>NZ_QLUW01000009.1 GCF_003268025.1 Paenibacillus montanisoli | reverse complement strand
AACCACGCGTACCCATCCCGAACACGACCGTTAAGCCCTCCAGCGCCGATGGTACTTGGACCGCAGGGTCCTGGGAGAGTAGGACGTTGCCAAGCACGAATGACCGACCATATCCGATATGGTCGGTCTTTTGTTGTTTACGAACTTAACTATCGGTGGCGATGTGGGAGGGGAGCACGAGCGATCCATCTCGAACTGGCCTATCGAATTCTAACGGTCATAAATGACTGTTAGGAGCTTGAAACCGGAAAAATAAGAAGTCTAACGGACATGAATGTCCGTTAGAACCGATAACTAGCCCAAAACCGTAGAAAATCAAGCTGTAATGGACAAAAATGTCCGTTACAACCGGGAAATAGCGATAACATGCTAGTAACGGTCATTTATGACCGTTAGAGTTTCAGCGGATTCCGTTGCTCACAGTTACACGTTAAATCACATTTTATCCTCAAGCCTGTGCAGAAGCTATGTATAAGTCCGCGTAAGCCTCTTTCTTTTGCCTCAATACAATCGCGTTATTCACATGTTGATAAATCTTTTTCAGCGACTCGTTCATATATTGTTATTCAGAACAATCACCTGTTTTGTGTGGATAATGGGGAGAGGCAACGTATAAAAAGAGGCTGGAACCGCCCAAGCTAATAAGGATACGCACAGGTGGCAATCCGCTTGACCTTTTGACAAATTTGCGTATAATAAAATTAAAGTCAAAGAAAGTCAAAGTCAATTTGACTAAAAACTTTGACGATTTAGACTTTTTAGTCCGGGCTGTTACTACCCGGGGAGTTGTAGGGGCATCTTAGGGAGGTTTGCGAAATGCGCAACATTTCCGATCTCATCGAGCAGTACCTCAAGCATATGCTAAAGGAAAGTCCCGGCGGTGCTGTTGAACTTCAGCGCAATGATTTGGCGGATCGCTTCTCCTGCGTACCATCCCAAATCAATTACGTCATTAGTACCCGGTTTACGCTGGAGAAAGGCTATTTTGTGGAGAGCAAGCGCGGCGGAGGCGGTTATATCCGCATTCAGCGCGTGGAGCTTCCTACATTATCGGCGCTTCAGGAGCATCTCGTTCAAACGATCGGCGAGCAAATCGATCAGGAGAAGGCCGAAGGAATCGTGTATCAGCTGGAGGAAGGCAAACTGATCTCCAAGCGTGAAGCGAATTTGTTTCGTGCCGCCCTCGCCCGCGATTCCATCGCGGTTAAGCTGCCGTTGCGGGATGAAATTCGGGCTAGGCTATTGAGGGCGATGTTGATCACGCTGCTCGTGAAGTAAGCTGCGCAGCCTTGCATGAGGAGGGATAGTGCGGAATGCTTTGTCAGGAATGCGACAAGAAGCCGGCTACGCTTCATTTTACGAAAATTGTGAATGGCGAGAAGACGGAGTTTCATATTTGCGAATCGTGCGCGCGCGAGCGCGGCGAAGGAATTCCGGGCACCTCGAACGGTTTCTCGATCCACAGCCTGTTATCCGGCTTGCTGGATTTTGAGCCTTCCGGCGGCATGAATACGCTGGGTGCTAAGCCGCAGCAGCAGCTGCGCTGCGATAACTGCGGACTGACCTATACGCAATTCAGTAAGATGGGCCGATTCGGCTGCAGCAATTGTTACACCCAGTTTGAAAACAAGCTGGATCCGATCTTTAAACGGGTCCACGGCAATACCACACATGTAGGCAAAATTCCGAAGCGTACAGGCGTGCAAATCCAAATCAAGCGGGAAGTCGAACAGCTGAGAAGGGATTTGCACAAGCGGATCGAGCAGGAAGAGTTCGAGAACGCTGCCCAAATCCGGGACCGGATTCGGGAGCTGGAACGCAAAATAGCCGATGTTTAGGCGCGGTTAGGAAGGTGATTTTGAAGGATGTCGAAGCGTTCTTATGTTGAAGAAGCGCTGAGCGACTGGATGAGAGGGAACGGCCCGGACACCGATGTTGTCATAAGCAGCCGTATCCGAATCGCCCGCAATTTATCGGGTCATCCGTTTCCGCTATTGGCTACGACGCAGCAGGCTAACGAGGTGATGGAGCAGCTCACATCCGTACCTGAATCCGGCAAGCTGAGCGAGCACGGCCAATTCGAAACCATCAAGCTCTCCCAGTTAAGCGAGCTGGAGCGGAGGGTTCTCGTCGAGAAGCATCTCATAAGCCCAAACCTGGCCAATGAGTCACGGTGCGGCGCGGTGATATTGAGCGAGAATGAAGCCGTCAGCATTATGGTGAATGAAGAGGATCATTTGCGCATTCAATGTCTGTATCCCGGCTTTCAAGTGAAGGAAGCCTGGGGGCTGGCGAATCGCATTGACGATATTTTTGAAGGGGTAACCGATTATGCTTTTGACGAGCGAAGAGGCTATTTGACAAGCTGTCCGACCAACGTGGGCACTGGCATTCGCTCATCGGTTATGATGCATCTTCCGGGACTTGTGCTTACGCAGCAAATCAACCGCATTTTGTCGGCCGTTACCCAGGTGGGGCTGGCAGTACGGGGGATTTACGGCGAGGGCAGCGAGGCGCTCGGAAACCTGTTTCAAATTTCGAATCAAATTACGCTTGGGCAATCCGAAGGGGAAATCATCGAGAACCTGCATGGCGTAGTTCGGCAAATTATCGAGCATGAACGTGCGGCGCGCCAGCGGCTGCTGGATGAATCGCGCGTTCGCTTGGAGGATCGGGTCTTCCGTTCCTACGGCATATTGTCGAACGCGATGATCATGGATACCAACGAAGCTTCCCAACGGTTGTCGGATGTCCGGCTGGGCATCGATTTGGGTTTGATTCGGAACGTAACTCCGCAGGTAATGAATGAAATGATGGTATTAACGCAACCAGGATTCCTGCAGCAGGTGTTTCGCGAGAAAATGACGCCTGAACAGCGGGACATCCGGCGTGCGGAACTTATACGCAAGCAGTTGCAACGAAAAACCGATCATGGGGGTGTATGAACATGATGTTTGGAAGATTTACCGAACGGGCACAGAAGGTGCTCGCTCTCGCGCAGGAGGAAGCGGTTCGTCTCGGTCATAACAATATCGGCACGGAGCATATTTTGCTCGGGCTGAACCGGGAAGGGGAAGGAATCGCAGCGAAAGCGCTGATCGGCCTTGGTCTAAGTCTTGAGAAAATCCAAGACGAAGTGGAGTCGCTGATCGGCCGCGGTCAAGAGCAGCCAACCAATATCGCATACACGCCGCGTGCCAAGAAGGTCATCGAGCTATCGATGGATGAAGCACGCAAGCTTGGACATACGTATGTAGGCACGGAGCATATTTTGCTCGGCCTGATCCGCGAAGGAGAAGGCGTAGCCGCCCGCGTGCTGAACAACCTTGGCATCAGCTTGAACAAAGCGCGCCAGCAAGTGCTGCAGCTGCTTGGCAGCAGTGAAGCCGTATCGAGCAATCACGGCACGCCTGCAAATGTAAGCACGCCTACGCTTGACGGACTTGCCCGGGATTTGACGGCTTACGCCAAAGACGGCAACCTGGATCCGGTAATCGGCCGGAGCAAGGAAATCGAGCGCGTCATTCAAGTGCTCAGCCGCAGAACGAAGAATAATCCGGTTCTGATCGGGGAGCCCGGCGTCGGTAAAACGGCGATTGCCGAAGGCCTTGCGCAGAAGATTGTCGCAGGCGAAATTCCTGAGACGCTTCGCGACAAGCGCGTTATGACGCTCGATATGGGCTCTGTCGTAGCAGGTACGAAGTACCGCGGCGAGTTCGAGGACCGTTTGAAAAAAATCATGGATGAAATTCGCCAAGCCGGAAACATCGTCCTGTTCATCGATGAGCTGCATACGCTGATTGGAGCAGGTGGCGCGGAAGGCGCGATCGACGCCTCTAACATTCTGAAGCCTTCGCTTGCCCGCGGCGAGCTGCAGTGCATTGGCGCGACGACGCTGGACGAATACCGGAAATATATCGAGAAGGACGCTGCGCTGGAGCGTCGCTTCCAGCCGATTACGGTCGACCAGCCGACGCCGGAAGAAGCGATTCAAATCCTTCACGGACTGCGTGATCGCTATGAGGCGCATCACCGCGTCAAAATTACGGATGAAGCGATCGAGCAAGCCGTTAAATTGTCCGACCGCTATATCACGGACCGGTTCCTGCCGGATAAAGCGATTGACCTGATCGACGAGGCCAGTTCCAAGGTGAGATTGAAATCGTACACGGTACCGCCTAATCTCAAGCAGCTGGAGAATCGTCTAGAGGATATCCGCAAAGAGAAGGACTCGGCTGTTCAAAGCCAAGAGTTTGAGAAAGCGGCGGCGCTTCGCGATACGGAGCAAAAGATTCGCGAAGAGCTGGACGTAACGAAGAACCAGTGGAA
Organism: Paenibacillus montanisoli; assembly: GCF_003268025.1. GTDB lineage: Bacteria > Bacillota > Bacilli > Paenibacillales > Paenibacillaceae > Paenibacillus_Z > Paenibacillus_Z montanisoli. Next base: position 57,217 of record NZ_QLUW01000009.1, on the reverse strand, counting down.
AGAGAAGCAGGGCCGCACCGATTCCGAAGTGACGCCGGAGGATATTGCACAGGTCGTCGCAAGTTGGACCGGCATTCCGGTATCCAAGCTCGCCGAGGAAGAAACGCAGCGCCTGCTCAAGATGGAGGATATTTTGCACGATCGCGTCATCGGCCAGAGCGAAGCGGTTAAAGCGGTATCCCGCGCTATCCGCAGAGCCCGTGCCGGCCTGAAGGATCCGAAGCGTCCGATGGGCTCGTTCATCTTCCTCGGTCCTACCGGGGTAGGTAAGACGGAATTGGCCCGCGCGCTGGCGGAAGCAATGTTCGGCGACGAAAATGCCGTAATCCGGATCGACATGTCGGAATATATGGAGAAGCATTCCACTTCGCGTCTGGTTGGCGCGCCTCCAGGCTATGTCGGCTATGAAGAAGGCGGTCAATTGACCGAGAAGGTTCGCCGTAAGCCGTATTCCGTTGTGCTGCTCGATGAAATCGAGAAGGCGCATCCGGAAGTGTTCAATATCTTGCTGCAAGTGCTTGAGGATGGCCGCTTGACAGATTCTAAAGGCCGAGTCGTCGATTTTCGCAACACGCTGATCATCATGACGTCGAACGTCGGCGCCGATCAAATCAAGAAGAATTCCTCGCTTGGCTTTACCGCGACGGCGGATGCGGGCCGTGACTTTAACATCATGAAAGATAAAGTGCTGGCGGAGCTGAAGAAGAGCTTCCGTCCGGAGTTCCTGAATCGGATCGACGAAACGATCGTGTTCCACTCGCTCGAGAAGGAGCATATCGCCCAAATCGTTACGCTGATGTCCGATGAGCTCCGTAAGCGTCTGCGTGAGCAGGAAGTGGACTTCACGCTTACCGATTCGGCGAAGGAATTCCTGGCGAAGGAAGGCTTCGATCCGCAGTATGGCGCTCGTCCGCTGCGCAGAGCGATCCAGAAGCATATCGAGGACCGCTTGTCCGAGGATTTGCTGCTTGGCAAGATCGCCAAAGGCCATACGCTCATCATCGACGAGAAGGATGGAGAGCTGACCGTTACGCATAAGGATTCAGGCAGCATTCCGGCCCCCGAAGAGCCGGCAACTAAATAATTCATGTCGCACCCCTTGTTTATCCGCTGCTGCGGTAAGCAGGGGGTGTTTTTTTATATCCCCTTTAGAATCTATAGAGGAGCGATAACTAAACGTTTTTTCATCTAAATTTAGGTTTAATCGGCAAGCGTTAGATGGTAAACTTTGAATGATACGTCTTTTGCATAAGGAGCCGCATATGGCAAAACTTAAAGTAAAGTTCGCATGCACGGAATGCGGAACGGAATCGCCCAAATGGCTGGGCAAATGCCCCGGCTGCGGGCAATGGAACACAATGGTGGAAGAGAAGGAAACGGTGGTCAAGACGCAAGGCATGGGCTCTCCGCTCATTCAGACGAAAGAAAAGCCGCGTCCCATCATACATATAGAAAGTGGTCAAGAAAAACGGATTGAGACAACCAATCAAGAACTCAACCGTGTGCTGGGCGGAGGCGTCGTGCCAGGCTCGTTGATTTTGGTCGGCGGAGACCCGGGCATCGGCAAATCGACCTTGTTGCTGCAAACCTCCCATGCGCTGGCTTCAAAGAAGCTGACCGTACTCTATATTTCGGGAGAGGAATCCGTTCGCCAAACCCGATTGCGGGCCGATCGTCTCGGCGCGCTGACTGATACGCTGTATGTCTTGTGCGAGACGAACATGGAGCAAATCAATGACGCGATTGAAACGGTTCAGCCCGATTTTCTGGTCATCGACTCGATTCAGACGGTATACGATCCGAATGTGCAATCGGCGCCGGGCAGCGTATCGCAAGTGAGGGAATGTACGGCCCACTTCATGCGCGTCGCCAAGATTAAGGGCATCGCCACGGTACTGGTCGGACACGTGACCAAAGAAGGCGCTATCGCAGGACCTCGGCTGCTGGAGCATATGGTGGACTGCGTGCTGTATTTCGAAGGCGAGCGGCATCATTCGTACCGGTTGCTTAGGGCCGTTAAGAATCGCTTCGGCTCGACGAACGAGATCGGCATCTTCGAAATGGGCGAAGAAGGGCTGCGGGAAGTCAACAATCCATCCGAGCTGTTTTTGTCGGAGCGGCCGCTTGGCGTATCCGGCTCCACGGTCGTCGCCGCGATGGAGGGCACAAGGCCGGTGCTCGTCGAGATGCAGGCGCTCGTCGCAACAACGAATTTCCCATCGCCGAGAAGAATGGCGACAGGGATTGACCACAACCGAATGACGCTGATCGTTGCGGTGCTTGAGAAACGGATGGGCATGTTTTTACAGACACAGGATGCCTACCTCAACGTCGCGGGCGGCATTCGGCTCGACGAGCCGGCCGTCGATCTTGCGGCGGCGGTCAGCATTGCATCCAGCTTCAGAGACGCGCCGACCCGGCCGTTCGACGTGTTTTTCGGAGAAATCGGATTGACAGGCGAAGTGCGGGCGGTGTCCCGTGCCGAGCAGCGCGTAAAAGAAGCACAGAAGTTAGGCTTTAAGCGGGTTATCATGCCGAAGAAAAGCTTGAAGGGCTGGACCCCGCCGGCAGGAATCGAAATAATCGGTGTTGAGACGGTAGCAGAAGCGCTGTCCGCAGCATTCGGGTAAAGGGGGGAGAAATCGGTGAAAGAGACGAACCAAACGGAAATCGTCAATCAGCTGCTTCAGATGGTCGCGCCTGGCATGGCGTTCCGGGAAGGCCTTGATAACGTACTGCGAGCAAAGACCGGGGCGCTCATCGTCGTCGGCTACAGTCCGGAAGTGATGGAAGTTGTCGATGGCGGCTTCTCCATCAACTGCGATTTTTCCCCGAACTATTTATACGAGCTGGCCAAAATGGATGGCGCGATCATTCTAAGCGAAGACCGCAAGCGGATTTTATATGCCAATACGCAGCTCATTCCCGACAGCTCGATTTCTTCGAGCGAGACGGGCATCCGGCACCGTACAGCGGAACGCGTGGCGAAGCAGACCGGGAAGCTGGTCGTCTCCATTTCCCAGCGGCGAAACGTCATCACGCTGTACCAAGGCAATTTCCGGTATGCGCTGAAGGAAATGGGCGTCATTCTGACCAAAGCCAATCAGGCGATTCAAACGCTTGAAAAATACAAAGTCGTACTGAATCAATCGTTCACCAATTTATCGGCGTTGGAATTCGAAGAGATGGTGACGCTGCAAGAGGTCGCTCACGTTATTAAGCGGATGGAGATGGTCATCCGCGTCAAAATGGAAATCAAGCGCTATGTCAACGAACTGGGCACGGAAGGCCGTTTGATCAGCATGCAAATGGAAGAGCTGGTCGGCGGCGTGGAGGAGGAAGCTTGGTTCCTCCTTAAGGATTACGTGAAGGATCCGAACGAAGACCGGATTCGCGATATCCGCGGAAGCATCCGGAGGCTAAGCTCAGAGGAATTGCTGGAGCTGCCGCAAATCATCAAGCTTCTCGGCTACAGCGGCACGAGCGCCGCTTCGGAAGATATGGTAGCGCCGCGCGGCTACCGGCTGCTGAGCCGGATTCCAAGGCTCCCGCAGGTCATTATGAACAACCTGGTAGAGCGTTTCGGCTATCTGCCGCATATTTTGATGGCGACGATTGAAGAATTGGACGCAGTGGACGGCATCGGCGAGGTACGCGCGCGCACGATTAAGGAAGGCTTGAAACGGATTCAGGAACAGATGTTCATTGACAGACAAATTTAAATCCAATACAATGAGGGAATGCAGACGGACGCGGGCGCTGGATATAACTGACATTTCCCGTATTGCACCCCTTAAACTTCTTGCGGAATTTGTGATTCTCAGTTTGCCGGCATTACTGCAAATTGCGGTTTTGGGGCATAGTAAAGATGAGGTGGAGCAAAATGATTACGAAATCAATACCGAGTCTTTTTACGGTGGCGAATTTATTTCTGGGTATTGTCGCCATTATTCTCGTTTTTCCTGAGAATGCGAAGCCTGAAGTCGCGGCCATGATGGTCATTATCGCGATGCTGATGGACGGAGTAGACGGCCGGGTCGCCCGTGCGCTTAATGCGCAAAGCGAGTTTGGCAAAGAATTGGATTCATTGTCGGATGTAATTTCCTTCGGAGTTGCACCTGCTTTTATTATGTATAGTGTCGCTTTCCAAGAACTCAATCCGGCTCCGGCTTGGATTATTACAGCTTTGTTCCCGATTTGCGGCGCATTGCGTCTCGCGAGATTCAACGTGATCTCCAGCATGCCGGGGTATTTCATCGGGTTGCCGATTCCAGCCGCAGGCGGCGTTCTTGCCACCTTGGCGCTGTTCCACAAAGATATTGCCGTTTCCGTACTTATGGCTAGCACGCTTATCTTATCGTTTCTGATGGTCAGCACCATTCGTTATCCGAACTTCAAGAAGCTCGGCATTCCGAAAAACGCCATTTGGGTAGTCCCGATCGTCGTGGCCATCGCCGTCGTACTCGGCATTCTGTTTCCGAACCACCTATCGAAGATCATCTTTATACCGCTCGTACTTTACGCGCTGTATGGCTTAAAAAAAAACGTTGATCGCCGGCTTCCGGGCAGGAAGAGGAAACGTTTATTGGAAAAACAGCTGCAAGAGGACTCATCGGTACAAAGCGAGCATAGCGCTTAACGCGTACAATAAGAAAACCGCCTTGTATGTTCCCATCGTGGGAGCATACAAGGCGGTTTTTTTTGCGTTGTTTTCTATGATCGGGCGACAGTTAGGTGAGGTTGAACAAGCCGAGCGTGCTGCACTTATCCGCTTCGCGCTTAATGACGTCCTCCAGCTTGATATCCAACAGGTTAGCCATGGCGGACATATAGAACAGGTTGCGGCCAAGCTCGTTCTGAATGGCTTCCTTGCAGTGTTCGCAGAGCTCGCCTGAAATGTGATGATGAAGCTTCGTTTTGGCTTGCTCGAGATTAAAGTCATCCGCGAACTGCTGCTTCCGGGCGTTTAATTCGATGCATCCGCATTCCGTTACCGATTTTGCAACGGCCCGATTGACGGAAGCGCCGGACTGGCCGTACTTGGACATGACGTCCAGCAAACTGCGATGCCTTAGCAGCAGTTCGGAGACCTGCTGCTGAAATTGCTCCAGTGTTGGTGCGTTCATCGATTCCACCTCATTTCAGGAATGGACTGCTTTCTTTTATTATAAGCCTCACTGCGGTCCATTTCAAAATGGATTTCTGCGTTTTGACCGTTTTCTAAGGCAAGTTAATAATTTCTAATGCTTTCGCTTGGACAGGCGATTAACGTACCCACAATTGGAACATAATTGTAATGGAGGTGGATTTATATGATGAAACGAATGATTCAACTGATTGGTCTTGTTTTCGGTGGATTTTTGGGCGCACAAATGTACGGCTCCTTTAACGGCGGAGTAAGCTGGGCAGAATCGACAACCGGTCTTATGCAGCATTCAGGAAGCTATTACATGAACGTAGGCATTGGCGCGCTATGCGGCGCAGCGGCCGCAACCGTATTGGCGGGCCCGATCCTGAAATGGATGCGCCAAGGCGCGGAACGGGTTTCCGCTATTCCAACGGGAGAACTGATCGCCGGCGGGATCGGCTTGCTTAGCGGGCTTCTGCTGTCCGCGCTTGTTTACCCTGTTTTATCCGGATTGTCGGGAGTTGGACTCTTTATTCCGCTAGCGCTCACACTCTTCTTAGGTTATGCAGGAATGCGGATTGGGTTAAACAAACGCGAGGAAGTCGCCGAGCAGGTCAAAGCGCTGTTCGAGCGCCGCGGCGGCGCGATCCGCGTGGAAGAGGAGAGCAGCTACGAGGAGCATAAGATTTTGGACACGAGCGTCATCATCGACGGCCGTATTGCGGATATTTGCAAGACCGGCTTTATCGAAGGCACGCTGGTCATCCCGGAATTCGTGCTGGAGGAGCTGCAGCATATTGCGGATTCGTCGGATTTGCTCAAGCGCAACAGAGGCCGCAGAGGACTCGATATTTTGAACAAAATCCAAAAAGAGCTCGACGTGAAAGTGCTGATCTACGAAGGCGATTCGGAAGAGGGCGAAGTGGACAGCAAGCTCGTGAAGCTGGCGAAGGTGCTGCATGGCAAAGTCGTCACGAACGATTTCAACTTGAACAAAGTGTGCGAACTGCAAGGCGTATCCGTCTTGAACATTAACGATCTTGCCAATGCAGTGAAGCCGGTGGTGCTACCGGGCGAGGAAATCGTCGTGCAGGTAATTAAGGACGGCAAGGAACATGGTCAAGGCGTCGCTTATTTGGATGACGGCACGATGATCGTGGTGGAAGGCGGCAGGGACTACATCGGAACGACGATGGAGGTGCTCGTGACGAGCGTGCTGCAAACGTCTGCGGGCCGGATGATTTTTGCGAAGCCGAAATTGTTGGAAAAAGCGCTGTAACGCGGTATGATAGAAAACGGATGATTTCCGGAGCCGGAAATCTGTTTGAAGTATACACGCGGGGCGGTTGAAGGATGGAAGCAGCAGGTGCAAATTGGGGCGTCGTCGTCGTGGCGGCGGGCCGCGGAACGAGGATGGGAACTGCGGAGAGCAAGCAGTACCTGCTCTTGCGGGACAAGCCTATTCTTGTCCATACCTTGGAACGGTTTCAGGCGATGGACGACATTGCCGAAGTGACGCTGGTCGTCGGTGAGCATGATGTAGACCGATGCCGGGCGTTCGTGCGGGAGTATGGTCTCCATAAAGTGAAGCAGGTTGCAGCCGGCGGCAGCGAGCGGCAGCATTCGGTGCATCGCGGACTTGCCGCACTGAGCGGAGCGGTCGATTGGGTCATGGTCCATGACGGCGTTCGTCCGCTCGTTACGGAGCGAGCCGTCCGGGCTTGCATGAACGGGGCTCTACAGACCGAGGCAGCAGTGCTGGCTGTGCCTGTTAAAGATACTATTAAGCAAGTGAATGAAGCCGGGGTCATTACCGCGACACCGGATCGGCGAAGCTTGTGGGCGATTCAAACGCCGCAGGCTTTTCGTCGTTCTTTGCTGCAGCAGGCGCTGGACCAAGCGGCGAAGGACGGATTTCTCGGAACGGACGACGCCATGGCCGTCGAGCGGCTAGGGGTCTCGGTGTACGTTGCAGAAGGGGATTATACGAACATTAAAATGACGACACCCGAGGATTTGCCTTATGCGGAATTTCTGCTGGCAAGCCGGGAACGGGAGAGGGGCAAGGAATCATGATACGGGTAGGCAATGGCTTTGATGTGCATCAGTTGGTGGAGGGCCGTCCGTGCATTATCGGCGGCGTGACGATTCCATATGAACGCGGGCTGCTCGGGCACTCCGATGCGGACGTGCTGCTGCATGCCATCAGCGATGCGATACTGGGCGCGCTTGGGCTTGGCGATATCGGGAAGCATTTTCCGGATACCGATCCGGCGTTCAAGGACGCGGACAGCCTGAAGCTGCTGCAGCATATTTGGGGGCTGGCGAAGGAGCGCGGATACAAGCTTGGCAACATCGATTCGACGATCATTGCGCAGCGGCCTAAAATGCTGCCTTACATTCCGCAAATGATCGACGTTATTGCCGGAGCGCTCGAAGCGGAGGACAGCTCGCAGGTGAACGTGAAGGCGACGACGACCGAGCAGCTTGGCTTTACCGGACGCGGCGAAGGAATTGCCGCGCAGTCGGTTGTCTGCCTCGTAAAAGTTGTGCTATGATTCTGCAATACATATAGAAACGCCCGGAAGGAGCTTACGCGAAATGTCAGAACAAATCAGGGTGCGGTATGCGCCGTCGCCTACAGGTCATCTCCACATCGGCAACGCCAGAACGGCCTTATTCAATTACTTGTTTGCGCGCAATTTAGGCGGCAAATTTATCATCCGGATCGAGGATACCGACGTTAAACGGAACGTAGCTGGCGGGGAAGAGAACCAGCTCACCTATTTGAAGTGGCTTGGCATCGATTGGGACGAGAGCATCGACGTCGGCGGAGGCTACGGTCCTTACCGCCAAACGGAGCGTCTGGACATTTACCGTGAATATTGGCAGGAGCTGCTGGACAAAGGCCTAGCTTACAAATGCTATTGCTCGGAAGAAGAGCTCGAGCAGGAGCGGGAAGAGCAGACGGCTCGCGGCGAGATGCCGCGGTATTCCGGCAAGCACCGGAGCCTAACGGAGGAACAGCGTGCGGCTTACGAAGCCGAAGGCCGTATTCCGAGCATCCGTTTCCGGGTGCCGGAAAATAAGACTTATACCTTCAATGACCTCGTTAAAGGCCAAATCAGCTTTGAATCGGATGGCATCGGCGATTTCGTCATCGTGAAGAAGGATGGCATTCCGACCTATAACTTTGCCGTTGCCCTGGATGACCACCTGATGGCCATCAGCCACGTGCTGCGCGGCGAGGACCATATTTCCAACACCCCGCGCCAGCTGATGATCTATGAAGCGTTCGGCTGGGAGCCGCCGGTGTTCGGGCATATGACGCTGATCGTGAACGAGAGCCGCAAGAAGCTGAGCAAGCGCGACGAATCCATTATCCAGTTTATCGAGCAATACGATAAGCTTGGCTATTTGCCGGAGGCTATGTTTAACTTCATTACGCTGCTGGGCTGGTCGCCGGAGGGCGAGCAGGAGATTTTCTCTCGCGAGGAATTGATTCAAGTCTTTAACGCAAGCCGCTTGAGCAAGAGCCCTGCCGTATTCGATACGAACAAGCTGAGCTGGATGAACAACGAATATATGAAAAAATCGGAGCTGCCGCGGATCGTGGAGCTATGCATTCCACATCTGCAGGGAGCGGGACGGCTGCCTGCGGCGCTTAGCGATGGCGAACATGATTGGGCGCGCGACCTTATTGCCCTCTATCAGGATAAGCTGCGTTACGCGGCTGACATTGTGCCTTTGACGGAGTTGTTCTTCCTTACGGAAGCTGCGGATGAGGATGACGCGAAGACCGTGCTGGCGGAAGAGCAAGTACCGGTCGTGCTGCAAGCGTTCCTGGAGCAAGTGAAAGCGATGGCTACATTCGATGTGGAGAGCATCAAAGCGGCGATTAAATCGGTGCAGCAAGCGACTGGCTTCAAAGGCAAGCAGCTGTTTATGCCGATCCGCGCGGCGCTGACGGGACAAACCCACGGCCCGGATCTGAACCAAACGATCGCTTTGCTCGGCCAAGCGAAGGTGGAGCAGCGCTTGCAGGGGCGCTTAGGATAAGCCGGTCATTTGACTACTTGCCAGTTGGTTGCGCCTCGGCTATACTTGAGTTAATTTAACTTTGAATGAAAAGGCTTGGAACAGGATTGTTTATTTCACCACAGGAATGACCAGAGAGGGCGACCTTCAAACGGAGTCCGCGGCAGATTGGGCGGTACTTGGCTTGTTGGGTGTGAGTCGCTTATTCTTGGGAATAAACGTTGCGCCTGGGAGCCGCGCCTCCGAACTGCCGATGTCCGGCAGGGTGGGTGGTGACGGAGAGTCCACGTTACGGACGAAATGAGACGGACGGTTCATGCCCGGCATGCAATCGTTCCGAAGCAGAGTGGGACCGCGTAAACACGCCTCTGCAGCCTATTGGCTGCGGAGGTTTTTTATATTTGTCAGATGGGGAGGTAGTTGTGGAGATGTTTCGAAGCTTGGTATCCGACATTGAGACTATACTGGAGAACGACCCTGCCGCACGCAATAAGCTGGAAGTAATCTTCACGTACTCCGGCCTTCACGCGATATGGTCGCATCGCATTGCGCATGCGTTGTTTAAGCGTAAGTTGTTTACATTGGCACGCGTCATTTCGCAGACGAGCCGATTCTTTACCGGCATCGAGATCCACCCGGGCGCGACAATCGGGCAAAAGCTGTTTATCGACCACGGCATGGGCGTCGTTATCGGCGAAACCTGCGAAATCGGCGACAATGTCGTTATTTATCAAGGCGTAACGCTCGGCGGAACCGGCAAGGAAAAAGGCAAACGGCATCCGACGATCGGCAACAATGTCGTCATCGCTTCCGGAGCCAAGGTTCTAGGGTCTTTCAAGGTTGGAGACAATGTGAATATCGGCGCCAATTCCGTCGTGCTGCGGGAAGTCCCGCCGAACAGCACGGTAGTCGGCATTCCCGGCAGGGTGATCAAACGCGACGGGGCGCGCGTAGGCGACCGGCTTGATCATACGCAGCTGCCCGACCCCGTCATCGAGATGCTGCGGGCGATGCAGAAGGAAGTGTCCGATTTAAGAGTAGAGCTGGAGCGGGAAAGAAGCAAACAGCGAACGCTGGAGGAGAAACGAGAAAATGAGCTTGCGAATTTATAATACCCTAACGCGCGAAAAGGAACTCTTCAAGCCGCTTGAGCCGGGTAAAGTGAAGATGTACGTGTGCGGACCGACGGTTTACGACTACATCCATATCGGGAACGCCCGTCCGGCCATCTTCTTCGATGTGGTGCGCCGTTATCTGGAGTCGGTCGATTACGACGTTACTTATATCGTTAATTTTACCGACGTGGACGACAAGCTGATCCGCAAAGCCGAGCAGCTCGGCACGACGGTGCCGGAAGTGGCCGAACGGTTTATTAACGCCTTTAAGGAAAATATCGAAGGCCTGCGCATAAACCCGGCTACGATGAATCCGCGCGTTACGGACCATATCGATGAGATCCTCGCTTTTATCGGGGCGCTGATTGACGGCGGCCATGCGTACGAGAGCGGCGGCGATGTGTATTTCCGCACGAGCACGTTCGCGGACTACGGCAAGCTGTCCCATCAGAACATGGAAGAGCTGCAGCTTGGCATCCGGATCGGCGTGGATGAACGGAAGGAAAGCGGACAAGACTTTGTATTGTGGAAGGCTGCGAAGCCTGGCGAAATCAAATGGGATAGCCCATGGGGACCGGGACGTCCGGGCTGGCATATCGAATGCTCCGCGATGGCGCGCAAATACTTGGGCGATACGCTCGATATTCACGGCGGCGGCCACGACCTGCAGTTCCCGCACCATGAGTGCGAAATCGCCCAGTCCGAATCGGTAACGGGCAAGCCGCTCGCCAACTACTGGATGCATAACGGTTTCATTAACATCAATAATGAAAAAATGTCCAAGTCGCTTAGCAACGGCATTACCGTTCAGGAGATTTTGACGCGCATCAAGCCGGCCGTCATCCGCTATTTCATGCTGTCCGCGCATTATAGAAGCCCGCTGAATTTCAGCGACGAGACGATTGCGCAAGCGGAGAACAGCGTGGAGCGGATCGCGAATTCAGTATCGAACGTGAAGCATCGGCTATCCGTGGCGGTGAGCGCGCCGGATGAAGCTGAGCTTGCGGCACTGAAAGCGCGCATCGGCGAAATCCGCGAGCAGTTCAATGCGAAGATGAACGACGATTTCAACACTCCGGATGCCATTACGGCGTTGTTCGATCTTGTCAGCGAAGCGAACCTGCACTTGCAGCGTCCGGTCGTTTCGGCAGAAGCGCTCGAGCTGCTGCTTGAGGCCTTCCAGGCCTTTGACCGCGTGCTTGGCTTGCTGGCAGCGGAAGAGGAGTTGCTTGACGCCGATATCGATGCGCTCATCGTTCAGCGGACGGAGGCCCGTGCCAACAAGGACTGGAAACGGGCGGATGAGATCCGCGACCAGCTGTCGGCACTCGGCATCGTGCTGGAGGATACGCCGCAAGGTATCCGGTGGCGCCGGAAATGATCACGGGCGGCGATGACAACAGGCGCGCCGGCTTGGGGCTTGAAGCGGGATTGTGGTTTCACGCTCCATCCAAGCCGGTGAATTTAATGAATCCCATCGTGCTGGCTTATATCGGGGATGCGGTGTTCGAGGTTTTGGTGAGACAATTCCTGATCTCGCAGCCTTCGCATAAGCCGCATCATCTGCACCGCCAGGCGACGCGGTTTGTCTCGGCGAAGGCGCAGCGCGTGCTGCTGGAGAAATGGCAGCCGCTGTTGACGGAGGAGGAAGCGGACATCGTACGGCGGGGCCGGAACGCCAAATCCGGATCGATGCCGAAGAACGCGGATCCCGCCGATTATCAGCAGGCGACGGCGCTGGAGTGCTTGATCGGGTATCTATACTACAATAAGCGGATCGATCGTCTGCGAGAGCTAATGGCTATCGCTTTCGACGAAGTCAGAACGACGACATAGTTAAGGAGGTTAAGGATGCGCGAGCGTGAAGAAGAGACACAAGAGTGGATTGCAGGCAAGCATCCAGTAATGGAGGCGCTGCGCTCCGGGCGTGAAATCAATAAAATTTGGGTAGCCGAGCAAGCGCAAAAGGCAGCCCAGCCGATCATTCTGGAAGCGAAGAAGGCAGGGCTCATCGTCCAAATCGTAGATAAGCGGAAGCTGGACCAAATGGTGGAAGGCGTGCCCCACCAAGGCGTAATCGCTCAAGCGGCGGCTTACCGGTATTACGAAGTCGAGGAGCTGCTTCAGCGAGCCCAGGAAAGCGGCGAAATGCCGTTCTTCTTGCTGTTGGACGAAATCGAGGATCCGCATAACCTGGGATCCATTCTGCGTACGGCGGAATGTACAGGCGTGCATGGCGTCATCATCCCGAAGCGCCGATCCGCCTCGCTGACGGCAACGGTTTCGAAGACATCGGCAGGCGCTGTGGAATACGTCCCGGTAGCTCGGATTACGAATATGGCCCAAACGATCGATAAACTGAAGGAAGCGGGCGTTTGGGTAGCCGGCGCGGACGTTGGCGCGAAGCAGGACGTATATGCCTCCTCCACCAAATTCGATATGCCGCTTGCGATTGTCATCGGCAATGAAGCGAAGGGCATCGGACGGCTTATTCGCGAAAAGTGCGATTTTCTGATCAAGCTTCCGATGAACGGCCAATTGAATTCCCTGAATGCCTCGGTAGCGGCGGGCGTGCTCATGTATGAAGTGCTGCGGCAGCGTCTCGCTCTTACTCGGTAGCGATGCGGCGGCGGGATGATGTTCTGCTGGTCGACGGTTATAACATGATCGGAGCTTGGCCGATGCTATCTAAATTGAGCGACATCGATCTGGAGGATGCGCGAGACCGGCTGCTGGAGATGCTTGCGGACTATCAAGGCTTTACGGGCATGAAGGTCATCGTCGTGTTTGATGCGCATCAAGTGCCGGGAGTAGGCAAAACGTTCAAACAGCACAGAATCACCGTGGTGTTTACGAAGGAGAAGGAAACGGCCGACGCCTGCATTGAACGCTTGGCGTCGGAGCTAAGGCTGCGCAGCCGCAATATTCACGTTGCCACCTCGGATATGGCAGAGCAGGCCGTGACCTTCGGACAGGGCGCTCTGCGTAAATCCGCTAGGGAGCTGCTGATAGAAATTCAGCAGAACCGGAAAGCGATCGAGCGAAAAGTCGAACAGAGCTCGGGCGTCCGAAACGAGCTCGACGGGAATCTTAGCATGGATGTGCGAATGAAACTGGAGAAATGGCGCAGAGGTCAAATGTAAGCGTTAAAACGCTGGCAATTACACGTCATGATAGATGACATCGTTGTCCGATTGAAACGGTTCGAATTCCCAGTTTTGCTAGATACTTAGCATGTTTTCGGCGTGATCGTCATTGACGGTTTTAGGTTACATAATGTATACTGATTCTAAGTTTCTACTCGCAGGTTACGTGCTAGAATCGTAATCCAGAATTGTTAATTGCTCTTATTGTGCGCGCCGGTATATAGATTAAGCTACTGAAGTTTTGGGCATTGTACGCCTTTCGAGCCGGAGGGATTGTTCGTGAGCATCGACCTCAGAGATTGGAAAACGCTGGACTATGACTGCAAAACGGACGAAGACATTGTCGAGACGGTTCGCGAGGGTGACGGCGAAGCGCTGGAGTATTTAATCAATAAGTACAAGAACTTTGTCCGTGCCAAAGCGCGTTCCTACTTCCTGATTGGGGCCGACCGCGAAGATATCGTTCAAGAGGGCATGATCGGCCTTTACAAGGCGATCAGAGATTTCAAAGGCGACAAGCTTGCGTCGTTCAAGGCCTTTGCCGAACTGTGCATTACCCGGCAAATTATTACGGCCATTAAGACGGCGACGCGACAGAAGCATATTCCTCTCAACTCATATGTTTCGCTGGACAAGCCAATCTATGATGAGGACTCCGACCGCACGCTGCTTGACGTCATTTGCGGGACAAGGGTGTCGGATCCGGAAGAGCTGATTATTAATCAGGAGGAGTTTGTCGGTCTCGAAGATAAAATGTCCGAAATCCTTAGCGATCTAGAACGCAAGGTGCTGATGCTTTATCTGGACGGCAGATCCTATCAGGAAATCGCGGTAGATTTGGACAGACATGTGAAATCCATCGATAACGCGCTGCAGCGCGTCAAGCGTAAGCTCGAGCGGTACTTGGAGCTGCGCGATATTGGCAGTTAGTGGCATTAACGAGGGAGCCGGAATCGGCTCTTTTTTTAATGGGAGGGTCTTTTGCGGTTTGAAAACCCTCGCTGTTGGACAATAATGAATAGTGCGGAATGGAAGATTTCGGCTTATTTGCGTTGTTGTTGTCCTGTTCTCGTTGTGTACAAGCGGCAAGAGAATGGCGTATGTGCAGGAACAGTTTTCCGTTGACACTACCTATTGCTTGTGATAAAGTGTTTTGGTAGCCCTAAATAGGTCTTTTTTTATTATGGGTTCTGGATCAGGCTTGTTTCACATACAACGTTTCACACTTTATTTATCTATGGTTAGCACGGGAGGTGTCAGCAATGCGGGTAATTATTACGTTGGCTTGCACAAACTGCAAACAAAGAAACTATGCTTCCAGCAAGAACAAACGGAATCACCCCGACCGTATTGAGATGAAGAAGTTTTGCAAGTATTGTAACGAGCATACTCCTCATCGCGAAACTCGATAGGTCAATATGGAGGTGTGGTGGACGTGGCATTTTTAGCTAAACTGAAGCAGAGCTTCGGGTCGACTTTTTCCTTCTTCACCGACAGCTTCGCGGAACTGAAGAAAGTCCGCTGGCCGAGCCGTAAGGAATTGACAAGCTATACACTCGTTGTGTTAGTCACGATTATAGCGGTAACAATTTACTTCTGGGTTCTTGACATCGGGATTTCCGCATTGGTCGAACTGATTGTTTAAGAAGGGGCCAAGGGTGGCTGGTTATGGAAACGATGGAGAAAAGATGGTATGTTGTTCACACCTACTCAGGGTATGAGAACAAAGTAAAGGCAAACCTGGAGAAGCGCGTTGAATCCATGGGCATGGAGGACAAGATCTTCCGTGTGCTTGTTCCGATGGAAGAAGAAGTGGTAAACAAAGACGGCAAGAAAAAGACCGTCATGCGTAAAGTTTACCCCGGCTATGTTCTGGTGGAAATGATTCAAACGGATGATTCCTGGTATGTCGTTCGCAACACTCCCGGCGTAACCGGATTTGTCGGTTCAACCGGCTCGGGCTCGAAACCTACTCCGCTTTTGCCTGATGAAGTGGAACAGATTTTGCGCCATATGGGCATGGAAGAGCCGAAGCCGAAGATCGAATTCGATCTGAAGGAGACGGTACGTGTTAAAGTCGGGCCATTCGCTAATTTTGTCGGAACGGTGGAAGAAATTCTGCTCGACAAAAGCAAGCTGAAGGTGCATGTCAACATGTTCGGCAGAGAGACGCCGGTTGAGCTGGACTACGGTCAAGTAGAGAAGGTTTAACGCTAGTTTCTTGTTCCGTCATGTGATTACTACGGCAAGGAGGTGTTCATCATGGCAAAAAAGGTCATCAAGTTGGTTAAACTGCAAGTTCCAGCGGGTAAAGCGAATCCGGCTCCGCCGATCGGTCCAGCGCTAGGTCAAGCAGGGGTTAACATCATGGCTTTCTGTAAAGAGTTCAACGCTCGTACTGCAGATCAAGCTGGTTTGATTATCCCGGTTGTAATCACTGTTTTTGAAGATCGCTCGTTCACTTTCGAAACGAAAACGCCGCCGGCTGCAGTACTTCTTCGCGTAGCTGCTAAGATTGCTAAAGGTTCCGGTGAGCCGAACAAGAAGAAAGTTGCGACGGTTAAACGTTCTGTCGTTCGCGAGATCGCTGAACAAAAAATGCCTGACCTCAACGCAGCTTCTGTAGAAGCAGCTATGCGCATGGTTGAAGGTACAGCGCGCAGCATGGGCGTTGTCATCGAAGACTAATTCGCTGATGGCAAACAAGAGACACGCCAGATGGCGTTGTCTGAACTAAGCGAAACATCGTTTTCGTTTAGGTGGGAGGATCTCCGGTTTCGTCTGGGGTATTTTCCGTTACTACCACACAAGGAGGAGAATTGTAATGGCTAAACACGGCAAAAAATATCTTGAAGCTGCAAAGCTGATTGATACTGAAGCGACTTACGAGTCTCTTGAAGCGATTGAGCTCGTTAAGAAAGCCGCTACAGCGAAGTTCGACGAAACCGTTGAAGTTGCTGTGCGTCTCGGCGTAGACCCTAAGAAACAAGACCAAGCAGTTCGTGGCGTAGTTGTACTTCCTCACGGTACTGGTAAAACTAAGCGCGTTCTCGTTTTTGCGAAAGGCGATAAAGCCAAAGAAGCAGAAGCGGCAGGCGCGGATTATGTCGGCGATGCTGACGTAATCGCTAAAATCCAACAAGGCTGGTTCGAGTTCGACGTTTGCGTTGCGACTCCGGACATGATGGCTGAAGTTGGTAAGCTCGGCCGTATCCTCGGCGGTAAAGGCCTTATGCCTAACCCTAAAGCGGGTACAGTAACGTTCGACGTTACTAAAGCCGTTCAAGAGATCAAGGCTGGTAAGATTGAATACCGTCTTGACAGAGCAGGTCAAATCCACGCACCAATCGGTAAAGTATCGTTCGACACTGAAAAGCTGAACGACAACTTGAAAGCACTGATCGATGCGCTCAACCGTGCAAAACCGGCTGCAGCTAAAGGGGTTTACCTGAAAAACATTTCCGTTTCCTCGACAATGGGTCCTGGCGCGCGTTTGAACGCTGCTTCGTACCGCTAAGAGTAAACGAAATTTGATAAACGAATATGCATACCGAAGACAGTAGGTGCCCGCACGGCTTAATTTCCTACCGAGGTGTTATGATAAACGTGTTTGTGCGCTTTTGCCGCAATGGCTGAAGTGATCAACGACCATCATGGCCTTCGCTCGTCTGCGGGGGCCTTTCTCATGCATCGCGTGGAAGGATTCCGCTGCATTAATCGGGATGTTGACAACATAACGGGAGGTGTACATTTTGGCAAACGCAAAAATCATTCAAGGTAAAGAAGCTGCTGTTGCTGAGATCACAGCGAAACTTCGCGAGAGCTCGAGCACAGTTGTTGCTGATTACCGTGGTCTTAACGTAAAACAAGTCACTGAACTCCGTAAACAATTGCGCGAAGCTAACGTCGAGTTCCAAGTACTGAAAAACTCGCTCGTTCGCCGTGCGACTGCTAACGCGGAACTGACTGAATTGGACGCTGTTCTTGCTGGCCCTACAGCTGTAGCATTCAGCAAAGACGACGCGGTTGCTCCAGCCAAAATTTTGGCGGACTTCGCTAAGAAGAACGACGCACTTAAACTGAAGGGCGGCGTAGTTGAAGGTCAAGTCTTCAACGCGGACCAAATCAAAGCGCTGGCGGATCTTCCGTCCCGCGAAGGTTTGCTCTCCATGCTTCTCAGCGTGCTTCAAGCTCCAATGCGCAACTTTGCTCTTGCAGTTAAAGCTGTTGCAGAGAAACAAGAAGCTTAATGATGAATGCTGTGTGTCGAGCTCGGCTCGACACAGCAATCATCTGACGATGATTGGCGTGAGTCGCCCTTTGGGCGGCTTGGCATTCATCTAAATATACCGGCATACCGGATCTAAAAAACAACAAAACAAACTATTGGAGGTTTATCTCATGAGTAAAGAGCAAATCTTGGAAGCCATTAAAGGCATGAACGTTCTGGAACTGAACGACCTAGTTAAAGCAATCGAAGAAGAATTCGGCGTAACAGCAGCAGCACCTGTAGCAATGGGCGGCGGCGCAGCAGCAGCTGTAGTTGAAGAGCAAACTGAGTTCGACGTAATCCTGAACAACGCTGGCGCTTCCAAAATCAACGTTATCAAAGTTGTTCGCGAAATCACAGGTCTTGGCCTGAAAGAAGCGAAAGACCTTGTTGACGGCGCTCCAAAAGCAATCAAAGAAAAAGTATCGAAAGAAGACGCTGAAGCAGTTAAAGCTAAGCTTGAAGAAGCAGGCGCTTCCGTAGAAGTGAAGTAATAACCGCTTATAGCGGCAAACCCCTTGAAGCCATGGCTTCAAGGGGTTTCCTTGATTTTACGGATTCTATCGATTCAAGGAGGGAGGGACAAGATGTCAGACCATTACTACACACGCACGCCTAATACCGCACATGATCGGCATCTCCTTGAAACCGAGCTGCGCGGCTATAAACTGCGATTTGTGACGGATTCGGGCGTTTTCTCCAAGAGCGGCATTGATTTTGGCAGCAGAGTCCTAGTCGATGCGCTTCAAATTTCGTACAATGCTAGGGTGCTAGATGTCGGCTGCGGATACGGGCCGATGGGGATTACGGCTGCAAAGCTGGCTCCGAAAGGCCATGTGACGATGATGGACATCAACGAACGCGCAGTGGCGTTGGCAGCGGAGAATGTGAAGCTGAACGGCATCATAAATGCAACCGTGCTGCAAAGCGATATTTATGAACGGGTTAAGGGTCAAGCCTTTGACACAATCATCACGAATCCGCCGATTCGGGCCGGCAAGGAAGTCGTTCACCGAATCTTTGAAGAAGGGGCCGAATTGCTGGTACCGGGAGGTTCGATGTGGGTTGTGATCCAGAAGAAGCAGGGGGCGCCGTCAGCTGCGGCGAAGCTCGAAGCGGTTTTTGGGAACGTAGAAGAGGTTACGAAAGACAAAGGATATCGCATATTAAGGGCACAAAAGGAAGTCTGAGCAACGAGCAACATTTAGTTGACTCGAATCTTCTAATGTGATATCATTATAAAATGTCAGCATTAAAATGGGCACATTCTCTTTAGTCCGCTAAAATGTCAAGCGCTAATTTTAATGTATAGAATAAGCGGATTTGACGTATAATGTTTACATTTTGCGTCAAAATTACTTGATATGAGACTGTTGTGGTCTATTGTACCACAGAGTTGCGGCTGACAGAAGCATGCTCTTTTTTCGAATTCTCGATAAGGGCTTTTCTTTATTTGAATCAGAATTTGCCTGCTGCACATTCTGGTTTTAACAATGTGATAGACGTTCGCATTCCTGCTTCATTTTTGGGCGGGCTATGTGGATGTTTTAGCTTGTTTATACAAGGTCATTGTTCACTTTCTGTGAAGCAGACATGAGGGGTGAGGTTAAGTTGGCAGGACAACTTGTTCAGTATGGGCGTCGCACGCGTAGAAGCTATGCCCGCATCCGCGAGGTGCTCGAAGTTCCGAACCTGATTGAAATCCAACAAAAATCGTATGAGAAGTTTTTGGAGAAGGACTTGCTAGAGCTTTTCCAAGACATCTCGCCGATTCAGGATTTTACAGGAAATTTGATGCTTGAGTTCATCGACTATTCACTTGGCGAGCCTAAGTATTCTGTCGATGAGTCGAAAGAACGCGACGTGACCTATGCAGCACCGCTGCGTGTGAAGGTTCGACTCATTAACAAGGAAACCGGCGAAGTGAAAGAGCAAGAAGTGTTCATGGGCGATTTCCCGCTGATGACCGAGACGGGCACATTTATTATTAATGGCGCGGAACGCGTTATCGTCAGCCAATTGGTACGTTCACCTAGCGTTTACTTTAGCACGAAAGTGGACAAAAACGGCAAGAGAAATTACACGGCTACGGTCATCCCGAACCGCGGCGCATGGCTGGAACTTGAAACCGATGCGAAGGACATCATCTATGTCCGGATCGACCGCACTCGGAAGATTCCGGTTACGGTTCTGCTTCGCGCGCTTGGCTATGGCACGGACGCCGAGATTTTGGAATTGCTGGGCCATGACGAATATATTCGCAACACCCTGGATAAGGATAACACCGATTCCACGGAAAAAGCTCTTATCGAGATTTACGAAAGACTCCGTCCGGGCGAGCCGCCGACATTGGATAACGCAAAGAGCCTGCTAGTAGCGCGCTTCTTTGATCCGAAGCGTTACGATTTGGCTAACGTAGGCCGATACAAAATCAATAAGAAGCTGCACATCAAAAACCGTTTGTTTAACCAACGGTTGGCGGAAACGTTGTTCGATCCGGCTACGGGTGAAATTTTGGCGGAGGCCGGTCAGCTTGTTGACCGTCGTTTGCTGGATGAGCTCATCCCGCATTTGGAGAGTGACGTAGGCTTCAAAACCTATAATGTGGCAAATGGCGTGCTTGATGCGGATAGTATTCCTCTTCAAACTGTGAGTGTATTCTCACCAGAGGATGAGAGCAAAGTCATCAAGATTATTGCCAATGGCATCATAGACAAGGCAGTAAAGCATATTACTCCTGCTGATATAATTGCTTCCATTAACTATTTCATCAACCTGCTGCATGGCGTTGGAAGCACGGATGATATTGACCACCTGGGCAACCGTCGTCTTCGTTCTGTCGGCGAGCTGCTTCAGAACCAGTTCCGGATCGGTTTGTCCCGTATGGAACGCGTTGTTCGCGAGCGGATGTCCATTCAGGACGCCAATGCGATTACTCCGCAGGCACTGATCAATATCCGTCCAGTCATTGCGTCGATTAAAGAGTTCTTCGGTTCGTCCCAGCTGTCGCAGTTTATGGACCAAACGAACCCGCTTGCCGAGTTGACGCACAAACGACGTTTGTCTGCTCTAGGACCGGGCGGTTTGACGCGTGAGCGCGCGGGCTTCGAGGTTCGTGACGTTCATAATTCTCACTACGGCCGTATGTGTCCGATCGAGACGCCGGAGGGACCGAACATTGGTCTAATCAACTCCTTGTCGACTTTCGCGCGAATCAACGAATACGGCTTTATCGAAGCTCCTTACCGCTGGGTAGATCCTAAGACGGCTATCGTAACGGAGCAAATTGCCTACCTGACTGCGGATGAAGAAGATAACTACGTCATCGCGCAAGCGAACGCGAAGCTTACCGATGAGGGCAAGTTCCTCGATGACGCTGTAATCGTTCGTTACAATAAGCAGGCAGACAACATTTTGACCATGCCTACTGAACGCGTTGACTATATGGACGTATCGCCTAAACAGGTTGTTTCCGTCGCTACGGCGCTCATTCCGTTCCTCGAGAACGATGACTCCAACCGTGCGCTCATGGGATCCAACATGCAGCGGCAGGCCGTACCGCTTCTCATTCCGAAGTCGCCGCTTGTCGGTACGGGGATGGAGCATAAGTCTGCTAAAGACTCGGGCGTATGTATCGTTTCGAAATATGACGGCGTCATCGAGCGCGTATCGGCCAACGAAATTTGGCTGCGCCGCGTCGAGACGGTGGACGGCAAGCCGGTTACCGGCGACCTTGTGAAGATGAAGCTGCATAAATTTATGCGCTCCAACCAAGGTACGTGCATCAACCAACGTCCAATTTGCCATAAAGGCGACATCGTGAAGAAAGGTGACATCCTGGCTGACGGTCCTTCCACCGAAATGGGCGAATTGGCGCTCGGCCGCAACGTTGTCGTTGCATTCATGACGTGGGAAGGCTACAACTACGAGGATGCGATCCTGCTGAGCGAGAAACTGGTCAAAGAGGATGTGTACACCTCCATTCATATCGAGGAATATGAATCGGAAGCGCGTGACACGAAGCTCGGACCGGAAGAAATTACGCGCGATATTCCGAATGTCGGCGAAGAAGCGCTTCGCAATTTGGATGAGCGCGGCATTATCCGTGTCGGTGCCGAAATCAATGCTGGCGACATCCTTGTCGGTAAAGTAACGCCTAAAGGCGTAACGGAGCTGACGGCGGAAGAGCGTTTGCTGCATGCGATTTTCGGTGAGAAGGCACGCGAAGTGCGTGACACGAGCTTGCGCGTACCGCATGGTACCGACGGTATCGTTGTCGACGTGAAAGTATTTACCCGCGAGAATGGCGACGAACTGCCGCCGGGCGTAAATCAGCTGGTTCGCGCTTATATCGCTCAAAAACGTAAAATCTCCGAAGGCGACAAAATGGCGGGACGCCATGGTAACAAAGGGGTTATCGCCCGTATCCTTCCGGAAGAAGATATGCCATTCCTGCCGGACGGCACGCCTGTAGAGGTTGTTCTTAACCCGCTCGGCGTACCATCCCGTATGAACATCGGTCAAGTGCTTGAAGTTCACTTGGGTATGGCTTGCAAACGTCTTGGCATCCATTCTGCAACGCCTGTATTCGACGGAGCGCGCGAGTATGACGTGTTCGATACGATGGAAGAATCGGGCATGCAGCGCAACGGTAAGACTATTCTTTACGACGGACGCTCCGGTGAGCCGTTTGAGCGTGAAGTTACGGTCGGCGTCATGTACATGATCAAGCTGGCGCACATGGTTGACGATAAAATCCATGCTCGTTCCACTGGCCCTTACTCGCTTGTTACGCAGCAGCCGCTGGGTGGTAAAGCACAGTTCGGCGGCCAGCGTTTCGGGGAGATGGAAGTATGGGCGCTTGAAGCTTACGGCGCCGCCTATACGCTGCAAGAAATTTTGACCGTGAAATCCGATGACGTCGTCGGCCGTGTCAAAACGTACGAATCGATCGTGAAAGGCGAGAACGTACCTGAACCGGGCGTTCCGGAATCCTTCAAAGTTTTGATCAAAGAGCTTCAAAGCTTGGGCATGGACGTTAAAATCCTGACCGAGAACGAAGAAGAGATCGAAATGAAAGAGATCGACGATGAGGACGATGCGGCGACTGACAAGCTGAACCTCAATCTGGAAGGCGCGGAAGTCGGCGTCGAGTAATCGCTGCTGCCTTGCCTGCCGAAAGTCATAAGCATGCCGATCCAACTTCACGGGCGGATATGAAAGCTGAGGGAGCCGCTGTGCAGCGCTCCTTTAGCCTTAAACGGCATTAAATACAGCATATTAGTGAACCATGACGAAGGAGGGTTGCTCCTTGTTGGACGTGAACAACTTCGAGTATATGAAGATTGGATTGGCATCTCCGGATAAAATCCGATCGTGGTCCCGCGGAGAAGTAAAGAAACCGGAAACGATCAATTACAGGACGTTGAAACCGGAGAAAGAAGGTCTTTTCTGCGAAAAGATTTTCGGACCGACGAAAGACTGGGAATGTCATTGCGGCAAATACAAGCGCGTTCGCTATAAAGGCGTCGTTTGTGACCGTTGCGGCGTTGAAGTAACCCGCGCGAAAGTTCGCCGTGAGCGTATGGGCCATATCGAGCTTGCTGCTCCTGTATCCCATATCTGGTATTTCAAAGGGATTCCAAGCCGTATGGGGCTGGCGCTGGATATGTCGCCTCGTTCGCTTGAAGAGATCATCTATTTTGCATCATATGTGGTAACGGATCCAGGAGATACGCCGCTTGAGAAAAAGCAACTGCTCTCCGAGAAGGAATACCGCAGCTACCGCGAGAAGTACGGCTATGGCTTCCATGCTGGCATGGGTGCGGAAGCGGTCAAGAAGCTGCTTCAAGACATTGATGTTGAGCGTGAGCTTGAAACACTGAAAGAAGATCTTCGTACCGCTCAAGGCCAGCGCCGCAACCGTGCGATCAAGCGCCTTGAAGTAATCGAAGCATTCCGCAACTCAGGCAATATGCCGGAATGGATGATCCTTGATGTGCTGCCGGTTATTCCGCCGGAGCTTCGTCCAATGGTACAGCTTGATGGCGGACGTTTCGCAACGTCCGACTTGAATGACTTGTATCGTCGTGTTATTAACCGCAACAACCGTCTGAAACGTTTGCTCGATCTCGGTGCGCCGGATATTATCGTGCAGAACGAGAAGCGTATGCTTCAAGAAGCGGTTGACGCATTGATCGATAACGGCCGCCGCGGCCGTCCGGTAACGGGCCCGGGTAACCGTCCGTTGAAATCGCTCAGCCACATGCTGAAAGGTAAGCAAGGACGTTTCCGTCAGAACTTGCTCGGTAAACGGGTTGACTATTCCGGTCGTTCCGTTATCGTCGTAGGTCCAAACCTGAAAATGTTCCAATGCGGCTTGCCAAAGGAAATGGCGCTTGAGCTGTTCAAGCCGTTCGTCATGAAAGAGCTTGTGAATAAAGGCCTTGCCCATAACATCAAGAGCGCGAAGCGCAAAGTTGAACGCGTAAGCCCTGAAGTGTGGGATGTGCTTGAAGAGGTCATCAAGGAACACCCGGTTCTCCTGAACCGTGCCCCGACCCTTCACCGTTTGGGTATCCAAGCGTTTGAACCGATCCTTGTAGAAGGTAAGGCCATTAAACTTCATCCGCTCGTTTGTACGGCGTATAACGCTGACTTCGACGGTGACCAAATGGCCGTGCACGTACCGCTTTCCGCTGAAGCGCAAGCAGAAGCGCGTTTGCTGATGCTGGCATCGGGCAACATTTTGAACCCGAAAGACGGCAAGCCGGTCGTAACGCCATCGCAGGATATGGTTCTCGGCAGCTTCTACTTGACGATGGATAACAAAGATGGCAAAGGCAGCGGCTCGGTATTTGCTACCGTTAACGAAGCCATTTCGGCTTACCAGCGCGGTATCGTCTCGTTGCATGCTAGGATCTTTATTCCGGTTAAAGTGTTGAAGAAAACGTCCTTCACGGATGCACAGCAGAAGGCGCTGATTTGCACAACGGTCGGTAAAGTAATCTTCAATGAAATTTACCCGGCTGACTTCCCTTACATCAACGAGCCTTCCAAGGTGAACTTGCTGCAGGGAACCCCGGATAAATATTTTGTCCATGATAAAGGCGCAGATTTGCTGAAGTTTATGGATGCTTTGCCGCAAGTCGGCGGCGTCGGCAAAGAGTACCTCGGACAAATTATCGCGGAGTGTTTCCGTCAATACCATACAACTAAAACTTCGATGATGCTTGACAAGATCAAGGAACTCGGCTTTACGTACTCGACTCGCGCAGGCATAACGGTTGCGGTTGCTGACGTTGTCGTACCTCCTGAGAAGCAAGATATCTTGAAGGAATCCGAAGATAAGGTTAAAGTCGTTTCGAATCAATACCGCCGCGGTTTGATTACGAACGAAGAACGTTATGACCGTGTAATTGAGATTTGGAGCAAAACCAAAGATCAAATTACGGATATTCTCATGAAATCGATGGATCGTTACAATTCCATCATGCTCATGGTGGACTCTAAAGCACGGGGTAACAAATCGCAAATTACGCAGCTAGGCGGCATGCGTGGTCTGATGGCCAACCCATCCGGCCGGATCATCGAGTTGCCAATCAAATCGAACTTCCGTGAAGGCCTGACGGTACTCGAGTACTTCATCTCGACGCACGGTGCGCGTAAAGGTCTTGCCGATACGGCGCTTCGTACCGCGGACTCCGGTTACCTGACCCGCCGTCTCGTCGACGTTGCGCAGGACGTTATCGTTCGCGAAGACGATTGCGGTACGGATAAAGGCTTCCGGGTTAGCAAAATTCAAGACGGTAAAGAGGTCATCGAGGATCTGTACGACCGTATTGAAGGCCGCTACTCCTTCGAAACTGTCCGTAATCCGCAAACCGGCGAAGTTATTCTTCATCGCAACCAGCTGATTGACTCCAACAAAGCGGAGGAACTCATTGCTGCCGGCGTTGAGAGCCTGCAAATCCGTTCCGTTCTTAGCTGCCGTGCCCGCCATGGCGTATGTAAGATTTGCTACGGACGCAACCTGGCTACAGGCAAATTCGTTGAGATCGGCGAAGCGGTCGGCATTATCGCCGCCCAATCGATCGGGGAGCCGGGAACGCAGCTCACGATGCGTACGTTCCACACCGGCGGTGTAGCCGGCGATGACATCACGCAAGGTTTGCCGCGTATCCAAGAGCTTTTCGAAGCGCGTAACCCGAAAGGCCAAGCGATCATTTCCGAAATCGACGGGGTTATTAAAGATATCCGCGAAACGAAGGATCGCCGTGAAATCGAAGTCCAAGGCGAAGCAGAATCGAAAGTGTACGCGGTCAGCTATGGCTCGCGTATCCGCGCAGTCAAAGGAAGACAAATCGAAGCAGGTGACGAGCTCACAGACGGTTCGATCGATCCGAAGGATATGCTCCGCATTAAAGGGATCCGTGGCGTACAGAACTACATTCTACAGGAAGTTCAGCGCGTTTACCGGAACCAAGGTGTAGAAATCAACGATAAGCACATCGAGGTTATGGTGAAGCAGATGCTTCGCAAAATCCGTATCGTAGATGCAGGCGACACAACGCTGTTGCCGGGCGCATTTGTTGATATTCACGAGTATGAAGCCGCGAACCGCGAAGCAATCTTGTCCGGCAAAGAGCCGGCTGTTGCGAAGCCGGTATTGCTTGGTATTACGAAAGCCTCGCTGGAGACGGACTCCTTCTTGTCCGCAGCTTCCTTCCAAGAGACGACACGTGTCTTGACGGATGCCGCGATCAAAGGAAAAGTCGACCAATTGCTCGGTTTGAAAGAGAATGTTATCATCGGTAAGCTCATTCCTGCAGGTACAGGCATGCAACGCTATCGCAGCGTGCATGTTGCCGGCATGGATGATGAGCAAACCTTGGAAGAGCTTCAAGTAGAAGCCGAGAGCGTACCGGTTGAATCTTAATGTGACGCGATTACGAAGATTTTGTTAAATTGCGTGCGGACAAAGAGCGAGCATGGCAGCCGAAGCACCATAAAACCGGCAGCCGGCCGCTCTTTGCATCGTCATGCCTTGCCATGAAAATCCATTTTCTCCTGAATTTCATGGCGAGTCATGCTTGACATTGGATAAAGGTAAGTGCTAATATGTCGTAGTGTGCCTGATCGCACAACCTCTGTACAGAGGGTGATTATATTGCGATTTGTTATAGGTAGTAAGCAAACGACGAAGATGGTTGAGCGACGCTTAGCTACTCTAGTCTATGTTGCGCAAGATGCAGATCCGCGGCTGAAGAACAATATTGTTCGGCTTTGCGAGACAGCGGGAGTGCCAATTATCTGGTCCGATACAATGAAAAGCCTTGGGGAAACCTGCGGCATTGACGTTGGCGCAGCGATGGCAGCGGTTATACCGGAAATCGAATAAGCAACTATCGTTTTTACTGAGTTGAAAGACAAGGTAGAAACTTTCGTTTGTTTCTTTATGAACCGCCTGGATCTGTGGGCTTAAATAAGCCGATATGTCTTGAATGTTTATTAAGTGAGGAAGGGGGATGCAACATGCCAACAATTAACCAACTCGTTCGCAAAGGCCGTGAAGCGAAGGTCGTTAAATCGAAATCGCCAGCCCTGCAAAGAGGTTTCAACGCACTGAAACGTGAAGAAACAAACCTGAGCTCACCTCAAAAGCGCGGTGTTTGTACGCGTGTAGGTACAATGACTCCGAAAAAACCGAACTCCGCTTTGCGGAAATATGCGCGTGTGCGTTTGACGAACCGCGTAGAGGTTACAGCATACATCGGCGGTATCGGCCACAACCTGCAAGAGCACAGCGTAGTATTGGTGCGCGGCGGCCGGGTAAAAGACCTTCCGGGTGTACGTTACCACATCGTTCGCGGTGCGCTTGACACAGCTGGTGTTAACAACCGTAAACAAGCTCGTTCCAAATACGGAACTAAACGTCCTAAAGTTAAAAAATAATGAAGGCATAGCCGGATACGGTTAACCTCATCCTAAAATGTAAAACTAGAAGAAAGGGGGACTTCCACATGCCACGTAAAGGTCCAGTAACGAAACGTGATGTGTTGCCAGATCCGGTATACAGCAGCAAGCTGGTTACTCGTCTGATCAACCGTATCATGATCGACGGTAAGCGCGGTGTTGCTCAAACGATTCTGTATGATGCGTTCAAACTCATCAACGAGCGTACAGGCAAAGACCCGATGGAAGTTTTTGAAGCAGCAATTAAGAACATCATGCCAGTACTTGAAGTTAAAGCACGCCGTGTAGGTGGTTCTAACTATCAAGTACCGATCGAAGTTAAGCCAGAGCGTCGTACATCGCTTGGTCTCCGCTGGCTCGTGAACTATTCACGTAACCGCGGTGAGAAAACGATGGAAGAGCGTTTGGCAGCTGAAATCATTGATGCTTCCAACAACACTGGTTCATCCGTGAAAAAACGCGAAGACACGCACAAAATGGCAGAAGCGAACAAAGCTTTCGCTCACTACCGTTGGTAGGATTCGCATAATCGAAAGGAGACTGAATTATGGCAAGAGAGTTCTCCTTGAAAAATACGCGCAACATCGGGATCATGGCGCATATTGACGCTGGTAAAACAACCACGACTGAACGGATTCTGTTCTACACAGGCCGTACCCACAAAATCGGTGAGGTGCACGAAGGTGCAGCTACGATGGACTGGATGGAGCAAGAACAAGAGCGCGGTATCACAATTACATCCGCTGCTACAACTGCTCAATGGAATGGTCACCGCATCAATATTATCGACACCCCAGGTCACGTTGACTTCACAGTAGAAGTTGAACGTTCCCTTCGCGTATTGGACGGGGCCGTAGGTGTATTCAGTGCAAAAGAAGGCGTAGAGCCGCAATCCGAAACAGTATGGCGTCAAGCTGACCGTTACGGCGTACCGCGTATCGCATACGTCAACAAGATGGACATTATCGGCGCAGACTTCCTTAACGTTGTTAGCGATATGCGCTCGCGTCTGCAAGCAAACGCTGTTGCGATCCAGCTTCCGATCGGTGCTGAGAACCACTTTATCGGCGTAATCGACCTCGTTGAACGGGTAGCTTACAAATATAAAGACGATCTTGGTAAAGATCCGGAGAAGATTGAAATTCCTGAAGAGTACAAAGAACAAGTCGAAGAGCTTCGTATGGAGCTTGTAGAGAAAGTTGCTGAGCTTGACGAAGAGCTCACAATGAAGTATCTCGAAGGCGAAGAGATTAGCGTAGCTGAAATCAAAGCTGCACTTCGCAAAGGCGTTTGCGAAGTTAAGATCTTCCCTGTCGTTGCTGGTTCTTCGTACCGTAACAAAGGCGTTCAATTGATGCTGGACGCAGTTGTCGACTACTTGCCTGCTCCAATCGATGTACCGGACATCAAGGGTCACCTTGAAGATGGTTCCGAGACGATTCGCAAGTCTGCCGACGACCAACCGTTCGCAGCATTGGCGTTCAAAATCATGACTGACCCTTACGTAGGTAAGTTGACGTTCTTCCGCGTATACTCCGGTATCTTGAACTCCGGTTCGTACGTATTGAATGCAACGAAAAACAAACGTGAGCGGATCGGCCGTATCCTTCAAATGCATGCTAACAGCCGTCAAGAGATCAGCGAAGTTTACTCCGGTGATATCGCGGCTGCGGTAGGTTTGAAAGATACAACTACAGGCGATACGCTTTGTGATGAGAAACACCCGGTTATCCTTGAGTCGATGAACTTCCCTGAGCCGGTTATCCAGCTCGCGGTTGAGCCTAAGACAAAAGCTGACCAAGACAAAATGGGTATTGCTCTTCAAAAGCTGGCTGAGGAAGATCCTACGTTCCGTGCACACACGGACGAAGAGACCGGCCAAACCATCATCGCAGGTATGGGTGAGCTCCACCTTGAGATTCTAGTTGACCGTATGCTTCGTGAATTCAAAGTCGAAACAAACGTTGGTAAACCACAAGTTGCTTACCGCGAAACGTTTAAACAGGCTGCGAAGGTCGAAGGTAAATTCGTTCGTCAATCCGGCGGACGCGGTCAATTCGGTCACTGTTGGGTTGAGTTCGAACCGCTTGAAGCAGGCTCCGGCTTTGTATTCGAAAACAAAGTCGTTGGTGGTGCGATTCCTCGTGAATACATCGCCCCAGTTCAAGCTGGTATCGAAGAATCGATGAAGAACGGTGTCCTTGCTGGCTTCCCTATGGTTGACATTAAGGCAACGGTATTCGACGGTTCCTACCACGACGTCGACTCCTCCGAGATGGCGTTTAAAATTGCCGGCTCGATGGCGCTTAAAGCAGCGAAGGACAAATGTGCTCCAATTCTGCTTGAGCCTATCATGAAGGTAGAAGTAAGCGTTCCTGAAGAGTACATGGGCGACGTAATGGGTATGCTGAGCTCCCGCCGCGGCCGTATCGAAGGTTCGGACACACGCCATGGCGCGTTGATCGTTCGTGCTAAGGTGCCTCTGGCTGAGATGTTCGGTTACTCCACAGTACTTCGTTCCGGTACGCAAGGCCGCGGCGTATTCTCCATGGAGCTTTCGCACTATGAAGAAGTACCGCGTTCGATCTCCGAAGAGATCATCTCCAAATCCAAAGGCTCCAACTAATAACGGGCCCTTGGCAAAGAGTCATAAGCTTTACTTTGGCCGGGTGATGGACGCTTTAAGCAGCGGCCATCCGGCCGATCACATAATCTCATGATATTGAGGAGGAATCAGTTCAATGGCTAAGGCTAAATTTGAACGTAATAAACCGCACGTTAATATCGGTACTATCGGTCACGTTGACCATGGTAAAACAACATTGACTGCTGCAATCACTACTGTTCTTTCCAAAAGATACGGTGGCGCGGCTGTAGCATTCGACCAAATCGACAAAGCGCCAGAAGAGCGCGAGCGCGGTATCACAATCTCCACAGCACACGTTGAGTACGAGACGCCTAACCGTCACTACGCACACGTTGACTGCCCAGGTCACGCCGACTATGTTAAAAACATGATCACTGGTGCTGCACAAATGGACGGAGCAATCCTGGTTGTATCCGCAGCTGACGGCCCAATGCCGCAAACTCGTGAGCACATCCTTCTGTCCCGCCAAGTAGGCGTACCTTACATCGTCGTATTCCTGAACAAATGCGACATGGTTGAAGATGCAGAGTTGCTTGAACTCGTTGAGATGGAAGTTCGCGACCTTCTTAGCGAATACGAGTTCCCAGGCGATGATACTCCAATCATCCACGGCGCTGCTCGTGAAGCACTTCAAAACCCAGATGGCCCATGGGCTGACAAAATCATTGAGCTGTTCGAGCAAGTTGACACTTACATCCCAACTCCACAACGTGACACTGACAAGCCGTTCCTTATGCCAGTCGAGGACGTGTTCACGATCACAGGTCGTGGTACTGTTGCTACAGGACGCGTTGAGCGTGGCGTAGTTAAAGTTTCCGATGAGATCGAAATCATTGGTCTTGTTGAAGACACTCGTAAATGCGTTGTAACAGGCGTTGAGATGTTCCGTAAACTGCTTGACTCCGCTCAAGCTGGTGACAACATCGGCGCATTGCTTCGTGGTGTTGACCGTAAAGACATCGAGCGTGGCCAAGTACTTGCTAAGCCAGGTTCCGTTAAACCACACACGAACTTTACAGCTCAAATCTACGTTCTGACTAAAGAAGAGGGTGGCCGTCACAAGCCTTTCTTCACAGGCTACCGTCCACAGTTCTACTTCCGTACAACTGACGTAACTGGTATCATCAGCTTGCCTGAAGGTACTGAGATGGTTATGCCAGGCGACAACATCACAGTAACGGTTGAGCTTATCGCTCCAATCGCTCTGGAAGATGGTACTCGCTTCGCGATCCGTGAAGGCGGCCGTACTGTAGGCGCCGGCGCTGTAGCTTCCATCCAAAAATAATAAACCTGCAGCATTAGCTGCAGCTCATGAAAACCCTCACTTCGGTGAGGGTTTTTTCTATATTTTGATGTTTGCGTAATCGATCGAATTTCACTAATATAAATGAAGACAAAGACGCGCAGAAACAAAGAGAACTAAGTTCATGCAGGTACAAAAAAATGGCTTCATTATATAAGCCATTTTTTATTGTGATTTTTTCTCGATCGGCTTTATTGATTTTGAATTTGTTTCGGAAAGCACGAAGTGGAACGGAATGAAATATGAGCCGGAGAGTTTACGTGCTGCCTTTGAAATTGAGTTTCCACAGAAGCTTCATTTATTAATGAAGAAACTCAATTTCAACAGCAGCCGCAGGCCATATTTCATGGAGTGTAACGGATTTGGTTTCCCAAACAATTCATCCCAACAAAGTCGACATTTTTGTTGCATTTGCCCATCGTTTCAGATATAATAGTGAACGTTGGTCTGTGACGTTGCGATGATGTGAGAGGTTGCCGACACACCAGGCTCCTTTGCCATGAGGGGCAAGTCGGGTTTTCTCGCGGAGTATGTCCGATACTAAATTGGGCGATAGAAGGAGGGACTAAAATGGCTAAGCAAAAGATTCGTATTCGTTTGAAAGCATACGATCATAGAATTCTGGATCAGTCCGCAGAGAAGATTGTTGAAACTGCGAAACGTTCCGGTGCAGGTGTTTCCGGGCCGATTCCGCTTCCAACTGAGAAGCAAATCATCACCATCCTGCGTGCGGTACACAAGTACAAGGATTCTCGGGAGCAATTCGAAATGCGCACACACAAGCGTTTGATCGACATTGTTAACCCAACGCCGCAAACGGTTGATGCATTGATGCGCTTGGATCTGCCATCCGGTGTAGATATCGAAATCAAACTGTAAGTTTGCATACTTGAATATGGAAAGGGAATGAGGTGTCAACATGAAAGGTATCTTAGGTAAAAAACTAGGGATGACGCAAGTGTTTTCTGCTGATGGTAACGTTGTACCAGTAACGGTAATCGAAGCAGGTCCTTGTGTTGTTTTGCAGAAGAAAGACCAAGAGAATGATGGATATGTATCCATTCAAGTAGGTTTCTCTGACAAGAAAGAAAGCAGAGCAAACAAGCCAGAAATTGGCCACGCGAAAAAAGCCGAAACGGCTCCTAAGCGCTACGTTCGTGAGTTCAAAGGCATCAACGAGTACGAAGTTGGCCAAGAAATTAAGGTTGACGTATTCGCGGCTGGAGAATTTGTTGACGTTACAGCCACTTCCAAAGGTAAAGGCTTCCAAGGTAACATCAAGCGTTGGAACCAAAGCCGCGGTCCTATGGCGCACGGCTCGCGTTACCACCGTGGACCAGGTTCGATGGGTTCGATTCAAGCGAACCGCGTACCAAAAGGTAAACACCTTCCAGGTCACATGGGCAACGAAACCGTTACGATTCAAAACCTTGAAATCGTACGTGTCGATGCAGAACGCAACGTATTGCTCGTTAAAGGCTCCATTCCGGGTCCTAAAAATAGCTTCGTAAAAGTTAAATCTACGGTGAAGAAATAATCGTTAAAGAAAGGAGGAACATGAAATGCCGAAAGTAGCACTTTATAGCGTGAATGGTTCGCAAGTTGGCGAGGTTGAATTGTCCGAATCCGTATTCGGAATTGAGCCTAACGTTCACGTCTTGCACAGCGCAGTATTGCTTCAGCAAGCTTCTGAGCGCAGAGGCACGCACAAGACAAAAGGTCGCTCCGAAGTACGCGGCGGTGGTCGTAAACCTTGGAAACAAAAAGGTACAGGCCGCGCACGTCAAGGCAGCATCCGCTCCCCGCAATGGGTTGGTGGTGGTACGGTATTTGGTCCGACTCCACGCAGCTACAGCTTCAAACTTCCTAAGAAAGTTCGTCGCTTGGCAATCAAATCCGCTTTGTCTTCCAAAGTGATCGACAACGAAATCATCGTTCTGGATCAATTGGCGTTCGCGCAACCGAAGACTAAAGAATTTGCAGCGATCCTGAACAACCTGAAAGTGGCTCGCAAAGCACTGGTTGTTACAGCTAACTACGAAGATAACGTAGCGCTTGCAGCTCGTAACATCCCTAACGTGAAGTTCGTTGCAGCCGATGGCATCAATGTTCTAGACGTTATGAAATACGACAAGCTGATTATCACTAAGGAAGCTGTCGAAAAAGTACAGGAGGTGCTTGCGTAATGAAAAATCCACGCGATATTATCAAGCGCCCGATCATTACGGAACAAACGAGCGATCTCATGGCTAACAAATGCTATGTGTTCGAAGTTGATCTTCGTGCTAACAAAACCGAGATCAAACTCGCGATCCAATCGATCTTCAAAGTAAAAGTAACGAGCGTTAACACGCTTCGCATGCCGGCTAAGCCTAAGCGTTACGGCAGACACAGCGGATACACTTCCGAGTGGAAAAAAGCTGTTGTTCAATTGAGCGCTGACAGCAACGAGCTAGAGTTTTTCGAAACAGTTTAAGTAGCGCCGAAGCCTTGGGCTTCGCGTGAACAAACGTCAGATATCGGTTAAGGAGGGAATCGAAGTGCCAGTTAAGAAGTATAAACCGACATCTCCAGCGCGTCGTGGTATGTCCGTCTCGACATTCGAAGAGATCACCACAAGCACACCGGAGAAATCGCTTCTTGCGCCGCTTTTCAAGAAAGCCGGCCGTAACAACCAAGGTAAAATTACGGTTCGTCATCACGGTGGCGGCCATAAACGTAAATACCGTATCATCGACTTCAAACGTAACAAGGATGGTATCGTAGGTAACGTAGCGACGATCGAATACGATCCGAACCGTACGTCCAACATCGCACTAATCCACTACGTGGATGGCGAGAAAGCCTACATCATCGCGCCTAAAGGTCTTAAAGTTGGGGATAAAATCGTATCCGGAGCAGACGCTGATATCAAGATCGGTAACGCATTGCCGCTTGAGAACATCCCTGTAGGTACAGTTATCCACAACATCGAGCTGAAACCAGGCAAAGGCGGACAATTGGTTCGTGCTGCTGGTACAGAAGCGCAACTTCTTGGTAAAGAAGAGCAATACGTGACAATTCGCTTGACCTCTGGCGAAGTTCGTCGTATTCTGAAAAAATGCCGTGCAACAATCGGCGCTGTTGGCAACGAAGATCACGAGCTCGTGAAAATCGGTAAAGCCGGCCGTTCCCGTTGGATGGGCAAGCGTCCTGAAGTACGTGGTGTTGTAATGAACCCGAACGATCACCCACACGGTGGTGGTGAAGGCCGTGCACCAATCGGACGTAAATCCCCAATGTCTCCATGGGGCAAACCGACACTCGGCATGAAAACACGCAAAAAGAAAAAAGCATCGAGCCAATACATTATTCGTCGTCGTACGAAGTAATAGGCGCCTCGGCGTCATAAGCGTGACGCGCTGCGTCGCGTAACGCTAGCGTGAAGGGAGGATCATCCATGGGTCGCAGTTTGAAGAAAGGGCCGTTTATTGACGGTTACCTGCTGAAAAAGGTTGAAGTTCTGAACGAGACGAACAAAAAGACAGTCGTCAAAACTTGGTCGCGCCGTTCTACAATTTTCCCGCAATTCATCGGACACACTTTCGCTGTTTATGACGGCAAGAAGCACGTGCCGGTTTATGTGACGGAAGATATGGTTGGCCACAAACTCGGTGAGTTCGCGCCAACGCGTTCGTACAAAGGACACGGTAACGACGACAAGAAAACAGGCCGTCGTTAATCGGTAAAATAGTTACGTGATAAAGGTCGAGAGGAGGCACATCCATGCAACAAGCTAAAGCGTTCGCTAACCACGTCCGCATTGCACCTCGTAAAGCTCAGTTGGTTGTTGATCTGATCCGTGGCAAGCAAGTCGGCGAAGCAATCGCGATTCTGCGTCACACGCCAAAATCGGCATCTCCAATCGTTGAGAAGTTGCTCAATTCCGCAATTGCAAATGCGGAGCACAACTTCCAACTGGACGTGAACAAATTGGTCATTACACAAGTGTTTGTGAACCAAGGACCAACTATGAAACGTTTCCGCCCGCGCGCAATGGGTCGCGCTAGCCGGATTAACAAAAGAACCAGCCACATCACATTGGTGGTATCCGAAAAATAAGGAGGGAAAACGTGTGGGACAAAAGGTAAATCCGGTCGGTCTACGTGTCGGTATTATCCGTGATTGGGAATCCAAATGGTACGCAGGCAAGGACTTTGGCGAATTGCTCATGGAAGACGTTAAAATCCGTGAGTACCTCAAAAACAAATTGAAAGACGCGGCAGTTTCCAAGTTCGAAATCGAGCGTGCTGCTAACCGCGTTAACGTTACAATTCATACAGCTAAGCCTGGTATGGTAATCGGTAAAGGCGGTTCTGAAGTTGAAAACCTTCGTTCCGAGCTTTCGAAAATTGCTAAAGGCAAAAAAGTGCACATCAACATCTCCGAGATTAAACATCCTGAGCTGGATGCGGTTCTCGTAGCTGAAAGCATCGCACAACAACTTGAGCGTCGGATTTCGTTCCGTCGTGCAATGAAACAATCCATCCAACGTACGGTCCGTTCGGGCGCGAAAGGAATCAAAACTTCCGTTAGCGGTCGTTTGGGCGGCGCTGAGATTGCTCGTCAAGAAGGCTATAGCGAAGGTACAGTTCCACTTCATACGCTACGTGCGGACATTGACTATGGAACAGCGGAAGCTCATACAACTTACGGCCGTATTGGCGTAAAAGTATGGATCTACCGTGGTGAAATCCTTCCAACTAAGAAGAAAGCTCCACAGGAAGGAGGCAACTAATCATGTTGGTCCCAAAACGTGTCAAACATCGTAAGCAACAACGCGGTCACATGAAAGGTCGCGCTAAAGGCGGCGTTGAAGTAGCATTCGGCGAATACGGCCTGCAAGCTCTTGAGCCTTCATGGATCACGAACCGTCAAATCGAAGCAGCGCGTATCGCGATGACTCGTTACATCAAACGTGGCGGTAAAGTTTGGATCAAGATTTTCCCTGATAAGCCGATTACTCAAAAGCCTCTTGAAGTGCGGATGGGTAGCGGTAAAGGTAACGTTGAGAAGTGGGTTGCAGTCGTAAAACCGGGCAAAATAATGTTCGAGCTTGCTGGCGTATCCGAAGAGATCGCACGCGAAGCTATGCGTCTTGCATCGCACAAACTCCCAGTTAAAACGAAGTTCGTGAAACGCGAAGAAGTGGGTGGTGAAGCAAATGAAAGCTAATGATTTCCGCAACCTTACCTCTGTTGAACTCGAACAAAAAGTCGCTGGATTCAAAGAAGAGCTATTCAACCTTCGTTTTCAATTGGCTACCGGCCAACTGGAAAACCCAACACGCATCCGTGATGTTCGTAAGGATATAGCTCGTGCCAAAACCGTTCTTCGTGAAAGAGAACTCGGAATCAGCAGCTAATCTGCTTACATCCGTGACCGATAACGAATGTATGGAAGGAGGATGAACATGAGCGAACGTAATAACCGCAAAGTTCAAATCGGTAAAGTAGTAAGTGACAAAATGGACAAAACAATCGTTGTTGCCATTGAGACTTACAAAAAACATGAGCTGTACCACAAACGTATTAAATATACGAAGAAATTCAAAGCGCATGACGAGAACAACCAGGCGAAGATCGGCGATATCGTCAAAGTCATGGAAACTCGCCCGCTTTCGAAAGACAAACGGTTCCGTTTAGTCGAGATCGTTGAATCTGCTGTTATTTTGTAAAAATGCTTCGTAGTAAGCATTTTCCCGAAAGGAGGACGTTGAAATGATTCAACCATTTACACGTTTGGCTGTCGCTGACAACTCCGGCGCAAAAGAACTGATGTGCATCCGTGTACTAGGTGGTACTGGACGTCGTGTTGGCCATATCGGCGATTTGATCGTCTGCTCCGTCAAACAAGCAACACCCGGTGGCGTTGTCAAAAAGGGTGATGTAGTTAAAGCGGTTATCGTTCGTACGAAGCGCGCTGTACGCCGTAAAGACGGTTCTTACATCGCATTCGATGAGAATGCAGCGGTTATCGTTAAAGAAGACAAAAGCCCGCGCGGCACACGTATTTTTGGACCAGTTGCTCGTGAACTTCGCGACCGCGACTTCATGAAAATCGTATCGCTAGCTCCGGAAGTTATCTAATATGTACTTTGCGCATTCCGCGCAGGGAAGCAGGAGGTGTAACTCATGCCACGGTTGAAAAAAGTGTTGGAATCCCACAACAATAAATTGCACGTGAAAAAAGACGACACGGTTATGGTCATTACCGGTAAAGACAAAGGCAAAAAAGGCCGCGTAATTGCTGCGTATCCTCGCCAAAACCGCGTACTCGTCGAAGGCGTCAATATGGTGAAGAAGCATACTCGTCCTTCGCAAGCTAATCCGCAAGGCGGCATTATCGAGCAAGAAGCGGCGATTCATGTTTCCAACGTTATGCACATCGATCCTAAGAGCGGTAAAGTAACTCGGATCGGCTACAAAGTGTTGGATAACGGTAATAAAGTCCGGATCGCGAAAAAATCCGGCGAGGTAATTGATTAATTGACCGAAACGGAAAGGAGGACCACGTTACATGGCAGCAAGAATGAAGGATCGTTTCCTGAATGAAATCACTCCTGCTCTTATGCAGAAGTTCAACTATACAACAGTAATGCAAGTGCCTAAAATCGAGAAGGTTGTTATCAACATGGGTGTTGGTGAAGCTGTTGCTAACTCGAAAGTACTTGACGCTGCTGTTGAAGACATGCGTTTGATCGCTGGTCAAAAGCCGGTTGTAACTCGCTCGAAG
This sequence comes from Paenibacillus montanisoli, assembly GCF_003268025.1. Taxonomy (GTDB): domain Bacteria; phylum Bacillota; class Bacilli; order Paenibacillales; family Paenibacillaceae; genus Paenibacillus_Z; species Paenibacillus_Z montanisoli. The sequence continues at coordinate 18,821 of NZ_QLUW01000009.1, read as the reverse complement.
AAATCGATCGCAGGTTTCAAACTTCGCGAGAACATGCCGATCGGGGTTAAAGTAACGCTGCGCGGCGAGCGTATGTACTACTTCCTTGATAAACTGTTCAATGTCACACTTCCACGCGTACGTGACTTCCGCGGCGTATCGAACAAAGCGTTCGACGGTCGCGGCAACTACACACTCGGCTTGAAAGAGCAGCTGATCTTCCCGGAGATCGAGTATGATAAAGTCGACAAAGTGCGCGGTATGGACGTCGTCATCGTCACGACGGCAAAATCGGACGAAGAAGCTCGTGAACTGCTGACCCAACTGGGCATGCCGTTTACGAAGTAATCCACAGGAGGTGTAATACCAAGTGGCAAAAACTTCGATGAAGGTTAAGCAGCAACGTGCTCCTAAATTCAAAGTGCAGGCTTATACACGCTGCGAACGTTGCGGTCGTCCGCATTCCGTTTTGCAAAAGTTTAAAATTTGCCGGATTTGTTTCCGTGAATTAGCATACAAAGGCCAGATTCCTGGCGTTAAAAAAGCAAGCTGGTAATCAGCCTAGTTCGGGAAGGAGGTTTACACAATGGTTATGTCTGATCCGATCGCAGATATGCTTACACGCATTCGCAACGCAAACGTTGTGCGTCATGAGACCGTAGAAATGCCTGCTTCGAAAGTGAAGAAGCAAATCGCTGAAATTTTGAAACGCGAGGGCTTTATCCGCGATGCCGAGTATATCGAAGATAACAAACAAGGGATTATCCGTGTTTTCTTGAAATACGGCCCTAACCAAGAGCGTGTAATTACGGGGCTGAAACGTATCAGCAAACCGGGTCTGCGCGTTTACACGAAGAGCACTGAAGTGCCTCGCGTACTTGGTGGCTTGGGAATGGCGATCATTTCCACGTCCAAAGGAATTATGACTGATAAAGAAGCTCGCCAATCGAAATCCGGCGGCGAAGTCGTCTGCTACGTTTGGTAATTAACTGTCACAACGATTGGAGGTGTAACAATGTCTCGTATTGGCCGTAAACCGATCCAAGTTCCAGGTGGCGTAAACATCGACTTGGACAACAGCTTTATCACTATCAAAGGACCTAAAGGTACACTGAGCCGCGAAATCCACAAGGATATGAAAGTGGTGATCGCCGACAACGTGATTACAATTGAGCGTCCTTCCGACAATAAATTGCATCGTTCCCTACACGGTACAACTCGCAGTATCATCGCTAACATGGTTAACGGTGTAACTGAAGGTTTTGTAAGAAACCTTGAGCTTGTAGGCGTTGGTTACCGTGCAAACAAATCCGGCGAGAAAATCGTACTTAACGTTGGTTACTCGCACCCAGTTGAAATCACGCCAGAGAGCGGCATCGAGTTCGAAGTTCCTTCGAACACGAAGATCATCGTGAAAGGCATCGACAAAGAACTCGTTGGTGCAACTGCTGCGAAGATCCGCTCCGTACGCGAGCCAGAGCCGTATAAAGGCAAAGGTATCAAGTACGAAGGCGAGCGTATCCTTCGTAAAGAAGGTAAGGCTGGTAAGAAGAAATAAGCAGCCGCTTAAAGCTGCTTGATCGGATAGCTTCATAAGGACACAAGGAAAGGAGTGTACAACGAATGATTACAAAAGGCGATAAAAACAAAGCGCGTCTCAAACGTCACCTGCGTGTGCGTAAGAAAATCAACGGAACTACGCAGCGTCCGCGTCTCTCTGTATTCCGTTCCTCCAAGCACATCTACGCTCAACTGATTGATGATGTTCAAGGCGTAACGGTCGCATCTGCGTCCACGCTTGACAAAGAAGTCGCAGAGCAATTCAGCAATGGCGGCAACATCGAGGCAGCTCGCAAAATCGGCGAAGTCATCGCAGCTCGCGCTAAAGCGAAAGGCGTTGACCAAGTGGTTTTCGACCGCGGAGGTTACTTGTACCATGGCAGAATTCAAGCACTGGCTGATGCAGCTCGCGAAGCAGGACTTGAGTTTTAAACGATAATACTTATGAAGGAGGTAAGTCGACTTGCGTATCGATCCAAATACGTTGGAACTATCTGAAAAAGTAGTTCAAATCAACCGTGTAGCGAAAGTAGTAAAAGGCGGACGCCGTTTCAGCTTCAGCGCGCTGGTAGTTGTAGGTGACGGTAAAGGATATGTCGGCGCAGGGATCGGTAAAGCTGGCGAGGTACCGGATGCAATCCGCAAAGGTATCGAAGATGCGAAGAAAAACCTGATCCATGTTCCACTCGTAAAAACAACAATCCCACATCAAGTGCTCGGACACTTCGGCGCTGGCCGCGTATTGCTTAAACCAGCATCTGAAGGTACTGGAGTAATTGCAGGCGGTCCGGTTCGTGCCGTTCTTGAGCTTGCAGGTGTAGGCGACATTCTGACCAAATCGCTTGGTTCTTCTAACTCCATGAACATGGTTAACGCGACACTCGAAGGACTTTCCCGTCTGAAGCGTGCCGAGGACGTTGCTAAACTTCGTGGCAAAACTGTAAAAGAGCTTTTGGGCTAAGGAGGAGAATACGATGGCAAAATTGCAAATCACCCTCGTTCGCAGCCTGATCGGTCGTAACGAGAAACAGCGTGCGACTGTTGCTACGCTCGGTCTTCGCAAAATTCGTCAATCGGTTGTCCACAGTGACAGCCCAGCTATCCGTGGCATGATCACTCATGTCAGCCACTTGGTTAAAGTGGAAGAAGTACAAGCTTAATTAATGGCTTAAACCAGATATATCGCTTCAACAAGTGTGCTTTCAAGACGAGTTTTGCCTAACGAAAGGCCGAACTCGTACAGAAAGCAACGCAAAACCATAAGGAGGTGCAACGCACGATGAAATTGCATGAACTTTCACCAGCACCGGGTTCTCGTAAAGAGGGCTTCCGTAAAGGCCGTGGTATCGGTAGCGGTAACGGTAAAACAGCCGGTCGCGGTCACAAAGGTCAAAATGCTCGTTCCGGCGGCGGCGTTCGCCCAGGATTCGAGGGCGGTCAGAACCCATTGTACCGTCGTTTGCCTAAGCGCGGCTTCAATAACCCGTTCCGTAAAGAGTATGCGATTGTGAACATCGATGAGTTGAACGGCTTTGCAGCTGGCACAGAAGTAACACCTGAGCTGCTGCTTGAGCAAGGTATCGTTAAGAACCCACAGAGCGGAATCAAGATCTTGGGTAACGGCGAAATCACAGTTCAACTTACGGTAAAAGCAAGCAAGTTCTCTCAATCTGCGGTAGAGAAAATCCAGGCTGCCGGCGGTAAAACCGAGGTGATCTAATTGATCAAGACCGTGTCCAACATTTGGAAAGTGGAAGACCTTCGCAAGCGGATCCTGTTCACGTTGTTCATCTTGTTAGTTTATCGTATCGGTTCCTTCATTCCGGTGCCGGGCGTTAACAAAGATGTATTTACAGCAACGAATCAGGCCGGTTCTGAATTGTTTGGTTTGCTCAATACGTTTTCCGGTGGTGCACTGTTCCAGTTCTCGATTTTCGCGATCGGGATCATGCCTTACATCACCTCATCGATCATCGTACAGCTCTTGTCGATGGACGTTATCCCTAAATTCGCTGAATGGGCGAAGGAAGGCGAGAACGGAAAACGCAAACTTGCTCAAATCACCCGTTACGGTACAATCGTTCTAGGCCTTGTACAAGGTTTCGGTACCGCAATCGGTTTTAACAGACAATATCAGTATGATATGATTCCTGGTGCAACGTTCACGGATTATATTATGATTGCGATAATCCTAACAGCAGGAACAGCCTTCCTAATGTGGCTCGGTGAGCAGATTACGGAGAGAGGCATCGGTAACGGGATTTCGATCCTCATCTTTGCCGGTATCGTAGCAGCAATACCTGGGCACATTCGTTCGATCTACACACAGGAATTTGTTGATGCAAGCAACCTTTTCCTTAACGTCTTCAAGGTAGTTCTGATCTTAGTTGCGGTCATCGCAATTATTGTCGGCGTTATCTTCGTACAGCAAGGGATTCGGAAAATTCCGGTTCAATACGCTAAACGTGTTGTTGGCCGGAAAATGTACGGTGGTCAATCGACCCACATTCCGCTGAAAGTTAACGGTGCAGGTGTTATCCCGGTTATCTTCGCAGTTTCGCTCCTGATGTTCCCGGTTACGATCGCGAACTTCTGGTCGACACAAGCTTGGGCAACATGGGTTCAGACTCATATGTACTACGACAAGCCGCTTGGCATGGTGTTGTACGTAATTCTGATTATCGCTTTCACGTTCTTCTACACGTTCGTGCAAATCAATCCGGTACAGATGGCCGATCAAATGAAGAAGAATGGTGGTTACATTCCGGGCATACGTCCAGGTAAACCAACATCCTCCTACATTACTCGCGTCATGTCGCGGATCACACTCAGCGGTGCGATCTTCCTGTCGATCATCTCGATCTTGCCGGTACTATTCGGCTCGCTCGCTGGATTGCCTCGTGACGTGCAGTTAGGCGGAACCTCGCTGCTTATCGTAATCGGTGTTGCACTGGATACAATGAAGCAAATCGAGACGCAATTGATCAAGCGCCACTATAAAGGGTTTATCAATAAATAACAATAGGTTCGCATGCGGGCTTCCGCACATCTACCATGTGGCGGGACCCGGCCGAGCCTATTATGTTTAAAGCGAGGAACACGCTAATGAACATCTTATTCATGGGCCCTCCGGGCGCTGGCAAAGGCACACAGGCGGAACGGATCGTGGACACTTTCAAAGTGCCGCACATTTCGACTGGCGATGCTTTCCGTTTGGCAATGAAGCAAGGCACGCCTCTCGGCGTTAAGGCAAAAGAATTCGTGGATCAAGGTCTTCTTGTTCCCGATGAAATTACGAACGGCATCGTTCGTGAGCGCCTTGCGCTTGAGGATTGCAACGGCGGCTTCCTGCTTGATGGATTTCCTCGTACGCTGCAGCAAGCCGAAGCGCTGGACGGGATGTTGGCTGAAATGGGACGCAGTATCGATCACGTTGTTAACTTGAAGGTTGACCGCGGTCTGCTGCTTGCGCGTCTGACCGGTCGTCGCATTTGTAAAGCATGCGGCTCCACTTACCATGTCATGTTCAACCCGCCGAAGCAAGAAGGCGTTTGTGATAAATGCGGCGGCGAGCTGTATCAGCGGTCAGACGATACGGAAGCAAAAGTAGGCACGCGTCTTGACGAATACATCTCCAAAACAGCTCCATTGCTTGATTACTACTCAAGCAAAGCGGTTTTGCGCGAAGTAGACGGCGAGAAGGAAATCGACGAAGTTACAGCTGACATCGTTAGCTGCCTGCGGGGAAAAGCAGAATGATCATTTGCAAGTCCGAATCGGAATTGCAACTTATGAGAATAGCTGGCCGAATTGTATCGGATACGCATCGCTTGCTCAAGCAAGCTATTCGTCCCGGCATTACGACCAAAGAGTTGGACGATATTGCTGAATCGTACATTCGCAGTCAGGACGCGATACCTTCTTTCAAAGGGTACAATCAATTTCCTGCCAGCATCTGCGCTTCTGTTAACAATGAGCTGGTTCACGGCATTCCAGATTCACGCAAGCTGAACGATGGCGACATCATCAGCATTGATATCGGTGCACAGTATCAAGGTTACCATGGCGATTCCGCCTGGACCTACGGTGTAGGGAATATTAGTGAAGAGTCCCAGCGGCTGCTCGACATTACAGAACAGTCGCTTTATGCGGGTCTCGCACTCGTGAAGCCGGATGTTCGCTTGTTTACCATCTCGCATGCGATTCAACAAGTGATTGAAGCTGCTGGTTTTTCGGTCGTTCGTGATTTTGTGGGGCATGGCATTGGTGCAGATCTGCACGAAGAACCGCAAATTCCGAACTATGGATTACCCGATCGCGGACCTCGTCTTAAACCAGGAATGGTATTGGCGATAGAGCCGATGGTCAACATCGGTGAGCGATATGTGCGTACGCTGGAGGACAATTGGACAGTCGTTACGCAGGATAACAGCTGGTGCGCTCACTTCGAGCACACGGTTGCCATCACGGCGGATGGCTGCGAAATTTTAACCCTATCCAGGGAGCAGGCAGGTTGAGTGCATTGGAATATATGCCGGAGATCGGCCGCGTAGTTAAGGTGCTTAGAGGAAAAGACGAAGGCTCATATGCCGTGATCGTTCAGGTTCTGGATGACCGTTTTGTCCTTGTAGCAGACGGTGACAAGCGGCGCTTCGATCAATCGAAGAAGAAGAACGTACTGCATCTTCTGATGCAACCGGTCGTCAGTCATGAAGTGGCTGACAGCATGCGGGAAACCGGCCGTGTTACTAACGCAAAGCTGCGTTATGCTATTCAGAAGGCTGTGCAAGGGAAAGGAGAATGACTATGGCCAAAGAAGACGTCATTGAAGTCGAAGGTACGGTCATCGAACCACTACCTAACGCCATGTTCAAGGTTGAACTTGAGAATGGACACCAAATCCTCGCCCACGTTTCGGGCAAGCTCAGAATGCATTTCATTCGCATTCTGACGGGAGATAAAGTAGTCATTCAATTGTCGCCTTATGATTTGTCTAGAGGACGCATTACCTATCGGAAGTAGGCCGCGCATGCGCCTGGTCTGCCGCCGAAAGAATTCGGGAGGTAATCACAATGAAGGTTAGACCGTCGGTCAAGCCGATTTGCGAGAAATGTAAAGTCATTCGCCGCAAAGGCAATGTTATGGTTATTTGTGAAAATCCGAAACACAAACAAAAACAAGGATAAAGGAGGGATAACGGTACATGGCACGTATTGCTGGTGTAGACTTACCGCGTGATAAGCGCGTTGTCATCGCTCTGACGTACATCTTCGGTATTGGCAGAACTACTGCTAATAAAATTCTGAGCACAACCGGTATTAGCGAAAATACTCGCGTTCGTGATCTGACGGAAGATGAAGTCAGCAAACTGCGCGAAACAATCGATAAAACGGTTAAAGTAGAGGGCGACCTTCGCCGTGAAATCTCGCTTAACATCAAACGTTTGATCGAGATCGGCTGCTACCGTGGTGTTCGTCACCGTCGTGGTCTTCCGGTTCGTGGTCAACGCACGAAAACTAATGCTCGTACGCGTAAAGGTCCTCGCCGGACTGTAGCGAACAAGAAGAAATAAGAAGGAGGGATAACCGAACATGGCTAAACCAAAAAAAGTGGTTCGTACGAAACGTCGTGACCGTAAAAATATTGACAGCGGCGTAGCACACATCCGCTCGACATTCAATAATACGATCGTTACGATTACAGATCCGCACGGAAACGCGATTTCTTGGGCAAGCTCGGGTAACCTCGGCTTTAAAGGTTCCCGTAAGAGCACGCCGTTCGCGGCTCAAATGGCTGCTGAATCCGCAGCAAAAGCGGCTATGGAACATGGCATGAAAACTGTCGAAGTAATGGTTAAAGGTCCTGGCGCAGGCCGCGAAGCAGCAATCCGTTCGCTTCAAGCCGCAGGTCTGGAAGTTAACCTTATTAAAGACGTTACTCCAGTTCCGCACAACGGATGCCGCCCGCCAAAACGTCGTCGCGTATAGTCAAAATTTGTGGTATCAAATTGCTGCAACTTGTGAATAATGGTTGTGAAGGTTTGCCATACTACATGATTTGACTGCAAACGCGATAATGGTAACGGAGCGACGTTTTGAGGGAGGGTACTATTAGTGATTGAGATCGAAAAGCCGAAAATCGAAACCGTAGAACTTAACGAGGATGGAACGTACGGACGGTTCGTTGTAGAGCCGCTTGAAAGAGGATACGGAGCGACGCTCGGGAATTCCCTTCGCCGGATCCTGCTGTCGTCGCTGCCTGGTGCAGCGGTAACCTCTGTTCAAATCGACGGTGTACTTCACGAGTTCTCTACGGTTCCAGGAGTGATGGAGGACGTAACCGAAATCATCCTGAATCTCAAAGGCCTCTCGCTAAAGATCCATTCCGACGAGGAGAAGGTATTGGAAATTGATGCGGAAGGCGAAGGCAACGTTACGGCTGGCGATATTCGCGCAGACAGCGATGTCGAGATTTTAAGCCCTGATCTTCATATCGCGACGCTGGCCTCCGGTGCACGGCTCCATATGCGGGTATTTGCAAACCGCGGACGCGGTTATGTGCAAGCAGATCGCAATAAGCGGGAAGATCAGCCGATCGGCGTCATCCCAGTAGATTCGATCTACACACCGATTACTCGTGTTAACTACACTGTTGAGAATACTCGTGTTGGTCAAGTGACCAACTACGACAAGCTCACACTTGAAGTTTGGACCGACGGAAGCATTCGACCGGAAGAGGCGGTTAGCCTCGGCGCCAAAATTTTGACTGAGCACCTGGATCTGTTCGTTGGCTTGACCGACGAAGCGAAAGATGCTGAGATCATGGTTGAGAAGGAAGAAGACAAGAAGGAGAAAGTACTTGAGATGACGATCGAAGAGCTCGATCTCTCGGTACGTTCTTACAACTGTCTGAAGCGTGCAGGAATCAACACCGTCCAAGAGCTGATCACGAAAACGGAAGAAGACATGATGAAGGTGCGTAACCTGGGTCGGAAGTCTTTGGAAGAAGTTCAAGAGAAGCTTGAAGAACTCGGTCTTGGCCTCCGCATGGAAGAATAACAAGCAGCGTAGACTAAAGGTCGTAAGACTGTTTTAAGGAGGGGAAATTTCGATGGCATATTCTAAATTGAGCCGTGACGCTAGCTCCCGGAAAGCATTGTTCCGTGATCTCGTCACTGACTTGTTCTTGTATGAGCGCATTCAAACGACTGAGGCGAAAGCGAAAGAGCTTCGTCCAATCGCTGAGAAGCTGATCACGCTTGCTAAGCGCGGCGATCTGCATGCGCGTCGTCAAGTTGCAGCTTTCGTTCGCCGTGAGACTCTTGGTGAACAGGATGCAATTCAAAAATTGTTCTCCGAACTGGCTACCCGTTACTCGGAGCGTGCGGGCGGATATACGCGTATCTTGAAACTAGGTCCTCGTCGCGGCGACGCGGCGCCTATGGTTTACTTGGAACTGGTTGATCGCGCGTAGAAAGAAGGGACGGCACTTGCGGCACTTTCGGTGTCGCAGTTGTTTCTTCTCGGAAAGGGTGGACCTAGCGGCCACCTTTTTTTGTTGCCCTTAAGCGAAAGCAGAGAGGAGGTGTGGGATGCGAAACATACGGATGGTTATCAGTTACGTCGGAACGACGTATCATGGCTTTCAGACACAGCCGATCGGGAATACGGTTCAGGATGTGCTGACGAAAGCGATTTACGTGTTGACGGGTGAGAAGGTCCACATCATTGCGTCCGGCAGAACGGATGCTGGCGTGCATGCCCGGGGGCAAGTGATTAATTTTCAGTGCGCCTCGCGTATTCCGATCGATCGTTGGGCGTTAGCGCTCAATGCCAGACTGCCGGATGACATTGCCGTCTTGAAGGCCGATGAAGTTCCGCTGGATTTTCATGCGAGCTACAACGCAAGACAGAAAACGTATCGGTATACCATCGATACGAACAAGTTTGCGGACGTGTTCGAGAGGAACTACCGTTTTCATTATCCCATGCCTCTTCGTTTGCCGGAGATGAGAGAAGCCTTGTCCGCCTTGATCGGTACACATGATTTCACTTCCTTTGCGTCGCTTCGTTCGACGAAAGTGTCTCATGTTCGTACGATCTCGGATGCGAAACTGATGGATAGCGAAGGGAAGCTGGAGCTATTCATAACAGGTGACGGCTTTCTCTACAATATGGTAAGAATCATTATGGGCACCTTGCTTTGGGTTGGGGAAGGCAAGCTTGACGCTTCAGATTTCAAGCGGATCTTGGAGGCGAAGGATCGATCTTTGGCGGGTCCGACTGCCATGTCTCATGGACTGACCCTTTGGGAAGTCGTATACGATAATTAACCTCGTTTACCAGTCCTTTCATGGCATAAAGCCTAAATAATTTACTTGCACTTGTCTCTTCAGTGTAGTAGAATATAACTTGTGCTTTCTTAGTGGCTCTCCCACAGCCCCGACTAAGATCGCCATCCAATTGCAACATCTAAAAGAGTAAATGAGCCGTATAAAACGGTAATGTAACATTATACATGAGAACGATTGTTTGAATGAAGAAGGAGGATCATCCATGCGCACTACCTACATGGCTAAGCCAAATGAAGTTGAACGCAAATGGTACGTCATTGACGCAGAAGGCAAAACGCTTGGCCGCCTTGCGAGCGAAGCTGCTAGCCTGATCCGCGGCAAGCACAAACCACAATTTACTCCACACGTTGACACAGGCGATTTCGTCGTTGTTATCAACGCGGAGAAAATTCACCTGACAGGTAAGAAACTGCAAAACAAAATGTACTACCGTCACTCCATGTACCAAGGCGGACTTAAAGTAACTCCGGCTCAGGACATGATCAAGAACAAGCCAGAGCAAGTGTTGGAGCAAGCGATCCACGGCATGCTTCCAAAAAACCGCTTGGGCGACAAAATGAAGCTTAAGCTTAAAGTATACGCAGGATCGGAACACCCGCATGCAGCACAAAATCCAGAAGTTTACGAACTTCGCGGTTAATAAGGGGAGGACAGTTTCATGGCACAAGTTCAATACTATGGAACCGGTCGTCGTAAACACTCTGTAGCACGTGTACGTCTCGTGCCGGGTGAAGGACGAATCATTATCAACAAACGTGACCTGAATGATTACTTCGGTTTGGAAACACTGAAGCTGATCGTTAAACAACCGCTTGCTCTTACTGAGACAGCAAGCAAATACGACATCTTGGTTATCGCACACGGCGGCGGTATCTCCGGTCAAGCCGGCGCTATCCGTCACGGCATCTCCCGCGCTCTGCTTAAAGCAGATCCGGAATTCCGTCCAGCACTTAAACGTGCGGGCTTCCTGACTCGTGACCCACGTATGAAAGAACGTAAAAAATACGGTCTTAAAGCGGCACGTCGCGCGCCACAATTCTCGAAACGTTAATACAGCCTTACTCGAATGCCTTCTCTGCTTGCAGAGGAGGCATTTTTTCATCATATTGGCTGATTTAAAACATTGAACAATTCGCGCAATGGACGTATAATTTAATGTAGATTGATTTACTAGGAATTTAATATGGAGGGGCATCATCATGAACTTGTTTGAAAAAGAAGCGCTCATCAAGCAAAAAGCGGAAGAACTCGAAACCGCGACGCCACAGGAAATTATTAAGTTCGCCGTTGAAACATTCCCGAACATTACCTTCGCATGCAGTTTTGGCGCGGAAGATGTCGTGCTTGTCGATATGCTGCAAAAAATCAGCCCGAAGACAGATATTTTCTATCTGGATACGGACTTTCACTTCAAAGAAACGTATGAGACGCGCGATAAGCTGGAGGAAATCTACAACCTGAAATTCGTGCGCGTATCTCCAGCGATTACGCCGGAAGAGCAAGCCGCGCAATTTGGCGAAGAGTTGTGGAAATCGAATGCAACACACTGCTGCAATATCCGCAAGGTGGATCCGCTCACGCAAATTCTTTCCAAATATGAAGCTTGGATCACAGGCATCCGCCGCGACCAAGCGCCTACTCGTGCGAATGCGAAGAAGATCGAGTACGATACGAAATTCGGTTTGGTGAAATTCAACCCAATTGCAAACTGGACATCCGAGGATGTATGGCAATACATCCGCGAAAATAACGTTTTCTACAATCCGCTGCATGACAACCACTATCCAAGCATCGGCTGCGAGTACTGCACGCGCCAGGTTATGCCGGGCGAAGATCCTCGTGCCGGACGTTGGTCGGGTCAAGAGAAAACTGAATGCGGACTGCATAAATAAGAAATTGAAAAACTTTTAGGAGGCAACAGGAGCTATGAGCAGCATTAAGCCACACGGCGGCGTACTCGTCAACCGAGTCGCAAGCGGAGCAGAGCGCGATGCGCTGCTGGCAGAGGCAGCAGCACTACCGGTCATCATTTTGAATACTTGGGCAGTATCGGATTTGGATCTTATCGGCGTCGGCGCGTTTTCCCCGCTGACCGGCTTTTTGAATGAAGCGGATTACCGTTCGGTCGTTGAGCGGATGCGCCTTGCTGACGGAACGGTTTGGAGCATTCCGATCACGCTTGCCGTCGAAGAAGCGAAGGCTTCCGAGCTTTCCGCTGGACAGCGTGCTGCGCTAGTTGGCGAAGACGGCATTGTATATGGCACTATCGATATCGAAAGCATCTACAGCGTCGATCAGAAGCACGAAGCGGTGAACGTGTTCAAGACGGACGATATTGCGCACCCTGGCGTTGCGAAGCTTTACGGCCGTCCTAACACCTATGTAGGCGGTCCAATCACGGTATTGAACCGTCCGGTGCCGGAGAAGTTCAATGAGTTCTATTTTGATCCGGCTGAGACGAGAAGAATCTTTGCAGAGAAAGGCTGGCGCACGATTGTCGGTTTCCAAACGCGCAACCCGGTACACCGCGCGCATGAGTATATCCAGAAGTGCGCAATGGAAATCGTTGATGCGCTGTTCCTGAATCCGCTTGTTGGCGAAACGAAATCGGATGACGTTCCTGCTAACGTTCGGATGAAAAGCTACATTGCTTTGCTGGAGAACTATTACCCAGCCGATCGCACGTTCCTTGGCGTATTCCCTGCGGCTATGCGCTATGCAGGCCCGCGCGAAGCGATTTTCCATGCGATGGTGCGCAAAAATTACGGCTGCACGCACTTTATCGTAGGCCGCGACCACGCAGGCGTAGGCGACTACTACGGCACGTACGAGGCGCAGGAGCTGCTCCGCACGTTTACGCCTGAAGAGCTCGGCATTACCCCGCTGTACTTCGAGCACAGCTTCTTCTGCACAAAGTGCGGCAATATGGCTTCAAGCAAAACGTGCCCGCACGGCAAAGAAGACCACTTGACGCTGTCCGGTACGAAAGTACGCGCGCTGCTGCGCGACGGCGTTTGCCCTCCTCCGGAATTCTCGCGTCCGGAAGTGGCGAAAATTTTGATTGAAGGCATGGCCGAACAACCAGTGAATTAATTTCCAGGTTCGCATAACGGGCCACCTCGTCCCATAGGATGATAAAGAGTACAGGACAACTCCTGTGCATGATCATCGCATGGAGATTGGGGTGGCTTTTTGTATGCGTGGAGTACGAAAGCGTTTCGTCATCTGGATAACGTACCGCGGAGCTGTACGCATTTCTTTGGGCGTGGTTGCGGTGATGTTAACCGTGATCCTGCTGACGCAGAAAGTGCCCGCCTCGCGAACATGGACGTACTGGACACTGCCTTTATCCGGCAAAATCATTGCGATTGATGCAGGACACGGCGGTGTAGACGGAGGCGCGGTCAGCAAGCAGGGGATGGTGGAGAAGGACCTCAATTTGGCCATTGCCTTGCAACTGCGGGATTACTTGCAGCAGGCCGGGGCGATCGTCGTCATGACGCGGGAGGGCGATTATGATTTGGCGGATGAAGGGACGTCCAAGATCAGCAAGCGGAAGACGCAGGACCTCGTCAATCGGGTGAAATTCATTAAAGACAAGAACGCCTCCTTGCTGCTTAGCATTCACATGAACAGCATACCATCGCCGCGATGGTCCGGCGCGCAAACCTTCTTCTACCCGAACCTGCCGGAAAATGCGGTGCTCGCTTCGCTGATTCAAGACGAGATCCGGAGGAACCTGGCGAATACGGACCGGGTTGCGGCTACGGTAAATACCGTCTATCTGCTCAAGGCGATGGACGAGGTGCCCAGCGCGCTCGTGGAGGTTGGCTTCCTGTCCAATCCGGGCGAGGCGGCAAGGCTGGCGGATGCGGAATACCAGAAAAAGGTGGCCGCGTCGATTTATCAGGGTATCCTGCGGTTTACGGCAGGAGAGAAGTGGGGGACTTCCACCGGGGCGGATGCCGGGGCTGACGCGGCCGGCAGCGAATAACCGCGGCTTGGAACAGGGTCTTGGTCTTGATATAATGGAGCAAGTACATCCTTATGAGCTGATATAAGCGCAATTATTCAAGGACAAGAGGAGACGAATGATCATGTTGACCCGCGTAGAAGCATTAGAGGCCGCCGAAGCTGCGGCGGCCCCATATAATGCGGAAGGCAGCCGTATCACCTTCCGCGATGTGATGGTTAAGGACGGTCAAGTATCGTTGACGGTCCTAGGAGCAGGCGCTGGCGCGCAGCACGCGCTTGAGGCTGCGCTGCAAGCGGCGCTTGCAGCCGCCGGCGCCGAAACCGTGCACTGCCGGTTTCGCGCCGGCGAAGGCGCGCCTGCGGCGCAGCAGCCCGCGGCTGCGCAGGCCGCCGCGGGCGGCCCAGGCCCTGGCGGCGCCGCCAAGGCAGCGCCGCAGCAGGCCGCAGGCCCAGGCCCCGTACGAGGGCACGGGGCCGGGCTGGAGGCACACCCGCTGCTGAACGCCAGCAGCGGGGTGCAGTTCATTGCCGTCGCCAGCGGCAAGGGCGGCGTCGGCAAGTCCACGGTGACCGTCAATCTCGCGGTCGCCTTAGCCCGCAAGGGCAAGCGAGTCGGCATAATCGATGCCGACATTTACGGCTTCAGCGTACCTGATATGATGGGCATCGAGGAGCGCCCGCAGGTCGTGAACGAACGCGTCATTCCGATTGAGAAGTTCGGCGTTCGCGTTATGTCGATGGGCTTCTTCGTCGAAGATAATGCGCCGATCGTTTGGCGGGGCCCTATGCTCGGCAAGATGCTCCGCAATTTCTTTGCGGAAATTGAATGGGGCGAGCTCGACTACCTGCTGCTTGATCTGCCGCCGGGTACGGGCGACGTCGCATTGGATGTGCATCAGCTGATTCCGCATAGCAAGGAAATCATCGTGACGACGCCGCATGCAACGGCCGCATTCGTTGCGGCACGCGCAGGCGCGATGGCGATTAAGACCGAGCACGAGATTATCGGGATCGTGGAAAACATGTCCTACTACGTAAGCAAAAGCGGCGAGCATGAATACGTCTTCGGCCGCGGGGGCGGGGCAAGGCTGGCGGAGTCGCTCAATGCCGAGCTGCTGGCGCAAATTCCGCTCGGCGCGCCGGACAACCATGTGTCCGAGCCGGATTTTGCTCCATCCGTATACAAGGCCGATACCGATACAGGCCGTCTATACTTAGACATCGCCGAGCGCGTGATCGCCAAGTGCGAGGCCTAAGAGCCTTATACAAGCCTTAACAAAAAAAGCCAGTATTCCGCATGCGGAGTACTGGCTTTTTGCTATCTAGACTTAATCAACCGCCGCCTTGATCACCCATACCGCCTTCTTCGCCCTCGCCGCCGCCGTCACCTTCGCCTTCACCTTCACCTTGGCCTTCGCCTTCACCGCCGCTTTTTTGCTTTTGAACCTTCTCGTCCGGTTTCGGTTTAAGTTCTTCATTGACGGCCTTCTTCAGAAGGTCTAGAATTTCCAAACGGAAAAGCGGGCTTTGCATCGATTCCTGCATAATGGTCATCACTTGCTTGCGATATTGGGTGCTTTGCAGCACTTCGAGGATCATTTTGTCCATCTCTGGACTTTTCATAACCTGGATTAGGTCTTTTTGGTACGTAGGATCCTTCAATAAATCCTTATGAATTTGTTTGTTTTGCTTGTTCACGGCCTTCGAGAATTCACCGGCGAAGCGGGGATCGGTCATCAGCTTCTGGATCACCTTATCGTATTCCGGCGAAACGAGCGTTTCTTTAACGGCTAATCGGACTTGCTCCTGATCTTGTACGGACAGCAGCTTTATACCTGATCCGCTGCCTCCTAGCGAAGCGGTAGCAGACTCTTGGAGCGCCTTTTGGGCGTCTTCGGTCTTCAGTATGTCAATTACCATGGACTTCATGTCTTTATAGCTGATGGGCTCGCTGGCTGTGCTGGTCGGCGCCGAACCGCAGCTTGACAGGATGAATGTCAGGACGATGAGGGCACTAAGCCATGCAGATCGTTTTAACATGATGTCAGTGTCTCCCTTCTGGAATTGCGGCATGTTGGTGTTTGTAGTATGCGACAATGTTCAACGTATTATCATGGAAGCGACATGGCTTTTTGCATCGGACATGGTAAAATGAAGGATAGTGTAGACATTATGAACATGGTGGAGTTGGAAAAACGTGAATTTACGAAAATGGTTCTTCTTATTTTGGAGCACAATGGCAGTAGGCGGAGTCGTCACGACGATTGTCGGAAGCGTGATGCAGTGGACCGATGCTTCCTTTGGCTTTATGGGCTTTGAGGCTGCGGGCTTTAACGCTCTCATGATGGCGCTGGTCGGCCTCCTGTTTGGTGCCTTCAGCCAAATGGGCTTCTTTGCCTACTTAACCTTGAATTACATCGCCCTTGGCGTTATTCGCAAAAACTACCTTTGGAACGCGCTGCAGGCTTACACGACGCTATTTATGCTCGGCATGATCGGGTACCTGTTGTACCTAGACCGCGTTAAGCTGGAGAACAACTTGATTTACTGGGTGCTTCCGCTTGGTTTGCTGTTTGCATCATGGGCCGTTGCTTCCTATAAGGCCAAGCTGACGAACAAAAACGCGTTTGTTCCGACGCTATTTCTTATGATTGTGGTGACGCTGCTTGAATCATGGCAAACCATTCGGGGCGAGGAGAGCAACGTGACGGCAATCATCTTTATGATCATTCCGATGTTCGCATGTAATGCCTACCAAATTCTGCTGCTGCACCGGCTCGTGCGCAAAGAACAAACAACCGACTCCGCATCGAATGCGAAGCCGGCTGTTTAATTTACCTGATGAACTATTGCATGGCTGAAGCGTCAAGCTGCTCGAACATGGTCGTTTTATCCTGCACCGTTTTGCCTTGGACTTCGGTTTGGGCAATCAACTCCGATACCGTGACGAATTCATAGCCTTTGGAACGCAGCTGATCGATAATCGCCGGCAGCGCTTCATGCGTCTGCTTTACGGAATCGCTGGCATGCATCAAAATAATATCGCCAGGGTGAGCTTTGCTGACCACGCGGTTAATGATTTTCTCCGTACCGATATTCATCCAGTCGAGCGAATCGGTATCCCACTGGATTACTTTATAATTCATCTGTTCTGCGATGCGTAGAACCCGTTTATCGAAATCGCCGTTCGGCAAGCGGATCAAGCTCGGCGTTTTGCCGGTAACGGACGTTAAAATATTTTGAGCCGTCTCGATTTGATTGCGGATTTCTTCATCGCTAAATGTGCTGTAATTGTCGTGCTTGTGGCCGTGACTGCCGATCTCGTAGCCGGCATCCACGATTTTTTTGACGATATCCGGATGCGTTTGGCTCCAAGGAGAGGAGAGGAAGAACGTCACGTTCTTCACTTCTTTCTGTTTCAAGACCTCCAGAATCGGTTCCGTTCGTTTCTCCCCCCAGCTGATATCAAACGTCAAAGCGATGACCTTCTTGTCGGTCGGCACACTGTAAATGGCCGCAGGCTGGTTCGGGGCAAATACGGTAATATTGTCTTTCTCCGCGTAGATGACACCGGCAGCGAACAAAATGCCGACCGTGGCAAGAAAATAACGCTTCAGCTTTCGTCCGTTCATCACATAAAACATATTCATCCCACTAGCGCTCCTCTCCGATTAGGGCTTGTTCTAGTACAATCTATGCTCGTACCACCAACTTATTCTTCGTTTCTTAAAAACAGCCCAAAGAGGTGATTTTAAGCCATGTTCGCCCCGAGAGAAGTGTTTCGTCATTTGCAGTCGATGCGGCATTATATAGCGTTCAGTACGATATTTCTATTGGCAGGCATCGTTGTAGGCGCGACCAATCCAGCTTTGGAAGCCTTTATCAACAGCCAGATGAGCGGCCTCCGGCAAATCGCGCAAAATATTAATGAAAGCTCCAATCCGACCTTGTATTTAATGCTGTTTATTTTCTTTAATAATGCGATCAAAGCGATTCTCGTCATGTACATAGGATCGTTATTTGGCATCGTGCCGATTGTGTTTTTGGCCATTAATGGAATGATGCTCGGCTATTTGATCAACAAGATGGCGGAGCAAGGAAGCGCGGAACTATTCACGATTGTGGTCAAAGGCTTGCTTCCTCATGGAATCATCGAGCTTGCAGCCATTGTTATAGCGTGCGCGTACGGGCTTAGATTCGGCAGAATGATGCTAAAAGGGCTCGGAACCCTCTTTACAAGGCGCAGCGGCTGGGGACAAGAGCTTGAGCAATATGTTCTGCGAACGCTGCCTGTCATGGTGCTAATTGTAATCATGTTAATAATTGCGGCCGTTATTGAAAGCACTGTGACAGTTTGGTTGCTCGGGAAGTAATAAATTTCCAATTAATTGAGCATAACAATAAAGCGGCGGTTATCGCGACATGCGATAAGCGCCGTTTTTGTAAGATGGAACCGGTTTGCACAGCCTTTCGAACAGAAGCGGGTTTCATCTTATCGGCCGATGTTTACGGCTGATCAATTGAAGGGGGCCGCTGGCGTTATGCTTGGAATTTTGTTCAACGACAAAGAATGTAAAGAACTCGACTACGTCCTACGCAAAGAACTTGACGAAATGCTGCTCGATTTGAACGATTCCCGGCTAGACGGCGATATCAAAACGGCGATCGCCAAACGATATAAGGTCATTTTCCGCATGTATGCCCGGATTGCTTCACCGAAGGAACTGTCGCGGTATGCGCTGAATATGCGATCGTACCGCTGATATCACAGGTTTATGAACATGTGCATAATTTTTTTAAAAAACCTCTTGCATTGTTTATAAACCCTGTGATATATTAATCAAGTCGCCGCTGAGACATGGGCGAACGAAACGAATGAATTTGTTCCTTGAAAACTGAACAATGAGCGACCTGTCAAAAGGTTTTAAAAACGGTGAAACGATGTTAGTCACTT
>NZ_QLUW01000008.1 GCF_003268025.1 Paenibacillus montanisoli | reverse complement strand
TGAGATTTCCCAATTAGTAAGACCCCTGGAAGACGACCAGGTTGATAGGTTCGAGGTGGAAGCGCAGCAATGTGTGGAGCTGACGAATACTAATCGGTCGAGGGCTTATCCTAAATACTTCGAATAAACAGCTAAGCAAGAAACCTTCGCAAAGGTTCGTATCCAGTTTTCAGGGCGCAAGCCTTGCAGCTTCAATAAGGATGATCAACCAGTCATCCGCCGAACACGTTTGGTGGCGATGGCGGAGGGGAACCACGCGTACCCATCCCGAACACGACCGTTAAGCCCTCCAGCGCCGATGGTACTTGGACCGCAGGGTCCTGGGAGAGTAGGACGTTGCCAAGCACGAATGACCGACCATATCCGATATGGTCGGTTTTTTGTTGTAATAAAATCAGCTATCATCATCGGCTTCGGATTCCAATCCGATTATCGATGATAATAGCTGACATCGGTACCTGCGATACGAAGTACGCCATTCCTATGAGCTTGGCGGAGTTTGCGCATGATGACGAGCCTAGGCGCGAGAATCCAAATATGGCACATAATTAGGCTGATCATGGTCGGTTCGTTGGCCCAAGGATAGAACACGCCGATTGCGCAAAGTCCGAGCCATAAGAGATGCCGGTGCAATCTGCGGTACAAGCCTAGCTCGATGTGTGCCGTCGGGACATAACCGAACCAAGGCGCCATCATGCGCCAGCCCCAACGCCGATCGTCCGGCTCGTCTACCCTTATCAGAGTCAGACGCGTAATGATAAAATGGATAAACAAAGCCCCCGTGATCCCGATCCCCAGCGCCTTTATGCCATCCAGCCTGTACATGATCAGCAGGAAGATGGACAGGATCGCAAGAATGGTGAGATGACTTTTTCGCAGCTCATCACGAACGAGAACTTTTTGAATCAACTGATATTGATAGATTGTCGCTTTATCTTGGTCCGCTAGCTTTCCGCGCATATGGTGTCAACGCCTTTCTGCCTTCTAACACAATGTATCGGAATGTTCCGCGTAATAATGTAGACTTCCCTACGAAAGAAGTGCAAGCCTGCCGTCACCAATCTGGGCGCTCCGACATAAACTGTATTACTATTTGAAATGGGCTATGAAAGTCGTATAGATTGATAGACTTTGTGGCATACTAGAAGCAATGACATATTTTCACTTGGATGAGGTGAGCGTAGTGATGGAAGAGGTTACGGGAAACTCATGCATTATTTGCGGCCAAGAGAAGCATGTAGGCATTCGGATCGTAGACGAATTTATTTGTGATTCCTGCGAGGTCGAAATGGTGCAAACGGAAGTGCAGGATGCGAAATATCCATTTTTCATTCATCAACTAAAACGTATCTGGATCCAAAACAATGCATGAAACTACAAAGAAGGATCAGCAATCAACGATAATCCCTAAATCGTCTCGAGCAGGAATCGGCTGAGAAGGTTAGGGGTTATTTTGTATCGGGATGGACTAGGTTTATGTTGTCGCCATTATGGATTATGATGATAAAAACAACTTGTTGAATCAGGGGGAAGCTTGCTTGGCACAAAGTCTTAACCTACAGTGGCATGCGCCGCTATTCGAAGCCTTAACTGCCTTGCAGCGGTCCGGACCGGCAAGCTATCATGTGCCGGGGCATAAATATGGCCAATCGCTTATTCGGTTGACCGATATGAATGAGGATGCTATTAAGTCTTACAGAGGCATAATGGCGATTGATGTGACGGAGCTCTCGATAACCGATGATCTGCATGCGCCGTCAGGGATCATTGAGGAGGCGCAGACGCTTGCGGCTAATGCGTTCGGCGCTGATAAGACCTTTTTCCTGGTAGGCGGGAGCACATCGGGGAATTTGGCCATGATTTTGGCTGTTTGTAGGCCTTTGGATCTAATCATCGTGCAGCGTAACGCCCATAAATCGGTGCTGAACGCTTTAAAGCTAGCGGGAGCTAGAGCGGTGTTCATGATGCCTCAGAGGGACTTAGAGAGCAATTTGAGCCTTCTGCCGACACTCGGCCAAGTCGAATCGGCTTTGTTGAACTATCCGGAGGCGAAAGCCGTATTCCTTACGAATCCGAGCTACTATGGCTTAAGTCTGGATTTGGCGCCTTATGCCGATCTGATTCATAAACACGGCAAGCTGCTGCTGGTCGATGAAGCGCATGGCGCGCATTACGGGCTTCATCCGCAATTTCCGCGTTCCGCGATGCAAGCCGGTGCGGATGCTGTCGTTCAGTCGACGCATAAAACATTGCCGGCTCTCACTATGGGGGCCATGCTGCATGTGCAAGGGGAGCGAATAGACCGCAATGCGATTGCCGAATCGCTGCGAATGGTCCAGAGCTCAAGTCCTTCATATCCGATCATGGCTTCACTTGATATTACCCGGGCAATGTTGCAAATTTACGGCAGCGATTTATTCCGGGAAGGCTTAGACGCAGCAGCGGATTTCAGAAAATGGGTCAGTCATCAAACTGCGAGATATGCGCTGGCAGCGGATCCGTTGAAGGAAAATGGCGCGGTGCCGATTCAGGTTGATCCTCTACGGGTTGTCATTCGGGAAGCGTCAGGCCGGCTTTCCGGTTTTGAGCTGCAGCAGCACTTGGAGAAGTACGGGATTTATGCTGAGATGGCGGATCTCCACTTTGCCGTTTTGCTGTTCGGTCTTGCTGCTTCGGTATCCGATGTCGAGAAGCTTCAAGAAGCATTGACCGCAATAGCGAATGAAGCGGACAAAGAAGGTCTCGTGCCAAAAGAAATGGTCAACCTTTCGATCGATAAAAGTCAAGGTTTATCGGAGCCGATCGAGTTTACGCGAACGGGCGCAAAGCACGCTAGTTTTGGGGCTGAAATCATCGCGCTTGCGGATTCTGAGGGCCGATTTGCAGCTGAAGCTGTTATTCCTTATCCGCCTGGAATTCCAATTCTATATGAAGGCGAGCGTATTTCGGCCGAGACGATTCACGCGATTCAGCAGCTGGCGGAGCATGGCGCAAGGTGCCAAGGAGCGACAGATCCGACGATGCGAACGATCACCGTACTGCGGACTGGCTAGCGTTTACGCCTATGATTGGCTCTGATATGATTAGGGTATTAACAGACAGAGGAGTACTTTTGTGGAAAAAGGTTGGTTTTTGACAATTGAAGGCGGCGAAGGAGCCGGGAAAACAACCCTTATTGAAGGTGTCGCTCAGGCGCTGCGTGCGCAAGGCCGAAGCGTCATGATGACAAGGGAGCCGGGCGGCATTCCGATTGCCGAGCAAATCCGGAACGTTATTCTCGATAAGACCAATACAGCTATGGACGCGCGGACGGAGGCGCTTCTCTATGCGGCTGCCAGACGGCAGCATCTGGTTGAGAAAGTTCATCCGGCATTAGCCAGAGGCGAAGTCGTGATCTGCGACCGTTTTGTCGACAGCAGCTTGGCATATCAAGGCTACGCGCGCGGTCTCGGCATTGAAGAAGTATGGTCGATCAACCAATTTGCCATCGAAGGCTCTATGCCGAATCTGACCATATGGATGGATATTTCCGCAGAAGCCGGATTGGCTCGAATCAATTCCACGGCCGGACGTGAAATTAACCGGCTTGATTTGGAGAGCATGGCCTTCCATGAGAAGGTTCGCGAGGGCTATCGACGGCTGATGGCTGCCGATCCGAACCGAATTGTGCGGGTTGATGCCGAACAGACGCCGGAAAACGTGCTAAAGGATGTTCTTGCTATAATAAATAAACGATTTTAGAGGATTATTTACAATCGATGTCAAAATAGTAATAGCGTAATCTAGTCTTTCGAAAACAATTGGAGGGATATGGATGAAATTAGTTATTGCGATTGTGCAGGATAAGGATAGCAACCGGTTGTCGAACGCGCTTGTCAGAGAGGGGTTCCGAGCAACAAAGCTGGCAAGTACCGGTGGATTTCTGCGTGCAGGCAACACCACGTTCATGATAGGTATCGAGGATGAACGGGTTCATGAAGTCATGACGGTTATCC
Source organism: Paenibacillus montanisoli (assembly GCF_003268025.1). Lineage (GTDB taxonomy): Bacteria > Bacillota > Bacilli > Paenibacillales > Paenibacillaceae > Paenibacillus_Z > Paenibacillus_Z montanisoli. The sequence continues at coordinate 70,112 of NZ_QLUW01000008.1, read as the reverse complement.
GCTCTAACTGTAAAGTTCGCGATCAGCTTGTTTCACCCGTTTCTCCGATGGGCAGCACAACGGATGCGTATATTCCGTTTCCTGTCGAAGTTCAAGTTGGCGGCGCTGCCGTATTTGTCGTACCGGTAGAGCGTTTCGAACATTTCTGATTGGACGTGGCCAAAGATGAAAATTAATCCGGGCTGGCGGCCTTTAGGTTCAGACCGCACGCGGCCGGATCCGGGCTCCAAACCGATTGCGCTCAGGAGCTTCGCAGACGTCATGAGCTCACATGACGAGCAGCGGACCATCGAACAGCTGCAAGAGAAACTGCAGAACATTCATAATCAAGGCGAGCGGCTTGCACGCTCGATGACGGTCAGGGAGCTGAGGCTCTATCGTCAAATGGTAAAGCAATTTCTTGAAGATACCGTAAGGCGCGGCGTTGGCCTGAAGGAAACGCGCGGGTTTGACCGCCGCGGCCGAACGAAGAGGTATAAATTGCTGGAGGAAATCGACTCCTCGCTGGTATCCGTGGGTGAGGAGCTGCTTGAAACCGAAGAAGGGCGGCTCGAGCTGCTGCAGAAAATCGGGGATATTCGCGGAATGCTGATTAATTTGTTTTTCTAGTATAGAGAAGAGGATCCGTACCATGAGCATTGCACAGCTTGCCGGGCAACCGAAGGCGAAACGCATTCTCCAATATGCGCTGACAAGCGGCAAAGTCTCGCATGCCTATCTATTTAGCGGTCCGCCAGGAAGCGGGCGGATGAAGATGGCGATGGCCTTCGCCAAAGCGCTGTTCTGTACGGGCGGCGGCGATGACGCTTGCGGCGAATGTTTGGAATGCCGAAAGTTCGAGCATGGCAACCAGCCGGATCTTCATCTGGTTGAACCGGACGGAAGTTCCATTAAGATCGATCAAATTCGCGAGCTTCAAAGAGAGCTCGCTTATCGAAATACGGCTGCATCCCGTAAAATCTACATCGTGCAGCGGGCAGAAACGATGACGCTTCAAGCGGCAAACAGCTTGCTTAAGTTTCTGGAGGAACCGCAATCGCCCGTCGTGGCGATTCTTCTGACCGAAAATGGACAAGCGGTGCTGCCGACGATCCGTTCGCGGACTCAATGGGTTCCGTTTATGCCGCTTGCCCCGCAGGATATGCTGCAAACGTTGGCAGATGAGGGCGTTCCTCAGCTGCCTGCTCGTGCTGCCGTTCAATTGGCTTCCGGGCTTGAGGCATGCAGGGCGCTTATCCAGCAGAATGGGTTTGCAGAAATGAGAAACGTAGTGATACAATTAGGCAAGGACAGTCTCACGCGATTTACGGCGGCGATGATGTCCGCGCAGCAGCATATTTTCAAAACGGAGCTTGGTGAACAGCCTCAGCTTTTGTTGTCATTACTCGTTTTGTGGTACAAAGATATGATTCATTTTCAAGCAGGAAGGCACGAGGCACTCGTTTTTATAGATCAGCTTGATTGGATTGGTAAACATGCATACTCTCGTTCAGCTGAGGGCTGGGTGAAATGCATGGAGTATACGCTTGAGGCAGGCAAACGCATGCGGGCGCATGTTTCGCCGCAATTGGCGCTTGAGCAGCTGCTAATCCGTGTACAGGAGGGGTGAAATTTGTATAACGTCGTTGGCGTTCGCTTTAAGAAAGCGGGAAAAATCTATTATTTTGATCCGGTCGACTTCCCGATTGAAAAAGACCAGCATGTCATCGTTGAGACGGCAAGAGGGATAGAATACGGGAAAGTGGTTGTTGGACAGAAGCAGGTCGGAGAATCGGATGTTGTCCTTCCGCTGAAGAAAGTCATTCGGATCGCCGGTGACAACGACGCCAAAATTGTCGAAGAAAACAAGACAGCCGCACGCAACGCGTTCGCGACCTGTCTTGAGAAAATAAAAGACCATCAGCTGAAGATGAAGCTTGTTGATGTCGAATTTACGTTTGACCGCAATAAAATCATTTTCTACTTCACGGCTGAAGGGCGAGTGGATTTCCGTGAACTCGTTAAGGATTTGGCCAGCGTGTTCCGCACCAGAATCGAGCTAAGGCAGATCGGCGTTCGCGATGAAGCGAAGATGCTTGGCGGCATCGGACCTTGCGGCCGCGTGCTATGCTGCTCGACTTGGCTGGGCGATTTCGAACCGGTGTCCATCAAGATGGCGAAGGATCAGAATTTGTCGCTCAATCCGACAAAGATTTCCGGACTTTGCGGACGGCTCATGTGCTGCTTGAAATACGAGCACGACAATTATGAGAGCGTTCGCGAAGAACTCCCGGCAATAGGCAAGATTGTTGTCACATCTTATGGCGAAGGTAAAGTAACCGGTATCAATGCGGGTACCAAATCGGTCTTTGTGCAGCTCTTCGAGGGCGGAAAGCCGAAGGAATTGCCATTAGACGATGTTGTTGTGAAGTAAGCAAAGCGAATCCGAAGCTGCATAGCCTTGGGGTGGAGACTTGAAAAAGGACATTTTTAGCCAAATCAGCGAAATGGAATCCCACATGGGAAACCTGCATCTGGAACTGGGCGCGATGAAGCAAAAAATTAAGTCGCTGCTCGAGGAAAACAACCGGCTTAGCATAGAAAATCAGCAGCTGCGCAAAGTACTAAAATGGGAGACCGCAAGTCAGTCGCCAAAATCGGCAAAGCTGCCGGCGGTTGAAGAAGCCGAGTATCATACTGAGCCTGAAGACGAAGAACCGGTCACGGCAACGGACACGGTTGGCGTCGGACAAGGCTATGATAATTTGGCAAGACTGTATCATGAAGGCTTTCATATTTGCAATTTGTATTACGGACATTTGCGGACGGAAGGCGACTGTTTGTTCTGCCTTTCGTTTCTCAATAAGGAATAAAGAAACAAGACCCTTCATCAGGGTCTTGTTTGCATATAAAGCGGGTTCGAATTACGTCGACTTAAGGAGAATAAACGGTGGTCAATGATGTCAGACTGGAGCCGAATGAACGGCTTGACGATTTGCTAACGCATCAATTACATATCATTCAGAGCAGAGAGGTATTCAGTTTCTCCATGGATGCGGTGCTGCTGGCCCGGTTTGCGGCAGTGCCGCCGCGCGGCAAGATATTGGATCTTTGCACTGGCAACGGTGTTATACCGCTGCTCCTCACGACCAGAACGAAAGCGGCAATCGATGCGGTGGAAATTCAGCCGCGGCTTGCCGATATGGCTAGACGCAGCGTGAAGGTGAATGGTCTGGAGGAACGTATTCATATTTATGAAGGGGATTTGCGCGATTTTCATAAGCAGGTGGGTCATGGCATGTATGATGCTGTCACTGTAAACCCACCCTATATGCCTCCAGGTACAGGCGATCAGAATGAGAATGAGCATTTTGCGATGGCAAGGCATGAACGCAATGGGACGCTTGATGATATCGTAGCGGCCTGCGCCCGGCTTGTTCGCACAGGCGGACGCGTCGCAATGGTCCATCGGCCGAACCGGTTAGTTGAGCTGCTGGAAACGTTCCGCAAATGGAAGCTGGAGCCGAAGCGGATTCGGTTCGTTCATCCGCATGCAGGAGCGGAAGCCAATATGGTGCTGATTGAAGCGGCCAGAGACGGCAAGCCGGATGTGAAGCTGCTGCCGCCTATGATCGTCTATAACGAGCAGCGGCAATATAATGAAGAATTAATGCGGATTTATTACGGTGATCAAGCGGTAAACGCAGCGGGAAAGGGGGATACGGTCAAATGAAGGTACAGCGGAGCTTCAGCAACGAAACCGATGGCACGCGCGGCGGAGCGGGAACGTTATATTTAGTAGGAACGCCGATCGGCAATTTGGAGGATATGACATTTCGAGCGATCCGGACGTTAAAAGAAGTCGACATGATCGCAGCCGAGGATACGAGGCAGACACGCAAACTGCTTTCGCATTTTGATATTTCGACACGGCTTGTCAGCTATCACGAGCATAACAAGGAGGCGAGCGGTCCAGAGCTCGTTCGTCTGCTGGAGAGCGGACAATCGATCGCGCTCGTAAGCGATGCCGGGCTGCCGGCAATTTCCGATCCCGGCGCCGATCTCGCTGCCGCGGCGGCCGAGAAGGGTATTGCCGTTGTTCCGATCCCTGGAGCGAATGCGGCGCTGTCTGCTCTGATCGTCTCGGGGTTATCGACGGAGAAGTTTCTGTTCGCAGGCTTTCCTCCGCGTGACCGAAAGCCCCTTGCCGGATGGTTGCAGCAGCTGCAGCGGCAGGAGGCGACGCTGATTTGTTATGAGTCGCCTCATCGCATCATGAAGACGCTTGGAGCCATGCTTGAACACTGGGGTGATCGTAACATGGCCATGGTAAGAGAGCTGACCAAGCGGCATGAAGAAATTGCCCGCGGCACGGTATCCGGATGCATCGCATGGCTAGAGGAGCATCCGCCGCTAGGCGAATATTGTCTGGTTATAGCAGGCGTTAGCAAGGAAGAAGCAGCGGAGTTGCGGCAAGATGATGACGTATGGTGGAAAAGCTTGAGCTTGGAGGAGCATGTGAGCCGCTACGAGGAGCAAGGCGAGGATCGGAAGGAAGCGATCAAGCGAACTGCTCTTGATCGTGGGATGCAAAAACGCGATGTATATAATGAAGTGATGAAGAAATAGAAGAGAAAAAAAAGACCTTCCTGACCGGAATGGCTCAGGAAGGCATCAAGGAGATATAAAAAGGTTAGAATTAACAGGTCGATAAATGTATTATAACCGATAAATCTAGATTTGTCTCTTTATTTTGTAACGGGAGCCGGCAATTCTGTCAAACAAGCGTTACAAACGATTTTTCCTTTAAAATAAGAGACGTTCTCAGCGTTGCCGCAGAAGATGCAAGCAGGCTCGTACTTCTTCAGCATGATGCGCTCGCCATCCACATAAATCTCAAGCGCATCCTTCTCGCCGATTCCTAGCGTACGGCGCAATTCAATTGGAATAACTACGCGGCCAAGCTCATCTACTTTACGTACAATACCAGTAGATTTCATCATATCTATGATTTCCCCTTCGCAATGAAATAACTCGTCACTATTCGACAAAATTCTATCATATATTGCCTTAATAATACCAACGTTTCCCAAAATAGTCAACCTGCAAATAACGGTAATTGTGACCACTTAGGGCCGATTTACGCTTAAAATAAGCGTATGTCTTACATAATTATAGTATAGCAATTGATGATTGATTGGAAATAGGTTGACGACATTATTCGACAACGATTCGACAATTTGTGTCGAATTATTGAATTTGAGGGAGGGAGATTCGACATGAGCACAAGGAATCGGGAGGGCAGGCTTGCGGAAGAGAAAGTATTTAAGGACCCCGTACATAAGTACATTTACGTCCAGGATCATCTGATTTGGAATTTGATCAATACGAAGGAATTTCAGCGGCTTCGCCGCATCCGCCAGCTGGGCACATCCTATCTGACTTTTCACGGCGCGGAGCACAGCCGGTTCTCTCATTCACTAGGCGTCTACGAGATTACCCGCAAAATCATTTCGCAGTTCGAGCGCAGCGGCTACAGCGATTGGCCGAAAGAAGAAAAGCTTGTCGCTTTATGCTCGGCATTGCTCCATGATATCGGTCATGGGCCGTTCTCTCATTCCATTGAAGATGTGTTCGACACCCAGCATGAGGAGTGGACCTGCCGCATCCTGCTGGAAAATACGGAAATAAATGCAGTGCTGCGCGAGTTCGACCCTACCTATCCGGAGCGGATCTCCGCCGTCATTTGCAAGACCTATCGCCAGCCGATTGTCGTCAGCCTTGTTTCCAGCCAAATGGACGCTGACCGTATGGATTACTTGCTAAGGGATGCTTATTATACAGGGGTTAATTACGGCACCTTCGATTTGGAACGGATCTTGCGCGTTTTGCGGCCTCACCAAGGACGAATCGTCGTCAAGGAAAGCGGCATGCATGCCGTTGAAGACTATCTGATGTCCCGATATCAAATGTATTGGCAGGTTTACTTTCACCCTGTCACGAGAAGCTCGGAAATTATTCTAAGACAAATATTTCGCAGAGCCAAGGAGCTTTACGGGGGTGGTTATAAGTTTTGCTCGCTTATGGAGCCGATAAAGAAGCTGCTTGCAGGCACAATAGATATTGAAGGTTATTTAGAGCTTGATGAGGCGCTTGCCCAAACCGCCTTCGCTCAATGGCAGAATGAGCTCGATCCAGTGCTGTCCGACCTGTGCCGCCGTTTCTTGGACCGCAAGCTTTATAAATATGTCACGATGGATGCGCCCGACGAGAAGCTGTGGCAGCAAATCCGCGATTGTCTGCAGGAAATCGGCCTGCATCCGGACTATCACCTAGAAATTGACTTTCCTTACGACATGCCCTACGATGTTTATCGTCCCGGCTCTACGACGGTCGCGGGAAAAGAAGAAAAGCCGCCGATTCTGCTGCTGAGCCGCGATGAGCGGCTGTCGGAGATTTCAAGCCGCTCCGATATCATCCAATCGATAACCGGCATCCGTCAAGGCAAGTACCACCTCTATTACCCAGAAGAACCGCTTCGAGAATCAGCCCACCGGCTGCCCGCGAATATACGCGAATTATTTGCTTTTATGTAGAAAGGGGTTTAACGGTTTAATCATGTTAATCGACACGCACACGCATTTAGACTCGCATAAATTCGACGAAGACCGCGCAGAAGTGATCGAAAGAGCCCAGGCCGCTGGGGTACATAAGCTTATCAATATCGGTTTCAACCGGGAAACGATCCCGACCACGATGGCACTTGCGGAGCAGTATTCATTCATCTATGCGGCTGTAGGCTGGCATCCTGTCGACAGCATTGATATGCGTCCGGAAGACCTGGATTGGATCGCATCGCTGTGCGACCATCCAAAGGTGGTAGCCATTGGCGAAATCGGACTCGATTATCACTGGGATACCTCTCCGAAAGATGTCCAGCAGCGCGTATTCCGCGAGCAGATTGCGCTAGCCAAGTCCAAACGGATGCCAATCGTCATTCATAATCGCGACGCGCACGAAGATGTGGTCCGGGTGCTTCGTGAAGAAGAGGCCAAGGAGGTCGGCGGCGTGATGCATTGCTTCTCCGGCAGCTGGGAGACGGCAAAGCAGTGCCTCGATATGAATTTCTATATTTCGTTCGGGGGACCGCTTACGTTCCAAAATGCACGGGTGCCTAAAGAAGTGCTTGCACGGGTGCCGCTTGACCGACTTTTGATCGAAACGGATGCTCCTTATCTAGCCCCGCATCCCCATCGTGGCAAGCGGAATGAGTCTTCTTTCGTCCGTCTTGTAGCAAATACAATTGCCGAATTAACGGGTAAGAGCTTGGACGAAATTGGGAGAATAACAACGGAAAATGCGATGAGATGTTTTGGAATCTCATGAAAATCACATAGAAAGCAAGGATTTGGGAGCATTCCCGTGAAAAAAGTGATTTTGATTGAAGAAATTCCTTACTTTCCGCCTTATTTTCCTTGAAATTCGTTAAAATCGTCCTTAATCAGTTCTTTACAATGTGCTGCGGTTACCTGTATGATTCATTTCAGAGCAACACAAACTTGTATTCCTTTTCCAATAACACGCTTAATCTCCGAATTTCGGAGAGCGGGGGAACCAATTGTTGAAACTGTTTGTATCACTGGCATGGTACAGACAGCCATAGACATGAACTTCTTCTTGGGGTGAATTTTGCGACCGGTGCAGCGATTGTGATACCACGATTGTGATACATAGTGCCGTAAGTGAATAGGGCGACTCTCTCGCCCGAATCCGACAGCTAACCTCGCAAGCGCATTTTAGAGAGATCAACCTCGTGAATGAAGTTCCATGCTACCATTGTCGAATGGGAAGCCACGAAACAGATCCTCTGTCGTCGGGCTTCTTTTTGTTTGAAACAATGCGTAATCTGACGATTTAGGGCATCACGGAATCGGATTGAGGGGAAATTGGAAAGAAAATCTCAATAGTCGCGTCTATGTAATCATGCGTAACAAAGGCGGCGGGGCTATGTAAGGAGGACCGAAGAAATGGGAGCAATCCAGCTTAAGGACACCCATGGTAAACGATCATCCAGCATGTCTTTCGCATTGCGATGGAAGCATGAGAACGTGCGTTTAATTGTGCTAAGCGCCATGATCTCAATCGCTATGACTTTCATGTTTCTGGTGTTGTTGTACGGAACGGCTGATAAGCGCGTGTCCGTAGTAGTGAATGGACAAGAAACCATTGTAACGACGAAGCAATGGGTCCTTCAACGCCTACTGGATGAACAAGCTATTGCAATCGGCACTTATGACAAGGTGTCAATGCCGCTCGACGGCGGTATCAAGGACGGCGACCGGATCGTCATCGATCAAGCGGTGCCTCTGATTGTAAAAGCTGACGGCAAAGCAAGAACGTTGTACACGACAGAAAGAACTGTGCAGGGAGCAATCGATCAGGCTAATATATCGATCCGCAATCAAGATAAGGTAGTGCCTTCGCTATCATCGGAACTTAAACCGAATATGGTTGTTTCTGTAACACGGATTGACAAGAAGTTTTCAGAAACGACTCATCCCCTTGCATTCAACGTTGTGAAGAAAGAAGATCCGAAGCTAACGCTCGGGAAGGAAAAGACGATTCAAACGGGTAAAAAAGGCACAGTCGTTAAACGTTTTGAAAAAACTTTCGAAGACGGCGTGTTAGTTTCGCAGACGATGGTCGAGAAGCTGACGGAATCGCCATCCGTCGATCAAATCGTGATGGTCGGGACGAAGAAGCCTGAGCCGAAGGTGATGACGCTTAGCGCGAATTCACCGAATATTTCCACAATGACGAAGCGGGGCGTAACGTTCAGCGCGAAGAAAGTGCTCAAGAACGTAACGCTTACGGCGTATACGGCCGGCGTAGAATCGACTGGCAAGAGTAAGGGCGACCCGCAGTACGGCATCACCGCGTCTGGTTCGCGCGTAACAGAAGGCCGGACGATTGCGGTTGATCCGAGGGTGATCCCAATGGGCTGGTGGGTATACATTGAGGGCATCGGTTTCCGCCGTGCGGAGGATACGGGCAGCGCGATCAAGGGGAACAAGATCGACGTTTTCTATGAAAGCTTGTCGTATGCCACTAAATTCGGCCGGAAGCAGGGCTTCACGGTGTATGTACTGGGGCCTAAGAAGCCTGAATCGCTCTAGGAGCAGTGTCACGGTACGGAGCATCCTATCGTAAATTGCATGTAAATATGCCATTATAAGAAGAGGCGCTGCCTCTTCTTTTTGCATGTTTGTCGGAAGGGAAGGAATGGAGTCCCATGATTAAAGAAATCATTGTAGTAGAGGGCAAGGACGATACGGTTGCGATTAAACGCGCCGTCGACGCGGAAACCATCGAGACCGGGGGTTCTGCTGTCGGTGAAGCGGTTCTGAAACGTGTGGAGCTGGCGATGGAGCGCAGGGGCGTTATTATCTTTACCGACCCCGATCATGCCGGAGAGCGAATCCGCAAAATCGTCGCGCAGCGCGTTCCGGGCTGCAAGCATGCCTTCTTACCGCAGGAGGAGGCGCTCTACAAAGGCGATATCGGCGTAGAGAACGCATCTCCGGAGGCGATCAGACGGGCGCTCGCCAATTTGCGTACGGAAGCGGCGCAAGGCTCGGCCGGCCTTGCCGAGGTGACGATGGAGGATTTGATGCAGGCGGGTCTGCTCGTTCATCCGCAAGCGTCTGAGAGACGGCTGAAAATGGGGAACTTGCTTGGCATCGGGTATGCAAACGGCAAACAGTTCTTTAAGCGCTGCTCGATGTTTCGCATTACGCGCGAGGAATTCATGCGGGCGCTGGATACGATGGAGAGCGAAGGAGATAAAGGATGACAGAGGGAACGAAGGCGATGGCCGAAGTAGGCTCGCCGAAGCGGACGAAGGATATTATCGCCAGATACGGATTCACGTTTAAGAAGAGCCTCGGTCAGAACTTTCTGATCGATCAAAATATTTTGCGCAAAATTGTCGGTGCTGCCGAGCTTGATGAGTCGAAGGGGGCGCTGGAGATCGGCCCGGGCATCGGGGCGCTGACGCAGCAGCTTGCGCATACCGCAGCCAAGGTCGCAGCGGTGGAAATCGACAACCGGCTCATTCCGATCCTGAAGGAAGTATTCGCGGATACGCCGAACGTGCATGTCGAGCACGGCGACGTGCTGAAGCTCGACCTTGACGCTCTGATAAAGGAGCGGTTCGCGGGTCTGTCTGGCGTAAGCGTCGTCGCGAACCTGCCGTATTACGTGACGACCCCGATTGTGATGAAGCTGCTGGAGGAGAAACTGCCTCTTGAGCATATCGTGGTTATGATCCAAAAGGAAGTCGCGCAGCGGATGGCAGCAAAGCCAGGAGGCAAAGACTACGGCAGCCTTAGTATAGCCGTGCAGTATTATTGCGTTCCTGAGCTTGTCTGCATCGTGCCGCATACAGTGTTCATTCCGCAGCCGAATGTGGATTCTGCGGTCATCAAGCTCACGCTTCGGGACAAGCCGGCCGTTGAAGTCGAGGATGAGGCACATTTCTTCCGGACCGTCCAGGCCTGCTTTGCGCAGCGCCGCAAGACGATCGCCAACAACTTGACCGCCTTCGTAGGCAAGGCAAACCGCGATCAGCTGGGCACGCTGCTAGGCAGCTGCGGCATTGATCCGTCCAGGCGCGGCGAGACGCTCTCTCTGGCGGAGTTTGCGGCGCTCAGCCGCGCGCTGCTGGAGGCCGGATACAACGGTAACGGCTAAATGAACAGCGACAAAAAATAAAAGTGAGCGCACCATGACGGGCGTCTCCCCATAGGATAGACGAAGAGGTGATTTGCCCATGAAGCAAGGGGACCTGGTCGTCCGCAAATCCTATGGCGGGGACGTCCTTTTTCGTGTTGCGATAATTCAAGAAGAAACAGCTATCCTGAAGGGTACCGACTATCGTCTGCTTGCAGACGCCCCTATTGTCGATTTGTCCGTTGTAGGCGATCCGGAGTCCTCCGCAGTCGCGAGACAGGCACGGATAAAAGCCGCTGAATCTACGATGAAGATGCAAGAGCAGCGCGAGCAGCAGATGATGGAGCGTGAATTGCAGCGTGCGCAAAGTCAGCCCCAGCCTTATTTTGAGTTGCCCGGAAGAGTGCTTCATCTGGATGGGGACAGCAACTATATGAGAAAAAGCATGCAGTTGTACACGCAAATGCGCGTCCCGGCTCACGGGATCTATGTGCATGAATCGCAGATGGCCGATGTGGTGTACCGGCTGCTCCCGCAGATCAAACCGGACATCGTAGTTATTACCGGACATGACGGCGTGCTCAAAAACCGCATGCAGGATGATTTGCAAAACCTGGCCAGCTATAAGAACTCGCAAAATTTCGTGAATGCCGTGCGGATTGCCCGTCAGTACGAGAAGAGCAAGGACAGTTTAATTGTCGTGGCCGGCGCTTGCCAATCCCACTATGAAGCACTGCTTCAGAATGGTTCCAACTTCGCAAGCTCTCCGAGTAGAGTGCTCATTCATGCGCTTGATCCGGTCTACGTGGCCATCAAAGCCAGCTACACCTCCCACAGGGAGAGCATCAACCTGGCTGATGTCATTCATGGCACGATCAGCGGCATCGACGGCGTCGGAGGCATTGAAACGTTAGGGAAGTTTCGGGTCGGTCTGCCGAAGCCCAAAACGTTGACCGGTGTGAAACCAACTGTATAATATGGCTGGCGCGGGATAAAATATACGTGATCCCGTAAAAAACAGTCTTTTTTATATTGACACAATGTTAAGACCGCTGTTATAATTATAATTTTTTGACAAACCACCTCCTTTTGGTTATAATGGACAAGGAAAGAGGTGGTAGTGCACAATGGCAAAAAATGCGCTATTGGAAATCAAACGCAGTTTGGAAACCCATGTCGGCTCCAAAATACGTCTTCGTGCAAACGGTGGTCGTCGAAAGACTATTGAACGGACCGGTGTGTTAGAAGAAATCTACCCTTCTGTATTTATTGTCAGACTTGACCAGGAGCAGCATGCGTTCAAGCGCGTCTCGTACAGCTATGCCGATATTTTGACGGAATCCGTTGAAGTGACGGTTGACAGCGATGATGGTCAGGTACGCATTACGTATATACAATGAGATAAGTTGTAATCTGAACTGTGCAGAGTCCCCCGGCGCTTGTGAAAGCGGCGTTAGGCGGGCTCTGCACTTTTTTTTGCGCTGCAGTCGGCCTCATGGGAACGGGACCCTCTCCGTATGATTACGATGAAAACAACCATACTAACGTTACTACCCGTTTCTGAAGGAGGAGAGTGCTTATGTCACGCAGACGCCGCACGATGAGCGAAGAGTTGAAGAAGGAGCTTGCTAAAGATTTGGGCTTCTACGATACCGTGCAGCGGGAAGGCTGGGGCGGGATTAAAGCGAAGGATGCCGGCAATATGGTGAAACGTGCGATTCAACTTGCCGAACAGGCCGCCGCCAAGCAGTATGCCGCACAGCAGGCGCAACAGGGTTATCAGCCGCAAATGCAAGCGCAGACGCAGCAATCGTCATATAGGCCGCAAACGGCTCGCAACCCCTTTATGCAGCCTCAAGGCAATACGCCGCAGCGGCAACAGGCTGCCAGCACCGTACCGGCTTACATGCATCAAGCCGTGCAAGCCGCACAGCAGCAAGCTTCTCAATTTCACCCCCAATAAACGAGGGTTATGTCAAGCTAAGATGATGGGCAGTCCCGCGGCTGCTCAATGCTCTTAGCTTTTCTTTTGACCTTTTGTTATAATATGTGAAGTTTAACGATAACGGACGGGTGAGGCTCATATGAAGATTTACGAAAAGGCGCCGGCGAAAATCAATCTGCTGCTGGATGTCAAACGAAAGCGCGAGGATGGTTTTCACGAGGTCGAGATGATCATGACGATGGTCGATTTGGCGGACCGGCTCGAGATGGAGGAGCTGCCGCGGGATACGATCATTATATCGAGCCAAGCCGGGTACATTCCGCTTGATGAGAAGAATTTGGCTTTCCAAGCGGCAAGGCTGATCAAGGATCGCTACAATGTCCGCAAGGGCGTTTATATCCACTTGGATAAGAAAATACCGGTCGCCGCGGGGCTGGCCGGCGGAAGCAGCGATGCAGCGGCTACACTGCGCGGGCTGAATCGGCTGTGGCAGCTGGGCATATCGGAGGACGAGCTGTGCACGCTGGGCGCGGAGCTTGGCTCAGACGTGCCGTTCTGCGTCACAGGCGGCACCGCTATTGCGCGCGGGCGCGGAGAGAAACTTGAACGGATCAGCAACCCGCCGCAATGCTGGGTCATTCTCGCCAAGCCGCCGATCAACGTATCGACGGCAGACGTGTACGGGAAACTGCGCGCATCGGAGTTGAAGCACCATCCGTCCACGGCGGATATGCTGGATGCGATCAAGAACGGTTCTTTCAGCGACGTTTGCACTTACTTGGGCAACGTACTGGAGACCGTTACGCTGCAGCTCCATCCCGAGGTGCTTCAATTGAAAGAAATTATGCAGCGTCTTGGCGCAGACGGCGTCCTCATGTCAGGAAGCGGCCCGACGGTTTTCGGCTTGGTAAGCAAGGAAGCCAAGGTATCGCGCATCTATAACGGACTTCGCGGTTTTTGCAAAGAAGTCTATGTGGTAAGAATGCTGACATAAAGCCTACGTGCGTCTTGATCAAATCCGTATGAAAATGTTATATTGTCATTATAATATTCGGATTTAGGTAGGGGGAATGCACGGTGAAGAAGTTAAAACGAAGTGCAAGGTTAGTAGAAATGACGCAATACTTACTTACACGCCCCCATACGTTAATATCTCTAACAGCATTTGCGGACCGTTATCAATCGGCAAAGTCCTCCATCAGCGAGGATCTGGCGATTATTAAAGAAGTTTTCGAAGAAGAAGGGCTCGGCGAGCTGCATACGCTTGCAGGCGCGGCCGGCGGCGTGAAATATACACCGAAGATGGGACATGAAGAGGCGCTGGCCATTATGAACGGCGTGTGCCGTCAATTGGAACAGCCGGAGCGGGTGCTCGCAGGCGGTTATCTCTATATGACGGATATGCTGGGACAGCCCGGCTTGCTTGCGGATGTCGGACGCATGTTTGCAACCGCATTCGCGGCTTCGGAAATTGACGTCATTATGACGGTAGAGACGAAGGGGATTCCGCTTGCTTACGCAACGGCGGCCTGTATGAACCTGCCTGTCGTCATCGTCCGTCGGGACAATAAGGTAACGGAAGGCTCTGCCGTTAGCATTAATTACGTATCGGGCTCCAATAAGCGCATCCAGACAATGTCGCTTGCTAGGCGCGCGCTGAAGGAGCATGCGCGGGTTCTGATCATCGACGATTTCATGAAAGCCGGCGGGACGATCCAAGGGATGATGGATTTGCTGTTCGAATTCAACGCCAAGGTCGCCGGGGTCGGCGTATTCGTGGAATCGGGCGGGCTTGAAACGGAGGACCGGCTGCTTGAGGATTACGTTTCGCTTGCTAAGCTTACGGCCGTCGATATGAAAACGAAACAAACGACCGTTGTGCCGGGTAACTATTTCACGCGTACGGAAGCTACATAGCAAACAATCGAGGAGGATTTATTGGCAATGAAAGTACAACCGCAACCTATAGCAACGACCAAAGCGCCTGCGGCCATCGGACCGTATTCGCAAGCGATGAAGCTTGGCAATTTGCTGTTCACTTCCGGTCAAATTCCGCTGACGGCGGAAGGCGCGCTCGTAGAAGGCGGCATCGAAGAGCAGACTCATCAGGTTTTCCGCAATCTGGAGGCTGTCCTTGCCGAGGCGGGCGCTTCGTTCGCCGACGTAGTCAAGGCGACTGTCTTCATTAAAGACATGAATCAGTTCGCAGCGCTCAACACGATCTACGCATCTTACTTTGGCGACCATAAACCGGCTCGTTCAACCGTAGAAGTGGCACGGCTTCCGAAGGACGTTCTTGTCGAAATTGAGCTGATCGTGGCGATTGGAGTCGAATGATAAAGGATAATATTTGACTTTAAAAAATATTTTTATTATAGCCAGATATTTTCCAGATCCATGAAGGAATTCGCATCAAAACGTGGAAGTATACACCAAGTCTTTGATAGGCAAAGGTGGTGAACACAGATGCAAATTACCGATGTTAGACTCCGCCGAGTAAATTCCGAAGGCCGGATGAAGGCAATCGCCTCAATTACCATTGACAATGAATTTGTCGTTCACGATATTCGCGTGATAGACGGAAACAATGGAATGTTTGTGGCAATGCCAAGCAAGCGTACTCCTGATGGAGAATTCCGCGATATCGCACACCCGATTTCTTCGACGACACGGGAGAAGATCCAAGCTGCCGTCCTCGCAGAATACGAACGTGCAGCGACGGAAGAAGAGGTTATCGAAGAAGGCGCCTAAATCAAAGCATTGGGACGTCGAGCAAAGAGAGCCCGTTTACGGACGGCTCTCTTTTCTTTTGCCCGGAGATACGATATGCTCAATAGAGCATTTATGAGCGATGCGTTATGAAGGGGTAAGAAAGCTAGGAGGGACATCCTTTGAAAGTAATGGCAATTGTATTGGCAGCAGGGCAAGGAAAACGAATGAAATCAAAATTATATAAAGTACTGCATCCTGTGTGCGGCAAACCGATGGTAGGGCATGTACTGCAGACGGTAAAGGACGCCGCTTGCGAGCGTACGGTCGTCGTGCTCGGTCACGGCGCGGAAACGGTACGCGCGTACCTCGGGGACGGCGCGGAGTTTGTCCTTCAGGAGCAGCAGCTCGGCACCGGCCATGCCGTGCAGCAGGCGGAGCCGCTGCTTGGCGAAGAGACGGGCACGACGGTTATTCTGTATGGCGATACGCCGCTAGTCACGGCGGCAACGATCGGGGAGCTGCTTGCGCTGCATCATAAGACGGAAGCTGCGGCAACCGTGCTGACGGCTGTTGTGCCGAATCCGCAAGGGCTTGGCCGCATTATCCGCGATGAGGCCGGCAACGTGCTGCGCATCGTGGAGCAGAAGGATTGCACGCCGGAACAAGCGGCGATTACGGAAATCAACACAGGCATGTACTGCTTCGACAATAAAAAGTTGTTCCAGGCATTGAAGCAAGTGACCAACAACAATGCGCAGGGCGAGTACTACCTGACGGACGTGATGGAAATTTTGAAGAACGCCGGCGAGACGGTTGGCGCTTACTGTGCGCCTGACTTTGCCGAAGGGATCGGCGTCAATGACCGTGTCGGCTTGGCTGAGGCGGAATCGCTCATGCGCGCGCGGATTAACCGGAATCATCAAATCAACGGCGTAACGATCATCGATCCGGCCGCAACGTACATCGAAGCGGACGTAGTGATTGGCTCGGACACCGTGATTTATCCGGGCACCGTGCTGCGCGGCCGTACCGTCATCGGCGAAGATTGCGCAATCGGTCCGCATGCGGATGTGACGGATACGCAAATCGGCAACGGCGTGACCGTGAAGCATTCCAATGCCGTGGAGTCGGTGATAAGCGACGATTGCGCGGTAGGCCCGTATGCCTACCTGCGTCCTGGTACTAAGCTAGGCGCTGGCTGCAAAATCGGCGATTTCGTGGAAATCAAGAATGCGGAGCTTGGCGAGGGAACCAAGGTTTCGCATCTGAGCTATGTCGGCGATGCGAAGGTCGGCAAGGACGTCAATATCGGCTGCGGCGCGATTACCGTCAATTACGACGGCTATAACAAGTCGCTGACCGAGATTGGCGACCGTGCGTTTGTCGGCAGCAACGTCAATTTGATCGCGCCCGTGAAGATCGGCGACGGCGCCTATGTGGTTGCCGGCTCGACGATTACGCAGGATGTGCCTGACAACGATGTGGCGATCGCCCGCGAGCGCCAAATCAACAAACCGGGCTATGCGGAGAAGCTGCGCGGCCGCGCGAAAGCGAAGAAAGAGAGCCAAGCGAAGGGGTAGTCCGCCTGGGCCGTTTCATCTTAGTCGTTTATTTCGAAGCCGGAATGGGAAAGAATATATGGAAATCACAACACTCTTTGGAGGTTTCCGACTATGGCGATACCATTTCGGGCAGAAGCACGGACGACTGCCACGCAAGGCCAATTGAAACAAATGAGACAGCAAGGCTTCGTACCTGGCGTCGTATATGGATCCAAGCTGAGCAAGCCGATTCCGGTCTCGGTCAATGAGAAGGAGCTGTCCGCGCTGCTGCGTTCGCATCCGCATGCATTGCTGGAGCTCGACATTCCGGGAGCGGGGAAGCAGCCGGTCATGCTGACCGAAGTGCAGCGCGAGCCGCTTACACGCAACCTGCTTCATATCGATTTCCATCAGGTTAATATGAATCAGTCGATCAAAACGCAGGTACGGCTTGAGATGATCGGCGACTCGACAGGCGTGCGCGAAGGCGGCATCTTGCAGCCGATGCTCCATGAGCTGGAAATCCATTGCTTGCCGAATCAAATTCCGGATGCCATCGAGGTCGACGTATCTGGGCTTGGCATGGGGGAGAACCTGCTGGTCAGCGATTTGCGGCTGCCTGCCGGCGTATCGACGAAGGTGGACACCGATCAGGTGGTCGTCACCATTCTAGTGCCTCAGAAGGATTTGACGGCGGAAGAAGCGGAAGCTGCCGCGGTAGAAACGCACGAAGCGGAGCAGCGCGCGCATGAAGCGGAAATGCATGCTGTAAATTTCGAATAACGGTAGGATTTGGGCTGCGGGCATGGAAGCAGCCCTTTTATTTTTTAATAGCCCGGTCTGGAAACGAAGGTAAACTGCTTGCGGCTGTAGAAAACATTATTCATCATGATGTACGATGGACTGATCGTTTCGACGTAGCCGATATCATGGTGTTCTTTGCGCCAATAGACTTGAACGGGAACCTGGTACTCGTGGTGGTCTTGGAAATGACTGTCGTCGAAAATCAGCTGGCCGTTGACATACATCGAAAATTACGCCCCTTTGCACACGAAGTCCGGCTGCAGTGCCGAATCTATACATATGACAATTGAAGATGAACATTCGTTGCAGGGTGATTTAGAAAATTTTTTTGGCACAGGAGTTGAGCTGTCAGCATGAAATGGATTGTCGGATTAGGCAACCCCGGCACCGCGTATCAAGGGACGCGGCATAATGTGGGCTTTATGGTCGTAGATGAGCTTGCGAAGCGGTGGGGGATTAAAGTCACGCAGAGCAAGTGCAAAGGACTGATCGGGGAAGGCAATGTGGCCGGGACGAAAGTCGCACTTATTAAACCGATGACGTATATGAATTTGTCCGGCGAAACGGTAAGAGGGTATATGGATTACTATAAAACGAGTCTTGAGGACGGCATTATCGTGTATGACGATCTGGATACGGAAACGGGCAAAATCCGTCTTCGCTACCAGGGCAGCGCCGGCGGCCATAACGGGATCAAGTCCATCATCCAACATACCGGTACGCAAACCTTCAATCGGATCCGCATTGGCATTTCGCGGCCGCAGACGGGGATGAGCATCTCAGACTACGTGCTTTCTAATTTCCCGAAGAGCGAGCAGGATCTGCTGAAGGCAATGATTGACGAAAGCTGCGACGCGGCGGAATTTGCGCTGACGAATTCATTCGAACGCACCATGGCCAAATATAACCGTTAAATTTCAGCCATTGCGGGCATACTGAGGGTATAACGACTACTCAGGAGGCATACATATGGCTGTAAATTATATTTGCCGGCATTGTAAATCGCAAATCGGGTCGATCAATAACGCCCATATTTCAGAAACGCAGCTTGGTTTCCATTTCTTGACCCCCGAAGAACGCAGCGATATAATAGCGTATAATCCGAACGGCGACGTTACGGTGAATGTCGTCTGCGATTATTGCCGCGAGGCGATTGACAGCAACCCGGAGCTGCTGCTTGTATCCAACCCGCTGCAGTAATAAGGGGCAAGTGAATGAACAAAGAGCCTTGGCGTATGGCTGAGGCTTCTTTTTGTAATGATCGAAACGGAGAAATGCAGGTTGCTAGAGAGGGAATCCGGCCGATAGCCGATTTTTCATCGAATAGAAGTGTTGTCTTGTGGAAAGAAACGAGGTGCCGCTAACGTTGAAAGCATTACTGGAAGCTTATGCAGCGGATACGGATTTTGGTTCGGTCGTATCCGGAATCAAGAAAGGAATGCAGGAGCAGCTCATATCGGGGCTGGCCGGTTCTTCGCGTCAAGTGATGATCGCTGCGCTGAAGCGGGAGTTCGATCGCCCGATGCTCGTCGTCACCCACAATATGTTCGCTGCCCAGAAGATCGCGGAAGACCTTGTGGAGTGCCTGTCCGAGAGCGAAGTGCTGCTGTATCCCGCCAATGAATTAGTCGCTGCCGAAGCAGCCATTTCGAGCCCGGAGACGCTCGCACAGCGGATGGATGTGCTTATCCGACTGTCGCAAGGGTTTCGCGGGATTATTGTCGTGCCTTTTTCCGGTGTCCGGCGGTTCCTGCCGGTTAGCAGCGTCATGGCTGCGGCTCGGATCGAGCTGAAGGTCGGGGAGACGCTATCGTTGGAAGCGTTTTTACGTCAAATGGTAGAGCTCGGCTATGTGCGTGTCGACAAGGTCGAGGGTAAAGGCGAGATGAGCGTCAGAGGGGGCATCGTCGACCTGTTTCCGCTCACGTCGCCGCATCCGTACCGGGTCGAATGGTTCGACGACGAGATCGATTCGATCCGTACGTTCTATCCGTCCGAGCAGCGCTCCATCGATAAGCTTGAGCAGTATACGGTGCCGCCGTGCCAGGAGCTGACCGCCGACGCAAGGCGCTTCGAGAACGCGGCGAAGCACGCTGCGGACCTGCTGGAACAGCAGCTGCAGAAGATGACCGACCGTACGGCCAAGGACCGCCTTCGTTCCGAGATCGGCTCGGAAATCGAGAAGCTGCGCCAGCATCAGTATTTTACGGAAATCTATAAATATATTTCGCTGCTCTACCCGGAGCGGCAAACGTTGTTTGATTACATGCCGAAAGATACCCTGCTCATCTATGATGAGCCGACGCGTCTGATCGAAACCGGCCGCCAGCTGGAGCGGGACGAAGCGGAATGGGCGATGCACCTCATGACCAATGGCAAGGCGCTTCCTTCGCTTGCGCTTGCGCGGCCATCGGACGACGTGCTGTTCCACCGTCCGTTCCCGACGCTGTTTCTGTCATTGTTCCTGCGGCAAATTCCGCACACGCAGCCGCAAAATATTCTCAACGTCGTATGCCGTTCCATGCAAAGCTTCCACGGCCAGATGAACGTGCTGAAGGCGGAGATGGAGCGGTGGCGCAAGACCGGCGCGAAGGTCATCATGCTGGCCGGCAATCCTGAGCGGATGGACCGCATGCGGCGGGTGCTGCATGATTACGGCATTGAACCGCCGCTTATCATAGAAGGCAATTTACAGACGGGCTTCGAGCTGCCGTCGATCCATCTTATCGTCATTACCGAGGGCGAGATGTTCTCGCAGAAGCAGCGCAAGGCGCGCCGCCTCGACAAGAAGATGGACAATGCGGAGCGGATCAAGAGTTATACCGAGTTGAAGGTCGGCGATTACGTCGTTCACCAGAACCACGGCATCGGCAAGTATATGGGGATCGGCACGCTTGAAATTGCCGGTATTCATAAGGACTACATGCATATTTTGTACGCTGGCGGCGATAAGCTGTCCGTCCCGATCGAGCAGATCGATTTGATTCAAAAATATGTCGGCTCCGAAGAGAAGGAGCCGAAGGTCTATAAGCTGGGCGGCAACGAATGGACGCGGGTGAAGAGCAAAGCCCAGTCGTCCGTCAAGGACATTGCCGACGAGCTCATCAAGCTGTACGCCGAGCGGCAGGCGACGAGCGGCTTCGCGTTCGGTCAGGACACGTCATACCAGCAGGAATTCGAAGCGATGTTCCCGTATGACGAGACGAATGACCAGCTGCGGGCCATAGCGGAGATTAAGAAGGATATGCAAATTCCGCGCCCGATGGACCGTCTGCTCTGCGGCGACGTCGGCTACGGCAAGACGGAAGTGGCCGTGCGGGCGGCGTTCAAGGCCGCCATAGAAGGCAAGCAGGTGGCCATTCTGGTGCCGACCACGATTTTGGCGCAGCAGCATTACGAGACGTTCCGCGAGCGCTTCTCGGGCTTCCCGTTTAACGTGCAGGTGCTGAGCCGTTTCCGTTCCAAGAAAGATCAGACCGCGACGATGAAGGGCCTGAAGGCGGGGACGGTCGATGTCGTCATCGGCACGCATCGGCTGCTTTCGCAGGATATTATATTTAAAGATTTGGGACTGCTCATCGTCGATGAGGAGCAGCGCTTCGGCGTGTCCCATAAAGAGAAGCTGAAGCGGCTGAAGACCAATGTCGACGTATTGACGCTGACTGCGACGCCGATTCCGCGGACGCTGCATATGTCGATGCTCGGCGTGCGCGATCTGTCCGTCATCGAGACGCCGCCGGAGAACCGGTTCCCGGTTCAAACCTACGTCGTGGAATACAGCCCTTCGCTTGTGCGCGAGGCTATTGAGCGCGAGCTTGCGCGAGGCGGCCAGGTCTATTATCTCTACAACCGCGTACAGGGTATCCACCAGATGGCCGAGCAGATCCATGCGCTCGTGCCCGATGCGCGGGTGGCGGTCGGTCACGGCCAAATGTCCGAACAGGAGCTGGAGAAGACGATTCTGGACTTCCTCGACGGCGAGTCCGACGTGCTTGTCAGCACCAGCATCATTGAGACAGGCGTCGATATTCCGAACGTCAATACGTTGATCGTCCACGACGCGGACAAGATGGGCTTGTCCCAGCTGTATCAGCTGCGCGGACGGGTAGGCCGCTCCAACCGGATCGCATATGCGTATTTCACGTACCAGCGGGATAAGGTGCTGACGGAAGTGGCCGAGAAGCGGCTTCAGTCGATCAAGGAGTTCACGGAGCTTGGCTCCGGCTTTAAGATCGCGATGCGCGACTTGTCCATCCGCGGAGCGGGAAATTTGCTGGGCGCGGAGCAGCACGGCTTTATTGCTTCCGTCGGGTTCGATTTGTATTCGCAAATGTTAGCCGACGAAATCAAGAAGCGGAAGGCGGATATGGGCGGCGAAGTTGAGGAGCCGGTGAAGGAAGTAAGCACGGTGATCGACATGAGCATCGATGCCTACTTGCCGTCGGCTTATATTTACGATAGCATACAGAAGATAGAGATTTACAAAAAAGTGGCATCGGCCCGTACCTTCGAAGAAGTAGAAGACCTGCGGGAGGAGCTCGTTGACCGGTTCGGCGATCTGCCTCAAGCGGTCGACAACCTGCTTTCTGTAGCTCGTTTGAAGGTGTATGGCGCGCTTCTGGGCATCGAGCAAATCGGCGGGAAAGGCGAGGACTTTACCCTGCGTTTCGCGGAGCGCGAGAAGAAGCGGTTCGACACGAAGAAGGTCGACATGCTTTGCCTGCAGCTGGAGAACCGGTTCAAGCGCTCAACCGGACAAGAGCCGTATCCGCTTATGCAGTTAAGGGGAAAAGGGCTCACGGTAGAACAGAAGCTTGAGCTGCTGGAACGTTTTTTGACACAATATAAAGACACCATTCAATCGAAAGGGGAACTACAGAATGTTACGCACTAACTATTGGAGAAGAGCGACTCTGCTTGCTCTGGCCGCCGTGCTTGTCGTCGTACTGGCAGCAGGCTGCGGCAAGAAGAAAGAGGAGGGCGCGGCTCCTGGTACGGGCGAAGGGAAAACGATCGCTACGTATAAAGACGGCACGGTCACGGACACCGAATTCAAGAAGTATTCGACGTTCTTCGGCATCGTGCAGCCCCAAACTGAAATGTACCTTAGCATTCCGCAACTGCAGGAGCAATTTCTGCGTGAATATATCGGTTACAAGGTGTTGTATAAACAGCTAGGCGATCAGAAGCTGGACGATGCTGCGCAGAAAGAGGTCGACACCTTCTACTCTCAGATGAAGCAGGCCATCGACGAGACGCCTGATGTGAAGAAGAAGGCGGAAGAAGCGAAGCTGACGGAAGCCAACATCCGCTACTTCTACACAATGATTTCATCGATCATGAAGGATCAGGAGAAGAAGATCACGGACGATCAAGTGAAGAAGGAATTCGAATCGACGAAGGCGGATTACAACGTTGTCAGCGTTCGCCATATTCTGATCGGCACGGTAGATCCGCAGACCGGCGAGGAAAAACGTAAAGACGACGAAGCGCTGAAGCTCGCGAAGGAAGTCAAAGGCAAGCTGGATGCGGGCGGTGACTGGAAAGCGCTGGCGAAGCAATATTCCGAGGACGAAGGCTCGAAAGAGAACGGCGGTTTGTACGAGAACCAGCAAGCAAAAGGCTGGGTACAGGAGTTTAAAGACGCAGCCAATAAGCAGGAAATCGGCAAAGTCGGCGAACCGGTCAAATCCCAATTCGGCTACCATGTCATGAAGGTCGAGAAGCGTGAGCCTACGCCGTTTGATAAATTGTCGGATCAAGACAAAGCGTTGATCAAGCAAGGTCTTGCTTCGACGAACTTGAATAAATTTATGACGGACGAGCTTCCGAAGCTTATCACGAAGATCGATCTGCCGAAGACGGAAACGCCGGCGACAGACGACACGAAGACGGACGATTCCAAGACAAACGATAGCAAAGCGGACAACAACAAAGCGGAAACCGAGAAGAAGGAAGAAGCTAAGTAGAATTTGGCCGCATTCGTACAAGCAACAAGACAAGCTCAGCCGATGGCTGGGCTTGTTTTGAGCATAAAGCACAAAAAATGGGAGGCGTTTCGATGGGACAGCAGCTATTTTTTGTAGGATCGTATGCAGCGAAGGAGCAAGAGGGCATCTCGGCCATGGTCTTACATACTGAAGACGGAAAGATTACACGGCTTTCAGGGCAGGCAGGCATTTTTAATCCATCCTTTCTAAGAAGCAACGAAGCGGGCACGAGATTATATGTCGTAAGCGAGACGGGCGCGGAGCCGGGCAGCGTGTACAGCTTCGTGATCCATGCCGATAACGGCGAGCTGAAGGCGATCAATGAATGGACGACGAAAGGCGGCTCTCCGTGCCATGTTGAAATCGACGCGACGGGCAAGCTGTTGATCGTGACCAACTATAGCGGAGGCAATCTATGCCTGTACGGGATCGAGAACGAGGACGGCTCGCTGGTGCCGGCCGATTTCGCGGCGCATGAAGGAGGCGGGCCGCGTAATGACCGCCAAGAGGTGCCGCATCCGCATTCGGCGATCATTGATCCGGCGAATCGCTATGCGCTGATTGCCGATCTTGGCACGGATCAGATCGTGCACTACGCGATCGACCACGATGCGCGGAAGCTGGACAGACAGCATGCGACGGCGCTGCCGGCAGGTGCGGGCCCTCGTCATATGGCGTTTCATCCAAACGGGCAGGTGCTCTATGTCATCAATGAGCTGGACAGCACGGTTGCTGTATTTAGTTATGAGGCGGAGAAGTCGCAGCTAACGCTTAAGCAGGTGATTTCGACGCTCCCGGAAGGGTATGGCGAAGAGACAACCTGCGCGGACATTCATGTGACGGCGGACGGCCGGTTTCTATATGCCTCCAATCGCGGACATGACAGCATCGCGGTTTATCGCATCGCGGCGGAAGGGAAGCTGGAGCTGGTCGAGATTACGTCAAGCGGAGGCATGACGCCGCGGAACTTCGCGATTTCGCCGGATGGCCGCTATTTGCTGGCCGCTAACCAGAACACGGATAACATAGTTACATTCCGGATAGATGGCGAAACCGGCGCTTTGCGGCCGACAGGCCATGAGATCGCGATGAGTAAACCGGTTTGCATCGCGTTTGTGTAGAGGAAGATCAGGTTGGAAAGCCGGGCAGGCACTTGAGGTGCTTGCCCGGTTCTTTTTTGTATGTTATGTTATATATGTGTTATATATAACAAAAAACTTTGAATAATTCAATCAAATATGTGATTAAAACTAACATAAAATCCATTAAATTTAATCATATATCCATTAAAAATTAATTTTCCTTTCTTTTACGTAAACTTTATTGACATGAAACTTATGCTGCTTTTATAATGAAACCACGAACAATGGAAGGTTAATCCAGTACAACGTTCGGAATAGAGAGGGAAAATGGATAGGGAGTGGGAGAATGAGGAAGAACGTTTGGAAAAGCGGGGTTTTCGTGCTGCTGGCCTCCATGCTGGTGCTGGCCGGCTGCGGCAAGAACGAGAATAAGGCCGCATCGACGAATGAAGCCGAGTCAGACAGCGGCAATGAAATCAAAGTCGGCATTCTGCACTCGCTTAGCGGCACCATGGCTATCAGCGAAGTATCGGTCAAGGACGCAGAGATGATGGCGATCGACGAGATTAACGCTAAGGGCGGCGTGCTTGGAAAGAAGCTTGTTCCTGTCGTTGAAGACGGCGCTTCCGACTGGCCGACTTTTGCGGAGAAAGCGCGCAAGCTGATTTCCGAAGACGAAGTTGCGACCGTATTTGGCGGTTGGACGTCCTCCAGCCGCAAAGCGATGCTGCCGGTATTCGAAGAATTGAAGAGCCTCCTCTGGTACCCGGTTCAATACGAGGGCTTGGAGCAATCCCCGAATATTATGTACACGGGCGCAACCACCAACCAACAAATCGTCCCTGCGGTCAGCTGGCTGCTGGAAAACCACGGCAAGAGATTTTTCCTCCTCGGTTCCGACTACGTATTCCCTCGCACCGCAAACAAAATCATCAAAGAACAGCTTAAGGTCGAAAGCGGCGAGCTCGTCGGCGAAGAATATACTCCTCTCGGACATACGGACTATGCGACGGTCATCGCCAAGATCAAGGAAGCGAAGCCCGACGTCATCTTCAATACGCTGAATGGCGACAGCAACGTTGCGTTCTTCAAGCAAATGAAGGATGCCGGCATTTCTCCTAAAGACATCACCACCTTATCCGTCTCGGTAGCTGAAGAAGAAATCCGCGGTATCGGCGTCGACGTGCTGGCCGGTACATATGCGGCTTGGAACTACTACCAAACGACAGATACCCCTGCGAACAAAACCTTCGTTGAAAACTATAAGAAAAAATACGGCGCTGACCGCGTGACGGCCGATCCGATCGAGGCAGGCTACGATGCCGTCTACCTGTGGGCCGCAGCGGTGGAGAAAGCCGGCTCCACGGACGTGGAGAAGGTGAAGGAAGCGGCCAAGGAGCTCGAGTGGGACGCGCCGGAGGGCAAGGTCAAGATCGACGGCGAAACGCAGCACCTGTACAAAACGGTCCGGATCGGCGAGGTGCAAAGCGACGGCCAGTTCAAGGAGGTGTGGAACTCGGGCGACCCGGTTAAGCCGGATCCGTACTTAAAAGGCTACACTTGGGCGGCCAGTCTAAGCGAAAGCAAATAAAAAATCCGGACCGAGCAGGCTGGGCAGCCGCCAAGCGGCGGTCCAGCTTGCATAAGGGGTGAATGCCAATATGGATGTGATCGTGCTTCAGCTGTTCAACGGAATAAGCGTCAGCTCCATTTTGCTGTTAATCGCACTGGGTCTGGCCATTACTTTCGGGCTTATGAAGGTCATTAACATGGCGCACGGCGAGTTGATCATGATCGGCGCCTATACGGCTTACGTCGTGCAAAATCTCTTTGCCGCTTACTTGCCGGACGCGGCCTTCGGCTGGTACTTTGCGCTGGCGATACCGGCGAGCTTCGCGGTTGCATTCGCATTCGGCCTAGTGTTGGAAATGGGTCTGATCCGCTTCCTCTACGGAAGGCCGCTAGACAGTTTGCTGGCCACCTGGGGTGTCGGACTCGTGCTGCAGCAGATCGCCCGCAGCCTATTCGGGGCGCCGAATGTAGGCGTCACGAGCCCGGAGTGGCTGAACGGCGGGATAACCGCGTTTGGCGGCGCCGTGTTTCCGTACAAGAGACTGTTCATTATCGGGCTTGTGCTCGTCTGCCTGTTCGTCATGTATCTGTACATTTATAGAAGCCACTCCGGCCGCCGGATGCGGGCAGTCATGCAAAACCGCGAAATGGCCGCTTGTCTCGGCATTTCCACGCGCAGCGTCGATGCGGTTACGTTCGCGATCGGCTCCGGCATCGCGGGAATCGCCGGCTGCGCGCTTACGCTGATCGGGCCAATTGGGCCCTCAATCGGCACGTATTACATCGTCGATGCGTTTATGGTCGTAGTGCTCGGCGGCGTCGGGAAGCTGGTCGGCACCGTGTTCGGGGCGCTAGGCATCGGATTGTCGAATACGCTCTTCGAATATTGGACGACGGCATCGCTCGGTAAAGTGCTGGTGTTTCTGTGCATCGTCGCATTTCTGCAATGGAAGCCGATGGGGCTTGTCGCCATGCGTTCGCGTTCGCTTGATAACTAGTAGAGACGGGGTCACTCTTGAAAGGTGGAATGCAAGATGTTGCTTCGGACAATGCCGCCCCAGCGGATATGGCTGCTGGCGGGCTATGCGGCCGCCGCTGCGGCGCTCTTCTGCGCGCCGCTTGTGCTCAGCGATTTCCGGCTGAATCTGCTCGCGAAGTTTTTGGCGTATGCCATCGTCGCGCTGGGGCTTGATTTGATATGGGGGTACACCGGCATCCTTAGTCTGGGACATGGCGTTTTCTTTGGCCTCGGCGGCTATGCGATGGCGATGTACCTCAAGCTGAATGCCGGCGGGGGAAGATTGCCCGACTTTATGGACTGGAGCGGGCTGACGGCGCTGCCGTGGTTTTGGAAGCCGTTCGGCTCGCTCACCTTCGCCGTGCTGGCAGGTATTCTGCTGCCGATGCTGCTTGCGCTCGTTCTGGGCTATTTCACGTTCCGCAACCGGATTCGCGGCGTATATTTCACGATCCTGACGCAGGCGCTGGTCATTATCACGGTCACGCTCTTCATCGGCCAGCAGGCTTACACGGGAGGGACGAACGGCGTGACCGGCTACGGCAAGCTTTTTGGCTATTCGCTTGCTTCGCCCGATACGAAGCGGTTTCTGTATTGGGTTACGGTCGTGCTGCTGTTCGGCGCGTTTTCCCTCTGCCGCTACCTGGTGAAAAGCCGTTTCGGCAAGGTGCTGCGCGCGATCAGGGACGGCGAGAATCGGGTCCGGTTCATCGGCTACAACCCGGCCGTCTACCAGAAGGTTGCCTTCAGCATTTCGGCCGGACTCGCCGGACTTGCCGGCATGCTGTTCGTGCTCCATGTCGGCATCATCTCGCCTTCCATGATGGGGATTGTGCCGTCCATTGAAATGGTGCTGTGGGTTGCGATCGGCGGGCGGGGAACGCTGGGCGGCGCGGTGCTTGGGGCAATCCTGCTGAACTCGGCCAAGAGCGCATTCAGTGAATCGTACCCGGATATTTGGATCCTATTCATGGGCGCGCTGTTCGTCGTTGTCGTGGTGTTCCTGCCTAAGGGGGCAGCGGGGTTATTCAGCCAGTTGAAACGGGTCGGAAGGAGGAAGGCAGCCGATGAAGGAGCAAACGGGGTCCGTCATCCTGCGGTGTGACGAGGTAACCGTCGATTTTGACGGGTTCAAAGCGGTGCAGGGCATGAATTTCTCGCTGACGCGCGGCGAGCTGCGGTTTCTGATCGGGCCCAACGGAGCGGGCAAAACGACTATGCTCGATGTCATTTGCGGCAAAGTGAAGCCGGCGGAAGGGAAGGTGCTGTTCGGTGGCGGGGTCGACATTACGCGGAAGAAGGAGCATCAGATCGCGGAGCTCGGCATCGGGCGCAAATTTCAGACGCCGTCGATTTTCCCGTCGCTCACGGTCTTTGAGAACTTCGAAATCGCCATGAAGCAGAATCGCGGCGTATTCGCGGCTATGCGCGCCAAGCTGCGCCGGGAAGAACGCGAGAGGATCGCTGCCCAGCTTGCGCTGGTCGGGCTGGAAGAGAAGGCAGCCTGGCGGGCGGGCGGGCTCTCGCACGGCGAGAAGCAGTGGCTCGAGATAGGCATGATGCTGCTGCAGGAGCCGGAGATTTTGCTGCTTGACGAACCGGTGGCGGGCATGACCGACGGCGAGACGGAGAAGACCGGCGAGCTGCTGCAGCAGATCCGCAAGACACAGTCGATCGTCGTCGTGGAGCATGATATGGAGTTCGTGCGGAGCTTTGCGAGCAAAGTAACCGTCATGCACGAGGGCAAACTGCTCAAGGAAGGCTCGATGGAGGATGTGCAGCGCGACAACCGCGTGACGGAAGTGTATTTAGGGAAAAGGCGGGATGCCGATGCTAGCCGTTCAACAGCTTGAAGCGGGGTACGGGGAGAGCGTGATTTTGCGGCAAGTGACTCTTCAGGTGCGGCCGGGCCAAGTCGTCTGCCTGCTTGGACGCAACGGGGTCGGTAAGACGACGCTGATGAAGAGCATTATGGGCGTGCTGAAGGCGCATAAAGGAACGGTTTCCTACAAGGGTACCGATTTGACGAAGCGGGCACCCGGTGAGCGGGCGAAGAAAGGGATCGGGTACGTACCGCAAGGGCGAGAAATCTTCCCGCAGCTTACCGTTTTTGAAAATATACTGCTGGGACTGGAAGCGTCCAAAGAGAAAAAACGCGCCATCCCGGAGTCCGCAATCGCAAAGTTCCCGGTATTGCCGACAATGTACGGCCGAAGGGGCGGCGATTTGAGCGGCGGGCAGCAGCAGCAGCTGGCTTTCGCCAGGGCGCTAGCCTCGGAGCCGGATTTACTGCTGCTCGATGAGCCGTGCGAAGGCATTCAGCCCTCCATTGTCGATGACATCAGGGATGTTATCCGGTCTATTAAGGCGGACGGGAAGACGTCGATCCTGCTGGCAGAGCAAAGCCTGGAGTTCGTAAAGAGTGTCGGCGACTACTTTTACATCCTTGAAAAAGGCTCGATTGCCTGGGAAGGCGGCTTGTCCGATTTGAATGAAGAAGTGATCCGGCATTTCTTGACCGTTTAGAATATGTAAGAAAACATAACATTAAGATTGACAAAGTCATCGATTCCCTCTTACAATACAGATAAATGTTAGGTTATTTAACAATTTAATAAAGGTCCCCGGCTCTACATGGGGACGAAAATGCTGTCTAGGGTTCCGTGGCGTGACAACCAGGCTGGTCCAAGAGGCGGCGTATGGAGAATGGCCCACATGACGCAGAGGGCTTCCGGAAGCTCCATATAACACGGAAGGACAAAAGCCTGGGAGATCAAAAAACTCCTCAGGCTTTTTCTATTCTTACAGAGAATCGATGGGAGTGGAGAGAAATGAAGAGAACGAAACGGATGATTACGCTGCTTCTGCTTGCGGCGATGCTGACGGCACTGGCCGGCTGCGGCGGCTCCAAGGAAGTCTCGACGGGTACGGACGACTCGCCGATCACAATCGCGCTCAGTCCTTGGCCGGGCTGGTTCTTCTGGTTTCTGGCCGACGAGAGGGGGTTCTTCGACAAGCATGACGTAAAGGTTGACCTCAAATGGTTCCCGGTCTACAGCGATTCCCTTCAAGCGCTCTCGACAGGCAAGGTGGACGCGAACAGCCAGACGCTCAGCGATACGCTCGCTCCGGCATCCAAGGGCATTGGTCTGAAAGCCGTTCTCGTCAACGATAACTCTAACGGCGGCGACGCTATCGTTAGCAAGCCGGAGATTGGGTCCATCGCCGATCTGAAAGGCAAAACGGTCGCGACCGAGCTCGGCACCGTCGACCATTTGCTGCTGCTGACCGCGCTTGACCAGCATGGGCTTTCAGAGAAGGACATCAATTTCGTGAACATGACGGTCAACGATGCGGGGCCGGCTTTTATCTCCGGTAAAACGGATGCTTCCGTCCTCTGGGAGCCGTTCCAAACGAAAGCCGTTAAAGAAGGAAAGGGCAAGATCCTCTTCTCTTCCGAAGATACGCCGGGGCTCATTCCGGATCTGCTCGTCTTCCGTGAAGAGGTAGTTAAAAACCGTCCGAACGATGTTCAGAAGATTGTCGATGCTTGGTTCGACGCGCTGGACTATTTCAAAACCCATGAAGACGAAGCGATCGAGCTGATGGCGAAGAAAGCGGAAACGACGCCGGAGGACTTCAAGCTCGGACTCGAAAGCATCAAGCTGTTTACGCCAGAGGATAACGTGGAGGCATTCGGCAAGCGGGAGGACTATACGTCGCTCTCCTATACGGCTCAGAAGACGGCGGACTTCCTGAAGAATCTTGATATGGTGGATGACATCGAAGATGTAGAGGCGCTCTTCGATTCGCGATTTGTTGAGAAAGCAGCTAAGGAGTGATCCCTTTGTCGACTACGAGCTTAACGAAAGCCAGCCGCAAAAGGCCGAACCGTCTTCAAATTTTTAAAGAAATTGGCGGAAGGCCGTTCGCCATGACCGCAAGCTTTTCCTTCGTGCTTCTGCTGGGCATCTGGGCGGCGCTCAGCTACACCGAAGCGGTCGATCCGATCTTCCTGCCGACGCCGGGAGAAGTAGTTGTCGAAATGGTTCGGCTCCTGGGCACATCCGAATACTGGAACCACATCGGCATCAGCGTATTCCGCGTATCGGCAGGGTTTCTGCTCGCCTGCATCATCGGCATCCCGCTGGGTATCTTCGCCGGGACGTTCAAGTACGGCGAAGCGTTCGTCGAGCCCCCGATGGAGTTTATCCGCTATATGCCGGCCGTTGCGTTCATTCCTCTCATTATGGTATGGGCGGGAATCGGGGAATGGGCCAAAATCCTGCTTATCTTCATCGGCTGCTTTTTCCAGCTTGCGCTGATGGTGGCGGACATCACGCGCCGTGTCTCTCATGACCTGCTTCAAGCTTCCTTCACGCTTGGGGCCGGCCGCTGGAAAGCGATCGAGACGGTGCTCATTCCCGCCATCCAGCCTCAGCTGATGAACACGCTCCGCCTGATTCTCGGCTGGGCTTGGACGTATCTCGTCGTTGCCGAGCTCGTCGCGGTTAACAGCGGCCTGGGTTACGCCATTATGAAGGCGCAGCGGTTTCTGAATACGGATCAGATTTTCGTAGGCATTATCGTGATCGGATTGCTCGGACTCATTAGTGACCGGATATTCGCTTTCTTAAACCGCAGATTATTCCCTTGGGCATAGAGCGGTTACGGGAACATGCAATAGGCACAGGCGTGAAGCTAAACAAGGAGTTGATGGCCATGGAAGCTTTAAAACGAGAGACGATCTTTGAAGAGCAGCCAGCGGAGGGAAAGACCGGCGTCCGGGCGGTGCCTCGCGGCGAAATTGCCATCCGCGGCTTGCAGAAGGTGTACGAGACGAAGAAGAGCCGGTTTGAGGCGTTGCGCAATATCGATCTCAACATCGGGACCAACGAATTCGTGACCATCGTCGGCCCGTCGGGCTGCGGTAAATCGACGCTGCTGCGCATCGTCGCGGGTCTTGATGAGCTGACGGCAGGGTCCGTGGCGCTGGGCGGCGAAGAAGTTATAGGGCCGGGCGCGGAGCGGGGCATGGTGTTCCAAGGCTATACGCTTTTTCCTTGGCTCACCGTTCGCGAGAATATCGAATACGGTCCGAAGCTGAAAGGGATACCGACTCTTGAGCGGCGGGCGCTCAGCAATCATTTTCTGAAGGTCATTAAGCTGGAGCCGTTCGCGGGTGCTTATCCGAAGCAGCTCTCCGGCGGGATGAAGCAGCGGGTTGCGATTGCGCGGGCGCTCGCCAACCGCCCGAAGGTGCTGCTGATGGATGAACCGTTCGGCGCGCTGGATGCCCAAACGAAGCTGGAGATGCAGGAAATGCTGCTGGAGGTATGGGAGAAGGAGAAGACGACCGTTTTATTCATCACCCACGATATCGACGAGGCGATTTTCCTTTCACAGCGGATCGTCGTCATGGGCGCAGGCCCTGGCCGTATATTGAAGACATTCGAGGTTCCTCTGCCGGATAAGCGTTCGCCGGAGGTGCGCGAGCTGCCTGAGTTTTTGGCGCTTAAGCGGGAGCTGGGACAGTTGTTGAAGCACTAGCGCGGCCATCATGAGGCGAAGGAGTGATCCGGCATGACGGGCAAGGATTCGAACGGCGCCGATCGCGGCAAGGTAAGCAAGCGGACATTATCCATTTTAGGCTGCATCGCCACCATGATGTTCTTCCGGCATCCCGGAGCTCTTCGTTAGAGCTGCGGGGTGCTTTTCTTGTATTGGTTCATGGGCGAAGGTATGGAAGATGCCGCCAATAGCGGCGATACAAGGCTTTTGCCCCTTTTCCACGTGCATAAGAAATTGGGAGGGGATGAATACTATGGTCAGATCGAAAATCACCTTATTCAAGGATCCTCTCCTCTTGAACGATAAAGTTTTGCAGCTTCCGTCCAGTCCAATTCAAAACCTTCAAGGAAAGTGGGGCAACTAGAACATGAAAGCAACTGGAATTGTCCGTCGTATCGATGATCTCGGCCGGGTCGTAATCCCTAAGGAAATCCGCCGAACACTGCGCATACGCGAGGGCGACCCGCTGGAAATATTTGTTGATCGTGACGGCGAAGTTATACTGAAGAAGTATTCCCCAATTGGAGAGCTTGGCGATTTCGCGAAAGAATATGCGGAGTCCTTGTCGGAGAGCACGGGCCATATCGCGCTCATTACGGATCGGGACAACATCATTGCCGTCGCGGGAGCGTCCAAGAAAGATTACTTGGAGAAGCAAATCGGCTCCATGCTGGAGAACTGCATGGAAAATCGCAAGACGGTTCTGGAAGCCGGAGGCGGTTCCTTCGAGGTCGTCAAGGATAGCGGCGAAATGTTCAGCTCCTTCGTTGCGGCTCCGATTGTTGCAGGCGGTGATCCGATCGGTACTGTCGTGCTGCTGAGCAAGGACGAGAACACCAAGATGTCGCAAATGGAAATGAAGATGGCGGAAACCGCAGCGGGGTTCCTTGCCAAGCAAATGGAACAGTAATTCGCATACAAGCTTCCTTGAAGAGTACGATCTTCTTGGGAGCTTTTTTCTGTTCGCGGCTCATCCCGATGGTGTTTGGGGTATAATGGGAGCAGGAGAAGAGAGTAGGAAGGTGCACCAGGGTTGAGAAAAGGGGAAGTGGAGCATCCCGGCCGCGTGGATGAGAAATGCCGGGGAGCTGAACGGGATCGGATTTATGTGAGGAAAAAGACGGGGATGCTGCGCGGGGCAGCGTTGATGGGAGCCGCCATGCTGATCAGCAAGACGCTCGGCACCATGCAGAAAATTCCGCTGCAAAATATAGCGGGGGACCGCGTGTTCGGGATTTATAATGCGGTTTACCCCCTTTATCAGCTGCTGCTCGTCATGGTTACCGCTGGAATCCCGGTTGCTGTCTCGCTGCTTGTGGCCGAGCGCGAAGCGGCCGGCGATGGGGGCGGCGCCAGGCGGGTGCTCCGGGCCAGCTCATGGCTGCTGTTTGGAAGCGGCGCGATTGGGTTCGCGTTACTTTGGCTGAATGCGGATCGCATCGCATTATGGATGGGCGATTCGGCTACGGCGCCAGCCGTGCGCACGGCCTCGCTAGCGTTGTGGGTAGCGCCGGTGATGGCAGCGCTGCGCGGCTATTTTCAAGGGCAGGGGGACATGCTGCCATCAGCCGTATCGCAGTTGTCGGAGCAAACCGTCCGCGTTGGGGGCATGCTGATTATGCTCGCTGTAGGTTGGCATTATGGCTGGTCGGACGCGAAGCTTGCAGCCGGAGCGACCTCCGGCTCGGCCATTGGCGGGGCTGCTGGGCTTGCCGTCATAGCCGGGTACTGGATGCTGCGGGAGCGGGGCAATTCGGGGTACAGCTATGAGGGCAATGGGGACGGAATGACGGCTGAGTCGGGCATGGAGCATACGAAAACGCGGGCTCGGGACCGTCTGGAAGGCGACGGTTTACTTGCGCTGATGAAGAGGCTTTCGATGCTCGCCGTGCCCGTTACCCTTGGAGCTCTGGCCGTGCCGGCGCTTGGCGTCGTGGACGCCTTCACCGTTCCGCGGCTGCTTCGCGGTACGGGCGTGTCGCAGGCCGAAGCGATGTCGCTCTTCGGCCTCTATAGCCGGGGCCAGCCGCTTGTGCAGCTGGTCGTCATGGTTGCGGGCGCGATGGGCGCCGCGCTTGTACCCGCGCTGGCAGCCGCCCGCGTCCGCGGGGACGAGGCCGTCATGCGGCAACAGGCGGCTTTTGTGCTGCGAGTCGCATGGGGTCTCGGCGCAGCCGCGGCTCTAGGGCTCGCGCTGCTGGCCGAGCCCATTAATGTGATGCTGTACGCGGACGATGCCGGCACGCGCACGTTTGCCCTTGTCGGGTGCACGGCGCTTGCGGGCACCGTCAGCGCGATCGCGGCAGCGGTGCTGCAAGGGCTGGGGGCCGTCAGCGCCCCTGCGCTGTTCATGCTGGCCGCGGCAGCGCTGAAGGCGGCGTTCAACGCCGCCCTTGTGCCGGCGTACGGCACCGCCGGCGCGGCCTGCGCCGGCATCGCTGCGCTCACGGCGGCCGCCCTGTTAGGCACGGGCGCCGTCCGCCGCGCCGCCGGCGCGGCCTTGCCCGCGCGGCGCGCCGCGGGCATTGGACTCGCACTCGCGGTCATGGCCGCGGTGCTCGTCCTGGCCGAGCGCGGCGGCGCCCCGCTGCTCGGCCTTGCGCTGCCGCCTAGGGCGGCAGCCAGCGCGCTCGCGCTCGGGGGCACCGCCCTCGGCGGAGCGCTCTTCGCCGCCGCCGTGCTGCGTTTCGGCGGCGTCACCGCGCGCGAGCTGCGCGCGCTCCCGGGCGGCGATGCGCTCGCCGCCCGCCTGCGCCGTTGGCGGCTGCTGCCCGCCGCCGAGTAGCCGCTCAAGCGAAAGAAAGGGTTTGCGTGCCGGTGCAGAAGAGTCTCAGGAGCACCACATTTGAACAAACTGAGCAAAATAAGCTAATGATGTGCCTCAGGAGCACTACATAGTACTAAACTAAAGTGAAACAAGCCGAAGAAGAGCCCCCAGTGCACCTTTTAATACACTATGGAGTTGTAAGAGCCTAAGAGTTGCTTTAGCAGGGCCCGACTCCAAAGGAGGAACCATACATACATGCAACAACAACCAACCATCACCGTCGTCGGACTCGGCTCCGGCGATGAAGACCAGCTGACGCTGGGTGTCTGGCGCCGGCTGCAAGAGGCGTCCCATCGCTACGTACGCACGGACAAGCATCCGATGATGCGGCTGTTCAGCGGCCATCAGCTCGCATACGAATCCTTCGATTCGCTCTACGAGCGGATGGATTCGTTCCCGGACGTCTACGATGCGATCACCGAGCAGCTAATCGAACGCGCCCAAGCCAACGCGAGCATCATCTACGCCGTGCCCGGCCACCCGATGGTGGCGGAGCGAACCGTACAGCTGCTGCGAGAGCGCTGTCCGCAGCACGGCATTGAGCTGCATATCCTCGGCGGCGAGAGCTTCCTCGACCAAGCCTTCACCCGGCTCGGCTTCGACCCGATTGAAGGCTTCCAGCTGCTTGACGCCGCAGAGCTTAAGCCATCGTTCATCCGCACCGAGCTGCACACCGTCATCGGCCAGGTGTATGACGAATTCACCGCGTCGGACGTCAAGCTGGCACTTATGGAGATGCTGCCCGACGACTATCCCGTTACGATCGGCCATGCCCTCGGCGTTCCCGGCGAGGAGCAAATCCTCACAGTGCCGCTCTATGAGCTGGATCGGACGCCGGGATACGGCAATTTGTCGCTGATCTGGCTTCCGCGCTCGACGGATGATAACCTGCGTAACCGATCCTTTGAGCGGCTGCACGAAATCGTCGGCATTTTGCGCAGCCCGGAGGGCTGCCCGTGGGATCGCGAGCAGACTCATCAATCCATCCGCAAGAACTTCATCGAGGAGACATACGAAGCTATCGAAACGCTCGATAACGATGATCCGGACGGGATGCGCGAAGAATTCGGCGATGTGATTTTGCAGGTGATGCTGCACAGCCAGATGGAAGAGGAGCTCGGCACCTTCTCGATCTATGATGTGATTCAGTCGCTGAACGAGAAGCTGCTATTCCGTCACCCGCATGTCTTTGGCGAGACGAACGCGGGCAACTCCGAAGAGGCACTTGCGAACTGGGAGCAAATGAAGGCCGAGGAGAAACGCCGCAAAGGCGTCGACCCGGACAAAGTCTCGCTGCTGGACGGCATCCCGCCTGATTTGCCCGCGCTGATGAAAGCTTATAAGATTCAGAAGAAAGCGGCCAAGGTAGGCTTTGATTGGGACGACGTCGGGCCGGCGCTGGACAAGATCGCGGAAGAGCTCGGAGAGCTCCGAGAAGCGATCGGCTCCAAAGATGCCGAGGAGCAAGCAAGCGAGCTGGGCG
The DNA here is from genome assembly GCF_003268025.1 of Paenibacillus montanisoli. Taxonomy (GTDB): domain Bacteria; phylum Bacillota; class Bacilli; order Paenibacillales; family Paenibacillaceae; genus Paenibacillus_Z; species Paenibacillus_Z montanisoli. The sequence continues at coordinate 32,857 of NZ_QLUW01000008.1, read as the reverse complement.
ATCTATTATTCGCCGCCGTTAATGCGGCGCGCTTCATCAAGGCGGATCCGGAAGAGGCGCTCTCCCGAACCAATCTCAAATTTAAGAAGAGATTTTCATATATTGAGGAGAAACTTCGTATAAGCGGCCGTACCTTTGACCAAACTGATTTAACAGAGATGGATCGTTACTGGGAGGAAGCTAAGAGGCTGCCCTAGTAAAAGGATGTTAGATTCGTCAAAATTCGGCTTATTTCCTCACCAATCGCGAAAAAAATTTTCCAGACGGCAGGATTTATTTGCTAAAAGCAGAATAGTACCCTGAGGAAACTAAGCTATGCGGTCAGCGATAACGCTGCCTACAAGTATATTTTAAACTATTAGGAGGCTAGCAAACGATGAACAAAACAGATCTGATCAACAACATTGCAGCAAAAAGCGGTTTGACAAAACGCGACGTAGAAGCAGTTCTGAACGGTTTTCTGGGTGAAGTTACGGATGCGCTGGCAGGCGGAGACAAAGTGCAATTGATCGGCTTCGGCACGTTCGAAACTCGCAAGCGTTCCGGCCGTACGGGCCGCAACCCGCAAACGGGCAGCCCGATTACAATCGCAGAATCGAAGGTTCCAGCGTTCAAAGCCGGCAATAAATTGAAAGACGCGATCAAGTAAGCATGCGTCTGGACAAATTTCTCAAAGTATCGCGTTTGATCAAGCGGCGTACCGTCGCGAAGGACGTGTCCGAGCAAGGACGCGTCTGGATCAACGACCGTGAAGCCAAAGCAAGCAGCACCGTCAAAGCCGGCGACGAGCTCAAGATCCAATACGGCCAGAAAATCGTCACCGTCCGCGTCGAGCGAATCGTAGAGACGACGAAGAAGGACGAGGCGAGCGGGATGTATACTTTGTTGAAAGAAGAAGCACGCCAGCCCGATAAGCTCGACTGGCAGGCATAAGCTCCTCATTTGAAACGGCCAAGCCCGCGGGTTTGGCCGTTTTTCTTTACCTCAGTGCGTCCTAGGCTCCTCCTATTTCATTCTTCTGGCATTCTCATCTATATATGATCCTGCAAGAATAGCAAGCTACCGTCTCGCAGTTCTAAAACCTGTCCTTTCCCCATAGGCTAGTCTCAGTATGGATGCGCTGGAGGAGGGGGACGGGCAATGAACGATCAAGGCAAAGGGCAGAAGCGCCAGGAAATCAAAATGCTTAACCGCAAGATCCTTGAGATTACCGGCGTTATGAATGTGGAGAGCTTTGACAGCGAGGAGTTTCTGCTGGAGACGGAGCTTGGCTATCTGGCTATCCGCGGGCAAAATCTGCACATGAAGCATCTCAGCCTGGAGCAGGGACTGGTTGCCATTGAAGGGTTGGTCCATTCGCTCACCTATTTGGATGGCAATACGGGCGGCAAGTCGAAAGGCTTGTTTGGGAAGTTGTTTAAGTGAGTCTATCCGTACAGTGGCTGACCATGTTGTCGATGCTGGTCTCTGGGATCGGGATGGGCATCGTATTCGACGGGTATCGTGTCATCTCGGACGAGCTGCGGATTAGCCGGTTGTGGATCCCGATCTTCGATTTGCTTTACTGGATCGCGGCTACGCTGGTTGTCTTCCAAGTGCTGTCCTCCAGCAATGAAGGCGAAGTAAGGGCGTACGTGTTTATCGGCTTGCTGCTCGGCATTGGCTGCTATTACTGGCTGTTCAGCCGTATTACGATGAAGCTGGTGCAGGTGCTCATTCGCACCACTAAGGCCATCATCCGTTTTATGATCCGGGCCTTCGATATGCTCATTATCCGGCCGCTGGTGCTGCTCTATCGAATCGGCAAGCTATTTTTAGCATTTTTGAGGGCGTTTGCTATTTTCCTTTTCAAAATTGTGGTACAATTGGTTCGTCCATTTTGGCTGTTGACTGCATGGATGACGAGGCCGATTTGGAAGCCGCTGCTTCGCTACTGGAAGCGGTGGGTAAATCCAATTATAGCCAAGTGGCGCGTCCCGGAACGGATCGCTTCGCTGCGAGCCGGCGCAAGCAAGTTGTGGCAGCGCTGGAAGAATCGCAAGGAAGAGAAGAAAGACGATTAAATTTTACGTCAGGAGGTCCATGATATGGCGACAACTACGGCAGGTTCACAGTCACCAGCTGCATCTCAACATGCAGGAACGAAGCGCCGGCTGAAGATCTGGTTTGTATTTATCGTTCTGTTCATGGGCTGGGCGCTATATACGCTTCTTATGCAGATGAGCCGGCAAGGAGAAGCCGAGATCAAGCTGGCGAACGCTTCGCAGAAGATCGATGCGGCCGCCAAGCAAGTGGAAGAGTTGAAGCTGCAGGTTGCGCGGCTTAGCGATCAGGAATACATCGGCCAGCTGGCCGCCAAGGAACAAGGAATGGTCCGCAAAGGCGAGAAACGGATCGAGGTTATCACGCAGCCTTAGACGTTTTTCGATGAGGCCTTAGGCCGAATCAACATTCGGCCCGAGTAGCGTAGAATCGGGTGTTCGTCCTGTTGCCATGGTTCCTCCGTTGGAGTATAATCAGCTTAAGTAACCGCATTTTTAAACTTATCTAGCGGATTACCGTCATATCTTTTTAAGATTCCGGCCAAAGGCTGGGAAAACTCGAAGCATAGGCTTCGCATAACGGTTAGGGAGGAACATTTTTATCTATGGCAATTGAAGTGGGCGCCAAGTTAGAGGGCAAGGTGACAGGCATTACGCATTTCGGAGCATTCGTCGATTTGTCGGGAGGTGTCACAGGGCTAGTTCACATCTCAGAGATTGCCGATAACTACGTCAAAGACGTTAAAGACCATTTGAAACTGGAAGATGTCGTTACAGTAAAGGTCATTAATGTAGATAAAGACGGGAAGATCGGACTTTCCATCAAGCAAGCAATCGACCGGCCAGAAGGCTCCGTGCCTCCACAACGCGAGCGCAGTGGAGATCGTGGTCCTGGCGGCTTCAACCGGACTGGTGCCGGCGGCGGCAGCTTCAATCGTACAGGCGGACCAGGCGGCGGTGGAGATCGCGGACCGGGCGGCGGCGGATTTAATCGCCAAGGCGGCGGCGGACGTCCATTCAATAAAGCCGGCGGCGGCAAGCCTGCATACGGTAAACCTTCCTTCGAGGATAAAATGTCTCGCTTCCTGAAGGATAGCGAAGAGCGGATGTCGTCTTTGAAGAAGAACACGGAATCCAAACGCGGCGGCCGCGGCGCCAAACGCGTATAAATAGTATCATTACGAAGGCAGTGCCATAGCGGCACTGCTTTTTTATGCCTTATCCCCCGTTTCATCTGCTGAAATGAGGTAAATATGCAGCCCACACAAGAAATATACCCGCCCACGCCAAAAACTTTTCCCTTGTTCTCACGCAATCCCGACAGGTTCGGACGGCGATTCGCCACGCAAAGGCGAAACGAAAGAAACGCTTTTTGTTGAAATGGTGGGTGACGGCAAGACGCAAAGTGCCGTTAATGCCTTGTTAATGCTAGAACGCCGCTAGCCTGACAAGGGGCCGCCCACGACGCGTGAAAATGTCGGAAAAAACTTTTGGCATGACAACGCTTTCTGACAAACTTTCCGATTGCGGTCCACCTATAATGGGGATACAAATTCGGCAAGGGTGGTGTCTTCGGGAATGGTGGACAAACCTAAAGTTGTGATGTTCCCTGGTGTACGCAAAACGAGTTTCGTTCGAACCGCGCTTAAGAAAGGTATGGAGCGAACCGGAATGCTTCGCTTAGCGGGGATGCTGGCCTCGCGTAAATGGACCTTTGCCTTGATGGCTGTTGGCTTCTTGCTTGGACGAGCTGTCATCTTGGAGTCGCTGACTCCATTCGCGGTTGCATATTTTACAGTTATCTTCTTCCTGCGGCGGGATTTGCTCCTCCCGGTTGCGGCGGCGATCATAGGAGGGAGCTGGCTGGCTGTCCAGCCGGAGCCGATGTGGATCGCCATGGAGCTCGCGGTTATCTATTTAATGCTGCGAGGATTGGAAGCCTACGAGCGAGCGGAGTTATCGTATGCGCCGCTGCTTGTCTTCCTCTCCACGATGCTGGTCAGGCTGTTCGGCGTCGTAACGGCGGACACGCTGGGCTGGTACGAATTAATGATGGTTGGCGTGGAAGCCTCGCTCGGCTTCGTCTTGACGCTCGTGTTCGTCCAGGCGATACCGGTGCTGACGCTGACGAAGAAGTCCTCGGCCTTAAAGAACGAGGAGATCATCTGCTTGATGATTATGCTGGCTTCGATCATGACCGGAGCCGTAGGGTGGACGGTGTACGGATTGTCCATCGAGCACATCCTGTCGCGCTTCATGCTTCTGCTCTTTGCCCTCGTAGGCGGCGCGCCACTCGGCGCATCGGTTGGCGTCGTCGCCGGTCTGATTCTAAGTCTTGCTGATACGAATGCGATTGTGCAGATGAGCCTGCTCGCTTTCGCCGGCTTGCTTGCCGGACTGCTGCGCGAAGGCGGCAAAATGGCCGTAGCCTTCGGCATGCTGCTCGGTTCCTCGATCCTGTCCGTCTACGTCGGCAACCAGGCGGACGTGATGGCCTCTACGTGGGAGTCCGTGGCCGCGGCGACGCTGTTGATCCTAACCCCTAGATCGATGATACGCATGATTTCTAAATACGTGCCAGGCACGCAAGAACATGTCAAATCGCAGCATGAATACGCCAAACGTGTACGGGATGTGACCGCGCAGCGGGTATCCCAGTTCTCGGAAGTGTTCCGTCAGCTTTCCCGAAGCTTCGGCCAGTTCGGCGGCGCCACGGATGAGAAGGAGAAGCAAGATGAAGCGGCCGGCCACTTTATGAATGCGGCCGCGGAACAGACGTGCAGTACATGCCATAAAAAGGATTTATGCTGGGAGGGACGATTTTATGAGACGTATAAGATGATGACGAACATGATGACGACGGTAACGGAGGGCCGCCGATTGGGGCCGAAGGAGGTGCCAAAAGAGTGGAGTGTGCACTGCAGCAGGCCGCACCAGGTGCTTGGCGTGATGCAGCAGCAGTACGAGCTCTATCAGCACGATCAGTACTGGAGGAAGCAGCTGAACGATTCGCGGCAGCTCGTCGCGGAGCAGCTGTCCGGCGTATCCCAGGTCATGGAAGACCTGGCGCGGGAGATTCAGCGGGAAGGACAGCAGCTGCATTTACAGGAAGAACAGATCCGGGAGGCGCTAGAAGGGCTCGGTTTATCCATACAAGGCATCGAAATCATTAATTTGGAGGAGGGGAACGTAGAAATCGAGGTGTATCACACGTTTGGCCGTGGGTATGACGAATGCCGCAAAATTATCGCGCCGCTTCTATCCGATATCTTAGGCGAGCCAATCGCCGTCATGTCGGAGAAGTTTCCGGAGAAGAACGGAGGCGCTGCGCACGTCATATTCGGCACGGCCAAGGCGTATGAGGTGGAAACGGGAGTCGCCGGACTCGCCAAGGGAGGCGATTTGCTGTCGGGAGACAGCTTCAGTACGGTGGAGCTCGGCAACGGCAAATTTGCCGTCGCCATTAGCGATGGAATGGGCAACGGCGAGAGGGCGAAGCAGGAAAGCAGTACCGCATTGACGATTCTGCAGCAGCTGCTGCAGTCCGGCATGGATGAGAAGCTGGCGATAAAATCGGTCAATTCCGTGCTGCTGCTAAGATCCTCGGATGAGGTATTCGCCACGGTCGACGTTGCGCTCATCGACATGTATTCCGCCAAGACCACCTTTTTGAAAATCGGATCAACGCCCAGCTTCATTAAGCGCGGGAACGAAGTGATTCCGATCTCGGCCAACAATTTGCCGGTAGGGATATTACAGGACATTGACATAGACCTTATTCGCATTCAGCTGCAGCCGGGTGACACGCTCATCATGATGACCGATGGCATCTATGACGCGCCGGGGCATGCCGTGAACAAGGAGCTATGGATGAAGCGGGTGATCCAGGAGATCCGCTCCAATGAGCCGCAGGAAATCGCCGACGCGCTGCTGGATACAGTCGTTCGGTACCACAAAGGCGACATTGTGGATGATATGACGGTTGTCGTCGCGAGAGTGGATAAACATCAGCCCGAGTGGGCTACATTCCGCTGGCCTGGCACTGCCAAGGTTGAGCGACCAAGGACGGTGAGTTGACTATGTATACGTATCGCATAGCAAACAAACAGAAGATCCAAAGGCGCAGGCAGCGGAAGAGAAGCCGGTACTCCAATGCCGCCAAACGTGCACCGGCAATCTTGAATGATGAATAAGCAGGCGTTTTTTGGCGGGCGACCGGTTCGGATTGTCACCTAAGAGCAGGCACACATCAGCCCGAGGGGCTGCATATTCAGCCGGCCCGGCAAGGTCCGGGCGCGAGCAACCGAATAGGATGGTGAGCTGATCGATGGACAGCAAACGGAACGGACGATGTCTCCATAAGCGCAGCAAACGAAAGCGAACGCGGCAGTCAGGGCCGCCTAAACGCGCACCGGCAATTATTAAGGATCCATAGATGAAAGAAGCCTGTTCGGCCGGCAGGCTTCTTTTTTTTGCGCGCTAAGCCGGAGCCGCTCTTAGAAGCCTTGATCGGCCTTTGAAAGGGTTATCCCCTCTTAAAATTGGCAATGCTGATAGAGCTAGTACTAGCAGTAGATTCCAAGGTTTTGGGGGAATGAGCTTATGAAGCAGATTCTTTTAGTAACGGATGGCTGTTCCAATGTCGGCGTAAGTCCGGTCGTTGCCGCCGCGCAGGCGCATGCGGTGGGCATAACGGTAAATGTCGTCGGCGTTGTCGATCAAGGGGATATCGCCGAGTTCGGGACGGCGGAAATTGAGGAAATCGCGCGGGCGGGAGGCGGCTTAAGCCGGCTGACGCAGACGAGGCAGCTGTCGCAAACGGTTCAAATGCTGACTCGCAAAACCGTCGTGCAGACGATTCAGCATGCCGTTCAGCGCGAGCTGAAGCATGTGCTCGGCGCCTCGACCATCGAGGAGCTGCCGCCGGAGAAACGCGGCGAAGTGGTGCGCGTCATTGACGATCTGAGCGAAACGAGCAGGCTGCGCGTCGCGCTTCTGATCGATGCGAGCGCGAGCATGAAGCCGAAGCTGCATGCGGTGGAGGAAGCGATCCGCGATCTGGCGCTCAGCCTGCAGTCGAGACAGGGCGGCAGCGAGATTGCCGTGTTCCATTTCCCGGGCTCCGCTTACGGGGAAGATTGCAAGCTCGATCTGGATTGGACGGACAACATCAGCGGCGTCCATTCTTTATTCCCGAGGCTTCAGATGCGGGGAACGACGCCAACCGGTCCGGCGATCCTGCACGTGATTGATTTTTATCAGAAAGGCGATTATGGTAATAGGAAGAATGATGAAACGGACGGGATGATGAGTGACTACGTCGTTTGAATGGACGCTTCCACGCGGTACGATCATTCGCGGGAAGTGGAAGCAGGGCAGCTACCGCGTGGATCGTCTGCTCGGCGAGGGCGCCAACGGCAAAGTGTTTTTGGTTGAACGCGAGCGCGAGCGCATGCTGTACGCGCTGAAGATCGGATCGGATACGGTAGATCTTCAGTCGGAGGTCAATGTGCTGCAAAGCATCGCCAGGCAGAAGCAGAAGCGCAGCGGCGGCGGGTCCAGGACCGGTGCCTTTCTGGTAGATGTCGATGATTTCCGCGGATCGGACGGGAAGGAACATCCTTTCTATGTCATGCGATATATCAAGGGATTGACGCTCGGGGATTATCTGGTTCGAAACGGGAAGGAGTGGTTTCCCGTTGTCGGCTTCAACTTGCTCGGCAAGCTGGCGGAGCTTCATGAAGCAGGCTGGACGTTCGGGGATCTGAAGGTTGAAAATGTCCTTGTCGGGGACTACGGGAGGCCGGAGCTTGTCGATTACGGCGGCGCCACGGCATTCGGCAAGGGCGTCCGGCAGTTTACGGAGATCTACGACCGGGGCTATTGGAACGCGGGAACGCGTACGGCCGATGCTTCTTACGACCTATTTTCTTTCGCGGTGCTTTGTTTGCAGCTGCATGAGAGCCGCAGACTGGCACAGCTCTCGGCCGGGCTGCTGCCGCAGACGCGGACGCCGGACGAGCTTGCGAAGCTCGCGGCGACAAGCGCGGCGCTGAAGCCGTTCAGCGGCTGGCTGCGCAAGGCGCTCTACGGCGAGTTCGCGAACGCCCGGGAAGCAGCTGCCGCCTGGCAGCAGTGGATGCACCGCGCCGGAACTGTTCCGGCATCGGCGCCTGCGCCCCGCTGGATGAAGGGACTGTTTGCCGTATCGGCAGCCGTGCTGGCCACCACGATATACTGGCTGCTGCGAAGCGCGCCTTAAAGAACACGCGAATGCTGAAAGGATGATGAACGTGGAGGATCGGCTTAGCGGGCTGTCTTTGCTTGCCCGAGAGGAACGGCTATGGCTGCCGGGGGAGACGGTGGTCGTGGCGGTGTCCGGAGGGCCGGATTCCATGGCTTTGCTCCATATGCTCCACTCGCTGCGCGAGGAAGAGCGGCTCAAGCTGGTGGCAGCCCATGTAGACCATGGCTTCCGCGGCGAGGAATCGGCGCGGGAAGCGGAATCCGTGCGGCAATACTCGGCGCAGCTTGGCATCCCGTGCGAAACGGTGCAATTCAATTTGCCTGCTTATATAGAAGAAACAGGAATGAACGCTCAGGCGGCGGCCCGCGAGAAGCGCTATGCATTCTTGCATCAAGTCGCCCGTACATACGGCGCAGCGCGAATTGCGCTCGCCCATCACGCCGATGACCAGGCCGAGACGGTCCTGATGCGGATCGTCCGCGGTACTGGGCCTGCAGGGCTAGCAGGCATCCCGATTCGGCGAATCGAAAAAAACGTGGAACTTATTCGGCCTCTTTTGCGTACATACAAGGCAGACATCCTGCGTTACTGTGAACAATGGGCGATCCCGTTCAGCCAAGACAGCAGCAATGGGCAGAAGTATTATTTTCGCAACGCCGTCCGCCTGGACGTTCTGCCTTATTTGTCGTCGTTTAACCCGCAGCTATCCCAATCGCTTGTCCGGTTGGCGGATCTTGCGGCAGCCGAGGACGACTGGCTGGAACAGGAGACAATGGCAGTTTTCGAGCGTCAAATCGCACCTCACGGCGAAGGATGCCAATTGACCCGCAAAGCGCTGCTTGGCCTGCATGTCGCTTTACAAAGGAGATTGATTAAACTAATATTGAGGTATATTGGCTTGGAAACGGAAACCACTTCATTCGAACGCGTAGAAACGATAAGGCTTGCCGCCGCCGATGGCGCACCTTCGACGTGGAGCTTCGATGTTGGCGGCGGTGTTCGGTTTCTGCGTGAGTACGACAATTTGGTGTTTATCCGCGCGAATGAGGGAAGAACGATTTCTGAACGCGGCGGATACGCTTATGTTGTGCGGAGAGATACGGCAAGCTTGGCACTGCCCGAGGCGGAAGCGGTATTAACGCTTGCGGAATTAGCCAAGGATGAAGCGCCCAGACCGGCTAGCCGGCACGAAGCGCTGTTCGACGCCGACGCTCTCGCATTTCCGCTCACGGTACGAAATCGCAAGCCCGGTGACCGAATGCAAGTGCTTGGTTTAAATGGTACCAAAAAGGTACAAGATATGTTCGTTGATGATCGTATTGCGCCCTCCAGACGGGAGTCGGTGCCAATCGTCGTCGACGCCAATGGATATGTGCTTTGGATCCCCGGCATTCGAAGGTCAAGCCATGCTCAGGTGAAGGAATCGACAAGTCGCGTCATCAGAATGGTGGCGCAGACGAAGCCGAGTTCCGATATACCGAACAACCTTGAATAAGATGTACGGCTCCATTCATAGTATAGGCTAGGCAAGAACCATTTAGGAGGGCCCGTGTTGCTGAACGACATTCAAGAAGTGCTTTACGACGCAGACCAAATTCAGCAGAAAGTGCAGGAGCTTGGCGATACCATCAGCCGTGAGTTCGAGGGGCGCAACCCGCTCGTGATTTGCGTACTCAAAGGCGCGTTTATTTTTATGGCTGATCTGGTGAAGACCATCACGATTCCGCTGGAGATTGACTTTATGGCGGTGTCCAGCTATGGCGCATCTACGAAGACAAGCGGTGTCGTGAAAATTATTAAGGACCTTGACGCGTCGGTGCAAGGCCGGGACGTGCTCATTGTTGAGGACATTATCGACAGCGGGCTTACGCTCAGCTACCTTATCGACGTGCTGGAGCGCCGCAGCGCCAAGTCCATTACGCTTGTTACGCTGTTCGATAAGCCGACAGGCCGCAAGGTGGATTTGGAAGCGGACTATAAAGGATTTGTTTTGCCGGACGCATTCGTCGTCGGGTACGGGCTTGATTATGCGGAGAAATACCGCAACCTGCCGGTTATCGGCATTCTGAAGCCCGAGATTTATGAGAAGTAACAGCAGATGCAACTCGCCCTGCCAGAACGGCTCCCGCTCGCGGGAGCCTCTCGTGCAAGGTCAACTTATTTTTTGCGTCTTGAGAGGAGGTAGGGGATGAATCGGATCATCCGCAATACTGGCTTTTATTTGATTATTTTTTTGGTGACCGTCGGGATCTTCCAATTTATCAGCAGCCAAAATGATTCCACCACTGAAATCCGTTACGATCAATTTAGGCAAGAGCTGACTGCTGACAACGTGAAGCAAATCGAGCTTCAGTTCGACGGCTACTCTTACCTGATTACCGGCGAGTACAAGAACAAACCGGAAGGCTCGGATTCAGCCCAATTCTACACTCACGCCAGCGTTGAGGAGTTTGTCGTCAAAGAGATTAATGACGCACAGCTAAAAAACAAATTCGCGTATGAAGTCAAGCCGATGGAAGGCCAGAGCATCTGGCTTACGTTCCTGACCTCAATCATTCCGTTCGTGATTATCTTTATTCTGTTCTTCTTCCTGATCAATCAGGCTCAGGGCGGCGGCGGCAAAGTGATGAACTTCGGCAAGAGCCGTGCCCGTCTCTATAACGAAGAGAAGAAACGCGTTACGTTCGAGGATGTGGCAGGCGCCGACGAAGAGAAGCAAGAACTCGTCGAGGTCGTTGAATTCTTGAAGGATCCGCGTAAATTCGCCGCTGTTGGCGCCCGCATTCCAAAAGGGGTTTTGCTCGTCGGTCCTCCGGGTACCGGTAAGACGCTCCTTGCGCGCGCGGTTGCCGGCGAAGCCGGCGTACCGTTCTTCAGCATTTCGGGCTCCGACTTTGTTGAGATGTTCGTCGGTGTCGGCGCTTCCCGTGTTCGCGACTTGTTCGAGAATGCGAAGAAGAACGCGCCATGTATTATCTTTATCGATGAAATTGACGCCGTAGGTCGTCAGCGCGGCGCCGGTCTCGGCGGCGGCCATGACGAGCGCGAGCAAACGCTCAACCAACTCCTCGTGGAGATGGACGGCTTTGGCGCAAATGAAGGCATCATTATCGTAGCGGCAACGAACCGCCCGGATATTCTGGACCCTGCGTTGCTCCGTCCAGGCCGTTTTGACCGTCAAATTACGGTTGACCGTCCGGATGTGAAAGGCCGTGAGGCGGTACTGAAAGTACACGCCCGCAACAAGCCGCTCTCCAAAGACGTCAAGCTGGACGTAATCGCGAAGCGGACAACGGGCTTTACCGGCGCGGATCTCGAGAACCTGCTTAATGAAGCGGCCCTTCTCGCTGCCCGCCGCAATAAGCGTGACATTGCGATGGTGGAGATTGACGAAGCCATCGACCGCGTAATCGTCGGTACGGAGAAGCGCAGCCGCGTGATCAGCGACCGCGAGAAACGGATCGTCGCTTACCACGAAGCCGGCCATACGATTGTTGGCTACTTCTTGGAGCACGCCGATCAGGTTCATAAAGTAACGATTATCCCGCGCGGACGCGCAGGCGGATATGTCATCATGCTGCCTAAGGATGGCGACCGCATGTTGACGACCAAGCAGGAATTGCTGGATAAAGTGACCGGCTTGCTCGCGGGCCGCGTAGCCGAAGAGATTTACATCGGCGAAATCGGTACTGGCGCATACAGTGACTTCAAATCCGCGACAGGCATCGTACGCAGCATGATCATGGAGTACGGGATGAGCGACAAGCTCGGACCGATGCAGTTCGGCAGCTCGCAAGGCCAGGTCTTCCTGGGCCGCGATATCGGGCATGAGCAGAACTACTCCGATGCGATCGCATATGAAATTGACCAAGAGATGCAAAGCATCATCCAAGATTGCTATGCTCGCGCGAAGCAGCTGCTTACCGAGAAGAGCAAGGAAGTGCATTTGATCGCGCAAACGCTTCTTGCGGAAGAAACGCTGGAGCTGGAGCAAATCAAGCGTCTTATCGAAAGCGGCTCCGCGGAAGGAAGCGAAGGCGAAGGCGGCTCGACCGCCGTTACTTCCGAACCGAAGGCTGAACCGATTATCGATACGATCGGCGGCGTGAAGGTACGCATCGGATCGAAGGAAGCAGGCGAACAAACGCCTCCGGCCGATCCGGACCCGAACCCGAACGACAATGACGACGGAACCGGCACACCGCCGCAAACTTAATCGCTGGATGACAAAGGCTGTCCGGGCGCAGGCAACTGCGCCGGCAGCCTTTTTTTTATTAAAGCATGCGGGCCGCAGATACATGCTTGAACCCTGCGTATTACGGGAAAAACGGCTTCATGCGCAAAGAAACTTAATGTGTCAATAAGGTGGCTGATGTCGTTTCTTCGTGGTTGACAGCATACCCTACCTTGTGTAAATTTAAGGTTAATCCCTTGTTATGCTCCCTGAGAATGAACCGGCTTGCGCCGAGGGCATCATAAGGATGATATCCAGCGTGAAATCACGTAATTTTCTATAAATAAAGGTGAACGAACATCCAAGATTGTGCACCAGTTCACAAAGTTAGTGAAAAGAGGGGAATATAGCTATGGAAGCATTGGCTCTCGAGCGAAAAGCGGAGCAAAACCGCGAGCTGCGTGAACGATTGGCGCAGTTGAAGAAAGAACGCAACGCAATTATACTCGCCCATTATTATCAGCGTGATGAAATTCAAGAAGTAGCCGATTTCCGTGGAGACTCCTTCCTGCTTGCGCAGAAGGCAGCGGAAACGGATGCGGATGTCATCGTTTTCTGCGGCGTGCACTTCATGGGAGAAAGTGCGAAGATTCTTGCGCCGAACAAGACCGTCATCATTCCTGACGAGCGTGCCGGCTGCCCGATGGCCGACATGGTCAACGTCGACGGCTTGCGGAAGCTGAAAGCCCAGCACCCGAACGCGAAGGTCGTCACGTACATTAATTCCTCGGCCGAAATTAAGGCGGAAACCGATATTTGTTGTACATCCGCTAATGCCGTTCGCGTCGTGAATTCGGTTGATTCCGATGAAATCATTTGGGTCCCGGACAAGAACCTCGGCCACTACGTGCAGCAGAAGACCGACAAGAAGATGATCATTTGGGAAGGCTATTGCAATACGCATGACATGCTGACCGTTAAAGACGTCGAGGAAATGAAAGCCAAGTATCCGAACGCGCAGTTTGTCGTTCACCCGGAATGCCGTCCTGAAGTAGTCGCGCTTGGCGATTTTGTCGGCAGTACAACCGCTATCATCAAATATTGTAAAGAATCCGATTGCCAAGAATTTATCGTAGGTACCGAGGACGGAACGGGTTATCAGCTTCGAAATGACAGCCCGAATAAGACCTTCCATTTTGCAACGAAATATTTGGTTTGCCCGAATATGAAAGTGAACAATTTGAAAAAGCTCGTAAAATGCCTGGAGACGATGCAGCCGCAAATTTACGTGCCTGAAGAAGTTGCAAGCAAAGCCCGATTGTCCCTGGAGCGCATGTTACAAGTGAAGTAGCATGCGCTACTCTCTTTCCGCAGAAAGGAAAGTTGCACTTATGATTCCACGTTATCTCGTTGATGTTGATCTCCAATCGCTGCCGGTTATTCATAAAGACGTCATTGTGATCGGGGCCGGCATTGCCGGTCTTTTTACCGCGATCAAAGCCAGTGAAACGAATGATGTGCTAATGATTACGAAGAAGTCGCTCATGGATAGCAATACCCGCTATGCGCAAGGGGGCATCGCCGCCGTTTTTTCCGATGACGACTCGCCTGCCTACCATCGCCAGGATACGCTGATTGCCGGCGCAGGCCTTTGCTCGCATGAAGCCGTCGACGTGCTGGTGCATGAAGGACCTAAAGGCGTCGAGGATTTAATCCGGATGGGGACGCAGTTCGACACGGAGAACGGTGAATATGCGCTCACGAAGGAAGGAGCGCACAGTCAACGTCGTATATTGCATGCCAATGGGGATGCGACCGGATATGAGATCGTTCGGGCATTGTCGGAGAAAGCGGTAGCAAACCCGCGGATCGACGTGTGGGACGATCATTTTGCCATTGATCTGATTACCGATGACGGCGTTTGCGTGGGCGCGCTCGTGCAAAAGCCGGACGGGCAGCGCTTGTTTGTGCGCGGCAAAGCAACCATTCTTTGCTCAGGCGGCGCGGGACAGCTGTATCGTTATACAACGAACCCAGAAGTCGCTACAGGCGATGGCATAGCAATGGCTTATCGTGCGGGTGCTTACATACAAGACGTAGAGTTCGTTCAATTCCATCCGACGTCGCTTTGCTACCCGGGCGCTCCTCGCTTCTTGATTTCCGAAGCGGTTCGCGGTGAGGGCGCGGTTCTGCGCAATATTCGCGGCGAACGGTTTATGGAGAAATACCACGAGCAGTTGGAGCTGGCGCCTCGCGACGTCGTTGCGCGTGCGATTGTCAGCGAGATGGAAGCGACGAAGTCGACATTTGTTTATATTGATGTGACGCATGAATCGGCCGACATGGTCAAGCATCGGTTTCCGAATATTTACGAGTTCTGTTTGAATTTCGGGCTCGATTTAACGACGGATTGGATTCCCGTCGCGCCTGCGGCGCATTATATGATGGGCGGCGTCAAAACCGACTTGAACGGTGAAACGAATTTGCGGCGGCTGTTCGCCTGCGGCGAATGCTCGTCTACCGGCGTCCATGGCGCCAATCGGCTTGCCAGCAACTCGCTTTCGGAAGCGATTGTCTTCGGTCGGCGGATCGTAGAGCGAATCAATACGCTGCCTCCGCTTGAAGGCCACGCGGAGGTTCAGATGAAGTCCCTTGCACGGAGAGAGGCTCCGATTCAGGCGGTTGTCGAAAAGCGCCTGAAGCTGCAAAAAATCATGGTGCGCTACGTCGGGCTGCGCCGCAATGCCAACGGCCTGCATAAAGGGCTGGAGGAACTCAAACGGCTGCGCTCGATATTCCAATGCGTCATTACGAAGCGGGAAGAATATGAGTTTGCGAATCTGCTCACCTGCGCGATGCTGACGACGCAGTCCGCGCTGGGCCGCGAAGAAAGCCGCGGCGCGCATAGCAGGGAAGATTTTCCTGAGCGGGATGACCTGCTCTGGCGCAAACATACCGTCCTCCATCGGGAGTATGGGTTAACAGAGGAGCGAATCGAAGATGTATGAGGCACAATTTGCGGCAGCCGTAGGAAGCAGCGCGGAGGTGTTGCGGAATCAGATCCGGGCATGGCTCGCTGAAGATATCGGAACGGGTGACATTACGAGCTGGGCGACGATTCCTGCCGGCACTCGTTCCAAGGCGGTGATTCATGTGAAGGAAACCGGGATTTTAGCAGGTATCCCGATCGCTCGCCTTGTATTCGAAGTAGTCGATCCGGCGCTCGAATTCCGCCCGCTGGCTTCCGATGGCGATGCGGTAACCAAAGGTACGGTACTGGCGGAAGTCGAAGGCAGCACTCACAGCATTTTGACAGGTGAGCGTCTGGCATTGAATTTGATGCAGCGTTTGTCCGGCATTGCGACCAAAACCCGCGCATTCGTCGAGGCGATCGAAGGGCTGCCTGTGCGGCTGGTCGATACTCGCAAGACGACGCCAGGACATCGCATGCTGGAGAAGTATGCCGTGCGCGTTGGCGGCGGATTCAATCACCGATTTGGCTTATATGATGCCGTCATGATCAAGGACAATCATATTAAAGGTTCCGGCGGCATTACTGGCGCTGTTCGCGCTGCCCGCCAAGCGATTCCGCACACGATGAAGATCGAGGTTGAAACGGAGTCGATCGCGCAGGTGGAAGAAGCGCTCGCATGCGGCAGCGATATCATCATGCTCGATAATATGACGAATGACCTGATGCGCGAAGCCGTTCAGCTCATTAAGTCGCAATCCCCCCATATCATCGTGGAGGCATCCGGCGGCGTTAATTTGAACACGATCCGGGGCATAGCGGAAACCGGCGTCGATGTCATTTCGGTCGGCGGCCTAACCTACTCGTTTCAGTCGCTCGACATTAGTCTCGATTTGAACGGGAAGAAAGGGAGGCCTGGAGCATGATCGTCGTCGTTGACGTAGGCAATACGAATATCGTGCTGGGCATTTACCAAGCCCGCAAGCTGCTGTACCACTGGCGACTGAGCACGAACCGCTCGGCTACCGTTGATGAATACGGCATCATGATCCATAATCTGTTCCAAATCGCAGGCGTTAAGCTGGATCAGATCGATGGCGTGATCATCTCCTCCGTCGTACCGCCGCTTATGCGGACGCTGGAGCAGCTGTGCCAGAAATACCTTCGCAAATCGCCGCTCATCGTAGGGCCGGGCATTAAGACGGGCCTTAACATTCGCTATGAGAATCCTCGCGAGGTAGGCGCGGACCGAATCGTCAATTCCATCGCAGGCATTGAGAAATACGGATCGCCGCTGATCATCGTTGATTTTGGCACTGCGACTACGTTTGATTATATAGATGCGGGCAACAATTACTTAGGAGGCGCAATCGTACCCGGGATCGGGATTTCGACGGAAGCGCTGTACCAGCGTGCAGCCAAGCTGCCCCGCATCGAGTTGGTAAAGCCGAAGAGCGTAATCGGCCGTAACCCGGTGACCTCGATGCAAGCCGGCATTATTTACGGCTATGCGGGCCAGGTGGATGGGATCGTAAACCGGATTCGCAAGGAATTCGGGGTAACGCCGCGTGTTATCGCGACCGGCGGATTGGCTGATCTCATTGCCGCGGAGTCCGAAACGATTGAAGAGGTGGACCCGCTGCTAACCCTAGAGGGCTTGCGTATTATTTACGAACGAAATCAAGAATAGAAGAGGTAACGAACGCTATGGCAGAAAAAGATTATTTGGTGCGCGGCACCGCTTGGAATGGACAGCTGCGCGTATTCGCCGTGAAGACGACGGCGCTGGTCGAAGAACTGCGGAGGCGGCACGACACGATGCCGACCACCACGGCTGCGCTTGGACGCACGGCGACCGCAGGCGCAATGATGGGCGCCATGCTGAAGGGCAAGGAGAAGCTGACCATACAGGTAAAAGGTGACGGGCCGGTCGGCCAAATCGTCGTGGATGCCAATGCGAGCGGCGAAGTTCGCGGCTATGTGGATCATCCGCAAGTTCAATTGGCCAGCAATGCCCAAGGCAAGCTTGATGTCGCGGGCGCGGTCGGACGCAGCGGCTATATTCACATCATCAAGGATTTGGGTCTGAAAGAGCCGTACCGCGGCAGCGTACCGATTATTTCGGGTGAGCTTGCCGAGGATTTTACCTATTACTTCGCGACCTCGGAACAAACGCCTTCCGTCGTTGGCCTCAGTGTGCTGGTTGATGAGTACGGGAAGCTGAAAAATGCCGGCGGCTTCATCATTCAAGTGCTGCCAGGCATTTCAGACGAAGACATTGCGAGGCTGGAGCAGGCTATAGCGTCGCTGCCGCAGATTTCCACTTTATTCGAGCAAGGCGAAACGCCGGAAAGCCTGTTGCGCCGGGTCGTAGGCGATGATATTCAGCTTATGGACGAACTGAGTATCGTCTTTCATTGCCAATGCTCTAAAGAGCGTGTGGAGCGAACGCTCATAAGCATGGGCGAGCACGAGTTGAAACAGTTAATTGAAGAAGACGGACAAGCTGAGGTCGTGTGTCATTTCTGCAACGAGAGATATGTTTTTGACAGTCCGCAGCTGGAAATGCTGCTCGATCAGGCGAAGCCGAAACCGATCCAATAATCGGAGGCTAAGCGATAATGAAGAATGACCGGGTGCTGAAGAGCGTTGTGCTGCTTCAGGCTGTATGTATGATTGTTTTGGCGCTCGTTGTCGTGTTTCGGGTCGTGCTGCCGCCAAAAGCGGACCCACAGGCGCCTTCGTCCACGCCGCAGGATCAAGAAGGCAGCCCGCCGTCGGATACGGACCCTCCGCATGATGAGCCGCTGGCCGCGAAGGTCGGTCAAGAGCAGATAACAGCGAAGCAGCTGAATGAAGAGCTGCGGAAGCAGTACGGCGATCAGCTGCTGCGAACCCTCATGGTACGAGCGGCGACTCGGCAGGAAGCAGAAGCACAAGGCATCAATGTCTCGGAAGCCGAGCTCAGCGAAGAGTTGGAGTCGATGATGGCGGGCTATGAGGACGAGGAAGACTATTTTGCATCGATGAAGGAGCAGCTAGGCTTAACTCCGGAAGGGATTCGGGAGGATTCGAAGTATCGTCTGCTGCTGGAGAAAATCGCCGTTCGTACCACCGAGGTAACCGAAGCGGAGATTGATGCTTACATTGCGGACAATCAAGAGCAGTACGCGCCCCGGAAACAGCTGCATTTAGCGTGGATTGTACTGGCGTCGGAGAAAGACGCGAATGAGTTAATGCGGAAGCTGGAGAACGGTGAAGATTTCGATCTAATGGCAAAGACCTATTCATTGGATGCCAATACGGCGGAAGCTGGCGGCGATATCGGTTTTGTCGAGGCCGATGATCCATTTGTGGACGATGCCGTGCTGGAGGCTGCGAACGGGCTGGCGGTCGGCGAGGTGGCCGGGCCGATTCCCGTTGAGCAGGGCGAAGCGATCATTCGGCTGCTCGAGACGAGGACGGAGCAGCTGGTGAGCGGTGACCGCCTGCGCGACCAAGTTCGGAAGGAACTGGCGCTCGCCAAACTGAACGGTCTGCGCGAAGTTGAGAATTCGCTGCTGACGAAATATCATGCCGTTGTACTACCGGAAGCCGCAAATCCGGCGTCGCCATAGGCCTTTTGTTTCAAAACTGGCTATTGACAACTGCTGGGTTCCATTGATACTATATAAGTAAAACCAACTAATCTGGTCGGAATAAGGGAGGAGCACTTATCATGGCTAAAATTGTACAAAGCGTGACTGAGCTTATCGGAGATACACCACTTGTTCGTTTGAACCGTTTGGTACCAGAGGACAGCGCAGAAGTTTACGTAAAACTGGAGTACCAGAACCCCGGCGCAAGCGTTAAGGACCGCATTGCAATCAGCATGATTGAAGTGGCTGAGCAGCAAGGCATTCTGAAACCAGGTGACACGATCGTTGAACCGACGAGCGGAAACACAGGTATCGGTCTCGCAATGGTAGCAGCGGCTAAAGGTTATAGAGCGATTCTCGTTATGCCGGAAACGATGAGCATTGAGCGCCGCAATCTGCTTCGCGCATATGGTGCTGAGCTTGTGCTTACCCCGGGTTCGGAGGGCATGAACGGAGCGGTTCGCCGTGCGGAAGAACTGCAGGCCGAGAATCCTTCGTACTTTATTCCTCAGCAATTCAAGAACCAAGCGAACGTGAAGATTCACCGCGAAACGACAGGTCCGGAAATCGTCGAAGCGATCAACTCGCTTGACGGCAAACTGGATGCATTCGTTGCGGGTATCGGCACAGGCGGTACGATTTCCGGTGCAGGCGAAGTGCTGAAGCAGAACTTCCCGGGCATTAAGGTCGTGGCTGTTGAGCCAGCGGCATCCCCGCTGCTGTCCGGCGGCAGCCCAGGCGGCCACAAGATCCAAGGGATCGGCGCAAACTTCATCCCTGAAATTTTGAACCGCGAAATCTATGATGAAGTAATCACGATTGAGAACGATCAAGCGTTCGAAACCGCTCGCCGCGCAGCGAAAGAAGAAGGCATTCTTTGCGGCATCTCCTCCGGCGCAGCCATCTTCGCAGCGCTGAAGGTAGCTAAGGAGCTCGGCAAAGGCAAACGCGTCGTGGCGATTGTTCCGTCCAACGGCGAGCGTTACTTATCCACGCCGC
The DNA here is from genome assembly GCF_003268025.1 of Paenibacillus montanisoli. Classification (GTDB taxonomy): domain Bacteria; phylum Bacillota; class Bacilli; order Paenibacillales; family Paenibacillaceae; genus Paenibacillus_Z; species Paenibacillus_Z montanisoli. Next base: position 12,786 of record NZ_QLUW01000008.1, on the reverse strand, counting down.
TGTTCAACTTCGAAAACTAATCGTAAGTCTCAGGCTTGCGCGTATAAGAAGATCCCCCTCCCAGGGGGTCTTTTTTTTGTTCTCATAAAACGTTCCGGCACAGGAAAAAATAAGACGATCCTTTTCTGATGGCAAGTGAGGAGTTGATCTACATGCCGAACACGAACAAGAACAAGAAAGCAAACATGAACGCAAACATGAACGTCAAACCGAAAACGGATGACTGGCATACCTATTTGCTAGAGCTTCAAGAGCGGACCTACCGCATCGAATGGCTTTCGTCCATGGCCGATCAGCAAATCATGCGCGAACGGATCTTGCCCATGTTACAGCAATACAGGCCGCGCTCAAGCGAAGACATGAAGTTGATTCTGCCAATCGCGGACATTGAGATTAGGACCCATCGGGAGAAACATGCCTTCTTGATCACAGGGTACATCAGCATCACGCTTGAAACCGCAGGCGTGGCCCATCCGGACGTCCTGTATGCTCCATGCAAGTCGATCAATTACCGGAGCGTTGAAGAACCTAAGGAGGAGTATTCCGAATCCGGCCCCAAGGATGCATTCACGGAATCGCTCAATGTGAATTTGAACCTGATCCGCAGACGCCTGATGTCCGAGCAGCTGCATGTCCGTATGCTAACCGTGGGATCGGGAAAGCTTCCTGCAGCGGTAGTTTTTATGGCGGATAACCGTTTGACGGCTGACCGTTTAATCTATCAAGTGGAGCAATCATCGATCGATCATCCGAAGGCGCTTCTTGATATTTCAAATTTCGCTACCCTGCTTTACAACGGTAAACATACGTTTTTCGAGCCTTTTGAATTTACGGAGCTGCCGCTGCAGACCGTCCACATGCTGGAGAACGGCAAGGTCGCGCTGCTCATGGAGGGCTCGCGGAAAGCGATGATCGGGCCTGCTTCTTTCGAGGATACATTCGTGGCGTCATCGGACCTCTTTTTGCCGCTGCCGCAGGTGAGAGCTATCCGGTATGCCCGCGTGATATGCTTCGTTTTTTCTTTGCTGCTTACTCCGCTCTACGTTGCGGTCGCTACCTACAACTTTGAGATGTTTCCGTTGAAAGTCATTCAAACGCTGCTCATTTCCCGGCACAACGTACCCTTCTCTCCGTTCGTAGAAGCGTTCATGATGGAATCGCTGGTCATGGTTCAGCTTGAAGCCATCGCGCGGCTTCCGAACAAGCTCTCGCAAAGCGCAGGCGTCGTAGCGGGGATTATTATCGGCACGGCAGCCGTCGAAGCGGGGGTCATCAGCAATGTCATGCTCGTACTGGTATCCGCGTCTTCCTTGCTTACGCTCGCTTCGGCGACCGTGCAGCTGCGCAACATGTTATTCCTTCTGAAGCTGCCTTCTCTTCTGATGGCCATGGTTTTAGGGCTGCCCGGAATCTGCGTGTTCTGGTTCCTTCTGCTCTCCCGGTTGTTTGTCGTTCGTTCGCTGGACAGGCCGTTCACGCTATTCGGATTCAATCCGATGTCCCGATATTTCAAGGGAAAGGGGTAATCGGCAGATGACACAAGAGCGGTTAACGGCTTGGCAGCTTTTCTATATCGCTTCGGGGACGATGGGCTGCATTAATTTCTATTTGATGATGGATCAGCTTATCGATATGTCGAGTACATCGGCGTATATGGTTTTATTGGCTATCGGGGCCGTAATCGGCCTGCTTTGCATGCCTATGCCGTCCTTGTTGACAAGAGAGGAGGGCAAGGATTTCACGGCGAGCCATATGGCGGCTTTCGGAACCTTTTTCGGCGTGTTCATACTGATCTTGTTTTTGGCATCGCTTATATTAGCGGGAGGAATGATGCTAAACGAGATGATGCAGATTCTGGACCGTTACCAGACGCCGAACCTGGAATATTACTGGATTGCGGTGCCTCTTATGCTCGTTTGCGCGGTGGTTGCGGGGAAAGGAGGCGTGCGGGTGCTTGCAGGGTTGTTTTTTATCGTTTTATGTTTGCGGATATTTGAAACGGGGCTTCTTGTTCTTGGCGTTACCTCTAGTTTCGAGCTGAGGTCCATACTGCCCTTATGGAGCGGACTTCCTGAGCGGCCCGGGGCGGCAATCGCAAGGGGGTCGGCATTATTCAGCGGTATCGAGATGCTGGTGTTTCTCAGATTGTATACTGCCGGCCTCAAAGCGCGATCCGTTCGTGGGGCCATTTGGTCGGCCGTCGGCGCGCACTGCGCGTTTCTAATCATTGGGAGCTGGTTAATGCTTGGCATATGCGGGTTTGACATGATCAGGCTAGTGGATCTCACGACCATCGATTTTTATAGAGTCATCTCTTTTCAATTCTTTGAGCAGTTGGACGAGGTCGGCATTAGCATTCAATTGTTTTGGACTCTTTCCACGCTGGCGTTTGTTTTGTGGATTAACGCTACGATGCTGAGAAAGGCCGTTTTTCGGCGATGGCCGGAAGCGATGCATTACGGGACGGCGGCGCTGCTGATGCTGGCTGTGGCGGCAGGATTATGGGAGTTCCGCTTGAATCAGCTGTTACAGAAATGGCAGCCGATCGTTCTGCTGGTTATGCTGTGCGTGTATATCCCGATCTACGGGCTGCTTCTCGCTAGAGCGCGGAAGTCCGGGCAGCGCGTGCCCACTGTTGGTGGTGAAAGCTCATGATGCCGCGCCGGTGCCGCACCTTTCAAGCGGGTCTTGTCGTGTTCATTCTGCTGATGGTCACAGGGTGCCAGACTGAAACGCTCGAGCAATTAAGCATTATCTATGGGATCGCTGTTGAAGCCGATGAGAACGACAAAGAGAAACTTTCTGGAATCATCAGCATTCCGTTCTACAAGAAGGACGGTTTTGAGAACCACACGGTTACCGCGCAGGGAAAAACGCCGGCCGAGATCCAGAACGAGCTGTCTCTCCAATCATCGGGGAGGCTCGTGGTTGGGAAAGCCCAGGTGCTGCTGATCGACGAGCAGCTTGCCAGGCAGCCGGTGTACCGGTTTATGGGCTTTTTTACAAGCGAATTCAACTTGCCGGCGAGCACGTCTTTGGCTTTGACTGAAACATCCCCCAAAGCGATGCTGGACATGAGCACGAAGAACGTGGACCCCGCCACCAATATCAGCACGACGATATCGAAGCATGAGAGGCTGGGTATCATTCCGGGGACCAACCTGCTTACGTTTGTCAAACAATACGTGAGAGAAGGGCAGGATCCTTACCTCCCCCTCGTAGGGATGGAAAACGGGAATAATAGCGTCAAACTGAAGGGCTTGGCCTTATTTAAAGATGACCGATATGTCATGCCTTTAAAAGGAGCTCAGAACCTTCTCTTGTTCGCTTTGCTGGAGGAGTCGGTCAGCCATGTTCTATACGAATCCGAGAATGACGGGTTGCCGCTGATTATGATGTTTGAACATTCAAACGCTTCCTACGATTGGAATCCTTCCGAAAAAAGCATGAAGGTACGCGTTCGGGTTCATGCGAGGCTGCAGGAACGCACGAATTCGCCGATGGATGTCCACTCGGAAGCCGAGAAAGGACAATTGAAAATGAAAGCGGAGCAGCAATTGGCGGCAGAGCTGGACAGGCTTGTTCGGCGATTTCAGCGAAATGACTTGGATCCCGTCGGCTTCGGAGAAATCGCAAGATCGCAGGATCGGCATTGGAAGGCTAAGGAGTGGAAAGCCATCTATCCGCAGCTCAAGTTTCAGACTGCCGTTAGCGTGGAATTCGATTCGGAGCGCAGATAGAAATCACCTGGCTTCTCTTTCCTTTTTCTCGCAAGTTCGGTATACTAGCAGGCAAACAAAGAGCGCAGGCGGTCCGCTTGGCAAGCTCTTCGAACGGAAACGAAGTGGAGGGGGCTGCGAATGGAACGTACAGCCTTTAAAGATTGGCTCAATTGGCGGGAGCAAGGCTATAGCATGCTTCCTTTGCTTGCGAAGCGCCCGCTTGGGAGCGGAGAAGGGCGCCCGGCTTCATGGGAAGCGGCTTGGAAGACGGCTTCACCTCACGCATTCGTGCTGGAGAGCGGAAAAGACGGGCGGTATACGTACCTAGGGCTGCATCCGTCTTCGGTCATTCGCGGGAAAGGGATGAGAGCGGAGGCGGTCGACCAAGCGGAAGGCCGCGTAACGGTGTACGAGGCCGAACCGCTGGAAGCTGTGCGCTGCTGGATGGACGGGCGCAAAGCTCCCCGGGTGCCGGAAGCGCCCAAGTGGACGGGCGGCTGCGCAGGCTTCTGGAGCTACGATGTCATTCGCTCGATAGAGCGGCTGCCGGAGATGGCAGCGGACGACTTGGGTCTGCCGGATTATTTATTCATGCGGATGGACGAGCTGTGGATCGTCGACCATCAGAAGGAGCAGCTTTATTTCGCGGTGCATACGGCTATCGACGGGCAAGAATCGCTTGAGCAGCTGGAGCGCTTGTACGCTGCGGCATGTGGGCGGGCGGACGGCATGGCCGCGCAATGGTCGGCCTTCGCCGGCGGAGAAGCGGCTGTATCTGCGGATGCGCTGCGCCGGGCGCGCACGCGCTTTATGGAGGACGGTTCGCTTCTCATTGACGTGGAGGCGGTAAAAGGCATCGAGTCGCCTTTTGCCAAGGAAGCGTTCAAGGCTGCGGTCGAGCGGATTCGAAGCTATATCGCGGCAGGCGATGTGTTCCAGGTCAATCTCTCCCAGCGTCAAAGCCGCAACACGCAGTCGAACCCGGAGGAACTTTACGAATGGCTGCGGCTGTTCAATCCGTCGCCTTATATGGGCTTTCTGAATTGCCCCGATTTCCAGCTTGTATCGGCTTCGCCGGAGCTGCTGGTCGAGCTTGCGGACGGGAAGCTCGCCACCCGTCCAATTGCGGGTACGCGCCGCCGCGGGCGCACGGAGGAAGAAGACCGGCGGATGACTGAGGAGCTGCGGAGCAATGAGAAGGAGCGGGCGGAGCATATTATGCTCGTCGATTTGGAACGCAACGATCTCGGACGCATATCGGCATACGGTACCGTTCAAGTGTCCGAGCTGATGGTCATTGAATATTACAGTCACGTGATGCATCTGGTCTCGCAGGTGGAAGGCACGATCGCCGAGGGCAAGGACGCTTACGATGTCATCGGGGCGACCTTCCCGGGCGGCACCATAACGGGCGCGCCGAAGATCCGCACGATGGAGATTATCGAGGAGCTGGAGCCGACCAGGCGGGGCCCATACACCGGATCTCTCGGATGGATTGACTACAACGGGGATATGGAATTTAATATTATTATCAGAACGATGTCGGTTAAGGATGAAGTCGTCCACATTCAAGCCGGAGCGGGGATCGTGATCGATTCCGACCCGGAACGCGAATACCGCGAATCATTGAACAAAGCCAAGGCCTTATGGAAGGCCATCGAGTACAGCGAGCAATGGGCGGAAGCAAACCGTGTGCGGCTGTAATTACCAAGGGGGAAGCGCAAATGATATTGGTCATCGATAACTACGACTCATTTACGTACAATTTGGTGCAGTACTTAGGAGAGCTCGGCGAAGAGGTCGTCGTCAAACGCAATGACGAAATCAGTCTGGATGAGATCGCGGCCCTTGCGCCTGATCATATCCTGATCTCGCCGGGACCTTGCAGCCCGAACGAAGCGGGAATCAGCCTCGCGCTCATCGAACGGTTTAAAGGGGTAATCCCGATTTTCGGCGTTTGCCTTGGCCACCAGTCGATCGGACAAGCCTTCGGCGGCGAAGTGGTGCGGGCGGAGAAGCTGATGCATGGCAAAACGTCGCAGATCTACCATGACGGGCGCTCGGTTTTCGAAGGCATCCCTTCGCCTTACACGGCGACTCGCTACCATTCGCTGATCGTGAAGAAAGAAACGCTTCCCGACTGCCTGGAAATCAGCGCACAGACGGAAGAGGGCGAAATTATGGGGCTTCGCCACAAGGAGTATCTCATCGAAGGCGTGCAATTCCACCCGGAATCGATCATCACCGAGAACGGGCACAAGCTGCTTCGCAATTTCCTGAACATGCGGGCAGGCGCGGTACGATGAAGATCGGATGGAATGGCAAAATCATGCGTCAGGAGGAAGCCGTGATCTCGGTCTACGATCACGGTTTTTTGTATGGAATGGGCTTGTTCGAAACGTTCCGGACTTATGAGGGCGAGCCTTACTTGCTAGAGAGGCATTTGTCGCGCTTGTCGGCAGGCTGCGAATCGCTAGGCATCCGCTGCAGACTTGATGCCGCGGAACTCAGAAGCTGGCTGCGCGAGCTGATGGCGGTGAACGAGCTGCCGGAAGCGTATGTGCGGCTGACCATTACCGCAGGCGAAGGCGTGCTCGGTCTGCCGGCGGGCGACTATGAGCAGCCGAACATGCTGCTGCTCGTCAAAGCGCTGCCGGCCGCGTCCCCATCGCTTTATGTGGAAGGCCGTGAGCTGGTGCAGCTCCGTACGCGCCGCAATACGCCTGAAGGCGAAGTGCGGTTGAAATCGCTGCATTATATGAACAATATAATAGCCAAGCGGGAATTGGCCGCGACCGGCGGAGCAGCGCCAGGCGCGGAAGGGCTCATGCTGACACGGGAAGGCTGGCTGGCCGAAGGCATCGTCAGCAATCTCTTCTTCGCATGCGGCGGAGTCCTATATACGCCGTCTATTGAAACAGGGATATTACCGGGTATTACCCGCGGGCGTGTCATCGAACTGGCAGCAGGACTGCCTGCCGCAACCGCTGTGAAGGAAGGCTTCTACACCTGGTCGGATTTGCAGGAGGCGGATGAAGTATGGGTGACCAACTCCATTCAGGAGCTGGTTCCGGTAACGACGATTAGGGATGAATCCGGCCGCTGCCGCCGGGTCGGGAACGGACAGTCCGGCCCGATCACAAGAGAGCTGCTCTCAGCTTACCGGGAGGATACGAAACGATGAAAGCAACGATTACACGCTCGGCCCCAGTCGGCTGGCCTTATGAGCGAACCTATAGTTTTACGGACGGAGTCACTCTAACGCTAGGCAGTCGAACGCTGATCATGGGCATTTTGAACGCGACGCCGGACTCCTTCTCAGACGGCGGACGGTATAACGAAATCGAAGCCGCAGTCCGTCACGCCCGCGAGCTGGTTGAGCAAGGGGCGGACATTATCGATATTGGCGGGGAATCCACGAGGCCGGGCAGCGCGGCGGTTCCGCTTGAGGAGGAGCTGAAGCGCGTCATCCCCGTCATTCGGGCGATTCGCGAGGCATTACCGGATACGCCGCTGTCCATCGATACGTATAAAGCCGAGACGGCGAGCCAAGCCTTGGAAGCAGGCGCCCATATTATCAATGATGTATGGGGACTGAAGGCCGATCCCCGCATGGCGGAGGTTGCCGCGGCGCACCGCAGTCCGGTCATCATTAGCCATAATCGGCAGGCACGCGATTACACGGATCTGATGCCGGATGTGATAGCCGATCTGCAGGAAGGCATCGCATTGGCACGGGAAGCGGGCGTGGCGGAGTCGGCCATTTGGCTTGATCCGGGGATCGGCTTTGCCAAGACATATGCCGACAATCTTGCGCTTATGGGACAATTGGACCGGCTGGTAGCCGAGGGCTATCCCGTGCTGCTCGGCACCTCCCGCAAGAAATTCATACGAGAAACGCTGCAGCTGGATACCGCCGAGGTCGTATTCGGCACAGCCGCGACAACCGCGCTTGGCATCATGCAGGGCTGTCAGATCGTCCGCGTGCATGATGTGCTTGCCAATAAACAGACGGCGTTAATGGCAGACGCTATCGTATATCCGCAGCTTGATGTCATTAAATGAAGACGTTTATCGAAAGCGGGGGAATGAAGGATGGATAAAATGACGCTGAGAGGGATGCGCTTCTTCGGTTATCACGGCGTATTTCCGGAAGAGAACAAGCTTGGCCAGCAGTTTTATGTGGATTTGACGCTTGCGATGGATTTATCTCGGGCCGCCCGAACGGACGACTTGGAGCATACGATCAACTATGCCGAAATTCACGCGCGGGTCAAGAGTATTGTCGAGGGACCTCCGTTCAAACTGATCGAGGCTTTAGCTGGCCACATTGCATCGGCCGTGCTCGACGCTTATACTAGTGTAAATGAAGTGACGGTGTCCGTAACGAAGCCGCATCCGCCGTTTGAGATCCATTTCGACGGCGTGACGGTGGAAATTAGCAGAAAGCGGGATGACCATGGAACACGACAGCCCGCGAGGCAATAATGAACGGAACGGCAGCGCTGCCGGGCAATCGGCGTATATCGCGCTTGGAGCCAATCTCGGCGACCGAGAGCAGCAGCTGAAGGCTGCGCTCCGTCTGCTGGATGACCATCCTGCCATTACGGTAGTACGCGCATCTGCACTTTATGAAACCGACCCGGTCGGCTATACCGACCAGCCGGCTTTTCTAAACATGGCTGCCGCGCTGCGCACGTCGCTAGAGCCGCATGAGCTGCTGCGCGCCATGCTTGCCATGGAGAATCAGCTTGGCCGCAAACGCGATATACGCTGGGGGCCGCGCACGATCGATTTGGATATGCTGCTTTACGATGGCGTGACCCTTACGGAAGAGGAGCTTACGCTGCCGCATCCGAGGATGATGGAACGGGCCTTCGTGCTGGTTCCTCTCGCCGATGTGCTGCCGGATGAACATGCGCTGCAGAAGCGAGTGAAGGAACGGGCGAAGCGGGCGCTACAAGACAGAGGGGAAGGAATCGCGCTATGGAATATGATCAATTGGCCGGGCGTGTCCGCGCATTCCGAAAGCTGAAAGGCTATACGCAGCAAGAGCTGGCTGCAAAGCTGGGTGTATCCGTAGCCGTGCTCGGCTCGTTAGAGCGCGGGACGCGCAAGCCGGACCCTAAGCTGCTTGACCGGATATCGGAAACGCTAGGCATTAGCTACAGTGAGCTAACTGCGGATTTGAAATGAATGAAACGTTAACATGTGCCAGATCGGAAGGGAGCTTGGACTACCATGCTTAAAATCGGAAACATCGAGATGAAAAATAAAGTCGTGCTGGCGCCGATGGCAGGCGTGTGCAACCCGGCTTTTCGACTGATTGCCAAAGAGTTCGGCTGCGGCCTGGTTTGCGCCGAGATGGTCAGCGATAAAGCGATCCTGCACGGCAATAAGCGGACGCTTGAAATGCTATACGTGGATGAACGCGAGAAGCCGCTCAGCTTGCAAATTTTTGGCGGTGACCGCGAATCGCTGGTTGAGGCGGCGAAGGTCGTGGATAAGCAGACCAACGCGGATATTATTGACATCAACATGGGCTGCCCCGTCCCTAAAGTAACAAAATGCGATGCGGGTGCCCGCTGGCTGCTCGATCCGAATAAAATCTATGAAATGGTGTCGGCCGTTGTCGACGCCGTCGAGAAGCCGGTAACGGTTAAAATGCGGATCGGCTGGGACAGCGAGCATATCTATGCCGTTGAGAATGCCCGCGCGGTAGAGCGCGCAGGCGGCAAAGCGGTCAGCGTTCATGGCCGTACAAGGGAGCAATTGTATACAGGTAAGGCCAATTGGGACATTATAAGGGATGTTAAGCAATCCGTATCCATTCCTGTCATTGGGAACGGAGATGTTTTCACGCCAGAGGATGCTCAGCGCATGCTTGATCATACAGGCTGCGACGGCGTCATGATCGGCCGCGGCGCGCTTGGCAACCCGTGGATGCTGTACCGGACGATTCAATATTTGTCTACGGGAGAGCTTCTGCCGGACCCGACGCCGCGCGAGAAGATGGACGTGGCCATCCTTCATATGGACCGTCTCGTGAACCTGAAAGGCGAGTCTACCGCCGTACGCGAAATGCGTAAGCACTTGGCATGGTACCTAAAAGGGGTCCCGGGAGCGGCTCGCGTCAAGGATGTTATCATGGAAGAAACAACGCGTGACAACATGGTGCAAATTTTAGGACAGTATGTCGAATCGCTTGGCAATCTGAGCGAAACGCCTACAGCGTCCATCACGCCGGCAACTTCTCCGGAAGAAGCCGTATATCACTGATCGAAGCGCAAAGGAGCTCATCGCCTGAGTCCTTTGCGTTTTGCGGAGTTAAGCGATTACATTTGCTGCCCCGCTTTCGTTGACATATAGGGGAACATGAAATATAATCTTCCAATAACAAGCCGTCCGCCTGGGTTTAAGACGATGATTTCTCATTCCTGCGCGGTGTCATCATAGGCATGATGCGTAATATATTAGGTAACAGTGATTCATACACGGTATGAAAAAATGCCACACGACAGGAGAATTGGTACCATGAGCGATAAAGAAATTATCCTTACGCAAGATGGGCTCAAGAAGCTGGAAGATGAACTGGAAAATCTGAAGTCCGTCAAACGTCGTGAAGTTGCAGAACGGATCAAAGTGGCTATCGGCTATGGCGATATCAGCGAGAACTCTGAATATGAAGATGCGAAAAACGAGCAGGCATTCATCGAAGGCCGCATCATTACGCTGGAGAAAATGCTCCGCAACGCCCGCATTATCAATAACGATGAGATCAATATCGATACGGTAAGCATCGGTTCCATCGTAACGGTGGAAGATTTGGAGTTCGGCGACACGATGGAGTATACGATTGTCGGTACGGCCGAGTCCGATCCGCTCAAGAACAAAATTTCAAATGAAAGTCCGGTTGGCAAAGCTATTTTGGGCAAAATGAAAGGCACGATCGTTGAAGTAAGCGTACCAGCCGGCATCATTCAATATAAAATCGTTGATATTAAAAAATAACCAGGCATGCCTTTTGAGAAAGCTTCCTTGTGGAAGCTTTTTTCCTCATTGTGGAGCAGAAATAGCTTTCGGGCTGATGCCGGCGCCGCATAGGCGTTTGCGTGCTGGATTAATAAGGAGATGAATTACGGTGGAGCAAGGGACACAAGAGCAAGAATTAAGCGAGCTTCTGCAAATTCGCAGAGACAAGCTGGACGAGCTGCGGGGACTGGGCATTGACCCTTTCGGCGGCAAATTTGAACGGACTCATCATGCCAAGAACATCGTTGACGCGTATGAAGCTGCAAGCAAGGAGGACCTGGAAGCGCAAGCGGTTGAGGTCACTGTCGCAGGCAGGATTATGCAAAAGCGCGGAATGGGCAAAGCGGGCTTTGCGCACATTCAAGATCTAAGCGGCAAAATTCAAATTTACGCGCGCAAGGATACCGTTGACGAAGCTCAGTACCAAGCGTTCGAGCTGCTGGATATCGGCGATATTATCGGCGTCCGAGGCACCGTGTTTAAAACCAACACAGGCGAAACGTCGATTAAGGCCAATGAAATCGCGGTTCTTTCGAAATCGCTTCTTCCGCTGCCTGAGAAATATCACGGCTTGAAGGACGTAGAGCTTCGCTACCGCCAGCGTTACGTCGATTTGATCGTGAATCCGGAGGTGCAGCAGACGTTTATTGCGCGTTCGCGCATTATTCAATCGATGCGCCGCTATCTTGATAGCCTCGGCTATTTGGAAGTGGAGACGCCGACGCTGCATGCCATTGCGGGCGGTGCTGCCGCACGGCCGTTTATTACCCATCACAATGCGCTTGATATGCAGCTTTACATGCGTATTGCCATTGAGCTTCACTTGAAGCGCCTAATTGTCGGCGGGATGGAGAAAGTATATGAGATTGGCCGCGTTTATCGGAACGAAGGAATTTCGACGCGCCACAACCCTGAATTTACAATGATCGAGCTTTATGAGGCATACGCCGATTATAAAGATATTATGGCTCTTACGGAGTCGCTTATTGCACATATTGCGCAAGAAGTGCTCGGTACGACCAAGATCACTTATCAAGGCACAGAGGTTGACCTCTCGCCGCCATGGCGCCGTGTGTCTATGGTGGATTTGGTTAAGGAAGCGACCGGTGTCGATTTCAGCCAGCAGATGACGGACGACGAAGCGCATGCTCACGCCAAGGCTCACAACGTCAAGGTTGAGCCGCATATGACGTTCGGCCATATTCTGAACGCGTTCTTCGAGGAGTTTGTCGAGCATACGCTGATACAGCCGACGTTCGTGACCGGACATCCGGTGGCTATTTCGCCACTTGCGAAGAAGAGCGACATCGATCCGCGCTTTACGGATCGTTTCGAGCTGTTCATCGTAGCCCGTGAGCACGCCAATGCTTTCACGGAGCTGAACGATCCGATCGACCAGCGCCAGCGTTTCGAAGCGCAGCTGCTTGAGAAGGAGCAAGGCAACGACGAGGCGCACGAGATGGATGAGGACTTTATCCGTGCGCTCGAATACGGTATGCCGCCTACAGGCGGTCTCGGCATAGGGATCGACCGTCTTGTTATGCTGCTGACCGATGCGCCGTCCATCAGAGATGTACTGTTGTTCCCGCTGATGCGCGAACGCGCAGGAGAATAATAAGCGAGTAGTGAACCGCCAAGGAGTTGATTCTTGGCGGTTTTTTTGTTGTCTAAAGAGCACTTCAACGCTGTTTTTACAAAAGAAAATAAAAAAGTTTTAAAAAAGGGTTGCAATGTTGTTGTGGGCTATGATATATTAATCAAGTAGCCGCTGAGACACGGGCGAACGAGTGAGAAACGAATGAATTTGTTCCTTGAAAACTGAACAATGAGCGACCTGTCAAAAGGTTTTAAAACAAGCTAGTTTTTGAATGAGCTAACAAGCGAATTCATAAATGGTCTTCGGACCACTTTTATGGAGAGTTTGATCCTGGCTCAGGACGAACGCTGGCGGCGTGCCTAATACATGCAAGTCGAGCGGATCTTCCCTTCGGGGAAGGTTAGCGGCGGACGGGTGAGTAACACGTAGGCAACC
>NZ_QLUW01000007.1 GCF_003268025.1 Paenibacillus montanisoli | reverse complement strand
AACTCTCCATAAAAGTGATCCGAAGATCATTTATGAATTCGCTTGTTAGCTCATTCAAAAACTAGCTCTCGTTGAAACTCGCTTCGTCACATAAGTGACTAACATCGTTTCACCGTTTTTAAAACCTTTTGACAGGTCGCTCATTGTTCAGTTTTCAAGGAACAAATTCATTCGTTTCGTTCGCCCATGTCTCAGCGGCGACTTGATTAATATATCACACTCGGTCATTTAATTGCAAGCACTTTTTTTAATTTGTTTTTGCAACTCATTTTCCTTCGTGTGACGCGAAAATTAATTTAACACATTCGCATCGATATGGTCAAGTGTTCCTCGACAATTCATGGCTTTCAATGTTTTCCACCTAAAATAGCGTCATCTGCAGCCCTACGATCAAGGCTATGCCCGGTACGCCAAGCAGCACCGCCGTGCCGATCGTCGCCGGATTTATCGGCACCTCCATACCCGTTATAAGACCTGAATAATTAAGCATGTATAAGGTTAACGCCGCTGCGATTAAATGCAGCGCAAATCGCCGCACCCATTGCAGAGACAGCCGATTCCGCAGGATGACTCCCACCAGAAGCAGCGATGACACGACTAGGCTAACCATCCATATCGTTTTCATACACTTACACCGCCTTTCACACTTGTCCATTCCACTGGCAAACGCTTGGCTTTACGGATCAGCATTTCATACCGCTTCTCCGCGGCTCCGATCGCGAAGATCGCATAGTCGATTTGGTCTTTCCCGAGCGCATAATCGAAATAGCGGTATGCGTTGTCCCATTCCTGCTTAGCCAAATGAATCTCCGCGTACAGCTCCAGTTGTTCTTCCTGCTCCGTCATGCGCTGCTTCAGCGTGGCAGCCTGTTTTTTAGATCGCAGCCATTTCATCCACATCTCGATCGCTCCTCTCATTCCCCTGGTCTTATAGTTGAATGTATGAGTGAGACGCGGAATTAGAACAAGCTTCCCCTGCCGCCAGCACGCCCGCAAACAAAAAAGCCCTGCGAGCACGAATGCTCGCAGGGTTTGTCTGATGCAGGGATTAACCCAATTCTCTTCGACCCTCAAGGGCCTTGGATAATGTGACTTCGTCAGCATACTCCAAGTCTCCCCCAACAGGGAGGCCGTGCGCGATTCGGGTTACTTTGATGCCAAAGGGCTTGACCAGCCGGGATAAGTACATGGCAGTCGCTTCCCCTTCAATGTTGGGATTCGTGGCGAGAATCATCTCTTGAACGCGCTCGTCGCTCAGCCGTCTGAGCAGCTCGGCGATGCGGATCTCATCAGGCCCGATGCCCTCCATAGGCGAAATTGCCCCTTGAAGGACATGATACTGACCTTGATATTCCTTCGTGCGCTCCATCGCCACCAAGTCCCGGGATTCCTGTACGACGCAAATAACGGAGTTATCCCTGCTCTGATCCGAACAGATCCGGCATGGATCGGTATCCGTAATGTTGCAGCATACGGAGCAGTAATGCAAATTCCGCTTCACGCTGACGAGCGCCTTCGCGAAATCGATGACGTCGTCCTCTTTCATTTTCAAAATATGAAAAGCCAGCCTGGCCGCCGTCTTCGGACCGATACCCGGCAATCGGCTGAAGGCATCAATAAGTTTGGCTATCGGTTCGGGATAATACAAGGCGCAGCTCCTCTACTTTTGAAACGTTCGTTTTAGAATAGACCCGGGATTTTCATACCGCCCGTGAATTTGCCCATATCTTTGTTCGCCAACTCGTCGGCTTTGTTCAGAGCATCGTTGATTGCGGTCAGAACAAGGTCTTGCAGCATTTCGATATCGTCCGGATCTACGGCTTCCGGCTTGATCACGATGCTTTGAACATTCTTATGGCCGTTAACTTGCACCGTTACGACGCCGCCTCCGGCAGAGCCTTCAATGATCTTCGTACCCAGCTCTTCTTGCGCTTTCAGCATTTGCTCTTGCATCTTTTTCACTTGCTTCATCATTTGGTTCATGTTGTTCATCTTGAAATGTCACTCCTCAGTTATAGTTAAATGCATTGCGGAACAATCATTTGTCTTCTATGACTACCAGATCTTCGCCGAACAGCTTGACGGCTTCTTCCACCCACTCCGGCTCTGCCGGTGCAGCCCCTGCCTCATCCTGCTGAAGCATCTGGAGCTCGCCTGCCGGCGCAGGCCCTTTCTCGGTTGCGGTCTGCCACTCCTTCAGCATGACTGTCGCAAGTCGAATCGGCCTGCCGAACGCCTCATGAAGCGCCCGTTCGATAACATCCCGGTTAGCCGGCTTTTCCGTCGTTTCGCGGTGAATGGAATTCTTGAAGGCTACAAGAATCGTATTGTCTGCAGCTGCGACGGGATCGCCGTTCACAAACCAAGCGTGCGTCGAAATATTATACCCCTTCACGCGCTGCAAAATGTCGCTCCAGCGCATGCGCACCTGTCCCGTCGCCTGGCTCTCAGCCGCGGCGAGGAAGGGATCGAGCTTCACGCGGGCGATCGCATTCGCACCGGCCCCCGAGCCGCTTCGCGCGGCGAAGCTCGTCGCGCCGCCGCGACCGCCGCGCTGCCCGCCTCCGGCCTGTTCACCGGCGGAGACAGCGCCCGCCTCCGGACGCACGCCGGAGGCCAGGAGCTGCTCGATCTTGCGTTCCAGCGCATCGATGCGCTGCTGCAGGCGCTGCACTTCTTCGGCTCCGGCGGGCGCTCCGCTTGTCGATGCCTCTTCCGCGGCAGGCACGGCAGCCGAATCTTCAGTACCGCCGCCGGCTTGCATCGTGCAAATTTTCATCAGCGCGATTTCGAAGATCGTTTGCGGCAGCGCGGCATGCTTGATTTCAAGCTGATACTGGTTTAGCACATCGATCATGCGAAACAGCAGCTCCGCGCTGAACGATTGCGCCACTTCACGGTATTTGGCTTGATCAACGATCCGCTCGGTCGAAGCGCGCCCTTGAGGAGCCAGCTTCAATACAAGCAGATCCCTGAAATAGTATATTAAGTTTTCAAGACACTTATCTGCGCTCTTGCCAGCCTGCATCAGCCCTTCTACCAAAGGCATGATAGCCGCGGCATCGCGCGCCCGAATCGCTTCGGCCAGCTGCTCGAATTGCTCCGCCGCAAGACCGCCGGTTACATCGACGGCATCATTGAGCGTAATACGCTCGCCGCCATAGGCCGACACCTGCTCCAGCAAGCTGATTGCATCCCGCATCCCGCCATCCGATAGTCTGGCAATGTAAGCAAGCGCGTCTTCGTCCGCTTGGATGCCTTCTTCCGAGCAAATCTGCCGCAGGCGCTCCGTCTGCTCCGGCAGCGAAACTTGCCGGAAATCAAACCGCTGACAGCGCGAAACGATCGTCGCAGGCAGCTTGTGCGGCTCCGTCGTTGCCAGAATGAAAATGACGTGGGCAGGCGGCTCTTCAAGCGTCTTCAGCAAGGCGTTGAAGGCTTCGGTCGTCAGCATGTGCACCTCGTCAATGATGTACACTTTAAAGCGTACTTCCGAAGGAGCATACCGAACCTTGTCCCGAATATCCCGAATCTCATCTATACCGCGGTTGGAGGCTGCATCGATCTCAACGACATCCATGATCGTTCCGGCCGTGATTCCCCGGCAAGCATCACAGACGTTGCAGGGCTCCGTCGTCGGTCCCCGCTCGCAGTTGATCGCTTTGGCCAATACTTTAGCCGCGGTTGTCTTGCCCGTTCCTCGCGGCCCATTGAACAAATAAGCATGGGACACACGCTGTTCGCGTATGGCGTTCTGCAAGGTTTGAATAATATGCTGCTGGCCGACCATATCCTGGAACGTCTGCGGACGCCAGGCACGATATAAGGCGATATGTGACATACGTTCCGTTCCTTTCGGCTGCTTACGTTCACGGGGCCATAAGACAAGCCCGGTCCCTTTATTATACACGATGCCGCCAGCCAAGCCAAAACTACTTTGCCGTCCTAGAATAGGCAAAATAGTTTTGTGCTTCGATCATACAGACATATATCCGAGTGAAGCTATACATGCTGTATGATCAAAAAAACCGTTCTCATTCACGATTCTTCCCTATGTCGCAATGACGGCACCTCGCGCTTTCGTTTCAGCAAGGGAGCACGACCTGCAGCAGCGCCCCGCCTGATCTCGGCACAGCCGCGACGCTCCCGCCGAAATCATGCATGATCCGCTGGCATACGGAAAGGCCGAGCCCTGTCCCGTTCTGCTTGGTGGTGACGAACGGGTCAAAGATTTTGTCTATGAAATGAGCCGGTATGCCCGGACCCGTATCCTCTATCTCGACCAGCACCTGCGACTTCTTGCCCGCGCGAATCACCGAACCCCTCACGGTGAGCGATCCGCCGCCTTCCATCGCCTCGATGCCGTTCTTGCACAGGTTCAAAAACACCTGCTTCAGCATCTCGCCGTCTGCGAGCACGCGCGGCAGTTCAAGCGTTTCATCCCAGCTTACGGTCACATTATGTAAGAGCGCTTCGCCCGCGATGACCGGCATAATGTCGCGGAGCACGGACCCAATTTGAATCCAACTGGTCGAAACCTCTTTCGGTTTGCTTAACAAGAGAAACTCGCCAACCAGTTGGTTGATCCGGTCCAGCTCGTCCAGCATGATGTCCGTGTATTCTTTCTCCTTGTGCAGCTCCCGCTCTATCATTGATTTACGGAACATCTGCAGGAAGCCCCGAATCGCGGTAAGCGGATTGCGGATCTCGTGCGCAGTGCCCGCCGCAATCTGACCGATCATCGCAAGCCGGTCGCTGCGCTGGACTTGAGTCTCAAGCGAACGCAAATTGGTTACATCCTTGAAAATAATATAAGCGCCATCCTTCACTTCACCGATGCTCCGCAAAAGCCCGACGTCCATGAGCATCTCGCTCTGCTTCTCGCCGCGGATCCACGTCAGCGGATAGTTCCGCACCGGCTCTCCGCTTGCCAGCGCCTCGCAGATGATCGCATATTCTTTCTCCGCACTGGCGAAGAACGTAGACAGCTGCTCGTTGACGAGAGCCGATTTGGCCACGCCAAGCAGCTGGCAGGCAAGGGGGCTGATATCGAATATGCGCAGCGTTTCCGGATGAAGCAAAATAACCCCGATATGTTCATCCTGCAGCATCGTTTCCCCGAAACGCTCGATCAGGCTGCTTTTCTCGCAATCATGCCCGAATAGAAAAAGAAGGCAGCGGATTCCCTGCTCGGTTTGCGCAATAATCGGTGAAACCGTTACGTGCATGGAGCCGCCGTCCGCTTTGAGTATTGTTATCCCAATGGGTTCCTCGCCAGGATGAAGCAGATGCCGCCTTATGGCTTCTATCGATTGCGCCGGTTCACCGTTAAACAGATGGCTGTCCGTCACGGTATGGATGCCCGTATACAGCAGATCCGATTCCGTATGGCCCGTTTCCTTTAGAAATTGCGTATTCACGTGGACCATCCGTCCGTCTTCATCCACCACCACGATCATCGTCCCGCCGAACTGGGCACAATAGCTCTCGAGCGTTTGAAGGCTCAATCGAACAATAGAAGCTGAAGGTATCTCATGCATGCTGCGCTATCCCCTTTTCGTAAATCCAACCCGTTCCTATTCCATTCGTCCACAAAAGTTGATAATCCTGCCAAAACGCAAAAAAACATCCTAATCAGACTCGATTGGAGTCGAATTAGGATGTTTGGTGGATTCATTAGTAGGACCGTGCACCTACCCTCGATTGATGCGACATGAGCGGCACTTCCACTCCCAGCTCAGGTCAAGCACCCCTCCGGCACATGAGCGGACCTGCTTATGGCTGCTTCCTTCCGGACCTGACCCGTTCACAGGCGCCCATTGCGGAGGACCCGACCGTCAACACTGTTCATGGACACCAGCCCCACATCGACATAACCTAAGATAGGGATTCAACCTCGCTACAGCGGATTGCGAGCTACAGGGCACCGCTACCTCCCCGTCTAGCACGGCAAAAATAAGTATAGCTTGTTCTACCTTAAAGTGCAACCGCTATTGGCTGGAAGTTGCTGCACACGATATCATTTCACTCGGACGCTCACATGATAGCGCGGCATGTTGTCCCGAAGCACCTTCAGCGCCCTGGCCCTAAGCTGCTCTCTATTCACGCCCCGCTTGGGCGTTATGCTTACATTCATATCAGGTCCTTGAATCGTAATGTTGGCCTTGTCGACCCCGCTGACCTTCGCGAGCTGGCGCTGCGCAAAATCACCGTCGTCATCATAGTTTAAAAATTGGCCGTTTCGGTTCGGCAGATTGGGATTGCTGTTCGATAGCCCCATGTAGCCGTCATGGCCGTATGAATTGGAATTGTAGTTGTTAGTGGCGTCTTTATTGCCTCCGCATGCGGACAATGATATGGCGGTCATGAGCGCGATGGCACCGAGCAAAGCAGACTTAACTCGCATAAAAAAACCTCCCTTTAACCAATAGGATGGCTGAGGGAGGTTCTTGTATTCTGCTAATTTCCGGAAATCCCGGCCAGCATGGCTTAGATACCGTATTTCTTTTTGAATTTGTCGACGCGACCGCCGGCATCCAGGAACTTCTGCTTACCCGTGAAGTGCGGGTGGCAAGCGGAGCAAATCTCAACGCGCAGGTTCGATTTGATCGAACCGGACTCGAAGCTGTTGCCGCAAGCGCAAGTTACCGTCGTGACGTGGTATGTCGGATGAATACCTTGTTTCATCTCGTTCACCTCTTTCTGCCCTGGATCAACAGGCGGACCCAGAGTTTAATACACACATATTGAGAGTATAGCATGCAGATCCTCGGGAAAGCAATGCTTTTGTCCAGGCTCAAAAACTTACCAGCCCGGTTCTAGAGCGGCTGCTTCAAAGGTGCCGGAGGCACATGCGTGTAGGAACCGATGACGACATCCGGCAGCTCGTCCGCGAATATTTCGAGCATCTGCTTCATCCCGTAAATTTCGCCCTGCGGCTTCGGAATGAGCTCCAGATAGCTCTCGGGATCGATATTCAAATTCCGCATTTGGATCAGCTTCAGGCCCGTACGTTTGACAAAACCGAGCATCGCTTCGATTTCCTCTTCTCGGTCCGTCACGCCAGGGAAAATGAGATAGTTGATGGACGTATACACGCCTTTATCGGAAGCATAGCGGAGCGACTTCTCGACATTGGCCAAGCTGTAGCCGCGCGGCTTGTAATAGGCATTGTAATGATCGTCAAGCGCGCTGATCGTGCTCACGCGCATCAGATTCAAACCTGCATCGACGATGGCGCGGATATGATCCGTTAGTCCCGCATTGGTATTGATGTTGATGTAGCCCATCGATGTGCGCTTGCGCACTTCGAGCATAGATTCGACGATGATTTTGGCTTGCGTCGACGGCTCCCCTTCGCAGCCTTGCCCGAAACTGATAATGGATTCCGGCGTAATCAAATGCTCCATCATGACGTCGACGACTTCTTGGACCGTCGGCTTAAAGTTCATGCGGGTTTGCGGCGCAAGAAAGCCGCTATCGTCCGGCTGCTCCGAAATACAGCCATAACAACCCGCGTTGCAGGAGAAGGATACCGGTACGGCGCCTTCCCAGCGCTGAAGAAATGTATTGGATGCAGTCAAGCATTCGTAGCCGAGCGCGCAATTAGACAAATGCTTATAAAGCCGGTTCTCCGGGTACTTGGCTAGCAGCCGCTCTACACCGACATTCAATTCCTTGATGTCGCAATTGAGCGGATTCCAGCGCTCTGGATCGTCGCATTTCTGGGCGGTCACGTAAAAGCGATCGTCCTTCCAGACGACTGCGGAATAGCCGAAGAGCGGCAGTTTCTGCATCTTATCCGTCTTCATATAACCCGGAATGCACAGACGGGTATAACCCTGAGGCAGCAGCGCGCCAACAGCCTGCACATTGCCCGGCAGAGGACGCATCTCGCCGGACGCGTTGTGGATGCCGATCGGCCGCGTATGCGGCAAGCCGACGATCGTCGCGCCTTCCGGCAGCGGAATCAACTCGTCTTCCATCAGTTCGACGATCATATCGCCGCTGCGGCCAAGCCCGGTCCAATCGGGATGATCGAATAAATTGCCGTGTTCGTCTGCGTAAACGAGATTCATGGTGTACCTCCTAGAGCGTTCCTATGTTACAGGCGTCGTGCGGCTTGACGGCCTTCTCGAAGCGCTCGTGCTTGCGCCGCTTCCCGCAGTGCCTTGACTCGGTCTGCCGCTTCCTGTACTAGAGCTTGTGCCAGGTCTGTTTCTTGGTGCCGACGACGTTACGGCCGAAGTATCAAGCGAAGCCAGGAACTCTTCGTTGGTCTTCGTGTCGGCGAGCTTCTTCAGGAAGCCATCCACAAATTCCATGGAATCGTTCATGCTCTTGCGGATTGCCCACACTTTATCCAGCTGCTCCTTGGACATCAGCATTTCTTCTCGGCGGGTGCCGGATCTGCGAATGTCGAGCGCCGGGAAAATACGGCGTTCCGCAAGCTTCCTGTCCAGATGCAGCTCCATATTGCCCGTACCTTTAAATTCTTCATAAATAATATCATCCATACGCGAGCCCGTCTCCACCAGCGCGGTTGCCAAGATGGTCAAGCTTCCGCCTTCCTCCACGTTTCTCGCCGAGCCGAAAAACCGTTTCGGGCGATGGAACGCCGCCGGATCGATACCGCCGCTCAGCGTACGGCCGGATGTCGGCACGACCAGGTTGTAAGCACGGGCAAGACGCGTAATGCTGTCCAGCAGAATAACGACGTCCTTCTTGTGCTCAACAAGCCGCAGCGCACGCTCCAGCACCAATTCCGCTACTTTCACGTGATTTTCCGGCAGCTCGTCAAAGGTCGACGCTACTACCTCGCCTCTGACCGAACGGGACATATCCGTTACTTCCTCCGGACGCTCGTCGATCAGCAGCACAAACAGTTCGATTTCAGGATTGTTCGTGGAAATGCTGTTGGCAATTTCCTTTAGCAGGAGCGTTTTGCCGGCCTTTGGCGGCGCAACGATCAATCCGCGCTGGCCAAGGCCAACCGGCGCCAGCAAATCCATAATTCTCGTCGATAATTTCGGCTGGGCAGTTTCGAGCACTAGCTTCTTTTCGGGATAGAGAGGAGTAAGGGCTGGAAAATGAAGGCGTTCAGCAGCATGTTCGGGGCTTTCTCCATTAACGGCATTTACTTGCAGTAATCCAAAAAAGCGTTCGTTTTCTTTAGGAGCGCGGCATTTGCCGGAAACCAAGTCGCCTGTGCGGAGGTCGAATTTGCGGATTTGAGAAGCGGATATGTAGATGTCCTCTGGACTCGGCAAGTAGTTGATCGGCCGCAAAAATCCGAAGCCTTCCGGTAAAATTTCGAGTACGCCCTGCATAAACATGAGTCCGCTCTGCTCGGCTTGCGCGCGCAGGATGGCAAAAATCAATTCTCTCTTCTTCAGTTGGCCATAGCCCTGAATCTGGTGCTGTTTGGCCAGCTTGTAAAGCTCCGTAAGCTTCATCGCTTCAAGATCGGCGATTTGAAGTTCGGACATAGTATCACCACTTTTTATCAAGGTTCAATTCTATAATTATTCCAAGCCTATTCCATCATTGCCGGAATCGGCCCTTCCTATAACAAGGCCGATTCGGAAATGATGGGAACCGGGCTACTCGCGCCAAACGTCCGCGCCTAGCATCCGCAGATTCTCTACTAAATTGTCATAGCCCCGGTCAATGTATTCCACGCCGGTGATTTCCGTAACGCCGCCGTCAACCGTCAGTGCCGCAACCACGAGAGCTGCGCCTGCGCGCAAATCGGCCGCACGCACCTTCGCGGCATTCAGCAGGCCGCCTTCCACGATAGCCGATCGGCCTTCCACCCGAATGTTCGCTCCCATGCGCGTCAACTCCGGAACATGTTTGAATCGGTTGCTGTAGACATAATCGCTCAAGATGCTGACGCCTTTCGTCTGCGTCAGCAGGCTGGTCATGGGGGATTGCAAATCCGTGGCAAAACCGGGGTACACAAGCGCTTTCACATCAATCGCTTCATAGGCCGGCTGCCCGACAATGCGGATGGCTTCGTCCATTTCGTACACATGCACGCCCATCTCCTGCAGCTTTGCCGTTACCGCTTCCATATGTTTAGGAATAACATTGTCGATCAATACGTCGCCGCGCGTTGCCGCCGCGGCAATCATGTAAGTGCCGGCTTGAATCCGGTCCGGAATAATCGAATGCCTGCAGCCGTGAAGCCGCTCGACGCCTTCAATCCGGATCGTTTCCGTTCCGGCTCCTTTGATTTTGGCGCCCATAGCGCTCAGAAGGGTCGCTACATCTATGATTTCAGGCTCTTTTGCCGCATTTTCGATAATGGTGGAGCCTTTGGCCCGGGAGGCCGCAAGCATAATATTGATGGTTGCCCCGACGCTGACGACGTCGAGGTAGATCTTCGCGCCGCGCAGCTCCTTCGCTACGATTCGAACGGAGCCATGGTCATTGGTTACCTGTGCGCCAAGCGCTTCAAAGCCTTTGATATGCTGATCAATCGGACGAGGCTCGAAATTGCAGCCGCCCGGCAAACCGATCGTTGCTTCGCCGAACCGGCCAAGCAGCGCGCCCATCAAATAATACGATGCACGAAGCAGCTTCACTTTGCCATTAGGCATCGGAATCGACTTCATGCTTGAAGGATCGATGACGATGGAATCGCCGCTCCACTGCACGCTTGCGCCGAGTTCTTCCAATATTTCGCTGTAGACCGCTACATCGCTGAGGTGAGGCAAGTTATCAAGGGTTACCGTCGATTCGGCCAATATGGCCGCAGGCAACAATGCTACCGCACTGTTCTTGGCGCCGCTGATTTGCACGGTGCCGCGCAGCGGACGTCCGCCGCGGATCATTAGTTTTTCCATCCGTCTAATTATCCTCCCATCCGGAAGAGAGCAAGAAAACGAAACAGCCGCGTGCCGCCCCCCGGAGCAAGCTCCTTATATGCCACAAAGCAAGCGCTCCTTCCGGTAAGCCTGGGGCCAAACGGAGGGAAGCGCCTGCTTCTCATTTCGCGCGCATGCGCGGCTGTTCGATTCTATAGCTTTCGTCTGTTACGCCTGGTTGCTGCTGCCGAACAAGCGGATCTTCTCTTGAACGACTGCTTTCATTGCATTACGTGCAGGCGTCAAGTATTTGCGCGGGTCGTAAACCGAACCGTTAGCTGCAAGCACTTCGCGAATTGCGTTCGTGCATGCCACTTGGTTTTCCGTGTTTACGTTGATTTTGCCTACGCCTGCCGCGATGGACAGACGAATTGCTTCGTCAGGTACGCCGGATCCGCCGTGCAATACAACCGGCACCGGAATCGCGTCCGTTACCTTTTGAATGATATCATAGTGAATCTTCGGTTCGCCTTTGTACATGCCGTGAGCCGTACCTACGGCAATCGCCAAGCAGTCAACGCCTGTTTCTTCGTAGAAACGGATCGCTTCTTCCGGCTTCGCCAGGGATGCGTGCTCTTCGTCAACGCTGATGTCGTCCTCAACGCCGCCGATTGTGCCAAGCTCGCCCTCAACGGAAACGCCCATAGCGCGCGCCGCTTTAACGACTTCTTTAGTCAATGCAATATTTTCTTCGAGTCCGTAGTGGGACCCGTCAAACATAACGGAAGAGAACCCTGCACGGATACATTTCATCGCAACTTCAAAGCTGCTGCCGTGGTCCAGGTGAAGCGCGATTGGCAAACCGGATTTCTTCGCTGCCGCTTCAGCAATGGCAACAGTGTACTCCATACCCATGTACTTCAAAGCGCCTTCGGATACACCGAAAATAAATGGCGATTTCTCTTCCATTGCGGCTTCTGTGATCGCTTGCGCGAACTCCAGGTTGTTCATGTTGAACTGGCCGACCGCGAATTTGTTTGCTTTTGCCTTTGGCAGGAATTCATTCATCGAAACGAGTGGCATGGTTCTCTACTCCTCCTAATGTTTTATGAAGCGTCGGGCTTCATAATTTTGTCTTTGATATGCGTTTGCTTCGCAAAACCGCCTCAGCGTGAAAGCAGGCAATCGCCATGAAATTCTGACAATTGTCCCGGCACAATCACGCTGCAAATATCGCACCAAATGATTATAACACAATCAAGGGTCGTTTGGTACAAGTCTTGGAAGTCGACATGCCGCTTTTCGACTCTATAAGATAAAAAAAAGCAGCAGGATCCGTTTTCCTAGGATCCTACTGCATACCAGCCGCCTGACTGCTCGTCGCTGCGCAGCTGAAGATTGACCGCCATCCGCATCTCATCAATGTCGAACGGCTTCGTAAAGTGCATAAGCGCGCCGTGATCGGTCGCTTCCTTAATCATGTCAAGCTCGCCATAAGCCGTCATCATGATGACTTTGATCTCCTTGTTAATGGCTTTGACATGCTTCAATATTTCCAGTCCGTCCATACCCGGAATTTTCATATCGAGCAAAACCAAATCCGGAGCTTCGTTTCTCACGATTTCAAGAGCCAGCTTGCCATTGGGCGCTTGAAAGGTGGTATACCCTTCGCTGCTGAACACTTCCATTAACAAAATTCGAATGCCATTCTGATCATCGACAATCAAGACTTTCTTGTTTTCCAACTTGAAACCCTCCTAAGAATGTACGACAATCATCGTCACGATTTGGATTAGTATTCCATATTCGTTAATGATTTCGCGCCGTACCATCCAAATTCCTGCTTCTCTTGGAAAATATTTATGTTGACTACTTCTCGGCCAGCTCCAGCGCCGCTCTGACAAAACCGCGGAACAACGGCTGCGGGCGGTTTGGACGGGACGTAAACTCCGGATGGAATTGGACCGCCAGGAACCACGGGTGGTCCGGACATTCTACCATTTCGACAAGACGTCCGTCAGGCGATGTGCCGGTAATGTGCAGACCTGCGGATTCGATCGTTTCGCGGTACTCGTTGTTGAATTCGTACCGGTGGCGGTGACGCTCGTATACCAGCTCGTCGTTATACTCGCGCGCTGCAAGGGAGCCCGGCGTCAGCTTGCACGGATACAGGCCGAGGCGCATCGTGCCGCCCATATCCTCGATGTCCTTCTGCTCAGGAAGCAAATCGATAACCGGATACGGCGTAAGCGGATTGATCTCGGAGCTGTTCGCATCCTTCAAGCCCGTCACATGGCGCGCATACTCGATGACAGCGACCTGCATGCCAAGGCAGATGCCGAAGAACGGGATCGCATTTTCCCGCGCATAACGGATTGCCGTGATTTTGCCTTCGATCCCGCGATCGCCGAAGCCGCCGGGGACCAAGATGCCGTGTACGCCTTGCAGTTTGTCGGCCACGTTCTGTTCGGTCAGCTCTTCGGCGTTCACCCAACGCACCTTCACGTCCGCATCGGCATCGAAGCCGGCATGGCTGAGCGATTCTACGATACTGAGGTACGCGTCATGCAGGGCAACGTATTTACCTACGATCGCAATCTCGGTCGTACGGCTTAGCTGCTGCACGCGGCGAACGAGCGCTTCCCACTCGGTCATGTCCGGAGGCGTAGTCGTCAGCTTCAGGTGGTTTACGACAATCTCGTCCAAACCTTCATCGCGCAGGTTGAGCGGCACTTCGTAAAGAGTCGAAGCGTCGCGGCATTCCACGACTGCGTTGGCGTCGATATCGCAAAACAGCGCGATTTTGCGTTTCATGTCGTCTGCCAGCTCATGCTCCGTACGGCAAACGATTACGTTCGGCTGGATGCCGATGCTTCTCAGTTCTTTCACGCTGTGCTGCGTCGGCTTTGTTTTCACTTCGCCCGCCGCTTTAATGTAAGGAATCAGCGTAACGTGGATGTACATCACGTTGTCGCGGCCGATGTCGCTCTTAATCTGGCGGATCGCTTCGAGAAATGGAAGGCTCTCAATATCGCCGACGGTTCCGCCGATCTCGGTGATGACAACGTCTGCGCCGGTCTCTTTGCCCGCGCGAAATACGCGTTCTTTGATCTCGTTTGTGATATGCGGAATGACTTGAACCGTGCCGCCCAAGTATTCGCCGCGGCGTTCCTTGGAGATGACGGTGGAGTAGATTTTACCGGTCGTTACGTTGCTGTTCTTCGACAGGTTGATGTCGATGAAGCGCTCGTAGTGGCCCAAATCGAGGTCCGTTTCGGCGCCGTCGTCCGTTACGAACACTTCGCCGTGCTGGTAAGGACTCATCGTTCCCGGATCCACGTTGATGTACGGGTCGAATTTCTGGATCGTTACTTTCAGACCGCGGTTCTTGAGCAATCGGCCGAGCGATGCTGCCGTGATCCCTTTGCCCAGCGATGATACGACACCGCCTGTTACAAAAATGTACTTAGTCACTGATGATACCCTCCACGCCTGTATGTTAAGTATAGGTTCTCCAATTTCCGAAGAAAAATGGTCGATAAAAAAGAAAAAAGTGACACCCGCATACACGGGGCACTTTCTGATTTTCGCTTATGACTTGCATGTCCGAACTTGAAGCCCATCAAATAGTGTACTCCGCGCAGATGCCCCGTGTCAAGTGACGCGGGGCTCTGCAAAAAGTGGATTATTTGTCGTCGTCATCCTCGTCTTCGAAGTCCTCTTCGGCATCGTCTTCGTCTGCCGCTTCGTCTTCGCTGTCTACTTCTTCGATGGCTTCTTCTTCCATCTCCTCGTCGTCGATCAGGACTTCCTCGTCGACCTCAGCCTCTTCCTCCGCCTCGTCGAAGAGCTCCTGATCCTCGTCATAGGAATCGAAATCATCCTCGTCCGCTGCGAAGGTATCCTCTTCTTCGTCCGGATACAGATCGTCGTCGTCTTCTTCGTCGTTGATGATGCGGGAACGCTTCGCGTTGCCGACCGGATCCTCGTTGCGCTCGACCGGATACCAGCGCTTCAACCCCCACATATTGCTGCCGACGCACGCGAAACGTCCGTCGATGTTGATTTCTGTATATACTTGCGCAATTACATCGTTGATTTGTTCTTGGGACAGGCCCCGAATTTTTGCAATTTCCATCATTAAATCGCGGTAATAGAACGGCGTGTTGGCCGCCTTCAGCAATTCAAATGCCAAGTCGACCATTGGCATTTCCTTTACGATCTCAGGATCGATTT
Source organism: Paenibacillus montanisoli (assembly GCF_003268025.1). GTDB lineage: Bacteria > Bacillota > Bacilli > Paenibacillales > Paenibacillaceae > Paenibacillus_Z > Paenibacillus_Z montanisoli. The sequence goes on along the minus strand of NZ_QLUW01000007.1, from coordinate 176,591 downwards.
TCAAGACGATCTCGCTGCTCATCTCGGACACTTCCTCTCGTATCAAACTGCTTGTACCCCGCAAAAACGATCTCGCAATCCTAAGCAGATAAATCGTTTCGTGCGTAAGCAATCCATTATCAACCTATAGTAAAACCTATTTCTCTGGAAAAAGCAAGCTGTCCCCTATTACGAGCGGCAAAAAGAAAAAGCGAAGGATGCTCCCTCGCTTTGACTGTATCCTTCCGGCTAAGGCGCTGCCGCCATATCCGGTATTAAGAGCCGCTAGTGACTCTTGGTTTATACTATGTGCCCGTACGGCGAATGACACGGTTTGCAGCCTAATTATGCGAAAAAAGGCAAGTTGCTCATACAGCTTGTTGCTCTCGTTCATACAATACTGCAGCATGATTCGCCATGGGGGGAAGCAACTTGGACAAATCCGCAATTCTCCGCCTTTTGTATAGCGCTTTAACTCACACTGCGTCCGCCGCCAAGCGGCGAATTGTCCGTTTCCGGCAGAAAAGCGACTATGAGCGCTTCCTTCATGAGTGGTCAATGATCGACAAATCGCTGACGGAGGCATCCGACGCGATTCGTCACTTGCCGTTCATTCAAGGGTTTTCGCTGCGCGTTCCCGGCGAGTTGCTGCGTACCCATGCCCATGATGGCATTTGGATCGAAAACGATCCATTAATTTCGGTGCATCATTCAACATCGACATATAAACCGGTGACCCGCGAGAAGGGCATCCCTTGGGGCGTGCAGGAGATCAAAGCGCCGATAGCATGGAGCATGACGACGGGCCACCGCATCAAAATAGGCGTGATCGATACGGGCGTTGATTTCAGCCATCCCGATTTGAAGCAGTCGCTCGGACGCGGCATCAACTTGCTGAACCGCGGGACGCTCCCGCATGACGACAACGGCCACGGCACCCACATCGCCGGCACCATCGCCGCCGCCAATCAGGTACACGGCATGATCGGCGTCGCTCCGCGTTCGACCGTTTATCCGGTCAAGGCGTTTGATCATAACGGCAGCGCCTTCGTCTCCGATATTGTACTCGGCATCGACTGGTGCGTGCGCAACCATATGGATATCGTCAATATGAGCTTCGGCATGAAAACGCGAAGCAAGTCACTGCTGACGGCCGTAACGAACGCGTACAACGCCGGCGTCATCATCGTTGCTTCCTCGGGTAACGACGGCAAGCGGAAGTCGATCGACTATCCGGCCCGTTATCCGCAAACGATCGCGGTCGGAGCGACAAACCGGCTGCGGCGCATTGCGCCGTTCAGCAACCGCGGCATGTATATCGACGTGTATGCGCCGGGCGACAAGATCATTTCCGCGTGGCTGCGCGGCAAATATAACGAGATGAGCGGCACGTCGATGGCCACTTCGCATGTGAGCGGTGCCATCGCGCTGCTGCTAGCCATGCGGCCGGGGTTGTCGCCAAGCGATATCAAGGCCGTCGTCAAGCGCTCCATGCTGCCGCTTAGAGGCACGAAAGCTCCCCGGACAACCGGAGAGCTCGATGTAATGCGAATGCTTCAGGCCGGGGAAAGGTAAAGTCCCCGGCCTATTTATTGTGTTGTGCGGCGCGGAGACGAACTACATGCGCTCCGGCGCGGAAACGCCGACGAGACTCAGTACGTTCGCGATCGCGGTCCGAGCGGCGCCGAGAAGCGCGAAACGCGCCTGCGTTTGAGCCGCGTTTTCGGTGATGACGCGGTCGGCACGATAGTAGCTATGGAACAGCGCCGCCAGTTCGTAGACATAACGGATCAGGCGATGCGGCGCATATTGAGCGGCTGCTTCGGCGATTTCCTGCGGCAGCTCGCCGATTTTGCGAAGCAGGTCGAATTCATGCTCGGTCGACAGCTGGCTGAGATCCACCTCCGCAAGCGGCAGGATGGCGATGCCTTGCTCCTCCGCCTGGCGGAAAATGCTGCAGATCCGGGCATGCGCGTATTGGACGTAGAAGACCGGGTTTTCGTTCGATGTCGAAATCGCCAGGTCCATGTCGAAATCAAGATGGGAGTCCATGCTGCGCATCGTGAAGAAATAGCGGATCGCGTCGATGCCGACTTCCTCCATAAGGTCCTCCATCGTCACGGCTTTGCCGGTCCGTTTGGACATCTTGACCTTCTCGCCGTTCTGGAACAGGGACACCATCTGCGCGATCAGGACGACGAGCTTCTGCGGATCGTTGCCGAGCGCCTCCATCGCCGCTTTCACGCGCGGGATGTAGCCGTGGTGGTCGGCGCCCCAGATGTTGATCATTTTGTCGAAGCCGCGTCCGTATTTATCGCGGTGGTAGGCGATGTCCGGCGTCAAATAAGTGTACGAGCCGTCATTCTTCACGAGAACGCGGTTCTTGTCATCGCCGTACGCCATCGTGTTCAGCCAAGTTGCGCCCTCTTCTTCATAGACTTGGCCGCGTTCGCGCAGTGCCGCAAGCGCCTGCTCGACTTGGCCCGTCTTATAGAGCGAGGTCTCGCTGTACCAAACGTCGAATTCAACGCGGAAATCGCCGAGGTCGCGCTTGATCTTGTTCAGCTCCCGCTCCAAGCCGTAATCGCGGAAGAACGTGAAACGCTCTTCGTCCGTCAGCGACAACAGGCGGTCGCCTTCGGAAGCCGCGAGCTCCTTCGCAAAGCCAATAATATCTTCGCCGTGGTAGCCGTCCTCCGGCATCGCCGCATCCTGGCCGAGCGCTTGCTTGTAACGCGCTTCGATGGAAAGAGCGAGATTCGCCACTTGGTTGCCGGCGTCGTTGATATAGTACTCTCTCGTGACGCCGTAGCCGGCAAAATCAAGCAACTTGCACAGCGCATCGCCGACGGCGGCGCCGCGGGCATGGCCCAAGTGCAGGCTGCCCGTCGGGTTCGCGCTGACAAACTCCACTTGTACGCGGGCGCCTGCGCCTTGATCGACGCGGCCGTAATCAGCGCCCTGCTCCAGCGCCTGGCCGATGACCGGATACAAGTAGCTGCGGTCCATTCGGAAGTTAATGAAGCCCGGGCCTGCGATTTCCGCGCTTTGAATGGACGCTTTCTTCGTATCGAGGTTCGCGATAATCGCTTCGGCGATTTGGCGCGGGTTCTTCTTCGCAAGCTTCGTCAGCTGCATCGCCGCATTCGTCGCGAGATCGCCATGCGCTTTCTCCTTCGGCACTTCCAGCACGAACACCGGAAGCTCTTCGCGGGCCGCAAGCCCAGCTGCTACGACCGCATCCGCGATCGCTTCTTTCACCTGCTCATGAAGCTGTACGATAACATTCGTTTTCATAGAAATCCTTCAATCCCCCTGATGGTCTAATCTTTCTTCTCTTGATTGCTTTGCCCTTCTACTATGTCAGCAGCTCTTCTGCTTGCAGCCGAATAATAAACTCGCCGGTCGGCTCATCGTTCACGAGCAGCCGGTAATGCCAGATAAGCAGCATCGGAAGCTCCGGCCTCAATTGCTCTTCGCTCGGGCCGGCCTTCGCCAGATCGCCGAATTGCACGATAAGCAGCCTCGTATCCGTCTCCAGATGAAAGGACGCGTGCTCCGATTCATAATGGCCGGTATGTCTGGCCCCCGCCGAGAACTTCTGCTGCGACTCCACGTCGCCCCGGCGCGTCACGCTCAGCTCGCCGTCGCGCCAACGGATCATCGTACGCACCGATCCGCCGCCTTCTCCGTCTTCTTGATACAGGATGAAGACGGTTCCGCCTTTGCGGAACCACTCGCCCTGAAATACGTTCTCTTCCACTTCCCCGTCGATATCGCTTCGCAGCGAAATCGTGACAATCGCTCTATCTGTCATAATCTGCGGTCTCCCGTCGCCTTATATGCTACTGTCCCCACTATATACAGGAGCATCATCAATTTCAATGTCTCGTCATATCTGTTCCGGTGTCCGCAGCCCCAGCAGCGCAAGCCCCGAGCGGAGTACGCCGGCGACCGCAGCTGCCAGCAGCAGCCTGGCTTCCGTCTCCTCCCGGTTCTCGGTCAAAATGCGCTCCTGATGATAGAACCGATTGAAGCGCTTGGCGGCATCCAATAGGAACCGCGCGACAACGGCCGGCTCGTTCTGACGGAGGGCGTTTGCAATCGACTCGGGATACGCGGCAAGCAGCTTCAGGCATTCCCATGCCGCGGCGCCGGCAAGATGGCGACCCAACCCGCCGCTCTCGGTGACAGCGCCGGATAAGCTGCGCGCCTCCGCATCCGCCAGCGTCAGCCCGCCCTTATCGAGCAGCTTGAACGCTCTCGCCGCCGTATACTGCACGTATGGCCCGGTCTCCCCTTCGAAGCGAAGCGCATCATCCAGCGAGAAATCGATCTCCAGCATCCGGTGATGAAGCAAATCGCCGAAGACGATCGCGCCGATGCCGACAGCCTCCGCCGTATCCTGCGCATCGGCCAGATCGGGGTTTTTCTCGGCGATGATCGCCGCGGCCTTCGAGACCGCTTCGTCCAGCACTTCGTCGAGGAAGATGACCTGGCCCTTGCGCGTCGACATTTTGCGCCCGCCGAATTTCATCAGTCCGAAGGGAAGATGGAGACATTCGTCCGCGACTTCCTCGCCCATACGCTTCAGGACGGCAAACACCTGCTGAAAATGCAGCTTCTGCTCCGCGCCGACCACATAGAGCAACAGATCCCCGCCCATCTCGTTCTTTCGGTAGAGCGCCGTCGCCAAGTCGCGCGTAGGGTAAATCGTCGTGCCGTCCGATTTCAGAATGAGGCAAGGCGGCAACCCCTCCTCTTCCAAGCGGACAACCTGCGCGCCGTCGCTCTCTTCGAGCAGCCGCAGCTCCTGCAGCCTCGATACGACGGCAGCCATCTTGTCATTGTAGAAGCTTTCGCCAAGCGTATGATCGAACTGCACGCCAAGACGCGCATACACGCGGTCAAACTCCTCCATGCTGAAGGACACAAAATGGCGCCACAATTTATACGCTTCCTCGTCCCCGTTTTCCAGCTTCCAGAACCAATGCCGCGCCTTGTCTTCCAAAGAAGGGTCGCTTTCGGCCTCTTCGTGAAACTTCACATAAAGGCGCAGGCTCTCGCGAATCGGCTCTTCCTTCAGCTTGGCTTCATCTCCCCAGCGGGTATAAGCCTCCAACAGCTTGCCGAACTGCGTCCCCCAGTCGCCGATATGGTTGACCGTGACGACCTCATAGCCGGATGCGCGGTACAGCTGCGCAAGCGCATTGCCGATCATCGTGGAGCGCAAATGCCCGACGCCGAAGGGCTTCGCGATGTTAGGAGAAGACATATCGATGATGACCCGTTGCCCGGCACCGGCCTGCGATTGGCCGAATTCGGCCAGCAAAAGCGGCGCGAGCAGCTTAGGCGCCCATTCTTCCCTCTCGAAAAAGAGGTTCAAGTACGGGCCATTCGCCGCCGCACGGACATTCGAAGGCCCTCCGGCTCCGATATGCTCCGCAAGCTCGGCCGCGATATCGACGGGCGAGCGTTTCCATTGACGCGACAGCGAAAAGCAAGGAAAGGCGGCATCGCCAAGCTCCGGATTTGGCGGAAGCTCCAGCACCTGGGCGATCTCGTCGTGCGTCATCGCCGCCGACAAGTAAGGCTGCAGCTGCACGGCAGCCCACTGCAACAACAGATTCATCTTGATCATCCTCCCCGAACGTGGTTTTCGGCCTGAAAACAATAAAACCCCCGTCTCTAGTAAAGAGACGGAGGTCAAATTTCCGCGGTACCACTCTTCTGGTCTTTCCATGCCTGCGCGAATAAGCTGCAGGATCGAAAGCCTCTCAAGCACGATAACGGCGTGAACCGGATCCATCTACGTGCAGGCGCCGCCCGCAGTTCAATGCATCTACTCCCGGGTCCGCTTCGCTTGCGCCGCTGCACCGGCTTCCACCAAGGATGATTGGTTGCGAGGCCAATAGGCCGCGCAGCATTCATCCAACCCGGCTCGCTGCTAGCAACGATCTGCAAGGTACTGTCCCGTTCATCGCATGTTGCGTTATGCTGTATTTCCCCTATTATATGCAACCTCGCGAAAAATGCAAGCCTCTTTCTCGGGGCTAACGCTATGTAGTTTCCAGCGGATTCAAGTATGGCAGCAAAATGCGCCAAGCTTCGATGCGGTCTTCGGTCGTCCGCATGGCCGGTGTCGGAATCGGGCTGGTGGACGGCAGCTTCAGCAGCGTGAGTCCGTTCTGCTCGGGCAGGCTTCCAAAAGACTTCCGGAACGAATCGTGCGACTTGGTTCCGTTGCACGCGATGCAGCGGATGCCCGGATGCTCCTCCAAGAGGCCGGGAATATCGTTGGGCAGCTCCTCGCGGATGTTGGCATCGAGGCTGCCCTCGCGCTGGCAGGACGCAATTGTATCCCACAGAGCAATGCCGCGCTCCTTCGCAAACGCGAGCCGGGCCTCATAATCCTCGTCCGGGGAAAGGCCGAAAAGCCCGTAGATCACCCGCCAAAAATGATTGCGCGCATTCCCATAATACTTTTGCATCGCAAGCGAGGCCGCCCCCGGCATGCTGCCTAGAACAAGCACCCGCGCATGCGGGCCGACCTCCGGCGGAAACGAATGTACCCTCATCCCGCAATCCCTCCTCTCCTTCTTAAGTAACCTGAAGAGACGGTTTTTACAAGCATCGCTACAGCTGCGTGGATGCCGGCGGCGTGCCGGTCAGCCGTTCGATTTTGCGGCAAATGTCGTGCTGCCACTCCGTGTCGCCGGTCATTGACGCCAGCAGCGACAAATTGTACAAATTGGCCACTTGCCGGCAGATCATCGCGTTCACCGCCAGGCAGTGCTCGAAATCCGCCAGCTCCTCCGCCGAAAGCGCCCGTTTGCTGCGTATGGTCCACAGCTCCGCGAGCCGTTCGTGAATTGGCATTAAGCTCATGATTCCGCTCGCCCCCTTTTATCGTTAGCATGCTACTATTCTTCATTATGACCAAAATTTCAAGCGCTAAGCGGCCATGACGCAGGAAGCACGCTAACTGGGGCTGCTTATTTCTATTTTATAGCGGCGCCATGCGCTCCGAAACTTGACCGCGAAATAGAAAAAGCCTGATTTTCAAAGAAAAAAGGACGGAAGCCATGCTTCCGTCCCGCCTGTTTACTTAATGAAGCCGAGCAGCATTTCGCGGATGACTTTCGCCGCGACGATCTGCGTTTGCTCGGTCGGGTCATATGCAGGCGCAACCTCTACGAGGTCGCAGCCGACAATGTCGATGCCGGCATTGGCAATGGCATGAACCGCGTCGATCAGTTCTTTCGACGTGATGCCGCCGGCTTCCGCCGTGCCTGTACCCGGTGCCGCGGATGGATCGAGCACGTCGATGTCGATCGTCAGATAGACAGGGCGGCCCTTCAGCTCAGGCAGTATTTCCTTCAGAGGCTCGAGCACCTCGAACGGGTAGAAATTGATGTTCTCGCGCGCAAACTGCCACTCTTCGCGGGAGCCGGAACGGATACCGAATTGGTAAATGTTCTTGCCGCCGATGAGACCGGCTGCTTTGCGCAGCGGCGTGGAGTGCGAAAGCGGCTCGCCTTCGTACTGCTCGCGCAGGTCGGCATGGGCATCGAAGTGAATGATTGCCATGTCCGGATATTTCTTATATACCTCTTGGAAAATCGGCCAAGAGCACAGATGCTCGCCGCCTAGGCCGATAGGCATCTTCCCGTCTTCCAGCACGCCTGCCACGAACTCGCCAATGATGTCGAGCGAGCGCGCCGCGTTTCCGAACGGAAGCAGCAAATCGCCGGCGTCGAAATATTCGATGTCCTCCAGGCTGCGGTCCAGGTACGGACTGTACTCCTCCAGGCCGATCGACACCTCGCGGATGCGCGGAGGGCCGAAACGGGAGCCTGGGCGGAACGATACGGTAAAGTCCATCGGCATGCCGTATATGACGGCCTTGGATGCGTTATAGTCATCCGAGCTTAGAATGAATACATTGCCGGAATATTTTTGATCAAGTTTCATGGCAGCGGTCGTCTCCTCTTACTTAACCAGGTCTTCCACAAATTTCGGCAGAACGAATGCCGCCTTGTGCAGACGCGGGGAGTAGTATTTGGTGTCGATTTCAGGGATGCTGGACTCGTCCACTTCAAGCGGATCGTACTTTTTGCTGCCCATCGTAAACGTCCACAGACCGCTTGGGTACGTCGGTACGTTTGCCCAGAACACGCGTACGATCGGGAATACTTCCTTCACGTCGCGGTTTACGTTGGCGATCAGGTCAGGCGTGAACCAAGGGTTGTCCGTTTGGGCTACGAAGATGCCGTCTTCCTTCAGCGCATCGTAGATGCCTTGATAGAAGCCGCGCGTGAACAGGTTAACCGCGGGACCGACCGGCTCCGTGGAGTCAACCATTACAACGTCGTATTCGTTCTTATGATCGTGAATGTGCATGAAACCGTCGTTTACGATCACTTCTACGCGAGGGTCGTCCAAGCCGCAAGCGATTTGCGGAAGGTATTTTTTCGAATATTCGATAACTTTGCCGTCGATATCGACAAGCACCGCTTTTTCCACGTTCGGATGCTTCAAAATTTCGCGGATGACGCCGCCGTCGCCGCCGCCGACAACCAATACCTTCTTAGGGCTTGGGTGCGTGTACAGCACCGGGTGAGCTACCATTTCGTGATAAACCCACTCGTCTTTATCCGTAGTCATAACCATGCCGTCCAGGACGAGCATCGTGCCGAATTCTTCCGTCTCGATCATATCGAGCTTTTGGAATTCCGTTTGCTCGCTGACGTAGGTTTCCTTCACCTTCATCGTAATGCCGTAAGTAGGGGTTTGCTTCTCCGTGTACCACAATTCCATCGTTTCGTTACCTGCTTTCTTTGTATGTAGTGGTGCTATTGATCATAGGGTCCGATGTTTCAATCTGTATTATAAGTTAACGAGGGGAAAAAGCAACCTTTTGCCAGTATGGCACAAAAATTTCATATTAAGCTGCGCGTCCCTTGAATAGGGTGTCCCAATGTTTTCCATACTAGTGGGATAAAGCGGACTTTCTTCCGGTAAGGAGACGTGCACATGATGAAATTTCGAATCGGGCAGAGCGGCGGCAGGAAGCGTCGGCTGCCTGTTTCTATTCAATTGGAAAAATGGATGCCGCTGCTTGCGAGGGTCAAGAGATGGCTTCTTTATTCAGGCGCAGCGCTGCTGCTCATGTTCATTGCCGCGTTTTGTTTCCTTTATTACTTGCGCGTTCAGGCGCTGCCCGCTTCGGCGATCAGTCAAACCTCGCAGATGCTCGATGCGCAGGGCCATGTCATCGATACCTTTCATGCCGGCGAGAACCGGCAGTCGGTGCCGCTGAAGCAAATTTCGCCTTATCTCGTGGAAGCGACGCTCGCGATCGAGGACCAGCGCTTCTATGACCATCTCGGCTTCGACATGAGAGGAATGGCCCGTGCGGCGCTTATTAATGTAGAGCATATGTCGCGCAAGCAGGGGGCGAGCACGTTAACTCAACAGCTGGCCCGCAACCTGTACCTCACCCACGAGCGCACTTGGTCGCGCAAGCTGAAGGAAGCGATGTATACGATACAGCTGGAAATGCATTATTCCAAGGATGAGATATTGGCGCTGTATTTAAACCAAATCTACTACGGTCATGGAGCATACGGCGCGGAAGCCGCGGCGCAGCTGTACTTCGGCAAGCATGCCTCCGAGCTGACGCTCGCCGAGAGCGCCATGCTGGCGGGCATTCCGAAAGGCCCCAAGTACTACTCGCCGTATATGGATATGAAAAACGCGAAGGACCGGCAGCGCACCATTCTCCAGACGATGGTGAACCAAGGCATTCTGCAGCAAGAAGCGGCGGAAGCGGCCGGCGCCGAGCTGCTTAGCTTCGTGCCGCTCGGTACGAGCAAGCAGACGGGCATGGCCCCCTACTTCCGCGACTATATACGCTACATGGCGGTCGATAAGCTCGGCATCGACGAACGCACGCTTAGCGAAGGCGGCATCCGCATCTATACGACGCTCGATCCGGATGCGCAGCGCGCGGCGGAGGAAGCCGTCGCCGCGGGCATTCCGGAGGATTCGGAGCAGCAGGCCGCTCTTGTCTCCATCGATCCGCGTACCGGCTACATTAAGGCGATGGTCGGCGGGCGCGATTATAGGAGCAATCAGTACAACCGCGTCTTTGCCAAAACGCGCCAGCCCGGATCGTCGTTCAAGCCGGTCCTGTACTTGACAGCTTTGCAGGAGGGCGTGCTGACGCCGGTATCCCAATTCAAAAGCACGCCGACTATCTTCACCTACGATGAGGGGCGCAAGACGTACTCGCCGAGCAATTACAACAGCAAGTACGCAGGCGATTTTATCGATATGCGGCAGGCGATCGCAAGCTCCGATAATATCTATGCGGTCAATTCGATTATGACGGTAGGACCGGAGAAGGTCATCGGCATGGCCCGCAAGCTCGGCATCGACAGCCCGATGAAGCCGGTGCCGTCCCTCGCGCTCGGCACGTTCCCGATCAGCCCCTTCGAGATGGCCTCCGCCTTCGGCACGTTCGCTAACGGCGGCGTCCGCATGGAGCCTACCGCGATTCTTCGCATCGAGGACAGCAAGGGCAAGGTGCTGTATGAAGCGCAGCCCGCTTCCGAACAGGTGGTGGATGCAGCGCATGCCTACGTGCTGACAAGCCTCATGGAGAGCGTGTTCGATACCGGCGGTACCGGCAACCGCGTCTCCGCGATGATCAAGCGTCCCGTCGCCGGCAAGACCGGCACAACCGCGACGGATGCCTGGCTGGTCGGCTACACGCCGGAGCTGGCGACGGCGGTCTGGGTCGGCTACGACAAGGGCCGCAAGCTGACCTCCGTTGAGGCCCGCCGCGCTGCGCCGATCTTCGCCTCGTATACGGAAGCGGCGCTTTCCGCCATTCCGCCTAAGATCTTCCCGCTGCCGGACGGCGTCGTCTCCGTCTACGTCGATCCGGACAGCGGCAAGCTCGCCGGAAAAGGCTGCCCGAACCGGCGGCTGGAATCGTTCGTGAGCGGCACGCAGCCGGTTGAGGTGTGCGGCTTGCACGGTGACGCCGGCTCGGAGGCTTCGCAGGAAAACAGCGCGCGCGAGGAAAAATCCCGCGGCTGGTGGAAACAGCTCAAGCGGTGGTGGACGAATTAGTTTAGTTTTGTGACGGGGTAATGCCGCGCGCCGGATTGGCGCGCGGCATTGTTTTTTGTGTTGCTAAGCGATACAACGCAAAATGGGTAGCGCTCGGCGGCAAAGCGGCGAATGTAACACCAAGTGAGGTAACAGTTACGCACATGGGCGGAAAAGCGGCGAAAGCAGCCCCAAGAGAGGTAACAGTTACCGCACATGGACGACAAAGCGGCGAAAGAAGCCCCAAGAGAGGTAACAAATTACCGCACATAGACGGCAAAGCGGCGAAAGTAACGCCAAGTGAGGTAACGATTACCGCACATGGACGGCAAAGCGGCGAAAGTAACGCCAAGTGAGGTAACAGTTACGCACATGTGCGGCAAAGCGGCGAAAGCAGTCCCAAGAGAGGTAACAGTTACCGTACATGTACGGCAACGCAGCGAAAGCAGCCCCAAGAGAGGTAACGGTTACCGCACATGGACGGCAAAGCGGCGAAAGCAGCCCCAAGAGAGGTAATAGTTACCGTACATGGACGGCAAAGCGGCGAAAGCAGCCCCAAGAGAGGTAACAGTTACCGCACATGGACGGCAAAGCGGCGAAAGCAGCCCCAAGAGAGGTAACAGTTACCGCACATGGACGGCAAAGCGGCGAAAGCAGCCCCAAGAGAGGTAACGGTTACCGCACATGGACGGCAAAGCGGCGAAAGCAGTCCCAAGAGAGGTAACGGTTACCGCCCTGGAGGCTCTTCTTTCGCTCGTCTGGGCGATTCCGCACCAATGTAGCGCTCTGGAGGCTCCTCTTTCGCTCGTTTGGGCGATTCCGCACCAATGTAGCGCCCTGGAGACTCCTCTTTCGCTCGTTTAGGCGATTCCGGGCCAATGTAGTGCTCTGGAGGCTCCTCTTTCACTCGTTTGGACGATTCCGCGCCAGTGTATCGCTTCGAAGGCTCCTCTTTCGTTCGCTAAGTCATCCCCTTTTGCCTGCCCCGTGCATTGACACCGTTTTCGCCCATTCGCTATGATACTTAAGTAAGCGTAAGTGGAAGATTGTGTAACCCGTTCAGCCAATCAGGAGAGGATGATGTTCACAATGTCAGGACTATTGGGCACCAAAGTCATTACGCAAATTGGCATACTCGTCAACGATATCGACAAGGTCAGCCAAGCCTATGCCGATTTCTTCGGCGTCGAGAAGCCTCAGGCAATCATTACGGATACCTATGATAAGGCGCAAACCCAATTTAACGGCGAACCGAGCGAAGCTCGCGCGAAGCTGGCTTTCTTCAACATGGGCTCCTTGCAGCTGGAGCTGATCGAGCCGGACGAGCATCCGAGCACGTGGCGCAACTACCTCAATGAGCATGGCGAAGGGCCTCATCATATCGCATTTGTCATCGAAGGAATGAAAGAGAAAATCTCGCTGCTGGAAAGCAGGGGATTCCCGCTTCAGCAGAAGGGCGAATATACCGGCGGACGCTATGCGTACATGGACACAATTCCAGAGCTGAAGGTGCTCGTGGAGCTGCTCGAGAACGATAAATAAGCAGGAGAGAAGCGTACATGAACATACTCATTACAGGCGCAAGCCGCGGACTTGGCTATGAATTGGCGGCCGAAGCGCTGGAACGCGGACATGCCGTCATCGCCGGCGCGCGGGGCGGCGGCAGCGGCAAGCTGGCGAGGCTAAGCGAAGCGCACGGAGCTCGGCTTACAATCGCCGAGCTTGATGTCACGGACGAGGCTAGCATCGCAGCCTATGCCGCCAGGCTAAAGCGAGAAGGCCGTACCCTTGGCGCGATTATAAACAACGCCGCCGTCTTGAACGCCCGCGAGACGTCGATCGAAGAGCTCGACATGGACGATGTCGTTTTCTCCTTCGAGGTCAATTTATACGGGCCGATGCGGGTGGCGAAGCAATTTCTGACTTTGCTGACGGAGGAGAACGCTGCTTTCTTCAATATATCGTCCGAGGCCGGCAGCATTACGAAGGCCTATCCCGGCGACTATCCGTACAGCATCTCGAAGACGGCGCTCAACATGTTCACGGAGCAGCTGCACCGCTACCTCCGGCCGCGCGGCGTGCAAGTGCTCAGCATTCACCCTGGCTGGATTAAAACGGACATGGGCGGCGAACGCGCACCGGGGGACCCGCGCAGCAGCGCCCGAGGAATCCTGGATCTTCTGGAGCGCCGGATCGTCCCTAAGAACCTGCAATTCCAATTCGTCGATATTACCGGCCAAGAAATGCCGATTTGATCGCCCGGCGACCCCAAAAAAAGCCTCTGCAGCGCAGCCCAATCGGCCGCCTGCAGAGGCTTTTTTTGCTTATTGTTTCGACTGCAGCACCGCTGCTTGATCCCCAACGGCCGCCGCATCATCGGCCGTACGCTCATCCCCGCTCCACAATTCCTGGAAGGTTGCGCTTGTGCGGAGCAGCTCCTCGGCTGTCCCCTCCGCTTCGATGCGGCCATCCTTCATTACGATAATATGGTCGGCATGCGCCAGCGCCGCTTTGCGGTGCGATACGACCAGACAGGTTGCGCCGCCTCTGCTCTCAAACAGACGCTCCCACAGCTTCTGCTCCGTCTCGACGTCAAGCGCGCTCGACAGGTCGTCAAACACGTAAAGCTGCGCATCGCGCACCAGCATGCGCGCGGCCGCTGTCCGCTGCATTTGTCCGCCCGAGAGCTTCACGCCGCGGGGACCGATCATGGTCTCCAAGCCTTGGTGCAAATGCTCGATATCGTACTCCATGACCGCATCATGAATCGCCTGCTTTAGCGAATCCCCTTCTCCCTTCTGCCCGAGCAGAATGTTATTGCGCAGCGTATCGCTGTACATGCGCGGGATTTGCGCCGAATAGGCGCTGTTCGGCGGCGTGAAGAACGTGCTCGGATCGACGACGGGCTTCCCGTTCCACTGAATGGTCCCTTCATCCTTCGGAAGCAGACCGAGCAATGTGCGAACAAGCGTCGTTTTCCCGGAGCCGATCGTACCGGTAACGACGGTAAACGAGCCGCCTTTCAGCTGTAGATGCACATCCTCGATTCCTCTGCCTGTATCCGGGAACCTGTAAGTCAGCCCCGTAACCGATAACGTGTCGAGCCTCTCTTGCCGCGCTGCCGCATCCGCCGGCTTCAGCATCTCGCCCTTGCGGAGCAAAAGAGCATCCTTCATCGTCAGCACTTTGGCCGGCGCGCCTTGCAGCAGCGATATCAGCCGCTTTAGCGCGACGCTCATCTGTTTGAAATTCGTGATGAATTTGCCTACATTCGTAATGAATGTCGTGACAAAGGTCAAATAGTACACGAACAGCGAGAAATCGCCGACCGTGAAAGCGCCGGACTGCATCTTTTGCCCGGCCAGCAGCAGAATAATCCCGATGCCGAGATTGACGGAGTTAGTGAAAATCGAATCCAGCGCCTCGCCCATCAATTTATCCTTTAGCATCGTTTTGCGCCGTTCGTCGTTAAACTTGCGGAACCGCTCGATGACGCGCTCCTCTGCGCCAGCTACTTGAATGGCCTGCACGTTGCCGAACATCTCGCTGATCGCGCCCGTCACGCGCGAGGTCGCTTCCCGGCTTGCCGCGCGGTACTTCTGCAGCCGCGAAGTCGCCAGCTGCGCTACGGTCACGACAACCACGAGCGGCAGGAAGACGAGCAGCGTCATCTGCGCGTCGATGCCGATCAGTATATAGCTCGCTACCGCCGCAAAGCAGGTGAGGCCGAACACGTCGACCGACCAGCTGGCCGCCTCCTCCGTTTGATCCACGTCATCGCGGAAATGGCTGATTGCCTCCCCCGGCGAGCAAGGGATAGCCCGCGCCCCAGGCTGCTTAAGCACATGCTGCAGCAGATTGCGGCGGAGCATCATCCCCATCCGGTAGCGGAAATGCACGTCGGTCATGAAGCCCATGATAATGAGCATGACGCGGCCGAACGCGGCGCCGATCAACAGCGCGATAATGCCCCAGGTGCCCAGCTCCAGCGCGTCATCGCCGGTAAGCGAATCAAAGAACTCTTTCGTAATGAGACCAGGCGCTATCGGGACCAAATAAATAATCGTCCAGGCAACCGCATTCGTCACATAGAGGCCCGTTCGGAAAGTAATGAGCCTGAGTAAAAATTGCAAGGTTGTCACGCGAGCACCTCCTCAAGCCCGGTCGCCAGCATGCCGCTGAAGCGCGAGCCAGGATCCGCCGCGAGCTCGGCTCTATCGCCAGACTCTATGACTCGGCCGTTCTCCAAAATCAGTATTTGATCGGCGCGCTGCACGGTTGAGAGCCGATGCGCAATGATGATGCAGGAGCGCTCGGCCAATAGCGCGCTGATCGCTTGCTCGATCCGCTGCTCCGTAAGCGGATCGAGCCTAGACGACGCCTCATCCATAATGACGAGTCCCGGATTGGTCAGAAACACGCGCGCGAACGCAAGCAGCTGCGCCTCGCCGGCAGACAGACTGCCGCCCCCGGATGCCAGCTTCGTATCGAGCCCTTCGGGCATCGACATATACCAGCTCGTCAGTCCGAGCTGGCCAAGCACGGAAACAATGCGCTCATCCGGTATCGAATCCTCATAGAAGGTCAGGTTATCTCGAATCGTGCCTTCCATAATTTCGATGTTCTGCGTAACCAGCGCAACGCGCTTGCGAAGCTGGCTGAGCTTCAGATCGCGGATGTCCGTGCCGCCGAGCGAAATGACGCCTTCCTGCGGATCATAGAATCGGAGCAGCAGCCGCGCCAGCGTGGACTTGCCGCTACCCGTTCGGCCGAGCAGGCCGAGCACCTCGCCCGGCTTCAGCTCCAGCCGAAGCGAGTCAATCGTCGGTTCGCCCGGACCGTCCTCATAGCGGAACGTAACATCGTCGAACCGGACGCCAAGCGCCCCCTGCGGAAGCGGAGCTCCCGGACCGTCCGCTATCGCCGAACGCGTCTCGAGCAGCGCCCGGATGCGGGAGATGCTTGCGTCCGCCTTCTGCAAATCCTCGATCTGCGTACGGATTTTCTCGATCGGTTTCGTCAGCAGCTCCGTGTAATAGAAAATCAAATACACCGTGCCAAGCGTAATCGAGTCCGCCTTCCATAAATACGCGCTGATCGCGAAGGCCATCGCATTGCCCAGCGCGAACAAAATGATCGTCGTGCCCCACATCGACCCGAAGCCGAGAAACGCCTTCACGCGCATTGGCAGCATCCGCTGCATCATGCCGTAAAATCGGTTCATGACGAATACGGATGCGCCGTTCGCGCGAATATCCTCCGTCCCCTCCAGCTGCTCGCCAATGAACCCGTACATATCGGCGTTCGCCTGCCGCCATTCCTTCCACAGCGGCGCCGCCAGCTTGCGGATCCGCTGGATAATGAGAATCGCAGCGAATACGAATACCGTCATACCCGCGCCGATCAGCCAGTTTTCCCTAAACAACAGAAAGAGGATGCCGACCATGAGCAGAAAATTGCCGACCAGATGAATGATCATGCTGGAGAAGAAGTTCGCCAGCGCATTCACGTCGCCGTCCACCCGCTCAATAATGGCTCCCGACGTTTGCGACTTATGAAACGGCATGTCTAGCGACAGGCAGTGCGCCGCCAAATCGCTGCGCAGCACGTTCGTCGTCTTCCAGCCGAGGTTTTCGCTGAAATAGGTGGCCGCAACCGAGACCGCACCTTGTGCGAGCGAGAAGCCGATAAACAGACAAGCAGCGACGAGCAGCGGCTGGAGATCGCCCTCCGATTGCGCGGTATCAATAAAGTATTGGATAATTTGCGGATTGACGAGCTGCAGGCCGATGGAAAGCAGAAGCAGCGCGGCAAGGCCGGCCAGCGTTCGCTTCTGCGGGAGCAAATAGCGCCTCAATAGCTCCGAATAGTGCTTGCGCGATTCGCGCGGTAAGTCCCGTTTCATGCCGGTTCCCCCAGACAATAAGAAATAAACAGGCTAGAACAAGCGTTCCGTCATACGACTATACCATAACTAGAATGGACTTCAACAGAAAAAAAAGCCGCTTCACCTGTCCTTCCATGGGACGGTAAAGCGGCTCTATCCGCTTCTTTCATTTTACGCGTTCAGCGCTTCCTTCAGCTTATCCGGGGAGCGTTCCCACCACTCCGGGTTGTTGGAAACGAGCAGCCCTTTCAGCGCGGCTTTCTCTTCCGTGCCAAGCTCATCCAGGATGAACCGGCGCTTGATCGCATAATCCAAATTGTTCACGTGCTGCGCGAGAATTTTCCAGCCTCTCCGCGCTTCCGTATCGACCAGCATCGGACATGCAGTCGCTCCCGCGTAGTAGGACCCTTCCTCGTTGCGGTCGACCGCGACCCAGACGATCCAGCACAGACGGCCGTTCGGGACGTCCTCTTTGTTCGTGCTGAATTTAATGCCCTTCTCCACCTTGCTCTTCGCATGCATCGCGCCGACATCGATGTATGCCTCGCCGTTATCGATAATGACGCAGGACACCGAACTCAGATCGATCGTCCCCGCACCGAAACCTTTATGCTCTTTATTGCTCACTACGTTCAAAGAGAGAGACTTCTTCTCTTTCTTCTCTACTGGCTGTTCATTCTTCTCTTGCTCGCTCACTTGCCTGTCAACTCCCATCCTCGAAACGTCTAAAACCCGCGTCCGGCGCGGTTTTTGCGCCTGTCCGCACTTTAATTCCATTTTAGCTAATAATCTAGGAAAAGCAAACATATACATGCTTTAGATGCTTGTCAACGGGAGGGAATCTTTCAATGAATCCACGTCACGCCAAACGATTTCTACTCTTTGCCCTCGTCGCCGTGCTGCTCGGCGTAACGGCAAGGCAAGGGTTCGGGGATGCCTGGGTTTCGCAATATACATACGCCTCCGCTCCTGCCAAGAAAGACACGGCTCTGAAGCCCGCGGCACCGCCTGTCGCCCAGGAGCCAGATATCGTCATGCAGCCGAAGCCGGTAGCTCTGAGCAAAAGAGTGACCGAGTACCACATCGATGTGCAGCTGAAGGAAGATACGCACATGCTCGTCGGCGAGCAGGCCGTCACATGGACAAACCCCGGCAGACAGCAGGTGTCCGAGCTGTATTTTCACCTGTATCCGAACGCCTTCCGCTCCAAAGACACCACGTTTATGAGAGAGTCGGGCGGCCAGCTTCGCGGCGATAGGGCGACCGTGGACAGCGTCGGCTACATGAACCTGCTCACTCTGGAGACGACCGAGGGCTACAGTCTGCTGCCGCGCCTGCATTACGTACAGCCTGATGACAACAACCCGAATGATTTAACGCTGGCCAAGCTGAAGCTGCCGAACGCCGTCGCCCCCGGCAAGAGCGTTACCCTGCGCATGAAGTTCGAGGTGAAACTGCCGCAAGTGTTCGCCCGAATGGGCTATGCAGGCGACTTCGTCATGGCGGGGCAGTGGTTCCCGAAGCTGGCCGTGTACGAAACGGCAGGCACCCGCGGCCGCGCCGCAGAGGGCTGGAACATCCATCAATACCATGGCAACTCCGAATTTTACAGCGACTTCGGCATCTATAGCGTGAAGATCAACGTTCCCTCCAGCTACAAGGTAGCCGCGACCGGCTTCCAAACGAAAGCTTCCGTCGTGGCGAACGGCCGCAAAACGTACCAATATTATGCCGACGACGTGCATGATTTCGGCTGGTCGGCCTCGCCGGATTTCGTTTACGCAGAGGAGCCGTTCTCTACGGATGGCGTGCCTGGCGTCCGCATCAAGCTGTATCTCGATCCGCTCCACGCGAAGTTCAAGGACCGGTATATGCACGCGGCGAAATCGGCGCTTGCCAAGTATGCGCAATGGTACGGCGCTTATCCGTACACCACCCTCTCCATCGTCGTTCCGCCTAAAGGCGGCAACGGTGCGGGCGGCATGGAATATCCGACGCTCATCACCGCATTCGCAGCCGAGAACGAGAATCCGGGCTACGATCTGGAGAGAACGGTCGTCCACGAGATCGGCCATCAGTACTGGTACGGCATGGTGGCCTCGAACGAGTTCGAGGAAGCGTGGCTCGACGAAGGCTTTACCTCCTACGCCGAAGATAAAGTCATGGAAAGCGAATACGGCGTGGAGCCGAACCTGCCCGTAGAGGCCAGCTATATGACCAACCCGGCACCGCTTAAGCAGCTGTCCTGGTCGTACCATAGCAACAACCACTATGCGGAAAATGTGTACATGCGCGCGAAGCTCGTGCTCTTCGGCATCGAGAAGCAGGTCGGCGCGCAGACGATGCGCAAGATCATGCGGACGTACTTCCAAAAATATAAATTCAAGCACCCGTCCACAGCCGACTTCCAGCGCGTCGTGGAGAACGTGACGAAGACCAAGTGGAACGATTACTTCAGCCACTTCGTCTACGGCAATGCGATGTCCGACTACTCGGTCGCCTCCATCCATGTGCGCCCGGTGAAGCAGAACGGCGAAACGCAGTACGAATCGGTCGTGCTCATCAAGAAGACGGGCGGCAGCCTCGGGCCCGTGTCGGTCGTGTTCCATTTTGCCGACGGAACGCTGATGCCTAAAGTGTGGGATGGGCAGGAATCCCACATTCAATATAAAATCGTCCACTCCTCCAAGCTGCTGTGGGCCGCCGTCGACCCGCACAACGACAACGTGCTCGACAACAAGCACATCAACAACTTCATGAAGGCCGAGCTTGCCGAGAAGTCGCGCACGCGCTGGAGCGTAGGCATCGCCAAGCTGGTCGAGAGCTTCTTCTCCTCGCTGGCCTGGTAGTTCCCTGAGGCATCCTTAATAGGAGTGATCGTGATGAGAACGCATATTAAGCAAGGCTGGCACCTGACCATTAAGCACTTTTACATTATCATTATGCTGTTTCTGTATGAGTTGATTTGGGGCTTCTTCCTTTACCGGACCATCGAGGGCATAACCGTACCGCTGTTAAAACGGTTCCCCGACAGCATCGGCGGCGGCTCGGCGGCCGTACAGCTCTTCATGACCGAAGCGCAGTTCCAGCTGCTCAAGACCGATCTCATCCGCCCGTACGTCTGGCTCTTCTGCGGACTGCTGGCGGGGAGAATCGTCATCACCACGATTCTGAACGCCGGGCTGTTCCACTCGCTTCATCATGTGTCGGATGCGAACGGCACGAAGTTTCTAAGCGGTATCCGCGCGGCATGGAAGCCGGTTGCGCTGCTCTACCTCATAGAAACAACGCTCACCCTTCTGCCGGCGGTTTGGCTCCTGCCGCGGGCGCTCACGATCTTGCTCGCCAGCAGTTCGCTGCTTGAATTCGCGCAGCAGACCGGACCATGGGCGGCCGCCTGGCTGGCGTGGGCGGTGCTGATCCATCTGCTCTTCCTCTCCATGCAGTTCGGCGCGGTGGCCGGAACGGGCGCCCTCCGCTCCCTCTGGAGCGGCATCGTGAACTTCCTGCCGTTCGCAGGCATCTCCCTGCTGATGTGGGGCATCGGAGCGCTGCTCAGCATGACCGTCGCCTCCGTATCCATGCTATGGGCGGGACTGCTCGCGCTCATCCTGCATCAAGGCTACCAAATGGTACGGACGATTATGAAGGTGTGGACGGTTGCCGCCCAGTATGACGTGTGGCGGTCCAAGCAGGTATAGCGGGGATGGGCGGCCGCCCGGCATGCCGGCAGCAGAGGCGGCCGTTCCCAAGTAAAAAGGCTGAACAGGATGATTGCCTGTTCAGCCTTTTTGCTTTGGAGATTGATCGCTTTCACGTCTAATGGACATCTATGTCCGTTAAACGTTATAAAAAGCGAATAAACTGAAATTGTTCGTTTTAGGGCTCTAACGGACATTCTCAACACTCAGAGGCGCTCCTTAGCGGAGCGCCTCTCAAGTCAATCTATTCCCGGCTAGCCGGTACGCGGACCGCCTCTTCCCCGCCCTCCCAGCGAAGGACAAGCGTCAGCGGAACATTGCTGCTTACCTGAATGTCCGGTTTATCGGTCGCCGCCGTCCGGGCGGCGCATTTCAAATCCAGCAAACCTTCGTTACCGAAGGGATATCGCTCGATGCCGTGCTCTTCCAACACGCGCACATCCCACACCAGTTTTGCACCCGACGCTGCCGCCCGCAGTCCGAATACATACTCAAACAAAACGGCGATAGGCGCTAGCCCGCTCCAGCCGACAAAGTTCGGCTTGGAGGGATCGCCTCTCTCGATCCGATCAGGCGCATAGTTTTCCCAGATCGTCCCTGTATGTTCGAACACCTCGGCAACATTCATCACATGAGTGAGCGCGATGTCATGAGCCAGCGCGTCATAGCCGTGCAGAGTCAGTCCTCGCAGCGTCATATAGTTAGTCGGCATCCAGACGCCTCCGCGCCAGTAATCGCCTTCCGGACGGTAACAAGGGTCGTCGGCCGACAAGGACGGGATGCGGTGCGGGCGGTTAAACTCGTTCGGATTTTCCAAATGGGCGATAAACCTCTCGATCCGTTCCTGCGGCACAACATCCGCGATCAATGCCCAGTAAGCGCCGATCGATTTCATGCCGAGCCATTCCTGATCGGGTTTCAGGTCGTAATAGAACGCTGTTTCGTCATCCCACATCCGTTCGTTAATGAGCGCGGCCAGCCGATCACGCTCCTCCTGCAAATCTTGCACCTCAACCTCTCGGCCGACGGTGTTTGCGATCTGCAGAATCAGCTTTGCCGAAAGCATCTGCTGCAGGCAAGTGTCGATCCAAGCGAGATGGCCGTGATAGAATTCATCGGCCTGATGCGGCATATGAGCCGGCATCCTCGGCTGATTGTCCATTCCCGCGCCCCAGCCGGATGACCAATAGGTGCCGTCCGGCCATGTCCGGTACGCTTTCAGCCACCGATGATAAGCGGCAAGCACGGGGAACACGTCGTGCAGCCGTTCCGTGTCGCCGGTAATGCCGTAATATTCCCACTCGGACCAGGCCATCACATTCGGTCCGGTGCTCGTAGGATCATACCGGTGGAACCGGTCCTCGCCGTCGGTCATGCTGAGCTGCCTGCAAATGAACCCGTCCGGATGCTGTTTGACGTAGAAGTTGTCCAGCGTCCGTTGGAAAGAGAAGACCCGGTGCCCGTATTTGGCGAACATCAATATAAAGCAGGTGTCCCACATAAAGATGCAGTCATTGAACGCCGTATCGATGTAGTTGGCAACGAACCCGTTGTTCGCATCGGGTTTGCGCAAATGGTCGAAAGCAAGCTCCCATGCTTTCCAGTAGCAGTCGATCACGCTGTCATTCCCCTGCCAGAAAGGCTTCGGCAGACTGCTGCGAACCGCCTCGTACGCCGGCAGCTCGTTTTCTTCCATCGGAAGGTTCAAAAATATATTTTCCTCCGCAAGCGCATTTGGCACGTAGGTATTATAATAGCCGTTCTTGGAAACCGTCTGCAGCTTCCGCTCCACTTTCACATTTTGCCTCCGTGCGGTACTCATGCCCATCCACAAGAACCTCCCTTAGGTGCATATGCTTGCTACAGCACGTACGTTTGGCCGAAATGAGGCCATTCCACGCTGCCGCCGAACTCCTGCTTCGCCGCTTCCACGCAGGCTTCCGCTCTGCTTGCCGCACCATGCAGCAATAACAGCCGATCGACGCCGGCAGCCTCCGCTATTCGTGCCGCATCGATCGAACCGGAATGCATATA
Source organism: Paenibacillus montanisoli (assembly GCF_003268025.1). GTDB lineage: Bacteria > Bacillota > Bacilli > Paenibacillales > Paenibacillaceae > Paenibacillus_Z > Paenibacillus_Z montanisoli. The sequence goes on along the minus strand of NZ_QLUW01000007.1, from coordinate 153,869 downwards.
AGCGTTATCGTTAGGGTCAGCCGCCTTCGGCCCTAGTGCCGCTTCATGAATGAGCAGCGCACTTCCTTTGGCGAGCTCGGCAATAGGCGGGTGATACGCCGTATCACCTGAAAACGCGAATGACTTGCCCGTGCGCGCATCCGTAAACCGGTAGCCGAGGCCCTGCACGGGATGAATCGTGGAGCAGGTGTCGAGACGGAAACCTTCCGTCTCATAGTTGTCGCCCGGCTGCAACGGAATAAGGGTCGGAACCTCGTCCTTTGCAAAAAACCGTTCCGCGTCCAAGAAGTCCAGCGCGCGCTTCACCATCCGTTCCAGGTCTTCTGCCGGCCCGATGATCTTCAGCTCCTGCAGCTTCCCCCAGCTCAAGAAATAGAAAAGCAGCGATGGCAGCGAAAGATAATGATCATGATGGAAGTGCGTGAAGATCAGATAGTCGAGCTCCAGCGGATCAACCCCGTGTCCGCGCAGATTCTGGATGGCCGCCCAGCCGGTGTCGACCAAATATTTATCGTTAATGAGAAACGACGGCGAATCGCCGCCGATCTCCGGCACCGCTCCCGAAGTTCCGAAAATCGTTATTCTCGTATTCATTTCGCTCAAGATGATCAAACCCTCCCTTTGTATTTTAGATCGCAACCCGCATTAGATCATACGCCACATTCACTTCACCCGAATGCCCTTCGGATACGATTTCACGCAGCTCTTCCGCGCGCAAATCCCATTCGTGATGAATATGCGTAATGAGCAGGTTCGGTATCTGCTGCTCCTTGACGAACGCATTGAGTTTGTTCGGCGGCATGTGGCCGAATTCGTGGATCACCAGATCCGCGTCAGGCAGCACCGGAATCAGGTCATTGGAGCTGAACACATCTCCGCTTACGACGATCTTCTTGCCGTCGACGTGAATGACAAGCCCATACGCAATCGGCGTAATTTCATGGCCATGCTTTTCATCGAGCTTCCGCCATGTTTCCTGCGCCAGATGATTCGTCTTGAAAAACTCAATGCGCAGGCCGTCAAAATCAAAGACGGTTTCCTCGTCGTATTCGATGGCGTGCAGGTTGAACGGGTAAATTTCCGGCGGCAGGATGAACATCTTCTGCAATTGCGCCAGCTTCCGGCCCGTTCCTGCCGGGCCGTAAATCGACAAGCCCTCCGGCTTATAAGTAAGCTGCAAATCCTGAATAAGCATCGGCAAGCCGCTCGCATGATCGGGATGCCAGTGCGTCAAGAACACCGCATCGATTTTACGCGGATCCTCGCCCATTTTTTTAAGGAGCATGTTGGCCGGACAGCCGCAGTCGATCAAATAAAGACGTCCGTTTCGTTTGATCGCCATGCTGAAATGATGGCGGTTAGCGGTAGATACGCCGGCGCTCGTACCTAGGATCAACAATTCAGTCATATTATCCACCTCTTGTTCTCGTTTTTGAAGGCTATTCTTTTACACTGCCTAAGACGATGCCATGGACAAAATATTTTTGCAGGAACGGGTACACGAGAAGAATCGGCATAGTAGCCACAAAGATCTGAGCCGCGCTGCTCGTCCGATCCGACACGAGCTTCAGCAGTTCTACATCCTCCGGAGTCAGGAACCTCATATCTCTCTGGATGACAACCGTCTGCAGGAAGCTTTGCAGCGGGTAGTGCTCAGGCTGATTCATGAAAATAAGACCGTCAAACCAGCTGTTCCAGTGCATAACCATAGAGAACAGCGTAAGCGTTGCGAGCGCGGGCACCGACAGGGGAACGAAAATTTTCCACATGATGATAAAGGGATTCGCCCCGTCGATCGTTGCCGATTCCTCCAGCTCCTTCGGAAGCCCGCGGAAGAAATTAAGCAGCAAAACGATATTGTAGACCGGAACGGCTGCCGGAATGACGAGCGCCCAGATCGAATCCATCAGGCCGGTCATCTTGACCGTCATGTAGAGCGGAATGAGGCCGCCGCTGAACAGCATCGTCAGCACGAAAAACCAAACATATACGGTCCGAAGCCGGAAATGGGAAACTTCTTTGGACAAAGGGTAGGCAACCAAGACGGTTAGAAGCATATTAACGGCAGTACCGAGCAACACCCGCTTGAGAGAGACGCCAAACGAGGTCAGAAACTCCCGCTTGCTCAGCACGTTCTCATAAGAAGCGATCGTAAAATCAATAGGCCACAGCTTCACGGAGCCTGCCGATGCAGCGGCTGCCGAGCTTAGTGAAACCGCAAAGATATGAATAAATGGAATCAGGCACAGAAGAGAAATCACGGTCAGAAAGGTATAGTTGGCGGCCAGGAAGCATTTTCTGCTCCACGACATTCTATAATCCACGATAGCCCCCCTCTCTCAGGCTAAAATATGCGATAGTTCGCGAAGCGATAGGCGAAAATATAGGATAGCGAGATAAATACGAACGATACGACCGACTTGAACAACCCGACGGCCGTTGCCACGCCGTACTGCGCCTGCTGAAGACCAAGACGGTATACCAGCGTGTCAATAATATCTCCGCTCTCATACACCTGGGCATTGTACAGATTGAAAACTTGATCAAAGCCTGCGTTCAAGATTTGCCCGAGACTGAGCGTAGCCAGCAGGATCATAATGGGCACCATCCCCGGCAGCGTGACGTGGCGCGTCTGCTGCCAGCGGTTCGCGCCGTCAATCTCGGCGGCTTCATAAAGAGACGGATTGATCCCGGTCAGCGCCGCCAAATAGACAATGGTGCTGAATCCGAACTCTTTCCACACGTCGGAGCCTACGAGCACGTATGGAAACCACCGGTTATCGCCAAGGAAGAAGATCGGCTCGAAGCCGAGAGATTGAAGGAGCTGATTGGCCAAACCCGAAGATGGGGACAAGATATCGAGCATGATGCCCCCGAGAATGATCCAGGACAGGAAGTGCGGCAAATAAATAAAAGTCTGGTACAGCCGCTTGAATACCATCGCCCTTATCTCATTCAGCAGCAGCGCCACGATGATCGGCGCAATGAGCCCCGCGACCATCTTCATAAAGGAGATGTACACGGTATTATAGAGCACCCTGTAAGTATCGGGGAGAGAAATGACATACTTGAAATTATCCAATCCGATCCACTTGGAATGAATCATCCCTTTAGCAGGAACGTACTTCTCGAATGCGATTACCAGGCCGACCATCGGCCCGTAGCTATAGATAAGGACGATAATGATGGCAGGCAGCAGCATAAGATGCAGATACCACTCGCGTGCCCATCTTTTTAGAATCACAGGTATTCCCCCGTTTAATGAAGAAAGGGGAAAATAGTCGTTCCTATTTTCCCCCTCTTCTCTTTTCATCGCGGATTGAGCAGGATTAGCCGCCTCTCTTCGCGCTCCAATCATTGACTTCGGTCGTAATTTCTTCGCCGCCGAGCGATTTCCACTCTTCCACGAACTTATCGAACTCATCGACCGGCGCTTGATTGATCACGATTTTCGTGAACAGCTCCTGTTCCTTCTGATCGAGAATGGACTTCTTCGCTACCATAGCCGGCGTAGGCGCCCCGGTAAACGCGTTTGTCAAGAACTGGCTGGCCGTCAAATACTGATTCATAATTTCCAGCGAACCGTGCGGCTTCGCGTTCATCCAGCTGCTCCACAAGCTGGTGTCGCCATCCAAAAATTTAATCGCGTCATTGTAATACGCCGTGCCGCTCACATTGCCATCAAGGGAGGACGGATCTTTCGCTTCTACCGCTTTCGACAGCAAACCGCCTGTCTTCGCGTTCAAATCCTGCGACATGACAACGATCGGGTTCAGCTTCCACAGCTCTTGGTCGCTGCTGCCGAATTTATAGGCTTTCGTCTCCGGCGTAATCGGATGGCTGTCGACTTCGATGAACCGGTTAAGAAGCTTAATGGCCGCCTCCGGATGCTCGCTCTTCTTCGAAACCACATAGTAGGCGTTTACGCCAAGGCCGACTTGATTCAAAGCAGGAGAATCGTCGGCGGACGGAATCGGGTATACTTCCCAGTCCGCGGTCACTTTATTATCTTTCACAACCGCGCTGGGCATCGGCCAGCTCGTTAGCCAGAACGGACCATACGCCATGCCTGCCTGGCCGTTGGCTACCAATTCATTTGCTTTCATATGATCCACAGTGAAGAACTCTTTATCGAGCTGACCGGCTTTGAACAAGTCCTGCAGCGCCTTCAAAGCGGTTTTCATTTCAGGCTGGATACTTCCGTATGCAAGCTTGCCGGAGGCATCCTTCACCCATGCGCCCGGATAGGCGTGGAAGCCGTTGAAGAAACCGGCAAAGCCATAGGCAGGATTGTAAATTTCTTTCTGGGCGACAAAGCCTACGGTATCCTCCTTGCCGTTGCCGTCCGGATCCTGCTTCGTAAAGGCCTCCGAAATCTTAAGCACGTCGTCCATCGTTTTCGGCTCAGTGAGGTTCAGCTTCTGCAGCCAATCTTTGCGCACATATAAGAACTGCGCATCGTTATAAGGGCTGTTCGTAACCGGAATCGCCATCAGCTTGCCGTCAAACTTCGCGGAGTCCAGCTGCTTGCCGCCGTCGCTCGTCATAAACGTTTTCGTTTCATCGGTCGCGTACTTCTCATAAACGTCGGTCAAATCGGCAAGTATATCGTTCTCGACAAGCTGCTGCAGATCGTCGACCGTTACTTTCATCAGATCCGGAATGTCGTCGGAAGCGATGCTAAGCTTTACTTTCTCGGGATATTGCTTGGAATCGACCATCCACTTGTTCTTGATCGAGATGCCGAGGTCCTTCTCATACATATCGTAAACGCCGTTCTTCTCGTAGGTTTGGCCGCTGTCGAACTTCAAGTTGGGATCCGATTCCCCGACAATCGTAAATTCAATCGGCGGATCGTACTTGGCCGCAGGATCTACGGTTTCGGAAGAAGCGCCATCATTGTTGTTCGCGCTCGCTCCCGAATTCGCGCTCTCGCTTGCGTTCGAGCTGGCGCCGTTATTCGAGTTGGTGCTATTCGTTGTGTCTGAATTGCCGCATGCCGATAGAATGAGAGCGCAGGTAACGATAGCGATAGCCGTACGGTTAAGATGCTTGCTTGTCATTGAATGGTCCTCCTCGGAATGGCTATAGAATGAGTAATGAGCATTGTTGATCCTCTTGCCTTCATATTAGTCACGCTTCGATCAACAGTCAATCATTTTTTGATTATTTACAATCACTTAAAAATGGATATATGATTAATATTGATCAAATATGCGTTGGTCGTTGGTCCCAATCGAATGTTTTTGACAGATCTCAATCGATATTGTGGAGGAAGCGCTTCATCAGCTTGATAATAATCAGCAAAATAGTATAGTTATTATGTAAGAGTTGTAAAAACAGCTAGTTTTTGATCGGGACTGATAAACCATTCATCCAGGAGCGATATAGAAATGAAAAGCAGGCACATAGAGATCATCGAGGCATTAAAGAAAAAGCCTTTCATGACCATTGAGGAATTATGCCTCGAGTTGGATGTATCGCCAGCCACCGTCCGGCGCGATTTGTCGCAGCTCGAAGATACGGGCGTGGTCCTGCGAATTAACGGCGGAGCTATTTATAACCATCAAGCAGACGGCGCGCATCCGCCTGCGCAGCTCCCTGCGGATCCTTATATAAATGAAAAGATCCGGATTGCCAAAGCGGCTGCCGAAGTGGTTAAGGATGGCGACACCATCTTTATGGACGCCGGTTCGACCAACCAGCATATCGCCGAGCATCTTGGAAATAAAGAGCGGATTACGGTTATCACGAACAGCCTCGAGATTGCGCACAAGCTCCATAACCTGAAAAATAAAAAAGACCTCTCCATCATCATTTGCGGCGGAGCGCTTGGCGAAGCGAATCTGGACGCCATTGTCGGCCCGGTCGCCGAAACGATGATATCCATGTTCCGCGCGAATATTGCTTTCATCGGAACCTCCGCGCTTGATACGAAGCTCGGCATTACCGACGCTTATCTGGCATCCGCGCGAATCAAAGAGAAGATGATCGAACATTCCGGCAAGGTCTGTCTCGTAACCGACCATAGTAAATTCGGAATCACGAACACCGCGTTCGTCTGCACGATCGATAAGATCAGCCAAGTCATCACCGACCAGCAGGCGCCTGCGGAAGATGTCAGTTATTTGCGAAACAGAGGCATCTCGGTTACGCTCGTTTAGCGAGAAATGACGAAAAAGAAGCAGCCGCGCCATTATGCGCAGCTGCTTCTTTTTTCAATTCAACCAATAATTAGTCAAAACCATGAATAAGGAAAGCGGCGCTGCCCCCCATTCGCATTCCGGGCGAGACACTATCCGTCAATTTTTCCCACTCAGGTGGCTTCCTAAAGCTGGAAGGTGAATCTCCTCAATTGCAGGCCACCCAACGAGTTGACGAGCCCAAAGGTTGCGTTCTAATAATTTTAATTTGTGAACAACCTGTGAACTCAGAAGGAGAAGGAAGAAAATAATCGAATAATTATGCCTAGAAATGAAAAATTTGCCGAATTCCCTTACAGGGAAACGGGGGAACCATTCTGGGTGAATTGATCCCGACATCCGCAGCAAGCAATTCGCGGCATGCCAGAGGGTATCATAGGGAGCCTTCAACCGAACCCCACAGCTAACCTCGTAGGCACCGGAAGGGGTTTCCCGTTTTGAAGAAGATTTCCGCCTTTTTGATCGGACTTGCGATGCTGCTGGCTTTCCAGACTGGAAGCGCTTTCGCGCAATCCAAAATGGATGGCGTCATCAATGGCCTGATCGGTACGCCTTACTTGTACTCCGGCACGACCAAGAAGGGGTTTGACTGCTCCGGCTTCACCATGTACGTGTTCAACAAGCTCGGCATGGATATGCCGCATTCTTCCCGTTCGCAAGCACAGATGGGCAAGAAAATCGCGAAAGCGGATTTGATTCCCGGCGACCTCGTATTTTTCAATACGACCGGCAAAGGAATCTCGCATGTCGGCATCTACGTTGGGGATGGCAAGTTTGCTCACTCCTCCTCCAGCAGAGGTGTTAGAATCAGCGGAATTAACGAGTCCTACTATGCGAAACGTTGGGTTACCGCTCGCCGGGTAATGAGCACGGAAACGTATGAGAAATACGCGGACGAGCCCTCCGACGAAGCTGGGGGCGGCGGAGATTCCGAGTAATGATTATCCTGCACCCGTTCTTGGTGCATCAGAAGAAGCCGCGGCCGTTTGTCCTGCATGGACAAGCAGCCGCGGCTTCTTCTGCATTTCGCTATTTGCGCTCGTAGCGCACCCACCAGAATGTGCGTCCGACCTGCACATCCAGCTTGCTGCCAAGCGGCGCGAACAGATCGTGCAGCTCGATCGGCGTCTCGCAGCCTTCACTGCGACGGTCGGCCATGACGACGGTCGCGCCCGCGGCCAGCCGTTCATGCCAGGCTTGGAGGAAGCGTTCGCGTTCGCCTTTCGAAAGCTCCCCAAGACAGAAGCATGCAAGCCCCGCATCAAAAGTTTCGGATACCGCGGCCAAGTCCTCTTGCCGGACCGTCTTCGTCACCGGCGTCGACAGGCGCGGCGTTCTCGGCCCGGTTACCCGCAGCACGCGCCGTCCAGCCAGCGTATCGGTCATTGCATGCTCAAGCTTCTTCCATTCTTGGCGCCGATTTTCCAAGCTGTTCCGCCATCTCGCCATGTCGCGATACCTCCTGCTGGGTTTTCTTTTTTCTATGTCTATGTCGCAGGGCCGCGGATGATTAATTGGAATGCGGATTTTTTATGGTTCGATTAAGCGGCTGCAAGACGTGAACCATGGGAGTGTCTAAAGAGGAATCATTTGACTCATGATGAATACTAGGATGATAGATTGATTAACATGCTTATTCTTGGGAAAGGAGCTTGAAGCATGCCACACCCTTCCCCCGCGCTCGCGGGATTTCATCGAACGCTGGCTGGCTGGTTCGCTCACGCTTTCGGCGAGCCGACGCCTGTTCAGCAAGAAGCTTGGGCCGCTATCGCCGAAGGCCGGCATACGCTGATCGCCGCCCCTACCGGCTCCGGCAAGACGCTGGCGGCTCTGCTGCCCTGCTTGAACAGGCTGGCCGAGCGGAAGCTGGCCGCGTCCAGACCGCGGGGCAAAGCGCTCGCGCCGGGTGTTCGCATCTTATATATTACGCCGCTCAAAGCGCTCAATAATGACATCCAGCACCACCTGGTCGGATTTATGGAGGACATTGAGCGGTTTGAGAGCGGTCGGGCCGGCGGCGAGACGGCAGTGGCGGAAGCCGAAAGCGAGCCTTGGCCGGGCATCCGCTCGGCGGTCCGCACCGGGGATACGCCTTCGCATGAGCGGGCCCGCATGGCCCGCCGTCCGCCGGACGTGCTCGTCACGACGCCGGAGTCGTTTTATTTGCTGCTGACCTCGGACAAGGGCCGCGGCATGCTCGCGACGGTGGAAGCCGTCATCGTCGACGAAATCCACAGCCTTGCCGGCGATAAGCGCGGCGCGCATTTATCGCTCTCGCTGGAGCGGTTGTCCGCGCTCGCCGCGCAGCCCGTGCAGCGCATCGGCGTATCCGCGACGCAAAAGCCGCTGTCGCGGGTCGCCCGCTTTTTGGGCGGCTGGGCGCCGCTCGGGCAAGCCGGAGCGGCAGCCGCGCTGGCGACGGGTTTGGGCGCCAACGAGCGGAGCGAGGCGGCTCGTGCCGGCAGCGGCCAGAGCGTTGGGATGCTGCCGGGCAAAGGCGGAAGAACGGGCGAAGGCGGCACGAAGGCCGCTTTGGCCGAGCCTGATCATCCGCTCGGGTATGCGCCTCGGCCCGTGACCATCGTCGAAAGCGCGATGGTCAAGACGATCGAGGTCCGGGTGACGATGCCGGACCTCAGCCGTCCTCCGCGAAGCCGCGACGGCGTGTGGCAGCCGATCATCGAGCGTATCATGGCTCTCATGGAAGGCGCCCGGTCCGTGCTGCTATTCGTCAACAGCCGCCGGATTTGCGAAAGGCTCGTGCTGCGGCTCAACGAGCACGCGGGCGGCGAGCTGGCGCGCGCCCACCACGGCAGCCTTGCGCGAGAGCGCCGGCTTGAGGTCGAGCATATGCTCAAGGCCGGCGAGCTGCGCTGTCTCGTCGCGACCTCCTCGCTCGAGCTCGGCATCGACGTCGGCCACGTCGACCTCGTGATCCAGCTCGATTCGCCTAAGGCGGCGGCCGCGGGCATCCAGCGCATCGGCCGCGCCGGCCATGCCGTCGGCGACGTCAGCCGCGGCTTTATCGTGGCGCGGTCGCGCAGCGAGCTGCCGGAGACCGCCGTGCTCTGCCGCAACATCGCGCGGCGCGACATCGAAGCGATCACCTTGCCGCGCGAGCCGCTCGACGTGCTGTCACAGCAGGTCACGTCCATTGTGGCGGCTGACGACATCACGCTTGCGGAGCTGTACGGCCTCATACTGGGGAGCGAGTGCTACCGCAGCTTCCCGCGAGAACGACTGGTTGCGGCGCTGAAGGTGCTGTCGGGCTTTTACCCGTTTGCGAGACCGCTCATGGAATGGGACCCCGGTACGGATCGGCTCCGCAAGCGGGCCAACACGTCCATGGCCGCCATTACCGGCGCAGGCACGATCCCGCAATCTTCCGCCTTCCCGATTCATCATGCGGAGAGCCGCGTCCATCTGGGCGAGCTGGATGAGGAGTACATCGGGGAAAGCCGCGTCGGGGACGTGTTTCAGCTCGGCACCAGCTCATGGATGATCAGCCGCATCGAGAATGATCGCGTCTATGTGCAGGAAGCGCCGAACCGGTTCAGCGAAATTCCGTTCTGGAAAGCGGAGAATGCGAGCCGCAGCTTCGAGGTCGGCGTCCAGCTGGGACGGTTTCTGGATCAACTGTCCGTCCGGCTCGCGCTGGACGATTCAACGATCCACGGCCCGGACGGCGATAAAGCCCAGGCTAGAGCACGGGAAGATGCCGCGATTCACTGGCTGGATACGGAATACGGACTGGATCATAACTCGGCATCCGAGCTGATCGGGTTTGTCGACAGCCAGCATCAGGCGCTCGGGCTGCCGACCGAGCGTCGGATTATTATCGAGCACTACCGCGATCTGATGAATATGACCCGCATAATCATCCATAACCCGTTCGGCAGGACCATCAACCGCACGTGGCTGCTGGCGATCCAGCAGCAATTTCAGCGGCTCCTGCCCTACAGCGTCTACGGCAATGCCAAGGACAACGGCATCGAGATCGTCGTGCCGGACGGGGACGCCTCTTGGCTGCAAGCGCTGTGGCAGGTTACCCCTGCCGCCTTGGAGGCGCTGCTCACCGAAGCGATAACCGGCTCGCCGATGCTCGGCCTTGCTTTTCGCCGGATTGCGGAAACGTCGCTCCTCCTCTCCCGCAGCTTCACGCGCACGCCGATGTGGCAGAAGCGGCTGCGCGGCGAGGAGCTGCTGAAGCAGTCGCTTCCTTATGCGGATCAGTTTCCGTATTTGCAGGAAGCGATTCGGGAATGCCTGTACGATTATTTGGATACGAACGGACTGGCGGAACTGCTGGAATCCATTGCATCGGGCCAGATTCAGGTACTCGTCAAAGAATCGCACGCCCCTTCCCCGTTCGCCGTCCAGTTCCTCGCCGATTACGCCAACATGCAGCTGTATGAAGGCGAAGGCTTCAGCGAGGCGACGCAGCTGCAGCTGCTCAGCGTAAGCAAGGCGATGGCCGGTCAGCTGTTCGGCGAAGAGAGCGTGCAGCGCGCGGTCGACCCCGCCATCGCCAAGGATGAGCAGGAGCGGCTGACAAGCGGCCGCCCGGCCCCGGCCAATGCCGATGAGCTGCTCGCGCTGCTCAAACAGCGGGGCGATCTCTCGGCCGAGGAGCTGGCCGGCATTGCCGGGGAAGCTGCAGCAGGCTGGCTGCAAGCGCTGCAGCAGGCCGGCCGCGCCGTAGAGCTGCCGCTGGGTCAAGGTCTGCGGCGCTGGATCTGCGCGGATGAGCGGGACATGTATGCCGCTTTCCCGGAGACCGAGGCCGCCATTGCTTTTATTGCCGGCCGGTTCGCCGATAACCGGCTCTCATTTACCGAGGAAGAGCTGCGCGAACGCTATCCGCTGCTCACGCCGGCCGAGGCCGCGCGCGTGCCGGAGGCGCTGCTGCGGCTAGGCCGGATCGAGCCGGCGCCCTTTGCGGTTGACGGCCAAGAGCGCATCTGGTCGAGCGCCCAGGTAGCTCGGCGCCTGATCCGCCTGACGTTGGAACAGGCCCGCAAGAAAGCGGAGCCGGTCGATCCGATTCGCTGGTGCACGCATATGTCGATGCTCCAGCACGCCCTCTCCGGTACGCAGCTGAGCGGAATCGACGGCTTGCGCATGGTCATTGAACGGCTGCAGGGCTTCTTCCTGCCTGCCTCGCATTGGGAGTCGATCATATTTCCCGCCCGGGTGACGGGCTATCGGAAGGACGATCTCGATTTGCTCTGCGCATCCGGCGAGGTCATCTGGATCGGGCGCAAGGAAGAGAGCGAGAAGGAAGGCAAGATTGCCTTCTTCCTCTCCGAATCCAAGCCGCTCTACGCACCCGTCATCGCCAATGCGGCCAATGCCGGCGAAGCTGCCGCCAAGACGAAGCATCCGCGGCTGCTCGCGCTGCTGCAGGAAAGCGGCGCCAGCTTCTTGACCAAGCTGAGCCGCGACTACGGCAAGGTGCCGTCCGAACTGCTGGGCGACCTGGTCGACCTGGTCTGGGAGGGGAACGTCTCCAACGATCAGTTCGCGCCGCTTCGGCTGCAGCTATCGACGAAGGGCAAGCAGCTGGCCCGCACCGGCTCCGGTCTCGGACGCTGGTACTGGACCGGCTCGCTCGCCGATAACGGCGGGCGGCAGTCCGCCGCGCAGCAGGCGCCGGCCGCCGGCCCGAACGCCGCCCACGCCCACACGAGCGCCTATCCAAACAGCGGCTCCTCCGAGGAAATGTCGGAGTCGGCGCTTCATTGGACGCAGCATTTGCTGGACAGCTACGGCATCGTGTCCAAAGAGCTGGTCGCCCAGTTGTCGCCGTTCAACTGGGATGAGCTGCTGCCGATGCTGAAGCAGCTTGAGCAGTGGGGCGTCGTCACGCGCGGGCTGCTCGTTCAGGGCGTGCAGACGCTGCAGTTCGCCCGCCGCGAGCAAATCGACGCCGTCCGTCAACAGCTCCCCGGCCAGGACAGCTCGGCCGTCACGGTCCTTGCGGCGACAGACCCCGCCAACCCGTTCGGCCTTGCCGCCGATTGGCCGAACGCCCGCGGCACCGGATTCGCCCGTAAAAACGGCAATTACCTCGTGCTGCAGCATGGGCGATGGCGCTACTGGATCGAGAACAATGGCCGGCATATCGTCGACTTAGCCGCAAACAACGATCCGGGCCGATCCTCGCCCGCCGCTCTCCGCGAGCCGCAAGAATCGCCGCCGGACGCCGCCAATCCGGCCGAGCTGAAGGACATCTTCCGCATGCTGCTCCGCCAGCACGGACTCAGCAAGATCAAGATCGATCGCTGGAACGGCGAGCCCATCGCCGAGTCCGCCGCCCAAGAGATGCTGCGGGCGCTAGGCGCCGAGCGCGACAACCGTTCGCTCGTGCTGTGGCCGAGCAACCTGCGCTAATAAGCAAAAAGCTTCTCCGCAACCAGTTCGATGCCGGGCGCGGAGAAGCTTTTTTATTTTAGCATGCGGACATATTTTCATATCGTTCCCCGCCCCGGATTGTGTTATGGTGGAAACAGTCTATCACGTGAGGAGAAATGAAATGTCCCGGCTAGTTTTTCTCGGTTGTGTCGCGTACCTGGTCGTCGGAATCGGCCAGTTGGCCATCGGGGCGGTTATGGAGCCGATGGTTCACGCATATGGCGTGCAGTACGGCGACGGCGGCCAGCTTGTCATGCACCAGTTTCTCGGCGGCATGGCCGGCATCTTGTGCGCGCCTTGGCTAATCGGAAAATACGGAAAGAAATTCGTGCTTCTGCTTGCGATCGGCTTCATGACGGTTGCCGAATTGCTGTATACGCTGCTTCCGCCATGGGGGATCATGCTGACGATCGCTCCTTTTGCGGGGGTCGGTCTCGGCATGACGGAGGCGGTCGTGGGATCGTTTATTATCGGAGCCTCCGGGGAAAAGGCCAATACGGCCATGAGCCGCGTGGAAACGTTCTTCGGCGTCGGGGCGCTGCTCATTCCGTTCGCGGGCGCGGCGCTGATCGAGGCCGGTTTATGGAAGCTGTCCTTCGGCATCGTCGGCCTGCTATCGGCGGTCACCTTCTTACTGTGGTTGGTTTGGTGGCCCGCGATACTGGACCAGCCTGCCGCAGTCTCTGCCGCACATACCGAGCGTCCGGCCGGAGCAACTCCTGCTGTGCCGAAATTGACGGCGCGCATGCTTGTCATCTTGACTGCTTCCGCCTTGTTCTTCATGATTTATGTAGGGCTGGAGATGAGCTACATCCACTACCTGCCGTCCCTGCTCGTTCAGACGAACGGTATGGTGGAATCATCCGCGACCTTGGCGCTAAGCCTCTTCTGGGGCGCAATGGTCCTCGGACGGCTGGCAGCCGGCCAGATTGCCGACCGTTTAAGCGGTGCGGTCTATCTCCTGGCAACTTGTTTGACGACGTCGATTCTATTCGTGCTGATGACGCTGTTCACCGGCGTTTTGCCGGCATTCGTGCTTGCTTTCGCCGTCGGCTTGACCATGTCGGGCATGTTCGCGATCGCGCTCGTCTTCGCCAACCGCGCGGCGCCCGGCATGACGGAGCGGACGACCAGCCTGCTCATGGCTTGCGGCGGCATCGGAGGCGCCCTGCTTCCGAAAGGAACCGGTTGGTTCCTTGACCAGCACGGACCCGAAGCGGTTCGCTGGCTGTTCGCCGGAACGGCATTCCTGCTTCTGCTTGTCATGATATGGGCGTCGCTGTCCGCTCGCCGCTCCAACGCTTTACCCGCATCTGCACTCATGATGGCTCACAAATCCTGATCGTATGGAGGCGTTATACGTTGAACGATGCAATTTCCCGCCGCAAAAGCGAGCTTATGGCCTGCGCGGCCGAATTAACGATCGAGTCCGAACATCTTAATGCTTTCTGGGACTCCACTCTTCGCAGGTATGACGAAATCCCGCTGAACCTCAAACGCGAGCCGGCCGAATCCCCTTTCCCGGGCGTGACAGTCGACAAAATCACCTACTACGGCGCAGACGACACGCCGATTCACGCCTGGTTCATCGTGCCGCAGCAGGCTGTTGCGGACGGCAAGCGATTCCCTTGCATCGTCACGTTCCCGGGCTACACGGACGACCGCGGCTATCCGGAGCGCTATGCCAGCTGGCTGCTGCTCGGGTATGCCGTATTCGCCGTCGATGTGCGGGGCCAAGGCGGAGAAACCGGCAATTATTTGCCGGAGCGCGCCGGGTCGGTCAAAGGCTGGGTATCCAGCAATCTGCTGGAGCCGGAGGGCTCGTACTATTTTGCCATAACGCTGGATGCCGTCCGTGCTGTCGATGCGGCCGCAGCGCAGCCGGAAGTCGACCCGGCGCGGATTGCATCCGTCGGGGGCAGCCAAGGCGGCGGTCTCGCCTTGATTTCGGCGGCGCTGAACCGCAAGGTCACGGCCGTCGTCGCCGATATCCCGAATCTGTGCCACATGGATCACGGCGTGCTGAACTCGGGCAGCTCCTTATCGGAAATCGCCCAGCATCTGAAGCGCTATCCGGAACAGCTGGAGCCGATTCTCCATACGATCGCCCATTTCGACATGCTCAACCTCGCCTCGCGCATGACGGCGCCCGTGCTCATGTCCGTCGGGTGGAAGGACGGCGTCTGCCTGCCGGAGACGATTTACGCGGTGTATAACCGGATTCCGACAGAGAAAGTCATCTTCGATTATCCGTTTAGCGGCCACGAAATCAATGAATACCAGAATCGGGAACGGATTTACTTCCTGCAAAAGCATTTTCGCTGATCTTTCCCAAAGCCAGCGGTGGACGGCTAGCCCCGAACGCATATCATTTTCAGGTAACAGACTGCGCCGCCGCCATCTTAACCAAACCATTGCTGCCTAGGTATGCTGGGCTATTCGAAGAAGAACCTCTGTCACCCGCTGCGATTGCCCAGCGAGCTCACGAGGTTCTTCTTTGTTCAACCGGCAAAATATTGCTTCAGCCGCTCCGCGATCTCCTTCTGGTTGAATAAATCCGGGGCGTTATGGCCCAGCCCGTCCATTAATTCCAACGTTGAGTCCGGAATGGCGGCAGCAACGGCACGCGCGGCATTCAGCATAAAGTCCTTGCTCTTGCTGCCGGCCATAACCAAGGTTTCCACTGTGATGGCACTATAGCCTTGTACGGTGGAATCGTGCCGAAACACTTCTTCCATTTCCATGATCAGCGTTGGCAGCTTATCCCTTAGCTTCCGTCCTTCCCGGAACAGCTGTGAAGGAAGCAACATCAGCTTAAGCAGCCGGCGCGGCAGCTTCGCCAGCCGCTCGGCTGTCCCCACGCCTTTAATAAACGCTACGAAGGCGTCGAGATCTCTGCCTTGTTCGATCAGCCGCTTATATGCAGGCATCCAGGCGGACGGAAACTGGCCGCCGATCGAAACGGCCGGTTCGTACACGGCCAGCTTCGCAACAGAAGTACTGGCCGAGCGCGCCAGCTCGAGCGCGATCAATCCGCCGTAGCTGTGGCCGAACAGAAAAGAAGCGCCCGTCGCTTCC
The DNA here is from genome assembly GCF_003268025.1 of Paenibacillus montanisoli. Classification (GTDB taxonomy): domain Bacteria; phylum Bacillota; class Bacilli; order Paenibacillales; family Paenibacillaceae; genus Paenibacillus_Z; species Paenibacillus_Z montanisoli. The sequence continues at coordinate 138,174 of NZ_QLUW01000007.1, read as the reverse complement.
AGCACAGCCTGAGCATCCTCGCATTCCTTCTGCATGCTGTACTGCTCGCCCTGCGGTCCGCTGTAAAGCCGTCCGCGTCGGTCTACGACGTAAACGGTGAAGGTATCTTCAAGCGCCTGCGCCAGCCTCTCGTATTCATGGCCGGAGACGAACGCGCCGTGAATGACGACAAGACCGGGACCGCGGCCCGACTTGCGGTAGCCGATGACGGTTCCGTCCTTGGATGTCGTGCCGGCTAACGTATAAGCCGATTTCTTCATGCCGGATCTTCCTTTCTGGGCGCGGCAACCATAGTGATTAAAGGAGGCGGAATGTCCGTGAAACCATCCATCGTCAAATGTCCCGGGTGCGGCCTGATGCTGCCCAACCAATCCTTTGCGGAGCCCCCGCGTTTTCATGCCTCGGGTGAATGCATGGATCTGTTCAATCAGCTGTCCTATTACACCATCGCGCATGGACGGCCCGATTTCATCCATCAGCTGGCGCTCGACAGCTACGGTGCCCAACATTCGGGCGGCGTCACGCGCCCGATTACGACGGCTTTCTCTCTGATCGGCCTCTACTTGGTCGTGGAGCATGGATTTACGGGCAAGCAGGTGCAGCAAGCCCATATGCGGCTTGCGCGTAAAAAGACCGAGTGGCCGCTCCTCGCCTCTCCGCCAACCGGCGCGGCGGTCACGGTCCAAGACATACTGCAGGCGGAAGCCGGCAGGACGCGGGACGCTATGATCCGCAAGTGGGTGCACGCCGTATGGGACAGCTGGGCACACGCCCGCGACTGGGCGCGGGAAGCCGCCCGGCCAGTGCTGGAGCCATAACGAAAAGGGTCGCTCCGGGCAGCCGCTGCTTGGGAGGGACCCTTTTTTATGGCTCTATTTTCTCTCGCAGATTGCTCAAATATACAATAGCAGCTGAAGCTGCGCGATGTTCCCTAGCTTCTCTGGGTCTGCACTTCCGCCGCTAAGACCTGCGGAGCAGCTCCGTGCCCAGCGCCCATGCGGAGCGAAGGCGCGAGGCGCGGCCGTGCCGTGCGATGAACGCGTAGTCCGTCAGCGTGACTCCGGCATCCTTCATCGCGGCATGCACATCGTCGTCGAGCATGAGCCGGTATTCCCATACCCGCTTCTCCCAATGGGGGATTGCAGCCAGCATCGCGTCATCCGGGATTGCCGGATGGATGTACGTCTCGCTAATGCCCTCGGGCAAGCGGTACAACTTCGCAATCATCGACTGCTTGAACGATTCGTAAGTCTCGCCGTCCTCTATCTCAAACGGATGGGACAGCAAATAATCCGGGATCGCCACGCCCAGCGTGCCGGCAAGCGCCGATGCCTTGCCGACAGCCCGTTCCACGCCCGGGACGGAGGCCAATATATCCTCGGGATGAACGCGGCGGAACAACCGGAACGGCACTTTCCATTTCACGCATTTCATAAGCGCTTGCGGAATGTGGCTGCGGCCCATCGCGATGCCGTACAAGCTGCCCATATGGTTGTCGGCGTGCGTGATCGCAATGCCCGCCCGCCGCACACGCTCGTACTGGGCGTCCAGCTCCTTAACCACTGCTGCCGTATTCGCGCCGCGTTCGAATTCCAGCAAGGTCCGGTACATATGGCCGCCATCGTCATGCAGCGACGGATCGCCGGTCAGACTCTTCCATCGTATCGCCTCAAATTCGCTGGTCAACGTCAGATGCAGCCCGATGTTAGCCTGCCCGCGCTTCCTGCACCAGGCCGCCGCTTCCTCGAAGCCCGGCGCAGGCGCCATAATCGTTGCCGATGAGACCCGGCGCTCCTCCAGCAAATGCATGATCGCCGCATTCATCGGTGCGCTTTGGCCAAAATCATCGCAATTGATGACGAGATACTTCTGCTCCCTCACGATCATCTCACTCCCCCTACTGCCACCTAGTTCCGCCACCAAGGGGGCGGGTACGACGGTGAATGCTGCCACCTAGTCCCGCCACCGAGGGGACGGGTACGACGGTGAATGCGCCACCTAGTTCCGCCACCAAGGGGGCGGGTACGACGGTGAATACTGCCACCTAGTCCCGCCACCATGGAGCGGCGGGATGGTCGACATCGCGCCCGACCGATACGGTTTCGCCGATTTGCGGCGTCGCGATGCGGACCCCCTTCGCCTGAGCCGCTTTGACGGCGCGTTCGACCGGATCCGTCCACGCATGATAGGCCAGCATGAAAGCGCCCCAATGCACGGGGATCAACAAATCTCCTTGTACATCGAGATGAGCCTGCACCGTTTCCTCCGGCATCATATGAATCGCCGCCCACCGTTCGTCATATTGGCCGCACTCCATGAGCGTCACGTCGAACGGGCCGTATTTTGCCCCGATCTCCTTGAAATGCGGGCCATAGCCGCCGTCCCCGCTGAAGAACGCCCGGCTCTTCTTGCCAAGCACCGCCCACGAGCACCACAACGTCGAATTGCGGTCGAACAGACCTCTGCCAGAGAAATGCCTGGCCGGCATGCAAGCCAGCGTAAGCCCTGCCAAATGCAGCTCATCGCCCCAGTCAAGCTCGGCGATTTTCGCCGGATCGACTCCCCACTTGCGCAGCCGCTTCCCTACGCCGAGCGGCACGATAAACCGCCCCGCCTTGTCCTTCAGCTTCCGGACCGTGCCTTCATGCAGGTGATCAAAGTGGTCATGCGACTGGATGACGGCATCGATAGCCGGAAAATCCGCCGCAGCCAGCGGGAGCCCGCCGCTAAAGCGCTTGCCCGTAAAGTACGAGCCCGGCGGCGGGGACGGCGCATCACCGAACATCGGGTCAAACAGCAGCCGTTTTCCCTCGATCTCCAGCAGAAACGCCGAATGCCCGAACCATGTCACCTGGATGCCCTCCGGCTGCGGCTGATCCGCGAGCGCCAGCTTCAAATACGGAATCGCCTTCGACGGCTTGCGGTTCGGAACTGGCTTCAGCTGATCGCGCAGCATGCTGATGATCGACTTCAAGCTCATGTCCATCGTAGTCGGGATGCTGTTAGTAAACTTGTTTTTATGCCGATTGGATACCATTGTGCAACGATGCCCCTTTGCTTGCGCTTGCCATTTTATTCTTATTATAGTTCAATCCGCATGCAATGAACCATCCGGACAAGAAGCACGTCCCTATTGCGCAGCTGAATGTGCTAAACTGATAGCATTGAAAATTCGACAACAGCCAAGGAGAAGGACGAACGCGATGAAGCTGGTCTCATGGAATGTTAACGGGCTGCGCGCCTGCGTGAACAAAGGATTTATGGATTATTTTAACGAGATGGACGCGGATATTTTCTGCTTGCAGGAAACGAAGCTGCAGGAAGGTCAGATCGAGCTTGAGCTTGGCGATGCCTACGAATGCTACTGGAACTATGCGGAGAAGAAGGGTTACTCCGGTACGGCGGTATTCACCAAAATCAAACCGTTGTCCGTACGCTATGGCATCGAGGAGGATTACGAGCCGGAAGGCCGCATCATTACGCTGGAATTTGACGATTTCCACCTCGTTACGGTATACACGCCGAATGCAAAACGCGACTTGTCGCGCCTGGATTACCGCCTGGATTGGGAGGATCGGTTCCGCGGCTATCTGCTCGAGCTTGATGCGAAGAAACCGGTCATCGTCTGCGGCGACCTCAACGTCGCGCACGAGGAAATCGACCTTAAGCACCCTAAGCCGAATATGGGCAACTCCGGATTTACGCTGGAGGAACGGGGCAAAATGACCTCTCTTCTCGCCGCCGGATTTACCGATTCGTTCCGCCATTTCTATCCCGATCGGGAAGATGTCTATTCCTGGTGGTCTTACATGCCGAAGGTCAGAGAGCGGAACGTCGGATGGCGGATCGACTATTTCCTCGTATCGTCCAGAATCGCGCCTGCACTGGTTGACGCGGAGATCGATTGCCACGTCATGGGAAGCGACCACTGCCCCGTTGTGCTGACAATCGGCGAATTGAGCGCCTCGGCCAAGACTTCAGTCGCAGCGGCGCAAGCGTAGCCATAAGGAAAGCCGGGCGTTCCCCTTCTGCAGGAGAGCGCCCGGCTTTCTACATGATTATATATTTTCGTCCAGCCCGTCCCATTCCAACATGAACCGCTCCACATAATCCGCCATGTAACGATGCCGCTCCTCGGCAATCCGTTTGGCGGACGCGGTGTTGATCCGGTCCTTCAGCTTCAGCAGCTTCTCATGAAAATGGTTGATCGCCGTGCTTTTCCCTTTGCGGTATTCGCCCGGGCTCATCTGTTCGCGCGGCTCCAGCTGCGGATCGTAGATCGGATCGCCCTTCCAGCCGGCATAAAGGAAGGTTCGCGCGATGGCAATCGCGCCGATGGCATCGAGCCGGTCGGCATCCTGCACCACTTGCCCCTCCAGCGTACGCATCGGCGGGTTCGCTCCGCCGTTAAACGACATCGTCGCAATGATTTCCATGATGTGCGCCCGCTCCGCCTCCGATAACGGCTGGCCCGCGAGCCAATCGCTCACTTTGCGCAGCCCGCTTTCCTTGGACTCGTTCAGCTTCTCGTCCGCTACATCATGCAGCAGCGCGGCGATGATGCATATGGCGGTATCCGCCCCTTCCTGCTTGGCAAGCCGCTCCGCCATCCGCACGACGCGGTGAACATGCCACCAGTCGTGGCCGGTCGCATCGCTCTCCAGCTCGGCGCGGGCAAAACGCTCCGCCGCTTCAACCACCTGCCGCTTGTCGCCTGTTCGTTCCATGCACGGCGCCTCCCTATCTAATTATCTCTGCGGCTTTGCAGCTCGCGCCATACCTTTTTGTTGCTATACTGCTTCTCCGTGCTAATGTCCCGCCCGAACCAGGCCGGCGGCTCAAACGTCAGCGCCGCGTCTTCGGAATCAAATTCGACCTCCAGCACCGTCAGTTGAATTTGATCATAGATGTCGATTTCCACGATGCGCCCGCTCCACTGCGCGGTGATGCGGTTTTTCGTAAGCGGAATGGCACCGAAGGCTTGGGCGACCTGTTCATAAAGCCCCTGCGAAATCTCGTATTCCACCTCTTCTCGTGCAAGACCGTGGCCGTTCTTAAACGTATGCGTGAACGTCACGCGGTCCGTCGCCAAGTCGACGATTCGCCGCACTCTCAGCTCCTGCGCGCCGTCGATCGCCAAATAAGTTTGCTCGATCCGCTGCTCTGTCTGAACGGTTAGCTCCCCGTTGCGAATAAGCTCCTCCACGTTCTCGGTCAATAAAAATTTGCGTTCGATTTCCAGCCCCATGGTTTACTCCACTCCTTGCCTAGCAATGTCAATAGAACCAGTATAGCTGCACCGGCCTCGCGTAAGATATAGTTTCTTCAAAACACCGCGGCATCATGTGAATGTGATGGGCGGGCGGCCGCCGGTTTCAAATTGCTTCCAGCGCCGGAATCTGTCACTATGGAGATAGCGTTTCTACTCATACTTTCTAATAAAGGAGCCCGTTTACGATGAAAATTGCGTTTCACGGCCATGCCTGCATTCAAATCAGCACAGGCGGCAAATCGCTCGTTATCGATCCCTTCCTAAGCGGCAATCCCGTTGCGGTTAAAAAACCGGAAGACCTGAAAACCGATGCCGTGCTGCTCACTCATGCCCACCAGGACCATATTCTCGATGCCGCGCCGGTCGCCATTGCCAACGATGCTCCGGTTGTCGCAATCGTCGAGCTTGCCACTTACATGTCGTGGCAGGGCGCCAAGACGATCGGCATGAATATGGGCGGAACGGTGGATCTCGGCTTTGCGAAAGCAAAAATGGTGCAGGCGTTCCACAGCTCCGGCATTGTCGATGAAGAGACGAAGCAAATTTTGTACGCGGGCATGCCTGCGGGCTTCCTCGTGTTTGCCGAGGGGCTGACGATTTTGCATGCGGGGGATACGGCGCTATTCAGCGATATGAAGCTGATCGGGGACCTTTACCCCATCGACGTCGCGTTCGTGCCGATCGGGGATCATTATACGATGGGGCCAGAGGACGCGCTGCACGCGGCTAAATGGTACAACGCGAAGTTGACCGTGCCGATCCACCACAGCACCTTCCCGCCGATCCGGCAGGACGCCGAAAAGTTCGTGCAGCAGCTGGAGGCAAACGGGCTAAAAGGCAGAGTCATGGCTCCGGGCGACGAGATCGAGGTGGGCGGGCGCTAGGCGGGCGGCCGATGTGCGGTAACGGTTACCTCTCTTGACCTACTTTCGCCGGTTTCTCGCCAATGTGCGGTACCTGTTACCTCTCTTGGGCCATTTTCGCCGGCTCCTTCGCCAATGTGCGGTAACTGTTACCTCTCTTTGGCCTACTTTCGCCGGCTCCTTCGCCAATGTGCGGTAACTGTTACCTCTCTTTGGCCACTTTCATCAGCCCCTTAACCAATGTGCGGTAACGGTTACCTCTCTTGGCCTACTTTCGCAGGTTTCTCGCCAATGTGCGGTAACTATTACCTCTCATTAGCGTTATCACGCGCTAAACGACATCATCCACGAAGGGAGTGAGCGTATGCCGGACTGGTCGTATCAAACGCTGTTCCGACCGCTGCTGTTCCGGCTGCCGGGCCGCGTGGCCCGCTCCGTTACGCTGGGCGCAATCGGCGGTTTAAGCCGCCTGCCGCTCGGCTCCTTCGTCATCCGCACGCTTGGGCACATGGAGCCCGCTCCGTTGCTGCGCAGCCATGCGTGCGGGCTCGCATTCAACACGCCTGTCGGGCTAGGCGGTACGGTGGATCCCGCCGGGACCGCCCATAAGGCGATCGCCCAATTCGGGCTAGGCTTTATGGAGATTGGCCCGATTACGGTACAGCCGGTCGACGGCTCCGCCTCGGAGGCGCCGATCCGGCTCAACAAAGAGAAGCAGTTGATCTCGTACCCCGCCTACCTTGAAAATAACGGAGTCGCCGCGACCGCCCGGCGCCTTGCAAAGCCGGGCCATAAGCTGCCGCAATTCGCAAGGCTGGCGCCAATGCCAGGCAGCACGCCCGAGCAAGCCGCCGAGCAGCTGCTTATTATGATGCAGCAGCTAGGTAAAGCCGGGGCGGCCGGGTTCTATCTCGATATCCTGCAGCAGCCTATGGAGCTCGACGATGCATTTAGGCTGCTGCATCTCCTTGCAACCGCGAACGCCCCAGCCGACGCTCGGCTGTTTCTCTACGTCCCGCATAGCACGCCCGAGAACATGCTGGAGCCATTATTCGCATCAGCCGATCTCACGGCTTGGTGCGGCGCTGTCGTAGGCGAGGCCCGCAACAACGAAGGCAAGCTCATCGTGCAGCCTGCCGATAAGCAGGCCTGCGCCGAGAAGCTCCGGCTCATCCGCGAGCTGGTCCCCCGAAACAGCTTCGTGCTCAAAGCGTCCTGCGGCGCCTATGAGCCGCAGGACGCGCTGGACCTCATGGCCGCCGGAGCCGATTACATCCTGCTGCATGGCGGGCTTGTTTTCGCTGGCCCCGGCTTGCCCAAGCGGGTAAACGATGCCATCCTGCACGAACGGGTTCGGGAGCTATCCGATCCGGAGCCGCCGCCATCGTTTTGGCGTCACTGGGGCTGGATGTGCCTGCTCGGCATCGGCATGATTTTCGGCGGGCTGCTCGCATGGATCATTGCGGAGACGACTGTGCTGCTTCCCTACGACGAAGCGTTCCTTGGCATTAAGCGCGATGCGCTGCATCACTGGAACCACCGGCTCGTGCATTTTATGGCGCATGACCGGATTACGCTGGCCGGCACCATGATCTCGATCGGCGTGCTCTATTTTCAGCTGGGCCGCCATGGACTGCGCCACGGCATGCACTGGGCGCGCACGGCGTTGTTCGTGTCCGGCCTAACCGGCTTTATGAGCTTCTTTCTTTATCTAGGCTACGGCTATTTCGATCCGCTGCATGCGATCGTCGCACTCCTGCTGCTTCCGCTGTTTCTATTGAGCATGCGAAAAAACCCCGACAAGCCGTTCCGCCATCCTGTCAACCTACATAATGACCGGATCTGGAAGCGTGCGATGTGGGGGCAATGCTGCATGGTGGTGCTCGGATTCGCGCTGGTCATCGGCAGCATCGCGATCTCTGCCTATGGCGTAACCACCGTATTTGTCCCGCAGGACCTAGCCTTCATAGGCTTGACTTCCGATCAAATCGCGGCGATTAACCCCAAGCTGATCCCGTTAATCGCGCATGACCGCGCCGGCTTCGGCGGCGCGCTGTTCTCCGACGCGCTGGCGCTGCTCACGATGGCGCTATGGGGCATCCAGCAAGGCGAGCGCTGGCTGTGGTGGACCTTCCTGATCGGCGGGACGCCGGCATTTTACGCCGCGTTTTCCGTCCACATGCAGATCGGCTACGCCGACTTGGTTCACCTGTCGCCGGCCGTGTTTGCCTTAGCGCTTTATGCCGCCGGCTTGGTGCTGCTCTACCCGTATTTGATGCGGCCGGTTAACGCACCGCATAGCCGACGATCGGATCAAACCGCTTAATATACGCGGAAGGCGGCACCGCAGCAAGAAGCCGATTGCGCAGCCAAATGAGCGGCTTGCTCTCCAGCTGCACCATCCGTCCCATGGAACGCGACATTCGGACAATGCGGGAAGTCCGCGCCATCCGCTCCTTCTCGTACGCTTCAAGCGCTGAAGGCACGTCGCCTTGCTCCAAACAGCGGGCCAGCACGATAGCATCCTCGACCGCCTGGGCGCCGCCCTGCCCCAGGTTGGGCAGCATCGGATGCGCCGCATCGCCGAGCAGCGTCATGTTCCCGGTGCTCCACCGGGACAGCGGCGCCCGATCGGCTATGTCATGAGCCAGAATTTCGGAGGCCTCCGTCGCTTCAAGCGCGTCCAATACCGGCCTGTACCAGCCGCTAAACCGGCTCAGCAGCGCCTGTTTGCGCGCCGGCACCGGCAGCAGGCTCCCTTGCGGCGCATTAATCGCCGCGAACCAGAACACGCGGCCACGGCCGAGGCGCGAGTAACCGAACCGCAATCCGGTTCCAAGCGCTTCGAAGCCGCCGCCCGCAGTCGAGCCGATCCTTGCCTCATTCAGCGTGCAGACGCCCCGATAGGCGGCATAGCCGGAATACCGCAGCGGACTTTCGCCGAACAGCCGCTCCCGCACGGTGGAATGAAGGCCGTCTGCACCGATCAAAACATTCGCATCCTCGCGAGTATCATCCTCAAAGACAGCCGTCACAAGGTCGCCCTTCCGCTCCCCGGTTAACCACCGCATCCCGGTGTGCACCGGCGACTCCGCAGCGACCGCATGCAGAAGGATGGACTGCAGGTCGGCTCTATGCATGACATAGCTGTGCGTGCCGTATTTGGCCGCCTGCTCGGCAGCCGGGAGGCTGGTAATCAGCCGCCCGTCCCACGAGCGTATGTCCGCTTGCTCAACCGGCGCGCCCACAGTCCGCGCTTGCCCGCCCACGCCCAGCAGGTCGAGCGCCTTCATCGCATTGGCGGCGAGCACGATGCCCGCTCCAGCCTCGCGCAGCGCGGCGGCACGATCATACACGGCCACCTGCCATCCCCGCTGCCGAAGCGCCAATGCGGCGCTTAACCCGCCGATACCCGCCCCGATGACAATGGCGCGTCGTTTGTTTGCTTCACTCATCCCGATTCCTCCGACTTATTCCGGCTTCTTTCACCTCATTCGACTCGCATCCGCTGCCGCCATTCACTACTCTTTCAAAATCCCCTGCTCGACCGAATTCCGCACCACTAGCTGGGCGTAATCCCACAGCTTCTCCGATCCATTCGCGATCTCGCGGTTGCGGTTCAGAACCTGTCCGCTCGTAATGCCGTATTTCTGCCACGTATCGCCGTTATTCAAATGATTGATAACCATCGGCTGCAGCCGGTCGAGCGATCCGGCGAATTTCGCTTCAGCGCTCTCCTTCTGTTCGAACTCCAGCCATAATCCCATCAGCTCCGCTTCCTGCTCCTGCGGCAGCAGGCCGAAAATGCGCTTGGCCGCCTTCATCTCCCGCTCGAGCTTATCCTCGTGTCCCTTCGTATCGTAAGCGAACGTGTCCCCGGCGTCGATCTCGACCAAATCGTGAACGAGCAGCATTTTGATCACCTTGAGCAGATCCACGTCCAGATTCGCATGGTCTTGCAAAATCAGCGCCATCATGGCGAGATGCCATGAATGCTCCGCGTCATTTTCCTGTCGCGCGCCGCCGATGATTTTCGTTTTGCGCTCGATCTGCTTCAGCTTGTCCACTTCGATCAGAAACTCCATTTGCTTCGTAAACTTGTCCTCCACGTGTCCGTCCACTCCTTCTCATCTCATTGGCGAGGTGGTAGAATTCAGATACCAGTATACACCATTTTCTGGAACGCCGAAGGAGGCATAGAGATGGCTGCACGAAAAGTTTGGCTCGACACCGATATCGGCGGCGATATCGACGATGCGCTTTGCCTCGCCTATCTGTTGAACCAGCCCCACTGCGAGCTGATCGGCATCTCGACCGTGGGCGGGGAAGCGGGGAAACGGGCGATGGTCGCGGACGCCATCTGCAAAGCCGCCGGCCAAAACATCCCGGTTTACGCGGGTGCGGATAACCCGCTTATGCCGACCGATATCTATCCGACGCCGGACGGCGCAGCCAAGCTGCCGAACTGGCCGCATGACACGGGCTTCCGTCCCAACCAAGCCGTGGACGCCATGCGGGCGGCCATCCGCCGGCATCCCCATGAAATTTCGCTGCTTGCCGTCGGCCACTTGACGAACGTTGCGCTGCTTTTTCGGCTCGATCCCGAAATACCGCGGCTGTTGAAGGAGCTGTACATCATGAGCGGCGTCTTCTCCGAGGAGCTGGAGGCCGGTCCCGACATGCCGATGGCCAACTGGAATGCCTGGATGGACGCGCATGCCTGCGCAATCGTCTACGGAACGCAAGTGCCCGTTCATCGCACATTCGGGCTCAACGTTACGACCCGGCTAGTGCTCGGCCGGCATGACAACCCCGGTTTGTTCGCAGCAAAAGTGATGCAGGCGGTGGAGGATTTCGGCTCTCCTTGGCTGGAGCGCCACGTCATGACGTTCCACGATCCGCTGGCCGCGGCGTGCTTATTCGAGCCGGAGTTGTGCGAATACGAGCGGGGATCGATCGGAGTCGACTATACCCGCGACGAAACGCTCGGCAAAATGACGTTCCGCGCGAGCGGCGCAGGCACCCTCGAGATCGCCGCCGCCGTTGATCGCGAGCGCTTTTTCGAGCACTATTTTGCCATGACGGGCCGCAAACCCTAAACGCACAAAAGAAGCCTCTTAACCGCACCGCGCGGTTAAGAGGCCTCAAAGCCGTCAAACCTTATTCAACACATACAACAACCGATAAATCAGCTCGGCGCATTCCGCGCGGTTCGATTTCTTGTCCGCGTTGATTTGGAACGTATCGTAATCTTTGACGATGCCTTCCCGCAGCAAATTATGCACCGCTTGCTTCGACCAAGCGTCGTACCCCTTCGATTGGTCGAAGAAATGCAGCAGCTCTCCCTTACCCGCGCTTGTCTGCTTATAGCCGCCGTACAACAGCGCATTGTTCACGATCTCCAGCGTCTCCTGCTGCGTTATCGTCCGGTTCGGATGGAAGGTGCCGTCCGTATATCCCTTGATCAGACCGGCCTTCGCGCTCGCGGATATCACTTCGTAATACCAGGCATTGCGAGGCACGTCTTTGAAATACGACCCGCCGGCAGCCGGAATGCGCAGCGCTTTGACCAGCATCGTCGCAAACTCGGCTCTCGTAACGAGACCGTAAGGCTGGAAGGCGCCGTCCTTATACCCCTGCACCACCTTCATGTCCGCCAACGTTTCGATCGCGAATTTGGCAAACAGGTCCGTACGCACATCCATAAAAGCGTTCTTCGACGTACGGTTATCCGCCAGCGGAACGAATAGCACGGCCTCGTTCTGCTTGTCCAGCGTGTTCTTCAGCACCGGGACGATCCCGATTTTCTTCACGGTTTCCGGCACGATTTTCATCGGCGCAATCAGCTTGTGCGCGTAAGAGCCGTTCGGCAGCTGCTCGGACTTATAGACCGTTTCCGTAAAATCCAGCTTCACCGGCCGGTTGCTGCCGTCATACAGCTGAATCTCATAGTGATCTACGAATCTGTCTAATACACCCGGGCGGAACGTAACATAGCCATCGATCACTTGCGGCGCGGTATTGCGGTCGACGAACCTCCCCTCCTGCGGACGCAGCCGGTTGTCCATCGCCGTCTTCAACGAATCGAGGCCGTCGAACCGGTACAAGATATAGTTCGGACCCTCTTTGCTTGTCAAATCGTCCTCTGCATAAAGCAGAACGGAACCATCCTTCTTCACATATCCGTACACGATCGTGAAAGGCAGCTTCAGCGCCTGATTAAACGTATCCCGGTTGTAAACGGCCTTCGTGCCGATCACCGTGCTGCCTCTAGCGAACAGCAGATGGGCGAAATACTCGTATTTCTCCTTGTACTCGCCGTAGATAAGGCCTAAATCCCCGGTCGAAAATCTTCGTCCCGCATAGTACACCATATCCCCGTCAAGCGGCAGTTCGCGGTTTCCGTACGAGTAGCCCTCTACGGTTTTGTCCAGGATTTGCTTCGCAGCCACGTTGACTTTGTAGAGGTCGCCGCCGCTTGTCCCCGTCTCGCCGATCCACAACGTGTTCCCGTCCGGACCCATCGTTAACGACGGCTCATACACCGATTCTTTAAAAGGGAACGCCGCATCGTCCCGCCATGCATGGACCTTCAGCCATCCGTAGCCGCCGATGCTGTAGTAGATATCGCTTGCCCCCGCGGCAATGTCCAACGTCGGCAGGCCAACCTCCAGTTCATCGAGCGGGGCCATAAAATCCGTCTCCCGCTTCGTATCGATGCGGACCATATGCGTGCTGCCTTTCAGCGAAATATACAGGACTCCGTCCCTGAAATCGATATCCGACGGCTGCGAGCCGACGTAACGGTCCGCTTTTACCGTGAAGGTTGCGGTATCGATTTGCAGGAGCCGATTCGCTTCCGCGGATATGGCATACAGGTACTTTTCGCCCTCGCCCATCACCCATCCCGTCAACTTATGGTTAAAAGCCATCGAGTCGGCGCCGCGGTCCACCTCGACTGCCTTCTGCGCAGCGTCGAGTTTATAGGTGCGTTTCACAATGGCTCTTGAATTAATCCCGCTGTAGCTAAAAACATGCCCGCTGCCGTCAGCCTCCGCATCCGATCCCCGGGGCAATGCGGCATACGAAGCGGCTTGCGCTCCCTCGTTCTTCGTATATACGCCGGACGTCGTATAGATGAAGGCTCCGTCGACATCCAGCACTTCGCCGCCGACCGCGGTGGACACGATCCGCTGCCGATCGGGATCAACCTGCGTGCTGCCGAAGTACACGCCGCTTTGATCGACGATGAGCGAAGAGGAATAACCGCTGCCGATGTCCGGCTTCATTAGCCATAGCTCCTCGAATGTCACCGAGTTAAATGCGTGCAGTCTGTAGCTCGATAGGCTCTCCCCTGCGTACAGAACATGCCGGGAACGGTCAATGCCCAGCGCAAGCCGCCCAACCTTGTCGGCCATCACAGTGTCCGTGCCGTCCGTCAAATCGATCCGGCGTATATCTCCCCACGAATCGTCCTCCGTATAGAACAAGCCGTTGCCGTCCACGGCAACGCTCATCGGCTGCGCCTGCGTCACGATCGTCTTCTCGACCTGCTTCGTATCGAGATTCACGACGGCGATTAACGTTGCGCCTTCCAGCGCGACGTACATCTTATTGCCGACTTGATCCATGGCGCCCGGATGGGAGCCGACGGAGAGGCTTTTCTCGATCCGCATCGTATCAGGATTGATGAACAACAGCTGGTTCGTCTCCGATGCCGTCGCATAGAGATAGCCCCGTTCATTATCGAACTGCAGCTTCTCGATATACGAGCCGGTATCGAGCGATACCTCCTCCGCCGGTGTATAAACCGGAGCCGCCTGGGCTGTGGTCACACCTGCGGAATTGAATACGATGAAAGCCGCGCCGACAAGCAGCAGCCATTTTTCAAACCTGCTCTTTCTCATTGTTGCTTCTACTTCCTCTCTCACTCTATCAAGCATCCACTATTATAAGCTTAGAGAGGCCGTAAAGCGCGGGTATACGGGCTGCCAAATATAGGAACGAAAAAACCGGAAGCCGCCTGGTTGATAGGTGACTCCCGGCTCATACCCTCCTAATTCAACGCTTCTTTCTTCCTGCCCGCCCCGAGCACGGTGCCGAGCTTCTGCACGGGAACGCTCGACAAAATCAGCATCGCCGCGATGCCGTCCATGAGCGTGAGCCGCTCATCCAGCAGGAGCACGATAAAGAGAAGCGTAATGAACGGCGTGAAGAAGGTAAAGCTAGCGATCAGGGAAGCCGGCGAATAACGCAGGGCCCGGAAGTACAAGAAGAAACCCAGCACGATATTGCTCATGCTCAACCAGAAGACGCCTCCGAAATCGGCCGCGCTCGGCAGCGTCAACCGGGAATACGCGAGCATGCCTGCGGCAGACAGCACGAACGCGACCACCGTAATCAAGAAGGTGCTGATCAGCATATCCTTCTCGTTCTTTTTCACGAGGTTGGTAAACAGCCCCCAGCTCACCGCTGCCAGTATCGCCAGCACATCGCCTACCCAGTTGGTCAGCTTAAACGCGGCCAAATCTCCCTTGGTCATAAGCAGCACGGTACCGGCGAAGCCCATCAGCACGGAGAGCAGCTTATACCGGTTCATTTTTTCCCCATTCATGGGAATGGCGAAGAGGACGATAAAGATCGGAAACAAATAATTGAGCATCGAAGCCTCCACGGCGGGAATGCGCTCGAAAGCCTGCAAATAGAGAAAATCATAGAGAAAAGCGAACAATCCGCATCCGGCAAGCAGCGCGAAGTCCATCCTCTTCCAAGCGGCCAGCGCCCGCCAGCGCACCTTAAACGGCACGATGCAGGCAAATACGATCACCCCGATACCGTTCATATAAAATAACACCTGATAGCTGTCCAACTTGGCCAGAACCAGCTTGCTCACCGCCGCCACTGACCCCCACAGCAGCAGCAATAGCGGCATGAGCACATATGGACTTTGGGAAAGCGCCAGCTTCCCGTTGCGTTCTTCCATCCTGTCTTCTCCTCACCAGAGCACCCGATCGGCCCCTCGCTCTGCCGGCAGCCGGTGCGCAGCTTAAATATGATCCGTATTGAACGAGAACGTTGAACGCGCAGCATGCACGCCATTCTATCATATCGGATTTTTGAACGGCTTTCATTCACAAAAAAGTTCTTGAAATCTTCCAATTACTGAGATAATATAGGCTTCGTCGACAGTTAATTGAGAATTATTATCAATAATAATAAGTACTATTCACATACCAGGAGGCATTTTACTATGAAACAGCCCAACATCGAGGAAACACGCGTCAAATACATCGAGTTCATCGAGAGCCGGAAATCGCTCGTCATCAGCACCTTGGACGCGGAAGGCACGCCGTTTATCAGCTATGCGCCGTTCGTGAAAGTCAATGGCAAGCTGTATATCTACATCAGCCGCATTTCCGACCATTACCGCTTTGTAGAGAACAACGAGCGGATTCATGTCATGATGATTAATGACGAATCGGCAACGCCGAATGCTTTCGCAAGGGAGCGCGCCCGCTGGGCGTGTACGTCGGAGAACCTCGGCAACGAAGGATATGGAGCTATTTATGCGGCATTCGACGCGAAGTTTGGCGATAAAATGATGGGCATGCTGCGCGGCCTCGATTTCTCGCTGTTTGAACTGACGCCTTCGGCCGGCCGTTATGTCGTTGGGTTCGGGCAAGCATTCGACGTTGACCTGACCGGCGACCGGTTCGAGCATGTTGTCGTAGACCGCAAAGATAAATAACGAGGAGGGTGTAATCATGAGCTACGAGGCGATTGGACCGATCTGGCGGGTTGTCCGCGACCGGTTTCAGAAGACCGTTGCTGAGCTTGGGATACCGTCGTGGAATCGAAAATCGGACCGTCCACCACGCGCGAAGCGCTGGGCCGGGCTATCTACCATACAGGACTGCATGCCGGTCAAATCGCGCTTATCCGTAAAGGATTTAGCGCCTAAATAGGGTATTTATATACATACCGGCCATTCATTTTGTTTTCTCCGCCCGTGATTCTGCCACTGCCATCACGGGCATACAAAATGCACCATCATTATAGGGAGTGATTTCGACCATGGTCAACAACCGTTCCGTACCGGCTAATGTCGTACTGCCGCACCTTTACTACGAGCATATGGAAGAGGCGCTGAATTGGTTAACCCGCACCTTCGGCTTTACCGAACACTACCGTTTCGCTCTACCTGACGGCCAGCTCCATGGCGTGATGATGGTTTACGGCGATGCGTGGATTATGTTGAAGAGCCTCGGCGCGCACAGCGCCAGCCCCGCGTCGCTCGGTGCGACGACGCAGTCTTTGATGATCTTCGTGAGCGATGTGGAGGCCCATTACCGGCAGGCGCGTTCGGTGGGAGCTATGATCGCGGAAGAACTCATCGAAACGGAATACGGCGAAAAGCACTATGCCGCGCTGGACACCGAGGGCCATCTTTGGATGTTCGCGCAACATATCAAAGACGTCCATCCTACTGAATGGGGCGCCTCCATGGCCTCGCCCTTGGCATGAATCAGCGAAAAACCGGGAGTTTCTCTGGAAGAGAGGCCCCGGTTTTTTTGTGCATGCATCTATTTGGCAATAGGAGTCTCACGATCCCTACTCAGGTACCTTTATCTATTTCATATATCAAAATTGACATATGAGCGATGATGCTACATAATATTTCGTATGCGAAGTTTCGTATGCGAACTAATTTGTCTGCTGCTGAATCGTAGCAGCCAATGCAGGAGGACATCATGAACGGAGAACAACGAATTCTACAGATTTTTCAAAGCTATCGCGAGGTGAATCAGGCGTTCTTCCACGTGATGAAGAAGGTCGCCCAGAAGCATGATCTGACGCCGATGCAGCTTATTGTGCTTCGCATTCTGAACAGACACCCGGCGATTAAACTGACCGAGCTGGCGGAGAAGCTCCATCTTGGCAACAGCACAACAAGCGGCATCATCGACCGGATGGTGAAGGCCGAGCTCGTCTCCAGGGAGCGCACCGAGGAAGACCGTAGGGCGATAACGCTCACGCTGACGGATAAAGGGAAGGCCTTGTGGGAAGCTTCCGACAGCACCCGCATCATGATGTTTCAGCCTCTGCTTCGCCTGCCCGAGGAGGATCAAGAACAGTTCCTTCGTATTCAAAACGAAATTCTAGATATCTTAAGACAAGTGAGAGAGGATGAGACTCCATGACAAGTTTAGTCAGCAGCACGCTGCGCAAAGGCCCGATTATGGCGTCCCTGCTTATCGCCGCCTTCGTGGCGCTGCTTAGCCAAACCGTTTTGAACGTCGCTTTGCCCAAAATGATGATCGACCTGAACGTGAACGAGAACACGATCCAGTGGCTCTCCAACGGCTACATGCTCGTGAACGGCGTGCTCGTTCCGGTCAGCGCCTTTCTGTTCAACCGCTTCTCCACGCGCAAGCTGTTTCTAATCGCCTCTTCGCTGTTTGCGATCGGCACGATCATTTGCGCGTTCTCCGGCAACTTCGGCTGGCTGCTCTCCGGACGCCTTGTGCAGGCAGTCGGCGCAGGCATCCTGATGCCGCTAATGTCTGTCGTCGTCCTGACCATCTTCCCTGTGGAAGAGCGTGGCAAAGCGATGGGGATGATGGGGATCGCCATGATTTTCGCTCCTGCCATCGGGCCGACCATGTCCGGCTGGGTCGTGGAGCATTACAGCTATCATGTCCTGTTTTACATCATCATGCCTCTAGCTATTCTGGCCGTGGTGTTCGGCGCCTTCTCCATGAAGGACGTCATTAAGACCAGCGACGTCAAGCTCGACATTCCGGGCGTCATCCTCTCCACCATCGGTTTCGGCGGTCTTTTGTACGGCTTCAGTGATGCCGGCTCGGACGGATGGGACAGCGCCGTCGTTGTTTGGTGCCTGGCCTTAGGCGGTATTGCTTTGCTGCTCTTTATTATTCGCTCTTTCTTTACGGAAAAACCGCTGCTCGACCTGCATGTATTCAAATATCCCATGTTTTCGCTGACGACATTGATCAATGCGATCATTACGATGGCGATGTTCTCGGGGATGATTTTGCTGCCGATCTTCCTGCAAAATATCCGGGGCTTTACGCCGCTTGAATCGGGCCTCCTTCTCCTGCCCGGGGCGATTCTGATGGGCATCATGTCCCCGATTACGGGCATGATCTTCGACAAGGTAGGCGCCCGCTGGCTGTCCGTTATCGGCCTGATTATAACGACAATCACGACATACGAATTCAGCCGTCTCACGGCGGATACCACGTACAACCATATGATGCTGATGTACACGCTGCGGATGTTCGGGATGTCCATGCTCATGATGCCGATCCAAACAGCCGGCATGAACCAGCTGCCACGCCGCCTGAATGCGCACGGCTCGGCGATGTCGCAGACGCTTCGAAATGTCTCGGGCGCCCTCGGTACCGCCATTCTGGTAACGCTTATGACCAATAAGACGGCATCGCACGCCAAAGAATTGATCATCGCCGGCAAAATCGATCCGGCGGACAAAGCCAAGATGGCCGAGGTAACGCAAACCGCCATGATCTATGGCATCAATCATTCCTTCGTCGTCGCCACTTGGCTGTCGGTTGCCGCGCTTGTGCTCGCATTCTTCATCCGCAAGGTAAAGCCGCATGAAGAGCCCGCTGCCGCACCGGCTCCAGCCGCCGCTAAATAAAACAACAAAAGCCGGAAGCCTCCTAAAGAGAGCTTCCGGCTTTGTATTAGTAGGCAGAGCCGCCTTGGCCTTGTTGGCCGCGCAGCTGCTCGTAGAAGTGCCCTGCCGCAGTCGAGTAGTACGGTCCCAGCCAGAGGAACCCGATGCCCAGCGTCAGGATACACAGCAACGCCCAGCCGATAAACGACAAGTAGAGCATAAACAGCTTCCACTTGTAACCTGCCATCATGGCCTTGCTGCGGTTGATGGCCTCCATGGGCGTCAACCCCGGATTATCACGCAAAATATAATAAGATTGCGAGTAACGAAATGCCGCGATGATGCCGGGAATAACGAAGAGCAGCGTCCATAGCAGGGTAAACACGATGATGGCCACATAGAGGATCAGCGTCTCTTTGTACCGCTCGAAGCCTCGGAATATGCCGCGCGGCTCCGGAACCTGAGATCGGGCGAAATCCAAATAGTGATTGTAAAGCCCGTAGGCTAACGGCGCTTCGAGCAGAATGCCGATCGCCCAGCCGATATAATGGATTTTGTTCGTCACCGATGAGATGATCATCATGACGATCATATAAAGCAAGAAATGAATGACCGCCGGCTTCCATTTACCGGCTAAGCTTTCCCTTGCTTTGGCGCGAATCTGGGCATTCGTGAGCATCTACCGAATTCCTCCCGTGTTAGGTATTTCTAGAAAGAATGATCCATTCTACGATGACGATATCGAGTATAATTGCCGTCCAAACGTTGACACGCAGGACATCCTCAATCATCCCCTCCCTTCCTGCCGGCAGCTCGAATCCGTTCAATAGGCAATATGCCAGGAGAAGCACAGGCACAAGCAATCGGGCGCAAACGGCGACCAGCGTCATGCCGAAGCTGCGGATCATCCAGATCCGATGCCGGGCGATCTTCCCCCGAACTGCCGCCCAGTACCCTTTCCAGGTCGTGAATAGCCACAGAGCTGTCAGCACCAAGAACGAGACGGATTTCGTAAATACTGCTATATACGGGACGATCACCAATGCGAGCAGGCCGCTCAGGAATACGCTGCCGACATAAACAAGCCCCATAATACGATGTATGCGGGGACGTCGCTCCCGTATGCGTCCAATAAATTGGACAAACCCCGCGACCATGGCGATAAACGCAAAGAAAATATGCAGCACAAGCGCCGGATACTGCACATGAACCGAAACGATGCTTACGCGGCTGTTGTCCGGATCCAGCGTCAAATATGGAACCATGAACGGCAGCATCACCGCGATCGAAACGATCGCCAGCAGCCACCTGCTCTTGCTAATCCTCACCGCTTATCACCCCTGCCTGTTTTCTTTCCATTGTACGGAGCCACTCTATCGAAACCGTAAATAATATCTAAAAAAAGCATAAAAAAACCGGGTGGCCTCCATTCGAGTCCATCCGGCTTATAATCATTATCCCAGAACATCCCGCAGGCCGGACGTCCCCTAGTCCTCAGCCTAGATCATGGAACTACCGGAAGCTCCGGCATTGTCGGACCATCGCTACTCATCGTTCTCTCAGGCTTCGCTTCCGCTTTTACCGTTCTCTCAGGTTTCGCTTCCGCTTTAACTGTTCTTTCCGGCTTCGCTTCCGCTTTTACCGTTCTCTCAGGTTTCGCTTCCGCTTTGGCGGCTGCGAATGCAGGGGCTGCGGAAACCATCAGACTGGCAACTAACATCATGGCCATAACAATATTTCTTTTCATTTTGGACTGCCTCCTCTTAATATGGGGTTGTTGGGATCGGAGCTTTGTCATGCACACTCATCATAACCGGCACGGTCAGATGCCGAAATGTCCCTACCGGATACAACAAGTATAATCCCGCGTATATTCCCTCCGCCGACCACAAAAAAAAGAAGCCTGGAGGAAAATCTCCAGGCTCCTTACGATGCAATACCCAAGCGGCAACTCGGTTAACTCATGAGTTTTTTGACAAGCTCCGATTTACCCTTCACCTCGAGCTTCTCATAGATCCGGCTCAAGCACTTTTTCACCGTAATTTCCGATAAGTATAGCTTTTGGGCGATTTCCAGGTTAGAAGAGCAGGTTCTGGTGAGAAGAGCAATCTCACGTTCACGGGGGGTCAACTTCGACAAGATGGGATCAAGTGCGGCCGTCTCGTTCTCTTCCAGCGCCGATCGATACAGATTTTCCGCGAATTTCTTCATCTCTCTGTCTTCCCGAAAATCAAGCACAAAGACCGGTGCAGGGAAATCAGGACCGAAGCCTTTATGCGCCGCTTTTGGCACCTCCACGTAGCCGATTCCTTTTACAGCCTCTTGGTTATATTTCATCGGAGCCGTGTAAACCATGATGCCGCCTTTCAAATAGTAAGACAGATACGTTTGGAAGAACATGAATCGGGCGGACGCGCTGCCATCCATCGAGAAGTCAATCATATACTGAAACCAGCCTGCAGGCGACTCCGGCGGCACGAGCAACTTCTCTCTTTCCGTTCTGGACAGGCTGCGAAAATACGATTGGGTAATCGGATTCAGCTCCAGCAGCCGGAGGGAATCGCGGTGAATCGGAATATAGATGAACATGCCGACCGCTTCGTGTTTTTCATTCTTAAGCAGTCTTACGGCGTCGTTTCCACATGCCATAATCTCCGAAAGCTTGATGGATGTAAACCATCTCTCGTTAACGGCTTTAGGAATTCGATAAATATACTTTTCATTGCTAACAGGGTCGTACATCTCCTGAACGTAATCTTCAAGATTCGCAAGGCAATCCCGAACATATTGCTCGGCTTCATTCACATGATCGCGGTGAACCGTCTCGATATAATACGATTGATCGATCGCATCATCGTAGAACATGGCCCGAAAACCAGGCGCTCCCGCGATATAGATGAAGTCCATCATGAGCAAGTTTCTCTCTTCCATCGAGACATGCCGCGAGACAGCAAGCGTATAATGGTATTTCACGCTTCGCTGCCAGAGCCGATGATAGATCTGCGGCTTTTTTTGCCTGAAATCCTGGTAGAGCGCTTTTCGGAGAACCTGATGCAAGTACCAGCCCCGCTCGCTCTTTCTAACGAAGGACAGTTGGATGAGCTTCTCGAACTCTGCGTTGCTGATCACCTTCTCGAGCATGGTCTCGAGGATTTCTTGATTGAACACGCGGACCATTGTTACCGCTTCCAACAGCTCTCTCAGCGCGGGGTCCGGGATTTCCCGCAGCCACTGACCGGCGATTTCTCTAAAGGTCTCGTTCCATACGAGGGGTTCGGGCTCCTGTTCCCCTCTCATGGCATCCGATTCATTCAATCCCATGAAAAGGGACAGCGTTAATGGATGACCCTTAGTCATCATATAGGACTTCCTAACGAAGCCTCCGTTATAGTCTCCATAAATCGAAGTGTATTGTTCGCAGGTTTCGTAATCGAATGGCGACAAGGGCACAAATTTAATGAGCCTCCTCCACGCCGGGGACGAGACCCATCCGCCTTTTAACGGGAAGCGGCCGGATAAGACGATACGTATGCGGTGCGATAATCGGACCAAAAAAGATTGGCGCAGCCAATCGTCAAGCTCGTTCATCTCTTCATACGTATCGATCGCAAAGACCAAGCCGCTGTTCACGGCCAGATGGTTCAGCCGTTGCACGGCCTCCTGCAGAAGCTCTTCTTCCCGGCTATCCTCCGCAGCCTCGGCATTCAGAACGGCAAGCAGCCGCGAGGCAAAACCTCTCTGCGTTTTGGTAAAGTCCAGACAGTCCATATGAAAAAAAGGAATTCCCTCTTGGTCGCAAATTCTGCGGAACTGATCCAACAAGGAGCTTTTGCCGATTCCCCCCGTGCCGCTGATGTTCAGAATACGTGCTTTGCCTTCCGCGTCGAACACGAAATTCCTGAACAGCTCCGTCTCCGTTCTGCGCCCGACGAAAAAGCGCTCTTCCAATCGGCGAATCTCCTCACCAAAGCTTCTCATCGTATCCTCCGCCAGCGTTATGGGTCGCAATATGTATACTTTGATTATACTCAAGGGACCTACGCGGGTCTAGATTAATCCCCTATAGTCATATCAACGGAAGACAATAAGGGGGCAGATCTTTTGATAGGAATTATGATGGTTCGCATATCGGTTATTTATTTCTTTATCGGGGTCCTATTGGGCATTCTCATCCACAAGGTACCTGAGCTGGCGGCTGTACATCCGCATTGGAATTTGCTGGGTTGGGTGTCATTCGCTCTCGGCGGGATCGTGTATTGCGTCTTTCCGAAGGCAGGAGCAAGCAGGCTGGGAAAAGCACACTTCTGGCTTCATCTGGCAGGCATTCCCCTTCTTCTCTATGGGTTGCTGCGGCTGGGGATCGGGCAGTCAGCCGAACCCTTCGCGCCGATAGGCGGCCTGCTCATTGCGGCTGGAGCGTTGGCATTCGTCATTAATGTATTTCGGAACGTCAAAATAGACCTTAAACAGGAGGAATCCGCACGATGACCATGTTTGGGAAGAAAAGCTTTTTGACCGCGTCTCTGATATGTCTTGCTCTGCAGGTCATCGGTGTCATCATCTCCATCGTGTTCGCCATGCCGGCTCAAGTAGCCTTCGGCGATCAGCTGCTCTCCCCGGCGGATGCCACATCCGCAACCGTTGCCAAAGCGTTTCTTACCAATGGAACCGCCCTTGCGCCGCCATTGATGTTGATGATTATTTTCGCTCTCTTGCTCGTAGCAGCGACACGCAGCGGCAAATGGGGGACGCTCGGTACCTTCCTGCTCTCCTTACTCGGCCTATTATTTACCTTAGCGACATTGGGCGAATACGCTAACCCGGAACGTTTTACGCTTGTATCCGGCAACGTCTATGTCGCGCTGCTTCTGGTCAATCAAGCGTCAATTGCGGCCGTCACGATTTTAGGCGCTTTGACGCTGATTACTCAGATCAGGAAAGGCGTAAGAAGCCGTTCTCTTTAAGAGGCGGGCCACTCGTGTTCCATCAAGAATGATGAGGAAATGAACGGGGTAAAAATCATGGGCGCACTAGAGGAGCCTTACCCCCTTCTCCCTCCCATTCAGCATCCGCACTATGAGCTCCCCTGCCAGCAGCAAAAAAGCAATAGCGCCATAAACGCCAATGGTGTAGCTAAGCGTGTATGAGGCGCCAAATCCTTGATGGACGAGCGCCGTGATGAGATGGATGCACATATTCGTAAAGCAGAACGCATAGCTCCGCACCATCCAGTTCCGGTGGGCAATGCGCTGCTTTTTGCGTATTTTCGCAATGGAGATCACCGACAGGCCGACCCAGAGGATGTTCAGCAAATTAAAAGGCACGCTGGTCACCTTGCCCCCGGTTGCATAGGGAGCCATGTATCCTGACGTCAGGCAGACGGCTACGACAGCGGCAACGTACACATAGCCAAGCACTCTATGGAGCCTTCGGTACTTGTTCCGCACCTTAGATGCAAAATTAACCGTACCAGCCACTGTCGCTATGCAGGCAAATCCGATATGCATGTACATGACATTCAGCCATACCGGTTTGTTAAACTGTCGCTTCAGGTCGATTTTTTGACTAAGAAACCGATCCGCCTGCGGGTCATACAAGAAATTGGCATAGATCGCGTGCAGCATAAAGCCCGCCGCCACAGCTAGCATCAGCCAGTAAAATAGTTTCGTCCTCGACACTCGTTGATGCACCTCGCTTAAAACTCGTGCCCGCGCACCTTTGCATAAATGACCGTATCCCGCAAACTGCCGCTCACATCCGGCTTTTCGCTCCGCAAAATGCCTTCCTTCGCGAAGCCCAGCCGCTCGGCGACGCGGGCGCTCCGAACATTCCGGGCATCGCAGCGGATCTCGATGCGGTTGGCCTGCAGCGAGTCAATTGCGAACCGGGTAATGCCCTCAACAGCCTCGGTGATATATCCTTGTCCGGCATACGGCGTATTGATCCAATAGCCGATTTCAAATTTTCGCGCAGCCCAATCAATCCGGTGTAAACCGCTGCTGCCGATGAAAGCGCCGGACCGCTTATGAATCAGGTAGAGCATCAGATCCGATCGCTTCATGAAATGAACGCGCCCCTGCCGGGTAATCACCTCGGATTCCTCCAGCGTGGGCAGCTGCTGCGCCCAAGGCATCCATGGACGCAGCTCATCGATGCTTTGCTTGACCGCTTCGTTCACCAGTTGTCCGTCATCCCATTGCGGGGCACGGATGATTAACCGGTTTGTCTCGAGACTCTCTGGAATTTGCAGCAGAATCGGTTCGACTTCATTCGGCCTCATCGGCATCCTCCCTATCCATCGATAATCGCTTCAACGGTTATAAACATAGGGTTGTCCGTTTTCCACTATTATCTCATCGAGGTAAGAGGCTGTCGATTGTAAGGTCTGACAAAAAATAGGGCAAACCCAGCCGGGCTGCCCTATTCAGTAATGGATCTAGTACATGGCGTTGTGCGCCATAATCCAGATGGAGCCGGCAACGATTGTCACCGCGATAACAATGCCGAGGATCAGTGTCATCAGGTTATAACGCGGCCCCTTCTCTTCGCGCAGATGCATGAAGAACAGAAGCTGCACCGCGAATTGCAAAACCGCCGCCCCGATCAGTACGACGACCGCCGAGGTTCCCTCGAGCCATCCCTTCATCGCGACAAGGATAGGAATGATCGTCAGAATGATGGAAATCGCGAAGCCGATCACATACTCCTTCAACGAGCCATGCCCGCCTTCGCTGCCGCCATGACCGCCGTGCGCATGATTGCCGTGCTGCGCCATTTCACATCACCCCCATCAAGTAGACGATCGTAAATACGAAGATCCAGACCGCGTCAAGAAAATGCCAGTACAAGCTCGTAATCTGTACCTTGCGCTTCGTGACCGGCGTGATGCCGTGCCGTACCAGCTGAATGATGACGGCGGAAATCCAGAAGATACCCAGCGAGACGTGCAGTCCGTGCGTGCCGACGAGCGTGAAGAAGCCCGACAAGAAAGCGCTGGAGCTGATCGTGTGCCCTTCCTCCGCCAGCTTCACGAATTCCGTCACTTCCAGCCCGATGAAGCACGCGCCGAGCAGAATCGTAACGATCAGCCAGCCGATCAGGCCTTTGCGGCTTCCGGCGTTCATGGCGAGCACCGCCAATCCGCTTGTGAAGCTGCTTGTCAGCAAGATAAAAGTCTCGACGATAACGCCCGGCATTTCAAAAATCTCTTTCGGCCCGGGCCCGCCTGCGGTACTGCCGTGAAGAACGATATATACAGCGAACAACGCTGAGAACAAAATACAGTCGGTAATCAGAAAGATCCAAAAGCCGAATTTGCGAAGCTCCTCCAGGTCATGATGGCCGTAATGGCCTTCCCCGTGAGCCGGATGTTGAGCGTGCGGATGCGAGTGCGCCATTAGACAGACCTCCTTGCAGCAGCTTCCGTGCGTTTGATTTCATCCACCGGGATGTAATAATCCGAGTTGTAATTAAAAGAATGGGCTAGCATGGTTGCGAATACGCCGATGAACCCTGGGATCGCAATCCACAGCCAGTGGAACACGAGTCCGAAGCCGACCGCGAACCAGCATACCGATTGCAGGAAAGGAATCGCCGAGTTTTTCGGCATATGGATTGGCTCGAGCTCCGGTTTGGCTTTTGGCTTATGACCCGCAGCGATGCGTTCCTTCTCCTCCCACCAGTCGTCCCGATCCGTGACCATCGGTGTAGTCGCGAAATTGTACAACGGAGCCGGCGAAGGAATCGACCACTCCAGCGTACGGCCATTCCATGGGTCGCCTGTCGTATCTTTCTCCATGAACTTAATGCTGTGCGCGATTTGCCACACCTGGAACAGGAAGCCGAGCCCCATCAAGAAGCCGCCGATCGTCGACGTAAAGTTCATCGCCCACCAGCCGGTATCCCAGCCGTACGTGCTGACACGGCGGGTCATGCCGTCCAAGCCAACGAAATATTGCGGCATAAAGCAGACATAGAACCCGATGTTCCAAATCCAAAACGCCCATTTGCCAAGCTTTTCGTTCAGCTTGAAGCCGAACATTTTCGGCCACCAGTAGTACAGACCCGCAAAGTAACCGAATGCGACGCCGCCGATCAACACCTGGTGGAAGTGAGCGATCAGGAAGTAGCTGTTATGGAACTGGAAGTCGGCTGGCGCAACCGAAAGCATGACGCCGGTCATTCCGCCGACCACGAAGCACGGAATGAACGCAAGCGTCCACAGCATCGGCGTGCTGAAGGTAATCCGTCCGCGGTACATCGTGAACAGCCAGTTGAATATTTTCACGCCTGTCGGAATCGCTATGACCATCGTCGTGATGGCGAAGAACGTATTGACGCTCGCCCCGGAGCCCATCGTGAAGAAGTGATGGAGCCAAGTGAAATACGACATGACGCTGATGCTCATCATCGCAAACACCATGGAGCCATAGCCGAACAGCCGCTTTTTCGAGAATGTGGACACAATCTCAGAGTAAATCCCGAAGGCGGGCAATACGACGATATAAACCTCGGGATGTCCCCACATCCAAATCAGGTTGATATACATCATGGCGTTGCCGCCGCCGTCCATCGTGAAGAAGTGCGCGCCCAAGTACCGGTCCAGGAATAGGAGCGCAAGCGTTACGGTCAATACAGGGAACGCAATGATGATCGTGATGCAGCTCGACAGAACCGACCAGGTGAACATCGGCACCTTGGACCAGGTCATGCCCGGCGCACGCATCTTGACGATCGTGACGATGAAGTTGATCCCCGTCATCAAAGAGCCGATCCCGGAAATCTGAATGCCCCAGATGTAGAAGTCCTGTCCGACGCCGGGACTGCCGGTCAATTCCGACAGCGGCGGGTAAGCCAGCCAGCCGGAATCGGCCGATCCGCCGATGACGAACGACATATTGAACAGCATCGCGCCCATAAAGAAGAGCCAGAAGCTAAGCGCGTTCAGGAATGGGAACGCAACGTCGCGCGCTCCCAACTGCAGCGGTACGGCGATGTTGAATAGGCCGAACATAAGCGGCATCGCCATAAACAGAATCATAATGACGCCGTGCGTAGTAAATACTTCATTGTAGTGCTCCGGCGACAGAAACTTCATATCCGGAAAAGCCAGCTGCGTCCGCATCAACAAGGCGTCAACGCCGCCGCGGAACAGCATAAGCAGGGATGCGATGATATACATAATCCCGACGCGTTTATGGTCGACGGTTGTTAACCATTCGCGCCAAAGCCAATTCCATTTCTTGAAATAGGTCAGTACGAAAACGATAGCCAGCGTCGTCAGCGCGATGGCGATGTCCGCCCCGTAAATGAGCGGGTCGCCGGTGACGAAGAACCACGACGCGAAATCTTTTATTTTATCCAGCATGGAACTGCCTCCTCCCGTTAGTGATTGGACATGTCATGGCCTTCCATGCCATCCATGTCCTCCATACCTTCCATATCGTCCATGGAATGGCCGGATTGTTCGTCATCTATTGTCGTATCCTCTTCGGCAGGCTTACCTTCGTATAACTCGCTGCGCGTCGTCGCCTTTTCGAAAATGCCCGCCGGCGCGCCGCGGCTCATGGAGTAATGATGAACGATTCGCCCGAACAAACCGTCCGGTATCGAAGCATACGTAACTTCGCCCGAAGTGCCCGGCTTAGCCAGCTGCTGGTAGCCTTCGTCCGTCAGCGCGGTTCCGCTTTCCTTGGATTTCTGAGCCCACTTCTCGAAATCGGCCGTTGAAACGGCTTCGACCGTAAAGCCCATCTTGCCGAAATCGCGGCCTGTAAAGTTGGCGCCTGTTCCCATATATTCGCCGGTCTCGTCTGCCTGCAGATGCAGAGTCGTCGACATGCCGGACATCGTATAGATCATCCCGCCGAGCTGCGGTACCCAGAAGGAGTTCATCGGCCCGTCGGACGTTAAATCGAACCGGATCGGCGTGTCTTCCGGAATAACCAAGTAATTTACCGTTGCAATGCCCTGCTCCGGATATTGGAACAGCCATTTCCAATCCAGCGAAGTAACCTGAACGGTGATCGGCTTCTTCTCGGATTCGAGCGGTTTAGCAGGGTCCAGCATATACGTGTAGCGTGCGGTTACAATGGCCAGCACAAGAATAATCGCAATCGGAATGCCCCACCATACGATTTCGAGCTTCGTGCTGTGCGACCACTCCGGCTGGTACTTCGCCTTGCTTCCCTTCTTGTCCCGATAGCGCCAAATAATCCACGCCGTGAGCGCCAGCACCGGCACGAGGACAATCAGGCAAAGCAGCATCGTGAAGTAGATCAGGTCGCGCTGATGGGCGCCGATCGGCCCCTTCGGATCGAATACGATCATCGACTGGCAGCCCGAGGTCATCAGCACCGTTCCGCCCAGCAAGGCGAGCGCTCCGAACCGCCGCATCATTTTCGTCGCTAGTTTCATCTATTCTCATCTCCCAACTACCACAATGGTAACCGTTAATCAAACTTATAGATGTGAAATTAATCACAATTTCGTCTTGAGCAAAATATATCACGTTCGAAGCCGCTTGTGGGGCCTGTTAACAAAGGCGTCAATTTACTGCCTTAATTCCGTAATAATCTGTTCAACGTTTCGCCGCAATTGCCTTTTGGACACACCAAAAAGGGCTGTCTCCTTAAGGAAACAGCCCCATGAATTGCTTTCGCCGCTCGCTACTCCGTCTCGTTGCGCTCATCGACGAGATTGATCGCCATGCCGATCGTATAAATAAACACGCTGCCTACCATGAAGCCGATGCCGGACATCAGGAACGCGTTGTTGTCGCTGAAATCTTCCATGCGGATCAGACATAGGCACAAGCCTACGCAAAGCGCCGCCCATGCCGCGATCTTCATCGCGAAGAACACGGATTTCCCGTTTCGTTCCGTATGCCGCTTGGCCGTTAAATTCATCATCATCTACACACATCCTCGAAGAGAATTCACTAATTCCTCATAATTTCCTCCATTATAGCATCTTTCGTTCAAAATTTGTTCACTTTTTTATCATGATTCCGTCACTTTTTTGTTAAACCATATTGAATTCCGAATACAAGGCGAACGCTAGCGAAAAAAAAGTGGCACAGAGTCAGGCCTCTGCGCCACTTTTTTAAATTTATAACTACTTCCCGATAACCTCTACCTGCTGCGTCCAGCCGAACGGATCGGCGACGGCGCCGGTTTGGATCCCCGTTAGCGTATCGTACACCGATTTCGAGAGCTGTCCGGTCTTGCCTTCGCCGATGATCAGCTTCTCTCCGTTCCAGTTCATCTCGCCGATCGGGGAGATAACGGCCGCCGTGCCTGTGCCGAATGCTTCCTCCAGCGTGCCGTTGCGGCCGGCTTCATACAGCTCGTCGATAGCGAGCATCCGCTCTTCGACGGGAATGCCCCAATGCTTCAGGAGCCGGATGACCGAATCGCGCGTAATCCCGTGAAGAATGCTGCCTGTCAGCGCCGGGGTGTAAACCGTGCCGCCGATTTTGAAGAAGACGTTCATGCTGCCTACTTCCTCGATGTATTTGTGCTGCTTGCCGTCCAGCCACAGCACCTGCGTGTAGCCTTGCTCCTTCGCAGCTTGCTGCGATTTCAGAGCCGATGCATAGTTGCCTGCCGTCTTCGCTTCGCCGGAACCGCCCGGCACTGCACGGACATAGTCCGATTCCACATGGATTTTGACCGGGTTAATGCCTTCCGGATAGTAGGCCCCGACGGGTGACATGATAATGATGAATTGGTAGTGTTCAGACGGTGCTACGCCAAGGGTCGGCTGTGTGGCAATAACGAACGGCCGGATATACAGCGAAGTGCCCTCAAGGCTAGGAATCCATTCGCGGTCGACAGCGATCAATTGCTCCAGCGCGGCCATCGCCATGTCGATATCGAGCTCCGGCACGCTCATCCGGTCGTTGGAGCGGTTCATGCGCTGGAAATTGTCGCGGGGACGGAACAGCTGGATGCGGTCGTCCGCTGTTTTGTATGCCTTCAAGCCTTCGAATATCGTCTGTCCGTAGTGGAACACTTTTGCCGCCGGATCCAGTACAAGCGGCTGGTACGGAATGATCCGCGGGTCATGCCATCCTTGCCCAACGCTGTAATCCATCACAAACATATGATCCGTATAATAAATGCCGAAACCGAGCTGATCCTGCGGCGGTTTCTTCTTCGTGTCCGTCGATCTTTGAATCGAGATTAAGCTGCTATTGGTCGTCATCGTTCCTTCATTCTCCTTCATTCGATAGATTGGTGATTGCATACTACCACCTGATCGGGTATATATAAAATATCTATTATGTTCACTATCTATACCTTCAAGGTATGTAAAAGAGGCGGCGTTTCATGGACGTTCGACAGCTCAAATACTTCCTGGCGATCGCCCAGGAGAAGCAGATCACGAGAGCAGCGAAGCTGCTGCATATGGAACAGCCGCCCCTCAGCCGTCAGCTTATGCTGATGGAAGAGGAGCTTGGCGCGCAGCTGTTTGAGCGAAGCCGCACGCAGCTGACGCTGACCGCGGCGGGACGGCTGCTGAAGGACCGGGCGGAATCGCTGCTGCTGCAATTGGATGAAACGATGAAGGAAGTGAAAGAGCTGGAGCTGGGCGTGCGCGGCACGCTTTCGATCGGAGCCGTAGTGTCCTGCGTGTCGATTCTTCCTGGACCGATCCAGCAGCTTCGCGAGAAGTACCCACAGGTGACGTTCAAGATTGCGGAAGGCGATCACTACCTGCTGGGAGAAATGCTCGAGCGGCGCTCCATTGAGCTGGTCGTCTCCAGGCTGCCTTTCGAAGCCCACCTGCCCCCGGGCAAGCTGGACATGCTGCCGCTGCCATCCGATCCTTACGTTGCGTTAATGCCTCATTCTTGGGCACCCCCGTCCGGTGAGGTAGATATCAGCATGGAAGAGTTGTCGCAGTATCCGCTTCTTACATTGAAGACCGACAAAACGATCAAAATGCACGAGCAGGTCGTGAACGAATTCCGGCGCCACGGCCTTGAGCCGAATATTATATGCGAATGCTCCAGCGTCGCCATCATCATGTCGCTGATTGCCGCGGGCATCGGCGCCACCGTCTTTCCAAAATCGGTCATTTCGTCGTTCCCGTCAGGCGACGTCTTGACGCTCGAAATCCGCGACGCCGATTTTCAATCCGAAGTCGGCATCGTCTGGCTGAAGGATCAGCTGCTGTCGAAGCGCGCCCAGCATTTCTTGGATTGTTTCAAATAAATACGGACCCATCCATGTAAAAAAGCAGCAATTCGGTCTAAGCCGAATTGCTGCTTTTTTTACGTTTTCTTATAAGCAAAAGGATCAGGATGGCCGCTCGCTAGGCGACCGCCCACCGCCCGTTGTCCCCGATAGGCGCGCGCCCGCCGGAAGCGCAACGGATCGTCTCGATCACCAGCGTGATCGGCTAAGAGTGTCGCATCTCAACCCTGCCGCCGGATATGTCCCGCCCCTTCTAAAACCATCGAAATCGCCTTGTGATGGGCGCGAATACCCGCAGCATGCGGAAGGCAGGCACATCAACCACCTGCCGTCCCAGCCCGAAGGCCTCTCGCTCGATTCGATGCCGAATCGACTCCCTCTCTCTATCGTTTTCCGCGTTCAGCAGCTGCTCCGTGTACAGCCACACCATCGTCCGGCAATGAGCCAGAATACACCCGGAGAGCTTCTCATCCTGCCTCCCGAGAATGCGGTCGATAGGCCGGATAAACCGCGCGTAATGGCGACCCAGCTCATCCTGCACCTGATCCACCAGCTCGCCCAGCACCTCATTGATTTGGTCGTGATCCTTACGCCGCTCGAACATCATGCGCGCATCGGGCCAAGCCTGGTCTTCCAGCAAGATGCCATGGAGCACCATAGCCAGATCATTGTTAATATGCGCGTTAATGCCGAGCAAGGCGTCCTGCAGAACGAAGCTGCTTTCGGACCGGGCCTGCCGGAAGGCGAGCTCCCATGCGGGCGCGCATGGCCGCCCGGCGTCGCGGTCATCCATCGCTGCGAAATAATACTTGGCGAAGCGAACCAATACACGCTCCATCCACTGCGCATCGTGAAAATAGCCTCCGTTCAAACGGCGTTTCATTTCCCGGGTCATTAACAAATAAACGCGGTGAAAAACGATCCGCCTATCCTTCCGGTGCTGGAGCCGCTCCAAACGGCGCCCCATTTCATCCATGACCTGATCCATATTCCCGCACGGCGCAACAATTATCGGGCTTACAGCTTCCACGGGCGCATCACCTCACATCGGCTCTACCTGCGTATAGTACATGCATACCCGCGATGTCTTCCAAATAGAACTTCACCGCCCTAATCAGGCTGTTCCCCCGCCTTAATCCTGCACCGGCAGCACGCCATGCGGCTCCAATTGGCCGAGAAGCGCCTTCAGGCCTGCCCCGATGTTAGGCTCCTGTTTGCCGTATACGGCTATTCCGGACTTTATATCTCGCAAAAACATGCCCTCATAAGGATTACCGAGTGATACCAAGGCATACCTCTTATTTTGCCCGTTCAACTCATCCAGGACGACTTGATAATCGGCCCAGCCGAATTGGCTCGCCACATTGCGGAACTGATAGGTGGCTAAGATGACATAGTCAGCCTCGCCGATTGCAGGCCGTACGCCAGACAGTTTCCCCGGACCGACCATGTCAATTTCGGTCTTGAGCGATGCGTCCGCTTCCGTCAGCTGCTTCTGCACCTGCCTCGCGATCTCCTCATCAGCGGCGGCAATGACCACCCGGTCACCTTGCCGGATGAGGTCGGGATGCGAGCCGTCGCGGCCGGCTAGAAGCGTGACCGCCCGCTCCGCGATCTCCTGCTCCACCGCGCGGTGAGAAGCCGTGCCAATTACGGCCTTCAGCGCGTCCAGCCGGTCGGACAGGCTGCTGCCGCGCTCTTCGAACAATCCATATTTCGCTTTCAACTCCAAGATCCGTTTCACCGCCGCATGAACTGCGTCTCTGGAAACCGTGCCGCTCTTGACCGCGTTAACCAGCGCTTTATGAGCCTTTGCCGGATCCTGCGGCATCAGTATAATGTCTACGCCGGCATTGACCGCACGGACCACGGCCTGCTCCTCGCCAAAATGCTCCACGATCCCGTTCATCGTAAACGCATCGGAAATAATGACGCCCTTATAGCCGAGCTCTCCCCGAAGAAGACCGGACAGCACGTTCTTCGACAAGGTCGCCGGCACCGGCACGCTGCTGCCGTCCTTGCGGGATACAACCCGTTCGTTATCGACGGCCGGAAAAGCGATATGAGCGCTCATAATCATCTCCGCGCCGCTAGCGATCGCGGCGCGGAACGGCTTGAGCTCCACCGCGTCGAGCCGCTCACGGTCATGATTCAACACCGGCAAGCCTAAGTGGGAATCAACCGTCGTATCTCCATGTCCCGGGAAATGTTTTACCGCCGGAATGACGCCCGCCTCCTGCAATCCCTTCATCTCCGCCAACCCAAGCCGTGTAACCAGATCCGGATCGGACGAGAACGCGCGCATCCCGATGATCGGATTGTCCGGATTGCTGTTGATGTCGAGCACCGGCGCAAAATCAAGCTGCACCCCCAGCGCTTTCAGCTCCTCGCCGGTCAACCGGCCTGCCGCTTTCGCCAGCGGCTCATCCCCCGCCGCGCCAAGCGCCATCTGTCCGGGCAAATTCGTGCCGCCCGGGATCCGCTTAATGACGCCGCCCTCTTGGTCGATCGCCATAAATAACGGAATATCCCCCGCTTCCGCTTGCAGCCCGTGGGTGAGCGCTGCGACCTGCTCGGCGCCCACGATATTTTTCTCGAACAGAATGAGCCCGCCCAAATCCTGATCATGGACGGCCCCTTTGATCCCTTCGTTCACGGTCGTCGTCCGCTTGCCCTTCCACTCCCGGATATCGGGCATCAGCATCTGACCCACTTGCTCGCTGACCGTCATGTAAGACATCAGCTTATCCCAATCCCGCGCCTGAATGGCAGCCTCCCGCTCGAATCGGATTACCCGTGCCAAGAACACGGCAAACTCGGCCCGCGAAACGGACTTGTCCGGCCGATAGGTACCGTCCGCATAGCCGCCTATAAGACCGTTGGAGCTCATGATCCCGATGGGCGCGGCTGCCCAATGGTTCGCGGTATCGGATAGTTTACCCGAGCCGCCGCCCGTCTGAAGCGCATACGCTCGCGTGAGAAATGCCGCGGTTTCAGCGCGGCTGACCGGCGCATCGGGATGGAAGGAGCCGTCCGGAAAGCCGCCCGCAAGTCCCATCTTCGCGGCGACTTCGATCTCCTTGTAGAACGGATGGTTCACCGGTACGTCCGTGTACGTCTGCCCGCCTTCACGCGCAAGCTCCTCCGGGTACAGCTCCCGCACCATGAACGTCACCGCCTGCGCACGGGTCACCGCTCCTTCGGGCCGGAAGCTTCCGTTGCCATATCCGGCTACCGTCCCCCGCTCCGCCATGTACAAAATACTGTCTTCCGCCCACCGGGCCTGCTGCAAATCGGTGAACTTCTCCGCCGCCGAAGCGCTGCCCGCCCACATGAGCATAGCAGCGCCTGCAGCTGCCAACCCTAACATTGTCTGTTTCCAATTCAACTGTGTTACACCTCTGATCGAACTAAGTTATGAAGGTTAGACGCATAAAAGGGGATTTTGTTGCTAGGAAATAAAAAAGAACCGTGAATGCCTTCACGGTTCTATCCCATCGTTCCCTATTTAACGTCGTAGATCTTAGCCAGCTCATCCAGCATTAAATTCGCGGAGATAACGCCGCCGGACGTGTTCCAGATCGCATCGCTGACGCGATAAGCTTGCTTATTCTTCACGACGGCCAGACTCTGCCACAGCGGGTCCTTCATCATTTCCTCTTCCATCGCCGTTCCTTTGCCGTCGCCTGTCTCATAAGTAAAGTAGAACAGTTTGTCCGCATCTACCTCTGGCAGACGCTCCTTCGTAATTTCTTCAACGAACGTGTCTTTGTAGTTCAGCTGGCTGTCAGGACGCGTAATGCCCAGCTTCGAGAATGCCAGACCCGTGAACGTATCTCCCAGGTAAATACGCGTTTTGCCTGCCATGAAACGAACGACGGACACTTTCGCATTCAGCTTGTCGCCAGCCTTCGATTTGAAGTCGACCGTGCGGTTATCGTAGTCTGCGATGATTTTCTCGCCCTCGGCTTTCTTGCCAAGCGCATCCGCGTAGAGCATAAAGTTATCCTGCCAAGCGCCGCGCAGCGTCTCGGAGAAGACAGTCGGAGCGATCGCTTTCAGCTGATCGTATACTTTCTCCTGGCGGAGCTTGTTACCGAGAATCAGATCCGGCTTCAGGCTGGCGATCAGCTCGATGTTCGGCTGGCTTTCTTCGCCGACAACCTCTACGCCTTCCATTTGCGACTTGATATGCTCGTACCAAGGGTCGCCCGTCCACGATTTAACGGCGCCTACCGGCTTCACGCCAAGCGCCAGAAGCGCTTCAGTGCCTTCATTGGTCAAAACGACGACGCGCAGCGGCGTGCCTTTAATCGGCGTTTCGCCCATGGAATGAGTAATGACGCGCTCTTCCGATTGTGCATTATCGGATGCCGTGTTACCAGCAGTATTCGCATCGTTGTTAGCAGCTTTTTGACCGCAAGCGGATAAGAGGAGCAATAAAGAGAGCAGTAGAGCGGCCACTGGCCAAGTTGACTTCGACTTCAAATTGGATAACATTGCAAACGTCCTTTCGATATTGAAAATGATTATCATTAGCTTTCTGTAGGCTACTATAGCAGGGATAAAAATGAAAGTCAATGACTTTGAGAATCAATCTCATTGACACCTGCCCAGTCATAGCCTAGAATGTCATAAGTACTGTTACAATTGCATTCGCACTCATTTCATTAGCATGACAAAGAAAGAGGCCGCTATGAACACCCTACTTTCAACGCGATTTTCAAGGCTTATCGGCTTAATCATCTGCCTGCTTCTTCTTGCCGCCGGATTAATCTGCAGCATTCTATTCGGGACGGCCGACATTAGCTGGCGAACGATCGTGGAATCCTATACATCCTACAACGGCTCGCAAGAGCATCTCATCATCCAGACGGCTCGAATGCCGCGCGCGCTGATCGCTGCGATGGCCGGCGCCAGTCTCGCCGTGGCCGGCGCCTTGATGCAGGGCATCACGCGCAATCCGCTCGCATCGCCCAGCCTGTTCGGCATCAATGCGGGCGCTGCGTTCTTCATCGTCGTCAGCTCGGCTTTCTTCGGCGCAAGCAGCCTAAGCACATTCGCGACACTGGCGTTCGCGGGCGCAGCTTGCACGGCCTTTATCGTTTACGTTCTCGGCTCGATCGGCAGCGACGGGCTCACGCCCATTAAAGTGACGCTCGCGGGCGCGGCCATGACGGCCTTCTTCTCCTCCCTGTCGATGGGCGTCCTGCTTACGGGCGGCCAAACCTTCGACCAGGTGCTGTATTGGTTCGTCGGCTCCGTCGCCGGGCGGGACATGGGCATCTTCACGGCTGCCGCCCCTTACATGGGAATCGCGCTTGTTGGCTCCTTGCTGCTGTCGAGGCATATGAATTTGCTCGTGCTCGGGGAGGACGTCGCTACGGGGCTGGGCCAATCCACGGTATACGTGAAGCTGGCCGCCGCGGTCATCGTCGTCCTGCTTGCGGGGGGATCGGTATCTATTGCAGGTCCTATCGCTTTCGTCGGCATTATTATTCCGCATATTACGCGTTATCTGGTCGGGACCGACTTTCGATGGACGCTCCCATATTGCGCGCTGCTGGGCGGCATCCTGCTGCTGGCCTCCGACATCGGCTCGCGTTTCATCGCCTTCCCGAAAGAAGTGCCGGTCGGCATTATGACGGCGATTCTCGGCGTACCGTTCTTCGTTTATATTGCCAGAAGGGGGGATCGGTAAGATGAACAAACAGTGGGCATTACGGGGGCCTGGCCATTCGTTTCATCTCGATCGCCGAACGGTTTCGGTCATTCTGCTCTTGATCGCCGCCAACTTAATCGGCGTTATTGTCTGCGTTGCCTTAGGCAGCACGACCATCAGCCCGGGCGCCGTCATTCGCACGCTGCTCGGCATGGGCGACCCTGCCGATTCGATGATTATTTTATCGCTTCGCATGCCCCGTGTCGTCATCGCGATGATGGTGGGCTCGATGCTGGCCGTTTCGGGCGCCCTGCTGCAGGGCATCGTGCGCAATCCGCTCACCTCGCCGGATGTCATCGGAATCTCGGGCGGCGCTTCGTTGGGCACGGTCTGCTTTATCATTTTCTTCTCGGATGTCAGCATCCGCTTCATGCCGGTCAGCTCCATTGCCGGCGCATTCGGCGCAGCCTTCCTGATCTATCTCTTCGCCTACCGCCGCGGCATCACGCCGCTTCGGCTAGTGCTGATCGGCATCGGGATGGCAACGGCGCTGACGGCGATTACGTACATGGTTATTCTAACCGCGCCGTTTACTCCTACAGCCGTAACGGTCAAAGCGTTTACGTTCATGACCGGCAGCATCTACGGGTCATCGTGGACGCGCGACGTGGTGACGCTCCTGCCATGGATGATCGTGCTCATGCCTGTCGCGTTCTTCTATGCGCGGCATCTGAACGTGCAGGAGCTCGGCGACGAAGTGGCAACCGGCGTAGGCAGCGCCGTTCATGCCAAACGGACGATCCTGCTGCTCATCAGCGTCGCGCTTGCAGGCGCGGCGGTCGCCATCGGCGGCGCTATCAATTTTATCGGCCTCATGGCTCCGCATATCGCGCGCAAGCTGGTCGGGCCCGCATACGGCGGCGTTATTCCCGTGTCGGCCCTCATCGGCTCGCTGGTTCTGCTGCTGTCGGACTTGATCGCCAGAACCGCGTTTATCCCTTTGGATATACCTGCCGGCGTCTTCACGGCCGCTGTCGGGGCACCGTTCTTTATTTACCTGCTCTATCGTCATCGAAACTCGTAAAGGAGTGAATTCCCATGTCCGTTATCGAAGCGCAAAATCTCACGTTGTCTTACGGGAAGAAGCCTATCTTCTCGAACCTGGGCATCACCGTCCCGGACGGCAAAATCACCGTGTTTATCGGAAGCAACGGCTGCGGCAAATCGACCCTGCTCCGCTCGCTGGCCCGCTTGTTAAAGCCGCAGGAAGGTTCCATCGCGCTTGATGGCTCCGACATCGCCAAGCTCTCCAGCAAAGAGGTCGCCAAGCGTCTGGCTATTCTGCCGCAGGGCCCGACCGCGCCGGAAGGGCTGACCGTGATGCAGCTCGTCAAACAAGGCCGCTACCCGTACCAGAGCTTCCTGCAGCAGTGGTCCGCCGAGGATGAGCGCATGGTTAAGAAAGCGCTCCAGGCTACGCATATGGAGGATTTGGCCGGCCGCTCGGTCGACTCGCTGTCTGGCGGCCAGCGGCAGCGGGCATGGATCGCGATGACGCTTGCGCAGAATACGGGAACGATTCTGCTCGACGAGCCGACGACCTACCTCGATATGACGCACCAGATCGAAATTCTCGATCTGCTCTACCGGCTGAACGAGCAGGAGAACCGGACGATCGTCATGGTGCTGCATGACATCAACCTCGCCTGCCGGTACGCGCATCATATCGTAGCGGTAAAAGAAGGCCAGATCTACGCGGAAGGCGCGCCGGAGCGGATCGTGAACGAACAGCTGATCCGCGACGTGTTCCAGATGGAGTGCCAGATTGCGCAGGATCCGATATTCGGCACGCCGATGTGCATCCCATACGGGAAAGGCAGAAGGGCGGCGGCAGCGGCTCGACTTGTGACGGTTTAAACAGCAATAAAATAGAACAGGCCAGGAACGCACCGGTTAAGGCGGCATTCCTGGCCTGTTTTCGCTTACGTATGAGGCAGGCTTCCGCCTTCCAGCAGCGCCTTCAGGTTCGCCAGCGACATCGTGTAGCCGGCTTCCGTCTGCCTGGTCTGCTCCTCGGTCTCGCAGCCCGTTTCGGTCATGGTCACGTACGTGAAGCCCGCTACCTCCTCGAGGAGAAACGTCGTCATCATCCCCTCCGGGCCATCATCGAATTCCCAGCGCATGGCGAACCGTCTCGGCGCGTCAACGGCTGAAATCGTGGCGCGCATCGTCACGGCCTCCGTTCCGGGGTGGTGCTCATTGGGCGAGTGGTGAAACCACGCGCAAGCTCCCTTCCGAAGCTCGGGAATGTCCCACGGCGAGCCCGGCGCATACCACTGCGAGAGCTGCTCCGCCTCCGTTACGGCTCTCCACACCCGCTCAAGCGGCGCCTCCATGCCTAGCGAACGAACAACGACCATTGCTTGACTCAAATTCGACAGCCTCCTTATTCGCGGCACCAGGATGATCATGCTTCTTCCAGCATGACACATCGCGGATCATTTTACACGCGCAAAAAAAGGCCGTTAACGTGTTACGGCCAGGGAGTCGAAAGACTTGAAACATCAGTCTACAGCGTCTAACGGACAAAAATGTCCATTAGTCGTGAAAACCATATTTTTTTGACCCAAATATAGCTTTAATGGACATCCATGTCCATTAGAATCTGAGAGTGACCAGTTTTTAGATGCTAACGGACATATATGTCCGTTAAAACTACAGGCCGTGAACCACGTTCACGGTTCATGCCAAGCAAAGCGAACGAGCGGATGACACCTAGCTTCATTCGATCAGCCTCCTTATGGCCATACTTAGCACCACTATGCATTACCCATCATAAAGGAGATCGACTGCCGCTTTCGCTACCATGTTACTGCCACTTTGACGATGTCATGCCAATCTAGCCTTCCGCTAGCCCACTGATCGACGAACCAATTTAGAAGAAACGAACACGAGCAGGATCAGCACAACGCTAAGCACGACTCCTATTCGTTCGTTTCGGTGCAGAAGCGCGCCGATGATTGTCATTGCGATTAACGCGATAGCTAAATAAGCCGTGTACGGGTAGCCGAATGCGCGGAACTTGCCATTCCCTGAGTCATAACCGTTATGCAATTTGAGGTAGGAAGCCAGAATGAGAATCCAATTCAGAATAAGCATGACGCCTGCCGCCGTGCTTACGTATTCGTACATCGAACTGGGGAGCGCATACGAGCAGGCGATCAGAACGGCTAATGCCGCCGCGGTCAACCAGAGCGACTTGGCCGCGACGCCTCGCCCGTTTGTCTGCTTAAGCGAGCGGGGAGCATCCCCGTCCTCGGACAACGATACCAAGATCCGGCTGATCCCGAACAAGGCACCGACCATCGTCGAGAAAGCGGCGCTGATGATGATCAGATTGAACAGCGTATCAAGATACGGGATCGTGAATCCGGAAAGCGCCGTTACGAACGGACTTGCGGCATCGCTAATCGCCGATTGATCCGTCATTTTGAGCACCATGTAAAGAGCCAGCACGTAAATGAGAACCAGCGTGACGAGGAGAACGGCCCCGGCTTTTGCGATATCCTCGCCGCGTTTCAATTCCGAGGAGGTTACCCCCACCACCTCAATGCCGCCAAATGAGAAAAAAACGAAAATCATGGCCGACCAAAGCCCGTGGACGCCATGGGGGAACAAGGCATTCATCCCAATGCGCTGAACCGGTACCCCGTAGGCGGCATGAAACACCCCGCAAACGAACAGGGCCCCGAAGAGAATGAATAAAACGAGTACCGTCAGCTTTACGACCGCAAACATGGACTCGACCGCACCGAAATTGCGTACGCCCATGAAGTTGATGCCGAAGCCGAGCGCGGCGTAAAGCAGCGAGAAAACGCCTAGCGGAACATGCGGAAACCAGTATTGCGTGAAGGTAGACAGCGCGACGATCTCGCTGGACATGATGAGCACGCCGGCCAGCCAATAAATCCATCCGGACATATAGCCTGCCGATCGTCCGAAGGCGATCCGGGCATAGGTGCGGAACGAACCGGACTGGGGATCATTCACCGTCATCTCGGCCAAAGAAGCAAAACAATGTAGGTAGCCAAACCCGCAACCAGATACCCGATTAGCACGGATGGACCGGCTAATCGGATCGACAGGCCGGTTCCCAAGAAGAAACCCGCTCCGATAATCGAGCCCATGCCTATGAGCGACAGCTGCCACCACGCGAGTCTTTTTATCATCCGCTTACCTCCCAGTGGGAACTGACTTATCACAGTCAGTATGCCCCCTCCGGCAAGGATACGATTCCCAGATTTCAGCCTTCTTTCGCCGACTTCAACGTCTTCACATTCATCGAAAACACCGCAATCGGAATGAAAAACCCGAAGACGATCGCAAGCGGAATGATGTGCATTGCGTACCCTACGGCAAGCGCGGCCCCGCTAACCATAAACAAGATGCCCTGCCAGAGCGACACTTTGCCGAACAGCATCGACAGGCCATAGAGAAAGAACCCCCCGCCGGCGATGGCCGTCGCGACGTAAGCGCCGTCGAGCAGCGGCTGCGGGAGGTTGTCGAACTCCATGATGCCGGGCTGGAAACCCTCCAATACGGGACCTGCGAATTGATGCGCGAAGCCATAGCCGACGAACCACATCAGTCCGATTGCGGTGACAATGAAACTGAACCGTCCGAAAGTGCCTAGACTGCCTGCTTGGGGCAGATAAATGGAGATCAAGCTAATGATCCAGAACGAGTTGAGGATCAGCATCATGACATCCAATTCGCGGGCGCTTTCATCGAGGAAGAAGTAAGCTGCCATGCCGACAAAGCTAAGAACCATGACGACCGCGCTCACAAGCGAGAACGACCGTAACGCCTGATTGTCAACCATACAACCGACACCTCCATGTAGTAGCAAAAATCTGCTCTTGCTAACTTATATGCAGGCCCAGGCCGTCGTAAATAAAAAAAATACAGAGCATCGGCAGCCCCCTGCGATGCTCTGTATCCTTGCGCACATTCTACCCCGGCCTACAACGCGCCCAATTCCCGGACGATTCGATCCGCCTGCTCGAAATCTTCTTCGTCTACGATCGCGACGAGCATAATATCATAACCGCTTACCCGGTTCTCCGGTCCGCCGGAGCTGTACCCGCTCGCGCTTACGCTGGATGCGGCCAAGATGCCGGCTTCCGGACCGTTAAAGTCGCCGCCGAGCGTCAAGTAGCCGAGTCCCGGAAAATCCCCGGTAACCGTTGCCCCGAGCCTGTCCAGACTTTGAATGCCGGTGCCCGCAAGGCCGTCGATGCGTTCGATTGCGTGGTCGATCAGCTTGAGGGACCGGAGCCGATCCACCGCTTCCTTAGCTTGATCGGGCGTTTGAAAGTAAGCAAATACCGTTCGTTCTGACATATGGATGTTCCCCTCCATTTTCGACAATCTGGCCAATGACACCCGTAGTGTGCCCATAATCGGAGCCGGACATTTACTGTGGAGGAAATTCATGCATGCGCATCATAAAAAGCCGGAAACGGCGCATTTGCAGCGGCATTTCCGGCCATAGATATTAGTCCCGTGACGCCTCAACCAGCTTCTGCGCCAGGAGCGCAGGCTGCGTCCGGAAATAGGTCATATGATCGCCATCCGATCGAATTAACCGGAACAACCCGAGCCGCCCGGACATATGCGGATGCCATCCGTAGCCTTCGCCCTGAGGCAGCAGGTTGTCATCCGTCAGATAGAGGTAGCTCCGCGGAATATTCAGCTTATAGAAGGCCTTGAGATCCAGCTTCTCAAATGAGGGCTTAGCGGGCTCGGGCCTGACCTCGCTGTACAGCTGCCTTGCCAGCTGAAGGTCGGCCAGGTTGACGAACGCATCGCGGAATACCGGAAATGGCAGCATTATCGTATCGTCAGGCGACAACTGTCGAAGCTGCTCGAACAATTGCTGGACCTGCGGAGGAAATTGGTCCACCACCGATTGTCCTTCGCCGATCACGAACCCGTTCATAAAGACGAGCCGCTTGATGCGATCGGGGACGAGCTCCGCCGTTTTCTGAACGACCGATCCGCCGAAACTGTGCCCGACCAGTATAATATCGCGCAGCTGGCGTGCAAGGATGAAATCGGCGACCGCCCTGGATATCATTCCATGCGTCACAT
The DNA here is from genome assembly GCF_003268025.1 of Paenibacillus montanisoli. Classification (GTDB taxonomy): domain Bacteria; phylum Bacillota; class Bacilli; order Paenibacillales; family Paenibacillaceae; genus Paenibacillus_Z; species Paenibacillus_Z montanisoli. The sequence goes on along the minus strand of NZ_QLUW01000007.1, from coordinate 94,361 downwards.
TCGTATTCGGATCGCTTCCGTGGCCGGGGTATTCCGGTACGAAAACCTTGTGGCCCATTTTGCGCAGCATGCCGGCGACGCCGTTCCAGAAGCGAACATCGGCAAATGAGCCGTGGACGAGCACAAACGTCAACGGCTGTTCTTTCGCCCGTTCATAGCCCATGTAGCCATGCCAATCGGGAACCCGCCCGTAAAATCCGTTTCTTTCATAAGGATACATCGCTCTTAGTCCTTTCGCACATCGCATAGGTGTATAACCTATGCCTAGTCTATGTCCGAAACGGCATAGAGGTGTCAGCCTACTAGAAGAGCAGGACGCCGCACTCGGACGCCCTGCTCTTCTTGCACCTTACACTTATATAGCTTGAGCCTTGCTTTCGTTTCTTCGGTCCAGCCACCCGGCCAAGTCCGCCAGAAACCGCTCCCGGTCCCGGTCATCGAAAGGACGATGGCCGACGTTAGCGTATTCGAGCTTCTGCTTGTCCGATGACCCCAGCGCCTCATAAAACTTCCGCTGCCCTTCCGGCGGCGTCACGACATCCTCTACGCTAAGCTGCAGGAGGAATGGCAGCTTGATCGACGGCGCCAGCTTCATGACGCGCGCCGCCGCCTGCGACAAGCCTCTGCCCAGACCGGGCGTTACCGTGCTGTGCCGCAGCCCGTCGGCTTTCAGCTTGGCCAGCATGTCCGGGTCGCTAGTTAGGTTAGCGTAATCCCCGCTCTTTTGCACCGTAAAATCGGGCTTGATCAGGCCCATCATGTTAGTAAGCAGCTTGTCCATGAAGGTCAGCTTGGCGGAGATGGCGGGCGTTATGACCGCTAATCCTGAAATGCCGCTGCCGCGGGAAGCCGCATAGTCGATGCTGACCAGCCCGCCTAGACTATGTCCCACTATGAAGATCGGCAGCATGGGCTGCTCATCTTGAACCATCGTTCGGAACGTATGCAGATCGTTCGTATACTCATCCCATCTCTTGATAAAGCCTCGTATTCCTTCGCTTCTGCCGTGCCCCATTTGATCGTACGCATAGACCGCGCAGCCCCGCTCCGTGAAGCAATCCAGCAGATTGCGCAGACCTCCGCTATGATCGCCAAGCCCATGAACCGCAATGACGGCAGCTTTGGGCGGCTGCTCTGCGGGCATTTGGACCCGATAAAACAATTCCTTCCCGTTTGTTCCGCGAAACGTTCCTTCCCGCTGTCTCAGAATCGCCCTCTCCCTTCACCGTTATTGCCTTATAACCTTAGCCGTTCAAACGTCGGAAACGGCTGATGGGCTTCTTTGAGCGAAGCCAGGCTCGTCATCTCCGCAACGGCCATCATCCGTTCCCAGATCGGCCAGATGACGGGCGACTTATGGGCCTGGTCCTTCGCTTCAACCGATTTCCACTCGAAAATTTCGATAATCGTGCCGTCCTCCGCCCCCAGCTGAAGCATGGGATGGTCTGTGATCAGGCCTTCCGCGACGAGCGCAGGGCCGTGCTGCTTCACGATCTCGCGCAGCTCGCCCTCCTTGCCGGGGTGCGGACGGTACAAAGCGATTGCAATATTGGCTGTCGACACTAAGAACGTACCTCCTCCTATTGGATAGAAAACCATATGCTTGTGCTTTCATACTAAGCCAGCTCCGGTGCTCCGCGCAATGTCCCTCGTTTGATTTATGTACATTCAAATTAGCGAGGAATCGGGCTATAGTGAAAGCAAACAAATTATGCCAACAAGCGGAGGGGACTATACGTGAACATCAGCAGTTCCATGATCGTCGTTCAGGCTGAAGAAGGCCGTTTGCACGGCGTCGCATGCGTAACCGAGACGCCAGGATATACCGGTGCCGGTTATGTGAAAGGGACCAGCAAGGACGGGGATAAGCTAGAGGTAGACATGCACGTGCCGGAGGACGGCTTCTACGATCTCGGCATCCGGTTTGCGGTGGCCAACGGCAAGGGCAAGTGCACGAATGCGCTGCTGATTGACGGCAGCTGCTACGGTTACGTGATGTCACGTTCTACGTCCGGCTTTGTCATTGAGCACCAATGCGCGGTTTATTTCAAGGCCGGCACGCATACCATCACGCTGCTCAAGGCTTGGGACTATGGCGTCGATGTCGACTGCTTCATGCTAAGCCCTGCGCAAACGCCCGAGCTCAGCCGCTCGCCGCGCAAACTGATCAATCCGAATGCTTCAGAGGCCACGGTAGGGCTGTGGAATTACTTGAACAGCAATTTCGGCCGCCGTGTTATTACCGGCCAGCATACCGCTTCCGGCTTCTTGCCCGCGGAAGAATTCGACTACATTCAAAAGGTAACCGGCAAACAGCCCGCGATCCGCGGTTTCGACCTGCTGAGCTACACGCATGCGACCGAGACGGCGGAACCGACGGAGCACAAGCTGCTCGAAATCGCGGAAAACAAAGGCTCTATCGAATCCGCCATCGAGTGGACGAACGCTTATAACGGAATCGTAACACTGACCTGGCACTGGTTCGCCCCTACGGGGGGCAAGGACAAAACTTTCTATACGCAAAACACCGACTTCAACCTCCCGATCGCGCTAACGCCGGAGACGAAGGAGCATGAGCTGCTGCTTGCGGATATGGATGCCGTTGCCGAGCAGCTGAAGCGGCTGCGCGACGCGGACGTGCCTGTTCTGTGGCGGCCTCTTCATGAGGCGGACGGCGCCTGGTTCTGGTGGGGGGCGTTCGGCCCGGAGCCGTGCAAGCAGTTATGGCGGCTCATGTATGACCGCTTTACGAACTTGCACCAGTTGAACAACCTGATCTGGGTATGGAACTCCCACGTCAAGGACTGGTACCCGGGCGAAGGCGAGACCGACATCGACAGCTGCGATATCTATGCGCCTTCGGCCAACTATGGCCCGCTGCGCAAGCCGTTTGAGCAGGTAGACGCGCTCGCCGGCGGCAAGAAGCTGATCGCGCTCGGCGAGAACGGCTCGATTCCCGATCCGGATCAGATGATGGCGAGCCGCACGCCTTGGCTGTGGTACATGACATGGGGCGGAGGCTTCGTGGTCGACGGCAAATCGACAAAGGACGACCAGCTGCGGAAGGTGTACAGTCATCCGTACTGCATTACGCTTGATCTTCTGCCGGACTGGCGTCGATATGGAATGGAATAAGCCATTTGTAATAAAGGCTGGCACCTCTCACTGAGGTTGCCGGCCTTTTTGCGCTTTTCCGGAAGTATCCATCCGGACGGCGGAAAAGTGGTAGTTCAGTGGTAGTGAATGTGGAAGTATCTTTTTTTTATGATACAGAAGAACGTTGCTTGGAGCCGGCAACCGGTACGGGCGGCGGCATTTTATACTTATTGGGAGGCACGAGTGAATGAAAAAAATTCGAATCATCATTCTCGCTTTAATCCTTGCAGCAACGATGGGCATGACCGGCGCATACGCCGCCGATAACGCCGATGCCCCGCAATCATGGGATGTGTCGGTCGGACTCAAGATGAGCGATGACACGGAAATGTTTTCCATGCAGCCTGGCGTTACCTACATCCATGAAGGGGATACGGTGACGTTTACGAATAAGGATATGCTCGCTCCGCATACGGTCACTTTCTTGGCCGGCGGCCCGCCGCTGACCGATCCGAACCGCCCTGCCGACCCAAGCGGCTCGAAGTGGGACGGAACGAAGCCGCTCGATTCCGGCCAGCTGATGCCTGGCATGACGTATACGGTAACGTTCACGAAGAGCGGCGCCTATGCTTATTACTGCCAGATCCACCCGATGATGAGAGGGACCATCGTCGTCATTCCCAAAGGCCAGCTGATCCCGAGCAAGGTCGAGCAGATCGCCGCGCATAAGGAGCATCTCGATGAAACGATGCATCTGGCGCATTCCCTGCGGGAGCATGCCGGCGAAACGCAATATACCGTTGACGGCAAAGGCGCCATTACGTATAAAGTGAACGCCTCCATCGCGAACCATAAGGTCATGGTCAATGCGTTCCTGCCAGGCGAGCTCTACATTAACGCCGGAGACAGCGTCGAGTGGGTCAATTCGGCGATGGAGGTCCATCTGGCCGTTATCAACGCGCCGAAGGACATTCCGATTTTCACGGAAGAAGGCTTCAATCCGGCGCTCATCACGCCAACGAAAAATACGCAATTTGACGGCAACGGCATGGTCACCTCCGGCTTCCTCGGCAATATGGAACCGGCCGATCTGATTCATCCGTCCTACCGCGTGACCTTCACGAAGCCGGGTACTTACACCGTGACAGACGTGCTGTGGGGCTTCTCCGGCACTATCGTGGTCGCTCCGAAGGGCGCTGCCAAGCTGGTCGTGGACGGCAAAGCGGTCGTCACCGATACGGTGAAGAAGAACGGCCATGTATTCGCGCCGCTCAGAGCCGTAGCCAAGTCGCTGAATGTCAAGTTTGCCGTGGACAGCAAGAAGGTCGTCTCATTGGGCGGCAAAAAACTGGCCTCAACCGGCGAAGCCGCGCCGTTTATCAAGAACGGCACCACCTATGTGGCGCTTGACGCCGCCGCTCAGCTGTTAGGCAAGTCATACGGCTGGGATACGAAGGCGCTGACATTTACCATCACAACCAAATAACCTGGCTGCAGCCATAAAGAAGGCCAGACTCTTCGTTGGAAGAGCCTGGCCTTTTTAACGTTTAGGGCGCCCTGCATGCCCCGCTTGCTAACGAATCCAATAGCGCTTATTCGATTTGAAATGTTTTATTTCGCCATAACGTTCTGGATTCTGTCTTGAACGGCCTTCCGAACCGTCTCGAATTCGGCCAGATCCTTACCTTCCAGCTTCTCGGCTTTCAAGACTTTGACCTCCAAGGCGGTGTCGCGGTCCGGGTATTGCATCATTAACGTACGCATGCCGTGAACGACCGTAACTTCGACTTCATTGCCGAGTTCGACGGTGGACGGGGCGTTGCTGAACCAAGTAGCCGCGTACATGCCGTCTTCGCGCGCATGAGGATCGGCTACGAGTATTTGGCCATCCTTCTTCTCGATCACGTATCCGGCAAGGCCGATGCCGGTGGACAGCTGCTCAAACGCTAATAGCTCCGACCCAAACATCCGGATAAGCTCCGCCCGGTCGGTCTCGCTTAAATAAGCTTCGACCTTTACTTTTCCTTGGATGACGTCGACGCCGACACCCCAGCCGCCGATGACCTTCTTGTCTTGCATCGCTTTAGCGACGCGGTCGGAAAGGGCCTTCAGCTCGAGCTGGCTATGCTGCGGCTTCTTGAATTCGACATGCTCGCCCAGCCGGGCTTTCAGCGCTTGTACAAGCTCTTTGACGGCCGGCGCTTCTTCATCATCAAGCAAGTAGACGAATTTCTTGCGATCGTTATCGATATAATACGTGCCGTATCGCTCGAACGGATTGTCCGAAGGATTTGCCGGCTTAAACCGCTTGTTCATTTCCTCTTCCACAATCGGGATGTAGGTGCGCTGAAATTCCAACGTTTCATCGTATGTCGCCTGCTCTGCGCCTGCTTGCTTCTCACCTGCAGAGGCAGATTTCATCGCTTCTTTTTGGCCGCAACCGGACAACAGCCATATACCGGCCAGCAGTACGAACGCGATCTTTCGTTTCATGACACTCTAACCGCCCTTTCAAACTTCGCGACTTTAACGTCTAGACGTCCATAATTGGCGAATAGTTACAAGGACGGGTGTTCAGTATTTAACAAATCACTAGTACTTCTTCTTGTAATCCACCACATTACGTATACCCGCTGTATCATCGGACAAGTAAGCCGCCAGGTTCGAGACGAACAGCCGTACAAGCCGCTCCGCGTTGCGAACGGTCAAACCGCCGGCATTGTGAGGCGTAATAATGACGTTCGGCATCGCCCAAAGCGGATGACCTGCAGGCAGCGGCTCCTGCTCGAACACATCGAGGCCAGCGCCGGCGATAACGCCTTGTTCGAGCGCTTCGACAAGATCCTCCGTACGCACTGTCGCACCGCGGCCCACATTGATGAAATAGGCACTGCGCTTCATTACGGCGAACCGTTCGGCGTGGAACAGATGATGAGTCTCCTGCGTAAGCGGCAAAATGTTGACGACGTAATCCGCTTCCCTCAGCGCATCGTCGAGCCGGGATGGATCATACACCGCATCCGCTTCCGGCATCGCGCCTCCGGACCGGCGAACGGCGACGACGCGCATATCGAAGGCGCGCGCAATCCGGGCCACCTCCCGGCCGATCTCGCCCGCGCCGACAATGGCGACGGTACCGCCGTTCATCTCGGCCAGCGTGTTCGGGCTTTCCCACACGCCTGTCTGCTGGTTGCGTACGCCTGCCGCGATGCCGCGCGCGAGTCCGAGCATCATCGCTGCCGCCGTCTCGGACACCGAGCGGGCATGCACGCCGCTTGCATCGGTCAGCATCAGGCCGCGCGCCTCCAGCAGCTCTAGCGGCAGACTGTCGATACCCGATGACGCGCTTTGCACCCAGCGAAGCTTCGTGCCTTCCTGCAGCGCTACGTTCTTTACATTCGCATCCCAGCCGAAAATAATCTCCGCTTCCCGGTACTCCGGCTCCTCAAGCTCGGCCTTCCGGCCAAACACAACCGACAGGCCCGGCGCCGCATGGCGCACTGCCTCTCGCTGCTCCTCCGTACAATCGACAAGACATAGCAAAGTTCTCATAAAAGTTTGCCTCCTTTGTTTAGGGCCTATCTATCCTTCGCCCAGCACTGCTCCGAACTGATTCCTGAACATGTGGTCATACACGCCCCGCTTCTCCAGCAGCTCTTCGTGCGAGCCCTTCTCTACAATCGTCCCGCGGTCGATGACCATGATCGTATCGGCGTCCCGGATGGTGTTCAGGCGATGGGCGATCACGAAGCTGGTCCTGCCCTGCAGAACGCCGCGGAGCGCATCCTGGATATGCAGCTCCGTCCGGGTGTCGATGCTGCTCGTCGCCTCATCTAGAATCAGAATGGCTGGATCTGCCAGAATGACCCGCGCGATGGCGAGCAGCTGCCGCTGCCCTTGGCTTAAGTTGCTGCCGTTCTCGGCCAGTACGGTATCGTACCGCTGCGGAAGCCTCCGGATAAAAGGCGCAGCGTTCGCCAGCTTCGCCGCGCGCTCCATCTCCGCATCCGTCGCGTTCGGGTTGCCGTACTTGATATTGTCGCGGATCGTTCCGGCAAATAAATACGTATCCTGCAGCACGATGCCGAACGCTTGCCGCAGGCTGTCCATCGTATAGTCGCGGATATCGCGCCCATCGATCCGAATAGAACCGCCGGTTACGTCATAGAACCGGGTGAGCAGGTTTACGATCGTCGTTTTGCCGGCTCCGGTCGGACCGATCAGCGCCGTGCTCGTGCCTTCGGAAGAGTCAAAGCCGATACCCTTCAGAATCGGCACGTCGGCGCGGTAGCCGAAGGATACGTTATCGAAGACCACATGCCCCCGCGGGTTAACGAGCGGCTTCGCGCCCGGCCGATCAGCCGGCTCTTCTTCTTCGTCGAGCACCTCGAATACCCGCTCGGCCCCCGCCACGCCGGACTGCAGCACATTAAATAAATTCGCCAGCTCGATGAGCGGCCGGACGAATTGCCGCGAATAGCTGAGGAAGCTGGCAATGACGCCGACGGTAATATGCCCGTTCACGGCGAGCAGCCCGCCGACAATCGCGACGGCCGCGAAGCCGATATTGTTGATGACGTTCATAATCGGCATGAGGAAACCGGAACGGATTTGCGCCTTGATGCCGATCAGCCGAAGCTCATCATTGACGGCTTCGAATTCGGCGATGGTCTTGTCCTCGCGGTTAAACGCCTTGACGACCTGAATGCCCGATATCGTCTCTTCCATATGTCCGTTCAGCTTGCCGAGCTTGCTCTGCTGCTCCTTGAACAGCGGACCGGTAGCGCGGGCGATCGTCCGCGCAAGCAGAAAGACGGCCGGAACCGTAATCAAGCTTGCCAGCGTAAGCACCGGGCTCAGAATCAGCATCATGACGAGCGCGCCAAGAATGGCCACCGAACCGGTCATGACTTGAATGGCCGATTGCGCGATCGTATTGCTCACGTTGTCGATGTCATTGGACATCCGGCTCATGAGCTCCCCGTGCGTCCGCGTATCGAAGAAACGGATCGGCAGCTTGTGCAGCTTCTCGAACAGCGCCGTGCGAAGCCGGCCGACGATGCGCTGCGATACGCCGGCCATTAGCCAGCCTTGCAGAAACGCCATGCCGCCGTCGGCAATATAAGAGGAGATAAGTGCGATCAGCGCGATTTGAAGCATCCCGAAATCGACGGGACTGCCGTCCTTCTCCACGGACATCGCATCGACCGCGACGCCGATCAGATACGGCCCTGCTAGCGTTATCATTGAATTTACGAGCACAATGAGGAAAATAACCGCAAGCGGCTTGCGCTCCTTGCCGAAATACGACCACATCCGCCTTAAAGTCGCCGTTAGATTCTTCGGCTTAACGACCGCTCCGCGGCCCATCATGCCGCCTCTGCCCTGGACTTGGATAGCCGGCATCGGCGTTTGTGAACCCGCAGCTCCTTTACCCCCGTTCTCAGGACGATCCTTCCGCTCAGACATTCGCTCGCGCCTCCTTGCCGGTTTGCGACCGGTAAATTTCCTGGTAGGCTTGGCAGCCCCGCATCAGCTCGTCATGACGGCCGGTGCCGACGATCTCGCCGTTGTCGAGCACGATAATCCGGTCCGCATCCATAACGGAAGAAATGCGCTGCGCGATGAGGATGCAGGTAAGCCCCTGCGCGTACTGCCGGAGCGCTTCCTTAATGCGCGATTCCGTCGAGGTATCCACGGCGCTCGTGCAGTCGTCCAGGATCAAAATCGACGGCTTGCGGATAAGCGCCCTCGCAATGGAGAGCCGCTGCTTCTGGCCCCCGGAGAGGTTCACCCCGCCCTGCCCCAGTCTCGTGTCGTAGCCTTCGGGACAAGCCATAATAAAGTCATGCGCTTCCGCCATCCGCGCCGCGCGCTCCAGCTCTTCGTCCGTGGCGCCCTCTTTGCCGAACAGCAGATTTTCCCGAATGGTGCCGGAAAACAAGACCGTCTTCTGCGGTACGATGGCAATCTTCTCCCGCAGACGCTGCGGCTCGACATCCCGGATATCCACCCCGTCCACCTCAATCGTCCCCGCGGTCGCGTCATAGAAGCGCGGAATGAGGTTCACGAGCGTGCTCTTCCCAGATCCCGTGGAACCGACAATGCCAAGCGTCTCTCCCGGCCGGCAGCCTAGCGTAATATGGCGCAGAACGGGCTCCGTCTTGGCGTAGGAGAACGAAACGTTCTTGAACGCAACGCTTCCGGCCGATTCGGCTGGCTGCATCCGCTCTCCTTCCTTCCAAGCCATTGTATCCTTCTCGGCGAACACCTCGCCGATCCGCTCTGCCGATGCCTTTGCCCGGACAAACATGGTAAATACGTTCGAAATCATCAGGAGCGAGAATAGAATCTGCGTCATGTAGTTGATAAATGCGATGATATGACCGACCTGCATCTGCCCGCCATCGACCCGGACGCCGCCGATCCAGATGACGGCGGCAATGCCGAAGTTCACGGTCAGCATAATGCCGGGGCTGAAGATAGCCAGCATGCGCATGACGCGGATCGAAGCTTGGCGGTACTCATCGTTGACGCCGCCGAACTTATCCGTCTCATAATCGAACCGGTTAAACGCCTTCACGACGCGGACCCCGGAAAGATATTCCCGCGACACGCCGTTCACCCGGTCCAGCACCTGCTGCACCTTCGTAAAGAGCGGAAATCCTATCCGCATATTGAATACGATCAGGATCGCGACAAGCGGGACGACGACGGCCAGCACAAGCGACAGCGGCGGATTCAGGCGGACCGCCATAATCAGGCTGCCGATGCAAATAAGCGGAGCTTTGACAAAAATGCGCATCAAGCCGTTCGTAAAGTTTTGAATTTGAGTCACGTCGTTGGTTAAGCGGGTCACTAGAGAGGCCCGGTCGAATTTGTCGATGCTGTCAAAGGAAAGCGTCTGGATGTGGCGAAACAGGTCCGAGCGCAGGCGGGTGCCGAAATTGAGGGATACATGGCTGGAAATGATGTTGCGCAGCGTCGCTCCGAGCGCGCCGATGGCGGTAATGAGCAGCATATAGCCGCCGTAGCGAAAGACGACATCCATCTGCCGATTCGCCACTCCGTCATCGATAATGCGAGACATGAGCGTTGGCTGCATCAGATCGCACAGCGTTTCCAGCATCAGGAACAGAATGGCCACGCCGAACGGCTTGCCGAACCGGCGGACATAAGGCTTCAGAAAGCTCAAGGTCCAGGACTTCCTTTCCGTCTCTACTTTATCCTATTTTACCTACGAATGAGTTAAAAAAGGAAGCCTTTTAAAAGACTTGGTTTTTCTTAAAGGGAATTATTAGCAATAAATCGGATAAATGTATTCTATCAGCCTCAAAAAAATTATTAATTGGTATTCTCACGCCTCATTCAATTACAATGTGTAAAAATACAAAGAAATGTTCGAAAAATGCAAATTCCAGTGTAAGCCAAAATCGAAAAGGAGCGTTGTTGACTTTGATATCCGTAACCGTTAAAGAGAACCCGCAATTGGCAGCAGCAAGCGAGTACGTGGAGACCGTGTATGAAGCCATCGTTAAGCGGGATCACCATGAGCCCGAGTTCCACCAAGCCGTAAAAGAAATTCTCGATTCCCTTATTCCGGTTTTCGCGAAGCATCCGCATTATAAGCAAAACAGCATTCTCGAGAGAATGGTGGAACCGGAGCGCGTCGTCTCCTTCCGCGTCCCTTGGCTCGACGATCAGGGCAACATTCAAGTGAACCGCGGCTACCGCGTTCAATTCAACAGCACGCTCGGCCCGTATAAAGGCGGTCTGCGTTTTCATCCATCCGTTAACGCAAGCATCATTAAATTCTTGGGCTTTGAGCAAATTTTCAAGAACAGCCTGACCGGCCTTCCGATCGGCGGCGGCAAAGGCGGATCGGACTTCGATCCGAAAGGGAAATCCGACAATGAAATCATGCGCTTCACGCAAAGCTTCATGACGGAATTGTACAAATACATCGGCCAGGACGAAGACGTTCCCGCAGGCGACATCGGCGTAGGCGCACGGGAAATCGGCTATATGTTCGGCCAATATAAGCGGATTCGCGGCGCCCATGAGGCCGGCGTACTGACCGGCAAAGGCATCGGTTACGGCGGAAGCCTCGCCCGCAAGGAAGCAACCGGATACGGCTGCGTCTACTTCGTCGGCGAGATGCTCGAAAGCAAAGGGCTCAGCTTCGAGGGCAGCACGGTCGTCGTTTCCGGCTCGGGCAACGTGTCGATCTATGCCATTGAGAAAGCGCAGCAGCTAGGCGCGACCGTCGTTGCATGCAGCGACTCGAACGGCTACATCTACGATCCGGACGGCATCAATCTCGAAACCGTCAAGCAGCTGAAGGAAGTACAGCGCAAACGGATCAGCGATTACGTGAAGGCACATCCACACGCGGTATATACGCCGGGCTGCGAAGGCATTTGGTCGATTCCTTGCGACATCGCCCTGCCTTGCGCCACGCAGAATGAAATCAACGGAGATGCGGCAAGGCTGCTTGTGGCAAACGGCGTGAAAGCGATCGGCGAAGGCGCCAACATGCCTTCCGACCTGGAAGCGATCGACGTATTCCTGAACAACGGCGTGCTGTTCGGACCGGCGAAAGCCGCAAATGCCGGCGGGGTAGCCGTATCTGCGCTGGAAATGGCACAGAACAGCATGAGACTGTCCTGGACGTTCGAAGAGGTCGACGCGAAGCTGCACGGCATCATGAAGCATATCTACAACAACAGCGTCAATGCTGCTGCAGAGTACGGTTATGAAGGCAATTTGGTGGTAGGCGCCAACATTGCCGGCTTTATTCGCGTAGCCGACTCCATGATCGCGCAAGGCTTAGTATAAGGTTAAACAAACGAAGGCGGTCCTTCCCTCATCGGGGAAAGGACCGCCTTTTTTACAATTATTTTGGACATTGGACAAGAATCGCATAAATACAATGGGATGTGGTTAACGTGATGTGACGGGAGAGGATCGGATGGGCAGCAAGCAAGATTTTGTCATGGTCGTAGTACCGTTTTCCGAGATTAAGAAGTTTTTCCTGATCGATATTGTCGGAGGCACGCTGCTGTATTACACCATCAAGCTTCCGCTCCATTCGGTCGCCGCAGCGATGCTCGGCAGCATGGTAGGCCCGCTTCTAATCCGGCGCACCTTGCGGACCCCGCGTAAACGGTAACCGCGGAACCGATTAACTAATCCACGTCATACCCGCTTCTTTTACCTTCCACTTGCCGTCTTTGAGTTCGACAATGACCTTCATTCCGATGGCCCCGTCGCCCGATCTGAACTTGGAGCCCTCCACGATGGCCTGCTTCTCCGTTATTCGCGCTTGATCGACTTTGAGCAGCACACCGTCGAGAACCAAAGACGTTTTGTTCTCCAGGCCTTGAGCCTTCAGCTCCTCATAGGTCGCTTCCATGACACCGACGTTGTATTTCTTAAAATAATCGAGGATTTGCTGCTTGTCGGCATCGTCGATGTCCTTCAGGTTGCTCATATCAATCGCGATATACGCCATGCCGCTGTTCAGGCCCTCGTCTACCGGCATGTACGCATCCAGTGCCAAACTGTATACCTCGCCCAAATCGATTTCCGGCTGAACGCCCGTTGCTTCAGCTTCCTCCGTTGTCTGCTGCGCTTCCGTCCCTGCCGCTGCGCCGCCTGCCGGCGTTACCTGAGCGGGCTTCTCTCCGCAGCCGGTCAGCACGAGTGCGCTTAGCAAGGCGACCCCTATTATTTTTTTGAACACCTTATCACCCCCCTTTGCATACTTGCGTTGTGATATCCATGACGGCTTAAGGCCTCAATATGTTGCCAAGAAAAAGCGGTAGTTTTATGGCAAAGAGCAATGGGCGGGACGGGCTGTACCGGGGCCGGCTGCTGGATCAGCATGCCGTTTCATAAGAGGATCGTCAGGCTCTCCGTGACAGCGGAGGGCTTTTTTAGCTGGTCAATATAAAACCGCCTCTACGCGGACGGTTCATTCGTACTCCCTTACTTCAACAAATACCGGTATACAGCTAGAGAAATCCAAAGTATGGCCCCGATCCACACCAAAATAATAAATCCGCCCGCAATCCAATTTTTCGGTTTCCCGCTCTTCGCTCGTTCCTCGGCCAGTAACGTACACGCCTGAATTACTGTTGCCGGTATCATTTTCAATGCTAATGCAACGCCAAGCGGAACGAGTATCAAATCGTCCAGGTAGCCTAGGATTGGGATAAAATCCGGAATCAAATCAATTGGGCTCAGGGCATAAGCAACCACGCCTATGGCGAATAGTTTCGCATACCAAGGCGTGCGATTATCTTTATAGGCAAAGTAAAGGACAAGGACCTTTCTTTTTAGCTGTTTTGCCCACGTCCTTATGTTTTCCATCATCTTCATACCAGCTCTCTTCCTTATGTAGTACCGTAACACCAAACTGGGCTTCTGCATAGGATAATCCATGTTTATAACGGAGGTATTCGACCATGAGCTCACAGAAACCGGCAACGCATGAGAATAAGCCGATTTACCAGTGCGATTCCAAGGTTCATCATACGATGAAATCCGTCAAGGACCACCTGCATCACTTGTGCGCAACTCACGCCAACCGGCTCGTGAAGGTGGAAACGTGCGACGGCGACGTCTTCGAAGGCCATATCGTTTATTGCGATCGGGGCATGCTTTACATTTGCCTGTCCAATGAGGGCTGCAACCGCGCTTTCTTCCCAAACTACCCGTCCTATTACAATAATTTCGTGCTGCCTTTAGTGCTGTTTAATCTGCTCGCCATCTCGTTGCTCTAAGCGCAGGTGAACCAACTCAACATAAAGGAGTGATCAGCTTGGCATTCATGCCTCCATTCGGGCCGCAAGGGACGCAGCAGCAGCCCCCTTCCGCGCCGCCGCCGTCGGCCATTCCGCCGAAGCCTATGACTTCGACGCTTGCCATCGATCCGGGAGCGATCTCCCGCTGCTTGTTCCGCTATACGTACATTTGGCCGCGGTCCGGCCCCGGCTTCTGGTTCTATCCCGTCTTCGTCGGCCGGACGTCGATTTCAGGCTTCCGCTGGAACGGCTTCTTCTGGATGTTCTCCGGCTTTGATCTGTCGCGCATCGACGCCTTTACTTGCGTATAACCATAGGGGAGAAAAAAATCGGCAGGTCCCGCTTCTCACGGCGGGCCTGCCGTTTTCTATTCCGTGTACAGTTTGGCCATATAGGCATAAGTCAGCTGCCGTTCTCGACGTCAAGCAAATAGCGGGCGGCCGGGGAAATGCGATCATAGGTGGATGGGCGGATAAAGTCGCGCATGTTCATTTGCTGCGGAAATTCCCTTGCGGTGAAGTAGGGGTGAATAGCTCGGCGCGTTTTGCCGGTCCGGTTCGTTGTGCCGCCGTGCCAGAGATGGCTGTTGATCACGATTACCGACCCTGCCGGTCCCGTAACGATCAGCTCGTCGGGATGCGGCGCTCCCGGATCATCCATATAATCGCTTGGAAAGCCTTGCATCAGATGCGTGCCCGGCACGACGCGAGTCGCGCCGTTGTCCGCCGTGAAGGCATCCAGCATCCAAATGGAATTTGCGACGTGAAACGGGTCGCCCTGCGAGCGCGGAGCGGAATAGTCCCAATCCGCATGCAGCGCTTGATGGCCCGAACCCGGCTCCGCATCGCGCCCGTTCATCGATGATACTTTGAACGGCCGCTTCAGAATTTGCTTGACCGCGGCCAGCACTTTGGGGTGCGTATACGTGCCGTCGAAGACCTCGCCCTTATTCGCCAGATCGGACAGCCGGCGCGTGCCCGCCTCTTGGTGGACCTCCAAGCCCGCTTTGTCCCCCTCCTGCTCCATGAGCTGCTCGTACCGTTCGCGCATCCGCTCGGCCCAAGCTTCATCGATGAGCCCTTCGAACAAAACGAAGCCCTTCTCATCCAGCGAGCGCCACTCCTCCTCCGTTAACAGATCATCGGTGACTCCGAGCTCCTTGAGCGCCTGTTCGAATGCTTCATTCTCTTGAGCCTTCATTCGCCATCCTCCTCCATCGGTATCGGAATTGGTCCATCCACTTTCGTTAAGAGACTTAGCAGATAGCTGTCCAGTCGTTCGATGATCAGCTCTGTTGTCAACCCGGCCATGCCTAATGCCGTCCATCCCGGATAAACTTCGGGCGTCCAATAGGCGCAATCGATTAAGGAGACCAGGTCCCAGTAAGGATCGTACTCAAATGACGCTCCCGCATAGCTTCTATACCGGGACAAAAACTCGTCGGCAGTCTCCACGCCATATAGCTGCGCCAGGTTCACCCGGCAGTGGCCGACATCGACGCCGGCCGGTCCGATACAGCCGTTCGGCCAATCGACGATGCCGCTCACTTCGCCGCCCGACCACAACATATTCGTCGGGTGATAGTCCCGGTGGATGAACCGCTTCGTGAAAGGCGGGCGCCCCTTCAATACGATGCGGGCCGCCTCCCGCCATTGCTCCGGGACCGCCGACCAGGATGACGTATCCAAGGTCGATACGTCGCAGTAGGTGTAATAGGTCCATGGAAAATCATCCGCATCTACGGCATGAATCCGCGCCAGCGCACGCGCCATGCCGTCCAACCATCGCGCTTGGTCGGACGGCTCCAGCACAACCTCGCCCTCCAGCCGCGTCATGAGGATCGCCATCATGCCGCACTGGCTTCCCGTTTCGTCATACGCGATAACGCGAGGCGTCGGTACGCCTGCGGCCATTTGCGCCCTGCGCAAGCTTGCCGCTTCATGCAAGGGCAAATCAGGCTCGTTCTGTACCCACTCGGCGTTGTCGAACTGCCGCAGCACGAGGCTTGTTTCTTCTCCGCCGGCAAGCAGCGTAATTTCGTGGACAAGCGAAGACACTCCTCCATATAGCCTGCGGGCACGGAGCACGACCGCTTCGGGATGTACGTGATCGATCACCCATTTGAGCATGCGATCCGATAACCCGTTGGTTGTTGATGTCACGGCGCTTTCGTCCTTCCTTTCGCAATGAAATTCAGGGCCAATCCGTCTTCACCCTTTATGCTCAGATTATCACAAAAAAGGAGCCGATTGGGGGATCGGCTCCTTGATTTCTGTCGATTACATATAAATTTCAATCACGTTCTGATCGGCACGCAATCCCGATTGAAGGGCTTCACGGCTAACCCGCACGCCTCCTTGACGATATCGGTTCGCCGTCTCCCGCACGCCGGCTTCCGCTCCGTTAATGGTTACGCGGCGCTGCGCCCCGCCGTCCAGATGATAGACAAACCGGACCGGCTGATCCATGAACTTGAACTCAAACTGCAGCCCGTTCAGATGCTTCGGCAGTACGGGGTCGATCACCAGATCGCCGCCCTCCTGGCGAATGCCGAGGCAGTTCGAGATCAGCTGGTTCATGTAGATTCCCGGGCCGCTGGAGTAGACTCTCCATCCGCCTTTCACTTGAACCTTGCCTTGACGCAGCTCATCGAACCGCTCCTGCGCTTCGTAACGATCGTTGAATTTGCCGTCGGAGCTGCTGAAGTAAGCGTTGCTTTGACGGATTTCCGCATTCGGCACCACGTCTTGCAGGCCGACCGGATTGATCATCTGCAGTCCTTTCCATGCCTCATCCTGGAATCCGAGCTTCGCCATCGCTTCGATGAACCGGATATGCGCATGCACGTACTGCAAGCCGATCTCCCGCCCGAAGTTGGACGCCTGCTCCGCCCGCTTGAAACGCGTGCTTACGCCGCCGCTGTAGGCTGCCGGTCTGTTCATGAGGCGAACGCCGTCCGGGCAGTACAGCTTGTCCTTGATGATGCCGTAGTGGGCTTCCGCCTGCTCCTTCGTGAGCAGCTCGCCGATCATGCTTCGCGTCATCGGCAGCAAACGGTACTGGATGCCGGTTTCCTGCTCGTCCGGATGAATCATCAGCTTCACCTGCTCCGGATTCTCCATGTACAAGAAACCCGGAATGACGCCTGTCGGCAGCATGTAGCGGTTGAAGTCGGCCTGGATGCCCGCCGCCAGCTCGCCAAGCTCGTCGGCCAATTCCTTCTTGTAGCCGGCAAGCGCCGCTGCCAGCTGCTTCATCACTTGATAAGTCAAGGCTACGGTCCAGCTGCTGACGAGGTATTTCTTCAGCTGCGCGTTCGCCGGCTGCAGCGTATCGTCCCAATCGCCGTCGCCGTACGACGACAAGTGCGTGCCGTGCAAGAAATGATCCTTGATATACGCGATTTCTTTCAGCACGTGGCCGAGCAGCGTATCCGTTTGCTCCGTAAACTCGAACTTTTGGCTGTCCATATACGGAAGCTGTACTTCCAAAATGCTGTAGTCCTTCGTGACGTTCAAGTAGTCGCCGATGACTTTCAGCGGCCAAACGATAATATCGCCGTGGCTCTCTCCCGCTTGTACCTTGATGTACTTGTCGTACATGAACCATTGCGGCCAATTGCCCGTATCCTCATACTGATGCGAGAACACCGTTTGAAGGATGTCACGGACAACGTCGTATTTTTGCGTAGCCATGAAGTATTCAATCGGCCCTTGGCAGACGTCGCGCGATCCCCATGCTGCGCCGCCGTACTGCTCGAGACCGTGCGGTGTGGAGAAGTGAACGAGCATGTTCTGCGTGTACCACCAAGCCAGCGTATTGAATTTGCCCAGCTCGGCCGACTCGGCTCCATCCGGCAGCGACAGGCGGAATCCGTTCATCACGTTGTAGTAGAAATCACGGTACTTGGCCGCTTCCTCTTCCGCATTGCGCTCCACGAACGGCAGCTCCTGTCCGTAGAGAAGGCCTTGAATCGTAAGGCTCCACTGCGCGGAAGCCTCAACCTCCAGCACGACAAGCGATGCATCGCCAGACTGGACGTTCTCGGCCAACAAACGCTCGTCGCCGATACTCATAGCGGCGCCCGTGAGTTTCATGCGGTAGCACAGATCCGGATAGATGGAACGGCTGTACGAACGGTCATCCGCACGGAACGTAACGATATCGCCATCTTGCTCCATGCGGAACGGCACTTCGTACTCGTTGTTATCCATCGTCACTTGGTTCGTCACCAAGTAACGGTAGGCTTTGCCGCTCTCGGAAACGACCTGCAGCCGCACCTCAGGCGTATCGACCGTCGTAAAGCTCGTCACGACAATGCGATCCTCCGGCAGCTGATAAATCCACTTCGCATAGTTAAAGCCAAGCTCATAGGCGGACGGCAGCGCCAGAAGGCGGTATCTGCCCTCGAGCTCCACATAGACGCGCTGGCCGGATGTCTTGAACATGTTGAGCGCGCTGCGGGCATTGGACATCATTTTGTTAAAAGAGGTATTGCCCACAACGATATGGGAGTTGAACATGCCGTACATGAAGGTCGTCGATGCCAGCACATGCTCGTTGATCTTGTCGTTGTTGCCGCTCATCAGCATATGACCGTGCGGACGCTCGACGCGAAGCTCTTTCTCCTTCAGCACGACATGCTCGTGAGTCGGCGTGAAGAACGCAAGCAACGTGTCTCCGTCCCGCTCCTCCAGCTGACGCGCCGGATAGCGCTTCTCGATGTCCGCTTGCGTCAAGGAAGCAGCCTGAAGCGGCTGGCCGATATTCGAGCGCAGCGCAACCTTCGCCGCCTCTTGAACGCCTTCCAGCGGCTGCTCCGCGATTTGCGACCATGCTTCGGCAACATCGGCTCCGTATTCAAGCGAGGTGATTGCATCGGCGTGATTGTCGCTGAACAAACCGTAGAATACGATGCGTGCCGAGCCATTCAGCTGAATCCGCCCGGACTGCAGCGCCGCGTAAGCGAATTCGTATTGGTACACTTCATTAGGGAGTGACGGGTGCTTCAGACCTGCCGGCTCGTAGCTGTCTTTGTACGGCAAACCGAACAGCTGGAATCCGTCCGTCGCGTAGCCGACAGCGCCTGTCAGCGCGCCCTGCTGCAAATAAGGGAATTTTCCTTGCTGCGGCTGGTTCTGTCTGGAGCAGATGACATAGCCTTTCTCTTTATCTTCAAATACGGAATGACCGATGTATTGCGAGACGTAGGCTTCATTGGAACGGACGGCGCCGCGATTGGCGTTGCCGATGTCTTGTCCGTATACCAGATCGGCTTGCACGCCGTTACCGGACAGGGTTACATCCCAGAACCAGATGCCGCGGTCCGACAGCCGGAACACCACTTTGTAGGCAACGCCTTGTGCCGTGCCTTCCCATACTGCGGCTTGCGCCGAGTAAGCGAAGCGGCTTTGGGACCGAACGCCCAGCAGCGGAATGACATCCGCGATTGTGCCGTCAGCCGCATACAGTCTTAGGAACACATTGTTTAACGATCCGTCGATCGGATTGGAAAGCACTTGATTGATGAACACGTCCCCATGGGAGGCTTGATACAAATCACCGCTGTTCAAAAAAGTAAACTGCAAGTTTCCGTTGCTTAGCAGTATTTTAGAAGGAGCCTGGCTCGTTTCAGCAGAGTTGTTCACGTTTGTCCACTCACTCTCGTTATGTATTTATTTGCTTGGTGAAACGTTACACCACTATATAATACCACACTTTTAAGGGTTCACGCGCAGGTGAAACGGAAACTGCAAAACTTCGCTTACTCTTCCCTTCTAGCGAACGAATTAATCCAGTAACTGCCATCAGGCAGAAAAAATGAAAAGCCGTAAGCCCCCGCGAAAATCGAGGAGCTTCCGGCTTCATGACAGCTTTATGTCCTTTAGCGCTATCAGCGCTTTCCTCTCTATGTGAACCTCCCATTGTAAAAATTATCCTGAACTGTATTGTTGCACGGACCATAAAATTGAGCAATTGTTGTTTTCAGTGAAACAAAATAAAAAAATACCGCCCCGGGCCGAAGCCCGGAAACGGTGTATGCGTCAGCCGCTGCTCGCAGCAGTGATTATGCTTTCTTCACCACTGGAATCCACACTTCGGAGTACCCGCGATTATCTCCCGTGTGGAAATACAACTCCAGCTCGGGGCCGTCGGCATGCTCATAGCCCGAATTCGGGAACCATTCCGGAAAGATGCGCTTCCAGACCGCCTGGATTTTCTCCCCTGTCTCCGCCTGAGTGCCTTCCTCCGATTTAAAGATCGCCCAAGTGTGGGGCTTCACTTCGAGCCGCTGCAGCCCTTGCGGGTCCGCCTCCGATTGGAAATCGAACGCGCAGATCATATAAGGGAACGTATCTTCTCCTGTATGCCGATAGCACATGATCGCGCCGACCTCGCCCAGTCCGGGGATGCTGCACGGCGGAGCCGCATTCATGACGCGGTTAAAACTGCCGTCTTCCATGGAAGCTCTCCAAAACTCGGGAATCTGTACGAAATTGTTGCCGTTCCTGCAATCGATGACTTGCTCCACGCCGAATACGGCAAACCCGCCGCGTTCTTCGATCCGATAATTCATCTCTGCATCTCCCTTAATCGTGATATGGAAGGACATACGGGGATAGGCCTTCAGCTGCATCCCTTTATCGCGCGCGGCGGAGGGCGTAACGCCGTGAAGCTGATGAAACGCGCGAGTAAAGGCTTCCGGCGACTCGTAGCCGTACTTCAAAGCGAGCTCGATGACTTTGATCGGGCTGTTCTGAAGCTCAAAGGCCGCCAGCGTCATCCGTCTGCGCCGCACGTATTCGGACAGCGAGATATTCGTTATAAAAGTGAACATCCGCTGAAAATGGGTGCTCGAGCAGTAAGCCTTCCCAGCCGCTTCCGCCAGGTCGACGGTTCCGGTGAGATGCTCTTCGATATAGTCCAGCGCGTTGTTCATTCGCGACAACCAATCCACGTATGCAGCCTCCTTTCACTATCAGTGTATCAGAGGCGAGGCCGGTTTTCCTTGCATTTTACGCACATTGGTGCAAGGCGGGGCTGCCTGCAGTCATTGCAATTGCAGTTTTTCGACGGATTTACGTGCAATAGCGTCCGTGAGTTCGTTAGATCGTTAGATCCCAAAGTACGGCTATTCTCCTGTATTAACGTCTGTAGGGTTCGTTAGCGAGGCCAACCCAACAAAAAGACCGTGCCCTCGGGCCGAAACGCCCTCGAACTCGGTCTTTTGTCGCTTTGCGCGGACAACGCGGCGGCGGTTAGCCTATTTCACGCACAAGCTGGCTCAAAGCTTCGCCTACCGGAACGGCAGGCCGTCCGAGCAGCTTCTCGAAATCGCTGATCACAACCTCCAGTGCCCCGTCACGAATGCCGGATTGAATGCTTACGAGGAATGGAATGAATCCTTCAGGTACGCCGGCGTCTTTCATAATTTCGGCATATTTCACGTCATCGACTTGCAGCACGGGAACGTCCTTACCCAGCACCGCGCCGACCGCAGCCGCGAACTCTTCTTGCGTCAGCAGCTTGCCGGACAGCTCATAAATCGTATTCTCGTGCCCGGAACCCGTCAGCACCGCGGCTGCCGCTTCGGCATAATCGTGCCGCGTTGCCCAGCCCGCCTTGCCCCATCCAGCCGATGTTACCCACGGTGCACCAGCCTGTACGCCCTGAATGCTAGGAACCTCGTTCTCCAGATACCAGTTGTTGCGCAGGATCGAGTAAGGAATGCCGGATTTCAGAATGGCCTCTTCGGTCACGCGATGCGGCGGCGCAAGAAACATCGTGCTTTCACCGGCACCAGCTAAGCTAGTGTAAGCTATGAAACCGACTTTTGCGCGCTGCGCTGCGGCTACTGCATTCGTGTGCTGCCGAGCTCTTGTTTCGTTGTCCCCATCGGCAGATATAATCAAGAGGCGGTCAATTCCCGCGAAGGCGGCATCCAAAGTCTCCGGACGGTCAAAATCGCCATGCCGAACGTCTACTCCCAAGGCGCGAAGCGCCTCGGCTTTCTCCGGATTGCGCACGCTGACGGCGAGCTGGCTCGCCGGCACCGTTCTTAATAATGTCTCGACAACCTTCGAGCCCAATCTCCCTGTAGCGCCTGTAACTAACAATTTCATTCCGCTTACCTCCCATGGTATGTTGTAATTTGTCTTGTTATAACCGTTATGGTTATAACAAAGGTATAAAATAAAAGCTCGTGAAGAGCTTTCATTTTTTAAGTGAACCGTTCGATCAGCTGGCCCAAATGCGTTTGCGACAGCCTCTGTTCCATCGCCGTTTGCGCTTCCTTCAATTCGGACTGGAGCACCGATTCGATATTGCGCCCGACAGGGCAAACCGGGTTCGGCGCTTCGTGCAAACGGAACAGCTGATTCCCCTCAATGACGTCCACGGCCCGATATACGTTAAGAAGCGTGATCTCATCGGGACGCTTGCGCAAGGAAGCGCCGCCGACCCCGGGACGTACGTCCACTAAGCCGGCCTTCTTCAGCATCCCCATAATTCTTCTGACTACAACCGGATTCGTGTTTACGCTGCCTGCGATATAGTCCCCGGTACAATCGCCCGGACTGACCGCAATCAGCGAAAGGATATGAACCGCGATGGAGAATCGCGTGCTTATTTGTTTCATGTTCCCACCACCGTTGTAACCAGTATAGTTACTTCGTAAAGCCCATGTCAAGCGGCGAGACCCGCGCCGCGAAAAAACTTCTTGCGGAGCGTCAAATAAAACACCGTGTTCATGAGCGCGAACAAGCCATACAGCATGAGCACCCGCGCCATTAAATAGCCGGCATAGACCGTAAAGCCAAATGAAGCATGCAGCAAAAACAGGACCGGGATACCGCCGATGACCAGCGGCGTGAAGAATAGAATCGCCAGATGCGCCTGCAGATACGACCTGCACTCGGCCCCGGTAAGCCCGATCTTCTTCAACAGCGAGATTTTCTCCTTCTCTTCGTCCACATCGGTCACGATCTTATAATAAAGCACGACAATAGAGGACATGAGGAAGAGCAAGCCCATGAAAGCAAAGGAAAAGAACATGAAGCCATTGATTCGGAGCATTACATCGATCCGTTCTGCTTTATAGATCGGCCGCAAATATTCCGCCTGATCTTTCACGCCTAATTGCGCTTGCGCCGTTGACCACAGGCTCTGGTCGTTGTTTTTGTCCCGCAGCGCATCCAGAAGGGCCGCGAAGATTGCACTCCCATCCCCGCTCTTCAGATTGAACAGATACGCCGTGCTGTGCTCCTCCTGACGCAGGCTGTCATAAACCGAATCGTCAACCACGTTGGCCATGACGCTCTCGAACTCCACATTGCCGTAGGAATCAATGAAAGAGGCATACATGGTGCGCGTTTTTGGCTGCTCATACTTCAATCTGGCGATATCGCCCAGCGACTTCACGAACCGGTCGGCATTGGTCGGATTTTGGCGAAACGCTTCTGCACGGGCGTTGCCGGCACGCCACGGCTCAACGGTAAGCAGCGAGTCATAATCGACCTTCTCTTGTTCCTCGCCCTTCTGATTATGCACGAGAAGCAGCTCATCCGGCGCTACATCGACCGACATGTTCATGTGCTTATTAAAGTTCGTTTCGCTGACGATGAAGCTGGCTTTGTTGAAATACACGAACTGGCCGGAGAATGCCCGATAGTTCTCGTTGCGAATGTATTCAAAGGCGCTGAACGTCCCTACTGCGCCCCCGTTCGCTTCAACGATGGCTTTAATCTCATTCTTGCCGATGACGTTAATGCCGTGAGTGGACTCAATCATGAAATCGAAAGGCACATATTCGTCGATCGTTTTCTTCGTATAGCTGTAGATGGATAATCCGAACCCGGTAAAGAAAAGGGACAGCGCGATCAAGAGCGATACGATATAAAGCGAGACTTTATAGGTGAAGAATCGGTGCGACAGACTGGACAGGATCAAGATGTTGCGGTTATATAAGGCGGGAAACCGCGCGAATATCGCCCTTACGGCGTCGATGCCGGAGGCAATCGCAAAATAAAGCGACACGAACATCGCCATCATATCCGCCAGCAGCCATGTCGACTGATCGTCTCCCATTAGGTCGTTCAACCATTCATTGCCCGTCAGAGTGGCATGAAACGACCACAAAGAAGCGATAAAGACGACCGCTGCCACGCCGCCGATTACGGGGCGCGACTTGGCTAACCCCTTCGTGCTCGACGCCTTGGCAATTTGAATAATGGACAGCTTGCGAATGAATGTGCTCGTAAAGAGAAGATTGCATAGAAAGACAAACAGAAATACGCCTAAGCTAAGCAAGTACGTTTTATAGCTGATAAAATAAATGTCGGCCGTAAGTCCCAGAATCTTGGCCAATATTAAGTAAAACAATTTCGACACCAACAGTCCGGCGGCGATCCCGCAAATCGCGGAGCCGATGACGACGACAAAACTCTCGAAGATGACCATGCGCATCAGGTCGCGGGTGGTCATGCCGAGCGTCAAGTAGACGCCGAACTCCTTGCCTCTGGATTTCACGAAATAGATGCCGGTATAGGACACGAACGCGATACTGAACAGGATAATGGCGTAAGCCGCGATTTCGATGTAATCCGAGACCAGCTTCATGGCGATGTCTTTTGCCAAGATCTCGTTAAACAGCAGGCTGCCATACATGAACAGAACGGCAACCACGAAGCTGTTGACGAACAAGTAGGACAGGAAACGTTTGAAGTTGTACCGCAGGTTTTTGCTTACGATATGCGTAAATGTCACTGGGCATCGCCTCTCATTACGCTTAGAATCTCCAGAATCTTGTCGAAGAACGCCTTCCGGTCCCCCGCCCGCTGGATTTGCAGGTTAATTTGGCCGTCTTTAATAAAGATAATCCGTTTGCAGTAGGAAGCGGCAAAGGCGTCATGGGTCACCATCAGGATGGTACTGGCACGCTGCTCGTTCATCTGCGTCAGCATATCCATAATATCGGACGCCGACTTGGAGTCCAGATTGCCGGTCGGCTCGTCCGCGAAGACGACGGCCGGTTCGGGAATCAACGCCCTGGCTGCCGCGACGCGCTGCTTCTGTCCGCCCGACACATGGTACTGATACTTGCCGGCAAGGTCCGCAATGCCGAAGAACGACATCATGTCGTCCACGCGGCTTTCGATCTGCTGCGCCGGCACATGGTCGAGAATGAGCGGCAGCGCGATATTCTCCTTGAGCGTCAAGCTGTCCAGCAGATTGAAATCTTGAAAAATATAGCCGATCTGCCGGCGCCTGAACAACGCCAGATCGTCCTTCGTCAGCTTCGCGATCGACTTCCCGTCGATCGTCACCTCGCCGGACGTGGCTGTGTCCACGCCGGAGAGCACGTTGAGCAGCGACGTTTTGCCGCTGCCGCTCGGCCCCATGATGCCGATGAAATCGCCTTTCGCGGCGGTGAAGCTGATATTATCCAGCGCTTTGACTTCCTTCGCGCCTTTAAACGACCGGTAAATCTTCGATAGGCGATCCACTTGTATGATGTCGCTCATTGGTTTCGCTCTCCTCCATTTCTGCTCTAATCATAGAAAAAAAACCGAATCGCTCAAATGGATTCGGCTTTCAGTAAGCTTTCAATTTTGAAAGGAAAGAAACGGTTACGCAGGTGCCTTCGCCGAAGGCGGACGTCAAGCTGACCTCATGCCCCAGCCGCTTCGCGATATGCTTGACCATCGCTAATCCGATGCCCGTTGCGTTCTTGTTGGCGCGGCCGTTCCTGCCTGTGAAGAACAGCTCGAACACCCGCGGCATATCTTCCGGGTCGATGCCTTCGCCTTCATCTCGGATCCGCACGGAGACACGGTTATCCCCGGGCCCGCTCTCAATCTCGAAGTATACGCTTTTTCCCGCCCCGCTATACTTGATGGCATTCGTTACGATCTGATCAAGCATGTACGCGCACCATTTGCGGTCCGTATAGACATCGGCGGGCTTGCCGTTTAGCTTCGGGTACACGCCGGCATAGATAAACGCGCGGCGATTGTCGTTGATGACCGCTTGGACGAGCTCCATCAGATCGACCCGCTCCGGCACGTAATCGTTCGAGAATTCATCCAGCCGCAGCAGGTTCAGCACCTGTTCCATATTGGCTTTCAGCTTCTCGTTCTCCAGGGCGATATCGCTCATCGCGTCGAGGGATGTTTTCGCGCTCGCAAGCTCGATCACGGCCAGCGAAGACTTCATATTGTGCACGAACTGCGAGAACAGCGAATTGCGCCCTTCCAGCTTGTCGTGCAGGGCCGCAAGCTTATCATGGTAAGCCGCATGGATGTCTTCGATGGCGGCAAACACCTGCCGTTCCTTGGCGCTCTCGGCGGCATAAGTGTAGTCGCCCGGCGCTTTGGCCTCATCAAGCGATTCAAGGAAGCCATGCAGCGCGTAAGCTTTCCGGGCGAAGTAGACGATGAAGACCGCCAAGCTCACGCAGACGGGATACACGATGCTAACGGTATCCAGCATTAAGTTGAAGATCAGAATCAAGAGCGCCGCATTTAACAGATAGACGGCCAGCGCCTTCCGTTCGCTATCAAGCGTCCGGAGAATGAGCCGTATCAAGAACATAGCCGACGCCTCTCTTCGTTTGGATCGCGTTGCCGAGTCCGAGCTCGGCGAGCTTCTTTTTGACGCGGGTCATGTTGACGGTCAGCGTGTTGTCGTCTACGAAGCTCGTGTCGTCCCACAACTCCTCCAGCAGCTGCTCGCGGCTGACAATTTGCGAGGCGTTTCGCAAGAGCAGGCGCAGCACGCGGAATTCATTCTTCGACAGCTCCGCGGACAGGCCTTCCTTGACCCGTACCTTCATCGTATCGCTGCAGAGCACGAGCGGACCGGAGACGATCTCGTTCGCGGCCTGGTCCGATCTTCGCAAGACCGCGTTGATCTTCGCCACCAGAACGCCGATCGCAAACGGTTTGGTCACATAGTCATCCGCGCCCATGTCGATGCCCCGGATTTGCTCGCTTTCCTCGCTGCGCGCCGATATGACGATAATCGGGGTCGTGAACCGCTTCCGGATCAGCTTGAGAAAGTAAAAGCCGTCGAATTTCGGCAGCGTAATGTCCAACAGGATCAGCTTTGGCGCAATCGCATCGATCGTCTCCAGCACGGCATCGTAATCCGTCAGCACATGCGGTTCAAAGCCGTAGGCGCTCAGGTATTCGCAGATGTATTTTTGCAGCTGTTCGTTATCTTCGATCAGAACGATCTTGGTCATGGGCCGGTCCTTTCGAGTCCAAGTATTACCAACATCATATCATGGGCGATTAGCCGCGCAAAACGGTCCCGCGTAGGCATACGTCCAATCAAATGGTCATTCACCTACGTACCATAAGGTACGCCTGCTGTTTCACCATGAATATCTTCCGCTAGGAGTGATGTCATGTATCCATCCAGATTTGAAGGACCAAAGAGACCGCCGCCGCCATCTCCTCCTCCGGCATACATCCCGCCGAAACCCGCAGTATCCTATATCGTCGACTGCATATACGAGTACACCTATATTTGGCTTAGGTCGGGCGAAAACTTCTGGTTCTACCCGACTTATGTCGACGCGGATGGCGTTGCCGGGTTCAGATGGAGCGGATCCTACTGGTACTTCTATGGCATCGACCAGAGATTTATCGACGCCGTAGCGTGCCCCCCTATTCCTACCCTTTTCTGAAGAAGATATAAAAACAAAGCGCGGTGGTTCTGCACACTCACCGCGCTTTGTTTGTTGGCTTTTAGGACAACCTCGCATATAAAATAAAGTCCAGCGCCTTCGGCTCGCCCGACGCTTCGCGTAAAACGCGATTGATCTGCCCGCGGTGGTATTGGCCGTGCAGGGCAACGTGCGTCAGAATGTCCCGAATGGACGTATGGAACACCGTGCCGCTCTGGTTCGCATAGGTGACGATATCGTCCAACCGCTCCTCGGTCAACCCATCCATAAACGCGGCGTAACGACTCTCGTTGCTGGCGATGAGCTCCGTGAGCGAAGCAAGCTCGGCGTCATCGGTCCAAAGCTGAAGCTTGCCGCTGCTTTCGCCGCTCAGCCGCGTGATCCATACCTGCTCCGCAACCGCGATATGCCGCAGCAGCTTTAGCGCTTCCCGATTGTCTTTCCCGCTTTCACGCACCCCGGATAGCAGCTCCCGGTTCGCCCACAATTGATGCTCCATCATACGCTTGATCGTTTTCATTCTGACATCCCTCCGTTATAGCTCCGATTGGTCTTGCTTCAAGCTCAAGTATACCGCGTATAATCCACTCTCGACATGACAAAAATGTCACTTTAGACGTTGTTACTTCGATGGTTGGCGTTGCGCATGAAGCCGTATAGTAGGGGTATAAGGGGGAAGAAATCGATGACTGCTATCATTCAAACCAAGAATTTATCGAAATCATACGGAAAAACGCCCGTTTTAAAAAATATCGATCTTACCGTCGAACAAGGCGAATTTACCGCGATTATGGGCCCTTCCGGCTCCGGGAAAACGACCCTATTGAACACCCTCTCCACAATCGACACCTTTGGCGGCGGGGAGGTATGGATCGAGGGGCAATCGCTGCTCGACTTGAAGAAGAAAGCACTGCGGGAATTCCGTCAGAAACGGATGGGATTTCTGTTTCAAGATTACAACCTGCTGGATACGTTAACGGTGAAAGAAAATATTCTGCTGCCGCTGTCGCTGCAAAAAACGCCGGTCGCCGAAATGGAGCAGCGATTGGCGAGGCTGGTCGAAGCGCTGAATATCGGGTCGATCCTGCACCAGTATCCATCGGAAATTTCCGGCGGACAGAAGCAGCGCACGGCTGCTGCGCGGGCGCTCATTACGAACCCGGCCATCGTGTTTGCCGATGAGCCGACGGGTGCGCTCGATTCCCGCTCCGCCACCCAGCTGCTTGAACAGATGCAACTGCTCAATCAAACCTTTCAGACCACGGTGCTGATGATTACCCACGACCCGTATGCCGCGAGCTACTGCCGGCGCGTGGTGTTTCTCCGGGACGGAAAGCTCGTGAACGAGCTGTTCAGGGGCGAGCAAACGGAGAAGCAATTCTTTGATCGCATCCTGACGATCCAAAGCGCCA
Organism: Paenibacillus montanisoli; assembly: GCF_003268025.1. Taxonomy (GTDB): domain Bacteria; phylum Bacillota; class Bacilli; order Paenibacillales; family Paenibacillaceae; genus Paenibacillus_Z; species Paenibacillus_Z montanisoli. Next base: position 65,355 of record NZ_QLUW01000007.1, on the reverse strand, counting down.
TAGGGGGCGACCGGCTATGAGCTTGCTCGATCTATCCTGGCGCAACATGAAACGGAACTTCCGGCTGTATACGATCTACTTCGTTTCCATGCTCATCGGGGTCATCATTCATTTCACGTTCTCGTCCTTGATGTTCAACGACGACGTTCTGGCCGCCATCAAAAATAAACAGAACTATCAGCTCGGCGTATCGGTCGCGTCCGTCGTCGTATTCCTGTTCATCATTTTCTTCATTCTCTATGCCAACTCGTTCTTTATGAAGCAGCGCAAGAAGGAATTCGGGATGTATTTGCTCTTCGGGTTAAACGAACGGCAGGTCGCTTGGATGGTCTTCCTCGAAACGCTGTTCCTCAGCGCGGTTTCGCTTGTTGGAGGGATGCTGGTCGGCGGGCTGCTGTCGAAATTTTTCGGTATGCTGCTCATGAATCTGATGCAATACGATAAGGCGATTTCGTTATCGTTCCCGATCGAAGCCGCGGGGCAAACCATCGGTTTATTCGCCTTGCTCACCGTCATCATTAGTGTGCAAAGCTACCTGAGCGTGCGCCGGGTTCAGTTGGTCGAGCTGTTTCATGCCAAGGCGAAAACGGACAAGCCGCTCCGGTTCTCCGCATGGCTCGCGACGTTAGCCGTTCTGCTGCTTGGCGAGGCCTTCTTCCTCATCTATAAGACGGGAGATCAGGTCATCTGGAAGGACAACTTCATGGCCAGCTTTATTGCGGCCACGGTCGGCGTGATCGGCGGAACGTATTTGTTTTTCCGGCAATTTCTAGGCTGGACGCTGCAGCGGATGAGCCGGGGAAATGGCTATTACGCTGGCGATCGGTCGCTTTGGATTTCCGCGCTGCGGTTTTCCATTCGCGGCAATGCGCTCAATCTGACGTTCATTTCCTTGTTCAGCGCCATACTCATGTTTCTTGTCGGCTTCGTGTCGATCAACTATGCGGTGCAATTCGATGCGGTGAAGCGAGAATTTCCGAACCATCTCGCGTTCTCCTCTCCGGATGCGCAAACCTTGAAACACGTTGAGCAGCTGATCCAGACCAAGCATCCGATTACCGCCCATGAAACGATCACAGGGCTGCGGGCCGCGGCTGTTTCGGACCGGGGGATCGCTTTCGGAGAGCCGAAATATTTTACGGATGAGCTGTTTCTGTTTCCGGAGTCGGACTTTAATCGGATCGTAAAGCTTCGCGGTGACGATCAGCAAGTCGACTTGCAGGGGCAAGAGGCGGTTGTCCTCTCGAAAGGAATCCCCGACCCGGTCAAGTATGAGGGCGGCGAACAGCCGGAATTTACGGTTAAGGTGAAGGATGATGCGAAGAATGCGACATTCCGGCTCGCCGAGAAGAAGGACTATACGCTGCTGAGCATGGCTACGGACGGCCAAGGCGAAGCCAGCCAAAAAATAGCCATCCTTGTTGTTTCCGATGAAGCCTTCGACGGCTTGAAGCAACCAGCAGCGCTGGTCTCGTTCGACGTTTATCAAATCGAGGACGCCAAGAACGCTAACGCCTTGGCGCGGGGCGTGCAGGCCCTTGTCGCGACAACGCCTGGCGTTTACTTCGCCGCGTTCGCCGATCTGTATTCGATTCAAATCGAAGGCTCGTCGCTGCTGCTCTTCTCGGCCTCTTTTCTCGCCGTCATCGCGTTGTTCGCCTTAGGAAGCATCATTTACTTCAAGCAGCTGCGCGAAGCAACGGAGCAGCAAGGTCAGTACGCGATTTTGCGCAAAATCGGCGTCGGCGACGGGGTTATGAAACGAGTCATTCGCAAACAATTGCTGTTCGTGTTCTTCCCGCCGCTGGTTCTGGGCATGCTGCACAGCTGGTTTATTACGTACTATCCGACCTTGCGGGAGGTCAAGGATTTCTCTCAGCTTAGGTCGATTATTTCGGCGGTACTGATCTTGTATTTCTTAATTTACTTCCTGTTTTACTTGTCCTCGGTCAGCATTTACTACAAAATCGTCAACCCGAAGAACGCAATGACCTAGTCATTGCGTTCTTTGCTGAATCCGCAAATACGGATCGTCGTCTTTCGGAAAATGAACGATGAACGCCGTATAGACGCCGACCTCGGACGTGCATGTCAAGTAATGTCCGAGCTTGTTCGACAGCTGCTGGGCCAAATATAAGCCCATGCCGGTCGACTTCGTATGCGTGCGACCCGTTTCGCCGGTAAAGCCGCGGTTGAAAATGCGCGGCAGGTCTTTGGAGCTGATTCCGATCCCGCTATCCCGAATGATCAGTTGTTTCTCTTGCGGCGTTTCCATGGCGGAGATGGTAATCCGACCGCCAGGCTCCGTATATTTCAGGCTGTTCGTCAGCACCTGATTGACGATAAACTGCAGCCATTTCGGATCGCTTTGCACCTCAAGCGACTCTGCTTTCAGCTCTACGCGGATTCGTTTGGAGAAGAAAGTTTTCGCATGCGCCTTTACGATTTCACGTGCAATCCGGATCACATCGCAGGATTGAATGTCGTAGTCCTGGCTGAAGCTGTCGAGCTTGGCGTAATAGAGCGCTTGATCGACGTAATGCTCGATCTTCGCAAGCTCTTCCCGTAAACTGTCCGCATCGATCTCGGTTTGCTGGAGCAAGCGGAGCACCGCAATCGGCGTTTTGATCTCATGGAACCAAGAAACGATAAAATCATCATGCTCCTGCTGCCTGCCCTGAATCCGATTCATTTCGCGGATATGCTGCTTTTTCAGCTCTTCGATGTGCTGCCGGGCAAACTCTCCTTCCAGCGACGCAGGGTCGGATTCCTCGCTGTCCATTTGCCGGACCGTATGTACGGTTTGCCGATAACGAAACCATAAGTAACCAAGCAGCGCAATCGAAGAGAGCGTGAACGCGTAAATATAAGTCCCCCATGCCAAGCCGCTATCGCTGTCCGCAAAGAAGACTGCCGCGGTGATCAGGAAACCGGCTAGATACAGATAGATATAAGGCTTCTCATAGTCCAGAAAACGGAGGAACGTCATTCGACTAGATACCCCATTCCCTTCCGGGTAGCAATGAACCCTTCCAAGCCGAGATCGGCGACCTTCCGGCGCAACCGGTTCACGTTCACGGTCAGCGTATTGTCGTCGATGAACTGATCTTCATTCCAAAGGGCCTGCATCAAATCCTCGCGCGAGACGATTTTCCCGATATGCCGCATCATTAACTGCAGCAGGATGAATTCGTTCCGGCTTAGCTCCGCGTTTTGCCCTTTGTATTCCATCGTGGAATTGGTCACGTTCAATTTCAAGCCCCGATGGACGAATCGGAGGCTGTCATCCTCCTGATACGTATACTTGCGGCGGATGAGCGCGCCGATCTTCGCGACCAGAATATCCAGATCAAACGGTTTCTGGATAAAATCATCCCCGCCCATATTGATCGCCATCAGAATGTCCATATTCTGATTTCTCGATGACAGGAAGATGATGGGCACCTTCGAAACCGCGCGTATCTGCTGGCACCAGTAGTAGCCGTCATAAACCGGCAGATTGATATCCAGCAGAACGAGATGGGGGCCTGTCTGCTCAAACTCCGTCAGCACCTTGTCAAATTCGGTCACTTCCGCCACGTTGTACTGCCACTTCTTCAACGTATCCGCGACAATTCGCCTTATTTTCTCGTCGTCCTCAACCATCATGATCCTGTACATGATATCCCTCATCACTGTGAATTATGATTTGCTCGATTAACCGAGGTCTTCGCCGTCGTCGGGTGGTAATTGATGATTTTCACCAGCTGCTCCCGCATATAGGCCGGCGAATGCTTATATCCGCTCTCTATCCAATGGAAGACTAGACCGAGGAGAGCATGGATGGAATAAATCTGCAGCAGCTCTTCGTCGATATCCGTCTTGGTATAGACAAGCTCCTCCTTGAGGATGTTTTTGATCGCGGCGAACATTTTCCCCCAGAGAACCATCAACATGTCGCTTTTCATGAACACGGTGTACACGGAGGAATGCTCGTAAATATGTTCGAACAGCTTCACCGAATGCGCCTGCAGCTGATCGACATGGAAGAACTCCACCTTCTCGTACGGCACCCGGAAGGAGAGCAATAATTTCTCGATCAGATCGGACATAATATCGTCGAGCAGCGCTTCCTTGCTCTCGTAATTGGAGTAAAAGGTCCCCCTGTTATAATCGGCCAGCTCCACGATTTCCGTTATGGAGATCGCCGTGAACGGCTTGTCCGCCATCAGCGTCAGCAGCGCTTGCCGTAATGCCGTCCTGCTGCGGACGATCCGGCGGTCCGTTCGTTTGCCATTGTCGCTCATGCCTCCCATTCCTTTCTTGGACGCTTTATTGAACAGTTTGAGCCGATCTGTTCGTTACCTAACAAACACGCCAATTTTACTGATTGTGGCTTGTTTCCTGCCTTCATTATAATCAAAGTAACAGATGTTCTCTATTGAACATGTGTTTATTATTTCATCGGAACAGCAGGCTCATTAAACAATCATGGGAGGCTACGATCATGAGATTATCCGGAAAAGTTGCTGTTGTCACAGGTGCCGCCTCAGGCATGGGGAAAGCCATTGCAGAATTATACGCTTCGGAAGGCGCCAAAGTCGCCGTATCGGATCTTCGCGTGGAAGCCGCGCAAGCCGTTGTGGACGAGATAACCGCCAAAGGCGGCACGGCCTTCGCGATTGCGGCTAACGTTGCTAAAGAAGAAGACGTACAAGCGCTTATAAATACAACAGTCGAAACCTACGGAACGGTAGATATCCTCGTCAATAACGCTGGCATTATGGACAACTTCGTGCCTGCCGGAGACGTGACGGACGAGCTGTGGGAGCGCATCTTCGCCATCAATACTACGGGGCCGATGCGGACAATCCGCAAAGTCATCCCGCTCTTTCTCGAGAAGCAAAGCGGCGTCATCGTTAACATCGCTTCCGCAGGCGGCTTGATGGGCTCCCGTGCAGGCGCTGCCTATACCGCTGCGAAGCATGCCGTCGTCGGCCTGACGAAGAACGTCGGGTTCCAGTATGCGACGAAAGGCATCCGTTGCAATGCCATCGCGCCAGGCGGCGTTAATACCAATATTGGCACGACGATTACCGAACCGAACCCATTCGGTATGGAACGGGCAATGGCAGGCATCGCTCTCAACCCGCGCGCCGGCGAACCGGGAGAGATCGCGAAAGTGGCGTTGTTCCTGGCCTCTGACGAGGCGAGCTTCGTCAACGGCACGGTCGTCACGGCCGATGCAGGCTGGACCGCTTATTAATAAGCTTTCGAATTGAAAAAGACTATCCCAAAAGGGCTCTTCAATAAGGCATTGAAGCTTTAATAGCACCTCGAAATAAATAATAATGGCGTCACAGACCTCATGTCTATGACGCCATTTCTCGTTTGCGATCAACTGTCGCTTTCTTCAGCAAATTATGGCCCCTTTCTGTAAATAAAGCAGAAGAGCAAAAAAAGACACCCTCACGAGCGTCTTCTTCTTTCTATTCCTACAGGTAGGACACCACACCATATCCATCTTCTTGATGGGCTATTCAACTGTAACCCCTACTCTGACACCAGTTTCGGCACCTCTGTTATAAATATCAAGCTTTTGATAAGGATTACTCACCAATATAGTTGTTAAATCATATACACCAGGCTCTTTAACATCAACAACAAATTCAGAATTGACTTTGGCAAATTCCTTATTGTTAACTTTTAAAAATATAACTTTCCTGTCATTGACAACATCTTCTTGAATCCAATCAAACAAATTAATAACGGCATACTCTTTTGTTTCTTTATTACTATTATTGCCTGCACGGATGTAAAAATTTATGTTTTCATTTTTCTTAACCTTCTGTGTCAACCATCTTTTAAAATTATCTTTCTCTGAGACAAATAAACCATCCAACATATCGTTTTTTTCTATAATGCCAAACTCATTATAATTAACTGTTTCTTTTACTGTATCGCTCTCAATTGAGACACTGAATCTAATAAATAGTAAGTGATTCAAGTCTGTTCTTTTCCTATATTCCTCATCCAAACTTTTATTGTCAGGGCTCTTAACAATAACGAATAGTATATCATGAATACCAGTCTCTAATTTCGGTAATTCGAAAGGTATTTCTGTTGTTTCTCCTGCTTTTAATTTAAAAGTGAAGTCAATAGCCGCTGGCCTATCGTCAACCTTAAATACTTCTTGTTTATAATCTACAAACAGAATTAATTTGTATACTCTATCCGCATCAATTAAGTTTCCTATAGAAATGTATTTTTTAATACTATCACTTTTGTCATAGTTAAAGTGGAGCTCTTTTTCAATCGCCCCATTTTCGTTGTACAATCCTGTAGAAATACCGCCTGATTTAGTGTTTGGGAGCTTATCTCTGTTAGCAGTGCTTTCAATTGTATTCATAAAATCTATGTTCTGAAGCTCTATTCCTTTCTGAACTACTTTGTTCGAGGTATTTGAACAGCCAACAGATATGATTAGCAGGGAAATTATTAATAATTTAAGAATAATATGTTTTATCATCAATTTTACCTCATTATATTGTTTTTTGATCCACTTGCCCATACGGAAGTTGGAACTGACACTACTGCAGCAATGCATAGAACAGAAATCATTTTTTTCATTGTTAACACCCTCCAATAGAATAAATAGATTTCGTATCTTCTAGGTATCATAAGTTTCTGGTTCCCAAGTTTGAAAACCTGCTTCTTGGAACTTATGCAGCCCATATGCCTCAGTATCTGAACCTAAAGCTTGTCCGGATCCGTATTGGGCGCCAGCATGGGAGAAATTAGTTTGAGTATCCTCGCTACTCCCATAAAATCCACCATACTCATATACCTTTACTTTTGCATATATGAGATCAATGTTATACTTTGTTGATCTACTACTATCAGTGTATGAATCAGATACAGACGTAGCCCCCGAGGTATATGTCACCGTTGTCTTTGCAACATAGTACGGAGTAACAGCAGCAAATGTAGTAAGTTTCGATGTCCGCGCTGGTTTAAATCCTTTTTCTGATATTTTTTCAAAATCATGGATAACTTCTTGGTCAGTTCGAAGCTCGCTATTCAGCTTTACGATTTCCGTGTTAGTAGTTGGCACCTCCCCAGAAGCACCAGCACCTACAACTGCTGGAACCGTCAAACTCGCAGCCAATGCTAAAGATAAAACGGTGAATATTGGTTTCTTCTTCATGGTTTAACTCCTTCTCTCTATTAAAAATAAAACATTCCCTAAGGACTACAGCAGACTGTTAACTCATGGTTGGAGCCCTTTTTCAAAGCTAATTCTACTAAACTTTATACCTTGTCCTAAGACGATTCATCACACGACTGAAGCGAAGGGCTTTCTCGCCTAACTCCCCCCCTTTCTATCAATAAAGCAGAATATTCTCATAATTTACCACTAACTTATTAAGAAAGCGTTTATAATTCATAAACAAAACTTAAAGACTCCCCTGCCATTGCTTGCATGGGGAGTCTTCACAAAATAACGCACATAGAGAGAGGCAGTCAATTCCCGGCTGCCTCTTAAATCTTTACTATCGCCAATTTTGCGTTCCACCCAAGCTCTGCTCCGCGATCTGAACCAGCTTCCGCGTAAATGATCCACCGACTTGCCGGCATGGAATGTTGTCAGAAACGCCTGCAAAGATTCTGGAGAAGCGCCAGCGGTCGGCTTTGTGAGTGGATTCCCACCTTAGCCTATCCATTCAAGGAATCCGGGAACAACAGCGATCGGAAAAACATTCGACTGCGCAGTGAATGCGGTCAAACCAAATGGTATTCATGATGAAAGGGGCTGTCATTATCGATGACGTTTGGGACAGCCCCTTTCACATTTTCAGTTTGTACACGCTTTCAAAACGATCGATGCCGTTGTCTTCTCATCCACTGGGTCGCGACCCATTTCTCACCGGCCGTGACGGGATTTCCCGCATGCTGCGTGAGCTCGTTTAGATGAGGATCATTATAAAAGTATTCAAAATAGACGGCGCTTCCCTTCTTGGGCGTTACGGCAAAACGGAGCGAAGGGAAATACGTTTCGCCGCCTTCTTCCACGTCATTTAAATACATCACAAGCGTGCTGATCCGATTATTGACCACATCGCCGGACGTAAAATAGTCCAAATGAGGCTGATACTGCTGGCCGGCCTTATAATGCAAAATTTGCAGCGGTTCGGCATGCGCGATCGGCACATGCATCAGCTCGGCAGTTCTGGCTTCAATGGATTGAAGCCATTCATTCTCGCTTTCCTCGAAGAACATGCTGCTGTTTGTCCGAACATCGCTGACCGTGTGCGATTTGCCGATTTTGGCCCGCTGCATCCGATTCGCGGCTAAGGCAATCAAGGCATCGCATTCATCGCCGCTTAATACGTTATCCATGATCAGGATAAGCGGTTCGTCGATCTTGCCGACAATCTGGACTTCTCTATCACGAGTCATAATTCTGTTTCCGCTTGCTTGCATAATCGTCTGTTCTTTAATGGTCATCGTTGCATCCTCCGTTGTCTGCATGTTGAGGAAGTAAGCGAGTCTACATTATGTCAGTTGATTACACTAGTTCTGCACGGAACCGGAAGTTCCTTCCGTGTCCCTCGAATATACGGAAAACCCGCTTCTCTTCTCCCAGCCTGTGCGGCTCCAGAACCGGTTGCCGCCTTCGTTATCATCAAGCACGAAGATATGGCATTTCTCGATGCCCGCTTCCTTCAGCTTGCCAAGACACAGATCCGCCATTTGTTGCCCGATGTTCTGATTTCTGAATTCCGGCTTTACGGCAACGTGATAAATAAAGCCTCTCCGCCCGTCATGTCCGCATAGGATCGTGCCTGCAATGCGCCCATCTGCCTCATAGACAAAGCTAAATCCTTTATTTCGCTTCAAATAGAAGTCAATGTTGGATTTAGAATCGGCACCGCTAATAGCCAGTCCTTCGATAGCGCTCCATAGCTCAACCATCTGATCATAGTCTTGAATGGTCATCTCCCGGATCATCTTAAGCAGAAGCCCCCTTTAGTTTCCATATCTCTTTAGTATAGTGAGAATTAACGATTTCGACAAAGGATATGTAAAATAAACTTGACACTGTGGTTAATCTTGGTTACCTTATGTATAGAATACTTTACATCATGTACATTAAAATATACAGGAGGCTTCAAGCATGACCTATCAAGAAAAGAAGAGTATCGTATCCCTCATTAGCGCCATACTCATTTTCGGATTTTATTGTGCCTACATGTATCCCCGGCGCCCTGAAGGAGATCTGATGTCGGCGGAAACGTTTCGCTACTGGGGCTCCTTCGTGCTCATTCTGATGTTGGTTTCCATCATCGCGCACATCGTCATCAGCATTATTTTCAACATCGTCTTCAGGATGACGACCGGAGAAAAGGAACCCGCCTTCGCCGACGAACTGGATAAACTCATTGAACTCAGAGCGCACCGAAATTCCTTCTTCGTGTTCATCATCGGCTTTCTTCTTGCCATGGGTTCACTGGTTTACGATCAGCCCTCGCAGATCATGTTCATCATCCTGATCGCCTCCGGTTTTATCTCTGATGTGACCGGATCCGCTACTAAACTTTATCATTATCGGAAAGGAGTCTAGTATGGGCAAACATCTTGTCGGCAACCACATCCGCAGACTACGGTTCAATCATAATGAAATGACCCAGCAACAGCTGGCTGACAAGGTAGGCGTGACCAGGCAAACCATCGTGGCACTGGAGAAGGGAAATTACTCCCCGTCTCTGGAACTGGCTTTTCGTATCGCGCTTGCCTTCAATTTACCGTTGGAGGAAGTATTCTTTTATGGGGAAAATACGGAGGAATAAAGGGAGGCAAACCCTATGCATTTCTCGAATAGAACGGCTGCCACAATGATAGGCGTTTTCTTTATCCTTGCGGCTGTTACGGCAGTTCTAGGCGGACTCATTTTCTATGATCCGATTCTGCAGGAGCCCGATTACCTTACTAAAGGCGCTGAACACGGCAATCAAGTCATACTTGGAGCGCTAATGGAGCTGATGCTTGTCGTTTCGGCGGTCGGTACGGCAACGACCATGTTTCCAATCTTGCGTAAATACAATGAAACGGTCGCGCTCTGGCATCTATGCTTCCGATTTCTTGAAGCGATTATTATCACGATTGGCGTCATCAGCGTGCTGTCGCTGCTGACTTTAAGCCGCGAGTTTATAGCCGCAGAGGCTCCGGATCTCGCAGCTTTCCAAACCTCGGGTACGATCTTAAAGGCCATCCATGACTGGACATTCATGCTCGGGCCGCTTTTCATGCTGGGTATCAATACGATGATGTACAGCTGCATCTTCTTTAGAGCCAAGCTCGTACCACGGTTTATCCCCATCTTGGGTATGACGGGGGCAGCCCTTGTTTTTCTGTGCACCTTGCTGGTCATGTTCGGCGTCATTGAACAAGTTTCATTTTGGGGCGCTATTCTGGCAATGCCCGTAGCCGCAAATGAAATGACTCTCGCGGTGTGGCTCATTGTTAAAGGATTCAATAAAGGCCCGCTTACGCTATAATACAGGTAGAAACGGAGGTTATTTCATTGATCATTCGAGACATCCAGACAAAAGATAACGCCGCCATCGAGCGAGTCATACGGGAATGCCTGATCGAATTCGGAGGCAATCGGGCTGGGCTGGCTTGGGAAGACGAGAGCTTAAGCCATCTTGCCGACTACTATAGAGCAGAGGGAAGAGCATACTGGGTCGTTGAGCAGGACGGCGAGGTTGTTGGAGGCTGCGGCATAGCTCCATTTGCCGATTCCACTGAAATCTGCGAGTTGCAAAAGATGTACTTGCTGCCCAGCGCAAGGGGTACGGGCATTGCAGCATCTATGCTGGACACTGCGGTAGCGTTTGCCCGTCTTCATTATCGGCGGTGTTACTTGGAAACACTAAGGAATATGACTGCCGCGAACCGCTTCTATGCGAAGCATGGCTTCGCGCAGCTGGACGCTCCGCTTGCGGGCTCGGAACATTTTGCTTGCGATGCTTGGTATATCAAGAGCTTGAAAGAAGAGTGATAAACGTGTCAGCAGCCGTCTATCTGGCATTGGACGAACCGAAAGGTTTTGTGGAGGAACTCGAGCGGCTGCGCGCCTTTCGATCATAGTTCACATCATTAAAGGCCAGAACCCTCAGAAGAGGAGCTCTGGCCTTTAGTTTGGGCATTTGAAAATGAAGAAAAACGGTCAGTCAACCAGACCCGCTTCTGCGATATTCGAACGGATTACATCCAGGAATCTCGTCGAGCGGCGCGTCGAAGAAGAATCGGTCGACAAGTTGAATGACAACGTCGAATTGCTCGAGATGGAAAATATGATCCGCACGACAAATCGTCGTATACGCTGAATTTGAGAAGGATTGGGCGATTTCACGGCAATACTCCGGTTTCGTGAACAAATCATGCTCCCCGGTAAAAATCAAAGCCGGCACATTAGGCGAGTTCTCGATGTTGAGCGGGGGATGAGTCAACAGCCGAAGCGTATTGGCAACGTACTTTTCGACCAGGTCCGGAGACAATTGCAGCAACTGACTGCGGAATAGCTTCATCACGAGCCTGCGCCGATTGATTTCAATCCGCGGATCCGTGTTAATTAGCCCGTTCACTACATCATCAGCGAACTTATCGGTGTCTCCACGCTGTAAATGCTCAATCGTCCGTATGACGCCATCTCTTGAGGCGTGCGGTATTTCCTTCATAATGCCCGCCAGCAACAGGCGGGATACACGATGAGGGTGTTGTTTCGCGAATTCGTAGGCAATTGGCGTGGAGTAAGATGCCGAAAGCACCTTTACCCGTTCGATTGACAGGTGATCAAGGGTCTGTACCACCCCCCGCACCAGATAGTCTAATCCGTACTCTTTAGGCAGCAAATCAGATTTGCCCACTCCGGGGAGATCAACCAATATCATTGCGCATCTATCTTTAAAATATCGCACGAACTTATCCCAGGCATCCATATTCTGAAACGCGCCGCTCAAGAATAGAATAGGTTCCTGTATGCCATTTTCACAGTCGATCTGACGAGCGTAATAACGGAAGCCCTCTAACGATAGCTCTACCTCGCGTATGGACATAAACGTCACCTTCCATTAGTTACTCGCACTCCACGATCCGATTTTCACATCATTAAATCATATGAATATTTAAGCTCGTTTCAAAACTCGCACGCGAGTCCCGGAGAAATGGAGTTTCATGAAAAAGGAGCGAAGGCATCTATCCCGCCTCGCTCCTTACTTCGTTTATGTCACTGTAACAAGCGCTTCAGCCTGCTGTCCCAGCTTACGGTCCCCTATCTTGATATCGGCGGCGATTCGAGCGCGCTTGATGAAGAGGCCTTCAGGCGCGGTTAAATGAAACCGTACCTTGTCTGCGACGTGCGGATCTAACTCCAGCTGCAGCGTCTTGGTCTCCGCATTCCAATTCGGCGGCGTTATCAATTGAACCGTCACCTTTTCCCTGCGCGGAAACGGGTTTAACACCTCTACCTCGATTTCGGCCGATTCTCCCCCTCTAAGTTCAATTTGGTATGGCTTTATCCATGCGCAAAAGCCTTCGGCCCCTAGATCGAGCGTATCGAGCGGCAGCAGCTCGTCATGAAGCCGCTTTAACTCTTCCCCGTCCCGCTTCAGTTTATCGAAGTAGCTTTCCTCTACCCACAAAGGATCCCAATGGCCGGATATAATGAGATCGGGATTCAGCTTTCGGTACAGCTCCGCGCTTAATAGGTAATCATGGGAACGAAACCGGTTCTTGTAGACGTAATTGTTTAAATTCCCGTCGTTGCCTTGCTGATCCCCTATCGCCAATACGCGTTTACCATCGGCTTCGAACGAGATGGCCACCGCATACAACGTATGGCCCGGTTGTTCGTAGACGCGAATGTCGTATTCCTCCCAGGCGATCGACTGCTCGAGCGGCAATCTGCGGTCCACCGGAATCGGGTCATACCAAATGCAGGGTACGTCGTAGCGCGAAGGACTTTCGAATAGATCGGCAAAATTATCGGCTGCCCACGTCTCGGTCCCTTCGACATCGCGCAATAGGTTAATCCCGGCCACGTGATCGTCATGATAATGAGTCGGTATGACCACGTCGATCTTAGTGACGTTGTATTGCTTTTTCAACCATTCGATCGGGTAGAGGTTCGGCCGGCGCGATGCGCGATCCGTTCCCGCGGTAAAAATCTGATGGATATTGGAATAGCCGTAGTCGATGAGAAGCGCTTTGCCGCTCTTGGAGATGAGCGCATAGGAATTGGCAAAGCTGCGCGAGTTCCACAGCAGATGAGGCGTGATTTCCCGAAATGCCGGTGACCTGAAGTTTTCGAAATCCGAATACTGGCCGCGTAAGCGAAGAAGCTGTTCCAGCTTCTCGATCAAAGGGCTGATTGCGGAAGCGGGATGCTCCATGATGTCGCCATGTGAAGGCAGCAGCATGTCCAAGCCCTTCTCGCGAAGAACCGATAAAGAGAGGATCGAGTGCATGACCCCTTCACAGCCGTTATAGGACCATTGGGTCGCGGACATGGACCAAACCTTTCCCGGACCGGCGATCAAATCTCCCGTAAAGGCCGTTCGTTTACCGTCCAGTTCGACTGTAAGCGTAATCGATCCCGTTGTATGGCCGGGCGTAGGAACGACGTTAAACGAGTATCCTCCAAACATATGGATCGAGTAATCCTTCAAAGTACCGGCAATGGGTACGGGTTCGAGCAAGGAGAACTTGTCCTGGCGCACATTGTAGTTGTTGTAAACTTCGCGGCCATGCCAGTGCAGGTCGATATTCGCAAATAAATCCTGCTCGTGATGGGGTACCCAGATGCGCGCACCTGCCGCGACCGCTTTCTGCAGGCCTTGCCCTTGATCCCGATGATGATGCGTCATAAGTACATCCGTTACGTTGTCGACGCCAATTGACGCCAGTTCTTCGAGCACGGTGCCCGATCCAAAATCGATCAAGACCGCCTCTCTGCCGTTTTTAATTACATATACGTGGCAAGTATCTTCATGTTGGTATAGATGCGAGGAAATCGGCTTTAGCATAGGTTACGCCTCCTATTCTTTTCCACACCTATTTTCTCGTTCACGTGCCCAAATTCCTTTCTTAATTGCGTTAATTCAGATGAAATCATTGTCAGCCCACATTACCCTCCAGCGGCAGGAAACTGGAAGACTTATGCAGAATGAAGTAGATCAACCACATTTGAACTAGGAGGAGCTACCATTGATTCGTAAGTTGCTTCCGTATGCTATCGGCCTCATGAGCATCCTGTATATTTTCATCGTTCCATCCGAGCCGGAAGGGCTCAAGCTCGTTTTCAAACTGATTCCTATGGCGCTCATTCTGGCGTATGCCATCTTGGTCTGCCCGCCATCACGGCAACCGAAACATTGGCTTCTCCTGCTAGGCTTGCTCTTCTCCATGTGCGGCGACGGTCTGATGAAATGGTTCGTAGCCGGGCTCACCGCGTTTCTGATCGGACATCTGTTCTACACCGCATCCTTCTTGCGCCGGTTCCGTTTTTCTTGGCTGCGCGCCGCTGCTCTCATTCCGATTGCTCTCTATGCCGGGCTTATGGGGCAGCGTCTGGTACATGCGCTCCAAGACAGCGGACAGAGCGAACTCATCGCGCCTGTGCTCATCTATATAGCCGTCATCTCGCTAATGGCCTGGACAGCGATTATGACAGGCAACCTATACGCTATAATCGGATCGCTGCTTTTTCTTGCTTCCGATTCCATCCTGTCATGGAACATGTTTGTTTCCGATATTCCCCGCTCCGGCATATGGATCATGACCACCTACTATACGGCACAATTTTTCATTGCTTCTAGCTTGCGGGAGCCCTTAATACATGCCAAACACATTCACACCCGCCATGCATGGCATTAAATATCTCTAGTTCTCGCCCGAAATCAATGTCCAAAGCTGCCTGCCGATCAATGCCACCGTAACCAAGACAAAAAGCAGCTTTACATACCGGGCCCCTTGCCGGATGGCCAGCCGCGAGCCGGCCAAGGAACCAAGCACCATTGAGGCTCCCATCAAGAGGCCTATGCGGAAATCAACCCAGCCAAGCGCCAAAAACACGATCAGGCTTGACACATTGCTCGTAAAATTAAGCAGCTTTGCATTGCCTGCCGCTTGAATAAAGTCAAAACCCAGCAGCAAAAAAATGAAAATCAGAAACGAGCCGGTTCCCGGCCCAAAAAAGCCGTCATATCCGCCCAGCAGGAAGGCGGCCGCAACCATGCCGATCTTCACGGCGGCCGTAGTCTTACGCCTGGCGGATCCCTCCATGCCCCAATTTCGCTTCAGCAGCGTGTATATCGTAACGCCAATGAGCATGACGACAATGGCCGGCCGCAGCCAATCCGACGGAATCAATTGAAGCAGGAGCGCTCCTCCCGCCGCGCCGATCGCCGTAAATGGGACAAGCTTGCCCGTGCTGCGCAAATTGATGTTGCCGGAATGCAAGAAAGCGAGCGTACTCGTAACCGACGACATCGACGCAGAGAGCTTGTTCGTCCCAAGCGCCAAATGCGGAGGCAGTCCCGCGGCCAGTAATACCGGCACCGAAACCAAGCCTCCTCCGCCTACTGACGAGTCAATAAAGGCGGCAAGAAACCCGCCGATAACAATTAATGCGATAATTTCCCATGTCAACTCCATAGCTATTTATGTTAAACCCCTCTCTATCTTTAAAAAAACGGTTAAGCGAGTCAAAACCGACTTATTCAGAATCCCAAAATTCGATCGCAATTTCAATCTAAAGATAAAAAAATCCCCCTTCCAAAGCCATTGGAAGAGGTATTTTTGCATGTAGTGAACGATCCAGATAAAACATTTATGCCGCTAAATGCTCTTCAACCGGCACACTCGCCTTCTTCTCGAATGCAAGCTTCACGCCGAGCACGAGGAACACCAAATGAACGAGTTAGAAAAACGGCAGATACGTTATTTGTGCTTTCTACATCCTTATCGTAGCGGTTGAGGCATTCCTGCCATAAGAGCACCGCATTCCCAATGGGTGGGAAAACGCATTGGAAAAAACAAAATTACGGCGGCAGGAGGCGGTTTGCCTTGCCCGCGAGTCCCGGGGGGATGTATCATAAAGCTTAACGTTGTAAACCTTCCAAACAGAAATCAATTTCAAGTTAAGATTAGGTGATATGCATGTCATGGAGTGACTATTTTACGGATACTAGCTTTGAACATATGCACAATGATCATAGTTTCATTGGACTGGGAGACAGTCTGGAGCTGCTAAAGAACACCCGATCCGCTTCCGTCGATTTGATCTTTGCTGACCCGCCTTACAATATCGGAAAAGATTTCGGGGGAGTAAAGGATAAATGGGAATCAAAGGGCGAGTACCTCGATTGGTGTAAATGCTGGATTGATGAATGTTTTCGCGTATTAAAGGATGACGGTTCGTTTTATTTCATGAATGCGACGCAATTTATCCCTTACCTGGATGTGTATGTGCAGGAAAATTACAATGTCCTGTCCAGAATCGTATGGAGCTATGATAGCTCGGGGGTACAGTCGAAGAGGATGTTTGGCTCGCTATACGAGCCGATTCTTCTGACGAATAAATCTTCGAAGGCAACCTACACTTTCAACGCCCAAGACATCCTTGTAGACGCTAAAACCGGTTCCGAAAGGCAATTGATCGATTATCGCAAAGATCCCCCGCAACCTTATAATACCAAGAAGGTTCCAGGCAACGTTTGGGAGATCCCGCGTGTAAGATTTAAGATGGAAGAGTACGAAAATCACCCTACACAGAAACCGGAATCACTGCTGGAACGAATCATACTAGCCAGCTCTAATAAAGGGGACATCGTGTTAGACCCGTTTGGCGGTTCATTCTCTACAGCGGCCACGGCTATTAAGCTGGGGAGGAAAGCGATCTCTTTTGAAATAGAACCTGCTTATTATAAAATCGGGATTAGACGTACAGAAATCGCCCATGAATATAAAGGTGAAGCTCTCCAGAAGGATAAGAGCAGAAAGACCAGAAATCTCTCAAAGAAGGATCGGGGTCAACACCAGATTTAACGTTGTTAAATTAAGAAGCCGTGCAAAATTTGCAAGGCTTCTTTGTTATGTTTCCTACAGAATAAACAAAAAGTCCATTGCGCATACTTTACTAATGGAGGTGTTTACTTTGGAAAAGCTCATATGTTTCAGTGCTTCATCATTCGGGAAAGCATACGCCAATTTTATGAGAGCCGTTGCCAAGCCTTCAAGAATAAACGAACAGCATCAAAAAGAATGGGACTTCATTGGTTCGGAATTGTATTCCGTATGGGCCATGAAATACAGCAAGAAAAATAATTTGCTATGGAACAAAATTAATATAGGCGATATGGCTTTATTTTATGGAGATAGAAAGTTTATTGGTTATGGAAGGATTAAATTCACCGTACAGAATGAAAGGATAGCCAAAGAGTACTTTCATGATCCGATCTATAGTTTGATTATCGGCCTAGAACCGGTGGTATTAGTTGAAAGCAACCGTGAAAAGATGTGGCAGCTATTTAGATATGCGGCAGGCGCGAGAGTTCAAGGAATGATGATTCCTAATTTACAAAA
The DNA here is from genome assembly GCF_003268025.1 of Paenibacillus montanisoli. Classification (GTDB taxonomy): domain Bacteria; phylum Bacillota; class Bacilli; order Paenibacillales; family Paenibacillaceae; genus Paenibacillus_Z; species Paenibacillus_Z montanisoli. The sequence continues at coordinate 47,727 of NZ_QLUW01000007.1, read as the reverse complement.
GCAACAACGTATACTTAGTAATTATGAAACGATCTTCGATTTTCTAAAGTACATATTAGACTTAGATGAGATGCCCGATCATGAAGCGTTATAAAGGCTTTCCGACGTACTGGAGGGATTGGATTCGCTAGGAGGGAACCCAATCCCTCCAGAACTATGATCCCCTCCTATTCGGAGAGCTTCTTTAAGAGTGATCCGAGCCTGTCTAAATTTTGTTCATTCGCTTCCTCGCAAAGAGGTTTGAGCTTCTTGTAATCTTCCAGGGATTCGAAAGCCTGCCGGAAGCTTACCTCTGTCTTGCCGCCGTCGTCCTGGAATGTGGCGGTAAGGGTGAAACGCGGGCTGGACTCGTGCCGCACCACGATGCGGTCAGGGCCGATTTCCTGAAAAACGCTTCGGTTGGGGTAGCCGGTATCGTTTGGGCCATGCATCGTAAACTCCCAAGCGCCTCCGGGCCTTAAATCGAACGTGTGAAACGTATTCGTAAAACCGTTAGGCCCCCACCACTGGGCAAGAAGCTCCGGCTCCGTCCAAGCCCGGTATACTGCATTTCGAGGCACATCGAACCCCCGGCGAGATACGAGCTCGAACGTTTCCGCGTTGCTCTCCCCGAGAGATTTTCCGAGAAGATCCAGCAATTCCTTGGTTCCTTGCTCACGTTGTTCCGGCGTATCATAGCCGTCGAAAAACGTTCCTTGCTCCGTAAATATCAGTTTGACGCCCTCACTGGCCGGGATAAATTCAACCGTAGTGATGGAAACCGATATCCGGATGTCATCTTGGTCCAAACTGTACGTGTAGACCAATCGTTCATTGGGTACGATCTCTTGGTAATAAGCCTCAAATGTAAAGACAGGCCCGCCCGGAGGGCCGCCGCGGCCAATTTCCCGTCCGCCAACGCGGAATTCGAATTCCTCTGCAGGCTGAAACCAACGGGCCTTGGCGCTCCGGTCCGACCATGCCGCAAACGCCCTTTCAAGAGAAGCTTGGTACATGCGCTCGATTTTGAATGTAGAATGCGTCGTAAAGCGTTGTTTCATGAGTCTTCCTCCTTTGTGTGTTCATTTCTTGTTTCGTTTAGAAAATCGCCGAGCTGATCAAACCGGCGCTCCCAGTCCAACCGGCGCTCAATAATAACTTTTTCATGGCTTGCCTTCATCGTTTCCAGCAGTGAAATAAACGTATCCGCATTAAGCGGCTGCTTATCGCTCATCCGTTCGGCCACGCGTTCGAGTTCGGCCAGAAGCTTCTGTTGGGTTCTAATCGTTTGCCGGACCCGTTTAATCTGTATAGCCACGATGTCATAAGGAGTATACGCATGACCGTTCAACACCTTCTGAATGTCTTCAAGCGATAAGCCCAAATCCTTAAGGGACAATATCTGTTGCAGCCGTCCGATATCGGCTTCGTTATATAACCGATGACCGGATTCGGAATGCCCCGACGGTGAAAATAAGCCGATCTGATCGTAAAATCGCAGGGTGCGGACCGTTATTCCGGTCGACTTGGCAAGATCCCCCACCTTCCAATACTGCCGCATAATCCACTCCTTTCCTTTTCGCTAGCTGTTTACCGGTGTCTTCAGTATAAAACATGACGTAACGTAAGGTGCAACAACTTCTCTTCTTGCACGTATACACTCGCGCCTTTATAATAAAAATAAAGAAGGAGCCGTGCTGTAACACGTCTCCTCCGGCACAGTAGACCGCTTCAAAGGCGGCCGGCTTCGGAATATCGATCGGAAATAGACCGTTTTCCTGGTAGAGGGGCGGTCTATTTCTTTTGGTTAAACACTGCGACGATGGCAACAACCAGCGTCAGCAGCGCAATAAGCAGCGCGCCAAAACTGATCATCAACGTCAAAGCGTCCTTAACCTCCATGGGCATCCCTCCCTTCACGGAGAGGTAGCCGACCGCCCTTGCAAGCCATTCTATGTGCTTGTCCTATTATAGCAGACGAAGCAATCTCCGATAAATTATAAAAGATTTCTCATAAACATTTCCAAAACAGAACGGGCCATCCCATATGGGTGGCCCTCTTCATATTCGCTCATTGCAATCTTTTGTATATCCCACGCAGCATTTTATTTCCCAATTGCCCGAGCGTAAGCGGCTATCGGCGGCTCGCCGAAAGCCTGCTCGTAGTCCTCTCCCAACCATACGCCGAAGTTGGTCTGCCGGCTGAACCCGAGGCTCCGGTAATACTCCGCGTCTTGGCGAATGACCTCTTCGTAAAAAGGCAGCGGCTTCAACGGTTTTTACCACTTTAAAAACCGGGAGTTATCCATCCAGTATTCCAGAATTTGAGCGCCCTCTTGCCCAAACAGCTGCAGCAGACCGGGCAGGTGTTCGAGCTCCTTAAAGTTCTCCGGGCAATCCGGATCGTTGATCGCTCGGGCCGAATCGCGGTAGATGGGGGCGTATTCCAGAAAAATCCCAGACTCGGGCCGCACGGTCTTCGGAGCTTGAATCGTATCCTGGTAAGCCAAGTAGCAATGCTCAGCCGCCTGATCGAACCGCCGAATCCCCCGCAGGATATAATTGTAGAACATCATCGCCTGATCGGAGGCGGACAAAGCCCGGCAGCTCCCGCAATGGCAAGCGCTGTTCGTTACATCATCGATCCAAAAATAGTACCGCCCCGTCATTGAGGGCAAAGCACGAGCCAGCTCCTCCGACCGGTTCTCCAGAAAATCGAGCGCTTCCGCGCTGGATGCGCACAAGTTAAAGTCGGGATTCCGATTTCCGGTCTCTTCCATCCGGAACCAGTCGGGATGCTCGGAGAAAAGAGCTCGCGGAACGAGCCATGACATGGCGTGAGCTTCGAACTCGAGATCCACGTTCAGCTCTTTCATCTGTTCCGCGAATTGTCCAAAAATCGGCGTCTTTACGAATTCCAGCGTTTTTTCGAGTTCCTCGAGCGCTCCAGCTCCCCAACCCGGATGAATCCCTACCAGATTAAGGCCAGAACGAGCGATCAGGTCCGCCCAATAGGGGCCAACCTCCTCGGGTAAAATGAGTATGCCGCGTTTATCTCCCATGTCGCATGTCTCCTCTAAGCCAATTAAAACTTATCGGACATATACCAGAAAATAGGAAGCGGAAACCATCCGGCGGGTACGACAGCCCCCGTATAACGGCCGTGCGGCGTAAGCAGAAGCGTCTGTGCCTGCTTCTTATCCAGCTCGACTGCACCTGGCTTAGCCGACCGTTCGACCGTCACGCCGTTCTCGTCCACGCGAGCGGTAACGGGCTGGCCGTCCAGCACGGCGGAGAATTCGCCCGGCGCAAGTCCGGTCGTCCCATGCTTAAGCGCCAAATAGGCTTCCAACACACGGGCAAAGTCTACAATATGGTACATATCGGCTGTCTCAATCGCGTAATTCTCCGCAAAACGACTAAGACTCTCATTCATCTCCGTCTCGTACTCAGGCACCAATACCGATATCCAGTCCGAACTCGAATGGGCCAAATAAGCCTTGATCGCTCGCGGAATATCATTGGCATGTTCCATGGCGAGCTCGGTTATTTGATCGCCTGTCTTGTTGACGACCAAATAGCCGATCAGCTTGTCCTCATCCAACACGCCAAAGGTTTTTTGCTCAAAACCATTTAAGATATGCGGCATTTGCTGCAAATCGCGATGAACGAACGCGGGCCGAGCCTCGTTCAGCTTGCGCGCAAAGGCTGCCGCGCCTTCGATCTCGAACAGCGGGCGAATAGACAGCCCTTTTACGTTCACGTTTTTCAATGCATGACGAGAATTGACTTCTCCCACGGAATACTTGATTTTTACCCCTCCAAGGGTGAAATCGAAGTACTCATACCGCTGCCGCTGCCCCCATAATACGACCATATCGTACGATCCGGGCACTTCTTCGGCTAGCCATTTGTTCATAAGCACCTTCATATGCCCTTCCCCGCGAGCCCTTGGATGCACCGATACAATTCCCAGGAATCCGATTCGCAGCGGAAGGCCGCTTACGTTCATCAGCTCCGGGTACACGGCTACTTGCGCGCGCAGCCGGCCCTGCTCATCCACGGCGACCATGTGCATCGACGACGAATCCATGTCCTTGCTGTACACTTTGGGAATCACGGATTCTACATCAATCTTGAAGGCATAGTTGGCTAAATCGATATATTCCTCACGCTCATCCGGTCTTGCCTTTCTGTATTCCAGCATGATGTTATCTCCCTTTGTGTAATGATTCTTACATTATACAAAAAAATAAGAACCTCGATAGCAACGGATTAAAAGTGCAGTACTAATGACAAATCCTAACGGCTCCATCCGTTTGCCAGGACCTGTCCCGCAAACAGTTCCTCGTCAAAATCGAGACCGAAGCCTGCCTTATCAGGGACATGGAACAGGCCGTTCTCTACCCGATAAGCGGAGGCATCCATGCCTTGGATCGTAATGTCGTCGTATTCGACGAATTCGAAATTCCGAATGGCAGCGGCTATATGGCCGAGCGCGTAGATGCCGTATGCGTTGCCGTAGCAATGCGGCGCGGAACGCAGTCCCATTTGATCAAGCTGCGCGCCAAGCTCCAGCCAGTGCGTGAAGCCCGGATAAATAATGTCGTACTGCAAGACGTCGACAAGGCCGTTCTTCGCCCAGTTGACGAGATGGGGAGACGCAAGCCCCTCTCCGTCCGCAATGTGTACGCTTTGTCCACGCTCGCGGAGCCATGCTTTCAGATCGGCATACAATGCATCGTCTTCGTGAAACGCCTCTTCGATCCAGTACAGGTTCACGTCTGCGGCGGCTGCCAGCACTTCTTTGGTTAAATTCAAATTATATGCATTATTGGCATCAATCATAATCCGCCCCTCCGGTCCGGCGACCTCGGCAATGCCATGAATAATCGCTATATCCCGCTTCGTCCCTTCCCATAGCGGCATGTGCCTGCCGCCCCGGCCGACCTTGATCTTGAAATTCCGGTGGCCTTTGGACATTCCTTGCGCCGCTTCCTCTTTCATTAAAGCTACCGCATCCCGGTCATTCTGCAAATGCAAATCGTCAAAATACAGCGAAGTATCGTAACAGGGCACCACAAGCGGAGAAACCCGATTGGAATCGGCTATCAATTTGTATACGGGAGCGTTCTGTCTGCGCCCCAGCCAGTCCAAAATCGGATATTCGAGCGGGATCCGGTACGGTTCAAGCACCTTGCCGTTTTGATCGAACAGATCCGCCAGCCTCATGCCGACAACGGCCTCCGCCATGCTCTCCGTCAACAATCCCGTACTTCCGAAGCCTGTCTCACCGTCAATCGTAATGCGGGCGATACGAACGGAGCAGCTTTTGCCGTGATCCCCGATCCTGCCGTTCGAACCCGCGCTTCTTGCACGTTCGCCCGTAAGAGTCGCGATCTCGATCTTTTCGATTTTCCATTCAGGCTGAATGATAGACATATCCACTACATTCACGCTCCCCATAGTTTAATGATTCGTTCTTCATTTAAACCGCCTTTTACCAAGTTTACTTAAAAGCCCGTTCCCAAGTTCTTCGCGGGCAGAGGAGTATATTCCTTTTTACAGGTCCGATCGTCATCCGGATAAATTCAATTTTAATCGTATGTTCCCGTTCCTAAGTAGACATAATTATAGTAGAATCGAACATATGATCTACTATTTTTGTGATATGAAAGGATGAACGTTCGCCAAATGGATACTCCTGTACCAAATAGTCCTTCATCCGGATCTAAGACCTCTTTGGGCTCCATGTTGAAAAACCGATTTATTCAAGCCATTCTGTCGGCAGGCGTGTTCATGCAGATCGGCATCTGGGTGCGCAACTTCGCGGTGCTCCTGTTTGTGGTCGAAATGACCGACGGGGACGCGTTCGCCGTTTCGCTCGTCTCGGTAGCCGAATTCGCGCCGATTTTCGTATTCTCTTTCATTGGAGGGGCATTTGCTGATCGATGGCGGCCTAAGCGTACGATGGTATTATGCGACCTGCTTAGCGCGATATCGATCTTCGTCATTTTGCTCACGTTGATTTATGGCTCATGGCAAGCGGTGTTCTTCGCAACGTTCGTCTCGGCGATTTTGTCGCAGTTTTCTCAGCCCTCCAGCATGAAGCTGTTCAAGCTGCACGTGCCCGGAGAGCAGATGCAGGCCGGCATGGCCCTGTTCCAGACGATGATGGCGGTATTTATGATTTTGGGTCCGATTCTGGGCACGTTCGTATTCGAGCAATTGGGCATCTACTGGTCAATGGGCATCGTCTGTGTCGCATTCCTCGTGTCTGCCGCCGTACTTACGCTGCTTCCGGCAGACAGGGTCGAGGAGAAAGAGAATGCCGGGACCTCGATTTGGACTGAGATGAAGATGGGGATCGACTACGTCCTTCATCGCAAAGCGCTCGTCGCTTTAGGCGGTTCTTTCCTCGCCGCGGGACTCGGCATCGGCATTATTCATACGCTTGCCGTGTTTCTCATCACCGAACAGCTTGGCTTGCCGAAGGGGAACCTGCAATGGCTCTTCGCGGCCAACGGCGCGGCCATGCTTGTCGGCGGGGGACTGTCGATGGCATTCTCGAACAAAGCCGCTCCGCAAACGCTTGTTTTATGGGGCATGCTCGTCACGGGGATTGGCGTCTCGGTCATGGGATTTTCCGAAGTATTCTGGCTCACGCTAGCGATGGAAGCCATGATCGGACTCTTCATGCCGGCACTGCAGATCGGCATTAATACGCTAATTCTGAACAAGACGGAGGAAGCGTTCGTCGGACGCGTGAACGGCATCCTGACGCCGATGTTCATGGGCGCGATGGTTGTTACGATGAGCATAGCCGGCCTCCTGAAGGCCAGTTTATCGCTCTCTTGGACCTATCAATTCTCTGCTGCGATGTTCCTTATCGGTATCGTGTTCCTGCTGCCTCTTTACCGTATAAAGGATCCGGTTGCGGCAAAAGCAAACTAAATTGGGCCAGGTATCAGCACCTCAAGGGTGTATGATCCCGGCCCTTTCTTCATATATTTCTCAGCCCTCCGAAAAAAGCCGGTTCCCCCGATCAGCAACAAACCGAAGCGCTTGATTCAACATTTCTGCTTGAAATCCGAATGTTTTCTCCATCATCACGATCCAATCTTGTTTTCGGGCGCATTCATGGATTTCGGTGCCGTCGTCGGTTTTAATTATCAGCTTTTGATTGATGACGGAATAAGCAGCGTCCGGTTTGAATAAGGTAGCGACGATTCGGCGCATGAACGGGTTATCCTCTTCATCCCTAAGCGAGTGGGTAATATCCGGTTCGAAGCTCTCGATTTCAACGGGCGTCCATTCAATGCACTTGGTTACGAAGCTTTGCCCGTTCATCCTTCTATCAATCACATAACGGCCCGTATCTAACCGAACAATCTCCACTTCTTCCCCTCTGCGGGAGAACCGAGGCTGTTCCTCTAAATCCAGCGGCTCAAACAAAGGCGCCCCGTAGCCCACGTCTACATAATAGGATCGCCCCTCGACAGTCACTTTATTGGCCAGATGAGCATTGCCGCTCGTTGCACGCACTACCTCAACCTGAAATCCCAGCGATTGAAGCAGCCTTCCGAAATGGAGATTCAAAATATAACAATTGCCCCCAAGTCTCTCCTGCTCAACATGATTCAAATAGGTATCCATGGAAGGGAGCCAGCGAAAGCCTGTTTTTCCATGATTCACGTAATAATGGAACTTACTCAAATTTTCGAACGGAATCGTGTGCAGGTGGCGTTTAACCAGAACATGCAAATAGTCCAGTGTCGGATTTCGGATGTCTGTCTGAAGGCAGTACAAGTACCGTTTCTGTAAAGCTTTATCCATGACGCCATCCCCATCAGTCCGGCTTTGCAATCATCAAGACAAATATGATAAGCCCTAGAATCCCCGCCCATAAATGAAGATTCCGCACGCGAGAGTAAAGCCCGATCAAATTGGCAGCAGGTTCTTCCGAAGATACAACCCCGGATTCATTGATGCGTTTTAGCAGCTTACTGGCCGCGGGATTCAAAAAACCGATGACGAGTATTTCGATTGCAGCATAGACGGCCAAGGAACCGATAATCCACAAATGCGCGAACGACCCATACGACCCTATAAAAAATAGGGCGAGCCCCGAGATGATGGCAACGGTACCGAATGCCTTGGGGAAAAACTCCAAATAAGCGACCTGAAGTAAATTTCGCTTCATTTCTTCAACCGTAGAAACTTTCCTCAGCATCCAAGGGAACGCGTATGCCGGTCCCAAGCCTAGAATTGCGGATAAAATGTGTAGAACGACTAACCATACCAAGCAGCAACACCGCTTTCATGAGATTTTGAATTGCTGTCTCTCATCATAACGGCCGACGCTGCTTCCTTGTATCGGTGAAAATACGTATTTATCGGATGATGTGCCGATCCCGCTCATGAGTTTTCCTTAAGCAGCCCCTTTTCCATGACATATCGGGTCAAAGCAGCTCGGGACGGGACGTTCAACTTCTGGTAGATTCTTTCCAAATGGGTCGTTACGGTTCTCAAACTAATAAACAACTGCTTGGCAATCTCCGCATTCGTATACCCTTTGGCGACATTGATTGCCACTTGCCGCTCCCTAGCGCTGAGACTCGAATGAAACGGGTCGGCTTCCTTCTCCCATTGCAGCCTTGCAAGCTCGATAACCTGTCTGAACAAAGCTTCCCTCTCTTGTGCAGGCACTGTTGATATCGTAAGCAGGGTTTCCCCCAGCTTCTCGCCCAAATAGACAAGGTAACGATCCTCAATCGAATGAATGGCCTTCATCTGTCCGCTTGCATCTTCACAGCAGATAATCCCAATTAAGGTGTGAAAAGAACGGATGGGAAATGCCAAGCAGCTGGAGGGTGTCGTCTCCGTTACAGGAATCATGGGCTTGTCTTTTTGCTCTTGCGGCTCAGTATGAATCGAATGGAGATACCTGAGCTGAGAACGAATGTTTCGCAATCGGATGATTCTTTGTTTGCTCTTAACCAACATTGCAAGCCGTTTCATCATATCGAACGCACCCGCGTCTACTCCTGCGCCCGGTACCCCCCGGGACGCTTTCAGCTTTACATCCCGGTCGTTCTCCGCCGGAATCCAGAAGGACAATCGGTGCCATTCATGAACAGCAGCCAGGACATGCAACAAATCCCCGTACGTTTCCGGTGCCGGTTTCAGATGAATGGCTTCTTCGATACATTGGCGTACTGACGTGACTTCAAACACCACCACGGATCTTAGCTCCGCGGACAGCGGGACACCCGCCATCCAAGAGATGGTCTCTATATCCTGTTTGATGTGTTCAAAGAGAGAGCCTTCGTACTCCGAGCGAATGTAACGTACGGAAATTTCCCACTGGATGAAATCGCGGGGATTAATGATTTTCAGCAGCGCCAGCGGATTTTCAATCAGATTCCGATACGTCTTGTTCAACATTTGGTTCGCAATGGCAACGAAATGAGATTCCGCATGCCAAACCCGCGTCAGGTTGGCGATATTCGGGATCCCCTCGGCAGAACTGGTTACAAGGCATGAGGGCAATGCCCCCTCGAATAGGGGCATAAGTTCTGTCGGAAGCATCATTTCACGCCCCTTTCCATTACAAGCGAACCGGTGCCGGGCCCTGGGGTTTGCAGAAAAACGGATCGAATTTGAAGCCCGACCGCCATGCATTCTGACGGCGAAACATGAATGACCGGCGCCAAGCCGGGAATGTGCCCGGTTACCCAGCTGTACTGCTCCTCTAAGATAAAGACATCTTTCTTCGTTAACGGCCTGGAATCGATAAATCGGCCCTTGAACTGATAGGATTCGTTATCAATACCCGAAGTGAGAAGCGCGGACATCTCCCTCCCGTGCTTCATATAATCATGCAAACGCAGCCACTGGCTCTTTAAAATATAAAGCCATATCCAATCTGACTCCGTATCCAGCCGATAACCGTATCCCCTGCAAATAAACGGAGCCATTCCTTTTCCGGCTGCCGCCAAATGGATGAAAATAGGTACGGAACGCTGAGAAAAACGAATGATTTCTACAGGCCACTCACTCATATGGTTCTTTTCTGGCTCCCTTCCAACCAAGGCGTCATCTTCCATTTTATATCTATTGATGAGGTCGCACAGCAAGTATTATTTTTGGGCATAAAAAATACACCGCCAAGGCACCCGGCCTCATGACGATGTATTCAGATTAACTGTTGCTTATCAAAAAGTGTTGGGACTATACAAGTCCGCGACGAACATGAGCGCGCCCGGGTCGAAGCTTCCCCCGATATAATTCTGAACTTCGAAGCTGACGACGACTTGCTGTCCTTGCGCGTTGTTCTGGAATGCCTTGGAATAGTAGCGGACATTCTGCCACTCGAATGGAGGCTTATTCGAGCCGGAAGTCAGATTGAATGAGTTATCGAGAAGGAAACCGTCCGTAATATCGAGCTGTTCGGTCGGAGTTGCACCCTTGGAGAAAATTTGCGCTCTCGCTTTCACTGCATTGTCGGCAAATACGAATAAGTGTAGAACAAATGGAATATCTTGTCCTGCCGGAATATCAATCGCTTTCGCAAAGCCCAGCCGTTTGCCGGGATTGCTGTTATCCGCCGAATCCCAAATATATAAGGGATTGCCTACGGAAGGAAAGTCTCCGTTATTAGGAGTGTTGAATTGGACTAAAGTCGGCCAGTTAGCACTCGACATACCCGTTTCTACCGCATTACCAAGGGCACCCTCTAAGAGCGCTTGAACCGCTTCTTCAGCGCTGTCCCGAACGACAACCGAAGTATCGCTGATGATCCTTCCTATTGGAAATAAAAATGCCATGATCAACCACCTCTCCTTTAGAATACTTACATTCTATGAGGAGGCTTGTTCCAGTGATCGGGCGTTGTCCCATTTGCATTCGTATTTCATAGAAATGGACAAATAGAAGTTTTGTGATTAGCTCCGTCGCTATGCTACAATACTGAAATTGAATGTAATTACACATAAGCGAGGTCATATGGACAGCCATGCTCATCATCGGAATTGCAGGCGGCACGGGATCGGGAAAAACAACGGTGGCACGATCGGTCATCGAACATCACGGATCTGACAAAGTGACGTTTATTTCGCAAGACAACTATTACAAAGACAATCCCCATCTTTCAATGGCCGAACGCGAGATGCTGAACTATGATCATCCGCTCGTGTTCGATAACGATCTTCTGGTCGAACATTTGAAAATGCTGAAGGCCGGACAGACGGCCTACGCTCCAATATACGATTTCACGACGCATTCCCGCTTCAAGGATAAGACCGAGAAGCTCATGCCGTACAACATCGTCATTATTGAAGGGCTTCATGTGCTGTCTGACGAGAATCTGCGGGCGATGCTCGATATCAAGGTGTTTGTCGACACCGATCCCGACGTGCGCATTTTGCGCCGGGTGCTGCGCGACATCGAAGAGCGCGGCCGGTCGATTCAATCCGTCCACGATCAATACTTGCAGACCGTCAAACCCATGCACGAGGCATTCATCGAACCGTCCAAGAAGTACGCCGACATCATTATCCCCGAGGGCGGACAGAACGAAGTGGGCATCCGGCTGCTTTCCATTTTGACGGAGAAGTATTTGAATGAGGAACGCACGACGGAATAACAAAGCATGAAAATACATCGCCCGGGCACAGCCTAATGGCGATGTATTTTATTTTGCATATGGCTACAGAGGATTTCATCATATTACACCTCTGCCAGCTTCTCCTGCAGCAGCTTTTCAAAATCCTCATACATTGGCGAATATTTACGGAGTTCCTTTGCAATTGCTGCTCGTCTTTCATTGTCCTGTAACGCTGAAAGAGTGACATTGAAGTTTCCTTCTATGTTTTGCAACGTTTCTATAATTTTTTCGCTTTGTTTCATCATTCGGAAATATTCCTCATGTAAGCTCGACAGCTCAGGAACCGCTTCCTTCGCCTTTTTCAGAAAATCAAAGGAGATGCCGCAAAAGTTGGTGGAAAGGTTGCATATATAAACCGTGTAATGCTTCCACTGGTCAAATTGTTCGTGCGTCATGCCTTCAAACCGGCCATTTTCAATATCATCCGCCCAGTCCCGGAACGCTTTCGGTCCATAAGAGCAGTTATAGTTATCGGGAGAAGCAAGAAGTTCAGCGATACGAGAAAAAGCATTTTTGTAAATTGCCGCGAAATCCGATTCCTTTTTCTTGGCTCCGATGAATATCCAATCCTGCAAAATTTCTTCTTCCGTGTTCAGTTTGAATGACTCCGGCGTATCGCCGTCCAAAAATAGCAGGATTTTTCCGTTCTCCTCATACCCTACGAAAACTTGAAAATTGGTATTTCCGGGCATCGCATTTTTGATCAAAACGGGGGTGCCTTTGTTGATATAGGCTTTTACGGTTTCAATATACTTTCCTTTATTGGCAGCAATCTGCGCGGCGGTAACATAAGTATGTTCATAATCAATCTCGTCAAACACATATTTGATAAATTCCGGGCCGTCCCAGACCACTGAAACACAATCATGATAATGATCATCATTATGCCCGTATACCTGGACGAAATTATCGCCGCTTATGCCTGCAAAAAAACTGTAGGAGTAAATTTCATTGGGCTCTACATACTCCATGATTAATTTCATGCAAGCGTTGAACGGGTAGTTTTCGCCAAAGTGCCAAGTACACAACGGATGGGTGTTGGGAAGCAAGTTGTTGCTTTGGTTTGTAGTCATTTTGATTGACCTTTCGGTATGAATTTGTCATCTGAGGAGAGTCAATGCCAACTTCATTTTTTCTATATAGGCTGCTTCCCCGCCGGTGCACATGAACGTCACGTTTCCGCTCCCCAAGCCTGTTTCGATGCCATAGCGATTAAGCAACGCCGACAATCTCCTAACAGTGCCAGCGTTTCCATTGATGATCTCGATATGGGGCGGCAAAATGTCGCGGAGAATATCCGTATAAAATGGATAGTGCGTGCAGCCTAATACGATGATGCCGTAATGGTTAAGATCATAGGGGGCAAGCTTAGCACGGAAGTACTCGCCCATGACGACCTTATCGAATTGAAGGGCTTCGCAATACTGGACAAGCTCAGGCAACGGCAATGAATCCACGATTCCAGCCTGATCCACGCGGGATACAAGCGCATAATATTTAGGCAGCTGCAACGTAAGAGGCGTAGCGAAAACAAGTACTCTTTTACCGGTGGCTCGGTTCATCTCCACGGCCGGTTTGACGGCAGGCTCCATGCCGACAATCGGGAAGGAATACCGCTCCCTCAGTTCATTTATAGCAATGCTTGTCGCCGTATTGCATGCAATGACAAGCGCATCGATGCCTTGCAGAATCATCTTCTCCACAGCTTCAAAGACGAAGGCGCGCACTTCTTCCTTCGATTTGGTCCCGTATGGGACGTTCTTCGTATCAGCCATATAGAGATAATTCTCGGCAGGGAGCAGCCTAAGCGATTCCGCCAATACCGTAAGCCCGCCAATTCCAGAGTCAAAAAAACCGAGTTTCATAGGGAATCCATTCCTATCAAATAGTTATAGTGATATATACAGCATATCGCGATTGAAGTCCCTAGGGCAAGAACAGACATTGTCTAACCGACTAATATGCTGGCAGCATCGGTTTTCTTCGAGTACAAAAAAGAGATTAGCTCCTGTAACGGAAACTAACCTCAATTCTGATGTTTATTTGAAGATCAAAATTTTTCCGACAGTACCGTCAGCACTTTGTCCAACAACCCGAACCTTTAATCCGTATTTTGGAACATTTCGGCCAACCTCTGGATTTTGCGGGTTGCTGTAATCTTGACTATCGTCGAAAAGGGCATTATTTTGAGTAAAGTTATCTTTCATGTAGAAAGATGAATCGCCAATTGTTACATTGCTGCCTTTATTTAAGCTAAATGCAGCATCATGCATCTGGTAGCTATTTGAGCCAAGGAGTTTGTTAATCTGATATAGATCGTTAGGGTCCGTCCAATTCTTATTTTGCCAGATGTTATTATGCTGGTCGGCATCTACAACACCTACGAAGCCATCACCAGGATGGAAGCCTGTTCCAGTCCAGTTGTTGTCATATGAATCATCAACATACCAAACTACTAAACCTGAATCAAAAGAAAGCATGGTTCCTCTGCGGTTGATATTGGCTAAACCGGAATCGGAGCCGTTATGGGTTCTCCATTCTAATAGGTAGTGATGTTCAGTTGCGTAACTTCCAGTATGTTTTCCAAAACCGTGTAAAGTAAATAGCGGGTCGCCTTCAGCACCATCTGTTAATACTTCTTTTCCGTCAGCCGTTACCTTGACATTGTCCACAAAGAATCCTTCTAAGCTTGTGCCCCAGTCGGTCATATAACGGAATTGAAGTTGAATCTCCTTCCCTTTATAGGCACTTAAATCAATCGTTTGATGAATCCAGCCATTGCTTGATCCTGTGTATCCCGGCATATTTTGTTTAATAGCCGGATAACCGTCATCTACAATACTATCGGTTGTTTGTTCAGTTGATAGTGATTTCCATGTTCCCCCGTTATCTTCAGAAACTTGGACCATAGCAAAATCCCAATTTTCCTCGGTTTTATACCATGCATCAAAATCGAGAGTGGCATTAGCTGTTACGCCTGTTAAATCAACAGCCTTAACCATCTTATGGTCAATTTCGTCCCCTTTACCGCCAAAGTATTCATATGACCCGGTTTTTGGAGCATTAATAACATTGACCTTATCCGGTAAATTAATGCGAACTACATCATTATTTGTTCCTTTTGTACTAGCCTCGTCAAGAAGCAGCGATGTCCCTTTAGAGGTAACATCACTTAGATTAATATTAGTACCTGATAGCCAATTTGGCGTGAAGGTTGAAGTTGTCATTGACTCCTGGAAAAACGCTTTAGCATTCGGGCTGAAGCCTGATGGTTCGGTTCCTGGAATTTTACCTGTCCAGCTTCCGCTAGACATGATAGACCAGTTGCTGACAGGCTCGCCACTACCGCTATAGATCGTATCGTATTCATCAGGATAGCCTAAATCATGGGCGAATTCATGGGCGAATACTCCGGCTGCTCCGTCTTCCGGTTCAATCGTGTAAGCAAACCCTATCAAATTATCGACGCCAAAATAGTTTGCTTCTGCTGTTGTATCAGGAATAGGGTAAAGGTTTATTAAACTCGAACTATGCGACCAGATGGCATTTTCCCCAATTTTGCCGCCACCAGCTTCTTCACCGACACCGGAATGAATGACCATTAGGTGGTCAATAATTCCATCAGGTTCACGAGTATTCCCGTCTCCATTCAAATCAAACTGATCTTCTTGGTCATATCGATTTAAATTTACGGACGGATCCTTAGCAGCAGCATTTAATGCTTCCCTTACTAGTGCTCTAGGATTAACATCATTTCCGCTTGAATTATGCGCACCATAATAAGCCGCTTCGTGTTCTGCCGTATACCATCCAGCTACCTGACCGTCAACCGTATAACTGCCGCCGGATTGTTGCTCATAAAATTGTTTCATTGAAATTTTTGTTTTTCCATCTGGTCCAACATAACCATCTTCACCAAAAATCATATCTTGATAATGTTGATGGGAATAAGCATCAGAGCCGCTATAATACATATCCGTTTCATCCGGTGATAATTGACCATGTTTCAGATCTGGGAAATCAATTAAAAGGACAAGGACTTCATCTTTTCTTTGAGTTCCATCCCAATTTTCTTTTTTCACAGAAGAAATAGTAGTTTGTTTTGCTTCTCCTGATTTATTGCCATTACCTTTATAGACACCGTTGCTATTCATGTTTGATTTAATTTGATCTGCTAGAGCAGCGCGCTTTTTCGCAAAAGAATCCGTTTCTTTATTGGCTGCTGAAGCTTCCGCTAGCTTATGTAAATATTGTTGCAATGCCTTTTCTGCTTCAGCTGCGGTTGCATCCTGTGGTATGGTACCCTTTTTCTTTAACATTTCAATGAGCTTATCCTCGTTTGCTATGGCTAAATCGATAGGTACTGCCTCATTAGCACCAGTCTTACTCATATTCTCATGATCGATAACACCTGGTGCAAAAGAGCTGAATAAAAGACCTGCTGATAAAATCGGCGCCGTAATTCTTCTTTTCCAATTCAAGTGTCCATTCCTCCTAATAGTTTGCAAGATAAAGACAACTTTATTATACAACCATTCTTAATATTTTGAATATTTCAATATTAAAGTTTCGTTAAAATTATTATGTCATTTTCAGTATTATTATGGTTAATTTTGTATTCATATTTCAACAATTTGGTAATTAATGTTTATCATCGACAGGCCTCGTTTAGACCAACCTGTTGGTTAAGCCAATTAAAAACAGAGCAACGGCAGATGTATTCGAAATCTGCATACTGCTATCCGCCTACTAAAACATTTCCTTGAAGGATGTGTCCGTTCTTTTCCGGTCGGTTGACTATCACAATGCCCGATACAACCAAGCCCAGCGCTGCACGCGTCAAGAACAAATACATCGAGACGCTTCCGACCTTGTTGTATTTCATGACATTATTCCAAAGCACAAAGCCTGTGGCAGACAGAAACGACAAATACAGCATCATCAGAGGGATTCGTTGTGATTTAATTAAAATTCTCCTTTTTGGGCCTTAGCTTCCCGTAAATCCGTGCAACAAAACAAGGGCACCTATTGGGATGGTGCCCTCAACCTAGCAGACTAATTGAACGCTGCTTCGTTGCCGTTCTTATGTCTACTTAATTCGTAGTAATCATTTCATAAAAATGTAAAGTTTGCTCTATATTCTGATCCATCAGCAAATTTGACAATCAATTGTCTGTAAGTATCAGCCCAAGTTTTATCAGTCTTCCAAACAAATGTGTATTGGTCTGTAGATGCATCATAAGAAAGGCTACTATTACCAGCCGTAACTATAGTTTCAATTGGATTGTATTCGGCTGTTAGGATTTCTTGTATTTGTATTGATGTAGGGTACGTAACATTGTGATCCGTATAAAAAACTTGACTCTTTTGGCCACCTAGACTGAATTTTATTGGGATTGCGCTACCGGCTTTCACGGTGTTGTAAACAACTTTGTCAGCGTTAAATATATCAACTGGAGCAAAGAAGCCACTGAAACTATATGAGTTAATCGTAAATTTAGCTAGATTATAGGTGATAAAGTAATTATTGAGTACGTTCGCAGGACCAAGAGTTGCATGAATTGTATATGAACCTACTAACTCGCCAGGCGCTCTGCTATAGATTGCCGTAACATGATCAGAGTCAAGGAACCCAGACAATGTACCAGTAAATGCTATGGGATCTGAATCACCATATATCTTGCTGGCTGCAAAAGTAGTCACTGATGCTTCTTTCTTGTTGATAATGAAATCTTTTCGGTCAGAACTACCGAAATAATTGCCGCTTCCTTCATATGTTGCAAAAGCTGTATAATCACCTGCATTGGTTGGTGCTATATCTGATTCATAGATTGTGCCGTTTCGTCCTGTGTAATGCACTGTAAGTGCCTGATTCAAGTTATTTGGACCTGTAACAAATGCTGTTCCTCCATGAGGGTTTCCATCATAGGTTGCATCGCCTACAGTCACGGTAGTTGTAGTTATGTCCGGTGCAACTGTAACTTGAAAAGTTGCGGTAAAGTGACCGTCCACAGTTGTTGCAGTAATTGTAGCCGTACCTAACGCAACTGCTGTTACAAGGCCCGTATCGCTTACTGTAACAACACTTGAATCAGTCGTATATGTTAATGATTTGTCCTTTGCTGTAACAGGAAGCACGGTGGGAGCAAGTTGATAGGTTTCTCCAACATGTTTTGTAATTGAATTCGTTGCAAAAGCAACCGATCTCACGGGAACAGGAAAACGGTCGTTAAAATTAAAGGCCCAATCTTCGGAGTTTATGAAATTGCCGTATACTGCGGCAAGCGGCGATACAGAGTCGTTATCCAAATAATTCGGATAGACATATCCTTTTTCCGCATCTTGAAGCGAAGCCGCGTAGGGTGAGAAGGTACGCATATGAATGACATTATTTAGTTCATCAAATTCCGCGAATCTAAGATAGCCGAAACCGCTGCCGTTTCCAGATTGATAGTCGGCAAGCACAAGCTTGACGTCCCTATTGTTTGAATTTTTCAACACTGCTGAGGCGGCGCCTGTATAATGTCCGCCAATCAACATGAATACCTGATCAAACTCTTTAGCAATATTCCAAATGCTGGATCCCGCACTGCTTAGTGTCGCAACACCATCAGCACTGGTACACATGTCATGAGTTTCTATAATGGTCGGTATGCCCGGATTAGCCTCCAGAAGACCTTGCAACCATGTGCCCTCACCGGCATTTTGATTCGGGGTAGCGAACCATCCCAAGGAAATGGCCAAATATTTGTAGCTACCTGCATGGAAGAACGTGTATGAGCTCTGCCCGCTTGGTGAAAAACCTACATTCTCTGCTCCATCGGGGTTCACAAGATCATTCCAAGGTGATGTCGGTCCATAATTAGCCTTGAATAAGTCGGCAGGAATAGGTCCTCCATAGTCATGGTTTCCTTCGCTTATCAACGTTGGAATTCCGGCTATGGCGAGTCTATCGTAGCTTTCATGCGTTCGTACATACTCATCCGGATCATTGCTTTGCGTAATATCCCCCAAGCTTACAATCGCTTTGATTTTTGCGCTGTCCTTATGGTCAACAAGCCATTGCATGGTATCATTTACAATAAAGTTTGAGCTCTGGGTGTTGTATTGCGTATCGGGGACAAATACGATGTTGTAGTCATAATCGTTATTAGGCGTAGAATTGACGAGAGAGTAAGGGTTGTTATTGCCTGGAACGGCATGGCTGCCCGGAGTTCCTGCAGCAGGGTTTAGCGTTGTAATCGGATTAGGAATAAGCCAGTCACTTGGAGCTAACGCACCGTCCGAAATTCTGATATGCTGCAATTCACCACGGAGCATAGCATCAATATCCAGTTGAGCATCGGAGATACCGCCGCTCGTTAATGGATCAATCCAATAGGAAGAACCAATGTAAAAGCGCCCGTCATTGGGATCGACAAACATACCTTTCATGCCTGCACCGTCTGCATCGAAGTAGCCTCTATATGCATCTACGCCGTCAACGATAACGCGAACGGACTTATTATCAGACGTGATAACGATGTAATGCCATTGTCCCTTTTCCATCGGACTCGACCATGCTTGGGTTTTGCTAGTCGGATAATAATTGTTATCCGCATTTGCGACGCCGTATTGAACCTCTCTAATGTCCGAAATAGAAACGTTCATTGTTCCGCTGAAAGGTTCACTTTTACTCAAAAACGGATAGGAAGTAGAGCCATATGTGCCGTCGTCGGACATATTATCTTTACCGCTGGAGTTGCCCAAACGCCCCATAATACCCATCCACTTATCTCTGTATGGAGAAGAGTTGCTCGTACTTTTATTATAATTGGAGTCGAGCTTATATATAAACTCCATCGTATAACCGTTTCTAAACTGATTTTTATTAATAGGAGCATCTAAAGCCGTTGTAAAATTGACGCCTGAACGAATAACATTTCCATTTGATGTTAAACTTGCTGTTCGTGCATTAACTGGCTGGAAATTAAAACTACCGGTTGCATCTGTAGTTCCAGGCATTGTATTCGTTGTAAATGCGCCAAAATTACCGGCCGTTACATTGACGCCTTTTGCATTTATCGCCGATGAGGACAATGTTGCCGGATTTGCTTTAACATGATTATCCACAAAGAACTGCATATGAAGGTCGTTATTGTTGCCGGATTGGTCAACGATTTTTAATGCTCCAGCATCTACCGTACTGTGGGTTTGATCAAAAATCCAGTCTGCGGCAATGATTGGCTTTGCCTCATTTGCGGATATCGTAACATCGTGGGTGAGCGAAAGAGTAGATAGCATTAAAGTTGCTGAAGCGAAAACCGCCAGGAATTTATTTCCCTTTTTAACCATCTTTTTATTTCTCCTCCTAATGTTAATGCTTAAGAATACGAGACAGAATGTGCGTTTCCCCGTCCTCCATGGCATCCCTCGTTTTTCATAATGTTGTTTTAGTTGCTATCAGTTGTTATTAGTTGTTATTTGTAGGTTACACCGAATTCAAAGCGCTTACAATACTTGGTTGCCTTTTTCTTTTTATGCCCTATCTTCGTACATTAAGGCTTGCCATCTATGAATCGAGTCAGAGAGCACTTCAAGTCCATCAGCCCATCTTGATGAAATCCGTTATGAGCGCCTTCCAGCGGCCCATAAAAAATACAGAGCAACGGCAGCTATCTCGCCGTGCTCTGTATTAAACCGCTAATACGACTATGTGTTATTCCGCATTTATTCGTTTCCGACAGCCACCGGATTCCCCTCATAACTAATCCAATCGCTCCAGCTCCCCGCATACAGCTTCACATTCGTGAAGCCCGCTTCCTGCAGCGCGAGCACGTTCGGGCAAGCCGTCACGCCCGAGCCACAGTAAACGACCAGCTCGCCGTCCTTCGGCAGTCCTACAAACCGGGCCTCCTGCGCCTCCGCGCTCTTCCACTTGCCGTCCGCATCGCGGCCTTCCGCCCAGAAGCGGTTGATCGCGCCTGGAATATGGCCGGCTACGCGGTCAATCGGCTCCGCCTCGCCGCGATACCGCGCGCCTTCGCGCGAATCCACAATCGTAACTCCGGCTTGGCCGAGCTTCTCCTGCACTTCCTCCACCTCGACCAGCATGTTATGCTGAACGGTCGCGAGGAACTGGCTCGGAATGAGCACCTTCTGCTCCGCCGACACCGGGAACCCGGCATTCTTCCAGGCCGTGAACCCCTCGTCCATCACATAAACCTGCTCGTGGCCCAGGTACTTCAGCAGCCACCACAGCCGCGAAGCCATCGCCCCTCCTTGATCATCATACGCGATAACCCGCGATTCATTGTTGATCCCCACTCGGCTGAGCGTAGCCGTCAGCGCCGCGATGTCCGGAAGCGGATGACGGCCGCCATGCTCCTCTACAGGCGAGGATAGATCCTTTTCCAAGTCCAAATACACCGCGCCCGGAATATGCGATTCCGTATACGCCTCGCGGCCGGACTCCGGCTTGCCCAGTTGGAAGCAGCAGTCGACGATAACCACATCCGACTCATACATGCGGGCAAGCAACCATTTTAACGATACGATATTGTTCATCCTTATCAGCCGCCTTCCTCTACCTCTTCAATTCAATCTCATTAGCTTAAATTATACAGCATTCCGGCCAAGCTTCCACCACTTCGCCGTTTCTGTTACGATAAATGAAATGAACCGGTCCGAAATCCATGAGGAGTCCCTATCCATGACCTCTAACACGCCTAACCACCCCATACCTGCAGTAAAATATACCTTCAACGTCGTACCGCTCTCCGACGCACTCGCCGAGGAGCTCAGCACCTGGCGCTATGAGCCGCCATTCGACTTCTATAACTGGTCGACCTGGGAGGTTATGCAGCAGCTCGGCATCGAGTTCGGTGACGCCTACATCCGCCAGCAGCAGTATGCCGCGGTCACAGATGGCGACGGCGCCTTGATCGGCTTCGCGCAGTTTTTTCCGCTGCTCGGCGTGACGCGAATCGGGCTTGGCCTGCGGCCGGACCTATGCGGACAAGGGCAGGGACTTGGCTTCTTCCTCGTGCAAGCGATCGTGGCGGAAGCCATTCGCCGCGCGCCAGAGGATGAAATTGACCTGGAAGTTCACGTCTGGAATACGCATGCCATCCGCACCTACGAACGAGCTGGATTCGTCATTACCGACACGTATGAGAAGCCTACGGCTGCCGGCGACGTAACGGTCCATTGTATGTGCTACACACGTACCGAAGCCCGCTAACATCCGATGTAACACCCAAGCGCCGCCCCTGCCGGGACTGCGCTTACTTTTTTATCGTGCTAAAACAACCTGCACCCGCATATCCGTATAATGTCACGAGTCATCACCCATTAAGGAGGCGGGTCCAATGAAAGCTTTGAACATCGTCAGCTTATTAGTCCTGATTCTCGGCGGGTTGCATTTGCTGGTCATCGGTCTATTTGAGTATGATGTCGTTTCAGAAGTTTTTGATGGTTCAGATTCCGTTGGCGCAAAAATCGTGTACATTATTGTCGGGTTAGCTGCCCTCTACGGCCTATCCTTCTTCTCCAAAGTATCGTCGGAAGATTGACAGACCCCCTGTCCGCATCCTAAATAAGCGGATCGTCCCCATTTGCACACATAGGAGCCCGACCCTAGCGCTGCCAAGCGCGGGGCGGGCTCTTTTTTACCATGTTCAACACAAAAAAACGCCGGCTACCCGTTCCCGGGAGCCGGCGCCTTAAAGGCCTCGTTATATCGCCTCGCCGACTGCATATCGAGCTCCGTTAAGCCTCCCGCATGCCAGGTCGTCAAGCGCAGCGTCACTTTCTTGTAATCGATGCCGATGAACGGATGATGGTTCATCTCCTCCGCGATGGCCGCAACCCTCCCAACGAAGGCAATCGCCTCCATGAACGTGGGGAACCGGTAGCCGCCCTGCATCCATTTCTCATCCTGGCGCGACCAGCCGGGAAGCGACGCGATTGCCTCATCCGCCGCGTCCACCGGCATCTTCTCCATCTTCGCCATCCAATCCCCCTCCTTCCGAATCTAGATCAGCCGAATGATCCGGCTTTCCTTCTCGTCGACCGACACTTCGATGATGTGATGCTTCGGCCGGTACGCCACGATCCCGCTTCCCACATGGATGACCGGATCCTCGCCAAGCGCATAGAACACATCGTCCGCAAGCGCCTCCATTAATTCGAAGCGCTGCCCTTCCTCGAGCTCCGCCCAATCGGCGGGCTCCATCTCAAAGAAAAGATACCCGTCCCCGATCGAGTGAATCGCCTCCGCCAGCTCTCCCAAAATATCGCTGTACTCTCTCGCGTGTTTAACTCCCATCGCATTTCCCTCACTTTTCCGTGATCATTCACCGCTTATTCCTACATTCTACACGAAATCCGATGAAAACTGCTAAAACATCCTGTTTGCTCTAATCTGCGAGCCTTTTTTTGACGATATAAAATAGAGATAGTCTGTCGAAATGGCGTTCTTTTTGTCAGTCTGACACATCAGATTGCCGTCCGTTGTTATCCCGCTCCCGGGACTTAACCGGCACAGCCGGTTTACGATGTCCTTATTATCTTACTAGACGAGGTGTGTCATGGAAAAATCGACTATTATTGGTATCGTACTCGGACTCATAGCCGTTCTTCTGGGTATGACGCTGAAAGGCGCGCCGATTGCCAACCTAATCAACCCGGCTGCTTTTGTTATCATCATCGTCGGTACCGCCGCTTCTCTCTTCATTGGCTTTCCTCTTAGCGAGCTGAAGAAGTTTCCGAAGCTGATCAAAATGATCTTCACCGTGCAAAACCTGCTGCCCCGCGAGGAAGTCATCGCCCTCTTCATGGAATGGGCAACGATTACGCGCCGCGAAGGCCTGCTTGCATTGGAATCCAAAGTCGACGACATTCCGGATCAGTTTCTGCGCAACGGCATGCGGATGATTATAGACGGCAACGATCAAGACCTCGTCCGCGACGTGCTGCTTGAAGATATTGCCGCAACCGAAGAACGTCACCGGGCCGGAGCGCTCATCTTCTCGCAGGCCGGCATGTATGCGCCTACGCTCGGGGTGCTCGGAGCCGTAATCGGTCTGATCGCGGCGCTGGCCGACATGAGCGACATGGAGAAGCTGGCACATGCGATCGCAGCTGCATTCGTTGCTACACTTCTAGGTATATTCACAGGTTACGTATTATGGCACCCAATTGCAAATAAGCTGAAGCGCCTTTCTAAACGCGAGGTCGAACTGCGCCTCATGATGGTCGAAGGCTTGCTGTCCATCCAATCCGGCGTATCCACCATTGCCATCAACCAGAAGCTCTCGGTCTTCTTGACGCCGACGGAACGCTACAACCTGAGCCAGAAGGGGGCAGAGGGTATTGAGCAAAAAGCATAGAAAAGAGCATCATGAAGAGCATGCGGACGAAACCTGGCTGATCCCGTATGCCGACCTCCTTACCCTATTACTCGCCTTATTTATTGTATTGTATGCCATGAGCTCGACGGATTCGAAGAAATTTCAAGATATGAGCAAAGCGTTCAACATCGCCTTCAGCAGCGGCGTCGGCGTGCTGGAGCAATCCGCGGTCATCTCGAATGCCAATCAGTTTGAGGATACGACCGAAAGCAAACGTCATAAAGAAAACGCGGACATGTCCAAGCAAGAGAATATCGAGGCGCTGAAGAAGAAAGAACAAGAGGATCTGGAGAAGCTGAAGAAGCAGGTCGACAATTACATCAAATCGAACGGCTTAACGACCCAGCTCGATACGAAGCTGAACCAATCCCAGCTGACGATTACGATCAGCGACAGCTCCTTGTTTGCTCCGGGCAGCGCGAAGGTCAAGCCGGAATCGCGTAAGCTGGCCGTCGAAATTTCCAGCATGCTGCAGAAATATCCGGACTATCAGGTCGAAGTATCCGGCCATACCGACAACGTGCCGATCAACAACGCGGAATTCGAGTCCAACTGGGATTTAAGCTCCATGCGGGCGCTGCGATTCCTGGATATTCTTCTGCTCAACAAGAATCTCGACCCTCATCTCTTCAGCACCATCGGCTATGGAGAGTATCACCCGGTTGCGAAGAATTCAACGGTCGAAGGCCGCTCCAAGAACCGCCGCGTGGAAGTCTCCATTATGCGGAAGTACACGGATACAACAAATACTACAGTTGTATCCGCCTCCGCTGCCGCCGACAAAAAATAACGAAACCAAAAAAACCGCCAGAGCGACTTATAGTCGCACTGACGGTTTTTCTCTTTAGTTCAAGGAAAGCTCAATCGATTTCTTCACCAGCACGTCCATCGCATCGACGCAGTGCTGTTTCGCTTCGCCGCTAAGCGGGATAATCGACAATTCGGTACAAGCGATAATGATACATTGGCACCCATCGTCTTCAATCAGATGCTGGATAATGGATTCAAGCTCCTTCGGGTCGATCTGAACGCCGCGCTTAATATCCCGATAAATAATATTCATAATCTGCTGCTGAACCGGATCGGACGGCAAGTGAGGCACCATGTTGTACTTGCGTGCCGACTCGCTGTATATGCCGCTGTGCAGCGTACCGTTCGTCGCAAGTATGCCGACCTTGCAGTCATCGCCATATGCTTCATGAATGACCTTCATCGTTTCCTCAACCATGTTGATGATCGGAATCTTCGTCATCTGCTGCATTTCATTCACGTAGTAGTGAGCGGTGTTGCACGGAATCGCGATATTGGCTACCTCGGCATACTCCAGAAGCCGAATATCCTTCTCGATCGCGCGCAGAAACTGTTCGGGACAATTTTCAAGAATGACATGAGTCCGATCGGGCAGCGAAGCATGATTCAGGATAACCATATCGATATGATCCTGATCCCTATCCGCAACCGTGCTTTCGATAATTTGATCGATAAATACGCTCGTCGCCTTCGGCCCCATTCCGCCTAGCACACCTAACCGCCGTTTATGTTCCATCATTCTACCTACTTTTATGAGTTAATCTATATTGTTACCCTTCGGCGCCCTGCTTCGAAACCGGCTCCTTCAACAGCTCCAGCGCAATCTCCGCGCCTGGATCCATGCCTTGGCAGCCTGCCAGCAGAATCAGGTCGCCGCGACCGGCCTTGGACAACGCGTGTGCGATGGCATCCGGCAATTCCCGGTACAGCTTTACCTCGATGCCTGCTTCATTCATAACCTCCAGGAACACATCCGTCTCCTCATCGGAGACCGTATTGTTCTTGTTCACATGGGATGCGCTCCGCGTCGCGATAATTTCGTGCATCTCGAGCCGGTTCATCCATTTCACGATCGCTTCCGCGTTCTCGCGGTTAATGATCGGCCCGCGATTGCCGCGGATCGCATAGACGAAATGACACTGCTCATAGTCCATGTAACGGAGCGTTTCCAACGTCACGTCAATGTTTCCGGGATTGGCAAAATGATCGTCCACGATAATGAATTCATCCTCGTGAATGAATTCGAAGCGTCTCTCTACCCCGCCAAATGTACGCAGCGCCTCTTGAATAGTCGCAACCGGAACGCCGCACAGCAGCGCGATCGCAATGGCCGCCATGGAGTTATACACCGAGTGCAGCCCCGGAATGCGCAGCTCCACGCGGAACTCGCCAGGCGTATATTCGACGCCGTCGCCTTTGAACGGCTTTATTATTTCAACGGTGAACTTCGCACGCCCCGTGGATAAGTCTAAATCCTTGCAGTGCAGCGTGCCTTCAGTGCTCTTCAGCCCGTACGTAATGACATTCGCGCGTGTCTGGCCGACGAGCGAAGCCGCATGCTCATTGTCCAGGTTCAAGACGGCCGAGCTATGCTCGCTTGCCCCTCGAATCAGACTCGCCTTCGCCTCGAAATACTTCTCGAACGTGCCGTGCGAATCGATATGCTCGCGGCTTAGATTGTTAAAGCAGACAATATCGTAACCGACCGTCTCCACCCGGTGCGACTCCAGCGCAGCCGAGGAAACCTCCATGCTGACATGGGTCACGTCGCGGTCGACCATTTGCTTCAAGTAAGACTGCAGGTCAAGCGATTCCGGCGTCGTCAGCTCCGATGGAATTTTAACGTCATCGATCTTGATGACGACCGTCCCGATCAATCCTGTCTTCAGTCCGTGCTGCTCCAAAATCGCATTCGTCATGTAAGTCGTGGTTGTTTTGCCGTTGGTGGCCGTAATGCCGATCATCTTCAGCTTCGATGACGGATGGCTATAAAATGCGTCTGCCAGCTGCGCCATTGCAATCCGGCTGTTCGGCACCACATACTGCGGGATCGCGATGTCCTCTTGGATGCGCTCCACGATCGCGGCAGCTGCGCCGCTCTTCACCGCATCAGGCAAATATTTGTGCCCGTCGGTGCTATAGCCGGTGATGCAGACGAAGAGATCGCCGGGCGACACCTTCTGCGAGTGATAGGAAATGCCGGTTGCTTCAAGATTCTCCTCCGGCCGGAACGACCCGACAACCGCTGTCGCTTGAAGCAGCTCCTGTAATCTAGTCATAGAATAAAATCCTCTCTACCTGTGATTAGCGGCCGAATCTGCCGAACGCTTTGCCTGCAAGCTTGCCCAAAAACGCGAGGGCCGGCTTCGGATCCTTCCAATCTCGGATGGCTCGTCCAAGCGAAAGCTGCTTGGTTATCATATATTGCGAACGGCAAGCAGCGGGGATCCAGTCCGCTCACGGTATGTATTGAAGTCCGTAATCCGAACATTGAATTCGATCAAGTGGAACTTACCCGTGACCGCATCCTTCTTAAACTCGATCTTGCGAAGCCTTGAATCTAACGGCCTCAAAGAACTTAACGCCTAACTCATGAAAATAATATTTATAAATACCTCTATGCAAAGCGTTGACAATCCTTTATAATTTTACTTCATGTATTCTAGGAATACAAATGTTATTATTGCTAGCTTTCAGGGCAAAACCGCTCGTTTAGCGAATCCAAGCAAATCAAAAAACCAACATCGCCGACCCGTTTGTCGGACTATGTTGGTTTCTTTATTATTTCCCGGGAAAGTGTCGATCTTAGCCATAATTGAGCAGCGCGAATAACTCCTGCAGCTCGCCGCTCGTCAGGTCCCGCCATTTGCCGTTCGCAAGCTGGCCCAGGTGGATGTTCATAATGCGTACGCGCCGCAGCTTCCGTACATTGTAGCCGAATGCCGCGCACATGCGACGGATTTGCCGGTTCTTGCCCTCGGTCAGCGTAATCCGGAAGACGCGGTCATTCTCCTTCACGACCTTGCACGGAAGAGTCTTCGTCCCCAATATGTGGACGCCTTCGCTCATGGCCTTCAGAAACCTTGGCGTGACCGGCCTGTCCACCGTAACGATATATTCCTTCTCGTGCTTCCCTTCCGCCCGCAAAATCCGGTTGACGATATCCCCGTCATTCGTAAGCAGAATTAGCCCTTCCGAGTCTTTATCCAATCGGCCGATCGGGAAGATCCGCTCCTGGTGGCCGACGTAATCGACAATATTGCCTTCTACATCCGCTTCAGTGGTACTTGTGATGCCGACCGGCTTGTTCAGCGCAATATATACATGGCTTTTCTGCGCGCCGATCGGCTTGCCGTTGATTCGTACATCGTCGCCGAGCTCCGCTTGGCTGCCAAGCTCTGCCGTTACGCCGTTAATGGTTACGCGTCCCGATTCCACGAGCTTATCCGCCTCGCGTCTGGAGCAATAACCGGTTTCGCTAATAAACTTGTTAATCCTCAACTGACTTTGTCACCCCGCATGGTTACTGCTACTGCTATCTCCTTATAGCTGTATTGTAGCGTGTATCGCGTCATTTTCATAGATTTTTGCATCCGTCATCCCGCTTTCTCCCCGAGCCGCCGCCAGATCTGCCATGAAAGCCGCGACTTGATCCGCTTCAACAGGACGATATGCTCGCAGC
This sequence comes from Paenibacillus montanisoli, assembly GCF_003268025.1. Lineage (GTDB taxonomy): Bacteria > Bacillota > Bacilli > Paenibacillales > Paenibacillaceae > Paenibacillus_Z > Paenibacillus_Z montanisoli. Next base: position 19,196 of record NZ_QLUW01000007.1, on the reverse strand, counting down.
TTTCCCTGCATAAACAGCTTCATCAGCGGACTGAGCCAAACCGCAACCTGCTCCCCTGGCCGAAATTCCTCCCGCTTCCCAAGCAGCAGCGAAGGACGGACAATATGCAACTCCCTTAAGCCAAGAGCCGACAACTGCGCCTCCATTTCACCCTTCACCCTGTTGTAGAAAATGGGGGACGATGCATTCGCGCCCATAGCGGACACAATGATGAACTTCTCTGCGCCATGCCGTTCTGCCCACTCGCCGAGCGCGACCGGATAGTCGAGGTCCACTTGCCGGAATGCTTCCTGCGTCTTAGCCTTCTTGATCGTGGTGCCGAGCGTACAGAAAACGACGTCCGCTTCGACGTCCGCCAGCGCTTCGTCCATCCGGTCAAAATCGGCTGTCAGCACCGTCAGCTTCAGGTTTGCCCCATACCCGTTCGTTGAAGGGCGGAGCGGTCTGCGAATGAGGATCGTGACGGCGGTGCATCTGCTGTCTTGAAGCAAGCGGCGCAGCAAGGCCGAGCCGACTAACCCCGTAGCGCCGACCAGCAGAGCGCGGTAGCCTGTCATGCCCTACACCCTCTTTCTAAGTCGTGGTATGTACTTGGTCGTGCTTGCTAGGCTTCAAGAGCCTGCTCCTTCAGCAGCGGAAGCGCAATAATAACCGTTGTGCCGACGTTCACTTTGCTCTTGATCTCCAACGTCCCTTGATGCGTCTGAATGATGCGCTGGCTTACCATGATGCCCAGTCCCGTCCCCGTGTCCTTTTCCGTATAGAACGGGTCGCCCAACATGGCAATCCGCTCTTCGGGGATGCCGATGCCTTCATCCGTTATGGATACGCGAATATGATGGGAATCATTCCTCTTCGCCGCAATGGCAATCCGCCCGCCGTTTGGCATAGCTTCGATCGCGTTCTTAAGAATATTGATGAATACCTGCTTCAACTGGTTCTCTTCACAGGATATCCTACAATCCGCTTGGTCAAAATACGTCTCTAACACAATATTGCACAAATGCGCCTGGCTATCGAGCAGCGAGATGACATCCCCAAGAATGAAGCGTACGTCCTTCACCTCGAAGCGCGTCGCCTGCGGCTTCGCAAGAATGAGAAACTCGCTGACAATCAGATTGATCCGGTCGAGCTCCGAGAGCATCAGATCGACATGCCGCTTGTTGAGCTTCGACGTCTCCTGCTGCAGCTGCAGAAATCCGCGAAGCGTCGTCAGCGGATTGCGGATCTCATGCGCAACGCCGGCGGCCAGCTGGCCGACCGTCTTCAGCTTCTCCGATCTGCGCAGCAGCTCATCCATCTTATTGCGGCTTGTCATATCCCGCGTAATGCTTGCGATGGCCCGGAGCTCGCCGTGCTTGTCGCGAATCGGAGACGTGGTAACGCTAACCGGGATCCAGTCCCCGTTCTTCGTCACCCGCGTCGTCTCGCGCGCAGAGAGCGCCTTACCGGATTTCAGCAGCTCCATTGTATCCTTTTCTTCCTCAGCTAGATGCTCCGGTACCAGCGCGAGCATGCGGCCGACGGCCTCTCCCGTCGTGTAACCGAATAGCTGCTCGAATGCGCGGTTAACCTGGGTAATGCGGCCATCCAGGTCGACGACATGAATGGCATCGGTAGTATGATTTATGAATGATTCCAAATACTCTTTCATGGAACGGTTTTCTTCGAACGCCATTTTCAGCTTGGTCATGTAGATATTCAGGTTTTTCGACATTGCGTTGACGCGCTGCGCCAGCTGCCCCAGCTCGTCCTTGCGCTTTACTTCGATCGTGTCGTCGAACCGGCCGAACGATACTTCATTAACCTTCCACAGAATGGAGCGAACCGGCCGCAGCAAAAAATCCGACATCCAATAGCTGCAGAATACAACGATGACAAGCAACACGATCGAGATGAAAACTTGATTATTCCGCTGATCGTCCATCAGCTTCGTCATGGGCTTCTTGTCGAGTACAAGCCCGATCACGTAAGGTACAGGCTCCTTGATGGCTATAAAGCTCTTGATCACGTCGTGATTGTGAATCGTCGCTTCCCGGAACACCATATTGCCCTGCAGCGATTCTTTTATGTCGTTCTTATCTTTCTCCATTTCCTTATATTCATAAGTGCCGAACGGAACGGATTGCTCCTTCAGCAAATCTATATTCATTACGGTCGGTATATCTTTGACCGGCTCTTGGCCGAATATTGCCGGATTAAAGCCCGTGATCTCCAGAATCGCGGGATTACCGTTCTTTAGTTCCGTCAAAAATGAATTCGTATGCGATATTTTGCGGATGCCGGTGAACTGGCCGCTATTCATAGAACAGCGAATGATGTAGTCCAAGTTCAAGTCCGAATAGAAGCTTTCTTGGCCGAGCGCGGCATTGTCCATAAGAATCAGCTTGTCCTGGCCGATCCAGAACTCATAGCCGAGCGTCTCCTGCTCAATCGAATGGGATTTGCGTTCCGGCGGTACATCGACCGACTCGCCGATTTCCCGTGGATTGGTCGATTGGACGATAGAATACGTCCCGCCTTCCTTCTTCAGCAGCGCCATGCCTGCAACGCCCGCTTGATTCGCCACCTGCCTTAGCTGCTCATAAGAAACGTCCTCCGCTTGATGTGGCAGCTGCGTAGATGCGGAGAACGAGGCCAGCTTCATTTTATCCGACAGGACGCTTTGAACGAATGCCACTTCTTTCGTGCTTTGGATGACATTCGATGCCACCTGCTGGCTGATCGACAACATTTTCAGCTGAATATCGTTTCTTAGATTGACCCGCATCGAATATTCGTTCAGAATCACATTTAGTACGAGCAGCACAAACACAACGAGCGAAATCATGACCGATAGTTTCGTTTTGACCGACAATATGCGACACTTCCTTTTACGCGCTGCCTGTGGATAGCTTACTTGGATCATACCATAATTGGCAGGAATTGAAAGCAATCTTGAGCATCTGGATTTCAATGTATAAACAGACGGCAAAGCCGCAGGTTGTTGGGATAACTATCGGAGTTATGCACAAGTTTTTCCCCATATCCACAGGCTTCGTTAATATTTTGTGTACAGAACTGTGCATAATCGCAGGTTATCCACAATGTTATTCACACGCTGTTAACAACGAATATTTGTTCGCGGCATAATTCGACAGTCGAGGACCGTCGAATGGGTATCAAACAATAGGCATACGGGACTGGAGGCATACTGGGATGGAAGCAGAGTTGAATTATTTTCGAGAAGAGGACTACAAATGGATGCAGGAAGCGATTATGGAGGCGAAGAAAGCCGAGGCGATCGGTGAAGTGCCCATAGGGGCGGTCATTGTGAAAAACGGGGAAGTGATCGGAAGAGGCTATAATCTGAGGGAAACGAATCTCGATCCGACCGCGCATGCTGAAATGATCGCCATTCGGGAGGCAAGCTCGCATTTGAATGCGTGGAGGCTGCTGGACTGCACGTTGTATGTCACCTTGGAGCCTTGTCCGATGTGTGCGGGTGCGTTAGTGCAGAGCCGAATTCGAAAAGTTGTGTTCGGCACAACCGACCCTAAGGCGGGCTGTGCCGGCACATTAATGAATTTGCTGCAGGAACCCCGCTTCAATCATGAGACTGAACTGCTTGGCGGCCTGCTGCAGCAAGAATGTTCGGATTTGTTAACACTGTTTTTCCGTCGGTTGCGAGGACGTAGCTAGTGGAAACAACGCGGATCATCTCTGCCTTCTGAATCTGTTGTAAGGTGACGATGAGCTTGTCCGCTGCTTCGCTTATGGCAAGCACATCAGGATCCGTTAAGCTTCCGCGGGCTTCGGCCATTTCGAACAGCTTTGTACGAAGTACTTGCAACTCGTGAAGTAGTATCATTTTGTCATTCATGAAGCCTCGGAACATCTCCCATCGCGTCAACTTGTTAAAAATGGTAACGATTTCATTATAAACGGTTTAGCTTACTATGTTTGTAAAATCTTGTCGACGTTTTTAGCATGAATCCGCTTAATGTTTCGACAAATTCTTGAATTTTTTAGCGTTTTGGGTCTTTTTTCTCATTAACCTCAAGTTGCTTGGGACTATTAGACTTGCTTGCGCATGAAAAGGTGTTCATGCTATTATTATCCTTGCCGCGCGCCCGTAGCTCAGCAGGATAGAGCGACAGTTTCCTAAACTGCAGGTCGTACGTTCGAATCGTATCGGGCGCGCCATATATAAAGTGTTCAGAACCGTACAGTTGTGCGGTTCTTTTTGCTTTTCTTATACGTTTGTCCTTCTTGGAGATGCCTTTCTAACGTCACAAAACTTGTCCTTTGTACATAAACTATCATGATCATTCTGGCTTAAGATGAAAAATCCATGATAAAGAGTTGATAAAATGAATAGCTTTTACGCTCAAAGCGAACTAGCCGGTTTGGGTTTGTCTTCATGTGGCGAAAACGTACGGATAAGCCGTAAAGCAAGTATTTATGGAGCAAAAGATATTCGCATTGGCGACAATGTTCGTATTGATGATTTTTGTATCCTTAGCGGGAAAATCAGTATCGGGAATTTTATTCATATCGCTGCCTACACAGCTTTGTACGGAGGAGATAAAGGAATAGTTATTGAAGACTTCGCAAATCTATCTTCAAGAGTTTCCGTTTATTCAATTAGTGATGATTATTCGGGCGAATCGATGACAAACCCTATGATACCGGATAAATACAAAAATATAACCAGCGAACCGGTCGTCATTCAAAAGCATTCGATCATAGGTTGTGGCTGTGTGGTGTTACCTGGAACAACAATAAAAGAAGGAAGCGCGTTCGGGGCTCTCAGTTTGATTAATAAAAACTCAAATGAATGGTCAATTAACGTTGGCATCCCATTTAAAGAGATCAAAAAAAGAAGTAAACAGGCACTGGAATTAGAACAGAAATTTATCGAAGAGAGAGAATATCGTGAAACATAAGCCAATATTCGTCACTCGTTCATCGATGCCGCCTTTTGAAGAATTTATAAATGAAATAAAGCCTATATGGGATACAGCTTGTCTGACGAATATGGGAACGTACCATATTCAACTAGAAAAAAACCTTATCGAATATTTAGGAGTCAATCATATCTCATTATTTACTAATGGCCATATGGCATTGGAGCTTGTATTACAGGCGATGAATTTAACCGGAGAAGTGATTACAACGCCTTTTACCTTTGCTTCAACGACACATGCGATTGTTAGAAATGGATTAATCCCCGTGTTCTGCGATGTTAATCCCGCTGATTATACAATTGACGTGAATAAAATAGAACAATTAATAACAGACAAAACCAGTGCGATCTTACCTGTTCATGTTTATGGACATGTTTGCAATGTAGGTGAGATTCAGCGGATCGCAAAAAAATATGATCTAAAAGTGATTTATGATGCAGCTCATGCCTTCGGAGTTCAAATGAATGGACAAGGCATAGGGAATTTCGGGGATGCATCGATGTTTAGCTTCCATGCTACGAAGGTATTTAACACTCTTGAGGGCGGAGCCATAGCGTTTGCCGATGAGGAAATAGGCAAACAGCTCTATACGCTGAAAAACTTCGGGATTAAGTCAGAAGTATGGGTTGAGGGGATTGGTGTAAACGCAAAAATGAATGAATTTCAAGCAGCGATGGGTATTTGTAATCTTCGACATATCTCGGAGGAACTATCAAAAAGAAAGCATGTAGTTGAACGATATCGAAATAGGCTGTCTAAAATAAATGGCCTTCAAATTATGAATGACGCTGATGGAGTTCAATCGAACTATTCTTATTTTCCGGTCGTGTTTGATGAAAAGGTATTTGGGCTTTCCAGGAATGAAATTTACGACAGGTTAAAAGAAAATCATATATTTGCTAGGAAATACTTTTACCCCTTAACCAACACTTTTAATTATTATCTTGGGCAATTTGACCGAAATCAAACTCCAGTTGCGCAGCATATTGCTAAACGAGTTCTTACATTGCCTCTGTATGCTGATTTAGCTCTAGATGATGTTGATAGGATTTGCGATATTATACTTGAGAGAGGAGTTAAAAACACTTGATCATACATGTTTATGCCATATGTTGGAACGAAGAGAGAATGCTCCCGTTCTTTTTCAAGCACTATGATCATATAGCGGATCACTATTTTATTTTTGATAATGGCTCAACCGATGCTTCCTTGCCGATTCTAAGGTCACACCCCAGAGTTACTATCGATAAGTTTGAAGTATATGGTGATTCTCTTGTGGCAGCCGCATTGGGTCTGTTCAATCAATTTTGGAAACAAAGCAGAGGAAAGGCAGATTGGGTTATTGTTTGCGACATAGATGAACATCTCTACCACCAAAATCTTAGGGCCTACTTGCAAGAATGCGCTTCCCAAGGAATAACATTAGTGGCTCCTAGCGCTTATGAAATGGTTTCGGATTTTTTCCCGGGTCAAGATAAACCCTTACACGAATCCGTAAGGGATGGCGTAAGGATTCCTCTTTACGATAAACCTTTGATTTTTAATCCAAATGCGGTTCAGGAAATTAACTTTACTCTTGGAAGGCATCTAGCTAAACCTGTAGGCCATATCATTCAATCCCCGAACAAAGATGTGCTGCTTTTACATTATAAATATCTAGGATATGACTATTTAAATACCCGTTACTCAACGCTGAGACAGGGGCTTCGCTCTGGTGATATTGAAAAGGGAGCCGGATATCAATACTTGTGGAATGAGCAACAAAAAATGGATATGTTTTTACATTGGAAAAATCGATCTGTAAGAGTGTTTTAGCTCGTCAGGGAAGCGCGCCATATGACAAAACTTATCCACATGTTGAAAACTTTACGGTTTAGCTTGCAGGGAAGCATGCGCTAAAGTTACTTTTGTGGATAAACGTAATAAAGCCCGGCAATGCCGCATAAGCGCAGCTTGCCGGGCTTTCGTCAATTAGCCTGCCCACTCTTATGACATAAATGTGCATTAATGCTTCTCACTCAGCGGAACCTGCAGCCGAGGAGGAAGAGGTATCTTCGAATGGCTCCTCCGAGCTGGCGGTATGCGCTTCCGGAAATCGCAGTACTCCCCTGTACATGCGCAGTGCACCTTGATAGGCGCGTTTCATCCGCACCAGCTGTTCCGCGGGAAATTGGTCCGGCTTAGTAATCGCTTCTTGCAGCGGCACAATGCGGCACATTTTGGGTTTGCCGTTCTTTGCAATGCTTGCCCAGGTCGGCACGCCCTCGATGCCAGCTAGCCTGACGAGGCCGCCGGAGGTTCTGCGAAGCTTGAGCCTAACGATGATGCCGGTCAGAGCCGCGTCCTTGCCGTGCAGCCGGGTGGAAATAAAGTTTCCGAGAGAGTAGATGGCGAACCGTTTTCTCGTCCGTCCCGAGACGTCCTTCACGGTTCGTATCACCGCCGGCTGAAGGACATGCGGATGCGATCCCAACACCACGTCCGCGCCATTCCGGAACATGAAACGGACCCACTCCTTCTGGTGGGCGGCCGGGCTTTGCTCGTACTCGAATCCGCAATGCATGAACACGATAATAAATTCCGAGGCTTTTCGCAGCCGCTTCAGATCGTTCTTTATCCTTGCGCGTACGAGCTTTTTAACTCCTGCCTGCTGTCCCTTCGGTACGGGCATGCCATTCGTATCCCGTGTATACGACAATATGCCGATACGGACCCCTTTGATATTCCGCACACAGAGCGTCCGCGATTCCTGTGCATTCCGGAACGTTCCGACGTGGACAAGGCCGTTCTTGTCGAGAACGTCCAGCGTCCGTTTGAGTCCGCTAACGCCGTAATCCGCGCAATGGTTGTTGGCTGTCGCGATCACGTCGAAACCTGCCGCCGACAGCGCCTGCGCGAAAGCGTCCGGGCTTTTGAACACCGGATTGCCGGTCCTTGGATTGCGTCTCGTCTTATTGAAGCCTGCATTCGGACCGCCTGCGAAGGTAGTTTCCAAATTGCCAATCATCAATTGCGCGTCCTGCAAATAACGGACAACCGGTTCGAACAACTGCTCGAATGCGTCCGCACTGACCGCTCGCCTGCCGCTACGAAGCATTTGGATAAGCAGCGGCTTCATTAACAGATCGCCGACAGCCGCAATTACAATTTCTTTAGACATCCCGTTTTCCCCCGATAGATTGGGCTGAAATCCGCTATGCTACCATATGCCGCCTGAGCGGAATTGGTGTGAAGGACCAATTCGGGAACAAAAAAAGAGATACCAATACATATAAAAAAAGCCCGGCAATCGCCGGACCTTCACCCCATCACTCCCCGCCAAACGTTTCGAGCGGGATATTCAAAATATTAATCTTGCTGCCGTCCTTTGCGCTGTACTCAAACAGCTGCAGCATCAACGTACCATTCGCCGGCAACTTGTTTGCCGGAATTGAAATGGAAAGCTTGAAGGCCGACCAAGCCGGCGCGCCTTCGCTCAGCATATAGTTCTTTTCCAGTAAGTAATTGTGTCCATCCTCCACGGCGTAGCTCATCATTGCCTCGAAGATCCTTCCCTCGCCCGTTACCGTATACTTGCCCCCGCTCCCCGTGACGTGAACGTTGCGGAAGGCATTGTTCTGGACCGGCCCGCCGGAGCCGTAGGTAATGATCACTTTTTTCTGCGCGCTATCCCAGCCTACTGTCGCGCCCAGCAGGTCCCCTACCGCGCGCAGCGGCACATAAGTGCTGCCTTTGTAATTCATCACTGGCAACTGCTCGCTTTCATAAGTAGAACCATTCACTTCAATCGGATAAGCCGCCTCGTTCAGCACAAACTGTTTTACCGTCGCAGCCATTGTCGGCACGGCAAGCATAAGCATGCTCCCGCTTAAGAGACCGACAATAAATCCGCGAAAACCACGCAAGCTCTTCATTTCCTCACACTCTTTCCTTGGGCCGCGGCCCGTATTTGTGTTGCATAGTCCATCCTATGCGTGAATCAAGCCCGTTTACCCCTAACTAGGCCATTTAGGGAAAAAAGCCCCTAACATACCGATGATGTCAGAGGCTTTAGTAACAACATTTATTCACTTTTCGCTGGCGCTTGGAAGCCCCAGCATTTCCTGTAGCTGTTCTACAGGTACGGAGTCTTTCGGCAGCTCGTACTCGAATTTGACGTCTTTATTCATATCATCAAAGGAAAGATCGAAATGAATGCCCAACTTCATTCCCTGCGCAGCATCAGCCGATTCCAGGCTCAAATCCACGCCTTCATAGGTCAAGTAATCCTCGGTAATACCGCCGGTTACGTCTAGCTGATTAATTTTGACCGTTTTCTTCATCTCGTCAATCGCCGCCTGCAGCTTTCCGTCCTTCTGCTTGTCGGCAAGCTCCTTTTTCGCCGCTTCCAGATCTGTCTTGGAGAGCTTAAGCGCCGTGGCATATGCATCGTTTTTAAGCAGAATATCAATGATCTGCGGCGCCGCTTTCTCCATGATGGCCGTCCACGCTTCTTCTACATTGCTCTCATTGATGGAGAAACGAACGAGCTGATCAACCTTATGATCGGCAGCCAATCCTTTGACATCGGACGCATCCGGCTCGCTGAAGAACGTTTTCTCGTCCAAGCTGTCCAGCAGCGCTTGAATCAATTCCTGGCCGATCTGAGGCGATGAAGCGACGTCCGTTACGCCCTGTTCCTGCCCCAGCTTCTTCATATCCAGCTCCACGAACTTGCCCGCAATCGTCTCCGGCAGCGGAAGCCCTGGAATTTGCGGCACTTTGATCCACGCCTTGTCCTTTGTAATGATGAAAGGAATTGACGCGTTCAGCTTTACATCTCCGCTGCCGAGCGTGATATCCATCGTGAGCTCCGCACGTTGAGGCGACTTCTGAACGGCCCCATGCACGTTAATAACCGTACCCTTCAAGAAGGCGAACATCATCGAGGTTACCGCCGAATTAGCGCCGTCTGCAGCACCGGCTGCCTCTTGCGGAAGAGAGAAATCGTTAATCGTTAGTGTGCCCTTATATGTCATGCTTGCCGCTTCCTCATTTTTCACCATGGCATCCAAGATCGCCTCTTTCGGCGAATCGGACGAGCTGCAGCCTGCAAGCACGGCGAGAGATGCCGCGAGCAGCAGTGCTGTACCCCGTTTAACCATCTTCATGTGATACCTCCTCTCCTTTTCATGAGCACCTTCAATTTTACCCCATCGCCTGCTAATCGGAAAGGTTAAAAAAGATGCCATGCCTATATGTAAAAAGCCCTCTTTCGCCGAAGAGAGCTCCGGGTCCAGAGGGCTGTAGATACGGTATAGTAGTGCTAGTTACCTGCGCGGTTGTTGTGACTCACGTGGTTGGCTTGTTTGGTTTTCTTCGAGCCGCTTAGAGGCTCCTGCTGACGGGAACCGCCCGAACGCGACTTGGAGCTATTATTCTCATAGGGGTTTGGAACGGGAATTGCATGCGACTTGCCATTGGTCATTTCAAAGCACCTCGCTATTCTGAGATCCGGATTAGCTCCGGGAGTGAAACAGATCGGAAGGCTCTTCGTGATTTAGCTGATCCTGATGACGGCGGTCATTCGTATCCTGCTGCAGCTGCTGCGCATGATGGCTGTTCACCGGATTCTTGTCCAAATCCTCCACGACGTTGCTCAAGTTTTTATCCGCAGTTCCTTTTGCCTTTGTCATCGCCTGATCTCCTGCCTTTCGCTTTGCGCATCACCCTCTGCCGGGAGCACTAGGCTCCACCTCCGCTAAGCATGCGTCAACCCGTGCAGCGCCTGTGCGCACTCATGAATATGACGTGTATAATCCTGCACGAGCTGTTGAATGATGTCCGTGCGCTCGTCTACCGTACGGCCGTCCTTCTCCACATCGATTAAGGTCGTTTGTACCTCCCGGCTGTCCACGTAGCCTACCTTAAAATCAAACGTGTACATCTGGTGTCCAGCCGTATGAATCGTGACGCGCAGAGCTTTAGGATCCGCTTCATCAGGCATGACCTCGGCTCGGTCCGCTTCGTTGATCGTACTCGGCAGCGTACGCTGCCATGCAGCCGTCAGCTGCTGTTGATCAATCGACAACTCGTCGTGTTTGCTCATCGCTTACCACCTCCATGCCGATAATATGCGGCTCGGAAGGCCTTTTTATGCTTGAAGCCCTATGCAAAAAGCGCCCAAGCGAGTGATCGCTTGAGCGCTGTCAGTTCTGAAAGTAATGGCGGAGAGAGTGGGATTCGAACCCACGTGGGCTTGCACCCTAACGGTTTTCAAGACCGCCCCGTTATGACCGCTTCGGTATCTCTCCAATGTAAGTGACACAAGATGTATTTTACCACAGGGGAAATCAGAATCGCAACTCCAAATTCCCCCTATGGCGTTTACGGTCTAACGCAGCGCGATAACCTCGAGGCCGCCCATGTAAGGACGAAGCACTTCAGGCACGATAACCGTGCCGTCCGCTTGCTGGAAGTTCTCCAGAATCGCCGCAACGGTGCGCCCTACGGCTAATCCCGAGCCGTTAAGCGTATGCACGAACTCCGGCTTGCTTTTCACTTCCGGACGGTAGCGGATGTTGGCGCGGCGCGCCTGGAAATCCCCGAAGTTAGAACACGAGGAAATTTCGCGGTAGGTGCCGCCGCTTGGGATCCACACCTCAAGATCATACGTCTTTGCCGACGTGAAGCCCATATCGCCCGTGCAGAGCGTCAGAACGCGGTATGGCAGGCCTAGCAGCTGCAGTACCTTCTCCGCATTTGCAGTGAGCTTCTCCAGCTCCGCATACGAGTCCTCCGGCTTCACCAGCTTCACAAGCTCAATCTTATTGAACTGATGCTGGCGGATCAGCCCGCGCGTGTCGCGGCCGGCAGAGCCCGCTTCCGAACGGAAGCATGCGCTGTACGCAACGAAATTTTTCGGCAGATCTTCAACCGACAAAATCTCTTCGCGATGCACGTTGGTTACCGGCACTTCCGCAGTCGGGATCAGGTAATATTCCGTATCCGCAACCTTGAAGAGATCTTCTTCAAACTTCGGCAGCTGGCCGGTACCGATCAAGCTATCGCGGTTGACGATATAAGGCGGAAGTATCTCCTCATATCCATGCTCGTCGCTATGTAGATCCATCATAAAGTTAATCAGTGCGCGCTCCAGACGAGCGCCAAGACCGCGGTAGAAAACAAAGCGCGAACCGGTTACCTTAGCCGCGCGTTCGAAGTCAAGAATGCCCAAATCCTGCGCTAGCTCAAAATGCGCCTTCGGCTCGAACGAGAATGCCGGCACTTCGCCATGGCGGCGAATTTCAACGTTCTCCTCTTCCGAGGCGCCGATCGGTACGGATTCATGCGGCACATTCGGAATCGATAGCATCAGCTCTGCAGTTTCTGCTTCCACTGCGCGAATTTCTTCGTCCAGCACCTTAATGCGGTCACCTACCTCGCGCATCTCCAGAATGAGTGCTTCCGCGTCTCCGCCGCTCTTCTTCAGCTTGGCGACTTCTTGGGATACGGTGTTGCGGCGGTTTTTCAGCTGCTCCGTCTCCTGTAACATATCGCGCCATTTTCCGTCCAACGCAGGGAAGCCTGCAATCAAATCGAGCGATTTGCCGCGGTTTTTCAGCGCCTGCTCTACTTTAGCGTAATCGTTACGCATCAATTTCACATCTAACACGCAAGAAGCCCCTCTCTTTTTAATATCCAGTATTGCCGATTCTCGCGGCTTTCGTACGCCGCGAGGCACCGGAGAATGGCACAAACGGCAAAAAGACTGCGATTCGCAGTCTTTCACCCCTTATGCTTTTGCCGCAGCAGCCGCCGCTTCCTTCGCCATATCGAGGAAATACGCATGCAGACGATAATCGTCCGTCAGCTCCGGATGATACGACGAGGCCAGCAGATGCCCTTGGCGGGCCGTTACGATTTCGCCGTTATACGTAGACAGTACGTCCACGCTCGGCGATACTTCTTTAATGAGTGGCGCGCGGATAAAGACCGCACGCACCGGCTCATTGATTCCTTTGATGTCCAGATCCGTCTCGAAGCTCTCACGCTGACGGCCGAACGCGTTGCGGGCGACCGTCATGTCCATTAGCTGCAGATGCGCATCCTCCTGGCCCTCGATACGGTCCGCCAGCACGATCAGTCCCGCGCAAGTGCCGAAGATCGGCTTGCCCTGCGCCGAAAACCCGCGAATCGCATCGACAAAGCCGTACTTGCGCATCAGCTTGCCAATCGTCGTGCTCTCGCCGCCCGGAATGATCAGGCCGTCCAACTCCTGAAGCTGTTCCGTACGCTTCACGGCGACGCCTTCGCCGCCGGCAGCTTCAATGCTTCGTATATGTTCCGCTACGGCGCCCTGAAGCGCCAGTACTCCAATCTTCATCGGTTCATGCCTTCTTTCCGAAATTAGAAGCCGCGATCCTGCATGCGCTCGGAAGCGCTCAGCTTCGAAATTTCAATGCCTTTCATCGGCGTGCCCAGGTTCTTGGACACCTCCGCGATCAGCTTATAATCCGTGTAGTGCGTCGTTGCTTCAACGATGGCACGTGCAAACTTCTCCGGGTTTTCGGATTTGAAGATACCGGAGCCTACGAATACGCCGTCAGCGCCCAAGTGCATCATCAGTGCTGCGTCGGAAGGCGTTGCTACGCCGCCTGCTGCGAAGTTAACGACAGGCAGCTTGCCTGTTTCGTGAACGTTAAGCAGCAGATCGTAAGGTACGCCAAGGTTTTTCGCTTCGTGATATAGCTCGTCCTTGGACATGTTTTGTACTTTACGGATTTGACCTGTGATCAAACGCATGTGACGAACCGCTTCTACGATGTTGCCTGTTCCAGGCTCGCCTTTCGTACGAAGCATGGCTGCGCCTTCTTGGATACGGCGAAGCGCTTCGCCAAGGTCTTTCGCGCCGCACACGAATGGAACGGTGAATTCACGCTTGCTGATGTGGAACACTTCGTCAGCCGGCGTAAGCACTTCGCTCTCGTCGATATAGTCCGCACCTAGTGCTTCCAGAACGCGAGCTTCCACATAATGCCCGATACGCGCTTTCGCCATAACCGGGATCGATACAACCTTCATTACTTCTTCCAAAATCGTAGGGTCAGCCATACGGGCTACGCCGCCTGCCGCACGAATATCGGAAGGTACGCGCTCAAGGGCCATAACAGCCGTTGCGCCGGCCGCTTCAGCAACTTTTGCTTGCTCGGCGTTCATTACGTCCATAATAACGCCGCCTTTTTGCATTTCAGCCATACCGCGTTTAACGCGCGAAGTTCCTGTTTCCATCATGTTCGTGAATCCTCCCAAAAGTTTTTGCACTGTCATCCGTGAATGTGAATCGTTCCGGACTAGCTAGCTCTAACCAATAATTTTACAGCATAGTAGAAAAATCGACAACCATCAATTCAGAGTAAAATGGTCGCCTATTCCTTGTCTAAAATAAATCGACGATCCCTTTGAACAAGCCCGAAATAAAGCCGCCCAGCGAGCGGAACATCAAACGCCACCAGCTGCCTTTCTTTACTTCCTCGGAGGTGATCAGCTTAACGCTTTTCTCGATCGATTGGCCGGTGTCCGGATCTTTGTACACGTACGTAGCCGTTCCGACCTCTTGGCCGCTCGCGATCGGTGCGACAAGCTCGTCTTCCGATTTCACCGAAACATTTTTCAGCTCAACGGTCGGCGTTGCGCCTTTTTTCACGAGGAAGGTTACATCGGATGCCGTCATGATCGGCACTTCCTTGGAAACACCCTTCTTTATTTTGACCGTCTTTGCCGTTTCTACAACCGATTTCGGTGCAACAATCGTCTTTTTCTCAAAATTATCAAAACCGTAATTGAACAGCTTCGCGGTCTGGATAAACCGTGCGCCTTTCGATTTCGTGTTCATAACGACAGAGATCAAACGCATATCGCCGCGTTTAGCCGTTCCCGTAAAGCAATAACCAGCTGCGCCGATATAGCCGGTTTTCATCCCGTCCACGCCCGGATACGCATACTGCTTGAATGATGGGACGTTTTTGTTCGACTCCAGCATCCAGTTCAGGTTGATCATCTCTGTCTCGTCACGTTCGCGGAACCGGTAGCTTGGCGTGCTTGAGAATTCCAGAAACTCAGGGTGCTTCTTGATCAAAATTGCCGCGAATTTAGCGAGATCGTTCGCGGAAATAACCGTTGTTTCAGCTAGCCCTGTCGCGCTTGTAAAGTGAGCCGACTTAAGGCCTAGCGCTTTCGCGGTCTCGTTCATCTTATCGACGAAGCCCTGCTCCGTACCGCCGATATGACCTGCCAACGCGATGGTTGCATCATTAGCAGATTGCACGGCCATTGCCATATATAAGTCCTTGACCGTATGCTTGTCCCCTTCGGCCAAATAAATAGCGGAGCCGTCTGGAGGAATATCCGCCGCTTCCTTCGAAGTCGTTACCATATCCGTCAGCTTCAAACGCCCGGCCGTAATTTCCTCGAGCACGAGATATTCCGTCATCAGCTTCGTCATGCTCGCCGGCGGGTAAGCGGTATCCGCATCTAGAGCGTACAAAACTTGGCCGCTATCCGCATCTATGAGAACGGCAGCGCGTGCCTCGACCCCTAGCGGGTTCGGTGCAGCCTCCGCAGCTTGAGCAGCTTGGGAACCTAAATTAACAGTGAGCATCATCGCGATTACAGTCGCGCAAACGGTCGGTACAAAACGTACCCATCCCTTTTTCGGTTTCAACGTCTTCTCTCCTCTTCTATCATTCAATTCTCTCTAGTATTGTAACACAAAGCTAGCCGATTCAAAAAAGAAAGACAGGAAAACGGTGTTTCCCACCATCTTCCTGCCTATAGTCCTAGTTCATTAATCTCGTAGAAAAAAACTGTGCCGCTAGACTACAGCGAGTAGTTCGGTGCTTCTTTCGTAATTTGAACGTCATGCGGATGGCTTTCGCGCAAGCCCGCGTTTGTGATCCGCACGAATTGCGTGTCATTCTTCAGCGTTTCGATGTCCTGCGCACCGCAGTAGCCCATGCCGGAGCGAAGTCCGCCGATCAGCTGATGAACCGTATCCGCGAGCGGCCCTTTATAAGCGACGCGGCCCTCAATGCCTTCCGGTACGAGCTTGTTCTCGTTCTCCTGGAAGTAACGGTCCTTGCTGCCTTCCTTCATTGCGCCGATCGAGCCCATGCCGCGGTATACTTTGAAGCGGCGGCCTTGATAAATTTCCGACTCGCCCGGGCTTTCTTCCGTGCCGGCAAACAAGCTGCCGATCATAATCACGCTTGCACCGGCCGCGATTGCCTTCGTCACATCACCCGAGTACTTAATGCCGCCATCTGCGATTATCGGTACGTTATATTCGCGCGCAACCGTTGCACAGTCATAAATCGCCGTGATTTGCGGTACGCCGATACCTGCAATGACGCGGGTTGTACAGATCGAGCCAGGGCCCATGCCTACTTTGATGACGGATGCGCCGGCTTGAATCAGATCGCGGGTACCTTCGCCAGTCGCTACATTGCCGGCTACAATCGTAAGATCCGGGTATTTGCTGCGAAGCAGGCGGACCATTTCGATTACGTTCTTCTGATGGCCATGAGCCGTGTCGATAACGAGTACGTCAACCCCTGCATTGACAAGCGCTTCCGCGCGTTCAGGCGTATCCTTCGCTATGCCGACAGCAGCGCCGCACAGCAAACGGCCTTGTTGGTCTTTCGCCGCATTCGGGAATTGGATCGCTTTCTCGATATCTTTAATCGTTATAAGCCCTTTGAGCGTGTTTGTTTCATCGACCAAAGGCAGCTTCTCGATTTTGTGCTTCTGCAGAACAACCTCGGCCTGCTGCAGCGTTGTACCGACCGGAGCGGTAACGAGGTTTTCCTTTGTCATGACTTCGCTGATCTTCATGGAGTAGTTATGGATGAAACGAAGATCGCGGTTCGTAATAATACCGACCAGCTTCTTGTCCTGATCCACGACAGGTACACCGGAAATACGATACTTACCCATCAGCTCTTCGGCATCATATACATGATGGTCAGCCGTCAGCGAGAAGGGATTCGTAATAACGCCGCTCTCCGAGCGCTTTACGCGGTCCACTTCTTCCGCTTGCTGCGCAATGGACATATTTTTATGGATAATACCGATGCCGCCCTCGCGCGCCATCGAGATTGCCAGCTTAGACTCTGTCACCGTGTCCATTCCCGCACTCATCAGCGGAATGTTGAGCTTCACGTTGGGGCTCAGCGTGACAGAAACATCAACTTCCCTTGGCAATACTTCCGATTTACGCGGCACCAGCAGTACGTCATCGAAGGTCAGACCTTCTTTGGCGAATTTATTTTCCCACACAGACTTGTTCCTCCTCAAGGCATAATACGTTCACACAAACGGGCACAAAAAATCCGTTATAACGGCCAAGCCCGCGGATATTATTGCAATATTAGCAGAGGGGTTAGGGGCTGTCAAGGTAACTGCAGCAGGATGATTTTGTCCATATTACGAACGATAATCGTACTTGCAATTAGAGCTCCAAAGCAAGAACTCCTTTATCCCCTGTTCACGCGCAGCCTGGATCTGCTTGTTTACTTGTTCGGCTCCATACTGTTGATGCGGATGCACCCATCTAGCCGTAAAACTCTGCAGCCAAGGCCGGATCGAAGCCGTGCTTTGGCTGCCGCTGCTTTCCATAATGGCATTACGCCGTTTGGCATCTTGCATCGCTTGTCGAATGATTTGGTAAGGATTAAGATCCGGCTCTTTCACACCGTACATGCCTGTCGAATAGTGGGAGGGGTAGGTCATCGGCGAAATAACGTCAACCGATCCCGACACCGCCCGCCATGACTGGCCGATCCCCATATCGTTGGTCGAGGAGGTAACAAGTCCAAACACATCCGCAGACACTCTGGCGCCCGCCTCATGAATGCCTGCCCTTGCCTCGCGCAGAAACAACGAAATGATGTCCGATTTCGACCTTCCATCCTGCTCGCTATAAGCCACTTCACTGTCAACCTTAGCACCGTTATCGGGAAAACGCACATAGTCAAACTGAATTTCATCAAAACCGATTTCAGCCGCTTCCCTCGCTATCGCCGCATTATATAAACGAACCTGCTTCTGATATGGATCGAGCCATGCTTTCCCTTGCCCATCATGCCACACGCCGCCGCTTTGCTTCTGCAGCGCCATGTTCGGGTATTTCATCGCATAAAGCGGATCCTTGAACGCAACCACTCTGCCGATCACATAAATGTTTTTAGCCTTCAGCTTCTGAATAAGTCCCTTAATATCGGAAATGGTCGCGTGAGCGTCTGCTTCTATCGCATGAACGGCAGGCAGCTCCGAGCGATAGGTAAGCTGCCCGTAATCGTTCTTCACATCAATCACCATCGCATTAAGATCGGTCCGATCGACTAGGTCGATAAGTGTTTGAAGCCGCCGCTTGCTTCCCGCAACCCATCCGGATACGTAGATCCCTCTTACCGGCTCGCTTGGCATCGTGATTTTCCGATGAACGGCATTTCCGAGCACCTTGCCAACACCTCTGGACATGCGAAGAGGCCTGCTTAGTTGGTCGCGTGAATGGAGTAATTTTTCGTCATGCTTCAGCTTCAGTTGAAACTGACCGGGAGATTCGCTAAGGTTTTGCTCCTTGATATGTTGAGTTAAAGGAGGCAGCTGAATCTCATCCTGCCGATCGGTTGTATTGCATCCTGCGCAAACAAACAGCCCGGTCATTAGCACCCATGTCAATTTCATACGCTTCATCACCATTGTCAGTATGCACCCCCGGCAAGTTGAATGACTGCGTTACCAGTAGTATGTACCTGCCGTTCTATGCAATTGTGTAGGAGATATATCCAGCAATGGAAAAAAAGACAACAACAAAAAACCGACCATATCGGATATGGTCGGTCATTCGTGCTTGGCAACGTCCTACTCTCCCAGGACCCTGCGGTCCAAGTACCATCGGCGCTGAAGGGCTTAACGGTCGTGTTCGGGATGGGTACGCGTGGTTCCCCTCCGCCATCGCCACCAAACGTGTTCGGCGGATGATTGGTTGATCATCCTTATTGAAGCTGCAAGGCTTGCGCCCTGAAAACTGGATACGAACCTTTGCGAAGGTTTCTTGCTTTAGCTGCTTATTCGAAGTATTTAGGATAAGCCCTCGACCGATTAGTATTCGTCAGCTCCACACATTGCTGCGCTTCCACCTCGAACCTATCAACCTGGTCGTCTTCCAGGGGTCTTACTAATTGGGAAATCTCATCTTGAGGGGGG
>NZ_QLUW01000006.1 GCF_003268025.1 Paenibacillus montanisoli | reverse complement strand
AGGTTGCCTACGTGTTACTCACCCGTCCGCCGCTAACCTTCCCCGAAGGGAAGATCCGCTCGACTTGCATGTATTAGGCACGCCGCCAGCGTTCGTCCTGAGCCAGGATCAAACTCTCCATAAAAGTAGCCGAGAAAACTCGTCCATTTTCAGGGATGGCTTGTTAGCTCATCGCTGACTTGCTTCATTTTAAAACCTTTTGACAGGTCGCTCATTGTTCAGTTTTCAAGGAACAAATGCTTCATTACTTCAGTTGTTTCGCTCGCCGTTGTCTCAGCGGCGACTTGATTAATATATCACATCCGGTCGTTCGATTGCAAGCATTTTTTTAAAACTTTTTTTCTTACTTGCTTGCCCGCTTTCGCTGTTTCATTCTTTTCCCGGAGGCGGTAATAAAGAATTTATCACATGCCCTAAGGATACGTCAAGCATTAATTTATAAAAAAAATCACGGCCCTGACGAGGCCGTGATTTTCCGCTAAGAAACGTAATGATAACGCAGCTCGATCGCTTCTGCATCGCCTAAAAGCGTCATGTAGGCAACCTCACGAATATAACCGCGCTTAACCAGTTTTTGAAGCAGCAGCGACAAATCCATGTGCAGGTCCATGAGACAAGGATGGTTTTGCAGCTCCATCACGCTCCAAGGCTCCTCGCGGCTTTCCAAGATCGAGAAGAGCAGACCGCAAGAGGATTTCATCTTGTTCATCACGGAGAACTCGCAAGCAAGCAGTACCAGCTGTACACGTTTCTCCAGCGATTCCGGCGAAGAGGTCAGCTCCTCGTACAGCTTATAGATGCCCGGGTTGAACCTTCTCATCTGCCTCCATACGGTTAATTCCGGATGTACGCCTTCTTCTATAAACGCGATATGCGCCCAATGATGGAGAGCTGTCAGCACGTTGGAGTAAGCATCCAGCAGGTTGTTGTCCTGCAAGTCCTGCTTGGCCTGCTGGTAGCTGCGGATAAAATGAGAGAACTCCACCAGCTGCTTCTGCCCGCGCATGGGTGATGGGAAGGCGAGCAAGCTTTCCCTTAAGTTAAGCAAATAATTGTCTCGGTCCAACAGGATTTCCCCCCGAACGAGCCATTGTATGATGCTCCGGTTTTCGCAGCCTGTCGTCCACTGCTCCAGCATGGCCGGCGTTACCGATCTAATCTGAATCCGATCGCCGCCGATCTGGACATGCTCCGTCCCCCGGACCGGTTCGATTTCTTTAGAGATGACCAGCACCAGAAGATCAAGACCGTCGATCATCGGATTATATGGAACCGGATTCTCGATAGCCGCCAGGCTGATCACTGCCTCATTATGTTCAAATATGGTTTTGAAATGTGTTTTTATATGTTCCACGTTGATCCCCCATATAGCTTCGTTCTCTTCTTTAAGCTATAATGATTTCGCAGTTGTTTAATTTCTTAGTTCGACAATGTACGCATGTTTTCCTGCCTAAGGTCTTAGAAAACCGTACGGAACTGTCAGAAAGGACTTGTGATATGTTCGGAAAATCAAGCAAAATCAATGAATTTAGGCTATGGGGCCTTTTGTTCACGCTATTTGGCATGGGTCTTATGATACTGGGCACTGCGGGCATTGTTTTCTGGGGACAAGCCGGGAAAGTGTTCGCGGCCATCTTCATGGTCATCGGCATGATCGCAATGCTGGCCAGCGTAGGTATCTATTTCTGGGCCGGCATGCTGTCGACCAGCGCCATTATCCTGAACTGCCCCGAATGCGGCAGACATACGAAAATGCTCGGCAAAACGGACCGCTGTATGTACTGCAAGACGAAATTGACGCTGGACCCTGCTCAAGCGACCGACCTGGATGACGAGGATAAAGAAGAGATTGAAGAGGTAAAAAGGACGCAGCCTCAATCCTAATCGATAAAAAAAAAACGCCTTTCGGCCGGTTGACTACCGGGCGAAAGGCGTTTTTTTATTATGGAAGCTTAGATAATGATTGATGAATGATACCCCAAATATCGTCGGTTTGGAACTGGCGCTGCCACGTCGCCACGCCTGCTAAACCGTATTTCTTCACAAGCGCAATGCGAGCCTTAATGGAATGGTCGTTTTCGAGCCAAATGCGCTGCAAGGCTCCGTCAGCCTCATATTCAACGTACTGCTGGCCCGACTCCGCCTCTAAAACAGGCTTCAGCTTGCGTTCTTTAATAATAGCCTCCACCGCTTCCATGCCCAGCGCTTTCGAGGTGACTTTTACCTTCCCGTCAGCGTCCTTCTTCTCCGTCCACAGCCGCGCATAAAGCGGCATGCCCAGTACGACCTTATTGGCCGGAACGCCATCCTCCTCCAGAATGCGGGCAACCGACTGCTCCGTCCATGGGAGGGAAGCTACGGAACCAGATTCCGGACTGGAGGCCCAGTGCTCATCGTATGCCATAATCATCATGTAATCGACGGCTTTGCCGAGCGCTGAGCGGTCCAAGAACAGCGACCACAACTCGCTGTTCGATTTAGGCGTTACGTCGATGGACACCACTACGTTCTGCTCATGCATAATCGGCGTCAGCTCCCGTACGAATTGGACGAGATTGGCTTTGTCCGCCGTATTGACGTTTTCGAAATCAAGGTTAATTCCTTGAAGCTTATAGATCTCGGCAAATGCAGCCAACTGGCGGATGATTTGCAGGCGGGTATTGGCACTTGCCAGCGCAGCCGTTGTCCTTTCCGGGTCAAACCCGTTGCTAAACAGCGCCCACACCTGCATTCCTCTGTTATGCGCCCATTGAACGTAGTGCATATCCGCTTTGCTGCTAATGTTGCCTTTGCCATCCATAAGCGTAAACCAGGTTGGCGAAACGACGTTTACGCCCGGCATTTCGCTAATCTGATTTGTATCTATTGCGTTGTCGTATACCGCGTCCCACGTTAGGTTGATCTTACTGCCGATCACTTTCCAAGCCGTGAAGGGTGCCGGCTCCTTGTACGGTTGAATTTGCTCCGTCTCGGTCAGTTGAATGTCGCGCTTCTGCGCATAGCCCATAACTCCATCGGTGCTCTGAACCGTAAACCAGCCTTCCTTCTCACCCCAGATTCGAACGGGATCACTGCCTGCAAGGCGCTTGACGATCGGTTCCTTGATGCTAGGTCCGCGCCGGACAACGGTATCTCCGTCTTCCGCGATCCCCCGCTGCACGGCATCCCCTGCGCGCATGATCGTGACGATGTCATTCTCGGCATTATACTCGGCATGGAGGCCGTACAACTCCTCAAGCGGGGTAATCGGCAAATAGGCTATGTTGTCCTTCACCTTTGCCGCGATGCGCAGAGGATACGGTTTTTTATTAATAGTCGCCGTCAAAGCGTTCGTCTTCATTCGCAGCACCTTGTTCGCATTGGTCAGCACGATGTTGCCTGTTTTCTCCTCCACATACACTTCTTCCTTAAGCCCTAACTGATCATGGATGAAGCTAATGGGCAAGCTAATGACGTCCTGCTCGATTACTGCGCTGTGTTCAGCTACTTTGCCGTGAAATAGAATCGGGTGCTCTGCACCGTAACTTGGTTTTACCTCTGTATGATTAGGGGCCAATCGTTGCCACCCCAGCCACATCCCCGCCGCCGCAGCAAGCAGCCCGCTTGCCAGCACAACCCATTTCAGCCAGCCGCCGCTTTGCCGTCTAGGCCGAAATCTTACCGTTTCCACCTTTTAAAACGCTCCTCTCCAAAGTAAGCTAGTCCATGCTCAAGCTGTCGTCCTTCAAAATAAAAAACGCGCATGCTGGTGAGCTTTTCCTCTACCCCTGCGCGTTCATTTGATTTTCCAATTCATTCGTTTACGTCTTAATTCGTATGCCGCGCGGAGCAATCTGCGCAATACCCATAGATCTCCATACGATGCCCTTCTACCTTAAAGCCGGTTTCTTTGGAAGCGGCTGCTTCCACATCGGTTAAAGGCGGATAGTCGAAATCGACAATCGTACCGCATGAGCGGCAAATGGCATGATAATGCTCCGATAGGTCGGCATCGAATCTGCTTGAATCATCGCCGTAGGTCAATTCGCGGATCAATCCCGCTTCGACGAACAGCCGGAGATTATTATAAATGGTCGCCACGCTCATGCTTGGGAACGAAGGCGAAAGTGATTTATAAATTTCGTCAGCAGTCGGATGGGTCATGGAATGCATGAGAAAGCTTAAGATTGCATGACGCTGCGGGGTCATTCGTACGCCGGTACTTTTTAATTGTTCAAGCGCTTGTTCTACGGTCGTACCCATGCCCAACACGTCCTTTCTGCTTTGGTTTAGAATCATTGTACGTGCATCGTTTTCGTTTTGTCAATGAAAGCGGGAATCATTTTATCATTTGTAACCATTTACCTCGATGCTGCTGTTCGCGTCGATATTGATTCTGTAGCTTCCCGATCCGATGCTTCCGCGAATCGTTTTATCGCTGATCGTGAGCGGCAAGTCGGTCGAAACCTGGCCGAAAGTCACGGAACCGTTAACGGAATAGTTGCCGTAAAGTGGAACCGACAACATAATTTCGCCTATGGAGCTGTCGATGTCCCAGTCGCCGCCGACCTGCGAGCTGGCAATCCGGATATCGCCGTTTAGCGTATCCGCCTTTATAGTACCTGTTGCTTCCTTCAGCACGATTTCGCCGTTCTTCGTATCCGTCTCGATATCGCCCCTGATTTGCTGCAAATCGATGGTGCCGCTAAGCGTCGAGGCTTGAATCGCGCCCGACACGTAGCCTGCTTTAATATCGCCGTTATAGGTTTTAAACTGTGCATCTCCGTTCAGCTTGGTTACCTCGATATTGCCATTCTTCGTCTCCGCCTTGACCGGCCCTGCCAGTTCGCGCAGCGTAATCGGGCCGGTGGTAGCTTTGACGCTTAGCCCGCCGGGCAAGTAGAGCCCCGCCACATCTACGGTGCCGTTCACGATCTGGACGTGGATTTCGGGTTGTACCGGAGGTGCGGCGTTTTGATTCGAGTTGCCCGGTGCCTCCTGGACGCCTGCTTCATTACTCGGCACCGATGTGTCCGGTATGTCGACCGATGGATCGGAGCTGGGCAGATTCTGCCCGAATGCCGAAGCTTCAGGTAAGGTTACTACTATATTCATACGCGGTACACGATCTCCGTTAGCACCGTAGGGATGGCCTTTTACTTCGATTTTCAGCTCATCCTTGCCGCTGACGGCGATTTCCGACTTGGCCGCCGTTTCATCCGCTTCTGCCTGCTCGTCCGAATCGACCCACATGACGGATTCGATCGTCAGCTCGCCGACGTTCCCTTTCTTCACGGTTATTTTACCGTTCGGATTCACGATATCGATCTTTGCCGTTTCCGGCGTCAATGGGGAGTGAATCGCTTCCTTCTCATAACGAAATCCCTTCTCTTCACCATATGCGCTCGTTCCGGTCAAGTTAACCTTGAATTCATCGAGCCAGCGAAACGGCATCGATGCGTACTGAGTGACGGCAAAGGCGGTAACCGCAATAATGGCCGCCAGAAATGTACCGCCGATATCGAACGACCGGCGTTTAGGAGAAGTACGGTAAACCAGATTCAATACAACGACCTCGACGCCAAGCAATACAAATGCAGCCGGCCACCACCGGCTGAGGAGCCCGATATCGTTACGGCCTTGAATTTGATCCCAGAACAGCATGGCGCCGACCGCTGCGATCACTGCCGCAGCCGTAAATCTTCCCGGTTTCAACCTCATCCTCCTTAAGGCAATAGCGAGCCCAAGTGCAATGAAGCCAATACCAGGACCATATGTGCCGATCGTATCTACAATCGATTGAAAGACGACAGGCGCCTGTACAAATATCAGCAGCAGAAAAGCAAGTACGATGACGGCAGCTCCTTGCAAAACGGTCCCGATTCCAAGTCGCGTCGGATCCTCGCTTGCCGGCTCTGCCGCGGTTGCCCGCAGCTTGGCTGCCTGCTGAAGCGTATCGAATACGCTGTAAAACCAAAAGACGGGCAATGCCAATCCGAGGAAGATGATGAGCAGCGCATATTTCCCGCCGCTTTCATCCGCAAAGCGGATCATGGCGGCAATGTCCGTCAACGTGCCGATCAGCAGAAGCATGCCGGTCAGATGCCTTCCCAGCGCAAGATGTCCGCCGCCTGGAATGAGAAAGGCGATGATCGAGGCGAGCCATATAGATCTGGATTGTTCGCGCATGGGATGAATGACACCTCCTGACAGATAAGTTGATGGAACAAATATAAATATTGTATCACACTTTACAAGCACAAAAGAGGCATGTCCGAGCGACGACGGACATGCCTCTTCATCTAT
Organism: Paenibacillus montanisoli; assembly: GCF_003268025.1. Classification (GTDB taxonomy): domain Bacteria; phylum Bacillota; class Bacilli; order Paenibacillales; family Paenibacillaceae; genus Paenibacillus_Z; species Paenibacillus_Z montanisoli. The sequence continues at coordinate 450,221 of NZ_QLUW01000006.1, read as the reverse complement.
TATTGATTCAAGCGCGCAAGCAGAAGCTTGTTGACGAGCGCCGGATTCGCCTTGCCCTTCGTCTCTTTCATGACTTGACCGACCAAGAAGCCGATCGCCTTCTCCTTGCCCGCCTTAAAGTCTTCAACGGACTGCGGGTTATTGCTTACGATGCGGTCGACAACCTCTGCGATCGCGCCTTCATCGCTGATTTGAACCAGACCTTGCTCCTCTACGATTTGCTGCGGACGCTTGCCTGTCTCCAGCATTTCCTTAAAGACGGTCTTGGCGATTTTACTGCTGATCGTGCCCTTCTCCATTAGGCCGATCATCTCGCCCAGCCCTTGGCCGGTCAGCTTGATATCTTCCAGCTCCAAGCCGCCTGCATTCAAATAGCCGAGCAGATCGCCCATGATCCAATTGGACACCGCTTTGGCGTCCTTCGTGTACTGAAGGCTCTCTTCGAAGAAATCCGCCAGCTTCTTGGACGAGGTAATGACGCCCGCATCATAGGAAGGCAGGCCATATTCGGACGCATAACGGGCTTGGCGCGCATCCGGCAGCTCCGGAATCGAAGCGCGAACGCGGGACTTCCACTCATCGTCGATATGGATTTGCACGAGATCCGGATCCGGGAAGTACCGGTAGTCATGCGCCTCTTCCTTGCTGCGCATCGTGAACGTTTTGCCTTGCGTTTCGTCCCAGCGGCGCGTTTCCTGCACGACCTTGCCGCCGCTGTCGAGAATGTCCGCTTGGCGCATCTGCTCATACTCCAAGCCGCGCTGAACGCCGCGGAAGGAGTTCATGTTCTTGAGCTCTGCGCGCGTGCCGAACTGAGCCTGCCCGTATGGACGAAGGCTGATGTTCGCGTCGCAGCGAAGCGAGCCTTCTTCCATCTTGACGTCGGACACTTCGCAGTAAAGCATGATCGCTTTCAGCTTCTCAAGGTACGCTTTGGCTTCCTCCGGCGTGCGAATGTCCGGCTCGGAAACGATCTCCACGAGCGGCGTGCCGACGCGGTTAAAGTCAACGAGCGAGCCGAAGCCGCCTTCGACGTGCGTCAGCTTGCCGGCGTCTTCCTCCAGATGGAGGCGCGTGATGCCAATGCGCTTCGTCTTGCCGTCTACCTCGATATCGATCCAGCCATGCTCGCCGATCGGCTTGTCATACTGGGAAATTTGGTAGGCCTTCGGAGAGTCCGGATAGAAATAGTTTTTGCGGTCGAACTTGCTGATGTCGGCAATTTGGCAGTTTAATGCCATAGCGGCCTTCATTGCGAATTCCAATGCCTGGCGGTTGAGTACCGGCAATACGCCGGGGTGCCCGAGACAGACCGGGCATGTATGGGTATTCGGCGGGGCGCCGAAGGAAGTAGAACAGCCGCAGAAGATTTTGCTCTTCGTGTGGAGCTCTACGTGCACTTCCAACCCGACGACCGTTTCGTAAGTGTTCGGTTCAAACATCGTTTAGCCCTCCTGCTTCGTAGACATCCGCTTACAGCTGCGGACGCTGTTTATGATGCTCAGTATGCTGCTCGAACGCGTGCGCGGCGCGAAGCACCGTGCGTTCGTCGAACGCTTTGCCGATAATCTGCAGGCCGATCGGGAGCCCGTCCGCGAAGCCGCAAGGCACGCTGATTGCCGGGATGCCGGCAAGGCTGACCGGAATGGTGCAAATATCGTTCAAGTACATCGTGAGCGGGTCGCCCACTTGCTCGCCGATACGGAAAGCAGGCGTAGGCGCAGTCGGTCCGATAATCAGATCGAAATCTTTAAAGACGTTGTCAAAATCCTGCTTGATCAGCGTGCGTACTTTCTGTGCCTTCAAATAATAAGCATCGTAATAGCCGGAGCTGAGCGCATAAGTGCCGAGCATGATGCGGCGCTTGACTTCCGAGCCGAAGCCCTGGCTGCGCGATTTGCGGTACAGCTCGAGCAGGTTGTCCGGGTTCTCCGCGCGGACGCCGTAACGGACGCCGTCAAAGCGCGCCAGGTTCGACGACGCTTCGGACGAAGCAAGCAGATAGTAAGTCGCTACCGCGTATTCCGTATGCGGCAAAGACACTTCCTCCCATGTCGCGCCGAGGCTCTCGAACTGCTTCAATGCGGCAATCACCGCTTCCTTCACCTTCGGATCGATGCCTTGGCCGAGGTATTCCTTCGGCACGCCGATGCGAAGCCCTTTGACATCGCCGGTCAGCGCGCTGACGTAGTCCGGAATATCGACGTTAGCCGAGGTCGAATCGTTCGCGTCATAGCCGGCAATCGCTTGCAGCACGTAAGCGGAATCTTCCACGTTCTTCGTCAGCGGACCGATTTGGTCAAGCGACGATGCGAACGCGACGAGGCCGTAACGGGAAACCAGGCCGTAGGTCGGCTTCAAGCCGACAATGCCGCAGTATGCGGCAGGCTGGCGGATCGAGCCGCCAGTGTCGGAACCGAGCGAGAAATACACTTGTCCGGCCGCAACCGAGGCTGCGGAGCCGCCGCTCGAACCGCCTGGCACATAGTCCGTGTTCCATGGATTGCGCGTCGGGTAGAAGCTCGAGTTCTCGTTGGAACCGCCCATGGCGAACTCGTCCATGTTGAGCTTGCCGATCGTCACCGTCTGGGCCGATTTCAGCTTCTTCACGACCGTTGCGCTATAGATCGGATCATAATTGCGCAGAAATTGGCTCGCGCAAGTAGTGAGCAAGCCTTCCGTCACAATGTTATCTTTAATGCCGGCCGGCAGGCCGAAGAGCAGCCCCAGCTCGCCTCCCGCCGTCAATGCGCCGTCAAACTCAGCCGCCGCGGCGCGTGCGCCCTCTTCATTCAGCGTCAAAAACGCTTGTATCGATGCATCGGTAGCGGCAATGCGCGAATAGGACGCGTCCACCAGGTCGCCTACCGACAGCTCTTTCTTCTTTAATTGGTTATGTACTTCCTGCAGGCGTAAATCAAAGAGTGCCAACAGCCTTTCCTCCCTTCGTGATAAACCCTTCTCTACCTATTCAAGAACAGCCGGCACTTTGAACTGGCCGTCTTCTTCATCCGGCGCGTTTCGCAGTGCGGTCTCGTTCGTTACCGACTCGCGGACAACATCTTCCCGCGTGACATTATGAACCGGCAGCACATGGCTGGTCGGCTCCACTCCGTCCGTCTGAAGCTCGTCCAGCTTTTCCGCATATTTAAGAATTGCGTTCAATTGGCTCGTAAACTGCTCCTTCTCTTGCTCGGAAAGCTCCAGCCGGGCCAAATTGGCCACATGCTCAACATCTTTGATCGTGATGCTCATCGTTAATGGTCCCGTCCTTTCCAACCTTTTTGCACACATTCTACCTATTATAACGTAAGGCCGCGATTAAACTCAATGAGAATGCTCGTCAAGCGGTGGAAGAACTGCGGTACATTTCCCGAATCATATCCTCGATGTCGGGCTCCTTGACGCCGAGATCGACGACGGACAGCTTGGCGGACAATCCGCTGATCAGCTCGGAGGCCGAAATGTCGCTCTTGTGGAACCGATACGTAAGCTTCAGGCCTTCCTGCTTGATCAATTCCGCGCCATGGTGATGCAGAGTCTGAGGGTCCGGCATTTCGCTAAGGTCAAGCACTAACAGCCTGTACGGCGCCATGCGCAAAATGAGCTCCGAAAGCGGCCCGTCTTCTACCACCTTGCCGTGGTTGATGACGATCAGCCGCTTGCACAACTGCTCGACGTCATCCAAATCATGCGTCGTCAAAATAATCGTCGTACCGCGCTTCGCGTTCATCTCCCGGATAAAGCTGCGGATATTCTGCTTGGCCTCGACGTCCAGGCCGATCGTCGGCTCATCCAGAAACAAAATCGAAGGCGAATGCAGCATCGCCGCCGCTAAGTCGCCCTTCATCCGCTGTCCGAGTGACAGCTGGCGAACAGGCGTGTTGATCAGCTGATCAATGCCCAGCACCTCGTACATCATCTCGAGATTGGACTGGTAGGTTTCCTCGTCGATGCGGTAAATGCGTTTGAGCAGCTCGAACGATTCGCCCAGGCGCAAATCCCAGTACAGCTGCGTCCGCTGGCCGAAGACGACGCCAAGCTGCTTGACGACGGACTTGCGGTTCTCTTGCGGCGAAATGCCGCCGATGCGCACCGTCCCCGAGGTCGGGTGCAAAATGCCTGTCAGCATTTTGATCGTGGTCGACTTGCCCGCTCCGTTCGGACCCAAATACCCGACCATTTCGCCCTTTTCGATCCGGAAACTGATGCCGTCTACGCCGCGCACGATCGTTTTTTCCGGCTTGAACAAGCTCTTGATGGAGCCGCTCAAACCACTCTTCTTCTTAATAACGGTATATTCCTTGACGACATTCGATAGCTCGATCATGGGCACGTTCCTCTCTATGGCGCGGCTGCTAGGAGCCGGCGCTTTCATATCGTTTCAATCCGCTTTGGAAAATGAAATGGGATACCGCAAACGTGACAATGCCGACGATCGGCGTCCAAATGGCCAAACCGACAGGGAGCGTAAACCCGTCCTCTTGACCGATGAAATCCGTTGCGGGATAGAAGCTGATGAACCCGATCGGCAGGATGAACGTAAGGGCCAGCTGAATCACCTTCGGATAGACGGAGAGCGGATACATCGTCGTCCGTTCCATCGTGGCCAGGGTCAGGGAAATCAATGAACCGCTGCGCTTCGTCCAAAAGGCCGCCGACCCCATGATGGTACAGATGGAAGCACGGATAAACATTCCGCCGATCACGACCGCCGCGAGCTTCAACACATTGACAAGCGTCCACTCAAAGCCGACCTGAGCACAGCCGTAGAAGAAAATGAGGAAGCCCGGTATGAGATCGATAATTCCGATGAAGTTCACGTAGTTGACGACAAATTGAAAAAACACGTTCATCGGGCGGAGCAGCATCCGGTCGAAGTCGCCGCGGATGACCATGTTATCGATATGCCACGTTTGGATAAAGAAAATAACGGACAAGCCATGGCTGAGCAAGCCTAGCCCGTACAGGAAAGCAAGCTGGGGAAACGTCCATCCGGCCAGCGCTTGGAATTGCTCGACCATCAGCTTGAGCACCCATACGCCGCTTATGTACTGCAGCGGAATCATAAGAAACCAGCTGACCAAGAAAAGCGGATATTCCAGCTGGCGCTGCACGGCCAATTTGGCGAAGAAATAGGCAACGGAAACATGATAGCGGATCGCGGTTACCATGAAGGGTTAACCTCCTTGAATGAGCGTTACGCGCTTGGCTCGCTGCCACACTGCGTATGCGATAAAGGCAAGCACGGCGATCCATGCGGCTTGAATGGCCAGCGCGGTCCCGGCTTGCGAATGGGTGATTTTGCCGATGTAGATGGAAAGCGGGGTTTGATACATGTACTGAAACGGAAGATAGGCCGATACCGTGCCCATCCAATCGGGAAAGAACCAGATCGGAATCAGGCTGCCGGACAAAATGCGCACGATGGCGTCTTTGACGATACCCAGATTGCCCAGCTCCAGCACCCAGAATGAAATCATGCCGACAATCGCGCCCATCAGCCAAAGCAGCAAAAAGCTGAGCATCAGACTGGGCACGAAGAGCAGAAAGGCGGTAAGGCTCACCGGAAGCGGAGGCGTAAACAAAATCGAGGCTAACAGGATCAGCGGAACCGCCCGATTGACGAGCGCACTGACCGTCGTGCCGAGATCCTCGGCCAGAAACATGCCCAGCAGCTGGACAGGCTTGATGAAATCCGTAGCAATATGGCCTTCCCGCACCCGGTAGTACATGTCGTCCTGTACATTCACCGACAAGACCGCGCCCATCACGACGGATAGGATCGCATAAACGATCATTTGATGCTGGCTAACTTCCTGAACGGAGCCTATGCCCCGGTAGGCCGCTTTCCATAGAAATACGGTCGCCAGCAGCATAACGGCGTTGGAGGCAACCGCCGTAAATACTTCGAAGCGGTAGGCAAGCGTCGTTAATATTCTCATTTTAAAAAAGTAGTAGTAAGCCGACAATCGGGTCCCCTCCCCCTATCCAAACCTGTGCAAAAAATGGATGATATTTCTATAGAATAACGCTTCCAATACGGCTCCGACAACTACTATTTATGAAGAAAAAATTCATTTTGGACTAAGGAAGCTTTTACGCTTCATTAAGCTATTATTAAGGATTGATGCCCATACTGGTAAATGCAGCCAAGCCCACCAAAACCAAATTTAGGAGGAATCTATATGAACAAAACATTGAAAGCCATCGGTCTGACAGCCGCCATCGCGGTTATGATTCCGCTCAGCGCTTACGCCGCAACGACATCTTCGTCTTCGGCGAACACGGATGGAGACAAAGTCATCGTTGATAAACAAATCGGCAAAGACGAAGTGAAGCGAGTCATGATTGCCGGCGAAAGGGGCCGTTTCGTCGATTTCTTCAGCCAAGAGGTGCTGGATCTGCTGAAGCTTGACGCAGCGGCGATGAAGGAGAAGATCGCTTCGGGCAAAACGCTTGCCCAAATTGCGGAGGAGCAGGGCGTATCGCGCGATGAGCTGAAGAAAGCGATGACGGCCGCGTTCGAGAAGCAGCAGGCGGAGGAGAAACAGGCGTTCACGGACAGCCTCGATAAATCGGTCGATTCGCCGATCGGCACCCTCGAAGGCAAGGGCTTCGGGATGATGGTCGAGAAAGGGATGTTTATTGAGAAAGCGGATTTCAACGCAGCCGCCAAGCTGCTTGGGCTTAGCCTTGAAGATCTGAAGAAAGCGCTCGGCGAAGGCAAATCGCTGGCAGATCTGGCGAAAGAGAAAGGCGTTGACGTGCAGAAGCTGATCGATGCGCAGAAGCAGGCGATCGTGGACAACTTGAACGAGGCTGTGAAAGCGGGCAAGCTCACGCAGGCCGAAGCCGATAAGGCCATCGCGGATGCGGGCCAGCAGGCGGAGCGGATCGTGAACGGCAAAATGTTCGACAAAGCCGTCGGCAAGAAGAAGTTCCACGTCGTCAAGATCGACCGCAACGGCGTGAAGCAAGAAACGGAGACCAAAACAGACTCTGATTCGGGGACTTCTACAACTGAAACGAATGCATAATGTGAATTGAGGCAAGACGACAAAGCCTCCCTCTACCCGCGGCAGACACGGAGAGGGAGGCTTATTTTTCGTTCGAACGGCATTAGATCCAAGCCTTCAGTCGCACCTGGCGAAGAAACTCTTCCCGCGTCTGCGGCTCGCCTTCATTCTCTTCTTCCTGAGGCTCAGCGCCTCCGTTCATGATGCGGCGGAACAGCTCCTCGTTATGGGTCGCAAGCGCGAAATCGATCAGCGCTTCCCGCTCCAGCCGGTCGGCCTCCTGCTTCATGAGCGCTTCCTCCAGCTCGATATCGCTGGCGGGCACGTAGAAATTGCGGTTGGCCTTCGGCACCCGAATCACGTAATCGAAGGCGTTATCCGCATTGCGGTCGTACGCGATTATATAACCATACTCCCCGACAGGGAGGTTCTGTTCAAACAAGTCCGCAACAATGATGATCCGCTCACTCAGTTTATACACTAGATCACACTCCTGTCACCCATTACCATACTCTATGACTCTATCCTACTAAAAATAAGTAGGGAAGTCCAATAGGACGGCAGGTAAGGAGACCAGCGTTCGCCGATGGTATGACGTGCGGCTCGGCCGCTACGCCTCAAGCGTCGGCCGCCGGCGCACAGCCCAAGCGGCGATCGCCAGCACCGCTGCCATGACAAGCAGCGCCGCCGCGGCCGCGAGCCAAGGATGGCTCGCGCTCGCAGCATCCATGAACTGCGCCGAGGCTGCTTTCGGCAGCATGCCGGGGCTTGCCGCGAGCGCCTTCGGGAAGACCGAAGCGGTGACGGCGAGCACCGCGGCAATGCCGAGCGCGCATGCGGCGGCAGCCGCTCCGCTGCGCAGCAGGGCACTGAACAGCAGCGTCAGCGAGCCGACGAAGCCGAGCCACAGGGCAAACAGGAGATAGGCGATCAGGCTGCTTTGCCAAGCGACGCCCTGGAACAAAGCGGCCGTGTAGTACCAGGCCGCGCAGAAGCCGCCTGCGAAAGCGATCAGGATCAACGCGAGCATGGCCGCCCATTTGGCCGATACGTAAGCGAGATGCGAGATCGGCTTCACGAGAACGATCGCGGTTACGCCGCTTGTCCGTTCGGCGGAAATAGCGCCCATAACGGACAACGCAATGACCAGTAAGCCGATCGTGCCGAACTGCTCCAGCGTCTTCGCCATGACCTCTTCCGCCGTCGGCAGCGGAATCGAGATGACCGCTCCTTCCGGCAGATTGCCGGCATTGGCGAGAATATCAGGCAGAAAATACGTCGTTACCGGCTGCATGGCGCCGAACAGGATAAAGACAAGCGGAACCCACAGCAGCTTGTAGCTGCGGGTCATCTCCATCCACTCTTTTCCAAACAACACAAGCCACCTGCTCATGCTTGCCCCACCGCCTTCATGAATAAATCCTCCAGCGTCGTATAGCCGATTTCCAGCTTCGTTACAGGCAGCCTCCGCTCGTTCAGCTGCCTCAGCACATAGCGTCTGGCTTCGTCCAGGTTGCGGACATAAAGCCTGGCCGAGCTGCTTCCCGGGGAATGCTCCACCGCTACCACGCACGCATCCGAAAGCCCCGTCAGCCACTCCCCGAGCTTTTCGCGCGCTTCGCGAGTATCCTCGACGCCAAGCAAAAGCACGGGCTCGCGGTTGCCTTCGCGAATATCGTTCAGCGCCCCGCTAACCGCGACGCGGCCGCTGCGCATAATAACGACATCGTCGCACAGCTCCTCTGCATCATGCAGAACATGCGTGGAGAACAGAATCGTCGTCTCGCGCTTCAACTCGCCGAGCAGCTCCATCACCTCGCGGCGGCCGATCGGGTCAAGCGCGGATACCGGCTCATCGAGAATAAGAAGCTGCGGCTTATGAATAAGCGCTTGGGCCAGCCCAAGACGCTGCTTCATGCCGCCGGAGTACCCGCCGATCCGCCGCTTGCCAGCTCCGCCGATGCCGACCCGCTCCAGCAGCTCGGCGCTGCGCGAAGCCGCCTCCCGCTTCGGAATCCCGCAAAGCCCGGCGGCATAACGGAGAAACTCGGCGCCCGTCATCCAGCCATGAAACGCCGGAATTTGCGGTAGATAGCCAATATAAGCGCGCTGGTCCGCACCCGGCTTCAAGCCGCGGAACCGGATGTGTCCCGCTGTTGGGACGAGCAAGCCCGTCAGCATGCGAATCGTCGTCGTTTTGCCCGCTCCGTTCGGTCCGAGCAGCGCGGTGCACCGGCCTTCGCCGAGCGTGAACGAAATATCCTTTACCGCTTGAGTCCCGCCGAATGAGCGGCTAATGCCTTCAACCGTTGCTAGTACTGCTTCATTTTGCATCGCCATCGCTTACGCCTGCTTCCTTCCGAAGATAAAGAACAGCACCGCGCCAAAAATATTAACAAGCAAGATAATAAGCACCCACATCCACTTCGGCCCTCTCGTTTCCTCCGCGCGAGCGCATACGATAAGCGCCGTGATCGTCAATGCAAGCTGAATGAGCGCGATCGGCAGTAAAATGGTCATCATTTGAGAAGTTGTAAGTTCCATATTTGTCAGATCCCCTTCCGGATTTTCATGTCGGACCAACCCACCCGTACAATTAACAAATAGAAGATCAGCGGCAGCGGAAACTGAATCATCCCCCATAGGCCCCAAAACCACGGATAACGGCTATGCTTCTTCGCATCCGTAAACAGCCACGACGATTGACAGAACAAAACGATCACAGCGCCGATAACGACTGCTATTTTCCACCCGACCATCTGTGCCGCCGCCCCTCTCCTTGATGCTTCTTCGCTATAGCGAGCCCCCCTGCCACAATGACGCCGACCGCGACGGCAATCGCTTGAACGACAGCGAACAGGACGACGCTGTTCATCCAGAGCAGAAACATGCCGCTGAGCACAAAGATGCTCACGAGCCAGAACAGCAGCAGCTCGCGCCGGAATCGTTCCCGCGTCTCCTGCTTGTGCCCGCGTACCAGGGCCATCATGGCTTCGTCTGTCGGAATGCCGGGCTCAATGCCGCTGTCCCACTTCTCTAAATGAACGCCAAGCAACTGACGGAATTGCTCTTCATCTTGAAGTTCGGTCTCATGTTGTTTATTGCGTTCTCCGCTTTTCTCCTGTTCCCGCTCGCGTCTGCTCATTAGCATCAAGCTCCTTCCTTAGCTGTTTCAATCCATTGTGAAGCCTCGATTTCACCGTGCCGACCGGGATGTCGAGCCATGCGGCGATCTCTTCATAGGCGTAGCCGTAATAATATTTGAGCAGGATCGGCACCCGAATCTCATAGGACAAGGTACCGAGCGCTTCGAGCGCATGCGGCCAATCCTGCCGCTGCATCGCGGCGTCAAACCGGATCGCCTGCAACGCCTGCTCCTGCGTCTGCCATTTCTGCTCCCGCTGCTTCTTGCGCATTTCGTCGATGTAGCGCCTCGTCGCGATCGAGATCAGCCACGTCGAGAACTGGCTTTGCCGCCGAAACGCGCCAATTCGTTCAATCGCCTTCAGCATCGTCTCCTGCACCATATCCTCCGCCATCGCCTTGTTCATCGTCACTTTAAGCATGTACCGATATAACATGGCGTAATGATGGCGCAGCAGATCGGCCAGCGCGCGGTCATCGCCGCGAACCGCGCGTATCACTAGCTGTTCTTCATCCTCCAGCCGTTCCATTCCGCTCATCCGGCAGCTCCTCATCCCATTCCATTTCAGCTATTTCCTTCAGTCTCGCCAATACGACGACGAAGGTTGCCCGTTTGTTCACTTGCCTATAAAAAAAAATTACGGCCGCTCCGCATCGCGCGGAACAAGCCGTAATGATGATTAAATCGTCATCGCTCCAAAGCCGCCGTCCACCCGGATCAGCGAGCCGGTGACATAGCCGGAGGCCGCCTCGGACGCCAACCAAACGACTGCGCCCTGCAGCTCCTTCGGATCGCCGAAGCGCTTCATCGGCGTATGGCCCATAATGCTCGCCACCCGCTCCGGCGATAGAATCGCGCGGTTCTGCTCCGCCGGGAAGAAGCCCGGCACGATGGCGTTGACCCGCACGCCGTGAGGCGCGAACTCGCGCGCCAAAAACTGCGTCATGCTATTGACGGCGTGCTTGGACGCCGAGTAAGTGAATACGCGCGACAGAGGCGGTCCGGATGAGACCGAGCTGATCGTAATGATGCTGCCGCCTTGGCCGGCATCGATCATCGCTTTGCCGAACACCTGGCAGGCCAGCATGACGCTCTTCGCATTGACGTCCATAATGCGGTCAAATTCATCCTCGGTAATCTCGAAGAACGGCGTCGCGCTGTTCGTGCCTGCCGCATGAAGCAAAATATCGGTCCGGCCGGACGCCGACCAAGCCGCGATTTCCTCTTGCACCCGCACGAGGTCTGCTTTAACCGCTGCATCCGCTTGGAACAAGGCTGCACGGCCCGTATCCAGCAATGTCGCAAGCTTCAGCTCAGCCTGCTCCTTACTGCGGACGACGAGCGCCACCTGGGCGCCATGGTCGAGAAGCGCCTCCGCCATGACGCTGCCGAGCGTGCTCGTGCCGCCGAGCACGGCGGCCGTACGTCCCGTTAAATCAAACAAAGGACTGCTAATCGTAAACGCCTCCGTTATAACCGGTCGGACCAAGCTGCAGCATCTGCTTCCGGTACGTCTCCGGGCTTGCGCCGACCGTCGTTTTGAACAGCCGGCTGAAATGCGCCAGATGGTGGAAGCCAACCGCACGGCATACCTCGGAGACCGACTGCCGGGGCTCGAGCCGGAACATCATTTTAGCCTGATTGATCCGCCGGTTGTATAAATATTTGAACACCGTTGTGCCGGTTACGTCTTTGAATAAGTTCGACAGGTAAGGCTTCGTCAAATGAAGCGCGCTGGCGATATGGTCGAGCGTAATCTCTTCGAGGTAATGATCCTCCAAATACGAGATGACGCGCTGCACATGCTGCTCCTTCTGCGAACGGTGCCCTTGCTCGTAGACAGGCTCGCTGCACCAGTCCCGAATGAGATGCAGCAGCTCGATGACGCGCATGACGAAACGGTTATAAGCCGTCCGTACGCCAGCCTCATTGGTCTTGCTGTACAGCCGGTTCATCTCCGCCAGCAGCGTTTCAAGCTCGGCCTGATCCTGCGGGCTTAAGGAAATTCGGATATTGCGGAGCTCGTCGAAAGGCTTGAGCAGCATCGCCGCCGTATCCGCTTGAAGCACTTTATGAATGTAGGCGGGATCCATGTGAATAATCGTGCGAATGTAAGGCCGGTGCGGCGCTGGGTTCGGACAATGCAGCGTCATGCCGTGCATGAGAATCAAATCTCCGGGCTGAAGCGTAATCAGCTTATCACCGATCAAATAATTGCATTCGCCTTCTTGAAAATAATACATTTCATAAAAAGCATGCGAATGAAATTGAGCCCCCGGATACGGTTCATCGTTCCGGTACATCAGCTCAATCGGCTGCTGCCATTGCATCGTGAGCGGCACTCAGTTCCCCTCCATTTGAAGCACCCGGACCGATGGTTGGGGCCCGGGCGCATCCTAATGAACTGATTTTAACATGCCCTGCACGACTTCTGTAGACCTTTCTTTACAAACGCACGGCTTTATCTTGCGCGATGAGGCAAAGCTCGGCCGCCTTGAACGCATGGGCCTGCGTCATCGCGTTCTCCGTCCGGTTCAAGCAATCCAGAATCAAATTCCCGAAGAACGGGAACCCGATCTGGCCGCCTACCGAGAGGTGATGCTCCCCTTCGTGGTTGACCAGGTAGACATGGTCGCCGCTCTTATCGCGGGCCACGTCGATGTATTTGCGCAGCTCGATGTAACCGTCGGTGCCGAGAATAATCGTCCGTCCGTCGCCCCACGTGCCGAGTCCGTTCGGAGTCAGCCAGTCCACGCGAAAATAATTCGTCGCCCCGTTATCTCCCACGAGCGTCGCATCGCCGAAATCCTCCAGCTCCGGATACTCCGGGTTGTTGTAGTTGGCGACCTTGCTGCTTGTCACGGTAGCGTCCTTGCAGCCCGCGAAGTGCAGGAATTGCTCGATCTGATGGCTGCCGATATCGCATAGAATGCCGCCGTACTGCGCTTTGCGGAAAAACCAATCCGGACGCGATGCCTTATTCAGCCGGTGCGGACCCGTTCCGATCACCTGCACGACGCGGCCGATTGCGCCTTCTTCCAGCAGCTTGCCGGCATAGATCGCGCTCTCGTTATGCAGCCGTTCACTGTAGTAAACCATGTATTTTTGCCCTGTCGCCGCCGCGGCTTCCCGCGCCTCCGCGAGCTGCTCCAACGTGGTGAACGGGGTTTTGTCGGTAAAATAGTCCTTCCCGTGCTTCATCACCTGTACGCCTAGCGGTCCCCGCTCCGACGGAACTGCCGCAGCCGCCACCAGCTTCACCTGCGGATCCTCGAGGATGACCTCCGGCGAGGCAGCCGCTTTCGCCTGCGGATAAGCCTTCAGAAATTGCTCCACCTTCGCAGGGTCGCGGTCATACACCCATTTAACCTCAGCGCCCGCTTCGATGAGACCGTTCACCTGGCCGTAAATATGGCCGTGGTCGAGGCCCATCGCGGCGAAGACAAACTCGCCGCTGCCGCATACAGGCTCCGGCTTCTTGAACGCGACAGGCGCATAGTTCATGCCGTCATTACGGTTAAACCCTGACATCGCCTTTCAGCTCCTCTTCCTCTTTGTAGCCCAATTGCCGCAGCGCGCGATAGCTGACCGCTAAGCTTTCGAACGGATCGCCAGGGCACACGTCCTGCTCGACGACATACCATTCGACGCCGGTTTCGCGGCACGCTTCGATGATTGCCGGCCAATTCAGGTTGCCTTCGCCGATTTCGGCGAATACCTGCTGGTCGTTGACGATCGCCATATCCTTGAGATGGACTACTTTCATGTCCGCGACCTTCATGATCCAGCTAACCGGGTCGGCGCCGCCGGCCTGCACCCAATACGTATCCAGCTCGAAGCTGAAGGCGCCGCTTGCGCTATCCTTGGCTTCGAGGAGCCAGTCCATACCGGTTTTGCCTTCGAATTTCTCGAATTCGAACTTGTGATTATGATAGATAAGCTCAAGGCCGGCTTCCGCCAGCTTATCGCCGATTTCGTTCATGATGCCCGCGAAGGTCGTGTACCCGGCCTTGTCATTGCGGTATTCCGGCGGAATGGAGCCGATGCCGATATACTTGCAGCCCCATGCCTGGTGCTCCGCGATAAGCGCGTCGAGATCGTTCAGCAGACGGGCTGTCGGAACGTGAGTCGCGCAAATGGTCAAGCCGTGGCTGTCGCAAATGCGTTTGACTTCATCCGGAGCGATCGGACCGATTCCGGATACTTGCACGGCGTCGTAGCCGATCGCTTTGACCCGCTTCAGTGCGGCGTCCAAATCCTCGGCTGTCTTGCAGTAGTCGCGGAGCGTGTAGAGCTGCGCGGCGATTTGTTTTTTATACACTGGGTTTCACTCCCTTATAGGCTTAATTTAGAACGTGCCGGTCAGATCGGCCGGCTTGGAAACAGCGGGCTCCGGCTTCTTGTAAGCAGAGCTGGCGATCCGTTTGTTCAGTTCCGCTTCATGCAGCGCCTCGTCCAGCGGCAGGTCTACCCATCCGTCGATCCAAGTGGACAGATGCATCGCATTGGACAGCGTCAAGCCGAGAATGCCCTCTTCGCCCGGCGCGACAAGCGGCGTTCCGTGCAGGACGGCGTCCGTGAAGTTTTGCAAAATGCCGGCATGCTCCGGGCTCGGACCCGAGCTTGGAATATCGATCTTCCAGCATTCCGGCGAAGCGAACGGCACCGTGTTGCGGGCGTTGAAGGCCGATTCTTCTTCGCGGAGGCGCCAGAACGTCATTTTATCGTTTTCGATGACGATTTTGCCGCGGCTTCCCGTCACTTCAAGGCGGTTCGTACCCGGCGCGTCCGACGTCGATGTAATGAATACGGCAGTCGCTCCGTTCTCGTATTCCGCGTAGGCGGTCACGTCGTTCTCGACTTCGATGTCGCGGTGCTTGCCGAACTGGCAGAACGCGCGCATCCGCACCGGCATCATGCCTGTCGTCCATTGCCATAGATCCAGGTTGTGCGGGCATTGGTTGATCAGCACGCCGCCGCCCTCGCCTGCCCAAGTCGCGCGCCATGTGCCGGAATCGTAGTACGCCTGCGACCGGTACCAGTTTGTAATAATCCAGTTGATGCGGCGGATTTCGCCGAGCTCGCCGGATTGGATCATTTCGCGCAGCTTCTGGTAGAGCGGATTCATCCGCTGGTTGTAGACGATGCCGAACGTTTTGCCGCTTGCCGCAGCCGCCTCGTTCATTGCGCGCACCTGCTTGGCGTAGACGCCAGCCGGCTTCTCGATCAGGACGTGCATCCCTTTCGCGAAGGCGCGAATCGCTTCCGTCGGGTGATCGTAGTGCGGCGTAGCCACGACAACGGCATCGACGAGGCCGGAATCGATCATCGCTTCCGCGCTTTCGAATACGGCGACCTTATTGCCGTACCGTTCTCTTGCATAATCGCGCTTGCTCTCGAACTCATCGCATACGGCGGTGAGCACCGCCCCTTTAATCGAGCCTGCCGTCAAAATATTCGCGTGGCCGCTTCCCATGTTTCCGATTCCGATAATACCGAAGCGAAGCTGTTTCATTGGATCTCCTCCATCCAGGTTTTCATTTGATTGGCATAGATTTGCAGCATTGTGCGCGTATCGTAGGTACCGCTGAAATCCTCCAGGCCGAGCCAGCCGTCATAGCCGACCGCCTTCAGGTCTCGGAGCACCTGCTTCCATGGGACTTGACCTTGAGCGATGGTGCGCCAGCCGCAGGTCCAATCCACGGGGTGAAGTGGATTGTCGTCGGCTTGCGCTTGCGCTGCCGGACTCCAGCCTCCGTTCTTCACATGGACATGCGCCAAGTACGGACCGAGCAGCTCGAGGCCCATGCGATAGTTCTCGAAGCCTTCGTAAACCATGTTGCCGGGATCGAAGAGCACGCCGACGTAATCGGGATTAAAAGGCGATACGAGGCGGTGCGCAAGCGACGCGCTCGGCGCGATGGTGTAGTGATGAGTCTCGACCACTGCCTTGACGCCGTAGTGGCGAGCCAGCTGCTCAGCCTCTCTTAGGAACCCGACAGCTTGGTCGTAGAGCTCGTTGTAATTTCGGCTTCGGTCGTAGCCGGGGATGCCGATGCGGATCATCGATGCGCCGAACTGCTGGGCGAGCCGCATCACCTGCTCCGTTCCCTCTAGGTCGCCGCAGGGCACATAAGGGGTAATCGAGATGGATTGCAGGCCGGCGCCGGCAGCCGCCTGCTTGAAGCGTTCGATCTCGCTGCCGCTTGCGTGCAGAGGAAGCGTGCAAAGGTTATTGCCCCAGAAGGAAGGCTTCTCCGCGAGCAGCTCGGCCGGCGTATCCTTGCATCGCCATTCGACGCCTTCAATGCCTGCCGCGGATGCCGCCTCGCACAACTCCTCCGGCGTGACATCCGGGGTAGCGACGGTAAATACGGATAATTTGAGCATAGGCTTACCGTCAGCTCCTCGTTTTCGAAATCGCTTCCCAAATGCCGTTCAGATAGGTTGCACCTAGTGCGCGGTCATACAGCCCGTATCCCGGACGGCCTTGCTCGCCCCAAATCATGCGGCCATGATCCGGACGGAGCGGACCTACGAAGCCCGTTTCGTGTAGCGCTTCGAGAATGCGAACCATATCGATCGAACCGTCGGACGAGCGGTGCGACGATTCCTGGAAGGAACGCGGGCCGGTCCGCAGAATGTTGCGCGTATGGGCAAAATGCAGCTTGCCTTGCGAGCCGAAATGGCGAATTATCGCCGTCAAATCATTGTCCTCGTTCGCGCCGAGCGAGCCGGAGCAAAACGTAATGCCGTTTGCCGGGCTGTCCACATGCTCCGTCAGGCGCTTCAGCTGGCTGAAGTTGCTGACGATGCGCGGCAGGCCGAAGATCGGCCACGGCGGGTCGTCTGGATGGATTGACATGACGACTCCGGCTTCCTCCGCGACGGGAATAACCCGTTCCAGGAAGTAAGCGAGATTGCTCCAGAGGACGTCCTCCGTGACTTCGGCGTAAGCGTCGATGAGCTGGCCCATCTCTTCCTTCGTATAGCTTTGATCCCATCCGGGCAGCGATAAGTCGCCGTTCACAGGATCCATGCGGGAGATCGTCTCGTCCTCGAACGTCAGCGTCGTGGAGCCGTCCGGAAGCGTATAGGCCAACTGCGAGCGCGTCCAATCGAACACGGGCATAAAGTTGTAGCAGATCACAGGTACGCCCGCTTCGCCGAGGCGGCGGATCGTTTGACTGTAATTTTCAATCAGACGGTCGCGGGAAGGTCGTCCCAGCTTAATGTCCTCGTGCACGGGAACGCTCTCGATGACCGCGATCCGCAGCCCGGCTGCTTCGATCGTTTCCTTCAGCCGGATGATCGATTCCATCGGCCACGCTTCGCCGACCGGCACGTCGTACAGAGCGGTTACAATCCCGTAAATGCCAGGGATTTGGCGGATATTTTGCAAGGTCACCGGGTCGTCCTTGCCAAACCACCGGAATGTCATTTTCATGAGGGAAGCACCTCTGGATTATGGAATATTGGGTCGAAAATTGCAGGTTGGCATATGAAGTCAGCCTTATTGTAGCACAGCGAACTCCCTCCAT
This sequence comes from Paenibacillus montanisoli, assembly GCF_003268025.1. Taxonomy (GTDB): domain Bacteria; phylum Bacillota; class Bacilli; order Paenibacillales; family Paenibacillaceae; genus Paenibacillus_Z; species Paenibacillus_Z montanisoli. The sequence goes on along the minus strand of NZ_QLUW01000006.1, from coordinate 432,516 downwards.
AATGCGCTTTCATCATTACCTTAACCACAGTTAAATTCCTGAGAGAAGTCCCATATATGAGTCAAGCGTGCACGATAAAAAAAGCTGAGGGCACTCAAACGTGCTCTCAGCTTTTGCGTTTATTTCGCCGGCGCCGGGGCCAGAATCCCGTGTCGCCATCAGCGAAGGGTTACGCCAGGTGTCGTCCGTTTTGGAGTAGAAGGTCAGCTTATGGTCCCGGAGCGTGCCCCCGCTTTCTAAACTATAAGAAACCGCTTGTGAAGATAGAGTGAGTATCCTCAGCATAAAAAAGACTGTCCCGATGTCGGTTAGACATCAAGACAGCCTCTTCTATCGTATTACGGCAATAGGATTAATCCTTCCGGCGAGCGAGTCAGCTGGCGGCAGCCCGCGTCGGTAATCAGGTAGCTGTTCTCGATCCCGACGACGCCGCGGCCAGGGAACGTAAACTTCGGCTCTACGGCGAGCACGATGCCCGGTTCAAGCGGATTGCCGAAGCCGCGAGCCAGGACCGGCCATTCATCGACTTCAAGGCCGATGCCGTGGCCGAGAAACTTCACTTGATTGGTGCCGAAGCCCATGAAGTGATCGGCAAGCCCCGCGTCTGCCGCTTGCTTCAAAGCGTCGGCATAGATGGATTCGGGAGCTGTTCCTGGGCGCATCGAGGCTTCCGCTTGGCGGATGATCGCCTCCGACTGGGCATAGGCCTCTGCCAAGTCATCCGGCAAGCTGCCGATGACGGCCGTACGCGTCTGATCAATAATATAGCCATCAATACAGCAGCCGATATCGATCAGAATCGGCTCTTCTCTGCCGATCGCTTTGCGGCTCGTGCTCTGCGGGAATGCAGGTCCAAGGCCAAGTCCGCCTGCCGGTCCGTCGAAGGCGCTGGGAACGGCGGCCGCGGCGCCGGAGCCGAGCATCCCGGTCGTAATTTCCATGTTGTAGCTGCGCGTGCGCATCATGCCGATATGCCCCCGCAGCCTGATTTCGTATTCGATGCGTGCCATTAATTCCAGCTCCGTCAGACCCTCTCGGATAATGCCTACGGATACCTCTAGTGCCTCGGCCACTACCCGCGCAGCATCCTCGATGCGCGCCACTTCCCATGGCGACTTCACCATCCGCACTCGGCGGATCAGCGAGGAGCCGTCGACCAAGGCGCAATCGTTCGCGCTGCCCGCCAGCACTTCGGCCAGCTTGGCATACGTCGCTGCCGGCAGCACATCCAGTTCGGCTGCAATCCGCACACCGTCTGCGCGGCCGCTAAATACGGCAGGGTGATCGCTCTCCAGCTGCGCCCGGAACTGACGCAGCGACGTGAGCGGCTGCACGCGCACGGCCGACTCTTGAAGCGCCCGCTCCAAGCTCCGCCTTACATAAAATACCGCCGCTCCCGTTGCAGGGATAAACGCATACCCCGCCTGCATGGAGCCGGTCATATAATAAAGATCGACATGCTGCGTGACCAAAAAAGCATGCACGCCTTCCTTCGACATCAGCGCCTGCAGCCGATTGACGCGCGCCTCGATTTCTTCATGCCTAACCGCTTCAGCCATTCCGCTGTTTATCTGCACCTGCACCGCTCCTTGCTTTCCTAACATGGTTACCTCCATTACAACAAAAGAACGGCGGCTCCGTCAACCTAGCGTCAGCTCGGCCGCTACATCCTTTCGAATTCTCTGATGTTTCAAAAACTATCTTGTATGATTAGGAAAGCCACCGCAGTCTCGATCCGGTACACTATGAAGTAAGCAATACACTACACCTAATAAGGAGAAATCAGATGAATGCAGCGGCGAAGCGAGATTACAGCATATTAGGTCCGGAGCGAGAAAAAGCGATTGAGAACGGTCTCGTGTCGGCCGATTGGTACACCTGTCCGATTCCAAGAAAGCGCTTAAAAGAGCTGGTGGCACGAAGAAATGCCCCTGCAGCGCGAGATATCCTGTTTTGGCTCATCGCCCTGGGATTTACAGGCTATATCGCTTACTTATCGTGGGGATCCTGGTGGGCCATTCCCGCCTTTGCTTTATACGGCACCGTTTACTCGGTTTCTTCTGTCTCCAAATGGCATGAATACGGCCATGGAACGCCTTTCAAAACGGCCTGGATGAATGAAGCGATCTATCAGATAACATCGTTCCTCATACTCATTCAAGCAACGAATTTCCGGTGGAGCCATGTTCGTCACCATACGGATACGATCATTGTCGGCAGCGACCCGGAAATCATGGAACCTCGTCCTCCCATGTGGAAGCGGCTGTTCAAGTCACTTCTTCGCGTCGACGACTTGCGGGGCAATACGGCAAAATCATTATTCATGCACGCTTTCGGCCGTCTGAACGCCCAAGAGAAGGAGTTGATCCCAAGCAGCCAGTACCGTGCGCTCTTCTGGGAGGCGCGTATCTTTCTATTGCTTTACGCCGCCATTATTGCGCTTTGCTTCTATGTGCATAGCATCCTGCCGCTTATGTTCATCGGGTTGCCTGCGTACTATGGGTTCTTCCTGATGACATGTCTGAACGCAACTCAACATCTTGGCCTGTTCGAAGACAAGCTGGATCACCGGCTCTGCTGCCGTACGTTCTATACGAACCCGATTCTTCGGTTTCTCTATACGAACATGAATTATCATGCGGAGCATCATATGTTTCCGATGGTTCCGTTCTATAACCTGCCGGCTCTTCATGAAGAGATCAAGCGTGACTGCCCTGCAGCCGCCCCAAGCTTCCCGGCTGCTCTCCGTGAAACGGTTGCCGCGCTATGGACGATCCGGAAAGATCCGACATTTGTCGTGCCGCGGTATCGTGAATTCGCCAACCGAATTGAACAAGATGCAAAAGGGGCTTAAGGGCGATAATAACGACCAGCTCATGGATTGAAGTTAGCGGGTTTGCTTTATAGAAAACGGCACATCAAGCGACAAGCTTGATGTGCCGTTTCCTCACTATGCAGCGTACATTGGGGAGCACTAAAAAAGGATGCCCGTTAAGGACATCCTCATGGTTTTATTCGCAAATATTACCCATTTGCCTATGATTTGTTAATTAGTTGCGAAGCTCTTTTTCGTGATATTTAACTTTTTCTTGTAATTTTAATATCATTTTATCATCCAAGCACCCATCGATTAAGGATAAATTGTATTTTAAACAAAGCCGATGCCAGATGCTCTTCATTTTTGAGATATTCTCCATGAAAGCAACCTCCCATTGGTTTAATGGTGCTGTATACCATATTTATTCGAATGAGTTGTCTTCTTTATAGGGGTGAAGTTTGAAAGTTATTAAAAAACATTGAAGTTAGCCGGATCAAAACAACAAAAAAACGGCGGCTCCGTCAACCTGACGTCAGCTCCGCCGCTCCTTTAATGGTCCATTCGATCGGTTCAATGACCGTAAATACGCGAGGATACACGACTTTGGCGATCAAGATAACTCCGGGGCGACGCAGCGTCACTTCGTAATCGAGGCTGTCGTTGCGATACGTGTAGGGGAACGACCGGTCGCCGTTGATCACCTTGAATTCGACAACCTCGACTTTCTCCCGCAAATAGGTGCCCGGCAGCGGCCGGCCGCTCTCATCCAGCTGCAAATTCCGCTGCAAATAGAGTGCCGCGGCTTCGATCGCCGCCCGCTCGTCGATCTGCAGCCGGCCTTCCGCGAGCGCGGCTGTATCGATCTGCTGCGCAGCCGCATGGGCTGCGCGGTTGACGGCATGCTTGCCTTGAAACAGAGCCGCAACGGCCAGCTCCTCATCGGTTTGCAGGGCATGCAGCAGCATCCAAACGACCATCATCGGCATGACGAGCATTAGCTTATACATGCTTCACGCACGCTCCTTGCACCGGGATGGCTTAAGGAACATACTCGCTCATTTTCATCCCGGTCGCTTTCAATTTCGTGGAGGCAGCCGGAGGGGCCAATCCGATCAACCGGTCAATGGCCAACAGCCCCTCGATCGGATAACTGGCGGTCAGCGAGAGAGAGGTGCCTCGAGGAAGCGGCTTTGCAGCATTGGTCGCGGATACGCCGCTTCCTGAGCTGACCGAAAATAGGACCGAGCTTGGATTGAGGCCGTACCGAGCCAGCCGATTCTTAGACGCTTGCAGCATGGCGGCATCAATGTAACCGTGGTCCCCGCTCGCTCCGACCTCCAGCAAATAATCGACCTCCTGCTGAAGCACCGCCTGCCGGACGATGAGTACATGTTTATAGATCGGCGAGAACATAAACCAAGTCATCATCGCGGACAGGAGCAAAAACATAAGCAGGCTCTTCACGGACTCATCCTCCGTATTCCGTCGCTCATATGGCGGCCGGATTGCTCCAGCTGCGCATTCGTTCCCTGCTCGCCGCCGGTTATGCCGTCGTACAGCATGACCGCCACGATGATAAGAAGCAGCGTCATCAATAGCGAGCGCATGCGATGAGCCTCCTCCTTATGGAATGATAAGCGTGTTGATTTTCGTATTCGCCGCATTGCCCTGCGTTTCGATCTGATCCTTCGTGCCGGTCGTATCCTTCGCGACAATACCGTTATACAACAGCACTACGACGACCAGCATCATGACCGTTATCAAAATATTCCGCATGTCCTCACCCCCTTTATTGACCAAACAAGTTAGTTTAGCGAGCTGAACAGCTTCTGGCCTTCACGCACCCATGGATATATAAAGATTTGGAACGTGTACATAATCGGCAGGCCTGCCAGAACGAAAAGAAAGTAAGAGGTCGACTCCTTCCGGCTGTCTTTGGCCAGCTCGAGCTTCTCCTTATAATCCTGGATCCGCTCGCGCAGCAGCTCGTAATACTGCTCGCTCTCATGCAGCCGGAGCGAATCGATCGTTTCCACGAAGCTTAGCCCTTCTTCTGTGCCGAGCCGCAGCTTCAACCTTCTCAGCGCGCCCTCCGCATCGTGGTACCATTCTCCGAGCAGCATCTGCAGCTCGCTGCGCATTGTGCGCGTGTAAGGCAGACAGCGCATCAGCTTCGTATGGATATGAAGCGTCGAGCCTGCCAGATAAAGCAGCTGATTGCTGATGACGTAGATTTCCTTAGTCATGCGCTCTGCCCTCGCTTTGCGAAGCGTTTCCAGACAAGGGCGGTCCCATAACAGAACCTGCAGCGCGATGAACAAGAGCAGCGGCGCAGTTACGCGGGGCAATACATCCAGCTCGATAAAGGTAAGCCCGTAAGCTGCGGCTGCCCAGATCGGAGTCAGCAAGAAGAATAATCTGCGCAGCAGCACATAAAGCGCCGCATCGCCGGTAAAGCCGCAGCCTGCAAGCAGCCGTTCCCGCTCCTTGAACGAGCTGCCGCTGCGGCTGATCCGTGACAGTGCAAGCCAGCGCTCGCTTACGGTTTTGCTGCGCCAATGCCGCAACATCAAATGGGCAAAGCGGGGCTTCTTAATGGTCAGCATCCGCAGCAGAGTAGAGATTAGCACAAACAGCGCCGCATATTGGCAGCCAAGCGCCGTCCACATGACGGCTCGCGCAATCGTATCGCTCATGTCCGGCCAAGCACCTCTTTCACATTTTTTTGCGGGAAAGCCAGAGTCCCATCACGAATGAACCGAATATCATCATCCCGGCATTGAGCAGCAGATCTCTCCCGCCCGGATCGGTTATATAGTACCGGTAGGCACTCTCGGGGTTGTAATGAAAGTTGATGCCGGCGAACAGAAGAAGGAAGAGAATCGGCGAGAAGTTGGCGATGCGGATCTCCAGCAGCTTGTTGCGCTCCTGTTGATTGGCTCTGCGCGCTTTGCGCATATCGGCGATCAGATCCTTTAAATTCGCGGCAATGGGATGCCCCTCCGACAGCCCCGCACGGACAATATTCACGAAATAATCCGCCCATACATGTCCGAGCGATGCCGCAAAAATCCGCAAGCTCGCCTCGTCGTCGCCCCGAACGGAGACGTTCCGGTACAGCTGCTCGAACACGGCCTGCATCGGTCCGAGCAGCCGCTTCTCTTCGACGGTCCGTTGGAGCGCCGTCCGGATTTGCCGCCCGCCGCTCACGAGGCAGCACTGATAGAACAGCTCAACCGCAGGCAAAAAATCAATCCTGGTCTTCATCTGCCGGTGCACAAGCAGCGTCCGAAGAAGCATATAAGGCGACGAGACGAGAATGCCGCCCAGCATCAGAGCGCCCTTCGCGCTTTGGAAGAAAAGCGCACCGAAGGATGCGCCTATGAGCAGCAGCAGCGCGCTTGCCAGCGCAAACGATCCCGGACGCCAGCTCAGCTGAAGCGATTCCAGCAGCTCGGAGAGATGGCGGTAAGCGGAGTCGAACCGCTGCAGGAACCGGGCGATTCGTTCGTGAACGCCGCGGTCTCGCCGGTAATGAAGCCTGCCGATCATCTGTTGACGTTGCAGCCACAAGCTCATCGTCCCTTGCACCGCGATAAAGACCGTACAAAACAGCGCAATAGCGAAAGCAGTCAGAGCCAGCTTCAGCAGCATTCCCGATTCGCTCCTTCATACCGCGTGACAATCCCTCTACGTGCATCTTCCGCGCCTGGCGGCAACGCTATCCATTCAGGCCAAGCGGCTAAGGACCGGGCCGGTGCTGCTAGAACAAGCCTTGACCGTGCCGCCTCTGAAGGCAGTTGCGGGTATCGCCACCCTCCCTGTTCCTCATCGAATACAGCCCAATCCCGCACAAACACTTCACCGCCGGCCCAGCCCATCTCCGATAGCCTTGCCACTCGGCGGCGCCCTGCCACGAAGCGCATCTCGATGCCGATCTGCGTTACGTAATCAGCGATTCGTTTCGTAAGCCGTTCAGGGTTCATCCCGCGCCCATCCAGCATGCACATGTCCGCGATCGCTTCCGGCACGTCCTCCAGCATATTGGCATGAAGCGTCGTCATACTCCCAGTATGTCCCCTCGTGCAAGCCCGTACATAAATATTGGCGTCCTCATCCCGGATCTCAGCATGCACGATTCGCTGCGGGGATTGCCGCAGCGCCAATTTGAACGCCTGCGTGGAGCGGTGGAGCGCATCCTCTTCGTCCGCTTCGTACTCGATCACGTTTTTCGACGGAAAATCCCGCTTCAGCATCAGCTCGTGCCTGCTCTCGATCGTGACAATCCGTTCCTCGTCGGGCAGCTCTCCGATCATCGCTTTGATGAGATTGGTCTTGCCGGAATTCGTCGGTCCGATGACGACGATATTGAATCTAGCGTCTAGCACGGACATCAGCATCAGCCGCAGGCGATCGCTGAGCGTGCCATATTCCTCGGCGCTTAGCTGCTCCAATTGGAACCGCCTTACGGTATAGAACCGCAGCGTAAGCGTCGGCTGCGCAGTGAATCCGAAGCCGGTCATCGTGACTCGCGTGCCGTCTCGCAGCATCACTTCCGCCCATCTCTTGCGCGGATTTATGCGATCATTGTTATAGAGAACCAGGTTCTGCTGGATTCGCTCCACCTCGCGCAGCGACTCGAAGGCGTATATGGAAGGCGTGCTTTTGCCATCGTGCACCTCGAATATTTGCGTACCGACAACTTGGATCTCCTCCAGCCCCTCCCGCTTCTGCAGCACAAGCTCCAGCACGTTCATGCCGATGACTTCGGCAAACAGAGCTTCCGCAAGCGTGGCATACGGATGCTGGTAGCCGGGCAGGTCGTGGATGCGCTGCCGCAGCAGCCGATCCGCAATGACGGCAAGGATCCGCTCCCTGTCGTCGGTGTAGCCCAGCACCGCCCGATTCAAGCTCTCGTTGTATGCGCGCCGCTCCTCTTCCGTCTCGCCGCGAGGCAGCGCAAGATAAGCCCGCACATCCTCGGACAACCGGCCGAAATCCCGCTGCGCTTCGGATTCCGCTCCTGTATCGCCAGTCGCATCGGGCACCGCCGTCTCATCCGCGAGCAGCTTGGCGGAGAAAGCCGCCGGGGAAAAACGCGCCTCTCCTTTCATCAGGAGCTCACTCCCCCGCGGTGCGCAAGAAGCTTTCTATACCAAGGCTGCGCCGTCATCCTCGCCTGCCGCTTAAGGCCGCAATGCTCCACTAGCTTCTTCGCAGGTTCCTTCATTACCGCTCGGCCCCGCTCGTCATTGAGCAGCCACTCATCGAGCGTTCCTCTGTCGAGCTGCGAAAGCAGCTGCTCCGAAAGCGCGATCTCCCCGAGGAACGAAACCCCGAGCTCTTTGCAGATATCCTTCACATGAAAACCTCCCTTGCCCCATGGCTGTTGTATAATAACCGCTTCATAATCGCGAGCGTCAATACCAAATAACGAGGACAGCTGCTTGACCCAGCGCTGGCCATCCTCTTGAAAATGCGACAGCGCGCTAGTCGTTGCGATAATCCGCTTATTCGCTTTGCGAAGCGCGCACAACGTCGCCGCATTGTCCCAATAGGCACCTACATCGGCGATGACAACGCTGAACGTCTGTTCCGCCACAGCAAGCAGGTGCTCCATTTCTTCCATCGTGAAAAACTCTGCCTGATCACGCATCATATTGCCGAACAGCACGTGCAGGTCAGTCGCGCTGCGGCATCGGTGCATCGATCGCAGCAGCTTGTCCGGCAGCAGCGATCCGGTAAGCAGCTCCGGGCGAAGCGCATCCAGCGTAGCCGCCGGCTTATCGACACCGAGAAAGCGATGCGCCTTGGCGCTCTTGAGATTAAGGCAGAGAAACCCGACCGAACGGCCGCTCTCCTCGGCAATCCGGCATGCCGCGGCAAAGGCTGCGGAAGTCGTGCCTATATTCGGCGTCGTGCCAAGAAACGTAATGAGCGGCGCGACTGAGCCCGGTATGGCAGACGAAGCTGAAGCATGCCCGCTCATGGTGCCTCCTCCCCCGCTGCCGCGATATCCAGCGACTCGGATGAATAGGCGATGACGACTTTGCTCTTGCCGGCCTTGCATAGTGAATCCAGCTTTAGCCACTGCGCTTCCGTCAAATTCAAGTTGATGGAGTCAATCATGCCGTTGGCATCGCGCCTCGCGGCGTACATCCCTTCCTTGTTCGAATTGGCCAGTGACTTGAGATTCGAATTGTCCATATCATCGATCTCCATATTGCCTGAGGTCTTAACGGAGGCGACCGTTACCGAATCCGCGAACAATCGCGCGGATTCCGCACCTTCGCCGGACAGGTAGAGCATGACCTTGTCTCCTGCCCGGATCCCGTTCGACACGGAGAGCACATAGTCCCGCGGGATTTGAAAGGTGGACTGATCGTTGCCCGGCAGCAGCCGGAACTTATCTACTTTCCAGCTAAGGACGGGCTCATTGGCGCCAAGCGGCACGATGACCTCCATGCCGCTAAGCGCCTTCGCATCCAACGACATTTCGTGGACGAAGGAAGCTTTCGCAATCCGCTTTACTCCCAGCATATCCGCTGTCAGCCGCTCACCGGCAGCGACGAACCGGACCGGTACGACGACATCGACCGTCTCTTGAAACTTCACTTGACGCAGCTGCAGCGCATACACGCCGTATACCAGCAAACCCGACACTAGGGCAGCCGATACAATGATCCAGACATGGCGCTTTCTGTTCATGGCACCCCTTTCCTGCAGCTAGAAAGCGATAGATGCAAAAAAAAGAACGCAAGCAGGGCATGAAACCCAAGCTTGCGTTCTTCGCATAGCGATCGCTAATTAGCTGCAACATATAATGTTGAACTCATAATAACAGACAAGCAAATCACTGTCTAGCACAATTTGGCATTTTCTCAAAAATTGTCACATCTTCCCTCCGGCTTCGCTAGCCTTGGCCGCCATTGCGCTGCCGGTATTCGGAAGGCGTGCACTGATAGACGGTTCTGAATATTTTGCAGAAGTAGCTGAAATTATCGAATCCCGTTTCAAGTGCAGCTTCACCGACCGAAGTCTTCCGTTCGGCAAGCAGCGCGGCTGCGATGCGGATTCGCAGCAAGTTGATATATTCGACTGGCGTCTTGCGCATGAAAGACTTGAACACCCGGGTAAAATGCCCTTCGCTCATGCCGGCCTCGTGCGCCAACTCCTTGATGGTCAGCTTCCGGGCATAATGCGTATCGATGTACGTCAGCACCGCCTTCAGCCGCTCTTGCGTATGCGCGTCTAGCGGCGACCGCGGCTCACTGCGCGAGAATGCATCCCGCGACACATATTCTGCGAACAGCTCATAGAGGCCTGCCTTCAGCCGCAGCGGCTTTGCTGGATCATCCGAATGCTCCAGCGAGAGCAACCTTTCCAGGTGCGAATAGAGCGCGGATGCCAGCTCGGTATCCTTCACGGCATGCGGTTCCGGCAACAAACGGCCTCTCCGGATCGGCTCTAAAACCTGCAGCGTTGCGCTGTCTCCATGGCTGAGCAGCCACTCCATGTCGAAGACAAGCGCTGCGTAAGTGCAAGCCGCTCCGTTCAGCGCGTATCCGCCGTGGAGCTCGCCGCCTGGTATAAAAAGCACTTCACCGGCCCGAACTTCGTAAGTCGACAGTCCGATTTGGAAGACCGCTTCTCCGCTTTCGACAGCCAGAAACTCAGCTTCCTCGTGCCAGTGATTGTCTAGAATCGGATCGCCTGCCGCCCGTTCCATGCGATAGAGGCCGACAGGAACCCCGGGACTGCCGTGCCGTCTATTTTCACGCAAATGATGGATATCCAAATTCCCACCTCAGATATCATAATCGTATTAGTATTAAGCATTATAATGCAAGATAATATATTTATAAATCAGTATACTGTTATCACAACGTAGTAATCAACGATAACTTGCGAGAGGATGAAAGAACCGATGAAATTCAGCGATGGCTACTGGATGACCCGAGAAGGCTATCAAGCGCTCACTCCATATGAAGTGCATGACGTTCAAGTCAGGGGGAATCGCATCACCGTTTTTGCGACGCACCGCCACTTGGAGAACCGCGGCAATACACTGAACGAGCCTCTAATGACGATGGAATTTTCGTCGCCGATGAAGGATATTATCCGCGCGAAATTTTTTCACCATAAGGGCACGCGCCGGCTGGGACCGAATTCCTTCCCGCTGCTTGCAGCGGGCGATGCTCCCGTAGAAATCACGAATACGGAAGAATCGGTTACGCTGAAGAGCGGCGATGCCGCCGTGACGATTACAAAGGCTCATCCCATCTCCATAACCTATACATTCAAGGGTAAGAAACTCACTCGAAGCGGTTCCCGTCAGACCGGTTACATCAAAGCCGCTGACGGCAATCACCATTTCCGCGAGCAGCTGGATCTTGGGATCGGCGAGACGGTTTACGGACTTGGCGAGCGCTTTACGCCGTTCGTGAAGAACGGTCAAGTCGTCGATATTTGGAACCAAGACGGCGGCACGGCTTCCGAACAAGCTTACAAAAACATCCCGTTCTACGTCACCAACCGCGGCTATGGCGTGTTCGTCAATCATCCCGAGCTCGTATCATACGAGGTAGCTTCGGAGAAGGTCTCCAAGACTCAATTCAGCGTAGCCGGCGAATCGCTCGAATATTACGTAGTAGGCGGCGATACGCTGAAGGACGTGCTTGCGAACTATACGTCGCTGACGGGCAAGCCTGCGCTTCCTCCGGCTTGGTCGTTCGGTTTGTGGCTTACGACTTCGTTTACGACGAATTACGACGAAGCTACGGTGACCAGCTTTGTGGACGGAATGGCTGAGCGCGATCTGCCGCTTGCGGTATTCCACTTCGACTGCTTCTGGATGAAAGAATACGAGTGGTGCAACTTTGAGTGGGACGAGCGCGTATTCCCGGATCCGAAAGGCATGCTGGAGCGTTTAAAGGCAAAAGGCTTGCACATCTGCGTATGGATCAACAGCTATATTGCCCAGCGTTCGCCGCTCTTTGACGAAGCGATGGAGCTCGGATATCTGGTCAAACGTCCGGACGGCAGCGTATGGCAGTGGGATTTGTGGCAGTACGGCATGGGCCTTGTCGATTTCACGAATCCGGCCGCTTGCGACTGGTTCAAGAGCAAGCTTGCCGTGCTGGTCGATATGGGCGTCGACAGCTTCAAAACCGATTTCGGCGAGCGCATCCCGACGGATGTCGTCTATTTTGACGGCTCCGACCCGCAGCAAATGCATAACTACTACACGCAGCTTTATAATAAAGTCGTCTTCGAATTGCTGGAAGAAAAACGCGGCAAAGGCGAAGCTGCGCTGTTTGCCCGCTCCGCGACCGCGGGCGGCCAGCAGTTCCCGGTACACTGGGGCGGCGACTGCGAGGCGACGTACGAGTCGATGGCCGAGAGTCTCCGCGGCGGCCTGTCGCTCGGTTTGTCCGGCTTCAGCTTCTGGAGCCACGATATCGGCGGCTTCGAGCAAAGCTCCCCTCCGGATCTTTACAAGCGTTGGGTCGCTTTCGGCTTGCTTTCCAGCCATAGCCGCCTGCACGGCAGCACCTCGTACCGCGTGCCTTGGCTGTATGACGAAGAAGCCGTTGACGTTCTTCGCCACTTCACGAAGCTCAAGCTGCGCTTAATGCCTTATTTGTTCGGTCAATCCGCACAATCCGCGAAGATCGGCCTGCCGGTCATGCGGGCGATGGTGCTGGAATTCGGCGACGACCCGACCTGCGATTATGTCGACCGCCAATTTATGCTCGGCGACTCCATTCTCGTCGCTCCGATTTTCAACAGCGATGGCGAGTCCAAGTACTACTTGCCTAAAGGCACATGGACGCATTATTTGACCGGCCAGCAGGTCGAAGGCGGCGTATGGCGCAAAGATAGCTACGACTACTTTAGCCTGCCGTTATTCGTCCGCGAAAATTCGTTGATCGCCGTCGGCGCTGAAGACAGCCGTCCGGATTACGATTATGCGTCCGGCGTGACGCTGCAGCTGTTTGCCCTTCAGGACGGTGCGACCGCAACCGCAGCCGTGCCGAACATTGCCGGAGAAACGGTATTCACGGCAACGGCAACCCGAAGCGGCTCCACGATTACGGTGGAAACGCAAGGCGAAGCCAAAGGCTGGAGCGTTCTCATCCGCGGCGTAGACGCTGTGCAGTCGATTCAAGGCGGACAATCGGATGCCGCATCGGAAGGCGTACGGATTATTCCGCTTGATGGAGTATCCCGTCTCGTAATTCAACTGTAATTCATACAATAAACAAAGGGCCTCATCCTTAGAGAGGCCCTTTAATGTCTTCATAGGTCTGTAGCAAATTCTAACGACAAAAGTGACCGTTAGATTGGATTTTGTGCGAAAAAGCCATGGTTTTCGAAGCTAACGGACATCCATGACCGTTAGCTTCGGAATTTATCCATTTTGGAACGTCTAACGGACACAGATGTCCTTTAGACGCGTCCAAGTCAGGCTTTCGCTGCTTGCTCGACAGCCTAAGGGGCCTCATCACCAGGATGAGGCCCCTTTTCGTTCATGCGGTGGTTACCGATGAAAAAACTCTTTCTCAAGTATGGAATAATAATATTGGTCCGTCCATTCATTTTGCCAAAAAGGCATCCTCTCCTTCCAAGCGCCGTCCTTATTATCCGCTTATAACTTCACTTGCTGCGTCACCTTTGCATCCTTACTCACCTTGAGCGTTTTGCGGTATTCCACCAGGCCGATCCGGCAGCCCGGGCCGATCGTTACCGACGTACCTCTTACAACGTCTGCGATCGTATGCTCGAGATAGATATTATCGCCCTCAACCAGCTCGCAGGTCAGCTCCATCGGAGGCGTCCCGGAGAACCACTGCTTAAGTCCGCCCCACTTGCTCTGCCGTACATTGATCCGACCGCCGCCGATCTCCTTCGCTCTGCACGGCCCCCAAGTGCGAACCTCCACTTCGTTCGCGCTCAGCAAGCCGTGAATATGAAACCCGCCTCTGGCGTCAAACTCATCGGCCTCGCACTCGCCATGCACGTCGATCTGTCCTCTTAACTTCATCGTACGGCAGCGGATGCTGCCCTTGATGTCGAGTTGCCCCATCACGTTCAAATGAATGCCTTGCATATCGCCGCGAATGGTCGCTTCACCGATCTGACGGTACTGGCCCACCTTCACGGAGCCGGATACGTTTATGGTGCCCATGCTTTTGACAGATTCGCTTTCGAGCGATCCCAGCACTTGGCCTTCGCCTATAACATGTACGCTTTCGAACGTGCCGCCCGAAGTGGAGCCCGAGCCGGTTATTTTAACTTTTCTGCTTACTCCGGTAGCCATTGCGCTTCTCCTCCTATCCGCGGATTTTCGCGCGATTGCGGACGATGGCGTCCGGGTGCACGATAAGCTCCGACTCGTACTCTACCCGATCGATCACGCTGCCGGCACCGATCGTCACGCGGCGGCCCCGCACAAGCGCAGCCGTCGTTTCCTTCAGCTCGAGATCATCCCCTTCGATCCGATCCGCGCGCAGCTGGGCTTGCCATGAAGTCGGCAGGATCGATTGCAGAAACCGTTTAAGCGAGCCGCCGCCGCCTTGCTTCATCCGAAGCTCCCGGCACCGAATGACCTCCGCCCGAACCGGACCGTCCAAATAAATCTCGAGGCGATCCGCATGAAGCACGCCGCCGACCGTCATACCGCCCCGCACATCGCATTGCTGTGCGCTGCAGTCCCCGTACACCTTCGCAAAGCCGTTCATCCGGTAGACATCGCAGCTGACGCCGCCCCGGACTTTCATTTGTCCCTCTAGCTCCATCACAGCTGCATGTACGGAGCCTTCCACCGTCAATTTCCCCGAGGCTTTGAACCGCTCCTCCGACCGGACGCCGCCCTTCACCGTCGCCATGCCGTTCATCGAGAACGAATAGCAATCCAGATCCCCGCTCACCCGGCTAACGCCTTCCAGCTCGACACGGTGAAACTGTCCTCCCGCCGTGCTGCCCACTCCCGAAATCGCAAAATCCGGCCGATTCATCGTACTCATCCTTCATTCCTCCATAAGGTCATTCGATTAATTTCATTATGGAGCGAAACGCATGAAGCCGACAGCGGCGCGGGATGGAACCTTGCATACGTCCCCAGACTGATCTTGAGTTCCAGTAGAAATAAAAAAAAAAACAGAGCCGCCTGGCCCTGCTGTCGTGTGTGATGCTTTTGTGTTCAAAAATCGATTAAGCCGACGCTGATTTGGAGCGCCTCGTCTACCTTGCGCATCGTTTCGTCGTCGAGATGCGTAATTTTATCGGTCAGGCGCTGCTTATCAATCGTCCGGATTTGTTCCAGAAGCAGAACGGAATCGCGGTCAAATCCATGCAAAGCCGCATCGATCTCCACATGCGTCGGCAGCTTAGCCTTCTGAATCTGGGCCGTAATAGCTGCCACGATGACGGTTGGACTGAAGCGGTTGCCAATATCGTTTTGAATAACCAGAACAGGACGAACGCCCCCCTGTTCAGAACCGACAACAGGTGACAAGTCCGCAAAAAACACATCGCCGCGTTTAACGATCAAGCTTTACACCCCGCTTACGAGTCGGCCGAGCGTATCGCCGGCATCTTCCTCCGCTTGAAAAGCTTCCGACGCCATCACAAGGTTGATTTTTGCCATTTCCAGATAGCCCCGCTGCATCGAATCGCGAATCTGACGTTTCTTCCGCTCAACCAAGTACAATTTCATTGCTTGACGAATGAATTCGCTTCGGTTCGAGTTTTCTTTGGCGACGATTCCGTCGACTTCCTCCAGCAAATGATCCGGTAAACTGATCATAATCCTTTTGGTGTTTTGCATATTGGCCACCGAACTCGCACCCCCAAAACATTTCCAGCAAAAAACAGTAACAGTATGTCATTGTTTGGTCCGTATTATACACCTTCATATGTATGCAGACCGTATATCAAGTATGCTGCATAGAAGATAACATTTCAGACCGAAAAGCGGCACGCTGTATGCTCACTCTACAATATTCGAGATAAGACGATAAAATCCTCTAAAACCATAGAAAATCCTTAACAGGTAATAGATGCCTGCAGGTCAATCCGCTTACAAGAGCGGGTTGGTTACTGCAACGGTCTGCTGCCCCCGCGTATATACGCGCGGTACACGCGCCGCGAGCATGCATGTTACCTCGTAGTTGATCGTGCCCAGCTTCACGGATATCTCATCGGCGGAGATCACCTCATCGCCTTGGCGGCCGATCAGCACGACTTCTTCGCCGGTTCGCACCGGTTCATGCCCTGCCTCTACGCTGTCCATCGCGATCATGCATTGATCCATGCAGATCGTGCCGAGCACCGGCACGCGGCGTCCGCGCAGCAGCACCTCCGCTTTCCCTGTCAGCATGCGGCTGAAGCCGTCCGCATAGCCCACCGGCAGCGTTCCGATCGCTTCCGTGCCTTGCGTCACATAACGCGTGCCGTAGCTGATGCCCCAGCCTTCCGGCGCTTCCTTGACCATCACGACAGCCGTCTTGAGCGTCATGATAGGCTGCAGATCGACCCGCTGACGGTTCACTTCCGCCGAAGGATACAAGCCGTACATGCTGATGCCCAGCCGCAGCATGCCGCCGCCCATCTCGGGCGTGTCGATGCCTGCCGCGCTGTTGGCCGCGTGGATGATCGGAATGTGCAGACCGGCTTCCTTCAGCTGGCTGACCACTCCGGAGAAACGCTTATGCTGCAGCTCGGTGTAGCCTTTATCGGCTTCATCCGCACGCGCGTAATGCGTGAACAACCCTTCGACTTCTATATTCGGCTCCATCATGGCGCGCGAAATGAAGGCCAGCGCCCCATCGCCCGCCAATTTGCCTAACCGGCCCATGCCGGTATCGATTTTCACATGAACGGCGAGCTTCTTGCCTTCTACCGGAGGCAAAGCCGCAGCCGCTTTTAATATTTCGTCACTGAATAGCGCGATGGCGATATTCGCTTCACGCGCAGCTGCCAGTCCTTCCGGCGGCACATAGCCGAGAACGAGAATATTCGTCTTGATGCCGGCTTGACGCAACTGGAGCGCTTCGTCGAGAAACGCGACGCCGAGAAAATCAACGCCGCAGCGTTCGGCTTCACGCGCTATTTCGACGGCTCCGTGGCCGTACGCATTCGCTTTGACCGAAGCCATCAGCTTCATGCCTTCAGGCATGGCCTGGCGAAAGACTTGCAAATTGTGCGCTAGCGCATCCAAAGATATCTCTGCCCGAGTTGGGCGATAATAAGCATTCACATCCAACTTGCTCCACCTTCATTCCCAAAAGTAAACGCCCGCCATAAAAATGGGCAGGCGTTTATCTCATTAACCCGTAGACCTTTATGTTAAACGCTGAGGCTTCAAACTGTCAATAAAACAGGCGGTCTAACAAGCTTAATAAGTACTGGAAATTTGGATTAGCGCGTCCTTATTTGCCCATTTCGCCTTGTACCGATTGCGCGACCTTGACCATTTCATTCTCCGGCAAATTGCCGGACGTGATACGGAACTCCGTGCCGTCATACGTCCACGTCAGCGTCTTCTGATCGTCGCCGGAGATCGAGCCGTACGTAAAGCCCATGTCGATGAGATCGCCTTTCATCGCGGAAACGGCTACATCCTTCGGCTGCGTTTGGATAAGCGTGTAGTCGAAGGCGCCGGCGTAACGGATCAAGATGCCTGCATTGCCGCCGAATACGATGTCCTGCTGATCCTTCTCGGATACGCCGTCCGGCAAGTAGGATGGCTCCATAGCCGTGAACGCCTTGTCAATCGGGCCAAGCGTACCTTGCGAGCCGTCTTCGGACGTTTCCTCTTCATTGGTTGCATTGCCGTTCGTCGCGCTGTTATCCGGGTTAGACCCTGCCTCTGGATCTGCCGATTCATCTGGATTCGTCGTTGCATCCGGATCTGCCGACTCATCTGGATTCGTCGTTGCATTCGGATCCGCCGACTCATCCGAATTCGTCGTTGCATTCGGATCTTCCGTTTGATTCTCGCTGTTGGTAGCCGTGTTATCCGCCTCGTTATCCGGAGTTGCCGTCGTCGGCTTGTCGCCGGCCGGCGTGCCCATGTTCGTCTGCGTATCGAATACGCTCTTCTCCAGCTTGGAGCCGAACTCGAATGAATCGAATTGGACGGACACCATCACGGCTGCATTGGCGTCGCTGACCTCCACTTTGCTTGGCGCATAGTCGGATTTATTGAGCCAAATTTTCTGTCTCGCGAGCGATCCGTTCTGGTAGTTCGCCATGACGTCAAACACGTAGGCTTTGTCGTCTACCGCGAATTGACGCGAGTTGTCGAGCAGGATGCTCTGTACGAGCGTCTGGTACAAGTAGACTTGGCCTTGGTTGGCCGGCCAGTCGCTTTGGAAGCGGAATACTTTATTGAGGCGCGGCGTCAGTACGAACACGCCTTCATCGTTGCGCAGCACGATTTGGGTAATATCCTTCTTCGCGTTAGTCAGAGCGATCCGGTAATACTGCGGTTTCTGATACGAAACATCGACTTGATACTCCAGCGGCTGCTGGCCCGTGTACAGCGTCATCTTGCCTACCCCATGATAGCTGTCCAAGTTGCTGAGCGTTTTGTCCAATTCCTTGACAACCGATTCCGCGTCCTTAGTCCCGCAGCCTGCGAGCACCGCCGTAAGGCAAAGCAAAATAGCTGCGATTAAACTGAATCGACGACGCATGAGATCAACCCCTCATCACAATTTTTAAACGTATCCGGAGTTGTACTGCCGAAAGCCGTTTACGCTTGACTTGTACTATGTCTATGAGGGGACTTGGACGATTATGCAGACTAGCATGACAAGCATTTAATCGCATACTTGGTATGAGATTCTCGTTAAAACAAAAAGAGAGGCCCCTTAAGGCCTCCCATTGAATCGGTTTATTCAGAGTCCTCCCACCAGCCAAAGGCCACACGCGCCCGTATTGTCCCCCGCTCCTGTGAGCGTAAGAATGCAATGATCGAGCATCCTGGGGGAAGGATCAGCATGCCTTGCAAGTCGGTTGTCGTGGTCGACTTCGAATCCGCTAGCTGAACAAATGAAAATCGGCCATCCGCAGGCGATTCACTGAGCCGGTCCGCATCCCGCAGCTCTGCTTTAGGCATCGGAACGGGAGATATCGGCTGATTGACGGAGGCCACATGCCGGGAGAGGCTTCCTCTTCCGAGAGAAAGGTTTCCCAGCCAACATTCCACCGCGCATGGCTCAGGGGAATAATTCGTCACCGTAAATAAATCAAAGGCTACACGGATTCCGGAATCGCTCGGATTGAATACTCCTCCCCATGCATGTTTGCCGTCTCCGAACGTCAACAACCCCGTCTGCCCTAGAAAGTATTGCCCAAGCCTGTTTCCATAAATCGATTCGATCTTGTTCATTGCGGACCTCCAACTTCAATCGCATCCTCCCACCATCTGAATACGATTCTAGACTCGTATTTAAACGGACCTGGCGATCGCAAGAAAATCGCAACGGAGCCCCCGGGCGGTATCGTAATCCCGCTTTTGCCGGAATCGCTCATAAACGTTGAATTCGGGGGGACGATCCGATTCATCACATTCACGCCCCCTATCGGATTCTCGGTAATTTGGCTCGCGTATTGCAGGTTTACTCTAGGCTGCGGAAGCGGATTTAACGAGAGGTCGGCGGGATGGAGAAAAGAAGATGTAGTCCCTTTTCCGGTAAGTTTGGGGTTTACCCACATCTCCACATTGAAGAATTGGCTTGAGAAATTGGAAACCGTAAACGTGTCTATTACGACGGCGATTCCTGATTCTGCGGGATTGTACAGTCCGCCCCAAGCATTCTGCTTCTGACCCTCCATGATCAGCGCGTCGGTCTGTCCGATGAAATAGTGGCCTCGAGACGTGTTTACCGTTCGTGGCTGCCGCTTTTTCTTGATCAATCCAAGCATAGGATCCCTCCTACATACCAGCATTCGTCAATCAGCAAGCTTTATCTACATTTTATTGTCGAATCCCGCAAAGCATTCGCATTTAAAAAGAAGCCGCCAAAGCGCAGCGATGCGCTCTTGACGGCTTCTTACTCTACATTGATTTAATTCGAGCCGGCTTTAGCAGGCGCAGACTCCGGCAGGTGGGAGACCGCCACTTGATAGATGGTCACTTTATTGCCGACGATCGGGCTGGCCGATTCGGCTGCTTGCTGCCCGCCATGGCCGTGGCCGCCGTGACCGCCGGCACCTTGCGCCCCTTCGCGGCGCTTGTGCGCATGCTGGAACGAGTCGCTGTTCGCCCAGGCTTGGAAATCTTCTTCCTTCTCCCACGTCGTGCAAACCCGGATTTCTTCCGTTTCCTCGGACGCCTTCGCGTGCAGCACATCCATCCGGACGAAGCCCGGGAACGTATGCACGCTTTTCGGGGCTTTGAACCGCTCCAACACGGCCTCCGCGTATCCAGCGCGGACTTCAATGCGATTTTCCACTACGATCATGCCATTGCTCCCCTTCTCATCGATATTCAAGAGCGATTTCAAGTAAGTGACAACCTCTTTCGCCCGTTCCCCGCCGATCATCGCATGCTGCAGCAGCGTAATGCCGTGCGGACCGCGTGCATGAATCGATTCCGGATAGCGGGCGAGCGCCGACTTGACGATGTCGAGCTCGCCCAGCATGGCGGCAGCGAATAGATCGATCCGCGCGCCTTTGGACAGCAGCCACTCCGCAATATCACGGCGGCCGACATGCGAGGCTGCGCCGAGCGCCGTTTCCCAATCGTCCCCGCCCCAATTCATGGAAGCGTGCAGCAACGCAGGCTCCTGCGCGAGCAAAGTTTGAACCCTATGCAAGTCGGCATGCGCCGCACCAACGAACTCGCGGACCAATTCGGTGCTCAAGGCCGGTTTTGCCATCCCCATCTCCTCCTCATTATAACTGTTAGTTTAGGCCGACGCTTCATGAGGCTGTTTGCTTACGATGCCATTCGGCAGGTAGACCGGCACGCCGTCATCGTCGTACACTTTCGCTTCGATGCCGAACACTTCGCGGAAGAAGTCCACCTTGAATACGTCGCCGGGGGTGCCTTGCCTGACGATCGCTCCGTTCATCATCGCAACGATCCGGTCGCAGAATCGCGCGGCCTGGTTAAGGTCATGCAGCACCATTACAACCGTAATGCCTTGATTCCGGTTCAAGCCGCGAATCAACTCCATCAGCTCCAGCTGGTGGGCGATATCCAGATAAGTCGTCGGCTCATCCAGCAGCAGGATCCGAGGCGTTTGAGCCATGCACATCGAGAGCCAGGCACGCTGCCGCTCGCCGCCCGACAGCTCAACCAAGGAACGGTGCTGCAGCCCCGCCATGCTGGTCACGGACAACGCCCAATCCACGACATCCTCGTGCTTGCCCCTGCATTCCTCATACCACTTCAGATGAGGATTTCGTCCTCTGCGCACCAGGTCGCGGACCGAAATATCCAAGGCGCCTTCCTGCGTTTGCGTCAGCATGGTCATCGTACGGGCAATCGTTTTGTTGTCCAAGTCCGCCATGTCGAGGCCTTCCATTTCAATCTTGCCGGAATGCGGTGCGGCCAGCCGTGCAAGCATGCGAAGCACGGTCGATTTGCCAGAGCCGTTCGGCCCTACAATGCCCAGCCACTCGCCTGTAGCAACCGTAAGGTTGAAGCCGTTCACGATCGGTGCGGAACGGTCGTACCCGTATTTCAATTGATCTGCGGCTAATGCTGGATTCATCGTTTAACTCCTTTCCTTAGCAAATAGAGAAAGAAGGGCGCGCCGAGCAGCGCCAGCAGAATGCCGACCGGGAATTCGATCGGGTCAAACCAGCTGCGCGCCGCCGTATCTGCGGCGATCACCAGCACACCGCCTCCGATTGCGGAAATCGGCAGAAAAATCCGGTAGTCGTTCCCGACGAGCAAGCGGACGATATGCGGAATGACTAGACCGACAAAGCCGACCATCCCGACAATGCTGATAGCCGCCCCCGCCATAAACGTGGAAAGCAGAATGATGAGCAGCCTTCCGATTTCGACGCGGCTTCCGAGCAGCTTCGCGGCATCGTCGCCCAGCACGAGCAGATTGGCGGTCTTAATCAAGAAGACCGAAGCGATGATGCCAACGACGGTGTAGGGCAGCAGCGCGTCGAAATGCGGCCAGCTCCGTCCGTTCAAGCTGCCGGACATCCAAGGCAGCACGGACTGCACCTTCTCGCTGTTGAGAATCATCAGCGCCGTCATCGCCGCGCCGAGCAGCGAGTTAACCGCTACGCCGGCCAAAATCAGCCGGATCGGCGATGCGCCTCCCTTCCAGGAGAGGGCATAGACAACCGCCGCGGCGCCAAGCGCGCCTAGAAAAGCGGCTATCGGCAAGTAGGCGATTTGCTCGGGAAATAGAATCATAATGACGACCGCCGCAAGACCGCCTCCCGAGGATACCCCGATGATGCCGGGATCTGCTAGCGGATTACGGAAGACGCCTTGCAGGAACGAGCCCGCTATGGCAAGGCAAATGCCTGCAAGCATGCCCGTCAGCACACGCGGCAGCCTCAGGTTCCATACGATTTGCCTCGCTTCCGAGTCGGAGGCGTGAAGCAAGGAGCTCCACACCTCGCGCGCCGGAATCGGAATCGCGCCTGACATTAAGCCATAGAGACCGGCCAGCATCAGAAGTCCCAAGCCGACAACCAGCACGCCGCCTCTCTTGAACCCTTTGGAAATGCGAATTATACGCGCCTTTTGTCCGGATACAACGGTAGCCATCGGATTAGTCCACCGTCAGCAGCCATTTATTGATCGTTTCGATCGCTTGAGGCGCGCGGATGCCCGGGTTAGCCGCGAACAGGTCGGACGGCAGCACCTCAAACTTATCGTTCTTTACAGCCGATAGGCTCTTCCATGCCGGATTCGTCTCGAATTGCTTCTTGAAGCTTGCTTTCACCTCCGCCGCGTCGCCGTGCGTAATGAAGAGAATAAGGTCCGGATCGGCGGCAACGACCCGCTCCAAGCTCAGCTCCGCATACTGCGGCATGCCGTCCATTCCTTTGAACGAGGCTGCAACGTTCGTGCCGCCCGCAAGTTCAAGGAAGTTGCCCGGATAGCTATTAGGAAGCGCAATGACGAAGCTGCCCGGCGCGCCGTAGACGATCAGCGTCTTCGGCTTCGAAGCCGGCTTCTTCAAATCGTCGACCTGGTTGTTCATCTCTTTAATGATTTGCGCCGCTTTCGATTCTTGGCCGAGGATACGGCCATACAGACGGATCGACGCTTGGATTTCCTTAAACGAGTTATGCGAGTTGAACATGACCTGCGCGCCTAGTTTCTCGATCGTTGCCTGCTGCGTCTTGAGCGCAGGGCTGGCGATAACCAGATCCGGCTTCAGCGTCGCCAGTTTCTCGAAATTAATGCCGTGCGAGCTGCCGACCTCAGGCACCGATGCCGCAGAAGGCGGGTAAACTTTGCCGATTGCGGTCGAGCGGCCGACTACCGTACCGCCGAGCGCGTAAACGATTTCCGTGTCGGAGGAAGAAAGCGTCACGATGCGGCTAGGCTTCTTCTTCAGCGTGAAGGCTCCCGTGCTGGTCGTCACAGTCATCGTGCTATTGATTGAAACTGTGGCGAAGCTCTTGCTATAGGTAACCCATTTGCCGAAAGCCTCGGAGAGGAGTCGAAGCGGCACGTACGTTTTGCCTCCGGAAATGAGCGGGGCGGTATCCAGTGATTTGTATGCGCCGTTTATGTATGCGGATGTCGAGCCTATCGTCAGCTTCACGGTGACGCCGTCTTGAACGGCCGAAACCGACTTCGTGCCGGCATTCCAAGTCGCTTTGCCGCCAAGCGCTTTAACGAGACTGCTGTAAGGCACGAGCGTTCTGCCGTTGATCACTTTCGGAGCGGCATCTAGCGGCAACGACTTCCCGTCCAGCTTAACGCTAATCGATGAACCTGATGCTTGCGCGGCTTGACCTGCGCCTGCCGTTAGCGGAGCGAGCAGCACCGCCGCAGCTAAGATGGAACGCGATAAAACTTTCGAAAACACAAAACCAGCCCCTTAAATAATAATGAGAATCAATATCAATTAGCCTTATATTAATCGATAATGATTCTCATTGTCAATGATAAAATGTAAAAATAGGAAATCGCGCCTTGCCTAAAATAAGAAGGTAGAGTCTCCAGCGACAGCTGAAGCTCTACCCCTTTCTTCTAAATATTGCGCCGGTACTGGCCGCCGACCTCGTAAAGCGCATGAGTGATCTGACCGAGACTGGCCGCTTTGACCGTCTCCATGAGCTCCTCGAACAGATTGCCGCCGCCTACCGCGGCCTCCTTCAGCCGGCGAAGCGCTTCGGGCGCCGCATCCATATGGCGCTCCTGAAAGCGAAGCAAGCCCGCAATCTGCTGTTCCTTCTCCTCCACCGTAGCCCGCGCGACCGTCAGCTCGGCCGCGAGCTCCTTCTGCTGCGGATTCAGAAACGTATTGACGCCGATAATCGGCAGCTCCCCGCTGTGCTTCTTCATTTCGTACAGCATCGACTCGTCTTGAATTTTGCCGCGCTGATACTGGGACTCCATCGCCCCTAGCACGCCGCCGCGCACATGCAGCCGCTCGAATTCCAGCAGCACTGCCTCCTCTACCAGATCCGTCAGCTGCTCGATCAGATACGAGCCTTGCAGCACATTTTCGCACCGCATCAGTCCCAGCTCGTTATTAATGATCAGCTGAATCGCCATCGCCCGGCGGACGGCCTCCTCGGACGGCGTCGTAACGGCTTCGTCGTAGGAATTGGTGTGCAGGGAATTGCAATTGTCCAGAATCGCCATGAGCGCTTGAAGCGTGGTGCGGATATCGTTGAAGTCGACCTCCTGGGCATGCAGCGATCTGCCCGAAGTTTGAATATGGTACTTGAGCTTTTGGCTTCGCTCGTCGGCGCCGTATTTATCCCTCATCACCACCGCCCATATGCGCCTCGCCACTCTGCCGATGACCGAGTATTCGGCGTCCAGCCCGTTGCTGAAGAAGAAGGACAGGTTCGGTGCGACCGCGTTAATCGGCATCCCCCGGCTGAGATAGTACTCCACGTACGTGAAGCCATTGGCGAGCGTGAACGCCAGCTGCGTAATCGGATTTGCCCCCGCTTCGGCAATATGGTAGCCGGAGATGGAGACTGAGTAGTAGTTACGCACCTCATGCTCGATAAAATACTGCTGAATGTCTCCCATCATACGCAGCGCGAACGGCATAGAGAACAAGCAGGTGTTCTGGCCTTGGTCTTCCTTCAAAATATCCGCCTGAACCGTACCGCGAACGGTGCGGAGCGTGTGCTCCTTGACCTCAAACGCCTCTTCGGCGGTTAATGGGCGGCCGAGCTTGGCGGCGGCGGCTTCAAGCTCCTGCTCGATTGCCGTATTCAGAAACATGGCGAGGATGATCGGAGCCGGCCCGTTGATCGTCATGGAAACGGAAGTGGCCGGATGGCACAGGTCAAAGCCGGCATACAGCTTGCGCATGTCCTCAATCGTGCAGACGCTGACGCCGCTTTCCCCGATTTTGCCGTAAATGTCAGGCCGGTAGGCGGGATCCTCCCCGTACAGCGTGACGGAATCGAATGCGGTGCTGAGCCGCTTCGCCTTCTCGCCTTTGGAGAGATAGTGGAACCGCCGGTTCGTCCTCTCCGGCGTTCCTTCGCCCGCGAACTGCCGCTTCGGATCCTCCTCCTTGCGCTTGAACGGAAATACGCCGGCTGTATAAGGGAATTCGCCAGGCCTGTTCTCGTGGTAGGACCATCGGATGCGCTCGCCCCAGTCCTCGTACGCAGGGAGCGCCACCCGAGGAATCGAAAGGCCGGATAACGTTGTCGAAAATAGCTCCGTCGTGATCCGCTTCCCTCGAATCGTCGTGGTGAACTCGGCTGCTTGGTAGGCTTCCACCATCGCCGGCCAACCCGCAAGCACCTTCTGCGACGTCTCGTTCAGCTTGCCGGCATGCGCATCGCGCAGCCGCTCCAGCGATGCGATCGCCGGCTCGTCGCCTGCGGCTTTCGCCGCCTCCAGCGCGCCTTCGATCCGGTAGCACATGCGGGCCGCCTCGGCTTGCTCCTTCGCGAGCCGCTTGTACTGCCGGACCGTCTGCGCGATTTCGCTCAAATAGCCGCTCCGCCCGTCCGGTATAATCGCACGCTTCGCTGTTTGCGCGGGATCGGCGTCATGGACCGGAAGCGACGGCCAGCCGCCAGCCGAGTTCCGCTCGTTCAGCTTGCGCATAATGGCCGCGAACAGCCGGTTCATGCCGCTGTCATTGAATTGGCTCGCATTGGTGCCGTACACCGGCATGTCCTGCCAATTCCGGTCGAACTGCTGCCGGCTTCGCTGGACCTGCTTCTTCACTTCCCGCATCGCATCCTCGGAGCCGCGCCGGTCGAATTTGTTGATGACGATCAGGTCGCCGTAATCGATCATCTCGATCTTCTCGAGCTGGCTCGGCGCGCCGTATTCGCTCGTCATGACATAGACGGGAACATCTGCCACCGCTGCGATTTGATTATCGGCCTGGCCAATGCCGCTCGTCTCCACGACGATGAGATCGAAGCCTGCCGCCTTAGCCGTCACGATCGCATCCTTGATGGCGGCGGACAGCTCGTTTCGCGATCCCCGCGTGGCGAAGCTCCGCATATAGACGCGGTCCGCGTATACGGCATTCATGCGAATGCGGTCGCCGAGGAGCGCGCCGCCGGTTTTTTGCTTCGTCGGATCGACCGACAGCACCGCGATTCGTTTGTCCGGGCAATGCTGCAGGAAGCGGTGGACGAACTCGTCGGTGAGCGAGCTTTTTCCCGCTCCTCCCGTCCCTGTAATGCCCAGTACCGGAGCGGCTCCCGCAAGCTTGCCGATCTCCTCGAATACCTTGGCAAGCCGCCCGGCTTCCTCCGCATCAGCCGCCTCTACCCGCTTCTCCGCCATCGTCATGAAGCCGGCCGTCATCCGGTCGTTTCCGGCTGCCAGCAGCTCGGGCTTATCGCCGAAGCCGGCCACCGTCGAATAATCGCACGCTTCCAGCATGCAATTGATCATGCCCTGCAGCCCGAGGCGCCTGCCATCCTCGGGCGAGAAAATGCGCGAAACGCCGTAACGGTGCAGCTCCTCGGCCTCCGAAGGCAGAATGACCCCGCCTCCGCCGCCGAAAATCCGGATATGGCCGGCACCCCGCTCCCGGAGCTGATCCACCATGTATTTAAAGAATGCCACATGCCCGCCTTGATACGACGAGACCGCGATTCCCTGCACATCCTCCTGGATCGCCGCCTTGACAATCTCGCCGACCGACCGGTTATGGCCCAAATGGATAACCTCCGCGCCGCTTGCCTGCAAAATTCTGCGCATAATCGTAATCGATGCGTCATGACCGTCAAACAATGCGGATGCCGTAACGAAACGAACCCGATGAACCGGCACATACCGACTGACCTCTTCGTTCATACCGATCGCCTCCGAATGGTACCGTTGTCTGTTATCTCTATGCCCTTATAACCAAAAAAAGCCCCCCTTCGGCAGTTGAAGGGGAGCTCAATCTCTATTTCTCCGGCGTATCCGAGACGCGGTAAGCGCCGTAAACGGCGAGATCATCCTCGCCTAGTTGCACGGGAACGTCGACGTCCGGTTGGCCGAGCGCTTCGTGGATTCGCATCCACAGCATGGTGCGCTCGTAGCGTTGATGGATATTGCCGAACCGGTGCTCGGACAGGAGCGCTTTGGCCTCCTGCAGCTCGCCGCGATCAAACAGAAGCACGGCTTTGCGTTCGATCAGCCCGTCGTCCTGCAGGGAATCCACCTGCTCGAACCAACCTTCGCGCTCCTCAACCGTTGAACGCCCGATGCCCTCGAGCGTCATATCCCGTTCGATGAACAGCTGCGGGTGCAGCTGCCATGCGGCGGAATCGATGCTGTCGTATGCGGCTCTCGACGCTTCATAATCCTGCTTGACGACGCGCAGCAGCCTTCCAAGCAGCGCGTAAGCGCAGTCCAGCTTCACCGTCTGCAGCAGCTGAATCGCTTCGTCCATCTGCCCCAAGCCGGCCAGCCATACCGCCTGGTAATACGTCCAAAGCGGCGAATTGGCAGCCTCGGCAGCCTCCTGCGCCGCCCACTGCAGCGCATTGCCGAGCTGCTCCATGCCTGACGGCGGCCAGCAGTTGCTTTCGGGTTCCGGAGAAGCGGGAAGCCGCGCAGGATCGGAGGCGCCATAGGCCGCCAGCAGCGACAGCCAAGGGGCCGTCACCGCTCGCTCCGCCCAATCGAACAGCGGCATGCGGCTGACGTCCACGAGCTGCGGAGCGGGAAGCTCAAGCTCCCGGATGTTCAGCGGCACGGTGCTCGGTATCCAGAACTCCGTATGCGTATGCCGTCCTCCTGGCTGCAGCTTCGTGTTATCCGCTTGCTCGAGCAGCGGTCCCGCCTGGATCTCGACATAGCTCTCCTTGCGGTAAGCCGTCTGATGAGCCCAGCCCTCATGGCGGCCTAGGCCGTACAGCCACAGCTTAATGCCAGGCGTCTGCGCCGGGTCCGCGATGTGGTACAGTCCGCAGCCGAGGCTCGGCGTAAACATGCCGAACGCATGGACATCCGGCTTGCGCCAGAAGAAGCCCTGCATCCGGTCAAAATCCGCCAGCCGGTATTCGCGGCTGCCATCCCAAGCGATCTCTTCCAGCACGTCCGCATGCCGGAGCGCCGGGCCCGAAGGGAAATGGAATTCCGAATCCGGGCGCGCCGCAAGCGCGGCATTCGACCAGGACATCCACGCATGCGCTTGCGAGGTCGGATTCACGAAGGTAGCCCGCTGCGTCAAGAACCGGTCCTGCTCGCCCAGCGAGTATTCCACCGTCCAGTGCATGCCATAGCGCACTTCACGCTCGCCGCACCAGATGTACAGCCGATCGCCGATTTGCTCGGCCATGGCATGCACGGCTTCGATTTGCACAGGCGTATGCGCAATAGGGAAGCTGACCTCGATCCCGCCGCTAATAAACGCCATACGCGGCAGGATGCGAACCGGGCGCACCGAACCGGCGTCGAACAGCATGTTTTTGCCGCTCGCTTTGTCGGTTATGGCATGGATTTTGCCGCCCAAATCGGGACATACCGTAACCTTCAGCCACTCATTCTCGATGGCGATCATGCGCAGCTTGCGAATCACCGGCCGTTCGGCCGTCGAATAGAAGCTCGAATACGGGTAAATACCCTCGTCATCGCATACGGTAGGCACAGGCCCGCTTGGCTGCACCTCATGTACGAGCATAGGCTCCTTCCACTCGGAAAGGATTAACATACGGTTTCCCCCTGTAAGCACGCATGGATCCTGCGGTTGACGCGTTCACGCATGCCGGTTATCCAATCGCTGCCCTTCTCGTAATTCCTGAAGGTAACGGGCTCTACCATGCCTTCCTCAAGCAGCGCAACTGTCGCTTCCTTCCCGATGTAACCCTCGAGCAGCTGAAGCGCGCGGATATCCTGAAGCGCCTCCCGCAGCACCTCCAGCCGGATGGACGTAATCGGTCCGGACTCGCCCGGATATACCAGGAACGCATCTCCCGACGGGAAGGCATGATCGGCATCCGTTACCGTAAACGGATCGATCGCCCTGCGCGAACGCTGCGAATACCAGTGGTTATAGCCCCAGTGCAGGAAACCTTGCATATCGTATTTATACATTTGAACGCCGATGATCCGGTTACGGGCCGACGGCATGTTAAAGAAACGGTTCGATTCGCCGTGCTTATACTCGCAGCAGCAATAGTACGCCCAGAGCGGATCGGCCTTGCCGGCGATGTAATGGTGAATATGCTCGATCGATACGACAGGGTGCGTCAGCAGTCCCTTCTCGTAGAACGCAAATTCCGAAAGCGCGTCGATGATCGGGAATTCGCTTCCTTCGAACAGCGAGCGGACCAGCGTGCTTGCGCTCGTATACGACTCCAAATCATGCAGCGACGGCTCGTCCGACAAATGGAAGAAGCAGCTTTGCTCAAGCCCGTGCTGCCTGATGAACTGCATCAGCTCCGGCATAAACTGCGTCAGGAAGCTGCGGTATTCGTCTCCCGCCGCATCGGTCTCCCATCCGAAAATTTGCTCTTCTACCCCGTTCTCGACAGCCATGATCTTCGGCGCATGTCTCGCCCCCCACTGCGTAAACAGATGGGAAAACTCGAAGCGCTCGATGCCGTTTCGGCGGCAAAGCTCCACCCATCGCGCAAGACGCGAGAAGTCGAACGCATATCGGCCATCGTTGCGCTCTACGCCGACCATTTGCACAGTCGGGCGGTATTTGCCGTAATCCAGCTCAAGCGGCGGCGAGAAAAGCGGCGTCAAGATCAGATTCATGCCGTATTCGGCATAATGGTCGACGTAGGTTTCGACGATGCGCCAATGCTCCTCCGAGAAGATGTCCACGCCGTACTGCGTCGCGAGACAATCCAGATAGAACCATTCCGTGTGAAGCAGCTTCTGCTCCGGCAACGCGGCGCCGATCACGTCCAACCGGAACGTCGCTTCCCCTAGCAGAGTGCCGGATTCCTCCGCAAATCGGATGACGATCGGATGAACGCCTGCAGCAGTGTCCGCTTGCAGCTTAACCGTCACCCACACCGAGCGCCACTGCTCCGGAAGCGCGTGCACGGTACCGCCGTCCAGCAGAGGGTACAGCGGGTCAGGGTACAAACCCGGCGTCGTCCGCAGCAAATAATCGTCGTAATCGTTATAATTCGTCAGCTCGGAAGGCGCCAGTCCAACGCTGCGGATGGAAATGGCTTCACCGAGATCCGATTCGGCGGTTACCCGGATATTTTTCATCAAATAAGCGGCGCGGCAGGCCACCTGGAAGGAATAATACTCGCCTAGCAGAGCCGTTCCTTCCTCGAACGAAGGCTCGCGAAGCTCCTCATCCGCGAATACTTTCACGAGCGAATGAAGGCATCTGATATCGAATTTAGCAGACTGCGTCATGGTTTATACCTCCTCCGAAAGCGCCGCGAGAAGCTTGCGATGAACCTGCCCGAAGTGCGCCGGATCCTCGTTTGCTTCATTAAAGCTCATCAAACAGCTGTCCGTCAGTTCGTCTGCCAGCGCCTTATCTTTCGCGGCCAGCTGCTTCAGAAGCTCGTAATCTTCGATGCCGGCGCGCATCGCTTCCAGCCGTACGCTGCCAAGCGGGCCGTTCGGACCCGGGAACGTGATATGCGTATCCCCTGGCGGGAAGAAGAGATCGGTCTGCTCGTACGGATCTTTGTCGTCGTCGCAGTGGTTGAGACCCCAGTGCAGGAAGCCTTCCAGATCGTACTTATAGTTGCCCCAGTGCAAATACCTCGTCCGCAGCAAAGGCATGTCCCATAACCGGTTCATCGATTTGCCGCCCGGGAAGCAGCATGTGTAGAACCAGAGCTTATCGCCAAGCGAACGCAGCTTTTCGAACTTCTCCTGGTGCTCCAGATAGTACACGTTCTTTGGAACGAGAATATCGACCGCGCCCGACAGGTCATGGGTTTCGACCGCTTCAAGCAGCGGAATGCCGGGCATGAACTTGCGCACGATGCCGGAGAGAATGCGGTACTCCTCTACGCTTTCTCCGATCGGCTCGTCGGCTACGTGCTGCACGAGCACGTCCAGCCAGCCGTTCTGCTCCAGGAAGCTCCGCCACGCAGGCAGAAACTGCGAGAGATACGCGTAGCCCTCGGTCGAAATCGCCTTCAGCGCGTCGCCGCCGTTCCAAGTGTTCCAAATGAAGAACTCCGAGCCCCAGAAGTCTTTACGTCCGGCAACGAGTCCGCCTTCGATATGGGTGAAGCCCAGGCTGAAGTACAGCCGGATCAGACGCTCCGCGCGCTCAAAATTAAATTCATACCGGTCTTCGCCCGCCAGGCTGATTTGAATGGCGTCCATCGGCACCCAGAAATGGGTTTGCCGCGCGCGGCGCATCAGCTTGCCGTATTTCTCGATCATCTCCCAATGTCCTTCGGACCAAAGCTCGACGCCATAGCGCTTCGCCATGTTCGGCAGGCTGAACCAGTTTGTGATCGCGAGCGTTTCTTTAGCAGGCACAACTGCGGAGAACAGCTCCAGCTTAACCGGGATGCGGCAGCTTTGTTCGCCGATGGTAACGGCCAGGACGCCGGAATAGCGGCCCGGCTTGGCATCTTCAGCAATCCTCCAGCAAACGTAGAGCGCTTCAGTAGCGGCGCGGGTGATCACATCCGGGGCAAGCGGCCGCATCGCTTCATAGACACGGAAAGGCGCCGGTCTCGTCGTGTATCCCTCGGCTGACTCGCCTTCGGCGACGCAGTGGTTGACCGGACCTGTATTTTTTTCAACGAAAATATCAATTAAGCGATAAACTTCAGGCTGCAGAGCGAAGCCGCTGCCATCCGCTTCAATAAACTCGCAATGAATCGGAGCCTCAACCGGCGTGTTGAACAGCAATTGACATGCCGCATAGCTGCCTCTTGCGGAAGACAGCCGAATTTCCTTGCCCTCTCTGCCTGAAACGACGCTGTCCGGATAAATCCATTCGTTCATCGAAAATACTTGATAGTCCATGCTCGCGAACCCCCTGCATTCTGTTCTTATTTGACGAAGCCGCCTTCATGCTCCGTGAATGATTTGTAATCCTGCTTAACCAGCTCGCCGACCGGCTTGATCGTCTTGCGGTCCATTTCATAAATGCCGAACGTGTCGATCCAATTGTTGTGG
This sequence comes from Paenibacillus montanisoli, assembly GCF_003268025.1. GTDB lineage: Bacteria > Bacillota > Bacilli > Paenibacillales > Paenibacillaceae > Paenibacillus_Z > Paenibacillus_Z montanisoli. Next base: position 399,970 of record NZ_QLUW01000006.1, on the reverse strand, counting down.
TTCACGTACCAGTCATACATGATCCAATAGTCGATCCCCGCCACAAAGCCGTCTTCATTGCGCGTACCGTCAGGCCGGATTACGGCGTGCTCCATAAGCGCTCTAATCGTTTCTTTGTACGTCTCGATCTGCGTATCCGACACCACGTTCTTCTCGCCCGACCAGTGACCGTACTCGGTATTGACGATCGGTTTGTCCGGCCACAGCCGGCGGGCGTCCGCCAGAAATTGTTTCGTGCCTTCATAGTACGTGCCGCCATGGAAAATACCGAAGTACATCGTCCAGCTCGCCACGTCGAGCGGCTCCATCGAAGGGTCATGCGCGCCCGGCTGATCCGCCGCCGCGCTTTGCGTCGTCAGCCGTCCGTCCGGATAGCGTGTCTTCAGATCATGGACGAGCCGTTTATTGTAAACCGTGCGGAGCTCCACCTCGATCGACTCGTTCTGCGTGCTCCACATGATCACCGACGGGCGGTTGTACTGGGAGAACACCATTTCCCGCCACATCTGGTCGCTTAGCCGCTTCTCCTCCTGCACCTCGAAATGCGACCGGGTAAACTGCCAGAGCGGGATTTCGCTCGCGGTCACAAGGCCCAGCCGGTCAAGGAGCATCCCCGTATACACATGATTCGGATAGTGCGCCGTGCGGACATAATTCACATGCATCTCATCGCGCATTTGCTGCAAATCCGCGCGGATGCGGTCCCACGTCGCGGAACGGCCGGTGTCCGGCCACTCCTCGTGCCTTGCGATGCCGGCCAGGAAGACCGGACGGCCGTTCAGCAGGATGTCCGCGCCTTCCGTACCCACGGTGCGAATCCCGAACTGAGAATGGAAACGGTCCGTTGATGTGCCTTGAACGCCGCTCAGCGTAAATTCCGCCACGTACAGGTTCGGCTGCCAGAACGCCCACAGTTTCACGTCCTTCACCTTGACACGGAACTCGACGGCCTTCGTTTCATTAGCCTTCAGCTTCACAGACGCAGCCAGCTCGCCCTCCCATGCAGCGGAAGCTCCTTTGATCTGCGAGGCATACGGCGAGTTAAGGAACGCCTCCGATGCTTGGTCGGCCTCGAAGAGCGCACCTTGCAGGCTGACCTCGACCGGCAAAGCGGAGCGGTTTTCCACGACTGCGGTAAATCGTACATCCCCTTCCGCATTTAGAGGCACAACGTCCACCCTTGCGATGTGGCAAGGGGCGCTGCCGGTCAAATAAAGGTCGTGAATGATGCCGGTATAGTTGAAAAAGTCCGTTCCCGCCGTAGCCGGAATAATATCGTCGCGGCTGCCCCACGGCGGATTATCGACGCGGATGACCAGGGTATTCATGCCCCCGTACCGGGCAAACGCGGACAAATCCAACGCAAAAGGCGTATATCCGCCCTCATGGTAGCCGATCCAAACGCCGTTCAGCCACACATCGGCGACATAGCTGATGGCCAGCGCATGCAAAGTGATCGTTTTGCCCGTCCATTCGCGGCCGAGCTCAAACGTGCGGCGGTAATAGACGCCGTTCTCGTAGGTCTCGCTGGAGTTTGCCTCTGGAACGCCTTTCAGCTCATTCTCCGGACGCGGCAGTTGGATGGTCTGCCAAGCGGAATCGTCGTAATTGATTTCCGTGCGTCCGCCCGCTTCCTCGGCAGCTTGCACGAACCAGCGTTCGTCCCGCGCGGCCATGGAGAAGTCGTGGTCAGCGTCGAAGCGCTGTTTGCGCCAGATGCCGCCCAGATCCAGCTTTAGCCGTTCTTGCGGGTCAAAAGACGGAACCGGGATGCCGTTCTGGAACGGAATGTGGATGCCTTCTTCGGTCTGCTGCAGCGATAGCGTCGCGCGAATACCGGTATATGGTCGGATTTGCTCGATCATGTTGTCGTGTCCTCCCCGCTTCTAGATGGCCGGTCCGTAGACGCCGTCTTCCGGTTGATAAATTCGAATATAGTCAACTTCCAGCGTTTGCGGGAATACGGTCGTTTCGTCCGGATAGCCGGGCCAGTTGCCGCCAACAGCAAGGTTCAGCATCAAGTAGAACGGCTTGTTGAACGGAGCAGGGAACGGCTCTTTCTCCGCGGTCTCCGATTCGCGCGTGTACCATTCGCTGCTCTTGTAATAGAGCTCGCCGTCTATGTACCAGCGAATTTGCGTAGGGGTCCAATCCACCGTGAACGTGTGGAAGCCATCGGCGAAAATGCCGTTTTCCAGCACGTAGCAGTCGCCTTTGTAATAATGCGGGTTGCCCATATGGAGCGTACCGTGCACCTTGTTCGGCTCATGGCCGCACATTTCCATAAGGTCGATCTCGCCCGCGCTCGGCCAATCGCCGTGCACCTGCAGGTCCGTCGACATCATCCAGAACGCCGGCCAAATGCCTTGTCCATAAGGCAGCTTCGCGCGAATTTCGAACCGTCCGTACAGCCAGTCCACCTTATTGCGCGTAACCAGCTTTGCCGATGTGTACGGACTTCCCTCGTATTCTTCCTTGATCGCTTTGATGATCAGTTTGGAATCCTCGATATAGGCGTTTCTCGGCTCTCTCGTGTAGTACTGCAGCTCGTTATTGCCCCAGCCGTGGCCGTCGATATCGTAATCCCAGCGGGTCAAGTCGATTTCCGGCCCGTCAAACTCTTCGTTCCATACGAGTTTCCATCCATTGTCCGATACATTGAAATTGTTCTGCGTCATCTATGCGATTCCTCCATCGTCATTGAATTGTACACTTGAACTTCACATCTTTATTAGGGCTGGCAGCGAGGCTGCGCGAGCTAACGAACCTAATCGTGCTTATTTACTCGAAAATTGCGATTCCGTTGATCTAACGAACTCCGGTGACCTTATTTCGTCGGTTGGAGGCGGTTTCGTGCAATTTGACCCACAATAACGCTGCTGGGGTTCGTTAGCTCCCCAAATGGCCGCATTCTGCCAAATAAGCACGATTGAGTTCGTTAAAGTTCAAGCGATGCCGCCAGTCACCAAAACTGACGGAAAACCAACTAATTTAGTTTCAGAAAAGTAACTGTTGCCTCGCATTAGCTGTCATCCTACGAAATCTCGGTAAGAGCGGTATCCGGTACTACTCTTTAGCGGTAATCCGTCAAAATCACAGCAAAAGTGATACCAGGTATCACTCTTCGACAAAAATTCGCCGAAATCTCGGCCAAAGTGTTACCTGGTACTACAATTGGACAGAAATCTGTCGAAAACTCGGCAAGAGTCGTATCTAACACGCGCCCAGCGAGAATCCGCGACTAGCGGCCAAGTTGCGAGCCAAAGCAATCAGCGAGCACCATCTGCCCCTACAACAGCACCGCGAAAGAGAAGCGGTGCGCCCTTGTGACGGGGCGAGCGAAGCAGGGCGGAGTCGTTGTGGAGAAACGAAGTGGTCGCCTTTGTCATCCGGATTTCTACCACTAGAGAATATACAATTCGAAGAAATCCGGGGACAACAGCGATCGGAACAACGACCCCGCACGCGCAGCGCGCCCTCCCCGTCACAAAGCTATTCGCCCGTAATACCCGAGCGGTCGACACCCTCCACGAACCAGCGCTGCAGCACGAAGTACACGATGAGCAGCGGCGCGATCGTCAGCATCGTACCGGCCATCTTGATCGCTTCATTGAGCTGGCTTCCCGGCGTGCCCGCCGGGTAAAGCCGCGCATAGCTGTCGGTGAACCGCTGCAGCTCCAGCGGCAAAATGGTCAGTTGGTTGCCGAAGTAGAGCGCGGCCAAGCCCGACTCGTTCCAATACCACACGAACGAGAACAGAAACACGATAATGAATGCCGGACCGGCCGTAGGAACGGCAATCCGGTAAAACATTTTCACATACCCCGCGCCGTCGATTTGAGCCGCTTCTTCCAGCACGATAGGCAGCTTTTTGAAAAATTGATAGAAGATCATAATAAACAGCGCGCCCTTCAGGCCTTGACCGAAAAGAGCCGGATAAATATACGTCTGCAGCGTTCCGAGCAGGTTGTAATCCTTAAACAGCAAATAAGTCGGGATCATCGTCACCTGCGGCGGAATGATGAACGTCGCGAGCATGAGCGCAAACCACATCCGTTTTAGCGGAAAATCGAATCGCGCGAAGCCATAGCCGATGATCGAAGACATGACCATCTGTACAACGGCAGGGACGCCTGCCACCATAATGGTCTGAAGCAGCGTTTCCTGGAATTTCAGTACGTTGAGCGCCTTCTTATAGTTGTCGATATAGAGCTCCGAAGGAATCCACTTGACCATGGAATTGACCAGATCGTCCAGGCTCATGAAGCTGTTCACAAACATAAACAGGAGCGGGTACAAATAAATGAACCCGATTCCGATGAGCAGCGAATAGACAACCAGCTTAAAAATAAATCCGTCATTCTCGCCGACACCGAGCAGCAGCTTGCGGGTACGGCTCAGCAGAGCGCCGATGCTTCGATTCACTCTCTGTCCCCTCCTAACTATTCCTCGAGTTCAGCACCGCTGTCCAAATGGCCAATACAATCGCGATCATGACAAAATAAATCCACGCGATGGCCGTCGCATAGCCGAAGCCGGTCAGCGTATCGAACATGCTTTTGCTGATCATCACGATAATTTCATTCAGCGCAAACGTCGAAACGTAAACGATGGTGTACACGAAATTGACGACGACGAGCGGCATCAGCATCGGCAGCGTCAGCTTCCAGAATGCCTCCCACGGCGAAGCGCCGTCGATTCTCGCCGCCTCGTACAGCGAAGAATCGACCTTCTGCAGCCCGGCCAGGAAAATCAGGATTTGCACGCCGGAGAACCAAAGCACCATGATGATTTGCTTAAACAAATACATGATCGGATCGGCAACCGCCGGAGTCAAGCTCTCCTTGACCAGCTCGAACATCGCATAGGACTCGATGTTCGGAATCGTGGTCACGCCCTGGCTGAGCAGTTCGTTAATGACGGGACCGCTCGTAATGATGACCGGCAGGAAGAAAATCGTACGGAACGTCCCGCGGAATTGAATCTTCTGATTGATCAGCATCGCGATAATGAGCGAGAACGTCACGATGATCGGCACGTTCATCGCCATATCTCTTAAATAACGCAGCAGCATCTCAACGAAATGAGGGTCGGTGTCGAACGCGTACTTGTAGTTGTCCCAGCCTACATAATCGGTTTTAATTCCGAGCGGCGTCACCTTTACTTTCTGAAAGCTTAAATAAAGGGCATAAATCATCGGACGCAGCGCGAACAGAAAGAACCCGATGATCCATGGTGCTATGAACGCCATGCCGACGAGCGCCTTTCGCCGTTTGTTCGTTAATCGGAAACTCGCCATTACCCTTTCACCTCAATTACCTTAAATCCAAGAGCCGGCACGGAGACGTCTTTGCCGTCATAGGCTTGGTCGTTATAGTTGACCACGATCGCTTTGCCGTTCGAGTATGTGACCTGCACGATGCCTTTGGCAAGCAAGCTGCGATCCTCGATCGTCGCATATTGCACCGGTCCGAGCGCTTCGTTCAGCATCTTGTAGGTGCTCACGATGTTCGCTTTCCAGCTGGCGAATTCAGATGCGTAGACGTCGCTGGAGTTGGTCAGCCTTAACCGGAATGGCGACTCGCTTGTCAAATAATACGACGGATAGGAAGCGGTCTCGATCATTTTGAGCAGCTTTTTTTGCGGATTCGCCATGAAATTGATCGGCTCGGCGTAATAGTTTTTGTACCCCTTCAGCACGATCTGCTCGAACGGCACCGTCTCGCTCGTATACGTATATTGGGAAGATTCCATCGGTACCCCGAACAGCTGGTCGGCATACGGAAGCATATAGTCGTTCGGGCGATACATCGCCATCGATGAGAGCTGCGGCTTCAGTTTGTCGAACAACGCATGATAGGTTGCCGCCGACTTGCTGCGGCTGGAAACGGCACCTTCCACCCGTTCGGAGAACAGCTCGTAAGGCGTAACGTCGACGGCCAAAGCTTCGATGCCGCTTGCTTTATAGTCGCTCGCATTTTCTTCGGCAACCTTTAGCGCATAGTTCGCAGACATGTAATACTTCGAAGGATAAACCGGTTTATCGGTCGACATCGAAAGCAGCTTTTTATCGATCTTCGTCGCGGCCTCGCTGCGAGGCTGGAACCTCTTGGACGTGTCATAAGCCGTTGTAAAATCGGAATAATAGTACAGCTTGCCGCCGGTCTTATCGATTTGCTCTTGCAGCTTGGCAAAATCGCTTGCGCTGCCGAGCACGGGTTCTAAGTCGACCGGCGAAGGATTCGTGCCCGACAAGCCGCCCTTGCTCCAGCCTTTAAAGACGACGGAGGTACGGCTCACCCCTTCTGCGGACAGCTGATCAAGCATCGACGAAAGCTGGTTCGCCGTCGTCATCGGCAGAATCGTATTGGCGAATAAGCCGCCTTCCGTCTCTGCGCCAAGCACATCCAGATGGAGCGGAATATTCGCTTCCCCGGCCGCGGCCGGCTTCGCCCCTAGCGCCCCTTGAGCGATCAAGCGGCCGCGATAGGTTCTCGCCATGCCGATATAGCTTGCATCCTCCCCTTCCAGGAAGGAGTAACGGGTCTGCATATCCTCTTGATTGCGCGTTTTCTCGAATACGACGATTCCGCCCATTGTGCGGCTCGTCGGCTGCAAGTACGATTCGCGAACGATAAACTGCGCCGTGGACCAGTTGTAAGGCGTGCTTACGCCATTCGGATAGCTGAGAATGCGCGCATTGTACTTGCCCTTCTCCACCATGCCGAGCACAGCATGCTGCTTCTCGCCATGCACAAGGCCAAACACGGGGAACTGGGCCCGATAAGCTTCCAGAAACCCGTCCTCGGGTATGACGGCGATGCGCTCGATATCGATTCCTTTATTGTCGCCGTAGATCTTCGCATCGTACGGCGTTTTGTACTTGCCCTTGTTGTCGGCGAACTTAATCAAAGCGCCCGAGCCGTCGGGTATAAACATATAGCCGTTTATATCCCCGCCCTTCGTCGCCCCTAGAAACGGGTAGACGATAATGGAGCCAAGCTTGAATTGATCGCCTTCCAGAATGCTCTTCTGCGGGATGTTGACGACGACCTGATCGCCTTCAAGCTTCACGGTCAAATCCAAGCCGATGCGCAAGTCATGGAACCGGATCGACGCTTGGAAGCCTTGCTCGATCGGAGTAACGTCGATCGTCTTGTTCTTTTGACTCGACAAGTCGGTGCGGATCGCATTGTTGTTTTCTTTATCGAAATAATCGATGGACAGGCCGGAATGGATGAAATTGAGCCATGTTTCGTTTGTCTCCGGGCTGGCGATGTCGGAGGACCAGACATAGCCCGATTGCTTATTCGTAACTTGGATGGCCAGCGTATCTTCCTTGAGTTTCAGAATAAGCCGATCGTTCTCCGCAACCTGCCGATAAGCGGACGATAGCTGCTGAGCCGCCGGCTTGTCCGAGAACGCGGCTTTCAGCTGTTCAGCGGACGCTACATCGTCTTTCTCCTTCGTGCTTCCTCCCATATAGATAAAGAAAAAAAATGCAACGCATGCGGCTGCCAGGCCATACGTTAATAAAATCTTGAGCCACTTATAGTTCCGCACGCGTAATCATCTCCTGTATGACAGAATCGGCGAAATCGTAAACCTGATGCAAGATGACATACACGATAAACAGCACCAGACTTAAGATCAGCATCGTAAACATCGTAATGAATAAGTTCCGGATCGTTCCCCGAATCGTATAGTCGTGCACTTCCTTCACCATCATGAAGAGCAGCACCGCGCACCATACGATAATGATCGTATTGGCGAAATCAAACAGAAACGCCTCGTTGACCGTCAGTACGTTGGAAACGATAACGACGATCGGATGGAAAATGAGATACGGCGCAAGCGCGTAAATCGTTCCTTGATAGACCTCCGAAAACTTGCCTTCCCCTTCGCTGATCGTACTGACGAGGTAGTTGGAGATTACCCATACGATAAGCGGCGCGAGCGCCGTCGTAAGATCCTTCACAAGATTGACGCCCAATGCTCCAAGCGGATTGAAAATAAAACCGGTATAGTAGAGCGTAAAAATGTACTCGACGATAAACAGAGCGTACAAAACCGTAGCCGAGAGATTGGACACTCTGCCTTCTTCTTTGAGTCCGTAGAGTCCGTCAAGCGGTCTCTTAATAAACCGGCCCGTAAACAGAAGTTCGCGTATCAACCTCACGCTCAGCACGCCGTTTCTTATACCGACAACCGCCGCGAATGCGCCCGTGCGGCGATGGACGCGTTTAAGCACGGACCAAAGCGCATAACAGCCGATCAAAATAAGAAGTACGCGAATCAAATTGGATTGCAGCCAAGCGTTGCGGACTTCCCAGTAGGCGTTGGAGTAGCCCGGAAGATTGAAGGCTTTTTTGTACTCATCCATCGCATCCGTATAGAGCTGCTGTTTCATGTAGGCGTTGCCTAATCCGATGTGAGCCAAATGGAAAAAGCTGTTGCGCTGCTCCACTTCGCGCCATGGCTGCTCGCTCTCGACATAGTAGCCGTCCTTATACAGATTCAGCGCGCTGTGCACAAGCGTTACGAATTCGGTCGGCTCGTACAGCTGGATCGCATTTCTTCCCTTGTCTGCGATATAGATGTAGCCTTTGGAATCGAGCGCGATGCCGGAACCGTTCAGAATTAAGCCGCTGCGGGATTTGCCGTCGTCCGGCGAGCCCGATTTAAACAGCAGATTACCTTCCGTATCGATTTCGTAAAATTGGCCTTTCTCGCTGATCAAAAATATATTCCCATCGTTCGCCACGAACATGTCGGTATACAGCGGATCGCGATAAATGCCGGGCCTCAGCATGTTGTAGCCCGAAATATTCAGCCGTTTGATCGATTCCTGCTCATCGCCCTGCGTCACCGTATAAATGAGCCCTTTCGCGTCAATCGAAATGTTGGTCGGCGAGTTAGGTACGATCTTAAACAGCTTCTCCAGCTGCTTCTCCGTGAAGAAGAAGCGCTGCAGCATCATTTTGGCGGACGGCTGGGTTTGATTCTGACCGAAAAATCCAACGAAGTCGCCTGACGGATTCATTTGAATAACGCCGTTCGTTGTCCCCTCGCTGACGATATACACATTTCCCCGCCTGTCGACGGTAACCTTCAGCGGCTTGAACGGCGTATTTTTGCCGTAGAGCGGCGAATCGGGTCGTACAAACTCTTGCTCCACCTTGCCGTCGCTGCCGAACTTGAGCACTTTTTCCAGACCGAAGTCCGCTACGAAAATGGTGCCCTTCTCGTCCACGAAGACGCCGGTCGGTTTCTGCAGAACATCTTCGCCGAACGAGCGGATCAGCGATCCGTCGCGGCTCATCACGACGATCCGCTTATTGTCCATATCCGCTACGTAAAGCGTATCCGTCTTGTCGATATAGATGTCGGACGGAGCCGCGAAATCCGTGTCCCCGGCCTTCTCGATTATGCCCGCAGGCTCGTAAGCATCCGGCGTCCGAAAGATGCCGGAATAAGTTTTATAAGTCGCTTCTGCAAATGCATAGCCTGGAATCAACGACAGGCACAACGCAACTGCAAAGATAAGCGTGGTTATGAATCGTAAACGCTGTCTCATGAGTGCCTCCCTGCCTATTTCAATCCTGAATGTGCCATCGTGTTCATCACTTTGCTTTGCAAGAAAATGAAAATAACCAAGTTCGGTATGAACATGATGAGCGACGCCGCAGCGGCCATCCCTTGACCGGCTACCGTATTGCCGGTCTGGCTCACCAAAGTGCCCATAAAGAACGTAACGGTTTTCAAGCTCTCGTCGTTCACGTAATAAGATGACGTCTCGATGTTGCCCCACACCGCCTGAAACGCCAATATCGCTACTGTAGCCAGAGCCGGCTTAATGACGGGCAAGATGACCTTGCGGAACACCAGAAACTCGCCCGCGCCGTCCATCACTGCCGCTTCCTTTAGCTCATCCGGCACTTGATCGATAAACTGCTTCATCAAGAACAAGCCGATCGGCATCGACAATAACGGCAAAATATGCGCCAAATACGTATTCATAAGGCCGCTTTCGTCCATGACGAGAAAGCGAGGAATTTGCACGGCAAGCGGCACGAACATAAGCGCGATCGTATTGATCTCGAACAAAGTCGCCCGCAGTTTGAACTTCATTTTGGACAAGGCATACGCCGCAATGGCGCTGATGAATACCGATAAGAACATAACGCTGACCGTCACGATCAAGCTATTGAACAAAAACCGGCTGAAGGGAATGCCCGAGTCTCCCGCAAACCTGATCAAATCCTCGAAGTTTTCGAATGTCGGCCGTCTCACCAGAAAACGGGGCGGAAATGCAAACAACTCGTTGATCGGTTTAAACGCATGAAAAATGATAAAGATGATCGGCAGCATCATTACGAATGCCAGAGGAACCAAGATCGCATAAAACTTCATTTGGCTCGGGTGAAATTTCGTCGGATTTATTTTCGTGCCTTGATAGGACATATGTCACCTACTCCTTCTCTCCGAACAGCTTCCAGGAAAACTTGGACAATGCATAGATGCCGATCAGCAAAATGACTGACAGCGCGGATGCGTAGCCCATCTCGAAACGCAATAAGCCATAGTCGGCAATATGATTGACCATCACTTGGCCGGCGTTCTGCGGCGTCGGATTGCCGCCTGACAGCTGCACGCCAAGATCGCCGGATTGGAAGGTCGTAACGACGGCCATGACCGCGCCGAACAGCATTTGCGGCTTCATGGACGGAATCGTAATATGGATAATTTCCTGAAAGCGATTGCTGATCCCGTCGATATAGCCTGCTTCGTAAATCGATTGATCGATGTTGAGGACGCCGGCCAGCATCGCCAGGAAGCCGACGCCCATGCTGCTCCACAAGGAAACGATGATCATGATGGTCATCAGGTATTCCGGCGACTGCAGCCATTGAATCGGCTCATGAATGAAGCCGAAGCGCACCAGCCACGAATTTAAATATCCGGTCTCGTCGCCGCTGAAGAAAATCGACCAGACGACCGTCATGGCAACGCCCATCGTCATCGATGGCGAATAAATGATCAAGGCCAGAATCGTTCTCGGCTTACTCGGAATTTGCGCAAGCATCCAGGCGAGCAGGAAGGAGATGATATAACCGCCCGGCCCGACAATAAGCGCGAATTTGATCGTATTCGGAAGTACGTACTGCATGAAAATATCGTCCTGCGTAAAAATGGCGGTGTAATTTTTGAACCCGATCCATTTCGGCATTTCAATGGTATTAAAGTTCGTAAATGATAAATAGATCGCCACCATTACAGGAACGACGATAAACATGAAGAACATTAGCAAGTAAGGTGACATGAACCAGTAGGCTTCGTTCACTTTGCGCCTTTTCATCGTTTTTCAACCCACTTATCTATCGTATTAATGGTCGGAACTTTGCTCTCTTTGACCTGCTTGCCGTCCTTATAGAACCCGAACTCTTCCATCTTCTTGGCAATTTCGCGGTTCGCCCGAATGACGGAATCGTCGATTGCCGTTCGCGGATTGTCTCCGTCAAACACAACCCGGTTGAACACGTTGCTCAGCTCGCGCTCGACCATGTAAGCGCCCGGAACGCGCGATGCTTCGCGAACCCATTTGCTCTGCTCAATAATGACCTTCTTGTCTTCTTCCGGCCACGGAGCCTGCGCAAACGCCTCCATATTGGCGGTGTTCCACATGAACATCGGGCCAAACGCCGCTTGCTGCATGTTCGCAAACTCAACCTGCACGTTCGTAGAGAGCCACCATTTCAGGAAATCCCATGACTGTTGCTCATACTTCGTCCCTTTGAAAATCATCGACGCCGTTCCGCCGCTTGGCGACCAGCGCTGTACGACGCCGTCACTCAGCGTGCCGGGGTGAAGCGCGATTTTCCAGCTGTTCGCGATCTCCGGAGCAGCGACCCGCAGTTGAATGTAGGTTTGGAAATCCGCAATGCCGATCGGCAGCATGCCGGAGCGGAAATGCTGATAGAAATTCGGCACGTCCTGCGGCAAATTGTAAATCGTATAAAGGTCCGTCATGAACTTGATGCCCGCAAGCGACTGCTCGCTGTTGATGCTCGTCTTCGTTCCTTCCTCGTTGAACAGCTCGCCGCCGGCCCGATAAATGAACGGAGCGGTCGCATTAAACGGCTTAAACCCTTTATATTGGGCAAGCGGCTCGTAGAAGTTCATCCCGAGACGCTGCAGCTCGGGCAGCATGTTGATGACATCGTCCCAAGTGTTAGGCACGCCGAGCTTCAAATTGTCCAGAATATCTTTGCGGTAGAAAAGCACCCAGAAGTTCTGCGTTTCCGGCAGCGCATAGACGCCGTCCCCGTAAACAAGCGGAATCATCGATCCCTTGGAGAAAGGCTTCACCACTTGATCAAAATCGCTGAACTTTCGCAGGTCGACCGCCGCATTACGTACGGCAAGGTCATATGGGATCCAGCTGGAAATGCCAAGAGCCGCATCCGGCTGACTGCCTGTTGCATTGGCGAGAACAAGCTTGTTCTCGTCCGGCATGATGGAGAGCTGCACCGCAATTCCGGTATTCGGCGTAAACTCCTGGTCAATCATCTTCTGCATCAGTTCCACCTGCTCACGCGAAGCGTGGACCCAGATGTTCAATTCTTTGCTTGTTTTATTTGAAGCGGAATAGGACTGCTTCGAGAAAGACAAGAAGAAACGTTTCACCGACTCCGACAGATTTGCGAAGAAACCGGAATTCGGCTTCGGAAGCTTACCGTCCTGATACACATAAATCTTGTCGAGAGCCATTGGCGAGCGATTAATCCGAACCAGCATATCGCCTAGCAGCTGGGAAACGGAAGAACCGCCATTTGAGAACAAATTAATCCGATTCGGCAGCTTGTCCGGCTCTTCGGCCAAAGTCCTCAGCTGCTTCGCCGCTTTCTTCAAATCGTTCAGCTCCGCAATTTCACCGCCGTCAGGACTGAGCCCGTTCAACCTCTCGTACTCCGCATCCAACTCTTCCGCCCATTGATTCAGCGTTTTATCGAGGTTCGGAATATACTCGCTGAGATTCCAGTCTCGATAAGCGTCCATCCGATTTCCGGTCAGCTTGCGAATTTCCAGCGACAAGCGGCTGATTTCGTCCATCTGCCTCTTGATCGTTTGGGTCAGCGGCCTGATCGGATCCAGATCTGCCGTCATCGAGAGCGCGTGCTTGCCTTTCGTCAAATAAAACTGATAAGGCTCGTCCTCCGCTCCAAGCACCGCATTGCTCCAACGCTTGTTATAGGCAAACGACGCGTCTTGAACCTCGCGGAACGGCACTACGCCGTCAATCTCGATTTTACGGAACACAGGCATATCGCGAAGGTTATTCTGCTCGTATTTCATCGCGATATTGTAATAGCCGTCATGAGGCGCATCAAACTCCCATGTGACGCTTTGGCCCGCATCGCTCCAGGAACCGCCGAAGCCGTTCAGAAGCTTATGCTTCGTATCGTACGGCGTCATCGCGGGACTATTGACCGAGATCGCCCGGATGGCGGAATTGTTTTTGTATGCAGGCGTTTCCGCTTCAATGACGATCGGCGATGTCAGGCGATCGCCGTCTTCCGCCTTAGGCTGCCGCTTAAGGTAATTCTCATAGCTATCTATTTCTGAAGGAGAGTTTACCGTCACGTTACCGAGCAGCAAACTTCCTCTCGTATTGGCGATCGTTATCGTGTTGCTGCCTTTATTCAATTTATAAGTTAACGGCTTCAAATAGGCATAGCTGGCGTCCATCGCATAGTCATGCTGCCAGACGTTTACCTTCTGCGGGCGAGGCAGAAGCTCATTGCCGTAACGGTCGTATTTTTCCTTCAAGGGCTGGTTTGTCCATCTGTTAGGAAATAAAATACGGCGGCTTTCATAGAACGGGTATTCTTGATTGACTTGAATGTAGCCTTCGGTTGGCAAAATCGTTTCATCGGTTACAAAATAGTCAAAAGCAATTTGGTAGAGACCGGTTTGCGGCACTTCAACTTGAACGTTAATTTGCGATCCCTCGTCAAGACGAACCGTTTCGGTCGAATAGCCGTTGCTGTCGGCTTTCGAAACGACTTTGTCTTTATTTGCCGCATCCACGCTCGGATCGTGAATGATTTCCACGTTAGGCTGAACGGGAACGTCAGACCATTCCTCAAGCATATCCGTGTAGCTTTTTTCAAGCTGCGCGCTGCGCGCCATCGCCGACTGCTCCGATGCTTTTGCGTCGCTATCGCTTCCGCTCTCGGCTGCCGCTTGCAAAGGAGGACAAGCTCCGATGATGAGGGATGCGGTGAGAACGGACCAAAGTAGAGTACGCCACGTTTTTTTCATTGTCTCTTCCCTGCCTATACCTTATTAATGCCATAAGTGTGAAAGACTTCTCGTCTTTCACACTTATGGAGGTTTGTCGCTATGAAATTATGAATTAGTTGCCTTCCATTTTCGCTTTTGCAGCTGCTACGAATTCATTTGCTTTATCTTCAAACTCTTTCGCTTTGTCGGCTACTTTGTATTCGCCGTTCGTCAGCTTCTCGGTGAACTTGTTGTCTGTGTCCCACTTCGCGAAATCGTTCCAGCCCGGTACGATCGGCAATGGAACTGCATTGCCCATCAGCTTCATAACTTCTTTCTCGCCTGGCAAAGTAATATTTGCTTCCAGCTTCGCCCACAGCTCAGGCTGATCGGAAACTGGATATTTCGTTACTGGCTGGCCTGCGGCTTTCTCGACATCGATACGTTTCAAGAAGCCTTCTTTACCCCAAGTCATGAACTTCGCCAGCTCATAAGCAGCCTCAGGATATTTCGTCGTGGAAGATACGCCGATGTTGTCTACGATCGTCGGGATGCGCTGGCCGGCTTTACCGGAAGGCATTGGATAGAAGTCAACGTCGCCTGCGCCCGCTTTCTTCATTTCGCCCGGAATCCAGCCCATGTTCCAAGAGTAGTCGATCGCCATGGCTACGTGGCCTTTTTGGAACGTCCATGCGCCTTCGTCGCCCCACAGCTTCTTCTTCTCTTCGCCCGTCATGACGTCGTCGACTTTCAGACGACGAAGCTCAAGCTTCAAATTGTATGCGTCGATCCAAGCTTGGCTGCTGAAGTTGAACTTCTCGCCATCATAGCTGTTCCAGCCAACTGAGTTGTCGTTGTTCATTGGTAGCCATTCTTCGAAAGCAAGGTTGCCCCAAGGACCGCCGATGCCGTAGTAGAATTCATCCGGCTTGGAGAACTTCTTCGCAAGATCGATCATTTCATCAAACGTCCAGTTATAAGCAGGCAGCGGAACGTTGTTCTTCTCAAACAAAGTTTTGTTTACGAACACGCCTTGCGCAAATTGGAAGTTAGCCATTGTATAGCGCTTGCCGTTAAAGACCGTCAAATCGGCAAGGTTCTTGTATACCGTTTTTGCTTCTTCATCCGCATCCCAGTACGGGGACAAATCTAGAAGCCAGTCGCTCGTAACGGCAAGCGGAATATCCTTCAGCATGAAAACGTCAGGCATTGTGCCAGCGGCAGCGGCAGCCGTGAGACCTTCCTCAACCGGCCACACGATGCTCTTGTCGCGTTCGACCGTGATGTTCGGATATTTCTCCATGAAGGCTTTCATCATTTCGCCTTCGATCTTCTCATCGCCCCAGTCTGCATACTTGAGCGTGATCTTCTCCGTTTGCCATGCCGGCTTCTCTTCCTTCGCCGGCTCTTCAGCCGCGTTGTTTGCAGGCTCCGTCGACTGGTCGGTCGTCGTGTTGCCGGATTCGGCCGCGTTGCCGCCATTGTTGTTCGACTTGGCGCAACCCGCAGAAATCGCGAGCACTAATGAAAGGATAAGTAGAACTGCGAAAAACTTTCTGCTTTTCATTCGTAATCCCCCACTCATAGAAAATTGTATTGATACAATTGCTTGTATCCGATGGTTAGGTGTAGCACAGCTTTGATCAAAAGAAATGGAATCGATTTCAAAAACATCATCAAGTTTGTGTTGTACGCGCTTTCTTCCATCCGAAATGTGCAGTTTTTGTTGAAAATGAAATCGATTTCGTTTTAGTGCAATATAAATTTACATCCTGCTTTTCACGGCCTTCTTACCGCCTACGCTTTCACTGAGGAATGCCGCACAATGAGTTCGGATTCAAGCACGGTGACGCGCTCTTGCTCGATTTCTTCGTCGTTTAAACGGTTAATCAACTTCTCTGCCAGTGTGAAGCCCATCTGAAACTTCGGTTGGTTCACGGTTGATAGCGTAGGTGACAAGTATTGGGAAACCCGGTCATTATCAACGCCGACGACTGCCAGATCGCGCGGAATCGAAATTCCCCGTTCCTTGCAAGCACGATAGACGCCAAGCGCCATTTCGTCATTGGCCGAGAACACTGCAGTAAATTTCAAGCCCTTATCCCAAAGCCGCAGCATCGCTTCGTAGCCGCCTGTCTCATTGAAATTCCCGCTCTCCACATAGGAAGGATTAAACGGAATTTCATGCTCCTTTAGAGCCTTGATGTAGCCTTCAAGCCGGTCGTAGCTGTCCATGGCATTGGGGTAGCCGCTTAGAAACGCAATATCGCGGTGTCCCTGCTCGATTAAGTGGTTAACCGCTTCCTTGGCGGATTTGACGTTATCCGTATGCACGTTCAGCACCTTGGAGTTCTGAATGCTGCGCCCGATTACGCCAACCGCATAGCCGCGGTCCACAATCTCTTGCACTTCCGAATTCGTCAGCATCGAAGCAACCAGAATCATGCCGTCTACGCTTCTGTCGCTTAGCAACTTCAGGTACTCGGACTCAATAACTCGGTCGTTATTGGTATCGCAGATCACGATTTTGTACTTCTCTGCATACGCTTTCGTTTGAATGCCTTTCACCAAGTCCGTATAGTACGACACCCTTACGTCCGGTACGATGATCCCAATCGTCATCGTACGCTGCTGCCTTAAATTTTTGGCGGCTGCATTCGGTACGTATTGGAGCTCCTCAATGACACGCAGCACCTTCTCGCGCGTCTTCGACTTTACGAGCGGGTTATTGTTCAGCACCCTCGAAACGGTAGTCGGCGAAACCTTCGCTTTAAGAGCGACATCCACAATTTTTACATCCAATACGACCTCGACCTTTACACTGAGATTCGTTGGCAGCGCTTCCGATCGGGGTTCTTCTGCCCACTTCAACAAAATAACATAGACTGAAATCGTTTTCAACCACTTTTTTTATGACCGCTAGCCGACAGCCGCTGCCGATTGGCAAGAGCGACGTAAAAATGCCGCAGGAGCGGAAGCCTTCGGCAGGCTCCCACTCCAGTTGCATTCGACCTATTTGTTAGTTCTCATCCGCGAATTTCTCGTTTACTTTATCGATCGCATCTTGGAGGCCAAGACCCATTTGCTCATCCGCAAAAGCTTTGAGCGCCGCTTTGATGTCGTCGTTGCCCATCACGAGCTTCGTTACCAAGCCGTCCAAGTCGCCGCCGCCTGTGCTGAGCGAGGACGCATACGCGTTTACGACCCAGTTAACCGGCGCCTTTTCGCCAGTTTGCAGAGCATCCGCTTCTACGCCATCCAAATACTTCTGCACTTGCTCCGTTTCCGAAGAGCCATAGCCTTCGATGTAGCGCACGCCGTCCGTCCAAATGGAGAGACCGTTGAATACGGCTGTGGACGGATATTTCTTCGCCAGGTCGAAATCCTTCTCGCCTTCATGCTTGTTGATGATTTTGTCGCCGTTCGGCTCCCAGTCGACGCCTTCGAGGCCGTAGAACACGGTCTTCTGGCCTTCCGGAGACGCCAGCCAATCGAGCAGCGCGAGGATGCGCTCTTGCTTCTCATCGCTCACTTCGGAGCTGAAGAGCGTGCCGGACCAGTAGTCGAAGTAACCGTACAGATAGTTTTTGCCGTCAGCCGCAGGAACGTTAGGCAGAATCTTCACCGCATCCAGCATCTTCTTGCCCGGATTAGCCGCGTTCCAGCCATTCAGAGTTCCCGTCATCGTCTTAACGGTCGTTACGAGCGCAGCGGCCTTGCCTTGATTGAATTTACCTTCGGCATCCATGTTCGGCACGGCGAAGTCTTTATCCAAGATACCCGATTTGTAGAAATCTCTTTCTTTCTCGATGACTTCGGCGTACGCATCCGTCATCCAGCCCGGAATCCACTTGCCGTCCACCTTCTGCCACCAGCCGCTTGCCGGCGCGATATTGTGGAATACGCTGTCGTGCGTCCAGCCGATGCTGTTGCTCGTCAGCGGAATTACGCCCTTCTTCTCCCCGAGCGTCTTCAATACGTTTTTCAGCTCGTCGTAGGTTGTCGGATCCTTCAATCCGAGCTCATCCATCCAGTCCTTACGGATCAAAATGCCGCGGTCATTCGGCAGCTCGTTGCGGTTGGCCAGCATCCGCGGAATGAAGTAGGCTTTGCCGTCGGCCGCTTTCGCGCCTTCAACGTCCGGAAGGTCCAGATACTTCTTCAGGTTCGGGAATGCACTCATATCGTCGGGCAGCGGCTTGATGATGCCTTGGTCTACCCATTGATTGAACAGGTCGCCGCTTGTCGCGTCCGTGAAGAACGCGTCAGGCAGCTGGCCCGATGCCGCCCACAGCTTCGTGCGGTCGGAGTAGTCGCTCCACGACTCGTTCACCGGCTTGATGGTGATGTTGAATTTATCTTGAATCATCTTCAGCAGGTCGTCCTGTTGGCCGTCTTTGATCGCCGAGGCGATGTCAAAATACGCGATGGACAATTCCAAATGGTCTTTATACAGATCGCCGGCCGCCTCATTGCCGTTGTTTGCGGCATTACCGGACTGGCTTGCATTTCCTGTGTTGCCGGTTGCGTTGCTTCCTTCATTGCCGCCATTGTTCGAGCCGCAGCCCGTCAGGATGCCGGTTGCGAGCAGCATTGCGCTTAGACCCACGGTAAGAGCTTTTCTGTTCATCATGTCTCTTTCTCCTCCTTAAGTAGGTAACTTCGTTCAAGGACCCCGCTATCTTCACTCATTCATGCACGCTAGCCTTTGATCGACCCGATCATCACCCCCTTGGCAAAATACTTTTGCAGGAAGGGATAGACCGCCATAATCGGCAGGCTTGTCACCATGATCGCCGCCATCTTGAGCGAGTCCTGCGGAATCTTCACCTTCGATTGGTCGATAGCCGATACGCCGTTGTTCATGCTAAGAATTTGAGAAATGCTGGTCAGCATGTTGCGAAGCATCAGCTGCATCGGATACTTATCCGCATCAGTCAGAAACAGCATCGGCGTGTACCAGTCGTTCCAGCGGTCAACCGCATAGAAGAGCGAGATCGAGGCGATGACCGGCATGGAGGTCGGAATCACGATGCGCATCAGAATCGAGAAATCGCCTGCTCCATCTATCTTCGCGGACTCTTCCAGGCTAACCGGGAACTCCCGGAAGAACGACAGCATGATCCAAATATAAAAGGTGTTGACGGCCGACGGGAGGATCATGACCCAGTAGCTGTCCATCAAACCAACGCCCTTAACGGTCAAGTAGTAGGGAATGAGTCCGCCGCCGAAGAACATGGTGAAGATGATGAAGCCCATGATATATTTCCAGCCTGGCATCCCTTTCTTGCTGAGCGCATAGGCGGCAATCGTCGTCAGAAACAGGCTGAGGAACGTGCCGATTAACGTAACCGCGACGGAAACGGTGAACGCGCGTCCGACGCCGTATTTGATAATCTGCTCATATCCTTCCAGCGTAAATGTCGTCGGCCGGATGATTCCGGTCGGCGTACCGAAGGAGCTGATCAGGACCGTGTAGAACGGGAACAGCGCACAGACCGATAAGATAATGAATAAGGCATGCAGGAGCAGGTCCGCTTTGCTCTTGCCGCGGGTTGCCAGGCGCTGATCATCAGCTAAGGCATTGCCGGCGGGCTGGGTCAATACTGTTGGCTCTGCCATGTTACATCAGCCCCTCCTGTCCCATGCGTTTGACGAAATAGTTGGCCATGACGAGCAGCGCAAGGCTGATGACGGATTTGAACAAGCCGACCGCCGTAATGATGCCGAAGCCCAGATTCACATTACCGGAGAACGACAGCCGGTACATGAACGTATCCAGAATATCCGCGACGTTATAGACCGCAGGACTGTACAGGTTGAAAATCTGATCGAAACCGCCGTTCATAATGCCGCTGACGGCCAAAATGAGCATCATGGCCACGATACCGTTAATGGAGGGCCATGTGATATGGAGCATCTGCTTCCACCTATTGGCGCCATCCATGTAAGCAGCTTCATACAGTTCGGGGCTGATCCCCGCGATGGCGGCCAAATAAATGATGGCGCCCCAGCCTGCTTCTTTCCAGATGTTTGTCGTGTACAGCAACCCTCTGAACGTATCCGGGTCTGACAGCAAGCTGACATTTTCAAGACCGATGTTCGAAAGAACGAGATGAACCGCACCGGTGTTGCCGAGAATGTTGACCAAAATGCCGCCGAGTACGACCCATGATAGGAAGTGCGGGAAGGTGAACACGGTTTGGTACAGCTTCTTCATCTTGGAGCCGGCCAGTTCATTTAAGAGCAAGGCGACGATAATCGCCATCGGGAACTCGATCAGAAGCCTGCCGATGCTGATTACGATCGTATTGCGAAAGGCCGTCCAGAAGGCCGAATACTTGAAAATGTATTGGAAATTGTCCAGCCCAACCCACGGGCTGCCCAATATCCCCTTATTGAACATAAACTTCTTGAACGATAGCGTGACTCCGTACATCGGGACGTAGGCGAAGACCAGATAATAAATGACGATCGGCAGCAAAAGCAAATAAAACATTTTGTACTGCAAGATGCGCTTCCAAAGCAATGACCCTTTCATCGGTACCATCTCCATCTGTGCAAATGTCTTTGTTGGCAGCTCAGCTAGATATAGACCTTATTGTAGCCATTTATGAAAGCGCTTCCCATGTAACGATTGCAGCATCTTTTGTACTAGCAATCGTTCATTCTGCGGCGATCGGCCGACTTCGCCCGCAGCAGCCGGCAAAGAACGATTAATAAGACAAAAAAAGATAGCAATATTCCATTTTCGCTTCATGGAACTAAAAAAAGGCGGCTGTGACCACCATTTTGATGATGTTTCTATAGGTTGCGCTCTCGTATTAAATGACCTAACGAACTCCAGCGACCTTATTTATGCGAAAATCATGCGGCTCAAAATCTAACGAACCTCAGAAGCGTAATTCGGCTCATAATTGCTCAATTTCCCATCTTTCAGCTAAATAACGCTTCTACGGTTCGTTAGAATTGTAAACTTCCGTTTTCGCTCAAATAAGCACGATTGAGTTCGTTAGCGCGCGACGGCAACCGGGGGAGGGGTGGCATTGGGGGAACGGCTACCGGAGCCCACCTGGGCTGACCTTAATGCACGTTACTCGGGGCGCAGCACCCATCGGCCCCCTGGGCACGACGCTTATCCGTCAACCTTTGGCCCTCGCCCACCAACTCACGCGCCGGTCCGATACTCCCGCGGCGTTTTCCCGATGATTTTTTTGAATATTTTGCTAAAATAGTAGGCATCCTGATAACCGACGCGCTCCCCGACGCGGTGGATCGGCAGGTTGCTGTTCTTGAGCAGCTCGCACGCATGGCGGACCCGCAGCTCGGCCAAATAGTCGGTGAACGACTGGCTCACGTGCTTGATAAACAATTGGCTGATATAGTTGCGGTTCATATAGAACTCATCGGCCAGCATCTGCAGAGAGATGTTCTGATGATAATGGCTGTTGACGTAATCGATGACGGCCACGAAAGAGTCGCTGCGGAATTGCCCTTCGCGGTACATACCGCCCAGGTATGCGCCGGACATCCGTTTCAAATCTTGAATGAGCTCCGCCGCATCCTGGTACCGTTCGATCAACCGCTCGTAATCGACGAGCAAATATTTGGACAGCTTATCCGACTCGCTATTCTGGGACTGAATGATCGTCGTCATTACCGTGTTATATAAGAAAAATGCATGCTTAATCTGATAGGCGCCCGTCCGGAACCATTCGAGGTACTGGTCATACAAGGCGGTCAGCTCCGACATATCGTGCTTTTGGAGGGCGGAAGACAGCTGTTTGAAGTCTGCAAAGCCTTTGCTGGCGCCGCTTTGATACACGGTAGGCTTGCCGGCGATAAAATATTGAAAGGCCGCCATCTCCGCATCCTCGATGGCATCTCTTATTGCCGCCGGCTCGTGAAACAGACCGCTGATCCCGATTCCCCGGTATGTGCCCCCGTACTGCGCCAATTGCTGAAGCAGCGGAGTTGGGCCGCTTTCCTGCGCAATATAGACGCTCTTGCCGTTGCCGCTGCTCAGCCTCAAGAAGCAATAAGGCTTGAGCATCGCGCCGAACTGCTCCGCATCCAAGCTGACGACAACGCGCAAGCCGCCAGCAGGCTCCAAGCCGGCATTGACGAGCAGCTTGGCGATCCGCTCGCGCCCCTCCTGCTTATCGTCCATAATCCATTCCATCACGGACGGCGTGTCCTTGGCCAGCCGATCGTCGAGCTTGTCCTTTGCTTTCTTCAGCAGCGGAACGATCTCTTCTTCCTCAATCGGCTTCAGGCAATAGCCAAGCGCGCCGAGATTCATGCATTTCTGCACGTACGAAAACTCGGCAAAGCCGCTGACAACGATAAAGAGCGTGTCCAGCTGCATTTCATTGCACTTCTTAATCAGCTCAAGTCCGCTGATTTCCGGCATTCGGATATCGACGAACGCGACGTCCGGATTCAGCTCCTGCATCAATTGAAGCGCTTTCGGACTTTGCGTTTCGGTGCCGACGACGGTAAACCCGTACCGGGCCCAATCGACGGAATCGAGTAAATTTTTGACGACCCACTGCTCATCATCGACAATCATGGCTCTATACATTGCCGGCTGCTCCTTCCGAATAAACGGGAATGCGAAGCGTGACTGCGGTTCCTGCCCGTTCCTTGCTTTGGATTTCAATCCCGTATTGCTGCTCGAAGAGGAACTGGAGACGATTGTGGACATTGAGCAGTCCTACGCCGTCAAGCTTCCCTGAATCCTCCTTTGCCGCCTGCCGCTCTCCCTGGAGCTGCTGCCTGACGCTCGCAAGCTGCGCTTCGCTCATGCCGACACCGTCATCCGCCACCGTAATGAGCAGATCAGGCCGTCCGCATGGATCCATCTGAGCGGAAATGGTCAGCTTGCCCTTCTCGTACCTCGGCTCCAACCCGTGGTAGACGGCATTCTCGACAATCGGCTGCAAAATCATCTTTGGCACCTTCACATGAAGCAGGCTCTCCGCGACCGAGACCGAAAAATCGAACCGGCCCGAGAAGCGGACCATCTGAATGCTCATATAAGCTCCTGCGATTTGAATCTCCTCCGACAGCGGAACGGCGTCGTCACCCTTGATGCTGTAGCGGAAAATACGGGACAGCGCTCGCGTCATATCGCGGATCTCCGGCACCTCCCGTTCGGAGGCCAGTCCGCGGATCGTGTCCAGCGTATTGTAGAGGAAATGCGGGTTGACCTGGCTCTTCAAAAAATCAAACTCCGCCCGCTTCTTCTCGATCTCCGTCTTCAGCAGCCGTTCATTCGAATCGACCAGCTGCTCGGTTAGGTGCTGCACGTCCGAGAGCATCTGATTGTACCGGATGCCGATGACTTCCGCTTCCGCCGAGCCGTAGAGGTCCACCCGCTTGTTAAGGTCATCCTTCTTGCTGATTCTCATATAGTGATAAAGCTTGCGCAGCGGCAAAATCATATTGTTCAAAATAAGCGCGAAGGGCACCATAAGCAGTAAAATGCCGACGGCTAGGGCGGCAAGCGTCTGCTTGCGCAGCTTGCGGATATCTTGAAAGAAGACGTCGTCAGGGATCAGCCGGACGATTTTTCCGCCGATCTCGGGAATCGCTTTCACTTGGACATGGTTCAGCTCGCCGTTGATTCGGACGACGCCGCTTTCCTCGCTGCCGGGAGGAAGACGGAACGGCTGCCCGATCTGCTCACGGTCGTTGCTCATGAAGATGGTGTCGCTGCGATCCAGCAAATATACGCTTGTTTCCGGCTGCAGCGATTTCAGATCGTAGCCGCCGGTCAGCGTCGAAGCATCGATCAGCAGCACGATTTGTCCGATTTCGCTCGTGTAGCTGTTATGGATATCGCTTGAGAATATAGTCGTGCCGACAGCGAAGCAATTCCGTTCGATACCGATGTTCTGGCACGTTTTAATCTTAGAGAAATAGGAGTCCGCGCGTTTGGGCATAAATTCCCCGATCGTGGCCGGGCTGCTCCCCTGCAGGGAGAACGAATCCCCGTTCTTGCCGATCGCGACAAGATCCAGGATACCCGGCTTGACGGTGGAAAGGTTAATGAACAAGTTTTTGAGCGTGGGGTACATCTGCAGCTTCGATAGCGGATCGTCGTTCAGCAGATAATCCTGTACGGATTTGTTATAAGCAACGTTATAGCTCAGCCATTTGATGACATCGTAATTCGAGAGAATCGTTTGCTCCATCTGATTGAAAATATCGATCGTGTACACTTCATTGTTCTTCGTCAGAAACGCCGCGCTGCGGCTGTAGTTGAACAGCAGGATGGCGATGATGACTGCCATCGTCATGACGGCAATGAGGTACATTTGTCCGCGGATGGGCAATTTGCGCAATAGATTCATAGGCTGATCCCTCATTCATCCGGATTCGAAACGTTTCAATTCATTATAGCATAACAAAAAAAAGCGCAATTCACTTTTCATTGGCATGAAAAGAAATTGCACCCTTTGTTCGGAGCTATTATTTCACGAGCAGCTTAATCGCGTCATCCATCATTCGCTCGCCGGCAATTTTGCCGGAATACAGCCAGCTGCTGGAAGCAGGCACTTCATAAACGTGCTTGTTCTTCACGGCAGGGATGTTTTGCCATACCGGATTTTTCAGCGTTTCAGCCGCATCGGACTTATCGCTGTTCACGAGGATGATGTGATCCGCCGTCAATTCAGCCAGCTTCTCCATCGCAACCGGATTCCAAGTCGCCTTCGTCTTCTCCGGAATTTCGGTTACCAGGTTCGGAGGCGTTAAGCCAAGATCCTTGTACAGCACCGCGCCGGCGGATTTCGTCTCGTCAACGATATAGAAGTTCTTCGCTACGAGCCAAAGTACCGCAACGGACTGCTTATCGATCGCGGTTGCCAGCTTCGCTTTCGTGTCAGCCGCTTTCGCGTCGTAATCGGCAATCGCTTTATCGGCCTCATCGCCCTTATTGAGCAGGCCGCCGATCGTTTTGAGCGCTTCGCGCCAGTCGTTGTTTACTTTGTCGCCAAGCACGTAGGTCGGAGCAATCTTCGCGTACTGCTCGTACAGCCCTTTCTGAACGGCAGACTCGGAACCGATCACGATCAAGTCAGGCGTGAAGCTAAGTACGTTCTCAACCGGCAAATCCCAGCCGATCGTAGGGACATCCTTTAATTGAGGCGCAAGGTAGTCTTGAGTGCCGTTCGCTACGGACCATTGCGCAACCGGCTTCTCGCCAAGCGTAACAATCTGATCCTCCAGGTAGGAAGCGAGAATGCGCTTCGGCTCTGCAGGAATCGTAACGTCGTGGCCCATCGCGTCTTTTACGACCTTCTCCTTAGCCGGCTCGTTAGCCGCAGCGTTGCGGCCGTTATTCGCCGCCGTATTCGCGCCGCCGTTCGCGCTATTGTCGGATTTGCTTCCGCATGCGGACAGCACCAACATAACAGCCAGCAATCCGGTGATGATCAGACTAAACCTTCTTGATTTTAACAATGCAGAAGCCCCCTATGGTGATAACATTTCTCATTCACTACATTGCATGATAATGAATCTCATTATCATTGTCAAGCTATTTTGTTGCGTTCTCTTCGACCAATTGGCTTAATTCCTCGGTCATTTGCCGGGCCCGATCCGGCTCCATATGAAACTGGGCTGGCGTGTTCTGGAAATGTTCGATCCGCCACCGCCCGTCCCGCTTGACGGCGACCATCGTATGATGCGCGTTCAAATTCGGGTCCAGCTCGTTTTTCCCATCCGGCACCAGCCCGGCGTAAGAGCGAAGAAGCGCCGTTTCGGGGCCAAGCAGCTTTACCGCTTTTACCTTGCAATAGTAGAAAGGCGTCTTGTGATGCGCAAAGATCGGCGTCAGGTGCGCCTCGATGCCGCTTCGGCCGGCAACTTCGCTGCCGTCGAAGCCGATCAGGCCGCCCTCCTCCGTGAACGGAGCTGCCATCTGGAGCGCATCGCGGCTGTTCCAGCCGGACAGCATGTCCTGGTACACCTGGATAACGGCGGCAATTTCTGCCGGGACCGTGTCATTTTCCCCGTGCTCCCGCGCATAGTTTTCTAAGATATAGGCATTGTTCATCATTTTGCAACTCTCCTTCTCCCGGCATCCGGTTGGTTGTGGTACGCTTGTCATATCGATTTTATCAAGGAGTGCCCCTATGCCAAATTCAACCCATTCCCCGTCAGGGGAAACAGAGCAGCGCCGCATTCTATTTACCGGCGGCGGCTCCGCAGGACATGTGACCGTGAACGCGGCGCTGATCCCTCCGCTGCTTGCGCAAGGCTGGAAGGTGTCGTACATCGGCTCGAAGAACGGCATCGAGAAGCAGCTGATCAGCAGGCTGGATGGCGTCGACTATTACGGTATCTCGACCGGGAAGCTGCGGCGCTACATCGATCTCGAGAACGTTAAGGATCCGTTTCGCGTCGTCAAAGGCGTTTTCCAGGCGTATCGCCTCATTCGCGGGCTGAAACCCGACGTGCTCTTCTCGAAGGGCGGCTTCGTCTCCGTCCCCGTCGTCATCGGCGCCTGGCTGAACCGGGTACCGGTGATCATCCACGAATCGGATTTGACCCCCGGTCTCGCCAACCGAATTGCCGGCCCTTTTGCCAAACGCATCTGCGTCACCTTCGCGGAAACCGCCAAGCAGATGAAAGACGGTAAATCCATCCATGTCGGCCCGATTATCCGCAGCGAGCTGCGCAAGGGAAGCGCATGGAAGGGGCTGCAGCGGTGCAAGTTTACGCCCGGCAAGCCCGTTCTGCTCATCATGGGAGGAAGTCTCGGCTCTCAACGGATCAATCAAGCGATCCGGCGGAACGTAGCCGCGCTCTCGAAAACGTATCAAATCATTCATATTTGCGGCAAAGGCGAGCTTGACGAAAGCTTGAAGGGCGTTTCCGGCTACCGGCAGTACGAATATATCCATGACGAGCTGCCGGATGCGCTGGCATGCACCGACCTTGTCATCTCGCGGGCCGGCTCCAATTCCATCTTCGAATTTCTGGCGCTGCGCAAGCCGATGCTGCTCATTCCGCTGTCGAAGCAAGCGAGCCGCGGCGATCAGATCTTGAACGCCGAGTCGTTCCGCCAAGCCGGCTATTGCGAGGTGCTTCAAGAGGAGGAGCTGACCGACGATGCGTTGATGGCTGCGCTGTCCAAAGTTTTTCGGAACCGGGACGCGATCAAAACGCAAATGCAGCAGCGCGGCCAAGCCGATGCCATCGGCCGGGTCATGTCGCTGATCGAAGAAACCGCACGATAGATATAACAAAAGCAGCAGGGAGCGTGTGCCGCGGGGTTGTTCCGACGGGTGCTCACTGCTGCTTTTTGGTTAGCCGGTTATTAAGACTTCGCCTTCGCACCCGGCAGCGGAGTGACGTCCGTGTTCGGCTTGTCCTGCCCATGCTTCTTGCAGATCTCCTCGCGCAGCTGCTTCGCTGACTTGCCTTCGGTTTTAATGCCAAGCGCGGCGGCTTTCTCCTGCAATTTGGCCAGCCGCTTCGCTTTCATTTCGGCTTTGAACTTCTCCCACTTCGCCGGGTCGGCGTCGCGGGCCGCTTTCAGCTCCTTGATCAGCTGCTCGGCGCTCTTGCCTTCGGTGCTGATGCCGAAATAGCCGGCAGCCTCCTGCAAATGCTTCAGCTTGCGGGCTTTGTGCTCCTCGCCGTTCTTGCCGAAGTGATGGTCGCCGCCCCAATGGTTGCGCTCCTGCTCATGCTGCGCCTCGAGCTGATCCGACGGCGGCGTCGCGATTTGCTGCGCCAATGCCGGAACCGCTGACAGAAGCAGCGCCGCCGCCGTGCCGATTGCGATCAGAGGCTTACGAAATCCATGCTTGTTCATCTGTTACAGCTCCCTTCCAGGGCCATGCTTCGACCCATTCTGCGGTAGTTTACCCGGGAAGAGATTTTATTATCCAAAAGTTTCCTGAATTTTTTCTGGGCTCAGTCGTACCGCACCCACGTGCTTGGCAGCTCCTACTCCCAATACGGGTCCTCTATCTTTGCCAGTTCCTTCTCCAGCACGTCCTTGGCAAAATGCTCCCCGATAAACACCGCAACGTCGCTCACATTGCCCTGAGGAGTGATCCTAATGAACTCGACCTCGCGATAGGCATATTGGAACAGGAACCTGCTGTTCGTATCCGTGAACGTTACGATTCCTTTCGCCCTGTATACTTCCTGCGGGAGATTCTTGATGAGCGCCTCGAAGGCGTGGCTGTTGACCGGACCGGCAATATAATGCGTCAGCGTCATGACATGCGCATGCGAGACATAACCGTCGGCTTGATCGTGGTCGTGATCATGGCCGTGGCCGTGATCATGGTTGCAGTTTGCGCCGCATACGTGTTCGCTGACGCTGTCGTGCTGCCGCTTTTCGTTTGCGTCCGGCTTCGTTTTTGGCGCTGCCTTCAGGTCGAACATATCCAGCTGGGTCATGCATCGGACGGTCACCGTCAGCGGCGCATAGGCATTCAGCTCACGCACCAGCTGTTGCACCTCGACAAGCTCTTCGGGTGCGAGTTTATCCGCTTTGTTCACGATCAGATCCGTCGCGCAGCGGATTTGATCCTGCATCAGCTTGAAGGTCCTTCCGCCCCGCTTGCTGCGCGCGAGCAGCTCAGGACCGTCTACGACGGTTGCGATCGTACGCAGATCAATGCGCATGAAGAGCGTAGCTTCCGTAATGGCGTCGATAATCTCCATCGGATTAGCCGCGCCGGTCGATTCGATGATCACGACATCTGGCCGATGTTCCTCAATCAGCTCCTTCAGCTCGATACTGAGATCGCCTCGGATGGTACAGCAAATACAGCCGCTCAGCATTTCCGCCATCGGCACGGCTTGATCGACGAACTGCCCGTCCAAATTGACGTCGCCGAGCTCGTTCATAATGATCGCGGCTTTAATGTCCTGCGCTTTATAGTAATCGACGACATGGTTGAGCAGGGTGGTTTTGCCGCTTCCCAGGAAGCCGGACAGCAGGTGAATCGGTGTGACGGTCATGATTTTCTTCCTTTCATGCTTTTAGTTGGATAAATTATACCGTTAATCCGGCGATTTTTACAGCTTGCACCGGTTCGTGACGGCATGCGGATTGCGGCGGGCAGGTTTTATTTTGGCGTTGCGCCGCATATTCTTCTTTGAATGTGGACCTAGGAGGGAGAGTGAGCGCTCGAACATGGAACAAACAGCAATTCCGGTAATCGTCTTAAGCGGCTTTCTGGGCAGCGGCAAAACGACTCTGCTTCTAAGGCTGCTGCAGCATGCCCGGGCAACCGGCCTGCGCGCATCCGTGCTGATGAATGAAATCGGCGCCGTCGACGTGGACGGCACGACGGTGAGCAGCGAATCCGCTTATCAAATGCTGGAGCGGATCACTGAGGGCTGCCTATGCTGCAGCAAGAAGAGCGAGCTGGCCCAATGTCTTGAAAAGATAGCGCTGATGCGCCCGGATGTTATCGTGATGGAGCTGACCGGCGTGGCGAATCCGGAGGAAATAGCGGAGGCGATAACAGAGCCGACGATTATTGGCAAGGTGCGGCTGCACCGGATTGTCACTGTGCTGGATGCCGAGCATGCGCTCGATTATAACAGCATTTTCTCATCGGACCGCGAGTTGATTCGCACACTGCGCAAGCAGATCGAGACGGCGGATTTCATCATCGCCAATAAATTCGACCTCATTTCCAACCGCACCGCGGACAAAGTGAAGCAGCTCATTCGGGATCGCAACGCGGCTGCCGCCTTCGTGACGGCCACGCGCTGCGAGGTCGATTCCGCGCAGGTGTTCGCGGGGATCGCTCCTTCGGCCGTGCGGCGGCAGCCCGTGATTTCGGGCACGCGATCGCAATCCGCGAGCGCGTTTCGCGCGTCGCCGGCGAAGCCGCCGGGCAGCACGGCGACGACTGGGCAAGCCGCTTCGCCGGGGCAGGCTGCCGCTGCGCCGTCACAGGCTGGCGCCTTCGTGTCGCGCGAATCCGTGCAGACCCGATCTGGCGGCGAGCAGCCCTCCGCGAACTCGTATTCTCGTATCCGCACGGCCGCGATCTATCCCGGGGCGGACGCAGCCGGCCTGCCGCGCCGCCAGTTTGAAGCTTTTATCAACGGCCGCGGAAATAACTGCCTCCGCGCCAAAGGTTACATGCCATATGGCCGCGATGGCAGCCTGATGCTCTTCCAGCTGGCGGGCAAGCGGCTGGAATGGTCGCCGAGCAGCTACAAAGGCGAGCCATATTTCGTCATGATCGGCATCGAATTGGATGAGAGCAAGATCAAGCAGGAGTGGGCGCGTTTCATCGCCCGCAATAAATGAGAAAGGGGCTATCTCTTGAGATAGCCCCTTTGATTTTTACCTCTCTTGCTCCCTATTCAGCCACTTTCCCGCCAAAGTGCGGTAACTATTACCTCTCTTGCTCCCTACTATGTCGCATTCCCGCCAAAGTACGGTAATTGTTACCTCTCTTGCTCCCTATATCTCCGCCCGACGGACGTCAGCAGCAAAACGCTAGCAATCCGCCCCGGTCAACTCGCTCGTAAACATGCGCTTGTACTCTTTCGCGCTGATTTTCACTGCGGATTCCGGTGCATAGTGGAACTGCAAGGCACGGCGGCGCTTCAGGGAGAAATTATACGCGGTCCCGTGCATGAGCAGCCCATGGAAGAACAAGGCGCTTCCAGGCGCAAGCGGCACAGCGACGTTACGCTCTACCGGCACGACGGTGTCGCATAACTGCCAATCCCGCTCCGCATAATGCGGAATCCCGCCGTTCATGTGCGAACGCGGGATGATCTGCATGCAGCCGTTGTCGATCCCCGCCTCGTCGAGCGCAAGCCAAACGCCGACCACCGGCTGGTCGTAGCACAGCGCACCATAAGCCATGTCCTGGTGCCACGGCTTCTCGCCGCCGCCCTTCGGCGGCTTCAACAGCGCAATATCCTGCACGAGTTTCGCCTTCCCGCCGAGCAGCCGCTCCACGACCGCAAGCACCTGCGGATGATAGGCAATCGCACGCAGCCGGTCTTCGACGTCCACGAACTCGTAGAGCTTGCGCACGGCAAGCTCCCGCTCCTCGTCGTCGGCCAATTCGCTCTTCGGCCGCACGAATTGCACCTTCACCGCCGAGGGCTCCGCAAAAATATGCTCCATAATCGCTTCCAGCGCGCTATCGATATCCGAACTAGCCAATACTTCTTTGACCGCTAGATACCCCTGCTGCCGGTAGAACCGAACCTGTTCCTCCTGAATGTCACTCACACTTAGCTCCGTCTCATAAACCTCGCCATGCGGATACAACGTCCTGTTGATTTCTTCGGGTGATGTCAGTTTACTACCGCCGCTCATCCTGGTACCCCTCCCGCCCAATATCGACCTGTATCAACCTAATCAGCGCCTCCGGACTTAGAACCGGAAATAGCCTTTCGCATTCTCGTAGCACACACCGCGCACAAGCCCGCCAAGCAGCTCGTCATCGCAAGGCACCTCGCCGTTTTCGACCCACTCGCCCAGCAAATTGCAGAAAATCCGCCGGAAATACTCATGCCGCGTATACGAGAGGAAGCTGCGGGAGTCCGTCAGCATGCCGACGAACCGGCTCAGCAGGCCCATATTCGCAAGGGATCGCATCTGCTCCAGCATGCCATCCTTCGTATCGTTGAACCACCAAGCTGCACCGAGCTGAATTTTGCCGGGAATGCCGCCGCCCTGAAAGCTGCCGATCAGCGCGGCCAGCACATTATTGTCCGCAGGATTGAGCGAGTAGACGATCGTTCGCGGAAGCTTGTTTGCCTCATCAAGCTTGCTCAGCAACCGCACGAGCGGAACCGCAACCGGGCTGTCCCCGATGGAATCGAAGCCCGCATCTACGCCAATCTCCCGAAATGCACGTGCGTTATTGTTGCGGTGCGCATTCATATGGTACTGCATCGACCATCCAAGCTCCGCATAGAGCTCGCCCAGATAAACGAGCGTATAAGCTTTGTACTTGTTCTCCTCTTCCAAAGTAACCATGCCGCCCAGAAGCGCCCGGGCAAAAATCTCCCGTACCTCCTCAAGCGTCGTTTCCGCCCATGGCACAAAATCGAGTGCATGATCGGATACCCGGCCGCCAACCGAGTGGAAAAATAACGCCCGCTCCCGCAGCGCCAGCAGCAGATCTTCATAGCTTGAAATGCTATGGCCCCACGCATCGGCCAGCTTCGCAATATAGCCTACGAACGGCGCGCGGTTAATCTCCAGCGCCTTATCCGGCCTAAACGACGGCAGCACCCGGAAGCCCAAATCCGGCTCCTGAGCAAGCAAAACATGATGCTCGAGCGAATCCGCCGGATCGTCGGTCGTGCATACAATCTCCACGCCAGCGCCGCGTATAAAGTCGCGCACGGAAAAGCCGCCGCCGCGCAGTTTGGCATTCGCTTTCTCCCAAATTACCGGCGCGTTTTTCTCATTGATCAGCTCCTCGATGCCGAACAGCCGCCGCAGCTCCAAATGCGACCAGTGATAGAGCGGATTGCCGATTGTCATCGGCACCGTCTTCGCCCAAGCCAAGAAACGGTCGTAATCGCTTACGCCTTCGCCGCCCGTAATATACTTCTCCTCGATGCCGTTCGCGCGCATCGCCCGCCATTTGTAATGATCGCCGTAGAGCCACACTTCGGTGAGATTGTTGTAACTCTTGTTTTCGTAAATATCCTGCTGGCTGAGATGGCAGTGGTAATCCATGATCGGCATTGCCTTCGCATATTCATGATAGAGTCTCTTGGAAGTCTCGTTATTTAATAGAAAATCATCGTCCATAAAGCTGCGCATAACTTAGCACCCGCTTCCCCTAATAGTCCAAACCTTCTCTCAGCATAACGCAATATTTGCCGTAATTCGTGATCTATATTGCTCAAAATGATTCCATTTTAACTTATCTTGCGCTAAACTGGACACAACACATCAGGCGCAGCCGAACGGAGGCCTCCAATGAAGCTCATAGCGGACGAGCCGCTCTCTTACGGGGATGAGGAGGGCGATTTCTACATTCAGCACGTCTACCGGACGAAACCGTTCGGGCGGACGAATCATTTTCACCCAACCTATGAAATCTACTATTTGGCGGCAGGGCAGCGCGTGCATTTCATTGACGACCGCTCCTATACGCTTGAGGCCGGCGATCTGGTCCTCGTCAGCAAGGAGGTCGTGCACAACTCTTCGGAGCTCGGCCCTCCGGAGCATGAACGGTTCGTCATCAATTTCAGCGACTCCTTTCTCGGTACCGGTCACCCGCTTCATCATCCGCTGCTGCTTGAGCCGTTCCGGCAGGGAGCCATTCTGCTGCGCCTTCAGCCGCAGGAGCAAGTTTTTATCCACCAGTTGTTAAGTAAAATGGTCACTGAAACGCTCGAGCACCGCCCCGGTTACGAAACTTATCTACGCGTACTGCTGACGGAGCTGCTGCTATTCGCGGCCCGCCTCCCGGCGCATGAAACAGCGTCCGTGCCCGATCATACGACGCCCCTCCACCAGAAAATATCCGAGGTAGTCCAGCATATCAACGAGCATTTCGCCACCCGGCTGGCTCTTGCCGAGCTCGCCAAGCAATTTTACATGAGTCCCTACTATCTCAGCCGCAGTTTCAAAAGCGTGACGGGCTTCACGTTTATCGAATATGTCCACCTGACGAGAATCCGCGAGGCGCAGCGGCTGCTGAAGGAAACCACGCTTAAGGTAATCGAGGTTGCGGAACGGACGGGCTTTGAGAATACCGGGCATTTTGACCGGATCTTCAAGAAGATGACGGGCCTGACGCCGCTTGGGTACCGCCGGTTGAACCGGGTCTAGCCTTGCAAAAAAAGCCGAACAGGTCTTATCCCTGTCCGGCTTTATGTTATTGCGGATTCATCAGACTTATTAGCCGCTCTTTCACGGCCGGCCATTCCCGGTCGAGAATGCTGTAGTAAACAGAGTCGCGGATAATGCCGTTTGGCAATATTTTATGGTTGCGAAGTACGCCTTCCTTTACTGCGCCGAGCCGCTCGATCGCCCGCTGGGAGCGCGTATTGCGCAAGTCGGTCTTGAGCTGAACGCGTATCGTGCCGAGCATATCGAAGCAGTGCCTTAGCAGCAGAAATTTGCATTCCGTATTGATCGGCGTTCTCCACACTGAAGGCGTCAGCCAGGTCGAACCGATCTCAAGCCCCTTGTCTACGGCGGAGATATCAAAGAAGCGCGTGCTCCCGACAATTCGGCCCGATGCCCGCTCAATAATGACGAAGGGCAGCGACGCCGGCTGGTTCAGCGCCTTCTTCACATACGCCTCCGCATCGGCTGGCGAGGCCATTTTTCCTTGCGTAATCTCCCAGATCTCCGGAAATCGGCCTGCTTCTAACAATCCTTCGGCATGATCTGCTTCCATGGGAACAAGCATGACGTTGTCGCCGATCAGCGTAATCGGGTTAACGTCCATGCTAAGCCCCGAAATGCCAGCATACGCCGGCCGGATCGATGAGATGAATTTCGCGTCTGCCCCAAGGATACTGCGTCGGCTCCTTCGCCCGGACGGTCGGGTATTTGCCGCTTTCCAGGATGCTTTGAATATGCGTCCACCAGCCGTCTAAATCTTCTACGGTTACTTCCAGCATGTAATTATTCTGGAAATGCTGGTCGTTGTAATTTTGCAGAAAAAACTCCAGCTCCGACAACCGTAAAATGCTAATGCCGTTGTCGGAATACACGGTTTCGCAGCCAATGTCCTTGAAAAACGCCTTCGCCAGCTCGTAATCTGCGCCCGATGGGACGAACGGTCTTAATTTCGTCGCTTTCATGCTGCAGTCCCCTCCATATCTCTTGATGAATTCGTAAACCTTCCACTTTGTATTCGTTACGGGCGCTGCATCTCCTGCTGTGGTAAGCTGGCTTGGCGAGATGCCCATAGAGAAGACCCAGCAAGCGTGATCGTCCATAAGAACGATGATTAGCAGGGCCTATAAATAATACTAATAAAAATTGGAAAACTAACCACTTCTTATTGGCTGCCGCCTTTGCCTCTCTAATCTCCCGCAGCACTTCTGTAATCCATTCGTTACGTTCCCGTTCCCTTTTCTCATGCTCATTGTCTGCCGAAACTGCTAGCCTGCTGTGCCGTTACAATCCCCGTGAGCTGCTGGATCGCGCTTTCCCGTTCATCTAGGTTTATTTGGAAATTGCATTTCCCAGGTGGATTAGCGATTTTAAGTAAATTAATACAATTTGATACTTTAATTTATAATTCGAAAACAAATGAATCCTAAAATGAAAATAGAACTGGAACATGAACCTATTTCTTAGGAGGTTGTACTCATGAATAACAGTTATAATGCTTTTATTGCTAAAAAATTAGCAGCTCAATATCCCAATGTAATCGCGTTCCCCTTTTATAAATTAGTACGTAAAATTTGAAAAGACGCCGAAACAAAATATCCGCCAATCCTGAAGCAAGTCACTGGATTAGGCGGTTTATTTTTTACATATACCAGAAGTCGCTTGATCTCACATTAGGATCAATCTTCCGTAGAGCCGTGAGGATCTTTTTTACTGTGGTAAATGTCGGATTTTAAATGTGAAATGGCCACATTAGCTCTGTTGGCAGGTTAAGCGGAAAAAATGCGTTCGCAAGTTCGACCATATTTCTTTGAAATAGTAATTTGGCATCGAGATTACCCCATTAGATTATAAAGATATCCTACTAGGGCACCTGTGAAATGTATGTCACAATCTGTTTCAAACTAAACGTCGCTTCGCTTCGGCCCGTCGGCCGCGCCTGTATCCAAGTCCTTGATTCGTTCCTCACGGCTCGGCAACTGCGCGAACGGCTGCGAAGGCATCGTCTGGTACCAGTAAGCAACGGCACTGTAATCATCGCTAAGGTCAAAGTAGCAATAGTTGTCTTCTTCTTCCGCTCCGGCAGCTCTATAACGGGTATACTCATCGCCGAAATGCGCCTTCGCCTTCTCGCCGTCTCCGTACGCGATCTGCTGCACCGTCACCTTCAAGCTGTTCTGGAAGTAGATCGGATCGCGCACATGGAAACGATAAATCGAGTAAAGGCCGTTGTCGTGATCGACGAGCGGCGCCCCTTGGTAGGGGGTCAGCACCTCATCGAGTCCCCAGGCGGAGCCCATATAATCCTCGGCGCCGGTGCCGCAGATTGTCGGGAACTCCGTATCGCCGTCGATGAAGAACTTCACTTCCCCTTCGCCCCACCAGCAATCCCGGTAAAGGCTGCGTACGCCGAGCGTCGTCCCCAAATAAACGCCTTTGCCTTGAATGTTGTCCGCGATAACGAAATCCTCGTGGATCGGGCACGGGTTGCTGCGGCGGAATTGGGCGTGAAAGTAGCCCGCCGACTCGTCCAGCTCATCGCCGCGAGTAACATCGAGCTGATAGAACAGCATCTTCACGTCCGAGCTCGAATCATTCTCGATCGTCACGACCGCCTTCTTCTTGAACGGCATCGGAATCCAGCAGTTCAGCCCTTTGCCGCCCTGCATCGTTACGCAGTCGGAGAGCATGTTCCGCTGCCGGCCGTGCGATACGCCGAAGAAATCGCCGATCGGCGCTTCCACGCTCGGATGCGTCTGCCCGTCCCAATACATCCGGATGATGACGTTTCGCATATGATCGATGTTGCCCGGCGGAAGCGTCAGCCAGATATGCCGGATCACGCCCGGACCATCGCAATTCAGCAGCTCGATCGTTTGACCCTGCAAAAACCCTTCAATGCACGGCGAGCCCTTTCGGCCGTTTCGCGATTGCCCGCCCGCGCCTGCGGCGCCTGTTTTATTTTCCGAGGAAAAGGCCCGGCTCTCCACGTTCTTCAACTGATACAGCATGCTTGCAGTACCTCCGTTATTCAACGTTATTAGACGTGCTGTCTCTATTAATGCCATTGATCCCCACCGCTGTCCAGTATAAAAAGGCTCCGAACCGGTTCCGTGAACGCCCTTCGAAGCAGCTGACGATACGGTTTAAAACGTTGCGTCCCTCACCAAATGCGAATACATCGCCGTCTTCGCCTTCGAGACAGGCACGCTGACGCCAGGGGCGCCTTTGAAATAAGCATCGTTGCCATACAGCCCCACCTCGATCCGGTCCACAAGCGGCACATTGACCAAGCACGACGGGTGTAACAGGTCAAAGCCGAGCGGCGACAAGACCCGCAAATAATTGTCTACCGTGTTTAGCTGCAAGTATGTGCCGTCGGCTGTCACAAACATCGGTATACCCGGCCTGCAACCGGACTTTCCCTTCAGCTGCGGCGTAACGCCCATGTACAGCACTTCCTTGGCCACGTTCACGTTTCGGCAAACGACTTGATTGTCGACCGGCTCCATTTTCACGCAATATACATAAATGGGCTTCTGCTCCTTATAGCTGCGATTATGTATGTTCATCTCGATGTCGATCACTCTTCGCACCCATCCCTCTCAACTCTCGCCTAAAGAAATTACTATATCTACCAGTATATGATCGCAATATGTGATTGTAAATATCAATAGATCACGTTTTGGCGAGGCGGTTTTCCTCGGGGGAAGGATGTGAGCTATAATACAAAAGATCGGACTAACGTTAGAGGAGGGCGGGCGCGTGCGTACATTCGGAGAAAGATTGTCCTATTTGAGGCATCGGAAGGATCTGTCGCAAGAGGAATTTTCAAAGGTGCTCCAAATCGGCAAAAGCACGCTGGGGATGTACGAGACGAACAAGCGCGAGCCCGACCACGAGATGACCTCCCATATCGCAGCCTATTTCGAAGTGAGCGTGGACTGGCTGGTTACGGGCAAGGAATTCAAGCATACGCCGATGTCGGCTACGCAAGAGGAGCTCGTCATCAAGGATCTCGTGGCCCGTTACAAAATCGATTTGACTCGCCCCCGCGCCAAGGAGAAGCTCGAAAAAATCATTCAGCTGGTTTTCGAGGAAATGCCGCAGCAATCGCATTCCGAATAAAAGCGATCAACTCCTCTCGCGGCACATCGCGCAATTCGGGGAATTCATTCTTCAGTTCTTCAATCAGCTTCTGAAGGTCTTCCATGGCTGGGAATGCTCCTCTGCCGCAATCGTACTCCTCCAGTATAAGAACGAACGGCCGCGTTTGAAATAGCAATTCCGCCGGGTGGATTTCCGTTGACAATTCTACATAAAATATGGTAAATAACAAAGGCTTCTCGGGCAGGTTCGGATCGAACTTGCGAGAAGCCTTTTTTGATGCTCTTAATGTTTAGGCAGACCGTTTGCCTCGCGAATCAGCGAGAAGTACTGATCGGCCAGAACGACTTGATACTCCGGACCGAGCATATTCGTCAGCTCGACGACTTGAGACGGCGTCAAGCTCCAAGCGAGAAGGCCGATCGAAACGAAGAGCGGCGATTTGCCGTCCCAGTTCGCTTTCGCTTCGTCAAGGACGCGCTTGCCTTCGCTTACGGCGCTAATGCCGCGGATCGTGGAAATCGGCAGGCCGCCTTGAATCGTGACTTTCGAGCTGTCCTCCCAGCTTAGGAACAGGCCAGGCGCGTCATACTTATCGCGGTAAGCCGCAAGCTTGGCGTCGCTAAGCGGGATGTTCTGTCCGTCTACGCGGTTGAGCACGTAAGGGATTTCCATGCCGGTTTTTTTCAAATACGATTTGGTGCTTTCCAGGAATGCCGGGAACGAGCTGTCCGGCCAAGCATCCGGGTAAAGGTATCCGCCGCCGGAAGGGCCTGCGATAATGAGATCATTCGCCGTTGCGGAGCCGCGGAAATAATTCAGCATGGCTGGCGCGGCATCGTACAGCATTGGGCTCGAAGTCCAGTTGATCGGCACCTGTCCGCGTTTCGGGTCATCCCACAGAATGCGCATCCGGTGCTGATTGTACTGCAGATTGTCGCCTTCGCTGAACGTATAGGTGACATAAATCTTATTTTCCAGCTTCACCGGCTGTGATTCTTGGCGATTGAAGTTCTTCGGCTTCGTTCCGGAGAATACGGTCAAGTTGCTGAACCAGTCCGCCGCCAGCACGTAGACGCCATGATTCGACGTCACTTCCACGCCGCTGAACTCGCCCTCGACGTCGTTGCTGAACCAGCCCAAGTAAGGCGTGCCCGGCTTCACGTCCGACAAAATTTTCTCGAACAGCTCTTTCTGAGCCGGAACGTTGGAGTCCAGCCAGAACACCATGGCTTTGTTAGCGACCGCATAGTCTCTCAGATAGCCGTAAGGCTCTCTCGTCAGCGAAGTGAACGGCTTATCGTTGCTTGCGCTGACTTTGTATTGATTCCACATTTCTACCGACATGACAAGCTCTTTCGTTCCGGCAGGCGGCGTAAATTTGTACGTAAAATACCTGCCGTTATCGGCGAAGCGGTGGCCGCCGCTGCCGCTGGACAGCTGCGAGCTTTGCGGATCGAACATGAACGGCTCTTCCTCGGCCGTTCCCGGAATGAAATGGGCGATTTCTTGTCCGTCGGCCTTCACGGTCACTTCATGCACCGCCGTACCCCATCCGTCTGCAGGGAAGGCATCGCTGAATTTCACGTAGACGTCGGGCTTGCCCAGGAATTTGTTCAAATCGATGTCGTAGACTTTGCGATTGGACGCATCGCGCTCTTCGGTCGGCTCCTGCGCGACCACCTCGAACCGGTCGGGCTGCTCGACTGGCGCTTTCGCCGTAACGTCAGGGCTGAGACCGATCAGCATCCGGTGGGTCGTTTCCTTCCACAGATTCTCGTACTGCCAGGTGTAGGCGTCCAGACGGTCCTTGAATTTGCCTTGCAAATCTTCGATAACGCTGAAGTTATAAGGCGCGGCTTGAAGCTGCTCGGCAAGCGCCGGGCTTACGGCAACACCGTCGCGCAGCCCCGCCAGCGTTGTAGCGACGTTGATCGAGTCGGGTACGTCCGGATCATAGATAATAAGGCCTTTAACCTCGCCTTTATAGCGATTTAGGATATCCCAATAGCTGTCGTGCACGCGATAAGTAACGTCCAAATCGTTCAGCCATTTGAACTTGCCCTCTTCCTTGTTCTCAAGCAAATAGATGCGCGGTTCGGAACGGTTAATCAAGCCCTGCAGCGTGCTGAAGAGCAGCTTGATATCGCCGGGAGCGTCGTAAATGTCGGCGACGTCGAGCTGCTTCGCTTGCGCAAAGCTAGGAAGCGCCTGCTCCTGCGGCCATGAGATGCGGCTGC
Source organism: Paenibacillus montanisoli (assembly GCF_003268025.1). Classification (GTDB taxonomy): domain Bacteria; phylum Bacillota; class Bacilli; order Paenibacillales; family Paenibacillaceae; genus Paenibacillus_Z; species Paenibacillus_Z montanisoli. The sequence goes on along the minus strand of NZ_QLUW01000006.1, from coordinate 359,506 downwards.
CGCTGCTTTGCTGCTGAGAGTCGGCGTACGAGCCCGACGAGAACGTCAGCGTACAGACCAGCGCCAAACTAATGGCGGATAGCTTACGGATCATTATTTAAACACCTCTCAATAGTAAATGATGGCGAAGCTGACGATTGCGAGCGAGTCTGCCCGTTCACCTCCTTTGAGCGTATTCGTTCAGCTTCAAATCTTGTTTATCTACATATTTATATTTAATATATCCTATATAATTTTTCAATCCCTTCGACAAAATCTCCTACCAAAATAATCCATAGTCCCTACTTTCAGCCGCTGGGTTCGACCTGATCGAAAAAGAAGGCCGCAGCGCGGGCATTGCCCCAGGCTGCGGCCTTCTTGCTATTGGGTTCGTACTATAGTTGACGGACGAACGCGCCGTCGCGCCTTGCTCGGAACAACTGCTTGAGACACCAACCGCGAGTCGCCCGCGGCACCTCTGAGCGTTAACGAACCGCATAACGCTTATTTGCGCGAATTAATCCCTTTTGCAATTCTAACGAACTCCAGTGACCTTATCCCGCGCAAAATAGCCGAATTCGAGCGTGTTGAGCCCAATTACGCATCTAGAGTTCGTTAGCTGCCAGAAACAGGGCTTTTTGCCCAAATAAGCACGATGGCTCGCGAGCTGGCATGGAAGGAGGCGGCGGCAGGTCACGACTTACCACCGGACCTCCACGCTAACACTCTCCGGCCGGTTCGCGTAGCGGATCAGCACGGTCGCGCTCTCCGCGTGCCACTCGAACACGGCCTGCTCGGCCGGGCCTTCGGCAGCCGCGATGAAAACCGCCTGCGGCTCGCGCGGGCAGCGGAAGCGCGCCGAAGCCAGCGTCCCCTCAGGCCCGCGCGCCAAAAACGAAAAACCGTCTTCCCGCTCCCCAAAGCCTTCCACGCGGGAGGCCGCAGCAACCAGCGCCACGCCGCCATCCCCCGCGACACGGCTTAGATCGTACAGCAGCGCCTGCTGCCCCGGCGCCAGCGTTACCGCATCACGCACCGCGAGGTCGGCGCTCAGCAAATCGACATAAGCTCCCCGCAGCGTAAGCGGCTCGTCATGCACTGACTCCTCCAGCACGGCGGCGATGATATACGGGCCTCGGCGCAGCACCATGCTGTTGGTCGCCTGCCAGCGCAGCGCGGCATCCTTCGCGGCAGACGCCTGCGTCATCGCCGCATCAACCGCGAGCCGCAGCCGTTCCGCAGCCGCCGGGTCAAGCGCGCATTGCGCAGGGTGAACATCCGCATAGGCCAAGCTGCCTTTGCCGACCGGATAGACGCCCGGCTCTAACGCAGCCGAGACGCCAAGGCATGCGAAGAGATGCTCCTTCGGCGAGGCGTATGCCTTCGCCCCTTGGTTCCACCACTCGCGTACCTGATGGAAATCGTCGCTGCCATCGCCGACGTAAATCAGCGCGCCGCCTTCCTTCACCCACTCCGCCAGCACGTTATGAAGGCCCGACGATTCCGGCTTCATATATTCGTAGCTCAGCACGAGCACCTTGTAATCGTCCAAATACCCGGCGAACCGCCCCGCATTGTCCAGCTGCACGGGACGAACGGCGGCGCCATGCTTCAGCAGCGGCAGCGTCAGCCCATAGAACGGCGACCAGTCCAGCAGCTCCATAAACTCGCTGCCGAGCGCCGAAGCCACCTCCGTGCCGTCGTACTTAAAGGCCGTCGCCTCTTCGCTCCACTCGGGATGGTTGCGTTGATACATCGCGGAATCCGCCAGCAGCACGCCGACCTGCACGTTGTCGGTCAGCCATTCCGTATCCGGCTGATCCATGTCGGCAAGCGTATGCAGCACGATCTGCAGCTCGGTCGCGTAAGCCGCGGGGATGCCCTCGCGGCCATCCCCGCCCTGCTTCGGATACGTGCCTTGATAAATGCGCCGCGGCCATGGGCATACCTCGTACCGGCTCACATGCGGATGCAGGAGCGAGGCGACCAAGGTGCGGATGTAATTTTGGCGGTAATCGTGCCAGGTGTGCTTCGGATCGTCGGCGATCGGGTCATGCAGGAACCACATCCGGCGGTCGGTCCCCCGGACAAGCTCTTGCATAATGCCGTATTCCAGAAACGCCGTCTCGAACGTCCGTTCCTTGCGAACTCCGTTGTACACGTTCGGCGTCTGCGCCGTTCCGGTCCATACCTGCGCGATATAGCCATCGACGCCGGGCAGCTCCAGCAGCTTGGACTCCGGACTCACGATCCGCCATTGCGTGTAGTTGATCAAGCTGTGCGTCGGCACGTAAAACCGGATGTCGCGGCCATATTTGACCTTCGCATACTCTTTGAGCGCGCTGCAAATCCGGTCCAGCGTCCGCGTATACAGATGAGCCTTCAGCTTGGAGGCCCGGTATTGCGCGTCGACCGTCGCATGCGGCGGCTGCCACGGCTCGCGGTAGTAAATTTCCCAATCCCGCTTGAACGCGTCGGAATAGCCGCCCTCGACCCAAAATTCCGGCTCCTCCAGATGGATCGCCTCAACCCCGGCATCGACCGCAGGACGAATTTGCTCCGTCAAGAAATCCGCGTAGGCAATCGTCGGAACCATATAAGGAATGTCCGCCGAGGTGCCATGAATAATGGGCTCGCCTCGGCGGTTCTTTTGCGCTTCATCCCAATGCTGCCGGCCATCGACTTCGCCATTCAAATAATGCTGGTAGCCGCCCCAAGAAACGCCGGTCATCAAATGGACGACATAGCCCTTCTCTTTCCAGCCCCGGATGCGCTCCTGCATATTTTTGCCGATGCCGTACACCATGACAAAATCAGTCTGCAAATCGTACGAAGGATGATAAGGACCGCCCTCTTGAAAACCGGTCAACTCCCGTTCCCGTTTTCTAGCCAGCAAGGACATTTCATCCGCCTCCTAATTGGATTTCATTTTGATGCGAAGCGTCTTAATTTCGAAAGGCCGGAAGGACAGCTCCACCGATGCCGCCTCTTCCTTCAACAACGCGGTCGGACGCTCCATCAGATCGATCTCTTCGATCGTTTGGCAAGCGACCCCAAAGGCAACCGAGGCTTGCGCCCTCGTACCGGAAGCTTCATACAACCGGATAATAAGATGCTCGCTGTCCTCGGCTTTCTTCACCGCTTCGACCATCACATTCGGATTGTCAAGCTGCAGTAAGGACCGCAACCCCGCAATCTCCGAGTCGGCACCGCCTCCGCTGCTCTTCACAACCGTAAGCGGCGCATTCAGCTCGTAGCCTTTGCGATAGACCTTCGCCTGGACAAAATCGCCCTGATGCGGATAAATCGCATACGTAAACGCATGCTCGGCGCGGTCCGCGACAGGATCCGGATAATCCGGGCTGCGAAGCAAGTTGATGTCCAGCACGTTCCGCTCGGCGCTGTAGCCGTACTTGCTGTCGCTAAGCAGCGCAACGCCGTAGTCCGGCTGCGACAAATCGATATATTGATGGGCGCAAATTTCGTCCCGCACGAATTCGATCATCGTATTTCGGGTCGTCGGACGCTTCAAGTAGCCGAACTGAATCTCGCAGTTGACCTGATCCGTCATGACGCTGACCGGGAAAGCCGCGCGCAGCATTTTTTCCGACTCCCGCCAGTCCGCCTTGGTTTCGAATCGAACCGTCGTGCCTTGCGAAGCGAGCGTGATCCGCTGCACGAGCGTAGACTCGCCGAAGCGGTAAGTTTGCTCGAGCACCGCCTGCGAGCCTTCGATGCAAGCCCGGCTGCCGGCCAGCTCCATCGTGCCTGCCACCGTATCCCGGTAATCGCGCGGAAAATCCCATGCGTCGCCTTTATCGTGATAGAGGGTAAGCGCATTGGCCTTCTTGCCCGGTTCGATCGACTCTCTGCCCGCCGTTTTATCGTAGAGCGAAACGATGCTGCCGTCCGCGTCGAACCCGACGCGCAGGTATTGATTTTCCAACAGCGTCTCGCAGGCATGCAGCTCCGAATCGCCAAACCGTCCGCTGCCTGCAACTACGCGCTGCTCTTCCGTCAAAGCGGCAACGCCCATCGGAGGAACTTGAACCGCATAGAATGCGCCTTCATGTTCCACCAGCTCTTCCCGCTCCCACGGCAAGGAATTGGCTACGACAGCACGGTCGCCGCCGAAGCCCGCCAACCGCGCCGCTTCCGCGTAGCGCTCGCCGACCAGCTCCTGAACACGGCGATGCAAAATGCCGTACCGTTCCAGCGACTCGTCGAAGACGCGCGTAATCGAAGAGCCCGGCAAAATATCATGGAACTGATAGAGCAGCACTTCTTTCCAAATCTCCTCCAGCTCTGCGGCAGGATAACCTTCTCCGCCAAGCGCCAGCACAAGCGATGCGGCGAATTCCAGCTCGCGCAGCGCCTTTTCCATTTTGCGGTTGTACCATTTGTTGCGGGCCTGCGTCGTCAACGTGCCTTGATGCTTTTCCAGATACAGCTCGCCGCGGTACGTTTGGAACCGGTCCTGCTCCCGCTCCAGCTTCTCGAAGAACGACAAGGACGTCTCCTGCACGACCGCAGGCAGTCCAAGCAAGTTTTCCTCGCGCGCCAGCCGCTCCAGATGCTCCTCGCCCGGTCCGCCGCCGCCGTCTCCGATGCCGAACAGCATCAGCGCATGCTCGGATACGTTGCGGTCCAAGTAGTTATTTTCGATTTTCACGAGCGATCTCGGAGCGCCAGGGCTGTTGTACGTATCTTCAGGCGGCAGATGCGTCAGCACCTTGCTGCCGTCGATGCCTTCCCAGTGGAAGCTGTGATGCGGGTGAGAATTGTAGACGCTCCAGGACAGCTTCTGCGTCATCATGTAATCGACGCCGGATTGTTTCAGCAGCTGCGGCAGATTCGCGTTGTAGCCGAACACGTCCGGCAGCCACAGCACCTTCATCTCCTTGCCGAACTCCTGCTCGAAGAACCGTTTCCCGTACAAAATCTGCCGCACGAGCGCTTCGCCGCCGGAAATGTTCGTATCCGGCTCCACCCACATGGCGCCCTGCACTTCCCAGCGCCCTTCCTCTACCCGTTCCTTAATGCTTTCATAAAGCGCCGGATAGCGCTCTTTCATCCATTGATAGAGCTGCGGTTGGCTCGCGCCGAACATATAGCCGGGATACTTCTCCATATTGCGGAGCACCGTGGAGAACGTGCGCGCTCCCTTGCGGATCGTTTCCCGAATCGGCCACAGCCAAGCCAAATCCATATGCGCATGGCCGATCGCGCTGACCGTCAGCGTCGGATCGCCTCCGCGCTTCTCCAGCTGCTTCGCCAGAATCGCCCGGGCGCGGCTCACGCTCTCATCTGTAATCTTCTCCAGCACAAGCGCCGCATCGTACAGGCTTTGCAGCACCTGGTCCTTCCTCGCGTTCGCATCCGGCAGCTGCGCGGCCAGCTCCAGCAGCACTTCATAGTCATAGTACAACTGCCGGACTTCCTCATGGCAGATCGCGATGTCCGCTTCCTTGAGCGTGCCGCTGCGGTACTTGCCGAAGAGATCGTTGCAGCCGGCGTCCGCCCACAGGTCGATCCGCTGTCCTGCCGCGGACGCGCCGAGATCGACGACGCGCTTGCCCGGCAAGCCGAGGCTGTAATCGAATTCGGAATTGATGTTCGTCAAGCCTTGCAGCGGCGAGCCTTCGCGGTCGACGAGGCAAAGCTCTCCGTTCACGTCGATGAGCAGCACGGCCTTCTTACCCGAAGCGGTATCCGGAACTTGTCCTTCGAACCGGAACCAGGCGCAATCCCATAGATTGCCCCACTTGTCGCCCGGCCGAAGCTCCAGCGGCTGTCCCGAGGTGCGCTCGGCATAAGACACCGGCTCCTTGGTCACCCATGCGGTTACGTTGAGAGCCGCAATCGGCTCGTAGATGGAATCGCGGATTCTCGGCAAGAGCCCTTTTGCCTTCTCCAGTTTGATTTTCTTCGTTTCGTAAGGCATGATGCTCCCTCCAAATCATCTGTAGGTTTTAGAATGGCATTACTATCACCGTCGGGGTATCCTGATGTGCTTTCAAATTATTAATCGCTGCACTATCGAACTAATCGCTACACTATAGATTATATTTATTATATCATTATAGGTCAATTCAATTTTCGGAAATATACAGAAACCGGCCGCGCCGTAAATGGATCACATTCACGGCGCGGCCGGTTTGGATGAAAACAATTAACTTGTCTTACAGGGCAGGAGCCGCCGGGCCCGTCGTTTGCTTCATGACGAGGCTCGGAGTCAAGCTGATTTTCTGATAGCCAATCGACTTTCCTTTATTCCTGATAACTTCCAGTAAAATTCTGACGGCTTCGTTTCCGATCCGCTGCTCCGATTGGTCAATATGCGTCAGCAGGCTGAATTCCTCCAGCATCGGACTCGGGTTGTCGAAGGTAATGATCGAGATGTCTTCCGGCACGCGCAGTCCGACCTGCTTGGCAATCGACAGGATGTGGACGCCGAGCGCGCAGTTCAAGGCAATATAGGCCGTTGCCATCCGGTTCTTGATGAATCGGTAGAACGGATGCTCCACATTCAAGACCGGCGAGTTTCCTTCCGTTTGGAGGAACAGGCTGTTCGCTTCCTTTTCCTTCTTCTTCGCATTCACTTCGAAATCGGTCAAGATGAGCGCCGGATTAATTAACGCGCCTTTCTGCTTCAACGCTTCGTTATAGCCTTGAATCCGCTCCTCCACCGACACGGTCATGAGCGGGGAGTCTGAGCAGATCGCAATGTTCCGGTGGCCTAGGCTCCACAGATGATCGACGGCGAGCATCGAAGCTTGTACGCTGTCAGAGGTTACGACATTCGTTTCTACGCCTGGCAAATGGCGATCAATGAGCACGAACGGGTAATTTTGCATCTTGAGCGCAATGATTTCCTCGTTGTACACTTCGGCGTCGACCGGGAAAATAATAAGCCCGTCCACGTTATGCTTCAATTCGCGAATGACTTCTTTCTCGATTTCCTTGGAGTTATACGTGAACATGACGACGACGGAATATTCGCTCGCTTCCAGCGCCTGCGTAATGCCGTGGATGAGCCGTATCGCGAAATAGTCGCCGATGAACGGAAAGACGACCCCGATCTTCGAACGGAACGCTTTTCTTTCTTCCAAGGCACCGGAATCCGTCATTGTCGCGCTCGCGGCCATATGCGTTTCCGGAATGCCTTTGATAAAGCTGCCCCGGCCAGGGATACGGTAAATCCATCCGTCCTTCGCAAGCTCCGCCAGCGCATTGACGACCGTAATCCGGCTTACCTCGAACTGATCCATCAGATCCTTTTCCGTCGGAATTTTATCGTCTTCGACAAGCTTCCTCGAAATGATCAGATCCTTAAAATGATTCTGTATACGAATATATAGTGGCTCTCTATCTTGACTCATGAGCCGTCCCCCAATACTTGTTGATTCACACGTATGACAAATATATCATAAACATTCTGATCTATAAAGGAAATTGATATTCGGATCTGAGCGCGTAATTAGTTCAATAGATTGTATTTATTAGGCAATAATTAGAAATTACCGTTTTTTGACCATGAATTTATTTGCCATTATCATTATGTCAAATATTTCGAGCATCTAAACATCAATCACCGCTAACAACAATGAAAGCCGCACTGATGAGTGCGGCTTTCATTGTTATTAACCGGCAAAATTTTTACGCTTTATAGATAGCCAGCTTGCGGCCAGACAAATGGCGTTAGTTGCACAAAGCACCACTAGCGATGTCATGAAGTCTGAATGTCCGTCAAACCGTCCTGTAAAATGGGAAATGAAGTCCAAATGAAACGTTGGAAAATACTGTACAATCGGAGCGCTATTTTTTATAAGGGCCAGGAGCGAGTCCATAATCATAATAAACCAGAAAGAAGCCAGCGTGGCAAAACCGGAATGATGCCCAAGTATTAGTGAAAAAAACACAACCATGCATGCAATTGAGAAAGTAGAAAACATAGTCAGCAGGATGCCCAGTAACGTAAATTCCCAGCTAGTGATCACGATCGTTCTTTCGAAAATATCGAGTAAAACATAGTTGTCTTGCAAACCAAACTGCTTTTCACGTAACAAACCAACGCATAGGGATAGTAAATGAATGGCCACCGTTACAGCGGATGAAATAAGAAACACAGCCAACAGTTTCGAAAGCAGTATTTTCGGGCGGCCCTGCGGACTCAACAGGAAAAGTTTTATGGTTCCCGACGATATATCGGCCGAGAACACATCTGCACCAATAATGATTATAATTAGAGGGAGAATATACTTAATAAAAACGCCGCTCATGTCATTATTGATCCAATGCAAAGCTCCTGTTGGCTCGGGGTTCACGCCTGCCGCAAGCTGATGTTCCGCGATAATAATCTGATTTGCAACTTGACGATACGCCGGATCTGACGTATTCAAGGAGTCTTTATATGGAATGAGTTGAGCAAGCTGAGCTTGCAACTGTTCCTGCCATTGCACTTCGGGCGCTTGTTGTACGGATGTATCCTTCACGAATACTTCTGCCACAAGCAAAGCGAAGGTGAGTAGAGCATAGACCGAAATTATCCAGTAGACGCGCTTCTTTCTTTTCACCCACTCGTTAATCACAGTTCCATATATATATTCCATTACTTACGCTCCTTGCCCTGAGTCGTATCGAGAAAGAAGTCTTCCAGAGATTGTTTCGTTTTTTCAATCCAATAAACGTGTATACCGCGTTGATAGAGATGATTGACTAATGAAGGGATACGCTTCGCCTCCTCTTGAATCAGGATGCGCGCGTTCTGCAAAACGGGATGCAGTCCCTCTAGCTGTAATAAATGATAGGCGCTTTGAAGCTGATCATCCTGAACAGTCAGCGCAATCGCCGCATGCCCGAGAGAGGACATTTCCTTGGCTGCGAGCGTTTTTCCTTGATCAATAACAATAACCCGATCGCATAATTGCTCTATTTCGCTAAGCAGATGCGAAGAAATGAAAACGGACACCCCCGTTTCATCTCTAAGCTTGTGAATCAATGTTCGCATTTCGATAATGCCTGAAGGGTCCAAACCGTTGGTGGGTTCATCCAAAATAATCATTTTCGGCTGCGTCAACAACGCTTGTGCGATAGCAAGACGCTGCTTCATTCCTAATGAATAGCGTTGAACTTTTTCTTGCATACGCTCTTGAAGCTGGACCATTCGAACGCACCATTCTATCCGTTCCTTATTGATTTGCATTCCGCTTATTCTCACGGCTTGCATTAAATTTTCCCAACCCGACAAGTAGCCGTAAAGCGCAGGTTGTTCTACGATTGCACCGATGTGCTTCATGGCTAGTGAAAATTCGGCTTGGATGTCATAGCCCATAATTTTGATGCTTCCTTGATCAGGCTTAATCATTCCTGTCATCATTCGGATGGACGTTGTTTTGCCGGAGCCGTTCGGCCCAAGAAATCCGACAATTTCCCCTTCGTTCACATGCAATGACAAATTATCGATAATCGTGCGATTACCCAACCGTTTGGAAACATGATTAACTTCAATCACCTTATTTCGCTGCATCACGGGTTCCTCACTTCGGTTTTAGATGAATTAATAAGGGAGATCTTCTCTATTTATGCGAAAATAAACCAAGCTATAGCAAACAACAATTGTCGATAGCAGAACGATAAGAGATGCAAGCAAGTGCTGGTTTCCTGGAAATTCATCCAACAAATGGGACACTAAATCCAGGTGATACATGAAGTAATATCGGTCTGCCGGAACGGCAACCAGGAAAGGATTAAGCAGTATTTTGATGAAAACGACAAGCATCATCGACACGACTACAGATAAAGACACATTCCGGAAAAAATACGAAATACATAGAAGAACAAATGACAAAGTAAGTACGCTAATCAGGTTTGAACCTAAACCAATGAACACAAAAAACCAAACTGGCACGGTATGTAGTGTTGCGCCAAAACGCACAACGATTTCCGCCGTCCAATCTCCCCATTCGTTATTGAGTTTAAGCAAACAGAATAGAAGATAGGAACATACTAAAAGGAGGAAAGAAACACCGGCTACAAATAGGAGCTTGGCATGAAATATCATTAACCGCCCGACGGGTCGAAGCAGCATCGTTTTAATCGTTCTAGAACTCATTTCGGACGAGAGAATGTCTGCCCCAATCACAATCATCACAATTGGAAAAAGAAAGGATATATATATGCCTGTCATACTATTTTTCAAGGTATCCAAGGCGGTATCTGAGATAACTTCAAACTTGATGTCATGGGAAAGATGGTAACTGTACCACTCGATTTGGTTCTTGAGTCTTTTCTTCTCCTGTATTTGTTCTACTGGAGTTGCGTCGTAAATAAGTTGGAGCTCGATAAGTTTGTCCTCAACAGTAGGCCGATCCGCTGCTTCGTTAGGCGTTGCATTGGATGGAATAAATGAATATCGCTCGTTTAAGATGGATATGACAAAAATCCCCAGGAACAAAATGATCATGGAGAACACTATGAAATAGATTCGTTTCTTTCTTTTCATCCACTCATTATGTAGAGAACCAACAAGAAGATGCACGTTAAACCTCCCACATTATTTCTATTAAACAAACATATAACAACCTATGGAGAACAATAAGTTCTCCATAGGTTGATTAATTCCTAGAATAAGTTGCTAACCCATTCCCATACCCAGGTTACTGTCTCGATCACGACATCAACCCAAACCCATTTCCAAATTTTCCTGATTGCATCCCACACTTGCTTCTGTTGCTTTTCGGTTTTTCTGATAATACGTCGAACCAGTTTCCACATTCGCTGTCATCTCCCAAATTCTAGTATTAGTGGCCACGAATGGATACTAACACCAAACGAAATAATAGGGATTTGCAGCTGGCAATGAAATTTAGCCAAAATAGGTCGAAAATCACCTGTTTTATCAAGAAAACATAGCAATAAATAAAAGTATGAATGTAACTATTAGTTAGGTTATTTAACTATTAATTAAGTTATATGTTTAAAAACTTGAGCTACTAGACATCTAAGCTCACTGAGAGAGCTATCCCAACTTTCGCGCCGCTAAACGTTTGAGGAATGTAATGAAAATGCAAGAAATATAGAAATATGTACGTGAGTACTTTACAAAATTGTTGGGTCTGTAGTACTATGTCCAAAATGGATTAGATTTCCACTTTTCTAGTTACTAGCAAAACAGTCACAAGGAGGGTTAAATGGTCAATTTATTTCGCTTAGGAAAAGAAGTAAGTTACCTTCGAAAGAAAAGACAACTTACTCAGTATTCCCTTTCAAATCAATTATGCACTCAGGCTATGATAAGCAGAATTGAAAAAGGTCAAGTTCTGCCGCGAGTGGACATATTGTACAACATGTCAATACGACTAAAGGTTCCTTTCATTACATTATTTAGAGCTCTAATTCATGAAAGAGACGATTATTATGACCAATTATTATATTATTTAGACTCTGAAATTTACAATGGCAACTATTCCAATGTCTATAATCTGAGTAAGGCTGAATTAAATAATAAGTTAACAGAGGATGTCTCCAACTACTTGCAAAGATATTATTTGGTGTCAGCCTACTTTATAAAGAAGATTAATTTTGAAGAAGCGATTTCTCAATTGAAGACTATTCAGCAAACTAACGTTTTTTACCATTATTACATGAGCGATATATTGACAATTGATATGGCAAACATTTATGTAGATCAGCAAAAGTACAGCATGGCGCATCAACTATTCAAAGAGATTTTATTAGAGAACATAGACAGCGTGGAATATAACGTGTTTAAAATAAAAGTATATTATGATCAGGCAATGGCTTTTTTCAAGGACAGCAAATACAGCTTATCACTAGAAAGCGTCGAGAATGGAATACAATGCTCATTAAAATGCCATTATATGAGATACATGGGGAAGTTACACCTATTGAAAGCAGAGAATTTAAAGAAGATTACTACATGCAGCGAGAGCGTAGAGATGTCTGCGACTATTGCAGATATATTCTATGGTCTTTACAATTACAAAGAAAAGAATAAGAAATTTTTAAAGCGCCAGAAGTAGATCTATTTATATTTAATAAATGAGAAAAAGGGAAATAAATCATATGAGAGAACCGACACAAAAATTAGACATCAAAGCTATCAGGGGATGGAGAATCGAAGCGGTTGTAGAAGGTATTCTTATTGGTATGGGATTGTTACTGGTAGAATATCTATTATACCATTTTCAGGTTGCGCGCATAATAAGCGCTATGGTTTGGGTTCTTTTCGGAAGCTGTGCGCTCTTCTGTATTTTTGATTTAACGGTATTACCGAAATTAAGATACAAGAAATGGAGATATGAAGTGCATGATACGGAAGTCTTAATAGGTGAAGGCGTTTTGTTTTACGAGAGAATACAAATTCCAATCAATCGGGTGCAGCATGTTACATTGAAGCAAGGACCAATAAGCCGAATGTATAAATTGGCTACTTTAGAAATCACAACTGCTGCTTCATCGGTCGAAATTCCTTATCTTTCTCAGCACATTGCCGAAAGTATAAGTAAAGATATTAAACAATTTGCATTATTAAATGATGAACATGAGTAGCTTGGATCAGAAATACCGCAGACTTCACCCAAGCATTATAATTTTCGGAATAATTAGAAAACTTGTTGCTATAGTTATTTTAAGTATTATCTATTTATTGCTGCATCAAAATTATATGTCCTCCTTATCATCGATTGCGAAGACAATCCTGGCGATTAGCATTGTTTTTAGTTTAATGCGAAGTTATTTATTTTGGAAAAATTTCACTTACATCTTTGAAGACGACCTCCTAATAATCAATAGCGGTATGTTGTTTAAAAGCAGCCGAGTCATTGCGTTGCATCAGATACGCAATATCGACCTCCGAGTATCTTTATTGCAACGATTATTTGGCGTCGTCGAACTTAGAATGGATGCCGAGGGCGGAGAGAAGGAATCGCTGCTTAAATTCGCAGCAGTCACACGCAACGAAGTTGAACGTATAAAGAGTCTGCTTCGTTATCAAGAAAAAGAAAATTCCATTGTGTGGAAACAATTCCTGACTCCCATATTCGTATACGGCATAACGACTTTAAAGGTCGGATATGTGAGCTCATTTTTAATGTTTTGTTACTTCCAGTTTGATTTTCTAGATAATAGCAGCTTTGTTTTACAAGTAGAAGAATGGCTACGTACATTTGATATGCCGCAACGTATCGGGGCTATCGCTGCAATATTTATGTTGGTTTCATGGATGATCTCGGTTTTTTTTGCTCTTTTTCGGTTTTATAGATTGAGAGTATATATTACTGGCGATAGTTTGCAAATCAAAAAAGGGCTGGTAAACACACATACAACGACTATAAAAATGAAAGATTTGGCAGCGATTCGAGTAGAAGAGAATATATTACGTCAACTATTTGGCTTGTGTACAGTTTATTTAGACAGTATCAGCGGCGGTAATGAAGATGAAAGCAACAGTACAATACTGATTCCACTGATCAGAAAAAAAATATTGAGTCGCACGCTCCAAACCTATTTTCCAACCTGGGACTTTACACTCATTAGCCCCATTGGCAATCCTGCGGATAAAAATTTGTTCCGTAGTCCTAAAAGAAGCATGCTTAGTTTTTGCATTCTCAAATGTATGCTACTGGGAGGTTGTGGGCTATTAACGATTCAGCTTCCTATTCCTCCATCCTATGTTAGTCTCATGTTGTTATTATCGGTGAGTATAAGCTTGATTTGGGGATCCCTACAATATAAGGACGTAGTGATAAATACTTTTCAGCGGAATCAACTATCATTCTCCACAAGATTCATTAATAAGACAACCGTCTTTATGGGAAGACATTGCATACAGCAAATGGTTTACAGACAAAACTTCATACAGTCGCACAACCATCTATGCACGATCATGTTTACAGTTCGAACATCGGCGTTCAAAACTAGGTATAAAGTAAAACATATCGACGAAAAGAATGCCTCGATCATCAATGCCTGGTTTTCTCCCGCAAAAATGACGGATTTATAGCTGATACCTGTAAAAAATGATCCTTTATTACGGAGGAATATATAATGAAAAAATTGTTTGAAGCATTTGTATATGGCGGTTTGACGGGATTCCTGGTCATTCGTATTTTCTTCTATGAGAATAAGGGCGTCATGTTCGCCTTTGCTGGACTTGCCTTACTCGGCGTTATCGGCCGTACTGTCATAAAAAGAAGAGGTTGAGTCAGAAGGGCACTCCCTCTTTAACGGCTGTCGCCGTCCTTGGCGGCATAAGCAACCGGCGCCACAGGTATAAACCTGTGACGCCGTTTTTTTCTCTTTTATATTGCGGCACGCTACACAGGCCGCGTCTTCCGATCGTTCATCGGAAGACGGCTTAGAACTACCACTCCAAGCTGACTGCAATTCCTTCCGGGGCACCCGTGTACCGGAGCAGCACCGTACCGGATTCCGCATCATAGCGGCATTCTGCAGCCGCGCCGCCAGCCAGCGCGCGAACCGGCTCGCTCGCGACAGCGATTCGAGTACTGACGGTCATATCCGACGGGGACTCCGATACGAAGGAGAATCGCGCCGCCTCCAGCTGTTTGTCCCGTATCTTCGAGGAGCTGATAATAATTTCAGGACTTCCGCCCGTCGTCCGCTTCAGACTGCCAAGATCATACAGCAAGCTGTCATCTCCCGGCATGAGCTCCACGCTCTGAAGCACAGGAAGATGCGCCTCAAACAAGTCGATGAACGGACCCTGCAGCACTACATTCTCACGCCCGCCGTCCGCGGCCGTCTCATCAAGCACATGCGTAATCAGGTACGGTCCGCGTTTAATTTGGAGCACTTCATTCTCCTTATAATCGCCCTCCGCTCCGCGAATAGCGAGCGCCCGGCGCACATGTTCCCTCACAACCTTGGCACCATCCGCAGAACGGGAAAGCTCCGCCGGATGCACGGGAAGGAACAGTACGGCACCTTCGCCCACCGCATGCTCGCCTTCAGCCGGATTGCGCCCAAGGCCGAGCGATTCAAACAGATGCTCCTCCGGCCGATCGTACGTGCGGCGCGCTTCGCTGCGGTTCCACCACTCGTTCACCGCATGGAACGGATCAGATCCGTCACCGATGTAGATGAGCACGCCGCCCTCCCTTATCCATTGGCCGATCGACTGATGGATTCCCGGATGCTCCGGTTTCATAAACTCGTAGCTGAGGAGCAAAACCCGGTAACCGTCCAAATATCCGGGGAACGTAAGAATATTGTCGAGCTGCACCGTGCGAAGCGGAATGCCGCTTTTCACCAGAGGCAGCGCAATACCATAGAACGCCGACCAATCGAGCAGCTCCCGCTGCTGCGGAGCGAGCAAGTCGGAGGTCGTCGCGCCGTCTGATTTTAAGACAGCCGTATCTTGCTGCCCTTCCGGAATTACGTCGCCCCGTTGGTACATTGCGGAGTTCGCCAAGCATAGCCCGATGCCGGACGTATACGCTTCGCCCGCCTGTTCCTCTTCATGATGATGCATATCCCGCAGTACTTCCATCACTGTCAGGAGCACCGTCGCATAATCTCCCGGAATCGGTTCTTTGCCAAGGCCGTCCTCCGTCGGGTACTTCCCTTCGAATACGCGCCGAGGCCACGGACAAACCTCGTACTGCTTCACCTCCGGGTGAAGCAAGGAAGCGACGACGGTTGACCGGTAGTTTTTGCGGTAATCGCTCCAGGTGTAGCGAGGATTATCCTCGATCGGATCGTGCAGATACCACATTTCCCGCCCTGTGCCGCGGGTAAGCTCCTGCATATTGCCATATTCCAGGTAGGCGGTTTCGAATGTCCGTTCGCGGCGAATACCCTGGTACACATTCGGTGTCCGAGACGTGCCGGTCCAAATCTGCGCAATGAAGCCGTCGCAGGCCGGCATCGATACAAGCAGCGCCTCCGGGCTGATAATCCGCCACTGCGTATAGTTAATAAGGCTATGCGTAGGCACATAGAAGCGAACAGTACGGCCGTATGTTACGAGCGCGTACTCCTTCATCTGGCTGCAAAGCCGGTCCAGCGCCCTGTAATACATCTGCGCCTTCAGCTTCGATGCGCGGTACTGCGCATCGGGCGAGGAATGAGGCGCGATCCACTCTTCCCCGTAAAAATTCAGCCACTCTCGTTTGAAAGCATCCGAGTAGCCTCCTGCCGCCCAAAACTCCGGCTCTTCCATATGGATCGCTTCTACACCGCAGTCAATTGCCTTCTTTATAAACGTTGCCAAATACTCGGCAAAAGAGATCGTCGGCACCATGTAAGGCACATCCTTGCCATGGAGCAGATGGCTGCCCGCTCTGTCCTTTTGCGCTTCATCCCAATGGTCGCGCCCGTCGAACCGTCCGTACAGATAGTCCTGATACTCTCCCCATGAGACACCTGTCATGAGATGTATCGTATAGCCGGCTTTCTTCCACCCCTCGATCCGGCCCTGCAAATCATTCGAAATGCCGTACACCATCACGAAATCGGTCCGAAGATCATACTTCGGTCCATATGGACGCGCCTCCTGAAAGCCAGTCCATTCGTTCCTCGCCTTCTTCAATCGCTTCATTCCTCCCTAGACTCCGTTATTTTCGCTCTCGTATTGGCGCATCTAGTTTGTATGAATTCTAAATGGAGAACCCGGATCGAACAGGTTACAGTCGAGCCCGCAAGATGCCCTTATCCTTCAGCAGCTTGATGAACATGCCGCCAACGACGCTCCGGTGCTGGAAGTTCAGCTGCCGTGCCGTCAGCGTATCCGTCCAGTCCGAGAAAGGCACGCGATTCGGCGTATCGTTCAGCATGCGCCAAACCGGCTCGATCAAGCGCTCGAAATCGTTTTGGCGCTCCGCCAGCGTTGCCGACCACAAGAGCCAATCCGACTTCGTATAAGTCGCGCGGCTGTCCAGCGGCGTACCGTACACATTGCGCTGCTTTAAGTACCACGCAACTTCTGCCCGGATCGTTTCTTCCTCGAACAGACCGATTTCGAACAGCTGATCCCAGATCAGGTTGTATTTCAAGCTCCAGGTGCCGTCTTGGCCGAACGCCAGCTTCGTATGATCGCCGTCGTCGGCAAGCTTCGCCCACTGCGCCGCCATGTCCTGCGCCAGCTTCAGATAGCGCTCCGATTCGCCTTCGTCGCCTTGCAGCTGCTTCAGGATGGAGAAGCTCGCGACACCCATGACCGCCTTCACCGACAAATTAGCGTTGCGGGCCAAGTGGCCGGCGAAATCGTCCGTGCACAGCTGATTTGCGGGATCGAGCCCGTTCTCCGCCAAGTAGTTGGCCCACTTCGCGAAGAGGTCCATATGCTTGAACAGATAGACCGTTTTGCCGCTAGCCAGTGCGGTTGCCGCCGCCATGACCAGCATATTGCCGCACTCCTCGACGGGCATCTGCCCTTCGATCGCATTTTCGCTGTACACTTGGCCATTTCCGAGCGGATATTGCCCGATATCGTGCGGAGCGAAATCGAAAGGCCATTTCTCGCTTTCGGCATATTTCACGATCGGCCTGATCATGCCCTCTACAAGCGCAGGGTTATAGAGAAGGTACAACGGGACGGACGGGTAGCTGACGTCGACCGTCGCCATGCAGCCGTTGCTGTAGCATTCCTTGGATAAGAAAAGCAGTTCGCCTTCCGTATCCAGAACCAGTTTGTGCGCGGCGATCGACTGCCTGTAGGACAGCGCGAGAATGTCGGCGTATTTCGAGCCGCCGGATGTAACCGCGTCGGCCAGCAATTGCCGATCGAAAGCGGCGCACCGCTCCAGCAGCGACTCGTAATCCGCGAACGCGGCCGCGATCATTTGCGCCGCCGTTTGCCCGTTCCGCTTCCAATACGCTTGCAGCTTCTCGCCGAAATATTCGACGGCATAGACGTCGTCGTATGCGATTACCGCAAGCTCGCTTACAGGCGCGCCGCCTACGCTGCCAAGGTCGTACACAAGCGCCATGACCGGCTGGCTGTCGCGAACGACTTGGGAACCGGCCGGCAATTCGCGCCGGACGAGCGCTTCATTTCGCGCAAAGCGCTTCCGAAGATCGGCCGAATCCAGGTAGCCCTTCACCTGCCCCGACTGACGAGCGCCGAGGTAAAATTGGCCCCAGTCGATCCGGTGGTCATCTCCGGAACGATTCATGTAGTCCTGCCGCTCGTGCGCCATCTGCAGCAAAATCAATCCTTGGTCCTCCGCTCTGCCGCTGATAACGGCCTGATTCGGATGATCGACGCACCATTCCCCGGTGACGTCGAAATAAATACTGACTTCGCGTCCGCGGCCGTCCGCCGAGAACACCTCGAACGCAACGTAAGAGGCCGGTCTCGACAGCACATCCAAATCATCCAGCAGCAGCGGCGACGTGAAGCGAACCGTCAAGGTGACGCCCGACGCTTCGAACGTATACACCGTGCTAAGCGGGGATACCGTCAAGCCGGTTTGTTTCATAGCCGGAGCTTCCGGATAATAGCGCTCCGCATTCGGCTCGGCCAGTCCGGCGAAGCGCCAGACCGTCCCGTCGATGCGGATCAGCCCTGTCATGGCATGGCGTTGTCCCGTCCAGTGGCGGGTGAAATCATCGGTTAGTCGGTCGGCATTGGACCAAACGCTGAAGTACGGATCTATCGTGACTAGAGGCACGGAGGATGGACGAATTGCATTCATCATCGAATTTTGCACCCTTTCATTAAACTATAATAAATATAATAAATATATACTAATACTATGCTCGTTTGATTGTCAATACGGGTTCACCCTGCGTTCCCCCTAAAAAAAGAGCCGACCATAAGCTGCTCAAGCAGCTTAGGTCGGCTCAATTCGTTCGAACCATTACGATTTAGGTTCCGTTATCTCTTCTTTCGTATCGGAGACGAGCTCCTTCGCAGACGATTTGAACTCATGCAGCGTACGGCCGACGGCCCGGCCCAGCTCAGGCAGCTTCGACGGCCCGAATATGATGAGTACGACCACCAAAATCATCATCAAGCCCGGAAACCCTACATTTTGCAGCATATTGTCATCTCCCCATTCTATGAATAGTAGTCTTAGTCTTGATCATGACCGCGCGGGTAAGCGGCGACAGCTTCGATCTCGATCAGCCAATCCGGGTTGACGAGACTGGCGACGCCGACAGTGGAACGCGCGGTCTTGGTCGGATTGCTCTTCGTGTTGAAAAACTTGGCGTACGCCTTGAACCAGCCGTCATAATCGAATTTGCCGTCCTTCGCCGCATCCGGCGCGATATAAACTCGCAAGTACGTGACGTCCTTCAACGACAACCCCTGCTCCTTCAACTGCTTCTCGATATTTTGCAGAATGCTCGTGCCTTGCGCCTCCGTATCGCCGTAGCGTTCGTAAACCGTTTTGCCGTCCTTATTGATGACCGAAGGCACGGTGCCGCTGGTCTCGAAGGTTGCCGCGATCGCCGGCATCGCTACCGCGCTTGCGATGGAGGATGTCGGACTGCCGTAAAACTCAGGCTCGTGGATCGGGGCTAGCGGATATTTGTTTGGCGCGACTGCCGCGGCATAAAGCGTCGCCGTTGCGGTTAAGGATGCAAGCACGACGGCGCCGATGGCGACTTTTAGTTTGCGGTTCATTCTCATCGGTATATCCCTCCTGTGCAGTCTATTCTTTCATGACGCGCGCATGGATGTCGGTGACGACTTCCCGCGCGGACTCGATAGCGCCGGCCATCCAAGCGGTAATGTAGCTGATATGCTCGCCCGCGAGATAAACGCGCCGGTCGGGCCGGCACAGCACCGGATAGTTCGTTTTCCGGTCATCGGCTGAATAAGAGACCCAGGCGCCCATATTGTATTTGATCGTTTTCCAGTTGACGGAGAAGGAAGATTCGAATTCGCTGTAATATTGCGGATGGATTTTGGCCCCTTGGCTCAAGGCATGCGCCTCGCGCTGCTGGAACGTCATTGCGCCGAGCTTATCCGCGTTGGCTCCCATAGCATAGTAGCCTAGCAGAACGCCCTTCTTCGCAAAATAGTTCGTCGGCGGATAGTAGATGGAGGAAATGTCCATGTTCGTGAGCGTGTTGCCGCCGTAGATTTGATCGTCCTCCTCCCAGAATCTGCGTTTGAATTGCAAGCCGATTTTGCCTGCGCTCGCATAATTCGTATTGTTGATCGCCTGCGTCATTTCCGGCGACAAATCATGCTTGATCGTCTTCAGCACGGACAGCGGGATCGTACAGATACAGAAATCGCCTTCGATTTGCTTGGCATTGCCGCTCACCAGGTCGGTGTACGAAACCTGTACCTTCTCGCCGACATGCTTGATCTCGGTCACTTCCGCATTGTGCTTGATCCGGTTGCCGAGCCGCTTCTCGAACGCCTGCGGAATCGCGTCGATGCCGCCAACCGGGTGGAACATCATCATTTGCTGATCATAGCTGTATTCGCTGCTGAAGAAGTTGGCAAAGCCCGAGTTGATGATGGCTTTCATATCGAACGGGTCGCGAATGACGCCGGCATCCAGACGAGAGCCTGGCTCATCCTTGTATCCGCCCCGCGACGAGCCTTTATAGAACAGGTCGGCATCAAGATTGCCCTCGGAACGAAGGTAGGCTACGACCTTCGCCTTCTCCTCCGGCGTGATCGGCAGATCCAGACCCGGCTGATTCACCGCTTTGGCGAGCAGCTCGTTGATGTAGCCTCTCGCATCCGCTTTCGCAGCGCGCTTGCGAACTCGGGTGTTCGATAAGGCACCCACATTCTCGTTGTAATAATAGGCGCTGTCATTCACGTTGTTGAACGGCTCCATCGGGATGCCGAATTCCCGGCAGTATTCCATCGTGACGTGGAATTGCGGGATGCGCATCGGGCCGGCATTGAGATAGTGGCCTTCGTCGAAGCGGGCGACCTGCTTCTGCCCGCCGACTTCCGTTACGGTCGTGCCGCGGCGGACCGACCAGTTCCGGCCGCCGGAGCGCGCCCGGGCTTCGAGAATGACACAGTCATATCCTGCTTTGCCAAGCTCATAGGCCGCGGTCAAGCCGGCAACCCCCGCTCCGAGGATGACAATCCGTTTGCCGGAGCGGTTCGTTCCTTTCAAGTCCCAGCCGTTGGGTGGCGTATACTCCGCCGCCTTCATCGTTTGGGGCGTGAACAGCCCCATCGTGCCCATGACGCTGAATACGGCGGCGGCACCGCCGATTTTCCCGACCGTCGTCAGAAATTGTCTGCGCGACACTTCGTTTGGCGTTTCTTTCGTTTCCATGCGCTTCAGCTCCTTTTGGGGATCATCTGTCCGTCTCTGCGAGAAATGTAGCATGGATTTTTCCGATCGCGCCAATATTTTGTTAGATAACCTTACATAAATAAAATTTATAGGAACCATAGATAAAATCATTCATATTACAGACCACTCACAGGAAAACGGTGTAACTCCGCTATTTGCAAACGGTTACTCGTTTTATATCGGAGCAACAAATTACCAAATCAGTCAATCGACTGGGCACTCAGTCCCATTGATAAATAAAAGCCTTGCTGATATCATCTCGACTCAGGAAGGTATATGTAAGGTTAAGTTACATCATCATCCGCTGTCAGGATCATTTTGGATGCAGCTACTTTCACTAGGGGAGGCGTTCGGCGATGGAGGAGAAGGTAATGAGTATCGGTACGGTATGCGACTTAACCGGATTGACGGAGAGGCAAATCCGGTACTATGAGGAGAAGAAACTGATTTTCCCGGTTAGATCGAAGGGCGGCGCGCGCAAGTACTCGTTCGAGGATGTGGAGAGGGTCAAGGAAATAAACGGCAAGCTGCGCGATGGCTTCCATACGTTCGAGCTGCGCAAAGCCGGAAAGGCGTGCTGCGAATGAGGGCCGGGGAGGAGACGATGACGCTGCTGGCGCATGTCACCGAGCTGCGAAGCCGGATTTGGCGGATGCTCGCTTTCGTTCTGCTGTCGCTATGCGGCGGCCTGTATTTGTCGCCCAAGGTGCTTCGTTATTTGAAGAGCGTGCCGCCCGCGAAGGATATGACGTGGAACGTCTTTTCTCCCTGGGACGGCATTCGGATGTACATGACCATCGCGCTCGCCTTCGCGCTGACGGTGTCGCTGCCTTTTATCCTGTACCAGCTGTGGGGTTTCGTACGCAAAGGACTTCACCCGGAAGAGCGCGCAGCCGCGCTTCGCTATGTCCCGTACAGCGCGATCTGCTTTCTGCTGGGACTCTCGTTCGGCTATTTCGTCGTCTACCCGATGAGCTTCGCTTTTACGACGAACATCACGAAGAGCTTGGAGCTGGTCGAGACGTACGGGGTTGCGCAGTATTTCGGGTTCATGTTCAATATCATTCTTCCGCTTGCCATCGCCTTCGAGCTTCCCGTCGTCGTCATGTTCCTGACGAAAATCGGCATCCTGACGCCGAAGGCGCTTCATCAGATGCGGCGTTACGCATACTTGGTGCTCGTCATCGTCGCCAGCTTGATCTCCCCGCCCGAGCTGCTCTCGCACCTGATGGTCTTCATCCCGCTCGTGCTGCTGTACGAGATCAGCGTCCTGCTCTCGCGCGCCGTCTATGGGCGGCGAAAAAGAAACGCCGCGGCATTGGCCGAGGCGTCCGGGACTTAGGTTTGTTTGAGAGCTGAGAGCCGGGTTCCCTGCTCTCAGCTTTATAGATACGGCCAGACGCAATCCTCCGGCCGCTTGTCCGGCAAGAAGCCGCGAAAAATCGTCGTCCGCAGCTGATGCGTATCGGTACGTTCCAAATACTCGATCCTGCAGCATAGTCGCGGCTCGATCCACTGCGTTTTCTGATCCTTATCGGTGCGGAGCTGCTGCGCAACCGCCAAGAAGGCCTGCTTATCTTCGGGGCGGAATCCGAATTCGACGGTTCCGACAGGCTTGTATTTGATCGTTCTGAAGTGCAATCCGATCGCAAGCGCGAACGGTTCCGTCCGGTAACCGAGGATAATGACGTCGATCGTTTTAAAATGTTTGATTTTCAACCAATCCGGCGAAGTCCTGTCCAGGCAGTACTTGGAGTCCTTCCGCTTCGCGACAATGCCCTCCATGTCCTTCTCGTTGGTTAGGGCAAACAGAGCCTGTCCCGCTCCATCTATAACCATCGTCTTCGTCAGCACTTGCGAATCGACCACAATGTCGGCTAACCGCTCCTTCCTCTGCATCAACGGCTCGCCCATATGCTCCTGCCCCCCCGAATACAGCACATCGAAAACGACGAAGGTTGCGGGGTGCGTCACCGCCGCTTGGGCGATGCTTGTTGATTTACCTAACCTCCCGCGGTAGGAAAAATCATCGAACACCGGCCGGCCCCCGCGCAGGCAGATGCCCTCGCAATCCAGAATCGCCGCGTCCGCTTTGATCGCGGCAGCCATCTCCCGGAGCTCCGGAAACTTGCCCGTCACGAGATTGCCATAACGCGTATAGGCTTCTACTCGCTCGCCCTGCTTATGAATTAGAATCCGCCAGCCGTCGTATTTGGGCTCGAAGATAAAGCGATCGTCGTCGAAGGCTCCCTTGCCGATACTGACGATCATGGGCTTTAACGGTGTAAAGAGCATTTAAGCCTCCCTCCCTACCACCATTGTCGCCTCGATGGCGCTGAAGCAAACAGTCGCAACGACAATAGGCGAATTCGACCGGTATACGACGACAGACCAAACCGCTGATAAAACGGTTTGGTCTGTTTGGCGTCAATCCTTATTCATTAACCTTCTTTTACCAGCCGATGTCGTCACGCGAAGCGGCTTTTTCAGCTACATATTGCGCCATTTCTTCTACGCCGGCAGCTTTAAATTTCTCTTGAATGCCATGCAAAATCTCCAGCGCTTCGTCATCCGATTTCGCGTAGCAGGCTTTGCGGAATTCTTCGTCGAAGTTCAAGCTGGACGTTTCGTCGCGGAACTCCTGGTATTTCGGCCAATCTCTTACTAGATAACTCGCGCTGACCTTGTCGATAATTTGGATCGGCAGTCTCTTCGAGTAGCTAGCCTCGAGCTTCTCCCATTGCGTCTTCTGGTCCTCCGGAATCGGCCAAGTGACTTCAGAGGAGAACGCGCCCATGAAGCTGCCGGAGAGATAGTTGAGACCTTCGTCGCGCTTCACATCCGGATTATCGTCAAACTGCTTCTTCACGTCCGCAATCCATTGCGGCTTGCCATCGGCCATGTTATACGTTTTGCCTGCGATACCCCAGTAAGCGAGCAGACGGCCTTCGTCGCTGTTCAAGTAATCGATCAAACGCAGCGCCGCGTCCGGATCTTTGATTTTCGCGCTCAAGAAGATAACCGGGAAGCCGGAACGGCCTGGCTTCTCGACTTGCGTCACGATGTTTCCGCTCTTGTTCTTCATTGGTCCAAGCAACTCGTACTGCATTTCCGGATTCGTTTTATAAAGCGTTTTTTGCAAGTCGCCGATCATGCTTTGAGCGCCGAATACAGCCAGCTTGCCTGTTGCAAGCTTCTCTTTCGCCGTCGTATCGGTATTGCTGAACGCCTCTGGGTCAAACAGGCCGTCTGTGATCAGCTTTCTCATGTACAGCAAGCGGGCTTCCTGATCCTTGGATTGCGTCCAGTGAATGAGCTTACCATCCTCTTGGCGGAAGTCCGAAATGTTGTAATCGGACCACCCGGACAGGAATTGGCTATAGTCCCAGCCGTTGTGCATCGTGCCGGAAGGAATAACCGGCTTGCCGCTAATATCCTTGAAATCGCCGCTCTTGATCTTCGTCAGCAGGTCGAGCAGCTTATCTTGCGTATCGATATCCGCCGCATTCACGCCCAATGCCTTCAAGATATCGCCGCGGGCATAGAGACCGTAGTTCCAGTTATGAATGCTCTCAGGAGTGCCGTCCGGCGTCTGCATCGGAATGACATATTGCTTGCCTTCAAGATCCGGGCTATTCAAATCGAATTCGGCAAAGTCTTTTGCTACGCCTTGCGTCATCAGTTTCTTCACGTTCGGGTATTTATCGAGATAAGGGGTTAAATCGAGAAGCTGGCCTTCCAAAGCCGCTTTCTTGATGACTTGTCCTTCCCCGCCTGTCGTCGACCAGTACGGCGCATTAACGATATCCGGAACCGTATCCGAAGCGAAAATCGTGTTCAGTTTCTCCACTTCGCTTGTGGTGATCGATTCCAGCTTTAACGTTACGCCGGTTTTTTCTCTAACCGCTTGAGCTACGGGATTATTTTCCTGATCCTGCGGGAATCCCCCACCGCCGCCGTTCCATGCGCTCAGGAAGGATAGAGTGACCTGCTCAGGTGCAGCGGATTCGTTCGAGTTCCCCGAATTTGCATTCGTCGAATTCGTGGTGTTCGTGGTTCCCGAGTTAGATGATGTACCCGAATCATTGTTTCCTCCACATGCCGTCAAAGACAATGCAAGCAGCGGAACCGCAAGCGTCAAGCTAAGAGTTCTTTTCATTCTGGTCTTACGCATTTGACAAGCCCCTTTCGTTAGATAATTTTTTTATATATAAAAGGCTGAGCCTTCTATACTCGGCTACTCTTTAAGCGAACCAACCAGTACGCCTTTTACGAAATACTTCTGAAGGAACGGATACACCAGGATAATCGGCGTCGTAATGATGATAACGAACGTCATCCTGAGCGCCTCGGGCGTTACGCCTCGCAGCGCCATCTGGTTTTCGTTCATGTTTTTAATGGAAGATCCGCTGCTTGAACCCGTCATCGATTGGAAGGACGCTTCGCTGATCATTTTGTTCAGGAACGTGGCAGCAGGCTGAAGGTTCTCGTTCTGGATGAAGAATTGCCCGGTAAACCAGTCGTTCCAGATGCCTACCCCGACGAACAATGCAATGGTCGCCATAACCGGCATCGAAAGCGGGAGAATGATTCTCCAGAATACCCCAAGCTCGCTTGCGCCGTCGATCCGGGCCGATTCCGACAAACCCTGAGGGATCCCATCGAAAAACGTCTTCATAATAATCGCATTGAAGAAGCTATAGAGCGACGGCAAGACAAGCACCCAGTACGTGTTCAGGATATGAAGCTCTCGGTACAGGATAAAGGTCGGAATAAGTCCCCCGCTGAACAGCGTGGTAAAGAAGAAGAAAAAGACGATATATTTTCTCCCCGGCAAGCCTTTCCGGGAAAGCCCATAGGCCAGCAAAGCCGTCAGCAGCGTGGAACCTATAGTAACGATCAATGTTCGGCTTATTGAGATCCAAAATGAATTCAAAATTTGAGGATTGTTGAATGCCTTGGTGTAGTTCTCAAGCGTTGTGACTCTCGGGAAGAAGTAAATGCCACCTTTCATGGCATCATAGCCATCATTGAATGAGAGCGCCAAAAAATAGATAAAGGGATAGAGTGCCGTGAGGCAGAATATGAGCAACAGCGCATAGTTCACGGTGGAATAGACTTTATCGGCTGCCGACAACTTTCTCACACCCATACCCGCACCTCCTTAGGTTCGTAGAATGATTTTCGCCCGATCACCATAGCGATACGTCGCTCACTTTTTTGGAAACTTTGTTCACAAGCACGATAAGCAGCAAGGAAATTGCGGATTTGAACAAGCCGATGGCCGTGGAATAAGCAAATTGACCTTGCTGAATACCTGTCTTCAATACGTAGGTGTCCAAAATTTCCGAGACACCGAGCGTTGCAGGCGTCTGCATCAGCCAGATTTGGTCGAATCCGGCGTTCAGAACGCCGCTCAGAGAGAAGATCAGCAGGATGCCGATCGTCGGCGTCAGACATGGCAGCGTAATCTTAAACAGCTTGCTCCAGCGGCCCGCGCCATCCATTTCAGCAGCTTCGTACAAGTGCGGATCGATATTGGTCAAGGCAGCCAAATAGATGATGGACCCCCAACCTACGCCCTTCCATATATCCGAAATGACGACCAGGGGATAAAATAACTCCGGCTTTCCCATAAAGAAGATCGGGTCCAGCCCCATATGATCCCGGATGTCATTGATAAGCCCTACGTTAGGAGACAGAATTTTTTGCATCAGCGTCACGACTACGACCCAGGATACAAAGTGAGGCAGATAGGAAATCGTCTGAAAGATCCGTTTTATTCTGCCGTGCATCACGCCATTCAACATTAAAGCAAGAATCAATGGCGCCGGGAATCCGAACACCAGTTTAATGGCACTAATGGACAGCGTATTGTATAGCACCGAATAGAAGCTGGAATCGCTCAAAAACTGTTCGAAATATCGAAGGCCCTCCCAAGGGCTCCCCAGTATCCCCAGGTTGTATTTGAAATCTTTGAACGCGATCAAAATGCCGTACATCGGGTAGTAGCAAAAAACCAAATACCAGATAAAAGCGGGAAGCATAAATAAGTAGATGTGCCTGAAACTCCATACTTTGGACCAGGTCTTGTTCTTTGTTAACGGCAAGACCTCGGGCAAGACTTCGGTTCTTGCTTCTTTCGCAATCATTTCTCCTCCCACCTCCTATAGGTAATAGCCAAGCGAAGCTTCTGATAGAAGCCAACAGTCATGCTTTGAAACCGATTACATAAGTCTTTTTGAATTATAATATATTTAATATATATTATCAATGCACTGATTGAAAATGTTGGAATTAAAATAACAGGATTCGTCTTTCTTTTCATTCCAGGTAAACTTACAGACTTCCAGCTTGCCGCCGTCTTACATTTTGTAGGCTATATGGGTCTACTTCACCTCACCTGCAAGCAATTATATATTCTTTTTATAAAATAACATATTAAATATATATTATCAATACAAAAAAGAAGAACCGTTCCGTCTCGGAGGGGTTCTCCTTTCATTGTCTTCTCCTATTTATTTCTCGGCGTGACGCGGTACATCGCGCCCGCACTCCATTTTCCAGCCTGATATTCTCCATCCGGCCTAAACGCTCCTGTCGATTGCCGCACGACAAGCTCGGGTTTCATAAATATTTTGTTATACTCGTGATCTGCCGCTTGATTATCGTTAATAACCTCGATCAATTTAATTGCTGCCTTGTAGCCGATCTCGAACTCGAACTGCTTCACATGCGTGAACATGCTCATATCCTCCGCGATCGCCGTCGGATCGTCGAAGCTGACGAGCGACAAATCATCCGGCACCGAGAGCCCGCACTGCCGCGCGGCCCGGTATACTTGCATCCCCAGCTTGCTGTTCAGCGTAATATAAGCGGTCGCCATCCGATTGCGAATAAACCGATACAACGGATGATCCTCCTGCACTTCGTCGACCGGAGCGAACTCGGTAATGATATGCGCCGGATTAATGAGCGCCCCTTTTTTCTTAAGCGCGTCCATGTAGCCTTGAATCCGCTCCTGTACGGTCACGGTCTGGAGCGGCGAGTCCGAGCAAATCGCAATTTCCCGGTGGCCCAGCTCCCATAAATGATTAACCGCCAGTTCCGCCCCCATACGGCCGTCGCAGGCAATATAGTGCGTCTCCACACCAGGCAAATAGCGGTCGATCAGGACGAACGGATACCCGGACAGCTTCATGCCGAGAATTTCCACATTGTACTGCTCTTCGTCAACCGGAAAGATCAGCATCCCTTCGGCGCCCATGTCCATCAACGTCTTAATCGCATCGTTCTCCACGGAAAGCACGCTGTTCGAGAGCATAATCACGGCCCGATAGCCCTTCTCCATGAGTGCCTTCTGCACCCCCAACGTCAACTGTGCAGCAAAATAATCATAGATCGAAGGCAAAATGAACCCGATAATCCCCGACTTCGCATCCGTCTGGGGTGCCGGCTCCTGACGAATGAAGCCGCTCGCTGCCGGCCGCGTTTCCGGCACGGCTGTCATGTCCGATTGTTCGCTGACGAAGCTGCCTCTACCCGGCACCCGCGTAATGACGTTCTCGTTGGCTAAGCCCGTGAGGGCATTGACGACGGTGATTTTGCTGACATTGAAACGCTCCATGAGCTGCTTCTCGGTCGGAATGCGGTCGCCTTCTTTCAGGCCGCGCGAGCTGATCAGGCTGCGGATATAATCTTGGATTTTTTGATACAGCGGTACCCGATCCATTGTATTCATTACAGCCACCACTCATTCGGATAATTATATATATTCAATATAATATATATCGAACAATATTGCTTCAATTTTTTCAGGAATCTTTATCATATCGCCAAGCCTGCGTTTCTTCCTAAAAAAGAAGCAGCCGATTCGTATCGAATCGACTGCTTCTTTCGCTTGTTACCTGCATTTGAACTTCAGGCTTATCTCGCGGTCAACGGCGTCCTACAAAACGCGGAGGTTCCACTTGCCGTTCGTTATTCAGCATCCTTGCTGATCACATAACCGTTTCTCGTAATATGGTCCTCGAAGATGCGCTGCACATTAGGCAGTTCCGTCCGCTCCAGCCACGACTCGGTCTTCCAGACATCGGACGATTTCAGCGCCCTCGGACAGTGTATAAAGCATTCTTCTACCGTGACCTTGACGGCAAATTGCGGTTGTCTCCCGTTAAGCGCCATGCTTTGCAATAATGCCTCGTTGCGGATCATTTGAGCTCTGCCGTTGATGCGCAGCACCTCGTCCATTCCCGGCAGGATGCAAATCATCCCAAGCCTTGGATTGGATAGCAGGTTGATCATGGAATCAACCCTTCTGTTCCCCATGCGCTCCGGAAAAGCCAACGTGTGCTCGTCCAGCACTTGCACAAAACCGGGCTGATCGCCGCGCGGCGACACATCGCACAGCCCCTCGGCATTCGCGGTCGCCATGAAAAACAGCGGGCATTTGGCCAAATAATTGCGGACATGCTCGTCGATATGATCGATGGTTTTCTTTACGACCGCCTCATGCGGAACCCCTACCAGCTCGCGCAGCCGTTCAATAGAATCGATAATTTCGTCTTCGGAATGAAGATTGGCCATGCTTCAATATTCCCTCTTCCTATTGATAGATGCTACCATCCTACCCGCTGCCGAGGATGATTGCAAGCTCTCTCTCAACTCTATCACAAGATGGCGTTCATCTTCTGCCGCACCAGCGGATAGAAGTTGTTTTTCGCGTCTACCGTTGAATTCCCGCCGAAAAACCCCGTACCGGGACAGGTCTTAATGGCATGGCCCGCACCGTTATCCAGCACTCGCTCCCCTGAATTGATATCCCACCAGTGATGGTAGGTAATGCTGTCTACCGAAGGCGCCAGCCCGTATTTCAGCATCAACAGCGCCGCGACCGTAACAATCGTTTCCCGCTGTTCCGCCGTCATTTGGTTATGACCGGCATCGAAATCCCCGACATTTTCAATCGCAATCGCGTCCGCTTCAATCTTATGCATCGCGGCTGGATTCAGCAGACCGAACGAACCTTCGGGCGGCATGTCGAACGGCCGCCCCACTGCGACTTTTCCATCCGGAAAGGTGGTTAACTGCTGGCTGATCATGCTCCATTTCATCCCGCTGACGTGGAATTCCTCCATTCCCTGCAGCATGGCAAAATGGTTCGACCCGTTAAATTCTTTATAAGAGGGCTGAAACGTATGATGCTGCTGGATCTTGCGAACGACTCGGTTGAATTTTTGATTGAAAATCCAATCCTTAAATTCATCTCTCGTCATAAGCACAAACTTCCCATCCATGCTCAGCTTTCGAGGCGGGATTCTGAGATGCTGCCCGACGCGAATCACATCGGAGCTTAGCCCGTTGGATGCTTTAATAGCGGGGACAGATGAAGTGAAGGACTGTGCGAGCTCCCATAGCGTATCCCCGGAAACGACCTCGTACATAATCGGAACCCGCAACCGTTGGCCGACCTGGAGCAGATCCGTCTGCAGCCCGTTAATTCGCTTCAATTCGTCGACGGTCGTTCTATAGGTTCGCGCAATTTCCCACAACGTATCGCCTGGCTTGATGTCATATAAGTTTCTTGGATTGTTTTGGGCATGAGAGGCATTGACAGGTATCAGCATACCTATTAAGCAAAACAGAAGGCCTAATGTTTTTTTCATATTCGTAATCCTTTCTTGCGTTTCCCAAGCTTTAACTTGTCCAAATAAAGGAAGGAATATGACCCTGAAGCCCGTCATAAACGAAAACTGCCAAGAGAAGGCTATGTTGTAAAGCGACAGTCAAAGGAGTGCCCGAAAACCACATGTTAAAGAAAATGATGCTCATCGCTGCAATGGCCGCCAGCTTAACCGGATGCCTCAGCCAATCCCATGACCGGACGGACAACGTCAATCGCCAACCCAATCCAGTTTCCAGCAAAGGAACAATCGACACGGTCAAGCCTATAAGGTTGAATGCAGTCAGTACAGCTATTCGATTATTTGTTAATGGCTATCAGGCAACTTCCGCACCGAAGATTATAAGCGGGGTAACTTATGTACCTGTACGATCGGCTGGCGAACTGCTGCACAAAATCGTTTCTTGGGACGCAGCGACGAAAACGGTTTTCATAAATGATCAGAATCAGAATCAGGCAAAGCCAGCAAGCAATGCTTTGAAGCTGATTGTCAACGGCAAGCAGGCAAATGTCGCGCCTAAGATTTTAAGCGGCGTTACTTATGTGCCCGTGCGTGCAGCAGGAGAACTGCTGAAGAAATACGTTACATGGGATGCAACAATACGAGCGGTTTACATTAACAACCAGATGCATAACAAAGTCATCTACTTTCCCGCGGTCCGATACCCGCAAACGGCTGCCCAC
This sequence comes from Paenibacillus montanisoli, assembly GCF_003268025.1. Lineage (GTDB taxonomy): Bacteria > Bacillota > Bacilli > Paenibacillales > Paenibacillaceae > Paenibacillus_Z > Paenibacillus_Z montanisoli. The sequence goes on along the minus strand of NZ_QLUW01000006.1, from coordinate 327,889 downwards.
ATGAAAAGCGCGATGAAGCGCGGCGAATCACCGATCTGCACCATCGATCGTGGAGGCGCAGACGAGAATCGGGAACAATCGCTCAGCGGCATTCCAACCAAGGAAGGTTATGATCGCGACGAATTCCCGATGGCCATGTGCGCAGAAGGCGGAACCGGGGCGGACGTGGCCTACGTGAAGTCTTCCGATAATCGGGGAGCAGGCTCATGGGTTGGCAATAAAATGGAGAGTTTCCCAGACGGCACGCGTGTATTGATCGTGATTGATACGAATTCGGGGGCTGTCTCCGCACCTAAACCAACTCCGCAGCCAAGCAATGTTTATTACAAAAATTGCACTGCCGTAAAAGCTGCCGGCAAGGCGCCGCTCTACAAAGGCCAGCCCGGATATAGCACAAGTCTGGACCGTGATCATGACGGAGTCGCGTGCGAATAATGGTCATACTACAATCCTCAGACCGGCGATCGCATTTATATTAAGGAGCAAAAAACAACGACCGTTCAACCAATCCGCTACTTAAACGAAAATAGAGGGACCTTCATGTCAGCGAATGCTGACATAAAGGTCCCTGCTCTATCTTTTCGTAACCCTACGACTGCTTCCAATCCAGCACAACTCCGGTAAACGTCTCCGGTTCATTAAGCAGCCCGTCATAGGCCGCTTTGATTTGGCTCGGCTTGACGGTATGGGAAATTTGCTTTGCCAGCTCCAGCTTGCCTTGGCGAATCCAATCGAACACCAGCTGCTGCTTGCTATAGAGCGATACGATGCTCGGCAGCTCGGAATAGACCGGCAAGCACCACTCAAGCCCGCCGCGCATCGTTATCCAACGCACATGCATCGCAGACAGCAGCTCCGTCAAGTTGCCTTCTACCGGTACGCGGGGACTTCCAAGCAGGACGATCTGGCCGAAATTCGCGGTAGATTTCAGCGCCTGCATCACAACGCCGCTATGGCCCACGGCATCAATTGTAATGTGTGCCAGCTTGCCGCCGGTGATCGCTCTAATCTGTTCCCGTACTTCCTCATCGCTGCCGCCGATTGTAATCGGCAATCCGCACGCTTCCGCCAGCCTGCGGCGATGCTCGTTCGGTTCGACGCCAATCACTTTGCACCCCAAATTTCGGAACATCTGCGCGGCTAGATTGCCTACCGCACCGAGACCGAATACGGCGACCCAAGCATTGTGCGGAACATCGCTCAGAATAATGGAAGTCGCCGCTACGCCCGCCATGCGCGAAGAGGCGGCAATGGCCGGATCTATATCCTCCGGCACTTCGATGATAAGCTCTTTCTGGTTGACAATGATGGCGGAGGCATGTCTGCCAAAGGTATAGACGCGCTGCCCTGCCTTCACTTTGGTCACATTCTCCCCGACTTTGCGAACGATACCGACGTTGGCATAACCGGATTTCCACGGATACGAGTTCCAGTTGCCGGGCTTGAATACGCCCGCATCCTTGGCCGTATAATTAGCCAGCTCTGTCCCTGCGCTAATGAATGTAAACTCCGTTTCAATGAACACTTCGTCCGGCCCAACTTCCTCATTCAGGCTCAACGTTTGCAGCTCGACCATATTGGGGCCCGTGACGACGACTTGCTTGATCTCCATTCATGATCAACTCCTGTACCGATTTGGGTTTCAGCCTTTACCGCTCATCGATACTAGTATTCAATATGGCCGAGTGTTCTCCTTTATTTTCTAGCTGACTCAGGGAGCCCATTCACTAGAATGGAGACGTTGAAGAATGAAAAAATTAGAAGCAACCCGAAAAGGGCCGATTGCGATATAAGCCTTGCCTAGCAGAATGTCTGGTCGCTCTGGATCAGGAATCACCAAATAATCGCGGAGAATTCGCTCCACTTTCCACTTTTTATTGCGTAGGCTCGCTCCGTAATCAAGAAGCAGCCCGTGTGGATACAACTGATCTCGGGCGCTGCCGCCTTCGGAAGCAAGCGTTACAGTAAAGAACCCAAATCGGCGCGGAGCTTCCGAAGAAGGCAAATGAATCCATGATTCAGAGACGCCATTTTGTTTAACGGGAATGTTATAGCCTTCCGCTCTGGCACCTCCCGAGAAGAAGCCTTTGATAAACTTTCGAATCCCAAGCATTCCGGGAACCAGTCCCTTGTTTAGTCCCCTATACTCGTACCCGATTAAATCTTCCAGGCGCGGAGCCGTGCCCTGCAGCATGTATTTTTCCAGCTCTTCATTCGTTTGTTGACTCAAGGAAATTAACGTATCGTCCATCTCGTCACCTCCGGTTACTTCCCCGTCACAATTCCTATGTATTCTCTTAAACATAGCTCAAGTTTTCCATGGCGGAAGCGTCGAGGCCCAAATCCGTTCTATCTAGTATATGAATGCATCTATCCTGATCATGAGCGGCTAAAATGAATAAGGCACAATCCCCTCTGCTTTAGAGTGGATTGTGCCTTTTACCGCACGGCTTTAGGGATATCACGCACTAACGTAATACTGCGCCTGCGCGTTCCATAGTTCGGCGTATTTCCCGCCCGCTTCGGTTACAAGCTCATCGTGGGAGCCGCGCTGTATAAGCCGGCCCTCGTGAAACACGGCGATGTCGTGGCAGAACCGACAGGACGAGAGCCGGTGGGAGACGAAGATTGCCGTTTTGTCGCCGATGATCTCATTAAAACGAGAATAGATCTCGAACTCGGCGATGGGATCCAGTGCCGCCGTTGGCTCGTCTAGTACCACAAACGGCGCGTTTTTATAGAGCGCTCTTGCCAGCGCCACCTTTTGCGCTTCTCCTCCTGAAATCTCTACGCCATCGTCGGAGAAATCCTTGTGCAAAAAGGTATCGAGCCCTTTGGGCATGTCCTTTAACTTCTCGCCAAACCCCGCCGTAACAAGGCACTCCTCTGCCAATTTTGCGTCAAAGCTCTCAGAGGAGGCCACATTTTGACCGAGTGAGAATGAATATAGCTTAAAGTCCTGAAACACGACGCCGAATACGCCCATATACGCCATGTAGTCGTACTCCCTGATGTCAACGCCGTTTAATGTGATCACACCCTCCGTCGGATCATAAAGCCGGCACAAGAGCTTGATCATGGTTGACTTGCCGCTGCCGTTCATCCCCACAACGGCAAGCCGCTGACCGACATTAATTTTCATATTAAGGCGCTCAATGGCATAGTCGTCGAAGCCAGGGTACTTAAATGACACGTCGCGAAATTCAAACTCCAGCGCTGTTTGCGGGATTTGTCGGCCTCCGCCGCTCTTTCTCATGTTGTCCGGCAGGTCTAGATAACCGTACATAAGGTCGAGATACTGATTATTTGTGATAAAGTTTCCCAGAACCCCGACAAGCTTGGCCAGCGCACCGACAACGCCGGTAACCGCGCCGATATACTGAACCACGCTGCCTAACGGATACATGCCGTACAGCGCCCGCAAGCCGATAAAGAGATATACGCAGCCGCCCAGCACGGCATGAATGGCTGCCGAGAGCGCGTTATTTCTTCCGATAAAATCGAAGAACCGGTACCAGAACTCCGCTCCGACTGATTTTCTGTAGTGTTCTTCAATAGCTCGCGCCTGATTAAAAAGGCGAATGTCCTTCGCGGCGTTTTTTACCTGCATATACTCGTTAAAAAAATGTACATAGGTGTTTGACTTCGGATTCTCCTCAAACACCTGCTGCAGGATACGATCCTCCCTATTCTTAATGACATACGTAAAGGGAAGTATGAGGAAGATCAGGACGACAAGCAATCCCGTGGCGTATGGCGATGTTATGAACGTCTGCTCATAGGACGAGGCCGATGAAAACATGCCGATCACCAGCACGATCGAAGCCGCCAGCTCGAACAGGGGCTGCAGCAGCTCGGGCAGACTGTAGTGCAGGCGTAAAATGCCCAGTCCGTTGCCGTTTGCCTTTGCCTCAATATCCGCCAGCTTTTCATTATTTTTCGCGTCTTCCACCTGATCGTAATTCAGCTGCATATACCGATTGCCCAGGAAAAAGTAAAAACGCGCCCATAACGTACTGTTCAAGGTTGTAATCCGGCGCGACGCCACGGCGTTTATTGCAGATAGGATAAACGAGAGCCCCACGGCAAGCGCGGCGTACAGCGTGATGCGCCCTATATCGCGTGCTCCTGCCAACTCGTTTATGATCTGGGCGGAAAGGAAGAGCACCGTAAGCGGCTGTACAGCCTTAATAAAGGAGGTGACGTAAGTAAGCGGAATATAGGTTGGCGTCATTCGATTTACAATGGCGTATCCTCGACGAAGGTTACGCCAGATGGAGAGCATCTTCATTTTCGGCAACCTCCTCATCCTTATAATAGCGGGACTGTACGTTAAACATTTCGGCGTATTTCCCGCCGTATCTCATAAGCTCGTCGTGCGTGCCGCATTCGGCGATGCCGCCGTCGTCGATTAACAAAATCCTGTCGCAAAAGCGCGTGCTTGCCAGCCTGTGCGAGATGTAAATCGATGTTTTGCCGGCAGTCAATTCGGCGTAGCGCTGATAGATCTCGCTCTCGGCAATCGGGTCAAGCGCCGCAGTAGGCTCATCCAGGATAATAACCGGTGCATCTTTATACAAAGCGCGTGCCAGCGCCAGCTTCTGCTTCTCTCCGCCTGAAAGCTCGATTGCGTCGTCGTGCACACGCCGCACAAGAAGCGTTGACTCGCCTTGTTCAAGCCCGCTTACCTTTTCCAAAAGTCCGGACAGCTCCAGGCATTTCTTTACCTTCTCATAGTCTGTCCGGTCGGGCGACTGCTGCGAGATGTTTCCGGCAATATCGCAGCAGAAGAGGTGAATATCCTGAAACACCGTAGAAAGCATCGCAAAATACCGGTCTCTGTTAAAGCGGGTAATATCGACACCGCCCAGCGTAATTTCACCGCTTGTTGGTTTATAGAGTCCGCATATCAGCTTAATAAGCGTCGTCTTGCCCGCGCCGTTCGCACCGACTATGGCAATGCGCTCGCCCGGCGTGATCACAAGGTCAATGCCGCAAAGCGTCGGTTCCTTCGCTTCCGGATAGGTATAGGTGACGTTATTAAGAGTGATGGCAGGCGGCAGCATGTCGCCGGCGGGCAGCTCATGCCCTGGGCCGGTGTTTGAGACATCGGGAACGTCCAGATACACTCGAATGTCCGATAATTCGCTAAGAGCTCGCATAAGCTCGCTTGAATGGGTCAAAATGCCCGACAACCATCCCGCAAACGCGCCAATGGCGGCAAAGACCAGCACGAAATTGCCCAGCGTCAGCTCGCCGTTCATCAGCAGGTAAATGAGGAAAGCGTACGCGGCGCCGTCGCGTACGAGGCCGAGCAGGGCATCCGAAAGCTGGGCCTTCATATCTCCCGTCGCTACCTTGTGCTCTTTTTCGGTGCTGGTGGCGATTACGCTTTTAAAAACGCTGCTTATAAGACTGTTAAGGCCATAAAGTCGCACGTCTTTGCCGCCGGAAGGCTCCTTCGATACCTTTTGCATATACCACAGCTTGCCTTGAAGCTTTGACCGCTCTTCGCGCGTTTCCCTCTCAATCTTGCGTGCGCGTGAAAGCGCTAGCCAGTTGATCCCGGCCGACACTGCTAGAAAAAGGATAATAAGTGGATGTACATTTACAATAACCATACCGTATGTAACAAAACCTAAAACGTTTATGACTAGCATCGTCATTGAGCGCGGGATGTTGGACGAGGGAGAGTGATTGCTTTGCATCGCTCGCCACGCCTTTTCGCCCAGCTTAGCGTAGCCGGGGCTCTCCAGCACCTCGAAGTCCATGGTAAGATGCTTGTGCATGGTGGCTTGAAGGTGTTTTAGTATGCTGATGGTACCCACTGATTCATTGGTGATGAGGTCGGCGTAGCTTTTCGCGCAGCTCAAAGCGGCCAGAAGAAGCGCCATAACGCCCACCGACACGATAAACTCGCCGGGTGTTACTCTTGCAGTAAGATTGTCGATGACAATTTTGGGCATAAGGATATTGACGAAGGGCAAGGCGACACCAACAATCGCCGAGACGACACAACAAATAAGCGTAAGGGGCCTTGCCCGCCAGTGCAGCCGCATGGAGTAAACGATGTTTGACCATGGGGAGTACGCCTCTTTCTCTTTTGACACACGAAAACCTCCTAAATGTGTAGTTCTCTATACTAAGTCGGGTTCAGCATAGCGTATCCGCGCGTGTATGCCTATCAAGCGTTAGTTGAGTTGCCGCCTCAACTACATTCGACTGTCGGTAGAATTGTTCAGATTTCATAGAGTCGTTGAATGTTCTCAACAGTAACTCTCCAAATAGTTCAACGAGGCTGCAGCTTGTTCCTGCGGGATAAAGGAAGAGCTGCATGTAATTATGTCGCGCCTCGGCCACTCGGATATTAAAACAACGAAAAAAAGAGGCCGCTCATAAGTTCGGTGAACTCATGAGAAGCCTTAGGTTATTACTGATCGATCCCGACAGTTCTCCAGATCTTCCAATCTTCAAAGAAGGATTGTACGCGGTCTAAGCACTCCTTAGCCCAAATTAAATGCTCTTCGGATCCATTAAAGGTAGCTGCGCAAGCCCCTAATAATCTAAATCCGCAGTAAAAGAGCGCAATGGAATAATCAAGTCGCAGTTGGTCCGCTCCGTAGCCAGAAACGCCACTATCCGTCAATTGGTTAAGATATTGATCTAGCAGGTTATGTTCGTATTTCCGACGGACCATAGAAGGAATCGATAGGCCGATCAAAGAGGACAAATCATATACTCCCTTGATCCTGGCGGGCAATTGCCAGTCGATGACAGCGGCCAACGCATCGTTATCATCAAAAAACAAGTTTCCGAACTGGGAATCGCCATGGATAAAGGTTACAGGCGGTTCGGTTGCGGTCCGTTGCAAACGCTTGGCTGTTTCAATGATTTTGTCGATATTTACGGATATATAATCTAAGAAATCATTTTGCACAGTTCTGGAGAGTTGCAGTAGGGCGAGCTTGGGATAATCGCCGTTAGCGATCATTAATTGAATCATATGCCCCTTCAGCCAGTGTGCATCGGCAATCGGCTTTTCCCACCACTCGCTGTGAAGCCGTGCCAGAAAAGTTACCGTATTCATTAAACGCTTCTCGGTGAATCCGTGATTCAAGCTTCCCGAGTGGTAGCCATTTAGATCTTCCAACACGAGAATGAAGGACTTCTCTTGCGGATTGCAGGAACTGTAGTAGCATTTGGCAAGGGGAATTAGATTTGGATCTGCAAGGTGGGATTGATAGAAGCCGTGCTCGGATGGATAAAAGTATTGATAAATAAAATCAGGCATCACTTGCGAAGCGAATTTCACAATTACGGACTTTGGAGCTCCTGATTCAGCATTTGAATCAAACTTTAGACGCAGCCGCACGAGCGAGGCTGTCATCCCAGTGTGCCCAGAAACTCGTTCAACCGCAAAATCAGCTATTGACCCATAGTCATGAAAAATTCCCTGCAGCCATTGAACAGTTAACTCACTTTCGTTTTTGGGAATGCTCATGTTCTGCCCTCCTCCCCTCCAACTAAATGTACAGTTGAGATTGCCATAATATAACAAGTACTCCGTCAAGGATAAGTTCTAAAAGGGGAAATCTTCAATAATCATTTACGGAACGATTTAACTGATAATTAAAGGGGGAGGCGATGCCGATGGAACAGCAGAAACTTCGCGTCGGAATCATTGGAGCGGGATTCTGGACAGGGTTAATACATATACCTGCATTGCAGGCGTCAAAGAATGCTGAGATTGTTGCGATTTCGCGGCGGAATTCCGAGCTGCTAGAGAAGATCAAGAATGGAACGGGAGTTCAAAGTGCTTATACAGATTGGCGAGAGATGATAGAGAACGAACAGTTGGACGCCGTGATTGTCGCGACGACTCACGCCTCTCATGCTGAACCCACGATCGCGGCTTTGAAAAAAGGGATTCATGTGCTTGTTGAGAAGCCTATCGCTTCAACTTCAAAAGATGCCTGGGCCATGGCAGCTGCGCAAAGGGAATCCGGTAAAATATTGATGGTCTCTTACCAGAGCCGCTATCATCCTGTTTATCAAACAGTCAAAAGAGCATTGGACGCAGGTACGATTGGAACGGTTCGCCAGGTTCAAGCGACTTGTTCGCAAAACATAGGTGCATTTCTAAGCGCTACACCGCAGGAAGAATTGGAAGAACTCATGAAGGGTTTGGGACAGCCCGAATGGTTCAAAAATGCTGGAATAGTACCCGGTGATTGGAGAAGCAATCCGGAAGAAATGGGCGGCGGAATGTTCGCAGATACGGGTTCTCACTTCACGGACCTCGCTTTGTGGTTTGCGGGTTCGCAAGCGAAAACAGTCATTGCATTCTCAGAGCCTCCTGAAAATCCACAAGAAGCGTATTTGAGTGTGCAGATCCGAATGACAAACGGGACACTCATCTCTTTGTCCTCAAATACGATCACGCCTGGAAACATGTTCGCTGCAAAGAACAATTTTCGCATTTTAGGCGACCTTGGCACCTTGAGCTGCGACGGTGAAAGGATATTGGTAGAGAGAGTACGGGATCGCGAGGATTTGCCGGTTGAGGGTCAGATTGTAACTTCTGTTCAAGCATTTCTATCAGCCATTTTGGATGGAGGAATCAATTTAACGCCCGCTGATGAGGCTGCCCGCGTTGTCGAGGTGACAGAGGCAGCGTACATTTCCGTGAAGGAAGGCAGAACCGTTCAACTGCGGAATTAATTTCTAATGTTTTGATTATCGATCATCCGGCAACAGGGGTTCTATCACGGATCGAAGACCCAGCTTCGATTCATTGATAGAACCCCTTGCTAAAATTCTGATGCCAGATGTTTAGCCGAGATTTCTTAGTGCCTTCTTGCTTTCAGCGTCTAGCTTGGTCGCTTCCTCTTCGGTCAGTTCTATGTCAATGGAATGCAGATTTTCGAAGAAATGCTTCTCGTTCTGCGTGCCCACGATCGCCGAGGTCAGGCCCTTCTGGCGCAGCAGCCAACTAATTGCGATTTGCGAGAGAGTGGCATCCTTGGCTGCGGCTATTTCCTCCAAGAGACGGATTAGGTCCGCGGTTTTCAGCAGGTTTTCCGATTGGAATAAAGACCTCTCCTTGCGAAAATCAGTCACTTCTTTGCCTTTGTGGAAAATTCCGGTTAGAATCCCCTTAGCGAGGGAGTTGTAGCTCATGATGCTGATGCCGTTTTCCAAACAATAACCAAGCAAATCGTCTTCAATGCTGCGCTGAAGCATATGATACTCCGGTTGAATCGCGTCGACCCGCCCGTATTGCATGGCCTGCTTCAGTTGAGCAAGCGAGAAATTGGATACGCCGATTGCACGAATAACGCCTTCTTCTTTCAGCTTGCTAAGCTCTCCCATAGATTCCTCGATCGGGATTTCGTTACTGGGCGTATGGATGTAATACAAGTCGATATAGTCCGTGTTCAGCCGGAACATGCTTTGCCACAGGGCCGTACGGATCTCTTTGGGCCGAAGGTGATGAGCGCTTACCTTCGTTGCGATCACGCATTGTTTTCTTACATCGCCTAGGGCTTTTCCTATAATAAACTCTGAGCGTCCCGCCCCATAGAGTTCAGCGGTATCGAACGAGTTTACTCCGTTGTCAAAGGCTTGGCGGAGAAGCCGAATGTTGTCCTCTTCGGGCCTAAGCTCCCAGCGAGTCGATCCGCCTGAGAAAGCGTTGCCTCCTCCCAGCTCCATTGCACCGTACGTAATGCGGGACACTTCCATGTCTGTTCTGCCGAGTTTTGCGTACCTCATTAGTTTTCTACTCCTTTTTTTGTAATAATATTGAATTCGGGTTCATCCCAATAACTCCTCCCAACTTTAGTCAATTTTTATACCAAACTTGGAAATTACATAACGGTTAACAGAAAAAAACGATAGTCCCCTATTGACCGCAAGAAAAACGCCATGAAATTTTTGACCATAAAAAGAGACAGGAATCATTGATTCCTGTCTCTTCAATCCTACTTCGTTGAATTCCCTTTCGGAACGGTCACTGTTGTTGTGGCTGCAGTAACATTTCCTGCTTGATCCGTTACTCTATACGTAATCGTATAAATTCTGCCATCCTCCATGCCTTCTCGTTCAGCGCGTATTCCGAACGTGTAATCTTCACTTCCGATGGTTGCATCTTGAATATCATCGGAAGCCAGGGTTTCGTTGGCCGTAATGGATTCAAGTACAATCGAATCTACACCTGCCAGACTGTCCGTTGCCACCACTGTTGCATGAATTGGAACCATCTTATGATTCGGTACGGATAGAACAGGCTGGTCTACCGAAGCGTTGACAACAGGTGCTGTTTTATCAAGTTTAACCACAACCTCCTGTGATGCTTCCGTATTGCCCGCATTATCCATGCTGCGGTATTCGATTTGATGGACTCCATCTTTCGATAAAACAATAGGCGCAGTATAAGTTGCCCAGCTTTCGCCGTTGATTCGGTATTCAGTTGCTTGGATACCGGATTCTTCATCATAGGCCTTCAATGTTACTGTTACATCGTTTTTATACCACCCGTTTGATCCATCGGGTTTTTCTGGATTTACTTGTGCCGTAGTTGCAGGTGCGCCTGCATCGACTTTGACTTGTAGTTCCCTCGTATCACGAACACGAATACGATTCCCCTCCGCAAATTTACCGGCAATCCCTACAGCCTCCAATGTATCTCCCACTTTTAAATCCGGCACTGGACCTGTTTGGTTCACAATATAGCCATCCGTAAATACGAGCACGTTTCCAGATCCATCATTGATGACATATGAATTGGCATCGTATTTGCTAACGATTTTACCCGAAGCTTTGACTAATAGTCCTTGATTTTCGTCTGAAACAGACTCTTCGGTAGAGACTGCCTTAGGTTCAACCGGTGCGGTTTCGCCAATCTTGATAACATCCGTTGCAAAACTTGTAAACTCTAATTCTTTGTTATTCTCGAAGGTTTTAATATGTCCGTACACACGAACCTTATCCCCAAGCTTCAATGACCCTTCAGGTACTTCCTGAAATGCCATGATGCCGCCAGTCGAGTCTTGTAGATAGAAAGCATCATAGAATGTTCCTGCACCGGTAGTAACGATACCTTCAACAACGACACTTGTTCCATCCGGTTGCTTTCTCTCATCACCAATGGAAGAGATCGTTGTGCCTCTGCCCGCTAACCACTCTATAGAGTTTAGGGCAAACTCATCATTTCCTACTGGATCGTAGCTTTCATCTAATTGCTTATCATTTGCAAAGTTCATGCCGGATACAATGATTTTCCCGCTGCCAATCACTTCGGAGGCAATAGCAGGGATCACGGATCCACCATGATCATCGCTTACATCATCATACTTATAGCCGTCACCAGTTAAACTGTTTTGGTAGGATGTTTCATTCCCGTGTGCCAGAATAGTTACGGTGTTGCTAGTAGTCAATGCTGTACGTCCAGCCCCTTCTAAGGAAGCACCGCTATAATAATTAATAGAAGGTGTCGGCATTTGATCTGTAATATAATTGCTTACAGGCTCCGTATGCAAACGAACAGCAAACTTGGACGTTAACGGGTTGGACCAGAAATTCCCTTCCTTAGTATCATCATAGATTCCATCGTTGTTAAATTGAATGGCTGATCCCATCTGAGTCAATAAATCGTTATTAATGGTTACGTCATTTCTAAAGTTACTCTTATCCGATAATAATAAGGAACCGCCATTTTTAACATAGTTAGCTACAACGGTATTCTCATCTGCTGTTAAGTCAGTCGTTGGGTGCGTAATGATTAATACTTTGACTCCAGCAAGCGTGTCTACCGTGAGCGGACTTGTATTTTCTACTACGGTATAGCCCTCTTTTTCCAATAAATCTCTAAATAACTTAAAGTTGTTCTTATAGGTTCCTGGATCCGTCGATGTGTTCTCATTTCCATGGGCTGCATCGATCATTACCGTTAAACCAAGCGGTTGTTTGATGGAAACTTGCTTAGAAAACTGATTATCCGCCGGATTATCCCCTTGAGGTGCATCAACGACAGCAATGATCGTATGGTTGCCCGCAATCGGATTTTTCCAAGTCACCTGAACCTGTTTTACATTTTTAGCTTGCACAGAATCGATCGTTGCACTCCCAATCTTATTGGCCGGATCCACGCTGTCCAAATAGAAGTTTACATTTAAGTTCGTAAGATCGTTTGTTCCTAAGTTTGAAATACCTGCAGTCAAATTGGCATCTTTACCTGCGACAATTCCGCCTACGACATCAATCCCGCTAACACGTACATCTACAGCTTTATCTTTTGTCCAGATGGGAGCAGAATAGATTCTTTCTCCGTCCATTTGCGTCACGCGCACAACAAACCATTGTTGTCCGCCTGTTACAGGAACTGTAGGATTCCAAGTGAAATCTTTTGTCATCGGTTGTATAGAATCAACGACTTTTTCGCCATTTGTCAGTAATTCTACCTTTTGAATGCGATCATCGCTCTTGTAGCTGGAAGGTAAATAGCTAAACTTCGGATCCGCATTGGATTCTGCAACCGGGTCAGATCCTATAATATCAAAAGCTAGCGTACTTCCATCGACAGTAGCTCCCATGTAGGCTCCATTGGCAAGAACATCCAACTCGAAGTTCGGATCTTCTTCCATGTATACGCGCATATTTTTCATGGAATCCAGCAGGGAATCCTTCGATAAATCATTAGATACAATGACAGTACGTTTCATCGTTTGTCCCCATGTACCATCGTGGTTATCTTCCCCGAAGGTTGGAGCGACATGCCAGCCTAAGTTAAGCGCATCGAAAAACTTTTGCTCTGCATTTGCATATCCATAATTTCCTGAACCATTCCCGACTTCCAACATCGTGAACAGCTTATCCACCTTGGAGTCATATGGCATGAAGTTGTTAAATGCATTCGCAGACATATCCGGATGGTTAAATTGCGCTGCAATATTATCGTAGGTTAATATCCAAGCATAGTAAGAATTCAGATCCTGGTACTTCTTATTATCAATGTTTCGATCGATAAAATTATCCGTACCAAACACGTTGGAATGACCCCATGTCGTGGATGTCATTTCAAATGCAGGGAACACGACAAAAGATCCGTTATTGGTATATTGCGCCGAAAGATCCTTGGTTTTCTGCCACTCCGTTCCGCCGATTCTCTCTGGCATTCCATTGTGAGCAGTAGAATCTTGCCCTAGCTTCTCAGGGTCAATATCATGGGAATGGTCAGAAAAGGCAAACCAATCATAGTCATGTGCTTGCGCGGCTTTTAAAGCTTCCTCCGGATTCCCGGTTGCATCATGGGAAACATTAGTATGGTTGTGAGTTGTTCCACGGTAATGGCTGCCGCCCGCAAACTGCGGAGTGACTTCGAATGCCCACGTATCCTCCGTTTTATTGCCCTTTGTGTCATAAGCAATTACAGTTACGTTATGAGTGCCGATCGTTAAATCATTTGAAATAGGCAGAAGGACTTTATCCGCTGTTATCGTTGCTTGGCTTGTGAAATCCTGGTTATCCACCGAAATGGTTACCTTTGCTGGGTCAACTCCGCTTGGGTCACTCAACATCACCGAAATTACAGGCTGTTTGGATTCAATTTTCGCCAGTCTCGCTGGTTGCTCTCCATTGATCGTTGGACCCGTAGTATCTATCGCTGTAGAAACCGTGAAGGGAGCTGCGGCACTTCCAACTGTCTGAGTTTCTGATTGGCTCTTTGCTTCAATGTAATAAACAAAAGAGTCCCCAGTTAATTCAGTACCAGGAATGGCAGCTGCATAATTGGTTGAATCCGTGCTCGTCATGTCAACCGATTTATACGCACTATCCGCAGGCTGTTTGTAAAACACTTTGACTGAAGTTGCGCCCGTGGCCATTGCAGAAATTTGTAAATCGGCTCCCTTAACCGATTCCTTAATAGGGGTATGTGTCACTGTTAAAGGAAATACTTCAGATACATCCGAGGTGCTGCGCGGGAATAGCTGGTACCCTGAATCATATGGCGATGTACTATCATACTGACCGATTAGTCCAGCAAAGGAATACGTGTGATTGACTTGAAAAGCGCTTAAACTAATACCGGTTGTTGCAATAACGCGAACGGTCAAGTTCTTGCCGGTCGAATCCTGAACGGTTACGTTAGCTGGTAAAGAGGTAGGAACATTCGTTACTTTCCCTGTGATCGTAACTAATTTACCTTCCATTGGCTCTGCGGTTGTAAAAGCATTTAAATCTGCAATCGTCGTATGAATTGGTGCAGGTACCGGGCTTGTCCCTATTTTATCAACCGTTGGCTGTGTAAGCTCGGCTAATCCTTTGTAATTGGTTATCACCCCTGTCACCCGAACGCGATCTCCAGGATTTACGGCGGAAGCATAACCATAAACATTGATCCCGCCAGTAGAATCTTGAATATAGTAAGAATTTGAACCAACAATTTGATTTGCAACCGTTACGGTTCCTTCAACGGTCAACGTTTGGCCCTCGTTTACCAAAGTTCCATCTGCCTCTGTAGCCTTAATGTCACTTATGGTTGGCCCAAGCGAAGGTTCGATAGGGGTTGTAGTGTTCTGTGGATTAGGATCCGCTGCAACAAAATCGTTTTTGTTATCATCCGTATCCAAACCGTTTCCTTTTCCGGCACCGTCCGCGGTTGGATCCGTACCATCATTCGCTTTTCGTTCTACACTCTTTGTGTTTGAAGGAGCTGCCGCAGGGCCACTACCCTCAAACTCACTTGCCGTGGATCCAAAACCTACGTAATCCACAACATTCGCATCTGCTTTTGCTGTTATCGTGTCGGAGGTTTTTGAAAGGGCTGCCTTACCTGCCGTTGCAGATAAATTTAAATTGCCAGTCGCATCCGGTGTCGGTAGATCTAATGTTCCGCCACTGCCTTTTGCGCCTTGAACAAGATAATATCCATGGGCCTTGATCGTGCCTGATAAAGTTGTTTTATTTGAGCCAAAAACGCCCGCTGCAGAAGCATACTGAACCGACCATCCAGTTAGATCGATATCTTGCGAGGTTGGATTGTATAACTCTATAAAGTCATTCTTGTAATTGGCCCCTGCATTTCCTCCTCCACCATAGACTTCACTGATCAGAACATGATTTGCCTGATCGGCATGTGCTTGTCCAACCAACAAGTTTGATAATAGCGTGTTGGCTAGTACGAAGGAGGAAATCGTGACGCTTGTCCATTTTTTTCTTTTCCTCATGAATTGGGTATCCCTCCAATTAAAATGATGGCAATCGTAAATGCCATTACGGACCATGTATAATAGAATAACACTTCAATGTTAATCTAGTATAAAGCTTAAGTAATAATTTATAAGGGAAATAGTTCCAGTGAATTTAGATACTCCTTAACACTCTCTTTACAAACCTACATTAAACTAACTTAGTCCGTCAGTCATATGAGGGGGTTGATATCCGTTGAAGTTTTATCTAAACAAGCCTAGCTATTATCTAGCCGTTTCTATATTCCTGCTCTTCCTTGTCGCTCCGCTATCTACAGCCAGCGCCCATCCGTTAAGTGCAGGGTTCACCGATATTGACATCAGCGAGCAACAAACGCAGCTTACTTATTCTATTGATGCCCTGTCCGTTATTGAAGGATTTGGCGGAGATACGAACAATGATGGCAAGCTGAATGAAACAGAATTAAAGGCCATTGAACATCGTGTTTCAGAATGGGTCGAAGATAGCGTGGTTTTGGAGAAGGACGGGCAGGAACTAAGCTCGGAAGTGACGGGGCCTCTTCTTGAGAACAAAGGTGAAAATGAAATGGTCACGCTCAAATTTCAATATCCCGGCTTCGCGCCTGGGCAAACGATTTCGCTCTTAGATGGAATGTTCACAAGCGGAACAACGGCTTCCGCTTATACCAACTTCTTAACGTCCCAAAACCATGGCTCCGTTAGTGAATCCGTTTTAAGAGGAAAAGATCGGATCTGGACGATGTTAATTACGGAGCAACAGTTAGATCAAGGCCAGCAAAGTCATTCGACTAAAGCCATATCATCTTGGTGGTCTTTCTTTACATTAGGCATGGAGCACATTTTAACCGGTTACGACCATCTTTTATTTTTACTCGCTCTATTAATTCGCCAGCAGACGCTCAAACAATATGTTGCTGTGATCTCAGCTTTTACAGTAGCGCATACGATTACGTTAACCCTGGCCGTGTTAGGCATATTAAATATCCCAACGTATATTGTCGAGCCGGCTATTGCGCTAAGCATTTGTTATGTTGCAGTTGAAAATATCATTCGCGGCAAAACATCTGGTCGATGGGTGATCACGTTTCTATTTGGGTTAGTACATGGAATGGGCTTTGCAGATCTGTTAAAAGAAATGAACATCTCATGGACGCACTTAGCTGCCTCTCTTATTAGTTTTAATATTGGCATTGAGGTGGTCCAACTGGCTATCGTCATGCTCTTGCTGCCTATTCTTACAAGACTGTTTCGTTTTTCGGCATATCGGAAATATGTAAACTACTCCTCCATCGTCATTTTTATTTTAGGAGCAATCTGGTTTCTTCAAAGGGTTTGATTATTAGGTACTTAAAGAAAAAGAGGAGCCGCTGCGGCTCCTCCATGACCATAAACAAAATCCTACCTATCCCTTTCGACTGAGGGGCTGGAATTCATTTTTTGCGACTGTCCTGTAATAAATTTATAAAAGTACACGGTAGCGGTCTGCGACAGCAAGTATATAGGATAGGAATACCATAGGTGATATCCGTTTTTATAGTGGAACACGCCAGCCTTATAACATAACCATTCGAATCCGACGGAGAGCAACGAACACAGCGAAATATATACGACTGTCCGCAATCCTTTTAGCCGAAATAAATCATAGGCATAGATAAAAAAATACCCGAATGGCGCATAGAGCGGGTATACGATGAAATCCATAATCGAATATTGGGGTCCGTCCATAATATCGTACAAGTCAAAAATATGACCTGAGATTGAATTATCCAGTATACTGGCGATCGATGCGCTGAAACACAGCAACAAAATCGTAACAGGAAGAGGAAACCGTTTGGGCAGCAGAAACATGATTCCATAAACCACTATAATGCATGAAATCAGGAAAATGTCATTCGTACCGAATCCGCGCTCGTCAAAAGGCATGAAACTTGTCATCTTACTATCCACGCACCCTTCTGAAGCTTTTCAAACATAGGAAGCCCAAGCACAGCAAGATCAACCGGTACCCGAATAAAGCGGTCATTTGCCAAGATCCATTTAATATGAACAAGCCCATAATACAACTTAACCAGTCAAAAAAGGCAATCACGCAAACCGAAATCAATATAACCGCCATTTTGCCGCGTAAAGTCGATTGATTTATGTAAGCACCAACAATGATCGTCATTAGTGCCGGGATGATTAAACATTGATATAACGAAAATGCGACATAACCCATAGGGTCCTTTGTCACGGAATAAAATTTAATCGGGTCGGCCAACAAATAGCTGATGTTCGTATTTATAAAGTTCAACATCAATAATACGAAAGCAAAATGTTGACGCGAAACTTTGTCGGCCAGCGAAAATAATACTCCGCACAGGAACCAGCAAAAAAACAAATAAAGGGATATTACCATGGTTGTCCCCTTCTTACGTGAAGGTACGAATATTCTTATAGTATTGGAAGGAATGAAATGGGTTATTCAGCTTTCAATGTTCCCATCCATGCTATCGTTAAGCTAATCTTGAAATGCGAATTAACATAAATAAGACTACCTCCTTGGAATTAGGAAGTAGTCTGGAAATGATGGGTGCCATAATGAGTTGATTTAACCGTTTATGTTCCCGTCAGTCCTCACAATCAAGACAAAATCTCAACTATTTCTTTAAATCTTTTTTGTTTCGCGTGTTCCAGGGGCGTTACACCTTCTTTATCTCCTAAATTTTTGTCCGCCCCATGTTCGAGCAATAATCGAACAATCTCCTGATGGTTTTTCCCTCCGCTCGACAATATTACTGCCTCCAATAAAGCAGTCCACCCCAGTTTATTGACATGATTTACTTTTACATCCGTTTTGGTCAGCAAGAGTTCCACCACTTCAACATGACCTTTTTCGCATGCTGGAATCAGTGCCGTTCCACCATATCCATTCAATATGGTCATATCTGGTTTTGTGTTTTCCACAAGAAATTGTACGATTTCCGTATACCCCTCTACACTGGCAATCATAATCGGTGTATTGTCAATCTCTTTGCTCGGTCTATTCACATTTGCTCCTAACGTCACAAGTAATTTCACCATTTCAAAATTATTTCTACTTGTCGCTAATATAATGCCTGTTTCGTAATTAGCATTTCTCAGATTTATATCGATACCGGATTCTACAAGATTTTTCACAGTAACCGTATCGCCGTTTTCGATTGCGGTAAAATACTTTTCTTTGACTTGTTCAATCATGTTGCTTTTCTCCATTCGCAAAATTTTATCCTCATCATTTAGCTTTATGAATCCATATAACAACACAGAAAGGATCGGTAATGCAATTAAAATATATTTTTTCAATAGCATCCCTCTTCGCACATATGGCTTTCATAATGCCATTTTATCAATATGTACCTCCTAGTTCAAAAAAAATCTGCGATAACCCACTCCTCCTAACGTGCAGTAAATTCTGCTGAGACAAGCTAACTCAACCCAGAGCTAACCCCCCATTCCCTTCATCATACACATCCATCATTGCTGGCTGAAGCGGGAGTAAACCTTGAAACGATCATGGCTCGTCTCGGCCACAAAGATGACGTATATAAGTACATTTTATGTTGTTGGGAATAAGTTAGCAGAATTTGTTAACGTGGATAGGACATTCTATATATGTTCAAGTAATTAGATTGCCTAGGAGGATGATAAATATGTCGAATATAAATCAAAGTAATGAATTGCCGCCAAAAACATGCTCGATTGAGCGATTGGTAACGGTTAAGCCGGACGTGGAGAAAGTGATTGCCGGAATTAAAACAGCAACTCGGCGGAATGGGCGGTATGCCGATGTCGGAGAAATCATGGAGCTTCAAGGTCACCGTTTTGTAGTTCAAAAGGTGTATTCGCAATCGCTCGGTGAGCTAACCGATGAGCATGCCAAGCAAGAGGGATACGAGAATGTGGAAGCCTACAAGCAATCGATCTTATCCTATCACCCAGGTATGCCGTGGCTGCCGCATATGCGTGTATGGGTGCATGAATTTAGTCGCGTGCAGGAGTAAATAGAAGGTGGATTTTTGGTATGCGTTGCTGCTCTATATACATATCCTTAGCGCGATTATGTCGATTGGACCCTTTTTTATTTTCATTCCCGTAATGAAGAAGCTTCGGTCGGCAGAAGCCTTAGAGCAAAACGCCTATCTTAATACGTTCCGAACCGCTATACGTTTGGCGAAGCACGCAGGCCATGTGTTGGTTGGTTCCGGAATCTTGCTTGTTCTTGTGGGATCCTGGTCTTGGTCGACATCCTGGATCGTAATGACCATCCTGCTCTTAATTGGGTCCTTACTCTTCCTGGCTCGCGCATTCTCTCCGAAAATACGGAAAATCAATGAACCGGGCCAAGACAAAGCAATCATCATTCGACTGCTTGCTCGATCACTGTGGATATACCTTGTGCTCCTGCTTTGTATGTTAGCGTTTATGGTAGTGAAGCCTACCTTTTGGTAATGAAAAAGTGCCGACCATTTGCTGGGACTGACGGGACTGATCCCTAGATGAGATCAAATTAAAACACCTTCAAGTGAATGCCCCCATGTCGTTAGATATGGAGGACAACTTTGGAGGTGTTTTTGCGTTGGCAGCTAGAGTGAGCTGCTAATGGTTCTTTCTTCGCGTTTGTCCGAAAGAAGGCATGGAACCATGACGCGCGCAATCCGGTAAATAAGTCAGTAATATCAAGGGTTTCACGATTTAATGCTGTAACATCTTATAAGAAAATTAGTTATTTTTTATATCCTTTCGACACCTATTCGGCACCTGTTAGGCACTCGAAAGGATGATCCGTCAGTAAGAGCCATCGGGAGAAATCCTGACGGTTCTTTTTTGTTTACCTCATTTGGCACCACAACTGATAAGTTATTGCTAACAAATGTTCAACAGCGCCTCTGAAGCGACCCCTGCTTTGACAGGGCACCACCTATCGTAAAATATCGGCAGGCGGTGGTTCATGGGAGACAATTTGTTATGATGATGATACCCTATCGCGTGTTCTTTCCCTTCCCGCACGAATTTCTGCAAGAAAGTTAGGCCACCATTCTTTTAAATCCGATTGCCGGCTCAATCTGTCCTTCTCCTCCAGATTCCGCTTCATAACGATTGCAGCCTGCTGTTTAAGCTCTTCCATGTCTTTATACTCAGGAACTAACCACTTTCTACCGATTTGCGCATGCAAGACTTCATCTGCCCAATCGTAATCTT
This sequence comes from Paenibacillus montanisoli, assembly GCF_003268025.1. Taxonomy (GTDB): domain Bacteria; phylum Bacillota; class Bacilli; order Paenibacillales; family Paenibacillaceae; genus Paenibacillus_Z; species Paenibacillus_Z montanisoli. The sequence goes on along the minus strand of NZ_QLUW01000006.1, from coordinate 307,439 downwards.
GGAATGTCTTTGCAAGTTCGTTATCAGACTCCTTGGCAACAGCCCATTCAAAGTGCTTTCCGGTAGCTTTGGGCATCAATCCTTGCTCAATGTACCAAAGAACAAGATGTGCCTCGAGCGGCGTCGCAGTACGGTTCAATGCCATGGTTGTTAGAAATTCGACCGGATATTTGTAGAACTCAACGCCATCCTGGTATAAGCCTACTTCCCCCATCATGGAGTGTCTTGCCTCATCCCACAGCTGCCTGCTTAACTCTTGATAATACTCCCACGGTTTGCCCTTGGTTTGATAGATGATTGGCCCCATCCACTCAGGCACGTCCATTTCCCTGAGACGCTTGAATAGGAGCGCGTAGGTTCGCTCGTCCGCAGGGCGGTCAGCATCGAAGTAGTATTGATCAAAGTTCGCTGTTGAATTATACGTATCCGTAAATCTGGCGTCACGCCGAGGCTCGACTTTCATCGAATACGGTTTTCCATCCGTACGCGGCACGGAAGAATGCCAATCCGCGGGCTTGGCCAGATCTCCCGATATCCCTCCTGCTGCATATAGAAAAGACTCCAGATGCTGCTGCCATTGCTGCGCGGCGATCCCGTCGGCATCCGTTCGGATCAAGGCTTGCACGGCAGCTTCACCCCATGGAATCATTTCCTCTTCTTCAACTAGGATCAGCTTCAGCACGCGGCAGGTCGGATGATCGACCAATGGATTTGTCTCCGCTAAATGTTTTCTCATCGAACGAACCAGCTCCGGTTTTACTACTCTATATATGCCTACTAGCAGCTCCAGAGTTGACTCTGCCCGAATAACCTCATGAAAGAGAGCTTCAATCTGTTCATCCGGCACTTTGTCCAAATGCAAGGGTGGTTCTCTCATCTCCGTTATCCGTTTCCGAAGGGCGGCGCTATGCTCCGCATCCAGCCACATGTGCAGCCCGAATGCTCCCTTTACCTCCCATTCAGGTATGTGAGCGATATGTGCGGCAAAGATTTGGTTGAGCTGCGTTTCGGAGTATAAATATCTTCTTAGTAAATTCACATTATGATCGATGTCATAGCCCACTTTGCAGGCGTCTTCATAACTGCAAATGCCGGCTAACGGAAGTAAACCTAAGTTGTTTAGAGCTACTCTTGTCATGTATGATCAGCCCTTTCCGAATATTAAGCATTCACAAGCGATTTCAACTTTACTTCTGTGTTCTGTAAAGCTATCGGATCAAGAACAGCCTGATTCTGATGAATGAGCATTTCTGCTAATCGAATATCCTTGGCGATCTTGGCGTTTAAGCCCACGGCACTTGCCGCCACTAAGCGATTCTCACCAGATAGGTGAAAGTACAATTTGTCGCGCTCACTTAGATGTCGGCACACCGTGAGCACACCGCTATCCGGCAATCCGGTCACTTGCAAGGTTTGATCATATTGATCCGACCAGAACCAAGGGATATCCACGAAGGGCTTCGAAGCGCCAAGCATGTTATGCGCCACATGCGTGCCTTGATCCTGCGCGTTGCGCCAAGCTTCAAGGCGAATTCTCCTGCCCCCATAGAGCTTGTGCGGAAAAGAACAACAATCGCCGGCAGCAAAAATATCGTTGTCGCTCGTTGCCAGATACTCATCCGTATAAATGCCGTTTTCGATTGTAAGTCCGCTTTGGGCCGCTAGCGAGGTTTCAGGTATTGCGCCTATGCCAACGACAACCGTATCGCAGGGGATATCCGTACCATCTGCCAGTGTGATGAGATGGCCCTCTGAGGTATTCATGATTCCTTGAATGCTGATCCCAAGCTTAAAACGGACGCCTGCCATACGATGACGTGCTTCAACGATGCGGGCAATTTCTTCAGGAACGCCTCGCATAAGAATACGAGGTCCAACCTCTATGACAGTGACAGAACATCCTAACTCCCGTGCGCTTGCTGCGACTTCCAGACCTATGAAGCCCGCTCCGATGACGGCAATGTGTTTGCCCGGCTGAAATCGTGTGCGAAGTGCCACCGCATCAGCGAATGTTCTTAGATATAGCAGTCCTGTCGTATCTGAGCCCTCAATCGTTAACTTACGTGGAGCTGCCCCCGTTGCGAGCAAGAGCCGTTCATACCGGATTTGTTGGCCATTGCTCAATTCGACCGAATGGTTCACCCGATCGATTCCAACAACCTGGTTATTCGGTATCCAGCCAATGTTGTGCTCCGATAGCCGAACTTCATCGAGAATGGTCGCAGGCTTAGGCTCTTCTTCGCTGATCAGCGTGAATTTGGAAAGCGGTGGTCGCTCATATGGGGCCAGCGGTTCTTTTCCGATTAGAGTGATAGGGCCGTTCCAGCCCGCTGTTCGAAGCTCGACCGCTGCCCTGGCACCGGTTTCGCCCGCACCGACAATCACCATTCCTAAATCAGACATTGTCGTTATCTCCTTAGATTTGGATGAAAACTTTATTATGCTCCAGCTTTACCGGATACGTCCTTAAATCCACGCATACCGGAGTACGCTTCGCAGCGCCGGTCGTATAATCAAATCGGCCGTTATGCTTTGGGCATTCGATAATAGTGCCCATGACCAGACCTTCTGACAAATGAAACTTCTCATGGGTGCAATACCCATCCGTCGCATAATAGCTGCCTTTGGCTGTGCGGTAAATGGCAAACGTACGGTCTCCGTGATCAAACCGAATGACGTCTTCTTCATCTATAGCATCAGCCTCGCATGCTTCAACCCATTGTAATAATTCCTGCATAGGGCCCTCCATTTAAGTAGATTATTGGTTAGATGCTTTGTTGTGCTGCTCAGCTTACGCACCATAGTAATACGGATTGGCAGTAGCCGGCAAAGGGCGATCCACCACATAGGAAGGATCATTCTTCTGTTTCATGAGCGCTGCAATAACCTCTTTAAGCGCCGCCCACAGACTGGGGCTTGGAGCAGGGTAGTCGAACTTTAGTTCTTCGTGTAAGGCGGGCAGTGCATGATAGGGAACCATAGGGAACATGTGGTGCTCAATGTGATAATTCATGTTCCAGTAGAGGAAACGGAAGAAGGGATTAATATAAATCGTACGGGTATTCAAACGATGATCGAGCACATCCTCACGCAGACCCAGATGCTGCGCCAAACCTACTAATAATAGCAGGATCGGTCCATAGAAGGTTGGAAGCCCGACAAACATAAGCGGCAAGATGCTGCCGATTAGAATCGACCACGTAATAAAGCCGAGTAGAATCAGTGCCCAAATCCGTGAAATCCAAACGGCTTTCCTGAATTCGGAGACCGGAACATAATCTTTCTCAGCAGCAGTAAGTCTTCCGAAGCAATGGGTAATTACGCTTTTGAGGTCTCTAGTACCGCCATAAATGTGGATGATTTCTCCGAAAATAATACGCCAAACCGGTGGTCTGGTCATGGCGATCTCCGGATCGCGACCGACGATATACGTATCGGTATGGTGCCTCGCATGGCTCCAGCGCCAAGGTGTCGGCGGTCTTAAGTCCATGAAGGAAGCGATTTGATACAGCACATCATTCATCCAGGGCGTCTTGAATGCCGTGCCATGACCGCATTCATGCCAGCGTGAATCTGCCATTGATGCATAGCTAATGCCGTAAATTGCAAATGCCGGTATTGCCCACCATGTTCCCCATGCGTAATAGGCTAGCATCCCTGTACCGATCAGCCATGCAAACATGATGATCGTATCGCGAATAGCTGGCCCATCCTTACGCTTCATAAGCTCTTTAAGGCGCTGACGCGGAATTGGGCTGATATACCAATCAGCGGTTGCCAGCCCTTTTTCCTGTGCTAGCTTGTTCTCCGGTCCAGTCAGACTATAATCCCTCATCTTCACCGCCACGGTGATGACCTCCTCGTTAAGAAATAGTGATAACGCTTACTTAAATCATAACGAGAGAAGGCCATACTGTCGTTGAATTAACCGGACATCAGTTTGCACTATACAGACATCTAACAGTAGCTAATGTGGGATTTCCGACAGCTGTGATTTGCGGAATTTACTCGGTGGAACTCCAATTTTACTAGTGAATACTCTCGTAAAATAGTGAATCGACTCAAACCCAGTTTCCTCAGCGATTCGGCTGATTGTCCAATCTGTCTCAAGCAGCAATTCGATCGACTTCTGGACTCTTCGTTCCTGCACATAATGCGAGAAGGTTTGACCCACTTTCTCAGCGAACAGCCGAGATAAATGACGTTCCGTAATATGCAGATAACTCGAAAGTTGCTGCAGACTCAGCGATAAAGTTAAGTTATCCTCGATAAATAGCTTGGCTCGCTGCAAATAAGCAGACACCTGCTGCTTGTCAGTGGTTTCTTCATACTCAAGAGATTGGGAAAATTCGGGATAGAAAGAAACTAACAACGCACTCGCAAAGCATCGAACCGCTTCCTTGACCAGGTAATGATCTTGTTTGCACAAGGTTAATAATGTCCGCCAAGTTTGAGCCGTTATCGTATCATCTGCACTCGGCACGACGATTCTATTATTGTGAAGGAGCTGCAAGTATCGATGGATCGACTCTTTCTTTGAACGGGCTTCATCGATTTCAAACGCCACATAGAGTAAAGCCAACCCATCCTGGCTTTTGATTTGATGCCACATGCCTGGCCTTGAGAAGAACAACGTTCCTTGGAGCAATGGATATTCTACATCGGATTCATAGTAATAGCCTTCGCCTTCCATGACATAACAGACTTCAAAGTAGGAATGGCGATGGAGGGGGTTGTCAAAATGCTGCGGCATCGCGCCCCAATAATGCACCTTAAAGACAAGCTCTTCGCCAATTAATTCAACCGCCGAATCGTTTAATAGTCGGGTCAGCTTCTTGTAGTCCGATTTATTCGCCATATCGGAATCCCCTCACATTCATACTATATAAACTAAAAGCCGCCGACAAAGTCAGTGGCTTTTAGTTTTTGATGGATTTTTAAAAAACGCTAAAGTTAAAGTAGCTTTAATTAGCTCCATTCCCGCTTGTCATCGTGATTCTAACATACCTAGCGGTAGTCGACGAGAACGAATATGTTGGTCGAAACATTCTCTGTTTTAGTAAATACGGTCGTATAATTCACACCATCCATCGAGAGTTCAATCGTAAAATTGGTCGCATAATTAGCATCCCAATCGATGTTCACGCCCGATACCAACTGAGTTTGCCCCATATCCACCTTGAACCATTCTGTTCCGCTGATACGGAAGACCATTTCGTTGAGCCATTTCCGTTACGTTGCTTGATGGGAATCCGGCAGACGAACTGCTTTTGGTCGCGGATTGTCGCAGCGCATCATCAAGTCTTCGCAGGAAAAGTAATCACTTTATGCGCACCATTGATCGGGATGCCGGTGACCGCTTTCGTCGATCCGTCTCTAAAAGTGAGCGTGCCGCCATTCGCGTTGTCCATTGAATTAATCCTGTTATACAAGACGATTGTGTTAATCGTCTTCGCATTCGAATTTTTCCTCCAATCCAGCTTAATCCATGGATTCAGTCCCTCGCTCGATGCCCACTCGTTACGTGCAAATTCAAATTCCCGCTCCTGAATGAACCGATCTACGCGAATGATGTTCAACTGTCCGCCGATCACGATAAGGGTAGATTGAATCACGATCACAGCGATAAAAACTTTTGCGAACAAGGAGCTCTTAATCGGATTCATCATACTCAACAAGATGTATCGCCCTCCAAGCAAAAAGCACTCACTTCAATTTGAGGTGAGTGTCTAGTTATTTCACCTCTGCAGTCAACAAGGATGAAGTGATTCAATTATAGTCATGAAATGTAACCTCGTATAATACAAAAACCGTTATAATATATAGCCCGTAAGATATGAATACTTCGATAAGTATCACAAAGACGTATTACAACCCGACAAACATCTCGAAGAAATATCTAGACTAGCCGAGCTCAATCTTGAACTAACTCCCCATTCCCTTCGTCATACGCACACTTCGTTGCTGACCTGTTCAGCACCAAAAAAGCCGTTTTTTAAATCTTACGATGCTGAACATGGCGTCGGTGTTGCCCTGGAGATGGGTCCAAGAGGAACTGAATCATAGACATTATTCTCACTTATTCATTGAAGAATTGCGGAAGGATCGTCGCCGATTGCCTTCCGCATTGCTTTACAACGGTCCACGCTTTAGTTAAACAATACCCTTTCGATTCCTCGCACCGTAACTTCCTTATCTCCTTCTGGCGAAGGATGGATGCCATCTGGCACTAGACGATCAAATCGCTCTCTATCTTCCTTGCTTATCGCGTTCCATTCTGCAAAGTGATCGATAAGCGTTAGATTTCTTTCTTCAGCAACTGAACGGTAAACTTGATAATATTCGAGAATATGAGGCCGTTTCTCAAGATGTTCGCCTACAGGAGGGTTCATCGTCATAAGAATAATATCGCAAGAAGCGTTGATCTCCAGAATTTTATCAATCATGAACTCTAATCGGCTCCTGCATTGATCCAGGCTCGTTTCATACGGCAAGTACGCATCATTCATCGCAAATTCAATAAAGGCCATGTCGGGTTTATGCGCGAGTACGCGTTCGGACAAGTTTTCAATGCCCCACTGCGACCACATCGCACTTTTTGCACTATTGATTACGTTAGCAAGTCCAGGATATCGGTCCTGCAACTGAGTACGCAGTATGTCTACCCATACCCCGCCTTCAGTCAAGCTGGTTCCATATGCAACTATACACTGCTCTTTACCCGCATCCAGCTGGCGTATCGTCTGAAAGTTTCCCATCGCACTCAGCCTCCGAAACTTAATTTTCCAAGCCTTCAATTAGCATAAGAAGCGTCATCGATTGTCCATACGGCATCGGGCAAATCGGAATATCTCGGTAGTCTTGAAGTGTGCGGCCCATTCCTGTGCCATAGGAGACCCCGTGAACCACGCCATCAGCATCAATTTTAGAAACGACAGCGTTATAGGCTTTCATACCGATCTCTCCATACGATGCAGGCAAATAGCCTTTGCGGACTGCCTTCAGAATGCCGTAGGCGAATGCTGCGGTCGCAGAGGTTTCTGTATACGAGCTCGGATCGTCCAGCAGCGTATGCCACATGCCATCTGCCGCCTGCAGCTCTGCAAGCTTTGACGCTTGCTGCTCTAATGCGGATACAAGCAGCCGCTCCACTGACTTAGGAAGCTCCAGCATTTCCAAATAATCAACAAGTCCGGCTGTGTACCACGAATTGCCGCGAGCCCATAGCGCTTCTGCAAAATGGTGGCGCCCGTTAAACGTCCAACCGTGGAATAGCAGCCCTGTGCGGCGGTCAGTCAAATATTTGAGATGCAGTAGAAATTGGTAAATGCTTTCATCCAAATAATCATCCCGCTTCAGCAGCAGTCCCATACGACTTACGAACAACACAGTCATGTAGAGCGTGTCATCCCATACCTCGCCTTCATTCAGCTGACCCGAAACGACGTGCTGAATACCGCCTTCCTCGGTTCGCGGCATCTCCTTCACGGCATACTCGGCCCACTCGCGGCAAAGCTCCATATAGTCGGCGCGTCCCGTCTCTTCAGCGAGAAAGCTTAGCGTTAGCATCGGGCACATGGTATTTACATTTTTGGAAGGAAGCCCTTCAGCCATTCTGCGATCAAACCAATCGATCAAATATTGCTTGATGTCCGCTCTCTCGGTTTTTCTGTAGTACAGATAGAGGGAAAACAAGCCCACACCCTGCGGCCACTCCCAGTTCTCCATGGAAATGATACCAATCGGGCAGCTTTCTTCTACCGCGCCGCCTTGTAAGTGCTTAAGCTGACCGATCACTTTCTCGATTAAGGCGTGAACTTCGGACTTGTCCAACACTTGGGCTTGTAGTTTCACTACATTTCACCGCTTTCCAGTTTATGAGGATCGATTATCAATTCCGCCAATTGTTCTTCATCCCGATATAAACGGGAGCTCCGAAGCTCCGTATAGGTATCTCGAGGGACCTCGCCGTCTTTATACGATGACTCTACAAGACGCAACCGTGCTGCGAGTGCGGTCGCTTCATCCTGGCTGCTTATGCCGTCCGCATAATAGATCGCCCAGCCTGTCTCAAGCCTCGGCTGCTGCAGCAGCTGCTTGTCTCCAGCATACAGCACTTGCCTTAATCGAAGGGTATCGCCGTCCATTATTGGTTGAAGCACCGGCGCATGGCGTGAGGAGTGACCATAGGCGATTCCTAATAACGGCGTTACTAGCACAGCGGAATTCGGATATCGCAAAATCGTCCATTCGCGCCCATCCGCCCCTGCAAACGTGCAGCGTTCACCTGTCCACCGATTCACAACCCATTCATCAGCAAGCTCACTGGCTTCATTATGTAGGCGGCTCATGCTGCGCACTACCAATAAAGCTTGATTATGCTGCATTGACCTGAGCTGGGTGTCAGGATACCAAGCTTCCTTGAACAAAGCTGGCCCTAAATACGCTTTCTCATATGCTGCCGGATGGGTTCTTACCTGTTCACCATCATGCGCATACCAGCGTAGATAGGAAACCTGATGCCCCTCAACAGCTAGAGAAACCGGATACGATTGCCAAGCCAGCCCCCACGTCGGCCATTGATAAGAGCCTGCTACAACAGGGAACCGGTTTACGCTTCCCATTCTTCCGGTGGTTCCAATCCATGTATGCGCATAGCTCGAATCCATAATCCGTTCCACTCTGCTCCGAGGCACCTTGAGCGTAGCGCCTTCGTTCTCCTTGGCTAGTTCCTCCTCAAATAGCAGATAAGATAAATAATCCCATTCCGTCGTCGATTGAGCCGTTTGCACACCTGCGAGTGTCCACATAAAGCTGCTCGGGTGCACTTCTCCTGCAACTTGATAGCTGCGTATGGTTGGCACAAACTCATATCCATCGTGAAAACGGACGTAATCGATAAGTCCGTTCATGACCGTTCCAATCCTCTCCTTCAGCCGATCGTTCTCCGCACTCAAGGAAACATTGGCAAGCTGAAGCGCGTTCATCGTAACCTGGATATAAATTAGACTAATATTTTCACCCCAGCCCCAGCCTCTGCGTTCCGTGTAGTCGAGCCATCGCTCGAAGAAGGCGAGGCTTGCCTGAAGCTGCTGCGGCAAGCTTCGTAATTTCGAAATCGCCAACAATATCGCACCGTCGCTCACGATTTTGTTCGAATAATAGAAGATCGGCTCCTTCAGCTCATGTTCAAACCAGGCTGCGCTATGCTCGAACATGCGATCCATCATTTGCTGATGAGACGCCGGTACTTGTTCTTCAAGAAACGTCCGCAGCACAACCAGAGGCAGTAGAATAAAGAAGGCCGCATTCGAATCATGAACACGTGTCTCTTCCCGGTACCAGCGAAAAGCTCCATAATGCGGACTCGTCTTGTCCGTAATCTGCAATTCGGCAAGCGACTGCAAAATTTGCAAGCCTTGTGACTCTGTAAGCCTGCCCACCGCAGTGCCGAATGCATAGTATCCGGCTGCCGCACGCCCGTCATGGGCTTCCTTCACTTTCGAGCCCTCTAGCGTATGTCCCGGCTTGCCGATATTGACGAGACCTTCCTCCAGCCGTTGTTTGCTGCTGAATCGCTCCCATCTTTCCTGCCAACAATGATCCGTTGTCATATTCATGCTCAGGTCCTCCAAGCCATTGAAAATAAGTTGCGGCTAATGTACCTCTGGAAAGGACAATGAGTCAATGCACATTAATTTACGATGCACTATTCCTTTCGATATTCACCTGGCGTCCTTCCAACATACTTCTTAAACGAACGAATAAAGGAAAAAGAATGCGTATACCCAACATCCAGCGCGATGTCTTGTACCGGTTTCTTCGTCTCCAGCAGCAGCCGCTTCGCTTGTTCCATTCTTACCTTCGTCAAGTAGTCAACCAGCTTCTCTCCGACTTCCTCTTTGAACAGCCTGCTGAGCTGCGTGGCGCCAATCTCGTATTGATCGCTCAACTGGACAAGTGAAAGGGATGGGTCAGCATAATTGCGCTCCACATACGACTTCACCTCTTGCACGATCGAAAACACATTCCGCTGAGAACGAACGGATTCGATTCGTCTGTATATTCGTGACAGAATCTCTTCAAGCTCGTTGATCAATTCATCCACAGTTTCAAATCGATCCAATAAAGCCGTAATTTCTGTTTGCGCGTCTTGCCGCCAGATATCTCGATACTCGGTTGACAGCTCCTGCATTTCTCTACCGAATTGGTACAGCAGGAAATGAATGATGTCTACGATTTCCGAACGCTCAAACAATTCACCATTCAGATGCATGTCAAGCTTCTTCAACTGGTCCTGCCAGGCAGCATTCATTAATCGATACTGCTCTGCCAGCTGTTTAATGACCTGATGCTGCTCATAAACCCGATGCTCCATGCGCTGATGCAGATCCGCATAGACAATGATTCGGTTCATGCCCAGCGTAGTTTTGTAACGCAATGCTTGAGCTGCTTCATCTCTGCATAGCGACAGATCAGTAATATCGCGTATCGTTCCGCCGAGCCCTATGGTGACTGTAAACTCCAAATTAGCGTCTACCCACTGTCTCAGCGTCTCCAGCCAATTATTGATAGTCTCTTCCCCGTTATCACCGACTGATATCAACACACCGAGCTCCGTATTGGTCAGCCATTCTGCCCATACATGAAGACCTTGCTCCTGAGCCATTTCCTTGAGTACATCCTGCAAGACGAATTTGAGCAAATATTGATCCTTCGACGAGTACTTCTCCTGAAAGCCCTTGAGCTTATCGATTTCCAGCAGCGCAACGGTCATTCGTCCCTTAGTTTCTGGCCACCCTAGCGATGCAGCCTCCCTTTGCCAGTCCTGATCGGTTAACAGCCGCAGCCCTTCCATCACTTCCGTAAACAATATTCTCGTCCGGTAGATAGAGCTTTCCTTTGCTTGCTTCTCGAGCAACGAGGAACGCTCCAGAAGCCGGTCAATGGCTGAGCCAATATAACGATACTCATCTTCCTTCCCATTCCAATCCGATTTGTGTGTGAATTGCTGCACTCTACTTAGCACCGCTTCCAACGGCCTATAGTGATTCCGGCTCGTTCTGACTAGCCACATCGCTCCGATAATAATGCCAATCAGCCCTAATACGATCCAAGAATAGGACAGCGCCCTGAACATGCCGAGCACGCCGCTATCCTTAATCCCGACATGGACTCTCCAGCCGCTGAGCTCGGACATCGCAACAGAAGATTCCCTTAACTCCTTCCATGGTTTCGTACCCAATTGAGCCGCCACGGACATATCCCCTCGAATCCACTGGTCTTGTGAATCGGCCAAATAAAGCAAGCTGATATCCGATTGGGACATTTCCTTGAACAGCTTCTCCAACGTATCCGTTGCCACGTTCACGACAATAAGACCTTGACTTCCACTCAGCAAGGGAACTCGCTTTACGAGCGATACCACTCTTCTGCTTTGTTCATTTTTAAACTCATTGAAAGGACGGGGATCTGTCCATGGATAGGCGCTTTTGGCCCCAGATGCCGCATGACGGATGAACTCCCGATCTCCATACGAATCGAGCGGAATGAATATATTGGAAGACAGCACCTTGTGATCATACGTGCGATACAGGTAAACAGAATGAACCATTGGAACCGTTCCTATAAAATCCTTCAATTTCTCATTCACCTGATAGGACAAATAGGTATCGTCCTTATGACTCGGATCAAAGAATGCACTAAATTTCTCATTCGTCAAAATCTCTTTAATCATCAGCTGATCGATCATGCGAAGATTGTAATTCAAGTTTTGAAGCACATGCTGCGCAAACATATCGTTCGCCTTCACTGTCTGCTTGCGTGTCAGCTCGTAGATCGTCCCGAAAAAAACTAGAAATAATACCGATACGACGAAAATGAGTATCGGTACATATGAAAACAGCAGTTTGCGGTATCCGTTCCGTTTCATGCGAATCCTCCTAAACATCTCTCTGAACGTAATTGTAGTCAACAAACCGCCATTCGTCTCCTAGTATTTTCGGGAATCGACAAAACCCGGACAACCGCTCAGCGGCGCCCGGGGGTGGGGGAGGGCCTCCTTGATCAGGAAGCCCCGAATGCACAATTACTTAATCATCAATTCGTACATATCCTTCGTCAAGAACGCTTTATCTTTGTTCTCCGCATACCATTTCGAATACCATTCGTCAACTTGAGCACCATTTGCTTGTTCCCAAGCCGCCTTTGCATCAGTCAACGCTTGGTCCGTTGTATAGGAAGAACCGGAGATAATTGCCTTTTGCCAAATATCGAGAATCGTCTTGAACGCGTTAGTCGTCACCGTTTGCAGCTCAACAGGAAGCGCTGGCATTTGTTCCGGATGTGTCAGATAAGCAACTGGACGGTCCTTGCTGAGGTAGGCCTCAAACGCTTGTGTGCGAAGCTGGAACAAATCCTTCTGTGTTTGTGTCGGGTTTTCGATAAGACTAATATCGTTACACTTTGTGAAAGTATCCAGGTTCGTTTGGGAAAGCATCATCAGGTCGCCGCCACTGACTTTAAGCTTATTGGTCTCATCGGACGTTGGTACTGCGCAGCCGTCTTTCAGCGTATAGTTCGTTCCTTCGATACCGAATGCCAACGTTTCTGCAGTCTTCGGCGTAACCAGGAAGTCCACATACTTCATAATCGACTCGGGATCCTTCGCCGTCGCATTGACAGCAGCCGTCATCTGAACCGGGTTACCGATTGCCGGGCTGAATTGTCCGAATGGGCTCTTCGGAAGCTGAATAATCATAACCTCTGCATTCGGATCGGCTTGCTTAAGAGCATCGTAGGTAGCGGCATCATTCCATGATCCGCTAGCTCCATAAATGCCGAGCTTGCCGGTCGTCCAATCCTGCTTCGCCTTCTCGCCCTTGCTGTCCGTCAGGAAGTCCTTGTCGACAACGCCCGCGTCAAACAGCTTCTTCTTGAAGTCGACTGCAGCTTTCGTACGATCCCAGTCGTGAACCAGCTGTCCGTCAGCTGTCGGATACCAAGGGTACTTCTCATAGATGGTAAAGATGTTGCCGAACGAATAGTCAACAATCATACCGCTGATGAAGCTCAGGGCCATACCGTAGGTGTCCTTATTGCCGTTGCCATCAGGGTCCTTCTCGGCGAACGCCTTCGCAACCTCAAACAGCTCGTCCGTCGTCCTCGGCACTTGAAGGTTCAGCTTCTTCAGCCAGTCATTACGAATCATCAACACATGGTTCGGTTGAAGGCCGTTTACACGACCGAACTCATACATCTTGCCATCAGACTTCGTAGACAGCTTCTTAAGGCTTGGGAATTTCGTCAACAGCTCCTTATAGACTGTGCTATATTTCTCGATCATATCGTCGACAGGCATAAGCTGCTTCTGATTGAATAATTGATTCCGATAGGCTGTGTCATATTCGAAAATCAAATCCGGCGCCGAGCCTGAAGCGAACAACACATTGTACTTGGCCTGGGACTCGAAACGAGGAATCGGTACATAGCTTACATCAGCAGGTCCATTCTCATTGATCCACTTTGTCCAGCGGTTGTTATCTACAGTCCCTTCCTCAGGCGGATAATTTCCACGATCGTAGACCGATGAAGTAAAGCTGCCTCTTGGAGCAGGCTCAGCCTCTTTCGTATTACTTTGTGTATTATTCGTTTGTTCAGCCGTATTTTGCTGCGTATTCTCAGTGCTTGCTTCATTATTGTCGGCTTTCGAACAGCCTGCAAGCACCGTAGTCAACATAAGCGCGGAAGCGATTGAACCGTAAACCAGCTTTTGCTTGATCTTCATCGTTTTCATTGAAGAAATCCCCTCTCTATCATCGCATTCGAATGATGTTCAACTTCACCAGCCGCGGTTAGCCTTTAATCGCCCCTATCATCGCCCCCTTGACAAAATACTTTTGGAGAAACGGATACACGATTATCAATGGAATAATCATAACCATAATGCCTGCAGATTTAATGCCTTCCGGAGCGATCATATCAAGATCCTCTTGCCTTAACGTCGTTAACGTCGCAATCAATGACTGGCTGCGTATCATATTCTGCACATTGACGGTCAAGTTGTATTTATCGGTATCATTGATATAAATCAAAACGCTCATAAAAGCGTTCCAGAAGCCTACACCATAAAACAATGCGATTGTAGCCAGCATCGGGAGCGAGAGCGGGAGCAAAATTTTAAGTATAAACGAAATCTCGCCACAGCCATCGATCCGTGCTGCCTCTTCCATTTCCTCCGGCATATTTTCAAAGTAAGTTTTCATAATCAGCATGTTATAAACGCTTACAAGAGCCGGCAGCCAAATGGCACCATACGAATTAATCAAACCAAGCGAATTAATGACCAAGTAGGTTGGAATCAATCCGCCGCTGAACAGCATCGTAAACACAATTGCCAGTGTCAGAGGCTTTCTTGCATAAAATCCCCTTTTGGATAGCGGATATGCAGCGAGTACCGTAAAAAGCAGGCTGAGCGCGACTCCAACGACGGTCAGCGTAACGCTGTTCATGAATGACTTTAAGATTGAGCTTCCTTTAAACAGCATCGTATAGGAACTGAATGTAGGATCAACTGGCCACAATGACACGGCTCCAGAGATCACTGCCTCGTCACCGCTTATCGACATGGCTGCTACATTCACTATTGGCAATAGGCAGCTTAAACCCGCTAATGTAAGCAAGAGATAGTTTACTGCATAGAACCATCGTTCTCCTCTTGTCGCTTTCACAATGCTCCTCCTTCCTTACCACAGACCCTGATTAAATTTGCGAGCAATCATATTGGTCAGCACGACGAGAATAAATGCGACTACCGATTCGAACAATCCCATCGCCGTTGTCAAGCCGAATTGGAAGCCCTGCAAGCCAACTCTATACATGTAAGTGCTGATGACCTCGGAGACCGCTGCAACCGCTGAGTTCTGGAGTGTAAACACTTGGTCAAATCCAACCTCCAGCACATGGCCCATATTCAAAATCAGCATCAATACGATTGTTGGACGAATACCTGGCAAAGTAATATGCCAGATTTGGCGCATCTTACCCGCCCCGTCCATGCAAGCGGCTTCATAGAGGCTTGGATCGATGGTTGTCAGTGAAGCAAGATAGATAATTGCCGCAAAGCCGGCGCTTTTCCAAATTCCCGATGCTACGAATACGGTGATCCAGGAGCCTTCTTTATAAAGAAATGGGTAGGTTGCGCCCGTCAGCTTTTCTAATAAATGATTGACGATCCCGCTTTCTTGGGAGAACAGTGTAATGACCATTCCGCTTACAATGACCCAGGACAGAAAGTGCGGCAAGTAAACCAAGGTTTGCACTGTTTTCTTGAACCATAGTTTTCGCACTTCATTAAGGAAGATGGCTAGCATGATCGGGAATGGGAAGCTGACAAACATGCTAAGCAAGCTCAAAGTCAGCGTATTTCTAATCGTTGATATTGCTGAGGGATCGCGGAATAGCATCCTGAAATTATCCAGGCCAACCCACTGACTGCCCCAAACGCCTTCGTAGACGGTGTAATTCTTAAAGGCGATGACCAATCCGGCCATTGGCGCATATTTAAAAATAATGAAGAATAACGCGACTGGCGTGAACATGATCAACCATGGGATATTCATTTTCAATCTACGTAATCTACTTGATGGGCTTGTCGATCGTCCTAATTGATTGTGTGTTCTGATTGATTGTCGGATCGTTGTTCCTCTCATACGCGTCACCTCGATTTGCTTGCGAATTCAATTCCTCGCTGTTGTAGCCACAATGTATCGCAAAATGTGTTGCGCGGGCAATGCACATGAATTTACAAGTCAACACTTGCAAAAAAGCCAGTGAATATAAGCATTTCCAGTCGATGCACATCCTCAGATGCACATTTATTTACGATACACAATTACGATCCATCAGCTCTAGACTTCAATTTGTGCCACAATTTTCTTGCGCACAAATAGAGGAGATCCTTACCGCCTTGTTTCCACTTGGCCAGCTCATTCACAGCACCTTCTTGATATCCGCGGAGCTTAAAATCAACCGGTTGCATTTATCAAGCTTTGCATTATGTACTGATCGGAAGATTCCCACGAAAAAAGCTCGTACAGCGACAGCTGCCGAGCCTGATCCGTAACTACTTTGCAACGACTTCAAGGATAAGCGTTTAACCAATGGTACGGGGCATGGCAGCTGTTTGTTTGTTCCTCCGTAACGGTAGGAATGTCTTCCCCCTGTAAAATATTTTTTTCTTATTGATTGCCGGGTCTACTGCCAAACTCGCACTCAATCGAACTACCTATTAATTTTCGCCAGATTGATCATGCGGCACTGTGACAGTTACGGAAGTAACCGTTTTGTTGCCTGCTTTATCGGTTGCCGTGTACGTGATTGTATAGATGCGCGACTTCTCAGCACGCAAGCTAAAGGAAGTGGCCGCTGTACCGAAATTGGCCTGGATGTCGCCTTGGCCGCTATCTGGTTGATTGCTCGTGATGGACGTCAATACCACGGATTCAACGTCCGATGTAACATCACTAGAATTCAGCGTGGCATTGATCGTAACCATTGTATGATTCGCCGGCCAAATCGACGTCTTATCCAACTGGATGGAAAGCGCTGGAGCTGTCTTGTCAACTTTAAATTCGATAGTTTTGGTTAGTTCTACATTGCCTGCCTGATCCTTGCTGCGGTATCCGAACTTATAAGTTCCGTCACCGAAAGCTGGAATGGAGCCGGTGTAAACGATCCATTCACCGTCATTCACCTGGTATTCCGTAGCTACGGAGCCTCCGTAAACGCTGGCGCTTACGGATAAGCTTACGGTCACATCCGTAGTATACCAGCTGTTCTTGCCGTTAGGCGCGGTCGGACTTAATGTTGCGGTGGTTGTAGGAGCTATCTTAAAGATGTTGCTTACCGTAATGCTGGTTACATTCGATACATTTCCTACTGCATCAGTACCTCTTGCATATACGGTATCATTGTCGGAAACAACCACCGGTTCGGTGTAAGCTTTCCACGCGCCGTTATCTCCTACTTTGTACTCCTTCACCGTCGCATCGGACGGATAGCTAATCATTACGGAGACGCCTTGGTTAGTCGGCGCTGTTGTATCTACAGCCAAGGTTGCATCGATAGGTGCTATATGATCGATATTGCTGACCGTGAAGTTCGTCTCTTTCGACACATTGCCCGCAGCATCCGTTCCTCTTGCATAAACCTTGCAGTTTTCGGAGACAACCACTGGAGCGCCGTATGCCGTCCATTCGCCGTTTTCTCCAACTTTGTATTCCTTCACCGTCGCATCGTCCGGATAGCTGATCGTTACGTTAACGTCCTTATTGGTTGGCGCTGTAATGTCTGCAGACAACACGGCGTCGACTGGTGCTGTTTTGTCGATAGAAACGTTAACCGTATGTACCGTTTCCACATTGCCGGCATTATCAGCGGAACGGAACTTCAATTCGTGTATACCATCGCTAAGCGTAATTGGGGATGTATATACCGTAAACCCGCTGCCGTCCAGCGAATACGCTGTGGAAGAAACTCCGGACAAGTCGTCCGATGCGCTGAGCGAAACGGTTGCGTCCGAAATGTACCAGCCTCCCGTTCCGACAATCCCGTTTAGGTCAGCGACAGTGTCTGGATTAATAGAATCTCGCAGTTTCAAAACCCTCAGCGTAAACGACTTCGTATCGACCGCCGCTCCTTTGGCGATCGTCGCGGTCAATGTGACAGTCGTGTCTGCAGCGTTCCATGCCGGACGTGTTACAGTGCCGTCGGCTGCAATAATCGCCGGGTTGTTGCTGCTCCATGTAACCGTCGTCCCGTTCACACCTGCTGTACTTAAATAGACATTCTGTGTAACGCTCGCTGCGAAGTCACCATCGGCATAACCGACGCGAAGCGATTGTTTATCCAACGAAATGATATCTTGGTCTGAAAGGAGCTGGGGTTCCGACTTTACGTGCAGATCATCAATATAAATGGTGCCTGCATTGCCGCTGTATATCCCGTTACTTAAAACGGTAATATTTCCTGTACCTGATGCGCTTTGCGAAGGCGCCTGACTCAATACTTTATTACCGTTAATATATAAGTCGTACTTATCGGTAATTGTATTAAATACAATTTTGATGGTATACCATGTATTTGCTGTATAAGAAACAATGTCATACCAGTTGGCATCAGACTTCATGTAGGCGATTTTGCCGTTATTTTTAAATGTAACTGCCGCAAACGTCTTAGCGCCATCACCTAAAAAAGCGATATATGCGTAAGCATTGGTTTGTGAAGCCATGGCTTTTATTTCAAAGCTGCCGGCTGTAATAGGACTAAATGTTCTACTTCCAGCCCCGCCCTGGCCTGAGGTACTTCTAGACATCTTTACGCTCTTATCGGCAGCGCTCGGTACCTCGACAATTTGTGTAGTTCCAGTTCCTACTGCAGGAACTGTCCAATTCGCCGGAGCGCTTCCAGTTATTTCATTATTAAAATCTTGAAAAAGCTCGTAAGTTGGATCCGTCACCATTGGTGGAACCGGGTCTGGTGGCGTTATGGAAAGCGACTTAATATCCTGGTAAGCGCTTTCTAAGCCTGCTTGATTCATAATGTTCAAAGCGTTAGCTGGCCAATTGCCATTTGTGACAACAGTCGTATTACTGACAGTAGTACGGATTCCACTATTTACAGAATTGGATGTTGTCGTATACGTATTGTTCACATTGATATCATGGATCGTATTTATCCAAATATGAAGATATCTAGATGCATTGTTGACAACATTGTCTGTTATCTCATACCAGCTGCTGGCCTCATCCGGGTACAAGGCTCCAAATGGGTTAAGCTGGTTTTGAATATAGTTGTTCGAGATATATGACTTGTTCGTGTCAGAGCCGCCAGTAGCGCCAAGTGTATAGATCCCTCCACCGTCTCTTAATACTGCCATATAATCATGAACATAGTTATATTGGATATTCGTTCTTTGATGGACAGTTGTGGGGAACAAAGTCCATCCCCAACCTACATGGATGCCTGAATAAGGAACATTGCTAATTTCATTATGTGTAATATCCATATCCTGAGGTAAGCTGGCTGCTATGGCTGTTGAAGCAAAGTATTCCAATCCGATTTTGTTAAAATAGCTATTATTTACATCATTATTTCGAAGGATCGCACGAGTATCTGTGGACTGAGCGTAGTTTTCCGTTCCAGCTGTATACAGACCTGTGTAATCCCCCACCTGTATACCATTGCCTGAGATATCTGTAAATACCGATCCAACTACCAAATTGTCTTGAGATCCGGCATACATGTTCAGTCCGCTTCCACCAAGATGTTCGAATATGTCTCTTTCGAACTTAATAGAAGTGGCATATTTCAAATTGACTGCAGCATTGACGATGGATTCTCTAGCTACATCGTTTCCATTTTCATCCTTTACATAGTCCCTTAAGACATTGTTCTGCGCATCTGGGAGTCCGCCGTCCCCATTTACTCTTAGATAAGTTGCATAGGAAAAAGTAACCCCATTGAATTGGATATTGCTCGCTTTATGATCAAGATCAGAGCCTTCAATTCTTACTAATTCTTCCAAGGTCGGCACTACTATCGAAGCCGTTGAAATATTTTCTTCAGCTCTTGGTTTATAGTAGAAATAGTCGGTAGATCTGTCCAGGTACCATTCCCCTTCTGCATCGAGCAACTCGTAGGCATTCTCAATGTACCAAGGAAGGCCATTTGTATTGTGGGTTCCGCCAACTGAAGTCCCCCCTTTATTGGTTACGAATTTCCAACCAGGCTGCTTCATCGTGAATGTGGTTGTTGTTCCGTTATTCGAAATCGTGCTGACACCAATTCTCGGCGCAGTCCATTCATTTTTATATACAAACTCGATGTCACTCTTGTTTCCCCAGTTGTGCATAGGAATCGTGCTATTGGCTAATACATTGCCGGTTGCAGAATAACCCGATGCTTTAACAAAGGTAAGTGGTGAAGGCGCTCCTGTGCTTTTCGCCCGGGTTGCCCTGCTTCCATTCACGAATAACTGCCTGGTTTCAATGTCTCCGCCAGCATACGCACTGTAAATATTTTTGCTAGCATCATACAACGTCCAGCCTGTAATTTGCTTACCACCGCTGATAATCGGCTTCTCGCCATTGTAGGCGGAATAGATGATGTTGAATCCATTCGTTCCCGAATCCTCTTCAGTAAAGGAGAGCGTAGATGTCAGCGTATACGTGCCGCCTTTAAGGTACACATGGATATCGTTCGTCATATTGGAGTTCATCGTTCGAACTACGTCGCGAGCATGTTCTATGGTTTGGAATGCAGAAGCGGTGGATAGCCCATCGTTAGTATCTTGACCGTTTAGAGGATCTACGTAAATAGCAAATTGTGTATCCGCTTTCACAATTGGACCTGGAATTACGATTGTTGCTGAGAAAATTAAAGTAAGTGAGAGCAAATACACATATAATTTCTTAATTGACATTGTTCTCCTCCTAGGCTTTTTTGTCAGACTGACAACGAAGTACGTCTCCAAGTTAAACTCAAAAACCTCCCTTCCTTAAATTTAAATCAAGTATAAATACAGTTAGATGAGTAGACAATGCACAAGAATTTACGATACACATTAGAAAGGATCACGGCTGCATAGCAGTCGTAATTCCTTTAAACTAACGTTTTCAGATGCGTCGCAGAGCCCCATTCACTTCGTCATACCCATACATCCCTGTTAGCCGAATTGAAATTCGAGTTGCATGAAATTATGGCACGACTTGGCCACAAGGACGACGATACGACAAAGAACGTATATCTGCACGTACCAAATCCACGAAAAAAGAGGCATCCCACAAGTTCGGTGAACTCATGAGAAGCCTCTAATTTTCTGCCGATGTTCCCTTTAGTTACCCTCAGGATACCCCGACACCTCAAATCCCTTATAAATCAAGGGCTAAGGGCGCTTATTACATCATGCCGCCCATTCCGCCCATACCGCCCATGCCGCCCATATCAGGCATGCCGGCTTTCTTCTCTTCTGGCTTGTCAGCGACAACCGCTTCAGTTGTCAGGAACATAGCCGCAACGGATGCCGCGTTTTGCAGTGCGGAACGCGTTACCTTCGCAGGGTCAACGATACCTGCTTGGAACATGTTCACCCACTCGCCGGAAGCAGCGTTGTAGCCGATACCGATTTCTTCTTTTTTCAGACGCTCAACGATAACGGAGCCTTCTTGACCCGCGTTTGCCGCGATTGTGCGAACCGGCTCTTCCAGAGCGCGAAGCACGATGTTTACGCCTGTTTTCTCGTCGCCAGAAGCATTTACTGCCGCAACTGCTGCATATACGTTCACGAGTGCAGTACCGCCACCAGAAACGATACCTTCTTCCACCGCTGCGCGAGTGGCGTTCAGAGCATCTTCGATGCGCAGTTTGCGCTCTTTCAGTTCTGTTTCAGTCGCTGCGCCAACTTTGATAACCGCTACGCCGCCAGCAAGCTTAGCAAGACGCTCTTGCAGCTTCTCACGGTCGAAGTCGGAAGTTGTTTCTTCCAGTTGCGCACGGATTTGGCCGATACGAACATCGATGTCTTTCTTGTCGCCAGCACCGTCAACGATGATTGTGTTTTCTTTAGTAACGCGGATTTGACGAGCTGTACCCAGTTGATCCACAGTTGTTGCTTTCAGCTCGAGGCCGAGCTCTTCCGTGATCACTTGGCCGCCTGTCAGAGCAGCGATGTCGCCAAGCATAGCTTTGCGGCGGTCGCCGAAGCCAGGAGCTTTAACAGCTACGCAAGTGAATGTACCGCGCAGACGGTTAACGAGCAATGTTGCCAATGCTTCGCCTTCAACGTCTTCCGCGATGATCAACAATTGCTTGCCGGATTGAACCACTTTCTCCAGAACCGGAAGGATCTCTTGAATGTTGGAGATCTTCTTGTCTGTGATCAGAATGAATGGGTTGTCCAAGACAGCTTCCATTTTATCTGTATCCGTGATCATGTAAGGGGAGAGGTAACCGCGGTCAAACTGCATGCCTTCAACCACTTCAAGCTCCGTTACGAAGCCTTTGGATTCTTCAACCGTGATAACGCCGTCGTTGCCGACTTTGTCCATTGCTTCAGCGATCAGTTGGCCAACTTCGTCGTCAGCGGAAGAAATTGAAGCAACTTGTGCGATCGACTCTGTACCAGCGATTGGCTTAGCGATTACTTTCAGCTCTTCAACAGCTGCGCGAACAGCTTTCTCGATACCTTTGCGAATAACCATTGGGTTAGCGCCTGCAGTTACGTTCTTCAGGCCTTCACGGATCATTGCTTGAGCAAGAACTGTAGCTGTAGTTGTACCGTCACCGGCAACATCGTTTGTTTTTGTAGCTACTTCTTTAACGAGCTGTGCGCCCATGTTCTCGAATGCATCGTCAAGCTCGATTTCTTTGGCAATGGTAACACCATCGTTTGTGATTAGCGGGCTGCCGAATTTCTTCTCCAATACCACGTTGCGGCCTTTAGGACCAAGTGTAACTTTAACAGCATTCGCAAGTGCATCGACACCGCGCAGCATCGCGCGGCGAGCGTCTTCGCCGAATTTAATGTCTTTCGCCATTATAGATAACCTCCCGTATAATCGTTAGTTAGGTAATTTCATTAAACATGTATGTGGAGCCAGCCTTGCAAAAAGGCTTAACCCAAGATCGCGTGAATGTCGCTTTCTTTCATAATCAAAAGCTCTTTGCCTTCGTATTTCACTTCAGTACCGGCGTATTTGGAGAACAACACGCGGTCGCCTTCCTTAACTTCAAGCGCAATACGTACGCCGTCCTTAATCGCTCCGCTGCCTACAGCGACGACTCTGCCTTCTTGCGGCTTTTCTTTCGCTGTTTCCGGCAACAAGATGCCGCTAGCAGTTGTTTCTTCTTTCGCGATTGGTTCGATCAATACGCGCTCACCCAAAGGTCTGATCATGAAAAATAGCCTCCTTTTGATATTAATGCTGCAATTGTTGTCTTGTTAGCACTCACACTCGGCAAGTGCTAATAACCATTTCTAATAATACCGATTTTGTTTACGGATTTCAAGTCTTTCGCGTCCATTTCACATGAAATTTAGAATGCCCCGAACGGTTGGCTTAGTCCGCTTTTCAACCGCAAACAAAAAAAGCCGGCATTCGCCGGCTTTCAACATTATGTGCCATATTCCTCTTCCCAAGCCCTGTCGGCTTGCAGCTGTTTCTTATAGACAACGCCCGAGAGCATCACGCTCAGTTCATAGAGCAGAATAAGCGGTATGGCGACCAGCGCATCGGAAATAAAATCCGGCGGCGTCACGATGATTCCTACAATGATGAGCAGGAAGTAAGCGAGACGTCTCATCTTCTTCAGCCGGAGCGGATTGACGATCCGCAGCTTCGTCAGAAACATGATGACGATCGGCAGCTCGAAAAGCAGCGAAATCGGAATGAGAATATTGAACAGAAACGTGAAATATTGAATGACCCCGTAGTTCTCCTCCAGGTTCAGATGCTTCGCCACATCCGTCGTAAAGTTGAACGCCATCGGGAAGACTACATAATAAGAAAACGCCAAACCGACCAGAAACATAATCAGCACAAAAGGTACAAACAACAGCGCCGCTCGCTGTTCTTTAGACCCGAGAGCCGGCTTCACGAACGCCCATAACTGGTAGGCGGCCGTCGGAAGAGCGAAGATCAGCGCGATGACGAGCGCGAATTTCATATACATGCCGATGCCGTCCCACAGGGAGAAGGCGTAGAACTTCATGCCCTTCACCGGCTCCTGATTCAACATGAATTTGTACACCGGATCTGCCAGCACTAGACCGAGAACCATCCCGAGGACAAGGATAACAAGAATAATGATAATTCTGCGCCTCAGCTCGCCGATATGGTCGAGCAAGGTCATGGGCTGGTCGCCGCGAGCGGCTTCCCTCGCCTGCGATTCATCCATTTCAACCACCGCTGCGCTCACCTCTCATTCGCTTCAAATAAAAAAAGAAGGCCCCACTATTCAGGGAGCCGCTTGTTGTCATTCTGCTCGTCACGATTGACTTCCACCCGTTGTACCGGCTTGCGATTGCGATCATCGTCGTCTTCCATGATATCTTTCGCGCCGGCTTTGAATTCCTTCAGCGTACGCCCGAAAGCGCGTCCCAGCTCAGGCAGCTTATTCGGCCCGAACAACAACAGTGCCACGATTGCAATCAGCAGAAAACCCGTAACGCCAATTCCGCTAAACATCGTCTGATTACCTCCTTCAAGATGAGTTGTACATTTACGAAACTCTGCTTCAAGCAAGCAGAAGAGAATTAGTCGCTTCGTCAAATACAAGTCGTCTCGGCAAGGAGCGACGGATCAGCAGCCGTGAAGGCCCCCGTAACCCATCGAGACGATATCTTCTCTTGTAATGGTGTCGCCCGCAAGAATGCGTGGCAAGAGCACGTTAAACGAAGTATAAGGATCATGCATGACACAGCCTGGCAGCCCCATGATCGGCACGCCGTCCAGGTAGCCCATCAGAAGCATCGAGCCCGGAAGCATCGGCGTTCCGTAGCTGACAATCCGCGCGCCGGCTTCCGCAATGGCTGCGGGCGTACGATCGTCGGGATCCACCGACATCCCGCCAGTTACCACTATCATATCATAGGACTGCTCCAGCAAGTAGTGTATTTCCTTGACAATTATATGGCGGTCGTCCGGCGCGAAACGCTGCTCGGCAATCTCGGAGCCGAGCGAATCCACAATGCGGCGCACGGCCGGCCCGAACTTATCCTGAATGCGTCCGGAGAACACTTCGCCGCCTGTTGTCAGCAGGCCGATCCGTAACTTGCGGAGCGGCTGCAGCCGAAGCGGCGACTGCCCTTCGTTGCGGGCACGGTAACCGCTGATCAGCTTTTCCACGGCTTGCACTTTCTCCTCGGGAACGACAAGCGGGATAACACGGGTCGCGGCCAGCTGACCGCCCGGCATGACTACCGCATGCGTACGGAGCGTTGCCAGCGCGATATCACCTAAACCGTTAATCGCGTGAACAATTTCAGGGTCGATCATGGCGATGGCAGGCACATCGAGCGCAGACTTCACCGCCACCTTGCCCTCATGCGGCTCCGACAACTGCAAGCCTTCGCCCTTCAGGGCCGCCGCCATTCGCTTTGCCGCATCATCCTCGTGCAGCTCGCCTTCGCCAAGCTCCATAATATAAATATGCTCCTTGCCTATATCAAGGAGCTTAGAGATGTCTTCCTCTACAATAATATGACCCTTCTTAAACAGTCTTCCCTTAAATTGCCCGGGAATAATCTGCGTCAAGTCATGCGCAAGCCGAAGTCCGACCGCTTCCTGCACCGGCACTTCCTTCAGAATCGTTCCGCTCTTCGGCTTCGTCATTCGTTATGCTCCCCCATTCGTCCCGAAAGAATATTCAGCGCATGGGGCAGCTGGTCCATAATCGCCATCAGATTCTCATGCACGCCCTTTGGACTGCCGGGCAAATTGATGATAAGCGAGCGTCCGCGGATGCCGCATACGCCTCGCGAGAGCATCGCCCGGCGCGTGCGCTGCATCGCGCCCATGCGCATCGCCTCCGCGAGACCCGGAACGTTGCGGTCAATGACCTTCAGCGTCGCTTCCGGCGTCAGATCGCGCGGCGCAAGTCCCGTCCCGCCTGTCGTGATCACAAGGTCTGCTTGAAAATAATCCGTCATCTCGATAAGTGCCGCCATGATTTCATCCTGTTCGTCAGGGACAATCCGGTAATCGACGATTTCGCCGCTGAGCTCCTCTTCGACCAATTCCCGAATTACCTGAGCGCTGGTGTCTTCCCGCTCGCCGCGCGAGCCTTTATCGCTTGCTGTGAGCAACGCCACTTTCCACGTCATGAGCTTCTCCCCCATTCGCATTTTCAGAAAGATATGCCATGTACAGCATGAAATTTAAACTCCGTTAAGTGTTTAGACTATAATCGCCGTTCTTGCCGCCGCTCTTGGCCGTCAGGAGAGTCGGTCCGATTAACATATCCTTCTGCAGTGCCTTGCACATATCATAAACAGTCAGCGCAGCTGCAGAAACAGCCGTCAATGCTTCCATCTCCACGCCTGTCTTGCCGGTGGTCTTTACCGTTCCTTCTATGTACAGCTCATCCTTGCCATTATCCGCAAACGCCAAATTGACGCCTGTCAGCGGCAGAGGGTGGCACATCGGGATCCAGTTCGACGTATTCTTTGCCGCCATAATGCCGGCCACTTGCGCAACGGCCAGCACGTCTCCTTTGCCGATCGTGCCCGCTTTAATCCGGGATAATGTTTCGGGAGCCATCGTTACCGTCGTGCGCGCGGTTGCGGTGCGGGCCGTTATCTCCTTGTCGGAGACGTCTACCATCCGCGCCCGGCCCTGCTCGTTGAAATGCGTCAATTCCACGCTTTGCTCCTCCTTGTTAGGCCATGTTCGGTAATGACCGCATCTACATAAGCATCATGGTCATCCATAGGAATGGGATCATCGGACCACTGCGCCTCATATCCAAGGCCGATCCACTCCGGCATCGGTCTGCCCGAGTCGGCCGCCAGCTTGACTAAGCGCTCGTGAAACCGATCGTAATAGCCGCCGCCATAGCCTAACCGGCCGCCGCGTTTATCAAACGCAAGACCCGGGACAAAAACGATATCCGGCATCCAATCCGGCTCGCAGCGCTGCGCGGCCGCTGGATCGGGTTCTTTAATCCCGTATGCGCCTGGCGTCAGCTCATCCCAAGCCTGCAGCCGGTAAAGTTCCATCCCCCGGCTCGCCTGAATGCATCTGGGTGCCGCGACCTCGATGCCTTTGCGCCAACACCATTCGACCAGCAGCGTCGGGTCGAGCTCCGAGCGAAACGGAACATAGATCATGACGCTGCGGACAGTCGGTCCCGGCCGTTCCTGCAGCCATTCCACCGCGCGCTGGCAGGCCGTATCCGACCAAGCAAATCGCATCGGTTCGGGATAACTGTCGCGCTTCTTCGCCGCCGACTGGCGGGCTGCTTTTTTCTCCACCGATTGACTCATTCAGGTCACCGCTTTGCCCGTATATTGACCGCAAGTTACGTCAGTTCCAGCCATAGTTGTTATTTAGTTTACCACTGTTGCCCAGATTTCGCCAATAAGCCTGAGGTATTCCCCGGCCTCGCCGAAAGCCTCGAACCCTGTCGCGTTATGCTGCTTTTTCATGTACACTTAGACGTATAGGAATTCAACTTATTTGGAGGTTCACGTATCATGCTTCTGCAAGTTTCCGATATTTCCAAAAGCTACGGAGTAAGCAGCGTACTCTCGAACATCACGTTCCAGGTGCAGCCCCGCGAGCGGGTTGGACTAGTCGGTGTCAACGGCGCAGGCAAATCGACGCTGCTTCGTATTATCGCCGGAGAACTGTCTGCAGATTCCGGAACCGTCTATAAATCGAAAGAAACGACGATCGGCTATCTGGCGCAATCGAGCGGCCTGCAGTCCGACAAGACCATTGACGCGGAAATGCGCGCCGTATTCGCCCATCTGACGGAAGCGGAGCTGGAGCTTCGCTCGCTTGAGCAGCAAATTGCCGATCCGAAGCTTCACGACGACGCCAAACAATATGAAGCGGTGCTGAACCGGTACTCAACGCTCTCCGACTGGTTTCGCGAGAAGGGCGGATTCGAGGTCGAGACGAAGATCCGCGGCATTCTGCACGGCATGGGCTTCGGCCAGTTCCCTCCCGATACGGTCATTTCCACCTTAAGCGGCGGCCAGAAGACGCGATTGGCGTTGGCGCGCATTTTGCTGCAATCGCCAGACTTGCTGATGCTCGACGAGCCGACGAACTATTTGGATATTGAAACGCTTACATGGCTGGAAGATTACCTGCGCGGATATGACGGCGGCATCTTGGTCGTATCCCATGACCGTTATTTCCTCGATGCGGTCGTGCAGACGATCGTTGAAATTGAACGCCACAGCGCGAAGCGGTATACAGGCAATTACTCGCGTTTTATTGAAATTAAAGCTGCCGAGTACGAATCGCAGATGAAGCAATTTGATAAACAGCAGGAGGAAATCGCGAAACTGGAGGATTTTATCCAACGGAACATCGTCCGTGCCTCCACAACGAAGCGAGCGCAGAGCAGACGCAAGGCGCTGGAGAAAATGGATCGTCTCGACAAGCCGCTAGGCGATCTGAAGAAAGCGAGCTTCTCTTTCGAAATCGAACGCCAAAGCGGTAACGACGTGCTCGACGTGCGCGATCTGTCGATCAAGTTTCAGGAGAAAAGCGAGCCGCTGTTTCAGCATGTATCCTTCCGTCTGGAACGCGGCGACAATGTCGCTTTGATCGGCCCGAACGGAATCGGCAAATCGACATTGCTCAAATCGCTTGTCGGCGAACAGTCTTACGAGCAGGGCTCGATTCGCTGGGGCACGAACGTCAAAATCGGTTACTACGACCAGGAGCATACCGGCCTAAACCACCACAATACGGTGCTGGAAGAGCTATGGAGCGCGTATCCGCATATCGAGGAAGCCCGCATTCGTACGATTTTGGGCAACTTTTTGTTCAGCGGCGACGATGTGAAGAAGAAAATCGGCTCGCTAAGCGGCGGGGAACGCGCACGCGTTTCGCTCTCGAAGCTGATGCTTGCACGCGCCAACATGCTTATTCTGGACGAGCCTACCAACCACTTGGACCTGTACAGCAAAGAAGTGCTTGAAGCCGCGCTGATGGATTATGACGGCACGCTGCTGTTCATCTCCCATGACCGGTACTTCCTTAACAAAATGGCTGAACGGATTGTCGAACTTAGCCCTCAGGGAACAGAGCATTTCCTGGGAAATTATGACGAAATGATCCAGAAAAAACGTGAAATCGAAGAGCTCCGGCTGGAAACGCTGTCATTTGCGCAAGGAAAACAGGGAAAGCCCGCGGCGGTGCCGGAAGCGCCCCTTGTTTCCTCCTATGAAGCCGACAAGCAGGCGAAGCGTGACGAACGCAACAAACAGCGCAAACAGGAGCAGCTGGAGAACGAAATTTCCCGCCTCGAAGGGGAAATTTCGGTGCTTGAGGAACAGTTGACCGATCCGGATGTTTACAACGATTATGTTCGCGTGCAAAGCATCCAATCGGATATGGATTCGCTCAAAGCCCAGCTGCAATCCGTCTACGAGGCTTGGGAAGAGCTGCTTGCATAACCCCCGGGACTCATACGGCTGGCCTCACTTCCACCAGTTTGATTTCCGCCATGATCTTGCGACGTTTCAGCAAGTAGAATAGAAGAAGCGAACCCACACCGAATCCGGACAGCACGACCGCTGTCCGGATTATTTCATTCCAGCCCCCAATCGAGATCAGATGGCGCAGCCCCTCAACCGCATATGTCATCGGCAGCAACGGATGGATGGTCTGGAAGAAAAGAGGCTCCAGTTCGACGGGATACGATCCGGCGCTCGAAGTCAGCTGAAGCATCAGGATTAGGACCGCCGCAAACCGTCCCTTTTCGCTGCCCAATACCGCAATCAGCATAAAAAGAATGGCCGTAAACACGAGCCCGACTAATGCCGCGTATACGTACAATGCAATCGGCGCTACGACGGTCGGTATACCCAGCCCGGTATGCAAAATAAAGACGGACAACAGTGCCTGGCAGACACTCAGCGTCGCCAGCGCAATATATTTGCTCACGATGTAGGACAGCGCGCCATGCGGCCGCTCCAGCACCTGCCAGATATCATTCACGAAGAACAGCACAAGCGAACCGACCCAAAGCGACAGCGCGATAAAATAAGGCGCAAAGCCGACGCCATTGTTCGGCACCGGATGCAGGTTATGCTCCTCAAGCCTCACTGGATCGTTAATGACCGCTTGACGCGTTTCCGCCCGTCCGTCCTCCGAGGCCATGCCCGCCGCGTCCGTCAGCTTGTCCGACAACTCAGCTTGGCCTCGATGAATCTGCTCCAGTCCTGCCGTTAAAGCTGCCGCGCCGTCCGCAAGCTTGGCATGGCCGGTCTGCAGGGCAGATATACCTCCGCCAAGCTGCTCCAGCCCGTTTTTCAGCTTATCGCTTCCCTGCTGAAGGCGGGTTACGCCGCTGCTGACTTCGTTTACCCGCTCGTCAATCGTATTAACCGTCTTATGCTGCTGCCCCAGCAGCAGTGAAACCCGATCCACAGCCGACCTAAAGTCATCTGTCTGGTTCATAATCTCGTCCATACGCTGCTGTAATTGCGCCGTACGCTGTTCCAATTGACCGACGGATTGATTCATGGCAGCAGTCTGCTTGTCCATGGCCTGTATAATGTCAGAAAGCTCCTCTTCTGCCGCAGTCCCCGACTGCTGGGCGTCTGTCAGCGCTTTGTTCAGCTGCTTAAATTTCGGATCATCGGACAGCTTCGAATAGCGTTTGCTCAGCTCCGGAAGAAGACTCTTTGCTTGCTCGAGACGATTATTCACTTCATTAATGTTGGCATTTGCGCTCAGTAGCATCGATTGAAGCTGATCCAATTCGTTTGCCGACTGCTTAACGGCCCGAAGATCGTTCTTATAGGCTTCCGCATCAGCGGTAAGCTGTTCCAGGGACTGCGATAGATTGGGCTTTGTCGTGCTCAGCTCCGACATAAGACCCGGCATGGATTGTTTCGCTGCCGCCAGCTTGCCGCTCCAATCCTTCCATTCCGTGGATACGTGCCGCGACCAGGTACTTAACTGCGTCAAACCTCGTTCCATCTGGTCAGCTCCAGCCGTCAATGCCTGTACGCCTCCGGATAGCTGCGCGATGCCGGACGCCCCTTGCTGAAGCCCGCCCGATAAACGGCTCGCACCTTCATAAGCACGCTGTGATGCATCCGACAGTTTGACCGCCCCGTCGGCCGCCTCCTTCAGCCCTTCCGCACCGTTTAGCACCTGGTCGAAAATAACGGTCAAATAATTATCCTGCAGCTCCTTGCGCAAATCATTCTGAATGCGATCCGCAATCGCGCGGACCACATTGGCGGTCAGCATATTTGCCCCTTCGTTCAGCTCGATCTGCAGCGGGGTCGGCCTCGGCTGATCGCCGCTGACGCTGAAGGCATGCTCGGAGAAATCAGGCGGGAGATAAAGCGCCATCGCATACTTCCCGCCCAGGATGCCGGCATGGGCCTGTTCGCGGCCGGTTTCTTTCCAGCTCGTTTTCTGATCCGCGAGCAGCTTGTCCGTCAGCTCCAGTCCCAAATTACGCTGTTCCCCGCTTCGTTTCGCACCCGCATCTTCATTCACAATCGCGAGCGGAAGCCGATCGGTGTGGTCGGACGGATCCCAGAACGCCCATAAATAGATGAAGCTATACAACAGCGGGAGCAAAAGAAGTCCCAGCAGCGACATGCGAACCGCCCGGGAAAACCACATCCTCTTGACATCCAGCCAGGCCAGCTCCAAACCGCTTCTACTCTCTCGCATGATGGTTCCATCCTTTCGTCGGCTTTTGAGAATTAGCATTCACCCCGGATAAAGGAACCATTCCAACAATGGAAGCGAGGTTTACGGCGGCTTATGCGATCTATCCCCTTTTTCCACAGGTCTATCCACAGCCTTGGATGAATTGTCCGGCAATTCTAACAGTATTCGACAACGAAAAAGCTTTAATTGTTAATGTTTCTTTAATCTTTTACAAACCTGTGGATATGGCCCATGGTTGATTACCCCCATTATCCACATTATCCACAGACAGGCTGTGAAAAACTTATCCCGCTTTTGTTCACACGGCACATGCCCGATTTTTGCGGGTTTGAGGGGCTTGTACACATCGTCCTTAGAAGCTGTGGGTAAAGCTGTGGATAACAGGTGTAGGTTGTGGAAAGTGGGCGGAAACGGATAATCGATAATATAGAATGGATAGTAAAAAGCAGGGTTCATCACCCTGCTTCTTGATTAACGGTATGGTAGCGGCACTAGCCAGCCGAACGAAGAGGTGAGAGCACGACTTCGTGCTATCACCACTATCGCAGTGGAATCTTGCGTCTATTCGGTGATTGAGTGCACGATTTCGTGCAAATTCGGCTCGCTTAGCTGCTTTTCTTTTGCCCGACTAACGTTTCGGACACAGCAGCCTGCTTGCTCATGAGCAGCTGATTGCACGCACTGACATACGCTTCAGCCGCCGCCAAAATAATATCGTTATGAACGGCCGTCCCCGAGTACCGCTGATTGTTATGCACAATGCTCACGATTGCCTCGCCTCGCGCGTCTTCCCCTGTGGACAGCGAATGCAGCTCCAGGTCCTCGAACTCCGCAGCCACCGGAATCGCCTGCTGCAAGCAGTGGATGACCGCTTCAAGCGGTCCGGTACCCGCGCCGGTCAGCGTCCGCTCTTCCTGAGAGTCGCGCTCCCGGACCGTAACGGAAGCGATTCGCGAGCGCTGCGTTCCCGCCAGTACTTGCAAATCCACAAGCGTGTACGGATCGTGCTGTATCGCGGTCGATTCGCTGGCCAGGCGAACGAGAACGTCGTCGGGGACGATTTTCATCTCGTCGGCTTTTTCAATAAATCGGTTGTACACATCCAGCAGCTGATCGTCATTCAATTCGATGCCGAATTCCGCTAAACGGTGCTTAATGGCATGACGTCCGGAATGCTTGCCCAGCACGATCATGCTGCGCGGGATGCCCATCGCTTCCGGATCCATGATTTCATAGGTGTTCCGGTTCTTGAGCAAGCCGTCCTGATGGATGCCCGACTCATGCTGGAACGCGTTCCGGCCCACAATCGGCTTGTTGTACGCAATCGGAAAATTCATCGCCCGGCTCACCATGCGCGACGTCTCGTAAATCTCGCTCATGACGATGCCCGTCTCTGCGCCGATCGCCGATTTGCGCGTCTCGATCGCCATCACAAGCTCCTCCAGCGAGCAGTTTCCGGCCCGTTCGCCGATGCCGTTAATGGTGACCTCCACTTGCGTCGCGCCTGCGTTAATCGCCGCCAAGCTGTTCGCCACCGCAAGGCCGAGGTCGTTGTGGCAGTGCGCGCTGTACTGGACTTTGTCTCCGCCTCTGGCGCCTGCCCGCACCGAGCGGAACAGTTCGCCGTACTCCTCGGGAAGCGCATAGCCGAGCGTATCCGGCAGGTTAATGACCGTCGCGCCTTCGGCGATGACCGCTTCCACCATCTCGATGACAAAATCGCGCCCCGAGCGGCTTGCGTCCATCGGCGAGAACTCAATTTCGTCGACGAACTGTTTGCCGTACGCAACCATTTCGCGGGCGATCGCAAGCACCTGATCGCGCGATTTCTTCAGTTGGAAATCCAGGTGGATGTCCGAGGAAGAAATAAAGAGATGCAGGCGGCGGCGGGCTGCGTCCATCGTGGAGCGCACGGCCGCGTCGATATCGCCTTTGATCGCGCGGGCGAAGCCAACGATCTCAACGCCTTGCAGCTCGCGGGATATTTGCTGCACGGCTGCAAACTCGCCTGGGCTCGAAATCGGGAAGCCCGGTTCGATGATGTCGACGCCCAGCTTCGCCAACTGGCGGGCCAAGATGATTTTTTGCTCCGGACGCAGCGTTGCTCCCGGCGACTGCTCGCCGTCTCGCAAGGTCGTATCGAAGATGCGGATGATGCGGTTCTCGGATTTTACTTGATTGGATGAATGGTTAATGGTCATAAGGGTTAGCCTCCTAAAGGTTTTTGTTTTTGTTTGGGATTTCGAATAGAAAAAAGCCTGCCGTCTCCTGATAAAAGTATCAAGAGACGACAGGCTTCTATGAAGCTTGCCGCGGTACCACTCTCGTTGCCCGGCCCCTCTCGGAGCCGAACCCGCTTATGCAGCGTTAAATTGCCGCCGGCTGCAATGCACCCGATGACGGAGGTTAGCCGTAAGCGAGGTACAGGCCGGCAAGCGCGCCATTCCCTCGTTCCGCTCCCAGGCGAGTTTCGGATCTCCTTCGGCTGCGTCGCACCACCCCGCAGCTCTCTGCATGTTCCCGGATTTGAATCCTACTGCTCCTGTTCATTGCGTTTCATCTATATGAGATATCGTTGTGTTTCGTTTGTCCTGACACTTCACCGAAAATCAAAAAAAGCCTGCCGTCTCTTATTCAAGAGACGACAGACTTTATAAGTCCGACGCGGTACCACCCTTGTTGACGTTCCCCCCGGACATACTAGCCGAAGTGCGCGGAACGCCCGCTTAAGCATGTCATCGATTCTAGAAATCGAAGCCATGCACCCGATCACGAGGGTCAACCGTAAAAACGTACGCGAGCTGCCCGTTAGCCTTGGCCTTCGGCCGACTGCGATGCTCGTTTCCGTTATTCCGCTCCCAGGCGAGGTTCAAGCGGCCTTCGACTGCGTTGCACCAACCCGCAGCTCTCTGTTCCCGGCTTCACGCTTTACTGCTCCTGTTCGTCGCGTTTCACATATTTTTGAAGTGTTGTTGCCTATTATATACTCGCCCGAATCGTCTGTCAATTCTGAAATTTAAACATCCTATGATTCGGTCATTAAGGCTTAGTAATGACAACTTTGACTTCAGTTGGAACCACTTGAATGTTTATGATTTTTTTATGCCCTCCATCTTTCGATGTAAGCTCCAATTGCGTTTCACCCGGTTTTAATCCGGTAAGGGTGAATAATCCGTCTTTTCCTTTTTTGACTTGTACGATCTTCGCACCGTTAGTTGTTAGCAGCTTGTAGGTTATTTCATTATTAATCGTTAGGATTGGAAGTACTTTGGCAGTAAATGAATAGTTGCTTCCCATAGTTACCTTCAGGGAAGTGGAAGGAACATAAATGCTCTTGGCGATTCCATAAACGGTGACGTTGCAAGTGGCTACTTTCTTGCCATCGGTCGTTGTCGCCGTGATGATCGCCGTACCGATGGACAGCCCTTTGAGCTGTCCTGTTTTAGGATTCACGCTGACAACTTTGGAATTGCTCGATGTCCACTTCACTTCCTTCAAGAAGGCGTTAAGCGGCATAACCGTAGCTTTCAGTTGTTCGGAACCGCCGACAGGAAGCTTCGTTTTCGTCTTATTCAGCTCCACGCTTTTCACTGTGGAAACCACGGTAATTTGCAGAGTATGCGTGAGGAGCTTTGCTTCTTCTTTAAGAGTAAAGGTAAGCGTTGTCGTTCCAGCGCTCAATCCCTTGAGTTTGCCTTTGGAATCAATGCTTGCGATTCGTTTATCGGCATTTATAACAGACCAGTGATAATGATCCAGTGCCCGGAAGTCATTTGGATCCCCTATAAAGAACAATGGGAATTCCTGCCCTGCTTTTAACGTTAGGGAACTGAGCTTCTTGCCGCTTTTATCCGCAACGTAGAAGTGTTCGATATTGGATGTAACCCGAATGGTGATCACTGTCGAATGACGTTTGTCTTTAGTCATTAATGTTACAGAGGTCGATCCTTCGTGAAGAGGAGTAATCACGCCTTTCGAGTCGATTTTGGCGATTCTCGGATCAGCGATCGTATACCAAAACTCCTGGTTATACCCGTTGTTAGGAACCACTTGGGCATTAATGGTTTTCTTCTGTCCGACAGGCAAGACAAACTCCTTGGATACTTGAATTCCCGTAGTATTACTGCTAACCGTAATTTTACAGGTCGCGCTATACCCGCCATCCGTTGTTACAGCAGTTATCGTTGCTTCCCCTATACCCGTCGCCGTAAGTTTACCGTCTTTACTTACGGTAACAATATTCCGATCGGTGGTCTGCCACTTTACTTCTTGTAAATATGCATTATATGGCTTGACGTATGCTTTCAGTTCTGAGGTTTGACCCAGTGCAAGCGAAAGAGTTGTCTTATCCAGTTCGACACCCTGAACCGTTGAAATAACTTGAACCTGGAGTTCAGCCAGCGGATTGGCAATTCCATCGATGCTCGCCCGAATGGTTACATTCCCTTTCGAAACTCCGATAAGGGTATCATTTGAATCTACTTTGGCAATGTCTTGATCGGAACTGATCCATTTGATCTTCAAACCATTGGCTTCTTCTTCGAGAGCAGGCAGTTCAATGATGGCCTGGAGCGGGAGTTTCTCGCCTACCCGGAGACTGAAGGACATCGTATCTGCGGATACATGATAGGGGATAGATAATGTGAAAACCATCAGGAAACACATTACCCAGACGATTGGCATTTTAAGATGTTTCAATCGGTTTTTCATCCTCTCTCTTCATTTTCAGACGCCGCGCAGCCTACTGCCGGGCGCCTAAATGATTGTCAAGCCAACCTGCCAGCTCCCGGAAGCCTTCCAGCGTGAATGGAATCACCTGCTTTTCCGCGTTCCCGCTCGTTCTTTCGATCACCAGCTTATCCTCGCTTTCCGTACACACGACGGAATAAGCGACCGTTTCCCCATCTTTCTCCTCCTGCCATTGACACATAATGCTGCTTACGAAGCTCTTCAATCTTGTTCTCTCCCTTCTAGTTTCATTTTCTGCCGGTGCTGCATGACGAATTGACGGCATCTCCTCCGCCTTGGGAACTGATTCCTCTCTCACAGGCTCTAGTTCCAAAGTCGCTGAAGCGACAGCGGTCATCGCTGCTGCCTCTTCAACGATCTCCAATGCGGCACGGACAGAAGCATCATCTGCATCCGCAAGCTCCTCTGTGTGTTCTTCCGTCACCGTATCAACAGGAACCTCAGCTTCAGCTTCAGCCTCAACTTCAACCACAGCTTCAACTTCAGCTTCCGCTTCAACTTCCGCTTCCACGCCAGCCTCTTCCTCCTGAACTGCCGCCTCGGTTTCCGTCTTCGCGGCAAGATAAGGCTCCGCGTACTTGCGAATTACTTCCTGCAGCCGGCTCGTATTGAACGGCTTCATTAGATAGCCCTTCGCCCCGGCATCCATCGCTTCGAGTACGAGCCCTTTCTCGTTGCTCGCCGTGCAAATCAGAACGACGGCTTCCGGATTAATGCCTAAGATCGACTTTATCGCTTGCACGCCGTTCATTTCCGGCATAGTCAAATCCATCAGCACGACATCCGGACGCAGCTCATCATAAAGCCGGATCGCTTCCTTGCCGTCTGCCGCCTCGCCAACCACTTCATAACCAAACTGACGCAAGCACTCCGAAGCCATCTTGCGCATGAAATTCGTATCGTCTACGACTAAGAAACGGTAAGCCATCGCCCTTGTCCCCCTATTGCTGTTATTTCAACACCTTAAGCGCTTCCTCAACAGTCGTGAGCCCTTCCCTGGCTTTAAGCAAACCGTTGTAAAGCAGCTCCTTATGGCCGTTCTGGGCCGCCTGCTTCTGAATGTCCGCAATCGGCTTGCCGCTAGCAATTCGTTCCTTGATCGCGTCATCGATCGTCAACACTTCCTGAATAGCAACAACCCCTTGATATCCGGTTTCGCCGCAAGCCCGGCAACCGCTTCCCCGGAACACCGCCGGTTTTCCGCTCATCTGCGTAAAAATAAAAGACCTGAAATTCCCGATCGTCCCTTTGGATGAGCTCTTGGCCGAGTCGGCATTAACGAGACCTGCCGCTTCCAGCTGGCGCATTTCCTCGTCGCTCGCGGGTACGGACTGCGCGCATTGTTTGCAAACTCGGCGCACAAGCCGCTGGGCAACAATGCAGTGCAGCGACGAAGCAAGAAGCTCCTTATCGCAGACGACAGCCATTAACCTGCCTAAGGAATCAAAGGCATGTTTGGCGGTCATCGTACCGATGATGGAGGGGCCGAACCGTGCCGCAGATAGAGCCGTTGCAACGGAAGCCGCATCCGTCAGGCCGTCAATCCACACCAGATCGGGCTTATGGCGCAGGGCTGCACGCAAGGTGCGGTCGACCGTTAAGCCGGACTCTTCTTTCAGCTCCACCTGGGTAATGCCGGGTATTACTTTGGCGATCGGACTTTCCAGCGTAATGATTTTACGGTGGGCCGGCCGTTTATGGTCGATCATGGCTTGCGAAACCGCCGTTTTGCCTGATCCCGGAGGTCCCGCTACGATGACAATCCCCCCTGTTTGCTGAAGAGCCTGCTCCAGCTCCTTAAGGTCGCGCTCGACAAAATCAAGCTCATGCAGCTTCAACGGCGGTGAATACGGGTCCGATATTGCCAAATAAAAGCTTTCTCCGTAAAGCGTGGGCAGCGAAGAAGCTCTAACCGCAAGCGGCGTATGGTCGACGATCGTCTCATACCGGCCGGTTTGAGGCAGCGGCGATCGGTCAATCGGCATCCCTGCCAGCCGTTTTATTCGTTCGACCAAGAGCTGCTGCTTGGCTTTCGTAATCCGGCCGTGCTCATGGATCGACTCGCCGATTCGGAATCGTACGGTCAAACCGTGCTCGGACGCTTCCAAATCGATGCCGGACGCCTTGCTTGCGATCGCCGCCTTAAGAAGCTCGTTCCATGCTTCCGTCGATTCATCCGTTCCGTAAAAACGAATGATCGACTCGGTAATTTCCGCACGGGTCGCCAGCATGGGCAGCACTTGAAGCCCGGAAACCATTTGGATTTGCTTGACCGCCTCATGATCGAGCGGATCTTGCATCGCCACCCGAATCCTTCCCCCGTCCCTGCCCACCGACAGCACCTGATGCTTGCGGGCAATCGTCTCCGGAATCAAATGGACAACGGCAGGATCGAATGGCATCTCCGCCATCATGACGACGGGCACGCCTAGCTGAAACTCTAGCGCCT
Organism: Paenibacillus montanisoli; assembly: GCF_003268025.1. Taxonomy (GTDB): domain Bacteria; phylum Bacillota; class Bacilli; order Paenibacillales; family Paenibacillaceae; genus Paenibacillus_Z; species Paenibacillus_Z montanisoli. The sequence goes on along the minus strand of NZ_QLUW01000006.1, from coordinate 268,805 downwards.
CCACGAGCTGCCGCTCGCTGATCACCTGATTGGAAACCAAGATTTCCCCAAGCTTTGACGAACTGCTTCGCTGCTCTTCGAGCGCAAGCCCAAGCTGCTGCTCCGTAATCAAACCGTTCATCACCAGAAGTTCGCCGATTCGCATATGGGCCTCCCTCCTTTCAGGCTATTTTTTAGAAAATGTCTCGATAAATTGAATGGCGACCGGGCCTAGAAGGACGATAAACAAGCTAGGGAAGATAAACAGCACAAGCGGAAACAGCATTTTGATCGGCGCTTTCATCGCTTCCTCTTCCGCGCGCTGCTTGCGTTGCTGGCGCACCTCGTGGGACTGAATCCGGAGTACCTGTACCATCCCGATCCCCAGCTTCTCCGCTTGCAGAATGCTGCTGATCAGCACTTTGATTTCGTCTAACAGGAGCCTCTCCTTCACGCCCGAAAGCGCTTCGCGCCTTGTCCGGCCGAGCCGGATTTCCTCCAGGCAGTGCCTAAATTCCTCGGCCAGCACTCCATTTTTCTTGGAAATCAGCTTCGTCAGCGCCGCATCGAAGCCAAGGCCCGCTTCCAGGCTGACGGTCAACAGGTCTAAGACATCCGGCAGCTCCCGGAGCGCGAATTTGCTGCGGCTCTTTGCCTTCAAGCTTAAATAGTAGTCCGGAAGCACGATGGCGATGAGCAGGCCGGCAAATGCGAAGAGCATGATTACGCCGTTATTCATGTTCAGTAGAAATCCATAGAAACCGGCGATCCCCGGCATCGCGAGTATAAGCGTAAGCTGCAGCATCCGGTAATCGACCGGTGACATGCCAAACGGTCTGCCGGCCTGCAGCAATCTCAGCTCAAGCCGTGCTAACTTGCGCTCTTCCAGCGTCCGGCTGAACCCGCGCCGAAGCTCTCTCCACACGGGCAGCAGCGTACGGCTCAGGAAGGTGGCTTCTCTCTCAGCCGGAAGCATGACCGCCGTCCCAGCATCGGACACATGCCCGGTGATGTGCGACAGCCTTCGCTTCAGCAGCTTCTTCCTTTCGTCCCGAAGCACGAAGAGGGCGTAGATCGTCAATGTGACCGTCATGCAAAATGCCGCGTATAGCACTCCTTACACCTCGATCGTCGTAATTTTGCGTATGAAAAACAATCCGATGCTGCCGGAAATCAGCCCCGCGCACACCATCGCAATGCCGATGGTGTGATGAAATAAGGAACCGATATAGCTAGGCTCGATCATGTACAACAAGAGTCCTAGGACGAACGGCAGCAAGCCGATGACCACCCCTGACATCCGCCCTTGTGCCGTAAGAGTCGTGATCTGGCGTTGAATTTGGCTGCGGTCGCGGATGGTCTGCACGATCGTTTCGAGAATGACTGCCAGGTTACCGCCGATTTGGCGCTGAATGAGAATGGCCTGAATCATGAGATCCAAATCCTCGCTTGGAATCCGATCCTTCCATTCGTTCAGCGCATCCTCCATGCTCGTCCCGTACTGCATGTCCTTCAGCACAATCTCCGTTTCGTCCCGCACGACGCCTTCCGACTCGTCGCAGACCGTCTTTAATGCCTGCGAGAAGCTGAAGCCTGCGCGGAGAGAGCCGATTACCGTGGTCAGCATATCGAGCAGACCATCATTGAATTCGGCGAGCCGCTTTTTCCGCTTGCGCCCGATCCATAGACGCGGCAGCATGAAGCCGGCAGACGCGCCGACTAACAGAAACAGCGCTTGGCCAAACAGCAAATAAAACAACCCGCCGACGACCGCCGTGCTCATCCATCGGAAAATAATAAACTCTTCAGGTTTGAGCGGAACACCTGCAAGATTCAGCATCGTTTCCAGTCTTTTGCCCTTCTGCTTCGTTAACACGCGGTCTCGCACCGTTGTTTTGTACAGCTGCAGCGAGACGAGAAGGTTGAACTTCTTCCGGCTCAGCTTCTTCTTGTCGTTCAGCTCCAAGAAGCGCTTCATCCGCTTGTCCATGCGGCTGTTGGACATAAACAGCTGCTGCAGCAGCGCGCAAAAAAACAGAAAGCTGCTAAGCGCGAACATGCCCAGGAGAATCCAAAGCATGACTTCACTCCTCTTCTATAAACACGGATGCCGGGATATGGATGCCCGAGGTTTCCAGCCTTTCGTAGAACTTCGGACGTACGCCGGTCGGCACCAGCTTGCCGATAATCTTGCCGTTCGCATCCACGCCGATCTGTCTATACGTGAAAATATCCTGCAGGACGATGATGTCGCCTTCCATGCCGAGCACCTCGGTAATATTCGTGATTTTACGGGAGCCGTCCTTGAGACGGGATTGCTGGATAATGAGATCGACCGCACCCGCGATCTGCTCGCGGATCGCCTTGACCGGCAGCTCGATTCCGCCCATGAGCACAAGCGTCTCAAGTCTAGCGATCATATCCCTAGGACTATTGGAGTGGCCTGTCGCAAGCGAGCCGTCGTGACCGGTATTCATGGCCTGCAGCATGTCGAGCGCCTCGCCGCCGCGCACCTCCCCAATCACGATCCGCTCGGGACGCATCCGCAGCGAGTTGCGCACGAGATCCCGAATCGTAATCGCCCCTTTACCCTCGATATTAGGCGGACGAGACTCCAGCGACACGACGTGCTCCTGGCTAAGCTGAAGCTCCGCCGCATCCTCTATCGTCACGATACGCTCGTCGGCCGGAATGAACGAGGACAGGACGTTCAGCGTAGTCGTCTTCCCCGATCCCGTGCCCCCGCTGACGAAAATATTCAGCCTCGCCTTTACGCAGGCATCGAGAAAAATCGCCATATCTCGCGTGACCGTGCCGAAGTTGATCAAATTCTCGATCGTATACGGATCTTTGGAAAACTTTCGGATCGTGATCGTAGGCCCGACTAGTGCCAGAGGCGGAATGATGACGTTCACGCGGGAGCCGTCGGGAAGCCGGGCATCAACCATCGGGCTGCTCTCATCCACGCGGCGGCCGATAGGCGAGACGATCTTCTCGATGATATGCATGACGTGCTCGTCGTCACGAAACTGCACGTAGGAGAGCTCGATTTTGCCGTTTCGCTCCACGTACACCTGATTAGGGCCGTTCACCATGACCTCCGTGACCTCGGGATCGAGCAGCAGCGGATTGATCGGACCGAAGCCGGTCAAGTCATGGATGATTTCGTCGACCACCTTCTTCCGGTCTACTTTTCCCCGAAAGCCTTCATCCTCGGAGATCATTTGAATGGCCATCGCATCGATCTTCGGCAGGATGGCATCGACATCATCATCTTTCAAGTCATGCAAAATCTGCTTGTGCAGCTTGTTCTTAAGCTCCTGATGCTTGGAGATTTGCCCCGCCTGTTCCTTCGGGCGCGGGTCCGTTCCCCGGACTTGGCGGAAGGTTGTCAGCAAATCCTTCTTCGCCGGCTTGCTCGATTCAGCGGCGGCAGCCGTTTCGTCGGCCGCCGCGGCGTCTGCGCCCAGAAGCGCGGCTTTGGCTTGAACTTTATCGAGAAGACTCATGTTGTGCATCCTCCTCAGAAGAGCTAAGTCGTCGTTTTCGGCGTTTTATGGAATAACTGTTGGAAGAAGGACCCTTGTTTGGCTGGCTTAAACAATGAAATTTCCCGGCGGGAGACCAGTTGTTCCGCCAGCTTGAACACTGCCTTGGAAATGTCCGTCTTGGCGTGGTTCGCAACAAAAGGAATACCGACATTCAAAGACTGCGCAACGAGCTGCGGCTCGCTCGGGATGTACAAGGGCGTTTCAAAGCCCAGTATTTCCGACACATCCGAAGCTTTAATGACGCTTTCCATCGTGGAACGGTTGATGACAAGCTGCGTTTTATCCCTGTGGCCAAGCAGCTCAAGCGTCTCAAGCATCAGCTTGGTGCTCTTGATTGCAGCCATTTCCGGCGTTGTCAGCAGGAAAATCTGATCCGCCTTCTCAATGAATTGAATCGTTTTCTCCTGCAGTCCGACCCCGGTATCCACGATGAGATAATCGTGCTGCGCCAGCAGCAAATCAACGGCGCGGTCGATGACAACGGGGGTAATCAAGTCAGCGAATTCGGGCCTATCCGGCGCAGCCAGCACCTTCACCCCGCTGCTGTGGTGAATGAGGTAATTGGCGAAGGTGTAGCGATCCATGTCCGCGATCCCTTCGGCGACGTCCTTAATCGTGCAAGTCGGATGAAGGTCCAGCGAAAGCGCAATATCTCCGAACTGAAAGTTTCCGTCGAGCAGCCCGATCTGAATGTTCTTCTTGGTTAACGCAACCGCAAGATTGGCGGCCAGGACGGTTCTCCCGATACCGCCTTTCCCGCTGCAAACCGCGATCATTTCGCCCCGCTTGGCGCCCGGCTGCAAGACACTGCCCGTATCTTCTTGGTTCATCGCTTGTTCCTCCCGTGCCTATTGCCTATTTCTTCTCCGTGCTCGTCTGATCCTTGACGATCCGGCTGTTCAGCATCAAGCTGACGGTCCAGTCCGGATTTTCGTCGGCGTTAATGACCTTCACGCCGTCTTCGGGCTTTAATTCCAACGTCACCTGCGCATATTCCGCATAAGGGGTATCCGCAGCGGCTTCGACCATTCTTCTGCCGATCGCAAGAACATGAGCATTCTCGAGCAGAACGGTTGAAATGTAGGGCTTCGGTTTGTCCTTATTCGTTGCATCCAGCTTCGTTTCGTCCACTCTCGTATAGACGACGTCGACGTAATCGCCCGGTTCGATCAGGTTCGACACCGACTGAACGATGTTGACCCCGATTGAGACGGCGCGGTATCCGTCCCTCACCTTTTTGCTGACGAATTGCGCCTCTTCCTCTTGATCCTTTAGGTGGTTGGCCAGCAGCATCTCGCCTGCGGCGAGATCGGAGGCCGATATTTTGCCTTCGGCATCCGCCTGATTGCGAAGCGTCTTGGCATGAACGGCAGATGCCGGTACTTGAACGATTTGCAGCATGCCTGCGGTCAGCTTCGTGTTCTTCTTAATGTCCTGCTTAACCGCAACGACTCTTACGAGGCTCTCCTTCGCGGCGGGCACTTCCTTGTACTGCTTCATGTAATTGAAGAACAGCACCGTCGTCACGATCCCCATCAGCAGGGCAGCGATTAGTACGAGCTTTGATCTCATCTGGTGTCACCTGTCCTCAAGCAAAAAGTATGGAGTTATTTCACGAGCTTAATGACATAAGCGCCTTTGGTTACCGCACCCGGTGCGGCATAGCCCGTGCCGGTCCGTTCGATGAACATGCCGGTAATCGATGTATCGTTGCTGGACATCGGTTCGGAAATGTAGAAGTAGGCGAAGCCCGTTACTTTGATGGATTTTAGTTGATTGGAGTCATGCTCATAGGGCTTATAAACGGGAATGAGGATGATCCGGGGAGAGTCGCGGTGCGAGTAATCTCCGGGAGTATACGGATCGGAATCTATTCGAAGCTGTACGCCCTCCCTCGTTTTTCCCGCAACGTTACCGGTTTGCGTTTCGATAATATCGCCGATCTCAATATTATCCTGGTAACCGTACTTAAGGTTGTTCTCATAGGTACTTGCGCCTGTGCCGCCAAGCGCCAATATGCCAAAATATCCGGTTTCTACGCCTGAGCTGTCCACTTTAAGCTTATAGGGCTTATAGAATTCCAGCTGGATCGACTCGTCGATCCCAAGCGGAGCCGCTCCCGCGGCGGCCGTCATCGGCATGATCTGCGCTTTAGCCTTCGCGCTCACGAGGACGCTCTTCTTGCCGAGCAGTTTACCGAAACTCAGCGGAACTTCCCTCTGCAGATTGACTTGAACGCTCGACTTCAGCAATACATCCGTTCCAGCTAGACTGCCTTGCTCATCATTCTGAAGCAAAATATCATTCACTATGGCCTCGACATTGGTTTGCCCGGCCGTCAGTTCTTGCGCCCCCGATAGCGCAGCTGCATTCGCAGCCTTCTGCAGCTGGCTCTTCTCGGCGTACAGCGTGCTGCCGTCGACAACCAGCCCGGTAACGGTAAGCAGCATCGTCAGTCCGAATCCGATCAGCACAACCGTGCTGCCCCGCTGTTCCCGCATTAGCTTTTTCAAAAGCGCGATTATCATGACCACTTCCTATTCCACCCGTATGGTCGAGTTCACTGAAAGAATCGGGGTCGGCATGATTCCCTTGATGATCGGCGTGATCATCGGAAGCTCGTAAGAGAGTGCCACCTTCACGTTATCGCCGGATTTTCTTGCGGATTCATTCGGCGAGATGGTCACCTCTAGGTCATCCGGATTACCGATGATCAAATGATCCTTCGCATAGGTCTCGATTTCCGCATCGCTGCTTCCCAACCCGCCCAGCCGCACCGCTTCCTGCGCCGTCATATTCAAGCTGGCATAGGCAAACATGAGGCGGCCGATGTCGACGATGCCGCAAATGAGCAACAGTACCAAGGGAAGGAGCAAGGCGAATTCCACCATCGATTGCCCCTTCTGTTCTTTGATCATCCCAGTCCCCATCCTTTCAGACCCAAGCAAACCGCGGTCCCCCCTGCAATGGCAACGCCATAGGGATACGCTCCTTCCGTCCAATAGCCTCGAATCTGGGGCTTAACTCGAAGTTTTAAGCATATGAGCACATACCATACGAATTGCAGGCGCTCCCGAAGTCCTTTCTTAAAGAGAACGATAGCCAGTGCCATAACCCCACCGAAAAGCGCCATGTAGATGGATGTGGCAGCAACGAACGCCGCGCCTTTAAGCGCGCCGATGACGGCAAGCAGCTTGACGTCCCCGGCCCCCATTCCTCCTAAAAAATAAGGGATGATTAGAATTCCGAGCCCGAGGGTAAAACCTAGTAGGGAATGCCGAAGCCCTGCCAACCCGTCAAAGTAAAGGTGCAGGATCACTGCAAGAATCAGCGCAGGGAATAGGACCTTGTTATAAATCTTCCTGTTCTTCAGATCGGTCACCAGGCAAATGGTTAGGACCGCGAGCAGTACTGCATTGACCATCACGGACGGTTCCTCCGTTTCATGCGCGTATGAAAAAGACCATACGTTGAATCAGATCAACGTATGGCCCTAGAGCAAACTCAGCCGCTTATGGCGTTTCTGTCAATCCATCAACACCGGTATCGACTGCTGTTTCCGCATTTTCGAACAGAGCAACGATCTTGCCGCGAAGAGCAACCAAAATCGTTACGACCGCTACCGCGATCAGGCCAAGCACCAAGCCGTACTCCGTCATGCCTTGACCTTGCTCTTCTTTTACCAGACCGATAAGTTTGTTCATCATTTGAAATTTCCCCCTAAAGTGGTTTTGGTTTATTGGGTAAACATGGCCGTTTGTCCGATACATATTCCCGCGCTGGCAATCGTTCCTGCAGGCAGCTCGACAACGGAATGGGTGCCCCGAATGTTTGCGCCGATTTTACCCGGCCTCAATTCTTGCTCCAAGCCTATCACGATGTTGTCTTCGCTAAGATGCAGAACATCAATGGGATACTTCATGAAAAACGAATGCACCCCTTGGCATGGTCGAATATGCAGGCCGTTTCCTTCCGCGAGCGAATCCGTCAGCATAAGACCTCTTAGTCTCCTAAGAAATGTATGCGCTTCCACGATTCGATGACCAACTAACTGGCCGCTCTCCTGGATCAACAGCTTCATTTCGACACAACCACCTCCCGGAAATGTCAAATAACCCACCTTTAGCCCGAAAGGAGGGTTCCCTAAAGAAGCTCCCCTTCATCTTTCGGCAGCTGGCTGGCATGGTCGCATAGGTATGCGTCCGAAGCCCCTTTAGCTTTGCGTCACCGGCTTTCGACGGCTTTGCCTTTATCGAGATTCAGCGGATTTTCCGTTCGCCGATTCGATTGATTTCATCATACGGCTGACAAGTTCTACCTAAAATCCTGCTTTATCCTCAATTTTCCGTATAATTTTGACATGCTTTTAGACATAAATCGATCGTAGTCCAAATGGACGACATTTTGTTGAATTATGGCGTATCGATCGGAAACAATGGGTAAAATTACCTTATATCATCCGGTTGTAGAACGATTTCACTAACCAACTACGCAAAAGCGGATTTTCGCCCAAAAACCCGCGTTCATTACTTTAGTCATCTAACAGGCTAAAAGTACGAATCATTTTTTGACGGCTTCATATGTCGATTTTTATGTATGCGAGTCCTAGCCGGTACCCATCTCGAATAAAAATAGAACCTTCCGTTCCACTTTGATCGTGGGCAAGAAGGTTCTTTTTTCGACGTCATCTACGACCTAACCGACTAATCTTCATCGTACATCAATAAATTTTTTTATTTCTTGTAAATCTTGTACAGCAGCAAGAGGATGCCCCATGGGACAATGTACGTCGTGATCCACTCGAATGCATACACAAGCCGCCGCTCGCCTTCACTGAATTCATCCGGTCCGCCAATCATTGCGCAAATAAAGACGAAGATAAACAAGACGCTTAAGGTGCTTGCTAGAAACAAATTTTTGGATTTCAAGTTATATAGTCCCCTAAATAAGAGAGTTTTAGGCCGGGGGAGCCTAACTCCGCACCGACCATTCTTCGAGCGACAGACCCGGCTCGGCCTTCATGTCCAGCGGCGTAAACTCGCCGCGCATCCACTTCAAATGCGCGGCGGCGCCGATCATCGCGGCGTTGTCCGTGCACAGCTTCATCGGCGGAATCAGCAGCGTGATCCCTTCTTCCTTGCAGCGCTCGGTCAATGCCGCGCGCAGCCCGCCGTTGGCGGCCACGCCGCCGCACAGCAGCAGCTGCTTGGCGCCGACCTCGCGGACAGCTCGCAGCGACTTGGTCACGAGCACGTCGATGACGGAGGATTGAAAGCCGCGGGCTAGAGCGGCCTCGCGCAGCGGCTCGCCTTTCATTTTGGCTGAATTGATAGCCGCTAGGACAGCCGATTTCAAACCGCTGAAGCTGAAGTCGTAGGAGTCCGGCTCCAGCCATGCGCGCGGCAGCTGAAATTCTTCCTCCGACTGCTGAGCAAGCCGGTCGATGTACGGCCCGCCCGGATACGGGAAATTGAGCGTCCGCGCCACTTTGTCGTACGCCTCGCCGACGGCGTCATCGCGGGTGCGTCCGATAATGCGGAACACCCCTTCGCTCTCCAGCACGACTAGCTCGGTATGCCCGCCTGACGCAACGAGCGCCAGGCACGGATATTCCATCTCGTGCACCAGCTGGTTCGCATAGATATGGCCGGCGATATGATGCGTGCCGATCAGCGGCAGATCAAGCGCCATTGCCAAGCTCTTCGCGGCTACAATCCCGACCAGCAGCGCGCCAACGAGTCCTGGCCCTTGCGTAACCGCAACGGAGGACAGGTCGCGGAACGTCGCCCCGGCTTCCCTCAGCGCCTGCTCCATGATGAGCGTTATCGATTCCACGTGCTTGCGCGAGGCGATTTCCGGCACCACGCCGCCAAAGCGCTGATGGGTGTCGATTTGGCTCGACACGATATTCGAAATAATCTCCTTGCCGCCGCGCACGATCGCGACCGCCGTTTCGTCGCAGCTCGTTTCCACGGCAAGAATCAGTTCATTTGTCGTCGTCATCATACAGGTGCTCCACTTCGTCGTAGGACGGCAATTCCGCCCACATGATGAGCGCGTCCTCCTTATTATCTGAATAATAGCCAGGCCGGATGCCGGACGGCTCGAAGCCCAGCTTTCGGTACAACCCCTGCGCGATGGCGTTGGTCACCCGTACCTCCAGCGTCATCCGCTTCGCGCCGAACAGCACGGCCGTGCGCATCAGCTCCACCATCAGCATCTCGCCCAACCCGTGGCCGCGGTACGGCTCGCGAACCGCCACGTTCGTCACGTGCGCTTCGTCCATGATCGTCCACATGCCGCCGTAGCCGATCACTTCTCCTTCATAATCCATGACCATATAGCGGGCAAAATGATTGTTGGTCAGCTCATTGACGAACGCTTCCTCCGACCATGGGGAAGTAAAGCTTTCGAGCTCAATCGCCACGATCGTCTTCACGTCAGCCATTGTCATCTGCCGGAAAACGAGCCGGTTCACATCAATGACCGTCACGCGTACCCGCTCCTTCCGTGGCCGAACCCGGGCCCTGACGCAGTGAGGCTGTACGCTCCTGCAGCTTCACTTCCGCCTCGGTCAGCTGCGTATAATTCGGGATAAACGTATGCGCTTCATCGGATTCCCCGGCAGCAAGCCGCGCCAGGCCGAGCGCGGCTACCGACCGCCCTTCCAGAACATATGGGATGCCGAGCACCTCGATGTCCGGAGACAGGCTCCGCAGCCTGTCAACCTCCGCTTGATGCAGCTGGAGCTCGCCGACCACCCAGATCGCAGCTGGCTTCGAAGCAGCCTCCAGCGAGCATGCGTCCGCAGCCAGCTTGTCTGCCCAATCGTTCATCATGCGGATGCCGTCTTTGGCCAAGCGCTTCCACGATCCCTGCGTAGAACCAGCGGCCTCGAATGAGGACGTATACACCTGGCCGCGCCGGGCATCCATGATCGGCACGATCCATACCGGACGGACCGTGACGCGGTTCTTCGCCGACTGCCAAGCCCCATAGCCGAGCGCTTCTAGGCTCGAAACGCCGACGAGCGGTTTCTGCCAGACCCAGGCTAATGTTTTGCCGACCGCAACCGCAATTCGCATGCCGGTATAAGAGCCCGGCCCTTGGCCGATCGCAATGCCGGCCAGTTCCTCCGGTTGAATCCCGCATTCCGTCAGCAGCGACTTTACGACCGATACCGTATGAACGGAATGGTTCCGTTCCGCCAGCGATTGAATGTCGCGCAGCACCTCATCGCCGCGCACGAGCGCCGCCGCGAGCGAAGCGGTCGACGTATCCAGCGCTAGCACGAGCAAGTCCTCCTTGCTGTCCGGCGCCCGCGTAATCATTTCACTCATCTCTTACTTGCTCCCATCTCTTGCCTGTAGTTGCCGGCACCAAGCCGCATACGGCATGCCGATCCCCGTTATCGTGATGCGCCGCTCTTCCCCGCCCAGATGGGCGATGTACAGCTGAAGCCGATCCGGCGGCAGCAGCGCCTCGATTAAGCTGGCCCATTCGACGATGGTGACGCCTTCGCCGAAGAAATAATCGTCCAGACCGAGCTCGTCCGCCTCTTGCTCGGAAAGCCGGTAAACGTCCATATGATAGAGCGGCAGCTCCGTGCCTTGATATTCTTTAATGATCGTAAACGTCGGACTGTTCACGACGCCTCGAACGCCGATCGCCGCTGCAAAGGCTTTCGAGAATCGCGTCTTGCCCGCGCCTAAATCGCCGTCCAGCGCCAGCACCGTTCCCGGTACCGCCAGCTCGGCCAGCTTTTCCGCCAAGCGTACGGTATCGGCTTCGCTCTCCGCCGTCCAGGTCCATTCGTAGCTTTCGTTCATAACCAAGCCGCTCCTAACCTCCGAAATGATTGTAGCCGCGCTTGGCGACTTTCTCCCGCACCGGCGAATAGCCTGCTCCTCGTCTTCCGCCAGCTTGCACGTGATCCAGGTCGCGGATCAAATCCACGCCCGGGCCGACTGCCTCCACCTCTCCGATGATGTACATCGGCAGGCCGGCTTCGGCCAGCTCGGCCTTGGCCGCCTGCGCATCGGCGGCCGCCATCGTGCCGAGCAGCACGTAGTCTTCGCCGCCGTAGAGGATCCACTCCAGCGGATCCACGCCGCAGTCATGCGCGTAAGCGGTCATGCTGCCGCTTCGCGGCAAGTCCGACTCGCGCAGCGCGATCGTCACGCCCGAAGCCTCGGCGATTTCCCAGGCTTCGCTGGCGAGCCCGTCGCTGACGTCGTTCAGCGACGTAACGGTGCCGCGCGCGGCAAGCATCCGCGCCGCGCGCACCGAAGGCGCCGGCCGGCGGTGCGCCTGCACCAGCGCGGCCATGCCGCCTTTGGCCGCCGGAGGCGGCCATAACGGCGGCGTCGCGCCCGTGCCGCCGCCAAGCGCCGCAAGCCCGCCGGAACCGCCGGCGGCTGCGGCGAGCAGCGCATGCAGACCGGCCGCGGCCATCCCCGCCGCTCCGGTCGCAAACACGGCGTCGCCGGGCACAGCCCCTGCCCGGCGGACCGCCTTGCCGGCCTCGACGGTACCCGTCACCGTCACGGCCAAAACCAAATGCAGCGGCGAACTCGTCGTATCGCCGCCAATCACCGCGACGCCGTAACGCTCGGCGCACGCGTACAACCCATCATAGAGCCGGCGCACCCTTGCCGGCTCCCACGCCTTCGGCACGCTGACGGACACCAGCGCATGCCGCGGCACCCCGCCCATGGCCGCGATATCGCTGATGTTCGCGGCAAGCGCCTTCCAGCCGATGTCCTCCGGCTCCATCGTCGCATCGTTGAAATGGACGGTCTCCACCATCGTGTCGACCGCCAGCAGCCACTCCAGCCTGCCGGCGTCTTTATCCGGCGGCATCCCGACGACGGCCGCATCATCGCCGATGCCGAGCACGACGCCTTGGCGCTCCAGCAGCAGCTGGCTCTGCCGGCCCTCGTTCCAATAGCGAATTCGCGCAAACTCGTCCAGCTTTCCCGCCTCCCGTTTCACGGCCGCCGGGCGCAGCCGGAGATTTACCGCTTCGTTGCAGCGATGATCATCGCTTCATTGAATCGTTGATAACCGCTTTTTTTATAGCGTTGATCAACGCTTCATTGTTGAGACTATTATATCGGTCAGCACGAAGAGCCGCAACAAAAGCAGGCAAGGCTGCGCTTTTTGACGCACAGCCTTGCCTGTCGTTGCCGTTCCATCGGGCAGCCCTTGTCTGGCTGGCCGCTAGTGAATGGCACGCTTCTTGAAGCGGCCGCCTTTGACGTCGTGAATGTTGCCTACCGCGAGGAACGCCGTCGGATCGACCTCCTGGACGATCGACTTCATCTTCGCTTCCTCCAGACGCGTGATCACGCAGAAGATGACCCGCTTAGATCCGCCGGAGAATGCCCCTTCGCCATGCAAATACGTGACGCCCCTTCCAAGCCGGCTCATAATCGCATCGCCGATTTCCTTGGCCTCCTTGCTGATGATCCACACCGATTTCGACTGGTCCAGACCTTCCAGCGTCACGTCGATCACCTTGAAGGCGATATAGTAGGCGATCAAGGAGTACATCGCGCTGTCCCACGAGAAGACGAAGCCCGCGCTGGCCAGAATGAAGAGATTGAAGAACATCACGATCTCGCCGACGGAGAACGGAGTTTTCTTCGTGAACAGAATCGCGATAATTTCCGTGCCGTCGAGCGAACCGCCCGAACGGATAACGAGACCTACTCCGATCCCGAGAATGACGCCCCCGAATACCGGTGCCAGAAACGGGCTGTAGGTGAGAGCCTTGACCGGGTGCAGCAGCGTCGTGCCGATGGACATAATCACTACCGCGTACAGGGTAGAGAAGGCAAAGGTTTTGCCGATTTGCTTGTAACCGATGATCAGAAACGGAAGGTTGAATAAGAACAAGAAAATACCGAGCGGCAAGCTGGATAAATGCGAAACGATAATCGAAATACCGACAATGCCGCCGTCAATGATTTTGTTCGGCACGAGAAAAATTTCCAAGGCGACGGCGACGAGCGCCGCGCCGATCGTAAGGACGATAATCCGCGTCAGCAGCCCGAGCTTGCTGAGCTTATCATGCTGTTTGCCCACCATATCTTTTCCCCCCTCAAATAAAGAAACGCAAAATTCACGCTTATTTATCCATTATACCCCATTTCGGGCTGAATTCCAATTATAAGCATGGCCTTACGTGGTTTATATTCGTTTATGTCTCTGAATCGTCAAATATCGATTGTTTCTATATGCAGCCCAGCTGGCCGTAAAAAGCCCCCGAACACAAATTCAGGTGTCCGAGGGCTTAGCTCCTATCCCGCCTGCGACTATTCGCCGCCTTCTTCCTCCAAACGGTCGACCGGTACGGTTTGCGTATTGTGCGGGTCGGAACCCACCTGCACCGTAGCCATGCCGTTTACTTCGTCCACATTTTCGATCCATACGGACTGTCCGCCCATATGTACCGTGATCGTTTCTTCCGAGCTGTAAATCTGCACCGCGCGTTTTGTATCCATCTTGTCAGTCCCTCATTTCTTGCTCCATGGTGTCCGTGGTCGACTCGGCGATCAGTCCGTTGTTCAGGGTGACCTGTCCGCCTCCCAACCCTTCATTCACCATCCGGTCGATGTCCATAAAATAGTCATCGCGGCCTTCATGCTGCTTATCGTTGCTGTTCCCAGTCGGAGAGTTGCCCGCTTCGGTCATGCCATATGCCTCCTTCAGATGATGATGTTGGTTCTTGCTACACGAAAATATGCCCGAATCGGCTTAGTTTCATGCATAACGGGAACACTGAAGTTAGAGGACTACGTTCCATTTTCAATATAAGGGGGAAAACGCATGCATACGGTTTGGAAAGGGGCCATCAGCTTCGGTCTCGTACATGTGCCGGTCAAAATGTTTTCGGCTACGGAGGATAAAGACATTTCGCTCAAAATGATCCACCGGGATTGCGGCAGCAACATTTCCTACATCCGCAAATGTCCGACCTGCGACGTCGAGGTCGATTGGGATGCGATCGTCAAAGGCTACGAATACGAGAAAGGCCGTTATGTACTGCTTGAGAAAGACGAGCTGGAGCAGCTGACCGGCGAGGCGACCAAAACGATTACGATATTGGATTTCGTCGCGCTTGAGGAGATCGATCCGATCTATTTTCAAAAAACTTATTACCTCTCGCCCGATCAGGCCGGCGGCAACGCCTATAACCTCCTGATGGAAGCGATGCGGCAATCGGGACGGATCGGCATTGCCAAAGTATCCATCCGCTCGAAGAGCTCGCTTGCCGCGATTCGGATCATAGACGATTGCCTGGCGATGGAGACGATCTTCTATCCGGACGAGATTCGGTCCGTCGATCAAGTACCGGGTCTGCCGGAATCCGTTAACGTCAACGAGAAGGAGCTCATGATGGCTCGCATGCTGATCGAGCAGCTCTCCACTCCGTTCGAGCCGTCCAAATATACCGACGATTACCGGGCGAAGCTGATGGACCTGATCCAGCACAAAATCGCCGGCGAGGACGTTCGCGTTGCGCCGGAGCAGCAGCGCACCAATGTGCTTGACCTGATGGCCGCGCTGCAGGCGAGCCTCGAGGCGGTCAAGCTTCCGCCGGACGCGAAGGGCGGGCTCGATACCGGCGCCGCCGCTGCGGCCTTGGCAAACGCGGGTGCCGGGGCGGCAGCCGGAGCCGCAGCGGCCGATGGCGGCAGCGAGGTCGTGGCGAAAGTGAAGAAGCCTCGCGCGCGCAAAACATCGAAGAAGGAAACGGTGTCTTAAATGATGGAGCAGCCGTTGTCCGAGGACTCGCTTGCCGAGTTGGACTTGCCTCATCGGAGGCATGATGCGCAGCCGCTTCCCTTGCCCGTTGAACCGATGGCCCCGCTGTCCGATGACGAACTTCCTATCGGCAGCGAGTGGGTTTATCAGCTGAAGTGGGACGGCGTGCGCATCCTGGCCAGACTGAACGGTTACGGGCAGGTGGAGCTGTTCTCGCGCAAACTGTATCCGAAGAACGGCACCTATCCCGAAATTTCCGCCCTATTGGAGTCAAAGGCCGGGGAGCTCGGCCTCTGTTTGCTTGACGGCGAGGTCGTCTGGTGGGACGGCGTTCGGCCGAATTTTCAGCAGGTGCTGAAGCGTGAACGCTCGTTGGGAGGGACGGCGTCTGCAACTTCCGCCTCCGCCCCGTCCCAGTCCCCGGCGTCCAAAGGCGGACTTGTCTATGTCCTGTTTGATCTGCTTGCCGATGCGAGCGGCGATCTCCGTCACCTTCCATATGAGGAGCGATACAGACGGCTGACGGAACTGTGTCCTTCCCAAGACCCGCGTTTGTTCGTGACCGATACGTTCCAGGATGGCGCCGCCCTGTGGGACTGGGTGCAGGCGAATAACTGGGAGGGCGTCGTCAGCAAGCGGGCGGACAGCGCTTACCGCGAAGGGAAGAAGCATCGCGATTGGCTCAAAAAGAAGACCGCGCTCGTGCTCGATGTCGACATTGTCGGGCTGAAATGGCGAAACGGCATCGTTGCAAGCCTCATCATGGACTACGAAGGCGGCTACCTGGGCAGCGTTTCGCTTGGCTTGAACGATGCGCTGCGCCGTGTATTGGCGTCGACGTTCAAGCCGCAGCATTCGCATCTTGCGGTCGTGGCATGCCCGTTTCCGGCGGTGCCTGACGATCTCAAGCGCGAGGACGTGCAGTGGCTGTCGCTGCCGTTTAAATGCCGGGTCACGGGCCTGGAGCTGACCTCCGCCGGGCAGCTTCGCCATCCGAAGCTCGTTACCTTCCTGCCGAAGGAGCCGCTGTCATGAGCCGGGCCGTGAAAGGAACGATTGTCATCGACGGCCAGGAGCTGACGGTGAGCAATCCCAACAAGCTGCTGTGGCCGGAGATGGGCATTACGAAAGCGATGTTTTTGGAGCGTCTGGCCGTGCTTTCGCCATGGCTGCTGAAACATTGTCAAGACCGGCTGCTAACGACGATCCGGTTTCCGGACGGGGTGGACGGCAAGTCCTTTTATCAGAAGAACTGCCCTTCTCCCGCTCCGCCGTTCGTCGAAACCGTGACCCGCGACAGCATCTCCTACGTCAAGCTGGCGTCGCTGCCCGTCCTGCTATGGCTCGGCAATCTGGCTTGTCTCGAATACCACGCTTCGTTCGACCGGGTCAGCGATCCCGAGCATCCGACGGAGTGGGTGCTTGATCTCGACCCGACGCTCGAGGAGGAACCCCGGATCATGGAGGCCGCGCTTCTGGTCGGCGATTTGCTGCGGTCTTTGGGCATCAACTCGGTGCCCAAGACATCCGGCGCTACGGGCGTGCAGATCATCGTGCCGCTGGTCAAGGATCTGACCTTCGACGAGCTGCGCCGTATCGGCGAATTTGTCGGCGCGTTTCTGGCGGATAAGCATCCGCGATTGTTCACGATCGAGCGTCTGAAGAAGAACCGCGGCGACCTGATTTACATCGACTATTTGCAGCACTACCAGGGCAAAACGATCATCGCCCCCTACTCCCCCCGCGCTCGCCGTGCCGCCAGCGTCTCGACGCCGCTCCATTGGGATGAGGTTCGCCGGAACGTCGCCATCACCGACTACCATCTGTTGAACATCGACGAGCGTCTGCAAAAAGAAGGCGATCTGCTCGACCGCGTTGCGCCTCAGTCGCTCCGCTCTATTTTGGATTTCATCAGCGGCAGCGGCGCGCGGCGGTAAGCTCATACGGCTAAACATTTGGGCGGTTAATCATATGTGCGGTTAACGAAAAGGAGAGCGGATATTTCCGCTCTCCTTTTGTTTAGGTGACATAATTTCGCCACTGCATCCGCCCTGCTCCGTCTCGCAGCTAACGAATCCAATAACGCTTAATCGTGATAAAAATGCGGTATTTTAACGCTAACGAATTCCAAAAGCCTTATTTGAGCAAAAACCAGCCTGCCGAGCCAAATAGAGCTTAAATAACGTTTCTGGAGTTCGTTAGCTTCGTCTGCATGGTGACTTCCCGGCAAATAAGCACTCCTGAATTCGTTAGCGTCGGCGCTATCAAGCCAAACCTAAACATCAAGCTTGCCGCTGATTCCAGCCTTCGATAGCAGCCTATTCGCAATCGACCAACTAATCGCTCTTTTTCTCGCTCAATAGCAGCATATCCGCCCCAGTTCCGCATCCACCTTGTCCAGCGCCACAAGCTTCGGTTTTTCCGACTCCTCAACCCCATTTTCCCGCCATTTCACCTTCGAGAGTCAGTTTTTCCGACTTTTAGTATGCGAATGGAGGGCAGATTTGTTAGTTCCAGCATCGAGCGTCGGTTTTTCCGACTCTCAGCCCCATTTCCCCGCCATTTCGTCTTCGAGAGTCGATTTTTCCGACTTTCAGCATGCGAATGGAGGGCAGATTTGTTAGTTCCAGCATCGAGCGTCGGTTTTTCCGACTCTCAACCTCATTTCTCCATCATTTCGCCCACGAGAGTCGGTTTTTCCGACTTTCAACATGCGACTTTCACCGGCTAGAAAATGCGTACCTCTAGGCACGCCACCATGCTGGGCGTACAACGAATAAGACCTCGGGATTTCTCCGAGGTCTTATTCGCTAAATATTGAGAAGACGCTATTTATATCCAGGGCGTCCCGTTTTTAAGGGATTTCATCCGTTCACTTCATCTTCATTATCAGATGCAAATCCAGCGTAATCCACGTTTACATTAGCAGAGGAAGAGCGATAGGAAACAATATAGCTGCCAGCTCGCATACCTTGCGGATAAGCGGTAAGGCTTCTCCATGTAAAAGATGTTCCCGGCTTTACCGTTTGTGTAAAATACACTTTGTTGGTGTCAACGTGAGTCACTGAAATAATGGCATCGCTTGTACCTTTATTATTAAAGTACAACTTTACATGCCCGTAACCACCCGGTACTACAAAAGAAGTGCTAGTGATTTTGGCACCGCTAGTATTACCAGACCATTGGTTCCCTATTACAAAGGGAGTAATACCAATGCGATCGTTAGTCTGATTTACCATTTGCGAGTTAGTTGTAGGTACCTCCCCAGATGCACCGACTATTGCTGGAACCGTCAAACTCGTAGCCAATGCTAAAGATAAAACGGTGAATTTTGCTTTCTTCTTCATGGTTTAACTCCCACTCTCTATGAAATTATTACTCTGGTTGGAGCCCTTTTCATCCCCAGCCTTGGATAAAAATGGCTACGAATAAAGTATCACATTATCTTGGAAGTGTCTACCAATTAATTATAAAATTTTGTTAATTATGCTAAAAATTATACATAATTCGAATCCCATCATAGAAGCGCGGCCTTGTCTAACCAAAAAAAGCCGGACCGGCCAAAGGCCGATCCGACTCCCCATTCCTATTATGCCAAAATCGTCTCGATGCGTGCCACGACTTCCTCGGACAGCTTGACGCCGGAAGCGCCGACATTCTCGACGACCTGCTCCGGACGGCTTGCGCCGACGATGGCGCTGGCCACGTTCGGCTGGCGAAGAATCCACGCCAGCGACAGCTGAGCCATCGTGATTTCCAACTCGGCTGCGATGTCGGACAGCGCGCGCACCTTCGCGAGCTTCTCTTCCGTAATGCCGTTACGCATCCAGTCCAGCTTCGTCGCGCGGCTGCCTTCCGGCAGGTTCGCCACCGACGTGTACTTGCCTGTCAGCAAGCCTTGAGCAAGCGGGCAGAACACGACTTGCGAGATGCCGTTCTTCTCGCCGTAAGGAATGACTTCCTTCTCGATATAGCGGTTGAACATGTTGTACTCCGGCTGGCTGACTACGATGCGGTCGAGCAGATAGCGATCCGCCGTGCCGAGCGCGTCGGCCATTTGCGAAGCCGTCCACTCGCTGACGCCCGCATACAGCACTTTGCCGGAGCGGATCAAGTCATCGATGGCGCGCAGCGTTTCATGCAGCGGCGTCTCTTGGTCGTAGCGGTGGCAGTAGAAAATATCGACGTATTCCAAGCCCAGACGCTTCAAGCTCGCATTCGCTTGCTCCATCACATGCTTGCGGGACAAACCGCGGTCATTCGGGCCATCGCCCATCGGCCAGAACGCTTTGGTCGCCAGCACGTAGGATTCGCGCGGGAATTGTTTGATGGTTTCGCCGAGCAGAATTTCCGCCGCGCCGCGCTCGTAAACGTTCGCCGTGTCGAAGAAGTTGACGCCGAGCTCATACGCCTTCTCGATCGCCTTTACGGCATTTTCGCGCTCTACGTAGCCGCCGTATGTAAGCCAGCTGCCCAAGCTGATTTCGCTGACCTTCAGTCCGCTTCCGCCTAGTTTTCTATAGTTCATGTTCCATACCTCCTATGGGATGAATGCTGTTGCCTCTTGCTGCCTTGGCCGACATAAACCCTATTCTAACGACATTATTATCAAATTTAAAGTAGTGAAATAAACATCATTATATTATACTTAATATATCTACTATACTTATCGTAACTACTAGACACTGGAGGGTGGTTCTGATGTCCGCTAACAATTATGTGCCGAAAGAACCGGCTTTTATCGAATGCAATATTGAAAAAACGCTAGATGTCATCGGCGGAAAATGGGCCTTTCTCGTGCTTCGCGAGCTCTTCTGCGAGAAGCGCCGCTTCGGCGAGCTCCAGCGCCTGATCCCTTCCGTCAGCCCGCGGGCGCTTACCAGTACGCTTCGCCACCTTGAGACCCAAGGGGTGCTCGAGCGACATGTTTATCCGACCGTCCCCGTCACCGTCGAATACTCGTTGACCCCTAAGGGCACCGATCTACATCAAATATTGCACGAAATGAAGCTCTGGGCAGCCAAGTGGACCTAAAAAAAGAGCAGGATCGTCACCACATGTGACAGACTCCTGCTCTTTCGTCTACCCGGGCACGAAAATAATTCGAAGGATCTACAGCTCGCCGGTCATCAGCGCCGTCGTCCAGCGGTCTACGGTAAAGGGAAGCGGCGCGGCGTTTCTCCTTTTGCCCATACGGCTTCGAGAAACGCCGGTCTCGGGCTGGCGCCCGCGCTTGCGGAGCGTCGATTTGGAACGGTGCAGCACCATTTTCACGGCGGGTACGGTGCATTGCAGCGCATCGGCGATATCTTGATACGAATAGTCGAACACCTCAGCCAGCAGCAGCATTTCCGTCTCGCGCGGGGACAGATGTTCCGCCATCCACTCCAGCATCCCCCGAACATTCGCGTAATTCGCGTCGTAATGAGGGAGCTGGAGCGCCTCGTCGATCGGCACGGTGGCGGCGCGGCGCCTGCGGTGAGCGTCGATCTGGATATTGCGCGCGATCTTGTACATCAGCGAACGGGGATGGTTAAGAATGCCGTTGTCCCGGTAATGCTTAAATGTCCGAAGCAGCGTCTCCTGAAGCAGATCCTCCGACTCCCATTTGGATGCGGTCAAATAATTGCAGTATGTCCGCACATGCCGGAGATGCGGCTTGATCGCTTCTTCGAACTCGGACCACGGCTTCATGCGTCCTTACCCCCTTGCTTTGTCATGATTCACCTGAACTGCCCTTAGTCTAACAGTCCATTGTGAACGCCATGTGAAAAAGAAAAGGATTTAGCATGAATGTTGCAGCAGCCGGAAAAGCTGGGCGGTGCAGGCCTCCGTCCAATCGAGCGTCTTCGCCATCGCTTCCTCTAGGCTGCAAGGCCCTGGCACGATCGAGAACGCGCTTGCCTTGCCTAGCCTTGCCAATTCTTCCGCAGGCAGCGCCCGCATCCCGCAGAGAATGATGACAGGGACGCCGAACGGCTCGGCAGTCCGGCAGACCCCAGCGGCAACCTTGCCCGACAGCGTCTGCTCATCCAGCTTGCCTTCGCCGGTAATGATGTAATCGGCTTCCTTGGCAGCCGCGGCGAAGCCGAGCGCTTCCATGACGACGTCGATGCCGGGCTTCATTGCCGCGTTCATAAAGCCGAGCAGGCCGGCGCCCATCCCGCCCGCCGCGCCGCCGCCAGGCACCGTCAGCACGTCAATGCCGCGTACGGCGCGAATCAGCTCGCCGTAGGTCCGCAGTCCTTCATCAAGCTTGGCGACCATGTCCGGCGTCGCCCCTTTCTGCGGGCCGAAGACGGCCGAGGCGCCTAGCGGCCCGCACAGCGGATTCGTCACGTCGCTGGCGATCGTGATTTGCGACGCCGACAACCGCGGGTCCAGTCCGGCGGCGTCTAATTCCGCCAGCATGGCCAAAGCACCGCCGCCCTCAGGGAGCGGCTGACCCTGCTTGTCCAGCAGCCGCAAGCCGAGCGCGCGCAGCATGCCGGAGCCGCCGTCGTTCGTCGCGCTGCCGCCAAGACCGATTATATACTTGCGGTAGCCGTGATCCAGCGCATGCTTCATCAGCTCGCCCGTGCCGCGGCTCGACGTCAGCATCGGATGCCGCTCCTCCGGCTTCAACAGCGGAAGGCCGGAAGCCTGCGCCATTTCGATGACGACGGTCTCGCCGTCGCCGAGCACGCCGTACGCTGCGGTCAACGCTCGACCGAGGGGGTCGGTTGCCTGTGCCTCGACACGCTTGCCCTTCGTTGCATGCACGAGGTTATCCATAATGCCTTCCCCGCCGTCCGCCAGCGGCAATTCAAGCAGCTCCGCCGCAGGCATCACGGAACGGATGCCGCGCGCAATGGCCGCGCAGAGCTCCCGCGCCGTTGCGGAGCCTTTAAATGAATCCGGCGCAATGACGATTCTCATCCCTTATCGACTCCTTGCCCAATTTTTCCTTATGCTGCTATTATAGCGTGCCTTATGCCATGTATAATACAATCATTCGTCTTTTGAGAGGGGATTCGGTATGGAAACGGCAATCGACTGGAGAAACGGCGCTAGAGGGCGCGATTTTGTCGCCTCGTTCAGCGGAGGCAAAGACAGCGCTCTTGCCCTGTATAAAGCCATGAAGGACGGAAGAGCGCTCGGACTGATCGTCATGCTGGAGGAGGAAGGGCAGCGTTCCCGTTCCCACGGTATGCCGACGGAGCTCATTCGCGCCCAGGCCGATGCCATCGGACTGCCTGTCTATATGGCGGCAGCAAGCTGGTCGGACTATGAAGCGCAGTTTCTGAGCCTTCTGGAGCAGGCCAAAGGGCAAGGAGCGGAAGCGCTGGTAACGGGCGATATCGAACGGACGCCTTATGGCTGCTGGCAGGACGAGGTTTCGAGAAAGGCCGGGCTGATGCTGGGGATGCCTCTGTGGGAAATGGACCATCGCGAGGCTGTCGAAGCGTTCATTGACCTTGGTTTCGTATCGGTCGTCGTAACGGTTAATTTATCGCTCGGGATGAGGGAGAACGATTTGGGGCGAACGTTGACCCATGAATTCATAAGTGAGCTTATCGCGCGAGGCATCGACCCATGCGGGGAAGGCGGAGAGTTCCATACGACCGTCATTGACGGGCCGATCTTCAGGCAGCCGCTTCGGGTGCGGCAGCTCGAGATTGTGAAGCACGGCGAATATGCCTTTTTGCCATTGGAGTTGGACAAGTAGAACGATAAATGAAAAAAAGGGCTGTCCCTAAGCCATTGGCTTCAAGGGACAGCCCCTAATCAACTATTCTTCTAAGTCGTTGTACAGTTCAGCCGAGCCCGGCAAAAGCAGCCATTTGCCTTCAACCTTTTGCAGGTTGTACAGATTGATCGATGTGACCGGCATCACTTCGCCGTCGAAAGTCACTTCGATCGTGTGCTGCGCAAGCAATGCAGCCTTGTCGCCTTCAAGCTCAACGATCGCGCTGCGGTCCACTTTCATGGTTAGCGTAACTTCTGTGTCCGCAAACAACTCTTCGATTTGGGCAACATCTTCATTGAAGCCTTCAGACCCCGGAACGAGCGTCGCTTTGTACGCGTTGATATCTTTTGCGTTTACAGCGTTGGCATTGGCTTGAATCAGAGCCTCGATTTCCGCTTTAGCCGCTGCATCCGGCGCCGCTAGTTCCTGCTTCCACAAACCGTCAACGTCCAGGACGCTGTTCGATAGCATTTCCACGTCGTAAATGACCCATTTGCCGTTTTCTTTGTGCATCGTATACAGCATTTCATTCTCGACATCCGCGAAGAAGCCGTTTTTGCCTTCTTCATTTACTTTAACGGATTGTTCAACGGTGTAAATAACCGCTTCCGTCGAAGAAAAAGATTGGATCGATTTTTCGCTGAACGTCGTCTTCGTTTGTACTTTCGAGAACAATTCTTCCAAACCGCTTTGTACCATCTCGCGAATCGGCGACATGGAATGGAACTGCGCCATGTACGCGTTCAGATCTTGCGCATCCTCCGCTGCCGTCAGCTTGTCCAGCACGCCGAACAATTCGGCTTTCTGCTGAGCCGTTGGCCCTTTGTCCACGATCGTGACGATTTTCTTCACGCCATCCCAGCTGACAATCTTGTCGGACAGCGTAGCGATGAAGCGAACGCCGACCATCGTGCGGCCGTTCAGCAGCTTCATTTCGCCGTTTACAGGCACCTTCTGCCCGTCAACGAGCGCCGTAGTGCCGCTTGGCTTCATTTCGATGCTGCGTGCAGGCGATTTCGCCTTGATCAGCTTCGTCGAAGCGTTATAATCGATGGAATAACCGAGCTTTGTGAAAAGCGTACGGAATTCCACGTAAGTTTTGCCATTCAGAAGAACGGGCGGTGTAGGAAAAATAACCCACTCTCCATTTAGTTTGACTTTAATCGTCTGACTTGCGGTTGCTGCTGAAGCCGTGCCCGCCAATGCCGCAAATACGACCAGCACGGCAAGAATCGCGCTTAACCAACGTTTCATGTGAACCCTCTCTTTCATCTCTCAAAAAATAGAATCATTACCTTCTAATAGTATACGAGACTCCAGAGGCTGACAATCATCCAAATGTTAACGAATGCGCGTTATTTCCCGGTGCGCGCCCAGCTCCGGAATAACCGGATGCACAGCGCCACCCAGCACGCGCTTACCCAGTAGCCGGCTAGTATATCCGACGGATAATGAACGCCGAGATAGATGCGGCTGAGGCCGATGCCGATAATCATCGCAGCGCTGAACAACAGCAGCGCAATACGCCAGCTTCTTCTGGGAATGTGCCGCCAGAGCAGGTATGTAATAAGAAAATAAAACGTAAAGGACGACATCGAATGACCGCTCGGATAGCTGAACCCTTGCTGCTCCACGATCCGGTGAATGTCCGGACGAGCTCGATGATAGATCGACTTAAGCAAGCTGTTGAGCAGCGTCGAACCGAGCAAGCCTCCCAGCAGCAAGACAAGCTCTTTACGGTGCTTCAGCACGATGAACAAAATAATGGCAATGACGAGCACGGCCGGAATGAAAATCGAGGAAGACCCGATTTTGGATAACACCTTCGCAATGGCAGTCAGCGTATCGTTCTCTTGACCTTGAACCGCTGAAATGATTGCCTCATCAAACCGTTTTAATTGATTATGGGACACGAGCATAGACAGCCCTTGAAACCCCGCGATTGCGAGAATAAGCAGGATCAACCACAGCATAAAGGAAGCGACCTCCGGATTAGGAATGAAAATGAAATTTTCTGCTTAGCTGACCGGGGTTGTCAGTCAATACAGGGTAGACTGTTCGTAGCGAACAAAAAAGGAGTAGATGAAAGCTATGAAACCGCTTGAAGGAAAAGTGGCCGTAGTCGCCGGGGCGACGCGCGGCGCCGGCCGCGGCATCGCCGTCGCGCTCGGCCGTGCCGGCGCAACCGTCTATGTCACCGGCCGCAGCGTCCTGGGGAGCTTGTCGGATATGGGCCGCAGCGAAACGATCGACGAAACGGCGGAGCTCGTCTCGGCAGCCGGCGGCAAAGGCATCGCCGTTCGCACCGACTTTACGGTGGAAAGCGACGTCCGAGCGCTGTACGACCGAGTGGCCGAAGAACAGCAGGGGCGGCTCGATATTCAAGTGAACGACATCTGGGGCGGCGATCCGCTCACCGTTTGGAACGAACCGTTCTGGGAGCATTCGCTTCACGACGGACTGCTCATTCAGAAGCGCGGCGTCCATACGCATATGCTAGCCAGCTATTATGCGGCGCCGCTCATGATCGCCCGCGGCTCCGGTTTAATCATTGAAATCACCGACGGCAACGACTACCGCTACCGAGGCAACCTCTATTACAGCTTGGCCAAGATTTCCGTCATTCATCTCGCGCAGGCCATGGCAGCGGATCTGCGGCCGCATGGCGTGGCAGCGGTTGCCTTAACGCCGGGCTTCCTTCGTTCCGAAGCGATGCTGGACCATTTCGGCGTGACGGAAGCGAACTGGCGGGACGCGGCGGCGCAGGACCCGCATTTCCTGCAGTCGGAAACGCCTGCTTATGTCGGCCAGGCTGCCGCGGCGCTCGCCGCCGATCCGAACGCGCTGCAGCGAAGCGGCCAAGCGCTGACCTCCTGGGACTTGGCGGAAGAATACGGCTTTAGCGACGCGGACGGCAGACGGCCTCATTGGGGGCGGTACGCTGCGGAGCACGGGTTCTGAATTTTAGCTTTGGCTTCGAGGGGTTACAGCTCGATCCAAAGCGCGGTTTTATCGTCGGATTTCTTCACGCGCGGATATCGCGTGCAGTCCGGGTCGGATTCCTCCAGTTCCGTGAGCCACTCGATATAGCGCGGCAGCCCCTTCTCGCGGACGAGTCCCGCAATCTCGCCGGCACTGTCCTTGTCCGGCTCGCCCGGAAGCTTCGGCATGTAGAGCCCATCGGTGAAGAGCAGCAGCGCCTTCACGTTCGTCCGGCTGATCCGGCCGAATTCCGCGTGGTCGGGAAACGCCGGATCGCCGTTTATGACGCCGTAACCGTCATCGGTATTGGCCAGTTGCCGGCCTTTCCTTATGGTCGGCATGCTATATTCGAACAGCTCCGCCCTGCTCGTTAGTCCGGCGGCAATGCCTTCGGCCCATACCGCTTTCGTACGGTCGTCCACATGCGCCAGCTGATCGTTCGTGACAATGCGGATCGACCTGTCCGCGTAATAGACGGCGAGCATGCAGTCGCCGGCTTGCGCAAACTCGATCCATTTGGGTGATACCCGCACCAAGGCGACGCAAGCGGTCCACAGCTCTTCCTTTCGCTGCGGCGAGATGCCCGCTTGCACCATCGCGGCACGGAGCGAGTCGTTGGCGCTGACGAGCAGATCCATCAAGCTGTCCGCCGAAGCGGCTTCATTGCACGTGCTGGCCACAAGCTGAGCGGCCAAATAGCCTCCCGACTCTCCGCTTGGTCCGCTGTATGGCACGAGCGAGGTTGCGCCGTCGATGACGCCGTAAAGCTGCAGGGCATCGTTGAGGATGATGGCATCCTCGTTCCATGTGCCGACCCCTTTTATAGAAGCTGACGTAATGTTCATGTCGTCCCTCCAACTATTGGATTCGTTTCCATCGTAATTACTGGCGGTAGATTTTAGCATATGATAGACTCCAGATAAAGGCAATGAAAAACACGAATCTAGTTGCGGGGGCGTTCATTTGGTTGATTTTGCGGAGGTTAATTATCTAGCTGTACTGATCGCGACAATCGTTACGATGGTGCTTGGGTTTCTATGGTACTCGCCGGTTCTCTTCGGCAATGCGTGGATGAAGCAGGTCGGGCTAAAGAAAGAAGACGTATCCGGCGGCCATGCAGGCACGTATGCGTTAACGGCGTTCACGGCGATTATCGGCGCGTTTCTGCTCGCGCTCGTGCTCACGATTACAGGCGAAGATCCTACCGTCTCGGCAGGTTTAACGGTCGGACTCATTGTCGGGCTTATGGTTTCGGCCAAGATCGGCATGAACTACTTGTTCGAGGGACGCTCGCTGCTGCTGTTTCTCATCACCGCGGGCTACCACCTGGTCACTTTCGTGCTGACTGGGCTTATCATCGGCCTAATTTGAAACAAAAAAAAGACCCGAATCGGCGCTTTCTGCCGGTTCGGGTCTTCTTATGCGGAGCGGCTGCTACTGCCAGCGCGATCCCTTCGGATGCGGGCACTCCTTTGCAGCCAGCTTCGCCCGCACCCGGACGAAGCAGCCGCAGTGCGCGCAGGTTGTGCCGTATTGCAGCGAAGGGCATTCGCCGCATATGTCGAGCCGGGCCGCATATTGCGCATCCGGGACGCAGTCGCCGGGATGCAGCGCGAGCTTGGCCAGTATCCGCTGCAGCTGCTCTTCATCGGCGTGTACGGAGGCGCTGCACCCTTTGCAGCCTTCCCGCTTCGTCATTTCAGCGTGCATTGGCGCCCTACCCTACGCGCAGCACGGCTACCGATGCCGGCGGCAGCGTCACGGCGATCGTCCCGTCAGCGTTTTGTTCGATAGCCGTCAGCTCCGTCGGTGACACCTGTTCCGGCTGTTCAAACGAATTATGCGCGTTCAAAGCACCGCCTTGCAGCAGCGTTCCGCTGAACTTGAGGCCATTATCGGGCTGACCCGCAAGCCCTCGCAGCTCGAACTTCAGTTCCGCCGGCTCGTCATGGCTTAGATTGCACATGCTGATATGGATCAGGCCGTCCTTGCCGCGCGAAGCCGATACGCTCGTCTGCGGAATCGATGAGCCGCCTGCGCTGTAGTCATCCGCTTGGTGGCTGACGTCCAGCGCCTCCGCATCGTGGTGAACCTGAAACATGTCGAAGACATGGTAGGTCGGCGTGAGCGCCATCCGCGCGCCTTCGGTCAGCACGACGGATTGCAGCACGTTGACGGTTTGGGCAAGGTTCGCCATCCGCACGCGGTCGCAGTGCTTATGGAAAATATGAAGCGTGGCCGCGGCGACTAACGCGTCGCGCATCGTATTTTGCTGATAGAGGAAACCGGGGTTCGTTCCCGGCTCGACGTCATGCCAAGTGCCCCATTCGTCCACGATCAGGCTGATCCGCTTCTGCGGGTCGTACTTGTCCATAATCGTGCTGTGCTTCTTCAACAGCTCGTCCATGACCAGCGATTTGCGAAGCGTTTCGAACCACTCCGATGTCTCGAACTCCGTTGCCGAGCCTTTATGTTGCCAGTTATGCGTGATCGTATAATAATGGAGCGTCAGCCCGTCCATATAGCGTCCCGCTTCGCGCATCAGCACTTCCGTCCAGTTGTAATCGAAATCGCTCGCGCCGCACGCGATGCGGAAGATCCGGTTGCCGCCGTAATTGCGCACGTACGTCTGATAGCGTCTGTACAGGTCCGCGTAATATTCCGGCCGCATATTGCCGCCGCAGCCCCAGTTCTCGTTGCCTACGCCAAAATAGCTCACCTTCCACGGCTCCTTGCGCCCATTGGCCGCACGCTCATTCGCCATCGGCGATTCCCCGTCGAAGGTCATGTACTCCACCCACTCCTGCATTTCCTGAACGGTTCCGCTGCCCACATTGCCGTTAATGTAAGGCTCGCAGCCAAGCAGCTCGCAAAGCAGCAGAAACTCATGCGTGCCAAAATGGTTATTCTCGACAACGCCGCCCCAGTGCGTGTTGATCATCCGCTTGCGCGTTTCCCGCGGCCCAATGCCGTCCCTCCAATGATACTCATCGGCGAAACAGCCGCCAGGCCAGCGCAGCACGGGAAGGCTCAGCTTTCGAAGCGCTTCCAGAACATCGTTGCGGATCCCCTTCGTATTGGGAATGTCGGAATCCTCGCCAACCCAGATGCCTTCATAAATACAGCGGCCTAAATGCTCGGAGAAATGACCGTAAATATTGCGGTTAATGCTGCCTGTGACGCGGTCCGTGTTAATGACGGTGACGTTTGCCATGCGGGTGAACCTCTCCTTTGGATATCGTTTTGAATTAATAAAAATATTAATCAGTAAATAAAATAATTATATATCCTATTAAACACGAAGACGATCTGTTTTTCAATGCTAGATTGGAGCTTGAACGCAGCAGGTACAAATGCCTTACCTGTCAAATGCCCCAGAACATCCTTTATACAGCCGCAATAGCATATGGAGAAGTCACCTTACTAAGGGAGGCAGGCAGCACATGAAAAAGCGCACATTCAGCAAAGTGACGAAATGCCGGAGAGCGCAGCGGCATGACCATGAATTTGAAGGCAGCACCAAATTGGCCGAGGAAGGCGATGACCGCCATAACCATCGATTCGCGGGAGTGTCGGGGCCAGCGATCAAAAGAGGTAGCAGCCACGTCCATGAAATCGACCTCACTCGTACCGATTTCTTCGGGCACTTTCATCAGCTGAAGAAGATTACGACCGGACCCGCCATTAAGGTCGGCAACGGGAAGCATGTCCATTTTGTCAAAGGCGCGACAACGTTAGCCGACGGGCATGTGCACCAGTTCAACTTTGCCACGCTGATTGATTCGCCGCTAACCTAATTTGGACGCCATACGAAGCGCCGGCCTAGCCGGCGTTTGTTGTTTTGTGACAGATGGACGAGCGCTGGCTATAATGGATAGAAATGGACAACCTTATGCCATACCAAATTTACTGGAAGAAAAGAGGATTTTCCGTGATGCAAACCCGTATCGGCACCCTTGCGGCGTTGAACCGCTATCCCGTTAAATCGTTCGGAGGCGAAGCGCTGCAAAGCAGCCGGATTGAGCCGTACGGCTTGTACGGCGACCGCTCGCACGCCTTTATCGATGAGACGAAAGAAGGCTGGGACCGTTATTTCACGGCCAGAACCGCGCCTGCAATGCTGCGCTACAAAGCGGCCTTAAGCGTAGAAGAACCTGGCGAGTCCGCGCATTTTCCCGGGCTGCGCATCACCGCGCCGGATGGACGCGCCATGCAGTGGGACGATGCCCTTTTGCAGGAAATCCAGCCTTACTCCCGGCAGAAACTGACTTTGCTTGCGCATACGCCGCAGTCGCTTGATCTGCTTGCCGTTGATACAGCCAGCGTCCTCATCATCACCGATTCGTCGCTTCGCAAGCTCGAAGCGATGTGGGGCAAGCCGCTTGACCCGCTGCGGTTCCGGGCGAATATGCTGATCACGCTGGAAGACGGAGCCTCCGATGAAAATGGATGGCTTGGCAAGCAGCTGACTATAGGCAGCGCGCGGCTGCAGGTCGATGAATGTTGTGAGCGGTGCTCTCTTATTACTGTAGATCCGGCTTCGCTTGAACGCGACCCCTCGCTTTTGAGGACTGTGAACGAACGGCTTCAGCTGAACTTCGGCGTTTATGCTTCAGTCAGGCAAACGGGGGACGTACGAGTCGGCGATGCCGTTTATTTGATGGACTAGTTTGCGTACGACGTTGCGTCATAGTATAGGATAACTCTCGTGAGGGGGGAAACGCCGCTGAGAGCACGTTTTCGTGCTCTCAACATACGGCAACAGTTCCCTCATCTTGAACTCCCCCTAAGACCCGGTCGACCGGTAATGCCGGACGCCGACGCGCCAGACGAGCAGGCAGGGCACAAGGAACAGGAAGCCGGCAAGCGGAATCAAAGCATACATTGGATGCCCTCCGCCCCCATCCCGCTCCAAAATATAAAGCAGCGGCAAGTAGTTAAAGCAAGCGAACGGAATGACGAAGGTGAACACGCGCTTCACCCACTTTTGATAGATATTGAGCGGATACGAAGTCATCTCCCGCCCGCCGTCCGTGAAAATATTCGCGATTTCCAGCCCCTGCACCGTCCAAAAGCTGACTGACGCGGCGAGAATGAAGATTGCCAGAAAAATAACGATCCCGCTCACTACCATCAGCACGAGCGTCATCATTTTGAGCAGCGTCCAATCGACCTCAATGTTAGAAGCAGCCCATACCAGCATGGCGGCGCTTAGCAGCAGCCGGCCGAGCCGGGCGAACTCGAACCTCGAGCCGAAAACTTGCACGACGGTGCTGCGCGGACGAACGAGCAAACGGTCGAAGTCCCCGCTTATCACAAGGCTAGAGAACACATCAAACCCGCGTCCGAACACCTCGGCGCAAGAGAACGCCAACTGCGTCACTGCAAAGCAAAGCGCCACCTCATAGAAGCTCCATCCCCGCAGCTGCCCGAACCGTTCAAACATGAAGTACAGCCCGGCAAACGTCGTAAACGGCGTTAAGCATTGCCCCAATGCCAGCAGCAGGAATGAAGCGCGGTATTGCATCTGCGATTTCATGATCATTTTCATATATTTGAAATAAAGCCGCATAAACCCCTTAACCTCCTTGCACCACAACGCGCCGCAGCGCCCGGTTCATGGTATAGTGCCCGAATGCCGCCAACGCGGCCAGCCAAGCCAATTGCGCCGCCAGTCCCTTCAAGGCGCCCAGCTTCGAAATATCGCCCGTAAAGACGCGGAACGGAAAATCGGCGGTCCAATGAAACGGCAGCAAGTACACGATGTCCTGCATCCATCCTGGCATCAGCGGAACAGGTATGACCATTCCGGCCAGAAACTCTCCGAATATGCTGAACATCAGAAGCGAGCCGCCAGGCGACATCGTGACGAACACCGATATGTAAATCAGCATCGAAAGCGCAACGACCATCAAGAAGCCTGCGATAAGTACGGCGAGAAACAGTAGAAACGTAAGCAAATCGGGAGGAAGCTCAAGGCGGTAAGGTTCAGGCAAGAAAACGGTCACGATCAAAATCGGAAAACACCTGAGCAGCGCGCTCGACAACCGCTGTGCGAGCAGCTTGGCATACCAGAAGCCGTAGATGCCGCTAGGCCTGCACATCTCGTAGGCAATGTTGCCGCTTGTAATGAGCTGGAACAGCTCATTGTCTCTCAACCAAAGCATAACCAGCGCAAGAAACGCCTGCTTCAGCCAGGTGTAGGTGATCACTTGGGACAGTGTCATAGGAGGCACTTCGGTGGAATGGGCGTAAAACGCCACGAAAATCATAATGAACATCGAGCCGAAAAAAAACTGCGTGCCGATTCCGGCCAGCGCGGCTGCCCGATACTGCAGCCCGGTGTAGATTCTCAGCTTGAAGACGGACAAATAGGCCCTCATCATAGCTGATACTCCTTATACATTTGCACGATGATGTCCTCGATCGGCTGGGTGTCGATGGCCACGTCAAGCAGCTCGACCTGTGCCGACAACTTCGCGATTGCTTCCGAGATCATCACCTGCTCCGTATCGACGCTGAGGATGGCCCGCTCCGGCGTCCACGACAGAAGCGACGCGCCCGGAATGTCGATCGGACGGTTGTTCTCGTGATAGTCGGCAGTGATCGTTCGCTTCGTGCCGAACCGGCTGCGGAGGCCCTGGACGTTGCCGTCATAGAGCAGATTGCCTTTGCCTATCAGCAAAATGCGGCTCGCGAGCGCCTCGATATCGTTCATATCGTGCGTCGTCAGGATGACGGTGACGCCTTTTTCTTTGTTAATCGTCTTAATAAACTGGCGCACCGCGATTTTGGAGACAGCGTCGAGCCCAATTGTCGGCTCATCCAGAAACAGAATGCTTGGGCTATGCAGCAATGAAGCGGCGATCTCACAGCGCATCCTCTGACCCAAGCTGAGCTGGCGGACCGGCGTTTGCAGCAGATTGCCGAGGTCGAGCGTTTCGGTGAGCAGCGCCATCGTGTTCTTGTATTCCGCCTGCGGGACATTGTAGATGTCGCGCAGCAGCTCGAATGAATCGGCGACCGGCACATCCCACCACAGCTGCGAGCGCTGGCCGAAGACAACGCCGATATGCTTCACGTACTTGACCCGGTCCTCCCAGGGAGTGAAGCCTTTGATGACGCAGGAACCGCGGTCAGGCACCAGAATGCCGCTCATGATTTTGATCGTGGTGGACTTCCCGGCGCCGTTAGGCCCGATGTAGCCGACAATTTCACCCGGCGCAATGTGGAACGATACGTTCTGCAGCGCTTCGACCGCCGTATACTCCCGGTGGAACAGCGATTTGAGCGCATGGCCAAGACCCGATTGCCTTTTGGCGACCAGGAAGGTTTTGCTGATCCCTTCTACGGTTATCACGTTTTGATACCTCCGATATATTGAAGATTTTTGAAAAAGCGACAGGGAGAAGATAGTATCACTGCACTGCTTAACCTGTCAACAACAATTTCCAAATCCATGTACACAGATGAAAAAAGCCCGCTCGCTGCAAGCAGCGAACGGACTCATCGACCTACTTCCGGTGCATTTTAAACTCCAAGAACAGCTCGTTGTAGTGCGAAAGCATCTTTTTGCCCAAGTTCCGGTATACCTCAAGCTTTGCGGTCAGCTCCGGATTCGGGTAGAACCGTTCATCCGATGAAATTTCCTCCGGCAGCAGCTCCATCGCTTTCTCGTTCGGCGTGGAATAGCCGACATATTCGGCGTTCTGCGCGGCATGCTCGGGATCCAGCATGAAATTGATGAACTGATGCGCGCCCTCGATATTTTTCGCCGTCTTCGGAATGACCATGTTATCGAACCATAGGTTCGAGCCTTCCTCCGGCACGACGTAGGTCAGCTTGTCGTTCTCGCCGATAATCTCCGAAGCGTCGCCCGACCAGACGACTCCGATCGCCGCCTCTTCGTTGGCAAGCAGCAGCTTGATCTCGTCTCCGACAATCGCCTTGACGTTAGGCGTCAGCTCCTCGAGCTTCCTTTTCGCCTCCTGCAGATGGACCTCATTCGTATCGTTAAGCGAATAATGCAGGCTGTTCAGCCCGAAGCCGATCACCTCGCGAGCTCCGTCGACAAGTAGCGATTTGAGGGAGAAATGACGCTGAGCGTCGGAAGAGCCGACTCGCAGCACCACCGGTACTTTAAGAGAGGCGAGGCATCTGGTTCCTCTCTTTGCGTTATTTTGCCGGTTTCCCGCCAAAGAGAGGTATCTGGTGCCTCTCTTGGCCCTATTTTGCCGGTTTCCCGCCAAAGAGAGGTAACTGGTACCTCTCTTTGCGTTATTTTGCCGGTTTTCCACCAATGAGAGGTAACTGGTTCCTCTCTTGGCCCTATTTTGCCGGTTTCCCGCCAAAGAGAGGTACCTGGTACCTCTCTTTGCGTTATTTTGCCAGTTTCCCGCCAAAGAGAGGTAACTGGTACCTCTCTTGGCCCTATTTTGCCGGTTTCCCGCTAAAGAGAGGTATCTGGTACCTCTCTTGGCCCTATTTTGCCGGTTTCCCGCCAAAGAGAGGTAACTGGTACCTCTCTTTACGTTATTTTGCCGGTTTCCCGCCAAAGAGAGGTAACTGGTGACCCTCTTACCGCCGCCTTTCCCGTAAATTACAAAAGGGCAGTATCCCACACCTGGGATACTGCCCTTCGATTGGTGCCACCCGAAACTAACTCCGGGCAAGCAGCACCTTATATAGCTTGATGACGCTCAAATGCATCCCTTCATGATACAAATTCATGCTGAGAAACTCCTCCGGCGAGCCGAGCGTAATGCCGGATGATGTCGTATACGGCTGCGGAACCTTTTCGCGCAGCCGGACCGTCAGCGCTTCTTCAATGCGCCCCAATTGGCTCGCAAGAAGTCCCTTAAGCTCCTCAAGCGTGGGCACCGCCGCACCTTCCGGCCAATTCAGCGGTGAGCTGCCGAATTCGAATAGCTCCTTGAATCCATCCGGCCGATTCAGCGGCAGCCCGATGTACTGGAAAGCGAACCGTTCCAGCACCACGTAAATATGCCCGAGCTGCCAGCGGATCGAATTGCGGAAGCCGTCCGGAATCCGGTCCGCCGTCTCCTCCGTAATGCCGTCCATGAGCTTTAGCGTTTGGCTCCTGACGAATTTGAGCTGCGTGAATAGAAAGTGTTCCATCGCGACCTCACTCCTATCGATCATTGATATGTCCACGATACCACAATTATCCAGCCGACGGTGAAGGGATTGACCATTTTATGACGAGCGTAATGTGCCTATACAATCACATGGACTATGGGGCTAAGCAATCTAAAACTGCTCCGCATCCTTCGGCAGCCGCTGAATTTTCCGCATATAGGAAGTGACCCGTTGGTCAAGCGCATGCGGGTAATCGAAGCCCAGCTTCCCGCCTACGTCGACCGCCAGCTTCCGGAACAAAGCTGTCATCGCGTACATCGCCTGCCAATTCTCTTCAAGATCAGCCCCCGCATAGGTCTGCTCCAGCTCAGCCCACGTCTGATCATCCAAGTAGCGTTTGAACCATCTGCCGTTTTTGCCCGGATTGACGGTCCAATTGTTGTTCGCGCCAATGTGCCATTCGATGATCGGCATGAACATTTGAAACCGGATGACGCTATCCAGCATGTACTTGGCAAAATAAAGCTCGTCCCGCCACAAACTCTTCGCCACATACGTGATATCCCACCAAAACTCCTTCACCGCCGTGTTATAGGCTTCCCGGGACGGCTTCTCGGTCACAAACCCATTGTGCCTTGGCTGCTTCAAGCCGGACGTGATGCCGTCTTTGTCCAACAGCACGCGGTAGCCGATATCCAGCTCCTCCGGCAGCAGCGGCAGCTCGATGACCGCTTGCAATTGCTTGACGAGATAAACGGCAAAATCAATCCTGACGCCATCCTCAAACAGAACGAGCCTCGTAATCGAATCCTCCTCGTCCTCCCTGTACTCCGTCATGATCGTGCCGAACTGCGTGATCCACGCGTCGCTGCCGCGAAACGGAGCGACATCCGTAACGACAAGCTCGATGTCATAGTCCGATAGCAGATCGACCGTAGCTTCGGGATTCGTGCGGGAGCTGGTCATCAGCACGGCGCGTATCATGCTGTTTCTTTCTGCCCAAGGAAGCAGCGCGCCGAGCATCTCCTCCATGTTGCGCATGCGCATGTTTACATTCACTCCTTATCGTTCATGCAGGCTTTCCCACCGGTAACTTGGCACTCCTTTTCATCTTACCAAGTCAATCAGTTATCCGTACAGCGCAATTAACATTGTATCCCAGCCCTGCGGATGTTTATAATTAGGCAGTGAATCATTGAGAAAAGGATGAGCGGCCATGTGGACTGAGCTATGGAAATTATTTATTTCGTTCGGCAGGGCGACGATGCTGGGCTACGGAGGCGGACCGTCCATCATTCCGCTGTACGAAAATGAAGTGGTAAACCGGATGCGCTGGATGACGACGGAGGATTTCGGGCATGCGCTTGCATTCGGCAACTCGTTGCCAGGACCGATTGCGACGAAGCTCGCCGCATATATCGGGTTCAAAGTAGCCGGCTGGTTCGGAGCGGCCGTCGCGCTGGCCGCTGTCGTGCTGCCGACCGCGCTCTTGATGATCGTGTTGGTCGGAGTCATGGCGAAGCTGCAAAATAACAGCATTATCAAAGGAATGATTCGCGGCATCCAGCCCGTGATCTTCGTGATGATGGCGATGCTGGCTTATGATTTTGCCAAATATGCGATGAAAACCTCCCCGGGCTTTATTACGTTTATCCCGTTTCTGCTGGCTGTCGGTTTCTTCATCATGGTCTACTATCTCAACTTGAACGCCGTATGGGGCATCATCGGCGCGCTGCTGATCGGGGCTTTATTCCTGCGGGGGTAACATTGGGCATCGGGTTCGGTACACACATCTTCCCTTTTTTTCATAGACTAGTAATATGACATGAATAGAATGGAGTGTGTGTGATGCAGCCAATGAGTTCAAGTAACGTGAAAGCCATCGACGTATCGCACCATCAGGGTGTCATCGACTGGCCGAAGGTGAGGGCTGACGGGGTTCTTGCAACGTTTATAAAAGCTTCCGAAGGTACCACATTTGTAGACAATAAATTCGCAACCAACGTGAACGGCGCGACCGCCGCGGGCATCAAAACCGGGTTTTACCATTATGCGCATCCGGAGAACAATGACGCGAAGGCGGAAGCCGCCCATTTTGCCAATACGATCAAAGGGTTTAAAGCCACTTTCCCCTATGTGCTCGATGTGGAGGGCGACGCCGCTGAAGTACCGTCCGACCAGCTGACGCAGTGGTGCGTGGATTGGTTGAACGAAGTCGAACGGCTGACCGGCCATCCGACGATGATCTATAGCGGAGCCTATTTTGCCAAGAGCTTCTTGGGCCAGCCGCTCGGCCAATGGCCGCTATGGATTGCCCACTATGGAGTCAATAAGCCGATGGATAACGATACATGGGACGAATGGGCTGTATTCCAGTATTCGGATAACGGGACTGTCAACGGCATCGGCGGCAACGTCGTCGACTTGAATGCCATGGAAAAGGCGTTCTATGACCGCTACGCCGTTCCCCCGAAGCCGAAGCCGCTAAGTCCCGAGGATACGATCAAAATCGTCGTCAACGATCAACTGGCCGCTTACGGCCGGATCGTCGACGGCAGCGCCTACATGCCGCTGCGCCAAGTCGGCGATGCGCTTGGCGTTCCGGTGCACTGGGATGAAGCAACTTCGACGCCTTATGTAAACGGGAGTCCGGTCTCCAACTACAAGCTATTCGACGACCATACGTATGTGCCCGCCCGTTCTACCGCCGAGCAGCTCGGCGCTACGGTATCTTGGGATAACGTAAACAAGAAGGTTTATATTTATCGATAAAATGAACCCCTGCCGGGTTGCCTGGCAGGGGTTATGCTGTTCTTCCGTGCTTTCTCTTTCCAAAAATGCCAAAGCTTGAATAGCCGCCCGCTCCTTCGCGAACAATGTAACTGACATTTCAGCCAAGGAGGCCGTATACGATGAACGCGCAGCGCGCACAAGAAATCGCAGAGTCTTCGACCATGGTCGAAGTGACTTGCAACGGGGTACCGATCTACATCCAGCATGTCGATGCGGACGACAATACCGCACGGATCTATCCGCTTGACCAACCGGACAAGGAAGAAACGGTCTCGCTCAACAGCTTGACGGAGCCTTCTCCTTTCAAGACGGACGGCGTCCACATGAACTGCGCAACCAATCGCGACTAAGCAGCATCAAAAACAAAACGGCCATGCTCATGATGACATGAGCATGGCCGTTTCCTGTAATGGAGTCTCTAAACTTGATTCTAGGTTATCAACCGATAGCCTAATCCCCATTTCGTTTGAATATATTCATCACCAGGCGAGTACTTCTCCAATTTTTCGCGTAATTTTTTGATATGGACAGGAATCGTATTAGGATCTGAAAATGTATCATATCCCCAAACATGTTGGAGGATCTGTTCTTTTGAAAAAACTTGATTCGGGTGCTGTATAAGAAGTAGTAAAATTTCGAACTCTTTTGCTGTTACCTTTACTTCTTTGCCATTTAAATAAACTATTTTGGCATCAGGTAAAACCTTAAGATCACGAATGCTCACTTCTTTAGTCTTTATTGATCCATTTATGTTTGCTTTTAAACGAGCATAATTCGATAGCTGTGCCTTAACTCGAGCAATTAATTCACCTGGATTAAAAGGTTTTACTAAATAATCTGTCGCGCCTAGTCCTAATGCTCTTACCTTGTCATATTCACCTTCTTTAGCAGAAATAATGATGATCGGAATATCGTAGAAAGGACGAATTTCTTTACAAATCTCAAACCCGTCGATACCCGGCAAGGTCAAGTCAAGAATCAGTAAATCGATTGAACGTTCATTGATTACTTTTAACCCTTCCTTACCATCATGCGCAACAATAACTGAAAATCCATTAATCTCTAGATAGTCTCTAACAAGAGAGGCAATGGACTCATCATCTTCAATGATAAGAATTTGCGACATATATTGTTACTCCTCATTGGATTCAATTTTTTCCTGTGATAAAGTAAACCAAATACTAAATCCATTTTTTCTTCCGCTGATAATTCCGCATTCTCCGCCCATTTCCTTAATTGTATATGAAGCAATGGATAGACCTAGGCCGCTTCCTTTAACCGTTTTATTATGTTTAGCTCTAAAGAAGCGATCGAATAGATAAGGGATTTCATCATCTTTTACACCTGGGCCATTGTCCGTTATTAGGATTTTTATTTTATTTTCATTCTCTGAAAGGTTAATCTGAATCTTAATTGGGTTACTGCAATACTTGATTGAGTTTTCCAAAATGTTGTTTAATACTCTTTTCAGGTGTTCCTCATCTGCATATACAAAAGGATTTGCAATGGCTTGTACATCCAATTCAATCTTGCCGTTATGTAATTGAAGCTGGGTATCATAGTTTTGAATAAACTCATGTAAATACGATATGATATGGATTCGATTCATTTTAAATGTCATTTGATGTAAATTGAGTTTGTAGAATAACACAAATGATCGATATAGTCTTTCTGTTTCGTCAATCTTTACTTTTATTGTGTCCAAATATGCTTTTTGTTTTTCCGGAGTGTTTGCGACACCTTCTAATAAGCCTTGAATATAACCTTTAGCAGCCATAAGCGGATTAGCGAAATCATGCGTAAAACTTGCTAATGACCATTTACGGACTTCTTCCATTTCCAATTGTTTTCGCATGCTTTCCTTAAGCCTTTTTCGCAAATCATCAAATGCGTTTGCTAAAACTGAAATTTCTCCTTTTCCAGAAGTCTTCATACTAAAATCCAAATCTCCATTTGTAACTCTAATCGTTGCATCCGTTAAAGTTTTTAATGGTCGGATCACTTTTCTTGAAATGATAATTGAAAGTACTCCATTTAATATCATGATCGCAATAAAAATATAAAGGATAAGCGCAGGATCATATCTAAGTAATAGTTTCATTATAAAAGTATGATTATTTATAACAAAAATAGTTCCTTCACTTCCATCATCAAATTGGAATGGATATGATTTCATCGTGTATGTACGATAATTGGATTTAATAACATGATTATCACCAAGTGAACCTGGATAAAATAGGATGTTTTTAGAAACATCTTTATAAAGATTACTTGTTAAATAAACGATTGTTGATCCGTGTGAAATTCCAACGTGAAGATTAGCTTCCTTTAAGGATTCATCTAATTGAACTAAATAATCATGATCAAAAAACTCACTTGGGTTATTCTTAGCTACTTCCAACAAGCTGTCAATTAATTGTTTATCATCAAGTGATTGATTGTTTGTATGATTTATATTCGAAAATAAATAAATATTCAATGTCGCATATAAAACATACAAAAAAAACAAAGTTAATGGAATAATAACGAGAAAGTAATTTAATAATACTCGAATTATTTTATTTGACTTAATAATCATCACTTGATTTCAAACCTCTCTATAAAAATCCCTGATAAAATCACATTTATGCTTAGTCTTCTCACTATCCAAAAACTTAAAACCAAATTCTGAAAATGGTTCTATCTATATCTCGAAAAGTTCGAATGACCAGAGGGCTTTATGGAGATCCCCTGGTCATTTAAAAGAATACTTTAATCGATATTTCGATATGGGTTTTGAGGTAACGTAAACCAAATCCGAAACCCATTCGATCTTCCGCTTTCAACTCCGATATTGCCACCCATCTCTTTAATTGCATGATAGGCGATTGCTAGTCCTAGTCCACTTCCTTTAACTGTTTTATTATGTTTAGCGCGATAAAAACGATCAAAGACATAAGGAATTTCCTCATCCTTTATACCCGGGCCGTTATCGGTCATTTCTATTCTAGTTTCATGATTGCTCTCTGTAAGCCTGATAGAAATCAGTAGAGGATTATTACAATATTTCATTGAATTTTCTAAGATGTTTCTCAATATCCGTCTTAGGTGCTCTTCATCGGCATAGATAAAAGGAGACATCTCGGGTGATTCCTCAAGTTTTATCGACCCGCCATGCAGTTGAAGTTGAGGGCTGCTTGTATTTACATAATCTTGAAGTAACGTGAAAATGTTAATTTTAGTTGAATTCATTTTCATTTGATGCGTATTTAATTTGTAGAAAAGAAGGAAAGATTTATACAAGCTTTCTGTCTCGTCTATTTTTATACTAATTGTGTTTAGATATGCTCTTTGTTTCTCAGGGGTATTTGCAACTCCATCCAATAAACCTTGTACGTAACCTTTTGCCGACATAAGCGGTGTAGCAAAATCATGAGTAAAACTTGCAAGCGACCACTTTCGCATCTCTTCTTGTTCCATCTGCAATTCCACACTGCGTTTAAGCTTCCTGCGCATTTTATCAAATGCAGATGCTAATTCTGAAATTTCTCCATTACCTGAACTCAGTATCTGAAAGTTCAAATCACCTTTTGAAATTCGTTGCGTAGCAACAGTCAATGAGACCAATGGTTTAATGGTTTGTTTTGAGATAATCACGGATAAGATCCCGTGTAAAAGCAAGACAAAAACAAATAAAGAAAGCAGAATGGATGGATCGTATCTTAACATGAGCTGCATAAAGAGATTTAAATTTTGATTATTAAATATTATTAAAGACCCAGGCGTACCATCCTTATAATGAAAAACGACTTCTTTATAAGCATATACTCTAAAATCCGTTTTAAATAAGAAATGATCTCCTATTGATTCTGGATATAATAGAACTTTAGTAAAAAATCGATTTGTTAGATAAATAACCGTTGTATCATGCAGTATTGCAACTTTAAGATTTGCTTTCTCCAATGTTTGGTCCAAAAGACTTATATAGTTTTGATCCGTGAACTTATCCGGCGTTGTTTCCGAAACTTTCATCAGATCCCGAATTAATTCTTCACGGATTTTTGCAGTATCGGAATTATGGTCAAATCCAGAGAAATAAAAAACATTTAACGATGAATATACAAAGAATAGTAGTACCAGCGAAAGTGGGACTATTAATAAATAGTAGTTCATTAGTACTTTAGAAAATCTTTTCGATTTAATCTTTATCATCTGACAGTCCTCCCTAAGTTTGAATTATATCGGGGGGACTTAAAGAAAAATAAAACAAAAAATTATTTTTTTATAATAAAATGGCCGGTACCATCAAGAAAAGCTTCGGGGTTCCGCTCCCCAAAGCTAAGGTTAATAAAATACTACGTTTACTGGTGCGGATATCGCTTCGTCTTCAAACTAGCTCGGTTGCATTATGGGGCATCGATTAAAGTCCAATTAATCGTAGCTGAATAATCTCCCGCATAAACGAAAGGATCGACTTTTAATAGAATGCCTTTATCATTATTCCAGTCTAGCGATACTTCTTGTGCGCTATCTGTGGTGTATGTGAACACAGTAACTGGTGTACCTAGGCTCATATTCGTTTCAAGTCCATTTACGTCAAAATACTTTAATGCATTAGTTAAATGATATCCTTCACTACCGATAAAATCAGTTGCTAAAGTTGCTGTGACACTCCACGAAGAACCTGTCCCACGAGTATCCTTCACACGAATATCCCAATCCATGCCTCTCATTGCCAACGTAGGTTGAGTAGGAATACTCATGTTCTCAAAGCTAATATTGGGAGCTGTATTCGTAAAACTTAACGTTCCCATTACCGTTTGCGTCGCAATACCACTGAATGTTCCGCCAGCTAAAGTTGTTGCCACCCATGTTAGTTGGTTCGTTCCCGCTGTACTCCACGTCAATTTGTTATTGCCATAAGTTCCGGTTGCCGTTCCAAACCCAACAGTCGGCGGCAAGCCGTCGGTATTCGCCAATGTAAAATCAACAGGAACGCCAACAACTCCATCTGTTAAGATAATGGCTTGATCCTCTGCATTAAATGTTATTAAGTTTGTTAGCGCTGATAGTGAACTAATATCACTGATGTGGTTTTTCGATATATTTAAATTCGTTAATTGCACCAGATTTGATATTGGACTGATATCACTGATTTGGTTGTCGCCTACATCCAAATAAGTTAATTGCGTCATATTTGATAATGGACTTAAATCACTAATCTGATTGCTGCCTACTCGTATTTGCGTTAGCTTTGTCAGATTCGACAACGGACTTAGATTGTTGATTTGATTGGCTGTCATCCATAAAATCTCTAAATTTGTTAGGCGCTCCATGCCTGCCAGGTCCAAAATGCCTTTATTTTCTCCTTCTCCCCGAATCTCTCTAATGGAATCTAATTCCGTTTGGGAAACGAAAGCGTAACTATCTGTCTTGCTTAACTTCGTTGCAATCACTTGTGCCAAAGCAGGATCTGGAAAAATGTCCATGACTCTTTCGCCTGTAACATCAACAGTCAGACTTTCAACATTCGATTTTCTATTCGAATCATCAACTGTATAGACAGAAACTTGTTGCGGGTCTGTTAAAATTGCACTCGGCGGGATATCAAATGAGTAATTTACAGGGTCTCCTTTTATTGCCGCATTAGGAGCATTTAAAGCAAATTGAACAGGAGTCCCGTTATTGATCTGGTAGTACAAATTAACGGTACTGCTATCCGTGTCGCTCCAATATCCAGATATCGTGAAGGGACTCCCGTAATTAAGCTGAACCGTGCTGTCTGCCCCGCTCAACGCAATCGATGGTGGATTTCCCACGAATATGTTTACATCAACTGATGAATAAGCGCCGAAAGTATCTGTTGAGATTACTTGAAACTTATTTTCTCCGACTTGTAACTTATCAGCTGTTATAAGATAACTCCACGGTACTGGATCTGTAGCTCCTCCATTATTAAGTGATTCCGTTTTGAGCTGCGCTCCATTTAGCCGATAATTCAAGTTGTTTATCGCATTGTCTGCATCAAACCATGTACCATTCATTTGCAAGTCTTCACCAACTGTTAGATAGATCGGTCCAACATTTTGCGTCGTGACAATCGGTGCATAGTTAGCGAGGATGCCATAGTTTACTGGCGCAGTATAATAATTCGCATTCTCTCCTTTAAAAGAAGCTGTTTCATAAATATTCGTCACCATAGCTGGTTTATTAGCCTTGACTTTAAAGGTAATGGACATCTCGTTTACGTCAGCATTTAAATAAGGGACAGTGTACGAAAGCGTTTGTCCTGACCAATAACTATCCGACAATACATTAGTACCGCTAGGCAGCGTCAATGTCATGGAACCAGGAATGTATGAAACATTGCCATTAATTACAGTGTTCGCTATGACATTGGTCCAATCTTGTTTACCGGATAAATATTTCGCATTAAGCGTGTAAGTGAGCTCCTCTCCTGCACTGACTTGAGCACCACCCATCACCGCAGTACCATCTGCTCTCTTAATCGTTTCATTCACTTCTGCATTTACTAATCCTGGGACCACATCAAATGCTACGCGGCTTGTTTGATACTTGCCTCCTGTCGAACCCGTGAATCCCCAATATACTGAAGTTGCCCCAAACACATTTTGAACATCGAGCGGCACATTTACGGGCGCTAACCCTTGTAACTGATACGTAAGCGCTGAGGTGGCTGCATTCCAATCTACCGTAAATTTGCGCCAGGTATCGTTGCTCAGCGTGCCTGGATATTGCACCTTATCAGGTGCATCAATATTCATATGTTTCATC
This sequence comes from Paenibacillus montanisoli, assembly GCF_003268025.1. Lineage (GTDB taxonomy): Bacteria > Bacillota > Bacilli > Paenibacillales > Paenibacillaceae > Paenibacillus_Z > Paenibacillus_Z montanisoli. Next base: position 224,126 of record NZ_QLUW01000006.1, on the reverse strand, counting down.
GTTCTGGCATTGGTTTGAAACGGCCATACACCAAAAGTGAAATCGATATACGTTGAATCTTTTCCTGGATAACTCCATGCTACGTGGTCTCCCTTGTTAGCATTATTATCAAAAAAAGACTCAGAGCCCGAATTGTTTACCCAAGTATCGAACTCAACTGCAAAACTATTTTTAATCCCGTTTTTTGGTCCGCCGTAATTTGGGGACGAATAAACGCCAAGTCCTGCATTATAGTTCGGCGAGAGGGCATTCGTACCGTTTGGGTCATTATGCATGACAAAAGCCATCCCATCAGCCGCGTTTTCCATCTGATTTCCGAAATACAAATACATACTTGCATGGAAATCTTCTGTTAAGTCCAATTTATTTACTTCGGTTGACCAGATCCCCCCTACTTTGTTCGTTATATTGGGCGTTACTTCAACGATTTTATTATTTATTACCGTACTACTCGTTCCACTTGAAGGCGTAACGAAAATATTCGTTAAGTTTATTGCATTTGGCGGATTATCCCTAACTGTAGAAGCCGCTAACGTGTTGATGGGCCTCACGATGTCTAGCAGCACAGAGCTTGTCAACATGACTGAAATCAGACCAATGCGAAGAATTATATTAGGTAAATGATTCTTCATTTGTTACCCCTCTTTTATTCTTTCTGAGTAAAACGATGATAAACAAAATTAATGCTAGAATAATTACAGCTAAACCTATAAAAATAAGCATCAAATTATGATCTTTTTCTAATTCGACCGCTTTATCGTTGAGTTTTTTCGCTTCCGTATTTTTTATTTCGAACACCTTATCAAAATTCCATGTCGCATGGCCATTTGTTGCGGTTACATATAAATGATACTTACCTGGCTCTAATTTTTGGTTGTCCCAGTCAATCGGAAAATCAAAATTTGAATTGGGAGCCATCGATAAGTTTTTTTTCTCCGTTTGATGAAGCGTCTTGTTCGTTCCTTCTTTTGTGATTCTAGCTTCTACATCTAAATTTTTCACGATAACCGGTTTTACATTTTGCAAATTGGCGGTTACAACCGTATGATAATTCACCAAACCAGCCGTAACCTCATTTAGTTTTAATTCGGGAAATACGATTTTCGCTGTTTCCCTTAGCTTTGCGCCTACCACATAGGAATAAGCATTTTTTATTTGAATGTTCTTGTTATTTCTGACTTCCTCTTCCTTACCGTCACTTCGGTAAACATAGAATCCGCCCAGAATAATGCCATCAAACGTTTGCTTAGGCATTTGGATATCGAAAAATACTTTCTTGGATTCCTTTCCTTTCAAACTTACGGTTTGACTTGGAGAAATAATATCAGAAAATGCATGCTTCAATGAGCTATCATTCTCGTGGTTATGTTTGCTATAATCAATCACTCCGTTTTGATTGGTGATCGCCGCGTTAGGTTCAATCCTTACTTGGATCTCTTTATTTGAACTATTTTCTACTGTCAGCGATATTCTTTGTGATGACGAAGGATTCATTTGCAAATCAAAATAAGATAGATTTTTATCAATCTGGTTATCCGGAATATTGGCTCTAACTGAAAAATCCATTCCGGAAGCATGGGCAGGCTCAATTTTTGAAAACAACCCTAAGCCAGGTATTGAAGCGATTAAAAAAATAATGAAAAAAGCTTTTTTCATGATGTATCACCTACTCTGTCGAAATAATGAATGAAGAATGCATTTAAAAAACGTCAAACTTGGCTGCAACAATGTATTGCAGAACCAAGCTTGACTTAGAAGATTGCTTAATGATTCTCTCTGTCATTTACTTCCATTAAGGTGCGTCAACGAGTGTCCACGTTAATGTAGCCGTATAATTTCCAGCCAAGTTGCCTGCCGGAATGGTTAATTTAATTTGAGTCGGATCCATCAGATCAGCCCACGTTCCCATACCCGAACCTGCTTCAGCACTCATCAGGTCTACCGCTGTTCCCGCTGTTGTGTCTAAAGTCACTGCATTTAGAACCGGTGCGGTGGAAGTATTCCCACTAATCGTTTGTGCTGTACCCGCTGGTAGATAAATGGAAGCACCTTTCAACGTATTGCCACCGCTTGCAAAGGTAGAAGATGCCACTTGCAATTTCCATCCGGCACCCGTACCGCGTACATCCGTAACCTGAGTATTTGGATTAGATATCGTAGAAGCTACAGTAAGCGTTGTGTTCGAAACCTGCCATGAACCGAATTCTAAACTTGTGATATTATCAATTGTCAACGCGCCAATATTTCCTGTAGAACCATCTGGTACATTAGGATAAATCGGATCTACCGGCGTCGTAGGGGCGCCAGTTGTCAATGATACATGACCCGTAGAAGTACCTGTGTTTGCAGTAGCCGCGATTGCCGCCGGCGAAACTAAAGTCAATACGATTAGTAAACCTAAGACGCCACTGATTAAAGATTTCTTGATATTCATTTTTCAGTCTCCTTTTGTTTGATAAGAAATAAATAAGTACTCAAAATCCTCAAGATGCATGCTACAGTAAATGTTTTAAAAAAAAACAAAAAAATAATGAAGTAAATATTACCTGAGCTAGAAGATTACAGGCAGTAGACTCAAAACAAAAACCCCGGTTTCGGGGCTTTGTCTACATCTGTTCCTATCACTGAAGCACTATATACCGCTAAGTTTTTTCAACTGGTTTGGCGGGCTGTGGAGTTTTTCGTCTGTCATGATAAACTCGACGAATCTCAACGCTATTTGAGGATCAAATTGCCTGCCAGCGTTGGTTAAGATTTGATTTGCAGCCGTTTTCTTATCCAGGGGATTCCGATAATGGCGTTTCGATGTCATCGCATCAAATGAATCAGCAACCGTTACAATTTTGGCTGCCAATGGTATTTCATCTCCTGCAAGAGAATCAGGGTACCCTTTCCCGTCAAATCTTTCATGGTGATGCAAAATGATATCGGAGATCTTTGATTTCATGAGATGATTCGAATGTCTTAACAAATCAACCCCTGCCCTAGGGTGAGTCTTCATGATTTTCCATTCCGACGAGGTCAATTTGCTGGTCTTTTTTAAGAGCACCTCAGGAATTTGGGTCTTACCGATGTCATGAAGCAGAGCGCCAATGTAGACATTATTAAGTTCCTCAGAGCTTAGGTCGAATATATTAGCAAGAGTATAAGCGTAATTTGCTACGTTTATGGAATGCGTCCACGTAAAGCAATCAAATGCTTTAAGTTTACCGGCAAGTATAATAATGTCGCTTAGAGCCTTTGTATCGAATGTGTTGTTGTACTTGGAGGGTCCCCCCATCTTGACAGCAGGAACCTTGTTCTCTACGTCCAGTAATTTCACCTCATTGCACGAATTGACTAGAAAAGAGACTGTTGACTCAAGACGCCTAAATTTTATTCTTTCTAGACACTATCATTAAAAAATAAATTTTTTATTATTTTTATATTAAGCATAAATTTAAAGAGGCAAAAAAAGAGACCCGCAGCAACGGGCTGCAGGTCTTCAAGAAATATATATAATAGGGGGTTGAGTCTTATTATAGGCGCTCAAGATTAAAACGAGATGAAGTTGGCATTGCAGTTATATTACAATTGCATGTCAGTACATGACCAATCGTTGGAAATGCCGCCTTAAGCCAGTTTCGGATTCAGCCCGCCATGAAACGGAACGCCGATTTCCCAGTCAAGGTCGTCCGTGCACACATGCCGCGCGCCGCTGTAGGTGGTGCCGTCCTTGAGGAAGACGATCGCCATGGCGCGGCGCGGCTTATCCGTCTTGTTCGCATGGGCAAAATGGAACGTCATGCCGTCATGAAACGTGCAGCTGCCGGCCTTCATGCGGCAAATGACAGCCGTATTGCGGTCCACGTCTTTCGCGCCTTCCTGCTGAAAAATATCCTCCGGCGTTACAAGGTCGACGCCTTTCAAATTGCGGATCTTCTGCGATTTCGGCACGAACATCATGCAGCCGTTGTTCTCGTCGACATCGTCAAGCGCGATCCAGATCGAGAATGCGACCATCGGGTCCGTTTCCTTAACCGGCCAATAAGGGCGGTCTTGATGCCATGGCGTCACTTTGGAATCGCCGGGCATCTTCAGCAGCGCATGGTCATGGAAGAGACGGATGCCGTCAAAACCCGTCAGCTGCTTGCCCATGTCCGCGAACCGTTCACCCAGCACGAACCGTGCCATGCCGCCGTGATCACGCCACGTATTTACCCGCTGATTCAGCACCTTATAATAGGCGGCGCCTGTCTGGCTTGTCTGAAGGCCGCGCGCTCCCTCGCTGTGCATCGTCTCGTCCATATACTGCCGGAACTCAGCCAGCTCCTCGGGCGAAAGGATATTATCGATTTGCACGAAGCCATTTTCCCGGTAAAATCGCACCTGCTCGTTTGTCAGTTGAATTTTGGAATTCAGCATGCCCTCAAGTCCCCTTTGGATTCGGATTATACCTTCACTTTACACCCGAAACGGCCGTTCAACTTGGGGGATATGAGATAAAACTAAGACGATCTGCCAAAATCACTCCGATTATCGTTTCTGCTATCAGCCGATAATGACAGCGGCCACCTTACGAATGGCATGAATCACGTCGTCGCAATCCTCTTGCGACATTCGCTGATGGAGACCGATGCTAATTGCACGCCTTAAATAATTCAAGGTGACGGGGCACATATCCGGGTCGTAGCTCACGCTGCCCTTATATTCCGCGCAATTCCATGGAGTCCCGTTGGGTGAAGCCATTCGTTTATTCAAAATATAATCCCAATTCCGGTAAATATGGCGATCCGCAACGCCGCCGTTATCGACCGTCCCATTGGGGATCCCTTCGGCTTGCAGCGCTTTGCTGAACGTTCCGGCAGCCCGGCTGTCCGGAAGATAGAATACGATACTGACGCCGCAGTCCCCGGCCGGATCGACAACGCGCTGAAGCGCCAGCCCGGGAATAGGCGCCAAACCATCGGCAATCCGCTGCTTATTCTGCCGCAGCCGTCCCAGAATCGTGTCCAGCTTCTGTGCCTGCGCCAAGCCGAGCGCGCCGTTAATCTCGCTCATCCGGTAATTTTCGCCGGGAATGGTATCCACCCGCTCATCGCCGCCCCAGAACTGAAAGGCGCAGTCATGCTGATGTCCGGCGCGGATATAGCCCTCATGGCTGTTCGTTACGACCATCCCGCCTTCACCCGCCGTAATGACCTTATAATGCTGAAAGCTGAAGCAGCCGAAATCGCCGATCGACCCTAGCGCCCTTCCGAAATAAGAGCCGCCGTTCGCCTGCGCGACGTCTTCAATGACAGTTAAGCCGTGCTGCTTGGCAATAGCCGTGATTTCGTTCATTTGCGCCATAACGCCGCGCATATGAACGGGAATGACCGCTTTCGTGTAAGGCGTGATCGCAGCCTCGAACGCGGCGGGATCCATATTCAGCGTATCGTCGCATTCAACGATGACGGGAACGGCCCGCACCGCGACGACTGCCGCCGCCGTCGCAATAAACGTATACGCCGGAACGATCACTTCGTCTCCCGGGCCGATACCGGCAGCGGCCAACGCGCAAATAAGCGATGATGTGCCTCCATTGACGGCGAGCGCATACGATACGCCTAACCGATTCTTATAAAATTGCTCCAGCTGCGCCGTGAACGACTCTTCCCGCTTATTCATGAAACGGAACATTTTACGGGAGTCCAATGCCTTCAGCACATATTCCTTCTCCAGCTCGCCGATTTCGTCGGGGCCGTGGAAATGAAAGTTCCACGGCTTGCTGCGAACGGGCTTCCCCTGTTCGATCGCCAAACGCTCCACCGGAATCATGCCCCTTCCGTCTGTTAGTTAATAAATTCACTAAATAAATTATATAGGACTAAACGGTTGACGGTAAATAACAATTTGATCATATCCATAAGTCAATGTGACGGCAGGCATGAATTTTTCAAAACCATACGTATAACAACTAATTTAATCGATGTCGTATTCGACACCACGCGAAACGCTTGAATTGGATGGACAAACTGCCTTTACTTTCGCGATAATCCGGTCATATAATTTATTGTGTAAATCAATTTATCGAACGAAGGGGTGATCAAGAGGTGGCAAAGCTGTTAATTGGCTATGACGTCGAAGCGATGGATGAGCGAACGGACCGATTTCTGAAGAAGGCCATGCAGGTGCACGCCGAGCTTCGCTCGCCCGCGAGCATGTTCATCGTAGGGAAGACGCTGGAGCGGAATGCGGAGCAATGCCGGAAGGCGGCGGAGGAAGGATGGCTTGAGTTTCACCAGCATACGTATTCGCACGTGCTGCTCAAGACCGTCGTGCAAGAGAATGAAGAGGGAATTCAAGTGTTTCCCGGTGTTTCGTTCGAACAGGCTAAAGCAGATATCCTTCAAGGCCAGAAGGCGCTAAAGGATATCCTCGGAATCTCCTGTACGGGCCTGACGGCACCTTATAATTATTACCGCGGGCTAGGAGACCGTCTGGACTTGCTGGAGGTACTTCGCGAATGCGGCATCAAGATCATCCGATCGGCCGGGCGCAATGAACGCGATTGGCAGCCGGTTCCGCTGCAATGGCAGCCTTACTTTTATGCACCGCAAGGCTATCCAGAGCTATTGGAATGTCCGCTTCACGGCTGGCAGGATTGCATTGCGCGGGAACAGCTCGGGTGGGAAAACGTGGCCGGCTACGTTGAGTGGCTGAAACGCGACATTGACGAGGCCGTTCGGCTGGATCTGGACTTTGTTTACTGCAGCCACGATTGGAGCAGCCTTGCCTGCGATCCCGAATTGACGCATATTCGGGCGATGATCGCCTACGCCAAGGAGCGCGGCATGGAACTCATGAGTTACTCGGATTACTATGCGTTCAAAACCAGCCAAGCAGCTTCGATTTCGCAAGAGTAAGCGCGCCTGCGACGCCCTCGTCGCTGCCGAACGTGCTGCGTTCCATGAGCAGCCGCTGCGTCGCGAATCTGTTCGCGCGGAGCTTGATCGTCCTCTTCATTTCATCGAATACCGCCGGCAGCTGCTCAATGACGGGCCCGCCTACGAAGATGGCTTCCGGATTAAACAAATTCACCATGTTGCTTAACGCGATGCCGCAAGCTTCGCCTGCTTCGAGACAGGCGTCCAGCGCGATTTTGTCGTTTGTCTGGTATGCTTCCAGCAAAGAGTCGGATTGGCCGCCTTTCGCGCGGTAGGCCAACTCAATCATCGGATAGGTAATGATATTTTCCAGGCATCCGTAGTTGCCGCAGGTGCAGCGGATGCCTTTATTGTCGGCCGTAATATGACCGAGCAGGCCGGCAACGTTGTTCGATCCCCTCAGAAGACTGCCGTTCACGATAACCCCCGCGGCTATGCCGAAGCCAATCTGTACCGTGATGAGATGCTCCAGCTTCTTGCCTTTGCCTTCGAACTTCTCCGCAAGCGCCATCGTTCGGCCCCCCTCGTCCAAAAACAATGGACATGCGAAGGCTTGCTTCATGGATGCGGCCAGCTCGATATGGTTCCAGCCTTCTGCGTTGGGAATGTTAAGGATCCGCTGCAGTCCGGCATCCACGACGCCGGTCACGCCTACGCCGATCGCGTCGATGGAATCCTTCGCAATCCCGTTGTTTGCTAGGAAATCCTCGATATGCTCCAACAGGAACGCCGCTTTGTCATTGCGCTCGGCGAAATGCCGCATCTCCCATTCCGCCCGCGCATGAATGGTCAGGCTGTTATCCGCGACCGCGGCACGGATTTTGTAGCCTCCGATATCAACGCCCAGCAGCCGGTGCCTGTCGGCTCTCGCATAGAGGAGGACTTCCTTTCTCCCTAAACCGCTGCCGATCCGTTCGCCTTCCGCTAGGTAGCCTTGCTCCATCAGGGCTCGCGTGATTTTCGTCAGGCTCGCTTGCGACATGCCGGTTTCCTCGGACAACGCTTTGCGGGAGATGCCCTTTTCCAGGTTGATCAGCTTTAAGATCTGACTCGATGCGTCGCTCGGTTTCATCCTCAGGCTCCATTTCGCTACATAATTGAGTGCATTATAACATGAGCTTAAAGGTATGAGAATGCTATGCCTCTTCGAACCCGGGCCGACCGTCGTGACGCTTGCGCTCTTCACGATGGTCGGCCAATGGAACTCCTGGTTCGATAGCATGCTCTATATGACGAATCACGACAATTATCCGCTGGCAACGCTGCTGCAAACGATTGTTCAACAGGACTGCACGAAGCCATACGTGAAGCAGGGCATCGTGCTCGGGTCCGTAAAGGAGTAGTCGCTAGGTTCCCCCGCGGCTACCGAATTTCAAGTTCCACCGTCTGCCCCGCAGTCAGAACAAGCTCGACGATCGCGCTGCCAGAGCCCGCGTCGTACTGGACCTTGGCCGTCCTGCCGCCAACCTTCACGCTCGGCATGCTCGTTGCCGCCAGCTTGATCCGGCTTGTTCCCGCGCCCTGGACACGTGCCAAAATACATCCGCCCTCGCACTCGTAATCTAGTAAATCGATGCCATAGCCCTGCTGAATGATAAATGGATAAGGCTGCTTAGCAACGCGGCGGACAATCACATGCACCCGTTCATCGCCTTTCGCAGCGTCAACGGGCAATTTGTTCGTGCCGATGATCTTAACCCCGTTAACCTCGATCTCGCGTATATAAGGACCGCTTCCTTTCATCTCGATGTCGAAAGTTCGATTCAGGAGGCGCAGCCCCCTCAACGCCATCTCCTCGCCCGAATACGGGTAGAAGGTCAACCCTCCCGCTTCGAGCCCCACGCCGACAACGCCGTGGACTGCCGCCTGATACCAGCCGCGAACCGAGTAGCTGTGCCAGGCCCCCTTAAGTGAATTCCAGCGGTCGGCGTTCGGTTTATCCGTGTCGATATAGCAGGAAATGCCCTCGGGACAAGTGAGCTGCTTCGTCCAGTAGCTGACCCATCCGATCCACTGCTCGATCAGGTCCGTGCGGTTTTGATCATTGATTAACCGCATGTAATATTCGCCCGTAACCGGCCACCAGCAGTGGAGCTGGTTCGCATCCATGTCGAACGCCCGGGACCACGCCGGAATTTCCCTCAGCCCGGCTTTGCACACGATATGCCGCTCGAAGAAGTCGAGACAGTCCGCAGCCACCGGGCCCATCAGCTCGCCGCAGTAATGATTCTCCCATTTGACGGCGTTGGAGTTGAACGAGTCCCGCTTCTCAAGCGTCTTCGAATCGACCGAGCTGACGACGAACTTGCGGTCTTGGTCAAAGAACAGCTTCAGGAAGTTCCGTTCGATTTTCTCGAATACGTCCTTCGCATCCCTCGCCGCTTCCTCGTCCCCGGCCAGCTCCGCCAACGCTTCCATCGAACGCGCCGCGCAATACCAGATCGTGTTGTTCAAGCTGCTGATATCGTGCCCGGTCTCCAGCATGAAATACGGAAAATCAGGAAACAAGGAGGCGTCCTCGCACATGCCGGTTCCTTGTACTTCCTTGTTCAGGATAAGGTTGAAAATCCGCTTCGCGAACGGATACCGCTCCTGAATCTCCCGCAGTTCGCCTGTCGCCGCGTAGTACTGGTGAAGCAGCGTGATATACATGCTCTGCGCCGGCAGCGCGCTTACGCTGTTGAGAGCCATGTCATGCCTATAACTGTGTCCGATGCCGAACTGCGGATCCGCCGTCACTTCGTAGAAACGCAGCATATCCCGGATGAATGCCTGATCGCCCCAATAGAGGGAAGCGTAATTGCTCGTGATGCCGTCCCAGCCCCACACCCAGTACATCGTGTTTTTCGCTTTGATAGCGCCCGGCACGTCCGTCACCTTGGACGATTCATGGTACATCGGGGCCAGCGCGATAAAATCATTCAGCTCTTTAAAGGAGCTTACAAGCTCGGGGCTTTGGCGGCTCACCTGCTCGTAGCGCTCGAATTGTGCCCGGACCGCTTCCTCGATGCGCGTAAACAGGCTGCCGATTTTCCGGTGCAGGCTTTCGCGCTCAGGCGCGAACGCGACGATGAAGCTGTACGTCCGTCCGGGCTCCAGCGGCTCTTCGCCCAGGAGAACATACTTCTCGTTGTAAGGCCGCTTCTCGATGCGCAGCGGAAAATCCGCGCTCATGCCGATATGAAGCTCGGCGGAGCCGCGCGTCTCATTGGGATGAAGACCTTGGTTGTTGATCTCGATCTCGTCGCGATGCACGGGCGTGTCGGCCCATGAATCCTCGAATGTCCCATAAATCCCGTTGCCTGCTTCGCTGATCTCCCAAGGCTGCCAGGTCCGCTTCGCTCCGCGATCGTTGAAGCGAAAATCGCCGGCGTCCAGAGGCGTCAGCGCAAATTCCTTGTAGAACTCCAGCTTGAAGCGGAGATTCGCAGGCAGATCGGCTGGCGTGGCGAGCTGGAAGACGACCGCCTCCTCGATGGCCAGCACCCGGTGGCGGAAGACGGCCCCCGCTAAGGCGCAGCTTGACTCTACCCCGAACGGCCAGATCCGGGAATGCTCATAAGGAAGCTTTAACGTCGTTAAATCGTGCTGCACGAAAACGCGAAGGCCATCCCACAGCCGCTGCAGGAAAACCGTCGTGCTGCCGCGGTACGCCATCGGGTTATGATAGTCGATTTGGGTGACGGCATGCTCATCCAACTGAAAGCTTAAGCGGCTGTCCGAAAACCACCGCGGAGACTCCGGAATGCCTCGCTCGCATTCGATAATCCCTTTGTTCACCTTGTAATTCATGCCTCAGGTTGCACCTCCGCCGGTCGTTTCGCAAGCGTTAGAACCCAATCTTCGTTGTCGGGCGTCACGGTTCTCCACATCCAGCCGCAGCCGTAGCCGGAATATTGCCCTTCCGCCTCCCGCCATTCGCCCGTTCGCGGATTAAACCACCGGCCGTCGTACGGCTCTCCGGACCGCTCCAGGATATGTGCCATGACAGGTGCCGGAGCATGGCCTCCCGTAATGTAGATCACGTAGTATTTCCCCGGAACCGCGGCGCAGTAGACGCTGTTAGCCTGCTCCGTCGTGACCGCTTCGCGATTGGGCTCGAGCTCCCACCACTCGAACGACTCCATTAATGTCCTTAAGTGCTTCATCTGCGTCGAGCCGGGCAGATTCAAATCATGCTCCCAGAGATCCGGCCGTTCATCGTCGCGCCATTTGTCCGCTTCATCGCCGTCGAACAATGACCACATGCCGTGCGCCCCGTACGTTTGCCCGACGCAGCCTTGCAGCAACGACACATAGGCGGCAAACCGGATGTCACGGTCATCGATCCATCTGCCGTCGTCCATCAGCCGGTTCGGATGGTTCTCGTACCATGACTCGCTCATAATCGCCGGCTTTGCCGGCTGCAGCCGGTAATCGATCTCGGGCAGCGACTCCATGAAATTTTTAAACGCAAGGACATGCCCGACCTGAATGAGGTTAAAATCGTACCAGTCTTCGGCATGATAGTGCTGGCTCCCGCTATGCGGGGCAACGGAATGGACGGAGGTCGGATGCCCGTACGGATCGCAGCGGTCGATTTCTTCACCGAGTTCGCGCCAAGCCTGCACATCCCACGTGAACAGATACTCGCCGGCGGGAGACCAGCATACGTTAAATGCGGCATATCTGGCGACGATGTACCGGATATACGGTATTGCGGCCGCCAGCCGCATCGCTTTCAGTTCCTGGCCCCACATGGCCATCAGACAAGGCACGAAGCCCATATCGGCCATCAGCCTGACGCGCTCATCCACATGCTTGAAATAATCGGGATTGATCAAATCATATCGGCGGGTATACGGCGCCCCGCCTTCGTTTAAGTACGCACGGGGGGAGTAACCGACATACCCGGTGCTGTCTTCGTCGGTCTCGCCGCCCGTCGGATGGCCAACGACCATCTGGATGACGGAAAAGCCCTTCTCCTTGCGGTCTCGGAGGTAGGCCGGGAGCGTCCGTTCCATGTCGCACCTGGACGTGTGCGCCGCCCACAGCGTATCCCCGAGCCAGTAGAACGGGGTTCCGTCGGCATATTCGAAATGTCTCCCTCTCTCGTTAACGCGGATGAACCCTCTGCGGTTCGGATTCGCTTCAAGCTCCGTCCCGGTCCACGAACCGGCGTTCAGCCGCCCGCTCAAGCCATGAAGACCGCGGTCCTCCGGCCTGCTGCAGCCGGACTCCCAGCTCCACTCCCCCTCCGCGACAGGCGCGAACCGGACCTTCCACTGGCTGCCTCCGTCCCAATACCCCGGAACGAGGAGCTCTTTCCCGGACCCGCTCGAAAATCGAACCTGCAGCCGAACGTCCGTAAACGGATTGGCGTATTCGTACTCAGCCGTGAACGAGAGCTCTACGCACTCCCACACATGCGCTTCTATGCGATCCTTCAACGAAACCCCTCCTATTTATTTGCCGGAATAGGAAAAAGGCCGGCGCTTTCGCCGGCCTTTTTGCCCTATCGCGCTACTTGATATTGGCCAAGAAATCTTTATTGACTTCGTTGAAGTATTTCGTCATGGCCTCCAGCGATTTCTCGTCCGCGCCTTGCTGAACCGCGAGCGTTTGGAAATTTTTCCACATCGAGTCGAATTGAGCGTCATCCTTGGCTGCCAGCGTCTTCGTCAGCGCTTTCTCGAACGCGTCGCGGTTTTTCCAGAAGGCGTCCGCTTCAGGTACGCTGCCGAAGAAGTTCCAGATTTCGTGGCCTTTGTTCATGTAAGTCGCGAATTCCGACTGCGCTTCGCCCGGCAGGTTACCCGGGTCGAAGTAGGCCAGCGCATCCGCCGCGCTTGGCGTTCTGGTGTACGTGTTGTAAGGAGCCAGAGGGCCTGCGCCCCACATATAGCTTGGATAGTACGGCCATGCGGTACCGTAGCCGTCCGTCGTGGAAATGCGGGTGTTAAAGAGATTATAAGAGAGCTGCGCGCCGTTGGATTGATTCGTGTAAACCATCGCGTCTTCCACGTCTTTGTTGACGAATACGCGCTGGCCGTCCTTCTCCTCGAACAGTCCTGCGCTCTTCGGTCCCCACTCGTACATTTTCTCGCCCACTTCGGAGATCATGTAGTCCAGGAAACGAATGACTTGCGGCAGGTCTTCTTCGGCCACTTTGTCTTTGAAGACGAGGATCGAGAAGTTGATGCCGTTCTGCCCGTAAGGCATGATCGTTCTGGAGAAATCGACCGGCGCGTCAATCCACAGCTTTCTGTAACGATACGGCTTGTTCGCGGACTTCAATACGGCGGCATCCGGCGTATCGTACATGTAAGGCACCGCATATTGACCGTTGTTCAGCTTCTCGAGATGAGTCGCGTTGTTCTCAAGGAGCGAGTTCGGATCCATGACTTTGTCGCGGACAAGCTTGTTGAACTGCGAGATGCCGGATTTGAACCAGTCCTGCTGGAACGAGTACTTAATCGTCTTCGAAGCCTTGTCGTAGTAAGTAAAATAGTTGTTGTTCGCCGGAATCCGGTACAGGTTATTGAAGAATTGCGTCATCAAGCTCCAGTTGTCGCCGCCGCCGAATGCATAGCTGACTTGCACCGGCTTGCCGTTTTCCTTCAAGTCTTTCTCTTTGATGAGCGCTTGAACGTCATAGAGGAATTTGACCATGTCCTCGGTCGATTTGATCGGAACGTCGAAGATTTCTTCTTTGGTGAATTTGCCGCCGTTCTTGAGATACAAGGCGTCGATTTCGTCTTGCGTTTTGGCGTTCGGATACAGCATTTTCAAAATATCGTCGCGCACCCAGACCCAGTTGTAGCCTAGCGAGCTATTGAGAGAGCTTGGAGGAACGAATTCGGGATTCAGCTGCTTGATCGAACCGTCCGGGTTGCCCACCATCGACGGGAAGCCCCAGATTTTTTTGCCGTCCAAATATTTGGCCGTAATTTGCTCTTCGATCAGCGGGAATACGTCAAACGGCATCCGCTTCGCGACATGAGGCGCATATTGGGCGATCGCGTCGGTCAAGTCGTACACCTTGCCCGCTTTAATCAAGTCTTGGAAAGGTCCCATATCGCTGACGAACGCCAGGTCCGGCCAATCGTTGGACGCGTTCAAGAGGCCCATTTTGACTTTCACGTCTTGGCCGCCGTTATCGAACGAACCATCCTTATCGAAAGTCACGCCCGTCACGCGTTTGATTTCCGGCGTAACGACGTCTTTGTCCGAGGACGGACGTTTGGCGTCGCCGCTGCCGTGCGTATACCAGACTTTTAAGTTAAGCTGCTTGCCCGTCCAATCCGGAAGCACCGAGCTGTCGGCTACCGTGTCGAGCATATCGTAGTACATTTTTGGCGATTCGGTTGTATTCGTTTCCGTCTGGTCGGTGGTCTGCTCCGAGTTCGTGGTTGTATTCGCGTTGGTCGTCGTGCCGGTATTCTTGTTTTCGTTGCCGGCATTATTGTTACTTGAGCATCCGGCGATCCAAGTGGTGATCATGAGCGCCGCAATAATCGCGGAGAGTGCTTTTTTACGTCTATGCTTCATTCTTTAGCCTCCTGATTTTGACGTTATCGGTATGGCATGAGATAATAAAGCCGCATTACGAATTCCTTGAACATGTCCGGCAGCGTACAAAGGCCCGTAACGTTTGGCGACCGCATCGGCCTCGACACGCATTCCCGGCGTGTTCTTTTTTTTCCCTCCCTTCCTTCCCTCTCATGGCCCCTTGATCATACTGCTGCTGCTTCAATCGGCGAAGCCTCACCTCCTACATGAACTGAGACCTTATACGTTCAAATTCGGGTCGTTCTACTCCTTGACGGCGCCCAGCGTAACGCCCTTCACGAAAAACCTCTGCAGGAACGGATAGACGATAATAATCGGCAGCGAAGTCACGATGATATTGGCGGCCCGGATCGCCTGCGGCGTAATGTGAGGCTGACCGGACGAAATAACGGTAATATTTTTCATCAACGCCTCTTCCATCAGCTTGGCGACCCGTTCGCCCTCCTTCAGAATTTGCATGAGAATGTATTGCATCGTATACAGCTTGTGATCCGTCACGTAATACAGCGTCGTCGTCCAATCGTTCCAATGGTAAACGGCGGTCCATAGCGTCATGACGGCGATAATCGGCATCGACAGCGGCATGTAAACGCGGGTCATGATCGTCCAATCGTTGGCGCCGTCAATCCGGGCCGACTCGCCCAAACTGTCCGGAATCGTGTACAAGTAGGAGCGAATAATGACCATATTGTAGAGACTGAATGACACCGGAAGGATGTACACCCAGAACGTGTTTGACACATGCAGCTCGGAGTAGATCAGGTAAGTCGGAATCAGCCCGCCGTTGAAATACATCGGGATGATCAGGAAGATGAGGATGGCCCCTCTTCCCGCGACCTCCTTCAAGGTGAAGGCATAGGCACAGGCGAATTGGACGAGGACCGCGATCGTCGTTCCCGCCGCGACCCTCGCCAGGGATATCCAGAGCGCGTGGATCACTTCATCGTTCGCGAACAACAGCTTGAAGTTGTCGAGCGTGAACACACGCGGATAGATCGTAATGCCGCCGAACTGGGAATCGAGCGGGTCGTTGAATGCGAGAGCCAACACGTTCAGGAAGGGGAACACCATGATGAACACCAGCACCGACAGAAACGTGATATTGGCGGCTTTGAACACTTTATAAGAAGCGGATTCGTAGTTCATAACAACCCTCCAAAACGGCTGCGTTAAAAGATCGAAATGCGGGAAACTTTCTTGGCGATAAAGTTAGCGGATATCATGAGCGTGAAGGCGACCAGCCCCTCCACGAAACCGACCGCTGCCGCAGTCGAGTAATTCCCTTGCTGGATACCGGAAGAGAATACGACCGTCGAAATGACCGGGAAATCGATGAACGCATTTTGCATGCCGTAGACGAGCTCGAAATTGCTGCCGAACAGAGCGCCCAGCGTGAAGATCAGCATAATGACGGCCGTCGTCTTCATCCCGGGAAACGTGATGTGACGGTGCTGCTGGAACCGGTTGGCGCCGTCGATCTTAGCCGCCTCGTACAGGCTCGGATCGATGGAGGTGATCGCAGCGAGGAACACGATCGTGCCCCAGCCGACTTCCTTCCAGACGCTGAGGATGAGCAGCATCGGCACGAACAGCGCCTGATGGGACAAGAACATCGATCGCTCGGCATCCGCGCCGAGGAGCAGCAGCTTCAAGTCGTTGATCGGCCCGTCGACATCGAGCAAGGAGTACGTCAGCCCGACAACCGCGATCCAGGACAGAAAGTGCGGCATGTAGCTTAAGGTCTGTACGCTTCGTTTGAACAGCCCGTTCTTCAGCTCATTCATCAGCAGAGCAAGCAAGATCGGAGCCGGGAAGCTGACGATAATCATCAAGACGCTAAGGAGCAGGGTATTGAGGATCGCTTGCCTCAGCATCGGGACTTCAAA
The DNA here is from genome assembly GCF_003268025.1 of Paenibacillus montanisoli. Taxonomy (GTDB): domain Bacteria; phylum Bacillota; class Bacilli; order Paenibacillales; family Paenibacillaceae; genus Paenibacillus_Z; species Paenibacillus_Z montanisoli. The sequence continues at coordinate 207,781 of NZ_QLUW01000006.1, read as the reverse complement.
GACCTCTCTAATGTGCTTAAATCCGACCCAAGGGCTGTTCCACAAGCCGGCAAAAATGTTATGGTCCTGAAAGGCGACCAGAATGCCGGGCATCGGCAAATAACTGAAGATGAGCGTCAATACGATGGACGGAAGCATCAGCAGGTAGGCGAAATAGCTTTTCTTAAGCTTTCGCCTCCAATTCGGCTTCGCGGCCAGCTTGACGGGCCTTGCCACGTTCTCTGCGCGTGTTGTGACCGAGTTCACGTCGGGTACTCCCTCCTAAACGTAACTGTCCTTCATGGCACTAAGCATACCTCGTGAAAGCGCTTAATTAAAGTAAAAATACGGATGAACGATACAACAATACGGAAATGTTCATAAAAAAGCCTGCGCAGCAGCGCAGGCTTTTCGCGGTTATCGGGCAATTCCAAGCGGATATTCCGCATCGGCGGCGGCCGGCACCCGGATCAAAACCGTCGTCCCGTGGCCAGCCTCGCTGTGGATCTCCAGCATGTGCCGCTTCGGATAGAACGTCTCCAGCCGCTTAAGCACGTTCTTCATGCCGTAGCTCCCGAACTGGCCGCTTGCTTCGCCTCTGAGCAGCTGCTCGATCTTATCCTGCTCCATGCCGGCCCCGTTGTCGGAGATGGCGAAGACAACGTCATCGCCTCGTCTCTTGGCCGAGATGCGAATGACGCCGCCTGTCTCGCGTCCGTTGAGTCCATGCAGGACGGCGTTCTCCACGACCGGCTGCAGCAAATGCTTCAGAACGGGGCGCGCGCCGATGTCCTCGTCGCGTTCGATGCTATAGACGAAATCATTGCCGTATGCGAACTTCTGAAGCCGCAAGTATTCCTCGATCATGTCCAGCTCTTGCGTGATCGTTATGATGCCGCTTCCTTTGTTCAGGGCGATCCGATAATATTTGACCATCGAATTGATCGCGTCCTTTACCCGCATGTCCTCGCTGATCCACCGAATCGTCGACAACGTGTTGTAAAGAAAGTGAGGATTCAACCGTTCTTGAAGAAGCTGCGTTTCCAGCATCTTGCGTTCGAGCTCGTATTCCGCGATCCGTTTGTAATATTCTTTGACCCTCTGGATCAGTTCATAGAAGGAGTTGCCTATCTTTTCGAATTCGTCATGGTTGGAGTAGGTCAGCATCGTCTCGTCGTCGCCCATGAGGCTTTCTACGTTTTTGTTCAATTTGCGAAGCAGCGTCTCCAATCGCTTGGTCAAATAATGCGAGACGATCTCGACCGTAAACACCAGGATCGCAACAATGATCAGGAAAATCGCTCCGACCGAAACCCAGTACCACTTCAGTTCCTCAATCACGAGGCTTTTCGGAACATACCAGGAAATATGGCCAATTGGCATGTTCATGGGCTCGCTGAGGGTATAGAAGGAGGATTCCGGCTTATCCCCGGAGCCCGCTTTCAGTTTATAATCGCCATACTCCCCGGCTCCCTCGAATGAAATATAGCTCCCTTTGGGGATGTCATAAGGAAAGAAGCCGAGAAGCTCATTCAGCGGAATGCGCACTTCGATGATGGCGAGCGCTTTGTTAAGCGAGATTAATTTTTTATAGGCATAAATATAATCCTGGCTAATATCCGAATTGGCGTTCAGCTTCGCTTGTTTGATTTTCCACACTATATCTTCGTTTTTGGCGTTCAGGATCTCCTCTTTGAGACTCATTCCCGAGTGGCCCCGTTCTTTCTCCAAATTCGAAATGCTTCGTAAAAACTCGCCGTCGTAGTTCGTATCTTTAAGGGCGTAAATAACGATCTCCGTCTGGGTGTTCTCCGTCTTTGCCGCCTTCATGACGCTCTGGAGATAATCGCTGAAGTCCATGATGCCGACCAGATTCTGATCCGAGTTCGTCTCCAAATAGTTGATGATGTAGTAGTTGTTGTTGATAAACAGGATTTTATTGACGCTCGAAACGAGCAGCGCGTTGATTCCCTTCACGCTGCTCACAAGCTGGGCGTTCTTCTCGGCCAATATATCCTTCACCTTGCTGTTGTAGATCCGGCTCGTTAAGAACGAACCGAGCACGAGCATCGGCAGAAGCGCGAAAACGAAGATGATGATCGCGATTTTATGCCGGTACCTCAGCCGTTTAAATGTGGCCATACGCCCGCCTCCGGTTATGCGGCACGCCCCTCTTACAGGGGCAGTGCGGCTTTGCTTTTGAATTCAGCCGGCGTCATGCCGACGTTCTTCTTGAACGCGAGAATGAAGTAGGATGTATTCAAGTAACCGACGGCTTCGGCCACGGCAGCCACCTTGCTGCCCTCTTCCTTCAACAATTGCTTGGCCTTCTCGATGCGGAACTGGATGAGATAGTCGAAGATCGTCTGGCTGGTCTCTTTCTTGAACAGCCCATTGGCATGGCGGCCGCTCAAGTACACGGACTTCGATATATCCTCGATGGAGATTTGCTCATGGTAGTTGTCATGGATCATCTGCTTGATCGCGCCGATGACTTTGACGTTTCTGGAGGCGTTGCGGTCGGTTAACCGCTCTTTGATCGCCGCGAAGGTTTGCCGGACCCATTGGACGACGTCTTCCTTGGTGCTCATGCGGTTCAGCTTATCCCACGCCGCGGCATTGTCGCCAAAATGGCCGGGTTGATTCGATTCCAGCAGCAGAATGCCCGTCAGATGGGAGAACAGCAGCGCGAAGCCTTTCACGTAACTCTCGCCATGCTTGGCGCTTTCGTCGTTTAAGTACTTGCCGATGAACTCCTCGATGTCTTGGCCGCTGCCGAAGGACATGAGCGCTTTCATGTCCTGGTAGACGTCCTCGAGGCTTGGCATTTCCTCGAACGGACTATCCGAACGGTCGTCGATTTCCTCGAACAGAATGATCGGGTTGCTTCCGCTGTAGAAGCGCGTATTTACCGCTTTCTGCGATTGCTTGTACAGCCGCTCAAGCTCCGTCAGCTCCCTGGAGCAGGTGCTGATGCCCATCGTGGCCTGAATGCCCAGCTCCGCGCTTATCGACGTGTTCAGCTGCACCGCCGCATCGATAACGCCCTGCTTGTCGCCCTGCTGGTCGAAGACGATCGCCGCGTAATCTTCAGCCGAGAATTGGACCGGAACCATCGCTCGCTCCGGGGTTTCCGACCGGGCAATCCGGTTCTTGATGGAATAGGATTGAAAATAGGCGTCCATGGCGCTCTGGCGTTCCCGTTCGCCTTCCGCGCGGGGGCATTTGACGGAGATCACGCTCATCGTCGCATGTTCGATGATGGGGAGCGCAAGAAACTCGATCCGCTGCCGGATATCGTCTTCATTGCGGAAATTGCCGAGCAGCACTTCCTTCAGAAATTGCTCCTGAACGAGCGGCAGCATCCCTTCCAGCTGCTGCATCATCCGCTCCTTCTCCATCTGCTCGCGGTGCTGTTCCGTAAACTCGGCGAGCAGCTTGTGCAGCGCCCGCTCCAATTCATCCGCAATGATCGGTTTAAGCACATAGCCATAAATGCCGAGATCGACGGCTGACTTGGCGAATTCGAAATCGCTGTGGCAGCTGATGAAGATGATCTTCACGTCCGGATGGGACTGCCGGATGCGTTCGGACATCTCGACGCCGTTCATGAGCGGCATCGCAATATCCGTAATGACGATATGGGGTTTGAGCTCGTCTATTCGAGTAAGCGCTTCCAATCCATTGGCGAATGTACCGACGACTTGAATCCCGAGCGATTGCCAGTCGATCGATTCTTTAATGCCGTTCCGTTCGTACTTATTGTCATCCACGATAAACAATCTGAACATCGGCTTCACGACCTTATCACGGAATGCGTTGCTCCTTCCATAATAGAATAAACCGCTGCAGCGCATCAACAGCTGCAGCGGTTTATTGCGAAATTAACGCGAATAGGCCTCCCGGTATTGCGCCGGCGTAAGCAAGGAATGCTTCTTGAACACGCGCGTGAAATGCGCGGGCGAGCCGAACCCGACCTTGCGGGCGATTTCGTGCACCTTCAGGCGCGGCGACTCTTTCAAGTACCGCTTCGCCCTGGCGAGCTTCGCCTCGGCAACGTAATCGAACAGGGCGCGCCCGGTCGTCTGCTTATAAAGCCTGCACAGATAGCTAGGATTGAAGTAGACCGTTTCGGCCAGCTTCGACAGCGACAAATCCTCATCCAGATGCTGCTCGATGTAGGCATGCAGGCTCTCCAGCCAGCCGCCCTCATCCCGGCAGCCGGGACAATGCAGCAGCGCGCAGGCGAAGGAGCGCAAGTAATCGGCCGCTTGGCGCGCCGTGCTGTGGGCGTCCCACCGCAGCAGCGCGTCTGCGTCGAGCGGCTCAAGATTGGCCGCGGTGATGCCGTTCTTGTGCATATAAGCGAGAAACTGCGCGGCAAGAATCATATAGGCTTCGAGCCAAGCTTCTTTGTCCGCTTCCGGGATGGCCGCGAACAGCGAATCGAATTGCTTGAAATAAGCGTTTCGTTCTCCGCCTTCCAGGGAGGCTCTCAGGCTCTCTCCCCTTCTCAGCAGATCACCGAAGCTGATCGGTCTTGATTGTCCCATTTGCCGCACCCTCCTTAGGAGAAACGTTGGCGGAAGTCAGCATAGTCGGCCTCTTATTCCTTCACGGAGCCCAGCATAATGCCGGAGATGAAGAACCGCTGAAGGAACGGATAAACGAGCATGATCGGCAGCATGGAGGCGAAGATTTTGGCCGCGCCCAGCGTCTTGTCGGATACGGAAGCGAGGCGCTTCACGTCCTCGATCGACTTGATGAGCGTCGGGTCGATCCGCACGACGATTTGCTGCATGTACGTTTGAAGCGGAATGCTGTCCTCATGGTTTATGAACATCATGCCGAGCATGAATTCATTCCACACCGTCACGATCAGAAACAGCGTCGTTGTCGCAAGCACCGGCATGGACAGCGGCATGTAGATGCGGAACGCTTTATACCACGGACCGGCGCCGTCCATGGCGGCCGATTCGTCGAGCTCCTTCGGAATGCTGCGGAAATAGTTGACGATCAGGATGACGTTGAATACGTTCACGAGCATCGGCAGGACGAGCACCCAGAAGGAGTTCATAAGCCCCATCTGACGGATAATGAGATAGAACGGGATCAAGCCGCCGTTGAACATCATCGAGAAAATGAGCAGCCACATGTAGACGTCGCGGAGCTTAAACTCTCGTCTCGAACGGGACAGCGGATACGCCATCAGCAGCGAGATGAAGAAGCTGATGAAGCAGGTAATGCCGACCCGCTTAACGGAAATCCAGAACGACTGGAAGAATACGCTGTCTTCGAACAGCTTCTTATACGACTCTAAATTGAACTCTTTCGGAAAGACGGTGACGAAGCCGGCCATCGCTTTCGCAGGCGAGCTGAAGGAAATCGCCAGGTTGTGAATGATCGGAAACAAGGACGAGAACGAAATGAGCGCAAGCGCGGCAATGAGCAAAGCTTCAGCCGCCTTGGTGCCGAACGTTTGATTGCGGACCATGCGGAATTCCTCCTTCTGCTAGAAAATGCGATAGTTGGCGAACCGGCTGGCTAAGCCATACGAGATGATAATGAGAATGAAGCTGACGCCGGACTTGAGCAAGCCGATCGCCGTACCGACTTCGTAATGCCCCTCCTCAATACCGGCTCTGTACACGTACGTATCGATGATATCGGAAGAATCGTAGACGAGCGTGTTGTAGAGATTGAATATTTGGTCAAAGCCGGCGTTCAGCACGTTTTGCAAGCTGAGCGTACCGACCAGAACGATCGTGGTTGCGATGCCTGGAAGCGTGACGTACCGAAGCTTCTGCATCCGGGTCGCGCCGTCAATATCGGCCGCCTCATAGAGCGATGGATTAATGCCTGTCAAGGCTGCCAAGTAGATGATGGTGCCGAAGCCAAATTCCTTCCAAATATCGGAGCCGACAATAATCGAGCGGAACCAGAAGTTTTCGCCCAAAAACATAATTTCGTTAATGCCGAACATGCCAAGCATTTGGTTGACGATGCCGTCTACGGCAAAGAAATCTCTTAAGATACCCGCAAGCAAAACCCAAGATAAGAAATGCGGCAAATAAACGATCGTTTGCACCGTGCGCTTAAACCACTGGATACGCAGCTCATTCAGCATGAGCGCAAATACGATCGGAATGAGAAAACCGAATCCGATCTTCATCAAGGCGATGACGACCGTATTTTTAAAGACGCGAAGCGCTACCGGCGTATCGAAGAGGTAGGAATAGTTTTCCCAGCCTGTCCAAGGCGAACCCCAAATTCCTTTCGTCGGAATAAAATGCTTGAACGCCAGCACAATGCCGCCCATAGGCCAGATCGTAAACAGCAGTACGAGAATCATGCCGGGGAGCAGCATTAAGTTAAAATGGATTTGCTCAGACCATTTGCTGCGCATTCTGCACAACCTCCGCTTCAATGTCAATCTCGTTCCCAATTAGCAGGAGGACGCAAGACACTGCCTCGCGTCCTCCCACAATTCAAGCGTTATTTGCTTGCCTCTTCGTTGATCTCTTTCAAAATGTCGTCTCCGCCTTGCGCTTTCCAATCCGCTACGAATTGATCGAATTCAGCGTCCGCGTCGGCTTTGCCCATGATGATGCGGTGGTACGCTTTCATTTGCAGCTCGTTCAGCGCCGTCAGCTTCTTCTCCATCGTAGGCGTTTGGCCGTCGTATGCGGAGTAGACGATATTGGTCTCCAGCTTGGCAGCGGAACCCATCGCATCGTACCAGCTGCGCGTATTTTGCCATTGCAGCACGTTCTTGCTCGCCGCTTGCGGCTGGGATTGGAGCTCGTCAATAAACTTCTTGATGTTTTGGTAGGCGTCATTGTTCTTGAACGGCAGAGACGCCGGATCCTTCTCGCCGTTTACGGCCGCAACGATTTCTGCTGCTTGGTTAACGATAGCATCCGTGCTCATGATGGACATGCCGCCCCAAACCGTCGCTTTTTCGTTTGCGTCTTTATACTTTTCCTGCGTCGTTTTGATCCACCACTCGGTGCCGTCGTTCTCGTTGATCACGTTCAGCCATTTCATCGGCAGCTCTGGGTATTTGAAGCCTTTCTTCACGACCATGACGGATCCCGAAGTGTTCATTGCGCCCATGTTCAGCTTGCCGTTTGTTTTTGCCGGGATTGCATAAGGCTTCCAGTCCGCGTCAGGAACGTTTTGCAGCGTCATGAACAATGGGTACCATACGCCCCACCATGCTTGACCTACGATGCCTGCGCGGCCGCTCGCCAAAATTTCTTGCAGCTGTCCCGTATCTTTCAGTGCGAAATCCTTCTCGATCAGACCCTCTTTATACAGGTTCGCTATCACTTTCAAGCTGTCTTTGATTTGCGGCTGAATACCGCCGTATACGACTTGACCGGATGCATCTTTGTAGAACAGGCGAGGGAAGGCTTCGAATTGGTCGAAAATAAAGCCCGGTCCGAACAAGCCGTCCGTCTCCGTTTGCATTTGCATCGCGACCGGAATGGTCGTGCCGTTGCCTGCAGGGTCATTTTGTTTGAACGCCTTCGCGATCGCTTCAACGTCCTCGAGCGTCTTAGGCTCGGCCAGGTTCAGCTTCTTGCGCCAGTCATCGCGAATCCAGACAAAGTTGAAGTTTTCCAGGCTGCCCTGGCTAGGGATGCCATAGAGCTTGCCGTCGACTTTGTACAGGTCAAGTCCGCGGTTGTCTGCAGAAGCATATGCTTCTTTAATCGCCGGGGAAGCGTACTGCTCGTACACGGTTGTCAGATCCTCGATCATGTCCGCTTCAACGAGACGTTTTACAGTCGCTTGAACCTCTTGGATGCTTTTGCCGACGATTGTGAAGACATCCGGGATGTCATTACCGCCGATCGACAGGTCGAGCTTCTTCTTGTAAGCGTCGCCATCTTGAGGCGCCATCCAGACGAACTTCGGTTTTACGTTCAGCTTCTCTTCCATGAACTTGTTGAAAACGTTCTCTTCATACGATTCGCCTTCAGGGAACTTCGGGTTGTTCATCGTCGGTCTGATGGTCGTAAACTCAATCAGCTCCGGATACTTGCCGAACGGATCGGCAGCAACCTCAGGCTCGGCAGCCGGTTCGGTTGTATTCGTGCCCTCAGCCGTGTTGCTTGCTTTGTTGCCTTCCGCGGCGTTCGTTGCGGTATTGTTGTTATTGCCGCCATTTCCGCAAGCGCTAACAAAAACCATCAGCACAACGAAAATCAAACTTGCGAACTTTTTGATCATCCTGTCAAAAGCCCCTCTCTATGACAAAGAATATAGTGTTTGATTCGATTCCAATCATAACGTGGCGGAGCGTCGGGGCAATATGGAAAAAACGCACCTTCTGACTGAACATTGTCAGAACATGCGTCCTTCACCGTACAATTTTCACTTGTGAGGAGACATTTTTCACTTTGCAAGCAAAAACGGCTTTCCTATTTCAGTGCTGGAGGCCAGCGAAGGTAATCGCCGTAGACCGTTTGTTTCTCGCGGAATTCGCGCGGCGAGCGGCCCGTCTCCTGCCGGAACAGCTTGCGGAAGTATGATTCGTCGGCAAACCCGCAGCGCGCGGCGATCTCCTGAATGGCGATCCCCGTCTGCACGAGCAGCCGCTTGGCCTGATCCATGCGCAACATGCGCATGAAGTCATTGTAGGTCGCGCCTGTCGTCCGCTTGAAGCAGTCGCTGAAATACCCGCGGCTCAAGTGCACCGCCGCTGCCGCTTCTTCCTGTGTAATGCCCTCATCGAGCCGCAGCAGCGACCACTCGATCGATTGGACCATTCTCGCCGTAATGTCTTTATCGATGCCGCTCCCTTCAAGCATGCTTCGCAAGGAACGTCGGACGCGCTGCAGGAAATCCTGCCACTGCGCCCAGGTTTGAAGACCGCCGAGCTCGCCGAGCAGCTTCTCCCGCTCCGCCCAGCGCTGCATGCTTCTCCACGACCAAACGGTTTGATGCATGATGCCGCTTAGCTTATTCGGATCCGGCCGCTGCTCGGCAATTTGCGCCATCATGGACTGAAACGCTTCATCCTGGTAGAGCCAGTCGAATTGGCGCCAGTCCTTCACCCACTCCTCATTCGGCTGCTTCGTTTCCCAGAGCAGCACGTCCTGCATGGAATCGTGGACCGCGGATGCCTTGCCGGTATGCTCCAGCACATAGAAGGAATGGCGGCGGATATAAGTCTCCAGCAGCCCCTTGATCCGGCTTCGATCCTTTAGCGCGACCTGGTGCAGGCAGAACACCGCCCAGCGCGAGGACAGCTCCGCCTGGGACTCGGCTTCCGGCTGAAAAGCCAGCTCCTCCGTAAACCATGCGTTGCCGGGCAGCGCCACGAGCGGGCGATCCTTCAGCGCCGGCTGCGCATACAGCTCATGCACCTTGCAGTCGGGCTTCAACGCCAGCAGCAGCGTGACGGACGAATGCGCGGATGCTGCGGCTGCCGGCTGCGTGCGGACCGGTTTCTCTTCCTTATGGGCCAGCTTCTCGGCGATCCGGCCGAACAGCCTGTCCAACTTGTCGTCATCCAGCTCGGTCTTCACGATATAATCGATGGCGCCCAGGCGCAGCGCGTCTTGCACGTATTGAAAATCCTGATGGCAGGTCAGGATCGCCGTTTCCGTATTCGGAAACCGTTCCTTCACGGTCCGGATCAGGTCGAAGCCCGACATGCCCGGCATCGACAGATCGGTCACGAGCAAATCGACGTGCTCGTTCTCCATCCACGCAAGCGCTTTCTCTCCGCCTTCAAAATCGGCGGCAACCTCCATCCCATGCTTCTGCCATGGAAGAATATGAATCAGGCCTTTGCGCACAATGTGCTCGTCATCCACCAGAATGGCGCGGATCATGGCTGCTCGCCTCCTTTCCCTGTCCGTATGACAATCGTAATCGACGTACCGATGCCAAGCCGGCTCTCAATGCGCAGCCCGGAGCTTGGCCCGTAATACGCTTGAATCAAGCGGTGCACGAAGCTGAGGCCAATTCCCATGCCGACCGACCGCGATTCCGGTCCTTTCTCTTCCAGCAGCGATTGCAGCCGCTCCTCCGGCATGCCCTCCCCGTTATCGGACACGCACATCGTGATCCCGCCCTCGGGAAGAGGCTCGATGCTAACGCTGACCGTCCCGTTGCGGTTGCGGAACCCGTGATAAATGGCATTCTCGACGAGGGGCTGCAGCACGAAGCGCGGGATCATCACATCTACCGTCGATGGATCAACCTTCATCGCTACCTCGAACTGATGGCTGTAGCGGATGCTCTGCAGCGCGATATAATCGTTGATATTGTCCACTTCCTCACGCACGCGCACATGCGTCCCCTCTTTTCCAAGGTTATAGTGCAGAATGCGGGTGAAGTGCGTAATCAGCTTGACGATCTCGTTCTGCTTGTTCATCTTGGCAATAACTTGAACGGTGTTAAGCGTGTTGTGAATAAAATGCGGATTGATCTGATGCTTCAGCTTCTCGACCTCCACATTGCTCCTTGCCTTCTCCCGTCGCTCGATTTCCTTCAATAGATCGAATACCCGCTCCTTCATTGCGTAGAAACGGCCGAGCACCTCGTCGAATTCGCGGAGCCGAAGCCATTTTTGCGGACGGTAGGACGGGTTGTCGCCCACCCATTCAATCTCCCTGCGGAACACGTTTAGCGGCCTGTAGATAGTCCGCCAGCAAATATAAGCAAGCAGCAAGCTGAGCATCAGCGTGAACAAGCCGACGGTCACGAATTTGCCAAGCCAAGAGTTCAATTCCTTCTGAAACGCGTCTCCCTTCATGACGACCGCAAGCTTCCAGCCCTGATCGCTTTCCGCAATGAATCGCAGGTCTTTGACGCTCTTGTCTTCCGTCTTAAACTTGGCATGAAGCGGAAACCGGGCGAGATCCTCGCTGTAGACGATCTGATTGTCCGCGTTCAGCAGCAGGTGCTTGACCGGCTCGCCGTATTGCACATTCTCGAACAATCGCTTCAGCGTGTTGAAATTGCTTTCCGTATAGACATAAAAAGAGGTTTTGGTTCCGTAATCATTCACTTTGCGCGCGAGCGAAAATACTTGCGTATGGTCATTATTATATTTATCCGTCGACGGATGCGGGGCAAAATAAGAGACGCCGTTCGCCTCGAGCAGCAGCGGGTTATCGAACATGTCGATTTTGTCTATGATGGGGTAGCTTTGGATGAACGGACGCTTCTCTTTCTCGTCAACGAGCGCGATGACGCCGGCGAACGGACTCGTATAATTAATGAGCGACATCCGGTCCAGCACGCTGAGCAAAATATCCGTTTTGCGGATTTGATCGTCAGTCGTCAAATACTCTTGAATGCGGGACGTGATCGTCTTATCCAGCGCGAGCTGCTGGGAGGCGAAGTTCAAGTTTTTGAGAATATTGTCAAGGCTGGTCAATTCCTTCTTCAAATTCTCGTTAATCCCGCTTTTCAACTTGTTTTCCATAAAAGAGTGAAAAGAGTAGTACGACAATCCTCCAAGCAGGGCAAGCGGCACGATGGAGCTGAGCAGCAAAATGGCAATCAGCCGTCCCTTAATGGAGTCCCGCAGCATCGACAGCATAGGAATACCTCATTTTCTGTAGGAAATAGTACGCTCTTCGGTAACAAGCCATATTCGACTCGAAGCTTCTTTTTCCTCCCTTGTTCGTCAGGGAATTACAGGATCGCGGCAACACATTGGGACTCGATCCAAAACAACAGACTCCTACCAGTAATAACAGCTGGTAGGAGTCATTAGTCCAGGGAACGGTGAAAGGCGAACTCCGCCACCTGATAAAGTCTTTATAATGGAAGTTCACTTTTATTGCTATATAAGTTGCACTATCCTGTCCTTCAATATGACCAAGATTAAGAAACAAAAATTCGGATGTACTTGTAGTCTTTTATCATGAAAATTGATTCCGCTGTTTGCTTAATCATTTAAACTAAATACCGAAGATACACATACACGCTTGACATGATTATGGATATCAGCATTAAAGGTATGCCATATTTCAAAAAGGTCACGAATCGAATCGGGTATCCTTCTTTTCCGGAAAGACCGGCAACAATAAGGTTGGCGCTGGCTCCAATTAATGTACCGTTCCCTCCTAAGCACGCACCTAATGCAAGGCTCCACCATAATGGTTCCGAATTTTCAATCCCCATATTACCCATCTCTTGAATCATGGGGATCATCGTGGCAACAAAAGGAATGTTGTCAAGAAAGGATGAAGCAATTGCACTCATCCATAAAATTAACATTGATGATAAGACTAAATCTCCACCGGTGAGATCCATCGCCTTCGCAGCTAATTCCGCAATCACGCCGGTCTCTACCAGTCCTGAGACGAGCACAAAAAGACCAACAAAGAAAAAAATGGTCGTCCATTCAACTTTACTCAGAGCATCCTCCATTGCATGTTCGCCAGTTAATAACAATAGGATAAAGGCCCCCGCTAAAGCGACTGTCGCGGATTCCAGGTGCAGCATTTGATGCAGGAAAAAACCAATGATCGTAATTCCCATAACGCTTAAACACTTTACAAGCAATGCCCGGTCACTTAATACTTCCCTTTCGTCTAGTGCCATAATACTTTGCTGTAGCTCAGGCGTAGTCCGGATTTGTTTTCGAAATATCCAAATAAAAATAGGAATGTATACGACTATGATCATTGCGGCAATTGGGGATAAATTCACGATAAAATCCATGAACGTCAGCTCTTTAACCGCACTGCCGATCATGATATTGGGCGGGTCCCCGATTAAAGTAGCTGTGCCTCCTACATTAGAAGCGAAAATTTGTGTAATTAAATAAGGTACTGGATGAACACGAAGCTGCCTTGTGATGCTGAACGTGACCGGTACCATTAGCAGTACAGTCGTAACATTATCGAGAAATGCGGAGCCAATTGCAGTAATCAATAACAGTGATACCATAATTCGGACAGAATCGCCTTTTGCCAGCTTTGCTGCCTTTACGGCAATGTAAGTAAATAAGCCTGTTTTCGCCGTAATGCTCACAATGATCATCATTCCAATTAGCAAGCCTAATGTATTGAAATCTATATGATGCAGTGCATCCTCTTGATTGACAATTCCAAACATAATCATTAGAACAGCGCCAATTATTGCGATAATTGTACGATGAATCTTCTCAGAAATAATCAATGCATAAATGACTAAGAAAATAATAATAGCTGTCAATGCTTGATGTTCCATATTCCATGTGCCCTCCAAAATTCCTAATGTTTATTCATAACTATTTTTTATTTTTACTACGTGATGCAACATAAACAACAATCGAAGGCACAATCAACAAAGGAAGAACGGAAACTCCAGTTGATATCCTATTATTCGCATCTTCAGTAGTGACAAATTCGACAATTATTCCAAGAACAAATCCACAATAAATGAGGAGTATACACCAAGTAATAAAGAATTTTCTTATCATTTCCATGCAACTCCCACTATTTTCCTTATAAAAGACAAAAAGAGCCCTTGTTGACAGGCTCCACCAGTTCACAACTATTTAACTATTTTTCAAGAGTATTCTTAATTCATTAGCAAAGTTACGGATTGTCAAGAAAATGTGCCGACATGTCAATCCACTCTTTTTAAATACCCGTACCATAAACATGATCATTAATAGATGAATTGTAATCCCAATTGCAAAATAACACAATGCTAAATAAGATTGACCTTCAGCTCCCTCTAAAAAGGTCTTAGCCGGCCAATAGGTAGGAATCCATACCCCAAGCAACTGCCCCAGCCAATCCGACTTAAAATATGTCGCTCATACGATATATAAGCCCACCTATAAACGATATAGTTCCAAACGAATGCCTCAATCCGCGCAGGTTTGCTCCCTGAAAAACACGAAATTGTCAGACTGAATACATAATGCTGTCATTACCAAGAATACAAAATAGGAATATAGTAAATCTGACAGAGGTGAACTTGTTTTTATGTTCCGAAGACTCGTATATATGATCTTGATTGTCATATCCATGCTAGTAGCATCATCCCAAACTTTCGCTATTGAAAAGCCAAGTAAGATGCAGAAGGCACTGCAGAAGTTGGAGAAATCCCGGGTAGCTCAACTCAAATGGAATGAAGAGACTGACACCCCCAATCTGCTTACGGGCAGTTTTTCGCGTCCGTCAAATCACAGCCCTGCTTGGATTGCCTACGAATTTCTGAACAAATATAAAGCTTTGTATGGCCTTCAAAATCCCGTTCGCGATATGAAAGTCATAAAAGTTGAATACAATCCTGACAGGACATTCATTCATTTTCAACATCTGCTTTTTCAAATACCGGTATGGGGGGATAAACTAATCTTTGAGATCGGCAAAGATGGGGTCATTCGTCGTGTAGAAGGCACCATTTATCCTGATCTCGAAAAAATCCACTTTAATCGGCCCATGCACGCCGCTATCTCCGAAAAACAGGCTGTATCAAAGGCGCTTGCATCAATTGGAATCCATAACCTTCGGATCACAATGCCTGATTGTCAAGCGTATTACCTGCCTACCCGAAAAGGTACACCGCTCATCTATGTCGTGAAGGTTCGCCTTTCGGAACAGGAAAATAGTGTGAAGTTATTGTTTATCCATTCCCTTACCGGGAAAACCATCGATGAAAAAGTCGTGTCAGGATAAAGTTCACATTACGTCGTTATCCATTCTACACTTTGCAATAGGCGCTGCTTCATCATTTCAAGGACAAAATCGGCATAGAAATCCCGGCGTACAATAACCCGATACTCATGGTTCAATAGAACATAAAAAAATACATCCGTTATCACATCGTTTTCATCGAAAGCTTTTTGTACCTGTTTCATTTTCTTCGCATAAGGTTTTTCTTGCAGGATGTGGATACTGAACTCTACATCCTTTTCGTTTTGGATTTCCTGAATACGAATTATGTTTGAATCATATTTGTATGTCAACATCGTCAGAACCACCTTTCTTTAATTACATCAAGTATCTGAAATATAGATACACGCTTGATAAAACAATGGAAAATAACATCAGCGGAAATCCGACTTTCAAAAACTGTACAAATTTGATTGGATGCCCTTCTTTGGCCGACATTCCTGCAACGATTAAGTTGGCACTTGCTCCGATCAACGAACCGTTTCCTCCCAAGCAGGCACCAAGCGCAAGACTCCACCACAGCGGCTCAAGATTGCTTACACCCATATTTCCCATCTCTTGTATCATCGGAATCATCGTTGCTACGAAAGGGATATTATCCAGAAAAGCAGACGCGATGGCGCTCAGCCACAAAATCAGCATCGAAGTGGCAATTAAATTCCCTCCTGTCAATTCAATGGCTTGTGCTGCCAAACTGGCAATGACACCAGTTTCGATTAGTCCCGAGACAAGGACAAACAAACCGACGAAGAAGAAAATGGTCGTCCACTCCACTTTAGTAAGCGCACTCTCCATCATATGTTCTCCAGTAAGAAGAAGGAGCAAGAATGCACCCGCCAATGCGACAGTGGCCGATTCCAAATGCAGCAACTGATGAAGAAAAAAACCAAGAATCGTGAGGCCTAATACAGCCATGCACTTCTTTAACAGCTTTTGATCCGTGATTAACTCTTTTTCATTCATTTCCATAATGCTGTGCTTTAGTTCAGGGCTCGTTTGAATATGCTTGCGGTATAGATAGATAAAAATCGGAACGTAGGTTGCAATTACAATCACCGCGATAGGAGCCAGATTGTAGATGAACGCCATGAATGTTAATTCTTCCACTGCGCTGCCAATCATAATATTAGGTGGATCTCCAATCAGTGTCGCTGTTCCTCCGACATTAGACGCAATAATCTGAGTGATTAGATACGGCATCGGATTCACCCGCAGCTGACGTGTAATGCTGAATGTTACGGGGACCATGAGAAGAACGGTTGTTACATTGTCAAGGAATGCAGATCCTACGGCTGTTATCCCGACTAATGCAAGCAATATCCTCATCGGATCACCTTTGGCTTTCTTGGCTGAGAGCACAGCAATGTACTTAAACAGTCCTGTTTCTGCCGTAGTGCTCACAATGATCATCATCCCGATCAAAAGCCCAAGCGTATTAAAGTCGATGTGGTGAATAGCTGTTCCCTGATCGACAATTCCTACTCCAACCATCAATACTCCACCGATCATAGCTACGATTGTGCGGTGGACTTTTTCTGCAATGATCATGCCATAAATGACAAGAAATACCCCGATTGCTACAATAGCTTGTTGTTCCATGTTAACCTCCGTAGGGATGATATGACATAAAAAAACAAAAGGAGCCCGCTGTTGGCAGGCTCCTCCGGTAATCATCCATATTATGTTTGTAATTATCCCGATTATACGGTGAAGTCTTTGTATTTGTAAAGATACTAATGATATCCATCAATATGGCCTCCTCATTACCCCGTTCCATTAACCAATCATAATTTTCTCTTCAGGATAACGAAAAAGTCGTTTGTTTTCAGTTCGGGCCAGTGCAAAGGCTAGTGTTTCAAAATAAATTACTACTTATTCATTCTGACCAATAAGTATGTAATAAAAACCTCAGGTACTTCAATAAAATTCGTTAGTTCCAGCCGGCATATAAATACGAGATCTATCGTCATCTCGTATTTAACTTTATGCTTTGTCCACCGGACTCTTTAGGTCATTTCGTTGCTTTTCCACCAAAGGGAGGTATCTGGTACCTCTCTTTAGGCTTAGCCATAGGACGCCTTACTCTGGGAAGACTTCCTTAATCCGGTCGTACAGCAGCACGGCATCCTGCATCACATCGAACTCGCCTGTTTCCAAATACTCGATCGAGAAGCCGCCCTTATAGCCGCGACGCTTCAGCTCTTCCAGCACCAGCGACGTATCGACTCCCCCTTCGCCGAGGCGCACCTGCATCTTATCCTGCGCCGCATCCCGAAGATGGACATGTGCCGCGCGGTCCAAGAACACGAACGTCTCTTGCAGCGAAACCCCCTGCATGACAAAATGAGTCGGATCGTACACCAGCGGCAGCTCCGGCAGCTGCTCCATGAGGCGCAAACACTGCTCCATCGTCTCGAACGGACTGTTCACGTGAAATTCCAGCGCCATGGCGATACCTTCCTGTTCGGCAATCGCCAGCTGTTCCCTTAGGGATGCGATGCAATCATCCTGCATCGCCTGCCACGGCCGGGACCGGTCGGGCTGGCGCGGCTGAATGGCCGCCAGGCCGATACCGAGCGCCTTCATCCACCGGATGAGGCCGAGCGTTTCGGCTTTCCGCTTCTCCACGGACTCGGGCGAACGGTCATGCAGCTGCGGCGAGACGCCGCTGTTCGTCGCAACCGGGGTCAGATCATATTGATGCAGTAAATGTTTTGTCCTGTTAATTTCCTGCTCAAGCCCATCTTCCGTTACCAATGCGCTCGTGTTTACGTGGACCCAGCCGTCAATGGAGAGGATATCGACATTGCGGAAGCCGGCGGCAGAGATGGCTGCCAGCGCCTCCTCGAAGGAAGAGCCGCAGCGAACCGAAGTTGAACATGCGATTCTGCTGCTCATGGTGCCGTCACCGCTCCTTCCAGCATAAGATCCAGCGGGAACCGGTCCTGCTGAAGCGGCAGCTCCAGTCTGCGGCCAAGCCGTGCCGACTCATAGGCCGCCATGACAATCTCCATGACGCGAAGCGCGGTAGAGGCTGCAAGCGGATGAGGCTCCCCTGTGCGAATGGAGTCGGCCAGCTTGCGGAACACGCCCGGCAAGACGTCATTGTAGATATCCGGCGTATTCAGCTCGATCCCTCGGAAGCCCCCGGCTTGCTCATCCTGAATGAGCACATCCGGGTTCGCGCCGTCGCCTGCCCGCCAGAGGCGGCCTTGATCGCCGAACACTTCGATGTCCTGATAGCCGCGGCCAGGCAGCCGGGCATCGCCGGTCAGAAACTCCGCCCGAAGGCCGCTTTCGAACTCCAGCGTCACCATCATGCCGCTTTCCACTGCGTGTCCATACCGGCGTCCGGTAAAGATCGCGTAATCGTACTGATCCGGCAAACCCGGCTCCACGTCCTGTCTGAACATGGCGGCGAGCACCCATTTTACCTTGTCTTCGCCTGCGAGATAGAACAGCGTGTCGACGCTGTGCGTCCCGTCGCTTAGAAAATCGCCCGCGCACGAAGCCCGCATCAGATAGGGCTTGCCAATCGCGCCTTCCTCGATTTGCTGGCGCATCGTGATGAAAGGCGCGGACATCCGGCGCTGATGGCCGATAATGAGCAGTGCGCCGGCAGTCTCGCAGGCTTCCGTCATCCGGCGCGCATCCCCCATGTGAACGGCCATCGGCTTCTCGCAATAGATGGCTTTGACGCCCGCTTCGGCTGCCATGATCGTAAGCCGCGCGTGCGAGCCCGACGGCGTCGCGATGACCGCCACATCCGGCTGCAGATCCTGCAGCATAAGGGCAAAATCGGTATAAACCGCGGCGGAACCGCCTGTCGCGGCAGCCGCCTCGCGGGCGGTATCCGCGTTCAAATCGCATACGCCGGCCAGCTCGAATTCCGGCAGCGAGGCGATGGCTTTTGCATGGTTCAGTCCCATTTTGCAGCCGATGACGACTGCGCGCAATTTCTTTTCTTGGCTCATTGGACGATCTCTCCTTCTTGAGATGCTGCCGGACTGCCTGCGGCAGGCTCCAGCGATTGAATAAACTGCAGCGAACGCTCGAGGCACAGCTGCGGATCCATATCGGTCGGGGCGATCATTTCGACCTCGAGGACGAGCTTGTCTTTCAGCGGCGCATGCTTCATCAGCAGCTCATAGCATTCGCGCAGCGGCACGTCGCCTTCGCCGAGGACGGCGCCTTTCACCTCAAACTGCAGCGGATACACGTCCGGTCGCGGTCCGACGATATGATCTTTGAAATGAGTGCCGATCGTATACGGTGCAGCCAGCTCGAACGCAGGCAGCGGACGCTCCCCGATCAGGTACGTATTGCCGGTGTCGAGATAGATGTACAGCTGCTTGGTCGCCTGGCAGAGTTGGACCAGATCGGCAATATAGAAATCGCCATGGTTCTCAACGCCAAGGGGGGCGCCAAGCTCCGAGCAAATTGCCGCAAGCGGCGCCAGCGCCTCGGACACGCGCGCAAGCTTCTCCTCAAGCGGCAGCTTCCGATCGAACCTATGGCCGGCGCACATCTCTGTCGTGACGATTTGGCCCCGCATGAGAGGCAGCCATTTCCGCAGCTCCTCTGCGATTCGCTCCGTCTCCCGCTCGCGATCCTCCTTGCCAGCGTTCAAATAATCAAACTTGATCCGGGGCGTGAGCCGCAACCCGTGCTTTGCCAGCTCCTCGCCGACCCGGTCGCGCTCGGCGGCATCCATGCCGACGACCTCGGATAGGCCCGCTCCCGTCGTAACCAGACCATGACGTTTCAGAAAATCGAGCTTGCCCAGCATCGATCCGTACTCCCCTTGCCGAATGAATCCATGATACCAAACGAGTGCATATCCCCAAGTCAGCGGGCGGCGCGCAGTCCTGCCGTTTGACCAATTCGGGCCTGTGCCATTGGATAACATCATTGCAAAGCTTCATTCCTTCCATCCCTAAGCTTCAGCCGTCCGATGCGACAGCCTATGGCTTGATTGTAGCAAGTGCTCTATCTTGGTTCTATGCGCCAATCTTTACATTCATTGCTTTTCGTTTACATCATCATTAAAAACGGACATGCCCGCCGCGTCCGGCGAGCATATCCGTCTTCTTTTAGCGGACGTATTCCAGCAATCTTGCGAGCGCCACAGCAGCTTCCGCGCGGGAAACCGACTGCTTAGGGTTGAAATTGCCGTCTTCTGCCGACATCAGTCCGGCTGCTACTGCCGATTGGGCGTCATCCAGCGTACCCTCCGACAGCTGCTTCGCATCCTTCAGCACCATCGCTTCCGGATGCTTCACCGTACGGCCTGTGCCAGCCTCATAAGCCTGCACAAGCAGTACCGCCAACTGCTCGCGGCTGACAGACGGGCTGCCCGGATCCGGCGCCGCGTAGCCGGCAAACGCCGACGCGGAACGCGATTTCGCATAGGCCGCCAAGCGGTTCAACATCTCTTTCAGCTCGCTGCCTTTCAGGGCACGATTCGGATGGAAGCTTTCGCCGGCTTCCAGAACATCAGCGGCATACAGCGCCTTAACGGCTTCATACGCGAAATGATTTTCCTCCACATCCTGGAACGGCTGCGCATCGGTGCCGAGCAGCGACGTTAACGCTTCATATTTTGGCGTCTCCAGGTTAGCGAAAATATCCTCGGTCGCGCCCCACATGCCATAGCGGTTGTAGCCGCTTGTCAGCGTGAAGTACATGAACATGTCGCCGTTCTTGTCGAGGAAGTTGTTGCCGACATCGTAGGTGACGAGATCGCCCATTTGTTCCGAGCGGTGAGCGGCGATGCGGTTTTCCACGTTGATCGTGCTGCCGCCGCCGGAATCCGGACCGCCCTCATACGTGAACGACTTCAAACCGTACTGATCCGCCAAGCGGATCAAGGACATCTTGCTGCCATCCGGGCTGCTGAAGCGCTTGCTGTCCTCCTGCATCGCCGTCAACACCTCGGTTACCGATGCCGCGTCGCTCGCTGCGCTTGAATTGAAGTAAGGCGCGCTGCCGATCGCATAGAAATACTGTTTCGGATCGCCGTATACCTTGCTGACCCAGTTCAGCATATCCTCATACTGGTCCGGAATGATCGCGAACCAGCTCAATACCGGGCGAACCCGCGTGTTCAGCGCATCCTCGCCGAACACCGTTTGGAACTGCCGGCCGATCTCGATCAGCCGCTTTGCTACGCGGTGGCGCGTCCACGAGCGCTTCGCCGGCGTGTAATCCGCATCGTTCGGGTCGTCAAAATACGACTGCATCGTATGCAGACGCAGCACGGAATCTTCCTGCCCGCCTTCGGCGATCGCCGCCGCTTTGTTATAGGCTTGCTGGCTGAACAGGTCGTTCCATACCTCATTGGAATATTCCACATAGATGTCGATGCTAGGATCAAGCTTTTCCTTCAGCAGCTTCGCCAGCGAATTCACGTAATCGTCGCTGGCCGCCACCGGAATGTTGATCCAGATGTCTTTGCCCGTGCGGTTGGCCAGTTCAATGACATACTCCCAGGCCACGCCGTGGGTGCCGTCTTGAATCAGCTGCGTCGCATCGGTCGTCAGCTTCCGGTCGCTCCATTCCGTCTTCGCCGGATAAGCCGGATTGTTATTATTCGTGCTCAGCCAGTCCATGAAGCGAAGCGTGCCGAACGGCTGAAGCGCCTCCAGAAACTCTTTCGTAAACGTCTCTTTGCCGTCAAGCGAATAGCCCGGACGCATCAGCTTTACGTCGCTTACGCCGCCGTTCGTTTGCTTAAAGGTCATGAAGAGCAGGCCGCTTCCTTTCGGCAGCACGATATCCGCCGTCGTCGTGTTCGTCGGCGCGTCGTATTTCTGGTTCTCTACCGTGAACGGGCTGGAAGGGTCCATATTGCCAAGCACGGCTTGGCCTTTGAACTGCAGCTTGTATACGCCGCTAATGTCCGGGAACTTCTTAAACGGGTCATCGATGTCATTCAGCCATGCCGCGACTGGCCGATGATCGAAGAACACCGTTGCCGCATCCTCCAGAGGCCAGCCATTCGCATCGACCTGAACGCCCTCGCTGCCGTCCGCCTTCACCCACTGGCGCAGCGTTTTCGCCGCGTCGGCAAATTCGAAGCCGCGTCCGCCGATTCCTTCCAAACCGACGCCGATTTGGCCCGGATAGATGTGGCTTGGAGCCGCCGGAAGCGGCGTACTCGTATGGACATTCAACGAATTAGTGGCAAACGACTGCTGGCCGTCCTTGGAAGCCACTACCTTGAAATTGTATGAACCGCCAGACTGAAGGCCGTCCACCGTGAAGGATTCGTCCGAGGTTTCGCCCACCGCGGCATCATCTTTATATACCGTGTACGTCACATCCGGGTTCCCTTGCGGCTCCTCCCACTCCAGATCGACCGTCGTTTCCGCATTATCCGTAGAATGCAGGAAGGAAGGCGAAATCGCTTCTTTCTTCAAATCGTCGTCGGTCGAAACCTTCTCCAGCACGACGTCATCGAGGTAGAAGTCCGCGTTCGACCATTTTACGAGCAGCAGATTGGAATTAGAAGACGGGAACAGCTCAGGCGGAGCGGTAAACACCGTTTCCACGTAGTGGTATTCGCCATCGGAATTCGTGAAATCCAACTGCTGCGAGAAGCTCTTGCCGAGCGTCAGCTTCAAGTTCGCCCCGGGATCGCCGTTCACGAACTTATACCAAGCCCCGAACCGGTACGTCCGATTCGGTTCCACCGCGCCGAAATCAAGCCCGGTAATGCCGAAGCCTGCCGGAATCTTCAAGGCGTACTCTTGCCCGTGCGGCTGTTCTTTGCCGATCTGGATGTTGACCCAATTCGGCCAGCTAATGGCACCGCTTTCAAAAGTACCGTTCGGAACAAGGTTGCTTCCGTACACGACACCGTCGGCTGAAGTCCCGTCTGCTATCGCGTAAGAGTTCATTGGCGCGAGCAGCAGCATGGCCATGGCAAACGTGCCCAGACGTTTCTTCATGGTAAATCTTCCTCCCTGCATGTTTTTTCCTAAAACTTACATTACCTACATATTGTACAATCGCCGCTTGAGCCTGCCTATTGTATCCTGTTGACTTTCCTTGCTATCCATTAACCTTTTTCCTTTATTTTTTGATTTCCGTGCAAATAGAAAAACCGCCCTATTATTGAGCGGTTAATTCTCAACTGTTGTTCTCTGAGGGAGCTGAAACTGGCTGCTTATTGATTTCTCACAAGCTCCAATTAAGTCTTGGTAGCAGCGATCAATTAACGCTCCACTCTATATGAAAGCTGCCACTGAAGTGGGAGCCATACATGATGAGCTTGACCGTGCCGTCTTTATCGATTGGAAATTCAGCCCAGAATTTACTTTCATACTTAGCTTCATGGAGATTGTTTGACATCTGAACCTCATGTCCCTCTTCATCGAAAATCTTCATGTTATAACTTTGGTTGTTCTTATGTTCGGCTTCGATGGTAATTTCGAATTTTTTGCCTTTTTTAACTGCAATCGGGATCTCATGCTTCCCGTTAAATAACTCAAATGACGCGTCATAGGTTGTCTCGGTTTTTGTTTCAACCCATTGTTTTTTTACGGTGAAGTCGATCATCGAAAGCAGCAGCAGTGAAAGCGATATTACGATGGCAAACATATATCCAGTCTTTACGAAACGTTTTGCGAGCAATGTGCCGATAAAATATAGGAGTCCAAATATGAAATTTATAGCATATTGAAGTTCCTTATAGTCCGGATCAGTGCTAAACAACGTCACAAAGAACATCCCCGCGACAGGGTGAAGAACGATTTTAATGAGGATGTTCTTCTTGATCCAACCCGTGCATACGTCGATTAATACCGAGCAGATGATCATGTAAGCCGAGAGATATGCAAGCCCTGTCGAAAGCAAACCATTCGTAAATTCTACAGCATCAAAAGATCGACCGAGTAGCGAAAAGATTGCAATCAAGACGTAAATCAGTCCTGCGCCTGAGACTTTTGAAATTGCATAATGAATGATTCGAAATTGGTCCGGCCGAATTAGCATAAAGAACACCCCTTAGTCCAACTCGAATTTTTCAAAAAAGGTGTGCACAACACTATTGCCGTCAGACATATACCGACACAACTAATATAAATGCTTTCGTTTTACTTAGTTAGTACTATCTTTTTCTAGTACCACCATAATTTACGGGCTTCTGTGCATGCAAAAAGGCGACCTCACGGCCGCCTCTGCAATATAAAATCCCCATTTTCAATTAATCTCCCATGAATGCTTCCCGAAAGGGAGCGACAATCTGTGATCAGACGGATTCGCTTCACTGAACTCAAGCAACTATGAAAGCGTCTCCAATTTACTGCATTTTTGCCCACGGTATGGAATATGGTTTTAGTGAAACGTCGTACTGCAAATACCCACCGGGAAGGAAGGATGGCGTATGGCGGTTTCCAAATGCTGCGGCGCTGAGACAAAGGTTGAGTTTCGGCCGGATCGTCCTTTTATTTACGATGACCACTATGAATTGCTGATTCCAATGCTGGTATGCACCAAATGTGAGAAAGTTATTGGCCTCTTATCCGACAAAGCTCCTGAAGACCATGATTAATATCGCCAGGAAACTAGATGTAAAGGAGAATGTTTATGCAGCTGCAGAGAGCCTTGACCCCGAGTAGAAAAGCAGACCTCTTAACAGAATTGGTCCAGACGGTCAGTGGCTTGTTGTTGGTCGGTTTTCTATGGACACATATGCTGTTCGTCGGATCGATCCTGTTAGGCGTGGAAGCGTTTAACCGTCTTGCTGATTTTATGGAACAGTTCCGTCTATTGGATATCGCTGTCGTATTCGTTATCTTGACTGCCGGAGCCCATGTTGGAGCGGTATTGCGTCGGATTCCCAGCCGGTGGCAGGAACAAAAAATCGTCTGGAAGCACGCCCGGACCATTAAGCATAATGATACTTGGTCCTGGATTTTTCAAGCGGTAACCGGCAGCGCCATGCTTATTCTGATTACCATTCATGTGTTCGTCGTGGTCTATGCGGGGATTGATTCGAAGTTAAGCGCGGACCGCGTTCACTCGTGGATGCTTGCCTTTTACGCCGTTCTGCTGGTTTTAGCGGAATATCATGCCAGTGTAGGTCTATATCGGGCGCTTGTAAAATGGGGCGTCGTCAAACGTCACAGCCTCAAACGCGTATTAACCGTCATTACGATCTGCACGATCGGGTTGGGGCTTGCGAGCTTAGGTGTATTTTTTGCGTTGGGAGGTTCCTAATGAGTCGATATGACATGTTTAATACGGATGTATTAGTTGTCGGTGCCGGTTTGGCGGGTGAGCGCGCGGCGATTGAAGCGGCCACTCAAGGCCTGAATGTCATCATCTTAAGCCTGGTCCCTCCCAGAAGGTCCCACAGTTCAGCGGCGCAAGGCGGCATGCAAGCATCGCTGGCGAACAGCGCCATGGGCAAGGGGGACAATACGGATGTTCATTTTGCCGATACGGTCAAAGGTTCCGACTGGGGCTGCGATCAGGACGTCGCCCGCCTCTTCGCGGATAATGCGCCGATTGCCGTTCGCCAGATGGCTTACTGGGGAGTTCCATGGAATCGAGTGGTGCCTGGCAAACGCATGTATGACGGGAAGGAAATCGTTGAAGATTCGGAAAAAGAAGGACTGATCGCGGCACGGAACTTCGGCGGCACCGCCAAATGGCGTACATGCTATACAGCGGACGGCACCGGCCATACCCTTCTCTATACGATGGACAGTGTTGTCGTCAAATTGGGGATTACCGTTCACGACCGGACCGAGGTTCTGTCGCTAATCCATGACGGCACGCGCTGCAGCGGGGTGGTCGCAAGGTGTTTAAGAACCGGTAAACTGCGTGTGTATACGGCAAAATCCACTGTCATGGCCACAGGCGGTTACGGCAGAGTGTACGGCGCATCCACCAATGCGATCATCAACGAAGGAAGCGGCATGTTCGTCGCTCTGGAGACGGGTATTGTCCCTCTCGGGAACATGGAGGCCGTTCAGTTCCATCCGACAGGCATCGTCCCTACCTGGATTCTGATCACGGAAGGTGCGCGCGGGGACGGCGGATACTTACTGGATAAGGATCTGCACCGTTTTATGCCGGATTATGAACCAAATAAAAAAGAGCTGGCTTCGCGGGACGTGGTTTCACGGCGCATCATGCAGCATATTCGTAAAGGATACGGCGTCGACAGTCCGTATGGAGCCCATGTCTGGCTGGATATTCGGCATCTCGGCGCGAAACATATCAATACGAATTTGCGTGAAATTGCTAATATCAGCCGAAATTTCACAGGCATCGATCCTGTCCATGACCTTATCCCCGTTCGTCCGACGCAGCATTACAGCATGGGCGGCATTCGCACCAATATTGACGGTATGGCCTACGGGCTGGAAGGTTTGTTCGCGCTCGGCGAAGCCGCTTGCTGGGATATGCACGGATTTAACCGATTGGGCGGCAATTCCCTTGCGGAAACAGTTGTTGCCGGCATGATTATCGGGGATAAAATCGCTAAATATACGAAAGAAGCCTCTTTGCAGGTATCGTCGGGACTCATCGAAGAACAAGTTAAGCTGCAGGAAGACCGAATTCAGGGACTGATTCAGTGTCGCAATGGCAATGAAAATGTCTATCAGCTTCGCCGCGAAATGGAGCAAATCTTAAGCGAGCACGTCGGCATTTTCCGCTCGGAGCAGCCATTGATGAAAGCAGTCGGTCAATTACACGAGCTGCATCAAAGATCTTATTGCGTTGGTCTGCGCAGCGGCGGACTGGGCGGCGATCCGGAGTTGGCCTCCGCTTTACGAATTACTGGGATGATCCGGTTGGCCTATTGCATTGCCGCTGGAGCGCTCGCCCGCCAAGAAAGCCGCGGCAGCCACTTCCGGGAAGATTACCCGAAACGGGATG
The DNA here is from genome assembly GCF_003268025.1 of Paenibacillus montanisoli. Taxonomy (GTDB): domain Bacteria; phylum Bacillota; class Bacilli; order Paenibacillales; family Paenibacillaceae; genus Paenibacillus_Z; species Paenibacillus_Z montanisoli. The sequence goes on along the minus strand of NZ_QLUW01000006.1, from coordinate 181,262 downwards.
ACGACAATTGGCTGCAACGAACCCTGGCCTATTGGCCGGCCGGATCGAATCAACCCGTGCTGAAATATGAACCCGTGAAAATAACCGAATTGCCGCCCGGCGACCGGGGATACGGTGAAGCGAGCGCTCAAGCGGCGAAAGTTTAGGCGAAGATGGAGGTGCACCAATAATGAGTTCACGACAATTGACTCTTCATATTTTTCGATATAACCCGGAAACCCCGAAGCAGCAACCGACAACCCAAACCTACTTGCTGCAAGAAGAACCGGGGATGACATTGTTTATCGCGCTGAACAAAATCCGGGAAGAACAAGATCCCGGCCTGAAATTCGACTTCGTGTGCCGGGCCGGCATTTGCGGATCTTGCGGCATGCTGATTAACGGTCGGCCCACCTTGGCTTGCAGGACGTTGACGAAGGATTTGCCGGCGAATATCACCCTCATGCCCCTCCCTGTGTTCAAGCTGCTTGGCGACTTATCTGTGGATACGGGAACTTGGTTCCGGGATGTATCCGTGCGGACGGAGGCTTGGGTACATACGGACAAAGCGTTTATCCCCGATGCGCAGGAAGAACGGATGGACAATGAAACCGCGCAGCAAATCTACGAAGTCGAGCGGTGCATCGAATGCGGCTGTTGTATCGGGGGCTGCGCCACGGCGAATATCAAGCCGAATTTCATCGGGGCCGCGGGGGTCAACCGGCTGTCACGATTCATGATCGATCCCCGAGATGAACGGAACGAGCAAGAATACTTCGATGTCGTCGGTTCCGAGGATGGGATCTTCGGCTGTATCGGACTCATGGCGTGTGACGACAATTGTCCGATCGGCATCCCTCTGCAGGGCCAACTTGCCTATGTCCGCCGGAAAATGGCGTTGGCCGGGTGGAGACGGTGACCTTCCCCGTTAGCTTAACGAATGGCAGCCCAACGTTGAACTGGCATTGAAGAAAGAAGCTATTCATCAATATCTATTAGGAAGTGAAGGGGGTAACAGCATCACGGTAGGCCTTCGCTAGCCTTCGTTCGGGACCTTCACCCTAGAGATGACGCCCATGCCGGGCGTACAACAAAAATAAGCTGGCGCCGCAACGGGCGCCAGCTTTATTTCGCCATATTACCCGACAATCCGGGCTGTCAGCCCTTCCGGAACGCGGACGTAATCAAACACACGCGCTCCCTGCCCGTCGGTATGCCATTTGACTTCAATCAGCCCGAGCGCGTGCGGAACCGCACCCTCGGCTTCCGTCACATCCGCCGTCTGCACATGGATCACAACTTCATCCGGCCGTTCGACCGTCGGCAGTTGAACGCCAAGCAAATTCGCGGACATGAAATAGGTCGGGCATGCAGACCAAGCGTGGCACAAGCTGTCGCTCAGATTGAAGTACTCCGGCGTCTGCCTCAGCCCCATCTGCAGGAACCAGCCCCAGCCTTGGCGCATCATCCGCTCTGCCGTATCGGCAAGTCCGATCAAATACAGCCCTTCAAAGATATAAAACGAGAAGCTCGGCGATACGAACACGCCGTCTTCCGGCCCGTACCCGTTCGCGAACAGCGATTTCAAATCACGGCGGACATGGGCGCGCACCGGCTCCAGCTGCTCCGGCGTCAGCACGCCCGCCCGCGCCGCGAACAGGCTCGCATGCGCGGAATGCGAAAGCTTCCGATCGTTGTCGCCGTAGCAGCCGCGCTCCTCATCCCAGAACGTTTCGCGGATGGACCGCTCCAGGATGGCGATTCGCCGCTCCAGCTCGCCAATCTCGTCTTGCCGGCCGATGACCGCAGCCAGCTTCGCCGCGCACCGAAGCGCAATCAAATACGTACAGCTAAACACGCAATGGATGCCGGTTATGTTGAGATACCCCTCCACAATGGCCAGATCGCCGTGGAAGCCGCCATAATGCGCCTTGATGCCGCGCTTGACGTCCCACTCCGCGTCCAGCAGCAGATCGTCCCGCTCGTCGGCGAGCTCATGGAACCAGGCCAGGTTACGCTGAATCGCATGCCAGTACGTCACAACCAGCCCGGCATCTCCCGTCTGCGCGTAGTAGGCCCAGAAGCCTTCCAGCGCATTCAGCGCAAAATCCGAAATCGTATAATCGCCCGTATTCGGGTACACGGCTCTGAACTTGCCGGTCGCGTCCGGCGACTGCCCCATCAGCTGAAGGCTGCGCCGCATCAGCGCGTGATCGCCGAACACCGCGAGATTGTTGTGATACTGGATGATCGTATCGCGGATATACTGCCCGCGCTCGCGCGTGACGCAGTCCGTGTAGGCATCCTCCATGTTCACCGCTTCCGTCCGCACGCCCATCTCCCAAATTTGCTCCAGCAGCGGGTCCGAGCAGCGGAACGAACCCTTCTTCTCCGTCGGATAGCTGGCTGAGCCGAGCTCCAGCGCCTTCAAGACGACGTCCTGCTTCGGCCCGCGCACCGTCAGCCGCACATAGCGGAAGCCCCGCGGCTGCGTCAGCCGCCAGTCCAGCTGCCGGCTCCGCTCGTCCGCGTAAGCGCGATCGCCGAGACCGTACCAATGGTAGTGGCGCAGATGTTTGCCGTCCGCGTTCAAATGCTCGCCATAGGTCAAATCAATCGTCGCGCCGCCCGCGCCTTCGAGCACGACCCGAGGAAGGACCAGCCTGGTCATGCCTAAATCAAGCAGCAGCGAGAAGCCATGAGGGTAATCCGCCAATTGGAACACGCGCTCTGCCAGTTCCTCAACCTTCAACGATTCAAAGGCAAGGCCATACGTATCCCAGCCGCTCGACATCGTCGGGCTTTCCCCATGCTCGCCGGCTAACACGTCTACCCAGCCTCCGATATCGGTCAGGTCATCCTCCGGCGCAAACGGCAGCTCCCGCCCGCTAAGCGCAGACGCATACTGCTCATGCGACACAACCGGAGTTCGGCGGAACTGAACGCTTCCGTCCTTATCCCGGTCCGCCGACACGATAAGCCCGCGGCCCTCGGGCAGCGCAAGATAGTGGTGATACATATCCTGAAGCGCATCGCATTTGGCAAAATACGAATTCCAGCCTTGGCGCAGACTTACGCGATGGTTCAGGCGCATGCTTTTGTCATCGGCATACAGGCCGGACGCAATCGGCTCGCCATTGATCCAGCTGTTCTGGTAGAACAGCCCGATCGTGATGTCAGCGGCCTCCGGCGAGTAGATCCACGTCTTCGCCGCCATGAAGCGGCTCGTTTGATCCGGCTCATGGATTTCGCTCACATGCGGCATCGGCACGCTGAACGAGCAGAGCAGCTCGCTCCGCTCGAGCGGCGCCGTGTGCAGCACCTTTTCCACCGGAACCGGCTCTCCGGACATATACGGGATCGCGCGCGGCTCCGGCTCTCCCCACGCTTCTTGATCGGCAAGCGGAACGCCGGCCTTCCAGCCGCCATCGTCGAATGCCGCGCCGCTCCAATCGCCTTCTTCCAAGCGCTGGTCGTAGCAGTCGCCCGCTTTGAGAAAGAGGCTCGATTTAGCCGCATAGCGGTAAGCCGCGGCGGGAGCCGCCTTCCATTCCGCTTTGCCCGTCGTCAGGTCAATCTGCGAGCCGTCCGCCAGCACGACCTCGCCCCAAGCGGTAAAACCGGCTTGCGAAAGCATCGTGATGAACGTTTTGTGCCCGACATAGTTGACCTGCACCGCGATGACATTGCGTCCTTCGCGCAGCAGCGCGCTTAAATCATGCGTATCGTAAACAGGATGCTTCGGGTCGAAGCGCAGCGAGCCCAAGCGGATAAACTCGCCGTTCACATAGAGCTGATAGGTCGTATCGGCAAACAGATGAAGCAGCGCCTTCTCCGGCTTGCTCTTCAAATCCAGCGTCAGCCTGAACCTCGCGTATAAATTGCGTCCTTGCCCGGACTCGTCGTACCAAATTGCAGCTGCCTGCATTCGTTCACACGCCCCTCTTTCCCTGAAATTTATTCGTAATCCCGCAATTTTCCGTCTTCATCCGCGGATTTCATCACTTTTTCGACGAGCCGCAGGCTCCGCAGCCCCTCTCGAATCGGACAGGCTTCCGGCCCTTCGCCGCGCAGCGCCGCGATAAATGACTCGTTCTCGGCCGCGTAGACATCCAGTTCCGAACCAACCTCCCGCCGAACCGGCTCCGCCCCGCCCGTAAAGATGAACTCCGCTTTATTGGCCCCCTTGAAGTGCGCGGTCAGCTTACTGCAAATGACCGTAAAACAGCTGTTCCATTGGCCTGGAACGGCGTTGTTGGAGGCGGTGATGGAAGCCATCGCCCCGGAGCGGAAACGGATCACCGCCGCGCTCGTATCCTCGACCGTATAGCCCTCCGCCTCTTGATGGTTCAGGTTCGCCGTAAAGCCGCTAATCCGTTCCGGCGTTCCGAAGAAATACATCGCCAGGTCGTACGTATGGATCGCCTGCTCGAAAACCTGGCCGCCCGACAGACTGCGGTCCCTCCACCAAGGCGAATGCAGCGAATTGCACTCATAGCGGCCGTCGAACAGCGTAGGGGCGCCGGCCGTCCCGTCGTCAATCAGCCGCTTCAGCTCCTGCACCGCTGTGCCGAAACGGTTGTGGTAGCCTACCTGCGACACAACGCCCGCTTCCTCAATCGCAGCTACCATCCGTTCCGCAATGTCCGTACTCAGCGCGATCGGCTTCTCGATGAAGACCGCAACGCCCTTGCGTGCCGCTGCTTCCACTTGCCCTTGATGGGCATACGGCGGCAGGCAAATATAGACCGCATCCAGCTGCTCCCGCTCCAGCATGGCGTCAAAATCGTCATAAGCGCGAGCAGCTCCCCCGGTGTGCGAAGCGCAGAACGCTTCCGCTTTTGCGTGCGTAGTGCCGCAAGCCGCCGTCACTTCGACTCCGGGCATGTTGATCAAATGTTTGGCGTGCAGCTGTCCCATCATGCCAAGTCCGGCAATGCCGACTCGAATCGCTTTTGCCATATCGATCGTTCCTCCATCACGGTTATAGTAATGTACCGCCCGCTATCCGGCTGGTACGGTATTTGAGCGGGGAAAGGCCGGTTTTGCTTTTGAAAAAACGGGAAAAGTCATCGATGTCCTCGTATCCCGTCAACCGCGCGATTTCCGCAATCGGGCGGCTCTCCGTCTCCAGCAGCTGCATCGCTCTGCGCAAGCGAAGCTGCAGCTGAAGCTTGGTCGGCGTGATGCCGAACAGCTTCTTGAAGCGCTCCGCGATATACGTCGGATGCATGAAGTAGCGCCCGCCAAGCTCGGCTAGGTCGACTCTCCGCTCCGGATGGTCGAGCAGTTCCGCCAGCATGCTCATGAATGGATCGGAATGCTCCGCTTTCTGCTGCACGTCCGGATGGTGAATGGCCGCGTCGATCAGTATCGCGACAAGCTCCAGCGCTTTGGCCTTCTTCATCAGACTGTTCGACAGCGAGGCCATCCCGTCCGCGATGCGGCAGTATTCGTGAAACGCCGCTTCGAACTTCTCGGGCTGGGGCAGGCGGAAAATAATCGGAAACCGGAACGCCTGCAGCGCGTCGATGCTCTCCGCAACCTGGAGCGTAAAATGCCACCACAGAAACTCCGTTTCCTCATCCGTGTCTTTCACGTGGTCATGCACCTCGAACGGAGGAATGAACACCACGTCGCCGGGGCCGGCATAGTAATCTTTGCCTGAGATTCGAAGCCTGCAGGAGCCGCTTTTGATGTACGAGACAACATAAAAGGGCAGCTTGCGGTTCACTTGCCGCATCTCGGTTCGCCTGTGCAAATCATGCCCCAGCATATGCAGCGAGGCTTTCTCCATCAAAGCAAGCCACGGATTGTCTTTCATGTCAGGACCCTCCACAATTTCCTTCTGCCTCGCAATGGTTGTCTATCCATCTATTATACAAACCGCTATCTCCGTCTCGTGAGGGAATTCTGTCCGCTGGTGGTGGATTTCCGTCCACTTCTTCGGCTTCGGATAAAACAAAAGCTCCGGCGAGACCGCCGGAGCTTGGAGCACATCATATTCATTAAAATTGAAGCGCGACCTGCAAGGACGGCTCCGCGTTGGCATCGAGCATCCGGTACGCTTCCGCAGCTTGCTCGAACGGGACCCTGTGCGTGACCAGCTCCGTCAGCTTGAGCTTGCCGGACAGAGCCAGCTCCATCACGGTCCGCTCCATGCGCAGCCGGTCCCAGCGGTTGGTCAGCTGCAAATTAATGCCGCTAATTTGCGAACCGATCAGCTGGATGCGGTTATGATGGAACTCTTCGCCGAGGAAGAGATCCTTTGCTCCGCCTTGATAAAACCCTGCCGTCACGACCCGGCCGTTATAGGCGACGGAGCGGATCGCCTCGTGAAGCGCGCCCGAAGCGCCCGAGATTTCAATGGCGATATCTGCGCCGCGATCCCCTGTGAGCGCCTTGATCTGGCTAGCCGCATCGGCCTCGCGCGAATTGATCGTATGTGCCGCGCCTAGACGTTTGGAAAAGCCGAGCCGGTAGTCATCCAAATCGATTGCAACGACTTCCGCGCCGTTCAGCCGTGCCAGCTGGGCGACAAGCTGCCCGGGCACGCCCTGCCCGAACACCGCTACCGTCTCGCCGACGTGGATATCCGCATCCAAAATCGCATTCAGCGCAATTGCGCCCATCTGCGAATAGATGCCTGCAAGCGGGTCAAGTCCTTCCGGCAGCAAATGATCGCGCGCGAAGCTCTCGGTCACGACATGCGTGCTTTTATGGCCCCAAGTGCCGTATACGACATCGCCTTCTTTAAGACCGCTAACGGCCGAACCCAACTCCGATACAACGCCAACCTCTTCATAGCCCCAACAGCCCCGGACCGGGTATAGGGAGGGTGCCTCTTCCGTTCGGTCCAAGAAGAGCCGGCGATCGCCGTCAAATTGCTTCTTCACGAACGGATTGATGCCGCGGTAAGCCGTCAACTGCGTACCGGCGCTAATGCCGGAGTACAAGGTGGACAGCCTCACTTCATTCGCTGCCAGCTGCTGCTCTTCGATCTCCACAAACGCGACTTCCTTCGGTGCGCTAAAATCCAAACGCAATGCCGCCATGCCCGTCAGCCCCCTCTATTCAGCTTGTTTCCGAATAACCTGATGCTATCGTAGCACTGGGCCAGCTGGTGCTCAATCTCGTAAGGCCAGCTATTTTTGTCATTTCTACATGCGGGCGCGTTCCACGCATCGCCGCGGATCAGAATCATCATTGTCACTTCGGCATCTTCCGGATTCCAGATCATGACATTCATAAAAATCCCGCTCTGCGTTATGATGCATAGAAAGTAGCCGGAAAGGAAACACCTCCATGTATTTCAAACAATTTTCCGAAAGCATTCCAAATCTGGACTCTATTCGATCATCCCGCGAATCGCAAATCGTCGCGCCGCCCGAGCACTGCCACGTCCTAATTGTTGTGCGCCGCGGCCATATCAAAATTTCATCCGGTCACAGCCCGGAGTCCTTCGTTTGCACGCAAGGCTATGCCGGTCATGCAGATCGAGGCCCTTATGTCGTTCAGGTACCGAATACGAAGCAAGCCGAATACACCGTCATCTACTATCGGATCCTTCCGGATGGCCGACATTGGGATCTCCATGGTCTTTTAACTACCATCAGCGAAATCAAAATCCACTACATGCTGGACGAACTTCTGAGAACGAATCAATTGGAATCCGTCCAAACCTTTTCGGGGGAGGAAGAAGCGGCCCAAATATGCCGCAAGCGTATGATGCTCGAGCGGATTTTGTTTATATTCATATACGAATCTCACATCCGTACGCCCGATGTGAATTCTTCCCACGCCATCGAAGAATCGATTTCCTATATCAACGAGCACTATATGCTGAAATTAACGCTTCCTATGCTTGCACGCCGGGCGGGAATGAGTGCCGGCCATTATACCGTGTTATTCAAACAGGCGACCGGTCGGACGATGACCGCATACTTACGCTCGATAAGAATCGAGAAGGCAAAGCAGATGTTCCGGGAAACCGGCCAATCCGCCAAGGAAATTGCGGGTCTCTCAGGGTTTACGGACTATTTTCACTTCAGCAGAGTATTCAAACAGGAAACCGGATTCTCCCCGACAGCCTTCCAGCAAACGCTGCTGGACAGGTAAAATCTAAAAATATAACAAACAACTTCTGAATTTTAGACATGTCCTTCTGAGCGCCGGTTAGCTACAATTCATTCAGGTGAGAATAATTATCATTTTCAGGAGGATTCGGAAATGCCCCGATTTATGAAAAGACTTAACAGCTTTACCGCACTCATTTTGCTTTTGCTGCTTGTTACCGCTTGCGGACAAACCGGGAGCAACAACCAAGCTGAAACGCCGGCTGCCAATACCGGCACCGAGACTTCGAAATCCGCCGACGGGTCGATTACGGTGGAAGATGCGACTGGCACGGTCACGCTGACCAAGAGGCCTGAGCGCATCATAACGATGGAATTCAGCTTCGCTGACGCGCTTGCCACATTGGGGGTTCAGCCCGTTGGCGCCGCCGATGACGACGATCCCGCTTTGTTCATGGATGAAGTCAAAAGCAAACTGACGAATTATACGTCCGTCGGTTCCCGCTACGAGCCGAACATTGAAGTTATCAGCTCGCTGCAGCCCGATCTGATTATCGTCGACCTGGTCAAGCATAAGGAGGTCATGGAGCAGCTGAAAGGCATCGCCCCGCTTCTCGTGCTTGACGATTATCAAGCCGATTACGAGCAAATGCTCAAGAACTATATGATCATCGCCAAAGCCGTCGGCAAAAAAGCCGAAGGGCAGAAGCGCCTTGAAGAACACGAAGCGAAAATCGCCGATGCGAAAAGCAAGCTCCAAAGCACGGATTTGAAAGTGCTGCCCGCTGTCGTCAATCCGAAAGGCTTCTTCGCCCATTCGGATCACGCGTACACAGGTTCATTCCTGGCCAAGCTCGGCTTCACCGATCCGGTTAAAGATGAGAACTCGTATCCGCAGCTGACACTGGAGCAGCTTGTGGAAACAAACCCTCAGGTGCTGTTCTTGATGCCGACCGAGAAGGAAACAATCGTCAATCAGTGGGAAGCAAACTCGCTGTGGAACAAGATCGATGCTGTGGCGAACAAGAAAGTATTTACGGTTGAACGCCGCGACTGGTCGCTCGCACGCGGGCTGATCGGATCCGAGAAAATGGCGTCGGATATCGTAAACAGCCTTGGGAAGTAAACGCTATGATTTCCTCATCGCATAAGGGAAAGCAGAACCGTCCGCGGTTCCTGCTCTTCCTTTTTTCCGTTCTGGTTGCTCTTCTCGCTATTGGTATTCTGTGCAGCTTAAAATGGGGACAAGCGCCGGTTTCATGGGGGGCGCTGTGGGATGCCGTTTCTTATCGTACCCATGATAAGACTTCCCTGTATATTCAGACGCTGCGCCTGCCTCGCGCGCTGCTGGCATGCATGGTCGGGGTGCAGCTTGCTTTGGCTGGCCTGCTGACGCAGCTGCTTGTCAAAAATCCGCTCGCTTCGCCGCATATTCTAGGAATCAACGCGGGAGCCGCATTCGCGGTCGTATTCGGCTTGGTTGCCTTCGCCGATTTATCGATGATGAGTACCGTCGCATTCGCCTTCTTCGGAGCTGCAGGCGGCGCGGCGCTTGTGCTCTCGCTTGCCGGAACGAGCCGCAACAGCTACGTTCGCATGGCTCTGGCCGGCATTACGATCCATTTCCTTCTGTCTGCGTTAACCGAGGGACTCATCATCCTGAATCAGGAAACGACGGACAGCATGATTTTCTGGCTTGTCGGTTCAGTCAGCCAGGCTGCCTGGAAGGATGTTCAGCTCCTTCTTCCCTTCTTCGCCGCAGGCCTGATTTTGGCATTCTTCATGCTTCCTTCCTTTAAACTGCTGCAGGTGGATGAGGAGATTTCGATCGGCATCGGCGGAAGGCTGTCGGTCATCCGTATCGTCGGCATGCTGCTTGTTCTTCTCCTGGCCGGATCTGCGGTTGCTCTGTGCGGGCCAATCGGATTCGTATGTCTGATCGTGCCGCATATCGCCCGATCATTGGTCGGCGGCAGGCTTACCGTGCTGCTGCCGCTGACGGGACTCCTAGGAGGCGTGCTGCTGGTTTACGCCGACTTTGTCAGCCGGTTCATCGCTTTCCCTTATGAATCGCCTGTAGGCCTGCTGACCTCCGCAATCGGAGCCGCGTTCTTCATCTACTTGGCAAGACGGAACGGAGGTGCTGCCGCATGATGAACAAGAACGCGATCTCTCTTCTTGCAGCGTTCCTGCTTATGATTATCCTATCGGTCGTGTCGATAAGAGTCGGGGCAGTCTCGGTACCGTTCAAAGAGATTTGGCTGACGCTTCAAACGCAGCCCAACAAATCCTTTTTTATCGTTCATGAGCTTCGTATGCCGCGCGTCGCAGTCGCCATATTGGCGGGTATCGGGCTCTCGGTAGGCGGAGTCATTCTGCAAAGCGTGCTGCGCAATCCATTAGCGAGCCCGGATGTAATCGGGCTGACTAAAGGGGCGGGTTTTTTGGCAGCCGCCGTTCTCTTCCTATTTCCCGCGTCACCAAGCTATTGGCTTCCCCTTGCGGCGCTCGCCGGGGCCTTTCTCGCATTCGCTCTGCTGCTTCTGCTAACCCGCAGGCTGACGCTTCCTCCGGCTACCCTTGCATTAGTCGGTATCGCCATCGGTGCCGCTTTTGGCGCCGGCACGCAATATTTAATCGTAAAGCATCCGAGAGACATTAGCCTCGCGCTGCTTTGGCTTGCCGGCAGTCTCTGGGGCAGAAACTGGCACGACGTGTGGACGCTGCTTCCTTGGATCGTCATTCTGCTTCCGGCAGCATGGCTTAGCTTCTCTAAATTAAACGTACTGCAGTTCAATGATATGACCGGCGCTTCACTTGGACTGAACATCTTTCGCGAGCGCTTCTTGCTTATACTGCTTGCCGTGGCGCTTGCCGGGATTTGCGTCTCCGCCGTCGGTGCGATCGGCTTCGTCGGCCTGCTCGCGCCACACATCGCGAGAAGCCTCGCAGGTCCGCGTCATCAGCGGCTCATACCGCTTGCCGCATTGATCGGAGCCGATCTGATGCTGCTGGGAGATTTCCTCGGCCGCATTATTATCGCTCCGAGGGAGGTGCCGGCCGGCATCATGACGGCCGTGATCGGCGCGCCTTACTTTGTCTATCTGTTAAGGCGGGAACGGCGTATGCGGTCAACTAAACAGGCTTGAAAAAGCCGGATACGAGTCCAACGACTTGTATCCGGCTTTTCTGTTCGTCTTATGAAGTCGTGCTGACTTCAACCGTTCGCGTTCCGGCATTCCAAGCTACCTGAATGCCAAGCAGCTTGCCGATATCGCTGACGGGTACGTACAAGCTTCCGCTCAACACGACTGGCGCGAAGGTCAACGGGGTTTGCCCGCTTCCGTCCGTTGCCTGCGCAAAAGCAGCGCCTTCCGTAAGCGTGAACGAGCGGTCGCGGTACGTGACGGTCACCTGCTTCGTTTGCGCGTTGTAGCCCGTTTTGGCGCCGATTTCATTAACCAGGAAGCGAAGCGGCACCAGCATGCGGTTGTTTGCGGTCACCATGCTTGGTTCGAATGCCTTTGCCTTTCCGTTGACGGTGAGATTAGCCTGCGCTTTCACGAATGCGCCTGTGCCGGGTCCGTTGCTGCTGACAGGTTTGCGAAGCTCGGCCGGAAGCGCGAATGCGTAGAGCTTCCCTTCCGCTTGCACGAGCAGCTTGCTTCCTGCAACTATGAACGGCGCATAACTACGGGCTTCCGTCTGGTAGCGGAAGAGCGCTTTGCCGGTCGCTACGTTCAGCGCATAAATTTCGCCGTCAGTCTGCCCGACATAGAGGCCGGAACCGATCAAATCGACCCGGCTGGCCGGATTGTCCAGCCCTTGGAAGTAGACGTACGACTTATCGAAGAGCTTGCGAGCATGCAGGCCGATATTATCACGATTTTTATAAATCAGCTTGCCGTTATAGGGACCGGCGATCCAAGCGCCGTCATCTTGGAAGATCTCCGCTTTGACGGCCGCCGGGTCGGCATGGAGGTTATATTTGAAGACCTCATTGTCTTTGGTGCCTACGTAAACATCGTTACCGTCGATAGCAAAATTGGAGGCATACTGGTACATCGGGTCTTCCCCTTGCTTGACCGGGACGAAAGATTTCGTCTCCAGTACGCGGCCCGAGTTCAGATCGACGATATCCAGATCCACGAGAAACTTGGTCGTATCGCTCTTCGGCCAATCGTTGACAAAATACAGCTTCTCTCCTTCAATCTTGAGCAGATTCGAATGGCTGCCTGGAAGGCGCCAGAACGTCTTGCCGTTTGCCTCGTCAATGGCATACGTAGTCGTGACGGTGATTGCGCCGGATTCCATCGCATGGACAAGCAGCTTGTTCCCGACCTTCATCGGGATGCCGTTGACGTCCGTATTGCGCCATTTTTCTTGCCCCGAAGCAAGGTTGACGGCGGCCAGCCCCAGTGATGAAGCGTAATAGAGCGTGTTCCCTTCCACCTTGAATTGGCCGAACGCCGACTTTTTGTTCGCTTGGTAGATGCGTTTGGAGGTGCCTTTCTTGGCGTCCAGCTGATAGACGGCTCCATCCTGCCCGGATATATAGAGGCGATTATCAAGCGCTTGAATCGATCCCGCCTGCAGCTTGGAGCCGAACGACCAGAGCAGCTTGCCGGTATCCAGGCTGCGCGCTTGCAGCACGCCGCCCTTAATGAGGTAAAAGGCTCCGCCGATCGTGACGACCGGGGGCTGATAACTGTTATCCATCGTCAGCTTGTCCAGGTCGGCCGTCCAAACGGGCTTGGCATAAGGGACTTTATTCCACGCGCTTGGCGTTGCTTGGGCGTCATAGCTTGCATTTGGATTGGACTGTGCGGATGCGGATTCGGCCTGACCGAGACCGGTGCCGGATACAATTAGACCTGCAGCTACGAGCGATAACGCGGTATGCTTCCATGTTTTCATTTTCATTATTACAGCATGCTCCTCTCTATTGGCGGATCATCACCTCTATAGACGGGAGGAGCGCGGAAATGTTACATGGGCCAAACTTCTTATGTCCGATTTGTGCGCATTGCCTTGAATTGTTTAATCCTTTTATCATTCATGAGATTCATATATTCTTCGGACTCCACGGCATATAACGCCACTTTGCCCTGTTCATCATGGTGAATGCCCCAACCGTAGCGCTTGCCCAATGAAGATGTCCGGAGACATGGCTGCCCTTTGGAGAAAAACCGATCGCGTGCAGCCTTCCGCTCCGCTTCCGGTATATGATTCCGCCGAGCGAATACTTCGAATAGCACATCTTCTTGCGTATAAAGGTAAGGATGGTTCGCTATCATCTCGTATTGCAAAACCGGAATAGTCTTAGAATCGCTCTTAGCTACCGGTATGACGGCCTCTCGGACAGGGCAATCATCAGCTACCTGTATAAACGCGCCGTAATGATTCATGTCCTTCATTTTATCTTTGTTCCTCCTTATGCTTTCAACCTTAGCGCAATTTTTGATCCGAACCGCGCATCATTCCCAGTATAAGCGGCGCATTCGAAGAAGTCTGTCGAATCGAATCAAAAAAGGATCAAACCGCATCTACGGTCTGACCCTTCCTTTAAACGCTCAGGCATTACGCTCCTAAAGCATGAGTCCTTATTCCCCTGAAGCGGTTTCGATTGCCGTGCCCGTCACATCGCCGTCTTCGTCAATATGCGATACGGCAGACAAGCCTTCATATACGGTAGCGATCACAGCGCAGGACACGGTCTCCCCCGGCTGCAAAATCCGATGCGTCCCGCGCTCGATGCCGTCCTGCAGCCCGACCGGATAACCGGTGCACGGCTCCAGTACGACCGTCTGCAGCTCCCTCCAGCCGCCGTAGGAAGCGAACAGCCAGCATGTCGGCAATACTTCGTTATCATAGCTGAGGCCAAACCCGATGCCCTCCCGCGTATGGGTCAAAGCGCACCAACCCGCCTGCATATCGGTCGCGTACTGAAATTCGCTGACGCCCGACGAATGAGGCAGAGCCCAGCGCATATCATGCGCGGCGCCGCTGTCATCCTCCGCATATGGCCACTGGTAAGCGAACGAGGTACGCCCCGTACGCGGCGTGCCGAAGCCCTCCACCTCCATATTGCGGGCAGGCAGATCGATGCGCGAATGCTCGTCCGCCGCCATCGCCGCATGCAGCTTCCACAAGTAAGGCTGCGGTTTGCGGCCGAGATTGGCGATCGTATGCGCGAAGCGCAGCTTCGCCTCGCCGGCGCGAAGCGTAATTCGCTTGCTTAGGCGAGTGGCGCTGATCGGCGTCTCCACCCACATGTGCAGCGTCGCTTCCTCTTCGTCGGCACGCTCCAGCGCATACTGCCACGGCAGCGTCCAAATCTCCCCGTGGTCCGGGAACATCTCGCCGTCGATCGCTTCCGCGATATCGTTCGGGTACAGCTCATCCCAACCGCCGAAGAAGTGATCGTCGTAAACGGTATGCAGCGCAAGCCGCCGCGGCTTCATCCGCGGGTGATGCCACAGCAGATCCTTGCCGAGCGGCTTGAACGTGATTTGCCACACCTTCGCACCTAAGTCCGGCATGACGATAACGCGAAGCAGATCATTCTCCATGACGACGGTCCGAATGTCGTTGTAGGTCCAATTGGTATCCACCTTGACGGTCACAGGCAAGTCCCCCTTTGAGCTGAGCTAATCCGTGATTGTTGCAAGCAAATCCTCGCGCAGCGGCGTGAACGTCTCAATGACCACCGTATCCTCGAGCGCTTTGACCTCGTGCACCGCATCGCCAGGCACATAGATTTGTTCGCTTGCGCCGACAATCGTCGTTTCGCCGTTCATGACCATCGCGATTTTGCCGCTGATCACGAAAGTGAGCTGCTCATGCGGATGCGAGTGGGCAGGCCCAATCGCGCCCTCGTCCAGCTTGATCATCATGCTCATGATCGATTTGCCGGGCGGAAAAATTTTACGGCTTATGCCGGCAAGCGGCGAGTGCCATTCCTCAAACCGCGGCATTACTGTTCACCTCCCGGAATCAGCAGTACCTTCGACACGTTCCCCGCCGATCCGAGCAGCGTCTCGAACCACTTCGCCCCTTCGCTCAGCGGCGCTTCGACAACGCCCTCGTCAAGCCGAATGCGTCCTTGCTCCAGCCACTGCAGCGCCGTGACGAAGTTAACCGCCGAATAGGCGAAGGAGCCGACCATCGTTACTTCGCTGCGGATCGCGATATTGATCGGCAGCGGGGATTCTTCCTCATGCAGACCCGTGAATACAACCCGGCCGCCAGCTGTGCATGCCAGAACGCACTGTTTGCGCGTCAGGCTGCCGCCGACGGCGTCAATGGCAATATTCACGCCGCTTCCGCCAGTCAGCCGCTTCACTTCCTCCAGCGTGTCAACGCCGGCCGGACAAATCGCATGCGCAGCGCCAAGCCGGCGCGCAATCGCCAGACGATCCTCGTTCATGTCTACGACAATGACGTCACGGACGCCATATTGAAGCACGGCCTGCAGCGACAGCAAGCCGATCGGACCCATGCCGATGATAAGCACTTTATCGTTTGGCTTCGCGGCAGCCAGCTCGGCAACGCGAACGGCACATGCCGTCGGCTCGGTCAGAGCCGCCGTCTGCAAGGTCATCGAATCCGGCACCGCATACACGAAGGAAGCCGGCACCTTCACATACTCCGCATTGCTGCCCGGCAGAGCCGCCGAAAGCAGCTTGCGCGACACGCACAGCTGCTGCTTGCCGCTTGCGCAGCGCTCGCACTGACCGCACGTGACGAGCGGATTCGCCGTCACGCGCTGGCCGATTTGCCAAGCTCCGGACGCTTCCGCCTTGCTGCCCATCGACGCGATCGTGCCGGAGAACTCGTGACCGAAGATCATTGGAGGCTTGCGGAGCGAGTTTTTGCCGAGATATCCGCTCAGCTCCGAGCCGCAAATGCCGGTAAAAGCCACCTTGATGACGATGTCGTCTTCCCCTGCCACCGGCGTTTCGACTTCGCGGATATTCATCTCTTTCGGGCCTTCATAAATCAGTGCCTGCATCATCAACCGTCTCCTCTCTGGATGAAAGAGGCGCAAGGATCCCAATGTCCCGCACCTCTCCCGTTCTTGTTAAAAAGTTATCGACAACCCGCCGTCAACCGGAATGACAGCACCGCACATATAGGACGCATCCTCGGAGGCGAGGAATGCGATGACGCCGGCCGCTTCTTCCGGTTGCCCCTGCCGCCTCTGGGCGATTTTGCCGCGGGCGACGTAAATGTCTTGAAACCAATCCGTTTCGTGCTCCTTCACGCCATCCACGACGGACATCGGCGTTTCGATGAAGCCTAGCGCGACGGAGTTAACCCGAATTCCGTGGTCGATCAGCTCCAACGCCGCGTTGCGCGTCAGCTGGTCGAGCGCTCCCTTGCCCGCATTGTAGCTGGAAGACTCGTAGAGCGCCCGGCTGCCGTTGATCGAGGACACGTTGATGATCGAACCTTGAATGCCTTTCGCCGTCATGATGCGAGCGGCAGCTTGCGTGCAGTGGAAAGCCCCGCTCACGATAATGTCGAACACCTTGCGCCACTCGCTCATCTCCGCGCCAAGAAATTTCATCGGTTCGAACGTTGCGGCGTTGTTCACCAAAATATCCAGCCGACCGAACTGCAGCTCGACTTGCGCGAACAAAGCGGCAACCGCCGCCTCGTCCGATACGTCACAGCTGATAAAACGAGCCGAATAGCCCTGCCCGGCCAGCTCGGCCGCGGCGCGTTCGCCGACGTCCGTGCGGCGGCCCGTGATGACGACCTTCGCTCCTTCGGAGGCGAAGCGGCTTGCCGTCGCGAACCCGACGCCCGTAGCGCCGCCTGTAATCAGCGCGACTTTACCGTCAAATCTGCCCGCTTTCCCCATGCGCGGCCGCCTCCTATTTCACGCGGTATTTGTCCACGATCGCTTCGTCGACCGTGACGCCAAGGCCCGGACGATCCGGCACATGCACATAGCCGTCTTTGAACGTGATCGGCTCCGACACCAAGTCGCGCGCAAGCGGCGACGTGGAGGTCGTATGCTCGATCATGAAGCCGTTCGGGATCGAAGCGGCAAAATGCGTGCTCGCCGCAACGAGAATCCCCGTCTTGAACGCATGCGGAACGACCAGCTTGTGGCGCTCATGCGCCATGTAGGCAATGCGCTTGCCCTCGGTCAAGCCGCCGCAGCGGCCCAGATCCGGCTGCACGATGTCGTGCCCGCCATCCTCGATCAAGCGGCGGAACGCCCGAACGCCGCTCTCTTGCTCTCCGCCCGCCACGCGAAGCGTCGTACGTCTCGACAGTTCCTTATAGTCTTCCAGATTTTCCGGATGCAGCGGCTCCTCGAGCCAGAATACGCCGTATTTTTCGTAGACTTCCGCCATGCGCAAAGCGCCCTTCAAATCCCATGCCAGCCCGCCGTCGATCATGACGTCGATGTCATCGCCGACCGTTTCGCGGATGGCGCGGATTTGCTGCTCGTCGAATTTAGGGTCGCGGCCGATCGGGCCCCAGCCGAATTTCATCGCCTTATAGCCTTCGGACGCGAATTGCCCCGCCAGGCGGACCGCCTCTTCGATCGTATCCGGCATGAGCGAGCTCGCGTATGCCTTCAGCTTGGAACGGTGCGTGCCGCCAAGCATTTCCGAAACGGGACGGCCCGCTTTTTTGCCTGCGATATCCCACAGCGCCATGTCGATGCCGCTCATGGCATGCATCGCCGGACCTCCGCGGCCGAAATAGATGGTGCCGCGGTACATTTTGTCCCACAAGCGGTCGATCTCCAGCGGATTTTCCCCGATCAAGAGCGAGCGCAGTCCTGTTGCGATGGAGTGGGAGGGCGGCGCGTCGATGCAAGCCTTCGCGACGAGCGGCACGGAGTCCACCTCGCCGTAGCCGACGATGCCTTCGTCCGTATGGATACGAATCATTAGCGTGTCTTGCGTGCCGTCGCAGCGTTCCGCATCCAAGTCCGGAATGCGCAGATAAACCGATTCCACTTCGGTAATTTTCATGACAGGTTCCCCCATTCTGAATTATTAAATATGTAAAAGAATTAGATTCTAAATCTATAGCGCTTTCACAATTGTAGTTCTGCCAGAAATATATTGTCAACAATATTTATTTATCGTGTGAATCGCAAATTGTTGACAAAATACAAAGCGTGTGCAATTTAAAATTTTTCACGTATACTAGAGTTAATGCGATGAAACAAGGGAGCAATCTAGCTATGGCTGAATTTACATTCAAGCAGCAAGCCAATACGTCGCTGCGCGAGAAAGTGACGCATGACCTGCGGGAGGCGATTTTGAACGGGCATCTTCTTCCCGGCGCGCGTATTAAAGAAATGGAGATTGCGGAGCAAATGGGCGTCAGCCGCGGCCCGATCCGGGAGGCCATCCGCCAGCTTGAGCGAGAGGGGCTGCTGCTTTCCTATCCGTACAAGGAAACGGTCGTCGCCGATCTTGACGCCGACGAAGTGCAGAATATTCTGATGCCGATCCGGTTCCATATCGAATGGTTCGTCGTCAAACGGTACCTGGACAAGCTTGATGACGGCTTCTTCGGCAAGCAGCAAGCGATTATAGACGAAATGAAAGCAGCGGTCGCAAACGGCGCCAAAAGCCGGCTCGTCGACCTCGACATTTTGTTTCACCAATCCATTCTGGAGATGGCTTCCGAGCGGACGGTCATGCTGACCTGGCAAAGCATCGTCAACCAAATCCGGCTCCACTTCTCCAAGAACCTGCCCTTCTACAACCTGGACCACATGGAGAAGGACCATCAAGAATTGCTCGATGCGTTCAAAACCAAGGACCTGGTGCTAATCCAGCAAGCGATTTTGAAGCATCTCGACAGCGATGACAATTTGCTGTGCTTTGCAAAATAAGCTCTCGCTTTGCTTTTCGTGCCGCTGGGGCCGGTGAGAGCACGTTTTCGTGCTCTCAGCTCGGCAGCACCGGCCGGGGCGCCGGTTTCGCTATGCGAGAGCACGATTTCGTGCTCTCGCTTTGCTTTTCGCGCGAAAGGTTAGTTTTAGAGAGCTGAGCGTCGGAATTATCGACTCTCAGTTTTTATTTGGGGCATTTTCGCCGATGAGAATCGGTTTTTCCGACTTTCGACAAGAGCGTTATTGGGCAGGTGAACCGCTGGAGCGACTCATGCTTTCGAATATCAAAAAAAACCCAACGAAGAACGGAACCCTTTCTCCATTGGGGTCTTCAACCTATCAAACGATCCGCACCGGCAGACGCGGGAGCTGGCGGGTTCGCTCGGCATAGTCGCCGCAGACGGCGTCGACTTGCTCGAGATGAACGCGGCGCTCCGGCGTAGCGCTGCTTAACATGGCCTGACCATAGTAGTGGTCACGGCGGTAATGGGAGTGAAGCAGGATGTAATGGCGCAGCTCTTCAATTTCCTCCGCCTCGAACCGCTCGCACAGGATCCACGAATGGGACGATCATCGTCCGCTTTGAGCCGTCATGCTGCTCCTCCAGCATCGGAAAAACAGCTTCGAACTCCTCCGTAATCCAGCTGATTTCATCCCTCAACAGTCCGGCAAACTTGATAAAGCCAAAGGCGTCGAAAAACGCAAGCTGCTCCTCCGTCAACTTCATCGCTTTTGCTCCTCCCATTGTCCATCCATCCTACAAAAGCGCTCCTGTCTACGCGTATGCAACCAACAATTCCTTTAAGCCGACCTCCGGCGCGGCAACCGGGAAGTATTCCAAGCCCATGTAACCTTCATACCCCGCCGCTTCGATCGCTTGGAAAATCCGCCCGTAATGCAGCTCGCCCGAGCTAAGCTCATGCCGTCCCGGATTGCCCGCCGCATGAAAGTGCCCGATCAGCTCCAGATTCGGAATGATGTTAGCCAGCAGGTTGCCCTCGGTAATTTGCTGGTGATAAATATCGAACACGAGCTTCACGTTCGGGCTTCCGACTTTACGTACGATATCAAACGCTTCCTCCGATGAAGATAAATAATAGCCTTTGTGATCGACAAGCGTATTGAGCGGCTCCAGCACGAGGGTGATGCCCGCTTCCTCAAGCAGCGGGGCGCCTGCGCTCAGTCCGTCCACGATCGATTGATGCTGCGCCTCCCGCGGCACATCCGCCAACTCCTGTCCCACAGTCGCGATCAGGGAGCGGCAGTCCAGCTGCTTTGCTGCAGCGATGGATGCCTTCAGCCCATCCAAAAAGGCATCTCGCGAAGAAGCGTCCACCAAATTCGCGTTTTTTACGCACATCGACGCGATGGTCAGTTTTTGCTCGCGGACGATTCGGGCAAGCCGATCCACATCCTTGTCCCACCACGACCAGAACTCGATCGCATCGTACCCGATCGCACGCACCTCTTCCAAGCTTGCAAAAAAATCTTTGCCGCCGTACACGGCATCCAAACAAACAGACAGCTTCATAAACAGCCTCTCTTGGCGCACTGGATTTGCCCTGCCTTGCCCTGCTCTTGCTTCGAAACGCGTTAGTCTGTTGTGCAAGCTCCTTCTGGTGTCGATTATAGGACTGCTCCGGCGGACTGTAAAGCGGATAATGGAAAAGGGCCGAGCGCCGGCATGATGCCGGCACCCAGCCCCTATTAACAAGACCAATCTTACCCTTTCACTTGAAAAGCTTCTTTCAAGGTCCGCAGCCCTTTGCTTGCGACCTCCAGTGCCGTCTGCGAGCCGAAGTCCGCAATGAACAGCTCCAGCGACAAAAAGCCGCGGTAGCCTGATGCATGCAGCGCTTCAGCCAACTCGCCGAGCGGTGCGATGCCTTCGCCCGGGAATACCCGCTCCGCATCCGTAATGGATTCCCTGCCCGGCGAAGCCGGATAGTCATTGGCATGCACGATGCCGATCTGGCTGCCGCTAAGCTGACGCAGGTCCTCGATGCTGCTGCCGCCGGTGTACATGTGGAACGGATCCAGCAGCACTTGAGCTTCCGCGATTCCGGAGGCTGCCATCACTTCTTTTGCCTCGTTCACCGTCGACAGCTTGCTCGCTCTGCCCCAGAATTCCACATAGACCTCAATGCCGATTTCGCGCGCAAGCGCCGTCAATTGGGCAAAAAATTGCCCCATGTCGCTCAAGGAAACGCTGGCTACATCGCCGAATGGCGGCGCAGCCGCAGCGCGGCAGCCCAGCTCCGCAAGCATGCGCAGCTCGCGCTCCGCTTGAACGAACGCCTCGGCGCGAACAGCCGGATCCGCGTCCGCCCATTTGAAGAAGGCGATCGCGTTCGCGAATGCCACGCCGCTGCTTGTCAATGCTTCACGAATTTGTTCGGACGTACCGCCGCCCGCTAGAAACGCTTCAATCTCCGAAACCCATAGCTCGATACCTTCGTAGCCCGCTTCGGCCGCAACCGCAATTTGCTCCAGCACGTTCAGCTTGAACGGGAACAAGGTCGAAGCGTTCAATGACGCTTGAAATGGAAACATGTCCTGGCTCTCCTCCTATTTTGGCTAACCGTTAATCTGTTTACAGCGTAACCGGCAGCGTTCTGCCTTCTTCGCAGCTTTGAAGCGCAAGCTCGATCAAGCGGATGGCATTTCTCGCTTCCTCCGGTTTTACGTTCAGCTCCGCTTCGCCGATGATATGGCGGTAAACGTTCTCGTAGTAGCCGGTATAATTTCCGTGAAACGTTTCGACAACGCCTTCAACATGGAGCCCGCCGACCGTCGAATTGAGTTTTCCCCAAATCTCGCGCAGTTCAATCCCGAAGCCGTAATCGCCAGGCATGCCGCCGCCAAGCAGCGTCGCTTCCTGCGGATCGGTTCCGTATTTGACGAACGAGCCCTTCGTGCCGTGCAGCACATATCGCGGGTTCGCCTCACGTACGAATTTGGATGACTTCACTCGTACCTTTAGCTGGTTGCCATAGAACAGCGTCACGTCAAAATAATCATGGGCCGATGCTCCTTCACGCTGAATGCGCACATCCCCGTTGATTGCATCCGGCACGCCGAATAGCGTCAGCGCTTGATCGAAAAAGTGTACGCCCAGATCGTAAAATACGCCCGTGCCCGGCTGCGAGCCTTCGCGCCAGTTCGTCGAATTCATGACCGGACTGAAGCCGTCCCAGGAGAACGTGGCTTCCCGCACATCCCCGATCATGCCTTCCGCTAGCAGCTTCTTGATCGTCAGGTAATCGCCGTCATAGCGGCGGTTATGGTACACGCTGAGCACCAAGCCCTTTTCTTTCGCAAGGGCAATCAGCTCGTCCGCTTCCGCAGCCGTCGGCGTGAAAGGCTTCTCCACGACGACATGCTTGCCAGCCAGCAGCGCATCTCTTGTGAACGTAAAGTGATCGGTGCTCGGTGTCGTGACGACGATAAGGTCGATGCTTGGATCCTCGTACAAATAACGAACATCGTTAACGACGTTAACCCAAGGGTATTTTTCCTTCGAATGCGCGCTTTTGCGCTCTACAACTGCGGCCAGCTCCAATCCTGGAACGGCATCAACGAACGGGGCGTGAAAAATGCTGCCGGCAAAGCCGTATCCGATCAGCCCGACACGGATATTTTTACTCATGTTCGACAAACTCCTATCAATGTGTAATTTAAAAATCTAGTTGATTATATCTCAAACCGAGCGGCAGCGGAGCAGGACGATCGCATGGAGCCGTGACCGCAATATGCTTGCCGCTCTCCGCGCTGTCCAGAATGCCCAGCGTAACATCCAGCACGTGGCGGGAAAGCTCTCCGCTTGCGCGGTGCGGTCTGCCCGATTGGATCGCGTACGCCATGTCGGCCACGCCGATGCCGCGGCTGTTCTTCGAAAAGCCGTGCGAATATGGGAATTCTTTGACCGTGCCGTTCGCTTGCTGCAGGATCACCGCACCGTCGAACATGTTCGGATCGTTGACGACCAGATTGCCCTCGGTGCCGTAGATTTCGAGACGCGGCGTATAGCCGAAGCTCTCTTTGCCGACCTGCAGGGTTGCCGACACGCCGCCGTCGAATTCGAGCAGCGCTGATGCGTGCATCGGCGCGGTTACCGGTACCGTTTCGCCATAACGGGGCGACTTCGGATTCGTCACCGTAAACTCGCGGTTCACGTTGCCTACCGAGCCCGATACTTTGCGGACCGGACCGAGCAGGTTGACGAATGCCGTCAAGTAGTATGGCGCCATATCGAAAAGCGGATCCCAGCCGGTTTGCAAATAGTTGTGGAATTGCGGGCGCATCGCATCATACGCATTGCCCATAATAATCAATCCGCTTGCCGCATACGGCGTGCCGATCCAGCCATCTTCAATCAGCTTGCGGCTGGTTTGCAGCCCTGCGCCAAGGAACGTATCGGGCGCGATCCCGACGCGCAGCCCCTTTTCTTGAGCCAGGTTCAGGACGCGGTCCGCATCCTCGCGCGTCAACGCAAAAGGCTTCTCCGCGTAGACATGCTTGCCGGCATTCAGGATTTGCAGGTTCACTTCCGTATGAACGGTAGGGGAAGTCAAATTGATGACAATTTCAATTTCAGGAATCGCCAGCAGCTCTTCGACGGAGCAAGCTTTTGGAATGCCGAATTCCTCTGCGCGTTTCTGCGCAGTCTCGATAAACAGATCCGCAATGGCGACGACTTCCAATACGCCGCCGAACATGCCCGTACAGTTTTCCAAGTAGATGCCGCTGATTGCTCCGCTGCCGATTACGCCCACTTTCGTTTTACGCATACGTCCACCCTTCCTAATGCGAGACCATTGGTTTATTCTATTAAACTTTTACCTGTTCAACTTCTCCCTTGATGTCCTTAACTCCTTCTTTTGAGCACCTCAAAAATTTGGCTGAAGCGAGGATCGGATTTTATTTTCCCTGTTCTACTATGGTAAAGTTTGAATTAGCAATGTAGTGATGCACACGGAAAAATCGCACCTGGCGGATCGTCCGCCTACGGGGAGGCAGAGGAAGAATGGAGTTGGAGCGAAATTTACAGCTGCGATGCAGCGACGGCTCAAGCCGGTATGCCATGGAATGGACGCCTCCGGAGGGCCTTCCGGTTAAAGCCGTCATTTGCCTTGTCCATGGCATGGGCGAGCACATTGGCCGGTACCGGCATGTCGCGGATATGCTTACCGAGGATGGCTATGCTGTCCTCGGGTTTGACCAGCTCGGCCACGGACAGACGGATGGCAGGCGCGGACATACGCCTTCGTACGAGGCGCTGCTGATCGGGATCGATGCGATGCTGGTTGAGGCGAGGCAGCGTTTCCCTCGCGCGCCGCTGTTTCTGTACGGGCATAGCATGGGCGGCAATGTAACGCTGAATTACGTGCTGCGGCGAAAGCCGGAGCTGGCCGGCGTCATCGTGACGGGTCCGTGGCTGATGCTCGCCTTCAATCCGCCGCCGCTCCAGATCGTCATCGCACGGATCGTAAACCGTCTGTTCCCGACGTATTCGAACAATCGGCCGATGGTCGGCGACCACCTCACCTCCGATCCCGTCATGATCAAAAGGTATCAGGAGGACCCGCTCGGCCACGGCTCCATCACGGCGCGCTTCTTCCTCAGCGTGCAAAGCGCCGGCGCGTGGGCGCTGAAGCATGCGGCGGAATGGCGGTTGCCGCTCCTGTTGATGCACGGCGGAACCGACAAGGTCACCTCCATCAAAGCGAGCCGGCAGTTTGCCGATGCCGCGGGCAATTCTTGCAACTTCATGGAATGGCCAGGGCTGAAGCACGAGCTCCACAACGAGCTTGATCGCGACGCCGTGTTCGACGTCATGAAGGAGTGGCTCGACGAGCGCCTCGAGAAGTAACGGGCTGCCGGATTTCAATGAAAAGAGAGGGAACCATTCCCTCTCTTTTGCCCATTCCGCCAATTTCCCACCCTTGTGCGGTAACCATTACCGCTCTTGCACTGATTTCAGCCAAATTCCCACCCTTGTGCGGTAACCATTACCGCTCTTGCTCTCACTTTGTCCCGGCAAAGGCCGCCGCCCCCAAACTCTCAGCTTCATTCTCCCCATAAATTACCGCCGGAAGACAGTACGGCCTTAACAAAAAAAAGCCGGGAGCAAGCCGCGAAAGCGGCCTTCTCTCGACTTCCCCAAGCTTCCTCTACCCGAGCACGATCCGGTCGTCCGCCAGCTGGCGGCCGCTGATCCGCTCGAATTCGCCGAGCAGCTGCGGGACCGTCAGGTCGCGTTTGCGCGACTCCGGAATGTCCAGAATGATGCGGCCTTTATCCATCATGATCAGGCGGTTGCCGAGTCGGATCGCCTGCTCCATGTTGTGCGTGACCATCAGCGTCGTCAAGCTCATGTCGCGGACGATTTCCTCGGTCAAGTCCGTAATGAGCTCGGCGCGGGCCGGGTCAAGCGCTGCCGTATGCTCGTCCAGCAGCAAAATTTGCGGCTGCGTGAACGTCGCCATCAGCAGGCTGAGCGCCTGCCGCTCACCGCCGGACAGCAGGCCGACCTTCGCGCTCATCCGATCCTCCAGCCGGATGCCGAGACGCGACAGCTGTTCGCGAAACAGCTTGCGCTTAGCCGCGTTGGCCCCCCAGCCGAATCCCCGCGCCTTGCCGCGCTTGTAAGCCATCGACAGGTTCTCCTCGATGGACATCGTCGGTGCAGTGCCCGCCATCGGATCCTGGAACACGCGCCCGATCCAGCGGCTGCGCATGTGCTCAGGCAAGTGGTGGATCGCCTTGCCGCCGATGCGTACCTCGCCGATATCCGGCTTCATGACGCCGGATATAATGTTCATCAGCGTCGATTTGCCCGCGCCGTTGCTGCCGATAACGGTAACGAAATCGCCAGGCTCCAGCTTCAGCTGAATGTTCATCAGCGCGATCTTCTCATCCGGCGTCCCCGGGTTAAACAGCTTCGATACTTGCGAAATATCCAACATTACGATCGACCTCCCTGACTGCCGGCCGCGGCTATCAATTCCTGCGTGCGCCTGCGTGCGACGGACTTCTGTTTCATCGAGCGCCGAACGGTTGGAATGACCAGTGCCCCTACAACTATAACTGCAGTAATCAATTTCAGATCGGACGTATCGAGGAATTCCACGCGAAGCGCCAGCGCCACGATAATCCGGTACACGATCGAACCGAGAATAACGGCCAGCGTAGCGCGAACAACGCTGCGAATGCCGAAGATCGCTTCGCCGATAATAACCGACGCCAATCCAAGCACGATTGTACCGACGCCCATCGACATGTCCGCGAAACCGGATTGCTGCGCGATCATGGCGCCGGAAACCGCAACGAGGCCGTTGGAAAGGCTGACGCCGATGATTTTGGTCGTATCGGTATTTGCGCCGAGGCTGCGGATCATCCGTGCATTGTCACCAGTCGCCCGCAGCGCTAGCCCGAGATCCGTATGGAGAAACGCATCCAGGAGCAGCTTAACCATAATAACTACAATAGCCAGCACGAGCAGGTACAAGACCGTATTTCCCTCAATGGACGTAAACAGCGTATCGGTATTCACGAGCGAAATGTTCGGCTTGCCCATAATCCGCATATTGACGGAGTAGAGCGCGATCATCATCAGAATGCCGGCAAGCAGCCCGTTCACTTTCCCTTTCGTGTGAAGAAGTCCCGTAACGGCTCCTGCCGCCAGGCCGCAGCCAAACGCGCAAATGGTCGCAAGCAGCGGACTGCCGCCATTCGAGATCATGACCGCAGCAACCGCGCCGCCTGTCGTAAAGCTGGCATCCACGGTCAAATCCGGAAAGTCCAAAATTCGAAATGTAATATACACCCCGATCGCCATCAAGGCATAGAGCAGACCGAGCTCAACCGCTCCGGTCAAAGATTCCAACATGTCCGTTCGCCTCCCCATAAAGTGAAAACGGAGTGAGCGACAGCAATCGCCCACCCCGTCATCTTGTGATGTTATTGGATAATGTTGTTCGCTTGATCCTTCACTTCGTTCTTCATGTCATCGGTTACCGTAATGCCTTGGGCTTCGGCAGCCTTCAGGTTCATAATCAGATCCAGCTTGTCCGGCACCGTTACTTTCATGTCGCCGATCTTCTTGCCGTTCTTCAAGATATCGACCGCCATCTGGCCGACTTGGTAGCCGTGGTCGAAGTATTTGAAGCCGACGGTTGCAAAAGCGCCCTTCTCAACCGTATCGCGGTCACTCGAGAAGAATGGAATTTTGTTGTCGTTCGCCACTTTGATGATGGAATCAACTGAGCTGACCACCGTGTTGTCGAGCGCGATGTAGAGCGCATCCGCGCGTCCAACGAGCGATTCTGCCGCTTGTTTAACCTCGGAAGTCGCTGCCGCCGGCGCTTTCTCCAGCTTTATGCCGTGCGCCGAAAGGGCTTTTTCCGCAAGGTCGGCCATGATGACGGCATTCGGCTCGCCTTCGTTGATAACCATGCCGACTGTCTTCACGTTTGTGAAGTGCTTCGCGACAAAATCCATCAGCTGCGTAATTGCCGCAGGGTTCGTGTCGGATGCGCCGGATACGTTGCCGCCCGGCTTCTCCAGGTTGCTTACGATTTTAGCTGCGAGCGGGTCCGTAACCGCTGCGAACAGGACCGGATTTTCTTTCTCTTCTTGAACGACTGCTAGCGCGGAAGGCGTTGCGATGCCCAGCACGAGGTCGTAGTCTTTGGATGCGATTTTTTGAGCGATCGATAAATTATTGCTGGCGTCTGCCTGTGCGTTTTCCAGATCAACTTTCAGGTTGTCGCCTTCCGTAATGCCGGCGTCTTTCAGCGCGGCCAGGAAGCCTTCACGGGTTGCGTCAAGCGACGGGTGTTCAACATACTGCGAAATGGCGATCGAATAGCTTTTGGAATCCGCAGAATTACCGGAACCGGACGAATTTTCGTTCTTCGCCCCGCAGCCGGTTACCGCTACTAGAGCTGCTGCAGAAACTAGGAGAGTTGCTAGCATCTTTTTCTTCACAATCATTACCCCTTCTACTGTTGTTTGTCTACTAACCACGTTAACGCTAATATGCTTTCATCCATGAAAGCGCCAAAGAGTTATTCCTATTTTAATAGGGCGACACAAATTCGTCAATTTGTTGACACGATATCGGTTTAAATTTTTATCGAAGATGTTGAATTTTAATGCAATAATACACATATTATCCCATTTATCGGAGGATTTGCCACAGGATAAAAGAAGAGCCGTTAGGTGAGATAGGGGATCGACCCATAGCACCTGACGGCTCTTCTTTTTTTGGGATGGGATTTTGGCGGTTAGGCTTCCTGCACGTGGGATCGCTCCCGCTTCTGAAGCACATAGCCGATGACGATCACAAGCAGGCCGATGATGAACGGAAATACCGTTTCGGCATATTCCGAAATTTTGTGCAGTACCGAGGAAATCCCTTTGTTTTCTTCGAGCATCTCTCCGGCGGTGTAGCCGAGAATGCCCGCGCCCAAAAAGATGAAGATCGGGAACCTGTTCAAAAGCGACATGATCAACTGGCTGCCCCATACGATGATCGGAATGCTGAGCGCAATCCCGACGGACATCAGCCAAATATTATTTTTGGCAATGGAGGCGATCGCCAGCACATTGTCCAAGCTCATAATAAAGTCGGCTGCCACGATAATGCGGATCGCTTTCCATAGCGACTGCGCGCCTTCGATATCTTTGCTCTCTCCGTCATCCTTCAGCAGCTGTATCGCCACCCAGATCAGAAGAAGCGCTCCGGCCACTTGGATGAAAGGGATTTTTAGCAAGTAGACGGCAACCGCGGTCAGCACGATCCGCAGCCCGACCGCCGCCATCGCCCCCCACCAAACCGCTTTCTTCCGATGATTCAAAGGTAAATTGCGGCTAGCGAGCGCGATGACGACGGCATTGTCGCCGCTAAGCACGAGATTAACCAGCATAATTTGCGCAAGCAATAAAAGGTATTCCATCCCTCAAGCTCCTTACGTCACATAGATTCTCATAGTAGCCCATTATCGCATAGACACGCTAAAATTGTCTATTAACGTAAGGTGCCCGGTAATAGCGTGTTTTATGGTTTCGGCAGCGAAATAGCCTCCATGCTGGCTCTGACGGTTGATTTCATAGCAGCGGCTCTAGAGCGAATAGAAACGCTCACTATCCACAATATTATCCACAATGTACCCACATTTCCTCATTTTTCTGGGGATAACTACCCGAGTTATCCCACACCGCAGCTTTTTTTCGAGGCCCTGCCGCCAACTGCGCCTGCAGCGAGCTGTGGATTACTGCCTTGCGAGTGCTTATACAGCTCCTCGTAATAGCCGCCGCGCCTTAGCAGCTCGCGATGGTTTCCTTCCTCAATGATCGCGCCGTTCCTCATGACGATGATCCGGTCGGCGCCCATGATCGTCGAAAGCCTGTGCGCGATGACGAGCGTCGTTCTCCCCTTGGAAACGACGTTCAGCGCTTCTTGAATGAGCTGCTCGGAGTGCGAATCCAAGTTGGCCGTCGCTTCGTCGAGGATGAGGATTTTCGGCTTGAACACGATGATCCGCGCGAACGAGATCAGCTGGCGCTCGCCCGCAGACAAGCCGCTCCCGCGCTCCGACAAACGAGTGTCGTAGCCGTCCTTCATCCGCCCGATCAGCGTATCGGCGCCGACCAGTTTGCAGGCTTCGATGACCTGCTCCCGCGTAATCGTCTCGTCGAACAGCCGCACGTTGTCGATGATGCTGCCGGAATACAGATACGGTTCCTGCTGCACTAAGCCGATCAACCGGTGAAGCGTCTCCTGCGGCAGCTCCCGCACATCGGTGCCGTCGATGCGCACATGTCCTTCCTGCACTTCGTAGAAGCGGCAGAGCAGACTGATCAGCGAGCTCTTGCCCGCTCCCGTCGTGCCGACAATCCCGATCATCTCCCCGGGCTGCACATGCAAATCCAGCTTATGGATGACAGGAATGCCATCGTTGTAGCCGAATTTGACCCCGTCAAAATCAATCTTCCCCTTCACGGCCGAAACGTCCACATTCCGGACTTTCTCCGCATCCTGCACCTCAGGCACCGTATCGAAAATATTCCAAATCCGGTTCAGCGACACCGTAGCGGACTGCAGCGTATTCCACTGCTGCGAAATGTTGTTGATCGGCTGGAAGAACTGGCGGATATAAGTAATAAACGCGAAAAGCACGCCGAACGGGATGCTCTCTCCGAGCACCGCATTGCCCCC
Source organism: Paenibacillus montanisoli (assembly GCF_003268025.1). Lineage (GTDB taxonomy): Bacteria > Bacillota > Bacilli > Paenibacillales > Paenibacillaceae > Paenibacillus_Z > Paenibacillus_Z montanisoli. The sequence goes on along the minus strand of NZ_QLUW01000006.1, from coordinate 151,108 downwards.
AAGCCATGTAACGAACGCAACGGACAGGTTGCCGAGCATTTCGAAAGAGCGGTTAAACAGCACGTTCGTGCGAATCTCCCGCATATTGGAGCGGAAGTAAAGCTGGTTTTTCTCATCGAACTGCGTCTGCTGCTCGCGTTCCTGATGGAACACTTGAATGATGCGCATCCCGGCCAAATTTTCCGCTACGAACGCTACGAGCCGCGACAAATTGGTTCTTGCCATCTGGTAGGTCCTGCGCATGTAAGAGCGAAATGCAAAAGCATTCAGCGCAATAATCGGCAGCAAAACGAGGCAGTAAAGCGTCATCTGCACATCGAGCTGAAACATTAACGCAATAATGAATAAAAGCGTCAAGCCGTCGCGCAGCACGCTGAGCAGCACCGAGGTGAAGAACTGGTTGAGCGACTCCGTATCGCTCGAAACATGCGTAATGAGACTGCCGCTCGGCACGCGGTCGAAATAAGACATGGACTGCCGAGTAATATGGCGGAACAGTTTCTTGCGGATGGAGGCGACAATGCTTTGGCCGGCCAGCTGCATCAGGTTATTTTGCAAATAAGAAAAAACAAAGCCAAGAACCGAAAGAAGCAAATAAATGCCTGCAATGATGAAGAGCGTCTTCGCGCTGCGATCGCCTGCCATGAGGTGATCGTCAATCGCCACTTTAACCAAGTAAGGCTGCAGTAAATCCGCCGCAATCGCCACGATAATACAGCCGAACATCGCCAGAAAAGTCTTTCGGTGCGGCTTCGCGAACTGATACAGGCCCTTATAAGCCGCTTTGTTCGGCCGATTGTTCGAGTGAGCCGCGAGATCCGCGCCCGAATCCGTTTGTCTGATATCGATCGCTTTAGCCAACGCCGCTTCCCTCCTCTTGAATCGCATGCAGCATCGCATAGATGCCGTCCTGCTGAAGCAGCGAATGATGTGTTCCTCGCTGCACAATCCGTCCTTTGTCCAGCACGATGATTTCATCGGCATGCTTGAGCGCGCTGATGCGGTGGGCGATGATAATCGTCGTTTTGTTCCTGCGCTGCTTGCGTATCGTTTTAATAATGGCCGTCTCGGTGACGGCATCGACAGCGCTCACGCTGTCATCCAAAATCAAAATCGGCGCATCCATCATCATGCCGCGCGCAAGCGCGGTCCGCTGGCGCTGCCCACCGGATAGCGTTACGCCCCGTTCGCCGAGCTTCGTCTCGAAGCCATCCGGGAAGGACATGATGCTGTCGTGAATTTTTGCATGTTTAGCCGCCTTTTCCACCAGGGACAGCTCAGCGCTGCGCTTGTAGAAGGCAATGTTATCGCGGATCGTCGAGCTGAACAGAAAGCCGTCCTGCGGCACATAACCAATGCCGCCGCGCAGGTTCTCAAGCGTTAAGCTGCGCACGTCCTTGTCGCCGATCGTTATCGAGCCGGCCGGCGGATTGTAGACGCGAAGCAGCAGCTTAATGAGCGTGGTCTTGCCCGAGCCGGTCTTGCCGACGATGCCGAGCGTCTTGCCGGGCTCAAGGCGAAGCGAAATGTGCTGCAGCGCTTCTTCCGGCGAATCCGGATATGTGAAAGACAGATCATTGACGGCGAGCACCTCACGCGACCAATCGGCCTCGACGGCGGACGGCTCCTCTTCAATCTCCGGCCGCTTCGCCAGCAGATCGTTCAGCCGCTGGACGGAAGCTCGGGAACGCTGAATCGTATTAATCACGTTACCGATCGCCTGCAGCGGGTTAACCATCATCCGCACGTAGAGCGTCAAGGCGACGAAGTTGCCGAGGGTAATTGCGCCCGCGAGCGCGAGATAACCGCCGAAGGCCAGCGCAATGATCAGCGACAGCGCCCCAAGAAAAGGAATGAGCGCCTGAAAATAAGACGAAATCCGCACGAGCTTCAACTGGTTATCCTTAATCCGATCGACCGTCCGGCCGAACCGCTCGTTCATGATGTCTTCCACCGCGAATTTCTTCGTGACCCGGATGCCGCCGAATTGCTCCTCCGCCGATTCCGTCATCGCCCCCAGCGACTCCTGCACCTCAAGAGAGCGCTTCCGAATACTCGGACCGATACGGACCACGACCCAAGGAATGAAAATTAGCGGCGAAATACAAACGAGAATCTGATATACCGGAATGTTACTCAGAATCATCATGACGATGACGGAAATGATCAGCATTGTGGCGTTTGCCGTCTGGTTGACGCCCATCGCAATCGATTCCCTGACCGTCGTCACGTCGTTCATCACGTAGCTAAGCAGCTTCCCGACGCCGTTCTTGGAGTAATATTGCTCGCCGAGCTTGGTGAAATGGCCGAAAAGCCTTCTGCGCGTAAACCACTCAAACTTCCTGCCCACGTACATAATGTGAAATTGCCCGATGCCGCCCAGCACGCCGTACGCGACGCCGACCCAAATCAGAATTAAGCTGTAATGCAGTACGGCGTCCTTCGTAAGCCCGCCAAGCTGAAGCTGGTCGGTGAAATTGCCAAGTACCTTCGGATAATATGCCTGAAATAGATTTGCCGCAATCGAAAACGAGATGCCGGATGCGTAGATATACCATTTGGCACGAATATACGACGTAAGTAATCCCCGCTGGCCTTCCATGTAACAGCTCCTCTCCATTCCCATGAATTGCATATTTTCACACAATTTTAGAACCATATTTCCGCATACGCTTCCAGATTTATCAAGGGAATGCAACTTTGTAGGACGATGAAAAATTCACAATTATCACACAAATTACTCAGCAAAAAAGCCTCTACCGGAGGCCGGCATTTAGAGGCTTTAAGTGACGGCTAAATTAAGTGCTGCCTTGAACGGCGAGACGGATCTCAATCCCGGACGGGTCGCGTACGATGATCGTGCCGCGGTCGGTTCGCAGCGGGACGCTTGCGGCTTGCAGCCGCGCGAAGAGCGCCATTTGAGCTTCTTCCGTTGGAAGAACGATTTGAAAATACGCCAGGCCCGGCGCCGTTTCCGGAATGAGCGGTGCGCCGATACCGGCCCAAACGTTGAGCCCGATATGATGGTGATAGCCGCCTGCCGCGATGAAGAGGGCGGAATCCGCCATTTGCGCGACAAGCTCGAAGCCCAGCACATCCGTATAGAAATGCTCGGTCGTCGGCAGCTCGGTCACATGCAAGTGGATGTGGCCCATCGTCGTGCCCGCAGGCAGACCTTCCCACGGCGCATCCCCGGCTTCCGCCAGCAAGTCTTCCCGGTCTATGGGCTCTAGACCCATCACGATGTTCCCGTTCGCATCCCGCTTCCATTCCTCGCGCGGGCGGTCCCTATAAATTTCGATCCCGTTATTGTCGGGATCCGAGATGTACAGCGCTTCGCTCACGAGATGATCGGAATGTCCGACATGAATGCCGCTTGCCAGGAGGTTTCGCAGCGCAAGTCCAAGCGCTCGTCGGTCCGGCACAAGCAGGGCAAAATGATAGAGCCCCGCCCCCGACCGGCGCGGCAGAGGCGCCGCATTCGGAATTTCCCGTAAATGCAGCAGAGGCGCAGAACCGCCGGATACGCCAAGCGCAGCCGTACCTTCACCGCGTTCAAGCACCTGAAGCCCGACAACTTCGCGGTAAAAAGCGATCGAACGCTCTAATTGGCTTACCCGCAAATGCACGCTGCCGATTCTAGCCCCAGCATCAATTACAAACGACATTCCGATCACCTCATTGTTATAGATATTCCGCTACGATCTCTTTAATCCGGTCAAGTCCTGCCCACATGTCGCCGGGACCGTCGTAGATGAGCACGATCGCCCCGTTAAACTTAGCGGTGCGGACCGTTTCGAGACACCGGATAAATTCTTCGCGATCCGGCAATCCGTCGCCGTCGTACTGCGCTTTGGCGTGAACGGAAACGCTGCGCGGCAAGGTCAACGCGAACTCTTCGTACTTGGTCGGATACTTGAAATTGCCGAAGTCCGTAATAAAATCGGCCGCGTCGCCGACACGCTCAAGCAGCTTCACGCAGGATGAGCCGGTGGACGTAAGCGCTTTGAAATTTTCGGAAATGACGCGTACGCCCTTCTCCGTCGCATAGCGGCCAAGCTCGATCAGCGCATCTGCCGACATGCGGATCGCTTCGTCCTGATCCGGCTTGGCATCGCCTGCAATAATGCGAATTTGCTTCGCGCCTGCCAGCGCCGCGATATCGATCCATTCGCGCATGAACCGGATATCCTCTTCGCGCTTCATTGCATCCTCCGACGTCAAATCGCCGTAATCCAGCAGCAGCGTGTCAAAGGACAGGTTCGCGGCGCTGAACGCTTCCCGCAGCTGATGCAGATAAGCAGGCTCTACGGAAGGAAAATGAAAATGGCATACCTCGGCAGCTTGGTAACCCCTTCTTGCGAGCTCGGCGGGCAGCTCCAGCAAGGTGAGCGCCTGCGGCTGTTCTTGCACGCTTTGCTCATGCTTGCCGGTCTCGGCATTCCATGCCGTAAACCGCAGCGGACCGAGTAAGCGATGCAAGCTCCATGTACTAACGGATAAATAAGACACTGTACTACCTCCCCGATATGTGGATTTTTCATGAACACGAAATGTCTTTATCGTATCACAATCCGGAAAGTTTACCAATTTCGGGAAGCCGGAAAATAACCGATTTGAGGCCCGAATGGGGCAGTGATCCTTAGTGATCCATCCTTTTTGGCGTTTTGCTTATTCTTGTAAGTAGACACGCGGCTTGCAAGATTGTAAATACGCATTTCCATTTGGAAGCCCCGGCGGTTTTTCTTCCGGCTAACATGTTCATGGGAGGGTTCCTGGTATATAATACGGGTTGACTCTACTTGACTCATACATAACCTTCTGAATAATGGGGGAATGGATATGGATATCATCCAAATTGCGATGCATTTGATCGACGAGGATACCGACCAGCCGCGCTATCAGTTTGACGAGGAAGCGCTGCAGGAACTGATGAAGAGCATCGACGAGCTCGGTCTGCTCTCCCCGATCAAGGTGCGGACGACTGCAAGCGGGCGTTATAAAATCATCTACGGCAACCGGCGCTATAAAGCGAGCAAAATGCTCGGCAAAGAGACGATTCCCTGCATCGTATCGAATGCGACCGATGAAATGGAAATTTATCTCGAACAGATCGCAGAGAATTTGACGCGCGAAGGCTTCTCGCCGATCGAGGAGGCGGAAGCGTTCCATAAGCTGATGAACGAATCGAGGTTCAACAGCTCGATCAAATATCTCTCGAGCAAGCTCGGCAAGCCGGAGAGCTATATCAAAAACAAATGCGAGCTGCTGAAATTCGGAGGCTCCGTGCGCAAGCTGATCGTGAGCGGCACGGAAATCCGCAAGGATAAGCTGACCGAGGATCAGCTGCTGCCGATCAAGGATTTGCCGATCGAGCACCGCGATCCGCTCGCGCTCATTATCGCAAGGGACGAGCTGCCGGTCAGCGATGTGAAGAAGATCGCGAAGCTGTTCAAGGACAAGGACATTTCGTCCGGCACGAAGGACAAGCTGCTGTACAAGACCGGCCATGAGCTGCTGCAAACGTGGTCGACCGTGCAGCAGAACAAGGCGGAACGCGAGCGCGCCGCGGAGCTGAAGGCGGAGAGAGCCGAGGCTGCTGCTGCGGCGAAGGCCGAGAAAGCGCGGCTGGCGGCCGAGGCGGCGGCGAGTGCCGAGGCGGCGGCGAGTGCCGAGGCGGCTAGCGCGACTGGCGGTGCAGCGGGCTCGGGCGCAGGCGGCACAGCGCCGGACGCGGGCGCGAGCAGCGCAGCGGCCGCGGTTGCGAGCGGCCGCTCGGCGGGAGCTGCGCCGGGCGCAGGCGCAGCCGAGGCGCCGCTCACGGCGGACGCAGGCGCAGCTGCGGCGGCCCCAAGCGGCGCCGCCCTTGCCGCGGCAGCCGCCGAGGCGGCGACGGCCGCAAGCTCGGGCGCAGCTTTGGCGGCTGTGCTCGAGGAAGCGCGGCAGCTGTTGTCCGCGCTTCCTGCACCGGACCGCATGCCGGATACGGCGGCGTCCTACGAGCAGCTGAATGCTTTTGTCGCTGGCGTCGACCAGCTGCTGATTGAGCTGGAGCAGCGCGGGGCAGCCTGGCGCTCCCTCCGCGAACAAGCGGCTGCCCGCGCGAACGGACTGCTGCTATAACCTATTGCCTATTGGACGGCCTCCTGTGGTACTATTAGCAGGAGGTTTTCTTCAAGCATTTTTTTAGACGAGAAAGCGAGGATATATCCGAAATGAGAGTTGTTATCCTAGGCGGTACCGGCAATATTAGTACAAGCATTGTTCGTCTGCTGGTGGCGCAAGGCCACGAGGTAACCTGCTATAACCGCGGCCAAAGCGCCGTTCAATTGCCCGAGGGCGTTCGCATCATTAACGGCGACCGTCAAGATCGGGAAACATTCGAGAAAACGATGCAGCAGGAGAAATTCGACGCAGCCATCGATATGATCAGCTTTAACAAAGAAGATGCGGAGAGCAGCATCCGCGCGTTCCGGGGCGTGAAGCATTTTGTCCAATGCTCCACCGTTTGCACGTACGGCGTCGAGTATGAATGGCTGCCTGTCAGCGAGGATCACCGGCTTCGTCCGATCAGCGGATACGGCCAAGGCAAGGTTGATGCCGATAAGGCGCTAATGGAAGCCTATTACCGCGAAGGCTTCCCGGTCACGATTCTGAAGCCGTCCACGACATACGGCCCGGCCATCGGCATTCTCCGCCAAGTGGCGTGGGACTTCACATGGATTGACCGCATTCTTAAAGGCAAGCCGATTCTGATCTGCGGCGACGGCAAAGCGCTGCACTCCTTCCTTCATGTAGACGATGCGGCAAAAGCTTTCGTCGGCGTTCTCGGCAAGGCCCACTGCGTCGGCCAAACGTATAACGTCGTGCCTCGCGGGTTTATTACGTGGGAAGAACATCATAAGCTGGCGATGAAGGTGCTTGGCAAAGAAGTCGAGCTCATCGGCGTGCCGCTGCAAACGTTGAAATCGATCGATTCGGGCCGCTTCGGCATTTGCGAAGAGATTTTTGCGCACAACGACTACTACAGCTGCGAGAAGCTGATGCGCGATGTGCCTGAATTCGTGCCGACGGTATCGCTCGAAGAGGGCATGCGCCAAGTGTTCGACGTAATGAAGCAAGAAGGCCGTATCCCGAACTCCGATAACGAGACGTGGGAAGACGAAATTATCGCAGCGTGGCACGGAGCTTTTGCACCGCTGGCCAACGCCGCTAAAGCGTAATAAAACGGAAAGACCCTGAAGGCTCGCGGCTGCGCGGCCTCAGGGTCTTCTTTTCGTTAAGGGAGCAGCAATCGGTCCAATCCGATCGCGCTGATCAGCATCCGTTCCTTTTTACCGCCTAACAACTGCTGTGTCCAATCGACGTAGCCGCCATCGCCAATGTAATGCACCTGACCGCCAATCGTCGTCTTAATAGTAAACTGCAATCCTTTATAATACGCGTTGCCGTTCGGCTCCGGGTTGACGGTAACCGCCAGCTCCGGCGCCTGCTCCGCCAGGAACCGCACCGTTCGGGCGAGCAGCTCCTCCCCGTCGGGATAACCGGGACGGGCATTCAATATAATCTCGATCCCGGCCCCAAACTGCGTCTGGAACATATCGCGGTAAACCGAGATATGCTCCCACAACGCCTGGATCTCAAACGAGTAAGAGCCGCCGTCCCGTCCGGCGGTCACCATCGCATAAAGGCCGAAATGCGGCAAAAAGCCCGGCGCATCCGGAAATTTCTGCGCACGCACATGACGGTGGGTCGTACAGTAGCGGAGCAGGTCCGGCTCATTCCGCAGCTTTCCCGATTTGATGCCGTCCGCGATATGCAGCGCGATCAGGTTCGTGACATCCGCCACGACCTCCGTTCCCCGGAGGGCGGAAATGATTTTGTTCTGATCAGCCGGCGCGATCGCCGAGCAGGAGCCGAGCGGCGCGACAGGCGACAACTGCACCGGCTCGAACGCATGCCGCTTCGCGATCCGCAGCAGATCGATCTCCAGCTGCTTCAGCGCAAGCGGGTCGACGACGGCCGGCTTCACGAAGCGGTTCTCTTTGTAGCTGCGAAGAAGCTCGACGGGAGACCGCCGCGCCGCGCGCCGCCGGAACACCTCCAGCAGCAGCGTGTTGAAATCCGAGCCGGACAGTCGTTCGGCTAACGTCTCGATGAGCCCGTCCTGCCCCAATTCCCCGAGAATTCGGGCGAGGTCGCCCCGATCATTCTTTTTTTCTGTCGTCATGCAGGTTCCCCCCTCTTCCATTATTTAAACCCGAGTATACCCTATCCAACGGGGGAAAAGGAACAAGGCTGCCGTCTTCTGACAGCAGCATTTTTCGTGGGGGCAGCAGATCCATTTGCGCCAGTTATTGAATTATTGGCAGAAGGCTAAATGCGAGACCTTGCCAGTTGCTTTCGCCATTTTCAAATAGTCGGCGATTGTGTCTGGCAATCTTACCGAAGAGCCGCAATGTAGAACGAGCGTCCATTTGGGACACATCTTTGTCGAGATGCTCAGAGAGCAGCTCGTCAAGAAGAGCGCGAACCGAATTCCGGTCCCAAAAAGCCGCGTTCATTTCGCAATTGCCGAAAAGAGAATAGTGATGCAGGTTGCATGAGCCAACAGTGCCCCATTCTCCGTCGACTAGCATAAGCTTGGAGTGAATCCAAACCGGCTTACGGATACCATCGTCTCCTAAACCGGCGATGCCTGCTAATGTGAAATTACCGAATGCCGCTAGATTGGACAATTGTTCAGGGGCTTTGTCTTCCGCCGGCACTACGACAACAATTTCCACGCCGCGCAGCAGAGCTTGATGCAAGCACTCGATGATCTCCGGAACCGCGACATACTGGTTCTCGATATATATCGAAGTACGGGCTGCTTCTATTGCAGAGCAATACTGGTCAAAATTCGAGAGTTCGCCTGCTTCAATAGGAAAGGCAGAGCCTTGAGGCGCCGCATGTCTGTTGGCAAGCCGACCGCTATGGATCGTCCGCTGAATTTGAACGATGGCGTCTCCTCTTCGGCAAGGTACCCTTGTCGGAAATGCAAGATCGATTTCGCTGCCCGCGCCCCATCGTCCATCGGGCTGAACCCGTTCACTCGCTTCGTTCCAGCGCTGCACAAAATTATGATGGACATCGACCGTTGAGGGTCCGGCAAGCTCTATATACACATCATGATTTTGGCCTTCGCCGCGATGGCCGGGCGCGACCACTGAATGGGGATTGAGATTGATTCCTCCTAGAAACGCGGTCTCTGATTCAGTTCCGGCATCGATAAGCCAACTCTTCTGATGTTGGCAATATCCCGGCTGGGCTCGATCCCAACGGACGAGAATGGATGAATGGCTTGCTCTCAGCCTCTCGAAATGTTCAGAGTTCCCCCAAAAAGCATTTGTTTTCAGGTATTCCGTTTCTCGATCGGGGCGCCAGAAGATGACGCGAACGTCTATGCCTTTTTCGGCGGCCCGATTAAGGACATCGAGCGGCGTACCTCTTCCGTCCGGCATCCGGCACGTCGCCCACATAAACGTTACAGTTGCCCAAACGCTATGTTTTGCATGTTCAATCGCCTCGCAAACGCGGCGGAATGCAGGTTCTCCGTCGATGAGCGGGTACAGAACATTTCCGGGGCGAACGGGGTATGATGCACTCTGAGGGGGTGGGATGACTAAAGAGCTTATCGCCAAACGCTCGATCCAGCCCGGGTTGCCGCCGGCGGTCCGCATGCTTGCGAGCAGCCACCGCTTAGATCGTTCGTCAGTCACACGTCTGCAGTACACATCAAAATCATGCTCGTCCTCCGGCCGAGTACTCAAGCTTTTGAACAAGAGCTGCCAAGCCGGATTAACATAGGGCCAGGCGGCATCCCCTAAGGCGAAATCGCGAAGCGCCATGCGGATGGCCCGGTTTTTCCGAAAAATCACTTCATCGCCTTCCCGCTCGGTCACCAAAATCTCCAGAAACTCGCCGCCTTTAAATAAGTGCAGGCAATATCTCGGAAGTTCCATATCCGCGGGCGAGCGATAGGGAATCAGCCGGTGCTCGCCGGGTACCGCGACCTGAATATCCCATTCATGAAAATAGCCGACAGCATACGCGAGGTCCTCTCTGAACACGCAAATGTCCATGTCCTTATGCGTCCGGGTTTCCTCGCCGACGGCCATATCGATCGTCCAGCCTCCTGCAATGTACCAGGGCCGGCTAAACGCGGCCATGACTTGCTCTATATGCCGAAGCGCAGCAGCCCGCTGCAAATTGCCGCTCACCTGTCTACCTCCCCGCGTTCTCGTTCATTCCTGCTCGTCTACCCTTGCAATGATCCATCTCGCGAGTTCATCCCAATTTTTCCCGTCCGTATTGACTTCCATCGTCGCTACCTTGGACATACGCGCTTGCGCGCGCAGCTGCTCCTGGGTTTCCAGCAGTTCCCGGCATGCCTGCCCGATCTCATCGCGAGGTTTACCGGCCCATTCTGCCGGAACCCGGCTCTTGATCCGCTCTTCCGCTACCTCAGGCGAAATCGTTAGCAGGACGCATTTTCCGCCAAGCGCCGCCAGGTCCTCTTCAATGCCCGTAATTTCGGCAGGATCCGCATCTGCAAAAGCGACCCGGTGATTCAAATGGAACCTCTCCAGCACAAAAAACAACCCTCTAGATTTCCGTGAATGCGGTCCGAGCTGTACCGCCCACTCATTCAACTGCTTCAGCATCCCGACCCGGCTGCGCAGCAGCTCCAGATGCTCCTCGCGCGACAGCCTGACGAACGACCCGCGTACGAGATTTAAAATTTGCGAATAGTGCTCGCCGAGAACGACAACGCTGCTCTCCGCGGCCCCGTCCTCCGCCTGAAGCCGCTTGATGGCCCGCAGCAGCGAGGTTTTGCCTGCATTGGAGAAGCCTTCTAGAATGATGCCCCTGATGTTCAATCTGCTCTAGCCTCCTTTACGCGCAGCAAACGTTAGCCAATTGCCTCTAAACTCGATCACGCGGCCGTTCTTTTGTTCCACGATGCTTTGCGGAATCCAGCGTTCGATGCGGATCTCCCAATCCCGGTAAAGATCTCGCAGCATCCGGACCGCCTCTTCGGTATCCAAATAAAGCTCGATCATGCCTTGGCGCGCCGCGCCAAGCTCGACATCGCTTTCTATTACGCTGGTACTCATCTGCAGGCAATTAATTCCGCCAGGTCTCGTGCCTTGCATCATCCGCTTCACCACTGCTGCAAAAGCATCGCGGCCAGAAACATGCTCCAGACACGAACAAGCAACGATGTAGTCGTACGTATCCCGTTCGATCGCAAGGTGCTCGACGTCCGCAACTGCCGTTTGCAGCATAGAACGAACGTCATATTGCTCCGCATACTGCTCCAGCTTCTGAATGGCAATGGGCAGCAGATCGACGCAAACGATCGTTCCGCCGGCGTTCCGCTTCAACAGCTGCGCCATCGGTATGCTATTGCGTCCAATGCCGCATCCCAGATCAAGCACGTCCAGTCGCTCACCCTCGTCGAATTCCAACAGCTGCTCCATGACGGCCTTTACCGGCTTGGCCAGCCAGGTTCCGGGTTCAAACAGCAGCGTCTTGCGATAGAGCGTTGCATGGTAGTCGATTTCTTGCGCTCGCGCTTTCTGAAAATGAGTCATCTGTTGCCACTCTCCTTGCTACTCCGTCTGAAACCGCAGCACGTAAACGTCTTTATAGCTTTTAATCGTTTCTTCCACATTGGAGCTGGTGCTCATCTCGTTCTTGCCGTTATCCAGCACGATCACGCCTAATGCCTGCGGGCCGTTTCCCGTCTCCGTCCATTCGTTGACGAGCGGATAATTCATGCTGCTGTCGAACGTCATATTTAAAGCCGTGTACTTGGCACTGTAGACGCCCCTTCTGCCTTGCCTTACCCCCAGCGTCCACAGCTCCTTGTTATCCTCCAGCTTCATAGCCGTCAAATAGAGTCGGGTCAATTCGCCCTCCGGAGCATCCGTCAGCTGGCCGATCGCCATCGCGAGCAGCTTCTCTTTAAAGACGCCATCGACGTAATGATCCGTCCAGAAGCTCAGCTTGCCGAACTTAGCGATATCGCGCAATTCGAAAATCATAATCCGATCCGCGCCGGCAGCTCTTATAACGGAATAGTCCGTATCGGAAATGGTTACTGCTTTTACTGCCGCCGTCTCGGCCGTTATGGTCTCTATCGAGCTTGGTTCGGGCTCGGGTTCGACTGCATGATTTGCGTTACAGCCACCAAGCAGCAAAACCGCCAACATCAGCGGCAGCAGCATGTTCGCCATCTTCATCGTTCTAATCCTCCCGTATGCGCAGGTAGATCCTCTTTGGATTGGTTTATTCTGTTAACTATTCGCAAACGAATGAAGAATTTCCTTTTTTTAGAGAAAAAAGCCGAGTCCAAGGGCAATTTAGCCCGAGAACTCGGCTTTATTAACTCATTAACACGGCTAACGAACTCAGATGACGTTATTTCGGCAAAATAGCCTCATTCGGAAATCTAACGAACCTCAGAGACGCTATCCCAGGCCAAACTCGCGAAAATCGGCCCGAATCGGCAGAATAGCGTCACCTGGATTCGTTAGATTCAAACAAGGAGCGATTTCGGCGAAATAAGGTCAATACGGTTCGTTAGCCGCCGATGTGCTGGATGCCCGGCAAGTTTTTGGGCCGCTGCCCTTGCGGGTCAAGCCGCAGCCTTGCCGCAACTGCACGACGCTCAACATGGCGCCATCGCGCAACGCGCAATGCGGCGCAGCCGTTTCCGCTACCGCGCGGTACGCACCCACGGCGCAGCCCCGCCGTTTCCGCGCTGCGCCGCCTCGCGGCTGCCCCGGCTACGCTTCACGCTCCGGACGTCCGGCCATCCAGTCTTCAAGCGTTGCGACGCGCTCCGGATATTTGCCGCTCCGGCATAGGAAGCCTGCCCCGTGCTGCGGCATGGGGTCTTGGTCCGTCGGCTGATAGCGCAGATCGACGCTCCAGCGGACATGATCGGAATGGTTCGGCGTCGACATATGGAGCAGCCGGTCGTTGAACAGGATGGCGGTGCCTGCCTTGACCGGCAGCGTGACCGTTTGGCGTGGGCCAAGCTGGTGCTCGTGCAGCGCCGTATAGCCTGTGCCGCTGTACGTTTCCGCATGCCATTCAAGCAGCTTGGCGTTCTGGGTTCTCGGCTTAATGTGGAGACAGCCGTTCTCAAGGGTAGCATCCACGAATGAAATCCAGACGGTGATGACGGGATTGGCGTTGGAGTCCGGCCAATACGATTTGTCCTGATGCCATGGAACCGCTCCAGCGGCAACGCGCGGCACCTTCGGGCGCACATTGTAAACGGGACTGCAGAAAATTTCATCCCCGATGAGCGACTCGACCGCATCGATGATTTTCGGATTGCTTAGAAGGTGGTAGTAGCCTTCGATCCGGTCGCGCCAGCCTCGGCCAAACTTCAAAAAATCCTTATCCGTCAGTCCGTCGAAAAGCTTTGCCAGCCGGTATTTGAACGGCTCATTCTCCAGCTTATCCGTGATCAGCCCGTTCACGAATAGATCATCGGCAATCATGGACACCTTCTGTTCCATTGCCTGCCTCGGCGCCGCCATATCCTCGTCGTTTAGCAAATCTTCCAATACCAGATAACCGTCCCGGTTATACTGCTCAAGCTGCTCATTCGTCAAACCTCCACGCGTTTCGCGGTGTATAGCCATGCCACTACCTCCATAACATAGAGTCCTTTATGTGTTAACTATATCACCGCGCCGCTCAGCTGTATTTGGTCCCCCTTCCAAAAATTTATCAAAAGTTCCGCCTATCGAAAGCCTACTCTACCGTAATCATCGTATAGACCTCGCCGTTATAGCGGCTATCTACCACCGATTCATCAAGCGAAAAGTCGCAAAACGCCGAGATCAGATAGTTGCCCGGAGGCAGACGCAACTCCTTTTCCGCATAAAATTCACGCCAGAATTCGGCATCGGGATCATCCGCGCCGAAACCGCCGCTCTTGAAGAACGGATATTCAGTCGTAACCCCTTTTGCAAGCTTGGTAGAAGCCAGCTCCGACGTATTCGCCCCTTCCATCCGAAACGTTTTCCCGTCTGAAATGTTAAAACCGATGTACGTGCGGCCTCCCCATATCGTAATCGAGTCTTGTTCTCCGATATAGGTCAGGCTGGTTGAATAGACGATCGGCTCATCCTGGGCAAAGGTGGTTTTGGCAATGTTCAGCTTCATTTCGAACAAGTCGTCCTTATGCACCAGCTTCGGTGCAGACATCTTCGCCAATACGGCGGGATCGGCGGCGGCCTCTTCCTTCTCTTTGCGTCCGGAGCTTCCGCATGCCGACAATAGCAGAACAAACAGCAGGATGATGATCCTTTTCATCGATCGCGACCTCCCTGGTACAGTCTTCTTGATTTCAAGACGCTGCTCAGCGAGAAAAGGTTACCGCCCCCCTCTAGCTGCCCTCCCTATATTTCCGCGGCGTGACGCCGTTTACTTTCATGAACACGTTGTAAAAAGACGGCTCGCTCTGGTACCCGACGATCTCCGCAATCTCCTTCACCTGCAATTTCGTCGTGCGCAGGTAACGCTTCGCAGCCTCCATCCGGCAGTAAATGAGAAACTGGATGGGGCTGACGCCAATCTCGTCTTTGAACAGGTGCGCGAGATGATATTTGTTCAGATACGTTTCCTCGGCCAGCGACTCCAGCGTAAGCGGCGCGCTGTAATTTTCCTCGATAATCCGCTTTGCCTTCCAGACCGCTTCTTTAGCAGGCACGCGCGACCGTTCGGCAGCATCGCTATAGTGGGCAAGACGCGCCAGCTTGGCGAAGAGAATGCCAAGGTAATGGTTCGCGATTGTCTGCGACTCCGGCTCCTGCTTGCGAAACTCTGCAATGCAATCACGCATTAGCTTGCGAACGGCCGGCAGCTGGTCATGCAGCTGAAGCAGCGGCACCTCATGAGGAGGAAGAAAAAAGTCCGTCGCCAGCTCCCCGACTTGCAGACCGCGAAACCCGATATAGGTCGCGCGAAAAGGATGCTTCGTGGACAACTCCTTATGCCACACCCCACGGTGATAGATCAGCAGCGTGCCCGCCCCGGCCGTATAGCTTCTCCCGTCGATCTCAAACTCCCCTTCGCCCTCTTCGATCAGCAGCATCTCGCTGTTGGCGTCGTGCTTGTGCAGCTCCAGCATGAAGCAGTTCGCTCCGCCGCTCAAATCAAACGAACTGCCGCCCAGAAATACGGCCTGACTGCGAAAAATGGTCGGTTCCCCCACTTGATCACCCCCATGCAATATCGCAAGAATCGATAGCTTTTTGCCCAAGTTCTCTTATTGTTTCACCCGAATCGATGTCATACCCTAATATAGATAACGCTTGCAATCTATGATTACAGCATAATCCAGAACAAGAACGACGTACAACATTAAATAGTTTGCCAAGGAGCGTGCATGATGGTGCTCGAGTTCAAGAAGAGACAGCTGTCCGAGGAAAAATACGAGGCATGCGCCGTGTTCGACGTGAACGGCGATGGCATTCCCGACATCGTCAGCGGCGCCTATTGGTATGAAGGGCCCGGCTATGCGAAGAAGCATTTTATATGCGACGTGTTGGAAATCTCCGAATATCACGATGATTTCTCCGACTATCCGATGGATGTCGACGGCGATGGCCGGCTCGATATCATTACCGGCGCATGGTGGGGCGAAACGCTCCGATGGCGGCGCAATCCTGGCGAAACAGGCACTGCCTGGGAAACGTTCGACATCGACAAATGCGGAAGCATCGAGACGATCCGCTACTACGACATCGACGGGTGCGGGGTACCGGAGATCTTCCCGAATACGCCGGGCATGCCTCAGTCGTTCTACAAGCTTGTCCGGGATGCGGATGGGAAAGGAACCGGTGAGTTCCTTAAATACACCATTAGCGAAGGATCCAGCGGTCACGGCATGGGAATCGTCGATGTGAACGGTGACGGCCGCATGGATATTGTGCTGTCGGGCGGGTGGCTGGAGCAGCCCGAGGATCCTTTTGCCGGCTTGTGGACGTTCCATCCCGAATTCTCTCTGGGCAGCGCAAGCGTGCCGGTTCTCGGTTATGACGTGAACGGCGACGGACTGACCGACCTCATTGTCGGCCAAGCGCATGACTACGGGCTGCACTGGTATGAGCAAGGATGTGCCGCTGACGGCTCTAGGACGTGGACCAAGCACGAAATCGACATGACGGGCTCGCAGTTTCATGACCTATGGCTTGCGGATCTCGACCTTGACGGCGAGCCGGAGCTGATTACGGGCAAACGGTACCGCGCCCATAACGATGGCGATCCCGGGGCTCACGACCCTGTAGGGCTCTATTATTACAAAATAGATGGCGGCAAGTTTATGAAGCATGTGATCGATTTCGGGCCGGCTGGCGAGGCGTCGGGCGCAGGCATCTATTTTTGGGTGCAGGACCTGACCGGCAACGGCTACCCAGACATCGTCGCACCAGGCAAAGACGGTCTCTATTTATTTGAAAATCTCGGAAAAAGAGAGGATTAGCGATCATGAGCAAATTACGAATCGGATTTGTCGGCGGCGGCGGCATGGGGCAGATGGCGCACCTGAGCAACTATGCGGTGCTGAAGGATCAATGCGAGGTTGTCGCGCTGGCGGAGGTGCGGCCCCAATCGGCGGCTCTGGTTGCCCGGCGGTATGGGATTCCCGAAGTGTATGCAAACCACCACGAACTGCTTGCGAACGTGCAGGTAGATGCGATTGTCGCGCCGCAGCAATACCGGCATCACCCGGCATTGATTCCGGATATTTTGCGGGCGGGCATTCCGGTGTTTACGGAGAAACCGCTCTGCTTGACCGTTGAGGCCGGCCGGGAATTGGTGCGCATCAGCGAGGAAACCGGCACGCTTCATATGGTCGGCTATCATAAACGGTCAGACCCTGCGATGGAGCGCGCCAAGAGGGAAGTCGACGCTTGGAAGGCAAGCGGCGATTACGGCAAGCTGCGCAGCATCCGCGTTGTCATGCCTCCGGGCGACTGGGTTGCCGGGGCCGACATGCCGCTTAGCGCCGGCGATCCCTATCCTGCGCTTGTGCTTGAGCAAGGACCGGCGGATTATACGGAGCAGCAGACGCGCGAGCTGGATACGTTCGTGAACTACTACATCCATCAGGTGAACGCCATCCGCTTTTTCCTCGGCGAGAACTACAAGCTGACGTTCGGCGACCGCGCAGGCCTGCTGCTCGTCGGCGAGAGCGAGAGCGGCGTAACCGTGACGCTGGAAATGGCGACGTACCACACCTCTATTGAATGGCATGAGCAGGTGCTGTGCTCATTCGAGAAAGGTTTTGTCCGCGTAGACATCCCTGCCCCGCTCGTACGCCAGCAAGCGGGCAAGGTGACGATCTACAAGGACAATCCGCAGCTGGGCCAGCCGGAAATCGTGCAGCCGATCATGCCGAACGTTTCGGCCATGCGCAACCAGGCGCTGAACTTCCTCGCCGCCGTCCGCGGCGAACGCCCTGCGCCGTGCACATCCAAGGAGGCGCTGGAGGATCTCATCCTCGCCCGCTCCTATATCGATTTCATGTCCCGCACGTACGGGCAGCAGCCCGCGAGTACTTAAGGTACGGAACGGACTTCGCAGGCTGTGCCGGAATCCGCGCGGCTTTAGTAGGTACAGGCCCGTGCCACGGTCGAGTCGGCTAACGAACTCAGTCGTGCTTATTTAGGCAAAATGCCTGCGAACTCCAGAAGCGTTATTTGCCTCTGGAACACTCCAACTTGCTTTAATAACGTTAAATAAGGCTGGCGGAGTTCGTTAGGTCGTTAAAAAGGCCGTTTTCGCGAAAATAAGCACCATACGATTCGTTAGCCAACAGGCATGGCACGCAGTACGGTGAGCCGGCCACCCGGGCACCGCAAAAAAACGTTGAAGGAGCTGAAACGAGCGATGAGAAGAATCGCGATCATTGGCGCGGGCAGCATTGTATTTTGCAAAACGCTGATACTGGACATAATGGCGACGAAGGATTTGGAGGAGACGGAGTTTGTCCTGATGGCCCCGTCGACGAGCAAGACAGCGCAGGTGAAAGCTTTTGCCGATAAGGTCATTGCCCATAACGGCTTGAAATCGAAGGTAACGATTACGACGGACCGCCGGGAGGCACTGCGCGGCGCCAATTACGTCATCACCTCTTTCCAAGTCGGCGGCGTCGATCTCTTCGAGAAGGATTACAAAATCCCGCTCTCCTACGGCGTCGACCAATGCATCGGCGATACGCTCGGGCCGGGCGGCGTTTTCCGCGCGTTGCGCAGCATTCCGATCATTCTCGATGTTGCCCGAGACATGGAAGAGCTTTGTCCGGATGCGACGCTGCTGAACTATGTCAATCCGATGGCGATGATTTGCTGGGCGCTCGGGGAAACGAAGATCAAGTATGTCGGTCTTTGCCATGGCGTGCAGACGACGCTTGACCTCATCTCCGGCTATGTCGGCGTGCCGAAGCACGAAATCGACTACGTCTCCGCGGGCATCAATCATATGGGCTGGTTTACGAAGCTGTCGCATAAAGGGCAGGATCTCT
Organism: Paenibacillus montanisoli; assembly: GCF_003268025.1. Lineage (GTDB taxonomy): Bacteria > Bacillota > Bacilli > Paenibacillales > Paenibacillaceae > Paenibacillus_Z > Paenibacillus_Z montanisoli. The sequence continues at coordinate 132,513 of NZ_QLUW01000006.1, read as the reverse complement.
ACCCGATTCTGCGCGAGAAGTTCGAACAGCCGGAGTTTTACGTGAACGAAAAGGTGCGCGGCGAAGTGTTCCGCCATTTCGGCTATTTCATGACCGAATCGACCGGCCATCTGTCCGAATATGTGCCGTGGTTCCGCTCCAGCCGGCAGGCGCTCGACCTCTATTGCGACGAACCGTCCTTCGGCGGCGAAAGCGGCGCGTACTACACCTGGTGCACCTATGTAGCGAACAAGTACCGCGAGAAGGATGTGCTGGCCGACGAGCCGCTCGACCTCCCGCAGCGCAGCGTCGAGTATTGCGCCTATATCATCGAAGCGCTGGAAACGGGCCGCACCTTTAAATTCAGCGGCAATCTGCGCAACAACGGCATGATCTCGAACTTGCCGGACGACTGCTGCGCCGAGGGGCTCGTTTTCGCCGACCGCAACGGCCTGCACCGCACCGTTGTCGGCGAACTGCCGCCGCAATGCGCCGCCCTCAACATGACCAACATTAACGTGCAGCGCCTCACCGTGCTGGCCGCGAAGAGCGGCGATCCCGAAACGGTCGTGCAGGCGGTGGCGATGGACCCGCTCACGTCCTCCGTGCTCACGCTCAAGCAAATCCGTGAAATGGTAACGGAAATGCTCATCGCCCAGCAGGAATATCTGCCTCAGTTCGAGGGCAGGCTTCCGCGTCCGACGCCGACCGTCCATATCCCGGCGAACGTGCAGCGCGCAGAGGTGCCGATCGACCCGGCGCTTGCCGTCTACTCCCGGTTCGGTGAGCTGGCGAAGTAAAGCTGCTTGCAAAAAAATCCGCCTATCAATGGCGGTCAAATTGCAGATAAACCCGACGTTTTTCATAAAACGTCGGGTTTATCATTTTCGACACTGCATGAGGGCAAGCTTCTAACCTGTAACGGTTGTGACAGTGGTTAATTTGCATAAAAAGCCCATTAATTTTTTCTAACGGTTGCCAAAGAGCTTATTTGAGTATTTTCCAATAGCAATCAACCATTTTACAGCGAATAACGACGGTCACAACCGTTAGAATTTTAAAAGCAGTTATTTTCATGAAATAGGCACGCTGACAACCATTAAAGTTTGTTCCTGAATCAATTGAAAAAAAGGGCCACCGAGACTTTCTCGACAGCCCTTTTTTCAGTATCCGTTTATCGTAATGTTTTCAACGCGCCGCTCCAGGCGATAACCTGGTCCAGCATCGTATTGACCGCTTGTTCTTGATAAGCGGCCGGTTTGAAAATACTGAAGTTTTCAAAATCAGTCATTAAGGAAAGGCCGACTTGAGCGCGTACATCGGCGATATGAAGCTCGCCGACGATCAGCCTAAGATTCTCGATCGCGCGCGCGCCGCCGCTGCCGCCGTAGCCTACGAAGCCTGCCGCTTTATCCTTCCACTCATGGTAGAGAAAGTCGATGGCATTCTTGAGCGCTCCGGAAGTGGCGTGGTTATACTCAGGCGTAACGAATACGTAGCCGTCAAAGGAAGCAATTTTATCCGACCAAGCGATCGTATGCGGTTTGCTGTATTGTCCCATGGATGCAGGTACCGGCTCATCGAGCAAGGGCAAATTGTAATCCGCAATATCGACGAGCTCGAAGGTAGCGTCGCTGCGTTTGTTTGCAATCTCAGTCACCCATTTCGCTACAGCTTCGCCATTGCGGCCGGGGCGCGTGCTTCCTAGAATAATCGCTATTTTCAACATGTTAATTACCTCCGCGTATGTTATGTTTTTTTATCGCTATCGTTGTCTTGACGGTCCCGATCCTGAATGCCATACCCGATTTTCTTGAGCAGAACAATAAGCTGATGCTTCTCCTCATCCGTAACAAAGGACAGATTGCCGGTAATTGTTTGCACGTGCTTGGGAAAGATAACATCAAAGTAGCTTCGTCCTTCCCCGGTCAACGCGACATTCGTTTTACGCCGGTCACCCGGAATCGGAAGCCGCTCCACGAACCCCTTCTTCTCCAGCTTATCGACCACGTAAGTGATGCTTCCGCTTGGAATGGAGAAGGTGTCGCTTATTTTCTGGATGGGATGCGGACCCTTATTGTATAGAAACTCGATAATTTGGAAGGTTTCTATATCGAGGCCATAGCTCAAGATATCCCGTTCCAAGCTTCCGAACAGCGTGTTCACCATGTTTCTCATGACGCGTATTAACCTTAAATCAAGATCCGCACCTTCAGCATCAGGTTCAACCATAACTTAACCACCTTATCTTGCTTTTTTATACAAAGGATATTCGACTTCGGCAGGAACTTCAATTAGAAAAATGCGAAGCTTCTCTCCTTCAGGGCGAATGCTGATTTCTCCCTCTTGTTCGCTTTGAATGATCGCAAAGTCTTTTTGCTTGAAGGCAACGGGTTCTCGTCCGGATGACAAGAAGGAGCCGCCATCGCCTCTAATCGCCAATGCCGCAAGCGTCCGGTTTGGCATGATACGGTGGATATAGGATGCCCCCGGCTCAATCTCGACGTCGAACATCCGCGCATCCGCTACCAGCTGTTGGATGGGCGACTCTTCTCCCAATATCGTCTTTACGGTGACTCCGTCTTGACTCGACCGAGGAAACTGTTTGTGCTTGAACAACGAATAGGTTGGTTTACGTCTTACGGCATCGTTCAGATACGGCTCCAGCCAGATTTGAAAACTCTCGAAGCCGGCTTCCACGCTTTCGGCGTGTTGAAGTCCTGAACCGGCTTGCATGAGCTGAATATCGCCGGCCTCAAGGTAGCTTTCGGTGCCGAGCGTGTCTCTGTGAAGACCTTTGCCTCGAATGCCGTAGGAAAGGATCTCAAAGCCTTGGTGAGGATGAAACCCGATTCCTCCTGCTGACTCCGCATGACCCCAAGCCCAGTAGAATAGCGGTCCAAGCCGGACGGTAACAGCCCCCTGACCGGAGAATCCCAATGGTTTCTGTGCGTTTATTTTGCCGCCGTCGAAGGATTCTTTGCCTTGAAATTCAGGGCCTAAGATTTGAATGTTCACTTGAATTGCTCCTTTCATATCGTATGTTTTTGTTCAGCTTTATAAACGAATTATTCTATATTTATTTATCCTAATACTAGTTATTATAATTTTAGGATATATTGTTGTCAACATGTCATTTGGGCAATAAAAAAAAGCCTATCCGCTCATCCACACGGCGATGTCCGCCGTGAATTCGAGGGTAGGCTTTTCTACATTAGCTATTCATACAAACTATTTCTATACTCGCGTAACAGTCTTTCGCTCTCAACGAGCAGCTACTTCAGTTCCCGCATAACATCCCGCAGAAACTCCCATGTCCGCTCCACCGACGAAATCGACACATGCTCCTCCGGCGTGTGGAAATTGTACATGTTCGGACCATACGAAACGGCGTCAAGATAAGGCATTTTCTCGATAAAAATGCCGCACTCAAGCCCTGCGTGGATCGCTTTCACTTCCAGCGGCTTGCCGTATTTGCGCTCGTAAACCTCAGCGAACACCTCGCGCACCTTCGAATCCGAGCGGTATGGCCAGCCCGGGAAATAATGGTCGTGGCGGAACGGTACGCCTGTAACCTCGCCCAGCGTCTGCAGCTGCTGCAGAACGGCATCGAGCTGGGAACGGTGGGAGCTGCGCACGAGGCTTTCGAACACGATCTCGGTCTCGCGCATCGTGATCGTTCCGATATTGGTCGATGTCCGCACCAAGTTCTCGATCGCCTTGTTCATGCTCAATACGCCGCTTGGCATTAACTCAAGAAGCCTAATTACGGTCAGCTTCGTCTCCTCCGACAGCCAGCGCATCGAAGCCGCTCCGCCTTCGGACGCACGAAGCACCACTTCAACCCCAGGGTCCGATACTTCGAACTCATCCCGGAAGATCCGGTTCCACTCCGCTATTCGCGCCTCCGCAATACGCAGGCTTTCTTCGCTTAAACCGACGGCCGCTTCCGCTTCGCGCGGGATGGCGTTGACTTTCATCCCGCCGGAGATGCTCGCCAAATCGAACGCCGTATGCCGGCGCAAATCATCCAGCACGCGCCCAAGCAGCTTGTTGGCATTGCCGCGCTCATGGATGATGTCATCGCCGGAGTGGCCGCCCTTCAACCCTTGAACGGCGATCGTATACGCCGGCACACCGGTACCGGCACCGCCTTCCGCCCAATTGATCGGCATGGTATGAAACGCCGACGCGCCGCCTGCGCTGCTCACGAACAGCACGCCCTCCCGGTCGGAGTCGAAGTTGATGAGCAGCTTCCCGCTCAGCTGCGATGCATCGAGGTTCTCGGCACCGGCCATGCTTGTCTCTTCTTCGGTCGTCAGCAGAATCTCAAGCGCGGGATGAGCCAGCTCCTCCCCGGCATCGATCAAAGCCATTGCGAACGACACCCCGATGCCGTTATCCGCGCCGAGCGTCGTATCCTGCGCGTAGATCATGTCCCCGTCCAGCTTGAAGCGGATCGGATCTTTGGTAAAGTCATGCGCGGTCGATTTATTTTTCTCGCATACCATATCCAGGTGCCCTTGAAAAATAACGGTCGGCGCCTGTTCGTAGCCCGGAGAGGCCGGCTTTTTCACGATCACGTTATAACGCTCGTCTTGAATCGCCGTGCAGTTGCGCGCTTCCGCGAACCGGACGATAAAATCGCTGGCCTCCTTCTCGTTGCCGGACCCTCTCGGAATGGCCGACAGCTCTTCGAAGAAGCGGAGCACCTTGCAGTCTCCGGCGTACACTCTATTTTGCTCTACCATGGAAAACCTCCTTGGATATAGACGCAGATTCGGCCCGACTCTCCCCCGCGAGGCAAAGTCAGGCCGTCATCCTTCACTTCCTATTTGCAGTGTACCGTATGCGCGTCTAGGAATCCAGCGGCTCCGTATCTCCCTCTATGCTTCGGAAGAAGTCGAAGCTTCGATCCAGGCATCTCCGGTAATGCTCCTGTTGAAAGGATTTGTCGAACGGATTCATGAAGCCATGATCGGCATCTACGATCTCCACGGTCAGGTTCTTTTTTGAAGCTTGTAATTTTGCAGCCAAATCCGGTACGTCAAATGAAGTTTCATGCCGTGAAAAAAATAGCAAAGTCGGGCAATGAGGTTCCGTTTCAACGTAATTCCTTATGCGCGAGCCATAGAAGCCGATGACTCCATCCACCTGATCCTCGCTGCACAGCCATGCCAGCGTTGCGCCGGCACTAAATCCGACTAAATAAATCCGTTCGTAGCCTGCTCTATACTCGTTGATGATTTGCTTCACTTCTTCTTTGGCCTTGGCAAATCCGATTTCGCCGACAAAGTAGGTATGAGCAAGCTCTTCCTCGTCGTAGGAAAATGCTTCCCGATGGAGCAGGTTCGGGACGATGGCGTCAAAGCCCGCACCCAGCATCATCTCCTGGCAGGCAGCCATATGATCATTAACCCCGTAAATTTCGTGAAGGAGAATGACCAACGCGTGTTTTGTAAATTGATCCGTATTCATCGTAGTTCACAACTTTCATCTATTGGATTTCGCAAAGAGACAGCACTATTATACGAAACCTTCCAAGATAAACCAAATCGAGGTCCCGACATGCGCAAAGCCCGCACGATTGGCGGGCTTTGCGACACTCTTGTTATTCGATTACTGCTCACTGCCCTCTTGAAGGCTCAGCTTATCTTCCTCGTTATCGCGAATCGTCTTCTGCAGCACAAGGCAGGACACGATCAGGAATGCGCCGCCGATGGCGTAGTAGCCTTTGACGTAGAACGGCTCCTGCAAGTTAAAGAGGCCGATATATTCAGCAAGCACGGCGACCGCGAAACCGGCCCACGAGAGGAAAGTAAAGGCCGGCGTATTCCGGTTCCGGTGACTCGGATTGAACTCCTTCAAGAAGCGGTCTTCGTCGTTGTCGCGCGCAACCTTCTGCAATAGAAAAGAAGTAATGATCAGCAGAAATCCCGTTACGGCATAGTAGCCTTGCACGGAAAGCGGCTGCTCCAGCGTGTAGATGCCGATAAATTCGAAACCGCATGCCAGCACGAACGCAGCCCATGCCATAAACGTGTATGTTGGGGTGTTGCGGCGGCGGTAAATATTTTTGCGATGGTGCTGAGTTGTTGCCGTTGTATTCGTCATCGTTTCGATCATGGCTGATTAGCCCTCCCGTATAACCTGAAAGGTTATTTGATGACTTAAGCATACAACGGATAAAACGCAGCTATAAGTACCATCTTGTTCTAGTACCTGGTATTAACCCATGGTCCGGCGCAAAGGCAAGCCCTGCTCATCGAGGATGGCTACTTTACGTCATGGATCTCCGCCGCTTTCAACTCCCAGATCTCCATGGCTGCGATATGAACCTCGCCGATGGCCTGCAAATGGATGCCGCTGCTGTCATCCAAGGAAGGGTATACTCTTGCCGTGATGCAGGTTTCGTCCCCGGCAAACACTTCAATGATCGATTGGTCGACGAAGAAGCGCAGGTTTATCGTTTCAGCAGCGTCATCCAGGTTTAGCGCGCCGACTAGCGCAGTTTTGCGCACCTCCGGGAACAAGCTCGATTGCGTGCGATCGACTGCAACTGTACCTCCAGCAAAATCGACGCGCAATTCCGTCCGTTCCCGACCGCATGCCGATGCAAGCACCGAAACGATCAATTCGCCGGTTCCGGCGGCCGGCTTTTGGATGGTCAGCGAGCACTCGAAGGCGGTCGAGCGAACGCCCGTATCAAGCGGCGATGCGCCAACTCGCAGCTCCGTAAAGGTACGGCTTTCGCCCCGTAACGTTTCCGCCTCCGGGATCGGCGTTATGGATAGCTTGCCGTTCTCTTTCAGCTCCCCAATACGCGGCAGCGCTAACGCTCCTGCCCAATCCAGCGCAACCGGGAAGTTCTCCCCTCTGCTCTCCGGCACCCAGCCATGCAGAATGCGGCGGCCTTTCTCATCGACGAACCCCGTCGAGGCATAGTAACCATCCCAGCCTCCGAAGTCGACGGTGCCTTTCACTAGCTCCCCGGACAGTTTGTTATCGCGTATCACGCCGGAGACGTATTGAACCGGACTGCTAGGGGAATAGAACAAGACGGCCCGATCGCCGAAGCGGAACAGATGCGGACATTCGAAGATCGTTTCTTCGCCCAGATGGAAAATGCCGTTAAACGTCCAATTCTCCAAATCCGCGGACTGATAGATCAGCGCACAGCCTCTGCCTTCGTACGTGCCGCCAAGGAGCATCCTCCATTCGTCTTGTTCTTTCCAAACGTAGGGGTCTCTCCACTCCGTTACCTGCAGATCTCCGTGAAGCTCCGTTGTGAGCAAGGGATTGATCTCCCCAGGTTTGCGCCAAGCAAGCAAGTCATTGCCTTCGCCTTTGACCGTCCACTGCTGCGCTCCTGTCGTCGCGTTCCGTTCGCCTTCGCCAATGCTCGTGTAGAACAATCGGACCTCTTCGCCGTCAACAACCGAACAGCCGGAGTAGCAATGGAGCTCCCCGAGTTCAACCGACGGGGCCAGCGCAATCGGCAGCCTCTCCCAATGGATGAGATCCTTGCTCTTGGCGTGCCCCCAGTGGATGTCTCCCCAAACCGGTGCCGATGGATTGTGCTGATAGAACAAATGATACTCGCCGTTCAATTGAAACGGGCCGTTCGGGTCATTCATCCAATTGGCGGGCGGCGTAAAATGATACCTTGGTCGATAACGATCCATTACGTTCGCTCCTTCAGGGTGATCAATGATTTATTTGAATTGCACGCTCTTGCTAAGCTCGACGACCATCTTTGCGGCATTGGCCGTGCACAGCGGCTCGCCCAGGTACGTGAGGTTCGAAATCTCCACCTGCTCAATGCGATGTTCGGCGTCATAGCCGCGAATAATGGAAACCGGCAGCAAGCCGTCCGTGATCGCGATATCACTGAACCGAATATTGCGGACATGGCCGCGCTTGGCATCGCGCGAATATTGGGAGAACTGAACCTTAATATCGATCAGCTTCTCTTGGGAATCCTCTACGCGGATGTTGCTGTATAAGACGTTATGCACGTCTGCCCGGTCGCCGTTATGAATCGTGAACGTGCCGCCCGACTCATAGCCTTCGAACTCGCAACGGATCACGTCGCAGTCGCTGAATTCAATCTCCGAAATCGAAGCGCAGCGCGTTTCGTAGCCGATCTCCAGCGCGTTGCCCCACTCCGCGTTCCAGAAGACAGAGCGGGTGACGCGCACGTTCTTCACATCGTGCAAGCCTGCCGGATGGAAGTAGTCCACCGCTTTGATCGCGATACAATCGTCTTTAGAGCGGACGAAGGCATTTTCAACGATTACATTCTCGCAGCCTACGATATCGATCCCGTCGCCGGTTCCGGCATAGGTAAGGATGTTCACGTTCTTGATCGATACATCCTTGCAGCCCGTCGGCACGACATGCCATGTCGGACCGTCAATGACCGAAATGCCCTCGATAGTGACGCCCTGGCAGTCCGCGAGCATCATCATGAGATGCTTTTGGCTTCCGTCTTCGGCCGTTCTCCACAGAGAACCATCCAGGATTCCTCTGCCGCGAACGGCAATGTTCGAAGCTCCTTCGGCGAATATCCGGCCGTGCACGATAGATCCCTCTTCGATATAGACGGTCTCGCCGTCCGACAGGACGATTTCGCCGGCACGATGAACTTCTCCGCCCTTGAAGTAACGGACCTTTGGATCGGACGAATCCGGGCGCGGCGCCGTTTCCGGCGGGTTAATCCAAATGAATAACGGTTCCCGGATATGGCCGTCAAATTCGACGGACAGCTTTATAGGCGCTACTGCTTCAAACCGAAGCACGCCTCCTTGCCGAACAGGCTTAATGCCGTGACGGAGCGGACGGACGACAACCTCTTCGGCCGCACGGGTGTCCTCTATCTCAACCGTAACTCTCCCTTCGGCCGAAAGCAAAGCAAAGCCAGCCCCTTGACTGCCGTAAACAAATACGGGCTCTCCGTTGATCCAAACCTTGTAGCGGTCAGAGGCAGCGGCTGCTGCAGCAGGCCCCTGAAGTTGAATTCTCGCTTGCGTCATCGGTATACACTCTCCCGGAATGCTAGTTTTTCTTCATTCTAACAATGAAGCACGCTAGCCGTGAGAGAAACTTGTCCGCACTCCCTGGAAACTCATCCTATGCTTACATGCTTCTGCCGTGAAAACAGCCCCGCGAGCCAGGCGCATGGCGTTCCGGATTTCGCGGGGCTAATGGTTAACTATCTCAATTGAATCAGGACGTCAAACGGATAACGTCCGGCATTGCGCCCATAGAGAGCAAGACCGCCCTTCTCCGCCTCGAGAGTGAGCTTGAAGCTCCGGCTGCGGTCAAGCTTCGCCGTGATGCGGCTTGGCAGCGTCACGCTGCACAAGTAACCGTAGGAACCCGCCTCATCCAGCAGGTTATGCACCTCTTGATAGTGCCAAGACAGCACCCCTCTGCTGTCCGCCGGATTATCCGGCAGCAGGAAGGAGCCGACTCGCTCCCCGTCGATCAGGACATGGACGCGGGATTCATGGCGCTCTTCGTCGGTCATGTAATACGTGTTCCTATTGTATTCCACGTTAGCGGAAGCCCCGTGCATGAAGTCGATGCCATGCGCTCGATCCTTTGCGCCTTCGATATTGCGGGCGAGCAGCCGCTTCGCGCTCGCTTCGAAGCGGATATCGAGGTGGTGGATGGCCGCGTGCTCTGCAGCGGAAGGCAAGTTAATGTCATAAACGAATTGGCCTGCGCCGCCTCCGTTCGCTTTTTGCTCTTGAATCGCGTTCCACTGGATGCCAAAGCTTTGCTCCGAGAAGCCGGTTACCGGCTTGTTGACGAACCGGCCCTCCCCTTCGTAAACACCGTCTTCGCTGCCGCTGCGAACGTCGAAGGTAATGAAGTTGCGCGTCACGACATGGCCGTCGGCATCTTTCAAGCTAATGGCCAATACGGCGACTGCATCCTCATTCGGCAGGTTGATGGTAAGCGGCGAAGCGATCGGAGCGACGCCAAAGCCGTTCCAATCGAGCTGGACGGTGCCTTGATCCGATACCCTGCGAATGCCGAGGCTGTCATACCATACCTCATACACCAGCTCCAGCTGCTGTCCGTGATAGCGGTCCGAATAGCTCGAGCGAAGCAGCGGCACCTCCGCTTGCCCGCCTGCTTGAACGGTCTGGCAAGGCGGCGCATCGATCACGATAAAGTCCGCCGCATGCAGGTCGGCGATCGACATGCCCGGTACGAACTCCTCGTAGCCGAAATATTTGTCCGTGCCGTCCAGACGGTAATAGCCGTTAAACTCATTCGTCACATCGCGGAATTCGGTAAATACGAACCCGCACATTTTGTCATGGCGCCGGAATTCGTTCAGCATATACCGATAGTGCCAAGCCAGGTCGCTGTCGCCAGCTCCGCTGAGGAAGCCCCATACGTTGCCGCACTCGCTGTTCATAAGCGGAGCATCGGTTTGCACATTGCCCCCAATGCAGTTGAAAGACGAACCCGGATACGTTTTCTCCACAATCTCCGTTACATGCTCGCGCACCTGCTCATAGCCGTTGATATAGAAATGCCACGTATTGAGGTCCGTCTCCACATGGTCATAGTTGCACGGCGAGTTGTCCTCGACGATGCGGGTTGGATCAACCTGCTTCGCCCAGCGGTAGATTTCGCGCACCCACTCCTGCGTCTCCGGCAAATAGCTGCTCGGCTGGCCCTGCTCGCCGGTCAAGCCGCCCCCTTGCGGGTTCGTTTTCAGCCCCCAGGTTTCGTTGAACATGACCCAGCAGAAAACCGACGGATGGTTGAAGTCGCGGTCGATGATTTCGCTCGCTTCGCTCTCGTACGACGCACGGGCCGTCTCGTCCGGGTTGCCCCAGAAGCATGGCATATCTTCCATCACCAGCATGCCTAGCTTGTCGGCCCAGTACAGCTTCCGCGGCTCCTCCGGCTTGATGTGAATCCGGACCATATTCAGGCCGAGCCTTTTCAGCAGGTAAATTTCATTGCGCATTTCCTCATCGCTCGGGTACGTAAAATACCCTGTCTGGTGGTACGACTGATCCAGCGTTCCGTTCAAATAAACCGGCTTTTCGTTCAGCGTGATCCAACGGTAAGACCGGTCGTCGAACCGCGCCGTTCCAATTTCCCGGATGCCGAAATAGGTCTCGATCGTGTCGCTGCTTCCGGCACCTTCCGCCGTCAGCGTGATGGCTCCTTCGTACAGATGCGGCGTTTCCGGGCTCCATAGCTGCGGATCGCTCACGATGAACGACGTGTTGATCGTATTGCTTCCTGCTTCTAATTGAACGGAAGCTTGATGCTGCACGGTTTGATCGCCGAAACTGAACTTCAGCGCGGCTTCTCCCGCTTGATGGGCAACAATCGTCGCTTTCACGTCGACTGTGCCGTCGATCCGCGTCGTGAACTTCGCCGACTGCACGTACGTCTGCGGCCGCGCCTCCAGCCAGACCGGCTGCCAAATGCCGCGGATCTCGCCGTAGCCTTGTTTGCCGCGCGCTTGCGAGCTCCGGTCAAAATCTTCGGCGCGCACGACAATGCTGTTCTCCTCATCACGCTTCCACAAGCTGCTTACTTCGAACTCGAAGCTGCCGTAGCCGCCTGCGTGCGATCCGGCATGAATGCCGTTGACCCATACGTCGCAGCGGTAGTCGACTGCGCCGAAGCGTACGAATACGAGCGAGCCGCTCTCTGCCGGCGACCACGTAACGGTTTTCTTATACCAGCCGGTGCCTTTATCATCGCGGCCGATTCCGGACAGCGGGCTGGACCAGGAGAAGGGAACGATAATTTCCGAATCGAATTGGTCGGTCGGCTGAAGCGAACCGAAATCGCTTACAAGTTCTTCCGTGTCCAATCGGAATGCCCATGCGCCATTCAAATTCAACCAGTCTTGTCGTTGCCAGTCCGGACGCGGATATTCGGGACGCGGCATTTCCGTTTGTGCGGATTTTATTGCTTGAGCAGCCATCGGGGAAGCACAACCTTTCACATCATGGATTTGGATTTGCCCCCATTTTAGCACCGGTATAATAATTAGGCAATACATATTATACTTTTACAATACACCTGATATAGAGTACACTGATGTGAGAATAAAGCAGAACGATGAAGGGTTGAACCGCTCATGAGTGAACTGATCCAAGATTTGAACCGCTACCCATCTACCCGACTGATCGAGGTTGCCAAAGCGTTGTCCGGCGACGTCCGCTTGCGCATCCTGGAGGCGCTCGGCGAGAAGCCGATGAGCGTCAGCCAGCTTGCCGAAGCGCTTGGCGTCGCACAGCCGACGGTGTCCGTCAATGTGCAAATCTTAGAGAACGTGGACTTGATCACTTCCACGCTTGGCGCGAACCGCGAGAAGATTTGCACCGTCACTTGCCGCTCCATCCAACTGGATCTGCCCGTTAAGCTCGGCGAAGGGCTGCTGCGCACGGAGGAGCTGCGCATGCCGATCGGCATGTACGCCCATTGCTCCGTGCAGCCTACTTGCGGCATTGTTACGCGCGACTGCGTGCAGCTCGGTTCGGTCGACGATCCCCGCGCCTTCTATTTACCGGAGCGCGTGGATGCTTCCCTGCTCTGGTTCTCGGGCGCCGGTTATGTCGAGTATTACTTTGCCAATCCGATGCCCCCCGGCGTGACCATCGACGAGCTGCGCTTCAGCGCCGAGCTCTGCTCTGAGGCTGCCGGCTTCCGGATGGACTGGCCCTCGGATATTTCGCTATTCATCAACGACCAACTTGTCGGTACATGGACAAGTCCCGGCGATCTCGGCGACCGCAAAGGCAAACTGACGCCGGACAAATGGAAGAGCGGAACCGAATACGGAATGCTGACGGAGTGGCGCATTTCCCGGGAAGGCAGCCGCGTGAATGGCGCGACGTCATCAGACGTCACCGTGAACACGCTTGCCCTGCAATACAACAAGCCGATCCGCATCCGGCTTGAAGTCAGCGAAGATGCGGTCAACCGCCGCGGCCTCAACTTGTTCGGCGCCGACTTCGGCGACCACAGGCAGGATTTGCTGCTGTCGTTTATCCGGTATGCGGAGGCTTGAAAATCAAGCCGCAAAACAGAAAACGCCGCCTCGGCCAAATTCACCAATGAAGGTGCGATTTGTGCCAAAGCGGCGCGTGCTTCACGACCGTTACTTATTGTTAGTCTACCGGGAATGGTGGTTTTTTCAAGTTCGCGGGGCAATAGACCGCTCTGTCCGCACGATGCTCCAACCGACCTGATCATCCGCCGGATTCCACTCCACCCGGCCATTGAGATAAGCACCCGCTTCCAGCATCGCCTTAAGAAAATCTTTATGATACCCTGGCACCTTCTCATTCCGATCGATTCCGGCTAAATCAATCCAATGCGAGGATTGCTTCTCCGGCTCGCCTGATACAAGCACGCCTTCAACGCGGTGCGCTAGAAAAAAGAAACATACCGAGTGATAGTCCTGCCTTGTGAAGGTCACCACGCCTTTCAGCTCAAGCTCCGAAACAATCAAACCGGTCTCTTCCCGCATCTCTCTGGCACAGGCTTTTTCCAGTTTCTCTCCGAACTCTACATGTCCACCCGGAGGAATGTATTTTAGATAAGTTTTATAAGCTGGATTCTTCTTCTGAATCATAGCGATTTGGCGGTCTCGGATTGCAAGGCAAGATACTTGTACATGTATAGTCACGTGGGGCTCGTCCTTTCTTGAGGTCCGCTACAGGATAAATTTCCAGATCAACCAAGAAATCAAGGCGGATAGCCAAGAGATAAAGCCGAATACCATGACGATCTTGTTCTCGCTCCAGCCGTATTTCAAGCTAAAGTGATAATGGATCGGCGTCATACGGAATATGCGCAGCTTCGTCTTCTTGTAATACCAGACCTGTAAGATGACGGATAGTTGTTCGGCCAGATAAACTGAAAATAAGATGGGAATTAAAATTTCAACCTTCTCAATGACGGCCAAGAAGCTAAGAGACCCGCCGATTGCCAAGGAGCCCGTGTCCCCCATGAACGCTTTTGCCGGATAAATATTGTAAATAAATAAGCCTAGCAAGCAGCCGATCATGACTAACGAGAATGCCTGCACCTCAACCCTGTCGGATATGACGAAGAAGAAAAAGAAGGTCGGGATCGAAACATTAATGAGCAGGCCATCCAGTCCGTCCGTGAAATTAATCGCATTTGCAGAGCCAACTATAAATAACATCATAATGGCCAAATAAATCCAAGGGGGCAGTTCGAGAGTGTAGTTAATAAGGGCGATGCCGGTGCCCAAATCGAACTCCATCAGCAGAATCAGCAATAAAGCACAGGTAAAGCCAAACTGGAAAACCAGTTTCATTTTCCCCGAGATTCCGGACGGGTCTTGGAAGGCCGCTTTTTTGAAATCATCGAGAAAACCGATTAAACCGAACAACACGAACGTCGCGCCAATAAAAAGGATGAGCGGTTTCGGGTGGAAGTAGGTCGACGTGACAACGCCAATCAGCAGGATAAGTCCGGACATAAGCGGCGTGCCGCGTTTGGCTTGATGATCCGGCGGCAGCTCCTCGCGGATCGGCTGCGTAAGCTTCAAGCTGCGCAAACCCCAGATGAGCAGCGGGGTCAGCAGCGTGACGAGCAGAAACGATATTCCAGACACGCCAAGTATTGAGGTGTCCATAGGAGGTTCTCCTTCCCGAGTGCGGATTTGTCCATCGTCTTGCATGCTGCTTCTATATCAATCTAGCACTACTTGGAAAAAACATGCAACATAAAAAGCGATTGTTCCCACACAAAAAAATAGGATGAAGAGGGTGTGTAAACTTGGACAGCTTAGAAACCGTAAGAAGATTTTATGATGAAACCGTGCACGATGAATGGGAACGTCTTGATCGGCACAAAGTCGAGTACGAACTTAGCAAAAGGTACATGAATCGTTATATGAAGCCGAACGACAAAGTGCTTGATGTTGGCGGGGGTCCGGGGAAGTATTCGCTCTACCTTTCGGAGCTTGGCTGCGAGGTGACGTTGGCTGATCTTTCTCGGAACAATGTAGCCTTTGCGTTAAAGAAGGCAGAAGAACTCGGATTTCCCCTTCGCGGCGTGTGCGCCGATAGCCGTGATTTGTCAGCTATCGAAGATGGCCGGTATGACCATGTTCTCTGCATGGGTCCCATGTATCATCTGAAAGCCGAACAAGACAGGATCGGAACCATAAAGGAATGCCTGAGAAAATTAAAGCCGAATGGGATCCTATTTGTAGCTTTTGTTTCATCTTATTCATTCGTGTGGGATTATTTGATCCGAAATCCGGATTTGATCCTTATGGATGAGCGGAAAGCGCAACTGGATTGTATGCTTAACGATGTGGATTTCACCGGAGTAGGATTTACCGATAATTTTTTTATCCGTCCCAATGACGTGCTTCCGTTTTTTGAACAATTCGATCTGGTTAAATTGCATCTCATGAATTGCGAAAGCTTCTTGTATTTACGAGAAGCCGAGCTTCTTAACCAATCGCCTGAAGTTGCAGCTGCTTGGCTTGACTTGGCGGAGCAAGTTTGCGAACGAGAAGATTTACTGAGCATGGCCGAGCATTTCATGTATATTGCAAGAAAAAAGGGATAGAAGACAGGCGTGAACGGATCACGCCTTTTCAGCTTACTCCCCTAACAACCCTGCCGCCAAATAAACGCCCGTTCCCCACATGACAACGGCCGACATTTTGTTCAAGACGACCATCAGCCGCCCGGACTTGTCCAAATTGCCCGCCAGTCTTCCAGCCGCGGCAAGGCTGGTGAACCAGAGCCATGAAATAGCGATGCAAGCTGCCGCGAAGGCCGCCTTCTCCGCGCCTCCGTATTGGAGGGAGCCTGTCCCGATAACGCCCACCGTATCCAATATGGCATGCGGATTCAGGAGCGACACGGACGCGGCGAACGCAATTTGCTTCTTCGCTCCGAGCGCTTCGGAGGCCGAGTCCGTCCTGCTTGCCGTCTTGCTACGCCAAGTCATCCAGCCCATATAGAGCAGAAATACGATGCCCGCCGCAAACAGCGCCGTTTTCAGCCAGTCGAACTGCAGCACGAGGACGGACACCCCGAGAACCGCCAACAAAATCAAGATCGTATCGCAGACCGACGCCGTTATGATGACCGGCAGCGCCTTGCGGAACTTCGGCTGCGTCGCGCCTTGATTGAATACGAACACATTCTGTACGCCCAGCGGCAAAATCAAGCCCAAAGCAAGTATAAATCCATGAATGATTGCACCGATCATCTATCTTTACGCTCCAATCTAGTTGTCTACCCCGGCTTCTCCGCCAAGCGGTCAATGTGGGCCATCACCTCGCTCCAATTGGCGGCGCGCATGACGTACTCGCTTGTCACCATCCGGTTATACGGCTGGTCAAAGAGAATGATAGGCTTGCGCAATTGCGCAAACTGCTCCGCATAGTGAGGTCCATCTTCGATTAATACATCCACTTTAGAGGCAACGCAGACCTCGAGTTTATTTTCGACAAAAGCGATGTTATTGTACGTAATGCTGTGATGCTTGAGCCACTCCACCGTCACATCGCGGAACATCTCCGGCCTCGCCGTAATGATGGAGATCTCATGCCGTGCGGCAAGCTGCCGCAAGCAGTTGACCGCCGTTGGATACGGCACGGAGTTCCAATGAATCTCATGTCCGTATTTCGCATAAACGGCATCCCGCTCTTCCCGGCTCCAGCCATATTTCAGGTAGATATAAAACTCGTTCGCGTCGTCCGGGGTTAACGAGAGCCCCGACGCCAGATTATAATAGGTTACATGCGCCGAGGTCGCATCCAGAACCGTATTGTCTAAATCTATCGCAATATGCACAGCATCATCAGCTCCTTCTAGGCGGTGTTTGCCGATTCAGCATATTTACCCATTATCGGTTCCCTATTGCAGAAAAACAAGAGGTGTCAGCCATTATGAACGTCAATGAGATTCGCGATCAAGACCCTATCGATACCGAAGAAGAGCTGCGCCAGCTCATCGGTTACCCTAGCGAACTAGCGAGCCGGAAAACGATCCATTCGATCGACCGGCATTGCGCCGATTTTATAAGCCGTTCGCCCTTCCTCGTCATCTCCTCCTCCGACCGACTCGGTCGCTGCGATGCATCGCCGCGAGGAGATCAACCCGGATTCGTCCTTATTCAGGACGAGCACCGGTTAATCATTCCGGAAAGGCCCGGAAATAAGCGAATCGATACGCTGCGAAACATTCTTATGAATCCTTATGTCGGTCTGCTCTTCCTGATTCCCGGGCTTGGAGAAACCCTCCGCATAAACGGCCGGGCATCGCTTATGAAGCAAGCTGAGCTGCTGGAGCAGCTCGCCGTTAACGGCCGCAAGCCTCTGCTCGCCATCAGCGTTGAAGTGGAGGAATGTTTCATACATTGCGCCAAAGCGTTCATCCGATCCGGGTTATGGGAACCAGGCTCATGGTCGGATAAAGCCGCGCTCCCTTCCGCCTCCCGAATCATTGCGGACCATGCCGACCTTCCCGGAACTGATGCCGAAGCCATAGCACGCAGGCTTGAAGAAGGATATTCGCAGCGCTTGTACTAGCGGATGAGATCGAGAAAGCGGTTTCGGCACGTGTATCCCAATGTGGATAACTCAAGCTGTGGATATGTTCATACGGTTCTGATAGTTATACCCGAATCATGGTTTTTGGGTGTTGACACTGGGGATAACCTTGTGGGTAACTGTTAGCTTCCTGTGGAGAAGCGTGAATAGCCTTGAGGCAGCAAGCATTGAATCGTGGCTCATATCGGCGGCATATCCAATCGAGCCCGTTCTGTTCGAATGATTAACGACGCGAGAACGCGTTCGTCATCCAGATTTTGTGATTCGGCAACGTAGGACCAGCTTAGATAGCAATCCGGGATCAAACTGACTGCGATTTTACGACATTATTCGTGGTGCATAGGCAAAAGGAGGAGCGGTCCGCAGGGCCGCTCCTTCAGATTGTAAAGAATCCCACCATCGTATAATTGGCAGGCTTGTCGACTTTTATATGGTTAGCGTGTGCTCGGAAGCACGAAAGAGCGCCCGAAAATTTTAACGGATGCTCCAGCGCTTATTTGCACAAATATAGCCTTTCTTAAAATCTAACGGTTGCCAGAGGCGTTACTTGGCTCAAATCGGAAGAATTCGCTGCCCCGATCGCCAAATAGCGTTCCTGAGAACCGTTAGAATTTTAAAAGGGCCATTTGAGGCTAAATAGCGTGCGTGGCAACCGTTAGCGTATGCGCGGTAGCCTGAAGATCGCTGAACAGCGGCCATTCCTTCTTCTAATAATTAATAGGTAAACCATCGCATCAACCCGTCTGCCACAAGCTCATGCCCAGTCCGGTTAGGATGGTTCGACCAGGATAAGAGATCCGTCGGATCGCCTCCGTTTGCCCGGTAGGCTTCGAACAAGCCGAAGCTGTCCACAAGGCCGATCTCATACTGGGAAGCCAACTGCCGGATTTGCTCCCGGTGCGCACACAGCTCTCGCCAAGCTTCCGAGGATGGGTCGCGGTACGACGTATCCCAAGTCGGCGTCAGCAGAATCACCTTGCTTCCCGCAGCCAGCGCCTGCTCGATCATCGATTGCCAAGCCGTCCCGGCCGCCTTCAGCCCTAGACCTCTGTCGTTCAAGCCGTAATCGATGGTGACGACATCCGGCCGCAAGGAAAGCACTTCCCGGGCGAACCGTTCCGCCCCGCTTACGGCATGCTCGCCGCCGATGGCCGTCACGGTCACGTTGATCACGGCAAAAGGAAACCGTTCCTTCAGCTTCCGGTGCAGCAGATGCGGGTAGGCGTTAAAAGCATCTACTACAGGGGTTGCAAAATACCCGGCCGGCACGCTGTGCCCATGGCATGCTACCGTGACGCTCCGGTTATCCGGCCAATGCTTCATTAATTCCCCGACGGTATTGCGCAAATAGTGAACCGGTTCGGAAATTGTCAACGCTATTCCCCCTTGCAGGCACTAAGCGCGCCTTGGATGCTATCCATTTTCGCGGCATGCCCATGCATTCCCTGCCATTTCCGCAAAAGAGAATTCCATTTATAATAGAACAAACTACGATTAGGAGGCTGACCCTATGCCGCAACAACCAATGAACGGCCCTATCATTGCCACGCCTATGCTTGGGAAAATACTCTCCGGCTCCGATTTGGTTCTGGCCGAATGGACTGCAGATGGCTGCCCTCCGGGTACCGAGCCGATGCGCATCGCACCGCTCCACCGTCACCTTGAGGATGATGAAGCATGGTATGTGCTGGAGGGAACGCTTGCCTTCCAAATCGGCGACGACATCATCGAAGCCGGCAGCGGCAGCGCCGTCATAGCCCCGCGCGGAGTGAAGCATACGTTCTGGAATCCCAAGCAGCCCCCAGCACGTTATCTGATTATCATGACGAAACGGATCAGCGGGCTGATCGACGCCATTCACGCTGCGCAGCAGCGCAATCCCGCTGCGATGAAAACGCTGTTCGCACGGTACGAAAGCGAGCTGCTCGAATAGCAGCCGCTTAAATCATGCCATAAGATTTTAACGTCTTTAACCGTTCTACCGTGACGAAACCGCGCCATTCCGCTTCCGCTCCGGGACTTACAGCCGGCCAGCTGATCGGCCAGCCGCCGTCCTCCTGCTGCTGGCCGATCAGAGCATGAAGATGACGCTCGATTTCCCCCTGGGGAATAACTCTACCCGCATAGCTATCGCGTTTCGGCGCCCAATCCAGCACCTTATGCACATAGCCCTCAGCTTCCGGATCAAACTCGATGACGCCCGGCTGCTGCAGCCAATCATCTATTCTTGCCAAATAAACCGCTGCCTTCTCTTGATCTGAAGCATTCTGCAAGAACGTAATCCATTGTATACCGTCATGGAAACCGGACGGCTGCTCCTGCTCGAACACGCGCCATAAATAAGCCGTATTCCGCAGAAACCACTCTTCCTGCCGAATGTCCATCCTAGCATTCTGTTTGCTCAGATAGCCTATCAATAAACCCGTAGGATTCACCGAAGCGACATCATCCCGCTCCACTCCCCACCATGGAGCATGCGAGTAGTCCTTCGCGTTGCAGAAGACGAATGGCATCCCTCCATCCGGCAGCGTAATGCCGCGGACATAACGGATGATGCCGTCCAGCAGCTCAGCATCGAGGCAGCCGACCTCATCCATGAGCGCAAGCGCCACTTCAGTAGGGACCGGCTGGCTGTACGGACAGCGGATATCCGGCTCAAGCGCATGGCCAAAGCCGCCGTCCGGATTTTGATACGCCCGAAGCGCGCCAATCACCGACTCTTTCGTTCCATCCTCGAATAAAAACTCGAATCTTTTGCGGTCAATAAGCCTCGCATTCTTGTACAAAAACGATTTTGCGCGTCCCAAAACGCTGTTGTCACTCATGATTTCATCCTCCTCTTCGTATCCTTCATCTAACCTTCAGTCGTATGTCCCGAGCCATATCTGCCGCATAACCGTTTCGCCATGCCAAACAGCGCTTCCTTCAGATGCGCAGGCGCTTTCACCTCGGCATCCATGCCCAGCGTAAAAAAGAACCGTTCCGCCCAGCTCCGCTCGGAGGCCGGACAAATGAAATCCAGCTCCCACGTCTCCTCGTCAACTTGCCTGACGCTATCGCCGATATGGAGGTCCTGCTCCGCAAGCAGCGCCCCCCGATAGGTCAAGCTGGCGATAATGCGTGTAGATGACTCCTCTTCCGCTTCAGCAGGCCGCTCCAGCAAGCTGGCCATACGAGCCGCTTCATCGGCTGAGAGCTCCATCGCCTCCACCTCGATCATCCTGTCAATCCGAAACGTCCGCCATTCGCCGTGCGTCACCGAATAAGCTTCGCTGTACCAATAGCCGTGGGCGGTATAAATTTTGCGCGGCCAAAGCTGGAGCCACCGCGTCTGCTTCTCGGAGCGGTAATGAACGCGAATCCACCTGGCTTCCGCCGTGTGGGCCAGCAGCTCGGACAAATAGGGCGACTGCACGCTTCGCTGCGGCACCTCGACCTCCACAACCGCGAGCTTCGATTCGATGTACTCGAGCGTTTGCTCCGGCATGACGGCCTTCAGCTTATCCAGCACGGTCCACCTCGCCTGGCGAAACGGGGTATCCGCCATCTTCGTCAAGCTGCTCAGCGCGAAGAACACGGCTAATGCCTCCCCGGCATCCAGCTGCAGCGGCGGCAGCCGGAAACCGTCCATCAGCCGGAAACCGCCCGAAGGACCGCTTACGGCATAGATCGGAACGCCCATTTCGGAGAGCGACTGCATATCCCGCAAAATCGTCCGTTTCGTTACCTCGAACTTCTCCGCCAATCGCTGCGCGGTTGCCGGCTCCTGCTGCAGCGCGATCAGTATCGCCATCAGTCGGTCCATTCGTTTCAAACCCGCATCCCCCGTTTCTGGTACCAGTATATCACCTTATTGGTGACATCTAGTTTGTCACCAAATTCGATTGCAAACATATGTTCGCTATTGTATGATGGAAATATCAGCCGGCCATAATGAAACGGTTGACCTAATCATAAAGGAGCGAATACGATGATTACCACATTGATCCCTTACCTCGTGATGAACGGAAATGCTTCCGAAGCAATTGATTTCTACAAAGAAGCGCTGAATGCCGAGGTCATGTTCGTGCAAACCTTCGGCGAGATGCCGCATGATACGCCGCTGACGGAGGAATCCAAGAGCTTGATCGGACATGCCACGATTAAAGTGGGTCAAACGGACTTGATGCTCTCCGACGCGTTCCCGGGCATGCCGCATCAAATCGGCACCCAAGTGACGATCTGTCTGTGCACAAGCGACGTGAGCACGTCCAAGCAAGCACTAGCGGCGCTTGAACAAGGCGGCCAAGTCGGCATGCCGCTGACGGAGACGCATTTCAGCCCAGGCTACGCGATTGTAACCGACAAATTCGGCGTTACATGGCAAATTTACACGGAAGGCCAGCACTAACCGCTGCCGCCTTAAACAGGAAGACACTGCCTCGCATCAAGCGGGCGGTGTCTTTTTTTCTTTTTCGAGCTGAATTAGATAAAAATTACATAAAAAAATGTCTCTTTTTGTCGGATTTATTTCATCTATGTGCAATTTGCTTCTGATATAATAGAATCATCTAGTCCAAATGGCGTAAACCTATTGATAAATGAACATATGGATTCCAATGATGCTAGGCCTTATACTACTAACTTAGGAGGGAAATGCGGTTCAATGAATTATCTTTATTTTTCCATCGGATCATCAATCGAGTATTTCTCGGTTTTCGTGCTCATGTTCACGTTATTCCGCTTTCCCGTTACAGAACGGCTGAACATCACCTTGATCGTTTCTCTCATGATGAGCCAGGTATCTTACTTCTCGCGGCTCATGCCGGAGATCGGAGACTTCTCATCCTACATACAGCTTGGCCTGCTCGTCATTGTACTATGGATCTTGTTCCGGGTTCCGCTTTATTACTCGCTGATCATGAATGCGGCGGCTTTCATCGTCGGCTTCGCCATTCAGGGGCTGACCTTGCTGATCCTGTCGTTGTCCGGTACTCCCCTTGAGTTCGTGACAGGCACGCCGATCATTTCCGCAGCGGTCCAGCTGCTAACCGCCGCTATCGTGTTCGCGATTAGCCGAACCATCTATATCAAGCACTGGGGGTATGATTACGTGCCGGCTTCGCACCGCGCGAACGTCAGCATTACCGGAACCAACGCGATCCTGCTCGTTGTCGTCGTGACGAGTTTGGTCGTCGCTGCAGGCGCAGGGCTTGTCCTGAGGGGCAATTTCAAAGACTATGCGATTGTCGCAAGCGTCATTTTTCTGCTAACGATTCCTCTATTTCTGCACTACTCCATTAGAAAAGACAAAGAAGACGCTGGATAGGAATCGTTATTACTCTGAGAAGGAGGTGATAACGATGCAAAAAAAGGCTTATCAAGTCCTGGCGGCAGCCATTATCGGCATTTCGTCTTTGTTTGTACTGACAGGTTCGTATTTCCTTTTGCACCAACCGCGCATTCCACAAGAATTAAGAAAGAAGGGCGTGTAATATGAAGATACCAGTCGTAAAAAGATACAATAAAAAAGAGTTCGATATCGTTTTTATTGATCTTGAGGACGTTCTTCTTATGCGCAGCTACCGCGGTGAGGTATACTATCAAACAAGAGAAGGTCTTTACAGTCAAATCTCCACCTTTGAAGAGCACGAGCGCTTCTTGGTAGGCGAAGGCTTTAAGAAGGTCGATCGCTGTTATGTCGTACAAATGGATCAAGTGGAGTTTTTTGATGAAATTCAGCAGCGTCTTTACTTCGTGAAAAAACCAGTAAATAGCGATTCGCCAAGCGCACCTGTTTCCGGCGCTCATCTGAAGGAAGTGGAGCGGCTCTGCAAGGATGCAGAAACGCCAGCGGTCCGGAATGATTTGGCCGGCGGATTATCGACATCATAGTTTAGCATATATACATAAAGCCTTCTTCACCGAGTACGGGAAGAAGGCTTTTTTATTATAGGGCGGCTTGAATGGCGGTCGCCCGGGCACGGCGAATGCGCAGCGCCATGAGCGAAGCCAGCAGGCAGAAGAAGCCGGACACGACGAAGGGCACCGTATAGCTGCCCAGCCAATCCCGCAGCAGCCCCGCTTCGTAAGCCGCAACGGAGGCGCCCGCTTGATGCGCCACCACGACCCAGCCGAAGATCATCCCCGCCTTCTCCTTGCCAAATGCATCCGAAGCCAGCTTCGCGGTCGGCGGCACGGTCGCGATCCAGTCGAGCCCGTAGAACACCGCGAACACGGTCAGCTGCGTGTAGCCCGTGCCGAGCGCGTAAGGCAGGAAGATCAGCGACAGTCCGCGCAAGCCGTAATACCAGAACAACAGCCACCGACTGTCGAAACGGTCGGAAAGCCAGCCGGAGAGCGTCGTGCCGACGAGATCGAACAGTCCCATCAGCGACAGCAGGCCTGCCGCGGTGACGATGGGAATCCCGTAATCGCCGCAAGCCGGGATGAGATGCGTGCCGATCAGTCCGTTCGTGGAGAAGCCGCAGAAGAAGAACGTGCCGGCAAGCAGCCAGAACGTCCCGCTTCCCGAAGCGGCAAGCAGCGTTTGAATCGGCGTGAAAAACAGGTTGCCCGTAAACGGGACAGGCTTTGCGGTCTCCGTCGTGCCGAGTGCGGCCGCACCGACATCGTACGGATGGTTGCGCATCCAGATGCCGACGACCGGCGTCAGCACGAGCAGCACCCCTACCACCGTGTAGACGGCGGTTCGCCAGCTGATGTCCTCCGTCAGCTTCGCGAGCAGCGGCAGGAAGAGCAGCTGCCCGGTAGCGGCGCTTGCCGTGAGCAGGCCGATAACGAGCCCTTTATGCGTGACGAACCAGCGGCCGGCGACCGTCACGCCAAGCACGTTCGCCAAGGAGCCGGTGCCGATGCCGACCATAACGCCCCACAGCAGCGTCATTTGCCAGATCGACGTCATGAACGGCGTCAGCGATAGGCTGATGATCAGCAAGAGCATGGAAATGACCATCACCTTGCGGACGCCGTACTTCGCCATAAAAGCCGCCGCGAACGGTCCCATCAAGCCGTACAGCAAGATGCGGATCGAGACGGCGCCCGATACCGCGCTGCGGTCCCAGCCGAATTCTTGTTCAAGAGGCAGCATAAGCACGCTCGGCACGGAGTTGATTGCCGCGGAAACGAGCAAGGTCAGAAACACGATGCCGACCACAACCCAGCCGTAATAGAGCCTAGATGACGTTTTAACCATGTTGCCCACTCCCTTCTATTTCAGCTTATAGGCCATGAGCGCCATTTCGAGGCAGCGCCGTTTATCGGTCTCAAGGAAGTCTTCTCCCAGCAGCATAGCCAATTTATCCAATCGATTGTAGAGCGTCTGCCGGTGGATGTGAAGCCTTGCGGCCGTCTCCTGCTTCGAGCCCATGCACGCGAAATACGCATCCAGCGTCTCGATGAGCTGGAGATGATGCTCCCGGTCATAGGCCAATAATGCCCCTAAATGATCCTCCACATAGGCAGCGAGAAAGGACAGCTTCGGTACAGCCTTCAGCAGCTGGTACACGCCTAGCCGGTCGTAGAACATACATCCCTCATAAGCAGGCACGCTCCGCGCGACGTCGATGACCTGCTGCGCCTCCTCATAGCTTCTCGCCGATTCGGAAATTTGCGCGCGCAGCTTGCCGAAGCCGGCATACAGCTTGAGCGATGATGAGTGCTGCTCGCGCGTCGATTCTCTAAGCTCTTCGATCAGCCGCAGCAGCGTCGCCTGAAAGTTGGACGGCGAATCCATGTGCAGCGCTTCTCTGGCGCAGAGCGTATAGATGCGGTTGTTCTGCATCATGACCAAGCTGTTCAACCCAAGCTTCTTGAGCAGCTGTCTGACCAAAATAAGCAGGTCCTGCTTATCCGCTTCGATCGTGATCGGCTCGCTATCGGCTGTGTGCTGAATTTCGATAATGCCTCCCGCGAACAAATACTCCCCCTTGCTCAGCTGGCGAAGTCCCATTCTAGACAGCGCCTGATCTTCATTCTCGATCCGGTTGTTCATAATATCCAGAATAAATTCGTTATGGTCGCGCGACAGCTTCTCTTCCAGAAACTCCGTGCGCAGCGTAATCGCGGCAACGGCTTTGGTCGTGTAATCGAGCAGCAGCGTGAGCGACTCGGTAATTTCGGGCTTGTTATGAAGGAGTACGCCTACGTAGGAAAACGTCTGGCCGAAGCAGATCACCGGCTGTACGACGAGCAGCTGCTGCGCATTCATCGGCAGCATGGACACGTCCTTGGCCGAAAGCGCCTTGGCATCCATTTGACGCTGCAGGAAACCGGAAATCGGACTGGAGGCTTTCGTCGTGAGCGCAGGATAAAAAATGCTGTGATCGAGCGAGGAGAAATACAACACCTGCCGCCCGGTCTGCTCATGGAACGCTCTAAGAATCTGCGCGATGCCTGTGCTCTCGATCGTTAGGCGTTGCAGCTTTCTGGAATACACCTCAAGCTCCTTCAGAAACTGATGCTGCCGGTTGATGAGCAGCGCATGAATGTCCTGCGTAATTTCGACGAATCGGACCGGCTGCTCGAACACGATCAACGGAAACTGGTGCTGGTCCGCCAGTTCCACGATTTCCTTCGGGATGGCGTCGACGGTAGTTTTCATCTCGATGCATAGCCCCGCCGCATGCTGATCGATCAGCTGCTTCATATAGGCGAACCGGTCCTGCTCGTTCTGCTTGAGCCAGAGCCCTGTTGTTAATATCAAATCGTTCGGGCTTACAAATGGAGCCACGTTCGTTATTTCGAGCACATGCACCCAGCCGACGGGGCGATGCATCCCCTCCCGCCCGGCAGCCAGCTTCGCGGAGCGGAAGATCGGCCTCGCCAGCAGCTGGCCAATATCGAATTTCAATGAAGTGTCCATATTTTCAACCCCCGATTAGACAAAATGTCTATAATGGCTAGTCCCACTATACAAATATGTCTATGATCCCGTCAATCCGCTTGATGTTTTGTACGATGAATAAGTGACAAGCCGATTTTATAATGAAGCTATAAAGTTCCCATTACGACTAACGAGGAGCGAAGGATCATGAAGATCGGCGTACCGAAGGAAATCAAAAACAATGAATGCCGTGTCGGGGTAACGCCATATGGCGTAAAGGAATTCGTGCAGGACGGCCATATCGTCTATGTCGAGACAAACGCCGGCCTGGAAAGCGGCTTTACCGATGCCGAGTACGCGCAATCCGGCGCTATTATCGTGACGGACGCCGCATCCGTATGGCAGCAAGCGGACATGATCGTGAAAGTAAAAGAACCGCTCCCTAGTGAATACCCTTATTTTCGAGAAGGTTTAATTCTCTTTACGTATTTGCACCTCTCCGCGGATCCGGCCCTAGCAAAGGCGCTGGTGGACGCGAAGGTGACCGCCATCGCTTATGAAACCGTCAAAGAAGGCGGAGCGCTGCCGCTGCTTACGCCAATGAGCGAGGTGGCCGGCCGGATGGCGGCCCAAATCGGCGCGCAGCTGCTCGAACGCCCCAAAGGCGGACGCGGCATTCTCCTCTCCGGCATTCCCGGCGTGGCCCGCGGCAAGGTTACCATTATCGGCGGCGGTGTCGTCGGCACGAATGCGGCCAAGATCGCCGTAGGCTTAGGCGCGGATGTAACGATTCTCGACCTTAGCGCGGCGCGTCTGCGCCAGCTCGAGGACCTGTTCGGCAATCAAGTGCAGACGCTGATTTCCAGCCGGCACAATATCGCGCGCAGCGTAGCCGAAGCCGACCTGCTCATCTGCGCCGTGCTCATTCCGGGCGCGAAAGCACCCGTCCTCGTATCCGAAGACATGGTGAAATCGATGAAGCGAGGAGCCGTTATCGTGGATGTCGCTATCGACCAAGGCGGCAGCGTCGAAACGATCGACCATATTACCACCCACGATAATCCAACTTATGTGAAGCACGGCGTTATTCATTACGCCGTCGCCAACATGCCGGGCGCCGTGCCGCAGACGTCCACCATCGGACTCACCAACGCTACGATGCCGTATGCGATGCAAATTGCCCGCAAAGGCGCGTTCCCAGCCATCCAAGACAGTCCCGCCCTGCAAAGCGGCACAAACATTATCCATGGCAAAGTGACCTACAAAGCCGTAGCCGATGATCTTGGTTATGCATACACTCCTCTAGCCGAAGTGCTGGAGCTGCATACCGTTCACATATAATCAGCCTCTTCATTTTTTAAACCCCAACGCCAAGCCCCCTTGAGAAAGTCTCAAGGGGGCTTGGCGTTTGTAGAAGTATGTCCGGGTTTCTAACGAACCCATTTGTGCTTATTTCGCTGAAATTTGCTTAAAATGCGAGCTAACGAACCTAGGAAGCCTTATTTTGCAGAAATCGGGTGATTTGCGGTCATTCTAGAGGAAATAAGGTGTCTGAGATTCGTTAGCACCGCAATTATAGTGATATTTCCAAATAAGCTCTATGAGGTTCGTTAACGATCCCTCACGATTCATCCTTGGACTTTCGGAAGCTTCACTGTCACGTAAGTACCTTCACCGGCTTCGCTCATAATGCTTAATCCATAACCGTTTCCGTATTGAACTCGAATTCGCTCCTGCACATTATAAAGTCCGTAGCCTTTTGACTGCTTCACCAGCACCTCATCCACTAATTCTTGGGTCATGCCCGGACCGTTGTCCCGCACCGTAAACACGATATAATCATGCAGGCTTGCGCCGCTGATCCGCAGAAGTCCTTTGCCTGTCCGCTTCTGGTCGATCCCGTGCTCGATGGCGTTCTCCACGATCGGCTGGAGCACCAATTTGATCATCTGGCAATCCAACATTTCCTCATCAATGTCGTATTCAACGTCAAACTCGTAATCGTGCATAATCAGCTGCATCTCGATGTAAGACTTGGTGTTCAACAGCTCGTCCCTCACGGACATAATGTCCTTGCCCTTGTTGAGCGAGGTGCGATAGAAGGTCGACAGCAAGCCGGCTACGTCGCTGATATCCTCTGCCCCTGCCGAAATCGCCTTCCAGTTGATGACCGAGAGCGAGTTGTATAGAAAATGCGGGTTGATCTGCGACTGCAGCGCCCGAAGCTCCGCTTCCTTCTGGCTGATCTGGTTCTTGTAGCCCTCTTCGATGAGCACATTGATGCTGGCAAGCATTTTGCCGAACCGAAGCTCGAGCTCCCCGATCTCGTCTCTGGCCTGCACCCGGGAATCGATGTTAAAAACACCCTGCTCGACCATCCGCATCTTCGTGTTCAATTGGCCGATACGGCTCACGAACAATCGCGAGAACAGCCAGATGATCCCGAACAAAACGATAAAGCAAATGCCTTCGATCACGATGGTGGCGCGAATGATTTTCCAAGGCTGAAAGGTTACCGCGTCGGAGGAGGCAATGAGCGAGAGCGTCCAGCCGGATTCATGAATCGGCCTGCTCAGGACCAAGTCCCCGCTGCTTTCGCCGCTTGCCGGCAGCTTTACTGACGGCTTGCTGGCGTAGACGACCTGCTGATGCGCATCCGTGACGGCGACGGTAAACTCGCGTGAACTCGACTCTTTCAAGGAATTGGCGAAGAACTCCGGTTTGAGCTCCATGTAGACTAGATTTCCCTTATCCTCTAACGTATCGCCGAATATGCGCCGCACGCCGAACACTTTGCCGTCCTGCGCATACCAGTTTGTCTCGGACGACTTCATGGCCTCGTCAAACCAGAATTCATGCTCCACCTTCGCAATCGGGATGATCGAGTTCATGCGTTCGGTAATGTTATTGCCTGTGTAGATCATAATGCGTTTAATATCGTTATTCAGAAACAGCGTCGTATCGAGCAGCGGGTCCACGTTTTCGCTGAGATCTTTATACATCGTGTAGTAATCCGAGTACGCATCGTTGAAAATATGGGCAAACACCGGGTTGTACGCAACCAGCTCAATCGCCGAATTGAACCGCTGCAGCTTGTAACTCAAATTGTCTTCCATTTTGCTGAGGCTGTCCTGCAGGACAACATTCGCTTGCTGCAGCTGCAGCTGCCTCGACTGCTGATACGAATATGCGCCAAGCAAGGCAAGCGGGATCATAATGACCGCCAAGTAAGAAACGAACAGCTTCCGCTTCATACTGGCGTTTCTCATAAATGCCGGAACCATGGACCGATCCTCTCTCCCCTCGCGCTAACAGCCGGCTTTCCGTTCATTATAGGGGAAATCCATGATTCAGGAGTAGAGCAGAAAATTCCAATTGGCCAAGCTGCGGCCCGGCTTTACTCTTTCACCGCACCAAGCACAATACCGCTTACGAAATATTTCTGCAAAAACGGATAAATCAGCATAATCGGCACCATCGAAACCATGACTTTAGCGGCGTTAAGCAGCTGGCTCGAGATGTTGGACAGCCGTTTGACTTCCTCGGGATCCGTCGTATTCATGATCGAGCTGAGGTTCACGATCAGCTGCTGGATATACGTCTGCAACGGCCAGTTTTCCTTATGCTGCATCAGAATCATGCCGTCGAAGAAGGCATTCCAATGACCTACGATGGAAAACAGCGTGACGGCTGCCAGCGCCGGCAGCGAGACCGGCACGAATACCATGAACAATGTTTTCCACGGTCCTGCGCCGTCCATGTTCGCCGCCTCTTCCAGCTCCTTCGGAATGCCCTTGAAGAAGTTCATGAGCAGGATCACGTTGAAGACCGGCACGGCCGTAGGCAGCACAAGCGCCCAAATCTTGTCGAGCAGGCCAAGCGAATGGATCGTCATATACCATGGAATGAGTCCGCCGCTGAACAGCATGCAGAACACGATAAACCACATATAGATGTTGCGGCCCGGAAACAGCTTGGCTGATTTGGCGAGCGGATAGGCCATGAGGACCGTGATAATGAAGTTAATGGCGCCGCCCAGGAGCACCCGTTCCACCGACACCCCGAAGGAGCGGAAGAAATCGCGGTCGCCTAGCACCTGTTTGTAGGCACTCACATTGAGATCGACCGGCCAGAAATAAACTTGACCGGACATTGCGGCAACCTTGCCGCTGAACGAAATGGCGAGCGTATTCAGTATCGGAGCCATCGAGAAGAAGGCGACAACGGCTAGCATGCAGTAAATGACGGCATCAACGATACGGTTGTTTCCTCGAATCATCATGAGTGATCACTCCTAAAAAATCCGGTAGTTCGCAAAGCGCGAAGCGAGCGTATAAGACAGTGTAATCAGCAGGAAGCTCACAACGGATTTAAGCAAGCCGACTGCGGTTGCGAGGCCGTACTGCGTCTCCAGCAAGCCGGCGCGGTACACGTAAGTATCGATAATATCCCCGGTCTGATAAACGATCGGGTTGTACAGGTTCAAGATTTGCTCAAAGCCGGCGTTCAGCACGTTGCCGAGGCTTAGCGTCGCGAGCAAGATTACGGTCGGCAGCAGGCTTGGAATCGTTACGTACAGCAGCCGCCCGAACCGGTTGGCGCCGTCAATCGCGGCCGCCTCGTACAGATTCGCATTCACGGAGGCCAGCGCCGCGATATAGATGACGGTGCTGAATCCGAATTCCTTCCAGACGTCGCTGGCAACGACGATCGGGCGGAACCAATGGTTGCTCTGCAGGAACATGATGGGCTCGAAGCCAAACAGCTGAATGATGTGGTTAATAATGCCGTCCAAGCTCAATATGTTTATCATCACGCCGGACAGAATGACCCATGACATGAAATGGGGCAAGTAGACGATCGTTTGGATGGTCCGCTTGAATTTGACGCTGACCACTTCATGAAGCAGCAGCGCGAACAGAAACGGGACGATCAAGCCGGCTATTATTTTCATAATCGCTATGACCAGCGTGTTGACGAGGATGAGCTTGCTGTCGGGCAAGCTGAACATATAAGAGAAATTCTCGAGGCCAACCCAATCGGAATGGAACAATCCCAACGTCGGTTGATAGTCTTGAAAGGCGATCAGGATGCCGAACATCGGAATAATGCTGAACAAAATCAGAAAAATAATGCCGGGCAGCAGCATGAGATGATAGCTCCATACATAGGACCGATTAAACATGCGATCTCCACCTATACGTGTTGTAGTAAGAAGGGTATCGCTCGCTTACCGGCAAGCAAGGATACCCTTCTCGTTTCGATTTACTTGATCGACTCTTCTACTTCTTTGGCTACCGTATCGCCGCCGGTGCTCTTCCACGTCGTGACGAACTTGTCAAAATCGTCAATCGGCGCTGCGCCCGTAATGATGCGCAGGAACGTTTCGTTCTCCAGCTTGTCGAGGTTCGCGCCTCTCTTCACCATGGTTTCGGTCGAGCCGTAGAAGATCGGGTTGACCTTCGCGATTTCTTTGGCGCCCGTTACCGCACCGGCAACGTAGAACGCGAGAGAGTCCGCGAAAGCAGCAATATCCTTCTTCGGTTCTTTATGGTTCTTCAGGATCGAATTGACGCGCGGAATGAGGCGGGCCGGCAGATCCTTCATGTCGTTGTCCTGCAGCACCTTGTCATAAACCGGAATGTCGCGGGCAAGCGCATCCTGGAAGTCCAGCTGCAGGTTCAGCGGGTAGTTGAGCCAGCTGACGCCCTTATCCTTGTAAATCTCCTGCGATGCAGGGTCGATCAGACGGATGCCTTCGTACTCGACGCTGAGCATTTTCAGAGCCGCTTCCGGATGCTCCGCGTTCTTGCTGACGACCAGGAACGTGCCCGAAGGCGCGGATGGTACGACATTGCGTTTGCCCTCGCCGTCAACCGGACCCGCTACCGGAACCCACTCCGCGTTCGGATCAGCCTTCACGTTATCCGACAGCATCCAGCCGGCGAACCATGGCGCGAACAGAATCCCCGCTCTGCCGCTGGATACGAGACCGGCGTTGTCTTCCCATTTGCGCGTCAGGAACTCTTTATCGATCAGGCCGTCTTTATACATCTCGCTCAGCTGAGCAAGGGCCTGCTTCGTTTCAGGCGTTGTCGAGCCGTATACGACATTGCCGCTGTCATCTTTGAACCAGCTCTTCGGATAGGAGTGGTTCAGGTTGAAGATCGGGTCGAAGGTGAAGAATCCGCCATCGCCTACTATGGATTTGTCGCCAAGAAGGCCGACCGTGTCCGGCTTGCCGTTTCCGTCCGGATCTTGTTCCTTGAACGCTTTGGCAACCGCCTTCACGTCTTCGATGGAGGATGGCACCTTCAGGTTCAGTTTGTCTAGCCAGTCCTTGCGGACCCACAGCAATTGGTAGCTGCCGTCGATGTTCGTATTCGGCAGGCCGTACAGCTTGCCATCGATGCGGCCCGTATTCAGCACGCGGTCATCGGAGTACGAGCTGTAATACTCTTTAATGAGCGGGGAGCTGTATTTCTCGTAAATGTCCGTCAGGTCTGCCAGCGATCCGGCCTTGGCCAGCCGCTTGAACTGCTGCTCGTTGACGACCATAATGTCCGGGATGGTGCTGCTTGCGATCGTCAGGTTCACCTTCTGGTTATACGCGTCCATGTCTTCGACGGAGAACTCGTACTTCACTTTCACGTTGAGCCGGTCTTCGACGTATTTCAGAAACTTGTTGTTCTCCAGCGTATCGCCGTCCGGAAGGTTATTGCCGGATACGCCTTGTCTGCCAAGGGAGACCGTAATCTGTTCGTCGTATTTCGTAAACGGTCCGTCGTCTTTTGCTGCGGGCTCTGTATTTGTTGCGGAAGCATCATTCGAGCCGGTCTCCGAGTTGGCAGCCGCAGCTTGATTGCCGCTCTCATCGGCGTTATTCGAGCCGCAAGCCGTTAAACTCATCGCAACCGATGCACATAGTAACAAACTTAGCGCTTTTGCTTTCATCGTCATCCCCCAAGTCCAAGTTTTTTCTTTACAGGTTCATTATATAAAGCAACCGTTTTCATCCTCTATGCGAAATTTTTTCGAATGGACATCAAATTTTTACGATGCCGATTCCCGGTATTTAGCCGGACTGACCCCGTGATGATTGCGGAAAATCTGAATAAAATACGAGGAATTGCTGTAGCCGAGCGACTCGCTGATATCGATGATTTTCATATTCGTGCGCGTCAATAGCTCCACTGCCTTCTCCATGCGGACATGCGTGATGTAGCGGACCAAGCTGCGCCCGGTCTCCTTCTTGAACAAGTAGCTCAAGTAGCTTGGCGTCAAATGAACCTGCTCCGCAATGGCCTCGAGGGATAGATCCTGACTGTACCCCTTCTCGATCAGCTTCTTGATGCCCGTAATGAGCTTGCTTGCCGAATCATCCTTCCCGCTCTCGTCTTTGGCGGGCAACAGGCGTTCGATTATCGATCCGATTAACGCTTTCAGTTCCGTCAGCGAGCCTGCCCGGAAGATTTGGTCGACATAGACGCTGATATCCTCGATGTCGGCACGCCCTTTATCCGTCTTGGCATACACCCGCTTCACCAGTTCGGAGCAAATGAATTTCGTATAAATGACGGACAGCTTGCCCTTCGAACGAAGCGCAGAGAAAAGCAAATCCACGCCATAAAGCGCGCCATGCGCATCATGGCCCTCTACATAGCCGTATATGCGCTTCAGCATGGACTCCACCTCCTGCTCGTCCAGCGCCGGCTGCTCTTGCGTCTCCTCGCCCGTAAACAGCACCGGATTCCCTTCGGCAAAAAATTTGTAGTCGATAGCCGCTTCCATCTCGTTAAAGACGTCGCTCAGCCTGTCCAGCCGGTTCACGGGGCGGCCGACGACGATGCCGGCTCCGGCTGCCGCGAAGCTATCGTCCATGCCGCGAACGATGCCGTCCGCGAGCGGAAGCAGCTCCTCCTTCCCGAGCATGCGGCTGCTCTTGACGAGAATCGCGCTTTGATGCTCGTTTAAGTTCACGTAATCGTGGTCATACGGAATAAAACCGCTCATAAGCGCGGTAAACGGGGCATGGTGATTGTCAAAAAACCGACTGCCGCAGTCGATCAGCATCAGATGCAGCCAAGCCGCATCCGCGTCGTGCTCTTGATGAACGACACCGTATAGAGCGTCCATAAGCACCTTCTCGCGCTCATACGCCAGCCCCCTGTTATATCCCTCTAGCAACTGTTCGTTCTTGATCCGATCCTCGCGCTTCCGGTCGCACGCCTCGATAACCTGCTTCATCACGGTCATGAATTCCGGAATCTGGATCGGCTTGAGCAAGTAATGGTTCACGTTTGTCTTCAGCGCCCTTCGTGCGAACTCGAAATCGCTGTAAGCGCTGTATATAATCATCGGAATGTCCGGCTTTAGGCTGCTCACCCGCTCCGAGAACTCGAGGCCGTCCATAAAAGGCATTTTAATATCGGTGATGATAAGATCGATCTGCTGTTCTTGGACGATGGCGAGCGCGGCTTCCCCGTTCTCGGCAAGCACCGGTTCAAGCGGAAACCGATGGCGTCTGATCAGCTGCCGGATTCCTTCGCGTTCAATCCGCTCGTCGTCGACAATTAAGATACGGTACATCACGGATCCCCCGATTCGTTAAGTTTGTCACTTGCTATGCCAAAAAAGGGCGTATCTCCGAAAAAGCGCTGAAAAACGACATTTCAGGCTCTCCCAAAGATAACACCCCTGCTGCTCGTTTGCCTATCCTTACTTTGATCGGAACGAAATCGTTTCCAGGTTCAAACTGTGGCAAATCTGCGCCGCCTTCTCCGCGGAATCGATGTGGCTGCCCCATTCGACGGTATATCGGAACTCATAGAAGCCGCCGAGCGTCGCTTTGAAGTTCGTCTCCCAATAGTTCGTGAGCACCCATGCGTACAGAGGATGCTTCACGCCCGCCTCCTGCTGGCCGTGAACCTGACGCTCCCCGTAAGCAAGCGTTCCCGTTTGCATCAGCGGCGTATCCGGCGTCGCGATCAGCAGGCCGAGGCCTGGGGAAAGAACGGACAGCCCCTCTTGAATGCAGTAGAAATCAAGCCCCGTGCCCGGCAGCTGATCGACGCCCGGACGAATGTGCGCGCCCGCCTTCTCAAACCACAGCTCGCTGTCATCCCGACCACCCGCGAACGGAAGCGAAATGTACACGTTCTCCGGATCCCATACGCTGTCCTTATGCATCCGAACGGACACTTCGACGCGCGGCTGGGTACGGAACACTTTCAGGAACAAGGAAAAGTAGCTCAGTCCCTTGAGCTGATAGGTAAGCTCCACGATGCCGTAGATCGGGCCGTTCGTTACCTCCCGCACGCCGATCAGCTCGCCGGCCGTGCGCTCCACGTTCATCCCTTTGCGGTTACGGCCCATGATGCGGCGGACGTTCGCCATTTGCTGCATTTTGCCGGCAGGGGTCACCTCGTAGACCGGAGTGAATGCCGCGTGCGCGCTGCCTGGATCGATAAGCTCCTTGCCCGTTTCTTTATCCAGCCAGCTGACGATGCCTGCTCCGGCTCTCCAGGCAATCCGCACAAACGGCGATTCGATGGCGTTCTCGCTGATACGCAGCTTGGCGGCCTTCTCCTCGTCTCCGAGATGAACCAGATTCGGAATATCGTGAATGCCGTCATTGCCGCGCAGCCGCGTGCTGCTTGTCGTGCGCGAGTCCGATTGAACGGCAGGCCGGATTTCGTACACCCGCTCCTCATTCGGCTGCAATTCGATCATGATCGCGAATTGGTTGCCGCGACTGACCGCCTCCAGCTGATGCGGAATGATGCTGCCCGTTTCCGTGTCCACGATCTCAAGCCCATCCTTGAAATACGACGGCTCCCACTGATCCTCCATATAGAAATGAGCCAGCGTCCGTACCGCATAATCGAATGAGTTGATCACTTTGTACGTAAAAGCCCGGTTCGGCCGCAGCAGCGCATCGCCCCACTCTACGAGCACGCGGTCCAGCGCCGTATGAACGGCACGGCTTGCATTTGCAGCGTATGCTTCCTTGCGCAGTCCCAGCTCCTGCACCATGAGATGCCACGGCTCGCGTACCGAGGAATGGTAGCCCCACGTATGCTCGGCATACATCATCAGCTGCTGCTCCGCATCGCGAACCGCGGCTTCTCCTGCGAAGGCATGCTGCGGATCGAGCCGGTTGACCGCGCCTAGCATACGTTGCGCATTGCGGAAGATTTGGGTATGGATGGCCGTCGACGCCACGCCGTCGGACCACCAGTCCGGCCAGTCGCCGCGGTAGACCGGAATCGGCACATCCTGCCGCTTGACCAGATCGAAATACCGGTTCAGCGTCGTCATTTCAATTTCGACGCGTTCGCCGTGCTTCGCGTTCCACTCTTTGATGAAGCTCATCACTCTGCCGTTCGGTGCCGCGTTATCGCGCAGCAGCCCCATGACGTTGACGAGGAGGAACGGATACGGATAATTCTCCGCCTCCAGTTGGTTCAAATACCGCGAAATGCGCGTCTCCGCCAGCTTCATGTAATCGTCCGGAATGCCCCACACCGGCGTCTCGTCCTTGATCGTATACGAAAGCGCGCCGTCGGGATTGAGGCCGAGGTCGTTGCCCATCATGTAATGCTCGCCGTTCCACACAAGCAGGCGCTGGCCCTTCGGCGTCTCCCAGTAGAACGGGATTTGCTTGCGACCGACGGCAAACATGCCGTGATGCGTATGGACACAGGAGAGCAAATGCTCGATTCCCGCATCGGCCATCGCTTGCGCATAGCCCCAGCTGTAGCCGTTGATGTCGGCGGTCATCGCCGAGCGTACCGCAGGAAGACCGTGCTGTTCGGCGAACGCTCCCGCACGCGAAAGCATGCCGCGCAGCAGATCGTAGTTAATGAGCTCCGTCATATTGAGGTAGGTACCCGATAATTCGATATCGCCCCTGCGCAGCGCGGCGACGAATTGCTCCTGCTCCTCCTCCGTCGCTTGCTCCAGAAACTTCTCCACCGCCCAGAACGTTTCGCAGGTCCATTTGTAGCCCTCCCACTCGGGATGCGCATCGGTGCGCGAGTTATTGCAAATAGCGATGGCCTGACGAATAAAGTCTACATGGTACTGTTCGATCTTCTCTTGCCTTTCCGTGTAGCCGATATCGGTATG
Organism: Paenibacillus montanisoli; assembly: GCF_003268025.1. GTDB lineage: Bacteria > Bacillota > Bacilli > Paenibacillales > Paenibacillaceae > Paenibacillus_Z > Paenibacillus_Z montanisoli. The sequence continues at coordinate 94,975 of NZ_QLUW01000006.1, read as the reverse complement.
AGAATGGTGGATCACATAGATTTTCCAATGCTTTTTGTTCGATTTCATAAGGACGGCTTCTCCTTTGCGCTCAAAATGAATAGGTTACTTCTAATTGTAGCGGCATTGGAGAATCGTTCCTATAATGGTTTCTTTCGAAATATAATAGTTTTTTTAGATGTTTAATCGAGTGCTGCCGGCTAATAACCCGTCTGCCGTGCAGGGATTGCGGTCCTGCGGTGCAGCTTTCGGTACCGTGCGGGCGTCATGGCGAATCTCGCCGCAAACACTTTGTAAAAATAGCTGAGGCTGCTATAGCCGCAATCGAGTCCGATATCGACGATGGCGGTCTCCCCCTGCTTGAGCAGCAGCGCGGCATGCAAAAGCCTCTGTTCATTGAGCCATTCCGTTGGCGTAAGACCGAAATATTTGCGCATTTCCCGGCATACGTGTTCAGGCGAATAGGGAGCCAGCCGGTAGAAGGCGCCGATCCCTTCGGTGACGCATTCCCGCTTGCACGCTTTGGCAAGCAGCTCGTTCAGCCACCTGGGCGCATCGGGATGGTTCTCCGCGCGCGGCGGGGCGAAATGCTGGACAAGCAGCTGGGTGAGCAGTCCGCGCGCTGCAGACCGGATAGCGGCCTTATGGTCAGCGTTGATCGTACTGATACGCTCGTATTGACCAATGAGCCATGCAACTTGCTCCGGCATCAGGCTGCATCGCGGCGGCAGCGCCGGGTCGATTAGCCTTGCCGGCTCGAAGCCCTCTCCCAAGTAGGCAAAAGTCTCCTCCATCATGGACGTTCGGAAATTAATGTTGAGCAGCTCCACTTCCTCATCCCCGAATCGCTCGTAGCTGTGCACATCGGCAGGGCGGATGAACACGAGCTCCCCTTCCGTCAGCAATTGCTTCACGCCATTAACCAGATGATAAACGCTGCCCTCCGTAATCAGAAAGCATTCATAGAAGTCTTCGTGATCATGCACAATCGTCCAATATTGCAGCTTGCGGTGATAGTAGAATTCCGTTTCGAGCTGTGGATGGATAAGTTCTTGCGCGGTTAGTCGCAGCATTGGCAGACGCCTCCCATATGCCCCCATTATATCAGCAGAGAGCAAATCCGAATCAGCAGAAACGAAGATTCGTCGTCGCTTCGGATGATACGCTATCAGCAGAACGAAATATAGCAAGGAGATGAACAGACGATGCTGCGAATTCCGCTCCACGAAGAATGGCAATTGACGCATGAAGACTTGTCCTCGGGTCCGTCCGAGGCTTACCGCGTGCTTGGCAAAGAAACCGGATGGCTGCCCGTCGCCAAGCTTCCCTGCGACATCCACATGCCGCTGATCGAACAAGACCAGATTAAAGACCCGGTTCTCGCCGATTACTGCTTCGCCGCGGAGTGGACGGAAACGAAGTCCTGGTGGTTTATGAAGCGTTTCTCGCTTGGCCCGGATACGCTTTCGCGAGAGCGCATAACGCTCCATCTGGAAGCGCTCGATTCGGAGGCCGACGTTTGGATGAACGGCGTCCATCTCGGTCATCACCGCAGCGCCTTCTACCCGTTCCGCGCCAACGTCAAGGAGAAGCTCCGCGAGGGAGAAAACGTGCTGCTCGTCCGGGTGACGTCTGGACTGGAGCACGTGTCCGCCCAGGACATGGTCATGACGGCCGGAACGCTCGCGGAAATCGAGAACGCGACCATCGGCAAGCGCGGCGACGACCGGCGCGCCAATGTGCGCAAGCCGCAGTTCGTCTACGGCTGGGACTGGGGTCCGCGGGTGGCGACGACGGGGATCGTCGGCGGCGCCTGGCTGGAAGCGGACAGTACCATCGCCATTCGCAACGTAAGCGCCGTGACGCTTGAAGCCTCGGCTGGCGGCGGCGCGGCACTTTTGCGCGTTGAAGTGGAGGCGGAGCAGCTCCACGCTTTCAAAACGCGGGAAGCGAAACTGTCGCTGCGGCTGCTGCAGCCGGATGGAAGCGGCGCAGCCGCGGCCGAGGCAAACGAGCAGCTATGCCTGCGCTCCGGCCTCAACTATCTGGCCTACGAGATTGAGGTGCCGGATGCCCGGCTATGGTGGCCGAACGGCATGGGCAGTCAGCCGCTCTATACCGTTCAAGCTTCGCTCGCTTGCGGGGACGAGCTGGCGGTTTATTCGGATGTACAAATCGGCATTCGCACGGTGCGCATCAATACGGACCTTGTCCTTTTCGGCGACGATGAGGCCGAGCGGCAATTTACGCTGGAAGTGAACGGCGTGCCGGTTTTCTGCAAAGGCGGCAACTGGATTCCGGCCGACTCGATTATCGCCAGGGTCAGCGACGAGAAGTACGAGACGCTAATTAGCGAGGCGCGGGGGGCCGGCTTCAACATGCTGCGCATTTGGGGCGGCGGCCACTATGAGCGGGATATTTTCTACGAGCGCTGCGATGCTTACGGCATCTTGGTGTGGCAGGACTTCATGTTCTCCTGCGGCAAATACCCCGACCACCTGGACTGGTATAAGCAAGAGGTGACCCTGGAGATCGACTATCAAACCCGGCGGCTGCGCAATCATGCCTCGCTTGCGCTCTGGTGCGGCAATAACGAGAACCACTGGGGCTTTGACGAATGGTGGAACGGTACCCGGCACCCGGACTTCTATGGCGGATCGGTCATTTACAATGAGATCGCGCCTGCGCTCATCCGTAGCAACTGCCCGCATATTCCATACTGGAACAGCTCGCCTTACGGGGGCGAGCATCCGAACGGCAACGCGATGGGCGACCGCCACCATTGGCATGACGGCACGATGAACGCGGATATGCAGCGGCGCATCACACCGGAGATCTATGACGAGGTGCAGGCGAAGTTCATATCGGAATACGGCTATATCGGGCCGTGCCGGTTGTCGACGATCGAGACGTATTTTGACGGGGCGGCCATCGACACGGGCAGCCGCATTTGGGGCCTGCATACGAATACGTTCGAGAAGGATACCGTGAGCGCCGGCATCCGGAAGCATTATTCGGATCGCGACGACCTTTCGCTCGATGACTATCTGCTGTACGCAGGACTCTGCCAAAGCCTGATGTATCAATATTCGCTTGAATCGATCCGCAGCAAGCCGTTCTGCTCCGGCGCCCTGTTCTGGATGTACAACGACTGCTGGGGCGAAGTCGGCTGGACGATCGTGGACTACTACTTGCGGCGCAAGCTGAGCTACTATGGCGTTCGGCGTGCATTTGCCCCGGTGAAGCTCATTCTCCGCGAGCAGGCGGGCATGGTGGAGGTGACCGCCATTAACGAGACGGATGCGCCGATCGCGGAAACGCTTGAATGCGGCTTCCTCTCCTTCGACGGCCATGAGCGGCGGACGGAACGGATCGACCTCGTCATTCCGGCGCGTTCTCGAGGCGTGCTGCACCGGTTTGCCAAGGAATCGCGCAGCGGCGGCGTATTCGCGGCTATTCCATGCGGGACCGGGGGTACGCCGATCCTCCAGCCGGCGATTCTTCGCCCGGGGGATACGCGCACGCTCGGTCTGCCGGACGCGAAGATCAGCATCCTGTCCGTCGCAGCCGACGGCGAAGACCTGCTGGTCACGTTAACGTCGCAAACCTTCGCTCATGCGGTACATTTCAGTCTGCCTGATGATCTCCGGCTGAGCGACCATTATTTCGATTTGCTGCCGGGCGAAACGCGTACGATTACGATCTACGGCGGAGCGACGCTCGAATTAGCGGGATTAACCGTTCGCGCTATTAACTAGACAGCACAAACGAAACGGCGGCAGTCAAAGACTGCCGCCGTTTTTCTTAGGCTTGAGAAACCTGGATTTTATCAAAATAAGCCGTGCCCGGGTACCACATGTTCGTAGAATATTGAAGCTGCGAGATATTGCTGGACGATGCCATCACTGGCGCGTTCGTCAATACGGCTGTCCCGTTGATCGAGAGATTGAACGTGCCGGCGGCCAAATTGACGACAATGCGGACATCGTACCATTGGTTCGCGGCGTAAGACACCGTCGTATCCGTCCATGCGATGCTGGAATTGACGTAGCCGAACTTTCCGTTGTCCCGGAAGGCGATTTGCACGATCGGCGTTCCGCTGCTGTTCAGCAAAATCGGGCCGGAGATGAGCGCGTTGGTCTGATTCGCCATCATGCGCGTATCCACGGTTACCGTTCCCGCAGCCGCCGCGAACGTTTTCGTCGCGGAGGCTCCGCCTGAACCGTAGGTCGTCTGCGTCAGGGCAAGCGCACGGTTCGTCGCGTTCGCTCCGTCGGCAGCCTGCTGCGCCGAGGCCGAAGCGCCGGTGGCGCTGACCGTCCACCCCGAAGGCATTTGCCCGATCGTCGTGCTATCGAAGCTTTCCGCATAAAGGCTCGTTTTGGCCTGGACGGAGCTGCTTGCCGCCGACAGATTGTTTGCGGCATCGTAAGCTTTTACCGTATACGCGTACGAGGTGTTCGCCGTCAATCCGCTGACCGTATAGCTCGTGCCGGTTGCAGTCCCCGCTTCCGTGCCGTTCCGGTACACCTTGTATCCGGTCACGCCCACATTGTCGGTCGAGGCCGTCCACGTCAAGGATGCGGTCGTATCCGTTACCGAAGCAACGGTCACGCCCGTCGGAGCCGTCGGCGCTTGCGTATCCCCGCCGCCCCCGCTGCCGGTGCCGACTTGGATATTGTCAAAATGAGCCGTGCCCGGATACCACATGTTCGTCGCGAATTGAATTTGCGAAATGCTGCTGGAAGACGCCATTACAGGTGTATTCGTCAACACGGAAGTGCCGTTGATCGATAAATTGAACGTGCCTGCCGCCAAATTGACGACGATATGAACATCGTACCATTGGTTCGCCGCGTACGACATCGTCGTGTCCGTCCACGCCATGCTCGAGCTGACATAGCCGAACTTCCCGTTATCCCTGAAGGCGATTTGCACGATCGGCGTTCCGCTGCCGTTCAGTAAGATCGGGCCGGAGATAAGCGCATTGGTCTGACTCGCTTTCATGCGCGTATCGATCGTGACCGTTCCGGTTGCCGCCGTGAACGTCTTCGTCGCGGAAGCCCCGCCCGAACCGTAGGTCGATTGCGTCAAGGCAAGCGCGCGGTTCGTCGTATTCGCTCCGTCGGCAGCTTGCTGCACCGAAGCCGAAGCGCCGGTGACGCTGACCGTCCACCCCGAAGGCATTTGCCCGATCGTCGTGCTTTCGAAGTTCTCCGAATATCCGCTGCCCGAACCGGCCGTTGTCGTCGCCTGAACGGAATTGCTCGCTGCCGACAGGTTGCCCGCGGCATCGGTCGCTTTTACCGTATACGTGTACGCGGTGCTTGCCGTTAGTCCGCTGTCCGTATAACCGGTGCCTGCAGCGGTACCAACTTCCGCGCCGTTTCGATACACCTTGTAGCCGGTGACGCCTACATTATCCGTCGATGCCGTCCATGTCAACGAAGCCGTCGTATCCGTCACCGATGAAGCTGCCAGGCCGGTCGGCGCGCTTGGAGCCATCGTGTCGCTGCCTCCCGATACAGCCGTCGTCGCGGTGACCGCAATATCGTCGACAAACGCATAGCCGCCGGTTGTCGGCTTATAGCCGTAAATCGTCACGCTCGTGTTCGCTGAGCCCGTCGTAAACGTGAAGTTCTTCTCTTCCCATGTCGTTGCGGTCGTTTCCTGATACGAATCCGTGCCGCCATAGTTCTTCACGCCGAGTCTCACGGATTGACCGCTCGAGCCGGCCCGCAGGAAGCCTCTGACCGCATAGGTCGTATTCGGCTGCAGCCCGGTGATCGTCTGCTCGATGCCGTCTGCGCCCGTACCTAAGCTGATGCCGGTTTCCCACTGCCATCTCGAGGAAATCTTCTGGCCGGAGTAGTCGAATGCGGGCTGCGCCGTCTGCGAGTTCGTTTTCGTCCACCCGTATAAGCTGTCGATATTAGGCTGGCGCATCCGGTTCAGGTCCAGCCGGCCGTTAACGACCAGATTTTTGTAATCCGTATCCACGAGCTGATAGGTTGGGTTCGGCGGATTAGAGAAGTTGACGCCCGCCGTCCAATCTGCCCCGCCGGATTCGTACGCTCCCGCATCCGGTGCAGAGCCGACGTAACCGTCGGTAATCCCCCGGATCGGCGTTCCGAAATTGATGGCGTCCGAGCCGCCTACGTACTCGAATTGGTTATTCCCCGTGCCCACTACGCTGTCATTCACGGTCGTCGTAGTTGAACCGTTAATGATATCGACCCGGTCCGCCACGTGCCAGAAGTACGAGGAGCTCGCATTTTTCGTGCCGGTTACTCTCACTTTCATGGTATGCTGGCCGGCACTCAGCGTCGGGCTTGTGTAGACAAGCGTGTTGCCGGTATGGGTCGCTGAATACGTATCGACCATGGTCTCCGTTCCGCCGTCGATCGATACGCCTACAATGCCCATGAGGGTATCCTTCTCCGAGTACAGCTTGATCTGGGTGCCGTTAAACCGGACCTGGTAATAAGCGCCGGCCGTTGCCGAGAAATGATTGTCGCCCTGATAATCGAGCGCATTGCTCGCCGTCGCCCAGGTTTGCAGCCGGAAATCGTTCGCCGACGTGTTCACGTAGTTCGGATTGCCGGAGGTCAAGTTGTTGGAGAAAAGCGCCCCGATGGTCGATGCTCCCGTATCGAGCGCATCGGTCGCAATATTGTTGACGATCCGGTCCTTGTAGGCGTCGATGCCATACGATGGGAAAGATACATAAATATCCGACGTATTGTAGGTCGTATTGTTATAGATCAGGACATGGTCGGAAAAATGGTTGGCGATGATGCTGTGCCAAGGCAGGCTCCAGGTGACGTTTTTGTACACGAGCGCATCCGTCGTATGTTCGTCTAAGTAGATGCCCCCGACCCAATCCCCGCGCGTTCCGTTCGGCCCGTTATAGCGGTATCCGCTGCCGTGCCAATAATTGTGGTGAATTTCCGAGTTGCCCAGACCGTTATGCGCGGTGTACAGAAGTCCGGTATCCGTGGCGAAATAGTTTCCGTCATGGAAATTGTTGTACTGAATGACGCTGCCGTAGAACTCGCCGCCGATTAACGATCTTCCCGAGTGATACACCTCGTTGTGGCTGATCAGATGGTTCATGCCGAGGATTTCGACCGCCGAATTGAATACGATCGGCCCATACGTCCCGTCATGGATCAAATTGTTGACCAGCTTGTTGCCCGATCCCGAAATCGTCACCAGCGCGCCGGACGAATACTGCAGTTCGCTGTTCTTAACCGTGCTGTTCGTCCCGCATAAGCAAATGCCCGCGGAGTAGGTGACGCCTTTATTGAACTCGGATAAATATTTCGCGTTAATCCCGTCGATCACATCGTTGTTGCCGTTCGTCATATCGATCGTCGCGGCAAACAGGTTAATTCCGCTGACCGTGATGTACGATTTGCCCGTTAAGTCGAAAGCCAGATTTCTCGCTTTTACTTCCACCGTATGATTGGCTGGCGTGTCGCTCGCTGTCGTGCGCAGGTACAGAGTTCCTGTCGTTTTGTCATAGTACCACTCGCCAGGATAGTCGAGCGCGGCAAGCTTGCCCATGATGTAGTATTCAGGCGTGCCAAGACCCCAGTCGGCCAAATCGATTACGCTTCCGGGCGGCTCTTCTTTGCGGAACTGCATATAAATGATGCCTCCGGAGGCACTTGTCAATTTTACATCCGCGGAATACGTAAAATCCTTCGCCGTCGTATTGGAGAAGTACCACGACGATCCCGAGGTAGTCTGCGGCTGGGTATATCCGGTTAATGTCGTGCCGTTGGCCGTCCAATAGCCTGCCGATTCATCCTTGGCCCAGCCTTTAATGTTGCTGGCGAAGTTCGGCGTGTATCTGCCCGTTGGCTGATTCGGATTTTGGCTTGTAATCGTGGCGTTCACGTTCGTAAAGGTTGCCGTTGCTGCGATTGACGCGTTGTTCGATTCCACGCCTACGCCGAACGAGCCTTCCTTCAGCGCCGAATCCGTCGCCGTAATGACCGGCGTCGCGCCATTGTTTAAATACACGTTCAACGAGCTGCCGGATGCGGTTACTTTCAGGTTGTAAGTTGTATTGGTTTGTACGGTCACATTCGAGCTGCCTAGTTCGGAGCCGTTGGCGCCGAGCAGCTTTAACGTATTGTCGTAGGAGGATAATTTGAGGCTGTAAGCGGATTGCGAGGTTTTCAAATTCAGTTGCCCCTGCGTATACGTGGTGCCGAGCGCGCTGCTGAAGTTCCATGCGCCGGAATCCGCAATAAACAGAGCCGCATTGTCCCAATATCCGTTCGCTTGCGTCAGATTGACGGGATCGACCAGGACGCCGCGGTTCGTTTCCGGATATTTCGCCAGGTACAAATTAGGATCATACAGGTTGCCCACTGGAGTATTCGGTGAGCGGGCCAAGAAGTTGGCAACGCCGTCGACATAGACCGAATCGAGAAAATCCCCCATGTTCAGGCTGGTCGACGTTTTGTAAATCGAGCCCGAATGCACGGTCCAAGGGCTGGTGACGGGATCGGCGCCGCTGACGGTGACGTTCGCTCCGGTATCCGGCATAAACGTGATCGGGCTGCCTGCCGATCCCGAATTGGCCGGTTTGACGGTCTCGCGGTACGTACCTGAGCGGATTTTGACCGTGTCGCCGGCAGCGGCTATGCCCGCCGCCTTGCTTATTGTTTTCCATGGACTGCCTGTACTGCCGTTGCCCGTTGCGTCATTCCCGTTGACTGCGTCAACATAGTACGTGCTTCCTGCTGCGGATGCCTGCCGGGGCGGCGAAACCATCAACATCCCAGAAACCAGCGCGGTAATCAGCCCCAACATCAGAATCCTTTTGCCCATTAATCCACATCCTCTCACCTTAAACGTATTTATTTCAAACCCCGTAATCGAGGCCTGAAACCGGAGTAGTGAATAGAACCGGCTGCGACACCTTCCTTTCTATAAGCTGATGAATTGAGTATAGACGAGGAGCGGAATGAAGGATAAGAGATTTAACTACGATTTTTGGACTGGGCGGATTGGACGGGCAAGGAAACGATATCGAAGCGAGATATCGGGTCTAATGAACTTGCCTGCTACTAGGGTCATATAAGAAAAACTTGGAAAATTTAGTGCCATTCACCTGATTTTCCGGGAGGTCATCTAAGAACCAAAAAATTAATGTATGATATTGGAGAATAGAGATTCTGAACCGAAGGAAGGGTTAAGCTTTGAACCGAAACTCGACAAGCAACCACAGTTCCCGAGCCGAACGTTCGCGGAAAAACAAGACTACTTCTCTGCTCTTACAGGCAACCGTGGCGACCCTGCTCATTAGCGGCGGAATTCTGTATAGCGTTTATGCGAACCTATCCGGTTCGGCTCAGGAGCAACCTGCCGTAAGCGAGAACACTACCACAGTCGTGGCACCAGCCGAAAATGACGCCGCTCCTTCGACGGACCCAGACACGGCTACGACCGGAGATGTGCAAACAAGCAGCTTGCATGCCTCTGAGACAGCAGCGGTTGAAACCGTTCATGCGCCTGCGAAAGCTGCGGATCCAGCTAGCTCGGCAAAGGGAACATCCGCACCGAAGCAAGCACTCAGCAGCGGCAAAGCTTCCTCTTCTAAACCATCGAGCCAAGCAGCAAAGCTGCCGAAGACCTACGTCATCAAAAAAGGGGACACGTTGTCCACTATTTCCATGAAATTCTACCATTCGAAACAGCACGTGGCCCTTTTGGCGGAGTACAACGGCATTTTGTTTATCAATGAGATGAACGTCGGGGAAACCATCAAGATTCCCGCGCTATCCTCGAAAGCGGCATCCGGACCGGGCAAGCAGAACGTCGACTACTCGAAAGTAAAATTGCCGGCAACCTATTTGGTCCGCGTCGGCGATACATTGTTCACGATTGCGATGCGATTCTATCAGTCTCAAGATTATGTAGAATTGCTGGCGAAACACAACAAGCTGAGCACGACCGAAGGTCTGAAGGCGGGAACCGATCTTATTATCCCCGCTATCCCGACTGCGAAGAAGGTTGCTTCAACCAAACATGTCATTCAGGAAGGCGAGACGCTTTCCAGCATTTCCAGAAAGTACTACGGCTCCAGCAAATACGCGAAATCTATCGCCGCCTATAATCGGTTGTCGGACAATGACGTCGTGAAGAGCGGGGATGTATTGAGCATCCCGAAAGTTCCTTCTATCTGAAGAAAAGAGGCTGCCGAGGTTTGATATGCTCCCCAAATAGTAGACAGGTAAAATAATAAAAGCCTGATGCTAGGAGGGGAGCATTTTTTCATGCCAAAAAATCAATACCATGCTGAAGAGAAGCTGTCCATTATCGAAGAGATCGAGCGTGGCGAACTTGGGATTATGGCCGCTACTTATAAATATGGGATATCAAAAACAACTTTGGTTAAATGGCGGCAACGGTATGAGGTCTATGGATTTGAAGGGTTAGAGGTTCAAACGGGCAACAAGTACAAGATTGCGAGCCGGACACAGCTTTCTGACTGGGTGAAGAAGTATAATAGTCATAGCAGCTTAAATGCTTACAACGAGGGAGCAAAGGCTATGACGATGAAACGTTCAACAACTTGGCAGAACGACTGGAGATTGTTCAGTACTGCCTCACACATAACCAGGACTACGGGAAGACAGCGGAGCAGCATCAAGTTTCCTACCAGCAAGTTTACCAGTGGGTAAAGAAATATCAGACCGGTGGGCAGGATGCCCTACAGGATGGCCGAGGACGAAAAAAGGCAGATGAGGAGTTAACCGACGCAGATCGTCAGCAGCTTGCATTGAAGAAGCTTGAGGCTGAGAATGAGCGTCTACGGGCAGAAATTGCATTCTTAAAAAAGTTAGAGGAACTGGAAAGAAGGCGACGCTAAGTCAAGTACGTCAAGAAAACATCTATCTTGCTATTCAAACTGTTCAGCAAAAAAATCAAACTAGCGTGAAGGTGCTTTGTGAAATAGCTGAGATCCCACGTTCGAGCTATTACAAATGGTTGCATCGCAAGCCGAGCGCTCTTGAGCTGGCGAACCAACAACTTGCAGAAGCGATGATCTCGTTGTACGAAAAGGTTGGCGGCATATTACAGGCAAAACTAAACGGCCTCAGTCCGATGGAATTCAGGACGAAGGCCGCTTAATTGATTTTATTTATTTCGACTGTCTACTTGACGGGGTGCTGTTCAGTTCGGCAGCCTTTTGTCGTCATTCTCTATTCGTCCTCGTCCTCGTCCGCGAAATACGTGCACTTAAAGCGCTCCGTGCCGGGATACTTCTCGCCTAAACTCTCCACCGTAAACCGGCTGCTGCGATAAAAGTCGGCCGCTTCCTCGTCCGTTTCCGCCTGCAGCGTAGACGGCTTCTCCAACTCCAGCAGCTCCAAAATCATGCCCCTGCCGTAGCCCTTATACCGTTCGGCCGGATCAACGGAAATATGATCGATCTCAATCGTGCCGCCGCCCGCATCGTGGTAGCCGATGAGGCCGATAATCTCATCCTCGGATTCGTAGCCCAGCAGCCTCATCGCGTCATCGTTCTTATACCGCTGCACCGCCCGCTCCAGATGCTCCGGATCGGGGAATACCGCCCAGCCGAGCAGATCCCGGATCGCTTCTTCGTCCAGTCTTGCTTTAATATCAATCAACATTCGGTCTACCGCCTTTATTAGGGTAACTATGCTATGAACCGAATTATACCATAATCGGCTTCATCGGCGCTTCCCTCCTGAACCGGACACCGCTCGGCGGATGGATGAGCAGGAGAATGGTTGCGGGAACCAGAACCTATTAGAAATAAATACAGGACAAGTCATGGAGGATGGATGAACGATGGAGAACACGCTCATAGATGAAGTATTTCAAGCGGCTCAAACAGGGGATGCCGCAAAGTTGAACGAAATGCTGGCGGCTCATCCGCAGCTTGCCAATACCGAGAACGGCCAAGGTCTTACGCCGCTTGGCTACGCGGCGCATTTCGGGAAAGCGGCTGCCGTGCATACGCTGCTGGATCGCGGGGCTGCAGTGAATGCCGTGTCGCATTCGAAGGTACCTTTCATTCCTTCGAATACCGCGCTTCATGCGGCAATTGCGGGGGAACGCAGCCTGGAAGTCATCAAGCTGCTGCTGGCGCATCAGGCGCAGACTACGATTGCCGACAGCAACGGACATACCGCTCTGCACGTGGCCGCATTTCATGAAGACAGCGCAGACATCATCCGCCTGCTGCTCGCACACGGCGCCGATGTCCATGCTTGTCGGGCTGGCGGGGATACCGCCTTGTCGCTAGCCGTCAAGCAAGGCAATACTAAGGTGGCGGAGCTGCTTCGGTTTCATGGAGCAGTCGATTAGGAGCAGGCTGGCTGTAACGAACTCCAGAATGCTTATTTGAGCAAAAGTGGTGAATTGGAGTGCGTAACGAACTCCAGACGCCTTATTTCGTGCAATGATGGCCGATTTTGCACCAAAACCACGAAATAGCGCCGCTGGAGTTCGTTAGATTCCGATGCGAGTCATTTTCGGATCATTAAGCACGATTGAGTTCGTTAGCTCGGACCGAGGCTTTTCGGGGCGGACGCAGCTGACCGCGTGTTTCCGTGCTCTCAGCAATCGCCGCCCCAGCCCGAAAAGCACAACTTAAAAAGTCCTGCCCGGTATTACCGAGCAGGACTTCACTATACCGGCACCGGCTGAAGCGCATCCTGCGCAGCCGGCTTATTGATGTAATACCCTTGAATGCCCCAGCAATCGAGTGCCTTCAGCATGTGATACTGCTCCGCATCCTCTACACCCTCGGCAATGACCTTCAAATTGAGCGCCCCCGCCATGACGAGCATGGCGGAAAGCAACGATTCGTTCATGTTCGCGATGAAGGATCGGTCGATCTTCAGCGTGTCGATCGGCAGCAGCGTCAGCATGCTCAGCGAAGAATAGCCCGTCCCGAAATCGTCCAGCGCAATGCTGAAGCCAGCGGACCGCAGCAAGCCCAGCGTCTGGCGAACTCCCTGCGAGTCGTGAATGACGGTGCTCTCCGTCAACTCCAGCTCAACCGCGTGGGGCGGAACCCGCTCCTCCTTCATAATCTCAAGGATCCGTTCCACGAAATCCGGCTCACTCAACTGCACGCTCGAAATATTGACCGCCACCTGGATCCCCTCATCGTAGCGGCTTTTCAGACGATGCCAATCTTGGCACGCCTTGCGGAGCACCCAATAGCCGATCGGCACGATAAGCCCGGTTTCCTCGGCGACCGGAATAAACTGGCACGGCTGAATCATGCCCGCATCCGCCCGCTTCCAACGCAGCAGCGCTTCGGCGCCGATGACCTTCTCCTGCTGAGGGCTGTAAATGAGCTGATAGTGCAGCTCGAATTCTTCCTCTTCGATGGCCCGCACCAGCGCCAGCTCGTGGATGAAATTCTCGACATGGTCATACTTGAAATTCGCTTCGTAGACATGGAAACTTTTGCGGCCTGCTCCCTTCGCGCGATAGAGCGCAATGTCGGCTTGCTTGAGCAGCGTCGGAATATCCTCCTGATCCTGCTTCAAGGCTATGCCGATACTGCTGTTCAGCTTAATCTGCTGGCCGTTGATGGCAAAGGGGGCCTGGAAGACATCCATGATCCGCATTGCCAGCTGCTCCGGCTGCGGCATGCTAACGTCCGAGGCTACGATAAACTCGTCACCGCCGAGCCGAACGAGCGTATAAGCCTCGTGAAACGCCCCGTTCAAACGGGCGGCCACCTCGACAAGCACCGCATCCCCGGCGTCGTGGCCGAACGTATCGTTAATGTTTTTAAAATAATCCAGATCAAAAAGGAACAGCGCCTCGGTCCCTTTCATTTTCTCCAGCAGAAATCTACGGTTGTACAGCTTCGTCAAATCATCGTGATAGGCATAGTCGAAGAGCAGGTTCTCATAGTTTTTGCGGGCGGTAATGTCCCTCGTAACGCTGATGACGTAGTCGACCTCGCCATGCTCGCCAAAAATCGGGGACAGCACCGATTCCCCGCTCATCATCCCGTTCGGCATGACGATCCCGTCCTCGTACCGGATGGGGGTCCGTTCCGTAAGCACGTTCGAATATTTCTTATATAAATAATCCGCCATAGGACCTGAATAGCGTTCGTAGATGGTTTTGCCCGCATCCGCCATCGTAATCCCGGTCATTCGGGTAGCGGCTTGGTTGACATAAAAATAAGTCAGTTCGCGTCCATCCGCCTTCATGACGAAAATGCTGTCTTCAAGCCCATCCATCATGCGGCTGAGCTCCAAATGAAACTCATAGGGGTGGTTCATCCCTGTTCAACTCCTTATGCGGTACCTCTTGGATGTTCACATAACCATTCCCAATACTTCTGCAATTAGAAGCTTTTTCCCTTCTACTCCGGGCTATTCGGCACGTGAATATTTCATCCCCTTAACGAAGCGTCCCTCTCGACAATGCCGGTTAAATATTGCATGCTTAGGGGTATAGCGAAAAACAAAAAGAATGGAGGACAATCGAACATGGATTTAGGGTATCGCAATCGTACGGTTATCGTAACGGCGTCTAGCAAAGGACTTGGCAAAGCCTCCGCCCTCCGCATCTCGGATGAAGGCGCGAACGTCGTCATCTGCGGCAGAAATTCAGAAACGATTGAGGCAGCTGCAGCCGAGATCCGCGCGGCGACCGGCGGAGAAGTGCTTGCGTTGCGAGCCGACGTCTCCTCGCCATCCGATATCGAGGCGCTCATTGCTTCAGCCGTAGAGCGGTTCGGCCGCATTGACGGACTGGTTTGCAACGCGGGCGGCCCACCTGGCGGGACGTTCGCGACGATTACGGACGAGCAGTGGGAGTCCGCGTTCCAACTGAACGTCATGAGCGTCGTTCGGCTTGTCCGGCACGCGCTGCCGCATTTCCCTGCCGAGGGTGGCCGAATCGTCTACGTCTCCTCGACTTCGATCAAGCAGCCGATTCCCGGCCTTGTGCTCAGCAACTCGCTACGGCTCGGCGTGCAGGGGCTGATCAAGACGCTTGCGAGCGAGTTGGCTCCGCGGCAAATCTTCATTAATGCGGCAGCACCCGGCCGGTTCGCGACCGACCGCGTCCGCTCGCTGGACGAGGCCAATGCGTCAGCGGCGGGTATCGCCTATGAAGCGCAGCGTGCCCGGTCCGAGAGCGAAATCGGCGTTGGCCGCTACGGCGACCCTGCGGAATTCGCCCGTTATGTCGCCTTCCTCGCATCGCCTGCGAACAGTTATATGACCGGACAAGCGTTGATGGTCGACGGCGGATTGGTAAAAGCGTTATAGCCCTGTTGCAAGGGATGCCTCACAAGCGGCGAATAACCGCTCATGAGGCATCTTTTTTAGGACGGCTTATTCCATGTATCCTTCAATGGCACAATCCGGTTAAACACGAGCCCGCCTTCTCTTCCGCTGTGCTTCTTATCCACGCAGAAGAACCCATGGCGAAAGAATTGCACCTTATCCTCCGGTTGGGCATCCCGGGCAGACGGCTCAAGCAGCGCGTCCTTGACGATCACAAGCGAGTCCGGATTGACCGCTTCATCCCAGCTGCCGTCCTCGCCGGAAGGCGCGCTCTCGCTCTTCAGCAGTTTGTCGTACAAATGCACGTCCGCCTTCACCGTATGTGCCGCCGACACCCAATGTATCGTACCCTTCACCTTGCGGCCGGCAAAGCCCGAACCGCTCTTCGTAAGCGGATCGTACGTGCAGCGAAGCTCGATGATCTCCCCGGTCTCCTGGTCTTTGACCGCTTCCTCGCAGCGGATGAAATACGCTCCCTTCAGCCTGACTTCGCCGCCCGGAACCAGCCGGTGAAACCCTTTCGCCGGCTCCTCCATAAAATCATCCTTCTCGATATAGATCGTCCGCGAGAAGGGCACCTCCCTGCGGCCCAGCCCCTCGTTCTCCGTGTTATTTTCGATCGATAGCAGCTCCCCGGCAGTCGTCTCGGGATAATTCATGATGACCACCTTAAGCGGTCTCAGCACAGCCATCACGCTGATCGTCGATGCCTTCAGCTCCTGTCTCAAGCTATGATCGAGCAGCGAGATATCAACCGTGCTCTGGGTGCGGATGCTGCCAATCTCCTCGATAAAGCGGCGTATGCTCGCCGGTGTATAGCCTCTTCTGCGAAGTCCCCGCAGCGTCGGCAGCCGTGGATCGTCCCAGCCGTCCACATAGCCGCCTTCGACGATCTGTCTGAGAAATCGCTTGCTCGTCACCACGCCCGTCAAGCTTAGACGCCCGAACTCCCTTTGCCGCGGCGGCTCCGGTATCTCCAGCTCCTGGAACACCCATTCGTACAGCGGACGATGATCCTTGAATTCGATAGAGCATAAGGAGTAAGTCACGCCTTCAATCGCATCCTGGATCGGATGGGCAAAATCATACATCGGGTAAATGCACCAAATATTTCCCGTCCGGTAATGCTCCGCATGGATGATCCGGTATAGGACGGGATCGCGCAGGTTCAGGTTAGGCGAAGCCATGTCGATTTTGGCTCGGAGCACTTTGGAGGAGGTCGGATAGCTCCCCTTCTTCATGGCCTCGAATACCCGCAGATTCTCTTCGACGGACCGATCCCGGTAAGGGCTGTTCCGGCCAGGCTCCGTCAAGGTCCCGCGGTAATCCTTGATTTCATCGGGGGTCAGTTCGCACACATACGCTTTTCCCCGTTTGATGAGCGAAACCGCCGCGTTATAGATCGCATCCGAATAATCGGAGCCGTAGTAAATATGCCCGCCGGGATCGTAACCGAGCCATTTGATATCCTCGATGATCGCGTGGACGTACTCGAGATCTTCCTTGAGCGGGTTCGTATCGTCGAAGCGCAAATGGAACTTCCCGCCGAACCGCTCAGCCGTCGTATAATTCGTGTGGATCGCATACGCGCTCCCAATATGGAGATAGCCGTTCGGCTCAGGCGGAAACCGCGTACACATGCGCCTCGCGAACGGCCCCCGTTCTAGCTCATCCATAATCAGCCTCGATAAAAAATGTTCATTCTCCATGGCTGGCGCCTCCTAATGAATGGTTGATGCGGCAAGAACCGCGCAAAACAAAAAAAACTTCACCCCCAAGACAAGTTGTCTTGGGGACGAAGTCGTTCGCGGTGCCACCCCAGCTTCATTAATATGTCGCCATATTAACCTCTTCAAGTACGACGCCCGCTTCCCAGCCAAGGCGGTTATACTCTAGCTCTGTAACGGGAGCTCCCGTCCTGCCATCCCCCTTTACGGTTCCGGCAAACTGCTCAGAGGCTTGGTTCGGGAACTGGCTCTTTGCTCCTTCTCAGCTGCCGGAGCTCTCTGTTAAAGAACGGTCGTTCCTTACTCTTCTCGTCATCGCGTTTTGAATATGAGTTGGTTAGATAATACCAGAATATTTCATTTCCTGTAAACTGCAACGGATAGGCAATAAAATGTACGATATCTATAGATTGCCCGATGCCGGATTCCCGCGATGCAGCGCAGCGATGCGCGGCGCTCTCCGGGCCACCGCTTCGGCGGAGCAGCTTGCTTGCACAAGCACCGCCGATGCGTCATCGCCGACGGCCGGCCAAACGCGCTGCCCTTGGTCGTTCAGCGGCAGCACGCCGCCGGTAATAAACCGAAGCGCGCGGGACAAGGAGTACTCGTCCGACATGCCGTATGCCTCAGCCAGACGGCCGGCCTTCTCCAGATTGTCGCCGTTGCCGAACGGCGACCAGTGATCCGTCAGGCTGTCCGTTCCCAGCTCGACGCGGACTCCTTTGCTGTGCAGCATCGGAATCGGCATGACCAAACGGCCGATCGGTACCGTGGACGCAATGGAAATGCCCGCTTCCGCGAAACGCTCCGCCAGCTGCTCCGACTGGGCGGCCGTACCGCTGGCAAATCCGAAGGCGTGACTGACCGTCACGCGGCCCTGCCACCCGGCATCGATGGTCATGTCCGCAAGGCGGTTCATCGTTGCATAGCCGGCCTCGCCTTGCTCATGAAGGTGCATATCGATGCCCGCTCCGGTCTCGACCGCCAGCTCCATCATCGCATGCAGCGACCGCTCCAAGTCGCCGTCCACGGAGGTCGGGTCCAGCCCGCCGACATGCGTCGCTCCCATTTCGATGGCTTGTCTCACCAGGCCGATCGAATCCGAACGCAACAGCCCATGCTGCGGAAACGCCACAAGCTCGTAACCTAGCTTGCCTACATATGCCGCTAGCGCTTCCTGCGCGACCTCGAGTCCCCTAAGGCCGCTCGTCGGCTCAATGTTGACATGGCCCCGGAGATGCGTGGAGCCGTGACCCAGCAGCAGCTCGATAATTTGCTTCGCCCGGTCTACGGCGACGGGCAGCAGCTTCGGAAGCAGCATTTTCTCCTCTTCGATCCGGTCGAAAATGCTGCGTGCCGGCTTCACCGCCTGCCATGGACCGCCGTAATACGTCTTGTCCAGATGAATATGCGCATCCCTGAACGCCGGGAGCAGCAGCATGCCTTTCGCGTCCCGCTTCGGACGCTGATCGCCGGCCGGGATCGCTTCGAAGGAAACAGCCTCGATTTGGCCATCCGCAATCAATAGATTTGCAAGCGCCGTTTCAGTTTGGGCCACATGCCCGTTCTCATGCCGAAATCCGGTTTCGAGCCGCACGTTGTGCAGCCAATATGACGTCGCGATACTCATAATTGATTCTCCCATCTTCATTCGATGAAATGTAGGTCTCGATCTCATTTACCACAGTTTGGCGTGCGGGAAATCAAAGCGCGGATGCGCCCGTTTACGCCGCTATATATCGTATCAATCCTAGCAGGGCAAAGGCAAATAAGACGGCGCAATGAAACAAGCAGACATCGGCAATTTACCGGCGTCTGCTTATGTTTGTTGCAGCGATGGCCTCACGTTACTTCTTATCGACCTGAAGCAGAGTTATATTTTTGACTGCGTACGTATCCTTCAGCTTCTCTTCATCCAGGACATTCAGCTTCACCAGACCTGCGATCTTAGACGTGTCCGGCTTGGACAGCAGCCGCCACACCTCCAGATCGGGAACCGCTTCGAACAGCTTGCCCTCATCGTATTCCTTCCGCTCCTGATGGATGACCTTGACCCGGTATTTCTCGGTTTCCAGTTCGGACACGCTCTGCTCGGAGCAATGGTTCAAAATATGCCCGCGCAGCTCCGCCATCTCCTGCTCGATCTCCTTCTGCTTCCGCTTCAATTGGAAGTACCGTTTGACTTTCTTGTCCACTAGTTTCACGCTCCTCTGATACATACCTATGCAGAGAAAGCGCCGGATATTTGGTTTACATGATGCAAAATCGCCTCAAGTCAGCTCGTAGCTTCCTCCCAAGGAGGCAGGGAATCGGTACATGCCGCCCGGCAGCCGCTCAGCGTCAATGAGGTTCCCGTCCCCGTCCGTAATCGTGAGCGGCCGCTCCGAACGAATCGTGCAATGGCCGCCGGCATGCGCCTTTACGGCAGCCCTGTTCAGTTTGCCTGCCTGCCAGTCGATAGCCACCTCGAAGCCGCCGCGCGCGCGCAGCCCCTTCACCGACCCCTCCTGCCACGCATCAGGCAGCGACGGCAGCAGGTGCAAATAGCCCTGATGGGATTGCAGCAGCAGCTCGGCGATGCCCGCCGTAGCGGCAAAGTTGCCGTCGATTTGGAACGGCGGATGGGCATCGAACAGGTTCGCGTACACGCCGCCGCGGTGATAGTTGTCCGGCTCATATTCATCGACCAGCTGAAGCAAATTGTTCACGAAGCTAAGCGCCCGGTTACCGTCGCCGAAGCGTGCCCATAGGCCGATCTTCCAGCCGAGGCTCCAGCCGGTTCCGCCATCCCCGCGGCGTTCCAAGGATTGGCGAGCCGCCGCGAATAGCTCCGGCGTGTCCGCTTCCGTCAGCTGGCGGCCCGGATATACGCCGAATAAATGAGAAACATGGCGGTGGAACTGGTCCTCATCTTCGAAGTCCTTGTACCACTCCTGAAGCTGGCCGTGCTTGCCGATCTGCAGCGGAAACAGCCGCGCTTTCGCTTCCGCCAGCTCCGCGCTCCACTCGGCATCCACGCCCAATTCTTCCGCAGCCTCCATGCAGTTCGTGAACAAGTCCCAGATGATCGACAGATCCATGGTGGATGCCACGCTCACGCCGGAGTACCCGCCATCCGCCGCGAATTTATGCTCCGGCGACGTGGAAGGGGACGTGATCAGCCGGCCTTGTTCATCCTCGATGAGCCAGTCCAGACAGAACAGCGCCGACTCTTTCATGATCGGATAAGCCTTATTCCGCAAGAAGTCCTTGTCTCTGCCGAAGGCGTAATGCTCCCATAGATGCTGCGCGAGCCATGGCCCTCCCATCGGCCAAAGCGCCCAGACGGCATCGCCTTGCCCGAAATCGCCGACCGGCGCGGTATGTCCCCAAATGTCGGTATTATGATGGGCTGTCCAGCCCCGGGCTCCGTAATGGACGCGCGCCGTTTCCCGGCCGGTCGCCGACAGCTTCCCGATCAAGTCCAGCAGTGGCTCGTGACACTCGGCCAAAGCGCATGTCTCCGCCGGCCAATAATTCATTTCCGTGTTGATGTTAATCGTATAGTTGCTGCTCCACGGCGGCCTCGTCTCCTGATTCCAGATGCCCTGCAAATTCGTCGCCTGCGTTCCCGGACGCGATCCCGCAATCATCAAATATCGCCCGTAGTCGAACAGCAGCTTCACAAGCCCGTAATCGCGGGCTCCGAATTGCTTGATCCGACGGTCGGTCGTAAGGTCCTCCCCGTTTACCGGCGATTTATCAGCGCCTAATTGCAGCTGAACCCGGTCGAACAGAGACCGGTAGTCCTGGATATGCCGCGTGCGAAGCTCTTCATATGGGCGGCTCAGCGCCTGCCGGATACGCTCAGCCGTCAACTCAGGCGGCTTCTTGCCATGACCGAAGTCGGTGTCCGCGCTAAAGATCAAGACGGCGCTCGTCGCGCCGGTCACCCGCAGCCCGTCATGGCCCGCTTCCGCGGTGCCTCCCTGGACGACTGCCGCCAGCCTTCCGGCAAACCTTATTGCCTTGGTAGACTCCTCGCTGCCGTAACGAATGGGCTCGTCTACAGTCTGGTAGCTTGGCGCGACATACTCGGGAGCCATTCCGGTCATCAGCAGCTCTTCTCCGTCTTGCCCCGTGCGGTGGCGAAGCGGACTGCTCAGCTTGGCATGGAAGCCAAGCTTGCCCGGATGGCTCGATGCCAGCCTGACGACGATGACTTGATCCGGATGCGAGGCAAACACCTCACGCTCGTACGCCACGTCCCCGATGCGGTAGCTTACCGTGGACAGCGCTTCATCGATCCTCAGTTCTCGGCGGTAGTCCCGCGCAATATTGCCATGATCGAACTGCAGCTGCAGATGGCCGAGCGGCATATACGATTGCGTATAAGCCCCCATCATGCGCTTGCACATCTGATCCGCCTCGACATACCGCTCCTCCGCAAGCAGGCGGCGGACTTCCGGCAGCGCCGCAAGCGCCTCCGGGTTGTTCCACCCTTCGCCGGGTCCCGACCACAGCGTATCTTCGTTTAACTGAAGCAGTTCGTTTTCAATGCCGCCAAAAATCATCGCGCCTAATCGGCCGTTGCCGATCGGCAGCGCTTCCGTCCATACGCGGGCAGGTCTTGAATAATGCAGTTTCATATTCGTCTTCGCTCCTTTTCGTGGTTGAGGACACATGCTTCTTACAATTGGCTAGACGGAACCGAAATCCTGCACGGCAGCTTAATCCAAAAAGAAAAGCCCGCGTTCTCAGCGGGCTTGTCATCAATCTGAAGCATGTAAGCTGCGATTAGGCAAGCGCAAATTTGGATTGCCCGCGTTTTTGCGGGATAATCCGATGCCGATTCGTCCAATGATATAGCTTCCCCATGTGAATCGGTTTAGCAGCGAAATCGCAATCATCGATCCGGCAAGGGCAAATACGAAGAAAACGACTAATCTTACTAGACTGTTATCAAACACAAGAACCCGTTCACCGACTGAAAGCACCAATGGGTGCAGCAGATAGATTCCAAATGAATATTGGCTGATTTTCACAAAAAATGCAGGAATCGTTTTAAACTTAGATGCTAAGATGATCAGCGTGAACGCCATGCTCAGCGTAAAGAAGATCAGGTCAAAGCGTTTTGAAGATAAAACGGGAATAATGTTTTGTTCAAGAAGATAAATGGAAACAAAACCTGTTAGAGGGACCAATGCAAAGATATAATATCTAAATCGATTGAGTTGGTTTAAAAATGCGGCATAATTTTTTCCTAAATAATAAGCAATGACAAAATAGAAAATCCAGCCTAGGAAAGGAATCCTGTAATATCTCTCCCAAATGAATAACGCAATCTCGTTACTAGGCGGGCTGATTAGATTAAAGAATGCCAGATACATAACGTTAACGACACCGGCCGTTACTACGATCCATAGAGGTCTAAAGCGGTTAAACACATGGCGGATAAATAAAATATGCAGCAAATAAAATTGAAAAATAATGATGACAAAATAGGCGGGTGTTTCGCCTAGAAGCAAGCCGCTGGCCAAGTTCAAACCAAGCGATGCCTCATTCCCGTCTCCGCTTAGCGAGAATGTACTTTGAAGAGAATACAACAGGACAAAACAGAGATAAGGGACCGCGATATAAAGAATTCGTTTCTTCAGAAATCCTTCTGGGGTTTGCGTCGGATAAGCGTTGGCCAAGACGATCTCGGAGATGATGATGAACGCTGGCGTACCGAATGAGAGAATCAATCTTAAAGCATCGATAAAGCCGCCATCCGATTCATAAATTTTTGTTACGCAATGTAACAACACAATGCTCAGACATGCGATCGCCCGAAGAAAAAACACTTCGTTTATGATGTTCTTTTTCATATGACGCTTCTCGCCTCCATGTATATTAGCGTATTTTTGCGTCGCTTCTTGTAGGAATGGAACGTTTTACGCTTTGTATACAGATCGTATCAAATAGAAGGCGAGAAGTAAATATAAAACTACAAAATGTAGTTTCAAATTTTATTTTACATTCCCCCCCTTTAGATCTCCGCGGGGGTTTAATCCTACGATTCGTAGTATTTATTCTTTATTCTCTTTCTTGCTTGGTTTTCCTCCGCAAGGATGATTTTTTACAAAACAAAAAGGAGCGGCAGAAGCCGCTCCGCATTGCTTAGCCCATGGTTCATGAACAACTGCTAAAAACAGCTGCAGTCAATAAGACAATCGAAGAGATCGAAAATATGATCGAGTGATATTCAAACAGAGGCACTTTAATTTCTTGATCCGGAACTACCACTTGTTGAATACGGTAGTTAATGGCAACATCGGCGAAGCCAATGCCGACGGATTGCTTTTTCGCCAATTGAGAGCTTTGAAGCAGAATACCGGCCAAATCTCTGGATGTTCTCATTTTCCGAATCGAGTTTTGGTCCGCTAATAGCTCCATCCAAACCATGATGTAGTGAGAAAACCGACGAAGGATCGGAAAATAAGGCAAGCTCATCTCTAGAGTCCGAAGAATGAGCGAACGCAGCGGGTCTCGATTTCGGCAATGCGAATATTCATGCCAGATGACGGTATCCAATTCCCGATCGGAAAATTGCCGGATTACTTTTGTGGATAAGATAATCCGCGGGATCATGAAGCCGCATGTCATGGCCACGAAAGACTCCTCTTCGATAACGATGATCCGAAAGCCTATGTTCTCAAACTTTTGATTCATCTTTTGTGTATATTGCTTATGTACTTTTATGTTTACTTTTCTACTCCATTTAATCTCATAAACGAACTGCTCCAATAAAAACCAAAGAGCCTTTAAGCCGCCATACACCGTAAGAAAAAAGAGTCCATGAAAAACCAATTTATCGAATGGGGTCGGTTTTCCTAAAATGTGATGCAGAATTCCCCATTGCGGGTTATAGCCAAAAAATTCTTGAAGCCATAGCAACAGGATTTGAAACCATACGACAGCACCAATCAGAAGAGCCAGTCCAAACGTCAATTGATTTTTTATTCTCATAAAGGATCACGCTTCCACTCGCTAAGTCTCGCTTCCAGCAGACTGAGCAGCTTCGGATCAACCTTTTGAACCGCGTCAAAAAAGTGGTTAACCACCAGCTCGCCGTATTCGTTCAGCAAATCTTCGGTCATCGCCCTCGTCTGCTCTTCCAGAAATTCGTCCTTGCTTTGGACCGAATTATATTTGCTTAACCGGTTTCGACCGGAACCGGTCGTTATTTTTTGCAAGTGCCCTTTTTCATGAAGGCGATTCATAACGGTCATCACCGCGTTGTAAGAAACATCCTCTTTAAGAAGCGATTGAACCTGTTTCGTCGTAATTTCCCCGCGTTCCCAAACGATTCCCATAATTTGCGCTTCAAGATAACCGAAAAAACGATTCAGTCCTTCTTCGTTTATTCTAATCCGAGGTACTTTCAAACTACCAGCCTCCTTCTATAGTCTCATAGTATCATAATAGAACGACTCCGAACGTCACATTTAACGCCGCTAAACAAAAAAAAAATGACCTCGAAGCAGCAGCGCCGCCCCAAGGTCCTTGCATGTATGCTAATCGGTTAACGCGGCCATCTCTTCTCCTTCGGAAGCATGGCCGGGAACGGCGCATGCGGCTCCATCTGGTACCAGTAGGCCACGGATGAAATATCGTCCGAACGCTCGAACAGCCCTTGATGGTCATGCCCGATCTGCTGGACGGTGACTTTCAGGTCGGATTCGAAACGGATCGGATCCGGCAGGTGCCAGCGGTACATGCCGTGCATCGGCACGTTGTGACCGTACCATGGATCGATCTTCGCCGTCTCCTTATAGAACTTATAGCCAAGGAACGGCGTAGAATACGACTCCGGCCCGTCCTCGCCGGCAAAGCACCAAGCGCCGCCGACGTAATCCTCCGTGCCGGTGCCGCAAATCGTCGGCCACTCATCGTCGCCGTCCATATAAAACTTCAGCTCGCCTTCGCCCCACCAGTTCCGCTCCAAGGCCGCCCAGGCCAAGTACGTCCCGATGTATTGGCCCGTGCCTTTGACATTGTCCAGAATGGTGTAGTCCTTCGCGATTTCGGTCACATGCTCCCTTCGCCACTGCGCGTGGAAATAAGCCGTGTTCTCCGGCAGCTCGTCCATCAGCGTATAGTTAAAGGTATAAAAGAAGGCGCCGATATCGTAGGCATGCTGGTTCTCAATGGTTATGGTAGCCGATTTGCGGAACGGCATCGGAAAATAGCAGTTCATGCCGCCCGTCGGGTTGACGGAAATCGGCATCGAATTGACGATCGTGCGCGTCGCAAAGCCATTGCAGAAGAAATCGCCCAGCGGCACTTCGACTGAAGGCTCCGCTTCCCCGTCCCAATAGATGCGCAGGATCAGGTCGCGCAGCACGAAGCTCGCTGCAAATCCCTTCTCTTGCGTCTTGTCGGTTACCGTGATCCAGAAATGCTGAAGGACGCCCGTACCGTCGATTTGCGCCAGCGTGACGGTTTCACCTGCTTTTAGCCGGATGCAAGGGCGGCCTTTGCGGCCCTGTCCGAGATTGCTGTAATCTTTGCCTCCCTCGCCTTTGGCGCCCGTCGGATTCTCGGCCGTAATGGAGCGGCTTTTTCCTTTGGTTACGAATGGGGCGGTCGATAAGTCATAGGTAAATCCGTTCATGTTATGCACCTCATATGTTGTAGTTAAATAAATGCCGATGTAGCTCCGTCCGCAAAAATGCTGGCGCCCGTAATGGCCGTCGACTCGTCCGAAGCGAGGAAGAGCACGACGTTCGCGATTTCGCGAACGGTGGCCATTTTGCCGGTCGGCTGCTGCTGCTTGATGATCGGATACAGCTTATCCATGCCCCCAAGCTCGACGGCGAGCCTCTGGTTCAACTCCGTATCGACCCAGCCGGGACAAATGGCGTTGCAGCGGACGCCTTCTTCCGCATACTCGACCGCGATCGCTTTCGTGAGGCCGATAATGCCCGCCTTCGATGACGTGTATCCGGCATATTTAGGCTCCGTAAGCGTGGACATCACGGATGACGTGTTGATGATGGAACCTCCGCCTCGCTTCAGCATCTCCGGGATAACCCGCTTGCTGAGGAGGAACATCGCTTTCAAGTTGACGTCCATGACGCTGTCCCATGTTTCTTCCGCCATGTCGAGCACGGACACGACCGGCATGATGCCGGCATTGTTGAACAGGATATCGATGCCGCCGAATGCGTCGCGGCCGGCCTCCAGGACGCGGTCCGCCGTTTCCGACAGCGACACGTCGCCTGCAACCGCCACGACGGAAGCGCCGCCGGCCTTCAATTGCTCCGCCGCTTCCAGCAGCCTTGCCTCGTTGTTATCCACCAGCACCAGCTTGGCGCCTTCCTCGGCGAACCGCTCGGCCGTACCTCTGCCGATGCCGGATGCCGCGCCGGTTATGACGGCGACCTTGCCTGACAGTCTGTTTCCTGACATTTTCAATCCGCTCCTCTTTCAAAATATCGCAGCTGCTGCTGCAGCGCAGGCTACCGGCACGCCACCGTACCATCCGAGCGAAAATCGCTCGCGCCCGCAAAACCTCCGCCGTTCGGCAGCCGCCAGATGATATTCCCTCTTCCGAACAAGCCGCTCGGACGGCAGCCTGTCGTCAACTGGTGGCCTCTTCCGGTTAGGTCGCCGGAAACCTCTTCGGGCAAGCTGCCCTCCATCTGAAACGAAAGCTCCTCCATCCACTGCCAGCGCGGCGCATCCAGCGCCTGCTGAGGATTCATGGCGAAGTCGACGGTATTCATGACCGTTTGCACGTGGCCTTGCGGCTGCATGAAGCCTCCGACCATGCCGAACGGTCCGATCGCCTCGCCGCCTTTGGTGAGAAACGACGGAATGATCGTATGGAAGGTTCTTTTGCCCGGCATGAGACAGTTGTCATGCTTCGGATCAAGCGAGAAGTTATGGCCCCGGTTCTGCAGGCTGATTCCGGTTCCGGGGATGACCACGCCGGAGCCGAAGCCCATATAATTGCTTTGGATCAGCGACACCATGTTCCCCTCGTCATCCGCCGT
The DNA here is from genome assembly GCF_003268025.1 of Paenibacillus montanisoli. Lineage (GTDB taxonomy): Bacteria > Bacillota > Bacilli > Paenibacillales > Paenibacillaceae > Paenibacillus_Z > Paenibacillus_Z montanisoli. The sequence goes on along the minus strand of NZ_QLUW01000006.1, from coordinate 67,927 downwards.
GCACACATATACCGTACCGCCCTTGGAAGGCTTGCCGACGAACGGCTTCAGGGCTGTTCTGCCAATAAGCCGTCTGCGCTCATCCGCATACGCGTCGGAAAGCAGGTCCTCGACCTTGACCTTCATCATCCGCGAATCGGTAATATAGGCTTTCCCGTCCGCGTAAGCCAGCTTCATCGCTTCAAACTGTTTATGCAGCGTGTCTGCCGAGTACGGGCTCTCGAATTCAAAGCCTTTTAAGATATTTAATGCCATTAACGCGACAAGCCCTTGGCCGTTCGGCGGAATCTCCCACACGTCGTAACCGCGGTAGTTCACGCTGATCGGCTCCACCCATTCCGGCCGGAACGCTTCCAGGTCGCTTTTGCGGAGATAGCCGCCGTGTTCGCGCATGAAACGGTCGATCTTCTCCGCATACATCCCTTCGTAGAACTCGGCCGCGCCGCTCTCGGCGATGCGCCGCAGCGTTTCCGCATGATGGGGCAGCCGGAACCGCTCGCCTGCCCGGGGGGCTTTGCCGTTATCGTCGGCAAACGCCGCGAACCAGGTCCGCACCTCCGGTACTTTAGACGCGGCGTAAATATCAACGTGAAACCGCCATGCCTCCGCTGCCAGCGTGGCCACGTTGAAGCCTTCTTCCGCGTATGCGGCAGCCGGCGCCATCACCTCCGTCAGCGCGAGCCGTCCGAAGCGCCGGCTCAATTCCGCCCAAGCGCCTGGCGCCCCCGGCACCGTCACCGGGATGACGCCTTGGGCAGGCATCTCCTTGAAGCCGCGCTCCGCCAGCTTTTCCATCGAAATCGCCGCGGGCGCGGGCCCGCTTGCGTTCAAGCCGTGCAGCCTGCCGCCGCTCCATACGAGCGCGAACGTGTCGCTGCCGATGCCGTTGTTGTTCGGCTCGACAACGGTCAAGCAGGCTGCCGCCGCAACCGCCGCATCGATGGCGTTGCCGCCACGCTTCAGCATGTCGAGCCCAGCCTGAGCCGCAAGCGGCTGGGACGTGGATACCATGCCGCGTCCAGCATACGTGCTGTACCGCATGGAAGGATACGTATATTGCTCCGCATTGAACATGTTTGTTCAGCTCCCCTCGCAAAAGCTATGCCTCTCTACACCTTCGCCGTCGTACCGAAACGCTCCTTCATGCCGGACAAATAAGGCAGCGACAAAATATCGTCAAGCAGCGCATTCGCCTGCTCGATAGAACGCGTCCACGGGTCCATCATAATCAGTTGCAGCAGCAGCTCCCGGCTGCCGCTCTCGAACGCCGCCAGCTCGATTTCGATCGGAGCGACCCGATCCCTCAGCGCGAAGGACAGCAGCGGCTGCGGAAGTCCCTTGGTCGGCAGTCCCTCTACGCCGGCCGCCGAGACGCGGCATGGCACCTCTACCTGAAAGTCCTGCGGAATGCCTGGCACGAAGTTGCCGTCATTTAAGATGTTCAAGATAATCGTGCGCGGCGAATCGCAGACAATCGCTTCGATGAACGGAATCATCGGTTCCTTCGAGTGCGTCATCGAAATCATTTCGCTAACCGCGCGGGTTTTATCCTCCGCGATGCTTTTGATTTTGCGCGCTTCTTCCTCGCCGTGGCGGAAATAGCCTTCGTACCATTCAGCAGGGTCCTCCTTCCACTTGCGCTCCGTTTCGTCGTCGGCATGGTACCAGTGGCCCCAAGCGCCTCCGCCCGGATTGCCGGTATCGCCGATCGGATAGGCGCCGAACTTGCGGTACAGGTCGACCATCTTCGGCCCCATCGAATCACAGTCGCGGCACTCGCGGAAATGCGCCTCCGATTGTTCGTCGATCCAGCGGTCGAGCACAGGAAAGGCATCTTCGCCTTTATGTTTAAACTCGGTTAACCATATAAAATGATTTACGCCCGGCACTTCGAATTCGATTTCATTCGGGTCGAGACCCAGCCTCCGGGCGATGTAGCGCACCCCATTGGAGCCGTGGCAGAAGCCGGCGATGTTAGCTTTCGAATATTTGCGCTTCAGATAGGTGACACCGGCGCTGACTGGATTCGCTACGAGCATGAACCAGGCATTCGGGCAAATCTCCAGCGTATCCTTCAGCACATCCTCCATTAGCTCCAGCTGGCAGTAGTTGATCCAGAAGCCTTCATCATGAACGATGTGCAGACTTCCTCCAAACCGGTAGCCGTGTTTGCGGGCGATAGCCCAGCCGTCCTTCAACCGCTGGTGGCCGCCGACCAGCGCGGCCAGAATGACAAAGTCCGCCCCCAAAAGCGCTTCCCTGCGGTTCTTCGTCTTCAGAAGCGTAAGCTCGGCGCCCGCTTCGGCGGCCAAGCGCTCGCACAGCGCATGCGCGCTGTTCAAGCGATCCTCATCGATGTCCATAAAATGAACCGTGCTGCCCGCAAGACTCGGCGTTAAACACAAATCCCGAATCATGCTGAGCGAAAATACCGTCGTTCCCGCGCCTATAATGGCGATTTTGGCTGGCATATCCGACTCCTCCTGTAATAGGGAGTTTGACGAATGTCAAACTCTCTCCTCTAGTGCTTATTCTTCATATCCTTCAGCACGGCTTCCATCGCTTCCAGCGTGTCGTCGATGTCTTGCTCCGTATGGCTGTAGCCGATGGAGTTTCGCTTGATGTTCATTGGCATTTTGAAGATGCCCCGCTCAATCAGCTTCTTCCGGTAAGCGACGTAGAACTCCGCGTCGTTATGTTGAAGATCGGCGTAATGCTTCGGCTCGAAGCCCATGAAGTACGTCGTCCAGACCGATCCGAAGCCGGCGACGTACGCTTCGATGCCGAGCCGGTCAAGAATCTCGCGCAGACCGCCGCGCATCCGGTCGCCAAGCCGAAAGACATGCTCGTGAACCGGCTCGTTCTCCATCATCTCGATCGTGGCGATCGAAGCGGCCGTTCCGACGGCATGGCCATTGTAGGTGCCCGCGAACCAAACGTCGCCGCCCGGCTGCGTATTAAAACGCTGCATGTATCGCTTTTTGCCGGCAACGGCGGCAATCGGGAAGCCGTTGGCCATCGCTTTGCCCATCGTCGTCAGATCCGGCGTGACGCCTGCCACCTTTTGAAAGCCGCCGATGTCATGCCGGAAGCCGGTGATGACCTCGTCGAAAATAAGCAGAGCGCCATAATCGGTGCATAACTGACGGAGTCCGGCCAGGAATCCCGGCTGCGGAAGAATGCAGCCGACATTGTGCGGAATCGGCTCGACGATGAGCGCGGCGATTTCGCCTTTATTTTGGCGGAAGGTCTCTTCTACGTTTTCGAGGTCGTTGAATGTGCAGATCAGCGTATTGTCGATCGCTTCATCCATCATGCCTGCGGAACCCGGGTCGCGGGTGCCGATTTTGTCCCAGGCGCTCAGCATATTGCGCGCGACGTAATCGTGCCAGCCGTGGTAGCAGCCTTGGAATTTAATCAGCTTCTTGGCGCCGGTAATGGCTCGCGACAGCCGAATCGCATGGTAGGTTGCCTCCGAGCCGGAGTTGCAGAACAGCACCTGCTCCGCGGATGGCACGTGCTTGGTGATTTTTTTTGCCAGTTCGATCTCCAGATCGGTCGTCCCGACGCCGAATAGATCCGTGCGGCCCAAAGCCTCGATAACCTTGCCGTTGACATAAGGATGATTATGGCCGAGTATGAACGGTCCGAACGCCGCCTGGTAATCGATATAACGGTTGCCGTCCGCATCGTACACGTAGGCCCCTTCCGCGCGCGTAAAAATCAGATGCGGCTCCACATTGCGGATGGACGTGTGCACGCCGCCCGGCGAATAAAGCTTCGCTTCTTCATACAGCCGCAGGCTTTCCGGATAATTTTTCATCGTGTTGGCACCTCTTCTTCGTTCAGTATTATAAAAATAAATTCACTATACTGAATATAATGCGGTATAATCGAGAGTGTCAAGGTACGCCATGCTGATAGATTAAGGGTTAATGATATGATAATCTAGGTAAATAACAGACACGAAACGGGGAATCCGCACTTTGACGACTAAAAAAGACTACTCAGTTCCGGCATTAGAAAAGGCGATCATGATACTGAACGAAATTAGCGAAACCGGCGAATTATCCATTACCGAAATGCATCAGCGGCTGCAAATTCCGAAATCGACGACCTTCGTCATTCTGAGCACGCTGGAGAAGCATCATCTTATTGAGAAATGCGCCGAGGGCAAGTTTCGCTTAGGCCCGGCCGTTCTTCATTTGGGTGCGGCGTTTGCCCGTCAAACGGACATTCGCGCCGTTGCCCGGCCACATATGGAGCTCCTTGTCCAAGGCACGCCGTTTACCGCTCATCTAGCGACGCTGGTCGGCAATCAGCCGGTCTATATCGACAAAGCGGAAGGCGACGGCTTCGTCCGCTTCGCGACGACGATCGGACAATCGCTGCCGCTGCACGCCTCGGGCGTCGGGAAGGCGCTTGCCATCGGCATGAGCGACGAGGAAATTGCGAACGCCGTTGAATCCAAGCTGGAGCCGCTGACCGGCAAGAGCTACCGGACGATCGAAGAAGTGCTCGAAGATATCCGAATGGCGCGCAAGCTCGGCTATGCCGTTGAAGACGAGCAGATGGAGGAAGGCATCCGCTGCATCGGCGCTCCGATCTGCAATGCATCCGGCAAAGTCGCCGCTTCGGTGAGCATCACGGCGCTCGCGAAGGATTTGCCGGTGTTCAAGCTTCAGCAAATCGGCGAGCGGGTCAAGCAAACCGCCGACTCGATTTCTAGGGATCTGGGCTACGCTCCAGACCCGCATTCGACGCAAGAGAACGGTTGACACCCTCTTACTCCCACTTTATATTCAGTATATAGAACAAGGTTCACATGAATGAACATTAATATAAAGGTGGGAGTATTGATGCTTCAAGCCGGTACAGCCCGTGCAGTCATAACCTCGCCGCTTACCGTTCCCCATGCGGGATGGGGCGCGCAAACCCATGTTTATCCCGATGGCGTCCATTACGACCTATGGGCAACCGTTCTTTGTCTTGCCGAAGGCGAAGAGCTCGTCTGCATCGCCGATCTTGATCTTTGCTATTTAACCATGCCGCAAGCGGATCGCCTTCGGGAACGCATCGCTTCCGCGCTTGGCATCGACCGTTCCCGCGTAAGGATATCAACCTCCCACACGCACGCAGGCCCGTTTATCCATTCGAATTGGTATAAGGATCATGATGCGACTCTCGATTATATCGACGGTCTGTTCGAGACCGTTGTCCGCTGCGCCGCCGAAGCTGCGCAGCATCGCGTTCCGGTTCGCGTTGCGGCGGGCTACGGCGAATGCGGCATCGGCAAGCGCCGCATTCAGAAGCTGGACAACGGCCGCATCATTACAGGCTACGACCCGGCTGGCGCGACCGATCCCACCGTCGGCACCGTTAAGATCGAGGCCGAGGACGGCACCTTGCTGGCAAGCCTGCTGCACTTCGCCTGCCATCCGACGACGCTCGGCCCGGACAACAAGCTGCAGAGTCCGGACTACCCCGGCGTTGCCCGGCGCGTGGTCGAGCAGCTGTCCGGCGGGCATTGCCTGTTCCTTCTAGGCGCGGCAGGCGACATCGGGCCGGGACCGGAAGGTTTCAGAAGCGATTACGCGGCCGTCGACCGGATGGGGACGATTCTCGGCTGCGAAGCGGCTAAGTCGCTGCTCCAGCTGGAAACCGTCACGCCGAATTGGCAGTTCGACCGCGTCGTAGAATCCGGCGCCTCACTGGGACTATGGACAAACAAGCCCGGTGTTTCGTCGGATAACGGCCGAATGGTCGTCGCCTTGAGGACCGTCGAGCTCCCTCTGAAGCCGCTCATGCCGACCGTTGATGCGGAGCAGCAGTTTTTGGCCCATCAGTCCCGCATGCAGGAGCTGATCGAGCTAAGCGGCTCGGAAGACGAAATCCGGGACGCCACGTACAAGGTCAAGCGCTCCCATAAAATATGGCAGCAGTCGCTGCACTACTACGGCCAAACCAGCGCCTCGATCGAGGCTCATTTTGTCGCCGTTTCGGGCATCGTTCTTGCCGGCGTGCCGGTGGAGCCCTTTTCCTTTACGGGCAAGCAGATTCGGGAAGCCTCCCCTTTCGCCTGCACGCTGTTCGGCGGATACACCAACGGCTGGCTTGGCTATCTGCCGACGGCCGACCAATATGCGGTTGGGGGCTACGAAATCGAAACGTCGCCATTCGCGGAAGGAGCGGCGGAGCATTTTGCGAATGAAATCATAGCGATTCTGCACGAGCTTCATCATCAACACGCGAGCGGCTGAAACGGCCTAAATACCATCACCGACAAGGACGTGATTCCGACATGTTTCCCTCGCTTCCTTTTATGAAAAAACAGCTTGCCTCCCTGATCGGCGAACAATTCACGCAAGGGAGGAACACATCCGGCTATCTCGAGCGGCTGGAGCAGCTTCCCGAGAGCTACGACGCATACCTGGCTTTTGCCGCAGCTATCGCCGACTTGCCGATGCGCGAAGACTGGCCATACGTCGAGCCTGAGACTTGGGAGGACATTAAAGCAGCCTGCGATCCGAACCGGCCGCTCGGCCTGCTGCGCGAGATCGACCCGGACGATAGCCGCCGTCGCGTCGAAACCGCCTTTCTTGCCTCCGTTTGTGGATCAATACTGGGCAAGCCGCTTGAGGTGAATCCCACGCTGCCTGAGATGAAAGAAGCGTTTACGCAGGCCGGTGAATGGCCGCTCGCCGATTACGTTTCCGAGCCGATGCTGCGCGCGCTCGGCAAGAGCCATTGGAGCTGGTTCGAAACGACGCGGGACCGGATTCGCCACGTTGCCCCGGATGACGATGTCAATTACACGCTTATCGGCATGCTTGCCATCGAGCAATTCGGCACCGCGTTTTCCAAACGGAATCTCCGCGATCTATGGCTCAATCATCTGCCGCTCAGCACGACCTTCGGGCCGGAGCGCGTGATGCTGATCCGTTCCGGCATGAGCTATCTGGAGCACGATAAGCAGCCGTTTGACCATACCGAGCTGGAAGCATGGCCGAGTTTGCTGTCTCCCGGCTCCGAGCTTTGCGGCGCGGCGATCCGTGCGGATGCCTACGGCTACGCTTGCCCCGGCAATCCGGCGCTGGCCGCCGAACTCGCCTGGCGCGACGCCAGCTTCACGCACCGCCAAACCGGCGTGTATGCCACGATGTTCATCGCCGCGGCGATTGCCGCCGCGCAGGTACTCGATAACCGGCTCGCCATCATCGACACGGCGCTGCAGTTCGTGCCGCAACGCAGCCGCTTCTATGAGATAGCGGCCGACTGCCGCGACATCGCAGCCGGCACGGACGATTGGCTGGCAGCCTATGAGCGCATGCGCCAGAGCTACGGCGATTACAGTCACTGCCGCATTTATTTCGAGATCGGCACGTTAATCAACACGCTGCTGCACGCCGAAAACGTCGGCGACGGCATCTGCAAGCAAGTGATGCAGGGCAACGACACCGACAGCTTCGGCGCGACGTCCGGCTCGCTGCTCGGCGCGTATTTCGGTCCGGATGGGCTCGACTCGCGCTGGCTCGCCCCGTTCGGCGACACGATCCATACGGGCCTCGCCAATTTAAATGAGACGTCGCTGTCCGTACTGGCCGCCCGCGTCTCCCGGCTGCCGGAAATCGTTCGCACCGGCTCCAGCCGCATCGAACCGAGCGAGTTGTATGTGTTCGGGAACGTGATTGAATAAGTAGTTTAGCAGAGACGGAGCTGGTGCTCCGTCTTTGTTTATCCTCCCACTAGACTCTCTTTAGGCGCATCTAGCGCGCTCCCAGAACCCCTCTCTCTCCCACTAAACTCACTTTCGGCGAATGTAGTGCTCTGCGGACTCTACTTTCTCCCACTAAACTCACTTTTGGCGAATGTAGTACTCTGCGGACTCTACTTTCTCCCACTAGACTCACTTTTGGCGAATGTAGCGCTCTACGGACTCTACTTTCTCCCACTAGACTCACTTTTTAGCGAATGTAGCGCTCTACGGACTCTACTTTCTCCCACTAGACATATTTTCGGAGAATGTAGCGCTCTGCGGGCTCTTCTTTCTCCCACTAAACTCACTTTTGGCGAATGTAGCGCTCTGCGGACTCTACTTTCTACCACTAGACTCACTTTTTAGCGAATGTGGCGCTCTACAGACTCTCTTTCCCAAACTCGAAATAAGCTAGAGAGGTAACTGTTACCTCACATCGGGCAAATTCCGGCTAATCGATCAAAAGAGAGGTAACTGTTACCTCACATCGGGCAAATCCCGGTCAATCGACCGAAAGAGAGGTAACTGTTACCTCACATCGGGCAAATTCCGGTCAATCGACCGAAAGAGAGGTACCTGTTACCTCACATCGGGCAAATTCCGGCCATTCGAGCATAAGAGAGGCAACTGTTACCTCACATCGGGCAAATCCCGGTTAATCGACCGAAAGAGAGGCAACTGTTACCTCACATCGGGCAAATCCCGGCCATTCGAGCATAAGAGAGGCAACTGTTACCGCTCTTAAAGCATATCCCCCATATCCCAAGAAGAGACGGAGCAAACACGCTCCGTCTCTTCTCCAACAGTTACCTGTAATGCTCGGCCATATCGCGGTGATATGGCAGCGCCAGGATTTCATCCAAGAACGCGTTAGCCTGAGCGGCCGATCCCGACCATTTGTCCGTCAGCACCAGCTCCAGCAGCATGTCGCGGCTTCCTTTATTGAAGGCTTCCAGCTCCAGCTCGATCGGCGCAACCCGATCGCGTAGAATATGGGCGACAATCGGCTTCGGCAGCCCCTTGTTCGAGATCGGCTGGATGCCCCGCTTGCTGCACAGCGCCGACACTTCGACCTGAAAGTCGGTCGGAATGCCCGGCACGTAATTGCCGCTGTTCAGCGTATTGACGACGAACACGCGCGGGATATCGCAAGCGATCGATTCAATGAGCGGAATCATGAGCTCATCGGTCAAGACCGGCGGGAACAGCTCGGTTACCTTAACGCTAGGATCCTCGATCGCACGCTGCAACTGCCCCATGCTGTCGCTCAAATTGTCGAAGAACCGGTTCCACACGCCCATCGGGTTCTCGCTCCAACGCCGCTCCTCCGCCTCGTCGGTATGGTACCACCATGGCCACGATGCGCTGCTCCAGCTCGCCGTATCGCCGATCGCGAACACGCCGTGCTTCTTGTACAGATCGATCCGCTTGGGCGTGAACGGCCAGTTTTCGCCGCCGGCGGCCCAGAACGCCTCCGATTTCTCCTCGATCCACTTATCGAGCAGCGGGAAAGCGTCCTCCCCTTTATAATAGAAGTCCGTCAGCCACAGATGGTGGTTAACCCCCGTAACCTGATACGTTATGTCTTTTTTCTCAAGCCCAAGCGCCTTCGCAACGTTATACGTATCGACATAGCCGTGGCACAGGCCGACTACCTTCGCTTGCGGATATTTGCGCATCACATGGGTGACGCCCGTAATAACCGGATTCGCCAGCATCAAATGCCAAGCATCCGGGCAAATGTCCAGGATATCTTCCGTCAGCGATTCGAAGAACTTCAATTGGTAGTAATTAATCCAGAATGCCTCATCGTACAAAATATGATAGCTGCCGCCAAGCTTATAGCCGTGCTTCATGGCGATTTCCCAGCCCTCGCGCATGCGGCCGTAGCCGGCCGTTAGCGCCGTGTTGATGACGAAGTCCGCGCCTTCCAGGCATTCGCGCCGGTCCAGCGTCTTTTTCAGATCGAGCTTTACGCCGCGCTCCTCCGCATATTTCGTGCACAGCGCATGAACGTTGTCCAGCCGCTCCTGGTTAATATCCATAAAATGAATGGTGCTGCCTTCCAGGCTCGGCGTCAGGCAGATGTCCCGAACCATCCCGATGGCGAACGTGCTGCTGCCCGCACCGATAATGCTTATTTTGATCGGCTTCATGTCAGCCTCCTATAGTTTTATAATTTGCTCCGCATAGGTCGCCGCGTTGCGGAAATCAGGCATCTCCATCTCCCGGCCGCCGTTCATGACCGAAAGCTCGGACAGCAAAGCAACGGCCGTCCACTCGCAGGCGTCATATACGTCGATCGCCGGCTTGCATTCCCCGTTTACCGCACGGACGAAGTCCTGCGCGATGAAGAAGTCGCTGCCCCAGTGTCCTGCTTTTTTCTGCTCCTCGGTCATGTTCCTGTAACGCTCAGGCATATAGTCGCTGAAATCCGACAGCGGCCGCCATCTTTTCTCGCCCGGCTGCTCGCCTTCGGGGCCTTCAATCCAAATTTTATGATCGTCGCCGAAGCCGCGGGGCGCCTCGTAGCAGCCCTTCGTTCCTTGCAGCGAATAATAGGTCATGTTATGAGGACGCTTGGAGATGCAGTCCAGCCGAAGCTTGATCAGCTTGCCGCTCGCCATCTTGAGCATCGTAATGGTCGTATCCTCCTGACGAAAGCGCGGGTCCGTGTTCCAGCCGGTTCCGTAACAGGACACCGAACGAATCCGGTCCCCTTGAAACCATTGCATGACCGGGCCCAAGCTGTGCGTCGGATAATATGCGCCTCTCTTGCCGAGCTGCCAATATTTGCGCCAAGTCGGCTTCGCGTTCTCCCTCACCTCGGTATCCCGGTTATACCGAAAAGCCAGCTCGCGGATATCGTGGATGTATTCGCCTTCGCCAAAATAAATATCCCCGAACAGCCCTTGCTTCGCCATATTCAAAATCATCTGATTTTGCGGAATATAGCAATAATTCTCCGCGAGCATGTAGGTGAGCCCGGTCTCTTCTACCGTTTCCTTCAGCCACCACAGCTCATCCATCGTCACGCCCGCCGTCACCTCGCTTAGGACGTGCTTGCCGGCAAGCAGCGCCTGGATCGATTGCGGAACATGCAGCTGCATCGGCGTCGAGACGACGACCGCGTCGATGTCCGATTCCAGCATATCTTCATACACGCGGTACGTGCGCGGAATGCCATTCGCCTCGGCAGCCTCCTTCAAGTAAGCTTCGTCCAGATCGCACAAGGCGACGACCTCCGTGTCCGGCAAGCTCTTGAAGCCTTGCAGCGCGCTCAACCCCCTCGCACCGACTATCCCGATCTTCAACGTCACTCGCTGTCGCTCCCTTCCCATTTTGCTTCCACTGTATATAGATCCTCATAGGATGGAATGCCGATTTCTACAGAGACCCTATCCCCATCCCCGTCGAAGCGAAAGGTCATATGCTGACGGAAGCCCGTTTCGATGCCCTCGTTATGCAGCACGAACGTCGTCTCGTCCTGCCAGCTGCCTCTGCGTCCGACCGTGTAAGTCGGCAGCATGCACGGCAGAAGCGTGGAAAAATCGTGCACCATGGCAATCTGCTCCGCCGGAATGTCGATATTCGGCCGCACGGAGCTGATCCGGTAACGGTTATCCAAGCCGAACGCATGTCGCCGAACGCCGCTGCCGATGCCGATAACGATATCCGCTTCCATCGGGCGCCCCGTATCGAAATCGAACGTCACCGTCTCGATGCCGCTTCGGCTTGGCTCAAATCGCAGCGTCCGGCCGGAGATCCGCTTCGCCATGCCGGGAAGCTCCCGCGTTGTAATAACAGGCGCTTGCTCAGCCTGCAATGCGCGTATCTCTAGAAGCGCCAGCGCCTCGGGATTTGCAGGCAGCGGGCTGTCCGACACGATCGCCTGCGTAAACAGGCCGACCGGAAGCTCATAGCCGCCTCCGTTCGTGACGGCGACGACAAGGTTCGCTTCGAGCACGACGTAGATATACTGCCCGCCGTAGCCGGAAGCGGCATATCTGCGCTCTTCCTCGAACACCCACCAATGATAGCCGTAGCCGTTGTCCGTCCGTTTTTTCGTGGATGCCCGTACCCACTCTTCCGTAACGATGCGCTTGCCCTGATACTGGCCTTCGTTCAAGTACAGCATGCCGAACTTGACCATGTCGGATGGCTTCAAATTGGCGCCGAAGCCGCCGATCAAGATCCCTTGCGGATCGGTGATCCACGAGTAGTCGGTAATGCCAAGCGGACCGAACAAGCAGCGGTCGGCAAACCGGCTCGTCGGCATGCCCGCGACCTTATCCAAAATGGCCGTGAGCAGGTAGGATCCGCCCGTGTTATAGCAGTAGACCGTTCCCGGCTCTTCCGCCATCGGTTTGCTAAGCACGTAGCCGGCCCAATTGTCGCTCAAAACGCAAGCCTTCAGATCGGTTTCGTCGTCCCACTCGAAGCCGCCGGTCATCGTCAGCAAGTGCTCGATCGTAAGCGCGTTCTTCCGGGGATCCGTATTAAAGCCCGCATGCTCGGGAAAGAAATCGAACACGCGCTGATGAACGCCTTCAAGCAGTCCCTCCTTGATTGCAATGCCGATTAATGCGGAGGTTAAGCTCTTCGTTACCGAAAATACATTATGAAGCGTATCGCTCGTATAGGGATAGAAGTAAGTTTCAAAAACGGGCTCGCCATTCCGAACCGCATATACGCCATGCGTTTCGCAAAACTTCCCGCCTACGATCTCGTCGAATACGCGCGCCAATTTGGCGGAATCCATCCCCTGATCTTCCGGAGATGCCGTATAATGCTTCTTCATACGCCCTCCCTCGAGAAGCCGTCGCCCGGCTTATTCGGCTTGACGGAATTTCCGGGCGATGAATTGCCCCGGCGATAGCCCCTCTTCTTTTTTGAATATCCGAATAAAGGTATTGGTATTATTGCAGCCGACCCGCGCGGCGATATCGTTCACCGTGCAGCCGCCTTCCTCCATAAGGAGCTTGGCTTGCGCAACGCGGTAGGAATTCAAGTAGTCCTTGAAGTTCTGGCCGACGTTCGCTTTAAACATAAAGCTGATATAGTTCGGCGACATCTTGACATGCTGGGCCAAATCCTGCAATGAAATATCCCGTACGTACTGGGTATGAACGAATTGCAGCATGCTGTCGGTGAGCAGATGGTCAAGCGACTTGCTCTTCCGATCCGAAGCCTCGAAGATTTGAACGAATACGAGCATGAGCGCTTCGATCAATTGCTCGCTGCTGCGGCACTGCTCCAGCCCCTTGATCGGCGATTCCTCCTGGAACAGCTCCTCCATGGAGCAATTCAGCTGCTGGGCGATCCGGTAAACCGTCGACTGCATCGCATACATGAATTGATGGAACGAGCTGCGATCCATGTGATCGAAATCGAACCGGCCCACCAAGCTTTGCAAAATATGCCGTACTTCGTGCTCATTGCGGGAAACGGCTGCGTTAATCAGGTTTTTCTCCAGATCCAACGGGTAATAAAAGCCCGTTGCGCCCGCCTTCTCCAAATCCTGCTCCGTCAGCAGGTGCTTGCGGTTCATCGGCATCAGCTGCTCCATGACCCGCAGCGCCGAGTGATACGACATCACGGCATCCTCGACGCTGTCGGCTTGATTGCCTAGCGCAACCGTCATGCGGATCGGATACGCACGATGCACCTCATGTATAATCCGCTGCAGCATGGCCGGAACATCGATGTCCTCCGGATCAAAGAGCAGAAGCGCTTGACGGTTGGCGTCGATTTTGACCCATTCGGCGCCTGGCGCAGCTTCGGTTTCGTTGCCGATCAGCGTTTCGAGCCCTTCGATAATTTGGTGATCGATCATAAATCCGCCATATTCATCCGATAAGTGCAGCAGCGCGACGCAAACGGGCACATCCAGCAAATGCTTCATATTCATCTGGAGCAGCTGTTTGGCCGCATCGTCCTTGGACAGCACCCCGGTAATCAAATCGCGCAAAAGCTTGCCGCGCAGCGGCTCGCGGTAGCGGTGCAGCTCCGTGCTGAGCTCCTGGTTGCTGCGGCGGATCGTATTCGTAATGTTCCGGATCATGCCGAATTCGTCCTGCGATTCCGCAAGCGAAGCCTGCTCGTTTAAGGAATCGCCAATGACCTGGCGCAGCGTGCGCCGCACGGGACGATACGTCATGTAAGCGATCGCGACGGCGAAAACCGCTCCGACCACAATCGTGATGAGCGCGACCAAGACCGACTTGATCTTCAGCTGCTTCGCCTCGGCGGAGGAAACGGGAACTTCCGGCAGATAGGAAACGATCCAGTTCGGAAGCCGCTTTGAAGCGAGCGTATAAGCGCCGTTTCCGGCCGAGACCGAATCGGCGGCCGAAGCGCCTTTACTGACAACCACCTCATCTCCGATGGACAAGGAGTAGGAATCGTTGCCGCCCTGCGGAAACAGCGTGGAATTTTTAAAGGAAATAAAGTAATAGACGTTTACCACGCCATTTTCTTTCAGCGTGAAGACCAGATTCACTTCATCCACGCCTGAGGTCTTCGATTCCGTCTTCCATGTCTGCAGGTTGTAAACGTTGAGCGTCTGGCTGCTAGTCATGGCGGACAGCTTCTGCAGCACGACATTCGCGTCGAGCCCGCGCTCCGCCAAATATTTGTCGACGCCGACCGTATACTCCGGGGTTATAACCGTTTGAGCGCCGCGCCTCAAGACGTCGATCTCATAGCCAAGGCGCGAGAACACGGCAAAATGGGCGCGCAGACGGTTATACACCTGCGTATTGACATAGCCGTCCTCGCCGTTGCTGCGCGAATAGTTGAGCAGCTCGGAAGACGATTTCAATGTAAACAAGGATTGGATGGCGTTCTCCAGCTTGAAGTCGATATTGTCCCTCACCTGCTCCAGCATGCCTTCATGCCGCTGCTTCAACTCTTTGTTCATGAGCTGATTGCTTTCGATATAGTAATAAATCGAAGCGACTCCGCCGCAGAACACAGCAATCAGCAGGCAAGAAAACACCAGTTTAATCAAGTAAAGTCCACGCACTCGCATGTTGATCGCCATCCTTTCATCCTGTATACGCTTCCACGCTTGCCGTACAAAAAACTCGATAACCGGGAGGTCCGCCCCGTTTCGGCTCGGACTTCCCGGTTTCGTGTGGCTTTATTTTACATATCGGTCATAAGCCGCTTGTTGAATTTGCACCATCTCGTCAAGCCCCATTTCTTTCATCTTGCCGACGAAAGCGTCGAAGGTCTTGTCGTCTACAGGCTGGTTGCCCATGACCCATTTTTGGAACATTTCGTTGACGTACGTATTAATAGCGCCGAGAATCTCGTCGTACCGTTTTTGCTCGTCTTCCAAATAGGACAGAACCGGGAATTGCTCCCTTGGATAGTTGCCTTCCGTGTACATCTTGAATGCTTCATTGACGATCGGCGTGTTTTGGAACCGGCTGAACGTGGGATCGACCGTATGCGGGTATTCGAGCTGCGCGCCTACCAGGTTCAAGTTTTCAAGCAGGTTGCCTTCCTTGACCTTAGGCGTCAGATCGATGTTGCCGCTGGCATCGGCGGTATAGGTTTCGTCCTTCACGCCGTAGTTCGCAAGCTGTTCGCCTTCTTTGCCGTACCAGAAATCGAAGTATTTGATCGCTTCGACCGGATGCTCGCTCTTCGAGCTGATTCCCCAGCCGTGCAGCAGGTACGTGGAGTTTTTCGTTTCCTCTACGTGCTGGCCGCTCACGTTCGCAGGAGGCGCAATCGGCTGCATTTTGAAGCCAGGCACCTGCTCCGCGAGCGTCTCGTTGAACTTCGTCGAGCTTTGCATGAAGTCGTGCGTCGAGCCGCCGACGTTCGCGCCGAACAACTCTTCTCTCGCTTGCGGGCCGCGGGTGAAAATTTCTTTGTCGATCAAGCCTTCCTTATACCACTTCGCAATATTTGTTAACGCGTCTTTGAACTGCTGTTCGGAAGGTCCCCATGCGACTTTGCCGTCGCGCAGCTTCCAGCCGTAATCCGCGTCCCAGAAGATCAGCAAATCTTGTACGCCGCTCGTGTTTCGGCTCATGTACGGCACTTCGTCGGCCTTGCCGTTGCCGTTCGGGTCTTTTTCCTTAAACGCCTTGAGCGTGTTGTAATAGTCTTGATACGTTTGCGGTACCGGCAGCTGCAGCTTATCCAGCCAGTCCTGGCGGATCATCCAGCCTTTAGCGACAATGTTGTCCTGCGGCACGACGGATGGAATAAAGTACATTTTGCCGTCCGAAGCAAGGGCGTATTTCTCGATGCCCGGATCCGCGTCCATCATTTTCTTGATATTCGGCGCGTATTGGTCGATGAGATCCTTCAGGTCGATCAGCACGCCTTCCGGACCTTGCTGCCTCATCCAATCATGGAAGCCATGAATAATGTCCGGCAATTCGCCGGAAGCTAGCATAAGGTTAGCCATCTCGTAGCTGTCCGTACCCGTTGTCGGCGTCGTACCGTGCAGGGAAACGTTCGTCAGCTTCGCGGCTTCCTTGAAGACGGACCAGTTGTCGTCAAATGCCCAGCGGTTGCCGTAATGCATATGGATCGTCAATTGAAGCGGATCTTTCGTAATCAGGCTGCCTGCAAGCGTCTCTTCTGCCGGCGCGTTTGCCGCATTCGTTGCGTCGGCTTGGGATGTGTTCGCCGCGTTTGATTCGTTTGCGTTGTTCGACGCTTCATTGCTCGTTGTATTGTTGTCTTTTGAGCAAGCGCTTACTAAACCGGCAAGCAGAACAGTGCAGGTAAGAATTGTCAACCATTTGCGTGTTTTCAATGAAACCCCTCCTGATTTGTATTTACTATTCTAAGAGCAAAGCCCGGAGAATACTAGCCTGTGACGGGGAGTTTGACGATGTCAAACTCTGTCAGCTCAACCTTTAAGCGATCCAATCATAACGCCTTTGACGAAATGCTTCTGTATCATCGGATAAACCAGAATAATCGGGATGACCGCCACCATGATCGTGGCGTAAATGACCGTTTCCGGCGAATAAGGCATGACGTCCATCGTCTTCTTGATTTCCTCGGGAACCTGGAGCTGCACGATGATTTTATTCAAGTACACCTGCAGCGGTATTTTGCTCTCCGAGCGCAGGAGAATCATCGCCATAAAGTAAGAGTTCCAGTGTCCGACCGCGTAGAACAACCCGATGGTCGCCAAGGCAGGCCGGGACAGCGGCAGAAATACCTTCCACAGAATCGTCCAGTCGTTCGCGCCGTCAATCTTCGCCGATTCTTCAAGCTCCTCCGGAATTTCCTGCAGGAACGTCCTGAAGATAATCAGGTTCATCGCCGATACCGCACCGCCAAGCAGAATCGCCCACCGGCTGTCCATGAGGCCGAGATCCCTATAGTTCAAGTAAGAAGGAATCAGCCCCGCCCCGAACAGAATCGTAAAGGCGATGAAGAAACCGAAGAAGCTGCGGCCCGCGAGTCTCCGCTTGGACAGCGGATAGGCTCCCATGGCGGTAAGCAGCAAATTGATCGACGTACCTACGACGGTGTAGAAAATCGTATTGCCGTAAGAGATCCAGATTTGCTTTTGCTCAAAAACTTTCACATAAGATTCCACGTTCGCTTCGACCGGCCACAGCCACACTCTTCCTGCCGACACGCTTTCCGACGAGCTGAAGGAAGCCGACAGCACGTAAATGAACGGATACAGGCAGCAGATCGCAAGCAAGCCTAGCAAAATAGCGTTGATAACGGGAAACCAATCTTGCTTCTTTTGTCTATTCATCCTTATCACCTACCATAATCCGTTACCCGCGAATCTTCTGCTGATCCAGTTCGCGATTACGACCAGTACGAAGCCGACCGTGTTCGTAAACAAGCCGACGGCTGCGCCTAAGTCATAGTTGCCTTGCGATAATCCCGTTCTGTACGCATATGTGCTGAACACATCCGCCGTCTCGTAAGTCACCGGCTGGTAGAGAAGAATGATTGCTTCGTGCCCGACCTCTATGAAATTGCTGATATTCAGCAGCAGGAGCACCAGCACCGTCGGCAAAATGCCCGGAAGGCTGATCGACCAAATCTTTCTCCAGCGGCCCGCTCCGTCAATGGAAGCCGCTTCGTACAGTTCGGGATTGATGCCGGCCAGCGCCGCGATATAGATGATGGCGCCGATCCCGATGTTCTGCCAGATGTCGAAGGACAAAATGTAGACCGGTCGGAACATTTCCGGCAAGGTGAGAAAATACACCTTCTCGAATCCGAGTTTATCGAGAATGATATTGATGAGACCGTTCGTCGGAGCCAGAAAATTCGTGACGATCCCCGCCACGACGACCACTGAGACGAAATACGGCAAATACGTTAGCGTTTGAATGATCCGTTTATAGCCGTAACTTTTTACCTCGTTAAGCATCAAGGCCAAAATAATCGGAGCCGGAAACGCAATCAGGGTCTGGGTCAAGTTCATCATGATCGTGTTCTTTAAGTTGCGGAAAAAATACGGACTTTGGAAAAACCGTTCAAAATTTTCAAACCATACCCACTCGCTGCCCCTAATTCCTTTGAACAACGAATAGTCCTGAAACGCGATAACTAAGCCGCCCATCGGCTTATAAACGAAGATGACGTAATACGCCAACACAGGTATCAACATGAGATACAGCAGGCGGTCTCTTTTGAGATGAAAGATGACTTTCCCCGCCAATGTCCGTCTAGTCGTCCCGCTGTTACGCTCGGGTGCGGTCTTCGCCGATCCCTTCAACATGGCCTCTGTTCTCAATGCCTATGTTTCCCCCTTCCTTCTGTCGCAGTTATTTTTGCAAGCGCTTTACACCTCCAATACAACACCATTTGAACCCACGTGTATATGATGATTCCTTCCTGTTCATATCGAAAAGTTACGAATGAAGATGATCGGAAGTTTTCGAAATCCCGCATGAATACTGGCCTTTTCCGAGGAACGCCCGGGTTGTGCCGTCTGGCAGCGCAAGCTCGATCGGAACGTTCGGCCCCTCCACGCGAATGGCGAATTCACCGTCCTCCAGCCTCCACTCGACGGATACCGGACCCTTCACCGTCGCTACTTTTCCTTTGGCCCAAGTCAGCTTGCCGAGGACCGGACGAACGACGATTCTCTCGAAGCCCGGCGCTCCCGGCGAAACCCCCAGAATACGGGCCGAGAACTCCGATAGCGGCAGCGCGCTCCAGCCATGGCAGTCGCTTCGCGGCCCTACGATGTCTTCCTCGGGGAAGGTCGTGAGCTCCAAGCCGATGAATTTACGCCAGCGTTCCCAATACGCCGTCCCGATTTCGTCGTATAAACCGGTCATATCCAGTGCTCGCAGCAGCTGGTACGTCATCGGCAGCGAGATCACGGGCAGGCTTTCAACGCGAAGCGCCCGCCTGAGCAGCCGCCGGGCCTCGTCCCCTTCGATCAACCCGGACAGGACGGCCCATACTTGCGGGTGCTGGCTGAAGCTGCCGCTATTCGGCGCATCCTCGAACAGCTGTCTCTCCTCCGACCAGCAGGCCCGGATAACCGCCTCATTGACGTCCGTTGCTTTGTCCCGGTACTCGGCCGCAAGCTCGCCCCAGCCGGAATGCTGCATCAGATCGGCGGCGGCGTTCAAGGCCGCTGCGTACATCAGACTGTGCAGCGTCATCGGCTGATCCTTCGGCAGCGGCGGCGCTCCGCCCGGCCATTCGTTCACCCAATCGAAATGGGTCCAGTACCGCGGCGGCATTCCGCCGACAAGCCCTTCCGCCGTCCGCTTGCGCTCGAACCAATCCAGCAGCGCGATGACGGTCGGACGATACCGGCGGACAAGCTGAAGATCGCCAAAGTAAGCCAAATGCTCCTGCAGCATATAAATCCAATCGAACGAGAAGGCCGGTATGATATGCGTGTACATGGAAGGCGTACGGCACTGCAGCATGCCGCTCGGCAGCTGCGAGCTGTGAAAGTCATGCAGCGCGCGCCGAGCCATCCGGTCATCGGCGCTGATGCCGTACTGGTAGCGCATCATGAGGCGCGTATCCTTCGTATATTGAAGCTGCTCGTAATACGGGCAATCCTCGTACGTTTCATGCATGCACAGCTGAAGCGTGCGGATGCCCATCGTCCACATGGCGCGGAATTGCGGATCGGAGCAATCGAATTCGCTCTCTACCTCCAGCGGATAGCCCGTTTCGCGGTAACGGATGCTTGTTAACGAGAGCTCTTGCAGCCCGGTCTCGATTTCAAGCCGGATAAACCGGAAGGTGCGGAACCAGAACGGCTCGTAGGCTTCCGGCTTCCGGTCTTCCGCGCCGCTGCCTGTCCCGGCAACCCGATAGGTATCATATTCGCCCATCAGCTTGCCGCCCTCGGTTTGGTTCCGGATGCCCTTAATCCGCTTGCCGCGCGTTGAATTCTCCGGCTCGTAGCACTCCGAGCACAAGAGCCGGAGCACAGCTCCTTGTCCTCCCGTCATTTCGAGCCGGATGTAACCGGTCGTCAGCTGGCCCGCATCGAGCTCCACGACCATGCGGCTGTTCGGCGGAAGCTCCAGCCCCTGCGGCGTTGCTGATTCTGATGCCGGTCCGAGCATGGAGGAGAGCGCCGCTTCCGCAGCGCCCTCCAGATAGGTAATGCCTTGGAAGCCGTTCGTCCGCTCGTAGAGGGGCGGAATCGGCCGCGGCTCCAACGGCCATGCCGATAGTTCGCCCCAATCATTGCGCACATCATAGAACGGAACTGCGGCCGGCCAATGGCTGTCATCGTACGCCGACGTTTCCCAGCCCTGCGGCTGCTTCTCGCCATCGACGCTTTCCAGACCGCCGGCCCACTGGATCATCGGTACGGGCACATAGCCGTAGCCTTCGTCCTTCAAGCAGCGCCAGGAGCTGTCCGTGTCCAGCCGCTCGATCAGCTCGCCGCCGGCCGCCGTAACCGCTCCTTCCAGCAGAAAGCCGCCGGCTTCCGAGCGCCATACCGATACCGGACCGTGCTCCGCCATCCGCCAAGGGCTTGTGCCCCCGTAATGCAGCGCCTTCGCCGCGAGCACGTTCCGCCCCGGCAGCAGCTTGCCGCTGAGATCGACCGTTTCGTAATAATGTGTATAGGCATCGCCCTTGCATGGGCCGACCGATACCGGCTCCCCATTCAGGTACAACCGATATCGGCTGTCGGCGGATACATGCACGGTCAGCTTGCAGCCTTCCCCGTTCACCATGAAGCTGCGCCGGAAATAAACGAGCTCGTGATCGCGAGCATGCGGCAGCTCCTGCCGCCATATCCATTTGGCTTGCCAATCTCTCATATCTTCCATGGCATTACCCCTCCATCCATTCGCCGTTTGCTGTCGTGACGATATAGCCTGTTACTTGCGGTTCTGCGTCTTGCGCGGGCATCTTGCTGCCGAACGAAGGTCCGTACCAGGCAAGCCTGAGCTCCGCCGTCTTGCCCTGCCACTCGGGGCGGACCGGCATGCGCAGTACCCAAGCGTTTCCTTCATGCAGCGTATTCCATTCCCAGCCGTGCAGCGGGAAGGTCGGGCTGGCGTCGATCAGAGGCAGCTCCTCGCCTCCTTCGACCGATAACCATGCGACGGCAACCTCCTGCATAAGCGGAACCTTCACGCCTTCGGGCAGCCGGCAGACGACAGCCAGATAGGAGCCGTCGTACGCTTGCTCGATCGTGAATGAATTCGCGTAAAGCTGAACCGGCTTGCGGGCCGTTAACAGATTGTTGCCTCGCCATTGCGAACGGTCGGCCTCAACCGGCTGCCCGTTTTTGCGTTCCTTTATTGAAATGTTCTGGACAAGCACGCCGCTCACATGCATCCGGACATAACGGACCTTCGCGCCAAGCGCCGGGAAATCTCCGGCGATTAAGGACGTGAAGGATCTGTGGAAGCCTTGGCGCTCGCGGAATACGACTGCGTGACATGGTACCCACGATAAGCCGTCAGCCGAAGCTTCGATGAGCACTGGATCGGCAAGCCGCCTGCCCTCATCCTCCTCGAATACGCCGCCCGGCGAACGCTGCGAAAGGGTAATTTCGATGCCGGAGGCATCGATCGGTTCGCCCAGATCGATCCGCCAGATGTTGTCGAGATGCTTCCAGTGCCACGGATCGCCCCATGCGGTTTGATCGTCACCGTCCCAGGCATTGGCGGCGATGCCGTGCAGCTTCTTGATTTTGTCCCGGAACGCTTCTCGGACAGCGGTAATTTCCGGATACGCGGACGGTGCGAGGCGCTGCAGCAGCTGTTCCTCCGCAGGGTCGCTGCGCAGCGCGAACTTGGTCCGTTCCGCGGCGCCTTCGGACGCGGCATCCAGCAGCTCGCGCTCAAATCGGCCGAGGCAAATGGACGCGCTGGACATACGGTCAGCTAGAAGCGTCGAAAGCACGGCCTCGCAGCCTTCATCGCAATCGCTTTCCGCCGGCACGAGCTCAACGAGCGCCACGCCGAACGGATGCAGCTCGACACGCAGCTTGCCGCCGCTGCTTACGATTGCGCTTGGCAGCTCGCCGTCCAGCCGCCATGGATAGCGCATCACCGCTTTGACCCGCTTCGCCCCCGGGTTTAACACCTCGTCCACCGCGATTTCTTTGCACGCTTTATCCCATGAATCATTCATGATGCAAAGCAGCGCCCGCGAAGCGCCATGGCGATGAATGTACATATTTAATGACGAATCGAACTTCGTCTGCGTACGCGATGCGCGGAACTCATCCGCCAAACGCAGCAGCCTGCCGAACGCGGTCAGCTCGGCTTCGTTCAGCAGGAACAGCGTTCCGTACGCTTCCGGGGACAGCATCAGCGAACGGCCGAACGCATGAATGACCGTCTCGTCCGCCCAGCCCGCCACATCGCCGTTGATGCAAATGCCGCAATCTTCCAGCAGCTCGCTGTAGACGCCGAAGTAGGTCGGCTCGCCGAAGCCGTGCTGGGCATAGCGGGTGAACAGCCGCGGCTTGTCGTGATTGACCATGTGAACGTCGGGATAAGTTTCACGGCCCTCCCACAGCGTGGAGTCCAGAATCGTCAGGATGTACGGCGAGTAGCTGGCACGATGATTAATGACGAGAAGCGCCGGGTTGATCTTGCGGCACTCGGCGATCAGCCGTTCGAGCCCCCGCATGGCGTGCTCGTTTTCGTACGGATCGTCGCCAAGCAGCTGGGCCACGGCGGTATCCAGCTTGATGAGCGACACATTCCACTCCCGCACCATGCGGGTTACGTCCTCGATCCGCTACTCCACGCGGCTTCCCTTCTCGCCGAACTCGTTCGGGCCGATCCAGATGCCGAATTCCATGCCCATGTCCTTCACCCGATCGGCGTGCGGCTTCAGCCCGTTCGGCAGCAGCTTCTCGTGCATGAGCCGGTATCGTTCGTAGCCGTAATGGTTCGTTTCAATCACGCCCGCATCGACGGCGTAAATATCGAAATGGATGCCGAAAGCGGACTTGGCGCGCTCGAAGAAATCGAGATTCACCTTCAGCTCCCGATCCGTCATGCCTTCCCAGGAATGGGTCAGCCACGAGAAATAAAAGCTCGCCCGTCTTGTTTCCCTCCCGCGCAGATCCTTCAAATGCGCGAGGAACCGCTCCGACATGCGGCCCTCCTCGCAGGCGCCGACCGTGACCGTACGGCTCCGGAACGTCTGCCCCGGCGCCAGCGTATCGGCGCAATACTGCCGGCAGGTGATCCGGCCGCCATCCGTCAGGACGTCCGCAACGGGCCAATCGACGCCAAGAAAGAGGCGATTGCCGATATTGACCGGGTAGCCGGTGGCGTGATTGACGTCCTTCTCCTCCATCCAGTCCGCTTCTCCAAGATCTAGCCGGATGCGCTGTTCAAATTGGCGGACCGGCGCATCCGCCACAGCGTCAAACAGGTCGATATGGCGAAGAGCCACTTCGCTCTCGCCTTCATTCACAAGCTCGAGCCGCCAGCTGGCCTTATGCTCCTCCACGCGATAGATCCACGTAAGGCGCAGCGCGAACTGCTCGTCTTGCAGCCGGAACACGACGGCTTCCCCGCCGTCCTTGCTTTCACGGCCGACCCAAGCAAAATCGCTTATATGCCGCACAATCGACCCGTCGCCCAAATACAGCTTCGGATCGTTTCCTTCGAACCGGAACGCCCGCTCCTCCTGAAACGGGTTCACAGCGCTGATGCCAAACGATGCGCGCTCCTCGAATCGGAAGAGCGAATGCTGCTGGATAGTTGTAGTCATGGTCTTATCCCTCTCCATCTTAGTGAACAGAAAGCCCGCAGCTCGGCTTAATACCGGTCGCGGTACTCCTGCGGGGTCATCTTGGTATATTTCTTGAAAAACCGCGAGAAATAGGCCGGCGAATCGAAGCCGACGGCCTTGCTGATATCGGTAATGCGCAGCTGTCCGCTCTTTACGAGCAGCTCCTTCGCTTTGCCGATCTTCGCTTCGGCAATGAAGTCGGTCAGAATGCTGCCGGTAATTTGCTTATACAGCCGGCACAGGTAGCTCGGATTGAGCGAAACGACCTCGCCCAGTCTCGTCAAGGACACGTCCCCGGACAGATGCTGCTCGATGTAATCGTGCAGCCGCAGCACCAGCTCGTTCGTCCGCTCTTCCTGTTCGTCGCTGCGGTGGCTGAACAACTCCGCCGCGGCGTCGAGCAAATACCAGACCGCCGCGGCTTCGCCCGCATGGCGCTCATAGTGGAACAACAGATCAAAGCGCGCCGGGAGCTCGCCTTCCCTTCTCCTCCGCAGCCGGTTCACATACGCGTAAAGCCTCAACGCCACGGCGTAGTAGGTTTCCTTGCGCAGATCGCCCCGGCCCGAGGGGATCCCGGCGAAGGCTTCCAGCACAAGCTTCCGGAATTCCTCTTGCTTGCCGCCATCCAGCAGCCGGTCCATCATCTCCGCTTGGCCCGGTCCCGACAGCAGCAGCTGCTCCGCCGATTCTGCGGCGGCTTCGCGCGACGCCCGGGCGTCCGCATTCTCCAGCACGAGCATTTCGCCGCCGGTTCCAAGACCCTCCGCCAGCAGCAGCGAGAACTCTCGCACCTTCGCGGCCACGCTGTGCCAGGGGGCCGGCGCGCTCCCGGCCGCGATGGAGACCGGTTGCTTCAAGAGCGACCGGCAGGCGCTTTGAATCGCATCGATCGTGCCGTGCACGAAGGAGACGCAGCGGCTCCAGCTTTCATCCGCCGCATCCCCTGCTGCCCCAGGCTGCATGAACCAGATGAAATCGCCGGCGTCGCCGATCACGGCCTGAAACCGTATGGCTGGCGATAGAAACTCCTCGGCGATATTTTGTATGCCGTACAACAGCAGCGACCGGTCATAGGGACCAGCCGCATGCTTCCACTCATCCACTCTGCCGATGGCAAGCAGACAGTCGGCGGCGGCGTCAAGCGGAATGCCGAGCTCCGCGAACTTCTGCGCCCGGCTCTCCATCGATAACGTCTCTCCCTGAGCCAACCGCAGGAGCAAATCCTTCTGCAGCACCGGAATCGCCGCTCTGAGGCGTTGTTTAACGCCCTCAATCAAACGGCTCTCCTCCGAATCCTCGCTGCATTTGCGGATCGCCCGGCGGATTGCCGCGACGATCTTGGCTTCGTCCTCCGTTTTAAGCAAGAAGTCGACGGCCTCGCTCCGCAGCGCGGACTGGGCGTAATCGAATTGGTTGTAGCCGGTCAGAAAAATGATTTTCGTCCTCGGCCACCACTCCCGCACCTTCTGCGCAAGCTCCAGGCCGCTCATGCCGGGCATTTGAATATCGGTAAGCAGAATGTCCACCCGCGTCGATTGCAGCCGCGCGACCGCCTCAGTTGCGGAGTAGGCGCAAAAAACGTCCAACTCGTACTCCTGCATATCTTCGCAGAGATCCTGCAAACCGCTTACGATGTAAGGCTCGTCATCCACAATCATGATTTTGAACATCGAACCGCCCCCTTTGGTACGGAATGACAATGTCGACGCGAAGGCCCCCGCCGGCGCCCTCGGACAGCCGAAGGCCGGCTTCCTCGCCGTATTTCAATTGCAGGCGCCGATGAACGTTGATCATGCCGGTGCTCTCCAAACCTTCCGACCGGTCGTTCAGCGCCTTCTCCAGCCTCGCAATGGCGACTGCGTCGATTTCCTGCCCGTTATCCTCCACGCTGACGATTACCTGCTCCCGCTCCAGCCGGAAGCCGATCGTTACCGTGCCGCCCTCCGGCCTGTTCTCGACGCCGTGCTTATAGGCGTTCTCGATGATCGGCTGTATGATGAGCCGCGGAACGGTTACGCCTTTCGCCTCTTCCGGCAGCTGGCCGAACTCGGCCTGAATCCGTTTGTGAAAGCGTATATTTTGAATTTCCGCGAAGGACCGTGAGAAATTCGCTTCATCCTCCAGCGGAATTTCTTCTTTCGTATCCCGGGTAATAAACCTGAAATATTCGCCCAAGTGATTCGCGAAGGGCATCAAATTGTCGTAGTCCTGCAGCTTGATCATTCTGCCTAGCGTAAAGAAGCTGTTGTACAGAAAGTGCGGATTGATTTGGGATTGCAGCTGTTTGAGCTCCGCCTTCTGCGCTCTGTATTTATGCACGTAGACGTCCTGGATGGACGCTTCGAGCCGCCTGACCATCTTATTGAATTGCGCATACAGAAACCGGAACTCGTCGTTGCTCCGGTGCTTGATATCCAGTCCCAAATTGCCGAGCTCCAGCATTCGGAACGCGACGATCATAGCTTTAAACGGCTTGTGGATCAGCCGGTGCATCCAAAAGGAGTAGAACAGGATGACCACCAGCGACAGCAAGGACAGCAGCCACAGCCAAATGCGATACTGCTTCAGCGGCCCAAGCACTTCGGCCTCCGGAATGAATTGCAGCAGCGTTGCGTCCAATCGGCCGGATTGCTGTTGCGCGACGATGAACCGCTGACCGTCCAATTCAATGGTCGTCAAGCCTTCACGGCCTTTCATCATCTGCTCGAACGCTCCTTCGAGCGCGGCCGGAAGCTTCTCGCCCGCGCCTTGATCAATGCGCCAATCGAGCGAATTGCCAAGCAGTACCATGCCGCCGTCATAGTTGCCGCTGAAGCGCGTCAGCTCCGATGCGATCGCGCTTCGGCTCAACTCCAGCGACAGCAGGGCGATCGGATCGCTGCCTTGGCCGAGGTCGGGCTGCCGCTTGACGATAAACAGACGGTTGTTCCACTCAACGATTTCGCCCCTCTTTCTCCGGTCGCTCGTGACGAGGCCGTCGAACGTCTTCCTTTCCAAATCATCGACCAGCCTGTCGGACGAAATCGTGCGGCGAATGAGCGGAATATATGCGGAAGCGCTGCGGATAAAGCTGCTCGAATTGCGGATCATCAGCAGCTTGCGCTGCAGGTTCAGAATCGCGGTCCGCCGTTCGTTCTCCGACAGCACGGGATCCGCGACGCTCAAGTAGAGCAGGTCGTTGTCGACGACCATCTCGTACTGCAGACCGATCATCCGGTCGAGCTCCGCCTCCAAGGTGTTCATGTCGTACCGGACCTTCGTTTGCAGCATCGTCGTGATTTCCTCCCGGACGCTTGCCGCTCCCTTCAGGTTCAGTACGAGCCCGATCGCGAACATCGGAATGACCACGGCGAAGAAGGAAAGCATGATTTTAATAAAGATCGGATCATACGGAGAGCTTCTCAGCCGTTTCATTCCACGTTCCTCCCTCGGTTATTCCTTCACGCTGCCCAGGACGATGCCTTTGATGAAATACTTTTGCAGAAACGGGTAAACGAGCAGAATCGGCAGCGCCCCCATGAAGATCTGAGCCGCCTTCGACGTTCGCTCCGATACCTCGGCGAGCGAATCAAGGCTTTGAGAAGCTACCCGAAGCAGATCCTGCTGGATGATTACCGTTTGCAAATAGCTTTGCAGCGGATAATTTTCCGGACGGTTCATGAAGATTAAGCCGTCGAACCAAGAATTCCAATGGCCAACAATCGTAAACAGAACGATCGTCGCCAGCGCAGGCGCGGAAAGCGGTACCAAAATACGCCAAAGTACGGTCCAGTGACCCGCTCCGTCCACGAACGACGCTTCCTCAAGCTCGCGCGGCAGGCCGCGGAAGAAGTTCAGCAGCAGAATGACGTTGAACACGGGCACGGCACCGGGAATAATCAAAGCCCAGATCGTATCCATCAGATACGTTTTATTTACGATCATGTACGTCGGAATGAGCCCGCCGCTGAACAGAATCGTCAGCACGAAATACCAGGCATATGCCGTCCGGTACTTGAAATCCCGTACTTCCTTCGCGAGCGGATAAGCGATTAAGATCGTTAAGAACATATTGATCAGCGTGCCAAGCCCCACCCGCTTCAGCGTTATGAGGAGCGCGTCCACAAAAGCCGGCTTGGACAGCACGTAGTCGTACGATTTGAAGGTGAAGCCTACCGGCCAGAACAGGACGGAGCCGGCCGCCGCGGCCGTTTTGGAGCTTAGCGAAATCGCCAGCACATGAATGAACGGGAGAATGCAGAGCAGGGAGATGCCGATTAAGAACGTATAATTAGCCGTTTGAAACACTTTTCTGCTATCGAGTTGAGCTCGCATGTCACGCACCGCCTTCTTTTAGAAAATGCGATAGTTGGCCAGACGATAAGCCAGCAGGTAAGATACGGAGATGAACGCCAGCGACACGATCGATTTGAACAGCCCGACCGCCGTAGCCGGTCCGAATTGCGCGTCGACCAAGCCGAGCCTGTACACGAACGTGTCGATAATATCACCGCTCTCGAATACTTGCGGGGAATACATGTTGAAGATCTGGTCGAAGCCGGCGTTCAAAATGTTCCCCAAGCTCAGCGTCGTCAGGAGCACGATGATCGGCATCATGCCCGGCAGCGTAATATGCCACGTCTGTTTCCACCGGTTCGCCCCGTCGACGATCGCCGCCTCGTACAGGTTCGGATTGATGGACGTCAGCGCCGCCAAATAGACGATCGTGGCGAAGCCGAATTCCTTCCACAGGTCGGTGACGACGACCGTAAACGGAAACCAGCGGTTATCCCCGAGAAAATATACCGACGGCAGCCCGATTCCTTCGAGCACGCGGTTCACGATTCCGGAGGAAGGCGAGAGCACGTCGATCAGAATGCCTCCGAGAATGATCCAGGACAGAAAATGCGGCAAATAAATGAGCGTCTGGATGGACCGCTTGATGAACGTCTTGCCGATCTCGTTCAGCAGGATCGCGATCCCAATCGGCACTACCAGTCCGGCGACGATCTTCATCAGGGCGATGTAGACGGTGTTGTACAGCACCTGAAAGGTGCTTGGCAGGTCGGAGATATACGTAAAGTTCCCGAAGCCGACCCACTCCGAACGGAAGAAGCCAAAGGCCGGCTTGAAATTTTGAAAAGCCATAATGATCCCGAACATCGGCCCGTAGCAGTAAATAAGGACGAGAATCGCGCCCGGCAGCAGCATGAGATGCAGCGGCATTTCCTTGATCCGTTTGCTTCGCATCGCGGTTCACCTCGGTCTGTAGGATTTAAAATCTGCCGATAAAGAAAAAGAAAGGCAGTTGTTCCTGCCTGTCTTCTCCTTTATCTATTGGGGCCTCGGCAGGCAGCTCCGGCCTATTTGTTTGTCGCGTACCAGTCGTTGACTTCCGTCGTCATCTGATCCCCGCCTAGGCTCTTCCAGTCCTCGACGAATTTATCGAACGTATCGAGCGAAGCGCCCAGAATGATCTTCGTAAACGTCTCCAGCTGCATCTTCTCGAGCGTCGCCTTCTTCTCGACCATCGTCTTCGTTGGCGCGCCGTAGAACTTCGAGATCTCCAGGCTCTGCGTTTTGTCCTTATACATTTCTTCGATCACCTTGTACGAGCTGTCATGTCCGAACACGCGCAGCGTTCCCCAGCCCGCGCGGTCGCCGCCGTTGAAGGAGACGATTTTGTCGTAATAGCCCTTCTGCTCCGGATTGAGCCCCGCCGGATCGTTCGCGTCCAATGCGGCGGTCACCTTCTTGTAGTGCCCGAAGTTGCCGCCGACCGGGTTCGACCCTGCGTCCATGACGACGCGCTCGAAGAAGTGCTCGTACGTTTTATCGCCAACGACTTCGCTGTGGAATTTCGTCGCGTCCGCATTGCCGCTAAACAGCTTCTCGTTGTCCAGGTTAAACAGCTGGATGAGCGCTTCCGGATTCTTCATCTTCTTGTTTGCTACCGTGAAGCGGTCGAATTCGATATTGACGCTGTTCTTCGCCGGCTGACCGTCCGCCGATACGAGCGGCCATACGCCCCAGTCCGCTTGCGCGTTGTTCGTCACGCTGTCCTGCAGCGGCCAGAGCGAATTCCAGAGCGCGCCGAAGTTGACGCCGACTTTGCCGGCCGTGAAGTCTTCGCCGACCTTGTTGCTATCCTTGACGCCGAATTCGCGGTCAATGAGCCCTTCCTTGTACCATTCCTGCAGCTTCGCGAGCGCTGCTTTCACTTCCGGCTGAATCGAGCCGTTGACGAGCTTGCCGTCCGCACCTTCGATCCAGATGCCCGGATACGCATGGAAGGCGCTGAACACGCCGGACGAAACGCCGACGCCGTTGCCGTACAAATCCTTCGTGAGCGCGATGCCGTACGTGTCGGCCTTGCCGTTGCCGTCCGGGTCCTGCGTTTTGAACGCGCGCATGACGTTCTCGAGCTCCTGGAACGTCTTCGGCGGCTGCAGGTTCAGCTTGTTCAGCCAGTCCGTCCGCACCCAGAGGAAGCTCAGTCTGCCGTCGTAGTCCTCATCCGGCGGAAGCGCCATTAATTTGCCGTCGAACGTCGCGGAGGCTTTGGCGAGTTGGCCCATCTCAATCGATTTTTTGGTCAGCTCGGAGCCATATTTCTCGTAAACGTCCGTCAGATCGGCCAGCATGCCGGCATCGACAAGCTGTTTCAGCTGCGAGGCGTTGACTCTGAACACGTCGGGCAGGTCGCCGGAGGAGATCGCGATATTGAGCTTCGCTTCGAATTGGTCCTCTGGCACGATCCAGTTGTACTTCACTTTGACGCCCAGCTCTTCCAAGTACGCCTTGGTGTAGTTGTTGTTCTCGAAATCTTCGCCCTCTTTGAACGCCATCGACGATGGCTGGTCCCGAATCGCCGTTACCGTAATCGGTGGATCGAATTTTCCTGTCTCGTCTGTGCTTGACCCGCCATTGTTCCCCTCATTGCTGTTGCTGCTGCACGCCGTCACCAGCATTACCGTCGCCGCCAACTGCACAAGCATGATCTGTTTCCATCTCGCCATATCGTCCGCCTGCCTCCTTGATTGGGATTGTGGATGTGTACGACTCCAAGATAGAACGGCGGCGGCGCGTTGTATACGCGAACTTCTTTACGCCGCTTGCCCGATTTTGACATCGGAGCGAGAAAGTCAAGATAGCGCAATGGAAGTCAAAAATAAGCTTCGTTTATGGGGCGCTTATTAGCCTCCGGTCTCCCCCGGCTTGCGCGTCCGCCACTCGTCTCCCCACAGCTTCGTGCAGCCGCCGAACGCCTTGCGGTATTCCTGCCTCCAGTAGTGAATGTCATGCAGCGTGATCGCCGGTTTGTTCTGCCGCTCTGCCCGGCCAGGTAGTTTCCCGAACGGCTTGTGCGGCTCGGTCTGGTACCAGTACGCGACCGTCACGATATCCAGCGTCAGGCAGTTGTTATGTCCGTGCTCGATGCTGCCCCGCAAGGATTTGTCAAAATAAATCGGGTCCTCGAGCAGAAACCGGTAACTGTGCGTGCGTCCAAGAAAGCCGCCGATCTTATCCGGCACTTTGGCATAGCCGAAATACGGGTGCAAATACTGTTCGTCCGGGCAATAGGCCGTGTTGAAGAAATCCTCGGTTCCCGTGCCGTGCAGGGAGCCCGGCCATGCCTCGCCGTCGATCATCCACATGTCGTCGCCTTCGCCGTACCACATCGTGCTCGGGTTATCCACGTAATACTGGAGCCCGACAAAATGGCCTTTGCCCTCGATATCCGCGAATACATAATTGTGCTCATCGCTCTGGTTTGGCCGCTGCGGCACGAGCCCCAGATGCTCGTTCTCTCCTTGCTCTGGATCCGCGTCCGTAAGCTCGCGCCTCCACTGGGCGTGGAAACGTCCGGCATCATCGGGGATTTCGTCATGTTCTTCGTAGTCGATATAGAAATAGAGCGAATCCAGCTCTTGGTCGGATTCGTTATCGACGACAATGACCGCGCCATTGCCGAACGGCATCGGGAAATAGCAGTTCAGCGCGTAGCCCTTTCTCGGCGCCGCGGCCAGCGGCAGCGACGTGAAATTGTACTGCTCGCCCCAGCCTTGGCCGAAGAAATCGCCAAGGGGGGACTCCACGCTTGGCTCGGTCTCTCCATCCCAATACATGCGGATGACCGCATTGCGGCGGATCATCGGATCGGGCGAGCTGTGGGTCATCCAGATGTGACGGATAATGCCCGCCCCTTCGATCCGCGCCAGTTCCTTCCTCGTGCCCGGCGGCACGGGCACGGAATCGTCATTCCCGCCTGAACGGTCATAGCTGGAAATCCGCTTGCTGCGGACGCCTGACCGAAGCTTATATAGATCATCCATTTGTTTCATGTCTTCATTCCCTCCATTTGCTTGGCTGCTTGCCTGATCAGGCGCTCGCCATCCATGAACGCGCTTTCTTGTTCGTAGTTTGATGTTCGCTTTCGGCAGGACGAAAGTAAATCTTCAAAATCTACGATCGTATCGATAATTCAATAAACGCAGAAAAAGCCAGTATCGGCGGGGTGCCGGCACTGGCCTGGGTTTGGCGGGTTTTACATCATTTACTATTTTCGCATGCGGTACTCATGGGGAGTGACGCCGATCTGTTTACGGAACAGCTGAGAGAAATACGAGGCGTTCCCGATGCCTACCTCCATGCCGATCATCTCGATCGGAAGGGCGGTCGCGCGAAGCAGCCGGCAGGCTTCCTTCAAGCGCCGGGCGATCAAGTATTCGGTAATGCTGCTACCCGTCTCGGACCGGAACACGCGGGAGAGATGGAACTTGGACAGGTGCAGCGCGCCCGCCATTTCTTCGAGATCAAACTTTTCTTGGTAGCGCGCGTTTATCCACTTCATGATTTGCTCGGAATGCCTGGCGCTTCCGCCCGGTACCGCCCCTCCTTCCGGGGCTGACTGCTCCGCCATCGTACGAATGAGCTGGACGAGCTGGGCAAAGAACAGCGTCCCTTCTTCCGATTGCCAACCCGCGGTCCCTCCGATCCGATCGGCAAAATAACGAAGCAGCTGCTCCAGCAGCTCTCCTCGCTCACCGAGCTCGAACGCTTGACGGACAAGCCGCCCCTGCCACAGCTGCATGAAGAAACGGTGCAGCTCGGGGAACGCGCGAAGGTGCTCCTCCAGCACCGGCGGCATGAAATGCAGAATGGTGCGCTCGTAAGGCGCTTCGGCATCGATCTCCGCATGAACCCGGTGCAATTGATCGGGCTGGAAGAAGAACAGCGTACCTGCCTTCAGCTCGTAGGTCCGCTCCCGAACGACGACCTTCCCCCGGCCCCGGTGCACGTACAGCAGCTCGGCTGCTAGATGGCTGTGGTAGTAGCCGTCGAAAGGCCGGTCCGACCTCAGCCGGTAATCGAACGCGAAGGGTCTCGCGCTGCTCTCGAATGCATCTTTGCCGCTCATCATTCCGCTCCCCTCCAACATAGCAATAGAACAACATTTTCGCGCAACGGGCCAAGATCGGACTCGGTTTCCCGCTAGTACAATAAGCTTATATCTTTTTAACCGAGGTGAACGAGAGTGATGGATGCTTTATATTTCACTACCATTATGGAACGACTGCAGAAGAAAGTGGACGGCATGATCGTCCGGATCGGAGACAAATGTCCCGAAGCCGCGGGCAGCGACGGCATTTACCGGCATCGGGAGCCGGATTACTGGACGTCCGGATTCTGGCCCGGCCTGCTGTGGGTCATGTACGCCCAGACGGGCAAGACGCACTATAAGGAAGCGGCATGGAATTGGGATGCGCGGCTAAGCCAGTATCTGAATAAGCCTACCCAGGAAATTCATCACGACGTCGGCTTCCAATTTCTGTCCACGGCCGTCATTAAACATAAGCTGACCGGCGATCCGGAGGGCTTGCGAATCGGCCTTCAGGCCGCAAGCTTCTTGGCCGGGCGCTTCAATCCGGCCGGCAATTTCATCCGCGCCTGGAACTATCATTTTACCGGCTGGGCGATCATCGACTGCATGATGAATCTGTCGCTGCTGTTCTGGGCCTCGGAGATGGCGGACGATCCCCGCTTCAAGCATATCGCGGTCCGTCATGCCGATACGGCGCTGCAGCACTTCGTTCGCCCTGACGGCTCCGTGAATCATATCGTCAGCTTCGATCCGGAGAGCGGCGCGTTCATCGAGGCGCTTGGCGGCCAAGGCTACTCGCCGACGTCCGCGTGGAGCCGCGGCACGACATGGGCGCTGTACGGCTTCGCCAATGCGTACAAATATACCGGCGATGCGAAATACTTGGACGCTTCCAAGCGGGTCGCCCATTTCTTCCTTGCCTCCTTGCCGGAGAACGGCATCCCGCCATGGGATTTCCGCGCGCCAAACGCCGGTTCGGAGCCTAGAGATACGTCCGCTGCGGCGATTGCGGCATCAGGCCTGCTGGAGCTTGCCAAGCTGGTTCCCGCGGAGGAAAGCGGCTATTATTCCGACTGGGCCGCCCGGATCGCGCGGTCGCTGACCGAGCATTATGCAGCCTGGGAGCAGCCGGAGCACGAAGCGATCTTGCTGGAAGGGACCGGACATAAGCCCGCGAACACGAACATCGGCGTCTCGCTCATTTACGGCGATTACTTCTATGTGGAAGCGGTCGCGAAGCTGAGCGGCTGGACGGGAGCCGTCTACTAGAGCTTGGCATAGACGATTTCGATCGGGATGCCGGTCGGATCGTCCATGGGAGGGTCGTTCGTTAACCGCACTAAACGATCGGGATTCTCATGGATTCGTTGTGCCGTCAGCGCAAGGACCGTCGCATCGAGAACATCGTCGATCTTGGCGGACATATCGCCGCTCCAGACCAGACTTCCATTCGAAGCAACATACTCGATGAAGTTCGGGAAGCGCGTTTGGATAACCGCGAGCCGTTCGAAGATGCCGGGCAGCCGATGCTTGCTCGAGAAGCTGTCCCGATTCGATAATGCCATAAAACATAGCTCGGGATGCGCCTCCAAGGCGATCGACCGATCCGGCAGGCTAAGTACGAACTCGCGTACATTCGCGATCCTCGGCACCAGAGCATAGCCGGGCGGCGTCAGCTTGAGCCCCGTGTCCCGAACGTTAAAGCCATTAACGGCATCGTACAGCGCCTGAGGCGTCAGC
The DNA here is from genome assembly GCF_003268025.1 of Paenibacillus montanisoli. Classification (GTDB taxonomy): domain Bacteria; phylum Bacillota; class Bacilli; order Paenibacillales; family Paenibacillaceae; genus Paenibacillus_Z; species Paenibacillus_Z montanisoli. The sequence continues at coordinate 32,849 of NZ_QLUW01000006.1, read as the reverse complement.
TTCACATCCGCGGATTGCCGCCGCTGCCATTCCGCCAGCGCATCGTAGCTGGGCGCATGGAAGCATCGCTTCTTATTGGCCGGGCCAAGAAACTCCATCGCCAATTCGTCGGGGCGGCGTTTGCCGCCGCCGCTAAGCCCAAGCGGCATATCGATCAGCAGCTTCCGGCAGCCGGCGCCGTATTCCGCCCATAGCTCTTCCAACTGCGCGACTTGAACATATCGAATCGTTGGCTTTCCTTGGTCGCGGTCAACTAGCGCGGCAACCCATTGATTTTGGGATCCGTCAACTCCGATATACATGGTTAGCTTATATCCTCCATTTTGAAATGCCCTTAATAGCTTCTTCGCGAAGCCATTAAGGGCATTGTTATTCATTCATGCGTCATGCGCTAGCCTCTGCCCACGACCGGCGGCACGAAACGGACTTCCGTATCATCGGCAGGCCGCAGGAACGACAGGTCGCATCCCTCGTGCGCCTGCAATACCGTATCGTTAAATAAGCGAGGGTACCCTCTCTTATGCTTGGCGTCCGCAGGCTTCCAAGCCTTCTTCCTCTCCGTGAGCTCTTCATCGGAGATCGCCAGCGTCAGCCGGCCTTCCCCGATTTCGATTTCGATCCAATCCCCGGTATGAACAAGCGCCAGCGGGCCGCCGGCGGCAGCTTCCGGCGATACGTGCAAAATAACGGTGCCATAGCTCGTTCCGCTCATCCGCGCATCGCTGATCCGCACCATGTCGCGCACGCCTTCGCGAAGCAGCTTTCGCGGAATCGGAATCGCTCCCCATTCCGGCATTCCCGCTCCGATCGGGCCGCAATTGCGAAGGATCAAGACCGTATCGGCATCGACGTCCAACGACTCGTCCGCCAGCTGGTCTAACATGAGCTCGTAATCGTCGAATACGAGCGCCCTGCCGCGGTGCCGATCCCGAAGCTTCGACGCCGACAGCTTCAATACCGCGCCGTCCGGCGCGAGGTTCCCCTTCAGCACCGCGATGCCCGACACCGCCGATACCGGCCGCTCCGGCGATACGATGACATCGGTGTGACGCGGCGACTTGGCGTAGGCTTCTTGAATGGTCGTGCCAAGCGCCGTCAAGCTTTCGCCGTGCAGCCAAGGCAGCAGCTCGCGGATGACCGCGGGAAGCCCGCCCGCATCGAAGAAGTCGTCCATGCCGTAGCGGCCGCTCGGCTGCAGATCGACGAGCAGCGGCACGCCCTTCGACAGCTCCGCGTACCGCTCCAGCGGGATGCGAATGCCTAGCCGCCCGGCAATCGCGGTCAAATGAATGACCGCGTTCGTCGAACCGCCGAGCGCCGCGAGCAGCCGGATCGCATTGTCGAAGGCACGCTCGGTCAGCAGCTTGTCTACCGTCAGGCCTTCGCGCACCATTTCGACGATACGCTTGCCCGTTTCCTCCGCCGCGATCTTCCGCGAGGAATGCGAAGCCGGGATGGTCGATGTGCCAGGGAGCATAACGCCGAGCATCTCGGCCAAGCTCTTCATCGTCGAAGCCGTGCCCATGACCGGACAGCCGCCGCGCGAGCAGGACATGCACTGCTCCAGCTCCCGGACATCCTCATCGCTTAACTTGCCGGCTGCATACTCATCCATGTAGGTCCACAAATCTGTGCCGTAATGGACCGGTTTGCCGCGGAAGCTTCCGGAGGCGCGGTGGCCCGCCGCAAGCATCAGCGCCGGCAGCCTGCTGCTGGCGGCTCCCATGAGCTGCGCCGGCGTCGTTTTATCGCATTCGCAGAGCAAGACAACGCCGTCGAGCGGCAGTGATCGAATTTGCTCTTCTACATCCATCGCCATTAAATTGCGATAAGGCAGGTCGGACGGCTTCATGAAATCCGACGGCGTCGTGATCGTGTGCATTTCAAGCGGGTAGCCTCCGGCCAGCAGGATGCCCCGCTTTACGTATTCGACCAATTCCTTATGAGGCATGTTGCAGCTGTTTAGATCATTCCAAGAATTAAAGATGCCGATCACGGGCTTGCCCACGAAAGAGTCCGGGACATGGCCGTTCGACCGCATCGCCGAACGGTGCTGAAACCGCGTTTCTGCCGACGGATGGTCGAACCAGGCCTCGCTTCTAAGCTTCATCTACTTTCCCCATCCCATAGAAGTTTCGAATATCGCCCTAAAAGTAGCACGCGGCCACAAGGGTGTCAATTGCGCGAGGCACACCTATTTTTACGTTTGATCTCGATTTCTTACGTTTCATTTACTTGTTTGCTGCCACCCGCAAAAAAAAGCCGAGCCCGCTCAGATTTCCGCCTGAACAACCCGGCTTTCCTATCCTTCATCATGGAACAGTTCATCCAAAACCTTCTCCCTGTTCTCCAGAAATCGTCTCGTCACAATATAATGCAGCGTATCCTCGTAACGGATCTCCTCCACCGGCTGCTCGTCGAAATTCAAAATCCGCGCATCGGGATACCCAAGCAAGATCGGAGAATGCGTAGCAATGATAAATTGCGCTTCATGCTCCAGGTCCTTGATGATCCGCAGAAGGGCTAACTGCCGCGCAGGCGACAGCGCCGCCTCAGGCTCGTCCAGCAGGTAGATCGCTCGTTTGCCGAAACGGTTGTTAAACAGGGAAAGAAACGCTTCCCCGTGCGATTGCTTATGCAAGGAGCGCCCGCCGTAGTATTGCAGGCTCCCCGGCATCGTGTCCAAATGCGAGGCAAAGTGGTAGAACGTTTCCGCCCGCATAAAGAAGCCGTTCGTAATCTTCGGCATCCACGAGAGCCGGATGTATTCGCCCAAGCCGGAATGCGACGCATCGACGTCATACGCATTATTCCGGCCGCCGCCCGCCGTATTAAACCCGCACTGATACGCGATTGCCTCCAGCAGCGTCGATTTCCCCGAGCCGTTTTCCCCGACGAAGAACGTCACGTTCGTCTCAAATGCCAGTGATTTCATCTGCTGCAGCGCCGGAACGCTGAACGGATAATCCGTCGATCCTTCCGGATTCATAAGCTCAAGCCTTCGCAGAAACAATCGATCACTCCCCTTTGATCGTAAACACGCCTACTTGCTCTTAATCAGCAATCGCACCGCCTCGGCAACCAGCTCGCTCGTATCGCCGCCTGATTGTTGTTCCTCACGCAGGCATTGCTCCAAGTTCTTCGCCACAATGTACGCAATCGCTTTATCCGCGGCGCTGCGAACGGCGGATATTTGCGCCACCACGTCTTTGCAATGCTTCTCTTCTTCCATCATATTAAGCACGCCCCGGACCTGACCTTCCAGCCGCCGCATGCGCTTCTTTAAGTCATCATCGTAAATGTTCACGCGATCCCTCCATCCATACCCCCACCCGTACACGTTCTATTATGACCCGAAAACAAAACGATCACAACTTCTTCGGCTACTCGTCCGGCAAGAGATTCATGCCATAAACAAAGAGGCCCGCCTATTACCGGCGGGCTTCTGCTTCATAGCTCTCATTCATGTACTTAACCCGGCATCCTTCTTAAGCCAGTTAACAAAATCCCGCTGATTCTCTTCCGATACACCATGGTCAGTCGGGTAAAGTTTAAATTCCAGGCGGTTCGTATGGTCCTTCAAATATTCCGCCGTCTCATGGCCGATACGAACAGGAAATACCGAATCATATTCACCATGTGAAATAAATACGGAAACATCCTTCACGCTTCGAATTGGATACTCCGACTTCACGAAGTCAGGAATATATCCATTTAACGCAACGATTCCCTTCAGCTGCTCCCCCATCACCAGCGCAAGCGTCATGGATAGAATTGCGCCTTGGCTAAACCCGAGCAAATACCGTTTGCCAGGATCAATCGGATACTTCTCCGTTGCATAATGAATGAATCCTTCGAGCTGCTTGACCGCGTCGTCAAAGATCTCCCGTATGGGATTGCCTAGACTTTTCAGCTCGTAATACTGGTAACCGGCGCCGAGCGGCAAATTGCCGCGAATGCCGATGACAATGAAATCCTCAGACAGCGGAGCGGCTAAACCGAACATATTTCGTTCATTCGAGCCTTTGCCGTGCAAGGTAAAGATGGTCGGATATTTCTTTCCCGGCTCCAGGTTGAGCGGCATGTGAATGTCGTATGGATACATCGGTTGCATTGTGGATCCACCTTCCTTTACGCACTGCGTTTATTCATCATCATACGATCGATGGAAAGCGGAGTCTTATCGGCAACAACCAAATACAACGTCACCAAAATAAATCCGAGATCCAGCTCATATCCGGCCATTTGACCGTTACCAAGAAGTCCGGCCGACAGCTTCGTCGTGGCAATAGCGCCGAGGAGCATGACGACAAACAAACCCGATACATAGCGAGTGAACAAGCCCGCAATCAGCATGATCCCGCCCGCTAACTCAAGCACCGCAACGACGTAAGCCAAAAATCCGGGGACGCCGATCGAGCCAAAAAATGCTTCAACATTACTCAGCCCCATTTTAAACTTGTCTATTCCGTGGAACACGAATATGATTCCCATCACCACACGCATCATGGTCGATATAACTGCAGTCTTTGACATTCGTTTTCTCTCCCCCCATAAAATATTAGTAATAAAGAAATAAATTTTATATAAGTAATTTAAAACGAAACGCTTTGTCCTGTCAATGGAAAAATTACTATTAGCGAATTATATTCAGTATTACAAATATTTAAGCAGCGCTATTCTGTTACTACTAGCTAGGCATCGGATCAGGCGATTTCACATAGGGTGATAAAGGAACGAAGGTCTTCTGATAAGGGAGCTGAGGAAATGGACTTTGAGAACGGCGCGCTCTATGAGCTCCGATTTTGGCTGCAAGTGCTAGGGGATCATGCGAGATTTATCCGGGATGCGCTGGCTCCGGGAGAGGCAGCGGAAATAACCAGAGCACAGCAGTTCGTTCAGGCCTACGATAGCTTGTTGAATTCGGCAAGGCAGAACCTGGATCGCGCGGGCATTGCTGCCTTGCTTAATATGGCGAATCCGTTGAACGTGCAATTTCGCGCGTATAAGCTTCATTTGCTGAAGCGGTCGCTAACGGGAACGATCGTCATTTCGCTGGCTCCTACGTTTTTGAATCACAATGTCAACGAGCTCGACGAAGCGATGCGCGTATTTGCGGCGCTGACGCGCAGCCAGCTGCCTCCTCCGGGACCGGCGCTTCACCAGCATTTATTATGGCTTCATGACGCGATCGGCCACGCGGGCATCTTGTCGTGCCAATTCGATCTGGTAGAGAAGGCTTGGAAAAACAGGAGCGATGCATTCGAACGCGACTTCGAAGCCTTCTATCTCAAAGCGATCGAGCTTGCGGGTTATATGCGAACCGAATTGACGGATTTCCCTGCATTGCGCCGATTCAATCAAGACGCGAATGCCGTTATGCTCATCTTCATGAAATTTCTGTCCGAAGTGGAGGAGCTCACCGAGGGCAAAGAATTGCTGAGCACGTTATCACTGCTGATCCCCGATCATATGTACCGGGAAGAATGCTACTATTTACAAAAGCTTTCTCAAGCCGCCCAAGGCGTGCCTCGTCCCGTTTGCGATCCTGCCAAGCCTAGAGCCGGGAACTAATCGATCCTCCGTCTGAATAGCGAGCAAAGCAGCAGAACCAAAGGAATCAACAATTGGAAAGGCGCCGAAAGCCATGGCCATATATGCTTTTGAAACGCGATCACGTCCAGTTGATTCGGATGAAGAAACATAGACAGCTCTAACAGAGCGAGCCCGAGGGGCACGATGTAAATCCGGTAATTCCGGCTCCCAACCGTCTGCGCCAGAGCTAAAGAGGCCGCAAACAGACAGACGGTCAGCTTCGTGAATTCGCCGAACACCCAAACGGTAAATACGATCGGCTCGATTCGTTCGAAAAAGTCCCCTACGGAGATGTACATCGAGCTCGTATACGCTGGGAGTATTTGTTTGCTCGCGAGCTCGCCCAATACCATGATATTGATGAAATGGCTTACGATCAGGAAGACGCCGGACATTCCGATGGCGGAGAGGACGGTTTTTTTTACTCTTGCTGCTCTGTTCACGAAAGGGATGATCATGACGAACAGCACCGTCTCTCCCAGAGGGAACGTCGCGATTTGCGCGGCTCCATCGAAGACGGACCGCCAGCCCGCTTCCAATACGGGAAACAAATTGCCGGGCATCATATCCGGCATCAATAATACTGTGAATAGAATGCTCTGCAAGACGACGAAGAGCATTAAGATGAGCGCGCATCTGCAAATGACTTCAATCCCTTGATAAGCGGCCCATGCCGAAATCGAGATCATGATCACGCTGATGACGACGCCTGGGGTTCGAGGCAATAGCACGGTCGAAGTAAGATCTTCGAAATTGCGCAAAACGTAAGCCCCTAGCTGGAAGCCGTAACAGGTGTATAAGAGCCCGACTGCTTTCCCCGTCCAAGCTCCAAGCAGGGTCTGGGCGATTTGGACAACCGACTTTTGCGGGTATGCTCTGCAAAGCATCGCATAGACCCAGCCGATACAGAGTCCGCCAAGGGTGCCGATTACGGCGGAGATCCAAGAATCATGCCCCTTGGTGTACCCGACGGGCAACGACATCGAGCTTGCTGTCATGAATACGAACATGAGCGTCCAAAGCTCCGTATTCGAGATAACGTTGTTTTGTCCAGAACTTTTCATCCGCGAATCCCTTTCTCCGATCCATCATTTCACCCACGCCGAGAGCCACTTTTCCAGCATCATCGTGGGACTCATGAGCGGAATGCCCATCGTCAAGCATACGCCGACTATGACCGACATCGATAAGATGAGCCCCACCGTTACATAATCCTTCGTTTGCGCCGTCTTTTTCATCAGCTTGAATTGGATCCAAAGAAGAACGACAACGAAGAAAACATACATGATCGCCATCATCATTTTTCGGCGTCCAGGGATGAACTGATCATGCCGGCTCTTACCAAGCGGATCTTGGTGGTCACGGAAACGTCCGCTTTAGAAAAAACCGTATCCCATTCCTCCCTCACGCTTTTCCATGCTCCATATTGGTATTGGTGGACCATCAGACCAAATCCAAATACGTCGGATTGCCATTCCGTTTGGGCTTTCTTCACGGTACGAAGCGTTTGCTCCGTAATCAATTTACTAAGTCCTTGTTCGATCCGGACCACGTCTTCCGGCCGGCTGATATCCAGTTTGGCAGTCGTTTCATGAAGCAGGCCCTGCCCGGTCAGCTCGATACGAATGTTTGCTTTGCCCGCCTTAATGACCGTTTTAATTTTTCTCTCCGTTTTTTTCAACACAACGCCGACGCTGCCTCCTGCCTCCGGAATTTCATCGGCTACATACTCATGCTTTAATTCGCCTTTTATCCACCTGAGGCTTCTCGTTTCGATGTCGTCGAGGTAGCCGACCAATTTGAAATTTTTCATGACCGCCGTCGACGAAAGGCGAAATACGTTTTTCTTCTGCATTTCCTCTTCTTTTTGCCTAAGCTGCGATACAGGTTTCTTAATCTCTACCGCTCCCAGAACGGGCACGATTCCTTCTCGTTCCTGGTTCATCAAGAAGTCCCGGAACGTAACGGCCGTGCCGACTTGGTTTCGCTCCAATTCCCGAACCTCCTCGGACGGTATGCGTTCGAAAGGATGATCCGTGCTGAGCATGTCTATGCCCTGTTTGCCTTTGGCGACAACAAGGTAAGTGCGAAGCCGGGTTGCAGGGTCCCTGGAGTAGTAATCCATGATATCTTTGATTCCTTTTCTGGCGAGGGCTTCACCGATAAAAACAACCTGGCGATGTCCTTTGAAAAATTTCCGCGAAAGCTCCAGCTGATCCTTTCTCTCTACATCGTAAATATTCGTTCCCGTTTCGGAGATGATGTAGTACGTCTTGCCCAGCGTTCCCGATGTCGATCCCCCTTCGGACGGGATCGGAACCTGAATCGAAATAAGGAGACGGCCGTCTTCGGATAGATCCAGCGCGGAGGCAATAAAAAAGGCGACGTCGTTCATTTCCACCCTGTCCCAGCAACCGCTCAGGAGGGGAACCAACAGCAGCAAGACGAGCGTTCGCGTTTTCTGGTTCGACCTCATTCCTCCGCTGCTCATTACGGCTCTTGTCCTTTCGGTATGCGGGTGCTGCGCTTCCCATCCAGCTGCGGACGGAAATGCATGGTCCATAACGGGGCCCGAAATATAGAATCCTTAAGTCCTTGGAAGTTAACCGGTGCCGTGGGAAATAAATAGGGAACGCCAAGCGACTTGAGGCCGGATAGGTGAATTAAAAGGCAAAGAAACCCTGCCGTAATGCCGTAGAGTCCGAACATGCCGGCAAGCAGGATCATCGGGAACCTCAGAATCCGAAAAGCGAACGAGAAATTATACCGGGGGATGGCGAACGACGCAATGCCGGTTAACGACACCACGATGACCATCGGGGCCGAAACGATGCCGGCTTGCACGGCGGCTTGGCCGACGACAAGACCGCCCACGATGCTGACGGCTTGGCCGACTTGTTTAGGCAAACGAACGCCTGCTTCGCGCAGGCCCTCGAATGTGCTTTCCATCAACAGCGCTTCTACTAAGGCAGGAAACGGCACGCCTTCCCTAGCGGCAGAAACGCTTAATAATAGCTTCGTCGGAATCATCTGCTGATGAAACGTGGTTAACGCTACATAGATAGAAGGCAAGAACAGCGCTACCATGGTTAAAACAAGCCGAATGAAACGAATCAAATTGGCGAATAGGACACGGTCGTAATAATCCTCTCCCGCTTGAAGAAATCCCCAGAACGTCATGGGGCCGCTGATGATGAAGGGGGAGCCGTCGGTCAAGATCGCGACTCGCCCCTCCAATAATGCGGATACGACATAATCCGGCCGTTCCGTAACGAGATATTGAGGAAAAGGAGAAAACGAGCGTTCTTCGATAAATTGTTCGATATACCCCGATTCCAACACGCCGTCGATCTTAATGTTCCGAATTCGGGACCTGACTTCTTGGATAACGGCTTCATTCGCAATATCTTCGATATAGGCGATCGCCACATCCGTTTGCGTGAGTTCCCCTACGGTTAACGTTTCGATTTTCAGCCTGGCGGATCTTATTCTTCTGCGGATCAGACTGGTATTGGTCCGAATGCTTTCGGTAAACGAATCGCGGGGACCTCGGATCGTGGTTTCCGAGGAAGTCTGCTCGACCGACCTTGTCTTCCCGCCTGGGACGTTAAGAATGAGTCCTTCCGTTTGGTCTGCTATCAAGATGACAATGGAGCTTTTCAATACATCCAGCACGATGCTTGAAATATTCGATGCCCGTTTCACTTGGCTAACGGAAATAAATTGGTTTTGCAGAAAAGTAAGCAGGTCTTGCCCAGCATCCAGTTGCTCGGGTGAACTGCTTAACATGAGCGGCTTCAGCAGCGATTCGTCCAGCTGTTTTTCGTCGATTAATCCGTCTATATAGAAGAGGAGAGCATTCTTTTGTCCCCCGATTTGAAAGGAGCGAAATACCACGTCCGAGCAAGAATGAAACAGGTTCTTGAATACGGCTTCGTTTTCTTCCAATGAGGAGGTTAATACGCTGCTTTTCGCATCGTTCGTCGGCGCTTTATCTTGGTACACTTTCGACATTGGCTGCATCCCTCCACCTTAAACATGGGTAACGATTAGAGGTAGTATGAGCCCTGGGTAACCAAGTTATGAAAATATTGGACAACCTTCTTAAGCAGCTTTTCTGATGTGGACGGCAGCATGAGGCATTTTCGATTCTCGAAGTCATTCATCACAGCATTCCCGACAACATCTCCGCGTCCAAGCCTACGCCTCCAACCAAAGAGGATCCCCGGCTTCGCTGCCAAGGCAATCCGAGAAAATAAAGCCCTTGGACGGATGTCACTCCTTGATGATGAATTACATTTCCGCTTCCGTCCATCAATTTCGGAATACGGATCCAGCTATAATCGGAGCGGAAGCCCGTCGCCCAAATAATGTTGTCGACCACAAGCGGAATATCGGAGCCATCGAATGTGACTCTGTTCCCCTGCATGCTTGCCGCCCTGGGCATCATGTTGATCTTTCCCTGCTTGATGAGTCTTTTGAGCTCCTGTCCGAATATCGGATCGCCTTGGTTCTGAAACCATCTCCCTCGCCAACCGTCTGCTGCGGCGTAAAGAAGTCCTGTTTTCCTCAGCCACAAAAAAATGCTCTTTCCAAGCAGCTGCTGCGGCATATGCTTTATCGGATGCCCAGCCGATAGAAACACCTTTCGGTCATGGCATAATTCAGCTGCGATCTGGGCGCCGGAGTTGCCCGAGCCAACGACAAGAAGGGACCCGGGGTTCAGCTGCGATGGATTCCGATACTGCGAGGAATGAATATGATAGACCTCTTCTGCTGCATTCGCAGCCATACTGGGAATATACGGCCGTTGAAACGGGCCTGTCGCCACGACCACCTTTCTCGCAAGGTATTCCCCATCCTCCGTAACAGCCCTAAATCCATCTTCGATCTTCTCTAACGAAATCACCGTTTTCCCCAACTCGACCGGCAGGTCGAAATGGTTGGCGTAGTTCTCCAAATAATTGGCGATCTCATCCTTTGAAGGGTAGCCGTTGGGGTCACCTTTTAATGCTAGTCCCGGAAGAGAGCTGAACCACCTTGGCGTAAACAATACTAACGAATCATATCGGTATCGCCAAGTATCACCTAAGCGTTTCTCTTTTCCGAGAATCATAAAGGATACTTTCTGCCGCTTTAAATAGTATCCCAGTGCTTGCCCGGCCTGCCCGGACCCGATGATCAAAACTTCAACATGACGCAAAGCCATCATCCCCCTCTCTAGTACTCTATCGGATTCGTTCTCTATTTGCTAAAGCTCGCAGAGAATCCCGCCAAACAGCGGGATCGAGGTTTTTTAGCAAGCAGCCCAACGCACCGTTTTTAAGCGCTTCATGCCGAAAGGCAGGGTTGTCGGATGTGGTCACCATGACCATTTTGATGGCCGGATGCACTTGCATTACCTTATACCTCCGATAAATTCTTACTGAATTTATCGTACATAAATGGATGGATCCTCAACACGCAAAGTTTTGTTGTGGTCACGCAAAGTTTTGCGCTCTCGACTTCGCCACATCAATCTCGATAAAAAGTAAAGGCAACCGATCGTCATGGCCGGTTGCCTTGTGTTGATTGAACTAAATCAAGAAGCTACTATTCAATTTTTTGTTTACTGAGGCTCACCTTGGAGGCCTATCGCCTTATTGTACGCATCGAGAATTTAGCGCGCCACCGGTGCTGCTCCATATGCGCCAAATCCGCCTTCGGGAACCCGGCGGCGGCCAGGAAGTTTATTTCAACTCATTTATTTGTTTTTCTAAATCTTCAAACCGTTCCAATTGTGAATGTTCATACTTCTTTAGGATTCTAATGTGCGAACTGTATGAGATTTTTAGTATTTCTTGTGCTAGAACTAAACTAAAATCTTCTTCTTTTTGTGAGAAACCTTTTGATTTCTCTATTAACGCAGGAAGTCTCTTTAATATTCTATGTAAATCCTTAAGGTATTCCTTTTCGAAATCATAAGTCATTTAACAGACATCCTTTCGATAGGAGAATGCACAGCTTTTAAAAAGCACACAGTACTATGATAATTATTCCTTTAACTTTATCAGATATCCAATTATACGTTAAAAATTTAATCGGTGCTTATTGGAATTATTTCAATAACTTGTTGGAAGCTAGTAGAGACCATTTTATAACCTTGTTGAACTGCATACATGTCTTTAACTAATTCTTTGTTTTTATGATTTAATACAATATAAAAACCGCGAGATTTTATGATTCTGTCATACTTTTCGTAGTGTTTGTTCTCCACTTCAATATTCGTGACTTTACCTTTTGTAGTTTTATAGTCGCTCAGAACTAATTCGGATTTTCCTTGATTATTCACATATATAAGATCGATTACAGCATCCTGTGATAGCTTACTAATAGATAAAGTATTGTAATCTTCGTTAGTATATGGAATTGAATCGATTAAATTAACATTAACTTTGTTTCCTTTATTATTTAGCCAGGAGAGCATTGGATATACATTTTTATATTCTTCTTGTTTTAGGTTTAGCTCATGTTTAGTCAAGTCATTTACGTAGTCTTCTATATTTGTTTTGTTATCTTCTATATACCAGCGAAAAACCCCAAGACTTGCACCGGTATACATATTTTTGGCGTCTTCAATAATAGGAAAGAGGATTAGCTCTTCACTCAGTTCACTGTTCCATTTAATGGAGAAATTTACTTTGCTCGATTTATTCTTTTTTGATGGTACTTTTAAGGCACTATACCATTTACTATCTCCCTTTAGTTTTATCTCAACATTCTCTCTACCTTGGAGAGCAATTAATGTTATATCAGTGTCAACTTTTGTATTATCAAAAAGAAAGGAAAGATCTAATTGCTCTACTTTATCGGATTTTAATTTATAATACTGGTATTGTTTTGTAGGAATGGTAATGATATTAGGATCATCAAAAACCATTCTATAATATATATTAGGAGCCTGAGAATTTTCTATTTTATTTAATATTTGGTGTGGTTCGATTTGTTTTTCACTAACAATTAATGTTCCATTATTGTTAGAGGCTATATTAGTGTTATCAGTAAAACTACAAGAACAAAGAACGATACTCATAACTATCAAAAAAAGATATTTCAACTATTACCCACCTCTATTGATTAAAATTGAACATCCCCCCTCATATCGAAGGGGGATGTAAAGCTATTTAATAATTATTGCCATCAACGGTATACGCCGTGAAAAAGTCAGAACCATTGGTTATAGTATGATTTGAAAATGCTTCCCAATAACCTCCTACGGTTGACTCCGCTAAGAAATAGGCTTCAGCATCAAAACCCGCTAATCCTAAAGCCTGATCGCTTTGGCCGAGATAGGCGCCTTCATGAAAGAGGGATGTGGTAACTGAAGCGACATAAGTAATACTTTTTGGATCTGTAACTCCAGTTGCACTGTATTCCCAAATCGTAATTGTTGAACCTGGGACAAAATTTGAAAAAGCTCTGTTTAATAAACTTTCTCCTGTTGCCATGGTTGTAAACGATCTGGTTTGAACTGAACTATCAATACCGAAATCAATTTTCTGTGAATATTGACTGCGATCCACGTCAGCGGGAATACTCCCACTAGCAAAAACATTTGAGCTTGCAGCCAGTATCATAATAGAGCCACAGATTGTAGCAATAGTCTTTTTCATTTTAAAACCTCCGTTTTTTTATTTTTCTAACAATGAATAATTTACCAGATGACTTTTAAAATGGAATTTTTAAACTATGAAAATTTCGTTATATATGCTTGAAGTTTTTTAAAGAAGAAGAGGGCGCGCAAAAAACAAGAACGACCCCGCAAAAAAATGCGGGCAGCGCTAAAACTACACTCGAATACGGTGCAGTGAATCAGGGAATCGTATGAAAAATAATGCTAAGAGTGAGGTGTTATTTACGATGGTTAAATCCAAATGGTTGATCGCAGTGGCGGGACTCACGCTTGCTCTATCGCTCAGCGCCTGCGGCGGCAACAATACCAATACTAATACTGACGGCGGAACGACAACGAATACGCCTGACAATTCGGCGGGTTCGAATACGAATGCAGGCGGCGGTACCGTAGATGCGGCTGCAGCCGAAGAGGTTTATAAGAGCAATTGCGTAACTTGCCATGCAGCGGATTTGTCCGGCGGCGCAGGACCGAACCTGCAAAAGGTCGGAAGCGCCTTGAAAAAGGATCAAATCTCGCAGCGCATCCATGACGGAGGCGGCGGCATGCCGGCTTTCGGCGGTCAGCTGAGCGATGCAGAAATCGCCAATCTCGCCAGTTGGCTTGAAGCAAAGAAGTAACCATATGAAAAAAGGGTTGCTCGCAAGGTCAGATGATTGACCTTGGAGCAGCCCTATTTTTTTGATCAACTACCGTCTTCCCGACCCTTATCGAATCTCTTTGAATATTCATCACCCAGCCGACGCAGCTGCTCGACTTCCAGGCGGTTGGTTGCCGTTAGCGATTGCCCTTGCAAAATCCGGCAGGAAACATTTGTAAGAATACCTTCCAGCATGAGATGGTACTTGGCGTTTGCAGGATACAGCTGTTTCTCGATAAGGGAGCTCAAGCTTAAAAAATCGGACAGTCGAACCGCCTCGCCGACGCTCTCCTTCCAGTTTTCCAATAGCCAGACGTACAACTCGGGGTGAAAGTTAGCCATCACGCCACTGTAGCCAACCGCTCCCAGCTTCAAGGTTTCCAGCAGGGTCGCCGAATTGGCGTTATAGATCTGCAGTCCGCTCCCCTTCACCGTTTCCAGCTTGATCCGAATATCTTCGATATCGCAGCTGGTATCCTTAAGAAAGCGAAAGCGTCCTTGGTCGGCGCACCATTTAATCGTCCTAGGAGATAATAGTCGCTTATAAGGATACGGGCACTCGTACAAGCCAAGCGTAATTTCCTCCGGAAGTTGCCGCAGCAGCTTCTCCAGCCGCTCAATCCAGATGTCGTCGGATTCATCTTGCCCTGCAATCCGATTCGTGATCAGTACTAAAGCGTCGATTCCGGTTTCGGCCATCCTATTCAATTCCCTAACCTGATCCTCAAACGATTCGGAAATATGGCCGGATGCGATGACAGGCGCACGCCCCGCGGCCGTACGTTTAACGAACGAGGCCAGAGCTGCCCGTTCTTCCAGAGTCAGATAAAACATTTCGCTGGATTGGCATACCGCAAATAATCCATGCACACCGCGTTCCATGTACCAATTGACCAGCTTCTCCAGCCCGGAATAGTCGATCCGGTCATCGCTCGTGAATGGCGTGACCATCGTTGGCCATACGCCGCCGTTCATCTCCATTAGCAATTGGCCCCCCTCTCCTATTAATCATACATCCAGCGTCAATTTCCAGAAGGCGATCCGATCCCGCTTCCACGTATAGGTGATATATAACTCGTTGCCTTTGGAAACGATTGCCGGGTACGAATATTCACCCGGTTCATTCTCCAGCACGAATTCATCGCCCCAAGTAAGGCCGTTATCGCGCGAGAAGCGCACCACAAGCGGAGTTCGCGGGCTATCCGTCGCATAACCGCTAACGGGGTTAAAGACCAACGCCAGCCTGCCGTTATCCATCAAAGCCGCATCGATGCCGCTATTGTTATTAGGAAGCTGCGTCGGGTACGCCTGGCACCACGTCCGCCCGTTATCTTCCGAGTCGCTGCGGAAAATCAAGCCCTCCGTGCTGCGCAGCAGCATATGTACGCGTTCTCCGCCCGAAGACCACAAGGTTGGCTGAATGAGCCCCTTGGCAAACCAATGGTCAGTGCCGACATACGACGGCAGATCCATTGGCACAAGAGCGCTCTTTGTCCATGTATGGCCGTTATCGCGCGAAATATCAACGAATGCTTCCCAAATTTGCTTTCCGGCAGCATCGGGATCATGACGCTCCACCGAAGCAGGCGCCAATATCGTCCCATCCGGCAACGTAATGGGTTTATTCCGTACGGGACCGCGGCCCCCGATATCCCCAGGAACTAAATCCCTCGGTTCCGTCCATGTGACCCCGCCGTCCACGGAGCGGCTTACGCGCGTAAACCAGTCCGTGATCTCATGGCCCACTTTGTAGAACAACGCCATCGAATCCCCTTGAGCGAACAATACCGGGTTCCAGTGGGCAATGCCCGCCTCATCCGCCGCCTTATACGGAGCGGACCAGACGCCGCCCTCACGCCTTGACATCCAGACCGCCACATCGCTGGACTTTTCGTGCTTGCCGGCAAACCATGCCGCGACCGCGTCGCCGCTCGGCAGCACGGCAACCGTCGATGCATGGCTGCTTTGGAACGGCTGCTGCCCTTCTTTAAAAATATATTGCTTCTCGGCCGTAATCCGGTTCATCATCTCCACTTTCCACTCACGCTCCATCCATTTTGATTGCAAGCCGCTGCAAGTCCATCCGATTACATCATACCTATCGAAGTGCCGCTAGAACAATTGACTTCTTTCGCGAACCTCTCCATTTTCGACGATCTCCAGATCTCTAACGCCAGAAGAGACCTTTAATACAATAAAAAAAGGTTGCCCTTTTAGGACAACCTCATCTGAAAGTGTGAGTTATATTTGCAAATGGCATAAAAAGTCCCCCAAATCAGGCATTAATATAACAACGAAATGGCACTTTGTATACTCGCTATTGGCATAAACCATTAAATCTATATCTTTAAATGTCATTAACCGGATTCATTGACGGTGATGTCAAATTGACATTAATCGAATGATCGTTTATTATAGGATTATGAGACACAAAGACGAAAATAAAAACGAAGCAATTTTTCAAGCGACGATTCAGCTTTTGAATGAGATTGGCTTTTCCAATATCTCCATGTCGAAGATTGCCAAACGTGCCAACGTTTCTTCATCGACCATTTACGTCTATTTTGATAATAAGGAGGATATGTTAGGCAAGCTTTATATGAATGTCAAACAAAAGCTTAGCGCAAACGTACTAGCCGGGGTTAATGATTTGATGCCGGTTAAGTCCGCGTTCGAATTGGTAATTCGAAATCAAATTGATTTCCTTATTAACCACAAGGACGAGTTTCTATTTCTCGAACAATTCAGCAATTCGCCACTGATTCAAATTTTATGCCTCGAAGATACGGCTCCGATGTTTCAGTCGTTGATCGACTTAGTAAACAGAGGAAAAAAAGAGAAGCTGCTTAAAGAACGCGATCCATTGATGTTGCTAATGCAGGTTCATGCACCAATCTCGGGACTTGTTAAAATGCATTTAAATGATGAGTTTAGATTGGACGAGAAAAACATTGAAGAGTTAATTGAAATGATTTGGGATGCTATTAAAGCATAAAGCATCCCTTCGTTTTTATCATAAAATAAACGATCGTTCGATTAAAAGGAGAGAA
The DNA here is from genome assembly GCF_003268025.1 of Paenibacillus montanisoli. Classification (GTDB taxonomy): domain Bacteria; phylum Bacillota; class Bacilli; order Paenibacillales; family Paenibacillaceae; genus Paenibacillus_Z; species Paenibacillus_Z montanisoli. The sequence continues at coordinate 15,892 of NZ_QLUW01000006.1, read as the reverse complement.
AATAGTGAAAAAAGCATTGGGGGTTATAATCCCAATTGCAATGCTTGCAATAGTAGCTTTGTCGTTATGGTATGTTAGCACTCGTTTATACAATTTATTTGAGCTATCTTCCTACTGGTTGATATTAATTGTTGTTGCAGCATCTGTTGCCGGCTCATTAACTGCCATTATTGCGGGAGTGAAATCATCAAGTAAGGTTGTTGGAATTTTCAATGTAATAAGCGGTTATTTCATTATGTTTTACGTGTATACGCTATTCATGCTACTTATCCTCCAAGCTATTCAGCTCATTTGGAACCTACCCGCAGATTTGGGCGCAACGTCAGTTTTGGTTCTTGCGGTGTTTATAACCTCAATAGGTGCTTGGAAAGCTTCTGTTTTCACAGTAAACACAGCAGAAATCAGAATAACCGGACTTAAAAAAGAGGTCAAAATCATGCACATCTCCGATGTGCATCTGGGTCATCACAACGGGCGGGATTATCTAGCCAAAATCGTGAGAGAAACCAATGCTCATAATCCGGATTTCATTCTTATCAATGGTGATTTAGTCGATTCGAATGCTGGACTGTTGCCAGGCGTGCTTAAACCGCTAGCTAACTTTAAAGCGCCGGTTTATTACGTAGGAGGAAACCATGAGAAGTACATTGATAATGATCGTGTGCTTGAGCTGATTAGACAGCAAGGCGTGCGTACTCTCCATAATGAAGTTGTTGAGACACATGGTCTTCAACTGGTTGGGCTTGATTATATGAATGCCGACGAGAACACCTTCGATATGCATGCGTCCGACCACTCGCAAACCATCAAATCGACTTTGTCGGAGCTTATGTTAAAGAAGAATATGCCCACTGTCCTCATGCATCATAGTCCAGTTGGCATGCAATACGCAGAAGAAGCTGGCGCCGACTTGATGCTGTCAGGACACACACATGCTGGACAGGTATTCCCCTTTAGTATGCTCAACGAGTTGATATTTACGTACAATAAAGGGCTGCATCAACACGGCAACACGAAGGTTCTTGTATCTTCAGGCACAGGAACGTATATGCTGCGAGTTCGATTGGGTACTTCCAACGAGATCAACATGCTTCGGCTGTTGCCAAGTAAGTAGTTCTCATCATTTATAAACGAACGTTCGAAAATCATAAGAGCATGTGCTCTAAAAGCAGGAGGAAATAATCATGCAAAAAATCATACTCATCACAGGTGCTACTGACGGAATCGGAAAAGTTGCTGCTAAAGCTTTGGCAAAGCAAGGGCATAAGGTCATCATTCACGGGCGCAACAAAGAAAAGGCGCAAGCGGTACGAGATGAAATCAAACGTGAAACAGGCAATAATAAAATTGATACCATTATAGCTGATTTGTTTTCATTAGCCGATGTTAAGAAGATGTCGGAGGAGTTCAAGTCGAGATATGAAAGACTCGATGTCCTTATCAATAATGCTGGCGCGATATTCGGTAAAAATCGCGAAACGACCAAAGAAGGATTAGAGAAAACCATGACACTTAACGTCTTTTCGCCATTGCTTTTAACGGAGCTGTTGATGGATGTTTTAGTTAAAAGCCCCTCTGCGAGGATTATTAATACTTCTTCAGCCATGCACAGAAGATCTGCTAAACCCGATTTTAGCGATTTGCAACTCGAAAAAAGGTATAGCTCATCCGGTTCTTATGCTTTATCGAAACTATATTTGATCTGGTTAACGCAACATTTGGCAGCTCAGCTTAAAAAACAAGGTATTAGAAATGTAACTGCTAATGTTTCACATCCAGGTGCTGTCGCGACTCAATTTGGACAAAGCAATGACAAAGGATTCTTTATCAATCTGGTCTTTAAGGGCGCGATGGGATTATCGAGGATAATTCGAGTATTGGGTGATCCTGAAAAAGGAGCTGCAACCACCGTCTATTTGGCAACATCACAGCAAGTAGAAGGTGTATCTGGTAAGTTTTTCGATCACAAAATGAAAGAAGAAAAACCACAGGATAAACATTATTCGAAAGAAAACGAGCAAAAACTCTGGGATTCCTGTATGCGGATCATTAGCCCGTATTTGAAATAAGAAACTAAGCTAATAATGTTTTGAAAAGGTGCATCAGCGCCTGGACCGAACATTTTGAGGAAGTATCCACCAAAACAAAACTTAAGATCAAAAGCTCATCGATCACGGTACGATGAGCTTTTTTGATTTTAGATGGAACCAAGCCCTTTGATACATGCAAAAAAATAGCCAGACGTGTATTGCGACTCCGGTCAAGCCTTAATGAGAAAATGTTCGCAAAATACAAAAAAAGCCCGTAATGACTGGTGTTTGTCATTACGGGCTCTCAATTTTTATGCCATTTTGTAATATAGCTCTATGGGTTAAACCCTTATTCCACCGTAACGCTTTTCGCAAGGTTACGCGGCTTATCAACATCGTTGCCGCGAGCCAGCGATGCGTAGTACGCGATCAGCTGCAATGGAACAACCGACAGAGCCGGTGCAAGCAGCGGCAGCGTCTTCGGAATCGCAAACAGCTCATCCACCGATTTAGCCACTTCTTCCTCGAAGCCTTCGTTCACAACGCCTAGTACGTGAGCGCCGCGAGCTTTAACTTCTTTAATGTTGCTAAGCGTCTTCTCGTACAGGTCCTCTTGCGTAATAAGCGAGATCACCGGAATTCCTTCCTCGATCAGAGCAAGCGTACCGTGCTTCAGTTCACCCGCCGCATAGGCTTCGGAGTGAATGTACGAGATTTCCTTCAGCTTCAGTGAGCCTTCTTGCGCAACCGCGAAGTCTACGCCGCGACCGATAAAGAACAGGTTATTATGCTTCGAAAGGGAATTTGCAACTTGCTTAAGCACAGTCGCTTTCTCGAGAATGCTCTCTACTTGTTCAGGCAGTTTGTGCATCTGCTCAACAACTTCTGCAATGAATTCGCTGTCCTTCGTGCCCAGCGTTTCAGCAAAGAACAGGCCGAGCAGATAGAACGCGATCAATTGGGACGTGTATGCTTTCGTCGAAGCAACCGCAATCTCAGGGCCGGCTTGCGTGATGATGACATCATCCGCTTCACGGGAAACCGAGCTGCCTACGACGTTCGTGATCGCCAGAACGCGCGCGCCGCAGCGTTTTGCTTCACGAAGAGCCGCCAACGTATCGGCTGTTTCACCGGATTGGCTAACTACGATCACGAGCGTATCCGGAGTGATGATTGGCGAGCGGTAACGGTACTCCGATGCGACGTCCGTCTCAACCGGGATGCGAGCCAGGCTCTCGATAACCGTTTTACCAACCAAACCAGCGTGCATCGCCGTACCGCATGCTACGATGTGGATCTTGCGGATCGCGCGAATCTCGTCCGCAGTCATGCCGATTTCGTTTAGCTCTACGGAACGGCCATCATCCGAAATACGGCCCATCATCGTGTCGCGGTAAGCTTTTGGCTGCTCGTAAATTTCCTTCAGCATGAAGTGATCAAATCCGGCTTTCTCCGCCGTTACCAAATCCCAATCGACATGGAATATTTCCTTGGAAATATTTTCTCCATCGATCGTCATCAATTCGACGCCGTTTTTCGTCAAGATCGCCATCTCGCCGTCATTCAGAATATACACGTCGCGCGTATGCTCCAGAATCGCCGGGATATCCGATCCGATGAAGTTCTCGCCATTGCCAATCCCGATAACGAGCGGGCTTGCAAAGCGTACCGCAACGAGACGGTCCGGTTCATACTCCGTCAACACGCCCAGGGCGAATGCGCCGCGCATCCGTTTAACGGCACGCTGTACAGCTTTCACGATGTCGCCGTCATACTCGTCTGCTACGAGGTGAGAAATAACTTCTGTGTCCGTTTCCGATACGAACTTGGCGCCTTTCGCGATGAGCTCATCCTTCAAGTCCAGGTAGTTCTCGATAATGCCGTTGTGCACGACGGAGAACTTATGCGAGTTGTCCGTATGCGGGTGGGAGTTTACGTCCGACGGCTTGCCGTGCGTTGCCCAACGTGTATGGCCGATACCGACGGAGCCTTCAAGCGGCTGTCCGTCCAGCTGCTGCTCCAGGTTCACGAGACGGCCGATCGACTTGCGCACTTCGAGACCGTTCTTCGTGAAGACCGCAATCCCCGCCGAGTCGTATCCGCGGTATTCCAGCTTTTTCAAGCCCTCGATCAAAATATCTTGCGAATCCCGTTTACCAATATATCCAACAATTCCACACATATGAATAGACCTCCGAAAATGGGTATTTCCCCGGCATTTCGGATGCCGACTAATCAGTAACGACGGCACAAAGCTGTCTTTTCGCCGGCATCGTTCCTGCAAAGGATGAAAAAGGCAATAAGAAAGAAGAGCACCTAGTGTGCAATTCAAAAAAATGATTTCAATCACATGTAAACACAGCGATAGAGACAACCCCTATTCGGGTGGCTGCCGCTTGCCGTACAATCTTAAATCCGCACACGATGGCCTCCGTTGCCAACTGATGCGCTTCTACTTGCTATGGAGCATTTTACCGACCCTTTGTCAGCCCGGTCGCCCGGTCTATTTGAGTATCGGCTTACGGTCAAATGCAATACCGGGAGGTCCCCGCCGATCATTCCGAACACCTCCACCTCGTCAGCTTGCCGCTCAATACAGCCGATTGCCCGCACAGCCATTTCCGGATGGCCACGCAGCAGCCGCATCAAACTCCTCGCAAGCTCTGGCGCTTAGTGAATCCTCTAACCCCTACCCTCGCTTTCGCTTCCTGAATGATACTTCTCCTACTATATTCAATTTTATGCGCCGTTGCAACAAATAATTTAGGGAATCGTTTACATTTGCCTATTTTTATGTTATTAAACCAAAACAACCCCAGACACGCGTATCAAACGCATTATGTCTAGGATTGTCCGTTTTTCGAAAGTTATGTTTGCGGACTCGCAAAAGCCGGCAAATTTCTATTCGGCGCCAAGTTCCGAGCGCACTGTATCCACGATGCGGTTTACATAGGCCTCAACCTGCTCTTTATCCGGCCCTTCCGCCATAACCCGGATCAACGACTCCGTACCCGATGGACGCACGAGCACACGGCCGTTATCGCCGAGCTCCGCTTCCACCTCTGCGATAGCCGCTGCGATGGCAGGATTGTTCTTATACGCGCTCTTATCCGCTACGCGTACGTTCACAAGCACCTGCGGATATTTGCGCATCAGCGCTTTTTGCTCGCTTAGCTTCTTCCCGGCAGCCACTAGAGTATCCGTCAATTGCAGCGCGGTCAGAATGCCGTCGCCTGTCGTATTGTAGTCAAGGAAAATGACATGGCCGGACTGCTCGCCGCCCAGATTAAAGCCGCCGCGGCGCATTTCTTCCATAACATAGCGGTCGCCAACAGCCGTTTGAGCCGTGTTCAGACCAATTTTGCCTGCAGCCTTGAAGAAGCCGATATTGCTCATAACCGTCGTAACGACCGTATCATGCTTCAGCTTGCCGGCCCGCTTCATAGCATCCCCGCAGATGCACAAGATGTAGTCGCCGTCGACTTCTTCGCCGTTCTCGTCAATGGCGATCAGGCGGTCAGCGTCGCCGTCGAAGGAGAGGCCCAGGTCTGCGCCGTGCTTCAGCACTTCCTCGCGCAGATGCTCCGGATGCGTCGAACCGACGCCATCGTTGATGTTCAGGCCGTTCGGCTCTGCGCCGACAGTGATGATTTCTGCACCCAGCTCACGGAATACCGTTGGGGCGATCGAATGCGCAGAGCCATTCGCGCAGTCAAGTACGATCTTTAACCCTGCGAAAGATTGCGTAACCGTCGTTTTCAGGAAGTCGATAAACTGGCGTTTTGCGGATTCATCCACCGTTACCGTACCGATATCTCCGCCCTCCGGACGCGGCAGTTCATCTACATCCGCATCCATCAAACGCTCGATTTCCAGCTCCGTGTCATCCGAAAGCTTATAGCCGTCTCCGCCGAAAAATTTAATGCCGTTATCTTCTACCGGGTTATGCGAAGCCGAAATCATAACGCCAGCATCCGCGCCAAGCACGCGCGTTAAATAAGCGACAGCCGGTGTCGACACGACGCCGAGACGTACAACGCTGGCTCCGATGGACAACAAGCCTGCAATAAGCGACGCTTCCAGCATCGGACCCGAAATTCGTGTATCCAATCCGATAACGACCTTCGGCTTTTCAACCTGTCCGGCCAGTACATAACCGCCGCAGCGGCCGATTTTATAAGCAAGCTCAGGCGTTAGCTCGCGGTTGGCAACACCGCGAACGCCGTCTGTTCCGAAATATTTTCCCATTGTTTAGAATCCCCTTTATAAATATATAATATCTCAAAATAATGAACTTGCTTCGCCGCTAAGGCGCCGCCGCTTCGGAATTCAAACTCTTCTCTCCCGCAGCGCCTTCGCCGGCAGCCCCATCTCCGGACGGCGCTTTACCGCCGTCCACTTCTTCACCGTTTTTCGCCGACTCTGAATCGGTTCCCTCCGCAGCCGGAGTGTCGGTACTATCCTCGGAGCCCGGCTGAGCGATCGTAGCCGTGCTATCCGTAATCTCCACCGTAATCGTAATCGGCGCGTTCGGCGCCTGCTCCACGAACCGCGGCAAATGCATCTCAAGCGGCACTTCGTGACTGCCCGGCCCAAGCCCTGTAAGATCGGCAATCAACTGAACGTCCTTGCCCTCTAGCTTGGCAAGTACGTTCGACGCTCCTTTTACGATTGCATCGACCATGCCGTTCAGAGGCAGCGTCACCTTGGCGTTTAAGCCTTCGGAAAGCCCGATCATCTTAACCGGCAGATGGGACATTACCTTCGTTTCGGCCGGTACGATTTTATAATCAAACGATATCTTCTGAGGATCTACGTTGGCAATGCCTTCCATGGGCGGGATATCGAGCTCCATCGTACCCGATTCCTTCAGCTTCGACAAGTCAATCGTGATGCCGTCATAGTAATCGTACTTGTCCAACACGTCCTTCGGCCCGTATACCGTAATCTGGTCGATGCTCTGGCTAAACGACGACATCGCTAAGCCGTCCGGCAAGGATCCCGTGAATCCGACCTGCAGCGGCAGCTTCTTAAACGGCTTCGTAATCGGGATTTCCACCTCGACCACGCTCGGACTGATGATGGCGTCCGTCAGCTCGTTGCCGTCCTTATCGTAGGCGACGAGCTTCACCTTCTTGTCGTTCACCGTTTCTTCTTCGCCTTCGACCGAAATCGTGCCGCCGACCGAATCGACCAAAGTCATCTGATCCTTCGGCAGCGTCACGTGAACGCGGTTGTTCGGCTTCACGACAGGTTGTCCGATCTTGTACCCTTTGCCTGGCGTACCATCGATCTTTAACGAGACTTCATATTCTTTCGTAACAATGCGTTCCAGCACGACCGTTACACTGCTTGGCGATACGTCGATCAGCTCTAGGCCCCGCGGTAAATTCACTTTAACCGGCAGCACCCTGCGGCCTTCGAGAGCCTGGCTTAGATCCACCGTGACCTCATAATCGTTACTGGTCGATGCAATGAGAAAATCGGACCGCGATCCCCTCACCGTCAAATGGACGGCACCCGGATCGAGCAGCCGCAGTGCATAATTTTTATCATCCATCCCAATCGGCTTCACTTGAACCGCATCGATTTCCTGCGTTTCCGTTAGCGTAGCCACCGTATTGGGTGTTTTTTCGGAATCGAAATGAACGACGGCCCACATCAGAATCCCGATCATGAGCGAAATGACTTTGATCGCCGTCGGGTGGCTCAGCCACTTATCCATGCTGACTGCCTCCTTTCCGTTTCCAGAAAGGCGTTTTAGCTCCTTGACGCTCGCGTTCCTTGGAGTTCGGGTTCAGCTCCTCGAACAGCTTCGAGATTAGCGATTCTTCTTTAATGTCGCGAACGATCATGCCGCCGACCGCGAGCGAAATCTGCCCGGTTTCCTCCGATACGACGATCGATACGGCGTCGCACACCTCGGTCACGCCGATCGCCGCACGATGCCTTGTTCCAAGCTCCTTGCTGATGAATGGGTTCTCCGAAAGCGGCAAGTAGCAGCCCGCCGCCATAATTTGATTGCCTCGGATGATCACGGCGCCATCATGCAGCGGCGTGTTCGGGATAAAAATGTTTATCAACAGCTCCGAGCTAACCATCGACTCCATTTGAATCCCGGACTCGATGTAATCCGACAGGCCCGTATTTCGTTCAAACACGATCAGCGCGCCGATTTTACGTTTAGACATATAATTAAGCGACTTAATGATCCCGCCGATACGTTCGCTGATGTCCCGCTCCACAACGGACGAACGGCTAAACAAGCTGCCGCGCCCCAATTGCTCCAACGCCCTGCGAAGCTCCGGCTGGAATATGATCAGAATCGTAACGACCCCGAACGTAAACATTTGATTCATCAGCCATTTGAGCGTATACAGATTGAACCAAGTGCTGATGGCCCAAGTGGCTACCAGGACAATAATTCCTTTGAGCAGTTGAACCGCCCGCGTCCCCCGGACAAGCAAAATGAGTTTATAGATTATATAGCTAACGACGGCTATGTCAATAAGATCCTTGATCCATTCTTTCCAGGTCAAATCTGCAAAATAGTTCATCTGCCAACCCCCAAAGACTAAATGCCTAGGCACTTTAATCCTTTTATCGGATTTCTAACTTTATTATTTTCTAGAACCGGGGAAGCAAATCCTTTTTTTTCACAAAAAAACCTCCCGCAAGAGGAGGCAGTCATACATTAATAGGCCAAACTGCTGATGGAATGTGTAACTTTGTACCAAAACCAGTCCAGCGCCTGGTCAATCTGCTTCACTTCTCCGGATATATGAGCGGTAGAGGCTTGATACAGTGAACCCGAGATCACCGTAACGTCCCCTTCGACCTCGCCAAGTACGTTCGCTTTGCCGTTTTCCACAGTTAGATCGCCTTTTACATGCGCGCCTTCGGGCACCGTTACCGTATCGCCTTCAATGACAACTTCGGCAAGATCTGCGCCGCGGACGGTCAAATCGCTCTCCTGCTGCCACATCGCGAGGAAGCTCGAGAACATCACAAGGGCAAATACGGCGGCAACCGAGACGGCCGGATGTCTGCGAACCCAGCTGGCAAAGCCCGTTCTGCGGCGTTTCACCGGCAGCGAGCTCATGATGCGGTCGGTTAAGTGCGCGGATTGCTGAGGCGTCATGGCGATATGCGAATCCATCAGCTTATGTGTCAGCGCTTCCGTCCGCTCCAGCTGCTCCAGCCTGGTGCGGCAGCTTTGGCAGGCATCTATATGAAGCTTTAACTCAGCCACATCGTCATGAGTCAGTTCATCATCCAAATAATCATGCATCAGCATGACGGCGACGTTGCAATTCATAGCAGCCATTCCTTTCTTCGTTAGTTGCAGTAATATACGTTACGTTTCTGGCGTGGGGATGTTTCACTTTTTTTTCGATCCGCATCCGTTAAAAATAACTCATTATGCCTGCCTATAGCTTATGCTCGAGCTTCTTGCGGAGGAACTCCCGGCCGCGATGAACGCGGGTCTTCACGGTCGTTACCGGCATATCGAGCACATCGCCGATTTCCTGCAAGGACAGCTCCTCCAGATATCGGAGCACCATTACGGACTTATACTTGGCCGGCAACGTCTCGATCGCCTGATGAATGATGCGCTGCGTATCGGACAGCAGCATCTCGCTCTCAGGCGTACGGTCGTCGCTCGGAATCATAGCGTATCCATCCAAGCCTTCGTGCTCGCCGGACTCCGCATCGAGCGAGTATACGGGCTTTCTCTTGCGTAGACGGTCAATGCACAAATTCGTTGCAATCCGATAGATCCAGGTAGAAAATTTCAACGTATCGTCGTAGCGCTCTAAATTTTTGTACACACGCAAAAATACATCCTGCACAACGTCCTCCGCTTCCTGACGGTTGTACAGCATCCGATATGACATATGGTAAAGCTTGTCCTGATAAAGCTCCACGAGCTCGGCAAAAGCCCGCTGGTCGCCTTTCAAAGCTAACTTCGCTAACCTCGCCTCAACTGATTTCAATGCTTCTCCTCCAAACGCGCCGAGTCCTGCTCCCGTTTTAGCGGTCGACACCTCGGCTATTCCGATCCCCGCTACAATGAGCGCAATACCAATTATACGCCAAACGACGACAGCTGCCGCTTGTCCCGACTTTCCCCGGCCATGTCCGCTTCCAAATGCTGTCTAGCAAGATGGTAAGCCATGTAAACTGAAAAAGCAATACTCGATCCCGCTTCAAGCAGCCGCCTCCCTCACCAAGATGACTAGCGGACAATGTAAAAAAGGGCTGGACCCCGGGCGGACAAACAGTCGTCCGGGCGTCCAGCCCTTATATTGATTTAATGCTTCACCAGTGGTCGAATGCTGACAGGATCCGATACCCGATCCCTATTAGCCCGTATTACGAAGTCCAGCCGCAATTCCGTTGATCGTGAGAAGCACTTCACGGAGCAGTTCCGGAGCTTCGGCTTCGCCTTTGGCCCGAATCTCGCGCAGCTCCTTCAGCAGCTGCACTTGCATGTAGCTCAGCGGATCGACGTACGGGTTGCGCAGTCGAATCGACTCTTGGATAACCGGAACGTTATCCAAAATTTCCGCTTGGCCGGTAATTTGCAGGATGAACGACGATGTGCGTGCGTACTCTTCTTCGATTTGCGTGAAAATACGATCGCGAATCGCAGTATCCGATATCATGCCGGCATACTCTTTCGCGATTTGCAAGTCCGCTTTCGCAAGCGCCATTTGCAGATTGTCGATGAGCGTCGTGAAGAACGGGAACTTCGCATACATAACGCGGAGCGTCTCCATACGCTTCTCGTCGCCCGCCACATATCCTTGCAGCGCCGTACCGGCCGCATACCATGCTGGCAGCAAGTACCGGCTTTGCGTCCACGCGAACACCCATGGGATGGCACGTAGATCTTCAAAGCGGTCGCTCCCTTTACGCTTCGCCGGGCGGGAGCCGATATTCAGCTCGCCAACCTCCGGCAGCGGCGTCGATTCCTTGAAGAACGTCATGAAATCCGGATCGCGGAAAATCAAATCCTGATACTTCTGCAGCGCCGTCTCCGAAATGCCGCGCGCGATTTCTTCCCACTCTGCCGTTGCCTCGGCTTCCTGCTCAGGATACTTTGCAAGCCGCGATGCCGTGACAAGCGCCCAAGTCGCTTGTTCCAAGCTGCGGTATGCGATACCTTTCATTGAGTACCGGGACGAGAGAACCTCCCCTTGCTCGGTAATCTTGATGCCACCGCCAACTGTGTGAGGCGGCTGCGCAAGAATACTGCGGTTCAGCGGCATGCCGCCGCGTCCAAGCGCTCCTCCGCGCCCGTGGAAGAACTTCAGTTTCACGTCGTATTTCTTCGCTGCGCTCGTAATGGCGTTCAGTGCTACGCGCAACTCCCAGTTCGCGGTAACCACGCCGCCGTCTTTGTTGCTGTCGGAGTAGCCTAGCATGATTTCATGCAGGTTGCCGCGCGCTTCAACGGATTGACGATACACCGGCAGTGCAAACAGCTGCTCCATGATGCCAGGCGCCGCATGCAGGTCGTCGATCGTTTCGAAGAGCGGTACCGCCTGCAGCGTACAGCGAACGTTGCCGTTTGCTTCTTTGCGGAACAGACCGACTTCCTTCGCAAACACCATAACCTCCAGCATGTCGCTCGCGCCCTGCGTCATACTGATCAGGTAGCTGGAAATACAGTTCACGCCGAACTCCGCTTGCGCGCGGTAAATCGTATGGTACACGTCCAGACACTCGCGCGTGCTCTCGGAATAATCAAAATGCGGCGATGTCAGCGGACGCGGATCATTCAGCAGATTATGCAGCAAATCGATTTTCTCTTCTTCGGACAATGACGCATAATTATCCACAATGTTCATATTCGCGAGGACCTCGGTCATCGCGCTCTCATGCTCTTTGCTGTGCTGACGAACATCCAGAGCGGCCAGGTGGAAGCCGAACAGTTCCACTTGACGAATGAGCTTGCGGATATGCGTATCCGCCACATAATCGGCAAAATGATGGCGCAAGCTTCTGTCGATAATCAGCAAATCCGACTTCAGCTCATCTGCGCTGTTGTAGCGCATGGCCGTGCCTTTGAGCGAATCGTCCAGCGTATTCGCCAGCTTCTCCAGCATATAGCTAATCTTCACTCGGTATGGCTCTTTCTCATTACGCCACAGATCCACGCTGCGAAGCTCGACCTGTTGGCGATCCTTCTTGATCGATTGCAACAGTTCTTCGGTAACCTCGATGATGTTCGTGCTGAAGCTGAGCTGGCCCATCACTTCTTTAAGAAGCTGCTCGTACTTCTTCAACGCAAGGCCGCGCTGAAGCGTCAGCGTCTCCCAAGTGACTTTGGCCGTTACGGAAGGGTTGCCATCACGGTCGCCGCCGATCCAGGAACCGAATCGAAGGTACGTAGGCACGTGCCAGCGCTCGGAAGGGTAGTACTTGTCCAAGCAGCGCTCCAGCTCCTCATACACGCTAGGAAGCACTTCAAACAGCGTCTCGTCAAAATAATACATCCCGTTGCGGACTTCATCGATTACGGTAGGCTTGCGGTCGCGAAGCTCGTCCGTTTGCCACAAAGTCAGCACTTCGTTAAGAAGCTTCTCACGCAATTTCTCGCGCTCACGGTAGGTCAGCGTCGGATTGTCGAGCTCCATCACATCAGCCGCAATGCGCTGATGGATGTCAAGCACGGCACGGCGCGTAGCTTCCGTCGGATGCGCCGTCATTACGAGCTCAAGGGAAATATCCGCAATAATGCTGCGAACGTCCTCTACTTCAATACCTTTATCCTTTAGAACCTGAATGGCGCTCTCAATGGAGCCCGGCTGCACCTTCTCACCAGACGAACGCTCGTAATCGCGTTTCCGGCGAATCCGATGATTCTGCTCCGCAATGTTGACCAGTTGAAAATAAATCGCAAACGCGCGAATGACCTGGTGGCGCGTCTCCGGATTCAGAGCATCGATAACGGACGCAAATTCCTCGTACAGCTCCGGCAAAAACTGTGCGCGAAGCGCCTTACTCATCTCACGGATCTTCTCTACGTTCTCAAGAAGCTCATGACCGCCTTGGTGAACGAGTACATCCCCAAGAATGTTGCCCAAAAATCGAACGTCTCGGCGAAGCAAGTTATTCGATTGCGGTCGGTTGGTTGTGACTGTTCCAGCATGTTCCGACATTTCAAATCCTCCTCCAGGTTTTGCGAAAGCAAAACCACCTCATAAGCATAATCTTCGGTTTTAACGCATGAATTCTACTTAAGATGTGTATTTATACGACTTACTCTCAGATTTCCGGTCAAAAAATCATCAACATAAGCCACTTCTACCCGTTTTGTCGGTTTTTAACTTTAACCATCATACTACAAATCAACAGTCGGTTGAAGCTTTTTCACGCATGGAAGAAAAAGGATGCTTTTGTATAAAAATAAAAAGCCTTGGATGACCAAGGCTCTGAATGTCATTATGGAGCGGGTGATGGGAATCGAACCCACGCTATTAGCTTGGAAGGCTAAAGTTCTACCATTGAACTACACCCGCAAAAGAAATGGTCGGGATGACACGATTCGAACATGCGACCCCCTGGTCCCAAACCAGGTGCTCTACCAAGCTGAGCTACATCCCGTTATGAAAATGGCGTGCCCTGAGAGATTCGAACTCCCGACCTTTTGATTCGTAGTCAAATGCTCTATCCAGCTGAGCTAAGGGCACATATGGAGCGGAAGACGGGAATCGAACCCGCGACCCTCGCCTTGGCAAGGCGATGCTCTACCGCTGAGCCACTTCCGCATGTGTCAGTCACTTTTTCTCAAGCGCGACAAGTAATAATATATCATGGGCGCATCTTAATTGCAACCCATTTAACTAAAAAAATAAAAAAAAATCGCAATCGCTAACGAGTAGTTGCAGCGCCAGCGACTGCAGCGAATTTATGAAGCTTCGTTCCTAGACCGACACACTGATTGGAACCGCGATCCTTTGCTGAATCGCCTCAGGCGCTGCTCCGGCGTCCTTTGGGGCCAACGCATAAGGCAAACAAAGCGGAACGCCCGTGCGGGGATCTTGAATGATATCCGCTTCGATGCTGAACACCTCACGGAGTATATCCTTGTTCATTACAGTAACCGGAGACCCTTCTCCGACAACTTTGCCGCTCTTGATCGCAATCATGTGCTGCGCATACCGGGAGGCATGGTTCAAATCATGGACGACCATCACGATCGTTCTGCCGGCCGTTTCGTTCAAATGCTGCAGCAGCTCCAGTACTTCAAGCTGGTGGGTCATATCGAGGAAAGTCGTCGGCTCATCGAGAAAGAGCATCTCCGTCTGCTGCGCCAGCGCCATCGCAATCCATGCGCGCTGGCGCTGGCCTCCGGAGAGTCTATCGATTGGACGGTCTGCAAACTCCCCCATCCCCGTCTTCTCAACCGCCCACTGGATAACAGAGCGGTCCTCCTTGCTCAGGGAGCCGAATCCCTTCTGATAGGGGAACCGGCCGTAGGAAACAAGTTCAGACACGGTTAAACCGTCCGGTGCGGTCGGATTCTGCGGAAGAATGGCCAGCTGCTTCGCTACTTCCTTGGTGGATTGCTTGTGGATCGATTTTCCGTCCAGAAGGACCGATCCAGCTGAAGGAGACATCAACCGTGCCAATGTCTTTAGAATCGTCGATTTACCCGAACCGTTAGCACCTACAAGCGCAGTAATTTTCCCCTTAGGGATCATAATATTTAAATTCTCGACGATCAGACGTTCTTCGTAGCCAATATTGAGTTTCGATGTCATGAATGAGTTCATTAAATTCGCACTCCTTGCAGGATGCCCTCCTGCTTGAACATATTTCTCAATTGAACACTCTATAATTATGATAATCATTCTCATTGAATGCGTCAAGTGGTATGGCTTCCCTTTGGATCAGGCATGAAAATCAAAATGATGGCCAACATCGAGTCCGAAACATCTCTCAATGGACTAGTTCTTCAGCAGCAACAAGCCTCAAACTGTGAATAACTATGCCAGTGTTTACGGGCACCGCCGCCTTATCCACAAAGTTATCTACAAAGTTATACACAAAAAGACCCTTTCATAAAGGGTTTCTTGTTTTCGATGCGCGTAGAGGGACTTGAACCCCCACGGTCACCCGCCAGATCCTAAGTCTGGTGCGTCTGCCAATTCCGCCATACGCGCAAGTATGAAATTCCATTCTCGAAATGAAAATGGTGAGCCATGTAGGACTCGAACCTACGACACCCTGATTAAAAGTCAGGTGCTCTACCAACTGAGCTAATGGCTCGTAATAATGGCTGGGGATCTAGGATTCGAACCTAGGAATGACGGAGTCAAAGTCCGTTGCCTTACCGCTTGGCTAATCCCCATTATACTGGTGGAGGCTGACGGGATCGAACCGCCGACCCTCTGCTTGTAAGGCAGATGCTCTCCCAGCTGAGCTAAGCCTCCGTAGAGGAGAGTTATGGTGACCCGTAGGGGATTCGAACCCCTGTTACCTCCGTGAAAGGGAGGTGTCTTAACCCCTTGACCAACGGGCCTCTTGATGAAAAAAATGCTGGAGCTCTCAACCGGGATCGAACCGGTGACCTCATCCTTACCATGGATGCACTCTACCTACTGAGCTATGAGAGCAAAATGGCTCCCCGAACAGGACTCGAACCTGTGACAACTCGATTAACAGTCGAGTGCTCTACCAACTGAGCTATCAGGGAACGAAAGGATTGCGGGCAACTTGTCACCCTGAAAACTGGATACGAACCTTTGCGAAGGTTTCTTGCTTTAGCTGTTTATTCGAAGTATTTAGGATAAGCCCTCGACCGATTAGTATTCGTCAGCTCCACGCATTGCTGCGCTTCCACCTCG
>NZ_QLUW01000005.1 GCF_003268025.1 Paenibacillus montanisoli | reverse complement strand
AGATCCGCTCGACTTGCATGTATTAGGCACGCCGCCAGCGTTCGTCCTGAGCCAGGATCAAACTCTCCATAAAAGTGATCCGAAGATCATTTATGAATTCGCTTGTTAGCTCATTCAAAAACTAGCTCTCGTTGAAACTCGCTTCGTCACATAAGTGACTAACATCGTTTCACCGTTTTTAAAACCTATTGACAGGTCGCTCATTGTTCAGTTTTCAAGGAACAAATTCATTCGTTTCATTCGCCCATGTCTCAGCGGCGACTTGATTAATATATCACATTCGCCTACATCATTGCAAGCTTTTTTTTATCTTCTCAAATAAAAAACTGTGTTATATTTATCTGCCTCAAAAGCGGCAAGAAGTAATATAACACAGTTCGTTAAAAGAGGTCAAGCCTCAATTTAATAAAGTTTATGATTGGTGCTTCGACAGCACTTCTTCAATATAGAACCGGCGTTCATGGACTAGGTTTACGATCGTCCCCGATACGGATACCCATGGTCTAGTCGGATGATCGCGGTCGGAGAAGATGATCTCGCCGATTCGACCATCATTGAGTCTTACAATCGTACCATTGTTAAACTGTGTTGCCTTCTCGACAAAGATCCGCACATATGCAGGATCAAGCTTGCCGAAAGAATCCGAAAGCAACTGTTCGAGCACCAAATACGGCGAGGTTGCCTTACGATAGGCACGCTTCATAGTCATTGCGTTGAAAATATCCGATATCGCCACAAACTTGGCATAAGGATGGATTTTCTCCGAGCCGATGCCTAGCGGATAGCCGCTCCCGTCAAACCGCTCATGGTGCTGCAATGCCGCTAATTTTACACCTTCATTGATCGCCGCGACATTCTTGAGCAGCTGGTAGCCGAGAACGGTATGACGCTTCATGTCCTCGACTTCTTCGGGCGTCAGCTTAGTTGGCTTGTTCAATATGCTGCGGTCGATCTTTGAATTGCCGATATCATGGAGAAGCCCGGCAAGCGCGGATTGCATCCAGTCTTTTCTCGGCTGGTTGTTCCACTGTGCGAGCATATAGCAGCTTAGCGCTGACATTGCGCTTTTGTGGAACAGATAGTCTTCGTCGGGCACGTTTTGCGGCGAGAAAGTCATCATCTTGTATTCGTGGCTATGCGCAAGCAACGCTTCAAGCTGGTTGCGCAAATCCAGAATCGGCAATGCCATTCCGCTCATCATTTGGTTGAACACTTTCTTGAGCAGCAAGACAGTCAAGTCATACTGCTCGATAAGTGCCGATTTGATGTAAACTTCCTTTGCTGGCTCCTGAAATTTATCTTGATTCGCTTCATCGGCATTCTCCGTGGGGGAATCAATATTTACAGAAGGGACCAGGAAAGCTTGCAATATTTCATACTCGCGCGGAGTAATGACTCTACCTTTATGAAAAAGCACGCTGCCAAGCGGTGTGAGAACATCCTGCGCAATTTTGTCACCAAGCTTAACTTGCGAAACCGCTACTGTCCCCATAGTCATCCTCCACGATGCTTGCAAAACTCTTTAGAAAGCCTATTCCGTTGGAGACGTTCCTAGGGTCTCCCCGCCATCGGCCTCATCCTCACTATTCTCCGCCTCTTCACTCCGGGCTACGCGCGTTACCGTCGCTACAGCATCGTCATCGCGGATATTAATGAGTCTAACGCCTTGCGTGTTGCGGCCCATGGTGGAGATGCCGGCCATACTCATACGAATAAGCGTGCCTCCGGAGGTCATAATCATCAAGTCTTCGTCGTTCTGTACAACTCTCAAGCTGACGATTGCCCCGTTTTTCCCCGTGACATTGAGCGTCTTAATCCCTTTACCGCCGCGGGTCTGGCTTCGGTATTCGCTCACTGGCGTCCGTTTGCCGTAACCGTTCGCAGTAACGATCAACACATCGTTCTCAGGTACGACGACATCCATGCCGATGACTTGATCGTCTTCGTCGGAGCTAATCCCTTTAACCCCTGTTGCCGAACGTCCCATCGGACGGACATCCTGCTCCGAGAAGCGGATGGACATGCCTTGGCTCGTGCCCATAATGATTTCTTGCTTGCCGTCTGTCAGTTTCACACTGATCAGATCGTCGTCTTCGCGCAGGTTAATCGCGATGAGACCGACCTTACGGATATTGGAGTAGTCATCCAGCGGCGTTTTCTTCACAATCCCCTGCTTCGTCGCAAAGAACAGGAAACGGTCCGGCTCAAACGATTCCACCGGAATAACCGCATTGACGGTTTCTCCTTGTTCGATCTGAATAAGGTTGATGATCGGCGTACCGCGTGCCGTCCGGCTGAGATCAGGTATCTCGTACGCCTTCAGCCTATACACTTTACCCTTATTCGTAAAGAAGAGCAGGTAGTGATGCGTGTTGGAAACAAACAAATGCTCGACAAAGTCGGTATCCTTCGTATCCATCCCGATAACGCCTTTGCCGCCCCGCTTCTGGCTGCGGTATGTCGTAACCGGCAAACGTTTCACATAACCGGAGTGGGTTACCGAGATGACGACATCCTCGCGAGGAATCAAGTCCTCGTCCAGAATCTCGTCTTCGCTCACCATGAGCTCCGTACGGCGCTCATCGCCGAATTTCTCTTTCACTTCTTCGAGCTCATCATTGATGATCTGAAGCACGAGCTGCTCATCTGCGAGGATCGCTTTAAATTCCGCGATCTTGCGAAGCAGCTCCGCGTACTCGGCTTCAATCTTGTCGCGCTCGAGTCCGGTCAGGCGCTGCAAGCGCATGTCGAGAATCGCTTGCGCTTGGTCGAAGCTTAGGCTAAAGCGCGATATCAAGCCTTCGCGCGCTTCTTCCGTCGTTTGCGATGCACGGATGAGCTTAATCACTTCATCCAGATTATCGAGCGCAATGCGCAAGCCTTCAAGAATATGGGCACGGGCTTCCGCTTTCTTCAAGTCAAACTCCGTACGACGACGGATGACCTCAATTTGGTGCTCAAGGTAGTAGTAAAGAATATCGCGCAGATTCAGTACGCGCGGCTCGCCTTTTACAAGCGCCAGCATGTTGAAACCGAAGTTCATCTGCATCTGCGTTTGCTTGTACAGGTTGTTCAAGACGACCGTCGGCGTTACATCGCGGCGAAGCTCGATAACGACTCGCATGCCGTTGCGGTCGGACTCGTCACGAAGATCGGTAATGCCCTCGATCTTCTTCTCGCGGACTAGCTCGGCGATTTTCTCGACAAGTCTCGCCTTAACGACCTGGTACGGCAGCTCATGCACGATAATCCGCGCTTTTCCGCCATTCTCCTCGATTGTCGCGCGGGCGCGCATCGTAACGGATCCGCGGCCAGTCGTATATGCTTGGCGCATCCCTTCGCGTCCCATGACGAATGCGGCCGTCGGGAAATCCGGCCCTTTGATGTAATCCATTAGTTCAAGCGGCGTAATCTCAGGATTACGAATAAGCGCCTGAACGCCTTCGATAACCTCGGTCAGGTTATGAGGCGGAATGTTGGTTGCCATGCCGACGGCAATACCTGTCAAGCCATTTACGAGCAGGTTGGGGAAACGTGCCGGCAGTACTGTCGGCTCTTGCTCCTCGCCGTCGTAGTTCGGGGCAAAATCGATCGTCTCTTTATTGATATCACGAAGCATTTCCATCGCTATCTTGGAAAGGCGCGCCTCCGTATAACGCATCGCTGCCGCCATATCGCCGTCTATGGAACCAAAGTTGCCGTGACCGTCGATCAGCATATAACGCAGCGAGAAGTCTTGCGCCATCCGAACCATCGTTTCATACACGGCCGAGTCACCGTGCGGATGGTACTTACCGATGACTTCGCCGACGATTCTCGCAGACTTCTTATACGGCTTGTCCGGAGACATGCCAAGCTCGGACATCGCATACAAGATCCGGCGGTGTACCGGTTTCAATCCGTCACGGACGTCCGGAAGCGCACGGCTTACGATGATACTCATTGCATAATCCATAAACGATTCGCGCATTTCGGTACCGATATCGCGATCGCGTACTTGCAGATTTTTCTCTTCTGCCATCGTGGACCTCCTTGGGTTGCATATACCATCAACTTGAGCCTTCGAATGCGCATGCATCGCATGCCACACCGGTAGGGCAGGAATAATTCGTATAACAGAATACTAGAATCCATTATAATTTTTTCTAAATCCGGCCAAACTTAAACGTTATGTCATGCAAAACATGCCTAGTTCCTTCTTACCATAAATTACTTCTTCCACATAGGCAAACACCCACTCCATGCGACTCCGTTCGCCATAATCTAACAAGGTATGATCCTGCTCCATGACAATGACCGGGAGAATGCAAAAAATAGGCATTATCCCTATTATAACATTGAATGACACCTCTGTCTCCTGCAGGCTTGGCAGCTATCCCTATTTCCCCCTTGAAAGGCGGGGCATCGCTTGCGCATCCAACGTATCGGCAGCAAATGGGCAAAAACCAAAGTATTGCAGCAGTCTGAAGCGCTAAACGAGCTTATTCCCATCACCAACGAGTGGAGCATTTCCGTCCTTGAGCAAATGCTCGGCGAACTCCAGATGCTCTACGTCAAGCCCGATCTCGGAACCTTCGGCAAAGGCGTGTTCCGGGTTGAGAAGCAAGCCGACAATCTCTATTCCTATCAGCTCGGGACCAAGCTTAATACATTCCCCGCTTTTGAGGACATGGCCAGATCGCTGCAGGAAGCGATTCAAGGGCGCCGCTACTTGATCCAACAGGGAATCCCGCTTCTGACCTACGACAGCCGGCGGTTCGATGTACGCGTCATGGTGCAGCAAAATCCGAAGAGAAAGTGGGAGACGACCGGTATTATTGCCAGATTGGGCGACCCGTCGAAAATCGTCACGAACTGTCACAGCGGCGGAAAAGCCGTCTCCTTCGATAAGCTGATGAGGCCTTACATGACACCGTCCCAAATGAGCGGCTATAAACAATGGCTTGCCGAAATTGGCTTGGCCACCGCCCATCAACTGCAGGCTACTTACGTCGGAGTCAAGGAAATCGGCCTCGACGTCGCCATCGACGAATCGTTTCGGCCTTGGATCCTGGAGGTCAACACCATTCCGGACCCTTATATATTCCGAAAGCTGACCGATAAAAACATTTTCCGCCGGATTTACCGGTATCATAAATCGAACAACCGACGAGTGAAATAATAACAAAGCCGCCCGAATGACCGGACGGCTTTGTTTTTTTGCTCGAGCGCAGGATTAGATGTCGAGATTTTTAACCGACTTCGCGAACTCTTGAATAAATTCGCGCCGCGGCTCAACATTGTCGCCCATGAGCGTTTCGAAAATATTGTCAGCCTCAATGGCATCTTCAATCGTCACTTGCAGCATTGTGCGGCTCTCCGGATCCATCGTCGTTTCCCACAGCTGGGAAGCGTTCATTTCGCCGAGACCTTTATACCGCTGTACGTTAACCTTTGCGCCTTCGCCGAATTCCGCGATAATCGCATCGCGTTCTTTCTCGCTTTGCGCATAACGAATCACTTTGTTGCGCTCGATCTTAAAGAGCGGCGGCTGCGCGATATAAACGTAACCGGCTTCAATGATTTTGCGCATGTAGCGGAAGAAGAACGTGAGCAGCAGCGTGCGGATGTGGGCGCCGTCGACGTCGGCATCGGTCATAATGATGACCTTGTGGTAACGCGCCTTGGATAGATCGAAATCATCCGCAATGCTCGTACCAAGCGCCGTAATGATAGCCCGAATCTCCGTGTTGGACAAAATCCGGTCTAGACGCGCGCGTTCGACATTCAAAATTTTCCCCCGCAGCGGCAAGATCGCCTGGAAATGCCGATCCCGGCCTTGCTTGGCCGATCCGCCCGCGGAGTCACCTTCTACGATGTAAATTTCACTGATGGATGCGTCCTTCGAGGAGCAATCCGCCAATTTCCCCGGCAATGCGCTGACTTCGAGCGCGCTCTTGCGGCGCGTGAGCTCCCGCGCTTTACGCGCGGCTTCGCGTGCACGAGCGGCCTGCAAGCCTTTCTCGACAATTTTCTTCGAGACGGCCGGATTCTCGTCGAGAAACTCTTGGAACTTCTCGGCAAAGAACGATTCGACGATACCGCGAGCCTCGCTATTGCCCAGCTTAGTCTTCGTTTGACCCTCGAATTGCGGTTCCGGTATCTTCACGGAGATGATCGCGGTCAAGCCTTCGCGGACATCGTCGCCTGAAAGGTTATTGTCGCTCTCTTTGATCACGTTCATCTTGCGGGCATACTCGTTGATAATCCGCGTGAGCGCGCTCTTAAAGCCGGACTCGTGCGTACCGCCCTCGTGCGTATTGATGTTATTCGCGAACGAGTAGATATTCTCGGTGTAGCTGTCGTTATATTGCAGGGCGACTTCTACATGAATGTTATCCTTGTCGCCCTCGACATAGATCGGCTCTTCATGGAGCGCTTCGCGGCTGCGGTTCAAATATTTGACGAACTCGATAATGCCGCCGTCATATTTGTACGTGTTGGACGCGCCGGTCCGTTCATCGAGCAGCGAAATCTCGATCCCTTTGTTCAGGAATGCCAGTTCACGTATACGCGATTGCAGCACATCGTACTCATAAACCGTTGTTTCCGTGAAAATTTCAGCATCCGGCTTGAACCGAACGGTCGTACCCGTTTCATCCGACTCGCCGATGACTTTTAGGTCATATTGCGGCACGCCGCGTCTATATTCTTGTCTATGAATCTGGCCTTCGCGTTTAACGGTTACTTCGACCCGCTCCGACAAGGCATTCACGACGGAAATACCAACGCCATGAAGGCCGCCGGAAACTTTATAGCCTTCGCCGCCGAACTTACCGCCGGCATGCAATACCGTCATAACGACTTCCAGCGTCGATTTCTTCAGTTTGACGTTCTCGCCTACCGGAATACCCCGGCCGTTGTCGATAACGGTGATGCTATTGTCTTCGTGAATGATAACTTCGATGCGCGTACAATAGCCTGCCAGCGCCTCATCGATACTATTGTCAACAACTTCCCATACGAGATGGTGAAGCCCCTTGCCGCTGGTGGAGCCGATGTACATCCCCGGGCGTTTGCGTACCGCCTCTAGTCCTTCAAGAACCTGTATCTGACTTTCATCATACGTATGCTGATTCGACGACATGCCCTAATTCACTGCTCCTCTCAACTACTCTTGCCGCGTTATGCAGCACTTCAAATCTCTGCCGCCTAGGTGGTTGCAAAATGGTGCGATCGTTTCTTCAGCGTAGAGGATGAGATCGGCGAATAGTAGATTTTGTGCTCGGTTACTACAATGGATTTCGCTTCTTCTTCACCAATTATTTCAACGTCTTTGCGCTTACGAGCTTGCGCGACGAACTGCTTCGAAAGCTTGGATGACTGCTCGATCGAGATATCGAAAATGGCTACGAGTTCCGCAGCGCGTATAATTTTTTCCCCGCCCAAATGAATGTACATGGCCTCCACCTCTCGTAGGCAACGCCCTAAGGCTTACTGTTCGACATGACCGTCCTTCACCTGGTAAACGCGGGAGTCATGGAGCTTGCTGATATTGACGCTTTCAAGCCCGGTCGTTGTGATGAACGTCTGCACTTTACTTTGAAAAGTCTCTATTAGCTGCGTCTGACGATGCTGGTCCAGCTCGGACAATACGTCGTCGAGCAGCAGCAGCGGATACTCGCCGATTTCTTCATGGATAAGTTCGATTTCCGCCAGCTTCAGCGAAAGCGCTGTCGTTCGCTGCTGGCCCTGGGAACCGTAAACGGCGGCCTCCTTGCCATTGATAAAAAAGGCCATATCATCACGATGAGGACCAACGAGCGTCATTCCTCGACGAAGCTCCTGATCCTTTACTTGTGTTAACTTTATCATAAATTGCTCAAATAATATAGTTTCATCTTCCGTCGGGTCGCTCTCGAAGGAGGGCCGGTAAACGATCGTCAGCTCCTCGCCGCCCGCTGTAATGCCCGCATGAATGTGCTGTGCCCACTTTTGCAGCTTCTCTAAGAAGTTTTGCCTTTTTTTCACGATTTTAACACCATACTCGGCAAGCTGCATATTCCATACATCCATCATCGCTTGGTTCGCGTTTCCCGGCGCAGCGGTTTTCAAATAGTTGTTCCGCTGCATCAGTACTTTGCTGTATTGACCTAACGCATGCAAATAACCGGGCTGTACCTGGCCGATTTCCATATCGAGAAACCGCCTTCGGATGCCCGGCGTGCCTTTCACTATTTCAAGATCCTCGGGCGCAAACATGACCACGTTAAGCGAACCGATAAATTCGCTCAGTTTGCGCTGCTCCAGCCCGTTGATCTTTGCTTTCTTCCCCTGCGTGGACAACGAGAGGTCCAGCGTCAGCGGACCATATCGTTTCTCCACTTCCCCGCGTATCCGCGCCTCACTGGCTTGCCAGCCGATCAGTTCTTTATCCTTGCTCGTCCGATGAGACTTGGTCAGCGCGAGCACGAAGATCGCTTCGAGCAAATTCGTCTTTCCTTGCGCATTGCGGCCGACAAAAAGGTTCACCTGGCTGTCGGTCGCAAGCTCGATTTGCTCGTAATTCCGGTAATGCTGCAATTGAATTTTCGTTAAACGCACTTCGATAGCCTCCCGCGGCGGTAGCTGCTGACGAGCGGCTTGGCCTGCCGATACTTAACGCTTTACGATCGTAAAACTTCCGAACCCCTTCACATCGATCTTATCCCCGATGTACAGCTTGCGGCCGCGCCGATTATCCGGTTCGCCGTTAATCAGCACTTCGTTTTCTTCCAAGAAGAATTTGGCTGCGCCGCCGGTATCAATGCAGTCGGAAAGCTTCAAAAACTGGCCGAGCGCAATGTAGTCTGTCGAAATTCCGATTTGTTTCATCGTTTGCTTCTCCTTCGTTAGCCTGTTGTCCGATAAGGCAGGATCAAGTGCAGGCTGTGCGGATGATCGGTAGGCTTAATGATAATTGGGCTCATCGCGCCGTTAAAGCCGATGAACAGATATTCGCTGTCGATGACCTTCAGCGCATCGAGCATATATTTGGAGTTGAACGCGATGCGAAGCGATTCGCCGTTCATATCTTTGACATCGAGTTTCTCCGTTACGCGGCCGAGCTCGGTCGAGCTGGACGAGATTTCAATTGTGCCGTCATCTTGCGAAATAAGGCGAACAATGTTCGTTTTTTCTTCCCGCGACATCAAGTAAGCCCGGTCGATGGCGTCCGTTAATTTTTTTGTGTGCAGGACGAGTTCTGTTTTGAACTGCTGCGGAATAATTTTAGAAGTGTCCGGGTACGTCCCGTCCAAAATCCGCGAATAGAACAGCACGTTGCCGACTTTAAACAGCACTTGATTGTCCGCGACAACGATATCCACATGTGTATGACCATCCGGAACAATTTTCGAAAGCTCGTTCAGCGTTTTACCGGAAATGACGACATTGGAGAACCGGTAGCCTTCCGGCGTTTCGACAACGGCCGTGCGGCTGGCCAAACGATGCCGGTCCGTGGCCACGAATTTAAGCTGGCCCTCGGTCAAGTTCCACAGCGCGCCTGTCAAAATCGGCGTTTGTTCGCTTGTGGAAGCGGCGAATACGGTCTGTCTGATCATCGCCTTCAGCAAATCGCCGGGAACCGAGATGGTTTCGCTTTGCTCGATGGTCGGCAAAATCGGAAATTCTTCCGGATCCAGGCCAACCATCTGAATATCGGACGAACCGGAACGAATCATCGTTTGATGATGCTCCTTCACTTCGATTTCGAGCTCGTCCGACGGCAGTTTCTTTACGATTTCAACGAAAAACTTTGCTGGCAGCACGACACTGCCCGGTTTTTGAACTTTTGCGATGACGAATTCACCATTCTCTACCGGTATAAAGCTTTGAATGGAAATATCCGTGTCGCTTGCCGTTAATGTAATGCCTTGGTGGGTAACGTCGATCTTGATTCCGCCGAGAATCGGAATGGCCGGTCTGGAGGAAGAGGCTTTGGATACTTGCTGAATAGCATCGTTAAGTTGATCTTTGCGAATCGTTAATTTCATAGTTTCACTCCTAAAGTGATGGTATCAATGCGGCGGCGAGTTGAAGCTGCGTTGTCACCTATATTTGATGATGAATTATTTTAAAAATTAGTAGAAGTCGTAGTAGGGCCGCTGAATATGTGGATAAGTGGTCCAAACACGGATAAAGCAAGCCTATCCACATGTGTATAGCGTGTGCATAGGCTTGCTGATTAAATGTTGAAGACTTGAATAACTTTTGAAGTCATTTTCATAGTCTTCCTATTTACGTGTGGTTTTTAATCTTCTCCGTCAGCGTTTGGACGATCTTGAACAGCTCGGAATCCACTTTCAGCTGCTGCGAAATCTTCTCGTGAGCATGAATGACGGTGGTATGGTCACGGCCGCCGAAAGCTTCCCCGATCTTAGGCAGCGAGTAATCCGTCAATTCGCGTGACAGATACATTGCGATTTGTCTTGGGAATGCGACGGCTTTCGTTCTTTTGCGCGCTTTAAATTCCTCTAGCTTGAGACCATAGAGCTCCCCGACTTTTTGCTGGATATCCTGCATCGTAATCATTTTTGGCCGGCTGGTTGGAATAATATCTTTGAGCGCTTCGGCCGCCAAATGGGACGAGATGTCCTGATTTATAAGCGAAGAATACGCCACGACGCGGATTAAAGCACCTTCAAGCTCACGGATATTGGTATCGATCTGACTTGCGATGTAAGCCATGGCCTCGTTCGGAATGTCCAGGTTCTCGGCCTTGGCTTTCTTACGCAAGATGGCGATCCGAGTTTCCAGGTCCGGCGGCTGAATATCGATCATGAGACCCCATTCGAAACGCGAACGGAGCCGTTCTTCGAGCGTAGGTATTTCTTTTGGCGGACGGTCACTGGATATGACGATCTGCTTGCGTTCCTCGTGAAGCGCGTTAAACGTATGGAAAAACTCTTCTTGTGTCTGTTCTTTGCCGGCAAGAAACTGAATATCGTCAATGAGCAGCACATCGATGTTCCGGTATTTATTGCGGAAGCTTTCGCCTTTGTTATCCCGGATCGCATTGATGAACTCATTCGTAAATTTCTCGGAAGACAAATAGAGAACCCGCGTGTTGGGGTTATGTTCCAGAATATAATGCCCGATCGCATGCATTAAATGCGTCTTGCCCAAACCTACGCCCCCATACAGGAAAAGCGGATTGTAGGCTTTAGCCGGCGCCTCGGCCACGGCCAAAGAAGCGGCATGGGCAAACCGGTTGTTTACGCCGATGACGAACGTGTCGAACATATATTTGGGATTGAGCATATGCATGAAGGGCTCTTCCGGCCCTGTCTGCACCGCCGGTAATACGACGGGCTGGATTTCCGCAGGCTCGGGAGGCTTGTTCTCTTCGATGACAAACTTAATGTCATACTGACGCCCGTAAAATTCCTGCAGTGTGGTCCGCACAAGCTTTGTATAACGGCTTTCAAGCCATTCGGCCGCAAAAGTCGTCGGCGCTGTCACAATTACGGTAGAATCGCCGCTAAACGAAGCCTTTGTTGCTTTGAACCAAGTATCGAAACTTGGTTTGCTGAGCTTCGTTTGAATGATTGACAGCACCTGATGCCACATTTCGTGCGTATGGCTATCCACAGATTGTCACTCCTTATCCAATTCGCCGCATACGGCGCTTTCCTGCTGCAGATGTCGAAACATCGGGTATTCTGGTTACTTTCATCCACATTATTAAGGATAGACAGATATAAATTATCAAAAGGGGATGAATGTTGTTCACATTGTTATCCACAGCCTGTTAATAATGTTGAGGAGTAATTGGAGTCATCCACACAGAAAACATATTCATCATAGCATTATAACCCTTGATATTCAACGATTCCGCTGATTTTATCCACATTTTCTATAGGTTGTGTATAATAGTTATCGACAACACTAGATATTGTTTATATCTTGTTACCAATTCGACATAATACGGGAATCTCCGATAAATTCATCCACATGTTATTAATTTATCGTCATCCAGGGTGCTTTTATACGTTTATCCACAACTCGGGAATCGTTCAGGTATTGGCGACTCTTCCCACCGGCGTTTTCGGTTGACTTCCAAGGGGGGCTGTGGTTTAATTGAAAAAGGCGTTTTTTCGCGGATGGACGCTCGTGGCTTGACTATCGAGACTGCGCAGCTGTTCAGGCTAAGAAAAAACTGACGATCGCTAATTGCGCCGGACGATAGAGATATGTAAGGTGAATTTGTGTAGGGAGGTGCATTGATAATGAGACCGACATTCAAACCGAACGTTAGCAAACGTAAGAAGGTACATGGCTTCCGCAAGCGTATGGCTTCGAAAAACGGACGTAAAGTGCTAGCAGCCCGCCGTCAACGGGGAAGAAAAGTACTGAGCGCGTAACCCTAAAGACCACATTACGTGGTCTTTTTTTCATTTTTACGGGAATAATAAAGAAATAAAGGTTCGGTGAAGGTGCACCCGTGCAAAGAAAACTGCGATTGCGTAACCGCGAAGATTTCAGCCGCATTTACCGGAACGGCAAATCGTTCGCTAACAGCCAGTTTGTCGTTTATTGGTCGCGCCAGCAGCAGGCCGACCCATTGCGGCTAGGCGTATCGGCTAGCAAAAAGATAGGGAATGCCGTCGTTCGCAATCGAATGCGGCGCCTTGTTAAGGAAATTATCCGGCATCAGAAGGACCGGATTACCGGGCAGCTGGATTTAATCGTCATTGTGAGGAAGCCGGCTGTAGGTCTTGAGATGAAGGAACTCGAAAAAAGCATGCTCCATGTGCTGAAACGGGCAGGGCTTCTGAAGAGTCCGCGTTAAGGCGTGTAATCGCTTTAATGCGGAGGGAGGCTTGTTTCTTTGTGCCATAAAATGTGATATAGTTTACGTGAATGAATTCGCAGAGGTCCTTAGTTTTGAAGGATCTTATTGCCACGGTATCCAGAGAGGAGATTTACATGTTGTCCCGTATTTCGAAACGAACCTGGCTGACGGCAATTGCTCTAATTGCGGTCATGCTTTTTCTGAGCGGCTGTTCATCCGCTACTCACACGGTCTCGATGGATGACCTAGAGCACGGCAACTTCTGGGAGCGAAACGTTGTTTATTATTTTGCGTTGCTGCTTGAAGCCTTTGCAAGATGGTTCGGCGGCGAGTATGGCCTTGCGATCCTGCTCATGGTGGTCATCGTCAGAACGCTGATTCTCCCTCTTACCATTAAACAGTACCGAAGCTCGAAGGCGATGCAGGCGCTTCAGCCGGAGCTTGCTAAGTTGAAGGAGAAGCACAAGGATAACCCGCAGAAGCAGCAAGAAGAAACGATGAAGCTGTTCCAGCAGCATCAGGTAAACCCGCTTGCAGGCTGTTTGCCGCTGCTTATCCAAATGCCGGTTTTCATCGCGCTGTACAATGCGATCTATATGAACGAGAACATCCGCGAGCACACCTTCCTTTGGTTGGAGCTCGGTCAGAAGGACCACACTTATGTGCTCCCGATCCTGGCCGCGATTACAACGTTCATTCAGTCCAAAATGATGTCGTCCCAGCAGAAGACAATGCCGGCTATGCAGGGAATCATGATGATTTTCCCTGTGCTGATCTTCGTTATGGCGCTGTCGTTCCCGGCGGCACTTCCGCTTTACTGGGTGTTCAGTAACATCTATACCATTGTGCAAAATTATTTCCTATATGTACGCACTTCATCTAAGGACAAGGAGAGTGTACCTGCGAAATGAAGAAAATCGTCGCATCGGGCAAAACGATCGAAGATGCTGTACAAAACGGTTTGACGGAATTGCAAGTGTCGGCGGATCGCGTTAACGTAACTGTTTTGGAGAAACCGTCTAAAGGTTTGTTCGGCTTGATCGGCGCGCGCGCTGCGAAGGTCGAGCTGGTAATCGTCCCTGCGGTTGAGCAGGAAAAGGCGTCAGAGCCTGCGGTGGCCGCAGAAGCAGTGAGGGATCCGCTCCATGAAACGGAACGGTTCATTTCCGAAGTGGCAAGAACGATGGGGCTTGACATTACGATTACACGTAACGATTCGAAAGAAGGACTCGTCCTCGCGTTATCGGGCGGCGGCGATCTCGGAATGCTGATCGGGCGCCGGGGTCAAACGCTTGACGCACTGCAGTATCTGACCAACATTGTGGCCAACCGTTATTCCAACAGCCATCTTCGCATCGTGCTCGATGCAGAGGATTTTCGCGAGCGTCGCCGGAAGACGCTCGAGGATTTATCTGACCGTTTAGCGGGGCATGTCATCCGTACGCGCAAGGAAGTCGTACTGGAGCCGATGTCCCCGCACGAGCGGAAGATCATCCATTCGCAGCTGCAAAACCATGCGAAGGTGAAGACCTTCAGCAAAGGCGATGAACCGAATCGCCGCGTAGTCATTACGCTTAAGTAAGTACGCATACTGCTCTTTTCCAGCAATGGCTTCTTCATGGTCATTGCTCATTTTTTTAACTACGAGGGAAAATACAATGATGATACAAGATACGATTGCCGCCATTTCGACTGCTGTCGGAGAGGGCGGCATTGCCGTTATACGGGTAAGTGGACCTGACGCGATCACCGAATGCGCGAAATGCTTTCGCTCCAAATCGAATATTTTCGCGGCCGATTCGCATACCGTTCATTATGGGCATATTGTCGATCCGGCCAACGGTGAAACGGTAGAGGAGATCCTGTTGACGATTATGCGCGGGCCGCGTTCATTCACGGCAGAGGATGTAGTTGAGCTCAGCACGCATGGCGGCGTTGTCGCGGTTAAGCGCGTGTTGGAGCTGATGCTGCGATCCGGCGGCGTAAGGCTTGCTGAGCCGGGCGAATTTACGAAACGGGCTTTCCTCAATGGGCGGATCGATCTGATGCAGGCTGAGGCGGTTATCGACTTGATTCGATCGAAGTCTGACCGTGCATTCTCGGTGGCGATGAAGCAAGCGGAAGGGATGCTGTCGAAAAAAGTTAAGGCACTTCGACATAATCTGATCGAACTGTTGGCGCATATCGAAGTCAATATTGACTACCCTGAGCATGATGTCGAATCGATGACTAGCGCTTATATTCGTGAAAGATGCGGCGAAGCATGCGCGGAAATCGACCGGTTGTTAAAAACGGCAAGCGAAGGCAAGATACTAAGAGAAGGCATTATGACCGCCATTGTCGGCCGGCCTAATGTCGGCAAGTCCTCTCTGCTTAATGCGCTTGTGCAAGAGAATAAAGCGATCGTAACGGACATTCCTGGCACGACCCGCGACGTAATCGAAGAGTACGTAACGCTGGGTGGCATACCGCTGCGATTGCTGGATACGGCGGGTATTCGGGAAACGGCGGATGTGGTGGAGCGCATCGGAGTTGAGAGGTCGCGTTCTGCGCTTGAGGAAGCGGATCTGATCTTGTTCGTACTGAATGTCAATGAGCCGCTTCATCCCGATGACCGGTTGCTGATGGAGCAGCTGAGCAACAGGCCGGTTATCGTGCTTCTGAATAAAACGGACTTACCCGTCGTGATGGATACGGCTGAGGTAGAGTCGATTTTTCCTGCGGATGCTATTGTTCGGCTGTCTGTGCTGCACGAGCAAGGGCTTGAAGCATTGGAGGAAGTTATTAAACGAATGTTCTTCGGCGGGGAGATCGAGTCCGCTGATTTGACATATGTCAGCAATGTTCGTCATATTACGCTGCTTGGACATGCGCGGCAATCGCTTGTCGATGCCATAGATGCGACAGAAAACGGCATTCCGATTGATATTGTGCAAATTGATGTGCGTACTGCATGGGAGCAATTAGGCGAATTAATAGGCGATTCGGTGTCGGATTCGCTGATTGATCAAATATTCTCTCAGTTCTGTTTAGGTAAATAATTTTGATGGTGGAGAGGCAAGGAGGGATACGGTAATGGGTTACCATGCAGGGGATTTTGATGTTATCGTCGTTGGAGCGGGACACGCAGGCTGTGAAGCCGCGCTTGCTGCCGCCCGGATGGGCTGCGAGACGCTGCTGCTGACGATCAATTTGGATATGGTTGCATTTATGCCTTGCAATCCGTCAATCGGGGGACCGGCGAAGGGTCATGTCGTACGTGAGATTGATGCGCTTGGCGGCGAGATGGGACGCAATATCGATAAAACGTTCATCCAAATGAGGATGCTTAATACAGGGAAAGGGCCTGCCGTACATGCGCTCCGTGCCCAGGCGGATAAGTTTCTGTATCAGCACTTCATGAAGGAGACGATCGAGGAAACGGATCATTTGACGCTGAGACAAGGCATGGCGGAGGAGCTAATTATTGAAAATGGGGCTTGCGTCGGGATTGTGACGAAAACCGGGGCGGAATATCGCGCGAAAGCGGTCGTGGTGACGACTGGGACGTATTTGCGCGGTAAAGTCATCATGGGCGAGCTGATGTATGAGAGCGGTCCGAACAACCAGCAGCCTTCGGTTAAGCTGTCCGAAAGCCTGCGTGCGCTTGGACTGCAGCTAGTGCGGTTCAAAACCGGAACGCCGCCTCGCGTGCATAAGGATACGATTGATTTCTCCAAAACGGAGATTCAGCCGGGGGATGAGAAGCCGAAGTTTTTCTCCTACGAAACGGAGTATTCCGATAATGAACAGCTGCCATGCTGGCTGACGTATACATCTGAGGAAACGCACAAGATCATCAGTGACAACCTTCACCGCGCGCCTATGTTTTCCGGTGCGATTGAAGGAACGGGTCCGCGTTATTGCCCATCGATCGAAGATAAAATCGTCCGTTTCGCCGACAAACCGAAGCATCAGATTTTTCTTGAGCCGGAAGGCAAGAACACGTCGGAGTATTATGTACAAGGTCTTTCGACAAGCATGCCCGAAGATGTGCAGCTAAGCATTCTCCGCTCCATCCCGGGTTTGGAAAAAGTCGAGATGATGCGTACCGGCTATGCCATTGAGTATGATGCGGTTGTGCCGACGCAGCTGTGGCCTTCTCTTGAGACGAAGCTAGTGCCTGGTTTGTTCACGGCCGGGCAAATCAACGGCACGTCCGGTTATGAGGAAGCGGCAGGGCAAGGCATTATGGCCGGCATCAATGCAGCTCGCAAGGCGCAGGATAAAGAGCCGATTATTATTGACCGTTCGCAAGGCTATATTGGTGTTCTGATCGATGATTTGGTGACGAAGGGTACGACGGAACCATATCGTCTGCTTACTTCCCGGGCGGAGTACAGATTACTGCTTAGACATGACAATGCCGATCTTCGTCTAACGCCTACAGGCTATGAGATCGGACTTATTTCTGAAGGGCGCTATCAGAAGTTCACGAAGAAGAAGCTGATGGTGGAAGAGGAAATCGAGCGTTTGAGAACCGTTAAGATCCGTCCGGATGAAGCGACGCTGCAGCTGTTGGAGGAAGTTCAATCGGCGCCGATCAGTCAGACGACAGATGGATTATCACTGCTGCGCCGTCCGGAAATTACGTACGAAATGATTGAGCGATTGACTCCTTCGACTGAGGAACTGTCCGAAGATATGAAGGAGCAAGTTGAAATCCAGATTAAATATGCAGGCTACATCGAGAAGCAGCAGCTTCAAGTCGAACGTCTGGCGAAGATGGAGAAAAAGCGGATTCCGGATGACATTGATTACCATGCCGTTACCAACCTTTCAAAAGAAGCGAAGACGAATTTGTCCAATATCCGACCGCTCTCGATTGGGCAAGCCTCTAGAATCGGTGGCGTAACGCCGGCCGACATTTCGATTCTGCTCGTTTATCTGGAGCACTATAACAAGGTTATTGCGGCACGGGGGTAACTATGAATTCAACTGAAATTTGGTTTACCGGGTTGCTTGAAGAGCATGGAGTGGCACTTTCGCCGCTCCAGCTGGAGCAATTCCAAACGTATTATGAATTGCTTGTCGAATGGAACGAGAAAATGAATTTGACCGGCATAACGGAGAGGGAAGCGGTGTATGAGAAGCATTTCTACGATTCCGTGACCCTCTCTTTTTTTGTGAAGATGGATCAGGCCTCTTCATTGGCTGATATCGGCTCCGGTGCCGGATTCCCGAGCATTCCTTTGAAAATTTGTTTCCCGCATCTGAGGGTAACGATTGTAGACTCATTGAACAAGCGAATTCAGTTTCTGCAGCATGTCGTCCAAGCTTTGAAGCTCGAACAAGTGCAATGTGTGCATGGCCGTGCGGAGGATATCGCTCGACTAGCTCCACATCGGGATGCGTATGACATTGTAACGGCAAGAGCCGTCGCAAGACTAAGCGGGTTAAACGAGTTGTGTCTTCCTTTTGTCAGTGATGGCGGCGTGTTTGCGGCGATGAAAGGTGCCGATCCAGCTGATGAAGTGAATGAGGCGAAGAGAAGTATGACGGAATTAAAAGCTAAGCTTACCTCGATCGAACATTTGAAGCTGCCATTCGAACAATCGGACCGTCATATTCTACTGATGAAGAAGAATGGTGCGACACCGGCTAAATATCCTAGAAAAGCGGGTTTGCCGTTGAAACAGCCTATTTTATAATTGATGTTGTTTGATTATGTTTCACGTGGAACAATTTTGTGGTGATAAAGAATTGTCACATATTATCTCTCTGTCAAGCAGGAAATCAATTAAAAGCCGACGAATTAAGTAAGAACGACAATCCTCGGCACTTTGAAATCGGGTGGTAGTTGACAATATGAAAGAACAATTCTCGCGATTATTCGGATTAAGCGATCCGAAAACGACAAGTCAAGACGAAGTCAAACAGCTCTCGATTGCAGATGTGGATACGAGTCCATACCAGCCGCGGACAGTATTCGATGATGAACGTATCGAAGAACTTAGCCAGACCATCCGTACACACGGTATCATTCAACCAATTGTTGTGCGTCAGCGCGGCGGCAGATATGAAATCATTGCAGGAGAGCGGCGTTACCGTGCGGTTAAGAAGCTCGGTCTTGAGGCGATTCCTGCTATTATCCGCGAATTCAATGATTCACAGGCAGCTTCCATTGCATTGATTGAGAATCTTCAGCGTGAAGGATTAACCTCCATTGAAGAGGCAGTCGCTTATCAGAAATTGATCGATCTTCACAATTTGACGCAAGAAAGTTTGGCGCAGCGGCTTGGAAAGAGCCAATCTACGATTGCAAACAAAATCAGGCTGCTTGGACTCGGTGATACGATCAAGAATGCCTTGATGGAACGCAAAATTACTGAACGTCACGCAAGAGCGTTACTATCGCTTGAGTCGGAAGAGCTGCAATTGAAGGTGTTGGAAGACATAGTTTCGAAAGAACTAAATGTCAAACAAACGGAAGCGCGAGTAGCTTTCTATAAAGAAGCGGCCAAAGAAGCAAAGAAGCCGAAACGGATTTCATTCACGAAGGATGTGCGCCTGGCGCTAAACACGATTCGGCAATCGATTGAAATGGTTTCGGGTTCCGGCATGCAAATCAAAACCAAAGAACAAGACCACGAGGATCACTACGAGATTGTCATCAAAATTCCGAAACGATAATAGCGATTCAGACAGCCGTCCGAACCATGGACGGCATCGTCATTTTCATTAAACAAGAAGAAGTGGCTGTCGCCATCTCTCTAAGACGTGCAAGTTCTTTCTATTAAATAATAAGTGAAGTATAGTGTGGTTTTCACATTCTTAAGATCTGAACAAAACCTACGGTTCATAGCATCACTAAGTAATCAGCATAGAGGTGAACGGTTTGTCTAAAACGATTGCAATAACGAACCAGAAGGGCGGTGTCGGAAAAACGACCACGTCCGTGAATCTGGGCGCGTGTTTAGCTTCACTTGGCAAAAAAGTATTGCTCGTCGATATTGACCCTCAGGGAAATACGACAAGCGGAATCGGGATTAATAAAGCAGACGTGGCACATTGCATTTATGATGTGCTTATTAATGATGTCCACCCGAAAGACGCTACTTGCCCTACTAATATACCAGGACTTAATATAATCCCTGCAACCATCCAATTGGCCGGTGCAGAGATTGAACTTGTTCCTACGATTTCTCGTGAACAGCGTCTAAAAAAGTCGCTTTCGCTTGTGAAAAACCAATATGATTACATTCTTATCGATTGTCCTCCGTCGCTTGGTATTCTAACAATTAATTCGTTGACGGCATCGGATTCTGTTATCATCCCTATACAATGTGAATATTACGCGCTGGAAGGTCTTAGCCAGCTGTTAAATACAGTTCGTCTTGTACAGAAGCATTTGAACACTTCGCTGCAGATCGAAGGCGTTCTGCTCACGATGTTTGATGCCCGTACGAACCTAGGCATTCAAGTTATTGAAGAAGTTAAGAAATATTTTCAACAGAAGGTTTATCAAACGATTATCCCGAGGAACGTCCGCTTAAGTGAAGCTCCGTCGCATGGACAGTCGATCATTACTTACGATCCAAGATCCAAAGGGGCAGAGGTGTATCTTGAACTCGCGAAGGAAGTGATAATGTATGAGCAAGCGGCTAGGTAGAGGACTTGATGCGCTTATTCCATCGCTTTCTGTAAGCGAGGACGACAAGGTGGTTGAGGTTTCGATATCTCAACTGCGTCCGAATCCGTATCAACCGCGTAAAACGTTTGATGATGATGCAATTAAGGAGTTAGCAGAATCCATCAAGCAGCATGGCGTTATTCAACCGATTATTGTCCGAACGGTTCTCAAAGGCTATGAAATTATCGCCGGCGAAAGACGGTTCCGTGCATCGCAGCTTTGCGGTAATACAACGATCCCAGCAGTCGTTCGCAACTTTACGGATCAGCAGGTTATGGAGATTGCGCTAATCGAGAACCTTCAACGCGAGGATCTCAATGCAATGGAGCTTGCGATTGCATATCAAGCGTTAATGGACAAGTTCAATCTTACTCAGGAAGAATTATCCATGAAAGTAGGGAAGTCCAGATCGCATATTGCAAACTTCCTTCGCTTGCTGTCGCTGCCAGAGCAGATCAAAGATAATGTTTCACGTGGAACAATTTCAATGGGTCATGCAAGGGCAATTGTGGGAGTGAAGGAAGATGCGCGCAAGAAAGAGCTTGCAGAGTTAACGATAACGAATGAGTGGAGCGTTCGCCAATTGGAGGAAGCAATTAAGAACTTGGATCAGCCTGCAGCTGCAAAGGCGAAGCCGCTTCCTTCGAAAAAACGGGATCCTTATATCGATCAACTCGAGGAAACACTGCGCGAGCAGTTTAAGACAACGGTTAAAATCAAACAGCAGAAAGATAAAGGGCGTATTGAACTCCTTTACTTCAACAAACAAGATTTAGAACGGTTGCTGGAGCTGTTGCAGCAGTTGTCCTAATTCGAATAGCCAACAACCTAAATAGCATACTCGATTGGCGGAGTCCGAATTTGATGCGGGCGTACCAATCGAGTATGCTATTGTTAGGATTGCAGAAATGATCGGTTTGTTTGAGGAGGGGATTGAAATGGAGCGAACGTCGGAACGGAAATTGATTTATCTTGATCATGCCGCAACCTCTTGGCCGAAGCCGCCGGAGGTGCTGAAGGCAGTTATGGACGCGATGGAGCAGGATGGGGCGAATCCGGGCAGAGGCAGTCATGCGATGGCGGTGCGGGCGAGCAGGATCTTGTTTAATACAAGAAAAGCGTTGTCGAAACTGTTTCATGTCTCCAATCCAAACGATATTGCGTTCGCACTGAATACGACTATGGCGTTAAATACCGCGATTAAAGGGTTGTTAATCAGTGGAGATCATGTAATTGCAACTGCTGTGGAACATAACTCGGTAAGAAGGCCATTGGAATATTTGAAGCGATTCATGGAGATTGAGGTCACCTATGTTGAACCTAACCAATTCGGCGAATTGGATGCCAAACAGATCGAAGCTGCTATTCAGTCCAATACAAAGCTTGTCGTCGTGAATCACAGTTCGAATCTGTTAGGTACTATACTCCCGGTTGCCGAAATCGGTGAAATCTCGCGAAAGCGCGGCGTTAAACTTCTTGTAGATGCAGCGCAGACAGCAGGGCTGCTGGAGATCGACGTTGAGCAGATGGGGATTGATATGCTCGCGTTTCCGGGCCATAAAGGGCTGCTGGGGCCGCAGGGGACAGGCGGGCTGTACATTCACCCCAATTTGGAGTTGGAGCCTCTCCTGCACGGTGGGACGGGCAGTCAATCGGAAGCGATTGAGCAGCCAAAAGTGCGTCCGGATCGGTATGAGGCAGGAACGCAAAATGCCGCTGGCATTAATGGGTTGAAAGCTGGTATTCAGCATATTCTGCATGAGACGGTACAAAACATCCATACTAGAGAATGGACGCTGACGCAGCAAATGATGGAGGGGCTGCTTGCCATTGATGGGCTGAAAATTCTGGGTCCGGAACTTGGGAAGCCGCGGACGGGAATTGTATCCTTTGTTATGCATGGGGCCGACCCGTCCGAGATTGGTTTTATTTTGGACCAGCATTATCAGATCGCCGTTCGAACGGGATTTCATTGTACGCCGCTTGCACATGCGACAGCGGGGACGGTGGATACAGGGGCAATACGGGCAAGTGTCGGATGCTTCACTACGCAACAAGAAGTTGAAGCATTCATTGCGGCTGTAAAAGAAATTAAGCAGCATTACAGCTAAAGTGGGATAAGTGGGGAGAGCTAAGCATCATGGATCAACTTATAGATACACCGTCGGATTGGGTGACGGCCGGTTTGCTGCTGGTCGTGCTTATTTTGGTGGTTCGCAGTTTTGTCATTGGCAGTAAGTTGAAGCGGTTGAGGAAAAGCTACAAGCAATTTATGAGCGGTGCAGGCGTAGAGGAACTGGAGAGCGTCATCATTGATTTGAAACAACGATTGGCCGAACAAGAAGAAGGACAGAACAAACTGAAGCAGAGCGTTAGATCCTTGAATGATACGTTGAAGAAAAAGAAAGGGAACATCGGCATTCATCGTTATAATGCGTTTGCGGAGCGCGGGAGCGATCTTAGCTTCTCGATTGCGGTTATAGATGATGCCGAAGATGGAATGGTGTTAAGCGGCATCCATGGCCGCGAGAATACGTTTTTGTACGCGAAGCCGGTTCAAGAAGGACAATCGAAATATCCGCTGACGCCGGAAGAAATCGAAGCGATCAATCTTGCGTCGCAGCGGGGATCGAAGTAGGGCGAACGCATTTCATAATGGATGAGAACAGGCTGTGCGAAATAATATCGGCCATTCGCATAACGAGATGAAGGCGCGTGTTTTGAAGGACGAAGTACTCCATAAATCCACCCACGTTAACGATTCCGGTAATATGAATGTCACCGACGGGAGGAAGATCTTTATTAACGCCGGCTCCTGGGCGAACAGGTCCCGTGCCGACTTGGATGCAACCAACGCTCGCGGCTTGGCCTAGACAAGCATCGATGCCAATGACAAAAGGCTTGCGGATGTACTTGTTGATGTCGAATAAGGTTTCATCCAGGTTCATGGCATGGACCGGTTCTTCCAGTGTGCCATATAGATCGAAGAAGGGGCTGCGGAATTTGCTGAGCGACGTGCCGACAAGCGGGCCGAGCGAATCGCCGGTGGAACGGTCTGTGCCCACGCAAACCACGACAAGCCTGCGATCGGCAGGAATACTGTCGAGGTGGTACGTGATGCGATTAATCAGAAGTCCGTTGATATTAGGCTCCGTGTACGGTACTTTGAGCGGTGTTTCTTTCATTCCTGGCAATTTCATAGATTCCCCTCCCGCCAACTCTATGAATTACGATAACTGGATAAAACGCGTGCTAGACTTCATGCAAAATGATAGAGCGGCTGTACTTGACGCTTGGTTACTAGTATATGGTTGAGACAACCATTTTATACTTGGCAGCCCTAACGAAACGCAATAAAATCAGTCTGGAGGTGCGATGCGTGCTTATAGCCTTTGACTCTACCCAGCAGGCGCTGCGGGCGGAGATGCTATTAGAATATGCAGAGATTGAAATAGATATCTGTCCTACTCCGAAGCAAATAACCGCTGGTTGTGCACTCTCAATCCACTTTCCTGAGTCGGATTTGCTAGCCGTGAAAGAAGTCATCACTGGGGAACAGGTAGAGATCAGAGGGATATTCCGGCGGATTGAGGATCGGTACGAGCCCATTGAGTTATGAGGTTCGAACAGATACGATAAAGATAAAGAAGCAAACATTGGATTAGGGGAGCGGATTGCGATGGAGAGGAAGCAGTTTGAGCTGGGCGATGTCGTCCAAATGAAAAAACAGCATCCTTGCGGAACGAACGAGATGGAGATCATCCGGATGGGGATGGATATTCGCATCAAATGCGTCGGGTGCAAACACAGCGTACTTATACCGCGTGCTAAATTCGA
Source organism: Paenibacillus montanisoli (assembly GCF_003268025.1). Classification (GTDB taxonomy): domain Bacteria; phylum Bacillota; class Bacilli; order Paenibacillales; family Paenibacillaceae; genus Paenibacillus_Z; species Paenibacillus_Z montanisoli. The sequence goes on along the minus strand of NZ_QLUW01000005.1, from coordinate 437,256 downwards.
GAAGAACATGAAGAAGGTGTTGAGATCAAAATCTGCTGAGGGTGTAAACGAGGAAGAAGGCGGAAACGAACAAGCGAAAAATTAGCGCTTGCATTTGTACAAGTCCCGTGGTAATATAATTTTTGCTGACCGACATATATGGAGAGGTACCCAAGAGGCCCAAGGGGGCTGACTCGAAATCAGCTAGGCGTGTCACAGCGTGCGTGGGTTCGAATCCCACCCTCTCCGCCATACTTAATCAACCAACGACCTGAAGAGGTCGTTTTTTTGTTGTTCGAATTGAATGAGACAGCAACTGTGAAAAAGCGAAACAATGGAAAAAAGGGCTCTCGCGAGCCCTTCTCCAACGGTGTTTGATTTAGAAAACAGTCATCACTACAACTTCGTAAGAAACCTTGGTTCACCGATTTTTAATCGGTGTGCGTGTGTTACAGACACTGGTCTTTGGCACAACCCTCCGCTTCTATGCTGAGTGGACAAGATCTCCTTGAGGTTCGTGCACGCATTGGTTCAATGGAACCACACCTCTCTTTACACCGTCACAAACTATAATGCACAGACTGTGCTTTTTCTATACAGCGATTTTAAAATGATCATGCATCAAGCCGGGGTTGTTCGTTCAGTGGAATCTCTTCCACTTGCGATCCTTATTCGAAAGAGCAGGGAACTTATCGCCCTTCTTCAGCTGGATCTTCTGCGGCTTATTGACGCCCATATGGAAAGACGCTTCGCCGATTTCAATGTACATGCCGTCGTTAGGCGCACGGTCGCCTTCTCGAAATTCTGTCCATTCACCCATAATGAATTACACCTCCATGGCTGTTACACGACTGAGGACGGTAAAGTGCCCGTCCGAACTATAGTGTGCAACGATTGAAGGAGGATCATGAACGGAAGAATGAGGCAGGTTATGCGTCAGAATGGGCACTTGTCAAGCAGGTGCTAAGTTTGGTATAGTATTCAGGTATGCGAGAAATTAACTCGCTCCTTGCTCCCATATGGGGGCCGCACAGTCCAAGAGGAGGTGAAATAAATGCGCAAATATGAATTGATGTACATCATTCGTCCGGATGTGGAACAAGAGCAAGTACAAGCTCTGACTGAAAAGTTCCAAGCAATCATCGGAAACGGCGGAGAAATCGTCAAGCATGACGTGCTCGGCAAGCGCCGCCTTGCGTATGAGATCAACAAGATTCGTGACGGTATCTACGTACTGGTAAGCTTCAACGCAACTCCAGAAGTTGTTGCTGAACTTGACCGCGTCATGAAGATTACGGATGAAGTTATCCGTTTCTTGGTCACTAAAGATGTAGCTTAGTCTCATCAACGCAAGGATGTTTCGATTGGAGGCGATAGACGATGTTGAACCGCGTTATTCTCATCGGCAGATTAACAAAGGATCCTGAAATGCGCTATACGCCGGCAGGCGTTGCGGTAACGCAATTTACGCTTGCGGTGGATCGTCCGTTTACAAGCGGCGGTCAAGGTGAACGCGAGGCGGATTTTATTCCGATCGTCACTTGGCGGCAGCTTGCTGAAACTTGTGCGAACTATTTGCGCAAAGGCCGCTTAACGGCGGTTGAAGGCCGTATTCAGGTGCGGAATTACGAAAACAACGAAGGCAAGCGCGTCTACGTGACGGAAGTCATTGCCGACAACGTTCGTTTCTTGGAATCCGGTAACCGTGATAATGGTCCGCGTGAAGAAGGCGCTCCAAGCTATGGCGGCGGCAGCAGCTACGGCGGAGGCAACCAGCAAGGCGGCTTCGGCGGTGGCGGCAATTCGCAAGGCGGAGGCCGTTCGGGAGGCACACCAAGGAACAACAACAATCGTGATCCGTTCTCAGATGACGGACGCCCGATCGATATATCGGAAGATGATTTGCCATTCTAATTGAAAGGACGGATGAACATGAGCTTTAAGCAAAGAGATGGTGGCGACGAGCGTCCAGAACGCAAATTCGGCGGCCGTAAAGGCCGTAACAAACGCCGTAAAGTATGCTTCTTCACTGCTAACAAAATTACACACATCGACTATAAAGATACGGACCTGCTTCGTAAATTTATCAGCGAGCGCGGCAAAATTTTGCCACGTCGTGTAACTGGAACAAGCGCGAAGTATCAACGCCTTTTGACGATCGCGATCAAACGCTCCCGTCAAGTAGCGCTGTTGCCATATACAACGGAATAGGACGTACAACAGAAAGGCAGCCGATCCCGGCTGCCTTTTTTGCGTCTAATCATACATTAAAACTTGCTTGCTTCCCGCTCTGCGAATTCGCCGATCACCGGCAGCTTGAATCGCTTTCCTTGCAACGCGAGGATCATTAATGCAATCCATAATATAAATGTCAGCGGAGTAAGCAAAACGCCAAGCAGCCAGCCGATAAACGGGATAAAGCCGAGCAAAATATTGAGGATAAGCAAGGCGACTGAAACCATAATCGATTGCATGGCGTGAAATTTGACGAAGTTGCTCTTCTTCTCCAGCACAAGAAACAAAATGCCTGTAACAAAGCTGCCCAAATAGCAAAGCAGGCCGACGACCTTTGGGTCGATACCGGTTGAAGACGGATCCGGTCCTAATGGTTGCATACGTTCTTCCCCTCCCTATGTTAGGTATGTATTCGGCGAAAGCACGAACTATGCTTGTATCGCAAGACCAGAATTGGAAATGGAATGCTGCTAATCATTTGTAACTTTCGTGCGCATATAATCGTTTAGAATTAAGGAAGCCGCGTGTAAATAGATTTGAAGAGAATGGAGCGTTTACAACCATATGCAACCAAGAAAAACACGACGCTTATATACATGGCTCGCTGTGACGCTTGTTATTGTGCTGCTTGCAGGTACTGTCGGCTACTTCAATCGCAATGCATTGGCCTTGTGGGGATTTGATACGTTCTTTTCCGATACAGTCAAGGAGAAGCTGGAGAAGTCGTATCAGCCGTTGGAAGGCCATGAACCGGTCAAAACCACGTACAAGAAGGAAGAGCCGTTCACGATGCTGCTGCTTGGCGTTGATCAGCGCGGCAAGGAAGTCGGACGCTCGGATACGATGATCCTAACTGTCATCCGGCCGGTTGACGGGGCGATTCTGATGGTATCCATCCCGCGCGATACGTACGTCGATATTGTTGGCAAGAAGACAAGAAGGGGCAATCAATGGGAGGATAAAATTACCCATGCCTACGCATTCGGCGGAGCCAAAATGTCGGTAGAAACTGTCGAGCGATTATTCACCACACATGTCGATCATTATGCTACAATTAACTTTACCGGCTTCCGCGACGTCATTGATGCGATGGGCGGCATTTCGCTGCCGATTACGAAGGATCTGGTTAATGATGATCCGGGTCACGAGAAGTTCGTCGTTAAGGCCGGAAAAGAGCTCTACAACGGCACAGAGGCGCTCAATTATGTCCGCTTCCGCGAAGATGCCGGCGGCGATACAAGCCGCGCAGGACGTCACCAGCAGTTTCTAAACGCCATCATGGCAAAAGCTTCAAAAGTCGGGCAGTGGTCCAAGATTCCTGAACTAATTGATATTATGGGCAAAAATTACTCCACGGACCTGACGCCGGAGCATTCGATCGAATTGGCGAAGAGCATGCTGCAGACTGACAACCGTACCATTTACAGCCACACTCTTAAAGGCAAAGGTCAGTACAGCAAGAGAAATGGTGTGTGGTACTACTATGCGGATGAAAAGGACTTGGCTGCAACGAAGCAGTTGATCGCAGCTTGGCTCAATCCGAAGAAAACGAAAGCAGAGCTGCCGCTCCCTGAAGAGAACCAAGTGAAGGAGCAGAAACCGGTGCAGTCGTTATCGTCGATACCGGAATCAACAGCAGAGAAGCAGTAACGGCAATGGCACTGACGGAATCGATTCGTTAACTTGCAGCTAGGCCCGGAGCTCTTCACGGACAGAAAGATGAAAGTAGAAGGGAATGGGAAACCGAACATGAATATTGCGTTTTTTTTGCTGCCTAAGCAAGAGGTTGTATGGCTGACGGTCGATGCCACGCTTCGTCAAACGCTAGAGCGCATGGAACATCACCGCTATACGGCTGTACCGATCTTAGACGATGATGGCGGGTACGCTGGCACGCTGACCGAGGGCGATTTGCTCTGGTATATGAAGAATAATCCACAGGTCACATTTGACCAAACCAATAAAGTCAGGCTATCCGATGTAAAGATGCGCATGACGAACAAGGCCGTGCAGATTGATGCCAATATGGAGGATTTGATCTCGCTGGCTAAGGTCCAGAACTTCGTCCCCGTCATCGATGATATGAACCGGTTTATCGGAATCGTACGCCGGAGCGACATTATCGATTATTGCGAAGCCCTTATTTTTAATCAGCCTACAAGAACCGGAAACGAAATGGCAGCCGGTTAACCAGATGAATGCCGTCCTCTTCAGCAAGAGGACGGCTTTTTTACTTCTATGGCGGGGAGCCGGCTGGACAACGTCTCCTGTGTTGCTCAAATTGTTTTATGCTATAATGGGGAGTAAAGCTTAAGCTCTGTACTAGTATAACAGCAAGAGGTGAACGGTTTGAAAACCGGCTTTAAATCAGTGCTCTGGAGTGCCGCAGCGTTCGTTCTGCTGCTCATGGTCGCGGTTCCCGTCATAAATGCACTAGCAGCAGCCGTATTAATGGTGCCGACGGTAATACTTTACACGACCTTATCGAAACGGGCGTTTACGCTGCATATGGCAGCCGTTTACGGCATCGGCGTCGCAATCATGGGATTGCCTGCCTTAATCGTAGCGCTATTCTTCTTGGTTCCGTCGATTGTCATGGGGCATTTCTACCGAAAGGGGGTGCCGGCACGCAAAGTATTGACGGCCACGGTGTTAACGCTGCTTGCCCAGCTGCTGCTGGAGCTTGTGCTATTTGACCTCGTGTTTGATTTCTCCTTGCTGCGTGAAATTCGTGAAGTCACTACGAAGACCGTTGACAGCTTAAGAGAACAAGGGCTGATGCCGAGCGGTTGGACGGCAACCGTGACGGAGTCATACGTTCAAAGCTTGATCCATTCGATCCCGATGGCGCTCATTACCGTTTCGTTTCTGCTTGCCGTGATTACGCATGCCATAGCGGCTCCTGCGCTGCGCGGCAGCGGTCTGGCGATTCCCCGTCTGCAGGCAGCCCGCGAATGGAGATTGCCGCGGATTTTCGTATTTTACTACTTAATTGCGCTTATCGCGGATATGGCGACGCCGAACACCGGCACCTCGTTCATGACCGTGACGCTCCATAACCTGGTCCCGCTGATGCAAATGGCCTTCTCCATTCAAGCAATGGGCTTCTTCTTCTTCCTTGCGCATGAACGCAAATGGAATAAAGCGATACCTGTCCTTCTTTCTGTGCTAGTCGCGATTTTCCAGCCGCTCAGCTTGATTGGGGTCATCGATGCGGCTTTCCCAATCCGTAAAGCGTTTAAGAAATCGTGATACAGGGGCGAATGAGACAATGCCGAAGTTTTTAATAAAACGATGGCACGGCATGCACCATTTGTGGGCATTCGTGCTGATGATTTTGCTGACTATGACGCTCGCTTTTTATGAATGGAAGCTGGGAATGCTGGGGCTGCTGCTCTCAGGTGCGGTCGGATTCTTCTCCTTCATGGCAGAGCGCGCATTCCGCCGTGATTTGAAGATCTATCTAGGGACGCTGTCATACCGGGTGAAAAAGGCCGGCAATGAAGTAATCAGCGATTTGCCGTTTGGCATTATTCTATATAACGAAGACAAAACGGTGGAATGGCACAACGCGTTCGTAACGCACATGCTGGAGCGGGAATCGGTCGTTGGCGAGTCGCTCGAGGATTTGTTCCCGACGCTGTCGCAGGCGAAGGAGCGGGAAGGCACCGTTGAAGCGTCGATCGGCAACGCCGTGTATGAACTGATGTTCCGCTTCGATGAACGCTTGCTCTATATCCGCGATATGACGCAGAAATGGCAGCTTGCAAAACGGTATGAAGAAGAGAAAATCGCGCTTGGCATCGTCATGATGGATAATCTGGATGAAGTGACGCAGGGGATGGACGATCAGCAGCGCAGTACGCTGCTCTCGAAGGCGACCGCGGAAATTACGGAGTGGGCGAACAAGTTCCATGTCTACCTGAAGCGGCTCACCTCGGACCGCTATCTGGTCATCACCGACATGAAGACGCTAAAGCAGCTGGAACTGTCACGGTTCGTGCTGCTGGATGAAGTGCGGGAAATTACCGCGGAGAACAAAATCCCGATGACGCTCAGTATCGGCTTCGCTGCAGGCGCCGAGAGCATTGTAGAGCTCGGTCACTGGGCCCAAACGAGCCTAGACTACGCCCTTGGGCGCGGAGGCGACCAGGCGGCGGTGAAGGTCGGGCAGCGCCAATCCTTCTATGGAGGCAAATCCAATGCCGTCGAGAAACGGACGCGCGTCCGGGCAAGGGTCGTGGCGCATGCGCTGCGCGACCTGATGAAGGACAGCGACCGCGTCGTCGTGATGGGGCACAAAGTGCCCGATATGGACGCGATGGGGGCATGTATCGGCGTGGTGAAGGCTGCATCGCTCTTCAACAAAGAAGCATACATTGTGCTTGAGGGAGTAAACCCGTCCATCCAGAAAATGATGGAGATGCTGAAGGAAGAAGAGCGGATCGCGAGAAGATTTATTACGCCGGAACAGGCGAAAGAGCTTATTACCGGCAACACGCTCGTCGTGGTGGTGGATACCCATAAGGCGTCCATGGTAAAAGAGCCGAAGCTGCTTACGCAAACGGACAAAATCGTCGTGGTCGACCATCATCGGCGCGGCGAGGAGTTTATTTCGAACGCGATTCTCGTCTATATGGAGCCATATGCATCTTCGACGTGCGAGCTTATCACGGAGCTGCTGCAATATATTAATGACCGCGTCCTTCTCGATGTCAGAGAAGCGACCTCTTTGCTAGCCGGTATTACGGTAGATACGAAGAGCTTCTCGCTCCGTACCGGCTCGCGCACGTTTGAAGCGGCTTCGTTCCTGCGCCGCAATGGGGCGGATTCGTCCTTGATCCAGCGGATGATGAAAGAGGACTTGGCTGAATACATCAAGAAAGCCGAGATTATTAAGCAAGCCGAAATCGTATATGAGCATGTCGCCATCGCGATGACGGAGCAAGGGCGGCAATATTCGCAGCTGCTCATCGCCCAGACCGCGGATACGCTGCTGAATATGACCGATGTGCTGGCATCGTTCGTGATCGGTGAGCGCCCGGACGGGCTAATCGGCATTAGCGCCCGGTCGCTCGGCCATATGAACGTGCAAGTGGTCATGGAGCGGATGGGCGGCGGCGGTCATTTGACCAATGCCGCGGCGCAGCAAGAAGGAACGGTAGTGGAAGCAGCGCAGCGCCTCAAGCAGGTGCTGCATGATCTTGATAAGGAAGAGGGGTTATTCGAATGAAGGTAATCTTTTTGCAAGATGTGAAGGGGCAAGGTAAGAAGGGTGAGGTAAAGGATCTGTCGGAAGGATACGTCCGTAATTTCCTGTTTCCAAAAAATTTGGCAAAGCCGGCTTCGGAAGGCAACTTGAAGACAATGGAGTTTCAAAACGCAGCGGAAAAGAAGAAGAAAGAGAAAGAGAAGGAAGATGCAAAGGCGCTTGCCGAGCGTCTTGAAGCACTGAAGGTTATCGTGAAGACGAAAGCCGGCGAGGGCGGCCGTCTGTTCGGCGCCATTACGAGCAAACAAATTGCGGAGGCGCTTGAAGCGCAGGGCGTGAAGATCGATAAACGCAAAATCGAGCTCGAAGAGCCGATTCGGACGCTTGGCGTGACACAAGTTGCAGTGAAGCTCCATCCAGAAGTGAAAGCGAAGCTGAGCGTACATGCAACGGAGGAATAATAGCAAACAAAAGGGGAGTCTTGCGAACCAATGAGTAATGAGATGATGTTTGACCGTGTGCCGCCGCAGAATATGGAAGCAGAACAAGCGGTACTTGGCGCTGTCTTATTGCAAACGGAAGCGTTGATCACGGCGATGGAGCGGCTGCGGAGCGAGGATTTCTACCTGCCGTCTCATCAACTGTTGTTTGATGCGATGGTAGAGCTTGGAGAAGCCGGCCAGCCGATTGACTTGGTGACCTTGACCGCTTATTTGCAGGACCGTCAGCAGCTGGAGGAAATCGGCGGCGTCAGCTATCTGGCAAAACTGAGCAGCGCTGTGCCTACGGCGGCAAACATCGACCACTACGCGCAAATCGTAGAAGAGAAGTCGATGCTGCGCCGCCTGATCCGGACGGCGACGAACATCGTGTCCGACGGCTACGCCGCCGCGGAGGATGTCGGCGCGATGCTGAGCGACGCGGAAGCTCGCATCATGGAGCTGTCCAACCGCCGTTCGAGCAGCGGGTTTATTTCGATCCGCGATGTGCTTATGGAAGTGTTCGAACGCGTAGAGCATCTGTATACGAACAAGGGGGGCTCGACCGGGATTCCGTCGGGCTTCACTGATTTGGATAAAATGACCTCCGGATTCCAGCGCAACGACCTGATTATCGTCGCGGCGCGGCCATCTGTAGGTAAAACCGCCTTTGCCTTGAATATCGCACAGAACGTCGGCGTGCGCGCGCGGGAAACCGTCGCCATCTTCAGTCTCGAGATGTCCGCCGCACAGCTCGTGCAGCGGATGATCTGCGCAGAATCGAACGTAGATGCGGGCCGAATGCGTACGGGGTATTTGGAAGGCGACGATTGGGAAAAGCTAACGATGGCGATCGGTTCGCTGTCAGAGGCGCACATCTATATTGACGATACACCGGGCATTACGGTATCCGATATCCGGGCGAAGTGCCGCCGGCTTAAGAAAGAACGCGGTCTCGGCATGATTCTGATCGATTACTTGCAGCTCATTCAAGGGCGGGGCAAAGCCGGCGAGAACCGGCAGCAGGAAGTATCGGAAATTTCCCGTACGCTGAAGCAGATCGCCCGTGAGCTCGAAGTGCCGGTTATCGCACTGTCGCAGCTGAGCCGAGGCGTCGAACAGCGTCAGGACAAGCGTCCGATGATGTCCGACCTTCGGGAATCGGGTTCCATCGAGCAAGATGCCGACATCGTAGCGTTCCTATACCGGGACGATTATTACGACAAGGAATCGGAGAAGAAGAACATTATCGAGATCATTATCGCGAAACAGCGTAACGGTCCTGTAGGCACGGTGGAGCTGGCATTCCTAAAGAACTTCAATAAGTTCGTCGGCCTTGACCGTTCGCATCAGGAACCGGGGCAAGCCTCCTAATTCTGAGGGTCGAGACACATTTATCAAAATTCCGAACAATATGCTATACACCCTTATAATTGTTCGCTTTTCGTTGACTTTACCACAGCAGACTGCTAAACTATTCATGCTGCCTGAAGACGGCTGTAGGGTGTTTTTAAAGAAGAAACCAATTTCACCGCTTGCGATTGACTACGTTTCTTCTTGGTAATGCGCAAAACTTGTAATGGGGGTATATCCATGTCAACGGTAGTTGTAGTCGGAACCCAGTGGGGAGACGAAGGCAAAGGAAAAATCACCGACTTTCTTGCGGACGGTGCTGATGTTGTAGCCCGGTACCAAGGGGGAAACAACGCAGGTCATACGATTATGATCGGCAATAAGAAATATAAGCTTACAATGATTCCATCCGGCATTTTCAATGAGAATAAAATTTGCGTCATCGGTAACGGCATGGTTATCAATCCATCCGCGCTGATCGACGAAATCAACTATATACACGAAAACGGCTTCTCCACCGAGAACCTGAAAATCAGCGACCGCGCGCACTTGATCATGCCGTATCACCTGGTACTGGACGGCCTTGAAGAAGAGCGCAAGGGCGACAACAAGATCGGCACGACGCGCAAAGGCATCGGACCTTGCTACATGGACAAAGCAGCCCGCAACGGCATCCGTGTCGCCGACCTGCTTGACGCGGATGAGTTCGAAGCGAAGCTTCGCCGCCTGGTAGTGGAGAAGAACCAAGTGATCGAGCAAGTTTACGGCGGCGAGACGCTGAACGCGGATGAGATTTTACAGCAATACCTCGGTTATGCGGAAACTCTTCGTCCATATGTCACGGATACATCCGTTGTTCTGAACGATGCGATTGATACGAACAAGAAAGTTCTGTTTGAAGGCGCGCAAGGCGTCATGTTGGATATCGACCAAGGCACTTATCCATACGTCACTTCTTCGAACCCGACGGCAGGCGGCGTATGTATCGGTTCCGGCGTTGGCCCTTCGAAGATCCAACAGGTAATCGGCGTTGCTAAAGCGTACACGACGCGTGTAGGCGACGGTCCGTTCCCGACGGAGCTGAACAATGAGACGGGCGATTTGATCCGTGAGAAAGGCCACGAGTACGGCACGGTTACAGGCCGTCCGCGCCGCGTCGGCTGGTTCGACACGGTTGTTGTCCGCCACGCTCGCCGCGTTAGCGGGATTACGGGCTTGTCCTTGAACTCGCTTGACGTGCTTTCCGGCCTTGAAACGGTTAAAATTTGTACCGGCTACAAGCTGCGCGGCGAAGTGATTACGCACTACCCTGCAAGCCTGAAGCTGATCTCCGAATGCGAAGCGATCTATGAAGAGCTTCCGGGCTGGAGCGAGGATATCTCGAACGTGAAGACGCTCGACGAACTGCCGGAGAATACGCGCCGTTATGTGGAACGCGTATCCGAGCTGACTGGCATTCCGATCGCGATCTTCTCCGTTGGACGGAACCGCGAGCAAACGAATCAGGTTGCACCGATTTACGTTTAATAGTTGTCATTATGAGGACTGCGAGCCGAATCGCGGTCCTCTTTCTTTTTGCCCTGAAAGTGAATGGTTCGCAAGTTCCGTGCCCATACTAAGAAGTATGGGCGAAAACGCCATTGCATTGGAGGGTGATAACCATGTGGAAAATGACAGGATGGCTGGCAAAGACGATTGCCGCGGGGCTGTTGATCAGTTTTCTGTCGATCTGGACGACGGGCTACATCGTCAACAGCTATGTCGAAACGCTGCTCAAGCAATTCAACGTCCCGCTCGATGAGAAGCCGTTTGCGCTGAATGGGGTATGGGGAGGCTTGTGGGGCGTAGATCCGGTCGTGAAGGAGAAAGGGGACGCCAATTCCGGATCGGCGAATACGGAGAATAAGGAAAGCGCGGATAAAGAAACGGATGCGTCCGGCGGTAAAGACGCTGCGGCTAACGATACGAAATCGGAAGGCAACGGGCCGGAAGCGGTAGATGCTTTCGGGGATCTGCCATCGGGAGAATTGAGCGATATTGGAGGCGGCACTGGGCCTAAAGGCAACAGCGGTGCGGTGTCCAGCGACGATGAAGTGGCAATGTCAACCGAGGAGCTGAATGCGGCAAAGTCGCAAATTAGCGATGCCGACAAGGAACAGCTGTTCAAAGAGATGTCCAAGTTGCCGCAGGAAGCTTGGCAAAAGATATCGACCCTTATGGAAGAAGGGCTGACCGACAGCGAAATGACGCAGGTTCAGCAGCTCTTGGCACAGCATTTGGACCGCGCGGAATATGATAAAATGCTGACAATTCTGAGCAAATATTAATGTCGTTTCCAGTTCGTCCGGTTGAACCGGAATGTCGCGTTATGTTAAAGTAGAGTGCGTAGCCGGACGATGTAGAATTACGTTGTCGGATCCCCTCAAATTTAGCAACTATAACGCGAAAAGGAGACGATCATGGGCTTTTTTAAAGAAAAGGGTCGAATCCGGAAAGTGTGGAACTCATTCCGTCAGACTTTTCGGACACAAGACCCCGTTGGAACGAAGGCCGGCATGGGACGCATGCTGAGTAGAAAACCGCTGCTTCTTGCAGTAGGTGCTGTAGCCTTGCTGACCCTTGCAGGCTTTAGCGGCAATCAATTTGTACAAGCACGCACAGTAGATTATGTCGAAGTTTATCATAATGGCAAGTTGATTGGCGAAGTAAGTTCTGAGGACCAAGTAAAAGACCTCATCAGCAGCAAACAGAAACAAGTTCAGGAGAATAACGCTGGCGTGCAAATGGTGCTTGACACTGGTACGATCACGTATAGCGGTAAAAGCGCTTACAACGCAAAACCGGACTCGGATGCCACGTTGTCGAAGCTTGAAGGGCTTTTCGGCTCGCATGCTACAGGCGTTGAGCTCGTCGTTGACGGCAAACGGGTTGGCGTTGTGAAGGACAAGGCTACTGCGACTTCACTCCTGAAGCGGGTACAAAGCAAATACGCCCCGCAGGTGAAAGCAGGCAAAGTCGAGGTAACAGCGTTGTCTTATTCGACTGACGGCGGCTTGAAATCGAAGACGGCTCTGAAAGCGGTGAAATTTGTCGAGAAGGTCTCGACGAACACGGCGGATGTGCAGCCGGGAGATATTGCGGATCCGGAGCAGCTGTATTTGCAGCTCATTAAAGGAACCGTGAAGCCGACCAAATACACGGTTCAGGAAGGCGACTGCATCGGATGCATCGCGCATAAATTCGACATTTCGCCTCAAGTTATCTATGAGCGCAACAAATGGATTAAAGAAGATATGATTAAAGTCGGCGATGTGCTGGATTTGACGGTGCTGCAGCCGCAAGTAACGGTCGAGACGGTAGAGAACGTAACCGAAACCGAATCGATTGAACCGATTACGGTGATTCAGAAGAATAGTAACTTGAAAGCAGGTCAGTCGAAGGTGATTCGCGAAGGCCAAAGCGGGAAGAAGCAGTTAGTCTACCGTTTGGTAAAGCAGAATGGCTATCTGATGAGCGAGGAGCTGATCAGCGAGGTCGTTCTGAAGCCTTCCGTTCCGGCGATCGTCATGAAAGGAACAAAAGTCGTGCTTAGCGAAGGCAGCGGTCAATTCTCGTGGCCGGTTTCCGGGCATCGTTTGACCAGCTCTTTCGGCCAACGCTGGGGTACGCTTCACCGTGGTGTCGATATGGTCGGCAACCATAATATCAAGGCAGCGGACAATGGTACCGTCAGCTTCGCCGGTAAACGCACCGGTCTTGGCAATTGCATCATTATTAATCACCATAACGGCTACGAGACCGTCTATGGCCATCTCAGCAAAATTTCCGTCAAGAAAGGGCAGACGGTAGAAAAGGGTCAGCAGATCGGCATTATGGGTAATACCGGACATTCCTTTGGCACACATTTGCACTTTGAGGTTCATAAGAACGGCGCTTTGCAAAACCCGCTGAAATACCTATAAGCGAGAGTTTGCGGCCCCATCGAAGCACTGTCCGGCGGTAATGCCGGGCAGTGCTTTTTTGTTTGCGGAGAAACGCACGAAAGCCGCGGAAATTCGACCAATTCTCCCCTGATATGAGGGAACTTTCATTGGGAACTGCAGCGCTTCCTATGGTAGAATAGAATAAGATTGCTTATCGACAGGCGGTGTAGCGATGCACGGTAAAATATTAGTCGTAGACGATGAACAACCGATTGCGGACATTATAAAATTCAACCTCGAAAAGGAAGGCTATCAGGTCATCTGCGCCTTTGACGGCGGCGAGGCAGTGCGGCTAGCGTTCGAGGAGCAGCCGGATTTGATTTTGCTCGACTTGATGCTGCCGGTGAAAGACGGCATGGATGTGTGCCGCGAGGTGCGGACGCGCCTGCAGACGCCGATCATTATGCTGACGGCGAAGGATACCGAGCTGGATAAGGTGCTAGGCCTTGAGCTGGGCGCGGACGATTATGTGACGAAGCCGTTCAGCACGCGCGAGCTGCTGGCCCGGGTGAAAGCGCATTTGCGCCGGCAGAAGAACGATGCTTCACAGGCTTCTTCCGCGGTCGCGGGCGGCAATTCGAGCCCAGGCGCGGCTGCGCCTGCAGCAGTGAACGAGGACAAGCAGGGGCTGGGGATTTTCAACCTGTTTATCGATACGGACATGTATGTCGTCTATAAAGACAACGAGCCGCTCGATCTGACGCACCGCGAATACGAACTGGTCTATTATTTGGCCCGCAATTGCGGGAAAGTGATGACGCGCGAGCATTTGCTGCAGGCCGTATGGGGCTTCGAGTACTTCGGCGACGTCCGCACTGTGGATGTAACCATCCGCAGGCTGCGGGAGAAGATTGAGGATGATCCGAGCAGACCGGAATATATTTTGACCCGCAGAGGCCTTGGGTATCTGATGCGCAATCCGAAGTCCGGAGGGTTCGGCTACGGATGAACGGGATACGGTTTTTCCGAACCATTCAGGTCAAGCTGATCATTATTTACGTTCTGCTCATCTTGATCGCGATGCAGCTGATCGGCGTGTATTTCATCAGTACGATGAAGACGTCGCTGACGTCGACATTTACGAACAACATGAACGAGCAGGCGAATCTGTTGTCGCAAATCTCGGCGCAGACGCTGTCGAATCAGCCCGATCAGGCCGGCGACTCCAAGAAGCAGACGACCGAGGAGTACCTTAGAGTGCTCGTAAGCAGTCTGTTCAGCATCAGCGAGGCGGAGATTCAAATTCTTGACGCAAGCGGCAAAGTGCTGGCGACATCGATGCAGTCGCATCAGTCGTACATCGGAAAGAAGAATACGTCGCTTCCGGTGAGCCGGGCGCTACAGGGCATTAGGGACAACGAAGAGGAAATCATCGACGAAGACGGCTTGCGCAAGAAGATTATCGCCAAGCCGATTGTATATAGCGAGAAAATCGTAGGCGCGGTATATTTGGTCGCATCGATGAAGGAGCTGTATGCGACGGTAGACCGGATCAACCGAATCTTCATGTCCGGAATGCTGCTTGCGCTCGGGCTGACGGGCGTGCTCGGCATTTTGCTAGCGCATACGATTACGAATCCGATCAAGGCGCTGACCCGACAAGCCGCGGCCGTTGCGGAAGGCCGGTTCGACCAGCAGGTGCCGGTGCTTGGCAACGACGAGATCGGGCGGCTGAGCGAAGTGTTCAACGACATGACGATGCGTCTGCGCGATGCGCTCTCGGCGACGGAAGAAGAGAAGGAGAAGATCTCTTCGATTCTCGCCAACATGAGCGACGGCGTGGTCGCGGCGGACGAGCGCGGCGTCGTCATCATTACGAACCGGCGGGCGCAGGAAATGCTGCGCAAAGACGATTGCCAAGGACTGCGCCTGACCGAGCTGTTCGGGATGGATGAGGCGCA
Organism: Paenibacillus montanisoli; assembly: GCF_003268025.1. Lineage (GTDB taxonomy): Bacteria > Bacillota > Bacilli > Paenibacillales > Paenibacillaceae > Paenibacillus_Z > Paenibacillus_Z montanisoli. The sequence continues at coordinate 422,114 of NZ_QLUW01000005.1, read as the reverse complement.
GCTAACCGGGCTGCATAAGGGGAGAGAGCAATCGGCGGTGCTCTACCACGTGCAGGCCGAAGGCGAAGAGGAAGAGCTGATGCGCGTTACTTTGACGCCGATTCACCGGCGCGACCAAGGCATTAGCGGTACGATCGCAGTGCTCCAGGATGTCACCGAACAGGAGAGGCTGGAGCAGTCCAGGCGCGAGTTCGTCGCGAACGTATCGCATGAGCTGCGCACGCCGCTAACAACGATCAAGAGTTATGCGGAGGCGCTCGATGACGGCGCAATGGACGAGCGGGAGCTCGGGCAGCGCTTTGTCGGCGTTATCCGCAATGAGACGGAGCGGATGATCCGGCTAGTCACGGATCTGCTGCACCTGTCGCGGCTCGATTCGAACCAGGCTCCGCTTCGGCGGCAGCAGACGAACGTGCCGGATATGCTGGAGGAGGTGGCCGACCGCTTCTCCTTCCAGTTGCGCAAAAAGGCGATTCGGGCGTCGGTCCGAGTGGAGGACTCGATTAAGTCCATCTGGCTCGACCGCGACCAGATCGATCAAGTGTTGGATAATCTCGTTTCCAACGCGATTAAATATACGCTCGACGGCGGGCGCATTGAAATTGCGGCCCGTCGGCTGGATGCCGCCTCTATCGCGATCAGCGTGAAAGATACCGGAATCGGGATTCCGAAGCGGGACCTCGGCCGGATTTTTGACCGTTTCTATCGCGTTGATAAAGCGCGCTCACGCAATATGGGCGGGACAGGCCTGGGCTTGTCCATTGCCCGGGAAATTGTGAAGGCGCACGGCGGTTCCATCTCGCTCGACTCTGAGCTCAATGAGGGCACGATGGTTACGGTTATTCTTCCTGCCGCTAAGCCGGGCGGAGGTGAGAGCGCATGATGGATAAGCTGAAGACGTGGGTGCTTACGGCGCTTGTTATTCTCAGCCTGATTCAAAGCTATCTGCTCGCTTACAGCATGCCCGGTCTTGGCGTAACGACAATACCGCAGCAAGATTACGTGCCGGCGGAGCCGATGGGACAGGAAGAAAAAGTAGAGAACGTTATTTTTCCGGAGGATATGGTTCTGCACTTGGGCAAAGGAAAGCATACGCTTCTTTACCCAGCATCCAATTTTTATAATCTGATTTTCGGCAAAATTAAAAGCCGGGAGTTTAAAGGCTTTCAGCGGAGCGCGGCCGTTGTGGTCGATTGGGATGAAATCCGCGACCGCGACCAAGGGCTCGAGCTGCGGTTCGGGCGGGGCGTTCCGGTCGAGCTGCTAAGCAAGGTGTTGAAGCTCGAAGGCGATACGACGTTCATGGATGACGTCGTGAACCGGATTTGGATTTATAAGAGCAGCGACCGGGATGAAGTGCGGACGTACTTCTTCAGCGGAGACGGCCTGACCGTCTATGAATCGGTGAAAGCGGATTTGACCGCCCAGGACGTGCAGATGTACGTCGGTTACGGCGAATATCAGACGAATTACCGGAGGCTCGGCCAAGATATCTACACCGCGGACGGACCGGTGGAAGCGATGCAGTCGGTGGTCGGCTACGATAGCTACTCGCCGGAGCAGATGCAGCGGTACTTGTTCTTCGATCCGGGCGTGACGCGGGTCATCAGCGACCAGGGCGGATCGCAGATCTATACGGATGGCAAACGCGGCTTGCAGGTGGAGCAGAACGGTCGATGGATCAATTACACCGACCCGGTGTCGGTCCAGGGACAGGATGATAACAAGAGCCAAGATGTATATGCAGCGATCCAGTTCATTAATGATCACGGCGGCTGGGATGGCATGCATCGCTTCGTGCATGAAGGGACTTTCGAGAGCGTGCAGGTGCTGCGGTTTCAGCAGTACTACGGTTCGTTCCCGATCATTCCGCAGGAGCCGTTCGTGTTCGGGAGCATGAAGCTGCGCGTACAGCAGGGCGTTGTATCGGAATATGAACGTTCTCTGCTGACGCTGCAGAAGAAGCCGAAGCAGCGGAATGTCCGATGGCTGCCTGGCGGCGACATGCTGGAGAGCGCATTCGAGAACTATGCTCGGAAGCAGGACGTGACCGCGATTTTCCCGGCGCTGCTTTCCGTTGCGGCGGAGAAGAACGTGATGAAGCTGGAGCCGGTTTGGGCTGTGCGCTTGCGGGACGGCTCGCAGAAGACGTTATTGCAGGCGATCCCGGGCGGTTATAAGCCGGGACCGGGCGAGCCGGGCGGCGCACCGCTGCAGAAGGCCAACCAAGATAGCGTTGAGCCGGACAGTATCGTCGGCTCGGGCGGCATCGCGCGGCTGAGCGGCGGGCCCTTGGATGGGCATCTGGGCGGCTAGGCAAGCTCGGAGAAATCCGGCGCCGAAGCAAGCGGCATGAGCGAGGCAATGATGCTGCGGGAACGGTAACCGGTAATAACGGTTCTGTCTATCGGGCGAAGGCAGACGATATCATGAACAAGCCGGGCAGCCGGTAGTGCAGCTGCCGCGATGGCGCGGAAGGAGATGAAGGGATGGACTGGGGCAGGGCGAAGAGTGTGCTGATTTTTGCATTTTTATTGCTGAATCTCGTGCTTGGTTATCAGCTCTGGTCCAATATCCGGGAGGGGCTGCGGACGAGCGCGGATGTGAGCGATTTGCGGCCGGAGACGCAGGCGATGATGGAGGAGAAGAAAATTAAGCTCAGTACGAGCATTCCTTCGGAGACGCCTGCTCTGCGCGACCTTACCTACAGGGTCAAAACAAAGCAGCTTGGCAAAGGCGTGCGGCACGAACTGAAAGAGCCGGTGGACAGCAAAGTGGTCTTCGAAACCAAGGAGCTGGAGGAGAGCCTTGGCGGCATCATTCCGGAGCTTAAAAATTACGCGCTGGGCCCGGTGTATGAGAATGAGTTTATTTTGTACCGGATGGCCGAAGGGCGCCCGATGTTCGATGTGAAGCTGGAGCTTTTCTACAAGAATCAGAAGATCATTGCATTCAAGCAGGACCTAATTGAGCTGCTGCCGCCGCAGGATGCGGTTTCGCAGTCGGTGCTGTCGGCCACGAAGGTGGTGACCAGCTTGATTGAGAACCAGCTGCCTAACGGAGCGGTCATCGAAGAGATCAAGCTTGGGTATCACGGCCAGATCTTTGAATCGGATATCCAGGTATCGGCGCCGACATGGCGCGTGCTGCTAGAGGATGGCGGACAGTATTACATGAATGCCATCAGTGGGGAAGTTGTAACGGAATAAGCGTTGGTTATGGGGAAAGGGCAGGTTTTGAGCAGCATGGGACTTCGATTTACGGTACTGGGGAGCGGTTCGACAGGAAATGCCACGATCGTGCAGTGCGAGGATTCGACCGTTCTCGTCGATGCTGGTATGAGCGCGAAAAGGCTCGAGGAGCTCATGCGGGAGCGAGGCGTGGCCGGTCATGAGATCAATGCGATTCTCGTAACGCATGAGCATTCTGATCATATAAAAGGACTTGGCGCTTTCGCTAGAAAGCACAATGTGCCGATTTATGCGAATGAAGCGACATGGGGCGCGCTGGAGCGCCACGTCGGCCAGATTACATGCGAGCAGCGGGTGATCTTGGAAACGGGCGAGACGGCGAAATTCGGCGCGATGCGGACGACCTCGTATGCGATTTCGCATGATGCGGCCGAGCCGGTCGGGTATGTTTTTGAAGATGATGATGTGAAACTGAGTCTGGCAACGGATCTTGGCTACGTGAGCGATAAAGTGCGAGCGATGATTGAAGATTCCGACGTGCTGGTGCTGGAGTCGAACCATGACGTGAATATGCTGCGGATGGGGCGTTATCCGTGGAACATTAAGCGCCGGATCTTGAGCGATATTGGGCACTTGTCCAATGAAGCGGCGGGCGAGGCGCTCTGCCAGCTCATGACGGACCGCACGAAGCGGGTGTATCTGGCACATCTCAGCCTGGATCATAACATGATGGATTTGGCCAAGCTGACGGTGAACGGCATTCTGGAGAACAATGGCTTCTTCTTCAAGAAGGACGAGCATCCGCTGCGGGAAACGTACCATGACCGGTCTACGGCATGGGATGAAGTGAGAAGGCGATAAGCTCGTCCATCTCGCTGTCGAGCGAGGCGATTTTGCGTTCGAGCTCTTCCGGGGCAAGCAGTCCTTTCTCGATAAGCAGCTCGGTGATTGCGCTGAGGGTGAGCAAGGCACGGTAATGATCCTCTTTGAGGTCAGCCAGCTTGGCTACCAGATTGAGATGATCCAAGGCTTGCGATGAGGCGCGGGAGGTTCTCGGCTTCATTGGGATTCGCTCCTTCATTTTGATTAAAGGTTTCTATTATTATTGTAGACTGTTCTACCGATATCATTCCTAGATTCGTAAAATAATGATCTCTGATGCCCGGAAGGTATCGAGAGGAGCGATTATAGATGAGCTTATTTGATGATGATTTTTATTCCACGCGTGTCTCGCGCCGCATTCGGTCGACAGGCCGCAGCCGCGATGTATCGTTCAGCAAACGCGGCTTCCGCTGGACTTGGACACCCGTTCGCATGGCGGCTGCTTCTTCGGTGGTAAGTGCGCTCGCGGTCGTGTTGGCGTTTGGTTTGTTCACAGGCTTCGAGCGCGGCGAGCAAGCGGTTTCGGCCGTATCCGGTGTCACCAACGTCGGAATGAGCGGCGATCCGCTGGAGAAAACGATCTCCGCCGCGGCGAAGATGCGTCCGGCCGTCGTCAGCATTATCAATGAGCAGGCGCAGATTGAGGACGGCGCGGCTGACGGAGGCACCGATGCAGGGGAAGGTTCCGAATTGGAGCAGGCAGCGGTTGGTTCCGGCTTTATTTTCGAGAAGGTGAAGGGCAAAGCGCATATCATTACGAACAATCACGTTATTGAAGGTGCGGCTGCCGTTAAAGCGGTGCTGAGCACCGGCGAGACGCGCGAGGCGAAGATTGTCGGAACGGATGCGATCACGGACTTGGCTGTTCTGGAGATCGATGCGGACGGTATCGACGAAGTGGCGGAAATCGGCGACTCGGATGAATTGCGTGCCGGACAATGGGTCATGGCGATCGGCAATCCGCTCGGTCTGAGCGACTCGCTCTCGATGGGCATCGTGAGCAAGACGAAGCGGGTTATTCCTATCTCGCTTAGCCAGGATGGCAACTACGACTGGGAACAGGAAGTCATTCAAATCGATGCGTCCATTAACCAAGGCAATAGCGGCGGTCCGCTGATCGATCTGGACGGCAACGTGATCGGCATTAACAGCATGAAGATCGCCGAGTACGGCGTGGAAGGCGTCGGGTTCGCGATTCCTTCGCATATTGCGATGCCGATTGTGCAAAGCTTACTGGAGTATGGGAAAGTGAAACGCCCTTATCTAGGCGTGTATACGATGGATCTTGAGGTGTATTTGTCCCAGCAGGCTGCGGCTGCGTTGCCTGATGCCGGCGGCAATGGTGCTGATGCCGGTTCTTCCGATGATGAAGCAGCGGGTTCCGAATCCGGCGAAGGCATTGTGCCGGGCGGAGACGAGGGCATCGCGCTTCCTCAGGGCGATCTGAAGCTGCCGGAGGGCGTCGACCAAGGCGTCATCGTGCTGCAGGCGGTCGGTCCGGCTGCGGAAGCGGGACTGGCGTTTGGCGATATCATCGTGAAGCTGGATAACCGGTCGATCAGCAGTACGATGGAGCTGCGCAAGTATTTGTACTACGAGAAATCGATCGGCGATGAGATTGAAATCACCTTCTACCGTAACGGCGAGAAGCTGTCGACAACGTTTAAGCTGACGGAGAAGACGGAAGAATAACGGTATAGTCGCAATGCGGATCAGCCCGTGCAGGCCAAGTGTTGGCTTGCGTTACGACGGGCTGATCTCTTTGCGTGAGTGGATGCTTATGTGGAACATAACTAGTATGGGGGATCGGATCGATGTATTGTGTATGCAAAGAGCATGTGGAGCTGGCCATTGATAAATTCGTGGATGAGTACGAGGATGCACCTGATATCGTGGATCTGGTGAAGACGAAATTCACGGCTTGGGAAGCGCCGGCCACGTGCGAGATGTGCGACCACATTGCCGAGTATTTGGTGGTGTAGCCGATGCATATTCAGATTGCGGCCGTCGGGAAGCTGAAGGAAAAATATCTCGTGCTCGGCATCGCCGAATACGCGAAGCGTCTTGGTCCGTACGTGAAGCTCACGCTCACGGAGGTGCCGGACGAGCGGGCGCCCGAGACGATGAGCGCCGCCGAGGAGGCCATGGTCCGCGAGCGCGAGGGGGAGCGCTTGCTGTCGGTTATTAAGCCGGATGCGCATGTGATCGCGCTGGCGCTGGACGGGGAGCTGTGGTCGAGCGAGGACCTCGCCGGCCAGCTCGATTCATTAGCCACGTATGGGCGGAGCCACGTGGCTTTTGTTATTGGCGGGAGCAACGGCCTCGCGCCCGCCGTGATGAAGCGCGCCCAGCAGAAGCTGAGCTTCGGGCGCATGACTTTGCCGCACCAGCTCATGCGGCTGGTGTTGCTGGAACAGGTGTATCGGGCGGTGAAGATTAACCGCGGTGAACCGTATCATAAATGACGCAAATTATTGGAGATAATATAGAAGCCCCCAAGGTTCAACAATCTCAGAGAGCAGGATAAGTTTTAATGACAGTCAATCAAAAACAGCGTTATCGCTTCAGCGATGCACCGATATGGGTCCTACAGAGGCAATATTACGAAGAAGAAGGATTGAAGGCTTGGAACAACGATCAAGTGCCGCAATACATAACGAGCAATCCGATGATCGCGACCGCATATGCAGAAATGATTTTTGGTTTTCTTCAAGATCGGGCGAATAAGGGATATGGTTCGGAGCCCGTGATGATCGTGGAGCTTGGAGCGGGAGCCGGGCGATTTGCTTACCATGTGTTGCGCGAGTTATGCCGGTTGAGGGATTACGCAGGGATCGTATTGCCTACGTTCCGTTATGTGATGACGGACATAGCGATGAACAATGTTCGGGCTTGGAAGGATCATCCCGCTCTGCAAGCCTTTATTGCCGAGGGGATTCTGGACTTCTCGCGGTTTGATGCTATCCATGATATATCCCTGAACCTCGTACTGTCAGACGAAATGATTCGTCAAGGTGACTTACAACAACCGTTAGTCATCGTTGCCAACTACTTTTTTGACAGCATCCCACAAGAGTTGCTTTATATAGGCGATGGACAGATTTATGAAGCGGACGTGAACGTCGAATATCTCAAGCATCATGATTCAATGAAACCATCGGAATTACTAGATCAAATCGTTTTAAGTTATGAGCATCGGTTGGCGCCGGAGTACGAACAAGAAATCTATCCATACCGTGATGTCATTGCCGTCTATAAGGAGCAACTCGAAGATTCGTACGTTTTATTCCCTGTCGTAGGATTGAATTGCTTAGAGCGACTAAACAAGTTGTCGCAGAATGGATTTCTATTAGTCACGGCCGATAAAGGAAATCACTTGCTTGATAACTGGAAATCCGCAGAGCCGCCGGAGCTGATCCTGCACGGCAGCTTTTCTTTAACGGCAAACTACCATGCGATTCAATATGTCTTTAAACAAAGAGGAGCAGCGGCGTTATTTCCACCGCATCATTATAAAAGTATTAATGTTGGTTGCATTCTCAATTTGGAACAAACGATGGGCTATTCCCAAACGAGATTAGCTTATCGTCGGTTTATCGAACGCTTTGGACCTGACGAATTTTTTAGCATGAAGGTATGGGTAGATCGCAATTTAGAAAGCATGGGTCTGCAACAAATCTTAAGTTTTTGGCGTTTGGGCGGATACGATGCGGAATTTTTCATTCAAAGCGCGAAGCGGATCTCTAGTCTAATTTCGGATATGAATGATGAAGAAAAGCAGGATCTTTTGACAGGCATACAGCAGATGTGGTCCTCGTACTACGTCATGGAGCAGCGTTACGATCTTGCGCTTGATGCGGGTGTGGTACTGTTTGAGATGAGCATGTACGAGGAGTCCAAACGGTTTTTGGAAATATCGATTCTTGAAGAACAAGATGAAGTCGTATCGACCGTATACTATTGTCTAGCTATTTGTTGTTTTGAGTTAGAGTTAGTCAAAGAGGCATTGAATTACTTGCGCGAGTTACTAGTGCTTGATCCAGGTCATGAAGAGGCAATGGCGTTGTTAAGTCTGATTAAAGAGTGAATGATGTCTGGTTTCACCGACGCTCTTGAAGGGTCCACATTCTTTCGCCGATAGCCGCGGTAACTGAACCATATCATAAGTAGATCGAACTTTTGACACAATCAAAGAGGACAATAAAAAAATGCCTAGCGTTGAAACCAGAAGGGTGGTTGCCATGAGCGTAATACGTTTGGAGAACGTCACGAAGAAGTATGAAGAGTCCATACGGTGAACCGTACCACAAATGACGCAAATTTTTGACGGGCACGGAGATCGGCGATCTGGCCAACTACGGCGTCTCCACCTACGGAGAGGTCGTGCCGCTGTTCCGCAAAGGGGACTGAGTTGAATAGAGTTGGGAAGAAGCGATCTTTCGTCACTGGAAGATCGCTTTGTTTATTTTAAAACGAAAATTTTGAGCGCTCCTGTGATCCAATAGACCAGCATGCAATTTTTTGTTACAAATTGAGAATCATTTAATGTGGAGCCAGTATTAGAAATGTGAATAGATTGACAAGCGAATAGACAAATGATACATTTAACCACATGGTTAAGTGTCGTGATGGTGAAATTTTGAATAATGTCTTTTCAGTTCTTTCCGATCCGACGAGACGAGCAATAATTACACAGTTAGCCAAAGGCGAGATGACAGTCATGAAACTAGCCGAGCCTTTCGAAATGTCTTTACCTGCAGTATCAAAGCATTTGAAGGTTTTAGAAAAAGCTGGCTTAGTTTCAGTGCGGAAAGAGGGGAGGTTTCGCTATTTTTATTTAAATCCAGCATCAATTGACTGTGCCAATGAATGGTTAACGGATTTACGGCAATTCTGGACTTCGCAACTATCGAGGCTCGAACGCTTTCTGGACCAAGATACGACATATGAATAAAGGAGCTAAATAATTATGATTACAATGCAAGCAGACAAATTTACACTACAAATCAATTATAGCTATAAGGCTAATAGAGAAAGAGTATTTCAAGCGTGGACGAAACAAGAACTGTTGAAGCAATGGTGGGGCCCGGAAGGTTTCACAACTACCATTGATCGAATGGATGTTGTTGAAGGAGGAGGCTACCGTTTCATCATGCTAGCTCCTAATGGATCAAATCATATAATTGGCGGCAACTATTTATCGGTTATCCCTAATGAGAAGCTAGTCTTTACTTGGAAGTGGGAGCATGAAGGCTCTGGCGAGGATCAGGCGGATACGGTTGTTACAATCGTATTTCTTGAACAAGGTGAAGGAACTGAACTATTAGTCACGCATGAGAACTTCTCTACAAAGGATGAAGCTGAAAATCATAATAATGGCTGGAGCAGTTCTTTAGGTGGCAACTTAAAGAAATACCTGGAACTAAATGTCTAAAAAATGTGTTTTCTGAAAGATTGAAAAGAGGAGAATGATCATGACAAAACAAAATTTAGCTAATCATCGCAGATATCATCCGCCATTTCACTACTTTTTACCTTTAGTATTGCTGGCTATGTTAGTGGCAAACATCTTTTATGTAATCAAAGAGGGACTAAGTCTCTCTAGCATTCTTATGCTGCTTACTTTTGTGTATCTCATTACTATTAACTTTTTTGTTATCAGAAATTATCCAATGAAAGCTCAGGATCGGGCGATCAGAGCGGAAGAAAACTTGCGCCACTATGTGCTAACAGGACAAACGCTGGATTCAAGGCTTACACTTCAACAAGTTATTGCGCTGCGTTTTGCTAGTGATAGAGAATTCGTTGAACTTTGTAAAAAAGCGGTATCGGAAAGTTTAAGCCCAAATGATATTAAAAAAGCAATTAAAGATTGGAAAGGCGATTACTACAGAGCGTAGAGTATGCACGAGAATCTACATGTAGTAGCCAAGATGTAGGCTCATGCGATTCAGGATCATATGGACATGCTGAAGTTGAACTAATTCGGAATAAGTAAACTGAAAACCGTTATGAACTGCGTAGCGGGTTTCAGTTTCTTTATCTTTGCGGAGAACCGTATCATAAGTAACGGCAAGTTTTATTCACCATAAAGGAGTAGCGAATCCCAGATAGAATACTAGTAATGTCTACATATGCACGATAGGACATGAGCTATACTTTTCATTCTTGCGGAGGTGTGATATGAAAGCGTTATTTATTGGAGGCACGGGAACGATTAGTTCGGCAATCACTAAGCAGTTATCGGAAGAAGGGTGTGAACTGTACCTTCTTAACAGAGGCAATCGAAACGCGAGCCTTCCGGCTAACGTGAAAATTCTTCAAGCGGATATCAACGACGAAGAAAAAGTATCGCAGCTAATCCATAACTTGAACTTTGATGTCGTGGCGGATTTTATCGCTTTTCATCCCGAGCAATTGGAAAGAGACTACCGTTTATTCCACGGTAAAACGAAGCAGTTTATTTTTATTAGTTCCGCTTCTGCTTACCAAAAACCTCTATCGGATTATCGCATTACGGAAAGCACTCCACTTTCTAATCCCTATTGGGAATATTCCAGAAACAAGATCGCTTGCGAAGAATATTTGATGAAGCAATACCGTGATGAGGGCTTCCCCATTACTATCGTGAGGCCAAGTCACACCTATGATGAACGTTCCATACCACTTGGCGTGCATGGGAAAAATGGAAGCTGGCAAGTAGCCAAACGCATGCTGGAAAACAAACCCGTGATTATTCATGGAGACGGAACTTCCCTTTGGACGATGACTCACAGCAGCGATTTTGCAAAAGGCTTCATCGGTTTAATGGGCAATATTCATGCTATTGGGGAATCCGTTCACATTACCTCCGATGAAACCGTTACTTGGAATCAAGTCTACGAGGCGATAGCCGACGCTCTTGGCATAAAGCTTCAAGCGGTCCATGTTTCGTCTGAGTTCTTGGCTGCCTGCAGCAAACAGGATTATCGGGGTGGATTAATCGGCGATAAGGCGAATTCCGTTGTCTTCGATAATTCTAAGCTGAAAAGACTAGTTCCCGGCTTTGTAGCAACAACGCGCTTTGACCAAGGGATTAAGCGTACTGTGGACTATATACTATCCCATCCTGAGCATCAGAAGGAAGATAAAGAGTTCGATATTTGGTGCGATAAGGTGATTCATGCATTGCAGATAGCTGCGGCATCCATATCAGAATAGTTCACAACAAAACAGTATTCGTTGCCTCTCAAATATAATTAGGCCGTCCCGCCGAAGGACGGCCTAAAAACTTGCCGTTACGGAAAACGCGGAGGTGATATAATGAAAATCGGAATGATTGGTATTGGAGATATTGCTAAGAAAGCTTACCTTCCGGTATTAACGCAAATGGAAGGGATTGAGCTATATATATGCACTAGAAATGAAAAGGTTTTAAGAGAAACGGCAGCTAAGTGCAAAATAAACTATACATATACTGATATGAATGAGTTGTTAAAAAGCGGTATAAAAGCGGCTTTTGTCCATTCTGCTACTGCTTCTCATGAAGAGATTATAAATAAATTGCTCGATAACGATGTTCATGTTTATGTTGATAAACCTATTACCTCCGATGGCGAATCTTCTAAAAGGTTGGTCGAGAAGGCGAAAAGCAAAGGTTTAGTATTGATGGCAGGCTTCAATAGACGGTATGCGCCACCTTATCAAAAATTGAAGGAAATAGAGAACCCCAATTTGATCATTATGCAAAAAAATCGTGGTCATCAAGCCTCTGATTTACGTACGTTTGTATTCGATGACTTTATTCATGTCATCGACACCTTGCTTTATTTGTTTCCATACAAAATTGACAATATAAGGATAAGCGGAAAACAAGTGGATGGTTTGTTGCACCACGTCATCCTGCAGCTTGAATCCGAGCAAGGAACAGCAATTGGAATTATGAACCGTGAAGCTGGGACCTCAGAAGAAAAAGTAGAAGTTATGAGCAGCAATGAAACAAGGGTTGTAAAAAATGTAAACGAAATTTTTACGCATAAAGATAGACAAATTTTGAATTACGGATCTAATGATTGGGAGCCAACGCTTTATAAAAGAGGCTTTCATGGAGTCGTTTCAGCTTTTATTGAAGCAGTAAACAATGGATCAAAATCCTATGATGGTTATGATCGAGATTTACAAGGACATCAAATTGCAGAGAAGGTTGTTCAAACCCTTAAATAAGCGTTTAAACCGCGTTATATTTATTGTTGGATCATTCAAGAACATAACAGGGCACCCAAGCGGGTGCCTTTCGAATTCGCTCTATAAAGGATACGGTATGAAATTAATACTTAATATATGGGGGAATGAATGGTGAATAAGAGTTCAGATCCGGTGCTCCCAAATGATGAAATCTTAGAAAAGTTTAAAATCAATGTGGCCGCCCCGCTTGGAGGGAGACTCAATCAGCATTGGCTTGTAAACTTTAACAACGAACGCCTAGTTTTACGCCTCTGGTCCAATGCAATTCACATTGATGATATCCAGTATGAGGTGAGTCTGCTCAAAAGCGTTGCTGAGCTTGGTTGGCCTGTTGCAGCTGTCATTGAAGGTCCGATTGAGTTTGGGGGTCAAATGTGGGGGTTGTTCCCTTATCTTCACGGTGAACCGCCTTCCGTCGAGAATCCGGCAGCCGAACAGCGTGCAAGGGGACGCCTAATGGCTCGGTTCCACGCTGATCTCAGGGGGCTCAGCGGAATTGGACAGCGTAAGGATTGGCGGCGGTGTGAAGAGATTCTTTTTGACGACGAGTTAGATCTATTGCTCTCAGAAAATGAAATGAAGAGACCAGAGGAAATACGAGTCCTGCGGTGGCACCTAGAGCGTGCTCGCAAACGAGTGGAGGGGCTGAAGCTTCATTCCCGCCCTGGTATCGTGATCCACGGTGATTTTACACCATGGAATTTACGATTCCAAGAAGGAAAGCTATCCGGTATTCTCGACTTTGAACTTGCGCATTGGGATCATAGAGTCGGCGATTTTGCTCTCTCGTGGCGTGGAAAGTACGACGAGGTTGTTTATGGTTACGATGAAGTATCGCCCCTTGAGCCAGAGGAGTGGGAGTTGCTAACGCCAATGTGGTGGGCGGGACTCATTGAGGGTGCATGTAGGCACTTGAAGGAAGGCACTCGTGACGATGGCTGGATCATCAAGAAATTGTTGGAGCGCTCACCATTGATGGGTCAGGATGCTATTGCATTTAGTTAAATGAAATAGGAGCGAGTAGAGGAGCCTTCCGCATTAACGCGGAAGGGAACTATTGACATTTACCATCCTTTCATGTATTTATTAATTAATAAATAAATGAGGAGTTCGAGAAGTGGCTAAAGAGGACCGCAAACAGCAAATTATCGAAGCAGCAGTATCCGTCTTCGCCAAACAGGGTTATTATAAAACTACTACGGCACATATAGCTCAAGCAGTGGGGGTTACTCAGCCGTATGTGTTTCATTTTTTTAAAACGAAGGAAGAGCTGTTCATTGCAGTTTTGGAGCAATCCGTCAATCGTATTGCAGGCATATTCAGGGAGGTTGAGGCGCCGACTGAGCACCTGCAGGACCGGATGGGCGAAGCGTTCTATGGGCTGTTAGAAACACACCGAGACGAAACATTGCTGTCTATGCAGGCTTTTACGACGGTTGAGCCAGTCATTCGCAAGAAGGTGCAGGAAGGCTTTGCCCATATCCATAAGGTGGTAAAGGAGAAATTCGAGCAAGCGCAAATACCGCAGCCTGGTTTTCAGGCGTCTGCTTTCATTGGCATCGGGATGGCTACGGTAGTGTCGGAAGTACTGGAGCTGCCAGAGCTTTTACCTTACTGCGAGAAGGACTAACAAGCCTTCTCCAACTTTTTAGGCTTTGATTTATTGATTAATAAATAAAAGTTTAAAGGAGATGAAGGTAATGGGAAAAGTAATACCAGGTAGATACACAGCTCGTATAGAGGGCGACTTCGTCGTTTTCCTAATTGGCATGCGCGTCAATCGGTTATGGGCTGTACACAAGTGGCTGCCCGTGTTTCTGGCAATGGGACCGATGCTGAAAGAACTTTATACCAATAAGAAGCTCGGCTTCCGGGGTACCGAGTTTATGGTAGGGTGGCGCAGCGTGCATCTGCTCCAATATTGGGATTCGTATGAGCAGCTTGAGGCGTATGCCCGCGGCGGACAGCATCTTCAGGCATGGCGGAAGTTTAATCGCAGTGTCGGAACCGATGGAACAGTCGGGATCTACCATGAAACCTACAAAGTCCGTGCCGGCGATTATGAGTGTATTTATGGAAACATGCCGGTGTTTGGCCTTGCAAAGGTGGCGGAGCATATTCCGGCTACCGGCCGAATGGAGACGTCGCGCCGCCGCATGGGTGGAGAGAATGAGCCTGCCGTCCCGACGCCGGAAGAGCGGCCTCGTCGTTAAGGGAATGTTTACGCGCATTGATTTAAGTCAATAGACAAGCCTAGGGATGGAGGGATACGATGGGAAATACCGATAAGTTCGATATGATAGCTAACCTATATGACACTCCTGAAAGAATCCAAATTGCAAAGGTATCATCGGATGCCATTCGCAACTATTTAGTTGACGCTAAAAGCAAGAATGCCATCGATTTTGGCTGTGGAACCGGTCTTGTCGGAATGGACTTGTTAAACGAATTTAATTCGGTGCTTTTTCTGGATACATCGCCAAACATGATTAATCAAATCGAGCAAAAAATTTCTGATTTTAATCTTCAGCATGTAGATACATTATGCTTTGATTTTGAAAAGGAAGGCTTATCGGAGCTTCATGCCGACTACATTTTCATGGCTCAGGTTCTGCTTCATATTCCTGACGTCGAATTCGTTTTATCAAGGTTGTTTGAGGTTCTGAATGAAGGAGGGCATTTGCTAATCGTAGATTTTAATAAAAATGAAAAAATCGATTCAGATCTCGTTCATAACGGATTCAATCAAGCAGAGCTGGCCGACATGATGACCAAAATAGGATACAGGGATATTCAATCCGAAACTTTTTATACGGGAAGTAAACTATTCATGGGCCATGACGCATCTATGTTTATTCTTGATTCTCGAAAGAGGTGATAGGAAAATGAAAAAAGCGTTGCCAAACACAAGGGTGCTTTGTGAGGGGATGCTTGGTCAAAATTACTGGTTTCACGGCTGTATGGAATATTTGATGGAATGCCTTGGTGAGAGCAGAGAATATAATTATTGGTTTTTCTCCGAGCGAGTTTCATGAACTGATTTTCGTTGGAGATACGAAAGAACGCCCGACATTGGCCGATGCTTACAGACAAGCGGTTATGAATATCCCCTCGCTAATAACGATGCCCGCCACAGCCGAGTATTCTTTTGGCAGACAGGCCTTTTTGGATTGGGCTGACAGCTTTCAAAACGGAACGTTTGATCATGTTTCTTCATTAAACGTTTGGAATGTACATGGAACTTATCTTTGCATAGCAGGGACAAACGGTTGTTCAAGGGGATTCTTGAACAGAGCATTGGAATTAAACCCTGATATGATCTTTATTCATGAACTTGAGTCGCTATATGAAGAACAAGGCGACGTATTTGAAGAGTTGGCCTATCGTGGTCAGAATGGAAATAACGATTACGAAAATGGCGGAATGCAGAACGGATTTAAGATTAAGCCCGAAGTCATAACAAATAAAGAGCTTATGAAGCCAATCAGTGATAAGATTTTGGAGTCGGTTACCTATTGTGACGAAATACTTCGGATTTTTTCGCAGCAACGTTGTTAATACTAGACTATGAGAACGCCATTATCTTAGCCCTGGGAGGGATGGAAGTGTCCTATATCGTTGATTTTAAAGATGTGTCTACGGTTGGTTTAGAGTCTTCGCCTGTAGTAGATGCGCTTGCCGGTTTGCGTGCGAATGAAGCCCGTTACTTTATGAACAAATACAAGCATGAATTTACGGTCGTACCGGCTAGCGAAAGCCAAGACACCCTTGATTATGTGAACCGGGTTTTAAAAGAAGAACGCGGCATTGAGTTTGCGGCTAAACCTTTGGAAACGTCGCTTTTCCTAGTGGAAAACATCAGATGGGCGTACGTCTTTTATGAGGATGGTCTTGAGGTCAACGTTTTATATACGATCGATGACCCCAAGAAGCGGGCCGTTGGTTTTAAGCTTTCCGAGGGAATGGAAGTACCGAAGGAGCTGGAAGGGAAGTTTAAGTTCGCTAGGCAGAAATCTAAACTTGCCGGGACGATTCGGGGATCGTTTTTTGTAATTAAGGGCGAGTACTGAAATAAACAAAGCGCAGGCCTCTATTCCGAATGGCGGAATAGAGGTTTTTGTCGTGATCGCCAATAGGGCAGCGGGAGGAATTGTTTCGGCGAGGGCGAATAGATTTGAGGATATCTCAGTAATAAAAGCTTACTTAGGAGGTATTCAGAGTTGATACAGCAAACAACGAACCGCAAGATCGTAACGATCGGCCTGCTGGCTGCACTGTTCATCGGTGCGTTAGATGCAACGGTCGTCAGTACGGCGATGCCGCATATTACGAAGGAGTTAAGCGGGTTTAGCTTGATCAGTTGGGTATTCTCGATTTATACGCTGACGATGTGCGTCGCGACGCCTATCTTCGGTAAGCTGGCGGACTTATATGGAAGAAGATCGGTGTTCACGGCAGGTTTGCTCATCTTCGCGATCGGATCGATTTTATGCGGAGCGGCGACGAGCATGACCGCCCTCATCTGGTTCCGCGCAATTCAAGGGCTTGGCGCAGGGGCGCTCACGCCGGTAACGTTCACGATCGTCGGCGATTTGTACCCGGGAGAGCAACGGGCGAAGGTTCAAGGGATATTCGCCTCCGTATGGTCGGTGGCGGGATTGCTTGGTCCGCTTGTCGGAGGGACATTCGTCGACTACATCTCTTGGCGCTGGATTTTCTACATGAACGTGCCCGTGTTCGTGATTGCCTTCATTCTCGTCGTCGGATTTCTGCATGAGAAGTTTGAGAAGAAAGCGAAAAATATTGACTTCATCGGCGCGATCGTATTCACGATTGGTCTAACGGCACTCCTGTACGCGCTGCTTAATGGCGGTGAGAAGTATGCGTGGGATTCCGCTCTGATCATTGGGCTGTTGTGCATTGCGGCGGTCTTCATCTCGCTGTTCTTGTTCGTGGAGACGCGGGTGAAGGAACCGATGATGCCGCTTGAGTTGTTCAAAACGAGAGAGATTCGCGTTATCTACTTGCTAAGCTTTTTAGGCTTCGCCATAACAGCTGGTGTCATGGTGTACGCGCCTCAATGGATCCAAGTCGTACTTGGTCACAGCGCGACGAACTCGGGGTTCACGCTAATGCCGATGTGCATTGCATGGCCATTCGCGGCTACGATGACGGGAAGGCTGATGTTCAAGTATGGGCCCCGTCTCTTTATCATCTCGGGTGCTTTCATCGTTGCGGCAGGCAGCTTATGGCTCATGCTGATCGATCCGGATTCTCCATACTCGTACTTGGTCGGGATACTGATCGTCATCGGTTTCGGCATGGGCTTATTGACGACGCCGATTCTGGTACTGATTCAGAACGCCGTAGATTGGAGTAAGCGGGGGGTTGCCACCTCGACGAACTCGCTCATGAACGCGTTAGGGCAGACCGTTGGCGTTGCGATGTTCGGCACGCTATTCAATAACGCGGCGGCAGGGCTCGAGACGAAGCAAGTCGCTCATGGCATGCACGTCGTCTTTATCTCCATTTTTATCATATCAATCGCTGTCGTGCTGGTTGTCGGTTTATTGCCGTCGCAACGCAAGGAATCCGGTAAGCCGCAGTCTAGTGTGGCTGGGTAAGAGGTCAGCATACTTTCACTTGGAGAGGCCATCCTGAAATGGATGGCCTTTAATATAATCAAGTACCAATAGGAATGGCTGTTTCGATCGCATTTCGCTTGTTACGCTTGTAAAATAGAAGCAGGGAATACGCGGCAAGAATGATATTCACGGCAGCAAACAGCTGAAGCCAAGTCGATGATATAGCTTCGGCGTGAACCCCATACTCACCGGTCGAGAAATATTCGACACCATCCAGTATGATGTGGAACACGATGACAGGGTATAAGCTGTTATTACGAAGTCTCATCGCAGATAAAGTGACTCCGCTTGCAAATGTCCAAATTGTCTGGTACAAGGCAAACGTTGCGTCGCCGCCGATAAAAGCATTGGTAGAGTGCGCAAAGGCAAATAATGCACTCGGAACAAGGATCGCGACCCATGAACCCCATTTCATAAAGCCGCGAAGCAAGATTCCCCGGAACAAAACTTCTTCATTTATGGCAACCCCGATGGCAGCTATGGCAAGAACAAGATTCTGTGCGAGACCCCAGGACTGTATGCCGGTTTCTATAAAAATCATAAGAGGGAGAGCTAACATTGGCGTCACTAGCAGCCATTCCTTTGCAGAACTCGGTTTCTTCAGTCCAACTTCATTTGCCGTATTCGTCCAGTAAACAAGACTGACTATGACACTGGCATAAAGAAACATAAGCAGCCAACCGAGATCATCTTTAATATTCATGCCCGGCTGTAATTGCTGGATAATCGCAACCGTGCCCAACCCCGCAACACGACTGGCAATCAGGGCAAAGAAGGCAAACAGGAAGGGGTGATTTCTTAAAAACCTTTGCATATTCGATACCATTTTCAATCTTCTCCTCGCTTGATTGTTTTGGATACCCCTATTATGCAATTCGCCGGAAATTCGCCCTAGTGCGTGCAGTAAGGTATTTGCCCCCTTAGTCATATATGACTGAACCATGACTGAAGGGAGTCTATTCCCGTTTCGACCATGGTATGATGGTAAGCATAAAGGTCAGGGAAGGGGAACGAAATAGGTATGGTTACCGCCCATAATATTCATTGGGGAATAAGAGCATTGTTTTATACTAGAATCATTTGGGTGCTGCTTCATCTCTTTTTACTTGGTTATGCGTATAAAACCCAGGATTGGACGTGGTACGTCGTTCTCCTATCATGCCTGTTTGTCGGCGTGATCCCGCAACTCGTATGGATGAAGACCTTACATAAACCCTCTTGGGCATACCCGGTAACAGAGCTTTTGTTTGGCGGGTTGTTTCTTATTAGCGCCTCTTACGCAGTAGGGCAATATTTCTCCTATCTCGCAATTCCGGCCATGTGCGCCGCGGCCGTGACTCCTTCGTCAAGAATCCGAATTCCCCTATGGATCTGGTTTTCCATTATTCCGGCAATCGCGATGGCGGTCGTTCGACCTTTGTCATCATTCACCATGTCCATTATCGAAGGCTTCTTCTTCTTTGGCTTGGGATGCGGAATCTGGAAGATCCTTGATACCCAACGAAAAATGTTATCGCTCCTGGAAGAAAATGAACGTCAGCGCCAAGTGCTTGAGCATTATGCCAAGCAAGTGGAGAGCATAACGCTTTTGGAAGAGCGAAATCGGCTGGCGCGGGAATTGCATGATACCATCGGTCATACGTTAACGTCGGTGATCGTGGGGCTCGATGCTCTATCTTACATCATTGCCGAAGCTCCGGAAGAGGCTCCTGCAAGCATCAATCAGCTTAGAAGCGTAAGCAGGAAAGGCCTGGATGAAATGCGGAACCAAATTCATCATATTGCTCCCGAGAAAGGGGGAGAGCCGCTGGCTGTTCAGTTAAAGAGAATTGCCGGCGAGTTTGCCGTTCATACAGGCACAAACATTGAGTTCCAAGCCGACGGGCCCGATATCTCGGTTCCGCTGCCGATTACTATGACGCTTGTTAGGTGCTTGCAAGAGTCTTTAACGAACGCGAAACGCCACGGAAGCGCCGATTATATCCAGATCTCGCTTAACATCATGCTGGATTCGCTTTCTCTTGGCATCCAGGATAATGGCCGCGGTATGGAGGAGGTCCGCTATGGATTCGGTCTCTCGGCGATGAAGGAGAGGATTGAAGCGTATCAGGGCGAATTAAAAGTAAAGTCGATTAAGAACAGCGGAACGACCGTATACTGTCAGCTGCCGCTTAAGAATAGGAAGGCTGTTTAGGATGATAAAAGTGTTAATCGCCGACGATCAAGATTTAATTCGGGGCAGTCTACGCATTGTATTGCGAAGCGAGAAAGACATTGAGGTCGTTGGCCTTGCGGCTAATGGAGCGGAAGCGGTAGAGTTGTGCAAGCAGTATGAACCGGATGTAGTGTTAATGGACATTCACATGCCCGTGTTGGATGGAATTGAGGCGACACGGCATATTACCAAGCATCACCCAACGGCACGCGTTGTTATGCTTACGACATTTCACGATATGGATTATGTCAAAGAGGCGCTTTCCGCCGGGGCCGTAGGATACCTGCTTAAGGCTATGCAGCCTGAGGACTTGGCAGCTAGTATTCGTCTGGTGAACAATGGCGAGACATTGATTCCGCAAGATATCGCAAAAATAATGGTGGCTGAATGGACAAGTCGGGGAACTGCCGGTAAACCGAAAAAAGAGAAGGAGAAAAAGCCTCGATACGGACTTACGGAAAGAGAGGTTGATGTTTTGCGATTGCTCGCTGACGGAAAGGATAACCGTGAAATTGCCGGAAACCTCTATTTGTCGGAGGGAACCGTCAAAAATTATATTTCGACGATCTATTCGAAGCTTGAGGTAACCGATCGGCTTCACGCCGTTCTGAAAGTGAAAGATGAGAACCTGCTCAATTGAGGTGCATCACTCCGCGGAGGGTTCGCTCCAATGGGCGATTATATCGGCAGAACGCTTTTTAGGTCAGCGCCGCGAAGTTAAAAAGAGCCTGCTCCCAAGTTAATGGGGCAGGCTCTTTTCGTCATTTGAATGTTACGCGAAGTTTTATTTGGCTTGTGTTTGAAGCATAGGCTGATAGGCAAGAATGGTGAAAAGATAAGCACAGCATGTGTTTGTACGACATTATTCATTGCCGGAGAGATTAACTTGTTCCAGTACAGCCCACGAAAATCCAGAATGCTGCTTAGCGGCAACGGTATGACCTATATATGGCGGCGTAGCCCGTTTACTGTCATGTGGCTGTCCGCTGCTTTTCCGGGCTTTGGTCATGTGCTCATGAATCAATACGCGCGCGGCCTTTTGCTTACTTTGTCGGAAGTGGCAATCAATACGCTGGGTCATGTGAACGAAGCCATGGTATATACATTTTGCGGACAATTCGAATTGGCAAAATCGGTGCTCGAGCCCCGGTGGATGTATGGTTACTTGATCGTTTATTTTTTTTCCATGTGGAGCAGCTACCGCACGGCCTTCACCATGAACCGGCTCAGCCACTTAGCGGAACTTGAAAACACGCCAATGACGAGACTGCATATCACCAACTTTGATATTCAGTTTCTGGAGAGAAAAAATCCGATCATGGCCGCCATGTGGTCCTTCTTCTTTCCCGGACTTGGATTTTTGTATAATCAACGCATCTTTCTTGGGATTTACGCCATCGCCTGGTGGTGGATAAAAGGCACAATGGCACATGCTTATGATTCGTTATTTTTGTTGTTTTCCGGGCGAATAGCGGAATCGATCGCCGTCCTCAACCCCCAGTGGCTGCTGTTCATGCCCTCGGTATTAGGGGGATCGATATACTACTCCTACACGCAAACCGTTGACCAAAATCATCTGTTCATGGTTGAACAAAAGCGGTTTTTCGTTGAACAGTATAGAGGCGGCATGATTCACCGATTCTTCCAGAGGGAGGAGGAAGACCATGCTCATTGTTAGTACTTTCGAGCATACTCTTCAACTCGAACAAGCTTTGGCGGTATTGGAAAAGAAAGGTATTAATAAAGAAAGCATCTTGGTCATACCAATGGATCTCTATGATAAAAATCCGCATGAGCTTCTCATTCGGGCGGAGGATATTAGAGTTAGGGGATTCGAGATTGGTACGGCTCTTGCAACGGCCTTAGGCGTTATCGGAGCAAGCGTTGGATTTAAATTGAAATGGGGTCCCATTGCGTGGGGGCTGATTTATGCCTTTATAGGAATGCTGATTGGGTTCGGTGCGGTATGCCTGGTTAGAATGTGGAAAGGGGAGCGTCCGATCGCTCGTTCTCCGCGCAGGCCGCTGCCTGAAGTTACAGTGATTGTCCATTGCGGTGAAGGACAGTCTGATGAAATACGTAATATTTTTTGGCAATATCGGGCCATCTCGGTGGGGGACGCAATGGAGCCCGCATCGTCATAAACAAAGAAAAGGGCTGTCCTGCAAGTCTTCTTTAGAGACTAGAGGACAGCCCTGTTCGTTCATATCCAAAGCTCGCCGATGAACCCGCAGGCGATGCCGATAGTGATAACTGTGCCAAGCACAAGCAGCAAGATTTTACGCGGAAAGGCACGCGACAGCATCAACAAGGAGGGCAGGCTAACCGCAGGAAGCGTGACTAACAACGCGGTTGCGGGTCCGATCGCGACGCCGGCCGCAAGGAATGACTGAATGATCGGAATTTCCGCAGCTGTCGGAATCACGAACAGCGTTCCTGCTATTGCAAACAATAGGATCATGACAACGGCGGGACCGAAGGACACTGGAAACAGCCAAACTTTTATTGCCCCGAGCACGAGAACAGCGATCAAATAAGCTGGAACGACATGCAGCAGCATGCTGCCGAGGCTGCTCATCCATCGGCTCCAGAAGGGAGCTGATGCCGGTTCTGGCGCCGATACGCCGGAGGATAGGAGACCCGGCTGCAATTCCGATTCATGGCCTCGCATCAGTCGGTTGGCGATGTAGCCGATGCCGAACGTCAAGAGAACTCCGAATACGACGCGCAGTACGACGAACTTCCACGATAACACAAATGCCATAAACACAAGCGTCGCCGGGTTAAGCAAAGGATTGCCGATCCAGAAGGCGAGAGCAGCGCCCGCCGACGCGTTTTTGCGCCGCATTCCCGCGGCGATCGGAGCCGCGCAGCAGGAGCACATCATGCCCGGAAGCGAAACTAGTCCACCGCACAGCACGCTCGCAAAATTCGATTTGCCAAACAGACGCAGCAGCCAGCTCACGGGAATCAAAACCTGTAGGAGAGAGCCAAGCAAGATACCTAGTACGGCCGCTTTCCAAACGGATTTGAAATAGGTCTCCGCGTAATCGACCGCATCGTTCCACGTCGGAGTACCGGTGTGCGCAGCCGGTTTCCCGAGAATGGAGCTGCCGATCGAATGCGTGTCTGCCGCAGTTAATGCTTTATGATAATACGGCCACCATTTCACATACATCAAACCCAATGCAGCGATCAGCAGAAACACGATTAGCATGATAACCGCCCGAGCAGCACGGGGTTCGGTTCGCAATTTCAAACCACTCTCTTGCAATAGGACTACCTCCATATGATCAGTCAATGATTTCTCAAAGTCTACCTTTTAGGATTATATCATAGAAAATGAGTCCTATGAGGTGAAGGAGTCAATTGAGAAGCTCGGAAAAAATTTGAACTCCATAGGCAGGTTATTTCGTATATCTATTGATGGTCAAGCGAAACATAACGTTGTCCAATTTAACACGGATGTAGGGGGAGAATTCAAGTTGGAGTCACTTTGGCTGGAGTATGCATGGGCTTTATTGATACTTATCGGTTTGGAAGGCTTGCTATCGGCGGATAATGCTCTTGTTTTGGCGGTTATCGCTAAGCATTTGCCGGATGAACAGAAGAAGAAAGCCATCAATTACGGAATCATTATGGCTTTCGTATTCCGATTCGCCGCTCTGTTTGCGATCTCGTTTATTGCGAATGTCTGGCAAATTCAGGCGATTGGAGCCGCTTATCTTCTATATCTCGGGCTAAAGCACATCATCAAGGCGCGCTTCGGCAAAGAGAACGAGAACAATCAAAAGGAATTAAAGAAGGATGCCGCAGGAAATGGCTTCTGGCCAACCGTGGGGAAAATCGCTATTGCGGATCTTGCCTTTGCGATTGATTCGATTCTTGCCGCGGTAGCGCTCGCGCTGGGTCTTCCGGATTCGCCGCTTGATGAGTTCGGAGGGATGGACGGAGGACAATTCATAGTTGTCTTGCTTGGCGGAATCGCTGGGCTTGTCCTGATCAAATTCGCGGCTGCCTGGTTTGTAAAGCTGCTTGGGGAGCGACCTGCTCTAGAAACCACGGCGTATGCAATCGTGGCTTGGGTTGGCGTAAAGCTCGCCGTGATTACCCTTGCACATGAAGACATCGGTGTGTTAGATCATGATTTCCCGCATAGCACAGGCTGGTCGCTGATCTTCTATGGCGTACTGGTCGCGATAGCCCTTCTTGGATGGTTTGCGCCGGCGAATAAAAAACAATCGCAGGCAGATCAACAAGTGTAGGTCCCGCATAAGGACTGCCCATAAATGAAAAAGGAGCCCGGCAACCTTGCCGGGCTCTTTGATATAAAGAATTGCACAAAATGAGCGCTTGTGATAAAGTTAGAGAACTGCTGTTTACTTTTTTGTAAATGATCATAATTATTGCATTTTATCTACACTTTAATCTTACCACATTGCTGCTCGGATTGTCAAATGTTCTTTTTCTTCTGATTTCATTTTGAAAGGGGCATGTTAAGGAGAATGATAAACGCGAATGATTGGAAGCAAGAACAGGAGCGGCTGGAGCTGGTTACGGATAAGCTGCAAGCAAGAATCTCCGAGCTGGAGCCGGAAGTGACGGGACTGCACGATCAGGCGGTGGACATCCGCAAACGCTTTTGGGAAGAAGTTACGGTCAACACGAGCACGGAAGAAGACATAGAAGAGACTTTTTATAGCATCAAGCAGCAGGAGGCGTTGTTATCCGAACGGGAGCGCAGCCACCGGCAGCGCATGCAGCAATGGAAAAACATGAAACGGCTGCTGTCGTCGCCCTACTTTGGGCGCATCGATTTCCGTGAGGATGGACTGGACTTCAGCGAGCAGGTCTATATCGGCGTATCCTCCTTCGTCGATACGGATGGCATGAGCTTTCTTATCTACGACTGGCGTACGCCAATTGCGAGCATGTACTACGACTATTCCCCTGGATCAGCCGGATTTGACACGCAGGGCGGACGCGTCACAGGAACGATGGAGCTGAAACGGCAGTACCAGATCCGCGAGGGCCAGCTTCAGAACGTGTTCGATACGAGTGTAACGATCGGCGACGAATTGCTGCAGCAAGCGCTCGGTCAGGGCGCGGACAACGAGATGAAGAGCATCGTGGCAACCATCCAAAAGGAGCAAAACGCCATTATCCGAGAGGACAAAAGCCGGATGCTCATCGTGCAGGGGGTGGCCGGCAGCGGAAAGACTTCTGCGGCTCTGCAGCGTGTGGCGTACTTGCTGTACAAACACAGGGATCGGCTCAAGGCCGATCAAATCGTGCTCTTTTCCCCTAATCCGATGTTTAATAGCTATGTATCCACGGTGCTTCCCGAGCTCGGCGAAGAAAACATGCAGCAGACGACGTTCCAGGAGTACCTGGAATACGGGGTCGGCACGACATGGTCTCTAGAGGATTCGTTCGATCAAATCGAATACGTGCTGACCGAGCAATCGTCGCAAGGGTACGAGGCCCGGCTGAATGGGATCCAATACAAAGCATCTGCGGACTTCCTTCAGGCTCTCCAGCATTATGCGGAGTGGTTGGGGCAAGAGGGCATGCGGTTTAACGGCATTCGTTTGCGGGACCGCGATCTGATTACGGCAGAACAAATGAAAACCCAGTTTTACAGCTATGATTCCTCTATTCTCTTGGCCAACCGCGTCGCTCAACTGCAAGAGTGGCTGCTGAAGAAGCTGACCTTGCTGGAGCGAAAGGAGCAGGAGGCGCTATGGGTACAGGAAGAACTCAACTATCTCGATAAAGAGCAGTACGCCGAGGTTTATAACCAGCTGCACAAAGAACGGGGCGTCTTTGATTTCGCCGAACTTTATGAAGAAGCCCGAGAGAGGATGAACGGCAAGAGCCGTCGGGACGAAGGCGACTTCGATTTTGCGGAGCGGGAGGAAGGAATGCTGCGGCGCATGATTGTGAAGGAGCATTTTAAACCGCTGAGGCGAAGCGTGAAGCGGATGCTGTTCATCGATATGGCAGGGCTGTATGTTCAGCTGTTCAGCGAGGAAGAGGCCTACCGGAGGATGACGGATGAGTCCTTGGTGCCCGAGCTTTGGCCGGAAATCTGCGGGCAAACCAAGGAGAAGCTGGGCCGGCTAGAGCTGTTCTATGAGGATGCGACCCCGTACCTGTACTTAAAGGAGCTAGTTGAAGGCGTTCGGACGAATACGGAGGTACGGCATATTTTCGTCGATGAGGGCCAGGATTACTCCATGTTTCAATACGAATTTCTCAAAAAACTGTTCCCTCGTGCCCGCATGACGGTACTCGGCGATTTCAGCCAGGCCATTTTCACTCAGGCGACGGAATTGCACGGCGCGGATTCGCCGCTAATCCGGCTCTACGGCGAGTCGGAAACGAGCCTGATTCGCCTTGTTCGCAGTTATCGGTCAACCCGCGAGATTGTCGAGTTTACGAAGCCGCTGCTGCCAGGCGGCAAGGAAATCATACCGTTCGACAGAAACGGGAAAAAGCCGCTCCTCTCGAAGGCGGGCAGCAGAGAGCAGCTGGCAGCGCGAATAGCGGAGGATCTTGCGGCCCTTCAGGCGGAAGGCTTCGCATCTATCGCCGTGATTACGAAAACGGCGGCCGAGGGCAATGATGCATTTGAGCTCCTGACTGCCCAGGACTGTCAGGACCTGAAGCTTGTAACGAAGAAGACGCCAATCTTCGAGAAAGGCACGCTGGTGATCCCCGCGTATCTCGCGAAGGGCGTTGAATTCGATGCCGCGCTGATCTACGATGCTTCTTCCCTGACGTACAACCGGGAAAACGAGCGCAAGCTCTTCTACACGGCGTGCACGCGCGCCATGCATCGGCTCCGGCTCTATGCGGCAGGAGAGTGGACGCCATTCATTCAAGCACTGGAATCGTCTTTGTACGAGGTCAGGCAATGAGGATCAAATGAGCAAGAAGCCCAAGCGTAATCTAAAAGGCAAGTTCCCAATCCCGCATGCGGGTACGGGAACTTGCCTTTTTGGCGTTTTCGCTCAGGGTTGGACTTATTTACATGTTCGCCATTGCAATAATTTGCGGGCTTTCTTGCGTCTACTGCTATGTAGGCGTTTGAAATGAGAGCTTTTAAAAAAAATTGGCCGCCATGAAAAATAATTGGGCGCTGAGTTGTATTTAAAGTGAAAGGGGGTGCCGAGGTGTACAATTCATATGAGCTCAATGAATCTGTACGAAGGGCCTTGGATTTATATTCGCAAAGCATGATCAAAGTCGCCTTTGCCTATTTGAAAAATATAACGGACGCGGAAGAAGTGGCGCAGGACGTTTTTCTCGCCTATTTGCAAAAACGCCCTGTATTTGAAAACAGCGAACATGAAAAAGCGTGGCTGATCCGAACGACCATCAATAAAAGCAAAAACATGCTGAAAGCCGGATGGTTCAAAAGCAGAAACCCGGTTCCCGAAGACCTGAGCTACCTCCCGAAGGAAGAGAATGAGGTCTTGCATAGCGTACTCGCTTTGGACAAGAAATATCGCATTCCAATTCATCTGCATTACTACGAGGGATATTCGATCCAGGAAATTGCGGTTATTCTGCAGGCCAAGCCTGCAACGGTAGGAACATGGCTTGCCAGAGGACGACAGCTCTTAAAAGAGAAGATCGGAGGCCTGGAGGATGAAGAAATCTGTTTATAAATCCGCGATGTCCCATGTAAAAACCAGCGAGGACTTCAAAGAGGCGACTTATCAAAAGCTGATGCTGGAAATGGAGAAAACAACGCAACCTAATAAAACGAATCTAAAGGAGAGCATGCACATGGAAAAAACAATGAAAAGAAAGTTAACAGGTTGGACTGTCGGCATCGCGGCGTGCGCGGTATTATCGATCGGCATTTACGCGATGAGTCAAAATGCGCCGGCGCCAACGCCGACACCAACGCCAACGGAAACGGCATCGAATGCGCCTGCGACCGCGCCTGCGGCCACGACTCCATCCGAGACACCGGCTGAAGCGACGAAGCCTCCTATCATGGGTAAAGTGCGCGTCAATATTGACGGTGTTATTTCGGAAGTAAGCGCGGACGGCAAAAGCTTCAAGGTTGGCGATTTGTGGGTAACCGTTACGCCGGAAACCATCATGGGCATAGACGGTCCGACAGCCGCTGAACCGTCCGATGAGCTGCTGCAAAAAGAATTCAAAGTCGGCAACATCGTATCCGGATTCACGTCGGATGATGTAAGCACGGGGAAAGTAAATGCAACGCGCATTTACAACAATATGGCGCCGCAAAAATAAGGGTTTTGTCAAACCACTCCATATGGAGTGGTTTGTTGTATGCTCGGATGGATTTGCCGTACTGTGCAATCGCCGTATCTTTCGGTTTATAATATAGAAAATTTGGGGTACGGGAGATAGTAATGATGAAGCATGTGCTGCTGGCTGATGATGACCCGAATATTAGAGCGTTGGTCCGTTTTGTCATGACCCGTGAAGGATACCAAGTGCATGAAGCACAGGATGGGGCTGAGGCGATTAAGGTCATGAATCGGTCACCGATTGACTTGGCTATTCTTGATGTCATGATGCCGTATATGGATGGCTTTGAGCTGTGCGGGCATATTCGGCAGCAATTCGATATCCCGATCATAATGCTTACGGCCAAGGATCAGCTGCCCGACAAGGAGCAGGGTTATCTTAGGGGGACCGACGATTATGTGACCAAGCCTTTCGAGCCGGAAGAGCTCCTCTTCCGGGTAAAGGCGCTGTTCCGCCGCTATAACCGGATATCCAGCGATACGATCCGGATGAATCGCATTACCATTGACCTTCAAAACATTGAGGTATCCGACGGCCAATCGGTCCTGCTGCTGCCGATGAAAGAATTCGAGCTGCTTGCGCAGCTTGCGCAATATCCGGGACGTCTATTTTCCCGCGAAGATTTGATTCGTCTCGTATGGGGAGCGGACTACGAGGGGGATGACCGGACGGTTGATGTCCATATCAAGCGGCTGCGTCAGCGCTTCGCCAATTATGCCGATGACTTCACCATTCAGACAGTACGCGGTATCGGCTACAAGATAGAGGTGAGAGGCAAGTGAAGTCGCTGTACTTTCGGGTATTTCTCATTACGCTAGCAGTCATCCTCGCCAGCAGCATGCTCGGGTTTCTAACGTCTAACATCTACTATCATATCAAGCTAAAGCCTTATAACGATGAGAAGCTGGTTGGCATTGCCGAACAGATGAAGTTGTTTATCGAGTCGGAGCCTGACGCGATGGAGCGGTATCTGCAAAATGCGGCCTCCTTAGGGTACGAGATTTATGTAACGGATGGGCAGGGCGAGGCGCATTTCTACGGGCAGCGATTTCGCCAGCAGGATCTGGACAAGCAGATTGTCGCGCACGTCCTGAACGGGGACGTCTATCACGGTGTGGCACAGTTTCCGAATGAGCCGTTTATCTCCGGCTTCTTCGAAAACCGGTTAAGCAACACGGTAGGCGTTCTCATCCAGCCATCCGATAAGAGGTTTGCGCTATTCATGCGGCCGGATGTGCTGCTGCAGTTTGGGGAGCTGCGCATCTTCTTTGCCTTGATCGGGCTGTTGACCGTCATCATAAGCATAGTGCTCTTTTTGATCAGTACACGCTATCTGGTCAAGCCGATTACAAGGCTAACGGAGGCGACCAAACGTATCGCCCAAGGCAACTATAACCTTCGCCTGCCGACAAGAAGACGCGATGAAATCGGCCAGCTTGCCGGTCATTTTATGATCATGAGCCGGGAACTGGAACGCGTCGATCAGGCGCGACAGCAGTTCGTAGCCAATGTGTCACATGAAATCCAATCACCGCTCACCTCCATCCAGGGCTTTGCGAACGTATTGGCCAAGCAGGAGCTGCCGAAGGAGGAACGCGAGCGGTATGCCGCCATCATCGAAGCGGAAAGCCGGCACCTCTCTATGCTGGGCAAGCAGCTGCTCACGCTCTCCTCATTGGATCAGGGAGCGGAGGCGCTGAACAAAAAGGTATTCTCCTTGCGCAACCACATTCGTCAAGCCGTGCGGGTGCTGCAATGGCAGCTGCAGGAGAAGGAACTGCTGATTAAACTGTCAGTACCGGAGTCCGTCGCGATCTATGGCGATGAGGTGCTGTTAATGCAGGTGTGGATGAATCTGCTGGGTAATGCGGTCAACCATATTCCGCCGGGCAGTAGCATTGAAGTCCGTGCGGAGCAATTGCCATCGCATACGACCATTTTCATTGAGGATACGGGAGAAGGTATCGATCCTGAGCATTTGCCGTTTCTGTTCGACCGGTTCTATCGTGTCGACCGCGCTCGTGAGCGGGCTTCGGGCCGAACCGGCCTTGGCCTGGCCATTGTCAAAAAAATCGTGCAGCTGCACGAGGGCAAGATCGAGGTCAGCAGCTCGCCTGGGACAGGCACGCGCTTTACGTTGACGCTTCCCCAATTGTAATTTGTTATTCATGCGCCGTTCATTTTCGCTTCCTACACTGAAATCATTAAGAAGGAGGGAAGCGCAATGTATCTGGCCATTCGAGAGATGAGATTCGCGAAAGTCCGTTATTCACTAATCGCAGCCATTATGCTGCTAGTCGCCTTTCTCGTGCTGTTCGTAAGCGGGCTTGCAAAGGGTCTCGCTTACGACAACGCGGCTTCGATTCAGAATCGGCAGGCAACTCATTTTATTATGGAGAAGGATTCTAATGCCCGCTTCACCCGATCTCTGGTCGGAGAACAGGTGTCGGAGCGGGCAAGTACGATTGTAGGCGAGGAGAATGTGCAGCCCCTGGGCGTTAAAATGACCACCGTGACAGCCGAAGGGACTGCCGCCAAGCTTGACGTGACGGTGCTTGCAGTGAGGCCGGAAGGCTGGCTGATGCCCGCGGTAACCGAAGGAGCAGTCATCGACTCGCAAAGCGAAGGACAAGCGATCGTGGACGACAAATTAAAGGATTCGGGGGTTGGTCTCGGTACGGTCATCGTTGATCAAGCTTCAGGCTTGAAGTGGGAAGTCGCCGGTTTTGTCAGCGATGAATCGTTTAGCCATTCACCCGCTGTTTTTATAAGCGGGCGCGATTGGCAACAGCTTCAGGCGAGTGCTGCGGTCCGACCGGGAGGCGTTGAAGAGGCAGAGGCAGGCAGCAACAGCACGAACTATAACGCGATTGCCGTAAAGGGCGACACGGATCAGGCCAGACAGCTTGCGGCTGCGCTGCCGGACGCTGAAGTGGTGACGAAAACGGCGGCCGTTTCGGCCATCCCCGGCTACAAAGAAGAGCAGGGCTCTCTCTTGATGATGATCGTATTCTTGTTTGTCATTTCAGCGGTTGTGTTAATGGTGTTTTTCTATGTTATCACGATCCAGAAGAGCAGCCAGTTAGGTATTTTAAAGGCAATCGGTACGCGTACGGTCTATTTGGCGAAAAGCGTAACCCTGCAGGTGCTGTTCCTGTCGGCAGGCAGTCTGATGATCAGCGTGCTGCTTGTGCAAGCGGTTGAAGCGTTATTGCCGAGCGGAATGCCGTTCCGGCTTCCTGCTTCGACGCTTGCGTTAACATGCGGGTCCTTTATCGTCATGTCACTAATCGGATCCCTGCTTTCCGTTTGGAAAGTGATCCGAGTAGACCCCTTGGATGCGATCGGGAGGTCGGCACTATGAGACACCGGTTGATCTTGCGAAATATCACGCAAACTTTCGAGGATGGCGGCATGCATCGGACGGTTTTGGATCATCTTAACTTACAGGTAGCGGAAGGGGAGCTGGTCGCCGTTATGGGACCCTCCGGCTCCGGGAAGAGCACGTTCCTGTCCATTGCGGGCGCGCTCCTGGAACCCACCGGCGGCGATGTGCTGCTCGACGGCGAATCGATCATAGGTAAAGAGAAGCAGGAGCTTGCCGACATGCGGCTCCATAAGCTCGGATTTATTTTTCAAAGCGCGAATTTGATTCCTTATTTGAAGGTGGAAGAACAGCTGCTGCTGATCGCGAAGCTTGGCGGAATGGACAACTCGAGGGCCTCCGGGCGCGCACGGGGGCTGCTGCACAAGCTTGGCTTGAGTCAACGTCTCAGCGCTTATCCCGAGAAGCTGTCCGGAGGAGAACGGCAACGCGTCGCAATCGGCAGAGCGCTCATGATGGACCCGGCTGTATTGCTGGCGGACGAACCGACGGCAAGCCTAGACGCCTCCAGGGGGATGGATGTTGTTCAGATGCTAGCTTGCGAAGCACGGGAGATGGGGAAGTGCGTGGTCATGGTCACGCACGACGAACGCGTCTTGACGTTATGCGATCGCGTTCTTTATTTAAAGAATGGGCGTCTGACCGAAAATGGTTAGGTACTTAGGACAAGCAAAGGCCACCCCGTACGGGGTGGCCTTATTCGGATCGGAATGGATGATAATTAAAAGTGCGTTAGAGTCAAACCTTCGTTTAGCTGCACATTGTGTAAGACCTTGAGCGCTACTGCGACGGCCGTATCATCAAAGCTGTATCTCTTCGAAGAAACAACGGCAGATTCTTTGACTTTTCTGTTCGCATAATAGATTTCAACCTGTCCTAATTTTTGAAGCGGGAAAATGCCGTTTCGCAGAAGATCATTGTTGTTTGGCGGATTCTGGACCATTTTGGTTTTGAACTGAGAGGGAGGCAGAGCAGTAGGGATATAGATATCCTGCTTTAATTTTGCTTCCACTTGTTGATCAAGCACGCTCAGTTTTGGTTTCCAGCTATTTTGATCCACAACCTTCACCATTTTTACTTTGCCAAAGCCATATGCATCTAAGAGTTTCATATCTTTTACGTACTTGTCCTTTGATGAACGAAGCACGACATGAATCAGGGTAATATTATTTTTTTTGCTTACCTGAACCAATGTATGTTTGGAAGCTCCTGTGTATCCGGTTTTTGCGGCCATAAAATAGGGCTTATTGTAGACAGGGCTGTCCTTTGTTAATAGGACTCTTTGCCGAGAGGTTTGCACGTAGGTTTTTGTTGTGCTCATGGCCTTTACCAGAAGCGGATGCTTGATGGCCTCCCGCGTAATCATGGCTAAGTCATAGGCAGTTGTCTGATGCTGCGCATTCGGTAAACCGCTTGCATTCACGAAAGTTGAGTTCTTAGCGCCCAGCTCCCTCGCTCTCGTGTTCATTAGAGCTGCAAACTTGCTTATGCTGCCGCTGATGCGTTCCCCGATGGCATAGGCAAGGTTGTTATTGCTGTTGACCATCAAGATTTTGATCGCTTCGTCTCTTGTGATTCTTTCTCCTTCTTTAAATACGATTTGATTGTTGTTGATCTCCTCTTGAAGGCTTTTTTTTGACATCGTAATCGTATCCGTCGGCTTTAATTTTTCAATGAGCAACAACCCCGTTAATACTTTCGTAGTACTTGCCGGGAAATCTCTGATGGTTCCGTTTTTGGAGTAAATCACTTCTCCGGTTTCGGCAACGATCGTGATCGCTTTATTGCTGTATACCGTTGGCTTGGCATCTGCACCATTAACCGTCCTTAAGGGAAGAATTGCGCAGGCGGAAAAGACGATAGAACAAAATAAAATCAATACTCTTTTCATTTTCTCTCCTTGATTGCGTTATCGATGACGAAACATAGCTAGTCTAGCAGAGGATTCTATCAGGGACAAGAGACCAAAATCATAGAAGCCACTCTATCCATAGAGTGGCTTTGTGTCGCGTTTCGGTTTAGAGAATCCGATTAGCCCGCGGGATGGACCGCAGTACGGCAGCCGCAAGGAAGCAGGAAATGATGCTTAGAATACTTTAGAGAACAAAAAAGAGGGGGAGCTAGTCCCCCTCTTACAGGCCGAATAACATACACCTTATTCTAAATTTGCATGATTCCCGTACATTGTACCGGAGCTTTTCTCTTGAGTCGCCATTAGTTGAAGAATGACCGCATCCAAGAAAAGCAAGAGCGTCTGTTCGAAAAGGGATCCCATCGGCTGAACGGTTAGATCGGTCCCTGAGGACTGATCCTTAGGCGCCCCCGGCAACTCAATCACAAAATCGGAACGGCTGCCAATCGAAGATTGCGGGTGGATGGTTACGGCAGCAACGGTTGCATGCAGAAGCTTGGCCTTCTCGACCATACCGATTAAACTTCTTGTTTCACCCGAGCCTGTGCCGACAATCAGAAGGTCATCCTTAGCAATACCGGGTGTTACCGTTTCGCCGACGACATGAACCCGGAATCCCAGATGCATAAGACGCATCGCAAAAGCCTTCATCATTAGGCCCGATCTCCCGGCTCCGGCAACAAAGATGTTGTTCGCGCCTTGGACCGCAGAGGAAAGCTGTTCCGCCGCAGCATCTGAAATCAAAGCCGCCGCGCGTTCGAGCTCCTTCACAATTTGCGCCGTATTCATCATTAACGCTGCGCAATGAGCTGCTTCATTTCGGATGCAGCCGCACGCTTGTCTTGTTGTCCTGTAATCCCGCCGCCTACGATCACAAGATCGGGGCTTGCTTCGATGACTTCAGGCAGAGTTGCCAGCTTGATGCCGCCGGCAATGGCCGTTTTCGCTTGCTTCACCACTTCTTTGATCACGCGAAGCTGTTCAAACGAATTTTCGCCTTCTGCTTGCAAGTCATAGCCGGTATGCACGCAAACATAGTCAACGCCTAACGCATCGACTTCACGCGCACGCTGCTCTAGGTTTTTCACGTTGATCATATCCACCAAAATCTGCTTGCCATGCTTCCGGGCTTCTTCTACTGCGCCTCTGATTGTAGAATCATCGGTTGCGCCAAGGACGGTAATGATATCCGCACCGGCTTCGGAAGCTTTCATCACTTCATATGCGCCGGCATCCATAATTTTCAGGTCGGCTAGCACCTCAAGCGACGGGAACGCGGCTTTGATTTCCTTAACGGCACGAAGACCTTCGTTGATTACCACCGGTGTTCCGATTTCAACGATATCGATATAATCCTGAACCTCTTTGACGACTTCTTTCGCCTCAGGAATATTGACCAAATCGAGTGCAAGCTGCAATTTCATAATCGATAATGCCTCCTTAAAAGTTCTCTAGACTACGGTCCCTATTATAAGCAAGCGGTATCGCTATTGTAAGTAGGCACATTTTTATTATATAGTGTCAAAAAGTATACTGTGGATCAAAGAAAGGGATGTGAACGCATTGTCGAGGAACAAAGAAAAGGTGTTCAACTGCGAGAAGGAATTGACGTTATCCATCATCGGGGGCAAATGGAAAATGATCATTATGTGGTATTTAGGAAAGGGAGGCACGAAACGGTTCAGCCAGCTGAAGGCGCTTCTTCCGGATATTACGCAGCGAATGCTGACGACTCAGCTAAGGGAGCTTGAGGAAGATGGAATCGTGAATCGCAAAGTCTATCCTGTCGTGCCGCCTAAGGTGGAGTACAGTCTGACCGCCCGGGGCGAGAGCTTAATCCCGATTCTTGATCTCATGTATCAATGGGGGAAAGACTATTTGGAGGAGTTCGACGGAGAAGTCACCATCAGAGTCGCCTCGGAGTTGAACGACTTTCATACGCCGTCTTCGTCTTAACCGGCCTTTTTGAATTCCTAGGGTTTGCTGGACGGTTTCTCACTGCTTCGCTTAATTTTTCCGGCTTTTAAATCATAATTAACTATCATATAATAGTAAATATCTTTATCTATACCGGAACGTTGCTATGACAGGTTTAATTGATGCTTTAAGGTGATAGACTAGATCGTATCCTGGCTTGTTTAAGCCTAGGCGGTGCGGCTATGTCTTTTTTTTAAAATTTTAGGATGTAAGGGACGGTAAACATGAGTGACAGACAAAACGAAACAGACGTTATCTTAATCGGTGCCGGCATCATGAGCGCGACTCTCGGGTCAATGCTGAAGGAATTAGCGCCGGACTGGAAAATCACGGTCATCGAGCGGCTTGCAGGCGCGGGCGAGGAAAGCTCGAACGAGTGGAACAATGCGGGTACAGGGCATGCGTCCTTGTGCGAGCTGAACTATACCACGGAGAAATCGGACGGATCGGTCGATATTAGCAAAGCGATTAAGGTCAACGAAGAGTTTCAGGTGTCCAAGCAGTTCTGGTCCTACCTTGTCGACCGCAATATGATCCGCAGTCCGCGCGATTTTATTATGCCGATTCCTCATATGAGCTTGATTCAAGGGGAAAAGAATGTACAGTTTCTGAAGAAGCGGTTCGAAGCGATGTCGAACAATCCGTTGTTCGAAGGGATGGAGTTTTCCGACGATCCGGCTCAATTGAAGAAATGGATCCCGCTGATCATGCAAGACCGCCCGGTAAACGAGCCGATCGCGGCAACAAGATACGAAACAGGAACGGATGTTAACTTTGGCGCTTTGACGCGCATTCTGTTCGACCACTTGAAGAAGCAAAATGTCGACATCAAATACAAGCAAAATGTAGATAATATTAAACGAAACCGCGACGGCTTGTGGGAACTGAAGGTACGCAATGTGGAGACCGGCGCGGTCGAACGCCGCACGGCCAAATTCGTCTTCATCGGCAGCGGCGGCGGCAGCCTGCATCTTCTGCAGAAATCCGGGATTCCGGAGGGCAAAGGAATCGGCGGGTTCCCGGTTAGCGGCATCTTCATGGTATGTCAAAAGCCGGAAATCGTCTCGCAGCATACGGCCAAAGTGTACGGTAAAGCACCGGTCGGCGCTCCGCCAATGTCGGTTCCGCATCTGGATACGCGCTACATCGACAACAAAAAAATGCTGTTCTTCGGACCGTTTGCCGGCTTCTCGCCGAAGTTTTTGAAGAATGGATCGATGTTTGATTTGATTTCCTCCGTCAAGACGAGCAACCTCGGAACGATGCTCGCGTCGGGCGTAAATAACGTATCCTTGACCCGATACCTGATCAAAGAAGTGATGCAGTCGAAGGAACAGCGCATGGCAGCCCTGCGCGAATTTGTTCCGAACGCGAAGAGCGAAGACTGGGATCTCGTGGTTGCCGGCCAGCGCGTACAGGTTATCAAAGATACGCCTAACGGCAGAGGTACGCTGCAATTCGGTACGGAGGTCGTTAGCGCTGCGGACGGATCGATTGCCGCTTTGCTCGGCGCTTCGCCGGGCGCGTCGACTGCGGTTTCCGTTATGCTGGAGCTTATCAAGAAATGCTTCCCGCAGCATATGAAGGCGTGGGAGCCGAAAATCAAAGAGATGATTCCTTCGTATGGCGTACAGCTCATGAAGAGCCCGGAACTGATCAAGGAGATTCATGCATCAACGGAACGGACGCTTGGCCTGAGCAGAGAACTTCAATCGGTCAGATAGAACGTGTACAAGCCATAACAATTACTAAAGCGGTCTTTTTCCTGAATTCCCAGGGACGAAGGCCGTTTTTCATTTTTACGGTAACGCGCAAGAGTAGAATATGTATACAGGATTAGGAGAGTGATCGGCTAATAGCTTCTAGAGCGGACAATATAAGAAAATTACGCTATAGCTGAAGAGTCATCTTGCCTGAATTTCCCAACCAGACGTACAATAAGAGTAATCCCTGTGAAAGCGAGTGGTGATCATGACAATGACCAAATTCCTTCAGCCGGCAGCTATTAAGGTACGGAAGGGATAGTCGGTTCGATTAGCCCTTCCGTGATTACAACAAACGGAGGGAATCGAGTATATGTCTGTGGACGCTTACGGAAAGCTATGCAACGAGGTCTATGATTTCACGAAGCCGGTCGGTCATTCGATCGGCGGCGATTTGGAGTTTTACTTGGAACGGCTCCGCACCTGCCGAGGACGCATTCTGGAGCCGATGACCGGCTCCGGCCGGTTTCTCGTTCCGCTGCTT
This sequence comes from Paenibacillus montanisoli, assembly GCF_003268025.1. Lineage (GTDB taxonomy): Bacteria > Bacillota > Bacilli > Paenibacillales > Paenibacillaceae > Paenibacillus_Z > Paenibacillus_Z montanisoli. The sequence continues at coordinate 384,139 of NZ_QLUW01000005.1, read as the reverse complement.
GAAGCGGGTCATGTTGTGGACGGCGTCGACGCATCCCCTTATATGCTGGATGCTTGCCGCAAGCGGTTAGAGGAGCGGAATCTGAAGGCGGATCTGTATCAGATGAAGCTGCAGGAGCTTGAACTGCCGCATCGTTACGATGCCATTATCGTGCCGACCGGCTCGTTCCTTCTCATCGAGAAGCGTTCGGAATCGATCGATGTGTTAAAGAGGTTTTACAGTCTGCTAGCTCCCGGCGGGAGAGTCATCATCGATCTCGAGATGCCCCATAGTCCGACCTTTAATTTCGAGCAGGAATGGAAAAGCTCGTATGAGCTCCCGAACGGTGATACCATCACGCATCAAGGCAGAACCGTGGAAGCCGACTTGTTCGACCAGTATCATGTGATTCTGTCGCGCTACGACAAGTGGCGGGACGGACAGCTCATCCAGAGTGAGCCGGAGCGGTTTGCCATGCGTTGGTATGGTGTCGAGGAGTTTCGTTACGTGCTGCAGGACATCGGTTTTACCGAGGTGATCATTTCAGCTGATTATGTACACGGCGTCATGCCGACGAACAGTAAGCAAATGTTCACTTACGAAGCTGTAAAGAGATAAGAAAAAGGGAGTGCCCCGGCGCCAATGCAATTGGCCGCAGGGCAATCCCTTTTAACCCTTTAGAAACTCCTTTTTCCAAAACTCCACCACCGTATGGCCGGGCAGCTGTACGGAAGCCCATGAGTTTTTCGATTTGAACCCGTAGCCCTCCATGGTCTGGATGACGTTCTTCACGTCGGCATCAGCGATTCGAACCTCCATGGAAATGGTATTTTCGATAATGCTCAATAGCTCATTGGGCGTAGTCGATGCGACCATACGATTCATCCTTTTCCAGCGTTATGTGTTGTTATCGTTTCCTGAAAGCGGCTTAACGATGTAAACGTAGCTGAAACTTAAGCTGAGCGCTGAACCTCCGGACCGATCATCTAAATCCGCTGCCTCCTGGGATATCGCCGTGCCGTTTCATGGCCGGAGCAAGTAATCTATCCCGAGTGATGCTAAGGAGATGATGGGATGTCGAGTGGAGGCAGGGGTAGAAGCATATCGGTCAAGGATAAATGGAAGAAGACGAAATGGCTGCTGTCAGACCGCGTATTAAGAAACTATGTTCCTGAAACGAAGCCATTTACTAGCTTATCGCTTAAACGCATGATCGGCCGATACAAAATGGTCTATTTCAAGCCGACGACCGGCTCCGGCGGCAACGGAATCGCGCGTATTGTGCGGGCGTCATCTCGTAAATTCCAAGTTCGGAAGGACAGAAACACGTATGCGGCGACTTCCGCCTCGTTGTTCGGCCGACTGAAGGCCATTGCCCGGGGCCGCAGATACCTGCTTCAGAAGGGCATCTACTTAAAGGCTTGCCGAGGACGGCCCTTCGACCTCCGGATGACGATGCAGAAGACGGCAAAAGGCAGATGGGTGCCGACCGTCATGTTCGTCAAGCTCGGCAAACCCGGCAAGGTCGTCACCAATTACCACCAAGGCGGCAAGCTTGCGCTCGTGGATGGAACGCTGCGCCGCGCGGGCTACACGCAGGCCCGGACGAATGGGTATAAACGGCTTATGAAGATGCTGGGCATGAGAACCGCCCGCTGCTTCGACCGCCGCAGCAAGAGATTTTATGAGCTTGGGCTTGACATTGCGCTCGACCGCAGCGGGAGGCTGTGGATTCTAGAGGTGAACACCAGGCCGAATTTCACGGCACTAAAGTCGCTGGCCGACAAGAGCTTGTATCGGACAATCGTTCGGTACGGCAGGCAGTATGGACGAACGAGATAAGCGATAGCAAAGGGCTGTTCGGCCGGCGTGCATGATCGCGGGCGGATAGCCCTTCTTTACGTTCCGCGGGGATGTTGGACGAGCCTCGTGAATCGTACTCCGGATGTATGTTAAACTTAGTTGGAAATGACGAACCTGCCTGAGCGATAGGAGATGATTGCTTATCTACGAGGTCAAAACGAAAGAAACCGACAACAGCGTCCTTGAGTTCATCGAAAACGTCGATCACCCGCAGAAGCGGGAGGATGCGTACCGGCTGCTTGACCTGTTCACGGAAACGACGGGCTATCAGGCGAAAATGTGGGGCCCGAGCATCATTGGTTTCGGCTCGTACCACTACAAGTATGCGTCCGGTCACGAAGGGGATGCGGCGCTTGTCGGCTTCTCGCCCCGGAAGGCGCAGATCAGCCTTTATTTCGCCCCTGGAGACACGGCTAGGGATGAATTGCTGAAGAAGTTCGGCAAGCATACAACAGGTAAAGCATGCGTGTATATCAAGAAAGTCGCCGATATCGACACTGACGTGCTGCAAGAGTTAATTCGGCAGTCCATCCGTTTTCTCGGAGAAACATATAAATAAATGAATGAATGAAACACTCACCATCCGGTGAGTGTTTTTATTTGGGAATAATCGCCGCGGCATCGACAAATTCTATACAGCAGCAAATGGAATTTGAAAGGAGTAACCGCGGATGAACAACTTGGATTTGGCTAGATGGCAGTTTGCGGTAACGACGATCTATCATTTTTTATTCGTTCCGCTGACGATCGGACTGTCCTACTTGATCGCATTTATGCAGTCCGTATATGTGATTAAGAAGAACGAGATCTACAAGAAGATGGCGATTTTCTGGGGCAAGCTCTTCTTGCTCAATTTCGCCGTCGGCGTTGTAACCGGCATTATGCAGGAGTTCCAATTCGGGATGAACTGGTCGAATTATTCACGATACGTCGGGGATGTGTTCGGCGGTCCGCTTGCGGTAGAAGCCTTGATCGCCTTCTTCCTGGAGTCTACCTTCTTGGGATTGTGGATATTTGGCTGGGAACGCCTGCCGAAAAAAATCCACTTGGCGTGCATATGGCTGGTTGCAATCGGAACGACGATCTCCGCCTTCTGGATTCTGCTCGCGAACTCGTTTATGCAAGAGCCGGTGGGCTTGGCCATCCGAAATGGCCGTGCCGAAATGACGAGCATTTGGGCGCTTATGATCAATAAGCAATTATGGGTCGAATTTCCGCACGTCGTCTTCGGCGCATTAGCGACCGGTTCTATGTTTGTAGCGGGCATTAGCGCTTTTAAGCTGCTGAGAAAACAGCAGACAGCGGTGTTCAGGCCATCCTTTATCATCGCCGTTGTCGTCTCCTTGGCGGCAAACCTATCCGTATCGGTTACCGGCCATGACCAAGCCCAGCATCTGATGAAGACCCAGCCGATGAAGATGGCGGCATCGGAAGCGCTATGGGAAACCAGCGGCGATAGCGCAGCCTGGAATATCGTAGCCGGGATCGATACGAAGAATCACGAAAATACGTTTGAGATTGCCGTTCCCGGTTTGCTCAGCCTGCTGGCGTACAACAAGTTTGAGGGCAGCGTGCCAGGCATCCATCAGCTTCAAGACGAATATACCGCCAAGTATGGTGAAGGCAACTACATACCTCCGGTCAAAACAACCTTCTGGAGCTTCCGGATCATGGTCCTTGCCGGGACGCTCATGATTTTGCTTAGTCTTTATGGCGTGCTGACCATCATGCGGAGAACGCTCGATAAGCAGCGGTTTTATTTCCGCCTTATGGTGCCGGCCATTGCCTTGCCTTTTATCGGCCACACCTTCGGATGGATTATGACGGAGGTCGGGCGGCAGCCTTGGGTCGTATTCGGGCTGCAGAAGACGCCGCAAGGGGTCTCGCCGACGGTTACGGCCGGCATGGTCTGGACGTCTTTTCTTGGTTTTACTGTCGTTTACGCTATTTTGGCGGCGGTGCTGGTGTTTTTGTTCGTAAGGTACGTTAAGAAGGGGCCGGAGGAAGAGAAGCCGCATGGGCACGATGAATCCCCTGAGTTGGTTCCCGTTTAACCCATTAGAGACATGAAAGGCGGAGACAGCGATGTTGGCAACGGTATGGTTCGTCTTAATTACGGTGTTGTTTATCGGGTTCTTCTTCTTGGAGGGCTTCGATTTCGGCGTTGGCATGCTGCTGCCGTTCCTTGGCAAAAGCGACGTGGACCGGCGGGTCATTATCAACACAATCGGACCGGTCTGGGACGGCAATGAGGTCTGGTTCATTACGGCGGGCGGAGCGATGTTCGCTGCATTTCCGAACTGGTACGCCACCTTGTTCAGCGGGTTCTATATGGCGCTCTTCCTGCTGCTGATCGCCTTGATCGGCCGAGGCGTGGCATTCGAGTTCAGGAGTAAACTGCCGAGCAAAGCTTGGCGTTCGACATGGGACTGGATTATTTTCTTCGGCAGCGTGCTTCCTCCGCTGTTATGGGGCATTGCGCTCGCCAATCTCATGAGGGGCGTGCCGATAGACGCCAGCATGAACTTTGTCGGGAGCTTCTGGGATTTGATCAGCTTATACTCGGTCACGGCCGGGGTCAGCATGGTATTGCTGTTTCTGCTGCACGGCTCTTTGTATCTGTCATTGAAAACAGTCGGCACAATAAGGGAGCAGTCCGGCAAGGTGGCACTGGGGGTAGGCGCGTGGACGACCGTATTGATGGTTTTGTTCATCGTGCTTAGTTATTTCGAGACCGATATGTTCACGAGGCATGGCGTCGATCCGGGCACGGTGCCGATCTTAGCGGGCTTGTCGCTGTTCTCCGTCTGGTACTTTATCCGAAGCCATTATATGGGCTGGGCTTTCGCGATGACGGGCGTGACGATCGTGCTGTCGACGATTACGGTGTTCATGTCCTTGTTCCCCCGCGTCATGATAAGCTCGATCGACCCTGCATTCGACTTGACGATTTATAATGCGTCCTCAAGCCCCTATACGCTGAAAGTGATGACGATCGTGGCCGTTACGACCATCCCGTTCGTGCTCGCCTATCAAATCTGGACCTACTGGGTATTCCGCAAACGAATCAGCCCGACGGATCATCTGGAATATTAGGATGAACCAGAACCGAAGATTATTCCGATACGTTCCGGCGGCGCGCTTTCGCATAGGCGCCGCCGTAGTTTTGGCGGGCACGGGCGGGCTTGTTCTCTTGCTGGAAGCATCCCAGCTCGCGCATATCGTCGATGGGGCATTTATAGGCGGGAAATCGCTTCGAAGCCTGATCCCCGCTTTATGGCTGCTGCTCGGCTGGATCGGTTTACGGGCGGTGCTTCTGTTGGTCAGCGAATATGCAGCCCTGCAGGCGGCGGCGCGGATGAAGAGCGAGCTTCGGCTGCGGCTTGCCCGGCAAATTTCAGAGCTCGGACCCGTTTATGCGAAGGGGGAGCGGAGCGGGGAGTTGGTCAGCGTCCTTTGCGAAGGTGTAGACCAACTGGAAAACTACGTGGCGAAATATTTGCCGCAAAGGAGTCTGTCCGCCTTTCTGCCGCTGGCCGTACTCTGCATGGCGGCGCCTCTCGATTGGATATCAGCCGGCATTATGGCGGTTACGCTCCCAATGCTCATTGTCTTTATGGTGATCATCGGCCAAGCGGCGAAGAAGAAGGCCGATCGCCAGTTCCATCAGCTGGGCTTGTTGAGCGGGCATTTTTTCGATGTGCTGAGAGGATTGCCCACGTTAATCCTGTTCAACCGGAGCAAAGCGCAAATCGAAATTATTTCCCGTATAAGCGAGAAGCTCAGGACGACGACCATGTCGACCATGCGGATTGCCTTCATGTCGGCCTTCGTTATGGAGCTGTTCGCGACGCTTAGCACGGCCGTTGTCGCCGTATTCTTGGGCTTGCGGCTGATATCCGGCGAGCTTATCTTCTACCGGGCCTTCTGCGTGCTGCTGCTGGTGCCGGAATTTTATGCGCCGATACGTCAATTAGGAGCCCAGTATCATGCCGGCTTGAACGGTATGACCGCCGCGGAGCGCATACTTCAGGTATTGGACGTGGAGCCGCTTGGCTGGCCGGAACAACCGGACGGAAGGAGCCTGCCCGCCAGCAGCCGGGGATATCGCATCGAATTTGACCGCGTAACCGTTCAGTATCCGGACGTGCCGATCCCGGTCTTGTCCGAGGTGTCCTTCGTGATCGAACCTGGTGAGCGGCTGGCCATCGTCGGCCCGAGCGGAGCGGGTAAGAGCACGCTGCTCGAGCTGCTGCAGGGGTATATCAAGCCGGCGTCGGGGCGAATTCTTATCGATGGAACCGATATGAGCGAACTTTCAATGAAATGGTGGCGCTCTCAGCTGGCGGTTTGCGAGCAGAAGCCTCACCTGTTTCCGGCTACAGTTGAACAAAATCTAACGTTAGGGCATCCTCATGCCGCCGCAAAGGATATCGTACGGGCAGCCTGCATGGCTAATGCGGATGGATTCATTCGGGAGCTTGCCCATGGCTATGAGACCGTTCTATCGGAACAAGCGCAGCTGAGCGGCGGGCAGGTGCAGAGAATCGCTCTCGCGAGAGCGCTGTTGAAGCAAGCGCCTTTGCTCGTGCTGGACGAGCCGACGGACCAGCTGGATTTGGAGAATGGAGAGTTTATTAAGAGGTCTCTAGAGCAATGGGGAAGGGGCCGAACGACGGTCCTGGTCACGCATCATATGGATTTGGCACGCACGGCGGACCATATTGTGGCTTTGCAAGACGGTGCGATCGTTGCAAGCGGCAGCCACGAAGCTTTAATGGACGCAAACGGGCTGTACGCTAGCATGATGAATGCCGAAGAGCATGAATCTGCGCAACATCGCGCAAAAGCAAGAGAGCAGGAGGGGATGGCCGGATGAGCACGTTCTGGCGCATGCTGCATTTCATGAAGCCATACCGGCTGCAAATGTCGGCCGCGATTTTGCTCGGATTCCTCACTGTCGGGGCGAACGTCGGGCTCATGGGGACTTCGGGCTATTTGATTGCGGCAGCCGCTCTGCATCCGGAGAACGTGCTGTTAATCTGGCTGCCGATCGTCGGCGTACGGTTCTTTGGTTTGTCGAGAGGCGTATTCCGCTACTTGGAACGCCTCTTTTCGCATGATGCGGCATTCCGCGTGCTCGCAGGCATCCGGAAATGGCTCTATGGCCGCTTGGAGCCGAGAGGAGCCGAGCTGCTGGAGAAGAATCGCAGCGGGGACATGCTGGGCTCCGTCGTCAGCGATGTGGAGCAGCTGCAGCATTTCTTTCTGCGCCTTGTTGCTCCGCCGGTGATTGCTTTGCTTACCATAGGGCTCTGCTTTAGCATTTTAGCCGCCTATCATTACTCGCTCGGCTTGCTTGTGGCCTTGATGCTGATACTGGCCGGAGCAGGGATTCCTTACGCTGCCCATCGCTTCGGGCGCGTAAGAGGCGAATCGTTGGCAGAGGCTAGGGCGGAGCTCTACCTGCAGGCTTCGGAGCTGGTCACGGGTCTGCCGGAGCTTGTGGCAGCAGGAAGAGAAGGCGAACAGCTGCTACGGCTGGAATCTACCCAAAGAAGGATCGACGGCCTGAATACCGGCATGAACAGAATCGCCTCCCTATCCGGAGCCGCTATGTCTGCAATGGCGAAGCTCGCAATGTGGCTCGTGCTGCTGACCGCCATTCCGTTGATCGGGCAGGGCAAGCTGGAAGGCTTGGCACTCCCGACGTTAATTCTCGTTACGCTGGCAGGGTTCGAATCGGTTATGGCGCTTCCAGCCGCATTCCAGCAAGCCGGTCAAACGCTTGCGGCAGGAAAGCGGTTGTTCGCGCTCGCCGATGCGCCGCTAACGCAGCCGTCCTATGGACAGGCTGCAGGGTGTTCGGTCCAGGGACTCATTGAGCTGAATCAGCCGCCGTTGGAAATACGGTTTCAACAGGTACAAATGCACTACCCGGACGGGACGTCTGCTTTGCGCCAATTATCCTTTGAGCTAAAGCAAGACCAGCATGTGGCGATCGTCGGCGAAAGCGGGGCGGGCAAAAGCTCGATCCTGCAGCTGCTGCTCAAACTGCGTCCCTACCAAACCGGCTCCATCCTCCTCAACCGGATGGAATTGCGTGAGCTGCCGGAGGAGGCTGTACGCAGTCTCTTCGGGGTGGTATCTCAGCAGGTACAGCTGTTCAACGCGACGGTGCTTGAAAACTTGCGGCTCGGCAAACCCGGCGCCTCGGCAGAGGAATGCATGCATGCAGCGAAGCTCGCGCTTATCCATGATGCGATTGAGGCCATGCCGCAAGGCTATGATACCGTCATCGGCGAAGGAGGGGCGCGCTTGTCCGGCGGAGAGCGGCAGCGGGTGGCTTTGGCTCGCGCTTTGCTTCGGGATGCCCCGATCACGCTGTTCGATGAACCAACCTCCAGCTTGGATCCCTTGACCCGGCAAGCTTTCGTCCAATCGATGCGAACGGTTCTAAAGAACAGAACGGTGCTGTGGATCACGCATAGGCTGGAAGGACTGGAAACGATGGACCATATTATCGTCGTTCGCCAAGGCAGCGTGTGCGAGCAAGGCACGCATCCAGCGCTGATCGAAGCGAGAGGGGCGTACTGGAAGCTGCGGGAGGCCCAGCGAAGACGGTGGATATAAGCGAGAAGGCAAGAGACGATCCGTGGGAGGATGGTCTCTTTTTTTTGGGACCAGGCTCGCGTCATGATCCGACAAATTCAAATGAGAGAAGCTTAATGCGCCGTGGGACTGTAGCATGATGCCTGCTAACACCGTGTATGGCAAAGTAATACCAAGGAATGTAATTGTCGTTGACGTGACGTGCAGGCGGTTGGCTGGGATGACCAAAACCAATACCTAGTTATAGGGAGGATTCAAGAATGAATTATCATTTCTTTGTAGGCAACGATAACGGGAACAGCGAGCATGATCTGGTGATTGACGGCAGATTGATTCGGCAGCCGAACGTGAATTGCAGCGTGGACGAGCTTCCGTGGCGCGAGGAGCAGCTTCCGGAGAGTTTCCTCAAGAACTTGCAGGATCAACTTGTCGTTACGATCGATTCGCCTTCTACGAAGCCTGGGATGTACTATGTCGGAAAGTTCGCGCTCGAGAGCGGCGAAATCATCGATAATATTCAGATCGGCATCGATTCCAAGAGCGATATGGACCTGCCTGTCGTAAACACGCTGGCGCAGATCGCCGCGGTAGCGGTTCAGAAGGCCTATAACGAGGAGAAAAAAATCCCGGCACAGCTCGACATTGAAGTCGATATGGCGACGGCCCTGCCGGTAACGCAGCATAATGACGAAACGTCCGCCCGGTTCGAGAAGCGATTCACGAACGGCAAGCATCATGTAACCGTCCATTTGGGCATTCAGCGCGTGGCGGTCAACATCGTGTTCCCTTTCGTCAAAGTCGTGCCTGAAGCGACGCCGGTTATTTTTACGCTCCAGAAGGATAGCGTAGGGAATTGGCGGGAAGGGGAGATCTTCTCCGAATTCGCGGCATCATACGGCATTGATAAGAAATTTAACGGCAGCTTCTTTAAAGATAAGCGCATTCTGCATGTCGATATTGGCGACGGCTCTACGGAGTATCCGATTACCGAGGGCAACCGCTTCCTGCGGCAGTTCGTGCATGGCAGCCACCATGGAGCGGGCTATGCGATCGAAGAAGCGCTGCAGGAATTCAACCGCTTGATCCATCTGCCGGACAGTCCGCGCCAATTCTTTAGCGACGTGCTCAAAAATCCGAGGCACAAGTACCATGCGAGAGCGCTCAAGACGCTGCGCCGGCCGCTTGAAAGCCAGGTCAAGCAGATCGTGCAGCATGTCAAGAAGCAGCTGACCAAAGCGCGCAACGAGATCGACTTGATTTGCGTTTATGGCGGAGGCAGCATCCTGATGCGGTCCATTCTGTCTCCGTATCTGAGGGAGCTGTGCGACGAGCGGGAACTCAAGCTGCTCTACATTCCGGCTGAGTATGCGGTGGAACTCAACGCAAGGGGGCTCGACTCCTTCGTACGCGGCAAAATCTTCGAGGCGCTGAAAAATAAAGCGGTGGAGCCCGTTGTAACTCCCGCGTAACTAATGATGCCGGCAGGTGATAGGAATGAAGAAGACGAAGCTTCCGGGCGACAATATTAGCCTGAAGACCAAGAAGACGGAAGATCCGCTCGTAATGGCGTGGCTGAACATGCAAACGAATCTGATGGATTCCTTTCGTTACTTGGTAGAGAACGAAATTATGCTTCATGGGGTTCGTAACCTGCAGCTGTATATACCGGCCGAGAGGATAGGCATCCAGGATTCCGGCACAGGTGCGGGCATGGCGGCCTCCATGGAAGCTGACGTCCTAGCGGAAGCCCGGCAGGAGACAGCAGCTGCCGCGGCGGAAGCGGTCACTGCGGCCGAAACGATTGATGCGGCTGCGGAATCCGAGGCACCTGTTGCGCCTGATGCATCTGAAGCGTCCACAAACTCTGCAGCCTCTACGGCGTCTGAATCGCAGCTCTCTCCCTCTTTTGAGCCGGCTGTCGCGGATGAAATCGATGAGGAAGACATAGAAGCATGGAGCTAATGTGACTCGGTATTACTTAGTAACACGAAGTCGCACCGGGTAATACCAAGTATCACTATGTATTTCCGGGTGTTACAAAGGGTTATGAAGCAGTGCCGAGGCAAGTGAAACCGGAGTAGCGAAAATGGTATGATAAAGGCAAGCATGACCATGCGAAACGGAGGATGCCAAGTGTCGTCTAAGACCATAGTGGACAAGCTCAATTTAAACAAATATAAGAAGGCTGCGATCCTGTATAAGCCTGAAGGCGGCGAAGATCATTTTGCCGGACTGGAGGGTTACGATACTAAGCTAGCGGCCCCCAGCTACGATCTGATTTTTGCGTACACGCTTGATATGAAAGCACTGCAAAACCTGATCCAGCAAGTCATTGCGGGCGATTATTTGACGGTGGGCGGCTACTTGTACGCGGCGTATCCCAAGAAGGGGAATAAGGTCTATCCGACCTATATTCACCGAGACAGCCTCTTTGAAGGGTTGGGTGCCGACGAGGACGGTTATATCGGGACAAGCAGCCTGAAATTCGCGCGGATGGTCGGTCTGGACGATGTGTTCACGGTCGTTGGCTTCAAGATCGAGCCGCCGAAGAAGGCGGCTTCATCGAAGCCGAGTCAATGCGTGGACGACTACATCGCGATGATTCCGGATGTGGAGCTGGATCTGCAAGATGCTCCGGAGGTGCTGGCCTTCTACCGGTCGCTAACGCCCGGCTACCAGAAGGACTGGGCACGCTATGTGTACAGCGCCGTGCAGGAAGATACGAAGGCCAAGCGCAGAGAAGAGATGAAGGGAATTCTTGGCGCGGGCTACAAAAGCGTCGATCTCTACCGGAGGAGCAACAGGTAACGAAATCATAAAGAAGCCTTTCCTGATGATCGGGAAAGGCTTCTTGCATTTTACTAAGCGTATCTGCGGATCGTCTCCGACAGCTGATCGGCAATGTAGCTCGTGCCGGCAGCCAGCTGGCTGCGGTCGAGGCGCATTCTGACGAAGCTCTCGTCGGTATCGAACGCTTCGGCGAATAGACCGGATAGGCCGCGGGCTTTGCGATCGATTTGGAGCAGCAGTTCGATGCCGCTCTCGCTCGGGCTGAAGATGAGTTCCAGCTCATCCAGCTGGCCCCGGAACTGGGAGGTCGGAACGAATTCGAATTCCTGCACGAACGGCAAGCCGGTGAGCCGGCCGAAATGCGGCGCGTATTCGCACGATACCTCGCGGAGACGGAAGCCAAGCTGTTCGACGGCATCCAGAACGGCTTCCGCATGCGGATGCGGGCGCACTTGCAAACGATCATGATCCTTAGGATCGACGGCTTCTTTGATATCCAGTCCGGTTTGAATCCAGATCGGCGTACGGCCCATAGATATCGGCGTATTGGACGGAAGCTGGAAAGAGACCGGGAATTCGTAGACTTGCTCCGCCTTCACCATGAATTTTCCGGTTAACCGGAATTTTGCCACCGTTGCTTCATGTTCGATTTTCGAATCGTTCTGTTCTTTCAAGTAACGCGTCATAACGTAGGCATAGACGTCATCGACCTGCTGGTCGACGCGGCCGCCTTGAATCCGGACAACCCCGCTTATCGTATCCCCTGCGTGAACTACATCCTCATGAAGCATAAGATCGACTTGAGCCGCGCCGATTCCGACGCTCGCGAGCATTCGTTTGAACATGGACATGAATAAACCCTCCTTGAATCTGCATGCTCACTAATACGATGCAGAATCAAAGGAAGTTTCATGCGCGTTCATAATCTTTAATTCGCGTAAGCTTCTCAGGATTGGACACCAGATAGACGGCGCGAATGGTGCCGAATTGTTCATCCGGCTCCAGCACGAAGGCGAACGGAGGCTGGCCCTCGCGCAGCAAAAGCAGCCCCTGCTGACCGCTGATCCGGACGCGCCGCAGCTGGCCGGCAAGCGAGCCTTTGCCGGCGATTCCGGCAAAGAAAGCGGCGATCCGCTCGCGGCCTTTGATCGGGTTGAGCGCCGAGCGAACGATGCCGCCGCCGTCGCTCAGCATGACGGCATGATCGGTGAGCAGATGAATGAACGGCTCGAACCGGCCCGTATCAATCGCCTGGGCAAAGGCTTGCACGAAGCGGTCCATGGACGCGTCGAGCGCCGCTTCGTCTTCAGGCCGTGGGCGGCGTCCGATCTTCTCGGCGGCACGGCTGAAGATTTTGCGGCAGGCCGCCTCGGTTTTATCCAGTATCGCGGCAATATCCGCGTAATCATAGCCGAGCGACTCGCGCAGCACGAATACGGCGCGCTCCTGGGGCGTGCATGTTTGCAGCAGCACAAGCATCGCGTAGCCGAGCTGCTCGCGCCGCAGCAAATGCTCCTGCGGCTGCTCCTGCTTCGCGGCATCAAGCTCGATGACAGGCTCAGGGAGCCATTGTCCCGGGTAGCTTTCACGTTTCCGGGGCGCGGCCTTCATCATGTTGAGCGCGCGGTTCGTAATCATTTTGACGAGATAGGCTTTCGGGTGCTCGATCATGCGATCCCCGCCGAGCTTGCTGACAGCTACGAAAACATCCTGGACTGCGTCCTCAGCTTCGCTCATCGAGCCAAGCATCCGGTACGCGATGGAAGCGAGCAGCGGCTTATAGTCGCGGTAAAGCTGGTCGATATCCAGCAGCGGTTTGTTCAGCGTCATTCGGGCTCGCGCCTCCCCTTCTTCGTTGTATTTAGATTACCCTTGGATGAACAAGAAAACCACCCGGTGAGGGTGGTTTTCTGTTTTTAGAAACAGCCGGGGTACATGCCCGTTGCAATGGCGATGCGGTTCCAGCAGTTGATGGCATTGATCGCCATGATCAAGGACACGTATTCGCTCTCGCTGAAATGCTTGCGCACTTCATCGTACACCTCCTGCGGCACGCCGGCCTCGGAAATGCGCGTAACCGCTTCGGTAAGGGCAAGAGCGGCCCGTTCTTTCTCGGTGAAGAGCGGGGTTTCCCGCCAAACGAGAATCAAGTTCACCCGCTGCTCGGTCTCGCCGATGTTGCGCAGGTCGGTCGTATGCATATCCAAGCAGAAGGAGCAGCCGTTGATTTGCGAAGCGCGGATCTTGATCAGCTCGTACAGCACGGGATCAAGGCCCATCTTTTTTGTAGCATCTTCTAGTTTAAGCAGGGCTTGAAAGCCTGCAGGGTTCACGGCACGGTGGTTCATTCGTAATTGCATGATTCATTCCTCCATCGCAATTTTGATGTTTTACGCTATCTAAGACAATCGGCGTGTTTAGTTTGTGACAAAAACCTTATAAAAAATTAAAAAGTGTCTTATGTTGCTTTTGGTTGTTTTTTATTGACGTGCATCAAGGCCCGGCGTATGCTTAAAGGGAAATCATTCAATCGTATACAAGGGGGAAACAATCAATGGCAGCCGTTAGTCGCGTAATCATTATTGGATGGGATGGAGCGGGGAATTTCGTTCAAGCTGCGCATACGCCGCACTTGGATCGTTTAATACAGCGTGGAGCGATTGCATTCGATGCGCAGACGGCCTCGCCGACCATCAGCGCGGAATGCTGGGGAGCGCTTATGCATGGCGTAAGTCCCGATAAGCATGGGCTGACGAATTACAAGGCGGAGAAGCAGCCTTTTCCCGACAATTCGCCGTATCCATCGATCTTCCGCATCATCCGGGAAGCCGATCCGGCAGCCAAGCTTGCCTCGTTCAGCTCCTGGGAGCCGATTAACTTCGGCATTATCGAATCCAACCTCGGGGTACATAAAATATCGCTGCCCGATCGCGAGGTAGCGCAGGCGGCGGCAGACTACATCACGGGCAATCCCGATATCGGACTGCTGTTCGTGCATCTGGATGTGCCGGATATTGCCGGCCACAAGCACGGCTATAACACGCCTGAGCAGCTTCGCGCGATTGAAGAAACGGATGAAAACACAGGCATTATTCTGGATGCGCTTGAGCGGGCGGATCTGCTGGAGGATAGTCTGGTCATCATTGTGTCCGACCACGGCGGGGGCGGCGAGATCGACACCGACCACGGCAGCGACCACCCGCTCGACAAAACGATTTTCTGGGCATGCGCTGGGCCTGGAATTGAGCCGGGAACGATCATGGCGGCTGGCCTGACCATCACGGACACCGCTGCCGTTGTCATTCATGCGCTCGGATTGGATGCACCGCCTGCATGGGAAGCCAGGCTGCCTGAACGCTTGTTCGGACAACGTGCCATCGGGTGACCGGCATGCTGCTGCTAGCCGTTCTTCTTGTTCTGTGCTCGGGTCTGACGCATGCGGTGTGGAATTTATTCGCCAAGCGCAGCGTGAACAAAGCGGCGTTCTTATGGCTGATTCTTCTTCCGTCCGAGCTCGCATTGATCCCAGCGGTCGCCGGCCGCCTGATCGGCGGCAAGCTCCCTTGGGAAGGATATGCGCTTATTTTACTGTCCATGGTCCTTCAGGGGTGTTATGCGTATATGCTGACGAAGGCGTACGACGCGGGCGATTTATCGCAAATGTATCCGGTGATGAGAGGGACGGCCACGCTTCTCGTTCCGGTTATCGGGGTTGCCTTTCTGGGCGAATCGTTGTCCCTTTGGGGGTGGCTCGGCATTTTGTGCATGATTGTCAGCTTCTTCAAAATCAGCGATTGGTCGTTCAGGCGGCATCTTCAGTCCGTGCCAATGCCTGAATCATCCAAGTCGAAGCCGATCCTCCTCGCATTCGGGGTCGGCTTATGTATAACCAGCTACGTATTCGTGGACAAATTGACCCTCGACTACTTATCGCCGCCGGAGCTGCTTGGGGTGGGCAATCTCGGTTTCATGCTGGCGCTGACGCCGATGGTGCTACGCTCCCGAAGCTGGAAGGCGGAGCTCCGCGCGAATTGGCGGGTCGTGCTGATCGGTTCCGTGCTTTCGCCCGGTTCCTACCTGCTTTTCTTATTCGCCATGAATCTGGCTCCTATTGCTCATATATCGCCAATTCGCGAAATCGGGACGGTGTTCGCGACCTTGCTCGGCATCCTTGTGCTGAAGGAGCAGCAGGGGATGAAGCGGATCGCATCGTCGGCGACGATTGCCGCCGCGATTGTGGTCATCAGCGTGCTGGGCTAAGGAGACAGCCACCGAATGGCATTGTCCTCGAGCGGCCGCTCCCAATCCGCTGGGGGCGCTTGACCGCAGGCTATATGCGTAATATCCGCAAAGTCGCCGAGCTTATACGGATACCGGTGACCGAGCTTGGTCGAATCCGCCATCACGATTGCGGCAGTCGCCTGGGCAATCGCTTTGCGGGACACGGCGGACTTGCCGTCATCCAAGCTGGTTAGGCCTGCCTCGGGCTGCAGCCCGTCAACGGAGATGAAGGCTTTATCGACGTAATAATGGTTCAGCGCCGTCTCGGTCATCGAGCCCGAGCAGCGTGAGTGCCGCGCGCTGATTTCCCCGCCGAGAAACAAGACCCGGCCGTCGAAACTCCCTTGATTGTGCTGTTCCATCAGCAGGGCGGCCGCAGGAAACGAATGGGTCAACACCGTCAAACCGCTTTGCGTTAAATGGGGAATGAGCGTGAGCGGCGTCGATCCTTCGTCGAGAAAAATCACTTCCCCGTCGCGAACCAGGCCGGCCGCCAGCCGGCCGATTCGTTGTTTCTCCTCGCGCTGCAGCGCCATCCGCTCCAGATAGGGAGGCTCCTCGTAGCCGGCGGCGGGCTTCACGGCCCCGCCGTATACTTTTTTCACCTTGCCCTGGCTCTCCAGCTCATCCAAGTATCTTCGCACCGTTTCCTTCGATACGTCAAAAAGCCGAACCAGTTCGGACGATGAGACATTGCCGTCCGTTTCAAGCAGATCGAGTATTTTCCGTTTCCGTTCCTCGCCGATAAGCGACATCGTGGGTTCCTCCAAGCCATGTGCTGTACTACCTGTCATTTTAGCAGAATTTGCGGCCTCGTTCACCGAACGGCCCAGCAGCATTTTCAAATCGGCGCGGCTTCGTTACAATAAGTGAAAAGGAGAGATGCAAGCACATGAAACAGCAGCAATCGGTCAAAATCATGACGTTCAATACGTGGCTCGGCGGAGAAGCCGTGCGGGATGGGATTAACAAGATCGCGAAGGCCGTAGAGCTGTCGGGCGCGGGCATCGTCGGGTTCCAGGAAACGCCGGAGCCGGGCAAAGCCGTAGCGGAGAAGCTGGGCTGGCATTATTTTCAGAATAAGAACGGAGAAGCAAACTGCAGCGTCATCAGCCGGTTTCCGATTCTTGAGGCCTCTTATATCGAAGGGATGAGCGCGGTTCTGGCGCATATCCAGCTGCCGTCCGGCCAGGTCATTCTCGTCGCGGTCACGCACTTGTACTATGATCCCTACGGCCCTTATTGGGCGATGTTCGATAAGCGATCCGTGGATGACATCATTGCGATGGAGAACGAGGCCCGAGGATGGCAAATGAAGCTGGTGCTGCAAGAACTGGCGCCGCATTTGGCATCGGACATGCCGCTCTTCCTGATGGGCGATTTCAATGCTCCATCCCATCTGGATTGGAGCGATGACAGGAAGGCTCAGCACGAGGGGTATGCCGTGAGATGGCCGGTCAGCGTACAAGCGGAGGAAGCGGGGCTGCTCGATTCGTACCGGGTTGTCCATCCGGATCCGGCTGCGATGCCGGGCATCACCTGGTCGACCGTCCATACGCCGGAGCATCCTTGGGGCGACAATCCCTTCGAGCCTCAGGACCGTATCGACTTCATCTACTATCACGGTTCGAATGTGAAGGTTGTGAGCTCCGAGGTGTTCGTGGCGGGCGAGCCGAAGGGCTTCGGCAGCCATGAGGACAATGAATGGCCGTCCGACCACGCGGCGGTCATCTCGACATTTGAACTCTTATAAGCAGAAGGGAATCGGGTTTGTTGCCCCGATTCCCTTTTTTACGGCCGTTTCGCCTGCCTTTTCCGCCTAAGTGCGGTAACTGTTACCTCTCATGGGGCTGCTTTCGTTGCTTTTCGGTACATGTGCGGTAACTGTTACCTCTCTTGGTGTTACTTTCCGCGCTTTTCGGTACATGTGCGGTAACTGTTACCTCTCTTGGTGTTACTTTCGCCTGCTTGTCCTGTACAGCGCTTTGATGAAGCCGCCGAATACGTCATGACTGAAGGCAAACCCGCGGCTGAGGTAGAAATTCAGAGCGTCGTCGTTGCCATTCGATACATAAACGAAGACCAGATCGACGTCCGGGAAGCTCTCGAGCCAGTCCATCGACAGGTTGAACAGCTTGGAGCCGAGCCCTTTGTCCCGGTAGCCGTCCCGCAAGTACAGATTATTCAACGTGCCGACTTTGGACGGGAGGCAGTCCCAATCGGGATAGAAGCCTTTGCTCACGGCTGGGTCCTGCACGGGCGCCCATTCCGGTATGGCGCTTTGACGATTATTGATCTCATCGATGGTGGAAAATACATAGCCGACAGGAACGCCGTCGTCTTTCACCACCACGACCTGGCTCTCGGCCGCACGCTCGTAGCTGCGCTTCATGCGGTTGTCGAAATTCATCGTATCGAATACTTCCGGCGCGATCGATGCTTTCGATTTCTGAAAAGCCATCAGCTCGTCGCAAAGCGGCCAGCACATTTCGATATTGCCGTCTTGTATCACTTCAATGGTGATGCTGCCCATCATTCGTCGCCTCCTTATATGATCTTAACACTCCATTCATCCGGTATGCGACAACATTGTCCCGCATGTGCGGGTCGCAATACGGCGCTCGCCGTCACAGATCGTTGCGAATTGCTGTGATTGGAATCACACGGCCGTGCCGCGCTTACTCGTATACTTGGATTATACCAAGTGATGAAAGCGAGGAACCTATCATGCTAAGCAACCAAACGATAGCGATTATTAAGTCAACTGTCCCGGTGCTTGAGGTTCACGGTACTGCGATTACGAAACGGTTCTACAACTTGATGTTTACAGCCTACCCGGAGCTGCTGAATATGTTCAACCACGCGAACCAAAGACAGGGCAAGCAGCAAAACGCGCTGGCCAATGCCGTTTACGCGGCTGCGCTGCATATCGATAAGCTGGAGGCGATCTTGCCGGCCGTCAAGCAGATCGCGCATAAACACCGGAGCCTTGGCGTAAAACCCGAGCAGTATCCGATCGTCGGTCAAATGCTGCTGCAGGCGATCAAGGATGTACTGGGAGACGCGGCGACGGAGGAGATTTTGCAGGCGTGGGCGGATGCTTACGGCGTGATCGCAAACGTCTTTATCGAGACGGAGGCGGAGATGTATCGCCAGTCGGAACAGCAGCAGGGCGGCTTCGCCGATTTCCGCGCGTTCCGAATTGAGAAAAAAGTGGGGGAGAGCGACGTCATTACATCGTTCTATCTGGTCCCGCAAGATGGCGGCGCGATTCCAGCCTTCGAACCAGGCCAGTATGTAAGCGTGAAAATGAGCATTCCGGGAGAAGAATATACGCATATCCGGCAGTACAGCTTGTCCGATGCGCCGGGGAAACCCTACTATCGAATCTCGGTGAAGCGGGAGGACGCGTTGCCGGGCAAACCGGAAGGAAAGGTATCGACCTACTTGCACGAGACCGTTCAGGAGGGCGACGTGCTCTGGCTGTCGGCGCCGGCCGGCGATTTCACCTTGGATCGGAACGATGAGCGTCCGATCGTCCTTATCAGCGGCGGCGTAGGGTTAACCCCGCTCGTCAGCATGCTCGCCGACCTGTCGGAGACGAATCGTACGAACCGCCGAGTCACCTTCATTCACGCGGCGCAGCATGGCAACGTGCACGCGCTGCGGTCGCAAGTGGAAGAGCTCGCGCAGCGCTCGCCGCAAGTGTCGGTCTATTGGTGCTACGATAAGCCGACGGCGGACGACCGGGCAAACAGAGCCTTCGATAAAGAAGGATACATTGACCTGCCATGGCTCCAAAGCGTCGTGCCGACCAAGGATGCGAGCTTCTACTTCTGCGGCCCCGAGCCGTTCATGAAGCTGGTGTACCGGCTCCTGAAGGAGTGGGGCGTAGCCGCTGCCGATATCCATTTTGAATTTTTCGGCCCGATGGGCAGCCTGGAGCCTGCGGCAGAGCCGAAGGAAACGGCAGCCCGCAGCTAGCGGTCCGCGCCGTCGTCCGGCTTGCTTCGCAGCAGCCGGTTTACGGTCTCGCGGCGCAGCCCGATCAGCTGCCCGATCTCGTCCTGCGTCAGCACCTCCGTGAGGGAAGCGGGCGAGATATAGGCTTGAAACCAAGCCTGAAGCTTGCGCAGCTTCTGGGCGGGGGCGACCTCGGTCAGCTGGTCGATCCGCTGCTGCATCATGCGGAGCCTTTCCTGCAGCATGAGCGCGATATCGCGGCATTTCAACGGATCGCGCTCCAACGCCGCGTACCATTCCTCGGCCGGGAGGACATCGACTTCGCTTGTCACGAGCGCAATAGCCGTCCCGAAATAGGGATTGGGGCTGATTAATGAATGATGGGGGATCATTTCGCCGGGCACGATGATGTTGACCAGCAGCTGCGCCCCGTCCTGATGGACGCGGACGATCTTGAGCAGCCCGCTGCGCAACTGATAGAGCGGTCCGGATTCGCCCTGGCGGAATAGGGTTTCGCCTTTATGTATGATCATAGCAACCTCAGAGAAGCTGCCGGTACTTGCCGGCAGTTTTTTTACCTATTATACCAAGGATGATATGATAACGGAAAAGGAGGCGTACCCAGATGAAGCAAAATAAATACGACGATCCGGATTTTTTCGCGGCCTACAATCAAATGCCGCGCTCTGTCGGCGGCCTGGACGCGGCCGGAGAGTGGCCGGCGCTGCGGGCTCTCATGCCCGAGCTGAAGGATAAGAGGCTGCTTGACCTGGGCTGCGGCCTAGGCTGGCATTGCCGGTATGCGCTCCAGATGGGCGCCAAGTCGGTGATCGGCATCGATCTATCGGATAAAATGATTGCCCGCGCCAAAGCTTTAACGGATGATCCTGCGATCGAATACCGCAGGATGGCGATTGAGGACATTGATTTTGAAGCGAGGCAGTTCGATGTGGTGATTAGCTCCCTGGCGCTCCACTATATTGAACGCTTCGATGACGTCTGCCGCAGCGTCTTCGAAGCTGTCGTGCCCGGAGGCAGCTTCATTCTCTCGGTCGAGCACCCGGTATTCACGGCGCGTGCCGCGCAGGATTGGCATTACGGGACCAAGGGTGAGCGGCTGCACTGGCCGGTAGACGATTACCAGCAGGAGGGGAAGCGGGACACCCGTTTTCTGGGAAGCGATGTGGTGAAATATCACCGGACGGCCGCCACGCTCATCAACACTCTTATTGAGGCGGGGTTCACGATCAAGAAGCTCTCCGAACCGCAGCCGACCGAAGAAGCGCTTGCCGCTTATCCTGACATGCGGGATGAGACGCGTCGGCCGATTTTCCTGCTGATCGCAGCGGAGAAGAGCTAGCGCTCGCCGCTTTGGTCTGCCGCCGGCACGGGCCGCTCACCGTTTTGGTCTACCGCCGGCGCAAGCCGCTCACCATTATTTGTAGTGATTATCGAAGCCGATCTGGAGCAGCTTGCGTGTCGCAAATCGGTACAGAAGGATAAGCTGTACAGCCGCGATCGGGTAGGTCGGAATGGAGTAATAAAGCTTCCAGCCGGTATACACCAGAAAGCGGTTATAGACGCATATCCATTCGAAGAGCAGCGCGAAGCAGGTCCATCCCAGGATGTACCAGACGGTTTTATGTCCATAAAGTTCAAATTTGTCATAAAGGAACAGGAACAGAAGCGATGCGCTGGGGTACATAAACAGATGAAACAGCCCCCCGGACAGCTCATAGGAAGGATTGTCCCCGAATATGTAAACTTTGAAAGGCGTGGCGATTAGGAAGTAATCAATGGTGGACACCAAAAAGATGTTGTACATCACCACGATGACGACCATGGCGGCAGAGAAGTAGCCTCGAACGATGAGAAAATTCAAGAATGCGATCGAGGACGCGAAGATGGCGAACCATTCGTTCCAGTCAAAGGTGACATTCATTTCGGCACATTCCTCCGGAACAGGATTTTGCGAAACGCGGTCATGAAGCCAAGCAGGACAAGCAGCGTGCTAAGCCAGAAGACAAGGGACCACCAGAAGTGCCAATTCTTGTGGACGACGACGCCAAGCCAGTGATCCATCCATTCGAGCCCCGTGAGGAGACCGATGTAAAGGACGGCCAGCAGCAGCTTCGCCAGGAACGAACCTAGGCCAAGATAGACATGGAGGAAGACAACTATCAGTGCGGGGTACAGCAGAATACGGCTTAAAAAATGGGCAAGTTCGTAACTGAGCTGATCAGGGATAATGAGCGTCTTGAAATTCATGTAGCAGAGGGCAGAGAGATTTTGATACATGTAGGAGGCGGCAAACCAGTACATCATGACCTCCAGGATATGCAGCCTTTTCTTTAAACGGACGAAAAATACCACGGCAGCCGCGTTGATGATGGCATAAAACAATAGAATCATGTTAGGGTACTCCCTGCATGGACCGATTGTTGAACCGATCATTTGTTCATGATCTTCCATTTATGGTGCCCTTCCTTATGGATTTTAAAACCGTGAAAACACCCCGCCTTAGACAGCATTTCGGCTGCATGGACGGGGTGTTTGGCATTAGGCTCGTCTGAGGGGTTTTTATTTTGGTAGCAAGCTATAATGGAATGAGCTATTGACTCTGTGGTGCACCCCACGGTTTATGATGGGTGAGGGAGGAGATGCATGTACAAGATCGGCGAATTCGTGGAAATGACGGGACTGAGCAAGGAGACGCTGCGCTACTATGCGGAGGTGAAGCTGCTGGAGCCGGCGTATATCGATCCTGTAACCCGCTATCGGTACTATGACGACGGCAGTTATTTTGAAGCGGTGCTGCTTGCGAAGCTGAGACGATTCGGATTTACGATCCAGGAGATGAGCGCGGTCATGAAGGACGAATCCTTTGCGCATTTAGAGGCTTTATTGGAGCAGAAACGGGAAAACAAACGCATGCAGATCCAAGATCTTCTGGCACAGGTTGAGGAGATTGACGAATTTCTTGCATCGGGGAGGGAATAGCGCATGTTGGAGTGGAGCGAGCGGATCACGATCGCAGCCAATATCGAGAAAGTGTGGGACCTATTCGCGGATGCGAATATGAAGCGGATTATGCCGAAGGTCGAGGAGCATACGCTTATCGAGAAGACCGAGCGGGAAGCAGGCGCCAAGCACCGGCAGAAGTACCGCGAGGGCAAGCGTGTGGAAACGTATATCGTGGACACGCTGGTTTACGAAGATACCCCGGACGCCAAGCGGAAAACGATCCACTTCGTGCTAGGCAAAGCGTTCGAGATTACGCTCACGTTTGCGCTAACGAGAATAGACGATTCGCATACGGCGTTCGTGTACGAGGGAAGCAACAAAGGAGTCAATTTCGTGGGACGGGCCATGCTGAAGCTCGGCAGCCAGAAGGCCAACCTGAAGGTGGTCCATGAGTTTATGAAGCTCGTGGAACAGGAAGCGATGAAATAAGGAACGCCACTCCTAGGGTGAAGGAGTGGCGTTTCATTTTAGAAATTGAAATTATCCGGGTCCGGCCCGATGCGGCGGTTCTCGTTAAGCCCGTCGATCCGCGCCATATCCTCCGCGCTCAGCTCGAAATCGTACAGCGACGCATTCTCCATGATGCGCTTCTCGTTCGTCGATTTCGGGATCGTGACGACGCCGTGCTGCAGGTCCCAGCGAAGGATGATCTGCGCGACGGACTTGCCGTGCTTGGCCGCGATGTCGCTAAGCAGCGGATCGCCCAGCAGCTCGCCCTGCATGAGCGGCGACCACGCCTCGAGCACGATGCCATGCTCCTTCGTGAAGCGCTGCAGCTCCGGCTGCGTAAGCCGCGGATGGAGCTCCACTTGATCGACCATCGGCTTGATCGTCGCGATGCTCATCACATCTTCCAGATGATGTACGTGGAAGTTGCTGACGCCGATCGCTTTCACGCGGCCATCCTGATACAGCTTCTCCAATGCCCGCCACGCGTCGTTGTATTTCCCCTTAACGGGCCAGTGAATCAGATACAGGTCAAGGTAGTCGAGTCCGAGCTTCTCCAAGCTGGTCTCATAAGCGGCCAATGCCGATTCATACCCGAGGTCGCTGTTCCACACCTTCGAAGTAATGAAGAGCTGCTCACGCGTCAGCCCATTCTCCTGCATGGCCTCACGAACGCCTTGACCGACGCCGCGCTCGTTCTTGTAAATCGCCGCCGTGTCAATGCTGCGATAGCCGTGGGCGATCGCCCATTTGACCGATTGGACGACCGTCGCGCCTTCCTCCACTTTATAGACGCCAAGGCCAAGTAGGGGCATTTTCACTCCATTATGTAACGTAACGGTATCCGCAATATGATTCATCGCTTCATATCTCCTCTGTCATTTGTTCAGTTCCTGCATCCATTCTCCCCATTTCTTGAGGGAATAACCATCATAAAGGCTGGTTTGCCATCCGAGGCCGTCTGTGCCAGAATAGGCGGTGAATACTAAGAAGAATGGAGCCTGCTGACCTTGTCTACTGTACCTAATTGCCCGAAATGCAACTCTGAATACACCTACGAGGACGGGACCCAATTCGTGTGTCCGGAATGCGCGCATGAGTGGAACCCGACATCGACAGACGATCGCGAAGGCGACGTGCGGATCATCAAGGACGCCAACGGCAACGTCCTGAACGACGGCGATACGGTGTCCGTCATCAAGGATTTGAAAGTAAAGGGTACCTCGCTCGTTGTGAAGATCGGCACTAAAGTCAAGAACATTCGGCTCATAGAGGGCGACCATGACATTGATTGCAAAATCGACGGCTTTGGCGCCATGAAGCTGAAATCGGAGTTTGTGAAGAAGATCTAGCATGCGTGCAGGGAAAGCGTCAGCTCAAATAGGAGCAGGCGCTTTCTTACGTTTTAGTCGATGTTGTTCGCGATCAAGCCCGCGCTGCTGACCGGCAGCCCGGACCGGTAAATATGGCCGATGTCCCCGACGCCGTAGCAGCGCGGAGCCGCCCAGCCGTGGTCGTGCTCTTCCATGACGACGGTTGTGACCGAACTCGGCGCGATCCAAAACCCGGACCAGATCATGGGCAGGGGCAGCTCGAGCAGGTGGGACAGCCAGGCCAAGCCGAACCCAAGGTGGCAGAAGATGGCGATCGCATCCCGATTCGGGCGCTCGATCCGATACCGCCCGCCATCGCGCCGGTACCCGTTTTCCAAGAAGAAGCGGTCCGAGTTATCCTTGATCTCCTGGAACCGTCTTGCAAAATCCGGATTATTAAAGGGCGCCCGCTCATGCCAATCGTCGCTCGAAGGAAACGGGCGGTGTTCCCGAACCCAGGTAGGATCGCAATTCCAAGCGATCATGGACTCGCCGGCGGCATTTGTCATCTGCCAGCCGCCCAGTTCTTCCAGCCACGGCAGCACGGTCGCCTGCATGCCGAGCGCATCGGCCGTATACTGCATCGTGTGCAGCGCTCGTCCGAGCGGCGAGCTGTAGATGCGGTCAATCTTGGTGCCAGCCAGACGCTCGGCCAGTGCCTGAGCTTCAAGGTGGCCGGGCTGGGTTATGGTGTTATTGGGGTAGTCCGGCTCTGCATGACGGATAATATACAGTTTCATAAGGGCCTCCCTGCGGCAAGGATAGATTCACACCCAGTATAGTGCACCCCTTGTTGTCAGGCAATATCTGTCAAATAAATCGTGAGGCTATCAGATAAAATCAGGTATAATGGACTGGTGTCAGTCAAATCGGAAAGGGTGACGGATCATGGGTTTGGGACGAAAAGATATATTGCTGCACAGCTGGGGCGTTGTCATGGAGGAGGAAGGCTGGCATCCGCCGCTTGTCCAGGCGCTTGAAGGCGTGACGGAGACGCAGGCGGACTGGCGTCCTGAGGGCGGGGCATCGAACACGATCCGCGAAACGGTTCATCATCTGACTTTCTACAAGGAGCGGCTGCTGCAGCGGCTGAAGGGACTGGAGCCTGCGCCATATAACGGCAACACCAATACGTTCCAAAACAGTGATCCTTCCATGGATTGGGAGCAAGCCATTGCGAAGCTGGTCGCCGTTCACCGCGAAATTAACGGCTATCTGACCGACTTTCAGGATGCGGACCTGGACAAGCCGCTTCCGGAGACGCCGGTCGGCGGGCAGCTTCTCTCGCTAGCGCTTCATGACGCATACCATACGGGACAAATTATTTTACTGCGGAAGCTTCAAGGATCGTGGCCGGGCAGCAGGGAGTTCGAGTAGATGCGGATAACGGTCGATCAGCAGGGGAACTCGAAGGTGGCCATCCTCGAAAGCCCGGATACTCTGATTAGCGATGTACAAAGCGCTCTCGATCTGATGGCTGCGATCCGGTACGCGGAGGGCTGCGACAAGATTTTATTGGACAAATCGAACGTGACGGAAGATTTCTTCGAGCTGCGGACCCGTCTCGCGGGGGAGATTCTGCAGAAGTTTACGAATTACAGCTTTCAGCTGGCGATCGTCGGCGATTTCGACGGATATGACAGCAAGAGCCTGAAGGATTTCATTTACGAGAGCAACCATGGCAAGCAAGTCTTCTTTCTGAAGGATCGGGACGCCGCGCTTGCCGCTCTGCACAGCGTGTAATAGAAGAAGAAGAGCCGTTTCGCGTGCCTCGATTGGCGGGTGCGAAACGGCTCTTTAGATTGCGCTACTTTTTCAACATATGGAAGACTTGCTCTACGTCCTTGTCGCCGCGGCCGGAGAGGTTGATGATGACGATTTGGTCCGTGGTCATCGTCTTCGCCAGCTTCTTCGCATAGGCTACGGCATGCGCGCTCTCGAGCGCCGGAATAATGCCTTCGGTGCGGGAAAGCTCTTGGAATGCAGCCAGCACTTCCTCATTGCTGACCGTTACATATTCCGCCCGTTCCGATACCTTCAGGTGGCTGTGCTCCGGTCCGATGCCAGGGTAATCGAGTCCGGCGGCAATGGAATAGGTTGGCTTCGGATTGCCCTCTTCGTCAAGCAGGACCAAGCACTTGAACCCGTGAAGGACGCTTGGCACGCCCTCCGTCAATGTCGGCGCTTGATCCGGCTCGACCCCGATCAGCCGTACGGAAGGCTCGTCCAAGTAATGGGCGAACGCGCCGATCGCATTGCTTCCGCCGCCTACGCAGGCCAGCACGGCATCGGGAAGACGTCCTTCCTTCTCAAGAATTTGACGCTTCGACTCCTCGCTGATGACCGATTGGAATTGCTTCACCATCGTCGGGAACGGATGCGGACCAACGGCCGATCCGAGCAGATAGAAGGTATGCTTGTAGTTCTGGATCAGGTCGTTAAGCGCCTCGTCCACGGCGTCCTTCAAACGGCCTTGTCCTTTATGCACAGGTACGACGGTCGCGCCCAGCAGCTCCATGCGGAACACGTTCAGCGCTTGACGGCGGGTATCCTCCGCACCCATGTAGATGACGCATTCCATGTCGAACATGGCGCAAGCCGTTGCCGTGGCCACTCCGTGCTGGCCGGCTCCCGTTTCGGCGATGACGCGTTTGGCGCCCATCCGCTTGGCGAGCAGGATTTGGCCGACAACGTTGTTGATTTTGTGCGCGCCGGTATGGTTAAGGTCTTCCCGTTTTAAGTAAATTTTCGGACCGCCCCAAGCCTCGGTAATTTGCTTGGCAAAGGTGAGCGGATTTTCGCGGCCCACATACTCTCGTAAATAATAGCTCAGCTCTTCCTTGAACTCCGGATCGTCCTTGTAGGCGTTGAATTGCGCGCTTAAAAAATCAAGTACCTCTTGCAATTCAGGTGGAACAAAGCTGCCGCCGAACTCTCCGAAATAACCTTCTCGCACTTGCGCGTCATTCATTCTGTAAGCGCCTCCAATTGTAAAAGATGATATGGACAAGCTTGCTCTCATCGTATCATAATGCCGCCCATTCATGCTGTGGTTTTTTTACCCTTTTTCGCCCGCTTGATAATTAGCCGCGATTTGGATATCGTATGTGTTGACAATAAATAGGTATTTTCAAATCAAACGAGGGAGATGAACGGATAGTGAGCAGCGGCATCCAGAAGATTATGACATTCCTCATGTTCGAAGGACGAGCGGAGGAAGCGATGAACATGTACACGTCCATTTTCGACAACTCGGAGATCGTGGACATCATGCGGTACGGTCCAGAAGGGCCGGGCCCGGAAGGCAGCGTCTATAAGGCGACGTTCACCTTGCAGGGACAAGCGTTCATGTGCATCGATAGCCACGTGAAGCATGCGTTTACGTTCACGCCTTCGATCTCGTTGTTCATTACCTGCGAGACGGAAGAGGAGATCGATCGTTTGCACGAACGGCTGTCGGAGGGCGGAAGGGTGTTGATGCCGCTCATGGA
This sequence comes from Paenibacillus montanisoli, assembly GCF_003268025.1. Classification (GTDB taxonomy): domain Bacteria; phylum Bacillota; class Bacilli; order Paenibacillales; family Paenibacillaceae; genus Paenibacillus_Z; species Paenibacillus_Z montanisoli. The sequence goes on along the minus strand of NZ_QLUW01000005.1, from coordinate 356,316 downwards.
GTACCCGTTCAGCAAGAAGTTCAGCTGGGTATCGGACAAGTTTGGCGTAACGTGGCAGCTGAGCCTGCCGTAAAAACATACGTAAAGCAAAACAAGGTCACCCGAATTGGGTGACCTTGTTTATTATACAGTAGCATAAGAGCCGATAGGTGCCGTTAAATAAGCAGCCAGCCGATCGGCGCTCTCCGCGATTTCTTCATCGGAAAGATGAGGCGCTCTAAACAGCAGGAATGGCGGGACGTACTTCATTTCCGTAAGCAAAATGGTCGCTTGCAGAGGCAGCAGCAGCTGCTCCATCGTGTAGAGGCTCTCGCCGTCGGGACGATAGGACTCTTCGGTGCGACCGACGGAAATGGCGAGCACGTACTCCTTGCCCTTCAGCTTATTGCCTGTGCCGTAGCCGAAGCCGTAGGTGTACACTTCATCTTGCCATTTTTTCAGCAGGGAAGGAGTGCTGTACCAGTGAAACGGGAATTGGAAGACGATGCGGTCGTGCTGCAGCAGCAGTTCCTGTTCTCTTTTCACATCGAGCATTTCGGACGGGTAGGCTTCATATAGGTCATGGACGGTAACGCCCGGCTCTTTCATCAGCCGTTCCTTCCATATGCGGTTGACTCTCGACTCATGCATCTTGGGATGTGCAACGATAACAAGCGTTTTCATGGCGGCGTAACTCCTTGTTGAAAAAATAATACAAGAATTATAGCACACCTGGGGGACAATGAATAATGCGCTAAGCCAATCAACCGATCTACACCGTGCCTAAGTAAATCTCCGTCTCGTACGGAAAGCGAACTGCGCCATCCTTCTGATGAGCCTGAAATAACGTTTCCAGTGCTTTCATGTATGGCTCGAACGCGGGCGAGCCTGGCAGCGGCACGTAGGACGAGGACATCGTCCGGCCTTTCAACCCTTCAAGATCAAACAGCTGCTGGTTGGCAAAAACCGCTTTGGCATACTTTCCTCCTTGGAAGAAAGCGGCGAAGTCCTCGTGGCTCAGCCGGCGATGGTTCACATCTTTGTACTCCGGCGCGTAGTGTAACAGAAGCCGGTCATACTCGGAACAGAAATCATCCTCGACCAGCCGCTTGTTCCAAATGAGCGCCGTTTTGCTGCCGGGGCGGACGATGCGGCGAAACTCAAGCCGGGTCGATTCCGGCTCGAACCAGTGGAATGCCTGAGCGGAGACGATGGCGTCCACCGAGGCGTCAGGGAGCGTGGTCGCCTCCGCTGAGCCGTTTACGGAGCGGAAGCGATCGAAGTCGGAAAGCTGCTCCTCGGCCGCCAGCCGCATGTCCGTGTTTGGCTCTACCGCATAAACGGCGTTGCCGCGCTCGAGCAGCAGCCGGGTGAAAATGCCCGTGCCGGAGCCGACGTCCGCTATGACCGAAGAGAGGGTCAGCCCAGCCTCGGCGTAGAGAAAGTCGACCGCCTCCGCGGGATAGCTTGGGCGGTACCGGACGTATTGCCCGACTCGATCCGAGAAACGTTTTTTACTGTCCATCGGGTGAAGATCCCCCTTTGCCGCAATTATTTTTGTTGCTTTTCGAGTAATTCTCCACGGTTTGGTTAAATTTCTGCAGCAAATCGCAAAAATTTGCAGTTTCTTCTAGCGTCCATTCCTGCATCAGCTCCGTATAGAAGGATTGACGTATGCTTCTCACCCGAAGCAGCTGCCCGCTGCCCGAAGACGTAACCTGCAGCAGGCTGACCCGGGCGTCCTTGGGGCTTGCGGTCCGTTCGACGTAGCCCTTGCTCTCAAGCGATGCCGTCTGCCGGCTCGCTGTCGAAATATCCAGCTGGAACGTATCGGCGAGCGCCTTGATGCTGAGCGGCCCGTTATCGTAGAGATGCGTAAGCAATAAATAGGTGGAGCGATCCAGACCGGTAGCGTTGAAATAAGCGATTCGGGCCGCCTCCGCCCGACGGATAAAAATAGCCATTTCATGTTCGATTCGATGCAAGACATCGATATCATTGTTCATACTGTTCACCGTTTCTTGATTTTGGAATCTCTATTCAACAAGCATATAGGTTCAATCCGCCCGACGCAAGGGAGCATGCGGCGATTGACAGACCTTGTTTTGCCTGTATAATACCAGTATATAATAGTTGCATGGTACAACTAAACATCGGTACGTAACAAATTTCACAAGCAATTCTATGAAAATTTCACATTTTTTTGAAACTCTAGCGCATTCGCTGCGTCAAATGATAGAGTGAAGGTTGATCTAGTTTGTTCGGGAAGGAGCTGCTTTACGTTGCCTTTTTTAATGAGGCTGCTTAACCGCAGATTTTTTTATTTTACGCTAATTCTATTAGTGAAGGGCATATTGGCATGGTCCGTTGTTTTCGATGAGGGGCCGTCGTGGATGACGCTCGTGACGGAAATTCCGTTCTTCTGGGTCGTGTTCTGCCTGATTGAGTGGCTGGCGGGCAAACGTAAAATGCTCTATTACATGCTCGTGAATTTCCTGCTCACGCTGCTCTATTTTACCGTTCTGATGTATTACAAATACTACGGCATTATCGTGACGTATCATGCGCTTGCCCAAGCGGGCAAAGTAGCCCAGGTAGGGGAAAGCACTTATTCGCTTCTTGACCCTTATTACTTGTTTATCTTTCTCGATATTGTCGTGCTGGCATTTATCATCTGGCGGCCGAAGCATAATCGGATCCAGCAGCGCGTCAGCATGCGCCCGGTGAAGAAGAAAGGCATCCTGGTTCTGTTCTCGATTTCCGCGCTGCTCTGCCTGCTCAATATTTGGCCGAACCGCGCAAGCATGAACGGGAACAAGCAGGCCGAGGAGATGGGGCTGCTTAACTACGAGCTTTATACCATCTTCGCCGACAGCCACAAGGATGGTGAAGTCGTGCCGATGGCAGACATTACGCAGGATGCGATCGACGAGCTGAAAGGCGTCACGCAGCCGCTGCCTGTGCCGCAATACCACGGCGTCAGCCAGGGCAAGAACGTCATCATCATCCAAATGGAATCGTTCCAGGATTTCCTGATCGGGCTTAAGATCGACGGCCAGGAAGTGACGCCGAACATCAATAAGCTGGCGAATGAGACGTTTCATTTTAACCACTTCTATACGATGGTTGGGCAGGGAACGACCTCGGATGCCGAATATGTCGTGAATACGTCCCTTTATGTGCCGGAGCATGAGGCTGCCACCGAAAATAACGTGGACAAGGCGCTGCCGAGCTTGCCGAAGCTGCTTCGCGCGCATGGATACACGACGGCGACATTCCATACGAACGACGTGTCGTTCTGGAACCGGACGGAGCTCTATAAGTCGCTGGGCTGGGATCGTTATTACGACAAAACGTTTTACGGGGATGAGGACCACATCGCGTTCGGTTCATCCGATGAAGTGCTGTACGACAAAACGATCGACGAGCTGGTGAAGTTGGATGAAGGCGAGCAGCCGTTCTATGCGCAAATTATTTCGATGAGCGCCCACCATCCGTACAATCTGCCGGAGTCCAAGTATCGGATGACGCTGCCCGAGCAATTCGACAATACCATTGTCGGTAACTATATTCATGCCCAAAACTATGCCGATTACGCGCTTGGCCGGTTTATTGAGGATCTGAAGGCACGCGGGTTGTGGGAGGACAGCATCATTCTGTTCTACGGCGATCACCAGGGGTTGTCGCTGTTCTCGCTTGACCGCGACGAGAAAAGCCTGGTCGCTGGCATGCTTGGCCACGAGTACGGTTATCCCGATATGTTCCGGGTACCGCTGCTGCTTCATGCTCCGGGCGTGACTTACCCTGCCGCGAAGGAGCAGACCGGCGGTCAGATCGATATTATGCCAACGGTTGCGAATCTGGTCGGCGCCTCGCTGAGCGGGCAGATTCATTTCGGCCAAGACTTGTTGAACCAAGGCTCGAACATGCTGCCGATGCGGCATTTCCTGCCTTCGGGGTCGGTCATTACCGAAGACGACATGTTCCTGCCGGGCATCGGTTTCGAGGACGGCACGAACTATTCGCTGCGGGACGGCAGCGAGCCGGAACACGGGGCGACAGAGGATCAATACAACCGGACGTTGAAGCTGCTGGACTTGTCGGACAGCTATGTGCAGCAATTGCCGGACAAAGAGGAATAGCCGCAAAAAAAGCCGCAAGCATTGTGAATGCTTGCGGCTTTTTTTGCCGCGGCTGCAGCGCTCAATAAGGATCGGCCCCATGGCCCTCGCGTTTCGCCTTATCGACGGCCTGCTCCGCCATCGACGGCCGATCGCGGTCGGCCTGCTTCAGCCCTTCCGCGACGCGCCGGCCATAATCGGCGTCTGCCTCGGTGAAGTACCCGACCATCCGCGACCGGATATCCTCCTTGCACCCCGACAGCGCGCCGACCAAATTGTTGACGAGTTCGTCCTGCTCCCAGCTCTCGAAGGCGCGGAACGTGTCGCCGGCCTGCTTGAAATCGTTCGTGCGGTCGATCTTGTGCCTGGTCAGCTTCGCGTCGTAGTGCGGCTCGTGATCTTTGCCGCTCTTCGCCGCTTCCTGCAGGCCGCCCATCGAGGATGGCTCGTAGTTCACGTGCGGATTTTGCCCGGAAGCACGGTCCGCACGGTACTGCATTTGCCCGCCGCTCTGATTCGTCGCCACATGCGTTTTCGGCGCATTTATCGGCAGCTGCAGGTAGTTGGTGCCGACCCGGTGCCGCTGCGTATCCGAATACGAGAAGGTGCGGCCCTGCAGCAGCTTATCGTCGGAGAAATCGAGCCCATCCACGAGGACGCCCGTGCCGAAGGAGGCCTGCTCCACCTCGGTGTAATAATCTTCCGGGTTGCGGTTGAGCGTCATTTTGCCGATGGGGAGGAACGGGAACTGCTCGGGCGGCCATAGCTTGGTCGGGTCGAGCGGGTCGAAATCCAGCTCCGGATGCTCATCGTCGGTCATCAACTGAACGCACAGCTCCCACTCCGGATAGTCTCCGGCTTCGATCGCCTGATACAGATCGAGCGTGGCATGGTTGAAGTTCATCGCCTGGATTTCGCTCGCTTCGCTTTGCAGCAGGTTCTTGATGCCCTGCTTCTGCGGTTCCCAGTGATATTTTACAAGCATCGCTTCGCCGGCGGCATTCACCCATTTGTACGTATTGACTCCCGAGCCCTGCATCTGCCGGTAATTCGCGGGAATGCCCCAAGGCGAGAACAGGAAGGTGATCATGTGCGTCGCTTCCGGAGTCAGCGAGACGAAATCGAAGAAGCGCTGCATATCCTGCACGTTGGTCAACGGATCGGGCTTGAACGCGTGGACCATATCGGGGAATTTGAGCGGATCGCGGATGAAGAAAATTTTCAAGTTATTTCCGACCATATCCCAGTTGCCGTCTTCGGTGTAAAATTTCACCGCGAAACCGCGCGGGTCCCGGAGCGTCTCCGGCGAATGCCCGCCATGAATAACGGTCGAGAAGCGGACAAATACCGGTGTCTGCTTGCCGGCCTCCTGAAGCAGCTTCGCGCGCGTATATTTCGAGACCGGCTCATCGCCTGCTTTGCCATAGGCTTCGAAGCTGCCGTGCGCGCCCGCCCCGCGGGCATGAACGACGCGCTCCGGCACGCGTTCCCGGTCAAAGTGGGTAATTTTCTCGATAAAATGGTAGTTCTCCAGCGTGCTTGGGCCGCGGTTGCCGACCGTGCGGATATTCTGGTTATCCGTTACGGGATGGCCCTGCCGGGTCGTGAGCGTTTGATTCGAATCGTGTTCCAACGCCAAGCTCCTCTCAAGGGGAATGTAAACTTCAGTGGTAATGTTGCCCAGATGAAGATTATTTGATGCAATCGCAATCTGGTGGACACGGCAGCAGAAACGGTTAACAATAGTGTCGGCATGGCGTTGACATGAGGAGAATCGTCGATTATGATATATACCCATAGGGGTATACAAGCCGGAACGGGCGAGCTATCTCTAGAATGGACCAAGGGGCTAGAGGAGAATGGAAGTGATCATCAATGTATGTTTTGCCGCCGTTGTCGTTTGGTTTGCTTACAGGCAGTTCGGACCGGCGAAGGGATTACGCAGTTTACGGTCGGAAGCCTTTCTTAAGGAGCTGGAAGCCGGCGGATCGCTGCTGATCGATGTGCGGGAAGCCGCTGAATATCATAGCGGTCACATTCCAGGGGCGCGTAACATGCCGCTCTCCCGGCTGGGTGAACGTCTCAGCGAACTGCCGAAGGAAGGCCGGCTGCTGCTCTACTGCCGCAGCGGCATGCGCAGCAAGACGGCGGCGCGGCTCTTGAAGAGCGGCGGCTATGTGCAGTTGGCGCATCTGAAAGGCGGACTTGGCGCATGGAGCGGCAAGCTGACGAAATAAATGAATAAAGCTCGTTTGCGGCTGAGAAGAACGCTGCGGACGGGCTTCTTTTGTCTAGGATAGGCGGCCGCGAACGGGTACAATAAGGATCGAGAATGAAGACGGCGGGAAAAATCTAACGTTGACGTTAACGTTATAGGAGGAGTAAGATGAAATCAAACGAGTCAATCGAATCGAAACAAGAGAGGAGGAACGGAATCATGGAGGAGCGCTACAAAATCGATGAAGTGGCCAAGCAATGCGGGCTGACCAAGCGCACGATCCGTTACTACGAAGAGCTTGGCTTGATAACGCCGCCGGAGCGGACGGAAGGCGGCACCCGGTTGTACACCCGTCTGCATATCGAACGGCTGAAGCAGATCATTAACGCACGCGATGTGCTCGGCTTCTCGTTGCAGGAGATTACCGATTTTGTTGCGCTCCGCGAGCAGCTCGCGCAGTCCGGCGATGCCTACAGGCAGGCCGAGGAAGTGGAGCTCAAGCGAAGCAAGCTGCTCGAAGCAGGGCAGATGATCGATCAGCAGCTTCGAATGATCGACCATAAGCTCGAGAAGATGAAAGAATTCCGGAAGGAAATCGAGCGGCTCCGCAAACGCGTGACGGAGGGACTCGAGAAACTACAATGAACGAAAGAAGGAGAATAAGTGTCAACGCAAACGTCAGCCGCGCGCAAGTCTGCACCGAAGGATCCGTTGCAGCCTAGCGCGCAAAAAACATCGATGTTCAATCAGCCGATCGCCGTTTGGGCGATCGCGTTCGCCAGTATTATTGCATTCATGGGTCTCGGTCTCGTCGACCCGATCCTCCCGATGATGAAGGATCAGCTGCATGCAACCGACAGCCAGCTGACTCTGCTTTTCACCAGCTATAACGCTGTCATGGCCGTGGCCATGCTTATTACCGGCGTTATTTCTTCGCGTCTTGGCATTAAGAAAATGCTGCTGACCGGCATTGTGCTGATCGCGCTGTTCTCTGCGCTCGCAGGAAGCGTGAACGAAGTCATGGGCATCGTTTGGCTTCGCGCCGGATGGGGCCTAGGCAATGCGTTCTTCGTCGCTACCGCCTTGTCTGCCATCGTGTCGCTGTCTCGCGTCGGCGTGGCGAAATCGATCATTCTGTTCGAAGTCGCGGTCGGCCTGGGCATTTCCGTCGGTCCGCTGCTTGGCGGCGAGCTCGGCGCGATTTCGTGGCGCAGTCCGTTCTACGGGGTTGCATGCCTGATGGTCCTTGCATTCTGCTGCATCCTGTTCATGATGCCGAAGTCGAATGCGTCTACGGTGAAGACGATCAGAAAGAAAGTTTCCTTGCTCGATCCGTTCCGTGCGCTTAAGCACCGCGCGCTGCTGATCTTCGGCATTTCGGCCGCACTCTATAACTTCGGATTCTTTACACTGCTTGTCTATGCTGCTCTTGTGCTTGGACATTTGCATCACTTGGATGTTCACGGACTGGGCTACGTATTCCTGGGATGGGGCCTCCTGCTCGCGTTCACGTCCGTCATCACGGCTCCGAAGCTGCAGCAGCGCTATGGAACGATCAAGGCGATGTGCATGCAATTGCTGCTCTTCGCGGTCACCTTGTTCGTCATGGGTTACTGGACGACCGATAAGACGGTCATCATCGCGATGGTTATCTTGGCAGGCGCATTCTTAGGAAACAACAATACGCTAATCACGACGGCGGTCATGAACGCGGCACCGGTCGAACGTCCGACAGCTTCCGCGGCATACAGCTTCCTTCGCTTTATCGGCGGTGCTCTAGCGCCTTACTATGCGGTGAAATTCGCCGAATGGTTTGACTTCCACGCGCCATTCTACATCGGCGGCGGCTTCGTCGTTCTGGCGGTCATCTTCATCTGGGTGAACCGCAAGCATTTGAAGCATGTAGATGAGGCGGAAGCGCACTAACGGAATGAAGCTAATTTTTTTATCCTAAATATAACGTTAACGTTAATGTGAAGTTGGCCCGAAATCGGCTCCTGTGGAGTCGGTTTCGGGTTTTTTCAGTTCATTGCAAGTTGCGGCAGTGGTGCAAACGAGATTGGGCACAAGAGTGGCACCCAGAGCAGCGCATTGGCTGAAAGTAATACCAAGAGAAGTAGCAGTTACCGCACATAGGCGGAAAAGCGGCGAAAGCAGCACCAAGAGAGGTAGCAGTTACCGCACATGGGCGGAAAAGCGGCGAAAGTAATACCAAGAGAGGTAGCGGTTACCGCACTTAGGCGGAAAAGCGGCGAAAGTAACACCAAGAGAGGTAACAGTTACCGCACATGGACTGAAAAGCGGCGAAGCAGCACCAAGAGGGGTAGCAGTTACCGTACACGGGCGGAAAAGCGGCGAAAGCAGCACCAAGAGAGGTAGCAGTTACCGCACATGGGCGGAAAAGCGGAGAAAGCAGCACCAAGAGAGGTAGCAGTTAGCGCACATAGGTGGAAAAGCAGCGAAAGCAGCACCAAGAGAGGTAGCAGTTACCGCACTTAGGCGGAAAAGCGGCGAAAGCAGCACCAAGAGAGGTAGCAGTTACCGTACATAGGCGGAAAAGCGGCGAAAGCAGCACCAAGAGGGGTAGCAGTTACCGCACATAGGCGGAAAAGCGGAGAAAGCAGCACCAAGAGAGGTAGCAGTTACCACACATGGGCGGAAAAGCGGCGAAAGCAGCACCAAGAGGGGTAACAGTTACCGCACATAGGCGGAAAAGCGGCGAAAGCAGCACCAAGAGAGGTAGCAGTTACCGCACATAGGCGGAAAAGCGGCGAAAGTAACACCAAGTGAGGTAACAGTTACCGCACATAAGCGGAAAAGCGGCGAAAGCAGCACCAAGAGAGGTAGCAGTTACCGCACATGGGTCCGGAAATGGCCGTCCGCAGCCAGAGATTCGGACCTGCGGACCAACTGGCGCCTACCTTCTCGGAATCGTCTAAATTTTACCCCTATAAGCTAAATCAATCGGGGAGGGGATTGGCTATGATGGGAGAAGTAGAAAGGTAGAAAGAGGTGGCTGAGGTTGGACCAAAGAGAGCAGCAAGTCTATGTGTGCAAGAAAGCAAGCGCTGAGGGCGAGATCAGCGGGGAATGGGTCGAGCTGCGTGACACGGTAAGCGCGGAGGCGCCGGCGGAATGGACGAAGGTCCGCTGCGGGTGGACGACCGATGCGCTTCTGATCCAGTTTCTTTGCGGAGACAGCCATATCGTCTCCGACTACACCGAGCGGGATGAGCCGCTGTACAACCAGGATGTCGTGGAGGTATTCATCGACGAGGCGGGCAGCGGTACGGGCTATCTGGAGCTAGAGGTGAGCCCGAGGAACGTCGTGTTTGACGCACGCATTGCCAATGACGGCAGCGGCACGCTTGGGATCGATACGAGCTGGGATATTGAAGGGCTGCACACGAACGTGAGCGAAGTGGAGGCCGGAGTGCGGCTGTACGACATTCGCGTACCGGCAGGCAGCTTCGCGCAGCCGCTTGAAGCCGGTCAGCGCTGGCGGGTTAATTTTTACCGAATTGATGAAAATCGCGCTGGCGTCCGGGAGTATCAGGCTTGGCAGCCGACGGGCTTGGTGAATTTTCATAAGCCGGATCGATTCGGCACGCTTCTATTCGAAAATTAAGGAGGAATTCAAATGGAGAATCGGAACGAAATCAAGCTGGAGACACGCTGCGTCAGCTCGCTGGCCAAAATTTTCGCGGAGGACACGGAGCTCCTTGAGCCCGCATACAAGAAGGGCAGCGCCCTCTGGGGCGAAGCATACGCCTTTCAAGTGGCATTCCGCAGCGATCGGCTGCTGAAGCATATCCAGGTTCAGGCAAAAACCGCTCTGCCGAACAGCTCGATCTCCGTCCGTTCGGTGGGGCTTGCGCCTTCCGAACTGCCGATCTATGAAGACCACGACAGCCGCATCTTCCAGTCTAAGCCCGGCCTATTCCCTGATCCGCTCTTCCCCGTGAAGGCCGATGAGGGCATCTCGGCGCTGCCGAACGTATGGCGCTCCGTTTGGATCACGGTAGAGGTGGAACGCGCCGATCAAGGCGGGACGTATCCGATCGAAGTCCGCTTCACATCTGCTGGAGGCGAGGCGATCGGCAGCGAAACGTTCGAACTGACCGTCATCCCGCGTGAACTTCCGGAGCAGAAGCTGATCCATACCGAATGGTTCCATTCCGATTGCATTGCAACGTACTATAACGTACCGGTGTTCAGCGAAGAGCACTGGGATTTGCTGGAGGCTTATATTAAGACGGCCGTGAAGCATGGCATCAACATGCTGCTGACGCCTCTTTTCACGCCGCCGCTGGATACCGCTGTCGGCGGCGAGCGCCCGACCGTGCAGCTGGTCGATGTCGAGAAGACGGGCGATCGATACGCATTCGGCTTCGATAAGCTGGATCGGTGGGCGGATCTCTGTCTGGCCGCGGGCATTCGCTACTTCGAATTTTCCCACCTCTATACCCAATGGGGAGCGAAGCACGCACCGAAAATCATGGCCGCAGAGAATGGGACGCACAAGCGGATTTTCGGCTGGGAAACGGAAGCCGCCGGCGAAGCGTACCGCAGCTTCCTCGGCCAGTTCGTGCCGGAGCTGCTGAAATGGGTGGAGAAACGCGGCCTTCAGCAGAAGGTGTACTTCCATATTTCCGATGAGCCGTACATGAATACCTTGGAAAACTACCGCTTGGCCAGCGACTTCCTGAGGCCGATGCTGAAAGGCTACCCGGTCATCGACGCTCTCTCGGATTTTGCCTTCTATGAGTCGGGTCTTGTACCCCGTCCGATTCCGGCGACCAATCATATCGAGCCCTTCCTGGAGGCGGGCGTCGCGGATTTATGGACGTATTATTGCTGCGGGCAGTACAAGGACGTAGCCAACCGGTTCTTCACTTTCCCGTCCGCCCGCAACCGGATCATCGGGGTGCAGCTGCACAAGTTCGGCATCACAGGATTCCTGCACTGGGGCTTTAATTTCTGGTTCAGCCAGTACTCGCGGAAGGCGATTGATCCGTTCGTTACGACCGATGCCGGCCACGCATTTCCTTCCGGCGATGCGTTCCTCGTTTATCCCGGAGAGGAAGGGCCGATTGAATCGATCCGCATGGAGGTCTTCTATGAAGCGCTGCAAGATATGAGAGCGTTCGCCCTGCTGGAAGAGCTGGGCGGCAAGGAAGAACTGCGGACGCTGATGGACGGCATTACGTTCAGCAGCTATCCCGAAGAGAGTGAATGGCTGCTTGCGCTGAGGGAAACCGTGAATCAGCGGATTGCCGCTTTCACCGAATAGGCTGGCCATGTAAGCGATCCGCCCTTGTGTTCGCCCCGGAATTTTGGGACAATACTAGTTAAAGTGTTCTAACGGGACGAAATTCATAGGGATTGAAATGAGGATAACGGATCATGCACAAACCATCCATCTACGGCTTCACATTCGACAAGCTGGCCGGCTGGCTTGCGGAGCGCGGACATAAACCATCGCGGGCGCGTCAGGTCTGGGATTGGCTGTACCGGAAGCGGGTCACGGCTTTCGCCGACATGACCGACGTGAACGCTGCTTGCCTTCAGCTATTGGAGGAGCACTTCGAGCTTCGGACGCTGTCCGAGCATACGAAGCAGGAGTCGGCTGACGGCACGGTGAAATTTCTGCTCAAGCTGCAGGACGGCAACCTGATTGAGACCGTGCTGATGCGGCATAAATTCGGGCTGTCCGTCTGCGTGACGACGCAGGTCGGCTGCAACATCGGCTGCAGCTTCTGCGCGAGCGGGCTGCTAGCCAAGAGCCGCGACCTGTCGGCAGGCGAAATCGTCGGCCAAATCATGAAGGTTCAGCTGTATCTGGATGCCGCGGGGCAAGAGGAGCGGGTCAGCCATATCGTCGTGATGGGCATCGGGGAGCCGTTCGACAACTTCGAAAACATGGTCGATTTCCTTGAAATCGTCAAGGATCATAAAGGGCTGGCGATCGGAGCAAGGCATATCACCGTCTCCACAAGCGGACTCGCGGACAAAATCGTCGAATTCACCGACCGCAATCTCGGCGTCAACCTGGCGGTATCGCTCCATGCGCCGAATGACGAGCTGCGCACGCGCATCATGAAGATTAACCGCGCCATTCCGATCGAGCCGCTGATGAAGGCGATCGATTATTATTTGAGCAAGAATAAGCGCCGCGTGACGCTGGAATATATTTTGCTGAGAGACGTCAATGACCGGATGGAGCATGCGCTCGAGCTGGCGGAGCTGATCGGCGACCGCCGCCCGATGGTGAACGTGAACCTTATCCCGTATAATCCGGTAGATGAGCACAGTCAGTACCAGCGCAGCGAGCAAGAATCGATCCGCGTCTTCTACGACACGCTCAAAAAGCAGTCCGTCAGCGTCAGCGTCCGGCTCGAGCACGGAACCGACATCGATGCGGCCTGCGGGCAGCTGCGCAGCAAGCAGATCAAAGCTTCCGTATAAACCGAACAACCATGAAGGCGTATCCCGCGAAAACAACCGGAGATGCGCCTTTTTTCATCCAACACCGCAAGAAAAGTCAGGTGCCGGATGCCGTCATGGCCTACCATTAGAGGCAAGGAGGTGATCCGAATGGAAAAAGACGACGAGCGGTATGCCGCGGTTTGGCGGACGGCCGCCTATGTGGAGGCGCATCTGCAGGAGGAGCTTCATCTGGAGGAGCTTGCCCGGATGGCGGGCTATTCCCCGTTTCACTTTCACCGGTTGTTCTATGCCTGCATGGGCGAGACGCTGTCGCAGTTCATTCGCGAGCGTCGCCTCGCGTATGCGGCGCGGAAGCTGAGGAGTTCGCGGCAATCCGGCACGGGAATCGGCTTCGATATCGGATATAACAGCCATGAGTCGTTCATCCGTTCGTTCATGAAGCGGTTCGGAGAGCCCCCGGAATCTCTACGAAGGAGAGCGTGTACGATGAGAGAGCCGAAACTGATCGAATGCCGGACGATGTATGTAGCAGGGGTCAAGTGCACGACGGATACGACAAAGGATCGCAATATTGCGCAGGCTTGGAAAGCGCTCAGCGGAATCTGGTCCGGGCTGCCGGGCAAGGCCGATGAACGGATCTGCTACGGGCTGGAGATCTACGACCCGCAATCGGCCGGCAGAGAGGGAGCGTTCGTCTATGTAGCGGGCACAGAGGTAGCAGACCCGGCGGGTCTTCCGGATGGCGCGCAGGCGTATGCCGTACCGGGCGGCCGGTATGCGGTCTTCACGCATATCGGCTCCACCGAGCTGCTCGGCGAGACATTCCGCTACATCTACGGCGAATGGCTGCCGGCCTCCGGGGAAGCGCTGCGCGGCTTGGACGATGCGGGCGGCAGCGGATTCGATTTCGAGCGCTACGACGAACGGTTCCGTGAAGGGCTTGCCGATTCCGAACTGGACATCTATGTGCCGCTGCGTCCAAGCGCCCCCGTGCCTTCCGAATAGGATAGCGTAGGAGCAAGCGACTACGCGATGAAAGAAGGATTCGGGAGATGGCGGGATTGAAAGCGAAGGATATCAGGAAAGAGAACCAGGTCTATTCGAGTCGGGTGGTTCGTTCGGAGTTCGACAGTAACTGGCGCGCGTTAATTGCCAGAAGCGGATATGTCGTGTACACGGCAACCCGAAACAACGCCAAGGTAACCGTCCTGCTCAGTACCGGGGCCTCTAAGCTGATTGTTTTTCCCAGGGGTGGGAAGGTGCTGGTGGGCGGCGGAGGAACGAGCCATTACAGCAAGCCGCACGCTGCCATCGACCTTTGACCGTCGCGCGCGTTTTTAACAATTTTTGCAAGGGCTGCCCTCTTATAGGGAGCTCTTTTTTTGTCAACAATTATTGAGGTGGGATCGAGGCGACGTATGGCCCCAAATCGGGTAAAATAGAGGTAATCCATGGAACGGGAGCGGTGAACATGTCCGGTGAAGAAATGATTCTGACCAAAGAAGGCTACGCCAAGCTGCAGGAGGAGCTCGACGATCTCAAATACGTGAAGCGCAAAGAGCTGGCCGAACGGATCAAGCTGGCTATCAGCTATGGCGATTTGAAGGAGAACAGCGAATATCACTCCGCGAAGAACGACCAGTCGTTCATGGAGACCCGGATTATAATGCTGGAGAAAATGCTGAATACCGCGCGCATTGTCGAGACGGACCCGAGCAATACGAATACGGTTCAAATCGGTGCGACGGTCGTCTTGAACGATGTGGAGTTTAACGAACGGATCGAGTACCAAATCGTAGCTCCCGCTGAGGCGGACGTTTCGGCGAATAAAATTTCGTACGAGAGCCCGCTTGGCAAGGAGTTGCTCGGGAAGAAGGTCGGAAGCAGGATCCAGGTCAATGCACCGATGGGTATTATCGAGTACGAGCTGCTAGAGATCAAAGCGCTCTAATCCGCGTACATAACATGCATCAAAGCTGCCGGGGCAATTGTCCCTAGGCGGCTTTTTTCATGCGGACAGCTGCCTCGCCGGCATCCGTCCCGTCCGGAAGACGGCTGAACAATGACAGGCTATCGCCTTCCATGGCAAGAGTACAGGCCACCTTGCTCGTTTGTGAATACGATGTGTTGTATTCCAAATCAGGAAGGAGCGAATACTTTGAAACGTAACTACTGGAATCAAATGATGCCGGTTGCCGGCGCGAACATGGGCCCAAGCAATGTTGCGGGCGCGAATATGGGCCCAAGCAACGTTGCGGGCGCAAACATGGGACCAAGCAACGTCGCTGGCGCGATGGACTTTATGCCGGACTGTCCGCCCCAAACAATCTATGATCAGCCGGAGACCGTATTAGAAGACGTTTACCATCCACAGCAAGTCAACGTCGTGCATCCTATCAATATCGTGAAGCAACATCACTGCTGCCCAGTATATAATCACTGCTACACGTATTCGGAGAAAGATGTCATGGTGTCGAGCGTAAAGCGCGGCAAACGTACTAGAACGTCCTCGAAAAGAAGCAAAAAAAGATAAGCCGCTAGAATGACCAAAAGACCCGCCGTACGGATAACCGTGCTGCGGGTCTTTTGCTGCCGGCGGGATGAGCCGGATGCTAGCCGATGGTACGTTCCCTCAGGAGCGAGCGGGCGACAAGCAGGGCGGCTTCGGTGTTGCCGGTGTCGGCATAATACTGAAACAGCTGCTTCTCCGACCGCTCGATCAGGAAGGCATAGCCGAATTTGCGGAAGACCGGAAGCGCCTCATCGCTTAGATAGCGGTAGTATTGAGCTTCTTCGCCGCGGATCAGATGAAGCAGCAGCGTGAAGAGCAGGATGAACAGTTTATCCTTGGCTGCCGAAGCGGACTTCAACCCTTCCTGCGTCAGTCTCTCCAGCTCGTCCTTCTCCAGCAGCTTGCCTTCGTAGCAGCTGCGGATATGGCCTTCTAAGGACAGGAGATAAGGCCTGGTGCGGGGCAGCTTGAGTTCCATGGACTGTTTATACAGCTTGCCCGACTTTACATACTCCTTGCGCCGGAAATACTCGAAGGCCAGGTTATGGACAACCTTCGCTTTCCGGTCCGGCGCATTGCACATATCACAGCTCTGGATTAAGTTCTCAAAGCGGGTGATCACTTCTTGAAAATTATGCCCGACGTCGTCTTTGACCTGGATGAGCATGATCATTTCCGCGTCGATGACCCGCAGGAAGCAATTGATGTCCTTGAAAAAATTGCGTGCCTTCTCGGCGCAGAAATAAGCCATCACCTCGGACATCAGCGTATGATAGGCAATGGCCATGTGGTGGTAATACTCAGGGTTATTGTATTCTTTCTCTTGAATCGTCTTCATCGTTTCGATCGCCTGCTGATAGTTATCCTGCGACAGATGATACATGCCTTCGATGTGTTTGAGCAGATTGCTTTCGAAGGGAGGCAGCCGCTCGGCCGTTTTACCGATCCGCTTGATGATCCGCAGCGCCTTGTCGGGCTCGATCTGCTGAAGCAGATACTTGGCCTGAAGCAGCAAATAAAGCGTCTCATACTCGGATATTTGCAGCAGCGCTTCCTGTTCAAGCTCCTCCTTGATGGCTTCCATCTCCGGCTTGATCTGCTTCACGATGGCGTCATGCCAGTCGTAAAGCCGTTGCTTGATGCGGCCGAATTTGGCGAGCTCGCGGTCCATGGAAATGCCGAGGCGCTCGCACAGCAAATCCAGCACCTCCTGCGAATAGTCGGTGATGCCGCGCTCGATCTTGCTGATATGGGTATCGGAGCAGATGCCCGTGCCCAGCTGATCTTGGGTCAGGTTCGCTTTTTCCCGGTAAAATTTGATGATCTTCCCCTCATGCATCGGGAGCCCCCCCTTTAAGCTGCATTACGGATACGTGATGGCATATGTAAAGCTATTGTACCAAAGTGGCGGCCGCTAGGTAAAATTGGGCTATAATAGAACGTATCAAACGGAAGAAGGAGTCTACTATGCAGGGCAACAGCTTTCATACCTATCCGCTCAGCGAGGACATTGTCCGCGCTTTAGACCAGCTTGGCTTTAAGGAGCCGACGCCGGTTCAGCGGGAAGTCATCCCGCAAGTGCTTGCGCAGCGGGACCTGACCGTCCGTTCCAAGACGGGCAGCGGCAAGACAGCCGCCTTCGGCATCCCGATCTGCGAGCTCGTGGAATGGGAGGAGAACAAACCGCAGGCGCTCGTGCTGACGCCGACGCGGGAGCTGGCCGGACAGGTGAAAGAGGACCTGATCGCGCTCGGCCGGTTCAAGCGCATTAAGGCGGTCGCCATCTACGGGAAGCAGCCATTCGCCCGGCAGAAGCTGGAGCTGCAGCAGAAGGTCCACATCGTCGCCGGCACGCCGGGACGGGTGCTCGATCATATTCAGCGCGGCACGATGGAGGTCAAACGGCTGCGCTATTTGGTTCTTGACGAAGCCGATGAGATGCTGAGCCGCGGCTTTATCGAGCAGGTGGATGCCATTCTGCAGGCGCTGCCCAAAAACCGCGTCACGCTGTTGTTCTCGGCGACGCTGCCGCCCGAAGTCGAGCGGCTATGCCAACGGTATATGAATAATCCAATAAGCGTCGAAATCGAGGCGGAGGGCGCGATGGCCGAAAAGGTCGTACATACGCTCTATATGGTGAACGAGGCGCAGAAGCCGGAGCTGTTGAAGGCGGTCACGACGATCCAAAACCCGGACAGCTGCATGATATTCTGCCGCATGCAGGAGACGGTGGACCAGGTAGCAAGGCTGCTTCGCCAAAACGGCTATCCCTGCGATAAGATCCATGGCGGCATGGAGCAAAATGACCGCTTCAGCGTTATGCACGCCTTCAGGCGTCGGGAGTTCCGCTACCTGGTGGCGACCGATCTGGCCGCCCGGGGCATCGATATCGACAAGATTACGCATGTAATCAACTATGACCTGCCGATGGACAAGGAAAACTTCGTGCACCGCATCGGCCGGACGGGCCGGGCCGGTCATAGCGGCATCGCCATTACGTTCGCTGCGCCCGGCGAGGACAAGTACCTCGCCGATATCGAGGGCTACATCGGCTTCGAGCTGCCGCGGGCGGAGCCGCCGAGCGCGGAGGAGGCCGCCTCGGCGAAGGCGGCGTTCGAGCGGAAGCTGCGCGCCGGAGCTGCCGTGCAGCCGGACAAACGGGAGCTGCTCAGCCGGGATATTACGAGGCTGTATTTTGGCGGAGGGAAGAAGAAGAAGCTGCGCGCGGTCGATTTCGTCGGGACGATCGCGAAGCTCGAGGGCATGACCGCGGAGGATATCGGGATCATCACGATCGAGGACAGCGCTACCTTCGTCGACATTTTGAACGGGAAAGGGCCGCTTGTGCTGCGCGCCATGAAGCAGACGACCGTGAAGGGGAAGCTGCTGAAGGTGCATGTGGCGAAGAAGTAATCGGACGGTTCAGGCTTTGCTTGGCGTTGAAGGTCCTGTTAGTCCTGCCGCATGCCGAGCAGCGTCTTATGGATCCAAATCGCCGCCTGGGCGCCTTCGCCCATCGCAATGGATACCTGCTCCGAATGAACGGCAACGTCGCCTGCGGCCCAGACGCCGGGAACGCTGGTCATTTTGCTGCGCGGGTCATTCCAGATATGGCTGTTCTCGTGCATCTTCGCGCCCAGCTGCTTGGCAAGCGATGATTTCACCTCATTGCCGCCATAAGCGACGAAAGCGCGCTCCGCTTCCAGTATGGTGCCGTCCGGCAGAATTACGCCATGGAAGTTGCCGTCGCAATCGGCGTTTACGCGGAGCTCGCGTTCATAGCGGTAAGCAATGGAAGCGGCCGCGAGCTGCTCCTGCATGGAGCCGCTTGCCGCTTGCCGCTGCTCGGCCGCCTGGTCGATGTACAGCAGCTTGTCGGTCCAAATCCGCAGCGTAAGCGCCATGCGCGCGCCGACATCGCCGGCTCCGAGTACGATTGTGCTGCGGCCTCGAATCTCGTAGCCGTCGCAGTCCGGACAGACGAATACGGTCAGCCCGAGGCAAGGCCGCAGCTCCGGATAGTCGGGCAGCCGGTCCATCACCCCGGTGGCGATCAGAAGCGTCTTCGCCTGATAAGCAGGAGCGCCCGGCTTGCTGCAGCGCAGCTCGAAGCCGCCGGGACTGCCCGGAATGGGACGAGCTTCCATGACGGTGTCCGTAACGACCTCGATGCCGTAAGCGGCCAGCTGAGAGCGCCCGGCTTGGCGCAGCGCGGTGCCGGACACGCCCTCGGGATAGCCGAGCAGGTTCCGGTAGCTCCGGCAAATGGCGGAGCGGCCGTCCCCCGCATCGATGACGAGCACGTTATGAATAGCGTAGCGGCCCAGCTGGATCGCGGCCTGAAGCCCTGCGATGCCGCCGCCGATGATGATGCAGTCCATCATGAGGAAAATGCCCCCTTGTCGCGTAACATATTTCAAGTGTGTCAGGTATGGGGACTTTCTATGTATTGCTAATGAATTCGAGAGATTGGAGAACCGGTATGATCAAACTGAAAGAAGGCCCGTTTACGCTGTTTGAGAGCGCGCTCTACAAAACGATGTCTGCCGTAATCGACCTAGGGGACGCCGTTCTCATCGTCGATCCGTGCTGGCTCCCGCACGAGGTCGAGGAGATTCGCGGGTACGCGGCCGATCTTGCAGGAGGAAGGAAGAACTATGTGCTGTTCACGCACTCCGACTATGACCACATCATCGGATACGGGGCGTTACCGGACGCGGAGGTGATCGCATCCGCCGCCTTGGCGGATAAGCGCGAAGAGGAGCGGGAAGCGATTTTGGAGCAGATCCGCGACTTTGAGGACAGCTACTATTTGGAGCGGGACTATGAGATTGCTTATCCAGTCGTTCAGCATCGGGTGGAACGGGACGGGCAAACGCTTCAGCTTGGGGATGCGAGGCTGACGTTTTATCTGTCGCCTGGACATAACGACGACGGCATCTATACCGTTGTGGAGCCGCTGGGCCTTCTGCTTGCCGGGGACTATTGGTCGGATATCGAGTTTCCGTACATCTATCACAGCAGCACGCTGTACGAAGAGAGCATCCGGAAGCTGGACGTGATGCTGGCTTCGCATTCGATCACGCGGCTGATTCCGGGACACGGCAATTCGACGATGGATAGGGGCGAGATGAAACGCCGTCAAACGGCTGATTTTGCTTACGTCGCAGCAATGCGTAAGGCTGTGCGCGAAGGGGATCAAGCCGCGATCGACGCACTAATCGACGGCTGTAAGTTCCCTCGCAATTTGCGGAAGTTTCACCGGGGGAATCAGGAGCTGTTCGAACGGGAATGGAAGGGCGATGCGCGGATCAAGGAATAAAAAAGAGGCTATCCCGGACGGCGGCAAGCTTGAAACTGCTTGCCTGCAACGGGATAGCCTTTTTTATGAGCGCTAGAGGCGAAGTTTGGCCAGGTCGAACGCAGGGACCAAGCCCTCCTTGGCGGCCCGTCCGAGCAGCGCTTCAACGGCTGCATAGCCGCTCTCGCCGAGATTGGCCGAGAAGTCGTTGACGTACAGCGCGATGTGCTGCTTGGCGACGTCCGGCGACATCTCTTGGGCGTGCTGCATGACATAAGCTGCCGATTCTTGAGGATGCGCCCATGCGTACTCGACGGAAGCGCTGATCCAAGCCGTCAGCGAAGCCGCGTCCAGCGACCTGCGGGCAATGATGGCGCCGAGCGGAATGGGCAGCCCGGTATCGGCCTCCCACCAGCTGCCGAGGTCGGCGAGCATGCTGAGCCCGTAATTCTGGTACGTGAAGCGGGCTTCATGGATGACGAGACCCGCATCGATGGCGCCGTCTCGGACGGCGGGCATGATTTCGTGGAACGGCATGACGACGATGTCCATGCCGCCCTCCGGAACGACTTGCGCCGCCCACAGGCGGAAGAGCAGGTAAGCGGTCGAGCGGTCGCTCGGAACGGCCACCTGTTTGCCTGCGAGCGCCGCGGGATTGCAGGCGGCGCCCTTCGTCAGCACGAGCGGACCGCAGCCGCGGCCAAGCGCGCCGCCGCAAGGCAGCAGCGCGTAGTCGTCCAGCACCCACGGCAGGGCGGCGTAGGAAATTTTCAATACCTCGGGGCCGGTATGGTTGGCAGCCCAATGGTTCGTAATATCGATATCGGCGTACGTAACATTAAACGCCGGGGCACCGGGAATGAGCCCGTGCACCAAGGCGTGGAAGACAAAAGTATCGTTCGGACATGGCGAGAATGCGATGTTCATGCTCACTCGAGCACCTCCTTTAGTATGGCGCAGCCGCGTTCGAGCGCCTGCAGCGCGTCGCCGATGCGCCACGCGTCGCGGTCGCGCGGGCCGACCGCGTTCGAGATCGCCCGCAGCTCCAGCACGGGCACGCCCATGTGCCGCGCAGCGGCGGCCACGCCGAAGCCTTCCATCGCTTCGGCCGCGGCCTCCGGCACCCGCCGCAGATGCTCCGCTGCTGTGGCGGCAGTGCCTGTTGCCGTGGTCACGGTGAGCACCGGCCCCGTGACGACCGGCAGTCCGGCCGCGCGAAGCGCCGCGGCCAAAGCGCCCGCCGTGCGGGTGCAGACCCCGGCGCGCGACGAGCCGAAGCCGAGCTCGTCGACGCTGGCGAAGCCGCCCGGGGTCTCGACCCCGAGGTCGGCGGCGATGAGCTCGTCCGCGACCACGAGCGCGCCCAGCGCGGCGCGGCCGGGAAAGCCGCCGGCGATGCCTGCGCTGACGACCAGGCGATAGCCGCCCGGTCGCTGCGCTGCTTCCGCCGAGGGCGGCATGCCAGCGCTGGGCGCGCTCGCGGCTGCACCGGCGCTGGCACCAGCGTTCGCACTGCCGCTCACCGCTCTGCCGCTCGTTTCGCTGCTCACCGGCTCTGCTCCGCCTTCCGCGGCCAGCGTTGCAGCCGTCACGGCCGCCGCCGCGGCAGGCCCGACGCCTGCCGCGATGACGCGGAACCGCGGATCGCCGCCGAGCCCGCGCAGCACCGCGTCGCGCTCAGCATCAACGGCGGTTACGATCAGGATTCGCCGCGTATCTTTTGTATCCCCGCTTGCTTGTACCACCGTCAACCATCTCCCCAGATCTCGCATTTTAACTTAGCCGAACCTTGCTCATATGGAGTATTGTATCACGTTTTTACACGAATCTCCTAAGAGCGGCCGCCTCGGCCCGACTTGAGACAAGGCTGCGGGAAGAGTAAGCTAGAAGGTAAATTCATATCCGAGGTGACGGACATCATGAAAGCGTTGGTTTTTCACTCATTCGGAGGACCGGAGGTACTGGCCCTTCAAGAGATCCCGGACCCGCCGCTTGCAGCGGGCTCGGTGAAGGTGCGGATGCGCGCCATCGGCCTCAATTATGCGGATATCTATCGGCGCCGCGGCAATTACCATCTGGTGGGCCAGCCGCCTTTCATCCTAGGCTATGAAGGAGCGGGCGTCGTCGAAGAGGTGGCGCCTGACGTAGCGGGCATCCAGGTCGGCGACCGCATCGGGTTCGCGGATGCGCCGCATGCCAACGCCGAAATCGTAGCCGTTCCCGCCGATCGGGCCATTAAGCTGCCCGAGGGAATCGGCTTTGAAGCCGCCGCTTCGGTTCTGCTGCAGGGACTGACGGCGCATTATCTCGTGAACGACAGCTATGCCGTGAAGCCGGGCGACAGGGTGCTCGTTCATGCCGCGGCCGGCGGCGTCGGCCAACTGCTCATTCAACTCTGCAAGGCCAAGGGGGCCAAGGTCGTCGGGCTTACCTCTAGCAGCGCGAAGCGCGAGATGGCGCTGGCAGCCGGGGCCGACGAGGTGTTACTTTATAATACCGACTGGGTGAGCCGCGTCCTGGAATGGACCTCGAAGATCGGCAGCGGCGCAGAGGCGGGGGCGGATGTCGCGTACGACTCCGTAGGCTCCACCCTAATGGACAGCTTCCGCAGCGTTCGGACGAAAGGGCACGTCGTCTTCTTCGGCATGGCCGGCGGCGATCCGGCCCCGGTCGATCCGCGTATGCTGATGGATACGAGCAAAACGTTGACCGGCGGCGATCTGTGGAACCACGTCACGACGGCCGAGGAGCGGCGCAAGCGGGGACAGGAGCTTTTCACCGCGATGCTGGAGGGCCAGCTGCGCTTGCAGCCGCCGAAAACTTTCCCGCTCGCTGACGGAGCGGAAGCGCACCGCTACTTGGAGAGTCGGGCCAGCACGGGCAAAATCCTCCTGATTCCGTAGCGTCCCGATTTTGAGAAACGGTTCGCGGCTGTGCTACAATATAGTCTGATGTTCCAAAATGAACCATAACGAGTAGGAGCTGACCTTACGTGAGCGAAGAGATCAATATGCAGGAGCTTGTCCAGTTCATTGCCGGCAAAACGGGTGCTGCGCCAAGCAGCATCGAGCTAGTGCTGAAGCATGAGCAAACGTTCATCAACAACGCGCAAGAGGACAAGAACGGCGACGTGAATATCGACAGCGACGAGCTGGTGGATTATATTTTGAGCCGTCCCGGCTTGAAGCTGGACGAGCCGACGGTGGAAACGATTTTGGATGCGGAAATGGATTATTTAATGGATAAGGGCATCGCCGGTTACATCGACTGATCCCTCCAAGCACAAAGGCCCGTAACTCTTCGATGAAGAGCTGCGGGCCTTTTTGGCATGCGCGAAAAAATCTGGGAACCACGCCATAGTGCCGTTTCCTCTTCTTCGCCGGCTGCACATACATAGTACTAGATTAATAGTTGTGGACCATTCCATTAAGGAGGATCGTATGCCTCATACCGCGTTGGCCCTATTATTCAAAGAGATGTATGTCGTCATCGAAGAAGCGAATCAGAGAAAAGTTCCTTTTGAACAAGTGATTTACGAATGGAAACGAAAAGCCGCCCATCCGCTCGCCCACCCCCCTTCATCGCCGGTTTTGTCCCATTTTCCGTCCGGAGTGTCCGCTTTCTCCTCACCCCCCGCAGCGCAGATCGCCATCGTCGGCGCAGGCCTTGCCGGTTTGACCTGTGCCTATCGGCTGGAGCAGGCAGGGCTTGAGCCCATCATCCTTGAAGCCGATCATAAAAAAATCCCCGGCCGCATCGATACGCGCCGCGGCGCGTTCGCCGAAGAGCAGTCGATCGAACGCGGCGGCATGCTGATCGATACCGGTCATTACGCGCTGCGCAGGCTGATCGAGGAGCTGGGTCTGACGCTGAATGATTTGATCGCGGCAGAGGCGGATGATACGGAGCCTTGCTATTATTTTGACGGGAAGCCATACACGTTTGGGGACGCTACAAGAGACTTTCAGGCGGTGGTGCCGAAGCTGAACGAGGATTTGAAAGCGGCGGGCTTCCCGACGCGATATAACCGGTTCACGCCGCGCGGACAGGAGCTTGACCGCATGTCGGTCGTCGATTGGATCGAAGAAAGCGTGCCTGGCGGGAAGGACTCGAAATTCGGGCGGCTGATCGATATCGCATGCAATATCGAGTACGGCGCGGAGTCATCGCAGCAGAGCGCATTGAATTTTCTCTATCTGCATGATCATGTCCCGGATGGGGAGCGGTTCAGTCCGTTCGGCGTATCGGATGAGCGTTTCCATGTGCGTGGCGGCAACGATCAAATCGTGCGGAGGCTGATGGACAGGCTAGCGCCCGGTGCGCTGCTGCGCGGACGGAGGCTGATTGCCATAGCGGAGGAAGCCGGCGGCTCCGGCTACCGGCTCACCTATCAGGACCGTGATGGCACGCATGAGACGAAGGCGGACCATGTCGTGCTTACGATTCCGTTCTCGATCCTGCGCAGCTCGGTCGATTTCAGCAAGGCAGGCTTTCGTCCGCTGAAGATGACGGCAATCGAGGAGTTGGGCATGGGGGCGAACAGCAAGCTGCACCTGCAGTTCATTGACCGCTATTGGCATGCGGCGGGGTGCAACGGCGATACGATCGCGGACAGCGGGTATCAAAATACATTCGACGTGACGCGCGGCCAGCCTGGCACCTCCGGTATTTTGGTCGATTACACGGGAGGCCATGTCGCGGAGGGGATGAATTTCGGCTCGCTGCCGGAGCGGGCGCAGCAGTTTCTTCGTCAGCTGGAGCCGGTCATGCCTGGCATTACCCAGCGCTGGAACGGCAAAGTTACCCGCGATTATTGGCCGGGCAATCCGTTCTCGCTTGGCTCGTATGCGTACCGCAAGGTAGGGCAGTACACCAAGTTCACCGGGATCGAGGAGGAGTGCGAAGGCCGGGAGGGCCGCTGCCATTTTGCAGGGGAGCACACTTCCGTGGTGTACCAGGGCTACATGAATGGCGCCGTCGAAAGCGGCGAACGCGCCGCTGCCGAAATTATCGCGGCACTGCAGGCGGAGCGAGGCGCGGATACGGGGTAGCGGGAGAGGACACGGTCCGCTAGGTGGTGGCGGCCAATGACTCGCGGGCGTTGGACTGCGGCCTGCGGTTGGCGGCTGAAATGCCCGAGCACTATGGCGGGAACGCGGGAACGAGCAAAGAGGAGCTTCAAAAGCACTACATTGGCGTGAGTTTGGCGGAAACGAGTAAAGAGGTGTTCCAGGAGCACTACATCGTCGTGAGTTTGGCGGTAACGAGCAAAGAGGAGCTCTAGGAGCACTAAATTGGTGGAGATATGGCGGGAACGAGCAAAGAGGTGCTCCAGGAGCACTACATTGGCGGAGATATGGCGGGAACGAGCAAAGAGGTGCTCCAGGAGCACTACATTGGCGTGAGTTTGGCGGAAACGAGTAAAGAGGTGTTCCAGAAGCACTACATTGGCGTGAGTTTGGCGGTAACGAGCAAAGAGGAGCTTCAGGGGCACTACATTGGCGGAGATTTGGCGGGAACGAGCAAAGAGGAGCTCCAGGAGCACTACATTGACCACAAAACAAGAGGCGGAGCAGTCCAAAACCTGCTCCGCCTCCTGCTCGTCTGAGTTACTTGTTAGTGCTGTGCTGCTTGTTGGCCAGTTGCTTCCCCGGGGAGCCTTTACCCTGCCGGTGCTTATTGCTTTCGGCTTTTGCCTGCGTATCGTGCAGCTTGTTTATGAAGTTCTGATCCACGTGATAACCTCCTTCTGAATGGACTCCCATAGTCTTCCCGCAGCAGCATCAAACATGCAGGAATCCCCCGTTTTACGCAGGCTTTGCGCCGCTGGCGTAGGTCTAACCGGAGGACGCCTTATTTCTGTATAATGGGAGAGGAAACGCTCACTTCACGAAACGAGGTACTTATAATAGCTATGCTTCAACCAGATGCTTTGTTATGGGACATTCCCACGCTGCTGCTGCTATTCGCGCTTGGGCTGATCGCTTCGACCTTCGGTGCGATCGTCGGCCTCGGAGGCGGCGTGATCATCGTGCCCGCGCTGCTGCTGCTCGGCCCGTCTATGCTGGGCATGACGATCGATACCGCGATGGCGGTCGGCGTCTCGCTCGGCGTTCTCGTATTTACGTCGCTGACATCGACGCTCACGTTTATGAAGGAACGCAAAACCGATCTGCGCTGCGCGCTGTTCTTCTCGCTCTCGAGCGCCCCGATGTCCATGGTCGGAGCGAGCTTGACCTCGCTGTTTCACCCGGAGGCTTTCCGGCGGGCATTCGGCGTGTTCATGCTGTTCATGGTCGTGCTGCTCCTGCTTCGCCACCGGATGAAACCGTTCAGCGGGACTTGGCGTTATGTCCGCACCTTTACTGATCCCAGCGGCTCAGAGCACCAGTATGGCTACAGCCTGCTTCCGGCTCTTTTGATCGGCGGAGCGGTCGGCCTGATCTCCGGCCTGCTCGGCATTGGAGGCGGCGTGCTGCTGATCCCTGCCATGGTGCTGCTCTTTCGGTTTCCGCCGCACATAGCGACGGCAACCTCCATGTCGGTCATCCTGGTTTCCGCGCTCTTCGGCAGCGGCATGCATCTGTATCGCGGCGAGTGGGATTGGCAGCTCGTGCTGCCGCTTGCCCCCGGAGCGCTGCTGGGCGGTTATCTCGGCGCGATCGTCTCCCGCCGTATCGGCAGCAAGATGCTAATCCGCATTATGTGCGCGGCGCTCGCCTTTTTTGCTTTGCGGATGATTTTGACGTAACTCCATAATGAGGCTTAAAAGCAGGTATTCGGTACATGAAAAAATCCCCTTATCCGGGCGGGGCAGCGTGAAGGCTGCCCGCTGGATGAAGGGGATTATTTTTTGGCTGCCGCGGCGGTTGCCGCTGCCGTCGCTTTGCCGGCCAGCAGCAGGAAAATCAGCAGCGCGAGGCATTCGAGTGCAGCGATGATCACGCCCATTGGAATGGCGGTACCGCTGCCGGCTATGCCGACAAACGGCGCAACGATGGAGCCGAACAGCTGCGACATCAGCCCTTGCAGGGCGGATGCGCTGCCTGCGGCTCGGCCTTGATTGCGCATGGCGAGCGAGAAGCCCATCGTGGTGACAATCCCGATGCTCGAAACCACGAAGAATAGCGGAATTAGGACAAGCAGCAGCGGCGCATGGATAAGCAGCATAAGCAGCAAGGCGACGCCTCCTGCCGTGGCTAGTCCCAGCCCGGTGAGGAAGAGCTTCGTCTCGTTTACGCGATCCGCCAGGCGGCCGGCCGTTTGGCTCGCGAGGATGATGCCGAGGCCGTTGATCGCAAAGCAAAGGCTGAAGGTTTGCGGCGATACGCCGTACACCTCCTGCAGCACGAACGGCGAGCCGGAGATGTAGGCGAACAGTGCCGCCATGACAAATCCTTGCGCGAGCGCGTAGCCCATGAACGTCCGATCGCTCAACAATCGGCGGAACGTTGCCAAGGTGTTTTTGATGCCGCCTTTTGCTCTGCGGCTGGCAGGCAGCGTTTCCGGCAAGCCGAACAGCACCGTTAGAAACATGATCAGTCCGATTGCGGCGAGAACGACAAACACCCCGTGCCACGTCGTGAAGCGCAGCAGTTGGCCGCCGACGATCGGGGCGGCGATCGGCGCGACGCCGTTAACCAGCATGAGCAGCGAGAAAAACTTGGTCAGCTCCGGCCCGGCGTACAAATCACGCGCGATAGCTCGGGCGATTACAATGCCTGCGGCGCCGGCCAACCCTTGCACGAACCGCAGCGCGATAAAGGTGCCGATCGTAGGCGCAAACGCGCATAGCAGCGAGGATGCCGTGTACAGCAGCAGCCCGATGAGGAGCGGCTTGCGGCGGCCGCGAACGTCGCTGATCGGGCCAGCGAACAGCTGCCCCAGCGCGAGCCCAATCAGGCAAGCTGTCAGGCTGAGCTGCGTGAGCGAGGTGCCGGTGTTCAGATCATCCGCGAGCTTAGGAAGGGCGGGCAAATACATATCGATTGACAGAGGCGCGAATGCGCTCAGCGAGCCGAGCACCGCCGCCGTCCAAAGCCGCCTGGACCGCGACATAGCGGCGGCTTCGCCGGTCATGAGGTTCATAGTTGCTGGTTCCTTTCTTCTGACGTGTGTAGAAAGCTCAATTCAATTATAGTACACCCCCCTGAGCTGTCAAAGAACGGGCAGCGGGCGGCCGCCCACCGTCGGTGCTCGCCATTGGTTCACTAATGTGTTGCACGAGGTGCGCCATTTCCACTACAATCTCGCCACAGAGAGGAAGTAGATTCAAACCGCCCAAGAGAGGAACGAGTTACCGCACATGAGCCCAAAACGGCCGCAGCCCCGCCCAAGAGAGGAACGAGTTACCGCACATGAGCCCAAAACGGCCGCAGCCCCGCCCAAGAGAGGAACGAGTTACCGCACAAGAGCCCAAAACGGCCGCAAACCGTCCAAGAGAGGAACGAGTTACCGCACATGAGCCCAAAACAGCCGCAAACCCGCCCAAGAGAGGAACCAGTTACCGCACATGAGCCCAAAACGGCCGAAGACCCGCTCAAGAGAGGAACGAGTTACCGCACATGAGCCGCGCTACGCCGCTCCACGCCAGTTCTGGAGGAATGAACCAATCTGAAAGTCCGCATACTACTCTCAAAGTTTCTATATTGGGGGGAATTGCAAAGATGACAGGCACAAACCGCTTCTATTTCGCGCTCGCTGCGACCGCGCTGCTGGCTTTCAATCTGTCGGCATGCGGCAAGCAGGAGTCGGGCAACGAGGCAAATGCACCGGGTAAAGCGACTTTGCTTGAAACGATCAAGTCCAACGGAGAGATTACGATTGGCACCGAAGGAACCTATGCTCCGTTCACTTTTCATGACAAGGACGGGAAGCTGACCGGCTTCGACGTCCAAATTGCCGAGGAGGTCGCCAAGCGGCTCGGGGTGAAAGCCAAATTCATTGAGACAAATTGGGACGGCATGCTGGCCGGGCTCGATGCGGGCCGCTACAATATGGTGGCGAACGAGGTAACGATCAAGGATGACCGCAAGGCGAAATACGACTTTTCCGATCCGTACATCGTTTCCAAAGCGGTGCTGATCGTGCAGGAGGGCAACACGGACATCAAGAAGCTGGCAGACTTGAAGGGCAAAAAATCCGGGCAGTCGTTGACGAGCAATCTTGCCGACATCGCGAAGGCAAACGGCGCGGAGATCGTTCAGATCGATGGCTTCAACCAGGCGATCGACCTGCTGACTTCGAAGCGGATCGATGCCACGATTAACGACGAGTTGAGCTTCCTAGATCTGAAGAAGCAGCGTCCGGACGTGCCGATCAAAGTGGTCGACGAGACGGAGAGCGCGTCGGAGAGCGGCCTGCTGTTCCAGAAAGGCAATGCGGATCTGGTCAGCGCCGTCAATAAGGCGCTCGCCGATATGAAAGCGGACGGCACCTATCTGAACATATCCAAAACGTATTTCGGCGAGGATGTGTCGAAGTAAAGGCGGTAAGTCATCATGAGCGATCGCACAGAGCGTCTGCTGCACATCTTTATCGAATCCTTCATGCCTCTGCTGAAGGCGGGGCTTCTCTTCACCGTGCCGCTTACGCTGATCTCGTTCGCGCTCGGCCTTGCACTGGCGATTGCGACCGCGCTTGTGCGGCTGTCGGATTTCCGCGCGCTGGCTGAGCTGGCGCGCTTCTATGTGTGGATAATCCGCGGCACTCCGCTGCTGGTGCAGCTGTTCATTATTTTCTACGGGCTGCCGAGCATCGGCATTACGATCGATGCCTTTCCCGCGGCGGTCATCGGCTTCACGCTCAGCGTGGGCGCATACGGCTCCGAAATTATCCGCGCCGCGATTATTTCGATACCGCGCGGGCAATGGGAGGCCGCTTACTCGCTTGGACAGACGCGGCTAACGACCCTGCGCCGGATCATCCTGCCGCAAGCCGCGCGGGTGTCCGTCCCGCCGTTATCCAATTCGTTCATCAGCCTCGTGAAGGACACCTCGCTGGCGGCGACGGTAACGTTAACGGAGATGTTCCGGAAAGGGCAGGAAATAACGGCGACGGTCTACGAGCCCTTGCTCATCTATTGCGAGGTTGCCTTAATCTATTTGATGCTGTGCACCGTACTATCCGCGCTTCAGCATAGGCTGGAGCGTTACTACGAACGTTATCACGCCAAGTAGGGAGCGTACCGATTATGATGCTTGAGGTTCAAAATCTAACGAAGTCGTTCGGAGACGCCTCCGTTCTGAATGGCATCGATCTGCAGCTGGAGCAGGGCCATGTTCTCGTGATCATTGGCCCGTCCGGCTCCGGCAAATCGACGCTGCTGCGCTGCTTGAACGTTCTGGAGACGCCCACCTCGGGCACGATCGCGATTGGCGCGCAGCGCATTCGCTTCGAGCCCGGCAGCAAGCCGAAGCATGCCGAAGTGCTGTTGCTGCGCCGCCAGACGGGGATGGTCTTTCAAGCCTATCATCTGTTCCCCCATATGACCGCGCTTCAGAACGTGATGGAGGGCCAGATTACCGCTTTGCGCCGCACGAAGACAGAGGCCGAGACGAGAGCGCTCTCGCTGCTCGAGAAGGTGGGGTTAACGGATAAAGCCGATGCTTATCCGCACCAGCTCTCCGGCGGCCAGCAGCAGCGGGTTGGCATCGCGAGGGCGATGTCCATCGATCCGAAGCTGCTGCTATTCGACGAACCGACCTCGGCGCTCGATCCCGAGCTTGTGCGGGAGGTGCTAAAGGTAATCCGTCAATTGGCAGCGGAAGGCCGTACGATGATAATCGTCACGCATGAAATGAGATTCGCCCGCGATGTCGCTGACCGCATTATGCTGATCGATGATGGCGTAATCGTCGAAGAAGGCCCACCCGAGCAATTATTTGGCAGCCCTCGGCACGAGAGAACGCGGCAGTTTCTATCGAAATTGTCTGAAAATTATAACTAATAATGGATCGATTGGTATTTATTTATAGTTGAAAGCCCCGTCCTGTCTAAGGACGGGGCTTTTTGACGTGCAAAATTCCCCCCATTTACCTCTAGCGGCAATGCAAGTAGATTAGAAGATAGGTATTCTAGCATTCTTTATTTTTTTACTTTTTTTTCAATTAAGGAGAGTCGGTATGCAAAAAAGCAGCAGGAATAAACTTGTCTCGAAAGTTGTCGTCGGCAGCATGCTACTATCGCTTGCCCTTCCCTTTAATGTTTTTGCAGCGAATCCGCACGAGGATCCGAGTTATCTTCTGAATCAATTGTCGCCGGAGCAACAAAACGCACTAAACCAGCTGGATTTCAAGCGGCCCGTCATTTCGCCCGACCTGAACCTCAAGAGCTCGGGTTCCGTCGCCGTCATCGTGGAATTTAAGCAGGCGCCGGCGCAGGTGGAAGTGCTCAAACAATCGTCCAGAGGCGTGAAAATTTCCCCCAATGAAGCGCTGGAGGAAGCAGAGGATGACCATGCGACGTTCAAAAGCTTTGTGCGGCAACTGGCAGAGAAGAAAGCGGCCGAGCAAGGCCCAGCTGCCTTTGGAGCAGAAGAGATAGCAATCACTAGAGAATATCGTCATGCCTTTAATGGCGTTGCCATGTCTTTGCCTGGCAAAGACATCGAAAGCCTGCTAAGTTCGGGCGTCGTCAAACATATTTATAAGGATAATGTCGTACAGCTGGACCCGAAAGAGATGGAGCTGCTAACCGGGGCGGAGACCGCCCAGCAATCGGATGCCCCGTCCACCGATAACTCGATTCCGCTGGATGGCATTTACGACCTGCATGCGAAGGGCATTAAAGGCCAAGGGATTAAAGTGGGCGTACTGGACACGGGGATTGACTATAATCATCCTGATTTGACGCACGCCTATAAAGGCTACCGCGCGCAAGAGGGCGTAGATCCGAAGACGATTGATCCAACTACCGTCAAAGGCTGGGACGCCATCGATAACGATGCGGACCCCATGGAAACCACCTATAAGGATTGGCAAGCCTCCGGTCAACCGGAGGATCAGGGAAGCGGGACCTACTATACGTCTCACGGCACGCACGTGTCCGGAACGATCGCTGCCCGCGCGGAGAACGGCGCGACCGATGCGCCGACGCTTGGCGTAGCCCCTGAAGCGGATCTGTATGCGTACCGTGTATTAGGCCCTTACGGCGGCGGCACGGAGAGCCAGATTATGGCGGGGATTGATAAGGCCGTTCAAGACGGCATGGATGTCATCAACCTTTCTCTTGGGGTTATGGTTAATGACCCGCTCATGGCCGAGGCCGTCTCGATCAACAACGCAACGCTGCTTGGCGTAGTATGCGCGGTAGCGGCAGGCAATGCAGGACCGGATGAGAAAACGGTAACCTCTCCGGGCACGTCGCCGCTCGGCATTACGGTTGGCGCAAGCGATTTTGCGATTACGCTGAAGACCATGACGGGCAGCGTGTCGGATGCATCGGGTTCGATTTCGCTGGATGAGATGCATGTTATTGCGTACAACTATTCCTCGATGGAAAGCTTGTTGAACACGGAACAACCCTTCGAGATCGTTGATGTAGGATTAGCGGATACGGCTGACTTCGAAGGCAAGGACCTTACGGGAAAAATCGCATTCATTCAGCGCGGCACGCTTTCCCTCCAGACCAAAGTGGAAAATGCGGCGAAAGCAGGCGCTATTGCCGCGATCATGTCGAATAACGCGGATGGCGATATTCCGTTTGTAGGCGATGGCTCTGGCTTGATCCCGACCTTCGGAACGACTCAAGCGGTAGGCGAAGCCTTGAAAGCAATGGCGGATCCGAAGGTGTCGTTCAACTCCATCGGAAGCACCGTTACCGAAGGCGGCCATTTGGCTAATTTCAGCGGCAGAGGCCCCGTTAACGGCAGCTACGATATTAAGCCGGATGTCGTCGGGCCGGGCGTGAACGTGTACTCGACTTACCCGGAGTATATTCACAGCCCTGAAGAAGGCATTGACTATTCGCATGCGTATGCGCGCATTTCGGGCACATCGATGGCAACGCCGCATGTAGCGGGTATTATCGCCCTTATTTTGCAGCAGCAACCCGACTACACGCCGTTTGACGTTAGAGCGGCTCTGATGAATACGGCGGACGATCTGAACGGCGACTACTCCGTTTATCAAGCGGGTGCTGGCGAAGTCGACGTGACGGAAGCCGTGAATGCGGATGTGTCTATAACGGTATTGAACAAAGTCCAGACGCTCGATCAGAAAGGAATGCCGGTTACGATTGACAACCCTACAGGTTCGATTTCCTTCGGCAACCATGCTAAGTTCCAGGAGATCGGCGAAAGCAGAAGCATGACCATCACGAACCGCGGCGCAATCAATAAAACCTTTACGATAGCTGCCGAGTATTTTGCGGGCGGCAGCGTGAACGCGGCGGACAACAACGTTTCGGTTGATGTTGGAGGCGTAGATTCCGTAATGGTTCCTGCCGGAGCATCGGTCACCTTGCCGGTAACCGTTGTCGTTCCGTCCACTGCGGCCAACGGCAGATATGAAGGCTATGTCCACCTTGCCAACGCGGAAAATGCAGAAGAGAAGTATCAGCTTCCGTTTGCGATTCGCGTCGTGGAGCCGGGCATCGACTATATGCGCCTGTTAAATCCGGCGTTCATGTCGGAGTATCCGTCGGTTGCTCATCCGTTCCAAGACAGCATGAAGTTTTTGATGTTCAAGCTGAACAGTCCTATGGTCTCCGTGGAAACCGTAGTGACGGATAAAGACGGAAATCCGATCGGAAGCTTCGCTGCACAACCCCGTGATGCAACGGATGCCCCGGTCGATGAAGAGCTTTGGATTCAAGTGGGCGAGCATATACTCCCGTATATCGGCGATCCAGCGGACAATCGGATTTCGACGCAATATGAGCTATTAAACGAAGGCGAATATAAGCTTCGTCTAATTGCGAAGGATGCAGAGGGCCGCACCTACACGAAGGAACAAATGTTTATTATCGATAATAAGCGCCCTACGCTGACGTTCAATGATTATGCGCCAGGCGTGTATGAAGTCGACGATTCGATGTTTACGACGGAAGAATTGCAAGGCACGAGCCACGATGCGATTTGGATTCATGCTAACCTGAGCGACGAGGGGACGGCAAAGCTGGCGCCGCTTGGCATCACGCAAGCCGCTAACCGTCTGTTCTATTACCAGAACCAGAATATCTACCCCGACGGCGAGTTCAAAGTCGAGGACAATGGCGATGTGAAGTTCGGCGTCACGCGCGAAGATTTGATCGATCCGGAAACGAAAAAGGACAAGCCGCTTACGCTGGCGCTATTCCCGATCGATTTGGCGACGAACGGTTACCTGGTCGCGGATTTCCAGCATTACGGATTTATCAAAGCGGGCTCCCCTTATGTTGTTCCAGAGTATGATAAGGACAAATTGTATTTAAACGATGAAGTCACCATGACGCTCAACCTTCATAATGTTGAGGATTTGATCGCAGGCACATACGATGTGAGCTACTACAGAGAACTTGAATTTGTAAATGTGAAAGTAAACGATGCATTCCAGGCAAAAGCAGACGAAGCAGGCGTAACCGTTAAACTGGATGAACCGGTCATTCACGAGGACCCGGTTTGGTCTTCCAAGAACGTAGTGAACGTCGGTGCCTCCGTAGTCGGCGATAACTTCGCCGGATTCGACGGAGACATGCCCTTCGTTGATGTGACGTTCAAATTGATTGATGACAGGTTGTACACCGGTCTCGATAAGATGAATATCGAACAGAACATCGAGAAGTTTTTCTATACGAAAGCCGGAGAGGAAGCTGCTGTGGAAATTCCTCTTTTCAATCAAGTCGACAGCTACAAAGTGGCAGCTAAGCATTCCAATGTAGAAGGGTCATTGTGGCCTGAAGCCTTCATGACCTTCGACGGTGATTTTGGCAATCTGGATTATTCCAAAGACTACGGCAAAATGGGAGCTAAAGTGACCGCGAACTTAGATGGTACTGCGTATGAGGGGACTATTGAGCGAAATGGCAGGGTCTTTTTCAATAATCTCCCGCTCAGCGAAACCGAGACGGAATTCACCATTGAAATTCCAGGGCATTTGACTAGCCAAGTCTCTATGAAAATCGGTAAAACGATGTTTGATGAACGTGTTGGGGAGAATGCTATGTTAGCTCAAGCCCTCAACCTTGCCGGCGATGTGAACGGCGATCATAGGATCGATATTCTGGATGCGCAGCGGGTGGCCGCTCAAGCCTATAAGCGCTCCGACACGAATTTCCCGGCGGAAGATTTGAACCAGGATGGGCTCGTTGACGAGAAGGACATGGCTTTTATCGTCAAGAACTTCCTGAAGGCAGACTTCGAGGCTACGGGAACGCCGCAAGAGACAGTCGGCGGTAAAGGCGTGCAGGATTTCGTCGATGAATTGGCAGATACTGCACCGATCAGCGACCTTATGAATAAATCGTTCAACGAGCATGAAGCTAAATTCAAATGGAGTGCTGCAGAAGGCGCGGAGGCGATCTCCATCGACCAGTCTAGCGATGACGGCGCTACTTGGAAGGTGGCGGAGACGGTAAAACCGCTTGCGCTGGACGCAACGACAGCAAAGGTACAAGGCTTGAAAGCAGGTACAGCCTATAAATTCAGAATCGTTGTAACAGGCGGGCCGAACGCGGGCATTTCCAATATCGTGGATGTGACGACACCAGTGACGCCAATCAGCGATTTCACGAACAAATCCGTTACCGAGAAAGAAGCTGAGTTCCAATGGAGCGCTGCATCGGAAGCATGGGAGCTTGCGATTGAACAATCGACCGATAATGGCGCGACTTGGACGAAATCCGAGGTGAAGGATGGGCTGGCTGCCGACGCCGCCGCAGCAACGGTAACGGGATTAACGGCAGGTACGGCGTATAAGTTCAGAATCGTCGTATCGGGCGGGCCGAACGCGGGTGTATCCAATATCGTATCGGTGAAGACTGCACGAAAAAATAAATTGAAATGATCGCTTCGGGGTTGTTGTTAAAGGCACTTCGGTAGCTTCGCGCCGAACGCTACGATTATGCGAGAAGAGATGGCGGTTATGCTGGCCGGCGCGCTAAAATTCGCGGGCAAAGCATCTGGTTCATCGACGAAGCTTTCGTTTACGGACAAGGGAAGCATCGCAAACTGGGCACAGGCTGCGGTCGCACAAGCGACTGGAGCAGGCATTCTGCAAGGCAACAAGGAAGGCGCATTCTTGCCGAAGGCGAGAGCGACTCGTGCGGAAGCTGCTGTCGTGTTGAAGCGTTGGCTGCAATACGTGGGCTTCATGAAGTAAACAGATGGGACTGGGCAGGCATGAATCTGCTCAGTCCTATTTTTTATGCCGACTTTATCGAATCTGGGCGATAGGCAATGATCTCGACCCGGCATCCGTCATTCCGGGGTATCTATCAAGCGTTGATAGATGATGGTTTTCATAGAGTTGGGGGTATTGTCCAGTACGAGCCATCTGTCTTGTACATATAAATACAGTAGATCACGGATAGAAAGGGGCGTGAGAAAGAGGAATCTATGAAAATAAGCACGGCAGCAAGCGTTGCGATTCGGTGTTGAAAGGAGACAAAAGACTAGAGATATGAACATCTGAAGAGAGGTAAAGACATGCACAACATGCACGACTTAATGGCTTTGATTACAGTGTGCACCTTCTTGCTTACCATCGGCTTCATCCTGTGGCGTCCTAACATCAATGAAGCCTACCCGGCAACGGTCGGCGCCTTTATCGTGTTCCTGACCGGCACCGTGACGTTCGCCGATCTCGGAGCCATCACGGAAACAATCGGCGGCGCCGCCATTACGATCATGGCGACCATCGTAATGGCGATCGTGCTCGAGAGCTTCGGCTTCTTCAACTGGGCGGCCGAAATCTTAACCCGAACGGCTCGCGGCTCCGGCATTCGTCTGTTTTGGCTGACAAACCTGTTCTGTTTTCTGATGACGCTCTTCGTCAACAACGACGGCAGCATTTTGATCACGACACCGATCCTGCTTATGCTTCTCAAGAACATGGGGCTCAAGAACCGCCAGAAAATTCCGTATCTCCTCTCCGGCGCACTGATCGCCACCGCCTCCAGCGCCCCTATCGGCGTCAGCAACATCGTCAATCTGATCGCACTGAAAATCGTTGATATGGATCTCTACATGCAAACAGCGATGATGTTCGTACCTTCCTTCCTGGGGCTCTTGCTGCTTACGGTGCTGCTGTTCGCCATGTTCTACCGGACGCTCCCGAAGAAGCTGCCCGCCGTCAAGAAATGGCATTTCCCGCCGGGAGGCCATCCGCTCAAAGGCGGTGTGCTGAACACGGAGAACCGCGGCAAGTTCATGCGGAACGTGCTCATCTTCATCTTCTGCGTGCGCGTTAGCCTGTTCGTCGCATCCTATATTCATTTCCCGGTGTCGCTCATGGCGGTGATCGGCTCGGCCGCTCTGCTCGGATGGCGCTGGATCTACTTGAAAATACCGCCGCTCGACATGGTCAAGAAAACGCCGTGGTATATTCTGATCTTTGCTTTCGGTATGTACGTCATTATTTACGGGTTGAAAAATATCGGCTTGACCGAATTGCTCATCCACTATTTACAGCCGCTCATCTCCGGCAGCCTATTGCATGCAAGCGTTCTAATGGGCGCCTTGATGACCATCATGTCCAACCTGTTCAACAATCATCCGGCCTTGATGATCGGTACATTGACGCTAACGAATATGGGACTCGATCCGCTTACGCTGAAAGTCTCCTACCTGGCAAGCGTCATTGGCAGCGACATCGGCTCGCTTCTGCTTCCGATCGGCACGCTGGCCACCATCATGTGGATGCACATCATTCGAAAAGGGGGCGTGAAACTCAACTGGGGCGAGTATTTGAAAGTCACGATCATCGTCATTCCGGTGACGGTGTTAGCAACGCTTGTTATGCTCACGTACTGGGTGTACTGGATTTTTTGATTATGCAGCAAACAAAAAAGGAGGGACTGGCTTGAACGAATTGTTACCCTATCTTGCGGAAAATATGATCGTGGAGGTGACCGGCAAACAGCTGCTACCGGGTAAGTTGGTCGATGTCGGTCCGGATATTCTCGTTCTGTATCACCAAGACAGGTACTTGTATATTCCGACCGCGCACGTGTACAGCTTAAAGCCTGACGCGGTTGGCAGCGACGATTCCATTGGCGGGACCGATGAGCCTTCCGTACTCTTGCATACGGATCCAATCACGCTTTCATCGGTGCTGCAGGAAGCGAAAGGATTGTTCGTCGAAATCTACGTCAGCGGCAGCAAACCGATCCATGGCTATTTGCACGGCATCATGAACGATTTCCTCGTCATTCATTCACCGATCTATAATGCGGTTTACGTCTCCACGCGCCACATGAAATGGCTCATTCCTTATCCGACATCCCATATCCCCTATGCAAGAAGCGTGGACAAAATGTCGATGAAGCCCCTTGCTCCGGTCGGTGCCGGAAGCTTCGAGGATTTATGTAAAAAAGAAGAAGGCAACATGGTGGTGATGGATGTAGGCGGCCAAACCGCTAAACTTGGCGTGATCAAGAAGGTGAACAGCGGGATTATCGATTTCATCGATGCGAACGGAAGCAATAAATTAATCAACGTTCACCATGTCAAAACCATGTATGCGCCTAAGTAACCCTCGCGGAACTGCGGACATGCGGGGTATTGTCGCGTTGATGGACAGCTTTATAAAAAAAAAAAGAAGACCCCCACAAGAAGGTCGCAGAAGAGATCCATGCACATCAATAGCTTATGTCACGTTGAATTTGCGCGACTGGGTATTTTGGTCAAGATTTTACAAGGCTTGAACAACTATTTGTTCAAGCTTTTGTTGTGGGCAGGCATTTTCTGGGTCATGCATCTATATAATTTTAGTATTTAGACGAGAGGTGCTGAAGTGATGCTGCATATTGTCGCCTGCATTAAGCAAGTGCCGGATACGAAAATCATCAAGATGAACCCCAAAACCAATACGATGGATCGTGCCAGCGCGCCGGCGATTCTGAATCCATACGACGCGCACGCGGTGGAGGAAGCGGTTCGGCTGAAGCAGCGCTACGGCGGAACCGTTTCGGTCCTTACGATGGGGCCGCCGCCGGCTGTCAAAGCGATTCGCAAATGCATCGAGATCGGCGCAGACGAGGGGTATATGATTTCGGACCGCGCATTCGCCGGAGCGGATACGCTCGCCACTAGCTACGCCTTAACGAAAGCGCTTAACAAAATCGCCAAGGAGAGACCGATCGACCTGATTATCTGCGGCAAAATGACGATCGACGGCGATACCGGCCAAGTAGGTCCGGGCATCGCGCGGCGGCTGGACATTCCGCCGCTTACCTCGGTGAAGAAGATTGTGGAGATCGACAAGGAGAAGGGCATCGCGATTCTTCACCGCAAGCTGGAGGACGGCTATGAGGTCGTTTCCTCGACGATGCCGTGCCTGTTCTCCGTCGAGAAGGATATTAACGAGGTGCCTTATTCGACGATGCCTAACATGTTAAGAGCAGCCCGGTATAACCCGCATATATGGTCCGTCAACGATTTGGAGGATGTCGACAAAGCGCAGCTGGGCTTGAAAGGGTCGCCGACCATCGTATCGTCGGTGTGGGCGCCGCAGAAGCCTCAGGGCGGGCAAATGCTGGATGGCAAGGCGGCGGATCAGGTCAGCCAGCTGCTTGGCATCATGTTGGAGAAGAAGGAGCTGTTCCAAGTGAAGGGGGAATCGACGTCATGAGCTTCGAGGATTACCGCGGCGTGTGGGTGTTCATGGAAGTGAAGGACGGGGCGATCGTACCCGTGGCGAAGGAACTGCTGGGCGCGGGAAGGCAGTTGGCCGACAAACGGAAGACGGAGCTGGCCGGCGTACTTATTGGCGATGGGGTGAGCGCGCTTGCAGAGGAAGCCATCTATTACGGTGCGGATCAGGTTTACGTCTATGACGCGCCGATTTTCAAGCATTACCGTACCGAAACGTACATGCGGGCGCTGCTCGCCTGCACGGAGAAATACAAGCCCGAGATTATCCTCTATGGCGCAACGTCGACGGGCAAGGATTTGGCAAGCGCCGTCGCCACGGACCTCCCGACAGGCCTCACCGCTGATACTACGCAGCTGGACGTGGAAGAGGACACAGGTCTCCTGCTCGCAAGCCGGCCCGCCTTCGGCGGCAACATCATGGCGACGATCCTATGCAAGAAATACCGGCCGCAAATGGCCACGGTAAGGCCGAAGGTCGTGCGGGCGCTTCCGCGCGACGCGTCCCGCATCGGGACGATCACCCGGGAGTCCATCGAGCTGCGCGAGGAGGATGTCCGGACGAAGGTGCTCGAGATCGTGCGCCAAACGGTGCAACGCGTGCGCATCGACGAGGCGGACATTATCGTCGCCGGCGGCAAGGGGCTCGGCAGCCCGGCCGGCTTTCAGCTCATCCATGAGTTTGCGGATGTGATCGGCGCCGCCGTAGGCGCAAGCCGCGACGTGGTCGAGGCCGGCTGGATCGGCCATCATCACCAGGTCGGCCAGACGGGCGTGACGGTGACGCCGAAGATTTATTTTGCCATCGGCATCTCCGGCGCCATTCAGCATATCGTTGGCATGCAAAACTCCGGCCTGATTATTGCGATCAATAAAGACCCTGGCGCGCTCATCTTCCAATCCTGCCACTACGGCATCGTTGGCGATGCCTTCGAAATCGTGCCGATGCTCATCGAGCAGTTCAAGCATGCGCTTGGGAAGGAGAGTTCATATGCCCGAAAAGTTTGATTGTATCGTCGTAGGCGCGGGACCGGCCGGCATTGCCTGCGCTTACGAGCTTGCGAAGGCCGGCGTGAACGTGCTGCTGCTGGAGAGAGGGGAGTATCCAGGCTCCAAAAACGTCATGGGCGGCGTGCTGTACCGGCAGATGATGGAGGATGTCATTCCCGAGTTCTACAAGGAAGCGCCGCTCGAGCGCCCGATCGTGGAGCAGCGCTTCATGATGATGGATAAAGAATCGGCGCTTACGTTCGGCTACAAGGGACTGGAATGGGCGCGCGAGCCTTATAACAACTTCACCGTCCTGCGGGCCAAGTTCGACCAGTGGTTTGCGGGCAAGGCGGTGGAGCAGGGCGCGCTGCTGATCAACGAAACGGTCGCGCTCTCCTGCATCGTGGAGAACGGCAAGGTGGTGGGCGTGCAGACCGACCGCCCGGACGGCCAGCTCTACGCCGACGTCGTCGTGCTTGCCGACGGAGTCAACTCGCTGCTCGCCAAGTCGCTCGGCTTCCACAGAGAGTTCAAGCCCGACGAAGTGGCGCTGGCGACGATGGAAATATTGAAGCTGGATAAGAAGGTGATCGAGGATCGCTTCAACTTGGAGGAAGGCCAAGGCTGCACGATCGAGCTGTTCGGCGACGCGACCAAAGGCATCCTCGGCACCGGCTTCCTCTATACCAACAAGGATACGCTGAGCCTCGGCGTCGGCACGCTGCTCTCGGGCATGATCAAGCATAAGCTGAAGCCGCACCATCTGCTTGATTACGTGAAGAACCACCCGATGATCCGCCCGTTTGTCCAAGGCGCGGAGTCGCAGGAATATCTCGCGCATTTGATTCCGGAAGGCGGCTACCATTCCATGCCGAAGGTGGTCGGCGACGGCGTGCTAGTCGTGGGCGACGCGGCGCAGCTCGTCAATGCGATCCATCGCGAAGGCTCGAATATGGCGATGACGTCGGGACGGCTGGCCGCGGAAACGATCGTGCTCGCGAAGCAGGCGGGCGATTTCTCGGAGGCGTTCCTGGACCGTTACCGGAAGGAGCTGATGGGCAGCTTTGTCGGGGAGGATTTGAAGAAGTACAAGGATTCCACGCATCACTTTGACAAATTCCCGCAATACTTCGAACAATACATCCCGATGATGAACCGCGCCGCAAGCCAAATGTTCACCGTGGACGGAACCTCGAAACGGGAGAAACAGAAGAAGATCTGGCGGGATATCGGCTCAGCCAAGGAGAAGGTGAAAATCGCGCGGGATATGTACCGGGCTTGGAAGGTGATGAAGTAAATGAGCGAGTTGCCAAAAGGCCAGTCCATCGAGGAGAAGCAATATCTCCTGCGGTTCAATGCCGACACGAAGTCGCATTTGACCGTCCTTGACGCAGAGGTGTGCATGTCGAGCTGCCCGGACAAATTATGCACCATCTTCTGTCCGGCCGAGGTGTACAAGTGGGAGGATATCCGCATGCATGTCGGCTACGAAGGCTGCCATGAGTGCGGAAGCTGCCGGATCGGCTGTCCGCATCAGAACATCAAATGGGAATATCCGAAAGGTGGTCACGGAATCGTTTTCAGACTGGGGTGATAACGATGTTCGAGGTCGGGGATTATGTCGTGTTCTTGCTGGACGGTACGAGAGGGACGATTATGGAAATCGAGGGCGGATTATGCCATATCGCGTGGGAGGACCAGTTTGTCAGCTGGGAGCTGATCGAGCTGTTGGAGAAGCTTTAACGCGCGATTGCGCCGCATGCC
The DNA here is from genome assembly GCF_003268025.1 of Paenibacillus montanisoli. Lineage (GTDB taxonomy): Bacteria > Bacillota > Bacilli > Paenibacillales > Paenibacillaceae > Paenibacillus_Z > Paenibacillus_Z montanisoli. The sequence goes on along the minus strand of NZ_QLUW01000005.1, from coordinate 313,692 downwards.
GCCTAATTCGCGCTTAGACCGCAACCGGGTGGAGTTTGTATGCGCTCCTGCGCTCGTGCTCTAGCATGAAGAAGGGCTGACCCCTTGGGGAGTCAGCCCTTTTCTGCTGCCAATTCATACTCCGGTGAATGGTTGCTTAGGATGCGAGGAATCGAATCCGCCTTCTGAGGCGGGTAATACAGGTAGCCTTGAATATCGTGACAATGATTATGCTGCAGGAAAGCCAGCTGATCTTTCGTTTCGACGCCCTCCGCTATGATGGTCAATCCCAAGTGGCTGGCTAACAGCAGAATAGCCTGAATGATAGCCTCATCCTTGGGCTCCTTCGAGATGCCGCCTACGAAAGAGCGGTCGATTTTGATTTTGTCGATCGGCAGCCGTTTCAAGTAGCTGAGCGAGGAGTAATGGGTCCCGAAGTCGTCGATCGAAATCGTAATCTGCAGATTGCGCAGCTCCTGGAGCGTTTCCGCGTTCTCGTCCTGCATGGCGAGGTTCTCGGTAATCTCCAGCTCCAGATAGGCCGGGTCCAGTCCCGTTTCGGCCAGAATCGTCTTGATCATCTCCGTCAGCTTGCCCCGCTGCTTGAATTGGCGGGCGGATAGATTGACCGCGACCCGGATCGGGTCGGCACCGGCGTCCTGCCAGGCTCTGCTCTGTTTGCAGACGGTTCGCAGCACCCATTCCCCGATCGGCTCGATCAGGCCGCATTCTTCCGCGATCGGGATAAAGACGGAAGGGGGAATGGGCCCTCGCTTCGGATGGTTCCACCGGATGAGCGCTTCCAGACCGATGATTTCCCGGCTCTTGATTTCCACTTGAGGCTGATAGTAGATGTCGAACTCGTCGTTGTCGAGCGCGCGCCTTAAGCTGTTTTTGATATAAATCTTCTCTTCCGCATCCACGTTGAGCGTATCGTCGTAGATCCGGTAATTGTTCTTGCCCTCATCCTTCGCGCGATACATCGCCGCATCGGCATACTTCATCAGCTGCTCGGCCCCGTCGCTGTGATCCGGGAAGATGGTCACGCCGATGCTTGCGGTGACGTAGTACTCGATCTGCTGAAGGATGAACGGCTGCTGAAACAGGTTCATGACTTGCTGCGCCGTATGCTGCACGTGCGCTAAGTCCTTCATCACCGGCATGATGATCGTAAATTCGTCCCCGCCGATCCGCGAGAGCGATTCGCCGCACGTCAGCAGCATCGACAGCCGCTGGCCGACTTTCATGAGCAGCAGGTCGCCGTATGAATGGCCGAGCGTATCGTTGATGAGCTTGAATTGATCCAGATCGATGAAGAGCAGGGCGAAGCGGCGGTTTTTGCTTTTGGATGACAGGATTGTCTCTTCCAGCCGTTCCTGAAAGAATACCCGGTTGCCCAGTCCCGTCACCGCGTCGCGGTAGGCCACCTGTCTGAGCGTCTGCTCGGTGCCCACCAGCAAGCGGTACTGCGTCCGAAGCTCATCCTCGGTTGCGATCAACTCCTCGTACGTCGCCTCCAGCTGCTGGTTGGCTAATGTCAGGTTATTGGTGCGCTCCCGGACCATCACCTTCAGCTTATGTTTCTGCGTCAGCTGAATATAGATAAGATAGACGAGCAGAACGAGCCCTAGGAGACAGATCAGCTGAATGATCTGCATCTTCGTATCGGCCGCGTCGAGCTTCGATTTGTTTGGCAGAGCGGCGATTTCCCAGCTGCCTTCGACGAAAACCACTTTATCGAGGAGCGGAGAACGGTCAAAGAGATGCGGATCTCCGAAAATCACGTTTCCGTTCGCTTTCACGGCCAGGTCGATGCCCTTATTGGCCCTCGTCAGGCCGGCTTCCTCCAGGATCGGCGGCACATCCAGCACGATAGAGACGAAGCCCCAGAACTGCCCGTCAACGAAGATCGATTGCCTCGACAGCATGCCAAGCCCGCCTTGCGTCAGTTCGAAGGGGCCGACGATCGTCTTCGTACGAAGTTCCTTCGTCCGGACCGCATTGTCCCGGATGCCGGGGTCCGGATCAGCAAAGAGATCAAGCCCGAGGATGCTCTTGTTGCTCTGAAGCGGGTACACGAATTTCGCCACGCCGCCCGGGTAGACCGATAAGTTGCGAATGCAGCGAATGCTCCCGATAAAGTTCTCCGAAAATCTCTCAAAATGCTGCTGGTCAAGCGATCCGCCATCCATCAGCGATGTATCGACAAACGCCTTCAGACCGTCCGCCAATAGCAGCTTGCGCTCAAGCGCAAGCGTCAGCGAAGAAGCATTTGCGGCAAGCTCGTGAGAGGCGTCATGATAAACTTCTTTATGCAGCCAGCGGCCGTAGGCGCCCATGATCAACCAGAAGCAGCTGCCAAGCGCAATCGTGATCAGCAGAAGGAGGAACCATGTTCTTCGAGGAGTCGCGTACCGCAATTGCATATCGTCATTAAAGCTATCCAAGGTACACAAACTCCTTCCAAGCGGAACCGGGAAATTATACCCAGTTCGCTTGGTAATGTAGTTCGTCACCAATCGACAGAATCCTCCAATGTCCGATATAATAGGCTATCTTCTTATCAAAACCTTTCCAATTGGCTACACTAGCGAAACAATACATAACGAAAGGAAGTTTCGGATGAAGAACAAATGGCATCTGTTGCCGAAGGTGGACCTACATGTTCATCTGGACGGAAGCTTAAGTCCGGAGACCGCCCTTGAGATTGCGGCGGCCGAGGGGATAGAGCTGCCGGCTCGCGATGCTGCAGGCTTGGTCCCCTATATGCAGGTGGATGAAGAATGCCGCAGCTTGGTGGAATACTTAAGCAAGTTTGACTTCACGACGCGCTTCCTTCAGTCAGGCGCGGCGCTTGAGCGCGTTGCATACGAGACGCTGGCGCGGGCCGCCGCGCACAACTGCCGCTATATTGAGGTGCGGTTTGCGCCTCAGCTGCATACGCGGCACTGGCTTCACCCGGAACAGGCGATTCATCATGTTATCGAGGGCATCAAGCGGGCGGAGAAGGAACACGATATCGTGGGCCGCGCCATCGCCATTTGCATGCGCCACCACGAACGCGAGGACAATCTCGAGGTGATCGAGGCCGCCGCGAAGTACGAGGGTCGCGGCCTGGTTGCCGTCGATTTGGCGGGGGACGAGGCTTCCTTTCCTCCGGAGCTGTTCCGCGAGGTATTCGCGCTTGCTCATAAGCGGTCGCTGCCTGTCACGATTCATGCCGGCGAAGCGGCCGGGGCAGAGAACGTCTACGTTGCCGTGAAGCATCTCGGCGCCTCCCGGATCGGGCATGGCGTCAGACTGCGGGAAAATCCGGCTATTCTGCAGATGATGCTGGAGCAGCGCATTCCGCTGGAAATGTGCCCGGTCAGCAACATTCAGACGAAGGCGGTGGCGGACTGGGACGTGTATCCGATTCGCGACTACTATGATCAAGGGCTCGTCATAACGCTCAATACCGACAATCCCGGCGTTTCGGGCACCGACATTACGCGCGAGTACCGCATTGTGTCGGAGAAGTTTGATTTTACGGATGCGGAGCTGGGGGCGATAATCCGCAACGGCGTGAATGCAGCTTTCCTGGAGGATACCGCGAAGAAGGCGCTGAAGCAGCGGGTCGATCAGGAGCTGCAGGCGCTCGGGATAAAATAAAATGCGAGCATCCGTTCGGGTATCGGCAGGAATTCGTTACCATTTAGGCGAAGAATATGGAGAAGGATTCAGCCATATTAGCCAAGGAGGAATTCACTTAAATGGGAAAACGGGTTGTTTTGTTGATCGGAACGAATAAAGGGGTATTTCAATATACCTCGAACCTGGAGAGGAAGGAATGGAAGCTAAGCGGTCCATTCTTGCCGGGCTGGGAAGCGTATAGCGTGCTAGGCGACAGCAGGCACGGCAACCGGATTTATGCAGGCACTTCGCATGCCGCTTACGGCGCATCCATACGCGTATCGGATGATATGGGCGAGAGCTGGAGGCAAATCGAGAACGGCCCGTCCTATTCCCAGGAAAGCGGATTCGCCTTGAACCGGATCTGGCAGCTCGTACCCGGTCCGGCATCGGAGCCGGATACGCTGTACGCCGGGGCCGAGGAAGCGGGCTTGTTCGTCAGTTATGACCGAGGCGAGAATTGGCGCGAGATGAAGGGCTTGACGTCGCATCCGACGCGGCCGAATTGGTACCCTGGCGCAGGCGGCATGTGCCTGCATACGATTATCATCGATCCGGACAATAAACAGCGCATGTGGGTCGCCATGTCGGCAGTCGGCGTCTTCCGGAGCGAGGACGGCGGCGAAACGTGGAAGGCGTGCAATAAAGGGCTGGGGCGCGTGCCGACAGGGCAGCCGGAAGACGAGATCGGCTACTGCATTCATAAGATGGTTATCAACCCGGTTGACCCGAACACCCTCTACATGCAGGAGCATGGCGGCGTGTTCAAAACGACGGACGGCGGAGACAATTGGTTCCCGATCGAGGAAGGCTTGACCTTGAAAGGCGATGACGCGCCATTCGGCTTCCCGATCAGCGTTTCGCCGACGGGCGATCTGTTCCTCGTGCCGCTGGAGAGCAGCGAGCAGCGTTCGATGAAAGGCGGCAGGATGCTGGTTTACGGCATGCGGCCGGGAGAAAGCCGCTGGGAGCCGATCGGCGATGTCATGCCGGACGAGGAGCGCCATGTCAGCGTGCTTCGCGACGCGATGGCTGTCGATTCGCTCGACCCATACGGCCTCTATTTCGGCACAACATCGGGCGAGATCTACTGCTCGCTTGACCGCGGCGTGACGTGGGACAGGCTGCCGGGGCAGTTTTCCCGTATTTTGACCGTCAAACCTTGGATCATAGAGGAGTAATGCGCGTGCGTATTCAAGTATCTGTGCCGCTTCTGCTCAGCGATTGTACGAAGGGCAAGACGAAATTCGAGCTGGAAGCACGGACGCTTCAAGAAGCGCTGCAGCTGCTCGTGCAGGAGTATCCGCTGTTGAGGGTGCATTTGTACACGGAGCAAGGCGAGGTGCGCAAGCATGTGCTGCTTTACTATAACGACGACAATATTGCTTGGCTGGAGAAGCTGGATATTCCGCTGGCCGCAGGGGATAAGCTGCGCGTGCTGCAGGCTGTCTCCGGCGGATAACCGGAACCATTTATGGAGCTGCCCTCACTAGAGAGGGCGGCTCGACTTGCCCGGAGAGGAGTACGATTGTGCGTGAGCGTTTTTGATGAACAATATCCGTCGCCGCCAGCCCATGATGAGGATCAGCCGTCTGCGGAGCTAGAGTGTTTCGACGGTCTCGTGGAGGAGGACGGCAGAAGGTCCGCAGGTGCTTCTATGGACCCGGACCGGCAGAGAGAGCGCTATTCCAGGCAAATGCTGTTCCCGCCGATCGGCAGGAGCGGCCAGCAGAAGCTTGAAGCGGCAACGGTTGCCGTCGTCGGGATGGGCGCGCTCGGCACCGTCATCGCGAACCATATGGCCAGAGCGGGCGTTGGCACGCTGCGGATTATCGACCGCGACTATGTGGAGCGGAGCAATTTGCAGCGTCAGATGCTGTACGACGAAGACGATGCCCGGCAGGCTAGACCCAAAGCCGTCGCCGCCCAGCGGAAGCTCGCGCGCATTAACGGCGACGTCTTCGTTGAGGCGATCGTCTCGCATGTGACAGCGGAGAATGCGGAGGAGCTGCTGGATGGCGTCGATCTCGTGCTGGACGGGACGGACAATTTCCAGACGCGGCTGCTGCTGAACGACGTGTGCTTCAAGCGGGGCATTCCGTTCATCTATGGCGGCGCCGTAAGCTCGCACGGCATGACAGCCGTATTCATACCCGGCAAGACGTCTTGCCTCCGGTGCCTGCTGGGCGCCGGCGACAGCGGCGGAGACACTTGCGATACAGTAGGCGTCATATCGCCAATCGTTGATATCATCGCTTCGTTTCAAGCGGTGGAGGCGCTGAAATTTATCGTAGGCGCAGAGGGGGCGCAGCGGAAAGGGCTGCTCTCGCTTGAGATCTGGCAGTATCAGAGCATGGATTTGAAGCTGCCGCCGCCAAGACCGGACTGTCCGACCTGCGGTTTGCGGGAGTACCCGTCGCTGCATGCGGCGGGCGACGGCGGAGCCGTGACGCTGTGCGGCAGAGAAACGGTGCAAATCAACGGAAAGAAACCGCTTGATCTGGAGCAGATGAGCGCGAAGCTTGCGCCTGCCTGCGACGTGCAGCGCAATCCGTATCTTCTGAAGGCAGCGCTCCCGGAGGGAGAGCGGCTTGTCCTGTTTGCCGACGGTCGCGTGCTCGTGCAGGGAACGGAAGATCGGGCGCGGGCCCAATCGTTGTATGATCGTTATGTCGGATCCTGAATTTTTTTGTCCATTCGCGTATGGAAGCGGCAGCGGCCGGTCATAATAGCAAAGGGCAAGCATCTTACTTGCTTGCGCTTTGCGGCCGGATCACAATTGAATTAGACATACTCGCTAACAAATGGTACCACATTGCTTTTCACATATGGTTATGCTAATATGATCTTAGTCATAAAAGAACGAACCTGAATTCACATATTGAAAAGGGTTGTCATTTGTGCGAGATGGTACCTTTTTCAATGTGTGATTTTTTTATTTCGCAAAAACGAAGAAAAAAGTACATGTTAATTTAATTTTGGAGGTAATTCCTAATGCAAACAGGAACAGTTAAATGGTTTAACGCAGAGAAAGGTTTCGGCTTCATCGAAGTTGAAGGCGGCAACGATGTATTCGTACACTTCTCCGCAATCGTAGGTGAAGGCTTCAAAACGCTTGACGAAGGCCAACGCGTTGAGTTCAACGTTGTTCAAGGCAACCGTGGACCACAAGCAGAAAACGTTGTAAAACTGTAGTTTTATAACGAGCCATAAACAGCCCTTAACGAATTTTCGTTAAGGGCTGTTTTTTGTCTGCCCGCACATGATCTGTGGTACAATGGAGGAACAAATGTTCTAATACGGCTTGAGGGAGATGCCATGCGGGAAAGAGTGGAGCTGTCGGTGCGCGCTTTGGTGGAATACGCCTACCGGGGCGGCGATATCGAATCGGGGTTTCATGCGGTCTGCTCGATGACCGAGGGAACGAAGGCACATCAGCGCATTCAGAAGCAGTACGGCGAGCTGGACGAGAAGGAAGTGTACGTCAGCGCGGAGATTGCGATGGAAGGACTTCTCTTTGTCATCGACGGACGCTGCGACGGATTGCTCGCCGCGGATGATGAGGACGGGCTTATTGTCATTGACGAGATCAAGTCCACCGCGGGGCGGCTGCCGGAGGAAATCGGGCATACGTATCCCGTGCACTGGGCGCAGGCTAAGAGCTACGCCTACATGATCGCCAAGGACCGGGGGCTTGAAGAGCTGGCTGTGCAGCTTACCTATGTGCAGGTGGAGAGCGAAGAAGAGCGCCGTTTCCGGCAGACAATGACGCTAGCGGAGCTGGCGCGATTCGTCCAGGAGATGGTCAGCTGCTACTACGCTTGCGCCGCGCAGCAAATTCGGCATGAAGCGCTGCGGGACCGGAGCATTAAGGAGCTGGCGTTTCCTTTCTCATCTTACCGGGAAGGACAGCGGAAGCTGGCGGGGGCGGTCTATCAGTCCATAGCCGGCGGGCATAAGCTGTTTGCCAAGGCTCCCACGGGCATCGGCAAAACGATCTCGACGATCTTTCCATCCGTTAAGGCGATCGGTGAAGGAGTGCTGCAGCGTTTCGTGTATTTGACGGCGAAGACGATTACGCGCACCGCGGCGGAGGAGGCCTTTGCCTTGCTGCAGGCCAAGGGGCTGCATATTCAAGTCGTAACGATGACGGCTAAAGAGAAGATCTGCTTTCAGGAGGAAGTCCGCTGCACGAAGGAGCATTGTCCCTTCGCTGACGGGCATTACGACCGGATTAACGAGGCGCTGCTGGACCTGCGCTCGAATGAGACGTTGATCACGCGCGAGGTGGTGGAGCGGTATGCGCGCAAGCACCGCGTCTGTCCGTTCGAGTTCTCGCTCGATGCGGCTTACGGGGCGGATGCGATGATCGGCGACTACAACTACGTGTTCGATCCTCGCGTCAGCTTGAAGCGGCTATTCGAGGAGCAGAAGCGGCGGACGGCCGTGCTTGTTGACGAGGCGCATAACCTGGTCGACAGGGCGCGGGAAATGTATTCGAGCGAGTTGAACAAAGCGGATTTTCTAGAGGCGCAGCGCGCGTTCAAAGGCGTTTCCGCCGAGATCCATAAGGCGGCGAAGGCGGTCAACGATTATTACATCGCGCAGCGCAAATCGATCGGCGAATCGCGTCAGGATGTAACGGAGGAGCTGCCGCAAACGCTGGTGGAGCTGGTGGGGCATTTTGCGGCGGCGGCGGAGAGGGAGCTGCTGGCCGGCGGCGGCGGAAGCGGCGGAAGCGGGGGGAACCCGCAGCTGCTGGAGCTGTATTTTCGCTGCCAAAGCTTCGTGCGCATCGCGGAGTTGTTCGATGAGCGGTACATCGCTTATACGGAAGTTGTGCGCAGTGACGTGCAGACGAAGCTGTTCTGCCTTGACCCTTCGCATCTGCTGCGCGTAATGAGCAAGGCCTATAAGGCGATGGTGTTTTTCTCGGCGACGCTGACGCCGCTTCACTATTTCATGGATATGCTGGGCGGAAGCGGGGGCGAGGGCGGCGATTATTCGATCGTCATTCCGTCGCCGTTCTCGGCGGAGCAGCTGGAGGTGACGATCGCGCCGCTGTCGACCCGGTACCAGGATCGGGAGCGGACAAAGGCGCCGATCGCGTCGCTCATCGGCAAGCTGACGAAGGAGCTGAAGGGCAATTATTTGGTGTTTTTCCCATCGTACGCCTACATGAAAGACGCCTATGAGCAGTACTGCATATATGTCGGCTGCGATGGGGATACGGGGGGCGAGCCGGCAGGCGGCGTTCGAACGATCATACAGACGCAAGGGATGGCCGAGGAGGAGCGGGAGGCGTTTCTGTCTGCATTTCAAGGGGGCTCCGAGGATACGCTGGTTGGTTTTGCCGTGATGGGCGGCATGTTCTCCGAGGGGATCGATCTGGTCGGAGACCGGCTGACGGGCGTCGTTGTGGTCGGGGTCGGGCTGCCGCAAATCGGGCTGGAGCGCGACATTATGAAGGCATACTTCGACCGCAGCGGGCGAAACGGCTTCGAATACGCGTTTCTGTATCCCGGGATGAATAAAGTGCTGCAGGCAGGCGGGCGCCTTATCCGCTCCGAGCAAGACCGCGGATGCTTGCTGCTGATTGACGACCGCTACCTGCAGCCCCAATATAATCGGCTTTTGCCGCCGGAGTGGCGGAATTACAGCGTACTGCGGCGCGGCGATGCGGCTCAGACCGACCCGAATACCTTTGTGCCGCGCGGCTGATCGCCCCGGTCATCCGGTTCAATCGTAATGCCGATGCTGTCAAAATCCAGTTTCGCCGACGCCATCGGCATCGCCAGTAAACCAATGCCTCGATCCGCCTCGCCGACGCGGAAGGTGCCGGCGCTTGTGCGCAAGCCGTCCTTGATCAGCCATACTTGGTAAGCCTCCTCGCCCTTCGTCGGCGCCGCGCCGAATAAGTAGACGACGAACTGGCGGCTCTTGCCGTTGTCCACGATGCAAGCGACGCCGGTGGATTCGCCGGCGAGAGGCCCTTGCGCCTTCAGCGAGACGAGCTCGGTGATCTGGGCTGCGGATACCTGCAGCGCCTGCTCGACCGGCAAAGGAGCGGCTTGCTGATTATTCAGCAGCTGCACATTCCAGGCGGCCATCAGGACGATGCCCGCAATCGAAGCTGCCAGCAGCGCGGGAAGCAGCTTCTTTCCTCCAAAACGTTTGGTCTGCTTCTCCGGCTGTTCCGGAAAACGGCTTGCGGTATAGTGCTGGTTACTGTCTTCCGGCCGCACGGCCAGCGCCGCGCTCATCACTTGCTTCTTGAGATCGCGAGGCGGCTCGATCCACTCGATATCGGTCGGAAGCGCCTCCCAGGCGGTACGCAATTCGTCCAGCTCCTTCCGGCAGCTGCGGCAGTGAGGGAGATGATGCTCGAAAGCGAGCGATTCTTCTTCCGTGCAAGCGCCCGAGACGTATTCCAGGCAAAGCTCGCATGGAGATGCGGACGGCATATTTTTGTTCTCCATCACATTCCCTCCTCTTCCGCCGGCAAATGTCTGCGTAATATTTTGAGCGTTTGATGCAGCCTATTCTTCACCGTGCCGAGCGGCTGGTTATAGGCGGCGGCCAGCTCGCTTAAGCTGTAGCCCTGCCAATAGAAATGCTCCAGGAGCATGATTTGCTGCGAGCTTAAATGGCGGTATGCGCCGCGGATTTGTTCCTTGAGCGATTGCCGCTCGGCGCTTTCCTCCGGCGAAGCGACGGCTGCATCCGGGATGCGCTCCAGCTCCTCCGGCGCATACGGGAGAAGCTGGGCGTTGATGCGCCGCTGCTTGCGCAGCCAGTCGGTCGTCATATTCCGGGTCACGGTCAGCAGCCAGCTCGTGAAGCGGCCTTTGTCCGGGTTATAGTCCGATTCCGTCGTCCACAGCCGCATGAATACGGATTGGACGATGTCCCGCGCGGACTGCTCCTCCTTTAGCGCCTTCAGGGCGAAGGAGTACACAAGCGCCGCGTACCGGTCGTACAGGACGGAAAGCGCCTTGTGCTGCTTGGCTTTGATGAGCAGCATCAATTCGTGATCGGCAAGATTGTGCATACCTCAGCCTCCAGAACAGACTTCATGCCTAAATCTTATCAAAATAACGCAGAGAGGGTAACCGTTTTATGGCGGTTACCCTTAATCGTGCGGATCGGATTGCTGCTACTTGGCAGAGACGATAATGGTGGCCTGCATCGCCGGATGGGGCGCGCAGTGGTAAGGGAATTCGCCTTCTTTGTCAAAGGTGACCGTCTTCTCCTCGTCTTGGCCGAGGAGACCCGTATCGAAGCTGCTTCCGTCATCGGCGGTAGCCGTGTGCTTCACTGTGTCGCGGTTGATGAATTTGACCGAATCGCCCGGGCGGATCGTGAGGCTGGCCGTGGCAAAAGCGAACTCCTTGATCTCGACGACATACGTCTTCGGCTTCGTGTCGACAGGAGCGGGCTTCGGCTTAGGCGCCGGCTTCGGAGTTGGCTTTGGTTTAGGGGCCGGCGGTGGATCCGCCTTCGTGTCTTTGGCCGGTTCGGCCTTCGCATCATCCGGCTTCTCTCCGGCATCCTTCGGCGGCTCCGCATTTTGCTTGCCGTCATTTCCGGCCTTCGCGTCGGATGGATCTGCAGCCGATGCGTTGCCGCCTGAGCCGCTGTCATCGGTTTGCGGAGCAGGATCCGTCGCAGGCGTATTGCCGCTTGAAGCGCCATCGTCCGCTTGCGGAGCAGGATCGGCGGCAGGTTCGTCGCCGGTCGAAGCCCCATCAGCTGCCGCATTGCCAGTGCCTTCATTCGCGGTCCCGTTCACCGCCATGTCATTGTGGCTGCCATGATCCGCCGTGTTCGGGCTGTCGTTCCTGCCGCAAGCGGCCAGTACTAGACTAAGCAGCAGGAACAAAGCGGCCAGCGTTCCTGCAGACATCGCGACTCTTCGCTTGTTCCGTGCAACCTTCCTCATCGGCATTCACTCATTTCACTATAATTTGACCCGTCATGAACTTCTTATGGGCTTCGCAGAAATAATCGTACGTACCCGGTTTATTGACCGTGATCGTATACGATTCGCCCTTCTTAAGCATCGGCGTGCTGAAGCTGCCGTCGGCCGCAACGGCGTTATGCTCCATATCGTCGTAGTTGGTGAATACGATTTTGGAACCGGCTTCGACCGTTAACGGACCGATGCCGAACGAATAGTCCTTGATGTCGACGCGATAGGTTTTGACCGCCGCGGCGGCCGTCGTGCCTTTGAACGTGGCGGGGTTAATGACATACCACACCTTATTGACATCTTGACCGTTGAAATCGCCGTGCTTGGTGTCCTTAATGAAATAATAGAGCGGGTAGCCTTTATAAGTCGATTGCTTGCTGCCGTCCGAACGCGTGATGGTGCCGAAATCGCCGCTTGCAACGCCGGTCGGCGCGCTGTCGCCATCAGCGTGGTAAGCCGGCCAATTCACGAGGCACTGGCCTTCGCACACGCTGCGATCCGGTGTATCCTTGTCAAAATAGTACAGAGTCCGTCCGTTCGCGTCCGTCAAATAGTTGCCGAGCTCAACAGACGTGCCGAGCATGGCGGCATAGTCCGATTTAGCGACGAACCAGACGCCGTTCACGTTCTCGCCCAGCACATCGCCGGCCTTGGCGTCTTTGACGAAGTAGTAGAGCGGCCATCCTTTATAAGTCGATTGCTTCGTGCCGTCGGCACGGGTGTAAACTCCGAAGTCGCTCGCGTTCAGCGAGGCCGGAATTTGCAGTTGGTCGGCATAGAAGATCGGCCATGCCTGCAAGCATTGACCTTGGCAGGCTTCCAGATTGGCGGCGTCCTTCGTGAAGAAGTACAGCGTCCGCCCCTTGCTGTCCGTTAAATAGGTGCCTACATCGGCCGCCTTGCCGAGGCCGATCCGCTCGCCGGACGGAAGCTGGGCCGATGCGTCGATGACCTTTCTTTGCTGCAGCTGTGCGAAGAGCGTGGAGCCCGCGCTGCCGGTCGCGTTCAGCGCCTCGATCAGCGCCGTAGCGATGTCGGCGTTCGACAATGCAGAGGCGCCCGCAATGTTCTTCAGCCCTTTGCCCGCGGCAAAAGCAAGCGTGCCGCTGTAAGTATAGGCCGTGCCGGATTTGTACCCCAGTACCTCCAGCAGCACTTTATAGAACTGCTGCGCGGTAATGGTTGCGAGCGGGTCGAATTTGCCGCCGCCCGTGCCGTTCCAGCCGAGCTCGGCATGATGATGCAGATAGGCGAGAATCTTTCGGTTGGTCGTGCCTACGAGAGAAGCGTCCTTGAAGCTGCTTCCGTCGCCTTTATAGGCCTCTGCTTCAGCGAGCTTGCCTTGAAGGCGCAGGGAAATGATCGCGGCTTGCATGCGCGTGGAGGTCTTAGCCAAATACGCGTCCGAAACGCCGCTGCCATCACCGAGCAGCAGGCCGAGCTTAGCGGCCGTTTGCGCGTCCGTCGTGACGGACGCACTCGATGTTCCGGCTGCCGAGGCGCTTGCCATTGGCAGCAGTGCAGCTAAACAAACGGTTAAAGATAACAAAAAAAGCCCAAATCGTCGTGCCTTCCTCATCGATCTTCCTCCTTGAATGATTCGTTCTCATAGGGAGGTAACGCAGGGAAGAGCCTAGCGGTTTGAGCCTTCGCAGAATAATTTAATATTTATTTTTCCGGGGCGAGCGATTTCTCGTAGACATTGATCCAAAACCCGTCTATTACGGAGGCTCCGCGGTGCGCGTAGCCGTTATTGAGGAAGAGCCGCTTGGCGCCAAGCTGATTCGTTAAGGCATCTAAGTAGATATGACGGAAGCCAAGCTCCGCCGCCCGCCGCTCCAGCCTAGTCAGCATCTGCAGGCCGTACCCTCGCTGCTGGTAGCTTGGGTGGACGCGCAGTCTTTTAATCTCAGCCGCTTCATTGTCCAGCTTCTTCAGCCCGCCCATCGCCACGACGAGGCCGTCCGGCCCGGTGCCGATAAGAAAATCGCCGCCGTTGTTAAAGTACTCCTCTTCAATATGAAAAATATCGTGGTAATGCTGGTGGGTCGGCTCTACGCCCGCTGCCGGGATCGCAAGAAGATGAAGCTGCCAGATGTCGTCATGGTCTGCGGTGGAATAACGCCTAATGTTGAACATCGCACTCGCTCCTTTTTCCAACCGGATGTAAGCAAGCAAAGCTAAGCCTATTGTAATATAATCTAACATAGGATAAGGCTAGAGTGACAAAACTTTATTGTATATAGCAAGTAAACGAACGGCCATCGTTTGAAACAGCATGTGCATGTCAGGTTGTACATTTGGAATGGATAACTGTTGAATACATGGTGCTTTTGCACAATAATGAAGGTAATAGATAGCGGACGGACGGGCGGCGCGGAAAATGGCGGTCTGCCGGGCACGCGGAGTAAGGGGCTGAAGGCGGCATGAAAGTGGTCGTAGTATCGGACACGCATATGACGCGGATGGCGAAGAAGCTGCCGGAACGGCTGATTCAGGAGCTTCGGGATGCGGATGCGATTTTGCACGCGGGGGATTGGACGGCGTTTTCGGTATTGGACATGCTGCAGGCTTATGCCACAACCGAGGGCGTGGCGGGGAACAATGATGGCGACGAAATCATTGCGAGATTCGGCCACCTCAAGGTGCTCGATATCGGCGGCGTACGGATTGGGCTTGTGCATGGGCATATCGGGACAGGGAAAAGAGAAGATACGGTGACGAATGCGTTCAAATCGTTCGGGCCGGGCAGCGTGGATGTCATCGTTTTCGGCCATTCGCATGTGCCGGTTATTCAAAAGCGCAACGAGGTGCTGATGTTTAACCCGGGCTCACCGACAGATAAGCGGAGGCAAAAGCAGTATTCCTTCGGCGTGTTTACGATTGAGGAAGGCGCGCTTGTTCGTGCCGAGCATGTTTTTTACGACGACAAGAGCTAAATCAGGGGGAGATTGGAAGCTATGAGCGCGCACATGCGTAATGTTGGCATATTCGCTCACGTCGATGCGGGCAAAACGACGACGACCGAGCAAATGCTCTATCAGAGCGGGCATATTCGCGCGCTGGGCAGCGTGGATACGGGAACGACGCACACGGATTGGCTGGACGTGGAGCGAGAGCGCGGCATTTCCGTGCGAGCTGCCGTGACGCGGTTTGCATGGAAGGATGTCGCGATCAACCTCGTGGATACGCCGGGGCACGTCGATTTTCTGTCCGAGGTGGAGCGGTCGCTGCGCGTCATGGACGGCGCGGTACTGATTGTATCCGCCGTGGAAGGCGTACAGGCTCAGACGGAGGTCATTTGGCAGGCGCTGCGCGACCTGTCGATTCCGACCCTGATCTATGTGAACAAAATGGATCGCGTCGGCGCCGATGCTTCCGCGGTTCTCGCCCAGCTGCAACGCCTGCTGTCGCGGCAGTCGGTGCCGGTGATGGCCCCGATCGGAGCAGAGGCCGCATTCGACGGCTGCGTGCCGGTATTGGCCGAGCGGTCGGCGGCTCTGCATCCTTGGGCGGAGCCTTACCGGCGCATGCTGCTCGAGGCCGCGGCAGAGCAGGATGAGGCGCTGCTAGAAGCTTATTTGGAAGGGCAGCCGCTGGACGATGCGCAGCTGGAGCGCGTGCTCGTCGAAGGTGTGCATCGGTGCACGCTGTTTCCGGTGCTGTTCGGGGCATCCAACCGGGGCATCGGGGTGAAGGAGCTGATGGATGCGGTGCTGGCGTATTTGCCGGCTCCGGGAGGCTCGGAGGATGCGCCGGTTTCCGGCGTTATTTTTAAGATGGAACGGGACCCCGTCATGGGTAAAATCGCTTATGTCCGACTCTACGACGGAGTGATCCGCAATCGCGATACGGTGCTGAACTACAGCCGCGACATGCAGGATAAAGTGACGCAAATCCGCCGCGTGCAGGGGCAGAAGACCGAGGATATCGGCGTGCTGAAGGCTGGCGATATCGCGGCGGTCTACGGCTGGAGCCGCGCGCGGATCGGCGATATTATCGGCTCGCCGGAAGGCGTGCCGGGTGAGAAGCGGCTTGCGGTGCCTTTGCTAACCGTACAGGTGCAGTGGCAGAATGAGGCGGAATACCCGGCGGTCGTTGCGGCATTCCAGGAGCTGGCGGACGAGGATCCGCTGTTGGATTTGCAGTGGCTGCAGGATGAGCGGGAGCTGCATTTGAAGGTGATGGGGCCGATTCAGATGGAGGTGCTAACCTCCATTCTGATGAGCCGCTTCAAGCTCGCGGTCAGCTTCGGCGCGCCATCGGTCATATACAAGGAGACGCCGGCCGCGGCAGGGGAAGGGTTTATCGCGTATACGATGCCGAAGCCGTGCTGGGCGATTTTGCGGTTTACGATTGAACCGGGGGAGCGGGGCAGCGGGCTGCTGTACAAGTCGGTCGTGCGCAACGAGAGGCTGCTCGATAGCTACCAGAACGAGGTCGCCCGCCGCGTGCCGGAGGCGCTGCAGCAGGGGCTCCGCGGCTGGGAAGTCACGGATCTGCGCGTGACGCTCATCGAGGGCGAGCACCATGTGTGGCATACCCATCCGCTCGACTTCGTGATCGCAACGCCCATGGGCATCATGAACGGGCTGGCGAACACGGGCACGAAGATGCTCGAGCCGATGCTTCGCTTCCGGCTGTCCGTGCCGGAGGAGTATGGCGGCAAGGTGATGAACGAGCTTGTCCTCATGCGGGGCGAGTTCGGCGCGCCTGTCGTGCGCCAGGAGCGGATGGAGCTGGAGGGGACGCTGCCGGTCGCGACGACGCTCGACTTCCCGGCGCGCCTCGGCTCCATGACGAAGGGCCGCGGCACGCTCACGACCTTCTTCGCGGGCTACAACGAATGCCCGCCCGACGTCGACGTCTCGCGCCAGCGCCGCGGCGTCAACCCGCTCGATCAGGCGCGGTACATCCTCGCCGTGCGCAATGCGCTGAGCGGGTAGTGGGCGGCGATTGAGAGGCAGCAGTTACCGCACATTGGCGGGAAAGCGGTGGAAAGCAGCCCAAGAGAGGCACCGGTTACCGCACATTGGCGGGGAATCGGTGGAAAGCAGCCCAAGAGAGGTACCGGTTACCGCACATTGGCGGGAAATCGGTGGAAAGCAGCCCAAGAGAGGTACCGGTTACCGCACATTGGCGGGAAAGCGGCGAAAAAACTAGGGGGGCGATATTGTGGATGCGCGCATTCAAATCCGGCAGATGATTAGCGATGATGTGGATTTGGTTTTCCATGCACTTGAAGAACACTATATGGGCAAACCGCTAGATTACATTAACAAGTGCTGGGAAGAAAATAAATCGGGTGCAAGAATTACGCTTATAGCCTTATACGATCAGAAGTTTGCAGGATGGCTGCACCTTTTATCGACATCCTATTATCCGTATTTCGTCGATGAAGGAATCCCGGAAATCAACAATTTTGAGGTCGTCCCGACGCTGCGCCGCAAGGGGATCGGCAATGCCTTAATGGATGCCATTGAACAAATCTCGTTCGATAAGTATGGAATTGTCGGAATCGGCGTCGGACTTTATTATGATTACGGAAATGCGCAGCGGCTCTATGTTAAGCGAGGATACATCCCTGACGGAAGAGGAGTCTTCTATGAAGGTAAATACGCGGAGCCTGGCCGTTTCGTGCAAATCGGGCATGAACTCGCGTTGTATTTGACGAAAGAAAAGCCGGCGGGCCGCTAGAACGTAACAGACAAAAAGCTGAGGGCGCAGACATCTAACTGTCTGCAGCCTCTCAGCTTTTTCACGTTCAACCCGTTACGCGGTCACCGCGCGTCGTCGGTGACGAGATGACGAGGAACTCCACCGCTTCGACTGTGGAGCCGAGCATTTGATGCGGCGTCAGCGGCGGCACCTCCACGCCATCCGAAGGGCCAAGAACGACGGGTACGCCGTCTATTTCAAGCGTCGCCGTACCGGCCAGCATGAAGAAAAACTGCCGCGCCCGCTCGTGGTAATGCCGCACCTCGCTGGCTCCGGCCTGCATGCGTTCATGAATGACGCTAAGCCCGTCTTGCTTCACGAGATGCCAGCCGTCGCACAGCCCGCCCCACACGTAATGCTCCGCATTCTGCTTGCTTATCTTCATCCGGGCACCTCGCCGACGGCCTTAATAGCCGCGCTGATATTGACGCGGAATGAATGCCGCCGCTTCGCCGGAGCCCTTCTCTTCGACGGCCTGCAGCGCATGCAGCGCCCAGTACGGGTCGCGCAGCATGCCGCGGGCAACGGCGACGAGATCGGCATGGCCATGGGCGATCGTAGCGTTCGCGAGCTTCGGCTCGTCGAGCAAGCCGACGGCAATGACCGGAACGCCTAGCGCATCCTTCAGCGCCCGGGCAAAAGGCACCTGGTACCCGGCATAGATGGCCGGCCGGGGCGCTCCGCCCAGCGGCGCTTCGCCGCCGCTCGAAACATGGAACATGTCGATGCCGGCATCGCGGTACCGGCGGAAGATCTCGATGCCCTCCTCTAAGGAATAGCCGCCCGGCGAGAACTCGGCCGCGGACACGCGAATGAGAAGCGGCATATCCGCAGGCATAACGCTCCGAACCGCCTGAATGATTTCCACGCCGAACAAAGCGCGGTCGGCGCCGTACTCATCATCGCGTTTGTTAGTGACCGGCGAGTGGAATTGATGGATCAAATAACCGTGAGCGCCGTGAAGCTCGATCGTATCGACGCCGGCTTCCACCGCGCGGCGGGCAGCCTCGCGGAATTTGACGACAAGCTCTTTCACTTCCTCCGTCTTCAAGGCGCGAGGCGTACGGTAAGCTTCGCTAAAGGCAATGGCGGAAGGAGCGACAGGCTCGATCGCATCCTCGGCCTTGCGTCCGGCATGGGCAATTTGAATGCCGATCTTCGCGCCGTAGCGGTGCACTTCCGAAATAATCCGGCGGTAAGCCGGAATCTGCTCATCCGACCATAAGCCGAGGCAGCGGTCCGAAATGCGGCCGTCCGGCTCCACGTCCGTCATCTCCATAATGATGAGACCGGTACCCCCAACCGCGCGGGATACATAATGAACATAATGCCACTCATTCGGCGTGCCGTCCTTGGCCTCAACGGAATACTGGCACATCGGCGCCATGACGATCCGGTTTTTGAGCGCAAGATTTTTCAATGTAAACGCATCTGCTAATCGATTCAACTTCCTTCACTCCTTCATAGCCCCAAAATTAAGGTCAACTAATGCCCAGTATACCCTTGTCACTTACATTTTGAAAGTAGAAATCCATCCACAATTCGTCCACGGGCATTCCAACCGCGTATCCGCTATAATGGAGTCACCATGATTCGGACAGGCAGGAGTCACATCATATGCATAGACATCAAGCTGTTTTAGGCAACGCGCAGCTGCTGCAGAATGCGGAAGCCTATATCAGGCAGTACGGCAGCGAGCTGCAAATCGACGAGGCGGCTACGGCAGCGAGAATAGCCGAGGCTGCGGCGGAGATCGCCGAAAAAGGCACCTACACCCATACCTACGAGGAGCTGGCCTACGGGGCAAAGCTGGCATGGCGCAACAGCAACCGCTGCATCGGCCGGCTGTTCTGGGATTCGTTAACGGTGCAGGATGCCAGGGAAGCGAGAACCGCGGGCGAGATTGCCGAGGCGGTTTTCCATCATATTGAATATGCCACGGGCGGAGGTAAAATATTGCCGACCATTACCGTATTTGCTCCCACGGAAGACGCGGATCGGCCCAACGTCCGGATTTGGAACGACCAGCTCATCCGATATGCCGGCTATGAACAGCGCGACGGCACGGTGCTCGGCGATCCGATTTCGCTGCAATTGACGCGCAAGTGCATGGAGCTTGGCTGGCGCGGCGCCGGTACCGCATTCGACGTGCTGCCGCTTGTCATCCAAGTCGGCACGAAACCGCCGGAGTGGTTCGACATCCCGAAAGACATCGTCCTGGAGGTGCCGCTGACGCACCCGGACTACCCGGCTTTCGAAACGGAGCTGCAGCTCAAATGGTATGCGGTCCCGTTCGTCTCGAACATGCGGCTTGAGATCGGCGGGCTTCATTATACGGCGGCACCGTTCAACGGCTGGTACATGGGGACCGAGATCGGCGCCCGCAACTTGGCCGATCCGTTCCGTTACAATAAGTTGCCTGCCGTCGGGTCGCTGTTGGGTCTGGATACAAGCAGCGAGGTTACGCTGTGGCGGGACCGGGCGCTTGTGGAACTGAACGTGGCGGTGCTGCATTCCTACAAAACGCAAGGCGTGGCGATCGTCGACCACCATACCGCTGGCAAGCAGTTTATGCTGTTCGCGGAGAAGGAGCGGCAGCAAGGGCGGACGCCCACGGGGCGGTGGTCATGGCTGATTCCGCCGATGTCTCCGGCGACGACGGCGATTTATCATAACCGGTACGAGGATACCGAGCTGACGCCGAATTATTTTTATCAACAGTCCCCCTTCGACCAGTGAAAATAAGCGCAGTCTGCATGGACTGCGCCTTTATTTTTGCATAGGCGTTAGATTTCGTGAATAGCGACGGGTTTGGCGGCGTTTCCCCCGGAAGGCCGTTTCTTCGCGCCAGCGGAGCGTTTGGTTGCGCGGACTGCGGTTAGCCCTAGAATGAGCAGAGCCGACAGGGCGTACAGCATCCGTATGATGGGCAGTTCGCTGTCTGTGCCGAGGAAGAAGCCGTGAACGAACGCGGTGGCGTAAATCGGATAGGACAGCAGGTGAAACAACAGCCAGAGCGGCCGTTTCAGCTTGTTGCGCAGGTCCGTGGTCAAAATCACAATCAGCATGCCATAGCCGCAGAGCGTGCCGAGTCCGCTTAATATCGGAGCATGGGCGGCCGAGAAGGGGATCAGCAGATCGCGCCAAGAGTACGGACTGTAGGTATCGATAACCGTAGTGGCGCCGTGCAGGAGGCCAATGGCCGTACCGGCAATGGTCAAAAAAGAGTGGACCCGATAGACGCTTCGTTTGGCCGACTTCCACCAGAAGGAGTACGAGATGCCAAGCGCCATGCCAAGCGTCAGCAGCAAGAAGGCGGCTAAGCCGGCGACACGAATGATCTGCCATGTAGAAAGCTGCAATAAGAATTCAATCAAGACGTTCACCTTCTTTTTATCGTAATGGAGTATTAGGCAATATGATCGATCTGCACATTGCGCCAGGTGGTATGAACGGACGAAGGGCTGCCGTAGAAAATAATCCGTTTATCGCGTCCGAACAGGAGCGCTTCGACTGGAGCGGCGCGGCGTGCCAGCAAAGCGAGGCCGGCTTCGCTGCCGAGGATGCACAGCGTCTTCGCCCATATTTCGCAGGCGACTGGATCGCTGCCGGCGGTTGTACATTGCACGATATCGCTGCTGCTTGGAAGCAGCGTCGCAGGATCGATGAGATGATGCATGCGGCCGAGTTTCGTCTGCCATTGCCGGCCAAGCGTGCTCGAGGTGGCGGATGCGCCGTTCGTGAAACAGATATGGCCGATATCGGCCCTGCTGTCCCAGGGATTCTCAATGCCGATGCGCCAAGGCTTCGCTTCGGGCAGTCCCCAGGCGGTGAGGTCGCCCCCGGCATTAATAAGGCCGAATGCGGCCTGGCGCTTGGTGCGGAACCAGCCTGCGAGCCGCTTCACGGCCCAGCTCTTGACGATGCCGCCTAGATCGAGCGAGCTGCCCGCGGGCAGCGTAACGGAGCGCATGGCCGCATGAAGCGTGAAGGGCTGCCGCACCGCCAAAGGCTGCGACGGCTGAACAGGCGATGCAGCCGTCCCGGCTGCGAGCTTCTCGAAGGAACGGCTGTATCCGCAGAGCCGCAGCGCTTCATGGACGAAAGGGTCGAATGCGCCGTCGGTCAGGTCTTGATACAGCGAGGATAGCTGCAGCACCTCCAACATCGCCGCGGAGACGAGGACAGGGCTTCCGGCATGCCGGTTCAGCCGGCTAAGCTCGCTGTGGGGCAGGAAACAACTGAAACCGCTCCTCGGCCTGGTCGAACCAGGATTGCGCCTCGCGCTCAAGGAGATCGGCTTCCGCTTCGCAGCTGCATGGAAGAGTGCAGGTAACCGCGGTGTTCATCGACTCGAATTGAAAGGTTACCGTGTCGTTCAGGCTTTTCATCACGGGGTTACACTCCTTTCCTAAGGGGTAAGGCTTCGATATCAGGAGCGGCTTGTACGGGTATCGGAGCCGCCGTCTGATGAAGAGAAGCCGGAATCGCCGCGCCCCGAGAAATGGCGGCTTCCTCTTCGCTGCTGCCGATCGCCGCCGGGGGCGTCGTCACTGACTGACGATTGCCACTCTTGCATAACCGAATCATCTTGCCCTTGCTGGAATGCGGGCGTATCTTCGGGGGTGTTTTTAGCTGCTGCAACCCGGTCAAGCTGAAGCTCGAATTGCGGACTCGATTTGACGAGCTGGAACACAACGACGAGGAGCGCGGCGCAGACGGCGCCGATTTTCCATTTCAGCCATTTTGCTGCGTGCATGGAGAAAGGCCTCCTTTTTACTTGAATTCATCTTGATGATCATTGTAGCGCTTCAAGATGAAATTTAGGTGAAAGGCATTTTGAAGAGAGAATGGGAAGATCCGTTACATGAGCGGGTCCATAATGTGGTAGGATAGGAATGCCGGTTTTTTTTGGAGACGGGAAAGGCTTTTATAACTAAATGAGGTGGATGTATTGGCGGATTTTGAACAATTGGGTATTGCCAAGGAGCAAGTGCAGTCGCTGCGCAACGAAGGAATTCACGAAGCGACGCCGATCCAGGAGGGCGCAATACCGGTTATTATGCAGGGCAGCGACGTGATCTGTCAGGCGCAGACAGGTACGGGCAAAACGCTCGCGTTCCTGCTTCCGATGCTGGAGCGGATCAAGGCGGACCGCGATGAGCTGCAGGGGTTGATCTTGACGCCGACACGGGAGCTGGCTCTGCAAATTACGACGGAGCTGAAAAAGCGGGTTGCCGTGAATAAAGCGATCAGCGTGCTCGCGGTATATGGCGGCCAGGACGTGGAATCGCAGCTGCGGAAGCTGAAGCGCGCGGTTCATATCGTCGTGGCGACGCCGGGCCGGCTGCTGGACCATATCCGCAGAGGAACGGTTAAGCTTGGTTCGGTCAAAATGCTCGTGCTCGACGAGGCCGATCAAATGCTGCATATGGGGTTCTTGACGGAGGTCGAGGAGATATTGAACCAGACGCCTTACCGCAAGCAGACGATGCTGTTCTCGGCTACGATGCCGGGCGGCGTCCGCTCGCTGGCGGCGCGGTTCATGATCGAGCCGAAGGATATTACGGTGCGCGCCCCGCAGGTGACGGTGAAGGCGATTCGCCAGCTGGCGGTCGAAGTCAGCGCGCGCAACAAGCAGGAGCAGCTGAAGCGGCTGTTGGAGGAGCATAATCCGTATTTAGGCGTTATTTTTTGCCGCACGAAGAAGCGGGTGAACGCGGTCAACGAATACCTGCAGGAGAATGGCTTCAACAGCGCCGAGCTGCACGGCGACCTGTCGCAGGCGAAGCGCGAGCAGGTCATGAAGCGGTTCCGCGACGCGAAGATTCATTTGCTGGTCGCGACGGACGTTGCGGCCCGCGGCCTCGACGTGGAAGGCGTGACGCATGTTTTCAACTTCGACATACCGGAAAATGCGGAGAGCTATATTCACCGGATCGGACGGACGGGACGCGCGGGCGAAGAGGGATTGGCGATTACGCTCGTGTCCCCGCATGACCGGCATGAGCTGGCGGCGATCGAGCGCGGCATCCATCAGACGATACCGCGGGAAAACATCAACGGCGGCAAGGGTAGAGCTTTTCCCCAGGACAGCGATCTGCAGCTGGACGAGAAGCCGGAGCGCCAAGGCGGCGCTCGCCGCGGCGCGGGCCGCAGAGGCGCGGCCGCGGCAGGCGGCCAGCGCGCGGCGAAGAGCGGCGGGCGCTCGGGCCAGCAAGGCCGCGGCGGCGAGAAGCGCGCCAGCACCGGCGGCGCGTTCGCGGGAGCGGCTAAGCGCGGCGAAGCGCGCCGAGCGGGCTCCGCTCGCGGCGGTGCGGACGAGCCGCCGCAATGGGGCGCGGCGGCCCGTGCCGCGGAAGCGCCACGCGGCCGCGGCGGAGCGGGCGCACGCGATGGCGCAGATGCCGGCGGACGCGTGCGCTACAGCATGCCGGCGCGCGAGGAAGGCGCACGCGGCGAGTTCGGCGGCGCAGCAGCGCGCAGCGGCAACCGCGGTGCAGCCGAGCGCAGCGGCAGCAGCCGCGGTGCAGCTGAGCGCAGCGGCAGCCGTGGTTCAGCCGAGCGCAGCGGCAACCGAGGCGCAGCCGCTCCGCGCGGCGGACGCGCAGGCGCGCCGCAGTTCCCGAACGCGGGCGGCGGCGGTGCCCGCGGCCGTTCAGGCGGCGGGAAGCAAGGGCCGGGCGGGCGCCCGCAGCGTACGCGGTCACGCTAGCATTTCGGTTGGAGGCAGGCGCAGGAGCAGTCATCCGGCGGGCTGCCTCTTTTTTTACGAAGGAGGAGAAGCGATATGGTCCATCTAGTGAAGCCTTCAGTCGGGCTGCGGGAGTCTTATATGGCGTTCTACCGGGAGTGGGTAGAGAGCAGGGAAGATATCGTGCCTTGGATCGTCGGGCAAGACCCGAGCGACTTTGAGGACTATGTCCGCTTCACGAACGAAGCGGATAAGGAGGAGAATATCCAAGAGGGCTTCGTGGCGCATTCCACATACTGGCTGCAGGATGAGGAAGGCCGGATCGTAGGCGCGACCAACATCCGCCATCGGCTCAATCAGAAGCTGCTCGAAAGCGGCGGCCATATCGGCTATGGCATTATCCCTTCGCAGCGACGCAGGGGCTACGCGACCAAGCTGCTTGAGCTTGCGCTTCTGAAGACGGATGAGCTCGGCATCGAACGGGCGCTGCTCGTCTGCGACGAAAGCAATGCCGCATCGGAGCGCACGATTCTGCGCAATGGCGGGCAATTCGAATCGACCTTTACGGAAGGCAGCGGCAATGTGGTCAAACGGTTCTGGATTCATCGAAATCTATAATGAGGGAGGCAAAAACATCATGACAAAGCTTCGTCCATACTTGTATAGCGAGAACGCACAAGAACAAGCGAACTTTTATGTGGAGGCGCTGGGCGGAGAGATCATCAGCCTCCAAACGTACGGCGAAATGCCGGGCGCCGACCCGGAGATGAAAGACAGTATCTTGCATTTGGTGCTGCAAGCGGCCGGTCTGCTCTTCTATATGGCCGATGCCGGACCGATCGAGCGCGGAAACGGGATGGATCTGACGCTGGAGTTCGAAACCGAGGAAGAAGCGGAGGATGCCTTCCGCCGCCTGTCGCAGGATGGCATCGTGATGATGCCGTTCGAGCGGATGTTCTGGGGCAGCATGTTCGGCCGGGTGCAGGACAAGTACGGCGTCCGTTGGCAAATCGCCACGCAGCCGGGCCATTAATGACAAAAAAGCCGTTCAAGAAGGAGCGCATGCGGCGCCTTTCTTGAACGGCTCTTTTTTACGATTGGGCAGGTACGGTCAGGTTGGCGCTTCGAACGGATGACGTCCATTCCACTTGCAGGCCGAAAGCTTGCGCAGCAGCGCGCAAAGGCAGGTACAGCCTGCTGTTGATGAGGACGGGCTTGCTTCCCGTTCCGGTAAGCCGCTTGCCGTTCTCCCAGACGGAGAGGGCGCCGCCTGCTTCGCTCAGCTGATCGCCAGTCGGCATGGGAGACCCGAGCAGTGCCGCTTTGCGGGCGGAGTCCCAGGCCGCCTGCCAGCCGAGCTTATCGGCAAGCGCGCGCATCGGAAGCAGCATGATGCCGTTCTGCACAACCGGCTTCAGAGCGGGGTCGTTCACCGGCTTGCCGTTTATGGAGAGAATCGGCTTCGCCGGCGCGAGAACGGTCAGCTCCTTCATGCCGGCTAAGCTGCCGGTGTCGTAGAAGATCCAAGACTTCCCCGGCTTAAGCGGCTTTAAGGAGCCGTTAACGTCGATTCCGTAGGCCGGCATCGTAAACGTGAAATCGTACCGGCCGTTCACGATAGGGGCTTCATGTACGAGCAACGCGCTTTTGGTCGGGAACGATATCCCATTCACGGCTCTTACGCTGCTGAACATGCCGCCTTGCCCGACGAAGATGCGGATTGTGCCTTTTTCGGACATCGCATTATTGCCCTTGATGCGTACAGCGGCACCGATCTGCGGCTTCGTCGTGCTGAAGTACGTCTGATCCGGAACGACGAGCAGCTTTTGGAGTGATTGAATCGCCGCGCTATCCTCCGCCGAGTAGTCGGTGCCACCATAGATGAAGTACACCTTCTTCTGATCGGCGATCAGCATGTTGAAGAAGGAGCCGTCCTTTAATGTAACGTCAATTTTGGTAGAGAAGAAAGCCTGCTCGGAATCTAAGGAAGACGTATCTTCCTTGGCTTTGCCCATTAAGCGGGTCATGAGGGAAGCGACCTGCACAATAGCGGGCTTGTCTTCCTGGCGCGAGCTGAACAGCGGAATGTAAGCCATATCGGAATGGCGCATATGAACGGTTGATATTTGCTCAGCCTGGAACTGTGCGGCGACTGCTTCCGTCTGTGCCGCGGGAGCAGCGTTAACGCCCAAAGGGAGAACGCCGCTGCCGGCAATCATGAGGGCGGATAAGCCGATCATGAGCTTGCGTGAATAGGTCATGACGGTACCTCCTTAACGGATGAGATACCTTATAGACTCCGCTCCCCGCCAAAAGGTTTCGGCCGCGGCCAAAATAAGCGCCGGCCTAGTTATTCCTACTGAAGCTTCACCAGTCCGTTCTCGAAGGTGTACGCGAGATGGAGCGGATGGAGGGGCGAGCCGTCCTTCGCGCCCGAATCGTAGATCGTTAAGACACCGGTCGTGCTGGTCGGCGCTTCCGTGAGCGTGACCGTAAATTCGAAATCGCCCCACTCCGGCGCCCCCTTATCCGCCGTGGCATGCCCTTCGGCAAGCACGTTGTGCCCGTCCTCGAGGGAGTAACTGAACGCCGCCTCGAAGACGCGCGCTTGCCCTTTCACCGTAATGGCTTTGCCCACGACGCTTCCCTCCGCGGGCTCGAATATCCGGAACGCTTCGTTGCCGGCCACGATCTGGGGCGAATGCCCATCCTGCTCGTCGGCATCGGCAGCATTGCTTATTACTGGCTCGTGATCGGGGACGTAGGCGCGGTGCTCGGCGCAGCCGTTCATCAGTGTTGCGGCCAACAGCAGCGCTGCAAGCCGGGGCCGTATGATTTTCATAGAATCGACCTGCTTTCGGCGATAATGTACTTATAAATCCTCTCGCAACATGCTTCAAAATAGTATACGCTTGAGGAAATGGCTTCCATTCACCAAAAGCGGTTACCGGGACAAAATAATCACGAAGAGCAGGGGGAGTGCGCATTCATGTTTGAATGGCGTCGGTTGCTTCGGTTCAACAGATACATAGGACGAGAGCATGAGCCCATCGATTATCAGTGGCCTGCGGCCAAGTTTCCGATTATCAGCATCCGTTCCAGCGTCGGGCAAGGCAAGCCGAAGGTCGCGATCGGACTCGTTGCGCTTGGCGATATCGCCGTCGGACTGATTGCCGGGGGAGCCATATCGGTCGGCATTTTCTCCGTCGGCGCGGTTGCGATGGGCTGGATGCTGGCACTCGGCGCCGTAGCGATATCCAGCGGCTTGTCAGCCGGCGCGGTAGCGATCGGGGAACTGGCAATCGGCGCGGTCGCCATCGGCCAGTCGGCCGTCGGGGCTGTGGGCATCGGCCAAAATGCGCTCGGCGCGGTAGCGATCGGGGAGCATGTGCTCGGGGCGGTGGCCATCGGCGAGCGCGTGTACGGGATTGTCGCCATCGGGGAGCATGGCTTCGGGCTTGTGCCGATCGTAGGCGATTTCATCCGGTGGATTGCCGGGCTGTTCCGCTGATTTCAATTGAATTGACCATTTATGCTACAATATGAGACAGCATGAGTGTATGGAGGAAAAACTAGCATGAATACCGTCAATATATTGGGCGTTCCGTTCTCGAAGCGGACGCTCCTTCAAACGGTGGCGCTCGTTCAAGCGCAAATCGCAGCAGAGGGCAAACCGCTCTTTCACTTGATTACGGCGAACCCGGAGATCGTAATGGCAGCCCGCTCGGACCAGCAGCTGGAAACGATTGTGAAAGAAGCGGATATGGTTACGCCGGACGGCATCGGCGTCGTGCTTGCGGCAAAATGGCAGGGAGAGCCGCTCCAAGAGCGCGTAACCGGCTATGATCTGCTGATCCGTTTGTTCGAGGAAGCGAAGGAGCACCGATTCTCGCTTTATGTCGTGGGAGCGGACGAGGAAACGAACGCGAAAGCGTCGCAAATTATCGCCGATAATTACGAAGGCGTGACCGTGGTCGGCAGGCATAACGGCTTTTTCAAGCCCGGCCAGGAGGAAGCGCTTGTCGCGGATATCGAGCAGAAGCGCCCGGACGTGCTGATCGTAGCCCTCGGAGCGCCGAGAGCGGAGCGTTGGATCTATAAATACAAGAGCCGGCTGAAGGCGAAGGTCGCCTTCGGTGTCGGCGGCAGTTTGGACGTTATTGCGGGCAAAGTAAAACGCGCGCCCGTGATTTGGCAGAAGCTGAACGTGGAGTGGCTGTACCGTCTGCTCAAGCAGCCGTCCCGCTTGCGCCGCCAGCTTGTGCTGCCGAAGTTCGCGGTCACCGTTTTGAAGACGCGCCGCAAGTAAACGATGAAGAGACCCGACGTGTCGGGGTTCTTTTAAAGTTTGAAAGGCTGCGTCTAACGAACTCCAGATTGCTTATTTAGGCGAAATCGCCGGATTCTCAGATCTAACGAACTCCAGAGACGTTATTTGAAGCGAAAATGCTGAGAACCGCCTCTACATGGCTAAATAGCGACGCTGCGGTTTGTTAGATCGATTTTGCGGGCTTTTCGCGCAAATAAGCGTTATACGGTTCGTTAGCTCGAGGCGGGAGCCGCCGATACATGCCGCCGACCGCTGTGCTGAGTGTCAGGGTGGCGCAGCCGCCCCGCGGCGACAGCCAACTAAAAAAGGACAGCCATCGTTGGCTGTCCTTTTAAGCTTGTACCCGCTTAAGCGTTCGTCGGCGGCACGAACGTCCGCTGAGCGAACTCGTTATCGAGCATGAAGAAGGCGTTGCTGTCTTGATCGATGCGCTTCAGCTTGTTGATGATGCTGTCGAACATCGATTCCTCCTCCACCTGCTCGTCAATGAACCATTTCAAGAACTGGATTGTCGCATGCTCGCGGTCGTTCAAGGCTAGGTCGGACAAGTGGTAGATCCGCTTGGTCACTTCCTGCTCATGCTGATACGCCTGCTGGAAGGCATCTTGAATCGAGCTATATTCATTGTTAGGTGTGCTCATGCCGACTAGTTTGACGCGTTGCCCGCGATCGTTCAGATATTTATAGATCTTCATCGCGTGGAAACGTTCTTCTTCGGCTTGAACAATAAAGAAATTCGCAAAACCGTCAAGGCTCTCTCCGGAGCAGTAGGCGGCAATTGCCAAGTACACGTGCGCGGAGTAGAACTCGAAATTCAATTGATCGTTCAAAGCTTGGCTGAGTGTTTCGTTTATCATCGGCCGCACCTCCCTTTCGACATTATTATAATTAAAAAAGAGACGAAGTATCAAACCTCTCTAAGGGGGCTCGACAACCTCATCTCCCATATTACCATACTATTCCACATTATCCTATCCGGTGCTTCAGCTTCGCATACAACACTTCCGCGGTCGGAGCCACGACGACTTCCGTCTTGCCGATCATTACGATGCATTGCTTGGAACATAGCTTGCAGTTGCCAAGGCAGTCCTTCTTCTTCTGCTTCAAATCGGGATATTCCTGCTTTAACGTCTTGAACACCGATTTGGAGCCGTGCTTGAAGTTCCTGCAACAGTATTTGATCTTCTTCATCCGCACGTTACCGACCTCTCTGGATGGTGTTGTGTTGCTCTATAGCCAATGATAGTAATTCTCATTATCAATGTCAATCGTTTCTTTAAGAGGTTTCCGCATTTCTTTACTTCGTTTCTCGTCTGGCCTATTATAGGGAGCAAAACCAACTGCTTTGTCAAAAGGAGACGTAGTGACCATGAGCTTAAACGGACAGCAGCGCTCGGCCATTCGGCCGGGGCTTACCGTAGATATTGTATTGAAGAAGGATCAGGCATCGGGCAAAACGACCCGTGGGATCGTGAAGGATATTTTGACGAATTCGCCTAACCATCCGCATGGCATTAAAGTACGGCTCCAAAGCGGCGACGTAGGCCGGGTAAAAGCGATCATAGAAGGGGCGTAACGACGATGATATTCAGCGATTTGACGAATTGGGAGCGGGAGCGGCATACGTTCCCCGCGCCGGTGCGCCGGGCGATCGAGCGGCTTCAGCAGACCGATCTGGATGGGCTGCCTGCAGGCCGGCATGATTTCGGGGAGCCTGGGATGTTTCTTCTCATAAATGAGCCGGTCACGAGAGACTGGCGCGAAATTAAGCCGGAGACTCATAGGCTGTATACCGATATTCAGCTGCTGCTGAGCGGACGCGAGCGGATGCGCGTGGCCAAGGTGTCGGAGGAGCAGGTTGTCACCGATGACAAGTACGAGGCGCAGGACATCGCTTTCTATGAGAACGTACATAACGAGAATACGATTGATATGGTGCCGGGTGATTTTATCGTGCTGTTTCCTACGGATATTCACCGTCCGAATTGCTCGGTGGAGGAGGATATGCCGATCCGCAAGGCGGTCGTAAAGGTGCACCGCGATCTATTTGCAACCGAGCTGTAAAATGAGTAGGATTAGAGAAAACAGCGCTTTCTTGGATGAAACTTGGTTTCTTCCTGCGGGCATGAAAGGAGCTGCGTCATTATGAGCTTTTTCCCACAATCGTTTTCTCTGCCTCATCTGGCTTCTATCGTCTTGACGCTGCTCTCGGGCGCTGCAGTAACGTTTCTTCGGCTGCGCGCCAGCAACCGGCCCACGACGCTGCGCAAAATCATTATTCCGCCTATCGGCATGTCGACAGGCTTTCTCATGTTCGCCGTTCCGGAGACGCACGTGCCGTGGCTGTGGGCGATCGCGGCGTTCTTGGTCGGGGCAGTGCTGTTTTCGTATCCGCTGATCCGCACGTCCAAGCTGGAGCGGGTCGGGAACGACATCGTTCTTAAACGGTCCAAAATGTTCATCTTCATTCTGCTGGGCTTGCTGACCGTGCGCCTGCTGATTCACGATTTGGTGGAGCGGTCGGTGAGCATACCGCAAACGGGAGCCCTTTTCTTCGTTCTGGCGTTTGGCATGATCGTTGTTTGGCGAATCGCGATGCTTCAAGCTTATTTGAAAATAAAGCGGGGGGAAGCGAAATGACGAAGGAAGCGTCCATAAGGCGATTGATTGATTTAAGCGCAGCGGGAGAAACCGCCCTCATCGAAGACCTGCTCCGGAACGAACCCGATCTGGCGCAGGGAGGCTGGGGGTATTTCTCGCCGCTGCATTTTGCCGTTCGGGAGGGCCGCCGCGATGCGGTTGAGCTGCTGCTGGCGCACGGCGCGGATGCCGCCGAGAAGCCCGTACTGAGCTGGCAGGATTCGCTGCTGCAGAAGGCGCGGGACCGCGGGTATGCGGACATCGAGGCGCTGCTTGGCGCTCATTTGGAGCGAACGCTGCAGGTGAAGCCGATCGGCGATACGGCAGCGGAGCTGATTCGCGCAGGCAAGCGAGGAGAGCTGCTAGCTTGGCTGGAAGCGCACCCGGAAGCCGTACGCGCAGGCGATGAGCGCGGCAACACGCCGCTGCACTGGGCCGTGATGACGCGCTGGATCGAGCTGATCGATCTGCTGCTGGCTAAAGGAGCGGACCCGCTTGCGACGCGGTCGGACGGGTGTCAGCCGGTTCACCTGGCGCTTGAGGGCGATTACTTCTACCGTCCCGGAAGGGACCTGCCTTCCGAGGCGGTTCGGGATAACCGGTTTCTGCTTGGCTATTTGATCGGAAAAGGAGTCCCATACGATCTCTTCATCGCGGCTGCGGTTGGCGATGCGGCAAAGGTGAAGGAACTGCTGGCGGCTGATCCGCAGCTGGTGAGCGCCCGAGACACGTCTGGTCGCTCTGCGCTTTATTATGCCGCCAAGCAGGGCTATGCCGAAGTCGTGCGCAGCCTGCTCGATTCCGGCGCCGACCCGAATCAGGCGGAGAGGGATGCCGCCGGCGGCGCAGCGCTCTATGCGGCCGTAAGAGGGAGACATACCGACTGCGTGAAGCTGCTGCTGGCGCATGGCGCGGATCCGAACGCGGAAATCGATGCGAGCGGCAATTCGGTCTATGCCGCGATGCAGCAAGGCGCGCAGGAGCTGTTGGAGCTGCTCTACGCGCACGGCGGCACCGTGACGATGGCCGGTGCCTGCGCGCTCGGCCGCATCGACTTGGTCGGCGAGCTGCTTGCGGTCAATCCGGCCGCTGCGAATGACGGTGATTACGGCCCGCTCGCCCAGGCGGCAAGCTGCGGCTATACATCGATCGTGAAGCTGCTGCTGCGGCATGGCGCTGAGCTCAATGGCCCCTGGTACGCCAGCAATTATATGGTGTACGCCTGCCGGTACGCGGACAAAGAAATGGTAGAACTGCTGCTTCGCCAAGGAGCCGATCCGAATGTCCGCAACTGGATAGGCATCAGCTATCTGCACCTGGCAGCCCAGGCAGGGGATATCGAGCTGGCGGAGCTGCTGCTTCGCTTTGGCGCCGATCTTCATGCGGTAGATGAGGAATACGCCACGACGCCGCTCGGCTGGGCGGCCAAATACGGCCAAACCGGCATGATCGAATATCTGCTTCGGAAAGGCGCTGCCATCGAGCCGGCAGACGTTCCGGATTGGGCGCGGCCGCTTGCGTGGGCAAGACGGAGAGGGCACCATGCCGCGGAGGATTTGCTGGCTGCCCGCACGAAGGGCGCCGTCTAGCTGTTGACATTGGCTGCGGCAGCTGATATTCTAACGGCATAAATTGCATGCAATTAAATTGTGTTATTTACTATAAATGGTTATCCGACAAGAGAGAGGAAGACTGCAATGGAACAAGGCGCCCAGCTGGAGCTCGACAATCAGCTCTGCTTTGCCCTCTACGCCTGCGCCCGCGAAGTGATGAAGCTGTATCGGCCGTATCTGGATGAACTCGGCATTACGTATACGCAGTACGTAACCTTGCTTGCGCTGTGGGAGAAGGACGGCGTTCCCGTGAAGGAGCTTGGCAGCCGATTGTACCTGGATTCCGGTACGCTTACGCCGCTCTTGAAGAAGCTCGAGGGCATGGCCTTGATCCGCCGCGAGCGCGATCGGGGCGACGAGCGCAGCGTCATCGTCCGGCTGACCGAGCAAGGACGCGAGCTGAAGACGCGGGCGATGACCATTCCGGAGCGTGTCTACTGCCAGACTAGTATACCTGAGGAGGAAATCGTGCAGCTAAGGGACCAGCTGCGCAAGCTGACGGCTGCCGTTCATGAGCAGTCGTGCGGTCCTGCATCATCCTAACATAACGATGAGAGACGATTTTATGCAATAAGGCCATTTCAGCACTGCGGAAGCAGGGCGGCTGAGATGGTCTTTTTTTTGTGGTGAACAGATAATTCCACATGATAATTTCAATCAAATATATAGCGCTTTCATTATGAATCGGCTATATTCAAATTCAAGTTGCAAGACATCATTTGCCGGGGGGAAGCCAGTTGAAACGGCTGCGGGGGATATCGCTTCAGAAGAAGCTGCTGATCATGATGATATGTATATATTTTCCATTACCCGTGATCGGGTGGATTTGGTACGAACGAACTTATAACGTGATTGAACGCAATGCGGTGGATTCCAGCATTCAGATGGTGAACCAGGTGAATGCCCACTTGGAGACTTATTTTACCGAAGTGCAGCGGACGATGCTGCCAATGCTGGCCAGCAGCTTGACGGCCGAGTTTCTCACTAACCAAGATGATGACCCGATTAAGCGTTACGAGCTTTCCTATCAGATCGAGAAAGAGTTTGCCAAAATCGTCATGAACCGCCAGGATATCTATGGCATTTCGCTCATTTCGGATAAGGCAAAAGCGACATCCAGCTCCAGCTTCATCATGGCGGAGCAGCGCTATACCTCTTATGTTGGCCGGCTGAAGTCTTCCGGGCGGTTTGCCATTATGGGGCTGGAGAAGACGCCAACCAATGAGGTTGTGGCGATGGCAATGAAGTTTACGCCGCCGCAAAGCCATATGAAGCAAGGGATGCTGATCGTCGATTTGAAACGGGACGAGATGGTCAGCGTCATCCGGAACGTCCAGCTCGGCCAAACCGGCTTTGTATGGGTAGCGGATTCCTTCAATCAGGTGCTGTACTACCCTCAAGGAGACTCTATGCCGAAGGTTGTGCCCGCCAACTATCTTAAAGAGATGGGCGCGAAGAAGAGCGGCGCTTTTACGGTCCAAACGGACAAGGGCAAGAAACTGGTTGTCTTTATCCGCTCCGACCGGACGGATTTGACCTTGATTTCCGAAGTGCTGATCTCGGAGCTGAACCGCTCGATCGTGACCGTCAGCCGAATCTCGATCGTCGTGCTGCTGCTGCTGTTCCTGCTCTCCATGCTGGCTGCAAGCGGCATCGTTTATTCCATGACCAAGTCCCTTCTCAAGCTGCTGCGGCTCATGAAGAGCGCGGAGATGGGCGACTTTACCGTAAAGGCTCCGGATGAAGGCACGCATGAAATCGGCAGTCTGTTCCGAGGGTTTAACAAAATGGTCGAGGAAATCAAGCGGCTTATTGAAATCGTGCACGTGTCGGAGCTTCGGGAAAAGGAGCTTGAGGTGAGGCAGAAGGAATCGCTGCTGCATGCGATGCAGGCGCAAATCAACCCGCATTTTCTATATAACACGCTCGAATTTATTAATTCCAACGCGATCATTGAAGGAAATGAGAAGATTAGCAATATGATCGTCTCTCTTGGGGACATGTTTCGCTATAATGTTCAAAATCCGAACGGCCTCGTCTATCTCGCAGATGAAATCAAACATATCGAAGTCTATCTGGCCATTCAGTCCGAGCGCTACCCGTCTTTCACCTACAGTATTGAGGTCGACCGTCAAATGGCAGCGCTCATTCCGGCGGTTCGTTCCACGCTGCAGCCTATTGTGGAGAATTGCTTTAAGCATGGCTATGAGCGCCATAAAATACGTCCGGGGATGATTCGAATTGCGGGCTTGATGACCGCAGATCAGCATTACTTACTGGAAATCAGCGACACAGGAAAAGGTATGCCGCCTGAAGTAATGGAGCGATACAACGCGTCTTTTGCTTTCAACGAGTCTGAGGAGCCGGGCGGCTTGAAACTAATGGCCGGCAGTACGCCTTCCATTGGCCTGCATAATGTTCACAGCCGGCTTCGCATGCTTTTCGGCCAATCCTGCGGACTCTACATCGCCGCCTCGGGCGAGAGCGGTACCACGATACGAATTACTCTGCCGTTTCAAGAGACAGCTAAGGGGGATCACGATAACGATGAACTACCGCATCTTGCTGGTTGACGATGAACCGATGATTAAGCTGAGCCTGCGCAAAATCATTACCGATACCCATCCCGATTTCGTGATTGTCGGCGATGCATCGGATGGGCAGGAAGCGCTTGAAATCGCGGAACGGGAAAAACCTCACGTCATCATCACCGACATCAGCATGCCGGTCATGAGCGGCTTAGAACTGCTGCAGGCGGTACACGAGCGGGGATGGAAGCCGGAGCTCGTCATTTTGTCCGGCTACGGGGAGTTTGATTACGCGCGGGAAGCGTTGAGATACGGCGTGGTGGATTACATTTTAAAACCGGTTCGTATCTCCGCAGTGAAGGATTTGATGCTCGGATTGTACGCCAAGCATCGGGAGAAGATGGAGGCAAGCTGTGCTAAGAGCGAGCTCATGTGCCGGTGTTTGCATGTTGCCGGCCAGCTGTTTGAGCGCATTTGGATGGTGGACGAGCCCGGCATGAACACGGTGGCCGAAGAGCTGCTGACGACGGTAACCGACTACCGGCTGCCGGATGAGATCAAGAAAAGCGTGCTCCTGGATATGGCGTCGGCTTTGCGCCATCAATCCGAGGATCGGGGAACGCCGATCGTCTTTGAGCTTGAATGGAGCGACAAGTATAGCGAGCTGATCCTGCGCTTTCGGGCTATGCTGCAGCAGGCATTAACCCAGGTCAGAAGCAGCCGGAATTGGGGGAAGCAGGGTGCCATTCACGACGCTGTTCAAGTGATTCATGCCCGCTATGCCGACCCGGAGTTCAAGCTCGAAGAGCTGCTGTCGCAGCTGAATATGTCGGTCACCCATTTCTATAATTTGTTTAAGCAAGAGACGGGGAAGTCCTTTATAGCCTACCTGATTGAGTGCCGGATTGAGAAAGCAAAGGAGCTGCTCGCCCGGTCGAATGGCTGCAAAACGTACGAAATCGGGGAGCAAGTGGGCTATCCCGATTATCCGCATTTTACGAAGTTGTTTAAGAAAGTCGTGGGGGTCACGCCGAGCGAGTACAAGAAACGGGTGTGCACGTAGCCAACCGAGTGATGAAAAACACAATAACTTGAAGATATGTACATCCTAAAGCTTTCCGTCTTCTCCTAATATTTTAGATGTAAGCGCAACCAAGAAACGGAATGAATTCCAAACTAGGGGGAGAACGAAGCATGAGGCTAAGAATAAGCACGGCTTTGGTATTGGGCTCGGTACTGCTGACCGGCGGATTGCTGGCGGGCTGTTCGAGCAACGGCAATGAGTCAAGTAATGGAAACCAAGCGAATCAGCCGGCAAATGACGCGCAGCAGACGACGAATACGGCTGCGGAGCCTAAAGTCAATGAGTATGGCTGGACGGTGCCTGAGAAGACCATCAACATCGATTATTACTCGGCCGATAAGGACAATCCCGACAAATCAGCCAAGAAATTGGCGGCCATTCACGATTACCTGCTGGAACAGTTCAACGTAGACGTCAAGAAAACTCAGTACGACGTGGACGGCAAAGAGAAGCTGAACCTAATGCTGGCCTCCAATGATTATCCGGGCGTGATTTCGTCCATCGACAGCGATACGATGGATAAATGGCGTTCGCAGGGCAAGCTGATCGATCTCGCCCCGCTCGTAGATAAGTACGGCTCGAACATTAAGAAGGAGCTTGGCGATAAGTACAACTCCTATCTCGATAAGGACGGCAAGCTTTGGGGCATTCCGAGAGGCTGGGGCTACCTGCCGATTCCGGATTTCAGCGCGCATATCCGCTGGGATTGGTATCAGGAAATGGGATCGCCGAAGATCGAAACGCCGGAGGACTACTACAATGTGCTGAAGCAAATGGTAGCGGCGCATCCGAAGAATGCCCAAGGGGAGAAGACGTACGCGATTTCCTGGAACGATCAAATCGGCATCAATAACGTGATGGGGATTTGGGGATTAAAGGACGGTTATAAAGATGATGCGGACCACAATCTGACGCACTGGCTCAAAACGGACGAAGGATTGGAAGCGGTCAAATATTATAACAAGTTCTACCGCGAAGGTCTCATGGATCCGGACAGCTTCTTGAACAAGTACGATGACTGGAAGCTGAAATTTTCGAACGAACGGATTTTAGGCCATATCGGTCCTTGGTGGCATTCCTGGAACGCCGGACATGAGGTGTGGAAGACGACGATGGAGGGTTGGACGGATAATCAGCGCTATGTCCAAATTGGCCTGAAAGCACCGAACGCCGAAGCGTCGTACTTATCGCCGAAGGATACGACAGGCTGGAACTATACCGTCATTACCGACAAAGAAGCCAAGCCGGAAGATATCATTAAGTTCCTCGATTTCGAAATCACGCCGATCGGTACGCGCCTGCTGGGCTGGGGCATTCCGAACCTGCCGGATTCGGTCTGGAACTATGAGCAAGGCGGCAAGTGGTCCTTCAACGATGCGCAGAAACAGAAGCTGTTCGCAGGCACGTTCGAATACGACAAGACGGATGAGGTTACGGGCAGCAACCAAATCTGGCTCTCTCACCCGCAGGGCATAATGAGCGACGACAACAAGAGCACGGCTTGGTACGACCAGAACTTCAACATGGAAGACAAGTGGAAAGCGCTCATGAATACGAACCTCAAGGACACGATCTATGACAACACGGCAAGACGGATCGTCTTCACCGCCGATAACCCGCTGACGATCGTAAATCAGCAAATCGAAGACCTGATTAAGACCGGCTTCGCAAAAGCCGTCATGAGCAAGACCGAGCAGGATGCCGTCAATGCCTTTAACGATATGCGCGATAAGGCCATTAAGATCGGCTTAGAGGATATTGAAGCATTCCGCACAGAGGCGTACAAGGCAAATTTAGCTAAAGTCCAATAGGCGTCAAGCGGGGGAAACGTTCCTGTTCCGAACGAATCCCCCGTTTCGTTTGAGTGACCGGAAAAGGAGGTTTACGTATGGCTGAAGTATGGAAAAGAGTACGGCGCGAACGGCAAATTTGGCTCCTTTGCATCCCGATGATCGCATGGGTGCTTATCTTCTCGTATTATCCGATGTACGGGCTTCTCATTTCGTTCCAACACTACGTGCCGGGACAATCCATGTTCTCGAATTGGGTCGGCTTCGATCATTTTGTCCGTTTTTTCAATGAGCCTGATTTTCTGCAAATCATTCGCAATACGCTTGTCATTAGCTTGCTCAATCTGGCGATCGGCTTCCCGGCGCCGATTATTTTGGCGCTGCTCCTTAATGAGGTCAGGGGCCGCCTGTTCAAAAAGACGATCCAATCCTTGTCGTACATTCCCTATTTTATCTCGTGGGTAGTCGTGGCCAATATCCTCTTCACGCTCTTGGGAAGCGATGGGATTCTGAATGATATGCTGCAAAGGCTTGGCATTATCGATGCGCCGCTGGAGTTCCTGACGAAGGGCAGTTATTTCTGGGGTATTCTTGTCGCGAGCAACGTGTGGAAGGATATGGGTTTCTCCGCCATTATCTATTTATCCGCCATCGCCGGTATCGACAAGGAGCTGTATGAAGCGGGGCGCGTGGACGGGCTTGGCCGATTCGGACTGATCCGTCATATTACGCTGCCCGGCATACGCTCGACGGCCGTGCTTCTGTTCATTCTGGCCATCGGCGGCATCTTGAATGCGGGCTTCGAGCAGCAGCTGCTGATCGGCAATCCGCTGACGCAGGATCACTATGAGGTCATTGACACCTATGTGTACCGCTTCGGCGTACAGCTCGGCAACTATTCCTACGGAACGGCCGTTGGCTTGATGAAGAGCGGCATTGGGCTTGTGCTTGTCATCCTTGCCAATCGCCTGTCTAAACGCTATATGCAATCCTCGATATTCTGATAAGGAGGCTGTTCGATATGGAATACCGATCACGCAGAGGATCGTTAACAAACCTTGCAGCCGACGCCGCGATCATCATCGTTCTGCTATTGCTCGGTTTCGTTGTGGTCTATCCGTTCATCAACCTGCTGGCGCTTTCTTTTAATGACGGTAAGGATGCGGCGCGGGGCGGCATTTATTTTTTCCCGAGGAAGGTCTCTTTCTCCGCTTATAACATGCTGTTTGAGAACAAGAAGCTGCTTTCAGGGCTGGGCTGGTCCGTTTTGCGCGTGGCGGTCGGAACGGTCACCTGCTTGTTCGTAACTGGTTTGCTGTCTTATATCATCAGCATCCGGACCTTCTCCGGCCGGAAGTTTATGCGCGTGTTGTTCTTTATGACCATGTACTTCAGCGGCGGGATCATCCCTACGTACATTCTCATGAACCAGCTGCATCTGACCAATACGTTTCAGGTGTATTGGATTCCGGGGCTGATCAATGCTTACTTTATGCTGCTAATGGCGTCGTATATTTCCGACTTGCCCGAGGCGCTGTTTGAATCGGCTCGTATTGACGGAGCGGGGGAACTGCGCATCTATATGCGCATCGTCATCCCTGTCGCCATGCCGGTGTTTGCCGCTGTTTCGATCTATGCCGCCGTTGGCCACTGGAATTCGTGGTTCGACGTCATTCTTTACAATTTCAACGGTCAATTCGATACGCTTCAGGTTTATCTGCGCCGGCTCTTGCTGGAGGTAGAGGCGACGCAGCAAATTCGCGACCAACAGCTGCTGCTGCACAAGTTCCAAGGCCTATCGCCGCAAACGCTGCGCGCAGCAACGACCATTCTTGTTACGGTACCGATTCTTTGCGTGTATCCTTTCTTGCAGAAGTATTTTATCGGGGGCATTACGCTGGGTTCCGTGAAAGGATAAGCTCCGTTCTACATTTGTACGTATAGGGAGGCAGGCTTAGCCATGTCGATTACGAGTCCGTTTAAACTGAAATCCTCATCGCCTGAGCTTGAAGCAGCGGTCCAATGGGCCAAGGATCAGGCGCTGGCCTGTGCATCGGATCGCGATCCCGTCGGATTGTGGTATGAAGCGGCGCTGCCGGGGCGCGCGGCATTCTGTATGCGCGATGTAGCGCACATGAGCACAGGCGCGGCCGTGCTTGGGTTAGGCGAGTATACGAAAAATATGCTGTTGAAGTTTGCGGAGAACATCAGCGAGTCCAAAGATTGGTGCACCTATTGGGAGATCACCAAGGATGGGCAGCCTTGCCCCGACGATTATACAAGCGATGCCGATTTCTGGTACAACCTGCCGGCCAATTTCGATGTCGTGGCATGCTGTTTCCGGCAATATCTATGGAGCGGCGACGCCGATTATTTGAACGATGACCGGCTGCTTCACTTCTATGAACGGAGCTTGAACGAGTATGTAGAGCGCTGGGACCGCGACGGTGACGGCATCCCCGACCATGTGAGAGGCGAGGGCAGGCGAGGGATTGCGTCTTATGTGGAAGACGCGCTTACGCCTAAGGCCGGCGGCGATCTAATCGCCGCTCAATACGCCGCCTATGCCGCTTACGGTGCGATGGCCAAGCTTCGCGGAGAAGAGAGCAACGCCGCTCGGTACGGCAGCCTGGCCAAGCGACTGCAGCATATCTATGACACGCAGTGGTGGAATGGGGAGATTGAGCGTTTTAGCTCGGCTATTCTACAGGACGGCAGCTATTATACGAAGTACTACTTGTCCGCTCAATATATGCCGATCTATTTCGGATTGATCGATTCCGAGGAGAAACGCCAGCAGGCCGTCCGGGATATTATTCGAAACGGCGTCTCGAACGTAGAGGAAATGTCGCACTTACCGGAAGTGTATTATGCAACGGGCGAGAAGGAGGAGGCTTATCAAGTCCTTCTCAAGCTTTGTGACGAGCGGACCAAGCGCAGAGAATATCCGGAAGTGTCCTATGCCGTCATCGGCAGCGTTGTGACCGGCTTATTGGGAGTAAGGCCGCTGGCCGAGCGGGCGGTCGTGGAGATTGCTCCGCAGCTGCCGGACGGCATGGAGTGGGTGAAGGCGGAAGGGATCGCCTTGTTTCGCAATAAACTCGCAGTAGAAGTTCGCGAAGGCCGGGTTACGGTAACGAACCAGGATGGGCCGGCTGTTCAGGTATGTATCGGCAATCAAACGTTTAGGATCGGCGAGAAGGAGGAGATAAACGTATGGCAGTAAGGAGCATTCAGGCACAGGCTCAGGTTCAGGCGGGCGGGTATACCGTTACGTTGGAAAAGGAGGCGGCAGTGCATGCTTTCGAAGTGACGCTTACGGCCTCTGAGTATAGTGATGGCGTTCATGTTGTCCATTTGCGATTGGCAGCAGCAGTGGCGGCCGTCCCGCCTGTCTTGCAGCTGAAATGGACGCTGCCCATCGTGGATATGCATGGCTTGTGGCATCCGGGAGCCGACCGCAATCGCTCTTTTCCCGCCGATTGGGCACACGGCCGCACGGTGAAAGCGACAAGCTCGGCGCCTGTAGGCTGCATCTACAATAACGAGGGCTTGAATCGGCACACCTTTGCGTTCTCCGATACCTTATCGCCGATCGGAATCAAGGTTGGCGTTCACGAGGAAACGGCGGATTTCCATTGCGTCGTTTCGCTTTTCCATGAGCCTACTGCTCCTATTGCCGAATACGAAGCTTCGCTGCTGCTGGATACCCGGGAGCTGCCTTATTATGATTGCCTCGGCGATGTTTCCCGTTGGTGGGCAAGCATGAAGGGCGTGGAGCCGGCATTCGTACCGGCTGCGGCAAGAGAACCGATGTTATCGACGTGGTACAGCTTCCACCAGCGTCTGACACCGGAGGCCATTGAAGCTGAATGTGCGCTTGCCAAAGCGATTGGCTGCGAGGCGGTCATCGTAGATGACGGCTGGCAAACGTCCGACAACGAGCGGGGATACCTGTACTGCGGCGATTGGGAAGCGAGCGTAGAGAAGTTTCCGGATATGCGGGCTCATGTCGATCGCGTTCATGCCGTAGGCATGAAGTATTTGCTATGGTATTCCGTTCCCTTCATCGGCAAGAAGAGCCGGGCATGGGAGCGGTTTGAAGGAAAGCTGCTGTACGTCAATGAAGAGCTCGGCGCCGGCGTCATCGATCCGAGGTACCCCGAAGCCCGTGAATACCTGATTGGCTTGTACGAGCAAGCCGTGCGGGAATGGGATTTGGATGGTTTGAAGCTGGACTTTGTCGATATGTTCGCGCAACGGGCGGATGCCGATCGGAACGGCGGCGAAGGCATGGATTATATTTCGGTGCCGGCCGCCGCGGACCGGCTGTTGACGGATGTGATCGGGCGGCTACGCGAGCTCAAGCCGGATATCCTTATCGAGTTCCGTCAATCCTATGTCGGGCCGCAGATGCGCAAATACGGGAATATTTTCAGAGCGGCCGACTGTCCGAATGACCCGGTCACGAATCGGATCCGTACGCTCGACATTCGACTCTTATGCGGTAATACCGCGGCGCACGCCGATATGATCATGTGGCATGTTAACGAGCCGGTCGAGTGTGCCGCCATGCATCTCCTTAATGTACTGTTCGCGGTGCCGCAGATATCGGTGCGGCTTGACCGCATTCCCGAAGATCACCGGCGTATGCTGGCCTATTGGCTGGCGTTCTTCCGCTCGCATCGGGAGACGCTGCTGGATGGAAGGCTGGAGCCGTTTCGTCCGGAGCTGCTGTATCCGCTTGT
This sequence comes from Paenibacillus montanisoli, assembly GCF_003268025.1. Taxonomy (GTDB): domain Bacteria; phylum Bacillota; class Bacilli; order Paenibacillales; family Paenibacillaceae; genus Paenibacillus_Z; species Paenibacillus_Z montanisoli. Next base: position 270,924 of record NZ_QLUW01000005.1, on the reverse strand, counting down.
CCGGGCAACCTCGGCCGACCAGCAGATTATTGCGGCCTATAACGATAGCGTCATTCCAGCTGGCAGCGGTCTCCCGCCCGAGCTGGTCGTTGTGAATGGAACGGCAAAGGAGCGGCTCATTCTGGAGTTCGAGGAAGCACTGGAGAACGTAACCATTGAAGTGCACAATTGTATGGGAGAGATCGTCCGCAGGGAGGAGGCTGCCGCAATTGGCCAAGGCCTCTATGTACTGGAGGTTCCGAGTTCGGGAGCTGCGTATTTGAGACGGAATGTTATTTAATGGCGAAAAAGGTTCTCCATGACGGAGAACCTTTTTTTTATTCATGGAAGCTTAAGCCTGCTTGGAAGCTTCGATTTCAATCGTGAACTTCACTTCGTCGCCGATCAGTACGCCGCCGGTTTCAAGCGCCGCGTTGTACGTCAGGCCGTAATCGCTGCGTTTGATCGCGCCTTTGCCGCTGAAGCCGACCTTCTCGTTGCCCCATGGATCTTTGCCGCTGCCTTCGTATGTCACCGAGAACGTTTCCGTGCGCGTTACGCCGTGCAGGCTCAGCTCGCCCGTAATGTCGTATTCGCCTTCATCGGACTTGGAAATCTTCGTCGAACGGAAGGACATCGTCGGATGCTGCTCGATATCGAAGAAATCGCCGGAGCGCAGGTGGTTGTCGCGGTCGGAGTTGCGCGTATCGATGCTCGTCAGCGCGACGTTAAATTCGATGTTCGCCGTCGTCAGATCGGCCGGATCAGCCTCAATGACCGCATCGAAATCGTGAAACGTTCCTTTCACTTTCGCAATCATCATGTGTCTAATCGTGAAATCAACACTGCTGTGGCTTGCATCGACGATCCATTTGGACGTGGACATTATAATAGGCCTCCTAAATTAACTTACATATGTTTATAAACTTAATAATATAAAGTAAGTTTAATTGGGGAAGCTCATCCTTGTCAATAGCCATCACGAAATTTTCCTGACCGATTACTGAGCCTCCGGATAAGGAAACAAATCAACGATCCGGGTCGTCTGGCCGCTTTCGTTCGTGTAGACGACATGCTCCCGCCGCAGCCCTTTCGGGCTTTCCAGCCCGCATGCCGCAGACAGCGAGAACAAGCCTTCCCTCAGCTGCAAAATATAGTTCATGACGCGCCACTGCTTCTCTTCCGGCGCCAGCGCGGCCTGATACTTGGCATCGGTCGTCGTGATGCCGGTCGGGCATTTGCCGGTATGGCATTGCAGCGCCATAATGCAGCCGTTCGCCATCATGAAGCCTCGCGCCGAGTTGACGCAGTCGGCGCCGAGCGCGAGGGCGATGGCGACCTTATCCGGCGTAATGAGCTTGCCGGAGGCGAAGATGCGGATACGGTCGCGGACGCCGAATTTGCGGGCGGTGTCGTCGAGGATGATGAGCGCCGCGTAGAGCGGCAGACCCATGCCGTCGGCCATCGCCTTGAACGTTGCGCCCGACCCGCCCTCGGAGCCGTCCACCGTAATGAAGTCGGGGTAGATGTTCAGCTCCAGCATAGCCTTAAACAACGGCTCGAGCCGCTTCGGATCGCCCACCACGATCTTAATGCCGACCGGTTTGCCGCCGGCTTCCTGCAGCGTGCCGATGAAACGGAGCGCTTCCTCGGGGCTCGTTAGAAACTCGAAGCGGTTTGGGGAATTGACCGTTTTTCCGATGGGAACGAGCCTTGCCGCAGCTACCGCTTCGGTAACCTTTGAGCCCTCGAGGTGCCCGCCGCGGATCTTCGCGCCCTGATGGAATTTCAACTCGAACGCCTTGATGTTCGGGTGGCTTGCTTTGCGCTTGTATTCCTCTATGGAGAATCGGCCTTCATTGTCGCGGAAACCGAACATACCCGGCCCAATCTGCGAAATGACATCCGCCCCGGAGGCGAGATGAACGTCGGCGACGCCGCCCTCGCCGGTGTTAATCCACGATCCGCCCGCCATCGCGGCGCCATTGCCCGTCGATTGGATGTAATGCTCGCCGACCGCGCCGAAGGAGGTGGCCGATGCGCCGAACATCCCTTTAAGCCGCCACGGCTCGCGGCGTTCGGCGCCGACAACGATGACGTCCTCATCCGCGAGAAGCCAGCGCTTGACGCTCTCGTCGACGGTTTTCTCCTTGCGGGTGAACAGACCCTCGTCGGTAATGACGTATTTTCGGCCCGGGACAAGCTCCAGGTTGTCGACCTTCAGTTCGCTCGTCAATTTCGGAAACATCGCGTTGGACAAGTAGAAGCCCGGCTTCTCGTAGTCGCGCCGGCCGCCGAAGGAAATCAGATCGGTGCGGTATTTGGCCGCATACACGATGCCGACGAAATCGGCCCGCGAGAACGGGCGGCCTTCCGTATCGTTGTCGAACCAATATTGCCGGAATTCCGGTCCGAGCTTCTCGAGCAGGTAGCGGATCCAGCCGAGAAACGGATGCGAACGGATAATGGAATGCTTGGGACGTCTGGACAGGATGTACATGTAGCCGAAGAACGAGAGCAGGGGCAGCGCGATTAGAACAACGAGTGCTATCAGCAGAATCGTGGTTACCATGGTCGGAATTCCTCCAGTTTACAAATTGACTTGAAATAAATCCCATTTCAGTATACCATGCACGTTCAGCTTTTAACCGCGATACGACAACTGGGACGTGAAAATAGAAAAAGCCTCCATATCCATCCCGAAACAGGTGGATATGGAGGCTTGATGCGATCGTTTAGCTGACGTCCTGCCGTTTACGGCTGCTGAACTGGCTTTCATACAGGTCGGCGTAGAAGCCGCCGGCCGCCAGCAATTCCTCATGCGAGCCTTGCTCGATCACCGTGCCATGATTCATGACGAGGATGAGATCGGCATCGCGGATCGTTGAGAGGCGGTGCGCGATAACGAAGCTGGTTCTGCCGCGCATCAGCTCATTCATCGCATGCTGGATATGAATTTCGGTTCGCGTATCGACGCTGCTGGTCGCCTCGTCGAGAATAAGGATGGCCGGATCGGCCAGTACGGCACGGGCTATCGTAAGCAGCTGCTTCTGGCCTTGAGAGATATTCGAGGCCTCTTCATTGAGCACGGTGTCGTAGCCTTCCGGCAATGTGCGGATGAAATGGTCCGCATAAGCGGCCCTGGCAGCGGCGACTACCTCGTCCTCGGTAACGTCGGCGCGCCCATAAGCGATGTTGTCGCGGATCGTCCCGTTGAACAGCCACGTGTCCTGGAGCACCATGCCGAACAGGCTCCGCAGCTCGCCCCGCCGAAGCTTCGTCAAGTCGGCGCCGTCGATCGTAATGCTCCCGCCGTTCAGCTCGTAGAACCGCATCAGCAGGTTGATCAGCGTCGTTTTGCCTGCGCCGGTCGGGCCGACGATCGCAATCGTTTGGCCGGCGCGGACGTGAATGTCCATGTCTTCGATAATAGGCGTGTCATCCTTGTAGCGGAAGCTCACGTGATTGAAGCTGACGTCGCCTTTGGCCTTCGCAGATTGGCCTAGGCCAGCCGCGATCGTGACCGGACTCGCTGCTTCCTGCACTTCCTCTTCCTCATCCAGCAGCTCGAAAATCCGTTCCGCCGACGCGATCGTCGACTGAATGATGTTGGCGATTTGGGCCGTCTGCGTAATCGGCATCATGAATTGGCGCGAGTAGGAGATGAAGGCCTGCACGTCGCCGATCGTTATCGATTTGTGCAGGACGAAGATGCCGCCCGCCACGCTGACGAGCACGTAGCCGATGTTGCCGATGAAGCCCATGATCGGCATGATCATGCCGGAGACGAACTGCGCCCGCCAGCCTGATTCGTAAAGCTGCTCGTTGACGGCGTTGAACTTGTCGACCGACTTGCGCTCATGGCCGAACGCCTTCACGATGTTGTGCCCCGTATACATCTCCTCGACGTGCCCGTTTAGCTCGCCGAGCGCTTTTTGCTGGCCTTTGAAATACAGCTGCGAGCGTCCGGCTATCAGTTTAATCGCGAGGAAGCTGAGCGGGAGCGTCACGATCGTGATCAGCGTCAGCAGCGGACTGATTGTCAGCATCATGACAATGACGCCGATCAGCGTCACGAAGGACGTGATGAATTGGGTCAAGCTTTGCTGCAGCGTGCCGCTGATGTTGTCCACGTCGTTGACGGCGCGGCTTAGAATTTCCCCGTGCGTGCGGGAATCGAAGAACTTCAGCGGCAAGCGCGCCAGCTTCTCGCTGACATCCTTGCGCAAGCCGTAAACCGTCTTCTGCGCGACGCTTGCCATGACATATTGTTGAATGAATCCAAATAGTGCACTGATGACGTATAAGACCGCAAGGACGACGAGTATGTGCCAGATGTAGCCGAAATCGATCTCCGCGCCGGGAACTTTATTGTACTTGGCCATAAGTCCTTCAAACAGCTTCGTCGTTGCGTTCCCCATGATCTTCGGTCCGATGATGGAAAACACGGTGCTGAGCACCGCCGTCAGCAGGACGACGAACAAGGAGAACCGGTACGGGCGCAAGTAGCCGGTCAGCCTGCGCAAGGTGCCTTTGAAATCCTTCGCCTTCTGCACCGGCATGCCCATCATGCCGCCTGGACCGCCGCGTCCCGGTCCGAAGCCGAAGTTGCCCGGTGCAGGGCCGCCCGGGCCGCCAGGCCGCTGGCCGCCGGATCCTCCGGTACCGCCCGGTCCGCCGCCCGCAGGGCCTCTATGCCGTTCACTCATGCGATCTCCTCCTCTGACAGCTGTGACGTTACGATTTCGCGGTAAACCTTGGATGTCGAAAGCAGCTCCCTGTGCGTGCCGATAGCCGAAATGCGGCCGTCATCGAGTACGATGATGCGGTCGGCATCCATGACGGTGCTGACCCGCTGGGCGACGATCAGCACGGCCGCGTCGGTCGTCTCGCTCCGCAGCGCCTCGCGAAGCTTGGCGTCGGTCTTGAAGTCTAGCGCGGAGAAGCTGTCGTCGAACAGGTAGATGGCCGGCTTGCGCACGAGCGCGCGGGCGATGGACAGCCGCTGTTTCTGACCGCCGGAGACGTTCGTTCCGCCTTGTGAGATCGGAGAGTCGAAGCCGTCTTTCATCTCGGAGACGAAATCGTAGGCTTGGGCGACAACCGCCGCATGGCGGATTTCCTCGTCGGTGGCATCCTCTTTGCCGAAGCGGATGTTATCGGCCACGGTGCCCGTGAAGAGCACCGCCTTCTGCGGAACAAGGCCGACCAGGGCGCGAAGCGATTCCTGCTTCATCCGGCGTATGTCGACGCCGCCGATCGTAATGCTTCCTTCCGTCGCGTCATAGAAGCGGGGAATGAGATTGATGAGCGTCGATTTACCGGAGCCGGTCCCGCCGATAATCGCAGTCACTTCGCCGCGTCCGGCTTTGAACGAAATATTGGAGAGCGCAGGCATTTCCGCGCCCGGGTAGTTGAACGACACATTGTTGAAGGCCAGCTCGCTGTTTGAAGCATCGTTGGATTCGGACGATGACTCCGGGTCCGTAATGTCCGGATTCATGTTCAGCACCTCGTTGATGCGGGCGGCGGAAGCGGACGCGCGCGGAATCATGACGAACATCATGGAGGCGAAGATGAGCGAGAACATGATCTGCCACGCATACTGAATGAACGCCATCAGGTCGCCGACCTCCATATGTCCGCCGTCGATGCGGATGCCGCCGTACCAAACGATCGCGAGGCTCGCTATATTAAGCACGAGCATCATCACCGGCATGAGCGACGCCATGATGCGGTTTACCTTGATCGCGGTTTCCGTCAAATCGGCGTTGGCTTCGTTGAACCGGTCCTGTTCATGCACGGTCCGGTTAAAAGCGCGGATGACGCGGATGCCGGTCAGATTTTCGCGGAGCACGAGGTTCAGTTTGTCGATCTTCGTCTGCATCGCCTTAAACAGCGGAACGCCGCGGCTGACGATGGCATAGATGATGAGCGCCAGAATCGGTACGATTCCGATGATGATGAGCGACAGCGTGGCGTCCTTGTAGAGCGCCATAATGATCCCGCCGAAGCACATCATCGGCGCCATGACCATGACCCGCATCATCATCGTCAGCACCTGCTGCACCTGCGTAATATCGTTGGTCGTCCGCGTAATGAGCGATGCGGTGCCGATTTGGTCGAATTCATGCAGCGAATACTGCTCGACATGACCGAACACGCGGCTGCGCAGATCGCGGCCGAAGCCGCCCGCCGCCTTGGCGGACAGGTAGCTGGCGCCGATCGAGCAGAGGCCGCCGCCAAGCGCGATGAGCAGCATGAAGCCGCCGATCTGCCATATGTAGGAGGTGTCCCCTTGGACGACGCCCTTATCGACGATATCCGCAAGCAGCGTAGGGAGATACAGATCCGATAGCGACTGAAGAAACACGAAGAACAGCACGAATACAACAGGAATGCGGTAAGGCTGCAGCATGCGAAGCAGTTTCAACATAAGCGCTATTCACCTTCTTTAGTAGTGGTTGATTGGGTTTCGTCCGAGTCTTCTCCTTGATAGAATGCGTAAACATCGTCAAGCAGCTCGACCAGAAGCTTGGCGCGGTCATCGCCGAGATAGCCGATGAGCGCCGTCATCTTCGCGTGCATGGCCTCCCGGGCCAATTGCGTCAGGCGGGCGCCCTCCTCCGTCAGTTTAATCCGCACCACCCGGCGGTCGGACGGATCCGCGCTGCGTTCAAGCAGTCCTCGGGCCGTCAGCACGTTGACCGTCTGCGTGATGGTCGGCGAAGCGACGTTCATCATGGCGCTCAGCTCCGACGCTTTCAACCCGTCCGGATGGGCGCACATGCCTCTGCCGATGCAGAACAGCGTCATCGTTTCGGCCGGCGTGCAGTTCTCGATCGGCCTGCGGTTGTTCCACGCAATATTCCGTAGCTGGCGCATCACGCGGATAAGCTCGCTTGCGGTACTGTTGTTATGAAGGTGGTCTCCTTTCATGGGGCTTGAACTCCTTTTGCGGCATTTAATTTAGTTAGCTAACCTAAGTATATGGACGCGGTTAAATGAAAGTCAAGTTGGCTATTTATAAACACTCTGAAAATTGTGTATGATAGTAGGATAACATTTAGGTTTTGAAAGGTTGGTCGTTTATGGAAAACAAGACATCATCCTCTAATTTTATCAAGAACATCGTGGCTGATGATTTAAAGGCCGGCAAAGTAAGCGAGGTGGTCACCCGCTTCCCGCCGGAGCCGAACGGCTATCTGCATATTGGCCATGCCAAGTCGATCTGCCTGAACTTCGAGCTTGCCGACGAGTACGGCGGGAAGACGAACCTGCGCTTCGACGATACGAATCCGGTGAAGGAAGATACGGAATACGTAGAATCGATTCAAGAAGACGTTACCTGGCTTGGCTTTGAATGGGATGAACTTCGGTTCGCCTCGGATTATTTTGAAGAAATGTATAACCGGGCGGTGCTTCTCATTAAGAAAGGGAAGGCGTTCGTCTGCGACCTGACGGCGGAGAAGGTGCGCGAAATGCGCGGCTCGCTGACGGAGCCGGGCAAGAACAGTCCGTACCGCGACCGCAGCGTGGAAGAGAACCTGGATTTATTCGCGCGCATGCGCGCAGGCGAGTTCAAGGACGGCGAGCGGATCCTGCGCGCCAAGATCGATATGGCTTCGCCGAATATCAACCTGCGCGACCCTGCGCTGTACCGGATCGCGCACGCGCATCATCACCGGACGGGCGACGCTTGGTGCATCTATCCGATGTACGATTACGCGCATCCGATCAGCGATGCGATCGAAGGCGTCACGCACTCCGTCTGCACGCTGGAATTCGAAGACCACCGTCCGCTTTATGACTGGGTAATCGAAGAATGCGAAATGTCGTCGCGGCCGCGCCAATATGAGTTTGCCCGCTTGAATGTCACGAACACCATTATGAGCAAGCGTTACCTCAAAATGCTGGTCGACCAAGGCGTCGTCGAGAGCTGGGACGACCCGCGCATGCCAACGATCAGCGGCCTGCGCCGCAAAGGCTTCACGCCTGAAGCGCTGCGCGCGTTCTGCCGCGAAATCGGCGTCGCCCGCGCGTACAGCGTCGTGGACGAGCGGATGCTGGAGTTCTTCATCCGCGAGGACCTGAAACTGAAGGCGCCGCGCACGATGGCGGTGCTAGCGCCATTGAAGGTCGTCATCACCAACTACCCGGAAGGGCAAGTGGAGATGCTGGAGGCCGAGAACAACGCCGAGAACGAAGAGATGGGCAGCCGCCAAATTCCGTTCTCGCGCGAAATCTATATCGAGCAGGACGACTTCATGGAGAACCCGCCGAGCAAATATTTCCGTTTGTTCCCGGGCAACGAGGTTCGTCTGAAGCACGCTTACTTCATCACTTGCCAAGAAGTAATCAAGGATGAGGCGGGCAATGTCGTGGAACTGCGCTGCACGTACGATCCGGAGACGAAGAGCGGAACGGGCTTTACCGGCCGCAAAGTGAAGGGCACCATCCACTGGGTGGAAGCATCCCAGGCGGTCCCTGCGGAATTCCGCTTGTTCGAGCCGCTGCTCCTCGACAATCCGGAGGACGAAGGCAAGGAATTCCTCGAGCGCATCAATCCGAACTCGCTTGAAGTGCTGCAAGGCTTCGTTGAGCCGAACATGAAGGAAGCGCGCGGCCAGGATAAGTTCCAATTTTTCCGCCACGGCTACTTCAACGTCGATCCGAAGCATGCAAGCGATTCGAAGGTTGTGTTCAACCGCATTGTGTCGCTGAAGAGCTCTTTTGATCCGAAGGCTTGATCGCAAGGATGAAAGGTAAGCAAGGCCGAAGGCCGCCCCTTAAGGGCGGCCTTTTGGTTGTCGAAAACGTAATTAGGATCAATCGCGAGTCCGGATGCTGCCACGCATACGCTAACGGTTGCCACGCACGCTATTTAGCCTCAAATGGCCCTTTTGAAAGGCTAACGGTTCTAGGAAACGCTATTTGGCGATTGGGGCAGCAAATTCTTTCGATTTGGGCCAAGTAACGCCTCTGGCAACCGTTAGATGTTAAGAAAGGCGATTTATATGCAAATAAGCGCTGGAGCATTCGCTAGAATTTTCGGGCGTTCTCTCGTGCTGCCGCGCACACGCTAACCATATAAAAGTCAACAAACCCTCCAAATTAAACGTTGGTAGGTTCTCTACAACCTGAGGCGCGCCCAACGGGCCGTTAAAGAAGCCGACCCATCCGGCGGTAATCCGTCGGCGCGGCGCCCATCCATTGATGGAACGATTTGGTGAAGACGTGCAGCGAGGAATACCCGTATCGCTCGGCGATCTCCGTCACGGAATCGTTCGTGCCGAGCAGGTCGGTCTGCGCTTTCCGGATGCGGCATTGGTTCCAATACCTCTTGGGCGTCATTCCGGTCTGGGCGCGGAATAGAGCATGGAAGTGGCTGCGGCTTAATCCGAGCGATTCCGCCCAGCCGTCAACATCCCGGTACGCTCCTCCGGCGTGCTGCTCCATGGCCGCCAACAATTTCGCGATTCGCGGATCCATCGGATCGTTCTGTCGCTCCGCAAGCTGATAGACCTGGTGCAGCAGGATGTGGAAATGCCCGTTAACGGCAAGCGTCCGCGGATAATCGCCAGCATGGAGCACCTGATAATTCGTATCCGCCGCTTCGAACAGCCCTTTCCAATACGGAACGGAGTCGACCGCGAGACGTTCGGGCAAACCGCATTCAAACGGTTCGTCCAACAAGTCTTCTTCGTTCTCGGCCCGGGTTTGACTAAGTAAATCGAGGGTTACGCGAAGCGTCGGTTTCGGACGGTACGACCACTCGAAGAACACGCAGCGAAAAGCAAACGGATCGGGTCCCTCAATCACCCAGGTATGCGCGATTCCGGGCTGCAGAAAAAACAAGGCGCCCGTTTGCAAGCGGACGGCCTTTCCGTCCTCGAATAATACGGTGGCGGAGCCGGACTCTACAAGATAGAGGGATGGGACGTAGCAGTACCGCGGGCCGTGCCGTTCACCCGGCCGAAGAGGCACTCGAATGGCAAATCGCACAAAAGGGCAAATCGGAACCATAATGCGCCTAACCTCCTGCAGATGGGCGAAATATTGTAAGACAAAAGGATAACTATCATACTTCTCGATAAAGACGGAAACTCCTTCCGAGTGTCATACTTGAGGCAGCGTTGCAGCGATCTTATGAGGAGGACGAAGAAAATGCCATATGCCAACGGAATGCCCACACCGGAAGACATAGCTTTTTTTAAGGAAAACGGATATTGGATCTCGCCGAAAATCATCAGCGACGAGCGGCTCGAGAAGCTGCGCGACCGGATGGAGAGGGTGTACAAACACGAATTCGAGACCGGAATATCGCCGACTGCCGCTTGGAGCCACGAAACTTCGCGACCGAACTCGCTTCGCAAGACGGACAACGCGCACTGGTCGGATTTGACGATCCGCGCGCTCGCCTACGATCCCTTGATCGGGAAAATCGCCGCCGCTTTGTCGGGGGCGGACACCATTCGTTTCTGGGAAGATCAGCTGCTGCTAAAGCCTGCGCGCTCCGGCGGAAACGCAGCCAATGTCGGCTGGCATCAGGACTACCATTACTGGCCTTGCTATCAGAATTCGGAGACGCTGCTCACGGCATGGGTCGCCTACGATGACGTGGACGAAGAGAACGGATGCATGCAAATGGTGCCTGGAAGCCATCGATGCGGAGTCCTGCAAGGCAGCGACTTTTACGAGCAGGACCTCCGCAAACAAATGGATTATATAGCCGCGACAATGGAGCAATGCGCCGGTCCCGTCCCGATCGTCATGAAAGCGGGACAGATCAGCTTCCATCACAGCTTGACGATTCATGGCAGCGGGCCGAACGTATCGGACCGGGTCCGCCGTTCGTCGGCGCTTCATTATGTGACCGGGGAGACTCGTTATCGGGCCGGATACGCCGACGGGTACGCGGAGATTCAACAGTTTGTCGCTGCCGGCGGCAAAGACGGCGATATTGTTCACGGCGAAATGTTTCCGGTCGTTTATAAGAGAGCCTAACATACGTAAAAAAGCCATGTGCACCGGCGAGTGCACATGGCTTCTATTTTTGCTAGATGTTCGACGATGCCAGCCTCTTCTGGTTCTCCCGGATCTCCTCGATGAACGCAGGCCACCATTCCTTTTGCTCCGACCACGTTGCCGTTTTCGCTGCCGCTTGCCCCCAGGCTCTCATGGCATGATCCGCGATTTCCGTCGTAGCCGCCAGGCTGCCGTAATCCGGCACGAGCCATTTGCGGCCGATCTGGGCATGAAGCACCTCGTCCGCCCAATCGTAATCCTGAATCAACTGCGAAATCGGATTGCCGGTTTCGCTCGCGATCTCCCATTCCTTCTGCTTGCCGGTCTGCTTCGGCATAAGGCTCTGCTCGATCCGCCACAATATCAGGTGCGCTTCCGTAGGGGTGAGATCCGTGTTGAGGATCATGGAGGCTCCCAGTGGAATCGGGTATTTATAGAACGGGACGCCGCCGTAATAAAGGCCGATTTCCCCGAGCATCGCATGTCTCGTTTCATCCCACAGCTGCCGGCTCAGATCGGTGTAGTACTCCCACGGCTTGCCTTCGATCCGGTACAGAATCGGCCCCATCCATTCCGGCACGTCCATCTCGCGGAGCCGTTTATAGATGAGCGAGTAGGCCTTCTCCTCCGGAGAGCTGTCCTCCTCCCAGGGGTAAGAGTCGATCTTCGCGGACGTATTGTAGGGATCGATAAACCGCTCGTCTCTTTGCGGTGCCGGGTCCATTTCGTACCGTTGTCCGTCCGAGCGCGGCACTGCCGTGCAAGGCTCTGAAACGTCGCTGCCGTCAACGCCTCCGGCTGCTTTCAGAAATGCCCGAAGATGGGCTTCCCACTGCGCCGCGGACGCGGTTTGTTCCGGGGTTTGAACGAGCGCTTCCAACGCTTGCTCGCCCCATGCGACCATCTCTTCCTCTTCCTGCAGCATGCCGCGAAGCAGCCGGTAGGTAGGGTGTTCGGCGATGCGGTTCATCTCGTTTAAGTAGCGGTTAAAGGCCAGGATCAATTCCGGCCTGATGACGCGATAAACGCCGACGAGCAGCTCGACGGTATTCTCCGCGCGGATGGCCTCATCGAGCCAATCGTGAAGCCGTTCATCCGGCACATGGTCAAGCCCTAGCGGAGGCTCGCGCATTTCCGATACCCGTTTGCGGATCGCGGCGCTGTGCTCGGCGTCCAGCCACAGGTGATAGCCGAAGGCGCACTTCACTTCCCATTCGGGCACCCGGGCCAGATGCGCGGCCAGCGTTTGATTCAACATTTTCGCGATATAGTTGAACCGCTTCAGCAGCTCGACGCTCCGATCGACGGTAAAACCGGGCTTGCACGCTTCTTCATATGTGCAAATGCCTGCTAGAGGGGGAATACCTTTATTGTCAATAATAGCTCTGTTCAAAGCATGCCACTCCCTTAACAATATGATAATATCTTTATTATATTAGCCGTAAGGGAGTTAATCTTGGTCTAAACGAGCTCAATTCATTGTCAAAAACAGTTGTTCATAAAGGGAGGAAACCGTGAGCGATACATTCGACCACTATGTTCAAAGCCATCCGATAGTGCCGTATATCCGTCTGGCCGATTATGCGGTAAGAGAGCCGTGGTTTATTCCTGAGCGGAGAATTTTGGATTACTTGCTCGTTTACATCCAAGAAGGGCAGTGTTTGTTTGAGGTCGATAAAGTACCCTATCACCTAGGCGCCGGAGAGCTGTGCCTCATTCAGCCGAACTCGGTCCTGGCTTTGCGGGGCTTGACGAAAACGTTGACGCCCTTTGTTCACATGGATATTTTCTACAATGCTCAAAGGGAGCTCAGCTTCTCTACGCTGCCCGGGCAGCTTGACTTAAGCGCCTACGACCATCTCCTTCAGCCCGGGCTTAATGATTTTACCGATCTCAACCTCCCCGTCGTTATTAAGCCGAGGCATGCCGTTCCATTTATCGATCAATTCATGAAGATGATCGGTCTGTGCTTATCCGGCCAACCCTACAGCGCTCTTGAGGTGCAATCGATTGCAACGGAGCTGGTGTTGAGCCTTGTCCGGCAATACGGCCAGAGCAAGCCTTCTGCTTCGCCAGCACCGCAGGACTTAAACTGGATCACCTCTTATTTCTCATTCCATCTATCCGAAAATATTTCCGTGCACGATATGGCAAGGCGGGCGAATCTATCGACATCGCGATTCTCCAAGCTGTTTCTGAAGACGTTCGGCGTTTCGCCGTACCAGCACTTGCTTCAGCTGCGGTTGAAGCACGCGAATGAATTACTGCGCGGCGGCAGCTTAAAACTGCATCAAATTGCCGAGTACTGCGGTTTCGCGAATGAACAGCATTTCAGCAAGGCTTACAAGAAGGCTTTCGGTATATCGCCGGGTAGTGCCAGAAAGCAAGATGAATAGTGAGTTAGTTTTCTCCCTGATACGGCAAAGGGATGCTTCTCGTGCGATAAGCAATCGGCGGCATTCCTTCAGCCATTTTGAATGCGCGGCTGAACGCATGGATGCTGCCGAACCCCAGCTGGTCGGAGATATGCTGAATGGAGAGGTTAGAGTAGCGCAGCAGCTGTTTTGCTTTATCGATCCGAATTTGACGATGGTATTGGATCGGCGTCGTCTGATAGTGCTTTTTGAAGATGCGCACCAAGTAATACTTGCTGATGTTAAACTGGTCGGACAACTCCTCGAGCGTCACCTCTGCTTCCCATTTAGCATGAAGGTGCCGTCGGACGGCTTGAATATCCGGACCTGGAAGCGACGCACTTAGCGTGTTTTGCCGGATGAGATAGGTGAGTAAAGCGAGCAGCAATCCCTTACATGAGACCTCATAAAGTGTTAACTTCATTTGGAACTCCTCGATTAATTCAAACAGCATCGCCTCGAACCTTTTGGGATGGCGGAGCCGGATATGGTTCGGCAGCGCAAGCGGGCCCTCTGACATCAAATCCGGTCGAAACCACCTTAGCTGTTCCTCTGTCATTTGGCCGGACATCTTGTAAGAAACGGTCAGGTCCGGACTGTCAGGCTGCTCAAACAAGTCGAAGTGCACATGAGGCTGGCTGACCTGTTTGCCGTCTGCCACGCGTATGGAATGGCGCTGGCGTGGTTTGAACACGAAAATATCTCCCGGTATCCCCTCGTATTTCTCATCCTCAACGGTTACGATTAATCGCCCCTCCTGCAGATAAAGAATCTCGTAATCCCAAATTTCCCGTTCGCGCAAAACCCAGGTACCTGGCGCTAAGTTTTCCATGGCAACCCGTATGTAAGGACTTAGTTTTTCGATGGCTTCATGTTCCTGCAACGTCCGTAAGCCTCCTCAAGCTGTAAGAATGAGAGCAATGATTGTTAAAAACTCAATTTAGTTTGGTAAATACTTTCGCTGAAACCGTTCTATATAATCAAGCTATCCAAACAAGATCATCTGCTATCCAGCCACTTAGACCCGAAAGGAGAGACGTATGTTAAACCATATCAGCAAGATACAGCCGGGCATTAAGACAAAGCGAATTTCAAGCTATGACCGTTCCGGGGGGAACGCGGATTTTATCACTATTCCTGCAGGTGAAACGGCGGACATTGCCGTCATTGCAGGGGCAGGCATCATTAAGCATATTTGGATTACCATCAGCACGCCTGACCGGTTCATTCGCCGGAATGCCGTCATCCGCATGTACTGGGACGGGGAAGAATCCCCAAGCGTTGAGGCTCCGATCGGCGATTTCTTCGGTCAAGGATGGGGAGAAGAGTATAATTTCGCCTCACTCCCGCTGGCAGCGGCTCCGGCCAAGGGAAAAGCATTTAACAGTTATTTCCCGATGCCATTCGGAAACGGCGCTCGAATTTCGATCGAGAACCAGTCTTCGGAGCCGATTAACAGCTTTTACTACTATATCGATTTCGAGGAACATCAGTCGATTCCTGCCTCCGAGGGCAGATTCCATGCATGGTGGAACCGTGAAGTTACAGGCGTTCATCCTGAAGAGGGAGAAACCGAATGGGGCGTCATCGGTCCACAGGGGCAGAATCCAACCACCGAGCACAACTATGTGTTCGCGGATATCGTCGGCAGCGGGCAGTTTGTAGGGATTAATTACTATGTGGATAATCCGGGTCCGATGTGGTACGGCGAGGGAGATGACATGTGGCTGATCGATGGCGAAGATTGGCCGGGCTCGCTGCACGGAACGGGGACGGAGGATTTCTTCAACAGCTCCTGGTGTCCGAACGAAGAATACGCGCATCCTTATTTCGGCTATGCCAAGGTTCCATCGAAGCTGGGCTGGATGGGACGCACGCATTGCTACCGCTTCTTTCTGGAGGATCCGATCCGGTTCGAGAAATCGCTTCATGCAAGTATCGAGCACGGTCATGACAACAGTTTGACCTTGGATCTGTCCACCGTTGCCTACTGGTACCAGAGCGAGCCGCATAAGCCGTTTCCTGCGCTGCCGGCAAAGGATCAGAGAGGCAACATGCCGGAAATCAACGTTAGGGCCGTCCATCAATGGCGGCACGAATGGCGCAAGTCTAAAGGGAATGAACCGATGTTGTGGGGAAATGAGGAATAAGTGCCTTTCGGCACTTTATTTCTGGCTGTTTTAGATAGCGCTTTCATTATTTAAACTTATGCAATCGAAATAAACAAAAATCAAACTTATCGGTTTGTACATTCATTCGGGGAGGAATAACAATGGACAAAAAGCGTATCGTTTCCAAAACAGTCTCTTCGGCTGTTCTATTATCCCTAGTATTAACCGGATGCTCTTCTTCGAATTCAACAGACAATGACGGCACGTCCGCAGAGAACACAGCCCAAACGAATGATGCGGCCAAGACCAACGACGCCGGCGCAACGAATGGCGAGAAGCCGAAAGAAAAAGTGACGACGGAGCTTTGGGTATACAAATTCGAAGACTATAACATCGACTGGTATACCCGCTATGTAGACGAATACAACAAAACACATGAGAACCATCAAGTGAATCTGACGGTCGTGCCTGGCGACGCGTGGGATACGAAAATCAAAGCGGCTCAGGCCGCAGGGAATCCGCCGGATATTTGGAACACTTACTACGGCGATATCGGAGCGAGACAAGCTACCGGCCAAATCCTGGGACTCGATCAATATACAACTCCGGATATATGGAATGACCTGCTCGATAACGTCAACAAAATGGTCTCGATCAAAGGCGACCACTACGCGTTCCCGATGCTGGTGGAGCCTTCCGTAGTCCTCTTCTATCGCAAAGATTTGTTCAAGGAAGCGGGCCTGGATCCTGAGAAAGCGCCTGTGACATGGGATGAGTTGTTCGATTATGCGAAGAAGCTAACGACAGGCGACCGATTCGGGCTGCAGATGGCTTCGAAAGCCTACGATTATTCCTGGACCAACTGGGGCTTGCAGGTTGGCCATCTCGGACACCGCGTTATCAGTGACGACTGGTCGAAAGCGACCGTAGCGGACGAGCAGTATTTGAACCTGCTGAACTTCTATAAACGATTCTATGACGCAGGCGTCGTGCCGAAGGAATCGCTGGGCGGCATTAAGGCGCTGGCAGAAAGCAAGGTGGCCATGCAGATCAGCGGCTCATGGGAAATTTCCGAGCTGCGCACGACCTATAAGGATATGGCAGATAACGTCGGCGTAGCCGTTATGCCATCGCCGGACGGCGACTACACGAAAGCAACGGCTACCCTTGGCGGATGGACGCTGGTCGTCGATTCCAAATCCAAGCATCCGCAAGAAGCCGCGGACTTCCTCTCCTGGTTTATCGGCGGAGATCCGAAGATTATGATGGACTTCTTCCAGAAAGGCCATTTCGCCAAGTTTCCTACGCGCAAATCCGTTAACGATCTGATTAGTCAGGATCCGGCTTCCGCGAATGATGAGTGGCGCAAGCTGATTACGGATAAGATCGTTCAATATGCGGCAAGCGAACCGCTCTATCCTTGGGAAGTCAGCTTTGCATTCGGAAGCGCTGTTGAGCGTTCACTTCTGACCGGTCAGGATCCGATGGAATCGCTCAAGCAAGCGGAGAAAGAAATCAACGATATTATTAAGCTGAAAGAATTGGCGGGAACGAATCCGGCGCTGCAAACGCAGTAACCGTCAGACATTGAATTCGATATCGAATGGGGCATGCGCGGAAGAGAGACTCTTCCGCGCGCATCTCTTTGACACTGGAAGGTGGACTTAACATGCGGATCTCTACGAAATGGAATACATGGTTAACCGCATATCTAATGATTTTACCGCTGATCGGTTTGCTTACCGTGTTCGCCGTAATTCCTTTTTTGTACGCTTGGTATGTCAGCTTCTCGGACTGGAGCTTCTATGATCCTTGGAAATTTGTAGGACTCAAAAATTACCGCCAGGTCCTTCTGGATCCGAAGTTTACGAAATCCGTCATTGTAGGCTTGAAATTCTCGCTGTACGTGGTGCCTGCCAGTCTCATACTTGCTTTCCTTTTCGGCCATTCGATGAGACATCTGCGAGGGAAGTCGGCCGATTTTGTTAAAACATCGATCTATATACCGACCATCATGTCTGGCGTCATCGCATCAATCATTTTCTTGTTTATCTATGAATATCAAGGCGGGTTCCTGAATTATGCCGTTGGCCTGTTGGGCGGGGACAAAATCGCATGGCTAAGCAATACCAAGACCGTGCTGATCGCGATTGCCGTTCCGGCCATTTGGCTTGGTTTCGGTTTGACCGCGCTTATTATGCTCGCAGGTCTGCTGGATATTCCGGAATCCTATTACGAAGCGGCTGAACTAGAAGGTGCCGGATCATTCACGAAGATGTTTAAAATTACGCTGCCGCTCATGAAGAACGTCATCTTATTCCTACTGGTGCTAGGATTCAACGGATCGATTCAAGAGCTGGTTCTGCCGATGGTCATGACGCAGGGCGGGCCGCTGGAAGAATCGCAAACCCCCAGCCTATACATATTCAATCACTTCCGTGACGATATCCTAATGGGCAATACGATCGCCTCTGCCATTCTGCTGTTTATCGTGTGCGGATCGGTGGCGGCTGTCTTGTTCAGGCTTGTAAATTCGGAGAAAGCCGCAGACTGACGAATGTGAGGTGTTCATGGTGACCGGACGTAAGAATGCTCTCCTTTGGATTCATTATCTGGTTTGTTTCATAGTGGCCGCCGCGGCATTGTTTCCGATCGTTTGGATGGCGATCGCGGGGTTCAAGAGCAAGGCTGAAGTGCTCGTCACGCCGTTCCGGTTCTTCCCGAAAGAATGGATAACGAGCAATTACGCCATGATTCTTAAAGATCCCGTCTTTTCCAGATCGATGCTGATTACGTTCGTAGGCGCGGTCATATTTATGTTCTTGTCCATTATTATCGCATCTCTATCCGCTTTTGCGTTCGCCCGTCTTGAATTTCCTTTCAAAAACACGCTGTTTGTGTATGCGATCATCACGATGTTCATTCCGGGAACGGCACTCTTGATTCCGATCTTTATCGTGGTGACGAAAATGCATCTGCTCAATACGATGGCGGGGTTGATCATACCCGGTATTGCATCAGCAGGCCATATGTTCTTCGTGCGGCAGTTCTACCTTAATATCCCGTCCCAGCTGGAGGAAGCCGCGTTAATAGACGGCAGTACCCGCTTTGGGACCTACCGGCATATTTTCTTGCCGCTCTCCTACCCTCCGTTCGTCATTATCGGTATTTCTTCTTTCCTGGGGTATTGGAACTCATACATTTGGCCGGTACTGATCATTACGGAACCGAAGCTGTTTCAAGTCACCCAATTCATTGGCAATTTCCGCTCGGAGCGCAGCTCGGAGGAGGCCTTGCTCATGGCCGGGGGGACGCTAACAGTCATTCCGGTTATTCTTGTCTTCCTCTTCTTCCAGAAGCATCTTGTGCAAGGTATAAAGCTGTCCGGCATCAAATAGTCGGTGAAACGAGGCATCGATCAAACTATGCAAAGGGGATGTTTCCATGAAAAAGCCATTATCGATCTTATTTGTAGGGGAGTCGGTCGTCGCGCACACGATCGAATTTAAAGGCTACGACAGCTTTACATCGACAAGGTACCATGAATCCGCCATCGTCATGAGAAAAGTGTTTGAGAAAGAGGGTCACCGGTTTACCCATATCCCCTGTCACCGGGTTCATTTGGATTTCCCGACGGATCTGGACAGCCTCAGCCGATATGACGTTGTCCTCATGAGCGATGTCGGTTCCAATACGATGCTATTGCACCCGGAGACGGCGAGATTTTCAAAACGCACCGTCAATACGCTCAAGCTGATCAAAGAGTATGTGGCAAACGGCGGCGGGTATGGGATGATCGGCGGTTATATGACGTTTCAGGGGATTGAAGCAAAGGGGAAATACAAGGGCACTCCGATCGAAGAGATTTTGCCGGTGACGCTTCTTCCGTATGACGACCGCGTGGAAATCCCGGAAGGGGCGGACTTGCGCGCCAATCCGGAGTCGCATGTGATATTGAACGGATTGCCGGAAGCTTGGCCGTATATCCTTGGCTATAACCGGTTGATTCCGAAAGCCGGTGCTGAGGTACTGGTAGCAAATGAAGATGATCCCATCATCGCTGTCGGCACATACGGCAAGGGCCGGACGCTAGCTTACGCGACGGACTGCGCCCCGCATTGGGCACCGCCGGCATTATGCGAGTGGGAGCATTACAGCGTGCTGTGGGATCGTTTGGCGCGCTGGCTTGCGCAAGAGCTAAGCGAATAGATGCGGGAATCAGATCGGAGGAGAGGGAATTGATTCAGAAGGGGAAGCTGGAGAAAGCGGTCGAGCTCCTGCAGGAGCTCGACATCGATATGTGGCTTACCGTTTGCAGAGAATCAATGATGAATACCGAACCGGCGCTGCCTTTCATTTTCCGCGGCGATGTCGTTGGCACTTCAGCATTTCTAGTGACAAGGACCGGCAGGAAAATCGCGATTGTGCATGAGCTTGATGTTGAAGGCGTCATTAGACAGGGTTTATATGACGAGACGGTCGGCTATGGGGCGCAGCCCTTCAAGGAAAAGTTTATCGAAGTGCTGCAAGCGCTGAATCCCTCCTGCATCGCTTTAAACTATTCGGAACATGACGTGTCTGCCGACGGCCTAACCTATGGCATGTATGTATTTTTGCAAAGCATATTTGCCGAAATGAATTATAAAGGCAGTATCGTTTCGGCTATCGAATTGATTGCCGGCGTGAGAGGGCAGAAAACCAAGGAAGAGCTGGCGCTCATCCAAGAGGCGATTGAAGCCACCTCGCGAATCTATGAAGAGGCCGCGAGTTTTATTAAACCGGGCATGAGCGAGGTCGAGATATCCGATTTCTTTCGTGAGCGAATGAGGCAATGCGGCGCGGCGTCCGCATGGTCGGACAACTACAATCCAATCGTTATGGTCGGGACGGCAACGGTCGTGGGGCATACGGGCCCCAGCCCCCATATTAAGGTCAGGCGGGGCGATGTCATTAATGTCGATTTTGGGATAAAGCTTAATGGTTACTGCTCGGATTTGCAGCGGATTTACTATGTGCTGGAGGATGGCGAGTCGGAGGCGCCTGAAGAAGTGCAACGCGCGTTTCGCACCGTCAGGACCGCCATTCGCGAGGCGGCAAGCAAAGTAGTGCCCGGCGAGTATGCAGAAGAAGCCATTGAAGCGGTGCAGCAGACCTTCGGGCAAGCCGGCTATCCGAAATGGAAGGGCGGACTGGGCCATCAACTGGGGTCATTCGGTCACGATGGCGGAATCAGTCTAAAACTGGGCGTTCCACAAGCGGCATTGAAAGAGAACATGGTCTTCACGATTGAGCCGTCCATCATGACGTCAAGAGGATGCGTGGGACAGGAAGAAATCGTTGTGGTGACAAAAGACGGCGGCAGGTTTATCAGCACGCCGCAGTCCGATATTTTTTTGATCGGCAAGTAACGCAAGGGCTCCCCGGGATGCGGCATGATCGCATTTACGGGGAGCCTTTTATGTTCTTTATGACTCAATAGATTCCTGGGAGCATGATATACTTGGATAAATGAATGGGTTTATGGAGGGAAAGCAATGTCGCGATCGCAACCGAACATCCAGGGTGTTATTCTTGCGGGAGGGCACAGCACAAGGATGGGAACGGATAAAGCGCTGCTACCAATTGGGGATCATGGGACGGTATTACTTCGCATCATTGCGGAACAAATGGCTGATCTGAGCATTGACCGGATTATTGTCTCTGTCGGTAACCGGGAGCGGGAGGAATCGTATAGGCAGCATCTTAACGGTTTGCAGAGCCGGGTTCAATTTGTTCATGACCGGTATCCCGATTGCGGTCCGCTTGCCGGTCTGCACGCATCGTTGTCGGCGCTGCCGGAGCCTGGCTATGGCTTCGTGATGGCCTGCGACATGCCGCTGCTGTCGCCCTCGCTCTTCCGCCGAATGGCGGAAACGGCGGCCGCTGCCACCGCCAAAGAAGCGGCCGGCAAGCCGGATGTCATCCGAACGGACGGCCAGCCGTTTCATGCCCTTTATCACTCCGGCATCGTGGATGCCCTCGCCCAGCGGCTCGAGCGAAGAGATCTGCGCGTTATGGGGCTCCTCGGCGAGCTCGACACGGTGTTGCTTGCATGCGAACCGGAAGAGGAAGCGGCATTCATTAACTTGAACAATCCCGAGCTGTACGATCAATTCTTGCGGCAGTTGAATAGCTAAAAAAAGGACACCCCCGTTTAAATGCGCGATTGGCGCTCTTCAAACGGGGGTGTTTTGCATTACGGCGCCACCCGCTCAAGGCGGACGGTGCACAGCTTGAATTCCGGCATGCGGCTGATCGGGTTCAAGGCATCGCTTGTCAGCTTGTTGACGGAGTGCTCCCCGCCCCAGTGAAACGGAACGAACACGGTCGTCGGGTGGATATCCTGCACCACCTTCACATCGATGACCAACGTGCCGCGGCGCGTTGTTAGGCGGAGGCGGTCGCCCGGGCGCAGCAGCAGTTTCTCGGCTGCGGAAGGGTGGATTTCCGCGACGGGAACCGGCGCTTTCTTCATGAGCGCAGCCGTACGCCGCGTCTGGGTGCCGCTCAAGTAGTGGTTGCCGAGCCGGCCCGTCGTCAGAATATACGGGTAGTCGCGGCAAGTCGTCTCGGCGGGCTTCTTCGGCTCGATGCCGTGCAGCTTGGCGCGTCCGTCAGGATGGTAGAAGACGCCGTTCTCGAACATGCGTGGCGTTCCCGGATGCTCCGGCGACGGGCACGGCCAGAACAGCCCTTTTCTTTCCTTGATCCGCGCGTAGCTCATGCCGCTGTAATCCGCTTTGCCGCCGGCGGTCGCGCGGCTCAGCTCATCGAACACCGCTTCCGGCGAGCCGTATTGAAAATATTGCCCGCGGCCCAGCCGGTCGGCCAGCATCGAGATCAGCTTATAATCCTCCATCACGCCGCCCGGCGTCTGCAGCGCGCGCGGCCGGTGGAAAACGCGGCCTTCCAAGTTGGTCAGCGTGCCTTCCGCCTCCAGAAACGTCGAGCCCGGCAGCAGCCAGTGCGCATAAGCGGCGGTTTCCGTTTCGAACAGATCGATCACGACGAGCAGCTCCAGCTTCTTCAGCGCCTCCTCGACGCGGGTATTGTTCGGGCTCGATACAAGCGGATTGGAGCCGAGGACGATCATCGCTTTGATTTCGCCTTCATGAATCCGATCGAACAGCTCGTACGCGGATACGCCTTTGCCCGGCAGCTCCTCTGGTTCGATTCCCCATACCGCGGCAACGTGCCGCCTTGCTTCGGGGTCGTCGATCATGCGGTAGCCCGGCAGCTGGTCGGCCTTCTGCCCATGCTCTCGGCCGCCTTGGCCGTTGGCTTGGCCGGTGACGGGGCCGAAGCCGCAGCCGGGACGGCCCATTTTGCCGGTTAACAGACAGAGATTGATGTAGTTCAGCGTGTGCTCCACGCCGTTGATTTGCTGCTCAATGCCGCGCGCGGTCAGCACTACGCCGGTCTCCGCACGTGCGAACCCGCGCGCGATGGTACGGATCACTTCCTTCGGAATGCCGGTATATTCGGACACCGCATCGGGCGGGAAATCCCGCACTGCCTGCCGCACGTCCTCGATGCCGGTGGTGTAGGCGTCCACATAAGCCTGGTTGTAGAGATTTTCGTTCAAAATGACATGCAGCAGGCCATTGACGAAGACGGAATCGAACCCGGGCTGCAAGCTGACGTGGATGTCGGCCAGCTTGGAGGTCATCGTTGGGCGCGGATCAATGGTGACGATGATGGCGCCGCGCTTCTTGGCCGCCAGCAGATACGGAACCATTGTCGGCTGGCATTCGGCAATGTTCGTTCCCGCCAAGATGATATAGTTCGCCATCGGCAAATCGTCAAGCGGGACGTTCATGCCCCTGTCGATGCCAAAGGCGCGCATTTGCGCGGCGGCGGCGGAGGACATGCAGTAGCGTCCGTTATAATCGATATATTTGGTACGCAGCGCCACGCGCGCAAACTTGCCGAGCAAGTAGCAGACCTCGTTCGTCAGCGAGCCGCCGCCGAATAGGGATACGGCATGCGGGCCGTACCGTTCTTGAATGGAGCGGATCGAGGAGGCGATTCCGTCAAGCGCCTCTTCCCAGCCGGTCTGCTGCCAGGGCGCACCCGGCAAGGCCGGACCGCTGCGGCGATAAGGCGCAAGGAGCCGTTCCTCATGAACGGTATGGCCTAAGGCGTTCAACCCCTTCTGGCACAGCCGGCCGGCAGCGACCGGAAAGTCCGGGCTGGGCTTGATTTCGAATCCGGCCGGACCGGAAGCCGGATGCAGCTCGATGCCGCACTGCATGCTGCAGAAGCAGCAGTGGGAGCTGATGCGTTCTGCTTCGGGGTCCGCTGCTATCGGTAATCCGCGCATGATGATTCCTCCTTTTCCGCTGGCGGGTGTGGGCTAGCTTGTCATCCGGCTACGATGCGACGGTGTTTTGCATGGCCGGCGAATCGATGCGCGCTTTGCCGCCGCTGCCGATCCAGGTTTTCTTCCAAGCGCCTTGCACGAGGAAGATGAGAAGGATGCAGAGCAGCGCGACGCCGCTAAGAATCAGGAAGCCGGGCGTATACGAGCCGGAGGAGAGCTTCAAATTGCCGAGCACCTTCGGGAGAAAATAGCCCCCGAGCCCGCCCGCGGCGCCGACGATGCCGGTTACGATGCCAATCTCATTCTGGAAGCGCTGAGGCACCAGCTGGAAAACCGAGCCGTTGCCCATGCCAAGCGCCATCATCGCGATGAACAAGAGCGCGATCATGGCCGCGAGCGGCGGCAGCGTGGAGATGCAGGCCATCATGATGGCCACAACCGCGTACAGCGCAATGAGCATGCGGATGCCGCCGAGCCGATCGGCCAGCCACCCGCCCACCGGACGGAAGAAGCTGCCCGCAATGACGCAGACCGTCGCGAAATCAGCGGCCCGGACAGGGCTAAGTCCATACTGCGTGTTGAAGAAGATCGTCAGGTAATTGGACATGCCGACGAAGCCGCCGAACGTAACGGCATACAGCATGCAGAACATCCACGTATCGCGCTGCCGCAGCACCGCTCCATAATCGGAGAGCTTGCGCGGTGACGGCTGATTCGGGCTGTCTTTGGCCAGCAGGGTAAACACGATGAATACAAGCGCGATAGGAATGAGCGCAAGTCCGAAAACAACCTGCCAGCCTCCGAAATGCTGGGCAATCCGATTGGCAAACAGCGTCGCAAAGACGGTCCCGCTGTTGCCTGCGCCGGCGATGCCCATCGCCAGCCCTTGATACTTCGGCGGATACCACCGGCTCGCCAGCGGCAGCGCGGCGGCAAACGAAGCGCCGGCCACGCCGAGCA
The DNA here is from genome assembly GCF_003268025.1 of Paenibacillus montanisoli. GTDB lineage: Bacteria > Bacillota > Bacilli > Paenibacillales > Paenibacillaceae > Paenibacillus_Z > Paenibacillus_Z montanisoli. Next base: position 246,070 of record NZ_QLUW01000005.1, on the reverse strand, counting down.
GCAAGGCGACGATATAGAGCTCGTTTAGCGAGTCGACGAATTTCCAGCCCCAGACGAGCGGCACCATGGTAAGCGCAATGCCGATTTGTCCGGTCCGTTTCGGTCCGATCACGTCCGTGAGGTAACCGAGCACTAGACGAAGAATGGAGCCGCCCAGCACCGGCAGCGCGACAAGATTGGCCTTCTGCGCGGCATCCATCGGATAGTCGCCCATAATAATGACGGCAAGGGGGCCAAGCAGCACCCATACCATAAAGCTCATGTCAAAGTACAGAAAAGCGCTTAGCAAGGAAGGGGTGTGTCCGCTCTTTAAAAAACCATCGCGATTCATCATTGTTTCAATCTCCTCTCAAACATTCGGAATGTAAGCGTTTCTAACAAAAGAAAAGGCCGCATTGCAGGGGTTATCTGCAATACGGCCTCTTTGCCAGCGGCTCCACGTCGGTGTGGAAGCCAAATTGTATTCGTCCGATTCACGTCATTGTGATCTTAGTTGCCATTATAGGGGTGGTGTAAAAAGAATGTCAATATATCTAACACATAAATTACATAAATTTTTATCGGTAAGGCCGGGGGAGACAAGGTGTGACCGTGTATTACCCGTGAATCAATTGGTACACTTTCACGATCGAAGCCGCAATATCACCGATCCGCTTACGCTCATTCATCGCCTGCTTCCTGAGAAAATCGTACGCTTCCGCCTCGGTAATCCCTTTGATTTCGCAGAGAACGGCTTTCGCCTGATCAATCCATTTCCGTTCGTCGATCCGCTGGAGGAGCTGCTCCCGTTCCTCGGCCCAGCGCTTTCGCTGCAGGAACACGCGCTGTCCCCATTTGAGCGCGACCCCCATTTCCAAGGTGTTCATCGAGCTGAAGAGAACACCGTCAAGCATGAAGCCGAAGTCTATTTCGCCGGGCACGGCCTTCTCGGAACACAGCCACAGCGTCGGCAGCCGCTTCATGCCGGCAATGGCCGACTGCCAATGCTGCATTCTCTCCAGCGGTACATGCATCACGGCCGCATCCGCAACGCTGATGAAGCCCTTTGCCTCATCCTCATTTGCGACCCGGTGAAACGTTCGGCAATTTTGCTGCAAGCTATGCATCGACACAGGCGGTCTTCCCTCTTCAACCACGAGGATTGATTTCATCATCGCTCACCTCGGCTAGGCACACTGCCTGCAATTTGTAATAAAATATAACATACCCTCCCTCTGAATGTCGACGGTCAATTGGAACCTTTCCCCAATTTATGCGGCGCCAAATTCTTTGTGTCACATAATTTACAATTTTATGTTATATATATTGACATAAGAATTTTCGCGGTCTATACTTAGCCATATACTTTACGACGGCACAATGGCGTGCCCTCTTCATCCGGCAATGGAGCCTATCTGATTCGTCAACTGCGACGAAAAGGTAGGCTTTTTCTGTTTACTTGCTGCTGCCGGAAAGCGATAGGAGAAGCGTTTGTTTGCTTCCGTAAAAAATGGGTAGGGGAGATAAGCCATGAGAAGAAAATTAGTCATGATCGGGAACGGAATGGCGGGCGTTTCCTTCGTCGAACAGCTGCTGAAGCTCAATCCGCAGCGTTATGAGATCACCATCATCGGGGCTGAGCCTCACCCCAACTACAACCGCATTATGCTCTCCTCCGTGCTGGCGGGAGAGGCCAGTATGAAGGATATTATTTTGAACGATTGGAACTGGTACCGCGATAACGGCATTGCGCTGCATACCGGGCAGCTGGTGACATCGGTGGATACGGAGGCACGCATGGTCACGACGGACCAAGGCTTGGCGCTGCCGTATGATGAGCTTGTTTTTGCGACGGGCTCGCTGCCATTCATGCTTCCTTTGCCTGGCGCGGATAAGGAAGGGGTTATTGCGTTCCGGGATATTAAGGACTGCGAGACGATGATCGAGACGGCCAAAAACTACCGCAAAGCGATCGTCATCGGGGGCGGCTTGCTCGGCATCGAGGCGGCGCGCGGATTGGTCAATCTCGGCATGGAAGTCAGCGTTGTGCATATTTTCGGCTATCTGATGGAGCGGCAACTGGATGCGACGGCTTCGCGGATGCTGCAGGCGGAGCTGGAAGGGCAGGGGATGAAGTTTCTGCTCGAGAAGCAGTCCGATTCCATTACGGGCGAAGATCGGGTAACCGGGCTGACGTTCAAGGACGGGACGCACGAAGAAGCCGATCTGATCGTTATGGCAGCCGGTATTAGGCCGAATGTGCAGCTGGCGAAGAGTGCCGGACTTGAAGTAAACCGCGGCATCGTCGTGAATGACCATATGGAGTGCAGCATTCCTAACATCTATTCGGTAGGTGAGTGTGCCGAACACCGCGGCGTTGTTTACGGGCTGGTTGCGCCGCTCTACGAACAAGGCGCGGTTCTTGCGAAGAAGCTCGCAGGCGTTGAAAGCGACGGCTACCAAGGCTCGGTATTGTCGACGAAGCTGAAGGTATCCGGCGTGAACGTGTTTTCGGCCGGCCATTTCGTGGATGGACCCGGGACGAAGGCGCTGCGCGTGCAGGATGATTTGGACGGTGTCTACAAGAAGGTCGTGTTCGAGAACGGCAAAGTAATCGGCGCCGTCTTGTTCGGAGACACGAGCGACAGCTCCAGACTGTTCTCGGTTATACGGAGCGGGAAGGATTTTACGGGGAACGAGAAGGAGGTCTTGTTTGGGCCGTCCGGCGGAGGCGGAACGGGCAAGGCGCCAAGTACGGCCGAACTGGTAAGCGCCATGAGCGGCGATGAAATCGTGTGCGGCTGCAACGGCGTGACGAAGGATACGTTGGTGGAGGCAATTACGGAGAAGGGCTGCGTAAGCGTAGGCGAACTAAAGGCATGCACGAAGGCTTCCGGCGGCTGCGGCGGCTGTAAGCCGCTTGTGGAAGCTATTCTGACAACAACGCTGGGAGCCGATCAAGTGGCCGTGGTCAAGGAAGGCATTTGCGGCTGTACGACGCTGACCCGCGACGAGGTCGTCGCCGCGATCCGGAAGATGCATCTGACGACGACGAAGGAAGTCATGCATGTGCTGGAGTGGAACAATTCGGAAGGCTGCTCCAAGTGCCGTCCTGCGCTTAACTACTATCTCGGGATGGCGTTCCCGGAGGAGCATGAGGATGAGTTGGAGTCGCGTTTTGTGAACGAGCGCAATCATGCCAACATCCAGAAGGACGGCACGTTCTCGGTCGTGCCGCGCATTTACGGAGGCGTGACGACGCCGGGGGATCTGAAGAAAATCGCGACGGTGGCGGAAAAGTACGAAGTGCCTCTAGTCAAAATAACCGGCGGACAGCGCATCGACCTGCTGGGCGTCAAGAAAGAAGATCTGCCCGGCATGTGGAAGGACCTCGATATGCCGTCCGGTTATGCCTACGGCAAGGCGCTGCGCACGGTGAAGACTTGCGTGGGCAATACGTTTTGCCGGTTCGGGACTCAGGATGCCATTAAGATGGGCATCGACCTCGAGAAGAAGTTCGAGCGGCTGAATACGCCGCATAAGGTGAAGCTTGCCGTCTCGGGTTGCCCGCGCAACTGCGCGGAGGCGACCATCAAGGATCTTGGAGTGGTCGCGATTGACGGCGGATGGGAGATCTACGTGGCCGGCAACGGCGGTACCCGGGTGCGGGCAGCCGATTTGCTGACGAAGGTGAAAACCGAAGAAGAAGTGTTGGCGTGGACGGGCGCTTATCTGCAGCTTTATCGGGAGACGGCCAACTATATGGAGCGCACGAGCGAGTGGTCGCTCCGGATCGGGCTTGATGCGATTAAGGCGGCTCTTGAGAAGCAGGAGGACCGGGACGCCCTCAACGCCAGGATCGACCGGACGCTCGATTTGATGAAAGACCCGTGGCGGCAAATTATCGAGAATGACGATTTGCGCAGCGCCTTTGATGCGCTGACGGCGCCGGTCGATGCGGCAGCGGCGGCAGCGGCGGACGGAATTGCGAAGTCATAAAATAGAAAACGGCGCTGCCGCCTGCATGCGGCAGCCGCGATAGGAGCGGATGAGAGAATGAATGAAATCGTCATTGGCCATATTTCGGAATTTCCGGAGCGGGCGGGTCGCGTCGTACGCCTGGGCGACGTGGAGCTGGCGCTGTTCAAGCTATCGGACGGCTCGGTTCGGGCGGTCGAGAACCGGTGTCCGCATAAGAACGGCAAGCTGTCGGAAGGTATCGTGTGCGACCACCATGTCTATTGTCCGCTTCATGATTGGAAGATCGATTTGCATGACGGACTCGTGCAAGCGCCGGATGAGGGTTGTGTCGCCGCGTACACGACCCTTGTGGACGGAGCGGGGAATGTCGTGCTGCGGGTGCCGGAGGGGATTGGCGCGAGAAAGGTATCCTAGGAAGAGGACGGCGGTTAAGCGGCGCGAATGGTTTGAAGCGAAGGAGGCGGCGGCGATGGCGCGTTTGGAAGGCAGGAGAATTGCGGTTACAGGGCCGCGCAAAGCGGATGAGCTCAGCAAAATGATCGCCAAGTTCGGCGGTGCGGCAGTGCTGCGCCCAGCGCAGGGAACGGTGTTTCTTGACGATTCGCGGGTGGGCGGGCAGCTCGGCAGGCTGATCGCGCGCCCGGCCGATTGGCTGGTATTGACGACCGGCGTCGGTACGGAGGCGCTGCTGCAAACGGCCGAGCGGCTCGGTCTGGCGGAGCGGTTTGTACATGCGCTGGGCGCGATGCGCATCGCCTCTCGCGGCTACAAGACGGTCAACGTACTGCGTAAGCTCGGCATATCGCCCGAGGTCCGCGACGATGACGGCACGACGGCCGGGCTGCTGCGCGCGATGAGCGCTCACGATCTGTACGGGCGGAGCGTCGCCTTGCAGCTGTACGGCGATCCTGCGCCAAGGCTGATCGGAGAGCTTGCCGGACGCGGCGCGCTCTGCGAGGAGCTGCTGCCATACCGGCATATTCCGCCTCAGGGCGATATTGTAGAAACGCTCATTGATGAGATCGTTAGCGGCCAAGTGGATGCCGTCGCGCTCACGAGCACGGTGCAGGCGCGTTACGTCATGGGTATCGCAGCAAAGCTGGGCAAGCTGGATGCGGTGCGTGCCGCCTTCGCGGATCGGGTGCTGGCGGTTGCCGTAGGCAAGGTCACCGCGGAAGCGATGCATGAAGAAGGCGTGGAGCGTGTGCTGTTTCCGGAGGAAGAGCGGATGGGCAGCATGGTGGTTGCGATGAGCAAATATTTCGGCGGCGGCGGGTCTTCTGCGGAAGGTGGGGCTGAGCTGGGCGCAGCCGTGGGCGACTGCGCGGGCGGGCGGTCCAGTGCCGGTCCGGGCGCGGGCTTGGGTATGGATGCGAGTGAAAGCGCATAGAGGCGGCGAGATGGTTGGCCGGAGCGAGAAAGTAAACTTAACGGGCGCCAGTCCGGGTGATCGGGACATGCGTGCATTCGCCGGCCTGAAAGCATCTCGACACTCGGTGTTATTATATATGACATATAGACAAAAGATGACATGATTTGTCAAGTTAGGCCAGATGCAGAGCCGATTTATGTTGGCAAAGCTACCGGCCGCCATACGATGATGCAGCTGAAATGACGCTGTAGCCGGCTGAGGGTTCCAAATAGACACTCAGCCGGCTTTTTTTGTATTCTGGTCTGCCGCTAACTGAGTTATTTCCCGGGTGATGAATGTGATCAATGTGAAAATCTCCCATCGACTTTGTTATAATCGGGACAAAGGGGCTGATTGTAAACATGTCTGTTGAGATACAACAAAACACATATACAAGGAAGATGGAAGCCATGCTTCGAGCTCACGCAAGCCGGGAAATCTCGGAGCCAATGGAGGCGTACATGCGCCATCTGTTTCCGTTCCTCGGCATTCGGACGCCGGAGCGGAACGCGCTGGTGAAGCAATTCATGAAGGAGCATGGCGTGCCGGCAGGCGAGGAGCTGGAGGCAATCGTGCGCGAGCTGTGGGCATTGCCGGAACGGGAATTTCATTATTCCGCAATGATGCTGCTGGAGAAGCGGAAGAAGGATGCGTCGGCTGCCCAGATCGAGCTGCTGGAAGAGCTGATTACAACGCATTCATGGTGGGACACGGTCGATTTGCTGGCGAGCCACCTTGTCGGAAACGTGTTTACGCGATACCCCGAGCTGGTGCCGGTGTATGCGGAGAAATGGATCTCCTCGGACAATATGTGGCTGCGCCGCACCGCGATCTTGTTTCAGCTAGGTTATAAACAACGGACTGACACGGAGCTGCTCTTCTCGCTGATTCGCCGGGCAGCCCATGAGCCGGAGTTCTTCATCCGCAAAGCGATCGGCTGGGCGCTCCGGGAATATGCGAAGACGGACGCGGAGGCGGTGCAGAAATTCGTCGCGGCAACAGAACTGTCGCCGCTAAGCATGCGTGAGGCGCTTAAGCATGTCGGCCCTGGCGATGGTCAAAAAGCGGATTGACGTCAGCGTATTTCCCATGTTATTCTTAATTCCAACAAAGTAGGTAGGAATTATAGGAATAAGGTGGTGCCGATTATGAATCATCCGATCACAATCCGCAGCGGCGACCTGGAATTGTCCGGCGTCCTGCAATATCCCCGTATTGAAAGCGAAGCCATGAATGCGGCCAAATATCCGCTTATCATCATTTGCCATGGCTTTATCGGCAACCGGATGGGAACGGACCGGTTGTTCGTCGAGGCGGCTGACCGGATGACCCGCAGCGGCTATCTCGTGCTGCGCTTCGATTACGGCGGCTGCGGCGAGAGTACGGGCGACTATGGAAGCGGCGGTCTGGATGAGCTGATCGGGCAAACTCGTACGGTCATCGACTACGCCTTAAGCCTTGACATGGTCGATGCAGAGCGTCTGATCCTGGTCGGCCACAGCCTTGGCGGCGCGGTAGCGGTGCTGACGGCAGCCCGCGATTCGCGCGTGAAGTCGCTCGTCATGTGGGCGCCGGTCGCCCATCCGTTCATGGATATCCGCAACATTATCGGCACTAAGGCGATACAAGAGATCGAAGAAACCGGGTCGACGGACCATATGCACTACCAGTTTACGAAGCGCTTCACCGATTCGCTCGCGCAGTATCAGCCGCTCACGGAGCTTCGCGGCTACACAGGCGATGTGCTGATCGTGCATGGTACGGCGGATACGGTCATTCCCGTTGACTATTGCTTCCTCTATCAGAAAATGTTCTGGCTGCGCAAAGAGGGCAATTGCGATAAAGAAGTCATTTTGCAGGGCGACCATACCTTCTCTTCGAAGGCTTCCCGCGACCAGTTGTTCGACGTGACGCTGCGCTGGGTCGATGCGTCCGGCAAGAGGCGGGGCGATTGGAGTTTATGGACGATCTAATCATAAAGGCAGGAAATCCTTGCGTGATCAAGGGTTCCCTGCCTTTTTCGATTTCATGAGGGAAGATTTGGAGATACTGACAAGAGGTAATCATAAAGAGGTGAGAAGAAAGAAGGTGAGCGATTCGTAATGAGAAGGCTCATAATTACGATGCTGGCGGCGACAGTTATTGGGTTAACGGGCTCATGCGCAACTCATCGCTTGGCTCAACCGGCCGAACCGACGCAACCGGCAGAGCAGCCTACAGAGCAACCTGATCAACCGGCAGAGCAACCTGCGGAGCAGCCTGCAGAGGAGTCAGCAGAGCCTGCGCAGCCTACCCCGGAAGAGCTTGTGGCAAAGGTGGTAGCGAGCATGTCGCTGGAGGAGAAGCTGGGCGCGATGATCATTGCCGGCGTGGACGGCACGAAGGCGAGCGCGGCGGCGAGGCGGATGATTGAGCGGCAGCATGTGGGCGGCGTGATTTTCTACGGGAACAATGTGAAGACGCCGCAGAGCGTGGCCGCTTACGTCAATCAACTGAGGGCGTGGAACAAGAGCAATAAGTCGCCGCTCCTTGTTACCGTTGACGAGGAAGGCGGGCGGGTGAGCCGGCTGCCCGGGCTGGTAAAGCTGCCGAGCGGGAGGGCGGTCGGCGATACGGGCGACCGTTCGTATGCAGAGGAGATCGGCGGCTTGCTCGGACAAGCCAGCAAGTCGATGGGCTTCAACGTGGATTTCGCCCCGGTGCTGGACATTAACAGCAATCCCAACAACCCTGTCATCGGCGACCGCTCTTACGGGGCTACGGCCAAAGTCGTGACCTCCATGGGGGTTGCCGTCATGGAGGGCTTGAAAGCGGAAGGCGTCATCCCCGTCGTGAAGCATTTTCCGGGACATGGCGATACGTCGGTCGATTCGCACCTCGAGCTCCCGGTCGTAAACAAGAGTCTCGCTCAGCTGAAGTCGTTCGAGTGGGTGCCGTTCAATTCGGCGATCGAGAAAGGCGCGGACGCGGTCATGATTGCGCACATCCTGTTTCCGAAGATCGACAAGAGCGTGCCTGCATCGTTGTCCCGTACGATCATTACCGACCAGCTGCGCGGTGAGCTTGGCTTCAAAGGGGTCGTCATGACGGACGATCTTACGATGGGCGCCATAGCGAAAAATTACGGGATGGGCGAAGCGGCAGTGCTTACGGTGAAGGCAGGCAGCGATATTTTACTGGTGGCGCATAAGTATGAGAACGTGGATGCCATTCTTGCGGCGCTTATGAACAGCGTAACGCGAGGCGAAATAGCGGAGGAACGGATCGACGAGAGCGTGAAGCGCATTTTGATGCTGAAGGAAACCTATGGGCTATCGGATGCCAAGACGCCGTCCGTACCGGATTTAAGCGCGCTGAATGACGACATCCGCAAAGCCGAAGCCAGGCACTAGAAAAGAGGGGCTGTCCATTTAGGACAGCCCCGTATTACGGCTCAATAATTTGTCTGCCCACATTCACATCGTCTACCTTCCATTGGTTATCAACAAATTTATAGAAAACATAACGATCAACAAGCTCGAGATTGATTGGACCACTGTCAAAGTAAGCAGATTGGCGCATGCTCGCCGCTGTGGTGCCGCTGTAGTTAATATCGGCCTTTTTTGTTAGTATAGCGTTATTTTTAATGCCATTATCATGAAGAATCTTGTTTATAAATGAGTCCGTGAAATAAGGTCTGAAATAGGTTCGAATTTGCGAATAGCTTGAGAGATCGGAGGCTTCATTTATCTTTGCATTAAGTACGTTTATTCTCTCCTGACTCATTCTCCAAGGCTTGAGCGGCTCTGTATGGATAAAGACCTGTTCCAGACCGATCGTAATGGTTGCTTTTCGTTTTTGTTCGGACCACAGCGCTGTACCGCCAAAGGCTTCAGCAAAAACACGTGCGGGTACATAAGTTGTTCCATTATCAATTTTTGCTGGCTCATCAAGGCTGAAAGCAGCGTTATTTAAGAAAGCAGTGCGAGAATTAACATGCAGCAATAGCTCTCGTTTGCCACGAATAATCGTAATGCTTTTTTTTGCCTGGTTCCAGATCACTTCTGAATTGAACCTCTCTGAAACAGCACGTAATGGAATCAGCATGCGTCCATTTACGATTTTTCCGTTGTCAACCGTATTCGAAAAGTCATTGGCGAAGCTTGTCGCTGGATTGCCGATTAGTAAAGCACACACTAAAGAAAGTGTCAGCGCGATTATTGTTTTTTTCATAGATGATTCCTCCCGCGGTTCTATAGATCTTAGCACAATTCTTGTCGTCGAAAATTTTTTGCGATACGCTCCCTGCAGTTAGATAAACGCAATCTGATGGATAATGTTGCAGGATACGCTTTGCCGAAATTGACAAGATCTTGATTGATTAACCGATTCAAACCCGCGAGAAAAGCTAAGGGGCTGTCCATTTTGGACAGCCCCTAATTTAACTTATTTCTTCATCATATCGGCAACGGTTTTATCGAACTTCGCAAGCAGCTGGTCTTTGTTGATCGTGCCGCCTTGATATTCCTGCATGGCAGCGCCGAAGCCTTGCGTTGTGCCGTCCGGGAAGCGATCCCAGTACCAGCCGAGCGCGTCTTTGGATTGTGCTTTGACGGCAACGGCAATTGGGCCGATGTCAGCTTCGGTTGCGTCGATGTTGGTTAGAGCCGGCATGAAATGGAATTGCTTCGTCAGATAGCTTTTGCCCGTATCCGAGCTGACCATCCAGTTCAAGAACTTTTTCGCTTCATCCGGATTGGCGGATTTGGTGTTTACGATCCAGTTGTTTGGAACGCCGACGTACACATGGCCCGGCTGATCGTTGATCGGCAATGGCAGCATGCCGAGCTTGAGATCCGGATTGATTTTGTCGATATCGGCTTGCGTCCAATTGCCTTGCTGCATCATCGCCGCTTTGCCGGCCGCGAAGCTGGCTACCTGCGTTGCGTAGTCGGTCGTCAGCATACCTTTCTGAGCGTTCTTGAAGATCAGGTCAACGAGATTCAGCCATTCTCCGAACACTTTGTTGCCGGCCGCCTTCACTTTGCCCGCTTTCCAATCTTCAACGAATGCAGCTGGATCCGGCTGGTTGGCGATGGCTACGTCGGCTAAGTGAATGCCGAGCGACCACCATTCGTTCGTCGTTTCAAACGGCGTGATGCCTGCCGTTTTCAGCTTGTTGACGGCGTCCGTCAGCTCGGGCAGCGTCTTCGGCTCGGTAGTGATGCCGGCTTTTTCGAACAGGTCCTTGTTGTAAATAAGACCGAAGCCCTCGGTGTTCATCGGCATGCCATACAGTTTGCCGTCCACCGTAGTAGGTGCTTTTGTCGTTTCGAGCAGGTTGGCGACCCAAGGCTCGCCCGTCAGGTCGGTTGCGCGATCCTTGTACGGAACAAGCGAGTTATAGCCGCCGTTGTTGAAAATCTCCGGTTCGGAGCCCGCCGCGAAGGCTGCTTTCAGCAGCGCGCCGTAGTCTTCGCCGCCGCCGTGCGTTTCGACTTCCACTTTAACGCCGGTTTCCTTCTCGTACTCCTCCGCCATTTGGTTCAGCTGGTCGGCGATTTCGACTTTAAATTGGAATACTTTGATGGTTACGTCTTTGGCTGGCGCTTCTCCTGCGGTTTCTCCATTGTTGGCGTTGTTCTTGGCGCCGCAGCCGGATGCAAGCATGGCGACAAGCGCGGTAGACAGCGCAAGCAAGGCGATTTTTTTCATGTCTGACCCTCCATTAAATGGTTGTAGTGTGGAACGTATGGATTACCCTTTGATCGAGCCGGCTGTAATGCCTTCAACAATATACTTCTGCAGGAAGAGGAAGAACGCGATGACCGGAGCGATGCCGATGGCAAGTCCGGGCAGCGCCAGATTCCATTGTTTCGTGTATTGGCCGAAAAATTTCGTAATACCGAGCGGAATCGTCGTCAAATTCTTATTGCCTCCGATAACAAGCACCGGCAGCAGGTAATCGTTCCAAATCCACAGCGTATTGAGAATAACAACCGTCACGATAATCGGGGAAAGCAAAGGAAACACAATGCGCCAAAACACCCCGTAAGGCGAGCTTCCGTCAACGACGGCCGCTTCCTCAATCTCGATCGGCACGCTTTTGATAAAGCCGTGAAACAAAAACATCGAGAGCGGCAGACCAAATCCGAGATAACACGCGACAATCCCGTACATATGCCCCCGCAGTTCAATCAGCGAGGTTACGCGCACAAGCTGCAGCATGATGGATTGGAATGGAATGATCATCGAGGCCACTAAAGCGTTAAATAAAAGATTGTTGAAGGCCGTCGGTCTCCGTACGAGACGGTACGCGCACATCGTGCTGATCAGGACGATGCCGGCTACGCTGAACACCGTGATAAGCAGCGAATTGGTGAAGACGAGCGGGAAGTTGATTTGCTTCCATACCTTCGAATAATTATCCCAGTTATACTCGGTCGGCCATGAAGCCGCATTGATCAGAATTTCACCCAATGTCTTGAATGAATTCGCGATAATAAAATAGAACGGCGTAAGGAAAAGCAGCGCAAGCAAAGCGGCTGCAAGCTCAAGCACCAGAATGGGGGCGGAATACCGCTCTCTGCGTTCCATTACGCTTCAACCTCCTTCCGCTTGGTCAGCCATACCTGCGTAATGGTAATGATCGATACGCCGATAAAGAACAGCATCGCCTTCGCGGTTCCAAGTCCGTAGCGGTTGTTATTGAGCGCTTCCGCATAGACGTTGAAAGCGAGCGATTGGGTCGAGGTCCCCGGTCCGCCCTTGGTCAGCGACAGATTCAAATCGAACATTTTGAACGCATTCGAGGTGGTCAGGAACAAGCAGATGGTGATCGCCGGCATGATCATGGGAACGGTCACGCTGCGCAGCAGCTGCCAATAGTTGGCGCCGTCGATTCTCGCCGCTTCCAGAAGGTCCTTCGGAAGTCCGGCCAATGCCGCGATATAAATAACCATCATATAGCCGGCGGTCTGCCAGACGAAAACGATGACGATCCCCCAGAAGCCGGTTCGCGGGGTCCCGAGCCACGGCAGATTGAAGAATGGCAGATTCGTCAGCTCGCCAATCGTGCTGAAGCCTTTGGTGAAAATAAATTGCCAGATGAAACCGAGCAGAATGCCGCCGATGACGTTCGGCAGGAAGAAGATCGTACGCAAAATATTTCTCGTCTTTAACGGCTTCGTCAGCACGAGGGCTAACAGAAAAGCCAGCACATTGGCCGCGATTACGGTAACGACGGTGAATTTGATCGTAAACCAGAAGGAATTCCAGAAATTCGTGTCGCTTGCGATCAGTTCGAAGTTGTGGAGTCCTGTCCACCTGGCCTTATCCATATCGAGTCCGTTCCAGTCCGTGAACGAGTAATAGAAGCCGAGCAGGAACGGGATAAAAACAATAACGATGAAAAACAACAGGCCTGGCCCGACAAACACGGTTTGCTGAAGCCACTCGCTGTATCTTTTCATGGAAGTTCTCCTCTCTTTCTTGTGATCAACGGGTCACTATTCCTATCCTGCCCTAAATATGAAATCCGGCAGCGGCTGCCTGAAATGGAGCGTCGATGCCTTCTCCGGCATTATTTTTTACGAACATATAGACACTCTATTCATGAAAGTGCGGCTCAAACGAAAAAGCGCCTCATACGGGCGGCTGCAAGGCCAACCGTATGAGGCGCTTCTAAGAAGAAACGGCAGACGCCCCTGATGAGCGCCCTGCCGTTTCTTACTTGGAGTCAGTTCTCCTGATACTTGGATTAATCGACGATTCCCGCACGATCAAGCGGTGCGGAATAATAATGTGGTTCTGGAGCAGCGGCTCATCCTGCACGACGCGCAGAAGCGACTGCGATGCCGTATAGCCGAGCTGGTACGTGCCGATGTCGACCGAGCTGATCGGCGTGGAGGCGAGCTCCGACAGCGGAATGTTATTGAAGCTGACGATGCTGATGTCTTGCGGCACGTCGTAGCCAAGCTCCGTCAGCCCGCGCAGTACGCCGAAGGCGAGCAAATCGTCGAAGATAACGAGCGCGGTCGGCCGGTCCGGGAGACTCATGAAGAAGGACATCGCTCGGAAGCCGCTCTGCTGCAGCAAATCGCCTTCCAGCACCCACTCTTGGTTAAATGGTAAGTTCGCTTCTTTAAGCGCCTTTTTGTAGCCGGCGAGCCTGTCCTGCGAGACGACGAGATTGGGCGGCCCGCTGATGAACCCGATCCGCTTATGGCCTTGCGCGATGAAGTGGCCGGTTGCATCGTAGGCAGCCTGGATATTGTTGTTGTCGATCGACAGCACATCCGGGAATTCGTCGCTTCGCCCGATCAGGACGAACGGGAAATTTTGCTGCTTCAGAAAGCCGATAATCGGATCCGACGTACGCGAGGACAACAGCAAAATCCCATCCACGCGGCGGCCAAGCACGAGACGCGAGATGGCATCAAGCTCATTGGAGTCGGATGTGGCCGTCGTCATTAGCATATCGTATCCGGCCCTCGTGGCCTGCGTGACGATGCCGCGGATCAATTCGCCGAAGAAGAAATTAAGGAACAGTTCTTCGGCTGGCCGAGGCAGAACGATGCCGATGGTTTGCGTAGTTTTAGAGACCAGGCTCTTCGCCATCATATTCGGATGATAGCCGAGCTGGTCCATGATCGCTTTGACCTTGCGGGCCGTCTCCTGGCTGATGCGCGGGTGATTCGAGACGACTCTCGACACCGTGGAAGGAGAAACGCCGGCAATCTTGGCGATATCTTTAATCGTGACTGACATAAAATCCCCCAATTTGCGCAAACGTGTGCACTTTCCATTGTTTATGTAGCCGATGTAATTTCTTATTGTTAGTTAGAGTATATCACTGAAAAGATTTTCATGCACAAATTTAATTTCGTGAGATAGAGCGAGGAAAACGAAGAAATCGAAAGAACAATGTGTAATAAGCCGTGCAAACGGACTGTGCAAACGTTTTCCCATCCGATGGGCCGTAGTGTATAGTTAGGTCGTTGCTAAAACGCTTTCTTTTACTTAAAAAAGGCATTTACAACCTATAATTACCATTACAATTGCCTTTTGTACAAACGTTTGCACAATTACGGGCTTTCGTGTACAATGCAAGAGCTGCAATTTCGCGGTGATGATGTCCTGTCATTCGCTTCATGCAACGGTTCGTCATACAAAGCCGTTAATGGGTTGGGTAGGTTAGCAAATAAGCCGCTTTAAGGCAGATGGCGTGAAAGGCTTTACGGGTCGATTTCAATGCTTAATCAAAAGAGAGGGGTTAAATAGAATGAAAAAATCGGTATCTATGCTTCTTGTCTTGACGATTGCCGCAACGTTGACGGCATGCGGTTCAAAGAACAACGAAAATACGGGTGAAACGAACGCCGGCACAGTCAACAACACGGGCACGGCCAACAACGGAACGACGAACAATGCGCCTGCGGAGGATGCGGAGCTTGTTCCTGAAGAAGGCGCGACGCTGCTCGTATGGGAATCCAAGGAAGAGCGTCCGTTCGTTGAAAAAATGATGAAGGAATTTACGGAAAAGTACGGCGTTGAAGTGAAAATGGAAGAGCTCGGCGCTGGCGACCAAGTGGCGAAGCTGACGACTGACGGCCCTGCCGGCATCGGCGCGGACGTTGTTCTGTTCCCGCACGACAACCTGGGTAAAGCAGTTGCTGCCGGTCTTGTACTGCCGAATGACGAGTATGGCGACCTGGCCGTATCCGAGAACAGCGAAGTAGCGGTTCAAGCGGTTACTTATGACGGCGTTCTTTACGGTTACCCTCGCGCTGTTGAAACGTACGCGATGTTCTACAACAAGGACCTGATCGCTACGCCTCCAACAACGTTCGATGAAGTGAAAGAATTCGCTAAAACGTTCAACGATTCAAAAAATAATAAATACGCGTTCATGTGGGATATCGGCAACTTCTACTTCAGCTATCCGTTCCTGGCAACAACAGGCGGCTTTGTATACGGCAAAGACGGCCAAGACAAGAGCGAAATCGGCTTGAACAACGCAGGTGCCGTTGAAGGCGCTACGTACTTCGCTTCCTTGAAGAAAGAGGTATTGCCGCTTAAATCCGGCGACGTAACGTACGACATCAAGAAAGGCCTGTTCACAGGCGGCACGCTTGCCATGAACATCGACGGCCCATGGGCAATCGGCGACATCAAGAAATCCGGCATCAACTTCGGCGCGGCGCCGATCCCAAGCATCAACGGCAAGTCGTCCGTGTCGTTCTCCGGCGTTAAAGCTTGGTACGTGAACTCGTACACGAAATACCCGAACGCTGCGAAATTGTTCGCTCGCTTCGCTTCCACGAAAGAAGCTCAGCTGGATGACTTCTCGCTGACTGGCGCGATTCCGGCGAACAAAGAAGCAACGCAAGATCCGAAGATCCAAAACGATGAAATCGTGAAAGCATTCGTCGAGCAGTTCAAGAACTCGCAGCCAATGCCTTCGATCCCGGAAATGGGCAACGTTTGGATGCCGATCGGCGCTTCGCTCTCCGACATCTGGAACGAGGGCAAGGATCCGAAAGCTTCGCTTGATAATGCCGTGAAGCAAATTCAAGACGCTAACGCAGCAGCAAAATAAATAATTAGCTGCTTATGCAGACACAGCCCAGCCGGCTGTCAATGATTCAATACCGTCACCCGCCCTTAATCTACTGGGGGCGGGTGACGTAACTTTATTCGGATACGGGAAAGGAGCTGGAGGTGGATGCGGCGGCATCAAAAAACAGCCACGATTTTATCTGTTCTCGCGATGGGTCTAGGCCAATTATACAATCGTCAGTTTATCAAAGGCATTCTTCTGCTATGCGTTGAAATTATGGGCGGCTACTATTTCCTTCAGAGGCTTCCCCATGCGGTTTGGGGATTGGTAACGCTCGGTGATACGCCGACGAAGCTTGTAAAGGTCGGCAAACGCTACAAGAACGTGGTCGGCGACCACTCCGTCAACCTGCTGATCGGCGGACTTGTCATTCTTATTCTATTCGGTTTATTTGTCACTCTCTACGTCATGAGCGTCAAGGATGCGAACCGAACCGGCAAGCTGCGGGACGAGGGCAAATCTCCGGCATCGTTCAAGGAAACGGTTCATTTTGTTACGGATAAGCGGTTCCCTCAGCTTCTGCTGACGCTGCCGGCTATCTCCGTGCTGTTCCTCACGATCATGCCGATTTTGATGGCCATCCTGCTCGCATTCACCAACTACTCCGCGCCGGAGCATATCCCGCCGGCCAAGCTTGTCGATTGGGTTGGCTTTCAGACGTTTATCGATTTGCTGCAGTTGAAAACATGGAGCCATACGTTCTACGGCGTTTTCATTTGGACGGTCATTTGGGCGGTTATCGCGACCGTTACGACTTACTTCGGCGGTTTGCTCGTCGCGCTGCTGATCGACCAGAAAGGCATTCGCTTTAAAGGCATGTGGCGCTCGATTTTTATTATTCCTTACGCTATTCCGCAGCTGATCTCGCTTCTGGTTATGCGGAACCTGTTTAACGGCCAGTTCGGCCCGATCAACCAGTATCTCGGGTACTTCGGCATTGGCAAGCTTCCATGGCTGACCGATCCGTTCTGGGCAAAGGTCACGGTCATCATCGTCAACATGTGGGTCGGCATACCGGTCTCCATGGTGCTGATTCTCGGCGTATTGACGGCCATTCCGAAGGACATGTACGAAGCGGCCGAGGTGGATGGCGCTTCGGCGTTCCAGAAGCTGCGCGTCATTACGCTGCCGTTCGTGTTCTTCGCGACGACGCCGATTCTCATTACGCAATTCGCGGGCAATATCAACAACTTCAACGTCATCTTCCTGCTGACGAACGGCGATCCGGTCAAGGGCGATTACCAGTATGCAGGCAGTACCGACTTGCTCGTTACCTGGCTGTATAAGCTGACGCTGAACAACAATAAATACAATTTCGCCTCGGCGATCGGCATTATTATTTTCGTCATCGTCGCTTCGCTCTCGATTTGGAGCTACCGCCGTTCGAAGTCGTATAAAGAGGAGGATATGATCCAATGAGCAGCATGAAATCAAGGAACATCTTCCGTCTTTCCGTTTCCTATGTCCTTCTGACGCTGATTGCGATTTGCGCGATTTATCCGGCGGCTTGGGTGTTGTTCTCGTCGCTCCGCCCCGGGAGCTCGCTGATGAGCGAAACCTTAATTCCGCGCAATCCGACGCTCATTCATTTCAAAGAGCTGTTCACCTCGCCGAGCTTCCAGTTCGGACGCTGGTATTGGAATACGCTGAAGATCGCCACGCTGTCGATGCTGCTGTCGACTTTGCTGACGACGCTCAGTATGTACGCGCTGTCGCGCTTCCGGTTTAGAGGACGGAAGACGCTGCTGACGACGATGCTCGTACTCGGGATGTTCCCGGGCTTTATGAGCATGGTGGCGATCTACATTTTGCTGCTTCAATTGGACTTGCTCGATACGCATGCGGCGCTTATTCTCGTGTATTCATCGGGCTCCGTTCTGGGCGGCTTCATTGTAAAAGGGTTCTACGACACCATTCCGCGCAGCTTGGATGAAGCGGCCCGAATTGACGGCGCTAGCCATTTGACGATTTTCTGGCGCATCATGCTGCCGTTGTCGCGTCCGATGCTGACGTATATCGGCCTCACGACCTTTACGGGCGCTTGGGTTGATTTTATCTTCGCGAGACTTGTCCTGCGTTCGAAAGAAAACTGGACGCTTGCCGTCGGCATGTGGGATATGGTGGCGACCTTCCAAAACAGTAATTTCACGATGTTCGCGGCGGGCTCCGTCTTGATCGCGGTTCCGATTATGATTCTGTTCGCTTTCCTGCAGAAGTTCCTTGTTCAGGGGCTTACGGCAGGCGCATCCAAGGGGTGAGGACCATCCGGACTACGAAGAAGGATCGTTTCGGCATGAGTCGGGGAGCAGCCGCTGCACTAAGCGCTGCGCTGCTTCTTCTTGCGCTCGCGGGGTGTTCCTCCGCGGAGAACAATATGGCGAAGACGGACCAGGACAGCCAAAAGGATCAAGCGGCCGTGCGGGTCGATGAACAGCCGGGAACGGTGTATTATGAAATCTTTGTCCGTTCCTTCTATGATTCGAACGGGGACGGGATCGGAGACCTGAACGGCGTCACCGAGAAGCTAAGCTACTTGAAAGAGCTTGGCATCGGCGGCATCTGGCTCATGCCGGTCAATCCGTCGCCGAGCTACCACGGGTATGACGTCACCGACTATTACGGCATCAATAAGGATTACGGCACTTTAGACGATTTGAACAAGCTGACGGAAGCCGCGCACAAGCTCGGCATCAAGGTCATCATGGATCTCGTCGTCAACCATACGAGCAAGGAGCATCCTTGGTTCAAAGAAGCGATCGGGAACCCGGACAGCAAGTACCGGAACTGGTACCGTATCGAGGCGGCGGACGCTCAGGTGCCGGCTGACGGCGCCGTTGGCGGCAATCCGTGGCATCCGTACGGCAGCGTCAAGTATTTGGCCGATTTCTGGGAAGGGATGCCCGATTTGAACTTTGACGAGCCGGCGGTCCGCAGCGAAATCATCAAGATCGGGAAGTACTGGCTCCAGCAGGGCGTTGACGGCTTCCGGCTGGACGCAGCGAAGCATATTTACGGGGATTTCGCCTCCACGATCAACACGGATGAGGTTAAAGCGAGCAACCGGAAGTGGTGGCAGGAATTCCGCAGCGGCATTGCTGGCGCGAAGAAGGATGCCTTCCTCATTGGCGAGGTTTGGGACTCCTCCGTCATCATCGCGCCGTATTTGGACAATGCGCTGGATTCGGCGTTCAATTTCGACTTGGCGAAGAAGCTGCTGTCCGGCGCGGACCGGGAGCAAAATCCCGATATCGCGTTTAGTTTAGGCCGGATCTACGACATGTACAGCAAAGCGTCGAATGGCAAGTTCGTGGATGCGCCTTTTTTGACCAACCACGACCAGAATCGGACGATGAGCGAGCTTGACGGCAATGTGGATCATGCCAAAATGGCAGCCTCGCTGCTCCTTACGCTCCCGGGCAATCCGTTCATTTATTACGGCGAGGAGATCGGCATGGCGGGCATGAAGCCGGACGAAGCGATCCGCGAGCCGATGCCTTGGTACGCCTCCGGTACCGGAACGGGGCAGACGACCTGGGAGGCATTACTCTATAATACGACGCCGAAAACGGTGTCGGTCGAAGCGCAGCAGACCGATCCGGATTCGCTGCTCTCGCATTACAAGAAGCTGATTGCCTGGCGGAATGAGCTTCCTGCGCTGCGTGACGGCGGGATCGCGGAGCTGAGCACCGGCAATCCGGCGGTAGCCGCTTATGTCCGGGCCGCGAACCAGGAGCAGGTGCTGGTCGTCCATAATCTGTCGGCTGCCGAGCAGACGGTCGATCTGACCGAGAGCGGCAAAGCATCGGGGATTGCGTTTAGCGAAATTGCCCGCGCCAGCAAGGACGGCGCGAAGCTGGACGGCGGCAAGCTGAAGCTGCCGGCATTTAGCACCGTTATTTTACAGTGAGGAAGAGGGACTGCCCTTTGGAGGGGCGGTCCTTTTTTGCGTTTTGCTGGGGCGTGGATTGTACGATGCATGCCGCTAACGAACCGTAGAACGCTTATTAGCGCTGAAAGGGTTCGTTAGGCGCGCGCGAGGGTGACCGGAAGGCCCGACCTGGCAGCGGGAAAGCGGATTTATGCGAGAGTTCCCATAGAGGAGACTCGTTGGCATTCTCTAAATATTTAATTTTAACCTTGTAAAATTAAAAACTATTTATTAATATAATCAATACATACCTTAACTTATTTAATTTTGAAGGAGGGACCACTCTGAAAAAGTACGCACCGCCGCAGCAATGCCCCGTATGCGACAGCAAGCTGACAATCCAGGAGCTAAAGTGCGACCACTGCCACACGACGATTAAAGGCAGCTTCGAGTCGACCCGGCTGGCGTCCTTAAATGACGAGCAGCTCAGATTCGTCGAGGTGTTCTTGAAGGTTCGCGGCAACATCCGGGAGATGGAGAAGGAGCTTGGCATCTCCTATCCGACCGTACGGAACCGGCTGGACCACATCGTTGAATCGCTCGGCTTCCAGACATCTCGGACGGACGAGCCTGCCGCGCCGGAGAATGACTCGCACCGCAAGCAAGTTTTGAAGCAGCTGGATGAGGGCGCCCTATCCGTGGAGGAAGCGCTCAAGCTCATCCAAGCCAGTAAAAAATAAGGAGCGATGAACCATGCATGAAGAGCGCACAATGATCGCCAGAATGATCGAGGAACGAAAAATTACCGCCGAGCAAGGCTTGGCTCTGCTAGAAGCGCTTGAACGCAGCGAAACGAAGCCGGAGGCAGCCGCGGCTGAGGACCGCGTGCAAGAGGATCGCTCGCCGGCGAAAGAGACGAGCGGCATGCAGGATGGACAGGCATACTGGGAGAGCAAGTGGCCGGCGTTTCCGACGGAATATGCCGAATTTAAAGTCGACAACGCTAACATCCAATATCGTGCATGGGATCAAACTTATACGCAGGTGCACGTCTCCGCGGTAAGCCGAAAGGCCAATGGCAGCCTCGATCTGCAGCGCTGGCTGGAAGACGCGATCAAGCAAAGCGGCGACGACGAACGCTACAAGTTCATCTTGCTGACCGAAGAAATGAACAAGTATCAGATCGAAGCCCAAGTCACCATCAGCGCTCCGGAAGGCCAATCCTATGAAATGTTCCGGCTGGAGTCGGAAAACGGGAATATCGATGCGGGGCAGGTGAATGCGGAAACGGCATTCTTCTCGACTACAAACGGCAACATCGGGCTTGCGGGCGTGAAAGCCGAAACGGTGCAATCGACAACCGTGAACGGAAACCTCTCGGTTAACGGCATGTTGGCGGAATCTGCGCATCTGAAAACAACGAACGGCGAAATTTCGGTAAACGGGCGCTGCGAGACGCTCGCATGCCAAACGACCAACGGCAATATTCGCCTGGACGATGTCGCGGCGGAACTGATCACGTCAACGACCTTGAACGGGAATATCCACGCGAACAGCCGTTACGAGGAGCTTTCCTGCAGGACGCAGAACGGGTTCATCGCCATCCAAATTCAAGAGGGCGGCGAATGCGGCGTGACGGCCGATACGCATAACGGCACTATCGACATCAAAATTCCGGAGCAAGCCGAGGGCGTTTATGGCGAACTAAGTACCTTCTCCGGCACGGCGACCTGCATCCTAAACGGCAAATGGCTTGTCAATAAGCAGGCCGACGGTCAGGTGCAATCCGCCTTTTTCCGTCAAGATGACGAGGAGCGGCTGCGCCTTAAGGCAACCTCCGTCAACGGATCGATTACGGTAACGAACGGGTAATAACCGATTTATGTATTGCCTTCGAGCGGCGGGCCGGATTAAAATGACCTAAACTCCCTAATGTTAGGAGAATCAAAAGGTGGAGACACATGCAACAAGCCGCAAGAGGAATACGCTCCTACGCAATTTGAAATGGCTCCTGAAGACGCTATGGCAGCATGACAAGCTCGCTGTTTTCTTCATGACCGTCGCTTCGGTCGCGGAAGCCGTCGTGCCGATGGTCGTGGTGCTCATCCCGAAGCTCGTGCTCGACGCGATTGAAAGCAGCGAAAACGTGAAAGCGCTGTACGGCATTATTGCGGCGCTTGGCCTGCTGCTGTTCGCGGCCCATTCCGCGGCCACGTGGTCATCCAATCAGCTTTGGCCCCGGTACTCGGTGTTCCGCATGCAGCTGGTCAGCCTGTTCGGCAGGAAGTTCATGAATATGAACCAGGAGGACATTGAAAATCCGCGCATACTCGACTTCAGCCAGAAGGCGGACAATGCGGTGCAGGATGACTTCAATGGGGTCGAAGGGATGCTGTACAATCTGACGGAGATCCTCAACCGGGCGCTTGTCGTGATCGGCTGCTCGGCCATCCTTTCCAATTTGAACGCAGTCGTCATCCTTGTGCTCGCCATTATCGTTTCAATCAATTTTTACGTCAATCTGCGAAATCGCCATGTGGAGAAGAGCATCCTCGACTCGCTTTCCACCGTGTTCAGGCAAACCGACTATATTATGGAGGCCACGAAAAACTTCAAGTTCGGCAAAGACATCCGGTTGTTCGGGCTTGGCAAATGGCTGTCCGATAAGTTTTGGAGCGTTGTAAGCGTTGACATTGAGAAAAGCTGGCTGCTCCGCAAACGGTACATCATTATCGACGCGGTGTACAACATCGGGGTCGTCGTGCAGGAAGCCGCCCTGTACGCATGGCTGATCTATAAAGTGCTCTATGCGGAAATGTCGATTGCCGATTTCACGATGTACGCGGCGGCGGTACGCGCCTTCTCGTCGAACCTTGGCCAACTGCTGGAACGTTTCACGGGGTATTTGCAGCAGAACTGGCGGATCGACGATTATCTCGCCTTTATCGAGCTTCCGATCCCCGACACCGGGCTGGAGCGGCTCCCGCTTACGCCGGACCGAAACGCGGCCTATACGATCGAATTCGAAAACGTGTCGTTCAAGTACAGCGGCAGGGACGAGTATGCGCTTCGAAACGTTTCAATCGTCTTGAAGCCAAAGGAGCGGCTGGCTATTATCGGGTTGAACGGCGCCGGCAAAACGACCTTCATCAAGCTGCTGACGCGGCTGTACGAGCCGACGGAAGGCCGGATTCTCTTAAACGGCACCGATATCCGCCATTTTGACAAGCAAACTTACTATAAGATGTTCTCCGTCGTCTTCCAGGAGATCATGATGTTCGCGTTCTCGGTTAAGGAGAATGTCGCGGTGCAGGAGGTCAGCGAGCTTGATGCGGCTAGAGTGGAGCGGGCCGTGCAAGGTGCGGGGCTCGGCGGCAAAATCGCGAATTTGCCGAAGGGCTATGACACCTACGTGCAAAAGGTGCTGGATGAGGAGGGCATCGAGTTCTCCGGCGGCCAGAATCAGAAAATCGCGCTTGCGCGGGCGCTTTACAAAGATGCGCCGATCGTCGTCCTCGACGAGCCGACCTCCGCGCTGGACGCCTTGGCGGAGTACGAAGTCTATCAGAGCTTCGACCGGATGATCGGCGACAAGACGGCCATCTACATCTCCCACCGGCTCTCGAGTACGCGGTTCTGCACCAATATCGCGGTATTCAATGACGGTCGAATCGAAGAGTACGGCGCGCATCAAGAGCTGATCGCGCAAGGCGGCACGTACAAAAAGATGTTCGACATGCAGGCCGTATATTACAGCAATGAGGTGAAGGTCGTTGGATAAGCATAATTCTGTAGGCCTCGCCAAGACGCTAAGCTATTTTTACCGGTTCACCTGGCGGCACAACAAGAAATACCCGCTGTATATCGTGCTCAGCATCGCCCTGAAGGCGATCCAGCCTTTTCCGAACATTCTGATTCCGAAATCTATCATCGATGAGCTGCTCGGCGGCAAGAGCATGGAGAAGCTGGTCATGTATACCGCGCTGCTGATCGGCATCAATCTCGTCATTTCCTCGCTGCTGTCCGTCTGCAACCATTTGCTGCAGTTCATCAACATGCGGACGAATAAGCTTCTCGACTTTGTCATCATCGGCAAGGCGATGGAAATGGATTATGAGCATGTCGAGAACGCCGAAATATTGAACTTATCGAAGAAAGCGACGTCGTCCATGAAGTGGGGGACGTGGGGCATGTATGGCGTTACCTCCAAAACGGTCGAAATTATCGCGGGGATCATTACGCTTGCAGGCCTCGGCTACGTGTTCTCCTCCGTAGAATGGTGGATTACGGCGCTTATTCTGCTGTTTGTCATTGCGAACATGTATTATGGGGCCAAGCTGTCCGACGCCAACCACGGCTTCTGGGAGAGAATGAGCGGTTATCACCGCAGGTTCGAGTATTTCCGGAACATTTTGAAGGATTTCCGCTTCGGCAAGGATATCCGCTTGTACGATGCGGGGGGACTCATTCTAAGCAGGCAGAGGGAGAGCATTCAATACGGCCGCAAAATGGCAGGCGAGTGGTCTTCGATGAATGTGAAGTACAATCTGTTTTTCAACTTCCTGAACGTGATGCAGCAGATGCTGCTGTACGGCTATTTTGCGGCGAAGGTGTTCGTAGGCACGATCACGGTCGGCAGCTTTACGATGTATATCGCCGCCGCTTCGGCCCTCAAGGACAGCATCCAAAATGTTTTCGGCGAAACGATGGGCTTGCGCGAGCAGGCCAAGTACTTGGCCGAGTTCGTCCGGTTCGCGGAGCTGCCTGACGTGAAGCCTCGCGGCCATGGGGCGCTGCCGGCGGAGCGGGATTTCGTCATCGAATTCCGGAACGTGTCCTTCAAGTATCCGGGCAGCGAACAGATGATTCTGAAAGACTTCTCGATGACGATTCCATTCGGGCAGAAGCTGTCCGTAGTCGGCATGAACGGCGCCGGCAAGACGACGTTCATCAAGCTGCTGACGCGGCTGTACGACCCGACGGAAGGCGAGATTTTGCTGAATGGCGTGGACATTCGGACGATCGACCTGGCAGAGTACGCGAAGCTGTTCTCCGTCGTGTTCCAGGACTTTGCGGTTTTCGCCTTCAGCATGAAGGAGAATATCCAGATGACGATGGGCGACGAAGCGGATAAGCTGCGGGAGGTCGTCGATAAAGCCGGGTTGACCGAAGTGGTCGGGGAGCTGGAGAAGGGCGCCGATACGGCGGTTTATAAATATTTCGACGAGGACGGCGTTGAATTTTCCGGCGGGGAGACGCAGAAGATCGCGCTCGCGCGGTCACTCTATAAGGATGCTCCGGTCGTCGTGCTGGATGAGCCGACGGCGGCGCTTGACCCGATCGCGGAGTATGAAATTTACAACCGGTTCAACGAGATTATCTCGGGCAAAACGGCCGTTTACATCTCTCACCGTTTGTCCAGCTGCCGGTTCTGCGACGTGATCGCCGTCTTCCATGAAGGCCGGCTGATCCAGTATGGCAGCCATGACGAGCTCATTCGCCAGCCGGATGGGAAGTATGCGGAGATGTTTAACGCGCAGGCGCAGTATTATGTGGATGAGGCAATGTCCGTTTAATGCATGAACCGTGCGAAGATACAGGCAATCGAGAGGACTCCGTCAGGAGGCTCTTCGGTTGCTTTTTTTATTTCCGCAGGATGAGGCTCGAGGTCTTTATTTTATAAAAAAGTGGCATCAGTTTAGAAAGACGGGCTATCCCGGTTTGGATACACTCAGAGGTGAAGCGCTTACATAAAAAATAAACCGGGGAGGCATTACAGAAATGAAAAAAATCGTTACCGTAGTCGTAAGTTTGCTGCTGGTCATGGCGTTGTCAGGCTGCTGGGCCGGCGACGTCAACTCGGGCTTGACCATTACCTCCGCAGCGGGAGCCGGGTACAAGACGCTGAGAATCGAGATTTTGAAAGATCATGTGGAGAAGCCGGACAAGAACGGGAAGGTAGACGACAACTCGGATTATTTTCCAAACGGCATGAACGCCGTAACGAAATTTCTGAAGAAAAGCGTACCGGCGGGCTTCAAAATCGGCTTCCGGGAAGAGAAGAACAAGTATGTCTATTCCGTTACTTACTCGTTCAAGGATATCAAGGATTACAATGCCAAAACGAAGCAGCTGATCGGCAGCAAAGTGTGGGCGGAGAAGAAGCTGAAAGACGCGACCATTACTTCCGTTGCGGCTGCTGGCGGCAAGAAGGTCACGTTCAAGGAGGATGCGAGCCTTACGGCGACGAGCGTTCTCGAAGTGATCAAGAAGGTCTACCTGAATCCGGACGTGTTCGATCCGACTCATGGCGGTCATGAAGTCATTACGATCGACCAAGTCTACGCGCTCAAAGGCATTTCGGCCAAGGTCGGCAACAGCGCCGTTAAGACGTTTGATATGACGGTGAAAGGGAAGCCGGTCACGACGATTCAACAAACGGGCTTCATTAAAACAGCGTCTAAATAATAGGAGTGGCATGGGGCGTTGGGGATCCAACGCCCTTGCTTTCCCTATCAAAGCGCACGGAGATTTTATTGTTCAGGGGGAATCGGGCGGTGAAAGCGAGACGAAAGATCAGCATGGTTCTCGCCATTGTTGCGTTGACTGCAGTGCTTGCTTTAGGCTATTTTCGCTTCTTCAATAAACAGGATGAGGCGTTTGCCGCTGAGCCCGCTTATGGGGTGCAGCTGTCGGCGATTGCGGCGTCGGCGGACGATGCGAAAGGCTTCAGTGCCAATAAAGCCGTGAATAATTCCGGGATGTCCGGATCGATCGGAAAGCTCCGCACGCACGGCAGAATGCCAAACGCCATGTGGCAAACGAAGGTGCTGGATCAAGAGGAAGTATCGATTACGTTCGATTTCGGCAAGGTGGAGCCGTTGTCTGAAATGTGGGTGTGGAATTACAACGAACCGGATCAGAAGGGCGATGCCTTTACCGCCCGGGGACTCAAGCATATCCAGATTTATTACTCGCAGGACGGAGAAACATGGTCGGAGTGGAAAGGCAAAGGCTACCCTTACCAGCTGGCGAAGGCGGAAGGCTCGAATGCGCAGCAGGCGACTAATCTGCGGGACAGTCATGCGCCTGTCGAGTTTGACGGCCTGCCGGCCCGTTTCGTGAAGCTTACGGCGAAAGCGGTGCCCGGGGAAGGGAATTGGGGCGGAAAATCGGGCCATGAGGCGGTCTTCGGCCTCAGTGAGGTCTGCTTCTATAAATATGTGCACCGGCCTGAGGCGGATGGCATGATCAGCGCCGAAGCGGTTGGCGGCGATGAGAGCCAGGAGACATTGGCTGTCAACACGGTTAACGGCTATGGCATGAGCGGCTTGCTGTCGAAGAAGGATACGCACGATAACGACGCGTCCGGCGCGACGATGTGGCTTGCGGAGCCAAAGCAGGGCCAGGCGGCGGTCGATGCCGTCTATGACCTGGGCGGAACTTATCCGCTGCGGGAAATGTGGGTCTGGAACTACAACCGCCTGGATCCGGAGCACCCGGAGAATGATTATACGGGCGAGGGAATGCGGCGGATCAAGGTGTTTTACTCGCTGGACGCGGTTCAATGGACGGAGTTAAAAGGCGAAGGGTTCCCTTATGAGCTGTCTAAAGCAGATGGCTCCGCGAAGCTGGACGCGACGAACCTGAACGACGAGGCGCATTCGCCGATCCAATTTGGAGACGTCTCGGCCCGCTATGTGAAGCTGTCCGTGGATGCCAATGATCCGGCGGGCAATTGGAGCGGCTCGAAGCGGGGGTTCGGCCTCAGCGAGGTGCGCTTCTATTGCGGAGAGGGCATGGCGGCAGAGCCGGCACCGGAATGGACCGCCATGTTCAGCAATAACTTAGAATGGACGGGCGCGGACGGTATTTTCTCCATCCCGGCTTCCGGTTACGACCAGCCGGGCGGCAGCGCTGACGAGAAGACGCTGTGGCTGTTCAGCGATACGTTTATCGGGCAAGCGGATCCGACCACGCATGTCAGAACGGGCAAGCTCGTGAACAATACGATGGCAGTGTTGAACGGACAGGAGCCGAGCCCGGGGCAGATGAAATTTTACTACGGGGATAAAGGCGAAGGAACGACGGTCGACGCGATCTTCAAGCCGGACGTGAGCCGGGTCAAGCCGGAAGCTTCTACCGGGGGGGACGGGATGCCTGCCGCCTACTGGTATTGGCTGCAGGATGGGATCGTGCTGAACGAGCAGCTGTACCTGCTCCCGATCTTGATGAAGCATGATCCGAACGGACCTGCGGGCTTTCAGTTCGCCATTGACGACGTTTCGATGATTCGGGTTCCGTTAGGCGGGGAAGATGGCCTTCCGCAATGGGCCCAGGCCGAGCAGCGGGATACGCCGCTGTTCCATCGCCCGGCTTCGGCGGATGCGGGGAACCACGTGTTCGGCGCCGGCATTATGGCCAATACGGAGTCGGCCGGCGCCCCCAGTCCCGATGGTTACGTGTATGTATACGGTTATCTGGACCAGCCTTCCGATAAGCAGCTGCTAGTGGCGCGCGTTAAACCGGAGCAGATCGAGCAGTTCGACAAGTGGACGTACTGGGACGGCGAAGGATGGTCGGCGGATATTGCGAAGGCGGCCGCGCTCGCCGACCACGTATCGCCCGAGCTTAGCGTCACTCCGATGAAGGAGGGGCCTTTCAAGGGCAGCTATGTGCTTGTCTATCAGAAAGGAACGGTCGGAAGCGGTACGGCTATCCGCGTAGCCGAGCATCCGTGGGGACCGTTCGGCGAGGAAACGGTTATCTACGCGAATGACGAGGCGAGCGCGGGCCAGGGGATATTCACGTACAATGCCAAAGCGCACCCGCATCTCTCGAAGCCGGGCGAGCTGCTGATTTCCTACAACGTCAATACGGCAGACGGAGCGGCCAATATGGCCAACAGCGATATTTACCGCCCGCGGTGGATGAATCTGCGGGAAATCAAAGCGAAGGAGTGAGCGTAATGGGAACAGGCATCTACCGGCCGCAGCGCAACTATGGCTGCCGCATCCATGATCAAGTGACGACCTTCGGCATGCGGACGGTCGTTCTGGAGAATGACAAGGTGCGGGTATCGATTTTGCCGGATAAAGGGACGGAAATTTTCGAATATCTCTATAAGTCTGCGGATCTAGACTTTATGTGGCTTAGCGCGCAGGGCGTTCAAAATCCCGGCGCCTACTTGCCGACGTCGCCGGATTCGGTATCTTCGTTCATCGATTACTATCCCGGCGGCTGGCAGGAGGTGTTTCCGAACGGAGGCCCGCCAAGCCTGTACATGGGCGCGCAATTCGGCCAGCACGGCGAGGTCGCGCATATGCCGTGGGACTATGAAATCGTAGAGGATACGCCGGAGCGGATCGGCGTGCGTTTCCGGGTACGCCCGAAGAAGGTGCCGTTCGAGCTGCGCAAGACGATACGGCTCGAACTAGGGTCGCCGGCGTTATTTATCGAGGAAGAGCTGGAGAATTTGGCAGGGCTGCCGCTGCAGTTTATGTGGGGTCATCATATTGCGCTCGGCCAGCCGTTCGTCGAACCGGGCTGCCGGATTCGGCTGCCGGAGGGTGCGGCAATCGTGACGGAGGAGATGGATTCACAGGTGCCGCCGGGCCGCGTGAAGCGGGGGAAGCGGTACGAATGGCCGCTAGCGGAAGACTTGAATGGGCAGCGCTTCGATCTATCGGTTCTCCCTGACCGAGGCGAGCCGTCGGATATCGTCTATTTAACCGGATTCGAAGACAAGGCCTGGTACGAGGTGGAGAATCAACGGCTCGGTCTCGGCCTGCGCGTGGAATGGGACGGGAAGCAGTTCCCGCACGCGTGGTACTGGCAGGAGTTCGGCGATACCAAAGCCTATCCGTGGTACGGCCGGCATTACAATATCGGCTTGGAGCCTTTCTGCGGCTATCCGACGAGCGGAATCGAGGAATCGCTGCGGAACGGCTCGGCAGGCACGATCGGGCCGATGCAGACGCTGCGGTTCTGGCTAAGAACCGTGCCTTATGAAGCGAAGAAATAAACAAGCAACGATCATGCGGGAAGGAGTGACTTGCCATGCAGATAGCGACGGAATTTCAAGGGAAGGTAGCGGTAGTGACAGGCGGGACCAAAGGAATCGGCTATGGGGCGGCAAGACGGCTGGCCCAGGGCGGCGCGGCTGTCGTCATCTGCGGAATTAGCGAAGCGGAATGCGATGAGGCGGTCGATGCCATGGCGAAGGAAGGTCTGAGCGTTACCGCCTATCGAGCGGATATTCGGCACGCCGAGGAGGTTCAGCGGCTGATGCAGGCGGCCGTCAGCCTTTATGGCGGCATCGACATTCTGGTGAACAGCGCCGGCGTCCAACGCTACGGGGATGTCGTGGATACGTCCGAAGAAACATGGGATGAAGTCCTCGGCATCAACGTGAAAGGCGTCTTCTTAAGCTGCAAGTACGCGCTTCCGGAAATGCGTAAACGCGGAGGAGGCGCGGTGGTGAACGTCTCTTCCGTGCAGGCGTTCGCTTCGCAGAAGGGCGTTGCCGCTTACACGGCGAGCAAAGGTGCGATCAATGCGCTCACGCGCGCCATGGCGCTAGACCACGCGGAGGAGGCGATTCGCTTCAACGCGGTATGCCCGGCTTCCGTGGATACGCCGATGCTGCGCTGGGCGGCCGACCTGTTCAAGGGCGACAAGTCCATGGAGCAAATGCTGGGCGATTGGGGCGGCATGCACCCGCTCGGACGCGTCGCCAGGGCGGATGAAGTGGCGGAGCTGATTGCCTTCTTGGCCAGCGACCGGGCTTCGTTTATTACCGGCGGGGAATACAAAATCGACGGAGGCATGACAGCCGCGCTGGGCGTTCATTTGCCGGAATGAGAAGGAGCTTGAGAAGATGAAAATTACCGATATTAAGGCGACGACCGTTACCGTTCCGCTCACGGCTCCCCTGCGCCACAGCAATGGCGCCCATTGGGGGCGGTTCGTGAGGACGATTATCGAAGTGGAAACCGATGAGGGCATTACGGGCTACGGCGAGATGGGCGGAGGCGGGGAGAGCGCGGAGCTTGCGTTTGCGGGACTGAAGCGCTACCTGTTGGGGCACAATCCGTTTCAGCTGGAGGAGCTGCGCTTCAAAATTTGCAATCCGACGGCAAGCCTCTACAATAACCGCACGCAGCTGTTTGCGGCGATTGAGTTTGCCTGCCTGGACATTATGGGCAAGAAGCTGAATCTGCCGGTGCACCAGCTACTGGGCGGCAAGGTCCGCGATCAGGTGCCTTTCGCAAGCTACTTATTCTACCGTCTTCCGAACGAGAAAGGCGAAGCGGAGGTGCGGACGGTTCAGCAGCTGATCGACCACTGCCGCGAGTTAAAAAACCAATATGGCTTCACGGTACATAAGCTCAAGGGCGGCGTATTCCATCCCGATTATGAGCTGGAATGCTACAAGGCGCTCGCCGCGGCATTTCCGCAGGATAAGCTGCGCTATGACCCCAATGCGGCGCTCAGCGTAGAGGAATCCATCCGTTTCGGGCAAGCGATCGAGCACTTGAACAACGATTACTACGAAGACCCGACTTGGGGGCTTAATGGCATGCGCCGCGTACGCTCCATGGTGCGGATTCCGACGGCGACGAATACGGTGGTCGTCAATTTCGAGCAGCTGGCCGCCAATATTCTGGACCTGTCCGTCGATGTCATTCTGCTCGATACGACGTTCTGGGGCGGCATCCGTGCTTGCATCAAAGCGGCGGGCGTTTGCGAGACCTTTCAGCTCGGGGTGGCCGTTCATTCCTCCGGCGAGCTCGGCATCCAGCTGGCGACCATGCTCCATCTGGGCGCGGTCGTGCCGAATCTGGCCCATGCGGCCGATGCGCACTATCACCATCTGGTAGATGACATTATCGTGGGCGGCAAAATGACGTATGAGAACGGTGCGATCCAGGTGCCTGAAGGCCCGGGACTCGGCATTGACATCGACCGCGATAAGCTGGCCCGGTATGCGGAGCTGTACCGGGAGCTGGGCGGCTATCCGTACGACAGAGATCCGTCGAGGCCGGAATGGTTTCCGCTTGTTCCGAACGATCGTTGGGCGGATCCTAATGCATAGGAAGCGTAAAGGGGGCTTACGATGAAACCGGCATGGCAAGGGCAAGAAGCGCTGCTCCCGGCCGAGAACGGGGTTATGTTCTTCGACGGGATTTTTACCGAGCCGCAGCTTAATCATCCGGAATGCATCGCCTTCGATCAAGAAGGCCATGTATGGTGCGGCGGCGAGCGGGGCGAAATATTCCGCATCGATGCGAACGGGCAATCCATCCGCCAAATCGCGACCACGTCCGGTTTCGTGCTCGGCATTGCCTTCGATTCCGCAGGGCAGCTATATATTTGCGATCTGAAGCATGCGGCCGTGTTCAAGCTGAGCGCGGACCGGCAAGAGCTTGTTCGGTTCGCGGGCGGAGACGGATCCATCCGTATTCCGAATTTCCCGGTCGTTGATGAGAAGAGGGGCCGTCTGTACGTGAGCGACAGCTACGATTCCAACGAGGCAGGTCCGGGAATCTGGAGCTTTGACCTGCAAACCGGAGAGGGAGAGCTATGGTACCGCGAGCCGATGCGTTTCGCGAACGGCATGGCGCTCGCTGCGGACGGCAGCTGCCTCTACGTAGCCGAGACGTTCGGCCGGCAAATCTCGCGGATCCCGATTCTGGCGGACGGCCGCCCGGGAGAGAAGGAGCTTGTCGTCCGCGTGGACGCGCTGCCTGACGGGCTTGCGCTCGATGGGGATGGGCGGCTCTATATCAGCTGCTATGAGCCTTCCATGATTTACCGCCATTCGCAAGAAGGCGGTTTGGAGCTGCTCTACTACGATCCCGAGGCGCACACGCTTTGCCACCCGACGAACTGCGCCGTTCGCGGCCAGGATGTATACACGGCTAATTTGGGCCGTTGGCATATTACGAAAATTATAAACGCAGTTACATAGCCGGCATGAACGAAAAGGGCGATTTGCGGGGCTTGATGCCGCAAATCGCCCTTTTCGCATGAACCGTGCGGCGAAATTAGCGGCGAGGCCCCATCTCTCTTCCGTGTCCTCAAATTGTAAAACTGTGGCCTTCGGTCGTAAAGACACCGCCGTTTAGCGCCAGTATAATCCGAGTAGGTCATGAAAGCGGTTTATTCATATTCGGAGGTGCCTTTTCCTTATGTCCAAAATCAAAGAGATATTAGTCTATCACCATAGCCATCTAGATGTCGGATATACGCATCCGCAGCCCGTACTGTGGGAGCTGCAGCGTGAATATATCGACCAGGCGATCGATCTGTGCGAGCGGACGGAGCAGGAGCCGGAGGAATCGCGGTTCTATTGGACCTGCGAAGCGACGGCGCCCGTTATGCGCTGGCTGGAATCGGCAACGCCTCCGCAAGTTGACCGGTTCGCCCGTTATTTGAAGAACGGCCAGATTTGCATCGCAGCCATGAACCTGCACACCACGCCGCTTTGCAATGCGGAGCAGCTCGCGCGGATGTTCTATCCGGTGAAGCAGCTGCGGGAGCGGTTTGGCATCGCCGCCAACACCGCCATCAATCACGATATTAACGGTCAGCCATGGGCTTTGTCGCAGCTGATGCTAGACGCCGGCATCGAGCTGTACACGACGGGGATCAATACTCACTTCGGCGGCATACCGCTTTCCCGCCCGGGCGCGTTCCGCTGGCAGGCTCCGGATGGCCGCGAGCTGATGACCTTCCATGGCGAGCATTATTCGATGCTTACGCAAATTTGCTATCTATGGGAGAAGAGCACGAAGCGTATGAAGGAAGGGCTGGATAAGTACATTCAACGCATTGAGAGCGAAGGATACAACCAGGACTTCATGTACATCTCCGCGACCAACATTCCGATGCTCGACAATACGCCGCCCGACCAGGATTTGCTCGAAATGTTCCGCAGATGGAACGAAGAGGGCCACGAGCAGCGCATCCGTCTCATCACGCCGGAAATGCTGCTTAAACGGCTGCGGACGATTCCGAAGGAACAAATCCCCGTGCATGCCGGCGATTGGACCGATTACTGGAATTTCGGCGCGGCAAGCTCGGCGGAGGAGACCAAACTGAACCGGAGAACGAAGGTCAGCTTGAAGAGCGCGGAATTGCTGGAGGCTTTTCAGGGTACGCCGAATTCCCGTTACAAGCAGCTGAACGAAGAAGCTTGGGATCATGCGAACTTGTATGACGAGCATACTTGGGGAGCCAACGTATCCATCCTTGAGCCGGACGCGCAGTTTACGAAGACGCAATGGATGCACAAGGCGCACTATGCTTACCAGGCCAACAGCGTCAGCAGCTACTTGCTTTCGAGCCAAATGGAGAAGCTGGCGAACAATCCGCTTCAATCCGAGCAGCCGGAAGGCATTCTGCTGGTCAACCCGACGCATGCCGAGGCGAGCTGCGACCTGCGCATCCCTGAAGAGTTTCTGCACGAAGGACGCCATACCGCGGCAAACCGGTACAAATTCCATTGGAACAACATGGACGATAACTGGAAAACGCCGTCCTACGGCATCGTCACGCTTCCGCCGTTCAGCTGGCGCACGATCCCTGTGAAGGAGCTCAAGCCGGTGCGAAACGCCGAAGCCGTCGTCACGACGGATCGTTCCATCGAAACGCCGTACTATCGGCTTGCGTTTGAGCCAACAACCGGACGCATTACGGAGCTCGTCGACAAGTCGCTGAATTGGCCGATGCTCGATACGTCGAGCGAATGGACCTTCTTCCAGTACGTGCATGAGAGCATCGATCCGCTGAAGCATCCGCAAACGCGGGTGACCTTGTTCCCTCGGGAAATCGAGAAATGCAACAATAGCATCAGCTGCTGGAACAACGAATGGTCGTCCGTCCGTAAAGGCGCGAGCAGGCTGATTTCCTCAAGCATCGAGCGGCATGATTCCGGCGCTACGCTTGTGCTGAAATGGGAAGCGCCCGGCGTGAGCGGTCTGGAGCAGCGGATCACGTTCTTTGCTCACCGCCCCGGCATCGAGCTGGTTGCGACGTTCCATAAGACCGATATCCGCGAGCCGGAAGCGATGTACTTCACGTTCCCGCTGAACTTGAAGAACGGCTGGGAGGCTGCGTTTGACAGCGCGGGCACGTTCGTCAAGCTGGACCAGGAGCAGCTTCCGGGCGTATGCCGCGACTGGGTGACCGTCGATCAGACCATCTCCGTCTATGATGGCTCGCACGGCGTCATCTTGGCCTGTCCGGACGCGCCGCTCGTGCAAATCGGCGGCTTCAACTTCGGCAAAGAGCAGAAAGCGGTGTCGCGCCAAGAGAACCCGCTGCTGCTGGCTTGGCCGGTCAACAACTACTGGGATACGAATTTCAGAGCTTCTCAGCCCGGCGTCCTGACGGTGAAGTACGAATTGCTGGGCATTTCCGAATTCAAGCCGGAGCAAGCAACGGCATACGGCATTCAGGTCTCCCATCCGGTTCAGAAATTCCCGGTGGTCAACTGTCCGCGCGAAGCCTCCGGCGAATGGCTCTCCGTGGAAGGGGACGGCGTGGCTGCATACCACGTCAAGCCGGCCGAGGGAGAAGAGGGCGCCGTCATCATCCGCGTCCAGAATCTGCTGGATACGGGCAATGCCGCGGTGATCAAGCTGGCTGACTCGGCCGTGAAATCAGCTTCGCTGACGGACCTCCTCGAGCAAGAGCTTGCTTCTCTTCCGGTCGATAATAATATCGTGCATCTGGAGCTTAAACCGAAGCAGCAGGCTACCGTGAAGGTAGCGCTGGAATAGCCTTTGAACGGACAAAAGTCCGCCTCCTGCGCATCTGCGCGGGAAAGGCGGACTTTTTAGCTGTAATTGAGTTTCTTATTGAATTCGCCGGGCGTAACTCCCATCTCGGCTTTGAATACCGAGGAGAAGTAGTGGACCGTATCGAAGCCGGTGTCTTCCGCGATTTTCTTAATGGACAGCCGGCCGGCCGAGAGAAGGGTAGCGGCCTGGGCGACTCGCTCCTTGCGCACGAAATTGGTGAACGTCATCCCTAATTCCTCGGTAAACAGACGCGACAGATGGCGAGGAGAAATATGCAAGTAATCCGCCACATTCTGCAGCCTTAGAGGCTGGGACAGGTTGTCCAGAATGTACAGCTTGGCGCGGTGGCAGATCGTCGTGGAGGCGCGGACAACCTGCTGATTCAAGTATGCAGGCGGGATGCCCTGCGAGATGTTGAATTCGTTCTCGAGCGAAGTGAGCAGCGCAATGCTTAGCGCTTCAATCGTATCCTTGACGAAGGCCGGCCGCTGCAGCACGAGCGTCAGCAGTGATTTCCACAGCTGTATCGCCGGCGAAGCGGCGGCATCGGTGATGTGAAACCTGTCGGTCTTGGCAAAGGACTGGAACCGCTTGATCGCAAAGGCGGAGGATTCCGATTCCAGCAGCTCGAAGGCTACGAAGATGATGTGCAGCCCTTTCTCGCTTTGAATCCGGTGCCGGATATGCGGCCGCGAAACGAACAGGACGCCTTTGTGAAGCGGGTATTCCTTTCCGTTCTCGGAGTAGACCCCTTCACCATCCTCGATATAGCAGACCTCGTAGAACGAATGCTTGTGCAGCACATTATCGTAGAGAACGAGCTCCCCGCCCCAGTAGTGGATATATAGGCCGACATCCGTCCCCTTGATCTGGACGGCATGTTTATTTAGAAAGGCATTGCTTTCATGAAGCTGCGCTTGCGTAAAGTCCAAGACTGAACCCTCCCAGTACCTTCCACTGACATGGCGGTATGTCTCCATTTTATAAAACTTTGGCACTTAAACGTAAAGACTGGTGTAGCACAAATCTATTATAATCAGTGATGAAAGCGGATTCAATAGGGAAGTTTGAATCCACGGGTATGGATGTATTTTGTAAAAGGGAGCTAAGTCATGAATACCTACAGCAGTGTGAAGACCAGTTTATTTATTCACCGAATTATGGTGTACAGCCTGTTGATCGCCGGCAGTGTCCTCTTTATTCTTCCTCTCTTATGGATGCTGTCCACTTCGCTCAAGGGCGACGTCGGACTGTTCGATCTCCCGCCGAAGTGGGTGCCGGAGCCTTTCCAATGGGACAACTACGTGAAAGCCGTACAGTCGTTTCCGTTTCTGAGGTACACCTACAACACGCTGTTTTTAACGTTCGTGTCGATGTTCGGGACGGTGTTGTCATCCTCGCTTGTCGCGTATGCGTTCGCCAAGCTTAGGTGGCCGGGCCGAAACGTCTGGTTCGTCATCTTGCTTGCCACGATGATGCTGCCCCCGCAAGTGACCATGATCCCGGTCTTCGTCCTCTTTAAGAAACTGAATTGGATTGATACCTATTTGCCGTTAACTGTGCCGTATTTCTTCGGAGGCGCCTTCTATATATTTTTGCTGCGGCAGTTCTTTATGACCATTCCGAAGGAGCTCTCCGAAGCGGCTAAGATCGACGGATGCAAGGAGATCATGATTTACGCCAAAATTTTTCTGCCGCTGTCTAAGCCGGCCCTTGCTACGCTGGCAATCTTCACCTTCATGGGAACTTGGAACGATTTTCTGGGGCCGCTCATTTATCTGAATGACCCCGACAAGTTTACGCTCGCTCTCGGGCTTCGGTCGTTCCAAATGCAGTACGGCACACGCTGGAATGTCATGATGGCGGCTTCGATTATTGTCATGCTGCCGACGATCGTGCTCTTCCTCAGCTGCCAGAAATACTTCATTGAAGGCATTACGCTCACGGGCATTAAGGGCTGATTGGTCCGCATGTGCTTCATCTGAATCTCAATAAATACTAGGGGGTTTATGCAATGAAGATGAAAAAAGGATTGAGTTTATTCTGTACCGCAACGATCATGCTTGGCGTTATGGCAGGCTGCTCCAATGGGGCTAACGAAGGAAGCAAGAATAACGGAGAGAATGCAGCTGCTCAAACCAACAACAGTCAAGGCACATCAACGAACAGCGGAACGGATACGGAGCCGGCGGCAGAGCCGGAGAAGAAAGAGCCGGTCGAAATCGACTTCTGGCACGTGTACTCGGAAGGGCCGATGAAGGATCTTTACGAGAAGCTGATAGCCGATTTCCAGAAGGAGCATGATTACATCACGGTCAAATCGCTCGGCGTTTCGTTCTGGGACTATTGGACGAAGCTCTCTACGGCGGTAGCCGGCGGAAGCGGCCCGGACCTTGCGCTCAATGATACGAGCACGGCGCTGAACCGCGCGAAGTCCGGCGTCATCCTCAATTTGGACAGCTACATCCAGCGGGACGGCATTAAGCTGGAAGACTACTTCCCTGTTCTTGTCGACCGGGTAAAATACAACGGCAGCATGTACGCCATGCCGAACGATACCGACGTCCGTCTGTTGTTCTATAACAAAGCGGCCTTCCGCGAAGTGGGCTTGGATCCGGAGAAGCCGCCTACCAATTGGGATGAGCTCGAACAGTACGCGGATAAGCTGACGATCGTCAACGAGGATAAGATGCTCGACCGCGTCGGGTTCTCCCCTACGATGGGCAACTTGAACTTCTGGACGCTGGCTTGGACCAAC
Organism: Paenibacillus montanisoli; assembly: GCF_003268025.1. Lineage (GTDB taxonomy): Bacteria > Bacillota > Bacilli > Paenibacillales > Paenibacillaceae > Paenibacillus_Z > Paenibacillus_Z montanisoli. The sequence continues at coordinate 207,664 of NZ_QLUW01000005.1, read as the reverse complement.
GGCGGCGATTTCTGGGATGACAGCTTGAAGCCGACCTACAATAAGCCTGAGAACGTCGAAACGCTCCAATGGATGGCGAAGATTCAAGGCAAGTACGGCTCGAAAGCGCTGCAAGCCTTCAATACGCAGAACGGTGCCCTGCAAATGAGCCCGTTCATCGCAGGACGCGTGGCGATGATCGTCGACGTCAACAACCTGTACGGCGACATTAAACGCAACAAGCCGGATATGGAGTTCGGCGTAGCGCCGATTCCGTTCCAGAAGCAGAATGCCAGCTGGTCTGCCGGCTTCGATCTGGAGATTATCGACAACAAGGATCAGGCCCAAGCCGATGCCGCATGGGAATTGATGAAGTATCTGACGAGCGTGGATGTCCAGAAGCAAATTCACCGCGAATCCGGTTCGTTGGTATCGAATATGCTGGCAGCCAAAGACGCGGAATTCATCAGTGACCCGGTATGGAAAATGGTCGTGGATCAAATGGACAGCTCCCGGTTCATCGAGTATGTGGAAGGCTCGCCGTCGTGGCATGCAAGCTTGTCTCCGAAGATCGACGAGGTGCTGCAAGGCAAGAAGGACGCTCAGGCCGCCCTGGATGAAGCGCAGCAGGCCATCGAGAAGGAACTGGAGAACTACGCGGCAACCCAATAGGTTTGAACCAGAGAATCAACTGCTTCCCGCCGGTGCGCGCTGCATCGGCGGGAAGCACATATAAAGGAGCAAAATGATGAACATGCCGAAGAAGCCGAGGATATCGATGGATAGGCAGGAAGCCATCAACGGATATTTGTTTTTTTCACCATGGCTGATTGGGTTTTTCCTATTTATGGCCGGTCCGATTCTGTACTCCCTCTACTTAAGCTTCACGTCGTACAACATGCTGAAGCCTCCCCGTTGGATCGGGTTTCTGAATTATAAAATTTTGTTCACGGAAGATCCGCTCTTCTGGAAGAGCTTGTACAATACGCTTTATTTCGTGTTTTTCAGCGTGCCGATCAATATTTTCTTCGGCGTCCTGATCGCGCTGCTGATGAACCAGAAGGTTCGCGGCATCCGCGTTTTCCGGGCGATCTTCTATTTGCCTAGCATCGTGACGGGCGTCGCCGTCGCGCTGCTCTGGCAGTGGCTGCTGGACCCGAACTTCGGGCTGATCAACGACGGGTTAGCCAAGCTTGGGATCGAAGGTCCCGGCTGGCTGTCGGACGAGAACTGGTCGAAGCCGTCGTTGATACTGATGAATATTTGGAGCGTCGGCGGCGGGATGATCGTCTATCTCGCGGGACTGCAAGGGGTGCCGAAGGATTTGTATGAAGCGGCTACCGTAGACGGCGCAGGCAAAATGAAGCAGTTCTGGCGCATTACGCTGCCGATGCTGTCGCCTACGATTTTCTTCAACCTGGTGATGGGCATCCTCGGCGGGTTCCAGGTCTTCATTCAAGCTTATATCATGACGGGCGGCGGTCCGGTCAATTCGACGACCTTCTACGCGCTCTATTTGTATAACAAAGCCTTTAAAGATTTGCAGATGGGTTACGCATCCGCGATGGCGTGGGTGTTAATGCTGATTACGCTCATTTTCACCTTGATTATTATTAAAACGAGCCGCAGCTGGGTGTACTACGAGGGTGCGGAGAACAAATAGCGGATTGGGGAACCAGGCATGTCAGGGAAAGCAACGTGGATTTGGTATCCGGATGATTTCGAAATCTGGCTGCATCAGAAGGTATCGCTGCGCCGGCAGGAGAGGCATGCGACCGTTCCGCCGATCTGGAAGCTGGATTCCTGCCACAGCAGCGTCAGCTTTCGCAAACGCGTTGAGCTCGAGCGGGAAGAAACGATTCTCCTGGCGGCTGAAGGACAATTTTACGTGTCCATTGATTATGTCATCATTCATGACCCGCCGGACGCTATTCTTCTTCGACCGGGGACTTATGAGCTTACGGTATGGGTAGCCAATGAAAACGGGCTTCCGGCCATTTATGTAGAGGGCGACACCATTAACAGCGACGGCAGCTGGGAGGTGTCCTACAATACGCGTAAGTTCGTGCCCGCGGCGCATTTGCAGTTCAATGATGCCTCCGAACCGCCGAGCTGCTACCGGCTTGAGGTAGAGCCGATCCGTCCGGTAGGCTGGATGGCGTCCACGGAGTCGCCGTACGGCCGCATTTATGATTTTGGGAAACAGACCTTCGGCTATGTTCGTCTTCATGGCTTGCAGGGCACGGGCACCATTCATCTGTATTATGGCGAGTCGCTTGAGGAAGCTCTGTCGAAGCGCTTCTGCGAAACGCTTGACACCATTAAGGCGGAGTCCGATTCGGCCGTCTATACGAACCCCCGTTCAAGGGCATTTCGCTATGTCCATGTTGAATGCGAGGGAGAGGGCGCTTCCTTCGAGGAGCTAACCGCGCTTTACGAATACTTGCCTATCGAGCCCAAAGGAACGTTTCGCTGCTCGGATGAGCTCGTAAACCGAATATGGGATACGTCCGTATACACCCTTCATTTGAATACGCGGGAGTTTTTTCTGGATGGCGTCAAACGCGATCGCTGGGTTTGGTCCGGCGACGTCTATCAGAGCGTCTTGATGAATTTCTACAGCTTCTTCGACGATGATGTTTGCAAGCGGACGATGATTGCCGTGAGAGGCAAGGATCCCGTCGAGACGCATTTGAATCATATCATGGATTATTCTTTCTATTGGTTTATAAGCATATACGACTATTACACGTACACGGGAGACACGTCTTTCCTTGCGCATCTCTATCCGAAAATGGTTTCGCTGATGGCGTTCTGTCTGGAGCGCCGCAACAAGGACGGCTTCATGGAGGGGTATCCGGAGGACTGGGTGTTCGTGGACTGGGCGGAGATGGATAACCGCGGCGTTGTCAGCACGGAGCAGCTGCTGCTTGCGCGCAGCTTGGAGGCGATGAGCGCATTTGCTTCGGCCATGGGCGACTCAGAACGCGCGCGTACGTATCGGGAACTGCATGATGCGCTGCTGCCGCAAATTGAAGAGCGCTTCTGGGACGAACGGCAATCAGGGCTTGTCCACAGTTGGAACGAGGGGAAGCTGAACCGCCATTTGACCAAATACCCGAATTTGTTTGCGGTGCTGTTCCGTTATCTAAGCGAGGAGAAGAGACGCGGCATTGCAGCCGGCGTCCTGTTGAATGAAGGCGTACAAAGTATTACTACGCCCTACATGCGATTCTATGAACTGGCGGCGCTTTGCGAATGCGGCGAGCACGATCGCGTGATGGAGGAGATCGTGAGCTACTGGGGCGGCATGCTCGATTTGGGAGCGACTACGTTCTGGGAAGCGTACGATCCTTCGCAAACAGGAGCGGAGCATTATGCGATGTATGGAAGGCCCTTCGGCAAAAGCCTCTGCCATGCTTGGGGAGCGAGTCCGCTTTACTTGCTGGGCAAGTATTATTTGGGTGTTCGACCGGACGCGCCAGGATATGAGCGATATACAGTGGAACCTCGGCTAGGCGGGTTGGAGTGGTTGGAAGGCAGCGTTCCTACGCCTAGAGGACCGATTGATGTCTATATGGATCAAACAACGATTAAAGTGAAGGCTTCGTCCGGAACAGGACGATTGCGCATCCCGGCCGGCAAACGGGCGGTCGCTTCCATTGGGGAAGTGATTGAACGGGAAGGCGGATACGAAATCGTGATCGACCGCCCCGGGGAGACGTATGTAGTGACGTATGGCTAGCGCAAGAGAAGACGCGAGAGAGAGGCTGCTTGTATGAATGAATATGCCATTGCGTTTGATGTAGGCGGGTTGTTTATCAAATCGGCGGTGCTGAGCAGCCACGGGAACGTGTGTAAGGATACGATGGTTATTTACCCGGCTAAAGCGAAAGAAGAGAAAGAGAAGCTGCTGGAGCACTTCGTTTCGATTATTCAACAGCAGATTAACAAGATCAACGACAAATGGTTTAAGGTATTCGGCATCGGGTTTGCTTTTCCCGGACCTTTCGATTATGAGAACGGCATCAGCTACATTCGGGGCATCGATAAATTCGAGCATATTTACGGCGTGAACCTGCGCGAGGAATTAATGGAACGGCTCGGCTCCCAGCCCGGTTTGAAGAAGAAGCTGTCGCCGAACTACAGGATCGTCTTCGATAACGATGCGAATTTATTCGCTCTTGGCGAGCTCTTATCGGGCAAAGCCAAGACGTATGCCAAGTCGATGTGCGTCACGATCGGAACCGGGACGGGCTCGGCTTTCATCGAGCATGGCCTGCTGGTCAAGGAACGCTCCGATGTGCCGGAGAACGGGTGGATTTACAATACGCCGTTCGAAGCATCCATTATTGACGATTACATTTCCAAACGGGGCATTATGCGCTTGGCGGCAGAGCAGGGATTGCCGTCCGGCTTGGATGTGAAAGAGTTAGCGGAACTATCCAGATCAGGGCATGAAGGGGCTGCAGCCGTATTCCATCAATTCGGAACGAATATGGGGCGTGCCTTCCTGCCGCTGATTGACGCTTTTCAGCCGGAGGCCGTAATTATCGGGGGGCAAATCGCCAAGAGCCATGATTTGTTTGGGCGGGCATTCTTGGAGCAGCTTCAGGGCGTAACGCTTCAGATCGAATATGTCGAGCAAACGTCGCACAGCACGTTCGTCGGGGTATCCAAGCTGCTTCGGCTGGCCATGGATCAAGATTCGGAACAATCCGAGGGGAGTGAACGGCTTGATAAATTATCTTAATAGGCCTGAAAAGAAAGGCGACCGGATTCCCGTTCGCGGCGTCTCCAGCAGCAAACCGGCATCGGAAGGGATGTCGGCGGACAATTTAATTGTCCAAGCCGGCGCAATCGAGCATTCCGGCAAAGCGATGCTTTACACGAATGCGGTGTCAGGCCAGTCCATGTGGCTGTCCCATCATACGCCCGAGTGCCCGGCTTGGGTCTCCTTTGACTTTGGAGCGACCTACCCGATCGGGGAAATGCGGGTATGGAACTATAACCAGCATCATGACGACTTTCCGGAGCTGCATCGGCGCGGCATGAAGCGCGTTGCTATCGAATATTCGCTTAACGGTAAAGACTGGACGGAACTGCGGAGCGAAGGGCATCCGTTCGAGTTGGCACCAGCGGATGGATCCCCGGCTTTGAAGGCGACAAATCTGAATGACGGCGCCGGCAGTCCGGTTCTGTTTCGTAACGCGCTGGCCCGCTATGTCCGCATTTCCGCACATGCCGAGCATGGCGCCGGCAATTGGGCGGCAGATGAGAAGCAAGTCCCTTATTGCGGCTTAAGCGCCGTTCAATTCTATGCGGGTGCGGGCTTGGCCGCGGAACCGGCGGACGATTGGACGGCATTGTTCCACAAGCGTTCAGGCTGGAGCGGATCGGACGGAATCAATTCCATTCCGTTCAACGGCAACGAATCGAGCGGCGCTGCTTGGGAGACAAAAACGCTGTTTCTATTCGGCGACACCTTCGTCGGGGAAGTGGATGAAGCGACCGACAACCGCCTTTCCTTTGCCATGGTGAATAACACGTTTGCGGTGCTGGAAGGGGAGGCGCCGGATCCGTCCAGCATTTCCTTCCATTGGGGGGCGGGGGAGAATGGCGAACCGGATAGCGTTCTGGTACCCGCTACTTCGGCTGCGCTGTCGGAAGCGGATACCTATTACTGGCTTCAGGATGGGACCTCGATCGGAGGCAGGTTCTATTGCTTCCCTTTAATCATCGGACCCGATCCGTCAGGGCCGGAAGGGTTTCAATTCAAGGTTCACGGCGTCACGCTCGTATCGGCTCCGTTCGGCGAGCATGGGCTGCAGCTGTCTGAGCAGGAGCAGGTCGATACGCCGCTCTATTACCGGGCCGCAAACGGTTTGATGACGTATTTCGGGGCAGCGGTTATGCCGAATACGATAGAAGCGGGTGCGCCCAAGGCAGACGGATTCGTCTATATTTACGGCCTGCAAAATGACACGGGCGTCGTCAGGTTGATGGCGGCCCGCGCAGCTGCTGAACAAATTAGCGCTTTCGAGCAGTGGACCTATTGGAACGGCACGGAATGGGTTCCGGATAAAGAGCAGGCTGTGCCCGTAGCGCAGGAAACCTCCTGCGAGGTCAGCATTTCGCCGATGAGCGGCGGGGAGCTGGACGGCAAATACGTTGTAGCTTTTCATCAGAAGAATGTTACGGGCGATTACGTTTCCATCTACGCCGGCGACAGCCCTGCAGGTCCGTTTACTCAGAGCATCCCGCTTCATTATTGCTCGGAGCCGGAGGCCGGCAACGGCATCTATGTGTATAACGCGAAGGGACACCCGCATTTGTCAAAGCCGGGTGAGTTGTTAATTAGCTACAATGTGAATACGACCAGCTGGGAAGCGCATGAGAAACAGGGATCGGTGTATCGTCCGCGTTTCATCCGGCTTCATCAAATCGGGTAGTTCTCCGTCATGTGGTGGACCGGCTTTGGCCTTGTGCTCCATGAGTTCATGCGAGCCATGAAGAATATTGAACCTTTTTTAGCCAAGAAGGAAGAGGGGCGACATGACAATAGACCCCTTGGGGTCTATTGTCTCTAAAAAATCAGGCCTGCTTAGTTATAAACATTACCAGACCCAGATGCTGAACAGCTATCAACCATATTCGTGATTCTAATCCGCATTTCCTTATTTACTTCAACACCATACCATTGGTAAACGTAAGTTTGGGTGATGTAGTCGTAAGGAATTTGATGAGGCGTTCCATATTCAACATCTGAAAATGTTCCTTTCTTTACAAGTGCATACTCAATAATGGTATTTGCATTACATGCTCCATCTTGCTTACCCAAAATACTAGGATTGGGATTGGTATTTGTAAACACATCTCCATACAGTTTGTTGTATTGAAACTGAATAGACCAACTATAATAATCAACACTTACTCCTGCAAATGCAGATTGAGCAAAAACCAATGCCATCATTAAAGTTAATGGTACGATTAAGAGTGATTTCTTTAGCTTCTTTTTCATTAAACTTTAACCTCCGACCTTGTATTGGTCAATATCTTTATACTGTATTGATTGGCCAATAATGATCTTCCAGCTTCCATCATCAGTAAGTGTCACAGGGAACTTTAAAATGATATCACCAGTATCTTCTGTATAAACATTCAATGTTGCAGTGAAATTTTTCTCATCATTTTGCTCAATCTTGACTATGTCATTAAGATGAGCAATATCTGATTTCATAATCTCTTGGTAATCTGGTTTACGCGATGCTTCTTGTTCAGTTGAGTACCTAGTGTCAATGGAGTACTTTACCATATCATCTACATTTTTGGACTCAATAGCATTAAAATAATTTAACACCGACTGCTCGACATCTTTTTCATCAAGTTGCGATGCATTCGTTGAAGTCGAGTGCAGTATATAACCTGATCCTCCACCCAACACGATTACCGCAGTCAGTACGCCAGCCATTAGAAATTTCCTTCGCCTGCTCAAATTACAACATCTCCTTCTGAAATATAATTTTTAATATTTTCCTTTTTAGGAAATTTGTTACATTATCGCATGATATGTCAGCACTGTATAGTTCATTAGTCCTTTTTTAATAAAACTTTAGAATCGAATAACTTAAAAATCTTTTTTACATATTAGACGGGTTTAAGCAGCACTGGGTTCATTTGAGGCATGAAAAATATTGAACATTAGCCATAAAGGAGGATCCGATAGATAGAGGAAGTGCTCATCAGAATGAAGAAGAATCATTTGCCGCAGATCACATTCACCCAAGAGGTTGGAGTGAAGCAGGAGTTCCATGTGCCGATCAAGTGATGGAGCTGATTATGTCGGCGCAAGATGAATTTGAGGATCTTGATATTCCTCCCTCGTCCCCCAAGTTAGATGTCTTTGCCTCGTCAGCCCTGCCGGTTAACACGGTGAAATGCGGTCAACACTCGGATTACGGGCGATTACGTGTCCATCTACGCAGGCGACGGCCCTGCAGAGGGCTCCGTTTATCGTCCGCGTTTCATCCGGCTTCGTCAGATCGTATAGCTCTCCGCCCAACGATCTCCATGGAATAATTCGCTTCGCCGCAATTCACACTAACATGGCGGATGCGGAAGGGTGGAGATTTCAGGCATGATTGATGAGAAAATCGTAGGCATACTTGATGACCGAATCGAGACGATCAAGAGCAAGAACGGTACCTTGATTCTGGTCGGGCCGATTCAGCTTCCGGTCAATCTGGAAGGGGAGACGCACACGTTCAAGTGGTACTGCTGGCTGCCGTGCAAGGACCTGGTGCATACCAAGGGCGGATGCAAGAACAAGGAGCGGACGGAGTTTCTGATCGAGCAGCTGTCCGCGTCCAACCTGGCCGAGAAGCAGCAGTCGAGCGCGCTCGTGTACGGCGACTTCGCGGGCAGCCCGGATGCGCTGATCCGGATGCACAGTATCTGCCATACGGGCGATATTTTCGGCAGCAAGCGGTGCGATTGCGGGTTTCAGCTGCACCAGTCGATGAAGATGATTACTTCGCATGGCGCGGGCGCGCTGTTCTACCTCGCTAACCATGAGGGGCGGGGGATCGGGCTGTTCAGCAAGGCGATGGCTTATATTTTGCAGGAGAAAGGGTACGACACGGTGGAGGCGAATCTCGAGCTGGGGTTCAAGGACGATGTGCGCAGCTACGAGGAAGCTTTGCTCGTGCTCGCCCACCTGCGGAGCAAGCCGGTAACGCTGATCACCAATAATCCGAGGAAGCTCTCCGCACTCAAGGCGTCCGGGATGAATGTAGAGGATCGAGTGCCGCTTTGGGGCGATATTTCCGAGTTTAACCGGAAGTACCTGGAGACGAAAGTGAACCGGTCGGGGCATTTTGCCGAAGAGCTGACGATTCCTTAATTGTAAAAAGAGGCTGGCCGGAACGGTGTGCATACGCACCGTTCCGGCCAGCCTTTCTTCGTTAGCCTACATATTTGTACACGGCGAATCCGAGGCTGCCGAGCGCAATCGAAAGCTGCCGGCCCTTCACCTGCGTCTTGCCGCCTCCTCCGATCATATCCTGCCACTCGCCGTTTGCAGCTGGAACGTCCAGATTGCGCGGGCGGCTGCCGGCATTCATCGCAATGATGAACACTTCATCGCCGCTTCGGCGTTCATAGACTATGGCGGCATCCTTCTCTGCGGCGTGGAGGAAGACGATGTCCATAGAGCGGAGAGAGGCGTGCTGCTTGCGAAGCGCGATCAGCGCCCGGTAAAACTTCAGCAGGTCGCCGTTCTGCTGCTCTTCATCCCACACCATGCACTGGCGGCAGTCGGGATCGCCCGCGCCGGACATCCCCACCTCGTCTCCATAGTAGATGCACGGAGTGCCCGGATAGGTCATTTGAAACAGCGCGGCCAGCTTCATCCGGCGCTCTTCGCCGCCGCAAATCGTGAGAAGCCGCGGCGTATCGTGGCTGTCCAGCAGGTTGAACGCGACCTCGGTCGCCTGCTGCGGGTAGTTCGCCAGCTGCGTGCCGATCGCATTCGCGAAGCCGCGCCCGTCCAGCTTGCCGTACGCGGCGTAGTCCAGTACGGCGTTCGTGAACGGATAGTTCATGACGGCGTCGAATTGATCGCCCTCGAGCCACATCATCGAATCGTGCCAGATCTCTCCAAGAATGTACGCGTCCGGATTCACGTCCTTGACCGTCTTGCGGAATTCGCGCCAGAAATGATGGTCAACTTCGTTCGCTACGTCAAGGCGCCAGCCGTCGATGCCGATTTCCTCGACCCAGTAACGAGCTACCTTAAGCAGGTATTCTTTGACCTCCGGATGCTCGGTGTTCAGCTTCGGCATGATCGGCTCGAAGGCGAACGTGTCGTACGTCGGGATGCCGTCCTCCACGCGCAGCGGCCATTCCCGCACATGGAACCAGCCGGCGTACTTGGAGTCCGCGCCTTTTTCCTGGACATCCAGGAATGGCGGGAACGTGGCTCCCGCATGATTGAACACCGCATCCAGAAGGACGCGGATGCCGCGCTTGCGGCACACCTCGACCAGCTGCTTCATCAGCTCGTTCGTGCCGAAGTGCGGATCGATCTTCAGGTAATCCTGCGTATCGTATTTATGATTTGTGGTCGCTTCGAACACAGGGGTAAAATAAATCGCGTTTACGCCAAGCTCGGCCAAATAGTCCAGATGATCGATGACGCCTTGCAGATCGCCGCCGAAGAAGTTTTTCGGCGTCGGCTTGCCGCCCCACGGCTCGACATGCTCGGGATCGAGGGAGGAATCGCCGTTCGCGAACCGTTCCGGGAAGATCTGATAGAAGACGGCTTCTTTCACCCATGCCGGCGGCTGGAACACGTCGACCGGGTTGATGAACGGATAGTCGAAGAACGTCAGGCAGTCGGCAGGAGGCGCGGTCACAAAGCCGCTTTCGGTCAGCCACAGCTTCTTCTTTCCCTTCTCCAGCTGGAAGGCGTAGCGCAGCCGGCGGAAAGGCGGCTCCACGGCGGCTTCCCAATAATCGAACATGGCGTCCGTCGCGAAGATCCGCATCGGCACGGTCTGTTTCGTATCGTCCCAGGCGTATTTGTCGCCGACTATGGCTTGGACGGCGTCCATGTCGGCTTTTTTGGTGCGGATTCGAAGATGAAGGGTCGAGCGGTCGTAAGCGTACGACCAGTTTTGCTTCGGGCGGTGATAGATCGCTTCGAGCAGCATAATAGGGTCACTCTCCTAAGAAAAGGGTGGGTCCGACAACGCAAAAAAGGTACAACCTCGTTATTCCTAGCGAGGTTGTACCTTTTTCGGTAGCATGGCCTTTTAATTACGTCTATTATACCACATTTGAGGTAGAGTATTCACCCTCAAATTCAAGAGTGGACACGGATGGCTAGCTTCGGGAATGCGCGCATGAGCTCCTCGCACCGGGCTTTGACGCGCGAAAGGTCGAAGCCGCCTTCGAACAGCTCTTGATCGGGCAAGAAAGTAACGCTTGTGCCCGTTTCGCACGTTACGCCGACCGTGAGCAGCGGGTGCTGCGGAATGCCGTGCCGGTACTGCTGCCGGACAATGGTCCCTTCCCGTTGGATGTCGACCTGGAGCCAATCGGACATGGCATTGACGACCGCGATGTTGATGCCGCGGGCGCTGCCTGGCGCGGTAAGGACGGCGCCTTGCACGGCCAGCTGCTCCAAGTCCGTCATGACGGTATGCAGCAATGTTTTCCCGCTGCCTTCCAATGCCCGGGTCGGGATCCCGCGCCCGTTATCCGATGCAGTGATGGAGCGGTCATCGTGGAGAAACAGATGGAGCTCGCTGCAAAATCCCGCTTCATGCTCCAAAATGCTATTCTCCAGCACCGCCCACAGCAGCAGATGCGGATCGTGCTTCCCCTGCGCCGCAGGGTTGCCCAGATAGTCGCCCGCCCGCTCACGGGCCTCGCTCATCGCCAAATAATCGCTTGTCTCGCTCAAGTCCTTGGCTGCGGCAAGCAGCAGCAGAATGGGGAGCAGCCGGTGTTCGGGCACGCTATATGTGCCGCCCCGCTCCTCCTGGTGCAGCAAATCGGCGCCGGCCAATGCTTTAATATGATGATACAGCTGGCCCGTAGTGCCCATATTCAGCCGCTCCACAAGCTCTGCTCCAGTCCGCGGCTCCTCAATGATCGCGCGGAGGATGTCCAGCCGCTGCTTGTGCCCGAGGGCGGCTATGATTTTGGCGCCTTTCTCGCTGTCAAGCTTCGTCAGCTCGCTGATCGGCCGCTCCTGCGGCGCCCACTTCAGTGTCCCGCTTCCATGCTGGAATGAACCGGCATAATGCAGCATGCCGCCATGCTCGTTGGCGGCATCCAGCTGCTCGCCGGGCTGTGGCTGCGCAGCCCATGCGCCGCCTGAGCTGCGCCCGCCTGGTTGCTGCTTCATCATCTGCGCTTGCAGCTGGAGCAGCTGCTCCTTCAACCAATCAAGCTCCGCGCCGAAATCCCGCTTCTCACTCATCGGAACCACCTCATCGTTATTATTTAATTACGTAATTACATAATTACATAATAACATAATTTGTGAGAGCCGACAAGAAGAAGCGATTCCGCTCAGGTGGGCTGTGGAAGACTATATAAGTAGCCACAGAGAGGTAACAGTTACTGCATATGGGGCGGGAATCGTCTGATGTGAGCGAAAGAGAGGTAACAGTTACCGCACATGGAGCGGGAATCGGCCGATAAATGCGCGGCACCGTGCTGCTTTACTCCGCGAAAAGCGCTTGACACCCGACACCAAAGAAGCTATGATCACTTGAAACTAACTAACGTTCGTTAGGCGATAAGGTCGACGAAGCAAGGGGAGAACTAAGCATGACGGCGAGCCGGTTAAAGCAAGCAGCATTGACGTTATTTGCGGAATCGGGCTACGAAGGCGTGTCCTTATCGGAGATCGCCAAGTCGGTCGGCATCAAGACGCCGTCGATCTACGCCCATTTCAACTCCAAAGAGCAGCTGTTCATCGAGCTGCTTGAGGATGCCATAAAGGAAGAGCTGGCGAAGCTGATGGAGCTGATGCGGGAAACGGAAGCCAAGCCGCCGATCGATCGAATCCACGCCGTGTTTCTTTTCTATGCGGATCTCGATCAGATCACGAAGGGGCAATCGTTCCTCAAACGCACGCTTGTCATGCCGCCTAGGCATTTGGAAGAGCGGCTTAGCCGATATCTTACGGCGTACGAAGAAGAGGTAACGCTCCAATTAACGGCGCTGCTCCACGGTTGTGCCGCGCAGCCTGCAGCTCTAAGCATAGATCAGACGGAACGGCTGCTCGCGTTATTTTACGCGCTTATTGACGGCTTGTTAGTGGAACATAAGTTGTACGATTCGGCGCTATACCGGAAGCGGCAGGAGCTGCTCTGGGATTGGCTGCAAGAGGGGATCAAACGGGAAACGGGAGGTTGAGACATCATGGCGTGGCTGTATTTGCTGCTGGCCGGATTGCTCGAGGTAGGCTGGGCATACGGGATGCAGGCCTCGGAAGGATTTTCGCAGTGGCTGCCGAGCTTGATTACTATTGCGCTCCTGATCGTCAGCTTCATGCTGTTCGCAAGGGCGATGCGCACGATTGAAATCGGAACGGCTTATGCCGTATTTACCGGGATCGGGACGGTGGGAACCGTGATCGTCGGCATCATTCAGGGCGAGCCTGCGGATGTATTGAAGCTGCTGTTCATCGCGCTGCTTGTCGGCGGTATCGTGGGACTCAAAATCATTTCCAGCAAAGAAGAAACGACCGCCGCTTCTGCGACAGCGGCTTCGGATCATTCGGAGTAGAAGGGAGGCTCAAAAAAGATGGCTTGGTTGTTCTTGCTTATTTCGGGATTGGGCGAAGTAGGCGGCGTAACGGGGATGAAGCTGTCGAACGGGTTCAAAAACTGGAAGGGCACGCTGCTCGCGCTAGCGTCAGGGGCCGTCAGCTTCTACTTCCTGTCGAGATCGCTTCAAGATATTCCGATCAGCACGGCGTACGGCGTATGGACGGGAATCGGCTCGGTCGGCAGCGTGCTGCTCGGGATGCTTGCGTTCGGCGAATCCAAAAACAAAAGCAAACTGCTCTTTATCGCGATGATTATTATCGGTGTTGCCGGACTACGGGTCATTGGCGGCGGTCATTAACGGACCGCCGCTTTTTTCAGTCCAACGAACATGGGCGTTCTTCATGTACTGCTTCCAGACGAAGCCGCTCCGGTAATTCTCCAGCATGAGCAGCGTAATCCCTTTATCGATGCCGATCAAGAAATCGAAGCTCTTGCGGCTTTCCTCCTCCAGCAGCGGGTCTCCGTACGAAGGACTGTTTCCGTTCCATCATTATACGCCCGTATTGACGCCGCCCATCAGGCCGAACATCTCCTCGGCCGGGTAGGCGCCGGAAAGCGCATAGCGGTTATTGAAGATGAAGAAGGGTACGCCGGTAATGCCCAGCTGCTGCGCTTTGCGAAGGTCGGCGTCAACCGCTTCTCTGCCCTCGCCGCGCTCGAGTCTTTCCTGAAGGTCAGGCGAAAATACGCCGAGACGTTCGGCAACCGACAGGATGACGCTCATCTGCGCGACGTCCAAGCCTTCCTCGAAATAGGCGCGGAAAAGCTCATCCACCGCCTCCTCTTTGCGGTCTTCAGGCAGCAGCGCAATAAAGCGGTGCGCCAGATACGTGTTCGGCATCCGCGTGACCCGGTCAAACCGGAACGTGACGCCAACGGCCGCCCCCGCTTGCGTGACATGCTGGGTAGCGCGCTTGAGCGATTCAGGGCCGCCGCCCATCTTTTTGATCATCACTTCATCAAACGGGCGCCCTTCGGGCGGCAGCCCGGGATCGAGCTGGTACGCATGAAAGGCGACGGTAACGGGCTCATCGTTTGTCTCCGACCACATCGCGATCGCGCGGGTTAAATTTTGCTTGCCAATGCGGCACCATGGACAGACCACATCGGAGTAAACGTCAATATGCATGCGGGAACGACAACCTTTCGGCTAATATTTGATTTCCGAACGAATCGGGAAGTAAACTTAATCTCATAACCCATGCTAATGTAGTTTAGCTGATCAAGCAAGGGACATGCAGGCTTATGGGCTAAGGGAGGGGACGTTACGCATGATCGAGATCGGTTTATGCGGCTGGGGCGATCATTCAGAGCTATACCGGGATGCGGGCAGCGCCAAAAACAAACTGCCGGCCTATGCGCAATGGTTCCGCGTCGTTGAAGTGGATAGCACCTTCTACGCCATCCAATCGCCGCAGACGCTCGAAAAATGGGCGGCGGAAACGCCGGAAAACTTCCGTTTCGTCATCAAAGCTTACCAGGGCATGACTGGGCATGCGCGCGGCGGCAAAGGATTTCACCCGTATGAGAGCGAACGGGCGATGTTCCAGGCCTTCTTGGACGCGATCGAGCCCATTCGCAAAGCGGGCAAGCTGTTGGCCGTCCTGTTTCAATACCCGCCATGGTTTAACTGTACCCGGCCCAATGTAAACACGCTGCGGACCGCCAAGGCGCTCATGGGCGATGTGCCCGTTGCGCTGGAATTCCGGCATCAGAGCTGGTTCGCGCCGGAGATGCGGGAGAAGACGCTGGCCTTCACAAAGCGCGAGGGCTGGATACATACGGTATGCGATGAACCGCAGGCAGGTGACGGATCCATCCCGATCGTGGAGGCGACCACGGATGACCGGTACACTTTGGTGAGGCTGCACGGCCGCAACACGGATGGCTGGGTGTCCGCCGGACAACCGAATTGGCGGGATGTACGCTACCTTTACCGCTATCATGAAACGGAGCTCGCGGAATGGGCGGAGCGGCTAAAGCGCCTTGAACAGCACACCGGCACGGTCTGCGTCCTCTTCAACAACAATTCCGGCGGGGATGCGGCGGATAACGCGCTGCAGCTGATGGCGATGCTGCACCAGCTGCCGCCGCGCGGTTCGTTCCGCTTGCCGCCCCCGCCAAAGGAAACCGCCGAACAGCTGGAGTTGTTCGACTAGAAGCTTGCATAGATCGAGGCCCGAATTCGCAAAATAGGATAACTGCCGCTGTTGACAGGAATAACTGTAACTGATATGATTACAGTACAAAGCGGGGTGCCGTTAAAGCATGAACAGCGAATTCACCATTGCCGTACACAGTTTAGTTTATCTGGCTTATTTGCCGGAGCGTATGGCGCCTAGCGAGGCCATTGCCGACAATGTCGCGACCAATCCGGCGCGGATCCGCAAAGTGATGAGCTGCTTGAAGCGCGGCGGTTACGTCGATACGCGGGAAGGCGCGGGCGGCGGCTACCGGCTGACGCTTGATCCGGCGGTCGTCACTTTGGCCGATATTTACAAGCTGATGGCGCAGGGCTCCGTCATTCCGAGCTGGTGCTCGGGCAACCCGGAGATGGACTGCGTAGTCGGCTCCAACATGCGGGAAGTGATGGACGGTATTTTCTGCAGGGCGGAGAAGCAGCTGGAAAGCTATTTTGGCGGCATTACGATTTCCGATGTATTAGGTCAGATAAAGGAATGCAAGCAATGCTGAATTAGGTGAGACGGGGCTTCCCTTCCCATAAGCTTGTGAACTTATTAAATAGAGAGGATGAATGATTATGGCAGTAGCATTGACGAAAGACACATTCAACCAAAGCATCGAGAGCGGCGTAACGCTCGTTGATTTCTGGGCGCCATGGTGCGGACCTTGCAAAATGCAGCTTCCAATCGTAGAAGAGCTTGCAGGCGAGCTTTCAGGTACGGCTACAATCGCAAAAATCAACGTAGACGAGGAGCCTGAACTGGCATCCCAATTCGGCGTCATGTCGATCCCTACGCTGATCCTGTTCAAAAACGGCCAACCGGTTGACAAAATGGTCGGTCTGCAATCCAAAGACGCCCTGAAAAACAAAATTCAAGGCCAGCTGTAAAGTCAGCAAGAACAAGCCCTCGCGCCGACATGGCGTGAGGGCTTCGTTGTTTGCCTGAAGTTTTCGGCCATACAAAAAATACATACGTTTCAGCGGGATTTTTATAACCGATTCCACGTCTATTACGTTATACAAAGGAGTAAACGACAAGGGGGACGGACCGATGCAGAAATGGCTGGCCAATCTGCGCAAAGGCTATGGGAAGAAACTGGTTTCTCTTCACTCATGGAATGGGTGGATCGTTGTCATTCTCGCGCTGACCGGGCTTATTTTGTTCCAAGGGCTGTGGCGCGGCATTTTGGGCGAGGGCAGAGTCATCATTCGTTATGTTCATATCGTGGTCGGCATCGCTTCGCTGATACCGGTTCTTTATTATCTGGCGCTGGCGGGGAAGCATTGGAAGCAGCTAAAAGGGAAGCGGTTGCAGAAGGCCAACGTCCTTATCGTGCTGGGGCTGCTGGTCGGCTGGCTGTTGTCCGGCCTGCTGCTATGGCAATTCAAGGCCGTCGGTCCGGCCTGGTCGAACAATGCTCTCTATGTTCATGACGTGCTGACGTGGACCGGACTTCCTTATATCATTTATCACTCCCTCACCCGGCTGAAGTGGCTGAAGGAGCCGCATCGGCGCACGATCAAAACCGGGAGCGCGCGTGAAGGCTTGCATCCGGCTGCAAAGCCGGAGGCCGTTATGTCGAGACGGGCGTTTATCCGGACGGTCGTGGGCGCAGGCATCGCCGTGGCGGTCGGGCCTTCTTTTCTGAAATGGCTCGGCAATCAGATGAGCCCGGGCGCACAGCTGGACGAAGTCATCCAGGCGGATGCCAATAACCTGATTCCAGCGCCGAAACCGCTGCCGGCTTCTTCGCCGCCGATCGGCGGGGGAAGCCGCGGCTCGTTCCGCATCTACACGGTAACGCCGATTCCGGCATTCGATAACAGCAATTTTACGTTCATTATCGACGGGCTTGTAGAAAAGCCGCAGCAATGGAATTGGGAGCAATTCGTGGCGCTGAAGCGGGAGGCGCAGGTCAGCGATTTTCACTGCGTCACCGGCTGGTCGGTGCTCGGCAATACGTGGGAGGGCATCAAGCTGAAGGATTTCTTGAAGATGGCCGGCGTGAAGCCTTCGGCTAAGACGGTGAAATTTTATTCCGGGGACGGTGTTTATACCGACTCGCTGACGCTAGAGCAAGCCGACATGGACGATGTCATGGTGGCGGTGCTGCATGACGGCAAGCCGATTCCAAGCGACCTCGGAGGTCCGGTGCGGCTGATCGTGCCGAAAATGTACGCCTACAAGTCGGTGAAGTGGCTGAACCGGATCGAGCTGATCGAGGGGAATCACACCGGATACTGGGAAGAGCGCGGTTACGATACCGATGCGTGGGTCTGATTCGGCCGAAAAATAGGTTTGACATTCACGTTGCGTAAAGGTGTAGAGTGGGGTTGTCGGGAGGTGAAGCTGTGGAATATACCGTGCAGAAGCTGGGCAGGCTCGCGGGCGTCAGCACAAGGACATTGCGGTATTACGACGAGGTAGGTCTTCTTAAGCCGGCAAGAATGAACTCCTCGGGCTACCGCATCTACGGTCAGGCGGAGGTCGACAGGCTGCAGCAGATTTTATTTTACCGGGAGCTTGGCGTCAGTCTGGAGAGCATTAACGCAATCATGAATGACCCGTCCTTTGACGGAAACGCGGCCCTAAGGCAGCACAAGGAGCAGCTCCTCGACAAACGAAAGCAGCTCGATATGCTGATTGCGAACGTGGAGCAAACGATCGCGGCGGCCGAAGGGAGAATGACGATGAGCGATAAAGCGAAATTCGAAGGCTTCAAGCAGCGCATGATTGACGAGAACGAGCAGAAGCACGGCAAGGAAGCGCGCGAGAAATACGGCGACGATGCGGTGAACAAGTCCAATGCCAAGCTTAAAAATATGACGCAGGAAGAGCATGAGCGGGTTACCCAACTGGCGGAGGAAATCAAGGAGACGCTCGCGGAGGCGTTCAAGCAAGGCGATCCGGCGGGCGAGCTCGCTCAGAAGGCGGCGGATTTGCACCGTCAATGGCTGACCTTTTACTGGAGCGATTACAGCAAGGAAGCCCATGCGAATTTGTCGCAGATGTACGTCGACGACGCGCGGTTCACGGCGTATTACGATGCGGACCAGCCGGGAACGGCCGAGTTTTTGCGGGATGCGATTCATGTTTACACAGGCGTAAGCAAGCCGTAGGCAAGTAAAAGAGTGCCCGCAGGTCGGCGATGATCTGGCGGGCACTCTTTTTTGAGAGGGAGGAAGTTCGGACAGGCGGATTACTTATCGGTTTCCTTCTTCACGTTGCTGTAGTTGGTGACGGACTTGGCATCCTCGATCGTATCGTTGACGAAGGCCATATCCTGATTTTTCGCGTGCATCTTGGTTGTGCCTTTGTAATTGCCTTTATGGGTCTGGTTCTCCATGCCGGGTTCACCTCCGAAGGATGTCGCTCGTGATGTAGTATGTTCGGAATCAGGGGGCGGCATGCAGGAGCGGGACAGGCGCCTTATTGGCGTAAGTTTACAATCGGATAGGGCGGATCTTGCTTTTTTATTTCCCCCCCTTCATGTATAATGTTTTGAGATTGTTTATTACGGAACAGGGGTGTCCTTATCAATGGCTTTGAAAGCTGGCATCGTCGGCTTGCCTAACGTGGGCAAATCGACTTTATTTAATGCAATTACGCAAGCGGGCGCTGAATCCGCGAACTATCCGTTCTGCACGATCGACCCGAACGTCGGCGTCGTGGAAGTGCCGGATGAGCGTCTGGATAAATTGACGGAGCTGGTCGTGCCGAACAAAACGGTTCCGACCGCATTTGAATTCATCGATATCGCAGGGATCGTAAAAGGCGCGAGCAAAGGCGAAGGCCTCGGCAACAAGTTCCTTGCGCACATCCGCGAAGTGGACGCGATCGTGCACGTCGTGCGCTGCTTCCAAGACGAGAACATCACGCACGTATCGGGCAAAGTGGATCCGATCGGAGACATCAATACGATCAACCTGGAGTTGATTCTGGCGGATATCGACTCGGTCGATCGCAAAATCGAGCGCTCCCGCAAAAACCTCAAGGGCGGCGACAAGAAGATTGCGCAAGAGGTTGAAACGCTCGAGCGGATCAAAGAAGCGCTGTACAACGATCAGCCTGCGCGCAGCGTAGAGCTCACTGATGACGAGAAGCTGCTGATCCGCGACCTGCACCTGCTGACGATGAAGCCGGTGCTGTATGCGGCGAACGTAAGCGAAGGCGAAGCGGCTAACTCCGAAGGCAACAGCTACGTGGAGCTTGTCCGCGAATTCGCGAAAGCCGAAGGCGCGGAGGTTGTGCCGATCAGCGCGAAGGTGGAAGCCGAGATCGCGGAGCTGGAGGGCGAGGACAAGGAAATGTTCCTGGCTGAGCTCGGCCTTGCGGAATCCGGCCTGAACCGTCTGATCCGCGCGGCATACAAGCTGCTTGGCTTGTACACGTACTTCACGGCGGGCGTGCAGGAAGTACGCGCTTGGACGATCCGCAAAGGCATGAAGGCGCCGCAAGCGGCCGGCGTCATTCATACTGATTTTGAACGCGGCTTTATCCGTGCGGAAGTGGTGTCCTACGAAGATCTGATGGCTGCGGGCTCGATGAACGCGGCTAAGGAAAGAGGGCAGCTCCGCCTGGAGGGCAAAGAGTATATCGTGCAGGACGGCGACGTCATGCATTTCCGTTTCAACGTGTAATGCAGTGTGATGCAGGGACCCGATAGCTCGGGTCCTTTTGCTGTGCGCGGCGGCGGCCGCTATGCGAAAGCCGGCAAATTCTCCAGAATTGTCACGTTTATGGATTAGCGTGCGTTATGTTATACTAATGGAACGACCAATAGGATTTATTATAAAAAATAGAGGTGAATGACAGTGTTGGACCGTTTACAGGCACTCGCTGACCGGTATGAGAAATTGAGCGAGCTGCTTTGCGATCCGGATGTCGCGAGCGATCCGAAGAAGCTGCGCGACTACTCCAAAGAGCAGTCGGACTTGCAGGCCCCTTACGCGGCATATACGGAATATAAGCAGGTGTCCGAGCAGCTTGATGATGCGAAAGTGATGCAGAACGAGAAGCTGGACGATGAAATGCGCGAAATGGTGAAGATGGAAATCGACGAGCTGAGCGAGCGCAAAACCGAGCTGGAAGCAGAGATTCAAGTGCTGCTTCTGCCGAAAGACCCGAACGACGACAAGAACGTCATCGTCGAAATCCGCGGCGCGGCCGGCGGCGACGAAGCGGCGCTGTTCGCATCGGATCTCTATCGCATGTATACGAAGTTTGCGGATACGCAAGGCTGGAAGGTCGAGGTTATGGAAGCGAGCGAGAGCGACCTCGGCGGCTTTAAAGAGATTATCTTTATGGTGGCGGGCAAAGGCGCGTACAGCAAGCTGAAGTACGAGAGCGGCGCGCACCGCGTGCAGCGTATTCCGGTAACGGAGTCGGGCGGCCGGATTCATACGTCGACGTCGACCGTTGCGGTTATGCCGGAGGTTGAGGAAGTCGAAGTTGAGATCCTCGACAAGGACATCCGGATCGATACGTTCTGCTCCAGCGGCGCGGGCGGTCAGTCCGTCAACACGACCAAATCGGCCGTGCGCGTGCTTCACGTTCCGACAGGCATCATGGCTCAGTGCCAGGACGGCAAGTCGCAGAACGAGAACAAAGCGAAGGCGCTTCAAGTGCTTCGCGCGCGGATTTCGGACATCCGCCGCCAAGAGGAAGAAGCGAAATATGCCGGCGAGCGCAAGAGCAAAGTCGGTACGGGCGACCGCAGCGAGCGGATCCGGACGTACAACTACCCGCAAAGCCGGGTAACGGACCACCGGATCGGGTTGACGCTGCACAAGCTGGACTCCGTTCTGAACGGAGACATGGAAGAAATCATCAACGCGCTTACATTGACCGCCCAGACGGAACTGATGGAACGCGAAAATATGGCTTGATTTATGGATGACGGGAGCGGCTTAGGCTGCTCCCGTTTGTATAGTTATAAGCTTGTGAGACGGTTCGGAGTAAGGAACTGGAATAGAGAATAGGACAACAGCAAGGATGGGGTCGAGGCTTAGGTACATATATTAGTAGTTGTGCGAAAATAGGCAGAATCGGGATATAGAGGGCAAGAGATAACGGCGAGCGAGACAAAGAGCAAGAGCGAGTACATGGACGAGCAGGACACAGAGGGCAGGAGTAAGTACCGGGATGAGCAGGATATAGAGGTCAAGAGTAAGTACAGGAATGAGCATTGTTCGAGAATGCAGCGAATTCGTGCGAAGATGTGCCCGTGGAGCACTACATTGGCGGGAAATGTGGCGGATTCGAGAGTAAAAGTGCCCGTAGAGAACTACATTGTTCGAGAATGCAGCGAATTCGAACGAGAAGTGCCCGTAGAGCACTACATTGGCGGGAATGTGGCGGATTCGAGAGTAAAAGTGCTCGTAGAGCACTACATTGTTCGAGAATGCAGCGAATTCGTGCGAAGATGTGCCCGTGGAGCACTACATTGGTGAGAATATGGCTATATCGAGCAAAGAGAGGCTCAAGGAGCACTATATGCAGGATATAGAGGCAAGAGTAAGGTTGGAGTACAAGTTGTAGAAAGAGAGGGTGCTGGTTGTGGAGGAGCTGAGTGTTGGAGGTACAATTGAAGGCTGGGAGCAGCTGATGATCGGGGAGGCTTGCGTTCGCGCGGCGTCGATGCTGGAGGCGCGGAGCATCACCGAGCCGCGCAATAATGCGGAGCTGCTGCTTCTTCATGTGCTCGGATTGGACCGGGCCGCGCTGCTTCGCGATTGGCGCGATCCGTTCCCTCAGCGGCACGCGAAGCAGTGGGAAGCGCTGCTGGCGCGCAAGGCAGCCGGTGAGCCTGTTCAGTATTTGATCGGTGAGCAGTGGTTTTACGGCTTGCCGTACAAGGTGACGCCGGCGGTGCTGATCCCGCGGCCGGAGACGGAACTTCTCGTCGAGGCCGTGCTGGAGGCGGCCGACCGGCTATGGCCGGGGGCGGCTGGAGAGAGTGGGGCGGACGATGGTGCCGGGAGCGATGCTGTTCAGGCGGGCGCTGAGGCGGGCGGAGCACGGGAGGGCGAGACGAGCGGGAGCGATGTTGTGCAGGCGGGCGGTGAGGCGGGCGGAGTGCCGACGGTTGTTGACGTCGGCACCGGCAGCGGCGCCATCGGCGTGACGCTGGCTGCGCTGCGTCCGCGATGGCGCGTGTGCGCGTCCGACCTGTCGCCGGACGCGCTGGCGGTCGCCCGCACGAACGCGGAGCACCATGGCGCAGCGGCGCGCATGACGTTCGTGCAGGGCGACCTGCTAGGGCCGTTCGCGCAGCCGCGGCCCGGTGCGCACGTCGATGCAGCGGCCGAAAATGTGGCCGGCCTCCGCATCGACGTGCTCGTCTCGAACCCGCCGTACATCCCGGCGGGTGACATTGCCGGCCTGCAGACGGAGGTGCGCGACCATGAGCCGCGCCTTGCGCTCGACGGCGGCGAGGACGGCCTCACGCCGTACCGGCGCATGGCCGAGCAGCTCGCGCTGCTGTCCGCGCTGCCGCGCATCGTCGGCTTCGAGCTCGGCATGGGACAAGCCGAGGCGGTGGCCGACCTGCTGCGCGGCATCGGCGCTTGGCGCGAGGTGCGCATCATCGACGACTACGCGGGCATCGGCCGCCACGTGTTGGCAGTGGAATAACGACAAATAACGAGGGCACCCATAACGCGGATGCCTTTCGTTTGTCGTTGTCTAACGAACCGTATAGCGCTTATATGAGGAAATCAGCCTGAAATCCGGGCTAACGAACTCCAGCGTCGTTATTTTTCTAAAGTCGGGTCATTTGGGGGCCGTTTCAGGGGAATAGCGATTCTGAGGTTCGTTAGCTTCCTCAAGAAGCCCATTTTCCGCAAATAAGGATTACTGGATTCGTTAGCGTTTGTTCGCAGCCGTCTACGAAACTTTTACGAGACTGCCAGTCTTGCTAGGTTTAGAGAGACCCTGCTAGGGACATAATGGGGAATAAGATCGTTCCGGAACGCAAGCCGCCGCACCGACGGGTGCCACAAAGGAGCTTGCCGTTATGATTCGCACTTATTCCCGTTTTCCTTATCGTCCGATTTATGGGTATGTTCTTCTTATCGCTGCCGTGCTGCTCATGAGCTGGGAAAGTCAACGCGCCGATGCGTCTATCGCAGGCGGCGGCATTCCGTCGGAATCGATCCGTCTGCGCATTTTGGCCAACTCCGACAGCGCTGCGGACCAATTGGTCAAACGCGAGATTCGCGATGCGATCGTGGCGGAAATGAACGGCTGGGTTGCCGGTCCGCAAACGATTGAAGCGGCACGCGTCACCATCCGCAACCATATGAGCGAGATTGAATCGATTATCGCGGCCAAGCTTAATTCGCGCGGCTTTCACTATGAATTCAAGGCGGAACTCGGCATTGTGCCGTTTCCAACTAAAATATACGGAACACAAGTGTACCCTGCAGGCAATTACGAAGCGCTCCGCATCACCCTCGGTGCAGGCGCAGGCCAGAACTGGTGGTGCGTGCTGTTTCCTCCGCTTTGCTTCGTTGACGCGGTGAGCGGGGAGTCTTCGGCTCCTGCCGCAGCAGCGGTGACGGCGAGCGCAAGCGCAGATGACGACGTGAACGTAACCAAAGCATCAGCGGACGCTCCTGCCAAAGACCAGGCTAACAAGCAAACCGAAGTTCAAAAAGATGACGCACCCAAGCAGCCGGAAGTTAGATTTTTTTTGTGGGATCTGCTCAAGTCGATCATCAGCATTTTCAAAGGGTTGTTCAGCTAATTGGATCAATCAACAAAGGCTCTCTCGCAGCGGCTGCGGGCGGAGCCCTTTTTACATAAACAAGGTGCGCTTTGGGTGCCGCTTCCCGGCATGTGGTATAATGGGGCAAAACAAAGCAGAAGCTGGGGATACGACATTGACCATCCATCTTAGAAAAACATTGCAGTGGGAAGTAGACGGCAATCATCCGCGGGAGAATGATCTAGACGAGGCCGCAGAACTGCTGCGGACAGGAGGCACCGTCGCGTTTCCGACGGAAACGGTGTACGGCCTTGGTGCCGACGCAAGGCGCACGGAAGCGGTAGAACGGATCTTCGAGGCAAAAGGACGCCCATCCGACAATCCGCTTATCGTGCATATTTCGGATCGTGCTCAGCTGGAGGAGCTGACGGCTCCGCTTGAAGGAAGCTCGGCCCTCCTTGCCGCGAAGCTGATGGATCGCTTCTGGCCGGGACCGCTGACGATCGTACTGCCGGCGAAACCGGGAGCGGTATCACCGCGTGTTACCGCCGGGCTTGCAACCGTTGCCGTACGGATGCCGGCGCATCCGGTCGCGCTGCGGCTGCTCGCGGCATCGGGCTGTCCGCTGGCGGCGCCGAGCGCGAACCGCTCCGGCCGTCCGAGTCCGACGCTAGCCTCGCATGTGCGCGATGACCTAAGCGGTCTCATTGACGGCATCGTCGACGGCGGCGCGGCCGGCGTCGGGCTGGAATCGACCGTCGTGGAAGTTGACGGCGATGCGGTACGCATCCTGCGGCCCGGCGGCGTAACAGCCGAAGCGCTGCGCGAAGTCGCGGCGCGCGTCGAGTACGACGCCGTAGCTGAGCCGGGCGCCGGCATCGCGGCCGCGGCTGCCGCACCTGCGGCTGCAAAGGCGGAGGCGCCGCGCTCGCCAGGCATGAAATACGCGCATTACGCCCCGCAGGGCGAAATGCGCTTGGTCCGAGGCGAGCAAGACGCCGTCGAAGCCTACATCGCGGCGAAGGTCCGCGCGGCGAAGGAGCGCGGCGAGCGAACGGGCGTGCTCGCGTTCGCCGAGCATGCTGCCCGGTATGAAGCCGACTGCGTGCTCGTTGTCGGCAGTCTGGCGCAGCTGGATACGGCAGCGCAAGGCCTCTATCACGCGCTGCGGGAGTTCGATCGCCAGGGCGTACAGCGCATTTGGGCCGAGACCTGCCCCGAGACGGGCATCGGTCACGCGCTGATGAACCGTTTGTCCAAAGCAGCCGGCCACAACGTGATCCGCGTGTAGCAAGCGGTCGGTATCGAGCCAGCTTCTCGCGCCTAGTGCCTTACAAATTGCGGGCCGGTCCTAACCCCGCGCGCCTAACGCGCGCCCTTGATCCGAGCGAAGCATGAGCCAGCGCCGGCTCAAGCATCAAACGCCAAGCCGTGCGCAGGCTTTTCACGCACTTAGCCCCGTCTCACTCCACCGCGCCGGCAAGCAAGGTGGACATCTTTCCATTCTTGTCCGCATATGATTGTGAGGAGGTTGCGGACAAGGAGTGGATGAAATGGTTGACGCGGGGATGCATGCCGGGCAATTGCTGACGCTGATGATTATTGCGCTGGCGCTGGGGATGGATGCTTTTTCGCTGGGTGTCGGCATCGGGCTCAAAGGCATCCGGCTGTTCGATATAATCAAGCTGAGTGCGGTCATCGCGATTTTTCACACGATCATGCCGCTGATGGGCATTTTCACGGGCAAGTACGTCAGCACGCTGCTCGGCAGCGTGGCGACGACGGCCGCCGGGGCGCTGCTCTTGCTGCTTGGCGGGCATATGATCTACAGCTCGCTGCGAGGCGACGCGGTGGGATCGATCGATTACAACAGCTCGTGGGGCATGCTGCTGTTTGCGCTCGGCGTCAGCATCGATTCATTCTCCGTCGGCATCTCGCTTGGCATGTTCGAGGCGGATATGCTGCTTACGGTACTGATGTTCGGTATCGCGGGCGGGGCGATGTCCGTGTTCGGCCTGCTGCTCGGCAGCAGGGTTAGCGCGAGCCTGGGCGGGTACGGCGAAGCGTGCGGAGGCGTGATTTTGTTCACGTTCGGCTTGCTGTTTCTATTCTGATTTAACGAGGGGTGCGACCAAGCTTGAAACGGATACTATTCGTATGTACCGGCAACACATGCCGGTCTCCTATGGCCGAAGCGATCCTTCGGGCGCTGTCTCGGGAGCGGAGCTTGGAGCTGGACATTCGTTCCGCCGGCGTCTCGACCATCGACGGCTTGCCTGTCTCGAATCACGCGCAAAAAGTACTGTCGCGCCGCGACATCGCGCATAGCGGAACCTCGAAGGCGCTGGAAGGCGGCTCGGTTGCCTGGGCGGATCTTATTTTGACCATGACCGGGAGCCATAAGAGAAAGCTGTTGGAGCACTATCCTAGCGCCGTCGACAAGACGCATACGCTGCTGGAGTTCGTGAACACGGACCCGAAGGTTCTGGCGAATATCGCCGAGCTGGAAGGGCTCTATTCGAGCTGGCATATCAAACAGGCGCTCGGCCAGCAGCTGTCGGAGGAAGAACGCACGCGGCTGCTCGAGCTGGAGCGGCAGATGCCAAGCTTCGACGTGGACGATCCGTTCGGCGGCTCCCTGGAGGTTTACGAGCAGAGCGCGGCCCAGCTTGAAGCGGCGCTACGCCGGCTTCTCGACCGGCTGCAAGGGTAAAAATGGGCGGGGGCGCCGGAAAAAACTGCTCGCACCGCCAAAGGAAGGCTTATGCCGTTTATTCCCGAACCAATTGATTTTCACCCCGCAATCCGTTATGATAAAAGCAACTAAAGACGGTTTCCGATGTAACTGGCGACGAGAGTGGGTTAAACCACGGTGGAGCATCGGATCATACGGCCGGTCGCCTGGGCAAAGAGCAGCGTGCGTAAGCATGCTTGCTCTTTTTTCGTCTTTTTCGGCGAAATTAGGTATACTAAAGCCATTGCGAATCGACAATTTCCGCCATGCGCGGATCCATTGGGAGGAATTTGGATTTATGAAAATCGCCATCGGAGCTGACCATGCGGGCTACCGCTTGAAGAACGAAGTGGTCCCGTTCATCAAATCGCTCGGTCACGATATTGAGGATGTAGGCTGCGACTGCGAACAGTCGGTCGACTACCCGGATTACGCGCTGCCTGTCGCGGAGCTTGTCGCACAAGGCAAGGCCGACCGCGGCATTCTGATCTGCGGAACCGGCATCGGGATGTCCATTGCCGCGAATAAAGTCAGAGGCATTCGCTGCGCGCTTGTGCACGATATGTTCTCGGCTAAAGCAACCCGGGAGCACAACGATACGAACGTGCTGGCGATGGGCGAGCGCGTCATCGGTCCTGGCGTGGCTCAGGAAATCATCCGCATTTGGCTCGAAACGCCGTTCTCGAACGGCGAGCGCCATGTGGGCCGCGTCGGCAAAGTGATGAAGCTTGAAGCGCAATACGCCGATGCGGCGAAATCCGAGTAAGGAGCGGATCCGGACATGAGCGAACGCGACCCCGGCAAGAGCATTGAACCGGCTGCGCTGGCCAAGGACGTCGAAACCGCCGTCCGCGAGCTGGCGGCCGTCTCCCGCTTGCGCGAAGGACAGCTGCTTGTGATTGGCTGCTCGACCAGCGAAGTGCTCGGCGAGCGCATCGGCACCTCCGGCACGCTTGAAACGGCTGCGGCCATCTACGCGGGCGTGGAAGCCGTTCGCCAGGAGCTGGGCTTCCATCCGGTCTACCAATGCTGCGAGCATCTGAACCGGGCGCTCGTGCTGGAACGCGAAGCGGCGGAGCGGTACGGGCTGGAGCTCGTGTCGGCTATTCCGGTGCGCAAGGCCGGCGGGTCGATGGCGGCTTACGCGTATCAGACGCTGCCGGACGCGGTGCTGGCCGAGACGATACTGGCCCATGCGGGCATCGATATCGGCGACACCTTTATCGGCATGCACCTGAGACGCGTAGCGGTGCCGGTTCGCGGGACGATCCGGTCCATCGGGTCGGCGCATTTGACGATGGCTTATACCCGGCCGAAGCTGATCGGCGGGGAACGTGCGGTTTATACGCGTGAGGCAGCCGGCTTGGCGCCGAATGCCGGAACATGCGATTGATATCTTTTATTTAATCAAGGAGGACGAATCAACATGGAAAACCTACGCAAACAAGATCCCGAAATTATGAGAGCCCTTGGCCTTGAGCTGCAGCGCCAGCGCGACAACATCGAGCTGATCGCATCCGAGAACATCGTTTCCGAAGCGGTTCTTGAAGCCATGGGAACGGTGCTGACGAACAAATACGCGGAAGGCTATCCGGGCAAGCGTTATTACGGCGGCTGCGAGCACGTGGATATCGCGGAGGATATCGCGCGCAACCGTGCCAAGGAATTGTTTGGCGCAGAGCACGCGAACGTTCAGCCTCACTCCGGCGCTCAAGCGAACATGGCGGTTTACCTGGCCGCTCTGAACCCGGGCGACACGGTTCTCGGCATGAACCTTGCTCACGGCGGTCACTTGACGCACGGCAGCCCGGTGAACGCATCCGGTCTTCTGTACAACTTCGTACCTTACGGCGTAAGCGAAGACACCTTCACGATCGACTACGCGGAAGTGCGCAAGCTGGCATTCAAGCACCGTCCCCGCATGATCGTTGCGGGCGCATCGGCATACCCGCGCATCATTGATTTCGAAGAGCTCGGCAAAATCGCCAACGACGTAGGCGCGCTGCTCTTCGTCGACATGGCGCACATCGCGGGTCTCGTTGCCGCAGGCTTGCACCCAAGCCCGGTGCCGCACGCGCACTTCGTGACGACGACTACGCACAAAACGCTTCGCGGTCCTCGCGGCGGCATGATCCTTTGCCGCAAAGCATGGGCGCAAGCGATCGACAAAGCGGTGTTCCCAGGCTCCCAGGGTGGTCCTTTGATGCACATCATCGCGGCAAAAGCCGTTGCTTTCGGCGAAGCGCTTCAGCCTTCGTTCAAAGAATACGGCAAGAACGTCATCGACAATGCCAAAGCGCTTGCTGAAGCATTGGTCGGTCAAGGCATCAACATCGTTTCCGGCGGTACGGACAACCACTTGATGCTGATCGACCTTCGGAACCTCGGCATCACCGGCAAAGACGCGGAGCACGTGCTTGATTCCGTTCAAATTACGGTCAACAAGAACGCGATTCCGTTCGATCCGACAAGCCCGTTCATCACAAGCGGCATCCGGATCGGCACGCCTGCGGCAACTTCCCGCGGCATGGGCGTAGAGGCGATGAAGACGATCGCGGAAGTCATCGCGATGACGCTCAAGAATCCGAAGGACGAAGCCGTGCTTGCCAAAGCGCGCGGCATGGTCAGCGACTTGGTGTCGCAATACCCGCTTTACCCGGGCATGACTTACTAATAGCGGCCTTTTGCCGCCTTGCAGAACTGCACCCCTGATTCGGGGTGCAGTTTTTTTCAATTGGTCACCGCGCACTATATATCGCCGCCGGTTAGAGACGCTTCGCACTGCTTCTAAACCCTAACGGTTGCCACAGCGCCTATTTCGCTCGAAATGCTTGAATTTCGGCTATAACGGTTGCCACAGCGCTTATTGGTCTTAAATTCCGCCAATTCACGCCGATTTGCATAAAATAGGCGCTCCTACAACCGTTACTAAATCAATACCGGCCTTTTCGGGGGGATAAGCGCTGTGGCAACTGTTAAGCCATGATTCACTGCCTCCGCCATTGCCTCTGCCATTGCCTTCGCCCCCGACCCCGCTCAGCCGAATGGGCTCTTTCCTTCTCAACTTGCTTCTTCTCATGAGTCGATACATATGAAATCGCTGCTTTTGCCGCTCCGTTAGCCGTCCGAAGGACGAACATGCTAGGGGTTCCAACCCGCCATGTCGAGAAAAATAGTTGTTGCAATCGTTTTCTTCCTAGTTATATAGTGGGAGTACAAGGCTAACCGAAACGTTTCGGATGCCTGCAAAAAGAATCGATCCGAAGGAGTCGAATGCTAACCATGAAACTGGGTATTATCGCGGATTACCGTGCAGAGAGCTTTGATAAGGCAGCTCGGCAAGGCTTGGAATTTTTGGAGTTTTGCGTCAATGTTGGTGTTCCCGCAGCAACCTTTACGGCGTTGGTGCCGGAGCTAAAAGCCGCTAGCGAGCGGACAGGCGTAGGCGTTGCGTCCATCGGCCGCTGGGGCCCTGACCGCATCGCGAAGGACGGCAGCATCAACGAGGAAGAATTGAATGCGGCGTATGCGCTCATCGATGCGTGCCAAGAGCTTGGCTGCCCGGTGTTCGTAAGCGGCTGCAACTACGTCGAAGAGCTTACCTACTACGAAAATATTACGGCGGCGATCAACCTGTTCACCGTCCTCATCGAATACGGCAAGGCGCGCGGCGTCTCCATCGCGACGTACAACTGCCACTGGAACAATTTTATCGTGGACGATACCGCTTGGAAGCTGATCCACGGCCACTTGCCGGAGCTCGGCATCAAGTACGACCCGTCGCACGCGCGTTACGCGGGACAAGATTATTTGAAGGAAATCGTGGATTGGGGCTCCCGCATCAAGCACGTTCATATCAAAGGCTCCGTCATCGTGGACGGCAAGCGCTTCGACGACCCGCCGGCGGGGCTTGATCAAACGGACTGGGGCACGTTCATGTCCGTCCTCTACGGAGTCGGCTATCAAGGCGGCCTCAGCATCGAGCCGCATTCCCATACGTGGATGGGCGAGCTGGGCGACAAAGGCGTTCAATATACGATCGGCTATTTTAACCGCTTGCTTCTTCGCGGATAATCGGATTAGAAAAGCTGCACTGCCTAAGCGGTGCAGCTTTTTCCTGATTTTAGTGAAAAATTCAGCGGCAAGGCGCTGGCTTCATGGTATGATATTCGTATATCCATAAAAGGCGGTGAGCCTCTAAGCCATGACTCTATTTGGGGTTTTCTTCATTATCATCCTTGCGGTAATCGTCATTAAGCTCGTTCAGAGCCGCGGCGGCCAGCCGGGGCCCGGGCAATTCCGATCGAGAGGTTCCGCACGCCGATCGACCGTGCCGATGCGCAAGCCGCCGGAGGCTCTCGGCGTTCCGGAGGGGCACCCGGCACGATCCGCGGCGGAGCGGCTCGAAGCGTCGCTGTCGCCGGACTTCGAGGCGCGCGTCAAAGACCGCGTGCTGAAGCGCACGCCCAGCATGCGCGAAGGGGAATGGCAGTGGCAGTGGTTTGAGCTGAAGCGTTATTTTCTCATGTGCGGCGTGCTGCGGAACGTGCCGATGTACAGCGTTCGCGTCGACGAGGTTTGGCATGAGATGCTTATGTTTACAAGGGAGTATGAGCAGTTCTGCAAGCAGTTTTGCGGGGCTACCATCCATCACGCCCCTCATGGGGCGGATACCCGGCCGGAGCCGGGCGAGCGCGCATGGTTCGACTGGATCTACGGGGAGCTGTTCCTTCCCGTGCAAGTCAGCGGGCAGCTGTGGGGCGCCTTTTACAGGTCGCCGATGCCGCAGGAGCTCATGAGAGAGCTCGAATTCGGCGATCCTGACGAGCTTCGCGGGAAGCGGTTCAATGTGCGGGCCGCAGAGCAATTCGGTGATTTGGCCGCGACCATCGACTATCTCATTGGGCGGGGCAGGCAGCTTACCGCCGTCCGGCATGAACCTTCCTATCGGGCCGATTCGGATTGGACGTCAACCGGCTTGATGACGGGCATGCTCTCCGGGATGTTCTTCTTTTCGTCGTACGGGCCGACCGAACAATTTCATGATCAGATGGATCAGGTTCGGGAGGAAGAGCAGCGGAATGGGTACAGCGGCTGCGGCGGATCAGTGGTGGTTTGCAGCGGAGATGACAATGGCGGCGGTGACGACTCTGGCAGCGGAGGCGGCGACGGAGGCAGTTCATGCTCCTCGGGCTCCGGCGACGGAGGCGGAGGCGGCTCATCCTGCGGCAGCGGCTGCGGCGGCAGCAGCTGATTTCAATTGACGTAATAAAGGCTGCTTTCGGGTATACTTTGCATGTGTTTCGCTAAGAAGCGCCTCGAATGGCACATTGATGCACCGAATGCTATAATAGTCAGTTGAAAAGCAATCCAGGAGGATGAATGACCAATGGGCAATCTTACAATATGCGACCATCCGCTTATCCAGCATAAGCTGACCTTTATTCGCGACAAAGATACGAAGACGAAAGACTTCCGGGAGCTTGTCGACGAAGTTGCCACGATGCTGGCCTATGAAATTACGAGAGATTTGCCGCTTGAAACCGTTACGGTGCAGACGCCGGTCGTGGAAGCGACCAGTAAGGTGATTTCCGGCCGCATGGTAGGCCTTGTGCCGATTTTGCGCGCGGGTCTCGGCATGGTGGACGGGATGCTGAAGCTCATTCCATCGGCCAAGGTCGGCCATATCGGCTTGTTCCGCGATCCGGAGACCTTGCAGCCGGTTGAATATTACGTGAATCTGCCTTCCGATGCGACGGAGCGGCTGCTGATCGTGATCGATCCGATGCTCGCTACGGGCGGATCGGCGAACGCGGCGATTCAAGCGCTGAAGACGCGCGGCTGCACGCAAATTAAGCTGATGTGCCTCATCGCGGCGCCGGAAGGCGTGGAAGCGGTGCAAAAGGCGCATCCGGACGTTGACATTTACCTCGCTGCCCTTGACAGCCACCTCAACGATCACGGCTACATCGTGCCGGGTCTCGGCGATGCCGGCGACCGAATGTTTGGAACGAAATAATTTAGGGGTGACATAACGTTGGCAAAACTTAAAGTAATGACGATTTTCGGCACGCGGCCGGAAGCGGTTAAGATGGCTCCGCTCGTGCTGGAGCTGGAGAAATACCCGGATCAAATCGAGCCGATCGTGTGCGTAACCGCGCAGCATCGCCAGATGCTCGATCAAGTGCTCGATTTTTTCAAGATTGCGCCTGACTACGATCTCAACGTCATGAAGGAGCGCCAGACGCTGACGGAAACAACGGTCCGCGTGCTGGAAGGACTCGATCCGATTCTTCGGGAATCGAAGCCGGATATCGTGCTCGTGCATGGCGATACGCAGACTTGCTTCTTGGCAAGCTACGCGGCGTTCGTGCAGCAAATCCAGGTAGGCCATGTCGAAGCAGGCTTGCGTACGTGGAACAAAATGTCCCCGTATCCGGAAGAGATGAACCGTCAGCTGGCCGGCGTGCTTTCAGACGTGCATTTCGCGCCAACGGACCAGTCCGCGGATAATCTTCGCAAAGAGAACAAACCGGAGTCAGCGATCTACATAACCGGCAACACGGCGACGGACGTATTCCAGTACACCGTGGACGCCTCCTTTACGCACCCCGTCATCGAATGGGCGAAAGGAAAACGGATGATTCTGATGACCGCTCACCGCCGCGAATCGATCGGCGAGCCGCACCGCAACATTTTCCGCGCGGTGAAGCGCATTGCGGATGAGTTTGAAGATGTGGCGATCGTCTATGCGGTGCACCTGAATCCGGCCGTCCGCGAGCCGGCGAACGAAATACTTGGCAATCATCCGCGTATTAAGCTGATCGAGCCGCTCGACGTGTTCCAATTCCATAACTTCTACCCGCATACTTACATGATCATGACCGATTCCGGCGGCCTGCAGGAAGAAGCGCCGTCCTTCGGCGTGCCGACGCTGGTGCTCCGCGATACGACGGAACGTCCGGAAGGAATCGCTGCCGGGACGCTTGAGCTGGTCGGCACCGACGAACAGGTCGTTTATGATCGCGCTCACGCGCTGCTTTCGGATTCGAAGCTATACGACAAAATGAGCCAAGCCGCCAACCCGTACGGCGACGGACAGGCTTCCGTCCGCATCGTCCAGGCGATTCTTCATCATTTTGGGAAAACGGACAATCGTCCGGAGTCGTTCACACAACGTTCATAGTTGACATGGAAGAGAGAGCATCAGCAACAAGGCTACAGCATACAGTGCTACTGTACGGTTTCGAAACCCGAAAACCCCAGGTAAATCAAGGGTTTTCGGGTCATCGTTCACTAAATGTTTGAATTTATATCAATTGACAAACCGGAACCCGCTTGGCTAAAATAAATAAGAGTTTTGGAGTGATTCGGGCGATGAATTCATCCAATAACGACAAAAATCGAGGCACGGATAACGGCAGCTTCGGGGATAATCCTTGGCGCGCCATGGGTCTGATCGGATCCGTCGGCGGCACAATCGGCGCATGTCTTGGACTGGGCTATTGGATTGGCGGTAAGGTGACTGGGGCTGAGAATACATACGGCTCCATTGTCGGTATGTCTGTTGGTTTCGTCATCGCTGTTTTCATGACCATACTTTTGATCAAGGCGTTTACGGGGGGCAAAGCGAAATAATGGATGATTTGTCCGGCCACCTTCGAACGGTTAAGCGCATCACGTTCTTTTTTTTGTCTGTATGCTTCATTGGATGGGCCCTTCTTCCGGAATATAAGCCGCTCTTCGGCGGACTTGTTCTCGGCGCTGCGGCGAGTCTTGCAAACGCCTTCCATCTTTCGTGGAAAGTACAACGCGTCGGAGCGTTATCGGCTGCGGGCGTCGTCAAGCGCCACAATCTCGGTTTCTTGACGCGCGCGTGCATCGGCCTGCTGGCGGTGGTCATCGCGACGAAGTACTTTTCGTTCAGCCTCTATGCAACAGTAGCTGGATTATTTGTTGCTCAATTGGCAACACTCATATTGGGAATTAGAGCCAAGAGAGGGTATCCGGCAGTACGGCAATCCACCGATGAAAGGGGTGAAAACAACTAATGGATCATATTTTTCCTGAAGTACATCTAGGTGGCATTCGATTTGATTTGGCTGCCATTTTCATGATTGTTCTCACCAGCATTATCGTATTCGTTATGGCTAAGCTGGCGGTTCGGGGCGCTTCGGTCACCAATCCTACCAAGATGCAGAACTTCTTGGAGTGGGTTATCGAATTCGTGCAGAACATCATCGGTACGACGATGGATCTGAAGAAAGGCCGTCCTTACTTGATGCTCGGCATCTCGATGATCATGTACTTGTTTGTTGCCAACTTGCTGGGTCTTCCGTTCGGTATCATTACGGAGGCGCATCACGGCGCGACATTCTTGGGCATGGAGCTTCATATGGAGGGTGAGGAAGCGCACATCGCGTGGTGGAAATCGCCGACAGCCGATGTTGCCGTTGCAGGCGCGCTGATGGCTATCGTAATCGTGCTGACGCACATCGAAGGTCTTCGCCGCAATCGCAAGCATTACCTCAAGCACTACATCGAGCCTTACGCGGCATTCTTCCCGCTTAACGTCATCAAAGAGATCGCGAAGCCGCTTTCGCTTTCGCTTCGTCTCTACGGTAACATTTTCGCGGGCGAGGTTATGATCGGCGTTATCATGGGCATGGGCTGGTTCGGTATTCCGGCGCTGATCGTGTGGCAAGGTTTCAGTATTTTCGTAGGCGCGATCCAATCTTTCGTATTCGTTATGCTGACGATGGTTTATATGTCGCAAGCGATCGTTCACGAAGAGGGTCATTAAGACAGTAACAAACCTGCTAATCGCAGGAACCAATAAAACTATATGTAAACATTTTAAGGAGGATTTCTCTAATGGGAGCTTTAGCATTAGTTGCAGCAGCAATTGTATTCGGTCTTGGAGCACTGGGCGCAGGTATCGGTAACGGTTTGATCGTAGGTCGTACTGTTGAGGGTATCTCCCGTCAACCAGAACTTCGCGGTACTCTTCAAACTACAATGTTCATCGGTGTAGCGCTCGTCGAGGCACTTCCAGTTATCTCCCTCGTTCTTGCGTTCATCTTCTTGGGTCAAGCTTAAGATTATTTGTCAAACCACATGGCGGGGAGTGCCAATGCCTCCGCGCCTTCCTTTTGCTGACTGCCCTAGGATGGTCGGCTAATCTACGGAAAGGAGTGACGTACGTTGGATATCGTATGGTCCAATTTTTTCATCCAACTGGTTGCATTCGGGATTCTTTACTGGCTGCTTAGCCGTTACGCTTTCGGTCCGCTCTTCTCCATCATGGAACAGCGCAAGCAGTTCGTGAAAGAACAGCTTGAAAGCGCGGAGAACAGCCGCAAGCAAGCCGAAGCGCAATACGAAGAGCAGAAACAATCGCTTCAACAAGCGCGCAAGGATGCTTATGACATCATCGAGCAAGCGAAGCAAACGAGCACGAAGCAAGCCGACGAGATCGTCAACACAGCTAAATCCGAGGCAACTCGCCTGAAAGACGAAGCTGTCAAAGATATCGAGAGCGAGAAGAACAAAGCCATTTCTGCGCTCCGCAGCCAAGTTAGCGGCATGTCCGTCATGATCGCTTCGAAAATCATCGAGAAGCAAATCGATGACAAATCGCAAGAGCAGCTTGTTGACCAATACTTGAATGAGGTTGGAAGCAAATGAGCCGCGAGAGCGTCGTAGCTAAACGCTACGCTAAAGCGCTGTTTGAACTGGCACAAAGCAATAATGCGGTCGCAGATGTTGAGAAACAGCTGAAAATCGTCGTCGACGTGCTTGCCGGAGATGCGCAAATCCGCAAATTCCTCGGCCTGCCGAACGTCGAAGTGTCGAAGAAGATCGACATTATTAAAGGTGCATTATCTGACGCGGTTACGGTGATGGTACTGAACACGGTTGAGCTTCTTATCATCCGCGGCCGTCATGACGCGATCGCTGATGTTTACGAAGCTTATACGAAAGTAGCGGGCGAAGCGCTTGGTCAGGCACACGCTACTATATATACGGCTAAATCGTTGTCGAATGAAGAGCTGAACAAAGTGTCGGCTCAATTCGGATCGATGATCGGCAAACGCATTATCGCAAAACAAATCGTTGAACCAGCTCTGCTCGGCGGCGTACAAGTGCGCATCGGCGACCGTCTGTACGACGGCAGCCTCTCCGGCAAGCTCGCTCGACTTGAACAAGCTTTGAAAACTCAAGCATTGTAGATAGGGGTGAACGGAATTGAGTATCAGACCTGATGAAATCAGCACGCTGATTAAACAACAGATCGAACAATTTAAATCCGAAATTCAAGTCGTTGACGTCGGTACGGTCATCCAAGTCGGTGACGGTATCGCGCGCGTACACGGCCTTGAGAACGCTATGGCCGGCGAACTGCTCGAATTCTCGAACGGCGTTATGGGCATGGCCCTTAACCTTGAAGAGAGCAACGTCGGTGTCGTTATCATGGGTCCTTACACAGGCATCCGCGAAGGCGACCAAGTTAAGAGAACTGGCCGTATCATGGAAGTTCCGGTTGGCGAAGCGCTGCTTGGCCGCGTTGTAAACGCACTGGGACAACCGGTTGACGGCAACGGTCCAATCAACACGACTGCAGCACGTCCAATCGAATCTCCGGCACCGGGCGTAATGGCTCGTAAATCGGTATTCGAGCCGATGCAAACAGGTATCAAAGCGATCGACGCGATGATTCCAATCGGCCGCGGTCAACGTGAGCTTATCATCGGCGACCGTCAAACAGGTAAGACACAAATCGCGATCGACACGATCGTTAACCAAAAAGGCAACGGCGTTATCTGTATCTACGTTGCTATCGGTCAAAAGCAATCCACTGTTCGTACGGTTGTTGAGTCCCTCCGCCAGCAAGGCGCTTTGGACTACACGATCGTCGTAACGGCGAGCGCTTCCGAGCCGTCCCCGCTCCTTTACATCGCGCCTTACACGGGCTGCTCGATGGGCGAGTACTTCATGTACAACGGCAAACACGTACTCGTTATCTATGATGACCTTTCCAAACAAGCGGCAGCATACCGTGAGCTTTCCTTGCTGCTCCGCCGTCCTCCGGGTCGCGAAGCTTATCCGGGCGACGTATTCTACCTGCACTCCCGTTTGCTCGAGCGTGCAGCTAAGCTGAACGATGAGCTTGGCGGCGGTTCCTTGACTGCACTGCCATTCATCGAGACGCAAGCCGGCGATATCTCGGCTTACATCCCGACGAACGTAATCTCGATTACGGACGGCCAGATCTTCCTTGAGTCCGACCTATTCTACTCCGGTCAGCGTCCAGCGGTTAACGTTGGTAACTCCGTATCCCGTGTAGGTAGCTCCGCTCAAATCAAAGCAATGAAAAAGGTTGCCGGTACGCTCAAGACTGACCTCGCGCAATACCGCGAGCTTGCGGCATTCGCAGCGTTCGGCTCCGATCTCGATAAAGTAACGCAATCCCGTCTGAACCGCGGTGAGCGCACGCTTGAAATTCTGAAGCAAGGCGTTAACGCGCCATTGCCTGTAGAACGTCAAGTCGTTTCCCTGTACACGGTTACTCGTGGACACGTGGACGATCTTCCGGTTCAAGACGTACGCCGTTTCGAACAAGGCTTCCTGGCCTACGTGGATGCTAACAAGCCAGAAATTTTCGCTTCCATCCGCGATACGAAAGATTTGACTTCCGACAATGAGAAAGTGCTTGTTGAAGCGATCAAAACATTCAAGAACAGCTTTGCAGCGTCGGTTTAAACTCATCTAATAGCGCGGAATAGAACTGTCCCGGGTGAAGCTGAGCTTCACCCCGGGCGCAGTAATAAGGTGGTGACAACGAATGGCTAAAGGTATGCGCGAAATTAAGCGCTCGATCAAGAGCAAGCAAAATACGAAACAGATTACGAAGGCTATGGAGATGGTTGCATCCGCGAAGCTCAAGAGAGCCCAAGATGCAGCCGTAGCTTCCCGTCCATATACGGAGAAAATCAAAGAAGTCGTAGCGAGCATTGCATCGGGCGGAGGCGCGATTAAGCATCCTATGCTGCAAACCCGCGAAATTAAGCGTACGGCCTATCTGGTCGTGACGTCGGACCGCGGTTTGGCGGGCGGATACAATGCGAACGTGCTTCGTAAAGTATGGACGGAGATTCAGGAGAAACATAAGTCTCCTGCTGAATACGACGTCTTCGTCATCGGACGCAAAGGCCGCGACTACTTCAAGCGCCGGGGCGTAGCTCTTGCCGGAGAAGTAACGGGACTTTCCGATACACCTAAATTTGCCGATATCAAGTCCGTGGCGGCAGCAGCCGTTAAAGGCTTCGAGAGCGGCACTTATGACGAATTGAATTTGGTTTATAACCAATTCTACAATGCCATGACCCAAGTTCCTGTCATTAAGCAGCTGCTTCCGTTGGATCAGTCGCAATTTACAGGCGCGAAGGCTAGCTACGAATATGAGCCGTCACCTGAGAAGGTGCTCGACGTTCTGCTTCCTAAATACGCCGAAACGGTTATTTACAGCGCGGTATTGGAAGGCAAAGCGAGCGAGTTCGGCGCACGTATGACTGCGATGGGCAATGCAACGAAGAACGCGACGAAGATGATCGCCGGCTTGACGTTGACGTACAACCGTGCTCGTCAGGCAGCAATCACGCAAGAAATCGCGGAAATCGTCGGCGGCGCGAACGCGCAGGCTTAGGATAAGCGATACAGCATTTTCCTTCGGAAAAACAATAAGGAGGTACACCAATGAGCAAGGGGCATGTAGTCCAGGTAACAGGTCCGGTTGTCGACATCGCGTTCGAGAACGGTCACCTGCCTGAGATTCTTAATGCGATAAAAATTGAGAAAAAAGCTCAAAACCCGGGCGAAGTCAACATTAACCTTACGGTTGAAGTTGCGACTCACCTTGGCGATAACCTGGTTCGCTGCGTTGCGATGTCTTCCACTGACGGTCTCGTCAGAGGTACAGAAGCTATCGACTTGGGCAACCCAATCACAGTACCTGTAGGACCAGCAACACTAGGCCGCGTATTCAACGTACTCGGCGATCCTATCGATAACAACGGCGATGTTGACCGTACGATCTCTAACCCGATCCATCGTCAAGCGCCGACGTTCGAAGAGCTTTCCACGCAACAAGAAATCCTGGAAACAGGTATCAAAGTTATCGACCTTATGGCTCCTTATGCTAAAGGCGGTAAGATCGGTCTCTTCGGCGGCGCGGGCGTAGGTAAAACCGTAACGATGCAAGAGCTGATCCACAACATCGCGCAAGAGCACGGCGGTATCTCCGTATTCGCCGGCGTTGGCGAGCGTACTCGTGAAGGTAACGATCTTTACCACGAGATGAGCGACTCCGGCGTTATCAACAAAACAGCGATGGTATTCGGTCAAATGAACGAGCCTCCGGGCGCGCGTCTTCGCGTAGCTTTGACAGGCTTGACAATGGCTGAGTACTTCCGTGACGAAGAAGGCAGAGACGTACTACTGTTCGTCGATAACATCTTCCGCTTCACGCAAGCTGGTTCCGAAGTATCCGCATTGCTCGGCCGTATGCCGTCCGCGGTAGGTTACCAACCAACGTTGGCAACTGAAATGGGTCAACTGCAAGAGCGTATCACTTCGACGAAAAAAGGTTCCGTTACTTCCATTCAAGCGATCTACGTTCCTGCCGATGACTACACGGATCCGGCTCCTGCAACGGCGTTTGCCCACTTGGATGCAACGACTAACCTTGAGCGTAACATCGCCGCGATGGGTATCTTCCCAGCCGTTGACCCGCTCGCGTCGTCTTCCCGTATTCTGACGCCGGAAATTCTTGGCGAAGAGCACTACCAAGTAGCGCAATCCGTTAAGAAAGTTCTGCAACGTTATAAAGAGCTTCTGGATATTATCGCGATCCTCGGTATGGACGAATTGTCTGAAGAAGACAAGCTGATCGTTCACCGTGCGCGTCGTATTCAAGTGTTCTTCGCGCAACCGCTTCACGTTGCGGAGGCGTTCAATGGTATCCCGGGCTTGTACGTTCCTGTTAAAGAAACCGTACGCAGCTTCAAAGAAATTCTTGAAGGTAAGTACGACCACCTTCCAGAATCGGCATTCCACAACGTCGGAACGATCGAAGACGCGGTTGCTAAAGCGGAAAAACTCGCTCAAGAGGTTTAATCGCCTAAGCGCTGAGGAGGTAATACCATGAGCTCCTTTTTATTGGAAATTGTAACGCCTGAGCGTAAGGCTTACGCTGAGGATGTAAATATGATTATCGTCAAAGGCTCTGAGGGTGAATTGGGTATTCTGCCTAATCACATCCCGATGGTTACGCCTTTGCGAATTGCTCCAGTCAC
This sequence comes from Paenibacillus montanisoli, assembly GCF_003268025.1. Lineage (GTDB taxonomy): Bacteria > Bacillota > Bacilli > Paenibacillales > Paenibacillaceae > Paenibacillus_Z > Paenibacillus_Z montanisoli. The sequence goes on along the minus strand of NZ_QLUW01000005.1, from coordinate 166,352 downwards.
GATCAAGAAGGACCGCTCCGAAGAGGTTATCGCCGTGAACGGCGGTTTCCTCGAGATCCGCAAGGATAAAGTGGTCATCTTGGCTGAGAGCGCCGAGCTGCCGGGCGACATCGATATCGCCCGCGCAGAAGCGGCGAAGCAGCGTGCAGAGCAACGCCTGAACGGCAAGCGCGATGAGTTCGACCAAGTTCGCGCTGAGCTTGCTCTTCAGCGCGCCCTTAACCGGATCTCGGTTAAGTCGCGCGTTTAGACGCTAGCGGCAAAGACTGATTTTCCCGCAGTCGCACTGCGGGGGAATCAGTCTTTTTTTTGTTAAAGGCCTCTAATTATTTTTTCATAATCCTAAGGAATTTCTAATTCTTCACCCTATTTCGATTCGACTTTAGTATAATAAAGTGACGAATCATGAAGGAGTTTGTAGAATGATCGACATTCATACGCATATCTTGCCGGGAATCGACGATGGTGCCGCAGATTTTGACGAATCTCTCGATTTAGCTAGAGCGGCAGTGGCCGATGGTATAACAGCTATGATTGCTACTCCACACCATGCAAATGGTAGATATATGAATGACGCGGCTTTTACCCGGGAGCAGGTTGAGCGTTTACGGGAAAGTTTTGCTGCGCACAAAATACCTCTCGATCTATACATCGGACAAGAAGTTCGAATCCATAGTGATATGTTTGATGCGTGGAGCGCAGGAGAGCTGGCTACATTAGCCGGGTCGCGATACATCCTATTGGAAATGCCGTCTTCTACGGTTCCGAAGCGAATGCTAGAGTACATACATGAGTTTACGATTATGGGGATCAGACCGATTATCGCCCACCCTGAGCGAAATGCAGAGGTCGTGCAGAACCCGGACAAGCTGAGAGAGATGGTAGATGCGGGTGCATACGGACAAGTGACCACGCATTCCATTCTGGGCGGCTTCGGAAAGCAGATTGAACGCTCGGCGTGGCAGCTCTGCAGAACCGGGCTTATCCATACGTTATCCTCGGATGCCCATCACATTCATCGCCGCGGATTCCGCTTGCGGGAAGCCTATGATCGAGTGAGATCCGAGCTCGGCGAGCAATTTGAACAATGCTATATACATAACGCGGAAGCTATTATCGCTAATCAAGAGCTGATAGAGTCGCCTGTGACAAAAACGAGACAAAAAGGGAAAAGCTGGAGAAATATCCTAAATTTCTTTCAAAGTTAATTGACCTATTGTTAGAGTCAATGGTAGTATTGGTAGTGATTGTTACATAAAGCGGCAATATCAGACAAAAATTGAGACTGAGGTGACTTGAAAGTGACTTTCAAAAAGAAACTAGCAGTAACAACACTAGCAGCCAGCCTTGTAACTGGTTCGCTTGCAGGATTGCCACTTAGCAGCAAGGGTCTTGCAGAGCAACTTGGTTTGGTTAACGTTGCTTCGGCAGCGACTGCGACTCCACCGACTTATGCAGAATTTATGGCTAGACTGGACCGCATTCATACTGCGCTGATCGCAGGCGGCGAAGCGCAAAGCGTTCGCGATCTTCGCGATGCAATTGCTTCTTTGGACTATAGCACTCATGGTTCTCTTGTGGATCCATTGTGGGCACTTCTCCCAAGCGAGATTAAAGATAACGCAGACGTAAACTTCAAACAAGTATTGTTTGATGTGTTCCAAAGCGTAGGTACTGTCATGTACAGCACACGCAACGAAGAGATCGATGCGATTCGCGCCGATGCCGATCTGCAAGCTGCTCTGGTAGAGCTAGCTAGCATTACTGGCACATCCAAGCTGACAGTGAACGATCTGCTGGCATTCGGTAACGCTGTTGAACTTGCAGCTGTTCACCAAGTGAAAACAAACCTCCCTGACTTGCTTGCAGGCGGAGATAAAGCAACAATTATAAGCAATTTGATTGAAGCTGCTATTACAGAAGCATTGAGCGATGAATCGCTCAAAGTGAATGCAATCATCGGCTGGTTCGCAGACCATACTACGGCTACAGAAGAAGAAGTGGCTGACGCTGTAACTGCTACTCTTGAAGGCCTTCGTGCAGCTGCAACGCCTGCAGATAAAGAACTAGTAGCTAAAGCTACTACGGCTCTAGCTATTGCTTTTGTTCGTGCTGAGGCAACTAACGCTGTTGTTGAATCAAACAACGGCCGTACAAAATCTTTTAAACTCTCGCTGGAAGGCATTGAGATTCCTTCTGCATTGTTGACTTGGTCTGTGACTGGCGACGCTAACATAACTGTGGATCCGGATAATGCCGGCGTAATCAATCTTGCAAGCTCTGCAACATCGGGTACGGCAACACTTCAAGCAAAACTCTTGAATAGAGTGGTTTTCCAGCAAGTAGTTACGCTCAATTATAACCCTGGTGGCATTTTTGTTCCTCCAGCCCCTACAGTCTTCGACGCACTTCGTGACCTTAAGAGCAAGATTGCTAACGCTACAGGCGCAGAGAAAGACAAGCTGATCCAAGAAGCTATCGCGAAAGCGATGGAAGCGATCAATGCCATTTCTACAATCGATGTTAGCAAAGACGTCGTAATCGTTGACGGCAAAGCTAAAGTAAACGTGAGCGGCGCAGCAGTCGGTAAAGTCATTGCCGATATTACTGCCATTATCAATGCTCTGAAGGATGCTGCTCCTGGCGCAGAGAAAATACTGCCCAAAATCGTAGTAACTCTTCAAGCTGGAAAATTGGATTCCAAAGATATCACGTTTAACGTTGATGCAGATAGCATCAAGAAAGTGACTGCGGGCGGTATCTTTGGTGTTAAGTTCGGAGTAAATGGCTTCGGTGCTGTTATTCCAGTAGGCCAAGCAAAAGATAACAAGATCAGCTTCAATGTAAAGAACGCTGCGGCTACAAAAGAAGTAATCGGTTCCGCGAAAGGTGTATCCGATGTATTCGACTTTAGCCTCGTAGTAGGAGACGAAGCTGTTCATCAGTTCAGCCAACCGGTACAAGTTGAGATTCCGGTACCAAGCACAACTGGTGTTGATACGGATCTTCTTACATTAGCGAAAATTGTTAATGGCAAGCTGCAATTCTTTGGAGGTAAATTTGCGAAAGGATTCTTTACAGAATCCCGCGATTCTTTCTCTTCCTATGTAGTTGTTGAGAATAAAGTAGCATTCTCCGACATCACTAAAGTTAAAGCTTGGGCTGGTCGCCAAATCGAGGTGATGGCTGCTAAGGGCGCAATCCAAGGCCGTGCTGCTGGCAAATTCGTACCAAGCGGTGAAGTAACTCGCGCTGAGTTCGCGAAAATGCTTGTTCAAGCACTTGATCTGGACAATGCATTAGCTAAAGAAGGCTTCAGTGATGTAAACGCTACGGATTGGTTTGCTCCATATGTAGCTGCAGCATCGGAAGCAGGCATTATTAAAGGACGTACAGCGACATCTTTCGCGCCTAAAGCTACTATTACACGCGCAGAGATGGCTGTCATGGTTGCTCGCGCATTGGAAGTTACTAAAGGCGTTAAAGCTGGTGCAGAAGATCTGAAGGCTCTGGAGGCATTCAAAGATGCTAGCTCCATAAACGCTTCCTTGAAAGACGGAGTCGCATTCGCGGCGAACAATGGTTTGGTTGTAGGCGATAAAGGCAAGTTCAGCCCTAACGCTACAGCTACACGTGCTCAAGCGGCAGTAATCATTTACCGTGCGTTCAATTTCAAGGGCTAATTATGTAGCTTTGATGCAGTTTTAATATACATCCCCCTTCAGTGGGGGATGTATATTGCTTTTAAGAACGAATTCTTACCAAAATTAACCCATGACCTATAACTGAAAATGTGAGGGATATGATGTGCAGATGGAATTAGAGCTCCGAGACTATATCCAGATCATCAATAAGCGAAAGTGGATGATAGTAGCTATTGTATTGGTCTGTTCAATGGCAGCGGGGTTGTATAGTTACTTCATGATTAATCCGACCTATGAGGCGTCAACGAAAATTGTTGTCAATAACACATCGATTGATAAGACAGGTACTGATCCGGGTTTAGGTGATATCGAAAGAGACCTCCGGATGATTAATACTTACAAAGAAATTATCAAAACGCCGGCCATTATGAAAGAGGTGGCGGAGCAGCATCCTGACTTCAATATGAATGCCGATGAATTGATGAATAAAGTAATGGTTAATTCGGTCAACAACACACAAGTGATGACTCTGATTGTTAAGGACCAGTCATACGAGAAGGCCGCTAAGATTGTTAATGCTGTTTCGCTAGAGTTTAAAGAGCAAATCCCTACAATTTTTAATGTACAGAACGTGACGGTACTAAACTTGGCTGAGTATAACCCGGAAAAAGTTTATGCTCCTGTGGGTCCAAATATTAAATTGAATATCGCGATTGCTCTTATTGTTGGGCTTATGGCTGCGGTAGGAGTAGCCTTTATGCTTGAATATATGGATGACACGATTAAGACGGAAGCGGATGTGCTCCGTTATCTGGATCTTCCGACGATTGGCCAAATTGCAAAAATGGATCATACAGAGTTAGAACAGAAGACAGCTAAGAATGCAAGAAACATTAAGGCAGGTGAAGCGAGTCATGTCCAAATCGGAAAATAAGCGGCAGTTAATTTCCTTCCTGGAACCGAAATCACCGATTTCAGAGGCATATAGGGCGTTGAGGACCAATATCGATTTCTCTTCCATTGACGAGAAGATTCAAGTCATCATGACAACCTCCGCTTCGCCTGGAGAGGGAAAGTCCACAACGATCGCCAATCTTGCGGTTGTCTATGCGCAGGCGGATAAGAGGGTTGTCCTCATTGATGCCGATTTAAGAAAACCAACGGCTCATCACACCTTCGGTGTGAGTAACCGCAAAGGACTTTCATCTGTTCTTTCCCGCCAATGCGAGCTTCATGAAGCGGTCCAAAGTACACATGTACCTAATCTTTCAGTCATTACATCCGGGCCTATTCCTCCCAACCCATCCGAGATGGTAGCATCCGGACGTATGAGCGCATTAATAGAAGAGCTGCGTAATCAATTCGATATTATCCTCATCGATACGCCCCCAACGCTAGCTGTTACCGATGCGCAAATTGTAGCCACGAAGGTTGACGGCACTATTCTTGTACTTGATTCAGGTAAAGTCAAACGAGATATGGTCATGAAAGCGAAGCAGCAACTCGCTCAAGTGAATGCGAATATACTTGGTGTCGTACTGAATAACATCAAAAAGAAAAATAGTGATGGTTACTATTATTATTACTATAGCAACGCTGAAAACTAGTCCCAAAGTATTGTTAAGATAGTAAAAAAGTTCTATTATTATATATGGGCACCTTGTCGAATACTGCCAAATTTGGTGAGATAAGACTGCCTATATTAGTGAGGACGCGGGGGAAGTCAAATGCTTTATAAGAAGCGGTCAATGATTTTATTCGTGCTTGATATTTTAATCGTTTGTTTCAGCGTCGGGACATCTTATTTGTTTCGCTATGACTTCAAAATTCCTAGCGATCAAGTACCGCAGATGCTGGCTTATGCTTCGTTTACTTCGTTGATTTGCGGCCTCATGATGATTTACTTCAAAATGTATCAACGCATATGGAGATATGCCAGTATAGGCGAGATTACTTCGCTGCTTAAGGCTGTAGTACTTGGTTGGTTAATTTCTTACGGGATAACCAACTACTATATTAACGAGCAAGTAGAACCGTCGGTTGCTGTTCGATCAATTGAAACCATGCTGCTTAGTATGGGGGGCATTCGTTTCTTATGGCGAATGATCAGTAAGAGCGCGAAGCCTACTAAAGATAAGGCGAAGGTTCTAATTGTCGGTGCAGGAGACTGTGGCGTACTAATTGCGAGAGAAATCATGAGTAATGCAGCTTCGGATTTAACCATTGTCGGATTCGTTGACGATGATATACACAAATACCGGATGCATGTACTTGGAAAACCGGTTCTAGGCAATCGAAACCATATAGAGAAGATTGTTTCAGAACATTCGATTGATGAAATCGTCATTGCAATACCATCTGCGGCTAAATCTGAGTTAGCTCCTGTTATCTCGATGTGCAAAAATACAGGAGCTAAAGTCAAGATTATCCCTGGCATTCATGATTTGATTGCAGGTAAGGTGTCTGTTAACGCAATGAGAGACGTCGATCTGGAAGATCTCTTGGGTCGAGATCCAATATTGCCGGATTTGAAGGGCATCGCAGATTATGTAGCAAATAAGACAGTTCTTGTCACTGGTGCTGGAGGCTCGATCGGCTCCGAGCTGTGCCGTCAAATTATCGTATTTAGGCCGACAACATTGTTATTGCTAGGTCACGGCGAGAACAGTATTTATTCCATTGAGATGGAGCTGCGATCACGTTTCCCGGACCAGAAGATCGAGACGATTATCGCAGACATCCAAGATCGTTCGCGAATTGATGATGTGTTCCGCAGGTTCAGACCTAATGTCGTATTTCACGCAGCAGCCCACAAGCACGTGCCATTGATGGAAAGAAACCCGGCAGAGGCCGTTAAGAATAATGTGTTCGGTACGAAGAACGTTGCAGATGCTGCAGATAAATATGGGGTAGAGCGTTTTGTTCTCATATCTTCGGATAAGGCCGTTAACCCTTCCAGTATTATGGGGGCGACTAAGCGTATCGCAGAAATGTACATACAAACAATGGATAAACAGAGCAATACCAAGTATGTTGCCGTTCGTTTCGGAAACGTGCTGGGAAGCAGAGGTAGTGTTATTCCAAGATTTAAACAGCAAATTGCTTCAGGTGGACCGGTGACGGTAACCCATCCGGAGATGGTTCGATTCTTTATGACTATCCCGGAGGCTGTACAGCTTGTTATTCAGGCAGGTGCCTTCGCTGAAGGTGGAGAAATCTTTGTGCTCGATATGGGACAACCAGTGAAGATTATAGAGCTGGCAGAAGACGTCATTCGTTTATCGGGATTCGAACCATATACAGAAATTCCGATTGAGTTCACAGGTATTCGAGAGGGAGAGAAGCTTTACGAAGAGCTTCTACTGGATGAAGAAGCCATTGCGAAGACGAAGCATAATCGGATCTTCATCGGTAAACCTCTCGGAATTAATCGTGTTGAACTGGAGCTGCAGTTTAAACGATTAGAGAAAGCAATCATTGACGAAAAAGATGCTGTCAGAGATGTGATCGAGTATATTGTTCCGTTGTATAAAGATGTTTCTTAACTTCACGATCTGAACTAAACGTGAAAGGATTGAATCAAATGCGTAAAATGAAGCGGTGGAAAAGGGTAGCGTTGTGGATTGCAACAATTCTTATAGTACTCGGAGCTTCAGGTGCGTTTGTTGCTAACTACGCAGTAAATAAAGCGATAGGTTCCTTGGCAAGTAATCTTGAGACAGATTTGATAACAGATTTAACTGCTGAAGTACCTACTGATGAAACATCGAAAGCTGATACTTCTGCAAATGCTAGTGCTAGTACTGAAATTAGTGCAGATGCTAGTGCCAATGTAAGTAGTGTAGGTTCGAACCATAAAGATGCAAACACGGCAATGTCTGAAAAAATTAGCGATAAAACTAACAGTATTATGGATCCAGAGCAATCAAAAGGGACTTCACAAAATGGGGGTACATCAGTAAAGGGGGATTTAAATGGTTACTCCCCTGAAGTGTCTCCTGAAAAGGCGAAAAAAGTTCAGGGTAGTGTAACGATGAAAGAAAAGGCAGCAGTCACCTCGATTCTTCTTTCGAGTCTAAGCATGAGTGATTTGAAGAAGCTGCAGAAACTAGCAAGTGGTGGACTATCGCTCGCCGAGAAAAAAGAAGCTAGATCAATTATCTTAAATAAAGTTAGTCCTGATCAATATAATAAACTCTCTAACATCGCGAAAAAATATGGCGTAAGTAGAGGTATGAATTACGATGCAGTAGTAAAAGAAGAAATTAGTAGTAATTAGTAGTGATTTCGAAACAGGTTGAAGAAAAATGTCGCTTTCAGTGTTCTTTTTTGATCATGGTGATCAAAGACACTCTGAAAGCGATTATTGTATAAGGCTGAATACGATGGGGTTTGTAAAGTAATTAATGAGATTTTTCCTTTAGAAGATTGTATAGGGGTTGAGAATTTGTCTTATATAAGAATAAAACGAGGAATAGATTTAATACTATCCGTGATAGGACTAATAACTTTATCTCCAGTTTTTGCGCTTCTAGTAGTTTTGATTAAAGTAAGTTCAAGAGGTCCAGTTTTATTTAGACAAAAAAGAATTGGAAAAGATAAGATATTATTCGATATATTAAAATTTCGAACTATGAGGATTGATTCACCAAAGGATACACCAACACATTTGCTGGAAAATCCCGAAAAATATATTACTTGGATTGGGAAAATCTTGAGGAAAACTAGTCTTGATGAGCTGCCTCAGTTAATCAACATTTTGAAGGGTGAGATGAGTTTTATAGGTCCACGGCCCGCCCTTTGGAATCAGTACGATTTAATTAAGGAAAGAGATAAATACGGTGCCAATAAAGTGACACCTGGACTCACAGGATGGGCTCAGATAAATGGTAGAGATGAGATTCCTATCGAAATAAAAGCCAAATTAGATGGCGATTATGTAAAACAGATTAATTTCCAAATGGATATGAAGTGTTTTTTTGTAACTTTATTAAGCGTTGCAAAAGGCACTGGTGTAGTAGAAGGTGGAACCGGTAAGTTGTTAGGTAGTGAAAAAAGTCAACGGATTTAATAACGGAAAAATGCACTGCTGGGTGATAATAGAAAACGGCTTTTTGAACTACTTACATCAATATTAAAATGTGAGAATCCTGCAAGGGAGATAAATTGAATTGAAGATATTATTTATTACAACTGAGGGTTTTGATACCCCTGGACCAAATAATCAAATGGCTATGGTAATGATTAATGACTTTCTAGATGCAGGATTTGAGGTCCATTTAATTCAAAGCAGACGAAAAAGAATAAACCCGGATATTCCACCTTTATTACAGGGACGAAATGGATTAACATATGACGTTATTGATAGAAATGTGATAGATAAAACAAGATTTATTAATCGATATTTAGATGAAGCCATTTTCGCAATAAAGAGCTATAAAAAATGGAGAAAGATAAAAGATGCAGATATAGTTTTTTTGCAATCTTGTCCGACTGTACTATATCAACAAATTATGCTCAAATTCTTCAATAGAAAACCGGTAGTATATAACATATATGATGTATTTCCTGGGCATGCTTTTGACATTGGGGTAATTAATAATAAAACAGTGTACAATACACTTAAATATATACAAAGATTCACCTATAAACTAAGTACGATTATTACTGTGCTTTCTCAGGATATGAAGGACAAAGTTACAGAACAAAATGTTCCTTCTGAAAAAGTCAGAGTAGTTCCTGCTTGGTATGATGATAAAGCAGTTAAGGAGATTTCTGTAGAAAACAACGAGTTTATAAAAAAATATAATATTCCAACTGATAAGTTTTATATTCAATTTGCAGGAACTATTGGATATGTATTTAATTATAAGGCGATTGTCGAAGCTGCTACTATCTTAAAGCACGAAGAGAATATTGTATTCCAAATAGTCGGCGATGGGAATGTTAAGGAGCAGTTCATGGATGAAGCGAGGGATCGAGGGTTAAGTAATATTCAATTCTACCCACTTCAACCCCTTGAGATTGTTCCCGATGTATATAGTGCTTGTTCAATTTGTATTATTCCCCTTAAAAAAGGTGTAATAGGCAATGGAGTGCCTAGCAAAGCGCCGCTACTAATGGCTTGTCGTCGAGTAATAGTGAATTCCGTCGAATCTAATTCTCAGTATTCGAGAATGTTTAATGAAAATGGTTTTGGCATATCGGTATCAAATGATGATCATGAAGCATTAGCAAATGCAATATTGGACTTATACAATCACCCTGACAAAGTAAAAGTGATGGCAGATAGAGCCAAAGCATTTGGAGAGGTGAACTATACAAGTACTATAAATACAAAGAAATTTATACAAATTTTTCAGGAGCTTTTGAGGTGAGATATGTTATGAAGATTTTAATGATCGGTTTTACAAAACTAGCCTATATGCCTTATATGAATTTCTACCTGGAACAGTTAACTCAGAGCGATAATGAAATCCATTTACTATATTGGAATCGCGACGAAAAGGATGAAATCACATTACCATATAAAAATATAATATTACATGAATTTAAGTTATATCAAGAAGATGAGGTTTCTAAAGTAAGAAAAGTAAAAAGTTTTATAAAATTCAGAAAAAATGCAAAGCGGTTATTACTTAATAATAATTTTGATCTAGTAATTGTTATGCATACAGTCCCAGGAGTACTACTTAATGATATTTTATTTAGGTACTATTCAAAGAGATTTATACTAGATTATCGTGATATAACCTTTGAGAAAATAGGTTTATACAAAAAAATAGTTAATAGGCTTGTAGAAAATTCGATCGCAACCTTTGTTAGCTCTAATGCCTTTAGAGAGTATTTACCTGTAGTTGATAACATATTTACCAGCCATAATATTTTAATAGACTCACTTGACAATAGAGATATACGGAGATGTAAATCACGGAAGTCAGAACCGATTAGAATAAGGTTTTGGGGGTTTATTAGGCATGAGTTAATAAATAGAGCTATTATAGATGGTATAGCTAATGATAATCGTTTTGAACTTCACTACCATGGTAGAGAGCAAGATACTGCGAATAATTTAAAAAAGCATTGTGAAAGAAATAAAATAAAAAATGTTTATTTTCATGGGCAATATAATCCCGATGAAAGGTATGAATTTGCTAAAGAGACTGATTTAATCCATAACATATATGAAAATGATAAAATGACACAACCGGCAATGGCAAATAAGTTTTACGATGGCATTACTTTTTATATTCCGCAATTATGTAGTACTGGGTCGTTTATGGGAACTCAAATTACAAAAAACAGTATTGGTTTAAGCTGCGATCCTAGTAACAAATCTTTTGCGGATGACTTATTTAGTTACTATAACTCTATTGCTTGGAGTGAATTTGAGATAAATTGTGATAAGAAGCTAAGAGAAATATTAATGGAGTATCAGAGTGGGACTAATATAATTCGAGACATAGTTAAATAACGTAACTGTTTTATAATGTAATAATACAAGCAGGGAAAGTGGATTTTAATTTCTTTGCAAGATCTTTATTAGGAGGATATGATTTGCAAAGGCATATTTCAAGTTATCTTACGGGCTTTAATATAAGAACTGACATAGAAGATTCGAAACAAAAAGAAAGTTTCAGCTCCTATATTATAATTTTCCTCTTATTATATATCACATCGTCATATTATCTTAATGTGTCAAACGTAGTGCCAGGCATAGTATCTGTATTACTTTTATTATTTTCAGTGATTATAGGAATCTTTTTGAATGCAAAAGATTTTAAGTTAAACTTTAGTCTTGAAAGATTATTTCTTTTGTTCTTTTTATTGATTGTTGCTTTGATATCAGCATTTATTTATCAAGATGGTATATATAATCATGTAATAATTCTTGCTGCGGTAATCTCGGGATATTTATTTACCCTCTCATATTCGTTTAATAGGTTCGTTAAGATATATACAAATCTAATGTATTTTATTTCGATATTTTCATTAGTAGTGTTTTTAATTGTATCACTTTACCCATCAATACTGTATTTTGCCCCAATAGTAGGGCAAAGAGTTGGAGTAAATGTTCATAATTTATTCTTCTCTGTTGCACTACCTGGGGCGGAGTTTAATAGGAACTATGGTTTTTTTTGGGAACCAGGAGCATTTGAGGTGTACCTCAATATGGCTTTGATGTTTGAATTGTTTTTGACTACAAAAGTAAGAAGAAAATATATAATAATTTTTATTGCTACAATTGCTACAACATTTTCAACAACCGGTTATTTTGCGCTTGTGCCAATAATAATAGCTTATATTTTGAAAGATAAAAATTATTTGTTAAAGAATTTACGTATTTTTAAGTATATTGCATTGTTGATAATAGTGGTACCTTTAATGTTTAAACTTATGCCTGAAGATTATTCACGCCTATTGTTTGGAAAACTTAATGGTGTGTTTACCGAAAGTGGAAGTACGCACTTTTCAACATCAGTTCGGATTAATGCCGTAGTTTATCCTTTTTATGAATTTATTAAGTCTCCGTTTATTGGTATAGGATATGAAAAATATCTTTCGATGGCTGCTGAAAAGTTGTATACGATGCCGACTTGCACACCAATAAATTGGTTTACCCTTTTTGGAGTGCTATGGGGGATTCCATGCAACTACTATTATTTAAAAAATTCATTTCGATATAAGTGTGGAACATTTTCAAAAATTTTATTGGCAATTGCAATGTTAATAATTATCTTTAGTGAGGATTTTATAAGAATTGCTTTCATTTATGTTTTAGTTTTTTATGGGGTAGATAGTGTTAAATTTACTAATAAAGTTGAGAACTAAATATATAGATTGTTATGTTGGAGGTTAGTTGTGAAAACGATTTTGTTTTTGGTTGGAGAAAAGCTCTCTGCAAATGGGATTTGTGCGGATGCAGTTATGAATGAATTTTCTAGCATGGGATATAAAGTATTATGCATAACAAATGAAGAATATAAGTCAAGTAAATCAGAAATAAGTAATGGTATACACATTGTAAGAATTAAGCCGCGTTTAACATATAGAATGAATAATTGGTGTAATAACAATACTGGGGCTATATCTTGGATAGTACGTAAATTATCATTCGTATTAAATAAGTTTAAATTAATCTTAAGTATACCTACTTGGCCTCTAATCTCTCCAATGTATGCTTTTCGTTTCTATAGAGCAGCATCAAAAATGTATAATACTAGCGATTTCGATTGCATTATTCCAATCTATACTCAAATTGATACTATAATTGCGGGATACTTTTTGAAAAAAAAACACCCAGAACTAAAATTTGTCCCTTATTTTTTAGATTCACTCTCAGGAGGATATGGACCAAAAAAGTTCTCGAAAAATTGGATTGTTACTAGAGGGATAAAATGGGAGAGAAGATTGCTTAAAAATGCTGATAAAATAATAGTTATGAAAGCAAGTCAAGAACATCATGATCTATACACAAAAAATGAGGGATATTATTCAAGGATGCGAATACTTGATATTCCGTTACTTACATCTTTTAAGAGTAATAATAACAGTCCTTCCTCAAAGATACTTGATACGAATCAGATTAATCTAGTATATGTAGGATCAATACCTATACATATTCGTAATCCAAAGTATATTTTAGAAGTATTTAGTAGATTAAATATAGACAACTGTACACTTACACTAATTGGGACAAACACATGTCCGGATCTTATTAAAGAAGCACAGAAAAATTCAACAAAGAACCGTATTAGAGTGATAAATAGCATACCACACGCTGAAGTAATTAGTGTATTGAGAGATGCAGATTTCCTAATTAACATAGGTAATAATATCTCAACTATGGTACCAAGTAAAATATTTGAGTATATGACAACTGGAAAACCGATTATATCGACGTATCCTATTGAAAATGAGCCAAGTTTGTCTTATTTAAAACAATATCCATTATCATTGTTGTTAAATGAAAACAGGGAGCAGATTAATGAAGATACTTTAAAGCTAGAGAATTTTATTCAGAATTCTCGTGGAAAAAGTGTGAATTTACAGGGGCTCAAAGAGAGTATGTACTATAACACACCTCAAGCTTTTGTGAAAGAAATAGAGACACTTTTTTAGCAGTACTAATGATTGGGCGATTATTACAATTATATAAAAATGTGATATAGACAAGGAGATAGCTAGATGTTCAAGAATGGAACTTTATTAATCACAGGTGGCACTGGTTCTTTTGGTAATGCAGTAATGAGGAGATTTCTAGATATTGATATAAAAGAAATTCGAATCTTTTCCCGAGATGAGAAGAAACAAGATGAAATGAGAAAACATTATAAAAACGATAAACTTAAGTTTTATATTGGTGATGTGAGGGATTTGGCTAGTGTTAAGAATGCGATGCATGGGGTAGATTATATCTTCCATGCTGCAGCACTTAAACAGGTACCTTCATGTGAATTTTTTCCTCTAGAAGCTGTGAAAACAAATGTACTAGGAACAGAAAATGTATTAACGGCTGCAATTGAAAATGCAGTTAAAAAAGTCATCTGCCTATCTACAGATAAAGCAGCCTATCCTATAAATGCAATGGGTATCTCTAAAGCTATGATGGAAAAAGTATTTGTCGCAAAATCAAAAACTGTAGATCCACAGAGAACATTGATTTGTGGTACACGATATGGAAATGTTATGGCATCAAGAGGTTCTGTGATTCCGCTTTTTATTGATCAGATTAAAAATGGGCTACCACTAACAGTGACAGATCCAAACATGACAAGGTTCCTAATGAGTCTTGAAGAAGCAGTTGAGTTAGTTGTGTTTGCTTTTCAAAATGCTGAAGCTGGGGATATCATGGTTCAAAAAGCGCCAGCATCTACTGTTGGAGATTTAGCGATTGCACTTACAGAGTTATTTAATGTTGATAACGAAGTTAAAATTATTGGTACTCGTCACGGCGAGAAGTTATATGAAACTCTGTTAACCAAAGAAGAGCATGTAGTTTCAGAAGACTTAGGTGGATTTTATAGAGTACCAGCGGATAAAAGAGATCTTAATTATGATAAGTACTTTATTGAAGGGAATCAGAGTTTATCTTATGAAAGTGAGTACAACTCTCATAACACGAAAAGATTAAATATCGAGCAGATTAAAGATAAGTTATTATTATTGGATTATGTAAGAGAAGAATTGAAAGGTTGGAATAAGGCATGAAAATTCTAGTGACTGGTGCAAAGGGGTTTATAGGTAAGAATCTCATTGCGGAGTTAAAAAATCGAAATTACACGGATATCTTTGAGTATAGTAAAGAAACAGATCCAAATTTACTAGATGAGTACTGTAAAGAAGCGGACTTTGTATTCCATCTTGCTGGAGTTAATCGTCCTATAGACTCTGCTGAGTATATGGATGGTAACTATGGTTTTACATCAATTTTACTTGATACATTAAAAAAATTTCAAAATGCTTGCACAGTTATGATTTCCTCATCTACCCAAGCTGTATTAAATAATCCCTATGGTATTAGTAAAAAAGCAAGCGAAGATCTAATTAGTAAATACAGTAGAGAAACAGGTGCAAAAGTATTAGTTTATAGGTTTCCTAACGTTTTTGGTAAATGGTGTAAACCGAATTACAATAGTGCAGTAGCAACATTCTGTCATAATACTGCTCATGGACTACCGATCACTGTAAATGATCCCAGTGTTGTCATGAACTTGATATATATTGATGATATTGTTGAAGAGCTTATTAATGCACTTAGTGATAAAGAGACAAGGGTTGGAGATCTCTGTGAAATTCCAATTGTGCATACTATTACTCTTGGAGAAATTGTTAAATTGATATCTTCGTTTAAGGTAAGCCGTGAAGAACGCTCTATTCCCGATATGTCTGATGCATTTACTAAAAAGTTATATAGTACCTACTTAAGCTATTTACCAGACAATATGTTTAGTTACGATCTTAATATGAATATTGATCATAGAGGTTCCTTCACAGAGTTTATTAAGACTCCAGATAGGGGCCAGGTATCAGTAAATATCTCAAAGCCTGGCATAGTTAAAGGGAATCACTGGCACCATACTAAGAATGAGAAGTTTTTAGTAGTTAGTGGTCGAGGGGTTATTCGTTTTAGAAAAATTGATACAAATGAAGTATTAGAGTATTTTGTAAGTGGTGAAAAGTTGGAAGTAGTCGATATCCCTACGGGTTATACTCATAATATTGAGAACTTAGGTAATACAGATATGGTCACTATTATGTGGGCAAATGAATATTACAACCCTGAGAAGCCGGATACGATCTATTTGGAGGTTTGATCTATGGAGAAACTTAAAGTAATGACAGTCATTGGAACCAGACCCGAGATTATAAGACTATCGGCTGTTATAAATAAATTAGACGAATCAGAGGCCATAGATCATGTGCTTGTTCATACTGGTCAAAATTATGATTATGAATTAAATGAGGTATTTTTTTCAGACTTCAAATTAAAGAAGCCTGACTATTTCCTTAATGCAGCGTCTGGAAATGCAGTGGAGACTATTGGGAATATTATAATGAAAATAGATCCTATCATTGAGAAAGTGAAACCAGAGGCATTCTTGGTCCTTGGGGATACCAATAGCTGTTTATGTGCAATTGCAGCAAAAAGAAGGCATATTCCTATTTTCCATATGGAAGCAGGAAACAGATGCTTTGATCAAAGGGTACCCGAAGAGACTAACAGAAAAATTGTAGATCACATAGCGGATATCAACTTAACTTATAGTGATATTGCAAGAGAGTATTTACTTAGAGAAGGGTTGCCTGCAGATAGAATCATTAAGACAGGTAGTCCAATGTTTGAAGTGATTAACTCCAGAATAGAAGATATAAATAATTCTGCTGTTCTTGATAGGCTGAACCTTGTGGAAGGCGAGTATTTTGTAGTTTCTGCTCATAGAGAGGAAAATATAAATTCCGATATTAATTTCTCATATTTAGTTGATAGTTTAAATGCAATTGCCCAAAAGTATTGTCTTCCGGTGATTGTAAGCACGCATCCTAGAACAAAAAATATGATAGACACTAAAGGAATAGAGTTTAATCCCTTAGTTACAATATTGAAGCCATTAGGTTTTAATGATTACGTTAAGCTTCAAATAAATGCTAAAGCTGTTCTTAGTGATAGTGGAACTATTAGTGAAGAGTCTTCAATACTTGGTTTTAAAGCACTCAACATCAGAGAAGCCCACGAGAGACCTGAAGCAATGGAAGAAGCTTCAGTAATGATGGTTGGGGTTAGAAAAGAAAGGATATTGCAAGGATTAGAGGTGCTGGAAACTCAGGGAAAAAACACTCTAAGAATTGTTGAAGATTACAGGATGCCGAATGTTTCCGAAAAAGTACTCAGGATTATTTTATCATATACCGATTATGTGAATAGAATTGTCTGGGGAAAATAAAATCTTCAATCTAATATATGGCTCTACCGCTATAGGTGGAAGGTGAATTTAGTGAGTCGACATATAAAAGTGCTTCATATAAATTCGGTAAATTTTGGCAGTACTGGAAGTATTATGTTGAATATATCCAGAGAAGCGAATATGTATGGATATATTTCATATGTTGCATATGCAAACTCCCGTACTAACAAACAAATCGAAGTGGAAAACAACATTTTAATTGGGAGTATAATTGATAGAAATCTACATCTACAGTTGGCATATTATACTGGATTAAACGGATGTTTTTCAAACTTGACTACAAAAACGTTCATTAGGAAACTCGAAGAAATTAAGCCTGAGATAATTCATCTGCATAATTTGCATAACTGTTATATTAACTTGAAATTGTTGTTTGATTATATCAAAGAAAAAGAAGTTAAGGTAGTATGGACATTGCATGATTGTTGGGCGTTCACGGGTCAGTGTCCACATTTTACTATGGTACAATGTGAGAAGTGGAAAAAAGGCTGCTTTGAGTGTCCACAGTATAATGATTATCCTGCGAGTATAGTAGACAGAACTAAAAGGATGTATAGCTTAAAAAAGCAGTGGTTTACAGGGGTGAAAAATCTAACAATAGTAACACCATCGAATTGGCTGGCAGGTTTGGTTAGTGAATCTTTTTTGGGAAGTTATCAAATAAAGGTAATTAATAATGGGATTGATTTAAAACTCTTTAAACCAACAGAAAGTGACTTTAGATTAAAATACGGTTTACAAAATAAGAAAATCATTCTAGGTGTGTCGAGTATTTGGAACAAGAGCAAAGGGCTCGATATATTTATAGAACTATCTAAACGATTGGACAGTGGCTACTCGTTAGTATTAGTTGGTCTGTCTACTGATCAGATTATGAATCTTCCTCAGAATATAATTGGACTGACGGCACGTACTTCTAAAGAGTTGGTTGAAATCTATTCTGCAGCAGATTGGTTTGTAAATCCAAGTATGCAGGAGACAATGGGACTAGTTACTGTTGAAGCATTAGCTTGTGGTACACCTGCAATTGTTTCAAATTTAACTGCTGTACCAGAAACAGTTGATTTAAGTTGTGGTGTTGTAGCAGAAGAATATAATGCCGACACTTTCTATAAAATTTTATCTAATACTAGCCATACTATTTCGAAGGCAGATTGTCTAAGACGTGCAAGTAATTATGATATGTCAAAAAAATATAAAGAGTATATTGATTTATATAATTGCTTAAGTGGTGAAGGAGAAGAGTATGAAAAAAATTGGCATCCTGACTTTTCATAGAAGTATCAATTATGGTGCTGTGTTGCAAGCATATGCTCTAAAGAGCGTAATAACTAAGTTAGGGGCGCATTGCAATATAATAGATTATAAAAACCAATATATTGATGAGATAAATCGAGTGAAATTATTTGACTTTAACAGTAGTAAAAGTTTTATTAATGGGATATTAACTTATGCAGCAAAAAAGGAAAAATACGAAAAGTTTGTAGAGTTTCGTGAAAAATATCTTGTTGATGAAGAGAGAGATCTTGATATTAGTACTCTAAATCAACGTCAAAATTATTATGATGCATATATTACAGGTAGTGACCAAGTTTGGAACTACGGACTCTCCAATTTTGATAAAACTTATTTTTTAGATTTTGTTTCCGATAGTAAGAAGAAATATTCATATGCTGCAAGCTTTGGATTCCTGGAAATACCCAAGGATTACATTAACAAATACAGAGAGCTATTGGGTAACTTCAATAAAATATCGGTCAGAGAAGAGCAGGGAAAAAAAATAGTTAATTCGCTATTACAGAAAAAGGTCCCTGTTGTTCAGGACCCTACACTACTATTAAATGTCAATGAATGGATCGAAGCTTTTAGAATATCTAAAAATAACAACCCCAAAAAGTACATCTTATTATATTTAATGATTCCTGAACCTAATATTGTTAAATTTACAGAAGAACTAGCTAAAGAAACGGGATATGAAATAATATATATTACTGATAGGATTGCTCGAAATATTAAAGCTACATTTGCGCGGACAGTATCGCCTGTAGAGTGGCTAGAGTTGTTTTTGAATGCGACGTATATAGTTACAAACTCTTTTCACGGCGTAGCTTTTTCTATTAATTTTAACAAGAATTTTTTTATGGGCTTATTGCCTTCACCTGCAAATGTAAATTCAAGATTAGAGAACATTATAAATATATTTGGGTTAAAAGAGCGGCAAATTGGAATAGGTAATAAAATAGATATTGGAAATGTCATTGACTATGATCCAATTAACCGTATATTATCTGATGCACGCGAGCAATCAATGGCATATCTAAAGACAATAATAAGTGATACTGATGAGTAGAACAAAAAATTTCCTCTATAATTCAGTTTCAACTGGATTTTATCAAGTATTAGTCATGTTAACCGGTTTCATTACTCCGAAGATAATGCTTCATTTTTATGGATCAGAAATTAACGGATTAGTTTCTTCAATAAACCAATTTATTATTTATTTTAGTTTAGTTGAATCAGGGTTATCTGGTGCTGCGATTTATGCCTTATACAAACCTTTAGCAGAGAACAATTATAAAGCTATTAATGGTGTGATAAGTGCGGCTAAGAAATTTTATACTCAGTCAGGATATATGTTTGTTTCGTTGACAATTGGCTTAGCGTTCATTTATCCAATGTTCGTGAAATCGATGGCTGTGACACCATTAAGTGTTGGTTTACTAGTTTTAGTTTTAGGCGTGAATGGCTCATTAGAGTTCTTTACACTTGCTAAATATAGGGCATTATTAACTGCAGACCAAAAGGGTTATATAATTTCAATCGCATCAATTGTTGAAATTGTCATTAGTACGTTACTTATTGTTATATTAGCAAATCTAAAAGTTGATATAGTTACTTTACGCTTTGTAGCATTATTTTCAATATTTATTCGGTCATTCATTCTTATGATTTATGCTAAGAAAAAGTATAAATATATAAATTATAAAGAGAAGCCGGATCTTACCGCATTAAATAAAAGATGGGATGCTCTATATTTACAAATACTTGGAGCGATACAAATCGGTGCACCGATAGTTATTATTACACTTGTATGTAATGATTTAAAGCTAGTGAGTGTGTTTGCCATTTACTATATGGTTATTGCAGGAGTAAACGGTATACTTAGTATTTTTGTAAGTGGTTTATCGGCATCGTTTGGTAATATTATTGCTAGAAAAGAATTAAATACACTACAAAATGCGTATAAAGAGTTTGAGTTTTCATATTATAGTCTGATAACAATAGTGTATGCAACGACCTTTGTTACAATAATGCCCTTTATTCGATTATATACAATAGATATTAAGGATATTAATTATGATCTGCCGATTCTAGGTTTTTTATTTGTGTTAAATGGGCTATTGTATAACATTAAAACCCCACAAGGAATGCTAGTAATTGCCGCGGGAATGTATAAAGAAACGAAAGTTCAAACTACTATTCAAGGAGCAATCACTGTAATAGGTGGTGTAATACTGACACTGTATTTCGGAATGATAGGTGTTCTTATTGCATCTATACTTTCTAACATTTACAGGAGTATAGATTTGATGTGCTATATTCCTAGGTCAATTACAATGTTATCTATTAAAAGTACAATGTATAGAATAAATAGAATTTTTCTGTGTATATTTATTATCTACATCCCATTCTTAATAATAAAACCAGTCACTAATAACTATTTATCATGGTTAGTTACTTTGTTCGTCATAATGGTTTATTCTCTAGTAGTAGCAGCATTAAGTGGGTTTTTGTTTGATAGACAAGATATGTGGAATATTGCCAGAAGAGTAAATGCTATTCTAAAAAAGCGCCAAGTTAAAAAAACAAATTATATTCGTTAATGTTCGTTTTAAAAGCGCACAAAAGTTAAATAATATTTAAAAAGAATTCATAAAGAACAATAATGAATTGTGATTATATGGAGGGTTAAATAGTGATATCTTTTTTAAAGAAAAGACTTAGACCTATAAAGATAATATATACACTAATAATGAACTATTATTATGACTTTAGCAGATATTATCGGTATACATCTAGAACTAATTATCAAAAAAATCTTGAAGCAAATATAATAAAACATTATCATGTGTTGGAAAAAGGATTATCAATGCCGGTAGTAAAACAGGGATTTGGAGTAGATGTTGCGACTTCTTTAATCTCCCTTTGTGAGAGATATATAGAGAATGGTTACTCCTTAGAAAGTAAACAATTTTTATCGGCTTTAAGTGTACTTGAAAAATATATCAACTATAATTCAAAATATTATGATCTCACTGACATGAAAAAAGGTTATGGAAAAATTACAAGGGAGCTAGTAGTAAATAAAAATCAGACAGAGGGAGGATTTAAATACTTAACGAAGGACGAAATCATCAAATCAGCAAATAGTGGATTTATGGAATTTTCAGCATGTAGATATTCCGTTAGAAATTATACAGATGAGGAAGTTGACATTAACCTTTTAAAGGAAGCGATTAAAGTTGCCCAGAAGACTCCTTCGGCCTGCAACAGACAATCATCAAAAGTATATGTCGTTTGTGACAAGAATTTAATTAATAAGGTACTAGGATTTCAAAATGGGAATAGGGGATTTGGTCACCTAGCAAATAAATTACTAATTGTAACAAATGATTTGAGGGTATTTGAAGGGGTACATGAGAGAAATCAATCTTTCATTGATGGTGGAATGTTCGCAATGTCTCTCTTATACGGTTTGCATTACAATGGTCTCGGAGCATGTCCCCTTAATTGGAGCACTACTACTGAAGTAGATCGGAAATTTAAAAAAGCTGTTGGGATAAATGATTCTGAAAATATTATGATGATGATTAGTGTAGGTCATCTTCAAGATTCGTTTAAAGTTGCGGTTTCCAAAAGAAGGGATATCGAAGAGGTTCTAAGCTTTATGTAATTAAATAATAAATAATATCTAATATAAATGTATAATTATAGCCAATTCATACTGCAATTAATACTGAAAATACGTCATTTTATTTGAAAAGAGAAAACTTTTATGATTGAACATGTTGTAATTATCAAATTTAAAGAAAATACTTCGAGTGAACATTTACATGAGGTTTGTAGCCGATTTAAATTATTAAAAGGCCGGATTCCAGGATTGGTTGATGTACGAGCGGGGATTAATTTTACAGATAAAAACCAGGGTTATCAGATCTTGCTAACGGCTCAATTCGAAAATCGGGCGGCCCTTGAATCATATGGACCTCATCCGGACCATCGAGCTGTAGCAGATTTTATTCGTGAAGCAGGCCGCATAGATAGTATTGTACTTGATATTGAAATATAGCATAATGACAAATCTGAGCATGTTTATCTTGATGAATCTAATTGAGAGGTGTATCGATTGTATTTACAAAAATCTAAACTAATGCTGTCACTAACTCTATTGAGTGCACTTATTTTCACTATCCATTCCATCGTCGCAGCGGCACCATCTGCTGCCGTGAAAGTCAAGACAAGCTCCTTTAACATGGTCTTTGACGGCAAGAGGCTCTTGCTGCCGGACGGTCAATATGTGTTTGCCGTAAAGGGAACATCATACGTGCCACTTCGCTTCGTATCGTATGCGTTACAAAAAAGCGTGTATTGGGATGCGAAGACACTTAAAGTAACAGTATCAAATCCATCGAAGCAAGAAGCTGTCGTTTTGAAAGATTATCTTACTAATCTCATCGCATATGGCAATCAAGCGTCGGCTAAGGGTGGAGTAACCATACAGCTTACGCCAAAAGCTGTTAAGTTTGTTGTGAATGGCAAGGCAAAGGCGCTGTCTAATGGACAGGCTGGCTACATCGTAAATGGTACTCTGTATGTACCGGTTCGCTTCTTATCCGAGGCGGTTGGAACAGCCATTCAGTGGGATGCGGTGAAGAAGCAAGTATCCGCAGAGTCGGCCGCATACCAGGCAGAGCAAGGCAAGCCGGGGACAGGCGCGGGTAACGGAAATACAGGCGGGTCTAATGGTGGTTCGAACGGCGGATCTAACGGTGGTGGAGGTGGCGGCGTCATTACGAAGCCTTCCTATGAGTCCATTACGGCTAATGCTGAGTCGAGGCTAACCGCATTGCAGAACAGCTGTCAATCGGCATTGATGGATATCGGGATCCAATATATCAGCACGGATGATGCGAAATTGAAAGAAACGTTGAAGAACAAAGGCTATGCTCAGCTTGACGCGTGCACAGCGAAGTTCAACACCATCGTGAGCGAGACCGAGACGCAGCTGAAGTCGAACGGCTACAGCACCGACATTATCGCGGAATATCGCAAAGAGTTTAATGAACAAGTTGAGGCCGGACGAGAAATTATGAAAGGCATGGCTTAATCGGTTCGTATTTACTGTACAAACAAGGCTCCCCTATCTAGGGGAGCCTTGTTTGTGTTATTGCAGAGCTAATTCGTTGGAAGTCTATGGCATGACATCGGTATAGCCGTTTACGCATTTTCAATATGCTGGTTAATTCATTGGAATAGATGCAAGGAGCAGGCTTTGATATAATCGAGGAGAACCTTAAGCAAAGGGGCCTTTTTATGTATAAAATAGCAGTGGCGGGAACCGGTTCTGTTGGCTTGGTTGCAGGTGTATGTTTAGCCCAGGTCGGCCATCAAGTGGTGTGCGTTGATGTTGATGAAACTAAAATCAATCAGCTGAAGGCCGGTATTTCGCCCATTTATGAGGCCCAACTTGAAGAACTGCTAAGGGAGAATATTGCGGCAGGTAAAATGGAGTTTACTATTGATTACCGCTCCGCCTATAAGAATGCGGATGTCATCTTTATCGGCGTGGGTACGCCTGAGTTGCCAAACGGCTCTGCGGATCTTACCAACATAACAACCGTAGCAAGCCAAATTGCCGAGTCCGTACAGCAAGATTGCCTCGTCGTCGTGAAATCGACTGTACCTGTAGGGACTAACGATCGAGTAGAAGAACTGATTTGGAACGGCTTGGTGCATAAGGTGAGGGTCGAGGTTGCATCGAACCCTGAATTTCTGGCCCAAGGAACGGCTGTGCGGGATACGCTTCATGCCGAACGCACCATCATCGGGACTGAGAGCAAATGGGCGGAGGAACGGCTGATGGAGATATATAAGCCTTTTCAGCTGCCGATGGTGTCCGTTTCACGAAGATCAGCTGAAATGATTAAGTATGCCTCAAATGACTTCCTTGCCTTGAAAATATCGTATATGAACGAAATTGCAAATCTGTGTGAACGGGTTGGCGCGGATATAGAAGATGTAGCCAAAGGGATGAGCTTCGACAGCCGGATAGGCGGCAAGTTTCTTCGAGCGGGGATCGGATACGGGGGATCTTGCTTCCCGAAGGATACGAAAGCGCTGGCGTATATGGCAAGGCAGCATGAGTATGAACTGCGAACCGTTACAGCCGCAATTGAAGTGAATAATGAGCAGAAAACGGTGCTGGTTCGTAAGGCCATTGAAAGACTAGGCGGTTTCAGCGGGTTAAAGGTGGCGGTGCTGGGACTTACGTTTAAACCGGAAACCGACGATGTGCGGGAAGCGGCTTCACTCGTGAATATCCCTTTACTCCTAGAGCAAGGTGCAAACGTTTATGCATATGATCCGGTTGGAGTTGACAATTTCTCTAAATGGTATCCGCAGGGAAATAAGCAGACTGGGAGCATCACGTATGTGTCAGATGCGATGAAAGCCATTGATGAAGCGCACGTATGCTTTATTTTGACGGAGTGGAAGGCCATTCAAGAGATTAAACCTGAGGCTTATAAAAGAAGAATGAATACGCCGTTGGTGTATGACGGAAGAAATCTCTACTCGGTTCACGAGATGGAGCAGGTCGGTGTTGAGTATCACTCCATTGGCAGAAGATCAACTGGCAGAGCAAGCTCGAAGGAGACAGAAACCATTGAAGTCCAAACCGATTGACCCTAGTAAAAGCTATCTGATTACCGGTTCCGCAGGGTTTATCGGATACTACCTATGCAAGAAGCTGCTCGAACAGGGCTGCAGGGTCATTGGGATCGATAATCTAAATGATTATTATGATGTCAATCTGAAGCATGCTCGGTTGAAGCAACTACAAGCATATGAGTCTTTCGGGTTCATTAAGGCCGATATTTCGGATAAAACGGCGCTTATGGGTATCTTTGACGAATACAGACCCGATATCGTGGTAAACTTAGCCGCTCAAGCGGGGGTTCGGTACTCCTTAGAAAATCCCGATGTCTACATGGAGAGCAATGTGATGGGATTTTTCAATATTCTCGAAGCATGCCGCCGCCATCCCGTAGAGCATCTCGTGTACGCCTCCTCTAGCTCTGTATATGGAGAGAATCAGAAGGTGCCGTTTGAAGAAAACGATCGGGTTGACCACCCGGTATCGCTTTACGCGTCAACCAAAAGGACGAATGAACTAATGGCTTTTACGTATAGCCATTTGTACAAGATCCCAGCTACAGGGCTGCGGTTTTTTACGGTGTACGGCCCGATGGGGCGTCCAGATATGGCTTACTTCTCGTTTGCCGATAAGTTTTTTGCAGGCGAGCCGATAAAGATTTATAACAACGGCGATATAGAAAAGGATCTATATCGTGATTTCACTTACATAGATGACATTATTGATGCGGTGGAACGTTTACTGCAGAATGCGCCGAGCGATAATGATGTCCCAAACCGGATCTACAACATTGGCAACAGCAGACCGGAGAAGCTGATGGTATTTATTGAAACATTAGAGAAAGCGCTAAGCAGGGCAGCCGGAAGAAACATTGCGTTTCAGAAAGTGTTTGAGCCACTAAAGCCGGAAGATGTGCCGGTCACGTATGCAGCGACAACGCTTCTGGAGCAGGCAGTCGGATTTAAGCCGAAGACTTCAATTGAAGAAGGTTTGCAAAGATTTGCAGAGTGGTACGTAGAGTACTACGGCAAGAGCAGCTCCCAGCCTTTACTATGAAGGCTGGGGGCTCTTTTTTTCCAATTCGAAGGGGATTGAATTGACGAGCCTTGGCATGCCGACTATACTAAATGATAATGATAACGGTTCTCAACTATAATGATAGAAACGTGTGGACAGATGGCGGGAGTGCGTATGAAGAAAGCGGGAATTGCCGGCGGCGGCTTGTTGATGGCAGCCGTGTTTGTTTGGCTCTCGATGCGGTGGTTTCGGGGGCGCGAGATTGGCGCAGCATTCGGGGAGCTGGTGCATTCGCCGTGGTGGATCTTGATGATGACGGTTTTCTATGGTCTATCGTTTTGGATGAAGGCAGTCGCTTGGCGCCGGTATGTAGCTCGTGAGAAGGAAGATCGGCTGAGCGGTTACGTCTACCCTTTGTTCGTGAGCCTGCTGGTCAATCATGTGCTGCCCATAAAGCTAGGCGATTTGGCACGCACAGGTATGCTCGTGCGGATGACACGGATGGGCTGGGAGGATGCGCTTCACTCGGTGGCCATTATGCGGTTGCTGGATATGGTTTCACTTTTGCTAATCGGTTCTATTGGCGCAACCCTGCTTGGATTATCGGTCTCGGTTTCTCCTTGGATTCAGGTTGCACTAGGGCTTGGAGCGGCAGGGGGACTGTTGGCGGTTTCTATGTACATACGTCGAATGAAGACTGAAGGGGGCAAGGCGAACCCGCTCATTGCGGTTATACAGCGGCATGGGGAACGGCTGTCGACGACGATCGGCTCGCGCAGGGGAGTGGGTATCGCTGTGCTGACGTTGGGGAGCTGGGTGTTGGAAGGGGCTGTCGTATTCGGCGTCGTACATGTGCTGCATCTAGATGTAAACTGGCTTCAAGCGGTTTGGGCGAATAGCATGACGATTGCGGGTCAGCTGTTCCATATTACGCCGGGCGGCATTGGTACGTATGAGATGACTTTGACTGCTTCACTTGGCGTGCTGGGCGTCGCGGGCGTGGATGGCTACACGGTTGCGCTGCTGTCGCATGGATATAAGTTCGTATTTGCTTACGCGTTTGGTGCGGTATCGCTCGTTCTGGCGGCGGTAACGCTGGCGGAGCTCAAAGAATGGGTTGGTTTGAGGAAGATAGGGAGGAAAAACACGGAATGAAGAAAGCGTCTGGTTTTGAAATCATAGCGGCGCGCTGCTGGAATTTATTGAACGAGGGGAAGCCGTTTACGCCGATTTTCACGATTGGCGTCTATGCGCTCTACCATATGAATGCTTGGGGAGACGGGAGCTTCTGGCTGCATTTCGGGCTTGGCCTGCTGGCGGCGTTTCCGCTGTTTGCGCTCTATTTCTATTATGATTTTCCGCTGTTTCTGCGCAATTATTTATGGCTTCCGGTCGTGGCTGCGCTCGTGCTGTGGCGCGATGCGCATTTGGAACTTGGGCTGTATGCGACTGCAATCGGGTTGTTCTTGTTCTTCACGATCTATTTCTGGGGCACGTTCTACTACCATCTTCGCATTGGGACTTCGTGGTGGAATTTTAAGCGGTTTTGGAAGCTAGTGCTCAAAAATAGCGACTCGACGAGCGGCAACGCCCAGGAACAGCTGCCGAAGTTTCTGCTGCTGTTGTTCGTGATCGATACGGCCGGGCCTTACCTGGCGGATGGCGCCGCGGCACGGGGGGATTTTACATGGAGCAGCTATGTAGGGTTCGTCGTCGGTGTAGCCTTGTATGCGTATATTCTTCATCGGAATTTGTTTGATTGGAAGCCGAAAGAGATCGAAGGTTATACGGTACCTGTTGAAAAGCCTGAGCAGGCGAGCAGCGGCAAGGTGTTCGTGCTGGTCGTTGACGGCATGCGCAAGGACCGGTTCGAGGAGGCGAATGTGCCTTTTCTGAAAAAATGGCGGGCGGAAGGCACGGAATATACGCAGATGGAGACGGTTTATCCGGCACGGACGGTGGTCTGCTTCTCGTCCATGTTCACGGGCACGTACCCGAGGGAGCACGGCATTACGTCGAATATGGTGTGGAAGCTCGGCATTAAAGTCGAGTCGATTTTCGACAGCCTCCGCAAAGTTGGCAAACGTGGCCGGTTGCTGGGCATTGCCCATCTGATCGATTCCATGGGAGACGATGTGGAGAGCGTCACGGCCGTCATGCACAACGACAAGGCGGACCGAAACATTATGGAGCGCGCGAAGCTGATCATGGCGGAGCAAAATCCGGACTTGCTCGTCGTCCAGTTTATTGCGACCGACCAAACCGGGCACAGCATGGGCGCGTTGTATGACGAGTACCGCCAGAAAATAGAAGAGGCGGACGCGCTCATTGCGGAGTTTGTGACTTGGCTTCAGGAGCAGGGTCATGCTGAAAATGCAACGTTCATCGTGTGCGCCGACCACGGGCAAGCAGACGGCATTGGCGGGCACGGTCACTTGGATGAAGGCGAACGGTTTGTGCCTTTCTTCATGTATGGGCCGAACGTGCGGGGCGGCGTGAAGGTGGAAGCGAAGCATTCGCTCGTCTCGGTTGCGCCGACGCTCAGCTATTTGCTCGGGGCTCCGTTGCCGAGCCACAGCCGCGGGCCTGTGCTTACGGAAGCATTCGGCAAGGAGAAGGCCGAAGGATAAATATAGGGTAGAAAGAAGCGAAGCAGCATGGATAAGAAGAAGCTGGTAGTATTCCTTCCGGCGCATAACGAAGAACTGAATATCGGCAAAGTCATCTCGCGTGTGCCGCGCCATATGCACCCGGATTGGCTGGTGGAAGTGCTGGTCATCGACGACGGCTCCGCGGATGCGACGGTGCAGGAAGCTCGAGCCGCGGGTGCGGACCATGTCGTCTCGTTTCCGCGCAACCGGGGGCTGGGCGCCGCGGTCCGCGAGGGGCTCGCTTCTTGCGTGCGCCTCGGGGCGGACATCGGGCTCATGATCGATGCGGACAATGAGTATCCGGCGGAGGAAATTCCGAACGTGGTGGCTCCGATCATGGAAGGACGCGCGGACTATACGATGGGCTCGCGTTTTAAAGGCGTCGTCCGCGGCATGAAGCTGCACCGCAGAATCGGCAATTTTTGCTTTACGCTGCTGCAGACGTTGCTGTTAAGACGGTTTATTTGGGATGGTCAGTCCGGCATGCGCGGCTTCTCGCGGGAGGCGATGGAGCGGGCGGAGATCATCCATGATTACAACTATGCCCAGGTGCTGACGCTGAATTTGGTGCGGAAGGGCTTTGTCATGGAAGAGGTTCCGATTACGTACCAAGTGCGCGTACACGGGGAGTCGTTCATCACGTTCCGCAAATACGTGGGTAACGTACTTCCTGCGGTTTGGAAGGAGATGCGTCGGCCTGTAGGAAACAGTCAGCGGGCGGGACGGAAGCCGGCGCGCAAGGTGGCGCTGGAGCCCGGGACGAATTTGCATAAGTAACAGGAGCGGCGAATCGGCGAAAAAAGGCATGCTTCCGCATGCCGTTCGGCATGGACGATTGGAGAAGGTTAGGTGCGGTGAGCTATGCGGGGAAGTGTGAATTCTCGGAAGAAGAGGTTGAGAGATCGAGCAAAGTCGGTGGCCGCGCCGGCTTTTCTTTGTGCTGCGGTCGTCGTGTGGGCGCTCGTCAGCTTCATGCACAGAAGCCCTTTTGTGGCGAGCTGGGACGAGGTGGATTTTGTCCTGGCGCTGGATCGGTTTGATTTGCTTGCGATGCAGCCTCATTTCCCGGGCTATCCCTATTTCGTCATGGGCGCAATGGCCGCAGCACGCTTCGTGAGCAATCCACCGCAAGCGTACGCGTCTTTTAACATTGTGCTGATGGCGCTCGCGACCATTCCGATTTGGCTGCTGGCAAGGCGGCGGCTATCGCCGGTGTGGTCGGCGCTTGCCGTGCTGCTCGCGCTTACGGCGCCTTATCTCTGGCTGCAAACGGTTCGGCCGATGTCGGAGGCGGCTGGAATCGCGATGCTGTGGTGGTTTCTATGGAGCTGGTGGCGGGCGATGGAGCGGCGGACGTTGGGACGGATCCTAGCGGCGCTGTTTCTGTTCGGCATCGTCATGGGCATCCGGCTGTCTTTTGCGCCGTTTGGTCTGGCCTTGGTCTGGCTGCTCGTCTTGAGCGGCATGGACTGGCGGCGGCAGGGGAAGCGGCTTTGGCCGCGGATCTTACTGTTTGGCTGCGCTGCGGCGGCCTTCCAGCTGCTGTGGGTGGCCGGGCTGGCGCTCAGCGAAGGCGGCCTGAGCGGCTTCGCGAAGCTGGCCGCCGCGTTTACGGCGGGCCACTTCAGCGAGTGGGGCGGCGGGGTGACGTCCGCCGCCGAGCTCTCCTTCGCGGAGCGCGTGCTGCGCTTCGCGGGCGACAACGTGCTGTGGACCGGCATGTTCGCCCGGTCCACGGCACTCCTCGCCACGGCGGCGGCGCTGCTCCTCGCCGCCGTGCTCGCCGCCGGCGCCGCGCGCTCGCCACGCGGCAGCGCTCGCGCGGGCTCGCGCCTGGCTCGGGCGGCGGCATGGCTATGCCGCCCGTCGCTGCCGCGAGCGCTAGCCGCGCTCGCAGGCGCCTACGGCGCCTGGGCGCTGCTGGCGCAAAACATCGACAAGCCGCGCCACATGACGCCCCTGATCGGCGTCATGTGGCTGCTGCTGTCGATGCTCTGCGCGGCAGCGCCCCAAGCCGCACCGGCACACCTCGGTGCGGCATCGGACGCTTCGCCGGCGCAGCCCGGCTCCGCGCCGGAGCGGCGCGGCGCGCGCATGCGCCGCGCGCTGCCGGCCGCGGGCGCCCTGCTGGCCGCAGGCATGGTCGCGCTGCAGGCGGCCGTGGGCGGCGCGCTCATTGCCCGGCAGGCCAGCGAGCTGCCGGCCGTCTACCAGCTCGAGCAAGGGCTGCGCGAGCTAGCCAAGGCGAAGCCCGAGGAGCGGTTCGTCGTCTACACGTGGGAGGAGACGCGCGTGCTGCAATACTTGCATTCGCCGGTGACGAACCGCCGTATCGAGACCTACGGCTATTTTCTTTCGGATGTGCAGGCGGATCCCTCGGCGACGATTTTGCTGACCGACCATGTGCTGCGAGGCTTCGAGGCGCAGGTCGGTCCGCTGCGGGAGCAAGTACAGCCGGTGGCGCGTTATCGGAGCGACGGGCGGTTCGAGCCCGTATACAACGATATCACGCTATATAAATGGATCGGCGAACCCAAAGGAGCGACCCCGAAAACATAGGGGAAACTTCTTTGTTTTTTATGCAATAAAATGTATTGACACCTCAATTGAAAATGATTATCATTGTTATCGTGCCCCGGTAAAAGGGTATTTTTACAAGATATAACGATTGACGGAAGGTGATAGGCAATCATGCGTAAGATGTTCATGAAGACCGCCATGCTGGTCGTTGCGATATTCTTGGTTCTGGCACCGACAAGCGCCTGGGCGTATTCGTATGGCGACGCCAATACGGAGGACGTGGCCGAAACGTTCAAGGTAGTCGCGGCCGCGCTCAGCAAGTCTTCTCCGGATTGGAAAACGGCGGAGGCGGCACATAAGGAAAGACGCGAAGAAATCGCGGCGCATTTCGGCGAGTCCGTCGCCAAGACGCTGGACTCGAACATCAAGGCCCGTCAAGCGAAAGAGACGATCGCGAACTATAAGGCGCTGCTCGTCATGAACCTGGACCGCCGGTTCGAGAACACGCTGAAGGATGTCAGCGATTATACCAATGCGAAGATGCTGCTTGCCAAGGCGCGCGCGACTTTCGTGGTATTGTCGCCCTATGCGGAAGCGAAGCTTTCGGCAGCCAAGATTCAAAGCTTAAACGCCGATTTCGATACGGCGCTCGAAGCGATCGGCAATCCGGGACTGTTCGGCGTCGGCCAGAAGGATGCCGATGAGAAAGCGTTGAAGGACGCCGTGAACCGGATTTACGGCAGTTTGAAGCCGCTGTTTCCGTACACAGTCTACAAGGCACCGGCTAAGCCGGCAGCCGGAGGCGGTACGAGTTCAGATAAAGGCACGACCGCAAAACCGCCGACAACGGCAGGGACGGGCAATACCGATAAAGGCACGGCGTCAAAGCCGGCCGCATCGGATGCCAAGCCGAGCACGCCTGCGAAGGATGCGGAGAAGGAGCAGCAAGACGATAAGGCGGTTCAAACCGCGCCTGATGCCGCTCCGCCAGCCGATGCTCCCGACGCGGCAGCCGGTGATGCAGCAGCTGACGAGGGCGCGACGGATGCAGCAGCGGACGACACGGCCGCAGAGGAACCGGCCGCGGATCAACCGGCTGACGCCGCATCGACCGACGATCAAGCCGTAGCGGACAATGCAGCTGCAGACGATACGGCGGCGGAAGGCGAAGTCGCTTCGGCCGAGCCGGACACGATCGACGGCACGAAGGAGCATGCCGCCATGGCGCGCACCGACAAAACCAATCCGGCCGTTACCGTCGGCGTAATCGGAGGCGTTGCCGTAGTCGGGGCTGGAGCCGTATGGCTGGCAAGGCGGAAAGGCTTTTTCTAAGCAGGAAGCAGTAAGATCATTTTTCAAGCAGCAGCAATCATTTTACAATCATACAAGGAGTGTTAAGAAACGATGAACCGAATGAAGAAGTCTTTATCCATCCTTTTGACGATCACCATGCTGGCCGCATCCGTGTTTGCTTTCGCAGCAACCGCATTTGCCGATGACGCGCCGACGAAAGCGCCGGTCAATACCGACGTGGCACCGCAAGTAAAGGCGTATCAGAACCTGCTCGACATGTTCGCGCAGAAGAAGCCGATCGCGGACATCGAGAAGCAGTATGCCGCCGACTTCAAGCAGAACGTAAAGGGCATCGATGACAGCATCAAAGCCGGCGATCCGGTTGTAAATGAGAACATCGAATTCGTATTGAGCAACGCGGTGGCAGGCAAGCTTACATACGCGCAAGCTGAGCAAGCGGTAGACAAGGGCCTTCAATGGTACTTCTACTTCCTGATCAAGAACCTGACGAATGCCGGCGCGAAAACGGCGCTGACAAACGGCGATAAAGCGGCTGCTCAAGCGTTTATCGACAAATCGGTTCTGGTTTACACATCCGTTCTGGATCAAACCGTAAAAATGACGGACAGCGTATACGGCACTTCGTCGTCCGCGCTTCTGAACGATACCGTTCTTCCAGGCTTTAAAGCCGACATCGAAAAAGGCGACGTAAAGGCGCTTAATGTACACCGTCAATTGCTCGACAAAACGTTGATCAAAGTATACGGACTTGCAACGCTTTCCGTAGCGGAAAAAGTAGGCACGCTGGCAGCTGCCGATCAGCCTGCCGCGGTTATCCAAGGCTACTTCTACTTCAATAGCGTATACGGCTACCTGAAGGGCGGCGACGCTCCCGATGCCGATCTCATCAATAAGGCGTTCGCTTCCGGCGACGCGAAGAAAATCAGCCCGTCCGCAATCCGCAAAGCGCTCGCTCGCTGCAACATCGCGAAAGTAAGTGCTTATACAACCGAAGTGCTTGAGAAACTCAAGAAAAATGACGTTACGGGCGCAGCCGGCACAGGCGGCGAGCTGTATGGCTTCTTCTCCGCGCTGGAGCCGCACCTTGACGCAGCCGTTTACGCTGAAGCGAAGCCGCTTCTTGACCAAGTCCTTGCAGCATCCGGCGAAGGCAATGCGGATGCAGTTCGCGCAGTTGGATTCAAAATGGCCGTATATGCAGCAAAGGTTGACGGCATCGATTTCAAAGTAGGCGACAAGCAAGTTGCCGTAGCAGGCGAAGCTCTGAACGTTACGCCTTCCTTCATTGAGAAGTCGACTGGCCGCACGTTGGTGCCAACTCGTTACCTGGAGCTGCTTGGCTTCGTAGTGAACTTCGACAATGCGACGAAGACGGCAAACGTTTCGAAAGACGGCGTAACGCTGTCCTTGAAGATCGGCAGCGATGCCGTATTGAAGAACGGCGAGCCTGTTGCCGACTTCAAACTGGATCAGCCGGTAGTCGTGAAGAACAGCGTGACTTACCTGCCGCTCCGCGCGATTGCCGAGCTGTCGGGCAACCACATCT
Organism: Paenibacillus montanisoli; assembly: GCF_003268025.1. Classification (GTDB taxonomy): domain Bacteria; phylum Bacillota; class Bacilli; order Paenibacillales; family Paenibacillaceae; genus Paenibacillus_Z; species Paenibacillus_Z montanisoli. The sequence goes on along the minus strand of NZ_QLUW01000005.1, from coordinate 132,258 downwards.
ACTATGAAAAAGGTCAAGTCATCGTCATCAAATAGTATAGGGCTTTGCCCATTGCCTCCCGTCCTCTTCATGAGGGCGGGTTGGCCTATTTATTGACCTAGGCTAGAGGGAGTGATACTTCGCCATGAATTTGCAAGCTTTTCTCATCACGTTTCGGGAAGCGTTCGAGGCGATCTTGATTGTCGGCATCATTATTACGTACTTAAACCGGATCGGACAGTCCAAATGGAACAAATGGGTGTGGGTCGGGGTATTGATGGCGGTCGCCGCGAGCCTCGGCGTTGCGCTGCTGTTCCAAATCGTGCTGGACGGCTATGCGACGATGGGGAGCAAGGATTATTTGCGAATCGGCATTCTGCTCGTGTCTGCGGGGCTGCTGACGCACATGATTCTGTTTATGAGCAAGCAGAACCGGGACATGAGGAGCAAGCTGCAAAATAAAGTGGCGCTGATCCTGACGGCCGGCGGCGCGCTGAACATGATCGTGCACTCGTTCCTCGTGACGCTGCGCGAAGGCGTCGAAACCGTCTTCTTCTTCGCGGCGATTTCAGGGGGCGATATCTCGCAGGCGCTGCAGAGCTGGGGCGCTCTGACGGGGCTCTTGGCCGCCGCCGTGTTAGGCCTTGTCGTGTTTAAGAGCAGCAAGCGGATTCAGATCTCCACCTTCTTCCGGGTGACGAGCGTGTTCCTGATCATGATCGCGGCGGGCCTGTTCGTTCAAGCCGTCGGAGTCATGCAGGATTTGAAAATCATCGGCAGCGTCTACAAGACGGCCGGCGGCGAAAATGCCGCGATGTATGATCTGACTTGGTTCATGCCGGAGCACCCGATCGACGAAACGAATTATATTCGCGATACCGGGGAGCACCCTGTGCTGAACGGCCAGATCGGCATTTTCTTCAAAGCGTTCCTCGGTTACACGCAGGATCCGTCGCTGGAGGAATTCGTGCTGTACTGGATGTACTATTTGTTCGTCTTCGTCCTGATCGCGCGGCAGAAAAAGCTGATGGCGCTGGGAGAGGCGAAGACCGATGAAGAACAACCTGCGCCCGACAGCAGACGCGCGGACACGCCGACCGCGGTCTAGTATCTATAGAAGCTCCCGTTACGTCCCTGTGGCAAAGCGGGAGCTTTTTTTGCTCGCGGGCAAGTTTGCATATAATTTCCAATGACAGTATATGATAATGGGTGGTGTTTCCAAGAAATTAGGGGTTATTTGTCAAAAGGAAGCGCATCCAACTCCGTCATAGACGCAGGTGGGAGCTTTTGTTATAATTGTGAGGGAAATTTGACCAAGGTGTCAGCACCTATCCCGCCCTATAAGACTCTTAACCATGGAGGCGAATTGTGTGGAGAAGTACATCAACAATTACGTGATTGTGACGATCTTCATTCTTCTCGGCATCCTGCTTCCGGTGGTCGCTCTGGCTGTCGGACGCTTGCTGCGTCCGCACAAACCGAATGAGGAGAAGAAAACCACTTACGAAAGCGGGAACGAGCCCGTTGGGGAGGGGCAGGTCCGCTTTAATGTGCGCTATTACTTGTTTGCGCTCATGTTTGTCATCTTTGATGTCGAAACCGTTTTCCTATACCCTTGGGCCGTCGCGTATAACCAGCTCGGCCTATTTGTGCTTGTAGAAATGGCTATTTTCACGGGACTATTGTTAATTGGATTACTCTACGCCTGGAAAAAGAAGGTGCTCAAATGGAATTCAATTTAGAGTCGATTACCCCCGAAGAGCGAAAAGAACTGGAGCGCAACGTGTTCATGGGCACGCTGGAGGAGCTGAAGGCGTGGGCGCGCAGCAACTCGCTGTGGCCGCTTACGTTCGGACTGGCTTGCTGCGCCATCGAAATGATGGGCACGGGCGCTTCCCACTACGACTTGGACCGGTTCGGCGTCATGTTCCGTACATCGCCGAGGCAATCCGACGTAATGATCGTTGCCGGTACCGTCACGAAGAAGATGGGACCGCTGCTTCGCCGTCTGTACGATCAGATGCCGGAACCGAAATGGGTCATTGCCATGGGGTCCTGCGCGACCGCGGGCGGGCCTTATGTGAGATCTTACGCCGTTATGAAGGGCGTCGATCAGATCGTCCCCGTCGATGTGTATATTCCTGGCTGTCCGCCGAATCCGGCAGCGCTTATCTATGGCATTAACAAGCTGCAAGAGAAAATCCGCTATGAGGCGAAGACCGGGAAGCGGGTGACGAGCCGATGAGCGATGAGAAAGAGAAGGAGCTGAACCGGCAGGAGCAAGCGGAGGCTCAGCCGGGCGAGCAAGAGGCGGAGCCGAAGGGGGAAGCGCCTGCGGCCGAGCCGGCGGCAGAAGCGCAGCCCGCCGAGGCGGCGCCAAGCGAGCCTGCTGCAGCGGCACCCGCGGCCGAGCCGACCGCGAAGGTATCGGCAGCCGCGCCGAGCGAGCCGGCGGCCGCGGTAGACCCGGAGCGCGAAGCGAAGCTGAAGGCAGCGGCGGAAGCGCGGGCGGCGCGAGCCGCAGCGAAGGCGGCGGCCGAGAGCGCTGAGAACGCCGAGGCGGCCGCGGTGGACCCGGAGCGCGAGGCGAAGCTGAAAGCCGCGGCGGAAGCGCGGGCGGCGCGAGCCGCAGCGAAGGCGGCGGCCGAGGGCGGTGACGGTGGCAGCGGCGAAGCGGCCGCGGTGGATCCGGAGAAGGAAGCGAAGGTGAAGGCCGCAGCGGAAGCGCGGGCGGCGCGTGCCGCAGCGAAGGCGGCAGCCGAGGGCGATGCCGCGCCGGCGGAGCCGAAGCAGCCATCTCCGAAGCAGCCGCAGCTGGACGAAGCAGTGGCGCTGATCCGCGCGCAGGTTGGCGACGACGCCATTGAAGAGGCGTACATAAATGAATTGAACGGCCATTTGCCGACGCTTGTCCTTAAAGCGGAGCGCCTGCTCGCATGCGCCGAGCTGTTGAAAACGCAGGAGTCGCAGGATTACAGCTATTTGCGGAATCTGTCGGGCGTCGACTACGAAACGCATCTGGAGACGGTGTACCACTTGGTATCACTTAAGTCCGGGAGCGATTTGGCCTTGAAAGTAAAGGCGGACCGCGAGAATCCGCAAATTCCGTCCGTGGTTTCCGTTTGGCATACGGCGAATTGGAACGAACGCGAAGTCTATGATTTGCTTGGCATTCATTTTCCGGGTCATCCCGACTTGCGCCGCATCATGATGCCGGACGATTGGGTTGGATACCCGCTGCGCAAAGATTACGAACCGCTAGACCCGGAGGTGTAATGAGCCGTGATCCGTACAGAAGAACTGCTGCTTAACGTCGGCCCGCAGCATCCCAGCACGCACGGCGTGTTTCGCATCATCGTCAAGCTTGACGGCGAAGTGATCACGGAGGCGACGCCGGTCATGGGGTACCTGCACCGTGGGACGGAGAAGCTTGCGGAGAATTTGAACTATACTCAAATCATTCCTTATACCGACCGGATGGACTATGTTTCGGCGATGACGACCAACTATGTGCTCTGTCACGCGGTCGAGACGATGATGGGGCTGGAGGTTCCTGAGCGCGCCGAGTATATGCGGCTGATCGTCATGGAGCTGCAGCGGGTTGCCAGCCACCTTGTCTGGTGGGGCACCTACCTGCTGGATATCGGCGCGATGAGCCCGTTTCTGTTCGCTTTCCGCGACCGGGAAATCATTATCAATTTGTTCAACGAGCTGTGCGGCGCGCGCCTGACGTACAACTACATGCGCGTCGGCGGCGTCAAATGGGATGCGCCTCCCGGCTGGATCGAGAAGGTGCGCGACTTTATTCCTTATATGGAAGGCAAGCTTGACGAGTACCACAGGCTCGTCAGCGGCAACGAAATCTTCCTGGCGCGGATCAAAGGCATCGGCAAGTACGACGCGCAGACGGCGATCGATTACGGCCTTTCGGGCGCGAATCTCCGCTCGACGGGCGTTGATTGGGACTTGCGCAAGGCGAAGCCGTACAGCCTGTACAGCCGTTTTGAATTCGACGTGCCGCTCGGCAAGAACGGCGATTGCTATGACCGCTATTTGATCCGGCTCGAGGAGATCCGCCAGTCGCTTCGCATTCTGAAGCAAGCCGTCGAGCAGTTCCCGTCCTCGGGCGACGTGATGGGCAAGGTGCCCCGCGTCATTCGGCCGCCGGCCGGCGAGCTCTATGTCGGCATCGAATCGCCGCGCGGCGAGATCGGCTGCCATATCGTATCCAAAGGCAAAGCCGAGCCGTACCGGTTGAAATTCCGCCGGCCGTCCTTCGTCAATCTGCAAATATTGCCGAAGCTGCTCGTCGGAGAAACCATGACGAACCTCATAACGATATTGGGCGGCATCGATATTGTCGTCGGGGAGGTTGACTGCTGATGGGAGCTTGGCTTGAAGAAACGCTGACGTGGGGAAACGCGCTGCTGTTCTTCCTGTGGGGCGTCATCCTGCTTGCGATCGTGCTTGGCTTCGTTACCTACGCGATCTTCTTTGAACGCAAAGTCATCGGCTGGATGCAATACCGGATCGGCCCGAACCGCGTCGGTCCGTGGGGGCTGCTCCAATCGGTGGCCGATATCGCGAAGCTGCTGATCAAAGAGGATACGATTCCGCGCAAAGCGGACAGGGTGCTGTTCATTCTCGCGCCTGCGCTCGCTTATGTGCCGGCGTTCGCCGTACTGGCGGTCATTCCGTACACGCAGAACCTTTATTTTGCCGACATTAACGTGGGCCTGCTCTATTACGTAGCGCTGTCGGGCATCTCGACGATCGCGATCGTGCTCGGGGGCTGGGCGTCCAACAACAAATACGCGCTGCTCGGCGGCATGCGTTCCGCCGCGCAGATGATCAGCTACGAAGTGCCGCTTGTCATCTCCGTCGTCGGCGTCATCATGATGTCAGGCACGCTCAACCTTCGTTCCATCGCGGATCAGCAGGGCGACTGGTTCTGGCAGTGGAATTTCATTCCGCAAATCATCGGTTTCGTCGTCTTCGTCATCGCGGCCGTTTCGGAGCTGAACCGGACGCCGTTCGACCTGCCGGAGGCGGAATCGGAGCTGGTGGCCGGCTACCACGTCGAATACAGCGGCTTCCGCTTCGCTTTCTTCATGCTGACGGAGTATGTTTACGTCTACGCCATTGCCGCGCTCACGACCGTGCTGTTCCTGGGCGGCTGGCATGCGCCGTTTCCGTTTCTGACTTGGGTGCCGGGCATTATCTGGTTCCTGCTCAAGTTCTCGTTCATCGTCTTCTTCCTGTTCTGGATCCGGGCGACGCTGCCGCGTATCCGCGTCGATCAGCTGATGGGACTCGGCTGGAAGGTGCTTCTGCCGGTCTCGATCTTGAATGTGTTTCTGACGGCGGTCTACTTGGAGCTGTTCGTGAAGTAAACGGATGAGGCGAATTTACGCAATAACGTACAGGAGGGAACAGGAATGAAGGGTCTCTTCAAAGGGCTTGGCGTCACGCTTAAATCATTGACCGATAAAAAGGTTACCACTTCCTATCCCGATGTGCCGATCACGATGCCGGACCGTTACCGCGGCATCCAGCATTTCGAGCCGGACAAATGCATCGTGTGCAACCAGTGCGCGCGCATTTGCCCGACGGAATGCATCACGCTCGTCGGCAAAGCAAACCCGGATCCGGAGAAGAAAGGGAAGGTTATCGACACCTACGATATCAACTTCGAAATTTGCATTCTATGCGATCTGTGCACGGAGGTTTGTCCGACGGAAGCGATCGTCATGACGGGCAATTTCGAATTGGCGTCCTACAGCCGCGACGAGCTGTTCAAGGATTTGAAATGGCTGGACGAGAACAACCGCAACGTCCGCCAAGACAACAACAATATCGGGGCTCCTAACGCGGCCAAGGGAGGAGCCAAATAGACGATGTTCAACTTCAACTTTTCCGGCGAATTTGTCGCTTTCTTCGTCTTCGCGGTCATGATCATCAGCGGTGCGGTACTGATGGTCAGCTTCGCGAAGGTCGTGCATATGGTCGTCTCGCTGGCGGCCGTATTCATCGGAGTTGCCGGCATGTTCGTGCTGCTTGAGGCCGAGTTTCTGGCGTTCGTGCAGGTGCTGATTTACGCGGGCGCCGTGTCCATCCTGATGATCTTCGGCATTATGATGACCAAGCACCAGGAAGCGGATGCGGAGCAGGCGAAGCCGCTGCATGAGACGCTGACGGCGATCGGGGCGCTGGCGCTGTTCGGCATTCTGTTCTATGCCATCCGCCAATCCGATTTCCCGGAGCCGGAACAAGCGCTCGCGCAAGGAACGGACAATACGATGGAAATCGGCAAGCTGCTGTTTACCCAGTATGTCATTCCTTTCGAGCTCGTATCGGTGCTGCTGACGGTCGCGTTTATCGGCGCGATCGTGCTGGCGAAGAAGGAGGCCGAATAGAATGCTATCCTCGTACTTAACCATGGCGGCCATCTTGTTCTGTATCGGACTTTATGGCGCGCTCGTCAAACGCAACGCCGTTATCATTCTGCTTTCGATCGAGCTGATGCTCAATGCGGTTAACCTCAATCTGGTTGCGTTCTCCAAATACGGGGTCGTGCCTTCGCTGACGGGACAGATGTTCACCTTGTTCAGCATTGCCGTCGCAGCCGCCGAGGCGGCTGTCGGAATCGCCATCCTGATCGCGCTGTTCCGTGCCCGCGGAACCGTTAACGCGGATGAGTACGACGAGATGAGGAGGTAACGGCAATGGATACAACGTTTTCGCAATGGGCCTGGCTGATTCCGCTCTTTCCTTTCGCCGCCTTCCTGATGCTCCTTGCCTTCGGGCGCGGCCAGCGGATGCTGGGGGTGACCCTTGGGGCGGCAAGCTCCTTTGCTGGCCTCGTGCTGTCGATCCTCGTGCTGATCGAGCATATGACGGACGGGACCGCTTATTATCAATACGCGTTCAAATGGCTTCACTTCGGCAGCGTTACGCTGAATGCGGGCTTTGAAGTTACGAATTTGACGGCGATCATGCTCGTTGTCGTCACATCCGTCAGCTTCTTGGTCAATGTCTATTCGGCTGGCTACATGAAAGACGACGAGCGGATTTCGGTCTTCTTCAGCTACGTAGCGCTCTTCTCGTTCTCCATGCTCGGTCTGGTGCTGGCCGACAATATGCTGACGCTTTATATTTTCTGGGAGCTGGTGGGCGTCTGCTCGTTCCTGCTCGTCGGCTTCTGGTACAGCAAGCCGGAGGCGAAGGCCGCTGCCAAGAAAGCGTTCATCGTCACCCGGATCGGGGATGCGGGGCTCTTGCTCGGCATTCTGCTGCTCTACTGGTACATGCCCGACCACGCGCTGGATTTCGTGCGGATCGGCAATGTGTTCGAAGGCAATACGGGCGTCATTGCTGCGGGCGTGACGACATGGATCGCGGTGCTCATCTTCATCGGCGCCGTCGGCAAATCCGGTCAATTCCCGCTCCACGTCTGGCTTCCGGACGCGATGGAAGGCCCGACCCCGATCAGTGCGCTGATCCATGCCGCGACGATGGTTGCGGCGGGCGTGTACTTGGTTGCGCGGACGTTCGATATTTTCCAGGCTTCCCAAACCGCGATGGATATCGTCGCCTATGTCGGCGGGTTTACCGCCATCTTCGCCGCCACCATCGGCGTGGCGCAGAATGACATTAAACGGATCCTGGCTTATTCGACGGTCAGCCAGCTCGGCTATATGATGATGGCTCTAGGCCTCAATTCGTTAACCGGCGGTATTTTTCATCTCTTTACCCATGCGTTCTTCAAAGCGCTGCTCTTCCTGGGAGCGGGCAGCGTCATTCATGCGGTACATACGCAAAACATTCACGAGATGGGCGGTCTCGGCTCCAAAATGCGGATTACGACTTGGACGTTCGCCATCGGAGCGCTGGCGTTATCCGGCATTCCGCCGTTCTCGGGCTTCTGGTCCAAGGATATGATTCTCCATACGGCGCTGCAAGAGAAACCGTTTCTCTTCGTCATCGGCGTAGCGGCGGCATTCTTCACTGCGTTCTACATGTCGAGGTTGTTCTTCCTCGTCTTCATGGGCAAGCCGAAGGGCGACCATGCGCATGAATCGCCGTCTTCCATGACGATTCCGTTAGTGGTGCTTGCCGTGCTTGCGGTTGTGGCGGGCTTCATTCAAACGCCTTGGAACGATACGCTCGGCACTTGGCTCACGGACGGTGCGGAGAAGGCGCATGGCGGCGGCGGTCTGGTCATGGTCATTTCGGCGGCGGTCGGGCTGCTGGGCTTGTACCTGGGCTGGCTCGTCTTCGTGAAAGGGACCATCGCGCGGGACGCGGTATCTTCTAGAGCGCCATGGCTCGTTCGGCTGCTGGAGCGCAAATATTACATGGATGAGCTGTACGAGATGCTGCTGGTCCGTCCGCTTCGCGGGCTGGGCTTGCTGCTGAATTTGATCGACGATTACGTCGTGGACGGCATCGTGCGCGCCGTCGGCGGAACGGCGGTGCTGTTCGGACGCGGCGGCACGCGGCTGCAATCCGGGCAAATCCAAACCTATGGATTGGTTACGCTGCTCGGAATCGTCATTCTCATTGCGGCCATTGTCGGAAGGAGGTTCTGGTAATGCTAGCGGATCTTCCTATTTTATCGTTGATAACGTTCTCGCCTCTGCTCGGCATTCTGGTACTGCTGCTTCTGCCGAAGCACCGGAGCCGCTGGCTCAAGGTGACGGCGATTACCGCTACGATTATTCCGTTGCTGCTGTCGCTGTGGCTGTATGCCGATTATGACGGCACGAAGGGCGGCAAGAGCTATGAAGAGAAAGCGACCTGGATCGAGACTTCGCTGAACAAAGAAGCGGTCGGCGAGGTGACCTCGTACACCGTTAACTTCCAATACCATATGGGCGTGGATGGCCTGTCGATGCCGCTTCTGCTTCTGACGACCATCGTAGGCGTCATGGCGGCGCTTGCGTCCGTCCATGTGAAGAAGCGGTGGAAGTCGTTCTATATTTGGTTCCTGCTGCTCGAAATCGGCATGATCGGAGTGTTCCTCGCAAGGGACGTATTCCTGTTCTTCGTCTTCTTCGAGCTCACGCTGATCCCGATGTTCTTCCTCATCGGCATTTGGGGCTTCATGAACCGCGAGAAAGCGGCCAACAAGTTTCTGCTGTATAACGGAATCGGCTCCGCCATTATGCTGATCGCCTTCGTGGTGCTCGTCGCGACGGCAGGCTTCAGCGTGGAGCAGCTTTCGGATAAGCAGCAAATCAATCTCAGCTACAGCGGAAGCTATGAAGTGATCAGCTCGAATCTGACCGATCCGGGATCGTACGTAAACATGCCGGCCGATCAGAATCAGGGTCAGGATAACCCGCTGTATCTCTCCGAGCGGATGAGATGGGTCATCTTCCTGCTGCTGCTGATCGCCTTCGGCATTAAGCTCCCGGTCTTCCCGTTCCATACCTGGATGCTTCAGGTACATGCCGAAGCGCCGCCTTCCGTAGTCATGATCCACTCCGGCGTCCTGCTCAAGATGGGGGCATACGGCTTGCTTCGCTTCGGGATCTTCATGTTCCCGGGCGTCGCGCAGGACTGGGCGGTGGCGCTGGCCATTCTGGGCGTCATCAACATTCTGTACGGTGCCGTATTGGCGCTCGTGCAGAACGAATTTAAACTCGTACTGGCGTACTCGTCGATCAGCCATATGGGAATCGTGCTGCTCGGGATCGCGTCGTTCAACGAAGTCGGCCTGAACGGGGCGCTCATCCAGATGATATCGCACGGCTTCATCTCGGCGCTGCTGTTCCTCGTAGTAGGCAGCCTCTACGAGCGGACGGGATCGACCGAGCTTAAGGATCTTGGCGGTTTGGCCTGCAGCATGCCGTTCATGAGCGGCATACTGCTGGCGGCCGGCATGGCCTCGCTCGGACTGCCGGGCTTATCCGGCTTCATAGGCGAGTTCCTCTCGCTCCTCGGACTGTTCGGCTCCATGAAGGTCATCACGGGAATCGCGGTGCTTGGCGTCATCCTCACGGCGGTTTACGTGCTGCGCAGCATACTTGGCATTACGTTCGGCGCGATGCCGGAACGGTTCGGGGCGGTACGGGACGTGCGGCTGATCGAAGCGGTGCCGATGATCACGCTGCTTGCGTTTATCGTATTGATCGGGGTTTACCCGGCTGTTCTGACGGAGCCGATGAAGCACGGCTTTGACGTGCTGCTCCAGCAACTAACAGAGAAGGCGGGGCGATAGACAATGGATGCCGCACAACAACAGCTGCAGTCGCTCACCTGGAGCGACGCGGGCTACCTCGCCCCGGAATGGATTCTAATCGCATTCGCCATCCTGCTTGCCGTGCTTGATTTGTTCATGCCGCAGCGCAGCGGCCGCAGCATTATCGGTTGGCTGACGCTTGGCGGGCTGCTGACCTCGCTCGGGTTCGTCGTATGGCGGGTGCTGGATATGGCTAACAAGGCGTCGGATGCGGAAGCGGCCGGCCAAGCGGCGAGCGTCACCATTCGGTTGATGGCGGATAGTTACCGGATCGACTATTTTTCCAGCATGCTCAAGATCGTCTTCCTGGTCGCGACCGCGCTGATCGTGCTGATGAGTCTGGGGACCGTGAAGCGGGCCGAGATTCCGGATAAGGGAGAGTTCTACTACTTGCTGTTGCCGGCCGTGGTCGGCGCGATGATTATGGCCTCCTCCGGCGATCTCATTACGCTCTACATCGGGCTCGAGCTGCTCAGCATCACGACCTACGTGCTCGTCGGCATGCGGAAGCATGCCGTGCAGTCGTCCGAAGCCGCGTTTAAATACGTCGTTACAGGCGGGATCTCATCGGCGCTTATCCTGTTCGGGATGTCGTACCTGTACGGCGTTACGGGCGCAACGAATCTGGGCGCGATCGCGCAAGGGGTTCAGCAGCACGCCGCGGATTATCCGGCGCTGCTCTATGTCGGCTTCTTCTTTATTCTGGCAGGCTTAGGCATCAAAATCGCCGCGGCGCCGTTCCATTATTGGGCCGCGGATGTGTACCAAGGGGCGCCAACGCCGGTTACCGCTTTCTTGGCGGTTGTCTCTAAGGGCGCGGCATTTGCGGTCATTTTCCGCATTGTGTATAACGTGGCCTTCTACGCGTCCTCGCCCGGCAAGCCGATCGCGGACGATGTTTTCCTCGCCGTGAACGTGCTTGCTGCCGCGGCGATGCTGATCGGCTCGACCATGGCGCTGAGGCAGTTTAACGTAAAGCGGCTCATCGCGCTTTCGGGCGTTGCGAATGCGGGCTATATGCTAGTCCCGCTCGGTCTCTCGCTTAAAGGGATGCATGCTTCCAACTTTGGCGAATTTGTATTCTACCTGGCCGTCTACTTGTTGATGACCATCGGCGCGCTCAGCGTGTTCTCCGTGATCAGCAAATCCGTCGGGCATGACGAAGTCGGCGGCTTCTCCGGGTTGTATTATCGGGCGCCGTGGACGGCCGCAGCGATGATCGTATTCGTACTCTCGCTGGCTGGCTTGCCGGTAACCGGCGGGTTCTTCGGGAAGCTGTTCATCCTCCTCGGCGCGGCGCAGTCTCGTCTGTACTGGATCGTGGCGATCATGGTCGTAAGTAGCGTGATCTCGTATTATTTCTACTTCAGGGTCATCCGGCAAATGTTCATGCGCTCTACAATCGACAACGAAGTGGATGTGCCGGCGACCAGCGGCGTCGTGATATGGCTATGTGCCATCGCTACCGTTGTACTCGGCATTGTACCCGGTCCGGTGCTGGATTGGATCCACTCCCATTTCTCGATCGTGAACGATTTGTTTATTCGATAACGGAAGAGGCAGAAGAAGCAAAAAGATGGGCCATATGGCCCATCTTTTTTATTTACGCTCGATTACAATCGAATTTTGTCGAAATGTACCGAAAACTTCCTATTAAATTTCAAATATCGACCAAAAAGTTGTCAATTTTTTATGATAAGATAGAACTATCGAACTATCAGAAGTTTAGGGGTGATGGATGTGAATGTGCTAATCACAGGTGGATGCGGATTTATTGGGTCTTATGTTGCCGAACGCTTCCATAAAGAAGGCCATAAGATTTTTATCATCGACAATCTATCCGCCGGCCAAAGAACGAATGTCACCGTCCCCCACAAGTTCTATAAAATAAGCGTGGAAGACCGCAAATGCGAATCGATTATTCAAAGCATTTCTCCCGAAATTATCATTCATTTGGCGGCACAAGCCGATGTGATGACCTCGATTGAACGTCCTTATTACGATACCCAGTCCAATATATTGGGGCTTGTTAATATGCTTCGCTGCGCTCAGCAAGCAGGGGTAACGAAATTTATATTCGCCTCATCGGCCGCAGTATACGGCCCTTACGATAGAGTCTCGCTAAGCGAAGATCTGGCTGCAAATCCGGTATCCCCGTATGGAATCAATAAGCTGATGGGCGAGTACTATTGCGAGAAGTGGAGGGAGCTCTACAATCTGGAAACGCTCAGCTTCCGGTTCTCGAACGTGTATGGTCCGCGTCAGGGCACTGCAGGGGAAGGCGGCGTCGTGTCCACCTTCATGCAGAAGCTTCGGGACTGCCAGGATTTGAGCGTCTTTGGCGACGGCGAACAAACGCGGGACTTTATTTACGTGAAGGATCTTGTTGACGCGATTTACCGCGGAGCGACCAGCGGCGCAACGGGCATCTACAATTTGTCGACGAATACGGAAACAAGCGTCAATCAGTTCATCCAGGCGTTAAAAGGCAAGGAACAGGTGAGAGTCAATTATTTGCCTCGACGCGAGGGGGATATTTACCGTTCAAGCTTGGACAACTCCCGCGTGAAACGCGATCTGGACTGGGTACCGATCTACAGCTTCGAAGAAGGCTTGGATGAGACGTACGACTGGTTTATGCATAAGCAGAGAGAGAAGAGGAAAACCGCTAAGCATCCGGAGCGCATCTCAACGTTAAAGATTTGGAAGCTGCTGAAGCCCTTTGCCGAGAACCTGCTGGCCTTTGCGGCAGTGGCGGGCATTACTTTGTATGGCTCGGAAATGCTGTTACATACCGGAGTGGACGTTAAACTGATCTATGTCATCCTTCTTGGACTTATATACGGAACGAGACAATCAGCCTTGGCTGCGTTTTTCGCATCGGGCTTGTACTACTACGATAGCTTGAAAGACGGACGCGACTGGATTTCCCTGCTCTACGATCCGGATGCGCTCTTTATCATCGCAATGTATTTGTTCTTCGGTCTCATCGTTGGGTACGTGGCGGATAAGGCACGCCGGGACAATAATCGAATCAAAGAAGACCTGAAGAGCATGGAGAACAATTATCAATTTCTGAAAGACGTCTATGCGGATACAAGGAAAGTGAAGGAAGAGCTGCAGCGCCAATTGATCAATAGCAAAGACAGCATCGGCCGCATCTATGGCATTATCCGAAAGCTTGAGAGCATGGAGCCGGAAGAAATCGTCAATTCCTCGGTCGGCGTGCTGAAAACGTTACTGGAAGCGGACCGCATTTCCGTGTATTCAGTCAACAATTCCGATTTTATTCGAATTATGATCAAATCCGGCGCGCAGCAGTTTGATCTGCCGAAAACGATGCGGTTGTCGGATTATCCGGCTATGCTGCAGGTTGCACGCCATGGAAAGCTGTTCGTCAACCGTTCGATGGATGCGGCTCTGCCGACGCTGATTGCTCCGATTGTGCACGAAGGGCAGGTTGTTGCTCTTGTATCGGTGCATGATCTGCCTTTCGAACGGATGAATTTGAATGTGGAGAATTTATTCCGGGTCAGCGTGGATCTCATTTCGGGTTCGCTATCCCGCGCGTTCAAATATATGGGCGCAACGCGCAGCGAACGTTTCATCGATGACACTGCTGTTCTTAGGCCGGAAGCGTTTATGCAGCTGCTGGAAACCAAATCGACCGCAAAGCTGCAGCATAACGCGGAATTCGTGCTGCTGGATGTCGAGACCGACGACCAGCCTGTCAAATCGGTCGCGGAACGACTCGCTTCTTCCTTGCGCGATTCGGATTATATCGGGTTAATCCGCGAGAAAATAGTGCTTTTGTTATCGAACTCGAACTTGAATGAAGCGGATTATGTCATGCAGCGCCTGAGCAAGCATGGCATTACTACACGCATCATGAGCGAGGAAGAGGTTTATGGTTAATATCCTGATCGGCTATTATATTCTTTCGGCCGTTTATGTGATGTTCAGCGTGAGGCGCGGTCTTCGTGATTTCCGCTACACGCTGCTTCTAGTTGCGTGCGTGCCTATCTTTGGCTTGCTGCTTTCCCTCGTGCAGGATGCTGCCGCTCGTACGAAGCCCAATGAAAACGACAATCGGTTCACGGAATTAATGGACGTAAGCGAGGATCAAGAGCGTATTTTCCAGCATGTTAACGTCGACAAAGAGGTAAACTTGCTGCCTCTTGAGGAAGCGCTGGTCGTGAATGATAACGTAACGCGGAGACGGCTGCTTCTCGACATGCTCAAAGAGGATATGGATGAACGGATGATTCCGCTTCTTGAGCGAGCCGTCAACAATGAGGATACGGAAACGTCGCACTATGCGGTAACGGCGATTATGGAGATTAAACGCAAGCTGCTCCTGACGATCCAGAAATGGTCCGTGAAATACGAGGATCAGAAGAAAAATCCCCAAGTATTGCTCGAATATGCCGGCGCCATCAAGAACTATTTATCCAGCGGGTATATGGATAAGCGGACGCAGATGACTTACAGGCTTACCTACGTAAGCTTGCTGCGGGAACTGCTTCAGACCGAGGCCGCCAGCGTCATGCTCTACCGGGAGCTAATCGAAAACGAAAAGGCGCTTGAGCGCTACGACGAGGCGCTTCTCAGCTGCGAACAATTCCGCAAGCAATATCCGATGAGCGAAGAGTCCTATCTCGCGGCGCTGGATCTCTATTTCACGCTGAAGATGAAAGAACCGTTCTACACGACGCTGAATGAACTGAAAGCCTCAAAAATAAGAGTGTCCAATCGAGGATTGACTATCATTCGCTGTTGGTCCGTCAAAGGTGCTTAAATTGTGGAAAAGTTTAATTTGAGTCGACAAGTTTACGTGATTCTGTCCTTCGTATTCGTGATCGCCCTCGGATTGCAGTTTACCCGATCTCAGTCGATTCTCTCTATAGGCGGCAAACTCAACGCCATTGACCATTCAGCGGAAGTACGGGATGCGCTTAGCGCGGAGCAGGTTGCCGCTCTGAATGAAAGCAGGACACTGGTACTCTATGATTCGGCCGCTGCCACGGACCAATCCAGTGGTCTGTTGAAAGCCAATGCGGAGCAAATGCTGCGCTATATGAAAAAGCCATACGCCTCGGTTCAGGTTGATTCCTATGCCGGGCAGGGAGAAGGCTATCAGTCTATCATCGTTGCCTTTTCGGAGCTGAGCAAGCTTCACGATGCGGATTGGCTAGTCAAATTTGTCGAACAAGGCGGCAAGGCGATGTTTGCCACCACGCCTGCCATTGAAAATGAACTGTATGCCATCTATCGTAAGCTCGGCATCGATGAGCTCGGCGATTATACCCAGGCGGAGGGGCTGACGTTCACCTCCAATATCCTTATTCAGGGCAAAGGGGAGACCTTCGGCAAGGAACTGGTCTTGAATACGTCTCTCCAGGTGCACCTTTCCGATAAAGCGAATGTGCATGCGGTCGATTCCAAAGGGATGCCGATTCTATGGGACATGCCGTACGGCAAAGGCAAATTTGTCGTGATGAACGGTACCCTCCTGCAGGAGAAGACAAGCCGAGGGATCTTGACAGGTTCAATCAATTTGATGCAGGAAGACGATATCTATCCGGTCATCAACACGAAGCTGATGTATATCGATGATTTTCCCGCACCCATACCTCAAGGATTTACGCAGGAATTGTTCGATATTTACCAACGCAGCGTGCCGCGGTTTTATAAAGAGATCTGGTGGCCGGATATGCTCATGCTCCAAAGCAGGTTCAACCTGAAATATACCGGAATGATTATAGAATCCTACAATGATAACATTAGCCCGCCCTTCGAGAATGCTCGGGATTCCGATACCGCGGGATTGGCAACATTCGGCCGCGAGCTGCTTAAGCGCGGCGGTGAAATCGGCATTCACGGCTATAATCACCAGTCGTTAACCACGGATCATGCCGTCAGCAGAGAGTTTGGCTATAAATCGTGGTATACCGTTGATGACATGGCGGCATCGATTGAAGGCGTCCGCGCGTATATTCAGAACTCATTCCCTAACTACGGCTTGCATAACTACGTTCCGCCTTCGAATGTCTTGAGCGCAGACGGTAGAGAAGCGCTGAAGAGGGGATGGCCCGACCTGAAATCCATTTCGTCTTTATACCTCTCGGATGCAACCAATTTAAGCTACATTCAAGAATTCGGCATTGCCTCGGACGGCATTATCGAGCTGCCTCGCATCACTTCAGGCTTTATAAAGGAGCGCTTCATCGAATGGGCGGCGATGAACGCCGCGTCATCGATTGGCGTATTTTCTCACTTTGTCCATCCCGACGATATTTTGGACCGCAATCGAAGCTCCGCTTATGCATGGGATGAGCTCTTTGAGATGCTGGGTGACTTTTTAGGAATGATTCAGGATAAATATGGCTGGCTGCGCGATATGACCGCAACGGAAGGCGGTGCCGCAACAGAACGGTTCTCGCTCAGCGAGCCGCATTTCGTGCATAAGCAAGATGGAATTGACGGCTATATCAATCGGTTCTACGAAGGCGAGGAGCTGTTCTATATTCTTCGCACGGAGAAGAAGATTACGAAGGAGAAGAACTGCTCCGTGAAACGCATCGATGAGAACGTGTATCTGGTTGAGGTGCGCAGCGAGAAGTTCTCCATCGGGCTGGAGGAGGCCTAGCAAGTGAGAATATGTTTAGTTGCGGAAGGCTCCTACCCCTATATAACAGGCGGCGTTTCGAGCTGGATTCATGCTCTGATCCGCCATATGCCGGAGCATGAATTCGTTGTCTATGCCATCGCCGCGGAACGAAAGCAAAAGGGGAAGTATAAATATACGCTTCCCGATAATCTTGTCGAGGTTCGGGAGGTCTTCCTGGATGATTATTTGCGGATCGATGGCCAATGGGGTCACCGCGTTAAGTTGAGCAGAGAGGAAAAGGGCGCTTTGAAGTCGCTGATCGGCGGCGGCGAACAGGTGGACTGGGGACCAATCCTGCAAGTGCTTCATCATCCTAAGCTTAAGAATGCCGCTGATTTCCTCATGAGCAAAGATTATTTCGACATTATGAGCGAGCTCTGCATGATGAAGTATCCGCAAATCCCGTTCACGGAGATGTTTTGGACGGTTCGCTCCATGATTCTTCCGCTGCTGCTGACCGCCAGAGAACCGGTGCCCGAAGCGGACATCTACCATGCGGTTTCGACCGGTTATGCAGGCGTTATTGCGAGTCTGGGCAAGCATGTATACGAGAAGCCGATGCTGCTTACGGAACATGGCATCTACTCGCGGGAGCGGGAAGAAGAAATCATTAAGGCGGATTGGGTGAAGGGCTACTTCAAGGATATATGGATCGAATACTTCTATACGCTTTCCGCCTGCGCTTACCAGTATGCGGATCAAGTCATTACGCTGTTCAACCGCAACAGAGAGATTCAGATCGAGCTTGGCTGCGAGGAAGAGAAGATTCAAATCATACCTAACGGCGTAGGCGTCGCTGATTTCGCGGGGCTTCCGGCCAAGCCCGCCGGCGAGCCGCTTTGGATCGGCGGTCTCGTGCGCGTTGTTCCGATCAAAGACATTAAGACCATGATTCTGAGCTTCCAGTACGTGAAGTACGAAGTGCCGGATGCGAAGTTTTTCATCATGGGGCCGTACGAGGAAGACTTGGAGTATTATGAAGAATGTTTACAGCTGATCGAGTCGCTGCAGCTGAAGGATGTCATCTTTACCGGCAGCGTCGATATCAAGGACTACATCGGGAAAATGGATGTTCTCGTGCTGACGAGCATCAGCGAGGGCCAGCCGCTTGCGGTGCTCGAAGGCATGGCCGCCGGTAAACCTTTCGTAACGACTGACGTGGGCAGCTGCAAGGAACTGCTGTACGGCGCGGATGACGAGTACGGGAATGCCGGAACCGTAGTTCCGGTTATGAACTACGAGCAGATCGGACAAGCGATCGTAACGCTGTGCCAAAGCGGGCGGCTGCGCAAAGAATATGGCGGCAACGGACTTGAACGCGCACGTAACCGTTATACGCGGGAAGCGTTCATTAACAACTACAAGTCGTTATATCGGACTTACGGAGGAGGGGGGCGCTAATGGCCGGTATCGGTTTCGAATTAAGAAAGCTGTTTGATAAAACAGGTCTCGTCAACAAGCTCAAAGCGTTCTCCTACTCCTCCATTGTTACAATCGGACCTATGCTGGCTTGTATTTTGCTGGTGCTCGCCGTTCAAGTGATTTTGATCGGGAACGATATCGCCTTCATGGATCGCGAGCTGTTCATTGCTTGCACCGTCTATGCGTTCACATTCTCTTATGTGTTTTCCAATTTGCTGACCATGTTCATTACGCGTTCGGTATCGGATTTCATCTATTTGGGCTATGTCGACGCGCTTCTTCCATCCTTCTACGGATGTATCATTGTAAACTATATCATCGGCGCAGTCCCTGCACTTATTTTTTTATCGGTGACCGGGCTGACGTTTGCCATAAAGGTCGCGCTATTTACGCTCTATATGATTTTGATCACGATTTGGAATATGAATATCTTCATTTCGGCCATGAAGAACGTTCGGTTTATCAGCTACGCGTTCGTAACGGGTGCGGCAGTGGCGCTTCTTCTTGTCTTGGCGGTCGTGCATTTCTTGGATCATGCGAATATGATCGCCAATATCCTGTTTGCCATGGACATTGGCTTCGCCGTAACGGCAGGAATGCTGCTCTTCCAAATTGAACGGTTCTTCCGTACGGGCAAAAAGATGCTGCCAAGCTTCTCGTTCTTCGCCTACCTGCGCAAATATCCTTCTTTGATTGCAATTGGAGCCTTGAGCGCGGTCGGATTGTACTCGCATCAATTCATACAATGGTTCGGTTCTGCCGGTCAAATGGTCGGCGGGTACTTCCGGATGGCGCCGGAATATGACATTGCCGTATTTTACAGCTTTATATCCGCCGTACCGACGATGATTCTATTTAC
This sequence comes from Paenibacillus montanisoli, assembly GCF_003268025.1. GTDB lineage: Bacteria > Bacillota > Bacilli > Paenibacillales > Paenibacillaceae > Paenibacillus_Z > Paenibacillus_Z montanisoli. The sequence goes on along the minus strand of NZ_QLUW01000005.1, from coordinate 113,082 downwards.
GGTTACGCTGGAGACCGCGTTCTATCCGCAATTCAAAGCCTATTATTCGGCCATATTAACGCGCGGCTCGATTCTCGATATCGACAAAGCAAAACGCAGTATCTACCAGGTTATTTCCCAGCAATTGTCGATTATAATGGGGGTGCAGCTGTTCTTCTCCATTATGGCGATCGCCATGGGCATTCGATTTCTGCCGTTGATCGGTTTTACATCCGCGCAAATCGACGTGTATAACATTCTTGTTATGGCCTTTTACGCTTATATTATTTTCAATGTTACGGTACTGATTTTGCTCTATTTCGATGACCGCAAAGGCGTGCTGTTCTTATCGGCGGCGTTTCTCGTTCTGAACACCTTCTTTACGATCATTTCGGTGGCGCTGCGCGAGCAAGGCTTCTCGTTCTTCATGGCCTCGTTCATTACGCTCTTGCTGACGCTGGCAAGATTGATCTATTTGATGCGCAATTTGAATTACTATACTTTCAGCGCGCAGCCGCTCATTGCCAGAGAGTATGACAACCGCTACACACGCATGTTGAAGAGCAGTCAAGAAGAGTAGCCCTGCGTATATCGCTTCTTCGCAAGAGAAGGTAGGAGGATGACATGAACAAAAGAAATAAGGGCTTGTTGACGTGGGGAACCTTGGCGGCCATGCTTGTTGTCTTGAGCGGTTGTACGGCAGCGGACCGAACGAATGATCAGCCGGCTGCGAGCAAGATTGAATTGGCTGCAGCCTTTAGCGCGAAGCTGGTTGAAGATCGATCGGTCTATCAACAGGACAGTCCGACTGATGTGGTAGACCTTTACATAACGGTTTCGGCCATGAATAAAACGGCGGAGCATCCCATGACATGGTCGAAGCTCAACAGCATTATGACCAAAGAGGAAAATACGGATGAGAAGACGATGGAAATCATCATTCAAGAGGGCGATGAGCAGTCGCCGAAGTCCGGCATGTTTGGCTTTGGCTCTACGCATCCAAATGCGCAGATCAGCTTGAGGGGAAACTCCTCCATCGCTGCGCGCGCAGATCAAAAAAGCTACAAGGTGAAGCTCTTCGACAAAGCCGGGCTTTGGCGCAGCCAAAGTACGATCAACCTCGTCAAGCACGCCTATGATTTTACGCGAATGCGAAATAAAATCAGCTTCGATATCTTTAAACGGCTTCCCGATTTCACAAGCTTGCGAACCCAATACGTTCGTCTGCATGTGAAGGATTTGACCGGAAATGTGCCCGGCTTTCAGGATTACGGTCTATATGAGCAGATTGAACAGCCGAATAAAGCTTTTTTGCGTTCACACGGCCTTGATCCGAACGGGCAATTATACAAGGCGGCTAACTTTGAATTCCTGCTCGGCGAAGCTCTCAAAATGAAAGATGACCCTGCTTATGACCAGTCGAAGTTCGAACGAATTTTGGAGATAAAAGGAAGCGACGACCATTCGAAGCTGCTTAAGATGCTCCGGGATCTGAACGATCTTTCCTTGGATATTGACGATGTCGTCGATCGTTATTTTGACAGAGATAACTTCCTGACTTGGCTGGGGACGAATATCCTTCTGGATAATGTGGATACGAACTCGCAGAACTTCATGTTGTATTCGCCTTTGAACTCGGAGAAGTGGTTTTTTCTGCCGTGGGACTATGACGGGGCGCTGGGATACTATGATTATAAAGGCATTCCGACAGAATCGCGGGCGAGCTGGCATCGGGGGATCCACAATTATTGGGGCGTAAAGCTGGAGAACCGCTTCTTCAAGAAACCTGCGAACGTTCAGCAGCTGCTGGACAAAATCAAGGAGCTGAAGACGTACATTAACCCCGACGAACTAGGCAAGCTTATCGGCACGTATAAACCGATCGTGAATGAGTTTGTCAGCCGTACGCCGGACTTGTCCTCCCTGCGCTACCCCTACTCGGAGTGGAACGGCGAGGTAGAGCGGATCAAGCAGCTGCCTGTCTTGAATGAGCAGAAGTTTATGGCTGCGCTCGAGAACCCGATGCCATTCTATCTCGATGAACCGCGTGCCGAGGGCGGCAAGCGCCGGTTCGATTGGGAGATCTCGTACGACTTGCAAGGAGACGAGATCGGTTATAAGTTCCAAATCGCGAAGGAACCGTCATTTGCTCGCCCGATCTTCAAATCGGAGAAGCTGACTGCAAATTCCGTCACGATCGATGAACTGCCGCCGGGACATTATTATTTCAAAGTGGAAGCTCGAGATGCAAAGGGCAATGCCACGCCGGCTTTTGATACCTTTAGTCATGTGGATGATAACGACTACTTCGGCGTTAGGGAGTTCTATGTCGAATAAGAAGATTGGAATTTCACTCTTGCTGGTGCTGGTCGCAATCGCGATGCTCGGCTGGCGCTTGATGGAACGGCAGAGCAGTAACGAGGGAAAGTCTCATCAGGATGTGAGTTACAATGCGGAACCTCGCTTCTCTCTTCAGCCAGGATGGTATCCGGAAGGTACTAAGCTTGCCATCGCATTAAGCGGGGATGAGCGGATGAAGGGAAAGCTGGTCTACACCTTGGACGGAGCGGAGCCGACTGCGGCTGCTACTGCATACGATAAGCCCATTGTACTCGATCGAACGGTGCTGGTGAGAGCCAAGCTATTTTACGAGGACGGCACGGCCGGACCTGAAACGGCCGGTTTCTTCGGCATCGGAGCAAAGCCGGCCTTGCCTGTAGCGGTTGTGCTCGCCAACCTGGACAGGCTCTCGGAGGAGACGATTCCGGCCCGCTTCCAATGGTTCGACCCGGAGGGTGCGCTTGCCTATGAAAGCGGCGCTGGAATGGAGTTGTTTGGCGGCGAATCGCGTCTGCAGCCGCAGCAATCATTGGAATTGAAGGCGAAGAAGAAGTATGGCGGGAAGAGCTTTGCATACCGGTTCTTCGATCAGCGGGAGCGGAAAGCGTACAATTCCATTATTCTTCGGAACGGCGGGCAGGATTTCCCGCTGACCCATATGCGCGACAGCTTGTCTTCGCTAATTGCGGAACCGATCTTGGAAGATGTGCAGGCGTACAGACCTGTTGCGGTTTACTTGAATAATCGCTATTGGGGCATTTATGATTTGCGCGAGAAGCTGGATGAGCAGCTGCTTGCCGATCGTCATGGCCTTGAAACCAAATCCATCGATTTGCTTGAATCGGACGGCGAAGCGAAGGCCGGCGGCGACAAAGCATTCAAGCTGCTGCTCGAAGAGCTGCGCGATGCGCGGTCTTCGTCACCGCCGGACATTCGGAAGCTGGAATCGATGATCGATACGGATAATTTGTTCGATTACATGATTGTGGAGGCTTATATCGGCAATACGGATTGGCCTGACCACAATATTCGTTACTGGCGTTCCGATCAGCACGATGGCAAGTGGCGCTGGCTCTTGTACGACGCCGATCTCGGCTTTGGGAAAGCGGATGAGCCGACGTTGAACAGACTGTTATCTCCGGCGCTGGCCTCGCATCCGTCCGTGGAGCTGTTTCAAACCCTGCTTCAGGATGCCGGCATGCGTGAGCGGTTCCTAAAAAGGTTCGGTACGCTGTTGAACGGTCCGCTGAGCACGGAGACGGTTACGGCCGCAATTGATCGGGCGCGGGCTGCGCTTGAACCGGAGATGGAACGCCATCAGGAACGCTGGGGCGGGACAGTGAGCGGCTGGCATGCGGAGACGGACAAGCTGGTAAGCTTCGCTGCCAAGCGGCCTGCCGAATTGACGAAGCAGGTACGGCAGCAGTTCCGGTTATCGGATGCGGAGATGAACGCTTACGGGCTGAAGTGAAGGTCGCAGGAAAGGCGGATAAACGATGCAGTTTGCGGGGAAGAAGCTTCGACATGAATTGAAGTACTATATCCATTATCACGAGTACTTAGGGCTTCGCGAACGCGTTGGCTCCGTGCTTCGGATGGACGAGAACTCCATCGGCCGGGAGGGTTACCATATTCGCAGCCTGTATTTCGACAATGTGCATGAGACGGCGCTGCTTGATAAGAATAACGGCATCTTCCAGCGCAAGAAGTACCGGATTCGCATTTATAACAAGAGCGACAGCTTGATCAAGCTCGAACGCAAAAGCAAATTTCATGACTATGTCGCAAAAGAATCGGTTGGCCTGACGCGCGAGCAATTCGACAGCCTTATCGCAGGCGACTTTGAATTTCTGCCGGAGCTTAATCATCCGCTGGCCAGAGACTTTTATTTCGACACTAAGCACGGCTTCTTGAAGCCGGCCGTCGTCGTCGACTACATCCGGGAAGCGTATATCTACCCGGTCAGCGATGTACGAATTACATTCGATAAGTGCTTGAAGGCGAGCGTGCAGTCGCTTGATATGTTCGATCAAGATTTGCCTATGATCGAATCGATCGAAGGGCCGAAGACCATTCTGGAAGTGAAATATAATCAATTTCTGCCGGATTTCATTAATGGCCTCGTGCAAATGTCCGCCGCGAACCGGTCTACGATTTCCAAATATGTGATTTGCCGCGAAAGAAGAAAGACCTTCGCGGATTAGGTTAAGGGGGAGGCGGGCGTACGTGGGGGATACCATTAATTTTCAAGAAGTGATCAAGAGCAGCATTCTAGAGCTTGAAGCCTTTAGGCAGGTATCGATAGTGGAAATCGTCGTGGGCTTGCTTATTTCCTTCCTGCTTGGCATGTTCATCTACTGGACGTACTACAAGACGTTCCGGGGCGTGGTCTACAGTCACAACTACAACCTGACATTCGTGATTATGACGATGTTGACAACGATTGTCATTATGACGATCAGCACGAATATTGTTCTCTCGCTCGGGATGGTCGGCGCGCTAAGCATCGTCCGATTCCGGACGGCAGTTAAAGATCCGCTCGATATAATGTATATGTTCTGGTCGATTACGGTGGGGATCGCAACCGGGGCGAAGATTTACCCGATTGCGATTTTAGGCTCGATTGCAGTCAGCGCCGTGCTGTTTATACTGGCGAAGCGCGAGAGAAAGGACTTGCCGTACTTGTTGATCGTGAATTATGAGGAGCGGGCGAGCGATCAAGTCAGAGCGGTGCTGCGCAGAAAGAAGCATGTATTGAAATCCAAGACGGTGCGCAAAGACATGACGGAAATGACCGTGGAAATCCGCTTGAGCGACGATAACACCTCATTCGTCAATCAGATATCGAACTTCGATGGCGTCAAGGATGCCATCCTCGTAAGCTACAATGGGGACTATGCGCCATAAGGGCCGCGATTAGAAAGAATAGAACCTCTCTTCCGATTAGCGGATGAGAGGTTCTTTTTGATTCTGATATTATCATTGGTCATCGTACCCTTTTCTTAAGCTTTATAGCTTCACTTTGATTAATCTTAGCAGTTGTTGAAAGCATTGCAGCCTGAAGTAGTTTCAAAGAGAATGCCACTTTCCAATATATAGATTAGAGTCTATATAATATAATCTTATATGTATTATACATAAATGTACCTTTGGCCTATACTAAAATAAGGGATTAGGACTATGATCTGGTTATTTCGCTAGTGGCGCCGCTAGAGAATAAGTCCCATTTTGTATCATAATCTACAGGGGAGCTGAGAAGTTCAGTCTATATATGGACACTTGGACTGAATGGAGCGAATAGTGTAACCGACCCTCCTATTAGTATACAGATAATACTTTGGGAGGAATTTTCTTTGAAGAAAAAAATCGCGGTTTTGGCTCTAGCACTAACATTATCCTTATCGGGTTCTGCTCTTGCTTCAGTTACATACGATTCCAGTACAGGAATAGGTACTGTGGGTAAAGGTGATGTTCAACTCGCTTTGAACTACAACAATGCTCAAATGCAAGCGAACGCTTCGAGTTTAGTATTCTCGCAAGAATCGGAAGATGAGTACCTTATAACGGTTGAATGGGATACCGCCGAAGGTAAAAAACAAAAACACCATACTCAAAAGCAGCACAAAACGTCAACATTAGCCGATACGGTTTCGTATGACACAAAAGTAAAAAAACAAGTTGTTGGGTTTAACTTGACAGGAATTTCTTCTACTGTCGTTGATGGTCCAGCTCTACCAGTAGTAGGCGACATTCTTGTTGATAATGAAAATATTCAAAAAACAGTAACAGCAGTAACTCTACTTTCTCATACGGAAAGTGGCTTAAAAGTAAATGGTGTGGTAATCCCTATTGCACCGCCTGTAGTAGAAGGGCCAGTTTTACCATAATAAACAATAAGTTAATGAAAAGCTGGTGGGTGTACTCCACCGGCTTTTTTGTTGCTTCATATACACTATATCCTATTCAACTATCCTGCCCGCTAGCTTAATCAGAAAATCAACAACAAAGTTTAACAAAGCCTTGAATTAAGGGGATGTAATGCTCACTGCGCCTAAAAGATATCTGCCGTCTTCCCTTTTGCCGCTAATGGCGAGCTGAATGCCCGGCTGTCCTGTTTCCGGGTCCAGAATGGCTGCCGTCACTTGATAGATTCCATCCGGCAGACCGGCAGGAACAGGCAGCTCTGCGGATATAACGGAATGGCCTGGCAGCCAGGAGCGAATATCCGTGCCCGTTATCATCGACGTGCGGATAGCTCCCGTTTCGTCCGTCAAACTTAGCTCCAGCGGCCACTCGAAATAGAATGGCGCTACGCCGCGGTTAAGAATGGAAAGTTGAACATGGAGCGGCTGGCCCGCCTGAATTTCTTCCTCATGGGATTCCTCTGTGATCACGAATCGGTAGCCGATCGTATTGAGGAAACGGTCGATGTTGGGCTGCATCGGACCGCCGAGCGGTTCTTTCAACGGTGCGTAGGGTCCCATCCAGGAAACATGAGTCAGTTTAGCTTCGAGAATCGCTTCCTCGATCGTATCGTCTGCCAGCAGGCTGCTGTCACTGGAGAATTCGCCTCCGCTAGGCGCATTCTTCCAGAAGTCGGGCATCGCAGGCTCTTCTTCTTTCGTCAGCCAATTGGTATAGCCATTCGTATACCAGTTCAGGAATTCGTCGATCGTAGCTTCCCGGTCGCCGAACGCATCATTGAACAAGCCCATCCCGTTTTTCTTCGCGATCGCATGCGGTCTGCGCATCATAAGGGGTTTGTCCGTAAAGTAGTCGATGTAAGGTTGGACATACTTGTCCGCGATCGCCCGTTTTGGAAAAGGAATCGGCTTTTCCGTATCATTGCCGTCATAGGTGTGCCATTCTCCCCAGTGACCTAGACTGCCGAGTTCGACAAAAGCAATGGCTGGATCATCATTGTAGCGTTCGCCCAGTTTCTTAATGAGCTGCCTGTGATATTGAATGAGCAAAGGGTTCGCATAGTCCGGGCTAAAGCCTTTGCCGTATCGGTTATCGTAAATGGTGCCTTTCTTGCCGATCTCTTCGTACAGCCACTGGGGGATGTCCTTGTGGGCCGTCTTCCTCGGATAATCCATGACAATACGAATGACAAGCTTGACGTTCTTCTGCTTCCACAGCGCCAAATTAAAGTCGCGCTCAATCTCATCAAAGGCATAGACGCCTTTGGCCGGTTCAAGCTCAGCCCAGCTGATATTGGCATGCGCAAGCCGGAACGGCTGCGTCGCATCGTCATATCTGGCATCGGCCACAAATCCCGTATAAGGGTTATCCAGCACCAGCGAGGGTGTTTCAGCCGGTATAAATGAAACGCGCGGAGCTTCGGAGGAAGCAAAGAGCTCCCTCCAGGCATAAAAGGAAACGAATAGGATGCAGACGGTGAGAACCGCTAGCATCATGGAACGTTTGAACATGTGAGTGCCTCCGCTTAAGCTGATGATTTGGAAGAAACGATTTGGATCGCGGCCGTCGGCTTCTCCCAAATGACGAGCGCGCCGAGCGATTCGCTGATGAACCGCAGCGGTACGAAGGTTACCCCGTTCGACAGTACAGGCGCTTCGGCTAGAATGAGCGGTTTTTGATTAACGGTGGCGTGTATGCTGCCGACTGCGAGCCTCAGCGTTAACCCGGATTTATTCGCTTGAATGGAACGGTCTTTGGCATTCCATCTGACGGCGGCGCCGAGCTTCTCGAAGATGCCGCGCATCGGAACGAGCGTCGTGCCTCGCGAAATAAACGGCTTCTGCGCGTAGAACTGCTCCCAGCCGTCAATGAAGACGCGGGGCGCCGCCGACTGATCGCGGATTCCAATGATGCCGAGCAGCGGCGAGGCGCACACCGCATCGCCGGAGGGAGCGGCTTTGCAGGTCAAGTCCGGGCCGATCGCTTCATCGGCATCTTGAAGATTCAGCTGCAGCGAATAACGTAATTTGCCGCTGTCCGCAGCCAGCGAGTACCAGCCATCATGCTGATCTTGTATGTATAAGTTGCCCGCAAGATCCGCTTGGAGCGTATCAAGGCGCAACTTCTCCCCTTCAGGGGGCTTATAGGTCCAGTAATGCTTTGTGTTACTCGAGATTACCGCGTTTTCATTCGCCGAGATACCGGCCGGAATGGGAACAAGGAAGGACGAATCACTAGAGTGCTGCAAAGCGGGCTCCCCGGATGGCAGGATGGCGGCCTTCTTCCCCGCGGCCATATAGTAGAACGTATTGTCGGCGGAAACGAATAGGCTGCTGATTCGGTCCTTGCTTTCCATGCGCCACGCGATGTCAAATCGATCGTCTCCGGTGAGAGTAGCGTGTATCGTACGGCCGGGCGCCGGAAATACAATGGAGCGGGTCTGGGGTGCGAGCATATCCGATGCAGCTGTAGGAGAAACTTGCAAAATGGCCAGAGCCGCTGAAAGCAGAACAATCCTTTTTTGGCGCAAAGCGATGCCTTCCTTTATCTATGGAATCGAAAGATGAATCTAGTATACTTGAAAAGCGCGGAAGGCTGCATGAGACAAGGAAAAAAATGGCCCGTTTCAGGGGCTTGTTCTTTCTTCGTGAGTTCATGCAATCTTTAGATTAAGCCATGCCTGTAGCTGCATAAAATCGGAGTACATAGCCTTTTAAGGGGGCTAACGATTTTCTTAATATTATGCAACAATTTCTTATAGGAAAACGGGACTGGGGGAGCGAAAGGTTTCAGATCACATTTTGCGGGTTAAAGGCAGACTATGATGAAGAACTTTATGCGGTATTCCATCAACCGAATAGACTATAACAGGCCAAGCGATGCAACGCCGGAAGTACCGGCGTGCGGCTTGGCTTCACGCGCCTGCGCAGGCGACGGCGCGGCGCCCGCGGGCGGCTGCGCGCAGCCGCCCGTCGCTCCGCGCTCGCGGCGCTCGCGCCTCGCGCGCCTCGCGCTGCACGCGGCGCTCGCAGCGCTGCTGCTGTGGAGCGCCCCTGCGGGAGCGGCCACCGCCGCCGCTGCAGGGGCCGCTCCCGCGGCCTTGCCGCCTGCGGCGGCAGCCGGCGGCCCGCCGATCGCGGCGGCCGCGGCCAACCCCGCCGCCGCGGGCGGCCACGATGAGCCCGCGCCCACCGGCGGCTGGCTCATCAAATGGCGCGACCCCGAGCTGGCGAAGCCGCTGCCGGGTACGCGCGTGCTCCGCCGCCTAGCCATGCCGGGGGCGGCGGCCGTGGACGTGGTCCGCCCCGAAGACCCCGGGGCGGACACGTCCGAGTGGCTCCTCCGGCTGCAGCGGATGCCGGAGATCGCCTATGCCGAGCCGATCAGCAGGGTCCGTCTGCTTGCGGCGGAAGTCCAGCCCAACGATCCGGAGCTGCCGAAGCAGCATCACCTGGATCAGATTGGGGCGAAGGCGGCCTGGTCGAAGGCTCATGACCAGAAGGCGCTGACCATCGCGCTCATCGATACGGGCGTCGATCTGGGCCATCCCGATCTGAAGGATAATCTCGTTGCGGGCACCAATCTCGTAAGTCCGGGCAAGCCGCCCGAGGACGACAACGGGCACGGCACGGCCGTGGCGGGGGTGCTGGCCGGCGAGGGGAACAACAAAGCGGGCATCGCGGGCGTGCTTTGGCATGCCAAGCTGATGCCGATCAAAGCGCTCGACCAAGACGGCTTCGGGGACGAGGAGCGGCTGGGCAAAGCGATTCTTTACGCCGTCGACCACGGGGCGAAGATCATCGTGCTGTCCGTCGGCCTCTACCGCTATTCGCCCTACCTGCGGGACATCGTGCAATATGCCGAGTCCAAGGGGGCGCTGCTCGTAGCCGCAAGCGGCAACGACGGATTGGCGCTCGGCGCGAAGGCTGAAGTGAAGTATCCGGCTGCCTATGCGACGGTGCTGGCGGTCTCGGGGGCTGACCCTGATGGACAACCGGAGCCGCGCTCCAATGCCGGTTCGGAGATCGACCTTGCGGCGCCATGGCATGTCTATACGACTGCGCCGGGAGGCGGGTATAAACACGAGGAAGGGACCTCTATGGCTGCGCCGCAGGTGGCCGCCGCAGCTGCGCTGGCGTGGGCGGTTCATCCGGGATATAAGCCGTATCAGGTACGCGAACTGCTGCGCCAAACGGCGCGGGACATCGGAAAACCGGGGGTGGATGATGCAAGCGGCTACGGGCTGCTACAGGTAGACCGTGTGGTCACGGGACTGCTGAAAGCAGACGGCTACGAGCCAAACAATACCAGGCAGGAAGCGCGGAAATTTCCGCTGGGCAAACGGATCGGCGCAGAGCTTGCCGGCGGATCGGACCGCGACTGGTATGCCTTGGATGCGCCTTATGACGGCGTCATATCCATTCAGCTGCAGAGCTTGACGACGCCGGGCACGACGACGCCGATTCTTCAGATGACGCATGTCGCAGGCGGCACCGTTCGAGGAACAAAAGAAACGAAACTTGGGAACCAAACCATCGACTGGCACGTTAAGAAAGGGAGGAACGAATTTGAGCTGCGCTTCTTTGACAAGACGACAAAGCAGCGGCTCTCTTATTTGTTGACCTCAACGTTCGAGATCGCTCCCGATGCTTATGAAATCAACGACAAGCCGTACCAAGCGTTTACGCTAAAGCCGCAATCCCAGCAGCTGACGGGCAATTTTCATCAAACGGGCGATCGTGACTGGTATGCGATTCATTTTGAAACGGGAGGCACGTTGAAGCTTACGCTCTCCACCGATTCCGCGCGGATCGATCCCGCGCTGGCTTACCAGCGGCAGGGAGAAGCGCTGCACGAAATCGATGAGAACGGCGAAGCCGAAAGCGAGGTTTCGGAACAGATCCAGGTAACGCCGGGTCTGTATTACATACGCGTTCACAACGGGCTGTCGGCGCAAGCCGGCCCGTCTGCTGCGGCGTATACGCTAAACCTGAAGCTGATTTCGAAATATACGGATCCTAACGAGCCCAACGACAAGACGTACGAAGCTACCGGTGTTGCCCCCGGATCGAACTATATGGGGGTCATCGGGGCAAACGATGCGGATTGGTACCAGCTGCGGACGGACAGCGAAAGCGTGCTGTCGGTACAGGTTAGCGGCATTCCGAGTGGCATTCGGATGAAGGCGGAGGTGTTTGACAAACGGCAGAAGCCGTTATTCACCCTGCAATCGGCACGGAACCAAACCCGCATGGCCAAAGAACAGCGTGTACAAGCGGGTCTGTACTATGTCAAAGTGACGGCGAACAGCAGCTTTGACAAACAATATTACGGGCTTCGCATCGGTGCCGAGCCGATTGTGGCAGGGTTCCGCGATATCGACGGCCATTGGGCCGAGGATGCGATCGCTTCGCTCAGCAAGTCCGGTATCGTGAAAGGGAGCGGGAACTACCGCTTCCATCCGGACAAGAGCATTACAAGGGCCGAGGCTGTCTCGATGCTCGTCCGGGCGTTTGAGCCTGTGCCGATAAAAGGAGCGGGCTTTAGCGATGTGCCGGCAACCCACTGGGCGTATACCGCGATCAGTGAAGCATCGGGAACCGGTTGGATCGGCGGCTATCCGGGCGGAGCGTTCGGTCCAAGCCGGCCGATTACCCGCGAGGAGATGGCGTCCATCCTGCTGCGGGTGCTCCGATTGAATGCCGGCCGCCCCAATGCGTCGCCGTTTAGCGACGTCGAAACGGCGCGCTGGTCGTCTGCCGCGATTCAGGCCATGAAACGGAGCGGGCTGCTTGGCGGTTATCCGGACGGCAGCTTTAAGCCGGAGCGAACCGCAAGCCGGGCAGAGTTCGCGGCGCTGCTGCTCCGGGCAGTGCAGATGTAGAAATTGTGTAGCAGGGAGTCAATCACATGGATCAATTTGCCGCGAATGCCGGCGTACATGCGCTTCTTTCCATCCTAATCGAGCTGTTCAGCATTGCGCTGGCATGGATTGCCTTGCAGGAGCTGAAGTTAACGTCCATTCTGAAGAGGCCGCGGAGCGGGCAGGCAAGACTGCTGCAAATTATGCTCGCGATCGTGCTGGGACATGGCTTTGCGGACTTCGTGTTGTCTTACTGGAACTGGTCCGGGCTGCTCAGGGGAATTGTCGAATAACTAGGGGGAAAGATGTCAACAATGGGTAATACATGACGGTACAAAACCCGAAATCGGCTTCGAATAGTATAGAACTTGGCATTTCATAACGAATTTCGACAGGCAGAAAATAACGCTTGTCGATTGTTGTAAGCTGATGGTAAGATGTAGGTTGGGTACGGGGGTCCGTACCATTAATTGTGCAAAAAGGTAAATGAATCTACTGCACGCGGAGGGAAACTTGAGATGAGCAAAATAATCGTCCGCGGCGGCCAGCGACTATCCGGAAATGTTCGTGTAAGCGGAGCAAAGAATGCCGTATTGCCGATTCTCGCTGCCACGTTACTTGCTAAGGAAGGCGAGAGCGTCATTCATGACGTGCCTAATCTAGACGATGTAATGACCATACAACAAGTGCTTGCCGCATTAGGCGGAAAGCTGACATATGACAATGAAACGATGCGGATTAACGCTGAGCAATTAACCTCATTCGAAGCGCCTTATGAATGGGTGCGCAAGATGCGCGCATCCTTCCTCGTAATGGGACCGCTTTTAGCAAGGCTCGGCCGTGCGAGAATTTCCCTCCCTGGCGGCTGTGCGATCGGCACGCGTGCGATTGATCAGCATTTGAAGGGCTTCGAGGCGATGGGCGTCGAGATCGTCCTTGGCCAAGGCTTCATTGAAGCGCGCAAAGAAGGCAAGCTGAAGGGGGCTAAGATTTACCTCGACGTTGCCAGCGTAGGCGCAACTGAGAACATCATGATGGCGGCCGTGCTCGCCGAAGGCACGACGACGATCGAGAATGCGGCGAAGGAGCCGGAGATCGTCGACCTCGCCAACTACCTGAACGCGATGGGGGCGAAGGTTCGCGGCGCCGGAACGGGCATTATCCGCATTGAAGGCGTTGAAGAGCTGAAGGGCGCTAAGCACTCGGTCATTCCCGACCGCGTTGAAGCGGGCACGTTCATGATCGCGGCTGCGATGACTGCCGGCGACGTTCATATCGAAGGCGCAATCGGCGAGCATTTGGCGCCGGTCATCTCCAAGCTTGAAGAAATGGGCGTAGTGATCACCGAAACAGAGAACGGCTTGCGCGTCGTGGCACCGAAGAAATTGAAGTCCGTTGACGTCAAGACTTTACCATACCCTGGATTCCCGACGGATATGCAGTCGCAAATGATGGCGCTTCTCATGGTTGCCGAAGGCACCAGCATCGTGACGGAAACGATTTTTGAGAACCGTTTCATGCATGTCGAGGAATTTCAGAAAATGAGCGCGCATATTAAGATCGACGGCCGCATGGCCATCGTCAGCGGCAGCACGGCGTTGACGGGAGCGAAAGTAACCGCAACCGATCTTCGCGCGGGCGCTGCGCTAATCTGCGCGGGGCTGTGCGCGGACGGTGAAACCGAAGTGACGGGCCTTCACCATGTGGACCGCGGTTATGTCGACATCACCGGCAAGCTTGCGGCGCTAGGCGCCGACATTCGCCGCGTCGATCCGGCACCGGCAGAGCCGGTCTATGCGAAAGTGCTCGAAGGCGTTGCAGCTGCACTGGAAGAAGCGGAGCCCGTTGCCGTTGCGGCAATGGCATCGGCCGAGCCGGCGAAGCGCGAGAAAGAAACGCCTCGTCTGAAGGTTCAGCCGACCTGGGCGTAACACCTTACACATAACTGTTGATAAAGCCTTGTTCCCTCTGAGGAGAGCAAGGCTTTTTTGCTTTTTTCCGTCCATTCTTCCTTTCGGTACTATCCTACTTGTCAGGTTCATAGACTGTAGCAAGCAAGAATTAAGAGATAGGAGAATGGCGTAAGAGGAAGGAGCGGCGGATGGATCGAGTGAGATGGCGGACAGGCAGTTCGAGGCGAGGGCGGCCCTCGGCGAGCGGATGGTTGTTCTATTTTATGTGGGGGCTGCTGCTGGTCATGCTGGTTCGAGGAGTCGTCTACCTTAACGAGCGTGGCGAAGGGAAGGAATCGGGCCAGACGCAGGAAGCGGCAATGACGGCGACAGCCGGGGAAGAGGGCGTGCAGGAGAGCGCAGAGCCGGCTATCGCGCAGAAGAAGCCGGTGCAGGACAAGCCTGCTTCCGGACAAGCCGCGGCCGGGCAGGAGGAAGCGAAGTCTGCTAAGGCGCTAAGCGCGTATGACCGCATGTGGGTCAATGTATACCTCACCGAGGAGAAACGGATCGAGAAAATGCCGATTGAGCTGTATGTGCGCGGCGTGCTGGCCGGCGAAATGCCGATCGATTTCGAGCTTGAGGCGCTGAAGGCGCAGGCGATTGCCGCACGCACCTATATTTATAAGCGGCTGCTGCAGCAAGACCGCAGCGGGCTGGGCGACGAGGCGAAGCAGGCCGATGTGAACGATACCGTCATGAACCAGGTGTATGTCTCGCTTAGCCAGCTGCTGTCGCGCTGGAGCGGAACGGATAAGGAAGCGAATTTGGCGAAGCTGAACGAAGCCGTGGAGCAGACGAAAGGACAGATTGTCACATATGACGGGGAGCCGATCCAGGCGTCTTTCTTCTCTACAAGCAATGGCTATACGGAGAACGCTTCGGATTATTGGGATATGGACCTTCCCTATTTGCGCAGCGTAGCGAGCCCCTGGGACAAGACAATCTCTCCGAAATATAAGGAAACGGTCACCATGTCGCTCAAGGCATTCAGCGCCAAGCTTGGCGTGAAGAAGAGCGCGGTCAGCCAAATGCGCATCCTGGATACGACGGAAGGCAAGCGCATCAAGACGGTTTTGATCGGAAGGGACAAGTTCAGCGGCAGAGAAATCCGGGAGAAACTGGGTCTTGCCTCTTCGCAATTCCACTGGACGATCTTAGATGACGAGATCCGCATAACGACGTTCGGCTACGGCCATGGCGTAGGCATGAGCCAATGGGGCGCTAACGGCATGGCGATGAAGGGCCAAACGGCGGACCAGATTCTCGCACACTATTATACCGGGACGAAGCTAGAGAAAGCGGCAGGCCTGCTAGACTAGCGCAGCGGCCGCGACTCTCGTTCTCTAACAATCTCAAAAAATGTTAAACCCTCACGTATAAACTGCTAGGTTGTGGCAACAATGGCTAGTGAGGTGATCGAACAATGAGTGATAAATCAAAGTTCAATGAAGAAGCTCCCAAAAATGTAGTGGGAGGCACTGCCGTCAAACCGTCTGCATGGAGAAAGCTGCTTTCTAAGAAATGGGCAGCACCGTCAGCATTCCTAGCCGCGGCAGCAATTATCGTAACCTTAATGTGGCTCTATGGGGGAGCTGGAGAAACTAGCGACAAACCAGCCAGCACCGACGTAGAAGTTACACAAGGAACGACGGATGAAATGACGGAAGATCAAGTGCCGGCTGATGACGCTGCAGTTCAGGTATCGGAATCCGAACTGATGCAGTGGCCGGTAGACCGCAGCCAGCTGGATATCGTAGCGCCGTTCTATGACGCGAAAGCTTCCGGCGAAGAACGTCAGGCTGCTCTGATTCAATCGGGCAACACATTTGTAACGAACATGGGGATCGACTTCGCGAAGAACGACACCGCATTTGACGTATCGGCAGCGCTCAGCGGCCGCGTCGTGGTAGCCGAGAAGCACCCGCTGAACGGCAACATTGTCGAAATCAAGCACGCGGACGGCATCGTAACGGTGTACCACAGCTTGACCGACGTACAGGTTAAAGTCGGCGACGAAGTCAAGCAAGGCGCGATCATCGCAAAAGCCGGCCGCAGCGAGCTGGAGAAAGAGCTGGGCGTCCACCTGCACTTCGAAGTGCGCAAGGACGGCAAGCCGATCAATCCGAATACGCTGATCACTAGCGCAAGCGCTACAGAGAACTAATTTCACAAGCAGTACTTTTGAAGGCAGGGAAGTCCCTGCCTTCTTTTTTTTGCTCCGATTAGGCGGTTTGGATGCCCCGGAAAGCGGAAAAGCACCCGTTTCTGAAAATAATTGCGCTTCTTAGGCTTGTCACGCTTGGACACAAAGAATATATACCCGTACCCCTCATATAATGTACCAAACTATCTCGAGTAGGGAGGCGGGAGCGTGCACGATTACATCAAAGAACGGACCATAAAAATCGGCCGTTGCATCGTCGAGACGAAGCACACGGTGCGGACGATCGCTAAAGAATTTGGCGTCTCCAAGAGCACGGTGCACAAGGATTTGACCGAGCGTTTGCCGGAAATAAATCCCGATTTGGCGGACCAGGTGAAGCATATCCTAGAGTACCACAAGTCGATCCGGCACCTGAGGGGAGGAGAAGCGACCAAAATCAAGTATAAGAAGAGCTCCGGGCGTAAGCGCGAGGTTCTCGCAGCTGCAAAAACGTAAGCGATTTTTTCTACAAAAATAGAGGAATTTCGATCATTTCAGCGAATACTAAACAAGATGATCATTGCATCGAATTCTTATTCGCCGTGGAGGATTTAGTACTTATGTTTAGCAAGGATATTGGGATCGATTTAGGGACAGCGAATGTCTCCATTCACGTAAGAGGGAGGGGCGTTGTACTGGATGAGCCTTCTGTCGTCGCGATTGAAAGCGAGACGAAGCGCGTGCTTGCGGTAGGTGAAGAAGCGCATCGGATGGTCGGACGGACTCCTGGTAACATTATCGCCATCAGACCGCTGAGAGACGGCGTTATCGCCGATTTCGAAATTACGGAAATCATGCTGAAGGCCTTTATCGATCGCGTCGGCGGCCGTTCTTGGTACAGCCGCCCTCGCATCTTAATTTGCGCCCCGACGAACATTACGTCGGTGGAGCAGAAGGCGATCCGCGAAGCTGCCGAGCGCAGCGGCGCAAAGGACGTCTTCCTCGAAGAGGAGCCGAAGGCGGCCGCGATTGGCGCGGGCATGGACATTTATCAGCCTAGCGGCAACATGGTTGTCGATATTGGCGGCGGCACAACGGACGTAGCCGTGCTTTCCATGGGCGACGTTGTGACCGCCTCTTCGATTAAGATCGCAGGGGACAAGTTCGATGAAGCGATCATGAAGTATATCAAGAATAAGTACAAGCTGATGATCGGCGAACGGACTAGCGAGGATATCAAGATCAAAATCGGCTCGGTCTATGACAATGGCTTCAAAGACGAGATCGACATTCGCGGACGGGATATGGTTACGGGCTTGCCGCTTACGGTGACGATATATTCGGAAGAAGTGCGCGAAGCGCTTTGGGAACCGGTGTCGTCCATTGTATCGGCGGCCAAGTCCGTGCTGGAGCGGACACCGCCGGAATTGTCGGCCGATATTATTGACCGCGGCGTCATCCTGACGGGGGGCGGCGCGCTTCTTAGCGGCCTTGACGCGCTTCTGGCCGAGGAACTGAAAGTACCTGTATTGATCGCTGAAGACCCGATGCATTGCGTCGTGAAAGGGACAGGCCTGCTGCTCGACCATTTGGACCGCTCTCCTCGCAGAGAGAAAACCAAGCGCCAAGCATAAGCTGCGAAGCGGCAGCTGCAGGATGTCCGGGTAGGACGCCTTAGGGGGGCGTGCCGAGGGGCATCGCCTGCAGAATAGTTCTTAAGTCATGCGGCCTTCTATACATCGAGAGGACGAGTTGTCCGATATATACGGTAGAGATTAGATGGTTCGGCCATATGGATGGGAACGAAAGAGCCGATCCGGCAACGTTACAGCGTTCAGGAGGTAGCTTCATGCTAAGAGGTCTGTATACCGCTGCATCGGGGATGATTTCGCAGCAGCACCGGCATGATACGGTAACCAATAATATTTCAAACTTGAATACACCCGGTTATAAACAGAAGAGCGCCGTTACGCACTCCTTCCCGGATATGCTGCTTCGGCTCTCCGGCGTTGAAGAAGGAGGCGGCCGCGCGGTCGGCAAGCTCAATACCGGGGTGTTCGCGGAAGAAAGCATTCAGATCAACCTGCAGGGCGACTTGATGCAGACGAATCGGTTCAGCGATTTCGCCATCGTATCGGACATCGAGGTGCCCGGCATGAATTTCGACGCATCCGGCAAAGCGATGTCGGCGGACGGGAGCTACGTGTTTCAGCCGCAGGCATTCTTTACGGTTCAGAATACAAACGGCGAAACCCGTTATACGCGGGACGGCCAATTCAAGCTTGACGATGAGGGCTACCTGACGCTGCCCGACGGATCCCGCGTACTCGGCGCCGACGAGCAGCCGTTCCGCTTGCCTGACGGCATGACGTTCAATCAATTGGTCTTGACGAGCGGCAATCAGCTCGTTGATCCGATGACGGGCGCCAGCGCCGGTCAATTGCTTATTACGCGGGTCGAGAATCCGAACATGCTCATCCGCGAAGGAGATGGTAAGTTCAGGGTCGGCGACGATGCGGCCGGGATCCGTCCGATCGGCGCGAATGACCGCGTAGAGCTGAAGCAAGGGTACGTCGAGCGCTCCAACGTCGATTCGGCTCAGTCGATGGTCGACTTGATGTCGGCGGCGCGTGCTTATGAAGCGAACCAGAAGGTTATACAATTTTATGATAAAAGTTTGGATAAAGCGGTGAATGAGATCGGACGGGTATAACCGCCCGCATAGCAGCATGAGCGATGCGTGAGGACGCACGGCAGAGGAGGTTGCAGAATTGAACGGTTCGATGATTAACGCGATGGTGTCCATGAGCGGGCTGCAGCAGAAGCTGGACCTATTGGCGGACAATATCGCCAACGTGAATACGGTCGGCTATAAGCGCAAGACCGGGACATTCGAGGACCTGCTGACAACGCTGAAGAAGCAGCCGGAGGTGTTTAATCAGCCGGGACGGCTTACGCCGCTTGGCTTCAACCAAGGCTGGGGCTCGCGGTTGACCATGATTCAGCCGGATTTCTCCCAAGGACCGATTCAGCAAACGGACCAGCCTCTTGACGTCGCGATCGAAGGTAATGCGCTGTTTGAAGTAACCGTTAACGACCAAGGCGATCTCGGTTATACGCGCGGCGGGTCGTTTCAGACCTCGTTCACGCGTGACGGCGTTCATATATTGACGACTAAAGAGGGTTACCCGATCTCATCTGTCGACGGCAACCCGATCGAGATTCCCGCGGAAATGAAGGAAGTCCGCATTGATGCGAGCGGCAGCATCATCGGCACGCTCCCTTCCGGCGAGCTTGTCCCGATGGGACGGCTGAAGCTGGTGCAGGTGGACAAACCTTCGCTGCTGTCGCAGGTTGCGGACAATTTGTTCGCGATTGCGGACGGTTTTGCGGTCGGTGATGTACTTCACCAGGTGACCGCGAGCGCGGAAACGAATATCGATATCAAACAGGGCTTTTTGGAGCAATCTAATGTTGTCATGTCCGACGAGATGACCGAATTGATCAGCGTGCAGCGGGCTTATCAGCTCAGCGCAAGGGCATTGTCCTCCAGCGATACGATGCTGGGCCTTGCGAACAATCTGCGCGCGTAAGAAATGAGTGAATGCGTATGGATGCAAAAAAAGAAACGGCGGCCGGCATGGAAAGCGTCGCGCAAGCGGAGCGGCCTAATCTGCTGAGCTCACCGCCGGCAAGCAAGAAGCAGCGTCAAGGCGGCAATAACCAGCCGGAACGCGAGTCCGGTGTTGTTAAAGGGAAGGCGTCGGTGCGCAAAAAGCGCCATCCGGCACTTCGGGCCCTTCTGTGGACGCTGCGAAAGAGCATCGTTCCGATCCTGTGCGTCCTTGCTCTGCTCGGCGGCATGTATGCTGGGTATGCGGTCCTTGGCCATCGCCCGGGAGAAGAAGTATTTGACCTTGCGACTTGGAAGCATATGTACGATCTTGTATTTGCGGATTAATTTATACTTTCACATGGCGGTCACAGGAGGGGCAATCCTGGACCCGCTCTTTTTCGTCCCTTATCCAAAAAGCACCTCTTCGACTATCGTCGCCGCTCGCGGTGATTGCGTCGAACGAGGTGCTTTTTTGATGAGAAGAGAGGTTATTTTACGACGACCCGGATGCTGACGGACTTGCCGTCGAGCACGGCTTTTATGATTGTGCTTCCTTTAGCTGCCGCGGTGACGATGCCGTTCTGGACGGTTGCCACTTTTCGATTGCCGACCGTCCAAGCAGCGGTCTTCGTTACATCGGTTACGCGGCCGCCTTCGTACTCCGCCGTTACGTTAACGGTTTCTTTGCCCTCGGCTGCAAGCGTAACGGATTTGGTCGACGCACTGAGCTTCTTCACTTTAGCGACGACCGTAAGGGCAACCTCGACGGATTTGCCTTGATACGTGCCTGTCAGCTTGCCTGAGCCTTCCTTAAGTGCCTTTATGGAGCCGTTCTTAATGGAAGCGAGCGTTTCCGGATTGACTTCCCAGTTCATCTTGGTCGTGAGGGATACGGATTTACCGCTCTTGTATATGCCCGTCACTTTCAGGCTCTTGGTCCGGGAAGGATTCAAGGTAAGGGTCTCCGTCTCTACGAACAGTTTCTTAATTTCCTCTTCGATCGCGACGCGGACTGTCGTTGATTTGCCCAGGTAGGTGGCGGTCAATGTGACGTTCGACGCCTGCAAGCCTCTCATATTCGGCGTTTTCACGAGCAGGTTGGCAGACGAGCTCTTCCAGGTCACTTTGTCCGTGACATTTTCCTCTTCGCCGCTTTCATACATGACGGTAATGACCGGCAGCTTGATTTCCTTGCCGATGATGACGGAAGCATTGGCTTGATCGGGCGTCAGTAAAATCGGCCTCTCGTGCACTTCTACGGTAACGCTGACCGATTTGGATTGAACGGTTCCGGTTAGAACGGCTGTGCCGAGCTTCTTTGCGGTCCATGTGCCATCCACCTTGTCCACGATATCTTTATTGCTGCTTGTCCAGCTCACAAGACTCGAGACATCGATGGTTTCTTCGGCGATCGACTCCGCAGTCACCTTAGGAAGCGCGATGGCTTCGTCCAAGAACGCGTCTACGGAAGCTTTGGCTGCCTTCAGGCTGCCGACCGTAGGATAAACCGTTACGGATACTTGCTGCGAAACGCCCAAGTAGCTGGCTTTAATAAAGGTCGTGCCCACCCCTTTCGGCATGACGACTCCGTCCTTGCTTACGGTGGCCGCATAGAAGTTCGAGGATGTCCATGTCGCCTTGGAGGTGACGGTCTCCGGCGCTTCGTCGCCTTTCCTAACAACGACGCTGAATTGGATCGGTTCATCTTGCAGCGTGACATGCTGATCTTCTTTCGGCGTGATGCGCATGGCTTCGAAGGCCGGGCGGACAACAACGTCGATGCGGCTCTTAACGCCCAGGCAGGAAACGGAAATCGTCGTCGTACCGCTTCCAACCGGAGTGACGACGCCTTTGGAGACGGTAACGACAGCGGAATTGCCGGTTGTCCATTCCGCAAGATCGGTAACGTCGGATAGCGTATCGTCTTCATCCGCGGCCGAAGCCGACAATGCTGCGGCGCTGTCGCCGACGTTGAACTCCAGCAGCTCCTCCGGGGAGATCGATAATGACTTGTAAGGCGAGGTAACAGATAGCTTTATGGAATCGGATCTGCCTTTATATTTGGCCGTGATCGTTGTTTCGCCGGCCGCAAGCAGCTTGATTTCCCCGGCGTCCACGGTTGCAACCGAGGTGCTGGAGCTCGTCCATAGTGCGGAATCGGTGACGTTCTCGTCGGCTTTGCCGCTCTTTGCCGCCATCAGCTCATAGGCGATCGTATCGCCGAGATGGACGTCTGCCGCCGTTGCCGCGAGA
This sequence comes from Paenibacillus montanisoli, assembly GCF_003268025.1. Lineage (GTDB taxonomy): Bacteria > Bacillota > Bacilli > Paenibacillales > Paenibacillaceae > Paenibacillus_Z > Paenibacillus_Z montanisoli. The sequence goes on along the minus strand of NZ_QLUW01000005.1, from coordinate 91,009 downwards.
TTTCCATTCTCCGTCAGTTTGACGCTGTCATATAGATAGTGTACGGAGACAGGGAGCGTGATTTTGAAGCCTTTGTACGAGGCGCTTACGATTGCCGTGCCGCTGGTCAGGCCGACCAGCACGCCTGCGGACGCTTTCGCGACGGCCGTATTGGATGAGCTCCACACGGCGTCATTCGTAACGTCTTTGACGGAAGTCGCGCCCGGAATCGATGCATTTACTTGCAGGGAAATCGTATCGTCATCAACATATAGCACGGCTGGCGAAGGCGCATTGTCGAATGTAATGCCTGTTACAACCTCTTCCGCGTAGGCAAGTCCCGCAAAGGACGAGAAGCTAAGGACGATGGCGAGCATGACGGACAGCCAGGTACCGTACCGTTTAGATGCCGCGTGTTTGTTCGTGCGCATGTGGTTTAAAACCTCCAAAGACTCGATTTTTCCGTATCTTCTATAATTAACGGCTATCGAGACTGAAATTTGAAGGCATAACACATCTTTTTCCATATTTAGTTGCCCGGGCACGGCGGCTCAGAGAGAAGAATGGCTGGATTTCGCGGCACTTGCACTGGTTTTATTTTTTCCAGCGTAGAGTTATAATGGGAAAGAATCTTCAGAAGCATCTTTCCGTTAGAAGGTAAGGGGGCGTAAACGTTTGAATTTGCCTAATTTGCTCACGATGCTTCGCTTTGCCTTAATACCCGTTTACGTTGCCGTTTTTGCATCGGACTCTTCGAATCATATGAAGTGGGCATTTTTAGTCGTGGTCATAGCCGGACTGACAGATATACTGGACGGTTATTTGGCCCGGAAGTATGGACAGGTGACCTCGGTAGGGGCGATGCTGGATCCGCTTGCGGACAAGACAATGATGATTACCGTCATTTTGTCGCTGCTCTTAACCGGACATATTCCTTGGAGCGCGGGCGCGGCTATATTTATCCGCGACGCAGGGATGATCATCGGATCGGCTTTCTTTCATTTCCGGGGGAAGAAGACGGTACCAGCAAACTGGATGGGGAAATTAACGACGATCTTGTACTACCTGGCGATCATGTTCATTTTTTTCGAACTGCCTTTTGCCAGGACGTATTTGTGGGGCGTTATCGTGTTCTCCTTCATCACTTCCTTCATCTATATCTTCCTGTTCGTCGCGCTGAACAAGGATGATGAGGAGCAGACCGAAGGAGCGGCGTCCGTCCAGCCTGCCGGCAAGAAGCAGGATAAAGACTTACCGCATGTATGAGAAGATTAAAAAGGAGATTGAACTCGCAAAAGGCCGCGTGAACGGCGTTGCAGCCTTCAATCTCCCTTATCTTAACCCCACGACTGCAGTTTCGTGATGGATGGCCTTATTTTGGCACAAGTCCAAGCAATTTATTACAACCGCCTTGAAGGGAGATCGTTTCATGCTGGATATTAGACAAATTCAAGAAATCATTCCGCACCGCCCGCCGTTTCTGCTCGTTGACCGCATTCTTGAGGTGGAAGAAGGCAAACGCGCCGTCGGGATCAAGAACGTATCGATGAATGAGCCGTTCTTTACGGGTCATTTCCCGCAATACCCGGTAATGCCGGGTGTGCTTATTGTTGAGGCTCTGGCTCAAGTAGGCTGCGTGGCCATCCTTAAAGTCGAGGAGAACCGCGGCAAAATCGGCTTCTTCGCCGGTATCGACAACTGCCGGTTCCGCGGACAAGTCGTTCCGGGAGATACGCTAAGGCTGGAAGTGGAAATTACGCGCCTTAAGGGCATGATCGGCAAAGGACAAGCGGTAGCCAAGGTTGGGGACAAGGTTGTCGCGGAGTGCGAAATTATGTTCGCGCTGAAGGATCCGGAATAAGTCTCATTGGGCTGCGTGCAGGCAGGCTCTGCACGCCGTTTTTTTATATAAATGAGAACCTTTACTGACTACATATGGAGAGAGGATGCTAAAGGATGAACCAATCCGCTGTTGAACGTTATGAGGCATGGTTGAGCGATCCGCTAATTGACGCGGCGACGAAGGAAGAGCTGGCTGCGCTCAGAGGCAATGAGAAAGAAATCGAGGACCGCTTCTACCGCGAGCTGGAGTTCGGGACAGGTGGGCTGCGCGGCGTCATGGGCGCCGGCACGAACCGCTTGAACGCTTATACGGTCGGCAAAGCCACTCAAGGATTGGCGAACTGGGTGCTTGGGAAGAGCAGCGTTCCATCGGTTGTCATTGCTTATGATTCCCGCAATAATTCGCCGGAGTTTGCGCTTGACGCTGCTCTTGTGCTGGCTGCAAACGGCGTTAAAGCTCATGTTTTCCAGTCGCTTCGTCCGACGCCGCAGCTCTCGTTCGCGGTACGCGCACTTGGCGCGACAAGCGGGATTGTCATCACGGCAAGCCATAATCCGCCTGAATATAACGGATACAAAGCATACGGCTCCGACGGGTGCCAGCTTGTCCCGGAGGACGCGGCAGAGGTGATCGGCGCCATTCAGCAGGTGACGGGCTTCGATCAAGTGCGCCGCATCAGCCGCGAGGAAGCGGAAGCGAAGGGTCTGCTGCACTGGCTGGGCGAAGCGGAAGACCGCGACTATATTCAAACCGTTGCGGCTGAGAGCTTGAACAGCGGCCTGCTGAAGGATGGACTGGGCGAGTCTCTGACCGTTGTCTATACGCCGCTTCACGGGGCGGGGAATATGCCTGTTCGCGAGGTGCTGAAGGAAATCGGACTGTCGAATGTTCACATCGTACCGGAGCAGGAGAAGCCGGACGGCTATTTCAGCACGGTGAAATCGCCGAACCCGGAGGAGCGGGAAGCGTTCGCGCTCGCCATCAAGCTCGGACAAGAGCTCGGCGCCGATATCATTGTCGGCACGGATCCGGACTGCGACCGCATGGGCGCGGTTGTGCGCAACAATGAAGGCGAATACGTCGTGCTGACGGGCAACCAGTCCGGCGCGATCATGGTCAATTACTTGCTCGGCTCGCTGAAGGAGCGGGGAGAACTGCCGGCTAACGGCGTTGTCGTGAAAACGATCGTAACGAGCGAAATGGGCGCCGATATCGCGGAATCCTACGGTGCGGAAGTCGTCAATACGCTGACCGGCTTCAAATATATCGGGGAGAAAATAACCCAATACGAGCGCAGCGGCGAGCGTTCCTTCTTGTTCGGCTATGAGGAAAGCTACGGTTATTTGGCCGGCACGTATGCCCGCGATAAAGACGCCGTTATTGCCTCCATGCTAATTTGCGAAGCGGCTGCTTATTATAAGAGCAAGGGCAAAACGCTTTACGACGTGCTCTTGGAGCTGTATGCGAAGTTTGGCAACTACATGGAGCATTTGGAGTCCCGTACGCTTAAAGGCGTGGACGGCGTTCAGCAAATCGCGGCGATCATGGAAGACTGGCGCAGCAATCCGCCGGCCGAAATCGGCGGCGTGGACGTAACCCGCGTGCTCGACTATTTGCCTGGCCTGGACGGGCTGCCTCCCGAAAACGTGCTTAAATACATGCTCGCCGACGGTTCCTGGTTCTGTCTGCGTCCGTCGGGCACGGAGCCGAAAATAAAAGTTTATTTTGCCGTTCGCGGAAACTCGCAGGACGAGGCGAAGGCGGCGATCGCTCGCCTGACTCAAATCGTAATGGAGCGGGTAGATAATAGGGCATAGCTGCAGTACCTTCCGTACGTGAAATTTTCCTGCGGAACATACAGACCATCGTAGCGAAAATTTCCTACGGCATATGTTAAGGAGTGGAAGACGTGCATAACTGGCAACACTGGAATCGTAAAGCAAACATTGTTCTTTGTGTATTGGTTATCTTAGGCTTGATCGCGGCGCTGCCGATCGGCGCCGTGCGCTGGAAGATGGAGAAAACATCGGACAAGGTGCAAATGGTGTTCGATTATCGGGATTTGGTGCAGATTGCGGCCTATAAATCGCATCCGAAGCAATTCCTGAAGGACGAGCTCGTTAAGATGCAGGCCGCCGGCATTAACGCAATGGCGGTATTCGAGTCGTCGCTGCAGGAGCTGAGCTGGGCGGGACGTCTATCGCTGTACAATACGGCGACGGCCTCTGAGCTGCAAGGTAAGCCGGCTGCGGCAGATGAGAATTTCACGTACGTGCTCTTTGCCGGCGGTGAGGACGAGAAGGCGATTCGTCCGGTCATCGAGGCTACTTTTAAACAATGGGGCATCTCAACCTCTTCGTGGAGCTACGAAGGCCACGGCGGCCTTATTCTGGAAACGCCGCTGGAGGATGCGATCCTGAAGCCGATGGTTCCGGATCCGATTGCGGTAAGCGAGCTGCATGAGGCCGGGTTTACCCTTATGCCGCGGCTATCCGACCGCGTTCCGTTCGATGCGGCATCGGTAGATGCGATGCTTGGTTCTTTTGAGCAGATGGGCGTTAAACGCATTTTGTTCGAAGGCGATTCGGTAAAAGGCTTCACGGACAATGCCGAGCTGAAAAGCTTGAACCAGTTCGCGGAGCTCTTGAACAAGCATGGTATCGGAATCGCGACGATCGAGAACTCTAAACCGCAGAAGGGTATGGGCACCCTTGGTTATTTGACTCATTATAATGTAGTAAGGCTGTATTCGCTTTCCGATAACGATTCGGCTTCGATGAAGCCCGAAGAGATTGCCGACCGGTTCCAGCTTGCGGCGAAGGATCGCAGCATCCGCATGTTCTATCTGAACGGCGCTCCATCGAGCAGTCCGGTGAAATCGGCCATTACCGATCCGCTTCAAAATCTATATGATGCGATGCAGGACAAAGATGGCGTGCTCGCCAAAATGGACAAGCTTGGCTTCGAGATCGGTCAGCCGCAGCCATTCCAGTACGAATCACCTTCATGGATTAAGCCGCTCAAAGGCATTGTCGTCGTTGGCGCGATTGCGTTTATTACGCTGCTGATCAGCGCGTTTGTGACGGGCGTTGCCATTCCGGTATTTGTGCTCGGTCTTATTGGCAGCGCCGGCTTGTACGTGCTGTCGAAGCCGATCCTGGAGCAGGCGCTGGCGCTTGGGGCATCCATTAGCGCGCCGACGCTGGCGCTGATCTGGGCGATTCGCCGCGTTCGCGCTCATACCATCGGCAACCGCAGGCCGATCGGCGGCGCAGCGGACACCACGCGCATTGACGTCGATCAAGTACGGTGGTTCTTCCCTGGACTGGGGGCATGGCGCCGGCTTATGATGGCTATCACGATTTTTGTTACTACGGCCTTGATTTCGATGAGCGGCATTCCGTTTATCGTCGGTCTGCTGAACAATATCACGTACAAGCTTGTCTTGGAGCAGTTCCGGGGCGTCAGCCTGCTGCATTTGGCACCGATTGCGCTCGTTGCGCTGTATTTGTTCCTCTATACCGGCGACTCGGTAATCGGTAATTTGCGGAAATTGCTGAAGATGCAAATCACCTTGCTTTGGGTTGGCGTCGCAGGCGTCCTCGGCGTCATGGCGCTGTACTATTTGTCCCGTACGGGCAATGAAGGACAAGCTTCTTCCTTGGAATTGATGTTCCGCAACACGCTGGAGTCCACCTTCGGCGTCCGTCCGCGGACGAAGGAATTCCTGCTTTCGCACCCGCTGTTCTTCTTCGGGCTTTTCCTCGCGCTTCGATATCGCGCTGCGTGGGTATTATTTATTGTAGGCTCGATTGGGCAGCTTTCTATGGTAGACACGTTCGCTCACATTCATACGCCCCTTCTGATTTCCATCATCCGTGATTTGCTCGGCCTTGTGCTTGGCGCTCTGATTGGACTTGCGATGATCGGCGTATGGCAAATTGGGGAAGGAGTTTGGAAACGATGGGCACCACGAGCCACACAACTGAAACAGGGCTACAAGTCCGGCGTGTAGTCATCTCCGGCTACTATGGTTTCCGCAACAGCGGAGACGAGGCGGTCCTGAAATCGATCCTGTTCGCGCTGGAGGAGGAAGGCCGGCAGCAAGGGCTTCGGATCGAACCCGTCGTTCTATCCATTGATCCGGCTTGGACGACCGGGATGTACGGCGTGGAAGCCGTGCACCGGATGCGCCTCGGCGAGGTCGTTCGCGCGATTCGCAGCAGCGATGGCCTCATTAGCGGAGGCGGCAGTTTGCTCCAGGATGCGACAAGCGCGAAGACGATTCCTTATTATACCGGCATCCTGAAGCTGGCTCAGCTGCTCGGGAAGCCGACATTCGCGTATGCGCAAGGCATCGGGCCTGTGAATCGCCGGTGGATGGACCGGCTGATTCGCGGGGTCATGCGCCGCAGCGCGTATGTCTCTGTGCGAGACACCGAATCCGCCGCTTTGCTTGGGCGGATCGGGGTGCCTCGCGACCGGATCGACGTAGTGCCCGATCCGGTCATGGCGCTGCCGCTGCCGGCAGCGCAGCCGCCTGCGGGCGGCCCGGGCGCCGGCGCGGCGCTGCCGCTCATCGGCGTGTCCTTGCGCCACTGGCGCAAGGACGGCGCCGACTTGGCGCTCTTCGCTGCCGCGCTGGGCGCGTTGAACCGCAGCCGGGCGGTGCGGCTGCGGTTCCTGCCTTTCCACACCCCATCAGACGCGGAAGCGTCGCGATGGGTGATGGAGCGGCTCGGCGATCTCGGCGGAAGCACGGCCGAAATTGCCGAGCCCGGCGAAGACCCCCAGCAAATGCTGCTGGAGGTCAGCCGATGCGACGCGCTGCTGGGCATGCGCCTGCACGCGCTGATCTATGCGGCGAATCAGTCCGTGCCGATGCTCGGACTGTCCTACGATCCGAAGATCGATCAATTCCTGAATCGGATCGGTCTGACGCCGATCGGCACGACGGAAGCGCTCGATCCGCAAGCATTCGTCACGGCAATGGGCGAGCTGCTCGACAATCCGGAGCAATGGCGGTCGAGGCATCAAGCGGCAATCTCGCAATTAAAACAAGAAGCGCGCAGACCGGCGAAACAAATCGCAGCTTATTTACGTTAATCTATATGTAGATTTCTCCCTCTCCCCAACACGAGCAGCGACTACTAAAGCTTGGATATAACGCCGAAAAATGTAGCGAATGCGCTGTGCGAGAAAGAAAATGTCGCAAAATCTCGACCAAGCAAGCGATTTAAAGGGGAAATCCGTGAAAATTGCTTGAAAATGAGAGTGGAGTTTCTTTTTCAAACAGCGTATAATTCAATCCGGCGATAGCTATGAAAGGGAGATGGAAATGAGTCAGGTCGTACTCTACACAATCGGATTTATCATTTCATTATGTCTTGCGCTTGTGTTAACCCCGTTTGTCATTAAATTCGCAAACAAAATCGGGGCGATCGACAAGCCCAACCATCGTAAAGTACACACACGAATCATGCCGCGGCTTGGCGGTTTAGGTATATATGCAGCTTTCGTTGGAGCTTATTTCGCGGTCAAACCTTTCATCCCGGAAGGCTTGCTTCGCAGCTATGACACCAACCTGATGAACGCGCTGCTCGCAGGCGGCTCGATCATCGTCATCATTGGCGCGCTGGACGACCGCTTCGAACTGTCCGCCAAAGTCAAACTGCTGGGCCAACTGATTGCGGCTTGCGTTGTCGTATTCGGCTTCGGCGTTAAGATCGACCTAGTTAATATTCCGTTCGGCGAAGCCATGCAGCCAATTGCGGCATGGATCAGTATCCCGCTCACGATCATCTGGATCGTAGGCGTAACGAACGCGATCAACTTGATTGACGGCTTGGACGGCTTGGCTGCCGGCGTATCCGGCATTGCCATCAGCAGCATTCTCGTCATGGCCGCATTCATGGGCTCTGCCCCAGTCATCTTGCTGAGCGCGCTGCTTCTAGGCGGCGTAATCGGCTTCCTGGTTTACAATTTTCATCCGGCCAAGATTTTCATGGGAGATACCGGCTCCTTGTTCCTCGGCTTCAGTCTGGCAACCTTGTCGATGATGGGCTTTAAGCAGGTGACGATGGTCTCCTTCGTAACGCCGCTTCTGATTATCGGCGTGCCATTGTCGGACACATTCTTCGCGATCGTTCGCCGCTGGGTAAACAAGAAACCGATCTTCGCGCCGGATAAAGGCCACCTGCATCACTGCCTGCGCGAGCTTGGCTTCAGCCATCGCCGCACGGTATTGATCATTTACGGTATCGCATCGGTATTCGGCATTTGCGCCGTCCTGCAATCGACAATCGTGCAATCCGATGCAGCTAACTGGATTACGTTCGGCGTCATTCTAGTGCTCGTGTTCATTCTGCAAATCGGGGCAGAGCTGATCGGCATCGTGGATAAAACCCGCCGTCCGCTGCTGAACTTCCTGCAGCGTCTGGTTCTAAGAACTACTGAGCAATCTCGCTCGAAATAATAGGTACGGTTTAATGAACTTCGTTCCCGCGCGGGAACGAAGTTTTTTATTGTTGCCGCAAATCCGGATCCGGTACATTTCTAGAGATCGTCTAAACTTTTGGCCTTACAGCGCCGATAAAAAAGATACATGAAACGATGAGAAATGGACTGGAGTGGAGGAGACGCACCGTGATTAGAAAATTAGGTACATGGTTTATTTTGCTGGCCCTAGTCATTCAATTATTGCCTGTCCAACGCATGGAGACGGCTAATGCGGCGACAGGCAATTTCACGTTCCCAAGCGAAAGCGACCAAATTGGTTCACCGCGAGTGACGACCGAGGAGCGCATCACGCTGCAGGGGACCATCAACAATGTCGATCCGACTTCGATCTCGTACAGCGTGTATCAAATCATTGATCAGTCCGACGAGTCCAAGATTGGAAGCACGCGCGAGAACCTTACCAGCAATATTTCGGTGAGCGGCTTTAGCATGCAGGTGTTCAACATCCAGCTGTTCCCGGGCTTGAACAAAATTACGTTCAAAGGCACGCAAGGCGGCGGCGAAGTGGTGAACTCCATTTACGTCGAGTACCGCAACGGCCCGATGCTGTTTGACTTGACGGCAAGTTTGGACGGGAACAACTTTCCGATCGCGGAGAACGGAACAACCGTAGTTCAGTCCACGACCTCGCGCGGACGCAACAGCGCGGATATCAGCATCACAGGTAAAGCGCCGAACGCGCAGCAAGTTACGATCGTCGTGAACGGAAGCAGTAAAACGTACTCGGTCAACAGCGCCAACAATAATTCGTTCGCCGCTGCGCCGATTACGCTGCAAAAAGGAAAAAACCAAGTGACGATCCGCATTAAGAACGGAACGCAAGTGATCGAAACCTCCCGCGATATCGCGTTCTATAACGGCAGCGTTACGTTCTATGACGTTGATATCAATGAAATGAACGGAGCGGCTAGCTTGCAATCGGCTGCCTTGGAGTACACGCCGAACTTTGTAATCAACACAGCTAATCGCTTAGAGCTGACGGGTAAAGTTATCGTACCGAACAGCTATTATGAGGATACGCCTTCGAGTCCCGCCGTGCCTCACCCGGATCCGACTTTGCCGCTTTCTACGATGAAGGCTAACCTCAAGAAGGTAACGGATTTGGCCTATACCGATATTTCATCAAGAATTACGAGCATCGTACCGGTTGGAACGCCTTCTCCTACAGATAAGTTCTTTGTTTATGAATACACGATTGATCTAGGCGCGGCAACCGCATACACGCTCGACACGATGTATAACGTAAAACTCACTGCCCGCAATGAAGAGAATGTCCATCTGAACCTGACGCCTACGGAACAAGGGACGGATGCGCTTTACTTCTCCTTGCGCGATAGTAATAGACCGTTTATCAGCCAAATCAATTATTTGTCCGGCTACAAGCCAACCAACTATCAAGGCATTGAAGGAACGACGCTTGAAGGAAAGAACATATATGGCTTGCCTCTAGGCATCGAGGTTCTTGTCGGCAACTCATCCGGTTCCGATGCCGTGACGGTAACCAGCATTTCGGATTTATACGGTCATACGATGACACCGGTACTGAAACCAATCCCTTCGGCAGGACAATCGCTTGCTTCAGGTCAATATGCCGTTCGAGAAACCTCGCTTGTAACGAGGGCGGTAAACGGGATTCCTCAAGTCTTCCAACGGGTTATCTTGGAGTTCTATAAAATGCCTTATGAGGGAACGCAAACGATTACGGTACGTGTAGGCGGCGCCGGCGGCGACACGGAATCGTCGAAGTTTACGCTGCTCTACGGTCCATATACCAACTTCAATAAAATTTTTGACGGCATGACGATTTATGATGATTCGACTCTATCGACGATAGACCGGATTACCGAAATCATTGCGAATAAATTAGGCAATTTCCAAGGCTCGCTGCAAAACATCAACAATACGTCGGAGATCAAGTACGACAATGCCTCCGGGCCGCGTACGGTTTACTTTTATATTAATAACGTTTCCTTCCCGCTGGAGATTGTCGGCGGCGACGTAACGCAATTCAAGCTTAAGACCGGCGAGGCGGGCAATGCGCTCAATGCCATGTTCAACGGGGAGAACACCATCAAGTTCGTCTTCCAAGGCTCCAAGAGCTACTATGAGAAAGTCGTGAAGGTAAATAAAGTGCCGACGAATCTGCCGGTTATTCCCGTTCAGTCGACTGGCGTATTCCCGTTCACTTACGAGGATGCCAACTCGAATCCGAAACCGATTCTAAACGATCCAAACTTCCCTAAGTCCGGATCGATCTACAACACGACCGAACCTTTCATGAATATTTACGGTACGTTCGACTTTATTGATTTAGGAGACTCAACGGGCGAGATTAACGGTAAAATGGCATCGTTGCTTACTCCGGACGCGCCTGGCCATAGGCCGGCCGACGATTACATTTTGAGAATTACGGGGGCTTCGCTCCTGACCGACATTACTTGGAAGCTAAGCGAACCGTTCCAAATCGTAAACGGCGAGACGCCGGTCGGCATTTATCCGGCTGGCGGGAACATCAACGGCGACTTGGTCGTCCGTTATGATATCGCTACGCAATCGTTCCAATTCCTATTGAGAAAGCAGGAGCTGAATGCCGACGGCAGCTCCAGCGTTTATCTGTTCAATGTCTATAACAGCGGTTTGACCGGGCCAAAAGCGACATATCGCCTAGAAGTGGATCCAACGGTACTGCCGTATAAGATCCTTCGTCCGTATATGCCGGCAGAAGGGATCGTCAATAAGAACTTCGTTGATGTGATCATCAATGCTAAAGGCGCGGAGAAGGTAACGATTAATAAGCAAGCTGCAGATAAGTTCGCTTATGATTCCGATAACAACCCGGCTAACGGCATGGAGTACCCGCACGCTTTTAAGGCCACAATCACGGGACTTAAACCGGGCGTGAACAAGATCAGCTTCACGATCGAGAGTTCATCCGATAAGGTGAGCAACTATATCGAAGTAAATTATACGCCGACCAACATTCCAGGCGCGGAATTCATGGACGAGATGAAGAATTCGAACAAAGTCTTCGACGGAGCGGTTTCCCTGACGTTCCCTAAAGGCACTGCGCTCATTCGCCGCGACTATAATGTTCCGGCTAACTTGAAGAGCCAAGTCTTCACGGGCCACAAGCTGTTGTTTGCCATTGCGAACCCCGAAGACGGCGTCGTCGACCGCCGCGAGTACGATAACCCGCCGGCAGACTTCGATCTGATTATGCAAAGCTTCGGTACGCGGTTTAAAGTATCGTTCCCGACTCGCTTCGTGAAGTCCAGCCCGGTTTACTGGATTGATGCCGGCCTTGCGGACGACACGGCGACGTCGAACTACGATCCGCTCAAGATGGGCGTGGATCCGTATCAATATCCAGGCGCCAAAGGCCCTGGAGATACGAAGATTCCAACCTATGACGATCGTCCGGATGACCGCGAGCTTGTCGCTTCCAAACGCGGAACGCTGACGCTGGCTTTCGACCCGAGCATCCGCAACACGGCCGGAACGATCGTAACGGTATTCCGCTACGATGTGAAAAATAAGTTCTGGGTTAACCTGGGCGGCACGGTAGATACGAAGAAGAACACGATTACGGTTCCGTTCGATCAATTCGGCTATTACGTGGCTGCGAAGATGGGCTACTCTTTCTCGGACGTCACGAACCATCCGTATGCACGCAACTATATGGAAGCTATATATTCCAAAGGCGTTATGAACGCAGCGAACTTCGATGATTTTGGTGCGGATATGTACACGACCCGGGGCGAGTTCACGAGCATGATCGTCAAGGCGCTCGATATTCCGCTCAACTACGAGCTGAGCAAGCCGCACTTCGACGACGTTCCGCCGATCATTAACCAGGATGCGTTATGGGACTACAGCACGATTGAGACGGCGGCGCGCGAAGGCATTATCCGCGGTACGCAGCCTCGGGCTTTTGAACCAACTGCTAACCTGTCCCGCGGCGATGCGGCTGTTTTCCTTGCGCGCGCTCTTAATCTAAAGCTCGAGACGGATTCTGAGAAAATTGATAAAGCGCTTCAGAAGACCTTCAAGGATTATGCGGAGATCGATTACTATGCCAAAGCTTCCGTTCTTGCGATTGCCAAGAAGGGCTACATTAAAGGGTCGCCTATCGATCCCGCGGATCCGAAGAAAGGCTTCACGTTCGAGCCGAAATCAAGCTTGCTCCGTTCGGATGCAGCTATCATTCTCGGAAAAATGCTAGCAGATCTCAAGAAGTTGCCTAAGTTGAACTAGCAGAAAATAGGCAAAGCTGCCCGGGAAATCCGGGCAGCCTTCATTAGTGCCTTTGCTATGAAATTTGCTAGAGTTATCTTTACATGGGAAATCTTATCTATCGACGAAAATAGGACATTCGTTCTATAATAAGTGACGTGGTAGACAAGTTATGCTAGTTCATGTGGCTTATCGACAAATTTAGAAAAAAGAAACATTAGAAAAAGATTAAAAAACTTTTTCCTAATGGCGCAACTTTTTCGAAACCTGTGCGTTTAATTACATGAACAAGGCAGCAGGGGATGCTGAGTTAGCGTAGCGGAGTACTTGGAACGAATTCTCAAATTACTCTTTACGCTATAAATAGCCCATTGTATAATGTTGTAGTGGTGTTCAGACTCTACCAATATTTTCTTGTCAACTTTTGTTTACAAGATTCTGCGACAAGTTCCTACAGGGAAGCAACTTCTTGCAGACACTTTTAATACTAATTCTGCTCAACTCGTGAAAGGAGGTGAATCGGCCAATGAGAAAAACGAGCAATCTATATTCTATTAAACAAAACTCTCAAGAACCGAAGCAATTTAGAGGAGGAGAAAAAAAGGTTATGAAAAAAAGTTTATCTCTACTAGTAGCAGCTGCTATGACACTTTCCACAGCGTCCGTAGCATTCGCAGCTGATGCACAAGCAGAACTGACAACTCAACAAAAGTTCGACGCACTTAAAGCAGCAGGTGTTTTCAACGGTTTCCCGGACGGCTCTGCTGGTCTTGAAAAAGAAATGACTCGCGCTGAGTTCGCGAAAGTACTTACGAAGTTGACTGAGCTTGCAGAAAACTCCGCAGCTAACGTTTACTCCGACGTTGCTAAAACTCACTGGGCAGCTGGCTTCATCGGCGCTGCAACAGAAGCTGGCCTTCTGAACGGTCTTGGCGGCGGCAAATTCGGCCCATCCGGCAAAGTAACTATCGAGCAAATCGCTAAAGTTGCTGACCTGGTTGCAGGTATCGAGCCAGATGCTGACGGTACAGTAAGCGGCGTAGTTTCCCCTTGGGCTAAAGGTTTCGTAGCAGCTGCTATCGAAGCAGGTCTTCTTCCAGAACTTCCTACTTACAAAGTAAACGCTAAGCGCGGTCAACTGGTAGAAGTTGCATACGAGCTTGCTGAATCGCTTGGCGAACTGTCGGTTGTTAAAGCATCCCAAACAGGCGCGAAAGCAATCACTGTTGAGTTCAGCCGTGCTGTAACTGCAGAAGAGAAAGCAGCTACAACGTTCGAACTGAAAAACGGCCTTGTACCTTACGCTGTTACTGTTAAATTCGCAGATGACAACAAATCTGCTGCATTGACTTCCGCATTCCTGCCAGCTGGCGACTATACGCTGACTGTTAAGGGTCAAGACCCAATCACAGTTAAAGTGGTAGACGAAGTAGTAACGAAATTGGAAATTGGTGCAACAGTTCTTCAAAAAGCTGCTAACCAAGATCTGAAAGTAAAAGGTCTGAACCAATTCGGCGAAGAAGTTGCAAATGCAGTTGCTGATGCTAACATCACTGTATTCAACAGCAAACTGGGTTCGCTGACTGGCAACAAAATCGATCTTTCCGGCGCTGATATCGATTCCGCAGTTATCGTTACTGCATTCCACCCAGCAACTGGTCTGAGCGTTACTAAAACATTTAAAGTAGTAGATCCTGCATCCGCTACTAACATTAAACTGGGTACAGTAGTTCCGTTGAAAGACGAAACTCGTATCTCCGTTGGCAAAGCAGAAGGCTATGTTCTGCCATACACAATCGTAGACCAATATGGTCAAGCGGTTAAATTGTCCGGCGCTCCAGTAGTAGCTGGAAACAAAGTTACAATCAACGGAATCGACTTCGTAATCAGCGATACTGCAGTCGTAACTCCTGGTTCCTTCAAAGTGAACGCTGATGGCGTCCTGACATTCGGTACTGGCGCTAAAGCCGGCACTGTAGTAATCACTGCAGTTAACAGCAAAACTGGTGCAACTGCTTCGACAACAGTTAAAGTTGAAGCACTGCCAGCTCTGAAAACATTCCAAATCTCGCAACCAGGCGTACTGCTTGTAGCGAACGAAGCTATCAAATTCCCATATGCAGCAACTGATTCCTTCGGTGCAGCATATGCGCAAAAAGATGTTAAAGCAGCTACGGACGCATTGAATGATGCTGATCCAGCTACTAACTTCAACATCACATCTTCGAATCCAGCTGTTACAGTAGCTTACGGATTCGACGCGAAAACTGGTGAATTGAACCTTACGTTCACAGGTGCAGGTCAAACTACACTGTTCGTATGGATCAACAACCAAATCGCTTCCCAACTGAACCTGGATGTTAAAGCAGCTGCAACTCCAGTTAAAGTATTGGGTCTGAAATCCGGCGCAGCAACTTCTGTTGGTATCAACGGTGTAGCTGATCTTACAATCGATCAACTGAACGTAGTAGATAACTACGGCCGTGCAGTAACTAAATTGCCTACTGGTTGGGCTCTTAAAGTTGTCGAAGCAGCTGATGCTACTGCTGGCGTTGTTGACTATGCTGCTGGTAAAGTAACTGGTAAAGCTGAAGGTACTGAGAAACTGGCTATCAGCCTGACAAACGGTGGCGCTGACGTAGCTAACTCCGGTATCGAAACAACTTACACTACAGTTAAAGATGCTGACATCAAATCGTTCGCGATCGAAGCAATCGGTACACTGTACGGTGGTACTACTGGCCATGTTGCAGGCCACAATGCAACTGTAACTTTGGTCGGTAAAACTGCTTCCGGTGCTGTAATTGCAATCGACCAATCCCGCTTCTTCACAGCGATCACAAGCTCGGATCTGTCCGTAGCTACAGTAGCTGGAACAACTGTAACAGGTAAAGGCAAAGGTACTACTACAATCACTGTTTGGAACGGCGCTACTAAACAAGCTGAAGCAGCTGTAACAGTTAGCGATGCTGCTCCAGTGATCACTTCCGTAGCATTCGATCCAACAGAAATCGACTATGTTGCAGGTCTGAACGTTGCTGCTAAATTGGCTGTTAAAGACCAATATGGCGTAGCAATCGATAAAGATGGTGTGTTCGCATCGTCCGACAAAGCTAAAGCAACTGTTACTCAAGCAGGTGTTGTAACTAAAGTTGCTGGTGCAACTGGTTCCGTTACTATCTCGTTCGTATCCGTGAACGGTCTGGTTTCGACAATCGTTGTTAACCTGTAATAGTTTATAATTTCTCCAAAAGGACCCGGCATAAAGCCGGGTTCTTTTTTGTTTCTTACGAAACAAATTCTGCCCAAATAGCGTCTAATTAGGTAGAATGCTACAGGAGGAATGTAAATTGAGGAAATCCATCAAGACGTATAGCGTTGCTGCGCTAGCGGCAATTACGATTGCTGCTCAAACCATAAACATCATACCCGCGCAGACCGTATCTGCCGCGGCTGCACAAACGATTTCTTCTAAGGTTGTAAGACTAAGTTCGAACAGTACCTTGTCGATCAGAGATGCGCAATTTCTTATGCAAGAGAAGGGTAAAGTATTAGCGATTACGGTTACGATTACGAACAACGATAACAAAGAGCTGGACCTTCTCGATTATTGGTTGAAGATTAAGACGAAATCCGGACGTACGTTCAAAACAAACATGACGGAAGCGGATAAATCGAAATCAACCGTAGCTCCTAAATCTTCAGTGAACATTACATATTACTCCGTTATCGACATGGCTACGAAACTGACCGATTTGCAATTTCAAATTTTGAAATGGGATTTTTCTGCGGCTAATTATGAACGTACTTTAGGAGTAATTACTTACCCTAGTACGCAAAGCGATCGCGCGGCTCCATTTCAAGCCAAGACGATTTTATTTGGTAATACCAAGCTGCGTTCGGCAGTTAAACAAGTTTCGATCAGTCAGGACAGCACGAGCGCGTACATGACCGTTTCATTATTAGCCGAGAATGTTGGCTTCCAGACGACAGACTTGTCAAAGCTGTCACTCTTCCTTCAAACAGAGAGTCTGTCTATCTACAATGTGGATACGAGTCAAATCGCGAATGTCGTCGTTCAGCCGAAGGAACGCAAGATAGTTACGGTTACGGCATCGATTCCGCTTGTCAGTGCAAAGAAAGCGTTATCGCTCGTATTGGCTTCCAATGATGAAGCAAGCAAAGTCATGCTTCCGCTAGGTGCATTCGCTCTGCCTATTGTCAAACCGGGTGCGGCAACAGCTGTAAACCAATCCAAAACGATCTATTTAAGCGGAGAACCGATTTCCACCAAAATTGATTCTACGTACTCGGCTGTTAATGAAGACAACCGTGATGTAACGGTTTCGTATACGCTTACGAACAATGGCGTTGCTGCAATTACCGTACCTGGACTTGAAATGTCGATTAAAACAAAGGACAACGTTCAATATCCATTGACCTTTACGCCTGACGAAAAGAAGCTGCTTCCGAAAACAAGCAGAACCATTACTTTAACCGGCCAAGTACCAAATGCTGTTGATATGAACACCAGCCAGCTTATCGTGAGTACAGCTGCGACTGATAAAGGCAAAGGTTATGTACTCGGCAATTATGCGCTATCCGTTAAAAGTCAGGATGGCAACATTACAAAACCGTTCGATTATAATGGATATTCCATTAAAGTAAATCGAATAGAACGGACGCCGCTTGAGAATGATGACTTGCTTGTAGCGGACCTAACCATTACGAATAAAAGCACGATCAGCAAGTCCATTCCAAACTTAAGCGGATACTTTGTCGTAAATGGCGTTAAGGTAGATGCTGCACAAACCAAACAACAAGTCTTAGATAATGCGATCTCCATTGCTCCGGGAAGCTCATATAATATGGTTGTGTATACGAAGATCCCATATACGTCCACCATTGGAACCGTCAACTTTGTACTTACTGAAAAGGTGGACGCGAATAATGATAAATCGCTATATCAATTCACTAGCGGCGGAGTGAATGAAATTGTTTCAGTACCGCTTACTAGTAGTTATGAAATAACGAATACAGGTCATAAGTCGTCGGTGCGTGTGATTAAAAACGCGATATACGGCAGTGACAACAACAAGCTTTTTTATAGTGAAATCGAACTTACGAATAAAGAGGTTCGCTCAGCAGCTTCGGTTCAATTAGCAGGTTATTTGAAGAATGATAAAGGCGAAGTGCTAAAAGTTACTTTCTCAACTTCGAAAACAAAACTTTCACCGAGTGGAAAACAACTGATTTCCGGAACCGCTAAACTGCCGGCATCGTTCCAATCTTCCGCCTATACTCTATATCTGGGTCAGGCTATCAACCTAGGCGGAGACAATGAAAATGCAGAGCTAGGTCTAATTAAGCCGGTTGCATATGGTTTAGGTAATGGTATCACGGATTCGACCAAAACAGATTTCAATAATTTGACTGTTGGTGATTATACGCTTTCGTTCAGACAATTCAATGCATTCCTAAATGTATCTGGCGGGTTTGATGTATTAGGCATTAAATTGCAGCTTAATGCGGATGTGAAGCGAAATGGTATTTATGAAGATGTAACAGACGACCATAAGCTTATCATTGAGTTTGTAAACCAAGACAGCAATAAAGCAACCTATTCGAAAGTGTTGTCTTTTAAGACAGGCGAACAAGGAACAGTCGAATTAAGAGAAGGAACAGGAATGCCTGTCACAATCACCTTCGACGATCCAGACGTTCAAAACATTGTACAAAGCTACGAGAAGTACCGAATTAATATATATGATTCCATTCAAGACAATAAATTATTAATCGCTTCGAAAGAGCTGCGTTGGTTTACCCTCTCCGACTAAAAGGCTGGAGAATATTCTCATAATCTAGTATGCTAAAAGACAGTGATACTAGAATGAGAGGAGCATCCTGGAAATGAAGAAACAAGCGTTTCGCCTGACGGTTGCTGTTATTTGTATCGGAGCAGCCGTTTGGGTAGGAACACGTTGGTCCAGTGAGGCGGAAGATTCAGTCGTTCCCGGGTCGGTTAACGATCCTGTCGTGACTAAGAGCTACATTGATAAAAAGCTGGCCGAGTTGGGTAATCAAAGCGGAAGCGGCGGGCAAGGCGTTGATGAAAAGAAGCTGCAGGAAATGCTTGATGCTTTCCGTTCCGAATTGGAGCAGAGTGGCGGTGGTTCGCAGCAGGTGGTGGTTGTTACGGTCCCGGTGGGAAAACGGCTTATCGCTAAAGACGGAGCCGAGTTTATTGTACGGGCAGGCAAAGCGATGGCGTACAGTGCGGACAGCAATGGCATTTCGGATTTGACGGATGGCAAGGATATTAAGAATGGCAAAGCCGTACCGAATGATCATCTCATTCTGTTCCCGCGCGGCGGACGCGGCGTCACTGCACAGGTTGGGCAGAAGTCGGGGCTGACGGTACTGGTGCGCGGCGAATATGAGATCCAAGTACAGCCATAGTTTATTTTACCCGAACTGACAACAACTTAGCCGCTTCGAACCATGTGTCTAGGCACACACTATAAGCATCCCATCAGGAGGTGCTTATCATGTCGAGAAGTAATCGTAAGGTTGTTCCGGAATGTGCTCAAGCGCTTAATCAAATGAAGTATGAAATTGCAGCCGAGCTTGGCCTTATGACAGGCGGATTCAATGCTGGCGCAAGCGATACGGAATTTGCGGGAGAGCTTGGCGGTACTGGCGGCTCAAGCGGCGGGCAAGTCAATTGGTCGCAGCTCGCGACAAGAGACGTCGGTTTTGTTGGCGGCAATATGACGAGGCTGCTCGTACAGCGTGCCGAGCAAGTGCTTAAAGGACTGTAATCACGGCTTGCTTAACCATTGACACAAAGCGACAGATTCGGTATCATACTGTTTTAGAGAGTTATTCATGAGACCTTTTCCGATTTGCTTAGTCGGAAAAGGTTCATTTTTTGGAATCGAAACGTTGGGCATATATATAAGTTCCTTTGGGAAGTGGATTTTCTTTATAGAGTCCCAGCATTTTGTGCATTATATTCATCATACTTAGAATTTTGAAGGCTGTAGGAGGTTGAGATCAGATGTCACTTAAAGGACGTCACTTGTTCACGTCGGAATCGGTTACGGAAGGCCATCCCGACAAGATTTGCGATCAGATTTCAGACGCGGTATTGGATGCTTTTCTTGAAGTTGACCCGTATGCGCGCGTAGCGTGCGAAGTATCGGTAGCTACAGGTCTTGTACTTGTTATCGGTGAAATCAGCAGTAAAGCGGATTATGTCGATATTCCTGCAATCGTACGTAAGACGGTTAAAGAAATCGGCTACACGCGCGCGAAGTATGGCTTCGATTACAGCACTTGTGCGGTTCTTACGTCGCTTAACGAGCAATCCGCTGACATCGCGCAAGGCGTTAACGCTGCGCTTGAAACTCGTGAAGGCGTAGAAAACGTTCATCAAGAGAACCCGGATATCGGCGCTGGCGACCAAGGTCTGATGTTCGGTTTCGCATCGAACGAAACACCAGAGCTTATGCCGCTTCCAATCGCGCTTGCACACCGCATTTCCCGTCGTTTGTCGGAAGTGCGCAAGAACGGCACTCTCGAGTACCTTCGTCCTGACGGTAAAACGCAAGTTACAATCGAGTACATTGATGGCAAACCGAAGCGCGTTGACGCCATCGTTGTTTCGACACAGCATGCGGAAGAAGTTACGCTGGAGCAAATCCAAGCGGACATCCGCGAGCACGTTATCGCCCCTGTCGTTCCTTCGGAATGGCTGGATGAAGAAACGAAGTACTTTATTAACCCTACAGGCCGTTTCGTAATCGGCGGTCCTCAAGGCGATGCGGGTCTGACTGGCCGTAAAATCATCGTTGATACGTATGGCGGTTACGCTCGTCACGGCGGCGGTGCATTCTCCGGTAAGGATCCGACAAAAGTTGACCGTTCCGCAGCGTATGCAGCGCGTTATGTAGCGAAAAACATCGTTGCTGCAGGCCTTGCAGATAAATGCGAAATCCAGCTTGCTTACGCGATCGGCGTAGCAAATCCGGTTTCCATCAACGTGGACACTTACGGTACGGGTACAGTCGATGAGGAAGTACTTGTTGAAGTCATCAAGAACAACTTCGACCTTCGCCCAGCAGGCATTATCAAGATGCTTGACCTGCGTCGTCCTATCTACAGCAAAACGGCTGCTTACGGTCACTTCGGCCGTACGGACCTCGATGTTCCATGGGAACGCGTTGACAAAGCAGAGCAGTTGAAAGCTGACGCACAGCGCTAATAATCGACATTTAGTTCAAAACCGCTCCTGACAAGGAGCGGTTTTTTTCGTGCATATTTTACAAACGAAGCCTTCATTTCAACTCACTCCCAACCGAAAAATATAGTACATGTTTCATTAGTAGGGAGTGGGTACTGTTGGTCCTAAATCGAAGATGGATTTCTATCTTAGTTGCAGCACTATTATTCGTTCAATTCGCCGTTGGTGGATTCGCCGCCATTCCATCGAAAGTCTCGGCCGCCGCTGGCGGTCCGATCCTATCAAGTATTTCACCATCCAATCATGCTTCGAATGTAGCGGTGAACGGGAGGCTGATTATTGCCTTTGACGAAAACGTGAAGAAAGGCACGGGCTCCGCGACCATTCAAATTCGCAAGCAGATCGACAATCAACTGTTTGAGTCGTATGTGGTGGAAACCGACAATCGGGTTTCGGTCGGTTCAGGAACGAACCGAAATATCGTAACCATCTCGCCAAGCAGCAATTTTGCGTTGAATACGAGTTACTACGTCACGATTGATGCGGGAGCCTTCACAAACGATAACAATGCGAGCTACGCTGGGCTCACGAGCGCGGTAGGATGGGTATTTACGACCGTTTCCGCCATCGATAAGGCAGCCCCGGTGCTGTCGACCGGTCCGAATGCACTTCGGCCGGTTAACGGTTTGGCAGCCGATATAGGAACTGCGCTAACTATGGCATTTAGCGAACCGGTTTTTGCGGCAAGCGGCACGATTACCGTGACGAATATCAACCAGCCGGCAGATGTGCAATCCGTAAGCGTCAATTCGACTGGCGTGACGGGCAGCGGCAGCGCGAACGGTACGATTGTCGTCAATTTGCCGAGTACGCTGAAAGGGAACAGCACCTATGAGGTAGTCGTGCCGAACGGAGCTTTTCAGGACGCGGCCGGTAATGCTTTTGCAGGTATTGCCCCGAGTAGATGGCGATTTACGACTTCCTCGCCACCGCTGGGTGCGGCGGTTTTCGAGCCTGCCGATAATACGTTCGCCGTAAGCGTCTCTTCGAATTTTTATATTTCGTTCCCTGGCGCAGTCCGGGCAAATACGGGGTATATCCGCATCAACAAAATATCCGATAACAGCAACGTTCAAACGATCAGCGTCAATTCGGCCAGTGTAACAGTCGGCTCCAATGGGGTAGGCAGCTCGGTTGTCATTAATCCCACAAACGATCTGGCGCCGAATACAGGCTTCTATATTCTGATTGATCCAGGCGCTTTTGCCGATGCGTCGGATTCGACAAAGCAGTACCAAGGCATTACGGATGCGACGAGCTGGAATTTCTTCACCGATCCGGGCAACGATGCGACGCCGCCAGTGCTGCTCGCCGAACGCAAGCCATCAAGCGTGCAAACCACAACGGCCGTGAATTTGGAAATGAATTTCAGTGAACCGGTCTATCCGGGCACAGGCAGCATCACCATTCGTTACGCGGCGACCGATGCCGTATTTACGACCATTCCTGTAACATCCTCTAATGTAAGCGGGGGCGGAACGGCGAAGATTGTCGTAACGGACGGCAGCAGAAGCTACACGAACAACCAGAGCTACTACGTGGAAATCGGCGGACAAGCGTTTTCCGATTCGAAAGGGAACAATTTTGCCGGACTGTCCGGTCCGAATGCATGGCGATTCACGGTCACGCAGGATAACGTGAAGCCGACGATCGTCACGCAATCGCCTGGCAACGCGGCAGTGGATATTCCGGCTCTTGGGGCGGATTTCGAGGCTGTATTCAGTGAACCGATCGCACTTGCTTCAAGCGATCCGGAAGCCATTGTGGTCAAGCGGGTATCCGGAGGCGCAGCCTCAGCGGTTTCGACTTCGTTCATCGTCGACCCTGATAACAACAGGAAGCTATTGATATCTGTAAACGGTGAACTAGCTGTTTATACGAATTACTATGTCGAAATCGCACAAGGGGCCATCACCGATTTGGCCGGCAATGCCTTCGACGGCATTCTGAATCAATATCAATGGACGTTCCGGACCGCGCTTAATTCCGGCGGCGCTCCTGCAGTGACGAAGGCGGAGCTGCAATCCGGCACGCAAATTAAGCTCACCTTCAACAAAGGGCTGAACGAAAGCGCAAGCGCGACGCCCTATCCGGCCAACTTCTACGTAACGGCAGGCGGGGCTTCGAGGGCGGTAACAAGCGTGCAAGTTGATGGCCAAGCCGTGACGCTTACGCTGCTAAGCAGTGTCGCGAATGGGCAAATCATCAAGGTTTCCTACTCGCCAGGCACGAAACCGCTTAAGGATCTGTCCGGCATGCCGGTCGCGGACTTCTCCAATCTGGATGTGGCAAACGCGCCTGATACGGTTGCGCCTAGGCTGCTTAGCGGTACGGTCGCCGGCAATATGATTATTTTGACCTTTAGCGAAGAGCTGTCTGCGATCCATGCTAGCGCATATTTTCAATTTACGGTTAGCGTTGACGGTACGAACCGTACGGTTACTCAGCTAAGCGGGGGAGGAGCCTCCGCATTCCTGACGTTTAGCGGGAGCCCGGCCATAGAAGGGCAGACCGTAAGACTGTCCTATTCGAGCTCCTCGTTCCCGCTGCGAGATATGGCGAATAATGAGCTCACGTCATTTAGCTCCTTCTCGATTCAGAACGGTTCGGATGCGCTGGCGCCCGTGCTGCAAAGCGTTACGGCGTTAGCTTCGACCGTGGCGCTGAACTATAACGAAATGCTTAAGCAGGCGCCGGCTCCGCCAGTGACCGCCTACTACGTTACGGTAAACGGAGCGGCTAGACCGGTTACTTCCGTTACAATCAGTGGCTCGCAAGTTATTTTAAGGCTGTCGTCCGCAGTCGCTTCAAGCGATATCGTGCTTGTTTCTTATTTTGGCGGCTCGTCGGCCATTGCCGACGTCAGCGGCAATGCTGCTCTTATCTTTAGCAGCATGCCGGCAAACGGAAGCGGGGCGACGACGCTAGCGTTGAATGGCATCGTGGCAAAAGGCAGCGAAGTAACGATAACGTTCGCAGAAGCGCTAAACAAGGCGTACCTGCCAGGTACCTCACAGTTTAGCGTCAAAGTGAATAACGTCTCGCGTCCTATCGCTACGGCAGTCATTAAAGGCGCTTCGATCGTACTTAGCTTATATACGCCTATTGGCGTCGGCGACTCCGTCAAGGCTAGCTACAGCAGTACGGGAATTGCAATTCGTTCCGTATCCGGGGCAGAGGCGGCAGCCTTCACCGATTCCAACGCTGCTAACCAGACGACTTGGGAGGATTCCGCAGACGGTGATTTCACAGCGTCGGCAGGCGGCGGTTTGGAGATCAAAGTTTCGGGCGCGACCACGACCTCAGTCGTATCTCCGGCGGGAGCGGCAGTGAATCAATTTGCGCTTACTTCCGAAAAAGTGACGGCAGCCTTTAGCGCCATTCGCAAAGCAGGAGGTACGGTACCTCGCGTTGTCTTCACCGTACCGGATATGGAGAAGGCGGCAGTAGTCGCGCTTCCGCTCGGAACGATGGAAGCGGCGAGGAAGGCGACCTCCAACGCATCCATCGCGATTGCATACAAGTCGGTTACGTTTGAAATCCCGCTTAGCGCATTGAACTACACGCAGTTAGGGCAAATGATGAATGCGGCAAGCGCAGTCGGTCAGTTGATCGTTTCCATCGATACGAATGCCGGAACGCTTGCGACGACGCTCATCACCCAGCTGAACGGGACGAATGCGCAAACGCTCGTAAATCCCGTAAGCATTCAGCTTGCTGTATCCAGCTACGGACAGACGAAAACGATCGAATCGCTCAATGGTCATGTAACAACATCGGTCAAAACGTCCGCCGTACTGAGCGGCAAGCAGACGGCAGCTGTGTGGCTGGATCCGGAAACGGGCAAGATCTCCTATGTCCCGACGCAAGTGACGAATACAAGCGGCCAGTCCGTTATTACCTTCAAGCGCAAAAGCGCTAATGGCGTCTATGCAGTCGTGCGAGGAGCGGCAGCCTACACCGACTTGAATAAGCATTGGGCACGCAGTGACGTGCTTCTGCTAGCGAATAAATTTATCGTAGAAGGCAGAACGCTGACAGAATTCGCGCCGAACAGTGCCATTACGCGCGGCGAGTTCGCGATGTTTATTGCGAAAGGTCTTGGCCTTGACGGCGAACGCTTGGCGGCGGGCAAGTTCAGAGATGTGAACACCGCAACGGCGCTGGCAGCTTATATCGGAGCGGCAAGCAAGGCAGGAATCGTAACGGGGCTGGTGGACGGCACCTTCAGGCCCAACAGTCCGATTACCCGAGAAGAAATGGCGGCGATGATGGTACGCGCGGCTAGCGCGGCCGGCGTGAATATCGTGCCGAAGCAATCGACCGCCGAGCTGCTGAAGCGGTTCAAGGACCGGGGGGGAATTGCCGCATGGACGCAAAGCAACGTCGCTAAAGGGGTAGACGCCGGCATCATCGGCGGAATGACGGCGAACACCTTCGGTCCGAAGAACAAAGCCACCCGGGCAGAGGCTGCGGTCATGATTAAGCGTCTTCTGAGCTATGTGGAATATATCGATATCTAAACCTAGGACAAGCTATCCGGTCGGGAGACTTGGATAGCTTTTTTTTGTCGGAAAAACGAGATTGATAGGACTCTTCTATCAGACGTAACTTTTCTAGTAGTTTCATAGTCTAACCATCATAGAACCAAATTTTGTGATGGGAGAGTTGCTAGAGTAATGCGAGGATTTGAAGAGAAGAAACCGGTCTTTGCCGGCAAGCAATTGTTAACGTTGACGCTCGGGGCCGCGCTGTTGGCGCAGCCAGTTTCGACAATTGTATGGCCTGCGGCGCCTGTGGCGGCGGCTGCCGGCGAGACGGTTACCCCTGTCGTGCAGCAGCAGCTGGTTAAAGTATTTGAAGAGATGATTACCGCAGGCGCGAAACGCGTCGATTATACTTGGTCGAACAAACTGGGAGAAGGCGCAACGATTTCCCGTGTCCACGTCATTGAAATCGACCTCACGAACCCTTACGTCAAGTTGGATGTCATGAACGGCAAGCCGGGCTCGGTTTCTGGTGTCGGCTCAGTGGGTAATATGGTGGAGAACACCGGTGCGGTGGCCGGCATCAATGGTGACTATTTTAACACGGCAGGCGGCAAAGGCAGCCCGATCGGCGCCGAAGTGACTGGCGGAACGCTAGTGTCGAGTCCATCGAAGCTGACGGGCATGTATGCTTTCGCCGTCACGGCGGACCGGAAGCCGGTCATCGACATGTATAGCTTCGAAGGCGCCGTAACGGCAGGCGACGGCTCGACATTCTCGCTGTCCGGCATCAATAAGGCGGCATACAAAACGGAGCCGGACAATGGATTCAGCCATGCCAATGCGATGTATATCTATACTAGCGCCTGGACGCAGTCGCGCCCGGATGTGGCGGATAGCTCCACAACGCCGACGGAGGTGCTGGTGCAGAACGGCATTGTCATGCAGATCGCGGAAAATGCAATGATTCCGGGTACGGCTCCCGTAGACGGCTACATTTTGCGGACGCATGGCAAAGCGGCTCAATATGTCAGGGATCATCTGCAGGTCGGTCAGGCGGTAAATGCAACCTATAACCTGGTCTCGCAATCGACCGGGCAGAAGGTAGACCCTTCTTCGCTGCAAATGCTGATCGGCGGCCATACGATTCTTGTCGACCAAGGTAAAGCGGCTACATACTCCCGTAATCCTAGCAGCATCAGTCCGAGCACAGACCGCGCGCGTACGGCGGTCGGCTACTCCATGGACGGTACGAAGGCACTCCTGATTACCGTTGAGGACAGCGGAAGCAGCCAAGGCGTGACTCTGCCCGAGCTGCAGCAGCTTATGGTGCAGCTTGGCGTTTGGAAGGGCGTAAACCTGGACGGCGGCGGCTCGACGACGATGATTGCCCGCCCGCTGGGCGAAACGGGCACAGAGCTGGCATTCCCGACGGAATACGGCGATACGCAGCGCCTAGTGACGAACGGTATCGGCGTGTTCTCGACGGCGCCGCAGGGCCAATTGAAAGGCATTAAAGCAAGCGGAAGCAGCGTGCTGTTCCTAGGTCAGCAAGCTTCGTATACGATGAAAGCCTATGACACGTACTATAATCCGGTAGACCCAGGCTCGCTGGCTCCTGTCTGGAGGGCCGAGAGCGCGCTTGGCACCTTTGCCGGCAACACCTTTACTGCGACGAAAGCCGGGAAGACGTCCATCACCGTGAAATCCGGCACGATCAGCGATAAGCTGAACATTGAAGTAATCGGCGGCGATTCGATCGCATCCATGAACGTAGATGCAAGCTCGCTCGTGCTAGAGAGCGGAAAGTCCATATCCGTACCGGTTCGCGTGACGCTGAAGGACGGCCGTCAATTGACCGTTCCGGCTTCTTCTCTTAAATGGGAAATGAAGGGCTTCACAGGCACCTGGAGCGGAGACACGCTGACCATCGGAGCCGTGAATCCTTCTGCGCAAGCGGGCTATCTCATTGCCCGTTATGATGGATTTTCCTCCATGGCGGCACTAGCAGCCGGATCCGACAAAAAATTTGAAGATTTTTCTGGGAATACCTACCCAATTTCGTTCCAAGGTACGAATGGTGTAGTAGGAACATCTACCGTAGCCTCGGGACTACCGGGCGAGAATACAACGAATGTCCTGCAATTGCAGTATGATTTTACCGGAGGATCCGGCACGAAGGCGGCTTATGCGGTACTGAACGGCACCGGCCGCCAGGTGGAAGGCAATCCTTCGGCAATGAATGTCGATGTGATGGGTGACGGCAGCTTGAACTGGGTCCGCGCCGAATTCATCGACAGCAAAGGCGCTGCCCATCTGGTGACGCTGGCGAAGCAGGTGGATTGGGTCGGCTGGAAGCAGATTAAGGTCAATCTGCCTGCTGATAAAATGGCTTACCCGGTGAAGCTGAAACGGCTGTATGTTGCCTCCCTGGAGGACGGCCAGGATGAGCGTGCGCTAACCGGCCTGCTCGCTTGGGATAACATTTCGTTCCAGTATCCGGCTGTGATTGCCGAACCGAAACGTCCGACGATCGAGCTGAAAATCGGCTCCAAGTCGGCCAAGGTAGATGGACAGCTTTACAAGATGGATGTTACACCGCTGCTGCTGAACGGTACGACGTACCTGCCTCTTCGTTTCGTAACGGAAGCGATGGGCGCGCAGATCGGCTGGGAGCCTACAATGAAACGCGTTTCCGTGCTGCGCGGCGACAAGCTGCTGGAAATGTGGGTGGGGCGGAAGGACTTCTTGTTGACCGGCGTTCGGAAGCAATCCGAGGTTGCGCCGATTACGAGAAGCGGCCGTACGTTAGTTCCGATTCGGCTCGTTTCTGAACAATTAGGCCTACAAGTCAACTGGAATGGGAAATTGGGCACGATTACCGTTCAATGAGATAGTCGCCTAGGGCCGGTTATGTGATATGATAGGTTCAGTATAACTTGCAGAAAGTGGGCCGAGGTATCGTGGATTATCGCATAAACGACATCGATCGCGTGATCAAGAACGCGGTTTCGGTGATGGAGGACAGCAAATATCAAATCTTTGAGATTTGCGAGTCCGCGCGAAAAGAAATGTTCTCTCTCGGTCAGGAACTCAACCAAGTGCTTGCTGAAGCTGCGGCGATTATCGATAAAGTCGATAAGCTGGAGCTGGATTACCGCCGGGCGCGGATCCGCTTAACGGAAGTAAGCCGCGATTTTGTCCGCTACAAGGAAGAGGACATTAAAGCGGCTTACGAAAAAGCGACGCAGCTGCAGCTCGATCTCATGGTTTTCCGGGAGAAAGAGACGTATTTGAAAGCCCGCCGGGATGATTTGCAGAAGCGGGTGCGGAATGTGGAGAAATCGATCGATCGAGCGGAATCGATCGCCTCGCAAATCAACGTCGTGCTAGAGTACCTCGCAGGAGATTTAAACCAGGTGACCCGCATTTTGGAATCGGCCAAGAACAGGCAGCAAATCGGCTTGAAAATTATTTTGGCCCAGGAAGAAGAGCGCAAACGGATCGCTAGAGAGATTCACGACGGTCCTGCTCAGTCCCTAGCGAATTTAGTGCTAAGGACGGAAATCGCGGAAAGAATGCTCGTGAAGCAGGAATTTCAAATTGTGCAAGAAGAATTAGTAGATCTAAAGAGTCAGGTGCGATCCGGGATCGAGGAAATCCGCAAAATCATTTTCAATCTGCGACCAATGGCATTGGATGATTTGGGACTTGTACCTACCCTGCGTAAATATATTCAGGATTTTGAAGAGAAAAGCAAAATCCGGGCGATGTTCGAAACCGTCGGCAAGGAGTTCCGGCTGCCATCGGCCATGGAGGCCGGCATATACCGGATGGTCCAGGAAGCGTTCAGCAATGCGTTTAAACATGCCGATCCAACCTTTGTTATATTGGAACTTACCTATCAAGCCCAAATGGTCAAGATCGTCGTAAAAGATAACGGTGTCGGTTTTCATGTGGATCAAATGGAAGCCCGCGTTAAAAACAGCACGCACTTTGGCCTCATTGGAATGCGGGAACGCGTGGAGCTGCTCGAAGGAAGGATGGAGATCGAATCAGCGATCGGTCAAGGCACGAAATTAACCATTCATATTCCCATTACTGCGGAACTACGAAAGGAGTAATTGACGATGGAAACAAAAACTGCTAACGGCAAACGAAAGATAAGAGTATTAATCGCCGACGATCATCAGCTGTTTCGCGAAGGCCTGAAGAGGATTCTGAATATGGAAGATGATCTGGAAGTCATCGGAGAGTGCAACGACGGTATTCAGGTGCTTGAATTCTGCAACGAGAACAAGCCGGAAATCGTCCTTATGGATATTAATATGCCGGTTGAGAACGGCGTCGTGGCGACGGAACGTCTGCGCGATATTTTCCCGGAAGTCAAAGTCATTATTCTATCCATTCATGACGATGAGAGCTACGTATTCGAAACGCTCCGCAAAGGGGCAAGCGGCTACCTGCTGAAGGACATGGAAGCAGAGGCGCTCGCGAATGCGATTCGTTCGGTCGTAAACGGGTACGCTTACATACATCCGAAAGTAACGGGCAAGCTGATCAATCAGCTTCGCCGCATGACATATCTTGATGAAATTGGCGCAACCTCCGGTGCGGCGGCAACGCGCGAAGCCGGCGTCAAGTTCATCCCGAGCGAGAACAATCCGCTCACGCGCCGCGAGGCGGAGGTGCTCCGTCTGATGGCCGAAGGCAAGAGCAACAAGATGATCGGCGAATTCCTGTTTATTAGCGAGAAAACGGTCAAAAACCATGTCAGCAGCATATTGCAGAAGATGGAAGTGGATGACCGCACGCAGGCCGTTATTAATTCCATTAAATTCGGTTGGGTTACGCTTTAATATACATATTGACGAGAGAAGCTTCTGCTTTGTTGCAGAAGCTTCTTTTTTAGTTGGCTTGCTATGGTACGATTGGACAAGATAAAAAAATGATTCGCTTAGTGCAGGGGTAAGCGGGGGCAGAAGCGTCTAGTAAGTAGAGGGGAGGGAGAGAGATTCGGGACGAAGCGTTAATTACACAGATTAAACAAGGAAATCGCGAGGCGTACGGGGAACTGGTTGCGCTGTACCGGGATGAACTGTACCGGCTTATCTGGAGCGTGCTGCGCGATTCGGGCGATGCGGAGGATACGCTGCAGGAGACGTTCGTGCGGATTTATCTCTCCCTTCCGAGCTACCGCGGCGAAGGCTTCAAAACATGGGCAGCACGCATAGCCATGAATCTCGCAATCGACTGCCGAAGGCGCAATACCCGTAAGGAGGCGCTGCTGCAGCGCGCCGGCCAAGAGGCATTGTCCCAGGGCGAAGCGGCGGCGCAGACATGGAGCAAAGCGGCGGCAAGCGCCGAGCGGCAAGGAGCAAAGGGGCCGGCGGAAGCTGCAGCGGGCCATGCGCCGCCGGCGGAAATCGTGGCGCTCAGGCGGGACCGCATTCGGCGCGTGCGCGCGATGGTCAGTACCCTTCCGGAGGGGTATCGCCGCGTCGTTCGTTCTTATTTTCTCGAGGAACGGCCGCATAAGGAAATTGCCGAGCTGGAGCAGCTGCAGGTGAAGAGCGTGGAGTCGAAGCTTTACCGGGCGAGACAATGGATGCGCAAGCATTGGAAGGAGGAGGATTTGGAATGAATCATCGGGACGAGAGGTTCTGGCGCATGTACGCGCAAGGGATGCTTGGCGAAACGGAGCGGCTGGAGGCCGAAGAGCATTTGGCGGCTTGCGGCGGCTGTCTGGAGCGGTATATGGAGCTTCTGATGGGCGTGGAAGAGATCGAGCCGCTTGGCGGCGATGCGGCGGACGCCGTTACGGCGCGCGTTATGGCGGCTATTGCCGAGCTGGAGCCATTTGAAATGGCCGCAGGACCGAACGAGGACGGCCAAATGTCTCCTCCTACGGACAACGCAGCAGCGCGCCGGAAGCCGGTAAAACGAAGCAGCCGCAAGCAAACGATGATCCATTATCTGATTGCGGTAAGCGTGATGCTCGTGCTGATGTCGACTGGGGTATTTCAGCGCATAGCCGAGCAGCCGCAGCATTGGGAGGAGCATCAAGTCAGCAAGAGAGAATCGGTTACGACCTCCATTATGGAGCGGACCGCTGCGGTAATCGACGCCATTGTCGAGAAGCCGAATAAATAGATGGCGCAATATAACGGAAAGCGAGATGATGGTATGGTTAAAAGTCCAGTGGCAACGCTGTTCTTGGGCTTTCTGCCGGGAGCCGGACATTTTAAAGCCGGGCGTGGCTGGCGCGGGTTCTTGTATTTGTTTTTATTCTGTTTCTTTTTTATTGTCGCGGTAATAGCGGGGTCTAGCGATAGTGAAGAGGGTTTTGTCCTGTTTATGTTCTTCACTTTCGCTACGTGGGCGATTAATATGCTGGATTTGATCATTTATCTGATTCGGCACAGCGGTGCGAAGGAGATTCATATTCCGGCGCCTGCTTTAGGCCAAGTCGTCTATGGCCCGCAGCCGCTGGACCTGCCGGAGTATCGGACTACCGCCGTGCCGCAAGAGACTCAGAATCATTCCAGCGAACGGTTTTACACGATTCTGCTGTCTTTTATTCCGGGCCTGGGGCATCTGCAGCTCGGACTGATGCAGCGGGGGCTTAATCTGATGATCGGGTTCTTCGGTCTGCTTGCGATGATCATCTTCGTTGCGGTGCTTGCGGATCAGCCTGGCTTTCTGACCTTCCTGCTGGCGCTGCCGATTATTTGGCTCTTCGGCATGTTCGATGCGATTCGCCATGTGGGGTTGAAGCAGGCCGGCGAAACGCTGCATGACCGCTCGATTCTCGACGATTGGGAGGATCACCGCCAAGGCGGCAAGCGCAGCAAATGGCTCTCCACGGTGTTGTCGATCCTTCCCGGAGCAGGGCATATGTATCTGGGCTTGCAAAAAAGAGGGCTTCAGCTCATGGCCGGCTTTCTGCTCTCGATCTATCTGCTGGACGTCCTGCAGCTGTCGCTTTTTCTGTTCATGGTGCCGCTTCTGTGGTGCTTCTCGTTCTTCGATGCGCTGCAGCAGCAGTCGCGCCTGAATAACGGAGACGGCCAGCTGGAGGATGTACCGATCGTCGATTGGCTGATTCACCGGCAGAAGTGGCTCGGCATTGGACTGGTCGCTCTGGGACTCTACTATATCGCAGACCGGCTGCTGCTCGAATATGTACAGCGGATATGGGCTGATTGGCAATTGACTTATGAAATCCGTTATTATTTCAAAACCGGCCTGACGGCGCTGCTCCTGATCGGAGCGGGTATTAAGCTGCTGTCCGGAAACAAAAAGGCGGTGAAGCCGGAATGAGACAGTGGCGTGTCGGGACATGGTCAATGGGAACGGCGCTGATCGCGATGGGCGTTCTGCTGCTTGCCGTGCAGTTTGGCGGCATTAGCTGGCTGGATCAAGGCATGGTGTGGTGGCCGCTGCTTTTTGTTCTGATTGGCGTTGAAATCGTCATTTATTTATGGCGAAGCAAAACGGAGCAGCCTGTGCTGCGTTACGATCTGTTCAGCATCATTATCGTTGCGCTGCTGGGCGGCTGCTGTCTCATCTTCACGTCCGTCAGCGCTACGGGGCTCATGGACGAGATCCGCGGCGCGATCGGTTCGAAGGAAGTGCGCGTGGAGGCGGCGCAAGTTTCGGAGGAGGTCGGCGCGGCCGTGAAGCGGATTGTCGTGCAAGGCGAGAACTATTGGAACGGCTCGCTGCTGATCGATGCGGACAGCAGCGGATCGAACCAGGTGCAAGCATTCGGCGCGTGCCGCTATGACATCGGACGGGATGAGAAAGCGCCTGCCTTGCTGGATTTGGTTGACACGCATATGGCGGGCGATGCTTTGTATGTGACGGTCAAGCAGCCGGTGGAGCAGGGACCGGGAGCTTTTGCGGCCTCGTCGCCATCTTGCCAGCTCACGGTTGTGCTGCCGAGCGAGAAGAAGGTCGAGCTGACGCAGAGCGTTCGCGGATTTATGCCTCATGACCGGAAGCTGCCGGCAGGCTGGCGAATGGTATTGTAGACGGATATTTAAATAAGCTTTGCTCCGTTGGAGCAAGGCTTTTTTTTGTGCGGATGCACCAATTTTGCGACTTGTCCGTGAATGTCCGTCACCCCTGGGCGCTTTACGGCATATGATGTCACAAAAAAGGAGGTGGCTGCCTTGATTCCAGTCCTATTTTGGATCTTCGGTTGTTACGCCTTGGCTGCGGCTGCCGTGCATGCCGTATCCGCCCTAACCTGGCGGAGGGAGCGTCTTGTGAAGCATTACGTCCTGGTCGCCGGTAACCATCAGCTCCAGATGGAATGGTATATGCGCTCGCTTCGGCGCTTTTCTCATTTTACGGGCACAGAAGTGAAAGTGACTGTCGTGGACCGCGGCTCAGAGGATGAAACGATGAGTATTGCGCGGTGCTTTGCTAGACACGGAATGGATGTCCATTTTCACTCCTCTGCCACGCCAAATGAGCAAAGCCGCTTGCCGGAAACGCTGAGCAGACCGGCTTCGGTCAAAGCTCATGAAGCGGCGGGAGGACAGAGCGGTAAAGGCTTGGAAGGGCACATTAACGGGCAAGAAGGACAAAAGGAAGACGCGGGCGGCTTAAGCAGAAAAGTTCATGCACACGGACCATCTGAGAGCAGTCCCACAAAATGGCATCGCTTTCGCGCGAAGCTGTGGAAGTCAGGAGAAAGGCGCCCCTCAGCGCGTTCGGGAAAGTCAAAGAAGCTTGATCCGACGAATCTGCTGTGGATGCTTCAAGCAGAAGGCATTGTTTCGGTGAAGGACCACACGGTGCTGGTCGATTTGCAAAACCCGGATGATTTGTCGAAGCTGCCGTTCTAGACGGCTGGATGATGTGGTGTTGAGCGCAACCAAAGAGTGGAAGTAATTGTAAAATGGAGTTGGGCGAGGTATAATCGAACTGTTCATAAACGAGTGAAGCACACCCGTATGATCTGCCGGCGGCAGGTTGCGCGGTGTGCTTTTTTTGTTGGGTTTTTGTAGTTGAAGCCGCGATTGAGCGGTGGCGGAAAGGCGGTTTGCGTATGCGCGTGTTACTGTATGTGGTTCAGTCGGGGAGCCGATCGCGGGCAATATGGTCGATTGCGCCCGAGGTCGACTGGGCGTACTGGCTTGATCGGGATTTTCGGCAGGAGGCGAAGCGGGTAATGGGTTGCTCCGTTTCGGACGGGAAGGCGACGCCGGATGTACCTGTTGTAATCGCTTGGTCAGAGCCGCTGCCGCTGGGGTTAGCGGAGCGGGTTGCTGAACGCTGGCCTGGCGATGCAGAGGAGATTGGCGAGGCCTTGAGGCGTTTGGTCCTTGGGGTGGTGGCGGAGCGTGAGGGACGTGAAGGGAGCGAGGCGGGTGAAAGGCGTGAGGGGCTTGAAGGGCGTGATAGGCGTGGTTGGGCTGCTTTGGGCCGGGCGCAGCAGGTATATCGCGCTTCCGAGCTGTGCGAGGAAGCGCATGTGCTGGCGGCGCGTGCTCATCGCGCCGCTTCGCTGCTGCAGGGACGAGCGCTGCTCAGCAGCGAAGCGCTCGCCCTGCTCGAGGCCGCGGGTGCGGCCGGGCCGGCCGGTGCTGCGGCGGCTTGGAGCGCGGTGGCACCCGCGCTCCAGCTGGCCGCGCTGCTCGGCCGGCTGCGCCTTGGCGGCGCGGTCGCCCCGGAGCCGCAGCCACGGCTGCTGCGGTGGCTGCGTCGGCTAGGCGCGAGGCCGCGCCCGCGGCTCCGCTGCCAGCGCTGCGGCAGCGGCACGGCGCGCATGCGCCGAACGGCATGCGCCGCGTGCGGCAGCGCATGCGCGTACTGCGAGGCATGCCTCACGATGGGCCGCAGCCGCGAATGCGGCCTGCTCATCCTCGGCATGCCGAGCAGCGGCGCAGCCGCCGGCGCCACGCGCGCGGCAAGCTCCCCTGCGCCAAGCGAGCCGGCCCCATCGTGGGGCCTCAGTCCGGCTCAAGCCGCGGCAACGGCAGCCGCACTCGGCTTCATGGCGGCCGGCCCTGGCCGAACAACCATCCCTCGCAGGTTTCTGTTTTGGGCAGTCACCGGAGCGGGCAAAACCGAAATGATTTTCCCGCTGATCGAGGCATGTCTGCAGCGCGGAGGAAGGGCGCTGATCGCTACGCCGCGCAGGGACGTCGTGCTGGAGCTGGACCCGCGAATCCGGCGGGCTTTTCCGAAAGCGGCCGTCGTCACCCTCTATGGCGGCAGCGAGCAGCGCTGGGAGCAAGGCGACATTACGCTGGCGACCACGCATCAGTTGTTCCGGTTTCATCGGGGCTTCGACCTCGTCGTGATCGATGAGATCGATGCGTTTCCTTATCATAACGACGCCATGCTGCAGTTTGCCGCAGACAAGGTCTGCAAGCCGGAAGGCGTCAATATCCTGCTGTCCGCAACGCCTCCCGCCGAGCTAAGGCGGGCAGCGGCACTAGGCCGGCTTGCGCATGTGCGGGTGCCGGTTCGCTTTCATCGTCATTCGCTCCCGGTCCCGGTGCAGCGCCAAATTCCATCCGTCCGCAAAATGCTGGACAAGCCCGGCCTTCCCGGTGACCTCTTGAAGAGGCTCCGGCATTCCTTGGACCGTGGCGCTCAGCTCTTTGTCTTTGTTCAGCAAATTCGCGATGTCGATCCGCTAGTCGAACGGCTGAGACGGGCTTTTCCCGGTATCGCGATTGACGGGACGTCATCGAAAGACCCTGACCGCGCTCGGAAAGTAATCCGGTTCCGGGACCGCGGCATCCGCTTGCTCGTGACGACGACCATTCTCGAGCGGGGCGTCACCGTACCGATGAGCGATGTGTTTATTTTGGATGCCGACGGCAAGCTGTTCGATGACGCATCGCTCATTCAGATGGCGGGCCGAGCCGGAAGGTCGAAGGACGACCCGGCAGGGCTTGTTTATTTTTACGGGTCAGCTCGCACGCATTCCCAGCAGTCGGCTATCCGGCAGATCAGAAGCATGAACCGGATCGCCCGCCGCAATGGGTATCTAAATCATTGAAAGGTACGATAAGCCCATGTCCTCTTCATCATCCCTCTGGCGCAGGCTTCAAAAGTTCACCCAGCAAACCTTTTCGTCTTCTGCTATCTTGCTGCAGCCTCAATCTCCTTCCTGCGCCGTCTGCGGCAGCCGAGACGGCAAAACGCCGCGCCATGACCGGTTTCCGCAGCTGTGCGGGCGCTGTTACGGGAAAATTCCGTGGATTACGCAAATGTTTTGCCCTGTATGCGGCCGACCGGAATGGTGTCCGGATTGTATCCGCCGTACCGGCACTGCTTTTGTCTGTAACCGTTCAGCCGTTCGCTACGATCCCGTCATTCGGCAATGGCTCGCACTCTATAAATACCGGGGGAACGAGGGCTTACTCCCGCTGCTAGGCGAGATGATGGCCATGGCTTATCGGGGCATGATCGCAGAACTATCTCTCACCAGCCAAGAACAAGTTCAAATCCACGGGCTCATCCCGGTTCCCGTCAGCGAGGAGCGGCTGCTTGAGCGCGGTTTTAACCAAGCCGAACAGCTCGGATCCTATCTAGCCGGCAGCGAGCGGCTTGCGTTATACGACATCCTGCATCGTACTCGCCACAGCGACAAGCAAAGCTTCAAAACAAGAGGCGCTCGCCTTCGGGACACCGAACAGCTTTTCGCAGCCGATTTGCACGCAGCTGCCGCAATGCTGGACTCATTCAACTCTAGCGGCTTAAAAACGCTCAGACTGCTAATAATCGATGATATTTATACAACCGGCAGTACGGCAAACTCTTGCGCGCAGGCCCTTGCCGAAGCCTTGAAGTCATTGGCTCCGGCACTGCCCGTCCGGATTTACATTCTTACTCTAGCCCGCTCTTAATGCTCTATCTCAAAAAAATGGTGAATTTTGTCCATATATGAGTTAATATGGAGTCAAAAAACGGCCTGACCGAAGGGAACGGTGCAAGATGAATCTTGGAAATTGCCCTCGCTGCGGGAAATTGTTCGCCAAAAACTTCCGCGACGTTTGCCCGGCCTGCATCAAAGAAATCGATAATGAATATACGCTATGCTCGGACTATCTTCGTAAACATAAAGGCGCCATCATTACCGAGCTTTCGGATGCGACCGGCGTTTCGATAAAGCAAATTACGAAATTCATTCGCGAAGGCCGGATTTCGCTCGTCGGTGCGCCAAACCTGATGTACCCATGCGAAATGTGCGGCATTCTTATACGGGACAATACGAAATGCGAAAGCTGCCGAGCCAAACTGCTCAAGGAAATCTATAAAGCCACCAAGCAAGCGCAAGCCGACACAGCTCCTAAAAACGAAGACAAAGCGCCGACCACCGCCGCTTCCGCATACCGCAATCTGGAGCGCGGGCGGGACTGAAATCCGTCTAAATTACGAAATCTATAAATAATTACATGCACTTGCCGATAATACTCTTATGCGGAGTTATCGGCTTTTTCAATTGTTGGAGGGATTTCTGATGAAGATAAATCAATCGCACCGGATTAACGCAGTGAATCCATATCAGAAGCAAAGCGAGCAGCAGCCGACGGGGGCGACGGACCGCAAACGGAAAACCGACGAGGTGCAAATATCGGCCGAGGCGCAGGAGATGCTTTCTTCCAGCCGGGTAAACAGCGCTGACCGTGCCAAGCGGATTGATGATCTGAAAAAATCCGTAAGCTCCGGGACCTACCATGTAGAGTCCGGGAAAATCGCGGAGAAATTGCTGCCCTTTCTTAATAACAACGACAAGTCAGGTGAACCCAAATGATCGTCGTAACGATTATTGCGACGCTTGAGCAGCAGGCTGACGTCTACAGCCAATTGCTTGCGCTGGCCAAAGAGAAAACGCCGTATCTTGTCCATAACCAAGTGGATCGGCTGAATGCTGCCATCCAGAAGGAGCGGAAACTGCTCAAGACGGCAGAGGAACTGGAGCAGCAGCGCATGCGGCTTTCGGGGCAATATTTTACGAGTTTAAACATGCTCCGCTATAAGGGCGGCAAGATCAGCGAAATGATACGGACGGTTACTTCGCCTCAAGATAAGATACGATTGACGATTGTACATACGGAACTTACCGGGTTGCTTGACGAGCTGCAGAAGGTTAACCAGCTTAACCAACAGCTTATCGAGCAATCATTGAAATTCATAGATTACTCGATTGATTTGATGGTAGAGAAGCCAATCGACGATATTACCTATCAGCATCCTCTCAGCCTTGGATATGGAAATGCGCGCAATCGATTATTTGATACAAGAGGATAGGGAGGACCCCCTGTTATGAGTTCTACTTTTCATGGAATTGAAACGGCCAAGAGGAGCCTATTTACGCAAACGGCTGCTTTAAACACGACCGGCCATAATATCTCAAATGCGAATACGGCAGGCTATTCCAGACAAGTCGTCGGCATGACGGCATCGAGACCGATGGAGTACCCGGGCTTGAACAGATCCAATGCGGCGGGTCAATTAGGAACAGGGGTAGAATTTGCATCCATTACTCGCGTTCGTCAAGCTTTTCTGGATGATCAATTCCGCAACGAGAACAAGGCACTGGGCGGTTGGGAAATTCAAGCGGACACGCTGAATAAGCTGGAGAGCATCGTAAACGAGCCTTCCGATACAGGTATCCGCACGGTACTGGATAACTTTTGGAAATCGTGGTCTGATTTAAGCAAGGATCCGGAGAATATAACGGGACGGAAGATCGTACGCGAGAATGCGATTGCATTAACGGACGCCTTTAATCAAACCAGTAAACAGTTAAGCGACTTAAGCACGGACTTAGCTAATAATATTCAAGTCAAAGTAAATGAAATCAACTCGATCGTAACAACCATTTCCAATTTAAATACAGAGATCTCGCGGGTTGAAGGATTAGGGAACAACGCTAACGATCTGCGAGATCAGCGAGATCTGTTAACGGATAATTTATCTAAAATTGTGAATATTAGCGTGGTTAATACGTCCGCGGGCTATGATATTTCAATGGGTGGGGTCAATCTAGTAACGGGAGGAACCTCTGCGCCGACGTCAGTAGATGCCCTTACCACGGCTTTTGGCAGCGGCGATGGAACCGGAGATTTAAATAGCGGCGAAGTGTTCGGCATGTTCGTTTCAAAACAAAAATATGTAGCCAGTTATCAAAATCAGCTGGACGTGCTGGCAAATACGATCGCAAACGGTGAAATTACGATTACCATTCCCGCCGGATCGGTTATGCCTGAGGGGACAACGGTCAAAACGCCGGATGGCGACATATCCTTCGCCGGCTCCAATCGATTGCTAACACAGGATACCGTCGTTATTGTGAATGGACTTAACGGCTTGCACAAATTAGGCTATACCTTCGGCACTCCTGCCAAATCGGGAGAAGACTTCTTCACAGCAGCATCGGGCGATATTACGGCCGGCAGCATCCGATTAAATCCCGATATTGCAGCAGATGCGAGTTTAATTGCAACGTCGTTGCGCACAACCGGAACAGGAAATAACGAAACAGCGGTCAAAGGCAACAATACGCTTGCCGCATTAATGGCAAACCTCAAAGACACATCATTTGCCTTTTCAACAACAGGAAATGGTATTACAAGCGGCAGCATCGACGATTATTTTAGATCCATTGTCGGGCAGTTAGGGGTTCAAGGGCAAGAGGCACAGCGTCAGCTATATAATCAACAAGTGCTTGTCGAGCAAGTAGATGCCAGCCGCCAAGCTGTCAGCGGAGTTTCCATTGATGAAGAAATGTCCAATATGATTAAGTTCCAGCATGCCTACAGCGCAGCAGCTCGATTTATGACTGCGTATGATGAAATTTTGGAAAAGCTAATAAATGGAACGGGCACTGTAGGACGGTAATCCAAGATA
The DNA here is from genome assembly GCF_003268025.1 of Paenibacillus montanisoli. GTDB lineage: Bacteria > Bacillota > Bacilli > Paenibacillales > Paenibacillaceae > Paenibacillus_Z > Paenibacillus_Z montanisoli. Next base: position 50,760 of record NZ_QLUW01000005.1, on the reverse strand, counting down.
GGTGGGGATGAAGTTGTCATTAAGAATCACGCAAAGCATGATGCATGCGCAGCTGCTCAGAAATGTGAATAATAACTTAAGCCGCATGGATAAGCATCAAACGATGCTCGCAACGGGAAAGAAAATAAACGCTCCCTCCGATGACCCGGTTGGTATTACCTACGCCTTGCGGTACCGCAGCGAAATTTCTATAAATGAACAATATCAGAGAAACATAGATACGGCCAAATCTTTCGTAGATCATACGGATACCGTATTATCGCAATTGACGGACATCCTGCAGCGCGCCAATGAACTGACTGTTCAAGGGACAAATGGTACGAATCCTCAAACCGCATTAGATGCGATTGCCGAAGAGATGGGACAGCTTTACGAGCAAGCCGTAGCAATCGGCAATGACAGGCTTAACGGCAAGTCCATTTTCAATGGACAAATGACCGATAAAGACCCTTATACAGTGGCTGGAGCAGCAACTGAACAAGCAGATAATCAAGCCATTCTTTATCAATTTGCCGCAGGTGTTACAATTCCGATTAATGTGACGGGTGAAGCGGTATTTGGAAGCGCTAACCCTGCGCCGCCGGCTGCCGCTACAACGCCTGATAATCTTTTCACGGTATTAAGCGGATTGCAGAAGGCATTCTCGGCAGGAGATCAATCACAGGCTGGGGCATTATTAGGACAATTAACCACAAGAATGGATAAAATACTGAATGTTCGTGCGGAAGTAGGCGCAAGGAGCAATCGGATCGATCTCATGGATGCTCGAATAAAAGATTTGAATGTGAACATGACGGAGCTGAATTCCAAGATCGAGGATGCCGACATGGCAGAAACGATTACGAAGCTGCAAGAGGATCAAAACGTGTATCAAGCTTCTCTATCCGTCGGAGCCAAAATCATTCAGCCAAGCTTATTGGATTATTTAAGATAATCCAATTGGGGGGAGCCCTTTGGAACTACCGCGCTTATCGATTCATCAAACCTATGCTAAGATTGGCATTCAGACACAAGCAGCGAGCCTGGACATTCAATCTCCGCCCGGTGAGTTGTCTATCCAGCAGCCACAGGCCAAGATGGAAATCGAATCCTCCCGTGGCGAGCTTGAAATTGATTCATCCGAAGCTTGGGCAGCACTTGGTATGGGGTCAAATTTAGAGTGGTTAAATTCGATCTACAGTCAATGTAAAAGCATTGCGCTTCAAGCCATTGCGAAGATCGTAGAAGACGGCAACCGGATGGCGCAAATCACCAATCCGAACAATGCGTTTGCAGAGCTTGCCCGCGATGCCTTTCAGCGTAAGAATCCCATTCAGTACGTTGGAGAAGCTTCCGTAGATCATGTAAGGTTGCATTATCGTGCCCATGCACCTATCATCAATATTGAACCGCAGCTTCCTTTGATTGAGTACACGGCCCATAAACCGGAGATTCAATATCATCCGGGTTCGGTGGAAGTCTATTTAAAGCAAAAGAACTCCGTTGAAATCCGCGTGAGCGAATACGATAAATACATATAATCATACGAAATGCTATAGCGCTGGCTATAGCATTATCTGTTGGAGGAGAGTGTTTTCCATGCTCAATTTCTTACAAGGCAGGATTTTTCAATTGAATGGCAGCATTCTTGGTTTTGAGGATTGCAATGAGTTTTCCATACAGGTAGTGGAGGAAAATCCGAGTTTCGCTTACTTGCAAAGTCTGGATCACGACTATGTAGGATTTCTGGTCATAACGCCGTTTGCCTTTGAGACCGACTATTCGATTGATATTGAGGAGAAAGATAGGAAGCTGCTCGATATCGAAGCCTCTGAAGATGTAAGCGTCCTTACTATTGTAACAACCACTGAGCCGTTCACGAATTCCACTGTAAACTTGCTTGCGCCTATAATATTGAATACCAGGAACGGGCAAGGCAAGCAATATGTACTTCCCCCCTCCAGCACATACAGCACGAAGGAACCGCTCTTCAACGTCGTTCAATTGGAAAGCGGTGAATCGTCATGTTAATATTGAGCCGTAAAAAAGGCCAGTCGATATTGTTAAACAACAATATTGAGATTGTTATCTCTGCAATTGATGGGGATCAAGTGAAGATAGGAATCAAAGCGCCAAGCGATGTGAATATCCTTCGTAAAGAAGTGTATGATGCCGTACAAGAAAGCAATAGACAAGCCTTGCAGGGGCAGCTTAATGTAGCGGAACTGAAAAAATGGTCTAGTCCCAAGAAAACCTAACAACGCTCCCAATGCATATGGCATTGGGATTTTTTTATATCTCTGATGTTGTCGCGCTGGACATCATTTTTTGAGTTTTGAGGAAATTGCTATAAAGAATTGCAATAGGTCCGCCGATATAAAAAATAAGCGCTGTTTCAAAGCCTGGCGGCCGACCTGATCGCGAAACAGCATAAGTCTCCACAAGGATGTGGGGGCATACCAACTTCAAGGAGGAAGAAAAAATGAGAATTAATCACAACATTGGAGCACTTAACACTCACCGTCAGTTGTCTGCTAACACTGCAAACCAAAGCAAGAACATTGAGCGTCTGTCTTCCGGTCTTCGTATCAACCGCGCTGGTGACGATGCTGCAGGTCTTGCCATTTCCGAGAAAATGCGTGGTCAGATCCGTGGTCTAGATCAAGCCTCCCGAAATGCTCAAGATGGTATTTCGTTGATTCAAACAGCTGAGGGCGCACTTAATGAGACACACTCAATTCTTCAGCGTATGCGTGAACTTACGGTTCAATCGAACAATGGTACAAATACTGCAGATGATTTAACTGAAATTCAAAAGGAAATTTCTGAATCAGTTGCTGAAATTGATAGAATAGCATCCAAAACAGAATTTAATACAAAAACATTATTAAATGGAAACATCGGAACTAAAGCTGCGAATGGAACGGCGTTGATCTCAGATTTTACGGCTAAAGGTATTTCCCTTGATGTTTCAGGAGTAAAATCAGGTGCAACATTAACATTTACTCTTGTAGCTAACACTAGTGTCGCGGTGAGTGATGGAACCACTACGCAGGTATTAACACAAGACCCTGATTCTGTTACTGCAGGATCTACTTTGAATTTCGATAAGCTGGGGCTTAAAATGTCTTTTGCTTCAAATGCAGACTTAACTGCCGGTTTTGGAGGTGCATCATTAACTACCAAAACCATTACTACTTCAGGTAACCAACTAAGTTTTCAGATTGGTGCAAACCAAAATACAACACTTGATATTTCTATTAATGATATGAGTTCAACTGCTGTTGGTACAGGTACAGGTAATGCTAACGTAACAAGTGTTGGCTTAGTTAATGTAACTAATCAATCATTCACCGAAAATATCAAAGCTGTCGATCAAGCTATTAAACAAGTATCAGCTCAACGCTCCCAATTAGGTGCGTGGCAAAACCGTCTAGACCATACTATTAATAATCTGAATACATCTTCAGAAAACCTGACTGCTGCAGAATCTCGCGTTCGTGATGTAGACATGGCGAAGGAAATGATGGAGCAAACCAAGAACTCCATCCTTGCTCAAGCTGCTCAAGCGATGCTTGCTCAAGCGAACCAACAGCCGCAAGGTGTTCTGCAATTGCTTCGTTAATCTTGACGAGCGACAAAGAGATCCTAGACCTTCTAGGGTCTTTTTTGCTTGAGATCGAAACGAAACAAAATAAAAGATACATCACAATGTAGAGCATACATTCATATGATGTTTGCAACATTTGTCGGAGTTCAACCTGGAAGGATATGACCGCCAAGTCTGCTTTGAGCAGGACGACTATTTGCTGAGTGATCTGGGTTGGCCGGAGTGCGTGGAGCGAGTCCAGTTAGGCGGTTTCGCGATTTTCAAGATATACATGATGAAAGCTGAGGACATAGGCGTACGAACAACTCAATTGAAGAAACTCTTGACGATGAATCTGAACGATTTTTGAAGGAACGTGCAGATTGGAACGAAAGTTGGGCTGCCTCAATCCTGAAAAAGGATTGGGGCAGTTTCTGTTTTTGGGAGACGAAAAGTATGAGTCAAACAAAACTGTTTCGGAGGAGTCGATAGAGATGAAAAGTTTTCAGCCTGCAAAGCGGGTAGACATCGTGAGCTTGAAGGGAGTGGATTTGGAGGAAGTGGAGCAAGTTTCGGCCAACGAGCAAGGGTAAGGCTGAAAGGAAACACATTTTTTTCAATAGGCTCTATACATCATTGCTCATATGACACCGATATAAGTAGTAGCATATCATCGGGAGGAAAGCACTATGAATATGAATCTGCCAATCAGTAATGTGCCAATGAGTAGCTCTGTACCCAATGCAGGTAGCGATCGACAAGGCTTATCGGATCAGCAGAAGAGTAATTCACCAGGGCTTAAAAATGAAAGGGAATTGAAGCAAGCGGAAAACAATGGTGTGAAGGTACCCTTAGGTGAAGAAATATTGATTAAAGCGATTGAGAAAGCGAACAAAGCGGTTATGGGCGTGGCGACTTCTTGTGAATTTTCCATTCATGAGAAGACAAAGCAAATCATGGTTAAAGTCGTCGAAAAGGAAACGGGCAAACTGATTCGTGAAGTTCCACCAGAGAAAATTTTAGATCTTGTAGCAGCGATGTGCGAAAAAGCAGGCATATGGATTGATGAGCGGAGATAATGGCTAGTAAAAGGGTGGTGTGGCAATGGTATTAAGGATTAATGGAATGGCCTCGGGCTTGGACATCGACAGCATTGTCAAGCAGTTAATGACAGCGGCGAAGGTGCCGGCAGACAAGCTGAAGCAGCAAAAGCAAACTGTCGAATGGCAGCGTGACATCTATAAGGATATAAACAAGAAATTACTTGATTTCCGAAATAATAAAGTTTTTAACTTCAAGTCAGAGAAAACCCTTGCAGCTAAGCAGGTGGCGATTAGCGGAGATAACCAAGTGTTTACTGCCACTGCAAGAGCGGATGCCCCTATTGGGACAACGTCTATCAAGGTGATGTCGCTTGCGACATCAGCGAAGATGACAGGCGGAGATATTCGCGTCGCTCCTGTCGCACCGGACACAACCGTATTCGATCCGGCTAGTAAGCTTTCGGATCAGACTGCGAAGTTGGATCCATCATTAATCGTAGGCACGGGAACAGGAGTCGGAACGGACTATTCCTTCAAAATAAATGGAACCCAAATCGATGTTGATACCAGTGTGGATTCGCTCAATGATGTGATCTCCCGGATTAATAAGACAACGAATGTGAATGCCTTCTACGATTCGTTCACAGGGCAAATTAGCCTTACGACGAAGGCGACGGGAAAAACTGCGGATATCAAGATCACAGATGATACTAATAATTTCGCCGGTTCCATTCTTAAGTTAAATGGTCTTGTTAATACTCCGGCAGAAAATGCGAAGCTAGAGATCAATGGCATCTCCACAGAGCGTGAAAGCAACTCCTTTTCGATAAACGGTATGGATATCGTATTAAAGCAGAAGAGCGTGTTTACCGGTGTGGCCGGTCAGGAAGCGGATCCGACCAAATATGTTGCTACATCCATCGGTGTAAGCACGGATACAAGTAAGATAGTAGATTCGATCAAGACCTTTATTAATGATTATAATGATGTATTGAAGACGCTTCAGGATAAAGTAGGAGAGAAGCGTTACCGCGACTTTCTTCCACTGACGGATGATCAACGGAAAGACATGAAAGAGGATGAAATTACGCAATGGGAGACGAAAGCGAAGAGCGGATTGCTGTATAATGACAGCATTTTTTCATCAGCCATTGCCTCTTTGCGTTCCGTAACGTCAGCTGTTGTAAATACAGGAAATAGCGACTACAGAACGTTATCTTCCATAGGAATCGGTTCCATCAATTATGCTGAGCACGGTAAGCTATACGTAACAGATGAAGATAAGTTAAAGAAGGCCATTGAGACCGATCCGGATGCGGTGTTGGCCTTGTTCTCAGCGACGGGTAATGGTGATGCTGACGAAACCGATGTTGGGATTGTTCAGCGAATGTACAGTAACCTGAAGGTTACTCTCGATATTATTGCGAGCAAATCGGGAACATCAATTTTTTCCGACTCTGCAGTCTTGAAATCAGACAGCATGATGGGGAAACAGCTCACCCAAATATCCAACCAAATCGATACATGGAACAGCCGCCTCATCGATATGGAGAATAATTACTATAAAAGATTCACCGCGATGGAGCAAGCCATTTCTAGGATGAACTCCCAATCGCAGAACCTGGCCAATACTTTCTCAGGGAATTAATTAATAGGAGGAACCAATGATGCTGCAAGCACAGATGAATAAATACTTGGACAACTCCGTTCAAACCGCCTCGCCTGCGCAATTGCTGATTATGCTTTACGATGGCGCGATTCGTTTCTCGAAGGCGGCCATAATGGCAATCAAAGACGGTAAGAACGAGGACGCCAACCGGAACCTGCTTAAGGTTCAAGCTATTGTATCGGAATTTGAGATTACGCTGGATCGAAAATCGGAGCTGGCCGATGGATTGCTGAAGCTCTATGAATATTTCAAAATGCGCTTAATGGAAGCAAATATTAAGAAAGACACTGCTCCGGTTGAAGAAGTACTCGGTTATTTAACCGAGCTTCGGGAGACATGGGTTGCCGCCGCCAGACCTGTAGCGAGTGCTCAGAGGAGCTCTTAACGGTCATGGAAGCGTTAAGTGAATTAGAGCAGTTGACGTTGCAGATGATCGCAGATATTAATGAAGTAACAGTGGAGCAGATAGAAAGCTTTTTGGATCGGAGAGGGCGCATCATTCAGGAAATCCAATCCTATTTCACAACTCATCCAAAAGACGGGTCGGAGCTGGAGCTAGTGAACCGAATCCTAGGTTTTGACGATCGCATATTGAAACGTATGGAATCATTGAAGAACGAAGCGATGCTAGGGTTGAATAATTTCAATCGGGCACGCGTTCAACGTGACGCTTATGGCGCCAGTGGAGCATACGGTACCGATAATAGTTTATTCTTCGATGAAAAGAATTAGCAGCACCATTAAATGCACCCGATTGGGTGTGTTTTTGTCTGTAAATATTTTCTAAATCAAAAGCCAAAAAAATCAAAATGTATTCGCTTACAAAAACTATTGACAATATTGTGAAGCGGATGGTATATTCGATTTGTGGGCCACGCCTAGTGATCTCGCAGCTATATGAAGATGAAGGGAATGTTATGAATGCAAGGTAAAGTAAAATGGTTCAACGCTGAAAAAGGTTATGGATTTATCGAGACTGAGCAAGGCGGCGACGTATTTGTTCACTTCTCCGCAATCCAAGCTGAAGGTTTCAAAACTCTTGAAGAAGGCCAATCCGTTGAGTTCGACATCGTTGAAGGCGCACGTGGTCCTCAAGCTGCAAACGTTATCAAACTGTAATCATACCGCTGTTAAGCGGCCACATTATATATGGTTCGCGCTTAACCGAATGTGATCAGCAGAAGCCCCGGGAAACCGGGGCTTTTTCTTGTTTTCGCGGACATGCTTTTTCCCAGATCCTTTCATCTATTAAATTATTAAATAATTCAAAAAAGACAGAAAATATCTTTGAGATCGCCTATGGACGATGTTATAATAAGACTATGTAAAAGGAGGAATGCCACATGAAATACAACATTCGAGGTCAACACATCCTAGTGACAGACGCCTTGCGCGACTACGTCGAGAAGAAGCTTAGCCGCCTGGAAAAGTATTTTGAAGAGCCGATTACCTCCGAAACAAATGTGACCATGTCCGTAACGAAAGGCAAGCACGTTATTGAAGTCATGATTCCGCTTTCTAACGCAATGCTGCGAGCAGAAGAGAAAAGCGAAGACATGTACGCTTCCATTGATTTGGTTGTGGACAAACTGGAACGTCAAATTCGCAAACATAAAACGAAAATCAACAACCGATACAGGAAGGAGAGCGGCATCCGCACCTTGTTTAAGGAAGACGGGGCAGCGGCCCGCGTGCTTGAAGAGGAAGAGGATTATGAGCTGGTAAAGACGAAACGCTTCATGCTCAAACCTATGGATGTCGAGGAAGCGATCCTTCAAATGAACATGGTGGGACACAATTTCTTTATGTTCGCGAACGCCGCGACCAAAGAAGTTAACGTCGTTTATAAACGCAGCGATGGCCGCTACGGATTAATAGAAGCGGATTAAACAGACGAGGCAGGGCCCTGGGAAACCAGGGTCCTTTTTTGCTAGAGGACATAATAGACGGCTCAAAGTGGAATGTCTTGGAGACGGCAGGCTCAGCAGTATACAAATTGTACAGACTTTCCAAGGGTTTGAGGCGTCATCCCAGCTTCTCCCTAAGGGGAGTAACATTGCGGTAACTGCCGCAAACTGTTACAATTTATGCAATAAGGCGTAACAGACGAAAGGGGAAGACCATGCTCGGACTTGTAAAGAAATTATTCGGAGACGCCAATGAACGTGAGATTAAGCGTCTTATGCGTACCGTAGAGGAAATTAACGGCCTGGAGCCGGAAATTTCGAAGCTGTCGGATGAGGGGCTTCGGGAGAAAACGGCAGAATTTAAAGCCCGCCTTGAAAAAGGAGAAGATATCGACAGCTTGCTTCCTGAGGCGTTCGCGGTCTGCCGCGAGGCATCGAAGCGCGTGCTGGACAAGCGGCACTATGATGTGCAGCTGATCGGCGGCATGGTGCTGCATGAAGGGCAAATCGCCGAGATGAAAACCGGTGAAGGTAAGACACTGGTTGCAACGCTGGCCGTTTATTTGAACGCGTTGCAAGGCAAAGGTGTCCATGTCGTTACCGTCAATGACTACTTGGCTACGCGCGATAGCGAGCAAATGGGTCAGATCTATACCTTTTTGGGATTAACGGTCGGATGCAACCTGCATGGCCTCACACATGAGCAGAAGCAAGAAGCTTATGCATGCGACATCACATATGGAACGAACAATGAGTTCGGCTTTGACTATTTGCGCGATAACATGGTTCTCTACAAGGAGCAAATGGTACAGCGCCCGCTTTTCTATGCCATCATTGACGAAGTGGATTCCATTCTCGTGGATGAAGCCCGTACACCGCTCATTATCTCGGGTCAGGCTGCGAAATCGACGGAGCTGTATTTTGCTGCGGACCGGTTCGCAAGCCGCTTGAAGGAAGAAGAAGATTTCACGGTAGATATTAAGATGCGTTCCGTTACGCTGACCGATGCAGGGGTAGAGAAAGCCGAGAAAGCGTTCGGCATCGAGAACCTGTTCGACCATGCGAACGTGCTGCTCAACCATCACATTCAACAAGCGCTGAAGGCGCATGTTATTATGAAACGCGACGTGGACTACGTGGTTCAAGAAGACGAGGTCGTCATCGTCGACGAATTCACGGGCCGTCTGATGGCCGGCCGCCGCTACAGCGACGGCTTGCACCAAGCGATCGAAGCGAAGGAACAGATCAAGGTTCAGAACGAGAGCATGACGCTCGCAACGATTACGTTCCAGAACTACTTCCGGATGTACCGCAAGCTGTCCGGGATGACCGGTACGGCGAAGACAGAGGAAGAAGAGTTTAAGAAAATTTACGGTCTCGAGGTCATCACAGTGCCGACGAACCGTAAAAATGTCCGTAACGACATCGCGGATGTCGTCTACAAAACCGAAAACGGCAAGTTTAAGGCGGTCGTCGAAGAAATCGTCCAGCGCCATAAAAACAATCAGCCGGTGCTCGTAGGTACGGTATCCATCGAGAACTCGGAGAAGCTGTCCGAGATGCTGAAGAAGAAGGGCATCCAGCACAAGGTACTGAATGCGAAGTATCACGCGGAAGAAGCGGAAATCATTTCGCGCGCGGGCCAGTCTGGCTCGGTAACGATCGCGACGAACATGGCGGGCCGCGGTACGGATATTTTGCTTGGCGAATTGGTGGAGGGGCTTGGCGGTCTGCACATTATCGGTACGGAGCGCCATGAGAGCCGCCGGATCGACAACCAGCTGCGCGGTCGTGCCGGCCGTCAGGGCGACCCGGGCTCCTCGCAGTTCTACCTGTCTCTCGAAGATGATCTCATGCGCCGTTTCGGCTCGGAGAACATCATGGGCATGATGGAGCGTCTGGGCTTCGAAGAGGATCAGCCGATCGAGAGCCGTCTGATCTCCCGTGCGATCGAATCCGCTCAGAAGCGCGTAGAGGGCACGAACTTCGATCAGCGTAAAATCGTTCTCCAATACGACGACGTTATGAACCAACAGCGTGAAATCATCTACAAGCAGCGCCGCGAAGTGCTCTTCTCCGAGAACATCCGCGAAATCGTGCTTGAGATGATCAAGCCGGTCGTTACGAAGATCGTGGAAGCACATTGCCCGTCCGAAGAGGTTCCGGAGAACTGGGAGCTTCAAGAGATCGTCGATTATGCGGAAGGCAACTTCCTGAACGAAGACATGATCACAAAGGACGACCTATGGGGCAAGGAGCCGAATGAAATCATCGACTTCCTGCTTGAGAAGGTCATCGGCCTGTACGATCAGCGCGAAGCCGAAATCGGCTCGGAAACGATGCGCGAATTCGAGAAAGTTGTCGTGCTGCGCGCGGTAGACAGCAAGTGGATGGATCACATCGACGCGATGGATCAATTGCGCCAAGGCATCCATCTCCGTGCATACGGCGGTACCGATCCGCTGCGCGAGTATCAATTCGAAGGCTTCGAGATGTTCAAGGAAATGATCGAGCACATCCAGGAAGAAGTCTCGAAGTATATCATGAAAGCGCACGTGGAGAGCAACCTGGAGCGCCAAGAGGTAGCCAAAGGCCAAACGGAATCCGGCGGCAGCAGCGAAATGCAGCAGAAGCGCCCGGTACGCAAGGAAGAGCGCGTACGCCGCAACGATCCGTGCCCATGCGGCAGCGGCAAGAAATATAAGCAGTGCCACGGACAATAAGCCTGTCCGCTGCATAAGGTAGGGCAACGAAGTTCATTTTGAGGTGAAGCGATAGTCATGATCGATATAACGGTGAAGCAAGACCTGCGTGAAATGGCGAAGCGTCTCCAAGAGCTCAGGGGGTCTCTTTGACTTAGACCTCAAGCAGGAGATGATTCTCAACTTCGAGGAAAAAATGAGCGCGCCGGATTTTTGGGATGACAACGACCGCGCGCAAAGCACCATCGCGGAGCTGAATGCCGTCAAATCCGTCGTCGATCAATTCGATCGGATGCAGAGCGAGCAGGAAGATCTGCAAGTGATGCTGGAGCTGGCGGAAGAGGAAGGCGACGATGAAGCGCTTGAGGCGGATCTGACGCGCGGCGTCGCAGAGCTGGTCGGCAAGGTAAGCGAATTCGAACTGCAGCTGCTGCTCAGCGAGCCGTACGACCGACTGAATGCCATTTTGGAGCTGCATCCCGGCGCCGGCGGCACAGAGTCGCAAGACTGGGGCCAGATGCTGTACCGGATGTACACCCGTTGGGCAGAGAAGCGCGGCTTTAAAGTCGAGCTGCTTGATTACTTGGCGGGCGACGAGGCGGGCATCAAGAGCGTCACGATCTCCATCAAGGGGCACAATGCTTACGGGTATTTGAAATCCGAGAAAGGCGTTCACCGCCTCGTGCGGATTTCCCCGTTCGACGCGTCGGGACGACGCCATACCTCCTTCGTCTCCTGCGACATTATGCCGGAGATCGATGACGATATCGAGATTGAAATCCGCACCGAGGATCTCAAGGTCGATACGTACCGGGCGAGCGGCGCCGGCGGCCAGCACGTCAACAAGACGGAGTCTGCTATCCGGATTACGCACGTTCCGACCGGGATCGTCGTCTCCTGCCAGACGCAGCGTTCGCAGATTCAGAACCGCGAGCGCGCGATGCAGATGCTGCGATCCAAGCTCTACGAGCGCAAGATCGAGGAGCAGCAGAAGCACCTGGCCGAAATTCGCGGCGAGCAGTCCGATATTGCATGGGGCAGCCAAATCCGCTCCTACGTCTTCCACCCGTACAGCATGGTCAAGGACCATCGCACCTCGGTGGAAACGGGCAACGTCGGCGCCGTAATGGACGGCGACCTGGATATGTTTATCGACGGTTACTTGCGCAGCAAGATCCGGCACGAAGAGCAACAAGGCTAAGCGAGGACGCATAGCGAGGAGTAAGAGTTCCAACACTAGTAGGTGTTGGAACTCTTTTTTGTAAACATCTAAGCAAGTATCGGACGACTCAAGTCGCTTGAGCATCGAGAATAAAGGACGGGACAACTATGAGTAAGCAAGACGTACATAAAGAAAATCGAAGACTGCGGAAACCGCCGGGTCCGAAGACAGAGGCAGCGCTAAGCGTTGCCCTGCTGCTCATCGGGGCGTTTCTGATTGCGATTAGCTTCAACATGTTTTTGGTGCCGCTCGGCATCGCGTCCGGGGGTGTCTCGGGCATATCCATCTTAGTGAATCATGTGTGGGGCATTCCGCCGGCATATACGCAATGGGCGCTGAATGTGCCGCTGTTTCTGCTCGGCTTGTGGCTGCTCGGCAAGCGCTTTGCGCTGAAAACGGCGTTAGGCTCCTTTATCTTGCCGCTATTTGTCCTTCTCACCTCGGATTGGTCGCCGCCAACGAACAACGCGATGCTCGCTTCCATTTACGGGGGGATCGGCGTAGGCGCTGGCCTTGGCCTCGTCTTCCGCGGCAGGGCTTCTACCGGCGGCCTCGATTTGGCGGCGCAGCTGCTGCACCGGTTCACGGGCGTGCGGCTCGGCTTGGCGGTGGCCTGCTTCGACGGCTTCGTCATTGCGGCCGCGGGGATCCTGATTGCGCCGGAGAATGCGCTGTATGCGCTGGTCGGCTTGTTCGTCACAAGCAAGACGATCGATTTTGTGCAGACGGGCTTGGCGACCTCTAAGGTCGCTTTCGTCATTACCGATCGGCCGGAGGAGATCACGCAGGTGGTGCTTCATGATCTGGACCGCGGCTTGACGAAATTGGACGGGCATGGCGGGTATACGGGCGAGGCGCGCAACGTGCTGATGGTCGTCGTCGGACAAGGCGAGGTGTCGAAGCTGAAGGGCCTCGTAAAGGCGGCGGACCCGGATGCGTTCGTCATCATTAGCGACACGGCAGAGGTGCTCGGAGAAGGGTTTCAGCTGGCTTAAAATAGCTTCAAATAGCCGTTGAATTATTATGAATACGTATGTATAATAATACAAAGTGTTGACTATTTCCTCTGTCCATCTGATCGTGTAAAATGGATAGCTAGAAAGGAAATGGATGGGAGAGAACGGATATGAACCAAACAGTAAAAGCAGCGATTATCGGATCAACGGGTTACGGCGGCGTGGAGCTCATCCGGCTTCTGGCCAGCCACCCGCAGGTTGAAGTGACATCCGTCATTTCGTCCTCTACCGCAGGCGCCCCGATCGCGGAGGGCTACCCGCATTTGACCGAGATTCGTACCGATATATTGGACGACGTCGATCCGGCTTTGATTCGAAGCAAAGCCGATGTCGTATTTCTGGCAACGCCTCCGGGCATCGCTACCAAGCTGATCCCTTCGCTATTGGCGGAAGGGCTTAAGGTGATTGACATTTCCGGCGACCACCGGCTTAAATCTCGCAGCGAGTACGAGACTTGGTACAAAAAGGAGCCTGCGGAGCAGCAGTACCTCGATCAAGCGGTATACGGCCTCTCCGAGGTGTATGGCGAATCGGTGCGAGGCATCGATTTCGTTTCCAATCCGGGCTGCTTCCCGACCTCTGCGCTGCTTGGCCTCATTCCGGCCGTGAAGGCAGGCTTCATCGATCTGTCGACGATCATTATCGATGCCAAGTCGGGCGTATCCGGCGCAGGCCGCGGCGCGAGCCTCGGCACGCATTACTCGGAGCTCAACGAAAATTTCAAAGCTTATAAGATCAATAAGCATCAGCATATTCCGGAAATCGAGCAGGTGCTCTCGGACGTGGCCGGCCAAAAGGTGCTGACGACGTTTACGACCCATTTGGTCCCGATGACGCGAGGCATTATGAGCACGATCTATGCGACGGTGCAAGGCGGCCATGGCACCGAGGACTTCATTTCGCTCTACCGCAACTATTATGAAGGCCGTAAGTTCGTCCGCGTCCGCGGCAACGGCATTTGGCCGTCCACCAAGGAAGTATCGGGCTCGAACTACTGCGATATCGGCTTTTCCGTCGACGAGCGCACGGGCCGCGTGACGATCATTTCGGTCATCGACAACCTGGTAAAAGGCGCCGCAGGGCAAGCCATTCAGAACTTGAACCTCATGATGGGCTGGGACGAAACGCTGGGCCTTAACTTCGTTCCAATGTATCCGTAAATATATAGCTTCCACCACCGTGATGAAGGAGACGCGATAGAAAAATGGGGAACACAGCACCAACCTATACCGTCGTGCCGGAAGGCTCCGTTACGACGCCTAAAGGCTTTATAGCCGGCGGATTGCACTGCGGCTTGAAGAAGACGACGCGCCATGACCTTGGCGCCATCGTATGCGAGGTGCCTGCGGCGGCGGCGGGCGTTTACACGACGAACGTATTTCAGGCGGCGCCGATTCAGGTGACGCGCGAAAGCATCGGCGCGGGCGGCAAGCTGCGCGCGGTCATCGTGAACAGCGGCAACGCCAACGCGTGCACGGGCAAGCAAGGCGATGCCGATGCGTATGAGATGCGCAGCGCATTCGCCGAAGCGATCGGCGTGCCGGCAGAGCAGGTGGCGGTCGCATCGACCGGCGTCATCGGCGAGCTGCTGAAGATGGACCGCGTTCGCGGCGGCATTGCGGAGCTTCCGGTGCGGCTGGGCGCTTCTTACGAGGCGGCGGATGACTTCTGCCAAGCGATTTTAACGACGGATCTCGTGAAGAAGGAAGTGTGCGTCTCCGTTACGATTGACGGCAAGGTCGTACATATTGCCGGCGCTTCGAAGGGAAGCGGGATGATTCACCCGAACATGGCGACGATGCTCGGTTTCGTGACGACGGATGCGGCGATCGGGAGCGAAGAGCTGCAGAAGCTTCTGCGCCAAGTGACGGACGTCACGTTCAACATGATCACGGTTGACGGCGACACGAGCACGAACGACATGCTGGTCGCCATGGCGAGCGGTTTTGCAGGCAACGAAGAGCTGCATGCGGGACACCCGGATTACGCGGCATTCGCGGACGGCCTGCGCTATGTGTGCGAGGTGCTAGCCAAGGCGATTGCCCGCGACGGCGAAGGCGCAACGAAGCTCGTCGAGGTGCAGGTGCGCGGCGCGGTTTCGAACGAGGCGGCGCAAGCGATCGCGAAGACGGTCATCGGCTCGTCGCTCGTGAAATCGGCCGTGTTCGGCGCGGACGCGAACTGGGGCCGGATCATTGCGGCGGTCGGACGCGCAGGCGTTCCGGTCAACCCGGAGACGGTCGACATCGCGCTCGGCGACATCGTGACGCTGACGCATTCGCGGCCGATTCCGTTTGACGAGGACGCGGCGCTCGCTTACTTGAAGGGCGATACCGTCGTCATTCACGTGGATCTGCACATGGGCGAAGGCACGGCAACCGCTTGGGGCTGCGACTTGACTTACGACTACGTTCGCATTAACGCGGCATACCGGACTTAATTGCAATTCGCGGCCCCCGCATAGGAGGCCGTTCTTATAGAACAGGGGACGAAGGGAACGAACGGGAACCTATGGAACAGCGGTTTGTGATGAAATGCGGAGGCAGCACGCTTGCGGCGCTGCCGGCTTCTTTTTTCGAGGATTTGCGGAGCCTGCAGGAGCGCGGCGTGAAGCCGGTC
Source organism: Paenibacillus montanisoli (assembly GCF_003268025.1). Lineage (GTDB taxonomy): Bacteria > Bacillota > Bacilli > Paenibacillales > Paenibacillaceae > Paenibacillus_Z > Paenibacillus_Z montanisoli. Next base: position 35,014 of record NZ_QLUW01000005.1, on the reverse strand, counting down.
ATCGTGCACGGCGGCGGCCCGGCGATCTCCGATACGCTCGGTAAGCTCGGCATCGCGAGCGAGTTTGTAAACGGCTTGCGCAAAACGAGCGACGAAGTGCTCGATGTCGTGGAGATGGTGCTGGCGGGACGCATCAACAAGGAGATCGTCCGCCGCATCGGCCAAGGCGGCGCGAAAGCGCTCGGGCTGTCCGGCGTGGACGGAGCGCTTATTCAGGCGAAGCCGGTGGCGAACGCGGACGAGATCGGCTTCGTCGGCGACGTCACGGACGTAAACGCCGCGATCGTCGAAGGCGTTATGGGCATGGGCTACATTCCGGTTATAGCGCCGATCGGCATTGACGCCGCAGGGCAGCGCTATAACATCAACGCGGATACGGCGGCCGGCGCGGTCGCCTCGCATCTCGGCGTCGAGCAAATGATCGTCGTGACCGACGTGCCTGGCATCTTGAAGACGGTGGACGGCGAGAAGCAGGTGCTGCCTACCGCAACGGTGGAAGAAATCGAAGCGATGATCGCAAGCGGCGAAATCTATGGCGGTATGATCCCGAAAGTGCGCGCGGCTATCGCTTGCATTCAAGGACGCGTCAAGGAGGTCGTCATCGTGAGCGGCGACGTGCCGGGCGTGCTCAGCAAAGCGGTGCTCGAAGGCGGCATCGGGACAAGAATTATACAATCTTAATATTTAGCGGGGTGAACGAATGATGAGCGATATGAACAAAGGCAGTGAAGCGGCAGTCAGCTCGCTTTTTCCGACGTATGCCAGATATCCGATCGCGCTGGTGAAGGGCGAAGGCAGCTGGCTGTGGGACGACAAGGGCAATAAATATTTGGATTTCATGTGCGGCCTGGCCGTGACGAATCTCGGCCACGCGCCGAAGCAAGTGAAGGAAGCGCTGAAGCGGCAGCTCGATGAGCTGTGGCATGTATCCAATCTGTTTCACATTCCGAACCAGGAAGCGGCGGCTAAACTGCTGACCGACAACAGCCATGCGGAAGCGGTGTTCTTCTGCAACTCCGGCGCGGAAGCCAACGAAGCGGCGATTAAGCTCGCCCGCCGTTACCATCAGAAGGTGAAGGGGAACGGCCGCAACGAAATCATTACGTTCGCCCAATCCTTCCACGGCAGAACGCTTGCCACGCTGACGGCGACCGGCCAAGAGAAGGTCAAGGAAGGCTTCGGCCCGCTGCCGGAAGGGTTCCGCTATATTCCGCTGCATGATATCGAGGCGTTGGAAGCGGCGATCTCCGATAAGACGGCTGCGATCATGATCGAAATGATTCAAGCCGAAGGCGGCGTCATTCCGGTCGAGCCGGCATTCGTGCAGCACATCGCGAAGCTTTGCAAGGAGCGCGGATTGCTCCTGATCATAGATGAGATTCAAACCGGCATGGGCCGTACGGGCAAGATGTTCGCGTTCGAGCACTATGGCATCGAGCCGGACATTTTTACCCTCGCGAAAGGGCTCGGAAGCGGCTTCCCGGTCGGCGCGATGCTGGCGAAGGGCGAGCTGATCGAAGCGTTTACGGCAGGCAGCCACGGTTCAACCTTTGGCGGCACGCCGATCGCTACGGCTGCGGTTAAAGCGACGATTGAAACGATTTTGAGCGAAAAAGCGGTGGAGCGTGCGGCGGAGAGCGGCGAATACTTGAGCGCGCAGCTGCGCGAGAAGCTGGCCGGCAACCCGTTCGTGAAGGACATTCGCGGCAAGGGCCTTATGATCGGCATTGTCTGCAGCGGCCCGGTTGCTCATATCGTTGCCGAAGGCCAGAAGCGCGGCTTGCTAGTGGTGACGGCAGGTCCGGAAGTGGTCCGTTTGCTGCCTAGCCTGCTTGTTTCAAAGGAAGAAATCGATCAAGCGGTGAGCATTCTGACCTCGATTTTCGCGGATCAAACGGCTCCTGCGCAGCTGTAGAAAGAAAGGAGAACGACCCATATGTCACAATTATTGACGGAAGAAATAGCGGTCAGCCTTAAGGGCCGCGACTTTATCGGACTCGGTGATTATACGCCGGCGGAAGTGCGCTATCTGATCGATCTAGCGATCGAGCTCAAGCGCAAGCAGAAAGCAGGGGAATTTTATCACCCGCTGAAGGGCAAGACGCTCGGCATGATTTTTGAAAAATCCTCCACGCGTACGCGCGTTTCCTTCGAGGTCGGCATGTACCAGCTGGGCGGCCAAGCGCTGTTCCTCAGCCGCAACGACCTGCAAATCGGCCGCGGCGAGACGATTTCGGATACGGCTCAAACGCTGTCCCGTTATCTCGACGGCATGATGATCCGTACTTTTGCGCATCGTACCGTTATTGAGCTGGCTCGCGCGGCAACGGTGCCGGTCATTAACGGCCTTACCGATCTGTCGCATCCATGCCAAGCGCTGTGCGACTACCAGACGGTGCTGGAGCATAAGGGCCGCTTGGAAGGCCTCAAAGTCGCCTATATCGGCGACGGCAACAACATGGTGCACTCGCTCTTGATGGGCGCAGCGAAGCTGGGCATGCACATGTCGGTGGCAACGCCGGAGGGTTACGAGCCGGATGGGGACATCGTGCGCATGGCGAAAGAGAACGCGTCCGAAACGGGCTCGCGCATCCAAATTTGCCGCGATCCGAAGGAAGCGATTGCGGAAGCGGACATCGTCTATACGGATGTATGGGCGAGCATGGGCTTTGAGGCAGAGCAGAAAGAACGCGAGCTTGCTTTTGCCAACTATCAAGTGAACGAAGACCTGGTGCGCTATGCGAAGAAAGACTATCTGTTCATGCACTGCCTGCCGGCACACCGCGGAGAAGAAGTGAGCGAAGGCGTCATTGACGGCAAGCAATCGATTATTTTCGATCAAGCGGAGAACCGGCTGCACGCGCAAAAAGCGATCATGGCTGCGATTATGTAGCAGCAGACAGAAACAGGAACAGGGCCCGGAAGCGGACTTATCCATATTTAGAATAGGGAGTGTAGGAAGAAATCATGGCAAAGGAAAAAATCGTGCTGGCATACTCGGGCGGTCTGGATACGTCCGTAATTTTAAAATGGCTTAAAGAAACGTATGACGCGGAAATTATCGCATTCACGGCAGACATCGGCCAGAAGGATGAATTGGACGGCCTGGAGGCCAAAGCGCTGGCGACAGGCGCATCGAAGGTGTACATCGACGACCTGCGCGACGAGTTTGCGCAAGACTTTATTTATCCGATGTTCCAATCCGGCGCTCTCTATGAAGGCCAATACTTGCTCGGTACTTCCATTGCGCGTCCGCTGATCGCGAAGCGCATGGTGGATATCGCCCGCGCCGAAGGCGCAACGGCGATCGCGCACGGCGCAACGGGCAAAGGCAACGACCAAGTGCGTTTCGAGCTGACGGCCGCAGCGCTTGCTCCGGACATCGCCGTTATCGCTCCGTGGCGCATCGAAGAGTTCCGCGAGCAGTTCCCGGGCCGCGCCGAAATGATCGCATATGCGGAGAAACACGGCATCCCGGTTCAAGCATCGGCGGCGAAGCCGTACTCGATGGACCGCAACCTGCTGCATATCAGCTTCGAGAGCGGCATGCTGGAGGATCCTTGGTTCGATCCGAGCAGCGACGAGAACAAAGGCATGTACGTACTGTCCGTCTCGCCGGAAGATGCGCCGGATCAATCCGAATATGTGGAGCTGACCTTCGAAGCCGGCAACTGCATCGCAGTTAACGGCAAAGCGTTGAGCCCGCTTGAAGTGATGGAGAAGCTCAACGAGCTTGGCGGCAAGCACGGCATCGGCCGCGTCGATATGGTCGAGAACCGCTTCGTCGGCATGAAGAGCCGCGGCGTGTACGAGACGCCGGGCGGCACGATTTTGTTCACGGCCCACCGCAAAATGGAGTCGCTCACGATGGACCGCGACGTCATGCACCTGCGCGATTCCCTGATCTCGAAATACGCATCGCTCGTCTATAACGGTTTCTGGTTCGCGCCGGAGCGCCTTGCGCTGCAAGCGCTCGTGGCCGAAAGCCAGAAGAACGTAACGGGCGTCGTTCGCTTGAAGCTGTACAAAGGCAATGTCATCGGCGCAGGCGTGAAGAGCCCAGTCAGCTTGTACAACCCGGACATCGCAACGATGGAAGCCGACCCGTCCAAAGCGTACGATCAAGGCGACGCAACCGGCTTTATCCGCCTGAACGCGCTGCGTCTTAAGGTTTCCGCCGGCGTAGAGCAAAGCAAGAAGCAGTAACGCAAGCGAACGATAAAGGAGTGCACCTGAGTGAGTAAATTATGGGGCGGCCGGTTCACCAAGAAGACCGACCAGCTGGTTGAAGAATATACGGCATCCATTACTTTTGATAAAGAGCTCGCGGAAGAAGACATTCAAGGCAGCCTCGCGCACGTGACGATGCTGGGCAAGCAGGGGATTCTGCCGGCGGACGACGTGGAGAAAATCCAGGACGGCCTGCACCGCGTGATGCAGCGCATCAAGCGCGGCGACATCGAGTTCACGATCGCCGATGAAGACATCCATATGAACATCGAGAAAACGCTGATCGACGACGTCGGTCCGGTCGGCGGCAAGCTGCACACCGGCCGCAGCCGGAACGACCAAGTTGCGACGGATATGCACTTGTACCTCCGCAAGCGGGTCGTCGAGTTCGTCGACCTGCTGCAGAAGCTGCAAGCCGCGCTCGTGCAGCAGGCTTCCGCGAACCTGGACACGATCATCCCGGGCTACACGCATCTGCAGCGGGCGCAGCCGATTCTGTTCGCGCACCATATGATGGCGTACGTGTCCATGTTCGGCCGCGATATCGAGCGTCTGCAGGACAGCTATAAGCGGATCAATACGCTGCCGCTCGGTGCGGGCGCGCTGGCGGGAACGACGTTCCCGATCGACCGCCATTTCGTGGCGAGCCAGCTGAAGTTCGACCGCGTGTACGAGAACAGCTTGGACGCGGTAAGCGACCGCGATTTCATTCTGGAGTTTCTCTCGCATGCGTCGATCATCATGATGCATCTGTCGCGCCTGAGCGAAGAGTTCATCATGTGGTCGAGCACCGAGTTCAACTTCGTGGAGCTCGACGATGCGTTCTGCACGGGCAGCAGCATCATGCCGCAGAAGAAGAACCCGGACGTGCCGGAGCTTGTCCGCGGGAAGACGGGACGCGTTTACGGCAACCTGGTCGGCCTGCTGACCGTGCTCAAGTCGCTTCCGCTTGCCTACAACAAGGACATGCAGGAAGACAAGGAAGGCATGTTCGACACGGTCCGTACGCTGCAAGGCGCATTGCAATTGTTCGCCCCGATGGTGGCGACGATGAAGGTGAACAAGGACCGGATGCGTCAAGCGGTCAACCAGGACTTCTCGAACGCGACCGACATCGCCGACTTCCTCGTCGGCAAAGGACTGCCGTTCCGTCAAGCGCATGAAGTCATCGGCAAAACCGTCCTGTACTGCATCCAGCAGGGCAAATACCTGCTTGATCTGACGCTCGACGAGTTCAAGCAGTTCTCCACGCTGTTCGACGACCGCATCTACGAGGTGCTGCAGCCGGAGAACGTCGTGAATGCCCGCAACGTGTACGGCGGTACGGCGAAGCCTCAAGTCGCCGAAGCGATCGCCCGCGCGGAGCAGGAACTGGCCGCAACGGCGGCATGGGTTGAGGAATACGCCGAGCGCAGCAGATAATCGCCATGCCTCACATAGAGAAGCCCGTTCTTTCAGCTGAACCTTCAGCTGGGAGAGCGGGCTTTTGTCATTAGGCTACTGAACGACGCCGTCCTCCAGGAGCGGCTCCTGCTGCTCCTCCTTCGAACCGCCGCCTTGGCCGGCCCCGTCCTCTTTGGACACGGCATACATGACAGGCTGCGCCTTGTACGTATCCCGCGAAATCCGTTTGCGGGATACTTGCGCGCCGTCCTCGAGCTTGATGCGGTACGTTTCGACGATAAAGCCGGGTTTGCCTTCCGCGATCAGCCGGCGCTCGCCCGGCAGTACATCCTCTTTGGGCACTTCCTTCACCGGCGGGACGACCGTGGCGACTGTCTTGGACTCAAGGCTGTAGCTGACATTCTTCGGCATCGTGCCGAACAGCTTCACGGTCAGCTCGCGGTCCTTCACGGCCGTGCGGATAATAAGATGTTTCCCGGTCGTGTTCTTGAAGCGGAAGTTGATGGCGTCATCGGCAAAGGTCGCATCCCGGCCAAGCGGCAGGTAGGCGACGGGCAGCGAATGGTTCCGGCGCTCCACCATGTCAAGGCCGGCGAGCAGCGCAGCGTTATACAGCGTGCTGGAGACTTGGCAGATGCCGCCGCCGATGCCGGGCACAAACTCGCCGTTCAGAATGACGGGCGCTTCGCGGAAGCCGTACTTATCATTGGTCAGCGAAATGATTTTGCCGTAATCGAAGATTTCGCCGGGCGCGAGCTCCCAGTCGTGAAGCGTCTTCGCCGTCACGGTCACGTTGTAGGCACGGCCCACACCGCTCGTCTTGAACTCCGTAGTAAACGACGTAATCAACCGATCGATCCCTTCATCCTTCAGCCGCTGCAGCGTGACGTTCGGATGCACGACGCGCAGCTCTACCGGCCAAGTCATCGCAGTAGGCGCCGTTCCCCAGTCGCCGCCAATCGTGCGGTTAATGGCGGCTACTGCCGAGGCATACATGCGGTCCGTATCCAGCCGGTAAGCATCTTGATGCGGGGTATAGACAACCTTATCCTGCTCCGTAATTTTGCGAGTTGCGTTCACCGGCTCGCCGGCATCCATCCAGCCCCATTCGCTGCGTACCTTCCCCGTGAACACCGCCTTATCGAAGCTCACCCCGATCGCAAGCCGCTGCGGAAAACGCCAGCGGTATTTCGCTTTCGCCCATATATCGCCGCTGCCTAACCGGTCGATCGCCGCAAGGGTTTCTTTCGTATCGACCGCCAGGCCGAGCTCGGACAACGTCCATGTTTTCGTTTGGCCTTTCCCCGGACCGCCCTTTATCGTGACGGAGAGCTGCTCCAGCGCCTGCTTCCGGCTTGTCAGCATCTGCTTAGCTTCCTCTGCGCTCATCGTGCCGATCGGAATCACGGCGCCGCCATGCAGCGATTGACCCGGCGTTTTACCCGCCACGACAACCGTCACCCGCTTAGGAATCGTAAGCTGAGAGGCATACGTCCAAACGCCGCCCCAACCGGCGGAGGCCAGCAGCAAGCAAGCGATAACGACGGTCCATATCACATGCAGCCGTTTGGTTTTCATAGGTTCATCACCTCGGAGCTTGTATTCTTACATGTATATGCACCGAGATCGCGATTTCTGCCATCAGCGTATGTAGAGCGATCTATCCGACTACCGACCGGGCAGGCGGCTGCAGGAGTTTTGTCGAAAAATATACGTTTCATTCCGCCAAAACGCTCCAAAACGCCGCAAGAGAAATATGAAAATATGCAGAAAACGGGACTTTCGTAGAGGATTTACCGCAATCATGTCGAATAGTTAAAAGCTGACTACCTACAGGATGTGATATTGTGATTGAATTGCAAGATATCTGGAAGACGTACGCGGACGGCACCCATGCGCTTCGCGGCGTTTCCGTTCGAATAGACCGCAATGAATTCGTTTACTTGGTCGGCCCGTCCGGTGCCGGAAAATCCACCTTCATGAAGCTCATCTACCGCGAAGAAATTCCGACGAAAGGCCAAATTTCCGTAAACGGCTTTAACATCGGCAAGCTTAAGCCCCGTAAAATTCCATATGTCCGCCGCAACATCGGCGTTATTTTCCAAGATTACCGCCTGCTGCCGAAGCTGACCGTCTACGAGAACATCGCGTTTGCGATGGAGGTTATCGAAGCGCCGCGCCGGGTCATCAAGAAACGGACCATGGAGGTGCTGGAGCTGGTCGGCCTCAAAGGCAGGCATAGCAGCCTGCCTCAGCAGCTGTCGGGCGGCGAGCAGCAGCGCGTCGCCATTGCGCGCGCCATCGTCAACAATCCGTCTGTCATCGTAGCGGACGAGCCGACGGGCAACCTGGACCCTGAAACCTCGTGGGGCATCATGAATTTGCTCGAAGAAATCAATTTCCGCGGCACAACGATCATTATGGCCACGCATAACAAAGAGATCGTCAATACGCTCCGCAAACGCGTCATCGCCATCGAGAACGGCACGATCGTGCGCGATGAAGTGAGAGGAGAGTACGGCTATGAAATTTAGTACCCTCGTTCGCCACCTTCGCGAAGGCGTCAAGAATGTTGTGCGCAACGGATGGATGACCTTCGCCTCCGTCAGCTCCATCATCATTTCGCTCTTTATTTTAGGGGCTTTCCTTCTGCTTGCGATGAACGTCAACAATTTGGCGGATCAGATCGAAAGCCAGGTGCAGATTCGGGTGTACCTGCAGCTGAATACGGATGACGCGAAAATTAACGAGCTTAAGAACACCATCGGCAACATTCCGGAAGTGAGCAAGATCGAGTTTGTTTCCAAAGAGAAGGGGCTGGAAGCCCTTCGGGAGAGCATGGGCGCAGATGGCGCGGAGCTGCTGGAAGGCTACGACCAAACGAATAATCCGCTGCCGGATTCTTTTACGGTCGAGGTATTCGAGCCGCAGAAGATCGCCTACGCCGCCAAGCAGATCGAAGCGATCGGCAAGACGGACGAATCATCGCCCATTACAAGCGTGAAGTACGGCAAAGGCACCGTCGAATCGCTGTTCAAAATCATGAACGCCGTCCGCAACATCGGCCTCGTTATTGTGGCGGGTCTTGGCGTTACCGCGATGTTCCTGATCTCCAACACGATCAAAACGACGATTGTTGCGCGCCGCCGCGAAATCGGCATTATGAAGCTGGTCGGGGCGACGAACAACTTTATCCGCTGGCCATTCTTCATCGAAGGAGCGCTGATCGGATGTTTCGGCTCGGTCGTAACCGTTGTGCTCCTGCTGGTCGGCTACTCGCGGTTAGTGGAGGTGTCGCAGGTGGAGCTGGGCCTTATGATGATCAAGCTCGTCACGCTGAAGGATGCGGGCTATACCGTGTCCGTCCTGATCTTGGGCCTCGGCACCTTGATCGGCATTTGGGGGAGCACCTTGTCGGTGCGCAAGTACTTGAAAGTGTAGGTGAATGGTAACGTGAACGGGAACGTGAAGAAAGGACTTGCCCTTCTAGCTATGATCGTACTTGCCGGATCTGTCTTTCAGCCTTACCAAGGCGAAGCTGCTTCGCAGCTGGACAAGATCAACAGCGAGCTTGCGCAGGTGCGCAAGGAAATGAGCGCGGCCTCCCAAAACCGCAAGCAGGCGGATAAGGATAAGGAATCCGTGTTGGCCATGAAGGAGAAGACGGCGAAGTCCGTCAACGAAATTTTGCAGCAAATCAATGAAGTTAGCACGCAGCTGAGCGGCGTGCAGACCCAGGTCGATTCGACGGAGGAGAAGCTGCTGAAAGCCGGTGAAGACCTCGAAGCGGCGGAGAAGCGCCTGAAGATGCGGGACAAGCTGCTTCAATCCCGCATTCGCTTGATGTACACGAACGGCGTCGTTTCTTACTTGGATGTGCTGATGAGCGCAACGAGCTTTGGCGATTTCATCGACCGGATGGACTCCTTGAAGTCCATTTTGAGCCAGGACCGCGACATCCTCGATAACCACAAGAAAGACAAAGCGCTGATCGCGCAGAAGAAGAATGAAATCGAGAAGTCGCTCGGCGATGTGAAGCAAATGTACGCGAAGCTTGCGGATTACCATGAACTTCTGAAGGACAAAGAGAAAGAAAAGGAAGTCATGGTGCTGAAATACAAGCATGAGGCGGAAGAGCTGGAGGAAATCAGCGAAGAGCAAGAAGCGCTGCTGATCAAGCTGGCGAAGAAAGTATCCGACCTGGAAGCGAAGAAGAAGAAAATCAAAGTTTACTATACCGGCGGCAAGCTGGGCACGCCGCTTCATACCGACTGGCGTTTGTCCTCGCCGTACGGCTACCGGACTCATCCGGTAACGGGCCGGAAGAAGCTGCACGCCGGCATGGATATGGCAGCGCCGAAAGGCACGCCGATCTATGCGGCCGAGTCGGGACTTGTCATTGTCGCGCAATGGTGGAGCGAGTACGGCAACTGCGTCATCATCGATCACGGCGGCGGCCTTTGGACGGTGTACGGCCATATCCGCAACGGCGGCATTAAGGTGGAGAAAGGTCAAACCGTGAAGCGCGGCCAGAAAATCGCCGAGGTCGGCAGCACGGGCATGTCCACGGGCAATCATTTGCATTTTGAGGTGCGCAAGAACCAGGAAGCGGTCAACCCTGCACCATTTCTCAAATAAATAGCGCGCGCAGCCGATAATGGATGTATGCGCCAGCGACGACGCCGTACCCGATTGCAAATAATTGGGTGCGGCTTGTCATATACTAGGGAAGGTTTTACAATCTCACTAAGGCAGGGAATGCTCACGAAGGGGTGTTGACGTGCAGTTCAAAGGACGGACAGTGGCGGCGTTCATCTTGCTCACGATGGCGGCTTCAACGCTTATAACTTTAACGGTCGCAGACCGTTTGATTGCAATCGGGAGTGATGGAACAACAGCTAGAGCGGCGTCATCGGAATCGTCCGGACAAGTCGAGTTAAGCGAAAAGGAGCTTCAGAAAATAAACACGGTGCTCGGGCTGATCGAGACCAAATATTTTCGCGACGTGGAACGGACGAAGGTGCTTGACGGCGCTATTAACGGGATGATGGAGGCGCTCGGCGACCCTTATTCGGTGTACATGAAGAAAGATGTGGCGAAGCACTTCTCCGAATCCATCGAAGGCTCGTTTACGGGAATCGGCGCGGGCGTGCAAATGAAAGACGGCAAAATCACGGTCGAATCCGCGATCAAGGGCTCTCCCGCGGAACGGGCCGGCGTCCTCCCGAACGATGTGTTGTTATCGGTCAACGGCGAGAAATTGGACGGCCTATCGCTAAACGATGCCGTTGCCAAGATCCGCGGGCCGAAAGGGACGAAGGTGAAGCTGTCGATCCAGCGGGCCGGCGTTTCCCAGCCGATCCAGCTCACGATCGTCCGCGACGATATCGATTATGAGACGGTATACGCGCGCATGCAGGACGGCGGCATCGGCGTCATCGAGATTCGGCAATTCTCGCTCAATACGGGCGAGCGGTTCACGGAAGAGTTGGGCAAGCTGGAGAAGCAGGGAATGAAGGCGCTGATCATCGATGTGCGGGGCAATCCCGGCGGCGTGCTTCCCGTTGTCGTATCGGTCGCCCAGCCGTTCGTGCCGAAGGGCGAGCCGATCGTGCAGGTGGAGGATAAGCAAGGACATCGCGAGAAAACGGTATCCAAGGGCGGCGGCAAACCATACCCGGTCGCGGTGCTGATGAATAAAGGCAGCGCAAGCGCATCCGAGGTGCTGGCCGGAGCGTTGAAGGAAGAAGCGCATGCCGTTCTTGTGGGCGAGACCTCCTTTGGCAAAGGCACCGTGCAGGTCAGCTACGATAAGGCGATGGCAGACGGCAGCCTGGTCAAAATGACGATTGCCAAATGGCTGACGCCGCTCGGCAATTGGGTGCACGAGAAAGGGCTGAAGCCGGATGTCGAGGTGCTGCCTCCGGATTATTACACGGTCGCGCGCATGTCCAAGACGGCAACGCTGAAGCCGGATACGATCGACCAAAATACGCGCAGCCTGCAAATTATGCTCGCGGGGCTGGGCTACACCGTTGACCGGAAAGACGGCTACTATAGCAATGCTACCGCGATTGGCGTCAAAGCGTTCCAGAAGAAAGCCGGCTTGCCGGTGACCGGAAGCACGGACAAAGCGACGGCGGAAAAGGTGGAGGAAGCGCTCATCGCGAAGATTCGCGACGAGAAGAACGACACGCAGCTCTTGAAGGCGGTCAGCGTGCTGCAGCAGAAGCTTAAGGCGGCACAGTGACGCAGGCAGGAATTTGCTTGGCAGATGTCGAATAGAAGGAAGGTTAGTTCCGCGGTTGATGCGGAACGGCCTTCTTTTTATTTTGCCCTTGAAAACGTTCACGGGGAGGAGTGAAAGCTTTGGAAGCGGCTTTAGATATACTTAGGCAGGCGGGGGCGGCGGTGCTTAGCCTGCTGCAGTCACCTTTTTATTACGTGGCTGTGCTCCTGGTCATGCTTCAATATATGCGGCAGACGCGCTTGGAACGGAAGCTGTTCAGCGTCCGGCTGCAGCCTTGGCCGATTCAGCTCGGCCGGACGATCGTGGCCGGATTGCTCGTCGGTCTGCTCATCTCATGCGCGGGCTTGTTTCTCGGCATATCCATAACGGGAGAAGCGGTTTTATGGATGTGGGGTACGGCGGCGGTGCTTGTGTTCATCCGCCTTCGGTATTTATGCTTTGCCTACAGCGTGGGCCTGCTCGGCATCCTGCAGTGGGCTCTCGGCTGGACCTCGCTTGGCGAGCGGAGCGACTGGATCGGCTCTGCGGCGGTATCGCTTGACGGGCTCGACATTCCCGGGCTGCTCGTGCTCGTCGCGCTGATGCACCTGGCTGAAGCGCTGCTTGTCCGCTGGCAGGGGGACCGCTTTGCAAGTCCTCTCTTTCTGGAGGGGAAGAGAGGCAAGCTGGTCGGCGGCTATTCGCTGCATGGCTACTGGCCGGTGCCGATGCTGCTGCTCGTGCCGGCGGTATCGGGCGGAGGCGGCGAAGCGCTGCCATGGCCGGTGTTGCTCGGCGACGGCAGCCTTTGGAGCAGCGGCTTTACGATGATCGGCTTTCCGATGATGATCGGCTTTTCGGAGTTGACGCGCTCGCTTCTGCCGGCGGCGAAGGCGCGCAGCGCTTCGAAGGGGCTGCTGGTTTACGGGCTTGGCGTCGGCATCGTCGCCGCGGCGGCTTCCTTCTGGAGCCCGCTGACGCTGGTTGCGGCGCTGTGCGCGCTGCTGCTGCACGAGGCGCTCGTTGCCATTAGCTATTTCAGGGAAGAAGCGAGCGCACCGTTTTATGTACATGACGAGCGCGGCTTGCTCGTGCTGGCCGTGATTCCGGGTACGCCGGCCGAATCGATGGGGATTGCGGCGGGCGAGGTCATTCAGAAGGTGAACGGCTTACGCGTTCGGACGAAGGAGGATCTGTATGAAGCGCTGCACGTCAATTCGGCCTTCTGCAAGCTGGAAGTGCTGAATCATGAAGGCCAGGTCAAGTTCGTTTCGCGCGCGCGATATGCCGGCGAGCATCACCAGCTTGGCGTCGTGCTGGCGCCTGACGACAAGGCCGGCTTCTACGCGGCTGCTGCACCGGCTTCGCTGCTGGATCTGCTGCTGCGCAAGCGGACGGCCAAATCGAGGCAGCGCGCGACATCCTCTTCGACGACATCGACGACAGCATCTCTATAACCGGTTCAAGTGCCTTGGCACCGTTCTTGGCGGAACGGCGGCCGGGGCTTTCTTTTTGCGGTTCGGTTTTCGGGGCGGAGGACAGGATGGAGCAACCTTTCATTGCAACCGGCCGGCTAAATCGGTATAATAAGAACGATATGGGAACACATATTCTTATGGTTTGACTATTTTTCGGGTCAATCTATTTTTTGGCTATATATTGGGCATACAAAATAGTAGGTCTTTTCAGAAGAGACGGCCGCTATTATATCATAGTTTCATAGAAGACATGGGATTGGGGTGTAGGTAAGATGTTTGAGAAACAAGGACAGGAGAAGCGCTTCGAGCTGAAGTCGGATTATACGCCGCAGGGCGACCAGCCGACGGCGATTCAGCAGCTCACAAGCGGCGTGGATGCAGGGATGGCGCATCAGACGCTGCTCGGCGCGACGGGCACGGGGAAGACGTATACGATTGCGAATACGATCGCCAAGCTGAACCGGCCGACGTTGGTTATCGCGCATAACAAGACGTTGGCGGCGCAGCTTTGCAGCGAGTTCAAGGAGTTTTTCCCGGACAACGCGGTCTCCTATTTCGTCAGCTATTACGATTATTTTCAACCGGAAGCCTACATCCCGTCCACGGACACTTTTATCGAGAAAGATTCGAGCATTAACGATGAGATCGATAAGCTGCGCCACTCCGCAACGAGCTCGCTGTTCGAGCGCCGCGATGTCATCATCGTCGCGAGCGTGTCGTGCATATACGGCCTCGGTTCGCCGAAGGAGTACGGACAGCTCGTGCTCAGCCTGCGGGTAGGGATGGAGAAATCGCGCGATGCGATTCTTCATAAGCTGGTCGACATTCAATATCAACGGAATGATATTAACTTTATTCGGGGTACGTTCCGCGTGCGCGGAGATATTATTGAGATTTTCCCGGTTGCCAATAACGAGCGGGCGATGCGGGTGGAGCTGTTCGGCGATGAGATCGAGCGCATCACCGAGATCGACGTGCTGACCGGCGAGATCGTCGGCGAACGCGATCATGTCGCCATCTTCCCGGCTTCTCACTTCGTTACGCAGGAAGAAACGATGAAGAAGGCGCTCAAGAACATCGAAGCGGAGCTGGAGGAACGGCTTGCCGAGCTCCAGGAGCAAGGAAAGCTGCTGGAAGCTCAGCGGCTTGAACAGCGTACGCGCTATGATCTGGAGATGATGGCGGAGATGGGCTTCTGCAGCGGCATCGAGAACTATTCCGGACCGCTGACGTTCCGCGAGCGGGGGGCGACCCCTTACACGCTGATGGACTATTTCCCGGACGACATGCTCGTCGTCATCGACGAGTCGCACGTAACAATTCCGCAAATCCGGGCCATGTACAACGGGGACCGGGCGCGCAAGGAAGTGCTCGTCGAACATGGCTTCCGTCTGCCTTCGGCAATGGATAATCGCCCTCTTCGCTTTGAAGAGTTCGAGCAGAAGGTGAAGCAAGCGATATATGTATCGGCAACGCCGGGTCCATATGAACTTGAGCACTGCCCGACCATGGTACAGCAAATTATCCGTCCTACCGGCTTGCTCGATCCGATTATCGAAGTGCGCAAGACGAAAGGACAGATCGACGATCTGCTCGGCGAGATTCGCGAACGAGTGGCGAAGGACGAACGCGTCCTCGTTACGACGCTGACGAAGAAGATGGCCGAGGATTTGACCGATTATTTGAAGGATGTCGGCATCAAGGTGCGCTATTTGCACTCGGATATCAAGACGCTCGAGCGTCTTGCGATATTGCGCGATCTGCGGATGGGCACGTTTCACGTGCTAGTGGGGATTAACCTGCTGCGGGAAGGTCTGGACTTGCCGGAGGTCACGCTCGTGGCCATTCTCGATGCGGATAAGGAAGGCTTCCTGCGTTCAGAACGCTCGCTTATTCAGACGATCGGCCGCGCGGCCCGCAACTCCGAAGGCCGCGTTATTATGTACGCCGATAAGATTACCGATTCCATGGAAAAGGCGCTCGAGGAGACGAATCGCCGTCGTACGATTCAAGTCGCTTATAACGAGCAGCATGGCATCACGCCCCAGACGATTCGCAAGAAAGTGCATGACATTATTGAAGCAACGAAGGCTGCCGAGCAGAAGAGCGACTACTTGACCGGCGCCGGCATCGATAAGATGTCGAAGAAGGAACGCCAATCGCTGCTGCAGCGTCTGGAAGCGGAAATGAAGGAAGCGGCCAAGAGCCTGCAGTTCGAACGCGCGGCCGAGCTTCGCGATGCGCTGCTTGAGCTGAAGGCAGAGCTGGGGATGTAAGACGGTTAACGGGATTAATAGCTTAGGAGGATAAAATAGTGGCCAGTGATTCCATCGTCATTAAAGGGGCGCGAGCCCATAATTTAAAAAATATCGACGTCACGATACCGCGCGACAAGTTTGTCGTGTTG
Source organism: Paenibacillus montanisoli (assembly GCF_003268025.1). Taxonomy (GTDB): domain Bacteria; phylum Bacillota; class Bacilli; order Paenibacillales; family Paenibacillaceae; genus Paenibacillus_Z; species Paenibacillus_Z montanisoli. Next base: position 19,266 of record NZ_QLUW01000005.1, on the reverse strand, counting down.
ACAGGGCTCAGCGGCTCCGGCAAATCCTCGTTGGCGTTCGATACGATCTATGCTGAGGGCCAGCGCCGGTACGTCGAATCGCTGTCCGCTTATGCGCGCCAGTTCCTCGGGCAAATGGAGAAGCCGGACGTGGACTCCATCGACGGCTTGTCGCCGGCGATTTCGATCGACCAGAAGACAACGAGCCGCAACCCGCGGTCGACTGTCGGCACGGTCACGGAGATCTATGACTATTTGCGGCTCTTGTTCGCGCGGGTCGGCAAGCCGCATTGCCCGGAGCACGGCATTGAAATTGCGTCCCAGACGATCCAGCAGATGGTGGATCGCATCATGGAATATCCGGAGCGGACAAAGCTGCAAATTTTAGCGCCGATCGTATCCGGACGCAAAGGCGAGCACAGCAAGCTGCTGGCGGATGTGCAGAAGCAGGGCTTCGTTCGCGTGCGCGTCAACGGCGAGCTGCGCGAGCTGAGCGAGAAGATCGAGCTGGAGAAGAACAAGAAGCATAATATCGAGGTTGTCGTCGACCGGATCGTCGTGAAGAGCGACATACACAGCCGGCTTGCCGATTCGCTGGAAACGGCGACGAAGCTCTCCGACGGCCAAGTGCTGGTTGATGTAATGGAGAAGGAAGAGCTGCTGTTCAGCTCGAACCTGGCTTGTCCGATGTGCGGATTTAGTATCGACGAGCTGGCGCCGCGGATGTTCTCGTTCAACAGTCCGTACGGGGCTTGCCCGGACTGCGATGGCCTAGGAGCCAAAATGATCGTCGACCCGGACCTGCTAGTTCCGGATGGAAGCAAGCCGATCGAAGAGGGCGCGTTTGAAGCATGGGCGGGCAGTACGTCCAACTACTATCCGCAATTTCTTGAGGCGGTTTGCATTCATTTCGGCATTCCGCGGGATGTGCCGGTCGGCGAGCTGACGGCGGATCAGATGAAAAAGCTGCTGTACGGTACGGGCGGCGAGCGCGTACGTTTCCGGTATGAGAATGATTTCGGCCATTCCAAGGAAGCGCTTGTTCCGTTCGAGGGGATCGTGAACAATCTGGAGCGCCGCTACCGGGATACCGGTTCGGACGGCATCCGTGAGCATATCGAGCAGTACATGAGCGCAAAGCCTTGCAGCGGCTGTAAGGGTCATCGTCTGCGCAAGGAAAGCCTGGCCGTTACGATCGGCGCTCAGAACATCAGCCACGTTACGTCGCTGTCCATCGGTGAAGCGGAGCGCTTCTTCAGCGGCTTGGAGCTGACGGAGAAGGAGAAGCTGATCGCTCACCTGATTTTGAAAGAAATCAACAGTCGTCTAGGCTTCCTCGTAAACGTCGGCCTTGAGTACTTGTCGCTTAACCGTGCAGCAGGTACGCTTTCTGGCGGCGAGGCGCAGCGGATCCGTCTGGCTACGCAGATCGGATCGAGTCTTATGGGCGTCCTCTACATTCTAGACGAGCCGAGCATCGGCCTGCATCAGCGCGACAACGATAAGCTCATTCAAACGTTGGAGCATATGCGCGACCTAGGCAATACGCTGATCGTCGTCGAGCATGACGAGGATACGATGCTCGCTTCCGACTACATCATCGATATTGGGCCAGGAGCCGGTATTCACGGCGGTCAAGTCGTCTCGATGGGGACGCCGGCAGAGGTGATGGCGGACGAGCAATCGCTCACCGGCGCTTATCTCAGCGGCCGCAAGTTCATTCCGGTTCCGCTGACCCGCCGTGCCACGAACGGTAAGTGGCTGGAAGTCAGAGGGGCGAAGGAAAACAACCTGCGCAGCGTCAACGCGAAGATTCCGCTCGGCGTCTTCACGGCCGTCACCGGCGTATCCGGCTCCGGCAAGTCGACGCTCGTGAACGAGATTCTATACAAGACGCTGGCCCGCGATTTGAACAAGGCTAAGGTTCGCCCAGGCGAGCACAAGGAAATCCGCGGACTCGAGCATATCGAGAAGGTCATCGATATCGACCAATCGCCGATCGGCCGGACGCCTCGTTCCAACCCGGCAACGTATACAGGCGTATTTGACGATATCCGCGATTTGTACGCTACGACGACTGAAGCGAAGGTGCGCGGATACAAGAAAGGCCGCTTCAGCTTCAACGTGAAGGGCGGACGCTGCGAGTCCTGCCGCGGCGACGGTATTATCAAGATTGAAATGCACTTCCTGCCGGATGTCTATGTTCCTTGCGAGATTTGCAAAGGGAAACGGTATAACCGGGAGACGCTGGAAGTTAAATATAAAGGCAAGAGCATTGCGGACCTGCTCGAGATGACAATCGAGGATGCGTGCGAGTTCTTCCGCAACGTACCGCGCATTCACCGCAAGCTTCAGACGCTATTGGACGTTGGCCTTGGCTATATGAATCTCGGACAGCCGGCAACGACGCTCTCCGGAGGCGAAGCACAGCGCGTGAAGCTTGCGGCGGAGCTGTACCGCCGCAGCACCGGCAAGACGATGTACATCCTCGACGAGCCGACAACCGGTCTTCACGTCGACGATATCGACCGTCTGCTTGTCGTCCTCCATCGGTTAGTCGATTCCGGTGAGTCCGTACTCGTTATCGAGCATAACCTCGATGTCATCAAGACTGCCGATTATCTGCTCGACCTTGGTCCGGAAGGCGGCAACGGCGGCGGTACCATCGTCGCGACAGGTACGCCGGAAGAAGTCGTGAAGGTAGAAGGCTCTTACACAGGCCGCTACTTGAAGCCGATCCTGGAACGCGACCGTGAACGTACGATTGCGCAGCAAAGGGAAGCACAGGAAATGCAAAGCGTAGCTGCAGGTATTGAAGAATAACAAGAAGAAGCCCTTAGTGGAGGTGCGACGCCGAGAAAAGTAAACCGGCGAAGACGCTACGCTAGGGGCTTTTTTGCGCTTATAACAAACAACGGGCCGAAGGAGTCATCTCCTTCGGCCCGTTAATCATTAGCTAGCCAAAATTTCAGTCAGCTTCTCTTGGAATGCTGGTACGCCCACGCGGTTCACGAAGCCGTGGAAGTTCTCGCCGGCTGTGCGGTTTTCTTTGTAGAAGTTAAGGAGCTGCGCAAGAACGGCGCCGACTTCATCGCCTTTGACGCGGCCCTTGAGCGATTGGTTGAACTTAGCGTCTGGTCCAAGCGTTCCGCCGATTGCGATATCGAATGCGTCAACCATGCCTTCAGGCGTTTTTACTAGCGCGCCTTGCAGACCGATGTCCGCGATATGCTTCTGACCGCAAGCGTTCGGGCAGCCGATGAAGTGAATACGGACCTTCTCGTTCTCGTCAAGCTGAATTCGTTCATCCAGATATTCAGCAACAAGGCGAGCGCGTTCCTTTGTTTCAACGACAGCCAAGTTACAGAACTCGTTGCCAGTGCAGGACACGGTGCGGCTCATGAACGGCTTCGCGTTAGGAGACAGACGTTTCAGCACCGGCACTTGCAGAGCCTCTTCAACCTTGTCGTCCGGAACGCCCGCAAGCATGATGTTTTGCGACATCGTCGTACGAATTGTGCCGTCACCGAACTTGTCCGCAGCATCTGCAAGCTGTTCCAGCTCATCCGAATTGGTGCGGCCAACAGGTACGTTCAGACCGATGAAGTTCAGACCTTCCTGGCGCTGCGGATATACGCCATCGTAGTAAACCGCGTTCCAGCCAACGATTTTGCTCTCGCCGGCAGAAGGCATTTCGCCGATAATTTCGATCAGCTTCTCCTTGAATTTCTCCGGACCCCAGTCCGCAACGAGAAACTTAAGCCGGGCTTGGTGACGCTTCTCGCGGTAGCCGTAGTCACGGAAAATTGTTGTTACGCCGATAGCGACTTTCAATACGTCCTCAGGACGAACGAACATGTCGAGCTCTTTCGCCAGATGCGGCTTCGCGGACAAACCGCCGCCTACATGAACGTGGAAACCGATCACTTCTTCACCGTCGATGACCTTCGTAGCAGGCGTATAGGCGATATCGTTGATCTCGGCGTTAGCATTGTTATAGATGTTTGAAGAAATGGACATTTTATATTTGCGAGGCAAGTTGGAAAAATCACGGTTCATCAGGAAAAAGTCGTTGACTTGTTCGACCAGCTCGCGCGTATCCATCAGCTCGTCGCGGTCGATGCCCGCAAGCGGATTGCCGACGATCGTACGAGGGCAGTCGCCGCAAGCTTCATAAGAGTACAAGCCAACCGCTTCAAGACGATTAAAGATGTCCGGAAGGTTTTCGACTTTCAGCCAGTGGTATTGGATCGCTTGACGCGTCGTGACGTCGATCAGATCGCGGCCATAGTCGCGGCCGATGGAAGCCAATGCGCGCGCTTGAGCGGACGTCATGATGCCGGTGTTAATGCGGACACGCATCATGAAGTGACCGTCACGCGGCTTTTGTTCGTAAACGCCGGCCCATTTAAATCGGTTCATATCGTCTTCGGGAATGGAGTCATAGCCTTCCTTCGAATACTTGTCGATGATGGTGCGAATGACATCCAGACCGTCTTTTTCCATCTTCACAAACTCGAATTTATTCAATTTGGATGGGTCATTCATCCATACGGCTTCATATGCCATTGCTTGTTCCTCCTAAGGATGTTATGCTCTCGCTGTAATCATGCTTCTTCGCGGAAATCCGACGAATTTCGTATGAAATTGCTATTAAGAATGGTACCATAATAAAGCCCAAGCCACAATGAAAAGGAATGGCACCTTTATAAGATTTTATTATATAAGTTGAAGAGACTGATTATAATAAAATCCACCTTCCGCAAATCGTGACAAACTTGTTACGTTTCTCGATTGTAGCTTGCATCGAGTCCGTGATAAGGCTAACATACTACTATAGGCTACGTGCGAAAATTTAAGGAGGTCTTCACCCATGTTTCTTGCTGAGAACGCTACAGCGACAATTTCGAAATTCGATCCTTTTGATATTATGATGCTGCTCTTTACGATCGTAATTTTCATCGGTCTGGTTCGTTTGCTTATGGCCCGTCCGAAGAAAAATATGTTCGCGATTGGATTCGCGACAGTTGCCTTTCTCGTTTTCCTGTTCGCCAACTACGTGATGATTTTCAAAGTGTGGCTGTCGTAGTTCGCATAGCTATTCCGATACAAGCCGCCCCAAGCCTTTCCCGCATCCGCAGGAGGCAGGGCGGCTTTTTTAGTTCTCTTTGCAACAAAAAACTCCGGCCCATTCAGGCTGGAGTTTTTTATAATTAAGCGATTAAGCTTAAACCCACCACATCTCGCCAAGCGGTTCTTTGATGAGGATGGATTGCAGATTTTGTACGGCTTTCGTGAAGCCTTCGTCCACGGACATCAGGCCGTCTTCGTGCTCGATGCTGACGACATAGTCGTAGCCGACAAGGCGAAGCGCGCTGATGATGTCTGCCCAAGTCTTCAGGTCGTGGCCGTAGCCGACGGTACGGAACTGCCAAGCGCGGTCAAGCATAAGCGCGTATGACTGCATGTCCGTTACGCCGTGACGGTTGACGTTGTTCGTGTCGATCGTCGTATCTTTCGCATGGAAGTGGTGGATCGCGCCGGCGCGTCCAAGAATGTGGATCGCTTGAACCGGATCGATGCCTTGCCACCACATGTGGGATGGGTCAAGGTTGGCGCCGATTGCGTCGCCGCATGCCTCACGCAGGCGAAGAAGCGTCGCAGGGCTGTGAACGGAGAAGCCGCCGTGCAGCTCAAGACCGATTTTCACATTGTTCTCGGTAGCAAGCTTCGCGATTTCGCTCCAGTAAGGAATAACTTTCTCTTCCCATTGCCATTTGAGGATGTCTTGGAAATCGTTCGGCCAAGGCGCTACCGGCCAGTTCGGATATTTTGCATCCTCGTGGTCGCCAGGGCAGCCGGAGAACGTGTTGACGACAGGTACGCCAAGCTTGTTAGCAAGCTGGATCGTTTTGCGGATAACCGCATCGTGCTCGCTAGCGATTGCTTTTTGCGGGTGAAGCGGGTTCGCGTGGCAGCTCAGTGCGCTGATTGTCAAACCGCGCGAAGCGACTGCTTCCTTAAATGCGTTCAGCTTCGCTTCGTCAGCCAGCAGCGTGTCAGGATCGCAGTGCGCGTTGCCTGGGTAGCCGCCAGTGCCGATTTCGATTGCTTCCAGACCTTTGGATGCGATGTAGTCAAGCGCGTCTTCAAAGGATTTCTGTGCAAATAGTACGGAAAATACGCCGAGTTTCATACGTGTATAGTTACCTCCCATATGGATATGTATTGCGAATGGCTTTTCCCATTATAGCATGAGCAGAATGTAAGGTTAAGATTCAGCGGGCCCAATGACAAAAAAACATATGAAATGAACAAATAGTGGGAAGCTAGAATGCCCGAGAGGAGCATTGGCCCATATCCAAGCGGAAAATATTCGGAGACGCGAGGCGCCGCCGCATGCCCTTCGCTTTTGTTTAAGCGTTCGCTCTGGTACACTGAAAGAAATATGCGATTGATAGATAAGGATGGCGGAAGTAAACGATGACGGACAAGTTAAAACGGCAAGATATCGAATTGCTGGCACCGGCCGGCGATTGGGATTGCATGAGGGCGGCGGTGGCCAACGGGGCCGATGCTGTTTTTTTTGGCGTGGAGAAATTCAATGCGCGGGCTCGGGCGAACAACTTTCAATCGGACGAGCTGCCGGAGATTATGGCGTTTCTGCACAGCTACGGCGTGAAAGGCTTTCTGACCTTTAATATATTGGTATTCGAAGAAGAGCTGAACGAGGCGAAGAAGCTGATCGAAGCTTGCATCGATGCGGGCGTGGACGCCGTCATCGTGCAGGATCTCGGTCTGGTCAAGCTCATTCGCGAGCTGTCGCCGGACTTCCCGATCCACGGCTCGACGCAGATGACGATCACGTCGCCGGAAGCGGTGGAGTTTACGAAGCCGTACGATATTGAGCGGGTTGTACTCGGACGGGAAAATAACCTGAAGCAAATCAAGACAATCGGCGAGCAGGCGAAGCTGCCAATGGAAGTATTTGTGCACGGCGCGCTGTGCGTGTCCTATTCGGGTCAGTGCCTTACCTCGGAAATGTGGGGCGGCCGTTCGGCGAACCGCGGCGAATGCGCGCAGGCGTGCAGGCTGCCATACGACTTGATGGTTGACGGCGAACAGAAGCCGATGGGCGATGTCGCCTACCTCTTGTCGCCGAAGGACCTTGCGGCGGTGGAGCTGGTGCCGGAGCTGATCGAAGCGGGCGTTACCTCTTTCAAAATCGAAGGGCGGTTGAAGAGTCCCGAATACGTAGCCAACGTCGTGAGCAAATACCGCCGCGCGATTGACAAGTATTTCGATGGCGACCGTTCAGCCCCATCGAAGGAAGAAATGCGCGAGCTTCAGCAGAGCTTCTCGCGCGGGTTCACGCACGGCTTCCTGGAGGGTACCAACAACAAGAAGCTAGTTGAGGGCACGTTCCCGAAGAGCCGGGGCGTCTATCTGGGACGAGTGGAGCGGGTGCTGCGCGATGCGGTCGTGTGCCGCATCGAAGCGCCGCTTAAGCGCGGCGACGGCATCGTCTTCGATGCGGGCGATCCAACGAAGAAGGAAGAAGGCGGCCGCATCTACGACTTGCGCCGGCAGGGTACGAAGTTCGAAGGCGAGGCGCAGGAAGGGACCGTTATCGAGCTGGTGCCCGGGCGCAACGACGTTGACCTTCGCCGCGTGCACGTCGGCGACCGCATCTGGAAAACGAGCGATCCGGCGCTGGATAAACGGCTTCGCGCGACGTTCGAGACGGAGAAGCCGTATCGCGTATTCCCGCTGCATGTGAGGGTTACCGGCGGGCTCAGCCAGCCGCTTCGCTCGTGGTGGACGGACGTGGAGAAGGGCAACACGGTCGAAATTGTCTCCGAGCTGCTGCTGGAGCAGGCGGAGAAGCGTCCGATGGACCGGACGCTGCTGGAGGAGCAATTCGGCCGGCTGGGCGGGACGGTCTATCAGCTGGAGTCGCTGGAGGTCGACCTGCAGGGCGACCTGATCGTGCCGATGCGCGAGCTGAACCGGATGCGCCGCGAAGCGGCCGAGGCTTTGGATGGCGAGCGTCCGAAGCCGCCCGTGTACGTGAAGCGCGCCGTCGAAGTATACGGCGACGCGCATCGTCGCGGCGAAGCCGCAGCGGGCCGCGTGGCCGCATCGGCTAAGCTGACGGTGCTTTGCCGCAGCTTGGCGCAGTTGGAGGCTGCGGTGCGCTCCGAGAAGGTAGGCATGGTCTATGCCGACTTCGAGTTCATCAAGCAGCTGCCGGCCGCCATGGAGATGGCAAGAAGAGCAGGCAAGCCGATCGGGCTCGTAACGCCGCGGATCCATATGCCGGGCGAGAACGGCTACCATGCGAATATTTTGAAGCTGCAGCCGGATGCGGTGCTGATTCGGAACACAGGCGCGCTATATTATTACCTGCGGGCCCGCGCGTCCAAGCCGAACGAGCCGTTTCCGCAGCTGATCGGCGACTTCTCGCTTAATGTTGCGAACCACAGAACGGCCGATCTGTTCTTCGATGCAGGCTGCAGCCTGATCACGCCGTCTTATGACTTGAACGTACAGCAAATGTTCGATCTGCTTCGCAACAGCGATACGTCGCGTATGGAGGTCGTCATTCACCAGCATTTGCCGATGTTCCATACGGAGCACTGCGTATACTGCACCTTCCTTAGCGAAGGAACGGATTACACGAACTGCGGAAGACCGTGCGAAGAGCGCCGCGTGTCGCTTCAGGACCGGATCGGCATGTCGCATCCGGTTCGGGTCGACGAGGGCTGCCGGAACACGGTTTACAATGCCATCGAGCAATCAGGCGCGGAATATATCAAGCAATTCGGAGATCTGGGCGTCGCCTCCTTCCGAATTGAGTTTCTGGAAGAGACCGCCGAGAAGGTGGACGAGGTCATCGATCTGTACAGCGATGCGATCGCCGGCCGAATCGGGGGCACGCAAGTATGGCGAAGCTTGAAAGCCATCAATCAGCTCGGCGTAACGAGAGGCCAGCTGGTCAAATAAAGATTAGGGAGGGGCAGCTTCATGCGGCCCCTCTTTTTTGCATAGGCTATAATTCCCAAGTTTTACTTACAAATAGCTTTCATTTTCGACAGTGTGGAAGGGTTTTGGGCCATAGGGGGCGAATAGTAGCAGTAATTCATGATGTGTATCGTTAATGCCGGCAACCAATCTTACCGCTGGAAGTCGAGTAAAGGATAGGTTTGGTGGGGATGAATTCAATGAAAGCGAACCATAGCCATGACGGCTGGCTAAAGGAAGTATTAAAAGCCGAACAAACGATTCTGGATGGCCAAACGCCTGCCATTGCGCAGCTGCTGGCGATTCCGGCTGACATACGTATGAAATCGCCCCTGCTGCTCCGCGCGGAATGCGAGGACGGCTTGCTTAGAGGGCGCTTGATCGAAACCAAGCAAAGACTGGAAGCTGCGCTGAAAGGTTTTGCCGCTCAAGCGGACGATACCGCCATGCTGACGATGATGGCCATGCTAGGTCTATTGTACGAGCAGGTGGGCGATAAGCAAGAGTCCAAGCCCGTAATGGCGCTGCTTGCGGAAGAATGGGAGCGTAACCCGGAGTGCTGCAGCGGCTTCGTGCCGTGGGCATTGGCAAGAGCGGCTGCGAATAGAAACGCCCGATATGAATCGGCGCAGCAGCTGTTCATTGATGCTGCGCAGCGGTTCAGAGAGGAAGGCAAACCGCTGTGGATGGGCTATGTGCTTCTGGACCGGCTGCTATTTGATCCTGAAGAGAATGAGCATCCCGATTGGCAGCTTTGGCTGCAATGGTTAGGCCGCCATATGGCGGACAACCGGTCCGGCTCGGTGCTTCTGGGCTGTCTTGAAAAGCCGAGCCTGCAGTTGTGCGCGCAACTGCCGGAGCGCTTCGCCTATCTTAGCAAAGCGATTCTGCTCAAGCAGCCGGATGAGTCGCTGCCGGCCAATTTGAAGGCGGATATTGAAAGCACCATCTATGCGCTCGGGGCTCGAATCAAACGACTGCAAAGCGAGGACCAGGGTGAACAAGCGGAGCAGGCCTGGCGCAAGCTGGAACGCCTGCGCCAGCTGGTGTCAACGCCGGCGGTAGACAGGCTGGCTGCAGAGGTAAAGCAGCACGTCGTTGGCAGCGCGGATATGGGAACCAGCAAAGGTGCTCCGGCAGCCGGCAGCAGCGAGTCTTCAATTCCGGTAGAGAAAGTCAGCGAAGAAATGGCTGAAGCCGTAAACGCAGCCGCAGCCGCAGCCATAACGACTGCAGTCAAATGGAGGGTAAAGCTGATCGGCGGAGTCAGTTTCCAAACGCCGGAAGGCAAACAGACGGAGCCGGTATGGAAGCGGAGAAAAGCCGGGGAACTATTCGTTTATTTGCTGCTTCAACCGGGATACAAAGCAAACAGAGATCAAGTCATCGAGCGGGTATTCGGCGAAGGAGATCCTGCCAAACGGTCCAACCAGCTCTACGTAACGCTGCATGACCTGCGCTCCTCGCTTAAGGAGCTTGGCATGCCCGAGGATTTGGTTTATGCGAAGCGCGGCGTCGTCGGCATCAGTGAGCCGTGGTTTGAATCCGTCGACGTGGAAAGCTATATTACGCTGTCCAGGGTAGGCGACCAGCTGTGGATGGATGACCGCGAGGAAGCGTGCCGCTTGTATGATAAAGCGCTGCCGCTATATGGTCAGCTCGGCACGGAGCTTTCTTATGCGGAATGGCTTGAGCGAGTCCGGGAGCAGCTGCTGGACCGGCAAACGAATATGATTAAACGTTTGGCCGTTTACTATACCGAGCTCTTTGACGAGGCAAGGGTTGAGCAGTGCTTGGCCGATTGGGTCGCGCTCAGGCCGGAGCAGGAGGAAGCATACGAGGCAATGATCCGGCTATGCCTGCGCGGCGACCGCAGAATCGAGGCGATCGGCTGGTACCGTCGTTTGGAGCGTATCTGCAAGGAGGAACTGGGCAGCGAGCCGCTTGATGAGGTGAAGAATCTGCTATGGAAATAACGGAGCGAAGCAGACCCTGGACTTCCCAAGCAGGACGAACGCTGCTGGGCGGGCTGTTGACGGTCTATTTGATCTCGCTGCTCTTGGGACTATTTATTTTGCGGGCGGAAACAATGTTGGTATCGCACTTTAAGACGATGTTTCCGTTCCCCTTTACGGTAAATCTGCTGGGCGCCGTCTTGCTTGCGGTCATTCTCGCGTGCGCGTCGGCATGGCGGCTAAGGCCGGTCATCGATGAGCTGGAATACGGCTCCGGCGCTCAGCCGGGGCAGAACAGGGACAGCCGCTCGACGAATGAAGCGCTTATCCGGCTATATCGCATGCCCTATGAGCTGCTTGTCGGCATACTACTGCTCGGCATTCTGGTTTGCGCAAGCTTTCACCTGGCGGAGCTTGTCCGGTCGTGGGGCAATCCGGCTAATGGCGACGATCCGTCCGACTGGCTGCAGCTAACCGGTATCATGGCAGGCGAGCAGAGCTTGACGATGACGGTAGCCCTCATCCTATTTACCTCTGTACGGCGGCTATTTCGTCCATACATATTGAGGCTGCAGCCGCTTTCCGGCAGCTTCGACGGCCGGGCGTCGGTATCGCAGCCGCTTGTCATTACGTATACGTGCACGTTTTTGGTGACGATTCTAAGCCTGTTTCAGCTCGCGATCGTGACGGCGAGGCCGCATGAAGCGATGGAGCCCTTCAAATTCGGACTAATCGCCTTATTTTATTTCTTAATCGGGTTAAGTTTGTTCAGCTACGTCACGATGCAATTCAGGCAAGAGCTTCGCGGCCTCATCCGGGATATCCGGGGGCTGGTGGGCGGAAGCGATCCTCGTCATTCCGGCGCGGCGTCTGTCGTCCACGATGAAGCCGGCGAGCTTGCGGTCGCGTACAGCGAGCTGCAAAACCGCATTAACCGGGAATACGATTCGCTGGAGCGGGAATTGAAGATGGCTTACAATGTTCAGCAGAAGCTGCTTCCGCCCGGCAATTTAACGATCGGCTCCTACCGCATTACGGCGCGCTGCCAATCGTACCGTGAGGTAGGCGGCGACTTCTTCGACGTCGTATCGCTTGGTCCAAGCCGCTTTGCCGTTATGATCGGAGACGTGTCGGGCAAAGGCTTGCCGGCGGCGCTGATCATGTCCGCGCAGCTGCTGGTGTTCCGCTCCGAGATTCGCAGGAACGGCAGTCCGTCGGAGGTGCTGTCCCGGATGAACCGGCAGCTGTGCGAGGCGATGGGCGAGGAAGGCTGCGTGTCCATCGGCGTGGGCGTCATCGACCTTACAACGAATCAGGTACAGTATGCCAGCGCGGGCCATCTGTCTCCATATATCGTTGCAAAAGACGGACGATTCGTCTCGGTCGATTGCAGTTCTCTTCCGATCGGTATCGACCCGGAGGCTGTTTACGAGGAGAAAAGCCTGCAGCTGGAAGACGGAGACCGGTTTCTGCTATACACCGACGGCTTGATCGAAGCGGTGGATCGCAGCGGCCGGATGTACAGCTTCAACGGACTTGAAACGGAGATTGCGACCTGGGCGGAGGCGGGGGATATGTCCGAATTGGTAGATGATTGGCTTGCTCGCGTTGACTTGGCATGCGGAGCGGGGCAGGATGATCGTACGGTCGTCGTGCTGGAGCTTGCCGGTGAATACCGCAGCGCTCTTGCGACGCTCGATATTCCGCAGGGTGAATATGGCGGCGCGGAGCTGTCGTATGGCAATCCGTTCATGACGCGTGAATGGTCGCTGCGCAGCAAGCTTGGCGAAGAGCGTATTGTTGCCTTGAAGCTCGGTGACTGGATTCAAGAAAGATGGCCGGAATCCGATATTAAAGAAGACGTGCAAAGCGCCGTGTGCGAAGCGATGATTAACGCCATTGAACACGGCAATAAACTGCAGTCGAATAAATGCGTGACCGTCATCGCCCAGATCGGCGGCATGCTGTCCGTTTGCCGGATCTATGACGAAGGCGGAGGGTATTACCCGAAACTTTCACGGGACGAAACCGAGATGCGCAGGAAGCTGGAATCGGAAGACCCGCGGGGCTGGGGACTGGTTATGATCGATTCGCTTGCGGATTATTGGACGACCGGCCGCGATGAGAGGGGCTTTTATACAGAGCTTTATTTTATGAGAAAATCACCGTCAGATCGAGGAAAGGGGGCATCATAACATGGCTGAACAACCATTGGTGATCGAATCGCGTAAATTCCCGAGCGGACTGGTGCTGAAGCTGGAGGGCGATTTAAGCAAGTCGGCCGAAGCGAAGCTGATCGCGGGATTCGAGCAGGAGACGGAGCTGGGGAGCAGCATTCGTTTTTTAGCCCTCGACCTGACCAAAGTAGCGTATATCAACAGCGGCGGCATGGCGGTTCTGATCCGGCTGGCACGCATGGGCAGCAAGGCGGGCGTTCATACCTTCGCTTGGGGTATTACGCCTCATTACGAGAAGCTGTTTCGTATGGTAGGATTAACGGAATTTATGATGATTTATCCCAATGAGTTCGCAGTGATGCAGCGGATTGAGGCGCTTGAGCTGTAACCTGCGGGAGCTGGATCTATTTTTAATCGTTCGGAGGGCAACATGGAAGTGCAATCGGCAATCTACACCGGGTGGCGGCATGTCTTTAAGCTGGATCCGGATCGTGAAATAAGCGACGACCGGCTGGATGCGATCTGCATGTCCGGAACGGACGCCGTTATCGTGGGCGGTTCGACGGGGGTCACCTTCGATAATACCGTCGATTTGATGTCCCGCATCCGCCGGTATGAAGTGCCGTGCGCGCTTGAGGTATCGAATGAAGAGGCGGCCGTTCCCGGCTTCGACCACTATTTCATCCCGCTTGTGCTGAATACGGATAAAGCGGAATGGCTGGCCGGCAGGCAAATCCAGGCACTGCGCAAATTCGGCGCTTTCATCCCTTGGGAGAGCACCTCGGCGGAGGGCTACTTGATTTTGAATGAGGACGCGCAGGCGGCCAAGCTTACCGGCGCGCAAGCCGGGCTTGACCCGGAATCGGTCGCTGCCCATATCTACATGGCGGACCGGCTGATGCATTTGCCGGTGATCTACATGGAGTACAGCGGCAGGTTCGGCGATATGGAGCTCGTAAAGAAGGCGCTCCGTCTTGTGACGGGAGCTAGGCTTTTCTATGGCGGCGGCATCGACGATGCGGAGAAAGCCAAACAGGCGGCGGCTGCGGCGCATACCGTTATAGTGGGCAACGTCATTTACGATGACTTGGACGCGGCGCTATCGACGGTAGAAGCGGTTCGGACAACCGCCACGCCAATTCTTTAATGATTTTAAATAAGAACGGCTTCGTAACGAATCGGCAGCAAAGGACAGACGGTTCGGGATTCGAAAGCCGTTTTTATTTTGCCGATTGAAGTGGGTTATAATTGACACAGCCCGGGCGGTTGTCTAGACTTAAGATAAGGCGAACAAATGCGAACAAAGGGGTTTTTTTTCTCAATGTTAAACGAATTCAGCATCGACCAGGCTGTTCAGAAATTGAACGCGCCGCAGCGCGCGGCTGTTCAAGCGACAGACGGGCCGCTGCTTATTATGGCAGGGGCGGGGAGCGGCAAGACGCGCGTGCTTACGCACCGCATTGCTTATTTGATCGAGAAGAAGCGGGTAGCGCCATGGAGCATCCTGGCGATTACGTTTACCAATAAAGCGGCTAGAGAAATGCAGCAAAGGGTCAGCGCGCTGGTAGGCAACGCGGGCCAGGACATCTGGGTCTCGACGTTCCACTCCATGTGCGTGCGTATTCTGCGCCGGGATATTAACCGGATCGGATTCACGAATAGCTTCACCATTTTGGATTCGGCGGACCAGTTGTCGGTCATCCGCAATTGCATGAAGGATTTGAATATCGATACGAAGAAATTCGAGCCGAAGAGCGTTCAGGCTGCGCTGGGCGGCGCGAAGAACGAGCTGATTTCCCCGGAACAGTTCGAGCTGAAGATCGGCGATTATTTCGACGGCATCGTGGCCAAGGTGTATACCGCATACCAGAAGCGGCTGAAGAGCAACAACTCGCTTGATTTTGACGACCTCATCATGAAGACGATCCAGCTGTTCAAGGAAGAGCCGGACGTCCTGGCCTTCTACCAGAACAAGTTCCGTTATATCCACGTCGACGAGTACCAGGATACGAACCGGGCTCAGTACATGCTTTGCAAAATGTTAGCCGACAAGCATCACAACATCTGCGTCGTCGGTGACAGCGACCAGTCGATATACCGGTGGCGCGGCGCGGATATTACAAATATTTTGAACTTCGAGGAAGACTATCCGGAAGCCCAGACGATCATGCTGGAGCAGAACTACCGCTCCACCGCGAATATTTTGAACGCGGCCAACGCCGTCATTAAGCTGAACGCTAACCGAAAGCCGAAGAAGCTTTGGACCGATCAGGGGGATGGCGAAGTCATTACCGTTTACCAGGCGGATACGGAGCATGACGAAGGGTACTACGTAACGGGGGCGATCCGGAAAAACGTGAACAATGGCCGGAAATTTGCCGACCATGCGATTTTGTACCGGACGAACGCCCAATCGCGGGTCATAGAGGAAACGCTGATCAAGTCGGATATACCGTATCAAATCGTCGGCGGCGTCAAGTTCTATGACCGCAAAGAGATCAAGGACCTGCTAGCCTATCTGCGCCTTGTGTCCAATCCGGACGACGACATCAGCTTCCAGCGGATCGTTAACGTGCCGAAGAGGGGCATCGGCGACACGACGGTTGCCAAGCTATCGGAGGAGGCGGCGCTGCGCGGCATTTCGGTCTTTGCGCTGTTGGAGCAGCTTGATTGGCTGGACGTGACCGGGCGCGCCCGTACCGCTTTGGCGGAATTCCGCGATATGATTGATAACCTGACTCGCATGGTCGAGTACTTGTCCGTTACGGAGCTGACGGAGAAGGTGCTGGAGCTGAGCGGTTACCGCGAGGAGCTGCAGCGCGAGAATACGCTGGAGTCGCAGGCGCGGCTTGAAAATATCGACGAGTTCCTGTCCGTAACGCAGGACTTTGAGAAACGCAACGAAGACAAATCTTTGATTTCTTTCTTGACCGATCTAGCACTCATTGCAGATATAGACACGATGGACAAGGACGAGCCGGAAGGCGGCATCAAGGATGCGGTCGTTCTAATGACCATGCACAGCGCCAAAGGCTTGGAGTTCCCTGTCGTATTCATTATCGGCATGGAGGAAGGCGTCTTCCCGCACAGCCGGGCGTTGACGGATAACGAAGAGCTGGAAGAGGAGCGACGTTTGGCCTATGTAGGCATTACGCGCGCCGAGAAGCAGCTGTATCTTACCTGCGCGCGTATGCGGACGCTGTTCGGGCGGACGAATGCGAACCTGCCGTCGCGCTTCCTGCGGGAGGTGCCGGACGAGCTGAAGACGGATGCGTCGGCTGTGGGCCGAGGGCGTCCGGCCGGCGGCTTTGGCGCCGGCAGCCGCAGCATCGGCGGTGGAGCGGGAGCTGGCGGCCAGACAGGCTTCGGCTTCCGCAGCGGCGGGGCATCGGCTGCAAGGCCGGGCGCTCCGGCGGGAAGCAGCGGCGTACGCGTCACTTCGCCGGCGGATGCGGCCCGAGCGGCTTCAGGCGCCGCTGCTGCGGCCGGAGCTAGCGGCGAGTTCGCGGCCGGCGATAAAGTATCGCACGGCAAGTGGGGCATCGGCACCATTGTCTCCGTGCGGGGGACGGGCAATGACAAGGAGCTGCAGATCGCGTTTCCGGCTCCGGTCGGGTTGAAGAAGCTGCTCGCCAGCTTCGCGCCGATCACGAAAGTTTAATTTTGAAGCAGAGAGGGAGAACGTCCAATGACGACTGCGATGGAACCGGGACAAAATGCAGAGCCGAAGAAGCTTGCGCGCATGCGCGAGCTGGTAGACCTCATTGCGGAGCACAATTACAGCTATTACACGCTGGATCAGCCGACGATCAGCGATAAAGAATGGGATGCGCTCTATGACGAACTGGTACGGCTGGAGCAGGAAACCGGCAGCGCGCTGCCGGACTCGCCGACCCAGCGCGTTGGCGGCGATATTTTGAAAGGCTTCGATCCGCACCGCCATCGCGCCCGGCTCTGGAGTCTCGATAAAGCGCAGGATAACGAGGACCTGCTTGCATGGAATACGCGCGTTAAGAAAGCAATCGGCGACTTTAATGCGAAGAACCCGGGCGAAACGCCGCTGCCCGAGCCGAGCTACGCCATCGAGCTCAAATTCGACGGCTTAACGCTGAACTTGACCTACGACCAAGGCAATCTCGTTCAAGCTTCGACTCGCGGCAACGGAGTGATCGGCGAAGGGATTCTCGCGCAAGTGAAGACGATCAAGTCGATTCCGCTTACGATCCCGTTCAAAGACGGGCTCATTGAGGTTCAAGGCGAAGGCATCATGAACTTATCCGTTCTTGCAGCGTATAACGAGACGGCCGCCGAGCCGCTCAAGAACGCGCGCAATGCGGCAGCAGGCGCGCTGCGCAACCAGAATCCCCGCATTACGGCGGAGCGCAAACTGAATGCTTTCTTTTACAATATCGGATTTGCGGTAGGCGTCTCCTTCGAACGGCATGCGGAGATGATTCAATTTCTTAAGGATAACCGCTTTAAGGTGAATCCCTATACGTTCTACTGTTCGACTATCGAAGAGGTGCAGGAGGAGCTCGCGCGGGTCGCGGAAAGCCGCGATACGCATGACTTCCTGATCGACGGCGCGGTTGTGAAGCTGACGGATATGCGGACGCGCGAAGCGCTCGGCTATACCGACAAGTTCCCGCGCTGGGCCGTCGCGTTCAAATTCGAGGCGGAAGAAACGACGACCATTCTGGAAGGCGTTTCTTGGGAAGTGGGACGCACCGGTAAAATCACGCCGGTCGCCCGGGTCGAAGCGGTCGATCTGGCCGGTGTAACGGTTCAGAACTGTACGCTGAACAATATAGGAGACATCGAGCGAAAGAACCTGAAGTTTGCGCTGGGCACGCATGTGTTCATCCGCCGATCCAACGATGTCATCCCGGAGATATTGGGCAAAGCCGACGACGAACCGGGCGGAGAAATCGTCGCGCCTTCGGAGTGCCCGTCCTGCGGTACGCCGCTTGAGCTGCGCGGCGCGCATCTGTTTTGCGGCAACAAGCTTGGCTGCAGGCCGCAAACAATTGGCCGCATTACGCATTTCTCGTCCCGCGATGCAATGGATATCGAGTCCTTCAGCATCATGACGGCGGAGCAGCTGTTCGACGAATGCGGCGTCCGCGATCCGGCGGATCTCTATTCGCTTACGTATGATCAGCTGATTGGCCTGGAGCGCTTCGGCGATAAGAAGGCCCGGAAGCTGCTCGAGGCGCTGGAGAAGTCCAAGGAGCGCGACTTGGCTGCCTTTCTGTTTGCCCTGGGCATTCCGAACACGGGCAAAGCGACGACTAAAATGCTTGCCGACCATTTCGGCAGCTTAAGCGCCGTTCGCGCCGCCACGGTTGAGGAGCTTATCGGCCTGCCGGACGTTGGCGGCATCGTTGCGGAAAGCATCCATTCTTTCTTTAAAGACCCTATTGCCGCAGAGAGCGTAGACCGCATGCTGGCCCTCGGCGTTAAAGCGGAGGCCGAGCAGCAGGAGGCCGCCCGCACGGACAGCATCTTCAGCGGCAAAACCGTCGTGCTTACGGGCACGCTCTCGCTCATGACGCGGGATGAGGCGGCAAAGAAGCTGGAAGCGCTTGGCGCTAAGATCAGCGGCAGCGTGTCTAAGAAGACGGATTTCGTGATCGCCGGCGAAAGCGCGGGCAGCAAGCTGACCAAAGCGCGCGATCTCGGCGTTACGGTAATTGATGATGAGGCTGAGCTGGTGAAGCTGCTTCAGTAGTAAGGTTTAATAAGTGTTCAAAGCCGTATCGAATGATGGTTTGTTCGATGCGGTTTTTTGTCATTTTTTACAAGTTGCAATAGGAGTGCGGATGTGATAAATTATTTCTTGTCGCTTCTGAGACATGCGCCAATAACAAACACCTTTCGACAGAAAGTAAAAAAAGTTGTTGACACATTAGGTCGAAGCTGGTAACATAATCACTTGTCACCACGAAAAGCGAAAAACAAGTTCTTTGAAAACTGAACATATGGATCACGTCAGATTCAACAAGTTTTAAAACAAGCTAGTTTTTGAATGAGCTAACAAGCGAATTCATAAATGATCTTCGGATCACTTTTATGGAGAGTTTGATCCTGGCTCAGGACGAACGCTGGCGGCGTGCCTAATACATGCAAGT
>NZ_QLUW01000004.1 GCF_003268025.1 Paenibacillus montanisoli | reverse complement strand
AGCCCCCCTCAAGATGAGATTTCCCAATTAGTAAGACCCCTGGAAGACGACCAGGTTGATAGGTTCGAGGTGGAAGCGCAGCAATGCGTGGAGCTGACGAATACTAATCGGTCGAGGGCTTATCCTAAATACTTCGAATAAACAGCTAAAGCAAGAAACCTTCGCAAAGGTTCGTATCCAGTTTTCAGGGTGTGAATTGCCAAGAATGAACCGACTAGCGCGGTGAGTTCGCAAGTGATTTACAGAGCGTTTGGCGACGCTTGAACCTGACCTTTACGGTTGCCTCAGCCGTGATGGACTAGCAGATTATGAGGTCATTGTGTGGCGGTGTAGCTCAGCTGGCTAGAGCATTCGGTTCATACCCGGAGGGTCGGGGGTTCGAGTCCCTTCGCCGCTACCACACCATATGGAGGCTTAGCTCAGCTGGGAGAGCATCTGCCTTACAAGCAGAGGGTCGGCGGTTCGATCCCGTCAGCCTCCACCATATATTTTAAATGCGGAGCCGTGGTGTAGAGGCCTAACATGCCTGCCTGTCACGCAGGAGACCGCGGGTTCGAATCCCGTCGGCTCCGCCATTTAACTTCACCATTAGGCTCGGTAGCTCAGTTGGTAGAGCAGAGGACTGAAAATCCTCGTGTCGGCGGTTCGATTCCGTCCCGAGCCACCATTTAATATGGAGGATTAGCGAAGTGGCCAAACGCGGGAGACTGTAAATCTCTTCCTTCCAGGTTCGGTGGTTCGAATCCATCATCCTCCACCATTTCTTTTCACAGCAAGAGCCATTAGCTCAGTTGGTAGAGCACCTGACTTTTAATCAGGGTGTCGTAGGTTCGAGTCCTACATGGCTCACCATGCGAACCCATTCAACCTGTAGGTCCTGGACCTGCAGGTTTTTTTGTTGTTTTATATCGTTAAAGATGGCTGTATACGGAGTATTTCATTAACCAGCGGGCAAAACTGAACAACAAAGGTGCTGTTCAGGGGGTTATACACTAGAGATGAAATACGTATTAGCTGCACTGCTTTGTTTTGGGATCGTTGTCGTACTTGTTCCGATTCTGCGGATTTTCGCCATCCGTATGGGATTCGTTGATAAACCGTCCGCACGTAAAATCCACCGCAGGCCGATTCCGCTCATGGGCGGGGCGGCTCTGTATATAGGCATTGTTATCGCCCTATTTGTGTTTCTTGGGGCGACACCGCTGAGTATGACCATAAGCATCGGCGGCTTCTTGCTTGTGGTAATCGGATTGATGGATGATGCGGCAAAAGCAGGCGGGGTAGAGTTTCCGGTATGGCCGCGAGTGCTGGTTTATTTGGCCGCTGCCGTTTTGCCATTGTTTTTTGGCATTCGGATTGAGGGTTTGTCCAGTCTGCACGGTATGATTCTGTTCCCGGCGTGGCTTGAAATGATCAGCTCGATAATTTGGGTGTTTGCCCTTATTAATATGATTAACTTTATCGATGGGGTTGATGGGCTTGCATCAGGAGTCGCGACGTTCTCTTCTTTAACCTTGTTTGTCACGGCTCTCCTGAAGAATCAGCCGTCAACGGCGCTTCTTGCCGTCATTCTTGTCGGTGCATGCTTAGCCTTTCTGATCTATAACTTCTATCCGGCACGCATTTTCATGGGCGATGCGGGTGCCGCATTTCTGGGCTATGCTCTGGCCGTAACTGCAGTGGATGGCGCTTTCAAGAGCGCTACGCTTGTCACAGTAGCCGTTCCGCTGCTTGCACTGGGCGTGCCGATTCTGGATACGGCTGTCGTCATGCTGCGCAGATTGCTTTCCGGCAAAGGCTTGCACCGGGCGGACAAGCTGCATACCCATCATGTGCTGATGCGCTGGGGGCTCACACAGATTCAAACGGTGTCCTTCATCTATTTGATCGCGGCGCTGTTTTCGCTGCTGTCGATTGTGCTGCTTCTTGCCTTAAGCTGAAAAAGGACCCAATCTATGGTACAATGTCCCAAGAATATAAAGCGCTATTATGCGCGGATTGGATAGGGGCAGGCCGATGAGTGAGTGGATAACGCAATTACAAGCTATTCTGGATTGCCCGGTCCGAGAACTTCAACTGCCGATTCAGGACTGGAGAATGCTGGTTGAAGACAGCGTGAAGAAGGATTCGCTGCATCCAGGCAAAAGCCATGCTCCTGCTATCGGCGATTACGTTCAGGGAGCGGAAGGGAAAGACTTGTTCGTAACGAAAGTTCATTCGCATACGGTAGACCTGCTGGAAGTGGAGCGAAGCGAGCTAAGCGATAAGGAACGGCGCTTGATTAGCTGGACGCTATCCGAATTGCTGGCGGCGCGCTCGAAGAGCAATGAAGGCGTATCCGAATCGGAACGGTATGCCAGGGAGCTTGGTGCTTGGATTGATGCGCAGCTGGATTCGCAGGAGCCGATGCAAACGCTGCCGGAACGCCTTATCGCGCGGGGCAGGCTGTTCTCCTCAATGATTCCGTTCATGCTCGTCTGCGAACAGGCCGAATCCGGGCGATCCAGCTATAACGAGCTTGAAAAGCTGCTGCGTACGTTTCTGGCTGAAGAAGTTCTCATTATCCCGCTTAAAGAGCAAGAGTGGCTTGTTCTAGGTCCGGTTTCGCTTATTAATGACGCACAGCTTGAGGACAGAGACACTGAGGTAGAAGAGTCCGTCGAAGAGAGCCTCTCTTCGATCGTAACCGGACTGCATGCGATGCTCGAAAGCGAATGGATCGGCGAATGCCACGTTGCGGTGTCGCAGCCGATCTCGCCGGCCAATTCGCTCGTCGCCACTACGGCGCTGCTTCGCGAAACAGTTCATTTGGGACGAACCTTCCATCTTGGCTCGAACATCCATCTGCCGTGGCTGCTTCACTTGGAGCGGCTGCTTAACACGATCCCTGAATTGCATCGGATGAAGTTCGTTGAACAGGCGCTAAAACGTACCGATGCTTTTTTGGAGCCGGAAATATTAACGACGCTGGAAACCTTCTTCTCGCTGGATTGCAACGTAAGCGAAACGGCGAAGAAGCTCTACATTCATCGGAACACGCTGCTTTACAGGCTGGACAAGCTGAAGCAGGAAACAGAGCTGGACGTACGGCAGTTCCGCGACGCGGTACTTGTCAAAATTATTTTGCTATTGTACAAAGTAACGAAAAGGACGTAATTTTTTTGTAAAGTATGTGCATAGTCATTGGGACAGCGCTGATATACACTAAGTGTATTGAAAGACAACATTCCGTTAGGGGGAAATACTCAATGGCTGGTGTACGCTTAGAGCATGTTTACAAGAAATACGCAGGTAGTGACCTCGCGTCCGTTAAAGATTTCAACTTGGACATTAAAGACAAAGAATTTTTGGTTCTTGTCGGTCCATCGGGTTGCGGTAAGTCCACTACGCTTCGGATGATCGCAGGCTTGGAGGAGATCTCCGAGGGTAAACTGTTCATCGGCGAGCGTCTTGTAAATGACGTTGCCCCTAAAGATCGTGACATCGCGATGGTATTCCAATCCTACGCGTTGTACCCGCACATGAACGTATACCAAAACATGGCGTTTGGTCTTAAACTTCGTAAATTCAAAAAAGCAGAGATCGACAAGCGCGTTCGTGAAGCTGCTAAAATTCTTGATATCGAGCACTTGCTCGACCGTAAACCAAAAGCACTTTCCGGTGGTCAACGTCAGCGTGTTGCCCTAGGCCGCGCAATCGTTCGTGAACCACAAGTATTCTTGATGGATGAGCCGCTCTCCAACTTGGACGCTAAACTTCGTGGCCAAATGCGCGCGGAGATCTCCAAACTGGCGAAGCGTCTTGAAACAACTGTTATCTACGTAACGCATGACCAAATCGAGGCAATGACAATGGGTGACCGTATCGTCGTAATGAAAGACGGTATCATTCAACAAGCTGCTTCTCCGGAAGAGCTGTACAACCACCCGGTTAACATTTTCGTAGCAGGCTTTATCGGCGCTCCTTCGATGAACTTCATCACAGGTACGCTGAACGAAGCTGGCGGTTCCGTTCGTTTCAAAGCAACGGGCATCGACGTTCTTGTTCCAGACGGCAAAGCGCAACAACTGCGTGAAAAAGGCCTGATCGGCAAAGAGATCATCCTTGGTATCCGTCCTGAAGATCTGCACGAAGAGCCAGTATTCCACGAGGCTTCCCCGCAAACAATCGTGAACGCTCACGTTGAAGTTGCTGAGAACCTTGGTCACGAAATGTTCCTCTACCTGAACGGTCTTGGCAAAGACACAGTTATCGCCCGTGTTGACGGCCGCTCCGGTGTTAAAGAAGGTACAAACGTGAAGCTCGCGTTCGATATGAACAAAGTTCATGTCTTCGACAAAGAGTCCGAACTGAACGTATTTGAAGTATAAGATTAGGCGCTAAGCCTTTCCTAACAACCGTCCGATTGCTCGGGCGGTTGTTTTTATTTGTTTTTTTCGATACGATAGCGTTATCTGGTTTATTTTCCGATGTTGAGGAGGCCGATTTGGTGGCTAAGAAAGTGAAAGTGTCCGAGCTGGTTAGTCAGTTTCAACTAGAGATATTAAGCGGTGAAGACGGACTCCGCCGCAGCATCACGACCGACGACTTATCACGTCCCGGACTTGAGGTAGCAGGTTACTTCGACTACTATCCGAAGGAACGCGTACAAGTTCTCGGCAGAACCGAGATTACGTTCATGGATACACTGAGCAAGCAGGAGCGCATTGACAGGATGGAACGGCTGTGCGATGAAGAAACGCCATGCTTTATCATCACGCGTGGTATGGAGGCGCCTGCCGAGCTGTTGGAGCAGTCGAATGCGAAGCAAATTCCGGTGCTGCGCAGCAATGCGGCGACCACGATCTTCATTAGCCGTATTACGAACTTCCTGGAACGAAAGCTTGCGCCTTCCGCAACCATTCACGGTGTACTCGTTGACGTATATGGCGTGGGGATGCTGATTACGGGCGGAAGCGGCATCGGTAAAAGCGAAACGGCTCTTGAGCTAGTCAAACGGAGTCACCGTCTCATAGCGGACGATGCTGTGGAAATTCGCCAAACGTCCGACGGACAGCTGTTTGGAACGGCCCCTGAACTTATCCGGCATTTACTCGAAATTCGCGGTCTTGGCATCATTAACGTAATGACCTTGTTCGGCGCTGGTGCAGTCCGAAACGTGAAGAAAATCAGCGTCGTCATTAAATTGGAAAATTGGCAGGCGGACAAGCAGTATGACCGTCTTGGTCTGGATGAGGAAACGACCCGCATTATTGATACCGATGTGCCGATCGTAACGGTGCCGGTTCGCCCGGGCCGAAACTTGGCGGTCATAATCGAAGTGGCGGCGATGAATTTCAGATTGAAGCGGATGGGTTATAATGCAGCGCTTCAGTTTACGAACAAGCTGACGGAGACCATTGCCGAAGATACCGACGATTTCGATTGATCGATTCATGATGAAGAAGAATATGAGAGAAGGAGTCTGAACGCATGAATGGATTACGATTAGACCCGATTGCTTTTTCGCTAGGCCCGATTAGTGTACATTGGTACGGCATCATTCTAGGAACGGCTGCGCTGGTCGGCCTGCTGCTCGCGGTTCGCGAGGGGAAACGATTCGGCCTGTCGCCGGACTTCTTCATGGATCTGCTGCTGCTGGGAGTACCGTCGGCGATTATTGGAGCGCGGCTATATTTTGTCGCGTTTAAATGGGATGAATATAAGAACAACCTGCTAGACGTATTTAAAATTTGGAACGGCGGTATTGCGATCTATGGAGCGCTGATCGGTGCTTTCATTTGCGGCATTATCTATTTTCGTTATAAAGGGTACAGCTTCTGGAGAATTGCCGACATCTGTGCGCCTTCGCTGATTGCCGGCCAAATGATCGGGCGTTGGGGCAACTTCGTCAACCAGGAGGCGCACGGCGGTCCTGTAGAAGAGAGTTTCTTGCGAAACTCGCTCCATCTGCCGGATTGGATTGTAACGAATATGAATATCGACGGTGTATTTTATCATCCGACATTCCTTTATGAATCGATATGGAACCTGCTCGGCCTAATAGTGCTGTTTGTCATCCGCCGTCGTCACTTTATCCGCGCAGGTGAAGTGTTAATGACATACTTCATCTGGTATTCTGTCGGCCGCTTCTTTATTGAGGGCCTGAGAACGGACAGCCTGGCATTCCACGGCGCAGCATGGGCTGCTTCCATCATGGATGCCCTTTGGTCGCCAATGAAGCTTATTTTTGAGCAAGGTTATTTGAACCCTGCCGAAGGTAACATTAGGATCTCACAGCTGATTGCCGTGCTGCTGGTTATTGCCGCAGTTGCGATGATTATCGGACGCCGCACGACCGGGGCAGCATCTGCGCGTTACAGCGACCCGATCATCAACTACAAAACAGGTTTGCCAGCGGGCGAAATGCCTGAGAGTAAAGACAAGCCGGCTGCGCGGCGCGCCGATTTGAAAGAGGAAGCGGGCGGCGATCAAGGAGAATCGACGATAAAGGAGTAATCAACAACCGCATGACAGCAACAACTACTACGGTGAAGACGATGTTGTTTGATTTGGACGGTACGATCATGGACACGAACGAGCTGATTATTCAGTCGTTCATGCATGCACTGAAAGGAATCGTGCCCCCGGATTTTAACCGCGAGCATATTATTCCAAGCATGGGACAGCCGCTTACGATGCAGATGCAGCAATTCTCGGGACGCGAGGATGTTGCGGACCTTGTCGCGGCTTACCGCGAGATCAATTTGAAGCTGCATGACGACTACGTAACGGCTTTCCCGCAGGTGGTTGAGGTGTTCAAGCGGCTGCATGAAGCGGGCATCCGGATCGGAGTCGTAACGACCAAAATGCGGCTCACGACCGAACGAGGGCTGCGTTTTGTCGGTTTGTTCGACTACGTGGAGCCGGGTGCCATCGTGACGATCGAGGATGTCGAGCATCCGAAGCCGCATCCAGAGCCGGTGCTTAAAGCGCTTGATGTTCTAGGTGCGGATCCTGCCACAACGATGATGGTTGGCGACAGCGGCGTCGATATCGAAGCCGCCGAAGCGGCCGGCGTCATCTCCGTCGGTGTCGCTTGGTCGCTCAAAGGCGAAGAGAAGCTGAAGGAAAGCGGCGCGCGTCATATTATCCATGACATGCGCGACTTGTACGCATTCATCGGATTGGAGTAGAACTTCCTTGAGAAACGTAGAGCGTTATCCTGTTGAAGGGCCCAATGCCCTGTGGCAAATGTACCGTACCGTCAGCTTCTGGAAGGTTGTTCGGAACTTTATCTTCATTCAGGTGGCGCGCTACTGTCCGTCCTTGCCGGTAAAAAATTGGATTTACCGGCATGTGCTCGGCATGAAGGTAGGGCGCCACTGCGCTTTTGCACTCATGGCGATGGTGGACCTGTGCTTTCCGGAGAGGATCAGCGTAGGGGATAATTCGATCATCGGCTATAACACGACGATTCTGACGCATGAGTATCTCATTAATGAGTATCGGTTGGGTCAAGTTCGAATCGGCTCGAATGTGATGATCGGCGCCAATACGACGATCCTGCCCGGCGTTGTTATCGGCGACGGAGCGGTTGTCGCGGCCGGATCGGTCGTGCATAAGGATGTGCCGGCGGGGGCCTTTGTCGGCGGCAATCCGCTTGTAGAGATACGAAGCGGAGAGCAGAGGCGACATACATAATGCACAACCTGCAAGTCGTAAACGGAGAGCGCTGCTCCCCGTTTTTTCTGTATGGATCGGTACTGACGGATAGGCGGATATCGCTGGCAATGATATTGACGAATTGAGGGTCGCATGGTATCATAACGACTAATCCTTTATTTTGGCAGTATGGTAATATGGTAACACGTTAACTAACTAAAGTGTTGTGGGTGATAATAGATGTCGAAACCGAAGGTTTTTGAGAAGCCGATTGGCGTGAAAGATTATTTGCCGCATGCGGTATCGAAGCTGAGGCAAATCGAAAATCAAGTACTGGCCTGCATGAGCTCGTGGGGCTATGAGCAAATCATGACGCCTACGATGGAATATTACGATACGGTCGGCGTGGCGAGCTCTACTTCCGACCAGAAGCTATTTAAGCTGTTGAATAACCGCGGTACGACGCTCGTGCTGCGTTCCGATATGACGGCGCCGATCGCGCGCGTCGTTTCTTCCGTGCTTAAGGATGCCCAGTTCCCGTTGCGGTTGTCCTATCATTCCAATGTGTTCCGCGCGATTGAAGAGGAAGCGGGCCGTGAGGCCGAGTTTTTCCAAACGGGCGTTGAGCTCGTCGGAGATGCATCGGCTGAGGCGGATGCCGAGGTTGTGGCGCTTGCGATCGCATCGCTTAAGGCGGCAGGCGTCAGCCGCTTCAAGATTGCGATCGGCCATGTCGGCTTCTTGAACGGCCTCTTCGAAGAGGCGCTGCCGGGCCAGACGGAAGCCCAAGAAGAGCTGAAGGCGTATTTGCTGGGCCGTGATTACGTCGGCTACCGCGATTGCCTGCGGAAGCTGACGCTGACGGAGCCGGTGCGCAGCGAGCTGGAAGGCATTACGCGTTTGCGCGGCGGGCAGGAGATTTGCAGTCAGGCGATGGCGCTTAGCCTAGACCGGACAGCGCAGGCCTCCATCCAGCATCTATGCGAGATGTATGACGTGCTGGAGGCGTACGGCGTCTGCGAGCATGTTCTGATTGATTTGACGATGATTGGCGATTTTAAATATTATACCGGCATGACGTTCGAGGGCTACGCAGCCGATCTAGGCTTTCCGGTTGCGAGCGGCGGCCGCTACGACAATCTGCTGAAGCAGTTTGGCCGACCGGCCCCGGCGACAGGCTTCGCGCTGAAGACGACGCGCATTCTCGAGCTGATCGGGGACAGCGCCACGGATGCGAAAGCGGAGCGCGTGCTGATCGGCTATGACTCGGAAGGCCGCGCTGCGGCACT
The DNA here is from genome assembly GCF_003268025.1 of Paenibacillus montanisoli. Lineage (GTDB taxonomy): Bacteria > Bacillota > Bacilli > Paenibacillales > Paenibacillaceae > Paenibacillus_Z > Paenibacillus_Z montanisoli. The sequence continues at coordinate 658,465 of NZ_QLUW01000004.1, read as the reverse complement.
GAAGAAGGCGCGCGAGCTGCGGGAAGCAGTAGGCGCGGGCGGCGAATCCGTGATCGTCGTGACGGAGAAGATGGACGGCGAAGACGTTCAAGAGCATGCGATCGCCGCGGCATTGGAATCTTCAGGCGGTCAGCTGATCTATAAAGGTGTTACGTTTACGAGGCTGCTGACGTTCTTCGGCGGCGGACTGGGAGGGAATGCGGAATGAGCATGATGAATAGCGCCGGCGATGCATCGGGACGCGAGCTGTTGAAGGTCGCGATGCCGAAGGGGCGCATTTATAAAGTGGCGTCGAAGCTGTTCCGGGAAGCGGGCGTGCCGATCCCGAGCGACTTTGACGATACGCGCAAGCTCATTATCGAGCTGCCGGAAGCGGGCATGTCATTCATCATGGCCAAGCCCGTTGACGTTCCGACCTATGTGGAATACGGCGTAGCCGATATCGGCATCGTCGGCAAGGATGTGCTGATGGAAGAAAACAAGGACGTCTATGAGCTTCTTGATCTTGGCATCGCCAAATGCCGCATGTCCGTAATCGGACTGCCGGAATGGAAGCCGGTCATTCATCCGCGCGTGGCGACGAAGTATCCGAATGTGGCTTCGCAATATTTTCGCGAGCTAGGACAGCAGGTTGAGGTGATCAAGCTGAACGGCTCCATCGAACTTGCGCCGCTGATCGGCCTTGCCGACCGGATTGTCGACATGGTGGAGACCGGCCAGACGCTGCGCGAGAACGGCCTGGTCGAGATGGAGACGATCTTCGGCATTACTAGCCGTTTGATTGCGAACCGGGTGAGCTACCGGATGAAGAACGATGCGATTCAGAGCTTATGCGATAAGCTGCAGCAGGCCATTGGGGCCAAAGCGGGCGTATAGATCGACGGCCGGCCGAGGATGAGGAGCATGAGCTCTGATTCGGCGGCTTTGAGGATACGGAAGGAGCGGGAACGGTATGCGGAAGCTGCGAGCGGAGCAGTTTGGATTAACGCGCAAGGTGGATTACGGTTCACCGGAGCAAAATGAATCGGTCCGCCACATTGTTGAGGCGGTACGGACCGAAGGAGATGCGGCGCTCTTGCGCTTTACGGAGCAGCATGACCGCGTGAAGCTGGAGGCTTCCGGCCTGCGAGTGACGGAGAGCGAGATTCAGGCAGCGTACGACCGGGTCGACGCCGGCTTTCTGACCGCAATCCGCGAGGCGGCGGACAACATTCGGAAATTCCATGAGAAGCAGCTGCGCCAATCATGGGTTGACGTGCAGCCGGACGGCACGATGCTTGGCCAGCTGATGCGGCCGCTTAAGCGCGTAGGCGTCTATGTTCCGGGCGGGAAAGCAGCGTATCCGTCCTCGGTGCTGATGAATGTCATTCCGGCCCAAGTCGCGGGCGTACCGGAAATCGTAATGGTAACGCCGCCGGCAACGGGCGGCAAAGAGGGGATCGACCCGTACATCCTGGTTGCCGCTGCGGAAGCGGGCGTGAAGGAAATGTACCGCGTCGGCGGCGCCCAGGCGGTGGCCGCATTGGCCTATGGCACGGCGACGATACCGCCGGTCGATAAGATTTGCGGCCCCGGGAACATCTATGTTGCGCTCGCGAAGCGTGCCGTCTATGGCGTAGTGGCCATCGACAGCATCGCGGGGCCGAGCGAAATCGTCGTCTTGGCCGACGAGACGGCAGATCCGGCTTATGTAGCCGCGGATCTTCTATCGCAGGCCGAGCACGACGAGATGGCCTCCGCGATTCTCGTGACGACCTCGGAGACGCTGGGCGATGCGGTCGCGGCCGAGGTGGAGCGCCAGCTGGCGCTGCTGCCGCGCGAAGGCACGGCACGGCAATCCATTGACGGCTACGGCGCGATTCTGATCGCCGAGACGATGACGGAAGCGATCGACGCGGTAAATCGCATGGCGCCGGAGCATTTGGAGATTATGACGGCGGAGCCGATGGCGCTGCTCGGACGGATCGAAAACGCGGGCGCGATCTTCGTCGGCCCGTACAGCTCCGAGCCGGTCGGCGATTATTACGCCGGTCCGAATCATATTTTGCCGACGAACGGAACGGCGCGTTTCTCCTCCCCGGTGAACGTGGACGACTTCGTGAAGAAGTCGAGCCTGATTTACTACAGCAGAGATGCGTTGTTCGCCAATGGCGACAATATCATGACGCTTGCCCGCCACGAAGGCTTGGAAGCGCACGCCAGAGCGATTGAAATCCGGCTGGAGCGGGAACGCGGCAACTAGCGTCCGGCTTGCAAGGCCGATCTTATAAAAATCGGGTTAAGCGGAAAGAAGGATGTTAGATGGCAGAGAGCATCATTCGCGCAGCCGACGTGGCGCGCAAAACGAACGAAACGGACATTAAGCTGGCTTTCGGTATCGACGGTAGCGGCATTTCCAAGATCGATACCGATGTGCCGTTCTTGAATCACATGCTGGACCTGTTCACGAAGCACGGTCAATTCGACCTTACGTTGGAAGCTCGCGGCGACGTGGACATCGACGATCACCATACCGTTGAAGATATCGGGATTTGCCTTGGCCAAACGCTGCGAGAAGCACTTGGCGACAAGCGCGGCGTTAAGCGCTACGCTTCGGTGTTCGTGCCGATGGACGATGCGCTGGCGCAGGTTATCATTGACCTGAGCAACCGGCCGGCCTTTGAATACCGCGCGCAATATCCGTCCCAGCAAGTGGGCAGCTTCCAAGTGGAGCTGGTACACGAGTTTCTATGGAAATTGGCGCTTGAAGCGCGCATGAATCTGCATGTGATCGTTCATTACGGCTTGAATACGCACCATATGATCGAGGCGGTATTCAAGGCGCTGGGCCGTGCGCTGGATGAAGCGACGAGCATCGACCCGCGTGTGCAAGGAGTGCCTTCGACGAAAGGAGTGCTGTAGGATGATCGCGATCATCGATTACGGCATGGGCAATCTGCACAGCGTCAGCAAGGCCGTGGAGCGTCTCGGGTATGAGGCGGTCATTACGGCGGATGCGAAAGAAATCATGGACGCGGACGGTGCGATTTTGCCGGGTGTCGGCGCCTTCGGCGATGCGATGCAGAACCTGCGCAACACCGGCCTTGAAGAAGTGACGCGCTTCTATGCCGCTTCCGGCAAGCCGCTGCTCGGCATTTGTCTCGGCATGCAGCTCCTGTTTAGCGAGAGCGAGGAGTACGGCCAGCATCAAGGGCTAGGGCTGCTGCCGGGAAAGGTGATCCGCTTCCAAGGCAATTTCAAGGTGCCGCACATGGGGTGGAACAAGCTGGCGTTCAAGCAGGAAAGCCCGCTGTTTGTCGGGCTGGAGGAAGGGCATGTGTACTTCGTGCATTCCTTCCATGCCAAGCCTGAGCGTACGGAGGACCTGCTTGCGGTGACGGACTATAACGGCCCGGTAACGGCAATCGTCGGCCGAGGCAACGTATATGGCATGCAGTTTCACCCGGAGAAGAGCGGCGAGCTCGGCATGAGCCTGCTGCGAAATTTTCTCGCACTGACGGATTCGCGCGTGAAGGTGGCCGCTAACGCGGCAAAGTAGCGCGCATCCTTACCATAACGAGCTGGAAGGGAGGCGGCATTACGGATGCTGGCGAAACGTATTATTCCATGTCTGGACGTCAAGGACGGACGCGTGGTCAAAGGGGTCAACTTCGTCAATTTGCGCGATGCGGGCGATCCGGTGGAGCTTGCGGCGATCTACGATAAGGAAGGCGCGGACGAGCTTGTGTTTCTGGACATATCCGCTTCGGTTGAAGGACGGGCGACGATGATCGAGGTGGTTAAACGGACGGCCGGCGAGATCACGATCCCGTTCACGGTTGGCGGAGGGATCTCTCACGTCGACGATATGAAGCGGCTGCTCCGCGCAGGCGCGGATAAGATCGGCATCAACACGGCTGCTGTCAAGAACCCGTCGCTCGTTAAGGACGGCGCTCGCAAGTTCGGCTCGCAATGCATCGTCGTTGCGATCGATGCGAAGTTTAACCCGGAATGGGGCGAGTGGGAAGTATACACGCATGGCGGCCGTACGGCGACCGGCATCAAGGCGCTGGCTTGGGCGAAGGAAGTCGAGTCGATGGGCGCCGGCGAAATTTTGCTGACGAGCATGGATGCGGACGGAACGAAGGATGGTTTCGACATCAAATTGACCAAGGCCGTTTCGCAATCGCTGTCGATTCCGGTAATCGCCTCCGGCGGCGCCGGAAGAGTCGAGCATTTCTATGACGTTTTTCAGCAGGGTCATGCGGATGCGGGTCTTGCGGCAACGATTTTCCATTACAAAGAATTGACGATCCGCGATGTGAAGAATGACTTGCGGCTGAAAGGAGTCGAGATTAGATGAGTTTGGGGAAACAAGAAACGGTTGCCGCGGCGATCAAATGGGACGAGGCGGGCCTTGTTTCGGCCATCGTTCAGGATGCGAATAGCAAAGAAGTGCTCATGATGGCGTACATGAACGAGGAGTCGCTGTCCCGTTCTATCGAATCGGGCGAGACCTGGTTCTGGAGCCGCTCGCGAAACGAGCTGTGGCATAAAGGGGCAACCAGCGGCCATACGCAGCGAATCGTGTCGATGCACTATGACTGCGACGGAGATACGCTGCTGCTTCGCGTCGAGCAGAAGGGGCCGGCCTGCCATAACGGGACGTACAGCTGCTTCACGAACGAAGTGGCAGGCGTGGCTGGGACGGACGGCAGCGCACCTGCGCTTTCGAGTGAACGGTTCGCGATGCTGAACCAGCTAGAGGCCGTTATTGCGCAGCGCTATACGGAGCGTCCGGAAGGAGCTTACACGACGTACCTGTTCGAGAAGGGCGTTGACAAAATCCTGAAGAAGGTCGGCGAAGAGTCGGCGGAAGTCATTATCGCAGCGAAGAACAAGGATAATGACGAGCTCCGCTGCGAGACGAGCGATCTGATTTTCCACCTGATGGTGCTCCTGCGCGAACGCGGCTTGTCCTTGGACGAGGTTATGGCCGAGTTGGGACGCCGACACAATAAATCGAAGCAGCCGAAGTAATCGAAACCGGCTTGCCCAAACATGTAACCGAGCCTGGATTCCAGCGCTCGGTTCTATGGCGTTTTTGCCATAAAATGTTCAAAATTAAGGATGAACCGGATCAGACCCTGAAACCTGCAAAGAATGGGACATAGTTGAGAATAATGGGCTTTTTTGCGCATTTGGGCGGTTTTTGAAATATGAAGATTTCCATGTATAATGAATGGTGTCGAATCATCCGCTGTTATGACAGTATTGCAAGAAGAAACGGCTGACGCCATCTTTCATTGGCGCGTAAGTTTCGTTCCTAAGATCTTATGGAAATTTATGGTCAACCGGCTTTGAATTCTGTAAGATTAAATAAAAAGTGGTCTAATCGCTCAGGAGGGTATTATGTTGTTTAGCGACAAGCTGCGTATTTTCTCGGGGTCCTCGAATCCCAAACTTGCCGAGCAGATCTGCGAGAATCTCGGTATGGAGCTCGGCAAAATCAAAGTGTCTCGTTTCAAAAGCGGCGAAATTTACGTTCACTATGAGGAGACGATCCGGAACTGCGACGTTTTCCTCGTACAGTCGTTCTCGCATCCGATCAACGATCATTTTGTCGAGCTGCTTGTCATGATCGATGCGGCGAAGCGTGCTTCCGCGCGTACCGTCAACATCATCGTGCCGTACTACGGCTATGCGCGCCAGGAGCGCAAGGCAGCTCCGCGTGAACCGATTTCGGCGAAAATGCTGGCGGACGTCCTGACGACTGTCGGTGCAAACCGTGTGATCACGATCGATCTGCACGCTCCGGCGATCCAGGGCTTCTTCAACATCCCTGTCGATCATCTGACGGGTCTTGATCTGATCAGCGACTACTTGAAATCGAAGAACATTAAGAACCCTGTAGTCGTATCCCCGGATGCTGGACGTGCCTCGACGGCAGAGAAACTTGCCAACTACTTGGATGCACCGTTCGCCATCATGATCAAGAAGCGTCCGGCGCACAACGAATCGATCATTACGCACGTAATTGGCGACGTTGAAGGACAGACACCGATCATTATCGAGGACTTGATTGATACGGGCACCACAATCGTAAACGTGGTGGAAGGCCTGAAAGAACGCGGCGCTGAAGACGTCTATGTGTGCGCGACGCACCCGCTCTTCTCCGGTCCGGCTCTCCAGCGATTGGACCATCCGAATATTAAAGAAGTCATTGTCACGGACTCGATTGCGCTGCCGGATAACCATTCCGACCGCTTTACAGTCTTGTCTGTAGCCCCGATTCTGGCTGAAACGACGCGCATTATTATCGAAGGCGGCTCCATCAGCACGCTCTTCAAGAATGCCGGCATCTAGGAAACTGTCCGATAGACGCCGTCAGTGCGTAAGCACGAAAAGCAACTTCGACAGGCAGGCCCTAGTCATATACCGCCTAGCTTTAGGCAAACCTTCGAAATCGCGGGCGAATGCCCGCGATTTCCCACATATTCTTTCGTGTAAGGATAGGCCGCGCTATGGTATAATCGTAGAATATTTGATGTACCGGGGAGGTGCCTTTGTTATGAAAGAAAAGAAAATTGCGGTAGCCAGCCACAGCACGAAGGTCATTCCGATTCAATGGGACGCAACGTTCTTTTTCGAGCGAGCGGTCCGGTCGATGGATCGTTATCACTATGACAAGGCACTGAAGTATTTCCGCCGCGCGGCCGAGTTCGAGCCGGATAATCCAGTGAACCATTGCAACATGGCGGGGATTTTATCGGAAATGGGCAATTACGAGGAGTCGAACCGGATTTTGTCGTCGATTGTTGACGAGCTTGATCCGGAAATGACGGAATGCCATTTCTATATGGCCAACAATTACGCGAACATGGAAATGTACGAAGCGGCAGAGGGCGCGCTCGTGCGCTATCTGGAGGAAGATTCAGAGGGTCAGTTTCTGGAGGAAGCCGAAGAGATGATGGAGCTGCTCCAATACGAGCTGGAGCGTCCGATGAAGCTGGCTTACATTAAAGCGCGCGAAGGCTTCTTCGAGCATGACCGCGCGCGGTCGATGCTAGAGGAAGGGAAGTTTGTCGAAGCGGTACGGCTGCTCGAAAGCATCGTAGAGAAGAACGGCGAATTTCTGGCCGCACGCAACAATTTGGCTTTGGCTTACTACTATATGGGAATGTTCGAAAAAGCCATGGTTACGATCCGGCAGGTGCTGGAGCTCGAACCGGGCAATTTGCATGCCCTTTGCAATTTGGCCATTTTCCATCAGCATGCCGGCGACCAAGCGCAATTGAAGCCGCTGGTCGAGCTGCTGCGCAAAACGGTGCCTTTCCATCAGGAGCATGTGTTTAAGCTGGCCACGACAATGGGTATTCTAGGTGAACACGGCGAAGCCTACCGCCATTTCATTCGTCTGCTTAAGGACAATGCGCTGAAGTCGGACCCGTGCCTCTATCATTATGCAGCCGTTGCGGCTTGCAATATAGGACGGTATGAGGAAGCAAGGCGGCTATGGCTGCAAGTCGGCAAGCTGGACAGCGAATCGCATGTGCCGGGCTACTACTTGGAGCAGCTTTCACTTATGGAGAAGGGGCTTCATACGGCGCCTACGAGCTACCATTACCATTTGCCGTTCGAAGAACAATTCAAGCTGTGGGAGAAGTCGACGGAATCTCTGCCGGATCATATGAAGCGGGATCCGCTCGTCCGCTCCTCCTTCTTCTGGGCGCTGCGCCACGGGGATCGCCATACGAAGCTGCAGGTGATCCAAGCGCTCGGCATGATTGCCGACAATGAAGTGAAGGACGCGCTGCGCGATTTCATTCTCGAGCCGCAGGAAGATGACTATTTGAAACGAATCGCCATCTTCGTGCTCCGCTCGATTGGCGTGCATGAATCGCTGAATGCGGTACTCGATGGCAAAGAGACGGTTATTGAGCATAGCCGGATGCCTTCCCGTCTTCCGATTTGGGAGGACAAATGGCAAGCGGTGCTCGAGGCTGCTCTTATTCGAATGAACAAACACTATGATTTGGTCCAGCAGTATGACCTCATGACGCTGTGGATCGAATTCCTATCGCGAATTTACCCCAATGTGCCGAAGCTTGGAAAAGTGGAGGGGTGGGCTGCTGCGCTTGAGTATTTGACGGCCAAGATGCACCGGAGAGAAATCTCGTACCACGAGGTGTCCGAGCGATATGGCACGTCGATTGCGACGGTCAGCAAGTGCGCCAAACGCATTGATGAAATATGCGGCATTAAAGAGAAAATGAGAATGATCTTCCCGGGGCTTGCTCAGCGCTATGACCAAGGGGGCTCAAGCGACGTATAAAGCCCGTCGTCGCAGCGATTTCTCGGTGCCGGCACTCTAACGTTTAGGAGGCAACCAGCGTGTACAAAGCAATTATTATCGGAACAGGCCCGGCAGGGCTGACAGCCGCGATTTACTTGGCTCGCGCCAACATGAACCCGCTTGTCATCGAAGGTCCCGAGCCAGGCGGCCAATTGACGACAACGACGGAGGTCGAGAACTTCCCGGGCTTCCCGGAAGGCATCATGGGACCGGACCTCATGGCGAATATGCGCAAGCAAGCGGAACGCTTCGGGGCGGAATTCCGCACCGGTTGGGTAAACTCGGTCGATACCTCCAAGCGTCCGTTTACGCTGCAGGTAGAAGGACAAGGCGAGCTGCAAGCGGAAGCTTTGATTATCTCGACAGGCGCTTCGGCTAAGTACTTGGGCATCCCGGGCGAGCGCGAGAACGTGGGCAAAGGCGTCAGCACCTGCGCAACCTGCGACGGCTTCTTCTTCCGCGGCAAGAAAATCATCGTAGTCGGCGGCGGCGACTCCGCGATGGAAGAGGCGAACTTCCTGACGCGTTTCGCATCCGAAGTTGTGCTTGTACACCGCCGCGCCGAAATGCGCGCTTCGAAAATCATGCAGGACCGCGCCCGCGAGAACGGCAAGATCAGTTGGGCGCTGGACCGCACGCCGCTTGAAGTTGTCGCGACCGGCATGGGCGTTACCGGCCTGAAGGTGCGCAACAATCAAACCGGCGAAGAAGAAGTGATCGAAACGAACGGCATCTTCGTCGCGATCGGCCACACGCCGAACACGAAATTCCTCGGCGGACAGCTGCAAACGGACGAAACGGGCTATTTGATCGTGAAGCCGGGTACGTCCGAGACGAATATTCCGGGTATCTTCGCCTGCGGTGACGTGCAGGACAACAAATACCGCCAAGCGATTACGGCTGCGGGCAGCGGCTGCATGGCTGCGCTGGACTGCGAGAAGTTCCTGGAAGGCCATGCGGTGCATGACTGGAGCCAGACGGTTTAAACCTTTGCCCGCGTGAGCGTGCAATGAAGTACACGACGCATGGATGACGCTGTCCGAAGCACGGACAGCGTCGCTTCATGTCGGAAGCGGCTTAAAGGGCTTTTATATGAATCTATTTATCCCGATAATCCGCGAAAATGCTGACGAATCAGCGAAGGTGATTGTCCTTGACCAGTTGGAAGCGTTCGCTTATAGTTTAGTTGGAACGGAAGTAAAACTAGATACTTATATTATAGAGGTGGCCTATTATGTCCGAGAAAATCGTCGTTGGTGTTGATATTGGCGGTACAACTATTAAGGTTGGTATTTGCAGCATGGAAGGCGCCCTGCTGCATACGTATGAAGGAGCAACTGAAGTTGAGAAAGGCTCCGATGCGGTTTGCGCCAATATTGCCGACTACGCCAAACTGATCGTGGAGCAATCTCCATTTACGTGGGAGCAAGTTGAGGGCGTAGGCATCGGCATCGCCGGCTTCCTCGATATCCCGAACGGAATCGTGAAGAAATCGGTTAACCTTTATTTCGATAATGTGCCTCTTAAGTCGATTCTCGAAGAGAAACTCGGCAAGAAGGTGCTTGTAAATAATGACGCTAACGTAGCTGCGCTTGGCGAAGCATGGGCTGGCGCGGGCCGCGGCATTTCCGACTGCGTATGTTACACGCTCGGAACAGGTGTAGGCGGCGGCGTTATCATCAACGGCAAAATCGTGGAAGGCTTCGCAGGCATGGCGGGCGAGCTTGGTCACATTCCAATCGTGCCGGATCTCGAAGCGATCCAATGCGGCTGCGGTAAAATGGGCTGCCTGGAGACCGTTTCTTCCGCTACGGGCATCATCCGCATGGCGAAAGACGCTGTCGAGCGCGGCGACCGCACGTCGCTTTCGTTCGTGGAGAACATCATGGCGAAGGATGTCGTCGACGCTGCGAAAGCTGGCGATGAAGTCGCTGCCCGTATCGTAGCGCGCGCGGCGCACTACTTGGGCAAATCGATGGCAACGGTATCGGTTGTGCTTAATCCGCAGCGTTTTATTATCGGCGGCGGCGTTTCCAAGGCCGGCGAATTCCTGTTCGAGCAAATTCGCGAAGCGTTCAAAAAAGCGGCGCCTGAAATGGCGCAGGAAGGCGTGGAAATCGTGCCGGCTATTCTAGGCAACGATGCAGGCGTCGTCGGCGCGGCAGGTTTGATCATTCGCGCTTAGCTTAATTGAATAGTTCAAACGGTGGGAGGGATTGAAGGTGGAAGCGGGAACAACGATGGCGAAGCTTGTCATCATTACAGGCATGTCCGGTGCCGGTAAGACGATTGCGGTGCAGAGCCTGGAGGATCTCGGATTTTTCTGCGTCGATAATCTTCCGCCGGTGCTCATCCCGAAATTTGCGGAGCTCATTGAGCAGTCCAACGGCAAAATCGGTAAGGTCGCGCTGGTGATCGACTTGCGCGGCCGCGAGTTTTTTACGGCCTTGTCGGAGTCCTTGACCTACTTGAAGGAACACTACACGATCGGGTATGAGATTCTATTCTTGGATGCAACGGACAGCGTGCTTGTTCAGCGGTATAAGGAAAGCCGCCGCTTGCACCCGCTCGCGCCGGAGGGCTTGCCGCTCGAGGGCATTAAGCTGGAGCGGCGGATTTTGGAGGATCTCAAGGGATCAGCAACGCAGGTTATCGATACGAGCAGCCTGAAGCCGGTTCAGTTAAAAGAACGGATCATGTCCAGATTCAGAAATTCGGATCTTAGTACGATTTCGATTAACGTCACTTCGTTTGGGTTCAAGTATGGCATTCCGATCGATGCCGATCTGATTTATGATGTACGTTTTCTGCCGAACCCGCATTATGTCGATCATCTGCGCCCGAACACCGGGATGGATGTCGAAGTGTACGAGTATGTCATGAAATGGCCGGAGACGCAGGCGTTTCTCACCAAGCTGCTCGATATGCTTCAATTCCTTATTCCTCTTTACAGGAAAGAAGGCAAAAGCCAAGTCGTCATCGGAATCGGCTGCACTGGCGGGAAGCACCGTTCGGTCGCGATCGCCGAATATTTGGGCCGGATGCTTGGCAGCAGTGACACAGAACTCGTTCGAGTCAGTCATCGAGATTCAGATCGTGATCGGGGTTGAGGCAGCGTGAAAACGCGTAGTAAAGTACAGAACCCCCGCATTGTCGTCATCGGCGGAGGAACAGGGCTCTCGGTGATGCTGCGCGGATTGAAGGAGAAACCGCTTGACATTACGGCAATCGTGACGGTGGCCGACGATGGCGGCAGCTCCGGCATTCTGCGAAATGAGCTGCAGATGCCGCCTCCGGGCGATATTCGCAACGTGCTGATCGCGCTTGCCGATGTAGAACCGCTTCTCTCCGATATGCTGCAATACCGGTTTAATTCCGGAACCGGGCTAGCGGGTCACAGCTTGGGCAACCTTATGCTTGCGGCCATGACCGACATATCGGGCGACTTCGTTTCCGGCGTGCGGATGCTGAGCAAGGTGCTTGCTGTCCGCGGCCGCGTACTTCCGGCAGCCGGGGAAGCGATCGTGCTGAAGGCGGAAACAGTTGACGGCACCATCATCACGGGCGAGTCCAACATTCCGAAGGCGGGGAAAGCGATCAAGCGGGTCTTTATCGAGCCTGCTGATGTCGAGCCGCTGGAGGAAGCAGTAGAGGCAATCCGCGAAGCCGATGCTATTCTAATCGGTCCGGGGAGTCTGTATACCAGTATCATTCCGAATCTGCTGGTTCCGAAACTAGCAGAAAGTATCGTTGATTCGAATGCGGTCAAAATATTCGTTTGCAATGTGATGACCCAGCCAGGAGAAACAGACAATTATTCGGTCGGCGACCATTTGGATGCCGTCCATGCGCATATTGGACATCATTTGTTTGACTATGTTATCGTAAATGACGGTGAAATCCCCGAGCAGGTACAGCAAAAGTATGCCGAGCGGGGAGCAAAGGCGGTACATCTTGATCTGGAAGAAGTGAAGCGGCGCGGTTATGAGGTCATTGCAGACCGGCTTGTGCTGTTCAGAACCTACTTGCGTCATGATGCTGCGAGGTTAAGTCATCATATTTATCAGCTTGTGGAAAACTGGATGGAACGAAAGAGGTGAGTTACATTGTCTTTTGCGGGACAAACCAAAAAAGAATTGACGCTCATCGAAGCGGATCCATGCTGCGAGAAGGCAGAGCTCTCCGCGCTGATTCGAATGAACGGTTCGGTTTCATTATCGAGCCGGAAGGTTATACTCGATATATCGACAGAAAACGCGGCGATCGCAAGACGCATCTACTCCCTCATTAAGAAGCAGTTCGCGGTTCATACGGAGCTGCTTGTACGCAAAAAAATGAGGCTGAAGAAGAACAATGTCTATATTGTGCGAATTCCGGCGAGGGTTCAGGAAATATTGAGCGACCTCAAGATTGTCTCCGAAGGCTTTATGTTTAATCAGGGCATCGATCGGGACATCATTCGCAAATCATGCTGCAAGCGCTCCTATCTGCGCGGCGCGTTCCTAGCCGGGGGTTCGGTGAACAATCCGGAGGGATCGTCCTACCACTTGGAGATTGCCACGATGTACGATGAGCACTGTCAAGCACTCGTGGAGCTGGCGAACAAGTTCGATCTGAACGCCCGCTGCATTGAACGCAAGAAAGGGTTCATCTTCTACATGAAAGAGGGCGAGAAAATTATCGAGCTCCTTAGCATTATCGGGGCCCATCAGGCACTCTTCAAATTCGAGGATGTCCGCATCATGCGGGATATGCGCAACTCCGTCAACCGGATCGTCAACTGCGAGACGGCGAATTTGAATAAAACGATCGGGGCCGCTGTACGGCAGATCGATAATATTAAGCTGCTTGAGCGCGAGGTCGGGCTGGATTCCCTGCCTGAGAAGCTTCGCGAGGTGGCTCATATACGGCTGATGCATCCGGATCTGAATTTGACGGAAGTCGGCGAAATGCTCAAAGGCAAGGTGAGCAAGTCCGGCGTTAACCATCGCCTGCGCAAAATCGATGAGTTGGCCGAAAAATTAAGGAACGGTTAAGCAAAGGCTAGTGTAGAATTTGGAAAAGTGATATAATAGCGATTAAAATGACATTGGTACAAGGGATCGCAGGATTGAAATTCGTATAGGGGGTAAGGTTTCCATGACAAGGCATCCGGTTGTCGTTCGGCTGAAGACAGGTCTTCATGCAAGACCGGCCGCACTTTTTGTTCAGGAAGCGAACAAGTTTTCTTCCGAGGTGTTCGTAGAGAAAGACGATAAAAAAGTGAACGCTAAATCGATTATGGGGATTATGAGCCTTGCTATTAGCTCCGGTACTGAGGTTACGATAAGCGCGGAAGGTTCGGACGCAGATCAAGCTGTAACCGCTTTAGTAAACCTGGTTAGCAAGGAAGAATTGGAGAACCAATAATAATCAGTCATAAACGACTTGAAGAAACTCCCGAAAGGGGGTTTTTTTCTGTTTTTTTACTTTTTAGGGCTATGGGGACGCAACAAAGAATACGCTTACAACGTCATTAATAGAAGAAAGAAAATATGGAGAATAAGGGGTTGATTGTGATGTTAATGATCAAGCCGAAATGGGTGCTGGTACCTGTATTGGCGCTGGCGGTTGGCGTAGGCGCACTGATCGGGGCAAACGGATTTGGCAAGAACGAGGTGCACGCGGTGGACAACGGCAGCGTGGTACAGAAGAGCACAATTACAGTATCGGGTACGGGCAAGCTGGAGGCGGCACCGGATGTGGCGTATTTAAGCGTGGCGGTGGAAGCGCGGGCAGCGACGGCGAAGGAAGCCCAGTCCAAGAATGCGACACAGTTTGAAGGATTGAAAAAGGTGCTATTCGACAAATACAAAATGAATGCGAAGGATGTCAAGACGATTGGCTTCTACGTGCAGGCTGAGTATGATTACAGCAGCAAGGACGGCTCAAGCAAAATCAAAGGCTACCTGGCCGTGCACAACATTCAAATTACGACCCGCAATCTCGACGGCATCGGCAAACTGCTTGACGAGCTGTCGGCATCGGGCGCAAACCGCGTAGACGGGGTGCAATTCAATACGGAGAAGCAGGAGCAATATGAGATTCAAGCGCTGGAGAAGGCGATGGCGAACGCGAAAGCCAAGGCATCCGCTCTGGCCAAAGCAGCCGGCAAGCAAGTTAAAGAAGTCATTAGCATCTCGCAAAATGGCGTAAGCGGCGGTCCTATCTATTATGGACGGGGTGAAATGGCGGCGAGCGATGCTGCAGCCGATAAAGCGGAGACAAGCGTGCAGACGGGCGTCATCAATGTTTCCGCAGATGTAACGGTTGTCTACGAAATGCAATAAGGGAAGAGCAACAAAATAAGGCAGACTTCTCTCCGGGATGGAGAGGGTCTGCCTTTCGTATGACGAGCGGTCAGCATGGTTGACTCTACGATGTCAGTTAGGCTAAAGACTTCTGTTCATCATTCGCGGATAGTCCGCGCTGTTCAATGGCCGACTCAATCAGCGCGATAAATTCTGCGGACAGGCGCATCGCTCTTGCCTCATGGTAGACCTCAATCAGGTGAGTATCGCTAAGCGGTCGCAAGAGAAGAGACTTGTCTTGCATAGGCAAGAAAAGATTATGCGTGTCCGAGTCAGATGGCGCATGCTGGAAATTCGGTTCATACGAAGGCGTGTAGGACGAGAATACACTGCCAGAATCACTGGATCGAATGAAATTTCGCACGCTTGCGAAGGGATTCGTAAGTTTCATGCGTGTGCAACTCCGTTTATAATAGATTTCCAAAGCGTAACCTAAGGGACGGTGAATATGGAATCATTTAGTACATCTTAACATGATTTTTTGGAGTAGTCCGTAGTCATTCAGCGCTTCAAATTGTTATTGACGATGTGTGGGAAGTGTGATATAGGACAAACAAAAAGAGCGTTAATCCGCGAAGGATTAACGCTCTTCGAATATTTAGATAAAAGAACCTTACAGTTTCTCGATGACTTTATCGACAAGCCCGTAAGAAGCAGCTTCGGCAGCGGACATGAAGTAGTCGCGGTCCGTGTCGCGCTCGATTTTCTCAAGCGGCTGGCCCGTGTTAGCCGATAAGATCCGGTTCAGCGTATCGCGCGTCTTCAGAATATGCTTGGCGCGGATTTCGATATCGCTTGCCTGGCCTTGCGCGCCGCCGAGCGGCTGGTGAATCATGACTTCGCTGTTAGGCAGGGCGTAACGCTTGCCCTTGGCGCCTGCCGAAAGAAGGAATGCGCCCATCGAAGCGGCCATCCCGACGCAGATCGTAGAAACTTCAGGCTTGATGAAATTCATCGTATCGAAAATGGCGAGACCTGCCGAAACCGAACCGCCAGGGCTGTTAATGTATAGCGAGATGTCTTTGTCCGGATCGTCGGCAGCAAGGAACAACAGCTGCGCGATAATGGAGTTTGCTACTACATCATTGACAGGCGTACCGAGGAATACAATTCGATCCTTCAGCAAACGGGAATAAATGTCATAAGCGCGTTCGCCACGGTTGTTCTGCTCGATAACCATTGGAATGAAGCTCATCGTAAGTCCCTCCTTAAGAACATTGTTAACAACTTCATCATAACGGATTGCCAATCAAAAGTCAAAGATGGTCAAATCAGCATCAAATCGCATAGCAAAGCCTTTTTGGGGATTACATTCGCGTGAATTTGGAGATGCTGTTTGAGGTGAGCCCATGTGGCCTGACATAAAGAAGGACCCTCCGATATCGGAAGGTCCTTCACTATGAATCGTTCATTGTAATTGTAAGTGGCGCGCCCGCGAGGAATTGAACCTCGATCTCAGGCTCCGGAGGCCTACGTCATATCCATTGGACCACGGGCGCAAAGTGACAGCGAAGATAAGTATATGTGATTCCGATCAGAAAAGCAAGGGCAAGCCGTAAAAAAAAATTTGATCAAATCGTGTCGGTAAACGGTTTCATTAGGCAAACCGATCTTGCCCCTTCCCTTCGTTTGGGTTACAATGACTGTGGGACTAAAAAAGCGCATGTGGGACATTTTGAGTCCAGCATTGCGGAGCAGTACGCAAGCTCTTTTCAGCAACAGGAGTTGATGCCTAAGATGCAGTCTCTCATCGAAATTCAGCAACAGCTTCTGCCGGACTTGCTTGTCGTTATGAGAAAAAGATACCTCATTCTCCGCCAGGTCATGCTTTCGGATATGATCGGCCGCCGCACTTTAGCCGCTTCGCTCGATATGACAGAGCGGGTGCTGCGGGCGGAAACGGATTTTTTGAAAGCACAGGAGCTGCTTCACATCGATGCCGCAGGGATGCGCATTACGGAAGCGGGCAAAAGGCTGATGGAGAAGATGGAGCCTTTCTACAAAACGATGTTCGGGTTGTCGGAGCTGGAAGAGAGAATTCGCAAGCATTTTGGATTAAAGCAGGTCGTAATCGTCACGGGCGATGCCGATGAATCCCCGCACACGAAGCGGGAGCTTGGCCGCGCAGGCTGCGCGGTGCTGAGCAAGGCGATGCAGAAGGACGATGTAATTGCCGTAACAGGCGGGTCGACATTGGCCCAGGTTGCCAATCAGCTGACTTCGCATACGCCGCTCAAAGGCAATTGGTTCGTCCCTGCCAGAGGCGGACTGGGCGAGAGTTTGGACTATCAAGCGAATACGATCGTCTCGACCATGGCGAAGCGTACAGGCGCTCAATACCGGATGCTTCATGTACCGGATCACTTGGG
Organism: Paenibacillus montanisoli; assembly: GCF_003268025.1. GTDB lineage: Bacteria > Bacillota > Bacilli > Paenibacillales > Paenibacillaceae > Paenibacillus_Z > Paenibacillus_Z montanisoli. The sequence continues at coordinate 641,411 of NZ_QLUW01000004.1, read as the reverse complement.
CGAGGAAGCCTATACCTCTCTGATGCAGGAACCGAATGTGAGGGAGATCGTAGAGGTCATCCGCAAAGCCCGCATCGTCATTCACGGGATCGGAGACGCTATGGTAATGGCTCGCCGCAGACGCGTGGATGCCGCGGTGGTGGACGCGCTGAAGGCCGAAGGAGCGCTTGCGGAGTCGTTCGGGTATTATTTTGATCAAGGCGGCGCCGTTGTCCATAAGATGCTCACTGTAGGCCTTAGAATCGAAGATATTATGGAAACCGAGGTCGTCATTGCGATTGCAGGCGGCCGCAGCAAAGGCGAAGCGATCGCAGCCGTGATGCGCTTCGGGCATGATGATGTGCTCGTCACGGACGAGGCCGCCGCACTTGAAATCGCGGCGATCATCGATAAGGAAGAACAAACCGCTTAGTGATCTTGACGGGTGGACAGCCGGCTTTCGGTGTCCAGCGCTCGTCTTGAGATAAATGAAATTATGCCTAGGAGGAAACTAAAATGGTAAAAGTTGGTATTAACGGTTTTGGTCGTATCGGCCGCAACGTATTCCGCGCAGCACTGAACAACCCGAATGTTGAAGTGGTGGCTGTAAACGATTTGACAGACACAAACACGCTGGCTCACCTGCTGAAATACGACACGACTCACGGCAAGCTTGAAGCTACTGTTGAAGCTAAAGAAGGCGCGCTGATCGTTAACGGCCGCGAGATCAAAGTTTTTGCTGAACGTAACCCTGAGAACCTTCCATGGGCTTCCGTAGGCGCTGAAATCGTTGTTGAATCGACTGGTATCTTCACAGCGAAAGAAAAAGCCGAGCTTCACCTGAAAGGCGGCGCGAAGAAAGTTATCATCTCCGCACCGGCTTCGAACGAAGACATCACAATCGTTATGGGCGTTAACGAAGATAAGTACGATGCGGCAGCTCACACAGTTATCTCCAACGCTTCTTGCACAACGAACTGCCTGGCTCCATTCGCAAAAGTTCTTAATGACAAGTTCGGTATCGTTAAGGGTATGATGACGACTGTTCACTCCTACACGAACGACCAATCCGTTCTTGACGTTCCTCATAAAGACCTGCGCCGCGCTCGCGCTGCAGCAGAGAACATCATCCCGTCGTCGACAGGCGCTGCAAAAGCAGTATCCCTCGTACTGCCTGAGCTGAAAGGCAAGCTGAACGGTATGGCTATGCGCGTTCCTACTCCGAACGTATCCGTAACTGACCTTGTAGCTGAACTGAAAGTAAACGTAACTGTTGAAGAAGTTAACGCAGCGCTGAAAGACGCTTCCGAAACTTCGCTGAAAGGCATCTTGAACTACTCCGAAGAGCCGCTTGTATCGAGCGACTACAACGGCGACCCGGCTTCCTCCACAATCGACGCTCTGTCGACTATGGTCGTTGAAGGCAACATGGTGAAAGTCGTTTCCTGGTACGACAACGAGTGGGGCTACTCCAACCGCGTAGTAGACCTGGCTGCATATATCGCATCCAAAGGCCTGTAATAGGGTCCGAATATCCGTCGAAGGAGCTGCTTGTGGGCAGCTCCTTCGCGATAGTTTGCGCTTGCATGCGGTAATGGGGAAATTAGTAGAAGAAAATGACGGTTCCCCGTCGGAACCGATATAAACACATAGATAAGATAAACCTGCAGCAATCTGCGGGATGGATAGCATGTGGAGAATTTAAATATACTTTGACCTTTTTATCCGCTTGAAACTGTATGGCGGCATTGGTTCCCGGGAGGATTTCACTTATGAACAAGAAGAGTGTGCGTGACGTTGAAGTAGCCGGTAAACGTGTATTTGTTCGTGTCGATTTTAACGTGCCGATGGAGAACGGCGCGATTACGGATGATACGCGTATCCGCGAAACGCTGCCAACCATCAAGTATCTGATCGAGAATGGCGCGAAAGTGATTTTGGCGAGCCACCTGGGACGTCCGAAAGGTCAAGTAGTAGAAGGCATGCGTTTGACAGAAGCTGGCGTACGCCTGTCGCAGCTGCTGGGTAAACCGGTTGTGAAAACCGACGAAGCAGTCGGCGAAGCGGTTAAAGCACAAGTGGCCGCTCTGAAAGACGGCGACGTGCTGCTGCTCGAGAACGTACGTTTCTACGAGGGCGAAGAGAAGAACGATCCGGAATTGGCGAAGCAATTTGCCGAGCTGGCCGACCTGTTTGTAAATGACGCATTCGGCGCGGCTCACCGCGCGCACGCTTCGACGGAAGGCATCGCGCATTACCTGCCGGCCGTATCCGGCCTTCTGATGGAGAAAGAGCTGGACGTGCTTGGCCGCGCCTTGCTGAACCCGGATCGTCCGTTCACGGCGATCGTCGGCGGCTCCAAAGTAAAAGACAAAATCGACGTCATCAACAAAATGATCGAAATCGCGGATAACATCGTTATCGGCGGTGGTCTTTCCTACACGTTCTTCAAAGCTCAAGGCCACGAAATCGGCCAATCGCTGTGCGACAACTCCAAGCTGGACTTGGCGCTTGAGTTCATCGAGAAAGCGAAGTCGCTCGGCAAGAACTTCCTTCTGCCTGTTGACGTTGTCATCACAGATGAGTTCAGCGCGAAAGCAAATACTCGCATCGTAGACATTAACGGCATTCCTTCCGACTGGGAAGGCATCGACATCGGACCGAAAACGCGTGAAATTTACGCGGATGTCATCAAGGACTCCAAGCTGGTCGTATGGAACGGACCTATGGGCGTATTTGAAATCGAGCCGTTCTCGCATGGCACGCGCGCTGTAGCGCAAGCATGCGCTGAGACTTCGGCTTATACCGTCATCGGCGGCGGCGATTCCGCGGCTGCAGCGGAGAAATTCGGTCTTGCGGACAAGATGGACCACATCTCCACAGGCGGCGGCGCATCGCTGGAATTCATGGAAGGCAAAGCGCTCCCGGGCGTTGTTGCACTGAACGATAAGTAAGAAGGAGCGATAACACTCATGCGTAAACCGATTATTGCGGGCAACTGGAAAATGTTCAAAACGGTATCCGAAGCGACGGCATTCTTCGCGGACGTAAAGGGCAAAGCGGAGGTGGACGGCGTTGAAACGGTCATTTGCGCGCCATTCACGACGCTTCCTGCGCTTGTAGATGCGGCCAAGGGCACGACCATCGCCATCGGCGCACAGAACCTTCATTTCGAGGACAGCGGCGCGTACACGGGCGAAATCAGCGGCGTTATGCTGAAGGATCTTGGCGTGAAGTATGTCATTATCGGACACTCGGAGCGCCGCGCATATTTTGCGGAATCCGATGAAATCGTAAATAAGAAAGTCCATGCTGCATACAAGCACGGCTTGACGCCGATCGTATGCGTTGGCGAGAAGCTGGAAGAGCGCGAAGCCGAGCAAACGAAGGAAGTTTGCAAGGTACAAACGGAAGCGGCATTCCAAGGCTTGTCCGCTGCGCAAGCGGCTGAAGTAGTCGTTGCTTATGAGCCGATCTGGGCGATCGGTACGGGCAAGTCGTCGACGGCTGCGGATGCGGAAGACGTTATCGCGTTCATCCGCGACGTGATCGCCGGTCTGTACGACGCGGCAACCGCCGATGCGGTTCGCATTCAATACGGCGGCAGCGTGAAGCCGAACAACGTAACCGAATATCTTGGCCAATCCAATATCGACGGCGCTTTGGTCGGCGGCGCAAGCCTCGAGCCTGCTTCCTTCATCGCACTTGTCGAGGGGGCGAAGTAAGATGACGGCTCCTGTTGCTCTAATTATTTTGGACGGATTCGGCTTGCGCAATGATGTGACCGGCAATGCGGTGGCTCAGGCGAACAAGCCGAATTACGACCGTTACTGGAACACGTACCCGCACACGACGTTGACTGCGTGCGGCGAAGCGGTAGGCTTGCCGGAAGGACAGATGGGCAACTCCGAGGTTGGCCACTTGAATATCGGCGCCGGCCGTATCGTTTATCAGGATTTGACCCGCATCAGCAAATCGATCCGCGATGGCGAATTTTTCGATAACGAGACGCTTCAAGGTGCTGTCAAGCACGTGAAAGAAAAGGGCAAGAAGCTTCACCTGTACGGCCTGTTATCGGACGGCGGCGTACACAGCCACATCGCGCACCTATTCGCTTTGCTAGAGCTGGCGAAGAAGGAAGAGCTTAAGGACGTATACATCCATGCGTTCTTGGACGGCCGCGACGTATCGCCGGACAGCGCAAAAGGATATCTGGAACAGCTTAAAGCGAAGATCGAGGAGCTCGGCGTAGGCCAAATCGCGACCGTTCAAGGCCGCTACTACGCAATGGACCGCGATAAGCGCTGGGAGCGCACCGAGAAATCGTACCGCGCTATGGTTTACGGAGAAGGCCCTCAATATAATGATCCGGTCCAAGCGGTTGTTGAATCCTACGAGAAGTCGGTCTATGACGAGTTCGTCATGCCGACCGTCATCGTGAAGGAAGACGGCAGCCCGGTAGGCGTCGTAGAATCCGAAGACGCGGTCATCTTCTTCAACTTCCGTCCCGACCGCGCAATTCAGCTGTCGCAAGTGTTCACGAACAGCGATTTCCGCGGCTTTGAACGCGGACCGAAAGAGCCGAAGAATCTGTATTTCGTCTGCTTGACGCTGTTCAGTGAAACCGTTGGCGGCTTCGTTGCGTACAAACCGAAGAACCTCGATAACACTCTAGGCGAAGTGCTCGTCCAGCAAGGGAAGCGTCAGCTTCGCATCGCCGAGACGGAGAAGTACCCTCATGTGACGTTCTTCTTCAGCGGCGGCCGCGATACCGAATTGGAAGGCGAAACGCGCATTCTCATTCCTTCGCCTAAGGTTGCGACCTACGATCTTCAACCTGAAATGAGCGCTTACGAGGTAGCGGCCGCAGCGGTTAAGGAAATCGAAGCGGACCGCCAGGACGTGATCATCTTGAACTTCGCGAACCCGGATATGGTCGGTCACTCCGGCATGCTGGAGCCGACGATCAAAGCGGTTGAAGCGACGGACGAGTGCTTGGGCCAAGTCGTTGAAGCGGTGCTCGCAAAAGGCGGCGTATGCCTCATCACGGCCGACCATGGCAATGCCGATATGGTAATCGACGAGAATGGCCGTCCATTCACGGCGCATACGACGAACCCGGTGCCGTTCATCGTGACGAAGCAGGTCGGACCGCTTTGCGAAGGCGGAATTCTCGCGGATATCGCGCCGACGATGCTGGCGCTGGCAGGTTTGCAGCAGCCGCAAGAAATGACGGGCAAATCGATCGTGCAAGGCTAATCGCCGCGTCGGTCCATGCTGTTAAAGGGACGGCGGCAGCCGTTTCACCTCGTTTACTATAATTATTCATGAGTTTAATGATTGATGTCGATAAGGGGTTATAGACCCGATTAAATTTAAGGAGTGTTTCGTACATGTCTATCATTACTGACGTTTATGCACGCGAAGTGCTTGATTCCCGCGGCAACCCTACCGTTGAAGTTGAAGTTATGCTGGAGTCCGGCGGCAAAGGCCGCGCAATCGTGCCATCCGGCGCATCCACGGGCGCTTACGAAGCTGTTGAGCTTCGCGACGGCGACAAGTCCCGTTACCTCGGCAAAGGCGTTCTGCAAGCCGTTGAGAACGTGAATACAATCATCGCTCCTGAAATCATCGGTCTGGACGCGCTTGACCAAGTATTGATCGACCGCAAAATGATCCAGCTTGACGGCACGGACAACAAAGGCAAGCTCGGCGCAAACGCGATTCTGGCTGTATCGATGGCTGTAGCACGCGCTGCTGCTGACGCGCTTGATATGCCTTTGTACACCTACCTTGGCGGCTTCAACGCTAAGACGCTTCCGGTTCCAATGATGAACATCGTGAACGGCGGCGAGCACGCCGACAATAACATCGACGTTCAAGAGTTCATGGTTCTGCCGGTTGGCGCGGAAAGCTTCAAAGAAGCGCTTCGCATCGGCGCGGAAATCTTCCACAACCTGAAATCGGTTCTGAAAGATAAAGGCCTGAACACTGCAGTTGGCGACGAAGGCGGCTTCGCACCAAACCTTGGCTCCAACGAAGAAGCAATCACAACAATCATCGCTGCAATCGAACGCGCAGGCTACAAGCCAGGCGTTGACGTATTCCTCGGTATGGACGTCGCGTCCACTGAGTTCTACAAAGACGGCAAGTATCACCTCGAAGGCGAAGGCCGTTCCTTCACTTCCGCGGAATTCGTTGACCTGCTCGCTTCGTGGGTTGAGAAGTACCCAATCATCACAATCGAAGACGGCTGCTCCGAAGACGACTGGGAAGGCTGGAAGCTTCTCACTGACAAACTGGGCGGTAAAGTACAACTCGTTGGCGACGACCTGTTCGTAACGAACACAGCTCGCCTGTCCGACGGTATCGAGCGGGGCGTAGGCAACTCGATCTTGGTTAAAGTAAACCAAATCGGTTCCTTGACTGAAACATTCGATGCGATCGAAATGGCAAAACGCGCTGGTTACACGGCAGTTATCTCCCACCGTTCCGGTGAGTCCGAAGACAGCACAATCGCAGACATCGCTGTTGCGACAAACGCTGGCCAAATCAAAACAGGCGCTCCGTCCCGTACGGACCGCGTTGCGAAATACAACCAATTGCTTCGCATCGAAGACCAATTGGGCTCGACGGCTCAATACGCCGGCAAGAGCGCGTTCTACAACCTGAAGAACTTCAAATAAGGCATTTCATGAAAGAGCCGGGGGAATCCCCGGCTCTTCTTTTTGCGGCCGATGCCAAAATGACATAAGAGTGTCCCAAAAGGTGAGCTCGTTTCTGGCCCGTTATTCGATATAATTAGGGAGAAATGAACAAAAAACTATAAAGCTATGAGGTGGATGCATTGGCTAAACCGGTTGTAGGCTTACAGTTGTACACGCTTCGTGACCAAACAGAGAATGATTTCCTCGGTACGATCCGCAAGGTTGCGGAAATGGGCTATAAAGCCGTTGAGTTTGCGGGCTTCTTCAATACGCCTGCCAGCGAATTGAAAGCGCTTCTGGACGAGCTCGGCCTGCAGGCGCCATCGGCGCACATCGGCCTGAACTTCGGAGAGCCGGAGAAGATCGAAGCCGATCTGGCGAAGCAGATCCAATACGCGAAAGAAATCGGCCTTCAATATATCGTTACGCCATGGGCGCCGCTGCCGGCGAACCCGACTATCGATGACGTGAACAAGCTGGCGGACATTCTGACTGCGGCAGGCAAGCAAGTCAAGGAAGCCGGCCTGACATACGGCTATCATAACCATGATTTCGAATTCAAGCTGGTTGACGGCAAGCCGGTCATGGACCTGCTGCTGGAGAAAGTGCCTGCAGAGTACCTGATCGCTGAATTTGACTTCGGCTGGGTGCATATGGGCGGGCAAAATCCGGTTGAGTACGCGAATCGCTATGCGGGCCGTTTGCCTCTGGCGCACTTTAAAGACTTCGGCCAAGGCCGCAGCGATACGGAAGTCGGCAAGGGCATCGTAAATTTGAAGGGCGTGCTGGACGTAGCCGAGCAATCGGGGATTCAGTACATTTTCGTAGAGCAGGAGCAATTCGTTTCTTCGTCGCTGGAAAGCGCGAAGATCAGCTTGGAATTCTTCCGCGAGAACGGTTATTTGTAAGAGGCAGTAACCTGCAGTCCCTTCTGAGGGGCTGCAGGTTTTTTTTATTTCAAATAAAACGCGATGCTCTACGGTACCGGCCTGGCGGCATACCGGCATGCTGCTTGAACCACTTCGTGAAATTGTGGATCGATCCGGCTTGCAGCTCTTCAGCGATAGCCAGCAGCGTCAGCTCGGAGTGCGCGAGAAGCTCCTTGGCTAGCTGCAGCTTGCGGCTCATGAAGTAATCGTAGGGCGTCATGCCAAGCTGCGCACGGAAGAGCCGCGCGATATGGTCGGCGTGATAGGCGCTCCACTCCGATAGCCAGCCATGCTCATATCGTTCGCGGGCATGCTCGTTCAGCTGCGACGCGATCGAGCTGATGAGAGGCGTTACAGGCGTAGAGCGGCGCTCTTGCTGCTTCATGGCGGCAAGCATCTCCAGCAGCAGGCCGCGCAGCAACGGCTGCGTATAGTCGCGGACTTCGTCCCCGTAGCATGCCGCAAGCTTGGCGAATCGCGGCTCGAATCGTTCGACAGGCAGCTGCTGCACATCTTGAAACAGCAGACTTTCCGCTGGCCGGCCGGGGTCACCGAGCAGCATGCGGTTATCCCGCCTTGCCCCCGGTTCGTTGGGATCGAACTTAGCCTCGCGGATTTGAATGCCGGCGCTCCTTGCTTCCGGGTAATGTTCCACCCAACTGAAGTGAAGGCCGTACAACAGGAAGGGGGCGCGTTCATCGGCAATAAAATGATGTACGGTATCCGGGCCATAGTAGAACAGGCAGCCCGGTTCGGCGTTGTACCGCTCCCCTTGAATCCATGCGGTACCGAAGCCGGCGGCTACAAAGATGAATTGGTGCTCGTCGATGACTCTCGGACCGAAGGAGAAGCCGGGCACGCATTGCAGCTTATTGGCGTAGCAAACGGCAGGCTGAAGCGATTGCCAGCTCAGCGAGGGAACCGGGTGATGGGGCGAAGGCGTCATACGCTGCTTACCTCCTTAGGATAACGGTAAAAGTTAAAAAGGTGTCGAGCGGATATAAATACATCCTTCTCAGCTAAGCATACAATGGAAGCATGAAGTCGACAATCGACAAAATCCAGCGGATGGGAAAGGTTGGGGTAACGATGGATCCGGCAATGAAACCGGCAACGATCGCGTTCGAAGACGCGACGCCGCTGCTTGCGTCGCCAGAGGCGTTAAGACGGGAAGCGGAGAAGAAAGGCTACTTGTTCTTCAAGCATTTTTTCACGCGCGAGGAAGTGATGGAGCTTCGGAGGCAGCTGCTGGAGGTGCTGCAGGCTGAAGGCTTGCTTGATCCGGCCGCTCCGCTGATGGAGGGCATCGGCAACCAGCCGGCCATCGATGCGATGTCGGTCGAAGAGCTCAATTGGCACGGGATCGGCACGACGCAGAAGGTCTATCATATGGTCCAGAAGCTGGAGGCATTCCATGGCGTGGCTCATCACCCGAAGCTGATCGGCCTGTTTGATACGCTGTTCGGCGAGCGCACCTTCCCGCATCCGCGCAATATCGCCCGCATGATGCTGCCGAGCGAGAAGCTGAATGTAACGCCGCCGCATCAAGATTTTCTGCATATTCAGGGCAGCGCGAATACATGGACCTGCTGGGCGCCGATGGGCGACGTGCCATTGACGCTGGGGGGGTTGTCCATTCTGGAAGGCAGCCATCATACAGGATTGCTTGGCGTGACCGCGAATCCGGGCGCGGGCGGACTGGAGACGATTCTATGCGGGCTTGGCTATGAGTGGGCGGAAGGGGATTACGAAGCGGGAGACATCGTTATTTTCCACAGCTTGACGGTGCATAAGGCACTGCCTAACCAGCAGCCGGGACGCGTGCGACTGTCCTTGGATCTGCGGTTCCAGCCCGCCAGCGAGCCGATCGAGCATGCGTCGCTGCTGCCGCATGGTCCTTTCGAATGGGATGATCTCTACGAAGGATGGACGCGCGAGGAGCTGAAATATTACTGGCAAAACGAGCAGTTTGCTTACCTGCCGTTTGACGAATCGATCCGGTGGCAAAAGGACAAAATCTGCTAGCTTGTTTTCAATTCCTTGCTATGTTACAATAATATTGCTGTTTCTAGGTCTTGTCTCCTCGGGCAAGGCGATGCAAACGAAAATTTGCTCCTTGTGCAGGAGGTGGGACTATGGCAATTACTTTTAAAATTTTGCTTATTATTTTCGCATTGGCTCTGATCTCGGTTGTGCTTTTGCAAAAGGGAAAGAGCGCAGGATTGTCGGGTGCTATTTCCGGCGGTGCTGAGCACCTGTTCGGCAAAACGAAAGCACGCGGCTTGGACCTGTTCTTGCAGCGTTTGACAATCGGTGTGGCAGCGGGCTTCTTCATTTGTTCGCTCGTGGTAGCTTACCTCGTTAAATAATGGATAAGTAGTGCGGAAAGCGGGCTATAAGGCTCGCTTTTTTTGTTGCATATGGGAAGTGGCAAAGGTTTACAATATAGCCATGCAGGCGAAAATTGTTAATTTTACCGGGCTGGCGCGGATGGTGGCGATACCTTTCGTGTATACTATATAGTATATGGCAATCTATCAACCGACTGCTGCATAATCGCTGATTGGTTTGAATGAGCCTCTGGATCGTTCAGCATTCAGCAAAATGGGATTGACGGCATCGCGGTACATGAGGTGAGAAGTTATGGTGACAGAGCAGCAGCTGCTGGATTATATGCGTGAGCAGGCGTACAAGCCGATGACCTATCAAGAGCTTGATAAGCAGCTGGGCGGCGAAGGAAACGCGGAATCGTTCCGCAATTTTTTGGTTTTGCTGAACGAGTTGGAGAATGAGGGCAAAATCGTACGGAATGCCAGCGACCGCTACGGGCTTCCGGAGCGGATGAACTTGGTGCGCGGACGGCTGCAGGCGCACGCGAAAGGATTTGCCTTCCTGATCCCGGATGATAAGGGACATGGCGATGTCTACATTGGGGCGCACGATTTGAAAAGCGCCATGAACGGCGACACGGTGCTGGCGCGCATAACGTCCCACAGCGCGGCGGGCGGCCGCATGGAAGGCGAAGTCGTCCGGATCGTGGAACGCGCGGTCACGCAAATCGTAGGGACGTTTGACAACCACGAAACATACGGATTCGTGCTGCCGGACGATAAACGGATTAATCGGGACATTTTTATTCCTCAAGGTCAATTTCATGGTGCGGTGTCGGGGCAGAAGGTTGTTGCGAGAATCGTGTCTTATCCGGAGGGCCGATCGGCCGCCGAAGGTGAGATCATTGAGGTGCTGGGGCATAAGGATGACCCGGGCATCGATATTTTGTCCATTATCCGGAAGCATCAGCTGCCGGAGGGCTTCCCCGATGACGTCATGGCGGAAGCGGAAGCGGCGCCGGACTCCATCACGGAGGATGAGATCGTCCGTCAAGGGCGCCGTGATTTGCGGAATAAGGTCATCGTGACGATCGACGGCGAGGACGCCAAGGACTTGGATGACGCGGTCAATGTGGAGCGGCTTGAAAACGGTAACTATGTGCTCGGCGTGCATATTGCGGATGTCGGCTACTACGTGAAGGAAAATTCGGCGCTTGATCAGGAAGCGTACCGGCGCGGGTGCAGCGTGTACTTGGTGGACCGCGTCATTCCGATGCTGCCGCACCGGCTTTCGAACGGCATCTGCTCGCTGAATCCCAAGGTTGACCGGCTGACGCTCTCCTGCGAGATGGAATTTGACGCGAAGACGCTGAAGCGGGTGCGCCATGATGTGTTTACGAGCGTCATTAAGACGAAAGAGCGGATGACCTATACGAACGTGCGCAAAATCGTTGCGGACGAAGACCCTGAGGTTAAGGAGCGCTATGCCGATTTGGTCGATACGTTCAAGCTCATGGAAGAGCTTGCGACACGGCTGCGCGCGATGCGGATGAAGCGGGGCGCGATCGATTTCGACTTCGTGGAGTCCAAGGTGATCGTGGACGAGAACGGCAAAGCGGTCGACATCATCAAGCGCGAGCGTTCGATCGCGGAATCGATTATCGAGGAGTTCATGCTTGCGGCCAACGAGACGGTGGCGGAGCATTTTTACTGGCTGAAGGTGCCGTTCCTGTACCGGACGCACGATAATCCGGACCAAGAGAAGCTGCTGCACTTCGTGCAGTTTGCGGCGAATTTCGGTTACACGGTCAAAGGCAAGGGCGGCAGCGTGATTCATCCGCGCGCCCTGCAGACATTGCTTGAGGACGTGCGCGGCTCCAAGGAGCAGACCGTTATTTCGACCGTCATGCTTCGTTCGATGAAGCAGGCGAAATATGACGCGGAAAGCCTGGGCCACTTCGGCCTTGCGGCTGAGTTCTATTCGCACTTTACGTCGCCGATTCGGCGGTACCCGGATTTGGTCATTCACCGTATTATCCGCGAGGTGATCGAGAGCGGCGGCATGCTGTCCGAGGCGCGGCACGAGTCGCTTGCCGCGCGGATGCCGGACATCGCGCAGCAGTCGTCGGAGCGGGAACGCGTCGCGGTGGATGCGGAGCGCGACACGGAGAAGCTGAAGAAATGCGAGTATATGCTCGACAAGGTCGGAGAGGAGTTCGACGGCATTATCAGCAGCGTGACGAACTTCGGCATCTTCGTGGAGCTGCCGAATACGGTCGAGGGGCTTATTCGCCTGAGCGAGCTGTCGGATGATTATTATCACTTCCACGAGCAGCATATGCTGCTCATCGGCGAGCGGACGTCACGCACGTACCGGATCGGCGATGAGGTGATAATCCGCGTGGAGCGGGTCAATATGGATGAGCATACGATTGATTTCAGTATGATCCAGAATCATAGCGCGGACAGCGGGGAGCGGGCACGCGAGTTTGGGTTTGGCGGCCGCAGCGAAGCCGGCCGCGGCGCGCGGAGCGGCGGGGGCCGCGAGCGCGGCGGCGCGCAGCGCAGCGCGAACGGGCGCGGAGGCGCAGCCGCGCGCGATGGCCGCGGCGGCGGCCGCCGGGGCGAAGCCGGCGGGCGCGGCGGCAACGCGGCCGGAGCGGCGGCGGCGCGCGAGGCGAGCGCGGGCGTGGGTCCGCGCGGGCGCGGCCAGCGGCGCGGCGGAGCGGCGGAGCCGGGCGCGGCGAGGGAGCGCAGCGGCGGCGACCGCGAGCGGAACGAGCGCCGGCGCAAGGGCCGCGGCGGCGAAGCCGGGTTCGGCGGCGGCGGCTCGGAGGCGCTTGGCGCGGGTGCAGCGCCGGAGAGGCGCGATCGCGATAAGCGTGCCTGGAAGCCGGAGGACGATTACAACCTCGACCGGCTTCTCGGCAATGACCGCAGCAGCGGCGGCGACCGTGGCGGTGAATCCGGCACATCGGCCGGCGAAGGCAAGCGCAAAGCCGTCCGTACGGATATGTGGGGGCTGCCGATTTACAATGCAGGCTCGCTGAAGGATACCGGCGAGGATTCGGATACGTACCGTCCTCGCGGCCGCGGCGAAGGCGGTGGTCGTGGACGCGGCGGCAGTGACCGCGGATTTGGCGGCGGACGCGGCCCCGACCGAGGCGGTGCGCCTCGCAACGGAGGCGGCGGTGCAGCCGGTGGCGGCGGCGGAACCGGCTCTCGCCGGAAGAAGGCTGCCGGCGCTGCGGCAACCGGAACCGAAGGTCCGGGCAATGGTGACCGGAAGCCGCGCAAGAAGAAGAAAAACGGCAATTCGACGGCCGCTTTCGTCCGGAAAAAACGTTCGTAAGCAATGATTTCGTTTGGCTTTACCAAATCTTGATTTCAAAGCGTAAAGTTTGATACAATGGACTCCTAGCTATGGTTAGGAGTCCGTTTATTACTAGGGAGAGGTGGGATAGAAATGGCGAAGAAGAGTGAGGGGAAACAGCTCGCGCAAAATAAGAAGGCTTCCCATGACTATTTCATCGAGGAAACCTATGAAGCGGGCATGGTGCTGATGGGCACGGAGATCAAATCGCTGCGAACGGGCAGAGCGAACATTAACGATGCGTTTGCGACCATCCGTAATGGCGAGATTTTCATCAACAACCTGCATATCAGTCCATTCGAGCAAGGCAACCGCAGCAATCCGACCGACCCAACGCGCGCGCGCAAGCTGCTCATGCACAAGTCGCAGATCCACAAGCTGCTTGGACAGTCCAAGCAAGAAGGCTACACGATCGTGCCGCTGAAGATTTACGTCCGCAACGGGTACGCGAAGCTGCTGATCGGTCTTGGCAAAGGGAAGAAGCAGTACGACAAGCGCGAATCGGCGGCGAAGAAAGATGCGCAGCGCGACATTCAGCGAGCATTGAAGGAAAAGCAGAAGGTGGCCAGATAACGGCTTTTCGGCTGTTTGGCAACGATGGCGAACGGCGCCAGTGCTTCCAGAAAGACATGGCTACACGAAGCCGGAACCTGTGTTATACTAAGTAAGCAACGAACGAAGTACATGCTCATCAACTGAACGGACTGCTTCGGCAGCACAGTCGGCTTGAGCGCTTGACCTGCTAAACGGAACGTATGGAGCCGTTTATGCGATATCGGGGGCGTTTATGGATTCGACGGGGATAGTTCGAGCATGGGTTGCGGGTAGTGGGGACGCGTCCACTTCATCAACGCTAAAGCCAATTAAATGGCAAACAACAACAACAACTCGCTTTCGCAGCTTAATAACCTGTGACGCGGCTTCTACCTTGCATCGCCCATGTGCCAGGCTAGGGGCTAACCTTTAGTGGGATACGCCGATCGGTCTCCGCCTGGGGTCGACGGAAGAAGATAATCAGGCTGACCCAAAACGTAGTCGGTTACGGGACGACGTTCGGGTGACATCAATACCGTGACTACACCCGTAGAAGCCTGTGTGGCGTTGTCTTCGGACAGGGGTTCAAATCCCCTCGCCTCCACCATCAAGACCCAGTCTGCATGAGGACTGGGTTTTGTTTTGCCCGAAATTGTAGACAATTTTATAGGGAGGAGAATGATCATGCAGATTTCACACCTAGAGCTCCCCGAGTGTCTATCAGGCCCAGATCCGCTAATAACAGTGATTAATCTGGATGGCCAAAAACTAACCCCATGTGTGCTTGATCGAGCTTGGAGGGAAGTTAACCGAGCCCGTGCCGTCTGGATCGACGAGCAGACAATCCAATTACTTTACAACCCATTTTTATATAGAGACTATCGAAAAGCCGCATTAAAACGGGATCATTATACTTGTTTGTGGTGTGGGCGTTCCGCAACGACTGTAGATCATATAGTCCCCTCAAGCAAAGGCGGCTCGGATCTTCCCCAAAACTTGCTCGCTTCTTGCATGGAATGCAACACGAAACGTGGAAATCGTTCGGCGTTCTCTTATCTTTTAGAAAAGGCATTTTTAGTGCCGAATCATTTAAAGCTCTGTTACCGCATCACTAAAGCTAAATATAACCATCGTCAAACAAACCGATGTAAGTAGACCGCCAAAACTAGCAACATTTACAGAGAATACTTCAAACGAAAAGGAGACTCATATAGATGAGTCTCCTTTTTCTTTTGCGCTATGACAGGAAGCGAATCGGATGAGCACGGCATCGGTATCCACCGCGATCTGCATTATGTTGCTGGAACGACGCATTGGTAAAGATCGGCGAAAAATGCAAGTCCTGCAGGATTTTCAGGACCATTAGTGGCGTAGTTTACTCCTACGAATGATACAACGAATGTTACATTAACAAAAACAGTAACTCCTATTGATGCGTTAATTGTATAGAATCGTACATTTTGCCATCCAAAAGGAGGACTCGTCACATTTTCGGGAGGGTTAAAGCTTGTAGTATCTCCATCATTTAACAAGAAATTGAGATTTGTTTGAGTCGGTATCAGTTGCAGAGAATCAGTATTATAGGCGCTAATTCTCATCGAATGTGCATTATCACCAAAAACCGCCACCGCAAAAACGAACTCAGCATCTTCGGCTATTGTAAGAATATTATTGAACTTCACTGCGAACCCGAAAGATTCACTTGGATCTGCTGGTGTTTCCGACCAAACATATGCTGGATTCGTTGCCCCTCCAAAATTCGGATTATTATCATTAACATACTTTTGAACTTTGGGCCAAAATGGAAACGGATTGGACACGGCAACCGTATTTCCGGCTGCACCACCCAATACTGCAGCTATAGCAGCTGATTCATTAGCCGCGAATACTACATTACTTGTTTGACTTGTAATTCTTTGTCTCGCAACAGCTGGCATTCAAATTCTCCTCCTCTTTTTAAATTTAATTATCATTCAAAGACTTAGAGTGTAAGAATAATAATCACAATATCAATATATGAACTCTATTAAAATTTGATAGGGGACACAGACGATATATCGCTATGATTTCTCGCAGAAGGTGGCCACCTTGCAGACGGCGAATGAAGAAGCAATCGCGGCGAACGAGGGGAAAGGAGCTTCGGAGCGTCGGTTCGGCACTATGATGCCCTGCCCGGCTTCCATTATCTACTTTTCAGTTGGGATCAGCTTTTTAGAAGGCCATTATCAATGGTCAGTCGAATTGCGGATTTGGAACCCTGCGCCTTGCCTCCAACATGAAAAGAAAAGCCCGACCGCATGAGGTCGGGTTTTTGCATTTAAATACATCATTTCTTTTCATTATCAGGTGCTTGTGACCATTTGGTAAATATCGGCGATAAATGCAAGCCCCGCAGGATTTTCAGGACCATTCGAGTCATAGTTTACTCCTGTGAATGATATAATGAATCTTACATTATCAAATATACCAACACTTACAATTGTGTTAATTGTATAGGATCGTACATTTTGCCATCCATAAGGAGGACTTATCCCATTTTCAGAAGGGTTAAAACTTGTAGTATCTCCATCGTTTAAAAAAATATTAAGGTTTGTCGCCGGTATCAGGCCTTCATCATCATAAGCGCTAATTCTCAACGTATGTGCGTTGTCACTAAAAACCGTAACCGTAATAACGTATTGATTATCTGTAAATAATGTTGGAATCGAATTGGATATCGCTGCGAATCCGAAAGATTCACCTGGATCTGCCGGTGTTTCTGACCAAATATATGCCGGATTCGCTGCTGCTCCAAAAGTGGGATTATTATCATTAGCATACTTTTGGATTGTTGGCCAAAATGGAAACGGATTGGACACGGCAACCACCGGACTTCCACCGACACCAGTCAATGCTGCAGTTACAGCAGCTGCTTCAGTAGCTGCGAATACTACATTACTTGTTTGACTTGTAATTCTTTGTTTCGCTACAAGTGGCATTCAAAATCTCCTCCTCTTTTTTTGAATAATTATCATTCAAGACTTAAAGTGTAAGAATAATAATCACACTTTCAATATATGAACTCTATTAAAATTTGACAGGGGACGAGCATACATTTTCGGCGAGATTGCAAAGATTATCGCGGCCGGAAGATGGATATCGTGATCGTGGATGGCGTCATAGCCGAAGTAGCGGCAGTGGGGACCTGCAGTATTGTCCAGATTCAGCATCTCCATGGTCCAAACTTCGGACTTCATTTACAAAGCGCGCCGAACAAAGGAACGACCGTTCTTCTTGTATAGCCGATCATATCGGAAATGATGGCGGAACCAATCGAAAGCCCGGCCTTATGTGGCCGGGCTTTCAAACTTAATTTTCCGTCCCTAAGCCGAAAAAGCCTCTCTTGCTATTTTCGCGCGCAAGCGTATAATCAGTAGTGCAAGCATTTATTTAACTTTATTAAAAAAGTAGATTAAATAATTGGGTGAACCAACGTACAGGAGGCGCGACATCGTGAAATCGTTCCTTCCGAATGATATTAAAGATGAGAACCGCAAAATCATATACGATATTTTGCTACAGCATCCCGAGCTGGCCAAGGTGGAAATCACCGAAATGACGGCGATGAGCTTTGTGACGGTAAGCAAAATCGTCAGCTTCTTCGAGGAGATCGGGCTGCTGACCGCGACGGGGGAAAGCCGCGAAGGCTCCGGGGGCTTGGGCAGGAAGCGGACGGTATACCGCTTCAACGAGAACAGCTACGTCACAATCGGAATTCAGCTGATTGGCAGAACGGTTACGGCCCTGCTCGTCAATCTGCAGGGTCGGATTATCGAGAGCTATTCGGTCGAGACCCGCATTCCGTTCTATGACGATGCGTTCACTTCGGTATTCGAGGAAGTCATCGCCCGCATGAAGGAGAAGGCAAAGGAGACGTACAGCGAGGTGCTTGGCATCGGCATCGGCGTCGACGGCGCGATCAATACGCGCAAGAAGACGATTCGCATGCGGACGAGCGACAACGAGGAGCAAGACCATCCTTATGAGCCGATTATCGAACGCCTTAAGGCGATGGCCGATCTGCCCATTCTGCTCGAGAATGACGTGAATGCTTCCACGCTAGCCGAGTTTCGCCAGTTGGAGCATGAGGACGGAGATGCGCCGACGGATCTGGTCCATATCGCGGTTGGAGACGGGATCGGCGCAGGCATCATCATCGGCAAAAAGCTGCACAGGGGCTACAATGCAAGCGCTGGCGAGCTGGAGTATATGTGCTTCGATCCGGCGTTTAGGAAATCGCCTTCCTCGGTCGGTTGGCTGGAGAGCCGGCTCGGCATGGAGAGTCTTCTGAACGCGTACGACCTTCGTATCCCGTCGGAAGCGGAGGCTTGCGAGGATTATGTAGCCCGGCACCTTGCATTGTCGATTACGAGCATTATCAGTCTGCTGGATATCCAGCGGATCATGATCAGCGGAAAAACGATGGGCTTGTTTCCGGAGCGAATCGCAGGCCGCATCAGCAAGTATGTCAATCAATACACGGAATGGACGCCTTCGATTTCGATCAGTTCCAGTGCGCATGCAACGGCGCTTGGCGTTGCTATCTTGATTTTGCAGCAAGAGATCATGAAGGTCATTTCCGAGTCATAATCCGAAAGAGGTGAGCGTTATGCTGCGCATTTTTGAAAGTGAAGAAGAAGTGGCCGAGGCCATTGCCAATGAAATGAAGGCGAGTCTTGAGCATGATGATCGTCCCGTATTTTGTCTGGCTTCGGGGAGCACGCCGCAGAAAAGCTACCGCAAGTTCGCCGAGAGCCTAGGCGCCGGAAGCCGGCTGGATAGGCTTGGCATCGTCAGTCTGGACGAGTGGGTGGGCATCGACCGGTCGTCGGAGGGCAGCTGTTACCGGATGCTGGATGACGATTTGTTCTCGCTCGCGGGAATAAGCGACGAGCAAATTGAGTTTTTCGATGGAACGGCACCCGATCTACAGCAGGAGTGCGCACGAATCGACCGTTATATCGAGCAGCGGCCTATCACGTTTAGCTTGATGGGCGTCGGCATGAACGGGCATATCGGCTTAAATGAACCCGGCTGCCCGGTGCTGGGCCACAGCAGCGTCGTGTCTTTATCCGAGACGACGAAGCAAGTGGCGCAGAAGTATTTTCATGAGCAGACGGCGCTGGAGCAGGGCATCACCTTGGGCTTAGCGCAAGTGATTGCGAGCAAGAGGGTCGTCGTGGCGATTACCGGCGAGCGGAAGGCGAATATTGCGAAAGAGATTTTCTCGAACCGGGAGCCGAAGCTGCCGGCACAATATTTGCTGGGCAACGGGCATATTGACTTCTATCTGGATGCGGAGGCGGCCCGGCATATCGATCGCAGGCTGGCGGAGGAGCTATCATCATGGGAGAAAGCGTAATCGGCGTAGATATCGGAGGAACGAATATTCGGGTCGGTTTGCTGGATGGCCGGCTTGAGCTGATCCGAAAGGAAACCGCTTTAACGGGGGACTTCAGGAGCGTGGACGAACTGTTCGGGCTGGTCCAGCGTTTGATCGCCGTCGTCGATCCGGAGGGCAGTGCCCGCAAGATCGGCATCGCGCTGCCGGTGCCATGGCGGGAGGGAACGGAGCGAATCGTCGATTCGACAAACGTTCCTTGTTTGGAAGGACTGAGCGTACGGCAAGCCAAGGGCTATTTTCCGCGGCACCAGGTCGTACTTGAAAACGACGTCAATGTCATTGCGCTGCTTGAATCGGCGCACGGGGCGTCGAAAGGGCGCAAGCATTCGATGTATATCACCGTCAGCACCGGCATTGGAAGCGGGTTGATTCTCAACGGCGATATTTTTCATGGCGCGAACGGGTATGCCGGGGAGGTCGGCGGCCTGATCGTTTCCGACAACACGCTGGAGGCGTTGTGCAGCGGAGAAGCGCTGGAGAAAGCAAGCCGGCTCTTATTTGGAGAAGAAGCGACGGCTCCGATGTTGTTCGAACGATACCGAGCCTCGGACGCAAGAGCTGCGGGGGTCGTTGCCTTGTGGGTGGAACGCTTCTCCAATGCCATTGCGTCGTTCATGCAAATGTTCGATCCGGAGATCTTCGTCATCGGGGGCTCCGTTATTCACCATAACCCATGGTTAATAGATGAAGTGATCGAAAGCGCTCGCAACAAAGTGCTGGACCATTTGAAAGAGAAGATTCATGCCGTCATGCCGGCATTCGGACCCGATGCGGGCGTCATAGGAGCCGGATATGCGGCATTAAACCATTTCAAAGGAGCTTGATGAAGATGAAAAAGCTGAAGGTTTCATTGATCGGTGCGGGAAGCATGGCTTTTGCGCTGGGCGCTTTGCACGATCTTGTTTTGTCCGAGAAGCTGAGAAGCAGAACAGAGCTCGAAATCGCACTTATGGATATTAAAGAAGAGCATGTAACTAAAACGTACAACTATGCAAAAGAGCTGTTCGGGGCGTTCGAGCATGGCGCTTCGATCTGGAAAACGACCGATTTGGAAGCAGCGCTTACGGGGGCGGACTTCGTCATCGTGGCCATCGAGGTGAACCGTTACCACTACTGGTCTCAAGATTTCCATATTCCACGCCGCTATGGCAGCAAACAAATTTACGGCGAGAACGGCGGGCCGGGCTCGATGTTCCATACGCTGAGAAATTTGGGTCCGATGCTCGAAATCGCCCGTAAGATGGAGGAAGTGTGCCCTGATGCATGGTTCCTGAACTATACGAATCCGGAAGCGAAGCTGGTAGAAGCGATTTCGAAGTGGACGTCCATCAAGATCGTCGGCTTGTGCCACGGCCTTGATATGGGCATCGACCAAATTGCCGAGTTTTTGGAAATGGACAAGAAGGAGATCGCTGTCGAAGGCGGTGGCCTCAACCATTTCGGCTTTTTTACGAAGATTTGGAACAAGCAAACGGGCGAAGATCTGTACCCGCTGTTCAAAGAGAAGGAGAAGAAAGCCGAGCCGCTGGCGCATTTCGACCATATGGCGTTGTCCCGTACGATGTACCGCACCTACGGCTACTATCCGTATCCGGGTACGAACCACTGCGGCGAATATATTTCGTGGGCCGGAGATTTCTATGCGGGCCTGGCGCTGCAGTATCGCTATGATCCGCTGAGCGAGAAGCTGTGGGAGAAGGGCTCGAGAACGCCGGAGTTCGTCTATAGCGCGGGCGGATACAGCTTGGACCGCAAACTGTTCCCTGACAAAGCGGCAGAAGAGCCGGGGGAAGAGAAAGCATTCAAGTTCAATAAAGAAGACGTGCGCTGCAGCGGGGAATACGCCATTCCGATTATTGAAGCCGTGTTCTTCAACGAAGAAATTCAGATCAATGCGGCCAACCTTCCAAATAAGGGCGCTATCAAAGGATTGCCTGACGATATGGTGGTCGAGACGCAAACGATCGTAAACGGCGATGGTCTTACGCTTAAGCCGATGTCGGTTGAGCTGCCGACGGCGATCATCGGCACGATCCACATCCAAGGCATGATTCATAAGCTGCTGCTGGAAGCCTACTTGGAAAACTCGAAGACCAAGCTGCTCCAGGCGATTCTTCTCGATCCTCAAGCGCCGACTTACTATCAAGCTTGCGCGATGATTGACGAGATGTGCGAGCTGCAGAAAGACATTTTGCCGAAGCTGGAATGGATTAGCTAATCACGTTAACGATGTTCATGTTCAGGGAGTACCGCCTATGGTACTCTCTTTTCTGTGCTTCGACAGCCCATGATCTCGAAAACATGATACAATCACAGAAAATGGACAAGAAGGTGTAATAATGGCGCTAACGGTAGAGGAAGTCATGAGCAAGCTCGAGGAGCTTGGAACGGAACAGACGAAGCAAACCTTCATTCGGCACGGAGCGAGGGAGCCGGTCTTCGGAGTGAAAATAGGAGATTTAAAGAAGTTGGTTAAGGACGTAAAGAAAGATCAAGAGCTGGCTCGAGCATTGTACGATACCGGGAATTGCGATGCCATGTATTTAGCCGGGCTCACCGTAAATCCGAAGCTGGTTACTAAGGAGATGCTTCAGAGCTGGGCACGATCCGCTTATTGGTATATGCCGGCCGAATATACGGTGGCCTGGATTGCCGCAGAGAGCCCGTATGCCTTGGAACTGGCCAGAGAATGGATGCAGTCTCCGGACGAGATGATCGCCACCTGCGGATGGAGCGCGTATGCCAACTATATTTCGATTACGCCGGACGACAAGCTGGTACTTGATGAAATTCGCAGCCTCTTGAACCAGGTGGAACAGACGATACACAAGGAACGCAATAGGGTTAGGTACAACATGAACAGCTTCGTGATTGTAGTTGGTTCATATTGTCCCGCTCTATACGAGGAAGCGTGCCAAGTGGCCGAGAAGATCGGTAAAGTTGATGTCAATGTTGGACAAACCGCATGCAAGGTGCCTCTTGCATTTGATTATATCCAAAAAGTTTTGGAGTCGGGTAGGCTTGGGAAGAAGAAGAAAACGTGCGTTTGTTAAGTTGTGCGCCATGCAGAATGGAATGAGCTGAGCCGTCTCCCCAGCACTGGACTAATAATTTGACGGCGAATTGTGGTTTTATATAGCCGCGGTTCGCTTCACCAAATGAGTAACCCGACCGTATGAGGTCGGGTTTTTGCATTTCATACGGTTTTTGATCCTCGGCTTCTGTTCATGGTGAGGGTGTAGGTTAAACCTACCCTTTAATTTTCAAGTAGTTCCTTTATAACTCTTTTAATTTTAATAGAAATACCTTTTAAAACTATCAAATATTGACAGTTGATTTAAAATCAATTAATATTAAACTATTAGTTGATTAAAGATCAATTTGTGATGCCTGTTCCATTGGAAGAAAATTGCCATAAATCGAATCTATTCTAACAGAGAAAACTATATATCCTAAGCCAATATAGCTACCTCTAGTTAGTAGAGATATATGTAGCTGGCCAGCTGCAAGAAAATCAACATTATTTGGAGGTTATAGAATGGTTAATCTTAAGAAAACTCTGCTCACAATGTCACTCGTAGCCGTTGCATTTAATGGTACTGCGTTAGCTTCGTCTGAGACACCACCCGATGTAGAGAATGAAATATCTCATGTAAGTTTTGGCCATCTCCCACCTGGTACTACACCTTCTCAATCATTTAGATCAATATTTGATGATATGGCTACAGGATCTTCGACAATCAGCCGTACATTGGCCTATACTTCTCCATCGGGACCTTTGTGGACTTATATTGCCGCAGGGAAGACAAGCCCGGATAACTGGCAGTACACGGTCTCAGTTCTTACAAATCTTGAGCACTATGAAAATGGTACTTGGGCAATTTTGGATACTAGTGGAAAGAATTCTGCAATTTTGGGGAATGATGCTCTAGGATTAGCTTCTGTAACATCTGCAGCTGGTGGGTATTGGAGAGCACATAGTCAACACTCAGTTTCTTGGAGCGGATATCTATATGTAACTGAAACGCAGCAATCGCAAAATTTTTCAGTTAACTAAATAAGAGATAGACCCCTTAAGCCTTAAGGGGTCTATTAATTATTCGGAGGATCATATGAGTAATAAAAAAATCCTGTTTATTGTTGTTTTTATATTACTAGTAATCACACTTAGTGGTTGCTCTAATATCAATAAGAATCTTAATTTAACAACCCCTTTAACATCAATAAACTCCGAACGAATAATACCTGAAGGAATATCTGGCTTTTTCATGGAGTTTCGTCTTGTTGGAAGTAATACGCACATGAATTTCCAATATGGAACCCCTTATTATACAATATTACAAAAAGAGACAGACAGTTTAATGGCTAGCGTCTACATTGAAAATATGCTGAGTGATACTTCAATAAAATTTCTAATCTTACAAGGTAATAATATTACTCATGTGAGTTTAGATAAAAAAAAGTGGTATCTCTCAGTAGTTCAACCTGTTGTGAACAATTCCCGGGGCATTCTTAATTTTTATATTAAGTGGAAACTGAATGAGAGTGATGAATTGATTATCTTACCCATACCTGACAAGTTGAACGATGCCTTTTCAGGTTCCGGTGTTGGTGGTGTCATGCGATATTATATAAACAATGGGCATGAATCTCCTGATACTTCTATCTCCATTAATACAAATAATAATTCACATGGTTATATTCCATCTTTAGTTTGGGTAGACAGATACGGAAACAGCATTATGAACTCACCTGACTCCAACGACAGATCACTAAGTAAATACAATAAACTTCTTATTAGCAATATACCTTTTGATACTGAAATTGACCTGCTATATGTAAATGAAAATGGAGATTCTATACTAATTGGCGAGGATATTGAAATTAAAAAAACAGTTCGAAATCAATATCGATTGATCCATATATATATAAAGAGGATATAAAACAGTACATCATTATCCTAAATAATAGAGAAAGGTTAATTTATGAGGATCTACTTGCATTAGAAAATGGTAGACTAAAAATCAAAACCACCTTTCAACAAATTGTAGAAGTTGGTTCCTAAAAATACAGTTCTTGATGATTGGTCAATAAACAAATAATTCAAGACAAGGAGTGTGTAGAATGAAAAAATCAATCCTTATATATACAACCGATAATAGACAGATTATTGGAAGAATTCTTTATGAGGGCGCCGATTACTTCGAACTTGAACCCATTCAAATAAAAATAATAAACCCCGGGCCGATTATAGTTCAAGCAGATGAAATAAAGAGAATAATTGAATTACCATTAGAAATGCAAAAGGGAATAAACAAAACCATAGATGAAGTGCCTCCGTTCATCAATCGTTCGTATGACCAAACCGACTGACAATATAGTAAATAACCAATACTAAATGAGAGCCACGGTAAACATTTAGAATGGAAGGTAAGGAGAGTAAGTTCTCCTTACCATCTTTCCCCCTACGATTCCTGTAAGCAGCGCTGAAGAGGTATAGCCTCTCCCCTGCTCATTTCATTGTTAATTTGAGGCAACATGCCTCAGTGCCTAGAACAAATAGGAAGCGTCAATTAAGGCGCTTCCTATTTTATTAAGTATCAAATGAGCACTAATCTATTAATTCGCTTCATATTTGCGAGGGAGGAGAGCGTCTTGGAGAGAAGTATTGTTTTTGTTTCTGGGGTTCTGTTCTTAATTATGAGTGGTGTAATCTTTACGGTTGAACGGTTTATTGCATACTATTCGTGGGTTCAACAACTTGCAGCTAGTCAGATAGTTGGAAGTGCTCCATTATACCCTAAGTATTCAATAAATGACAACTTATTTGTGTTAATATTCTTAATTTGCTCCTGTATATGCTTTTTGATTTACTTCAAGAAAATAAAGTGGTTTTATGATTATTTTCCTGGCGGCGATCGTCGGCATTAATTCAAATTTGTACAAAGCGGCGGAAGTGGACGGAGCGGGAAAGTGGAAGCAGGCGATCCATATCACGCTGCCTTGCATGGCGCTGATTAAACGCTTTGGACTGCGCAAATTCTCCTGGGGCTTTGCCGATTAATGGAAGGTAAGGAGTAAGTTCTCCTTACCTTCCCATCTCTGGAGGTGTTTATATTATGAGAATTGCATTAGTATCAGGCACCATCATCTTAATTTTATCTCTCATTGTCAACATGATACTGCAATATATAATGGGAGCCAGTAGAACTGAAGATGAGATATTAAGCGTTCTAATTATAATTCTGATTCATACCTCATTTGCTCTTGGTGCCCTGATTTATTTGATAAAAAAGAAGAAATAAAAACTTCGCTACTGGCAGCGGACAAGTGGTGGAAGAATTGTATCATAAATTAAGGTGCTAAAAATTGGATCAATCTAAAAACCGATCAACCATTAACGGCTCTTTTACTTTCAATGATTGTTAGTTATTTTGGGATTGATAAGCTGAAAAAAAAAGAATGAGAATCTTGCGAAACCTACAATGCAGAATAATCTTCTCACGAATAATGTCTTTCTCACAAGCGCACTTGGGGAGGACAAGGTCAATTTGAAGCCTAATGACAAAAATAATAAAGGATTTTCAATTGCTAGAATGTCTGTCATTAATCAATCAGAAGTCAAAACAATTGCTCTAACCATTTCAAGGAATTGTATGTAAAATCGAAAATTGATGAAGGGAAACGAGTGACAAAATATGTTTATCTTCAAGGTGAACCAACAGATGCCCTGTATGAATACTTAATAGCCCGAGGGTGAACTAACGAGAATCTTCGGATAATGAGGTTTGCTAGTAAGCCTACTATGAATGAAATAGCCAGGGCTCTTGGACTTACCGCGTATTGAATGAGAGGTGTGCTTATGGACACAGTAACAGGTTTAGTTTCTACTTTTGTTATTCTTGCAATCTTTTATTCGTTACTATTGTTTGGAATTAAAAAAATGGTAAGAAGCAATAAAGTAAAAACAATAGCTTATTGGGTACTGTGTGTCCTTTTTATCATGGGGGTTGCTTCAAGTTCAGTCATTTATTACATTTCAATAGGCTAACTTTTATGAAGCTAAAGTCAAACAAACCATTGATATTTGCCGTGATAGGAGTAATAACTTGGATAGGTGGAGCAGTTCTAAGTGGTCTATATTACATTAATTATTATGTAGAGGAACTTAAACGTTTTTAGGGGACCGTAGGCATGCATGATTATCCCTTAGGAGGAACATCCTTTGTATGCAAAATAAAAAAGAAACAACATTAAAAGGTGCAATAATATTTCTTGGTTGTTGTATTATATATGGTTCTTGTACTTTTGCTACTACAAATAATGTCATCAGTACTGATCCCGAAACCAAGATAAAACTTGATCTAATTCTTGATGCCGTATCTCGGGAAACACAGGAGACTGTTCAAGAGCCTGTTTTTGAAACTGGGAATGGTATCAGTTATGAACAATTTCAAGATTCCTTTCTTAAATTCAAGAAGAATTTTAGTTCATCAAATTTTATTAGTATTTCGCCAGAAGAAGTAAATCTAAAAACTACATCTCTTCCTCATCATCATTTTGGGAGCTCAAAAATAGATGCAATCAATAATGATATTAATACACCTAGGAGACTTGAAAACTATTACAAATCAAACCAGTCCTCTATGCTAATCAAAGTAGACTTCATTTATATGCCTAATGTTATTGAGGATTCATTTCTCACTATAAGTTCAATTAACAATAAAGATAATACTAATATAGAAGAGAAATACCAAACCATCGATAGGCCACACCTAGATGATTATTACATAACTATGAATGGCATGTTAATCGTAATTAAGTTTCTTGATACTTCAACTGCAAAGGGTCAAGATGACAAAAAATATGATGCTTTTATTAAAGAAGAGCTGCTATTTTATCAAGATTTCGAAAAGGCAATAAAATGAAGTGGTAAACAGACCTACTCCTTTGCACAGGCATGGTTCGCCTCCACCATTAAAACTCTGACCGCATGAGGTCAGAGTTTTTTGTAGAGAGAAACGAGAGGGGCACCCTGGTCCGAAGAGGATATGGTTCACAGAGAACGGGGGCGGGTTTCTTAACGCTTCTGTGGAGGTTGAGCCGTGGGCAAGGGCAGGTCACATCAAGTAAAATAGCAAAAATGCATCGATGTCTTTCGTCGATTCGTTCGCTTGCAAGGAATCTCTCTTATTTTGTCGAATAACATTGACTACTTAGGTGACTGTACTGATGGTGTTATACGACAGGGGGAGTTTGGAGTGTCTTTCAACGTTACGCAAGCCGCATTTTCTCATCTGCTCATATCCGGAACGTTAGTCCACGAAGCAAGCTTTGCCGAAATGCAAAGGCGGCTTGGCATTCAAACTTATCCACACCTCGTCATGATTGTCTCCATCGACCGGTATCCCGATCTTTCGCTTGGAAAAACGTTCGCGTGGCGGGAAGAAATTGGTCAGAAGCTAGTCCATGCACTTTCCGAGGCGGTTGTCGTGCCTTATCTATGGGTATGGGAAGCGGAAGGGATTTTGGCGCTGCTTGTTGAGCTTCCGCAGGAAAAGGCTGCCGAGCCGCCGAAGCCGCATAAAGAAAGGGCATTTGAGATCGCGAAAAAGCTGCAGCTAGTGGTGGATACGAAAGGTTTTTCCGTATCGATTGGCATCGGCTCTCACTATTACGACAACCCGTATATGCTGCACTACTCGTATCAGGAGGCGAATGAATCGATGCTCGATCGTTTCTTTCAAGGCAACCGGCTTATTTTTCACTATGAGAAGCGGAAGACAGGAGGTAAATCTTGGAAAAAGATCGTCTCGGAGGAACAGAAGGCCGAGCTGCTTGCCCGCGTTCGAATCGGCGATGAGGAAGGCGCAGTCGCTTTTTTGAAAATTATGATGGAGCAGCTGGCACAGGCTTACATTCACAATGTAGATATGTTCAAGTCTGAAGTGTTCGATCTGCTTATGACGATGTCACGGTTTGTGCTGGAGATGGGCGGAGAAGCGGCGGAAATTCTTGCGGAGAACGCACGCGTTATTCAGGACCTGTACCATACGATACGCTACGATAAATTCGTACTCAAAGTATGCGACTACTGGCGGAAGCTTGCTGCCCAGCTTGCAAGAGACCATGCGGCGGAAGTGTCTCCGGCTATTCGTTCGGCGCTTGAATACGTGAAAAGCCATCTGCGCGAGAAAGTAACGCTAGAGCAGGTCGCTCAGCATTGTTTTATCAGCACGTACCATTTCGCCCACTTGTTTAAAAAAGAGGTCGGCATTAGCTTCATTGATTTCTTGAATAAAATGCGCATTGAAAAGGCCATTCATTACTTGGAAACGACGGAGCTCTCGATTCAAGTAATTGCGGGCAGGGCGGGTTTTCACGATGCTAACTATTTTGCACGTAAATTTAAAATGTTAATGAACTGCAGTCCGTCTGAATATCGCGCAGCAAAATTGTGCTAGCGTATCGCAATATCTGCTAGATGCAGATAGCAGCGCATTCGCTATGATAAAGTCGATTGAAAGTATATATGGCTTCAAGGAGTGGGACGTACATGGCGAAAATCCCTTGTTTGATCGATTGCGATACCGGAATGGATGACGCGATTGCGTTAATTTGCGCGCTTCTCAGCCAGGATCGGCTGGATTTGAAAGCGATAACAACGGTGGCAGGCTGTGTCGAAGTCGACAAGACGAGCCGCAACACGCTTAACATTGTAGATAGCCTTGGATCTCAAATACCGGTTATACGCGGAGCGGAGGCACCGCTGCAGAGGGAGCTGTACGTCGCGATAAGCCACGGAACGTCCGGGCTCGGCGATGTCGTTGTTCCGGAAGCGAAGCGGGCTCTTCAAGAAATGGACGCGGTGGATATGATCTATCGCTGCGCAGTGGAATGCGAAGGCAAGCTGCAGCTGCTTGTGACTGGACCGCTGACGAATGTGGCAAAGGCGCTGACCCGCTATCCTGCGATAACAAGCTTGATTGAGAAAATAACAATAATGGGCGGGGCGCTGAGAGGCGGAAACATGACCCAGGCGTCGGAATTCAACATCTGGGTCGATCCGGAGGCGGCGGACATCGTTTTCCGTTCCGGTATTTCGCTGACTATGGTTGGTCTAGACGTTACGCTGAAGACGGAGCTACCGCAATATGTGTATGAGCAGGTGCGGGCGATGGACAATCCGTTCGCTTCGCTGGCAGCGGACGTGTTTAGTTATATGATGCGTAGAAACAGTCTCACCGGGGTCTCGTTGTATGGCAGCGTGGAGCTGGATCCGGCCCATATGCATGACGTGCTGGCGATGGCTGTTGTGGTGAGGCCGGATTTGATCAAAACCGAGCCGCATTATATCGAGGTTGAATTGGCCGGCAGTTGTACGCGGGGGATGACGGTGGCCGATTTTAACGACGTTATGAATAAGCAGCCAAACGTTGATGCGGCGGTCGATGTCGATTTGGATGCATTTTGGGCATGGATGCTGGAGCTGTTGGAGCATGGGCCAAAGCGCATTGCAGGGAGGATATAATGTCAGGCGGGCTGGCGGGCTTTCGGAAGCCCGTCTTTTTTGTTCAATTTAGATGAGTTTCGACGAATAGATCTAAGGTTTTCAGGTTGAATTGTGAAAGCGCTTCCCAAAGTAGGACACGCCTATAGCAATATAGTGCTACAAAATAGCAATTCTAGCTAGTTCCAATAGAAGAATGAATCGTTAATATAAGGGCATGTAAGGGCTTTCTTTAATGGAACCAAGACGCCTATAGGGCTGTGCGTTTCCCGATTCGAAAGTGAGGTTATTATGGCGATATCGCAGGTTGTTATTTCGGATGAACATAAGCTGACGGTTCAAGAGCTGGTTGCAGTCGCCAGAGGCGGCGCGAAAGTGACGATTACAGACGGAGTCGCGAATAACATTAAGCGAAGCCGGGCGTGGGTCGATTCTCTTGATCACGATCAACGAACCGTATACGGTGTCAATACCGGCATCGGGGAGCTGTGCAAGACCCGCATTTCGCCGGAGGAAGCGGCAACGCTGTCGCGGAACATCGTCATGAGCCATGCATGCGGCGTCGGCGAACCGCTGGCTCACGATCAAGTGAGAAGCATCCTGTTCTCTGCCATTGCGAATTTCTGCCAAGGTCGATCGGGCGTCAGGCTGGAAACGGTAAATGTCTTGCTCGACTTGCTGAATAAGCAGGTCGTCCCTTGGGTGCCTTCGCAAGGCTCGGTTGGCTATTTGACACATATGGCGCATATCGCGTTGGTGACGATCGGTCTTGGAAAGGCGTATTACGAAGGCCAACTGCTCTCCGGTCGCGAGGCTATGAACCGGGCGGGTATTCCTCTGCTTGCGCTGCAGGCAAAGGAAGGTCTTTCGCTTGTGAACGGTACGGTCTGCATGACCGGCATTAGCGCACTGGCCGTCTACGATGCCATGCAATTGGCGAAGTGGGCGGATATCGCGGGAGCGATGTCGTTCGAAGCGCTGAAAGGAACGCGCCATGCCTTTGATCCGAGAGTGCAGCGGGCGAGACCGTTTAAAGGGCAAAGCAAAGTGGCGGCTAATCTGCTTCGGTTGGTCGAAGGAAGCGAAGTCGCTGAAAAATATAAAGATTACCGTGTACAGGATGCGCTCAGCATCCGCTCGATGCCGCAAATTCACGGGGCTTGCAGGGACAAAATCGAGCATGCGCTTGAAACGGTGACGATAGAGCTTAACGCGGCAACCGACAATCCGCTTATCTTCGCGGATGAAGAGGGCGGCGAGGCGATATCCGCCTGCAATGCGCATGGGGAGCCGATCGCGTTGACGATGGATATGCTTGCAATTGCCGTTTCGGAGCTTGCAAACGTTTCCGAGCGTCGGCTTGATCGGCTGGTCAATCCGCATCTTAGCGAGTTGCCGGCCTTTCTCGTGGCGAAGAGCGGCGTCAATTCCGGCTTTATGATCCCTCAGTATGTAGCGGCGTCGCTCGTGGCTGAAAATAAAGTGCTTGCTCATCCGATATCCGTCGATTCGATTCCCACATCTGCTTTTCAGGAAGATCACGTCAGCATGGGAACGCCTGCGGCGATTAAAGCGGCACGGGTTGTGAGCAATTCGCAAAAGATTATCGCAGTGGAGCTGCTTGCCGCCACGCAAGCGGTTGAATTTCATAAACCGCTTCGGCTTGGCCAAGGGACCGGAGCGATGGCGGAATGGATTCGGTCCCATATACCGGCCTGGCTCGAAGACCGGGTATTTTATCCCGATTTGCATGAAATCATTGCAATGGTCGAACGGGCCGACTTGGTTGAACGGCTGGAAGAGCAAATCGGACAATTATAGGTTGCAACAATAGATTTTGCGGTGCAGGAGGAACGACGATGAAGCAGAGCGCCAATGGCAGCAGGGTAATAAAAGCGCCGCGCGGCACGACTTTACAGACGAAGGGATGGGTGCAGGAGGCCGCGCTTCGCATGCTGATGAACAATTTGGACCCGGAAGTGGCGGAGCATCCGGACGAGCTGATCGTTTACGGCGGCATCGGGAAAGCGGCCCGAAATTGGGAGAGCTTCAACCGCATCGTCGAGACGCTGCAGCAATTGGAAGAGAACGAAACGCTGCTGGTTCAATCCGGTAAGCCGGTCGCCGTCTTCCGCACCCATTCGGATGCGCCACGGGTTCTTCTTGCCAATTCGAATCTAGTGCCCGCATGGGCGACATGGGAAAAGTTCCATGAGCTTGACCGCAAAGGGCTCATTATGTACGGCCAGATGACGGCGGGCAGTTGGATTTATATCGGCAGCCAGGGCATCGTGCAAGGAACATACGAGACGTTCGCGGAATGCGCCAGGCAGCATTTCGGAGGAAGTCTGCGCGGAACGATTACGTTGACAGCCGGCCTCGGCGGCATGGGCGGCGCGCAGCCGCTGGCAGTTACGATGAACGACGGCGTCTGCATCGCCATCGAGGTAGACCCGACACGCATACAGAAGCGAATCGAGACGAAATATTGCGATTTGATGGTCGATACGATTGACGAAGCAATCCGGCTGGCATCCGATGCAAAGCATGCGGGAAAGGCGCTGTCGATTGGGCTTCTCGGCAATGCCGCCGAGCTGCTTCCGGAGATGATACGGCGCGGCTTCATCCCTGACATTGTGACGGATCAAACATCCGCGCATGATCCGCTTAACGGCTATTTGCCGGCGGGCATGAGTCTGGAAGAAGGCAAGGCGATGCGTCAATCCGATCCGCCGCAATTTGTGGCGCTGGCGAAAGCGAGTATAGCGGTGCATGTACGGGCGATGCTGAACATGCAGCAAAGCGGAGCGATCGCGTTCGATTACGGCAACAACATCCGCGAAGTCGCGCTTCATGAGGGCGTTGCCAACGCGTTTGATTTTCCGGGGTTCGTACCGGCCTATATCAGACCGCAATTTTGCGAAGGAAGAGGACCGTTCCGTTGGGCTGCGCTATCCGGCGATCCGCATGATATTTACAAGCTGGACGAAGCGCTGCTGCGAGAATTCGCGCATAATGAACCGCTGTGCAAATGGATTTCGCTTGCGCAAGAGCGGATCGCCTTCCAAGGGCTGCCGGCCAGAATTTGCTGGCTTGGCTACGGCGATCGGGCAAAGTTCGGCAAGATCATTAACGACATGGTCGCATCCGGCGAGTTGTCCGCGCCGATTGTCATTGGCCGCGACCATCTCGATGCAGGCTCGGTCGCTTCGCCGAACCGCGAGACGGAGGCGATGAAGGACGGCAGCGATGCGATTGCCGACTGGCCGATTCTGAATGCGCTGGTAAATACCGCTTCAGGCGCGAGCTGGGTATCCGTTCACCATGGCGGTGGTGTGGGAATGGGGTATTCACTGCACGCCGGCATGGTCGTCGTTGCCGACGGAACGCCGGAAGCTGCCGCCCGGCTGGAGCGGGTGCTGACGACTGACCCGGGCATGGGCGTCGTGCGGCATGTGGATGCAGGCTATGAGCTGGCTGCCGAAACCGCTGAGAAGCACGGCATTCATGTGCCGATGATGAAGCGCAGCGAGGTTCAGCCGAAATGACGGCAGCGCTGTTATACGTGAAGGATGCCGCCCAAGTCGTGACGGTAGCGGGTGCGAGCGGCAAGCCGAAAACCGGCGCAGGGATGAACGATATCGGCGTCATCGCATGCGGGAGCGTCGTCGTCGACGGCGATACCGGCCTTATCGTCTTCGTTGGTTCCGTCCCGGAGGCGGAGTCTTTCGTTCGCGACCGGATTCAAGCTTCCCCGGCAGTGGAGGTTCATACGGTGGATGCGGCGGGCAAGATTGTCCTGCCGGGGCTGATCGACCCGCACACGCATTTGGTTTTTGCCGGTACAAGGGAACACGAGCTGGAGATGCGTCTGCAAGGTGCTACCTATATGGAGATTTTACAGCAGGGCGGCGGCATTCTGTACTCGACGGCGCAGACTCGGAAAGCAACGGAAGAGCAGCTGGCAGAACAGTCTGAGAAGCGGCTTGACCGGTTTCTGCTGCATGGGGTAACGACGGTAGAGGCCAAGAGCGGCTACGGTTTGACGACCGATGATGAGCTGAAGCAGCTCCGGGTAGCACGCAGGCTCCATGAATCGCATCCGGTTGATATCGTATCGACCTTTATGGGGGCGCATGCCGTACCGGCTGAGTATAAGACCGACCCGGATGAATATGTAAGGATCGTTATCGAAGAAATGCTGCCTAAAGTAGCGGAAGAAGGCTTGGCTGATTTTTGCGACGTGTTTTGCGAACAGGGCGTGTTTACGGTGGAACAGTCGGAGCGGATCTTGGAAGCGGGCAAAAGACATGGGCTTATCCCGAAAATCCACGCTGACGAAATCGTCTCCTTCGGAGGCGCGGAGCTCGCGGCGAAGGTAGGCGCTATCTCGGCAGACCATCTGCTTAAAGCATCGGACGAAGGAATCCGGCGAATGGCGGAAGAGGGTGTCATTGCCGTTCTTCTGCCGGGCACGGCCCTCTACCTGAGGGAAGAGCCGGCAAGGGCCCGCGAGATGATTAAAGCAAGTGTAGCAGTGGCGCTGTCGACAGACCGCAATCCTGGTTCCTGCCCGACGGAGTCGCTTCCGCTTATTCAGAATCTCGGATGTCTGATGATGCGCATGACGCCTGCGGAAGTCATTACGGCAAGTACGATTAATGCGGCGCATGCCATCGGCAGAGCGGCGGAGATCGGAAGCATCGAGGTGGGCAAGAAAGCCGACCTCGTGCTGTTTGATGCACCGAATTACGCTTATTTGCAATACAACTTTGGTGTCAATCTGGTCGATACGGTAATCAAGAACGGCCGTATCGTCGTACAAGGAGGCATTCGCTGTGACGGAGAATAGCGGTTATACCTATATCGATCCGCCGCAGCTGCGGTACGCGGCGAAGCCGGGCGACCGGTACGATTTGAAAATGAACCAGCTGATCGGCGAGCATACGGCGGGGCAGCAGCTGGACGTCGGGCTGCTTGGCGTTCCGCTGTCCCGGTCTTCGATTACCGCATCAGCAGCAAGCGACAATCCGAACGCGATCCGCTCCATCTGGAAATCGTTCGGCACGTACAACATTGATTACGATGTCGATCTGGCTGATTTGCGCATTGCCGATCTGGGCGATGTCAAGATGCATGTGACGGATATTCCGCGCTGCCATCACAATATTGAAGAAGCGATGGTGGAAGCGCTGAGTCGAAATCCGGCGTATTTCCCGGTCTCCATCGGAGGTGACCATTCCATCACCTGCCCGCTGGTGAAAGGATTCCAGCGTCACCATAGCGGCAAAACAATCGGCATTCTCCAGTTCGACGCGCATTTTGACCTGCGGAACCTGCAGGATGGCGGACCGAGCAACGGCACGCCGATGCGCGGCTTGATCGAATCGGGCACGATAGAAGGGCGTCATATCGTTAATATCGGACCGCATGGGTATTTCAACGCCTATGCCTATAAGAAATATGCCGATGAACACAGCGTCAATTATTACACGCTCCGGCAAGTGCGCAAGCAGGGCATCGAACATGTCATGGTGGAAGCGCTTACCTATCTTCGTGAGCAGGTAGATCTTATCTATGTAACCGTCGATATCGACGTGCTGGACGCCGCGTTTGCGCCTGCGGCGCCTGCTTCAACACCCGGCGGGATGTGGTCATCGGAGTTGTTGGAGGCGCTTTATATTGCGGGCCAAGAACCGAGGACGGCGGCGCTCGATATCGTCTGCCTTGATCCGGCACGCGATCCGCGCCATCTGATAACCGTCAAGACCGGTGCATACGTCATTATGAATGTTTTATGCGGGATAAAGTACAGAATGCAGCAGACTTAAGGGGATTAAGGAGGGAACGCGCAAGTGGCTAAAAAAATCGTACTGATCGGCGCGGGAAGCGCCATGTTTACGCAAGGCTTGGTAGCCGATTTGCTCAGAACCGCTGAGCGGCAAGAGTGGCATTTGGCGCTGGTCGATACCGATCCGGCTGCGCTGCGATCGATTACGGCGCTATGCCGGAAAATGATTGACGCGAAGCAATCAAATGTACAGCTGTCGAGCTCGTCAGACCGGAGAGATGTATTGCCGGGGGCTGATTACGTTGTCGCTACTGTCGGTGTCGGCGGTAGAAGAGCATGGGAGCAGGATGTATTTATCCCGCGCAAATACGGCGTATATCAGCCGGTCGGCGACACGGCGATGCCGGGTGGAATCTCGCGTGCAATGCGCATGATACCAGCAATGGTGGACATTGTCCGCGATGTGCAGCGGATATGCCCGGACGCCTACTTCTTCAACTATTCG
Source organism: Paenibacillus montanisoli (assembly GCF_003268025.1). Classification (GTDB taxonomy): domain Bacteria; phylum Bacillota; class Bacilli; order Paenibacillales; family Paenibacillaceae; genus Paenibacillus_Z; species Paenibacillus_Z montanisoli. Next base: position 605,310 of record NZ_QLUW01000004.1, on the reverse strand, counting down.
AACCCAATGACGGTCATTTGCCGGGCAATTAAGAAAGCGACCGAAATGCCTGTCATCGGCCTTTGCCACGGCGTCAATTATTCGGAAGAAGCGCTGGCGCATTTTGCCGGCGTGCCACGAAACGAATTTACGTCTTATGCGGTTGGCGTCAACCATTTGACGTTCATGTATAAGTTTTTTCATAAAGGTAAAAACGCGCTGCCGCTGCTTCGCGAGAAGTACCGGACGTTTATTGCCGAAGGCGGATTTGAGAAGGACTATGCCAAGCTTGGCCATGTGTTTGCGGAGATGGGCGGCGAGACGCCCAAGCTCGGCGATCCTTTTGCCTGGGAAATTTTCGATCGGTACGGCGCGTTTGCCGCACCGGGCGACCGGCATATTTGCGAGTTTTTCCCGGAACAGTTCCCAGGAGGCAACTATTACGGCAAAACGTTCGGCATCGATGGCTATTCCTTCGAGAAAGTCATAGAGTACGGCGACAACATTTATGCCGACATGGATAAGCTGGCTCACTCCGAAGGGCCGCTGCCGGATGACTTCTTCGATAAGCTCTCTGGTGAGCATGAGCAGCTGATGGACATTATCGATTCGATCGAGAACGATAAACGCGCCGTATTTTCCGTGAATGTGACAAATAACGGCACGGTGCCGAACTTGCCGAAGGATGCTGTCGTCGAAGTGCCTGCCTCGGCAACGGGCTTCGGATTCGCTCCGCTGCAAATGAATGATTTCCCAAGCGTACTGGCGCAGCTCCTTGCCAAGCCGATCGCCATCCACGAGTTGACCGTAGACGCGGCGCTAACAGGGGACCGCAATCTGTTTGTCGAAGCGGTGCTTGCCGGCGGCTATTTGAATGACAGAAGCGCGGTCGCGCGCATGGTGGATGAGCTCATTGAAGCACAAATTCAATACTTACCACAATTTCAATAAGGAGAAGGCATGTGACCGAAAAACCGATTGATGTCATTACGTATATGGATTTATGCGTCGATATGATGGTGTATGGCGACGTTGTCCCGCAATTCGGTCAAACAGAGAAAGTCTTGGACAACTACTGCGTAGATCTTGGCGGCTCCTGAAGCATTTTCGGCAGTCAAACGTCCAAGCTGAAATTGCGGACAGCCGGTATCGGCGTTGTCGGCAAAGATGCGTTCGGCGATTTCGTCCGAGCCAAGCTCGCTGAATCCGGCATGCTGATGGATTACGTCACGGTTGATGCAGGCGTGAAAACCGGCATAGGCGTCGCCTTGTGCAAGGACAATGATCGGGCCATTCTCACCTACTTAGGATCGATCGATCGCATGGACGCTTTGAACGTGCAGGAGGAATTGTTTCAGCAAGCCCGGCACCTTCATATCGGCAGCTACTATTTAATGCGGAAGCTGCAGCCGTCTTTCGTGGAAATGGCACGCAAGGCGAAGGCTAATGGCATGACGGTCAGTCTAGACACGAATTGGGATCCCGACGAGAACTGGGACAGCGGCATTTGGGAGCTGCTCCCGTATGTCGACATCTTTTTGCCCAATGAAAATGAGCTGAAACGGATTACAAAGCAGCCGACAGTCGGGCAAGCGCTTGAGCTGCTAAATGATGTCGTCCCGATTACCGTCTTAAAGCAGGGCGAGAGAGGGGCAATCGCTTACTCGCAAGGGAAGGCCTATCCGGCCGAACCGCTAAAAGTCGGCGTTATTGATGCAGTCGGAGCAGGGGACAGCTTCGATGCAGGGTTTATTTACGGTTATTTATCAGGTTTTGATGTATCAACAAGTGTGCAAATCGGATGTATTTGCGGCAGCATGAGCACATCGAAGCCCGGCGGTGTAGCGGGTCAAGTTCGGGAAGACGAGCTGCTTCGGCGGCTCCTAAAAACATTGGGGGAGGCCGGCTAAGATGAAGAAAACGGTGTCAGCTTTAACTGCGCTTGTATTATTTGCAGGTGTGGCGGCAGGATGCGGCAACAATGCAACGAATCAATCTTCGACAAGCTCCGCAAACGGCAACGAAGAACAGGTTACGCTGAAGTATTGGATGTATCAGACCGATCCGTTCATCAATGCCAACAAGAAGCTGATCGCAGACTACGAAAAAGCTCATCCGAATGTAAAAATCGACATCGAATCGTTCCCTTGGGATGATTACGTACAGAAAATCCAAGCCGCTTACATTGGCAATGAAGCGCCGGATATTGCCCAAGTATTTGGATCATGGGTACCCGCCCTCTCCAAAGCCGGCTTACTTGCGGAAGTTCCGAACAAGGATAAATACGATGCAGAACTGTATCCGGCCGCACTCGGCGCTTATGAGCTGAATGGCAAGCTGTATGGCGTGCCGGGGGAATTCAACCTGGAGAACGGCGGCATTCTTGTAAACACGAAGCTGTACAAGGAAGCGTCCGATCCAACCACTTGGGATCAGCTGATGGCAACGGCAAAGAAATTGACGGTTTACGAGAACGATGCACCAAAAATTTTCGGCTTCGACTTCTACGGCGATTCGGTTACGTTCTTGTTCCTGTCGCTGATCCTTCAGCAAGGAGGGAAATATTGGACAGACGATAATATGGTTGATTTCAACACGCCGGAAGCTGCTAAAGCGTTGCAAACGGTTGTAGACATAAAGACAAAAGAGAAAATTGCGGATTTGTCCCGTACGACCTACAGCTACGAGGATACATTCAAAGGAGACACGGCGATGACTTTCGTCGGACCGTGGGTTAATGCGCTAGGCAAAGATTATCAGACGACTGATTTCAAGTACATTAAGATGCCGTCTTTCACAGGCACTTCAGACGCATTCGCAGCCGAATCCGGATGGGGAGAAATCGTCTCGGAATCAAGCGAGCATAAAGATGTTGCGCTCGACTTCCTGCAATTTATTACGAACGAAGAAAACAGCCGTTACTGGAACGCGACGTCATCCACAATTCCGGCTTATAAAGCCGTTGCCGAGGATCCGGAGTATTTGAGTCAAAACCCGGCGCTGAAGCCTTCGCTGGAGGATCTGAAAAACGGCACATGGATCGGTCCGATCGAGAACCGCGATTTCTTCTTCAAGCAAATTTACGACAACTACGAGAAAGCCGTTAAAGTGGGCGCTCCCGTTGACCTAGTGTTGAAAGATGCGCAGCAAGCGATCAACGACATGTTGACGAAAGAAAGAAGCAAATAAAGCACGAGCGGGAGAGGGGCAGAGCAAGTGTGCATCTCTCCTTTCCAGCAAAATCGCAAGGAAGTGAGGTGCTGCGGATGGCTCGCTCCAAATACGGCAAACGGCCGGACCATCGGAACAAGAAGATGTTTATTGCGGTGTCTCTTACACCGATTATGCTGCTGTTTATTACGTTTACGCTGCTTCCGATCGTGATGGCTTGCGTCCTTGCGTTCAGCTCTTACGACGGATTGCGTGGCGTGCTAAATTTCAATGGGTTTGACAATATTCGCGGATTGCTAAACGACGAGCTGTTCCGCATGGCGATTTGGAACACGTTCCGCTTCGTTCTGCTGGCAGTGCCGCTCAATATAGCCATTACACTGCTGCTCGCGATGGCAATTAACAAAGTTCGCAATGCCAAATTAAAGCACTTGCTCCGTACAATATTTTTCGTGCCGGTAATCGCGCCGCTTGTCGGTTCTGTACTGGTATGGCAAACGTTTTTCAATTACGATCACGGATTGTTTAATATGCTGCTTGAATTTGTCGGCTTACAACCGGTCCATTGGCTGACGGAGACGAAGCCGGCGATGATTTCCGTCATCCTGATGGTGCTGTGGGCAGACATCGGGTACAACATTGTACTGTTTATGTCCGGGCTCGATTCCATCCCCGACATGTTCTATGAAGCGGCAAAGCTTGACGGGGCAGGACGGTTTCGCAGATTTCGGCATATTACGCTGCCGCTGCTCAGCCGCACGACGCTGTTCGTGGCCGTCATGACGGTGCTGTCTTATTTTCAAGCGTTTACGCAGTTCAAGGTGCTGACCGGCGGAGGTCCGAGCAATTCGACCCGCGTGCTTTCCCTTCAAATCTATGACACGGCGTTTAAATATTTTGATCTCGGCGTGGCGTCTACGATGGCGATGGTGCTGTTTGCAATCATGCTTAGCATCACATGGTTTCAATTGAAGATTGGCAAAAGTCAGTGGGAATATTAAGGAGAACAGCCATGGAAAATAGAACATTAGCCCGTCAATCGGCTTATATATTGTTTTTCGTTGCGCTTGCGGTAATTGCCGTCATCATGCTCATTCCGTTTGTTTGGATGTTATCGTTAGCATTCCGCAGTAATTTTGAGATTATTTCCAGAGAAGTGTCGATTTTGCCGAAGCATGTTTCGCTAGACGGCTTTCGCGCGGCGTGGGACAAAATCGGCACGATCATGATCTGGTTCAAAAATAGCGTCATGATTACCGGTATCGTTCTGACCGGCTCGTTGTTTACGAGCTCGCTTGCCGGATATATTTTCGCCAAGTTCCGGTTCAGAGGCCGCTCGTTCTTGTTTATTCTCATATTGGCGGGTCTGATGGTGCCGTTCCAGATCACGATGATTCCCGTTTATTTGATCATGAAGGAGCTGCATCTGATCAACAATTTGCTTGCAGTCATACTTCCGTCTGTCGTCAGTCCGTTCGGTATTTTTCTGTGCAAGCAGTATATCGAGCTTATTCCGTCCGATATGACCGAAGCGGCGCAAATCGACGGAGCAGGCGAGTTTTATACGTTTTTCAAGCTCATCATTCCGCAGATTGTCCCGGCTTTGTCTGCACTTGCGATCTTTAATTTCATCGCGAGCTGGAACGATTATTTGTGGCCGCTTATCGTCCTGAGCGGAGAGGAGCGCATGACACTGCCGCTAGCGCTTGGCATGTTCGCCACTTCACGCGCGGTCAATTATAACGCGACGATGGCCGTCGCCTTTTTCATCATGATTCCGAGCTTAGTCATCTTCTTGACGTTCCAACGGCAATTTATGAAAGGCGCCGCTTTGTCCGATATGAAATAAACCACTAGTCGTGATTCAGTAATAAGGAGATACCTACGATGACTACGAAAAATGCAAGTTTGTCCTATCAGGAAATTGTCTCGCAGCCGGAGGCATGGGAAAAGACGATTGAGCGTGTAATAGAGCATCGATCGGCTATTGAGGCGCTGTTTCGGGAGACGCGCGGACGTCAGACGATGATGGTTGCTTGCGGCTCCTCGTATTGGGGAGCGCGGAGTACGGCGCTGGTGCTTCGGGAAGCGGCCGGTCAGCCGGTGGAGACGGTAACAGGCGGTGAGTTTTATGTCAATGCACAGAATTATTACGGCGCCGGCGATTCGTTGTTCGTCATCGTTCCTTCGCGTTCAGGTCAGACGGGAGAAATCAAGAAGGCGCTGGAGATTGCGAAGGAGCGCGCCGACATCAAGTTGTTGTCGGTTGTTGTGTACGAGCAGTCCGCTGTCGGAGAGATGTCGGATTTGAGCATTGCACTCCCATGGGCAAACGAAGAAAGCGTCTGTCAGACCAAATCGTTTACGAGTCTGATTGCTGCGCAGGCAGCCGTATATCGACTCGCGTACGGGTTGCCGCTAGGTTTGCTTCCTGCGATTCCGGAAGCCGGACGACAGCTGATCGAACGCTATGAAGAGAAGCTGCGGCAACTTGCAGCAGACCGCAGCTGGAGCAACCTGCTCGCAGCCGGTCAAGGGAAGGCATTCGGCTTGGCTTGCGAAAGTGCGCTCATCATGATCGAAATGTCCGAAACACAGTCGAACTTCTACCATACGATGGAGGTTGCGCATGGCCCGAATGTCGTCGCTTCCTCTGAAACGCTGGCTATCGTATTTCAATCGAACCATATGCTCGAACATGAGCGGCGAGTCATCCGCGATCTGAGACAACGTGGCGCCAAAGTACTCGTCATTGGCGAGCCTGAAGCAGAGCGCGAATATGAATGCGACCATTTTGTTGCGATTCCTGGCATTGAAGACGAGTTCGAACGGGCGCTTGTCGGACTGATTGTTCCGCAGCTGCTCGCAAACTTCCGCGCTATGGAAAAGGGCGTTAATCCAGACAGCCCTAGCGACTTAAATCCGTGGATTTCGATTCCATAAGTAGACAACTATATGCCATTGGTATCATCGATACCTCTTTTGAAAGCGGCCAGAGAACTGACGGCTAGGAGCCCGATTTGGCTTGGAATCGCGTTATTGTTGCTGATGATACCGCTGCCCTTTGGCAACGCATTGTTAAGCTCCCACTTCCAATCGGTAGTGCCCGCTGCACTACAAGGAAGAGTATTTGCCTTCCTTCACCAAATTAACTTAACCTCTTCTGTGTTATCATTCTTTGCTTTGGGCCCGCTAGTTGACCGAGTTCTGCAGCCTGCCGCCGCAATAGGAGAGCTTCCTTGGTTGCTCTCAGTCGTCGGTGATCATGCTGGTTCAGGGATAGCCATACTATATTTAGCTTCAGGTACTGTAATCATTGCCGTTTCGTTTTTGGCTATGATGCTCCGTGCGAAGAAATGAAGTGTGCTTAGGGTAATTAGGTGAAGTCAGTTAGGATCCACTACCGTGAACCTGGTGGGGGGTCCTTTACTTTGAACCATATCCGGAAGAGGATGAGATAAAAACACTTTGCAGGATTACAAAATATTGACAGTTGATTATACATCAACTAATATTGAATAGAGTTTAAGTTTAAATCAGCTTTGCATGGTACATTGCCAGCAAAGCTTTTTTTTAATTCGTATAAGGAAGGTATATATGCAAAATAAAAATCAGAAATTTGAAACAACATTAAAGGGCGCAATCATTTTTCTTGGTATTTGTATTCTAGTAAGTTCTTGTGTTATTGCTAATAGATATTATGTCATCAATACCAATCCCTCAGACCGGATTATAATTCAAAAGCTTGATCAAATTGTAGATATATTATCAACACAGCAGGCATCTGACCAAAAGTAAGCCCTTGTAATTTAACAACGTAAAGGAAAGTACGCATGCGAAAGTATGAACTGTGACCCGTATGATGGACACTTTGAAAAAAGCGCCCATCTTGCAGGTCACAGTCCACATATGGAATAAGATTTTATGACGCTAACGCTTCCTTCGTGATTTCTTCAATATCAATGGGAGATCTTGATCCTTCCCTGACGATATCGGTTAATATATGTTGAAGAAAATAATCTACACAGTGAAGCTTAATGCTTTTAATTTTGATAAGCGCGCTTCGATACATCAGGATGAACTCTTTTTCGGTATTCCCGCGCTGCAGCTCTGCAAAGGCCTCATAGACCTGGTCGAGTTTATCGGCAACCTCCAATATTTTTCCTTCTACCGAATCGTCTTTGCCTTCCCGCAGTTGTCTGCGGAAGATGGGTTGGAATTCCTCGGGAATATGCTCGTCAATGAAATGGGCGACCATGCCTTCTTCTACCTGTTGCAGCATGGCTCGAAGCTCCAAAGAATAGTGCTTCACAGGCGTTTTAATATCTCCGATAAAAATCTCACCGTAATCATGGCTGCTTGTGATTTCGTATAGCTTCTTCCAATCTACGACGACTCCATGGCTTTCTTCGATATCCGCCAATGTTTTGGCATACTGAACGACCTTCCAGGAATGGGCGGATACGCTATGCTCCTGGAATTTGAATTTACCTGGACATCGGATAATTCGCTCTAAATCGGTTAGCGATTGGAAATACGCATGAATGCCCATATTGTGAATTCCTTTCGTTAGATGAATTCCGTGACGGTATAGGTAAAGTATAGAATCCATTTGTTATTGGATCATTAACTTCCTTAAACTATGGAGAGATACACATAAGCAGAGACAAAGCCGACACCGTAACCTGAGCCGTATTTATTCGTATGTAGAACTAAGAATACAGAGTTGTGAACGACATCATATAGAAGCAGAGGGAAATCGCCGATGGTAAAAACCTTACTCGTTGACGCCGATCACGGTTATCGGCAGGCGGAGCGGAAGGCCGCCCGCTATTTCGATCTGCTGAACAAGCAGGTGGTAGAACAGGCGCATGTGCCCGCTTTGACAAGCGCGATCCAGCTGTGGAAACGAACGCGTATCCGCCGCCCTGCATGGCGATCGATGCTGGCATGGCAGTCGAAAAGGCCGCATGCAGGAGACGGATACCGCTATATCCAGTGGCTGCAGCGTAACGGCAAATTGGATGATTACCTGGAACGAAGCGTGTCCTACATGTTTATGAGGGATTTGGGGAAATCGGTAAGTTCATCGAATACACAGGCCAAAATCAAACGGACGGCAGCGGATATCAAGCGCTGGCTGCAGAATTCTGCGGCTTCAGGAGGAAATCTGGAGCTGATCAGTCTGGCGAGCTTGTATAGGTGGGCTCAGAAGGAGTCCGTTGAGACGACGATTATATGGGCCATCGACAAGTTGAAGCATGTAGCAGCCCATATTCCCGAGGGGATGAGTGCCGAGCATGCGCAGCGCAAGCTGATTAAAATTATCGTTGGCGTCGTGCTGCATGCGCTCGAGGAGATGAACGGCGATGAATTGCCGGCGGAGCGGGCACGAAGACTCGATGAGGCCATTCGGTTAGGTTATTGCTACGGGCTGACGTATCCGTTTATTGACGATCTTCTGGACGCTCAGGTGCTGACAGATCATGAGAAAACGCTGTATTCACAGATGATTCGGACGACACTGTTGACCGGTACGGTACCGGCTATGGGCGAGTGGAAGGGAATGAACCGATTGCTGCTGCAATTTGCGCAATCGGAGCTGCGGGAAGCTTTTTCGTACATCAAGCGGCATCAGCCGCCGAAGAAGCAGGCTCTGTTTTTCGAGCAGGCGTTTGTGTTCTTTCATGCTCAGGAATTGGACAGAGCGAAGGATTTATCCGATGCATCCTACTCGAATGAAGACCTGTATGTACCGATTATTTTGAAGTCCGCCTCCTCTCGGTTGCTTGCTCGTTCCATCCTTGCGGCTTCGCACGATGAAGAGTTTGAGCAGCATACGTTCTACTATGGCATTTACAACCAGCTGGCTGACGATTTTGCGGATATGGAGACCGATAAAGCCAGCGGCGCGGTGACGCCGTACACCTATTATTTGACTCACCGTGATCAGCGGCCAGATCTCATAAATCCCTATGAATTATATTGGACGGTTATATTTCATCTTATCCAGCATGTGTATCGCGACGACGGCAAAGCGTGCGAGGTTATTCTCGATCGTGCGATTAATGGGTTGAGACGATGCAAAGAGAGGATTGGCTCAGAGGAATATGGCAGACTGATGAAGCAATTCGCCTTCGGCGGTTCTGCTTTCCATCGGCTTCTTCAGCAAATGGTGGATAAGGCGGAGAATGTAGATTTTTTTGATAAGCTCCTTCGGGACCGATTGGTTGGCATGCTACGCGATGATCAAAGCTTAAAGCAAGAGTTCCACGATACGGTACATGCAGCCCGCGAACAGATTAACGAATCACTGCCGATTACTAAGACCGAAGGGCTTTTGCCGATGAAGGAGCTTCTGATCGATGCGGCCAACTACAGCCTCGCCGGAGATGGCAAACGGCTTCGACCTGTAATGACTTGGTTTATGGGCGTACAATATTACGGGCTGACCGCATCCTCGATTGTGCCTTTATGGAGATCGCTGGAATACATGCATACCGCGTCGCTCATTTTCGACGATTTGCCGACCCAGGATAACGCTTCTATGAGGAGAGGGCGGCTTGCGCTTCACCAGGTGCATAATAGCGCCACTGCGGAACTGACCGGCCTGTTATTGATCCAACGTTCGACGCAGGAGCAGGCATCACTCGAGTTCGATGCTGAAACGGTGCTGGCCTTGATCCAATATTCAGCCCAGGCGGCGGAAGAGATGTGCGCGGGCCAAGCGATGGATTTGGCATCGAAAGGCAGGGCGTTGACGCTTGATCAACTAAACGCGATCTGCTTCCACAAGACCGGCCTGGCATTCGAGGCGGCCTTGATTATGCCTGCGATTCTCGCCCGGGCAAGCAAGCAGGAAATCGCGGTGCTGAAAGCGTATGCCTATCATACGGGAATCGCGTTCCAGATCAAGGATGATCTGCTGGATCAAGAAGGCGAGGCACAAGTGCTCGGCAAGCCTGTCATGCAGGACTCAGCGAACAATACGTCAACCTTCGTAACCGTTCTCGGCCAGGAGGACGCAAGAAAACAGATGTGGTCGCATTACTGTCTCGCTGTGGAAGCACTCGGTCAGCTGCCTCGCCGTTGCGATTTTCTCAGGCTTGTTTTGGATTATATGATTAACCGGGAGCGGTAGCGCTCGAAAAATTACGGTTTTGGAGGAAAAAGAAACATGCATATGCACCAACAGGAAGTTCGAACAACAATAGAAGCGCTGCAACAATTAGGTTCATCGGAACAACTTCTCACTATGGAGGAAAAGAGATCGCTGGATGAAAACGGCTACGTCCTATTTCTTGATGTCATTTCATCCGATTGGCTTGTTCAACTGCGATCCAGGTATGAAGAATTAATGGAGCAGGAAGGGCGCACTGCGGGCGAAGAATACGAACAAGAGGAGGGAACGCGGCGTTTATCCGATTTGGTCAACAAAGGGGAAGTATTTGATGGCATGTACATCCACCCCAAGGTATTGGCTGCGGTTCATTATATGTTGAAGAGCGAGATCAAACTGGCCGTTCTAAACGGCCGGGATGCTTTGCCTGGACAAGGCCGCTAGGGGCTGCATGTAGATGACAGCAAGGTGAATCAGCAGTACATTGTCGTAAACACGTTTTGGCTGTTAGACGATTTTTCTCCGGAAAATGGCGCTACTCGATTGGTCCCAGGTTCACATAAATGGGAAACCTATCCGGATCAATGTATGAATGATCCGAAGGATCCGCACCCTGATGAAGTCATCATTACCGCTCCGGCTGGATCGGTTGTTATCTTTAACGGTCATATGTGGCACGGAGGCACACAGAATCGTACGGATCGGCCACGGCGCGCAATATCGGCTTACTACAGCACAAGAGAATATGAGGGTCAGATTCCTCTGCAAAAAGAAGTGATGCGCAAATCCGTATACGACCGCATATCTCCGGCTGCGCGATATTTGTTGGATGTGTAAACTAGTACGAGAGAGTGGGTGAACAAAAGGATGATTCGCGTAAAGCGCATCTATGATCCGATTCAGGAATCCGACGGAAAGCGGATTCTAGTGGATCGGCTTTGGCCAAGAGGCGTTTCGAAGGAGAAGGCGGGGATTCACGAGTGGTTAAAGGAGCTTGCGCCAAGCCACGAATTGAGGAAGTGGTTTCATGAGCATGCGAAGTTCGACGAGTTTAAGGAACGGTATCGGAAAGAACTCACGGATGAGACTAAGGTTGTGTTCCTAAAACAATTGCTTAAGTGGGCAGAAGAAGGCACCGTAACGCTGCTGTATTCGGCGAAAGATGAAGCGAATAATCAGGCCGTTTTTCTAGCTGAAATCGTTCGTGGCATTAATCAAATGGAAGAAACGAAAAACCCGACTGCATAAGGTCGGGTTCAGGCTGTCGAAAAAGAAATAAGGTTCAATCGCGAGTCCGGATGTTTGATTGACATTAGGCTTGTTTGTCGTTTTCGCTAACGGTTGCCACGCACGCTATTTAGCCTCAAATAGCCCTTTTGAAATCCTAACGGTTCTCAGCAACGTTATTTGGCGATTGGGGCAGCGAATTCTTCCGATTTGGTCCAAATAACCTCTCTGGCAACCGTTAGATGTTAAGAATTGCTATATTTGCGCAAATAAGCGCTGGAGCATCCGTTAGAATATTCTGGCGCTCTCTCATGCTACGCACACATGCTTACCATATAAAAAAACGATGGTGGGATACTCTACAGCCTGACCCGACCGCATAAGGTGGGGTTTTTGCTATGCTCGGATCCTAACTTCTGAAGCACCTCAAGAAAATACGAATATTTGTTCGTAAAAACGGTTTGCGCAGCTCGATTTTGGTATATAATGTAGGGGATTGTCCAAATTGTTCCAAGGGAGCTGTTTAATGATGTCAATCGGTTTGAATCCGTATTTGGTTTTTGACGGCAATACGAGAGAAGCGGTCCATTTCTACGAGAAAGCGTTGGGCGGGAAAGTAATTGGCATCATGACGTTCGGTGACGCGCCGGCAGATCCGAACCATCCTTTGCCGGATGACATGAAGGATCGCGTCATGCATGCGCACTTGAAGGTCGGAGACTCGGAACTCATGTTCTCCGATACGTTCGCAGGCATGCCTTATCAGCCAGGCAATACGATTCAGATTGCCATCCACCCCAGAGAAGAGGCAAGAGCGAGAGAAATCTTCGCCGCTTTGGAAGACGGCGGAGAAGTCGTCATGCCCCTTATGAAGACGGATTGGAGCCCGCTGTACGGCATCGTAAAGGACAAGTACGGCGTTACTTTCCAAGTGAATGTCCCGGGGGAGCAACCGCAGCAATAGCACATAGGTTTTAGTTCTGCTAAAAAACAAAGCCTCCTGTTCGCGAAGGACAGGGGGCTTACTGAGGAGGAATAATTGTGTCACGAACAAACCAAATCATCGTTCCGCATTTATGGTTTGACAAGGAAGCAAAGGAAGCAGCCGAATTTTACGCTTCCGTTTTCCCGGACTCAAAGATTACGAATGTAACGACGCTCAAAAATACACCGTCGGGCGAAAGCGATATCGTCTCTTTTGAAGTTTGGGGACAGAAGTTCATGGCAATCAGCGCGGGGCCTTATTTCAAGCTCAATCCGTCGGTGTCGTTCATCGTTAATTTCGACCCGTCTCGAGACAAGGACGCGGGAGAACGAATAAATGAGGTTTGGAACAAATTATCCGATGGCGGCACAGCGTTAATGCCCCTTGATAAGTATCCGTTCAGCGAGAGGTATGGCTGGATTCAGGATAAGTATGGCGTGTCGTGGCAGTTGATCCTTACCAATCCGGAAGGTGAAGAACGCCCTGCGATCGTACCTTCGCTTTTGTTTGTCGGCGATCAATGCGGCAAGGCGGAAGAGGCGATTCGTTCTTATTTATCCGTATTTAAGAATGCAAAGCAAGGACTTATTGCCCGCTACCCTGCAGGCATGGAGCCTAACAAAGAAGGAACAGTCATGTTCGCTGATTTCATGCTCGAAAATCAGTGGTTTGCCGCAATGGACAGCGCGCACGAGCATAAATTCAGGTTTAATGAGGCAATTTCCTTTATGGTGTATTGCGACACGCAGGAAGATATTGATTACTACTGGGAAAAGCTCTCTGCTGTTCCTGAAGCCGAACAATGCGGCTGGCTGAAAGATCAGTATGGAGTCTCCTGGCAGATTGTTCCGACAGAGATGGACGAGATGATGGGCAAGGGCACGCCGGAGCAAATTGCATGCGTAACGAAGGCATTTCTGAAGATGAAGAAATTCGATCTGGCGGAATTACAGAGGGCATACAAGGGATAATTCCTACAGCCCTCGGATGTTGCGGAAGTCATGCATGAATGCGAGCTGCATTCGAGAGGATACGATGTCGTACACAACCAGGAATAGAAGGAAAAAGAGAGGGAACCAAAGATAATTCACAAGAAAGCCGGCCACGATATTGATCATAAACATCAGGATGACAAGAGACATGGTGGCGGGGGAGCGGCGTCGGAACGTTTCCCGTGAACGGGAGAATGCTTCCGCAATGGTGCAGTCATCGGCAATGATCGTATATTCAAGATAAAGAAATAGTACCCGAAGCCATAGAAATACAACGATCATCAGGATAGCCCCGGGCAATTGCAAGAATGCCGTAGCCCCGCCGAGCGCAAGCAGGAAAACCATAACCAGCAAGTTAAGCATCAAGAATCGCCCGAAAAAGCGCGAGCCGTAAGAGGCGAAACTTCTCATCGACAATGAATGTCCGGCAGCGGCATCCTGGAGCAGTCCGATGTACCCGCTCTGCAGGAACGACTGTACGACGAGAAAAAGCACAAGCGATAGTAAGGCACCGAGTAAGGCAGATTCGCTAAGTCCACCCGAGGTGGAAAGTTGAACGGTTCCCGGCAGGAAGCCCTGCTCCGTGACCGCGCTGATCGAAGGAAGTCCCATCTGGAGCGCAAGCTTAAAGGATAGGTGTGAACTCCCGCTGAAGCCATGCATCGCCATGCCAATTAGCATCGATAATCCATCCACGACTACGGGAATGAGCGCCAGAAGAGCAAACTTAGAAGGCCTTGCTCCTTTTCCAAAAACCAATTGAATTCCTCCTTTTTCAAGAGCCGTCTCTTTATTACGAGGAAGTTGCTGGAAAAGTTGCGCCCCAAGCCGATCCTGCTGCGCAGGTCGGCTTGGGGCTTGTTATTGCGGTCAGTTTTAATTATTTCTTGCCGTTAAGCGGAACCTTCACCGTAATCTCCGCCGTTTTTTTATTGCCGGCCAGATCTTCTGCTTCGTAAACGATCGTATAGCTTCTTCCGTTCCCGTTGCCGGCACGCTCCGCGCGAAGCCTGATTTCTTCGTCGGCCGTTCCGATCTCGGCGTCCTGAATATCGTTTGCCGTATCTCCATCGTCGAGTCCGTTGTCCGGCTCGTTGCTCACAACGGAGACCAGCTTGACGGATGCGATGCCAGCCGCATCGTCGGTCGCTTTCCATGACAGACGAATCGGAACGAGCTTGTGATTCGGTTTCGTAAAGACGTCGATATCAGAGAAAAGCTGCAGATCAGGCGCCGTCTTATCGATATTCGAGACGACCGCCGTCGCCGTGCCCGCGTTGCCGGCCGCATCGACGAATTCGAAGGTGAAGCTTCCGTTCGCCGTGAAGGCGTAGCTCGCGTTGCCGCCGTTGTTCGTGATCGTAACCGGCTCGCTTGGCGTAATCGTGGCGATGACGTCTTGATTTGTCGGCCCTTCGTGATTGTAGCTTATCGATGCCGTTGGCGGGATTTCGTCCTTGCCGACGAGAGTGAGCACGCCGAAACCGGAAGTGTCCATATATCCGTTGCCGGTCGTATCGTTCCATGCGGCAACGCTTTGACGGGCGCCGTCTTTACCATCGTTAATTTGTACGTCAAAGCCCAGTTTCTTGCCGTTGGCCGGTGTAAGCGACTTCAAAGGAATCTTCACTTCAACCGTGTAATTGGTTCCGGTAACCTTGGTTGCCGATGCGAAGCCGTCTGCTATGCTTGACGGATTGAACGAAGCTGCGTTTGCAAAGTTCACTCGATATTGGCCGTCATCATCTTGATAGAACGATGTCTTGGCATTGTTCTGGTCAAGGAAGATTTCAACGGAATCCTGCTCCCATGGATTTACGCTTCCGTTATCGAGCTGCGCATCGCTAACCTGGATCAGCACGTAAAGGTTCTGTTGGTCCCAGAGTGCTTTTGCGACGCCGCTTGCGCCTTGCCAAGCCGTTTGATAGCGGCTTATCGGCATTTCGGGCGTTCCGCTCCAGACCGCGTCTACAGTTCCATCAACGATCGGAGTTGCAAATGCGGAGGTTGACTGATTGGCGTTTGCCAGAACAGGCGGATGCTCTTGCATATATTTATCCGGATTAATGATGCCGTAGTAAGCCGGTTTGGCCTGCAGGTCTTTATCGAATATCAACGGACTCGCGGACGCTCTCCAGCTAGCGGCATCATTCAATCCCCATAAGGTGACGCGAGCGATATGGGCTGCGTGAGCCTTGTAGAGCTTAAACAATTGCGCATACAGGTAGCCTTGAGCGTTCGCTTGTTTCTCCGTAAGCTGAGCATCCGTTCCAGCCTGGATGTCAAGCTCGGTAATGCTTACTTCAACGCCCAAGGAAATGAATTTCTCCAAGGACAGTCTAACATTATCCGGGTTTGTGTTCAGACTATAGTGCGCCTGCATCCCGACGCCGTCAATGAGCAGCTTGCCTGAGTGCGCCAGCGCATACTTGTCATTGATTGCTTTGACCATGCTGTAGATAGCTTCGGCTTTATTTTGGTTATCTTCGTTATAATCGTTGTAATAAAGCTTGATATCCCATTCAGGATGCGCATCCAGCACTTCTCGCGCCGCCAAGAAAGCCTGCTCTACATAATCCGGTCCGATGGCATTATACCAAGCGGATCGACGCAGCGCCGCTTCCCAGTTCGAAGGGTTAGACGGATTATCGTTCATCGCTTCGTTGACAACGTCCCACGAAATCACCTTATTGCCGTAATGCTCCATGACCGTTTGGATATGGCTCTTGAGATTTGCAAGAGCTTCCTCTCTGCTTAATGGAGATCCGTTCGATGTATTCATCCATGCAGGCGTCTGTTGATGCCATACCAGTACGTGTCCATGAACTTTCTGACCTTCGGCCAGTGCCTGATCGACAATCGCATCGGCCCCGGCGAAGGTAAAGCCGCCTTTCGTTGGCTGCATCGCATCGGGCTTCATCGCGTTTTCCAATGTGACAACATTGTGATGCATGCCCAGCAGCTCGAGTCTGGCGCCTTGCAGATCTGCCGCCGATACCGCGTTTCCGATGAGGAAGTCGTTCTGATAGACGGATTTAATCGGTGTCAGGTCCTTCTGTACGGAAATCGGTCCCGAGCCGCGTACAAAGCTGATATCGTCAATATAGAAAGAAGCCGTACTATTGTTGGAGCTTTCGATATAGATGGTCAAAAACTCGTCGCCTACACTGTTATAACGATAGGTTCCTTCATACAGCACCCAACCGTCGCTCGTGCTGATGGTTTTACCTAAAACGTTATTGTAGCTGGCGCTGCTTCCCTGGCCAATCTGAGTGGACAACTGGAGCTGTGAACTAGCAGGGGAGATTAACTTCACCCAGGCCGAAATTTTGTATTCGTATCCTTTATCAACATACTTCTCTACATGTAAAGTTGGCCCGTGCCAAGTCTGAGTTCTGGACTCTACTTTCAAAGCGTATGAGCCGCCGGCCGTATGGTTGGCTTCATTGGTGACGGTCAACGATTCAGTGCCTGCTCTCCCTGCAAAGCCGCCCGCCGTTTGGTCTTCAAAGGTGATGGCGTTGAATGGCAAAGCCGGTGGTCTAGGCGTTTCGTTACCGCCTCCCGCGGCTGCCTTCTCGGTGATCTGTATGTCTCCAATGTAAAATGGTACCGTTTTTCCGGAATCGCTGGATTGAACGCGAAGAGCCGAATCTTTGCCGGTATCGACCGTAAACTCTTTCGTGAGCGTAAAAGCTTGTCCGGCTGCAAAATTCGCGCCGGCCAGCCAGCCGTAGCTATTTACCGTTTGAAGATAGGCTTGTGCGCCGGCAGGAACAACCGCATCAGCGTCAACATAGCCGGTAACCGTTACGGTGTAGGTTTTGCCGTTTGCAAGTCCGATGTCGGTGAATTTGAAATCGGCCGCGTCCCATGAGTTTGCTCGATTGCTTACGTATAGAGCTGCCCCGTCGGCATTGCCTTCAAAAGCCTTGCCGGTGACAGGCGTCAAAATAGCGCTGCCCGATTGCGCAGCGGCACCTTTACCGCCTGTAAAGGACTCACGATATACGATTACCGTATCCGAGACATCATCAGGTGCGGCGGCTTCCGCATTCGGAGCGAGCCTGCCTGCCGGAATAAGCAAAACCGCAGCGAGTAAGCACGTAATGGCCCTTTTAAACATTCTGCTCAATGGTTGTTCCCTCCTGAATTAGTATGTAATATAAGCGCTTACATTTTAGGGCATGCCCCCTATAACCTCCCGGAAATTAACTATAGCGCGTTTCAAAAAAATCTTTTACTAGAAGAACTAAAGAAATTACTGAATTAATTAAATATTAAACCTTATTCAACCGTCAAAGTCAGCAAACGTCAGCTCCCCTAAGAGCCTTCCTTCATCATTCATGGAATAATTCCGGTCATTATGCAAAAGATACCATCATTAAATTCAAACTACGGGCTGACAATCTTATGAATGAACTGAAAACGGAATTCACGGACATCGATCAATTAAAGAAGCTGACTAAACAATCGAGCGATTTTAAATCCATACAAATAAATACTGCCGGTCAACAAGTAAGCGTCTCCTATTTCACAACGCTAATCGACCATGACCTTCTCCAATCCAATGTGATGTTTCCGGTGCAAACCCGCGCATCTCTCTCTGAGCTCTGCCAGCTTGAGGATATAAAAGAATCGATTCCGATTGACGACGTAGAGATAACGGATCAGATCGAGGACATTCAATCGAAACTATTCAAAGGATACGCGATTATTCAGATCGATCATCACGATCGGAAATGCGCGATGGTCAATATTGCGAATAAAGAGGGGTTGCGAAAAGATAACAATACCGAGAACGAGTTCAGCGTTGTCGGACCCAAGGTTGGGTTTATCGAGGACCTTGACACGAACATTCGCTTGTTAAGGGCGCAAATCAATATCCCAAACTTGATTGTAAAAGAAATGACGATTGGATCGGCATCCAAAACAAGAGTCGCCGTCATTTACATCAACGGGGTGACCAATGAAGAGATCGTTCGAACCGCGCAGCAAAGACTGAAGCAAGTCGATGTTGACGTGATCTTTGATTCATCCCTATTGGACCAATTCATCTCTGATAATTCGTCCACGCCGTTTCCGTTATTTTTGACTACGGAACGCCGAGACCGGGTCGTGTATGCCCTGATCAGCGGGCAAGTTGCGATCATTAGCGACGGGTCGCCTTATTTTGTTACGGGACCCTCAACATTGTTTGACTTTTTCATTTCCCCGGAAGATTATTATTTGCCTTGGATTTTGGGTTCATTTTTTAGGATGATTCGTCTTTTCGGGGTTGTTTTTTCGTTGTTCGCAACGTCATTATATATCGCCGTAACCACTTTCCATTACGAGGTCATCCCGAGGGAATTGTTGGAGCCTCTGATTTTATCCAGAAAGAATGTCCCGTTCCCCCCTTTGTTTGAGGTGCTTTTCCTGGAAATCACAATTGAATTTCTCCGGGAGGCCGGCGCCAGATTGCCTTCGAAAATCGGTCAAACATTAGGTATCGTGGGCGGTATTGTTATCGGACAAGCTACGGTAATGGCCGGGTTGACAAGCAATATTCTCGTCATCATCGTCGCTTTTTCGGCGTTGTCCTCGTTTGCGACGCCGATTTATAAGATGTCGAATGCGATCCGGTTTCTGCGTTTCCCCATGATCGTGATGTCAGCCATATGGGGCGGAATAGGCATGTGTATCGGGATTGGTTTTCTGATCATCCATATTACCCGGTTGACCTCGTTGGGCACTCCATATACGGTGCCAATCTATCCTTTCCGGGTGAAGGCTCTTCGGGACGGCTTTATACGTCCGTCGTTTCAATTCCTTAATCATAGGTCTCCTTACTTGAGGCCGTATTCTTTAATCAGGTACAAACCTAAGCCGGTTAGGCGGAAGAAGAATGATTTTGACGATGGGTGATGGAGAAAGCGGATGAATGTGAGAAAAACGTTTCTACTAATTCTTCTAAGTACGTTGATTTCCGCGTGTGGCAATCAAAGTATTGTTAATGATATCAAACTTGTCCAAACCGTTGGTTACGATGCCGTCGGGGATGGAATGCGAAACGCCTCGATTATTGCCAATTACGAAGAGACGGGAAAATCGAAGCTAGAATTTTACGTGACGGAGTCGAATACCGTTTATGATAGCTTGCCAAGGCTGCAAACGAAACTTGATTTCCCGATTGAACATGGACAGATGAGGATGGCGTTGTTTGGAGAAACGTACGCGCGAAGAGGTATCGGGATAGCAATCAGCACGCTGATCCGCCATCCGGTAATATCGTACAGAATGCATATGGGCGTTGCGGACAGAGACGCTTTGGACATCTTGAATGTAACCGAAAGCAAACGCGATCCTTATTTTTTATTCGATATGATCGAGAATAATATAAGGCGAGGAAATTTGCCGGTGATGAACCTTCACGTCGCGTTTTTTAACTTTTTCGGCGAGGGACGGGATGTCTTCTTGCCATATTTCACAATGGAGCGCGGAGAGATAAAAATCGACGGTTTGGCTTTGTTCAAAGGCGATAAATTTAAAACCGCAATCAGTATAAGGGATGCCTTCCTATTGAAGATGCTGCTGAACAACTCGAAGAATGGAAGTATTATGGTACCTATTAAAGGATCCAATCAAGAACGCGCCGATTTCTTCTTAATGAACAGCCTAGGTTCCAAGTCGACATTTAAAGTCATTCGTACCGGACCTCCGGCATCCGTTTCAATCCGTTTGAAATTAAAAGCACAAGTTAGGGACACTCCTACCTGGATAGATTTAACATCGGAGCAACAGCTTGCATCGCTTGAGAAAACGATGGAGGCCTATTTCGAAGAAGAAATTCAAAGGTTTGTATCGTTATGCAAAATCAATAACGTCGACCCGGTAGGCTTTGGCGATTTAGTAAGAAGCAAGTCTTATAAATGGGATGCCCGGGATTTTGAAAATCATTACGGGGCATTAAAAGCAACGGTAAGCGTTAAAGTTACGATTGTCCAGACCAGTGCAGGCCAATAAGGGTAGGAAAGGCAAGTTTGGGGAGGCGGCATATGAATGAGAAATGAAATCAGCGAAGAGTACAGGATATCTCCTTACTTCATCATTTTTCCTCTATATGTAAGCATGGTAGGAGTCGGCGTGCTGACTTTTCAAAGAACATTAATCGAGCATGCCGGTTATAACGCATGGATATCCGTTATTTTGACGGGTATCAGCATTCATCTCATTTTGTGGATGATTTATAAGATCACATCCTTTAACCGTGTTGGTCAAGAAATTATTACGCTTAACCATACGCTTTTCGGAAGCGTCTTTGGCCATTTACTGAATGCTGCGGTTGTGCTGTATTTTGTTTACGGGGCATTCGTTAAATTTAAAGTGTATATTGAATTGATAGAAGTTTGGTTTTTTACGGGAATGAACATTTTGCCGCTCAGCATCGTCATGGTTCTTCTTATCTACTATGCCGTGTCCGGCGGCTTCCGGTCCGTTACCGGACTATGCGTTTGGGCTACGTTTTTATCCTTCGCCTCTATTATTCCCCAAGTTGGACTTGCCTTGCCGTATATGCATCCGTTAAACTTGCTGCCGCTGTTGAACCATTCGGCAACCGATATTTTCCTTTCTTCAAAAAGCATGGTGTTTGAGTTTTTGGGGTTCGAGACGCTTCTCTTCTTTTATCCGTTTATAAAAACGCCTGCAAAGTCTCAAAAATGGGCGCATATGATCGTTATGTTTGTTACCTTGTTATATTTGATCCTCTTATTAATGGCCTTAATGTTTTTCAGTGAAGGTGAGCTGCGGCATTCCATATGGCCGACAATCGATATGATCAGCATATTTGAAGTGCCGCTTCTTCAGAGGCTTGAATACTTTTTCATTTCATTATGGTTTATAAAAACGATAGCGGGAATTTGTATTTACTTATGGGTGGCTTGCCGCGGAATAAAAACCGCTTTTCGCATGAGACAGCGACACAGCTTGATTGGTATTCTAATTGCTATGGTGACGTTGAATTATTTCATTGCGGACCATAGGAGCGTTGAACGGGTCTCCGAATTGTACTCAACGGTCGGATTTTATTTTATCTACGCTTATATCCCGTTTATGTTCGTTTGCGTGCTTATAAGCAGAAGGCGGGCGCGTCATTTCGGAAACAGAGGGTCAGCTTGAATTTGAAATGCCGCTGCTAAAATTCCAATTCATGTTTTTTGTCCAAACGTACAAGTCTTTGACCTCAGCGGAATAGGAATGAAGTATGTACCTATTTTTTTGAGGGGTGAAACCATGTATTCAGCAGAAATCAGCCGTTCGAATCCGTCGTGTTTTCTGTTTATCATTGACCAGTCCGGATCGATGTCCGACCCATACGGAGCCGGTTCGAAAGCCGAGAGCGTTTCCGATGCGATAAACCGTTTATTGCAAAATCTGATTATAAAGTGCGCGAAGTCGGAAGGCATACGTGACTACTATCATGTTGGCGTGATTGGCTATGGCGCTAGCGTAGGGCCGGCGTTCGGCGGAGTTCTGGCTGGAAAAGAATTAGTGCCGATCAGCGAAATTGCCGATAATCCGTCAAGGCTGGAGAAGCGTCTTAAGAAAGTTCCGGATGGGGCAGGCGGGCTTGCCGATCAGCTTGTCAAGTTTCCTGTCTGGTTTGAGCCTGTATCCAACGGCGGAACGCCAATGTGCCAGGCCGTGAATACGGCCCATACCATATTGAATCAATGGATCAACGAATATACGCCTAGTTTTCCGCCGGTCGTCATTCATATCACGGATGGGGAATCCACCGACGGTGACCCGACTTCCGAAATGGCAAAATTAAGAGAACTGGCTACGGACGATGGAAATGTATTGCTGTTTAACTTGCATATCTCCGATAGTCCGAGTGCGGTGGAGCAGCGTTTTCCGGAAACCTCCGATGGACTGCCCGACCCCTATTCGAGAATGCTTTACGAAGGCTCAAGCCTGCTGACGCCCTTTATGATCCGGGTGGCCAATCAGGAGCACGATTTGGATCTCTCGGATGGCGCAAGAGGATTCGTATTGAATGCCGATTTAACCCTTGTAATCCAGGCGCTTGACATCGGAACGCGTCCGGCGAATCTTAGGTAGGGACGGCTATGGTACGAATCGAGAGCGAATGTTTTTCAATGCCGAAGGCGGGAAACCGCCAAGATGAATATGAAGATGCCTTCAATCGCAGCATTCAAATTAACAAAGATACGACCAATTATCGATTTGCCATAGCGGATGGGGCCAGCGAATCATCGTTCGCCGACCTCTGGGCGAAGCTGCTCGCAAGCGGTTATTGCAATGGAAAGTTTGATGATAGGCCTCTCCAGAAGTCTATTTCTAAATTATCGAGAGTCTGGCAGAAAAAGCTTCAGGGAAAGGACCTTCCCTGGTATGCGCAAGAGAAGCTGAGCAGCGGGGCGTTCGCGGCGATAGCCGGAATCACGTTTCGTTTGACGGACGCTTCATTTACAGCATTTGATGCGGTCGCCATCGGCGACAGCTGCATCTTTCAAATTCGGAATGATAAAATGATCGCCGCATTTCCTATGAGTTCCGCTGATGAATTTCATAATAGGCCTGTCCTTATTTCGAGCAACGCAGCCAATAACGGTCCGCTTAAAGATTTCGTCAGAACATGGAGCGGAATCGCCAAAGCGGGAGACTCCTTCTTGTTAATGACCGATGCCCTGGCATGCTGGCTGCTGACTCGTTACGAGGAAGACTTAAGCGTAATAAAGAAACTATACGGGCTGGCCTCCGAGCAGGACTTTACTCGTTTTGTTCATGCGGAGAGGAAGTCGATCAGCCGTGATGGCGGCTTTTATCTTAGAAATGACGATGTGACTTTCATTCGAGTAAAACTATTATAAGGGGGTGAGGCGTTTGTTCTGGCCCACCCCACAGGATTATCGGGAAGCGATCCAAAATCCGAAAATGTGCTTCCGGGACCCGGAGCTTCAAGCCGGGTTCCCTGAAATGGATAAGCTAGGGCTGCCTCGTCCCATCTCGGGCAGTTTCGCCACCGTTTATAAAATGAAGTGCGGGGAGAAAGAATGGGCGGTCAGATGCTTCACCAATAACGTGAAGGATCAAAAGATCCGTTATGACGCCATCAGCATGCATTTAAGCGCCGTTAAGCTCCCCTATATGGTCCATTTCGAGTACCTCTCCGAAGGCATTAAAATAAACGGCAACTGGTACCCGATCGTAAAAATGGAGTGGGTGGAAGGGGAATCTCTGCTGCATTATATCGAGCGGCATTTGCATGACGCCGAAATATTAAGGGAACTGGGCAATAAATGGCTCAAAATGCTTCAAGAGCTGCACGAGGCAAACATTGCGCACGGTGACCTGCAGCATGGCAATGTTTTGATTCACAATGATGAAATCATTCTGATCGACTATGACGGCATGTATGTACCGGACTTAGACGGCATGCCAAGCAACGAGCTCGGGCACAGAAACTATCAGCATCCCGGAAGAAATCCGGAGCATTTCGGGCCTTATATCGATAACTTTTCGGCGTGGGTCATCTTCATTTCAATCGCAGCCGTAAGTGCGGATGCTTCCTTATGGCATTCGCTCGGCGCGGGAGAGGCTGATGAGAGGCTCCTCTTTCGACAGAATGATTTTGTCCTGCCGGACGCATCGCAGGCTCTTGAATGTCTGGAGCGTGCTGACGATGAGGCGCTGCGTTCCTTAATACGCTCATTTCGTGAAGTCATGTCTGAAGAGGTGACGAAGGTACCCCGGCCTTTTGATCCCCAATTAAAGGCTGATGCCGTACAGCTTTCAGTCGCATCTGTTTCGATCTCCGCCGCAACGAAATTAATGGCTTCCTTCGCAGCAGCCTTCAAAGAATGGCTCGTTAAGAAGATGCGGTCACCCGCGGTTACCATCCGCTCACAACCGGAATCTTCGTATTCTACTGGTTCTTCTTGGGTACTGGATTATCTCGAAACGGAAGCTGTACCTTCCAAGCCTTGGTCAACGGACAGGTTCTTACTGGAAAGAACCGTTTCGTTTCTGGTTGTATCCATCGCAGCGGTGGCAGCTGTTGCATACGGAAATGCGCCTTCTACAGCGCTCCTATTCTGCACGGCATTAGGTGTAGGTGAAATGGCCTTTTTAAACCGGCGCTATTTGAACCTTTCCGTTGTTCAAGAAAAGAGAGCCGTGTCAGATAAAATAAAGAGGCTAGAAGATGCCGTTTCCGGTCTGACAATTGAATTAAACCACATTAACGATATCAAGCTTAAGCATGAGCAAATGGAGGAAGAGAAGCTAGACGATCTATTGCGAAGGCAAGGGAAAGTGTCGGAGCGGGAAACGAATGAAATAGAAGAAGTGGAAAAGAAACTCCAGGGTCATATAAGCGAAGTCTTAGGTGAAAGACAAACCATTGATCAGGAGGAAAAAACAGAGCTGACCGGCGCTTTGGCTGCTTTCAAAAAAACGTGGCTGGACGAACAATTAATGAAGCATAGAATTAGCAAAGAAAAATTTCCGGATATCGACGATGAAATGAAACGGCGGCTAGGTTCCGGCGGAATTCGTACAGCAGCCGATTTTTTGGACATTACGATTTTTCAGTCCTATGGCAGCAAAAAAATCGAAAAGGTTTATCTGGTTCTAAAAAGCGGTGGCTCGGTTCATGTCGGCATGAGCCCTTCCCAAGCGAAAACGTTGGTCGAGTGGAAAAAAAGGACTGAACGCAAATATAAGCCTAAAATTCCTCAGGCCCTCCCTCGCAGCGAAATGACAGCCATAACATCCAAATTTACGAACAGAAAATCCGCATTGAATAGCGCAGAACAAGCGTATAAAAACAGGGCGCAACACCAGATCTCTCACATCAGGCAGGCATATAGCCCGGAGCATGACTTCTTAAAGAGGGAAGAAGATACCGCCAGAATGAACCTGACGAACGAGCTCCGACAATTTGAGCAAGAGATAACCGAACTAAACAAGCATCTAGCGGCGAACCAATGGGAGCTTCACGATCTGACGAAGCGAATGGCTTCTTTTAAGGACATTAATTTTTTATGCTATCTAAGGCGGATATTCCTTCTCCGTTGAATCGTATAAAAAGGTGCGATCTGACTCATGTACAATGAGCAGACCGCACCTTTTTTATGCCTTCTCAGATAACTCTTCCCGCTTAAAGGGGAAGCCCTCGGCTTCTTGTAAACCTAGAGATTTTCGAATCATCCGTTCCACGACCGAATACTCCTGCGGATTGCTCCGGTTGAAATTCATGGGATCCATCGTTGGGGTGCAGCGATTGCACATAAATCTTGGAATGCCCAAATCGTTGTCGGACGGAGCATGGTAGAGGAAAGGATGGCACAGCACGACGTCTCCCGCCGAACCGGTCGTTTCCACTACCCTTAAGGAATAACCGTTCGGATCGTGGTAAGTCGTATTCATAAATTTCGCCAGATGCGCTTTCTTCGCCGTTTTGTCGTCTGCAGCGACCTCATCGGAGTAAATGTTATCGGATGATTTCTGATTCTGTCTGCTGATCAATTCCGCTAACCAAGGATGCTGGTTGCACAGCTTGATCGCTTCGCCTAAACCGAGCCCTTGAGGATGCTCCGCCAATACTTTGGCCACGATATTGTGTGAGCCCTCAGCGACGAGCGTCCCGGAGCCGCCCGGCCGAATATCGGAGAAGACGCCGATGAACAGCAGTCCTTGCTGCCAGCTATCCAAGTAATGCCGGAAATGGCTGCCGTCATAATGCCATCCTCCGGGGACTTCCGGCCCGAAATTGATTATAAATCCGCCCCACATGGCGTTGTGCTTCTTATTGCCCTCCATCCATCTGCCTTCGCCGATCAAGTCCTCAACGGCACCCGTTAACTTATCGGTATTGCATCCATCCGCGACGGAATCCGTATAGTTGCCTAGCCGAACGATCGGCTTGGTCCACGTGCTTTCGTCATTTCTGTCCACTCCGTGCTCCGCAAGGCGATCCCACAAGAAATCTTGTACTTTTAGAGCTTCTTCCCTGGGAAAAGCTTGTTCGATTTTAACCCAGCCTTTTTCCATGAAATGTTCGATTTGTTCGTTCGTCAGCACTTTAGCCAAAAGCTTCTACCTCCATTATCTTGTTAAGCCTTGATGGGAAACCACAATCAAACTTAAAAGGTAATATTCGTCAGAGATACAAACGTTCCTTCATTGTTGCAAAATTGTACATGAACAGCGGCAGGATGATGCGTGCTGAAAAACCCAGTCCGCGTAAGGACTGGGTTTTCAGTGCGAATATTAGCTTTAAATATCGCGTCGCAGTGCCTTTAATACATCAATCTCGGTAGCGAGCTTCGCTGGGCGCATGCCGGATACAATGGCTACTCCAATACTAATCGCGGCAGCAATCATTACAAGCGACAATGGAATGGAGTTAAGCGCTCAAAGATTCGGCACTCTTTGCCGCCGGTTTACGATTTAGCTTCCCAGCCCAAACGCAATAGCCCATTCCTACATAGGCCAATCCCCAGAAGGCCGCGAAGTATTTGTTGTCCTCAATCGGAAGAAAAATGTTTAGGATCATCAATACAAGCAGTGCCGGAACCCAGCGGGGAAACACTTTGGCCCTGAAGGTAATAAACGCGAATACGAGCGATCCCGCCATCATACCGATCATCATGATGGCCCTGGAGATGTTCACTAACGTGCCTTCCGGCATCGGGGCGCCTGCGCCTGCGGCAAATTGAGACCAGACCATTGCGGTCGTCACGATGTTTCCGATGATGATGCCAAGTGTTGTAATGAAGCCCGTTACGCCGGTTTCACGGGACTGCACCAAGTACGTGACGATCGTGCCGACCGACATCAGAATGCAAGCGATTAATCCGAACGTCAGCTCTTGGGGACTGTCCGTTCCCCAAATGATCGAGGTTGGCGTCATGCCTATCCGAGCAACTCCCGCAAGGATACAAATCATGCCCAGCCATTTGATAATCTGTTTTTCATTCATTTCTCTCAGCCTCCAACTTGGTTTCGTGTTCTCATGTACTTAGCATAAGGGGCGGGAATTCCCGTACGCCAGAGAGGTCGATTCCCGAATTGCCGGGAAGCGGGGAGGCCATTTTCGGGAAAAGGGCGGAAGGCAGGCGGGAAATCATTTTAATCCGTATCCAATCTTTGGGGTGACGGCTATAATTAGCTATTATGAACCGTTCAGGAAGGCGTGAAGGAATGGCACCGGAAGTCCGCAAGTCTAAACAATGGAGATTGGCGAGCTTGCAGCTGCTGGTCTTGACGTTCTGCGTCATTACGATGGCGATGTATGTCAGCAACATTCCGCGCTATTATAAGGCTTTGGTTAACACTTGCATCGTTCAGGGCTGCGGAAATTCGGTTCCCGCCATGCCGATCCCGGAGCACGGACTTACTATAGAGGACTATGCCCTTTTGTTCGTGCTGATCGATTGCGTCTTTACTTTTGTGTTTTATGCGACGTCCGTTGTCATGCTTTGGAAGGTATTCCGCGAACCGATGGGCCTGCTGGCTGCCACAGCCATGGTTTCCTTCGGCACTTCATTCCCTTCATTAACGATAGTCGCATCGGAGGGCAGCCTTTTCGCGCAAAATTGGTTTTTGCTTGTCTCGATGCTGGGCTGGATATCGTTGTCGCTCTTTTTCTTTCTGTTTCCCGATGGATTCTTCGTTCCGAAATGGACCCGGTTCGTGTTTCTCCTCATTGTCGCAGTGGATGGACTTCAATTTATCTATCACGGTCAAATGTGGGATCGCCTCGGCGTGCCGGAGTTCGTTCAATTGATATGGTATGTCGGCTCTACAGTGATCCTCATCTATTCGCAGGTCTACCGGTTCCGCAAGGTTTCCCAGCCCGTACAGAGGCAGCAAACCAAATGGGTCGTTTATGGCGTTTCAATCGGCGTTGTCGGCTTTGTCGGTATGAGCATCTTGTTCGATCCCAGCTTAAACGACGGCTCGGCCATCACCTATGTGTACTTGAACGCGATCCTTAACTTATCATTGACGGCCATCCCGATTACGCTTGCGTTGGCGATTCTGCGCGAGAGGCTATGGAACATCGATCCTCTAGTTAATCGGACGCTTGTCTATGCGGCGTTATCCGTATGCGTTGTCCTGCTCTATACCTTTGCCGTTCTCTACTTAAGCCAGCTCTTTCAAACGAAGGACAATTTCATCGTTTCTTTGCTGGCCACCGCCATGGTTGCCGTTGCGTTCGCACCGATCAAGGTGTGGCTTCAGCGCCAAATTAACCGGGTTATGAGAGGCCGGCACGACGATCCATATGCGGTGCTCCTGGAGCTCGGCAATCAATTGATTAAGCCCCTTGCGCCGGAAGCCATGCTGGATGCCGTCGTCAGAACCGTTAAAGAAGCGCTGCGCCTCCCGTATACGGGCATTTCCATCGGTGTTGGCGGCCAACAAAAGCTGGTAGCTTCAGCAGGGGAGCCGGTGAACGAGCTGCATTCCTTCCCCGTTATTCATAGAGGCGAAGAGCTCGGCACACTCGTGATTGCCAGCCGTTCGCCAGGAGAAGCCTTCTCTCCGGAGGACGGAAAGTTTCTCGACGTGCTGCTGCGGCAGACCGGTCCGATCGTCGAGAACGTAAACATGACGCTGGGCATGAAGCTGCTGGCGAGAGATTTACAGGACTCCCGTGAAAAGCTGGTTCTGGCCCGGGAGGAAGAGCGCCGCCAAATCCGCAAGAACCTGCACGATGACCTCGCCCCAAGACTTGCGGCGCTTGCTCTGAATGCAGCGACGGCGCAGAAGTACGTCGTGAAAGAACCCGAGACCGCCATTGAAATGCTGGCCGATCTGAGGCAGGTCATCCGTTCTACGGTGAGCGAGATCCGGACGATGGTCCATGATTTGCGTCCGCCAACCCTGGATGAACTGGGGCTGATCGGCGCCATTCAAGAGCGGATTCATGGGCTATCCAAGCCGGCTCAGCTGCTTGCCGAGGAGCAGGGGAGTAAGCCTCTGCGGATTGGGCTGGATGCGCCGCAGCCGTTGCCAGTCTTGCCTGCCGCGGTAGAAGTCGCGGCTTACCGGATCGTCATCGAGTCTATCGTGAATGTAATCAAGCATGCGCGGGCAACGTCATGCACGGTAAGACTGGATATCAATTCCGCGCATCAGCTTACCGTGGAAATTACAGACAACGGGAGAGCCGGCCGCGTATCGTCTGCAGCCTCCGTCGCCGGTAAAGGGGGCATCGGCCAGCAATCGATCCGGGAACGGGCGGCTGAGCTTGGCGGACAGTGCGGGATAGAGCGGTTGGAGGACGGCGGAACAAGGGTGTTCGCTGTTTTACCGCTTTAAGTATT
The DNA here is from genome assembly GCF_003268025.1 of Paenibacillus montanisoli. GTDB lineage: Bacteria > Bacillota > Bacilli > Paenibacillales > Paenibacillaceae > Paenibacillus_Z > Paenibacillus_Z montanisoli. The sequence goes on along the minus strand of NZ_QLUW01000004.1, from coordinate 575,490 downwards.
TGCAAAGGGGAGCTTGGCATGAACATTGTCATCGCTGACGACCATCCGTTATTTCGAAGCGGCGTTCGGAATTTGCTCAGAACTACGGAGGACTTGGAAGTTGTGGGAGAAGCGTCATCCGGGGATGAAGCGCTGGAGCTCGCGGCCGCACTGCAACCGGACTTAATCTTAATGGATATCCGCATGCCTGGATTAAACGGAATCGAAGCGACCCGTTTGATCAAGGAGCGGTTCCCTCGCGTGGAGGTGTTAATCCTGACGATGTTTCAGGATGATCAATCCGTATTCACGGCCATGCGGGCCGGGGCAAAGGGTTACGTTCTGAAGGATGCGGACGAGACCGAGCTGCTTCACTCCATCCGGATGGTGGGAAGCGGCGGCGCGGTGTTCAGCTCGGACATCGCAGCGCGGATGATTCACTACTTCGCGGCTCCCAAGGCAGACGTTAAGGCGGACAATCCGGCTTTGGCCGAGCTGTCCAAGCGGGAGATGGACATTCTGGAGCGTATTGCCGAAGGGGAGACGAACGCGCAAATCGCTTCGCGACTCTTTATCAGCGCCAAAACGGTTGCGAATAATATAACCACCATTCTAAATAAGCTGCAGGTGGCGGACCGGAATGCGGCGAAGCGCTTGTTGAAAGAGTCTCGGGAGAACTAGCACCGTAAAAAGGAAACCCTCGCTCAGGTGAGCGAGGGCTTCCCGATTTTAATTCAAATTCACCCAGACACTCTTCACTTCCGTGTAGTTATTTAGCGCATAACTGCCCATCTCGCGCCCGATGCCAGATTGCTTGAAACCGCCGAACGGTGATGCCGCGTCAAACATGTTATAGCAGTTGACCCAGACGGTTCCGGCTTTTAAGCGGTTTGCAACATAATGCGCGTTTTTCAGGTTTTCCGTCCAAAGGCCCGCCGCTAATCCGTATTCCGATTTGTTGGCGCGTTCGATGAGGTCATCCAGATCCTCGAAAGGCATCGCGGCGACGACCGGTCCGAAGATTTCTTCCTTGGCAATCGTCATTTCTTCATTCACGCTGGCAAAAATAGTCGGGCTCACAAAATATCCCTGACGATACGGATTGTTCCCGCCGGCCAATATCTCGGCCCCTTGTTGTTTACCCTTCTCAATATAGCCCAACACTCGTTGTTGCTGTTCGACCGATACAAGCGGCCCGATATCCGTTTCCAGATCAAGCCCAGGCCCTTGCTTTATTTTTCTGGCGTAGCTGACTAGATCTGACACGACGTTGTCGTACACTTTTTTCTGAACGAATAAGCGGGACCCAGCGCTGCATACTTGACCTTGATTGAACATGATTCCGGCAAGCGCTCCGGGAATGGCACGGGACATGTCGGCATCCGGAAGGATGATATTCGGCGATTTCCCTCCTAGCTCGAGAGTGATGCGTTTCAAGGAATCAGCGGCTTGGCGCATGATCTGCTTTCCGACCTCCGTCGAGCCGGTAAAAGCGACTTTATCGATTTGCGGGTGATTCACGATCGCTTGGCCGGCCGTTTCGCCATAACCGCTGACAATATTCACGACCCCGTCAGGGAATCCGGCTTGCTGGATCAATTCCGCTAAATAGAGGGCGGACAATGGCGTTTGTTCCGCCGGTTTGAGCACCACGGTGCAACCTGTGGCGAGGGCGGCGCCCAGCTTCCAAGCACACATCAAAAGCGAGAAGTTCCATGGAATGATTTGTCCGACAACGCCGATCGGTTCGTGGCGGGTATAGTTTAAATAGTTCCCTTGGACCGGGATCGTTTGCCCGACGATTTTCGTTGCCCAGCCGGCGAAATACCGGAAATGCTCGATCGATAAAGGCAGATCGGCCGCACGTGCTTCTTTGATCGGTTTGCCGTTATCCAAGGACTCCAGCTGCGCGAATTCTTCATAGTTCGCCTCTATTAAATCGGCAAGCTTGTAAATCAAGCGGCTGCGTTCGGCGGCGGCCAATTTGCTCCACGGACCATGATCGAACGCAAATCTCGCGGCCCTTACGGCGCGGTCTACATCTTCGGCATCCGCTTCATAAAGCGTTGCGAGCGGCTGACCGGTTGCAGGGTTGTAGGTAATAAACGTTTTTTCCGAAGCGGAGGGGACGAACTCCCCATTAATAAATAATTTCTTGGTTCCCTGCAGAAACTTCTCCAGCTTCGGACTCAAAGCTACGATTTGACTCATTAGCATCCTCCTACTATGTAAAATGAACCACGAATTATATCTATGGCTTGCACCACTAAAAATATGACGGCTAATCAGTAATCGCTTTCAATGCGTGTGTACACTTCCATAAAAGGGAGTGTTTTTTTGTTATTTAATGGCATTAATACTTTTTGGAAACGCGGAAGGAATGTATCAAGGCGTATCGAATGATTCTAGGTTGGATTACGATACATCAATGAGCATGGGGGATAGGTATGCCTATATTCAAGCGGCTGAATGCGGGTATTTTTACAAAGTTGATCTTATCTTTTTTTATTGTGATTATTCCGATCTTCAGCATTAGCATCTATGTCATTCAATCCGCCGAAAAGAACATGCGCGAAGAGCTGTCGAAATCGGTTGTAACCAATGTTCATTTCTACATGAGTTCGTTCGAAAATGAAATGGCGCGCATTATCCAAATCAACAAAGAGCTCATCTTCAACGAGGATTTTCAAAAAATACGCACCATCGCTGCGGATATGGACGATTACACCAGAGTGCAAACGATTCTTAACGTTAAAGACAGGTTGAACTTACTGAAGACATCGAGTTTATATGTCGACAACGTCAAGGTGTACATTCCTTCGATGGAGAGAGGGATATTCTCAAACAGCTATGACAATCACATTCAACCGGATGAGTTGGAAGCTTTAAAGATGTCCGGCAAAACCGGATCGAGGATCACGTACTGGAAGAAGGGGCTTTTTCTGAGCGAAATGTATCCGGATCCGTTCCAGAAGCTGCCTCTATCGATTGCGCTTGGCGTCGACTTATCCACGAAGAAGCTTCAGGACACGCTCCGTCAAATCGTGGACTTGGATGGAGCGGGTGCCTCCTTTATCAATGTGAAACAGAACTGGTCATTTTCGGACGGAAAACAGGATTCAGTTTTACCTGAATTGAGGAAGTTTCTAAATAACCCGGATATCAACGGCAAACCTAGCGGTCAAGGCAGTTTAAGCATTAAGGGCATGAACTATTTAATTACCTATGAATACTCGAAGCTTCTGGACACTTATCTGGTTGTCTATATTCCTGCGAATGAAGTGCTGGGCCCGCTGGACACTTATCGGAAATTTCTATGGCTGTTGTCGATTATCTCCACGATTATCATCGTGGCTTTCTCTTACTGGATATTCCGCCTTATTCATCGGCCGCTCAAACGTCTGGTCACTTCCTTCCGCAAAGTGGAAAAAGGGGACCTGCAAGTCGAAATACATCACAATTACAGCGATGAGTTCAAGTATCTATATGGACAATTCAATGCAATGGTCAGCCAATTAAATAAGCTGATCGGCGAGGTATATGAGGAGCGCATCCGTTCCCAGCAAGCGGAGCTTAAGCAGCTGCAGTCTCAAATTAATCCGCATTTTCTCTACAACAGCTTCTTTATGCTGCAAGGACTTGTCCGGATGCGCGATGCTCAAACGGCGGAACGGCTCATTCAACACCTGGGGGACTATTTCAAATTCATTACTCGAACGGGAAATGAGACCGTCACGCTCGATCAAGAGGTCCACCACTCGAAGGCCTATACGGAGATTCAGACGCTGCGCTTCTCCAGACAGATCAGCGTGGAGTGGGAGGAACTGCCGGAAACGTTGCGCAGGCTGCCTGTTCCTAGGCTCATCCTGCAGCCCATTATTGAGAACGCCTATGTGCATGGTTTGGAAGATAAAGTTTCGGATGGAATCCTTTCGATCAGATTTGAAGAAGCGGACGGCGTTCTCGTGATTAAAGTAGAGGACAACGGGGAGAACATTTCGGAAGCAGGTCTGAAGGATCTGCGATATCGTATCCAAACCCATGATCTGGGTAAAGAATCAACCGGCATTCTGAACGTGCATCGGCGGCTAAAGCTAAGATATGGCGAGCAGTACGGGCTTTCTGTATCTCGAGGGACAGCGGGAGGCGTTCTGGTTGAGATGAGATTATCTACTAGGGGAGTGGAGAAGGTTGTATAGACTGCTGATTGTTGATAATGAACCCTTCATCGTAGAAAGCGTTCTGGATTTGTTTGAAAGACGGGCGATTCCCGAATTGGAGCTGCTCTGCGCCTACTCTTCGGCGGAAGCGCTTCGCTGCATGCAAACCGTCAAAATCGACATCGTTTTGACGGATATTCGAATGCCTGGCATGAGCGGATTAGAGCTCCACCGCGAGATCATGAAATATTGGCCGAGATGCAAGGTTATTTTTCTAACGGGCTACAACGACTTCGACTATATCCATGAAGCCATCCGCAACGGCGGCGTGGATTACTTATTGAAGACAGAAGGAGACGAGGCGATCGTTGCATCCGTTCAGAAAGCATTGACGGCTCTATCGGAGGCTGTAGCCATTGAAGAGTACATTGCGAAATCGAAGCAGCAGATGCAAGCGATTACCCCGTTATTGCAAAAAGAGCTCCTGTGGGAGCTAGTTCAAGGGGATTCGTCTGTGCATGGCGTGCTCAGCCAAAGCTTCGAGGAAGTGGGCATCGAACTTGCGCCTTCTGAACCCGTCGTTGCCATGATTGGAAGGGTCGATGACTGGAAGGAAGGAACTCGGCCCTTTGACAAATCCCTGTATCTATTTGCGATCCAGAACATTGCCCAGGAATATGTATCAGCCAAAGTACAAGTGCTTTCGTTTGATTTCGAGAAAAAAACGAAGCTGCTATGGCTCATGCAGCCGAATGAGCGAACGGAAGGCTTGTCAGCCGCCGAGGTTACCGGACTAAGACAGCGTTGTCTTGTTTTTCTCAAGGGAGCGGCAGAAATGATCCAAGACTCCTGCAGTGTCTTGCTAAAGCTCAATTTATCCATGGCCATTGGCGCATCGTTCAAGGAATGGGACCAGCTATCGGAGCAGTTCGAGCATCTGCAGCAGCTTCTAAACCGGGGGCTGGGGTTGGGTCAGCAGCAGCTGCTAATCGAACAAACCATAGATATCGCCTCGGCGGAGCAATTAGAGCACGATCAACGAAAGCAGCTCAAGAAGCTGAACTTGCTGCATACCTTGCTGGAGAACGGGCAGAAGGCCCCGTTTATGACCGAATATGCCGGTATCATGAAAGTGTTAACGGAACGTTCCGCGGCAAACAACTCGATCAAAACGGAAGTTTATTTTACGTTGGTTTCTATTTTCTTATCTTATATTAACCGTTGGGAAATTCAGCATGAAGTTGGCAGCCGTTTTAATTTGGGCAAAATGACGATCCTCGACTGTCACAACAACTGGAAGGAAGTCGTCGATTACTTCTATAGGCTGGCGGAGGCGTTGTTCGAGCACAAACAGGCTGGCAAAGGAAGCCAGGAGAATGATGTGATTCGAATGGTGCAGCGCTATGTTCAGCAGAACTTAGCCGGGGATTTGACGCTTAACCGCATTGGTGATGTCGTCGGACACAATCCTTCGTACCTATCGAGGCTGTACAAGCAAGTCACCAATGAAGGCTTGTCCGATTATATTATGACGGCGAGACTTGAGAAAGCGAAGGAGCTGCTGGAGGAGAATCGGCTGAAAATCCATGAGATTTCGGCTTCTGTCGGCTTCTTATCGGAGCAATCGTTCTATCGCTTCTTTCGGAAGGCCTTGCAAATGACGCCTCAGGAATATCGGGAAAGCGTCGTCACGTCTAGAAATGCGAGCGCAAAGTAAAGAAAGGCGAATAGATGGCTGCCGTTTCGTCAACTTATAATCAATTTGTAAGCAGAACATTCAACCATGGGGGTTACGAAATGGCAAAAAAGAATCGGGTTACGCTTCTAGCTGCTAGCTTACTCACAACGTCACTTATGCTATCGGCATGCGGTGGAAATAATAATGCGGGCAATGAAGCTTCGCAGTCCGCGGATAGTGAAGCGACAAGCACAAACACGACTAATACAAACACAACTGCGACTAACACAAGTGCAGATGACAAGGTTGACCCATTCGGCAAATACGATCCGCCTATTACGGTCCATTCCGTCCGCATGGCCCTCCCGGATGATCGCTTTGAGAATGGCGATACAAACGAGAATAACGTTTGGACGCGAGAGTATGAAAGCGCTCTTGGCATCAAACTCGTCTATGACTGGCTGGGCGATCCAAGCGGCGATAGCAATAAAATGGACATTTCCATCGCATCGAATGACATTCCGGACGCATTCGGCGTCAACACGAAGCAGATGAACCAGCTGGTAGAAGGAGAGCAGATTCAAGACCTGACCGAGGTATGGGAGAAATACGCTTCGCCAGCGTTGAAGGAATTGGGAAATCAAGACGGAGGACTTGCGCTCAAAGCGGCCACGTTTGACGGCAAGCTGATGGCGATTCCGAAATTCGGCGGCAACATTACCAGCGCAGATATTTTGTGGATTCGTACGGACTGGCTGGATAAATTAGGCTTGCAGCCGCCTAAGACGATGGACGAGCTGCTTAAGATTTCCGAAGCGTTCATTACCAAGGATCCCGACGGTAACGGCAAGAATGACACATTCGGCTTGGCGATCAGCAAGGAGCTTAGCGGCTTGACGGGCTTCTACAACGGATTCCACGCTTATCCGGGCATTTGGGTGAAAGACGATTCAGGCAAGCTTGTAAACGGAAACATCGCCCCGGAAATGAAAACGGCATTAGGTAAGCTGCAAGAGCTGTATAAAGCAGGCTACTTGGATAAAGAGTTTGCCGTGAAAGATGGCGGCAAGGTCATTGAATCCATCTCGCAGAACAAGGTAGGTATCTATTTCGGAGCAAACTGGTACTCGTACTGGCCATTCAACGATGCCAGAAAGCAAAATCCAGGCATGGAATGGAAGCCGTTCCCGATCGTATCCGCGGATGATAAGCCGGCAGTTCCGGGGGTTGGATTCCCTGTATACGAATACTATGTGGCCAAAGACGGCTTCGAACATCCTGAAGTGATCGTGAAGATGCTTAACCTATGGCTGGAGCGCGCTTACGGCGAGACGGCGGATTGGGCGAAGTACTCCGTTTCCGCGAAAGGAACCGAGCTGTTCCAATACCCGATATTCCAAGTATTCGCTCCTAACAAGGACGTTCCGGATAACTACCTTGCGGTTAAAGAGGCGGTGGATTCTAAAGATACGTCTAAGCTGAATCCGGAGCAAAAATCGCTGTTCGAAAAAATCACCGCATTCTTGAACGGGGATCAAGAGCAGTGGGCTACTTACCGTCAAGCAGGTCCGACGGAATCTTCCTTCGAAGTATTGGCCGGTTATAAAGATACCTTGCTTACAACGGGCTATCTGGGTGCCAATACGCCGACGATGGTTGAAAAACAAGGCGTGCTGGACAAATTGCAAAATGAAACCTTTACAAAAATCATTATGGGCGCTGCGCCGGTCGATGAATTCGATAAGTTCGTCGAGCAATGGAAGAAGCTTGGCGGCGACCAAATTACAACAGAAGTGAACGAGTGGTTCTCGAAGCAGCAATAGGAAGTGAATAGAAAGAGAGAGGAGAGTCCCTCACTCCCCTCTCTCTTTCTTTATAGGGAAATTAGGAGGTGTCTCTAATGTACAGAAGGCTGAAGAAGGAATTTCCGCTGCATGCCATGATATTTCCGAGCTTTATTTTCGCTCTTGTTTTCAGTTATTTCCCTATGGTGGGTGTCACGATTGCATTCCAAAAGTTTGTTCGCCTTAAAGGCAACGGGTTGATGGGGTTTTTCAATTCCAAGTGGATCGGACTTGATAACTTTCATTATATCTTCATGATGCCGGATACGATGCTGGCGATTAAAAACACGCTCATTATTGCCTCCTTGAAGATCATTGCCGGCCTTATCGTGCCGATTACGATCGCACTGCTATTGAATGAAGTTCGAAACGCGCTCATTAAGCGCGGCATTCAGACGCTGATCTATCTGCCTCACTTTTTATCGTGGATTATTTTGGGTGGCATATTGATTGATATTCTGTCTCCGGAAACGGGGATCGTCAACCAAATCATAAAGAGCTTAGGATTTGAGCCGATCTTCTTCTTGGGCAGCAACGATTGGTTCCGGCCCGTGCTCATTATATCGGATGTTTGGAAGGAGTTCGGTTTCAGTACGATCGTGTATTTAGCGGCGATTACAAGCGTGAACCCGTCCTTATATGAAGCGGCTGTCATCGATGGCGCTACGCGCTTGCAGCAAACCAGGCATATTACGATTCCGACCATTTTTCCAATTGTCATACTGATGATGACGTTAAGCTTAGGCAACGTGCTTAATGCGGGATTCGATCAAATTTTCACCCTATACAATGCGACCGTGTACGAAACAGGCGATATTTTGGATACGCTCGTCTATCGAACCGGTATCGTCAATGCGCAATACAGCGTTGCTACGGCGATGGGACTGTTTAAATCCGTTGTATCTTTGATCCTGATCAGCATCTCGTATTGGCTCGCGTACCGATTATCCAACTATCGTATATTTTAGGGGGACAACGCTATGTTTCATCGTCCGTCGTTTAAATACCGTACATTTAGCGTATTTAATTATGTTTTTCTCATTATTCTATCGCTCTTGTGTCTGGCTCCTATGGTGCATGTGCTCGCGATTTCATTCAGTACCAGCACCGCCGCGTCCGCCGGGCTGGTCAAGCTGTGGCCTGTCGATGCAACATTGGCGTCGTATTCGTTTATTTTATCGAACTCCCAGTTTGTGAAGTCGTTTCTCATTTCGATTGAGCGCTGCATTCTTGGCGTATCGATCAGCATGTTCTTTACGATCCTGCTTGCTTATCCCTTATCCAAGGAAATGAAGGATTTCCGGTTTCGGACCTTGTACGCATGGTACTTCATGTTTACGGTGCTGTTCGGCGGAGGACTCATTCCGTGGTATATGACGATTAAGATGCTGTCGCTCGACAACTCGATATGGGGTTTGGTACTGCCAGGAGCGGTTCAAGTATTTAATGCCGTTCTCATGCTTAATTTCTTCCGCGGCCTGCCGAAGGAACTGGAGGAGTCGGCTTTCATTGACGGCGCCTCGCATTGGACGACCTTGTGGCGGATTCTAGTACCGATTTCGATGCCTTCCATTGCGACAATCCTGTTATTCTCGTTTGTCGGTCAGTGGAACTCATGGTTTGACGGACTCATTCTTATGAAGTCGCCGGATAAGTATCCGCTTGCTACCTATTTGCAGACGATCATTATTAAACCCGATTTCAATAAAATCAGCATGCTGCAGGCGAAGCACATGTCCGAAATTTCCGACCGTACGACGAAAGCGGCTCAAATTATCGTCGGCTCCTTGCCGATTCTGCTTGTGTATCCGTTCCTGCAAAGGTTCTTTGTAAAGGGAATCGTTGTGGGAAGCGTGAAAGAGTAGCGATCAACCCGTAATTCTTTAGTGGAGAGGACTGTATAGACACATGGCAAAGCTAAGCCGCAACTGGCGCATATTCGTGATTCATCATTCTCATACCGATATCGGCTATACAAGAAGACAAGAACGCATTGAACAATTCCATGTCGATTTTATCCGGCAAGCGCTCCATATTACGAAACAAATCCGTCAAGGGAAGAAAACGGAGTGGAAAGGCTTTAAGTGGACGTGCGAAACGTTCTGGGCCGTCGAGAAGTTCTTAGAGGAAGCAAGCGTGGAGGAAAGGCGTGATTTCGCGGAAGCCATTCGCAGCGGCGAGATCGAGCTGTCCGGAACCTACCTGAATATGACGGAGCTCGCCGATTACGATTTGCTGCGCGCCATTCACGCCAAGGCTGCCGAATACGGACGAAGCATAGGCCGTCACGTGGATTCGGCCATGACGGCCGATATTAACGGCTACAGCTGGGGCTATGGACAAAGCTTATTGGATGCGGGCGTGGAGCATTTATTCTCCTGCGTTCATACGCATCACGGCATGTTCCCTTTGGGACAGAAGCAAACGCCTTTTTGGTGGGAGACGCCAAGCGGAGATAAATTGCTCGTATGGAACGGAGATCATTATTTCTTGGGCAATGAGCTAGGCATGTGTCCGAATGCCGTAGGCAGCTATATCATTCGCGACGAGTTCCATACGCCGGCGATTGTCGGCAATCACGATGAAATCATGCTGACTCGAATTGATCGTTACTTGAGCTTGCTTGAACAAGAAAATTATCCGTATGATTTCGTTCCAGTGACGGTCTCGGGTCTGTCGACGGACAACGGGGCGCCGAACGGAGCGATTATGGACGTCATTAACAGATGGAACGCCCAGCATGGGGACCGGGTGCAAATTCAAATGGCGACGTTAAGCGAGTTTTTCCGTCATTTGAAAGAACAGCCGATTGTTATCCCGGTCCATGCCGGGGATTGGCCGGATTGGTGGTCGGATGGCGTCGGCTCGACTCCGATGCATACGCAAATATTCAAGGACGGTCAACGCACGCTCCGCAAAGTAAAACGGCTTGATCCGGAGCAGCGGATCGTTAGCCGTCAGGAGCTTGAAGACATCGAGCGCGAGCTTGTGATGTACGCGGAGCATACCTGGGGCTTTCACACCTCCGTCCATCAGCCATGGCATTGGAATGTTCAAATGCTTGAGGTGCGGAAGCTTGCCTATGCCGCGAATGGAAGCCGTCTGGCGCACTCCGCATTAGACAAAGTGCGCAATGCGTTGGGAGGCACGCTTCTTCACCCTGGACGCGCATTCCGTTACCGCGTCGCGAATACGGAGCCGCAGGTTGCAAGGCAGCTTGTTGAAATGGAATGGGAAGGCTTCGAGAACGAAATCTTCAAGGACGGCGTGGAAGTCGTCGATGAACGTACGGGAAAAGTCGTTCCTCATCAGCCCGGTTACCAAAGCGTAACGGTCGAGGTGGCTCTTGAGCCTGGTGAGCAGAAAGAGTTTAAGCTTCGTCCGGCCAAGGCATCGAAGGCGAAAACGACGAATAACTTCAAGCTGTATGCCGTAGATAGCGCTGACGACATCAATGACATGTTTCCAAGCGGCAGAACGGAAGGGGCCGTAACCGCAAATCAGCATTCGATTGAATCGCCGTTTGTACGAATCAGCTGGACTGAAGAGGAAGGCATTGTTTCTTGGATCAACAAGGAAACGGGTGAGGAGCTCATCCGCAAGGACAAGAAGCATGGAGCGTTCACGCCTGTTTATGAAGTGACGCCGGCCGTTGCGGCTCGCGGCTCCATGGGAAGAAACCGGAAAGGGATGAACGTCCGCCGTTCGGCAGGCCGGCTCGTGAAAGCGAAGCAATTGGATAACGGACCGGTGTTCGGCGCGGTAGAGCTGCAGTTTGAGCTTCCCGGCGTAAGCTATTATTCGTTGTTCTTAAAGGTATACGCGACCATGAATCGTGTCGATGTGGCGGTTCGGCTGCATAAGGATTCGGTTTGGGAACCGGAAAATGTCTATATTTCGTTGCCTTTTACATCCGGCTTGGATAACGAAGAGACGTTATGGATTGATAAAGCGGGCGCGCTAGTCCGTCCGTGGGTAGACCAACTGCCGGGCACTCTCCTTGATTACACATGCATCCAAGAAGGGCTTGCTTATGTCGGCGATTATGGATCGCTTATGCTGGCCACGCCGGATACGCCGCTCTTGCAGCTTGGTACGCTGCACTATGGCAAACGTCTGTTGCATACGCAGCAATCGGAAGATATGAAGCCTGAGCTCTACATATGGGCGATGACGAATTACTGGGAAACGAACTTCAAAGCAACACTGGGCGGCTTCTACGAGTTTCGCTATAGCCTTGAATGGAGCGAGAATGTGAAGTCGGCTACTGAAGCAATCGGACATTGCCATACCATGAGCGCAGGATTGACCGTTTGGCGCATTGGAGAGGAAGATCGGGATGAATCCAATTAAGAGAGTCCACGTTATTTTCAAAACGCATTTGGATATTGGATTTACGCATATGGCGCAAGATGTGATCGATCGCTATATGAACAGCTTTATTCCGCAGGCTTTGGAGCTGTCGGAGAAGCTTGCTCAAGAGGAGGGGCCGGTCAAATTCGTATGGACGACAGGCTCGTGGTTAATCAAGCAATTTTTGCAAAACGCTTCAGAACCCATGCGCGCGCGTATGGAAGAAGGCATTCGAGAAGGCCGCATCGTATGGCACGGGTTACCCTTTACAACCCATACGGAAATCATGGATGAGCGCTTGTTTGAATACGGGCTTTCACTGGCGAAGGAGCTGGATGAAACGTACGGCCGCACAACCATCGCTTCCAAAATGACGGACGTTCCCGGCCATACCATTGCGATGATTCCGCCGATGGCCCGGAGAGGCATTCAATATCTGCACCTTGGCGTAAACCCGGTCAGTAAAAATCCGGCGGTTCCGAAGCTGTTCGTTTGGCGCGCGGCAGACGGTTCGGAGATGATCGTGAATTATGCCGATGCTTACGGCAGACCTTTCTATATGGACGGGATGGAAGATGCGCTGTACTTCGCGCATACGGGCGATAATGATGGCCCGCCTACGCTGGAGGATGTGCGAGCGCTGTATGAGAAGCTTCAGCGGGATTATCCGGGTGCAGACATCGTTGCATCGACAATGGATGCATATGCCGAGAAGCTGCAGGAAATCAAGCATCTCTTGCCAGTCGTGACGGAAGAAATCGGAGATTCTTGGATTCACGGCATCGCCTCTGATCCATGGAAAATCGCTCGTTACCGTGAGCTTCTTCGATTGCGCGATAAATGGTTGAGCGCTGGCGCTTTGGATCCGCAAAGCGAAGCTTATGCCCGGTTTTGTGATTATCTGATGCTGATTCCCGAACATACATGGGGCTTAAACGAGTCCGTGTATCTGGTTGACTTCAGCAATTATTCGCCAACCGCTCTGGCTGCAGCGAGAGAACGGGATGTGATTGATGACGCGAAGTGGAGAAAGTTCGATTATCTTCGCCAATTGGCGAATCCAACTCGCCGATTCAGTGAAGTTGAGCATTCATGGCAAGAGCAGCGCGTCTATTTAGCCATGGCCATTTCCGCTCTCCCTGGAGCTTTGGCAGCAGAAGCTGCAAATGCGCTTGAGCGGCTTTATCCCTCTGCGGAAAGCAAAGTATCCAATCAGGCTGAGCCTGTGATGATCGGTAAATCGTATGAGCTAGGGGCATTCCGCGTTACGTTCTCTTCCGAGGGGTCCATTTGCTCGTTAATCGATATGGCCGGGAAAGTATGGGCGGATGAAGAGCATCAGCTGGGCAGCTTCGGATATGAGACGTTCAGCAAAGAGAGCTATGACCGCTATTTTAAAGAGTATGTAACCAATTTACCGATCCATCATGGCTGGGCCGATGCGGATTTAGGCAAGCCGGGAATTGAGTTTGTCGATCCGAAGCCGGAGCACAGACTGTTTAAGGCAAGAGTAGAGAAGATCGAGCTGGACAGAAAGCCGGAGTGCGACGTTGTAAGCGTTGAACTAATGCTTCCGGATTATGCATGCGAGCATCATGGGGCACCGCAAAAGCTGAGCCTTCTGTATACCTTTTACCGCGATACTCCTCAGCTCGAGGCCCAACTGGAATGGCAAGGGAAGCTCGCAAGCCGGTTGCCTGAGGCGAGCTGGCTATCCTTCTCGCCGCTAGTCGACAATCCGAATCTATGGCAAATGGATAAACTGGGACGTCATATTTCGCCGCTTTCCGTAGTCAAGAACGGCAATCGCAATATGCATGGGGTTCAGTCCGGATTGTACTACGCGGGCGCGGACGGCACGGCGGTCATCGAGACGCTTGATACCCCTATCGTTTGTCCGGGAGAAAGAAGAATCCTTCAGTTCGACAACCGCTTTGCCCCGCTGGATGGAGGGTTCCACTTTAATCTGCACAACAATGTATGGGGCACAAATTTCGTAATGTGGTTCGAGGATGATATGAAGTACAGATTCCGTCTGACTTTGAAGTCGAACGGATAAGCTATAGCGGGGCGAAAATGGAACAACCCATTTTCGCCCTTTTTGAGAGGAGAGAGGATTAGTGGGCGTCCAGTTTAATGCGGGTTCATTGTCTTTTTGGATTGACGAAGTAGGTAACTTAACGCGCCTTACGGATGCTCATGACACGATGTATGACGCCGGTAAAGATTCTCCCTTGCTTCGAATTGTAAATGACGGAGAAATTGAACGGCCATGCTGCGCTGCATATGACGATGAAGAGAACAAGATATCGCTTCATTTTGAAAACATGGGCGTGTGGGTGCATATAAAGATCGTTTTAAAGGAGCTTTACGCAACGTTTGAAGTCGCAGAAATAACCGAAATAAATGGAAAATGCGAGATCGATGCGGTGATTTGGGGGCCGTATGAGACCATGATTTCCGGTTCGATCGGAGAATCCGTCGGGGTCGTCCATAATCATCGATTTGCGGCAGGTCTCCTTTCGTTAAATGCCAAAACGATCGGCGGATGGCCTTCCGAGTTGAAAGCCTTGGATTTTGCTGAAGCCCCCTTTGCAGATGGAAAGTTCGAATACAGAATGAGCACGGCATGGCCGACGGCGAAAGGCAGTTTGCTGCAGGCGTATGCAAGAAACCGCGCCAAGGGCGGAACAAGACCGGTTTGGGGCATCCATGATGTTGAAGTGCCTTCTTTAAACAATGAAGATGCCGCAATTATCGGATCGAAAGTGGCTTTGTTCGGATGTGCGGTAGAACATGTGCTGGAAACGATCGAGGCAATTGAGCTAGGCGAAAATTTGCCGCATCCAACGATTGAGGGGGTGTGGGGCAAAGTATCTCCGGCTGCAAATCAATCGTATTTGATTACCGATTTTACTGAAGCGACGATCGCTGAAGCAATCACGTACACAAAGCGGGCAGGACTGAACTATGTGTACCATCCGGATCCGTTCGCGCAATGGGGACATTTCACGCTCAAGCCGGAGAGCTTTCCGAACGGAGATGCAGGGCTTCGGGCGAGCGTTAAAGCGGCTGAATCGGCAGGCATGCACGTCGGCATTCATACCCTATCCAATTTTACGACATTAAATGATTCGTATGTAACGCCCTTACCGGATAATAGGCTGCAAACCGTCGGCACGGCCCGCTTAATGGAAGCAGTAAGCGAATCGGAATCCGGTGAGCTAGTTATCGATAACGCCAAGCCGTTTCAAGTAGAGCTTCATGGCAAAACGGCAATCATCGGCAATGAACTCATCGAATACGACTCTGTATCGGAAAGCGAGCCATGGAAGCTCCTCGGCGTTAAGAGAGGCGCACACGGAACGGCGGCTGCCGCACATACAGGCGGCTCGGAAATCGGCCGCTTATGGGATCATCCTTATCATGTATTTTTTCCGAATCTAGAACTGCAGGACCAATACAGTGATCGAATTGGCGAGCTTTTCCGCTTCACGGGCTTAAAACAAATTTCCTTCGATGGACTGGAGGGTTGTTACGCGACCGGTCAAGACGATTATGGCGTCAACCGTTTCGTAAAGCGGTGCTATGACGGCTGGAGCAAGGAAGTTATAAACGATGCGAGCATTGTCGTATCCAATTATGCGTGGCATATCTTTACGAGATTCAATTGGGGCGAGCCATGGGGAGCTGCGACACGCGAAGGTCAGCTGGAATGGCGGCTAAGCAACCAGCGCTATTTCGAAAGGAATTTCATCCCCCCGATGATAGGTTGGTTTCTGATTCGCTCGGCCTCGAATCGGTTTGAGGCCACGACACTGGACGAGATTGAATGGGTATTGTCAAAGGCGGCGGGCTTTAATGCTGGCTTCGCATTGTCCGCCGATATGGCTGTGCTGAGACGGAACGGAAATACCGATCGTTTGCTTGAGAGCGTGCGCAGCTGGGAGAGGGCGCGGCAGATTGGAGCATTTACTCCGGAGCAGCGCGAAAAGATGAAGGATCCGAGAAGCGACTGGCATCTTGAGGAGCTTGAAGAGGATCGCTGGAGCTTATATGCCATGAGTATCTCTGCTCCCTTGGAATGCAGTCCGGAAGAACTGCAGCCAGGCCAGCCGGGTGGCGCGGATTGGCCATTCTTCAACAAGCATAACGAGCAGCCTTTCAGGTTCTGTATGCGTGTTACCCCGGCATATGGCTATGAGGATGGCTATATAAAGCGACCAACGTTCTGCGTGGGCGGCCAATATATGACGTTCGAAACGGAAGTGCGCGCTGGGGAGTATTTGGTATGCGACGGGGACCGTAGTGGACGGATTATGGATCGAAATTGGAATGTCTTGCGCACGGTAGAGGCATCGTCAATACCGCCCATTGTTCGTGCCGGAGGGCAGACGATTTCATTCAGCTGTAAATTCGAAGGAGAGCCAAAGCCTTCAATAAGCGTTAAGATATCGACCCGAAGCGTTCCTGAGCCGGTAAATACGGTCTGGAAGAATGCCTAAGCCCAATCTATAATTAGCAAAAACCACATCCGCAAGGGGATGTGGTTTTTGCTTGATTGCCTCTATTTCGCGTTCTCATCCGGCTGATGAATGCCGAAGATATTGCCTTCGGTATCGATGTAATACCCTTGCCACGCCATGCCGGGCAGTGCCATTTTCGGCAGGGCGACCTTGCCGCCTAGGCTAAGAATTTTAGCTTCCGTAGCGTCGTAGTCACCTGTACCCATTGTGCACGCATAACCGTTCACGGCCTGGCCCGGTTCCGGGGCAGGGCCATGGCGCTGCATCAGAGCGCCGTTGATGCCCATTTCGTTGGCATCGCCCGTCACCGCTCCAAAGTAGGGCATTCCCGCATATTCGCTCCAATCCTCAAAGGTCCATCCAAATACCTCGCCATAAAACTTCTTCGCGCGCTCCATGCCATCGACATGAATTTCGAAATAAATTAATCTTCCCATGACATCCTCCCACATTTTTGGATTTCTTATTTCTTTCTTTATTAGGGTTTCCTTTCCTACTTGATCTATAAAAACGGAATGTAAATTTTTTCTTAAAGTGAAGCGCATCACGGCGAAAGAACCGACCGTTGCCACCCTTTTTTATTGACCTAAAGTTTTCATAAAAAAAATTGTTACAGATAGTAGCAATCTGCCAAAAACTGTGATACAATCGGTATTGTAAGGCAAAAGGCACAGAGTTCAATAGTCCAATAGACCTAATTTTGTAGCTTTGTACCGTCGAAATGAATCTAACGCAGAAAAGCCGGATCTAACGCTGTCATAAGAAAGGTGAGCTGGTGATCGTGCTAAAGAACGAACGCGGAGTCGCTTTACCGGTAGTACTCCTGACCGTGACCGTATTGATCATAGTGGGGATGTCGCTGCTGAGCATTAGTGCCAACGGGTTAAAGCGGGAGGGCTATCAGGAGAAGAAGATGCAGGCCTACTATCTCGCCAAGTCGGGTGCAAATGCGGTGGCTGGGTATATTAAGAATCACTACAATTACACCACGTTTAATCCGGGAGGGAAGGTGAGTCTGGTTGACTTGAACGCGCAACTCAATCAGGATGTTCCTCTCGGGGCCGGCTCCTTTAAGGTTCAAGTAAGTAAAGTGAATAGTACCACCGAAACGCTGAAGGTTGTATCGACTGGTAAAGTGAACGGGGTCCAAGAAAAGGCAACGCTGCTCCTAAACACGACAAGCTTTAAATTCGGCAAAGAAACCATCTTTGCAAGTGAGGCAATTGAAGGCAATGGAAATACCAGTATAAAAGGAAACGTCGCTACAAATTCATCGCTAGGATCGTCTGATCCCATATCAGTCCCTGACATTAGCTGTTTTAGATCAGACGGGACAATTGAACCAGACAAAACCAAGTGTAAGGAATACAACGCAAATCGGCATTATCCGGATGCGGTCTATCCGAGCTTGGCAAGCTGCGATAACAATTTGATATCGGAGACGATCACTGCAGATAAATGCTATAAAGATACGAGTCTAAATAATAGTGACGCAGTTACCCTCACAATCAGCGTCAGTGGCAACCAAGACATTCAAGTGGATCTGACAAAATTTAACGCTCTCAAAGGACAAGCCTCCTTAACGATAAACGTCGTAAAGGCTGATCCGACCAAAACGGGCAAAGCTCTCATTTATTTCAATACGCTGGATACGAATGGCGGTACGAATTTCTCGGTAACAGGGGATGCCAATTCAGCAGTTGTGTTTTTCAAAGGGAAGCTGGATGCAGGCGGACATACGGTGTTTTCGAAGGTCTCCGTATACGCTCCGAATTCAGAAATTTTATTCAAAGGCGGAGTAGACTTTAACGGCGTTATTATCGCCAAAAAGGTTTCGTTGGTAGGGCATTCCTCAGCGGATTCGCTTAACTTCTTCGCCTTTACCGAGTCTATACCCCAAGTCCCCGCCTATGAGACTGGCAGCTGGGGAAGCCAATAAGGGAGGCTACGCATGAGCTACATAAACAAAGAGCAAGGGTTTTCTCTAATGGAAGTGCTTGTGGCCGTAGTTATCCTGGCCGTTCTGGTTATGGCGTTCATAGGGTACTTTATCCGAGGAACGGATACGATTACGAAAACCGGTACACGAGGACAGAATCTGTATACGGCACAGCAGAACTTGGAGAGCAAGACCAACATAAGCACTACGCCAGCGCCTCTAATTAAGTATGGGATATCCGGAGGGCTTCCAGAAATCAACATCCCCGGCAATTTGGTAACAAGCGTCATCCAAGGAGGCCAGGTACTTACTGAGTTCGTCCCCAATTAAGCGTGCGCCAGCCCGCGCGACATAAAGGAGGGAGGCATATATGATCCGCAACTATTTCAACCAGCGAGGGTTAACGTTAATGGAAATGCTCGCCGCAGTGATGATCCTAGTCCTGCTTTTATCACTTGCTTATCCGCTTCTTACGTTTGGCATGAAGTCGTATGGTCAGGGCCAATCGCGAAGCAGCCTGCAGGATCAAGTCCAGCTTGCCTCACTTGCCGTAACAAAGACGCTCCGATATGCAGCAGAGGCCAGCATGGAATCGGTGAATCAATGCCCCACAACGCTTCAAAACGGCTACAACTACATCTGTGTCGACAACACGGACCACTCCATTAAACATATCGTATACAACACCTCTACGAACAGTTTCTCAACGGGTCAAATTGTCAAGGATATGAGCGGATCCAGATCGTTCACTATCGTATTTTCCAAAAATGCGACAAACCCTAAGCTGTTAAACTTCGATATTACCGGACAAACCTCTACACAAAGCTACCATATTCAATCGGAACTCCTAATCATGAATGCAGCATCGGATATACAAGGAACGAATGGCTACAGCGTAATCAAATATAAATAACGGAGTATGGAAGGGCGGTATACGGTCAATGAGACTAAAGAAAGCGCTTTCGGCAGTGGCGGTATGCACATGTTTATCGCTCAGTATTTCAACCATTGGCATGGCGGACAAAGTCGGCAATGGCGGAGCCAATTACGATACGGCCTCTCCTGAAGTGAAGAAGAAAATGGAGGAGAACTCGAAACGGCTTCAGGAGGTAGACGCTTTTCAGCTTAGCGAATTCAAGCGAACGCAGGACGTCATCAGCGGTTTGCTTGCAGAGGGCACGGACATTCGTGAACAGGAAGACTATCTCAGAAATCTATTAGAGCTGTCTGCAGCGTTTAATGGAAAGCTGGTTGCTCAAACAGCCATCGCCTACGTGGATCAGGCTCGTGTATTGGAGAACTGGACCAAGCAGTTAAATGGAACCGAGCTGGCACCTGGACAGGCTTTCTCGCTGCTAGGCGCGATGAAGAATAAACAGCTTCAACCGGATAAGAGCGAAAGCTTGGATGTTTTAGCCACTGGCCTGTATACGGTCGCGCTGGATGGCGGCCTGGACATTGTGGAGCGATTTACAGGAAGAACGCTTCCATCCTATGCCGTGCTCGGTTATGAAGCGAAAGTGGTCCCGGGTGAAACAGACCTCGTCCTTCGTAATTCGGCGAAAGAACCGGTTAAGCTGTACATGGAGTATTATGACGGCGTTCTCTATATGTATGCGGCTAGTCATGACCCTGTGGATACATATCGTATCGTAAAAGAAGATCAAGAGTCGATCATGCCAAGAACGATTATACAGACTGGTTCTGCCCAGGCCACTGAAGGAAGCCCAGGTGCTTTTGTACGGATTTACCGGGAGACATTGAATGCAAAGCATGAAGTGGTAAAAAAGGAATGGATCTCGGAGGATTATTACGCACCGGTTCACAGGATCGCAGTGGGAGCGGAGACTTCCGTAGTGGCGAAATGATGACGAAGAGGGTGAGGCACCTTGAGACAACAAAGAAGAAAATTGGGAGAGCTGCTGGTTGAAGCGGGATTGGTTACGGAGGAACAAGTACAACGAGCGCTGCGAGCCAAGAAAGATACGCAAAGGATCGGCGAACTCCTGATTCAAGATGGCTACATTACGGAGCGGCAGTTGATGAGTACGCTCGAGCGGCAGCTGGGCATCCCGTATGTCGGCTTGTACCAATATGCTGTCGACAAAAAAGCAGTGGGTCTGGTGCCCAAGCAGCTAGCCAAGCGCTATTTGCTCCTCCCGCTAAAAATCGAAAATAACAAGCTCCATGTCGCGATGGTGGACCCGCTGGATTTCTTCGCGGTAGATGATCTGCGCATGGCCACAGGCTATCAGATCGAGCGAGCTCTCGCCACCAAAGAAGACGTCATTCGAGGACTTAATAAATATTATGGCTACGACGACACGATGGAACATCTGCTCGAGGATGCGCAGCCGAGTCAAGAGCTGCGGGATGAACAGGCTTTGGAGGATGATTCGCCGGTTGTGAAGCTGGTCAACCAGATCCTGATGAATGCCGTCGCCCATAAAGCCAGCGACATTCATATTGATCCGCACGAATCGAAGGTGGTCATTCGATACCGCATCGACGGTACCATGGTGACGGATAAAACGCTGCCCAAGCAGATGCAGAGCATGGTCGTCGCCCGCATTAAAATCATGTCCAACTTGAATATTACTGAGCATCGCATCCCGCAGGACGGGCGAATTAAGCTCAACTTGGAGCGTTACCCCATCGATATTCGCGTATCTACGCTTCCTGCAATATATGGCGAGAAAGTCGTCATGCGGATTCTCGATGCGAACAGCACGGTCAAGGATTTGGACAAGATGGATTTTCACCCGGACAATTACAGGCGCTTTCTGAAAATGATCGAACGTCCGACCGGCATTGTGCTCATTACAGGGCCAACAGGTTCAGGGAAATCCTCGACGCTGTACGCTGCACTGAACCGGCTTAACACCGAAAAAGTCAATATCATCACCGTAGAGGATCCAGTTGAATACCAGCTGGAAGGTATTTCTCAAGTCCAGGTCAACGCCAATGTAGGCTTAACCTTCGCGGCAGGTCTTCGGGCCATGCTGCGGCAGGATCCGAACATCATGATGGTCGGGGAAATCCGGGATACCGAAACGGCGGAAATCGCCACGCGCGCAGCTTTGACCGGCCATCTCGTGCTCAGCACTCTCCACACGAACGATTCCGTCAGTACGATCACCCGCTTGATCGATATGGGGATTGAGCCTTTCCTCGTAGCAGCGTCTTTGGCCGGCATTGTCTCTCAAAGGCTTGTCCGCCGGGTATGCCGCGACTGCGGTCAGCCTCACCCGCCATCGGCCAGAGAAGCGGAGATCTTTACCGCCCGCGGGCGGAAGGTGGAACGCATTTTTCGCGGAAAGGGCTGCGGAAACTGCAACATGACCGGGTATAAGGGGAGAATTGCCGTCCATGAGGTCTTGGTGATCGACGATTTCGTACGCAAGCTCATTATGGACAACAGTTCGCTCTCGGCTATTCAGGAGTATGCGAGGAGCAATGGAACGATTTTTCTGATGGACGATGGACTGATGAAAGTAACCCAGGGGTTGACCACCACGGAAGAAGTGTTCCAAGTGGCAATCGGGGATTAGGAGATGATCGGATGAAAGAGATGGTTGATGAGCTGTTACTTACGGCCTTTCATAAGAAAGCGTCCGATATCCACTTGACCACAGGCTCGCCGCCGATATTCCGGATTCAAGGCGATCTGCGGGACCACGGAGATCAAATGATCACCAGTCAGGAGACGGAGGGGATAGCGCGAGTCATGATCCCGGACGAGCTGTGGGAGCAGTTTCAAGAAAAAGGCGAGATTGATTTGGCCTACTCAATCCCGGAAATCAGCCGATTTCGCGTTAACGTCTTCACACAGCGAAGAGATATCAGCTTGGCAATCCGGATCATTCCGAGCGTCATTCCTTCGCTGGAGCAGCTTCGAATGCCCGATGTCCTGCACAAGGTATGCACGAAACCGCAAGGCTTGTTCTTGGTAACCGGCCCTACGGGGAGCGGGAAGTCTACGACGCTCGCATCGATGCTGGATTATATGAACAAGACCACGCGAAAGCACATGATCACGCTCGAAGATCCGATCGAATATTTGCATAAGCATGACCGAAGCATCATCGATCAGCGCGAAGTCGGCGCGGATACGCGAAGCTTCGCGAATGGGCTGCGGGCAGCGCTCCGGCAGGACCCGGATGTCATTCTCGTCGGCGAATTGCGCGATTTGGACACCATATCGACTGCCATTTCGGCGGCGGAAACCGGACACCTGGTGCTTGGCACCTTGCATACGACGGATGCGCCGTCCACGATCGACCGGATTATCGATGTCTTCCCGCCGGGACAGCAGCAGCAAATCCGCATCCAGCTCGCCTCCGTACTAATCGGCGTACTGTCTCAGCGACTGTTGCCGACCATCGACCACACCGGGCGGCGGGCAGCTACCGAAATTCTCGTGAATACTTCCGGCGTGGCCAATCTGATCCGCAGCGAGAAGGTGCATCAAATTCCTAACGTGATGCAAACAAGCCGGTCATTAGGGATGCACACCCTGGAAATGTCGCTTCGCGAGTTGATGCAGAACTACATCGTGTCCAGAGAAGTCGCTGAACCTTATTTGCGGGAGATGACGGTATAGCCATGGCGCAGTTTCAATATGTGGGCCGGCATCGTACCGGCAGGATAACCAAAGGCAGGTTAATCAGCGAGTCCCGGAGGGAAGCCGTCCTGAAGCTAAGGGAGAAGGGCATAGCCGTTACTCACCTTCAGGAAGCGCAAACCAATCTATTCAATAAAGAGCTCAATATCACGATAGGGAACCCGGTGAAGCTGGAGCATTTCGTCACCTATTGCAGACAGTTCGCTACGTTAATTAAAGCCGGCGTGAGCATCGTAGACTCCACAAAAATCCTTGCCGAGCAGACCGAGAGTAAGGCACTGAGGAAGGCGCTGCTGCAGGTCGAGGAAGACATCCGCGGGGGAACGGCGTTCTCCGATGCGGCGGAGAAGCATGCGAAAGTATTTCCGGTGTTGTTCATTAATATGATTCGGGCGAGCGAGTTTAGCGGCACCTTGGACGAGTCCTTGAACAATCTCGCGGCAACCTTCGAGAAACAGCACGTTACCCGACAGAAAATCAAATCTGCCTTAGCCTATCCCATCATACTGGCAATTGCTTGCGCAGGTACGGCGATCTATTTGCTGACCAGCGTCGTGCCCACCTTCGCTTCCATGTTCGCGGACTTTGATGCCGAGCTGCCGAAGATTACGCAGTTTGTAATGGGAGCAAGCGATTGGATGCAAAGCTTTTGGTGGCTGATCCTTCTCTTTGCTGCAGGGAGCGTGGCTGCGATTGTGATCGCGAAGAAACATCCCCAAGGCTCTTATTACTTGGATCATGCACTGTTGAAAATGCCTATATTCGGAGCGCTGATACGGAAGGCAACCATTGCTAGAATGGCAAGAACGCTAAGTTCTCTAGTCTCTAGCTCTGTACCCATATTGCAAGCCATTACGATCGTGGAGAAGGTTGTCTTGAACAAAGTGATGGCAAACGTCCTGGAGACGTCCAAACAATCTTTAGAGAGAGGGGGGATGCTGAGCGAGCCGTTCAACAAGCATTGGATTTTTCCTCCGCTTGTCACGCAGATGGTTCGCATCGGCGAGCAGACGGGTTCATTAGACACCATGCTTTCCAAAGTGGCCGACTTCTATGAAACCGAGGTCGACATGGCCGCTGACCGATTAAAGTCATTAATCGAGCCGATTATGGTCGTCATAATGGCAGGGGTCGTAGGTGTAATCGTGTTATCGATTGTTGTTCCGATGTTTGATATCTATCAACACGTGCAGTAGAAAGAATACATAAAAAATAATAATAAAGGGAGAAATGAGACATGTTGAAACGGTTGTTGAAGAATCAAAAAGGTTTGACGCTGATCGAGCTGCTGGCTGTTGTAATTATTCTGGGTATTGTTTCTGCAATTGCAGTACCTAGTATCGGTAAAATCATTGACAACTCAAAGAAAGACGCCCATGTTGCAAATGCTGTACAAATGATTAACAGCACGAAATTGTTGATTGCCGGAGGGGATGCTACACTTCGCCCAAGTAACGGCAGTCAAGTATATATTCCTCTTAACTACCTAGTAGGTGCATCTGGAAACCTGGAAGCCTTGAAGAATCCAGATGGAGGTACCTACAATTCCCCAGCTGCAGACATTGTTAGTACAAGCGCAGTTCCTACGGGATCGTATGTAAAGGTATCCCTTGCTGCAAGTCCAGCGACTGAATTCACCTATGACGTAAAATTAGTTCCTTCTTCTGGCCGTGGGATTCAAACTGGTAGCCCTTCTGCTGGTAATCCAATTGCTGAGGCAAGCCTTACTCGCAGTGCGGTTAACTAATCATTCTGCTACTCGCTAAGTCGATCTTATACAAATTAATACAATTATAAAAGGAGAAATGAGACATGTTGAAACGGTTGCTGAAAAATCAAAAGGGTTTGACACTGATTGAGCTGCTGGCTGTTGTAATTATTCTGGGTATTGTTTCTGCAATTGCAGTACCTAGTATCGGTAAAATCATTGACAACTCAAAGAAAGACGCCCATGTTGCAAATGCTGTACAAATGATTAACAGCACGAAATTGTTAATTGCCGGAGGGGATGCTACACTTCGCCCAAGTAACGGCAGTCAAGTATATATTCCACTTAACTATCTCGTAGGTGCATCTGGCAATCTAGATGCCTTGAAGAATCCAGATGGTGGTACCTATAATTCCCCAACTGCAGACGTTGTTAGTACAAGTGCAGTTCCTACGGGATCGTATGTAAAGGTATCCCTTGCTGCAAGTCCAGCGACTGAATTCACCTATGACGTGAAATTAGTTCCTTCTTCTGGCCGTGGAGTTCAAACAGGCAGCCCTTCTGCCGGTAATCCAATTGCGGAAGCTAACCTTACTCGCAGCGCAGTTAACTAATAAATTTGAAAGTCAAAGGACAACCCTCCCCCGAGGGTTGTCCCCCCACCTCCCTTAAAGGACTGATCCAATGGCAGCCATCTTTTACACGTATTCATTCTTGATCGGACTTATTGCAGGTTCCTTCTACAACGTGGTCGGCCTGCGGGTTCCGAAGAAGGAATCAATTGTCCGTCCAGGTTCGCACTGCAGTCATTGCCAACGGAAGCTGACGATAGGGGAGCTCATTCCAGTCGTTTCCTACCTCTTCCTAAAGGGGAAATGCAAAGGCTGCGGCCACCGCATCTCGCCGATCTACCCGCTAATCGAGCTCGTTAACGCTGCTTTGTTCGTGGCAGCGCCGATCATCCTAGGATGGTCCTCTGAATTAGCCATTGCTTGGCTGCTCATCTCGTTGCTGACCATTATCACCGTGTCCGACATTGCCTACATGCTCATACCGGATAAGATCCTGCTCTTCTTCGGTACGATCTTCATCCTTCTTCGTTTCTTCGTTCAACCGGCAGTTGCCTGGTGGGAGCCGCTAGCAGGCGCCGCCGCCGGATTCGGGTTGCTGCTGCTGATTGCCATCCTCAGCAAGGGAGGCATGGGCGGCGGGGACATTAAGCTTTTTGCTGTGTTAGGTTGGGTTTTAGGCTGGAAGCTAGTCTTGATCGCGTTTGTCATTGCTGCGTTTTATGGAACGATCTTGGGCCTCATCGGAATGATCGCAGGCAGGGTGCGGGTAGGCAAGCCGATGCCTTTTGCTCCCGCTATCGCGATGGGGACGTTGACGGCATATTTCTTCGGCGAACGGTTTCTGCATTGGTATTATACTATTATCGCTTTTTGATGGCATATGGAGGGTGTTCCTAATGGGCTTTCAATGGGGATTAAAGAAGAAAGACATTGCCAATTTGGTGATCAAAGATCATGTGATCCGGTTTCTTGAAGGCCGGGACGTGGACGCCATCAAAATTTTCGACGAATGCTACCTTCCGGAAGGGCTCATCGCCGACGGGAAGATTATGGACATACATAAGCTGCAGCAGCTGCTGCAGCCGCGCGTCAAGCAATGGGGCATCAAGCATAGGGAGATCCGGCTTACGCTTCCCGATTCCGCGGTCGTTGTACGAAACGTGCAGCTTCCGGGGGAGGTAGAGGACCGCGAGCTGAAAAGCCACATTTACATGGAACTGGGCACCAGCATTCATATTCCGATCGAACAGCCGGTCTTCGACCTCATTACGCTGGCTCGCGATGACAAGAAAAGGGATATCATGCTGTATGCCGCGCCGGAGCCTTTAGTGAACGATTACACGAAGCTGTTTAAGGCGTTAAAGCTGGAACCGGTGTCGGCGGAGGTTTCCCCGTTGGCGGTATACCGGCTGTTTCACCGGCTGGATACGGTAGAGGCGGCGGACCGTGTGCTTCTCGTGCAGTTTGACATCCAGTATGTCACGGCAAGTATTTTTAAAGACAACAAGCTGGTGTTCATGCGGCAGATGAAGATGAACGTACCGCTCCGGGAATGGAAGAAGGAGAAGGATCATTTCGGCAACGAGTTCTTGATCTGGACAGGCGATGCCGATTACTTGATCGCGGAAATCAACAATATGATCGTGGAAATTGAACGCGTCATGAGCTATTACCGCTACACCTTCAGTCAGGGAAGGGATCAAATCACGAAGATGCTGCTGACAGGGGATCATTACGAGCTTGCGGGGATACAGGAACGCATTCAGGCGAATACGGAGGTTCCCGTGCAATCCTTGCATCAACACGGCCTGAAAACAGCCAAAGGAATGGCGCTTCCGGTCCGTCATTACGCCTCACTGGGTCTGGCCATGAAAGGGGTACAAGCATGAGCTCATCAAGATTAATGGAGATCAATCTGCTTCCGAGGCGCGAGAAGATCGGGTATGCCTTCAAGGCGGCGGCTTCGGCTCTTCTGATCTGCGCGGTTCTGGGTCCGGCATGGCTCGGAATCCAATATTACACGGTGACTCATAGCTTGGAACGCGTTCAGCAAGAGCTCGATATGACGAAGAAGCTCCATGCGGCGAAGGAGAAAAATATCGTCCAAGGGAACGTCGGCTCCGCCGCGAGCGGCCTTAGCGCCATGATTCCATTGGTGGAACAAGTGCCGGTATCCGCGGTCTCCGTGCTCAATCGGCTCGTGGCTCTGCTGCCGCAGCGGGGATTCGTGCTGGATTACCAATACAGTGAAGGGGCCGCCACGATGACGGTGCAGTTCGATACGCTTCTAGAAACCTCGGCGTACTTAAACCAGCTGAACCGCGCCGATTGGGTGGAGGGCGTGGTCATCCCGGGGGTTGCGGCAGGAAGCGAAGGGACGGTTGAATCCACGGCGCAGCAAGTGCCTAAATACACAACGACGTTCCAGATTGCGCTGAATAAGCAGACGTTCAAGGACATGGAAGGGCAGGGAAAATAAATGGCTGTTGGACGTATACAGAAACGAAATGCGGCACTGGCGCTCCTCTTTGTGCTTCTTGGGGTTGCTTTTGCCATGACCTACTCGTTCGTTATTCACGCTCCCAGCAAGGAGCTTGAGCAAACCAAGCAGCAATTGGAGCAGGAGAAGCAGCTGCTGGCAGCGGTCGACGAGCGGTTGGTCAAGCAGCAGGGCGAGCTGCAGAGCACGTTGAACTTGCAGCGCAAGCTGCCGGTGGAGCCGTTAATCGATCAATATTTGCTTGATCTGGAGAAGGTCGAATTGTTGTCGGGCAGCCAGCTGCAAAACATTGGCATCAGCGAGGGAGATGCGGCTGCGTTGTTTGCGAATCCGAATGCTGCCGCAGCAGCAAACGTCCAAACCGACACCGGCGGGAACCAAGAAGCGCAGGGGACGACGCAAGAGGCGCAACCACAGGCGGAACAGACACCCGATGCGAGTGCGGTTAAGAGGCTGACGTTCAGCTTAAGCGTGAACACGCCGGACTACAGTCACATGCTGAAGTTTGTGAAGAAGCTGGAAGAGCTTCAGCGGGTCAGCAAAATCGATTCCTTCTCCTTCACCGGCGGTCAAGAATCGGCCGGCGCAGTACCCGGCGGGAGCGGGATGAAATTTACCGTAACGGTATCCACTTTCTATGTATCGCAAATGGATGAATTAAAGAACGGACTGCCATGGGTCGAATATCCGAAACCGGCCAATAAGAGCAATCCTTTGCTTCCTTCTTCCGCAAGCTAGCGGCCGGAACCGGCCTATACTTGAAGCAGCCAGAACGCATGAATACCCATAATGCCCGTATAGAGCAGACAGCAGAAGGATAGCGCGATTCTCCAGAAAAAAGGCTTTTTAGGCTTAAAAAAGATACCAAGAACTATCGCCAGAATCCCGATCACCAGCTTATATCCCCACAGATAGTGAGAGTTGGCTTCAAAGAGGCTCCGCATGAGCGGATTCGACTCTTCGATGAGCCCCTGGCTAAGCCCGATATAAGTGAGCCATCCGTCGATCATATTTAGCACCCCGGCATAGGCGAATAGAAAGAACATGATCATTACTCCTCTCAAGACAGACTATTAGTTATTATTACCCTAAATACTGGATATTGAAGCAACTCTAGTCCTATTTCTATTGCAAAATCATAGAATATAGAACAACCGATGACCACCGCCGAGACCACATCCGAATGAGGATGTGGTTTTGTTAAATTTTCCCTAAAGAGCTTGCGGGAAATTCTGTTCTCAAGCTAAGCTCATATACATAGGGACGTAAATCTAACATGGAAATGAGGAGAGATACGGTTTGGCAAAAAGACGGCTTTCAATGTTTTTGGCAATTGTTATGGGTGCTCTAGCGTTCATGTCCTTCACGCAGCAAACCGCGCATGCGGCTGCGGAGGTGCGGGTTGTATTTAACGGCAAGCAGCTTCAATTTGATCACGCGCAGCCCGTCATCAAAGACGGACGCGTACTGGTTCCCTTCCGCAAGCTGTTCGAAGTCCTTGGCTTTCAAGTGAATTGGAACAGCTCCCTGCAGCAGGCGACCGGCACCAAGGCTGGCCTCAAGATTGAATTAAAGATGAGCAGCAATAAGGCAAAGGTCAATGGGAAAATCGTTACCTTGGACGTTCCTCCTCAGATTATTAAGAACAGCACGATGGTGCCGCTCCGATTCGTCTCGGAGAACAGCGGCAATACGGTCGCATTTACGACGAAAGGGTCGGTATCGACCATTACGATCGGCTCCGGCGGCTCCGGAACCAGCGAGAAAGCTGAACCCTATGTGGTAAAAGGACGGGTCGTCGACCCTAGCGGCAAACCGGTTGAAGGCGCGGAAGTATTCGCCGATAACCAGCTTATCTATAACAGCAATCTTACGGTAGTTACGGATGCTCAAGGGTACTACCGGATCGAACTGCCGCTGCTTGCCACCACGTGGAATATGGGCGGCTATTATAATCTTAAATCCGGCAGCAAGGTGCTGCGGATCGACTTGGAATCCGTTACGGATAAACCATTTGCCGGAAACACCGGCGCCATCCGAAATTTCGTCATGAATCCTGAAACGAGTATCGGCGAGCTGTATGTATACTCGGACATCGGCGATTACTTCAGCGAATCGGATATTATGTTGACGGTTACCCCGATCGTTGGCGGCAAGGAAGGAAAGCCGATCACCAAGCGCGGCTACAACTTCCCGGGCGGCTTTGGATTGCAGGAGCTTTCTGCCGCTGGCACCTACAAGATAACGGCCCAGTACGCGCCAGAGGGTGAAGTGCCGCAGCCAGCACTAGTTCGGGTACGCTATACGAAGGAATACATGGCATCAACCGTATTTACGTTCAGCGAGTTCGTTCCCGGCATCGAAAGGGCGGAGATCGAGGTCAAGAGGCAAGCGCCGTCCGGACAATCCGGCTCCACCAATCCCGGTACGGAAACACCGGCTCCAGGTCCATCCGAATCAAGCAAGGGAGGAACCTTGGCCTTGTATTGGGATATCCAGGATGCATTTGATAACGGCTATTGGGATTACGAGAAAAATGTGATCCTTACCCTTACTCCGATTAACTCGGGCAACGAGGGGGCTGCTATTAAGAAATCCTATGAGGAATTGGGGATCGACCTCCCGGTCGGCACCTATCGGGTAACAGCCGTCTATGCGCCGCCTGGCCATACGCCGGTTCCAATTCTGGTTCGCGTGAAAGACACCGGAACCTATCAATCATCCGTCAATTTCAGCTTCACGGAAATCGCTGGCAGCTTTACGGCAGGTCTTGAATTCAAAATGCCATGATGATAGGATGATAAAGAATCTGGATGTTTTCAAAGGAGGTTTGTCTATCCATGCATTCCATTCGCTGGAGATAAGTAGGCAATAAAAAAGCGGCTTTTCCATATTTTCATGGGCTTTTTTGTTGTGCTTATTTTCGAAATGGGATCAAACATGGATAGATGAAGCAGGAATAGCAGGCCTCCTTTTGCTATACCTTTATTTCCCCATGCCTATTCGTTGGTAATGCAGACCTTAGCCCATTAATATGGACCGAGGCCTGCATTTTTTATTGCCGAAAATCAATAAACGACCAATAAAAAATGCGGGGAGATAATAAATATGAATCAACATCAAACAAACTGGCAGCGTCCGTTCTTTACCATCTGGGCGGGCCAGGCCATATCGATTATAACGAGCGCCATTCTTCAAATGGCCCTCATCTGGTACCTGACGGCCCAAACAGGCTCAGCCATGGTGCTTTCCATGGCGACGCTTGCCGGCTTTCTTCCTCAGGCGCTCGGCGGCCCGATGATCGGCGTATGGGTAGACCGCATGAGCCGCAAAACCATGATGATGCTGGCTGACGGCCTTGTGGCGGCGGCCGCGGCGGTATTGGCTGTCGTAGCGTTCTATATGGAGCTGCCTGTATGGGTAATCATGCTTGTGCTGTTTGTCCGCAGTATCGGTACGGCATTCCATTCCACCGCGCTGAATGCGAGTACGCCGCTGATCGTACCGGCGGAGCAGCTGGCCAAATGCGCCGGATACAGCCAGTCCGTGCAATCGGTCAGCTATATCATCAGTCCGGCGGCCGCCGCCCTCCTCTATTCCATGTGGGATTTGAACGCGGTGATTGCGCTTGATGCGCTTGGCGCCGCAGCGGCTTGCTGCGCGGTCACGATGGTCCATATTCCAAGGCCGGAAGCCAAGAAGCCGGATACGCAGAGCGGCTTTGCGGCGGAACTGAAAGAAGGCTATAAGGCGCTTCGCCATCACAAAGGCTTAGTGGCACTTCTTTGGATTGGCGGTCTGTTCATCTTTGCTTTTATGCCGATCAGCGCGTTGTTCCCTCTAATGACGATGGACTATTTCGGAGGCACGATCAAAGAGGCGTCGGCAGCGGAAGTTATTTTTGCCGTCGGCATGCTGCTCGGCGGTTTATGGCTCGGCAAATGGGGAGGCTTCAAGAACCGTTCGCTCACCATCGTCGCCGCCCTCTTGGCCATGGGAGCCGCGCTGCTGATAGCTGGCCTATTGCCGGCAACCGGCTTTCTCGTTTTTCTGGCTTGCTGCGCCTTAATGGGGGTATCCGGGCCATTCTATAATGGCATTCAGGTTGCTCTATTTCAGGAAAAAATCCAACCGGAATACCTGGGAAGAGTATTTGGCTTGTTTGGGAGCGTCATGGCGCTGGCGATGCCCCTCGGTCTTGTTATTGGCGGTGCTTTTGCCGATCAAATCGGTGTGAACCGGTGGTTCATGCTGTCGGGTCTAATGATTATCGGAATTGCAATTCTCGGTCTGCTCCTCCCGGCAATCCGAACACTGGATCGCAAACAGGAGACTGAACAACAATCAGCTTAAGGAGGCTATGCGCGAATGGCGGCTATATTAGAATGGACGTTGGTGTCCGAATGTCCCGTCCCTCAAGACGTGAACGCATTGCTCGTGGCGGGAGAAACGGCGGTAGCGGCCTATAAAACCTTTCGGGATACGGCTATCTTCACCAATAAGCGGCTGATCGTTCGAGATGCGCAAGGCTTGACGGGCAAAAAGGTAGAGATCTACTCCCTGCCTTATTCTTCGATCAATATGTGGTCTACGGAAAATGCCGGAGGCTTGCTTGACTTCAATGCGGAGGTTGAGCTGTGGACCCGGGCCGGCCATATCAAAGTGAAGCTGCAGCGAGGCGTAGATGTCCGCAAGTTCGATTTGCTGATCGCGAATGCGTTGTTGCGAGATTAATAGGACGAAGACCCGGTCCCTGCGAGGGCCGGGTTTGCTTTTGCCCGAATACATGGCTATTAATCCGTCAATAATAGAGGAAAATAGCTTGAAAGGGTGAGTGAAGTGAAATATGAGAAGATCAATTACGATGACGGTGACATCGGGATGGTGTATTACAGCTCCAAATCTAGTTTTTTCTCGCGTTGGAAAGCGGAACTCATCGGAGAGCTTCACGGTAAACGATACGATGGCAACTTAGTATACGCCCCGGATGAAGAGGGCCGATTCTGCGAGCAGTTCACGCTCACTCCGGTCGACTTGTACGATCCGGTGCTGGAAGTTCACATCTACGACGATATGGAAGTTTCGGTGAATAACCGCATTGCGGCGGACATATCGGTTTGCCGAAGGCAGAAAGAGATTAAAGTCGAATTGCTATATTGAAGGCAACAAATAAACCCGACCGGTAATGGTCGGGTTTTTATGGTTGCTTAGCTGCTGAAGCTGCCATGCTTCTTCTTATAGTGCCCATGGCCGTAATTGGAATGATGCGGCGGGTAATAGTTGCCTTTCTTATAATCGCTGCTGCTATGGCCATAGTGGCCTTGATAACCGTGTCCGTGGTGCTTGCGGCCAAGCAAAGAGTGGAAGAGCCGTTGCAGAAGGTGTCTTATCATAAACAGGGCCTCCTCAGATTAGTTAGGCTTCCTACGTGTGAAAGCGCTTAGTCTAATACAATAGTACGCGGCTCCAAAAATAAGGTTTCATTATATTCTACCCATTTTCAGGCTTCGTGAAAAAGAAACCGCGACGCTGCGAAGGCCGTATGTTGAAGGCAGGGAGGGATTGGAATGCTGGGTACAAGGTTTCGGCAGCGGTGGCAGAATTGGGTGGATTATCCCCTCCGGCAGGGGGCGGTTTACGCGGGCAAGTACCGGGTCGAACGGTTCCTTGGCATGGGAAGCTACGGCCAAGCCTATCGCTGCATCGATCTGTCGAGCGGATTGCCGGTACTCATGAAGCGGGGAAAGCCAAGCAAGCGAGGCCTCGCTAGAGAAATGCTGAAGCGGGAGAGCGATATGCTGCAAAGGTTGGATCATCCGCAAATTCCGAAGTGGCTGGACTATGCCGCGCATCGGAAAGAGGAAGTGCTCGTCATGGAGCTTGTCGAGGGCGATAACCTCGAGCATGCGATTATGGAGCAGGGGCGGATGTTCACCCAGCAGGAGGCGCTTTACCTTGTCCGGCAATTGCTGCGGCCTATTAGACATATGCATGAAGCCGGCTATGTGCACCGGGATGTGCGTATCCCCAATGTGCTTGCTAGCGGCGACCGCATTTATTTGATCGATGTCGGCTTAGCCTGCCGAATTGGAGAAGCGGCGGCAGAAGGGGAGCCGATCGGGTTTGCGGACAGCTGGGGCGCCGTGAAGCATCGGATGCGCGTTCCCGAGCCGGCAAGCGACTTGTACGGGCTTGGCCATCTCTTCTTGTTTCTGATGTACGCAGGCTACAAGCCGCTTGAAGGGCAGGAGGAGCGGGGCTGGGAGGAGGAGCTGGCGCTTGAGCCGGCGGTAAAAGCTTTTGTGCAAGGTTTGCTGGAGAGCAAATGGCGCACGGCCGCCGAATGCGAACAGGAGCTTGACCGGATTTTGGCTTAGGCTTGCCTTTGACGTTACGTCATCTGTTACGATGACTATCGTGATACTCAAGCGAATAAGGAGGCAGGTCGAATCATGAGCTCTTCGTATTACCGGACGGGACAATTCGCGGCAATGTCCGGTGTTACCACGCGGACGCTGCGCTACTATGACCGGATCGGATTATTGAAGCCGGCCGAGATGTCCGAGGCGGGACAGCGATTATATTCGGACGATGATCTGGCGCGGCTGCAGCAAATTATAACCTTGAAGTTTATCGGATTCCCGCTGGAGCAGATCAAGGGCATTCTGGAGCTTCGGTCGGTGAACGCCGCTTCGATGCTTGCCATGCAGCGGGAGTGGATGGAAGAGAAAATCGCTCATATGCAGAGGGTCGTTAATGCCATTAAGGGAGCGGAACGGATTGCCGGGCAAGAACAGGACGGCTATGCGGAAAATCTGAAAACGATCATTGAGGTGATTGAGTTGGAAACGAATAAGGATTGGCAGGATGAGTTTCTGACGGCGGCCGTAAACGGAAACGAGGACAAAGCAAGGGCGGTATTGGCGGCGGACAAGGAGATTCCCCGCAGGAGCATCCATGCGGCTGCGGCGCTTGGGGATGCGGAGAGCGTTCGTCTGCTGCTGCAGGGGGATGCCGCTCTTGCCGCGAAGCCGGGCGGTCCGGCGAACGGGGAGCCGCTGTTGTACTTAGCCTTCTCTTGCTTTTTGAGCAATCCCCAGTATACGGAGCACTTCGTCCAGACGGCTAGGCTGCTGATTGCGCACGGCGCGGACGTCAACGCTTCGCTCCCGCAAAAGGACGATCCGCATGAACGCCGGCTCAGCGCCTTATATGGTGCGGTAGGGCAAGCGGGCAACGCAGCCGTAGGCAAGATATTGCTGGAGGCGGGAGCCGACCCCAATGATGGAGAGTCGCTGTACCATGCGGCGGAATGGCCAAGTCATGAATGCCTGACCTTGCTGTTCGAGTACGGAGTTGATGCGAATGCGACGCCTGCGCTTATGCGTAAGCTCGATTTCGAGGATTATTTTGGCGTGAGGCTGTTTCTGGAGAACGGGACGGATCCGAATCTGACGCTTGGCACCCTTGGACCGCCGCTTTATTGGGCTATCTTTCGCGGTCGGTCAGCCTCCATCATTGAGCTTCTCATTCAATATGGGGCCGATGTTAACGCAGCGGGGGCGGACGGCAAGACCGTTTATCAGATGGCTGTACGTTATGGAAGAACGGACATTGCCGACATGCTGCGGATTCACGGAGCCGCTGCCAAGGCCGAGCGCATAGACGAGTTGTTCGGCGCATATGCAGTTTCGGGCGAAATCGCGGTCCGCGAAATACTCAGGCAAGAACCCGGCCTTCTTGCGTCGATGTCCCGCAAAGACCGGTTGATGCTGCTTGAATTTGCGGAGATGAATAAAGCCGAATCCGTAAACCTGATGCTGGAGACCGGATTTGACATAACGGCCAAGAAGGAGCCTGGAACCGCGCTTCATTTCGCGGCATGGTTCGGACATATCGAAACGGTCCGCGTGCTTATCGCGCACGGCGCTTCCCTGACGGCGACCAACGCTTATGGCGGAATGCCGCTGAACAGCGCGATCCACGGCTCCCTGCATTGTCCGACCAGCCGTAAAGGCGCCCATGCCGCGGTTGTGGAAGCACTGATTAAGGCTGGTTCGGCGGTTCCCCAGGTGGCATCGGGGTCCAAGGATGTTTTCGAGGTTTTGCGCCGGCATGGCGCTTTAGCGTAACGTTGCAATACGAAGAAATACCGTCTGCTAGCGAGCGATATCGCAAGCAGACGGTATTTTTTAATTCGCCTTCTTACAAAGAGGTATTGAAGAAAAGCATGATCTATAATGCCGAGTCATCGGCCTTTGCAATCGCAAACCATATATCTCCGCTTTTTGGAACCTGCTTCTGTTCCAGCACGATGCGATAGATTTTGCTGCCCCAGCTGGATACGAGTTTACTGTCCGTTAACGGGATTTCTTCGAACCGAACGGCGAAATTGCTCGTATCGAATTTCATTTTTACCCGATCATCATCCGATAAGAACAACAAGCCTTCCTCCGTAAGCTTGACTTCGCAAGGCGTGATCAAATGATGCGTCAAACTATGATTCTGAATTAGCTCATATTGATCATGAATGATGATGTGTTGTCTCGTACGGTCGAGCGATACATGGCGATTGTAGTGTTTCATATTAGCTTCTGCCAGGTAAGCCTTGCTAATGTCCATCGAAAGACTGGCTATATGCGCAGTTGCATGATAGTCTACCTGCTCAGCACGATACTCGGCTCCTGCATGCTGCGTCACACCATTGATGGTTGGCAGATTATGATATTGCGACTTCATTGTCCAAATATCATAGCGGTTTGGTCCGAAAAACTCTCGGCTATAAACTTCTACCCCGATATCTATGAGGATCGGACGGGCATTATAAAAAACGACATAATGCCCAACATCGTTATGATTATGACTGTCCCCATTGCTTCCGGCCTTCACACATAGGAACAGCCCTTTATCCGCCTGTTCAGATTCCCGTGCGACCATAATCCCCAAGCTCTCGATGAATGTTTCCCTTTCAAATTGAACGGACTGTGCTTTAAGCAATAGGTGTTCCGCATTGCCGATCGAAGCCATAGCTCTTGAGAGGGATTGTGTCGGGAAAATGTTCTGTTCCAGTTGATAGTTGAAGCAAAATGCCCCAAAGCCTGCAAGACGCGCATCGTTCATCCGCATGCCAGCGGTGTAGATGATCTCGGCAGCTGGATTGCATCTGGCACTGCCGTCAGCAAAATTGACGACATAATCTTTACCTATATAAAGCTTGCGAATGTAATCGGTGAAGTTGCGGAGCTTAGGCTCCTGATAGGTTTGAATCGTACCGTTCGTTGCATAATCGACTAAAGACAATCCTTCAAGCAGCATGCCGCAGGATCTTCCCCAATAGGTGGCTCCCTCATCGATGCCGCCGTCTTCGTCAATGCCTTGCAGGTAATAGTCCAGCATATCCATAGCGCGGACAATGCCTCTTTTTCTAAGATCATCGTCTTCTTCACAAAATAGAATGCAGGTCAGGCTGTTTACGACGCACCAGGGATTCCAGTTATTCATATCTCGCCGATCACTGTAGCCCATCCACCAGTAATCATAGCGCGTTAAAAAAGGATCGATAATGCGGCGTTTGAGCTCTCGCTTTATGCGGCGGCAAACGAGCGGCTCGATCTGATCGAGACGATCTTTAAGCAGGTAAAAGACCAGCGCAAGCGTCATCCCGGTCTCGCCGGCAAAGATATCGAGTGTAGGGATATCCATATCGGGCAGTGTTCGTTCACCATTAACAGGTTCAGGCTCATAGATGAAATTATGCGCAGAGACCACCCAAGAGCTTTCCTCACAGATGCACCAAATGCCATTTATAATATCGTCCAGATAGGAGCCGTCGCCAATGAAGCATTCTGCGAGCGTCAACGCAGCAAGCGCATGTCGGCGGGCAAAGTACGGCGTTTCATAGATCGCTCGATCGCCGCTCAGGTAATACTCTCTATAGTCGGTTGCTTTAAGCATGGGGTATGCGAAGTTTTTGTACGGTTCTGCCTGTCTTAGAACGAGATTTCGGATTCGCTCATCGATCGCAGCCCATTTCGCTCGCTGCTCATAACGGAGAAAGGGGGCGAATTGTTTTAAGGAACGCACGGGAAATGATTTTGTTCGTATCTGACCTGTATTGGTTACCTCATAAATGAGTTCTTTTAGCATACTGCTTCTCGCCTCCATGTGTAGAAAGAAGATGGGAAGGACGGCTTGTTTCAATCAGCCGTCCTTCCCACTCCGTTTACTTATTGATTTCGTCAATGGCAGCTTGAAGGTTGATTTCCTTCGCATAGGCTGTAAAGTTTTTTACGTAGCTATCGTAGTCAAGATTGCCAATGACATAGTTGTGAAACTGCTCCGTTACTTTTGTTTTCAGGTCGTCTACAACGTTGCTATAGAGCGCAAACTCACTGGATGGCAGATCTGTTGCCACTTTATCTTTGTAAGATTCGCCAAGCTTTGCGATTTCGATAATGCTGTCATATTCACCTTGCGTTTCTTCGTCGAATGTGAACGGGTATTTAAAGTTCCGATCCAGTGGCGGGAAGGATTGTCCACGGAAGCCAACGCCTCCTTTATCTTCAATTGGAAGGAGCTTGCCGTCAACCAGTTTATAGTGATAGCCTTCTATGCCGCGGCTAGTGGAAATAACGGCCTGCGGGTCTGTCAGCAGCCAAGTGAAGAAAGCGTCGAATGTTTCTTTCGGATGTTCGCTTGCTTTTGTGATCCCGATTGGGGAGTCGGCTTCGTAGTAGGAAAGTCCGAATACGCCCTTATCGCCTTCGAACGGTTTGATAAATTCAAGATTTGCGTCTTTAAAGTTTTTGTCCAGTCCTTCTTTAAGCGTGTCATAAACATCGTCCCACATAATAATGCCGCCGGCTTCGCCGTTCATAAACTTGGTTCTGACCGCGCCGTAGCTCGTATTGGTTGGCATTTCAAGATCAATCAAGCGCTCGCTGTAGAGCTTTTTCATGAAATCGAGATATTCCTTGTATTCGGGAGTAAGGAAAGGCACGACCGCTTTGCCGTCTTTCATATAAATCTCATTGCGCGTGTTGAAATAAGCAGCGAACATATCCTGATCCTTCAATACAGCCGAGAGAGTCAGCGGAATCGTATCGTCTTTCCCGTTGTTATCGAGATCGCCGTCACGGAATTTAGTAAGAATTTGAACGAGTTCATCCATCGTTTTCGGCTGTTGCACGCCGAGTTTGTTCAGCCAATCGGACCGCAGCCACATGCTCATGTATTTCTGATTCGTAACCGAGATGCCATATGTTTTTCCGAAGAACTTGAATGGCTCGACAACATTCGGATTCGCATCGAGAATGGCTTTTACTTTTGCATTGTTCTGAATAAAATCATCTAGCGGCACGAGGAAATCTTGCTTTACATAAGGGTAAGGGTTAGCCGGCAAGCGAGCGATATCCGGCATATCGCCCGATACGAAGGAAGCCGTAACTTTGTCCTCCCAGTTATTTTGCGGAATATGCTTGATTTCAAGCGCAATGTTTGTTTTGCTCTTGAACTGATCAGACAGCATCTGCGCGACTTCCGGATCTTTATAATAGTCTTTGGTTAAGAAAGAGATGGAAGTGAGCTTTACTTCCTCCGCGGCGTTGTCTGCTGCAGGCTTCTCTGATGAATTGACGGAACCGCATGCGGATAATAGCGTTGTGCAGGATAACAGAATTGCGAGCTTACTCTTGATTTGTTTCAAGTCTTCTCCACCTTTGTCGTTTATTTGTATCAGCCCTTTATGGAGCCAATCAATACACCTTTTACAAAATATTTTTGCAGAAATGGATACACTATCATAATGGGGATTAATGCAACCACAATGGTCGTGTACTGAATGTTCTTCAACAGCATCTGCTCCGTACTGCTCGAATCCATAGGCGTTTCCATGACAAGCGTGCGCAGCACAACCTGTAAGGTGTGCATGGAAGGCTCATTGATATAAAGGATGACCTCCAAGTAGCTGTTCCATGAACCTACCATGTAAAATAGTCCAACCGTTGCCAGAGCAGCAGTAGATAGAGGAAGAACGATTTTGAACAATATTTTGAGTTCGGAACAACCGTCGATGCGGGCACTTTCAACTAGGGATGCTGGAATGTTCTCCAAGAAGTTCCGCATGATCAGGATGTTGAACGTGTTCAAGGCTGCAGGGAAAATGAGCGATGCATACGAATCCAGCATACCCAAGTCTTTGACGAGTAAATATTTTGGCAGAAAGCCTAAGCTAAGCAGCATTGGCAGGACGACTATGAAATTCAAATATTTTCTTCCGATCAGCTCTTTCCTGGATAGCGGATAAGCAATGCCAATGGTCAAGACCATCGATACAACCACGCTGCATGCGGTTACGAACAAGGAGTTTAGAAAAGGTCTCTGAATGAGCTCGTTTTCCAGCACATACTTATAGTGATCTAGCGTAAACCCTCTAGGAAGGATGCGGAATGACGCATCGGAAGAGGTTGAAAAAGTGAGCTGAATAATATACAGAATCGGCAGCAGCACACTTAAGGAGAATAATCCCATCGCGAGGAAGGATAGGGTTGTTACAGTCTTATCCTCAAGAGTCTGTTTAGTTGGCAATGACGAAACGCTCCTTTCTTGCTAAAATACACCTTCATCGTTGATTTTTCTTGCGAATCTATTCGTAATCAATACGAGCGTGAAGCCAATTGCGGCCTTAAAGATGCTGACCGCCATACCGTAACCGATCTTCATTTCACTGATCCCCGTGCGGTAGGCATAGGTTTGAATAACATCGGCTGTTTCATACACGACTGGCGCTGCCATGATGAGCACTTGGTCGAAGATGTTCAGAATTTTACCGAGCTCAAAGATCAGCATAATGACGATTGTAGGACGAATGGAAGCGAGCGTAATATGCCAGATTTGCGATATCTTCCCCGCTCCATCCACTTTGGCGGCTTCATACAGCGTCGGATCAACGGAAGTTATGGCAGCAAGATAAACAATAGCTGCGTAGCCGGCCCCCGCCCATATATCCGTTAATACTAGCAATTCCCGAATATGTTCTTTGCTTGCGAACCAGTAGACCGGTTCTACTCCCGTCAGTGTGGCGATTTGTGAGTTTACACTGTTTTGGGGAGCCAAGATCAGGAACCAAATACTTCCGATTACAACCCAAGAGAAGAAGTGAGGGAAGTAGATAATGGTCTGTACTGTTTTCTTGAACAGCCTCGCATTAATTTCATTCAGCATGAGCGCGATTATGATCGGAATCGGGAAACCGAATACCAGCTTCATAGCGCTAATAATGAGCGTATTCTTGAATGCATTCATGAAAGATGCCGAGTGGATTAATCGAATGAAATTATTCAAACCAACATAGGAAACCTGTGACTGCGGTACTTCTCCGAAATTGGTAAATGCCCAGCGCAGCTTAAGCATAGGCAAATACTCAAACAGCAAGTAAACAGCTAGCGGAATCACAAGAATGAAAAATAACTGACGTTGTTTGCTGATGCTTCGAAGGATCGAAGCCGTTCTCGAAAGCGTTGGACCGGATACCGCTGAGTTGCTTGTACGAATAACTTCCATTCTCCTTTCTGATGGGGCGTTGCTTCCCGTAACTTCACTTGAAGCTTAACAAATTGCAATTTGCGCTCACAATCCAAAACATTAGCGTAATATCCTGAAAATCAACCGACTTGAATGTTGACCTAAAAGTAACACTGCGATAACAAAGGTATGGTTTGATAGGAACAAGCAGCAGACAGGAGTGAAGGGATCTTTCTGTCAACGTTCATATCAGTGGATTTAATCGGAGGCGTATGTAATGTTTGAGGTTGTAATTGTGGAAGATAAGAAGATTACTCGCGAAGGCCTTGTTCAGTTGATTGATTGGACCTCTATAAACGCACGCGTAATTGGAGCCTTTGACAGCGGGCAGGCAGCAATCGAGTTCTTGCGTCACAATAACGCTCATATTGTCATTACGGATATCGAGATGGAAAACGGGACGGGGATGGAGCTTTCGGCATTTATTCACGAGCATATGCCCGCGGTTAAAATCATCATTATTAGCGCTTATGAGCGTTTTTCTTATGCTCATCAAGCGATTCAGTATGGTGTTTTTTCTTATGTGCTTAAGCCGATCGCAGATAAGGAGCTGCTGGACCGTGTGGCTGATGCCACGCATCAAATCATGAAAGATCGCGAAGCGCACGCACTCGCTTCACTCATGACGCTGCAGGAGCTTTCAACAACGCTGGAAGCCCATTTGATGAACAGAGCCGTTGATCCATCCATGCTGGAGCAAGCCTTTGAGACGCTGCAAAATAAGCTGGATTTTACTCGGGCGACCATGTTTGTTATTCGTGGATATGGAGAGCGGATCTCGATGCCCAAATTAAAGGAAGAGATCATAAGATCCGGGAAGAAAATCATGCTGCTGCAATGCGGGACCTTGCTTGCAGGGATTATATTTGACGATAAGAAGCTGGATAAGCGCTATTTCGAGAACCTTTACCATATCTTTAAATTCAGCAAGAAGATTCGAATTGGCGTAGGCATTCAAGTGCATCATCCCGCCCAATTGAAGGAATCGTATACAAGCGCGCTCCATGCTTATCGTTATGGTTTTCTGCATAGCCTGGACATGATTACGTTCTATGAACGAATCGATGAAGACCTTTATGTAGAGAAGAAGAAGGATCACACCCTTTATATGGATACGTCGTATTTGATTAAGTGCGTGGAAGCGGAATGGGACGATGAGGCGGAAACATACATCAATACGATGTTAGCGAAGTGGAAAGCCGTCAACAGCAACATTACGCATATGATCAATCAATGCAGCGACAGCATCTCCAGATTAACGACAGAGCTGTCGATCCATGCCGACACATTAGCGCCGGAACATGTATTGGCAGAGCTCGAACTGATTACTTGTCTTGCCGAGCTTAGAAGCTATATGAAGGACAAACTGAAGTTAATATCAGACGAGGTAAAGAAACATAAATCCCAAAAAATCCGGCCGATTGTCAAGCTGGCCCTGTCCTATTCCTTGGAGCATATTGAAGAGGTGGGGATGAGTCTAAAATCAATCGCCAGTGAATTAAATACAAGCTATGTCTATTTGAGCAAAGCTTTTAAAGAGGATTATCAGGTTGGCTATACGGAATATATGAATCTGTATCGAATTGAACTGGCGAAGAAGCTGTTATCCTCACCGCACGCCAAAATAAGCGAGATCTGTACGCGTGTCGGGCTAGAACAGAAAAACTTTTACGTTTTATTCAAAAAGCACGTCGGGAAGACGCCGAAAGAATATCAAAATAAACATATACTTAACGTGATTTAGTAGTAAGGAGTGCCTGTGTTCCATACAATTAAATGGAAAACCTACT
Organism: Paenibacillus montanisoli; assembly: GCF_003268025.1. Taxonomy (GTDB): domain Bacteria; phylum Bacillota; class Bacilli; order Paenibacillales; family Paenibacillaceae; genus Paenibacillus_Z; species Paenibacillus_Z montanisoli. Next base: position 532,236 of record NZ_QLUW01000004.1, on the reverse strand, counting down.
TTACCATTATTGCGTTCTTCACCATCGCGATGGTGATTTCAGGAAGCATTGTCTATCGCATTATCGAATCGGATTTGCAGAAACAGGCGATTCAAAACGCTAATTTGGAAATAAATTTTGCTATTAAGCAGATTGAAGAACAGTTTAATTACTTGGATTTAGCCTACTACACCATTGCCTTTGATGAGGATATCATTAGAGAATTGTCCAAAGCGCCAGAAGAGGTGAATTATCATCGCATATTAACGATGCTGGACAAGGTCTTGTTTTCGACGAATTACCAGGTGCATTCCATTTATTTAAAAGATATTCGCAACAGTGTCATTATCTCTACTGATGATTCCAGCATTGTGAGGCATAAAGCGGACTTCTGGATCGAAGGATTCTCGGAGGAAGAACTGAAGCACCCCGGACTGATCCATACTCGGGATCTGTCAACAGGAGATGCTGCTTTCGTATCGCTTGCCGGGCAAATGAAACGGAATTATTTTGAAGAACCTGTGGCATTGCTTTCGGTGAATATACTTCAATATTCGTTTAAAGAAATCGTAGTGAAAGATAAGGTGTATCCGAATTCGATTCAGATCATTAGCGACCGGCACAATCAGGTTGTCGCAACTAGCGGCAGCGATGATCCAGCAGCCGTGATGGAGAAGATTCAAGACGTACGGCCAGGGGGAAGGGTTGTCATAGACGATCGGTCCTATATCGTGATTAGCGGTGAGTCCGATACAAACGGCTGGAAATATAACAAGCTGCTGCTGGAGAAAGAAGTGTTCTCTGGCGTGTACGAGATTCGACATATGCTGCTCATCGTTGCCCTGCTATTTTTTGTTGTGATGCTGATCTTCCTGTATCGGGTGCTGGACCATCTCACGGCCCCGATTTATCTGTTGTCTGCGATGATCAGGAAGTATCGTAAGAACAGCAATGAGAAGGTCCGATTTAAGACGGAACGCAAAGATGAATTTTCCTTCTTGTTCCAAAGCCTGGATGAGATGGTTCAGCGGATCGATCAGTTGATAGACGAGGTCTATAAGGCTGATTTGTATAAAAAAGAAACACAGCTGCGCGTCTACCGCAATAGCATTAATCCGCATTTCATTTACAATATTTTAGACTCGATTACGTGGACGATGAAGTTTAAAGATTATACGAAAGTGACCGACGTCATTCAGGATTTCTCGACCTTTCTGCATCATACCCTTCATGCAAACAAAGAGTTTATGCTCGTCTCGGACATGTCGGCTGAATTAGTCTCGTATTGTAAGCTGGAATCGTTCTTGAAGGACGATCTGATCTCGTTTCATATCGAATTCCAAGAAGAGATCCAGCAGTTGAACGTACCGTCGTTTATTCTCCAGCCGCTTGCAGAGAACTGCTTTAAGCACGGGTTCAAGGGCAGAAAGCAGGGACATATTACGATTCGGGGGGATATCGACGGGGATGAGCTGTCATTTGTTGTTGAAGACGACGGAATTGGAATGGAAGAGAGGGAGCTGAATGCATTGATCCATTATGTGCAGCAATATGATATTAATGTAAATAAAAAGCACTTTGGTCTTGCAAGTGTCCACCATCGATTGAAGCTGTATTACGGTGAAAAATACGGGGTTCGCATGACGTCTAAGCCAGGGGAAGGGACGAAGATTCGGGTCAATCTCCCGCTTAGCAGCGCAGATTGAATAATTATGGTGATTGAACATTGATTTTCAAGGTTGTTCGAGTCGACGATATTTTTGATAATGGATGCGTACCCGGTAAGTGCTGTCCGGTACGCATCTTTTTTTGTCAAAATAAAGGAGGACTCCATCATGCGTTTATCCACGTCAACAAACTTATTGGACAGAGTATATTTCGATTTTGGCGTTATTTCCCCAGAAAGCTGTCTGGAGCAAGGCTTGGAAGCGGGTTTTAAGGTATTTGACTTTAACTTCTGCGATCAAGGCAGACCAGGCCGTCCGATTGCCCAAGACGACTGGTACGAGTACATTGTAAACTTCAAGAAATTCGCTGATGAGCTGGGCGTCACGTTCTCGCAAACGCACCTGCATATGTACGATCCGAAAGACCCTTCGGTTACCGATCATGCCTGGGAACAAGAGCTGCTGCATCGTTCAATCGTTTGCTCGGGTGTGCTTGGAGCAGAATGGGCAGTCGCTCATCCCTTGCATCAGCATCGGCCGGATTACTCGAGGCAGCAATATGTGCAAGCCAACCTGGATTTCTTTGGTCCGATCCTGGATGAGGCGCAAAAGATGGGTTACGGAATTTCTCTTGAAAACATGGTACAGTGGGACGAAAATTATGTATTTGCATGCAATGGGGAAGACCTTGCCGAACTAGTGGATGCTTTGAATCGTCCGAACGTGGGCGTATGCTGGGATTTCGGACATGCCAATCTCAGCGTAAGAGACCAGGCTGCCGAGCTGCGCAAAATTGGATCGCGTTTGAAATCGACGCATATTGCGGACAATCACGGACTTGCGGATGAGCATTTGGCGCCGTTTTATGGCCATGTAGATTGGCACCATATGATGCGCGTACTTAAAGAAATCAACTATAAAGGCGATTTCACTTACGAAATTCAGGCTTTTTCAAGCCCGTTGCCGGTTGAGCTTCGCAGAACGATGACAGCGCATGTAGCCGATATTGGCAACTATTTGATCCGTTGTTTCAAAGAGTAGGGAGCCTGTATGTCTTATCCAATTAAACTAACAGATCGAGAATGGGTCAATCATGTTTACGATAAACTGCTAACCAAACTTTCGCTGCAATGCGATCGGATGGGACATAAAATTCCTTATATTCCGATCGATGGCACGTATATCGATTATGGGGAAATAGATATTTCGTTCTGGACGAATGGTTTCTGGGCAGGCATGCTCTGGCAGCTGTATGCAGCAACAGGTGAGGAGAAGTATCGAAAATCAGCGGTAGTTGTGGAGCAGCGCCTCGACGCGGCCATGATTGAATTTAACGGCTTGCATCACGATGTAGGATTTATGTGGTTGCATACGGCCGTGGCGAATTATCGCTTGACGGGCTGCGAAACCGCCAAGTTACGCGCCATGCACGCGGCCAATCTATTGCTGGGACGCTACAATGCCAGCGGCCGGTATATCTCGGCCTGGAATGAGAATCGTCCAGGCTGGATGATCATCGACTGTATGATGAATCTTCCCCTGCTTTATTGGGCAGCTAAGGAGAGTCAAGATCCGAGATTTCTGCATGTCGCAAAAAACCATATCGATACAACGATCAACTATTTAATCCGTCCTGACGGTTCCGCTCATCATATTGCTGTGCTGGATCCTATGAATGGCGAGTTGCTGGAGCATCCGGCTGGACAAGGCTATGCTTCCGGTTCCTCATGGTCACGAGGTCAGGCTTGGGCGGTTTACGGATTCGCGCTGAATTATCATCATACGGGCGATTCGCGTTATCTGGATATTGCGAAGCGAACGGCCCACTATTTCCTGGCTCAAGTATCGCAATCAGGCTTAATTCCCCGAGTCGATTTCCGAGCTCCTGCAGAGCCAGAGCAATGGGATACAACCGCTGGCGTATGCGCCGCATGCGGCATGCTGGAGATCAGCAAGCATGTAGGCGAGTATGAAAAGCAGCTCTATATCAATGGAGCAATGTCGATTTTAAGAGCGATCGAAGCTAACTATTGTGACTGGAATGTGGAGACGGACGGTATCGTTGGCGGGGGGACCGTTGCCTACCACCGAAAAGAGGAGACGCACGTTCCGATTATTTACGGGGATTACTACTTGTTAGAGGCCATTACACGGTTAAAAGATAACGGGTTTTTCATATGGTAATCATGTTGAAAGACTCTAACTATTGGATCAAATTTATGACTAGCGTCATAGGCATTGCCATTACTTGTTTCAGCGCTTCCCTGTTCTATAAGATCAATATGGGGGCAGATCCTTACCAGGTCTTTGCAATAGCTGTGCATAAGCAGCTGGGAATCAGTTATGGTCAAGCCAATATGCTATTGAATGGTATCATTGTTGTATTTATATTGTTCACCAAGAGAAAGTATCTGAATGTCTCTCTCTTTCTATCGCTATGTATTTCAGGTCCGTTGATCGATCTTTACAACGCATGGATCGGGACAGCGATCCAGCCTGATCTTTCCATATATCTGAAGCTCCTCATCATAGCAGCGGGTATTCTCTTGCTAGCTTTCGGTATCTATCTGTATATCGCTCCCCGGTTAGGCGCTAGCCCGGCAGACAGCGTAGGTCTGATGATTTCAGAAGCGACCAAAGTTCCTTACAAGCGGATACGGATCGTAACCGATACGTTATATACGGTTGTTGGCCTTTTACTAGGCGGTAGTTTAGGCATTGTAACCGTGCTAGCGGTCATGCTAACGGGGCCTTGTATTGGATGGATGCAGAAGTGGCTTGGCGAACACAGATTTATGAAGTATGTGACCGTATAGTTGACCAGCCGCGTCCTCGTATCGGCGTGCGCGAGAAGGCATGGAAGAAGCAAGAATAAATCGCGTTAGTAGCAAAGGCGATCGCCATGATCAAGGCCTTGATGACGGCAGGGAAAGGAACGGCCTCTTTTTGCGCGGCAATACTGAACAGCAAAAATACCGTCTGCAAGCGTCCAATGACGATTGCAGACGGTATTTTCTATTAATTCGCCTTCTTAGCCTTTGAGCACGTTAAACAATAGCGGCGGCCGTACGCTTTCGCATAGCGGACAATCTTGCGGATGATGGCCGTATTGTTCAGCTTGGTGAACGGGCAGGGGTCGGGGCGCGTATTGACCTCCAGAATCCAAGGCTTTAACTTGCGGTCAACCGCGAGGTCGAGGCCTAGCTCGTTCATGGCAGGATAAGTGCGTCCGAACTGGGCTGCCGTTGCAAGGGCAATCCGGTTCATGCTGCGCTGAAGCTGAGCCGTCCTTCTCTTGCCGGCAATCGGGTTCATAAGCGCCGCAGCCGAATAAATGGTGCCGCCTTGGCTGCCGTTGGAGACGATTTTGCTCGGGTGGGCGACACGGCCGGCCGTGCCGGTGCATTCCCAGCGCCGGGAAGGATTTTTCTGGATCATGATCCTGAAGTCGAACGGACGTCCCTGACGCCGCAGCACATGGATCCCCTTTTGGACTAAGTAGCACCTGCCGGAGATTTTCTTTTGGAGCGAGAGGCGCATGGCGCGGAATGTTTTGAACGTATAGGTGCGGGTTCCGCTTTGGTAGCGGTACCCTCTTTTTGTTCGATCGACCCGTACGACGCCTATCCCAAGCGAGCCGGTGTCGGGTTTGACATACACCATGCCATGCTGCCGCAGCATAGCGAGCAATTGTTTAGGGGAGTACGGCCGGGTGGTCGGAACATACTTCGCCAAAGTGCGGTTTTGCAGCAGGACTTTCGTTTTCGCAAGCTTGCTGGACACTCGATCAACGTGATTGTTTTTCCCCAAGGGGAACATCACCTCATCTCTCGTCATCAAAGGCAAGTATTCCTTCATCATACGCGGGGAATGGCCTACATGAGCTCGCTGCGAGCACCCATTTTATCGTATGCGGCAGCCGCAGGCCAGAACGCGGCATGGCAAGCCGACATATCGTATAGCATTACGCTTTACGATTACAGCTGCGGAGAAGGGGCTGTTCATGTCATGCCTATGCCGGAATTAATGGCGCTAATCGACGGGATGAAGCGAAGCTTCCCTTGGTATGAGCGCCTGCTTGAGTCGGGGGATCCTTCCTTGGAGGCCCTTCCGCTTATGACGGCTTCCGTGCTGGAAGCCCATTATTATTCGGCGGACAATCCGCTGGCGGAGCGGACGGACTTGTACGGCTACCGAACGTCGGGAACAAGCTCCGGAAGGCGGAAAACGATCTACTATTCGGAGCGGGACGAAGAGGCGTATTTGCGCATTAAGCTGGATATTTTCAAAACCATTCTGGAGCCGTACGGATACCGGACCGCCGTCGCGGACATGGGAACGGGGCATGCGGAAGCGACGGCCGTTCAAGTATTCCGCCAGCTCGGGATGGACGTCCACTCCTTCTCGTTTCGGCTTCCGATCGAGCAGCATATCGAACGGCTGGAGCGGATCAAGCCGGAGGTGCTGTATACGATGCCATCCATCATGGACCGGATCCTGCTGGCCGCGGAAGATCCGGCTGCCTTCGGCATTAAGCATGTGGTGCTTGTAGGCGAGACGGCTTCGCCGGGCTGGATCGCTCGGGTCGCGCAGCGGCTTAACATCGGCCCGGATCGGGTGACGGATACGCTCGGCTCCATCGAGATCGGCACGATCGCCTACTTTTCTCACCGGCACGGCCGGTATTTGTTCGCGGAGGGGATCATCCCCGAGGGCATCGGGACAGAGGCGCTTGGGGCAAATTTGGAGCCGTTGTCGGAGGGAGAGCAGGTGCTTGTCCTGACCTCGACCGTCAGGGAATCCTTCCCCGCGCTTCGTTACGTCACTTACGATGTCGTGCGCGATCTGCGGCCCATTGAAGCGGACGGCGTGCTGAGGCCTAGCTTTCAAAGCATCGTAAAGCGCATCGGGCCGGATTTGAAGCATGGCGAGAAAATAAGCATCTACGACATCGACAACATCGTCTACCGCCATCTAAGCGATGCAGGCGTGCGCGTATCGGTAGCGGATAACGCGCTTAGCGTGCATGTCAGCAGCCCTCTGGCAACGGCCGACGTGCTGGGACGCATCAAAGAAGATTTAGAGCTTTATATTCCCGAAATCCATGCCATGATTCAAGGCGGAGTTCTGGACGGCATCCGGGTCATCGCCGAGCCGTTTGACGACTCGCTTAGCCGAACTTCGGTGAAGAACAAAAAAATTTACTACACCTAAGGGGAAGATGCCCATGCCTTTGAAGCTGGATGGCGGTATTTCCGATGCGATTGGCGGCACGCCGCTTATTCGGCTGCGGCAGCTGTTCCGCGGCGAGCCGTTTGAGGTATACGGCAAGCTGGAGTGGATGAACCCGGGCGGCAGCGCGAAGGACCGCCCCGCGCTCTACATGATCAAGAAGGCGATCGAGCGCGGAGAGCTGACTAGCGGCAGCGTCGTCATCGAGTCGAGCTCCGGCAATTTGGCCATCAGCCTGGCTCAGCTGTGCCGATATTTGGGGCTGCGGTTCATCTGCGTGGTGGATCCGCGGACGACGGAGCAGCACATGCGAATCATCCGAAGCTTCGGCGGGGAGATCGAGCTGGTGACGCAGCCGGACCCGCAGACGGGAGAGTTTCTGCCGGCGCGGATCCAGCGGGTGAAAGAGCTGCTGCAGCAGCTGCCGAAGGCGTTTTGGACGAATCAGTACGGCAATCCGGACAATGCGCTTGCCCATGCGGAAACGACGATGCTTGAGATCGGGGAGCGTCTAGGGGCCGTTGATTATTTGTTCTGCGGGGTCAGCTCGTGCGGAACGATCCGCGGCTGCATGGAGTATATCCGGAGCCGGAACTGGCCGACGAAGATCGTTGCCGTAGATGCGGAGGGAAGCATTCTTTTCGGCGGAGCGGCCGGTCCGCGCAAGTTCCCGGGCCTTGGCGCCGCGAGGGTGCCGGAGCTTTACCGCGACGATATGGCAGACCTTGTGGTCAAAATAACGGATGCCGATTGCGTGCAGGGCTGCCGGGAGCTGGTCCGCAGCGAAGCGATCTTAGCCGGCGCTTCCTCAGGCGGCGTCATGGCGGCGATTCGGCGGATGGCCGCCAGCATCCCGGATGGGGCAGTGTGCGCGGCGATTTTGCCTGATCGGGGCGAACGGTATTTGGATACGGTATACAACGACGAGTGGGTCAGGCGCGAGCTCGGTTTGGACTCCGGCTCCTGGCAGGAAGGGTGAAGACATGATCTACTTGCACGATGGACATATCCGCGACATGGGGATGGATTGGAGACAGCTTACCGGCATTGTCGAACAGGTCATACGGACGCGGGACGCCGGGGATACCGTCAGTCCGCTCAAGACATACTTGCGGTTTCATGACCTGAAAAACCGGATCATTGCGATGCCATCTTTTGTCGGCGGCTCCTTCGGGCTGGCCGGCCTCAAGTGGATTGCGAGTTATCCGGATAATGGCCGCCATGGTCTTCCGCGGGCGCATAATACGATCATTCTGAACGATACGGCTACGGGGCGTCCTGTGGCGCTGCTTCGCAGCGAGCTGCTGAACGGCCTGCGTACGGCCGCGGTCAGCGGGCTTATGATGCAAGCCTATATGGCGGCGCGGCAGCCCGAGGAGCTGCGGCTCGGCATTATCGGCTGGGGGCCGATCGGCCGCCGCCATCTCGAGATGTGCGCGGCCTTGTTCGGAAACCGCCTCAAACAGGTCATGCTTAATGACCTAAAAGGAATCGATCCCGATACGATACCGCTGCAGCTGCGAGACCGGACGGAGATTGCCGCCGATTGGAGAGCGGTATACCGCGGTTCCAATGTAACCGCTACGTGCACGGTAGCGGCGGAGCGCTACATCGATGAACAGCCGCCGGCTGGCGCGCTGCTGCTGAACGTGTCCCTTCGCGATTACAAGCCGGCAAGCGTGGCAAAGGTGAATGCGGTTATTGTGGACGACTGGCGGGAGGTATGCCGCGAGAACACCGACATCGAGAAGCTTCATGAGCAGGCTGGATTAAGCGAGTCCGATGCGCGCACGATCGCGGACGTCGTTTGCCGGGGGGCGATGGCGGAATTCGCTGCCGACGAGGCGGTATTTTTCAACCCGATGGGGCTAGGCGCATTTGATATCGCGATTGCCGGCTACTACTGGCAGCGCGCACTGCAGCTTGGCCTCGGCGTCGAGCTGGAGCAGGACAATTAGTCCCGGGATTAGCTAATAATCCCACTCCCTTCAATTACAGGTCAGGTTAGGGTACAATCGTATAAGGTTTTTTTGACATGTAAAGGAGTTAAGGTATGGATTTGGAGTTACAGAAAGAAATACGGCAGCTGAATGTCGCGAATGCGATTAAAGGTGCGGTTACGACAAGCTTGAAGGAGATCCTTCTTCGGCTGACGAAGGATCGGTTGAATTTCATTGCCGCGGGCTGCGCGCTTTCGGGGCGTTCCAAGCTGAAGAAGCAGGAGCTCGCGGATGCGCTGTACGAGCGGATTACGGACGAGAAGGAGGTACGGGCGGCGTTCCTTACGGCGGAGCCGCAGGAGTGGGCGTTCGTAAATCGGCTGCTTGAAGCCCCATACGTTCAGGACGACGAGGTATTTCCGGATGCCTATTTGTTCCTGATGGATAAAGGCCTGGTGTACAGCTTTATGGAGCAGGACAAGCTGTACTATGTGATCCCGGAGGAAATCAAGGACATTTACCGGAAGCTTGACCGGCACGCCTTCCATGAAGAGCGCGGCTACAGCCAGCTGGTGCTTCAATATATAGAAGCGGCGGTTTCTCTATATGGAATCTGCCCGGTACAGAAGCTGATCGAGATTTACAACGCTCAGAATGGGGACGGCCTGACGGAGGAGGCGTTTGGCGCTATCTGCGCGTCAGTTGCCGAGAAAGTCCGCACCTGGGAAGTGAAGGACGGATATCTCTTTAGCGATTCGCTGAACGGGGAAAGCGTGGATGAGTTTGGGGCGTTCTTGGAAAGCGTAAAGGACAAGCCATACTACATACCGCCGAAAGAAGAACTGCTGCAGTACGCGGATATCGATTATTTCGAAATGACGCCTCAGCTGGAGGCGTTGAAGCGCTATATCATGCAGAGCCTGGGCAAAGTGGAGCAGCTTGCGGACGCGATTGTGGATGACGTGCAGCTTGCGTGCTCGATGGAAGAGCCGCTTGATGCTCTGATAGGCGAGTTTGACCGCCGCGGCATCCGCTTGAGCCAGAAGCAGTTGAAGGAGCTCCAGCCGCTTATTTATAACGTTTATGCTCACACGAGAACATGGGCGAATCGCGGCTTTACGCCTGCCGAGCTCAACCCGCAGCCGAAGCCGGCCGCTCCGAAGGACAACGTAGTCTTATTTCCGGCCGCCGGATCCGCGAAGATCGGCCGAAACGAGCCGTGTCCTTGCGGAAGCGGAAAGAAATTTAAGAAGTGCTGCCTGTAGTGGACTGTAGACCAGTGCTTGTTCGATTAACGAACCATAACAGCGCTATTTCAACAAAATAACCGGTTCCTGCGATCTAACGAACTCCAGAAACGTTATTTGATGTGAATCAGGTCAAAGGCACCCGGAAACAACCAAATAGCGTCGCTGCGATTCGTTAGCTCCGAATTTCGGCCGATTATGTGCAAATAAGCACTATACGGTTCGTTAGCTGGAGGCGGCACGCCAGAGCTTGCATTCAGGCCCGTCCAAAAAACCGCATTCCTTTCAGGATGTGGTTTTTTTGATGGGCCTGGATCATAGAACGGGAGTCCGGAGCCATATAGTTACATATAGGCGGTTAACGATCATAATGCTGCGGAGGTGCGCGGGAATGCTGATTTTCGTTCTGCTGTTGGCCGCGTGGGCGGCGGGATGGTTCCTTTTTCGCCGGAATACGATTCCGGATGGCCGTCACCGCCCCTCAATCCCCGGAAAGCTGTCCGTTATTATTCCGGCCCGCAACGAGGAAGGCAATCTTCCTCACCTGCTAAGCTCTCTTCAAGCTCAAACGATTGGTTCCATCGAAATCATCGTCGTGGACGATCATTCCGAGGATCGGACCCGGGCGGTAGCAGAGGGCTATGGAGTCAAAGTCATTGCAAGCCCGCCACTTCCGTCAGGATGGACAGGCAAAAACTGGGCCGTATGGAACGGCTATTTAGCGGCAACCGGCGATCTGTTCGCCTTTCTGGATGCCGATGTCCGGCTTGCCCCGCATGCCCTGCATAATCTTCTCGCTGCGAGAGAGGAAGCGGGAGGGGCCGTCTCCGTCGTGCCCTACCATCAGGCGGAACGGTTCTATGAGCGATTGGCGCTCATCCCGAATGTATTGGGCTTATTCGCGTTTACATCTCCGCTCGAACGGACGAATCCCGCGAAAGGGATGTACGGTTCCTGCATCGTCACGGCAAGGCCGGATTATGAAACGGTTAACGGCCACGAGGGGATCAAAGGCGAGCTGCTGGACGATTTGAACCTCGGAGGCAAATTTATGGCGGCCGGTATTCCGGTTCGCAACTTCATCGGGCACGGCGCGGTATCCTTCCGGATGTACCCGGGCGGCATCCGCAGCGAAGTGGAGGGCTTTAGCAAAGGGGCGGTACTAAGCACCAGCAAGCTGAGCATCGGCACAACGCTGCTCGTCGCCGTCTGGCTCCTCGGCCTGCTTGCGGCGGAGTCGGCGCCTTTCTTCATCGGCACATCATGGGCGCTGCCGCTTGCGGCCGGTTATGTGCTCTATACGGCGCAGCTCTATTTTTTGATCCGATATACCGGCAGTTTCGGAAGATGGCTGCCGGCGGTTCATCTGCTGAGCACCGCTTTTTTTCTCTATATCATGCTGTATTCGGTCTATCAGGTTGTCGTGTTCGGACGGGTCGCCTGGAAGGGAAGGCGGATTGATGTCGGGGGAGGGTCCAAGCGATGAACATCCTGTGGTGGACCTTGCTGTCTTTTCTATCCGGCTCCCTTATGTTCTCCTACTGGCTCGGCCTGCTGACCAGCCACAATCTGAAGGAGGTGGGCGACGGCAACCCGGGCGGCTTGAATTTATGGCGGGCGGCCGGTTACACGTATGGGCTGGTCGGCATCACGCTTGATTTTATGAAAGGCTATGTGCCGGTATTCTTGCTCGTGCAGACCAAGGCTCTGCCTGGCTTGTGGGTCGTGTTCCCCGCGGCAGCCGCGCTTCTCGGCCATGCGTTTTCTCCATTCATGAAAGGGCGGGGAGGCAAAGGGATCGCGGTATCCTTTGGGGTGTGGAGCGCGCTCACGGCATTTTCCGCGGCTGTGGTTTACGCCATTATTTTGGCGCTGCTGCTGGCTGCAGCCCGGCGGCTGAACAAAGGCAGGCCTACCTCTTCGGATATGGACGGCTTTCAAGTGGTGCTTGGCATGCTGCTGCTCATGATCTATTTGGGCTATGTCGGGTACTCCAGTACCATCCTGCTGTTCGGGTGGATCAATTTTCTGTTTTTCGCTTACACGCATCGCAACGAACTGCGCCGGTTTTTCACGACGATTCGCTGGCGTCGATAGGCATGTAGGACTCTAACGGACATCCATGTCCGTTAGACGTTTCGGGCTAGACCCTCGAGACTTTCTCAATAGCTTAAAGGCCTCTGCAATGTGCAGAGGCCTTTTTATATGGTTATAGATAGAGCCCTGTCGTATACAGCTCCGTAATCGTAGCGGCGATCTCTTCAACTGTGCTCTGCTGCTCGTCCCGCACGATTTCCCACAGATACATTTCATTCATATAGAACCAGCCGCGCGCGACTAGCAGGTGATTGAGATCCTTCCTAGCCAGCCCATGCTGCTGGGAATAGGCGATATCGCATGCGATACTTTCGATAAACTGCTCTCGGATCGCTTTCCATTTATCGGCAATGACGGTTGAAACCCCGATGGCTTGCTCGAAGATGCGCATCATGTTACGCTCGGCCTCCGCCATTTTCAGAAAAGCCAAGGTTTGATGCCGGATCGTCCGAAGCGCTTCTTCCTTCGTTTGGGGCGTGAAGGAGATGGCGGCGATTTCGTAAAATTGCTCCATCACGTTCTCCATCAATACGCGAAGCAAGTCCTCTTTGCCTTGAAAATGGACATAAGCGGTTCCGTATCCTATTTTAGCGTCGTTAATCATTTGCGAAATGGTCGCTTTCTGAAATCCTTCCTCCAAAAACACCTTCTTGGCGGAGGCTAGCAGCTTCTGGCGAGTCAATGCCGACCGCAAGTGGCGTCTATCTTCCGTTTTGGCTTCTGTGCCCATCGACAATCCCCCTCTGTCTGTTTCATGATAGCATATAAGAATTTCCGGCAAAATGGAAGGCGGGCGGTGCGGCTGGGCATTCTGAGCCATATACATAAGATGAGGAAGTGCGCTGAAAGGATGCCAAAACTATAATGTTGACACGATGTCATATTCATTGATATGATCGGCACAGAACGTGACTATGACTGGAAAATGGGGGAGCAGCTATGCCAACAGGAGCGTTTCAACCCACAGCGGACTACGCTGAACAACTGGATCAAGAAGACAATCTTTCGCGGTACCGCGAGGAATTCTATACGAAGCCTGATTCGATTTATATGGACGGCAACTCTTTGGGGCTGCTATCGAAACGCGCGGAGCGCACGCTATTGGAATCGTTAGCCGATTGGAGAGAGCATGGGATCGATGGCTGGATGCATGGAGCTCATCCTTGGTTTACGTTATCGGAGCGATTAGGCGAAATGAGCGCGGCGCTCGTCGGGGCTTCGCCGGAGGAAGTGATCGTAACCGGCTCGACAACGGTCAATCTGCATCAGCTGGCCGCTACCTTCTATCGGCCGCAAGGGGATCGCAGCAAAATTTTGGCGGATGAATTAACGTTTCCATCCGATATTTATGCGCTTCAAAGCCAGCTCCGCCTTCGAGGCTATGACCCGGAAACCCACCTCGTGCGAGTCAAGAGCCGCGACGGCCGGTTCTTGGAGGAAGAGGATATTATCGCAGCGATGACGGATGATATCGCCTTGATTATTTTGCCGACGGTGCTCTACCGCAGCGGTCAGATTCTGGATATGAAGCGGCTGACGGAGGAAGCGCACAAGCGGGGCATTCCGATCGGCTTTGACGGCTGCCACTCGATAGGGGCGATTCCGCATGCGTTCAGCGAGTGGGGCGTCGATTTCGCCTATTGGTGCAATTATAAGCATTTGAACGGCGGCCCCGGCGCTGTTGCCAGTCTGTACGTAAACCGGAAGCATTTCGGGACGATGCCCGGCTTGTCCGGGTGGTTCGGCTCCCGTAAAGATAAACAATTCGATATGGAGCACACGTTGACGCCTGCGGACGCGGCCGGCGCTTACCAGATCGGTACGCCGCATGTGCTCAGCCTGGCGCCGCTGATCGGATCGCTTGAGATGTTCGAGGAAGCGGGGATTGATCGCATCCGCCGGAAATCGCTGCACATCAATCACTATTTAATGGACTTAATCGAGCATGAGCTTGGCGATTTCGGTTTCTATATCGGCAGTCCCCGGGAGGATGAGCGGCGCGGCGGGCATGTCAGCCTGGAGCACCCGGAAGCGGCGCGGATCTGCAAGGCGCTGAAGCAAAACGGCGTCATTCCCGATTTCCGGGCGCCGAACATCATTCGGCTCGCTCCCGTAGCGCTGTATAATTCCTACTCGGACGTGTGGGAGGTCATCCGGATCTTGAAGCGGATCATGGAGGAGAAGCAGTACGAGCAATTCAAGAATGAACGTGAAGTCGTTGCTTAACGAAGAACGAGAGGGGCTTAACGCCATGAACAATCAGGAGCGGCACCAAGACGGCAAGCTGGAGCAGAGCATCCAGACCGATTTCTCCAAATCGATGTCATACGGGGATTATCTCCACCTCGATTCCATTCTATCTAGCCAGCACAGATGCTCGGATCATCATGATGAAATGCTGTTTATTATCATCCATCAGGCGAGCGAGCTCTGGATGAAGCTGATCCTGCATGAGATGCAGGCGGCGACGCAGTCGATCCACAAGAACGATCTGGAGCCTTCTTTCAAAATGCTGGCGCGCGTGTCGCGCATTCAGCATCAATTGATCCAGTCCTGGAGCATCCTCTCGACGCTGACGCCGGCTGAATATATGGGCTTCCGCGATAAGCTTGGATCGTCTTCCGGCTTCCAGTCCCATCAGAACCGGCTGATTGAATTCGCGTTCGGGAACAAAAATGCCCACATGCTGTCGGTGTTCCAGCATCAACCCGAACTGTACGCAATCATGCAGCAGGCGCTGCATACGCCGAGCATCTACGATGCGGCTATCGGCGCGCTGGCGGCGCGCGGATTGCCTGTCGACGAGGCGGCGCTCGATCGCGATTGGTCGCAGCCCTATCAGCCGAATGCCAGCGTAGAAGAGGCATGGCTGACCGTGTATCGCGACGTGGACCAATATTGGGATCTGTACGAGCTGGCCGAGAAGCTGGTCGATATCGGCAGCCAGCAGCAGATTTGGCGGTTCAATCATATGACGACCGTGGAGCGCATTATCGGGAACAAGATGGGAACCGGAGGTTCGTCCGGCGTCACGTATTTGAAGCGGGCGCTTGACCAGCAGTTCTTCCCGGAGCTTTGGAGCCTGCGGACGAAGCTGTAGATCATAAGGGAAGAGGGGCTCGATGTTGATGGGCACATGGATTGATATTTCGCAGCCGCTGGATGAGAAGTCGGCCACTTGGCCGGGGGATACCCCGTTCTCCTATAAGGTGAGCTGGAGCAAGGAAGAGAGCGGGTCCGTGAACGTCGGCCAGGTTTGCATGAGCATTCATACGGGTACGCATATTGACGCCCCGTTTCATTTTGACAATGGAGGCAAGAAGGTCGTCGACCTGGAGCTTGACTTGTACATCGGGGAAGCGAAGGTTATCCATCTTCAGAATGGTGAGCAGATCAGCATCCGTGACTTGTCCGGCATCGATTTGACGGGTGTCACGAGATTGTTGATTCGAACTGGTGCGTGGAAGGACCGTCAGGTGTTCCCGTCCTCCATCCCGCCTGTTGAGCCGGCGCTGGCCGCTTATCTGGCAGGCTTCGGCGTGCGGCTAATCGGGCTTGATTTGCCCTCCGTCGATCCGCTGGACAGCAAGGAGCTGCCTGCCCATCATGCGCTTGCCGCGCATGGCATTCATATTCTGGAGGGGCTTGTCCTCGATCATGTCGCAGCCGGCGACTATGAGCTCATCGCGCTTCCGCTGCCGCTCGTCGATGCGGACGGGAGTCCGGTGCGCGCGGTGCTGCGCAAAGCATAATGACTACGGCAGCGATTCCGATCGCAAACCCCCTGAGAATGTTACTGATCAGAGTAAAAATTTGGAGATTCCTTCGTCCATCTGGGACGGGGATCTCCTTTTTTTTTTTTGCCGCTATAAGCCTAGCCTTACCCGATTCGTTCGGTTTTCTTTTATCCGTATAAAATAAATATCCGAAACACAAAATACCAAAAAAATGAAGAGAGGATGAAAATTTCCAAGGTGAGCGTGGATGCTAAAAATCTTGAACAATTGCTCTCGATGTCCCAGCAGTCCGGTGATTTCGCTACGAATACGCTCTCGTTCACCCAACCGCCATTAAAAATTTCGTATTACAAAACATTGATTGATGGTAAGCTGCTTCAACAACATTTCATGAGCGCGCTGCAAAATCATAATGAAATAGAACTTCAACGTCTGGAGGACATAAGAGCTTTCCTGCCCATTGATGGGATCGAAATCACAGACAAAATCGATGTCATACAATCCAAGCTGTTAAAGGGTCACGCCATCGTTCAATGGAATGAGCTCGACCCGACATGCGCATTAGTTCCGCTGGCAAGCAAAGACGGCATACGCAAGACCAATGAAACCGAGAATGAGTTCAGCATTCTTGGACCGAAGGTCGGGTTTGTCGAGGATCTGGACACGAACCTTCATCTGCTTCGCTCGCAAATGAACGTCCCGAATTTGATCGCGAAAGAACTGATGATCGGAAGCATATCCAAATCGAAAGTAATGATTCTCTATCTTGATGGTGTCACAAATAACGAAAACATTGCAAAAGTTGAGAAAAGGTTATCGGCTATTGATATGGATGTTATCTTTGATACGCTGCTTCTGGATCAGCTCATCGCCGACAATTCCCTTTCCCCGTTTCCTTTATTTATCGCAACGGAACGAAGGGATCGGGTCATCTATTCCTTGCTGCTGGGTCAAGTGGCTATAATCAGCGAAGGTTCTCCCTATTTTGTAACGGGGCCTTCAACGTTGTTTGACTTTTTTGTCTCTCCCGAAGATTATTATTTGCCATGGGTATTAGGTTCTTTCTTCAGAGCGATCCGAATATTCGGCGTCATATTCTCGCTCTTTGCATCCGCCATGTATGTTGCTATTACTACCTATCATTACGAGGTGATTCCGCGGGATTTGCTTGTCCGTTTGATTTATTCAAGACAAAATGTCCCGTTTCCCCCTGTTCTTGAGGTAATGGTCCTTGAGACCACTGTCGAATTTCTTCGGGAAGCCGGCGCGCGGCTGCCGAGTAGGATCGGTCAGACGCTCGGCGTCGTAGGCGGCATTATTTTGGGAACGGCTGCAGTCGAGGCAGCTCTGACCAGCAACATTCTCATCATTATTGTATCCTTATCGGCGTTAGCCTCTTTCGTAACTCCGATTTACAAGATGTCCAGCACGATTCGCTTTCTCCGCTTTCCCATTATCCTCTTGGCCGATTTCTGGGGGAGCGTTGGCATCTTTTTCGGCGTCGGTTTTCTTCTCGTCCATATCACGAGACTGAGATCTTTGGGATATCCGTACACCGTGCCGATGTACCCATTGCGGCTCAAAGACTTTAGTGACAGCTTTGTACGATCCTCTCTCCAAATAACCAACATGAGACCGAGTTATTTAAAACCGGTTTCCAACATTAGATATAGGCCTAAAAAAGTTAACAAGAAGAGTGATTTTAATGAGGAGTAAAGCTGCCGTTCGGGCAAGATGTTTAAGTTATACAGGCTGTGTCGGGATCCTTGTTCTGTCCTGTTTTCTTATTAGTTCTTGCGGCAATCGCCGAATCGTGGATCACATCAAGCTGATACAAAGCGCAGGTTATGATTTAGACGGAAAGCGCGTAAGAAGCACAATTTTGATCGGCGATTATACGGAAAAAGAAAAAACAAATATCAAAATACTGAGTACCGAATCGGTTTCCAGTATGGATACTATGCAGAGGCAGAATACAAAATCCAACCAATCCCTTCATACAGGTCAGATGAGATTGGTGTTGTTCGGAAAACAGTTTGCTAAACAAGGAATCGGATCCGTTTTGGATAGATTGTTCCATGACCAATTTATTTCAAGCCGATTGCGGCTGGCAGTATCCGGTACCAACGCTGCTGGGCTTTTGTCATCTACCGTCAACACACACGACACCTTGTTCATTATGAATATGGTCGAGCAAAATGAAGAATGGGGCAACTTGCCGAAATTGAATCTGCAAACCTCGCTGTATAATTATTACGGAGCAGGAAGAGACCTCTTCTTGCCTTATTTGATTTTGGAAGGCGGCACCGTAAAAATCGATGGCATCGCCTTGTTTAAGGATGATAAATTCGCAACCAACGTGGATATCCGCGATGCCTTCGTTCTGAAACTGCTTACCGAAAACTCTCGAAATGGAAGCATTCTAATGCCTTTGAAAGAGTCTGACGCGCTTCCTGATGATTATATATTGATGAGAAGCATAGCTTCGAAAAGGACTATCCAACTCGTCTCCCAGGAACCGGCACCTGTCATCCTCATTAAAATTAAGATGAAGGTTTCCGTGCGAGAAAAACCTGAGTATATACGTTTTGAAACGAAAGAGGATATATCCGCTCTTGAACGTAAACTGGCAGCGTATTTAGTTAAGAAAGCCGAAGATTTTATCTCCCTTTGCAAGTCGAAACAGGTCGATCCGATCGGCCTAGGCGACTTTATGCGAAGCAAGTCAAGGGGTTGGAATGAAAAAGACTTTCAAGCATCATATCCCTCATTAAAGGCCAAGATCAGGATTGATCTAAAAATTGTCCAGAGCAGTCTTTCCCAATAAAGCGTTGAAGGAAGAGGAGAATGGGTTCATGAGCAATGCAATCAGCGAAAAGTTTACCGTTTCTCCTATCCACCTGTTTTTTATCATGTACGTGAGTATCGTAGATATCAGTATATTGAGCTTTCAACGCGAAGTTGCAATGGATGCAGGCCAAGATGCTTGGGTCTCTATCCTTCTTGTCTGGTTAAGTTCTCATATTTTAGTGTGGATGATGTTTAAAATCCTATCCAATCAAAATCCCGTAAACGCTGATTTCGTTTCCATTAATTATGCCTATTTCGGAAAATTCCTTGGCGCCTGCATGAATCAGGCTATTATCCTGTATTTTGTTCTGACTGCTTTCGTTATGTATCGAATTTACTTGGAAGCCATTCTGGTTTTGATATTTCCGACAATGAGTTTATGGCCAATCAGTCTGGTTTTTATTGTGCTTATTTACTACGCGGTGTCAGGCGGTTTTCAAACCGTTGCAGGGTTATGTTTCTGGGCCTTCTTCATTATTGTCATTTTGTTCCCGCCACTTTTAGTCCTGTTGATACCATTTCTGCATCCTCAAAACTTATTGCCATTCTTTGATCATTCCCCGATGCAGATACTGAAGTCATCTCATCAGATGGCGCTTAACTTTTATGGAGCCGAGGTTTTGCTAGGGATCTATCCGTATATACAGACGCAAGCGAAGTCGCAAAAATGGGCACATATTGCAATAGGATCCGCAGCCTTGATGTTTTTAGTAGCAATGGTAGTTGCACTATTGTATTTCGGCCAAGATCAACTCCATCATTTAGTATGGCCGACGCTGAAAGCGATCGGGATGCTTGAATTGCCGCTGTTTCAAAGGCTGGAATACCTTGTACTTTCAGTATGGCTGCTTAAAACGCTAGCCAGCGTCGGTGTCGGATTATGGATTTCTTGTCATAGTTTGAAGAAGCTCTGGCGGACAAAACCAAGTAACAATTTGGTTGTTATCCTTCTCCTTTTTATTATTTTGCAGTTGTTTATTAAAGACCCGGAGCAGATTATAACAGCGAAAATGCTGCATACGAATATTGGGGTTTATTTTGCCTACATCTACATTCCGATTGTGTTTATCATTACCATGGTAAGGAAAAAGTTTAGCAAGGGGTAGTACTAACGAAGTTGAGACCATAAAGAGCCGCGATTGTGCGGCTCTTTACGATTTTTCCGAGCGTTGGCATTAGGGGGACCAGCTTCTGCCTGTTCAACGTATTCGCTTCATTTTTTTATTTTTTAGGCAGCGTCTTTTTCTCCACGAGCATCGGCGACATGGCCCGCCATACCTTGCGCATCGAGAGCCAGTCGGCCTTGGATTGACCGGGCTCCGGCTGCTGCAGCGTTTGGCGGATCTGTAGGATCCGGTATTTGATGCCGCTTGAGGTTGTCAGCCGCGTCGCCCAGGTGGGGACATAGCTGACATCTTTGACGCGGACTTTGCCGTCATCTTCTTTCGAGACCGTCAGCTGGGCGATAACGCCGCATTTGGTGGCCGGATTGCGGTAGAGCAGGGTGGAGATGAAATTTCCGAGCGAGTAGATGGCGAAACGGTCGTCCTTCGTATGAAAAGACGGTTGAAGGACATGGGGATGATGGCCGAGGATAATATGCGCCCCGCTGGCGAGCAGCAGGTCTACAAGCTGCCGCGACTGCTTAAGCGGAACGTGGCGGCATTCCTTTCCGATATGGAGGCAGGCGATAACGACATCGACCTCGCTGGCAAGCCTGCGGATATGAGCGGCGGCTTTGCCGTAGGTGGCGGGAGTGACCGTATTCACCCGCCATGCTTCGCCTTCGGGCAAAGGGAGCTTGTTGGTTCCTTTGGAATAGCTGGCGATGCCGACCTTAACGCCTTTCACCTCGACGATTATATGGTTAGCTTTATCCGGATCGGATCTGTAAGTGCCGGTATGGGCGATGCCCGTCTCATCCAGCACGTTAAGCGTGCGGATCAACCCTTTCGTTCCGCGGTCCATGCAATGGTTGTTGGCCGTCGTCAAGACGTCGAACCCGACCGATTGCAGCGCGGGAGCAAGCTCATCCGGACAGTTGAACATGGTGAAGCCCGTGCGGCTGTTGGCTCGCGAATAGATCGACTCTCTGCCCGCGAGCGGCGTTTCCAGATTGCCGATCACCAGGTCGGCCTGCTTAAGAATAGGCGCCACCTTCCGAAACAGCGGCTCGAACGCGTAGCGGTCCTCTTGCTGCTTCGCGGATCTTAGAAGCGGGCCAATCATCAAAATATCTCCAACCGCAGCCAGCTTGAATTCGATGGACATGATGCCCGCATCCTTTCTGGGCGTTCGCGGCTACAAGGCCCGCGCACCTCATGGTCATGGTATGCCCCCGGCGCAGACGGCGTGCAGCGAAAAACCACAGCCCGGTAGAGGGCTGTGGTTCGGAGAGAGTTACTGTTGTCTATAGTTTTACCGGTGCTTCCAGTCTCGACGACTCCAGCGCGGCGAGCGCGACCCGGGCGGATTTCAGGCCATCTTCGCCTGTGATCGGCACTTCGGTTCCTTGTTTAATGGCATGAATGAAGCCGTCCACAAGGCCGGCATCCATATCGTCGCCCCAGTACATCCACTGCGCTTTAGTTTCCTTGTCGCTGTACAGGTCGCTCTTTTGGGCGAACGCATCGATGCTGATGACGCCTTGCGTGCCGATGATCTCCATCGTCACGTCGCCCCAGGTCGGGAACGAGCGGGAGCGGGACCAGCTCGGGTCGAGCGAAGCGACGACGCCGCTCTCGAAGCGGACATGCACCATGCCGGCATCCTCGACTTCAAGCTCCGGATGGAAGAGGGTAGCCGCTTCCGCATAGACGTCGACAATGTCGGATTGCACGAACCAGTTCATCAGGTCCATGACATGGACCGTATGGTCAAGCACCGCGCCTCCGCCGGAGGCGGAAGGGACGACAAACCAGCCGCCCGGCATGGAGCCGCGGTTGGTGCCTTTAACGGCGACGATTTCGCCGATATCGCCCCGTTCGATCGACTTCTTCGCTTCGATGACGGCGGGAATGTACCGGCACGGGAAGGCGGTCATGAGCTGTACGCCGTTAACGGCGCAAGCTGCTATCATGCGCTCCATTTCATCCACCGAGATGCCGAGCGGCTTCTCGCACATGACGTGCTTCTTGGCGGCGGCTGCGGCCAATGTCAGTTCGGCGTGCTTGGCATTCTCCGAGCAAATGATGACGGCATCGATGTCTGAAGCGAGCAGCTCCTGCAGCGAGTCGAACTGCGTCAAGCCGAGCTGCGCCGCAACCGAGCGCGCGCGGTCCGCGTCGTCGTCCCAGAAGCCGGCAAGCTTAACGTCTTCACGCTGACGCAGCGCGGAGGCGTAGCTGTAGGCGTGGCCGTGGGCAAAGCTAAGAAGGCCGACCGAGATGATGTTCGTTGTCATATTAGCGCTCCTCCCCATTAACTTCAGCCGCGTCTAGACGGATAACTTGTCCGGTCGCAGCGGACTTGATGGCGGCCCTTGCGACTTCTACGGCTTTCTTGGCGTCTTCCTCCGTTACGATCGGCTCCGCGCCGCTGCGGATGCAGCCGATAAAATGAGCCAGCTCCAAGTAATACGGATCGCGGTAGGACGGGCTCGACGGCACGGCGACCTTCTTCTCCGACGCGGTTGCCTGCGCGCGGCGGATCTGCAGCGAATTCGACGCGCTGCTGTCGTAACGGAGGACGCCGGAAGTGCCGGCGAATTCGGCGGCTGTCGTGAACGGTCCCGGATAACCCCAGTGGGCTTCAAGATGGACGATAGCGTTATGATGGTGGAAACGCAGCGTAACAAGGGCATAATCCAAGGATGGCCCAGTCCGGTTCAGCGCGTAGACGGATTTGACATCGCCAAAGAGAGAGCGCATGTAGTCGATGTCGTGGATCATCAAATCCATCATGACGCCGCCGCTTGCTTCTTGATCCGCATACCATGGCGTGGCATCGCCGGGATGGGAGCCGATCCGTTTCGCATGGGCGACGCCGACCGTTCCGATGGCGCCGGCCTCAATGCGGCTGCTCATATCCGCATATTCAGGGAAGAAACGGACGACATGGCCGATAAAAAGGCGTACGCCGTTCGCGCGGCAAGCAGCGATCATTTCTTCGGCATCCTCTGGCGACGCCGCAATCGGCTTCTCGCAGATGACATGTTTGCCTAGCGCGGCCGCCTTCAAGACATACGGCTTATGTAGGGGAGTTGGGAGGGCGATGGAAACGACGTCGGCCTCGACGGCATTCATCATTTCCTCGAACGATGCATAGCGGACCGTTCCTAGCTTGGACGCGAGGCGCTCCGCGCGTTCGCCGTCGATATCGCAAACGGCTGCCAGTGTAACGTCCGGCATGCGGCTGAATGCGGCGGCGTGTATGGATCCCATCGTGCCGCAGCCCAGTACAACGACTTTCATGGACATGCGCTCCTTTTTGAACAGAAATTGGTGGTGAATCGCGGTTCAATGCCATTTTAGTCTAAATGCTGCCGGTTGGATAGGGGGAAGGGAGCCGCATCACCTTCAGGCGTAGTCGCCCGGCTGCCGCGGACGATTTTAGATGAATAATTTGCCATGTCGTGCTATCATTGGTCCATAAGAACTAATGTTGGCGAGGTTGAATATATGTCTACAGAACTATTCGTGGCACATTGTCCTAATTGCGGGAACGTGTTTCAGAAGAATCTTCGCAATCTGTGCTCGACTTGCATGGTTGAGGAGGATAAGCAGATTACGGCCATGGAGCAAGCGCTGCGACGCAACCGCCAACTGAACAACGATCAGCTGGCCGAGCTGAGCATGGTGTCCGTTCAGCGCATCCGCGCTTACATACGCAAGGGGAAGCTGAAGCTTTGCGATTATCCGAACTTGGCTGACGCATGCGACCTTTGCGCTGGACCGATCCGTCAGGGCAAGCTTTGCATCGATTGCACGGTGAGGATTAAAGAGGATATTCAGTTGGATCTGGAGCGGTCGAAGCAGAAGCGGACGCAGCCGATTTTCCTTTCGCGGAACAGCCGCTAGAGAAATGCTCGGCTTCTTTTAGTTTTCTCGTCTGCACTGTTTACGACTTTCTATTTCGGAAATCCCCTTTTGGATTACAATTTCATTTATTTTAACGCCATTTTCCGGAGTGTCAGTTAAAGTAATGCGGATTCTATCATAGGGAACGTCACCATGATGCGCACTATAATTTAACGCGCTTGCATGAACAATATGTCTTCTTGTATCGCCGTTGATCCTTTCGATTTTATCTACTTTGGGACACATAATAAAATCATTGTACGTTTTATCGAGGTAAGAATAATATCTGGAGTACAAGGTTTCATCAAGCAGCTCTTCTTTAGGAGCACCTTGACTTTCATATTTCCACCCGACTAATAGCCAATCGAACAGCTCTGTGGATTTCAATCTTACTTTATCATTGTTCCAGGCGTATATAACCTCGCCTTCAGCAATCGTGCATAGCTTTGTTTGGGTTGCAGGTAAACAGTTATATGCAGGTTCGATAACTGAACGATTTCCGTTTTTCATTTTTATTATCACATTCGGGAGTGTAGGGGGGTTATTAAATTCTATTTCAGTTGTTCCAACGGAAAGGCTTGATTCGTTAATCCACTTGATAACCTTATTGATGGTGACTTCTTCATACCCATCGCTTTCTTTAAATAAGCGAGACCCGCCAGATCGACTGTTTGATTGAACGGAAGTAATATTCTCTGGTTTTAGTAACGGTTTCTTTGATTGAATAGTTGCTTTTGTAACATCTATTGGAAAAAATAATCCAGAAATCGAAATAAGGATTATTAGGATTAACTTTTTCATAACACCATTCCTCTGAAGATTGCAGGTCGTATTAATAATTTACCTCAATAACAAAACTACATACTAAATGAGGTTATCGTTCCCTTATTCCTAAGGTCAAGTTTAAAAAAAGCCTGTATCTTCAATTACCAAGTAATTGAAGATACAGGCTTTTAAGCTTTCCGGCGCAAAAGGTACTGCTTCCAGTGGAAGTACATAAAGCAGCCAAGGCAATATCCGCATAGCGCGAGCACCACCGCTACCGTCAGCATGCCGAGCGCGATATAAGCAACTATATGGCTGCCGAGCGCATAAGCGATCAGAGTGACGGTCAGGAACAAAATCGCAAGCAAATTGTTAAACCGCAGCAGCTCGCGGCTCTCCGTTCGGGTGCTGGCAGGGAAGATAGGAGCAAACAGGCGGACGAATAAGTTATAGTTCACGCCAAAGGTTCGGCCAATGAGCTGAACGACCAGAGGAAGCGCAAGTATCCACAGCTGGCCGGTGAGCACGCTACCGATAACGCAGAGAAGAATGCCCAACTGGTTGCCGCGAACGCGATGCAAAGGAACGTCGTCTACGCATTCATAAGCAGCAAGGATCGGTTGGTTGCCCAAATTCAAGTCCCTCCTTGATATCGTATCAACTTTGCTCTAGTATACACCAAAACCGAGTTATCGGGTAGGTTTTATAGTCTAACTTTTAATTTATTGATGATTTTTCGGACCCGGGCCTATATAATACAGATTAGTGCGCAAACCGTCGATAGGAGGCTTTACCGCTAGAATGAATATGAGGTCGCTGTTCATCTGCCTGTACGTCATGTTGATTTATTGGCTTTCGATGCACGTTTCGTTTCTCGATACGTTATTTTTCCCAACGATTGGCGCGTTTAGTTTCCTGTTTCTCACTCGTTCCTACTCGATGCGGGAGCTTGGCAAAATCACCTTCGGCGCGGTCATATCCGCTCTGCTAGGTACGCTATTATTCTATCTCTATCCGAGTCCGCTGACCTTATTCGTCAATGCTGTCATCACGATCTGGCTGATTCGCAAATTCAACTGGAACGCGCCGCCGATCGCAGCCGTGGCGCTGATCCCGTTTTTCTCTCATTCCGCGCATCTATGGACCATACCTATATCGGTATGCGCCGCATTGCTGGGTCTCGTCTTTACGCTCTTTATGGCTGAGCTGGCGGAAGCCAAGATGGTACCTTATTTCAACTCGGTCATCAAAAATAAATCAGCCGCATCTGTCGTAAAGTCCAGCGATATCGATATCGCAAGCTGAAGCAGCAGACAACAATTCGAATCGGCCGCCCTATGGCCGGTTCTTTCTTTTTGCAAAAATTGACTCTCCCAATTGCAGATAGGTACAATAAGCAATAGCGATGGACAAAGGGGATAACGTGATGGAATCAATCGGACTGGTGCTGGAAGGCGGAGGCATGCGCGGCGTGTACACGGCCGGCGTGCTTGATTATTTTACGGAGCAAAACCTGTATCTTCCCTATACGGTCGGGGTTTCGGCCGGTGCCTGCATGGCGGCGAGCTATTTGTCCAGACAGCTTGGCCGCAATCGCGTCGTGAACGTGAACTGGGTGAGCGATCCCCGCTATATTTCGTGGAAAAATTATTGGCGCAAGCGAGAGCTGTTCGGCATGGATTTTATTTTCGATGAAATTCCGAATGCGCTCGTTCCGTTCGATTATGAGGCGTTTGAAGCGAGCAAGGAGCAGTTTGTCATTGGCACGACCGACTGCGATACGGGCGAGACGATCTTTTATAACCGGTTCGAGGAAGGCTTCGATCTGCTGACGGTGCTGCGCGCCTCGAGCTCGCTGCCGTTCATTGCGCCGATCGTGCAGTACGGCGGCCGCAACCTGCTCGACGGAGGGATCTCCGATCCGATCCCGCTGCGCAAAGCGGAGAGCGACGGCCATAAGCGCAATGTGATCGTGCTTACCCGGGACGCCGGCTACCGAAAGTCGCGCAATCGTTTTAGCTTGCTGATCAGGCGTGCTTACCGAAATTATCCCGAGTTTGTCAATGTCATGCTCCGCCGGCATACCATTTACAACGAAACGCTGGCTTATATCGACGAGCAGGAGCGCAATGGCAATCTCTTCGTCATCCGGCCGCAGCTGCCGCTGACCGTAGGGCGGATGGAACGCGATTCGGCAAAGCTGGACGCGCTTTATTTGCAGGGCTACGAGGATGCCAAGCGGTTGATGCCTGAACTGCAAACATGGATGAAGCGGTAGATAAGGAACCTCCGTCTCAAACGAGATTGGAGGTTCTTGTCATAGACAGCGGTTCTTGCAGGTGGGATAATAGCGATTAAATGCATGCGTAGGACTTGGGATGGATATTACGGATAGGGGATAGACCGGGTTATGAATAGGGAAGTTGTACCTACATGGAAGAAGTTAAGTTTATTTGCGTTGTCGTGGCCCATTCTCGTCGACTCCGTTTTGCGCATGATGCTGGGAACGGCCGACGTCTTTATGCTGAGCCGGATTTCCGACAATGTGGCCGGCGCGGTTGGGCTCGCGAATGAAATTATTGTGTTCTGCATTATGATGTTCGGCTTTGTCGCCATCGGAACGAGCGTTGCCGTTACGCAATATTTGGGGGCGGGGCAAAAAGAGACGGCAAGCCGCATATCGGCGCTGGCGATTATGATGAATCTGCTGTTCGGCGTCATCGTGAGCATCGTGATCGTCGGCTTCAGCGATCAAGTCATGCGGATGCTTAATCTGGCTCCTTCGCAAATCGCAATCGCGAGCACGTATTTGAAGCTGATCGGCGGGTTTATTTGGATCGAAGCGGTGTCTTATGCGGTCTCTTCGGTGATCCGCGCGAACGGCAATACCCGGGATGTCATGTTCGTCACGCTTGGCGTCAATTTGATCCATGTGGCGGGCAATTACCTGCTCATCTTCGGCAATATGGGCTTCCCGGAATGGGGAGTCACCGGCGCGGCCGTGTCGACGATCGGGAGCCGGATGCTCGGCCTGATCGTGCTGTTCGTGCTGCTGTACCGGGTAACGCCGAGCCGGATCCGGCTGAAGGATTACGTTACCATCGATAAGCTGTACATGAAAAAAATACTCAGCATCGGATTGTCGTCCGCCGGCGAGCATCTCGCTTGGCAGTCGCAGCTCATGATGATCATGGGCTTCATCAATTTGATCGGCCAGCAAGCGCTTAGCGCTCATATCTACGTCTACAATATCAGCGCTTATTTCATGGCGCTGGCGATGGCGATCGGCATGGGGACGGAAATTATCGTCGGCCATATGGTTGGCGCAGGCGAGAAGAAGGCAGCGTATTTCAGGCTGCTGCGGAGCCTAAGGATCAGCATTCTGCTGACGGCCGTGCTTGTCGCGATCGCGGCGCTGTTCCGGTATCAGCTGGTCGGCATGTTTACCGATGACCCGAAGGTCATTGCGATTGGGGCGAGCATTTTGCTCGTATCGATTATTTTGGAGCCGGGCCGAGTCTTCAACATTGTCGTCATCAACTCGCTTCGCGCTGCGGGCGATGCGCGCTTCCCGGTGCTGATGGGCGTCTTCTCGATGTGGGGCGTATGCGTGCCGCTGTCGTATTATCTTGGCATCCATATGGAAATGGGCTTGCTCGGCGTATGGATTTCGTTCGCGGTGGATGAATGGCTGCGCGGGCTGATCATGCTGGCGAGATGGAAGAGCGGGGTTTGGACGAAGAAGTCGCTTGTCAGCCGGGAGCCGCGTACCTTGGCGGTTGAAGCGTAGGGATGCAAGGATGGATAGAATCTGCGATCGAGTTATCGGTCGCGGATTTTTTTATGTGTTACCATAAAGACAAGCCGGCCGGCGCTGTACTATGATGGATGTATATGTAAGCGCTTAAGGAGGAGATAAGCATGCAAGCAGGCGGCATGGAAGCCGGATCAGGCTATGGCCCGATTGGCATCAGCACGGTGAATCCCCATTATTTGCACTACAAAGGCAGTCCGATTCTTTTGATTACTTCAGCCGAGCATTATGGGGCACTCATTAATTTGGATTTTGATTATGTGGCGTACTTCGACATGCTGCAGCGTTACGAAATGAATTACACACGGATTTATCCGGGCGCGTTTTATGAGGTTAAAGGCATGTTTATCGAGGATAATACGCTTGCCCCGCTGCCGGGCAGATTGGTCGTGCCTTGGGTCCGAAGCTCGGAACCGGGCTGCGCGGACGGCGGCAACAAGTTTGATTTGAGCGCGTGGGACGAGCGGTATTTTGCAAGGCTGCATGATTTCCTGAGGCAGGCGGAGGCGCGCGGCATAGTGGTGGAGATTTGCTTGTTCAACGGCCAATACGAGCAAAGCTGGCCCAATCACGCGCTGTTCGCGGCGAACAATATTCAAGGCGTCGGCGATTGCGATCTGAAGGAGGTTCAGACGTTGGAGCACGCTGATTTGGTTGCCGCCCACAAAGCCTATGTGCGCAAGCTTGTCGAGGAGGTCAATGCGTTCGACAACGTCATTCTCGAGTTGTGCGACGAACCGACGATCGGCGGTACGCCGGCCGAGCTGACGGTGAAATGGATCGACGAGCTGCTCGACGTCATCGTGGAAACGGAGCGGGAATTGCCGAAGCGGCATTTGGTCGGCCAGCAACTGATGAAGGACGTCGATTATACGGACG
This sequence comes from Paenibacillus montanisoli, assembly GCF_003268025.1. GTDB lineage: Bacteria > Bacillota > Bacilli > Paenibacillales > Paenibacillaceae > Paenibacillus_Z > Paenibacillus_Z montanisoli. The sequence continues at coordinate 503,011 of NZ_QLUW01000004.1, read as the reverse complement.
ACCCGCGCAATACGATGTTGGTCACCCAGTATATTAGCGATCCGATGTACGGACAGATTGGAGGCGTCGAGGCTCTCGATGACAAGTACGGGTCTAACAAGCCGATTGAATTGAATGAAACCGGCTTTTATCCGATTTGGTATTTCGACGATCGGTTAGGGGCTTCGCGGGCGGAAGCGTGGGAATTTATCGTGGGCGGCGGCGCGGCGTTCAATCAGCTGAACGGTTTGTACACGATTCACGATCCGGCTGGCGATACACCGGAGAACCGGCAGGTGCTGGGGTCGCTTCGCAATTTGAAGCGGTTCATGTACGGATTCGACTTTGAGCGCATGAGCCGCGATCCGGATTTCATACGCGGCGGCATTCCGGAGGGCGCGCGCGTCCGAAGCATCAGCGAGCGAGGCCGCCAATATGCGTTGTATTTGCACCATAGTACCTTCAATGTCGGCAAGGATCCGGTATATCGCGTGCAGCACGGCGAGCACAGCGCTGTCTTGCAGTTGGATGTACCTGCGGGGACGTATCGCGCCGAGTGGGTCGATCCGGCGAGCGGCACAGTAGTGGCAAGTGAATTGTACGAGCATGAGGGCAGCGGCGGCCTGCTTGCGGTCGCCAGCCCGGTCTATAAGGTGGATATCGCGCTAAGCGTGAAGCGTATTGAGGAGGAGAGGTAAAATGACACATTCCATTTCGAGCAAGGTAAAACTGAACAACGGCGTTTCGATGCCTTGGCTGGGCCTTGGCGTTTGGCAGGGCAGGCCTGAGGATGGAGAGCACGTGGAGCTTGCCGTTAGGACCGCGATTGAAGCCGGCTACCGGAGCATCGACACGGCGGCCGCGTATGAGAACGAACGCGGGGTCGGCAAGGCGATTCGCGCAAGCGGCGTGCCGAGAGAAGAGATATTTGTCACAACTAAGCTGGCAAACCCCGACAATGGCTACGATGCGGCGCTGAAGGCGTTCGATAAGTCGCTTGACCAATTGGGTTTAGACTACATCGATCTGTATTTGATTCACTGGCCGGTCAGTGCTCACTATCTGGATTCATGGCGTGCGCTGGAGAAGGTTTATGCCGAGGGCAAGGTGAAGGCGATCGGCGTAAGTAATTTTCAAATCCGCCATTTGGATGCGGTGTTGGCGTCGGGCAGCGTGGTGCCGGCCGTCAACCAGGTGGAGTATCATCCGCGGCTGACCCAGAAGGAGCTGCACAGCTACTGCAGCGGGAAGGGGATCCAGCTTGTGGCATGGAGCCCGCTCATGCTGGGGCGCATACTCGAAGAGCCCGTTGTGCGTGCGCTGGCGGAGAAATACGGGCGTACCGCAGCCCAGATCATTCTGCGCTGGGATCTGCAAAACGGCGTCGTCACGATTCCCAAATCCGCGAAGCCGGAACGGATTTACGAGAACGCCGATATTCTCGGCTTCGAGCTGTCGGCGGAGGACATGCAGCACCTCGATGCGCTCAACCGGAACGAGCGCTCCGGCATGGACCCGGATAAGTTCGAGCAGATTTGGGGTTTGAAGTAAGCTGGCTAGAATGCAGCGAAGAGAGGCTCAGGGAGCACTACATTGTCGGGAGTGCAGCGAATTCGAGCGAAGAGGTGCCCGCAGAGCACTACATTGGCGGGAATGCGGCGAATTCGAGCGAAGAAGTGCCCGTGGAGCACTACATTGACGGGAATGCGGCGAATTCGAGCGAAGAAGTGCCCGTGGAGCACTACATCGACGGGAATGCGGCGAATTCGAGCGAAGAGGTGCCCGCAGAGCACTACATTAGCGAGAATGCGGCGAATTCGAGCGAAGAAGTGCCCGTGGAGCACTACATTGACGGGAATGCGGCGAATTCGAGCGAAGAGAGGCTCTGGGAGCACTACATTGTCGGGAGTGCAGCGAATTCGAGCGAAGAAGTGCCCGTGGAGCACTACATTGGCGGGAGTGCAGCGAATTCGAGCGAAGAAGTGCCCGTGGAGCACTACATTGTCGGGAGTGCAGCGAATTCGAGCGAAGAGGTGCCCGCAGAGCACTACATTGGCGAGAATGCGGCGAATTCGAGCGAAGAAGTACCCATGGAGCACTACATTGACGGGAATGCGGCGAATTCGAGCAAAGAGAGCTTCAAGGAGCACAATATGCCCACCAAAAAAAGAGCTGAGCGATCCATTCCGGACCGCTCAGCTCTCTTTTTTATGGCAAAATGTTACCCGCCGCACGGTAGATGGCATACCATTCTTCGCGCGTCAATTGAACCTCGCTTGCTTTGATGCAGTCGAGCAGGCGCTCGGTGTTCATCGTGCCGGTAACCGGCTGCATTTGCGCCGGATGGCGAAGCAGCCAGGCCATAGCGATGGTCGTATTGCTCACGTCGTATTTGGCTGCGACTTCATCGATCGCTTTGTTCAGCTCAGGGAACTTCTCGTTGCCGAGGAATACGCCTTCGAAGAAGCCGTATTGGAACGGAGACCATGGCTGGATCGTAATGTCGTGCAGGCGGCAGAAGTCGAGCACGCTGCCGTCGCGGTTAATCGACGAATCCACCGTCATGTTGACGTTGACGCCGTTCGAAATCATATTGGCGTTCGTGATGCTGAGCTGCAGCTGGTTCGCGACGATCGGCTGCTTGACCGCTTTCTTGAGCAGCTGGATTTGCATCGGATTTTGGTTGGATACGCCGAAGTGGCGAACTTTACCCGAGCTCTCCAAGCGGTCGAACGCTTCCGCAACTTCGTGCGGCTCGACCAGCGCGTCCGGACGGTGCAGCAGCAGCACGTCGAGGTAGTCCGTTCTCAGACGCTTCAAGATGCCATCGACCGAATGCAAGATATGCTCCTTGGAGAAGTCGAACTGGCCGTTTCGGATTCCGCATTTGGATTGCAAAATCAGCTTTTCCCGTACGTCGTCGCTCATATGAACGGCATCCGCGAAAATTTCCTCGCAGGTTCCGCCGCCATAAATATCGGCATGATCAAAGAAGTTAGCGCCGGCCTCAAGCGAGGTTTGTACGAATCGCTCCGCCTCGGACTTGTCCAGTCCGTTGATGCGCATGCAGCCTACCGCAATGACAGGTACCTCGAGTGAGCTGGTTCCGAGCTTGATTGTTTTCATTTCTGCAGTCCTCCTAAATAAAGCGAATTATGTATGGCTCTAAAGGAGATTGTGACATACAAGCACCTCAGATTCAAGCATGCCGCGAGGCCGAATTCCATTCCTCTATTCCATGCGCGCTTTATATTCCGCCGGAGTGAAATCCGTATACTTCTTGAACGACTTGCAAAAATGCGCCGCATCAAAAAAGCCGGTGTCCATCGCGATATCCGTAATTTGCAAATGCGTCGTGCGCAGGAGCCGTTTCGCCTGTTCGATGCGAATCTTCATCAGATAGCGGCCAAGCGGGATGCCGGTAGCAGCCTTGAAAATATGATTGAGATACCGCTCGTTGAGCGAGTATCTCTCGGCAATGTCGGCTAATGCGATAGCGGAGCCGTAATCTTCGTTTAGCTCCTTAATAATCTCCTGGATCATCGGCTCATGCTTATTGTGCTTTTGTCTGCTCCCGTGATAAACGTGAACGGCCCGGTAAATCTTCACGAGAATATGAATGAAGAGATGCTTCACGATATGCGGGGAACGAAGTCCGGAGCGAAGCTCGGTAATTAACGCTATAAAATCATCCTCAAGCCCCGGTACGGCCAGCGGCTGCGAATCGCGCCCAATCGTTTTGTAGATGTGCCGAAGCCGGGCGTTGAGCGCATCGTCCTTGAACCAGAACGAGAGGAAGATGACTTTAAAGCTGCCGTCATCGCAGTTGCTGTTGCGAATCGTGTCGGGAAGGAACAGAAGATCGTCCTGCTTCACCGCGACCTTGGCCTGATCCTGGCGAATCAGGTTGCTCCCCTGGATGTAGTAGTTCAGCTCGAAGCTGTGGCCCACGCCGTCCCAGCCATGATTTCGCCATAAGCCGTAGGAATGCAGGTCGAGCGATGGCCACTCCGAGTCCATTATGGCAATGAGTTCTTCGAGGCCGGTGAGGAGCGAATTGGATGCCGCCAAAAAATCCCTCTCCTTTAATTCTGACTTTTTTACAATAACGATTCCATTATACAATACAGCATCTAATCTGCAACTTATAATCAAGTCATAACTTGAACTTAAGGAGTGACGATAAATGTTGTTGAAATTGACTGAGCAAGAAAAGCTGACAGGTGTACCGGAGCAAGAAACAATCGAGGTTGCGGTGGAGCAAATTCGTAAAAACGGTTATATCGGCTTCGAAAGCGTATTGAGTAAAGAGCAGGTACAAGAACTGAAAGACGCGTTCCTTCCGATCTTCAATGAGTACATCGACAGATTCGGTTATAACACGGGCACAAACCGCGCGCAGATGCATCTACCTTTTTTACAACCATTCATTCAAGACTACATGGTAGCGAACGCATTTGCGATGCCTGTTATCAACGCGGTATTGGGTGAAGGCGTACGCTGTACGTACCTGGCTTCGGATACGGCTTGCCCGGGTTCGGATTATCAGAACGTGCACTCCGACGTGCCGCCGCTATTCCCGAACCTCGGCGTAGCGCTTCCGGCGTACAGCCTCGTGCTGAACATTCCGCTCGTGGACGTGAACGAGGACAATGGTCCGCTTGAAGTATGGCCGGGCGGTACGCACCTGGATCCGGAGAGCACGAAGCATACGGCCATCGACGGCGAAATGCTCCGCGCTGCGAAATCGATGTATTCGGAGAAGGTTTACATGCCAGCGGGCTCGATCGTCATCCGCGACATCCGCATGTGGCATCGCGGCACGCCAAACCGTACACAAGAGAACCGCACGAACATCGCGCTCATCTATAACAATGACTGGTACGGCGCCGGCGGTACGATCCATGTTCCGCAAGAGGCGTACGATCAAGCTTCGCCGCAAGTGAAAAGCCTGTTCAGACACGAAAGAGTAGGCGCGTCCCTCAAAATGCCTTGGCAGTGGTAATCGCATAAATAAAGAAAAAGAGACACCAGATGCGGTGTCTCTTTTTCTTTATTTATGCGAGGAGCTTCTCGATTGGGCCCCAGTAGTTTGCGTGCCAGCCGGATGCCAGGTGTTCGCCTTGGCCTTCCGGATAACCGGTATGATCGAAGATGAGGAGCGTGCCGCCGTCTTGTTCCGTAAGCTCGAATTTGACGATCGAGTATACGCCGGCCGGCCAGTTGGCCGCGCGCCAGGCTTGTACGATCCTTTTGCCAGGCAAGAGCTCGACGTGGCGGCCCTCGATCATTCCCCCGAAGCAGGAGAACGTACTGCCGGCTTCGGTGCCGATGTCTGCAGGTGCGCCGCCCGTTGCTTGGCTGAACTGCGCGCTGGAAGTGAGGATCTCGTAAATTTTAGCGGGCGAGGCGCTGAACGTGACTTCTTGATGGATGGCTGCGGTCATGGCTTAAGCACCTGCCTTGAGCTGCTCGTCTTTGTTCATCAGCCATTGCTCGAGCATATCGACCGTCATGCTTTTCAGCATATCGCCGTGGTCATGGATGGCGTGGTGCCACATGATAGCCTCAGCCTTGTACGCATTCGTGTCCTTCACTGTAAATCCGCAGTTGCAAGTTATTGTTTTCATCTGAATAGTTCTCTCCCTTTGAATGATACTAATTTTAGTGCATGGCCAGCTCGGACCATGGATCGACGCCGGGGTCTCCGCCTTGCGCGACCGTTTGGATGCGCGGCATATAGTGCGACCAGCCTTGAACATGAGAAGCGACTTCCGAAGCCGGCAGCCCGTAATGCGTAAGCTGCAGCATCGTGCCGTTATCTTGCGGCAGCAGCTTGAACTCCACCGTGCTGGAACCCGGGGGAACCAGCTTCGATTTCTCCCAACCCCAAGTCATGACGATTCGCTCGTAAGGAACGATTTCTTTGTATTCGCCCATCGCGATATCGCTGCCGTTAATATCGATGCGGTATTTGCCGCCGATGCTCGGATCGAGCAGGACATGACGGCCCATCCAGCGAACGAGCTTGTCCGGATCGGTGAAGAATGCGAATAGCGTCTCGGGACGGCACTCGATAAAAATTTGCTTCGTGATGGTATCTTCGTTAGTCATTTGATTCGGATTCATGTTTTCTCCTTTCTTCTTCCTCGGCTGCTTCCTTCAGACGCAGCAAGCTGTCATCCCAGAAGCTTTCGATATATTGTTTCAATTCGGCGAAACCTTCCCTCCTGATGCCGTAGAATCGTTTGGTGCCAGCCCGCCTGACAACGACGAGCCCTGCGGCCTCCAGCACTTTAAGATGCTGCGAGATTGCCGGTGCCGATATGTCAAAATGTGATGCGATGGCGCTCGAGGTAAGCTCCCCGTCACGAATGAGATGTAAAATATCTCTGCGCCGCGGTTCCGTTATGGCGTGAATGGCGGTATCGATCATGGCATTAATTTAGCATACACTTAATTAAGTGTCAACTTAATAAGTATTGCATCATATTGGAACATGAGCTATGCTGGACCCGGGAAGACAATACGAAGTAAAGGAGTGGCTCGTGTGGTTGACGTTCGAACGGAAATCATCATTCATTGTCCTCGGGAAAAGGTCGCCTCCTATGCCGCCGATCCGGACCATGCGCCTGAATGGTACGTGAATATCAAGTCGGTGGAATGGAGGACGCAGAAGCCGCTCGCAGTCGGCTCAGAAATTGCGTTCAAAGCTCATTTTCTCGGAAAAGAGCTCGCTTACGTTTACCGCGTCAACGCCTTCGAGCAAGGAAGGTCCATGATTATGGCAACGGCAGACGGACCGTTCCCGATGGAGACGACCTACACATGGGAATCGGTAGACAGCCAAACAACCCGCATGACGCTGCGCAACCGGGGAAATCCATCCGGTTTCTCCGTTTTATTCTCGCCGATTATGGCGTTTATGATGCGGCGTGCGAACAATAAGGATTTGAAGAAAATCAAGCGCCTGCTTGAACAGTCGGCCTAACGAAAAGGCTGCCCTTCTCTTGGTGAGAGAAGGGCAGCCTTTGTTGGTTGTAGGGCAGATGAAGACCGAAGTGCCCGCTCATGTACGGTAACGGTTACCGCTCATTGGGTGCAATGAGGTGAATTCCGGACCTCGTACGGTAACAGTTACCGTTCATTAGGTTCAAAGCGGGAATTCTGGTCCATGTACGGTATTGGTTACCGCACATTAGGCGCACTGCGGTGAATTCCGGTCCATGTACGGTAACAGTTACAGCTCATTAGGCGCAATGAGGTGAATTTTGGTCCATGTACGGTAACGGTTACCGCACATTGGGCGCAATGAGGTGAATTCTGGTCCGTGTAAGGTAACAGTTACCGCACATTAGGCGCGATGCGGTAAATTCCGGTCCGTGTACGGTAATGGTTACCGCACATTAGGCGCAATGCGGCGAATTCCGGAGCATGTACGGTAACAGTTACCGCTCATTGGCTAGAGTGCGGCGAATTCCAGTCCATGTACGGTAAAGGTTACCGCTCGCGATAACCTTTACGCTGTCCACCGGGTTTCCAGATCGATAGGATATACATCGTGATCAACGAGAGCGTTTGCAGGATGATGCCGATCCAGAGCCAGGTGTGGTTAACGGCGAAGCCCGGCACATCCCAAGCGTTCGGCATAGCCGCCGGGGAAATGCCTTTCAGCGTCCACTGGTACAGGCCGATCATGCCGATGCCGATGCACAGAAGGGTGAGCACTTCTTTGGCGATAATCCAGTAGTAGCGGAACAGCTTCCATGACGTCAGCACCGACAGCAGGATGCCGGTGACCGTCGTGCCGATCGTCGAGGCGCGCACGCTTGAGTCGGCTAGCAGGTGCATGATCGAGTAGCATGCGTGCAGCACCGTGCTGTCTTTCGTAACTGAGGCGGTCAGCGTCAATATGATAAATACCGCTTGAACCCCCAGCATGATCGCGGCAAACATCAGATGAAGCAGCAGCAAAATCCGACGTCCCCGCAGCGATAGTTTTTTCAAAGCTCTCCGGCCTCCTCCCGAGACTTCTATAAGTTAAATCGATAGCCAACGCCCCAGACCGTCTCGACGTACCGCGGCTTGGAAGGATCGCGCTCGACCTTCTCCCTCAGTTTGCTGATATGAACGGTTACTGTTGCGTGATCCCCTAGCGCATCGAGACCCCAAATCCGCTCGAACAATTCCTCTTTTCGGAACACTCGGTTCGGGTGTGACACAAGAAAAAGCAGCAGATCGTACTCCTTGGCCGTGAACGGCACCTCATTCTCATCCACATACACGCGCCGGGCTTGTCGGTCGATGCGGATATTGTGCAGGTGCAGCTCATCCTTGCGCCATTCGCCGCTTCCGACGAGCCTGTCATATCGCGCCAAATGCGCTTTCACGCGAGCCACCAGCTCGCCGAGGCTGAACGGCTTCAAAATATAATCATCAGCGCCGAGGCCGAAGCCGCGAATCTTATCAATCTCTTCCTTTTTCGCGGAGACGATCAGAATCGGCACATTACTTGCTTCCCGAACGCGGCGGCAAATCTCGTATCCGTCGATGCTAGGCAACATCAGATCGAGCAGGATGAGGGCGTAGCTGCCCGAGAGCGCCATGTCGAGCCCAAGATCGCCCCGGTCCGCAATGTCCGCTGTGAAACCGCTCGCCTCCAGGAAGTCTTTCTGCACCTCGGCGATGACAGGGTCATCCTCGATAATCAGAATCCGCTTCATTGGCGTTCATTGCTCCCTTCAGAAGATGGATCGGCATGCGGGATAGCGGGGAGCCGCATGACGATCGTCGTGCCTTCGCCTTTGCGGCTGCGCGCTTCCAACGTTCCTCCGTGTTCCTCGATAATTTGCTTCACAATGGCCAGGCCGAGGCCGCTGCTCCCGCGATCGGGACGGCGGGAGGCTTCTTCCCGGTAAAACTGATCGAAGATAAACGGGAGCGCTTCCGGCGAAATGCCGGCCCCGTTATCCGAAATGGCGATTGCGGCGGAGGTGCTGCCCGGTTCATGCTCAAGCTCCACGGTAAGCGCACGCGATGCCTTGTCCATATGCCGCAAGCTGTTGTCCGCGATATTGCTGATGGCGCGGTGCAGCTTCTCGCGGTCCGCGTGGATGAGCACGCGCTCGCCGGCTCTGTGCACATAGCGAATATCGACGCCGCTGAACCTGGGATCCAACTTCAGCTCATCCACGGTCTGGCTCATGTAAGCCGCGGCATCCAGCTTTTCGAAGCGAAACGGCACCTTGCCTGTGTCGAGCGTGGCGAACAGTAGGAGCTCCTCGATCATCCGGGTCATATCAGCGGCTTTGCCGCCGATCATCGCGACGTATTTGCTCCGTTTCTCCTCCGTATCGGCGATGCCGCCTTGCAGACAGTCGACGCAGCCTTGAATGGCGGTAATCGGCGTCTTCAGATCATGCGAAATGCTCGCGAGCAGCTCCTTGCGGCTTTGCTCCAGCTGCAGCTGCGCGGATAGGGAGCTCCTCAGCCGAACGCGCATTTCTTCCAGTGCTGTGCCAAGCTGCCCGATCTCGTCCTGCCTTCGCAAAACGATGGCGCGGTCCAGCTGGCCTTCTCGGATTTGACCCGCTGCATCCCGCAGGGCGTGGAGCGGCCGGATAATGCTGCGCGACACCAAATAGGTCAGGGTTCCATTCGTCAGAATAAGCGCGGCAAGCAATGCCAGCAGAACGGTCGGAATGAACCGCTTAAAGAAGTTCGCGACGGGCTCCATATCGGACACGATAATGAGCAAACTTGCTTGACCGGACGAATCGGTATAAGGGATAAGGTCGAGATTTTGGTAGTCCCCGGCAAAGCGCTGACCGTCTTCGTACTTCGCGTGCTGAACGATCAAATCGGCGTCGAGCCCTGGGGAAGCATAGAGGACGGCTTCACCGGCACTTTTGGCGATCACCATGCCGGAATCGACCTCGGCCAATTCCGCTTCCGTTTGTGCGAGGAAGGTCGGGTCGCTGAGGAGCTTTGGGTCTTGCCCCGCAATGAAGCGAAGCCCTGACGCCAGCTCGGTGCGTCCGGCGAACAGCTCGCGGATGGCCGCGAACGGGACGCTGCCGGAGACGTCGGCCCGGCCAATTTCCTTCGTGAACAAGTTCGCCGCCAAGAGGATCGTCGCGCCGAGCAGCAATACCGGAATGACGATCATGGCGATATAGGAGAAGAGCAATTTCGTTCGGATGGACATGGCGTACAGCCCCTTTCCATTTCATTGTAGTATCCACCCGCAAATAATCCATAAACCAATTCTAAAAAAAGTATAAAACAACCGGTCGCAGCAGCATCCATTAACCAAAGTCGGCGAATTTGCTAGATGTAGAGCCCACTGAGCACCACATTGGCCAAGTAGCGGCGAAATTGGTGGAAAAGGTGCCCACAGAGCATCACATTAACTTCCAAGTCGGCGAATTTGCTAGATGTAGAGCTCATCGGGCACCACATTAATGGTACGAGGAATAACCGCTACTCGAGGGCTTGCAGCAGCATAAGGGATAGGGTGGTGGGAGGGCGTTTGTGTGGAGGTCCTGTTATCTTATTTGAGGTTTGATCCGGTGGAGGGCGCAGCCCTAGCGGAGCAACAGGAGGAGTTCTCGCTGTACGTTGCTGTTTTATTTATGTCAATTAAGTAATCTATCGATCTGACGAGAAATTAGAAGAAATTATGCAATTTCTACCGATATTCAGCCTACTATAAACAAATTTAAGTAAATTTGACCCAATTTAGGGGTGGTGATGTTTTGTATCATTATGGTAATTTATAACATATCACTTACATAAAAACCATAAATTAGAAGTAAACGGTAGCGACATTGACACTACCTTTTATTTAAATGAGATTGCTTGTTTTTGTCAGTCATCTAGCATTTATGATCTTCTCGTTGATAAGCTGGCCAGCTATCATATACTACTGTATCAGTTAAAAAGGCTTGAAATGGATGGCAATAAAACCAATGGAGTGATTTAAAATTGTCTTAAAATCAAAACGATGTATATTTTATCTGATTGTGGCTATTCTCAACTCTTTAACCGTAACGCCTATTTATTTTATAGCCAAGGTATGGGTTTCTTTCTCTCGAATTAATGCGAGCGAATCTTTTCCAGGGGACATCTTGGATTCTGAAAAATATCATCACATTTTTAGTTTTGCAATTTTTTCGCTTACTGCCTGTTTCTTAATAAATGCAATAATTGAACTATGTATATGTTTTGTAGATGGTTTTTGTCTCCGTAAAAACAATTTGATTGTTTATGTCAATTTGATGTTCTCTGTTGTTTTATGCTTTTCAGCTAGTTATTTTTTCTCATTGTTTTATTAAATGTGCTACTAGAGCGCAAAAGAAAATGGACCTCGGGATTTCTCTGAGGTCTTTTTTTCTAACTAGAGTTACAAAGCCCCGCTAATTTGGGTTTCACCGCAGCACGAATATGCTGCAAGTCTTGGAACCAAAGGTGCTGCTCTGTCTTCTAAAGCAGGGGATAATGGCAACGGTTTGCATCGCACAACCTCATAAGCTAAAACATGGTCAGAAAGGATGATAGGACTTGCTGAAAGCCTATAAGTATCGCATCTATCCAAAAGGCGAACAGCAGCAGTACCGCCGGTTTTTTTTGTTCGCAATACTTATAATAATTTTAAGTGGAATATTTTATTATTATTATGCCTTACGAAGCGTGAGTACATATGACAAAGTCATGAGAGCAGTAGAAGCTGAAGGTAGTTACATAACAAAAGAAAGTATTGTCGAAATAGAATTCAAAGAAAATATCCAAAAACTTGTAATTGGAATGGATCAAAATAAAAAGGTCCACTTTTTTTTCTTAGCTGAAACGAATTAATGGTTAATGGGAAACTTGACAATGAATATCAGGGTGGACCTATAAAATGGAACTATTATGAAAAAAAGAACCGATATTCCTTGTTGATCGGAACTATCTTGTCGCCGTCGGTCAAATCTGTTGCTGTTTTACATAATGAGAATGAGAATGTAAAAGTGAAGATATTTGAATATAATAAACTTAAGATTTTCTATAATAATACGGATGCTTTAACAACGCCTATTAAAATAGATTACAAATAAATTGATAAAGAAATTCTAGTTGCGTTTTTATCAACATAGTCTGGTAATGAATCTGTCCCTCGTGAAAGGCGCCACGAAGGACAGTTTTTTGTTCGTGTCGAGAAAGTCCTCAGGATTTTCGGCACTTTAATTTTTATGCGGTATCAAAATGCAATCCGCAGCTGCCATGATTTAGTCGTGACCTGACTTGTATCGCTTCCCAAAACATGCTATAAAAAAGAGAGGAATTAGCACTCCTATAGGCAGAGTGCTAAGACAACATTGGGAGGGTATCGATCGATGATCAAGCATGAGTTCAAGGCGGAGTCCAAGCGTTTGCTGGAAATGATGATCAACTCCATCTACACGCAGCGGGAAATTTTCCTGCGGGAGCTGATCTCCAATGCGAGTGATGCTATCGATAAAATCTATTACAAGGCGCTTACGGACGACAAGCTCGTCTTCAATCAAGCGGACTATTATGTAAAGGTGACGGCGGACAAAGCAAACCGCACGCTCACCATCAGCGACACCGGGATCGGCATGACGCAGGAGGAGCTCGAGAACAACCTCGGCGTAATCGCAAAGAGCGGCTCCCTGGCGTTCAAGAAGGAAAATGAGAGCAAGGACGGCCACAATATTATCGGCCAGTTCGGCGTTGGCTTCTATGCGGCCTTCATGGTGGCGGACCGCGTCACGGTGACGAGCCGGGCGCTGGATAGCAGCGAAGCGTTCAAGTGGGAATCCGAAGGCGCGGACGGCTATACGATTGTGCCAAGCGAAAAGGCCGAAGTCGGCACGGAAATCGTGCTGCACATCAAGCCGAACACGGAAGAAGATAACTATGACGAGTTCCTGGAGGAATACCGTCTGCGCTCCATCATCAAGAAGTATTCGGATTTCATCCGGTATCCGATCAAGATGGACGTGACGGGCCAGCGTCCGAAAGAAGGCAGCGAAGGCGACAAGCCGGAGTTTGAATCGCACGTGGAAGAGCAAACGATCAACAGCATGGTGCCGATCTGGCGCAAAAACAAGAACGAGCTGACCGCGGAAGACTACGAGCAGTTCTATCACGAGAAGCGCTACGGCTTCGACAAGCCGCTGAAGCATATCCATATCAGCGCGGACGGCGCGGTCGTGTATCAGGCGATTTTGTACATTCCCGAGAGCACGCCGTTCGATTACTACACGAAGGAGTACGAGAAAGGGCTTGAGCTCTACTCCAATGGCGTGCTGATCATGAACAAATGCGCTGACTTGCTGCCGGACTACTTCAGCTTCGTGAAAGGGATGGTCGACTCCGAGGACCTGTCGCTCAACATATCCCGCGAGATGCTGCAGCATGACCGCCAGCTGACGTTGATCGCGAAGAACATCAAGAACAAGATCAAGAGCCAGCTGCAGAGCCTGCTGAAGGACGAGCGCGACAAGTACGAGACGTTCTACAAAGCGTTCGGCCGCCAGCTGAAGTTCGGCGTTTACAGCGACTTTGGCATGAATAAAGACACGCTACAGGATCTGCTGCTCTTCTACTCCTCCAAGGAGAAGAAGCAAGTAACGCTGGATCAGTACGTGTCGAGAATGCCGGAAGACCAGAAGTATATTTACTATGCTGCAGGCGATTCGATCGAGCGCATCGAGAAGCTGCCGGCGATCGAGCTCGTCTCGGATAAAGGCTATGAGATTCTCTATTTCACGGACGACATCGACGAGTTCGCGATCAAGACGATCATGAGCTATAAGGACAAGCAGTTCAAGTCGGTATCGAGCGGCGATCTTGGCATCGAGTCGGATGCGGAAAAAGAGAAGCAGGAAGCGGAAGAAAGTGGCAGCAAGGAGCTCTTCGAGCACATGCAGCAAATTCTGAGCGGCAAAGTCGTGAAGGTCAAGGCGTCCAAGCGGCTGAAGAGCCACCCGGTCTGCCTCACCAGCGAAGGCGAAGTATCGATCGAGATGGAGAAAATCCTTAAGGCGATGCCGAACAACCAAGACGTGCAAGCGGTGAAGGTGCTTGAAATCAACATCAACCACCCGGTATATCAGTCGCTGAAGGAAGCGTCCGCGAAGGATGCCGAGAAGCTGAGCCTGTATACCCAGCTGCTCTACAACCAAGCCCTGTTGATCGAAGGCTTGCCGATTCAGGACCCGGTTGCGTTCACGAACGATATTTGCAAAGTGATGGTTTAGATTTCATCCGCCTGAATGTGTAAAGGGGTACCCGAGAGGGTACCCCTTTTAAGCTTGCGATGAACGTGCTGTCTTGCATCCGCTATTGCAGCGTTCCGCCGTAAGGGAACTGGCTGGCATACCCGCTGAACTGCTGGTATGCCTGATCGAGCTTGGTCTGATCCTCGGCCTCGAGCTTGTAGTGGCCTTTGCGGAACATCAACTCGAAGATTTCATGCTGGCACTGATGCGTCTCGGTCAGCACCATCATAATATCCTGGTGAAGTGCGGCGTGGCTGGCTTCGTTGGCGGCGATGCTGAAGCTGTCGGCCAAATATTTTTCCGTGGACAGAATGTCGTTGAGGCGGTCGCGGTCCGTCAGCTCGGGACCTTTCACCTGCGGCTCGTACGCCGGCTTCGGATTTTGAATCGTGTTTGAATTCGGGCTCATTCCAGGGCGGCTCCTTTCTAATGTTGAGGTACTTGCTTCATGCCTTCGGCATTATTGGTCTGCAGATGCTTCAGCAGCAGGTTGTAATGGCGCTCGTGCATGCGGCCGGCTTTGTCGATCGCTTGGCTGATTTCAGGGTCGGAGCATTCCTTCGCAAAATGACTGCATTTCTTCGTGGCCAGCAGCAGCCAGGACAGTTGGTCCTTTAAGTAAGAAGCGTCTTTCGTCGTGATGACAGTAGGCGGCGCGGGCATGACGCCTGCCTGTTGCTGCGTAGATTGCGTTTGCTGCAAATGGATGACCTCCTTTACGTATTCCCATATAGCTTGCGCAATTCCGGCAAAATAACTCGGCCTCGCGGGTTATTCGCTTTTTTTGCCTTGGGAGTATTTAACGTTTTTAAGCTTCTCTTAAGCTGCGGCTTCTATAGTGTTTGGATGTGTTCCGCTGCGGCATTCGGGCCGCGGCAACAAACCAACCACAGCAAGAGAGGAGCTGCAACAATGGAGCATCGGACAGAAACTGTCGTCCCAGGACGGCAGCATTCTTATAATGCAAGACGCCAGAATCCTCAGAAGAAGCGGAACTGGCGCAGAACGGTCAAACGGTTGTCCGCAGCGCTGCTGATCGCGGCAGTGGGGGCCGGCGGCTGGTTTTTCTTCACGCCATCCGGCACGGATGTACGATACATGATGGCCGACACGCTGATTACGACCCAGCATCGTTATTTGGCCAAGTATCTGATCGGCCAAGAGGAGCTTGATAACCGTGTCGCAGCCTACACGGCGCAATTCGATGCGATGGCGGACGTGAAGGATAACCACAATGTGAGCCTGATCAAGCATCCGCAAGGAACGGTGAAGGTCGAGCCGATCTCGCGCAAGGGCTTCAAAGGCTACCTGATGTATGTGCACGATCCGAAAATGATCCGCGTCGTGACGACCAACATCGTCGGCGAAGGGGAGCGGGTCGAGAGCATGGTGAAGCGGACGGGAGCGATTGCCGGCGTAAACGGCGGCGCCTTCGACGACCCGAACTGGCACGGCAACGGCTTTAAGCCGGCCGGCATCGTGATGTCCGGCGGCAAGCTGCTGTACAAGGGCAACGGGATGAACGCCAAGGTGAACGTGGTCGGCATCGACAGAAACGGCCTTATGGTCGCAGGCCGCTACACGTCGAAGCAGCTGCTTGCCATGGGCGTATCCGAAGCGGTCACGTTCCAGCCGAAATTTATCGTCAACGGCAAAGGGCTCATTAAGAGCGAGGCTGACGGCTGGGGCATCGCCCCGCGAACCTGCATGGCGCAGCTGAAGGACGGCACGATCGTGTTCGTCGTCATCGACGGCCGCCAGCCCGGTTATTCGGTAGGCGCGACGTTATACGACGTGCAGAACATTCTGCTCGAGAAAGGCGCGGTGACGGCGGCGAATCTGGATGGCGGTTCATCGACCGTACTGGTGAAGGACGACAAAGTCGTCAACAAACCATCCAGCCAATACGGCGCGCGTTACTTGCCGACGGCGTTTCTGGTGTTCGACAAGCCGGAGGAAGTCGAGGTGCCGAATATTTGGGCGGGCATCGACATGCAATCGTTCGATTCGTCGAAGAAACGCCGAGCTTCATAAGGAATATCAGAGGGCGTCTTTCCGTTAGGGAAGACGTCCTTTTTGCTGTGCGACAAAGCTTGATGGGCCAAGGATAAAACGCTGTTCAAAAGCATATAGTAACAGGTGTTGAATGGATTAAGGAGGAAACGTAGTGGCTGCAGTTTGGCGCTGCACAGTCATTTTGCTGTGCATTTGCATGTTATGCGGGTTTCGGATGCCGAAGAAGGATCGGTACTATTACGAAAACCGGGGAGATGTCGTGTGGGAAGTGCCGCTTTCGGAGAATGAGCTTGCGCTCACCTTCGATGACGGACCGTATCCGAAGATGACGAACGAAATTCTCGATTTACTAAAGCAGTACAATGCTAAAGCGACCTTTTTCGTCCTGGGTTACCGGGTGAAGCAATATCCGGAAATGATCAAGCGGGAAATCGAGGAAGGCCATGAAGTGGCCAATCATACATACAGTCATCCCTTCTTTACGAAGGGTACCTCGCCGTCGATAATTCAGAAGGAAATCATGCAAACGGAGGATTCCCTCGTGAAGCTGACTGGCAAGAAGCCGCATCTATTCCGCCCGCCAGGCGGCTTCTACAACGAACAAACGATCCAAATCGCGCACAAGCTCGGCTATACGACTGTGCTGTGGTCGTGGCATCAGGATACGGGCGACTGGCGAAGGCCAGGCGTGAACCGAATTGCGCAAAAGGTGTTGAACAACGCGAGAAACGGTGATATTGTGCTGCTCCATGACTATATTCCGGGCTCGGGCCAGACCGTGCAAGCGCTGCGGATCATATTGCCGGAACTGACAAAGAGGGGCTTTAAGCTCGTAACCGTGACGGAGCTGATGGAGGACAAGACGGGCGATATGCTGCGAATTCAGGAGGCAAAGTGATCGGAATGGAATCGAAAACGGCGAAAGAAACCCGGTGCTTCAAGGTGTCCCGGGTATTTCCGAACGATGTGAACAACCATGATACGCTGTTCGGCGGCAAACTCATGTCGTATATCGATGATATTGCCTCCATCTCGGTTTCTAAGCTGTGCCGGATGGCGGCAGTGACGGCGTCGACGGATTCCGTCGACTTTCTGTATCCGATCCGCCCGTCGGACTCGGTCTCGCTCGAGTCGTTCATTACCTGGACGGGCAAGAGCTCGATGGAGGTTTTCGTGAAGGTGATCCGCGAGGACTTGAGAAGCGGCGAGCGCAAAATTGCGGCGACCGCGTTTCTCACCTTCGTCGCGCTCGACGAGAATAACCGGCCGACGGCCGTTCCGCAGATCGTGCCGGAGACGGAAGAGGAGAAGAAGCTGCACGAAACGGCGGAGCACCGGTCGGAATTGCGTAAGCACCGCAGGGAAGAAAGCAAGAAGTTTGCCGATTATCTGTTGACGAAATACCCTTGGGAGTAGCAGCTCCACAAAACATGTTCAGCCTGGCCGCGAAAGCGGCCGGGTTTTTTTGCGTTTGCTCCAACAACTTTCCAGAAGCGGTGAAACGATTCTACCAGGGAGCGAATAATTCAGTGTTCTTGCGCACTTTTTATGCCGTTAAACAAGCGATCTTAATTTTGGTCACTCCGATATAAGAAATGATCCGTATTCTTGCTGAAAGCGCTTCATGTATAGTGTGGTTATAGAAATGAAGGAGGGAGACGGATGACGGAAACCTACGCTGACTTCGATGGAAAGCGTGTTCATAAGCGAACTGTGGAAGAAGCATCGAGTTTTTTGAAACGTTTCTACTTCATGGAAAATCAAATCATAAACAGTTACAAAAACTAGCAAATAGGGGGATTCACGAATGAAAAAGAACTATACGGTTAAATTTGCTTCCCTTACGCTCTGCCTTGCTTTAGCGCTGCCGCTTGCAGCCTGCGGCAACAACGGAAATGATACATCGAGCACGAATTCCGGCACGTCCACAAACTCCGGCACGAATACGAATTCCGGCAACGCACCTGCGGAGAACGCTCCATTGTTGGATGCAAGCGCAGATCCGGCGCAAGATCCATTCGGCAAATACGATCCGCCGATCGAAATCACGACGATTCACACGAACAACGGCGTAGCGGACAACCTGAAGAACGGCGACACGATCGAAAACAATATCTACACCCGCACATGGGAAGAAAAGCTTGGCATCAAGATGAAGTACACATGGACATCCCCGGCTGCCCAAGGCGAAGAGAAAATGAACCTGATGATCGCAAGCGGCGACTTGCCTGACTTCATGTACGTTTCGCCTTCGCAATTCGAGAAGCTGGCGGCTACAGGCCAGCTGGAAGACTTGACGCAAGTGCTGAAAGACTACGCTACCAAGTACACGAAGCAGTACCTGACAGGCGACTACGCGGGTCTATTGGAAGGCGTTACGAAGGACGGCAAGATCTACGGGATTCCGAACGGTCAAACGTACCACGACTCCGGCTCCATGCTCTGGCTGCGTGAAGACAATCTGGCGAAAGCCAACCTGACCGCGCCTAAGACTGTCGACGAGTTGGACAAAATCCTTGAAACCTTCAAGGCAAACGATTATGACAAATCCGGCAAAGACATCTACCCGATTCCGCTAGCAGACGCTAACCTGAACTCGGCGAACTGGGGCATCGGCGACGCCTACTTCAATATGTTCCACTCGTACCCGAACATCTTCGTAGAGAACAGCAAAGGCGAGCTTGAACACGGCATGTTCGGCGAAGAGCAGCGCGAGAATACGCGCAAAGCGCTTCTGAAGCTGCAAGAGTACTACAAGAAAGGCTACATTCACCCGGACTTCGCGACATTGGACGATACGAAATACAACGAGCAAGTCGTGAACGGCCAATCGACGGTTATCTTTGGCGGTCTGTGGGACGCTTGGTGGCCGCTTAACCTGAACCTCGACAAAAAAGCGGACGCGAAGTGGGAGCCGGTAGCGATTCCTTCGGCAGACGACAAGCCGGGCAAATCCTCGGTAACGGCGGCAACGGTGCTTGGCATCGCGGTAGCGAAGAAGGGCGTTAAGAACCCTGAAGCGCTCGTGAAAATGCAAAACCTGTTCCATGATCTGAACAACAATCCGGAAACGATGCAATTCGGCAAGTACAACACGGATCCGGTCGACAACTCGGGTATCTTCCTGGCTTATCCAATGCCGATCTACAACCCGTCCTTCAACTACGAGGCGTTCCAGCAAATCAGCCAAGCGTTCAAAGACGGCAAAACGGATCAACTGTCCGAGGCGTACAAACTGTTCTATGACCAGTCCAAAGCGTATGCGGACAAGAACGACAAAGCAGGCTTCCCTTCTTACCTGTCCTACACGGATAAAGGCAGCCTTGCGGTCGTAGACCAGTACATCAAAGAGAAACGTTTCCAAATGAACGAATACACGGCAATGCCGACGCAAGAAATGCTCGACAACGCGCCGATCATCAAGAAAGCTTGGGACGTTATGTTCCTGAACGTCGTCAAAGGCGGCGACATCGCAGAGTACGACGCGTTCCTGGCGCAATTCGATTCGCTTTACGCTTCCGCGGTTAACCCGGGCCTGAACGACTGGTTCGCGAAGAAGAACAAAGAAAGCGTGCAGAAGTGGTTTGAAAGCAAGTAAGTAAAGCTTGCGGCAAGAAGCCGGCAGAGTGCGGTTGGATCCTTTTCCCTCCGCGCTCTGCGGCTATTCTTCCCGCAAATCATGTCTAACATGTATAAGGGGCGAGCTTAATGAATTGGTTCAAAATCCCGAGAAAGCAAGTCGCGCTTTATCTCATGATGCTTCTCCCGGTCTTGGTCGTATTCATCTATTCTTATCTGCCGATGTTCGGCGTCGTCATGGCTTTCCAACGGTTTGAACCAAGTCAGGGCTTCTTTGATTCCAAGTGGATCGGTTTGGATAATTTCAAGAGATTGATGCATATTCCCGATGTCAAACAGGTTGTCATGAACACCCTATTCATCGCTTCGATGAAAATCGTCATCGAAACCGTAGCAGCGATCGTCGTTGCCATATTGCTTAACGAAATCGTATCCAAAGTGTTTAAACGCACTGTTCAAACGATCATTTACTTCCCTTACTTCCTCTCGTGGGTTATCCTCGGCGGCATTATCCGGGATATGCTTTCGCGGGAAGGACTTATCAACTTGATGCTGACAAAACTCGGCTTTGATCCGATTATCTTTTTATCGAAGGCTTCTTGGTTCCCGTACTTGCTCGTAGGTACCGAAACATGGCAAATTACCGGCTTTGGCACGATCGTGTTTTTGGCTGCGATTACGACCATCGACCCTACTCAATACGAAGCAGCCACCATCGATGGCGCCAACCGTTTCAAACAGATTTGGCACATTACGCTTCCGGGCATGAAATCGACGATCGTACTCATGGTGACGCTCAGCCTGGGCTATATTTTGAACGCAGGGTTCGAACAAGTCCTTATGTTGTACAGCCCGCTGGTATACAAGACCGGCGACGTTATCGATACATGGGTGTACCGGATGGGCCTTCAGCAGGCGCAGTACTCATTGGCTTCGGCAATCGGCTTGTTCCGTTCCGTCGTCAGTTTGATCCTAATTACGGCTTCCTACTATATCGCCCGTAAAGTATCGGATCATCGCATATTCTAGAGGAGCAGGAGGGATTTCTGTGGTAGACCGTTCTTTAGGTAGAAAAATATTCAGCGGATTGAATGGATTGCTCTTTATCCTCTTCTCCCTGAGCTGCGTGATTCCGATGATTCACGTATTGGCGATCTCGCTGAGCTCGAGCGCCTCGGTTACGGCGGGAGAGGTTACCCTGTTTCCGGTGAACTTCTCGCTGAAATCGTATGAATATATTTTGCAAAACTCCGAGTTCTGGACCGCGATGGGCATTTCGCTGGAGCGGGTTCTATTGGGCGTAGCCATCAGCATGCTGCTGACGACGCTTGCGGCGTACCCGCTGTCGAAGAGCAAAGCGGCCTTCAAGCATCAGCCGGTGTTCGCATGGTACTTGGTGATGACAATGCTGTTCTCCGGCGGTCTGATCCCGAGCTTCATGATCGTCAAGTATACGCACCTGCTGGATTCGATCTGGGCGTTGGTCATTCCGAGCGCGATCTCGGTGTTCAACGTGCTGCTGCTGTCGAACTTCTTCCGCAACGTGCCGAAGGAGATCGAAGAGTCGGCGTTCATGGACGGGGCAGGCCACTTCAAGACGTTGTTCTCGCTGTACTTGCCGTTGTCGCTTCCGATCGTCGCGACGCTCATCGTATTCTCGGCTGTCGGTCACTGGAATTCTTGGTTTGACGGACTGATCTATATGAATTCGCAGGATAAATATCCGCTTCAGTCGTATCTGCAGACGATTCTGCTTGAATCGAACACGAAGGTCATGACGAAGGAATACGCGGCGCTGCTCAGCAAAGTATCGGACCGCACGATCAAGGCGGCTCAGGTGTTCATCGCGTCCATTCCGATTCTGCTGGTGTATCCGTTCATGCAGAAATACTTCATTTCCGGCATGATGATCGGTGCAGTTAAAGAATAGACTGTCCAACCGGAGCTTCGTTCACGTACAGAACCAACAACAAAGCTGACCTTATTTGGGGTCAGCTTTTATTTTTCTCGGGAGGGGGGGACTGCGCGCATGGTTCGAAGCAAATGGAGGCGCATGTTGACCCAGGCAGTCCTGCTGGGCGCGGTTTCGCTAATGGGAACGGCTTGCGCGAGTACGGCTTCCGCGCCGCCGCAAGGCAATCGCACCGCCATGGGGCATGAAGGCGAGTCGAATCCAGCCGCGCCGACCGAGCTCACCGTATTCATCGATATGCCGTGGTTTTGGGTCGATTCCTTCGAGGGGCCGATTCCCGAGGAGCTGACGAGACGGACCGGCATCAAGCTGAAGGTGATCAAGAGCAAAGACGATAACGAGCTTCCCGCGATGATCGCTGCCGGCAACATCCCGGATCTTATCTACTCCGACCGCCTTTCGGAGAGGCTGGCAAGCCCGCAGATCAGTTACGCGTGGGATGAGCTGATTTCGAAATATGCGCCGGATCTCGAGGTATCCGAGCAAGAGAAGCAGCTGAACCGGACGTCGGATGGCCATTATTATACGATCCGCAACTATTTCCTGACCGCGGCGGATATGCAGAGCCCTTATGCCGTGGCTGGACCCGGCACGACGGCAATGGTCGTGCGCGCCGATTTGATGGAGCAGCTCGGCAATCCGCCGCTGAAGTCGCTGCGCGAACTGGAGAGCCTGCTGCTGAAGGTGAAGAAGACGTATCCCAACATGACGCCGCTGCTGCTGGATGAGGTTAATCAATGGAGCGAATTTTTCAAAGGACGCTTCGGCATGGACGGGGCGGTCTACGAGGATGACGGGCAGCTGCTGAGCCAGCTGCGCAATCCGCAGATGCTCGCGTATTACCGTTATCTCAATCGGCTGTACCGCGAAGGCTTGATCAAGCCGGAAAACTTTACTTACAGCTACGAGCAGTATCTGAAGGAGCGCAACAGCGGCAATGCTTTCGCGTTCATCCGCAACGTGTACGAGGCGAATGCCGCCAACGACGCTTATAAGGCGGCAGGGCTGAAAGCCCGCGCCAGGCTGGTGACTTCGCCGCTCTCGGAATCGTTTGCCCGCGTGAATGAAACGATCGGCTGGGCCGGCACCTATATTACGAAGACGAGCAAGCACCCGGAGGCGGCCATCAAGCTCATGAGGTTCTTGCGCAGCGAAGAGGGACAGCGTCTGACGGTATGGGGCATCGAGGGCGTGCACTGGAACTTGTCGCCGAAGGGATATCCGGTATTCAAGGAGCCGTTCCTGCGGGAGAAGAACGAAAACTACGATAAATGGGTGCAAACCTACGGAGCGGCTGCATGGTCGTTCGGGGCGCATGGCAGCGTCGAAAATCTGGCAACCTTTGACGAAGGACAGCCAGATCTCATGAAGGTGCTTCGCATGGAGAAGGAGCATACCGTGTACAAGCCGCTTCTGTACTTCGCGAGTCCGCCCGCAGGCACGGAGGAGGCCGATATCGCCGGCAAAGTGAAGGATCTGATCGAAAGCGAACAGACGAACATTATTCTTGCCGAGTCGGAAGCAGCCTGCACGGTGCAATATGAGCTGATGGTCAGAAATGCCGAGCAGCTGGGACTGCGCAAGCTGGAGGTATGGATGACCCGCAAGTATAAAGAAATGGCGCAGAACAGCCGTTAATCCGGCTCCTGCGCCATTTCTTTGCCCGCATGATGAGCGTCGCCGAACTGGCGCGGCGTCATCTGCGTATGCTTCTTGAACACCTTGAAGAAGTGCCGCTGGCTCTCGAAGCCGGTCAGCATCGCCACCTCGCTTAAAGGCAGATTCGGGCGCGAGATGAGCAGTTCCTTCGCTTTAATGACTCTAAGTTGCTGGATGTAGGCAAGCACGTTCATGCCGGTTTCCTTTTTGAACAGGGAGCTGACGTAGTTGGGATGAAGCCCGACATGCTCCGCCACGGCGGAGAGGGACAGATCCCGATTATAGTTCGCCTCAATGAACTCCAGAATCTGCTTGCTGGCCTCCGGCTTCTCCGCATATTCGTGCTCGGCGGCATCCGGATCGTCCTGCTCCTCTTCGGCTTGAAGCGCATGCGGCTCCTGCTCGGCGAGCGCGTCTTGACCGAGCCGCACCAGCAGCTCCTCCAGCTGCTCATCGTCAATCGGCTTCAACAAATAGTCGATGACTTGCAGGCGGATCGCATCACGGGCGTACGAGAAGTCGTCGTACCCGGTCAAGATGATGAACCGCTGGCAAAGCCCCTCGCTCTTGGCCGCCTTAATCAGCTGCAGCCCGTTCATCTCAGGCATGTTGATGTCCGTCATGACGAGATCGGCAGGACTTTGGCGCAGCGCATCCAGCGCCTCCTCCGCGCTGGAGACGCCCTCGATGTCCGTGAAAGGCGTCTCGAATTGTTTGATTTTGCGCAGCAATCCACGCAGGATCGGCGCTTCGTCTTCGACGATGAGGAGCTTCATTCGGCATTCCCCTCCTTCGGCATCCGTAACGTAATGGTCGTTCCGATTCCTTGCTCGCTCTCCACGATCAGGCCGTAGGCCTGTCCATACTGGCTGATCATCCGCTCATGCACGTTCATGACGCCGATACCGCCTTGCTGCTGCTCCGGCTCCTGCGGCGCGGTATAGCCCGCGAGCTTCTGCCGAAGCTGCTCCAGCTTCTCCGGCGTCATGCCGGCGCCGTCATCTTGGATGCGGACGAAGGCCGTTCCGTCTTCGCCATAGACGCGGATGAGCAGCGTACCCGTTCCGCGCTTCTTGGAAATGCCATGCACGATGGCGTTCTCCACCAGCGGCTGGATGATGAAGCGCGGACAGTCGATGCGGAGCAGGCTCTCGTCCTCCACGTCGATGTCGTACTGCAGGCGTTCCTCCATCCGCACTTTATAGATTTGCAGGTAGCTGCGAATATGGGTAAGCTCGTCCTGCAGCTTGACATGCTGGCTCTTCGACAAGCTGTAGCGGATCGACTGCCCGAGCGCATAGATCATTTTGGCGACGTCGGGACTGTCGCTTTCCTCGGCGGCCATCCGGATCGCTTCGAGGCCGTTATAGATGAAATGCGGATTGATCTGTGCCTGCAGCGCCAAGTAGGCCGCTTCCTTCTGCCTTAGCTGCGAGATATCCACCTTGCTCATCAGCTCGTCGTGGCGGTCGATCATTTTATTGTAAGACGAGACAAGGAAGCCGATTTCGTCGCCGTCCTGATCTTCCTGGTATTTGGCCAGCAGGTTGCCGCGCATATGCTTGCCGAGCTTCACGATGCGCTGAACGACCGTGGAGACGGTAAAGAAATAAGCGAAGGTCAGAATGAGCAGCAGGGCGGCGATCATCAGCACGTAGAATTGGACGGAGTTCTTCGTTTGCTGGAACAGCTCGCTGGTCGGCGTCACCGTCAAGATCGTAGACTTCAGCTTCGGCACATGGAAGCTGTTCACCAGCAGCTGCCCTATCTCGGAATCCATGTACCGATAGGTTTTCGCTCCCTGCACGGACGAATGGATGCGCTCCTTATCGGCGCTGCCGAGCGGCAGCTTGGCCGACAAGGCAACGATCTCGTTTATTCTCCCGTCTTTCGTATCGTCCGCGTCGCCGGCCAGATAGTAATGCATCGGCGTGCCCTTCACGTCGGACGTATGGAACATGCTCGAAATGAACGTAAATTTGAGCCGGATTTCCATAAGGCCGGTTGCTTTGGTAAAATCATCATTGTACAGTTTCTTATAGTAGGTTAACTGCAGCGCGGAAGGCGTGGACAACTGCTGGAGCCAATAGCCTTCGCCTACATTCAGCCTGACGGCTTCGTCCGGAATGCTGTCATCGGGTTCGACGATGCTCGTCCCCATGCTCAGCACCTTCGGATCCGTCTTGAAGATGCGGATTTGATCGATGTAGAACGAATTGCTTTTATAGAAGGAGAACAGCGGCACGAGATCCCTCAAGTAGACGTAGACTTGCTCGGATTCGGCGCGGTATTTGCCCGCCAGCAGGCCGCTCAGCACTTTGTTCGTTTGGAAAATATCATGGATCATTTCGATTTGGCTCATGTTCATCGTTAGGGCGGTACCGAACTGCTTGATGAAGTATTCGCGGTTGTTGGCGAAATCCTGCAATGCGTTATTATGAATCTGCCGGTAATACAGCATCCCGATGCAGATGGTGGGCAGCAGAATGATGACGATGTAGCCGAGAATCATTTTTTTGACGATACCGATACTAAATCTGCGGAGCTTCACTTGCGGTTCACCTTCTCCTGCTGTAAGCGTTGTCGTTGTCGTACTCATTATAGTTCAAATGATTCCCTATATACTACTTGGCATAGGCATTTAGCCGCGTTAAAATTTCATGGTATGATGGTATAGAACGACGCACTCGGCGAGAGGGGTACATTGCAAGATGAACAACGTGAAGCTTATGCGGGCATTTTCGCTGGTCATAACTGCAACTCTGGTGCTGGCGGGCTGCGCAGGCGGCATAGGCAATAATGGGAAGAACCCATCGGAAGGCGGCAAGGTCGACTATTATAAGCTCCCGGAGACCGTGGAGATGAGCATCGTCAAACCGGTGCTCCCCGGCTTGAAGCTGAAGAGCGGCGAAACGCTTGAAGATAATGAATATACGGATTATGTCCTGGACAAAACGAATATCAAAACCCGGGTGCTGTGGTCGGCATCCTCAACCGATTTCGATCAGAAAATGCAGCTTGCGATCGCGAGCAACGACATTCCGGATGTGATGGTCGTCAACGAGAAGACGTTTCGCGCGATGGCCGCTGCGGACCAGCTGGAGGATCTGACTGACGTTTATGAGCGATACGCTTCGCCTCAGCTGCAGGACTTCTACCGATCGACCGAGGGCAGGGCGCTGGAGAAGGCGACCTATGAGGGCAAGCTGATGGCGCTGCCGAGCGTATCGATTCAAGCCGATGCGCCGTCGATTCTGTGGCTGCGCCAGGATTGGCTGGACAAGCTGAAGCTGCAGGCGCCGAAAACGATCGATGACTTTAAGAACGTCCTGAAGGCATTCGTGGAGAACGATCCGGACGGCAACGGGAAGGCGGACACGATCGGCTTGACCGGCAACAGCATTACGCTGGCTTCGCCGATCGGCGGCCTGCACGATTTCAAAGGGATCTTTAACGCCTTTAATTCCTATCCGTTGATCTGGACGAAGGACGAGAAAGGCCAGGTCGTATACGGCTCTACGCTTCCGGGCACGAAGCAGGCGCTGAGCGTCCTCCACGAGATGTACGTGGATGGCTTGATCGACAAGGAATTCGCGCTGCGCAAAACGCCGGACGATCTGGTCTTAAACGGCAAGACCGGCTCCTTCTTCGGGCCATGGTGGACGCCGTGGGCGCTGATTGATCCGCTCAGGAACAATCCGGAATCGGATTGGCGGCCATTCATGATTCAAGATGCGAACGGTCAGTACAACATCGCGAGCGTGCCCGTCAGCAATTTCTTCTTCGTCGTCCGGAAAGGGTACGAGCATCCGGAGGCGGCGGTGGTGTACAACAACATGCGCGTTCAAGCCGAACGCACGCCGGATGAACAGGCGAAGAAGCTGGACCCGGGTCATGGCTTGTGGCCGCTGCTGATGACGATCGATTACGCGGATGCGGCGACGCGCAAGCATGATTTGCTGGTGGAGGCACTAGCGGGCACGGTGAAGAAGGAAGACATGGACGGCGAAATGCAGATCGTTTACGAGCAGGCGCTGCGCGACCGGCAGCATCCGCGCGGCAATGCGAACGACTGGGGGCCTCCTGCGGCATACTTGCTGGGCGGCGGCATTCTGAAGATGCCGATGAACGTAACGGACCCCGTCTTCTCAGCGACGACGAAGACGATGGAGCGCAACTGGGCGAATCTGCAGAAGCTGGAGACCGAAACCTTCTACAAAATCATTTTGGGCGATGCGCCGCTGAATGCGTTCGACCAGTTCGTGGCGGATTGGAAGGCGCAGGGCGGGAACAAAATTATCGAAGAGATTACGGAAGAGCTGAAGAAGTAGTTTAATTGTTAGAGGGGCGCCCTATCCGGGCGCCTCAGCTCGTAGTTCTATTGTTTATCTCGATTGGACATAACATTTCTAACGTGGGATCACCTGCATCTTGAATGGCTTCGAGAATGGAAATTGCTCCATGCTGCCGTGTATACGCTAACGATTGCCACGCACGCTATTTAGCCTCAAATGGCCCTTTTGAAAGGCTAACGGTTCTCAGAGACGCTATTTGACGATTGGGGCAGCGAATTCTTCCGATTAGGGTTAAATAACGCCTCTGGCAACCGTTAGATTTTTAGAATGGCGATTTTTGCGCAAATAAGCAATGGAGCATCCGTTAGAATTTTTCGTGCGCTCTCTCATGCTGCCGCGCACTCGCCAACCATATAAAAGACGACAAGCCCGCCAATTAAACGATGGCGGGATTCTCTGCAATATAAGGCGCCCCTGTCCGGGCGCCTATTTGTTAAGCATCCGGCTTCATATACCGGTCGCGGAACAATGCCGGCGTTACCCCTTCGGCAAGCCGGAACCGCTCGATGTAATAGCTCGGCTTCGAGAAGCCGACCTCCTGCGCGATTTGTTTCACCGGTTTCGCTGTTGTTATCAGCATCTGCTTCGACAGCTCGATGCGCTGCCGGTTGAGATAAGCGAGCGGCGGCATCCCCATCTGCGCGTGAAAGGTCCGGCTAAAATAGGCCGGACTTATTCCGCATTGGTCGGCCAGCTTCTGCAGCGGCAAGTCTTTCGCGCAGTGCATCCGCATGAAGTCGGCGGCGCGTTTGATCGCCTGCACGAGGCCGGGCTCGCCCGGGGCGTCGAGATCGGTGGAGTGGAGGACCAGCTCCAGCACGAGCTCGTACAAAATCGCGGCATGCCGTGGCACAGCCGCCATGTCATTCACCGCCGCTGCCTGCCAAAGTTCCTGCAATAGCGCATGCAGCCGCTCGCCGCGATCGTAAGCGAACGCCCACACATCGCCGACCCGTTTCTCGCCGATGAGGTCGTTCATGCCTTCCCCTCGCAAATAGATCCACCATACCTCCCATGGATCATCCGGATCCGAGCCGAAATGCTGTTCTTGGTCTTCGGCATATAGAAAGCCCATGCCCGGCTTCAGCTCGATCGAGCCGGCCTTCGTTCGCAGCCAGCCCGTTCCCTTCGCGACAACATGAATGTTGTAGTGATCTGCCCCATATCGAATGCCGTTAACCAAATGGTTAGGTTCATCGTAGATATGCCCGATGCCGATCGGATAGGCCGGAAACCGGTCGAAGTCCGGCCGCGCCAGAAATTGCGCCTCATACATAGTCCTCGTCAGCTCCGCAAAAAGTTGATATGTAAATCGCAAAAAAGAGGTATCCGATTCGGAATAATTCTAGTATATAGTGTGCTTATAGCCTTTGGAATAGCAAAATCATCACATTATGTCGAAGAAGGGATGGCACGGCGGCATGGAATATACGACATTCGGCCGAACAGGACTTCGGGTATCGAAGCTTGGCTTGGGCGGCGCGCCGATCGGCGGCGATTTCAAGGATGTAGACGAGACGGAGATCGAGCGGGTCATTCATGAGGCGCTTGATCGGGGCATTAATTTCATTGATACGGCTCCGTTATACGGGAACGGCCTGTCGGAGGAACGCTTCGGCCGGGCGCTGCTTGGCGGCAGGCGCGGCAAGGTCGTGCTGGCGACGAAGGCGGCCCGACACGACCAAGACTACGATTACGCCGGAATCATCCGTTCCGTCGAAGGCAGTTTAAAGCGCTTACAGACTGACTGCATCGACCTGCTTCAGCTGCATGACGTGGAGAAGAAGCCGTATGAAATGATCATGCAGGAAGCGGTTCCGGCGCTGCAGAAGCTGCGAGACGACGGCAAAATCCGTTTCCTCGGCGTGACGACCCGCAACTTGGATTTGCTGAAACGGTACATGGAGACGGATGTGTTCGATTCCATCCAGTTTTACGCGCGGTATATGCTGCTCGATTATTCCGCTGCCAAAGAGATCATCCCGCTTGCCAAGGAGAAGAATATCGCCGTCATCAACGGCAGCGTGCTTGGCATGGGCCTTCTTGCCGACGCTCCGGCGAAGTTCCTAAGCGAAGAATTCGTCAGCGAAGCCGCCAGGCGGATGGAGAAGCTGGCCTTCCTGCGGCGCACCGAGCCGAAAGGGCTCATTGAGCCGGGCATGCGCTTCAGCCTGCAGAACCCCGATATCCATGTCACGCTGACCGGCACCGCTTCCAGCCGCTCGCTGCGCGCCAACATTTCGTATTGCGACGGCCAGGGCCTCTCGCAGGAGGATCACAGCCGGGTACTGAGCTTGTTCGGAGACTACCCGTCCTTATTTGCGTAATCTTTTCATGGCATGAATCCTTAACCCCATTCATAAACGGAGTAGGAGTGGTTACAAGCATGGCTTATATCGTGAAAAATGTGCATACCGTCAGCGACGAATTACTGGAGGAGCTGAAGCTCGTCAGCGTCAGCACCGCTTCTCATACGCTAGTGGAAATGGGCTACCGGAACGCCTACATGCAGGGGATCATGCCGCTGGCTTTCCCGGAGGGCCAGCAAAGCGCGGTCGGCCGCGCCGTAACGCTGCGGTTCGTGCCGTTACGCGAAGATCTTGTGAAGCAGCAGTACGATACGCTGCCGGAATCGCCGCACCGAGAAGCGTTGGAGTCGATTATGAAGAACGACGTGCTGGTCATTGATACCGGCAGCCATATGGAAACGGGCGTCGTCGGCGATATTTTCACGCGCCGTCTCCGTTATCTCGGCGGCCAGGCGATCATCGTGGACGGCTGCGTCCGCGATTTGCAGCGGATTAAGCAGGTTGATTTTCCGGTGCTGGCCAGAGGCGTTCACGGAGGCGCGATTCCCCGCTCGCTCATGTCCGTCGGCGTCAATGAGCCGATTCGCTGCGGCGGCGTAACCGTCATTCCGGGCGATATCATCCTGGCCGACCGCGACGGCTGCGTAGCCATTCCTCCGCAATGCGTGGAGGAGATCGTGAAGATCGCAAGAGCCCATGACGAGCTGGAGGAGCGCTGGATTAAAATGAAGCTGGATGAAGGCGCCTCCCTGCATACGCACTACCCGCCTAACGCCGAAGCGAGGCTCGAGTTCGAGCAGTGGAAGAAGGAGAATGGGTATGCGTAAACTGCATGCGAACCTTGCGTTCCATGAGCCGCCGAAGTGGGCGCTGCTGGAGCGCCAGCTGATCGAGCTGATTGATGAAGCGGTAGAGCCGCTGCTTGCGCGTTATGTCCGACCGGACGGGACGATGCTGTGGCCAACGACCGAGACCCATACCGGCATTGATGCGCTCGATGATATGTATGAGAGCTTTTTCAATTGGCCGTTGTTTTACATTCTGGGCGGTCATGAGAAGTTCAAGCAGCTGTCCAAGAAGGAATTCGACGCGATCACCGAGCAATTCTCCCGTTACGATTCAGGCACCGGCCACAAGATGGTTGAGAAGGAGTATGAGCAGGGATACGATTGGTTCCACCAAGGCGAAGGCTACACGATGTTTTACCATATGGGGTTGATGGACCCGAACGATCCGAAAATCAAGGAGCGGGCGATCCGCTACGCCGGACTGTTCCTTAATGAGGATCCGGAAGCCATCAACTACGACCCGGTGCACCGCACGATTCCTTATCCGCATTCCGGCAGCAAGGGGGCGACCGACCGTAATTTCAAGGTGCATTTCAGCGGCTGGCACTACGTCGATTGGATGAAGCATTACGGCCTTCATTATCAGGATGTCCCGGGCGTTCGAACGCTGGATGACCTGAAGCATGAGGAAGGCGCGCTAGCCATGGGCAAAGCAATCGTGGAGCGTGCTTCGCGCGGCGATATCCCGCTGAACCTGCTCGCTACGAGCATGGTTGCGAACGCATACCTTCATACGGGCGATCCGAAGTACAAAGCGTGGGTTAAAGAATACGTCGACGCTTGGGTCGATCGGGCGAAGCAAAATGGCGGCCTCATTCCGGACAACGTCGGCTTGAACGGCATCATCGGCGAGCATACGGGAGGCAAATGGTACGGAGGCTGGTATGGCTGGACTTGGCCGCACGGCTGGGTCAGCATCGGACAAGGCGTCGGCGTGGCTGCGCAGAATGCGCTGCTGCTGGAGCGCGATTCAGCTTATATCGAGTTTCTGCGTTCGCAGATGACGATCATGAACGAGAAGGCAATCGTCGGGGACGACGGCACGCGGTACTTGCCGAACAAATTCGGCGATCCGGGCTGGCATGGCTACGTCACCTCTAACATTCTTCTCGAAGACGACGGCAAGACGGTCGTGTATAAGGACGGCGCGTTCGAGTTCACGCCGATCGAGCCGTTCTATCCGACGCATTTGTGGTACATGTCCATGCAGGAGACCGACCATGAACTGTTGAAGTCGCTGCGCAACTATGCGAAGCCGGATTACAATCAAATCCGCTATTTCCGCAATAAGGACCAGGCCGGCCATGATTATTGCTGGGTCTCTTATTTGGATGGCGAGTATCCGAGCTATCCGGAAGAGATTTTGACGTACAATCTGACGCAGGTGTATCAACGGCTTAGCTTCATGCGGAGCGATACCGAGGATCCGGCGAGCTACCGTGACGACTACGTGCAGATCCGCAATACGGTGACGTTGGAAGGGCTGCTGCAGCTGACGCTCGGCGCGCCGTCGCCGCTCTATAACGGCGGCCTGCTCATGGCACGGCTGCGCTATTACGACGCTGATGCCAAGCGGCCGGGCCTCCCTCCGGACGTAGCTGCGTTGGTCGAGAAGCTGGAGGATGAGCGGACGATCGTGAAGCTAGTGAACCTGCATCCTACGCAGCCTCGGAACGTCATTTTGCAGGCAGGCGCGTTCGGCGAGCACCAGTTCACGGATGTCACGTACACCGTATTCGGCTCCGCAGCGAACGACGGCAGCGAGCTCGGCGCGCTCACGACGATGGAGAAGCTGCCAAGCGGCTTGTATAATCCGATCGCGGCTAAGATCACTGAAAAAGTGGATGGCAAATGGCTGTGCGTAGCCATTGAGCTGGGCAGCCATACGACGCTGGAGCTGGGCATGGCGCGTTTCGTAAACGACCCGTCTTATCAAGAACCGTGGGGTGAGCATAATGCCGGCTAATATTCACCGTTTCATGTGGATCTCCGCGATCAAGCGCGGCATGGAGGAGGCGTTCGCAACCGAGCTGGCAGGAGCGGGAGTTCAACTGCGTAAACGGCTGCAGCGGCAGGGCGTGCTGACGTGCAGCGTCTTTCGCGAGGGACGTTATCTGTTCACTTATCTCGAAGCCGGCGGAGCGGATAGCTTGTGGGCGTGGGATGACCGGCTGTCCTCACTGCTGGACGCGTGGCCGGGCATCGGCGAGCGGGATGCGCATGAGCTGCGCATGAACGATATTTTTCACGATGACATTCCGCTCGATGATGTGCCGTGGCGCCGCCCCGGCTACCGTCCGACGCAGCGGGTCGGCAGTCTTGCGAAGCTGAAGCCGGAGCAATACGCCAGCTATGTTTTCCTGCATTATCAGCTCCAGGAGGAGCAGCCGAGGCTGTTCAACAAGTACTATACGATCGGCAGCTTCGGCGACTATATTTTTTCCTATCATGAGCTGCCCGCGATCGTAGAGCCGACGCGGAAGGGACTGCTTGCCACGAGCGAGACGCCGCCCGACTGGGGCGTGGCCATGGCGCCGCATTTTGAACCGTGGGCGGATGACACGGAGCGGGAACCGGTGTGGCGCGTGATGGAAGAGATCTTTTCGATGAGTCGCGATTAAGCAAAGAAGCACAGCCGCTAAGCAGGCTGTGCTTCTTTCTCGGTATAGGCGGATTGCCGTTCAAACCGGTTAAACATGCTGTTATAGATAAATGCGGACAGGACGGCCAGTACGGCCAGCAGGGTGAACGTCCAAGCGAAGCCGATCCAGCTCGTGAGCGGTATGGTCAGCGGGGCTATCGTCCGGCCCAGCGTGAAGCGCAAGCTGGCGGCGGCGAAATATTGGCCGCGGATTTCTTCCGGGGCCAGTCTCGCGACGAAAGCCTGCTGCGGTCCAGCTGACATGAGCTCGGCCAAGGTGAAGATGGCGATGGCGAGCGTGAAGCCCCAGAAACCGGACATGAGCCCGAACATTTGGATGCCGGCTGCATAGAGCAGGGAAGCGCCGAAAAAGATATACCTGTCGCGGAAGCCGGTGATCCATTTGGTGACAACAACGGTGAACATCGCGACGAAGAGTCCGTTCTCCGATACGATCAGGCCGAACAGCTGCTGCCCGGTTACCTTCAGCGTCCAGTCGCCGAACGAGAAGATGGTCGCCTGCGCGACGGTTTCTTTCAGAAATACCGGGAAGAGCAGGTCCAATTGCATGAAGGTTTGCGACAGCAGCACGCCCGCGATGATGAAGAGCAGGAAGACGCGGTCGGTGGCGATAACCCTGTAATCCCGCAGCTGTGCCGCCACGAATCGGTACCACGGCTCGCCTGCGTTGGACCGTTTCCGCTCGGCAGACTGCTCCGGAAGCGTTTCCTGCAGCCGAATATTCATGAAGATCGCGAGCAGCATGCAGACGATCGCAGCGATAACGAGCACGTTGTACGGGTTGTCCTCATAGAGGAGCGAACCGAGCAACGGACCGACGACGACGGCCATATTGGCCGCGGTGTAGAAGATGGCGAAGACGTTTGCTTGATGCTTCTCTTCAACGACGTCGGCGACCATCGCTTGGCTTGCGGGCCAATACAGCGCGCCGAAGAAGCTCGCCAGCGTAAAGCCGATAAAGCCGGCGACCGGCATTTGCAGCCAAGGCGACGCCGAGACGGCGAACAGTCCGTAGCCGAAGGCTTGTCCCCATGCGGCAAAGACCATCATCCGCTTGCGGCCGAACCGGTCCGCGCAATAGCCGCCGAGCAGGTTGGCGAATACCGAGAGCAGCTGCGAGATGACTAGCAGGATGCCCGTCCAGCCTTTGCCGAACTCGCGCGTGAAATAGATGGATAAGAACGGAAAGAATGTCCAGAAAATAACGTTGAAGGCCGCTTCTCCGCCAAGGCGGATTTTTAGATTCATATCCCAATCTCTGATTTTCATTGTGCTGCAATCCCTCTGGTTGTAAGTGTTTATCCATCATACACTGTCTAAACATTATGAAACAAGCGATAAAGAATGGCACCGTGCTATAATAAAGAGATAAAGAATGATCATGCGAGAGGTGCCCATGCCAGACGATACGTCCTATACGACCGAAGAAATAGCGAAGCTGCTTAAGATTTCCAAGCTTACCGTCTACGATCTGATCAAAAAAGGCGAGCTGCCCTCTTACCGCGTAGGCAAACAGATCCGCATTGATGCCTCCGACATCGAAGCGTATAAGGTTCGCGCAAAGGGAGCAGCCGCGACTGCGCCGGGCGTTGTCCTTCAGCCGCTGCCGGAGCGGGCTGAATCTACATGGGTCACGGCTGCGCGATCGCCGCATGACCGCTCGCTAGTGATAACCGGGCACGATATCAGCCTTGATGTGCTGAGCAAGCATATCGAGAAGCAGGTACCGGGCGTACGGCCGCTGCGGTCGTTCGTCGGCAGCATGGACAGCTTGATTTCCATGTACAATGGCGAATCCGACATCGTCAGTACCCATCTGCTTGACGGCGACACAGGGACGTACAATTTGCCCTATATCCGCAAACTGTTGGTTGGCAAGCCGCTGGTCGTCGTTCATTTGCTTGCTCGTTCGGCCGGCTTCTACGTTCGGGAGGGCAATCCGCTGCAAATCCGCGATTGGGCGGATCTCGGCAAGCCAAGGCTGAAGCTGGTGAACCGGGAGCAGGGATCAGGCGCGCGCGTCCTGCTTGACGAGCAGCTGAGGCTGCACGGCATATCGGCACAGGCGATCGCAGGTTACGAGGATGTAGAGAGCAGCCATTTGGCGGTGGCCGGCAAGATCGCCGCGGGAGAAGCCGATGTCGGCGTCGGCATTGAAAAGGCCGCAAGCATCGTTGGCGGCGTTGATTTCGTGCCGCTTATTCAAGAGCGCTACGATCTCGTCATGCTGAAGCAGCCGAACAATGCGCGATGGATCGACGCCGTCATTCAGATCCTGCAGTCAGAGGGGTACCGGAATGAGCTGCGCAGCATTCGCGGCTATGATTTGACGGATACGGGCCGGATTCTGCTGGAAACGTAACGTGCTCCATAAAAGAAGCCCATCGATGCGCCTGCATGCGCGCATCGACGGGCTTCTTTATTGCCGTTAATCCGTTTCTTTCGTAAGCCGGTTCACGACCAGCAGCATGATCAAGGAAAGTACCATCATCGAGCCTGACCACAGCCAGGCCATACGCATGCTGCCCCCGTCCATGGCAACGTAAATGGCGGTAGGAATCGTCTGCGTTCGGCCCGGAATATTGCCGGCAATCATCAAGGTGGCGCCGAATTCGCCGAGGCCGCGCGCGAAGCCGAGGATGTATCCGGTCGTGACCGAGCGGAAGGCCAACGGAAACGTGATATACCGGAACACCTGCCACTCGGATGCGCCGCAAACCCTTGCCGAATTTTCCAGCGCGGCGTCTATTCCCTCGAAGCCGGCTTTCATTGTACGATAAGCGAGTGGAAACGCAACCACCGAGGCAGCGATTACCGCAGCCTCCCAGGTGAAAATAATCGGGCCGCCGAACAGCGATTCATAGAGCTTTCCAAGCCAGCTTCTCCGGCCGAACGCGACAAGCAGAACGAAGCCGATGACCGTCGGCGGCAGCACGAGCGGCAGCATCAGCACCGCGTCGACAAGGCTCTTGCCGAAGAAGCGGGTTTTGGCCATTCGCCATGCAATGAAGCTTGCGGCGAGCAGCACCAGCACGCTGGCTATGAGGGAGACTTGAATCGATAGCGCAATAGGTTCAAAGAAGGTCGGCCAATCCATCAGGACGTCATCCTTTGCTTAAGGCAGCTTAAAGCCGTATTTGGCGAAAATCGCATCCGCTTTGCTGCCTTGCAAATACGAATAGAACGCGGCCGCTTCCTTCGGATGCTTCGTGTCCTTCACGATGCCGGCCGGGTAAAGAATCGGCTTATGCACGCCAGGAATTATGCGGAGCGCGATGCTGGCTTTCTTGGAGGTCATCGCGTCGGTTTTGTAGACGAAGCCTGCATCAACATTGCCGGTCTCGACGTAGGTGAGCACCTGACGAACGTCCTTGGCATAGACGAGCTTGGATTGCAGCGAATCCCACACTTTGCGGGTCTGCAGCGTCTCCTTCGCGTATTGGCCGGCTGGGACCGATTCCGGCTGCCCGATCGCAACGGTTTCGATATCTTTATCGACTAATTGCTTAACGGTGGTAAAAGCTTTCTTGCTGGTTTTCGGAACAACCATGACCAGCTCGTTTTTCAGCAACAGCGTGCTGCGCCCAATAAGCTTTTTATCCACCAGCGCATCCATTTGTTTCGAACCTGCTGAGAAAAACAGGTCAACCGGAGCGCCTTGCTCGATTTGCTTTTGCAGCGTGCCGGAAGAGCCTAGATTGAACACGAGATCGATGCTGGGATGGCTTGCTTCATAGCCTTTCTCGATCTCGGCGAGACTATCCTTTAAGCTTGCGGCGGCTGAAACGAGCAATTCCGTTTTCTTCGGGGCCGCGACCGCGGGCTGAGTCGATGCCGCGAGTAATGCCGCCGGGAGGGCAAGGCTTAGCAGCCGTTTGCTTTTGCGTTTCATCGTCACTACGACCACTCCAGTTCCATGTCTTTGCCATGTATCGTATCATACTACTCTATCAAATTATATATTTTATTTTATATTTAAATATATTTAGTATGGTTTTATTATAAGCAGTATTGGGAAGCTAACTAGAAGAAGCAGAAGAGGGGATCCCATTGTCCAGAAAGAAGCTGCTGACCACGATCGCGTGCTTGCTGTTTGCAGCCGTGTCCATGACCATTACGGTCGATCAGCTGATTACCTTTAAGACGGCTTCAGCATTTGCCTCGGGCAGCGATGCCGAGGTGCGAATTCCGGTATTATGCTATCATTCCGTAACGGATACGAAGACAGGCGATTATGTGGTCAGCCCAGCTGACTTCGAAGAACAAATGGCTTGGCTGCACGAGCACGGTTACCGCGGCATCAATTTGCGGCAATTTAGTGCATTAATGAAAGGCGAGACGCCGAATGACGGCCGCAACGTGATGATCACGTTCGACGACGGCTACAAGGACAACTTCACGAACGCCTATCCGATCTTAAGCAAATACGGCTATATCGCGGTTGAATTTCTGGTGACCAATTGGGTAAGCGCGCCGGGTTACATGAATTGGAGCGAAGCGGACGAGCTAAGCCGGCACGGATGGGATCTGATGTCGCATACGCGCACCCATCCTTACTTGCCTCTGCATACATCCAAGGGCCAGACCGATGAAATTGCCGGCTCCAAAGCCGCGCTGGAGAAGCACCTGTCCAAGCCGGTTCAAGCGATTGCCTATCCATACGGGCTGCGCAGCTTCGAGACGGTTAACATCGTGAAGGACAGCGGCTATGTCTATGGGTTTACGTTCGATGACGGCATGACGACCTCGTCGCAGGATCCGTATTTGCTTAAGCGCCTGTTTATTTCGGGCGAAATGGATGCGGCTGCCTTTGCAGGGAAGATGGGGATGACGGCTGAATAGACGGGTAAAATAAAGACGGTTCCGCCCGTGAGTATCAGGCGAAACCGTCTATTTTGCCAGGTTCAGGATTCGTTTGTTTGATCCTCAACCTGCTGTCCGTTGAAGAACTGTCCGCTTCCCAGCTGATCTACGAATTGCTGCAGCCAGTCGTAGTAGCTTACGGCGTGCTTCAGCTTATGCAGGTCCTTCAGGCACAGCATCCGTTCTTCCTCGGGCGTTTCCAGCGCGAGAATCGTTTCCTGCAGCTGCGGGAGTACCTCATCGACGGCGCCGCGCATCACGTCGATTTCCCGTTGCAGCTTCGTGGCGAAGAAGAGCTGGAACGCTTTAAAGAAGTTGGTCTCGGCTTCGTACAGATCCTTGCGGTCGACCTTCTCGTCGAGCTTGGACACCATTTTGGAATCCATCAAAGCGCGCACGGCATAGCTCATGTTGCTCTTGCTCATATTCATGCTCTCTTGCATCTCGTCCAGCGTCATCGGCCGGTCTTCGAAGAGCATGATGCCGTAGAGCTGCCCGAAGGAGTAACTGACCCCGTATAAGTCCATCGTCTGCGCGATCGCGTCAATCACTTTCGCGCGATGCTGCTCGCGCTGCGACAACGGTTCTTTCATTTTCCCCGAAGTTGCTTTCTTCACGTACTCCGCCTCCGACTACATATCCGCCCATAGGGGTGTTTTGTGAAATTATAGCAGACCCATGAACGAAACGAAATGGGCGCCTTTTTAGTGTTCAATTTTTTTTGAATTTATGATAGGATTAGCGATGAATGTTAGTCGGCAGCGATAAAATAAATATTTTTTTGAATGATGAAAACGAGGAGGTGCTGCATCTTGGCACAATTGACTACAGCAGGGGGCCGCTATGAGGTTGATGCGATCCTGTTCGATAAGGACGGCACGTTAATTGATTTTATTTATACATGGGGCAAATGGAGCGAGCAAATGCTCGGCGAATTCGGTAACCAGCTGGAGGCCAGGGGCTTGCCGGCCATGCATGCCGATATCGCATCGCTATGGGGAACGCAGCACGATAAGGACGGCGCCATTATTGACTATGACCGCAACGGTCCTCTCGCGATGGGAACGCTCGACGATTTGGTTGCCGTGCTTGCTTGGCAGGGTTATCTCGCAGGCATGTCCTGGGCGGAAGCGAAGCTCGCCGTCCAGCAGTGCCGGCAGCATGCGGACGATCAGTTGAACGAGGCGCGCGCCGCGAAGGCGCTGCCGGGTGTAATCCCGTTCCTGGAGCGGTGCCGCGAGATCGGGCTTACGCTCGCCGTCGTGACGGCCGATGAGACATCGGCTGCCGTCAGACAGCTGGAGTGGCTGGGGCTGACGGATTATTTTGCCGAATGCATCGGTACCGATCAGGTGGAACGGGGCAAGCCGTTCCCGGATATGGTGAAGCTGGCGTGCAGCAGGCTGTCGCTTGATCCTGCGCGGGTAGCCGTCATCGGCGATACGAACGGCGACATGAAGATGGCGAAGCTTGCGGAAGCTGCGGTTGCGATCGGGATAGCCGCCAAGGCCGATGAAGGACGGGGTGCGAAGCTGCCGGATGCGGATGCGATTATCGTATCCATGTCAGAGCTGGCTTTGTCGAATGAGCCATGTTGAAAGGTGGTGGGAATACCATGGGCTGGATTCTCTTAGCGATCGCGATTGCATTTGAGCTGACGGGAACGATATCGATGAAACTATCGGCTAGCTTTACCAAGCTGATTCCGTCCATCGTCATGTTCGTCTGTTATGCGGCAAGTTTCACGCTTATCAATTACGCGCTTAACTACTTGCAGGTCAGCGTCGTATACGCTGTCTGGTCTGGCGTCGGCATCGTTCTGATCTCAATCGCAAGCATTTTTATTTTCAATGAGAAGCTGCCGGTCATGTCCTATCTGTGGATAGGCTTGATCGTAATCGGGGTTATCGGCCTGCAGACGAGCAGCAAGGGTCATTGACGGCAGGGCTTGGCAGTGTGTGAGATTCAATTTGAGGGGGCAAATCGACTATGATGCAAAATGAAACGAACAAGCGGCCGCTGTTGACGTTCCAGGTCATCACGGATACGCATATCAACGCAGACCCGGAACATGAGCATAACCGGAATTTTGCCCGCGTCCTGAAGGACATCGCCGCGAATGGGCAGGGAAGCTGCGGCATTATGCACGCCGGAGACATGACGGATAACGGCATGTTGGAAGAGTACGAGGCGTTCTACCGGATATGGAACGAGCATAAGGATCGGCTCCCAGAGCTCTACATTACAAGCGGCAACCATGATATCTGCGACAATTGGCAGGAATGCATGGAGCTCTTCCAGTCGCAGACGGGCATGTCCGGCATGTATCACGATCACTGGATTGACGGTTACCACTTCATCTTTCTCGGGACGGAAGAAGGCATTGGCTTGTATTGCACGTTAACGGAGGAGCAGTTGGCTTGGTTGGACGTCAAGCTGGCGGAAAACGCATCGCCTTCCAAGCCTGCGTTCATCTTCTTGCACCAGCCGCTGAAAAATACAGTGGCGGGCTCTCTCGAGGCGCAGAATTGGTACGGCGTGACGCAGGATGCGGAGCTGAAGGCCGTGCTCGACAAGCATCGCCAAGCCATTTTGTTTACCGGCCACACGCACTGGGAGCTTGCGGCGCCGCATAATTATTTCGACGGCGGCGAGGAGCTGCCGGCGATGTTTAACGCCGCGTCTACCGCGTACCTGTGGACGGACGAGGACGAGCATAAGGACGGCAGCCAAGGCTATTACGTAGAGGTTTATGCCGACTGCGTGCTCGTGCGGGGCCGGGATTTCGAGCGGGGCGAGTGGGTAGAGGAAGCGCAGTTCAAAGTGATTTATCCGGAATTATAATTACTAGTGGAGCCCGACATTTAGCGTGTCGGGTTCTTTGTTATTTCGCTGTTTTCGTAAAAATAAAGACCCGCGCATCTCATGCGCAGGTCTCTCGCTAGATCATTCGAGCGAATAGTCGATTGTTTTCGAGCTGCCATCTTGAAATGAAGTATGCTTCAGCTTGAGCGTATTGCCTTCGCGGCCGGTAACTTTAAGTCCGTCCCAATGTTGGAACGTCGCGTCGGTTGGGTATTTTGCAAGCTCCAAGTACGTTTGTACTTGTTCGGGCGTCGCGACTTTCTCGATCAGCCGCGTCGCCTGGCCCGTCTTCCGGTCGATGAGCGTCAGCCAACCGGTTTCATGCGGGCGAACGACCATTATGTCGTTGTCGTACCACTCCACTTGGAATGCTTCGTCCTCGTACCCGGTGAGCGCGCGCAAATCGTGTTTCGCCTTGATCGCGCCGCCGTCGTCCGCTTCGTATAGCGTCGTACCGTCGATGAACAGCATGCTCCCGTTCGAGCCTTGTTCGATATTGCGAATCGGATGGGTCCCCCAATAGTGCGCTTTCGTTTCGAGCGAAAGCTTCCCGTCCGTTACGACAATTTTGTAAATATCGGTGTTTAAGCTCGGTTCGCCGTAATAGTCGGTGACCGTCAACACGTCCGCGCCCGCCGTTAGGGCAATTCCTAGTCCGCCGTAGCCGCTTAGTTCGACTTTCGTTTCCGCGACAAGTCTCGCCGCTTCCCCTTTGTTCGAAGCGAATAGCTCACCGGTGTTGCGATCGAGCCAATACGTCAGCTCCGTGCTAAGCGTCCCTTTCACCGTCGTCAAGTACCGGTCGTCGAAGTTCAGATTCACCCGCTTCTCCTTCTCCATCCAGTTGACATCTACGCCAAGTGCTTCGCTCACGAACCGGATTGGGACGAACACGGTGCCGTTCACGTTTTTCGGCGGCGCGGCCAGCTTGTACGTCTCTCCGTTCATCGTCGCTGTCGCGCTGCCGAGCT
Source organism: Paenibacillus montanisoli (assembly GCF_003268025.1). GTDB lineage: Bacteria > Bacillota > Bacilli > Paenibacillales > Paenibacillaceae > Paenibacillus_Z > Paenibacillus_Z montanisoli. The sequence continues at coordinate 460,645 of NZ_QLUW01000004.1, read as the reverse complement.
TCATCTCGATGCGATGAGAAGGGTAGACGATCGCGATGCGCTTATCCTCAGTGAAATATGTCGTGCGCGCTTTCAACAAATCTCCCATCTCTCGAAGCGGCAACAGGACGGTACCGCCTTCCAGCCTCGGCTTGTTGTGCAGGTTCACCGTATGGAATTCATTATGCGTCACGGAAACCGCTGCCGCTGCCATTTTCGCGCTCCCGCCCGAAACGCCTGCCGTCAATAAAGTCGCCGCGAATGCGGCGGCGATGATCGCTCTTTTTACAGATGCCATTTTGCAATCGCGCCTTTCGTGTATTCTCGCTAATTCTTTATTCTTAGACGCCGTCACTTCGGAAGGAGTTGCATGGAAGGTAAGAAAAACTTCGATGGAAGTCCTCTTGATCTTCGACCATCACATAGTTCCTCCGGGTCAAAATGACTATATCTATTCGTCTCGAAAGGAGAGGAATTCTGTCAAATAGGTTTGAAAAATAAAGAATTTGCAATTGAGTAGCGTAATCGGGATTTGCATATAAGCCGTGAGGCAGGATCTGCCCTTTTAAATGCTTCATCCGTGAAAGCTATTTTTGCGGAAAAATGTTGATATGTCCGTTCTAACTGTGCATTTGCGCTTTTTCCGTGCTTTAAGAATCATTTATCGCGATCGGTGCATCAAAATCGATTTCTGTGCGTCAAAGACGATATAACCACCACAGGAACCGCAGCTTTATCGAGCCAGCCCGGGGTGGAATAAAGAAGGAGGCAGATCGAATCGATGAAAAGAATTGTTTTCACCCTGCTTGCCCTTGTTTTATTCTTTGGTGTGCTGATCCCCGCAGCGGGAGCGGCTGAGCTGACGACGGAACAGAAGTTCGAAGTATTGAAGGACGAAGGAATCTTCACCGGTTTCGAAGACGGAACGTCCCGTCTGTACGAGTCGATGACCAGAGAGCAGTTCGCGGCTGTGCTGTTCCGGTTATTAGAGATGTCGAAGACGTCTGGTTCGCCGAGCTACAACGATGTGCTGAAGTCGCGATGGTCATATGGCGAGATTGAAGCGGTTACCGATTACGGGCTTATGAAAGGAGTCGCTAACCGCATCTTCGCTCCAACCTTGAAGGTTACGGTGGAGCAGCTGGCGGTCATTCTCGTTCGGGCCAACGGATCCGGCAATGGAGCAAGCAAGGTTTATGGGAAAGTATCCGAGTGGGCGAGAGAATCCGTCGGTATCGCATTGAAAAACAAGTGGATTCCGGAGCAAAACGACTACACCGAATATGCGACACGCGGCCTTCTGGTGAAAGCTGTTTACGCTATCTATGCGGATTCGCAAATGGATGCGCTGAATGTTTCTTCGGTCGTGCCGATCGAAAACAATTTCTTAATTGTGACGTTGAGCACGAAGGCAACATCCGCGGACAAAGACAGGTTCGCGCTCCAAGATGTCTACGGCAATCGAGTGGATATTGAGCGTGCAGTCTTGAGCTCCGATGGATGGAGCGTATCGGTCTTTACCGAACGCCAAGTCGGCAATCGGACCCATTATTTATACGTGGATGGCATCGCGCATCAATATACCGCTCTGCCTGGCGATACGACGAAGCCGACAGTAGATTCGCTCGTCACCCTGCCCCCGCGGACCATCGTGATCACGTTCTCGGAACAAGTGGATTCGAGAACCGCCACGAATATAGCCAACTATGGCCTTAATAACGGTTTGAAGGTCATGGATCTTCAACTGTCATCGGACAAACGGAATGTGACGCTGACGACGTCGCAGCAGGAGGACGGCAAATCATACCGGCTCACGATCAGCGGCGTGAAGGATTTGGCGAGCAATGTGATGAATCAGAAAGAATTTACGTTTATCGGCAGCAACGATGTCAAGAAGCCAGCCGTTACTTCGGTGAAAGTGAACGCGGACGCTTCGGTCACCGTAGTATTCAGCGAGAAGGTTAATCGGGATCAAGCCGTTAATACAGGCCGCTATGCGATCGACAAAGGATTATCGGTTACGAAAGCGGCGCTTGCGGATGACAGCCGTACCGTGACCTTGACGACATCGCCGCAGAAAGACGCAACGGTGTACAGCTTGGATATTGCCGGCATTTCCGATTTGGCGGGCAATGTAATGGATCCGTCAAGGAATTGGCAGTTCGGCGGCGTAGCGAATCCAGTCGTTCCGGTCCAATTGGAGAACATCGCTGCCATTAATGAAAATACGCTGGCAATATCGTTTACCCGTGCTATTACCGATTCGGACGTGAACAATTTGAAAGTGACAATCGTGACCGATAACGGGGCTGCCGTGTCAATGACCGGTTGGTCGGCATTCGAGCTGCGCAAGCCTGGAACCGATAAGGCGGTTACTGTCCAGTTCCGCAACAGTGACAGCAATCCGGCATTGTTCCGTCCCGGACATGTGTATGTCGCAGCCGTTACCGGCGTTGCGACGCTGAATACCGCAGATCATGCGAATCAAGCGACGTTCGCCGGTACGGATTTGGAAAATCGGATTCCATACGTCACGAAAGCCATTCCGCTAAGCAGCACAACCGTGAAGGTGCTGTTTAGCGAGCCTGTGAAAAATGTCAGCAAAGCGGCTTTCGTTATTCGTGAGACAGACGGAACCGTCATCGGAATCGAATCCGACGGATTGAACGATACCGGCAAAATCGTCACTGAGGTCGTCTTGAAGCTGAGTGGCAGCCTGAAATCCGACAAGAAGTACGAGATGACCTTCCAAGCGGGAATCACAGATGCCGCGGGATGGAACAGGCTGCAGACGCAGAGCGGCTCGGATGCGTATAGAGTGTATTTTGACGGTGTTCAATAATCTACATGAGTTAAGCAGCGAAGCAAGGGCTTGGCCTAGGACGAATCAAGGATATGAAGGCGGCAGCCAGCCGCTCTGTCGGTGTGCGGGAAAACCGCGCGTACGGTTTGATAAGGGGGGGACTGGGAAACCAGTCCCCTACTTTACATATTCACTCTATTCTTCGTTGCAATACAGACTAGGGGGAGCTATGACTATGAGCCTGATATTCCGTCATCGCAACCTTTCCATGTACTCCCCCGTCTGGAAGTCTAAAGGGGGCGTTCTCCATGAAAAAAATGGCGCTGATCGGGATTATCGCGCTCGCTTGCGCATTTTATGCCGGCTATCTTGCAGGCGGCGGCCGTGAATCGGCAGGGGAGCAGGAGCGGCCGACCATCTATTCGCAGTGGATCAAGGCCGAGAAGCCGCCGATCCCGAAGGTTGCCATCGATGGGAAGGACATGGTTGTGAAACGGGGCTCATATACATGGTGCCAGCCCGGCTCCGGTGAGACGAACACTTGCACGAGCGTAGATGCGGCGGCTATACCCGAGCCGGAACCGGTCTCCGTGAAAGGCGGTTCGCTGATTCAGCCGACTGCGCCGGAGAGGATCAAAGAGCTTACTTTAATCAATACCAGCAAAGGTTTCAGCGGGGACGCCTACTATGTGCCGACCGCGAAAGGGGTGTACACCTACCGTATTTATTGCGAATGGTTCCTGGATCAGGGGCAGGCCGATTTCTTTTTCACGGTGAAGGTGGAGTAGACGTCTGTCTTAATGAAGTCAAGGCGGCGTTTCACCCAGCAGCGGCAAGTCGTCTTCATACATGCGAAGCGTTCTGCGATAGGCGCGCTTCATCCGTTCCAACTGCCCGGCAAATAGGCTCTGGGGCTGTTCAAGCGCTCGCTGGATCGGCACAATCCGACACCTTGACAGCTTACTATTCTTCGAGATGCACACCCATGTCGGTACGTACTCAATGCCTGAGAGGCTAACGGTTCCGCCGGATGTTTTTCGAAGCTTGATACGAAGGATCATGCCTGTTATGGCGTCATCATTGCCGTGCAGCCGGGAGGAAATAAAATTGCCCAGCGAGTAGATGGCGAACCGTTTTCTCCTCCGGCCGCCGATATCCGTTACCATGCGGCTCTCGGCCGGCTGAAGAACATGCGGATGCGAGCCAAGAACCACATCGGCTCCCTGACGAAACAAGAATCGGGCCCATTCCTTTTGGTGAACGGCCGGACTTCGGTGATATTCAATGCCGAAATGCATGCAAACGATAATGAAGTCCGTTACCGCCCGCATACGTTCCAGATCCTTCCTTATACTTGCGCGGACAATCTTCTTGACCCCGGCAGGCTGTCCTGCGGGAACCGGAATACTGTTCGTACCTCTCGTATACGATACAATGCCGATCCGAATTCCCCCGACCTCCCGAACATAGAGCGATCGTGATTCTTTCTTGGTCCGGTACGTTCCGACATGAGCGATCCCGTTATGATCGAGCACTTCAAGCGTCCGTCTGAGACCATGAATGCCGTAATCCATGCAATGGTTGTTTGCCGTATTGATGACATCGAAGCCGACCTTCTTCAAAGCGGGAGCGAAGGCATCCGGACAATTTAAGATCGGATACCGATTCTTCGGATTTCGCTTCGTCTTCTTGAAGTCGTCATCGGATCCCCCGGCGAAGGTTGTCTCAAGATTGCCTATCGTCAAATGCGCATCCTTCAGATAGGGGGCAACCGGCTCAAACGCCTGCTCGAAAGCGTAAAGTTCACTTTTGTTGTCCGCAGAGTCCTTTGGGTTGTCAGTGGTGCTCATTAATCGAACCAACATGGGCTTTATCAAGAGGTCGCCGACAGCGGCTATGATAATATCGTTTGACATGCGGTTGTCCTCTCTAAGCTTAGGTTAATATCCTCATGCCACTATACGCGGTTCCGCCGGCTTTCGTTCGAAGTTAAAAGGCGGATGGCCACAGGACCATCCGCCTTTGAAAAACCTCTGGTTTCGGAGTCTTGTTTGCAACTACGCAGTCTCTAACGGCCATTTCTGCTCATTAGTTCAGATTGTAGAGAAGCGCGGCAGCATGAGAGATCGCCCGAAAATTCTAACGGATGCTCCAGTGCTTATTTGCAAAAAAATGGCCTTTCTTAAAATCTAACGGTTGCCAGAGGGGTTACTTGCCCCAAATCGGAAGAATTCGCTGCCCCAATCGCCAAATAGCGTCTCTGAAAACCGTTAGCCTTTCAAAAGGGCCATTTTAGGCTAAATAGCGTGCGTGGCAACCGTTAGCGTTTGCGCGGCAGCATGAGGCAATTTCGATTCTCGAAGTCATTCAAGACGTGGATGATTCCACGTTAGAAATCGACAAACAAGCCTGATGTCAGTCAACCTGGGCATCACCTGATGAACCTTCAGACTTTCTTAAAAGCTAAAGGCGGATGGCCACAAGACCATCCGCCTTTAGTTCGCTCTAGCCGTCCATCCACTCGCGCCGCAGCGTAAACAGATCCTTGAGCGCCTCGGTCGACAACTCCGTGATCCAGCCCTCGGAGCTCGTAATGACATTGTCGCTGAGCTGCTGCTTACTCTCCAGCATCTCATCGATCCGTTCCTCCAGCGTGCCGAGCGAGATGAATTTGTGCACCTGCACGTCACGGGTTTGCCCCATCCGGTACGCGCGGTCGGTTGCCTGGTTTTCGACGGCCGGATTCCACCAGCGGTCGAAATGGAACACATGGTTCGCCGCCGTCAAATTGAGCCCGACGCCTCCGGCCTTGATCGAGAGGATGAATACGTTTGGCTGCTCATCCGCAGGCAGCGACTGGGATTGAAATTGCTCGATCATCCGGTCGCGCGCCGTCTTGGATGTACCGCCGTGCAGGTAGAGCACGGGCTCGCCAAGCTCTTGCCCAAGCACGCGCTGCAGCATCTGTCCCATGCCGATATACTGCGTGAAAATCAAACAGCGCTCGCCTTCCTCGCGAAGCTCCTTCACCATCGCCAGCAGACGCTCCAGCTTGGCCGAACGGCTGATCAAAGGCTCAGCTGCCACCAAGCCTTCCTCGTTCGGTTCCGGCAATGGCTCCTTCGTCAGCAGCATCGGATGATCGCACAGCTGCTTGAGCTGGGTCAGCGCCGCCAGAATGGCGCCTTTGCGCTCGATGCCCTCCAGCGTCCTCACTTTCTCCATCAGCTGATTGACCGTCTGGTCGTAGAGCGCGCCTTGCTCGGCGGTGAGGTGAATGTAGGTTTTCATCTCGTTCTTATCCGGCAGGTCAAGCTGGATGGCAGGGTCCTTCTTCTTGCGCCGCAGCATGAAGGGCTTTACCAGCCGCTGCAGCTCCTGCGTGCGCTCCTCGTCCCGCGCCTTCTCGATCGCTTGGCTAAACTGCTCGTTAAAGGCACGCGAGCTTCCCAGATAGCCCGGATTGATAAAATCGTAAATCGACCACAGCTCCGACAGCCGGTTCTCGATCGGCGTACCGGTGAGCGCGATGCGGTGCCGCGCGGGAAAACCGCGAACAGCGGCGGATTGCTTGGTCCCGGCATTCTTGATGTTCTGCGCTTCATCGAGGCAGATCGCCGACCAATGGAAACCGCCGATCGTTTCTTGATCCAGCGCAGCGGTGGCATAAGAGGTCAGCACCAAATCCGCTTCCCGAGCTTCCGCGGCAAAAGCGCCGCCGCTCTGCCGCTTGCTGCCGTAATGCAGCATGATCCGCAGGGATGGAGCGAACCGGCGGATCTCCTTTTGCCAGTTGCCGAGCACGGAGGTAGGACAAATGAGCAGGGAGGGCGCCGGTTCAGCGCCGCCCGTTTGGGCAAGCTCCTTCACGTGCAGAAGGTAGGTGATGAACTGCACGGTTTTGCCGAGGCCCATGTCGTCCGCCAAGCAGGCGCCAAGGCCGAACCGGCGCAGGAACGCGAGCCAGGCGAAGCCATCCCGCTGATAGCTCCTCAGCTCCGCTTGCAAGGCAGCGGGGACAGGGGCAGCCGGCCACTCCGTCTGCTGGGTGAGCTGCGCCATGAGCTTCGTCAAATGCTCATTCAGCTCCACCTCCATCTGAATGCGGTCCGGATCGGCCTCTCGATCTCCGCTCGCCGAGTTATCCGCTGCGCCTTCAGCACCGCTGCCGAGCAAGTGCAGCTGCAGCACGTCTTGGAACGACAAGCTGCTGCCGCGGTCCAAGCTCGCCATCGCTTTGCGGATTTGTGCAAGGAGCACCGGATCGAGCGGCACCCAGCTGCCGCGGAAGCGAACGAGCCGCTCGCCGCGGGCGACGAGCTCCGCAAACTCCTCCTCGGTGAGGTCGGTATCGCCGATCGCGATGCGCCAGTCGAAATCGATGAGCGAGTCCAGCCCGAACAGCGAACCGCCGCCGCCCGTGCTTTCCCCTGCGCCGGAGCGTACCTTTGCCTGCAGGCGAGGTTTTCTACGGCTGGCCGCCTCCCACCAAGCGGGAAGCAGCACTTGCCAGCCCGAAGCGAGCAGGCGCGGGCTGCCCTCCGTTAAGAACTGCCACGCGGCGTCGCCCGTCAACGGGCAGTTTAGCACGTCATCGTCGCGGCCGGCGAGCCGCGACGCGGGCAAGCTGGCTTGCAGCTGCGTCAGCCAAGCGGCCGAACGCTCGCGCACATGCGGCGACCACGAGGCCGGCCACGAGCCGAGCGCCGCGCCGTCCCTCGTCAGCCGCACCGGCGCAAGCAGCGACGGCTCGTGCTTGTCCTGCAGCACGAGTGTCAGCTGCCATGCCTCGCCTGCGTCCTCGCCAGGCTCGAGCAGCTGCAGCAGCGGCCGGAACGGCGCCGTATCGGCCTTCCAGCCGGACGCGATAAGCCATGCCTGCGCATCCATGCCGGCCGTGGCAGCCGCGCGGTCCTTCGCGTAGAGCATCGGATAATCGCGGCGCAGATCCGCTGCCGATTCTTCCGTGCCGTAGCAGCGCGCGAAGACGGCGGCCGAGAATGCGGCGCGCACCCCGCTGCGGAACGCGGTGCCATCCTCGTTGGCTTCATCGGAATCACCGCCGTCGCCGTCGCCATGCAGCCCGTATTGCCGCAGCGCCTGAAGCGCCTCCGCCCCAAGGCGGCTCTCGTCCCAAGTCCACTGCAGCTTGCCGCGCCGGAAGGCTGCGAAGCTCGGCACGAAGCTCCGCTCCTCCAAGCACGCGGCAAGATGCGGCGCGACCGCAACGAGCGCGGAAGCGTCATTTTCCCAGATCCATTCTAAATGCTCGAGCAGCCGGCGTTCGCCGAAGAACGGAATGACCTGCTCCGATGGGAGTACGATCAGCTCCATATCCCGCACCTTCTCGATGTCGAGCTCCGTCCCGTAGAAGGACGGTTCATGCCAGGCAAACAACCGGTGCTTAATGTGAATGGCGGTTGTCGGATAACCGGGGATCGAGCCGTAGATCAGCGCGTCGCCGTGCGAGGTGAGGCTGACCTCAATCGTTACCGAATCCATATGCACGCTCATGACAGCAAACCTCCTCTCCGCAGCTCTTCCTGCAGCGCCCGGAGGCGGCTGTGGCGCGCGATGAAGGCACTGAAGAACTGCTCCCACCGCTCGGGCTTTTTGATTCTCGCATACAACTTGTTCAAGCGTTTCAAGAGCTTCACCGCCGCCTTATAGCTGTCCCGGTTCTTCAGCAGCACATAGCGCTCGACCGCCTGATGGTAGAACGGCAGCAGCAGCTCCGGCGCTTCCTTCTCAATCGGCTTCAGCACGCCGACTTTGAATTCCAACGGCTCTTGTCCGCGGCTCAGCTGGTAATCCATCCATTGCTGCCATTTGCCGTAGGTCAGCAGATTCTCTTCATAGAGGGTGCGGGAATAGGGGAGCATGGCGGCTAGCGTCGTCCACATCCGCGGCTCCGCCTCCTCGATATGAGCCAAGGCGGTTTGCCAGTAGTCGCCGTACGAGGTCAAGTCGTCGCCGCGGAAGCCGCCAAGGAGAGGTCCGACCTGCTCCAGCCAGCTTACCAGGCGGGCCCAGGCTTTAGCCTTAATAAGCGCTTCGAATAAAGGCGCGACTTGAAGCGGCTGCAGCGATTGTTTGCCGGCGGCATCGCGAAGCAGAGTCCAAGCGTCCTCGTCGCGGTTCAGCTCGAACAGCAGCAAGCATTGCGCCAGCGTCCAAGGCAAATAGGAGAGGTGCTGCCCCAGTGCTTCCGCAGCCGTTCGCAGCTCATGCAGCTCGTCTAGGACAAGCTCCGTTCCGCCGTCCAAATTCGGCCGAATCCACTGCATCCAGAACGCTTGATACAGCTTGGTGAAGCAGTTTAAGCTGCGGTCCTCTCGCAGCATATGGGTGCGCAAATAAGCCAGCGTTTCCTTAAGGCGCGGCCAGTAGGCGGGTTCGGAGGCAATCGGCAGCGAAGCGGCAAGCCCGTTCAAAGCGGCTGCAAGCAGCTCGTCCATCGCAAGCTGGGTGTGATAGCCCATGAACAGGCCAGAATGGCGCCAATCCTCCTGCGCCGGCTTCACCAGCTTCTCGAGCGTGAACAAGTAGGCATGCAGCCCGAATAGCTGCTCCCCAACGTGCGTAAGCGCCGGCTTTAAACTATTAATGCCGGCAAGCATGTCCTTGGCCTCCTGCATGAAGCGCGGACTATGGCCGAAGGTACCGAGCGTCGCGGCAAACCGTTCGTGCCACGCTTCGATGCGGGATGAGGCCAGCTCTTCCGGCTCAAACGGAGCAGGACGCGCGGGCAGAGCCTTGCCTTTGGCGGCTGCCGCGCTAGGTCTGCCCGAGACGGCCGCTGCGGCGCGCGCATTCACGATGGCGGGAATGGAGCGCTCTTGCTTGGCGGCATAATAGAGCAGCACCGCAATGATATGCTTGCAGCCGCCGGCAACGGGACAGGAGCATTCGCTCTTGTCGATATGCAGCAGATCGAGGGTTACATCGTAGTGCTCCGTACCGTCGACGGCAGCTTCCACGAACGCCGGCTCGCTCATCGTGACGGCATGAACCCGGTCCTGCTTAAAATATTGAAAGCCCCGCTTTATCGTAACGTCATCGAAGCTGCGGCCCACCTGCGCTACGAGCTGAGCCCACTGCGCATCATCGATGGCATATGGCAATTTAGTGGTCATGGTTTTGGCGTCTCCTGCACGAGAATTCATAAACTGCATTCTATTATATCAGGTTTCGCAGCATGCAGAACCAAGAAGTCAAACCCGAACATTCAATGGAGTCTATAAATAATAGTTCGCTTCTAGAACCGAAATTGATTAAAAAACAATTGACACCGCTGCTTCATGCCATTAATCTAGTAAATGATTTGCCCAACTAAATAATAGAAGCCAGTCCGTTCGTATATCCTCAATAATATGGTTTGAGGGTCTCTACAAGGAGCCGAAGAATCCTAACTACGAGCATAGGGGTACGTGTATCTATGACCCTCCCTATGCTCGGGGTTAGGTTTTTTTATTTGGGGGAAACTACCACCGGATAACGTGAACGTCCGGATCAAGAGAAGTACAGGAGGCGCTGCAGGCTATGGAAAACTGGTTCAAGCTGAAGGAACGCGGCACGACGGTGTCGACCGAATTAATGGCGGGGATCACGACGTTTTTAACGATGGTCTATATTGTCATTGTAAACCCGGGCATTCTGAGCGAAGCCGGCATGGATTTTCACGGCGTATTCATCGCGACGGTGCTTGCGAGCATTACCGCTACGCTGATTATGGGCGTATTCGCGAATTATCCGATCGTTATCGCGCCGGGCATGGGGCTCAACGCTTATTTTGCGTTCAGCGTCGTCGGCGGAAGCGGCATATCGTGGCAGGTTGCTCTTGGCGCCGTATTTGTGTCCGGGGTATTGTTCACCCTGCTGTCGCTCACTAAGTTTCGCTACATGCTGCTTGATGCGATCCCGACGAGCCTGAAGCATGCCATCACGGCGGGCATCGGCTTGTTCATTACCTTTATCGGACTGCAAAATGCCAAGATCATCGTGGACTCTCCGGCAACGCTGCTGACGCTGGGCGATTTGTCCGCGCCGATTACGCTGCTTACGATCGTCGGCCTCATCATTTCGCTTATTCTAATGGCCTATCGCGTACGCGGGTTTCTATTCGTCGGCATGATCATAACGGCCATTATCGCATGGATGACCGGGCAGCTGCATTTTCCGGGCACGATCATGTCTCTGCCTAGCGGGTTAAACGCCACGGCATTTCAGTTGGATATCGGCAGCGTGTTCACGCAAGGGCTGTACTCGGTTATATTTACCTTCCTGTTAATCACGCTATTCGATACGACTGGCACGATGCTCGGCGTGGCGGAGCAAGCAGGCCTGCTTAAGGACAATAAATTTCCGCGATCCCAAGGCGCTTTGCTGGCGGACGCGGTCGGCACAACGGCCGGCGCGCTGCTCGGAACCAGCCCGACGTCGGCATATATCGAGTCGAGCGCAGGCGTCGCGATCGGGGGCCGGACAGGCCTTACCGCCGTGGTGGTCAGCGTGCTGCTGGCGGTTACGCTCTTCTTCTCGCCGGTCGTGTCCGTGCTTGCCGGCATTCCGGCCATCACGGCTCCGGCGCTGATCATTGTCGGCTTCCTGATGCTGGACGTGCTTCGGAAGATCGAATGGAATGACATTGAGGAGGCGTTCCCGGCATTCCTCATCGTCGTCCTGATGCCGCTCACTTACAGCATCGCAACGGGCATCGGCATCGGCTTCATCGTTTATCCGATACTGAAGCTCATTCGCGGCAAGATCAAGGACGTTCATCCGATCTTCTATTTGTTCGCCGTGCTGTTCTTTATTCAAATTGTGTTTTTCAGCCATTAGTTACTAAAGGATTAGCAAATTCAATACAAATAACTTCGGAAATCCGGAAAAGATTTAACATTCTCTTGCTATATTTACGAAGCAGCTTAGAAATGCAGCCACCGCGTTGCTGGACTCGGCGATTTGGTTCGTTCAGACATCCTCGCACATACCATCTCCGCCTGCGCCTTGTCCACCTGCGTGGCGGCTGCAACTTACTGCCCTCATAATAAAGGGGCAGGCTTGAATTATGGCACTATAGAAGCGGCTCTCTTCGGGAGCCGCTTCTATTGCGTTGTGATGGGGGACTATGGTACATCGACTGCCTTAATGCGTATAATGATAGTTACGGACAACAAGTAGGCGTTACTTGCGCATGATTGACGAAACTTTGGTTAAAGAAGGTGTGGAAGTGGCAAAGCAGAAGTTTTATGTCGTCTGGGTAGGGCGGAAACCGGGCGTATACACGAACTGGGGCGATTGCCAAGCGCAGACGAGCGGGTTTGAGGACGCCAAGTTCAAATCTTATGAAACCCGGGCCGCAGCCGAAGAGGCTTTCCAAGGCGGCTGGAAGAAGTACTGGGGACAAGGAAGCGGCAGCGCGGGCGATGCCCGAAAAGGTGGTTATGCGCGCAAGAGCGCCGCAGCGGATGCCGGCGGAGGGGAAATCGATTACGACAGCATCTCTGTCGATGTCGGAACAAGCGGCAATCCCGGCCCCGTGGAATACAAGGGCGTGGATACGCGCACAGGCGAAGTCATCTTCGCCGTAGGCCCGGTTTCTAAAGGAACGAACAACCTCGGCGAGTTTCTCGCCATCGTGCACGGGCTGGCCTATTTAAAAAAGCTGGGCAGCAACAAGACGGTTTACAGCGACTCCGTGAACGCGCTCAAATGGGTCAAGCAAAAGGCGGTATCGACTACGCTTCCGAGAGACAAGTCGACGGAAGAAATTTGGGGCATGGTCGACCGTGCGGTAAAGTGGCTGCAAACGAACACGTACTCGAACAAAGTGCTCAAATGGCAGACGAAAGAGTGGGGCGAAATCAAGGCGGATTACGGGCGCAAATAAGCTCCGGCCCGTCTAAGGAAGGTTAAGGTGCCACCGTCATGGCGTTCCAGGAATTGACCGAGCAGCAATGGCTGAGCGAAAGCAAAGCGGAGCATGAAAGGGAAGCCCTCTTCTTCTTTACGCCGCTTTGCGGGACGTGCAAGCTCGCGCTGCGCATGCTTGAGATTGCGGAAGCGGCCGGCATTGCGGTGCCGGTTCGTACAATGAATATCAACTTCGCGCCGGCTTTGCGGGAGAAGTGGCGCATCGCGAGCGTACCTTGCCTCGTGCTGCTGCGGGGCGGAGAACCGGTCCGCTTCGAATATGCGATGCGCTCCGTGGATGATCTATATCGACTGCTTCAATAACGTTCTTTCCATTCGGGAAGAGCGTTTTTTTGCGGAATGGCTTGCTTGATTTGAGAATTTATGGTTGACAGAGGACAGGCGCGGGAGTAGGATAGGTGCCATGTCAGACAAGTAAACCGTTTTCATTCTACTCATTGGGAGCGTGCATCGTGTACAACTTTAATGGTTTGGATTTGGGAATCGGAAATTTGGCGAGATTATCGAACGCGAAGACAAGATCGATCAGCCCTGAAAATTTTACGGGCGAGCCGGGCAAGGGCGGCATGGCTTCGGAAGGCACAGGCGCAAACTGCGCGCGTGATTTGGGGGTTGGCTGGAAAGTATCGCCGTCGGTCGAAATCGCGCCCGGCGAAACATTGACGATGGGCGAAATTGCCGGACCCGGCGCAATTCAACATATTTGGCTCACCTGCTTCCCCGGCTCGTGGCGCAATTTGATTTTCCGCATCTACTGGGATAATGAAGAGACGCCTTCCGTGGAAGTGCCGGTCGGCGACTTCTTCTGCAACGGCTGGCAGGAGCGCTGCAACGTGAACTCCTTCCCGGTTGCGGTAAATCCGGCGGGCGGCATGAACAGCTATTGGCAAATGCCTTTCCGCGGCAGCGCGCGTTTGACGATGGAGAACACGTCGAAATCGGACAAGACCGTACTTTATTATCAAATCGACTACACGCTGACGGAAGTGCCGGAGGACATGGCTTATTTCCACGCGCAGTGGAGAAGAAGCAATCCTGTCGCCTACAAGGATGTTCATACGTTAGTTGACGGCATTAAAGGTAAAGGCCATTACGTCGGCACGTACCTCGCTTGGCAAGTGAACAACACCGGCTGGTGGGGCGAAGGCGAAATCAAGTTTTACATGGACGGCGACAGTGAATTTCCGACGATCTGCGGAACGGGGACGGAGGATTACTTCGGCGGAGCTTGGAACTGGGAGCATCCGCAAGGCCAATACGGCGTGTACTCGACGCCATTCCTCGGCATGCACCAGGTGATTAAGCCGGACGGCTTGTACCGCAGCCAGACGCGCTTCGGCATGTACCGCTGGCATGTGCAGGATCCGATCCGTTTCGAATCGGAGCTGCGCGTGACGATTCAGGACTTGGGCTGGCGCTCCGGAGGCCGTTATCTGCCGCAGCAAAGCGATATCGCTTCTACGACCTTCTGGTATCAAGCGGAGCCGCATGCGCCGTTCCCGACGCTGCCGGGCAATGACGAGCGCGAAGTGATTTAGCGATAGTTCGCAAGGAAGGAAAGCCGGCCTATGATGGGTCGGCTTCTTTCTTGTGGTATGATAAATTCATCCTAATCTTTGGAAGAGCAGGTGGTACCTATACCTTCACGAATGTCTAAAGCATGGTCATGGAAGTGGATCGCGGTTGTTGCCGGGTATGCGGTCTTAATGGCCGTTTATGCATGGTACACGTCGCCCAATAATGTACCCGAGTCGTATGTCGGGACGGCTGCCGATCCGGCTACTTTCTTCAGCGCGGAGCAGCTAAAGGACAGCGCGGTGCTGAACGCGATGCGCAATTGGATCTTTTTTATAAGCGGGCCGTGGGAGTGGCTCATCTATATCTTCCTGCTGTTCGGCGGCCTCGCCCGCTTTTGGCGGGATGCGCTTGAACGCCGGGGGCTGCCGCTGATCGTGCGTTTTCCGATCTTCGTGCTGCTCGTCGATGCGGCTTCGTTCCTCTTATACCTGCCGCTTCGCGTGCTCGGATACAGCTTGTCAAAGTCGTACGGCATCTCGACGCAGCCGGTATCGGGATGGATCCGGGACAAGCTGGTCGCTTTCGGGATCGGGTATGTGACGCTGCTTGCCGTCTCCGCTGTCGCGTTCTGGATCCTGTCGCGCAAAGGCAGGTGGTGGCTGAAGCTGTGGCTCATCTCGGTGCCGTTCACGGTGTTTATGATGTACGTGCAGCCGGTCGTCATCGACCCGCTGTACAATACGTTCACCAGGATGTCCAATCCGCAGCTGGAGGAGCGGATATTGGAACTGGCCGCCAAAGCGGACATTCCTGCGGATCGCGTTTATGAAGCGAACATGTCGACCAAGACAAACGCGATCAATGCGTACGTTACGGGAATCGGCTCGTCCTTGCGCATCGTGCTGTGGGATACGACGCTGAAGCAGTTGACGGAGCAGGAGATTTTGCTCATTATGGCGCATGAGATGGGGCATTATGTCATGCACCATCTGGAATGGAGCGCGCTTGGCGCCGTGGGCTCTTCGCTTGCCGTCATCGTGATCGGAGGATGGCTGTATACGTGGAGCATTCGGCGCTACGGGGCGCGCATCGGCATTCGCAGCCGCTCCGATATGACGGCGCTGCCGCTGCTGCTGCTGATCGTCGCCATGCTGTCCTTCGCGTCGCTGCCGGTCAGCAACATGATCTCGCGAGGAGCGGAATCGGCCGCCGATGCATATGCGATGGAGCTGCTGGAGAGCGCGGACGGCTCCATCTCGATGCAGCAGAAGACGGCGGTCATTACGCTGAGCGACATCAATCCGCCGCTGCTCGTGCGCTGGTTCCGGGATACGCACCCGAGCGATCTGGAACGGATCGCCGCGGCGATGAAGTTCGAGCGGGAGCATAAAGGGGAAGGGGCGCATGAGTAGTCATTCCGCGAAGGGACCGGTATCGATTTACTTGCTGAGCGGACTGGCTACAGCGCCGGAATTCATGGAGAGCTTCCGGGCTGCGCTGCATGCGCTACTGGCCAGGGAAGGGCATGAGGTTACGGCGTCGGAGCTGCTGTTTCCTTACGGCGATTGGAGCCGAAACGTTGTTAAGCAAGTGTGCGAGATCGGTCTCGATATGCGGGTAAGTCCGGAGCGGGCAGTCCGTTCTATTGGAGGCCGCCGTGCCGTTGCCGCCATTGCGGAGAGCCGGATGCGGCGCGGCTGGCAGGGCGGCCGGACGATTCTGGTCGGCCACAGCGGCGGCGGCGTCGCCGCCGTGCATGCCGCGAATCTGCTTCAAGAGCAGGACGGCGGGCCGCCGAGCCCGGTCGTCATGATCGGCTCGCCGCGCTGCCGCATCCCGAAGGAGCTTCGGCCGTCGGTGCTGTTCGTTCATGCGGTCGGCGACTCGCCGCGCGCCGTAATCGCGGATGCGATCTGCCGGCTGGGCACCTTCGGCGGCTGGGGCGGTTTTCGCGCGGGGAAGCTGTGGCAGCATGACAAGCACGGGCCAGCCGGGGCTTGCGGCGTGCCGATTATCGGCGGGCATGCGGATTATTTTCGCGAGCACGCGCCTTACATGAACGAGATGGGCTTGTCCAACGGGTGGCTGACGCTGCAGGCGGTTTGGAGCTGGCTGAACGAAAAAATCTAGCAAATAGGTTGCTGTATGCGCGTAATTTTGCTATTTTGCATATTAGAAACAAACAGCCAAGGAGGAACTGGGACGCATGTTGATTGGAGCGGTTGAAGCAGGGGGTACCAAGTTTGTTTGCGGGATCGGTAACGAGAAGGGCGAGATTCTGGATCGGGTGAGCTTTCCGACGGAGCAGCCGGAGAAGACGCTGGCGAACGTCATTGCCTATTTTCGCGATAAGAAAGTGGAAGCGATCGGGGTCGGCTCCTTCGGCCCGATTAATATTGATTCGGCGAGCCCGCTATACGGCTATGTGACCACGACGCCGAAGCCGGGTTGGGGCAACTATCCGTTCTTGCCGGAGCTTCGCAAGGTATTCGACGTGCCGATGGGCTGGGATACGGACGTGAACGCTGCTGCGCTCGGAGAAGCGACATGGGGCGCGGCGGCCGGCCTGGACAGCTGCCTTTACTACACGATCGGTACCGGTGTCGGCGTCGGCGTGTACGCGGAAGGCCAGCTTGTTCACGGACTCGTTCATCCGGAAGGCGGACATGTGCTGACGCGCCGTCATCCGGAGGATGCGTACGAAGGCTTCTGCCCGTATCACGGCGATTGCTTGGAAGGCATGGCGGCTGGCCCTGCGCTGGAGGGCCGCTGGAAGGTGAAGGGAAGCGAGCTCGCGCCGGATCATCCGGCTTGGGCAATGGAAGCTTTCTATATCGGACAAGCGGTTTCGAGCGCGATTCTGCTCTTGTCGCCGAAGCGCGTCATTCTGGGCGGCGGCGTGATGCACCAGGAGCATCTCTTCCCGCTGATCCGCGAAGAGGTGCGCAAGAATTTGAACGGGTACGTCAGCGCGGAAGCCGTCCTGGACGGCATCGACGCCTACATCGTTCCGCCGGGCCTCGGCGACAACGCCGGTCTTAGCGGCGCATTGGCGCTCGGGCTGCGCGCGCTCGGCACGTTGTAAAATAAGCAGAAAACCCCGCGTCGGATGGACGTGGGGTTTTTGTTGCGTCGGTGATCAACGTGCTTTTTTGCTCAAAATTGCAGTATTTAAGGAAGCTAACGAACTCCAGTAACTCTATTCGGAGCGTGGTGCGCCTAGTCGCCCGTTTGACGGGCAAATAACGCCGCTGGAATTCATTAGCTGCGTTAAAAAACCGAATTCTTGCAAATAAGCAAGATACGATTCATTAGCGTAAGAAGGCGAGCGGCGGCCGGTACGGGGCGCGTACTCCGGTTTTAGCTGCGTATATGCCGCGTGCTACTCGTTCAACGAGCGTACGTAGTTCAGGGCATCGCTAGACAGCGCTTCCCACTTGTCGGCGTGCTGCGGCGGCACTTGGATCCAGCCGTTCATCTTCTTGCCGGGGGCTGGCTCGAACATGCCCGCACCCTCCAAGGCTGCGGCGCCGTTGTCCGTCGGCAGCTTGAACACCATACTGCCGCGGTGGTACATGGCGAACGCCTTCTTGCCGATTTTCAAACATTTGGCGCCGAACATGCTGCCTTTCACGACCGCGTCGCTCGTCACGAGCTGGTCGCCGATTTCAATATATTTCTGCTCAAACTCCGACATGACCATCTCTCCTAATCGTTCGCTTCCCGTTTATAGAGCTAACGTAGCACACCGGTTTATGGGCGTCAAATCTGGGTGCAATCATGAAAATGAAGGGCATAAGGCGACATCAATTTCGAATGGCCGGGGTATACTCACTACAAGTCTAATAACCAAAAAAGTCCAGCTTCAAGAGGGAGGGATTAGGTTGAACCGAAATTTGCCTCAGTCCGTTCCGTTCGGCTACGAGCCGCCGGCGGAACGGCTAAAAGGCACGATGATTGTCTATGATTCCTTTCAGCAGCTGTCGAACGGAGAGCTCTCGTTTGCGGTCGAAACGGCGGAGAAGCTTCGTTTTGCCAAGCTGGTCCTGTACCCGCTGCATGAGGAAACGATCAGGCGAATGACAAAGGAGACCGTGCTTCCTTACCATAAACGGCTGGATCGGCTTCATGATTGGAAGCGGTCGGTTGAGGCGGAACAGGGGGATATCGGCGGACTGTCGATAATGGTGGAGGGATTCGAGGGAAAACGGAAGAAGTACACGCCGATCGATTCGGCGCTGCGTCATTTGGCGGATACCTATCCTTCGCCGTATTTTCTGTATCTAACTCCGGAGATGGCGAACTTATTCGCGTCCTACTCTTCCTTCGAGGAGTGGATCGTGAAGCTCAGACTGGTGCTTGCGCAAATGCCATCCGGTCTGCACCCCAAGCTGGAGCAATACCGCCACCGCTGGGATGTGGCGCTCGACAGTTGACCGCATGCCAAAAAAGCCGTCGCTTGCCTCGTGCTCGCGGCTTCTTTTTTTTGCAGGCTTGCGCTTGTTACGCGGCGGATTTACGCGGCTCTGCAGATGACGGGGCGCTGCGGTCGGCGATGGCACGAAGCTCCTGAAGCAGGACGTTCAGTTCCTGGCGAAGCTCGCCTAGCTCTCTGCTGCAGCGGGCTTGAAGCTTATTCAGCTCTTTCTCGGACAGCTGGTTCTGTTTCACTTGGTAGATCAGCTTAGTGGTCATCGTTTCGCTATCGCACAGCCTGTTGGCGTAGACGATGCTGGAGGTTGTAGGCATAGGGGGGCTCCTTTATTTAAGTTAAGCCCAGTATAGCGGCCAAGTATTAAGGGAAGATGTGAAGAATGTAACCGCTTTGTAATCCAATTGGGGAAGGTGCCCTGCAACTGTCTGCCTCGCAATCGCGTCTGAGGAATCAGAGATAGAAAAGCATCATATAGGGAGTCAATTTGATAAGGCGGTG
Organism: Paenibacillus montanisoli; assembly: GCF_003268025.1. Lineage (GTDB taxonomy): Bacteria > Bacillota > Bacilli > Paenibacillales > Paenibacillaceae > Paenibacillus_Z > Paenibacillus_Z montanisoli. The sequence goes on along the minus strand of NZ_QLUW01000004.1, from coordinate 441,476 downwards.
AAGATGATGGCAAGGAAAGGAAAGCTGGCGAAGCTGGCAGCGGCGATGCTGCTCTGTGCATCACTTCTTATACCAGGGGCTGCAGGCGCAGCGGCTGCTTCGGGCAGCGTTGCGGCGGCGGGCTGCGGAACCGGCGTTCACGGGTTAAGCTTATTAGCGATGAAGGACACGGGCTCGCCGCGTATGCAAGCGGTCCAGTTTCTAAGCGGCACGGTCGGACGCGCTGCCGGCAATGGATTTATGGTCGGCACGTCGGACGGAGGCTGCCATTGGCAGGCGATTTACAATACCGGTAAACTGAGCTTCAGCCAGATGGAGTTTTTGACGAATTCGGTCGGCTATGTGCTCGCGAAGACGAGCGCGGAGAAGCAGAATACGCTGTTAAAGACGACCAACGGAGGCAAAACCTATACGTGGGTGCCGACGGGGCAGTACGGCTTTGACCGCATTGATTTTATCAATGAGCAGACAGGCTTCGGCTTTACGCGCGCGTTCACGTTCAAGACGACGAACGGCGGCAAGACTTGGACGAAGATGGCGACGCCGCCGAATTCGCGCTACGTCCATTTCATCACGGAGAGCAAGGGCTGGGACATCACCGTTCTGCCGGCGGGGGGCTACATCGTGAAGCGTACCGTTGACGGCGGCCTGCACTGGACCGATTCGCTCAAGGTGAACGCAGATGTCAACATCGGCGGAGCGATCTACGGTACGGACAGCGCGGATGTATGGGTGCTGCTATACGGCGGTTCCGGCATGTCTCAGACGTCCTATTCGCTGTACCATACGACGGATGCCGGAGCGCATTGGAAGCAGGTCGTCTCGAAGCCCACGGCGGGAGGAGGACCGGCGCCGGGGCCGGCCGTACCCGCGGGCAAACTCCCCGGACCTGCCGGAAGACCAAGCGATATGGCGGTTATCGGAAGCAAAGCGGCGTTCCTCGTTGCAGGCAGCGGCGCGCTCGATAAGCTGCAGTTCGGCAGGTCATTGGACGATGGCCGTACATGGAGCAATCTGGCTGGCGGGCCTTCGGGCAATGAAGGCAAGCTGTCGTTCGTATCCGAGACGACCGGCTATTTGGCGGTAACGGGCTTCTCGGACTCGGGCGTCTACAAGACGGCTGACGGCGGGAAGACGTGGAAGAACGTATTTTTGCTGCCGGAAAGCAACTAGGGGGTTCTTTGTCCGTGCCGCTGGCTGTATAATAGAGGCAAAAAAGAGGCGGTGGACGCGCACAATGATTCACCATGAAGGGATCCATCATGTCAGCTTGATCGTGACCGATATCGAGCGGGCGAAGGCGTTCTATACAGATTTGATCGGGCTGCAGGAGATTCAGCGGCCGGCGTTCGATTTTCCGGGCGCCTGGTTCGCGGTCGGCAGCGGCGGCCAGCAGCTGCACTTGCTTGTGCATGACGGCGAGACGAAGCGCAGCCGGGGCATCGATTCGCGGGACGGCCATTTTGCCATCCGCGTGACCGACTTCGATGCGACGATCGCATGGCTGACCGAATGCGGCATCGAGCATCGGCACAACCGTAACAGCATTACGGGCTTCGCCCAAATTTTCCTGCTCGACCCCGATCGCAACATCATTGAGCTGAATGCGGCGCGGTAAGGAACTTTCGAAATAAATGAGTGAAGGGACCGTTGCGGCGGTTGATCGCAAACGAGAAATGGCGCCACAGACATGAGATCTGTGACGCCATTTTTTTCATTTTCGAGGGATTCCAAAGGCTTTAATGTCTTATTGAAGAATCCCTTTTGGGACAGCCCCTTCTTGCTATTCCGTCATAAGCAGCTCCGTGATTTCCTCCGCCGTCAGGGCCGACAACGCCTCCTGGCCAGGCTGGATCACCTCGTCGATGAGATGCTTCTTGCGCTGCTGGAGCTCGTACATTTTATCCTCGACCGTCCCTTCGGCGACGAGCCGAATTACTTGTACAACCTTCTTCTGGCCGATCCGGTGGGCGCGGTCGGCAGCTTGCTGCTCCACCGCTGGGTTCCACCAGAGGTCGTAGAGTATGACGGTGTCGGCGCCGGTCAGATTGAGCCCGGTGCCCCCGGCTTTGAGCGAGATGAGAAACAGTTCCCGCTCGCCGTCGTTAAAACGTCCGCTCAGCTCGACGCGTTCGGCGGAAGGCGTACTGCCGTCCAAATAGAAGTACGAGATGCCGCGCCGTGAAAGCTCACGCCTAATGATGCTAAGCATTTCGACGAATTGGGAGAAGACAAGCACGCGTTTGCCCGCTTCCCGGCACTCGTCGATCAGTTCCAGCAGCTGTTCGAGCTTGGCGGAGCTGCCGCTGTAGTCTTCGATGAATAGAGCAGGGTGGCAGCACAGCTGGCGCAGCCGGGTCAATCCCGCCAAGATGCGGATCCGGTTCCGGTGCAGCGTGTCTTTGTTGAGATGCTTAAGCGTCTCTTCACGCAGCTTGGCGAGGTAAGCGGCGTACAGCTTCTTCTGCTCGGGGAGCAGCTTCGACGCCTGCGTGGACTCGATTTTCTCGGGCAGCTCCTTCAGCACGTCGGTCTTCACGCGGCGCAGCAGGAAGGGCCTGGAACGCTTCGCTACCGTCTCGCGCTTCAGCTCGCCGAATTCGCGCCGGGCCGGAAACAGCCCCTGGCATACCGCGCCGAAGATCGACCACAGATCCTCTAGCCGGTTCTCGATCGGCGTGCCCGTAAGCGCGAAGCGATAGCGGGCGTCAAGCAGCTTGACGCTTTGCGCCGTCTGGGTCGTGTCGTTCTTGAAGGTTTGCGCTTCATCGAGCATGAGCGTGTGAAAGGACATCGCGGCGTAAGCTTCGATATCGCGCCGCAACAGCGGATAAGACGTAATGATGACATCAAGCGCGGAGCTGCCGCGCAGAATGGTGTCCCGCTCCTGCTTTGTGCCGTCGGCAATCGCGACGCGCATCGAAGGGGCGAACTTGCGCAGCTCATTGCGCCAGTTATAGGTGATGGAGGCTGGGGCCACGATAAGCGCGGGAAGGTGCTCTTCCCGGATATTCGGCAGGAACGCAAGCAGAAACGCGATGGCCTGCACCGTTTTGCCAAGGCCCATATCGTCCGCCAAAATGCCGCCGAATCCGTAACGGGCAAGCGTCCGCATCCACTGATAGCCGTAAACCTGATAATCCCGCAGTACGCCGGATAGTCCGGCAGGCAGCTCGAAGTCCAGATTGTCCGGGTTGCGCAGGTTTTCGAGCAGTTGCCGCAGCGGCTTGTCCAGTTTAACCGCGCTGCCCTGCCTCGGCGTATCCATCAGATGAAGGCCGCGGAAGAGCGGGATGGCAATGCCGGAGTCGCGCAAATCCTTCAGCGTGAACCGGCATTCGTTGATCATGCGGATGATCTCCTGCATCGCTTCGCTCTCGAGCGGCATCAGCGCTCCGGTCGGCAGCCGGTGATATTTTCGCTTCTCCTCGATCGACTTCAGCAGCTTGCGAATTTCCGCTTCCGGAATGCCTTCGATGTCGAATTTAAAATCTAGCCAGTTCGTCCGTTCGTTAAACTGCACCTTCACGATCGGCGGGACGCTTCCCGTATGAATGCGCGTCCGCACGGCGGAGGTGGCATGTACGGTCAGCAGCTTCTCCAGCTGCGGAACGACATGATAGAGGAAGTGATACTCGCTTTCCTCATCGCCCAGGAAATAACCGGCCTCCGTCTTGGCGAAGGAGGCCCCCTCCATCAGCGCGAGAATCTGGCGCTCCCGTTCGCCGTCGCGGATCAGGATCGGACCGTTGGTGCGGCCTTCGCTCTCTGTCTCCAGCGGATTAATGACCAGGTCGCCGTAATGGAACTCCAGCCCCGCGAGCAGCCTGTCGCGGATACGGTCAAGAAATAGCTTGGCTTTCAGCGGGCGTTGCGTGACCCGGCTCGATACCTCCTCCGCAATGTGAACGGCGCCCAGCTTCAACAGCTCCGGCACGACGCGCTCCATGAAGGGCTCGATCTGCTCCGGCAAAATCGGAATTTGCGGCAGCCCCGTTCCCGACCCCGAACGTTCCTGCAGCTGCTGTAACTCCGCAAGCCGGCGGCAGGCTGCCGGCGGCAGCTCCATCAGCTTGCCCTCGGCGAGCACAAGCCCATAGGCCTCGATAAAGAGCATGCGTTCCAAGCCGTCCGCATGCATGCGGTACCCGTCGCCGCTGCCGGCATCTAGCTGTCCGAGCTCGAATCGAAGCGGAATCCGCTCCTCGGACAAGGCAATGCCGGGATACGCGATGTCGTTCAGCTCCAGTACGGTGGAAGGCGCTCCGGCAAGCGCGGCAAGAAGAGGCTTCCAAGCCTCCGGCGGGATCGGCAGCATCCGTTCTCCGCTGAGCGGCGCGGCGTGCATGGCATAGACGCCGGACGTTTCCCGGTACAAGCGCTCCAGCCGCACAATCCCTAAAAGCTGCTTCAACACCTCTGCATCCGGAGCTAGGAAACAGTGCTGGAGAGGGTCGTAAGCGAATGCCTTGGAGATTGAGAAGGGTTGAGCTAGATTCGCTTCCAGATGCTCGAGATAAGCCCGCAACTGCTGCACGACGGCCTGCCGTTTGACGCCGAGCTTCAGCTCGATGCCGAGCAGCCGCTTGCCGCCGCCATAGGCGAACGGCTTGCAGACGAACGTCGCAGCTAACGGCCCGCGCGTATCGAAGCGCGTCTGCGCGATGCTTGCCGGCTTCCGTGCGGCGGCAGGATCGAACAGCGCCAGCAGTTCGCGGGCGATCTCGCTGCTGCCGGCCGAACTAGCGGGAGCGTCGCGGGGCGCATCCGGCGCGCGGCCTGCCTGCTGCGCGTCGAGCAGCAGCAGCAGGACGGCCGCGATATGGGAACAGTACTTGTCATACGAGGATAACGAGGGACATGTGCATTTGGCGAGGACGTCGCCGTCATCGTCGAAACGAACGGTGGCCTCGAAGGTCTCCTGCAGCTTAACGGCAGCTACGCACCGGCCGGCATCCCGGTCGTATTCGATGACCGACACTTTGCCGCTGCGGAAGGCGGCATCTCCCTTTCTATAAGAAAGCTGGCCGCACATGGAAAGAATAGCGGTCTGCGTCAGACGATTGCTCACGTGAAGAACTCCTTTCTATCGGCCAATTGGCCTTATTGTCCGATAGACGCTGCTATCAGCATCATCATAACCGTTATGATCCTCGCAGCACCAGCCCTTCGCAAATGGGAGCCACATTAGTGGTAAATGGGGGGTGAGAAAGAGGGCAGTAGGAGCACCACATTGGCGGAAACCCGATGATTTCATGGAAAGAAGAGCCCTGGGAGCACCACATTGGCGGAAACCCGGTGATTTCATGGAAAGAAGTGCTCTAGGAGCACCACATTGGCGGAAACCCGGCGATTTCATGGAAAGAAGTGCTCTAGGAGCACCACATTGGCGGAAACCCGGCGATTTCATGGAAAGAAGCGCTCTGGGAGCACCACATTAGCGGAAAACCGGCGATTTCATGGAAAGAAGAGCTCTAGGAGCACTATATGAGCTGTCAAAACCCGATAAACCGGTGCGGTCAATGGTCAATTTTACGAAGCCGCCTTACTCATCGCGCAGCTGCTCCAGCGCCCATTCCGCCCACGCGAGGTCGGACTCGCTCGAGAAACGTCCCCGCTGCATCAGCAGCATCATGCCGCGCGACGGCGGAGGCTCCTTCATGGAGTAGGCTTCGATCTTGCAGTTCAGCCAGTGGATCCGGTCGCGGTAGTATTGAACGCGCAGCTCGAGCTGGCGCTTAATGTCTTCCGGGTTGCCCTGGTCCATGGCGAAAAGCTTGAGCGTCAGCTCGTCCCTGATGACCGGCTCGCTCGCCGGCACGGCCAGCCATGCGCGAAGGGCATCGCGGCCGGTGTCGGTTAAGGAATACACCTTCTTATCCGGCTTGTCCGTTTGCGGAACGAGCACGTGCCGCACATATCCGTCGTTTTCCATCTGGGAGAGAAGCGGGTAAATCTGGCTGTGTTTGGCCGGCCAGAGCGATTGCAGCTTAAGCATCAAATCATAGCCCGAATCGGGGGAGTAGGAGAGCATGCTTAGCAGCCCGTAAGCAAGGGTGTTCATGATTGGCCTCTTTTCATACGTAAACTTTGACATAATAGGTTTGATGGTTTATGATGTTCAATGGTTCTTATTATATGTAAATACCGACATATGTGCAATTATCGCCGGGAAAGGCAGTGATTGCCGGTAACCGCTATGCGGTATTGAAGGGGAGATATTCATTGGTTGAACAGGAGAAGCAGGGCAAGGTTCGTTTCTGGCCGATCATGGCGGCGATCTTTGTCGGCTCTTTTTTATGCGTATTGGCATCGAGCACGATTAATATCGCGCTGCCGATTTTGCAGGATCACTATCACACGACGCTGGGCTCCATCCAGTGGACGCTGACCGGCTTCATGCTGGCGATGGGCACGTTCGCCCCGATTGTCGGCTATTTGGGCGAAAAATTCAGCTATAAGCGGCTTTATCTGTACGCACTCGTCGGATTCGTCGTTGCTTCGATTCTATGCGCCGCTTCGTGGGACGAATATTCGCTCATCGCGTTCCGGATTATGCAGGGCGCCTTCAGCGGCCTGATTCTGCCTGCTTCGATGGCTATTATTTATCAGGTTGTTCCGCGCGAGAAACAAGCGATGGCAATTGCGCTTTGGTCGCTCGCTGCCATGATGGCGCCGGCGATCGGGCCGACGTTCAGCGGCTGGCTGCTGGAAAATTTCGCTTGGCAATGGCTGTTCCTCATGAACGTTCCGATCGGCCTGATCGCCATCGTGAGCGTGAGCGCCTTTATTCCGTACTATCGCCTTAGCGTGCCGAAGAGCTTTGACGCCATCGGCTTCGTAACCGTCCTTGTCAGCAGTTCTTCCTTGCTGCTCGCGCTTGGCCAGGGCCATAACTGGGGCTGGCAGTCCGGCCGGATTCTGACGCTGCTCATCGTCGGAGGCATTATGCTGGCTGTATTCATTTGGCGCGAGCTTACGGCAGATACGCCGCTGCTCGATCTGCGGGTGTTCAAGTACGGACGCTATACGCTTAACTTAATTATTACCATCATTTTAACCATCAGTCTTTATTCCGGCACGTTCCTGACGCCGGTGTTTCTGCAGCGCATTCAGCATGTAAGCGCAATGGATACAGGGCTGATTCTGCTCCCGGCCTCGCTCGTCATGGCGCTCGTCATGCCGATCGTCGGCAAGCTGTACGGCATGGTCGGTCCGCGCGTTCTGATGTCGATCGGCATTCCGCTTCTTGCTCTTGGCACGCTGGCGCTCAGCTGGCAGAGCATTGATATTTCGCACACGTATATCATCTGGTGGATGATCGTGCGTAACCTTGGCATCGCGATGGTCATGATGCCCGCGAGCAACGCGGCGATGGAGCATATCCCGCGCGAGCTGGTCGGCCACGCGTCGTCGATTTCGAACTGGACGCGCAACGTATTCGGTTCGTTCGCGATCGCGATTTTCACGACGCTGCTCGCATCGCGTTCGCTGCATCACGGCACGGCGATGGCCATGGCCGGCGACAAGAACGAGCTGCACATCGCCAATATGGCGTTCACCATGAGCGTGAACGACGTATATTTCGTGGCGACGCTCATCGCCGCGGTTGCCTTCCCGCTTACGCTGTTCGTCGGCAAATCGAAGCCGAAGAAGGAAGTACCCGCAGCGCAGAGCCAATCGGCATCTGCTTCCGCTTAATAACGTACGTTAGCCTCTCCGATCTCGCCTGCTGCCAGGCGGCGGAGAGGCTATTTTTTATTGCAAGACTCGTACGCGGCCAAGTAAAATATGGATAAAAGGGCGATTTTCCGTCGGGGGAGGGCATCATCTTTGCCAAAACGTCTCATCATTATAGACGGCATTCCGGGCTCGGGGAAAACGACGACGGCAAGCCGGATCGCGGGCAAGCTAGCGGCGCTAGGCATTCATGCACGGAAATATCTAGAGCTTGAAGAGGCTCATCCTCTCATGCTGACGGGCATTGAATTCGGGGATCTTCACCGAGAGGAAACGGCTGACCGTTACAGCAAGCTTTTCACTGAACGCTATAGCGATTTCGTGGAGAAGCAGCTCAGCAGTCCTTATGACGTCATCCTGATCGAAAGCGTCATGTTCCAGGACACCATTAACGTCGCCCATTTGATGGGAATGCCTCACGACAAGCTGCTTCGCTTATGTATGCAACTTCAAGAAACGGTGCTGCCTCTAAATCCCGCTCTTATTTACTACTACCATCATGACGTGGAGGGGCAGTGGCGGCATATTTGCGGCATTCGCGGCAACGAATGGGGCCCCGTCTCCCTGCATACGGATGAAGATTTCAAGCATGCCGGCGAGGTCTGGGAACGGAGCCAAGCTTTCGTTCGCGCAGCCATTGACTTCTGGGACATACCGAAGCTGATCATCGAGAACCGCGATTACCTGTGGCAGGAATACGACAGCCGAATCGATGCTTTCGTGGATCACCTGACGAAGGCCCGATTAGCCCGAGAATAGGTACTTGAGAAAAAGGAGAGCGGACGGATGTTGAACGTAGAAACAAAAGAAGAGCAGAGAGCAAGGCTGTATAGTTTGTTGGGCGATCTTCCGAACGGCCTGAACGCTCCCGTGTCCAGTCGAACCGTTTATACGGAAAGCCGTGACGGATACACGGTCGAGAAGCTCGTATTGGATTTAAATGGCGAAGAAGAGGTGCCCGCTTATTTTGTGCGGCCGAATGAAGGCAAAGGTCCTTTTCCGACGCTGCTGTTTCATCACTCGCATGGCGGGAGATACGAGCTGGGGAAGGATGAGCTGCTGAAAGGAAACACCTATTTGCAGGAACCTTGCTATGCAGATGCATTGACTGGCGCAGGCTACGCCGCGCTCTGCATCGATGCGTGGGGATTCGGCGAAAGGAGAGGCCGCAAGGAGAGCGAGCTGTTCAAAGAAATGCTGTGGAAAGGCCAAGTGCTTTGGGGCAAAATGGTGTACGACGCCTTAAGGGCAGCGGACTATCTTGCGCAAAGGCCGGACGTCGACGCCGATCGGCTGGGAACGCTGGGCATTTCAATGGGCTCCACCATGGCTTGGTGGCAGGCGGCGCTTGATACGAGAATCCGCGTCTGCATCGATTTGTGCTGCCTGACCGATTTCGATGCCTTAATTGAAACTGGCGCTATCGATGCGCACGGCGTTTACTATTATGTGCCGTCTTTGCTCAAGCATTTCTCCGCTGCCGATATTAATGCGTTAATAGCGCCTAGAGCGCATTTCAGTTATGCCGGCATCTACGATGCGCTGACTCCTCCGGCAGGACTTGATCGCATAGACGACCATTTAAAGCGCGTTTATGAATCGGAAGGCGCTTCGGAAGCGTGGTCGCTGCATCGCTCGCCGACAGGGCATTTGGAAACGCCGGCTATGCGTACGGAGGTCATGCAAAGGCTTGCCGAATATTTGTAAGCTTACGAACTGGTCAACGCTTATTCGGACAAATTCGGGCAGCTTGCGATTCTAACGAACTCCAGAAGCGCTATTTTGAGCAAACCTGCTTCCTAACAGCAGTAAATGGCCAATTAGCGTCGCTGAGGTTTGTAAGTTGCCCAAAAGAACCGTTTTCCACCGAATAAGCTCTACACGGTTCGTTAGCTTGCCGCGATAGGCAGCCCGGGACATTTCGTTCCCGGGCTGCCTTTTTATTAGCGGTACCGCTGACGGAACTCCTTCGGCCGCGTGCCCGTGTGCTTGCTGAAGCAGCGGACAAAATACGGGAACGTCAAGAAGCCCGTTTCTTCAGCGATCTTGCCGATTGGCTCGCCGGTGTGGATCAAGAGCTGCTTCGCTTGTTCGATGCGGTAGCGAGTGAGGTAGTCGAGCGGCGTGCAGCCGAACGCCTTCTTCATGCACAGCGCGATATAGTTGGCGTGAAAATGCAGCTGTTCCGACAGCTCCTTGTAGCTGAGCGGTTTCCGATAGCTTCGGCGCAAATAAGCGGCTGCTTCGTCCGCCAGCGCGAGCTGCGGGTCTTTGGCGGCGGTGCTGCTCTCCTCCTGCAGCTGAAGCAGCAGCTCCTGCAGCAGCGCTTGCTGGCGGAAGCGGGCCGCCGCCGTAACCTCGGACTGCAGCTCGAGCAGCTGCTGCAGCCGTTCGTAGAAGCTTTCCCGCGTATGCAGCTCGCCGCTGCGGGGCACGTGAAAGACGAACGACTCGAGCTGCATATAGGGCTCCCGTTCCGCCACCTCGCTCCAGCTGCCGAGAGTATGGAAGTGAAGCCAGTAGAAGTGTGTCTCCTCCTTGCACGGGATGGCTGTCTTGTGCGAGCGGTCGGGGCGCAGGATGGCGAAATGTCCGGCGGGTACGCTGATCGGGGATCCTCCCTCTTCCAGATAAAGTGCCCCGCGCGTAACCGCGAGCAGATCGAATACCCCGATGCTGGAACGGTCAGGGTGCTTACCCCCGGCGGCGTACGTATCCTCGCCGGACGTGATATAGTGCGGCAAAGGTGGAGAAGTAAATCGGAACATTGGCTAGCGGCTCCTTATATACGATATTCCTTTTATCATAAGGGTTTATGAATGCGTTGGCCACACAAATGATGTTGTAATCGGACAAAAACCGGTTGTCATCCGCTATCGGCGCCGGCGCCGCTTCCATGCTATAGTCGGTTCATAACAATCACTTTCCGCAAATGAGGGAGACGATGGACCGCATGGAGACGACGAGGAACAAACTGGCCGGCGCCGCATTCAAGGCGCTGCCGCTCGGAGCGATTAAACCTGCAGGCTGGCTCCGCAATCAGCTGCGCATTCAAGCGGACGGTTTAACGGGACATCTGGAAGAACATTGGGGCGATGTCGGGCCGGACAACGGCTGGATCGGCGGCAAGGGCGAGAGTTGGGAGCGCGGGCCCTACTATCTGGACGGACTGCTTCCGCTAGCCTATGTCCTTGAAGATGAGGAGCTGATCGCCAAGGCGCAGCGCTGGATCGAATGGTCGCTTGCAAGCCAGCAGGAGAACGGCAATTTCGGGCCGCAGGGCACGATTCAATCGGTGAATACCGATATCAACAAGAAGCATGACTGGTGGCATTACATGATCATGCTGAAGGTAATCACGCAATATGCGGAGGCGACCGGGGATGCTCGAGTCGTTCCGTTCTTGACGAAGTATTTCCGCTATGTGCAGGAACATATCGAAGCGAACCCGCTGGAAGGCTGGGCGAAGGCGCGCGGCGCGGAAATGGTGCTCTGCATTCAGTGGCTGCACAAGGAGACGGGGGAGGATTTCCTGCTGGAGCTGGCCCGCACGGTAGCGGAACAGACGCTGGATTGGACGGATATTTTCCATGACTTCCCGTACTGGCGCAAGGTCGAGGAGTGGGACTGGTCGACTCACGTGGTCAATGTCGCGATGGGAATCAAGACACCGGCCATCCGCTACGAGCTGAGCGGCCAGAACGTGGAACATGAGGCCGTGCACAGGGGGATCGACAGCTTGATGACATACCATGGGCAAGCGCACGGCATGTTTTCCGGCGACGAATGGTTGTCCGGCACGAGTCCAAGCCAAGGCGTCGAGCTGTGCGCCGTTGTGGAATACATGTACTCTATGGAGCATTTGACGCGCGTGTTTGGGGAAGGCCGGTTCGGCGATATTATGGAAAAGGTGGCGTTCAATGCGCTCCCTGCTACGATTTCCAAGGACTGGACCTCGCATCAATACGATCAGCAGGTGAACCAGATCGTTTGTAATGTGGCACCGCGCGCATGGAGCAACAGCGCTGATGCTAACCTGTTCGGCTTGGAGCCGAATTTCGGCTGCTGCACGGCGAACATGCACCAAGGCTGGCCGAAGCTGACGAGCCATCTGTGGATGAGCGATGGCAGCGGCGGTTTGGCAGCCGTGTCTTATGCGCCATGCGTCGTGCGCTCTGCCGTGGGCCAAGGAGCGGCGGCAAGGGTAACGGTGAGCGGCGAGTATCCGTTCCGGGAATCGGTTACGATCGCCGTGGAACTGGACCGCCCGAGCGAAGCCTTCGCGATTTCGCTGCGGATCCCGGCTTGGTGCGAGGCGCCAAGCTTGACGGTTAATGGCACTAATGCCAAGCTTAACGCCGTTAACGGCTATGCCAAGGTCGAGCGGGAGTGGAAGAACGGCGATACGCTGACGCTGCATTTGCCGATGACGGTGAAGACGGTTTCCCGCAACCTGTACGCCATCAGCGTTGAACGCGGTCCGCTCGTGTACGCTTTGCCGGTTCAGGAGAATTGGCAGCTGCTGACGAAGCGGGCAAAGTTCCACGATTGGGAAGTGTACCCGGGTTCGCCTTGGAAGTACGGCTTGCTGGCGGACAATGTCTATGAAGCCAGCGAGTATGACATCCCGTATCAGCCGTTTGACGCGGAGCATGCGCCTATTCGGTTGAAGGCGACCGGGCAGCTGGTGCGCGAGTGGAAAATGGAAGGCAACAACGCGGGCACGCCGCCGATCTATCCGAAGACGGAAGGCCAGGAAATGGCGGAGCTGACATTGGTGCCTTACGGCAGCGCAAAGCTGCGCATCGGCGAGTTTCCGCTAATCGGAGAACGCGAGAAGGCGTGGAAGAAGAAGGTATAACACTTGCGCTTGCATGACAAAAAGAGCCGCCCCGTGCGGCTCTTTCTTATTTAATCTGAATAAGCGCATGTGCATTACGGTGTTGCCTGTTTGCGGTGTCAGCGTCGGCTCCTGGCCGAGCCCGAATACGTTCAATGCAGGTGGAAGTGATTAGGCATGGTTTTTTGTCCGGTATGCATGAAATGGTTGGAAAAGTCCACAATATAAGGGGCTAACCACTCATGCATATGAAGACAAGGAGAAGATTACAGGATGCGATTGAGAAAACAATGGCTGAGTATTGCGCTCGTCTGCGCGCTGCTAAGCCTATGGATGACGCCGCTTCGCGCGGATGCCTCTTCAAAGCAAGACCATCATGCTCATCGGATTTGCTACACGCAGTCGATGGTCGACCTGAACAAGGAGCTCCGCAAGCTGTGGGGGGAGCATGTCTATTGGACGAGAACCTACATCGTCAGCGCGACCGAAGGGCTTGCGGACAAAGACATTGTGCTGGAACGTCTGCTCCGCAACCAGCAGGACCTCGGCAATGCCATCAAGCCGTACTACGGCGAACAAGCGGGCAACAAGCTGGCTGAGCTGCTGCGAGAGCATATCGTGCTTGCAGGTCAGATCGTGACAGCGGCGATGGCCGGCAATCAGGCCGATGTGGAGAAGTACAACAAAGAATGGTACCGCAACGCCGATGATATGGCGAAGCTCTTAAGCGGCGCCAACCCCCACTGGAAGTATAAAGAGCTGAAGGACATGCTCGACCGGCACCTGCAGCTCGTGACGGCGGCGGCAACTACAAGGCTGAAGAAGGACTGGAAAGGCGATGTGCTCGCTTTTGACGAAGGAATTGCGCATATAATGAAGTTTGCGGACGTTTTATCGTCCGGCATCGTCAGCCAGTTCCCGCAAAAGTTCAAATAACCGAAATGCCCCCGGATGATGTGAGATGCCGGGGGTTCTTTTTTTGCAGCCGCGGGCGGATGAGCAAGAATAGTCAAGAAATCATTGCGGGCGTCGCGTTACAATGGGAATAGCGAAAGAAGAGGAGGCCTTTCACCCGGTGAGAGTGGATTACCTGCTGCAAATTCAAACGACCATCGATTACGTGGAAGATCATTTGGCGGAGGAGCTATCCTTGTCGCGGCTTGCGCAGGTCGCGAGGCTATCCGACTTTCACTTCCACCGCGTTTTCCTGTCCATGGCGGGAGACACCGTGATGGAATACGTCCGCAAGCGCCGTTTGGCGTTAGCGGCGAAGCAGATTGCCTGCTCGGATGAAAGACTGCTCGATATTGCGCTTAACAACGGCTTTCAGAATCACGAAACGTTCACTCGCGCGTTCAAGCGCATGTTCGGCATGACGCCCGGCGACTACCGCAGGCAGGACATCAAGCCGCCTTCGTATGCCAAGCTGAACGTGCTGCAGCGCAAATTCAATCCATATTTGGGAGGCATCCGCATGGAATACCGTCTTGTCACGAAACCCGCTTATAAGGTCATTGGGTATGAGCTTCAAACGTCAACCAACGACGGCGAGAATCAACGCCAAATTCCGGCCTTCTGGCAGGAGTATTTAAAGAACGGTTGGGCGCACCGCATTCCGAACCGCATTCATAAAGACAGCCCGGTCGAGCTCGGCATCTGTTATGGCTTCGATATGGCGTCCGGGAGCTTCAAATATATGATCGGCATGGAGGCGGAGCACTTCGAGAACGTGGCCGAGGATCTCGTCTGCCGCGAGTTCGGCGCTGCCGAATATGCCGTATTCACGACGCCGAAGGTGACGCCCGACCAGTTCTCGAACTCGATTCAAAGCACTTGGGGCGCGGTATTCGGCGAATGGTTCCCTCACTCGGGGTACGAGCATGCCGGTACGCCGGAGTTCGAGCTGTATGATGAGCGCTGCCATCCGGGCATCGAGCTGGTTCAGATGGATATTTATGTCCCGGTCAAGCGCAAGGACGCTTAATCGTATCGCCGCAGCCCGGCAAGAGGCCAGTCCACACGTCATCGAAGATGACTTTGGGATGGCTTCTTTTTTTTTGTGGAGAGGCGCATTTCTAACGGACATGGATGTCCGTTAGAGACGATATTTTAGAGTTTTGGGCTTTTAACGGACATAAATGTCCGTTAGCGGCGGAATGACATAGCTGCAGCGCAGATGTCCCGCCCATAGGCTGCCGAAGCCGCTTCCGGAAGTCCGCATGTTTCGCGGACTTCTCTTTTTTCGGCTGACTAGGGGCTGTGGAAAATCGTGAAGTGCCGCGCAACGCGTGGAAAAACGTGAAGCACCCGAAAAAATCCCGTTGAGCCCTGTATGTACCGCGATTATCCTTACTACATAAGTACGAAGTAAGGAGCGAGGAATATTGAGTACATTTGCAATCGATGGGGCTTCGTTTGTTGTTGACGGCAAGCCTGTCCGCCTTCTATCCGGCGCGATGCACTATTTCCGAATCGTGCCGCAGTATTGGGAAGACCGGTTATTGAAGCTGAAAGCTTGCGGCCTTAATACTGTAGAAACCTACATCGCCTGGAATATTCATGAGCCGCAGGAAGGGAAGTTCCGGTTTGACGGAATGGCGGATGTCACCGCGTTTATCGAGCTCGCAGGAGGCATGGGCCTGCATGTAATCGTTCGCCCGAGCCCCTATATTTGCGCCGAGTGGGAATTCGGCGGGTTGCCTGCCTGGCTGCTGGCCGATTCAGACATGCCGCTGCGGTGCAGCCACCCGGCATTTCTGAAGAAAGTCGACGCGTACTACGACGAGCTGATTCCAAGATTGAAGCCGCTGCTGAGCACAAACGGCGGACCGATTATCGCGGTGCAGATCGAGAATGAATACGGCAGCTACGGCAACGATGCGCAGTATTTGAAGCATTTGGAGCAGGCGCTGCGAACGCGCGGCATCGATGTGCCGCTGTTCACTTCCGACGGGCCGACCGATGCGATGCTGCAAGGCGGGGCCGTACCCGGCGTGCTGGCGACGGTCAATTTCGGTTCCCATCCGGTTTCTTCGTTTGCCAAGCTGAAAGACTATCAGCCGAACGGGCCGCTCATGTGCATGGAGTTCTGGAACGGCTGGTTCGACCATTGGGGCAAGCCGCACCATACCCGCGATGCCGCGGATGCGGCGGGGGTGCTGGACGAGATGCTGGCGGCCGGCGCATCGGTCAATTTCTACATGTTCCATGGAGGCACGAACTTCGGCTTCTATAACGGCGCGAACTGCCAGGAGCGGGATCTCTACGAACCGACGGTGACCAGCTACGATTACGACGCGCCGCTGGACGAGACGGGCGAGCCGACCGCGAAGTATTTTGCGGTACGCGAGGCGATCGGGCGCTACGCGGAGCTTGGTCCGCTGCAGCTGCCCGCTGCCGCGCCGCGCCGCGCCTACGGCAAGGTCGAGCTGAGCGAGCAGGCGGAGCTGTTCCGCCAATTGGACGCATTGTCGGCTCCCATAAAGTCGGTCACGCCGCTCACGATGGAGAGGGCCGGACAGCAGTACGGCTTCATTTTGTATTCCACTACCGTTTCCGGTCCGCGGCCGGCGGAGCGGCTTTATATCCAGGAGGTGCGGGATCGGGCGCTCGTCTTTGTGGATGGCGTCTGCCAAGGCGTCATCGAGCGGGCGAAAACGCCGCAATCGCTTACGATCGAAGTACCGGCGGGCGGAGCCAGACTCGATATCCTTGTGGAAAATATGGGCCGCGTCAATTACGGCCCTTATCTGAGGGATTGCAAGGGCATTACGGAAGGGGTCCGTCTAGGCTTTCAGTTCCTCTTCGATTGGGCTATCCGGCCGCTGCCGCTTGAAGACCTGTCTCAGCTGTCATTCGCAAACGGCGCCGGTTCGCCGGATGTCTCGGCGGAAGGACCTCGATTCTATCGCGGAACGTTCCAGGCGGTTGCCTGCGCGGACACGTTCCTGGATTTGAACGGCTGGACGAAAGGCGTAGCCTTCATCAACGGCTTTAATCTTGGCCGTTATTGGAGCAAGGGCCCGCAACGGACGCTGTATGTTCCGGCTCCGCTGCTGCGCGAAGGCAGCAACGAGCTTGTCCTGTTCGAGCTGCATGGCGCGCCTCAAGGATCGGCTTCGGTCATGCTGGCAGACAAGCCGTTATTGGATGTCAAACCAAATTAAAAAGCAGGTGAAGCATATGAAAATCCCTTCATCGATTCAGCGCGTTCTCGCATCGGCCGAGACGGAGCTGGCCGAGTACCCGAAGCTGCTTAGCATGTTCAAGCAGTGCTTCCCGAATACGCTGGAAACGACGACCCGCCTGATGGAGGACGGAACGGCGTTCGTGTTTACGGGCGACATCCCCGCGATGTGGCTGCGCGACTCGAGCGCACAGGTTAGGCCCTACATTCAGCTGGCCTCGGACGATCCGGAGCTGGCTGCCATCATCGAAGGACTGTTGAAGCGCCAATTCCGCTGCATTCTTATTGATCCGTATGCCAACGCGTTCAATGAAGAACCGAACGATAACCGGTACGAGAATGACATTACGGAGCTGCCCGCGCCGAATCCGTGGGTGTGGGAACGCAAATATGAAATCGACTCGCTCTGCTATCCCATTCAGATCAGCTACCTGTATTGGAAGCAGACGGGCAGCACGGATGTATTCGACGATACGTTCCGGCAAGCAGCGGCTCGCATCGTGGAGCTGTGGCGCGTCGAGCAGAAGCATATGGAGGAATCGCCTTACCGGTTCACGCGGCTATCCGGGCCGCCGAGCGACACGATCCACAATAACGGGATGGGCGAGCCGGTCGGCTACACGGGCATGACGTGGTCCGGCTTCCGGCCAAGCGACGATGCCTGCGCCTACGGCTACCTCATCCCGTCCAACATGTTCGCCAGCGTCGTACTGGGTTATTTGTCCGAGATTGCAAGCGAGGTGCTCGCGGATGCGCAGCTTCAGCAGGAAGCACGATCGCTGAAGGAAGACATCGACCGCGGCATTCAAGCCTTCGGCATCTACAAGCATCCGGCGTACGGCGACATGTACGCCTACGAAACGGACGGTCTCGGCCATTACACGCTAATGGACGACGCTAACGTGCCGAGCCTGCTGTCGATTCCATACCTGGGGTATTCGGCGAAGGACGATCCGATCTACTTGAACACGCGCCGGTTCATCCTGAGTCCGGACAACCCGTACTACTACGAAGGCCTTCGCGCCAAAGGGATCGGCAGCCCGCATACGCCGCCGCGCTACATTTGGCACATCAGTCTGGTTATGCAGGCGCTGACTTCGACGGATGACAGGGAAATCGCGGAGCTTGTAAAGCTGCTGATCGATACGGACGGCGATACCGGTTTTATGCACGAAGGATTCCATGTAGATGACCCCGGCCAATTTACGAGATCCTGGTTCGCTTGGGCGAACACCTTATTCGGTGAGCTGATTCTTAAGCTCATCAACGAAAACAAACTGCGCGCCATGCTTGCTTAGCATGCCGAGACTTTAAGGAGGTTAACAAACATGAGCGAAACGGTACACGAAGTGGAAAATGGCGTTCATAATTACAGCAGCGAAAAGGAATACGTGAAGCCGGCCAATCCGATGACCCGGGAGCGGCTGGAATGGTTCCAGGATCAGAAGCTTGCCTTGATGATGCACTGGGGCCCGTACTCCCAGATAGGGATGGTAGAGTCGTGGATTCTGAGCGACGAGGACGGCGACTGGTCCCGAAACGACGTCGATTGGACGAATGATTATGAAGAGATGAAACGGGAATATTTCGCGCTCAACAAGACGTTCAACCCGTTCCGCTTCGAGCCGGAGAAATGGGCGGAGGCAGCTGCGGAGGGCGGCTTCAAATATTTGATTTTCACCACGAAGCACCATGACGGCTTCTGCATGTGGGATACGCATACGACGGATTACCGGATTACCGGCAAGGATACGCCGTTCCATGCGCACCGTTATGCGGACATTTGCAAAAACGTCTTCGATGCGTTCCGCGACAAAGGGCTTGCGATCGCGACGTATTTCTCCAAGGCCGATTGGCATACGCCGTACTACTGGGCGCCGGGCATGGAGCGGGGCCGCCATACGTGGCGCGGGCCTTCTTACAATCCGGCGGAGCATCCTTCGATGTGGGAGAAGTTCGTCCAGTTTACCCATGAGCAAATTATGGAGCTGATGACCCGTTACGGCCGCATCGATATTTTGTGGCTGGATGCGGGCTGGGTACGAGACGGCGGTCGGGTGAACCAGGACATCCGTCTAGGCGAAGTCGTCGAGCGGGCGCGTCAAACGCAGCCTTGGCTGCTGTCGGCCGACCGTACCGTAGGCGGCGCATACGAGAACTATGTAACGCCGGAACAGACGATTCCGGACCGGCCGCTTAACGTGCCATGGGAAAGCTGCATCACGATCGGCACTTCGTTCTCGTTCAAATTCGAGGATAAGTACAAGTCGGCTCGCCAGCTCGTTCATATCCTGATGGAGGTCGTCGCCAAGGGCGGCAACCTGGCGCTTAACGTCGGGCCGCAGCCTGACGGCCGATTGCCGGCCGGCGCTCTGAAGAGCATGAAGGAGCTCGGCGCCTGGATGAAGGCGTACGGCGAAGCGGTTTATGGCACTCGGATTTGCGCGCCATATTACACCGGAAACTGTGCCTTCACCCGCAAAGGCGATACCGTGTACTGCACCTATCTGTATGCTAGCGAAGATGCGCCGATTTCAGAGCAGATCCGCCTTCCTTACACCGAGGCGGTGACGGGCATCGAGCTCGTTGGCACCGATGAAGCGGTCGAGTACGCGCAGGATAGCGAAGGCATCACCGTTCAGCTTCCGGCCAGTCAGCTCGGCGGGCAGGCGCCGATCGCGCATGTGTTCCGCATCCGCACGAAATAATGCCAGCTTCTCCCAAGTGGAATTGCAGCGGTTAATGAGGTAAAATAAAGAGAATTTTTGTTCCTAGATAACTAAAACGCGGGTAGATAGAATAGGGGGATGTACATGAACAGCAGCTGGTTCCGTAAATTACTTTTATCTTATCTTCCCGCGTTTTTTGTCGTTGTTACCATTCTGTTCGTCGTCTTCTTCCAGACGCTGAACGAGCAGAACCGCAAGGAAGCCATTAAAGCGAACGAATTTCTTGCCCAGCAGGTCGTGCTGTTTACTGACAATGCCTTGAAAACGCTTGATTACCGCATCTTGCGCGATATCCTGTCGACGGAGGAACTGAGGACGTTCTTTAACACGGACTTGGAAGACGTCTACGGCAATATTAAGGCAAATAAGCTGGTGGACGATTGGAAGTTGAATTATTCGATTATCGATACCGTTTATTTTATCCGCTTAAAAGATGAGTTCATCCTTGGCGACGGGTCGGGAATGAAGGCCGATTTTCTGGATGAGCCGTTCTTGGAGCTCTACATTCGGGGGCTGGCGAAAACCGGAGAGTGGACGGGGAAGCGAAGCTTTCAAACGTATCCGTCGGAGAAGGCCAAGGACGTGATCTCGATTGTGCAGGGCTATCCGCACTTCTCCTCGACGAAGAAAGGCTATATCGTCGTCAATGTCAGTCTTGCAAAGCTGAAGCGGACGATTACGCCGATGTACAATCCGGATCAGACCTATGTCCGGTTTAGCGATAAGCAGGGCCGCAGCCTGATGGACGATACACCTTCGAAAGAAGGAACGAGAAGCGTATTGTCGCGTTATGTTTCGCCGTATACGGGCTGGGTAGTCGAGAGCGGGCCGTCCGACGCCGGACTTTCGCGGTTTGTGCTTGACTTCTACAACATTTGGGTTGTCATTGCGATTGCGGCCGTCTTGCTTGGCGTGCTCTGGGTCATCCATGTGACGCGGCGCAATTACAAGCCGATCAGCCAGCTTGTGTCGCTGATCCGCGCCAGCTCGCTGATCAAGCCGGAAGATGATAAACTGGGCAGCAACGAATTCGGCTTTATCCGCGGCGCTTTGGAGCACCTGATGGAGGAAACGACGAAGACTCGCCAGCAGCACAAAGAGACATTCATTTTGCAGAAGAAGCACCGGTTCCAGGAGGCGGTTGAAGGAAGCGCGCCGATCCGCGAAACGGAATGGCAGGCTGATTTGCTGAGGTTTAACATCGATCCGGCCGGCGCAAAAAGCTTCGTAATGGCGCTTGAAATCGACCGCTACCAGCAATTTGTCCAAGCCTACCACCATCAGGATCAATCGGTCTTGAAATTCGTGCTCTCCAGCGTCGCGCAAGAGATGGCCGGGCTGAACGGAGCAGCCCTTTGGGCGGAGTGGCTGTCGGACCGCAGGCTGTCCGCGATCGTATGGGTGCCGGATGAAGCGGCTGGCTCCGAGCTGAGCGCGCATATCGGGGAGCAAATCGTGGAATGGGTGCGCGCGAATTTGAGCTTTACGGTCACGATCGGCGTGCACGGCATGGCGTCAAGCCTTGAGGAAATCCGCAGCTCGCACGAGATCGCGGGCAATTTGCTGCACTATAAAGCCGTGCTTGGCATCGGGCGGCTGCTGCGCCCTGAAGAGCTTGAAGCGTCGACGCTCCGCGTGCACGATTTTTTCGGCACGCTGCATGCCCTTTCGCAGGCGATCAGGCTGGCCGATAACGGGTGGAGGAAGCAGCTCGACGAGCTGTTCGATCAGATCAACGATTCCATCTCGTCGCGCAAGGAGATCGAGAGCTTCCTGCAGTTCCTTCACCAACAGCTGACCCGGGTTTTCCTGGAGCTGCCTAAGGATGCCCGCAACATCTGGAAGGACACGGGGGCTGAGCTGCTTGAGCTGGGAAGAACATGGGAGACCGTCGCCGAATTGCAGCAGGGCTGCACGAAGCTGTTCGAGGCGGCCGTCGCCAAGCTGCAAGCGCTCAAGGATTCCCAACGGACGCGGGCGGTGATCAGCGACATCCGAACCTATATCGAGGAGCATTACGCCAATCCGGAGCTGTCGCTCGATCATCTCAGCGATAAATTCAATCTGCAAGCGAAGAACATCAGCAAGCTGTTCAAGGAGGAATCCGGCGGCAACTTCGTCGATTTCCTGATCGGACTACGGATGGATAAAGCCAAGCAGCTGCTGCTTGGCACGGATCTGTCCCTGCAGGAGATCAGCCTGCAGGTCGGCTATTTTAATTACAATTCCTTTAACCGGGCGTTCAAGAACGTGGCAGGCCTCTCACCGAGCGATTATCGCAAGCAGCAAGCGAGCCGGTGAGGGTGAATCTGTACCGCTGCCGCCTATAATCCTGAACCTTGGTCCCTGCCGGTACGAGCGGCGGAGGCCAAGGTTTTTTTACGCGCTGCGAAGCCGCCCGGCGAAAAACTTGAAGTGCGGAAAAATGCGGAGTACGCATATTTCGCACCGCTGAAACCCGCGCCATTGCTGGGTTTGCGAAAATGGTGGATTTACCGAATCTTACGAATTGAAGGCTGGCTTGCCGGCGGACTAGAATCGAATTACCAAGAACGATTCTGACAGAAGGGGTAATGCGGATGGCTCAGACATGGATCAAAATGAGGCGGAGCTGGGAGCTATATCTCCTTGTCCTTCTGCCGGTGCTTTACTTAATCATCTTTAAATACATTCCGATGTTCGGCGTAATTATCGCCTTTAAAGACTTCAACGTGGTTAAAGGAATATTGGGCAGCCCTTGGGTAGGCTTCAAGCATTTCGAGAACCTGTTCCAGTCGCCGAACTTTTCGGTGCTGATCAAGAACACGCTGCTGATCAGCGCGTATTCCTTGCTCGCGGGGTTCCCGATTCCGATTTTGCTGGCCTTGGCGCTGAATGAAATCCGGACAGGCTTCTTCAAACGCTCGGTGCAAATGATCACCTACGCGCCGCACTTTATTTCGACGGTCGTCATGGTGTCGATCATCATCCTGATGCTATCGCCGCATGTCGGCGTCGTGGAGCGGATCTTTACCTTCTTCGGCTTGCCGACGACGAACTTTATGGGCGAGCCCGGTTTATTCAAATCGATTTATGTCTGGTCCGGAGTTTGGCAGGAGATGGGCTATGCCTCCATCATCTATATTGCGGCCTTGGCCGGCGTCGACCCTTCTCTCTATGAAGCGGCACGCATGGACGGAGCATCGAGACTGAAGAAGATTCTTCATATCGACTTGCCGTCGCTCATTCCGATCACGATCACGATGCTGATCCTGAGTCTCGGTAACCTTATGGCAGTAGGCTTCGAGAAAATCTTCCTGATGCAGAACCCGCTCAACCTAAGCACGTCCGAGGTCATTTCAACTTATGTGTACAAGGTCGGTCTGCTCGGAGCGAATTTCAGCTTCTCCTCCGCAGTCGGATTATTCAACTCCGTGATTAACCTCGTGCTGCTTATCGCGGTCAATGCGATTGCGCGCCGAGTTTCCGAAAACAGCTTGTGGTAGAAAGGCGGGCGTCTATGACAACCAATATAAAAAGCAGAGGACAGATCTGGCGGGCGTCAGCGTCAAACGCAACGAAGATCAGGGAACCGTTCGGCGACCGCGTACTGCTTACAGGCATTTATCTCTTGCTAGGCGTGATCACATTAACGGTATTGTATCCGCTGATCTACATTTTCAGCTCATCGATCAGTTCGCCGGATGCCGTCTTGGCCGGGAGGGTGTGGTTGTTTCCGGTGGAGATTTCGCTTAGAGCCTACAAGTCGATTTTCCAAAGCACGCAGCTGATGACCGGCTATTATAACAGCATTGTCTATACGGTCGTCGGCACGTTCATCAACATCGCGTTTACCGTCCTGATGGCATTCCCGCTCTCGCAGCGGAATATGCCGGGCCGCAGCATCCTGATGATTATGATGATGATTACCGTTTTTTTCAGCGGCGGACTCATACCAACTTACTTATTGGTGAAAAATTTACACATGCTGGATACGCGCTGGGCGCTTTGGCTCCCGGGAGCCTTCTCCGTCTTTCAAGTAATTATCGCCAGAACCTTCTTTCAATCGTCGATTCCGACGGAGCTGCAGGAGGCGTCCCAAATCGACGGCTGCCGTGACATTCGCTACCTGTGGAGCATCGTACTGCCGCTGTCCAAGCCGATTCTGGCGGTTATGACGCTGATGTATGCGGTCGGACATTGGAATGCGTATTTCGACGCGCTGATCTATCTGAGATCCGAAAATCTGTTCCCGCTTCAATATGTGCTCCGCAACATGCTCATCTTGAATGCGGCCGATCCGGAGATGCTGGCGAATACCGCGCAGAGCCTCAGGAACAAGGGCTTCGAGGAAGTGCTCAAATATGCGCTGATCGTCGTTGCTTGCGTACCGGTGCTCATTATGTACCCGTTCGTGCAGAAGCATTTTGTTAAAGGCGTTATGATCGGTTCCTTAAAGGGCTGATTGATGCGATATAGAGAGGCTTGTGAATTTTAGCTGGAGGTGGGGCGTCGGCATTCAAAGCAGTCAGCAGGCATCATTATGCAAGCAGGGGGAACTGCCCCGCCGTAACGGGGCAGGCGCAACAAAAAACAGATCCACTTAAGGAGGAGTCGGTTTTGAAAAAGTCCATCTTGGTATCGCTAATGCTTGTACTGATCAGCAGCATCGTTTTGACCGCTTGCGGCGGAGCGAACAATAAAGAAAACGCCGGCAGCGAAAGCGCAGCAGGCACGAATACGGAAGGCAATGCAGCGGAGGCGGCCGGCCCGGTTGATATCGGATTCTTCGCGCCGCAAGGCAAAGCACCGCTTGAAGATAACGAATACACGAAGCTGGTTGAAGAGAAATTCAACGTAAAAATCAAATGGGACGTGGCGCCGACCGATGCGCTCGTTGACCGCAGACAGCTGCTGCTGGCAAGCGGCGACTACCCGGAAGTGTTCCTCGAGGGGAAATTCACGACTGGCGATTTGATGACCTACGGCAAACAGGGCGTTCTCATTCCGCTCAACGATCTGATCGACAAGTATGCGCCGAACTTGAAGGCGATGATGGAAAAGAAGCCTTACATGAAAGAAGCGATGACGGCGCCGGACGGCAATATCTACGGCATTCCGCGCTTGAATGAGTGCTACCACTGTACGCACTCGCAAAAATATTGGATGAACAAGGAATGGCTCGATAAGCTTGGGCTTGCTGTTCCTACAACGACGGATGAGCTGTATAATGTTCTGAAAGCGTTCAAAACGAAGGATCCGAACGGCAACGGCAAGGCAGATGAAATTCCGCTGACAGGCGCACCGGACAAATACGTGTGGAACGGGAATATCGATGCGTTCCTTATGAATTCATTCATTTATAATGATAACGGCAAGTATTTGACCGTTACGGACGGCAAAGTGGATTTCGCGGCGAACAAGCCGGAGTGGAAGGAAGGCCTCGCTTTCATGCACAAGCTGTATAGCGAAGGCTTGATCGACAAGGCGGCATTCACGCAGAACGACCAAGCGGTGGGACAGCTTGGCCAACGCGAAGGCGACGAGATTGTAGGCTCGATTACAACGGCACTGGTCAGCTACCTTGTAAAAGCTTATGAAGACAAAGACGAGCGTCAAAAGCACTGGGTCATCATACCTCCGCTGAAAGGGCCGAACGGCGTACAGCTGGCAGGCATGTCGCAAGGCATCAGCGAGTTCCCGATGGCGATTACGAATAAAGCAAGCGAAGCGCAGCAAATCGCAGCGATCAAGATTGCCGACTTTGCGTACAGCGAAGAAGGCGCGCTGCTCAGCGAATACGGCGTGAAAGAAAACGTTGGCTGGAAGAAAGCAGAGTCCGGCGAGTTGAATATTACCGGCCAGCCTGCCAAATTCAGCTTCTCCAATCTGCCGCCGGCAGACGAGAACGTCGTGCCTAACAACAGCTGGACGCTGCTTGGTCCTAAGGATCTGTCGAAAGAATTCCGCGATCTGTTTGCAACGGCACAAGACCCGCTAACCGGCGCAGGCTATGAAAAACGTCTGGCAGACGCGACAGCGGCCTATGCTCCATTTGCACCTAAGGAAATTTACCCTTCCGGCGCATATGTAAAAGCGGAAGACACGGATACGATCGCTCAACTGGCGACTTCCATCAAGGATTACGTCACATCCAACATGGCGCAGTTCATCATCGGCGACAAGGATATCGAAAAAGATTGGGATGCTTACGTGAAAGGGTTCGACGGACTGAACCTGCCGCAGTACATTCAAATCTATGAAGCTGCGATCAAGAAGTAATCGAGGTTAAAATAGACAGGGGAAGTATTCCTTCGGGCGTACTTCCTTCTGTTGTTTTTCTTTAAGGAGAAGAGAGGAGAGATCATACATGGAAATGCGTTATAAAGATGCTTCGCTCACGGCGGCTGAGCGCGCGCGCGATTTGCTTTCGCGCATGACGGTGGAAGAGAAAATCGGTCAGACGGTTCAACCGTTCGGTTGGAAAATGTACCACAAGCGAGCGGAGGGCACAGTTGAGCTGGACGCCGAATTCAAGGCTGCGATCAAGCAAGGCGGCATCGGCTCGCTCTACGGTACGCTGCGCGCGGATCCTTGGACGGAGGTGACGCTCGAGAACGGGCTGTCGCCGGAGGAAGGCGCCCGCGCCATCAATGCGATCCAGCGTTATACGATGGAGCAGTCGCGGCTTGGCATACCGATTCTGTTCGGCGAGGAATGCTCGCACGGCCATATGGCGATCGGCGCGACGGTATTTCCGGTTCCGCTCTTGATCGGAAGCGCCTGGAATGTGGAGCTGTACCGCGAGATGTGCCGGGTCGTCGCGCTCGAAACCCGCAGCCAAGGCGGGGCGGCCACGTATTCGCCGGTGCTCGATGTCGTTCGCGATCCGCGCTGGGGAAGGACGGAGGAATGCTTCGGCGAGGACCCGTACATGATCGGGGAGCTGGCGGCGGCCGCCGTTCAAGGCTTGCAAGGGGAGCGTCTGGACAGCGAGAGCAGCCTGATTGCGACGCTGAAGCATTTTGTCGGCTACGGCTCGCCGGAGGGAGGACGCAATGCTGGCCCGGCTCATATGGGGAAGCGGGAGCTGCATGAGGTCGACCTGCTTCCGTTCCGCAAGGGCGTGGAAGCCGGGGCGATGTCCATCATGCCGGCGTACAACGAAATTGACGGCGTGCCGTGCACGTCCAATGAAGAGCTGCTGCAGCAGGTGCTCCGCGAGGAGTGGGGGTTTGATGGCTTCGTCATTACGGACTGCGGCGCGATCAATATGCTGGCTTACGGACATGATGTCGCCAAGGACGGCGAGGAAGCGGCGGCGATGTCGCTGAAGGCGGGCATCGATATGGAGATGTCCGGCACGATGTTCGCTGGTCATCTGCAAGATGCGCTTCGCAAGGGCTTGATTGCCGAGGCCGATCTGGACAAGGCGGTATTGCGGATTCTTGAAGCGAAGTTCAAGCTCGGTTTGTTCGATCGTCCGTATGTCGACCCTGCTGAAGCCGCGCGGGTGATCGGCAGCCGGGAGCATGCGCAGCTGGCCCGCGAAATCGCCCGCCAAGGGATCATTCTGTTGAAGAACGAAGGAGCGGCGCTTCCGCTGTCCAAGGCGGAGTTGGGGAAAATCGCCGTTATCGGACCGAATGCCGATCACATCTACAACCAGCTTGGCGACTATACGTCGCCGCAGCCGAGAGAGCGGATCGTGACGCTGCTGGACGGCATCAAAGCGGCGTTTGGCGAGCAGACGGAGGAGCGCGTGCTCTATGCGCCGGGCTGCCGCATTCAAGGCGATGCGCGCGAGGGCTTCGCCTCCGCGCTGGCCTGCGCCGAGCAAGCGGACGTCGTCGTGCTGGCTCTTGGCGGCTCCAGCGCGAGAGACTTCGGCGAAGGGACGATCGACCTGCGCACCGGGGCATCGGTCGTCACGGATGCGGCTTGGAGCGATATGGAGTGCGGCGAAGGGATCGACCGAACGGGCCTGCATTTGATGGGTGTGCAGCTGGAGCTGGCGCGGGAAATTCATCGGCTGGGCAAACGGCTTATCGTCGTGTACATCAACGGGCGCCCGATCGTGGAGCCGTGGATCGATGAGCATGCCGATGCCATTTTGGAAGCTTGGTATCCGGGTCAAGAAGGGGGCGCCGCGCTTGCCGACATCCTTTTCGGCGATGTAAATCCGTCGGGAAGGCTGACGATTTCCGTGCCGAAGCATGTCGGTCAGCTGCCGGTGTATTATAACGGCAAACGCAGCCGGGGCAAGCGGTATTTGGAGATGGACGCGAAGCCGAGATACCCGTTCGGGTACGGACTCAGCTACACGACGTTCGAATACGGCGGACTCTCTGTGAGCCCGGAAGTGATTGCGCCGGATGGGGAAGCCATGGTCAACGTGAAGGTGACGAATACCGGTCATACGGCAGGCACCGAGGTCGTGCAGCTCTATATCGGCGATAAAGTGAGCTCGGTGACAAGACCGGCGAAGGAGCTGAAGGGCTTCTCCCGCGTGGCTCTTGAGCCGGGCGAGACGAAGACGGTTGCGTTCAAAGTAAGCAGAGAACAGCTTCAAATGCTGGATCTTCATTTAAGGCCGGTCGTTGAGGCCGGCGAGTTCTCGGTAATGGTGGGAAGAAACTCGGAAGACGTAATCAGCGTAGCTTTGACTGTGCAATGTGAGGAGTAAGAGGAACCATGAATCGAATTCACCGTTTTATTCGAAGCTTATCGGAGCGTCAATGGGCAGAAGCGCTGCCGCTGCTGGATTGGAAGATGAGAAAGGTCCGCTACGGATTGCCGGGCGAATACGAGCCGATTGAAGGCGGACAGGAGAGCATCCTGCGGGACATGCGTCTGGACGGCAAGCATGGCATTACGTATTTCTTAAGCAAGCGGATTTCGATTCCGTCCGAGTGGCCGCACGGAACGGCGGGATTGACCGTCAGCGGCGGAGGCGAAGGCTTGCTGCGGGTCAATGGCGCATCCTATCACGGGCTGGACCGCAACCACAATTTCGTGCCGCTTTACCTGGAGGGCGTCGGACTGGAGCCGCTGCTGGAAATCGAATTGATGGATCCGATTCCGGAGCCGGTCGATCCGCTGAACAACCAGGCGCCGGTTATAAGTCCGGTTACCCATTATGACATCAAGCTGGTTCGCGTCAATAAACCGGCGCAAAGCTTGCTGTACAACGTGCAGGCGGTTTATGAAACGATGCGCCTGCTGCCGGAGGGAGATTACGGACGCCAGCAAATGCTGGAGCTGCTTTATGCAACGATGAACGAAGTGGACGGATTGCCGGAGGATAGCTGGCAAGATGGCGAGCTGGTAGGCGCCATGGAGCGGCGTTTCGTGGAACGCGTAAGCGAGCGGTTCCCGTCAGGCGGCCCGCTGCAGGGCAAAATGCACATGGTCGGCCAGTCCCATATCGACATCGCGTGGCTATGGCCCGTAAGGGAGACCGTCCGCAAAGCCAGCAGGACGTTCTCGACGATGACGTCCCTCATCGAAGAATATCCGGACTTCATCTACACCCAGAGCCAGCCGCTGTTGTATGCCTTCGTGAAGGAGCATGATCCGGCACTCTACGAAAAGGTGAAGCAAGCGGTTGCCGACGGGCGGTGGGAGCTTGTCGGAGGCATGTGGGTCGAGCCGGATTTGAATATTCCAAGCGGAGAGTCGCTCGTTCGCCAAATGCTCTACGGCCAGCTCTTCTACCGGGACGAATTTGGGAAAAGCTCGCATATCGAATGGCTGCCGGACACGTTCGGCTACTGCGCGTCGCTGCCGCAGCTGCTCAAGCTGGCCGGCGTCGATTATTTCATGACGACGAAGCTGGGCTGGAACGACACGAACAAATTTCCGTATGAGCTGTTCCGCTGGGTCGGCATCGACGGCACCCCGATCGTCTCGTATTCGAATCATGGCGTCAACGAGAGCACGAGCCCGAAGGACGTCAAGGAGCATTGGCAGGCATACCGGCAAAAGGACAAGCTGGACGAGCTGATGCTGCTGTACGGGCATGGCGACGGCGGGGGCGGCGTGACGCGGCAAATGGTTGAATCCGTTCACCGCAGTCCGCTTATGCCGGGTCTCCCGGCGAGCAGCTTCAGCACGGCAGGCGCTTTCTTCGAATCGGTGGAAGCGATCGCGCAGACGCTGCCGGAATGGCATGGCGACTTGTACTTGGAACTGCACCGCGGCACGCTGACGACGCACGGCCGCAACAAGCGGAGCAACCGTAAGGCGGAGGTGCTTTACCGCGAAGCGGAGATTTGGCGCTCGATGGCACGGGTGTATGCAGGTGAGGCCGGTAGTTCGGATGCGCTGGAGGAGGGCTGGAAGCTGATGCTGCTGAATCAGTTCCATGACATTATTCCGGGCACGGCGATTACGGAAACGTACGAGACGTCGGCCTCGGAATACGAGAAAATCTTCGCGCTCGGGAACGGGGAGCTGTCCGCGTCGCTGCAGGCGCTGGCCGGCCAGATCGGCAGCGAAGGCCAAGAAGGAACCGCTTATGCCGTGTTCAACAGCCTTGGCTGGGAGCGAAATGATACGGTTGTTATCGAGGGAGGCACAGAGCTGGCGGACGTCTGCGCGTTTGACGAGTCGGGCAATCGCCTGCCCGCGGATTTGACGGAGCTACCGGCCGACGCTGGCAGCCCATATGCTTTGTCGGTAGCCGTTCCGGCGATTCCGGCTTTCGGCTACAAGACGATCTGGCTGCGTAAAGCATCGGCCAAGCCGGAAGCCGCCGTCAAAGCAGCCGATACGCTCGATGCTTGGGAAACCGCGCACTACAAGCTGGAGTTCAACGAGCGCGGCGAAATCGTACGATGGCTCGACAAGGCGGCGGACCGCGAGCTTCTCCCTTCCGGCGCGAAGGCAAACGAGCTGCAATTCTTCCATGACAAACCGACGTACTGGGATGCATGGGACATCGATCCGAAGTTCGAGCAGAACCGGGCAGGCGAAGCGGAGCTGGTCGACAAGCGAGTAGTAGTCTCCGGCGAAGCGGCGGATGTGATCCGCTTCGAATGGCGGCTTGGCCAATCCCGGATCGAGCAGGATCTGATCCTCCACCATCACCAGAAGCGGGTCGACTTCAAGACGCGCGTCCATTGGCAGGAAAGCCACAAGCTGCTGAAGGTGGCGTTTCCGGTCGATATCGTAGCTTCGAAGGCGGCGTACGAAATTCCGTTCGGCGCGCTGGAGCGGCCGTCGCACCGCAATACGAGCTGGGAGCAGGCGCAGTTCGAGGTATGCGGCCACCGCTGGGCGGATCTTTCCGAAGGCGGCTACGGCGTCAGCCTGATGAACGACAGCAAATACGGCTACGACGTGAAAGACGGCGTACTGCGCCTGTCGCTGCTGCGCGCGCCGAAATGGCCGGACGTTACGGCAGACTTGGGCGAGCATGAGTTCACTTACTCGCTCCTGCCGCATGAGTATGACTGGCGCAGAGCCGAAGTCGTGCGCAGAGCCGCGGAATTGAACCAGCCGGCCATTGCGGTGCAGCTTCCCGGCGCGGGCCGCGGTAAGCTGCCGGCGACCGCATCGCTGCTGGAGCTGGACAGCCGGACCGTCATGCTCGATACGGTCAAGCCTGCCGAACGCGGCGAAGGGACGATCCTGCGTTTCTATGAATCAACGGGCAGCCGCGACAAGATTTCCGTTAAGCTTCCAAAGGGAGCAACGCAGGCTTTCATCGTTAACCTGCTCGAGGATGAGCTGGAGCCGTGCAATATCGATCAGGACGGGCGCCTTCGCCTGTCGTTCAAGCCGTTCGAAATCAAATCCGTGAAGCTGGCATTCTAGCTGCGGAAAGAAAAGAACCTTCATCCTTTGCTGCACGGGGATGAAGGTTCTTTCGTTTCTGCTACCTTCTGCGGATCTCGAAAAATTCGCAGGCGGAGCGCTCGTGATAGGTGATGTCGCTGACGCCGGATTGGCTGACGACCGTCGTGTCGTCAAAACGGATAATGACGCCGCCGGAGTCGACGATCAGATCGTCTTTGTACACGCGAAGCTTGAACTGGCGCTCCATTGCCTCGGTGAAATCGGCGTCCGTCAGCAGACGGCGGTACAAGGCCATGAAATGCCCTCCTCAGCAGTTGATTCGCTTATTTTAACATAGCCTGCGCCAAGACAACAGAATGCACATAATTTCCAGCGGGTCGGGACAAAGTAAGCATTGTATGGCTTCAACATGCAGCACGCAACATGCGAGAAGAAAGCGGTGAACGAACATCATGATCCAACGTAAACGCGGCCGGCGCCGCCTGGCATGGTCCTGCGTGCTGGCAGCGCTCGTCCTGTTGACGGCGTATGCTTCGGCGGGTCCGGCACAGGCGTCGGGTTCATCGGCGCCACACGGCGGCCCGTACCATTTTGGCTTCAAGAAGAGCGTAGGCGGCTCGCTGCCCTCCATTAGAGAAGAAGGTTTCCAGCCGATTCTGGAGCAGCACGGCGCGATTTTCCTCGGGGATACCAAGCAGAAGGAACTGTATTTGACCTTTGACAACGGCTACGAGAATGGCTATACAGGCCGGATTCTGGATGTGCTGAAGGAGAAGGGAGTTCCCGCGATCTTCTTTATCACCGGGCACTATGTGAAGGACAAGCCGGATCTTGTGAAGCGGATGGTCGCGGAAGGGCATCTCGTCGGCAACCATTCCTGGAGCCACCCCGACATGAGCGTCATATCGGACAACCAAATCCAAACGGAGCTTTCGAGGGTGAAGACCGCCGTCGCGGAGCTGACCGGACAGCAGGAGATGCGGTTTCTGCGCCCGCCGAGAGGCATTTTCAACAGCCGGGTGCTCGCGGTCAGCAAGGAGCAGGGGTATACGAGCGTCTTCTGGTCTGTCGCCTATCGCGATTGGGAGCCGAGCGCCCAGCGCGGCTGGCGCTATGCGTACGATAATGTGATGAAGCAGCTTCATCCCGGAGCGGTGATCTTGCTGCACAGCGTGTCCAAGGACAATACGGATGCATTGCCGCAAATCATCGACTCAGCCAGGCAGCAGGGCTATACGTTCAAGCCGCTTACGGAGCTGGGGACCAAAACCTATTGAGTTGTAAGCCGAAAGAGGCGTCCGCGGACGCCTTTTTTTATTGTCGGCATAAGGGTTGATCGGAACATGGAACCGCAAACAGCCGGTGCAGCTCCGCTATGAATAAAAAGCTAAATTTTTCGCTCGGCTGATGCTATACTCATAGGTAAAGTTGATCATCATTGACGAGGTGAGCGAGCCATGAGTAAAGCAAAGCCGGTTCTCGGCAGCCGCGCCAAGCAGCCATATTCCGAGCAGCAGCTTGGCTTGACGGAGCTGAAGCCTTCCTTCCGCGTCGATCTTCGGCCGCACAAGGATAAGGCATACGAGAAGTTCATCCGGGTGAACACGGTTAAAGACTGGTCGCAGCTGACGTGGGACCGCGTGGGCAAGCCTTACGAGGTTCGCAGCATGTCGGAAGCCCGCAAGAAGTGGGAACGGGAGCACGCGAAGCCGATGGATGCCAAGACGTCCTGGCAGTATTTCAACAAAGCGTTTCACGAGTGGTTCGACAAGGATATGCCGGCGGAAATCAGCGGCGCGCAGGCGGCGTTCTTGCGCAGTCTGGCTTCGTTCAAGCCGTCTGAGATCAGTGCGGCGCTCGGGGATGTTGCCCGCCATCATCTGTGGAATTATGTGCACCGCATTCAGGATGGCGTATGGGATCCAAGGGGCAAACGGTCGCTGTTCGAAGGCTTGAATGTGGAGCGTCCGCGCATTCTGTTTCTCGGTGCGGCGGAAGGCTATGAAGCGATGCAGCTGGCGGCGCTTTATCCGGGGGCCGAGGTTGTGCTCGTCGACTATGATGAATATTGCAAAACGGTACGTCACGGCGAGTTTCCCGACTCCTATCCGTTCCTTGGCTCAAGCAAGGAGACAGGCGGGACGAAGGTTTACTACAAGCCGGATTTCAACATCGAGTATGTCGTGGATGACATCCGCAATCTGACGTTCGGCAAGAGCTTCGATATTGTGCTGTCGGTCGGCTTGCTGGAGCATTTTCCGGATGCTTATAAGCCGGAGGCGGTCGATTGGCACCGCAAATTTCTGAAGGACGGCGGCTATGCGATCTTCACGACCCCGCGCAACCAATGGAAGAGCCGGTTGTTCTACGTCATTATGGCGGACATTATGAACCACACCTACCGGGAGCTCATGACGGTGGAGCAGATGGGACTCTATATATACGAGAATGGATTCAATATCATCCGTCACGGATTCATCAAGGCGCATAACGCGGTGATCGCACAGGCACGGTAGCGGTTTTACGATATCGATTTGTGTAAGTGCTTACAAAATAAAGGCGCCTTCAATAGCAGGTGCCCCGAGAGCAGGGGATGGGATCGCATGGCTAATGTTCATCAGCTGCTGGAGCGGCAGCAGGCCTGGTTTCGAACCGGGGAAAGCCGCAGTTACGCTTTTCGATTAACGCAGCTAAAGAAATTGAAGCAGGCCGTCGCGGAACGGGAGGCTGCTATATTGGCGGCGCTTCGTGCCGATCTTAATAAGAGCGAGCATGAAGCGTACACGCTAGAAATCGGCCCTTTCTACACCGAAATCAACTTCGCTATCAAGCATCTTCGCGCATGGATGAAGCCGAAGCGGGTCAGGACACCGATGACCCACTTGGGCAGCCGCAGCACGATCATGCCGGAGCCGCTCGGCTCGGTACTTATTATTTCCCCTTGGAATTATCCGTTCAATTTAACTTTAACGCCATTAATCGGCGCGATCGCCGCCGGCAACACGGCGATTTTAAAGCCTTCGGAATTATCGCCCGCAATCTCAGGCGTGCTCGAATCTCTGGCAGCCGAAAGCTTCCAGCCCGAATATATCACCGTCGTCCAAGGCGGCG
Organism: Paenibacillus montanisoli; assembly: GCF_003268025.1. Taxonomy (GTDB): domain Bacteria; phylum Bacillota; class Bacilli; order Paenibacillales; family Paenibacillaceae; genus Paenibacillus_Z; species Paenibacillus_Z montanisoli. The sequence continues at coordinate 407,089 of NZ_QLUW01000004.1, read as the reverse complement.
CAGAGACGAGCCGCGAGCTGGTAGGGCTGCCTTTCGATCATATTTTCTACACGGGCGGCACGGCTGTCGGCAAACTCGTAATGGCGGCCGCCGCGCCTAATTTGACGCCCGTCACGCTGGAGCTCGGCGGCAAATCCCCTTGCATCGTTCATCACGATGCTTCCATTGCGCTTGCGGCCAGACGCATCGCCTTCGGCAAGTTTCTGAACAGCGGGCAAACCTGCGTGGCGCCGGACTATTTGCTCGTGCACCGCAGCGTAAAAGGCGCGCTCCTTGAGGCTATCGGCCAAGCGGTAACGTCTTTCTACGGCGAAGAGCCGCTAAAGCATCCGGACTATGGCCGCATCGCCTCGCGGCGTCACTACGAGCGGCTTAAATCCTTCCTTCAAGACGGCAAGGCCGTAATCGGCGGCGGTTCGGATGACGAGTCGCTGCGCATCGCCCCGACCATACTCGAGGATGTCGCATGGAGCTCTCCGGTCATGCAGGAGGAAATCTTCGGACCGATTCTGCCCGTGTTCACCTACGAGGACCCGCAGGAAGCGATCGCGCTCGTGAATGCGCGGCCAAGGCCGCTCGCGCTGTATGTGTTCAGCCAAAACGAGGCGGTTCAACGGCAGTTTACGTCAAGCATTTCCTTCGGCGGCGGCTGCATTAACGATACGATGCTGCACCTTGGTTCGCCGTATTTGCCATTCGGCGGCGTCGGGCAAAGCGGCATCGGCAGCTACCACGGCGAGTATAGCTTCCGGACGTTCTCGCATATGAAGAGCGTGCTGAAGCAGACGACGGCGTTCGATTTTCCGTTCCGCTACCCCTCCTTTAAGAATGGGATCAAAATCATCCGCATGCTTATGAAGCCGTAGAGAGGAAGGCAGCTATCCATGAAGGCAACCGAAGCCTATGCGTACTATAAAACGGTCTTCGAGCGGGTGCCGAAGCCGTTTGCTTTCGTCGATCTGGATCTGCTGGATCGGAACATCGCCTCGATCGCACAGGCGGCAGGGAGCAAAAAAGTAAGAATCGCGAGCAAATCGATCCGCTGCGCGGACGTGATGCGGCGAATTCAAGGCAGCGCGCCTGAGGTCTACCAGGGGATCATGTGCTACACGGCTGACGAAGCGTCGCTGCTTGCGCGCGAAGGGTTCGACGATCTGCTGCTTGGCTATCCGCAATGGCAAGCGGAGCGTCTTGGCGAGCTTATCGCGCACATTGAAGCAGGGCGCTCCATTACGTTCATGGTGGACTGTGAGGAGCATGTACGGCAGATCGAAAGGCTCGCGGCCGAGCGCGGCGTTGTTGTGCCGCTTTGTTTGGATATCGACATGTCGGCCGATTATCCCGGCTTGCATTTCGGCGTCTGGCGCTCGCCGCTGTCGGCTTGGGAGCAAGTGCGGCCGGTCGCGGAGCGGATCATGGCTTCCCCTTGGCTGAAGCTTGAGGGAATTATGGGCTATGAGGCGCAGGTTGCCGGGGTCGGCGACAATATGCCTGGCAAGCCGCTGAAGAATCGGATTATTCGATGGCTCAAGAAGCGGTCGGTATCGGAGGTTGCCTCGCGTCGACGAGAAGTGGTGGATGGGCTGGTCCAGCTGGGGGCGGAGCTGCGCTTCGTGAACGCGGGCGGGACCGGCAGCCTGGACAGCTCGCGTCTGGAGCCGTGCGTCACGGAGATTACGGCAGGATCCGGCTTCTATGCGCCGGGCTTGTTCGACCATTATGCCGCATTCCGTTATGAGCCTGCGGCAGCGTATGCCGTCGAAGTAGTGCGGCGTCCAAGGCCGGATATCGTCACCTGCATGGGCGGCGGCTATACGGCCTCCGGAGCTGTTGGCGCCGAGAAGGGGGCTAAGGTGTATTTGCCTGAGGGGCTGGAGCAGTTTCCGCTTGAAGGCGCGGGCGAGGTTCAGACGCCGCTGCGCGTGAAGAGCGGGGACCAGCTTGCGATCGGCGATCCGGTGTTCTTCAGGCATGCCAAGGCAGGCGAGCTGTGCGAGCGATTCATGAAGCTTTATGCGGTATCCAAAGGGCAAATTGTAGCGGAGTATGCGACCTATCGCGGAATGGGGGCTTGTTTTGTATGAATGGACATGCTGCAATGCGGATCGCATGGTCGAACTGGTCAGGCTCCGTCCAGGCTTCGCCGCAGATGGTGCTGTATCCCGATTCGATTGAGGCGGTCGTCGAAGCGGTACAGATGTGCCGGCGTGAAGGCCGGAGGCTGCGGGTCGTCGGCACGGGGCATTCGTTTACGCCGATTGCTGCGGCCTCCGATGTGCTCGTTTCGCTTGACCGGATGCAGGGCTTAGTGGAGATCGATGCCGTGGGCGGGACCGCTACCGTGTGGGCCGGCACGAAGCTGAAGCTGCTTGGCGAGCTTCTGTTCCGGCAGGGCCTGGCGCAAGAGAACTTGGGCGACATCGATGTTCAATCGATCGCCGGGGCCATAAGCACCGGTACGCACGGAACAGGACGGCAGTTCGGAAATATCGCGACGCAGGTGGCGGGGCTGACGCTTGTGACGGGAACGGGCGAGGTGATCGAATGCACGATGGATTCGCACCCGGAAGCGTTCCGGGCGATGCAGGTGTCGCTAGGCGCGCTCGGCATTATCGTGCAGGTGAAGCTGAAGCTGCGCTCCGCCTTCAAAATGCGCTACGAGAGCAGGCGGGTACCGCTCTCGACATGCTTAGAGCAGCTGCCGGCGCTTGCGGATGCGCACCGGCATTTCGAGTTCTACTGGTTCCCCTACGCTGATCCATGCCAGCTTAAAACCATGGATGAAACGGACGAGCCCGTCTCCTCGCGCCGGGTGCGCGACTACGTCAGCGACGTGCTGTTGGAGAACGCGGCCTTCGGCCTGCTTTCCGGGTTGTGCCGGCGTTTCCCGGAGTTGTGCGCGCCTATCAGCCGCTTCTCTGCTTCACAGGTTCCCGTAGGCAGCAGGGTGGATTACAGCCATCGTCTGTTCGCAACGAAGCGGCTTGTCCGATTCAACGAGATGGAGTACAATCTCCCGGCCGATGCGATGCCCGCGGTTATTGAAGAGATGCGCGCGGTGATGGCGCGCAATCGGTTTGCGGTTCATTTTCCGATCGAGTGCCGTTATGCCCGGGGCGACGATATCTGGCTGAGCCCTGCGTATGGAAGGGATTCGGCGTATATCGCCGTTCATATGTATAAGGGGATGACGTATGCGCCTTATTTTGCCGCGATGGAGCGGATCTTTCTGCGCTACGGCGGGCGGCCGCATTGGGGGAAAATGCATTCGCTTCACGCGTCACAACTGAAGGGGCTATATCCGATGTGGGAGCCGTTTGCCCGGGTTCGGGCTCAGTATGACCCGGAAGGCGTACTGCTGAACCCTTATTTGGAAAAGTTGTTCGGCGTTTCGGAAGCATAACATGCCGCGCGTAAGGGGGACTTGCGCTTGAACCGGATCGAAACCGTTACACGCTGGCCGGTTATCGCTGCCTACGCTTGCGTGGCAGCGGCGACGCAGCTGCTATGGGTGACGTTTACGCCCATTACGACCGATACCGCGGCGCTGTGGGGCGTATCGGTTGACGCCATCGGCTGGCTGTCTCTCGTTTTCCCGCTTGTGTACGTGCTATTGTCTATTCCGTTTGGCATAGCGGCGGACCGCAGCTTCCGCGGGGCGCTTATTTGGGGAGCAGGGCTTACGGCTGCCGGAGCGGCGATCCGGCTCGTTCCCGGCTACCCATTCGCGCTTGCCGGCCAGTTCGTGATTGCCGTCGGACAGCCGCTGGTGTTGAACGCCGTCAATAAAATAGCGGTGCTTTATGCGGCACCGCCTAATCGTCCTGCAGCTATTGCGGCAGGTACTGCCAGCTTGTTTGCCGGAATTATGATTTCGAACGTGACGGTGCCGTTTCTGATGGAATGGGGCGGGCTGCCGGCCGTGTTATGGACGCAAGCGGCAGTTAGCGCCGCTGCCGGCATCGCGTTGACGATGGCGCTTCTGCGCTCGGCTCCTTTGTATGCGGAGACGGCTGCAGATGCGGAGCGCACGCCGGCGGTTCTCGCTTTGCGGGAGATTTGGTCAGCGCGGTGGGTTCGCCTGTTCAGCCTTCTGCTGTTTGCAGGCTTCGGGATCTTTATTACACTCGCAACTTGGCTTGAGGTGCTGGCGGATGGAATCGGATACAATTCGGTGCAGGTCGGGACCGGCCTAGGTTTGATGACGGCGGCAGGCATCGCCGGCGCGGCGGTTTTACCGAATTTGGCCATGCGCGGGCATCGGGCTAGAACGCTGCTGGTGCTTTCCCTTGCAGTCAGCGCCGTGCTGCTTGTCTGCTTGGCGGCCGGCATGCCGTACTGGCTGTTCATGGTGCTGCTCGGATTGGCCGGCTTGCTTCTGCTGGCGGATCTTCCTATTGTGCTCGCGTTCGCCGAAGCCAAAGCAGAGCCGCGCTCAGCCGGCGCCGTTACGGGACTGCTGCTGCTGTTCGGCAATCTCGGCGGCATCGTGCTCTCGCTGCTTGTGCAGCTGCTCTTGGAGGAACGTGCCATCGCGATCGGCGCGCTCGTGGTCGTGACGGCGCTTATCGTGCCGTTTGCCCTTCGCTTTCCTGCGCAGCCTGAGGGGCGGCCATCAAAACCAGACGAATAGGGAACGGAACAGGCTGCGTTTGCGGGTCGAAGCGGGAGCCGGAAATGCTGGCGCAGCGAAATCCGGTGCTGCGGATGCAGCGGCGACTTCGGCGGCGGCCGTACCGGCGGCGTGGGCTTTGCCCGGCATCGGAATCGGCTGTTTAGCGTTTTCTATCGCAGTTGCAAGGTGATCGATCAGGCGGCGGAGCTCCTCTAGTTCCGAGCGGTGCTGCAAAAGTTGCGTCGTAACAACCTCGTCGGCCTTTTGTTCCACCTTGTACTCCACCTGCTCCAGACGGAAATAGATCTCGCTTAGTTCGCTGGAGGATTCGTTAGCAGCAGCGATTTGCTGGCCGGGTCCGTTCGCGGTCTGGAGCTCGGCCGCTTGCAGCTGTGCGGGCTCCGACTCGGGCTCGGACTCGGGCAGAACGATCATGTCCATCGTATCGCCGCGCTCAAGCGCCTCCTTGATATAGCCAAGCATCGCGAGGTCCTGCTGGGTGAAAACATAATGCCCAAGGCGATCCTTCTGGAAATAATTGTGGAAGTGGGAAGCCCAGCGTTTGACCGTGGTTTGGCTGACGTTCAACGTCTCAGCTGCATCCTTGCTTTTGACAAGTACCATTCCTATCACTCCGTTCGGTTGGGATGCATACGTAATTCGCGCTCTCCGGGCCACTCCCTGCAAGGGTGACAAAGGAAGTGCCGATTCGCTAAACAAAGTGGTTTTGCGGGAACTATCGCGCGTGACCGGCGCTTGCCGTTCGCCAAGTTTCACCGCATTTCACAGGATAACTCGGCAGGTGGAGCCGCCGGATGCTTCTTCTTGGTTCATGTGGTTACCGCAGGTACGCCGGAAACTAAAGAAGCCGAGAGCACGAAAACGTGCACTCAGCCCCCAAACTAACCAACGCCCTCCTGACGCCGACAACGAGCGTCGAATACCCCGACTCTCGCCCCCGCATCGGGCGCAAAAACAAAGCCGAGCGCCGAAAACTCCGATGCTCAGCCCCAAATCCTTCGCGCTCGAGCGCGAGCCTCCGCCCGACGCCAAGCGCCAACTCCGCCTACTTCCCGCTGCCAGCGAAGCTGTCCACGTCGATGAATGGCGTCGCGCCGCCGGTGACGCTCGGCAGTCTGCCGTCCCATTTGTCCAAGGCCTTCTCTTGCACCTCGATCTGCTTAAGCTGGATCAGCTCCGGCGTAACCTCCTGCTTCTTCAGCTTCAGCGACTCCGCCTCGGCTTGCGCCTGAGCGACCTTTTGCTTCGCTTCAATCTGGATCCGCTTCAGGTCGTTCTCGGCCTTGAGCGCCTGCTGCTGCGCTACCTGCTTCGCCTCGATCGATTGGTTGAACGCATCGGAGAACTTAAAGTTGACGATATTAATGTCGTTTACGATCAAATTGTACTTTGCAAGACGATTTGTCAGGTGCTCCCGGATTTCGCCGGCAACGATGTCGCGCTTGGCGATCAGGTCTTCCGCAGGATAGCGCGCGGTCACTTCCTTGACGATTTCCTGAATGGCAGGGTTCACGATGACGCTGCCGAACGAGCCGCCAACGTTGTTCATCAGCTTGTAGGCCGCTTCTTTATCGACGGAATAGTTGACGGCCACATGCGTCGACACCGGCTGCAAATCCTTCGAGGACGCGCTCGTATCCGTTTCCGTCTTCTGTACCTGCACGTTCACCTGAATAATCGTCTGCACGAACGGGATCTTCATGTGAATGCCCGGCGCCAGTATGTTATCATTCAATTTGCCGAACGTTTTGTATAAGCCGACGTTGCCGTACTGGACGGTCTGAAAGCCATTAAAGGCGACGATGAGACCGGCGACAATCAACAGGCCGATCAGAATGTAAGGCTTCAAACTCATTTTTTTCACCGGATTCGGTTCAACAACATGCATGGGTGACCCCTCCTCATTGATAGCTATGCGCATTCTAGGGATACATACGAGGCTGCATGAAAAAAGGTTCAACATTAAAGGAATGAAGGAGGCGTACAAATTGGAGCATACCGCGCAGGAAGTGGCAGAGTGGATGGTACGAGAGCTGCAATCGGCAGGCATACTGCGCCAGGAGCAGGCGGTCGCGCACATTCGGGCGCATTTCGGCGAGCGCTTTATCTATGTCAATGAGAACGGCAACGAGTCCATCGACAAGGAAGTGAAGAAAATATTCAAAAAGCTGCACGGCGGGCGCGCAGCTTGGGAGCGAGACGGGTTCTTTTGGGGATGGGTCTAGCGGACATGCGGCTACCAACGAATTGCGAGAAGGCCACTGCTATTCCGTGTTGATGGGATGCTTTAATTGGTCGCGGTATAAATCGAAATAGACGGATCCGTTCGTCCCTTTGACGGCATAACAGACCTCTTCCAAGGTCAGGCCCCGTTTCTTCAGCTGCTTGTTAAGCCAATCTTGATCTAGCCCGCTGTTCTCCAAATTCGTAATGGCGGGTTTTCCGTCCATAATCAACTCGATTGGAAAGTGGTTATAGGACGGGGTCTTGATGGCCAAATCCGATTTGGTCACTTGCCGATATTGCGGCTTCTTGAGCACGGACAGCTTGCCGTTCAGCTCCAGAACGGCGTATTCCACTTCGTTTATGTCGAAAATGTCCTTTTCCCGCAGCTCTTGATTGAGCGTATCCAACGTAAAACGCAGCTTTCTGAGATTGTGCTCTAAAATTTTGCCGTCTTCCATCACGATCGTAGGCCTGCCGGATACCCATTTGCGCAAGTGTCTGTTTCGCAGCGAGACGACGGCGACGATGAAAGCGATACCGCTGAACGTGAGCAGGGACGTAACTTGGTTCCACGATTTAAGATCGGTATTAAAGGCCAGATTTGCTGTAATCGCGCCGAGCGTGATCGTGGAAACAAAGTCGTGGTAGGTCAATTGGGTGATCGTTTGTTTCCCGAGAATTCGTGCAATAATCATAATTAATGCAAAAGCGGTGACCGTGCGTATGACGATTTCGATGGTAGTGTTCACTGGACGCTTCTCCTTGCAGCAGAAGATTGTTCCAGTAGTTTAACCTGCTTGGGAAGACCCAATCCAGGCGGCGCTAAACGCTGTAATCGATTTTGCCGTCGGCCCAAATGACGAGCTCCCGTGCCGCCGCGTCATAGTCGACGAGGCCATGTGTAGAATAATACCAAGTCTTGCGATCGACCGCGCCATCCGCCACTACAAAAATATTCAACTCATCGTGGTGCCGGCATAATGGTCCTGCGATCGATTCATCCACCTCGCGAATCCGGATCTTCCAGCCTTCCCGGCCCTCTGCGGTCGTGATGGAGAAGGGTAGCTCATGCTGCTTGGAATCGAGAAACAGCCGGCCTCCAACCGTGTGCCGGATGTACAAATGGTCCATAGGGATCCCTCCTTGACAAAGCTAACTATAGCACACTATCATACTTACATAAAGTAAGTGAGTTCGGCAACCCATAAAAAAAGGAGTGTTCGAGCATGATTCAGATCCACCCGGCGGAATCCCGGTTTTCCGGAAATATCGGATGGCTTCAGTTTAATTTTAGTTTCTCGTTCGCCGATTATTACGACCCGAACAACATGAATTTCGGCCCGCTGCGCGTATTTAACGAAGATTACATTCAGCCTGGCAAAGGATTCGGCACTCACCCGCACCGCGACATGGAGATCGTGTCCGTTGTGATCAGCGGCGAGCTGGCGCATGAAGATAATACGGGAGGCAAAGAAGTTCTTCGCGTAGGCGAGGTGCAGCGGATGACCGCAGGTACGGGCATCCTGCATTCGGAGATTAATTCGTCCGAAACGGAAACGGCCAACATCATGCAGCTGTGGTTCCTGCCGGAAGAGAAGGGGCTTACTCCGTCCTATGAGCAAAAGACCTTCGATCAAGAAGCGATGCGGAACGGGCTGCTGCCGATCGTCTCCAAGCGCATCCAAGGCGACAGGATTGCCACGATCCATCAGGATCTGACGATCTACCTCTCCCGTCTCGAGGCCGGGAATAACGTGACCTTCAAGCAAGATCCGGCGCGCAAAATCTACCTGTTCGTCTATGGCGGCAGCGTAACCTTGAACGGCGAGCACGCCTTGAACCGCAGCGATGCCGCGCGCATCACCGATCTATCTGAGCTTGCGATCGCGTCTCCGGACGGCGCACAGTTTATGCTCATCGATTTGCCTTAAAAAGCATGCCGATACTGCATAAGCAGCGTTAATGCCGTCAACACTGAGAGTAACTTCGAATCTAGCAATGGAGTGGAGGAACTCTCGTGAACTATAAACCGGCTGAATTAGACGGACAGCAGCTCGCCCAGCTGCAGCAGTTCGAAACGGAGCTGCGCGAGCAGATATCCAGCAATATCGTGTTAGTCGCCTACCAGATCTCGGCAGAGTCGGAAGGCACCGGAGCCGCAGCGGCCGGCAAATAAGCAGCGAAATAGAGCGTGGTTCCGGTAACCGGAGCCGCGCTCTTTGATTTGTCCTCATAATTGGCAACAAGTTCGGGCGCATTATCCATTCCTTTATAGGAAACAATGATATGGGCGATATCGCGGGATAGGAGTCGATTGAATTGAACGAAATTGAAAACCATTTGTCTGAGGCATTTGAAAAATTCGTTATGTCACCTGATCCGGAAATTTCAATAAGTGGAGATGTGGTGACGGAGATATTCGAACATGCGGATCCATTAATGCAAATTGATGTGATGCCTGAAAATGCTGAGCGTTTATTAAGAAATTTGGGTGATGACGGGTTACGGGTCATTGATTCGCAGATCGAACATGAAGAAAACAAAACGGTAATCAAGTACACCTTTAATAAAAATATCGAGTTACTAATTGAAGAAGGCAGGCTGCATATCCCTCACTAAGCATAGGCGCATTCCCCGTATTCTGGGGTGATGCGCCTTATTTTCTTCTGGCGGATCGGTTTGCCGGGTTGAAGATTCCGGCAATACGTTGTACGGTATCATAGTGGGAAGCGTCCGGGCACGAAAGGTTAGCTTCGCGGCATGCTGTTGATTAGGGGAGTAGAACGAAGTGAAACGATGGCTGGTTGGAATGATGCTATTATGCGGCGCAGCGATGCTGCTCGCTGGTTGCGGAGGCAAAAGCAAAACGCCGCTGACGTATATCGACCTTGTGCATTCGACGGATTTAAGTCAGGAACTAAATGAGAAGGTGAGGCTCGGCGTCTCGGAGCAGGAGCTCGTCACGCAGGCGGGCAAACCGGAGCGGACCTTGAATAACGGCCGAATTTTCATGTTCATGTACGAGAACTTCCAGTACAGCTCGCTCGATAACGTGGTACTGGCCTACTCGCCCGGCCCAAAGCTCGCAACGGCCAAGGGCGTCAAGCTCGGCTCGGCGAGGGAGGGCGTAGAAAAGATGTACGGCAACAGCTTCTATACGCGAGGCGACGCGATGGGCTATATCGACAAGGACAAGCGGCTTGCGCTGGAGTTCGCGATCAAGAATGACCGGGTCGCGGCCATCACGCTGTCGTCATTGAAGTTGTATGAGTAAGAAAGGACAGCCCTCGGCCGAGGGCTGTCCTTTTTCTTCGCGATTTTTGACATCGGGCCAGCATGCGGCGCTGCTAACGCGATCCGCTTCATCGCCCCAAACGACAAGCGCCGCCCCAATCAACCGGGGCGGCGCTATTCGCATTTAAATCTACATGTCCACGTAGAGGGGACCGAACGTTTCTTCTTTGCCGCCGGCGGCAAGTCGCAGCTCCAGCGTGTCGCCGTCCGCGAGCGGGCCGACGCCGGCAGGCGTACCGGTGTAGATGACATCGCCGGCGCCCAGCCCGAGGCGAGTTCCGATGAAGTCAATGAGCTGCTGCAGCGAGAAGATCATGTCCTTCGGGCAGCCTTCCTGCACCTTCTCCTCATTCTTAAGCAGGCTGAAGGTCAACTGCGTGAAGTCCTCCATGCCCGTGAACGGTACGAACGGCCCAAGCACCGCCGAGCCGACGAACCCCTTCGAAAGCAGCCATGGCTGACGCTTCTCCTTCAGCTGAGACTGCACGTCGCGCGCGGTCAGATCGATGCCGAGCGCGATGCCGTCAACGAGCTCCGCGGCCTTCATTCCGGGCCGATAGCTTGTCCCGATACGCACGACAACCTCCAGCTCAAAATGAATATCGCCGATCGAGCCCGGCAGCTCCAGCTTGCCTACGGCCGGATGGAGCGCGTGCGTCGGCTTCGAGAAGATGATCGGCTCCTCCGGCACTTCGTTCCCAAGCTCCTTCGCATGCAGCGCATAATTGCGTCCAACGCAATAAATATTGCGGATCGATTCCATAGCAGATGACATACGCATAACGTCCTTTCGCTTGTTTTTAACGCTACGAACCATCATAGCACGAAGGGGCGGTTTCTTCACACAACCTTAAAAAAGCAAACCTCAGTCCTTGATTTCGCGCATTGTTGCAAAGGGCTATGTGCAAGATAATAAGCGTATAACAACCCAAGGGGGAATAGAGAAATGGCAAGCAAAACAATGAAGACATCCGCAATCGCGCTATCGGCGGCAGCACTGCTCTTGGGAGCGACAGCTTGCGGTACGAAAGAAAACAATACCGCAGACAATACGAACGCAGGCACGAACGCAGGAAACAAAGGCGATAAAGAAGTTACAATCACATTCCAAAACATCTATCCAGACCCGGAAACGCCTTCTTATAAAATGCTTCACGCGCTAGTAGATCAATATCAAAAGGATCACCCGAACATCAAGATCGAGCTTGATTCCTTGAACACGGACCAACAGAAGCTGAAGCTGAAGACGCAAGCCGCTTCCAAAGAAGTGCCGGACATTACGATCGTGAACCCTTCCGCTCAAATGAAGCCGTTTGTCGATGCAGGCCTGTTCGCACCGCTTAACGATATGATCGATCAAAACGGCTTGAAAGATACGTTCCAAAAAGGTCTTCTCGACTATTACAGCTTCGACGGCAATGTATACGCGCTGCCGGACGGCAACAACATCGAAGTCGTTTACTACAATAAAGATCTGTTCGCGCAAGCAGGCATCACGGCGCCTCCCGCGACGTACGAAGAATTCATCGAAGACGTAAAAGCGCTCCGCGCTAAGAACATCACGCCGATCGCGATCGGCGAGAAAGACTCATGGACCGGCTCGTTCTTGTTCATGAACGTTCTGCTCCGCACGAACGGAGGCCCCGGCTTCCTGCAAGACGTATTGGACGGCAAGAAGAAGTTTACCGATCCTGAGTTCACCGACGCGGTGTCCAAGTTCCAAGACTTGATCCAAGCCAAAGCGTTTAACGAAGGCGCAACCTCCGTTGACTACAACACTGGAGGCAACCTGTTCAAAACAGGCAAAGCGGCGATGATGATCATGGGCACATGGGAAACAGGCGCAATCGACGCGTCCTCCGTTGGCGGCAAAGTCGGCGTATTCAAATTCCCGACAGTCGGCGGCAAAGGCGATCCAGACCAATTCATGCTAGCTCCGGGCTCCGCATTCGCGATCTCCGCGAACAGCGAGCATCTTCAAGAAACGAAGGATTTCCTGAACTACTTCATGCTGAACATGCCGAAAAAGCAATTCGAGCTGAAGAACGCAGTGGGCAGCGGCCAAATCATCGAAGGCGATTTCAAAGCAGCCGGCTACTCCGACCTTGCAATCGACGTTCTGGAACTGTTTAAAGGCGTTAAAGGCGGCGACCTGGCATTCGACAACACCATGAAGCCCGCGATCGCTCAAGTTCACCTGAGCAGCATCCAAAACATGTTCGTACAAAAAGTCGATCCTGCAAATGTAGCGCAAGAACACCAAGCGGCTTTTGACTCGAACAAATAATTAATAAAACTTTGTAAGTCGTTTGCGGGTGAGGGCAGCCTAGCGTCTTCATCCGCAATACGGCTTTCTTTTTCAATCACCACCGACCAACGAATCAGGAGGCAACCCCCGTGAATGTTTTAAAAGTCCCGGCTCGAACAATTGCAGTCTTCGTCCTGCCGTGCCTGCTTCTCTACATCGGCCTCGTGTTTGTTCCGATCGTCGTATCCGTGTACGACAGCTTGCTGGATTGGGACAGCATCAACAAGGCGAAATTTATCGGGCTCGACAATTTTAAAACGATCCTTTTCGAAGATACGAACTTCTGGCCGTCCGTTCGCCGTACGCTGATGTACGCCGTGTTTTCCATGGCTGAAATTCCGATCTGCCTTTTTATCGCAGCATTGATGAACCGTTACGTTCGCAAAGCGAATACGCTCGTATCGATTTATTTCGTCCCTGTTATTTTATCTGTCGTTATTATTGGACAGCTTTGGAAAACGATCTACAACCCAACCGAAATGGGCGGTATGCTCAACGGCATTTTGACTTCGCTTGGCCTCGAGAGCTGGACGCATAGCTGGCTGACGGAGCCGAAGTTTGCGATGTACTGCTTGTATTTTGTATCCCTTTGGCAATATTTCGGTTACCATCTGCTTATCCAATATACCGGGGTGCAGAACATTCCGAATGAAATATATGAAGCGGCCAAGATTGACGGCGCGGAAGGCTTCAAATCCGATTGGTACATTACGTACCCGATGGCAGTTCCGATTTTCAAAATCTCGATCGTGCTCGCGTTCATCGGCTCCCTGCAGGCGTTCGACCTCGTTTGGGTGATGACAGGCGGCGGTCCGGCGCATGCGACGGATACGATTTCCACGCACATGTACAATATGTCGTTCCTGTCTCTCAAATACGGATACGGCAGCGCGCTGGCAACGATTCTTGTATTCATTTGCTTGTTGTTTACGGTCGTCATCAATTTCGTCTTCAAAAAAGTCGAAGCGAAATACACCTAGAAGGGGAGAACAGAATCATGGCAAGTGTTAAAAAAGGGCTCGTGTATCTGCTTCTCTCGGTCCTTGTCGTTACGCAAATTTACCCGTTGTTCTGGCTGATCATGTACTCGCTCAAAACAAACGAGCAAATTCTCGGCAGCAGCTTCTTCTCGCTTCCGACCACGCCGCAATGGGGCAACTATACGGACGCTTACAAAGGCGGCCATTATTTGAAGTACTTGGGCAATAGCGTGCTCGTCACGTCGGTTACTTTGATTTGCGTCATCGTGTTAAGCTCGATGGTCGCATACGCGATTTCCCGTTTCCGTTGGAAGCTAGGGCCGATCGTTACGCTCGTCTTCCTGCTCGGCATGATGATTCCGATGCAGGCGACGCTGCTGCCGCTAATGGTTATCTTTAAGAACTTGCATATTTTGAATACGCGCTGGTCGCTCATCTTGCCGTATATCGCGTTTTCTACGCCGATCGCCGTCTTTATTCTAAGCGGCTTCATGAGAGGCATCCCGGCGGAAATCGAAGAATCGGCATTTATGGACGGAGCGAGCGTGTACCGGATTTTCCGCAGCATTATTTTACCGATCTCGGTGCCGCCGATTATGACGGTCGTTATTCTAACCTTCATTACGATCTGGAACGAATACATTATGGCCGCAACTTTTATATCCGCGGAGGGCTTGAAAACTCTTCCTTTCGGTATTTATAATTTTGTTAGCCAGTACAATGCCAATTTCGGGGCAATCGGGGCTTACCTCGTGCTTGGCGCTCTGCCGGTCATGCTCGTGTACTTCTTCCTTTCCGAGAAGATTACGAAGGGCATGGTAGCCGGAGCGGTGAAAGGGTAAGAGGCCAGCCAGGAAAGGCGGATCAGGGAAGTGTCGCGCGGATTCCATTCCATTCAATACCGGCTGTTCGTGCTGTTCCTGTTCAGCATGTCAGCGATCGTGCTGATCGTCAGCATCTTATACTACAACCGGACGACGGTGCAATTTCATGAGAAGGTGAGCGGCCTGGCGAAGCAGAACGTCTCGCAGACGGCAGGCCTGTTCGACCTTCTCCTGAAAGGCTACGACAGTATGTCTAAATCCGTCATCGGCAATAACGATCTCAATCGGATTTTGAGTCTTTCGCCAGTCGACAGCCCTGCTGTCGATTATTTTAATGAGCGGAGCATTACGAATATACTTGGCGCGGTATTCCTGTCCAAGGAGGACCTTATCGGCATTCACGTGTTGACGGACTATGGGAAAGTATACAGCTACGGCAACTACGGCAATGTAATCGATCCCGATTACGCTAAGGCCGACTGGTACAGGAAGGTGAACGAGTCACCGGGCAGCATGGTCTGGCTCGGCGTATTTGAACGCTCGATTATCGATCAGATCGAGAATCAGACGGTGTTCGCATTTGCCCGGCCGATCTTTGACCTTAACAGTCATAAGCGGGTCGGTGTTGCGCTCTTCGAGACAAGCCCGCAAGCGATCTTCAAGGCGATGGATAATTTAAAGCTTGGGGCGCACAGCCAGGTTTATTTGATGTCAGGCGAAGGCAAGCTCATCTCCACCACCTCGAAAGCATGGGACGAACCGTGGCTGGCCAGCTTGGAGCAGCGGCCGAAGGACGGCGATCCGGTTGTCATCGAGCAGGATAAGCAGCTGATCGTGTCGACCGAGCTGCCTTACGCGGATTGGACGGTACTCAGCGTGACGCCGGATCAGGACCTCAACGTGGAGCTGACGGAGACAAAACGATTTCTCGTTCTTGTCGCAGCCGCGCTGGTGCTCGTGGCCACCATTCTCGCTTCGGTGTTCTCGCGGACGATCTCCTCTCCGCTCAAGCGGCTGATCTCCGAGATGAAGCAGGTGGAAATCGGGAATTTCCGGGGATCGTTGAACGTGACGTCCTATCAGGAAATCAATATCTTGGTCGCTTCGTTCAATCAAATGGTGAACCAGATCGCCGAGCTCATTGAACGGGTGAAGATCTCTTCGGTCAGCGAGAAGAACGCGGAGCTGAAGGCCCTCCAATCGCAGGTGAATCCGCATTTTCTGTATAACACGCTCGATATGATCTACTGGATGCTCGACGAGAAAGGACATGACCGGCTTGGTGAGGTGGTGCTGTCTTTGTCGCGGCTGTTCCGATACAGCAGCCACTGGGATGAAGGGGCCGTCAGCCTGCGGGAAGAGATCGAGCAAATCGAGCATTATCTTACCATCATCGTAACGCGGCTGGAGGGGCGGTTGACCGTCGATATCGATGTGGCCGAGCAGTGGCTCGGTATCCCGCTGCCGAAAATGACGCTGCAGCCGATTATCGAGAACGCGGTGAAATACGGGCTCGAGCCGTTAGTCGAACGGAGCGGCGTGCTGCGAGTGTACGCGGAGGCGGATGAGCTGAAGCTGCGCATCATGGTGCAGGATAACGGCGCAGGCATAGAGGGAGCGGCGCTTGCAAAGCTGAATGCTTCCTTGCAGAATCCGGAAGAAGCGGTCGTGCACGAGGAGAGCAAGGGGGCGCGTCATTCCGGCGGCGGAATCGGTCTCGTTAACCTGCAGCGCCGGCTCCGGCATATGTATGGAGAGGCTTACGGCGTGGAGCTGCGGAGCGTACTAAATCAAGGCACGACGGCCATTATTACGGTGCCGCTGCTGCCGGCTGTGAAGGAAGGAGGAATTGCGGGTGGCGGTGAATATCCTCATCGCGGATGACGAGAGCGTCATTCGGGAAGGCGTGAAACGGACCATTAAGAAGGCTTTTCCCGATTATGAAATCCATCTGGCGGCATCGGCGGAGGATGCTGTTCAGCTGATGGACAGCCAGCCGATCGATATCGTGCTGACCGATATTTTAATGCCGGGCATCAATGGGCTGGAGTTCATGAAGATGTCGCGGCGCAAATACCCGCATGCCAAATGGGTCGTCATCTCGGCGCATTCGGAGTTCTCGTACGCACAGGAGGCGGTACGGCTTGGCGCGCGCGATTATTTGCTCAAGCCGATCGGCAAGCAGCGTCTGGTCGAACTGATGGGCCAGCTGGCCGACGAGGCGAGGCACGATTCGGAGATTACGCGCGAAGGCGAGCTGCTGAAGACGAGTCTCAAATATTTGCGGGAGGCGATGTTTCAGCGGTTAGCTTCGGGGCTGGATATCGGCAATTTGGATATCGGACCGCTGATCGACCGGTACCCGCAATTTCATTTGATCATGGTGCACATCGAGGAAGCGGTCAAGAATGTGCAGCTGGAGCATTTTATTATTGAAAATGTGCTTTCCGAGCTGATTGACCTCCACGGGCAGGGCTTTGTCGTAAGCTTCGACCGGCAGAGTCTGCTTGGCCTTGCTCAGTTTCAGGACGAACGCATGGAGGAAGAGCTGCTTCAGGAACTCCAAAAGCATCTCGGCCATTATTTGAAGGTACCGTTCCACATTGCCTCGTCCGGTGTCATTCGCTCTTTTGACCGGATTCCGGCAGAGGTGCGGCGGTTGCGCCAGGCGCCGGTTTCGGCTGGCGGAGACAAGCCGGAGGGGAGCGGGGACAAGTCGATCGAGGTAGCGCTGCAATATTTGAAGGCGCACTACAACGAGGAGCTGTCCCTTGAGAAGGTGGCATCGGTCGTGTTCTTGAACCCGATCTACTTCAGCCAGCTGTTTAAGCAGAAGACGGGGCACGGGTACAAGGAATACGTCATCAGCCTGCGCATCGAGCAGGCAAAGGAGCTGCTGCAGCAGTCGGGCCTGAGGCTCGCCGAGATCGCCGAGCGGATTGGTTACGCAGACGTGCGCCATTTCACGCAGGTGTTCCGGCGGAAGATGAACGTAACGCCGACGGAGTACCGGCAGCAGTTTTTGGCGGAACGGTAGGGCGGCCGCGGAGAGGCGACACTTTGCGGCAGAACCTCAGTGTATCGTCGTAGGTCTGAGAGTCGATACTGTAGAGCTCCCAGAGCTCTTCATTCTCACGAATTGCACCATCTCGGCTAATGAAGAGCTCCCAGAGCACTTCATTCTCGCGAAATGTCACCGTTCCGGGCAATGTAGAGCTCCCAGAGCTCTTCATTCTCACGAAATGCACCATCTCGGCTAATGTAGTGCTCCCAGAGCTCTACATTCTCACAGAACGCACCATCTCGTCGTATGAAGCGCTCCAAGAGCTCTTCATTCTCACGAAATGCACCATCTCGGCTAATGTAGAGCTCCCAGAGCTCTTCATTCTCACAGAATTCACCATCTCGTCGTAAGAAGCACTCCAAGAGATCTTCTATATCGACTCTCATCCTTATTTATCGACTATATATAGGCGATGAGAGTCGGATTTTCGATTTTCGGCCGCCATATCGCGGGAAGGCACAACGAGGCGTTTTCCTTGCCCCCAGACTTCACTAGAGCACACCCACTCTAATGGCCTTCTTCAACGGCGACGCCGAGCTGGCGGTTCTTCTCCTTGAAGCGCGAGTTGTGCGAGGAGACGTACGCGGTTTTGTCGGCTGCGGGATCGAGATAAACCTTCGCGCTGTTCGCCGCGTTCACGGCGTCGGTGAACGTGCCGGCGATCAAGTGCACCTTGCTGCCGTGCGTGACAAAGTCGCCTGCTGCGAAGACGCCTTCGAGATTCGTCTCCATTTTGCCGTTGACGTTCACATGCCAATCGCCCATCTCAAGTCCCCAGTCGCGAACAGGGCCGAAGTTGTAGCGCAGGCCATGGTTTACGATCACGGCATCGACCCTGACTTGCTCCGTTATCCCCGTCTCCATATGTGCGATCGTCACCCGATCGATCGTCTTCCCGTCGCTGCTATGCAGCGCCTGCACCGCATAAGGCGTCCGTACGGCGGCGGACGACGCCTTCATCCGCGTTACGCTGCGCTCATGTCCGCCAAACTGGCCGCGCCGATGCACAACGGTCAAGCTGGCCGCAATCGGCTCGATCATGTTCGCCCAATCGACCGCGGAATCGCCGCCGCCTGAGATCAGCACGTGCTTCCCGCGGAACTCCTCCAGCGATTGCACCGTATAGTGCAGATTGGTCACCTCGAATCGGTCCGCTCCCTCGATATCCAGCTTCGCCAGCTCCAGAATGCCATAGCCGATCGCCAGCACCACGGATCGCGTCCAGTGCTTCTCTCCGGTTACGGAGGTAAGCAGGATCGTGCCGTCTTCCTGCCGCTCCAGCCCTACGATTTGCTCGCCAAGCACGACCGTCGGCTCGAAGGTCATCGCTTGCTTTACGAGCTGGTCGATTAAATCGGCGCCGAGCGTAGGCGTCAGTCCTCCAACATCCCATATCATTTTCTCCGGATAGATGAGAATGCGTCCGCCGAGCTCTTCGCGCGCTTCGATCAGCTTTGTTTTCATCTCCCTCATCCCGCTATAGAAAGCCGTGTAAAGGCCGGCAGGACCTCCACCGATAATGGTGACATCGAATAGTTCCAGCTGAGTGTTCATCCGCATTCCTACTTTCTTCTATAAAGTCCTGCTCTGCCAATAAGTCGAAACATCCCGCGAGAAAAGGTGTTGACAAATAGGGGGAGCGGGATTAAAGTGTGAATCATGATGATACTGATAATCATTATCAATAAAGTCAACACCATTATCATACAACGAAAGTAGGGGAAATCAAGTGAACAAAATGTTAATTCCGGTTATTGCCTTGTTAATTCTTGTGCTAAGTGCCTGCGGCAGCAATGGCGCGAACGACAGCGGCAGCACGGCATCCAACACGGATTCGTCCAATGCGTCCGCTGCTGAAGAAGCTGCCGGCACGATTACGTACCAGTCCCAGAGCGGCCCTGTCGAAGTTCCGGCCAACCCGCAGCGCGTCATCGTCCTTTCGTCTTATGCGGGCGATGTCATGTCGCTTGGCGTTAATCTGGTCGGCGTGGACGCCTGGTCCAAGATGAACCCGCGCTTCCAAGATAAGCTGAAGAACGTTGCGGAAGTGACGGATGAGAATCTGGAGCGAATTTTGGAGCTGAAGCCTGACTTGATCATCGGTCTAGACAATGTGAAGAACGTAGATAAGCTGAAAGAAATTGCTCCGACGGTCGTCTATACGTACGGCAAAGTAGACTACCTGACCCAGCACCTTGAAATCGGCAAGCTGCTCAATAAGGAGAAGGAAGCGCAAGCATGGATCGACGATTTCAAGCAGCGCGCGGCGAAGGCGGGCGAGGAGATCAAGGCGAAGATCGGCGCGGACAAAACGATTTCGGTTATCGAAACCTTCGACAAGCAGCTGTACGTCTTCGGCGACCATTGGGGCCGCGGCACGGAAATTCTGTACCAAGCGATGGGGCTGGCAATGCCGGCGAAGGTGAAGGAAATGACGGACAAAGACGGCTATTATGCGTTGTCCTCCGAAGTGCTTCCGGATTACATGGGCGATTACGTCGTGTTCAGCAAGAACGCCGATGCGGACAATTCGTTCCAGAATACCGATACGTACAAAAACACCAATGCGGTGAAGAACAACCACGTCATCGAGGTGGACGCGAAGGAGTTCTATTTCAATGACGCGCTGACGCTGGACTTCCAGCTGGAGCAGCTGACGAAAGGCATTCTAGGCGGCGAATAAATCAGGAAAAGATGAGGTATCGATGAGAACTCAACGACAACAACGGCGCACCGCGGCCTTCATGCTCAAGCTAACCGCAGGCCTGATTGCGCTGGCGGGCATGTTTACGGCCGCGATGCTTCTTGGAGCGGCCGACGTGACGCTCCAAGATCTATGGCGGGTTCTGTTCACCCGCCAGTCCGGGGATACCGTCACGATGATCCGCGAAATCCGCTACCCGCGCGAGGTCGCAAGCATGCTCGTCGGTGCCGCGCTAGCCGTATCCGGCTCCATCATGCAGGGACTGACGCGCAACCCGCTCGCCGATCCTGGCTTGCTAGGGCTAACAGCCGGCGCCAGCGCTGCTCTTGCGTTGACGGTTTCTATTTTCCCGTCAGTGGGTTATTTTGCCATCATGGTCGCTTGCTTTATCGGGGCCGCCTGCGGGACGCTGTTCGTACTTGGCATTAGCGCGGTCAAGAAAGGGGGCTTGTCTCCGCTTCGGCTGGTTCTTGCCGGCTCCGCCGTTTCGGCCTTTCTGTATGCGGTGTCGGACGGCGCCGGCTTGTTGTTCAAAATCTCCAAAGATGTGACGATGTGGACGGCCGGCGGATTGGTAGGCACGACTTGGGGGCAGGTCGGGGCGATCGCGCCGTTCATTCTGGCCGGCATCGCCATCGCTGTTGCGCTGTCGAAGCAGCTGACGATCCTCAGCTTGAACGAAGAGGTGGCGGTGGGACTGGGCTTGCGGACGGTTTATATCAAAATCGTGCTATACGCCGTCATCACGCTTCTAGCCGGCGCCGCCGTCGCCTTGGTCGGCAATCTGGCCTTTATCGGCTTGATGATTCCCCATATCGTGCGAGCGATGTTCGGCACCGATTACCGCGCCGTTATTCCGATGGCAGCCATCTGGGGAGCGATTTTCATGCTGCTTGCGGATACGGTCGGACGCACGATCCACGCCCCTTACGAAACGCCAGTAGTGGCAATTATCGCGATGCTCGGATTGCCGTTCTTTCTGTTCATCGTACGGAAAGGAGTCAAGCTGCAATCATGATGGATGCTGCATTAGCGAGAAAACAGCGGGTCGTCGTCGCGGCGCTGCTGCTCCTGATTCTGGCCACGGTCGTCATCGGCATGAATCTTGGCTACGCTTCGCTGTCGTTTAGCCGATTGCTTCCGACTCTCTTCGGCCATGGCACGTTCAAGGAGCATTTCGTGCTGTTCGACATCCGGCTTCCGCGCATCATCGTCACGCTGCTCTCGGGCATGGCGCTGGCGCTGTCCGGCGCAATCCTGCAGGGGATCACGCGCAACGATCTTGCGGATCCGGGCGTCATCGGCATCAATTCCGGAGCCGGCTTCGCGATCGCGGTGTTCTTCTTGTACGTGCCGATCGAGGATCCGGGTTCGTTCGTGTACCTGCTCCCGTTGGTCGGGTTTGCAGGCGCTCTCCTTACCACGCTGCTTATTTACCTGTTCGCGTACAGCCGAAACGAGGGACTGCATCCCGTGAAGCTGGTGCTCGTCGGGGTCGGGTTTGCGATGGCGCTCTCCGGGGCGATGATCGTCGTCATCTCGTCGGCGGATCGGATGAAGGTCGATTTTATAGCAAAATGGCTCGCGGGCAACATCTGGGGAACGGATTGGCCATTCATTTGGGCGCTGCTGCCATGGCTGGCCGTTCTGATTCCATTCACGCTGTTGAAGGCTAACGCGCTTAATCTTCTGTCGCTGAGCGAAGCTTCCGCGATAGGGTCGGGGGTAGCGGTGAACCGGGAACGGATGGTCTTGCTGATCGCATCCGTCGCGATGGCAGCCGCCGCGGTTTCCGTTACCGGTGGCATTGCGTTTGTCGGGCTAATGGCACCTCACATCGCGAGGGCGCTGGTCGGAACTAGGGTTCAATTGTTCGTGCCGGTCTCCATCCTCATGGGAGGGTGGCTGCTGCTGCTGGCCGATACCATCGGCCGCAACATCGCAGGGCCGGAAGGCATCCCGGCGGGAATTATGATCGCGCTCATCGGCGGGCCGTATTTTGTGTACCTGCTGCTGAAGAAATAAAAAGACCGGCGGAGCATCCGAAAATGGAGGCTCAGGCCGGTTTTGTCCAGATGTACAAGCCCGGTCAAAAAGCATATAATGAAGCCAACATTATCCATAAGGCGGTGCAAACGAATGAGCGCGGCATAAAAAACTGCCAAAGCTGCGGCATGCCGATCGCGAAAGGCGATAAGAACGGAACGGAAGCGAACGGGACGAAGAGCATGAAGTACTGCATCCACTGCTACGCAGACGGCAAGTTCACGCTGCCGGATATAACGGCGGAAGGCATGAAGGAGCGGGTGCGGGAGAAGCTCGTCAGCATGGGGTTTCCGAGATTCATGACCGGCCTGTTCACTCGGGGCATTCATAAGCTGGAGCGCTGGAAGAGCTGACGGCAAACGCGCATCGAAACTTGAGGCAGGCCTAGCAGGCTTGCCTTTTATTGTGGACGGGCGTTTTTGCAAGTGATCCGGATGAAGTGGTATGGTGTAAGTAGCACTGCTAGGAGGAAGATCATGGCGAAGGACTCACGAAAAAACAAACAGCTTGCCAATATATCGCTCGGCATCATGGCGGCCGGCTTCGCGGCAACGCTTCCGTTTCGCGAAGGCGGACTCAGCTTGCTGCATGCCGGCTTCGAAGCGGGCGTCATCGGCGGTCTCGCGGATTGGTTTGCCGTCACGGCGCTGTTCCGCCACCCGCTCGGCATCCCGATTCCGCATACGGCGCTGCTGCCGCGCAACCGCAATAAGATGTCGGACGGCATCGTGCGCGTCCTAGAGGAGCGGCTGCTCGCGAAGGAGAGCATGCTCGAGAAGCTGCGGCAGCTCGACTTGGCGCAGCAGCTGCTGCCGGCGATCAGGCAGGGGCTGCATGCGGCGGTTCACAGCGAGCGCTTGCCGCATGTGCTCGAAGGCGCGCTGCGGAGCGTGCCGGCAGAGAAGGCGGTGCCGCTGCTTTCCGGCGAAATCCGCTCCGCGGTGGAGCGGATCGATCTGGAAGCGGCGCTGCGCGGCTTCCTGCGGAATGCGAAGGAGAACGGCACGGACGATCGGCTGCTTGATTTGCTGCTTGAACGCGCTGAAGTATGGGTAAGTACGGAAGGTATGCGCCGAGAGCTCGGCAATGCGGTGATGAAGCTTGTGCAGGGGATGAATTTGGGCGGCCTCATGCAGTTTGCGGTCAACGCGTTTATCGGTTATTTGGATGAAGACCGCGTGGGTACGATGCTGCAGTCTTTCGCGCTCATGAAGGTTCGCGAGCTCAAGATCCACCATAATGAGCAGCGCGTTGCCATCAAGAAGCATCTGCTTGAGGGGCTCGAGACGGTCATCTCGCAATTGTCCGAAACCGGTCAGCTGCTTGCGATGCGCGACGAGCTGTTAGCCTCCTTTGACTTGGACGGCGAGCTGACGCGGCTGCTCGAGACTTGGCGGGAGAAGGGCATCGGGTTTGCCCATTCGGAGGATTTTGCTGCCAAAGCATGGCCGTTGATCGAGCGTCTGCTGGATCGGTTGGAGGAGAACGAAGGGCTGATTCGCGGCGCGGAGCATTGGCTTAAGGAACAAGTGGCCGGACTCATCGAACGCAACCATGTGAAGATCGGCTCATTCGTGAAGGAGAACCTCGACCGGCTGGACAATGACCAGCTCGTAGAGCTGATCGAAGATAAGGTCGGGCAGGATTTGCAGTGGATTCGCGTCAACGGCGCGCTGTGCGGCTTCCTGATCGGCCTGCTGCTGAGATCCGTCGAAATGATCACCGGTTATAGTTGATCTATCCGCCTGCAGCTGCGTTTTTCCTGAACCTAATCGCGCATAATTATGTAAAACGGCGAATTAGTGAGGTAGAACGAGGCTGCTTGCGATCTGCTCGGTTGTAAGCGTTATTTTGAGACTGCTTGGCGGGAAATAAGAACGAGACCGTTTGCGGTCTATCTTTACAAACCGCATGTGCAGGCGTAACATACGAGTCATGTTTCATCGTTATCACGCTGAATTTCTATTCTGGAAATCGGGGGAACCAATCAACTGGGGTGAATCTCGCAGCAGTGCCGTACAGACGGCGGCTTCGAGTAGGGCGACTCTTACGCCCGAATCCGTCAGCTAACCTCGTAAGCGTAATAAGAGAGGCAACGATTGTTCGTGCATATAGACACTTGATGATAATTTGTGCCTAGAAGCCGCGAAAGGCGTTCCTCTGTTCCTAGAGGCAATCCTTTTGCAGGCTTCTTTTTTGTGCGGCTTGAAGCATAAGTTTGCTATTAATATGTAAGTTTATAGGTGTAGGAAGGAAGGCGAAGTTGTTATGGCTGGTTACCGCCGCAGAACCCCGGAGGAATTGCTCTTATCCATCTCCAAAATCCATCGCGGCCGTCTGAAAATTTATGTTGGCGCAGTCAGCGGCTCAGGCAAAACCTATCACATGCTTCTCGAAGGCCACGCGCTAAAGCAGCAGGGGATCGAGGTCGTCGTCTGCGCGGTTTCGACGAAGCGCCGGCCGGAGACGGTCGAGCAGCTTGAAGGTTTGGAACGGATCCCGAGCATTCATTGGCATAAGGGCGACGTGGAGAAGAAGGATTTGAATCTGGACGCGATCCTTGAGCGGAACCCGGAGGTGGTGCTCGTAGACGGGCTGGCGCATGAGAACCGCCCTGATGCGAAGTTTCCGACGAGGCTCGAAGATATCCAGTTTCTGCTGAGCAACGGAATCAGCGTCATTACAACGGTTAACGTTTACGAGCTTGAAGGCGTGACCGAGCTCGCGCAGAAGCTGACGGGCATCGAGGCGGAATGTACCGTATCCGCGGATTTGCTGGAGCTTGCCGATGAGGTTCAGCTCATTGACGTGTCGCCTGAGACGATTTTGACCCGCCTGAACGAGGGTCGGCTTCGCAATATTCAAGACCCCGCGCTTCTCAAACGCGGCAACCTAGGCAAGCTTAGAGAGCTTTCGCTGCGGCTCATGGCCGAGGGTGTCAACGAGTCGCTGGAGAAATACCGCGAGGAGCAGGGCTTCTTCGGTCCATCCGGTGCGGGGGAGCGCATTCTTGTGGCGGCGCAGTACCACTGGAACGCCTCGATCTACATCCGACGCGGCCAGCAAATCGCCAAGCGGCTCGGCGGCGACCTGCAGGTTGTCGTTTTTGCGGATACCAGCCAGGAGCCGACGAAGGAGCGGGATGATTTTAAAAAGTCCATTCTGCAGCTGACCGAGAAAGTGGACGCCGGATTCCGTGAAATCGCGGTTAATAGCAGAAGGCAGGTTCCGAGCGCGCTCATTAAATATGCCATGCTAATCAATGCGACCCGCATCGTTATGGGCCATTCTAAGCAAACGCGGGAGCAGGAATTTTGGCAGGGCTCCATCGCGGGCAGCGTGCTGAAGCATATGCGCAACATCGACGTCTTCTTCATGGCTGACCGCGCGGCGAATGAAGGCGAGCGGGTGCTGCCGACGATGCGCAAGTCGTCGTCGAAGCAGACTTCCGAGCCTTACCGCCGGCTAAGCACGCAAGAGGTCGAGAAGAAGATCGAGCGCATCCGAAGGGGCAAGTTCAAGGTCTACGTCGGTGCAGCGCCTGGAGCCGGAAAGTCGTATATGATGCTGCGCGAGGGCAACGACTTGCTGCGCAGGAACATTGACGTCGTCATCGGCCTAATGGAAACGCACGACCGCGCCGAAACGCTGGTTCAGGCTGGCAAACTTGAACTCGTGCCGCGGCTAACGATTGATCAAGATGGGACGCTGTATTCCGAGATGGATGTCGCCGCCATTATCGCGCGGAATCCTGAGGTCGTGCTGATCGATGAGCTGGCCCACGCGAATGCGCCGGGCAGCCGCAATAAGCAGCGCTATGAGGATGTGCAGGAGATTCTGAACGCAGGCATATCCGTCATCGCGACGATGAACGTGCACCATCTGGAAAGCTTGAAGGATGCCGTGGAGCAAATTACGGGCACGGCTGTGGAAGAAACCGTTCCCGATTCGATTCTCAGGCTCGCCGATGAAGTCGAGCTCATCGATGTGTCGCCGGACACGCTGCGGCAGCGGATACAGGAGGGCCACATTTATAAACCGGAGGACGTGGAGGGCGCGCTTTGCGGCTTCTTCAAAACGGGCAACCTGATCGCGCTGCGCGAGCTCGCGCTGCGGGAAATCGCCGACGATGTCGATGAGCGGCTGGAGTCCTGGGAGCGCAACGGTTCGCTTCGCGGCCCGGCGCGGCGCCATGAATCGATTTTCGTCGCGGTTACGCTGAGCGAGCGGGCGGAGCGGCTCATTCGGCGCGGCTTCCGCATCGCGCACAGACTGAAGGCGGATTGGCATGTTCATTATGTGCAAACGGAGGTTGGGCCGAACGAGGAGCAGCGGATCGAGGAGCTTAAGGAGCTGACGGCCCGTCTCGGCGGCACGTTCGAGGTGGAACGCGTATCCTCGCACAGCGCCGTTCCGGATGCTTTGTTGGCAAAAGCGAATGCGCTCAAGAGTACGCAGATCATTCTCGGCCAATCCGGCCGCGGGTTCTGGAGCAAGCTGAGGAATAAACCGGTAGTCGATACGATTTTGAGGGAAGGACGACACATGGATGTGCTCGTCGTCGCGGATTTTAATCCAAACATTGCTCTTGGAGACGAATAGAATCGCGGCATTGAGGTTATCATTTATACACTAACTTGGATAAACATATAAATATGGTAATATGTGAGAATAGCTGACAATTTAAAAATTTAAATTGAAACGCCCCTCGATTCTTGGTAGAATCTTTTCTGTGCTAAAGAAACTAATAGGGGGTACTAGAATTGAAAAAGTGGTATTTTATTGCTATTCTTACTCTTGTCGCTGCGGTTGTTCTCTCCGGCTGCGGAGCGAAAAACTCGAATAATGCAGGTAGTGAGGCCGGCAACAGCAGCGAAGATGTGACATATATGTTTGCAACAGATGCGGCCTACGCTCCTATGGAATACATGGACAAGGACAACATCACTGGCTTTGACATCGAATTTCTTGATCTTGTCATGCAAGAGGCAGGTCTGAAACACGAAGTGAAGCACACGGGCTGGGACGGCATGCTTGAAGGCGTGAAGCAAGCCAATGAATTCCAAGCCGGCATTTCCAGCATTTCGATCACTGATGAACGTAAGCAAACTTACGATTACTCGATGCCTTATTTCGAATCCATCAACGTCATTATGGTGAAGGAAGGCAGTGACATCAAGAGCGCGCTTGATTTGAAAGGCAAGAAGGTTGCCGTTCAAAGCGGCACGACGGCCGATATTCTCATGACGGGCATTATGGGCGAAGGAAATACCGATCTGAAAAAATTCGACAACAACGCCGTTGCTTTGCTTGAGCTTGATCAAGGCGGCGCGGATGCGGTTGTAGCGGATATCGCAATCGTTCGCGATTATATCAAGAAGAACCCGGACAAGAAATACGTCGAAGTTTCGGATACAACGAACTTCACTCCCGAGTACTACGGCATCCTGTACCCTAAAGGCAGCGACCTGAAGGCGAAATTGGACCCGGCAATCAAAGCTGTAATCGAGAATGGCAAGTATGCGGAATTGTACAAGAAATGGTTCGGTGAGGAGCCAAATACGGCGAATCTGCTGAACGCGAAGTAAGAGGCGCCAAGGGCATGCGCAACTGCGCATGCCTTTTTGTTAGTTTGGGTGCGAGCAGGTGAGTCCGTTCGCCGCCCATCATTCGGTTATAGACAACGAAAGGGCGAATTCGAATGGATTTCAGATTTGATATTATTTGGGACTACGCGCCTCTTCTGCTTAAGGGGACGCTGTATACGATCGCCATTTCGATCTCGAGTATCCTGCTGGGCTCGATTCTCGGACTTGGCGTAAGCTTTGGCAAAATGTCCTCGCGCCGGTTTCTTCGCTGGCCGATGCAGTCGTACGTGAACTTCTTCCGCGGAACGCCTCTCCTCGTGCAGATCTATATCGTGCACTTCGGACTCATTCCGCTCCTTTACGGTAAGACAAACGCGTTGATCGCGGCCATTACCGCTCTATCTTTGAATGCAGCAGCCTACACGGCTGAAATTTATAGAGCCGGCATTCAGTCGATCGACAAAGGCCAGATGGAAGCGGCCAAATCGCTCGGCATGACCCATGCCCAAGCGATGCGCTTCGTCATCCTGCCGCAGGCGATCAGACGGATGATTCCGGCGTTCGGCAACGAATTTATCGTGCTTGTGAAGGACTCCTCTCTGGTTGCGCTCATTACCGCGCCTGAGATCATGTACTGGAGCAACGCGATGAAAGCACAGTACATCCGCGTATGGGAGCCATACTTAGCGGCTGCGTTTATCTATTTCGTTCTTACGTACTTCTTGAGCAAGCTTCTGGCTGCTGTGGAAAGGAAGGTGTAAGGCACATGAAGCCTATTATTGAAGTAACGGAACTATCGAAAGCATACGGCGACAATGTCGTGCTCAAAAATATTTCGGTCGACATCGACAGCAAAGAAGTCGTCGTCGTCATCGGTCCGTCCGGGTCCGGCAAATCGACGTTTCTTCGCTGCCTGAACTTGCTTGAGGAGCCGACGGGCGGCAACATTGCCATTGAAGGCAAGTCGCTCATGGACAAGAGTACGAGCATCACCAAGATCCGCACCGAAGTCGGCATGGTATTCCAGCAGTTCAATCTGTTTCCGCATCTGAAGGTGCTCGACAATATTACGCTCGGACCGATCCAGATCCGCAAATGGCCAGCGCAAAAGGCGAAAAGCAAAGCGATGGAGCTGCTCGATAAGGTCGGTCTTGCCGACAAAGCGAACGCCTTCCCGGCATCGCTGTCCGGCGGCCAATCGCAGCGCGTCGCGATCGCGCGCGCACTCGCGATGGAGCCGAAAATCATGCTCTTCGACGAGCCGACATCGGCGCTCGACCCCGAGATGGTCGGCGAGGTGCTAGCCGTCATGAAGGAGCTTGCCAAGGAAGGGATGACGATGGTCGTCGTCACCCACGAAATGGGCTTCGCCCGCGAGGTCGGCGACCGCGTCATCTTCATGGAGCAGGGCTATATCGTGGAGCAGGGCACGCCGGAGCAAATCTTCGAGCGGCCGCAGCAGGAACGGACGAAGGCGTTCTTGTCGAAGGTGCTTTAATAAAGAAAGCCAAACAGCCAGTGATGGATCACCGTCAGCTGGCTGTTTTCGTTGTTTAACGAAATGTATAGTGCCACAGTATAAATAGAAAGCCTAGCCGCACCTTTTCGGGGTGACGGCTAGGCTTTGAGGGGTTCATTAGAATGCCCAGTTTCCGTTGTGGAAGATCATTTCCTTCGTGCCGTCGGCGCGTTCGCCTTCGATGTTCAGTTCGGCGGAGCCGATCATGAAATCGACGTGGACGAGGCTGTTATTCAGACCGGCTGCGATTTGCTCCTCTTCGTTCATCGTTTTGCCGCCTTCGATACAGAATGCGTACGCTTTGCCGATAGCCAGGTGACAGGACGCGTTCTCGTCGAACAGCGTGTTATAGAACACGAGGTTCGTATCGGAGATCGGGGAACGGTGCGGAACGAGCGCGACTTCGCCGAGATACGCGGCGCCTTCGTCCGTGTCGACGAGGTTTTTGAGTACCTCGAGCCCTTCCTCGGCTTGAACGTCGATGATCTTGCCGTCCTTGAACGTGAGGGAGAAGTCCTTGATCAGGTTGCCTCCGTAGCTGAGCGGCTTCGTGCTGGATACCGTGCCGTTCACGCCGCCTTTCAGCGGTGCGGTGAACACTTCCTCCGTCGGCATGTTCGCGACGAAAATATCGCCCTTAGCATTCTCGCTGCCTGCGCTGATCCAGATATGGCCTGGTGCCAGCTCAAGCGTGAGATCGGTGCCCGGACCGGTATAGTGCAGCTTGCGGAATTTCTTTTCGTTCAGGTGGGACGCTTTCGCGTCAAGCACCTCGATATGCTTTTTCCACGCTGCGACCGGGTCTTCTTCATTCATGCGGGTTGCCGCGAAGATGGCATCCCATAGCGTGTCCTCTTGGCGGTCCGGCTCGACATCCGGGAATACTTTGGCCGCCCAAGCCTGCGACGGTACAGCGACGATGGACCAGCTGACCTTGTCCGACATGGTGTAGGTTCTCCAAGTTTTCAGGGCGATGCCTGCCGCCTTGTTCGCGTTCGCGATCCGCTCCGGCTTGATGCCTTTCAGCAAATCCGGATTCGGGGCGATGATGCTGAGGAACGCTGCGTTGTTCGCGGCCATGTCCTCCCAGCCCCTCGCGCGCCACGCCGGATATTCCGTAAAGGCTTCGTCTGGAGCAAGCTCGTACTTGGTACGGGTAATCGTATCATCGTTCCATTCGACGTGCACGTTCTTTGCGCCTGCTTCGTAGGCTTTCTTCACGACTAGACGCACGAAAGGCGCGCAGGAAATCGACGTAGTGATCACTAGGGTTTGACCGGGCTGCACATTCACGCCGACTTCAACTGCCAGAGCGGCATAGCGCTCAAGTTTTTCTTGGAAACTTGGCAATGGGTTCACTCCTATTGGACAGAATAGATTTATTTTACCATACTTTCGCTTCATTTCTCTAAAGGTGAACTTGAAACGATCCTAAAAGGTTGCAGGTGCCCGCTTTGAAGGGTGTATACTAGTAGAGACTAAGGAGGAACGACATGACACCATTCACGCAGCGCGTTATCTCGGTCATTGCGGGCATTCCGCCGGGAACCGTCATGACCTACGGCCAGATTGCCGCTCAAGCCGGAAGTCCGCGAGGGGCCAGGCAGGTGGTAAGGATCCTGCACTCCATGAGCGGGAAGCATGGGCTGCCTTGGCACCGAGTCATTAACGGCAAGGGCGAAATTGCGATCGGGCAGGATGAAGGCCGCTTCCTGCAGCGGGCTTTGCTCGAGGAGGAAGGCGTTTACGTCAGTCCCGCAGGCATTATCAATCTAGAGCAATACAGGTTCGAGCCATATGAGCCGAACGATTAAAGGAATAGAAAGAAGGATTCAGCTTGCCAAGACTCATTTATGCCGCACTTCTGCTGTTAAGTCTCATTTGGGGCGGTTCGTTTTACTTCATTAAAGTTTTGCTGCATGACTTCGGTCCGTGGTCCATCGCGTTTCTGCGGTCTTTCTGCGGTCTGGTCGTAGTGCTGCTTATCATGCTCATTTTCAAAAAACCATTCGGCTTCCGCGCCATCCCGTGGCCGGCCATGTTTATCATGGCGATGATTAATACTGCCTTTCCATGGACGCTGATCGGCTTCAGCGAACAGCATTTGACGAGCAGCATGGCTTCGATCTTGAATGCGACAACACCCGTGTGGACGATCATTGTCGGCATCCTATTCTTTAAGGGCAAGTCGCATGGCATGCAGTGGCTCGGCATCGGCATCGCAACGATTGGCCTGCTGATTCTGCTTGGCATCCGGCCGGGCGTTTTGCTCTCCATCGACGGCATCGGCTTGCTCGGCATGATGATAGCCACATTTTGCTATGCGGTGGGTTCGCAATTATCCAAGCAGCTGTCGCTTCGTGGCTGTACCATGTACCAGATTACATACGGCACGCTGCTGAGCAGCACCGTCTTTAGCGGGACTCTCGCATTCACTACGGAATCCGTTACTTGGCCTCATTTGACATCCATGAGCAACATCCCTAATATCATCGGACTCGGGATGCTCGGTTCGGGCATTGCCTATATTTTGTTCTACTATATGGTCGAGAAGGGAAGCGCCGAATTCGCTTCGATGGTCACCTATTTGGTGCCTTCGACGGCGCTCGTCTGGGGAGCGCTTCTTCTGAACGAACCGATCAAGTGGAACATGCTCGCCGGACTCGCCATCATTCTGTTCGGCGTCTTCCTGGCAGGCCGTAAGCCAAGAAGGGCCGTTGCGCTTAAGCCGCAGGGGGCTCCTTCAAGATAGAACAATATCAACCCGCCTAAGGGGCTGGTATCATGCTCCCGAGCGGGTTTGTTTATCTCCAGGCAGGGAAAATCCATTTTACGGCAAATTAGTAATAAGCATGCCCTGAATACGGCATAACTTGCATCGTGCCTACAGAGTATACCTACTACAAGCCAGATGGCGGAACTTTGAAGGCGTAATCGTCAGTTTTGAGCAGTAAAAAAGGAGGCGCTACTTTGTCTTTCGTAACACGGCTTCAATGGTTTTTTAAACTCAGATGGATGCATTACGCGCTGGCAATCGGCTTAATGACGACCGTCAGCTTGCTGCAGACCGTGCCACCCAAAATGATCGGCAATACGATCGACCGCATCCGCGAGCACACGCTGACGGCTTCGCAGCTCAGCGGCACCGTCCTGTTGCTCGTCGGCCTTGCCTTGCTCTTATACGTGCTCGTTTACATTTGGATCACGACGCTGTTCGGCAACTCCGTGCTGATCGAGAAGCTGCTGCGCGGGCGTTTTCTGGCGCATTTGACCCGCATGACGCCGTCGTTCTTCCATCGCAATAATACGGGCCAGCTGATGGCGCTTGCCACGAACGATATTTTGGCTATCGGCCAAACGGCGGGCTACGGCGTCATGACGCTCGTGAACACGCTGGTCGGAGCATCGGTCGTCATCGTGATGATGATCTCGCTGATCGACTACAAGCTCATGCTGGCTGCGTTAATCCCGCTGCCGCTGCTCGCGGTTGTCATCAACAAGCTTGGCCAGCGGGTAAGGATACGGTTTATGGCCGCTCAGGATGCATTCGGCAAAATGAACAATCATGCGCTGGAATCCATCTCCGGCATTCGCGTCATCCGTTCGTACGTGCAGGAGAATGCCGATCTGAACGCCTTCGACCGCGTGACGACGGAGGTGATGGACCGCAACCGCGAAGTTTCCGTGCTTAATGCGCTCTTTCAGCCTTTGATCTCGCTAATTGTCGGCATCAGCTATTCGATCGGCATCGGCTACGGCAGTTATTTGGTTTTTCATGAAGAGATCACGCTGGGACAGTTAATCTCCTTTAATATTTATTTAGGCATGTTAATTTGGCCGATGATCTCCTTCGGCGAATTCATCAACGTACTGCAGCGGGGCAGCGCTTCGGCGGACCGGCTGGACCAAGCATTCAAGCAGGAGCCGGATCTGAAAGATGCGGCATCTCCGGCAGATGTGGCGGTGCCGACCGTAATTGAGATGAAAGGGTTAACCTTCACTTATCCGGCTGCGACGCAGCCCAGCTTGCAGCAGGTATCGTTCACGCTCGAACGAGGACAGACGCTCGGCATTGTCGGCCGTACCGGCAGCGGGAAGAGCACGCTGCTCAAGCAGCTGCTGCGGCAGTATCCGCTCGAGCAGGAGCAGCTGATCATCTCGGGCGTGCCTGTCGAGCAGATCGCACTCGACCGCATAAAGCGCTGGATCGCCTATGTGCCGCAGGAGCATCTGCTGCTCTCGAAGTCGATCCGCGACAATATCGCGCTCGGCAAGCCAGAAGCCTCGGTGGAGGAAATCGCGAAGGCGGTGGAGATGGCTTCCTTTGCCTCCGATATTGCCGCGATGCCCGAGGGGCTCGGCACCATCGTCGGCGAGAACGGCGTCATGCTGTCCGGCGGGCAGAAGCAGCGTCTGGCCATTGCGAGAGCGCTGCTCATCGATTCGGAAATTTTGCTGCTGGACGATGCCTTGTCCGCGGTCGATGCCAGAACCGAGAGCCGCATTCTCCATAATATCCGCCAAGAGCGGGCCGGTAAGACGACGTTTATCGCGACGCACCGGTTATCCGCGGTCAGCCATGCGGATTGGATTCTGGTGCTGGACGAAGGCCGCGTGACCGAGGAAGGAACTCACGAGCAGCTGATGCACTTCGGCGGCTGGTACCGGCAGCAGTGGGACCGGCAGCAGATGGAGGCTAGCTTGGAAGAATAGCAAGCATCGGCTATTATGTAGCCGAAGTGAGTTAGGCCTGGCAGGGTTAACGGCGATGTTGAAGCCGTTGCGAGCTAGGTCTGGATCCGGCAGAAGCCACGTCAGGCTGCCACTAACGGACATCGATGACCGTTAGGCGCAGAAACCGCACATCCCTGCTGTCCGCGCAGCCAGATCCGAGGTTCGCTTCCAAGATAAGCTCCTGAGCTAGCTTTGGAACCGCGGCATCGCCGCCCACAATTAGCCCGGTCCGGGCATTGAAATAGGAGGAACCTATGCAACCATCCACGACGAGAAGGCTCATCGCCTATGCGCTCGTCTACAAATACCGCATTATCGCGGCGCTGCTCATTCTATGCTGCGCCGTCGGCGCCGAGCTCGGCGGACCTTTCATTACGAAAACGATCATCGACCGGCATCTGTCTCTCGATAAACGCGACTTAACCGCCGTGTTGCAGCTGCTAGGCCTGTATTTCGGGCTGCTGCTTGCCGCGAGCGTGTGCAATTTCACGCAATCGTACCTGCTGCAGACGACCGCCCTGCGCATTATCAAAAATATGCGGATCGACCTGATGAGGCATATCAGCCGCATTCCGCTGAAGTATTTTGACAATACGCCGATCGGCCAGGTCGTATCGCGGGTTGCGAACGATACGGAGGCCGTGCGCGATCTGTTCATGAGCTTCATGGCGACGTTCGTCGTCAGCTTCGTGCAGCTGACGGGGATTTACACGGCGCTGTTTATTTTGGACGTGCGGCTTGCTCTGTTCACGCTTCTGGTACCGCCGCTGTTCGTCGTCGTCATGTACGTCCACTTGAAATACTCGAAAATCTTCATCACGATCATGCGCGCCCGGCTCAGCGACATGAACGCGATGATCAATGAATCGATTGTCGTCATGCCGATCATTCAGGCGTTTCGCAGGGAGAAGCTGACGATCGAGGAATTCGAGGTGTTGAACGAGGACCGTTATGTCAATCAGGTGAAGCAGTTCCGCGTGTTCTCGCTGTCATCGCGGAATATTGTCGGTACGATCGGCAGTCTGGTAACGGCGTATGTGGTTTGGTATTTCGGCAGCCAATCGCTGCAAACGGCGATATCGTTCGGCGTTTTCTATGCGTTTATCGATTATTTGAGCCGGGTTTTCCTGCCGATCATCGGCATCTTCGATCAGCTGACAAATGCGCAGCGGGCTTTCGTCTCGGCGGAGAAAGTATTTGCGATCATGGATATGGAGGGACAAGAAGTCGCGGAAACCGCTGACGTTCAGCGTCCCGAGGGATTCGTGAAATTCGATAACGTCACCTTCGCTTATAAAGAGGGAGAGAATGTGCTGAAGGGCATCTCGTTCGAGGCGCGAAGAGGCGAGACCGTGGCGCTTGTCGGCCATACGGGTTCGGGCAAGAGCTCCGTCATGAACCTGCTGCTGGGCTTTTATGAACCGCAGTCGGGCGTCATCACCATCGACGGGCGCGATATCAAGGGCATGTCGAAGCAGGCGCTGCGCAAGCATATGGGTATCGTGCTGCAGGATCCGTTCTTGTTTGCGGGAGACATAAAATTCAATGTCAGCTTGTACAACAAGGACATTACAATCGACCGGGTGAAAAGCGCGCTGCGCGAGGTCGGCGCCGCTCCGTTCGTCGAGCAGCTCCCGAACGGGTACGATGAAGAGGTCGTCGAGCGCGGAAGCACGCTTTCGTCCGGACAGCGCCAGCTTATTTCGTTCGCAAGGGCGCTTGCATTCGATCCGTCGATACTGATCCTGGACGAGGCAACGGCGAGCATCGACAGCGAGACGGAAGGGCTCATCCAGCAGGCGTTGAAGGTGGTAAGCGCAGGGCGCACGACGCTTGTCATCGCGCACCGGCTCTCGACGATCCGCGAAGCCGATCAAATTCTCGTGCTGCATCGCGGAGAGATCATGGAGCGCGGCAACCATAAGGAGCTGATGGCGCTGCAGGGCCGTTATTACAAAATGTATCAGCTCCAATCCGGCGAGAAAGATGTCTCCGCCGCTTTAACAGGGTCAACGATCCCGGCGGCAGGCACAACGACTTGAAGATTGCAATTGTATGTCGAGAAAGCCGTCCTTAACGGGCGGCTTTTTTTGCTTTACGGCTGTATTTCTTGCCGAGCCGCGGCCTTCGGGCCGTTTCGACCGTTTCGGTCGTTTCATCCGGTCTGGATTCCATGTACAATAAGCGATAGAAGGGGAGAGTTTCCCAGGCAGGGGGTGACGCGCGTGAAGGAAATCGTATTGCCGGACGGAACGCTGGACGATCGCCGATTATGGAGAAGGGACGTTCTCTATACGGGCATGAACGGCAAATGTGTGGAGCGCGTCTATGTAACGCCGGATGAGAGCTATATTTTCAAGCCGCTGACCAACGAGTCCCAGCTCGGACAGGAGGGCTGGGTGTACGAGCATATTTTGCGGGGCATGTCGTTTCCGCCGATCTATCCGCAGCTTCTGGCCGCTTCCGGACCCGCCGCCGGCGATCGAAGCTGGCAGCTGTTCGAGGATTTGGGACCGCTTACGCACCGGTTCGAAGAAGACAAGGCGCTCGAACTGATTGGACATGTCGCTTGGTGGCATGCGCTTCCTACGGAGCCGCTTAGGGAGAAAACCTTGCTTGGCCCCAAGCCTTACATCGAGGAGCTTGCCGCGCAGGCGCTAGGAAGGCGTGATGAGCTGGCTGAGACGCTAGCGGGGAAGTTTGGCGATCCGCAAGCCACGCTGAAGGAATTGGCGGCATTAAGCCATTCCGGGACGGCCACGGCGAATTGGGCTCGCAGCGTGCTGTCCCACGGTGACCTGCACCTCGGCAACTATGCGCGGGTGAACGGCATCGTCAAGGTGCTCGATTGGGAGCATGCGCATGTGAACAGCCGCTATTGGGACTTGTATCACGTCATCGATTCTTCGCACCCCGATTTTCCGAAACGGATGAACATTACGGTGCGTGAGCATCTGCTTGATCGCTATTTGGCGCTCAGCAGCGGCAGCGGCGTGACGGGTCTCCAGGAGAAGTCTTTCAAGCAAGGCTACTATCTGTTCGCTGCGCTGTTCTCGTTATGGATGCTGCTGCTGATTGCGGGCGACTTGAAGCGATTGGCGGGAGCGGACGGCAAATGGACGACGGCGCAGCTTCTAAAGCAGCAGGAGGAGACACTGGACAGCTTGACGCAATGCGTTCAATTACTGAACTGATGAGGAGTGGTGGGAGATGGCGGTTCACAACGGGGGACAACGAATTGCGCTCGTAACCGGAGCTAGCGGCGGCATGGGAAGAGCAACTTCGGCGCTGCTTGCGGCGGAGCATGGCATGAAGGTCTATTTGCTGGTTCGGAATCGGGAAAAGGGGCAGGCAGCCGTCGATTACGTCAACCGCAAGTCGGGACGGCAGGATGCCGAGCTGCTGCTGTGCGATCTGGCCTCCTTTACCAGCATCCGGGCTGCGGCCGAGGAGCTCGCAAGCCGTACAAGCCGTCTTGATGTGCTGGTCAACAATGCGGGGGTCATGACGCTGAAGCGGGAGGAGACGGCGGATGGATTCGAGCGGCAGCTTGGCGTGAACCATCTTGGCCATTATTTGCTGACGGGACTGCTGCTGCCGTTGCTGCGACAAAGTAAGGCGGCCAGGATCATCAATGTCTCTTCCGGCGCTCACAAAATCGGATCCATGAATTATGACGATCCCGGAATGAAAAAGGGGTTCACGGCCTGGCGGGCGTACAGCCGATCGAAAATCGCGAACATATGGTTCACGAAGGAGCTCGCGCGGCGGCTTAGCGGCACTGGCATACCGGTCTACACGCTGCATCCCGGCGTCGTGTCGACCGACTTCGGCGTGAACCGTTCGACCGGGTTCGGCAGCACGCTCCACAAGCTGATGCGCCCCTTCTTCCTATCGGCGGAGGAGGGTTCGGCGACCGCGGTCCATCTGGCAAGCGCGGCCGAAGTCGGCGGCCAATCTGGTAATTACTTCTATAAGAAGCGGCCGATTGCCGTGACGAAGCTGGCCGATTCCGCCGAGGAAGCGGGCCGGTTCTGGAGTTGGAGCGAGCAGGCGGCGGGATTCCGTTACGAGATCTGAGCGAGAGGAGAGGACGAACATGAGCGGAATTCAATACCCTTCATTGAAGGAAGGGGCGGCCATCGGCGTAACCGCGCCATCTTCCGGCGTGGAGGGCAACCTGCATCATTTGCTGGAGCGGGCCCGGGAGCGGCTGAATGCTAGCGGCTTTCAAGTTCGGTACGGCGACACCGCATGGACGCAAAATAAAGCGAAATCCGCGCCGGCTGCCAAGCGTGCGCAAGAGTTTAACGCGATGATCCAGGATGCCGGAGTCGATCTGATCATTCCGCCATGGGGCGGCGAGCTGTTGATCGAGATGGTGGAGCAGGTGGAGTGGGACAACCTGCCGTGCAAGTGGGTGCTGGGCTACTCCGACCTAAGCGTCCTGCTGCTTGCCATCACCTTGAAGACCGGCATCGCAACGGCGCATGGATCGAATCTGGTGGATCTGCGCGGCGAAACGCTTGACGAAACGACCGCGATGTGGCGTTCCGTTCTGTCGGCCGGAGCGGGCACGTCCGTCGTCCAGCATTCGTCGCGCCTCTATCAGAAGGCGTGGCAGTTCGACCATCCAAACGTGTTCAACCTGACGGAACCGACGTTTTGGCGGACGATGATGCCGGACGGGGCGCCGGCTGTCGGTGGACAGGTCCGCTTTCAAGGGCGGCTGCTCGGCGGCTGCATTGACGTCATCCGGCATCTGATCGGCACGCCGTACGGCGATGTAAAGCGGTTCACGGATGCTTTTATTCCGGGAGAGCAAGTGCTGTGGTATCTGGAGAACTGCGAATTGAACACGGCGGACGTTCGCAGATCGCTTGTTCAGATGAAGCTGGCCGGCTGGTTCGAGAATTGCTCCGGCTTGCTGTTCGGGCGCAGCCCCGCGAACCGGCCGGTCGAAAATTATACGATCGAGGATGTTTTTCGCGATCTGGCGCAGGAGCTGGGTTTGCCGGTCGTCTACGATATCGATTGCGGGCATGTTCCGCCGCAAATCACGTTCATTAATGGAGCATATGCAGAAGTTGAGGTCGACGTGGAAGCGGGCCGAGGGACGGTTACGCAGCATTTTAGCTAGGAGGGAATTTTGTGCAGGGCTACAATGTGCTGATGATCTACAGCCCGGAGATGGATAAGCTGCTCATGTGCACTCGGCTAAAGGAGCCATACAAAGGGCTAAGTAACCTCGTAGGCGGGAAGATCGAGCCGTGGGAAGCGGGCATTGACGCAGCATACAGAGAGCTGGCGGAGGAGACCGGGATCACAGCCGATGACGTGGTGCTGAAGCATCTCATGGACTTTACCTACTACGTGCAGGATTGCTACGTGGAGGTCTATGCCGGTCGGTTGAAGCATGCCGTTGAAATCGCGGGCGACGAGAACGAGCTGTACTGGTCCGAGCTGGACCGTGATTTCTTCGACATGACCCTCTATGCGGGCGAAGGAAATATCGGGCATATGATTGAACAGGTGAAAATGAGTAAAGAACTATTTTTATAACCAACACAGCTTAGGAGGTGGATTCGCAAGTGAGCAAACGGTATCGGATTACAAGGGAGTACCAGACAAGGGATGAGGCGGAGAAGCCCATCACGCTTGAGGCGTGCAAGCAGTATTTCGCGTCCAAGCCGGATTTTGAATATGCATCGGTGTATACGGTGAAAGGCTCGACCACGGTGTCGATTCCGGGTGATTTTTTTCTATGGCGCGTAGGCGGTACGACGATTCCGTTCCGGCATTATCAAGGGGATATTTACGTGTCGGGCAGCAACGATGCGGTCATCCCGAAGATGATGGAGGTTGCCACCGAGCTGGAAGCCGATGTTGAGGAAGGTTAGGCGACGTGTTAGGCAATCGCCCTTTGTTTGGCTATGGAGGCCAGGTAAAGGGCGATTTTTTATGCTCGGTGGGTGGTGGCTACCGACTGGAAATTCTAGAATTCTATGAACAATATCAAAGGTGGCTCGAGAAAGGCAAACCAATAGGCGGCTTTTAGTTATTTTGCACGTTGTTGCCAAAATGACTAAATTTTGTCATAATATAAAGAGGTTCATCGTACATAGACAGGTAAACAACGTTTTTTTGAAGGGAGAATTAATTATGTTAATACGCAGCGATAAATTTGCAACTCTTTTGGTGGTCATACTTCTCATCACGATTACTTCTATTGGAGTTGCTAGTGCCCAGAGTTCTAATAAATCATTAGAAGAGATGACAAGCATGTCCCTTCAAGACTTCGAAAAGGCTCCCATTGAGTCCGCAAAAGTGATCATCAACGATTATCTAACTGAAATCATGCAACAAAAGGACAGTGATGGTGTGGCTTTAATTAACTATAGTATAGTAAATACGGATGCTTCTGATCTTAATGATATCCAAGTATCGGTCAAACTGACATATGCAAGTCGTTTAGACTTGCCTCCAGTTGAATACCATGTAGTTAGAAAAGGTGAATCCTATCAGGTTAAGAAACAATTTTGCGCATTTGATATGATTCCGGACTCTCCGACTCGTGGAACAGTAAGATGTAACAGTAACGGTACTGCAAGTGTCTGAAGCCGACTATGTGGGATTGTTAAGGCACTTGCATGCGCAAGTGCCTTCTTTACATGTTTAGGAGTAAAAATAGAAGATCTATTATTCGTATACATTACCGCTAACATGCGCGGTTGCTGATGTACTTTGATTCCTTGCAAAGAATAAGCCGCCATTCACGCGAATATCTTGTCTTGTACCGAATTGATCCCGGAAGGGGCTGCGCGGAAATGACCAGACGTTATGTGATCATGATTGCGAATGTGCTGCTTTATCTTGCCGTGACTGTGCTTGCGGTTGTTATTTACAATGAGGTTGTTAACCCGCTGGTCGATTGGGGGACCTTTGGAACCGGAGAACAGCTGCCCGCCCAGGTGTTTATCGTGCTGGTTGTCGCGATCGCCTTATCCTGGGCTGCTTTTAAGCTCAAATATGCATGGATCAAGCCGCTCTCCTCCCCCGGCTTTATCCGCATGCAGCGGTTCGCTCCCCTGTCCGCCGTCAGGTCGCTGCATATGATTACGGTCGGGACTGCTTTTGCCCTCTTAATCACTTCAGCGATCAAGCTCCTTCTGCATCACGGGTATAGCGAATTCGCCAGTTTTACCGATCAATATGCCGACGTACCCGCCGCCTACTTGATCGCATCCGCCGTTATTGGCACCGCGCTGGAGCTTATTCTGTTTATCGGCATTATGTTCAATGAAGCGCATCATAACGTGGCTGATTTCTGGACGGTCCTCGTCGTTTCGATCATCATCGCAGCGCTGCAGCCAGGCGGTATTGCCATGCAGCTGCTGGGGATCGGCCTTGGCTTCCTGTATGGATACATGTACATCCGGCTGAAAACCATCTGGTCGGTGATTCTGATCGGATGCTCGTTTAACGTGATCTTCTTTACGTTTGTGAAGACAGCCGCTTACGACTGGTTCGGCGGCCTGCATCCCTCTTTGCTTACGGTCATTATCGGCATTTCGGCAATCTATATGGTGATCAGCGTGTTGGCATATGGGGCCAAGCGCGATGCCGCCTGAAGCCGGGGCGCCCCGGCACTTTGCGATTGGAACCGCGCAGGCAGCGCGGTTCTTTGTTTCACTCACTGGCTTTGATCATCTGCCGGTGGATTCGTCCTGCCACCAGACATGGGGGTGGCCGCGATCGGATACTTTTGGACCATTAAAAACGCCCTTTGCTAGGCCTGGGGGAAGGCTAAACAAAAGGCGTTTTTTGATTGCGAGTATTAGTTTAAATGACATTCCCAAGGCATCTTTGCCGGGGCGCCGATTTTTTCGGTACGGAACAGATGCTGAACCTCTTTGGAAGCACGGTCGTACTCCTCTTGCGGAATGTGGATCGAGCCGCCCGCACCGTACCAGTCGGTGTGGTAAGCCAGCGCGATGTTCGTACGGTTCGCTTGCGTACGGTTCGGCGTGCCGCGGTGCCACATGCGGATGTCGCGGATGACGATCGATCCTGCAGGCATGAACACTTTCTCGGAGTACATGCCTTGAGCGGCACGCAGCATTTCGCCGTCAATCGACGTATGCTTCGTGTTCTCCGGGTCAAGATGCGTACCGCCTGGCCATACTTCAAGCGGACCGTTGTCTTCGTTAACGTCGACAAGAGGAATGTTGAGCACGAGG
Organism: Paenibacillus montanisoli; assembly: GCF_003268025.1. Classification (GTDB taxonomy): domain Bacteria; phylum Bacillota; class Bacilli; order Paenibacillales; family Paenibacillaceae; genus Paenibacillus_Z; species Paenibacillus_Z montanisoli. Next base: position 364,926 of record NZ_QLUW01000004.1, on the reverse strand, counting down.
CTGTATGCCGGAAGCGCTACGCCAAGATTAGGGAAGAGCGGCGGCAAGTCGGAATGCACGTTTTGGTAATCGGAACCCGGGCATGCCGTATCCGAAGCAAAGTACGTACAACGTACGCCTTCCCCTAGAATTTCTTTAAGGATCGGCATCGCGATTTTGTTCGCTACCATATAGTCATTCGTGAACGGTTGTAGGAAAGGCAGAAACATCTGCGCGCGGTTCGTGCCTGTGTTGTATCCGTTACGTTCGATGTACTCGTTAAAGAGCGGAAGAAATGCATCCTTCAATTCCTGTACCTGCTCATCCGACAGTACTTTCTCGAAGCCAATGTATCCGTTTTTGCGAATTTGCTCAACGGCAATCTCTATTTTTTCTTGCTCTAATACGCCAGTAGTTTTTTCTTGCTCTGTCAATTTCAACAACATTGTTGTTCACTCCTTGTGTCCAAGCTATGTGTTGATTATATCTTGCATGCTTCAGCCTGTATTGTACTAGAGGAGCCGAATTGTAAAAAAGTCAGATTAAGTTGCGGACTGGGGAGTTGTGCGCGCTAACCGACCTATGCCCTAAACCGCGGTTAAGAGCCGCTAACAAACCCAGTAGTGCTTATTTGCGCAAAAACGGCCTCCGATCCTATGCTAACGAGCTCCAGAGGTCTTATTCGGGCGGAATCCCGCCAGAAATGCCCGCCGAGTCTGTAATAACGCTTCTACGGTTCGTTAACATCGAGAATTCGCGTTTCATGCGCAAATAAGCGTTATACGATTTGTTAGCTGCGTCACGCAAAAAACCGCCCTTTGCCTGGCCGCGAGAAGGCCATGCAAAGGGCGGTTTTTAACTCGCTGAGCTGCCGCCTAATCCGGCGGCTTCCGCCAAGATTTCATACGACCTCAGACGCGCCGCATGATCGTAAATCTGCGACGTCACGATGAGCTCATCGGCCATCGTTTCGCTGCGAATCTCCTGCAAGCGGGCGGCAATGGTCGCCTTGCTTCCCGCAATGGCGTATTTGAACTTGGACTGCAGCGCCTCCCGCTCATGCGGCAACCATAGCTCATCCATATCGTCGACCGGCGGCTTCAGCTTGCCCGGATTGCCGCGGATGAGGCTGAGAAACTGCTGCTGCTGCGATGTCGCCAGCCAGCGGGCTTCCTCGTCGGTGTCCGCGGCGACGATATTGATGCCGATCATCACGTAAGGCTTCGCAAGCGCATCGGACGGGCGGAAATTGCTGCGGTACAAGTGAATCGCCGGCATCAAGTACTCCGGCGCAAAATGGCTCGCGAAAGAGAACGGCAAGCCGAGCTCGCCTGCCAGCTTCGCGCTGAAGCCGCTCGACCCGAGCAGCCAGATCGGAATGTTTAAGCCCTCGCCGGGCGTGGCGCGAACGGGACGGACCGCATCGGCCGGCGGATGGAAGAAGGCGCGCAGCTCGGCCAACAGCTCGGGAAAGTCCTGCCCGTGCGTCGCCAAATCGCGCCGCAGCGCGCGGGCCGTCGTCTGGTCGGAGCCAGGAGCCCGGCCAAGGCCGAGATCGATGCGGCCGGGAAACATCGACTCCAGCGTGCCGAACTGCTCGGCGATGACGAGCGGCGCATGGTTCGGCAGCATGATGCCGCCCGAGCCGACGCGAATCCGCTTCGTGCCGCCGGCGACGTAGCCGATGACGACCGACGTCGCGGAGCTCGCGATACCCGCCATATTATGATGCTCCGCCAGCCAGTAGCGGTTGTAGCCCGACCGCTCGGCAAGCTGCGCAAGCTCAAGCGTGTTTCGGAAAGCGTCGCCCGGCGTCCCACCCTCGACGACGGGGGCAAGGTCCAGCACGGATAATGGAACCAGTATGGAATGAGTCATGGAATGACCTCCTAATCATGATACAGCGGCGAAATTAGTCTACAAGTGGATTATATAGCTGTCACTCACGCGATACAAATCGACAACAACCGCAGATATATGACCAAAAATACTAGATATCCCAAATACTCCCTTTTTAACGAAAAATAAATTAATATTGTTTACAATATGACGATTTAATTATTGTTAAGGGGGACAAGTGATGTTATCCTGAGAAAAATCCGGTACTACCGCAGGATGTTGCTTGCCGCAGAAGTGTATTGTAAGCGTATGCATGAACGAGGAGGATAACGGATGATCTTTAAGCCGATCGATATGCCAAGCCATGGGCTGCATCTATATGAGAGCAAGCACCAAAGCGGAAGCATTGTCGAGCCGCATTACCATCGCGTTCACCAGCTGTTGTACGTGCTGGAAGGCGAAGGCACCGCAACGCTTGACCAGAAGAAATATCGTTTGTCGAAAGACAAGGCCGTATTTATCGTACCCCATTGCAATCACGCCATTGTTTCGGAAAGCAGGCTGACGACGCTTGTACTCGCGTTTGACGGTGCCATGCTGCAGGACCGTACGCTGGACGAGCTGCTTTCCGTCCAGTTCCCTTCATCCTCGCTCCTTGAGGTCAATCCGCTTGCCGGAAGCGAGATCAGGCAGCTGCTTCGCAAAATGCTGTTCGAGCATCAACTCCAACACCCCATGTATGAAATCGCCACTAAGCTTTATTTGCAGGAGCTGCTGCTGATTTTAGCGAGAAGCAGGCAGTCATCCGACGTGACCGACTCGAATTATTTGCGTGCGGAACGAATTCGCAATTATATGGACACCCACTACTTCGAGAAATTGAGCACCGAGGATATCGCCGAGAAGCTCGGCATTACCGTTCGTTACGTGAATGATATTTTCAAAACCCGTTATGGCATTACCCCAACGCAATATTTATCGGAAATCCGGGTCGAGGCGGCGAAGAAAATGCTCGTCGAGACCGATAAAGATATCGTATCCATCGTATTCGAGGTGGGGTACGAAACGCTGTCGACCTTTTACCGGAATTTCAAAAATATCGTGAACATGTCCCCTAACCATTTCCGCCAAATGTTTGATACCGATGAAGATCGAAGCAGAAGGTTCCAGAATCGCGAAACGAGTTCTCGAAATGATAAGACGTACCTACCGCGCCAAGCTAAACTATGACTATATACAAATACGGTAAGGGGAGATCTGGAAATGACCACCAAAAAAGCTGTTAGTCTGCTGGCTGTTGTCATGATGTTCATCGTCGCCGTTTTATCTGCTTGTTCCAATAATGAAAGCGGATCCAATAACAAAACGGATCAAACCGCTGCGAATCAACAAGAGTCTGCCAATACGCCCGCCAATACGGAAGATGCCGCAGCTCCGGCCGAGGAGCAGCCTAAGTTCAAGGACATGACCATTCGCATCATGACCTGGCAGTTCGGTGAAGAAAGCTCCTTCGGTAAAGGTTATCGGGCGATTGCCGATGACTATATGAAAGTACACCCCGAGATTAAGGTCGAGTTCGTTGAGCAGCCGCTCGATGGGTATATCGACAAGCTGAACGCCAACCTGGAGCTGGACAGCGATACGGCGATCGATATCGCGCAGCTGCAGCCTTGGATGATCGACCAGATCAAGAACATGGACAAATTGGTTGATTTGGGTCCGCTTATGGAGAAGAAATCGGCCTATGCGGGCGAAGCGACTTGGTACGATACGTTTATCGGGGAAAAGAACGCGTTCACCTCGGCGAAAGCGTCCAATAAGTTCGGCGCCGTTCTGTTCGTGCCGAGCGATACGAACCCGAACTACTATGTCGCTCAGCCGATCGTGTACAACAAAGATTACTTCCAGCAAGCGGGCATTACAAGCGATCCGAAGACGTGGACCTGGAGCGATTTCATAGCGAACGCCAAGCTCGTGCAGGAATGGGGCAAGAAGAACGTCGACTCCGATTTCACGGCGATGGCATCCGACAGCGAGCACTATGGCTGGGCGCTCAGCATGATCGGGGGACAATTCGGCGCGGATCTGTTCGACGACCAGTTTGCCAAGGTTGATTTCGGCGCAGAGGGACAAGGCCTGGATCCGAATGCGGCTTACGTGCAAGGGGATTCGCTGCTGTGGTCCAAAATCTCCTATGCGATCACGCATGGCTGGCTGGACTATAAGGGCGACATGCAAAAGTACTACGATGACATGATGCGTCTGTACAGCGAGGTTCACGGCTTGTATCAGGCTGGCTTCGAGCAGCAGTCTTCGGCGGAATCGTCGCAGCTGTTCTACACGGGACGCGTCGCGATGATGCAGGCGCACATCGGAAGCAAGAAGGATATCGAAACCAATACGGAAGGCATGTTCGAATTCGACGTGTTCCTGCCGCCGCTGCTGACGAAGGAAAACACGCAGTTCGCGACAGGCAAGTTCCCGAAAGCGGACGGCCAGTATAAAGACGGCTTCGGCGTGAACAAGAAGAAAGCGGGCAATGACCCTGATCGTCTTGCTGCCGTTGCGGACTTCCTGCAATTCTTTACAAGCAAGGATGAGCAAAACAAGTACGTCGAAATCGCCAACTCGTTCTCGCCTACCAAAGACGTAAAGAACCCGGAAGAGCTGATGGGCTGGGTGTTCCCGCTTGAAGCGGATAAAACAAGCAATGAAATCTATGGCCACATGATTATTGAATGGGCCGGCGGCACGTGGCCTGGCTATGTTCAAGAATATGTCCAAGGCAAGAAGACGGTTCAGCAATTAATTGAAGCTACGGCAAAAGACGCGAAGAAGAATGTCGTCGACTGGTATTCGGCGGAACCTGACGCCATTCAGGCGCAAATCGCCGCGAAGGAAGAGTCGTTAAAGGCCGCTCAAGATGACGCGCTGAAGCAAGCGCTGGATAACGATATTAAGACGTTGAAAATCGCTAAAGTGCTCTACGCGGAAGCTGTTAAAGCGGGCAAATAAGGAACGCCGATCTAACAAGAACATGAAGTGAATATTGAAACGGGAAAAATTCGGAAGCTTGCGGATCCGGATTTTTCCCGTAAAAAGGGGCTTTTTTCTTGATAACGACGCGCAAACCGAAGATGAAACTCTCTGACTACTTCCAACGAGGGAAGAATCGGACCGAAACGGCAATGGGATTGCTTTTCGTGCTGCCGGCGGCCTTTTTTTGCATCCTGTTCGACTGGTACCCGACCTTTGACGGCGTGCTCATGGCCTTCTACGATTGGAACGGCTATGATACGCCGATCTTCGTCGGCATTCAAAATTTTATCGATTTGTTTGCGCATGACGAGTTGTTCCTGAAGTCGATGAAGAACATGACGATCTTCGTGATCGGCGGCTTGGTGCTCATGTTTCCGACCATCATTGCGAGCGTTGTGCTGTTCCGCGTGCGGAACAGCAAAGCGAAATACGTCTATCGGGTCCTTTTCTGCATTCCGATGGTCATTCCGTTTATCGTCGGCCTTCTCATGTGGCAGTACATCTACAATCCGCAGTTCGGCTTCCTGAACCAGTTTTTGAAGCTGATTGGCTTGGAATCGCTCCGCGGGGTTTGGCTGGGCGACGCGGACCTCGCGATCTGGTCGCTGCTCTTCATGGGCTTCCCATGGGTCACGACGGGCGCCGTGCTGATCTATATCGGCGGGCTACAGGCCGTGGATTCCTCGATCTGGGAGGTATCCGAGCTGGATGGCGTCGGCCCGGTGAAAAAGTTCTTCGCGCTCGAGTTTCCGCTTATTCTCGGACAATTCAAACTGAACTTGATCGGAGCGATTACGGCGGGCGTTACCGGTTATACGCTGCAAATGATCATGACAAACGGCGGGCCGGCTTTCTCCACGCTCGTGCCGGGGCTCTATATGTATCAGCTGGCATTCAAGTCCCAACGGTACGGGGACGCGGCCGCAATCAGCATCGTTCTATTCGCGGTAAGCCTTCTGCTTTCTTGGGTATCGATTAAATTCATCAAGAGCAAGGAGGACTAACGCTATGGAACATGCGACAACGAAGCCCTTCCTGAGAAGGCTTGGCTGGGCGGAGCTGCTGAAGCATGCGACGCTCATTATTACCTGCATCTTACTCTTCTTTCCTTTTCTCCTCATGCTGCAAATGTCGCTAAAAACGCAAAAGCAGATCATTTTCGAATTGTTCAAAATCAAAAGTCCGTTCCATTACGACAATTATGCGAAAGCCTTTCGCGAAATATGGCCGCTGGTCGGCAACAGCTTTATGATGGCCATCATCTCGGTCGTGCTGTCCGTGTTCTTGGCTTCGTTGGCCGGATACGCGTTTGCGCGTCTCCGCTTTCCGTTCAAAAACTTGCTGTTTGCTATCTTCTTCTTGAAGATGCTGATTCCCGGCGTTGCGAATTTGATCCCGTCGTACAAGCTGGCCTTGCATTTGGGGATTCTGGACACCTATCTGCCGGTCATCTTGTTCTGCGCCGGTACGACCATGCCGTTCTGGGTGTTCGTCATGCGTACCTTCATCGAGCAGCAGCCGAAGGAGCTCTTCGAGTCGATGCGGATCGACGGAGCGAAAGAGTGGAAGATCTTCAGCGAGCTTGCCTTTCCGTTGATGAGAGCGATGGTCGTATTGATGTCCATCAACGTGTTCACGTTTATTTGGAACGATTACATCTGGCCGCTCGTTACGATTCCGACGAATACCGCGCTGTATCCGATTACGCTTGGCTTGGCTCGCCTGGCGACGCTGTACAAAGGACAGCTGGGCGTCCTGACGGCAGGCTATACGCTGGCATGCATTCCGCTGTTGATACTCTTTATTTTTACGATGCGGCATTTCATTGACGGCCTGACGTCAGGCTCGGTGAAGATGTAACGGAGATGGAGGACGCGATGAACAAGGAAGCCCCTTTTTTAATACATGATTTAGACCGCCTGCGCGAGCGAGTGATTGAACGGGAACGTTCCTCTGATATGAACCGTCAGGATGGCAAGCTGTGGACGTTGATCAAGAACTGCGCGAGGACCGCGCCGGATCAATTTCCGTGGTTTACGCCTTTCGTCGCGTTAATGACCGAGGATGCGGAGGACATCCGGCGTGCCAAGAAGGTGCTGCTCGATTATGTGGCCAAGCTGGAGCCGATGAGCTTCTCATCCGGCCTTCAGTACCATTTCTGGTGCTTTGCCTTTCCGCATGCGAAGTGGTCGATGTACTTTCAGTGGCTCTGCACCATCGGCGCGTTCAGCAAAGACGAGGAGACGGAAATCCGGGAGACCTTAATCAGCTATCATTTCACCAACTTCTTCTTTGGCTTGCGCACGAAGCCGGAGCCGGAATGCATCGATAACCAGACGCTGTCGCTATGCCTCTCGACCGTCATGATCGGCTACCTGTTTGCGGCGGGGGAGAAGCCGTCCAGGATGGCGGAAAAAATGCTGGAGGAAGGGCTCAGACGCTTGCCCGGCATTATCGGCGGCATTCCTGCCTCCGGCTATACCGGAGAGGGCAGCTCTTACATGGACTGCGTAATCGGGCCAGCCATCCCGTTGGTCATCGAGCTGCTGGATCTTCTGACCGGCGAGAGGGACTTGTTTTGGAAGCCGTTCGCGCCGAATGATATCACGCCGGAGCAGATCCTCCGCATGACGGCAAGGGAGTGGATGCCCGGCGGGCTGCTTCTTCCTTGGGACAATTACGGTTACCAATACGGCGTCCGTGCTCCGATCGCCTATGCGCTGCGCCAAACCGGCGATGAATTGTACAAGCGTATCCTGCTTAAGGACGCCGTGTGGTCGTATGACATCGGCGTCGGCTGGGCTTACGATGATTTGGTCTGGAGCTTTATCTGGTGGCCGGAAGATGAAATGCTGGCGGAGAACATCAGCTTCGCTTGGTTCGAGCCGGATGTCGGCGGCGTATTGACGGCACAGGGGAACGATTTCTATCTCATGCAGATGTGGGACGAATCCGAGCCGGTCATTCCGACCCGCTCGCATGTGAACCCGAACGCCGTCCTGCTGAATGCGTATGGGGTCCCGTTAACGCTGGACGGCGCGATCGTGAACAGTCCGCGGTTTCAATTCAGCGACACGTGGCGCGAGACGGTTCACAGCGTCGGCGAGATCACGCGCTACAACTATGGGGACGGCTGCGGCGGCGCCCACTCCATCCTGCTTGTCGACGGATGGGAAGGTCTGCGGGCGAACGAGTCGTACCCGCAGCACTTTCCGCTGCGGCCGGATGAGCTGCAGGACGGGATAGGGGCCGATGTCACAGCGTTGTACCGGGAACGTTTTGAGGATGCCATTCAAGTACGCCGGCGCAGCTCGGTCGGCGCGGACCGCTTCTTTATCATCGAGGATCTGGCCTCATTCGGCGGGACGCATACATTCACGTCGCGTTTTGTACTCAGGCCGGGTGCCGTCGATACCGGGCTCGGATTCAAGATTCGAACGTCCGAGGGCGTAACCCTGCATTTGATCGATTTGGCCGGACAAACGACGGTGAAATCGGAATCGATCAAAGGCGCTATCTATTACTATCCAATGGACCCGGAAACGCTGCTTGTCGATTTCAATGGAGAATCGGGCAGCCGGTTGTTTATCGCCTTCATGTCCCGGGCGTTTAAAGCCGAAGAATTCGAGGCGGATTGGCAAGTCATCCATGATCCGTCGGAGACGCTCGATGTGGAGGAAGCACGGATAAAGCTCGCCTCGCCCGAAGCCGTCGTGCCGTTTCAATTACCCGCATACATGGAGTGTCCGCTGCCCATTGTGAAACGGTGGTGGTATTCGAAGACCGTCCGGAAGCAGCCGGGCAAAGCGTGGCTTCAGCTGCCGAGAGGGATGCACAATCCGAAATGCTGGATCGATGGACACGAGATCGAACTTTCCGGGTATCAGTCCCTGCTGCTCGCGCCGACGATTGCCGTGCCGCAGCAGCTTGAGGAGCGGCAGCAGGTTGAAGTGATTATCCGCTGCGACGTGCCGATCAGTCATTATGAAGGCAAAGGGGACGGAACCATGGGCCTAAACGGCGGCGTTGCCGTCTGCTATCCGTGCGAGGAAGAGATCGTGCTTGGCGCGACATTCGACGGTTCGGAGATTGCGGTCACGACGAATCAGAAGGAGTACCGCTGGCCTTACAAGCGGATGGGGGAATAGGAGATGAGTAGCTGCTACGAGCAAATGGAAGCTTGTTTCACGTGCAGTTCCGATGAATTGAAGAGGCTGGCCGTAGATCCGGAGTGGAGAGTCCGGTTCGCGGCCGCGGTTGCCATCGGAGAACGGCAGGATGCAGATTACATAGACGCGCTTGAAGAGATGCTGGCGATCGAGGATGCCCGTCCGTTGTTCACGCAGCCGGTAACCGAATTTGTGGGCGTGGATGGCGACACGAGCTTGGCCGAGCAGGTGAAGCCGTTTCAAGTGGTCTTCCCCGTGCCGGCCGATGAAGCCACGCAGGAAGCGTGGAAAACGAGGGGCCGGGTCAAGCAGGCGGTTCTGTTCGCCATCTATAGCATCGGAGAGGCTAATGAACGGCTAATCGACAAGCTGCACGGCTACATTCAGGATGCCAATCAGGATGCGACGGTGAAAGCGGCTGCGGTACGGGCGCTTGGGAAGGTGGGCGGCCCAAGCAGCCTCCCTTACTGTAAGGAAGCGGCGGCCTATGACGAGTGGTGTACGCGGGTCGAAGCGGTTAAAGCGATGGGAGTGCTGTCCAATGGCTAAGTCCATACGCGCCGCCATCGGCTCCACCTGCTCGAAGCCCGGCTTCTTAAACGACAACCTGGCACAAATCGCAGACTTGGCCGAGCGGGCGCAATGGAACGGCTGTCATTTTCTAGTGACGCCGGAGATGAGCGCTACCGGCTATGGCGGTTACCCGGAGGTTCTGGCGCTTGCAGAGGTGCCGGGAGAAGGCCGAATCTATGAATCGCTGGCTCGAATTGCCGGCGACGCAGGCGTGGTCGTCACGGCCGGCTACGTGGAAAACAATGGCGGAAGGCTGCATATCGCCCATTACGCGGTCTATCCGGACGGCCGGTTTGTCTCGCAGCGCAAGCATCGCGCAACGCCGGCCGAAGCGCCGCTGGAGCCGGGCGTCGCGCTGTATTATGACGATACCGAGGAAATCGGCCACGTGCCGCCCGGCATGGAGCATTTCATGACATTTACGATTAATGGCGTTCATTGCGCGATTGTCATTTGCGCGGACTTGGGCGTCCGGGACCTAAACGCCATTCTCCGGAGAGAAGGCGTCGAACTGGTCATGCTGCCTGTCGGAGCGGGCGGCGAGCGCAGCCAGCGGCTGTCGGCCGCCGAGCTGGAGACGGAAGAGGGCATCCGGAAGTATAAGGAGATGCTCCAGCGAAACAGCTTCCCCCAGAGCGGCGCCATCGAATGCTTGCAAAATAAGAGGGCCGTGCTAGCCGTCAATATGGGGGGCTTCGACGGGCGCAGCCGGTATCACGGCGGCTCGGGCAGCATCGTGTCCGCGCGCGGCGAGGTGCTGGCCTATATGCCGGATCAACCGATTATCGACTATCAGCAGCCATCCTTCGCTTGCGCGGAGCTGAATTTCTAGGGAGATGATACGAGTGTCGAACGTATTTACGGATGATCGATTGCTGGATTTCGGACCGCAGCGAAGCTACGGTCCTCAAGCGGCTTTGGCCGGGTTTCTGGTCGGGGGAATCGGTACGGGAACCTTTACCGTCGGCCAGCGGGGACAGCTGAAGGACTGGGAAATCTTTAACGGAGCAGGCAAAGGGAATTATTTGCCCAATACGTTCTTCGCGATACGCGTTCAAGAGGAAGGGGCTCCGGCTTCTGCCGCCGTATCCAAAGTGCTGGAAGGGCAGATCCTGCCTCCATATGATGGCTCGCATGGCTTCGTGGATTATAAAGTAGGCGGGATTCCGCGGTTTCAGCGTTCGGAGCTGAAAGGAGAGTATCCTTTCGTCCAGGTTCGGTTGTTCGATGACGAGCTCCCGATCGAAGTGACGATGGAAAGCTTCAATCCTTTGATTCCGCTGAATGCGGATGACTCCGGCATCCCGGCAGGCGTTATCCGCTATAAGGTGAAGAATACCTCCGGGCATGCGCTGAACGTTTCCGTCGTTGGCTCGCTGGCGAATTTCGCATCGCTGAAAGGCTATGACCGGCACACATGGGACTATTACCAAGCGGCCGACCGTCCGCATAACGAGTATCGGGACGGGGATAAGGTCAAAGGCTTGTTTTATCGCCCGGAAACGCTGCAAGAGGATGACTTCTACTACGGTACGATGGCTTTGATGACGGATGAGCAGGATGTGAGCTATAAACGCGCTTGGTTGAATGACGGCTGGTGGGACGGCCTGCAGGATTTCTGGGACGATTTCCGGGACGACGGCAGGCTGGAGCCGGAATCGGCCTACACGCAGAAGGAAGTGGATACGTCCGAGCCGGGCAATATCGGTTCTCTTGCCGTCCATAAGACGATCCCTGCGGGGGAAGAACGCACCTTCCAATTTCTGATCGGCTGGCATTTCCCGCATCGGGTGAAGAGCTGGACGAAGCGAATGTACGACACCGCGGTCAGAGGCAAGTGCACGCCCGACTTCGGCTGCTGCCCGCCGGAGGGTCAGCCTTATCCGTCTATTAAAAACCACTACGCCACCAAGTTCTCGGACGCCTGGGAGGCCGGGGAATACACGCTTACGCAGCTTGAACGGCTTGAAGGCCAGACGCGGCTGTTCCATCGATCGTTCTTTGGTTCGACGATGCCGAGCTATGTGCTGGATGCCGTTTCGGCCAACATCACGGTGTTGCGCAGCAATACGTGCTTCCGTCTGGAGGACGGCACGTTGATGGCCTTCGAAGGCTGCTTCGACGATGACGGCTGCTGCGAGGGGAACTGCTCGCATGTATGGAATTACGCGCAAACGGTCGCTTACTTGTTTCCCGAGCTGGAGCAGTCCATGCGGCGGCTGGAGTTTACGCTGGAATCCGAGGAAGACGGCAAAATGAACTTCCGAAGCTACAAGGTTTGGAATATGGGCGCGCATGGCCATGTTCCGGCGGCCGACGGACAGCTGGGCACGATCGTGCGGTTTTACCGGGAGTGGAAATTCAGCGGCGATCATGAGTTTCTGCGGGAACTGTGGCCGTCCGTCAAGCGGGCGCTGGACTATTCGATCCGGACATGGGATCAGGATGGGGACTGCGTCGCGGACAGCGATCAATTCGTGACCTACGATATTATGTTTAAAGGCCATAATTCGCTGGTAAGCTCTTTGTTCTATGCGGCGCTGAAGGCCGGAGCCGAGATGGCGCGCTTCATGGGCGACGAGCAAAGCGCGGCCGGCTACGAGCTTTACTTTAAACGCGGCAGCGCGGCCATGGATGAGATGCTTTGGAACGGAAGCTACTATATTCAGCAAATGGATGATGTAGACGAGTACCGCTACCAGTACGGAATAGGCTGCTTGTCCGATCAATTATTCGGTCAGACGCTTGCGCACCTGTGCGGACTCGGCTACGTGCTGCCGGAAGCTCATGTGAAGCAAGCGGTGCACGCTATTTTCACGCATAATTTCTTGCCTTCCTTTAAAAACCACCATAATACGCAGCGCACTTATGTATTGAATGAGGAGAGCGGATTGTTAATGTGCTCCTGGCCGGAAGGGGGCAGAACGCGGTTTCCTTTCCCATATTCCGACGAGGTATGGCCGGGCGTCGAATACCAGGTGGCGACTCATCTCATCTATGAAGGCTTCGTTAAAGAAGGGTTAACGCTCGTCAAGGCGGCACGCGACCGGCATGACGGCGTTCGCCGCAATCCGTGGAACGAGGTGGAGTGCGGGCATCATTACGCCCGGTCGATGGCGAGCTACGGCGTATTCGCGGCGCTGGCGGGTTTTGCCTTTGACATGGTCCGAGGCGTTGTTTCGTTCCGGCCTGCGATCGAGCTGGACCGGTTCGAATGCTTCTTCTCGACAGGCAAAGCATGGGGGACGTATACGCGACAGAAGGGCAAAGACGGAAGCATCTCCGAGCGCATCGACGTCCTTTATGGTGACGCCTCAAGCGTTACCCTCATTCCGCAAGAAACGAAGGTGAGCCCGGTATGAACCGAATTCGGCTGGCCGTTGTCGGGCTTAACTTTGGGTCGTGGATGATTGAGAACGAGCTCTTGTCCGACTTCGGCAAGGCTTATGTCGAGATCGCCGCAGTGTGCGATATTCAGCAGCAGAAGGCGGCGGAATGGGGAAGCAAGCTGTCGGTTCCGCATTACAGCTCGCTGGACGATTTGCTTGCAGCCACGGATGCGGACTTTGAAGCAGTCGCTTTGTTCTCCGGCCCGATCGGCCGGGCCGAACTGATCGAACGCGTTCTCGATGCGGGCAAGCATGTCATGACGACGAAGCCGTTCGAGATCGACAGCGAGAAAGCGCGGCGCGTACTGGAGAAAGCCCGTTCGCTCGGTCTAACGGTGCAATTGAATTCACCGTCTCCCGAGCTTCAAGGCGATCTGGCCCAAGTGCAATTGTGGAAGGAGCGCTATGACTTAGGCAGGCCGATTGCCTTCCGGGCGGAGACGACCTGCTCCTATCGCGAACAGCCGAACGGCTCCTGGTATGATGATCCGGCGCAATGCCCGGCTGCGCCTATCTTCCGGCTGGGCATATACTTAATCAATGACCTTGTCCGTTTCTTCGGCGATATCGAGGAAGCCAGCGTGCAGCAATCGCGCATCTTTACGGGACGACCGACGGCCGATAACGCGCAATTGAATCTCTTGTTCAAGAACGGTGCGCTCGGCAACGTGTTCGCGTCGTTCTGCATAGACGACCAGCAGTATTACAAATGCGCGTTCACGCTCAATTTCGAGCGCGGCACGGTTTACCGAAACATCGGACCTCGGCTGAACGACGGCGGAGAAAAGCTGAACCGGCTGGAAGTGGTGGCCGTTCAGGACGGCCGTCAAGTGACGGATGCGTATGAAGCGGAATCGGCCGAAGGTTACCAGTGGGATGTGTTCTACAGAACGGTACGAGGCGAACGGACGGATCCGCTCTCCTACGATGCGGATATCGTGGCCGGCATTCGGATTATCGAGCAGATGAAGCGGCAAGCCGGCGATGCGGGAGTGATTCGGGGATGAAGAAGGTCAGAGTTGCGTTGTACGGCCATAACGGTCATCAAGTAGGCGCTCAGCTTTCCGATATCCCGGAGGCGGAGCTGGCGGCGATATGCTGCATTCCGGCCGGGCAGACGACGTTCGACGAAGGGGGAGCTGCCCGCTATGACAGGCTGGAGCAGCTCTTAGACCGCGATGATATCGACGTGATCTCCATCTGCTCGCCGCTTCGCGGTACGCAATTTCATGACATTAAAGATGCGCTGATGGCCGGCAAACATGTTTATGCGGAGAAGCCGCTCGTTATGGAGGAAACGCAGCTGAACGAGCTGCTGGAGCTGGCGGCATCCAAACGGCTGCGGCTGCGCGAGATGGCTTCGACCGCGTACGAGTCGCCCTATGACGAGATTAGAGAGCTGGTTGCATCGGGCATGATCGGCCAAGTCATACAAGTGTCCGCGCAGAAATCGTATCCATATGCGGACTGGAGACCGCAGGATGAACGGATCGACGGCGGCTTGCTGCTGCAGGTCGGCATCCACGCCGTACGATGGGTCGAGCAGGTCGCGCTGCAGCGGATCCAGGCGGTATCCGCACTGCAAACCAAGGCGGGCAACCCGGTGTCGCATGGCGGGCTGCATATGGCCGCAAGCCTGCATATGCGGTTGGAGAACGGCGGCATTGCCCAAGCGTCGATGAACTACTTGAACCGATCCGGCTCGGGGGTTTGGGGAAACGACCAGCTGCGGATCTTCGGTACAAAGGGTTATATCGAGTGCTTGGACGGCGGCCGGCAGGTCCGCATCGTGAATGATGAAGGCATCGCGAATATCGAGCCTTCGCCGGATAGACGGCTGTCCCATTTTCATTCGTTTATTATGGAAGTCAGCGGTCAATCCATAGCGCTCCTGCCCGTGGAAACGGAAGCAAGAGCGCTTCGGGTCATTCTGGGAGCAAGAGAATCAGCTGAGCGGCAAGGGGAGTTTATTGATGTATAGACGCGTTTTTTCGGATCAGGCGACAGAGACGGCTTTTCTGCTAGGCGGAATCGGAACGGGCAACATCTCGATCGGCTCGCGCGGCCAATTCAAGGATGCGGAGCTGTTTAACAAGCCGGGGAAAGGGAACGTGCTTCCCTATTTCTTCTTTACCATCTATATCAAGGACGCCAAGGGGAAGGTCGTGACCCGCGTGCTGGAGAGCGAGCTGAAGCCTCCTTTCACCCGCACGCACGGCTATTGGACAAAAGAAGCGGCAGGGCTGCCGCGGCTGAAATCCGCGCAGCTGTGGGCGAATTATCCTTATGTCCATGTTGAATTCGAAGATCCGGAGCTGCCTGTCAAGGTGGCTCTTGAGGCATATCCCCCATTTATTCCGCTCAATTTGAAAGACTCATCGCTGCCGTGCTTTTCGATTCGCTATAAGGTCATCAATCATGGCAATGAGCCGGTTGAAGTAACGGTGACCGGCAATTTGCCGAACGTGGCGGGAGCGGCGCATTTCGAGAAGGAACGATGGGAGTCCATCCGCTATGCCGCACCCGGTATCAGCGAATTCAGAACGGATTCGGAGCAGCGATTCAGCGGGCTTTGGTACTATACGGAGCTGCCCGATTCGCATCACCACAAAGGCTCTCTCTGCTTAGTTACGGGAGAACGGCAGGTTACGTATACCCGCAAGTGGCTGAATCGCGGCAATTGGGACGGTCTGGAGCAATTTTGGCGGGATTTGAGCGAGGACGGCCGGCTGGAGCCGGAGCCCGAATACTCGGCCAAGCAGCTTCCGCCCGAAAGGGAGGAATATATCGGTTCGCTTGGCCTCTATAAAACGATTGAGCCTCATGCGGAGGAAGCCTTCGAGTTCGTGATGGCCTGGCATTATCCGAACCGGAGCAAGGGCTGGGGCTCGGATTGGCCGGTTACGAATGAAGACGGGACGCCTGCGGTTGTAAGAAACCACTATGCCAAGTCGTTTGCCGACGCCTGGGAGGTCGCTTCGTATTTCTATAAGGAGCGGCAGCGGCTGGCGCTTTACTCAAGCGCGTTTGCCGAGGCGCTATACGGCTCTACGCTGCCGGGCGAATCCATTGACGCGATTGCCAGCAACATTACCGTGCTGCGCAGCCCGACCTGCTTCGTTCTGGAGGATGGCACGTTCCTCACGTGGGAGGGCTGCTTCGCATCGGAGGGCTGCTGCGAGGGGAGCTGCACGCATGTTTGGAACTACGCCCAGACGGCTGCCTTCTTATATCCCGAGCTGGAGCATTCGCTGCGGAGAACGGAGCTGCTGCTCGAAACCGACGAGGAAGGCAGAATGGCGTTCCGCACGCATCAGGTCTTCGGCCTGCCGAAGTGGGACTACCATCCCGCGGCTGACGGCCAGTTAGGCGTAATCATCCGGTTGTACCGCGATTGGAAGCTGTCGGGCGACAGCGGCCTTCTTGCCGGGCTCTGGCCCAAAGCGGTTCAGGCGCTTGAATTCGCGTTCAAGTATTGGGATTCCGATGGGGACTTCGTGCTCGACAGCGAACAGCATAACACGTACGACATCGAATTTTACGGACCGAATTCGCTCGTGAACTCCTTGTTCTTTACGGCGTTAAAAGCCGCCTCGGAGATGGCCCGCAGCATGGGAGACCAACAGCTGGCGGAGCGGTACGAGCAAGCTTTCGCGCAGGGCTCTCGCCGAATGGACGAATGGCTGTGGAACGGGGAAGGTTACGTTCAGTCGATCGCCAACGCCGACGATTATTTGTACCAGTATGGCGAGGGTTGTTTATCCGATCAAGTATTCGGCCAGATGCTCGCCCATTTAACGGGGCTTGGCTATATTTTGCCGGAAGAGCATGTCAAGAAAGCCATTCACGCGGTCTACCGCCATAACTTTAAAGCCGATATGAGCACCCATTTGAATGTACAGCGTTCCTACGCGCTTCCCGGCGAACGCGGCCTGGTGCTCTGCAGCTGGCCGCAGGGCGGCAGGCCGCGCCAGCCGTTCATCTACAGCGACGAGGTTTGGACGGGCGTCGAATATCAAGCGGCGTCTCATCTGATCGAGGAAGGCTATGTGGAGGAAGGCATCGAAATTGTCCGGGCCATTCGGGACCGCTACGACGGCAGGCACCGCAATCCGTTCGACGAAACGGAAACCGGCAGCCATTACGTGCGATCGATGGCTAGCTGGATGCTGCTGACTTCGTTATCCGGCTACCGCTACGATCTCGGCAATGGCTGGATCGGCTTCGACCCGAAGGTGAACCAAGCGGACTTCTCCTGCTTCTTCAGCCATTCCAAGGGCTGGGGCATCTACAGGCAGAAGCTGAACGCTGAAGGCGAGCTCGTACGGAATCTCGAAACGCTATACGGCACAAGCGAAGGAATCGAGGTGAGAGGCGGCGCATGATCCGATTATCGAATGACCAGATCGAGGTACGGCTGGATACACCGGGAGAGCACTATAAGGGTACGCGATTCGACCGTTCCGCTTATCTGTATGCCATTAGCTGCAATGAGATCTCGTTTGCTGCCCATGAGTTTCCGGATCGGCCGATCGGAACCGGCGGCGCCGGACTCTGCTCCGAGTTTGCCCCGTTGGGCTTCGAGGAAACCGAGATCGGAGACTGGTTCGTCAAACCCGGCGTCGGCTTATTGAAGAAGGAGTCGGAAAGCTATATTTTCCACAAGCAATATGAGTGTCTTCCGGATGCGTTCGAGGTGGTGCAGCATGGCCCGGCATCGGTTACCCTGAGTTCGGACGGCCAAGAAGCGGACGGCCGCCGACTGCGGATCTCGCGAACGTTTACGCTGACCGGTGATGGCGTTGTCATCGACTATACGCTCGTTAACCTGGGCTCCAAAACGATCCATACCGAGGAGTACGTCCATAATTTCATCGCCATTCAGCAGCAGCCGATCGGGTCCGGATATTCGTTTCAAATGGACGCGGCCGTGGATTCCGATAGGCTGCCTCCTTTCATACAAGAAGCTGACGGACAGCTTCGATTTACGGATGCTCCGAAGGAGCCCTTCTATTTTCGGGCGGAGCCGGCTGCCGGGGATGACGACGTATTTGAACTCTGCATCCATTATGAGGACATCGGCGGCTTCCTGGAAATCGACTGGTTCGTGCCTTCCAAGGTAGCCGTATGGGGATGTCCCCATGCGCTCAGCGTGGAATCGTTCAATAGCATAGAATTGCAGCCCGGCGAGCGGATCGAGTACCGCCGCGAATTTAAGCTGGCGTGCACGCCTGCCCATACAAGATGACCGAAGGAGAGCGCGAACGATGAACGAGAAGCTGGAGGATCGCCAGAGCAACCATCGCTTATGGTACCGCAAACCGGCCACCTGTTGGGGCGAAAGCCTTCCGCTTGGGAATGGCCGGCTGGGAGCGATGGTTTACGGCGGCGTGGAGAAGGAAACGATTCAGTTCAATGAGGAGTCCATCTATTCGGGTCAAAGGCAGGATGCGGATAATCCGGACTGCCTGACCCATTTGCAGGAAATCCGCGAGAAGCTGTTTGCGCGCAACTATTGGGAAGCGGAAGAGCTGTGCAAAAAGGTTTTGATCTGCAGAGGGGATGGCGCGCCTGAAGTCGGAGGCAGCCGGCTTGACTACGGCACGTTCGAGACGGCGGGCGAATTGGAGCTCGATTTCGGCACGGTGGAGCACTACGCCGGCTATGAACGCCAGCTCGCGCTAAGACAGGGGATCGTCAGCTCCGGGTATAAGCGGGATACCTACCGCTTTACGGAACGGATGCATCCGTTTGCGCACGAAACCTTTATTCCGGCCGAGGAAGACGTGATCGTGACGCGCATTCATTGCGCGGCCCCGGGCTCCGTTACGCTGAACGCAGCACTGAAGCGGGGCGGAGATGCGCATACCTTAACGGTCGAGGATCAAGAGCTGGTGCTGCGGGCCGTATTGTATGGCGGGCTGTCGTTCTGCGTTCGTACGCGGGTCATGGCGAGCGGGGGAACGGTGGAACTGCATCGCGGCCGGATCGAGGTAATAGGCGCGGATGAAGTCATTCTGCTGACCGCCATCCGTTCGTCTTACTGGGGCGAGGACCCGGATGCATCGACGAAGCGTGATTTGGAGAGGGCCGGCCTTATGTTCGATTACACTGAGATAAAGCACAGGCATGAGCATGAATTCGCCAGCTTCTACGATCGCTGCGACATCGACTTCTCTTCCGGCTTAGGTGACCGGCTTCCGACCGATGCCCGGCTGCAGCTCGTGTCGGAGGGGCAGGCGGACATCGGCTTGGAAAACCTGTTCTTTCGCTACGGCCGCTATTTGCTCATCGCAAGCTCGAAGGCGCCGGGGAGGATGCCCGCTAACCTGCAGGGCATCTGGTGCAAGGATATTAACCCGCGCTGGAATTGCGATTGGCATCTGAACATCAATTTGCAGATGAATTATTGGCCGGCGTTGATGACCAACTTGGCGGACTGCCATCTGCCTTTATTTTGGCTAATCGAGCGATTGGCGGAGTCGGGAAGGAAAACGGCTGCCGTTCATTACGGGGCACCAGGCTGGGTCGTCCATACGCTGACCAATCCGTGGTTCTTCACGTCCCCCGGCCAAGACCCTTCTTGGGGCTCCTACCCTGGCGCGACGGGCTGGCTATGCGCCCATATCATGGAGCATTTCCGCTTCGAGGGCGATCGGGAGCTGTTCCTGAAGCTCTATCCGCTCATCCGGGAAGCAACCGAATTTTATATGCATTTTCTATGTGCCGATCCCGTTACCGGCTACCTCGTCACGGCGCCGTCCAACTCGCCGGAGAACCGCTTCTATGACCAAGAAGGACGTTCGCTGGCGATCTGCATGGGACCGACCATGGATACCCAGCTGCTGATCGAGCTGTTCGATTCCGTTATCGAAATGAGAGAGGTAACCGGCGAAAGCCCGGAATGGCTGGAGCGGGTCAAGCAAACGAAGGACCGTCTGCCTCCCATGCGCATCCTCCCTGACGGGCGGCTGGCGGAATGGATGGAGGATTTCGGCGAACCGGAGCCGGGGCACAGGCATATCGCCCATCTCTACGGTCTGCATCCTGCGGGCATCATTACGCCGGACGGGACGCCCGAGCTGGCGGCCGCAGCCGAAAGATCGCTGGAGTATCGGCTGGCGCACGGCGGCGGACAAACCGGCTGGAGCCGAGCGTGGCTCGCTTGCTTCTACGCCCGGCTGTTCAAGGGAGACGAGGCGCAGTTCCATGTGAAGCATATGCTCGCCAATAACGTGCTGCCGAATTTGTTCGATATTCATCCGCCTTTTCAAATCGACGGCAACTTCGGCGTCACGGCCATGATGGCCGAGCTGCTCGTGCAGTCGCAAGGCGGCATCGTTCGGCTGCTCCCGGCGCTGCCCGCGGAATGGCGGAGCGGCTCCGCCCAAGGCCTGCGCGTGCGCGGCTCCGTTACGGTTGATCTGGCATGGGAGCAGGGAGAACTGCGTGATGCCGTAATGACGGCTGACCGGAATTGCAGCATTCAATGGAGCTGTGCAGGGCAGATGCGGGCCGTCACGCTGTCCGCATCGGAGCGGACCGTTATTTTCGCGGGTTCGAAGTAGCATGGAGAAATCGCGGCTTATCATCTACATCGTTGTCTGCTTCATTGCAAGCGTTCATCTTGGCGTGGTTATTCCGCTCTTTGCCTTCATCTCGCACGATCTGAAGCTATCGTCCGCGCTTGCGGGCGTCGTAGCCGCGATGCTGCCGCTTGGCGGACTGACCGTTAATTTCTTCTCGGAGCGCGTCGTTCGCCGAATCGGTTTCCAGCGTACGATGCTGATCGGGATCCTGCTGCAGATCGTGCTGCTGCTTGCGCTTATTGCGGCTCCTTATTCCATAGCGTTATGGATCGTCGTCCGCTATCTGCTCGGCATGTCCTTCAGTCTGATCTTCATGCCTCCGCAGGTGTCGATCGGAATCGAGCTGAAGACGAGGAAAGCGTTCTTCGTCAGCATGCTGGGCGTCGTGTTCGGCTTAGGTTTGACCGCCGGGCCGCTGCTCACGAATCTGAAAGCGGTCGATGTCCGGCTGCCGTTAATTGCGGTTGTCGTGCTGTATGTCGGCATCCTGGCCGCGGTGATGCAAATCCGGAATACGTTCTTGCCGGCGAGCGATCATCACGCAGGCTCCGTTTCGAGACTTCGCATTCTGAAACGAATCTGGGTTGCGATGCTGCCGGCCATACTGTTCGGATTTTGCGAAATCTGCTTAACCGCCATCTTCCCGATGGAGGCCCGCGACAGAGGCTTCAGCGAGGCGCAAACGTCGTTAATCTTATCTTTGTTTCCGCTGTCCGCGCTTGCGGGCCAGCTTCCCGCAGCCATGCTGAGCGACAAATTCGGCCCGCGAAAAATAGCCCCTTATCTATATGCGGGAGCGGCTGCGGCATTCGTGCTGCCGTTCCTCCATTACTCGTTCGTCAGCCTGCTCGCGGCAAGCATCATGTGCGGGCTCATGATTGGGCACGGCTATTATTTCTCCGTCTCTTACGTGAATGCGATGACCGACAAGGACACGGTCGTCCGGGCCAATATCCTGATTGAAGCGTCCTATAACCTGTTTACGGTCGTAGTTCCGCTGGCAGTAGGCGTTTACTTGCAGCAGGCCGGCTCGACGACGGTCTTTATGCCGCTGCTGGCGTTTTCCGCCATGGCCTTGGCCGCCCACTTCGTATCGCAAATTCGTTTCCGTTATTGAGAATTCCGTTCCGATCTTCATAAGATTATTGCCCTTCGGTTGAGCTAAAATCTACTCAATAGTTTGCAATTACGAAGGGAGTAAATGGACATGAGCGAGCGCAAAATCGGGATCATTATGAACGGAGTAAGCGGAAGGATGGGCACGAATCAGCACTTGATCCGTTCCATTCTGGCGATTAGGCAGCAAGGCGGCGTCAAGCTGGAGAACGGCGTAACCATCATGCCTGACCCTATTCTGGTCGGGCGCAGCGAAGCGAAGCTGAAAGCATTGGCGGCGGCGCACGGCATCGCTCGCTGGAGCACCAACCTGGATGAATGCTTGGCGGATGCGAACAACGAAATTTACTTCGATTCGCAGACGACCGTGCTGCGGGCGGAAAGCATGCGCAAAGCCATTGCGGCCGGGAAGCATCTGTATTGCGAGAAGCCGACGGCGTCCACGCTGGAGGAGGCGCTGGAGCTTGCCCGGCTGGCCAATGAGGCTGGTCTGAAGAACGGCGTCGTGCAAGACAAACTGTTTCTTCCGGGGGTTCTCAAGCTGAAACGGCTGGTGGATTCCGGCTTCTTCGGACGCATCCTTTCGGTGAGGATCGAGTTCGGCTATTGGGTGTTCGAGGGCGATTGGCAAGCGGGGCAGCGTCCGTCCTGGAATTACCGCCAGGAAGACGGCGGCGGCATCATCGTGGATATGTTTGCCCACTGGCGTTACGTGCTCGATAATCTGTTCGGTAACGTCAAATCGGTGTCCTGCCTCGGCACCACGCATATTCCTAAGCGATGGGACGAGAAGGGGCAGCCCTATACGTGTACCGCGGACGACGCCGCATACGGGACGTTCGAGCTGGAAGGCGGCATTATCGCGCAGGTCAATTCTTCGTGGGCGGTGCGCGTCGACCGCGAAGATCTGCTCAACATTCAAGTGGACGGAACGGAGGGCAGCGCTGCCGCCGGTTTACGTGAATGCAAGGTGCAGCACCGGGTCAATACGCCGAAGCCGGTATGGAATCCGGATGTCGCCAACCCCTTCCGCTTCCGGGAGCAGTGGGAAACGGTACCGGACAACCAAATTTTCGATAATGGCTTCAAGGTGCAGTGGGAGCTGTTCCTGAAGCATGTCGTCGGGGACGCGCCATTCCGCTGGGATCTCATGGAAGGGGCGAAGGGAACGCAGCTGGCCGAGCTTGGCCTTCTGTCGTGGAAAGAACGGCGCTGGATCGACGTGCCGGATTTGGAGGGCTGCCGATGAGCCTGGAACTTCGACTCCCTCGCGCCGGCGGGGCGATGATGACCTACAAGCCGGGCAAAGGCAGCGCATTCGAGCTGCCGAGCAAGCCATTGCAGAGCCGCATCGCATACTCCGCGGCCCATGTGGTATGCAATCCGTTAACGACGACAGAGCCGCTGCATGCCGGACAGATCGACTGGGAATCTACGCTTGCCTACCGTAGATATCTGTGGTCGCTCGGACTTTCCGTCGCCGAAGCGATGGATACCGCCCAGCGCGGCATGGGGCTGGATTGGCCGAGGGCTCAGGAGCTCATCCGCCGTTCCATCATTGAAAGCCGCGCCGTGCATGGCCGGCTTGCCTGCGGGGCGGGTACCGACCATCTGGCGCCGGGGCCTAAGGTCACTCTTGCCGATGTTGAAGCCGCCTATGAAGAGCAGTGCTCCTTCATCGAAGGGCATGGCGGGCGGATCATTCTCATGGCCAGCCGCGCCTTGGCTGCTTGCGCAACAAGCCCGGAAGACTACGAGCGCGTGTACGGCACGATCTTGCGCCAAGTCAAAGAGCCCGTTATTCTGCATTGGCTGGGCGATATGTTCGACCCTGCGCTGTCCGGATATTGGGGCTTCAAGGACACGGAGGCTGCCATGGACGTGTGCCTGCGCATTATCCATAATCATGCGGACAAGGTGGACGGCATCAAAATTTCGCTGCTTGATGCGGGCAAAGAGATTCAAATGCGCAGGAGGCTGCCGGCCAACGTGAAGATGTATACGGGAGACGACTTCAACTATCCCGAGCTGATTCGCGGTGACGAGCACGGCTACAGCCATGCGCTGCTCGGCATCTTCGACGCCATCGCGCCGGCAGCGGCGGCTGCGATCCACGCCTTGGACGAAGGCGACTATTCGCGGTACAGCGCGATTCTCGACAAGACGGTCCCTTTGTCGCGGCATATTTTCCAAGCCCCCACTTATGCGTATAAAACCGGGGTCGTGTTCATGGCTTACCTGAATGGCCACCAATCCCATTTCCGGATGATAGGCGCAGCGGAGGGAGCGCGCTCCATCTCGCATCTTGCCGAACTCTTCGTGCTGGCCGACCAGGCGGGGCTGCTGGCCGATCCGGAGCTGGCCGCACAGCGGATGAAGCCGGTGCTTGCGCTGGCCGGCATCAATTAGGAGGATGAGCAGCCTATGCAGCTGACGACTTGCGAACGGTTGAGCTTGAACCAAATTACGAAGGATCCCTGGAGCCTGAAGGAAGCGGTTGAAGGCTGCCTGCGGGCGGAAATTCCCTCGATTGCGATCTGGCGCCATAAGCTGAATGAGATCGGTCTGGCGGAAAGCAAGCGAATCATACGGGACAGCGGTCTGAAGGTATCCAGCCTGTGCCGGGGAGGGATGTTCGCCGCGTCAACCGCCGAGGAGCGCGGCCGGCGTCTCGACGATAACCGCCGTGCCGTAGAGGAGGCGGCCGAGCTGGGTACGGATGTGCTCGTGCTTGTTTGCGGACCGGCGCCGGACCGGGATATCGACAGTGCCCGCAAATGGGTGGCGGAAGGAATCGATCGGCTGGTCCCGTTCGCCGAGTCCTGCGGCATCAAGCTGGGGATCGAGCCGCTTCATCCGATGTACGCCGCCGAGCGTTCCGTCATCGTGACGCTTGACCATGCCAATACGCTCGCTGAGCGTTATAGGCCGGATCAGGTCGGTGTCATCGTCGATGTATTCCATGTCTGGTGGGATCCGGATTTATACCGGCAAATCGACCGTGCCAAGGGGCGGATCTTGGGGTATCACGTATCGGATTGGATCGTGCCGACGCCGGATCTCTTGATGGGCCGGGGAATGATGGGGGACGGCGTGATCGAGCTGCGGCGAATCCGGGGGGCGGTCGAAGAGGCGGGGTATGCGGGGACGATCGAGGTTGAAATCTTTAATCGGACGCTATGGGATCTTCCCGGCGATGAATTATTATCCCTCATAAAGACCCGATATACGGAGCATGTATAATAAACGGCCGGATAAGGATATTCCCCCTTGTCCGGCTGTTTGTCTGTTTATTTTTTAATCCTAACCGGATTGTAAATGTGATAAACTAACCGCAATACCGAACATCCCGGGGGTGGCAGCGCTGGTCTTCCTGAAACGTTTGGCTTCGCTTTCGATTTTGCCCAAGCTTGTCCTCACTTTCCTTGTTACGCTTGTTCCTCTTTACATCATCAGCTGGAAAATGAATGAGACCGGCTCATCCCATATCCAGAAGGAAATTACCGATTCCTTAGTCTCCCGTACTTCTCTATATATGAACATGCTGGAGTTCGACATCGACAGCGCCATTCGGCAGCTGCAGGAAGTAGTCAATGACGACGACCTGCTTAAGCTGACGTCATCCTCCGAGGTGATGAGCGAAATTGAAAAAATGCAGTCGCAGCTACGGCTCAAGAGCCGGCTGGACGCGCTGAAGAAATCCAGCAAATTCGTGGAGAACGCCATCGCGTTCATTCCCGCCATGGACCGTACCATATCGGCTAATACCAATATTATCGGAGCTTTCGACGAAGAGCAGTTTATCGCGCTTACGAAATCGACTAATCGTTTCGAATCTCCCTTCCTGCTGTGGAAGGACCGGATCTTCATCAGCATTCCCTATCCCGACCCTGCCATTTCGAGCAGGCAGAGCCCGGTATTCCTGCTAGCCATTGAGATTTCGCGCCGCGAGCTGGGCATGGTGCTGCAGGAGTTTACGAACGATGGCGGCCATACGGCGCTGGTCGGCAGCAAGCAGTCCTTTATCATTACCGGGGGCGCAGGTACGGTGGTGGACGAAGCGCTTATTCATGATTTTCAGCAGGAGGACGAGGCCGCGGAAGAAGGGAAGCTTCAGACGGTCGAGTGGAAGGATGAGTCGTATTTGGTCGTCTCCAACCATTCGCACAGCCTGGATATGACGCTGCTCATGTATGTGCCCGACAGCAAGGTCAACTCACCTCTGCAAGTCTATCGATTCTGGTTCTACGTACTATCGGGGGTATCCGTCTTCCTTATTCTGCTGTTTTCCTACAGCATCTATCTCATTATTCACCAGCCGCTCAAACGGCTTGTCCGCTCCTTCCGGCGCATCGAGCAGGGGCAGTTCAATTTGGAGGTGCACTATCCGCTGCAGGATGAGTTCGGCTACTTGTACGGGCAGTTCAACGGCATGGTGAAGCAGCTCGACAAGCTTGTCCATGAGGTGTACGAGCAGCAATACTTGGCCCGGCTCGCGGAACTGAGGCATTTGCAGTCGCAGATCAATCCGCATTTTCTGTATAACAGCTATTTTATTTTGTACCGAATGGCTCAGCAGCGGGATCATGACAACGTCATCTATTTCACGAAACATCTGGGCGAATATTTTCAGTACATTACGCGCGACGGCTCGGACGAAGTGCCGCTGGCCAACGAAATCCACCATGCCCGCACCTATGCGGAAATTCAATCGATCCGCTTCTCTGAGCGGATAATGGTGGAGTTCGAGGAAGTGCCCGAGGAACTGCGCGACTTTCCGGTACCGCGTCTCATCGTGCAGCCGATTATTGAAAACGCCTACAACCACGGTTTGGAGAACAAGCGCAGGGGCGGGCTCATTACGGTCGAATTCAGCCGAAAGCCGGGGGCCATCGAAATTTCGATCACCGACAATGGCGACAACATGGATGAAGAGAAGGTGCGCGAGCTGCAGACGAGCTTGCTCGACAAAGCGCAGCCTACGGAGCATACCGGTCTGCTGAACGTGCACCGGCGCATCATTATCAAGTATGGAGGCGGCGGCCTGACGCTCGGTCTAGGCGAGGAACGGGGCTTGAAGGTGACGATGACGATTCCGAGGGAGGCGCTTGCGCAGCATGAACCGCTTATTGATTGTGGATGACGAGAAATTCACGGTTGACGGCTTATATGAAATGATTGAGGACACACCGGGTCTGGAGCTGGATATTTACCGCGCTTACTCGCCGGAGGAAGCGCTGGAATGGCTGTCCCGGACGAAGATCGATATTGTGCTGAGCGACGTTCGGATGCCGGGCATGACGGGACTTGAGCTGCAGCAGCGCATCGTGGCGCAGTGGCCGCGCTGCAAGATCATCTTTCTAACGGGCATTCACAACCTGGAAACCGCGCAGCTTGCCATTCGGACAGGCTCGATCGACTACATTCTAAAAACCGAAGGCGATGAAGCGATCATTCGCAGCATCCGAAAGGCGATCGAAAGCTTGGCGGCCGAATCGGAGAGCCGCCAATTCATGCTGCAGGCGAAGGAACGGATGAGCCGGGCGCTGCCGCTGCTGCACCGGGATTGGCTGATGGAAGTGCTGGAGCTTCATGGTACGCATCCGCCCGTAACGGAGGAGAAGCTGCGGGAGCTGCACATTCCGCTGCATGGCGGTCTGCCCGTCATGCCGATTATCGGGCGCATCGACCGATGGGGCGACGAAGGCTATCAGGACCGGGCTTTGCTTCTATACGCCGTCCAAAATATCGCTACCGAGTACTACGGCTCCCTCACTGCGTTTACGGCAAGTCTGGACATGCATCATGTTGTCATCCTGCTGCAGCCTGCCCGCGATGCGGACCCGGACCGATGGCGAGAAGCGGTCAGCTTCGCGCAGGGCACAATGGAATCCATCCAGCAGACCTGCGGCAAGCTGCTCAAGCTGCCGGTCTCGCTGATTTGCGCTTCGAAACCCGCCGCATGGGAGCAGCTGCCGCGCGTTTATGAACAGATGAAGAAGCGGCTTCTTGTCGGCCTTGGCTCAAAAGACCGGATGCTGCTCATTCTGGATGAACGCGAGGAGAGCGGTCAGCCGCATGCCTCGCTTCCTTCGCTTCGAACAATGACGGCCCAGCTGGAACGGCTGCTGGAGGACGGAACCGAGGAGGAGTTTTCGGAGACTATCAAGCATTACACCGCGCTCCCCAATCAATTTGCCGATTACGCTCTCGTCTATTATATGGTTGCCAATCTGCTGCTTAGCCAGCTGTCGCAGATCGGGGAATCACGAGGCGGGTCTGGTTCAGAGGATGGATTCGGCACGGACATCGATACGCTGATGAATCTCTCCGCCCATCAAACCCGTGAGTCCGCCCTGCGCTATCTGCTTAAGACGGCAGCATCTATCTATGCAAGGCGCAAGTCCATGCAACATGAACGGACCCATCAGATCATCACGAAGCTGCAGCAGTATATCCGCGGCAACCTCGGCGGCGATCTGTCGCTGACCAGCCTATCCGAAATCGTGTATTTGAACCCTGCCTATCTGTCGGTGCTCTATAAGCAGCAGACCGGGACCAACCTGTCGGAGTACATTGCCGAACTGCGCCTGGAGAAGGCGAAGGAGCTGCTGACGGATACGCCGCTCAAGATCCATGAGATCGCGGATCGGGTCGGCTTTGAGACATCGGGCTATTTTATCCGCTTCTTCAAGAAACGGATTCAGCTCACGCCGCAGGAGTACCGGGTCAGGGAATAGCACGATCTAAACAAGAGATTACGAATCTATAAATTGTCACATAGTGAGTGAAAGCGGTACCATTCTATACTGAAAAGGAAGGATGCTTGTAAAAATAAAAGGGAGGCTACAGGAATGCGAAAGCCATTCAAATGGACTGCGGTTCTGCTCATGACTTTTATTTTCGTATTTGTAACCGCTTGCGGAAATGGCGGAAACAACAAGAACACTTCCGATTCCACGGGGAATGACAAGACCAACACAACGACGAACACCGCCACGAATGAAGGCAATGCGGCGACGAACGAGGAGCCGGCACCTGCGACGGAGGCTGATCCTTACTTCGGCAAGTACGATCCGGCGATCGACGTGACAAGCGTACGCATCATTAACGACACCTTCAAATTCATGGAAGGCCAAACGATTGAAGACAACATGTGGACAAAGCTGCTCTCAGAGAAGCTTGGCATTAATGTCAAATACGACTGGGTCGTCAGCGGCGACCAGCCGGGCGGCCAAGGCGAGCAGAAAATGAACGTCTCCATCGCTTCCGGCGATCTGCCGGAACTCATTCCGGTCAACGCCAAGCAGCTGAAGCAGCTGCAGGAAGCCGATGAGCTGGAGGATCTGACGGCGATTTACGAGAAATACGCTTCTCCTTTCCTGAAGGAGATTCTTAATCAAGACGGTCCGGCCGCGCTTGCGTCCGCCACATTCGACGGCAAGCTGATGGCGATTCCGAATACCGGCTCTTCCATGGACGGAGCGGCTATGATCTGGATTCGCAAAGATTGGCTCGACAAGCTCGGTTTGCAGCCGCCGCAAACGATGGCCGACGTGCTGGCGATCTCCGATGCGTTCACGACGCAAGATCCGGACGGCAACGGCAAAGCGGACACCTACGGCATCGCGATGAATAAAGACTTGTACGGCGGTTTCGCGGATATTACGGGTATTATGAACAGCTACCACGCGTATCCGAAATCCTGGATCAAGGACGCCAGCGGCAACCTGGTGTACGGCTCCATTCAGCCCGAGATGAAGACGGCCCTGGGCGTACTGCAAGAGCTGTACAAAAAAGGCCAAATCGACAAAGAGTTCGGCGTTAAAGACGGCGGTAAAGAAGCGGAATTGACGGCTTCGGGCAAAATCGGCATGCAGTTCGGCCAAATGTGGAACCCGTTGTGGCCGCTGGTCGACAACAAGAAGAACGACGGTAACGCAGAGTGGCAGTCGTATCCGCTCGTTTCCGTTGACGATAAGCCTGTAACGCCGCAGGTCGGCTTCTCGACCGGACAATATTTTGCCGTGAAGAAGGGCGCTGCTCATCCGGAAGCGCTGCTGAAGATGATCAACCTGTTCGTAGAAACCGGCTGGGGCGAAACGACGACGCCTGAGAACTATGCGGCGTACTTCACCGGCGACGGCTTCGAGAAGTTCAAGATGATGCCGTTCCAAGCATGGCCAGCGCGCAAAAACCTGGATATCCACCTTCACGTCTCCGCTGCTCTCGACAGCAAAGACACGTCCAGCCTGAATCCGGAAGAGAAGGATAACCATGACAAACTCCTCTCCTGGATGGACGGCTCCAGCAAAGAGCCGCTGAACTGGGCCTATGAGCGCGTATTCGGCAAGGAAGGCTCGTTTAAGGTCATTAACCAGTATGTGAGCGGCAATATGCTGCAGCTGACAGGCTTCTACGGCGCTCCAACGCCTGCGATGGTCGAGAAGGAATCAAACCTGCAGAAGAGAGAGCTCGAGACGTTCACGAAGATCATCATGGGCGACTCGCTCGATACGTTCGATAAATTCGTCGAAGAGTGGAAGAAGCTTGGCGGCGATGAGATTACGCAAGAAGTGAACGAGTGGGCGAAGAACCAGTAAGCGGACCGGATTGTGATTGCATGGCGGGGGAAGCGGCGTCTTCCCCCGTTTTATTGAACTCGAATGCGCTTCGGGGCAGGGAGGGAACGCTTTGAAAAAATGGGCCGGGCAGCTTCCGCTGCACCTGATGATATTACCGGGACTCATCCTCATTCTTGTTTACAGCTACGGGCCGATGTTCGGCTTCATTATCGCTTTTGAGAAGTTCACGCCCGCGAAGGGCATCTTCGGCTCTAAATGGGCCGGATTGGACAACTTCCGCTATGTGTTGGAAATGCCGGAATCGGGCCGGATCATCCTTAACACGATCTATATTGCGATCATGAAGATCATCGTGGGCCTAATCGCGCCGATCATTACCGCCTTGCTGCTGAACGAGGTGCGCAAGGAATTGTTCAAACGCGGGATTCAGACGATTATTTATTTGCCGCACTTCCTGTCGTGGATTATTCTCGGGGGCATTCTGATCGACATTTTGTCGCCGACAAGCGGGATCGTCAATCAAGTGCTGGGCTGGTTCGGCGTGGAGCCGATTTATTTTCTCGGGGACAACAGCTGGTTCCGCTATGTGCTGGTTGCCACGGATACGTGGAAGGAGTTCGGGTTTAATACCATCGTTTATTTAGCGGCCTTAACGAGCATTAACCCGACGCTTTACGAAGCGGCGATCGTGGACGGCGCGGGCAGATGGAAGCAGACGCTGCACGTGACCTTGCCGGGGATGGCATCGATCATCGTCTTGTTAATGACTTTAAGCTTAGGAAATGTGCTGAACGCCGGGTTTGACCAGGTGTTTAATTTATATAGCCCGCAGGTGTACGAGACCGGGGATATTATCGACACCTTCGTGTACCGCATCGGCCTGATCGACGCGCAGTACGGGGTTGCGACGGCGGTAGGGATCTTCAAGTCGGTCGTCTCGCTCATCTTTATTTCGACGTCGTATTATCTGGCGTACCGTTTCGCCAAATATCGTATTTTCTGATGGGAGGAGTGAGCGGGGATGCTGGAGCATTACACGTTAAGCCGACGAGTGTTCTTATCCTTTAACTATGTCTTTCTAGCCTGCCTTGGCGTTCTTTGCATACTGCCGATCATTCACGTGCTCGCGATATCGTTCAGCTCAAGCGCCGCAGCCCAGGCCGGTTACGTGAAGCTGTGGCCGGTTGAATTCACGATGAGCTCGTATGACTATGTCATGAAAAAGCCGGCGTTCTTCAAGTCCATACTCGTGACGCTGAAGAGGGTCGGCATCGGGGTGCCGTTCAATATGCTGCTCACCGTGCTGATCGCATATCCGCTGGCGAAGGAAGCGAAGAAGTTCGCGTTTCGGACCGTGTACGCTTGGGTGTTCGTCGTGACGATCCTGTTCAGCGGCGGCTTGATCCCGTTGTACATGACGATCAAGTATACCGGCATCATGGATTCGGTTTGGGCGATGGTATTGCCCGGCGCGGTGCCGGTCTTTAACGTCATTCTGCTGCTGAACTTCTTCCGCGGCCTGCCGAAGGAGCTTGAGGAAGCTGCATTCATCGATGGCGCAGGGCACTGGACGACGTTGTGGAAGGTGTTCATTCCGTTATCGCTGCCGGCACTGGCGACGATTACGCTATTCGCTACCGTCAACCACTGGAACTCCTGGTTCGACGGGTTGATTTTCATGAACTCGCCGGACCATTATCCGCTTCAGAGCTATCTGCAGACGGTCGTCATCAACCGCGACTTGACGCTGATGTCCTCGGCGGACATGAAGTCGCTGACCGAGGTCAATGACCGCACGGCCAAAGCGGCGCAGATTTTCCTCGGCGCTTTGCCGATTTTGTTGGTGTATCCGTTCCTGCAGCGGTTCTTTATGAAGGGGATCGTGCTGGGGAGCGTAAAGGAGTAGGATTGGGATTGGGGAAGGGCCTTCCGGTGTGCGGAAGGTCCTTCTTTCGGTTGCTGCGGGTTTGCTCGCGGGCTGGCGTGCGGCGTTTTTAGGGAAATAAGCGCTGAGGGATTCGTTAGAAACCTAGAGCCTTCTACTGGGAACGGTTTTTTTGTTTTTTACCAACATAGCTTTCGAACTTATGCTACTGTAAGTAGGCAGGGTACTTTATAGATACTATTGATATTGCTAGTTGCAGGAGTGAGTGCAGTTGCTAAAATGGCTTGAACGTACCATTCTAGGTCCGACCGTGAACGAACAATATAGCAAGCTTGAGGAGATCGGTATTAGACTCAATGGTAATTATAAATTAGCAGATATTCTTCACTTCCCTGTAAAAGATTATCAAGCTAAGCCATACTTGTTGTTATTGATGGACATGGGATCGGAGCCGAAGGACAGCGATCGTGAGGGAGTCATTTGCGATCAATTGTGGTGCTTCGACAGAGAGTGTATCGAAGATCAAGGCGATTATTCATTGAAGCTGAACCGAATCGGAGAACTCATCAAAGATGAGCTGGAGCTTACGGACATATCGGATGATATTGACTTTGAGGCTGAGCGTGCATCGGTTTCGTTCCGTATCGATGGGCGAGCCTGCAAATATGATTTGAATTTTGAGTACGATTGGTTAGATATTAATTTGTTTAAGATTTTCTCCATGCTGCTCGAGCAACACGGCAGCAACCGCAGATTCTACTATTTTGATACCGGTAATAATTTATTGGTGGCATTGTTGCATAGAGAACAGTGGAACTCATTGAAGGAACTGACACCAATCTTTCAACCCGCGTAACTAACTCTACTATCTAGGAGGCGCCTCGCATGCAAAACATGGACAATATCTTTCTCATCACCGACATACCTGGCTACACGCCGCAAATTGGACGCCTGCTATCCATGATGAATTACGCGCGCTATACAACGATTGAGGCGGTTAAAGATCTATCGCAAGAACAGCTGGATTTTCTGCTTGATCCGCAAAGTAATTCCATCGGAGCGCTGTTGCTGCATTTTGCCGGGGTGGAGTATGCCTATCAGGTAGAGACGTTTGAGGGGCGGGAGCTAAACGCGGAGGAGCTGGCTGAGTGGGGGGCGGCACTGGATCTTGGCGACGCGGGACGCGCGGAGATCAAAGGCCATGACCTGCAGTTCTACTTGAACAAGCTGGAGGAAGTCCGCAGACGGACCCTTGAGTTGTTCAAGACTGTCGACGACGAGTGGCTGTACCGGCAAAAGGAATTTTCGAGGGGCAGGCAGGCGAACCATTATTTTATGTGGTTTCATGTGTGCGAGGATGAAATCAATCATCGCGGGCAGATCAGGCTGATTCGGAAGCGGGCAAATTAGAGAAAAGCAGAAAGGACTTTCCGATGGTAGATGTCGTTCTATCGCGGAAGGTCCTCTTTTGCATGAGCCGATATATCCATTCACCTTGGCAATTGGCATATATCATGATAGCGGCATTATGCTGCTTGAGCAGCTAGCCTTGCTCGAGCGTCGCAGCAGCCAGTCACTGCCAAGCAAAGCGATTTGAGCAAAAACAGCTCGCGGGAGTTTCTCCTCCAGCGGGCTGTATTTTTATAGTCGCAAGCAAAATAGTTCCAACTAACTCTTGCCAGTTGAACTGAAATTTTATAGTATTAGGTTAAGCGCTTAATCTAATTCATAAAGTAATTAGTAAGCGCTATCTTTTTATTCATAAGTTAAGCGCTTAACCTGTATCGATGACTTTAATAAAAGGGGCGATGAATGAGATGGGCGGCAGTACGATTCGGCTATCGGTGGCACAGGCGCTGCTTCGTTTTCTCGATAACCAGTACATCTCGGTTGACGGAGAAGTGACGAAGTTCGTGAAAGGCGTCATGGGCATTTTCGGGCATGGCAATGTAACTGGCATAGGGGAGGCGCTTGAGAACAATGCCGGCGAGCTTGTTTATATTCAAGGGAAGAACGAGCAGGGGATGGTGCATGCGGCCGCGGCTTTCGCCAAGCAAAAGGACCGCAAGCAGATCTATGCCTGCACCTCCTCGATCGGGCCCGGGGCGCTGAATATGGTAACCGCGGCGGCTACCGCAACCGCGAACCGCATTCCGGTTCTGCTGCTTCCCGGCGATAATTTCGCCAGCAGACAGCCCGACCCGGTGCTGCAGCAGCTTGAAGTAGCTAGCGATTACACCGTTTCGGCGACGGATCCGTTCAAGCCGGTCAGCAAATATTGGGACCGCATCGTACGGCCGGAACAGCTGATGACGGCCGCAGAGCAGGCCATCCGCGTGCTGACGGATCCAGCGGAAACCGGTGCCGTTACGCTGGCGCTGCCGCAGGATGTACAGGCTGAAGCGTACGATTACCCCGTCTCCTTCTTCGAGCCCCGCATTCATTATATCGACCGGCGTCCGCCGGCGGCCGATGCGGTACGCCGCGCCGCGCAGCTGATGCAGACGAAGAAGAAGCCGCTCCTTATTGCCGGCGGCGGCGTTCTGTATGCTTCCGCTACGGCGCATCTTGCGGCATTCGCCGAAGCGTTCGGCATTCCCGTGGCGGAAACGCAAGCAGGCAAGAGTTCCTTGCCATGGAATCATCCGCTTAATGTAGGCGGCGTTGGCGTTACCGGCACGCTGGCCGCTAATCTGCTGGCTAAGGATGCGGATCTGATTATCGGGGTCGGCACCAGATATTCCGACTTTACGACGGCTTCCAAATCTGCCTTCGGCAATCCGGACGTTCAATTCGTGAATATCAACGTCAGCGGCTTCGACTCCTCGAAGCTGAACGGCGTGGCCGTTACCGCCGATGCCAGGGAAGGGCTGCAAGCGCTGCAGGCCGCTCTTGCTGAAGCAGGCTACCGCAGCGGTTATGACCTGGATGCCGTCGGGGCGCTGAAGCAGGAGTGGGACAAGGAGGTAGACCGCTTATTCGCCGCGGAGCATGAAGCGGGCACCTCCCAAACGCGCGCGCTCGGCGTCATTCAAGAGACGATTGATGACAGCGCGGTCGTTGTCTGCGCAGCGGGCAGCCTGCCGGGCGATCTGCATCGGGTATGGAGACCGTCCGCTCCGCGAACCTACCACATGGAATACGGCTTTTCCTGCATGGGCTACGAAATCGCCGGCGCCTTCGGCGTCGCGCTTGCGGAGCCGGATCGTGAAGTGTATGCCGTCGTCGGCGACGGCAGCTACCTGATGCTTCATTCCGAGCTCGTGACCAGCCTGCAGGAGGGCCGCAAAGTGACGGTGCTGCTGCTCGACAACCATGGTTTCCAATGTATCCATAACTTGCAGAGAAGCCAAGGCAGCGGCGGCTTCGGCAATGAATTCCGCTTCCGGTCCCCGGAAACGGGCAGATTGACCGGCTCTTATATGCCGATTGATTTTGCGGCACATGCCCGCAGCCTCGGCCTGAAGGCGTACAAAGCGGAAAATCCGGAGCAGCTGCGTGAGGCTCTGGTTGCAGCGAAGCGGGAGACCGTGTCGACGCTGATCGAGATTCCGGTCGTACCGGGCACGAACACGCCGGGTTACGAGTCCTGGTGGAATGTCGGCGTACCTGAGGTGTCCGAGAGCGATGAGGTCGTCAAGGCCGGCAAAGCGATGAACGCCCGCATTCAATCCATCACACTTCGATAGGCAGGGGGAATGACGATATGCCAACGCCAATTTTGCAAAGCTTGCCGTTCCGAATCGGCATTCATCCGATCAATTGGGTCGGAGAAGACGTGAAAGAACATGGCGATGAGACGACGTTCGAACAAATCGTCGACGAGATTCAGGCACTTGGTTTGACAGGCACGGAGATGGGCCGTAAGTTTCCTTCCGATCCGGCCGTGCTGAAGCAGGAGCTCGATAAACGCGGCATTCAGCTGACGTCGCAATGGAAATCCGTTCTGTTCTCCGATCCGGCTTACCGGGAGCAAGAGCTTGAGGCGTATCGCAAGCATGCCGCATTTCTGCAGGGGATGGGCAGCAAAGTCATCAGCACCTGCGAGATCGGCGGGTCGCTTCACTTCGATCCGCGGCGTACGCCGAACGAGAAGGAAGTGCGGCGGCTTACGGAGGAAGAGTGGCACAGTCTTGCGGAAGGCTTGAATGCCGCAGGCGCCATTGCGAAGGAATACGGGCTGAAATTAACCTATCATCATCACGGAGGAACCGTCGTCGAACGCCCGGAGGAAATCGACCGCTTAATGGAGCTGACCGATCCGGAGCTCGTCTACCTGCTGTTCGACACCGGCCACGCCTACTACGGCGGCGCCGATCCGCTGGAGGTTTTGCGGAAGCATTACAACCGGATCGCATACGTACATCTCAAAGATATCCGCCAAGCGGTGCTGGATGAAGCACGTTCGGAGAATGCCAATTTCATCACCTGCATCCGCAAAGGCGTCTTCTCCGTTCCGGGGGACGGCTGTCTCGAATTCGGCCCGATCGTGGAGGAGCTGCTGGAGCGGAACTACAGCGGCTGGGCGCTGCTGGAGGGCGAGCAGGATCCGGCGGCTCACCCGGCGTACGAATATGCGCGAAACGCGCTCATTCACATCTCTTCCCTCATCCCGAGCAGAAAGTAGGCTGCACTCTATGAACCCAATTCTCTTTTCGGCGGAGAAGCCGCTGGATTTCGTCGCGATCGGACGGCTGTGCATCGATCTGAATGCCAATGAAATCAATCGCCCGATGGAAGAGACGATGACCTTCACCAAATATGTCGGCGGCTCGCCGGCCAATATTGCGATCGGCATGTCGCGTCTGGGAAGGAAGACGGCTTTCATCGGCAAAATCGCGGACGATCAGATGGGCCGCTTCATCAGCGGTTACCTGGAACGCAACGGGATCGATACGGCGAGTGTCGTGACCGATCATACGGGAGCCGTGACCGGCCTAGCCTTTACGGAAATTAAAAGCCCGACCGACTGCAGCATCCTGATGTACCGGGACAATGCCGCCGACCTGAAGCTGACGGCAGGCGAGGTAAGCGAAGACGTCATCGACAAGGCAAAGCTGCTGCTGATTTCCGGCACGGCGCTGGCGGCGAGCCCTTCGCGGGAGGCGGTTTTTCAAGCGCTGGCTTATGCCCGGAAGCATGGAGCCGTCATCGCGTTCGACCTCGATTACCGTCCATATACGTGGAAGTCGAAGGAAGAAACCGCCGTATACTACAATCTCGCGGCCGAGAAATGCGATATCATCCTCGGAACGCGCGAGGAGTTCGATTTGATGGAGGCTTTCGATCCGAATCCGGGGCATGACGACCGGGTTACGGCGTCCAAATGGTTCGACTATTCGGCACGGATCGTCATCATCAAGCATGGCAAGGAAGGGTCGATTGCCTATACCCGCGACGGAGCGAGCCACAGAGCCAGAAGCTTCCCGGCCAAGGTCGTCAAAACGTTCGGGGCCGGCGATTCGTACGCTGCGGGCTTCCTGCACGGCGTTATGGAGGGCTGGACCATCGAGCGGAGCATGGAATTCGGCAGCGCGGCGGCGTGCATCGTCATCTCCAGCCATAGCTGCTCCGACGCGATGCCTACGGCGGATCAAGTGATCCGGTATATGGAAGATTGCAATAGCGGAAAGATCACGGCTACTTAGTCCGCAACCTATGAGAGGGGTAGATGACGTTGACACAAGTATTGAGGAACTGGATTGGCGGCGAGTGGGTCCCTTCCTCGGCGGAGAGGACCGAGCAGGTCTTCAATCCGGCAACCGAAGAAGTGATCGCCCTTGTGCCGCTATCCACGAAGGAAGACGTGGACCGTGCGGTTCAAACGGCCGAGGAAGCGTTCAAATCCTGGAGCGCCACGCCGGTCCCGCGTCGCGCCCGCGTGCTGTTCAAGTACCAGCAGCTGCTCGTCGAGCATTGGGAGGAGCTGGCGAAGCTGGTCACGCAGGAGAACGGAAAAAGCTACGGCGAAGCGTACGGCGAGGTGCAGCGCGGCATTGAATGCGTGGAATTCGCGGCAGGGGCGCCGACGCTCATGATGGGCAAGCAGCTGCCGGACATCGCGTCCAATCTGGAATCCGGCATGTACCGCTATCCGGTCGGCGTCGTCGCCGGCATCACGCCTTTTAATTTCCCGATGATGGTGCCGTGCTGGATGTTTCCGCTTGCCATTGCCTGCGGCAACGCCTTCATCTTGAAGCCGTCCGAGCGCACGCCGCTACTAGCCAACCGGCTCGCGGAGCTGTTCAAGGAAGCCGGACTGCCTGACGGCGTGTTCAACATCGTCCACGGCGCGCATGATGTCGTGAACGGCATGCTGGAACATCCGCAAATTGAGGCCGTTTCCTTCGTCGGCTCCCAACCGGTGGCCGAGTACGTGCATAAGACGGCATCCGCCCACGGGAAGCGGGTTCAAGCGCTGGCCGGCGCCAAGAACCACACGATCGTCATGCCGGATGCGGATCTGGACTTGACCGTCAAAGAAATCATTAACGCGGCCTTCGGCTCCGCGGGAGAACGCTGCATGGCGTGCTCCGTCGTAGTGGCTGTCGGCGATGTCGCGGACTCGCTCGCGGGCAAGCTGGCAGAAGCCGCCGACCGCCTGACGATCGGTAACGGTGCCGAGGAGGGCGTATTCCTTGGCCCTGTCATCCGTGCCCCGCATAAGCAGCGTACGCTGAGCTATATTGAACTCGGCGAACAAGAAGGCGCTCATCTGCTTCGTGACGGACGTCAAGATGAAGCAGCGGACGGAAAGGGCTACTTCGTCGGGCCGACGATCTTCGACGGCGTAAAGGGCGGCATGAAAATTTGGCAGGATGAAATTTTCGCGCCGGTGCTCTCAATCGCACGAGTCGACACGCTTGAAGAGGCAATCGAGCTTGCGAACCGATCGGACTTCGCCAACGGCGCGTGCCTTTTCACGAAGAACGGCAGCCATGTCCGCCAATTCCGGGAGACGATCGATGCCGGCATGCTGGGAATCAATCTCGGCGTTCCGGCGCCGATGGCATTCTTCCCCTTCTCCGGCTGGAAGAAGTCGTTCTACGGCGATCTGCATGCCAATGGCACGGACGGCGTGGAATTTTACACCCGCAAAAAAATGGTCACAGCCCGCTGGTAGAAAGGAGCGATCGCTGCATGGGAAAAATTAAAGCGGCCGTTATCGGAGCCGGCCGCATCGGCAAAATCCACGTCGGCAATTTGCTGCGGATGCCCGAGGTCGAAGTGGCCGCGGTATGTGACGCGTTCGCAGGACCGGAGCTTCAGGAATGGGCGGCGGCATGCGGCATTCCGGCAGTTCTGAGGGACAGCGATGCGGTGATGGCCGACCCTTCTATCGAGGCCATATTCATTTGCTCGTCGACCAATACGCACGTACCGCTTATTTTACAGGCCGCCCGGGCGGGCAAGCATATCTTCTGCGAGAAGCCGGTCAGCATGGATGTGCGTAAGACGGAGGAAGCCGTGGAGGCGGCCCGCGAAGCGGGGGTTAAGCTGCAAATCGGCTTTAACCGCCGGTTCGACCACAATTTCAAGCGGCTTCGCGAGCATGTGCAAGGCGGTACGATTGGACTGCCTCACATCGTGAAGATTACGTCGCGCGATCCGAGCCCTCCGCACCCGGATTACATTAAGGTATCGGGCGGCATTTACATGGATATGATGATCCATGATTTTGACATGGCGCGCTATGTTTCCGGCAGCGAGATCGAGGAAGTGTATGCGCAAGGCGGCGTACTGATCGATCCGGTTTTCGCCGAGTGCGGCGACTCGGATACGGCCATCGTTACCCTGAAATTCGCGAACGGAGCGCTTGGCGTTATCGACAACAGCCGCCAAGCCGTATACGGCTAC
This sequence comes from Paenibacillus montanisoli, assembly GCF_003268025.1. Lineage (GTDB taxonomy): Bacteria > Bacillota > Bacilli > Paenibacillales > Paenibacillaceae > Paenibacillus_Z > Paenibacillus_Z montanisoli. The sequence goes on along the minus strand of NZ_QLUW01000004.1, from coordinate 324,906 downwards.
GATCAGCGGGTGGAGGTGTTCGGCTCCAAAGGCAGCGTGGCCGTGACCAACGATTACCCGAATACGGCGGAGATCAGCACCGCGGATGGGATTTATCGCGATAAGCCGCTTCATTTCTTTTTGGAACGGTATAACGGAGCCTACATCGAAGAAACGCAGCTGTTTATCGATAGTATCCTTCACGGCAAGCCGGTTCCCGTAAGCGGAACGGACGGTTTGCAGGCCGAGCGGGCGGCGCTTGCAGCCAAGCTGTCGCAGCGGCTCGGCCGGCCCGTGAAGCTTTCGGAAACGCTGGAGCTGGCGGCGCAGCACTCAATCTTGGCTTAAGCCTTGGAAGGAGGCAGGAAGAAGCTTGTCGAAATTGATTGTGACACCGGAAATTGAACCGAATCAGGACGGCAGTATTCTGCGCATTACGCCGGAATCGGCAGGCTGGCAGTATGTCGGCTTCGAAGTACTGCGGTTAGCCGAAGGGGAAACCATTGCAAGGGAGACCGGGGAGCGGGAAGTCTGTCTCGTCCTACTTGGCGGGCATGCCGATATTAGAACGGAAAAACAATCGTGGCAGGGCATCGGCAAACGAATGAGCGTGTTCGAGCAAATACCTCCGTATTCCGTCTACGTCCCGGACCATGACAGCTATGAGATTACGGCGAAGACGGCGCTGGAGGTAGCCGTTTGCTCCGCACCGGGCCAAAGCTCCCACGAGGCGAGGCTTATAACGCCGGAGCAAGTAGGCGTCGAAACGCGGGGTTATGGGAATATCGAGCGTTATATTCATAATATTTTGCCGGAGCAGGAGCCGGCCGACAGCTTGCTGGTCGTGGAAGTCTTTACGCCTAACGGCCACTGGTCCAGCTATCCGCCTCATAAACACGATCGAAACGCGCTGCCGGAGGAGTCGGAGCTGGAGGAAACCTATTATTTCCGGATCCAGCCGGAGCAGGGCTTTGCGGTACAGCGCGTCTATACGGACGACCGATCGTTGGACGAAACGCTGATCGTGCGGAATGGGGAAGCGGTCCTCGTACCGAAAGGGTACCATCCGGTTTCCGCGCCTCCGGGTTATAATTGTTATTATCTGAATGTGATGGCGGGCCCTGTCCGAACATGGAAATTTCATAACGACCCGGATCATGAGTGGATCATGAACAAGCCGGGCAAGTAAATGTGCAAGAACCGCCCTAAGCGGCAGCATCAAGGAGGAAGCAAGAGATGAAAGCAACCATTTACGACGTGGCCAGGGAAGCCGGTGTATCGATCGCGGCAGTCTCGCAAGTCATTAACGGCAAAGGCAAGATCAGCGAGGAACGCCGTGCCAAAATCATGGACGTCATGGAGAGGCTCGGCTATAAACCGAGCGTCATCGCCGCGGCGCTTACCGGCAAAAAAACCTACACGCTCGGATTATTGGTGCCGGACATCTCCAATCCTTTCTTCGCCGAGATCGCCCGCGCGGTAGAGGACCGCGTAGATCATCACGGCTACAGTCTCGTCATCTGCAGCACGGACAACCAGGATGAACGGGTGGAACGCTATTTGACGCTGCTGCAGCAGAAGAGCGTAGACGGCATCATTATCGGGACGGGCATTGAGGATAAGGAACTGCTTGCTCCGATACTGGCCAAATCCATTCCGGTGACGATGATAGCGCGGGGACTTCCGGGGGAAGCGATCCAGACGGTCACCGTCGACGATTATGAGGGAGGCCGCTTGGCGGCACAGCATCTGCTTAGTCTGGGCCATACCTCGATGGCGGTCTTGGCGGAGCACCCGAAGGTCACCAGCTCGCAGGAGCGGATTCGCGGCTTTCGCGAGGCGATGGCGGAGTCGGGGCAAACTCTGCCGGAGTACTTCGTGAAATCCGGCGGGCGCGATCTCATCAAAGACGGCAAGCGGAACGCGTCCGAGCTGATGCGTTATGCCGAGCGGCCGACAGCGATTTTCTGCTGCAACGACCTGCTCGCGATCGGGGCGCTGCAAGCGGCAAGGGAGCTTGGGATCAGCGTGCCCCGCGAGCTGTCAGTTATCGGCTTCGATAATACGATACTGGCAACGGTGACCAACCCGGCGCTGACGACCATTGCCCAGCCGACGGAACGGATGGGCGGGCTGGCGGTTGACATCATTTTGCAAAAGAACGGCGAACAGCCGGATGAATCATCCAGAACGGTGCTTGCGCCGGAGCTGATTGTCCGGCAATCAACGGCAGCCCCCCTTCGCTAAGAGCGGGGGAGGCTCCATATCCTTTTCTGGTAACGTTTCCAGTTCAACGAGTTCACTTCAGAGGAAGCAGGAGGCTTACGATACGATGAATTTCATAGAGCTGAATGGAATCAAGCTTTCCCGGCTTATTTTTGGAACCGGGGATTTACGGAAGCTGAACGGCACGGAGCTGCTTGATCAATTTGTTCATGCCGGAGGCACAACGATCGATACCGCTCACCAGTATAATACGGCCGAACGGATTCTGGGGACGTGGATCAAGGAAAACGGCCATCGCGACAAGCTTGTCATTATGACCAAAGGCGCTCATCACGATGACGGCAGACCCGGGCCCCGGGTAGATGCGCCTTCCATCCGCAAGGATTTGTTCGAAAGCCTGGAAAGGCTGAATACGGATTACGTTGACCTGTATGCTTTGCACAGAGACGAACCGGGCGTGCCGGTCGGTCCCGTTATGGAGGAGCTTAACCTGCATCTGGCCGAAGGGCGAATCAAGGCGATCGGGGCCTCCAACTGGACCTATAAGCGGATTCAAGAAGCAAATGACTATGCGTCAAGCCATGGCTTAACGGGGTTTACGTTCAGCAGCGTTAATCTTGCGCTCGCTGCCGCGAAGGAACCGAGATGGGCAGGCTGCGTGTCTGCCGACGAGGAGACAGCGGCGTGGCATACGCGCAATCAAATGCCGCTGCTCGCTTGGTCCGCCCAGGCCGGAGGCTTCTTCTCGGGCCGCTTCTCGCCGGAGGACCATTCGAATGCCGATATGGTGCGCGTCTATTATAACGAAGCCAATTGGGAGCGTTACGCGAGAGCGGCGAAATTGGCCGAGGCGAAGGGCGTGTCCGCCATGCAAATCGCACTGGGCTTCGTGCTGAACCGCTCTTTCCCGACTTGCGCCGTGATCGGCCCTAGGCAGCATCAAGAATTGGAAGAATCGCTTCAAGCCATGGAGCTGGCACTTACCGAGGGAGAACTGGCATGGCTCAATTTAGAACAGGAGGCGCTGGCGGGATGAGACACAAATTAGCGGCACAGTTGTACACGCTCCGTAACGAGCTGAAGATTGATTTTCCCGGAACGCTGCGGGAGTTGAAGAAGATGGGTTGGAGCGCCGTTCAAATCGACGGTCTTCACGGCAACGATCCGAGAGAGATTGCCGCTGTCATGAACGAGCTTGGCCTGCGCACCGCGGGAATGCATGTCGGGCTTGAACGAATGAAGCATGATTTGGAGGCGGTTCTCGAAGAGGCGCGTTTGTTCAACACCAAGGATTTCATTTGCCACTCTCTTCCGGGCGAGCTGCAAAATCCGGACGGCTACCGGAGCGTAAGGGACGACTTGCGCAAAGTGGCAGCAGCGGTGAGCGGCGCAGGCTTCCGCGTAGGCTACCATAACCACGATTTCGAATTCCATACGTCCGTCGAAGGCCGGTATGCGCTGGATTACGTGCTGGAACTGGACCCTGCGGCGCCTGTTTACGCGGAAATCGATACGTATTGGGTGAAGAAGGCTGGCTTGGACCCGCTTGGCTATATCCGGGATTATGCCTATCGCATGCCGATCCTGCATCTCAAGGATATGACCGGCGACGGCAGATGCTACTTTGCGGAAATCGGTAACGGGATCATCGACTTTGTGCCGATTCTTCAATGGGGAGAGAGCAGCGGCGTGGAATGGTATGCCGTGGAGCAGGATTATTGTCCGGGCAGCCCGCTCGACAGTCTGGCGGAAAGCTTCGAATATTTAATGCGGATTGAAAAGCTAGCCACTCAAGGATAGGAGGCGGTTGCGATGCGCGAAACGCTGATCTGCGCCCATACGGGCTGCGGCGTGCATCCGGATAATACGGTCGACTCGTTCCTCGAAGCGATTGAGGCGGGAGCGCACATAGCGGAGGTTGATGTGTTGGCTGCTGCAGACGGAACGGCCATTCTGCTGCACGATGATTCGCCGCTGCTTCAAACCAACGGCTATGCGCAGTTGAATCGGCAGGAAGTGCGGCGGCTGCTCGATCCGGTATATGAGCGCTATGAGCTTGCAACGCTTGATCAGATCTTTCGGATGTCGGCTCAAAAAGACCTGCTGCTTAATCTGGATTTGAAAGCGGATGCGGCCATTGAGCCGGCGGTTCGATTAATTCGCCGTAATGGTGCGGAGAACAGAGTCTACATCACCGGTTTTTTGGAAGGGATCACGGAGCGGCATCCGGACATTCAAGTGATGCTCAATACCCCTCGCGAACTGAACGAGAGGCAGCTGGCTTCCTACAACGAATATGCCGAATCGGTATGCCGCGCAGCAGTTATGGCGGGATACGCGGGACTGAATATGAATGCCGCAACCTGCCTGGATCCGGTTGTGAAACACGCGCATGCCGTTGGCTTGCTGGTCTGGGTGTATACCGTAAATGATCAATTGGCCATGCAGCGATACATCGATATGGGAGTAGATGCAATCACGACCCGGGCACCGAAAGAACTGCGAAAATTAATATAATCATCATAATTAAAGTGCTGGTAATTTGGTGACAACCTTGCTATAATAAGTATTAAGGAAGCGCTTTCATAAACTTTCAGTTTGCGGGCGCATTTTTTTATAGCCCAGTATGGAAGCGATACCAGAAATGCGATTTGCCTGACCGATCTCAAGGTCAATTAACCGAAAAGAAGGTGATTTCCGACTTATGCAGCAAGCGTCTTCAACTTTGAAGCCAGCCAAGTCAGGGCGAAGTTTGTGGAAATCGATCGTCCTGCACCGCTACTTGTACTTCATGCTTTTGCCATGCGTCGCGTTCTTTATTATCTTCTCTTACATTCCGATGGGCGGCCTGCTGCTTGCTTTCAAGGAGTACAAGTTCAACAAAGGTCTTCTACATAGTCCATGGGTTGGATTTGATTATTTCGTCACCTTCTTTAACTCGTACAAAAGCAAGGAATTGATTTCCAATACGCTTATTATTAGCGGGATGAAGCTCTTCCTGTACCTGCCATTCCCGATTATGATGGCGCTTATGTTTAATGAAATCCGCAGTAAATGGTTCAAGAACGTCTCGCAGAGCATCCTTTACCTGCCGCACTTCCTGTCTTGGGTCATTGTCATCGGCTTGGTTCAGCGGCTGCTGGCGCCCGATACCGGATTGCTTAACCAATTTATTGCCGAAATGGGCGGCGACGGCAGCACGTTCTATCTGATGGAGCCGCAATATTTCTACCAGATCATGTTCGGCAGCCATATGTGGAAGTCGCTCGGCTGGGACTCGATCATTTATCTTGCAGCAATCGCAGGCGTCAATCAAGAGTTGTACGAAGCGGCCAAAATCGATGGCGCAAGCAAGTTCAGAGAGATGTGGAATATTACGATCCCATCGATCACGCCGACGATCGTTATCCTGTTTATCCTGTCCATCGGAGGGATATTGTCGGCCGGCTTCGATCAAATCTACTTGCTTCGTACACCTGGAAACATGCAGTATGCGGATATTCTGGATACCTACATTATTCAAGTCGGATTAAAGGGCGGGCAGTACGGGTATGCGACCGCTGTCGGCATGTTCCAGGGCTTAATCGGTCTCGTTCTTGTCATAATAGCCAATCGCATATCACGCAAGGTCTCTGAAACTTCTTTGTGGTAACGCTACCATAGGCACACATAATTACCCTTGGTGGAAACGTCTTTGACGTGTTCATAAAAAATCGATAAAAGGGGAAAAACGCATGAGCAGAAAATGGTTAAGGTTCTTAGCACTTCCTGTTATTGCTTCGGTGCTGTTTACGGGCTGCTCCGGTAACAACGGCACGAATGAAGCGAGCAATGATCAAACAGCCAACAGCAAGAACGCAACAACTGACGATTCATCTGCTGCAAATGCAACTGCCACAAATGACGGTAAGCCGGAAACATGGATTGCGGACCGTAAAATCAAAGGTCTTCTCTTTTATGATTCCGATGATTTCACCGAAGGTCTAAACCCTGAAATTCAGGCAGAAATCAAGAAAAAAACAGGCATTGATTTTGAGCTTGAGCTTATGAAAGCGGAACATGCCATCGACGGCATGATCGCCGGTCTTGCATCGGGCGACCTCCCTGACTTCGTTGGATTCTACTTGAATAACAGCGGACGCCCGGAAATGTCTGTCGTTCTGAAGGCTGCGCGCGAAGGCATGTTCACGGATTTGGCCCCGTTATTCAAAGATACGAAGGTTTACAGCAAATATTTGCAAGACGGCTTCTTGCCTCTGGATACGCAGTATGGCGTCATGTTCCGTCCCGAGTTTAACGGATCTGCGTATTTCGCTCATATGAATATTGCCCGCAATGGCGGTCAAGACCCTTGGAGAGGCGTCGGAGGGCCTTTCATCCGTAAAGATATCGCCGACTCGCTTGGCATTGACCCTCGTACCATCAAGACAACAGATCAGTTGTATGACTTGGCGAAGAAGATTAAAGACGGCAACTTTAAAGACGATAACGGCAATGCCGTAGTGCCGATCGGCCCGCGTTTCTGGGGTGGAGCAGAGACCGGACCATTGTTCAACGATTTGGAGTGGGGAGCAGACGACCAGCGCATTAGAGCAGATAAGGACGGCAAAGTCCTTCACGAAGCTCAAACTCCGTACGCTTTGAAAAAGGTTGAATTTATGCAAAAGCTTCTTAGCGAAAAGCTGATTCATCCGGAATTCTTTACGGTCGACGAAAGCCGCTCGACAGAAGGAGCAATCAACGGTTCGTGGGGAATTATTGCCGATATGCACAGCTTCCAGGATTTTAACCAAAATATGCGTTACATCCCGCTCGGTCCGATCAATCCGGTTATCGGCTCTAACAAAATGCTTCTAAGCTTTAAATCCGGTTACTCCGCTTGGGCAATTCCATCCACAACCGAAAAACCGGAGGAAGTCGTTAAATTCGCGGATTTCCTTGCAAGCCGTGAAGGCAAGCTGCTTTGGATGTATGGAATTGAAGGTCGCGATTATACGCTTGATGCCAATGGTAACCCGGTTGTGAAGCAAGAGGTGCTAGACTTGAAAGCGAAAGATCCGAACGAAGCCAAGAAACTCGGATTTGCAGGCGTCGGCAACAGCTGGGGCGGATTCCTCGGAAGTACGGACATCGATAACAAATCGGACTTCGGCGAACTCAATTACGGCGAGAGCGCCAATGGCAACCTGTACCCGGCCGTTGAAAAAATCGCGGAGTATGTAGGCCTTGATCAAAGAATTAAAGACGCTCTTATCATCGACGCTTATCAGCCAATTTCATTTATTGGAGAATACCAAAATGGCACTGAGCTGAAGGCGGCACTAGATAACTATAATGACAGTCTAATTCGTGCGTATTATGCGAAGAACACGGATGAAGCGAAAGAAATTTTGGACAGCGCATTGAAGCAATTGGAGGCATCCGGCTTGGATGACTACTTGAAGCTGCTGACAGACAAGAACGCGGATCCAAAAACGAAAGTGAATCTTGGACTTGATACGTTGAATCAATAAGTGACGAACAGGCGGTTTCGTCCGCATGCCGGATGAGACCGCCTGTTACTTTATGGTAAGCGCGTCATTGTCGACTAGCTTCTTCTGTGGAGGGTGAGAGTTGTGAACGAGTTTTATAAGCAAAGCACGGCAGAACGAATCTTTAAAATTGTCAATTACTTGATTATCATCCTGCTCTGCTTGTCCATTATTCTTCCATTCTTGAATATATTCGCGCTGGCGTTCAATCCCGGTAAAGATGCGGAAAGAGGCGGCATCTATTTTTGGCCCCGCATATGGACGCTTGACAATTTCCATAAAGTGTTTGAAGCCAACAACATTGCTTCGGCTTTTGGCATTTCCTTATTCCGGACGGTTGTCGGAACGATAAGCAGCGTATTTTTAACGGCGATGGCCGCTTACGCGCTTAAGAGCAAGACGCTGCCGGGCGGGAAATTTTTCATGATGCTGATCTTTTTCACCATGCTGTTTGGCGGCGGTATCATTCCCTACTATATGCTTCTCTCGAATCTCAATCTGACCAACAGCATCTGGGTCTATGTTATCCCGGGATTATACAGTGCATGGAACTTGATCATTTTCCGCACGTTCTTCCAGCAAATCCACGTGAGTTTGGAAGAGTCGGCCCGCATAGACGGATATAATGACCTATCGATCTTCCTGCGCATTATTATGCCGCTCAGCCGGCCTGTTGTTGCCGTTATCGGTTTGTTCACCGCCGTCGGCCACTGGAATGACTGGTTCACCGGTGCCTTCTTCGTCCGCAAGGCGAACTTGCGCCCGTTGTCCACGCTGCTGCAAGAGATGTTGACAAGCGCTGAAGCGATGCGCGAAACGCTGAATCAAGCGACGGGAACGACCAAGTACCTGCTTGTTGAGCAAATTCAGGTGACGGGCAATTCTCTCAAAATGGCGACGATCATCGTTGTCGTTGCGCCGATTATTATCATCTATCCGTTTATGCAGCGTCATTTTACCAAAGGCGTATTGATCGGATCTATTAAAGAGTAAGAAGAAGCTGTAACTTTTTTACAAATGAAGGATTTCCCATGGCAGGCGTCGAATTTTATTAGGATCGTACAATGGAATTTCTAGCAAAGGGTGAGCGGCTTGCAACCAAAAATAAAAGACGTGGCGCGCCATGCAGGCGTATCGGTTACGACGGTATCCCGGGTTCTGAATGGCGAAAAGTATGTCAAAGACGATCTTAAGCTCAAAGTGAACAGGGCTATCCAGGAATTGGGATATGCTCCGAGCCATATCGCCCGTAGTTTGGTGCGCAATAAAACGAACCTGATCGGTGTCATCGTACCGGATATTACATCGTTCTTCTACGCAACCATCCTCAGCAGCATCGAGGAAGCGGCGAGCGAGAACGATTATAGCCTGCTGGTGTGCAACATCAGCGAAGATATCGATAAAGAGTACAAATATTTGAACGTGTTTCAAGAGATGCGCGTGGAAGGCATTATTATCATGCACGAGAAGATTAACGAGGAAATCCGCAATCTCATTCACAAGATGAACGTTCCCGTTATTTTCAGCAGCGTTAAGCCAATCGATCAGCAATTCGCATCCGTCATTGTAGATGATTATAAGGCGGCCTACGACGCAACGAAATATTTGATCGAGCTGGGCCATCGCGATATCGCGTTTATCGGCGGAGATATGCGTGATATTACATCCGGACAAAACCGTTATAGCGGCTACCGGAACGCGCTTACTGACTATGGCGTCAAAATCATCTATGAACATATCCGATTCGGAGATTACAAGGTCCGCAGCGGCTATGAGCAGATGCAAGAGCTGCTGCGCGCGAAGCGGCGGCCGACGGCCGTATTCGCCGTCAGCGACGATATGGCGCTTGGCGCGATGAATTGCATTCACGACCAAGGCTTGCAGGTGCCTGCCGATATATCGGTAATGGGGTTCGATGGAAGCCAATTGACGGAGCTGGTTCGCCCGACGCTGACCTCCATGGAGCAGCCCATTCATGAGATGGGACGAGTGACAATGAAGGCTCTGCTGCAGCATATTTCGTCAGGTGAATTTTTGGAAGAGGATATTATTATGGAACACCGCTTGGCGGAACGGCAGAGCTGCATAAAGCTGGAACAAAGCGAATAGGCGCATCACGGACAGGATGGAGATGAGGAACGATTGAAAGCGTACGATGCGGTTGTGATTGGAGACGCAAATATCGATTTAGTCGTTGCCGGCTGTAACGAGATGCCGGAGCCCGGCCAAGAAGTTTATGTTCAAGACATGACCATTCATGTTGGCGGCGGCGCCGCTTTGTTTACGCTGGCGCTGGCTAAGCTCGGCCTGAAGCTGGCTTTTAACGGAGTCCTTGGCGAAGATGGGTTCGGTCATTATATCCGGGACCATTTTTCTCGTTATGGAATCGATACCAGATATATTCGGAAGAGCGGTCTGAATACCGGGATCTCGATTGCGATCAATCCGGAGCAAGACCGGTCCTTCATCACGTACACCGGCTCCAATGCCGAACTTAGCGTAAATGGGTTGAACATGGAGAGCGTCGCACAGGCCCGCCATGTTCATCTGACAGGCTATAAGGGCAGCCGGAATCATGCCGAATTCATGCAAGCGATCGAACGGATACAAGCGCTCGGCGTCACGACCTCGATCGATGTCGGCTGGGACGAAACGGGCGAGTGGTATAGAGGCATTTACGAGCTTATGGGTGAAGTGGACGTATTCTTTATGAACGAGGTGGAGGCGCAGCAGTATACGGACCTTTCCTCGATGCAGGACTGCATCCGCGAATTAGCCGGGCATAGCAAGCATATCGTGCTGAAGCTCGGCGCTGCAGGCGCTGCGGCTTCAGTCGGCGGCCGGACGGTATACCGTTCGGGATTCCAGGTACCTGTCGTGGATACGACCGGAGCGGGGGATTCGTTTAACGCCGGCTATATCTACGGCCTATTAAACGGTCAGCCGGTTGAGCAATGCCTTCTCTACGGCAATGCCTGCGGCGCCATGTCCATCACTCGCAGCGGCGGCAACTCAGGCACGCCGGATCGAGTGGCGCTCGAGCGGTTCATTTCGGAGAAGGCAGCCTTTACGACCGATAAGTGGGAGATTGCTCAGTAGAGGATTGGTTGGCAGGTACGGAAATTCGTAGAAGAGGTGTACCAAGTGGGAGCAGATTTGAGGTTTCGAGAGGAAGGCACCTTTAAGATCGTCCAGTTTACGGACATGCATTTCGGCGATGGCAAAGAAGAAGAACGTGAGCGCGATGAACGGACGGCGGCTCTGGTAACGCAAATCATTGAAGCGGAGCAGCCGGACCTTATCGTTCTGACCGGCGATATGATCTGGAGCCATGGCGTAGCTGATCCGGAAGCGTCCTTCCGCAGAGCGATCGCGCCGGTTATCCGATCCCGGGTGCCCTGGACGGCCGTATTCGGCAATCATGATGCGGAGGAAGGCATTACTCGGGAGGAGCTGCTCTCCGTGATGCAGGAGGACGAGAAGTGTCTCACTGCAGCCGGTCCGACGGAAATTAACGGGGTCGGCAACTATGTACTGAAGGTGAAGGACGCTGCTGGGCGGGAGGATAAAGCTGCGCTATACTTCTTCGATTCTGGCATCAATGCGCCGGAACCTATCGGGGGCTATGCTTGGATTCATCACGATCAAGTCCAATGGTATATGCAGCAATCCCGCGAGCTTAGCGTGCAGAGCGGCCATCAGGTGCCTGCGCTGGCGTTCTTTCATATTCCGTTTCCGGAGTATGATGCCGCTTGGCAGGGCGAACAGGTGACCGGTTTCAAGGAAGAACGGGTGGAGTGCCCCAAAATCAATACCGGTCTGTTTGGGGCAATGGTCCAGATAGGGGACGTGATGGGCACCTTCGTCGGCCATGACCACGATAACGACTATTGCGGTACGCTGCACGGCATTCGCCTGTGCTATGGCCGTGTTACGGGATACAACTGCTACGGCACGCTTCCGAGAGGGGCGCGTGTCGTTGAGCTAAGGGCAGGCGAAAGGCGTTTTGATACATGGATCGTTCAAGAGGACGGAGGGGTTGTCCGATGAATCATTTTCGGCTAGGAGGGCCCCCGGATGATGGGCGTACGGTCATCATCCCGGTTTGCGTGGAAGGACTGCCGGACATTAAGAGAGCGCGGGCGAGATTAGGCACGGCCGCTCTATTGCCGAATATGGCCGCAAGGCATGCGGTGACGTGGTTTTACGGCTATGGAGGAGAGCCGGATATTCTGCTCGTTGGCCTCGGAGAAGCGGCTAAGCTTCAACCTGCCGTCATCCGCGAGGCAGCGGGCAATGCCGGGCGTGCTCTTCTGAAAGAACGGCGATCGGAAGCCGCGGTTTCTTTTGAAGGGCTGGTTTCTTCCGTTCGATCCGGAAGCTGCAGGCCGGAAGATATCTCGGCTTGGGTCGAAGGCTGGATGCTCGGCACGTATACGTTCGATAAGTATAAAGCGAAGCCGGGTGGTGAACATGGAATCGTGCACGTTCAATTGAACTGCGAAGACGGACCCGAGTGGCAGGCGGCCGTTCAGCTGGGCAGCATTAGGGCAGAGGGGACGATCTGGGCGCGGGATATGGCCAATGAGCCGCCTAACTATTTGCGGCCGCGCGATTTGGCGGAGCGGGCAGCGGCTCGCTTTGCAGGCACGGAGGCCACGGTCAAAGTCTATGAGGGCGAAGAGCTGGATCGTATGGGCTTCACCGGTCTGATGGCTGTCGGGAAAGGCAGTGCGTATCCGCCTGTTTTCCTTGAGATCCGGTATTGCACTGACGAGACGAAGCCCCTCATTGCGCTTATAGGCAAAGGCATCACCTTTGATACGGGCGGAATCAGCCTCAAACGCGACAACGACATCAGCGATATGCGAATGGATATGGCTGGTGCCGCCGGCGTGCTCGGCGCGTTGGATATTTTGGTTCGCAGCGGCGCTCCCGCGAATGTCGCGGTGCTGGTGCCGTCGGCGGAGAACAGTCCTTCCGATCGTTCGCTGCTGCCGGGCGAGGTGATCCGCTACGCGAACGGCGTCACCGTTCAGGTTGGCAACACGGACTCGGAGGGACGGCTGATATTGGCGGATGCGCTTATTTACGCTCACCGGATCGGTGCCGCCCAAGCGATCGATATGGCTACGCTCACGTACTCCGTCGTCGGTGCGCTTGGCTCGAGGGTCGCCGGTCTGTTAGGCGACAATCAGCTGGCTCAGTCGCTTCGGACAGCCGGCGAACCATTCGGTGAACGAGTCTGGCAGCTTCCGCTCGTGGACGACTACGAAGCGTATTTGGACAGCGATTACGCCGACACGTCCAACATCAGCAAAGTCGGCGAGGCCGGAACCATAACGGCGGCGTTGTTTCTGCGAAAATTCGTTCATCCTGATCTAGCTTGGGCGCATATTGATATGAACGGCCCTAAGGAATCGTCCTCCGCGAAAGGCGAATTCGCGACAGGTGCGACGGGCTTCGGCGCACGGATGCTGTCTGCCTACATTACGGGGATTCCGGAGGTTTGAAATAAGCAGCAATCCGATTAATCATACAGGTCAGGGTCAGCGCCATCCGTTCGTTGTGAACGGATGGTTTTTTTGCGAAGCGGAGGCGAAATGTGGCAAGATAGAACTGAACGTTTCATCGATAAGGAGGGGACGATATGCGTCAAGTGCTCGTGCTCGGCGGCACGCGTTTTTTTGGGAAAAAGCTGGTTGAGCTTCTGCTTAAGGCCGGTGATGAGGTGACGATCGTCACGCGGGGAGCGCATGCTCATCCGTTCGGCGACCAGGTGAAGCATTTGAAGGTTGACAGGACCCAAGTGGAGGAGCTGGAGGCCGCAATCGGGGATGCCCGTTATGACGTCATCTACGATAATATCTGCTATATGCCGAAGGAAGCCGAAGAGGCAATCAAGCTGTTTGCGGGCCGCGTAGGCAAGTACATTGTCACCTCGACGCTCAGCGTCTATCCGTTCGGGGAGCCGCGCAAGGCAGAGGCGCATTTTGATCCGCAGAGCTACCTGATTCCGAAGCCGTATCCGCATGAGATCAATTACGGAGAAGGCAAACGGCTGGTGGAAGCAGTCTTCTTCCAGGGGGCACCGTTCCCCGTTACGGCCGTCCGTTTCCCGATCGTGCTAGGCGAGGACGATTACACGCGGCGGCTGCATTTCCATGTGGAGCATGTGCAGCAGGGGCAGCCGCTTGGCATCCCGAATGCAGGTGCGATGATGTCTTTCATTGACGCGGACGATGCGGCTTCGTTCCTGGAATGGCTTGGCCGCTCTGAGGCGACGGGGCCTTTCAACGCTTGCTCCCGCGGGGAGATCTCGCCGGGCGGCATAGTAGAGCTGATCGAGAAGGCCACGGGCAGGACGGCCTATGCCGCGCTGGAAACCGATGAGCAGCACAGCTCGCCGTTCGGCGTCCCGGAGCCGTGGTACATGGATATTTCCAAGGCGGAATCGGCCGGCTATACGTTCAAGGAGCTGTCGGACTGGCTTCCGCCGTTTATTGAGAAGCTTGCGGGCGAGAAGTAGAAATAGAGGCTGCCGGGCATTGCTGACTAGGCGATGCTTGGGCGGCTTTTCTTTTTTCTTAGGGTTGGATTATATAAAAACTGGCAAAGCCGTCCATACTACTGCCGACAACCGATTGACGCAGATGGAGGGCACATGAAGAATAGATTCGGAACGATCTGGATAGGCCAAGCTAGGGGACGTCGGATCCTTGCAGCGGTATTGGCCGTTATTGCTGTCGTATGGATGGTCGGGATCAATCAGACACAAGCTCGCGCGGAACGGCCGCCGCAGGACAAGCCGCTGCTAGCCGCTTTCGTGCGCGGAGGCGCGCTTTGGATGAAGGAGAACGACAATGAGAGGCAGCTTACGAGAGCGGAGCATGTCCGTTCGCCGGAGTGGTCGCATGACGGTCAGTGGCTTGCCTACTCTACGGGCGAAACTGCACAACAGCTGTGGATGCTGCACGCGCCGACGAGAACCAAGCATGTGGTGGAGACGACGGGGATCTTTGAAGGAGGCTATAAATGGTCGCCGCGCAGCGGACTGCTGGCATATCTGAAGGATCAGCGGCTCTACGTCGTGGGTCAGCAGGAAGGGGCGCAACCGGTTGAAGTGACGCGCTCAGTCGGCAAAATCAGCAGCTTTGCCTGGCTGCCGGAGGGCGACGGGTTCGTCGTTTCGACGCAGGCGGAGCTGCTGCCGGACGGTTGGACGCCGGTTCGGCTGATGCGGATCAAAATGCCTGTAGATGGAGGCTCCGCTCAAGCGGATCAGCTCTACGTGCTTCCTACGCAGCTGAATGAGCTGCCAGTGGTCGGAACTAGCACGTTTAAGTGGTCGGCAACCGGCAAATGGATGGCTTTTCTCGCTACGCCAACCGCCTCCCTGTCGGCTGACAGCAATACGCTGTGCGTCCTTTCCGCGGACGGCGCGACCTTTAAGCCCGTGGACCAAATGGCGAACAATGCCGATTGGTTCCAGTGGTCGATGGAGGACGATAAGCTTGCCTATATCGGCGGAATCGGCAGAGAGGCCACGTCGAATAAACAGCTTCGGGTGACGTCGGTTCCGGATATACAGCCGCGTTCGGATTTCACGCCAGCCGGTTACGTGGATCAGGCTCTAACATGGCGAAGTCCGGTCGATATCGTCGTTTCTCGGGCAAAGGCTGTGACAGCTGACGAGAGTCCGGCGCAGAAGCCGTTTCCTTTCCTGGTCAATGTGCGCGTGGATGGAGAGCGGCAGAAGCGGATTACGAAGAGTGCGGCGGGTTACGGAGATTACGGTCCGGAGTCGCTGGGCGTGAACGGGCTTGGCTGGGTGCGGTCCAATCGGAGCATGGCCAATGTGCTCGTGGCGGCGCCGGGACAGAGCGGGAATCGGGCGGTCCGGTGGATCGCGGACATTGATCAGGGATCGAATTACTATGAGCAGTGGGATTGGCACACTGTACTGCGTTTTTTTGTGCGATAAAAAATACTTTAAAACGAGGAACACCTGTAAAAAGGTGTTCTTTTTTTTGGCTATTAATAGAAAATATATATCTTTTAGACGTATATCTTTTTCATAAAACAAGATTATGAATACATTATGAAGTACCATACCATATTGGACAATCCTGATAACTTGAAAAGGAGGAAACTATGAAACCAAAAGATGTATATCTACAATTTTTCGGTGGTAACGGAGAGATTGTTGCTCAATCATTATTTGATTCAATTAGGGATTCTTTCACCTATGAATTTTGGGTTAAACCTGAAGCAGAGCATGAGATTGATTTGGAATCTGCAGACGGTGTAGCTGGCGTTTCAGGACAAAGATACGTAATAGCAGCTCAGCATGGGCAGCAACCGAATAAAGCTGGGGCCGGTGTTTCGATTGGCATAAACGGCATTTCCGTTTATGAACATACCACGGATTATATGCCCGCTGTATTGGTCTACCAAGGTTCCATTACCGACTGGACACATATCGCTGTTGTTTACAACAACAAGACACCATCTCTTTATATGAATGGAAAATTTATAAAGACAGGCGTAACCAGCAGGAAAACTTTCGTTCATCCCTCCAGCATATTTGCTTCGCTTCAAGGGTATGGATCCTTTATCGGCCAATTGAAAGATATAAGAATTTGGAATTACGCACGTTCACAGAAACAGATTATGAACGATATGTATAAAAAGCTGGCCGGAAATGAACCCGGGCTTTGGGGATATTGGAGGGTAGATGAGGGGTTGGGCTCTATCTTATATGACAGTTCGCCCCATATGAATCATGCCCGAATTAACGGAACGTGCAATTGGGGGATCGCAAAGAAAAAACATATACGGGAGGTAGTCCTTTTTTCTCATACGAACTATCTTATTTCTATCGGTGGAACTGAAAAATGTATCCATGAACAAGTTCAGTATTTCCATAAAGAAGGGATTAGTGTCATACAGATTTTTCCTGGCGCTTATTATCCTTTCTTGGAGCAAGGTGAATCGATCTATGGGGTTAACATCGACTTTAGTTTTCTTGGCTATTTCCGGATCGATGAGCTTTCAGACATGCTGCGGAAACGAAATTTAGAGAGGGCATTCATCCACCATTTGTTGCATTGGCGCTATTTCGATTTTGATCGTCTTGCGACGGTTTTAAGCAAAAATAAAGTGAAAACTACTTTTTGCATGCACGATTTATATCCAATTATGAAGAATTGGCGTGAAAAATACGGTCATATTCTTAGTCGTGTTGACCATATTATAGTACCTTCAGAGTTTATTGCATCAAAGTTAACGGGAGTATATTCCCATTTAGGGAATAAAATATCTATTCAACCATATGTCAATTTAACGAACAAATTGGAAAAAACACACGACCCTAGTGTCTCCGCCAGAAAAATAAGATTGGCTTTCTTAGGCTACAAAGCAGAAACGAAAGGGTGGTCCACTTGGGAGAAGATATATCGATCTCCAGTGTTAAATGACGCATATGACCTCTATCATATCGGTTCATTTGAACAACATGCTCCGAATGTTAAGACTTATGGTTATTCTTTTATTCGTGACGGAGTGATGAAGGCTACCGAGCTTTTAACGGAAAACGGCATTGATCTAGTCCTGCTATGGTCGCTTGTTCCTGAAAGTTTTTCCTATACTCTTTACGAGTCCATAGCCGCAGGGGTTCCTGTGTTGACCTACGCAAACAGCGGTAACATAGCTGAGACCGTCCGCAATCACAAGAGACAACCTATCGGGCGCGTTTTTGATGGAGAGCACGATTTGTTTCAATTCCTCCTGGATATAAATGCAGTTCGGGAATTCATTAAGTTGCCGCGCTCGAGATATACGTTGGAGGTTAATCCCTACCAAAAGTGATGAAGGAGAAGATATAATTGATTGTTTGTACTTCAATTAATGCAAACTATATCCCTAAGGCTAAGGTACTAGCGAAATCAATGAAGGAAAAGAACCCGAATACAACCGTGGTAATCTGTTTGCTTGAAGAAAAAATCCATCCCGCTTGCAAAGATTTCGACTATTTTGATGAAATCATCCTTGCAACAGATTTAGGGATACCCGATTTTAAGAGATTTATTTTTATGCATAATAAGGTAGAGGCCTCAACTGCGGTTAAAGGAAACCTTTTTTTGTATTTGTTGAACAAGTATAAAACCGCAAACAAATTTGTTTATCTAGATCCTGATATATTTGTATTGGGCCGGTTAAATGAACTGGAGAAGGCGCTAAACCACCATTCGATTGTGTTGACTCCCCATCTTTTGGAGCCGGAAGAATCACTGGAAGCTGTTTGGGACAATGAGATTTGCGCCTTGCAGCACGGGGCGTTTAACCTTGGTTTTCTTGCGATAAGCCGTTCTGACGAATCACTTCGCTTTATTCACTGGTGGGCAAACAGGCTTCTAAAGTTCTGTCATGACAATATTCCGCAAGGCTTATTCACCGATCAAAAATGGATGGATTTGGCGCCAAGTTTTTTTGATATCCTAATTTTGAAACACTGCGGTTATAACGTTGCACCCTGGAATTTGTCACGCAGAAAGATAACGATTTCTGACCAAGGCGATTATTTGACGAATGGACTTCCGCTGCGGTTTTTCCATTTCTCCGGTTTTGATTCTTTTGCCTTTGAGGGAATGCTTAATAAGTACGTTCCAGACAAAAATAACGCGGTACATTCGCTAGCTAATCAATATAAGTTGGAAATTGCCAACATGGGCCAAAACCTGTTGGGAAATGAACCTTGGAGTTATGACTACTACTGCGATGGTGAACCAATATCCCACCATGCACGCATCCATTACCGCCATAACCTGACTTTGCAGAATCAGTATACGGATCCGTTCCAATGCTCAAATCAAATATTCGGATAAGTTGCGGACGCATCACGCATCACTGAGAATCATGAAGACATAGTACCTATCGTCAGTGTAGAATCAATCCAAGGTTCGAAGACTTAATCGAATTTGTAGAACAGTGATGATGTGTGAACGGGAGGCAAATCCATGTTAGTTATGAATGAACAAATCAAAGCGTCAGAGGTTTTGCTAACAGGACTCGATGGTGAGGACTTAGGCATCGTATCGCGGGAGGAAGCGCTGGCGCTCGCCAAGCAGCACAAAGTCGATTTAATTTGCACCTCGCTGATGAGCAGCCCGCCGCCGTGTTCGCTGATCAGCCGAAGCGCGGCAAAGGAGCAAGCGTCCGCAGCGAAGCGCGAGGAACGGAAGAAGGACCAGCCGCTTAAGGCGAAGGAGATCCGGCTGACGCCGCAGATCGAGGACCATGATTACGATACGAAGCTTCGCCAATGCGAGAAGCTGCTTGCGTCCGGGAATGCGGTTGACCTTGTCGTCAAGGTTCAAGGCAAGGAAGGGCCGAAGGCGAAGGAGCTGCTGGAGCAGCTGCTGAAGGATCTTGCCGGGAGCGGCAAGAAGGAAACGGGCATCCAGCTAAGCGGCAAACAGGCAGCCGTGCGCGTACTGCCGCTATAAGCCTGAAAGGAAGAGCATCCATTGCGGTGCTCTTTTTTTTATTCCACGCATCATAAAAAAAGTCCAAGCAAGGCACAGGGCACCTCGCTTGGACAGTCAGCCAAACCTTAGAACGAATGACCGTCGGCACGGTTGGTATACCGAGTCCGGTCGATGTCGGCATCATCATTGTCATCGTCGTTGTCAAAAGCATGCTGCACGTTATCGACGATTTCCTCGATCGCATGGCTGATCAAATCCAGCGGGCTGGTATCTTCATGGTCTCTCGGCGTGTTAATGCCAGCAGCCGTGTTGGAGGTCTCGTTGTAGTATTCATCATAGTGGTCGTCGTGGTTGTCGCGGTTTTGCATGTTTGAATAAGCCACCTTTGCATGGAATAGAAGAGCAGGTATGTCACCAATCACCCCTATTCTGTCCAGAGATGGTAAGAATTATCTTAAAGCAATGTCATGGAACCGGTTATGAACCGTTTCCCGCATGAACAGCTTCATCCGATAGGCTAAATATTTTAAAATCTTCTTCTCGTCGTCGGTCATATAGAGCAGGGAAAGCGCGTATGTTTTATTCGCGTAGCAGTATCCGCGATATTTAGCGCCATAAAGCAAGGAGGCTGAAAGCGAGTAGGCCATATATTCGATGTCCAGCTGCGCTTGGCGCTTCGTAATTTCAAACTGTGCCGCCAGCTGCGTGCTGTTTGGGTATTTGCCTTCTCTATCCGACTATCAAACCATTGGATGCGATGCATGTTGCTCAAGGTGCAGCACCTCTTAAGTAGTATTTACGTGGATAAGTATAAAATAGCTGCCGCGACATAAAATGTCGTATTAGTATGACGACTTGGCCAGCGTCTGCCTGCTTCTAATCTGCCGCGGCGTGTCAGTTTGGTCTTGTCTGGCTGCTGTGTTATAATGGGCAGCAAAATATTACCGTTTTCCGGAGGCGATTATGCTCAGTTTCGACGAGAAGCTTTCGATTTTGGAGTCCTTTCCTGAGCTCAAGCGGAAGGACGTGTCACTCGGCCGTGTCAATTATCAGTATGAGGAAAGCTTATACGATAAGAAAAATGTGGCGTTCCATCTGCATCCCAACGGTAACGGGTACGTGTACGCCGGACAATTAAGCGGCTACGAGACCGATGAGAAGGGGTTTGTGAACATTCGCGATTACGATGCCCAGACGCTTCGGCAGCTGGTTGCGGAATCGATCCGCTCCTTATCCCACCGGGAACCGGAGCTGGCAATGAAGAGTTTTTCAGCCCCGCGTAGCGGAGTGCAATCGTCGACCTGGTACGGGCCGGATAGGCAATCGCTGATCTTAAGGCATGAAGACGATCTATGGTACGTGTATGCCGGACCGAACCTTGAGATGGTTTTGGAAACCTATGAAGAAGCTGAGCAGTATTTGCAGGAGGAAGGTTTCTTCCTGTTATAAACGGCAGGCCAAACCGTCAATATCCATTCAGTGTTGGGCCGCAGAAAGGCGCTTTTAACAAAGTGTCCGACTGCGGCCCAACTTTCGTTGCTGGCGGTTTTTTGTTTCGGTTATAGTGAGATAAAGGAGGAGTGATGACGATGACCATTCGCGCAATCATTTTTGATTTCGACGGCACGCTGGTGGATACCGAATCCTGCGCTTACGACGCGTTTAGCAGAGTCTATGAAGAACACGGGCAGCAGCTTGCGTTGGAACGATGGGCGCTTTGCGTAGGAACGGTGGGCGGAGCCTATGATCCGTATGAGGATTTGCAGCGCTTGACGGGAAGGGCGCTGGATCGTGCTGCGCTGAAAGAGCGGTTTGATGCGTTGCACGAAGAAACGCTGCGCGGGGCGGCGCTTCGTCCAGGCACCCTTGCGGTGCTCGAGGAGGCGAAGCGGCTGGGACTGCGGATCGGACTTGCTTCCAGCTCGGATCGGGTCTGGATCGACCGGCACTTGCGGGAGCAAGGGATCGCATCGTATTTTGAGGTGATCTGCACCCGGGATGATGTGGAACGCGCGAAGCCGGACCCGGCTTTGTACTTGCTGGCGATCGAAGCGCTTGGCGTGAGGACGTCAGAAGCCGTAGCGGTGGAGGATTCGCTAAACGGGCTGAAAGCGGCGAAGGCTGCGGGGCTGCGGGCCATTGCGCTGCCAAACCCGGTGACGGCGCATATGGATTTGTCCGGGGCGGAAGCGATGATCGAAAGCTTCGAGGGGCAATCGCTAGCGGAGCTGCTCGAACGTTTCAAGTAGCATGAAATGAAAAAACAACCTGACGAGCGGTGCGTTACCTCGTCAGGTTGTTTTCGTTTCGTTATTCCGTCGGCAGCTTTTTGCGCAGCTGCTCCAATTGCTCATTGATGAGCGCATCCTTGTTTGACGTGCCGGCGGGAGCTGTCGAGCTGCCATAAGCTTCGCCGTAAGGCTGGCGGGATAGTGCCACATGCGCTTCCCACTGCGCGATCTTCTCCTCGATGCGCTGGAAGCCGCGAAGCGCGGATCCGCCTTCCAGGCTTGCCCGGCCTACGCTGAAGCTAGGCATCCCGGTGCGGGCCTTCGCCGCCGTTTGCTGAATGCGGGCGAGCAATTCCTCGCGCTTCTTGAGAAGCTGAGGCAGTTCGGCCTTCGCCTTTTCCAGGCGATGCGTCAGTTCGGCGATCGTGAGCTTCGCCTGCTCCTGCAGCTGTGAAGATTGCTGCGCTTTCTCAGCGTAATGCAGCTTCGCGGCAAGCGCTTCGCGTGCCAGCGCTTCCTGTCCGGCGCGCATGGCTTCGAGCGCTTTGGCCTCGCTGTGCTCCGCCATGACGTTCGCTTCATGCGCCTGCTGCGCCAGCCCCTTGGCCAGCGCTTCCTGCTTGATCAGTTCCTGCTGCGCTGCGGCGATTTCATCCTGCATTCCGCGTACGTACTGATTCAGCATCATAGCCGGATTTTCCAGCTTATCGAGCAATTCGTTGGCGGCTGCTTGCGTAATGTTGAAAATTCGGTTTAACAATCCCATTTGTGAACATCTCCTAATTAGTTAGTGTTGTGAATTAAACGTGGTAGTGGAAGCGGCTGTCCGGCGTCAGCACCTCGAACGGCGCTTTCGGCACGATCAGGCTGACGATTGCGTATGCGAGCAGCGTCGTGCCGAAGCTGAAAACGCCGGATACGATCAGCACGAGCCGGATGATGGTCGGATCGATGCCAAGCCATTCGCCGAGGCCGCCGGCCAAGCCGGTCAATTTGCGGTTTAGAGTCGAGCGGTAAAGCTTCTTCATGTTCAATACATCTCCTTTTAATTTGTTGCCGTTTATGGTGAAGGGATATCGGTTAACTGATAAACCTAGTGTAAAATAACGCGGCCTCTCTCGAAACGGTCTCACGGCTGTTCTTAAAGCTGGCCTTAAGGCGGGGGAGGCCTCCGACCTCAGGCGGCCATAAACGTCAAAAAAGAGCATATCGCGCAGCGCCCTCGGTGTGGGGGAAGGCTGCTTGCGGAATGCTCTTCTTCTTGGTTAGGGCAGCAATTTGACGACGTTAAAATTCTCCTCGAGCAGCAGCCAGTTCTGCGGGAAGCTGAGGCCGAGCTTCCAATAGCTGATGCCGCGCAGCCGGAGTTCTTTAAGAAGATTAAATTTCGCCTGGATGGAGCGGGCGTCCTCGAACCAGACTTTATGCTCCTTCCCGCTATTGTCCCAATACGAGAAGTGCGGCGCCTGGGCCGTGTAGTCATATAAAATTTGCGCGTTGTACTGCCTCGCGAGCCCGATGGCTGCTTGGGGACTGATCGCTCGGGCATACGCGCCGCCCGGCACGTAAGGCAGCGTCCAGTCGTAGCCGTATAAATTTTGCCCCATGACGATTTTGTCGGCGGGCATTTCCGTAAGCGCATATTCCAATACCTTACGGACCGGTCCGATAGGGGAGACCGCCATTGGGGGACCTCCGCTGTAGCCCCACTCATATGTCATAATAATGCTGAAGTCCGCGATTTGCCCGTGCGCCTTGTAGTCATGAGCGGTGTACCAGGCGCCCTGCTGCGCGGCGCTCGTTTTGGGAGCAAGCGCCGTGGACATCGTTAAGCCGGCCTCATGAATCGGCACGACTGCTTTGCGAAGAAACCGATTGTAGGCTTCCTTGTCCTCCGGACGAAGATGCTCCAGGTCGAAATGGACGTCGCGGTAATTCAGCCGCTTCGCCGTCTCCACGATGTTCGCGATAAGCTTATCCTGCAGCGCCGTATCGTTCATGACCAGCTGTCCGAGCTCGGCGCTGAATTGATCGCCCTCCAGGTTGGTCACCGTCATCATCATCGCGGTCCGATTCTGCTGCGCGATCGCTCCGAGATCGTCTAGGGGCGGCAGCGCAATCGTGCCGTCGCGCTGGATGCGGAAGCTCGATGGAGCCAAATACGTCAGGTGCGGGGCCGCTTCCCTAGCGGACTCGGTCAAGGCCGGAGAAACCGTCGTTCCCCGCGGATCGATATAGGCGTTCACGACGGCCCGCCACTTGGGCGCCGGGGGGATGTATAAGCGCTGCCCGACATGCAGGACGCTGTTTATGCCGATGCGGTTGACCGAAGCCAGCGCCCCGGCTGTCGAGCCGAATTTGCGGGCGACCGTTGTCAACGTGTCTCCCGGTTGCACCCAATAATATTGGCCGACGATCGGGATAACCAGTGCCTGTCCGATCACCAGCGTATCGTTTGGCGATATTTCATTGGCCGAAGTAATGTCGGTTACGGGTATTCCGTATGCCTGCGACAGCCCGTACAGCGACTGTCCCGCCTGCACGACATGGATTTGCATCGCGTTCCCCTCCTCATGTACAGCCTGCCTGGCAATTCGCATGTTGCCGGGCGCGGTCAGTAAGCCGGTATTCGCCTCTTTCATGCTATTCCGTTTCGCAGCCGCACATGTCAAGGTTTTATCGCGCAGGCTAGGTGCCGGAGGCCGGAATCTCCGCTTTAGTATCGCGGATGATGCGGGTAATGCGCGTCTCGAACGCATGAACCCGCTGCTTCTGCTCCACGATGGAACGGGAGATCGAGACGAGCGTCGTAATCGATTGCAGCGTCCCTTCCCCGGAGCCGGCTTTTATCGCTTCGTTCAACGTTTTGATGACGGGGGAGATGTTCTTCTTCGAGCCGGACACGACGGCTTGCACGGACTTAATCTGGCTGCGCAGCGGATCCGCTTCGGCAAGCTTGGCGCGAAGATGTTTGATCTTGGCCGATGCCGCAGCCTTTGCGGCCCGGAGCGCCTCTTCCTTCAGGCGAATGTCCGCGCGCGCCAGTTGGGTGGCAGGCCTTAACTTGTCGGCTTGCGCTTGCAGCGTAGCGGCCAGCACCTTAAGCTTCAGAAATTTCGCGTCCTTGATTTGCGTATTCAACGACGTGTAGAGCGCGAATAAGGGCTTATACCGCTCTTTAGTCCCGTTGACGTCCTTCGTAAGCTTGGCGATCTTCGCTCCGTCGATCTGCGCGATGCGTGCGCGGACATCCGTGAGTCCCTTGCCGTTATTGTAATGGAGAGAGCCGATTGCGGTATCGAGCGCATCCTCCTTCATCTGGAGAGCGGCCAGGCCTTGTTTCTGAGCTGCGAGCATCCCTTTCATGGCGGAGCTTGACGCTGCGATTTGCTTCGAAAGCTTGCTCTCCGTCGACTTGCTCAGCTTTACGGACGATGCATCCGCGGGCGAGGGCAGGACAAGCAGGAACGCTAGCCATGCAAGTAGTAAGGCTGAAATCGGCTTCTTCTTCATAGAATGTAGCATAGAGGAAACGCCTCCTTAGGATGGATTCCCTTGTAAACGCAAAAACACCCGCAAGAAAGGCATGCTCTGCCTTTGCTTACGGGTGCTTCCAACGTAAGGAAATCGTTTTGTTGATTTCGTAAAATGTATCGTATTTTCTAAAAATTGTCAAGTATTTGGCGCTGGATCGATTGATGGATTTTGCTGGTTTAAGCTATAATGGAGAAGCATATTTCAACCCTGCAGCTATAATTCGTTTTCTGCACCGAGGATTCAACCATTCTGAAGAGTTCAGGAGGCTGTGATGATGAGCGATGAGAAGGAACGCGAGCTGATATTCGTTTTTACAGGACCGGACGGCTCTGGACGCAAAACAGTGGCCGATAGCGTAGGCGCAACGCTGGGTATCACAAAAGTGATCTCTTATGCGACGCGCAAGCCGCGGTCGGGCGAAGTGAACGGCCAGGATTACCATTTCATTACCCCCGAGCTGTATGAACAGTTCGATGCCGACGGCGATTTTATTGAAAGCGTCACCATCAACGGCAACCTTTACGGCTTGCGGGGCAAGGATATCGCGTACAGCCTGAAGAAGGGCGGAAGCATTTATTTGATTCTTAATCCCGAGGGTGCTCAAGCGCTGAAAGAAACGTATGGCGACCGGGTTGTGCGGCTGTTCATCTATGCGGACCGGCGCACCGTTCAAGAGCGTCAGGTCGAAGCGGGCATCGATCCGGACGTGATCAAAACCAATCTGGATCAGTATGAGACGGCAATCCGTTATCAATCCACCTGCGAGCATGCCTTTGAGAATTACGATCTCGCGCACACCGTGTTCGACATTACCAATACGCTGGAGACCTATCTGCAGCGTAATTTGGAAGAGCGGGATTGATCCCGATGAAACCGAAATAAGCTCGTCCCAGCTTGAGTGGGGCGAGCTTTTGCTTTTGAGAAGGGGTTATTTGGTTTTGAGCGCGAGCATGTAGGATGATCCAAGTTGGATCTCAAGATATGGCTATGGAGTGGTTTGCACATACATCCAATTTTGGATATATAGGAATTTTTCATATTAAATTATGATATTAAATGAAATTATCAAATACTGGAGGTAACTGATTATGACTGGAGCGCTCGGGGGATATGTAGCAGATAAACTATGGGACGCTGCACATTAATCATATGATTCATACAAGCATTTGATAAGTATGGATTATCAAATCGCGAGAAACAAGCAGCATATGGCTGGTTGATGAATTATAGTGCCCTCAGAATCGCTAATGAGATGGGAATTACGGAAGGAACCGTACGTAATCTTATAAAAAGAATCTATGCAAAGACGAAAATATCAGACAAAGGACAATTTATTACAACCTTTGTTCATCTAAAATAGGTATAAGCTTCTGTTTAAAAACCGTCCACTCAAGATTCAAGCTTGAGGGACGGTTTTTCTTTTTCACCCCATTTGGGCGCGGTAAGTGGAAGGGGCGGTATCGGTCAGTTTTTTGAACAATCGCGAAAAATAAAACATATCCGAGTACCCGAGCAGCGAAGCGATTTCCATGACCGTCTTGTCTGTGTTAAGCAGCAGCTTCTTCGCTTCGGCGACCTTCAGCCGGTGAACGAACTCGCCGAGCGGATAACCGGTGTAGTCGTGCACGATCCGCCGGAGCGTCGGGATCGAAATATGGTGGCGCGCCGCGAGCGCCGCGCTGTCGAGCGGCTGATAGACCGAGCCGGACAAGTCGTCAAGCAGCTTCTGGACGAACAAGGCGCGGCTGCTGGCCTGCGCTTGGTTCACCCGCAGCGACATATCGAAGAGCAGCGATTCCAGCGCAAGCGCGGCCCGGTCTTGATTGACGGGGACGGCGCTGTCGATGAGCTGGAAGATAAGCTCGATTTTGTTCAGAAAGCTTTCGTCGGTGCCGACGGACTTTACCGCATCGGGTTGCTCGTACCAGCTGGACAGCCACTCCTCGATCCGCTCGCCGCCTAGGTTGAAATAATACTCATCCCAATAGCCGCCGCTATCCGGACCGTATTGGAAAACCTCCCCGGGGTATAAACAGAACAGCGATCCTGCTTCCACCGTTTGCCGCTCTCCGGAGCCGGCTTGATAATACCCACGGCCCGCGCCGATATAGACGAAAGCCCAGCTTTCGAAGTGGGCATCCGCGCGCTGGGACGTGCGTCCTGGCAAATGGCCCGCATGATAAATCACTAACGATTTGACGCGCAGCTTCTTCAAATCGACCATGCAATCGAATAGGCGAATCGGAAGCGTACTGATCATATTGTCCATGTAGGTTCGCATGGAGTGCATTCTCCCATCCTTCAACACAAGGTACACTCATTATATCGAAAACGATTACAGAAGGGAAAGGTTGAGCAAATCATGACAACGGCGAATGGTCAAAAATTAAACATTGGCGTTATCGGAGCGGGCTCCATTTCGGGAGCGCACTTCGGCGCTTATGCGGGCAATGAGGATGCGGTGCTTGTTGCCGTTTGCGATAAGAATGAGGCGCGTGCCCGTGCGGCGGCGGACAAGTACGGCGCGCAGCGGATTTACACGGATTACCATGAGCTGCTGGCGGATCCCGGCATCGATGCCGTGAGCATCTGCACCTGGAACAATACGCATGCCGAGATTGCGATTGCCGCGCTCGAGGCGGGCAAGCATGTGCTGTGCGAGAAGCCGCTTTGCAAAACCGTTGAAGAGGCGGAGCGGGTACAAGCGGCGGTTGAAGCTTCGGGCAAGCTGCTGCAGGTTGGCTTCGTGCGGCGCTACGCGTCGAGCGTCGAGGTGTTGAAACGCTTCATCGATGCCGGCGATCTAGGCGAAATCTATTATGCGAAAGCAACCTGCTTGCGCAGACTGGGCAACCCGGGCGGCTGGTTCTCGGACAAGGAACGGTCCGGCGGCGGTCCATTGATTGATCTTGGCGTCCACATCATCGATATTTGCTGGTACCTCATGGGCCGGCCGAAGGTGAAATCGGTAAGCGGCAATACGTACAGAAAACTCGGCAACCGTGCGCATATTAAGAACCTGTCGTTCTACAAGGCGGCAGATTACGATGCGGAGAAGAACGATGTCGAGGATTTGGCTAATGCGGTGATCCGCTTCGAGAACGGCGCTTCGCTCATGGTTGACGTCAGCTTCACGCTGCATGCTCAGAAGGATGAGCTTTCCGTTAAGCTGTACGGCGATCAAGGCGGAGCTGAGGTTGAGCCGGCGCTGATCGTCATGGGCGAGAAGCATAACACGATCGTAAACATGACGCCTCAGATCGATAACCCGACCTTTAATTTCGAGGATGCGTTCGGCAGAGAAATCACTCATTTCGTGAACAGCTGCCTCGGCCGTACGGAGACGCTAAGTCCGGTGCAAGACGGCGTGGAAGTAACGCGCATGCTGTGCGCGATCTATGAATCGGCTGCTACCGGGAAAGAAATTCATTTTGGCGAATAAGTGAGGTTGAAATAGATATGACGAATCCATTGACGAACAAAATAGGCGTGATCGTCGACAGCTTCGGCATCGGCGTGCGCGAAGGCTTGCTGAAAGCGCGTGAGGTAGGCGCGGAAGGCGTTCAAATTTATGCGGTATCCGGCGAAATGGATCCGGCGAATTTAAACGCGGCCGCAAGACGCGAGCTGCGGTCTTATATTGATGGGCTTGGCCTTGAGATTTCGGCGCTTTGCGGCGACCTCGGAGGCCATGGGTTCCAGGATGCGGCGGCCAATCCGGAGAAGGTGGAGAAGTCGAAGCGCATTCTCGACCTCGCTGTGGAGCTTGGCACTAACGTCGTAACGACGCATATCGGCATCGTGCCGGATGACCGCGATGGCGCGATCTATTCGGCGATGCAGCAAGCATGCGAAGAGCTTGGCCAGTACGCAAAGAGCTTGAATTCTTATTTTGCGATCGAGACAGGGCCGGAGCCGGCCGCGCATTTGAAGAGCTTCTTGGATACGCTCAGCACGAACGGCGTCTCCGTGAATTTTGACCCTGCCAACATGGTCATGGTAACGGGGGATGACCCGGTTCAAGGCGTGATTACGCTAAAGGATTACATCGTTCATACGCATGTGAAGGACGGCAAGCGGCTTCGCGTCGTCGATCCGCGCCAAGTGTACGGGTTCCTCGGCTATCAGAAAATGACGCACGAGCATATCGCCCAAATGGCGTCCGAAGGGGCGGATTTCGAGGAAGTGCCGCTCGGCGAAGGCTCGGTTGATTTTGACGCCTATTTTGCGGCATTGCAGTCCATCGGCTATAAGGGCTACCTGACGATAGAACGCGAGGTTGGCGCGAAGCCGGAGCTGGATATTCGCAAAGCGGTTGAATTTATTAAACGGTACCGTTAAAGTGCATCGTTTCGGAAGGATGAACAGGAATGAAAATCTCGGTTAGCGTTTGGAGCTGCCATAAATATTTGTATGATGGATCTTGGCAAAATGCGGATTTTATCGACTACGCCGCATCGATAGGGGCGCAGGGCGTGGAACTGCTGAGCATTTTCTGGGATAAGGAGCGCGACGTGCCGGCGGTTCGCGAAGCGCTGTCCCGTACGGGCGTAAAGCTTGCTTGCTTCGGCGCATGCAACGATTTCGTGAAAACGACGGCCGAGGAGCGCAGTGCGCAGGTGCAGGATATTGTGCTCGCGGTCGATATGGCCGTAGAGTTTGGCGCAGAGGTCGTTCGCGTATTCGCAGGCGACCGCAAGGAAGGCATCAGCTACGAGCAGGGTAAAGGCTGGATCGTAGAAGGGCTGAAGCAGGGGGCTGCCTACGCGGAGAGCAAGGGCGTGGTGCTCTGCTTGGAGAACCACGGCGTGTTCGCGGGCAAGGCGGAGCAAGTGCAGGAGATCATCAAGCTGGTCGGTTCGCCGGCGCTTCGCAGCACGTTCGACATGGGCAACTTCCTGCTCGTGGACGATGTGCCGTCGCAGGCAATCGAAGCGCTGCAGCCGCTGGTCCGGCACGTGCACGCGAAGGATTTCGCGCGCGTGGGCGAGGAGCAGAAGGAAGGCGTACTCCGTGCGCTTAGCGGGCAGCCGTTCATCGGTGCCGTACCGACGGAAGGCGACGTTGGCGTTGCCCGCATCGTCGCCAAGCTGGCCGAAGGCGGCTACGACGGCTGGATGAGCGTCGAGTATGAAGGACTCGAGGAGCAGAAGAGCGGCACGGCCCGCTCGGTGGAGAAGCTTAGCGCTGCGGTCGCGGCAGCGAAAGCTTAATGATCTTTGTATTTTACAGGTTTAAATAAAAACTTCGGATCACGGCGTATGCGTCATATGCGCCGGCGATCCGAAGTTTTTTTATTGGGTATCAGCGGTATTCTCTGCTGCTAGAACTTCTAATTTTACCGCGTAAGTCGCATAATCGTCATCCGACCAGCTTGCGTTGATGACCAGGATATAAATGCCGGGCTCTGATGGAAGCAGAAGCTTATTCTCTTGTTTCGGAAGCGGTGTGTTAGTTTGATTCGCCCAGAGTCCGCCCGACACTGTGCGTGGCGGAAGATCATAAAAGTCAGTCGTTAGCGTGGCGCCTGGTTTAACGGCGTAAAGGATGCCGTCCTTGACCAAGTCATTGGGTGCGGGAGCGTCGGCAATCGAATTTCTCCAACGGTAGGAGCCTTTAATGAGCTTAATCTCCTGATTGTCAACAATGGCCATGGCTTCTGGAGGTGCTTCATATTGCTCGATCAGCTCTGCAGCAGAAGGCTTCTCCGCCTGCTTCGCGCAGCCGATTGTCCCAAACAAGGTAACAATTAAACCGAGGACCAGCATCGTCCATCTTCGCAAAACTTCACCCCCCTTGTTTCTTAGACGAAGCGGCATGTGGATAGGTTGCCTTGGTGAACGAAAAAAAGCCGTGCCCTGCATGCAGATGCTTGGGGGCACGGCCTTTTTGGAAATTAACGCTTTGTACCTTGAAGCTTAACGGATACCGTCACGTTTGTATACACTTCAGGAGATGCTGCCGACGCGATGGTTACCGTTAGTTTAACGGTGGTCGTGCTGCTTGGTTTTGCTTTGAACAAACCATCTGCCGTGATGAGCGAAGGATTGCTGCTGCCCGTTACGGCGTAAGTAATGCCATTTGCAGTCGGAAGGATCAGCACCGGCTCGTTCGGCGTAAGGTTGTTCGTTATCTTGGCTTTAAAAGCAGTCGCGGCCTTTTTGACCAATAGAGCATCCGCATCGGTTTGAACGCCGAAGGTGGTGAGCGCGGAGAAATAAATCGGGTTTCCGGCTGCATCCGTTTCTAGGTACAAACCGCCGTTCTCGTCGATGCCCAATTGCAAAGCGTTCACGTTCAACCGGTAGGTGCCGTCTGTCAGCTTTGCCGTAACCGGGCTTCCGTTTTTCATAATCAAATTGCCGTTCTCATCGACAGGATAGTAAGCGGTACCCAAGCCGGCAATCTGGAAGGTACCCGGTTCGATGAAATGGAGACCGCTATCATCCATATTGAGGAAATCCGTATAAATGCCGAGCAAATTGTCTTCCAAATCATAGATCTCCACATCGAGATAGTTGCTGTTGTCGGCCTTCAGTTCGAAGCTGGCATTCATCGACTCCTGAACGCCTTCAATTCCTTCAAAGGCAGGCGAAATGACTTTCGGTGCAACCTCGAATTGCTGCAGCCCAAGACCGCTGTCCGGCGTTTCATCTCCGACATGTACGGCAAAAGGCAGGTGCAGCGTCGGCAAGCCGGCGCTTTGCAGCACGACTTCCCCTTCATAAATGCCCTCAGCGGCATTCGCGCGAGGCGCAAGCGATAAGGTGAATGGCGTCGCGGCGTTTGCGGCAGCAGTGACGGTCCCGTTAGTCAGCCCTTGCAGCGAAACGTCGATGGCGGATGGGTCCGGCGTATCCAAATAGGAGCTGACATTGTTATGCATGACGACGGCTGCCGTATAGGTGACCGCTGAGTCTGAGGTGTTCTTCAGCTGCAGCTGCCCGGACGCGGCTGCTTCACCGGCATCCATAAGGCCGAAGCTGGCGCTGTCGCCATAGTTCGTTACCTCAACCGGCTGCAGGTTCTTGTTGTAAATGGTTAGCTCATCGATCGTTTGCAGTAACGCCGGTGTTTCGATCGCATTGGCAATATTGACGCGGCCTGCGCCTTGAGTGTAGACATCATACAGCTGGCCGCTTTCGTCGTAAGTCGAATCCGCCGTATTCGCCAGAGCGGCACGAACATCGAACGGCGTCCAGTCCGGATGCTCTTGCAGCAGCAGCAGAGACAGGCCGGCGACATGCGGCGTAGCCATACTCGTACCGGAAATGCGGTTATAGGCTTCATCGTAATCCGCTTTCCTGTCAAATTTGCCGTACATCGGCCATGTGGACATGATGCTTACGCCCGGCGCGGTGAAATCCGGTTTAATGCCGAATGCGCTGTCCGAATTCGGGCCTCTCGAGCTGAAGGTCGCCATATGGTCGCCTTCGGCAACCGAGCCTTCAAATCCGCTGAAGCTAAACGTCAGCGGCGTATCCGGCGCCGCGATAATGGAGCGGGCAAGCGCGCGGCCTTCCGCGCCGGACATGTCGTAGGTCGGAATGAAGTCGAAGCTGTCGCCGAGGAAACCCAGGCTTCCGATAAAGCCGTCACGGCCTGCGACGGATTCCGAAAGGTCAGCTTGCCCTTCCGCATTGGCGTTGCCATTGAATATAATCGCGGCTTTGGCGCCGTGACTCTTCGCGAAAGCGATTTTATCGACGAATGGAATAATGCCGCGTGAGATGAGCACGACTTTGCCGGTTACATCGATTCCTTCATAATCTTGCACGTTTCCAAGTCCTACATATACCGCATCCAGCGGAGCTGCGCCAAGCAAATCGCTAAAGTTTTCTTCCGTTGTGCGCCACCCCATAGCGTGCAGCTCATAGGACGCTGCGCTCAATGAGCTGGAGAAGTCAGCCTCAAACCGGCTGCCCGGGCTTGTCGCGGCACCGACCGAAATGCCAAGCTGAGAAGTGGCCGGAGTTCCCATCGTATAGTAATAAGGATATGCGTCGCCAGCATTGCCGTTTGCGACAACGACAACGGTGCCGGCAAGCACGGCGTTATTGACCGCGATCGCATCCGGGGAATTCGGATCCTTGTCGCCATCCGCGCCGAGAGAGAGGTTAAGGACATCCATTCCGTCCCGGACAGCGCGCTCGATGCCGTCGATGACCGTCGCCGTTGTGCCGGAAGAGTTGCCGTCCCCGGTAGCGGAGAGTACTTTATACACATATAAATCAGACTCGTAAGCGATCCCTTTCTGTACGAGGCTTGACGTCTTGTTGGCCGCTCTGCCGACGATGGTGCCCGAAACATGCGTGCCATGCTCCGTAAAGGCTTGATTCACGGGATCATAATCTTCATATGGATCGCTATCTTGATTAGAGGAATCATAGCCGCCTTTATAAGCACCGGCTAAATCCGGGTGTTTATAGTCGACGCCGGTGTCGATGACGCCGACTTTGAGCCCTGCTCCCGTTAGGCCTTTCGCCCATGCGGCGTCAGCGCCGATTTGATGAATCGGATTCGTATCGAACGGAGTGTCGCTTTCTTCTGCAGATGGTTCTTGAACGGGAATAGGTGTGTATGTACGGTTCTCATAAACGGACAGTACGCCCGGGAGTTTAGCGAGCTCCGGAATCTGGTTGGCGGGAATCGAAACTTCAAGACCGTTCAAGACCGTCTTGAATTGATGGTGCACTTTTATTTTCAGCCCTTTTTTAGATGCCGAGCCGATGAAGGCGGTTTGCTCTGCTTGCAGGGCGCTTTCGGTAGATTCGGCTGCAAGTTTGCCAGCCCCGGCCTTAGCCGCGAATTTGCCGACTGCGGTCGGTTGACTGCTTAACCGTACGATGACGCGAGTCTCGGCGGCTGAATCGGTCTTCAGATTCGGAGAGATGAATGCGGGTTTCAGGCTGACGGATTTGGAGATGATGGCTGCAGACGGGACGGAAGAGCTGTTTTGCTTACCGGGAAATTTCGGGTGAAATAAATGGGGACTGGAGGGAGTGGCCGACGAGATTTGCGGTAGTACCATCGTTGCGAGAAGTGTCGAGCACACC
Source organism: Paenibacillus montanisoli (assembly GCF_003268025.1). Classification (GTDB taxonomy): domain Bacteria; phylum Bacillota; class Bacilli; order Paenibacillales; family Paenibacillaceae; genus Paenibacillus_Z; species Paenibacillus_Z montanisoli. The sequence goes on along the minus strand of NZ_QLUW01000004.1, from coordinate 290,857 downwards.
GTAGCGGACGTTAGCTTCAAGAGCCGTTTTTTGAATGACAAATAGCCTCTCTCCTTCGCCTATGAAAGTATTAAATTGGATGCAGAAAGATTCTATCACGGCCTTTATTCGGTTTCTAATTAAATTTTATTAAAACTAGGGATAAAAATTGTAGTAGATTAGAAGTAAGGCTAATCCACTACATGAACGGGGTTTGTTATACGTGCAAAGAGAAGCGCTGGGCAGCTATATATCGAACCTTCAACTGCATATATCGGAGGCGGCATTTTTCACCTGTACCTCCAGCTGGTATCACATGGACGTTCTATCGGACTTTAACCGGCTCTATTATTTCCTGGGTGATGGCGGGCATGTGAGGATTGGCGATGAGGAGCTGTATCCGAAGCGCGGTCAGCTTGTCGTGCTGCCTGCGGGTACCATGCTGTCATTGCGAACACTGGAGGGAAGGGTGTTCTCCAAGTTTTTTTGCCACTTTAACGCCAGAGCGGGCGAGCAGGAGCTGTTCCAGCTGCTGGATACGCCGAGTTGCGTCGATGTGCTTGATGAGGACGCCACGACACGGCGGTTCGGCGAGTTCGTGCACCATTACCATCAGGGCACCCGGTTGACATCGATGCTGCGCGCAAAGCTGCTGCTGCAGGAGCTGCTCTGCGAGTTTCTGGAGCAGGGCGGAGGCGTTTCTTTGCGGCAAACGGCGGCAAGCGGGCCGCTCGACAAGATAAGCCAAGTGCTGGCGTATCTCGATCATCATTTGTCGGACGACGTGAGACTGGACCAGCTGGCGGAGCTCGTCCATTTTCACCCGAACTATTTGATTCGGCTGTTCAAATCGGTCACGGGCTGCTCGCCGATCCAATATTTGAACCAGCGGCGGATGGAAAAGGCGAAGCAGTGGATGCTGGCGACCGATATATCCGTGTCGGAGGCCGCCGAGCGGATCGGCAGCTCGCTCTATCAGTTCTCGAAGATGTTCAAGCAGCATACGGGCGTAAGCCCTAGCGATTACCGCAAAATGATGCGCGATCAGCGACCGCCGCAGTGAACGGCGGGAACCGCAACGCAGCTCAAAGAAGCCCATTGCCGCCGCAAAGGCGCAAAGGGCTTCTTTACACTTATCACCGCTTCCACGTATCCAAAGCAGGTTGCGCGAACCTCTCAATCGGAATCTCGCCGACCAAGGTCTTCCGACAGCCTCTTATTTGCCCCGCTCACGGTGTATAGTCCGTCACTTCGCTGCCGACCTGATTCCAGGCCGTGCCGAAAGGAGCGTACGCAGCCGTCTTCGAGAACGGCGGACGGCGCTTCGGCAGCCGATACGCGGCAGGCTCGCAGCGCACGATTTCCTTGCGCTCCCCGCAAACCATGATGCCGGTGTCGTTGAACAAATTGTCCGCCAACTGATACGCGTCATCGGCCCTGTACGAAATGACGATGCCCCGGCGCTCCTTGCCGGACAAGTTTACGGGCGAGCCGTGCAGCGTCAGACAGTGATGGATGCTGATGCCGCCAGCCCGGGGCGTAACGTGCACGATCTGGTCCTCGGGGGAATGCTCCCAACGCTCAGGCTCTTGGCAAGCCGCGGTAAAATAACCGTCGACCGAATGATCGAGCATGCCGAGCTTATGACTGCCTTTCACCATCTGCATGCAGCCGTTCTCCGGCGTGGCGTCGTCAAGCATGATCATCACGGAGAGCAAGTCGGTATTCGTGTGCGGGTAGAAAGCGAAATCCTGGTGCCAAGGAAACATGCCGAGCCCTTTGGACGGCGGCTTCGTGGCTAGCTTGGAATGCTGAATTTGGATGTCCGGACCGAGTAGCGGAACGATTTTGGCGACGATGGCGGGATGTCTGGCCAGGTCGAGCAGCGCGGGATGCATCGCCGTCAAACCGAGCAGATGAACCGTTTCTTGCTTGTACCTCTCGCTCGACCGCTTCGATACGACCGCGTCGCTCGCGCAAATCTCCCGATAGAGCTCGACTTCCTCCGGCGCAAGCACGTCGTCGAACACCAGAAATCCGTTCTCCCAATACCGTTTCACTTCCTCCGTGGTTAGACCGGTATTCCGTTCGGGCATGAACGCAACACTCCTTCTCCGTAGCATTTATTGGTTGTATAATGAAGTCAATTGTAAGCCGAAAGCGTTGCCCGCAGCGATTATCAAATGGCTCTTTTCTTGCATTAAACGGAGAATGGGGAAGCAGGCGAGCATGCAGTGCAAGTTCGACTTTTTGTTCTACTCAACGCATCAGCCCGGAACCTACGTGGACATGCACAAACATAATTGTTATGAGCTGGTCTATTATGTAAGCGGTACCGGAATGATGAACCTGAACGGCGAGTGGTATCCTTACAGCGCCAATACGATTACGCTGACAAGGCCCGATAACCTGCATGATGAACGGCACGATACGAGGACGGACGTCATCTTTATCGGCTTTACCTACGACGATTATCCGGTACCGCTCGCCAACGGCATCTATATGGATGACGAACGGAAGACCTTGCTGACGCTGTTGCTGCAGATGAAACAGGAGATGCTGGAGAAGAAGCCGCTGTTCAGCGTGAAGCTTGACATTTTGACGCAGCTGATCGTCATCGAGCTGGAGCGCTCGGGCAAAAAGGTGTCCGCGTTGCCGGACAGCGAGAAGCTGCTCCATTCCCGCTTATACATTGACGAGAATTTCAGCCAAAAGCTCAATATGCCGCAGCTGGCTCAAATTTCGGGCTACAGCTATGATTACTTCCGGCATCTGTTCAAGCGCAGCACCGGTTTATCGCCGGTGCAGTATTTGATTCAGAGGCGGGTAAGCCAGGCGAAGCTCGAGTTGGTCAATACCGACAAGAAGCTGGCATCGATCGCGATGGACTGCGGCTTCTCGACGACCTCCCAGTTCAGCAGGCTGTTCAAGGAATTGACCGGCGAGCAGCCGGTCGCCTACCGCAAACGGACGAGAAGCCGATCGGGAGCCGGTTCGCAGACAGCCGGAATAGAGGGAATCGAAAAAACATTCTTGATTGTCGATTGATAACTCCGATTTGGGCCAAGTAACGCTTCTGGCAACCGTTAGATTTTAAGAAAGGCTATTTATGTGCAAATAAGCGCTGGAGCATCCGTTAGAATTTTTAGGCGCTCACTCACACCGCGTACACGCTAACCATATAAAAGTCGACGGGCCCGCCAAATAAACAATGGTGGGATTCTCTACAATCTAAAGGAGCGGCCCTGCGGGCCGCTCCTTCTCTTGCCTATCTAAATCCCCATGCGCGTCAGCGCGCCTTCGAAGGAAACGTCAATGCTGTCGTCGCCGGTCACATAACGCCACAGCTTCGCGCGCTGCATATGGTCGAGGCGGCCCTCGTTGCCTTGCCAGCGCTGGTAGCCTTGCTGGATGATGCGGGAAACCTCAGGGTCGCGGTAGCCTTCGAGGTTAAACAACCCGCGCTGTTCTTGGCCAGGACGGAGGCGGAGCTTGAACACGTAACGCGTCTTGTCCGTATAGTTCGGCTGCGCGCAGTGCCACATGCCGTGGTGGAGAATGGCAAGCGTGCCGGCTTTACCGGCGAGCTGCCGCTGGCCGACAATATTTTTATACCGGGCTAAGCTGAACGTGTTGATGCGGCGCAGATGCGAGCCCGGCAAAATGAGCGTCGGCCCCATTTCCGGCGGCGCATCGTGGGAGAAGTAGAACAGCTGGATGTCGAACGCATGCGGACGGACATCGATGATGGAATCGCCATGCCAATCCTGCGCGATCGGATAGTTGGCGGGAACGATGTGTTGAAAAGAATGGTCATAGACCGGCTCCAGGCCGACCAAGCTCTGGATAATTCCCTGTACCTCCGGCAGTTCAAACACTTTGCGGATATGCTTCGATTCATTCCAGAACGTGTGGCCCTGGCTATGCCGGATTTGTTCGCCGTAAACAAGCTCGTTGAGCTCTTGCGGTATAAAAGCATCCAGCAGCAGGTAACCGTCCGTGACGAACTTCGCCATTTGCGCGGCCGTGAGCAGATGCATCGGATCGGCAGGGGTCATATTCAAGCGATTACTCATGGATAGGCACCTTCCTTTCGAGCACGTATTCGTAAGGCAAATGGCCGGTATCATGCTCCTGGCCGAGCGGATATTGCGGCAGCGCGGGCACTTGGATGACATTCCAGCCATCCCTCATCGCATGAAGGATGGATTTGTAAGGCGGCTCGGAAGAGTCGCCGGCGTTCATGGGGATTGCATCCTCCGGCGCGGCGCCGTCGTACAGGGACCAAGCGATGGCAGGGGATTTTAAATCCGGTGTCGTTAAGTGCAGGAACAAGATTTGCTGTCTCAAAATCAAGCGGGACGCCTCCTTCAATCGATCTGCTATCATTGTATGAGCTTGGATACCTCGTGTGGATATGCAAGATTAAGATCGATTTGTGCAATATTAATCATTGCATCTCCCAATTAAATTGTTTACAATAATATTGTATAAAATATAAACGGGGTGACGGAGCATGAACGTATATGATTTCAAGGTGCAGACGGCCAAGGGCGAATTGAAATCGCTTGCCGATTACCGCGGCCAGGTGCTGCTCATCGTCAATACAGCGACCAAATGCGGGCTAACGCCGCAATTCAAAGAGCTGCAGCGGCTTCACGAAACCTATAAGGATGCCGGTCTGACGGTGCTAGGCTTTCCATGCAACCAGTTCCACCAAGAGCCGGTCCAGAACAGCGAAATGGCGCAGACATGCGAAATTAATTATGGCGTGACCTTCCCGCTTTTAGCCAAAATCGACGTGAACGGGCCAAACGCCGACCCGCTGTATAAATATTTGAAAAAGGAGGCCTCCGGGTTCTTCGGCTTAGGAGGCATCAAGTGGAATTTCACGAAGTTTCTTGTGGATGCGGAAGGGCGCGTCGTAAAGCGGTATTCGCCGTACACCAAGCCGCTGAAGTTCGAAGCGCATATTCAGAAGCTGCTTGAGCAGGCGAGTCAGAAGAAGACGGCGGCGAGGTAACGGGAGACATCATAAAAGCGAGGAGCGCTTACCGCTCCTCGCTTTTATGCTCCTCGACGCCATCGTCCACAATGCGGTGCCCATGCGTATACACATTCATTTCACTGCCGCGGATGAACCCGGCGCAGGTAATGCCCAGATCCTCCGCGAGCTTGAGCGCAAGATCGGTAGGCGCCGACTTTGAGAGCAGGATGCCTACTCCGATTTTGGCTGCCTTCAGCACGACCTCGGAGGAGAGCCGCCCGCTGAAGGCGATGATTTTGTCCGTAACGGCAAGCCGCTGCCGAAGCGCATAGCCGAACAGTTTATCGAGCGCGTTGTGACGGCCGATATCGGTACGGACGGCAAGCAGCTCGTCTGCGGTGCAGAGCGCCGCGTTGTGCACGCCTCCGGTAAGCTTGAACTCGCCAGAACTGCTTTGCAGCAGCCGCATCAGCGCGATGCACTGCGATGGCGTCAGAACCATGCGGGACATCGAGGTGCGGGCCGTACGGGCATCGTTGTGAAAATAGAACTGGCGGCTCTTTCCGCAGCACGAGCCGATAAATCGTTTGGACACGTCATCCTTGCTCGTCGACTGCTTATTGAAGAGCTCGACATAGACGAAGCCGCGCTCCTCATCGATTCGAAGCGATTCGATCTCTGCGGCTTGCCTGATGATGCCTTCGGAGGCCAGAAACCCGACGGTCATTTCCTCCAAATCGGTCGGCGAGCAGACGATCGTCGCGAAATCCTCGCCATCCAGCCGTATCGTTAGCGGGTACTCCGTTGCAATATCGTCCTCCTGCAGGGAGGCCGCACCGCTGCTATTATATTTGCGAATGCGCCATTTGGCGGTGATGTTAGGCAGCATCTTCGTTCCCTCCCCGTCAGCGATGCTATTCTTCGTCACTGATCTCCTGGTCCAGTTCCGCGATCCGTTTCTCCACGTACCGGGTATCCTTCAGCGCATGATAGGTTTCCGCACGCTCCAGTACGACTGCTGTATTGTACTCTGGAATACCGGCGAAAGGTTCATACACCTTCTTCGGCACCAGCGGGTTGCACTCCGGCCAGTACAGCCCAAGATTGCCGTCAGCAATCTCGGCAAACCGAGCCCGTCCGTGGAAGGTGCCGCAGCTATTGTAGAGCACAACCGCTTCGCCCTCGGTAACGCCATGCTTCGCCGCATCGCTCTTGCTCATAAGCACATCATAGCGGTCCGCCGCGTTGAACGGGTCCTTGCTGCTATAGAGCATGCTGTTGAATTGCTTGCCGCGGCGCGACGTGATGTAGAAATGGCCCTCCGGCTTGCGCAGCTCCGGCAGCTCGACCGAAATCAGCTGCCCGCGTCCGTCCTTCGTCGGGCAAATGCCGCCCTCGCACAGCCAAGCGCCGCCCCATTGGAACACATCACCCTTGTTCTTCAGATGCTGGATGCCGTCGTAATTCGGCGCGGCTTTGGCGATTTCCGCGCGCACCGCATGCGCGTCTTTGAAACGAACGAGAGCTGCGCGCTCCGGATCGACGCGCGCGGCCAGGTCGCAATAAATCTGCCACTCGGTGCGCGCTTCCTCGATGCGGGGTCCGGCGATTTCCGGCGAGAAATAGACCATCCGCTCGGTGGAGGTGGAGGTCCCGCCGCCCGGCTGCTCGTAGCGGGTCATGGCCGGCAGAACGATGACAGCTTCCTTCGCGTCAGTCAGCGTCGAGGTATTGAGCACGATGTCCTGGTGGACGCGAACGTCAATTGCCTCCAAGCATTGGCGGACAAAATCCGGATCCGGCATCGTCTCGAGAAAGTTGCCGCCGGATGTGTAAAACACGTTCAGCTTCCGTTCGTGATCCTCCGGCAGCAGCGCGTTCTCCAGCGTGACGCCGACAATGTCGCCCTGCCACGGCGGCAGCTTAAAGCCCCAGACGCTCTCGACGCGAGGGATGTCCGCCCCTTTGTATTCGCCTCCGGGCAAGCTGAACGGGTCGGCACCCATTTCGCCAGAGCCCTGCACGCCGCTGTGCCCGCGGATCGGCATCAAGCCGCAGTGCTCGCGGCCAAGGAAGCCGCGCAGCAGGGCGAGATTGGCAACCTGCGAGATGTTGTCCGTGCCGAAGCGGTGCTGCGTGAGTCCCATGCTCCAGACGAATACGCCGGACTTCGAAGCAGCCAGCAGCTCGGCGAATTCGGCCATCCGCTCTCGCGAAATGCCGGAGGAGCGCTCCAGCTGCGCCCAGTCCTGCTGCTTGACATGCTGCCGCAGCTCTTCGTAGCCGTTCACATGCTCGCGAATGAATTTGCGGTCGATCGCGGAACCCGGCTTCTCGACTTCCATGGCGAACCAGTGCTTCATGATGCCATGCATGAAGGCGATGTCGCCGCCGATGTTGACTTGGTAGAAGTCGTCGGCAAGCTTGGTGCCGAACAGCGCGGATTCCGCGATCGACGGCACCCAATAACCGTCCATAGCCGGTTCTCTGTAAGGGTTGATCACGATGATTTTCGTGCCTTTGCGCTTGGCGGCATACATATATTTGGTCGAAACCGGTTGATTATTAGCGGCTACGCTGCCCCAAAAGACCAGCACGTCGGTGCCGATCCAGTCCTTGTAGTTACAGCTGGAGGCGCCGATGCCGACGGAGCGCTTGAGCGCCGTCTTGGACGGGGAGTGGCAGATGCGCGACGCATTGTCGATGTTGTTCGTCCCCAGGAAACGGGCGACCTTGCCCGCGACATAATAGGATTCGTTCGTGATGCCGCGCGCCGTCAAGTAGAAGGCCAGCTGCTTCGGATCGATCTTGCGGATGCGCTCCGCAATCAGATCGAGGGCTTCATCCCAGGATATGCGGCTGAACTTACGTTCTCCATTGCGGCGGATCAACGGATACGGCAGCCGGCCGAGCTTGCGCAGCGCCGTGCTGTCCATTTTGCGCAGCTCGTCGATGTCGGCGTGCAGCACATCCGGCTTGATCGCCGGCATCGTATTCAAGCGCAGCAGGTTGAGTCTGGTCGTGCAGACGTGCGGGCCCGCAAGCGTCTGATCGTACAAGCCGGAGACGCCGAGCGCGCATCCGTCGCAGACGCCTTGCGTCAAAATCCGCAGCGCGTACGGCAGGTTGTCCCTGTTATCGGCCATCACTTTGATCGTATCGCGGATATGCTTGGGTTTGACTTTGCCGAGTCCGAACGGGATTTTGCTCACCCACAGCGTCGGATCGGGTTTTCCGGGCAGCTTGATCGGCCCGGTATGCTTGGTATTGCCCATCGCTAAAAGTGCCTCCTTGGTCGTTGTTTGCCGTGCGCTTTCCCGGGCAATAAAAAACCGCGGAGAGCCCGACCTTTTCTCATTCAAGAAAAATCGTCTCTTCGCGGTTAGTCTCTCGCAGGTTCGCTGCCAAGCGCCAACTCGTATCGTTACCGGCTGCTGCCGAATTTGCGCTCGATGTCCTGGTCGAACACAAACACCGACATGCCGAAATCTTTGTCGATATCAATATCTACGAACAGCTCCACGAAACGGGCGCCGAGCAGCTGTTCCATCTCCGTCGGCGGGTGATTGCGGTAAATGTCCTTCACCCACTGCGTTCTGGCCTCGCGCAGCATTTGCTTGCCGTCGTCCGCGGACGCGATAAACTTCTCGACCGGTGACAGGTTGCCATCCATTTCACAGATCGCCCAATGCTTGCAAAAGGTCGTCGTAATGCGGCTTGGGCCCTTGCCCATGTGCCGTTTGCGGAACGCCTTGACCAAATTGCTGAATTCCGCTTCCGTCTGATTCATCGTAAACTCGTAACCCCTCTTTTACCCGTGTAACCGGTGGCAGGATCGCTGCTCCGTATCAGGCGGAATAATCGAAAGCCTGTCTTCATCTTAGCAAGAAAGCGCAACCATGGCAATGCTCATGTGGCTTTAGCATGCGTTTGGGCCGTAAATGTGGTACGATTTTTGTACATAGAAAGGTTGTAGGGGGATCACGTTGATGAACACATTGTCTTACGGGCTGCTTAGCATGCTGGTGCGCAAGCCGTGCACGGGGTACGAGCTGACGAAGCTGCTCCGCTTGTTCTGGCAGGCGAAGCACAGCCAAATCTATCCGCTGCTTGCCATGCTGGAACGAGAGAATCTGGTGACCTTCGAGTTGATCGGGCAGACGGGCAAGCCGGACAAGAAGCTGTATACCATTACGGAATCGGGGGAGGGCGCGCTGCGGAGCTGGATTCTGGAGGCGCCTGCGACGGAGAATCTGGAGCGGGACGAGTTTCTCATTAAAGTGTATGCGGTCGGGTTGATCGGCAAAGCCGAGGCCATGCAGCTTTTTCAAGAGCGGTCGGAGGCGCTTCAGGAGCGGCTGCACCGGCTCGAAGCCGAGATGGAGCTCATGAACATGGACGAGGTCCGAGTTACCGATTACGCCTCCAAGCAGTTTGGCCGCTTCCTTCTCTACCGGCGCAAGGTGGGACTGTTGAAGGAGGAGCTGTCGTGGATCGATTGGGCGACTCCTTTGATTGGAAGAGTCTGAGGTTTAATACGGTTGCCGGTCATCGGCCGTATGTATTTCCGACAAAAAAAGTCGGAAATACCATTGACGCAATCATTGGACGAGTGTATTATCTACTTAAATTAAAAAAATGAAACAAAAGGGGATTCAACATGAGAAGAACATCACTGGTCATTTTTGTATTAACACTTACCTTGATGGTATTGGCGGCATGCGGAAACAAAACGGACAATACCGCAGCATCCACACAGCCGGCAGCCAATGAGCAAAGCTCGCTCGATAAGATCAAAGCGAGCGGTACGCTTCGGATCGGCACCGAGGGTACCTATGCGCCTTTCACGTTCCATGACGAGAGCGGCAAGCTTGTCGGATTTGACGTAGAGATAGCAGAAGAAGTGAGCAAGCGCTTGGGCGTAAAAGCTGAATTCATCGAAACGCAATGGGACGGTATTTTTGCCGGCCTGGATGCGAATCGTTTCGATACGATCTTCAATGAAGTTTCGATCCGCGACGACCGTAAAGAGAAGTATGACTTCTCCACGCCTTACATTGTATCCAAGGCGGTACTGCTCGTTCGCGATGACGACAATGAGATCACGAAGCTTGCCGATCTCAAAGGCAAGAAATCCGCGCAATCCCTGACCAGTAACCTGGCGGACATCGCGACTGCGAACGGAGCGGAAATCGTCGGGGTTGACGGTTTTAACCAAGCCATCGATCTGTTGATGTCCAAACGCGTAGACGCGACGATCAACGACAGCTTGTCTTTCCTCGATTTGAAGAAGCAGAAGCCCGACGTGAAAATCAAAATGGTAGACGAGACCTCGGATGCATCGCAAAGCGCGGCGCTCTTCCTAAAAGGGAACGACGAATTGGTTCAGGCCGTTAACAAGGCATTGGCTGATATGGTTAGCGATGGCACTTATCTGAAAATTTCAGAGAAATACTTCGGAGTGGACGTATCCAAATAAGAACGATCTCTAAAGAAGGATGACAAATGAATGAGTGACAACCAGATTCAGATTATTACGGATTCCTTCTGGCCCCTGCTTAAAGCGGGGGTCGTTTATACGATTCCGCTCACTTTAATCTCATTTACGCTGGGATTGGTTCTCGCCGTTATAACGGCGCTCGTAAGGCTGTATGCATGGGATTTTCTTAAGCCTGTTGCCAGATTTTACGTCTGGGTTATTCGTGGAACACCGCTGCTGGTGCAATTATTCATCATCTTCTATGGCTTGCCGAGTGTCGGGCTGACGATAAACCCCTTCCTGTCCGCAATTATCGGATTTACGCTTAGTGTCGGCGCTTACGGCTCCGAGATTGTGCGCGCAGCGATTATCTCCATCCCTAAAGGCCAGTGGGAAGCCGCTTACTCCCTTGGGATGACGCGCTGGCAGGCGCTCCGCAGAATCATTCTTCCGCAAGCGGCGCGAGTAACCGTGCCGCCGCTCGGGAATTCCTTCATCAGTCTCTTGAAGGACACCTCGCTCGCTTCGGCGATTACGTACGTGGAAATGTTCCGCAGAGCGCAGCAGGACGTTGCCAGGACATACGAGCCGATGTTGTTATACTGTGAAGTAGCGCTTATCTACCTGCTCTTCTCCACCGTTCTTTCAACGCTGCAAAATATCGTAGAGAAACGTTTAGATCGTTCTTCGGTGAGCTAGGGGGCGTCATTTGTGATTAAACTTCAAGGCTTGCATAAGGCTTACGGCAAGCATCAGGTATTAAAGGGGATTGACCTTGAGCTGCCGAAGGGCAAGGTGCTGGCCATTATCGGTCCATCGGGTTCAGGTAAAACGACGCTGCTCCGTTGTTTGAATCTATTGGAAGTACCGGATAAAGGCGCAGTCCAATTAGGCAGCGTATCTCTAAGTTTTCAAGAAGGTGTCAAGCTTCCTTTCAAGGATGTTCTTAGCTTGCGGAAACAGAGCGGGATGGTATTTCAGTCGTTTAACTTGTTCCCGCACATGACCGCGCTGGAGAACATCGTCGAGGCGCAAGTGACCGTGCAGAAGAAGAGCAAGCACGCCGCGCAGCTGCGAGCCCGCTCCCTGCTGGAGAAGGTCGGACTCGCGGATAAAGCCGATTCTTATCCGAACAGGCTTTCCGGCGGCCAGCAGCAGCGTGTAGCGATTGCCCGTGCGATGGCATTGGAGCCGGAAGTGCTGCTATTCGATGAGCCGACATCCGCCCTGGATCCGGAGCTTGTAGAGGAAGTGCTCAAGGTCATCAAGCAATTGGCGGCAGAAGGCATGACGATGGTCATCGTGACTCATTTAATGAGGTTCGCTGCAGAAGTAGCCGACCATGTCATTCTGATGGACGATGGACATATTGTAGAAGAAGGCGCTCCGCAAGAGGTGTTTCGCCAGCCGAAGAGCAGCAGAGCCGTTCAGTTTTTAAGTCGATTGGCAGAATAACGCATATGAAAAGCAAAAATCTCCGGGATGGCGCATGAGAGGCGTGAAGTGCACCCCTTAGAATGAACATTGGAAAAACCTCTAGGTTAATCCGATGAATTCTATGGGGTGCATTTTTTTATGGCAGTAAAAGGTCAGAAGTTTAAATCGTATTCAGAGGAATTGAAGAAGAAGCCGCTCCCCATTATTAAGAAATAAAAAGTCTAACGGTCACTTCTGACCGTTAGACTTGAAAATAGCGTATTCGACACATAAACTCAGCCCTAACTGTCATAAATGTCCATTAGAAGCTCGAAATTTAGAATTTGTGCCTCTAACGGTCATCTATGTCCGTTAGAATTTCTGCATCTATGACCCGATCACCGTAAGCTCCTTCGGGAACGACGTCAGCACCTCGACGCCGCTGTCCGTGACGAGCACATCGTCCTCGATGCGGACGCCGCCAATACCGGGCACGTAGATGCCCGGCTCGATCGTGAAGACCATGCCGCTGCGCAGCAGCTCTTGGTTCTGCCCGTGCACGGACGGATACTCGTGCACGTCCATGCCGAGGCCATGCCCCAGCCGGTGCATGAAGTACGGCCCATAGCCGGCGGATGCGATGTACTCGCGCGCCGCCTGGTCTAGGCTTGCGAGCGTCGCGCCGGGGCGGGTCGCTTCGATGGCACGCAGGTTCGCTTGCAGCACCGTATCGTAGATCTTCGCCTGCTCCTCCGAAATGTCGCCTACCGCGAATGTCCGCGTGATATCCGACGCATAGCCGTCCGCGTATACGCCCAGATCAAAGAGCAGCAGCTCGCCGGTTCGAACCTCGCGCGAGTCCGGCACGCCGTGCGGCAGCGCCGACTTCTCGCCGGCCAGCACCATCGTCGAGAAGGATGGACCGCTTGCGCCGTGCTTTTTCATCTGATACTCCAGTTCCGCCACGAGCTCAATCTCCGTCACGCCCGGCTTTACCTGCGCAATGCCGGCGCGCAGCACATCCTCGATAATCCGTACGGCGTGCTTCATTCGCGCCACTTCGTCCGGGGTTTTAATGACGCGCATCTCGCGCAGAGGCTCGTCGATGTCCGCATAAACGGCGGCGCCGACCGCTTGACTGATCGCCTCGAACCGGCTCACCGTCATAAAGTCCTTCTCCAGCCCCAGCGTCCGGATGCCCGAAGGCATGAGTTTGCCAAGCACCTCGTACGGGTTGTCGGTATCCGAATGGGTGTGGATCGCCTTCACGGACGACGCGGCCTGCGCGGCCTCGAAATCAAGAGCCGGCACGATTAGCAGCGGCTCCGTCCCGCGCGGAATAAGCAGACCGAGAAACCGCTCATGCGGATCGCTCGCAAACCCGGTTAAATAATACACATGCTTCGGCATCGTAATAAGCGCCGCATCGATCGCGTGCCGGTCCATATAAGCAGTCAGCTGCTCAATTCGAGTCTCCATAGGCAATCTACCGCCTTTCGTCATATCAATAATTAAGGATAATAAATAATCGCGTCATAGCGCACGATATCGTCGCCCGCATTGCGGTACAGATGCGGCTGATCCGCCGCGTACCGGACGGCGCTGCCCGCGCCTACCGTATAGGACGTGTTCTGAATCTCAATGACGAGCGTGCCGGTCGATACGAGAATATATTCCTCTACGCCGGGGCTGTGCGCCTCGGATTCGTGCATGCAGCCGGTATCCATTTCGACGGAGTATACTTCGAATTTCTTGGTCGGCTCGAACGGGAACATCGGGTAAACGCGGTATTGTCCGCCGGATTCGAGCAGCGGCTCCAGTTCATCCTTCGTAATGACGGCCACCTCGGAGGGAGGTTCTTCGATTAACGTGGTAAAAGAAAGCCGCAGTCCGTTTGCGATCTTCCAAATAATCGAGATCGTCGGACTCGTTTCGCCGCGCTCGATCTGACCGAGCATCGCTTTGCTCACGCCCGTAAGCTCTGCGACCTTATCCAGGCTGAGCCCTCTTGTTTGGCGAATCGATTTCAAATTCCGCCCCAGTTTAATATGTATTTGTTCCATGACTGCCTCCTGCAATGCTCTCCTATTTAGCCTATTGTAGCCGATGCGCGGTCAAAAGTCGAAAAAGTTTCGTGCGCTATAGCATACAAAAGTATTGTACGTCATAACATACGTATGTATAATATAAGATAAATGAAAGCGCTTAGATAGCTTGACCATCAAACCAAGCGAGAAGGGGAATACGATTATGTCCAGTCCATCATTAACCGAGTTTCTGCAGCGGAACCTGGAAGAATTGAAGAAGAACGGGTTATTTAATCAGATTAACGTACTGCAAGGCGGGAACGGACCGCTTATTCATATCGACGGCCGCGAGCTGATCAATCTTTCCTCGAACAACTACCTGGGTTTGGCAGGGGATGAGCGGCTGATTCAGGCGGCGGAGAAGGCTCTGCGCAAATACGGCGTCGGTGCCGGCGCGGTGCGGACGATCAACGGAACGATGGACGTGCACGAGGAACTGGAGACGAAATTGGCGCGTTTCAAGCAAACGGAGGCCGCTATCGCGTACCAATCCGGCTTCAACTGCAACATGGCGGCGATTTCGGCGGTTATGGAGGCCGGGGACGCTATATTATCCGATGAGCTTAACCACGCTTCGATCATTGACGGTTGCCGCTTGACCAAGGCGAAGGTCATTCGCTTCAAGCACTCCGACATGGAGGATTTGGAGAAGCAGGCGAAGGCGGCGAGAGAGTCCGGCCAGTACAACAAAATCATGGTCATCACCGACGGCGTGTTCTCCATGGACGGCGATATTGCGAAGCTCCCGGAAATCGTGGAGATCGCGGAGCGCTACGACCTCATCACCTATGTGGACGATGCGCACGGTTCAGGCGTGCTGGGCAAAGGGGCGGGAACGGTCAAGCATTTCGGCTTGTCCGACCGGGTTGATTTTCAAATCGGCACGCTGTCCAAGGCAATCGGCGTCGTAGGCGGCTATGTGGCCGGCAAAAGGGAATTGATCGAGTGGCTGAAGGTCAGAAGCCGTCCGTTCCTCTTCTCGACGGCAACGCCGCCTGCGATTGCCGCCGCTTGCATCGCTGCGCTGGATATTATGACGGACAGCGCGGAGCTGCAGGAGAAGCTGTGGAGCAACGCCGCTTATTTCCGCGAGGGGCTGAAGCAGCTCGGATTCAATACCGGCCATACGGCAACGCCGATTATTCCTTGCATCATCGGGGATGAAGTAAAGACGCAGCAGTTCAGCAAGGAGCTGTTCGAAGCGGGCGTCTATGCGAAAGCGATCGTATTCCCGACCGTGCAGAAAGGCACCGGCCGGGTGCGCAACATGCCAACCGCGGCACATACGAAAGAAATGTTCGACCGGGCGCTTACCGCTTACGAAAGCGTGAAGAAGCGGCTAGGCGTGTAGCACGGGCTGGCCCATCTACGGAGGAGGCGTACAACAGATATGAGAACGATATTGATCACCGGATCATCGGGCCAAATCGGCAGCGAGCTGGTCGCCGCGCTTCGCGCCCGGTATGGCGAAGAGCATGTCATTGCAACGGATATTAAGCCTGGCGGAGAAAGCCTCTCCGCGGGACCTTTCGAACTCTTGGACGTTAACAACCGGCAGGCCTTCCATGACATTGCCCAAAAATATAACGTCGACACGATCATCCACCTCGCGGCGTTATTGTCGGCAACGGCGGAGGCCAATCCGCTCTTCGCCTGGGAGCTGAATATGGGCGGCCTGCTGAACGCGCTTGAGGTTGCGAGGGAGCTTAAGTGCCAGTTCTTCACCCCGAGCTCCATCGGCGTGTTCGGACCGGATTCGCCTAAGGAGGGAACGCCGCAAGTCACCGTCCAGCGGCCGGTTACGATGTACGGCATTAATAAGCTGGCAGGGGAGCTGCTGTGCGATTATTACTTCCGCAAGTTCGGTGTAGATACGCGCGGCTTGCGCTTCCCGGGCTTGATCTCGCATCTCACGCCGCCGGGAGGGGGCACAACCGATTACGCGGTCGCGATGTACTTCGAAGCGGTCCGCTGCGGCGAATACTGCTCTTATATCAATAAAGGCACGTTCATGGATATGATGTATATGCCCGACGCGATCGCTGCCATCATCCAGCTGATGGAGGCCGATTCCGCCAAGCTCGTCAACCGCAACGCCTACAACGTATCGGCGATGAGCTTCGATCCCGAGCTGCTGGCCGCCGAAATCCGCAAGCTGCTGCCGGGCTTCAAGCTGACCTATCAGATCGACCCGGTCCGCGAGCAAATCGCCCAAAGCTGGCCGAACTCGCTGGATACGTCGGCGGCAGAACGAGAGTGGGGCTTCAAGCCGCGGTTTACGCTCGAGACGATGACGCAGGATATGCTGGTTCAAATTGCTGCGCGCACTATCGAGCCTCCCGGGGGGCATCCCATGAACGGCATTATGAAAGTGTCGTGAAGCGAGACAGATTTATAGAGAATCCCGCCATCGTTTTAACGGGCGGACTTGTCGACATCTATGGTTAGCGAATGCGCGGTAAGCATGAGAGAGCGCCTGAACTTTCTAACGGATGCTCCAGTGCTTATTTGTACGAGAATAGCCCTTCTTAATTTCTAACGGTCGCCAGAGGGGTTATTTGGCCCAAATCGGATGAATTCGCTGCCCAAATCGCCAAATAGCCTTTCTGAGAACCGTTAGCCTTTCAAAAGGGCCGTTCGAGGCTAAATAGCGTGCGTGGCAACCGTTAGCGTATGCGCGGCAGCATGAGGCAATAAGTCGAACATCCCGACTCGCGATAGATCCTTATTCCTTTTCGATGGCCTGAGCGGAGCAGCTGCTCCGCTTTTTTGTTTTTCTCCTCTAACGGCAACAGGTTACAGCAACGCCAGGGTTTCCGGCTCCGTGCTGAACGGTCCGCCACTGATCGCGCGGCACGGCCAGCGGATCTTGCCCCTCTCCGTCCGCCCCCACCGTTTATCTGCCTCCGATACTCTTTTACTTGCACGACGCCGAATATCACCCTTTAGTAATATCCATATTTGCTGACAGAAGGAGTCAGTGAACAGATGTACAAGCATATTCATTCATAGATTCATAGAATAGTGTGTTAGCTATCTTTTTGATTATGAGGTGATGAATAATGACTGTTCCTCGTCAAAGACTTACCAGTAATATAACGCAGCCTTTTCTTCGTTCAGGCATAGACAGAGGCACTGTTGCATTCAACGCTGCAAATGGTATCGGTACGAATGCAGGCATAGCGGCTATCTCCCCTTCATGGCCATCCTTAAAAAAATTCGACAATGATACGACGTTTACGATCGAAGCCCCCTTTGGAGTCGTTCCCAACCCCGATTATATTTGGATCGAGCCGGCTTCCGCCGGTCAAACGGCGGCATTTGCAAATGCTTCAAATGAAATTGATATTGTTGCAATTCCTGGTGATACTGACCCTGCAAGATTTAATATTACTTTGCTTGCTTTTGCGGATAGCGCTATGAATGTCAAAATCGAGCTTTTTCAACGGATTGGCTCTACTTTTATTAAAGCGCCCACACAACCGGCCGGGCTTGGCGATGTTTTTTTAACGGCAGGCACTCCCAATACGCCTATTACCGGAGTCACGGAGACAACACAACCTTTTAAATGGCAGGATGTTCGGATTTATTCGACTGTTTTCGAAATACCGACTCTTGTTTCCGCGGTTTACAAGCTCGTTATTTCATTTGCGGGAACCAATTACCTTCCGACGGATAATAACCTTTCTAACTTCAATCCAGCGGGAGTCATGTTTATGCTGGATTTCTTCGGAGCCTTTGGAACAAGTACTGCTGTAGGCTTGGGCAGGGATAACAGTGATTCGACTCATGTATTTATTGGTGACAGCAGGGAACAAGCGGCGTCGAATGCTGCAAATAATACAGGTATGAAGGCGGATCTTATATCGCGCTATCCTGTCTGGCCTTCGATCCAAAAGTTTGATAATGATACGAGCGAAACCGCGTTTTCTCCCTTAGGCAATATCCCCAATGCTCAATATATTTGGGATTTACCTACTGCTGCCGGTCAGACGGCATTCTTTGCAATTCCTTCTCTTATCGTGGGTCAAGGTACAGGTTTTGCTCCTGTATTGCTTACTTTTACAGTGGTTGCCTTCGCTGATAATGCGATGACGATGACCATTGAGCTCTTTGAACGAATAGCGGGCACTTTTGTAAAAGTCGATCCTCAGCCGCAGGAGCTGGGAAAGACTTTTATAGCAGGTTCCAATAATCCTGCGACCGGAATCACGGAGACTGCGCCGGCTAACTGGCAAAACATTCGTATGTTTTCTACGCTTACGGGTCCTCCTGAAGTAATAGGAGATGAAAGAATATTTGCATTTGTTGTTTCATTCGAGGTTACCAATTACCTTCCTACCGGTAATAACCCTGCAAACCCCAATCCGGCCGGTTTACTATTTGTGATCGATAGCTCGGTTGAAGTATTTGGACCTTAGGTTTCGAAGTTGAATAATAAAACCAAAACCCCAGTCGAAACTCGACTGGGGCTTGAGTCTTTTCGGTGTAAGACGGTCGTAAGCTAGCTGTAAGTGGACACATGGTACCATACATGTTGTTCCATACATAGGACAATTTTCCCGAAACCAGATGAGAGGTGATTTCAGGAATGAAGTGGCTAGTTCTCATTCACGTCATGTCAGCCATCATTGGGGTAGGCCCAACGTTTTTCATCCACACGCTATTCGGCAGGAAAGACAACATCGGCGAGCTTCGCTCTGCATTTAAGCTGGGCAGCAAGCTGGAGCTGTTTCCGAAGATCGGGGGATCGCTCGCGGTCATTACGGGTCTCATTCTTGTCTTTGCGGACGGCTGGGAGTTCGTCAGCTTCTGGATTCTCGGATCGCTGGCGCTCTACATCGCGATTCAGGTGCTTGTGATCGGATTTGCCGCTCCGGTGACAAAGCAGCTCGGCAAGCTGCTCGAGGATACGAAGAAGATCAGTGCCGACCAGGCAGTACCGGACGATCAGATCCGTTTGTTGAACAAAGCCAACAAGCTCTACTACGGGGCTACGGCGATGGGAACACTGCTGTTTATCTTCATGGTGCTGAAGCCGTTTTATTGATTGCATCGATCGGTGCTCCGTTTCAGGAGTGCCGATTTATTTTTTGTATATTGAAAAACCGGAGGGAATCCGTCAAACTGTTGGGAGTGGAAATTGCACAAATGAGAAATGGGGATCAGATATAGGATGAAGCAGGAACGAAAATGGATCTATTACCTCGGGCTCGTACTTGTTGCCGCGCTCTGGGGAGCTAATTTTGGCGTGTCGCGCAAAGCGATGGAGACGTTCGACCCGATATTGTTCGCGTTCTTGCGTTTCTCCATCTCGATGCCGATCTTCTTTTTGCTGCTGTACCTGAAAGAAGGCAGCATCCGCATACCGGTTAAAGCCGCTCTGCAGCTGGCTGCGATTGGACTCGTCGGCGTGACGGGCTTGGAAATCGCGGTGCTGTACTCGATCAAATATACGACGCTGGCGAACGCTTCATTGCTTAACGTCGCGCCTTGGCCGATCTTCGCGGCGCTGTTTGGCCCCTTGTTCATGCGGGAGCGGATGACATCGCGGCTAGTGGTCGGCGGAGCCGCCGCGATGGCTGGCGTTTGCCTGATTATTCTGGGCGGGGCGGAGGGCTTCGATCTCTCTTCGGAGAACATGATCGGCAATCTCCTGGCGCTTGGCGTAAGCATCATAGGCGCGCTTTATAACCTTGCCTGCATACCATTGATGAAAACCTACTCGGCGCTAAGGGTCAGCACATGGTACATCGCCTTCGGCGTGTTGTTCATGTTTCCGTTCACGCTAGGCACGTGGAGCAAGGTCGAATGGAGCTCGCTGTCATTCGGCTCTTATGCGAGCATTATGTATAATGTCCTGATCTGCACGATCTTTGCGTTCATCGTTTGGAACGCGAGCATGTTCCGCATCGGCGCGGCACGGGCGAATTTCTTCCGTTATGTCGTTCCGGCATCGGCGGTCGCGGCGGGATACTTCTTCTTCGATGAGCAAGTAAGCGGCTGGCAGCTTGGAGGTACAGTGTTTATGATTGCGGGGCTGGTGTGGATTAGTTTTGAGAAGAAAGAAAGCCAAGCCTCCTTCAGCCGAAAAAAGTCAGCATAAATTGGACGACCCCCGCTTCAACCCGAAGCGGGGGTCTTTTGTATGTGCGCGCGCTATGCTGTGCGCCGCATCTATGATAAGCGTAACCGCTAATGTCTTCCTACTTTCATAAATAAACTATGCACGAAAGCAACGAAAGCCCTAACCTCTCTAACGTCCTTGCGGTTCCTCGACCGCGCCAGTGTGAATCCGTGTTCCTTCAAGCAGCCGTTTCATTAAAAGGAAAAAAAATGTGGTGATCTGGGAGGGTAATCACTACGATTCGAGGAAAAAACCAGAGGTTACACTTGATACAACGTTCACTATTATACCCTCTGCCCAATTGAAAATCAATATGTTTATTACGGGAAATCAACGCATGACAGTTGTCATATGAATCCTATTACATTCATGCCTTACCGCCGAGCCGCGGATTTCGTATGCTAAGGACATCAAAGAAAGCCGATATGAGGAGTGAGCGAAACAGTGAAAGCAGCGATACAGCTAAATGGCGTCAGCAAGGTTTATAAAGAGAAGAAGGCTGTCGACGATTTGACGTTATCCATTGCGGAAGGAACGGTCGTGGCGCTGCTCGGTCCGAACGGGGCCGGCAAGACAACGACGGTTTCCATGATTCTTGGCATGCACCAGCCGACGAAAGGAACGGTAAAGCTGCTCGGCGGCGATCCCCGCGATCAGCGGGTGCGCGACCGGATCGGCGCGATGCTGCAGGATGTGAGCGTCATTGACGGGTTGAAGGTCGGCGAGACCATCGATTTGTTCCGCAGCTATTATAAGAAGCCGCTGCCGCTTGATTATTTGCTGAAAGTATCGAACCTGAAGGCGGAGAAAAACAAATTTGCTACCGCGCTTTCCGGCGGACAGCAGCGACGGCTGGGCTTCGCTCTCGCGCTTGCCGGCGATCCGGACGTGATTTTTCTCGACGAACCGACCGTCGGCATGGACGTGACTTCGCGGCAGCTGTTCTGGGATACGGTAAAAGCGATGGCCGGCCGAGGCAAAACGATCGTGCTCACGACTCACTACTTGGAGGAAGCGGACAGCGTAGCCGACCGGATCGTCGTGATCAACAACGGCAAGCTGATTGCCGACGGTACGCCTAGCGAGATTAAGGCCGAGACGACAGGACGCGTCATCTCGTTCGTAGCCGGTCAGGCAGTCACGACGGAAGCGTTGCTGGCGCTGCCGGGCGTGACGGATGTGGAATGGAGCGGCCGCAGAGTAAAGCTGTACAGCACGGACACCGACCGGCTTATCGTAGCGCTGGTCGAGAACCGGTTCGATATGCGCGATATTGAAATTCAAAGCGGCGGCTTGGAGGATGCTTTTCAAGCGCTCGTGCAGCAGGCGAATTAACGGCTGTGCGGTAGGGATAAACTAATGGGAGTGAATGAACAAATGAATGGAACGATGCTTAAGGCGACGATCGCCCACTGCAAGGCAGAGCTGCTGCGGACGGCCCGCAATCGTAGATTCGTCATATTTTCCGTCGTGATGCCGATTATATTCTACTTCTTGTTTTCAAACATCGTTGGCGATAACGAAATCGTAGGCGGCGTCAATTGGTCCGCCTACTATCTCATGTCCATGACCTGTTACGGCATTATCGGAGCCAGCTTCTCGACCTTCAGCATCCGTTTGTCCCGGGAACGCTCGCAAGGCTGGATCCGCATGCTGCGGATTACGCCGCTGCCGGCATGGGCTTATATTTTGTCCAAAATCGTATCACAAGCCGTTATCAATCTGTTTATCGTCGTGATGATGTTCTTGATCGGCGGCATCAGCAAGGGGATCGATTTGCCGGTGTCGGCTTGGATCGAGAGCGGTTTGTGGATTTGGCTCGGCGGTTTATCTTTCATGACGCTCGGTACGCTGTTTGGCACCATGCGCAATCCCGATGCTGTGCAAGTGTTGAGCATGATTACCTACATGGGGTTATCGGTCGTCGGCGGCTTATGGATGCCGGTTGAAACGATGTCGTCAACGATGCGGAAGATCGCGGAGCTCCTGCCTACGTACCGGCTTGGTCAAGGCGCTTGGAACCTGATCGCCGGCGGTTCGCTCAGCTGGGAAGGCATCGGCATTCTTGCGGCGTACGTCGTCGTCTTGATGGCGGCCTCCACTTGGATTATGAAGAAGCAGGAAGCGGTGTAACCGGATGAAGCATGCGTATTGGCGGCCCCAAGTGGGTCCGCCTCTCCTTTTTGCAATGGTTTGGTTAGTTTATCTTGTGTTCCCGGTGTACCATTTATTCGACGAGCCTCCGTCCCGGATTGCCGAGGGCTTGAGCGTTATTCTTGTGTTTATCGTGCTTTACGTTTACAGCTACCGTTTCGAAAGAGGGCGGCTGTTTTGCGTGCTGGGGATGCTGGCGATTGTGGGTTTGTTCTGCGCCAGCGATTCAGGGTCCATTTTAATGGCTTTCTACCCGGTGCCCATCATAGGGATGCTGACGAGCCGCAAGCAGATGGCGATTGGTATTTGCGGACTTCTGGCGCTGTTCGCATTTGACGTATGGTATTGGCATCTGTATGCCGACATAGATAAGTTCATGCAGATCATTCCTGCCATGATCGTCATGCTCGTCATTCCGTTCGCGTTCGTGATTGGTCGGAGATCTCGGGAGTTGAGGCAGAAGCTTAATCTAGCGAACGAAGAAATCGCGCGGCTATCGAAGAACGAGGAGCGTCAGCGGATATCGAGGGATTTGCACGACACGTTAGGCCACACGCTGTCGTTGATTACGCTGAAGAGCGAGCTGGCGGAAAAGCTCATTGCGAAGAACCCGGAGCGGGCCGTGCAGGAGGTGCGGGACATCCAGGCGACTTCGCGCGCTGCGCTCCGTCAGGTGCGGGAGCTCGTGTCGGGGATGAGCGCCGTAAAGCTGCGCGATGAAGTGGATCAGGCGAAGCAGATTTTGTCCGCGGCGGGCATTGTGCTGGAGCGGGAGGAGTGCGACTTCGAACGGGAGCTGCCGTCGCCGCTGATCGATAACATTCTCGGGATGTGCCTGCGGGAATCGGTGACGAATATTGTGAAGCATAGCCGCGCGCACGTATGCACGGTTCGGCTCGCTTGGGAGCCGGGCAGGCTGAAGCTGGTCGTAGCGGACGATGGCATTGGGCTCTACAAGAGCGGCGAGGGCGGCGGCTCCCAGCCGGATGCCGGTAAAGGCGGTAACGGGCTGCGCGGAATGAGAGAGCGGCTGGAGCTGATCGAAGGCTCCCTCACCGTGGAATCGGTCGGGAGAGGCGCGGAGCTGACGTTTGTCGTGCCGATCGTAGAGAAAGCGTCAGAAGAAGGGAGGGGACCGAACGGATGAAGGTCATCGTAGCGGAAGATCAAGGCATGCTGCGGGGAGCGTTGAGCGCCCTGCTGGATTTGGAAGACGATATCGAGGTCATCGGCCAGGCGGAAAACGGGAGGCAGGCGTTGGAGCTGATTCTGGAGCTGTCGCCTGATATTTGCGTCATGGACATTGAAATGCCGGAGATGAGCGGCCTCGATGTGGCGGAGAAGCTGAAGGAACTTGGCCATCCGTGCCGCGTGGTGATATTGACGACCTTCTCGCGCTCGGGATATTTCCAGCGGGCGATGAAGGCGGGAGCGAGCGGATTTCTGCTCAAGGATTCCCCGATCGACGAACTCGGCGCAGCCCTCCGCAAGGTCCGGCAGGGCGGCCGTGCCGTTAGTCCGGAGCTTGCGCTTTCGTTCTGGGAGGCGGAAAATCCGCTCTCCGAACGCGAGCGGGAGGTGCTTAGGCTTGCCGCGGAGGGTTTGACCGCCGGCGACATTGCGGGACGGTTATACCTGTCGGCCGGCACGGTGCGGAACTACATGTCCGAGGCGATTCAGAAGCTGGAGGCGAAGAACCGGATCGACGCGATCGGCATCGCGGAGAGGAACGGCTGGATTTAGTTGCGGGGGTTAACGAACCTGAGAAGGGGTTTGTCGGAGATTAGGAGAAATGAGAGTATTTCCGAGGAAATAACGTGCTCCATGCTCGAACAAGCACGTCTAGGTTGTTCGTTCGTTACCGAAACGATAATGATAATAAGAAGCCTCGTCCCATATCAACCGTGGGTCGAGGCTTCTCTTCTTATTTGCCGCTATCTTTCGCGACAGTGAAATTAAGTTCCACTCCGGTGCCCTGAATCAGGACCTTCGGTTGCGGCGGCTTCGACTGCGTTGCTTTGTTGATAGTGCATTTTGCTGTCGTTCACGTGTCGCATTATGACGAAATCCCTATCTTTTCCAATTATCAGTCTCGTGATATGATAAGTTCGTTTGATACATATTGGAACGTTCGCTACAGATATGCAGCAGGGATCACCGGCGAATTCATTGGAGGGGAGCAGGAGCTGCTCCCCTATTTGAGGGAGGCGTTATGGGATGAGGAGAAGAAATGGGCAAAATCGCCGGCGCGAAATCGCTGGACTGGTCGTGCTTCTCATGCTGGTCGCGGCGCTGTCGCTGCAGAGGCCTGTCCGATATGCGGATGCGGCCGCGCCTGAAGTGAAGTCGTTCCACCTGTATGCGACGGACGGGTACTTGACGCTGCCGGATGGAGAGACGGTTTACATTTGGGGCTACAGCTTGAAGAACGAGCAGGGAAGCGCGGTGTATACGTCGCCTACGCTTGAGGTGAACGAGGGCGATACGGTGGAGGTCACGTTGACGAACATCGGCGCGAAGAAGAAGGGGATCAAGCGGGTTGCGCATACGATTCACTGGCACGGCCTCGATACCGATCAGCAAAATGACGGCGTGCCGCATACTTCGGCACCTATTCAGGTTGGCGAGAGCTTACGGCGACGCATGCCGGCACCTATTTCTACCACTGCCATGTCGACACGGTCGAGCATTTGCAAATGGGGATGTACGGCGCATTGATCGTTAAAGCCAAAGGCGGCGAGAAGCGGGCATGGACGGGCGGCCCCGCTTACGATAAGGATTACGTATTGATGCTGAACGAGATCGATCCGGTTTGGCATAAGGCGGTCGAGGAAGGGAAGCCTTACGACCGCACCGATTTTCACCCGACTTACTGGACGATGAACGGCAAAGCGTTTCCCGACACCGAGAAGGATCCTTCAACGATGATCGAAGGAAAGGTCGGGGAGTCGGTGCTGATCCGAATCATTAATTCGGGCTATCAGCCGCACAGCTTCCATATGCACGGGTTTCATTTTCAGGTGATCGCCTCGGACGGCCGGCCGCTCCCGCAGCCTTTGCTGAAGGATACGCTGCTGATCGGCTCCGCGGAGCGGTACGATATATTGGTGAAGTTCGACCAGAGCGGCATGTTTCCGCTGCACAGCCATAACATCGTAGACAACACGAACAACGGCGTCTATCCCGGCGGCTTGCATACGATGATCCATGTGAAGGAAACGGACTCCGGCGAGACGGGCATGAGCATGAACATCACAATGAAAGCCGGTCAGCAGGCCGTAACGGTGAACGGAGAGAAGCTCACGATGCCTAAAGCGCCGGTGAAGCTTGAGGGCATGACCTATGTGCCGCTCCGGTTTATCGGAGAGCAGCTTGGCGCGAAGGTGGAGTGGCAGCCGAAGGAGCAGGCGGTTATCTATACGACGCAGAGCGGCGAAAAAATCCAGCTGTGGGTGAACGGCAAGCAAGCACTTGCAGGGACGAAGCTCCTGCCGCTGAACGCACCGCCGAAGAACGTGAACGGGGCGGTCATGGTGCCGCTGCGCTTCGTCGCGGAGCAGCTTGGCGCGAGCGTGGATTACAATGCCGCCACCGGTGTCATTGTCGTTAAGAGCATGATGAGCATGCCGGACGGGGGCGACTCCGGCTCCGGCTCAGGCGGCCATGCCGGACATGGCGGGAGCGGCGCTTCCGGCGGAGGAGCCGGCGATCCGGGCAGCGGTGCCGGAGGCGGCACAAGCGGGGGGAGCGGCGGCACTGGCGGCGGAGCAGGCGGCACCGGCACGGGCGCAGACCCCGCAGGAGGGTCCGATGGCGGCAGCCAAGGTACAGGCGGCACCGGCACGGGCTCCGGCTCCGGCGGCCAGCCGTCATCCGGCGATCCGCTGGCGGTGACGATTACCGGCGCGGCGTTCATCCCTCAGAAGCTGACCATCAAGAAGGGGCAGACCGTCACGTGGACGAATACCGACACGCAGATTCATACCGTTTACGATTTGAACGATTCGTTTACGAGCGGCAATATTCTCAGCAAAGCGCAGTACCAATTCAAATTTCTGGAGTCCGGCACCTACACCTACTATTGCTCGATTCACCCTAGCATGCAGGGCGAGATTACGGTAACGGAGTGACGTCATAAGAAGCATTAAAAATGCCGCGTTAATCGCGGCATTTTTAATTGACTTCCCGGCTATTCTCCGATTGATTTCTATAAACATAGATGACGTTCGGTTCGTCATGAACTACGTGTATTCCGTCAAAAAAATCCATTTTATAGGATAAAATTATTGTCAATAATGATGGGAACGGGACGGATAAGCTCATTCATACAATTGCTATGTACAAAACAATCCAATCCATTTAAAATATAAAACATGGAACAAATAATATATTACAAAGGGGATCCCTTCATGTTGGAACTCTCGATCAATGAGCCTGACCAACTCGTGAAGGTCGCGCACGCGCTGTCTTCGCATACGAGATTGAATATTATTAAGCTGCTGCTCAATTACAACAACCTCAATGTCAATGAAATCGGTGAGAAGCTCGGCATCCCGGTGTCGACGGCAGGCGTAAACGTGAAGGTGCTGGAGGACGCGGGGCTGATTTTGACGGAAATACTGCCAGCGAGCCGCGGCGCCATGAAAGTGTGCAAGCGGAATTTCGACGATGTGAGACTCATTCTGAATCCGATTGCCGGCTACCGAAACAAGGATCAGGTCTACGAGATCGAAATGCCGATCGGCCATTTCGTCGATATCGACGTCCAGCCGACATGCGGCATTGCGAATAGCGCGGCGATGATCATTCCCGAAGACGACCCGTCGAGCTTCTTCTTTCCGGAGTGCAGAACGGCGGAAATGATCTGGTTCAGACAAGGCTCGATCGAGTACCGCTTCCCGCGTGCCTTGCCGCGTAACGTGGATGTGAAGACGATTGAATTTTCGCTGGAGTTATGCTCGGAGGCACCGAATTTCAACAACGACTGGCCGTCCGATATTACGATCTGGATCAATAACGTGGAGATCGGAACCTGGACGTCTCCTGGCGATTTCGGCGATCACCGCGGCAAGAATAATCCGGAGTGGTGGCATGACAGCAGTACACAATACGGCTTATTGAAGACGTTCCGGGTAGATAAACATAGAAGCACAGTCGATAACCAGAAAATATCCGACGTGACCTTGCAGGATTTGAAGCTGGACGAGGCCCCGTTCATCCGCTTCAAAGTCGGCGTGAAGCCGGACGCGGACAATAAGGGCGGCATCAATTTGTTCGGCCGTGGATTCGGTGATCATGAGCAGGATATCATCATGAAGGTTCTTTATGAGGCGCCTGTGAGCGATTGAAGTTATGAACAAACTATTTGTTTATTAAAGCGCGCTTGCGCTTTTTTTTACCCCTTTAATAATATAATTATTGTTTGAAACCGTTGACATTTTCTGTTTGTGGCCATATAATCTGATTTGTAACGAAGATTCTGTGTTTAATAGAACTAATTGTGCTGGCTGAATGAGGGCGAGGTTCATCATAAATGGACGGGGGAGATGATGGGAAACCGCGATCTCATGGGGAATCGACACAAATGCTATGAATGAAACAAAATATGTGTTTTAAATATGGCGAGGAGGGTCAGTAAGAATGACACAATGGAAAAAAACACTGGGCGTTTTGACGGCATTTCTGGTATTAACGGGCGGTACGATCGGATGTGGAAGCAGCGGCAACACCGATAATGGCAACAACTCCGCGGCGACAACGAATGCATCCTCCAACGGCGCGGCAACCACGGACAACTCGGCCGATGCAAACAATGCTCCCAAAGAAGAGGAACTAGTAAAGATTCAATTCGCCGGATGGGGCGATCCGACAGAGAAAGAAGTGTTCTCGAAGCTTATCGCCAGCTTCGAAGCAAAGAATCCGAATATAGATGTCGATTATCTGCACATTCCGAGCGATTACGTAGGCAAGATGAATACGATTCTCGCCGGCGGCAACGCCCCCGATGTCTTCTATGTGCCAGACGGCGACTTCGGCCGCTGGGTAAGCCAAGATTTGCTGCTGCCGATCGAAGATTATGTAAACGTTAGCAATATCGATACGGCGGACATGTGGGATTCCGCGCTGCTCCGTTACCGCTACGACGGCTCCGTAACCGGCAAAGGCCCGCTCTACGCGTTGCCGAAGGATATCGGCCCAACGGTTCTCTACTATAACAAAGATCTATTCACCAAAATGGGTGTTCCGTACCCAAGCGCGGATACGCCGATGACGTTCGATCAGCTGCTTGAGACCGCTCAGAAGCTCACCGTGAAAGAGGGCGACAAGGTCACGCAATACGGCATGGGTCCGATCTGGTGGGAAGGCTTCGTACTGGGCAACGGCGGCACGTTCCTGAGCGATGACAAGAAGGAATTCCTGCTTAACAGCAAGGAAGCGGCGGATGCGCTGCAATTCGCGGTCGATCTGGCGCACAAGCACAAGGTCGTGCCGGACAGCCGCGCGCTGCAAGCGATGAATGACGGCCAAATGTTCGAGACCGGCAAGCTCGCCATGATTATCCAAGGACGCTGGATGGTTCCGACTTACCGCAAGCTGAAGTTCGATTGGGACGTCGCGCCGCTGCCGGCTAACGGCAAATGGGCAGGCTGGAGCGGTTCCGTTGGTCTCGGCATCTCGAAGAAGACGAAACATCAGGAAGCGGCATACAAGCTCGTCGAATTCTTGGGCGGACCTGAAGGCCAGAAAGAGCAGTCGCTGATGGGATTCGCCATTCCGAGCTTCAAGTCGATGGCGAACACGGACGTCTTCCTCCAGCCTGGACAAAAGCCGGAGCACGCGGAAGTATTCATCAAAGCGGCGGAAAGCGAAATTCCGGGTCCTTGGACGAACCTGCCGAACGCGAAGTGGTGGGATATGCTAAACCAAAATCTAGGCCCGATGTGGGAAGCGAAAAAGCCGGCTCAAGATGTTCTCAACGAGCTGAAGCCGAAGATCGACGCAGCCATCAAGGAAGGAAATCCGGCTATTTTTAAATAAATAGCCTAGAGTTTTAGGGAAAAGGAGAAGCCCGTCCGGCGCTTCTCCCCGTTCCCGCAGTTCGGAGGAGGATGGACTTGAGCAATCGTAAGAAGATGTACTTGTGGGCGTATGCCTTCATCTCTGCTCCAATTTTAGGTTTCCTGCTATTCGCATTCATACCGATCTGTTTCTCCGTGTACGTGAGCTTTACCAAGTACAGCGGCTATCAGGCTCCGGAAATGACGGGCGCGGACAACTACGTCAGACTGCTCGCGGAAGACCCGCTATTCTGGAAAACGCTGCGCAACACGGTCTACTCCGCGCTCGCCATTCCGTTCGGAATGGCGCTGTCACTGGCTATCGCCGTTTCCTTAAATCAGAAAATCAAGGCGATCCGTTTCTTTCGCACGGCCTTCTTCTTGCCGACCATCAGCTCCGTCGTGGCGATGACGCTGCTGTGGAAATGGATTTTCAATGCGGAATACGGCTTGCTGAACAACTTTCTGGGCTGGTTCGGCATTGTGGGGCCAGCGTGGCTTAGCAGCGAGGACTGGGCGATGCCGGCGATGATCATTCAAGGCGTATGGGGCGGCCTCGGCTTTAGCATGGTCATGTACTTGGCCGCGCTTCAAGGGGTGCCGAGAAGTCTTTACGAAGCGGCGGAAATCGACGGAGCCAACTTGTGGCAGCGATTCCTGCGCATTACGATTCCGAGCATTTCGCCTACGACCTTATATTTGCTGATTACCTCGATCATTGGCGTCATGCAGGATTTTCCGAGATTTCAAATTATGACCGAAGGCGGCCCCAACTACTCGACGACCACGATTGTGTATTACCTGTTCCAGAACGCCTTCCGCTACATGGAAATGGGATATGCTTCGGCGATGGCGTGGATGCTCGGCCTCTTGCTGATGGTCATCACGCTCATTAATTTCCGGTTGTCGCGTCGCTGGGTGCATTACGAATAGGAGGAAGACGAATGTCCGGTGCCGCGGTTGGCGTGAGACATACAAGGAAGCAGGCAAGCGAGCGGATTATGAAGACGGTTGCTTACTTGTTTTTGATCAGCGGATCACTGGTGATGGCGGTTCCTTTTTTATGGATGCTATCGACCTCGTTGAAAGAAGAAGGCGTCATCTTCGAGATGCCGCCGAAGTGGATTCCCGAGCCGATCGAATGGAGCAACTATGCGTTCGTTCTCGGAGAGGCCAACCTGCTGCACGGTTTTATGAATACGCTCATTATCGTCATTCCGACGACCATCATCGGATTGTTCTCGAGCGCTTTGGCCGCTTATGCTTTCGCGCGGATCAACTTCCCGGCGCGGAACGCGCTGTTCGTCATGCTGCTGGCCACGATGATGATTCCGGGCGTCGTGACGATGATACCGACGTTCATTTTGTACAAATCGATCGGTTGGATCGACAGCTGGCTGCCGCTGATGGTACCGGGGATGTTCGGGGCGGCTGCGGCGGTGTTCTTTATCCGGCAATTTTTTATGACGATTCCGTCGGAGCTTGAAGACGCGGCTATTATGGATGGCTTGAATCCGCTGCAAATTTTTATCCGGATCATGCTGCCGCTGTCGAAGCCCGCTTTGGTCGCGCAAGGGATTTTCGGGTTCTTGGGGGGCTACAACGACTTTCTCGGCCCGCTCATCTACATCAATAGCCCTGAGAAGTTCACGCTTCAGCTTGTGCTGGCGTCTTTCCAAGGCATGTACAACGCGCAGTGGACATACATCATGGCGGGATCGGTGCTTGCGTTAATCCCGACCGTATTGCTGTTTTTCTTCGCACAGCGTTATTTCGTTGAAGGCGTTACTTTGACGGGAATGAAAGGATAGTTTAGGAGGAATACAAAGTGACACTTGCAACGAACAAGACATTCAACAACCCGATTATGGCAAACGGTGCGGATCCCTGGATGTATCGGCATACCGACGGCTTCTATTACTTCATGGTCACGTGCGGCGATCGGCTCGATCTATACCGTTCCCCGTCGATGAGCGGGGTAGCGAACGCCCCGAAAACAACGATTTGGCTTCCGCCGGACGAAGGCCCGGGCAGCCGGGAGCTGTGGGCGCCCGAGATTCATTACATTCAGGGCAAGTGGTACGTCTACTTTACGGCGAGCGCCGGAGGGGGAGATGCGACCCGCAAAATTTACGTCCTTGAGAACGAGAACGACGATCCGACGACAGGGATTTGGACGGAGAAGGGCCCTGTTAATACGGCGCTGCCGGGTCTGGACGGAACGATCCTGGAGCATGGCGGCAAGATGTATTTCATGTACGCCGGTTACGGTCATTTTCCCGAGTACGGCTCAGCGATCTATGCCTGCCTGATGGAAAACCCTTGGACGCTGACAGGATCCGAATCGCTGCTCACGAAGCCGGAGTATGACTGGGAGATGCAAGGCGGCATGGCGATCAATGAAGGCCCGTGCTTCCTCATTCGATACGGCAAAGTTTTCATGATCTACTCG
The DNA here is from genome assembly GCF_003268025.1 of Paenibacillus montanisoli. Lineage (GTDB taxonomy): Bacteria > Bacillota > Bacilli > Paenibacillales > Paenibacillaceae > Paenibacillus_Z > Paenibacillus_Z montanisoli. The sequence goes on along the minus strand of NZ_QLUW01000004.1, from coordinate 259,118 downwards.
GCCAGCACGACTTGGTCGGATGACTATGGGCTAGGCATGCTTACGGCGGCTGAAGGCAGCGATCTGCTGAACCCGGACTCCTGGACGAAGAGCGACCGGCCCGTCTTTGTAAAATGCGTAGAGAATGGCGTGTTTGCGCCGGGGCATAACAGCTTCACCCAATCGCCGGACGGCAGCGAGGATTGGATTGTGTATCACGCGATCCCCGAATCGGACGGAGGCGCGGACAAAAGGCAGCCGCGGATGCAGAAATTCGGTTGGACGGCGGACGGACGCCCTGAATTCGGCCGGCCGGTAGCAGCGGCAATCGAATATCCGGTACCATCGGGGGAATGTTAGGACCGGCTCATAATAAGAGACGAAGCATAGCGTCGATTGCTGCCCTATGCCTCGTCCTTGTCGTCCTGTCTGTAACTGCTTGGCGCATCTATCTTCATCAGGAACAACCGGGCGCGAAAGTGGCTTATACGAATCCTGTCTTCAATCATGACGCGCCGGACCCGACTGTGCTGAAGGCTGAAGACGGCTATTATTACGCGATAACGACCCAAAGCAACTATGATGGGAATCTTGTTCCTTTGCCGATCTTGCGATCGAAGGATTTAGTTCATTGGGAAATGAAAGGAACCGTTTTTACGATCGAGCAGGTTCCATCATGGGCGACGTTCGACTACATGTGGGCGCCGCATCTGACCCATTACAAGGGGAAGTATTACGTGTATTACTCGACCAAAGTGAATGACGGCGATCCCATAAAGGGAATGGGGATCGGCGTCGCCGTTGCGGATCATCCGCTTGGACCGTATAAGGATCATGGCGGTCCTGTGGTTTGGGGCACGGGGTTTGAGAAGATCGATCCATTCGTTCTGGATGACGACGACGGAAAACGCTATTTGTACTGGGGTTCCGACAAGCAGCCGATTTATGCCGCGCAGCTTGCGGAAGACGGAATGAGCGTCATCGGGGAGGAAACGGCGGTTATCTATCCGGGCTACCAAAGCCGCGAAGGCTACGATGCTTTAGTGGAAGGTCCGTGGGTAGTAAAACGGAACGATTACTACTACATGTTCTATTCCGGCGATTATTGCTGCCAGGATAACAGCGGCCAATCTGCCCACTATGCTGTAATGGCTGCGCGCTCTAAGTCTCCTACGGGTCCTTATGAGGCTTATCCGAACAATCCGGTGCTGGAGAAGAACGAGAATTTCCTTGCTCCCGGCCATAACGCCGTCATTCAGGACGATACGGGAATAGATTGGCTGCTTTACCATGCGTACAACCTCAAGGATCTAACCAGTTCAGGGCGCGTGCTGATGCTTGATCGGATTTATTGGAAGGACGGATGGCCCGTCATTAGCGACGGCAGCGGCCCGAGTTCTCAGCTGCACGAGGATGGACCGGCAACCGATTGAAGCAAATTCAGCCAAGAGGGACGTTCTTCGTGAAGTAGACCGTTAGCTATGCGGAGTTGGGAAAAGGGCAATCGGCCTGGCGGCCGGTTGTTCTTTTCTTCGTCCGAGACAGGTGAAGGAGCATTCGGTATGCGGATAGCGACATTTCGACAACGACTCGCTGCGGGCTGTTTCTTATTGGCAGTTATAGCCGCAGCGATCGGGATGGGAAGGGATTGGATGGAGATCAGCACGCATGGAGACTTTGCATATCAAGGCCATGGAGGCACGTTCAAAAATACGCTTGCCGAATTCGATACGCCCGATCCAAGCGTTGTTTATCACGACGGCTATTACTACATGACGTTCACGCATAACGGCGCCGATGTCATGGTGATGAAATCGCGAACGCTCGACTTTCGCGGGGCGCAGCGCCAGACGGTCTGGATCCCGCCTGCGGATACGGCGTACTCCGCGAATGTGTGGGCGCCGGAGATCCAGCGGATTGGCGGGAAGTGGTATATCTACTTTGCGGCGGACGACGGCTTAAACGAGAATCACCGGATGTACGCGCTCGAAGCGGATTCCGACGATCCGATGGGTTCCTATACGTTCAAAGGGCAAGTCGCGGACGAGACGAATAAATGGGCCATCGACGGCCTGGCTATGGAGCATGATGGGAAGCTGTATTTTGTCTGGTCCGGCTGGGAGGGCGATGTGAACGTGCAGCAAAACACGTACATTGCGCCGATGAGCGATCCGCTTACCATCAGCGGTCCGCGCGTCCTGCTGAACGAGCCTACGCTGGATTGGGAAAGGGCGGGAGGGCCGCCTTATATCAATGAAGGCCAGGCTATATTGAAGAAGAATGGGCGTCTGTTCATCGTCTATTCGGGAGCCGGAAGCTGGACGCCGTACTATGCGCTCGGCATGCTGGCCTTGAAGCCGGGTGCCGATCCGCTCAAAGCCGAGAGCTGGGAGAAGTCCCCTCAGCCGATGCTGCAATTGGATGAAGAGGCCGGCGTGTTCGGCCCGGGGCATAACTCCTTCGTCTCATCGCCTGACGGCTCGGAGGAATGCTGGATCGTGTACCACGCGACGACTGGCTGGTCGGATGGCTGGAACAACCGCAAAGCAAGAGCGCAAAAGATCATGTGGAACGAGGATGGGCTGCCCGAATTCGGCCGGCCTTTATCGTTGAATACGGCGATTCCGGTTCCTTCCGGCTCCGGCCTCGCGAAAGCGGAGCATGCGAAGAAAGCGGGAGCGAGGCTGGAATTCGATTTTATGGAATCGACCGTGGATACGACGGCGCCGCTGCTGATCCATTACCGCCAAAAAAGCGGCGACAAACGGAAGATTGACCTTCTCGTGAATGGCAAACAAGCCGCGGACGCCATTGAAGTACCGGCAATGGCTGCGGACGAGATCGGCTATCTCTATGTGCCGATTTCGTTAATCCCGGGCTTAAACACGGTATCGCTGCCTGCCGGCCAGCAAGGTCTCGACATCCTCGCCATCGAAATTCCCCGCTACGAAGCGGAGAATGCACAGTCGGCGGGTCAAGCCGCAGCGGCAGCGTTGCCTCTCAATTCCGGCTGGGGAGCCGTCTTGCTTACAAGCAGCGGCGATGCGGCGGAAGGCCCGGCCTCAACCTTGCGATTCGCCAACATTGCCATCCCTAAGAACGGCACGTACAAGCTGCGTTTCGCCGTATCTAACGCCGAAGAGCAGGCGGCCAGCCTGAAGAGCGCGCTGGATGGCGGCAAGGAGAGAACGGTAGAGATCGCCCCAACCGAGCGGAACGAATACGCCCCTGCTGAGCTGGAAGTCAAGTTGCAGGCCGGCGTGCATGAAATTACGGTTGAAGCCGTGAGCGGCAGGGTTTACGTGGATTACTTGGATATTTACGGTTTATAGAATCAAAGAATAGCGGTAGCAGGAGCGGAGCGGGCGATAATGGTGTAGAAACGAAGTGTTCGCCTTTGTAGTTCGGATTTCAACATTAGGATCAGTTATAAAATCAAAGAAATCCGAAGTACAACAGCGATCGGAACCATGATTCGCACGCGCAGCGCATGCCCCAACAGCGTTTCTTAAATGTAACTGACGGAGGTAACTTTTCATGTCCACGATATTCAGAACGGATTATCCCCGCCCGCAGTTTGTGCGCCAACAATGGGAAAGCTTGAACGGCGAGTGGGAATTCGAGTTCGACGATGACCGGATCGGAAGCAAAGAGCAGTGGCATAAAGGGCAGAATGAATTGGCCAGGCGCATTCAGGTTCCGTTCGCGTTCCAAAGCAAGCTGAGCGGCATCGCGGACAACGATTTTCACGATTGCGTCTGGTACCGCAAGCGCTTCAGGGTAACCGATGCCTTTGCCGGCAAAAGAACGATTCTGCACTTCGGCGCCGTCGATTACGAGGCGACCGTATGGGTGAACGGTCAGTTTGCCGTTCGCCATGAAGGCGGACATACCCCGTTTCATGCCGATATTACGGACTGCCTGCAAGCCGGCGACAACTGGATTGTCGTGCAGGCGACCGATTACAGCGAAGACTTGACGCTGCCTCGCGGCAAGCAGTACTGGCTCAAGGATTCCGCATCGATCTTCTATACGAGAACGACGGGCATTTGGCAGTCGGTCTGGCTGGAGGCGGTGTCCCCGGTCCATTTGGCGCGCGTGCGGATTACGCCGGACGTTGACCGGAATGAAGTGACGATCCGCGCGTTTCTGACAGGCTATACCCCGTCTCAGCGGCTGCGGCTGCGGGTTGCCGTTTCCTCAGGCGGACAACGGGTCGCAGAGGATCAATATTCGGTGATGGCAGCCCATGAGTCCAGAACCATCAAGTTGCGCGACTTCAACGAGCATGGGCTCGGCCGGCTCTGGTCGCCGGAGCATCCGAATTTATACGATGTGACGTTCACCCTGCTTCAGGATGGCGAGCCAGTCGATCAGGTGGAAAGCTATTTTGGCCTGCGCAAGGTGTCGATCGAGAATGGCAGGCTTTGCCTGAACAATCGGCCTTATTTGATGAAAATGGTGCTCGATCAAGGCTACTTCCCCGATGGCAATTTAACGCCTCCTTCCGATGACGCCATCAGGCAGGACGTGCTGCTCACGAAAGCGATGGGTTTCAACGGGGCCCGCAAGCATCAGAAGGTAGAAGATCCACGCTACTTATATTGGTGCGATAAGCTTGGATTGCTCGTTTGGGGCGAGATGGCGAATGCTTATGACTATTCGGAGACGTATGCGAAGCGATTCGCGAACGAATGGCAGGAGGCGGTGGAGCGCGATTACAATCATCCGTGCATCGTCGCATGGGTGCCGTTGAACGAAAGCTGGGGCGTTCCCAATATTCAAATCGACGCGCAGCAGCAGCAGCATGCGCTGGCGATGTACTATATGACCAAGTCGCTGGACGCAACGAGACCCGTCGTATCGAATGACGGCTGGGAGCTCGTGAAGACCGATCTGTTCAACATCCACGATTACGAATGGCGCGGCGAAGTGCTGCAGGACCGGTATTCGACGGCGGAGAAAGCGGTGAGCGCGCTTCCGGCCAACCGGCAGCTGAGCGTCGGCGGCTTCCGTTACGAGGGCCAGCCGATTCTCGTCACGGAGTTCGGCGGCATCGCCTTCAAGAAGAGCGAGCGGGAAGGTTGGGGCTATTCAGGCGCTTCCAACGACGAAGAGTATATCGAGCGGGTATACAATGTGATCAAACCGCTGCTGGCATCGCCTGTCGTGCAAGGTTACTGTTACACGCAGTTGACCGACGTCGAGCAGGAGATTAACGGTCTGCTGACGTACGACCGGCAGCCGAAGGTACCGGTTGAGATCCTAAAAGCCATAAACGAAGAAAATCATCCATCCAACAAATAAACCGCTGGCAACTCTTATTGAAGGTTACAGCAATATGTTAGTTCAATTAATCCAGGAGCAGTTTGCCGCCGCGGCAGCTGCTCCTTCTTGTCGTTAAGTTAAGGGGCAGATGACGCTGAACAAGTTTTAAGAAATATTTTATTTTTACCCCCAGATCTTTTTAAACAGTTCTCCTTATCCTAGAGCTACTGAATGCACTGGAAGAAGTCAATCAAGCTCAAAATGCGACTCCGCAAGGAAGGGGAAGATGGCGTTGAAACATAAGGAAAAGTTGAAGGATATTATAATTCAAGCATCGTTTGTCCTGTATGTGTACATCTTATTCAAAATTATTTTATTTAAGTTCGACTCTATTAACATGACGTTTCTATGGGCACAACTGAAGACGAGTCTGGAAAACCCTGATCATATCATCAGGCAATTTCAATCAGGTAACTTGATTCCATTTGATGAAATATCTAAAATTACCCAAGGTATGTCGGAGCATGGTTGGATTAACCTCTTTGGGAATTTGGCGATATTCATTCCGTACGGCTTTTTGCTTGGCGCAATGCTAAGAAACAAAAAAATATCATGTACCGACGGTTTCATCCTTTCTTTTGCTTTAAGTCAACTATTGGAAAGCGCGCAGGTGTTATTCGCTATTGGAATTTTTGATATCGATGATCTCATCCTCAATTCAACTGGGGGCTTGATCGGTTTCATTATTTTCAAATTATTCGCTAGGTCAGTAACTGCATTAAGTGTTATCCATCCGGAAGCAGGTCCATCTGAAGCAGTAAGAGTAATACCGAGGTGATAAGGGCGCCAAAACGAAGATTTAAAGCTTACGTCACCCCCAAGATTCGACCGATTCTCTCGAAGGTTATGAATATAGTGACTGCAATTCTTTCAATTTATTGTAAAAGATAGACAATTCTTGTGGTAAACTAGCGAAAAACGCGTTTCATAGAGTAACAGCGGGCAGGAGGGATACATACAACATGAGAACAAAATGGTTTAAACTTGCACTTAGTCTCTTTATATGTTTATCGGCAATCCAGCTGAATCTATCGCCGCGGCACGCCGCGGCTGCGACAGCGCCCGGTTCTCCAAGCGAATGGGCGAAGCAGGAAATCGCGGATGCGATATCGAGCGGGCTTATCCCGTACGGGCTGACGAACAGCTACCGGCTGGCATTGACCCGGCAGGAGTTTTGCGAAATGGCCGTTCAGCTCTATGAGGTGCTGACGGATACGAAGCCGCCGGCGCCGAAATCCAACCCGTTTCGCGACACGGCGAATTACCGGATCGGTCAAGCCTACGAGCTTGGCATCGTCAAAGGGACAAGCCAAACCACGTTCTCGCCCAGAGCTAACGTTACTCGCGAGCAGCTTGCGCTGATGCTCCAAAATACGCTTGCGAAAGCAGGCTTCCAGAAGCGGCTCCAAGACGGTAAAGGGACGCCGCCGAAGTTCGCGGACGACAAGCTGCTGGCTGCGTGGTCGCGGGAGGCGGTCGGCATTCTGTCCGGCAATGGCATCCTGAAGGGCAGCTTGACCGCCGGGAAGCTGCGCTTCGAGCCCCGCGCGACGACAACGAGGGAGCAAGCCATCGTGCTGGTGTATCGGATTTATGAACGGTTCGGGACCTATTTTGTTCATGATGAAGAGGATTTGCTGGAGGCGGCTAAACAGAAGCTGCCGGTCGTCTTCAAGAATAAACAGATGGAAGCCATCAATGCCAAAGCGAGAGCGGTGCTTGCCGAGATCCTTACGCCTGGGATGACCGAATATGAGCGAGAGCTTGCCATACATGACTACATTTTGCTAAACACGGCCTACGATTATGACAACTTCGTAAGCGGCACGGTGCCGCCGGAATCCTATACCGTGTATGGTGTCCTTTTTGGCGGGATCGCCGTTTGCCAGGGCTATGCGGGGACAGCGGATTTGCTGCTCAGCATGGCGGGCATCGAGTCCAGCATCGTCGTCGGCACCGCGAATGGCGGAACCCACGCGTGGAACAAGGTGAAGATCGGCGGCGAGTATTACAATTTGGACGTGACCTGGGACGATCCTGTTCCGGATGTGGAGGGAAGGCGGACGTACGGGTATTTTAACGTGACGGACGAGGAATTGAGGCGCGACCATGCGTGGAGCGACAAGCTTCCGGCCGCAACCGCCAAAACGTTCAACTATTATCGGATGAACGGGCTCGCGGTGAGCAGCGAAGCCGAGTTCGAAGCGAGAATCCGCACGGCCATCGAAGCTCGGGCGGCCGCGCTTACGCTCAAACGAACTTACGTGGATGAGAAAGGTCCTCTCGTCTGGGAAACCTTGTTCAAGAGTTATGCCGACATACTTGCATCCTACTCTTATACCATGGATAAAAGCGGGGTCGTGAGCTTCAAGTTCAAGTACCGCTCGTAGTCGGCACCCAAGAAATGCTACAATGAGAAAAAACGACGGACGGAGCGCTTTCAAAGAATGATTCGTATTCTAGCCATCTTGAAAGACCATCGCGTTCAGCAGTTTGAGAGACTGGAGGACGTGGACAAGAACAGCGAGCATATCCAGTGGTTTTGGGCCGATTTCTGTACGCCGACGGGAGAAGAATCGAAGCTGCTGGACGACTATTTTCACTTCCATCCGCTTGCGATCGAGGACTGCCTGCTTTATTTGCAGCGCCCCAAATTGGACCATTACGAGGATGTTCACTTCTTTGTCGTCCACGCTATTAACGAGCAGACGCTGGAGACGCTGGAGGTCGACTTGTTCGTAGGCCCGAACTATCTGGTTACGTACCATCAAGATCCTCATCACGAGGTTGACCGCGCATGGGACAAGATTCTTCACAAGCCGCGAAAAGAAAAGCATGGCTGCCTGCATGCAGCCTATACGGTGATTGACGAGCTGGTGGATCAATATTTCCCGGCGCTGCAGGCGCTTGAGGACCAGTTGCTGGAGTTTGAAACCGAGGGAGGGGGCCAGGGCTTCCGAACCGATCTTACCCATGTGTTCGAAATCCGGACCAAGCTGCTGCGTTTGCGTAAAACAATCGTTCCGATGCGGGATCTTCTGTATCGCGTCATTAATTCACAGCGGATTGAAGCGCTCAAGCATTACCATATGTTCTTCACCGACATTTACGATCATCTGCTTAAGCTTTCGGAGATGGTTGAGTCTAACCGCGACATGACATCGGATTTGCGCGATCACTACATGTCGCTTAACGCCAACCGGATGAATGCGATCATGAAGGCGCTCACGGTCATTACGGTCATTTTCATGCCGCTGACGTTCATTGCCGGCATTTATGGCATGAATTTCGAGAACATGCCGGAGCTTAGCTGGCATTCGGGCTACTATCTGGTGCTGCTGTTCATGGCGCTGCTCGGTCTAGGCATGTTCGCCTGGTTCAAGTTCAAGGGCTGGTTTGAATAGAGGGGAAAGCCTTGGGGAACGGTAAGGAATACTACTCGCTCCCAAGGAGGCGGTACAAATGTCAAGACGAAGCCGGCGTAAACATCTAGTTCCGGGCGCAGATGCCCAGATGAGCGCGTTCAAGGCGGAAGTGATGCGCCGTGAAGGGTTTGTCGTGAACCCGAACCGGCCGGATGACGTGAAGTTCGAAGTCGCGAAATCGCTCGGCATTCCGCTTGAGCCGGGCTACAACGGCGAGCTGTCGACGGAATCGGCCGGTCAGATCGGCGGACAAATCGGCGGCGCCATGGTGAAAGAGCTTGTGCGGATGGCGCAGGAGAAGCTGGCGCGCCAGCGCACGCTAGATTAGAATCGATATCGTTTGTAATTTACGGGGAACCGTCAGCGCTGCTGGCGGTTCTTTTTTTGCGGAATGGGCGTCATTTTAAGAAGGCTTCATCTTCATTTCAGCTTCATTTCATGTTAGCCGGTTATGCTGGTGGCATCATGAAACGCTGAATGGGGGAAAACCGCGATGCCATCCGCAATACTGGTTATCGAGGACGATGCATATATTCAACAGCTGATCGCAGAATTTCTGCGGGATCAGCACTACGAAGTGGACGTAGCCAGCGACGGGATTGAGGGCTGGACCAAGTTCCAAGAGGGCGCGTATAATCTGGTCATTCTGGACCTGATGCTGCCGTCCATGCACGGGTACGACATTTGCCGCCGCATCCGGGAGCGATATGAGACGCCGGTCATCGTGCTGACGGCGCTTGGGGAGGAGAAGGATCAGCTGCGCGCATTCGAGGAGAAGGCCGACGATTACATCACCAAGCCGTTCTCCTTCCATGTGTTGATGAAGCGGGTGGAAGCCGTCCTTCGGCGAACGCGCAGCGCGCAGTCCGGGGAACAGTTATTTGACGGCAGGCTGCGGCTGGATGCCCATGCTTACAAAATCTTTGTCGATGGCAAGCTCATCGACACCACGACAAAGGAATTCGATATCCTGCACACGCTTGTACATAATGCGGGCCGGATCATGACAAGAGACATGCTGCTCGACAAGGTCTGGGGCTATGATTACTACGGCGATTCGCGCATCGTTGACGCCCATATCAAGAACATTCGCAAGAAGCTCGGCATATCCGTCATCCGCACGGTAAAAGGAGTCGGCTATTCGCTGGAGTCTGAGCTGGCGATGGTGGAAGGATGATCCGGCGCAAAGGGATCCGGTTCAAACTCTTTCTCGTCACGGCGGCGCTGCTTGTCGTCTCCGCGCTGCTCATGTATTTGACGCTCTACTTCATGCTGCCCGGCTATTATAAGAATATCAAGCAAGCCCGGTTGGAAAGCGGGGTCAGCGAGCTTGTTCAGGCGATTGACGGGCAAAGCGCGGAGACAGCCATCCCGCTTATGGCGCAGTTCGGGCAGGAGCATAACGCAGCCATCGTCATCCGCGACAAAGAGGGACAAGGCTACTACATTCCGCCGAATTTCCGGGGCATGAACAATTGGCTGTCGCGCAACGCCACATACCTCGGCATCCGCAGGCAGATGGAAGCGGGGCGGCTATTGGAAGGCCGTACGGACGGGCCGATCGGCGACGGGGATGGCGGCAAAGGCCCGATGATGCATATGCTCAGCGTCGAGAAGCAGATCCGGTTTGCGGAAAGCGGCGACGAGACGTACACGCTTTCGGTGGATGCTCCGCTGCAGCCGATCGGGGAAGCGGCCGGCGTAATTTTGCTGTTTCTGCCCTACATGCTGATACCGATCCTGCTGACCGCCGTCGGCGGCGCGTTCATCTATTCCCGCTTAATGGCGAAGCCGCTCTTGTCGCTGAACAAGGTTGCGCGGCGGTTGGCGAAGCTTGATTTCTCGGTGTCGAAGCCGGCGCTGACTACAAAAGACGAGCTCGGCGAGCTGTCGCTGAGCCTCAGCCGATTGGCGGTGAACCTGCAGCAGACGATGGGCGAGCTGCAGGAAGCCAACGATCAGCTGAAGAGCGATATCGAGCGCGAGCGCGAGCAGGAAGCGAAGCGGCGAGAGTTCGTGGCGACGATCTCGCACGAGCTGAAGACGCCGATCACCGCGGTCAGCGGCCAGCTGGAGGCGATGATCGCGAATGTCGGGTCGTATCGCGACAGGGATAAGTACCTGCGGCAATCCTACACGATTATGCGGGAGATGGATAAGCTGGTGCACGAGATCTTGGAGCTGTCGAAGCTGGAAAGCCGGGATTTCCTGCCGCTTATGAGAACGGTCGATTTGGCGGAGCTGGTTCGTGAGTCGATGGGCCACATGAGCTATCTCGCGGATGTGAAGCGGATGCGGCTGGAGTGCGAGCTCCCGGAGGAAGCGATGATCACGGCCGACGAGCGGCTCATGTCCAAGGCCGTGGCGAACATTATCACGAATGCCGTCCAATATTCCGGCGACGCGGAGCGGGTTGTCGTCCGATTGCTGGAGGAGGCCGCGGACGAGAAGCGCGAGCCGTTACGTCCGTGGTACCGGCTTGAGGTGCTCAATACCGGCGTGCAGGTGGACGAGACGAAGCTGCCGCGGCTGTTCGAGCCGTTCTACCGGGCCGAGCAGTCGCGCAGCCGCTCGACCGGCGGCAGCGGCCTGGGCCTCTATATCGTAAGCAAGGTGCTCGACGCGCATGGCGCCGAATACAGCATCGCCAATACGCCTGAAGGCGTGCGGTTCTGCGTGCGCGTTCAAGGCGCGGCTTAAAGTGGGGCCACGAGCAGCACAGGCGGAGAGGAGCGCTCGTAGAGCGCTACATTAGTGCGGAAAGGGTGAAATTGGTGGGGAAGAAGCGCCTCCAGGGCGCTACATCGGCGTGAAAAGGGCACTATGATGGAAAAGAAGCGCTCTAGGAGCGCTACATCAGCGGTGGAAGGAATTATTGGCGGAAAGATGTGTCTCCAGAGCGCTACATTGGTGCGAAAAGGGCACTATGATGGAAAAGAAGCGCTCTCGGAGCACTACATCGGCGATGGAAGGAAATATTGGTGGAAAGAAGTGTCTCCAGAGCGCTACATCATCCGTGGAAGGACCTCTCTTGGGGCTACTTTCGCCTCTTTCCCGTTCATGTGCGGTAACTGTTACCTCACTTGGGGCTACTTTCGCCTCTTTCCCACCTATGTGCGGTAACTGTTACCTCACTTGGGGCTGCTTCCGCCTTTTTCTCACCTATGTGCGGTAACTGTTACCTCACTTGGGGCTACTTTCGCCTCTTTCAGACAGGGGAAGAAGGTGTCTCCAGAGCGCTACATCGACGTGAATAAGGAACAATTGTGGTGAAGAAGTGCCTCTATAGCGCTACATCGGCGTGAAAATGGCACTATGATGGAAAAGTAGCGCTCTCGGAGCGCTACCTACACAGGGCGCGAAAAGGGCCACGGCGGAGAGGAGCCTCTAGACCCCATTGAGGGGGGGGAGCCGCTCCGCTTTTTTGCCTCTGCAATTGTTTTTAGATGCTGTCACGAACGACAGCGAGTGTCCGTTCTTTGAGCTGTATAATTTCGGCGATCAAAGCGGTGCGTCTGGCGGCAAACTGCTCCTTCTTCGCAGCATCCTTTAATCCGGCCAAGTTAATGTCGACGGTCAGCAGCGCGGACTGTCCGGCCGCCTCCAGCAGCAAGGCTCCGATACCGAGATCGGAAATGACATGCGGATTCGTGCACGCGGCGATGCCGTGCGTAGCTTGCAGCCCAGCCCGGCAAACTTCCATGAGCCGGAGCGGCACTTCAATAGCTGCAATGGCTGCACCATGGATGGCGTCTCGGCGCGAAGCTTGCTCGTCCGCAGTTTCTTTGGGCAGCTTCAACGCATGCATGTATCCGTCGAACGCTTTGATGTCGGCCGCGAGCAGCGCTTCGCACTCCTGCGTCAAAGGCTCCAGCGCATGCAAGGCCGCTATTATTTCCGGCCGGACATCAGCGAATTTATCGCCTTGGGTGAGGTGGGCGGCCATTGCCGTCATGGCCGTGCCAAGCGCCGCGACAACCGCGGCTGCGCTTCCGCCGCCCGGCGTTGGATTGGAGCTGGCTGCCTGCTGCAGAAATCGGCGTATCGTATCGTCCCAGGTCACTTGGGTCATGGTTTCACGGCTCCTTTTTGCTCGGCTTGAAGATCCATTGCTTTCATCAGGTTGCGGAAAAGCATGGCGGTCGTCAGCGTGCCGACACCGCCGGGCACCGGCGAGAAAGCGGAAACCGCTTCGCTTAGATCGGCCGCGGCATCGCCGCAAATCGAGCCGTCCGCAAGCTCGTTGATGCCCGCATCGACGACGGTTAAGGCGCGATGAACCATTTTGGCCGTTATGGTATTCGGTTTGCCGACGGCGACGATCGCGATGTCCGCCCTCTCTAATTGCGAGGCAATGTCAGGCGTCCGCGAATGACAGACCGTAACGGTTGCCTGCTCCCGTTGCAGCAGATGGAAGAGAGGAAGCCCGACGGTCTGGCCCCGGCCGACCAAAGTGACGTTCCGTCCCTCGAGCGCATAGCCGTAATGCTTCAGCAGTGCGATGCAAGCTTGAGGCGTTGCGGGGTGAAGCCCTTTGCCGCTGCCTGTGAAGACGGCCAGCTTGTTCGCGGGCGTGACGCCGTCGATATCTTTGGCAGGCGCAATAGCGGCCTCGATCGCTGCTGCCGTTAGATGGCGCGGCAGTGGCAGCTCCAGCATGATCCCGTGAACCCCCTCATCCGCGTTTAGCTCCTCAATGACCTTCAAAAGCTCCTCTTCCGTAACGGTAGAGGGGAAGGAGCGAAGCCGGAAGGCAACTCCGAGCTTCTCCGCGACCTTCTGTTTGGAACGAGCGTAATAGGCGGACGCTGGGTCGCCCTCGACTAGTAGTGTCGCCAGAGCAGGCTGTTTTCCATTCTTCTTCCATTCCTCCACTCGGGTGCGGATATCCGCATAAACGTGTTCCGCCGCATCCTTTCCTTTCAGCAGCATAGCCATGGTTCATCTTCTCCTTCGTCCGTGTAATCATCGGAATAAAAGAAAAAGCATCCGCAAGCAGGCGTGTCACAGGACACGGCCAACCGCGAATACTTTCCCCAGGCGAACGGTGTATTCCGGTCCGCATGCTCCCTCGTGGTCGCTTCCACTGATTTCGCCAGTCGCATGCAGCGTTATTTTCTAAGAGTGTAGCATAAGTTGACGGAGAAGTTCCATATCTATATGGAATGGATTCCCTGCGCTGTATATACTGATAATATAAAGTTTTCTGGAGCCGGAAATCGGAGCAGGGTTGAAGGAGGAAACGACAGCGTGAACGAATCTTTTTCGGCGGAGCGCCGGTTAGCGTGTTTGGAGCGGATGTCATCGGAGCTGCTCGATGTGCTCATTATCGGAGGCGGCATTACCGGCGCGGGCATCGCATGGGATGCCTCGCGGCGCGGCCTTCGGACAGGTCTTGTGGAAATGGGCGACTTCGCGCAGGGTACGAGCAGCCGTTCGACGAAACTGGTGCACGGCGGGCTGCGGTATTTGAAGCAGGGCGAGGTGAAGCTGGTGGCGGAAGTGGGACGCGAGCGGGCGCTCCTGCATAAGCATGCGCCGCATGTCGTGACGCCGATGCCGATGCTGATGCCGGTCTATAAGGGCGGCACTTACGGCTACTTGGCTTCCGCCATTGGATTGTATATCTATGACCGGCTCGCGAGAGTGAAGCGCGCGGAACGGCGGCGGATGTACCGCCGTGAACGGACGGAGGAGCTGGAGCCGCTGCTTAAGCGCGAGGGGCTGCGCGGATCGGGCTATTATTACGAGTACCGGACGGACGATGCCCGGCTGACGCTTGAGGTGATGAAGACGGCGCATCGGCACGGCGCGGAAATCGTCAATTACGCGAAGGTGGAGGAAATGCTATACCGTGACGGCGTTGTGTGCGGAGCTCGTATCTCGGATGTGCGCAGCGGCAAGCGCTATGATGTGTATGCGCGCAAGATCGTCAATGCGGCCGGCCCGTGGGTCGATCATGTCCGCCGGTTGGATGGCGAGGTGGCGGGCAAACGGCTCATGCTGACGAAAGGCGTGCATCTGGTCGTCGATTATGCGCGGCTGCCGGTGCGGCAGGCCGTGTATATCGATGTTCCGGATGGCAGGATGATCTTCATTATTCCGCGGGACGGCAAAACGTACATCGGGACAACCGATACGTTCTATCATGATCATCCCGGAGCCGTCTTGGCCACGCGCGCGGACCGCGATTATTTGCTGCGTGCGGCCAATTCCGCTTTCCCGTCGGCGAAGCTTGAGGAAACGGATGTGGAGTCGTGCTGGGCAGGAGTTCGGCCGCTCATTCACGAAGAGGGAAAGAACCCTTCGGAAATTTCCCGCAAGGATGAGCTGTTCATTTCGGAAAAGGGGCTCATTACAATCGCCGGCGGCAAGCTGACGGGCTTCCGCAAAATGGCCGAGAAGGTCGTCGATCTCGTGGCCGGCGAGATCGGCCAAGGGACCGGCCGGAAGTTTGGCCGCTGCACGACAGGCGAAGAAACGCTCTCCGGGGGTGACGCCGGCGGCTTCGGCTCGTTCGACGAGCTGCGGCAGGAGCTGCTTAGCCAAGGAGCGAAGCTCGGCGTGCGGGAGGAATTGCTGATCGCTTGGGTCACGAGGTACGGCAGCAACGCGGCGCATATCATGACGCGGTATGCCGCGCTGCGGGTTGGCGAGAGCGGGGAGTCGGGCGTCGCGGCCGGGGCTGCAGGTCCCGCGCCAGCGCCTGCTCCGGCACCGGCGGCCGCATCGGCGGCGGAGCAGGCCCAATCCCGAGCTGCGCATATGCCGTCTGCGGCCAGATCGGCAAGCGGCCGCATTACGGTGTCGCTCGGGCCTGCCGCCGCTTCGGCAGCGGTTTCCGCGGCAATCGTGCGCGGAGACTGCGGCGAGGCATCCGAACGCGCGCTGCGGGCCGAGTTGGACTACGCCATCGAAGAGGAGATGACGTGCAGCGCGGTCGACTTTCTGCTGCGGCGGACGAGTATGATCCTTTTTGACCGCAGGCAGGCGGAAGCGCTCGTGCAGCCTGTGCTTCGCCTGATGGGGCAGCGATTCTGCTGGAGCGAGACGCAGTATAGGGCGGAGTTGGCGCGCGTGGAGACGGAGTTGAAGGCGGCGACGGAATTTCCGGATCGAACGCAAGAATAATTGCCGGTATTGAGGCTTGATAACGAGGAGCGAAGATGACGATGGAGCACTATATATTGGCATTGGACGAGGGAACAACCTCTTGCCGGGCGATTCTGTTTGACGAGCGGGGGTGCGGGATTGCCTCGGCGCAGCAGGAGTTCGCCTCCGTTTTCCCGCAGGCGGGATGGGTCGAGCAGGATGCGGAAGAAATATGGCGAACGCAGCTTCAGGCGATGCGCGATGCCGCTTCCGGCGTAGCGGTGGAGCAAATCCGCGCGATCGGCATCACCAACCAGCGGGAGACGCTTGTGGTGTGGGACCGGCAGACGGGCGAGCCTCTTCACCCGGCGATCGTCTGGCAGTGCCGCCGGACGAGCGCGTTATGCGAGTCGCTGCGGGCGGAAGGCTGGGAGGACGAGGTTCGCGCCCGGACGGGTCTGGTGCTCGATCCGTACTTTTCCGGCACGAAGCTCAAGTGGCTGCTCGATGAAGTACCGGGGCTTCGCGAGCAAGCGGAGCAAGGCAGGGTGTTGGCCGGTACGATCGACTGCTGGCTCATCTGGAAGCTGACGGATGGGGCGATCCATGCCACGGATGTCTCGAATGCGTCGCGTACAATGCTATTTAACATTCATACGCTGGAATGGGATGCCGATATCCTGGCTAAACTCGGCATTCCCGCGGCGATGCTGCCGGAGGTGAAACCGTCGAGCGGCATCTTCGGCTATACTCGCTTACTTGGCGGCGCAGCTGATGGCCCTGGCATTCCGATCGCGGGTGTCGCCGGCGATCAGCAGGCGGCGTTGTTCGGGCAGTGCTGCTTCGATGAAGGCGCAGCCAAGAACACCTACGGTACAGGCTGCTTCCTGCTCAAAAATACCGGCGATTCGCCGGTTGCCTCGTCGAAAGGCTTGCTTACGACGATTGCATGGCAGCTGAACGGCCGTACCACCTACGCGCTTGAGGGCAGCGTATTCACCGCAGGCTCCGTCGTACAGTGGCTGCGCGACGGGCTCGGTCTGATTGCGCACGCGTCGGATACCGAAGCGCTCGCGGCCTCGGTGGCCGATACGCTCGGCGTCTATTTCGTGCCGGCCTTCACCGGGCTTGGCACGCCGTATTGGAACGCGGAGGCGCGCGGCATGATCACCGGCCTGACGCGCGGAACGACTTCGGCGCATCTGGTGCGCGCGGCGCTGGAGTCCATCGCATACCAGACCGCCGACGTGCTGAATACGATGACCGAGGAGTCCGGACTGCCGCTGCGGGAGCTGCGGGTCGACGGCGGCGCGGTCGCGAACGGCCTGTTGATGCAGTTCCAGGCCGACCTGCTTGGCGTATCCGTCATCCGGCCGGTCATGCTGGAGACGACGGCGCTCGGGGCCGCGTATTTGGCCGGACTAGGCGTCGGCTTCTGGAGCGGCATCGACGAGCTGCGCGGACTATGGGCGCTGGACCGAACATTCGAGCCGGCGTCGGACGAGGCATGGCGAAATCAAGTGTACGCCGGCTGGCAAAAGGCGGTTGGCTACCAGCTATAGCTTAGAAGCAGAATCGGGCGAGTGAGTCCGGTTCTGCTGTCCAAGCTCCGGCCTATCCTATAGCCGACGAACGTTTCTAGCGCGTATAACGTGCTTTTTTTTGATGTGCGAACGGGACGCCGTGTAAATTCGAAAGTAATCGCGCAAAATAAACGCAGCAGTATCCGCTTCCTCAAATTCGTTCTTTACCGATCGTTCTCAATATGATAAGCTTGCAATCGAAAGGAGGGGTAAGACGTGGCCAGAAGCAAGGAATTCGATGAAGATGCCGTATTGCTCAAGGCCATGCGGTTATTCTGGGAACAAGGCTATGAGAAAACATCAATGGCGAACCTGGTCGAACACATGGGGGTTCACAAGCGAAGCCTGTATGATACATTCGGAGATAAGCATTCTTTGTACATCAAGGCATTGCAACGCTACAGCAAGATGATGGAGGATAAACGAATTCCCGTCGACAACCTTTCTGCAGCGGAAGCAATAAGGCTGCTGTTAGAAACGGCCTTGCGGCCGATGAACGAAGCAACCCCCAAAGGCTGCTTGCTGGTCAATACGGCAGTCGAGTTGGCGCTAAATGATCCGGAGTGCAAGGAATGGGTCAATCAACGCATGACCGGTACCGAGCAGTTCATTTGTGAGTTGATAAAAAAAGGCCAGCATTCAGGGGAACTCGACAAGACACTCGATGCGGAACAACTGTCGCGTTATTTCAATAATGCCTTCATAGGGCTGCGGGTTATGGTGAAGACAACAGACGACAAAGAAAGGCTAAGGAGCATTATTGAAACAACGATGTCCGTACTGAAGAAGAACTAAATTTTTTTCATCATTCTAGAACGATCGTTCTCAAATGAATTGGAGGAATGACGGCATTATGAATCAACCATTTTCGTTGCCCGATACGACGGCCGCAATCAAAGAGAAACCTGTAACCAGTATTCTGGGCTTTACCATCATTCTGGTCATCATGAATACGATGATGTTCAACTTGGCGCTTCCTAAAGTCGCTGCTCAATTCGCAATAAGTCCTTCGACGACGTCATGGATCGTGACGGGCTATTCGATCGTTTTTGCCATTTCATCGATTACGTACAGCAGACTGTCCGATTATATTTCAATCCGATCGCTTTTTACTGCGGCTCTGCTGTCGCTCGGCATTGGTTCCGTAATCGGTTTGTTCAGCGAAGGATTCGGAGTTTTGCTTGGCGCGAGACTGATTCAAGCTTCGGGGGCAGGAGCGATTCCGTCGCTTGGCATCGTCCTCCTCACTCGTTATATCCCATTGTCCCGCCGAGGCAAAGCGATGTCGATCATGCTGTCTGCCAGCGCCTTAGGTCTGGGACTCGGTCCAGTCATCGGCGGTTTTGCGGTACAGTATCTGGGCTGGCATTCTTTGTTCGTCATAACCGGCCTCACCCTATTCCTTATACCGGTCTTCCTTCGTATGCTTCCCAACGAGGTATCGTCCAGCGGAACGTTTGATTTCATTGGAGCCATACTGCTTGGCATTGGGACGACGGGATTGCTGCTCTTCCTCACATCCAAAAACTTGGCGGCGCTGCTGGTCGGCCTGCTCGTCCTGGTGCTGTTCGTTTACCGGATCCGTACTGCGGCGAATCCTTTCGTACTGCCGGAACTATTCCGCGACAAGCCATACCTGGCACTAATGGCCATCGGTATCGGGGCTTACATGGTCAGCTTCTCATTCTTGTTCATTGCCCCTCAGCTGTTGTCCCGCATCTATGGTTTGGCTCCAGGCGCTTCAGGGCTAGTTTTGTTCCCCGGCGCGCTGCTTGCAATGATCGTATCTACTCGTGTCGGGCGCATTATCGACCGCTATGGCAACCAAGATCTGATCCGAATCGTGCCTTGGCTGCTCTTACTCTCAGTCATATTGATGGCCTTGATGGCGACAAATTCTTTTTATGCCATCGTGGTTGTCTATATGATGTTAAGCGTCAGCTTCGGTGCGATTACCAGCGCCGTCTCCAACGAGCTATCGCGCTTGCTTCCGAAAGAACGAGTCGGTTCTGGGATGGGGCTTTTCCAGCTGCTTCAGTTTTTCAGCGGAGCGTTTGGGGTCGCGCTCTCCGGCAGCGCGCTTGTATGGCAGCGTGCATTGCCGCCGGTTCGTGCGTTCGATAATTTGATTTGGGGATTGGCTGTTGTTGCGCTTATTTCCATCGTGAGCGCATTTATATACCGCCGATATACGGCAGGCAGGGCGATAGCCGTAAACCATTGATGAATACCGGGGAGTTGGCCGAGGGCCAGCTCTCTTTCGCTGCATAGACTAGTTAATTTCCCGATATATCCCCTGTATTCGTAATGCGGCTGCTTACGGCGATTTCCGTTACAAGCTGGGGATAATAAGTTTCGCGCCAAAGCTTCAGTTTATCGAATGCCAGCTTATTTCTGAAATGGTCGCCCGTCCCAAGGGCATCTGATGGATAGGATTGAAGCTGCTTGAATAACTGTTTATATTTCTTCGCCATATCCTCAGAAAACGCTGCCTCTATTTGCTGCTCGTTTAAACCTCCGTTATTCTCGATAAGATGCAGCGAAATGTCCATATGCATCCGCAGAACAGGGCGTTGGTCTCGCCAAAAGGTACGGATATGATTGTCGCAATCGACGATCGCCACGCTTGCTTGACGGATCACTTGAACGACGGAGCCTTGAAACAGCTCATAGAATAAGTTGACGAGCAGCGATTGTTCCCTCGTTATGTCCCCCATCATCCTTTCCTTCGACATGACGCCTGAGCCTAGGAACTCAAGCATGGTCGTTTTGCCGGAATGCAGGATCGGGATGGTGATATCTTGCGTATCCGAATGAATGGCGCCGAACGTTTCCCAAAGATAAGCCAGATTAATTTCGGGGCTCCAGCCCGCGTTTTTATTGAAAAAATCCAATAGTGCGCTTCCGTCCGTTTGGATGGATTCGCCCGTATGCTCCAGAATTTGTTCCATATCCTCTGATGTGATCGCTACAAGCGCCTTCGTCGGCATATGCTGGCTTCGAATCATATAGGCCATTTCCTCGCGAATGCCTTCTTCGGCAACCTTGCGGTCGAACAAAACCAATTGAAGGTGCATAAAGTCGATGCCGGCTTCGATGTCGGAGTCGATTTCGTTCAGTGCCTTGCTGATCGTGTCCGCTTCTCTATAGTACACCTTGGAAATCAGCTTGCGGGAAACGGGAAGAGGAATTTGCACATGAATCCGATATTTCTTGACCTTACCATAGGAAATGCCCATGACGATGGGAAGCACGCGATGGTTGACATCCTTGATGTTCCAACAGCCCGGTAAAATGATCACACAAGCGAACAATAGGAGCAGGGTACGTGACAGGCGCATCATTTTGACAAAACTCGCTTTCTCTCTTGTCTTTCTATAAACCCTCCCCGCAAAAAGACAGCAATCGGAACCACGATGTAAATCGCCAGGCGAAACCAAGTATCCGCCGTAAATATTTCAATATACCTGTTCCAGCTTGGAATGACGAGGCTGAGGATATAGACAATCAGGCAAAGACCGTACCTGATGTATTTCTCTCGCCAAACCGGTATCATTTTATGAACCATGAGCGCTGACGAATATAGCGTAAAGGTAGAAATGGTCATCACAAAAGCAAGCAGCGCAACGGCGTAAAATAACGAAATGCGATCAAAAATGGTCCAGGAAATATTAACGGAATCAAAGCTGGTCATCAAAGGGAAGTACATGAGTTTCGCTGCGTTCAATCCATAAATCGAGATGGGAATATAAACGATGATCACGTACAGCAATGCAATGACGCCCAGACTCAGCAAGATGGGCAGAATTTTAACCTTGCATATGGGAGGCAGCATGCCCAGAAGCAAAAAAGGGCAGATGGAAAACAAGGTAATGAACAATTTCCCTTCCGCCAAAAAATCCATGCTCGCATTTACGAGCGGAAATACTTTGACGAAAGTGGCATTCGGGATGCATGCGCCAATGGCGAATAATAGAATGGGAAAGTTGATGAGCGTCAACAACGTGCTGGCCCGCATGATGCCCTGTGGACCAATCGAGGCTCCATATAGCATAAGCAGACACAGAAACGCCAATATGGCATGAATGGGCGAACTCGCGATGAACACGATAATCATCAGTTCGGCAAAGAACCGAATAGCCAAAACCGGAATCAGCATAAGAAATGCGACAAGAGGCACTAGCAGCGCCGTGCTGATCCACTTGCCGAGAGGCAGAAATAAATCCGCATAATCCTTGCTGCCGGCTTTGCGCAGGCCTAGAAGCAGCAGCAACAGCAGCGCTAGTTCGATCAGGATATTGAAGAATACAGGCTCCCAATGGCCATATTCGGTAGCATGAAGCATCGATCGCGAATAAGCGGCAAAGAGGATGCTGCAATGTGCCGCAATAAAGAATATAGGAGCAGTCATAACGGCAACCCATCGATTGATCATTTGCGACACTTCTTTCTTGGCGTCATTGACCCAGCTTCTTGGGAGAGAGAACGTTCATAAACGGAACACCGAATCGCTGCAAGCTGCAAGCGTAATAACAGACTCCGATAAACGAGGCAAATAAGCCGAAAATGCCGAATATGCCTGACAGCAAAATAATGCCCGTCCTTAGAATCCGAACCACTAGCGTATTCAAATAATGCGGAAACGCAAAATTGGCTGTAATCGAGGACGCTAACACGATAATGACCAAGCTGCTGACCAGCTTTGCATCAACGATGGCTTGGCCGAGAACAATGCCTCCGATCAACGTATTCGCCGCAGCTATGCTTTTCGGTAAACGCTGCGTCGCTTCGATGATGATTTCGCTAATAATCAGAAGCAGCAGCATCTCTAAAAAAGTAGGAAGAGGAATACCGATCCGGCTGGAGGCAATGGAGAGGGCGAGCTCAATTCGCAAGGTCTCCGGATTAACGGAAACCAGCGCCACATATAGCCCCGGCGTCATCAGAGCGATTAGAATGCTAAGCAAGCGCAAAGAACGCAGCGCGGTCATAACGAACAGAGGAAGCTGTCGATCCCAATCCAAGGCAATAAAATCCGAGAATAGCAAAGGGAGAACATACGCTGTAGGCTCGCCGTCGATCAATAGAACGACTCTGCCATTCATCATGGACGCGACTGCCTGTCCGGGAATTTCCGTTTTATGATAAGGCGACACTAAATGATACCGGTTATAGCCGAAAAAACGGATCAGGTCTTGTCCGTTCCGGAGATCTTGTCCGGCAGCCTTTTTCAAAGCATGCCTGACAGCTTCCAACAAATCTTTATCCACGCATTCCGACAAATACACTAAAGAGGCTTCTCTCGTTCCGATCCCTTTGAATTGATATCCTTCAACTTCTAAGTAAGGCGAATGAATCGTTTTGCGAAGGATCCCGATGTTCGTGGTTAACGGCTCCATGAAGACCAACGCCGATGAAAAAGGCATGGTCTCGTTTTCCGCTTTATCGATCGCTCTTTCCAGCGTTTTGGGCTTACCTTGAAAGCTGAAAGCCCGATCAGCATCGGAGTCGATTAAGACGACTTTCCCCTGCAGCAGCACATCCAAAGCTTCCGGAACCCACTCTTGTCCTAATAAGTGAACATAGATATCTTCATAGGCAGCTTCCGTGGTTAGGCCGCAATTCGAAATATATGCGATGGTTTCCTCCCAGTTCACGATGGATTCGTAGCCGACCATCCACATGGTTATCGATCCAACCCGCAACTGTTCGATTTTTAAATCGTGCTGGGTTCTGCATTTGCTTTTTATCGTGTCGACATATGTTCCCATCGGCGCACCTCACGAAAGTATTTTTTTCCCAGCCGATAGAAAATATTCAATACACAACTAGCGAAGGCTGCCGGCAGATGGTTCGGCAGCCTTCGTGATCCGCACATGTGCGGCAAAGCGGCGAAATTGAGACAAGAGAGGTAACAGTTACCGCACATGCGCGGCAAAGCGTCGAAAGTGAGCCCAAGAGAGGTAACAGATGGGAAGGGTTGGAAAGGATATTGCCTCAAGAAGGCGAATGTATATCGACATGCACAAATGTCAAAGGAGGCATGAATGTGGAACGAATCCTACCCCAGCTTCTCGTTGGTCAGAACGGACTCGAAATTGACTCGGCACAACAATGGGAGGAGCTGCGCAGACCCGAGCTGCTGGAGTTGTTTGCCGAGCATGTATACGGTAGGCAGCCGTTGCAGCGGCCGGAAACGATGACGTTCACGGCAGCGTCGCAAGCCGGATGCTTAGATGGAAAAGCCATCCGCAAAAGCATCCATATCGACTTCTCTGGCGAAAACGGCGGGCAGGGCCGCATTCGCCTGACCTTGTATGTTCCTGCCGATGCCGCCGCGGGGAAGAAGCGATACCCGGCCTTTCTGCTCTTCGATCATGGCAGGCTGTCGGCGGTGCCGGAAGGGGATTCGCCTTCATCGCCTTTCTGGCCGGTAGAGCAAATCCTGGCAAGCGGCTATGCCGCGACGATGATTGCCGCGGAGGACATAGACCCCGACGAGCATGACGGCTTCCGCAATGGGGTGCACGGCATCTTCGATCCGCAGGATCGGCCGCGCGCCGCGGACGCTTGGGGAACGATCGCGGCATGGGCTTGGGGGCTAAGCCGGGCAATGGACTATCTGGAGACGGACCCCGATGTCGATCCGGCTCGGATCGCCGTTATCGGTCACTCTCGCGGGGGCAAAACCGCGCTCTGGGCCGGCGCGCTCGACGAACGCATCGCTATGGTCGTCAGCAACGAATCGGGCTGCACCGGCGCGGCGGTTTCGCGGGGAAAAGCGGGGGAGCGGGTTCATCAAATCAACAAGGCGTTCCCGCACTGGTTCTCTGAGAACTACAAGCGGTACAACCATAAGGAAGACGAGCTTCCGGTCGACCAGCACTTGCTGCTCGCGCTTATTGCGCCAAGGCTGCTGTATGTATCGAGTGCCGCCGAGGATGAATGGGCTGACCCGGTCTCGGAGTATTTATCCCTTCAACTGGCCGAACCCGTCTACCGGTTGTTTGGTGCTGACGGCGTGGCCGCGGAGCCGTTCCCGCAGCTCGATTCGCCGCTGCATACCGAACGCTGTGGCTATCATGTCCGGGCGGGACAGCATGATTTGACCAAAGTGGATTGGATGTATATCTTAGGTTTTGCAAATGGTCGCTTGTAATCATTCAACCTGCATTCGCGGGGAAGCGGAACTTATCTTCGATGGAAGGCAGTGTCTTGAGACCAATTTTGTTTAGATAAATCAAGCAAGCTTCAATCTCGGCTACGATTTCATCTGTATCGTTGTCTGGCGAAGCAGGCAAATGGCATACAAATAGCAGTAATTCCGATACCGGCAGCCGCCAAGCTTCAAGAAGGGATCGGCCGTTTACCGTTGCGGCAAAGCGCTCAAGGTTCGGTCCGTTTCCGCTGCAGCGAAAGCATTTTACCCGTCGCGAGAAAAAAGCGATGGCCCTCAGGTTTCCTTTGCTGGTCGTCTCTGCATCGCGCATATCCTGTAAATCGAACACGCAGCCGCGGTAAAACCCTTCAAATGGCTTGCCTTTGTGAACATAGGAAACAGGTTCCTTATCGTAGCCGTAGAGCAAAATATCGGGAAACCGATCATCCTGCTCGCTAAGCGGTCTATCAAAGTCGATCCCGATCATGTTGGCTAACGCTTTGATCTTCGATACAGGTCTGCAAACCGTGCCCGACCATAGAAGAACGGCTCCATGTTTAAGCGACAGTTCAGGTGCGATCATGCAGCCGGGATCGATATCGCCGATGACGGTTCCGGTTCCATTGCAAACGGGGCATCTTCCATTCGGATTGGATGCGGTGTAATTTTCGCCAATCCTTTCATAAAGCGAATGAAGATGTTCAAGCACTGCTGTTATGGTACCGACAAGAGAACCTGGTCTTTTGGCGTTAAACCGTGTCCGGGGGAGTGAATTGAGCTCCAAATGAACAACTCCATTCATCCAGTTATTGGGAACACCTAGGAATGTATTCGTCGATTCCACGCCAATTCCTTCCGGTACTGCATAATCCGTATATGAAAAAAGACCCGCCGCGGGCGGCGCGCATTTCTGCGCTCCGACCCTCGAAGCAGGTCTTTTTTTTCCTCGTGCTAGGCGAGCTTGAGCCGGATGACATTCCAGGAGGCTTTGCCCAAAGAAGCTTGAACGGTATTGCCGTCGATAACGGAGGCGCCCTTCGAATGAGGGGCTACACGGTCCGGTGCGTCTTGCGTATTGGCTGCTTTCAAATCGTCGCACTCCAGCACGATATGCTCCAGGACGCGGAAGCCGCCGAAGCTGCGCAGGTCGATTTCGAGCGGCAGCGCTTCGCTTAAGTGGCGGTTGACCGCGAACACCGTTACTTCGCCCGCCTCAGCATTGTGCACGGCAACCGAATCGAGATAGGGGACGTCGGTGTAATCTTTGGCATCGTATTTCGGCGATGAAATAAGCGGGACGAGCACCGTTCCGCGTCCGAAAATACTTGCGTGCATGTAAGGGTAGTAAATCGTTTGCTTCCATGCGCCGCCGCCGTTTGCCGTCATAATAGGGGCGATGACGTTGACGAGCTGCGCGAGGCAGGCCATTTTGACCCGGTCGGCCCGCTTCAGGATGCTTATCAGCATGCTGCCCACAAGCAGCGCATCCTCGTGGTTATAGACATCCTCCAGCTGCGGCGGCGCGACGGACCACGGTTCGATTCGCGAATCGGCCTCGTTGGAGTGGTACCACACGTTCCATTCGTCGAAGGACAGGTTGATCCGCTTCTTGCTCCGTTTAGTCGCTTGCACATAGTCGCAAGTGGAAATAACCGTATTGATAAAAGCATCCATGCCCATCGATTGGGCGAGGAAATTGGCGGTATCCTTGTCGCGGTTGCCGTAATACTGGTGCAGGGAAATATAATCGACTTCGTTGTAGCAAAGGTCAAGCACGGTGCGCTCCCATTCCGGAAACGTAGCCATGGTGAGGTTCGAGCTGCCGCAGGCAACGAGCTCGATGGACGGGTCGACCCACTTCATCACCTTCGCGCTTTCGGCGGCGATCCGTCCATACTCGGACGCGGTTTTGGCGCCGATTTGCCATGGTCCGTCCATTTCATTGCCGAGACACCAGGTCTTGATTTGATGCGGCTGCTTGTAGCCGTGCGCAATGCGGAGATCGCTTAATTGCGTGCCGGACGGATGGTTGGCATATTCGACAAGCTGCCGCGCCTCGTTCGGTCCCCTTGTGCCGAGATTGACGGCCATCATGGGAGCCGTGTTCGCCTTGCGGCACCAATCGACGAACTCGTTCAAGCCGAATAGATTCGGTTCGATCGTACGCCATGCGAGCTCGAGCCGTTTCGGACGCAGTTCAACGGGTCCGACGCCGTCCTCCCAATTGTAGCCGGATACGAAGTTGCCTCCCGGGTAACGGACGATCGGCACATCGATGCCTTTGATCAGCTCCAGCACGTCGCCGCGAAAGCCCTGCTCATCGGCGCTCGGATGTCCGGGCTCGTAGATTCCGCCATACACGGCGCGTCCCAGATGCTCGATAAAAGAACCGTAAATCCGCTTATCGACTTCGCCGACCGTAAAATCCTTTTCCACAATCATTTTTGCTTTCATAGCCATGCGATGCTTCACCTCATCATTATATTTGGGTTAATAAAAATATTAACTGATTAATGAGTAAACGATTCCTTTCTCGCTAATTAAACCGCATCCTGAGCCGGATGCGCAAGCTTTTCTTTTTGCAAGTTTTGAATTAATATATTTGTTAATTAATGCACTCTGAAAGGAACCGTGTGGAATGATCAAGGCTAATTTGGACCGCAAATGGCTGCCGCTCTATGAGGCGCTTGCGAGCGAGGTGCGGTTGCATATTTTGGAGCTGCTGGCGGTACAGTCCATGAATATTAAAGAACTGGCTGCCTCACTCGGGCTGAGCAGCGCCATCGTGACGATGCATGCAAGGAAGCTCGAGGCTGGCGGGCTGATTGAAACGAAGCTCGTCCGGCGGGGAGGGGGCACGCATAAGATCTGCTCGCTGGCTGCCGGCCACGTCGAGATTGCGATCCCGCAAACTGCGGAACCAAAGCGGGAATTTCAGGAGGTTTCGATTCCGGTGGGCCATTATACCGGCTTCGAGATCTATCCGACCTGCGGGCTCGCCACCGTGGAGCATATGATCGGCCAGTATGACGATCCGAGGTATTTTATCGAGCCGGAGCGGATGCATGCGCAAATTTTATGGTTCGGCAAAGGGTACGTGGAGTACCGGATTCCAAATTACGTGCTGCAGGGCCAGACGCTTGAGGAAATCGAAATTTCGCTTGAAATCGGCTCGGAGGCGCCCGGCGTTCGCGCGGACTGGCCTTCGGATATTCATTTTTACTTAAATGACAAGCTGCTCGGCGTTTGGACAAGTCCCGGCGATTCCGGCGAGGGGCGCGGCAGGCTGACGCCGGCTTGGTGGACCGTCAACCAATATGGCTGGCTTAAGGTCATCCGGATTACAAACAACGGCACCTTCCTGGACGGGCAGCGGCTATCGGACGTGAAACTGCAGGATATCGTCATGACGCGCAACGATTGGCTGCTCCGGCTCGCGGTGCCGGAGGATGCCGAGCATGTTGGGGGGCTGACCATCTACGGAGAAGGCTTCGGCAACTATAATCAGTCCATCATTTTCCGAACCTACCGCAGCACGGCGATGGTCTCTTCAGGTCAGCAGCTTTGATGCTATAGCAGCGTCGCCTCCGGTGTCTGCGGTCAGCAGCTTTGATGCTGCCCCGGTGCCGCCTTACGTCGGCTTTTAGCAGAGATTAGCAAAACATGTTAGGGTGAGAATGTGCAAAAAAAGGTAGAAGATTTGTCGGTGTTTGGGGAATCGTCTGTGCGAGGTTTCTATTATTCTGTCGCTTGTCATGAGGACGAGATGGACCTATGTAGGATGGAGATGCGCTCGCTATTCGGTGAGAATCCAATTAACGGCTGTGTGATCACGGATAAAAATATTGATCCAAGTCGTAGTCCTTTTATACGGGGGAAGCTCACGATTCGGCTCGAAGCGAACGATCCCGCAGGCATTGCCGAGCAGGCTGCGGATGCGGTCCGGCTGGAGGGGCGGACGTTCAAGGTCACGTTCGTTGGAGGACGCGTGAGTTCTGGGGAGGACGCAAGCGATAGCAATGGCGTCAAGGGGGGATTCGACTTTGATCGCCAGCGTGCGATCGAGAGGGAGATTGGCTGGCGGATCGTGGGGAAGGCGGAGATGCGTCGGCCCGACATTTGGCTTGGCGCAGCCTTTGCCGGCGGTCGCTTTCTGTTCGGGGAGTACGAGCAGAGCGAGGCGGTGTGGCTGAAGCATAACGATAAGCCTCAGCCGTATTCGACCGCGCTAAGCACGCGCGTCGCCCGGGCGGTTGTCAATATTGCCGCGCCGACGACCGATTTGCGGATTATCGACCCTTGCTGCGGCATTGGAACGGTGTTGATCGAGGCGCTTTCGATGGGCATCTCAATCGTCGGCTTTGATATCAATCCGCTCGCCTTGAAAGGAGCCCGCATCAATCTCGCTCGCTTCGGCATGCCGGATGTCGTCAAGCTGAGGGACATGACGAAGCTCGATCCGGCAATGTTCGCCGGACCGCCGGGAGGTGTCGTCGCGCCGCAGAATCAGTCTGCGGCAGCGGCAGGAGACCCGCGACCCTTCGATGCAGCGATTATCGATCTGCCCTACAATTTGTGCTCGAAGCTGCCATCGGCAGAGCGTCTTGCGATGCTGCGCAGCGCCGGCCGGCTGGCCGAGCGTGTCATCCTCGTCACGACGGAGTTGATCGACGATGATATCGCCGAGGCAGGCTTCGCCATCGCCGACCGCTGCGTCGTCCGCAAGGGCCGATTCGAGCGTCAGATCATCGCCTGCTACCAGATCCAGAGAAGCATGTGAGGCAACAGTTACCGCACATGTGCGCGAAAGCAGCGGAATCGAGGCCGAGAGAGGTAACGGTTACCGTACATGTGCGCGAAACAAGCGGAATCGTGGCCGAGAGAGGTAACGGTTACCGCACAGGGTTGGATATTAGTTAAAGAGTGTAAGAAGGGCCGGTCATTCAAGAATGACCGGCCCTTCTATGTGGACGCTACTCCCTCGAATACCCGATCGTTAGCGACAGCTCCAGGTGCGAGCCGCCCTCCAGCAGCGGCAGCTCCTCCTTGCGGACGAGCTCGCCCGTCAGCGCCATCCACGGCTCAATGCAGACGAACGGAGAGCCGCTCACCTGCCACAGCACCACATACTTGAACGCATCGCTATAGGACATCGTGACCGTTCCGCGGCCACCTGGGCCCGGGAACGAAATGTAGCGCGCTTTCGCATCCAGCAGGGCAACGGACTCCTTCAAACCGCTTAGCGGCACGGCACCGTCCATGGCTTTCACTTCGTTGTCATTGTAATCCAAGTAGCGGGTCGCATCCGTCCCGTACTTCAAATCCTTCGATTCGGAACGGAAATACGGGTGGAAACCCGCGTAGATCGGCATCGCCGAATTCGACAGGTTGCGGTAAGTCTGGCGAATCTGCAAGGCTCCGTCAACGAGCGCATAGGTAAACAGCAGCTCAAAATCCCACGGAAACTCGGCGCGCGTATCCTCGCTGCTGCACAGGCGCACCGTCAATGCTGCTTCACCGGCATCGGCCGCGTAGGAAACGACCTCCCATGCACGGTTGCGGGCAACGCCGTGATTGCGCATCCGGTATGCCGTGCCCTCCCACTCATACTCCCCGCCCGGCAGCTGGCCGCAAATCGGGAACAGGATGGGGTTGCCGCCGCGGATATTCGCCTCCGGGTCGAGGAACGTCGCCCGATCGAGATAAAACAGCTCCTCGCCGCCAATCACGCAGCTCGTTGCGATGGCGCCGCGCTCAGGGCAAATCGTGACGGAGGAATTCGTAACCGAATCCCTCAACGTGTACAGCGTGTACGTATCTACAGATTGCTTTACTTCATAGCGATTAGCACTCATGAAGGAGGCCTCCCCGAAAAAAATGTCAAACTATGCGAACTAGCATACCATATTGCGGCAGTGTACTAAAGCGATTTTAGACGCCAACGTATAAGTCCGCCTATTTTCGAAAACACTATATTGCATAAATGAATAGTGAGCGATATACTATAGCCGAAGAGCTATTTTTTTTGACCAGCTATTAAGCAATAATGAATACCTAACGATATGGTATAGGAGCGCTGACTTATGAATGTGCAGTTTAAGAAAGGCGTGCTCGATTTGTGCGTGCTTGCATTGACCGCGTGGGAGGACAGGTACGGCTACGAACTGGCAGTGACGATGTCCTCCAAGTTCGAGGTCGCTGTCGGCAGCGTATATCCGTTGTTGAGCCGGCTGACGCAGGAGGGTTATTTTTCGACCTATCTGAAGGAGTCTTCTGAAGGGCCGCCGCGCAAGTATTACAAGCTGACGCCTAAAGGGCATACGCATCTGATGGAGCTCGTCCGCGAATGGCGGACCTTCTCCGTCGCCGTAGACGAACTGATTAAGGAAGGTGTCGAACGATGATCAGAGAGCAATATTTAGGGCAGCTGTGGGAGCTGCTGTCGCCTGTGCCGGAGCATCTGCGCAGAGAGTGGATGTACGACTATGAGGAACATTTCCGCATGGCGGCCGAGCATGGGCGATCGGAGGCGGAAGCTGCTCATGAGCTGGGCGATCCCAGGCTGATCGCGAAAGAACTGCTGCTGAACTACCGCGTCGGCCAGGCCGAGAACAAGAGCGGCAGCATCACGCTGGTCTCCCGTGCGGTGCTCGCAGCAGTCAGCCTGGGCTTCTTCAATCTCGTATTCGTGCTTGGGCCTTATATCGCGCTTCTTGGCGTACTGCTTGCATTATGGGCGACCGCCGTCGGAGTCGGGCTATCGTCTGTCATGGCGATTTATGAAGGCTTGTATGGCGGCGGCATCACGATGCTGCAAGGCGCGTTTCTCGCGATGGTGCTGATCGCGCTGGGCATGCTGATCGGTGCCGGCGCGCACTGGCTGACGCGGGCCGTTGCGAAAATGACATTGCGCTATTTGAAATTCAATTCCAGAGTGATGAGGGTGAAAAAAGGATGAGAAACTGGATCATAGTTGCACTTATACTACTCTTCATTGGATTAATCGGCGCGTTCGGCACGTTCAGGGGAGACGGGGCATTCTCTTTCGGAGCGGAGAAGGTCGCGCAGGAGCAGTCGGTACCTGGGGGCGGCATTGAAGAGATTGCGCTGGACGTCGGCAGCATGGACCTTACGGTCGTTCCTGGCACCGGTGATCAAGTGAAGGCGGAGCTGACGGGCCGGGCGAGCAAGAGATACCGCGATAAGCTGAAGCTTCAGCTTCAAACGGAAGGCAAGGTGCTGCGCGTAACGGTGCAGGACGAGGTCGGGTTCACGATCGGCATCAACATCCGCAATCTGGATTTGCGACTGGAGCTGCCGCAGCAGCAGTACCGCAAGCTGACGCTGGATGCGGGAAGCGGCGATGTCGAATTCTCGCAGATTCTCACGGATCGCATAACGATGAAGACCGGTTCGGGCGATATGAAGCTCGCTCAGCTGCAGGCGCAATCAATCGAGGTCTCGGTCGGCAGCGGCAATCTCGGCTTTACGGATGTATCCGCCGACGATCAAATTAAAGCGGATGCCAACTCGGGCGACATTACTGTGGATGGCTTGAAAGCAAAGCTGTTGACGGTCGATGTCGGCAGCGGCGACGTCGAGCTGGCTGATACGGCAGCGGAGCTGAAAATCGAAACGAACAGCGGCGATATCGAGCTCGCTCAGAAAACGCTGGAGCATGCCGCCGAGCTGGAGACCGGCAGCGGCGACGTGTCGATTCTGACCGAGGAGCAGCCGTCATCGGCGCGCATGACGTACAGCTCCGGCTCCGGAAGCCTGGATAACGAGTGGGATGGAGGAGAGCGCATGACGGATGGGGATGACCGCGATGTCCTGACCTTCGGAAGCGGTGCAACCCAGCTGCATATTCATACAGGCTCGGGCGATTTGACGGTCGGCGCCAGATAATTCGGACCATAGGGCTCCGTTTGCTTAAAGAGCAGGCGGGGCTCTTTTATTTTGCGGCTAGGGAACTACATTTTACGTGCAGATAAACCGATATGTTGAAAGAAGGAAAATTTACCTATTAAGAAGAACTCATAGAATAGCGAATCCTCGCATAAACTTCGTTGTTTATGAACAGGGGGAGATGCTCATGGTAGAATCGCCGGATTTGCCGCTGCTGCCCTATCGGATTGAAAATGGGGTCAAATGCTTTGAGCTGGTTGCCGGTGTGGTTCAACAGGAGCTGCTCCCGGGACTATTTATGCAAGGTTATGGATATAACGGCTCGATCCCGGGGCCGACCATTGTCGTTGAGACCGGGGACATGGTTCAAATCCGGGTCATTAACCGGCTGCCGGAGCCGACCACCGTGCATTGGCACGGACTTGATGTGCCGAACGCCATGGACGGCGTACCGCCGTTCGAACCCTCGCCGCTGATCGAGCCGGGTTACGGATTGGATTATCGGTTTCGCATCGTCAATCCCCCCGGTACCCATATGTATCACAGTCATTATGAAACGATCCGTCAAGAGATGATGGGGCTTGGCGGGCTGCTCATCATAACGAACCGCCATGAGCGGCATACCGCCAAAGACTTCGCCTACATGCTGCAGGAGTTTCATTTGACAGGCTTGCCTAAAGGCGAGTTGCGACCGGGCATTTATGCCGTCGATCCGCTGTCGGACGGATTTAATTTTTTTACCATGAACGGACGCTGCTTCCCGAATACGTCGCCGCTTTACGTACGGCGTGGGGACTGCATACGGATTCGCCTGGCCAATTTGGGCATGCAAGGGCATCCCATGCACCTGCATGGCGTGCAGATGCTGGAAACCGCATATGACGGCAACGAGATTCCCCCTTGGAACAGGCTGCGCAAAAGCACGGTGTTCGTGGCGCCGGGAGAAACGCGCGATGTGCAGTTTGATGCTTGGAATCCGGGACGCTGGCCGTTTCATTGCCATATTCCGCATCATAATTCCAATAACTTCACGCTGCCGGCCGGCGGCATGTTTACAACGATTCAAGTTGGCGATTAGAACGGCTTTATCCTAGAAGGCAGATCTAAGTAGAGGGGCTTTAATTCATGCAGATGAAAGAAAAATCCGCTGTCGGACCGATTCTTGGCGTTATCCTGCCAATCTTATTGTTCGAAGGGATGCGCTCCGCCAGCGCCTTGGATATGACGGTTCAATCTCCGGAAGGGCACTTCCAGATCGTGACGCTCGTAGCGGCACTGGCCATTGTGGCTGCGATCGCAGTCGGCTTTGCCGGCCACCGGCTGCGCAACATTAAAGTCGGGTTCATGTCGCTTGCTTATGTCTCGCTGGCCGGTATGTTCGTCCTTCACGGGTTGACGACGCCGGGCTTTCTCATCCATGCCGGACATTTGCCGAGCGTGCTGGCGCAGCTCAGCGTACTCGTCACATCCGCCTGGCTGTTCCTGTCATCGGTCTCGACCGATCATATCGTCATTCGGCTGCTCTCCAGATTCCGGATATGGCTCATTCCGGGATGGCTCGCGCTGTTGGGGGGCGTATTCGTATTGTGCTTGCAGCAGCCCCATTTAATCGATCAGCTTCCATTGACAATGGATCCGTATAAATGGATTGCCGCTTCCGTTACTTGCCTGATCTGTTTGATGACGATGTACCGCTACTGGCAGTCTTACCGCACGGCCGGATTTCCGCTTCAGAAAGCGATGGTCTACAGCATCGGTCTCATTATCGCCGCTCAATACATTATCATTATGGGCACGCAGTGGAAGCTGAGCTGGTGGCTGTACCATGTTCTGCTGTTGTTCTCGATGGCCGTCATGCTTGCCGGCCTCCTCAAACAGTATTTCGTGCAGGGCTCCTTCAGCAATTCGCTGAAAGTTCTATTTCGGTCCGACCCGCGGGCTTGGCTTGAAGCCTGCAAAACGCCAAGCGTTCAGGCGCTCATAATGGCGACGGAAGCGCGAGATGCGTATACGGCCGGCCATAACAATCGGGTGGCGCTGTATGCTCTTCGCTTGGGCGAGGAGCTCAAGCTGACAAAACATCAGCTGCGCGCCATCGCGCAGGGAGGCGTCGTGCACGATGTCGGCAAGTTGAAGGTGCCTGATTCGATCCTGAATAAGGAAGGGAAGCTGACGCCGGAAGAGAGGTTTATTATCGAAAAGCACCCGTTGTCGGGCTATGACATGTGCAAGCGGCTGGGGTTTCTCAAAGACGAGCTGTCCGTCATCCGGTCCCATCACGAGAAGTGGGACGGCACGGGATACCCGGACCGGCTAAAGGGGGAAAGCATCCCGCTGCTCGCCCGTATAACGGCCATTGCCGATGTCTATGATGCGCTGACGTCCTCGCGCTCCTATCGGCAGGCCATGTCGCATGATGAAGCTATGGTGATTATCATCCAGGGAAGCGGCGTCCACTTCGATCCAGGTTGCGTCAAAGCGTGGCTGCGTGTCGTTTCAACGGATGCGGAGTTTTTCCAGGAGATTGCGGCGAACAGCAGGAGCTTGAAGCTGGTGCAAAAGCAGGCAGAGGCGCAGTAATAGGAATACGAAAAAATAGGCCGTCCCTTCAAGTAGAACGAGCTACTTGCGGAGACGGCCTATTTTATAACTAAAGAACGAATAAGTTTCACTGTACTTACTATGGCCATATATCTTGAGGCGTCACATTTAATTTGGATGCGATCAAGAGCGCGGTTTGACGCTGCGGTTTGCCGATCTTGCCGTTCCGGAGCTTGGAGATCGTTTGCAGCGAGATGCCGGTTTCCAGCGACAGCTGCTGCGCCGACATATAGCTGCGCGCCATCAGCACCTTCAAAGTGACCGATGGATCGACGGCTTCGGAAATGGTCTGGATATCCGTCACGACAAAGCCGAAGTGCTTGATTTCGCCATCGCCGTTATAAAATGGGCGGAACGTGATATGCAGCTCAAGCTGAGCCGTGTTGGCCGCCATTTTGGTTTGGACCACGATGCGGTCCGTACGGCGGTGAAGCGCGGCTTGCTCCAGGGCATGGACGAGACGCTCGCGGTCCGGATTATGGAAGAACATGTGGAGCGACTCTTGCTCGATGCGGTATAACCGATCGAAAAGCGGTGCGGAATCATGCTGATAGTAGCGCTCAATTACATACTTGTCGTTTAGTATTCCGGAGAACAGCACCTTCTTGGACTTGGCCATCGTGTCAATCCAGGTCTTAGCCGTGATGTCTTCTGCAGTGAGCAAGTAAGCTGGCTCTTCCGCATCCTTAACAGGCTCCCAAGTGAGCAGCAACCGCTGCGAATCCTCGGGCTTTGGCCGTTCAAGCAGCACGGTTTCGGAATGGATCGAAGTATGTAAGCCATCGTTATTCCAGGAAGCGAACAATCTGCTTGGCGGCATTCCGGCAAGCTCTGCCTCCGAGCAGCCGACCAGATTGGAGAAGGCCTTGTTCGCGCTGTTAAACCGCATGCCGTCACCCCGGCCGACAACAACTGCAAGCGGCGTTTTAATGGTATGAAATATAGCGGTCAATAGTGTCACTTGGCTATCCCTCTCAATCGTCTTAGAGCTAGTTTATAGAACAGTATAAGAGCGGCTAACTGAATTTTCAACTGGTTATTTATAAGTTCCTATGATTATTTATAAATTTTTTTATTATTCGCTCTTTAGGGGATGCTGTATGACGTAAGTGAGGCTTCAGATTTTCCGAAGAAAGTGCAATGAAGAGAACTTTTCAAATGAAGCTCTTTCACTCATAATAATACATAGTCTTGCATCTATGTACTTACATCGAGAGGGCGAAATGAAATGCAGCGAAATTGTATGATTCAAGAATGCAGCAAGCCGGTCAAAGCGAAGAAGATGTGCTCCATGCACCATCAGCGCTGGCGCCGTCACGGTGATCCGGTTGTGACGAAGGTCCGCCAACCCGCGGAGCCGACCGTTTGCAAGTGGGTGAAATGCGAGAAGACGTCGGTTAGCAAAGGCTATTGCTCCAAGCATTACTACATATATCGGATCCAGCAGCTGCAAGCGCAGCAGAATTCCTAATACAAAATCTCAATTGCTATTCTATTCATCAGTCGGCGTTCATTACATAAATTAACAATAATTACCGATCTATCTATAATCTACTATTGTCTATGGAAAATATTCCTATTATATACTAAAATAATAAGGAGTTTTGTCGATTTTTGAATCCTTCACGAGGTGAAGAACGCATGTACAAGATATTGGTTATCGAAGATGATGTGATGATGAGCGATATGCTGTCCATGTACATGTCTGAAGAGGGCTATGAAATACAACAGGCTGCATCCGGTGCACAAGGCTTGAAGCTGCTGGAGCAATTTTTGCCGGATGTCGTTTTATTGGATCTAATGCTTCCTGACTGGTACGGAACGGAGCTGTGCCAACGAATTCGCCAGCATTCCCCGGTACCGATCATGATCATTTCCATGAAATCCGAGGTGTCGGAGCGGGTTCGAGCGTTGCGCGCAGGAGCGGACGATTACTTATGCAAGCCCTTCAGCATGCATGAAATGAGTGCCCGCGTAGAGGCGCTGATCCGCAGGGCGAAGCTGGCTGTCGCTACTTCCGGCGGTTTGAACCATCAGGCTGAGGACGATCATTCGGAAGCGTCGATTCAACTCGATTTGGAGCGGCGGCGGCTGCTTGTGCGCGGCACGCTGGTCGAAACGACATTTTCAGAATTTGAATTGATGAAGCTCTTCCTTACGTATCCCGGTAAAGTGTATAGCCGTGAAGAATTAATAAATGCCATTCGAGGCTTTGATTCCTTTGTAACGGATCGGGCCGTCGATGTACATATCGTGAATTTAAGACGAAAAGTCGAGAAGAACCCGAAGGAGCCACACTACATCCGAACCGTCTGGGGCGTCGGATATAAGTATGTGACCGAAGTGGAATCTCCGAACTAATCATTATTATCCTAAGTCCTCTCTTAATCAGAGGGCTTTTTTGTTGCGCATTTAATTGTTATAATCTAACAATGCGTATGTCATACTTATTTCCTAGTGGAATTGTGAGGAATTATACCTATATCGAGATTGGTTGAATCATGAATGGGCCGAAAGGGGGAGAGGTATTAATGGAAAACCTCGATACAACCGCGCAGCGAGATGGCATGTACCGCCGCGGAAGCATACCGGCAGAGCAGGTCTACGATCCGTTAACAGGCTTGCCGGGACGCAAGGCTGCTTTCGCCATGCTCGCCAGAGCGATCTCGCTCGCAAGAAGCTGCGGCAGAGGGGTGCTGGCAGCGCTTGTCGATATGGACCGCTTCTATGTCATCAACGAAACGAAAGGGACAGCCTTCGGCGACGAGGCGCTTCGCCAGATGGCAGGCCGGCTATGCGAACTGAGCCATTGGTCGGCCTCCGCCTATCGGTTGAGCGGCAATACGTTTCTGTTGTTTCGGATTTACAAGCTGGAAGCAGCTTCGGAGGAAGCGGAGATGCTCATTAAAGAGCTCCAGCATTCGGTGGCGGATTTACTGCCTGTACGCGGACAGCTGCTCTTTCCTTACTGCAGCATCGGCGTCAGCAGCTATCCCGCGGACGGCGATACGGCGGAGAGGATTATGCGGCATGCCGATACGGCGCTGCAGCAGGCGAAGGCGGCAGGAGGCAACCAGGTAGCCATATATACCGAGGAAGATGCAGCTCAGCTCCACCGTACGGAGGAGCTTAGAACGCTGCTTCGCAGCGCGCCTGCGGACAATGAGCTAATGCTCTACTACCAGCCGGTGTACGAGGCTGAGGGGAGGCTCAGAGGCTTCGAGGCATTGCTGCGCTGGCAGCACCCGCAGCTTGGTCTCATCCTGCCGGCAGAGTTTATTCCGCTTGCAGAGCAAGGCGGCCAAATCGTAGAGATTGGCGAGTGGGTGATCCGTGAGGTTTGCGGCATGTGGGGCAGGGTAAGGGATAAGGGACATATGGATCTGATCGTTTCCGTCAATCTATCCCCGCTCCAGCTGGCTGCGAATGATTTTGTGGAGGCGCTGCAGCGCATTCTGATCGAAACGTCGATGCCGGCAGAGTGCCTGGAAATCGAAATTACCGAGAGCATCCTGATTGATTCGGGCAAGCGGATCTATAACGTATTGGAGCAGCTGAGGGAGATGGGTATTCGAATCGCGCTGGATGACTTCGGGGTGGGGTACGCCTCGCTAACTTATTTGCGGAGACTGCCGCTGCATACGCTGAAGATCGATCGATCGTTCGTCCAGCACATTGGTGAACAGCACGCGGAGACTGCGATCGTAAGATCGATGATTGCGCTCGTACATGAGCTTGGCTTTCAGGTCGTTGCCGAGGGCGTGGAGTCTGCGGAGCAGTTAGCGTTGTTAAAACAATGGGGCTGCGACTGCTACCAAGGCTACCTGCTGGGGAAGCCGATGAAAGAAGAGGCTATCGGTGCGCTTCCGGTAACGTTGGAGTCCGTGTAACGGAAAAAATAAAGGGCAGTCTGCACGCAAGACGCATTCGAGTGAAGGATGCTGACTTGCTGGCGGACTGCCCTTCTTCGTACGAGTATAGAACCAGGCATTTTGTGCTTTTAGCTAGCACACTTCGAGGTATAGCTTCGTGCCGTCGGTATATTGTAAAATAGCGACGTCGCGGATCATTTCGACCGACTTGATTCGTTTCCATTTTTTACGGAAATCAAAGTTGTATTCCATTTCCAACAGCTTATTGTGCAGGAGTTCTATATAAGACAGTTGCTCGGACGGGTAGTGGACTGGAACGGAACGATTTTTGAAGGTAATGACTTTTGTCATCGGTATGCGCCTCCGTTTACTTTTGTAACCACATTGTAATCCATATTTTTTAGTCTCTTATAAAATCAGAATGAAACTAATGTTTGTTTTACTTACCCTTTTCTAACAAATTCAACCAAATTTCGCCATGATAAGGCGGCTTCGCACCCCGGCGGTTCGCATGCGGGGCGACTGCTTAGCAGTGCGGAAATATCTATGCGTTGATGCGGCTTCGTACCGCGGCAATTCGTACGCGGTGCGAAGCTGCGCAAGTAATGGTATTATTTGCGATGCGGTACAATATTAATCCATGTCTGCGTCATAATCCCAAAATCAGGGTAATACCCAGTAACCGGAAGGCGGGGATCACGTTTTGACGAATGCAAAAGCATTGTTCGCCAACATTAGCTTGCTTATTGCACTTGCCTATATGTTTGATTTATGGTATCGCTACCTCTTCCAATACGCGACTAATCGCGTCAAATATAGCCTTACGGTCACGATGTTCATCCTTGGCGGATGGTGCGCGATGCTATTCGGTCCTCGGACAGGCGATCTGCATTTGCTTGATCTGCGCATTGCCCCGCTGATGATCGCCGTACTCGTGTTTCCGAGACCGGCCGTTATTACGCTGATTGGCCTTGGCATCGGGATCGGACGGTTGTTCTTTGATTTCGATGGGGCGGCGGTCTCGGAGTGTCTGGTCATGATCTTGATCGGCCTTGCATGTACGTGGCTGAGCAGCTGGCTGCGCTGGAAGCCGTGGCGGTTCTTGTGGAAAAGCATCATCACAGTGCTTGCCGTAAATATATTATATACCTTGTTTGTGACGCTGACGCTGCTCGCTATGAAGCTGATGCCAGTCGGCACGTACTTGCTTGAATACGGCATATATTCGCTGCCGCTGCGGATCCTGCTGAGCGCGCTGCTTATGTTTATCGTCAGCGACTTTCAGAAGGAGCAGCTGCGAGTGGACGAGCTTCGCAACATCAACATGCTGCTGCGCCGGCAGACGCGCGAGCTTCGCGAAGCGAAACGCGATGTCGAGGAGAAGGCGCGTGAGCTGCTGCTTGCGAATAAGTATAAATCGGAGTTTCTGGCGAATATGTCGCACGAGCTGAAGACGCCGCTGAACAGCATTATTTTGCTGTCGCAGCTCATGCAGGAAAGCGATGAGAACCGGTACAGCGCTGAGGATGTCCGCTATGCGGATCTTATCAACGGAGCCGGGAACGACCTGCTGCAGCTCATTAACGATATTTTGGACCTCTCCAAGGTGGAAGCCGGAAAAATGGATATTAACATCGAGCCGCTCTCCATCGAGGAGCTTGTCCAGACGCTGCATCAGCAGTTCTTGCCGGTTGCGGGGCAGAAGAAGCTGCTGTTTGAGACCGAAATCGCCCCTCATGTGCCGGATGCGATGCAAACCGATCCGCTGCGGCTCAATCAAATCTTGCGCAATTTGCTCGTGAATGCTTTCAAATTTACGGAGTCGGGCTCCGTGAAGCTGGTTGTCAAGCTTGATGGAGGCGTGCCGCTTGAGCCGGCGGCGTTGAAGAAGCGCACGCTCCGAAACTGGAATCCGGTGTCTTGGGGCCGGTCGGCGGGACGCATCGTATCGGTATCGCCGCAGCGAATCACCTTCTCGATCATCGACACGGGCATCGGCATTGAAATGGAGAAGCAGAAGCTGATCTTCGAAGCGTTCCAGCAGGAAGACGGCTCCATTAACCGCAACTACGGCGGTACGGGGCTGGGCTTGTCGATCAGCCTGCAGCTGGCAAGACTGCTTGGCGGAACGCTGTCCCTGGAGAGCCGCAAAGGCGAGGGAAGCAGGTTTACGCTGCGGCTGCCGCTAATGCCTCCAAGCGTGGCGACGACTTCGGAATCCAGCGGCTGATACGGCCCGATAGACATGTCCCCCGCGTCCAATCGCGGGGGGAAACTTGTCCTTGCTAAGCGGGGTCGAATGAGGATTGACTATAGTAAAATGATGCAGTATATTAAAAAAGTCACCGCCTTGCAGACGGGATATAGTGACATATGCTGGTGTAGCTCAGGGGTAGAGCAACGCACTCGTAATGCGTAGGCCGGGGGTTCAATTCCCTTCACCAGCACCACTGAAAGCCAATAACGTCGCGGTTTCCGAGATTTCGGGACCGCGCTTTTTTGTTATTCTCCTCTTGAAAAGAGAATAGCCCCTAAAGTTAGGGGGCTCAGGCTGTCGAAAAGTAATAAGGATCAATCGCGAGTCCGATGCTTGACTGACATCAGGCTTGTTTGTCGATTTCTAACGTGGAATCATCCACATCATGAATGACTTCGTGAATCGAAATTGCCTCATGCTGGCGAGCATAGCTAACGGTTGCCACGCACGCTATTTAGCCTCAAATGGCTCTTTTGAAAGGCTAACGGTTCTCAGAACCGCTATTTGGCGATTGGGGCAGCGAATTCTTCCGATTTGGGCCAAGTAACCCCTCTGGCGACCGTTAGATTTTAAGAAGGGGTATTTTTGCGCAAATAAGCACTGGAGCATCCGTTAGAATATTCAGGAGCCCCCTAAAGGCAGGGGGGATTTTGCATTTATTGATCATTTTTCTGTGCTCTTGCCTTCCCTTTGCGATAAGCCTCCACAGCAGCTCTAGCAGCGGCGTCAGCAATTGCAAGTTCTTCCTCGGTGTAATGTTCTGAACCACCATAGAGGACGCGGCCAGTGACAGGCGCTTCATAGCCGGCGGATTGGTCTTTAAGAGCGGGGTTATTCAACATTCTCTGATAGTCGATTGATGGTACGCGGCCAAGTAATTGATCCACGCTCGTTTCATAAAGAGTGGCCAATTTAACTAAGGTAACAGTGTTCGGTTCATATACGTCAGCTTCCCATTTTGAGATCGTCGTATTATCTATTTCAAGACGATTAGCAACTTCCTTTTGCGTTAATTTTTTTGCTCGACGAAGTTCTTTTAGACGAGTACCGAGGGACATAGTCCACCTCTTCAAATTTTGATTATTCATCAAATATCATACCATCAACGAGATGGATTTAATATTGACTTGATTAAAAAGCAATATTTACGTTGACAGTTGATTATGCGTCAAATATTATTAAGTTATTATTTGATTTAAGCTCAATTTTTTCGGAGGGGTGGCGTTCGTTTGGTGATCAATTACGAGAATCTTCGGATCATGAGAATTGCTAATAAGCTAACTTTGAAAGAAATGGCCAAAGCGCTTGGGCTCAACACGCCTGGCGGGTATTCAAGAATCGAATCGGGCGAGAATGAGTTGAAGGCGAAGCACCTCCCAGCAATTGCTTCTAAATTCGGCGTAGACCTGCATCAGCTGACGGATGATATTTTTTTTAAGAAAAAAGTTGATTAAAACTCAACAAACTAAAACAAACACCGGTGTACAAGATCACGTTGCAAGTTTCGAAACTTGGTAAAAAGGAGATGTTGCAATGAAGAAAGCTATCATTACTATATCTACCGCCAAACGTGCAGAAACGCCTAGTCTGCCGGATTGGAGCAACGGTGAGGCAATCGAATTGAATTATGATGCTAATTGACATCAAACAGCCCACACCATGCAATTCATGAGGTGGGCTGTACACTTTGAGAATGCCGCATAGGATGGAGGGTTTGAACGGTGAATCTATGGTGCAAATTGTTCCATCGGAGAAAGTGGTACGGACTTGATCGATGGTCAAAATGCCGAAAATGCGGGGCGACGCATAGCTAATAAGCCATCTGTGAAGTAATCAAATTGATCGCCAAATGTACCCCCATGACATAAAAACGGCTTGAATTCGTGGACGATAATCATGGAAGGCTCGCGCTCACGCAAGAAATGCGGCTTTCAGGTTATGCGATTGACGCAGGTATCTTGTCTTATACCAGAATAACCCTCCTTTCATAGATTACTGTAGTTCGTTGAAAGGAGGAAACCAGGTGTCAATTAAATTACAAGTGAAGAGTGTGCAAAAGGTTCAGAAAAAAAATCGCAGCAGCGCGCGCGTGTCGAACGACATGCACCGCAGCAGCCGGAGCCACTGCTGCAAAAGACGCGATGGCGCTGTAGAGGGAATCCAAGAGGCAGGTCAAGATCTAGCGGATTTGTTCTGTCAGCTTCGTTCGCCTGAGCAAGCGGCCAGACTCGTTCGGGCTATCCGCTGCAGAAACCGCAAGGTCGTAGAAGACCTGATCGGGGAAAACTGTCATGTAGTCTGTTTCTTCCACCAAGGCCGTTTTGCATGCGTTCGTATCGCGTGCACATTCGGAGAATGCTGCGACGTGCGGATTACCTTCGA
The DNA here is from genome assembly GCF_003268025.1 of Paenibacillus montanisoli. GTDB lineage: Bacteria > Bacillota > Bacilli > Paenibacillales > Paenibacillaceae > Paenibacillus_Z > Paenibacillus_Z montanisoli. The sequence continues at coordinate 215,532 of NZ_QLUW01000004.1, read as the reverse complement.
CATTTGCGTATCCATGGGCAATTGCAACACCTTCTGATTTGAATTGGCGAACCGTCTTCCTCTGCAACAGGCTGTTTCACTTCGGTGAGACGGCCTGTTTTTGCTATGAACCCCTCCTTATGCGGCGGCATAAACTAACTGGAAATAGACGTTGGTATAGGAGGGACATGTATGCCGGTAATTCCGAATTTTCCCGCATCGCTGCTGCAAGAGCATTTGCAATGGCATCACGCCAACCACCACGATCACCCGTCGCAGCTGCCCGCAGGGTATGGCGCGCTCTTTATGCAGTTTCACAGATACTTCATCAATAAAGCGCTGCAATGGTACCACCAGCAGGGCTATGATCCGCAGCTTGTCGCGCCATGGGAAAGCGTACCGGAAGCGATTCGAAATTCGCGCTGTTGGAATAAATCGGCGGAAGCACGCATTCTCAATAATCCGCAATCGTTTGCTACGCTGGATCAGCTCGGCTTATTCATCGAGGGCTCGAACTTGCACGGATGCTTGCACCAAGAATCAGCAAAATTGTACGGCGAGGAGATCATGAACGACTTCGATTCTGCGCCGCAAAGCACGATCTTCTATCAAATTCACGGGATGCTCGATAACTGGTATAAAAACTGGGAGCGCGCCATAAGCCAGAAAAGCATCGGGGGAGGAAGAGGGGCGGTAGCCAGCACGCCGCCGCGGTATTCCAAGTCCGGCCTCGGCACGAAGCGGGGGCATATAAGCGAAACGCCGCGCCATATGCGGCGCGGCGTCAATACAAGCGGCACGGCGCTGCTGCTTACAAGTGGAGCAGCAACGCGCGGAACACGCCGGAATAGTAGCTTGAAGGCCTCGTCACGAACTCAGAAGCCTTCACTTGAATCTCGGATGCAACCGGATGGCGGCCTGCATCAAGCCGGAAACCGGCCGCCGCTGCGTGATCCCGCTCTCCGTCAAACAGCGCGATCATCACGCTTAAGTCGGCTTCGTACACCCCGGCCACTTCCTCCGCTTGCAGGGTTAACGAAGCGAGCGGCGCGTCGTAAACAAAGCCGAACACCCCGCTGATCTCGCGGTCGATAAATGCGGCTCCCTTGGCGAAGCCGGTCGCTTCATGGCGCGCTTCGCCAAGCGGAATCAACGTCTCGAACGGAACCGGTACGCCGAGCTCTTCTTCGATTTCGCGGGCTGCCTCCCGCATCGTTTCTCCCGCCGTCAGATGACCGGCGGCGGTAATGTCATAGTAGCCCGGAAACGTATCCTTGTCCGTGCTGCGCCGCTGAAACAGCACAAGCTTGCGTTCGCCTTCGCGGCGCACCAGCCAGCAATGGATGGAGCGGTGCCAGAGCCCGCGGGCATGCACCTCGCTGCGCGGGGCAGACCCGAGCCATGTGCCGGCCTCATCGTAGTAATCGAAGCGTTCTTCGCCTGCCATCGGCTAGGACAAGCCTTCCTGCAGCTCGGCCGGCTCGTCGCGCAGGTGGGAGGTGCAGTGGCCGCAGCGGGTCGCTTTGATCGGAATTTTGGACAAGCAGTATGGGCATGTCTTTTCCGTAGGCTCTTCAGGCGCCTTCACCGGCTCCGGATTACCTAGCCGTCTTAGCGTGTTGGCACCCTTCACGATCAGGAAGATACAGAACGCAACGATGGTGAAATCCAGGATGACGTTCAGGAAATTGCCGTAGGCGAGAACGGATATGGATGCTTTCTGGGCTTCGGCCAATGTCGATGGCGTCGCTTGATCCGCTTTGAGTTCGGATAGAATGAAAAACTTATCGACCAAATTCACATTGCCGAGAAGCTTGCTGATCGGCGGCATGATGATGTCGTTGACGAGCGAGGTGACGATTTTGCCGAACGCGCCGCCGATGATGACCCCGACGGCTAGATCGAGCACGTTGCCGCGGACGGCGAATTCTTTGAACTCTTTTAAAATTTTAACCATATGTAGTCCTCTCCTTTACATGCAATATTATAACGCACCTTGAGGCGATTCAACAGCCTTGCTGTCGTCATCTGGCAATTCCGTCACTTTCCTGTCGCGGAAAAAAGGATAATTTGGAAATCTGTCGAATTCCAATTCTCAAGCCCTAATTTACCAAAAATCTATCGTTATCGGAGAGTCATAATGAGCGAGCTAATGATAGGCGAGAAGTGGATGCTGCTGGCGCTGGCGCTTGCTATCAATTTGTTTGCGTCCATCACCATGTACAGCATGATCGGTCATCTCCAAATGTTGCGCATCATGCGCCAATACTGGCTGCTTAGCGGAGCGCTTGTTTATGGTCTCGGCCTTTGGGTAAGCCATTTTATCATTTTGTTGACGTCGAACTCCATGATCATGCTCGATTGGACCATTATCGTCAAGCTGTTCGGCATTATGGCAAGCGCCTACGGATCGTTCAGGCTGCTTGGCTCCCGGGCGCCGCACGCGGTTCGTTTACTAGGCAGCAGTCTGTTGATGGCGCTTGGGACAGGCTCGTTGATCTACTCCACCTTGCTTAGCACGCAAATCGAGGAATACAGCATCGATATTAGCCTTGCGTGCATAGGCTTCCTTTTTAGCTATTTTGGAACGGCCTGTTCTTTCTATATTTTCGAGCGTAAGAACGGTTATATCCTGCTTGCGGGCTTGCTGCTCGGCTTCACGGGCATCATCATGCAGCTGATCGGGCTGGAAATGGTCACGGTTATCTACTCGGTGGTGCTCACGGCAGACCGGCTAAACGATTACATGAAGCTGCTCTCGATCGTGCTCGGTCTTGCCACGCTCGTCATCTTCGTCTTCAGCTTGGTCGCCCGCTATGTGGATCGCCGCTATACGGCTATGAATGAGCGGTATAAGCTGCTGGTCGAAACATCGATCGACATGATTGCGATCATTCATGACGAGAAATGGGAATACATCAACCGTTCCGGCCTGCATATGTTTGAAGCGGACGATGAAAGCGATATGCTCGGCAAGCCGGTCTACCAATTTCTGCAGCCCAAATATCATACGCTGATGAAGCGGATGCTCCAGGTGACGAAGCAGCGGGCGAGGCAAAGCCCGATCGAGCTCGATTGGTATACGGTTCAAGGAAAGCCGCTCCATACGGAGGTCATTGAGACAAGCACGAAGCTGTCGGGGAAGTCGGTGTTTCAAGTCATTATTCGCGATATCTCGGAACGGAAGAAGAACGAGGAGCTGCTCATCAATTCCGAGAAGCTGTACGTTGCAGGCCAGCTGGCGGCGGGCATCGCACATGAGATTCGCAATCCGCTGACCTCATTGAAGGGATTCCTTCAGCTCATTGCCTCGGGACGCGGCAATAGTAAAAACTACTACGACATCATGAAATCGGAGCTCAACCGGATCGAATCGATCGTCAGCGAGCTGCTGATGCTGTCCAAGCCGCAAATTTACGAGATGGCTTATAAAGACATCCGAACGATCATGAGGGATACGATCACGCTGCTGGAGACGCAGGCGATTTTGCACAGCATCGAGATTGAATCGCATTTCAGCGAGGAAACGTTGTGGGTACGGGGCGTTGAGAATCAGCTCAAGCAGGTCTTCATCAACGTGCTTAAGAACGCCATCGAGGTGATGCAGGACGGTGGCACCATTACCGTCACCTGTATGCGGGACCAGTCGCGGATCATTGCGCGGATCGCCGACCGCGGTCCGGGCATTCCGGAGGAGCAGCTGTCCAAGATCGGACAGCCGTTCTATACGACGAAGGAGAAGGGGACGGGGCTTGGCCTCATGGTCACCTATAAAATCGTCGATAATCACCAGGGCAGCATCGAAGTGAACAGCCGCGTGGGCGAAGGCACGACGTTTGATATTATTTTGCCGTATCAGGAGCCTATCGAAGTGACGGATGTGCAGGCTTGGAGCAAGGTGACTCCGATCCAGCGGCTACGCCACGACGACGAAAACGCATCATGACTAAGGCAGTCAGGATGCGCTCTGGATTAAATCAGCCGGTTACCGCACTAAGCAATAAGAGGCGGTGGCCGGCTGATTCTGCGTATAGCGGGGCTTCGCCGACCGGCTCGCCGTCGCCGTAGATAGCGAGGGCATCCGTACCGGCTTGCGGCTCGGCCGCGACGGAAACGGGTCTGCCGCGCAGCATCTTCACGTACGGCAGCCGTGTATGGGTTCCGCTTAGCAGCGTAGGGAACAAGCGCAGCAGCTGCAGCGGCGTGCACGTGTGGACGACGCACACGTCGAGCAGGCCGTCAGTCGGCGAGGCGTTCGGGCAGATGCGCAGGCCGCCTCCGTAGGCCGGCACGCTGCACACCGCCGCCATCCAGCCGCGTTCGAAGCGGTGAGGCGTGCCGTCCACTGTCACCGTGAGCTGTCGCTGCCGGTAAGTCAGCAGGATTTGCAGGAGGCCGATCAAGTAAGCAACGGAGCCGACGCCAAGCAAGTTGCAGAGTGTCTTGTGAGCCGACCGGTTGACCGCATCGGCGATTGCGGCGTCGAAGCCGACGGCAAGCGCGGTCAGGACGGGGCGTTCCGCCGCCGTTCCGCCGCCATGCGCTGCTTTGGCGCTGCGCAGCAGAATGAGATCGACCGGCATGGCATGGCCGGCGAGAATGCGCGCGAGCGCATCAAGCGGCTTCGCCGGGACCCCGAAGGCGCGGGCGGAATCGTTGCCGGAGCCCGATGGAATGATGCCAAGCGGCACGCCGCTGTCAACCAAAGCCGGCAGTACGCTGTGAATCGTTCCATCCCCGCCGATCACGCAGACCGCTTTCACTCCGGTGCGAGGCTGGGTGGCGGCCCCCGCCCCTTCCGTCTCTGCCAACGAGTCCGCCGCCTCCGCAGAGCCGCCGTGTTCCGCGAATGCGGCGATCAGCCAACGAATTTCCGCATCTGCCTCCTCGGGTGATCCAGCCATGACCGCTCGATAAGGAACTCCGCGTTTTACAAGCTCGGCTTCCACGCGCCTCCATACCTTTTTCCCCCGGCCGCCGCCGGATTTCTCGTTAACGGCAAAAATCCACATGATGCTGACTCCTCCTCTGATGTGCTCATTATAAAGGGGACGGACAGAGCTGGAAACTTCTTTTTGCTACGGAATCGGCTATAATAGGGAAGGAGGCGAATACATAGAAATGGAAGAAACTAGTACACCCATTCAGGATTCGCCGTTCTTGCGGCATCTAGCGGTATCGAGAGCGCGGAAAAGGAAGGGGAGTGCTGCGGCATGACAATCGGAGCGCGCGTTTTGAAGACCGGCCTTGCGGTAGCGCTGGCCATCTATCTGAGCAATTTGCTTGGATTTCCATCCCCGATTATCGCGGCAGTCGCTTCGATCTTTACGATTCAACCGTCCATCTCGCGGTCCTGGCAGCAGGTCACGGATCAATTGCAGACTAACGTACTTGGTGCCGTGGTTGCCCTTGCCGCAGTCCGGCTCTTCGGGCATACGCCGATTGCGGTCGGCTTGGTCTGTATCATTATTATCTTAATCAGCATTCGGCTGCGCATGGAAAATACGATCGGCCTGACGTTAGTTACCGTCGTGGCGGTGATGGAAGCGAACGAGCAGGGCTGGCTGTTCGCCGTGGAGCGCTTCCTGATGGTACTGACGGGTATGGCTGCCGCCTTCGCGGTGAATATCCTAGTCATTCCGCCGCGTCCGCGCAAACTGTTTACCGCACAGGTTCAGGAAGCGTACACGCAGCTGTCGCTGCTGCTTCGCATGGCGATCTCCAATGAGATGAAGGAAGACGTACACCGTAAGGAGAAAGAGAAGCTTGAGGGCACGCTTCGCAAGCTGGATGAGGCGTACCTGCTGTTCGAGGAAGAGCGCTCGCTGCTGCCTCAGCGTAAACAGATTCGCGCGCGGCAGCTGATCCTATCCAAGCATCTCATCAAGGCGCTGCATCAGGGCGTGGATCTGCTAGAGGTGGTGGAGGAGCACTATTTCTCCGCACCCGGTGCGGAGGCATGGGCCCAAAGGTTTGACAGCCAAATCGAGGAGCTGACCAAGTACCACGAGCAAATTTTGCTGAAAATCGCAGGCAAAATGAAGCCTACCGCCGAAATCGAGCCCGAGGAAGAACGGGAAGCCCGGCTGATTAACCAGCTGACCGATTACTTGCGCGATGATCCCGATGAACATAAACGGCTTGTATTCGTTGCTTCCGCCATGCTGGAATATGCCTACCATCTGCGCCGGCTGGAGCGGGTGTCGGAGCAAGTGCAGCAGCGGGATGCAACCGCGGACTGATCCTAATAGGAAACGCCCTTGCGGCCCGGCCGGACGAAGCATTCCGAATGCCAGGCGGGCAAGGGCGTTTAAACGTTCTAAAGAAAGAAACCTGTAAAGCCGCGGTCTAGGCGGCATGCAGGTTTCTTCTTGTTTAAGCGGCGCTATTCAGTCTCATGGGTCTTCTTATGCCGCTTCGGATGTTGGAGGTGCGCTTCGTGGGCAGTTGCTTTCTTCTTCGGCACGAGCCGGGGATCGGTTTCGCCGGTGGAATGATTATCGATATTGAGCTGGGTGAGCTCCCATTCCGTCGTGCCCATCTGAGGATCGGCCGGGAACACGTCACCGCGGTCCAGTTTCTCCTCGCGGCCCCACTCGTTTGTATAAACGCCCTCTACTTCAACCGGCTCGCCGGACATCGGATCCATTTGAAAATGGTTTTTTTCTTCGCTCATAATAACGTTCTCCTCCTGACGATGTCACCCTCTAACGACTACAGCCCGTGCTTCGGATAAGCGGCATGATCGGCTTTAGACTGCATGGCGCTCGCCTCAGCTTTGCCGACGCCTGTCCGGTCCGCCTTCGCCTGTGCCTTGCTCGCTTTAACCTGCAAGTGGGACGGTTGTTCTTGTGACATAGTATTGGCCTCCTGATCGTTACTCGACATGTAAATCCTTTATCAGTTTGCCACAGGGGGAAGGAAACTATGTGCGTGAGGGAGCCGGCTACATGAGCCGCAGCCCGCACGAAGGGCATTCCCGGTGCCTATGCATAACGGGATCGCCGCAGGCCGGACATGTCTCATCGAAGTCCTCGGACGGTTCCGTCGAAAGGGCTGCAGCGCTTTCACTTTGCGCTTGGGCAGGAGACTGCAGAGGGGAAGAGGTGCCGCCGAACAGCGCTTCCACGAATTGCTTGATCTCCGGATGCCGGCCTGAATCGTCCGTGGACAGCCGGATCAAGAAGATCATGGCGGCAACAAGTCCGGCTGCCAGCACAAGGACGATGCTTGTTGCGATGATATTCATCATGGTAAGGCCGGACCCCCGATTATTTCAAATGATAGCGCGACTCCAGCTTCTTGCCGCCGAACCACATGACCACGAGCAGTACGATGATCAGCAAAATGCGCCAAGGCTGTTCCGTCAGATCGCCGATGTTAAAGCTGAGCAGCGACACGCTGAGAATCATGACTGCTTTGCCAAGCAGAATCGCAAGCGCGAAGGAACCGAAGGAAATGCCGCTAAGGCCGGATACGACGTTTATGATGGCAGATGGGGAGAACGGGAAGCACGCGAAAAGGAAGATTGGCGTGAAGCCCCGGCGTTCGATAAAGACCAGCAGCTTGGAAGCCTTCGGGAAACGGCGGCGAATCCAGCCGCTAAACCGCCCGCCAAGCTTGCGCGAGAGCCAGAATACGAGCAGCGATCCGCCGCAAACGCCAATCCACGAATAGAAAGAACCAAGCCAGAGCCCGTAAATATTGGCATTCGCCGCAACGAACACAAGCAGCGGCAGAATGGGAAGGAACGATTCCGCAAGCGGCAATAGAATGCCCGGCAGCGGACCGTAAGCTTTGTAGCTTTCCAGCGTTCGCTGCAGGTGCTCGAGGTCCATTTCCTTTAAAGGTGCAAGCAAATCTTGAAATAAGTTCATTCCGTGTAATTCACCTTGCTTTCATCACGTATTGCCGTGGCTGTTGTCCTTAAACGCACGGAATGGAAACCAAATGTAGAAGAAGCCGATCACCGCATACATAATCCCGCTATACCATAGCACGGCGGATTGCCCTTGCCAAGTGGCGAGCGAGCCGCCAACGACGGGGCCGATCATTCCCCCGATGCCTTCGACGGTGGAGAAGATGCCCCAGCCAAGCCCCTGTTGTTTGGGCGGAACATAATTGGCAAGCAGCGCATTCCAGGCCGGCAGCAGCGTGGCATATGACAAACCTAGGATGGCGGTCAAAACGATGCACTGCCACATCGGCGGCGCCAGCGACAGCAAGTACAAGGAGGCGCCGATCAAGCCGAAACCGAGGACGAGAAACCATTTCTTGCCGCCAAGAATATCGGACAGACGGCCAAGCGGAATGAGGCCGATGACCGTACAGGCGCCGCCTGCCAGCAAAAGCAAGGAATATTGAGCGCCGGTCATTCCTAGTTTATGCTCGGCAAAGCTGGGCAGAATCGGAACAAGCATTCCGGCTCCCATGGTTTGGAGTACCATTCCAGGCAGCAGCAGACGCATATGCCGTAGACGATCCTTTAGTATTACGAACTGCTCGCGCAAAGGTAACGAAGAAGTTGCCCCGGATGATTTGCGGTTCGTAATAAACAGCGACAGCACCCAGCACAGCAGCGCAAGGCCGAGCAGCAGATAATAGGTTACCGGCGTACTGTAATCGAGCAAAATGTTGGTGACGATCGGGCCCGAGCCAATGCCGACGAACCATATCGTATAGAGAAAGCCCATCTGCATGGCCCGGCGATCCTCGGATACTTTGGTCAGGCAAACGATCCAGATCGGCGAGATGCCGACGCCGTATAAGGCGGCAGCCGTAATAAACAGCCATGGCTGATAGGCGAATTGGAGGAGGAAAATGCCGACGAGCGACGCGAGCAGACCGGCATGCACGACAAACCGGATCGAGAAACGGTCCAGCAAATAACCGATCGCCATCTTGAGCGCGGTATCCGTCAAGTAATGGGCCGTGATGGCGATGCCGATAATATCGAGCGACAAGCCAAGCGTCTTTTCCCCGAAAATCGGAATGAAGCTGATCAAAGCCGCACCGCGGACGAATTCGACGAAAAACAGAATGACCGAGAATAGGATCACTTCCCGGCCGAATAGACGAGTAGAAATGATGTCGCATCCCCTTTGACAGGCAAATTTAGAGGGCTATTACCAGCTGGCAGATGTCTACTTTATTATAAGCGTGCTGGAACAAAAATCCAAGTAAAGCCCTGCGGCAAGCACTTCTTAGGGTTGCCCAAAAGTGTCGGCTTCATCGGCGGAAGTCCAACAAAAAAGCCTGTCCATTCCGAAAAGGAACAGCCAGGCTAAGTAAGAGAAGCGCGAATCAGATCAGTAAGTTAAACAAAACGGGATCTTTGTTCAGCTCGAGGAAATGGAGCCCTTTCCTGCGCATGCGCGCTACGAGCGGCTCGTAATCCTGCCGGTTCTTCAGCTCGATGCCTACGAGCGCCGGACCGTTATCTTTGTTGTGCTTCTTCGTATATTCGAAGCGCGTGATATCGTCATCCGGACCGAGTACCTCGTCGAGAAATTCGCGCAAGGCGCCGGCCCGCTGGGGGAAGTTGACCATAAAATAATGCTTCAGCCCTTCAAAGACGAGCGAACGCTCCTTGATTTCCTGCATCCGGTCGACGTCGTTATTGCCGCCGCTGATGACGCACACGACGGTTTTGCCGGCGATTTGGTCGCGGTACAGATCAAGCGCCGCAATCGGCAGCACCCCGGCCGGCTCGACAACGATGGCGTTCTCGTTATACAGATCGAGAAGCGCGGTACAGGCTTTGCCCTCCGGAACGAGAATAATATCGTCGAGCATGTCGCGGCACATCCGAAACGTCAGCTCGCCGACGCGCTTGACGGCAGCCCCGTCGACAAACTTGTCGATGCTCTCCAACGTAAGCACCTCGCCGGCATCGAGGGCAGCGCGCATCGACGCGGCGCCTTCCGGTTCGATACCGATCAGCTTCGTCCTTGGCGAGACGGCCTTCACATATGCGCTGACGCCGGCGGCCAGACCGCCGCCGCCAATCGTCACGAAGACGAAATCGGGCGCGGCATCGATGGCTTCCATGATTTCTTTGCCGATCGTGCCGTTGCCGGCAATGATTTTGGGATCGTCAAACGGATGGATGAACGCTAGATCGTCCTTGCGGCTTGCGGCAAGAGCTTCGTTGAACGCATCGTCGAACGTGTCGCCGGTCAAAATAACTTCAACGTCGGAACCGCCGAAGAAGGCAACTTGGTTGACTTTCTGCCGCGGCGTCGTGCTGGGCATATAGATTTTGCCCGGAATACCTAGCGTGTGGCACGAATAAGCGACGCCTTGCGCGTGATTGCCTGCGCTTGCGCATACAACGCCCCGCCAAAGCCGCTCCTCGGGCAGAGATTTAATGAGATGGTAGGCGCCGCGCAGCTTAAAGGAACGGACAACTTGCAAATCCTCCCGTTTCAAATATACGCTGCAGCCGTAGCGCTCGGATAGCACCCGGTTCAGCTGCAGGGGGGTGCGCGCCGCCACTTCCTTGATATGCATTTGCGCTTGCGCGATTTCCGTCAACCCGACGGATATGGTTCCGCTTGCGTTCCACTCAGTTCCCATGATCTTCCGCAGCTCCTTTTGATCCAGATTTTCGATCTATAAAAATGCAAAAAATCCCGCCCCACAAGGGACGAGATTCATCTCGCGATACCACCCTACTTCCGCTTTCCCGTCCGTTTGAGAGGGACAAGCGGCTCTTTGTCACGTACCATCATACGCGCTCCGTGTAACGGCGGATTCCGTCCGTGCTTACTGACCCTTGCGGCTTCGGCACGGCTTCTTCGGGAGGATGCGGCAAATGCGGGCAAACGTCGGCTTTCAGCGTGCGCCGACTCTCTGGAGAATGCCTATTGCAAGATGCGCGTGTTCCCATCAACGAATTTCAAGATCGATTATTATCCTTGTTATACCCTCATGCCGGACAAATGTCAACGGGCAAGACTAGGATAATTAATCAAGGAATGGTAACCATGAAGATGCAGGCGTGAAAGGAGGCTGGCGGCCATGCCGTTCCGATCGAATCACTGGCTTCAGGCCAATATCATTGTTTTTATCATTGTGTGGGTGCTGCTTGCGATCTATCCGGTAAGCGTATTTGACTGGTGGATGGAAAATATTTTGACCCTCCTGACCGCGGTCGGCCTTATTATTCTCTATCGCTATTTCCGCTTCAGCAACTTGTCGTATACGTTCATCATTCTGTTCCTCATGCTGCAGACGTTCGGGGCGCATTACGCGTATGGCGTTACGCCTTTGGATGAGCTTATGAAGCATTGGTTCGATTTCAAACGGAACCATTACGACCGCGTCGTTCATTTCATGTTTGGGCTGCTGCTCGGCTTGCCGCAGCTGGAAGTGCTGATCAAAGCGGCGGGCATCCGCAAAATCTGGGCCTATCTCCTAACGCCATGGCTGCTTCTTGGCTACTCGGCGATCTATGAAATCGGCGAGATGTACGTCGTTTTCGTCGCGCCTAAGAAAAAGGGCGAGACGTTTCTCGGCGCTCAAGGCGACATTTGGGATGCCCAGCACGACATGGAGGTAACGTTCTACGCTTCGATCATTGCGATGATTATAATCGCGATCTGGGTTCGAAGAAGAAAGCAAAAAGCTGTCGATCATATTGATATTTAGGTGTCTTCCCGCTTGGGAGGATGCCTTTTTTGTCTGTATAGGTATGCAGGATCTCTTGTCCACGCGGCAGGATGGATTATAATGGATGGCATGGGAATGTGGAATGAGGTGAGGGATGGCAACGCGGTTATATATGATCAGGCATGCCGAGTCCTCGTATTCGCCAGGGAAAGATCGTACGCGAGGCCTGTCCCCGAAGGGGCAGGAGGATGTGCTTCGGGTGACGGAGCTTTTGCGGGACACGCGCATTGACGAGGTCGTATCAAGTCCCTATGCCAGAGCGTTGTTGACGGTAGAAGGCATTGCGGCGGAGCGAGGCTTGCCGGTCATGCAGTTCGAGGAGCTGAGGGAGCGGAAGCTTCACGGCGATGAGGTCGCGTTCGCAAGCGGCGGTTTTTTGGATGCGATCGAGCGTTCCTTCGCCGACCACAAGGCGGCGCTGCCCGGCGGGGAGTCGTTCAGAGAAGCGCAGCAGCGGGCGGTTCAGGTAGTGAAGAGGCTACTTCAAGCGTATGGGGGACAATCGGTTGCGGTTGGGACGCATGGCAACATCATGTGCATGATTTTGCATGCGTTTGATTCACGGTACGGCGGATTCGATTTCTGGAAGAGAACGACGATGCCGGACGTGTACCGGATGACGTTTCGCGATGAAGAGCTTGTTGGCTTCGATCGGTTGTGGAGTTAGCGATTCAATGGATCAATGTGGCGAAATACGCAAGATTAATAATGATACTAGGAGGCGCAATACTATGAATAAAACGAGCATTCAGCACATGGTGATTTTTGATTTGAAGCACGGGCAAGGGTCGGCTGCAGCCGAGCAGTTCTTGAACGACGGCGAACGTCTCTTGACGTCGATTCCGGTTGTGAAGGAGTTTAGCGCGTTCAAGCAAGTGAGCGCGAAGAACGACTACGACTACGGCTTCTCCATGGTCTTCGACAGCCAGGAAGACTATGATACGTACAACGCGCATCCGGTGCATGTCGATTTTGTCGAGAACAGATGGATTCCGGAGGTTGCGCGGTTTCTGGAGATCGATTTCAAGAAACGCTAATTACGATAAGAGATAGAAGAGAGTGCGGAAAAAGGAAGAAGACCGAAGCGGAATCGCTTCGGTCAGATTGCTGAGAATCCCGCGCTTCTATATGGTTAGCATGTGCACGACAGCATGAGAGAGAGGCTGCATATTTTAACGGATACTCCAATGCTTATTGGCGCAAAAATTACCCTTTTTATCATCTAACGGTCGCCAGTGGGGTTATTTGGCTCAAATCGGAAGAATTCGTTGTCCGAATCGCCAAATAGCGTCTCTGAGAACCGTTAGAATTTTATTAGGGTCATTTGTGGCTAAATAGCGTGCGTGGCAACCGTTAAGCTTATGCGCGGTAGCATGAGGCAATTTCGATTTTCGAACTCATTCGAGATGTAGATGATTCCTCGATAGAAATCGTCAAGCAAGTCTGAGCTCAGTCAACCTAGCCTGACCGAAGCGATTCCGCTTCGGTCTTTTTGTTGTTGCCCGAGAGAGCCGCGTCAGCTGCCGGGGGTTGCCAGTATCCGTTCGAACTCCGCGGTGAGGAGCGGCACGACTTCGAACAAGTCCCCGACGATGCCGTAATCGGCGACGCCGAAGATAGGGGCATCGGGGTCTTTGTTGATGGCGACGATGACGCGGGACTGGCTCATGCCGGCCAGATGCTGGATAGCGCCGCTGATGCCGCAAGCGATGTAGAGCTTCGGCGTGACGGTCTTGCCGGTCTGGCCGATTTGCAGCGCATAATCGCAATAGCCGGCATCGCAGGCGCCGCGGGAGGCGCCGACCGCGCCGCCGAGCACCTTCGCCAGCGCCTCCAGGGGCGCGAAGCCGTCAGCGCTGCGCACGCCTCTGCCGCCGGAGACGATAATATCGGCCTCGGCGAGATCGACCCGTCCGCTAGCCTTGCGCACGACATCGCGGACGGTGGTCCATAACGGCGGCGCGGCGTAGGCTAGCGCCGCGACCTTGCCCTCGCTGCCGGCTTCGACCGGCTCCGCGACGGGCAGGTTGTTCGGGCGCACCGTGATGACGCACGATGCCCCGGGGAGCAGCCGCCGCTGCTCGAACGCCTTTCCGGCGTAGAGCGGGCGGGTCAAGATCGCGTCTGCGCCGCCATCCTCCGGCACCTGGATGGCGGTCACATCCGCGATGTGGCCGCCTTTCAAGGCGGCGGCCACGCGGGGCGCGAGCTCGCGCCCCGCAGCGGTGTGGCCGAGCACGATGATGCTCGGCTGCACCGCGGCAACGGCAGCGCCGATGGCGGCGGCGTACGCCTCTGGCGCAAAGCCCGCCAGGGCCGGGTCGTCGATGACATGGACGACCCCGGCCCCCCTGGCGGCAAGCTCCGCGGCGGCTGCGGCCAGCGCGGGGCTTGCCGCCGAGCCGCCGCCGGCGAGGACGGCGTGCACGCTGCCGCCGTCGCCGGCGAGCCGCCTCGCGGCGCCGAGCGCTTCCAGCGCCACGCGCCGCAGCTTGCCCTCCGCGCACTCGGCATACACGAGTGCCGTTCGTTTCGATTGATCGCTCATCGCTCTATACCTCCAACTCTACGGGATCGATTTCGCTCAAAACAGCTTCGCCTCGCGCTGCAGCAGCTCCGCCAGCTGCGCGGCTTGCTCGCCCGGCGTGCCGGCGAGCTTGCGGCCGGCGGCGCGCACCGGCGGCGCGAGCAGCGCCACGCGCTCCGTCCGCGGCGCCAGATCGTCCGCGGAGAGACCCAGTTCCGCCGCCGTCACTTCCCGCAGCGGCTTGCGCTTCGCTTTCATAATGCCCGGCAGCGACGGGTAGCGCGGCTCGTTCAGCCCCTGCTGCGCAGTGACGAGCGCAGGGAGGGGCACCTCCACCGTCTCTACGCCCCACTCCGTATCGCGCTCGACGACAGCGGTGCGCCCTCCGCCGCCGGCGCCATCCCGTATCTCCAGCTTCAGAGCAGCTGACGCATGCGGCAATCCGAGCAGCTCGGCCGCCTGCAGCGCGACGCTGCCCGCGCCGCGGTCAACGGCGAATAGCCCGGCCAGCAAGAGATCGGGCTGCAGCGATTTCACGGCGGCGGCCAGAGCAGCAGCGATGGCGCGATCGTTGCCCGCGAGTCCGTCCTCGGCGATCAGCACCGCTTCATCCGCCCCCATCGCAAGCCCCGTGCGAAGCGCCTCGACCGCGCGCCCCGGCCCGCACGAGATCACGGTGACGCTGCCGCCGTGCGCCTCCCGCAGCCGAAGCGCTTCCTCCAGCGCGTATTCGTCGTAAGGATTAATGATGTATTTCACGCTATGCTCGGCTACCGCTCCGCCAACGAGCTCGATTTTTTCCTCCGTATCGAAGGTTTGCTTCATCAGTACTGCAATCTGCATCGGTACCAAACACCTCCCGATCGTTCGGATTTGCCGCCTTGCAGTCATACCGCCCAGCCGCGTCCGAATACGATAAACTAAGCCTCCTATGCGTGCTCCGCCCAGTGTTACCTTATGAACTTGGCCCTTGAAATAGACCGCGGCAAGCGCCCGCGCGGCCGCGCTTTCCGCATGTTACCGTTCATGGGGACATATACTGAATCACTCCGCGATTCCAGAAAAGGAGGGATCCTTGTGGGGTTTTTAAGTGCGCATCCGCTGGCGGCGCTGGTGCGCTGGCTGCTTTTTGCAGGGATGACGGGTACGGCGCTGTGGTGCTTCTATGTCGTTGTGAAGAGACGAATCGGGTACATACGCATGGGCCGAAGCAGCGATACGGGCCGGCCTTCCTCGCCTCAGACCCACGATCCGTCCGATCCCGAAAACGACAACCGCGAGGAAATGCTGTCGCTTTCCTCCTTCTCGACGACGGCCGCGCTGGCATCGGCAGCGACCGGGAACGAGCAGACCCGCCGGGGCTGGGATTTTGCGTTTCAAGTGTTCGGCCACCGCAAGCTGCTGAAGGACATTCGCAGCGGATTGATGCACCTCGTCATCTTCTACGGGTTCATCGTCCTGCAATTCGGAGCGGTGGATATTATCTGGAAGGGGATCGCCGGATCGGCGCTGCCGTTTCCGGCCTATCATGCGTTCGTTCTGTCGCAGGAGATTACGGTGCTGCTCGTGCTGCTCGCCATTCTATACGGCGGCTTCCGGCGGTATGTCGAACGGCTGCGTCGGCTTAAACGGGGCTGGAAGCCATCCTTGGTCCTCTGGTTTATCGGCGGCATCATGCTGACCGTCCTCTTCACGCAGGCGTTCGAGCGGCTGCACGCCTTCGAAGCGGCTGGCGGCTCGCTCTACGTCAGCTATGCACCGGTTTCCTCGGCGATTGCGGAGGCGCTGCACGGCGCCGGAATCACGCAAGCCGCGGCCGGCGTGTGCTACGAGCTGTTCTGGTGGCTGCACTATGCGGTGCTGCTGTCTTTTCTCGTTTATGTGCCGCAGTCGAAGCATTTTCACATTATGACGGCTCCCGTGAATCTGTGGCTTCGCCGCCGGACGCCTCCGGGCCGGTTGGAGCCGCTCGATCTCGAGGACGAAGAGGCGGAATCGTTCGGCGTCGGCGAGGTGGAGCAGTTCACGTCCAAACAGCTGCTCGATCTGTACGCATGCGTCGAATGCGGGCGCTGCACGAATGTCTGTCCCGCGTCGAACACCGGCAAGCTGTTATCTCCGATGCATCTCATCATCAAGCTGCGCGATCATTTGACGGAGAAGGGCGCCGCGATTACATCCAAGTCGCCGTGGGTGCCTTCCCTTAGCCGGGATACCGCCAAACTGCAGACGAGTGCGCACATGATGGCCGACGCTTCGCCGGTATGGGTTCAAAGCGGCGGAGGAGCGGCAGCTTACGGGGCTAAAACCACCATCGAACCGACGATGACCGTGCAGCGTCAGGCATGGAACGTGCATGAAGATACGCCGGTATCGGATGTGGCGCTCATCGGCGGCGTCATGACGGAATCCGAGCTGTGGTCGTGCACCACCTGCCGCAACTGCGAGGATCAGTGTCCCGTCGGCAACGAGCACGTGGACAAAATCATCGATATGCGACGCTACCTCGTCCTGATGGAAGGCCGCATTCCGGCGGAGGGGCAGCGCGCGATGAACAATATCGAGCGGCAGGGCAATCCGTGGGGGCTGCCGCGGGCCGAGCGCGCGGCTTGGCTGAAGGCTTACGAAGCAACCCCGGCCGCGAAGCCCGTGCTTACGATGCAAGAGGCGGTGCGCCGGAACGAGCAGCCGGAGCTGCTGCTGTGGGCCGGCACGATGGGGGCTTATGATCAGCGCAGCCGCAAGGTGCTGTTCGCGTTCGTCCGGCTGCTGCAGGAGGCCGGCATTCCTTTCGCCGTGCTGGGCGGCGAGGAGAAGAACTCCGGCGACACCGCGCGGCGCATGGGCAACGAGCTGCTGTTCCAGACGCTGTGCCGCGACAACGTCGAGACGCTCCAGCGCTACGGCATCCGCCATATCGTCACCATTTGTCCGCATACGTTCAACTCGCTGAAGCATGAATACGGCGACTTCGGTCTCCCTCGTTCCGTTACCGTCGAGCACCATACGACGATGCTTGCGCGCCTTGTGGCGCAGGGACTGCTGCGGCCTGCCCATTCGGTGAAGGAACGGATCGTCTATCACGATTCCTGCTACTTGGGCCGGTATAACGGCATCTATGACGCGCCCCGCCAGCTGCTCGCGGCGATTCCTGGTCTCAATCTAGTAGAGATGGAGCGCAACCGTGAAAACGGCATGTGCTGCGGCGCCGGCGGCGGGCTCATGTGGATGGAGGAGCGAAGCGGGATGCGGGTGAATGAGGCGCGCGCCTCCCAAGCGCTTGAAACGTCGCCGACCGTCATCGGCTCGGCATGCCCGTACTGCTTGACCATGATGGAGGACGGCATCAAGCAGCTGGGAGCGGAGGAAACCGTACGGGCGCGTGACGTGGCGGAGCTGCTCGCGGAAAGTGTTTTCGGCAAACCGGAAGCCAGCGTATCCAGTTAAAAGGGGGGAATTGTGTGGGAGTTAGAGCTTCACAGCCGACGCCAATCCGCCGCGCGGCGGTCATTGGGTCGGGTGTCATGGGAGCGGGCATCGCCGCTCATCTGGCCAATGCCGGCATCAGCGTGCTACTGCTTGACGTGGTGCCTGCTTCGCTGACCGAGCAGGAAAGCCGCGCCGGCCTGACGCTGCAGGATAAGAGCGTCCGCAACCGGCTTGCGGCGGGCAGCATCGCCAAGCTGGCGGGGCAGCAGCCGCCGGCCTTATATGACGCGGCCTTTGCGCAGCGGATCACGGCAGGAAATTTGGAGGATGACCTTGCTAAGCTGGCCGGCGTAGAGTGGATTGTCGAAGCGGTGGTGGAGCGGCTAGACGTGAAGCGGGCGGTGTTCGCGAGCGTCGAGTCGGTGTTGAAGCCGGGGACGCTCATTTCGACGAACACGTCCGGCTTGTCGGTTGCCGCGATGGCGGAAGGGCGGAGCGAAGCGTTCCGGAGCTATTTTGCCGCTGCGCATTTCTTTAACCCACCTCGTCATATGAAGCTGGTTGAGCTTGTGGCGGGGCCGGATACGAAGCCTGCCGTCATGGAGCGGCTTAAGCGCATTTGCGAGCTGCAGCTCGGCAAAGGGGTCGTCATCGCCAAGGACACGCCGAACTTCATCGCGAACCGGATCGGTACGTACGGCATGCTGACGACGATCGCGGCCATGAAGCAATTCGGGCTGAACGTCGACGAGGTGGATGCGCTCACGGGGCCTGCGATGGGACGGCCAAAGACGGCCACGTTCCGCATGCTCGATTTGGTCGGGCTCGATACGCTGCTGCATGTGGTGGACAATGTGCGGGAGCGTAGCGGAGATGCCATCGATCAGGCGGCGTTCGCGCGGCCGCCGGAGCTTGAAGCGCTCGTCGCGCGCGGTTGGATCGGCGAGAAGGCCGGCGCGGGCTTTTACCGCAAAATCAAACGGCCCGGCGGCGGCAGCGACATCGAGACGCTGCAGCTCGATACGATGACGTATGCGCCTAGGGCGAACGTCGCTTCGCCGGTCATCGAAGCGGCTAAGGCGGCCAAGGGGGCGGCGGGCAAAGCGAAAGCGCTGCTCTTTACCGATACGAAGGACCGCTACGCGCAGTTCGCCTGGCATTCGCTGAAGACGGTGCTGCTTTACGCCGCGCGCCAAATCGGTGTGATCGCGGATACGGTCAGCGATATTGACCGGGCGCTTGTTTGGGGCTTCAATTGGGAGCTTGGCCCGTTCGAGCTGTGGGACGCGATCGGGTTGGAGCGCTCGGTGCAGCGGATGCGCGCGGAAGGGGACGACATTCCGGCATGGGTCGAGGCATGGCTGGCGGCGGGGAATACCGGGTTTTACAAGGAAGAGGGGCAGCTGCGGTTCTATGTGAACGGCGGCGAGTATCGGCCGTTGGAGGAAGAGGAGGGCGTTATTTCGTTAGCGGCGCTGAAGCGCGCCGGGAAAACGATTCTCGGCAATTCCGGCGCGTCCCTGCTTGATTTGGGCGACGAGGTGGCGTGCTTGATGTTCCATTCGCCGAACAATGCGATCGGCGGCGATATCTTGACGGCGATCCGCCAGAGCGCGGAAGAGGTCAGCCGGAATTGGCGCGGCCTTGTTATTGCGAACGAGGGACGCCACTTCTGCGTCGGCGCCAATCTCATGATGCTGCTGATGGAAGCGCAAAACGGCGATTTCGATGAAGTGGACGACATCATCCGCCAGTTCCAAAACAGCATGCTGCTGCTTAAGCGGCTCGACCGGCCGGTTGTGGCCGCGCCGCACCGGATGACGCTCGGCGGCGGCGTGGAAGCTTGCTTGCCGGCGGATCAAATTATATTCTCCGCGGAGACATACTTCGGGCTCGTCGAAACCGGCGTCGGCCTCATTCCCGCAGGGGGCGGCTGTAAGGAAGCGGCCGTGATGGCGGCGGCGCGCGCGGGAGCCGGCGATTTGCAGCCGCATGTGAACGCGCTCTTCGAGACGATCGCGATGGGGAAAACGTCGGGCAGCGGCTATGACGTGCAGCGGATCGGCTTGATGCGGCCGCAGGACCGCGTCATCATCCGCGGCGAGAGCCGCGTCGCGGAAGCGAAGCGGAGCGTGCTGGAGCTGGATCGCGCGGGCTACGTGCCGCAGCCTTCAGGAGCCCGCATCCGCGTCGCGGGGCGGGAAGGCCGCGCCGTGCTGCAGCTGGCCGTCGACGCGATGCGCCGCGGGGGGCAGGTGAGCGAGCATGACGTGCTCATCGGCCGCAAGCTCGCGCATGTGATTGCCGGCGGGGACGCGTCGCCTGGCGCGGAGGTAAGCGAGCAGTATCTGCTCGATTTGGAACGCGAAGCGTTCCTCAGCTTGTGCGGCGAGCCGCTGACGCAAGCGAGGATGCGGCATATGCTCTCGACGGGCAAGCCGCTTCGAAACTAGGCTTCGAGAGCCGTACATTGAAGGAGGTGACCGCCAATGTTGAATGCGAACGATCCGTTCGACGCCGTCATTGTGTCGGCGGTACGAACGGCTGTCGGCAAGGCGAAGAAAGGGAGCCTGGCGGATACGAGAGCCGAGGATTTGGGCCGCGCCGTGCTGCGCGCCGCGGTGGATCGCGTCCCTGGGCTGTCTTACGGGGACGTGCAGGACGTCATAATCGGCTGCGCTATGCCCGAAGGCGAACAAGGACTCAACTTTGCCCGCATCATGACGCTGTATGCGGGCTTTCCGGTGACGACGCCGGCCGTCACCGTTAACCGGTTTTGCTCCTCCGGCCTGCAGTCGATTGCCTATGCGGCGGAGCGGATCCGGCTTGGCGAAGCGGAAGTCGTGCTCGCCGGAGGGGTCGAAAGCATGAGCCATGTCCCGATGACCGGCTTCAAGCTTTCGCCTCATCCCGGCATTGCCGACGCGATGCCGGAAGTGTATATGGGCATGGGCCACACCGCCGAGGAAGTGGCCCGCCGCTACGGCATCAGCCGCGAGGCGCAGGACGCATTCGCGGCGGAGAGCCACCGCAAAGCGGCGAAAGCGCAGGCGGAAGGCCGTTTCCGCGACGAAATCGTGCCGCTGCATGTGCAGCGCGAAGGGGTCGACGATAACGGGCGGCCATGGGCTCGCAGCTTCGTGTTTGACCACGACGAAGGGGTTCGGCCGGATACGACGCCCGAGGTGCTGGCGAAGCTGAAGCCGTCCTTCGCGCGGGAAGGGACGGTTACGGCGGGCAACACCTCGCAGATGAGCGACGGCGCTGCGGCGGTTGTCGTCATGAGCCGTGCCCGCGCCGAGCAGCTGGGCGTCAAGCCCCTTGCCGTATTCCGGGCTTACAGCGTGGCCGGCGTTGCGCCTGAAGTGATGGGCATCGGCCCGATCGAGGCGATACCGAAGGCGCTGGCACGCGCGGGCATTACGAAGGAGCAGGTGGAGGCGTTCGAAATCAACGAAGCGTTCGCCGCGCAGTGCCTGCCGATCATTGACCAGCTCGGCCTCGATCCGGCGCGCGTCAACGTGAACGGCGGCGCTATCGCGCTAGGTCATCCGCTCGGCTGTACCGGCACGAAGCTGACCGTCTCGCTCATTCATGAGTTGAAGCGCCGCGGCGGCGGGACCGGCGTCGTCTCCATGTGCATCGGCGGCGGCATGGGCGCGGCCGGCGTAATCGACGTTATGCCATGAGCGTTTAGGAGCTCCCAGGGCGCTGCATTGCCGGAACTTGAGCTTGAAGCAGCCAAGAGGAGCTCCTAGGACGCTACATTGCCGGAACTTGAGCTTAAAGCAGCCAAGAGGAGCCCCCAGGGCGCTACATCGTCGGAACTTGAGCTTAAAGCAGCCAAGAGGAGCTCCCAGGGCGCTACATTGTCGAAACTTGAGCTTAAAGCAGCCAAGAGGAGCTCCCATAGCGCTACATTGCCGGAACTTGAGCTTGAAGCAGCCAAGAGGAGCTCCCAGAGCGCTACATTGCCGGAACTTGAGCTTGAAGCAGCCAAGAGGAGCTCCCAGAGCTCTACATTGTCGAAACTTGAGCTCAAGGAGGCCAAGAGGAGCTCCCAGAGCTCTACATCGAAACTTGAGCTCAAAGAGGCCAAGAGGAGCTCCCAGGGCGCTACATTGTCGGAACTTGGGCTTGAAGCAGCCAAGAGGAGCCCCCAGAGCTCTACATTAGCACACGCCGCGCTCAACAACCGCGGCAAGCAGCAGGTATGAAAGGAGTGAACGACAGATGGCGCAAAACAATCGATGGGGCGGCAGGTTTGTCGTGGAGGATATGGCGCCGGGCGCGGTCGTCACCCCGGAGGATTTCACCGACGAGCAGCGAATGATCGCAGATGCGGCGCGCGCGTTCGTTGCGGGCGAAATCCTGCCCCGCGACGCCGCGATCGAAGCGCTCGATTACAAGCTGACGGTAGAACTGCTGCGCAAGGCAGGCGAGCTGGGCCTGCTCGGCGCTGACGTGCCGGAGGCCTACGGCGGGCTCGGGCTCGACAAAGTCAGCTCGACGCTGCTTGCGGAGACGTTCGCCGAGGCATCGTCCTTCGCGCTCTCCGTCGGCGCGCATGTCGGCATCGGCACGCTGCCGATCGTCTTCTTCGGCTCGCAGGCCCAGAAGGAGAAGTACTTGCCCGACCTGGCAACCGGCCAAAAAATCGCCGCTTACTGCCTAACGGAGCCCGCTTCCGGCTCCGATGCGCTCGGCGCCCGCACCACGGCGAGGCTGACGCCGGACGGTACGCATTATATTTTGAACGGTTCCAAGCTGTATATCACGAACTCCGGATTTGCCGATTTGTTCATCGTCTACGCGAAAGTGAACGGGGACCATTTTACCGCCTTCATCGTGGAACGGGGCTCGCCGGGTTTCAGCATCGGGCCGGAGGAGCACAAGATGGGCATAAAAGGCTCTTCGACCTGCGCGATCTTCTTCGACGATACGCCGGTTCCGGCCGCGAACGTGCTGGGCGAGGTCGGCAAGGGCCATCTGATCGCCTTCAACATCTTGAATATCGGGCGCTTCAAGCTGGCGGCCGGCTGCGTCGGAGGCGCGAAGGAAACGATCGGGCTGACGGCCAAATACGCCAACACGCGCAAGCAGTTCGGCCGGGCGATTTCGTCGTTTCCGCTAATCGGCGCGAAGCTGGCGGATATGAATATCGCCACGTACGTGCTGGAGAGCATGGTGTACCGCACGGCGGGCTGGATCGACGAGATGCTGCGGGAAACCGAGGCAGGCGCAGGATCCGGGGCGGATGCGGGGGCGATTGCGGCCAAGGCGATTTCCGAGTATGCGCTGGAATGCTCGATCAATAAGGTGTTTGCCACGGAAGTGCTGGATTACGTGGCGGACGAAGGCGTGCAAATCCACGGCGGCTACGGCTACATCAAGGAATACAAGGTGGAGCGGATCTACCGCGACTCCCGCATTAACCGGATATTCGAAGGGACGAACGAAATCAACCGGATGCTCATCCCCGGGACGCTAATGAAAAAGGCGCTCAAGGGCGAGCTGCCGCTGCTGCGCAAGGCGCGCGCCCTGCAGGCGGAGCTGCTTCAGCCGATGCCGCTGCCATCCTTCGACGAGCCGCTCAGCAAGGAAACGTACCGCATCCAACAGGCCAAGAAAATCTTCCTCGCCGTCGGCGGCCTGGCCGTGCAAAAATACGGTCTGGCGCTGGAGCAGCAGCAAGAGGTGCTGTGCCAGCTAGCCGATATGATGATTCAAGTGTTCGCGATGGAAAGCGCCAATCTGCGCACGCGCAAAATGCTGCTGCGAGGCGGTTCGACAGTGTCCGCCGAAACGCAAAACGCCATCGCCATGACGGTCGTCTTCGTGCAGGAAGCGATGGAGCGGATCGAACGGTACGCCAAAACGACGCTAGCCGCATTGGAGGAAGGGGATGCCCTGCAAACCCAGCTCTCCGTTCTGAAGAAGCTGACACGCTCGCCGCTTGTCGATACGATCGCCCTGAAACGCGGCATTGCCGCACGCGTCATCCGCAGCCAGCAGTACACGTTGTAGGGGGAGCGTGACAACTATGGAACAACCGCAAGAGCGGCTTTGGCTTCGCTGCTACCCCGGCGAGGTTGTGCCTGATGTGGAAATTCCGGACTTAAGCCTAAGCGAACTGCTGCTACAAACCGCTGCCAAGTATCCTAACCATGAAGCCCTGTTCTTTTACGGCAAAAAGACATCCTACCGCGAATTGCTGGCCGCCGCCCAACGGATGGCGGCCGGCTTGCAAGCGGCAGGCATCGGCAAGGGCGACCGCGTCGCCATTATGCTGCCGAACTGCCCGCAAACGGTTATTGCCTATTTCGGCGTTCTGCTTGCTGGCTCGATCGTGGTCATGACGAACCCGCTCTACGTGGAGCGGGAGCTGGAGCATCAGCTGAAGGACAGCGGCGCGTCCGCCATCGTCACCCTTGATCTGCTGTATCCCCGTCTAGCACGGGTCCGGGGAGAAATCCCCGAAGAAGGCCCTTTGCCCAATCTGCGCACCGTTATCGTCACCTCTATCCAAGATGCCCTCCCTTTTCCGAAAAACCTTCTCTTCCCGATCAAGCAGCGGCGCGACGGACAGCTTCCTCCGCCCATTCCGCACGGTAAGTTCGGCGTTACACGTTATACCGCCTTTATGTCCAAGGCGCCGAAGCTTCCCGCAGAGCATAAGGCCGATCCCGAGGCTACCGCCTTGCTGCAGTATACCGGCGGCACGACGGGCGTTGCGAAAGGCGTCATGCTGTCGCACCGCAATCTGGTCGCGAACACGGCACAGTGCGCGGCTTGGTTTTACCGGATGGAGGAGGGGAAAGAGCGGTTCCTAGCCGCCTTGCCGCTCTTTCATGTGTTCGGGCTGACGGTGCTCATGAACTTGTCCATCATGAAGGGCGGGACGCTTATTTTGCTTCCCCGCTTTGAAGTCGGTACCGTGCTGCAGACGATCCGCAAGCAGAAGCCGAGCGTGTTTCCCGGCGCGCCTACGATGTACATCGCCGTGCTTAACCATCCCGACGTGAAGAAATACGATCTCTCTTCAATCAAAGTGTGCGTCAGCGGCTCGTCGCCGCTGCCGCTTGAAGTGCAAACCCAATTCGAGTCTCTATCCGGCGGCCGGCTGATCGAAGGGTACGGGCTGACGGAGGCTTCGCCGGTTACGCATACGAACCCGATCTGGGCGAAGCGCAAAATCGGCACCATCGGCGTTCCGCTGCCGGGTACGGAGGCCAAAGTCGTCGATATGTCGACAGGCGAGACGCTCATGCCCGGGGAGGTCGGCGAACTGCTGATCCGCGGCCCGCAGGTGATGCAGGGCTATTGGAACAAGCCGGAGGCAACGGCGGCCGCGCTTACCGATGGCTGGCTGCGTACCGGGGACTTGGCGAAGATGGATGAGGACGGCTTCTTCGCCATCGTCGACCGGATTAAGGACATTATCATCGCGGGCGGCTTCAATATTTATCCGCGCGAGGTGGAGGAGGTGCTTTACGAGCACCCCGGCGTCCACCATGCCGCCGTTATCGGCGTTAAAGACCCTTACCGGGGCGAGACGGTCAAAGCGTTCGTCGTGCTGCGCAAGGACGTCAATTTGTCCGCCATGCAGCTTGACCGGTGGTGCCGAGACCGTCTGGCCGTATTCAAAGTGCCGCATCAGTATGAATTCCGTACCGAGCTGCCCATGACGATGATCGGTAAGGTGCTGCGGCGCAAGCTGCAGGAGGAGGAAGAAGCGAATGCACGAGAAGGAAGCGGAAACGGGCCCGGAGCGCCGGAGTGACCCGTTTGCGGAGCTGGAGGCGCTTGCCGAGGCGGCGAAGCCGACGTTCTGGGGCTACCTCGGCTGCGAGCTTGCGCATGCGGAGCGGGGAAAGGCTATCGTGTCGCTGCAGGTGCGGCCGGAGCATTTGAACCTCGCCCGTATCGTGCATGGCGGCGTGCTGGCGTCCCTTCTGGATAATGCCATGGGGCTGGTCGTCATTCTCGATTGTCCCGGCGAGAAGACCGTCACGACGCAGCTGAACGTTCACTACTTGCAGAGCGCCGGCCTGGGAGAAATCCGCTGCGAAGCGCTGCTCATCCACAAATCGAGACGAACCCTCACAATGCAGGGCCGTATTGTCGATAATAAAGGTGAGCTGCTCGCATGGGGGAGCGGAACGTTCCGCAGAGTAACTTAACTGTAACATGTTACAATTTCGATGAGGCAGTCCATGACATTGAAAGCGTTATCCCTATCCCCTATAATTAGCATATCCGGGAGCTCAACAGGGTGAGGGGGCGAATAAAGTGGTTAGTCCATGGATGACGAATACGGTCATTTTGTTTGGCGTCATTGTTGCCGTCGTAGGCGTTGTCGCCTATTTACGCGTATATAAGAACAGTGCTTGGTCAACCACCACGCCGTCATCGCGCCCGCATCCAACCGACCAGGCGAATGAAGATCTGCGCCAATCAGCGGAGGAGTCGGCAGCTGCCGGACAGTCGTCAGAGGACGACAAGAATTAAAAGTTATGTAAAAATTTGCGCTGTTCGCTTTTTTCTAAGAATTTAAAATGTTATAATTGAAAGATAAATGAGACAATTTGATTTCAAGCTTCTGTCTACCCTCATGGATTCACCTGCTTCAAGGCGGATGTCGTTAGGACTCCAAGTGAAGTGCCAGCCGCGGTTCAAGTTCCGCCGCGCGCGTTCTCGTATCGATTTTGTTTGGACCACCAACCGATGCTAGGGAGGGGATTTCATGGCGAAACGCAGCCATAATGAAGTCAAAGAAAGCCTCAAGGAACTAACTCGGATTTTTCAGCCGAAGGATTCCCGCAAGTTCGTACGAGACTATATCCGCAAGTACCGGATTACCGGCGGATATGAGGAGGAACTAACGATGCTCGTCGAGCATGAAATGGGAAGACTTCGATCGTCGGTCAGCTAATAAGAAAAACTATGAAACCTTGCCCGGAACGATAGGGACAAGGTTTTTTTGTTTTCACCGGAGGGATGCCTTGTGATTCATTACAAGACCGACGAGCAGCTGCGGCTTATTCGCAAAGCCGGGCGGATAGTCGCGGGCTGCCATGCGGAGATTGCCAAGCGGCTGCGTCCTGGCGCGACGACGCTTGAGATCGATCGTTTTGCCGAAGAGTATATGCGCAGCCACGGGGCGAAGCCGGCCCAGAAGGGTTATAAAGGCTATCCATTCGCGACATGCGCTTCGGCCGGCGACGTGGTCTGCCATGGATTTCCGCGGGATGTACCGCTGCGGGAAGGGGAAATCGTGACGATCGATATGGTTGCGGAGTTGAACGGCTGGATGGCGGATTCGGCTTGGACGTATGCGGTGGGCAAGGTCAGTCCCGAGCTTGAGCGGCTCATGAACGCGACGAAGCATGCCCTCTATCAAGGGATCGCGCAGGCGAGGGCAGGCAAGCGGATCGGAGATATCGGCCATGCGGTGCAGCAGGTCGCGGAAGCGGAAGGTTACGCCGTCGTCGATGCGTTTATCGGACACGGCATCGGAAGGAGGATGCATGAGGATCCGCAGGTTCACCATACAGGCAAGCCGGGCAAGGGCAAGAAGCTTGCCCCAGGGATGGTGATTACGATCGAGCCGATCTTCGTCATAGGCAACCCGGACTTCAGCATCGAACAGGACGGCTGGACGGCGAGGACGATGGACGGCTCGATCGGCGCTCAATTCGAACATACGGTGGCGATTAAGGACGGAGAGGCAGCCATTTTGACCAAAACGTGACGCTAATTGGGGGAGAGCCGGTATTGCCGCGGGGTAACGCCGGTTTTTTTCTTGAACAGCTCGTGAAAAAACTTCATGTCCGAGTAGCCCGCACGCGCGGCAATTTCGTTGATTTTATCGTCGCTGCCAAGCAGGAGCTTGCAGCTCAGATCGATCCGCGCGCTCTGTACATAGTCCAGAAACGTCATGCCCGTCGCCTTCTTGAAGCTGCGCTGAAAATGCCGCTCGCTTATGCCTAGCCGCGCAGCCATATCGGCCACATGCAGCTCCGCCGTGCATTCGGCATCGATCTGTTCGATGATGTGCTGCAAGGAGGCGGAAGCTCGGGTCGTCTGATGAGGCGGCTCTTCCGGCTGCGGCCGCTGCTTGTCCTCAAGCCATCTGCGGTAGACCAGAACGAGCAGCTCGATCGTCGCGGCGCATAGGCTGGCGGCATACCCGGGCTTGCGGGACGTGAACTCGTCATGCAGCTTATGGAAGAGATGCCTGCCTTCCTCGTTGCGGTCCCGGATATGGAGCCATTGCCCGGCATCGTTCAGTCCTTGAAGCGCTTCGGCGATTTGAAGCCCTGCGGGCAGCGCTTGAAGAAGCTTGTCCATCTGCCGGGCGGGCAGGGTGCAATTGTACATCATGAGCGGCCGGCCTTTGTTAGCCGATTTGGGACGGAAGACGTGGGAGACGCCGACCGGAATGAAGAACAGATCGCCTCGCGATACGGGCACTTGGTCTTTGCCGATATAATGAACGCCGGTACCCTCGGTCACCATGCAAATTTCGATAAAATCATGCGCGTGCATGAGCAGCTCGAACGATTCGCGTACGCGGTTGATGAAAATAGGGGGCTCGTGGGACTCTCCATCCGTTTGGAACAGGGACGAGAACGGAAGCAGCCGTTCTCCTTTGGAAAACTTCTGCTGGTGTTTATTCGATTCTTCTGCGCGTTCACGCATGGATGCTCAGCCCTCCTCATGTTGCTATCTATTATAACGGATAAACGGATCTGCCGGCGCCGCACATGATTTTGGCTAAACAGGTAATAATAGCCGAAATAGATGGAGGTGTTTCCCATGTGTCAATCGATATCGATTACCGCCCAGGCCTCGGAGCTGACGGAGCGGTTCAAGCTCGACAATGTACTGTTCCATTTTTCTAACCGGTATGAGGTTAACCCGACGGATTCGGTTTCGGCGATTTTCGAGTCAAAGAACGGACGGATTTTGGATGAGTTTCGGTGGGGGATGGTGCCGTATTGGGCGCGCGATTCCGTGCGGATGGACAGCGCGGGGCTGTTCGACAAGCCGATTTATGACCGCATCGTACAGAAGCAGCGCTGCATCATTCCCTGCAGCGGGTTCTATGTGACGCGTACGATTGGCAAAGAGGTTCACAAAATGAAGCTCGCGATGCGAAGCGGCATCTTCGCGATTGCCGGGCTCTACGATGTATTCCGCCCGGCTTCCGGCGATGAGATGCGCACGTGCACGATGCTGATGACGGAGGCTAACTCGCATGTATCTCCGTACCAGCCGCTGATGCCGGCGATACTGGAGCAGGAGCATATCGGCGATTGGCTGGAACGCGGGAAGAAGACGCCCTACGAGCTGCGCTCGATGCTTCGCCCGATGGACGCGATGCGCATGCTGGCGATCCCGCTCTCCCCGACGGCGGACCATATGGTCGATTTCGACTCTCCGCGCACGGAGTGGGTGAAGTAATAGGTAAGGAAGGCCGCCAAGGATGACTTGGCGGCCTTTTTTTTTGGAGGGCATGCTGCCGCTCGATAACTTGGCTGTCCTTGGCGGCTTTGCTCACGCCACCGCATCGGACTAACGAACTCCAGCGGCAAGCTCACTCGAGCAGCGTGCGTTCCGCAATCAGGTCCGACGGCAGCTTGCCAATAATACGTTTGAAGATGCGGTTGAAGTACGACGGATCGCTGTAACCGAGATGTTCGGAGATGTCCTGCACGGTTAGCTGGGAGTGGCGCAGCAGGTAGTGGGCCGTCTTCATCCGTCTGCGGTGGACGTATTCGCTAATGGTCAGGCCGGTGACTTTGCTGAACAGCGAGGCGGCGTAGTTGGGGCTGACGCCGATGCAGTCGCCTAGCTCAAGCTTTGTTATTTTGCTCCTGTAATGGTCCTCGATATAGCGCTTCATCCGCTCGATGTGCTGAATGGAGGACGGCGCTTTCTCGCCCTCGTCATATTCCCGGCTGATCGTGACGAGCAGCTCGGTCAGCAGCGCCGAGCACATGATCGAGAAGTAGCGGTCGCGATCGCTCCATTGTTCCACGATATAAAGCAGCTTCTCCAGCAGCAGCTCCGGCATATGCGTCACCCAGCGCAGCGGCGCCCGGCGCGATAAGATCGGCAGCAGCTGCATCGTAGAAATATCGGCCGGACTGAAGCGTACCGTCACGCTTTCACGGATGCTTCCGGTGCCGCGCATCTCAGCGGCGGGAACGCCGGCCGGTATGAGCAGCAGATCGTTTTTGCGGCAGCTGATCGTTTGGCCCGAGAAGGCGTAGCTGGTCTGGCCGAAGCGCACCCAAACCAGCGTATAGCTGTCCATGCCGAGCGTCCGCCGATCCCCTTGAAGGATGCCGCGCTCTTGTTTGATGTCGAAAATATGAAACATAGGCTGTCGCTCGCTCCCGAACATTGAACGTACTATTTTACAACCACTGTACTATAGTCCTACCTACTCGCGCAATTGTTCTTTTACAATAGGAGCAACAGAATGAATCTAGACCTGGGAGTGAGCGGCATGAAGAAAACAGCGATTGTATGCACGATGGGACCTGCTTGTATGTCGGCGGAGATGCTGGAGGGCATGCTGAAAGCAGGCATGAATATAGCGAGACTGAACTTGGCGCATGGGGAGCTGGATGATCATCGTCAGCGGATTTTGGCCGTTCGGGCGGCGGCGAGCAAGCTGAATGTACCGGTTTCCTTTATGCTGGACATTAAAGGTCCGGAAATCCGGACAGGAATGCTGCAGGAATCATCCTACATGCTGAGAAGCGGCGATTTTCTGACGCTGACGACCGAGCCGATCGTCGGTACGGCATCGCGGATCTCCGTGTCCTATGACTTGGCGAAGGATGTTAAGGTTGGTTCGCGCATTATGATCGACGACGGTTTGATCGAGCTGGAGGTTGTTCGCATCGAAGGCAGCGAAGTGGTCTGCGTCATTTTGAACGGCGGCATTATCAAGTCGCGCAAAGGCGTTAATTTGCCGGGCATCCGCACCAGCCTGCCGGGCGTGACGGAGAAGGACAAGCTGCATATCGCCTTTGGGATCGAGAACGGCGTCGATATGATCGCCATGTCGTTCGTCCGCCGGGCGGAGGACGTGCTTGAGGTGAAGGGACTGCTGGCCGAGAAAGGCGCGAGCCACATTCAAATCATTTCGAAGATCGAAAACCAGGAAGGTCTCGACGAGCTGGCCGCAATCGTGGACGCTTCGGAAGGCATCATGGTAGCGCGGGGCGACCTTGGCGTCGAAATTCCGATCGAAGAAGTGCCGATGGCTCAGAAACGGATGATCGCCGCGTGCAACCGCGCAGGCAAATTCGTTATCACGGCAACGCAGATGCTCGATTCGATGCAAAGCAACCCGCGTCCGACGCGCGCTGAGGCTTGCGACGTGGCCAATGCCGTGTGGGACGGCACGGATGCGGTGATGCTCTCCGGCGAAACGGCTTCGGGCAGCTACCCGGTGGAAGCGGTGCGCACGATGGCGGCCATCGCGCTGAAGGCGGAGCAGGCTGTGGGCGATTTCGCGAAGAAAGATTTGATCGAAGCTTAGTTCATCGTTTAAAGTTAGGAGATACGAAGAAACGGAACCTGCGCCCGTTGGAGGCGTGGCCGGTTTCTCGAGGCGCAGAACGCGGCTGCGTTTTGCGATCCACTAACGTTAGGCGGGAATGACGAGATGCACGTATTGACGGTTGATCATATTTCGAAGAGCTACGGTGAAAAAATATTGTTTGAAGATGTGTCGTTCGGCGTGGAAATGGGCGACAAAATCGGGATTATCGGCGTTAACGGCACCGGTAAATCTACGTTTCTACAAGTCGTTGCAGGTCTAGAGCCCCCTGATTCGGGCTCTATTCTTGTTGCAGGCGGCGCCACGGTGCGGATGCTCGCGCAGGATCCGCAGTTCGATCCCGAGCAGACGGCGCTTGCCCATGTGCTCGGCGGCGATTCGCCGCAGATGGCGGCGGTGCGCGCGTACGAAGAGGCGCTGCAGGCGTTGGAGCTGAAGCCCGGCGACGCGGCGCTGCAGGAAAAGCTGGTTCGCGCGAACCAGCGCATGGACGAGCTGGACGCGTGGGGCATTGAGAGCGAGGCAAAGATTGCGCTCTCCAAGCTCGGCATCGCCGACTACGGCGCGAAGCTCGGCGTTCTCTCGGGCGGCCAGCGCAAGCGCGTCGCCATGGCGGCCGCGCTCATCCAGCCGGCCGACGTGCTGCTGCTCGATGAGCCGACGAACCATATCGACAACGAATCGGTCGCTTGGCTCGAAGGGATGCTGCAGAAGCGCAAGGGCGCGCTGCTCATGATTACGCATGACCGGTATTTCCTCGACAGGGTCAGCAACCGGACGCTGGAGCTCGATAAAGGAAAGGCGTATTTCTATACGGCGAATTACAGCAAATTTCTGGAATTGAAGCTTGACCGCGAGGAACGGGAGGCGGCATCGGAGGCGAAGCGAAAGAACCTGCTGCGCAATGAGCTCGCTTGGATGCGCAGAGGCGCGCAAGCGAGGACGACGAAGCAGCAGGCGCGGATTAAGCGCTTCGAGGAGCTGCAGGCCGCGGCGCCGGAGAAGGCAGGCGGGAAGCTGGAGGTTTCGGTCGCGTCGACGCGGCTCGGGAAGAAAATTATCGAGATCGAGGGATTGACCAAGTCCTTCGAGGGACGGACCGTCATCCGTGATTTCAATTACATCGCGGTGCCGGAGGATCGCGTCGGCATCGTTGGCCGCAACGGCCTAGGCAAGTCGACGCTGCTTAAGCTGATCGCCGGCAAGCTTGAGCCGGATGCGGGCGAAGTACGGCTCGGCCCGACCGTGAAGCTGGGCGTCTTCTCGCAGGAACGCGAGGAGATGGATGAGACGATGCGCGTCATCGATTATATCCGCGAAAGCGCGGAGCGGGTGACGACCGGGGATGGAACGACGGTCACCGCGGCGCAGATGCTGGAGCGGTTTCTATTCCCGCCTGCGCAGCAATGGACGCCGATCGCGAAGCTCTCCGGCGGCGAGAAGCGGCGGCTGCAGCTGCTGCGCGTACTGATGGAAGCGCCGAACGTGCTGCTGCTCGACGAGCCGACGAACGATTTGGACATTACGACGCTGACCGTGCTGGAGGATTATCTGGACGACTTCCCGGGCGTCGTGATCACGGTTTCCCATGACCGGTATTTCCTTGACCGGACGGCTGAGCGGATTTTCGCCTTTGAAGGCGACGGCACTATCGTGCAGCATGTCGGCAACTTCTCGGACTATCAGGCCTATGCGGCAGAGCACGGCGTGCGTTCCGCAGGGGCTGCAGACGCAGGCGTGGAGCGTAAGCCTGCTGGTGCGCCTGAAGAGACAGCCGGGAACAAATCCGCATTCGAGCAGCCGGCCGGGCCGACGAAGATGTCCTACAAAGAGCAGAAAGAGTTTGAGTCGATCGACTCCGATATCGAGAAAGCGGAAGCGGCGCTTGCTTCTGTGCAAGCGAAGATGGAAGCGTCGAGCAGCGACTCCGCCACGCTTCAGGATCTGCTGCGGGAGCAGCAGGAGCTTGAAGCGAAGCTGGAGCATCTGATGGACCGCTGGACGTACTTGAACGAGCTGGCCGAGCAAATTGCGGCGAACAAGAAGCGATAAACGAAAAAAGACACCTTATGCTTCGGGAGCGTGGATGCTCGCCGTAAGCATGAGGTGTCTTTTTTTTCAGCCACGCCTAATTTACCGGCCGTTGAACGCTTTAAGCATCCAAATATGCTTCTCAAGCGAGCTGTGGATGGCGAGCAGCATATCGCCCGATGTTTCGTCGCCGGCGGATTGCGCCATTTCCATGCCTTCCTTCAGCTCGCCGGCTACAATTGTGAAGTCCGCTACGATGGCATCGACCATCTCGACCGCCGATTCGCGTCCCGTTGCTTCCTTCACGCTGGAGAGCTCGATGTACTCGGCCATAGTCGCGACAGGCTGGCCGCCGACGGCGAGCAGGCGCTCGGCGATTTCATCCACGTGAAGCGTAGCTTCTTCGTAGAGCTCCTGGAATTTCGTGTGCAAGGTGAAAAACTGGTTGCCTTTTACGTACCAGTGATAATTGTGAAGCTTGACGTAAAGCACGCTCCACGTGGCGATTTGTTTGTTTAAAATGGTTTGCAGGTTCGTCGTCATCTCGAACAGCTCCTTCATAATAGGATATACAAATTACATTTCCGCGGCTTGATTTGCCGCTTATGCCGAGGCTGCATTCCAGACTCGTCGCCGCATGCATAAACTCGTGCTTGGTCTTGGAACGCCCGGTGATTTGGCCGCATTTGCGCGTGCCCGGTCCTGCATGATCTTCGAGGCGAGGTGCTGACGCCACGGCCAATATTGGCTCGTTCACCAGGGATACCCATCTATTTTGCCGAAGCGCCAGTCGAAATAATCATGCTTTTTACTAAATAAGAATTAATTCTAAATTAAAATTATTATAAATAAGGGAAAAAGTCAATAGCCAAAAAACGTTCGGCAGAAAGGGAGTGCTGGAACATGAAGATCGTCGTGTTTGGCGCTAGCGGGCGTACCGGGCAGGAGGTCGTTCGGCAAGCGCTGGAGCAGGGGCATACCGTGACGGCCTTTGTCCGTTCGCCGCGGAAGCTGAATGCCGGCCAATACCAAGGAGGCGCTCTCCGGATTATGAAGGGCGACGCGCGGGACATAGAAGCGGTCAGCATGGCGATCGAAGGACAGGACGCCGTCTTGTCCTGTCTTGGCGCGAGCGGGCTTCGCGGTGGAGCGGCGCTTTCGGACATGGCCCGTAATTTGATCGCCGGAATGAAGCGCCATGGCGTCGAGCGGATCGGTTATGTCGCCTCAGCGGGCATCGATAACGAGCTTCCCGGTGCCGCCGGGTTCATCGTACAACTACTGCTGCGCCGCGTGCTGGCCGAACATCGCCGAGCCGCTGTTGCGCTGGCCGATAGCGGGCTGCAGTGGACGATTGCCCGTCCGCTTCAGCTGACGAACGGACGGAGGAGGGGGCTCTATCTTGAGGCGAGGCTTGGAGTGCCTAAGGGGAAAGGACGGATTTCCCGTGCCGATGTGGCGCATTTTTTGATTCGCGTCTTAAAGGATCCTACTTATGTGAACAAATCGGTCGCGCTGACCTATTAAACGCGCCTCGGGTATGAAGCATGCCATTTTGTGGAATATAGAGGGATGGCATGATTTTTCAAAGAGGTGAGCGGAATGAAACGAATGGCAGCAATCGCGGTGCTGCTTGCAGGGATCGTAGGATTAAGCGCGTGTACGAAAGCGGTAACCACCAGCAAGGCCGTAACGGACCCTGAACCTGCAAGCGGACATCATCATCACGAGCATCAAGCCGCTTCCGGCGATGTGCAAGCGATGTGGCAGATGAATCCCGAACAGCCGCAGGCAAAGGCGGCAACCCGAATTCGGTTTATGGCTCATGGCGCGGACGGCGAGCCGATCACGAAATTTGCGGTCCTTCACGAGAAGCTGCTGCATTTGATAGTCGTGAGCAAAGACTTGTCCTATTTTAACCATATCCATCCCGATTTCGACGGCGAAGGCATTTTCACGGTCAGTACGAAGTTTCCGTTTGGCGGAGAATACAGGCTGTTCGCGGAATATCAGCCGGAGGGCAGCGGCACGGTCGTTTCAAAACAAACGATCGAGCTAGGCGGGGAGAAGGAGCAGAAGCCGCTGACCGTGGACAAGGCATTAACGAAATCGACCGGGCATGAGATTGTTACGCTGTCGCATGGCCGCCTCGCCGCGGGTGAAGAGACGACGCTTGCATTCCATATTTCGGATGCGGCGACGAAAACGCCGGTGCGCGATTTGGAACCGTACTTGGGCGCGGCCGGGCATGTTG
The DNA here is from genome assembly GCF_003268025.1 of Paenibacillus montanisoli. GTDB lineage: Bacteria > Bacillota > Bacilli > Paenibacillales > Paenibacillaceae > Paenibacillus_Z > Paenibacillus_Z montanisoli. The sequence continues at coordinate 180,054 of NZ_QLUW01000004.1, read as the reverse complement.
TAATCATTAGCGGCGATGCCGAGCAGTATATCCACGTGCATCCCGATAACGCCGACGCGGCAGGCCCGGAGGCTGTATTCCACGCCGTGTTTCCGAAGGCCGGCGTCTATAAGGTATGGGGGCAATTCGCAAGAGAAGGCAGACCGATTACGGTAAGCTACACGCTGCAGGTGAAGTGATCTAAGTGGAAAAAGGAAGCCGTGCATCGGGCGTGAACGCCCTTTGCGCGGCTTCTCTTTGTTTTATTATTCAAAATCGTGCGCTATCCGCGCCACAAGCGATAGGCATGCTTAAGGGTGTAAAGGGACATCCATAAGAGAATGACTGCGATAAGGGGATGAAGCGCCGAGAAATAAGGCAGCTTCGCGTTCAAATGCGCCGTTGCGTATTGCAGGATGATGAGCCCGAACATCGCTAGCGGGAGCCACCGAACTGTACCGCGTGCGCGGCCAAAAAAGGACAGGATGAAGATGGCGATCGGCATCAACTCGATGATGTGAACGAAGTTCGTGTGGTCTTTCCAATGTGCGGCATCGATAAAAACAGCCATGCCGGCTATATAGATTTGAATGGCAATACTTACAGCGAATAAGGCCGTTAAACAGACAATCGCCAATCGGACAGGTCGGTTGCGCTCGGGCATCGAGGCCCCTCCTTTTTTATTGGTAGCTGCCGCTGCGGAGCTGAGCTTAGGTTCATCTTACTTCCGATTGGATGGCTATGTAAATTAGCCGCAGGTCTAGTTTTTTCGAGCGGCGAGGCTAACAAACCGAATGTAACCAATTGCGATTGCAGCGACAGTAGATGCAGTTATGATAGCTTTCTTCATTTTGTCAGGGTGTGTACAATAATCATTTTGTGCAGTTGAGGTTGGGTAGCCGTCATCTTGTTTGGTCCCAACTAACTTTTTTTCAAAAAAAAAGAACTAATAACAATATAAGCAAACCTGCCAAAATAGTTGATGTACCATGAGGCAAGCTCACTCCTTACTTTTTCGATGAGAAAAAGCATACAGCGATAGAAATGATAGCTACTAGGAAACCTATAAAAGATAGGAACATATAAATAAAGAGTGGTACAGGACTAGGGTCCCCATAAAAACTTTTAAGCTCCTCTACATAATAATTAAAGTAATATAGTCCACTTAGAACTGCTCCACCTATCCAAACTAATGCTCCTAATACTGCCACTATTATTGGTTTTCTCGACTTAATCTTCACAATGATTCTCCTTAACGAAGTGTTATTCCGGTAAGCAGCATGAATCTCTATAGTTGTATACATTTTTTTCATCGAAGAAAAGAGTAATTTAACAACTTGAATTAAAGAGCTAGGCTACCCGTTGGAAGTCTGTTGGCATTACAAGGATACTTCTAAGTTTTTAAGATTTTAGGTAATAAGTTTTTAAGAAATTGTAAAATATTTATTGTTTTTCTAAAAATATCGAGATTAGCGAAAGTTCCTATTTATCGATTACTGAGTTTCTATTTAATTGGGCTAGTGGGGGGCATGGAACCTCGCCGCGTAGTTTGCCCGGACGAATATTCTCGCGAAACCAAACCTAAATAGGCGACCAGTTGCGCTGGCGAACGAAACCGCGCAAACGTGCCGATTTCTGCGACTATGGTGATGGCTGTAAGACGAGCGACACCGCGGTAGAGTTTGGAGCAGCTGGATAACGGAAGCTTTGCGCCTGTTGTGGCTTGTTGCAAAAGTGCGTTCTCCAACCGACTCATACGATTTTCTCGATCTCTTCTAGGCATGCAGCATTTCCGTAAACACGACTTGCATGGCTTCGTGTTCGAAGGTGAGTGAGGCAAGCCAAACTCGGTATTTTTTCGTCCAGCGGCGATTGATGGTCTCTGGTGGATGAAACTGATGACGCAAGAGAAAAACTTGAACATCCGTAGGCGGGAACGATTTGCATCTTCTTTCGCTGCTTCACGGGCATGAACCAAGTCACGCAAAGCCTCGTCATCACGCGAAGGGACATGGACAGAGGTCAGCTCGTCTGCACGAAACAGACGGGCTAGCTTCTCAGTATCCCGCCGATCCGTTTTGATAGGGTCACCAGACCTCTTCAGGATAAGTGAAGTTGTAATGACAGTGCAGCTCACTCCGATGGATTCGATCCAACTGTATGTTTCGTAACCAGTAGGACCAGTTTCGTAACAAAATGCCGGTGAATTCGCAGGACTTAACTCTTTAATTAGTTTTCAACCAGCGACAGGTGTGTGCGCAATTGAATCGTAGTAGTGAGGAAGCACTCGACCTGCATCTGCGACTGTGCAGAAATTTTTTTGGAGATATCTAAACCGACGAATCTTGTGACATACCGAATTAATGACAACCATTTTGCTTTGGAGCTCTCCATTTTTAGCCTACGATGTGATGCAGATACGGGGCTGTTTTTACGTTCATCATAGCTACATCAAATGAAAGCCCACAGTCTATGACTGTGGGCTTTTCGGCGGTTAGCCTTGTTGATTTTCCAGTTCGAGGAGCTGAAGCTGCTCGTAGTTGTTCTCGATTTGATCAGGGTTCAGTTGGAACGGATCATCGTTACGCGGGAAGCCGACAGGTCTGACGATGAGCTCGAGGCCGACGGTATCGTTGATTTGAACCGGCAGGTACAACAGCGATTCCGGAATGCGGCGGCCGTTGAGACGAAGGATCGTATCGACGCTGCCGACTACGGCTACGCCACTGACGGAAACGATGCGGCCGCGAGGGCCAAATCGAACGACACCTGTTCCGGCAAGCGCCTGCGCAATGTTCATGCCTGGGAAATGCCTTACATTATAAACATTCGTCACCCAAGGGAAGAAGGCGCCTCCGTTAATGACCACCCGTACAAAGCGAGGGAACGGGTGAGGGAACGGCCCTGGCCCTGGAATTGGAATTGGAATCGGGAGCGGAATCGGGAACGGTCCCGGGAATGGCGGAGGTGGGAACGGCCCTGGTCCAGGGAATGGCGGAGGCGGAGGAGGGAATGGCCCTGGTCCTGGCCCCGGTCCTGGGAACGGCGGAGGAGGGAATCCCGGCCCTGGAGGGAACATCCCCGGGCCACCTGGACCACCCGGTCCGCCTGGTCCGCCCGGCCCTGGAGGGAACATCCCCGGACCACCCGGTCCGCCTGGTCCTGGAGGGAACATCCCCGGACCACCCGGCCCGCCAGGCATGCCCGGCATCATGCCGCCACCTGGTCCGCCAGGCATGCCCGGCATCATGCCGCCACCTGGTCCGCCAGGCATGCCCGGCATCATGCCGCCGCCCGGCATCATGCCGCCACCTGGTCCGCCAGGCATGCCCGGCATCATGCCGCCGCCCGGCATCATGCCGCCACCCGGCATCATGCCGCCGCCAGGCATCATTCCGCGCGGCAGCGCACGAGGTCCGCCGCAGCCGCAATCGGACGTGTAGCCTTCAGGCGCACCGGGAATATACGCGTAAGTACTCATGTATCGATCTCCTTTACCGAAAGCATGGTTAGGTAAATGTCTCGGTTCAGTGTATGCGGCTATAGCCTAGGTGGTGTTAAATTCCCGGGCTTATGACTATCCTCGTCTCCAGCGGTATACATATAAAAAATGGATGAATCGCACAAAAAAAAGACCTCCGCACCTCAGGTGCGAAGGCCTTTCTCGAAAGCAGCTTATTATTTCGCTGCGTCGTAGCGTTTGCCAACTTCTGCCCAGTTTACAACGTTCCAGAACGCTGCAATGTAATCAGGGCGCTTGTTTTGGTATTTCAGGTAGTACGCGTGCTCCCATACGTCCAGGCCGAGAAGAGGCGTTTCGCCTTCCATGATCGGGCTGTCTTGGTTCGGGAGGCTGTATACTTTCAGCTTGCCGTCTTTGCTCAGTGCAAGGAAAGCCCAGCCGCTGCCGAAGCGAGTTGTTGCTGCTTTAGCAAAGTCAGCTTTGAATTGTTCGAAGCCGCCCAGCTCGCTTTCAATCGCGTCAGCAAGAGCGCCTGTAGGCGCGCCGCCAGCGTTTGGTCCGATTGTTTCCCAGAACAGGGAGTGGTTTGCGTGGCCGCCGCCGTTGTTGCGGACAGCTGTGCGGATCGCTTCAGGTACGCTGTTCAGATCTGCGATCAGATCTTCAACGGATTTGCTTTGCAGCTCAGAAGCGGACTCCAGAGCAGCGTTAAGGTTCGTTACGTAAGCGTTATGATGACGGTCGTGGTGAATCATCATCGTCGTTTCATCGATATGCGGCTCAAGCGCATTGTTTGCATAAGGCAAAGCGGGCAGTTGGTGTGCCATTGATCAAAAACCTCCTATAATATGTATCGTTTTCCTTTTCCATTATCCTCGTTCTCGGACAATAAATCAACAAAAATGTTTGTAAAGTAACGACTGCTGCCTACCGCCAAGAACACCTTCTAGCATGGACAAATCACGGTCTTGTAATTCATGGAAAATGAAACGGCGCGTCTATTTTCAGCAAATCGGCGTACGCATACAAGCAATGACGGAAGCCTTCGTATATATATAAGAGTACGAGTTGAATCGTTCGAGTCCACTAGATAAGGAGACGCTATGAACATTTCGAAGACCAAGTTGAAGGATGTTCTGCTAGTCGAGGCGGCGGTCCATGGCGACCATCGGGGCTTTTTTATGGAAAGCTACAATCAGGAGCTGTTCGCGAAGCACGGCATTCACCATATGTTCGTGCAGGATAATCATTCCCTTTCCGCTGAAGCCGGCGTGCTGCGAGGCCTGCATTATCAGCTGAATCCAAAGGCGCAGACGAAGCTCGTCCGCGTAACCGCAGGCGCAATCTACGATGTGGTCGTGGATCTTCGCGCCGGGTCGCCGACCTGCGGCATGTGGCAGGGCTTTATCTTAAGCGCGGCGAACAAAAGGCAGCTGCTCGTGCCGCAGGGCTTCGCTCATGGTTTCTGTACCCTAGTGCCGAATTGCGAAGTCCAGTATAAAGTAGACGCGCTATATTCCCCTGAGCACGACCGCGGCATTGCCTGGAACGATCCGCAGCTTGCGATCGATTGGCCGATATCCCATCCCATTCTGTCGGATAAAGACCGGAACCATCCTCCCCTTTCGAGGGCGGAGCATCATTTTACCTACGGAGGTGAATTAGACCGGTGAGACTATTGGTGACCGGCGGGGCCGGATTTATCGGCAGCAACTTTATCCACTATATGGCATCGCAGCATCCCGGCTATTCCATCATAAACGTGGATGCTCTTACGTATGCCGGCAATTTAAATAATGTAGCGTCGCTTTCGGATCATCCGAATTATGCGTTCATTCAAGCGGATATTGCCGACCGTGCCGCATTGGAGGCCGTGTTCGCAGGGGGCATCGACGCCGTCGTCAATTTCGCCGCAGAATCGCATGTCGACCGCAGCATCGCCCAACCGGATATATTCGTCAGAACGAACGTGCTCGGTACGCAAACGCTGCTTGATTTGGCTAAACGATACGGCACCGCAAAATTCGTGCAAGTATCGACGGACGAGGTGTACGGGACGCTTGGCGCAACGGGCTTGTTCTCCGAATCTACACCGCTAGCGCCGAATAGCCCCTATTCCGCCAGCAAGGCCGGAGGAGATTTGATCGCCCGCGCTTATCATGAAACGTTCGGCATGGATATCAATGTGACGCGCTGCTCCAACAACTACGGTCCTTACCAGTTTCCGGAGAAGCTGATTCCCGTCATGATTCAAAAAGCACTTGCAGGCCAGCCGCTGCCGGTTTACGGTGACGGACTTCATGTGCGCGACTGGCTCTACGTCGAGGATCACTGCCGTGCCATCGATCTGGTGCTGCATGGGGGACGGCCCGGCGAGGTCTACAATATCGGCGGTAATAACGAGCGCAGCAACCTGCAAGTGGTATCGACCATCCTTCGGGAGCTGGGCCGGCCGGAATCGCTGATTTCTTTTGTGAAGGATCGCCCCGGGCATGACCGGCGCTACGCCATCGATGCAGACAAGATTCGGAACGAGCTGGGCTGGAAGCCGAACTATGACTATGAGTCGGGCATCCGGGCGACGATACAATGGTACTTGAACCAACAAGACTGGATGGAGCGCATCCGCTCAGGGGCTTATTTAGGCGATTGCCCATGACGGCAGAGAGCGCGTTGAGCATCCTTGTGACAGGCGCGGGGGGCCAGCTCGGCAGGGAGCTCGTTCATTTGAAGGTTCAAGAGGACGTACGGATCATCGGCCTTGGACGAAACGAGCTGGACATCACGAATCCGGAACAATGCCGCGCGGCAATGGAGGCGCATCGCCCGAACGCGGTCATTCACTGCGCGGCCTACACGGCCGTGGACAAAGCCGAGACGGATGCGGACGAAGCATACCGGATCAATGCGCTCGGGACGCGAAACGTCGCTTTGGCGGCGAGGGCGTTCGGCGCGAAGCTTTGTTACATCAGCACCGATTATGTATTTGACGGCAAGGGCGGCAAACCCTATGACGTAGATGAACAGCCCAATCCGCAAACGGTATACGGTCAAACGAAGCTGGCGGGGGAGCGGGAGGTACAGGCATTGCTGGACCGCTGCTACATCGTTCGGACCTCTTGGGTTTATGGACCGTATGGCGCTAACTTTGTCAAAACAATCTTAAAGCTGGCCCGCGAACGGGACCGGCTGACCGTCGTAAGCGATCAGATCGGCTCTCCGACGTATACGCTGGACTTGGCCGAGTTTCTGGTCAGGCTAGTGCAGACCGAAAAATACGGCATCTACCACGTATGCAACAGCGGCAGCTGCTCGTGGCATGAGTTTGCCAAGGCGATCGTGCTGGAATCCGGGATCACCGCCGTTAAGGTTGACCCGTGCTCAACGGCGGAATATCCTCGCCCGGCAGCCAGACCGGCTTATTCAGTGATGAGCCATGCCGCGATCGACAGGGCAGGGTTGGAGGACCTAAGACCTTGGCGCGATGCACTCCGCTATTGTTTGAAGAGAATATGAGCGATTTGGAAGAACGAACTCCGGTAACGACGTTACCGGAGTTGTTTTCATGAGAAAATCAGTGCATTACGTAGCAATATGGACATATAGTAAAATAGAACTTGATATGAAAACGCTTAATTTAAAGCGTTTTCAATAGAAATCTGCAGTTTTTTCAACTTTTTTAAGGATTTTTAAAGATTTAAGAAGGATTTCGACCTTTTTTGTCGTATTATTAATTTTACCTAAAGAATGCGCACTGCCGAATTTCCATACTGCGTTTGAAGAGGAGCTTAAAGTTATGGACGTTAGATCCTTCCAATTAGCTGATTATCGGCCCGTTACGGAACTGCTGGAGACTGTGTTGTCACAAGAGTGCTACGAACAGACGATGGAGGCATTTGGCCGCCAGCTGTCATGGGACAGCGAGCTCGTCTTGGTTGCTGAGGTCGATAACGAGATCGCAGGCATCATTATCGGGACGATCGACAGAGGCAGAGGGTACTACTACCGAATTGCCGTGCATCCGAATTATCAACGCCGCGGGCTTGGCAAAGAATTGATCCGCTCGCTTCGCGGAAGGTTCGAGCAGCGGCATGTAACGAAAATCATGGTGACGGCTGACGAACATAACGAGCCGATTCTATCGCTTTATGAATCACTCGGCTATGCCACGACCGACTTTTTCCGATCCTTTCAAAAACTTAGCATTGTCGCGGGTTAATCCGTTCATCGACAAGCGCACTAATAAATATGTATTTCTGGACAAGCATATCTGCAGCGTCATTGATTTTGGCGAACAGATATGCTTTTCTTATAATAAGAACGTACCTCACAGGAGTTTTACGCTTATGACAACGTACCGTCCTTGTGTTATCAAGAGCTTCAAAAATAACGGCCATCTGCACCGGATGTGGCTGGAAAACTGGCAGGTGCCGGCGGAGCTGCTGGCGAGCGAGCATGCCGCGGAATCGATGCATGTGTTCATTAACCGCCAAACCCCGATTCAAGAAGCGGACGGCAAGCAGTGGATCAGCCGGGTGCCGGCTGTTTCCTTCTTTATCCCCGGCGAGTGGTTCAACGTGGTCGGCTTGCTCGAGGATCACGGCGTCCGCTACTACTGCAACGTGGCTTCCCCGCTTTTCTTCAAGAATGACGTACTCACCTACATCGATTACGACCTTGACGTTATCTTGCCCCGAGGAGGGAAGGCGCAAGTCGTGGATCAGGAAGAATATGAGCTGCATAAAGTTGCCTATCATTATTCGGAGGAAGTTAACCGAAAAGTAATGGAGGGGCTTCATGCGCTGCTGAAGCGGATCGAGCACGGACAAGCTCCGTTCAATGATGCCCTGGTTATGGCTTATTTTGAAGCGTGGTACAAACAAATGGGCGAGGTGTAGCGCACATGAACGTCAATTCAGGTTCGGGAGCGGAAGCTTCGCAGCAGGCGGAGCGTGCGGAATTCGGACCGCGCAAACGGACAGGCTCTTCGAGGAAAGCGCCGAAAGCGAAAACGGAGGCATCACGAAAGGAATCGAAGCCGCTGCCTCCTTGGGCCGAAGAGCTGCGCGATTGGGGGCGCACGCTGGCGATCGCCGTCATCGTCGTCTTCTGCATGCATTATTTTGTTTTCAACCTTTCGACGGTTGAAGGACAATCCATGGAGCCGACCTTGTACGAGAAGGAATGGCTGTTCGTGAACAAGATTTCCTACATGGTCGGCACACCCGAGCTGAGTGACGTGGTCATCTTGAAGGATCCCTCGCAAGAAGCGGAGCGGAAGGAATTTCTGGTGAAACGGATCGTCGGGATGCCGGGCGACACGATCGAGATCCGCCAAGGGCAGCTTTACCGCAACGGGGAGCTTGTCGTAGAGCCGTATACGGATACGGACATCGAGGATTTGGATTACGGTCCGGATAAAATTGCGGCCGGGCATTACTTCGTCATGGGAGACAACCGGCATCAGAATGCGAGCCGCGACAGCCGCTCGTTTCATTCCGTGCCGCGGGAGCTGATTATGGGCCGGGCGGATTTCATCCTTTGGCCAATCGCGAAGTTAAACGATTTGTAGTTGGAAGTGAACAATCATGAACAAGATCGACTGGGAACAGTTAAAAGCCGAGATGAAGGACGCTGCGGCGAGCCTTGGCATAGACAAAATCGGAATCGCTTCCGCGGCACCGTTCACCGAACTTAGGAAGCGGCTGGAGCGCCATCGGGAGCTGGGCTACGAGTCGGGTTTCGAAGAGCCGGATCTCGCGAAGAGAACGGAGCCTTCGCTGCTGTTCGAGGATCCGAAGTCCATCATCGCCATAGCGGTTGCTTATCCGTCGAAGCTTCAAGACCCGCCGAAGTCGGAGCCAGGCGCTAGACGCGGCATACTGTCCCGCTCTGCATGGGGCGAGGACTATCACGGCGTCCTGCGCGAGCGGCTGAGGCGGCTTGAGGCCTGGCTGCAGGAGCGCGTTCCGGAGGGGCGCTTCCTCGGCATGGTGGATACGGGCGCGCTCTCGGACCGCGCCGTGGCGGAGCGTGCGGGCATCGGCTGGATCGGCAGCAATTGCTCCATCATTACGCCGGAATGGGGCTCCTGGGTGTACCTCGGCGAGATGATCACGAATTTGCCGCTGCCGCCGGATGCGCCGGTGACGGAAAGCTGCGGCAGCTGCACGGCCTGCATCGACGCTTGTCCGACAGACGCGCTTGTCGGTCCGGGACAGCTGAATTCGCAGCGCTGCATTTCCTTCGTCACGCAGACGAAGGGCATCGTATCGGACGAACTGATGCGAAAGATCGGCAACCGGCTGTACGGGTGCGACACATGCCAGATCGTATGCCCGGAGAACAAGGGCAAGAACGCGACGCATCATCCCGAGCTCATGCCTGACAACGAGAAGGTGAAGCCGCTGCTCGTTCCGCTGCTGACGATGGGCAATCGGGCCTTCAAGGAGCAATACGGCGCAAGCTCCTCGGCGTGGCGCGGACGCAAGCCGATCCAGCGCAACGCGGTCATCGCGCTAGGCAATTTCAAGGATGCAAGCGCAATCCCGGATCTCGCGGAGGTGCTGCACGGCGATACGCGCTTCGAGCTCCGCGCGACGGCCGCATGGTCGCTTGGCCGCATTGGCGGCGAGGCGGCTGCGGAGGCTCTTCGCGCGGCGCAGCTGCGCGAGCAGGATGAAACGGTCCGGGAGGCGATCATGGGCGCCCTCTCGAGCTTAGCGGCTTCGACATAAAGGGGAAGAGGTTGACTTGACAGCATGAAATATGTCGACATGGAACGGGTGGAGCCGGGCGACATTCTCGGAAAGACGATTTATGCGGTCAATGGAACGGTGCTGCTTTCCGCGAATGTACAGTTGACCGTATTTATGATCAGTACCTTGAAGCGCATCGGCGTAACTAATGTGTATATTAAAAACGCGAGCATGCCCCGAGTGGATGAGCAGGATGAAATTCTGTCGGAGGAAACGAAGATCTCCATCATCCGGCAAATGTCCGAGACGATGGATGCGCTCCGCTCCGGCAAAGACCTGAATTCCCGTTCCATCAGCCTTGCGATCGAGGATCTCTTGTATGATGTCTTGAGCAACCGCGAGGTGCTCGTGCACCTGAATGAAATCCGGACAAGAGACAACGCGGAATATATTCACGCGATGAACGTCTGCATGATATCGGCTCTGATCGGCGTGAGCTTGCATCTGAATCAGGTGCAGCTGAAGGAGCTTGCGATCGGCGCGCTGCTGCATGATATCGGCAAGAGCGCACCGGATGCGGGCGGCGAAGACGCCGAACCGAAAAGCCATATGCGGAAAGGCTTCGAGCTGCTGAAGGCGAAACGGGAATTCAGCTTGCTCATCGCGCACGTGGCTTTCCAGCATCACGAGCATATTGACGGTACCGGCGCGCCGCGCGGCTTGTACGGCGATCAGATTCATTTGTACTCCCGTATCGTGGCGGTCGCCAACACGTACGAGAATTTGCTCCAGCACAGCGGTCCGGACGGTACCCCGGTGCTGCCGCATGAGGCGTGCGAGCAGCTGATGGCGATGTCGGGCACCCGTCTCGATCATGAGGTGCTGAAGCAGTTTATGCGCATCGTCTCCATTTATCCGAACGGCATTTCCGTCAGACTGACGACGAAGGAGACGGGCATTGTCGTCGGCCAGCACCGGGGATTGCCTAGCCGGCCGATCGTGCGGGTATTGGAGCGAGAGTCGAGTGACAGCGTGGGCAGCCGGGAGATTGATTTGGCGAAGCACACGACGGTCTTTATCGAGCAGGTGTTAGGATAAACGATTGTGCATGTGAAAGACGCTCTCCCGGAAGATGGGGGAGCGTCTTTTATTTTCGATCAAGCCTGCTGCCGGTCGATCGTCTTCCTGTAAGCCGCAGGCGACATGCCCTTAGCCTTCTTGAACATCCTTGAAAACAATAACGGATCTTGATACCCGACGGAGCGCGAAATATCGGAGATGCTGAGCTCCGGATGCTTCATGAGCCGGCAGGCGTTATGCATGCGCACGTCCATGAGATAGCGGTAAGGAGACGTTTGCAGGTGCAGATTGAACAGCCGGCATAGATATTTACTGTCCAAGCCGACGTGGCGGGCGATGTCGTTCAAGCCGATTTTGCTGGCGTAATGGGTCGTGATAAAGGCTGCGGCGCGGGTCGTATACAGCTCCGAATCTTGAACGGCATCGCCGTTTCCGGCTTCCGCGTTCAATGCGGCGAGCTCGCCGAGCAAGCTGTATAAGCTTCCGGTTAAGATCGATTCGGTCCCTTTAGCTTGAAGCTGAGCCGGCCATAGATGACGGAAAAGGGTATCGATCCGCTCCTGCCGGCCGTCAACAACCGGATGGCGGAAGGAAAAACCCGCCTCGGCCAGCAGCCGTTCGGCCAAGCATCCTTGAAAGCCGATCCAGCTGTATTGCCAAGGATGAGCGCGGTTTGCGGCGTATTTCGCAATGCGATGCGGAAACACAAGGAATAGCTGGCCTTCCCGCACCGGGTACTCCTGCCCGTCCGTTTCCAGCATCCCTTGACCGCTATGAATGTAGTGCAGGATATAAAAATCGCGGACGGACGGACCGACCTGATATCCGGGATCGCAGCGCTGCGTGCCGATTTCGATAACCTCCAGGTCCTGTTGGCCAATACTCGAGGAATAATAAATGTTAATAGCCAATAAGTTCGCAGCCCCATTTCGCTAGTAAGTTGACTAGGAGAAATTATACTATATTTGTCCGAAGATATGTTATGTCTCCTCTATCGCATATCGGCTAGAATGAAGCTGAAATGATTCCGATGCGACCGTATGGAGGTATGCGAAAATAATGCAGGTACAACTACAAAATCGTTTCTTTCGATTGCTTACGGACGGAGAAACAGCAGACAACGGCGCTCTATGGGGCATTCAGCTGGTATCGACGGGAAAGACGCTCGGCATCGAGGCGCCCTCGTTTGAAATCGACGGGAAAGTCCGCGCGTTTGCCGGCATTCGGTTAGCTCACGCAAACGGACCTACAATGATTTCCCCAGGCGTTGCGGAGCATGTCTTCGCGGGCAGCGACAGCGATGGATACCTGTTGCAGCTTACCGTTCGCGTAGCCGACGACAATCCGGTCCTCCGTTTCAAATACAGGATCAGCAGCGCCAATGCTGACAGCCGCCTTAGCAAGACGAGCGGCAAAGACAAGCTTTCGTATATGGCTGTCTCGTTCGAGGAAGCATCGAAGGTAACGGAAGTCCGTTTATCGGAATTCAACGAGCTCCTTCACAGCTTCGTTCTCGCGGAACACGAGGTGCGCGATAGCGCATTCGAGAACCGGCTTTGCCCGATGGGGCCCATTCTTGTTGGAGAAACGTCCGACGGCCACGCCATCCTTACGGCTTACGAGCACGGCTCCCAAGTACCGGATGCATACGTTGCGTATCAACTGGAGCCTGGCGGCCATGCCAGACTGGAAGCGGTAAAGGGGAACTACTACACGGGGCAGCCAATCGGCGGGGGCCGGCAATACGAAACGATTTGGCTGCAGGCCGCTCTGATCGAGGGCGATGAAAAGACGCTTGCGAGGCATTACCGCTCCTTTGTTTTGCATGCGATGAGTCCTAACGCGGAGAGCCGGAAGCCGTACATCTACTACAACACGTGGGCTTTCCAGGAGCGGAACAAGTTTTGGAACGGTAAAACGTATTTGGACTCGATGAAGGAAGAACGCATTTTGGCGGAAATCGACGTCGCGCATCGGATGGGCATCGAGGTGTTCGTCATCGATACAGGCTGGTACGTGAAAACGGGAGATTGGGAAGCGAATAGGCAGCGGTTCAGCGACGGGCTGAAGAGCGTAAAAGAGAAGCTCGACAGCTGCGGCATGAAGCTCGGGCTATGGTTCGACCCGCTTGCCGCGGGCATTACGAGCCGGATTCTCCAAGGCAGCGAGTCGTCCATTATTTCGTGGCAGGGTCGCAAGAACGAGCCCCGCGAAATATGGGAAACCGAGAAAAGCTACAAAATGTGTTTAGTCAGCGAGTACAAGGAAGTATTCGCCGATGAATTGATTCGGCTTGTCCGAGAGCTCGGCGTGACCTATTTCAAGTGGGACGCCATCGGGCAGTACGGCTGCTCCGATCCATCCCATCATCACGGCACCGAGGCCAACAGCGATGAGGAAAGAGCGGATTGCTACGCCTTCTCGATCGGCAGGGCGATGTCCGACATCGTCGATCGGCTGTGCTCCGTCTGTCCGGAGGCGATCGTCGATTTTGACATTACGGAGGGACATCGTTACGTCGGGCTCGGCTTTTTGTCTTCCGGGAAGTATTTTCTAATCAATAACGGTCCTTATTACCATAACTACGACATCCCTTGTCCCGAGGACAAATGGATCAATATTTTCGTCTATCCGGGCGCGGCCCGTCCATGGATATGCCGGACTCCGCTTACGTTCGACAAATGGATTCCGTCCGTCTTGTTTCTCACCCACTACCTGCCTGACGATCCCGAGGATTCGCAAATCGTGAACGTCGCGTCGCTCATTCTAGGACAGAACGGCATTTGGGGCGACCTGCTGTCCGTCTCCGATTCCGGCGTGCATTTGATCGGGGAGCTGCTGTCGGGCTACAAAAAAGTACGGGATGACATAACCGAGGCGTATCCGGTCATCGTCGGCAGTCCGGGCGGCAGTCCCGAGATTTATGAAAAGATTAACCGCGCGAACGGACGGGGAGCGATCGTCGCGTTCTCGAACGAGGCCGGAACCTATACGTACGTCACGGAATCGGCTCCTTCACGGGAGCACTGGACGCAAGAGGGCGTCAGTATCCGTTACGACGATCGCGGCCGCGCAGTCCTAGAGCTCGAATTCACGAAACGGGGGTCCGCCAAAATCGTCTATTTCGGCATCGACGGTCTGATTTGAAACGACGGCTTAGTTTTGAACGATGAAAGACCTTGTCCAAACGGACGGGGTCTTTGTTTTTTGACGCTCGCATGGTTTGCGAACAGACGGTCCCTCATGCTATGATAAGTTGCAATATAATTACAAATAAGGACAAGGTGAGATTGCATGTCTATGTGGACGGTCATTATTTCGATCATTACGCTCATCGTCGGCGCCGTCGGCGGCTTCTTCGTCGGCGTATACTACTTGCGCAAGCAGCTGGAGAAGATGCAGAATGATCCGGAAATGCTGAAGAAGATGGCGAAGCAAATGGGCTACAATATGAATAACCAACAAATGCAGAAGGCGCAGCAAATGATGAAGAACCAGCAATTTATGAAGGGACCGGGGAAGCGGAGATAGTTCTGCGCCCTACTACGGTTGTCGGGAAAGGAGAGGCTGCTACGATGGCGGGAAAGAAGGATTACGTCAATTCAGCCGTTTCAACGAATCGGGAGAAGATAGAGCACCATATCCGCGAAATTCTCGCGCTTATCGGCGAGAACGTCGAGCGAGAAGGGCTATTGGAAACGCCGGCCCGCGTTACGCGAATGTACGAGGAAATTTTCGCCGGCTACGAGGTTGATCCTCGCGAGGTGCTTGGCGTCACGTTCGACGAGCAGCACGAAGAGCTGGTCATCGTCCGGGACATCGTGTACTACAGCCAGTGCGAGCACCATATGGCGCCATTCTTCGGGAAAGCGCATATCGGGTACATACCGAGCGGCAAGATCGCCGGCCTCAGCAAGCTGGCGCGTTTGGTCGAAGCGGTGACGCGCCGCCTTCAAGTGCAGGAGCGCATCACGTCGCAGATCGCCGATATTATGGATGAGGTGCTGCAGCCGCACGGCGTGATGGTCGTCGTGGAGGGCGAGCATTTGTGCATGTGCGCGCGAGGCGTGAAGAAGCCGGGCAGCAAGACGGTCACGTCGGCTGTACGCGGCGATTTCCGCACCAGCGCGGCTCTTCGTTCGGAGTTTCTATCGCTCCTGAAGCAGTAATAAATAAGCTCCTCTGGCAGGCCGCTTGAACCGGCGGCATCCTGCAGAGGAGCTTTATTTGTTGTTACGCGGCAGCGGCGGAATTACGGGCGGCATCCACTTGGCTGAGGAACAAGGCGGCACGCTGGATATACTCCTTCGGACGCGAGCGGAACAGCATTTCGTGTTGGCCGCCCTCGACGATCCACTCGCGCGAAAGCGAATTAAACTGCCCGGCGGCCACCTGCTTGGCGGTGTCGACCGAGGCGATCGCGTCATCGGTACCATGCATAATGAAGAGCGGCATTTCGTAGGTCGTTTGCAGAACGCGTTCTACCGGAAGCTGATTGAAGTGTACGCCCGTAAAGAAAGGCAGCATCCATTCAATGATCGGAAGCGACGGGTATTTTGGCAGGTCCATATATTGGCTTACATTGTTGAAGAGCGATTCCGAGCTAGGCAGGAATAGGCTGTCGAGCAGCATCGCATCGATCCGGTCCGTTGCATCGGTTTGCAGCGCAGCCTGCAGGGCAGTGCCGGCTCCCATGGAGAAGCCCCATACGACGACCTCGTCGGCGCCTTGCGATCTGGCGTAGCTGACGGCGGCGAGCAGCTGCTGGGATTCTTCCATCCCGCCGGTCGCAGGCGAGCGTACGCCGGATGAAGCGTAGCCGTAATCAAACATGAACACATTGTAATGCAGCCGGTTCAGCAGGGCGGCAAGCTCATACATCGGCACCCACGTTTCCTCGCGGTTGGCCCCGTAGCCATGGCTAAAGACGACGGTCCGGGCGGATTGCGCATCGGAGCCGGCAACTGCGGCCGCAGGGATGTACCAGCCATGAACGGTTGTGTGTCCGCTCTTGCTCGGGAAGGATACATCGCTGTAAGCTAGGCCTTGCGCCGTTTGCGGATTGGAATAGAGCGCCGGCACATAAGGATGCGCGATGACCCATGCGACATAGCCGTGAAAGGCGAGCACGGAGAACAGCATCAATGCGGCCAGCGCCGATAGAACGGCAAGCGCTGCATGCTTGCGGCGCGTACCGGCAAGCGACCGTTCAGGGACTTGCGGCGCGGGAAGGATCGGGGGAAGCAGACTGGGCGTGAGGCCTCCGGCTGCCGGCAGTGCAGATGTCATCGTTGTTGTACTCATGGTGGAAGCCCCCTTATTTGAAAGATTATGGTGAAGCGGACAACCGCTTGTAAGCGCTTTAAAATAGTGCTATGTTCCTATCGTATGGCGTGAGCGGCGGCCTGTCAACGTATGTCGACGTATTGTTAGGGTCCTGTAACATGGCTGTAAAATAAGGCGAATAAACAGGGAATGCTTTACCAGGAAGCCCTCATTACGGTATACTAGCTGTAACCAAGTTTCACTCTATGAAACTTTAGGGAGGGGCCAATCGACAATGGCTGAGGATGGAAAATCAACGGTTCGCGCCGTAGAACGGGCGCTCGATATATTGCTTTGCTTTACGAAGAAGAAAGAGTGGGCGATGACCGAGCTAGCCGACAGCGTCGGTCTGCATAAGAGTACGGTCCATCGGATGCTGGCTACGCTCGAGGAGCGGGGCTTTATCGTCCGCGATGCGGCTTCTGACCGCTACAAGCTGGGGCTGCGCATTTGGGAGCTGTCGGCGAATATGTCAGGCGCCGACGACCCTGCCGTGATCGGGCTGCCGGAGATGGAGCGGCTGCGCGATATGCTGGGCGAGACCGTCAGCCTCTATCTGCGGGACGGCAACGAGCGGATTCGGATCCAGGCCGTGCAGAGCATACAGGCCATTCGCCGGGTGGCTCCGATCGGTGTGAGATTGCCGCTGTACGTAGGCGCATCCAGCAAAGTGCTGATCGCGTTCGAGGAAGCGGCCAAACGCGAGGAGCTGCTGCAGGATGCTTCTTGGCCGCCATCCTTTGACCGGCAGCAATTCCAGGAGCAGATGGCGGAGTGGCAGCGGCTTGGCTATGCGATGAGCGTGGAGGAACGCGAGCAGGGAGCGGCCGCCGTCGCGGCGCCGGTCTTCTCCCGTACGGGTAAGCTGGTGGCGGCGCTGTCCGTGTCCGGACCGGCCAACCGGCTGACGCCGGAAATCATGCGCAGCCAAGCGCCCGCCGTCATCGAAGCGGCGCGCCGGCTTGGCGTCATGCTGAAATGAAAAAGTCGAGCTTGCAGGCAGCAGCCTAGCCAAGCTCGACTTTTTTCATGCAATAATTACCCTTTGCGCAAAACATGCGCCTTGAGGGACAGCCGCACAAGCAAACGAGTGACATATAAATACAATAGTACAGGATAGCGAATCGGAAGAGCGATTCTAGTCGGCTCCATAAGCCGCCGCTCGACCGAACCGTTTCCGTAAAACGATCGTTGTGGAGCACGCTCCACGTGCCGGATGCCGGCAAAAACCTTCAATCGGCCGCCCAGCACCCGAAAAGGCGGTACGCGCGTCAGTTGGCCGGACATCGGGCCGGGCGCTAAGGGGAGTTCCCCGTACTATGAAATAGTCAATTCCGTTGAAGGAATCGGACGTGAGAGGTATGCGGAAGGCTTGAGAACCTCTACGTCAGCCCTTCAGTTTCAATATAGCTTGATGATGGACCTACGCACATGCCGCAAGTTGAATCGATGGAGTGCCTTTGCAAGAACAACAAAGCTGCAATGCGATTGTCCTGCCGTTGTCGGTGCTGGCAGCGGACACGGACGATATGATAGACGGTTTCTGAGTTTCGATGTCACAGTAAAGCCGTATACGCGAGGCAAGATCACGAACATCCGCTGCCCTGCCGAGCGTCAGAAGAAGAATCTCATGAACACGCACCGGAGCTTAAGGAAGCTCAAGCCGAAGCTCGGAGCATGTCTTATGATACATCAACAAAAAACGGGTCCGCTCAAGGAGGAGCGGACCCGTTTTGCATGGATCGATTATTTGTTGTTCGCTGCGATCATTTGACGAAGAACGGTTTGCAGGATACCGCTGTTGCGGTAGTAATCCACGTCAACCATCGAGTCAAGACGTACGATCGCCGAGAATTCAAACGTTGTACCGTCTTCGCGCGTAGCGGCGACTTGAACCGTTTGACCAGGCGTTACATCGTTGCTCAGACCCACGATATCGAATGTTTCGCGGCCTGTAATGTTCAGCGTCTTCCAGCTTTCGCCCGGTTGGAACTGCAGCGGAAGCACGCCCATGCCGACCAGGTTGGAACGGTGGATACGCTCGAAGCTTTCCGCGATAACGGCTTTGACGCCGAGCAGGAACGTGCCTTTCGCCGCCCAGTCGCGGGAGCTGCCCGTACCGTACTCTTTGCCTGCGATAACGACAAGGTTTTTGCCGTCTTCTTGATACTTCATGGATGCGTCGTAGATCGACATTACTTCTCCGTTCGGCAAGTAAGTCGTTACGCCGCCTTCTGTGCCCGGAGCCACTTGGTTACGGATACGGATGTTGGCGAATGTGCCGCGCATCATGACTTCATGGTTACCGCGGCGGGAGCCGTAAGAGTTGAAGTCTACCCGATCCACGCCATGCTCGATCAAGTATTCGCCGGCCGGGCTGTCAGCCTTGATGTTGCCCGCTGGCGAGATGTGGTCCGTCGTTACGGAATCGCCAAGCAGCGCAAGCACGTTAGCGCCTTTGATATCGGCAATGTCGCCCACTTCGGAGCCGAGGCCTTCGAAGAATGGCGGATTTTGAATATAAGTGGACTTGTCATCCCACTCGTAGCTTTCGCCGGTCGGTACGTCGATCGCGTTCCAACGCTCGTTTTGCGTAAATACGTTCTCGTATTTCGCGCGGAACATCTCCGGGCTCATCGCTTGAGCGATCGTATCGGCGATTTCTTTGGATGTCGGCCAGATGTCCTTCAGGTATACCGGCTGGTTGCTGCTGTCGTAGCCGATTGGATCGGAGGACAGGTCGATGTTCACTGTGCCTGCCAGCGCGTAAGCGACAACCAGCGGCGGCGATGCCAGATAGTTGGCTTTAACTTGCGCGTGAACGCGGCCTTCGAAGTTACGGTTACCGGACAGTACAGCCGCAACCGTCATATCGTTATCGGCGATCGCTTTGCTGACTTCATCCGGAAGCGGACCGGAGTTGCCGATACAAGTTGCGCAGCCGTAGCCTGCAACGTGGAAGCCAAGCGCTTCAAGCGATTCCAGCAGGTTAGCTTTCTTCAGGTACTCGGTAACGACCAGGGAACCCGGCGTCAGGGAGCTCTTCACGTAAGCCGGCTTCTTCAGGCCGCGCTCGACCGCTTTCTTCGCAACCAGCGCAGCGCCGAGCATAACGCTTGGGTTGGACGTGTTCGTACAGGACGTGATTGCCGCGATGACAACGGCGCCTGTGCCCATTTTGCTCACTTCGCCGTTCGCGTGATTCACTTCAACGACTTCTTCGATCTTGCTGTCGTCCAGACCGTAGCCGCCTTTGTCGATCGGCGTGCGAATGATGCTGTTGAACGCTTCCTTCATGGAAGTCAGCTCAACGCGGTCTTGCGGACGCTTCGGACCTGCGAGGGATGGAACGATTGTGGACAGATCCAGCTCAACGATATCGGAGAACGTAGGCTCCGGCGTATCGTCGGTGCGGAACATGCCTTGTGCTTTATAGTAAGCTTCTACAAGTGCGATTTGCTCTTCTTCGCGGCCGGTAGCGCGCATGAAGTTCAAGGTTTCGCTGTCAACCGGGAAGAAACCGACGGTTGCGCCGTACTCCGGAGCCATGTTCGCTACCGTTGCACGGTCAGCCAGGCTGATGTTGGACAAACCAGGACCGAAGAACTCTACGAATTTGCCGACTACGCCCTTCTTGCGCAGCAATTGCGTTACCGTCAGCGCAAGGTCAGTTGCAGTCGCGCCTTCAGCCAGGCTGCCTGTCAGGCGGAAGCCGATAACTTCAGGAGTAACGAAGTAAAGCGGCTGTCCGAGCATGCCTGCTTCCGCTTCGATGCCGCCAACGCCCCAGCCGACTACGCCAAGACCGTTGATCATTGTTGTGTGGGAGTCCGTACCTACCAGGGAATCCGGGTACACGACGGTTTCGCCGTCCGTTGTTTTCGTTGCGGCAACGGATGCCAGGTACTCCAGGTTAACTTGGTGAACGATACCTGTGCCCGGCGGAACGGCACGGAAGTTCTCGAATGCCGTTTGCGCCCAGCGAAGGAAACGGTAGCGCTCCATGTTGCGTTTGAACTCGATGTTCGTGTTGTACTCAAGCGCATCAGGCGTACCGAACGTGTCGACCATGACCGAGTGGTCGATAACCAGGTCAACCGGTACGAGCGGGTTGATTTGCTTCGGGTCGCCGCCCGATTTCTTCACGGTGTCGCGCATTGCCGCAAGGTCTACGACAACCGGTACGCCGGTGAAGTCCTGCAGAACGATACGCGCAGGGATGAATGGAATTTCTTTGTCTTCACGGCCGTCAGCCCATGTTGTCAGCTGCTTGACGTGATCTTTCGTAATTGCGCGGCCGTCGAATTGACGAACGGCTGCTTCAAGAAGCACCTTAATGGAGAAAGGGAGCTTCGAGATCTTACCCAGGCCTTGCTCTTCCAGCCCGCCCAGACGGTAGTAAGCGTAAGACTTACCGCCGACTTCAAGCGATTCGCGAACGGAATAATCGTTTTGCTTAGTCATTGCACTTCGCGCCTCCTTGGCATCCATAATCTTGTTGTGGTTTCACTGTGTGAAACACGATTTCAAAAAACATTTGATACCCTAAGTATAGCGGTTTTTCGCTCATTTAGAAAGTGCAAATATCACCTTATGGGGAAGATGTTTCGCCCATTTTACATGAATTCGCCCGCCTGCTCATATAATGAACCAACTTTATCGGGTTATGGCGTACACTGGGAGGGATGAAGCGTGCCGCGAACGCGAATAAGGGTCGGAACCAACAAAGGAGCAAGCCTTGGAAAAGGAACGGTGCAAAGCCGGGCCACGCTGTCGGGAGCGGGAACGAGAAGCGCGGGAAAGCCGAGCCGCAGCAACGGGTCTGCGTCTCAATCGTCGTCAGCAGCTCCGCAGGCGCAGCAGGATCAGCAGAAAGGCTGGAAGGCTGCCGTGCACCGGTATGTGAAGCTGTACAATCAGGCTGAAATTGACCGATACGCGCCGCCTTTCGAAGAGATTATCCGCGACGAGGATCATTTGAACCGGTTTGCACAGCGGCTTGACCGGCTGCGAGAGCAGGAGCTGCTCCGGGGCGCATTGCCGTCGCGCAGCGAAACGAACGCCGAGCTGATCCGCATCAGCGAGTCGGGCTCGAAGTCGGAGGTTGCGGTGCTGATTGAGCTTCGCATCAAACGAACCATCGACCATAACGGCCGCACTTACACGGAAGAGCGCTGCGACCGGGAACGGCTCTGGCTTAGCGCAGAGGGGGACGGCTATATTATCTCCCGCGTCGAGCCGATCGTCTTGGAGCGCCGTCCGCGCTACAGCTTGTCCGATGCCGCTATGGCCGCAGAGCTAATGCAGGAACATGAGGCTTCCGAAGGGAGCAAGCAGCAGTCCATACCTTATATAAATTATGATGTTTTGCCGTTTTTAAAACATAGCCGCGCCGGCGTCCGTTATCGGCGGGATTTGGCCGCCGCTTACGCCGACCGCTGGTGGAACGAACCTAACCCGGCTTACGAAAATTTCGAGGTGAATTGCACGAACTACGTCTCCCAATGTATCTTTGCAGGCAGCGCACCGATGAACTATACTGGTAAAAGGGATTCGGGCTGGTGGTATCGCGGCTTCAGCGGCAAACGAGAAAATTGGAGCTACAGCTGGGCTGTATCCAATGCGCTGAAGAATTATTTGTCGGCTCCTCGCGGCTCTTCTCTGAGAGCGACGGTAGTCGAATCCGCCGATCAGCTTGCCCTTGGCGATGTGATCACTTATGACTGGAGCGGCGATAACCGCTTCCAGCACAGCACGATTGTTACTGCATTCGACGCTGCCGGCATGCCGCTTGTGAATGCCAATACGGTTGCAAGCCGTCACCGCTACTGGGATTATCAGGATTCCTACGCATGGACGGAGCAAACGAAATACCGTTTTTTTCATCTTGCGGATGAGTTTTAAGTGCGCTTCGAACCAAGGCTAGTATGGCGACCCATAAGCGTGGGAATTTTAACATAACCGGAGGATTGAATTATGGGGGAGAAAGTGCGCGTAGGACTTGTTTACGGGGGACGCTCGGGCGAGCACGAAGTCTCATTGCAAACCGCTCTAGCGGTCATGAAAGCTTTTGACTACACCCAATACGAAATTAAACCTTTCTATATTTCAAAAGAAGGCGAGTGGCGCGCAGGCGATACGCTGCTTGCGCCGCCAAGCGGCCTAGAGCAGCTGCGGCTGGCCGGCGATGACGCGATTATCGGCACCGACGCGTTGATGCCTGTTTTCGGCGCGCAAGCGGAGGACCCGGCAGCGGCTTCGATTTCTTCGCTGCCGGCCGAGGTGACCATTTCTGCCTTATCTTCCGCTCAGCCCGTTGAAGGCGTGGACGATGCTCAGATTGACGTCGTATTCCCGCTGCTGCACGGTACGTTCGGTGAGGACGGCACCATCCAAGGGCTGCTCGAGATGGCGAATATCCCTTATGTCGGAGCGGGCGTTCTGGCTTCGGCGGTCGGGATGGATAAAATCACGATGAAGAAGGTATTTGCGCAGGAAGGGCTGCCGCAATGCCTGTTCCGTTATTTCAACCGCACGCAGTGGCTGAAGGATTCTGACTATTACATTATGGAAATCGAAGTCGCGCTCGGCTACCCATGCTTCATTAAGCCGGCGAATCTCGGCTCGAGCGTAGGGATCTCCAAAGCCCGCAATCGAGATGAGCTTATCGCGGCCGTCGATTACGCGCTTCACTTCGACCGCAAGGTCATCGTCGAAGAGTTCATCGATGCGCGCGAAATCGAAGTTAGCGTTCTTGGCAACGACGAGCCTCGCGCTTCGGTGGTTGGAGAAATTACGTCTTCGAGCGAGTTCTATGACTATAAAGCGAAGTACATCGACGGGAAGTCGATGATGCACATCCCGGCGAACATTTCGGCCGAAGTGTCGGAATCAGTCCGCGAAATGGCGTTGCGCGCGTTCCAGGCGATCGACGGATCAGGCCTCTCGCGCGTCGACTTCTTCCTGCGCAAGGAGGATGGTCAGCTGTTCATCAACGAAGTGAACACGATGCCGGGCTTCACGCCGTACAGCATGTATCCGCTGATGTGGAAGGAAAGCGGCGTGTCGTACGCCGAACTGCTCGACACGCTGATCGCGCTCGCGATCGAGCGCCATGCCGATAAGCAGCTGATCGATTACAGCGGTGGAAACCCGGCGTAGCGCCGGTTTCCCCGTTTTTTTTCGCACGCGGCTTGTCCGGTTAGCAGAAGGATACTAATTTCAGGGAGGTTTGTTCATGGGATTCCAAACCGAGTTTAACTCCGTATGCAAGTTCAAGTCGAAGCAGGAGCTGTACGAGCTGCTGGAATACGGCCGCGGCAAAATGGTCAAGAGCGGCTTCCGCGTCTTCCCGACCGGCCAGAAGGTCATCGCGTACACGCCGGATAACGAAGCGATCGCCATCGTGAAAATTCTCGTATCGATCGCGGAAATTAATTTTCAAGGCGAAGAAGTGACGGAAGTGGAGATGGAGCTTGTCCGGAAGCTGACGGAGGAAGAGGCGCGCGTGCAGACGGCGCTTGCGTACGAAATGTTCTTCGGAGAGCAGGCATGATTGTCCGCTTCGGCTTCGTGGCCATGAGCGTCATGCTGGAGAACGCTTCTCCGTCGCGGACGATGACGTATGCGACATTTTCCAAGCTGGACGACCGCGAGGCGGCGCTCCGCAGGCTGGAGCGGATCGCGGAGGATAACCTGCGCACGACGCTCCGCCTGATGAAGCACTGCGTCCATCACGATGTCTTCGTCTACCGCATGACATCGAAGGTCATCCCGCTTGCGACGCACGATGCGCTGAAAGGCTGGAATCCGTATCCGCCGCTCGAGGAAGCCATGGCCGAGATCGGCCGGTATGCGAAGGAGAAGGGGATGCGGCTCTCCTTCCATCCCGATCATTTCTGCGTGTTCAGCACGCCTCGCCCGGAGGTGCTGGCCAAGTCCAAGGAGGACTTGACCTATCACGTAACGATGCTGGAGCATATGGGGCTGGACGAATCGGCTGCCAAGTGCAATATCCATGTCGGCGGCGCATACGGGGATAAAGCCGGCTCGGCGGAGCGGTTTGTGCGCCAGTTCAGGGAGCTGGAGCCGCGGCTGCGCAATCGGATTACATTGGAAAATGACGATAAAACGTTTACGGTCCGCGAAACGCTCGGCGCAGCCGAAGCGGTCCACGTACCCATGGTGCTCGATATTCACCATCATGCCGTCAATGACGGCGGCGAGACGGACGGCACGCTCTACGGCGATCTGTGGCCGCGCATTCTGCGCACCTGGACAGGCCCGGACGGGCAGCCGCTTGCGCTGCCTCCGAAGCTGCATGTGTCGAGTCCGAAGAGCGAGAGAGATCCTCGCGGCCATGCCGATCTGGTCGAGGTCGGGCCGCTGCTGCGGTTTCTGCGCGAGATCGCCGGTTCGACCGACCGGCTCGACGTCATGATCGAGGCGAAGCAGAAAGATGCGGCGCTGCTGCAGCTGATGGCGGACATGCGCCGGCTAGAGGCGGAAGGTGCGGGAATCCGTGTCATCGACGGCGGCAGCATAGAGATAACCTGAGGGACAGGAAAAGCTTGATCTTTTCCTTCCCTTGGGTTATTTTTGGTTAAGGAAGCGCTATCATTTCAGATATGGTCTCAATACGGACACCCTAGTCAACCATCATGGATCACACCAAAACTTGGAGAGGATCGTGAAACGATGAACGGATTATTAGCGGGTAAAAATGTGCTTGTCATGGGTGTAGCGAATGATCGGAGCATTGCTTGGGCGATTGCCCAGTCGCTGGCGGCTCAAGGGGCTCGTCTAGCTTTTACATATGAGAACGAGCGCGTGGAGGAACGGGTGCGCAAGCTGGCGGAGACGATTCCGGGCTCGCAGTTCTTGAAGTGCAACGTTACGGACGATGCGGATATCGATTCGCTTGCCGGCCAATTGAAAGAATCGTTCGGCGTGCTGCACGGCCTGGTACACAGCATCGCGTTCGCGAAATCGGAAGAGCTTGACGGCATGTTCGTCGATACGTCCCGTGCGGGCTACGCGCTTGCGCAAGACATTAGCGCTTACTCGCTGACGGCTGTAGCGCAGCGCATCTATCCGCTGATGACGGAAGGCGGAAGCATCATGACGATGACTTACCTCGGCGCCGAGCGCGCGCTTCGCAACTACAATGTCATGGGCGTGGCCAAGGCGGCGCTGGAAGCGTCGGTTCGTTATCTGGCAGCGGATCTTGGACAGTATAACATTCGCGTTAACGCCATCTCGGCCGGTCCGATCCGGACGCTGGCTGCCAAGGGGATCAAGGATTTCAACTCCATTTTGCGCCAAGTGGAAGAGAAGTCGCCGCTTCGCAAAACGACCGATGCGGCAGAAGTGGGCGATACGGCGATGTTCTTGATGAGCCATCTGTCCCGCGGAATTACGGGCGAGATTATTTACGTTGATAACGGATATAACATCGTTGGGGCATAGATAGAACGATTGAAAAGAGTGCGGATCATGAAGGCGGTCTCTCCTGTAGGAGATCGCCTTTTTGCTTCAGCAAAAAGTGGTAAACCTATAGCGATATAGAGTAAAATAGGATAAGTCTAATTTGTTACGATTTCGCAGGTAGCGAAACTTTGTCCGCAAGATATCGTAAAGTACGAAGAGGTTTTAAATGAACTCATACGAAAGTGGCGTGGTTGATCCATGAGTGAGCAGGTTATCGGAGGCAAGAGCTTTACCGCGGTCGCGATCAATTGCGCGGCCAAGGCTGGAGAATGGATAAAGACGAAGCTTGGCAACCATACAAGCCTGTCGTTAAAATATTCCGCGCAGGACCTTGTCACGGAAGTGGACAAAGGCGCGGAGGCGATGATTCGCAACCTGGTGATGACGCATTTTCCTCACCATTCGTTTCTGGGGGAAGAAGGCGTGCAGCCGGGGCCGGAGGCGTCGGACCGGGCGCTGCAAAGCGTGAGGGACGCGGAATATTTGTGGATCGTCGACCCGCTCGACGGTACGACGAATTTCGTGCACAGCTTCCCGTTCTTCTCGGTATCGATCGCGCTCGCCCATAGAGGCGAGGTCATCGTCGGGGTGGTATATGACCCGATCCGGGATGAACTGTTCGTCGCGGAGAAAGGCAAGGGCGCGTACGTGCGCGGGCGCCGCATGAACGTATCGCAAGAGGAAGCGCTGCGCGATAGTTTGATCGCAACCGGCTTCCCGGCCGATCAGACTTTTGCGCTGCCGCTCAATATGAAAGGGCTGCAAGCTCTCGTGCCGCAGGTGCGGAACGTCCGCTCCGGCGGATCCGCGGCGCTGCATTTGGCTTATGTCGCGGCCGGCCGGCTTAGCGGGTTCTGGGAGATCGGGCTGAACGCGTGGGATATAGCGGCGGGCTCGCTGCTCATTGAAGAATCCGGCGGCCGCGTAACGGATGTTAAAGGAAGCCCGTACGATCTGGGCGTGCGCCATGTCGCAGCCTCGAACGGCCGCATTCATGACGAGTTCTTGAACGCGCTCCAGCAAGCGGAATCAAACAGCTGAAGAAGAAACGCCTCTGCAACCGTCTAACGAAGATGGGAGAAGAGGCGTTCTTTTGCATATGATAGCGTAGACTATGCTTTCATATGGGGGAGGCGGGCAGCATGTTTATAGAGCTGGATGTATACGGAGATATACCGCTACACGAACAGATTGCGCACCAGATCATAGCGGGCGTCGCTTCTGGCTCGCTGAAGCCGGGCAAGACGCTGCCTTCGGCAAAAAAGCTGGCTTCCGCTTTGCGCGTCAAATCGACGATTGTTCATAAAGCTTACAATATGCTAATGGATGAAGGTTTTTTGCAGGAGCGCTATGACGGCAGGCTAGGCGTGCTCGTACCGGCGCCAAGCGAGATGCCGCGCGTGACGGAAGGGTATTTGGACCGGCTAACGAAGCAGCTGCGCATACTGGCGGTCGAGGGAAGAGCGAGAGGGATGTCGGAAGCGGAATTCAGCAAAGCGTGCATCAGCATTTACCGGAGCGATTTAACGAGGATGGGAGATTCGCTGGAATGACGATGGCAAGGCAGAAAGAATCGATTTCGGCCCGCTGGTATATCCTTCAGGCTGCGCTCATAGCGGTGTCGTCGATTGCCGCTTCGCTAATGTGGGAGCGAATACCGGCGGAGCTTGCCGTGCATTACGATATTGCTTTTCGCCCCGACCGCTATGCGGAGAAGAGCTGGGGAACGGTGTTTCTGTTCAACCTCATTCAGCTGTTTCTGCTGGCGGTGCTCATGGGGGCGAGCTTCGTCGTAAAACAGGCCGAGCAAGGCGCGGGAGCGGAGATGACGGACGAGAAAAAGCGGCAGTTCCGCTATTTCCGCTATGTAAACAGCGTCTTTCTCTATGGACTGTCTCTTGCTCTGATCGTCTATTTCAGCATGGTACAAGCAACGACGCTGTATGGCTGGCCGCGGGAGCTGATTATGGCGGTAACGATAACGCTGTTCATCTTCATCATTGCGGCGACCGCGGCACTGGTTCTGATTGTGAAGCGCCTCGGCCTTTCGCAAGAGGGGGACAACGGCGAAGGACGCTGGCTAGCCGGCGGCATCTACTATAACCCGCAAGACCCGGCGGTATTTGTGCCGAAGAAGTATGGCATCGGGTGGACGATTAATTTTGGCAGGCCGGCAGGCTGGCTGGCGTTTGCGGCGTTGATCGCCATTCCGGTGATTATCGTAGTTGTGGTTGCTGTCATGACATAGTAGATAATGTATGGGAAATCGAAGAAGAGCCGGATGATGGGCATCCGGCTCTGCCTTTTTTGTTTAAATAAAAAATAGCGTGGAACAGGAGCGGAGCGGGCGATCATGGTGGAGAAACGTTAGTGGTCGATTGCCTCGGATGAATGATTTGCATGGCGCTAGCCGCGCAAATCATTCATCCTTTGTACTCAGATTTCACCCTCTAGGTTGAAATTCACGGAAATCTGAGTACAACAGCGACCGGAACCGTGATCAGCCCGTGCAGCGGATGTTTCCTAAGCTATTCATTCTCACCGCACCATAGCGGCAAAAGCGTTCTCGGCCGCAGCTATCGTAGCGTCAATGTCTTCATCGGTATGCGCGGTGGTCAGGAACCACGCTTCGTACTTGGACGGCGCAAGGCAGATGCCTTGATCCAGCATGAGGCGGAAAAATTGGCCGAACCGCTCACCGTCCGTATCCTGCGCTTCGTCGTAATTCGTGACGGGATGATCGCAGAAATGGGCGGAGAAGGAGCCGCGGATCCGGTTGATGGTCAGCGGAATGCCGTTCTTGTCCGCCGACGCTTGCAGCGCGTCTGCCAGCCTTGCGGCCTGCGCATCCATGCGCTCGTAAACGCCCGGCTCACGGAGCACCTCCAGGCAGGCGATGCCTGCCGAGATGGACGCCGGGTTGCCTGCCATCGTGCCGGCCTGATAAGCAGGACCGAGCGGCGCTACCTGGTCCATTACCTGCTTGCGTCCGCCGTAAGCGCCGATCGGCAGACCGCCGCCGATGATTTTGCCGAGCGCCGTCAGATCCGGCTCGATCGCGGCATGATCCGAGAAGGCGCTGTAGGTTTGCGCGCTGCCGTAATGGAAGCGGAAGGCGCTGATGACTTCATCGTAAATGACGAGAGCCCCGGCTTCGCGGGCCATCTTGCACAGCCCTTCCAGGAAGCCCGGCTTCGGCATCACCATGCCGAAATTGCCGACGATCGGTTCGACCATGACAGCGGCAACGTCGTTCCCGAAGGTTTCGAGCGCTACCCGCAAGCCGTCCAGGTCATTGAACGGGACGGTTATGACTTCGCTGGCGATGCTGCCCGGCACGCCGGCGCTGTCGGGAATGCCGAGCGTGGAAGGGCCGGAGCCGGCCGCAACGAGCACCAAATCGGAATGGCCGTGGTAGCAGCCGGCGAATTTGATGATTTTGCTGCGTTTCGTATAGGCGCGGGCAACGCGGATCGTCGTCATGACGGCTTCGGTGCCGGAGTTGACGAACCGGACCTTGTCCATGGACGGGATCGCTTCCTTCAACATGCGGGCCAGCAGAATCTCAAACTCCGTCGGCGTGCCGTACAGCGTGCCGTTTGCGGCGGCGCAGGTGATCGCTTCCGTAATATGCGGATGCGCGTGACCCGTAATGATCGGGCCGTAGGCGCATAAATAATCGATGTAGCGATGGTCGTCGACATCCCAGAAATGCGCGCCTTGCGCGCGTTTCATAAAGACCGGCGCCCCGCCGCCAACCGCTTTAAACGAACGGGAAGGGCTGTTGACGCCGCCGACGATATGTTCAAGCGCTTCGGCATACAGCTGCTCCGAGCGCGGACGTTGAATGGACATGGTGGAACCTCCTCAAAATTAGGCGATGCTTAAACACGAATACCTTATTGTACCCCCGAATCCGATGCCAGCACAACAAAGAGAGGGTGAACGAACCGGTTTGGTTCATCCACCCTCTTGCCAGTCTTTATTTGCTGCCGTTAGCGGTATTCCCGCTCGCATTCGTACCGGAGTTGTTGTTATCGCCAGTACCTGCAGTATTCGAATTCGTGCCGGTGCCGCCGGTCGAATCGGTGCCGCCCGCGACTGCAGGGACGGTCGTGTCCTTCAAAAGCTCATCCTGAATAAATTGCAGAAGATCGGATTCGTCGCTTACCGCCAGTACGGACGCGCCGCCCTCTTTCTTATCGCCGATCAGTTCCATAGGAGGCACTTGAGCTTGGCCGGCAATGTGAGTCTGAACGCCAAGCTGCGCGAGCTTGAGCATATCGGAAACTTCAATGTTGGATTCTACATAAGGCTGGATGCTGTCCACGATTTTTTTCATTTTCAGAAGGTTCCATCCGCTCTTCATCTTCTCCGCTACGGCGTCCAGCAGCTTGCGCTGGCGTTCGGTGCGGGTGAAGTCGCTCATCGCATCGTGGCGGAAGCGGACGTATTGCAGCGCCTTAGTTCCGTCCAAATCTTGAATGCCCTTCTTCAAGTGAATGTCATAGCGGTTGCCGTCAGCATTATCGACATAGTTCATGTTTTTCTCGACTTCGAAATTCTGGATGCCGCCGATCGCGTCGATAAGCGATTTGAATCCTTCAAAGTCCGTATACACATAATACTGGATATCGAGGCCAAGCAGGCCGCCGATCGTCTTCATCGCCAAGTTCGGGCCGCCGAGCGCCAAAGCCGTATTGATTCGGCCTTCGCCGTGCCCTTCAATCTCCACGTACGTATCTCGCAGCACGGAGAACACGTGCGCCTTCTTCGTCAACGGATCGACCGACAGTACCATCATGGAGTCGGAACGTGCGGTTTCGCTCTTCTTGAGGCCGCGGTTGTCGCCGCCCATGACGAGGATGTTGACGCGTTCGGTGCCTTCCCACTCCGGCGGCTTCTCGGCTTCGACCTGTTCGAATTGTCCGAAACGGGATTCTTCCTGCGGTTTGCTGAAGTCTTCAAGACCATTATAGACGCCGACGCCTTGGTAAACGAAAAATCCGATCACTGCGGCTGCCGCGACGGCTACACCTAAGAGTGCCCATTTCCACGGCTTTTTCTTTTTATTATGTTGTTGTGAACGTGCCATTGCGTTCTGTTCCTCCTTGTAATAGGTCCGGCTGCGGATGAGGAAACTCAATCCGGCTCGGAAATAAGGGTATGAGGCCTACTAAGCTTACGATCGAGTAGGGATGAGTGACCATGGATGATAAATTCACTATAGCATTACATATCATAAAATTATAAAATGGTTTGTCGTAGAGAAGCAAGTTTTATCTGATAGAAACGAATAAGGAAGTTATTCCCCAGGAAATGTCGAATGAAAGCACGAGGAGAGGAGCTTGGCACATTCCATGTTGGCGATAGATGTAAGAGATTTGCGGAAACAGTTTCAGGTGCAGAAAAACCGAGAAGGACTAGGCGGCGCGATCAAGGATCTGTTCAAACGGGAATACAACCAAATTACGGCCGTGAAAGATATCACCTTTCAAATCCCGAAGGGCGAAATTTGCGGCTATATAGGCGAGAACGGCGCGGGAAAATCGACGACGATCAAAATGCTGACGGGCATTCTGGTGCCGACTTCAGGTCAGATCAAAGTAAACGGCTTCGTTCCTTACAAAGAGCGGGAAAAGTTCGTGCGCGGAATCGGCGTCGTATTCGGCCAGCGCAGTCAGCTGTGGTGGGACATCGGCGTCATTGAGTCGTTTCAGCTGCTTCGCAAAGTGTACCGGGTACCGGAAGCGGAGTTTCGTGCCCGGCTTGATGAATTGGTGGAACGCCTGCATCTCGGTGACTTGCTTAACCGTCCCGTAAGAAAGCTAAGTCTCGGACAGCGGATGCGCTGCGAGCTTGTTGCGTCACTGCTGCACAATCCGTCGATTTTGTTCCTCGATGAGCCGACCATCGGTCTGGATATCGTCGTGAAGACGGAAATCCGGGAGTTTTTGAAAAAGATCAACCGCGAGCATGGGACGACCATCCTGCTCACAACGCATGACCTGCAAGACATCGAAGCGCTATGCTCCCGCGTGATCATGCTGGATGACGGGCGGATTATTTATGACGGCGGCTTGGATGAGCTGAAGTCCAGATGGAGCAAGGGCCGCGAGCTGCAGTTCCAATTCGGCGAGCTGCCGCCGCTGAATGTGCTGATACAGTTGACCGAGGGCCTTCACGGCGTGAACTGGACCATCGATAACGAGCTGACCGCTACGATGTGGCTGCCGAACGAGGTGAACGTATCGGATGCGCTTGCCCGCGTCGTTGGCAGCAGAGCGGACATCCGCGATATCAAGATCATGGAGACGAACACCGATGATATCGTCCGTGAAATTTACCAGTCCGGCTCGGCTTCGAGCGAAGCGGCCGAGAAGCTGAGCGCGCAGTCGGCAGAGTCCGTCGACGCCGCCAGCGAAGTGCCGGTAGCCGCAGCCTCCGAAGAGGTGAAGAAGCCGTAATGACAAGCGCTTATCTCGATCTTATCCGTATCCGGTTTCTCATGATGCTCGCTTACCGCGTGAACTATTACAGCGGCATTGTTATATATACGATCAATATCGGAGCTTATTATTTTCTGTGGGAAGCGATTTACGGCGAGCAGAAGCTGTTGGCCGGATTCACGCTGGCCCAAATGACGACCTATGTGGCGGTCTCCTGGATGGCGAGGGCCTTTTACTTCAATAACCTGGATCGCGAAATCGCAAACGAAATCCGGGACGGCAGCGTCGCCATTCAATTCATACGGCCCTATAATTATTTGTTCGTGAAGTTGATGCAGGGGTTCGGCGAAGGGCTGTTCCGCCTGCTGCTGTTCATGGGGCCGGGCCTCGCTATCGTCTGTCTGATCTTCCCGGTGAAGCTGCCGACCGATCCGGGCGTGTGGGGCATCTATGTCGTCATGCTGCTGTTCAGCTTCTTGATCAACACCCAGATCAACATGCTCGTCGGCTTGTTCGCCTTCTTCGTGGAAAACAACGAAGGTATGCTGCGCATGAAGCGCGTCGTCGTCGACCTGTTCTCCGGCGTTATCGTGCCGATTTCGTTCTTCCCGGGCTGGCTTGCCGTGACGATGAAATGGCTGCCTTTTCAGGCGATTACGTATCTGCCAAGCTCCGTGTTCACGGGCCGTACGTCCGGCGATGAGGTGTGGCAAGTATTCGGCATTCAACTGATCTGGTTCTTCGTCTTGATCATCCCGATCGCATGGGTATGGCGTCAGGCAAGGACCAGGCTGTTCGTGCAAGGAGGGTGATGGCGGTGTTTTACTGGTCGCTTGCAATGGAATATATCAAGAACTATGCGAAAACAAAGCTGACCTACCGGGCGGATTTCTGGGTGGAGCTCTTATCCGATCTTCTGTTTCAAGGGATCAATCTCATCTTCATTCTGATCGTGTTCCAGCATACGCCTTCGCTCGGCGGCTGGTCGGAGGCGGAGGTTATCTTCGTCTATGGTTATTTCATGGTCCCGGCCGGGCTTTTCGGGGCGTTCTTCAATATTTGGAATTTTAGCGAGCGCTATATCGTGAAAGGCGAAATGGATCGCGTGCTGACGCGGCCGGCCTACAACCTGTACCAGGTGCTGCTCGAAAATCTCGACCCGCCGTCCCTGTTCGGCTCGCTTGTCGGACTCATCATCATGGTGATTAGCTGGGGGGACCTCGGGCTCGCGTTCAATCTGATGGATGTCTTGATGATGGCTGTGTTCACGGTCGGCTCGGTGCTGATCTATGCGGGATTGTTTACTTCGCTGACGGCAATCTCGTTCTACTCGGA
The DNA here is from genome assembly GCF_003268025.1 of Paenibacillus montanisoli. GTDB lineage: Bacteria > Bacillota > Bacilli > Paenibacillales > Paenibacillaceae > Paenibacillus_Z > Paenibacillus_Z montanisoli. Next base: position 146,236 of record NZ_QLUW01000004.1, on the reverse strand, counting down.
TGCGCCAACGGGCATTTTGCCGCTGATGTACAATATTTCGAACTATGGGCGTTACCCGGTCAACATCTATAATAAAATCATCCGTTTCCTGCTGACGTGGCTGCTTCCTTTCGCGTTCGTGGGCGTGATTCCGGCTTCCTATTTCCTGGATAAGGATCATGAGGGCTTGTCGTCGCTTGCGCTGCTGACGCCGGTGGTCGGTGCCGTCGTGCTCGCGATCGGCCTTACGATCTGGAATCATGGCGTGAAGCGGTACCGGGGCGCCGGATCTTAATCGAGGAGGAAGTCGAACATGGCAAGAGCGATTAAAGCAAAAGCAATCGTAGGCAAAAAAGCGCCCGACTTTACCCTGCCGTCCTTAGGCGGCCGGGAAGTCAGCCTAAGTCAATTTGCGGGCAAGAAGGTCGTCATCTTCTTCTATCCGAAGGATTTGACGCCGGCATGCACGCAGGAGTCGTGCGATTTTCGCGATTCGTATGCGGCCTTCGGCGCCTATAATACGGTCGTGCTCGGAATCAGCATCGACGATGTCAAGACGCATGAGCGCTTCGCGGAGAAATACGAGCTGCCCTATGAGCTGCTAGCCGACCCGGAGCACCGTGTGTGCGAGCTTTACGGCGTGTGGCAGATGAAGAAGCTCTACGGCCGCGAGTATATGGGACTTGTCCGCTCGACCTTTCTCATCGACGAGAAAGGCAAGCTTGTGCGGGAATGGCGCAATTTGCGCGTGAAGGGGCATGTAAGCGAGGTGCTGGCTGCGGTGCAGGCGCTGTAGCTGGAATTGGAGAAGTGAGGACTCCTTGGTTATCAAGGGGTCCTTTTTTGTTGCCTGAAAGCGGTGCTGGAAGCACCTCTTTCGGCGGCAACGGCGGTTTTCCGTCGGATTTGAGGTCAAGAGGTGCTTGTGAAGTACCACATTGGATAACATCCGTCGGTTTTGAGGTCAAGAGGTGCTTGTGGAGCACCACATTGGATGACATCCGGCGGTTTTGCGGTAAAGAGGAGCTTGTGGAGCACCACATTGGATGACTTCCGTCGGATTTGAGGTCAAGAGGAGCTTGTGGAGCACCACATTGGCGACTTCCGTCGGATTTGAGGTCAATGAGGTGCTTGTGGAGCACTACATTGGAAACCTCTGGCGGTTTTGAGGTCAAGAGGAGCTTGTGGAGCACCACATTGGCGACTTCCGTCGGTTTTGCAGCTGAGAGGTGCTTGTAGAGCACCACATTGGCAACATCCGACGGTTCTGCGGTCAAGAGGAGCTTGTGGAGCACCAAATTGGCGACTTCCGGCGGTATTGAGGTCAAGAGGAGCTTGTAGAGCACCTCTTTCGCGCTTTCCGTCGCCTACCCGCGTAAATTTAGCCTTGCGAACTACTGTTTCGGCGGAAACGGAGGCTTTTCGTCTATGAGTAGCTTCAAAGGTAGGAGCAATGAGAGGTAACAGGTACCGCACATGGAGCGCATTTAGCGTAAATGACAGGAAGAGAGGTAACAGGTACCGCACATGGAGCGCATTTGGCGAAAATGACAGGAAGAGAGGTAACAGGTACCGCACATGGAGCGCATTTGGCGAAAATGACAGGAAGAGAGGTAACAGGTACCGCACATGGTACGCATTTAGCGAAAATGACAGGGAAGAGAGGTAACAGGTACCGCACATTATGCCGCAATGCTGCGGGGAATGTTGCGCGGCGGAGGTGTAAACATGGCTTTGTCTGGCGAAACTATCAACTATGGAATTCATAGGTTGAAAGAGTAGGAGATGAAGCGCAAATGATACCGAAGCAAATGGCGGAGACGTACAGCCCCAGGTTAGCCGAGATGGAGGATATGCATAAGCAGGATATGTGGCCGGAGGCGGCGCAGCAATCGCTGCAGCTCATGATGTCGAGGGTGAACAGCGTGCTGCTTGGCAAGAGCGAGGTGGTGTCGCAAGTGTTCAGCGCCCTGCTGGCAGGCGGTCATGTGCTGCTGGAGGACGTGCCCGGAGTCGGCAAAACGCTTCTCGTGCGCGCGATCGCCCGGGTGATGGGAGGCGAATTCCGCCGCATTCAATTTACATCGGATATGCAGCCTGCCGACGTGGTTGGCGGCATGGTATGGGACGGGAAGCGGGGCGAGCTTGTTTTTCGGCAGGGCCCCTTGATGGCGAATGTCGTGCTCGCCGACGAGATCAACCGGACGCCGCCCCGCACGCAATCCGCGCTGCTCGAGGCGATGGAGGAGCGGAGCGTGTCTGCGGACGGGGAAACGAGGCCGCTGCCGAGGCCGTTTATGCTGCTCGCGACGCAAAACCCGCTGCGCGACGACGGTACGTACCCGCTGCCGGAAGCGCAGCTTGACCGCTTCATGATGCGGCTGTCGATCGGCTACCCTGCGCCGGAGGACGAGATCGCCATGCTGGAGGGGAAAACCGCACAGCGGCTGCAGCCGGAGTCGCTGCGTCCGGTCATCATTCCGGAGGAGTGGCTGCGGATGCAGCGGGACGCGCTGTCCGTGCATGTCCATCCGGCCCTGATGGCCTACGCGGTTCATATTGCCGACGCGACCCGAAACGCGCAAGAGCTGCTGCTCGGAGCCAGTCCGCGCGCGACACTCGATTGGGTGCGAGCAGCGCAGGCGACTGCGTATGTCGGGGGACGGCGTTTTGTCGTGCCGGATGATCTGAAGCAGACGGCCGAGCCGGTACTTGCGCACCGGCTGCTTGTGCGCGACGAGGCGCTGGTGCGCGGAAAAACCGCCACGTCCGTGCTTGGCGGCATATTGTCGTCGCAGCCGATTCCGGTACCGTCAGGCGACGGCGGGCGGCGGCGATGAAGCGGAATGAGAGAAAGCAGGCGGGGCAGGCAGGGAAAGCCGAAGCGATGCAAACGGGACAGGCAGGTCTTGCGGCGCCTAGCCGGCGAGCGGCGGAGCGATCGAAGCTGCGCAGCCGTTATTTCGCCAAGGCGATGGTTATTTTGCTGCTGGGCGCCAGCTTAGCTGCGCTGTATGCGCGGGGCGGGGCGGTGGAGTGGCTGCTCGCCACGGTATTGGCCGCGGTTTCGATTGGTTGTTTGATTTTTCCGTACTTTGCGGTCGGGAAGTTGTCCGTTAAACGGTCCGTCAAGGAAGCGGGGCGGTTATTCGACGGCGGCGAGATGGAGGTACAGCTGAAGCTTCGGTTCAGCAGGCCGGTACCCTTCATGTGGGTAGGAGTGAGCGATGAGGTTGTGCCGGTTTCGGCGGCGCGCGACGGGAAAAGGGTCATGGCCCGGCATGCTTTTCTGCCCGGGTTAAAGCGTGCGTTCCAGCTCACGTATACGGTGAAGGGACTGAGGCGCGGCGAGCTGGATTTTGGAACGGTGCAGGTTACGGTTGGCGATATGCTGGGGCTGACGGTCCGTACGTTCGAGGTCGTCTGCGCGGGGAAAGCACTCGTACACGCGAAGGCTCCTGCCGGCGAGTCCTTCTCGGATTTACCGGGCTTTCGCCCCGGTTCAACCAGCAGCGAACGGCAGCCGATCGCCGCAATCGGCGGGCAGATGATCACGGCGGCCGCGCGGGCAAGCCGAAGCGGCGCGGGTCCGGACGTGCGGACGTACATGCCAGGCGATTCCCCGAGGCGGGTTGATTGGCGGGCCATGGCCAGAGGGCTCGGCATGCAGACGCGAGTGAGCAATGCGGAGGAAGCCGGTCAGCTCATCGTGCTGCTGGAAACGACGGCATCCGCTTACGGCGGCGACGAACGGCTTTTCGATGCCCATGTGGGACGAGCAGCGCTTCTAATCGGACAGGCGGTACGTGAAGGCAAAAACGTGCTGCTGCTGACGAACGGCGCAGACGGGCGGAAGGAGCAAAAGGTCCGTGCCGGTGAGAGGGCGGACCTGCTTGCGGCGGAGGAACAGCTGGCCCGCTTGCAGTGGAGTCTGACCGGAGAGCCGCTCCCGCAGCTGGTATCCGATGTGGTGGCGGGGATGTCCCGCGGCGCGGCGCTCGTTTGTTTGGCGGCGGAAATGAAGGCTGGGAAGGCGGCGTCTGCGGAGCCGGAACCGGCTGCGGATTATGTGGTTTACAGCGCTAAACTCGCTGCCGTGCGGGGTGTGAGGTTAGTTTTGCTGCTCTCTCAAAAAGCAACTGAAGCCAAGCCGTCAGATGCCGGCTGGAGCAAGCGGCTCCAAGGCACGGGCTGTCTCGTCAAGTCGCTGCCTGTTCCGCAGGCTTACCGGAACCAAGTCCCGGAAGTAGCAGATTCGAACATGACCGTAGACGGGGAAAGGGGCGTCATCCATGTCAGCACGGCAAGCAGTTAGCCCAGGCGCGGGAGCAGGAACAGGGAGCGGGCAGCTTTCGAAGCGGGAGCAGGAACGGGCGGGGTTGTCTTTTTTTCAGCTCCTGTCGCGGCGGACGGTCACAAGCTTGCTGTTGTTCGGGCTGATCGCGGAGTGGCTGCTTCCTCTCAAACAGCTGCAAGTCTATACGGAGCTGTATCATGTGGAACCGCTGCTTGTGGCGGTCGGGTTATTCTTGGCGGTCGGATTGTTCGTGCCCCCGACTTGGGTTTCGATCTTGCTGAACGGATGCGTCACGGTGGGGACCGTGCTTGTATTGTTCCGTTCGCAGTATCCGCCTGGTCAGAGCGCGTTTTCCGGTCTGCTGGGTTCGCTTGCGCATGATCTCGATCAAATCATGCAGGGTAAAATGATGCTGGGAGGCGAGGTGCGAACGCTCCTGCTCGTCTGCGGTCTCGGCATGATGGCGCTGGCGGTGCAGTCCTTGGTCTGGCTGCGGCAATGGGGGCTTGGGCTGACCGCGCTGACGGCGGTTTATTTGCTGCTGCTGTACGGGTTCCTAGGGCTGCAGGTGTTTCCGAACCTGCTGCGCGCGTGCGCGGAGGGACTGTTGCTGAGCGCGCTCGTTACGGTGCCCCGCATGGAGCGTCTGCTTGGGATGAACGGACTGTTCCAGGCGGCTGACCGCAAAAGCGATGTGGCGGGTTGGTCCGTCAACTGGTGGAATGGCGCGGCATGGCTGGCTGTGGTGATTATGGCGGCAGGCATCGGGTCGGTGTGGGGGCTAGCCAAGCAGACACCGGCCGAACCGGCGCCTTGGGCTGCGGAAGCGATCGATTGGGGTCAGCAAAAGCTGAAGGACCATCAGAGTGGAGCGGGACCTCGCGGTACAATGACCGCAGCGGAGGAAGCGATGGCCGCGGAAGGGCTCGGCAATGCAGGGGTCACCGGCTATGGGCTGGATGATCGGGTTCTTGGCGGGTCTCTCTCGCAGGATCACACCGTGTTATTCACGGTTGCCTCGAAGGAGGCGACCTATTTGCGCGGCGAAAGCAAATCGGTTTATACCGGCACAGGCTGGGAGCAGGAAGCGCATGATTGGCTGACGTTGAACGTATCGGCATACGAGGCTGAGGAGGACGCGCGCTTGCTCGTGCAGACGATCACGGCTGCTCATCCGGCAGCAGGATGGCCGCTGTTGTCGGGCGGCGCGGAAGCGAAGGTTACGGCGATCCGGACGCTAAGCGGAGCCGGCGGAGAGACGAAATCCGCCTATCGGCGGGATGCGGCGACCGGAGCGCTTTTCCCCGCCGGCGAAAATGACCGGGTGCTGAGCTACACGGTAGCGGCCGAGATACCGGAGCTGGCGCTGGATGAGCTGCGCAAGGCGTCTTCGGCGGTGGAGCCGGTTGCAGGCGGCGAAGATAGGGAAGAGGAAACGACAAGGACGAGTTCGGACGCCGATGGTTCGGAGACGAACACCGGTACAGGTGAGGGCAGCGAAGAGGAGAGCGGAAGAACGGCAGGAGCGGGTTCGGAGACAGGTTCGGGCATAAGCTCCATGGGGACGAGCGGTGAAGGGAAGGACGAAGGTTCGGCAGGAGAGAGTACGGGTGTTGCGCGTTCTGTGACGGATCCGTCGAGCGTGGTTGAACAGGGTGACGGTACGGCAATGGACAGATCGCCGGAGAGCCGGTTGGGGACGGATGCGGCGGAAAAGGCAGTTTCCAGCAAGTATGTCGAAACAGTAGCGCTGGCTGATGCCTACACTCAGCTGCCGGCAGGGCTGCCGGCTCGGGTCGGGGATCTGGCCGCGGACATTATCGCGAAAGCGGGTTCTCCCGTGAACCGCTATGATCAGGTGCAGGCCATCGCTTCGTATTTGCGCAGTCACTATGCATATACCCTGCAGTCATCGATCCCGGCGAGAGGGGAGGATTTCGTCGACGACTTCCTGTTCCGCCAACGGCAGGGCTACTGCGTACATTTCGCCTCGGCGATGGCGGTGATGCTCCGGACGCAAGGGATTCCCGCGCGCTACGTGAAAGGTTTTGCGCCTGGCGAACCCGCGGAAGGCACGGCGGGCGGAGCGGGACTGTACACTGTTCGCGCAAGCGATGCGCACGCGTGGGTGGAGGTGTTTTTCCCGGGGGTCGGCTGGGTAGCCTTTGAGCCGACGCCGGGGTTTGCGGCACCGGGCAGCGGTGCCGCCGGCGATGCGTCGTCGCCTGCTTCGGCAGGCGACGGCGCGAAGCCAGCGGCCGCGGACGCTGATGGCGCAGCCGGCGCTGAGGCTGGCGGCGCCCGCGCGCTGGCGGGGCGCCTGGAAACGAAGCTGCAGGCGGCGGCGCAGCAAGCCGCCGATGCCGCGCAGCGCGGAGCGCACGCCCTCGCGCAAGCGGCGCGCGAAGCCATGGCCGCGGAGCCGTGGGCCATGGCTTCGCTAGCCGCGGGCGCCACAGCCGCCGCGGGGCTCGCCATGGCGGCGGCGCGGCGCAGGCGCGAACGCTTCGCGTTCGGAAGCGCGCTGCGACACTACGGCAGCGCGCTTCAAGCGGGCCGGCATACCGCGGCCCGCGGGCACTTCCTCCAGCTCGCGGATGCCTGCTGGCGCGAGCTGTACAACCGCTGCGGCGCGAAGCCGCTGCACCGCACCGCGCGCGAATTCGCGGCGGAGGCGCTGCCGGGCCTCCCGCCGGAAACCGCGCAGCTAGTCGCTGAGTTTGTGCGCTGGGATGAAGCGGCGCGCTATGGCGCGCAATGGCAAGATCGGCCGTCGCTGCAGCAAATGACGACGCTCGTCGCGGGCCTCCGGTCGCGCGAAAACTAAACTAAACCCCGCCAATTGGGAATTGGCGGGGTTTCTACGGTCTATTTGATCGGTTCAAAATGACCAACCGTACTCATTTTATGCTCCAAGAAGTAAATAACCAAGTAAATAGGGAAGGAATAATAAAAGTGCCAATCATTCATCACATAAAAACCTATTCACTGAATTGTCTTCTCAAGCCTAATTTCCCGAGCAATAAAACGGCTGCGCCGCCGCCACACAATTGGCACATTCAGCAGTACTCTTCGCGCCTTGACTGTCCCATACCGCCTATATATAATTGACACAATGATTTGAGGGAGGCTTTGACAAAAAGTGAACAAGCCAAATGAAATGATCGTCGTTCTCGATTTCGGCGGTCAGTACAACCAGTTGATTGCAAGACGTATCCGGGATTTGGGCGTATACAGCGAATTGCTGCCATACAATACGTCGGTGGAACGGATCCGCGAACTACAGCCGAAAGGCATCGTGTTCTCGGGAGGACCGGCAAGCGTGTATGAGGAGAAGGCGCCGCACGTAGATCCTGCGATATATGACCTCGGCTTGCCGATCTTCGGCATTTGCTACGGCATGCAGCTGATCGCGCACCAGCTCGAAGGCAAGGTTGAGCGCGCGGGCAAGCGCGAATACGGCAAAGCCGATGTGGACTTCATCGCGGGCAGCGAGCTCGTGAAAGATTTGCCGAGCAACCAAACGGTGTGGATGAGCCACGGCGACCACGTCGTGGAATTGCCGAAAGGCTTCCGCGTCGATGCGAGCACGGAGCATGCGCCGATTGCGGCGATGAGCCATGGGGAGCGCAAATTGTACGCGGTGCAATTCCATCCGGAAGTGCGCCACTCCGTGCAGGGCAACGAAATGATCCGCAACTTCCTGTACAACGTTTGCGGCTGCGAAGGCAATTGGAGCATGAGCACGTTCATCGACGATACGATCCGCGATATCCGCCAGCAAGTCGGCAGCGGCAAAGTGCTTTGCGCCTTGTCCGGCGGCGTCGATTCCTCCGTTGTGGCCATCCTGCTGCACAAGGCAATCGGCGACCAGCTGACTTGCATGTTCATCGACCACGGCCTGCTGCGCAAAGGCGAAGCGGAGAGCGTCATGGAAACGTTCGTCGGCAAGTTCGATATGAAAGTGGTCAAAATCGATGCCAGCGAGCGCTTCCTCGGAAAGCTGAATGGCGTCGACGATCCGGAGCAGAAGCGTAAAATCATCGGCAACGAATTTATCTACGTGTTCCAGGAGGAATCCGCGAAATTCGACGATTTCGAATTCCTCGCGCAGGGCACGCTTTATACGGATATCGTGGAGAGCGGTACCGCTACGGCGCAGACGATCAAGTCGCATCACAATGTCGGCGGCTTGCCGGAAGACATTAAATTCAAGCTTGTCGAGCCGCTTAAAGCGCTGTTCAAGGACGAAGTGCGCAAAGTCGGCGAAGAGTGCGGCTTGCCAGCGGCTATCGTATGGCGTCAGCCGTTCCCGGGTCCGGGTCTTGCGATCCGCGTGCTTGGCGAAGTGACGGAAGAGAAGCTGAAGATCGTCCGCGAATCCGATGCGATTCTTCGCGATGAGATCGCGAAAGCCGGCCTCGACCGCGAAATCTGGCAATACTTCACGGCGCTGCCGAACATGAAGAGCGTCGGCGTCATGGGCGATGCGCGTACGTACTCGTACACGGTCGGCATCCGCGCGGTAACGTCCATCGACGGCATGACCGCCGACTGGGCGCGTATTCCGTGGGACGTTTTGGAAAAAATCTCGGTGCGGATCGTCAACGAAGTCGAGAACGTCAACCGGATCGTTTACGACGTAACGTCCAAGCCACCGGCAACCATCGAGTGGGAATAGTTTAAACGATAATCATGCCAAAAAGACTCCCTTTTTCTGCGTTGCGCAGCAAATGAAGGGAGTCTTTTTACTGACAAACGGGAGATGGAAATCATGCTGGCAAATGATTTTTTGAAGGGAACGCACGTAGCGCTAGTTCCTCTTGGCAATGAAGATCTGCCGGTCCTGACAAAATGGCATCAAGATGTTGATTTCTTGAGAGCCTTGGACGCCGTCCCGGCTTTTCCGAGATCGGAGAGACAGATCGCTGACTGGCTGGAGCAAAGCAATCGTTCTAACACGACGTATACGTTCGGTATTCGAGCCAATGAAACAAACGAGTTAGTCGGCTATGTCGAATTAGACGGCATTATGTGGAGCAACCGGGTAAGCGGCGTGTCCATTGCCATCGCGCACAACCAAAACAGGCGAAAAGGATACGGAGCCGAAGCCTTGAACTTAGTGCTGCGGTTCGCCTTTCATGAACTGAACCTGCACCGTGTTCAATTAACCGTATTTGGTTATAATACATCTGCCATTGCATTGTATGAGAAGGTTGGGTTTCAGAAAGAAGGGGCATATCGGGAATTTATCGATCGTGACGGCAAAAACATGATATGTATCTTTACGGTCTGCTGCGACACGAGTGGCTTAACATTTATGTAATGGTTTCCCATTGACAGTGTCAGGTTTTCCTAGCTATTATTGTTCACGTAATCAATCACACAAACAATAACTGCATACCTTTTCGTATAATCTCAAGAATCGGCTTGGGAGTCTCTACCGGTCACCGTAATGACCTGTCTACGAGAAGCAGGACTTGCAATCGCGCGTATTGTCTATTTGCGCGTACTTGTCCTGTTTTGCGTGGAGCCTAGAGTCAAATGCCGATCGATCAGTCGATCGGCATTTTTTTCTGGGCTTCAGTTTGTTCTGAAAACATTTTTTTGGGAGGGTATTTTAAAAAATGGAGCGTTTCTTTCGGTTGAAGGAACACGGAACAAATGTAAGGACAGAAATCATGGCGGGCCTTACAACATTCATGACGATGGCCTACATTTTGGCCGTCAATCCGGGTATTCTCGGAACAGCGGGACTCGATGGGTATTCGGTATTTTTGGCAACGGCTCTAGCCGGCGGTATTTTCACGATCGCGATGGGCTTGTTCGCAAACTTCCCGGTTGCGCTTGCGCCAGGGATGGGTCTTAACGCGTACTTCGCGGCAACGGTGCTTGCGTCCAAAGCGACGGACACGCCGATTTCGCCTTCGATGGCGCTGACGGCCGTATTTATTTCCGGTATTATCTTCTTCATCCTGACGATTACGCAAGTTCGTCAATTGCTTATTACCGCGGTTCCGGACAGCTTGAAACATGCAATCACGGTCGGTATCGGGTTGTTCATCACGATTATCGGCTTGAAAAACAGCGGCATCATGACGGTCGGCGTTGAAAATACGGTGACGGACATTCCGAAAGGCGTATTTACGGACGTTCTCGGCTTCGAAACGGTATTCCACATGGGCAGCCTGGAAAACTCAAGCGTGTACCTGACGCTGCTTGGCGTACTGTTGATCGCGGTTCTGATGGTGCTTCGCGTGCCTGGCGCCATCCTGTTCGGCATTCTTGCCGTCACGATCATTGCGATCCTTACCGGCGACGTTAACGTAAAAGCAGCGCTGGAAGGTCAAACGTGGAGCCCGGATTTCAGCAAAGGCAACTTCTTTGACTTCGACTTCAAAGGCGTTATTGACGCCGGCTTGATCTCCGTGATCGCAACGTTCACGTTCGTTGAATTGTTCGACACATTCGGCACGCTCGTCGGCACGGCGAACCGCGCAGGCTATATGAAAGACCCTGAGAAGGGCAAGAAGCTTGTCGGCAAAGCGATGCTTGTCGATGCGGTCGGCGTAAGCGGCGGCGCAATGCTCGGCACAAGTACGGTAACCGCGTACGTAGAAAGCTCCGCAGGTATCGCGCAAGGCGGCCGTACGGGTCTAACCGCGGTAACAACGGGCGTGGCGTTCCTGGCAGCGCTGTTCCTGTGGCCGCTGATCTCGCTTATCCCGGGCTCGGCAACGGCAGCGGCTCTGATCGTCGTCGGCGTACTGATGGTTCAATCGATCAAAGAAATCGACTTCCAAGACATGGTGTACGCAGTCCCGTCCTTCTTGACGGTTGCGATGATGCCATTCACGTATAACATTGCAAACGGCATTTCGTTCGGTATCGTTTCGTACGTCGTGCTTGCAACGGTAGCGAACCTGTCCGGCAAAAAAGGCAGCTACAAAGTGCACTGGCTCATGTGGGTGCTCGCGATCCTCATTGTCGCGCGTTACGCATTTATCGGCAGCCAGGGTTAATATAGAAAAGAGGACGGCGCCAGGAGCGCGGTCCTCTTTTTTTATCCCCTTATTCAGACTGCCGGTATACGCCGTATTTGAGCATATCGATAAACGAATCGATTTCTTGGAGCAGTTCTTTCTCCATTGCCGCGGATGGACGAGCTTGTGCTTTGTGCAGCTGCAAATACTTGTTCGACAAGGCATTCAAGACGAAAGCGACGTGGTTGAATACCTGCTCGACACTTAACCCTTCGCGCAGCGGCGCGGCGTCCAGCAGCTCGGCACGATAGATGGATTTAAGCATGACGGGCGTCGTAAACTTCTTCTGATAATCGGCGATCAGTTTCTCGACCTCCGCCTCCAAGGCTTTCGGCGGATGGCTGATGACGCGCTGAACCAGCGAGGTCTCGTGAAAATACTTCAGCGTCACCCGCTGCTTTGCAAGCACCATTTCCTTGATGCGCTCAAAGAAATCGGCGGCTTCGATCGCAGCCACCTCGGCGAAGGTTTTCTCCACCAGGATGTCCATCGCGTGCTGGACGACGGCGAGGTACAGATTTTTTTTGCTCTTGAAATAATGGAACAGAATGCCTTTGGATATGCCTGCCCGGGCAGTAATGGTATCCGTGGAGGTGTTGGTATAGCCGTTCTTGGCAAACTCCTCGATGCAAATATTCATGATCAGCTCCTGCTTCTCTTCAGGCAGCTTCGCGAAAGCGGGATACACAGCTCGCACCTCAGTTCGCCGCTTAACTAAACGGTGATGTTTTTTTTACTATAATACCAATAAGCGAACAATGCGCAACAGACGATAACCGCACCCATAATTGAGATGTACAGCGGATCGAAGTACCGGTCGGATATGATCGCCGCCGCTTCGGCATACTTAAAGGGGCTTACATATTTAAGCCATGTCAAGTGATCGGATACGCCCGAGATAATGCTGAAGAAATACGTAATGAACACGAGGCCAAGCGACATGGATACGACGGAACGCGTGCGTTTCAGCATCGCCGAGAACAGGAAGGAGACGCTAGCGAACGTCAGATGCATAAGCAGGACGGCAGACTCCAGCAGGAAGAACGTCTCCAGCGAGACATCGTTATCCTTCGAGAATTGAAAGCCGAGCAGGCTTGCCGCGACGATGACGACATTGAAAAGCAGCACGTTAATGACGACGGCGGCCAGCTTCTGCGTGATAATCGATGAACGCGTAATCGGCTTCGAGAGCAGAAACTCGATCGTTTTCTCATGCTGCTCCTTGGCTACGATGTTCGATGCTAGCAGCGAAGCGAAAATGCTGCCGAGCAGCGTTGTCATCAGGTGAATCTCGATGCCGTAAAATCCGAGCAAGGAGCCCATGCTCAGCCGGTCCATTCCAAACGCTTTCTTCATGCCTTCCGGCAGCGTGTTCATCATTTCTTCCATGCCTTGCTGCGACTTGGCGAATTCCGGATAAATGCTTAAGTACATGAGAATGATGCCGGCCATTATAATACTCCAAATGACGAGGCCTTTCAGGTTTCGTCTAAACTCTCTTCCGAGAAGCATGGCGCTGCCTCCTTATTTTTTCTCGTAATAGTGCATGAATACTTCCTCGAGCGACGGCTCCTCGATCAAAATATCGGTAAAAGCGCATTCCGCCAATCCCTGCACAAGTTGTTTCATATCGCCGCCATAAAGCAGCTTCACATGCGATCCGGCCGTTTCCTGTTTAATAATGCCGCTTAATTGTGGGAGCCTAAACTCATCAGGGCGGATAACCGTTAACGTAATGTTCTTCAGGTTGTTCTTGAGCAGCTGTTCGACGGATTCCACTTTGATGAGCGAACCGTCCTTGATAATCGCGACCCGGTCGCACATTTTCTGCACCTCGCCAAGAATATGGGAGGAGAAAAAGATCGTCGTGCCTTTCTCGCGCTCTTCTTTCAGCAGCTCGAAGAACGTATGCTGCATAAGCGGATCGAGGCCGCCGGTCGGTTCGTCCAGGATGAGCAGCTTCGGCTCATGAAGCATTGCCTGTACGATGCCGACCTTCTTCCGGTTGCCGAAGGAGAGATCCTCGATTTTGCGCGAGGTATCCAGATCCAGCCGTTCAGCGAGCTTGGCGATGCGGGCCGTATTTTTTCCGCCATAGAAGGCTGCCGAGTAATTCAACAGATCGATGACCTTCATGTCGTCATAGTAAAAGACCTCTGACGGCAAATACCCTACATGCTTGCGGATTTCTTTGGCGTCCTTCGTAATGTTCAAGCCGAGAATCGAGGCGCTGCCCGATGTCGGAAAGACAAAATTGAGCAGCGTCCGGATGGTGGTGCTTTTGCCTGCGCCGTTCGGTCCGATAAAGCCGAACACCTCTCCTTCCTCGATGGAGAAGGAGATATCCGTTATGCCGCGGCTTTTGCCGTATGTTTTCGTCAGCTGTTTTAATTCCACGATGGGTTTCACTCTTTTGGCCTCCTTTAGAGGGTTAATGAATTCGATTGACCGATGAGTCAATGTGATTGTAATCCTGGTTGACTCGTTAGTCAATCGAAATTTGCGGCGGTGTGCATCGGGCGGAAGCCTTTGGCTTGACTGGGCCAAGCAACCAACATGATCACAAATTAGACAAAAATTTTGACGAAAATTGCGATTGTGGCCGAAAACACGAACTATAACCGTTAACTATAATTTAATGTTCGTGTTTTTTCGTTGACATTCCATATCAGGATTGATAAACTAGGGGTAGCTTATTAACGACAAAATACTTGCCGCGCAAGACTCGTATATCCTTGGGGATCAGGCCCGAGAGTATCTACCCGAGAACCTTAATTTTCGGACTACGAGCCCATGCAGTCGAAGAACCAGGTTGCCCCTTGAAGGGGCAGCCTGATGTTGTCTTTTGCCGCCCCTGCCTCAATTTGGCAGTCATTCGGGCTGGATGGACAACCTTCCTTGCTGGTCTTGTAAGTCCCGAAGCCATCCAGATTGATTGGAGCATGCGCTGAGGGACTTTTTTTGTGGCAATGGCAGTTATATTCCTTGATCAAAGGTGGTAATCAGCAGATGTCAGCAAAAGTGGGCGTCATCATGGGCAGCAAGTCGGATTGGGAGACAATGAAGCTTGCCTGCGACGTTCTGGACGAGTTGCAAATTCCGTACGAGAAGAAGGTTGTATCGGCGCATCGGACGCCGGATCTCATGTTCCAATACGCGGAAACGGCAGCGGAACGCGGCTTGAAGGTTATTATCGCGGGCGCGGGCGGAGCTGCTCACCTGCCCGGCATGGTCGCCGCGAAGACGATCCTGCCGGTTATTGGCGTACCTGTGAAGTCGTCGAATTTGAACGGTCTTGATTCACTGCTTTCGATCGTGCAGATGCCTGGGGGCATTCCGGTTGCAACCGTTGCGATCGGCAATGCGGGCGGCACGAATGCGGGATTGCTTGCGGCGCAGATGCTTGGCGCATTCGATCCGGACGTGCAAGCGCGCGTGCAGGCGCGCCGCGAACGGATTGAGCGGGAAGTGCTCGAAAGCAGTGAGACGCTATGAGCGGCGGAACGGCTAAAGAAGCGAAGGTCATTCTGCCGGGTTCGACGGTCGGAATTTTGGGCGGCGGCCAGTTAGGCCGGATGATGGCGAATGCCGGCAGCGCGATGGGTTACCGGTTCGTGGCGCTCGATCCGACGCCGGATGCGCCGTGCGGGCAGGTCTCGAGCCAGATCGTCGCCGCCTATGACGACCGCGAAGCGGCTCGCGAGCTAGCCCGGCGCGCCGACGTCATCACGTACGAGTTCGAGAACGTCGACGCCGGCGTTGCGGCGATGCTGATGGAGGAATCGTACGTGCCGCAAGGCAGCGAGCTGCTCTATACGACGCAGCATCGGCTGCGCGAGAAGCGTGCCATCGAAGCGGCAGGCGTGAAGGTTGCGCCTTACGCGGAAGTGCGCAGCGCGGATGAGCTTCGCGAAGCGGTAAGCCGCTTCGGCCTGCCTTGCGTGCTGAAGACCGCCATGGGCGGCTATGACGGCAAAGGCCAATGGGTGATCCGCAGCGAGGCCGAGATCGGAGAAGCGTTCGAGACGCTGAGCCGTGCCGGAACGGAGCTGGTCGTGGAGCAATTCATCCGCTTCCGGAAGGAGCTTTCGGTCATCGCGGCCAGAAGCCCGCAGGGCGAGATTCGGACGTTTCCGGCGGCGGAGAACATCCACGTGGATAATATTTTGCATCTGTCGATCGTGCCAGCGCGCATGGAGGAAGAACTGCAGCGTGAAGCGGAGGTGCTGGCAGCGAAGATTGCCGAGGGGCTTGGCGTCGTCGGTCTGATCGCGGTGGAGTTGTTCCTGACGGAGGACGGCGAGCTGTTCGTGAACGAGCTTGCGCCGCGTCCGCATAACAGCGGCCACTATACGATGGAGGCATGCCGGACCTCGCAGTTCGAGCAGCATGTGCGCGCCGTATGCGGCTTGCCGCTTGGCGACACGGCACTGCTGACGCCGGTTGTCATGGTGAACGTGCTTGGCGAGCATGTCGAGCCGCTGCTGGGGCTGATGGAGCGCAAGGATGAAAACGCAGAACGTTTGGGCGTCGCGCCTAAAATTCATTTATATGGGAAACATGAAGCCAAACATAAACGGAAGATGGGCCATGTAAACGTGCTTGCAGCAGATGTGGAGCAGGCGCTGGCGTGGATTTCCGAAACGAATATTTGGAGGGTTTAAATATTATGTTGGATCGTTACAGCAGACCGGAAATGAGAGCGATTTGGACGGAAGAGAATAAATTCAAGGCTTGGCTCGAGGTTGAGCTTTGCGCATGCGAGGCTTGGGTAGAGCTTGGCATTATCCCTCGGGAGGATGTCGCGGCGCTGCGCGAGAAAGCGACCTTCAGCATCGACCGCATCAACGAGATCGAGCTGGAAACGCGCCATGACGTAATCGCGTTCACGCGCGCGGTATCCGAAACGGTAGGTCCAGAGCGTAAATGGGTGCACTACGGCCTGACGTCTACCGACGTGGTAGACACGGCGATGGGTTATCTGCTTCGTCAAGCGAATGAAATTCTCGAGAAGGACATTGTAAATTTCATTGATATTTTGCGCGGTCAAGCGGTTGTTTATAAAGATACGGCGATGATGGGCCGTACGCATGGCGTTCATGCGGAGCCGACGACGTTCGGTCTGAAGCTGGCTCTCTGGTACGAAGAGATGAAGCGTAACCTGGAACGTTTCCGCCACGCGGCGAACGGCGTCCAATTCGGCAAAATCTCCGGTGCGGTAGGCACATACGCCAACATCGATCCGTTCGTAGAAGAATTCACTTGCAAGAAGCTTGGCATCACGCCTGCGCCGATCTCGACCCAAACACTGCAGCGCGACCGTCACGCCGAGTATGTAGGCACGCTTGCGCTGATCGCAACATCGCTCGATAAATTCGCTACGGAAATCCGCGCTCTGCAGAAGAGCGAATTCCGCGAAGTCGAAGAGCCGTTCGCAAAAGGCCAAAAGGGCTCGTCGGCAATGCCGCACAAGCGCAACCCGATCGGCTGCGAGAACATTTCCGGCCTGTCCCGCGTGATCCGCGGCCACATGCTGACGGCGTACGAGAACGTTACGCTGTGGCATGAACGCGATATCAGCCATTCGTCGGCTGAGCGCGTCATCCTTCCGGACTCGACGATGCTGCTGAACTACATGCTGAATCGTCTGGGCAACATCATCAAGAACCTGCAGGTATTCCCTGAAAATATGAAACGCAACATGCAGCGCACGTTCGGCGTGCCGTTCTCCGGCCGCGTCATGACGAAGCTGATCGATAAAGGCCTCAGCCGCGAGCAAGCATACGACACGGTACAGCCTCGCGCGATGCAGGCGTGGGAAGAGCAGCGCCAATTCCGCGACATCATCGAAGCGACGCCGGAAATCACGGCGCACCTGTCGCCTGAAGAAATCGCGGATGCGTTCAACCCGGCTTGGCATCTCAAGCATGTGGATACGATTTTCAAGCGGCTTGAGTTGATATAAAAGCATGACTGCGCATGAGAAAACGTCTTCCGATCGCTGTTGTACCCTGAGTTTCTTTTAACCATAAGCGACAATAGGTTGAAACTCGGGTACAAAGGCGAACGCTACCGCTTCTTCAGACTGTTTTCTCCTGCTCCGTCACCACTTGTAAAGATCAAACCCAATCCCTTGAAAAGAAGGAGAGAGAGCAATGACGCAAGCGTTGTCCACGGCTGTGGAATATGTCAAAGCCCCGCTGCTGTATAAAGGAAAAGTGCGCGAGCTTTACGATCTGGGCGAGCATTATTTGATCGTCGTAACGGACCGGATCAGCGCGTTTGACTACGTGCTTGACCCGGCGGTGCCGGAGAAGGGCAATGTATTGAACCGCCTGTCGGCGTTCTGGTTCGAGCAAACGGCCGGCATGATGCCCAACCACATCGTGCACACCGATGTGTACAAGCTGGGGGATCTCGTCACCGAGCCGGAACTGTTGAAGAACCGGATCATGGTTTCCAAGAAAGCCGAGCGCATCGATATCGAGTGCGTCGTCCGAGGCTATATCACAGGCGGCGGTTGGAGACAATATGTGAAAACATCGGCAATTAACGGCATCGAGCTGCCGGCAGGCCTGCGCAAGAACGAGCGCTTCCCGGCGCCGCTGTTCACGCCGGCTGCGAAGAACGACGTCGGCCACGACGAAGACATCCCGTTCGAGCGCATGCAGGAAATGGTCGGCGCCGAGCTGGCCGAGGAGCTGCGGGACAAGAGCATCGCGCTCTACGAATTTGCCCGCAACTTCTGTGAAGAGCGCGGCATTATTCTAGCGGATTGCAAATTCGAATTCGGCCTGATCGACGGTAAAGTCATTCTGATCGACGAAATCTTCACCCCGGATTCCTCGCGTTTCTGGGCGAAAGAGAACTACGCCTTCGACATCGAAATCGACAGCATGGACAAGGAACCGGTGCGCACGTACCTGCTCGGCTCCGACTGGGACCGCGAAAGCAAACCGGCTCCGCTGCCGCAATCCGTCGTAGACGAAACGACCAATCGCTACCTGGCGATCTACAAAGCGCTGACCGGCGAAGATTTGGTTTAAGCAATCCCACGCCTAGCGGCAAGAAGCCGGGAAGAGCGGTAACGGTTACCGCACATGAGCGGAAAACCGACGGAAATGCCGCGAAGAGCGGTAACGGTTACCGCACATGAGCGGAAAACCGGCAGAAACGGCGCAAGAGCGGTAACGGTTACCGCACATGAGCGGAAAACCGGCGTAAACGCCGGGAAGAGCGGTAACGGTTACCGCTCACTCCAAAAACAACACGCGGGCCAAGCACAGATGGTCCGCATCACATAAACCGGGCTCGTGCAGCGATGGCAACCCGCCCCGCAAGCGCAGCCCATGATGCTCCCCAAGAGCATCATGCAGTTAATGTTTTGCTTTTCACCCAGGATGGGTGAAGCAAATAAGCGGGTTGTCGAGCCGTAGAGCGCAAGCGCTCGCCTTTGAACTTGGGAAACCTCCGCAGGAGATTCGTTCAAGTTTCCCGAAGTTCAACAGCGACGAAGGCCGACACATCCGCGTTTTGCGAAACACTCCCATCCCTACAAAAACAACCATTTCGCAGGAGGCGACCCCCACCAATGAAGGCTAAAGTTTACGTAACCATCAAGCAAAACGTACTAGACCCGCAAGGCAGCGCCGTTCAAGGCGCGCTGCACACGATGGGCTTCGAAGAAGTCGGCAAAGTCCGCATCGGCAAGTATCTGGAGCTGAACCTCAATACATCCGACCGCGCGGAAGCGGAAGCGCGTTTGACGGCAATGTGCGAGAAGCTGCTGGCTAACACCGTAGTGGAAGACTACCGTTTCGAATTGGAGGGATAAACGATGAAGTTTGCGGTACTCGTTTTTCCAGGCTCCAACTGCGACATTGACTGCTACAAGGCAGTAGAAGATACGATCGGCCAAAAGGTTGACTACGTATGGCACACGACGACCGACCTTTCCGGCTATGACGCCATTCTCGTGCCGGGCGGCTTCTCTTACGGCGATTACCTGCGCTGCGGCGCGATTGCCCGTTTTGCGCCGGTCATGAACGAAGTGGTGAAAGCGGCCGAAGAAGGCAAATTCATTCTCGGCATCTGCAACGGCTTCCAGATCCTCACGGAAGCAGGCCTCCTGCCAGGCGCGCTGCGCCGCAACAACGGCATGAAATTCATCTGCGATCAAACGCAGCTTGAAGTCGCAAACAACAATACGGCCTTCACCAGCGAGTACAACGAAGGCGAAATCATCAATATTCCGATCGCTCACGGCGAAGGCAACTACTACTGCGACGACGAGACGCTCGCGCAGCTGAAAGCAAACAATCAAATCGTGTTCCGTTACGCGGGCAACACCAACCCGAACGGTTCCGTGGACAATATCGCCGGCATCAGCAACGAGCGCGGCAACGTCGTCGGCATGATGCCGCATCCGGAGCGCGCTGTGGATCAGCTACTCGGCTCGGAGGACGGCAAACGGATGTTTACTTCGATTTTGAACGCGTGGAGGGAAAAGAATGGCGCAGCAGTTAACAGCTAAGGAGCCGACAGCGGAACAAATTGCGGATCAACGCATTTATACGCAATTCGGAGTAACGGATTACGAATATGAACTGGTTTGCGGCTTCCTCGGACGTAAGCCGAATTATACGGAGATTGGCGTATTCAGCGTCATGTGGTCGGAGCACTGCTCCTATAAGAACTCGAAGAAGATTCTAAAGAAGTTCCCGATCACCGGCCCTAAGGTTTTGATGGGTCCAGGCGAAGGCGCGGGCATCGTCGACATCGGCGACAACCAAGCGGTCGTGTTCAAAATCGAATCGCATAACCATCCGTCCGCGGTTGAGCCGTACCAAGGCGCAGCTACAGGCGTCGGCGGCATTATCCGCGACATTTTCTCTATGGGCGCTCGTCCGGTTGCGCTGCTGAACAGCCTGCGCTTCGGCAACCTTGAAAATGCGCGCGTCAAATATTTGTTCGAGCACGTAGTTGGCGGCATCGCGGGTTACGGGAACTGTATCGGTATCCCAACGGTCGCGGGCGAAGTCATGTTCGACGAAAGCTACGAAGGCAATCCGCTTGTTAACGCCATGTGCGTAGGCCTTATCGATCATGATAAAATCCAGCGCGGCGTAGCCAAAGGCGTAGGCAACCCTGTTTTCTACGTTGGACCGGCAACCGGCCGCGACGGCATTCACGGCGCGACGTTCGCATCGGTTGAATTGTCCGAGGAATCCGAAGAGAAGCGTACGGCTGTCCAAGTAGGCGATCCGTTCATGGAGAAGCTCGTTATGGAAGCAACGCTTGAACTGATTAATGCCGGCATCGTTGTCGGTATTCAAGATATGGGCGCGGCAGGCCTCACTTGCTCCAGCGCGGAGATGGCGTCCAAAGCCGGCAACGGCTTGGAGCTGTACCTCGACGAGGTGCCTCAGCGCGAAGAAGGCATGACGCCATACGAAATGATGCTGTCCGAGTCGCAGGAGCGCATGCTGTTCGTCGTAGAACCGCAGCATGAAGCGCAAGCGCAGGAGATTTTTGACCGTTGGGGCATTATCTGCGTGAAGGTTGGCAAAGTAACGGATGACGGCCGTCTGCGTCTGTTCCACCAAGGCGAAGAAGTGGCGAACATGCCGGTAAAAGCGCTCGTTGACGAGTGCCCAATGTACGACAAGCCATCCTCAGAGCCTGCTTACTATGCGGCAAACGCAGCGATCGACACGGCAGCCTATCCGGAAGTAACGGATTTGACGGGCGCGCTGAAGCAAGTGCTGGCTTCGCCGACGGTTGCAAGCAAAGAGTGGGTTTACAACCAATACGACTACATGGTTCGGACAAGCACGGCGGTTCAACCGGGCTCCGACGCTGCGGTCGTTACGATTCGCGGCACGCGCAAAGCGCTGGCGATGACAACGGACTGCAATGGCCGTTACGTGTACCTTGATCCAGAGGTTGGCGGACGTATCGCGGTAGCGGAAGCAGCGCGCAACATCGTTTGCTCCGGCGCTGAACCGCTTGCGATTACGGATAACCTGAACTTCGGCAACCCGGAGAAACCGGAAGTGTTCTGGCAAATCGAGAAAGCGGCTGACGGCATTTCCGAAGCTTGCCGCACGCTCGATACGCCGGTCATCGGCGGTAACGTCAGCTTGTACAACGAGAACGCGAAGGGCGCGATTTACCCGACGCCGGTTATCGGCATGGTGGGTCTCGTGCACGACGTTGACCATATTACTACGCAAGGTTTTAAAGCAGAGGGCGACGTTATTATTCTCGCCGGCGAAACGAAGCATGAGCTAGGCGGCAGCGAGCTGCAATACGTGCTGCACGGCAAGAGCGAAGGCCGTCCGCCGCAAATCGACCTTGCAACAGAGAAGACGCTTCTGAACGGCGTGCTCGGCGCGATCCGCGAAGGCCTTGTCGCTTCGGCGCATGACCTTTCCGAAGGCGGTCTGGCGGTTGCGCTTGCGGAATCCGCAATCAGCGGCAAGCTTGGCGCTGAAGCGAACGTTGCGACTGACCTGCGTCCGGACGCTGCGCTGTTCAGCGAGTCGCAATCCCGTATTTTGCTGTCGGCTAAACCGGAGCAAGCGGAAGCACTGCAGAAGTATTTGACGGAGCAAGGCGTTCCGAACGCGGCTATCGGCGTAGTCCGCAGCAGCGGTTTGGTCGTAAACGTGAACGGCAAGCCGGGCATTAACGCACCGGTTGATCAATTGGAGAAGGTCTGGAAGGATGCGATTCCATGTCTGATGAAATAAAGCAGCTGCCGAAGCTGTGGACTGGCAATCACTATAACGAAGGCATCGGCCGTGACGATATTTTCGATAAATTGCGCGAAGAGTGCGGGGTATTCGGGGTGTTTGGCATCCCGGATGCCTGCTCCCTCGGCTACTATGGCCTCCATGCGCTGCAGCACCGCGGGGAAGAGAGCGCCGGAATGGCAGCAGTGGAATCGGAAAACGGCAAATTCACGTATCACCGCGGCATGGGTCTCGTGAAGGAAGTGTTCGACCAGTCGAAGCTGGAAGGCCTTCCGGGCGACCGTATCATTGGACATGTGCGTTACTCGACCGCAGGAGAAAGCAAGCTCGCGAACGCGCAGCCGCTTATCTTCAAATACCGTGACGGCGACTTGGCTGTGGCGACAAACGGAAACATCGTGAACGCTCCAGCGATCCGCAAGGAGCTGGAGAGCCAAGGCTCGATCTTCCAAACGACGAGCGATACGGAAGTTATCGCTCATCTGATCGCGCGCTCGAGCAAAGATTTCGTCAACGCGGCGAAGGATGCGCTGCAGCGGATTATCGGCGGATTTGCTTTCCTTATCATGACGAACGATAAGCTGCTTGTCGCTTCCGACGGCCACGGTTTGCGCCCGCTAGTCATGGGCAAACTGGGCGATGGCTACGTGTTCGCTTCCGAGACATGCGCTCTGGAAACATGCGGCGCGGAGTACGTACGAGACGTACAGCCGGGCGAGCTGCTCATCCTCGACAAGAACGGTCTGAGGGAAGACCGTTTCGAGAAGATGGAGCGCCGCGCGACGTGCGCGATGGAATATATTTATTTTGCTCGACCGGACAGCGACATTAACGGCATCAACCTGCACTCGGCGCGCAAGCGCATGGGCCGACAGCTGGCATTAGAAGCGTTCTTCGACGCGGATGTCGTAACCGGCGTGCCGGATTCCAGCATTTCCGCGGCAATCGGCTATGCGGAGCAGACGGGCATCCCTTACGAGCTTGGACTGATCAAGAACAAGTACACGGGCCGTACGTTCATCCAGCCATCGCAGGAGCTGCGCGAGAAAGGCGTTAAAATGAAGCTTTCCGCGGTTCGCAAAGTGGTCGAAGGTAAACGCGTCGTTATGATCGACGACTCCATCGTGCGCGGAACGACGAGCCTTCGCATCGTGAACCTGCTTCGCGAAGCGGGCGCGACCGAGGTTCATGTGTGCATCACCTCGCCGCCGTTCATGAATCCTTGCTACTACGGCATCGACACGCCTGACCGCAAGGAGCTGATCGCTTCGCAGAAGTCCGTGGAAGAGATCCGCAAGGCGATAAACGCGGATTCGTTGGTATTTCTAAGCCATGATGGCTTTATTGAAGCCGTTGGCGGCAACGACGGCGAATACAACCGGGGCATGTGCCTCGCATGCTTCGATAATGATTATCCGACGCCGGTCGATCCGGCTTCGGAGAAGAGCTGTTCGTGCTAGTCCGGTGCTAAGTTCGTGACCTGCGGTCGATATGGGTCTCCACTCGCTGTTGTAGATGGATTTCTTTGAATTTCTAACCTGTATAGGTTGGAAATCCATCTACAAAGGCGACCGCTGACGCTGTTCCGACTCCATATCGACTCTCCGGTCACCGGGGCACCTACCTACTTGAACAGCATGATTTATAAATATAAGGAGTGACAATCGTGTCAGAAGCTTATAAACAAGCCGGAGTTGACATCGCGGCGGGCAACGAAGCGGTCGAACGGATGAAGAAGCACGTAAAGAAGACGTTCCGTCCGGAAGTGCTGACGGATCTTGGCGGCTTCGGCGGCCTGTTCGGGTTGAATAAAGACAAGTACGAGGAGCCGGTTTTGGTATCGGGCACGGACGGCGTGGGCACGAAGCTGAAGGTCGCTTTTGCGATGGACAAGCACGATACGATCGGGATCGACGCGGTTGCGATGTGCGTGAACGATATTATCGTTCAAGGCGCGGAGCCGCTGTTCTTCCTCGATTACTTGGCTTGCGGCAAAGTCGAGCCTGAGAAAATCGAAGCGATCGTCAAAGGCATCTCCGACGGCTGCGTGCAGTCCGGCTGTGCGCTGATCGGCGGCGAAACGGCTGAAATGCCCGGCATGTACCAAGGCGATGAGTACGATATCGCGGGCTTTACGGTCGGCATCGTCGACAAGAAGAAGATCATCGACGGCAAAACGATTGCCCCTGGCGATGTCGTGCTTGGCCTCGCTTCGAGCGGCATCCACAGCAACGGCTACTCGCTGGTTCGCCGTTTGCTGCTTGATACGGCTGGCTATAGCCTGGATTCGGAGCTGCCGGAGCTTGGCGGCAAGAAGCTCGGCGATGTCATCATCGAGCCGACCAAGATTTACGTGAAATCCGTGCTTGAGCTGATCAAGCAAGTACAGGTTAAAGGGATGGCGCACATCACGGGCGGCGGCTTCATCGAAAATATTCCGCGCGTTCTGCCGGAAGGCGTCAACGTTGAAATCGCATATGGTTCCTGGCCGATTCAACCGATCTTTAAGCTGATGCAGGAAAAAGGCTCGATCACGAACCGCGACATGTTCACGACATTCAACATGGGTGTGGG
The DNA here is from genome assembly GCF_003268025.1 of Paenibacillus montanisoli. Lineage (GTDB taxonomy): Bacteria > Bacillota > Bacilli > Paenibacillales > Paenibacillaceae > Paenibacillus_Z > Paenibacillus_Z montanisoli. Next base: position 121,586 of record NZ_QLUW01000004.1, on the reverse strand, counting down.
CATGGTCGTCGTTGTTCCAGCCGAACAAGCCGAGGAAGCGCTGCGCATTGCACGCGAGCTGGGCGAAGATGCTTACATCATCGGTAAAGTAACGGAAGGTAGCCGTATTGTGACCTTTACGGGAGCGGACGTTTAATGGCCGGCATGCGCGTCGCCGTGTTTGCCTCGGGCTTCGGCTCGAACTTCGGGGCGCTCGCGGATGCGGCAAAACAACAAAGGCTCGAGGGCGCAAGCCTCGAGCTTCTTGTTTGTGACAAGCCTGAGGCGCCTGTGGTTGAACGCGCACGCGAAGCTGGCGTCGATGTGTTTACGTTTCGTCCGCGCGAGTATTCGTCCCGCGAAACGTACGAGACGGAAATCTTGGCGGAGCTCCGCAGGCGAGAGGTGGATTTGATCGTGCTCGCGGGGTACATGCGGATCATCACTCCGCTACTCGTGGAGCCGTTCTACGGCCGGATGATCAACGTGCATCCGTCGTTGCTGCCGGCTTTTCCGGGCGTGAACGGCATCCGGCAGGCGCTGGAGTACGGCGTGAAGGTGACGGGGGTCACCGTTCACTACGTCGACGGCGGCCTCGATAGCGGGCCGATCATCGCGCAGCGCGCCGTCGAGATTGCGGACGATGACACGGAGGAGACGCTTGCGCCACGCATTCATGCGGCGGAGCAGGAGCTGCTCCCGTGGGTCGTGTCGCGGATCGCAGCCGGGGCCGTTCAGCTGGACGGCCGGCGGGTTGTTGTGAAGTAACGAGCAGCTGTTGCCACTAGATCCAGTGGCGGATCAGCTGCACGCTCGACACATTGGCTGAACGAGTCAAAGAGGAGCCCCTGGAGCGCTACATTGGCGGAACTTTGGCAGAACGAGTCAAAGAGGAGCTCCTAGAGCGCTACATTGGCGGAACTTTGGCAGAACGAGTTAAAGAGGAGCCCCTAGAGCACTACATTGGCGGAACTTTGGCAGAACGAGTCAAAGAGGAGCCCCTAGAGCACTACATTGGCGGAACTTTGGCAGAACGAGTCAAAGAGGAGCCCCTGGAGCGCTACATTGGCGGAACTTTGGCAGAACGAGTCAAAGAAGAGCTCCTAGAGCGCTACATTGGCGGAACTTTGGCAGAACGAGTCAAAGAGGAGCCCCTAGAGCACCACATTGGCGGAACTTTGGCTGAACGAGTCAAAGAGGAGCTGCTGGAGCACTACATTGGCGGAATTTTGGATGAACGAGTCAAAGAGGAGCTGCTGGAGCACTACATTGGCTGCACTTAAAGGAAGGTAAAGAAAACAGGATAGAGCGCGTAACTCGCAGGGGAGCGCAATAACTTTTAGGAGGTTCTATTTTGAGCATTCGCAGAGCACTTATTAGCGTATCGGATAAGACGGGGATTGTGGAATTTTCGCGGGCGCTGGCCGGCCTTGGCGTGCAAATTATTTCGACGGGCGGCACGGCGAGCCTGTTGGAAAAAGAAGGCGTGCCGGTCATCGGCATCTCCGATGTGACGGGCTTCCCGGAAATTCTCGACGGACGCGTAAAGACGCTGCACCCGGCGGTGCACAGCGGCCTGCTCGCGGTTCGCGATGACGAAGAGCATCAGAAAGCGATGCAGGAGCTAGGTCTTGACTATATCGATCTGGTGGTCGTTAACCTGTATCCTTTTGCGGCGACGATTGCGAAGCCGGATGTCACGTACGAAGACGCGATCGAGAACATCGATATCGGCGGCCCGACGATGCTTCGTTCGGCGGCGAAAAACCACGCATTCGTGACGGTCGTCGTAGACGCAGCAGATTATCAATCCGTTCTGGACGAAATCAAAGCAAGCGGCGACACGACGCTGGATACTCGCAAACAGCTGGCAGCCAAAGTATTCCGCCACACCGGCGCATACGACGCGCTGATCTCGGACTACCTTTCGAAGCTGCAAGGCAATCCGCTTCCAGAGAGCTACACCGTAACGTACGAGAAAGTGCAAGATCTGCGCTATGGCGAGAACCCGCACCAAAAAGCGGCGTTTTACCGCAAGCCGCTCGCATCCGCCGGCAACATCACAACTGCGGAGCAGCTGCATGGCAAGGAGCTTTCCTACAACAACATCAATGACGCGAATGCGGCACTCGCTATCGTGAAGGAATTCAACGAGCCGGCCGTCGTCGCGGTGAAGCATATGAACCCTTGCGGCGTGGGCATCGGCAGCGACATCCACGAAGCGTACAAAAAAGCATACGCAGCCGACCCTACCTCCATCTTCGGCGGCATCGTAGCGGCGAACCGCACGATCGGCGAAGAGACGGCGAAGCTGCTGAGCGAGATTTTCCTCGAGATCGTTATTGCGCCGGACTTCACGCCTGAAGCGCTGGAAGTGCTGACGAAGAAGAAGAATATCCGCCTCATGAAGCTGGGCGAGATCCAAGCGGCAGGCGAGCGCAAGCCGGAGTGGCTCGTGACTAGCGTTGACGGCGGCATGCTGGTGCAAGAGAGTGACGTGCACAGCCTGACGGAAGAGGACATCAAGGTCGTGACAAACCGCAAGCCGACCGAAGAAGAGCTTAAGCAGCTGCTGTTCGGCTGGAAGGTCGTCAAGCATGTGAAGTCGAACGCGATCCTGCTGTCGGCAGACGACATGACGGTCGGCGTAGGCGCAGGTCAAATGAACCGCGTCGGCGCAGCGCGCATCGCCATCGAGCAAGCAGGCGAGAAGGCAAAAGGCGCGGTGCTCGCATCCGATGCGTTCTTCCCTATGGGCGACACGCTGGAGCTTGCGGCAAAAGCAGGCATAACGGCCGTCATCCAGCCGGGCGGTTCGATCAAGGACGAAGAGTCCATCGCGGTTGCGAACGCGAACAATATTGCGATGGTGCTGACGGGCGTCCGTCATTTTAAACACTAGGACGGGGAGGGCTTCCTTTGCGGATTATGGTTATCGGCGGCGGCGGGCGTGAGCATGCCATCGTCTGGTCGCTGAACAAGAGCGATAAAGTTAGCAAAATCTTTTGTGCACCCGGCAACGCGGGTATCGCAGAGCTGGCGGAATGCGTGCCGATTCCGGTTAACCGGTTCAGCGATCTCATTCAGTTCGCCATCGACAACGAAGTGGATCTCGTAGTCGTAGGTCCGGACGATCCGCTTGCGGAAGGCATCGTCGACGCGTTCGAGGCGCACAATATTCCGGTTTACGGCCCTCGCAAGAATGCGGCGGAAATCGAAGGCAGCAAGATTTTCATGAAAAACCTGCTGAAGAAGTACGAGATTCCGACGGCCAAATACGAGACGTTCACCGATTACGAGTCGGCCCTGGCTTACCTGCGCCAGCAGGAGCTGCCGATCGTCGTGAAAGCGGATGGCCTTGCGGCAGGCAAAGGCGTTACCGTTGCGGCAACGATGGAAGAAGCCGAGGAAGCGCTCCATGGCATGATGGTCGGCAAAGTGTTCGGCGAATCCGGCGGACGCGTCGTCATCGAAGAATTCCTGGCTGGACAAGAAATGTCCATCCTAGCATTCGTTGACGGCGAAACGGTGCGCGCGATGGTACCGGCTCAAGACCACAAGCCTGTATTCGACAACGATAAAGGCCCGAACACCGGCGGCATGGGCACCTACTCCCCGCTGCCTCACATTGATCCGGCGATCGTGGAAGACGCGATTGAGAACATCATCAAGCCGACGGCTCGCGCCATGGTTAGCGAAGGCCGTCCGTTCCGCGGCGTTCTTTTCGCAGGGCTGATGATCACGAAGGACGGTCCGAAAACAATCGAGTTCAACGCTCGGATGGGCGATCCGGAGACGCAGGTCGTGCTTCCTCGTCTGAAGACCGATCTGCTTGACATCATCCTCGCATCGATGAACGGCCGCCTCGGGCAGCTAGACATCGAGTGGAGCGACGAGGCAGCGGTATGCGTCATCGCCGCATCCGAAGGCTACCCGGCTTCGTACCCGAAAGGCCGTGTCATCACTGGACTGGAGGCTGCAAAAGCGCAAGGCGCGCTGGTGTTCCATGCCGGTACGGCGCTGGCAGACGGCGGTGAAATCGTGACGAACGGCGGACGCGTGCTTGGCATCGTCGGCCGCGGCAGCGATATCGCGGAAGCGCGCGCGAAGGCGTATGAAGCGGTGAGCGCGATTCATTTTGACGGCATGCACTGCCGGACGGATATTGCAGCGAAAGCGCTGAAATAGGCTTTTTGTATGGAACCCCACGGTTAAACGTGGGGTTTTTGTTTTGCCTACGCCGGCCTTTCTCGGCCCCGGTGTTACTTCTTTGTAACTACTCGATCGCCTGATTCTATTAGCATAGAGGTATTGGGAGAGTGAAAGAAGAAGTAGTTTGAAAACCGGTGCTGTGAGGGGATAGCGGTATGCGGGCTAAACTGGGAGTAGGGCAAAAGAAATATACAGCCGCCTTGATGGCAGCCATCCTTATAACAGGGCTGCTCGCCGGCTGCGGGACTGAGGAGCCTCGGTTATCGGTGCGGACCGTTGCATCGGTTCAGCTTCGATTAGCCGCTCCAATCGAGCGGGAGGCAGCTCGCGGCCATGAAGCGGAGACGGCAGCTTCACCGGGCTGGAAGCACGCAGAAGGCGGGGCGAGCATGGATGCAAAAAGGAGCGCGGCTGGTGGCCTGGCAGCAGTTGCCGGGCAGTCGGTATCAGCCGGGCAGTCGGGCAGTGAAACCGGTGCGGTGACATGGCAAGTGGCTTTGGCCAAGAAGTCGGCTAATGGTGCCAGAACGGCGGCTGGGAGAGCGGTATCAGCCGTGAAGACGGCCAATAGTGCCGGAGCAGCGGCTGGGGAAGCGGTATCGGCCGAGAAGCCGGCGGATGGATCCGGAGCCGCGGCGGGGAGGCCAGACGATGGAGCTGGTTCGGCGGCTGGGCAAGGGGCATCGGCCGAGAAGGCGGCCGAAGGATCCGGAGCGGTGAATGGTAAAGAAGCGGGAGCGGCCGCAAAAACTAATCCGGCGGGTAGTCAGGCTACCGGAGCGGATGCGAAAACGAATACGGCTTCGGAGAAGAAGCCATCCGATACGAGCAAAGTTGACAGTGCCGAAGGAGTCCCTAAACCTGCAAATGGGGCGGGCACAAGTTCGGCTTCGAAAGCCGAATCGGCGGCGAAGCAGCCGCCGGTGAAGCCGGCCGCACTCGATCTGCCGACGGAGCCGGCAGCGGCGTACTCGGTAAAGAAAGGCGCGAAGCTGGTTGCGCTGACGTTCGACGACGGGCCGGATGACCGGTTTACGCCGGCGATTTTGGATATTTTGAAGGCGAAGAAAATCCGTGCGACCTTTTTCACGGTTGGCCTACAAGTGAAGCGCCATGCGAAGGTGATGCAACGCATCAGCCGCGAAGGCAGCGAGATCGGCAATCATAGTTACGCTCATAAGAATTTAACTAAGCTTGACAGCGGCAAAATAGTAGAGCAGATTAAATGGACGGATATGCTAATCGACAAACAGATCGGCTATGTCCCCCGTTTGGTGCGCGCGCCGTACGGCGCCGTTTCGCCGCAGTTGAAGGATATCGTAAAGCAAAACCACCGCGAGCTGATCGGCTGGACGGTCGATACGCGGGATTGGGAAGGCAGCTCCGTTTCGCAGATGAGGGCCAACGTGAGCAAGAATACGCGAAATGGCGGTATTATTTTGATGCATTCCTTTGGGAATAAATATGTGAATAACACGGTTCAGCTGCTTCCTCTGATCATTGAAGATTTGCAGAGTAAAGGCTACACCTTCGTTACCGTGAGCGAACTGCTGGCCGCCAAGTCAAGCGGGAAACCGGCTGCGAAGAACAAGTAGGACCAGCGGTGCGGAAGGAGCGCGAGAATGGACGAACGACAATGGATAAAACGAACCGCTCTTCTGTTGAGCTTGCTGGTTCTGTCCGGATGCCAGATTACGGCGACGCCGGCCGATCTGCTGCTGAATCCGCGTTCCACGCCGGAAAACGCCGCGCTGGCTTCCGCGGTCCGCGAGCTGCTGCCTCCAAGAGCGAAGCTTTCGCTCGCGATGAAGGAGCCCGCGAATTCGGCCGTGATCCGGATGGATGCGGACGGCGACGGGAAACGGGAGGCTTTTGTCGTTTACTCGGATGAAGGCGGCGCGGAGCATGTGATGGTGCTTCGCGGCGCGGATGGGGGCTGGGAGCAATGGTTTACGTTTGCCGAATCGTCCAACTATGGCGTGGATGTACTGCGAACGGGCGACCTGGACCGGGACGGAAAGCCGGAGCTCTTGATCGGTTGGAACCAGTTCGGCGAGCCGCAGCATATGCTGACGCTCTATCATATCGACTCGGCTGCGCAAATCATGGAGCCTCCTAAACCGCTGTCGGAGCTGCCTTATGATACGATGGGTTCGGGCGATGCGGACGGGGACGGCGACGCCGAGCTTGCCTTGATTCAGCTGCAGCGCCAGGAGTTGACGGCGTCGATCGGCATCTATCGTTTTCAAGGAGATCAATTGGGCAAAATAGCCTCGACCATGCTGGACGGGTCGGTGAACGAATATTTGCAGGTCAAGCTAGGCAAAATCGCTCAGAACCGCTACGGCGTACTGGCGGATGCGGCTATCGGGGCAGATGCTTCGACAACGACGATGCTCGCTTGGCAAGCCGAGGAGCTCGTCCCCATTTATCCGCCGGAGGTTTCGGGCGATGATAAGGTGCAGATCAATGCCAACGTACAATTAAGCGGCGACGACAACGGAGACGGGATCTTGGAGCTTCATACGCTGCGCGAAGCGCCCGGGCAATCGCAAGGGATCGCGTACAGCGATTTGCTATGGATCGAGCAGCATAAGCAGTGGAACGGCAACGGTGGCTTCGATGTTGTAGGCGAGCGCTATGTCGATGCCTATCGTTCCTATGAGCTGCAGCTTCCGATGTCGTGGTCGGACTATACGTTTAGAAAGTTGACGGACGGCGGCGCCGATGACGTCGCGTTAGACCGTTATGTCGAGGAGACGAACAAGCGGGAAGAGATTTTGGCGCTGCGCGTTATCCCGGTTGCGGACTGGAGCGAGAAGGAGCAGCTGTTTCAAGAGGAGGGGCGGCGATATGAGCTGCTTGCCAGCGGGAGCGGGCTGGTCTATGTCGCCGTGTGGCGGGACTGGCCTGCGAAGGAGGAAGCGGATGGCGAGCGTGAAGCTTCCGTCAAAGGCGTATTTCCTCCGGATGAAGCCGAGATGAAACGGTTATTCAAGCTGCTGCCGGGGGAATAGGACGTGAAGGAGGGACCTTTGCTTGCGGATTTTGATCGTGGAGGATGAAGAGGCAATTCGCGGATTTGTCCGCATTAATCTGAAAAGGGGCGGCATGGAGGTAACGGAGGCCGAGGACGGGGAAACCGCCTTGGCGCTGGCGCGGGAAGCCTCCCCGCCTTTTGACGTAGCGCTGCTGGACGTGATGCTGCCCGGCATCAGCGGGTTCGACGTGTGCGAGCAGCTGCGCCGGGAGTTTCCGCGCATGGGCATCGTCATGCTGACGGCGAAGTCGCAGGAAGAGGATAAAATCCGCGGCTTGGAGCTCGGCGCCGATGATTACGTGCAGAAGCCGTTCAGTCCGGGCGAGCTCGTGGCCCGGCTGAACGCGTTGAAGCGGCGCATGCTGCCGCTTGGCGAAGAAGCAATGGGCACTGCCGCCGCGGGAGAAGGCGGAACCACCGGCATGGCCGGAGCGAACGCCTCGGGAGCGGCTGGCCATGCAGGCACCGTTCCTCAAGACGGGAACGGCGGCAGCGCCGGCGCGAACGCCGCAGGCGGGTTCGACGACGCCGCGGCAAGCGCCGACGCGTCCGCCACGCGGCGCGGCGAGCTGCGTTCCGGACCGTTCCGCCTGTCTTCGGCGGAGCGCAGACTGTGGAAGGACGGCGCAGAGATCGTGCTGACGCCGACGGAGTGGACGCTTGTGAAGCTGCTCATAGAGCGGGAGGGAGAGGGCTTAAGCCGCGACGATATATTGGATGCGGTGTGGGGGCGGCACTATGTCGGGGATTTGAAGATCGTGGACGTCAACATCCGGCGCATTCGGCAGAAGCTTGAGCGGAACCCTTCCGATCCGCGCCATATCGAGACGCTCTGGGGCTACGGCTACCGCTGGAAACGGAGCGACGAGCAATGAAAAGCCTGCGCACACGCATCGTCTGGAGCTACGGCATTCTTATCGTGCTTGTCGTCGTTACGCTCGGTTCGATGTTCGTGACCCTCGTTTGGAACTATTATTACAGCAGCGCAGTCGGCTCCGTCCTGCAGCGCGCGGAGACGGCAGCTGCCCTGCACAACCGCATGATCGCCTATGAACCGCTCCGGGAGAAGGCCAGATACATGCTGCAAAATATGTCCGTCGGCACCCCGTATCTCCAGCTTCTGGACGGCTCAGGCGCCGTCGTCGTCGACAGCGACGGTCTAGGCGGCGGAGGCAAGCTGGCGGATACGCCTGATGTAAGACGGGCGATCCAAGGCGAGAAAGGGGTCTGGCGGGGCAAGGACCCGCTGACGGGCGAGCGGATCGCGGCGGTTACGCTGCCGGTCAAGCAAGAACAGCGCGTCGTCGCGATGTTCCGCTACACCGCCTCGCTGAAGGAAGTCGACGCGACGGTGCGCAGCGTGCTCTGGATTACGCTGCTTGTCGGCGGCGCGGTCGTGCTGCTCTTCTTCGCGATGAGCGTACTGATCGCGAACCGGATCGCTAATCCGATCCGCAACCTGACGCGGGTTGCCGAGAAGATGGCCGAAGGCGACTGGTCGCGCCGCGCCGCGCTGCAGGATCGCGATGAGATCGGACGGCTGGCGGAAACGTTGAACACGATGGCGTCGGAGCTGACGCGGCGGGAGAAGCTGAAGGAGGATTTCATCTCTTCCATCTCGCACGAGCTGCGCACGCCGCTTACCTCGATTAAAGGCTGGAGCGAAACGCTGGCATCCGGCGATCCTGCCGATGTGGAAGAGCTGAATCTCGGTCTGGCGATCATCGACCGGGAAACGGAGCGGCTCGCGGGGCTCGTGGAGGATCTGCTCGATTTCTCGAAGCTCTATGCCAAGAGCATCGTGCTTCATCCCGAGGCGCTGGATATCCGCAAGCCGGTCATGGAGACGCTGTGTCAGTTTGAAGCGAGGGGGCAGCGCGAATCGGTCACGATAGCAGGCAAAAGCGGGGACAAACCGCTGATCGCCAAAATCGATGCGAACCGGATGAAGCAGGTGTTCATCAACGTACTGGATAACGCGTTGAAATTTACGCCGAGAGACGGGACGATTACCGTTACGGCCGATCAAGAGGATGGCTTCGCGGCGATACGAATCGCCGATACGGGCATCGGCATTCCGCCTGAGGATTTGCCCCACGTAACGGAGAAATTCTACAAAGGCTCGAGCCAGCGGTCCGGGAGCGGACTTGGCCTTGCCATTTGCAAAGAAATCGTCGAGCTGCACGGCGGCACCTTCCGGCTGGAGAGCACGGTCGGCGAAGGCACTTCCGTGACAATCGCGATTCCGCTGCTTGGCGCGCAACAGCCAACAGAGCAGACGAAATAACCCGATCGGCGGCGCCGACCGGGTTATTGATCATGCAAGGCTATTCCTTATAAAACAGCGACTTGTGATTTTTGGCTACGTAAGCAATCGCGATAATAGCCAGCACTATAATAAGGCTGGAGAACCAATGATCCGTCACCCAATCGATAAAAGCAGGCATAGTTAGCCTCCTAAACATAAAGAGAGATAGCACTAGTATGCCAAAAGTTAGGCGAAATTATGCGGATCCGGCGCAGCGGGAGCGTCGTCGATCCGTTTCTGCTTTCCCTGCGATGTTCATCGCGCCGGCCTCCAAAGCCGGTTCCTACCTAGGGCGGCAGACAATACCGCCGTACATGTGGTTTAATAAGGTATGGTTAACGTTCCCTCAAATTCTACAAAAGGTGGGCTCGATGATGAAGGATGTTAAACAACGGTCTCCATTTCGCTTGACGTTCGTGCTAGCCGCAGTCGTGCTGCTCTTAACAAGCGTCCTGCTCATAGGCTGCAATGACAAAAATAAAAATAGTGCCGAAACGACCGCCCCGGTTACCGAACCGGCTCCGGAGAATACCACGCCTCCGGATACGCCGACCGATACGGAACCCATTGATCCGCCGGCCGTTGATCCGCCTCAATATATTGCGCCGCTGACCGGCCTGCCGCTGGACAGCGAATCCACGCAGCGTCCGATCGCGGTAATGGTCAACAACTTCGCGGCGGCGCGCCCGCAGTCGGGGCTGCCCAATGCCGACGTCGTCTGGGAGGTACTAGCGGAGGGCGGCATCACGCGGCTCGTCGCGATTTTCCAAAGCACGACGTCCACGCAGCCGATCGGTCCGATCCGCAGCAACCGGCCTTATCTGATTCGGATCGGCGAAGCCTACCATGCGGTGCTCGCGCATGCCGGCGCCAGCCAGCAGGGCTACGATATTTTGCAGCATCAGGACAAAGATTATCTGGACGAAATCTCGAACGCGGGCGCTTACTTCTACCGTGAGTCGTTCCGCAAGGCGCCGCATAACCTCTACTCCAATCTGGAGAAGCTTCGCGCAGGCGCGGCGAAGAAGAAATACGCGGATACCGTCGATATTCCGGCGTATCCTTGGTCGGAGACGGGTGCTACCTCGGCAGGCAACGATGCCTCGGAGGTCGAGATTCATTTTCTGCTGAAGGATTACAAGCTCTCTTATACCTATAACGAGGCAATGGGTCTCTATGAGCGCTTCATTAACGGCAAGCCGCATACCGATCTGACGACGGAGAAGCAGCTGACGGCAGCGAATTTGGTCGTGATCGGCGCTAAGCATAAGACATACGACGATTATGGCAGGCTGGAAATCGATCTCGAGAGCGGCGGTCCGGCCATGCTGGTCCAGAAGGGCAAGAAGATCGACTGCACTTGGGAACGGAGCAGCGACGGCGTGATTCGGATTATGAAGGACGGGCAGGAGCTGCCGTTCGTACCCGGTCAAACGTATTATCACATCGTTCCGATGACGCCAACGATTGCGGGGCATGTGAAGCTCGGCATATAATGGAGTGATTAGACGGTAAGTGGAGGATTGGCAGCAGTGGAACCGACAACGAAGCAAAATGAACAATCCTGGAACACCGGCGCGTACGGCGCTTGGCTGCAGCGCTTCGGCACCCCGGCTGAAGCGGCTGCCAAAATCAAAGCTGCGCCGGCGAAGCGCGTCGGCACGGCTCTTGAGCATATGGGCGAAGTGAGCGGGAAGCGGATCGTCAATCTGCTTGGCTCGAACGGGAATAAGGCGGTCGCGCTTGCGCTGCTCGGCGCCGACGCGACGGTGATCGATTTTTCGCAGGAGAACGAGCGGTATGCGCGGGAGCTAGCCGCCGAGGCGGGCGTTCCGCTGACGTATATCGTGGCGGATGTGCTGAAGCTTCCTTCCGGCGTGCTCGACGGCTCCTATGATATCGTGTACATGGAGTTTGGGATTTTGCATTATTTTCTCGATCTCGCGCCGCTCTTCGAGGTGGTGCGCGGACTGCTGCGCCAAGGCGGGAAGCTGGTGCTGCAGGACTTCCATCCGGTATCGACGAAGCTGATCTCCTCGCGCGGCACGACGGCGAACATTCGCAAGCATAAGGTGACAGGCGACTATTTCAGCAGCGAGCTGGAGGAGAAGGAGGTCGCCTTCGCCAAGTTTACGGTGGAGCAGGGCGGCGAGGTGCCGAAAGTGCTGCTGCGCAACTGGACGCTGGGCGAGATCGTGACCGCGGTTGCGGGCGGCGGGCTATGCATCAAGCTGCTCGAGGAGCTGCCGAACGGCTCGTCCGATGTGTTCGACAAGGGCATTCCGAAGACGTTCACCATAGTGGCTGAGAAGCTGTAAATCAGGGAAACCGGCGGTTGTCCGGTTTCTTTTTTTTGCCTGTTAGCGATTAAAATCGGATGCGCATGAAAACAATAGAAGTGCACGGCAGACTTGGAAGCGCAATTGTGAATGAAAAAAGTGAAATAAGTCATAAAACCTTTACAATCCCTTAACAATTGTTTTGTAAACTATGTTAAGATATTGTCGTTTCAAGTGACAATTGTATTAATTTACCGTAACGCAAATACCGCGGTGGCGAAGGGGATAGTTATGTTTAAGAGAAAGAACGATGTGTTTTTTACAACGCTGGAATCCATGGCGGATACGATTTTGGAGGGCGTGCTCTTCTTCGAGCAAAACGTTTCCAAAATTAAAGACGCTGGGCAGTTCGCGAAATCAATGAAAGAGTACGAAAGCAAATGCGACCGCCACGTACATACGATTCTGACCGAGTTGAACAAGACATTCATTACGCCGATCGAGCGAGAAGACATCATGAAGCTTACGACGTCACTTGATGATGTGCTCGATGGCATCGAAGCATGCGCATCCCGCTTTGAAATGTACAATATTACGCAGCCGGACGAGTATGTCACGCTGTTCGCCGAGAACATTCTCCGTTGCGCGCAGCAAATCAAGAAAGCGATCTATCTGCTCTCCGAGAAGAAGCTGCTGGCGATGCGCGAGCCGGCGATCCATATCAACGAGCTGGAGAACCAAGCGGATGACCTGCTTCGCGTCAGCGTGAAGAGCCTGTTCGCGAACGTGACGGATCCGATCGAGCTGATCAAGCGCAAAGAGATTTACGAGCGACTGGAGCAAACGACCGACTACTGCGAGGATGTCGCAGACACACTCGAAACGATCATTATGCGCAATAGCTAAGGAGCGGGACGAGCAGTCATGGACATTTACATTTGGGTCGGCATAGTCATCTTTCTAGCACTGGCTTTTGACTTTATTAACGGGTTCCACGATACGGCCAACGCGATTGCGACGTCCGTGTCCACGCGGGCCTTGTCGCCGCGGATGGCGATCATTCTCGCTTCGCTGATGAACTTCGTCGGGGCGGTCATGTTTACGGGCGTTGCAAAGACGATCGGGGGCAAAATCGCCAATCCGGCCAACTTGGACCACGGCTTGCAGGTCGTCGTGGCGACGCTCATCGGCGCGATTGCCTGGAACCTGCTCACATGGTGGTTCGGGATCCCGTCTTCGTCCTCCCATGCTCTGATCGGCGCGCTTACAGGCGCGGTCGTCAGCTCGGCGGGCTTTGATGCGATTAATTCAAAAGGGTTTATCGATATTCTGAAGGCACTTATTTTTTCGCCGCTCATCGCATTTGCTGGTGGTTTCATCGTGATGTGGATCTTGAAGCAGATTTTTGCCAAGGCCAATCCGCATCAGATTAACAAAGGGTTCCGTTCCGGACAGATCTTGACGGCGGCGTTCCAATCGTTCACGCATGGTACGAACGATGCCCAGAAAGCGATGGGGATCATCACGTTCGCGCTCGTGGCGGCGGAGATCCAGGACACCACGGATTATATCCCGTTATGGGTCAAGCTCTCGGCAGCAACGGCCATGGCGCTCGGTACCTCAATCGGGGGATGGAAAATCATCAAGACGATGGGGACGAAAATTTTCAAAATCGAGCCGATCAACGGCTTCGCGGCGGACATCACGTCGGCAACCGTCATCCTGACGGCAACGATGACGCATCTGCCAGTCAGTACGACGCATGTCATCACTTCCTCCATTCTCGGCGTCGGCAGCGCGAAGCGCTTCTCGGCTGTCAAATGGGACTTGGCAGGACGTATCATCATGTCGTGGATCATCACGATTCCGATTACGGCAGTGCTCGCGGCTTTGCTTTACCAGTTGATCGCATTGTTTATCTAGAAACAGCAAAAGGCTGAAAGGCCCTCAAGCAGCACGATCGTGTGCGCTTGCGGAGACTTTCAGCCTTTTTTATGTACATGCTGTTAGGTGTGGCAGATGGGTTCTACAAGCCCGCGGTTAGCTGATCGAAAACATGGTCGGCGAGCTTGCGGGTGCCTTTCTTCAAATGGCGGTAATAAGTCGTCATCGGCATGCTGAGCCGTGAAGCGACCATCTCATGGCTGCCGATCCGCTCGAGATAGAACAGGCGCAGGATCCGCGCTTGCAGCTGCTCCTGCTGTTTGCCTTCGACTTGCGCCGCAAGGAATTGGGCCACGACTTCGGTGATGCGAGCTGCAAACCGTTCCTTTGGCTCGCCGGTTGCTTGGCCGGGCAACATGTTGCTAATTAGGCTTAACAAAGCATGTTCGCGGTTAAGCCGATGATAATTTTCCAGCATCAGCTTCACTAGCTGGCAGCGGTCCGGCACGGCTGGTTGCACGAGAGGCTCCGGCTTCTTCGCAAGCAGAGGGAAGCGCTCAGGGGCGCTTTCGCTTTCCCTATCGAGCTCGCGCGAGGGAATGCGGTGAAAGAAATCGTCGCCGCGCAGGTCGATGCGGGCGGCCTTGTAATGCAGCCCTCCGGGGGAGCGGTAATCGGCCCAAGGCAGCCGTTCGAACCCGAGCCGGCAGATCGATTCGATCGGGCCGACGACCGGAATCGACGTAAATACGATACGGCCCGTCAGCTGCATGCCGAGCATGTCGCGGATGAGCAGTCCGATTACGTCCGGATCGTATTCAATGACGGTTCCGAGCAGCCAGAACATATACTCGTTCCCGTCCGGATCAGCCGGGCTTTGCTCAAAGTAGCCGCGCAGCGCGTTATTATCGGCCATAATGGCTCTTACGTCTTCATTCAGCTGGATAAAGGCATAAAATCCGACCGGCAATCCCCGGTGCTTCACGACCCGAATGGAGCCGGGATCCTGCCTCCAGATTGCATGGATGTAGGCTTGCTGGCCGGTATCGTCAGGCAGATACGGCGGTAGCTTCGTCATGGAGCGCTCATAAATCGCGATGACCGCATGGAGGTCGGTTTCGGTCGCTTGCTGGATGTCGAAGCCGTCGCCATCGCCGGCGAAATGATTGCTTTGCATAAACGAATCCGAAAGCAAATACAGCTTCTGAAGGCGGAGCATCCGCTTTTTGCTCTCCGAATCGCCCTCCTCCAGCATCCGCCATCTTCGTTCGACCGCCCGCAGCGCACGCTTCTTATATTGAAGGCAGGTGTCGGGGGCGCGCCGGACCAGCTCGTCGTTCATCCATCTGCGCACGCCGTCGAGGATGCTGTAGCCTCCGGGACCGAAGGGCATCACGTAGGGCAGGCTGCAAAATTCGCACATTTCGCTGCGCATGATCGTCTCGCCAAGCATCTCTTCCAGCAAGTCTTGATCGAACCACCAAATCAGCGAGGCCGCGGATAGAAGCCGTTTCACCATCGCGGGCTGCTGGCCATCCTCGAATAGCGTGCGGTCCATCATCGCGATAATGGTCGTCATTTGCGTCCCGGCCAGAAAGGATTGGGCGCCGTGCTGCAGGATCGATTCGCAAGCCAAGGAAAGCGCGAGCGGAATGCCGCCGGAGAACAGCTTTACCCAATCGCGGAGCGCTTGGTCTTCAATGCCGATAATAGCGGTATAGCGGTCGATATCGAATTTCGTGAGCGGGGAGAGTCTTATGTTGCGGATCATGCCGATCCATCCGGCGGCGGATATCCATTCCTCGTTCAAGGGGTATCGGCCGGCGGTGAATACTTTGATGCGAGTGGTCAATTGTGGAAGCCAGTGGTCTCGAAGCCATGCTGCGATGGGACCTCCCCGGTCAATGCCGTCGAGCATCAGCACCAGCCTGCCGCGCTGGTCCGCCAGGCGATTCAGCCGATCCGCCTCGGCAACGCCGATTGGAGCATGAAGATGAAGATCCGTTGAAGCTTGCGGAATGGACGGGTACCGGTGCAGCTCGTCCTGAAGGGCATCCGCGAAGTGCACGGGATGCTCGAAGGAACGCACATTTACATAGATGACGATGTCTTCCCCTTGAAGCGTCCGCTCGAAAGCGCGGAGCAATGCGCTCTTGCCGATTCCGCCAGGCCCGTGAAAATGATGCAGACGCCAAGCCGCTTCGTTGTTCTCCAGCTCTTGGGTCATGAGGGCAAGCTCCTTGTCCCGCCCTACAAATCGTTTTTGCTGCAAATCGTTGAGCAGCTGGCGAACGCTCTTCAATACCCATCGCTCCTAAGTGGTCGTGGTTGGCCGTTGACTGTGGCAGGTTCTACTCCATATTATACAGGAGAATCGTTGGATATGTTGGGATTAATTGGGTGAACAAAACGAAAAAAATCCCCCATCACGCCACGCGAAAAGCGTGTCGGATTGGGGGTTTTTCGTGATTTTCATTCGACTAAACTTTGTATTTCATGACCAATTCCTGCAGCTCTTCGGCCATCTTGGCGAGATACGTAGCGGATGCCGTAATTTCTTGCATGGAGGCCAGCTGCTCCTCCGAAGCGGCCGATACGTTCTGCGTTTCCGCAGCCGCGGATTCCGCGGCGCCGGCCACGGCATCGATCGTTTGCACGATTTGGGAGGCGCCTTCGGACATGTCTTGGGAAGCGGTCGACACTTCCTTGATTTGAGACGCGACCTGGGCGATGGCGCCTTGAATCCCTTCGAACGATTGGCCCGCCATCGTCACGACCTCGATGCCATCCACTACCTCCGCGTTGACCCGGTTCATCGTACGGAGCGTTGTGGTCATTTCCTCCTGGATGATGGCCACGACCTCGGCAATCTGCGCGGCGGATTCGGTCGTCTGCTCCGATAGCTTGCGGATCTCGCCGGCTACGACGCCGAAGCCGCGTCCGTGCTCGCCTGCCCGCGCGGCTTCGATGGCCGCGTTCAGCGCAAGCAGATTGGTCTGCGACGAGATGGAGGTGATGACCTCGACGAATTGGCCGATCTGCGAGGAGCGATCGCCGAGCTCCTGCACCGATTGCGTCAAGCCGCTGACCGTCCCGTTCAGCCCGTTCATCCGTTCTACGGCTTGCCGCACGATGACGTTGCCCTGGCCTGCGGATTGGTTCGCCTGCGCGGCGATGTGCGTGACGTGGCTGGCGCTGGCCGCGATTTGCTGCACCCCGCTCGACATGTCATGGATCGCCTTGGCGCCTTGATCGACACTGGCGACCTGCTTGTCCGAGCTGACCGCCATTTCCTGCACGGATTTCGTAATATGGTCCGTCGCCCGGCTCGTTTGTTCGGCGCTTGCCGTCAGCTCCTCGGCCGATGCCGCGACCTGCTCCGCGTTCAGCTTGACGTGGTGGATGAGCGTGCGCAAATTAGCCGTCATCGCGTTGAAATTAGCCGCGAGCGTGCCGATCTCGTCCTTCGTCCGGACGTCGACTTGCTGAGCGGACAAGTCGCCTTCGGCGATGCGGCGGGAGGCGTTCGCGAGCGTCAGGATCGGCTTGACCATGCGAGTGAGGACAATGAACATGATCACGGCTGACGCGATCAGGAAAATCAGAATGATGCCCACCACGCTGACCGTCTCCTGCCAAGCTTTCTCGTTGGTTTTGGAGACGTCGAAATCGATCGCATAGAGGGCCACTACTTTATCGTTGTCTAGAACCGGGTAGAAGCTGCTCTTCCATTCGCCGGTAGAGCTGGTATAGACGTCCGTTGTTTGAATGCTCTTGGTTTCGAAGGCCGCTTGCACCGCCTTCGTAAAGATTTCGCTGCCGCCGGTGTATTCGGACCCGTACGTCATCGTATCCGTGATCATAGACGTGCTCATCGTCGGAATATATAACTTGCCGTCCTTGGTGCTGACCAGATACAGATTGGCAATGCCGGAATTGGATTCTTTGATCAGGTCATTCATTTCCCCGGTCATGGCGAGCGCCGTTGGATTGGACGAGCTCGGATTCGTGAGGATATAGCTGACGTCCGATACGCTAACCAGTCTGCCGAGCAGGTAGCTCAGCGAGTGAAGCTCTTGCTGCATGCTTTGCTCGTTGCTGGCTTTGATTTTGGAATAGACCATGAACATCGTTGAGGCGCCGAACAGAAGCAAAATAATCGAATTAATCAGCACTAGCTTGAATCGAATAGATCCTCTCATGACGTTGTTGTCCCTCTCTGGCCTTAGTGTATGGTGCAATATAAGCGCAATTTGTGCCCGTGCACAGAGTACTATTCTATCATGATCATTTGTCGAGAGAATGGTGCTTTTTACCTAATTTAAGCGTTTTCTTTATGAAGATTTGCCTTGAGTCGGCTGGCGAGGGCATGCGAAAATCGGCCGAAGGCCGCAGTGGTGCGGCTTCCGGCCGATTGCTGCCCTCACTCGGGAGGGAGTATGGGCCTTGTAGGTTTGCGCTTTCGCTTCCGCTGGCCGCCCGGCGTGACGCCGGCTCCTTTTCCTTTGGCAGAGCCCGTGCGCTTCCTCTTGCGGCGTTTCGGCGCGTCATCGTCATCGTTGGCGATGGCGCCTTTCTTCTCCGGTTTCAAGGACGTCGCAAGCACCTTGATGAGCGGGGCCATCTGCGTAATGCTTCCGACCACCTTCTGCACCTTGGCCATCGTGGTAACGATGCCGTCGATGCCGCCTAGCCGATCGACGACGCCTTTCAGGTCGTTTAAGCTGTTGGCCAGATTGAAGCCGCCTTTGGAATCGGACTTCGCCGCAGGTTCAATCACGGTCACGTTTGGGAGATTGCCGTCCGACTCTGGCAGCGGAATGATCTGCTGGCCGGATGCCGGCTGGATCGTGATGGATGGCGTAACGCCGTTTGAGAAATCCCCCGAAGAGAACGGAACCGGCGTTTTGCTGAGGCCGATGCTTTTGTTCAGCCCGACGCTCTTGTTGATGCTTTGAAACGGATCCGGAATGCCCGGGAAGGGGCTTTGGCTTTGATTTGGATTTTGGCGCTGACGTTCATGCTGCAGGCCTTGACCTTGCCCGCCGTTTGGCTGCTCGTAGTTTCTGACGGACGGATCGTAGCGATATTTCACGCAGATCACAACCTTTTTTGGCTTTTTATATAACAGTCTATGGGATAGGCAAACATACGGATTGGACGAATGCCCGCTTTTTGCAAATAATTCGGGCTAATGCAGGGGGACAGCGGCTGATGGGCGAGGGTTTACTTGTTCTTCTATTCTGTAAAGCGCCGCAACGGTGATGCTTGAATAATGAGAGAGAAAGGACTACAATTAGTTTACAATTCATGTAGGAGTGAGCGGGAGATGCAACTGAAGAAGCTGAATGACAAGGCGATCGACCAACTGTTCGAGGCGATTTTGACGCTGAAGTCCGTGGAAGAGTGCTATATATTCTTCGATGATTTGTGCACGGTGAACGAGATCCAGTCGCTGTCCCAGCGGCTTGAAGTGGCGCGCATGCTTGGCAAGGGTGCGACATATAATCAGATTGAAGCAGAGACCGGCGCGAGCACGGCGACGATTTCGCGCGTGAAGCGGTGCCTCAACTACGGCAACGACGGGTACAAAATGGCGCTGGAGCGCTCGGGGCGCTAACGCCATGAAGCCTGGCGTGTTGGTGATCAGCCACGGCTCGCGTGAAGCGGGCTGGGTGAAGCTTGTGGATGAAGCGGTCGCGGCGGTCAAGTTGGACGCCGTGGTGCCGGTTGTATCGGCTTTTCTTGAAATCGTAGAAGGACGTCTGATTCAGGACGGCATAGATCGACTCGAAGCGGAAGGGGTGACGGAGCTTTACGTCCTTCCGCTTTTTGTGTCGTCCGGGAGCACGCATGTGGACGACATTGCGCAGGCGTTCGGCGTGGCTCCGGTGTCGGCGGCGCGTAGCGGCGAGCTGGCGCCGTTTCGCATCGGCGCCGGCACGCGCGTGCGGTTCGGCTTGCCGATCGACGACGACGCGGATATTGCGGAGCTGCTGCTCGGCAATATCGCTTCGCTGTCGGCGGAGCCCGCGCGGGAGCGGCTGCTGCTCGTCGCGCACGGCTCGCGCGAAGCGGTGTTTCACGGCCGCTGGCGCAGCGGCATGACGCAGCTCGCGGAGCGGGTGCGCGAGCTCGGCGGGTTCGCCGGCGCGGACATCGCGATGCTGCTGCCCAACCAGGCGGCTTGCCGGCTGCGCGCGCTGCAGCGGCGGTACCCGGGCGACGTCTTCATCGTGGTGCCGCTGTTTTTGAGCGAGGGCTATTTTACGCGTACCGTCATTCCGGGGCGGCTTGAAGGTCTCGACTACCGGTACAACGGCCGCGCGCTGCTGCCGCATCCGTGTATCGTCCGCTGGATGGAGCGTCAGGTCGGGTGCTGGCTATCTTCGTTCACTTCCTCGTAACAGCTTTGGTTAAATTTTGGAATAAACTGGGCGTTCACATTTGGGAAGTTTGCCATTTAGGTGTATAGTAGAGGATAGTGAACACGAGAGAAGATACGGGCAGCAGTAAGCCGGCTGCCGTGTTGACGGATGCGCGGAAGGCGCTGCCGTACACGGCCCGGGCTGAAGGTGCCGGAGGTGGTCTAGTTGACGATTAAGAGGGCGAGACTGATTTATAACCCGACGTCCGGGCGGGAGGAAATCAAGCGGCGGCTGCCGGATATCCTGCAGCGACTGGAACGCGGCGGCATCGAGACGAGCTGCCATGCGACGGCGAGCGAAGGCGATGCGACGATCGCGGCGGCGGATGCTGCGGACCGCGGCTTTGATTTGATTATCGCGGCGGGCGGCGACGGCACGCTGTATGAAGTGATCAACGGCTTGGCGGAGAAGGACGTGCGGCCGCCGCTCGGGATTTTGCCGCTGGGGACGACGAATGATTTTGCCCGGGCGCTCGGCATTCCGAAGCACTGGGAGTACGCGTGCGATCTCATCACCCAGCAGTACACGCGGCCGATCGATTTGGGACGGGCGAATAATCGGTATTTTATCAACATTGCCGGCGGCGGCTCCTTGACGGAGCTGACCTACGAGGTGCCGAGCAAGCTGAAGACGATGATCGGGCAGCTGGCCTATTATATGAAGGGCCTTGAGAAAATGACCCGCCTGCGGCCAACCGAGCTGCGGCTCCAGGCTAAGGAAATCGGCGAGATCCATGAGGAGATCATGCTGTTCCTCATCTGTAACAGCAACTCCGTCGGCGGCTTCGAGAAGCTGGCCCCGGAGGCAAGCTTGAGCGACGGCCTGTTCGACGTCGTCGTCTTGAAGAAGTGCAACCTCGGCGAGTTCATCCGCCTGGCGTCGCTGGCGCTGCGCGGCGAGCATCTGAACGATCCGCACGTGGTGCATTTCCGCACGAGCGAGCTCGTGGTGACGACGCCGGACTACGTGCAGCTGAACCTGGACGGGGAGTATGGCGGGACGCTGCCATGCACGTTCAAGGTGCTGCCGTCGCATCTGGACATTATCGTGGACGAAGCCGGCAATTCAACTTATAAATAGGTTTAGGCGTGACAACTGAACTGAGGAAAACGGAGCGGGTTAAGAACAATGAGCAACAAGCTGCAAGTACCGGTAAGCAAAAATGAAGAAGTCACCGTCGACATTGTCGGCTTGACGCATGAAGGCGAAGGGGTAGGCCGTGTCGACGGCTTTACCCTTTTTATACAGGGAGCCCTTCCCGGCGAGCGCGTCCGCGCGAAGGTGCTGAAGGTGAAGAAGACGTATGGTTACGCGAAGCTGCAGGAGCTGCTGGTTGAGAGTGAGGACCGCGTTGATGCGCCGTGCGCGATCTATAAGCAGTGCGGCGGCTGCCAGCTGCAGCACTTGAGCTATGAGGCACAGCTGTCTTGGAAGCGGCAGCATGTGGTGGACAATTTGGAGCGGATCGGGAAGCTACGGGTTGCAGCGGGACCGGGCGATGAGGGAATTGTCGTCCACCCGACGATCGGGATGGACGAGCCTTGGCGCTATCGGAACAAGGCAGCCGTGCCGATGGGCATGGCCGCTGTGGCGACAGGCGGGGACGGCGATGGTTTGGTGTCGGCGGAGCGCCTTGTTGGCGGCTTCTATGCGCGGGGGAGCCATCGCATTATTGATATGGACGAGTGCATGATTCAGCACTCGCATAATGACGAGATCGTGGCGCGAGTGAAGGAGATTGGCCGCGAGCTCGATATTACGGCCTACAACGAGGAGACAGGCCGCGGGTTACTGCGTCATGTTATGACGCGTGTCGGCTTTGTATCCGGTGAAGCAATGATCGTGCTGATCACAAACGGGGATCGAATCCCGCAGGTGGATCGCTGGGTTGAGCGGATTCGCGAGGCAGTGCCGAATGTGAAGAGTATTGTGCAAAACGTGAATAAGCGCAATACCAATGTTATCTTCGGCGACGTGACCCGCGTGCTGTGGGGCAGCGAGGTCATCTACGATGAACTCGACGGCATCCGTTTCGCGATCTCGGCACGTTCGTTCTACCAGGTGAACCCTGTACAAACGGTGGAGTTGTACTGCAAGGCGGTAGAGTATGCTGCTTTGACGGGGAATGAGCGAGTGATTGATGCCTATTGCGGCATTGGGACGATTTCGTTGTTCTTGGCGCGCAAGGCTGGCCATGTCTACGGTGTTGAGATAGTGCCGGAGGCTATCGCGGATGCGGAGCGTAACGCGGCGTTGAACAGCATCGAGAATGCCTCCTTCGAGGCCGGTCCAGCCGAAGTTGTCATCCCGCGCTGGCGCAAAGAAGGAATCGTGGCGGATGTGATCGTTGTTGATCCGCCACGCAAAGGCTGCGACGAAGCACTGCTTGAGACGATCTTGGCGATGCGACCGGAGCGGGTGATTTATGTGTCGTGTAATCCGTCGACACTAGCCCGTGACCTACGCGTGCTGGAGGATGGCGGCTATCGGACGATTGAGGTGCAGCCGGTGGATATGTTTCCGCACACGGTGCATGTGGAGTGCTGTTCACTACTTGTTAGGAAACAATAATGTAAAAAACATAGATGTAACGGTGAGTTTGAGGGGATCTCGTAAGAGATCTCCTCTTTCAATGTGATGTGGTGAATCGGGAGTGTAAAAGAACAATTCAATGTCCTTAACGCTTATTTGATCTGAATTGTTACTAGCTTTTACTGTGACTAGGTTTATAATCGTATGGGAAAAGTCCTTTAGTTTTTCAGGCGTAACTATTTCAGAACGATTTGAATTTAGCTTAAGTTCTTGCTCTATTTGTCTTCTACGATCCACGTCCAGAAGCCGGCTTCCTCAAATTTACGTTGTTCGGTAGCTTGGAGTAGATGGACATCCAAATCACTTACATAGGAACATTTGTTCTCCTATTATATGCGAAGAGTTGGCAACTATCCAATGAAAAATTTGGATTTTATCCCCCAGCTCGTTCAGTTGGGCTAGTCAAGTAAACAAGCGCCTCTAAGCATGCAGAAACGCCATACATACTCGGAGGAAGACATCGTTACAGGGGCGATATCTTCGGATTCAAGAATGCCTCTGGCCGCCAAGTCGGAATTTTGGCAGCCTGCGACAGATCTAAGTACAGTCCATTTAAGTTTGTAATACTTTCACCCTGTAAATCTGGAGGCTTTTAGAAGATACTTATAGAAGATTGAAAGTGAGACAATCACTGCAGGGGCGATGCCCTCGGATTCAGAGTAGCCTCCGTCAGCAAAACTGGAATCGCGAATTTAGCTGCCTCCGGCCGGGATTTCCCATTATGACTGTATGATAGGGTGAAATTACTAGAGAATTGGAGGGGGTTTCAATGGGGCTAGAGCGTCATATTTTGAATGGAGAAGCGAAGCAAGAATTAGATAAGCTCGGGGAATTAATAAACAACAGCATCGATAAGTGCGATGAAATTATTTATCGATTTGACGGTCAAACTGTACCTACTGAAACCATTACTAGCGCGCTACTCTTTCGTAAAGCCATTGAGAAAGCGGACGCAATCTTTGTGACTATTGAGCAAGGTGCTGAGCATGCTGCGCAATCCATTTTGCGGGATCTTTTTGAAAATACCGTTTGCTTGGCTTACCTTATACAAGGTGATACCGAGCGAAGAGCTAAATGCTATTATGTAGGCTGGTTAAGGTCTAAGAAGGATATCTTGGAAAGGCTGCTTCCCACAACGGATATTGGACGAGTCGTAGTCGATTTCCTGGGCGATGATTCATCTATTGATCATGATCAAGTAGAAGAAGAATTACGGCGAGTGAAAGTTAAACTGAATTCATCATGGATGCAAGGTATTAATCGTAAATGGAATGACTTGGAGAGACACAGACAAGGAAAAGTAAACTGGTTCTCACTGTACAACGGACCACGATCCATTCGTAAGCTTGCGACGAAGGTGGACATGCAAGCTGAATATGATTTGCTCTACTTTATGTACTCGCTTGAAACCCATTCGTTGAATGCAATTAAATCGCTTGAGCACATTGACGGTGAGGGTTTTCTTAGACCAATTCGAACATATGAAAATCCAGCTACCATCTTAAGAATGGCTCAGAATTACTTATGGAAGTCAGCATTGCTGATTGTCTCAAGATTTTACCCTGAGAATCTGCCTGCTTTTAGACACGAATTCGCTCAATTAGCGATACTTATGCGTTCAGAACAAGGTAGATCAAACAGATAGATAGTCTTCTTATGTAGCCGTATCATAGACTGTAGAAGGATCTGTCCCTCACGAAAGGCGCCGTGAAGGGACAGATTTTTTTACTGTTTTGAGCTATTGTAGCCGTCTTCTGGATTGTGGCTTCTTCCGCCGTCTACTAATTCTTCGCCTAGGTCCACGTTTATTTATGCCCGGCTCTTGTAGGTGTTTCCGTTTAGTACTCATTGACTTCCATAACCTTTTTGCTTTTATACAATCCATGCCGATGACTTTAACCGCCCTACTGCCGTGAAACCCCACCACCCCGCAAATTCAGAAGCGACCAACCAGGAGACCGCTGGTTGTTCCATTCTGAATCTTTTTGCGCTGCAAGGGGGATCCGGTGACACGGAAAGTCAGAAGAGAAAGAAAGAGTAGCCGCTGGCCAGTGCAGGAGGTTGCCGGCGCAGGCGCGTGGTGCTCCTGAGGCGGGTTTTCACCGCACATCCGAATCTGTTTCGCATCAGTCATCTTAGCCAGCCACACGGAACCTTACCGTGCAAGAGAGAACGCTGTCCCTCCGGGCAAGCCCTTGCTGGAACATGATTACAATCCCACGCAGATTAACTCTTTTTAAAGAAACACGGCAGATAGTAGTAATGGTATAATTAGGAAGAGGTCAATAGGTATGCGGATGCAGTTAACAATCTGTAAAGGTAATTCGCAAATCATAATTTAGTAAGGAGACACTCAATGCCACAATTTGCTTACTTCAGCCCTTATTTGAATTGGCAGCAAGATTTTCCTACTGGCAAGATCCATGCCTTTGAGGATCAAGAAAGTGTTCAATTGGATTGTCTAACCATCTCTGACAATGAAATTAAGCTCCTTCGAAGTAAAAGAGAGCAAATAAATTTGGAGTGTCCAATTTGTAATTCTCGGATGTACTATAACCAGGGTTATCGAAAAATCCGTCCTGATGGATCCGCAGTGATCGGTAGTAAAAGCTCCTATTTTTATCATAAAAATGATGAAGCTTGTCATGACAGTGAGTCCTTAGCTCATGCTCTGACGAAAAAGTACCTTTTTACAAAACTGCATGAGGCTGGCTATGTTGTTCGAGAAGAGCATCGTCACACCATCAATGGCAAGAAAGTTCGAGCTGACGTTGCTGCATTTGTAGGGAATGGAGAGAGGAGTATGCTCCGGCTTGTTGTAGAGGTACAAGCATCTAATATCTATCCTGCAACTGTTGCAAAACGTGTAAATGTCTATCGATCAGAAGATGTGCCTACGGCTTGGGTACTTTTATTAGATGATTTTTTCGAGTCTTATGCTGGAACGTTTCATGATGTTATTGATCTGGAAAAAAACACGACGGTTCGAGTACCGATAGCAGCTGGTGAAGAAAACCCATTCGTTGTAACGGGTAAAGACAGTAGAGCGTTTATGCTGATTATGAATGAATATGGCTACGTGCTTGGCTTAAATCATCAAGGAAATGTTTTTCTTATTCGAAGAGATCCAGTCAATGAGGACAAGCGTATGGCTGCATTCATGCAGGGGCATAATTGGACCCCCCAAGACGAACTCTACAAAATTACACGAATTGCGGATAAAGATATCGTACCGACCCTAGAATTAACTCCTCTTATTGAATTGGAAGAAGAAATAACTATGAAGGGACATCAAGGTAATTTCTTCGGAGGGGACGAGGGCCAGCATAACTTTACTGATGGCGGTGAGCATGGAGTTGATATCGATCATACTGTCATCGATTTCGAGAAAGGTAAACTGGAAGGTGCCGACGCTTACCTTGCATTGAATCCAATCCTGCTCATACAAGAGACTTGGAACGCGCAACGTCAGGCTCGTTTGAATTTTATAAGGCAGAGGGAAGAAGCGGAGGAAAAAGAGTTAGCAGAGCAAGAACTTCGTCGCATAGAACTAGAGCGGATCGCTGAAGAACAACGTACTCGTTTGGAAGAAGAACAACGACATGCTGAACAAGAGAGAATTCGCCAAGAAGAAGAGCGAGAAGCAGAAGCTCTGAATGAGAACATACGGCAGCAAGCGGAAAAGGAACGAACTCTTGAGGCAGAACGAATGGCCAGAAGGGATGAATTTCATCCAGGTAGAAAATTGTATATCACTTACCAACAAGAACGAGAAATTGAAAAACTACTATTGCTGTATGGATACGAACCAGTTAACTCAATGGATCTGCTAAGCCTTATGCAAGATGAAGCAGAGCACTTGAAAAGTTACCTGAAAGGTAAAGTTCAAGTTAGTCCACTAATTCGGTTGAATCGGAATGAAGACACCATCTGGTCGGCTTATAGAAAATTAGAGCGTCTGGATCGGCAGCAACTTGAGCGCAATTTATTTCCGGGTGGTTTACCACCATGGTTTGCCACAAAGAAATTCAAACTTGAGCAACAGGAATATATAGAACAGAAGAAATTGCTGAAGGTGAATCGACATAATAGTGATAATCACAAACCAAAAGAACCTCCACCAATTCCAAATGAAGAGCAAATGAAGTTCGATTTTTAAAGTGTCGAAAAAAACACATAAAAGATGTGGTTTTTAACATTCGCTATAGATTCTTGTCTTGATGAGGAAACACTTTCCAGAAAGTAGGCTTTCATATACAGTAGGTAAAATAAGTCAAAAGAATATCGAAAGTAAGTGAAAAATAACCGCTGAGAAGGAGTGTGTTGGGGATGGTCATTATCAAAGTGAACGAAGTTCCCAATTCGAAGGAAGGTCTGAAGGAGCGCGTACGCAAAGCCTGGAAGATGGATCAAGGCCGGCTCTACAATCAGCAGGATCTGGCAGCCGTATACCGCGGGGAAATTCTTGAAGTCTACAAGATTCTTGGCTATGCTGCTGACGAAGAGCACACAGACCGAGTAGCATTCCAACTTGAAGAGATCAACAGCTACCTGAAAGGCAAGAAGATCGCTTATCCGACAGCGAATCCAGCTACCATTTGCGACATCCACGCACTGAAAATCGTTGAATAGAACAAAACCGCCAAGATGGCTCGTAATGAAGAAAGGGCACCACCTTTATTGGGTAGTGCCCTTTTCATGTTCAGATCACCTTAACAATCGTACAACACTGTGTAACAATAAGTATGCGTAGGGGCTGAATGGCTGCGATCTGACGTATTCAATCCCATCCCAGACGGGGAAAGGGAATGATATTCGATCGGTTTCCTTTGAAGTAACCTTCGACTTCTAAGACTCTTGAGGCCATAGCTTCCTCGTATTTTCTGTCATGTTCCTTTTCAAGACAATGAGTGCAATGGTATACGTCTATCGGACGAATCCCGTACGCAACATATACATCATCTTCAAGGTCAGGGTCATAACATTCATCGGGGTCATTCGCACCCCAATACGAACTATGCCACGCTCCCATCGGTCCCATTGCATTTAAGCCTTTCAAACGTCCCGGTCTGCCGTTGTGTGCATCTGGGGTGTATCCGCACCCATCTTGAGAATGATGGATCACAATTACGTTTCTTGCCCTATCATAATTCGTCCATATCTTGAACATCCCGTACTCGATGTAATGTTTTTCCCAAGGCAATGACTCCATGAATGATTCCTCCCCATATTAGGAAGCTATGATCCTTCCTAGCAATAATTGTTTCCAAGTTGGTAGAAGGTAAACTGGATCACCCTCGAAGTTCAAAAATATAGTGTATCTGCATCAATCTTGGAGATGAGCCGGCATATGGTGCTATCCTTTAGAGCGGGGCCTTAATCATGAAGAAAGCCTGGCAGCCGTAGCTGACGAGCTTGATCCTTCACAGACTCAAGCCTCCGGCCGATAGAAAACTGCCAAGACCCACATTCAACGTCGTTATGACGCTCCATTTCGCCAGCTTAATGCGACATTTTTTACAGCAGCTGCCAACTAGAATAGAGGGAAATGGTATTTTCGTGGAGGACGATAAAGTGGCTGATACCCAATATAAAGATCCCATCTGGCTGCGCCAGAAGTATTTGGTTGAAGGGCTGTCTCTACATGAGATTGCTAAACTCTGCGGTGTTGGCCACAAGAATATTGATTATTGGTGTAAGAAATTTGGTATTGATTTACGAAAAAAAAGTGATGCCGTGAAAAAGCACTTTAAAGAAAAGAAAGTGCTTTATACAAATGACTGCTGGACTTGCGAAGAACCTTTTCCCGTTGATGGTCTAGCTCAGACAAGAGAAGGGACAAAGGCTTTTGTAAAATACTGCAGCGACGAATGCCGCAGACTCGGATTCAAACGGAGTCACAAAGAGAGGAGGGGTCGGTTCTTTACGGTGTGCAAAAACGATGATTGCGGAAAATGGTTTGAGGTCGAGTATGCCGATGAGGCTGATCCAAGCAAACCGCGCAAATATAAGAGAGCTTGTTCGGAGGCATGTACGAATGCCTTAAAATCCAAGAATCTAAAAGTGTTGCATGCAGAAGGGCGGATGGATGCGTTCTTTGACAGGATTAGGGGGTCATTCATTCGAAAGGTTTCTAAGGAAACCTTGATTAAACTCCTTCAATACGATCGGCTGTTAAGGAAAGAGATAGCAGCACGATTGAAAATTAAGCTGACTGTACTCCGAAGAGAATTTCAGCGACACGAAATAGAGAACGTGTTTTATAATACGTGCCCGCATTGTAATGAGCCGTTTCCCGTCCCAATCAGAAGTATGACGAATGAAGAAAGTAATAAATTCAAAAAGTATTGCTCCAGAATCTGTTTCTTAGGGGCGATAAAAAAGAAGGATACCTGGATTGAAAAAGCCGTATTGGAATACCTGACTGAGAAGGAGATAGAGTTTGTTCCACAGATGATCATTGGTAATTATATCTGTGATTTTTTTATCTCTTCCGCAAATCTCATTGTCGAGGCATTCGGTGATTATTGGCATGTCAATCCTGATATCTACGGCGTAACGAAGAAGGTGTATCCTCAACAAATTAAGTTCGCAGCGCGAGATGAAATTAAGCTAGAGAATCTGCGGGCTGCCGGGTATCAAATTATCATTGTTTGGGAGAACGATCTGCTTCAGCGACGATCCGAGACCTTGGATGGACTGCTTCAGGACATCAATTATGCCGTGAATCGAAATAGCGTATCTATTGACCGCGATTACAGGGATTGAATTGATGATGCTGTTTATCAGTTGGCAATTCCGATTCCAATGATATAGACCGTCTTGGCCACGAAACCCCAACACCCCGTAAATTCGGAAGCGTCCAGCCAGGGAAAAACACCCTGACTGTTCCATTCCGATTTTTTTTTACATCGCCGGCAGCTCTGCAAATTCCCGTTGGCGTAAAACCCGAGTTTAACAAGCAACGGCATGGAAGACACAGCTCCTTCCGCGGAGGTGTCTTCGAGTCCAAAGTCAGTCCTGCATTGTTATTGCAAACTATAATTTGTGATAGCTAATTCGATATTGACTTTACCTCACTGGTGGTTTATTATCATTTTGTAATCACTAACAAGCGTTTGAAATCGCTAAGAGGAGGTTTGTGAGATGAAGGACATCGAGGGAATCGATACGGTTAATGATGAAATTCACCCAGAGGATGTTGATAGCGCCGTAAGCGAATCATGGGAAGCATTGGTATCCAATCTGAAGCGGCAGCTTTACGAACTCAACATTGACGTCAGCAATGTAGATTTCGAATCTGGGTCGTCTGTGTTTAAAAGCAAAGTCAAGGCGGTTTTTGACGCGGCATTGAACAATAAGTATCGTTCCACATCTACACAAAAATTGGAGTTGAAAAGGGATTGTCGCTGGTTGCTTGAAATGCTGTTTTTGAACTCGTTCGTTCCGAAAACGCTGGAGGGCGCAGATTTTACGGTTCCAGCAGAGTTCTGGAACACTACACTAGGCAGTACCATCAAACGGATCATATACCCGCCGCTCCCTGAAAATCGAGATTATGAGCCGATTTCGGCAAAAGAAGCAGCAGATATCTTGGGTATGTCTACGGTATACGTTCAAAAAATAGCTGCTGAAGAACTCGAAGGTAAAAAAATATCCAGCGGTTGGGTTGTGAACCTTTACCGTGTCATGGATTACAAACAAAATGGAGGGAAGGGGACCGATTTGATTATTAAAATCGAATACGCCGTAAGCAGTAAGCGCCTTCGCGAGCACTTAGTTGAAACGGGAAAAGACGCTCCAAAGACCGGTTCATTCGAAACAACATTATCGGCTATCCCAATTAATTTGCGGGAACAAGTCATTGACGCAGTCGCTAAATTCAAATCCCTAATCACCAGAGATTACCAAAGAAAAGTAATCAACCTTGCAGCTGCTGTTGATGAGTTAGAGCTGTATTTGGATGGTGAAGACGTATTCTTCGTCGATAAGGATGCAGGAATTGAAGACTTGTCCATCCATAGTGGGAACGCGATGGAATATATAGAAAAGTTTCTGGCTTGGCACGAGAAGCGCTGTGATAGCATTCATGCAAATGAAAAAGCTGAAAAGTTGGCCAAGGAACAACGAGAGATTGAAGAAGAGGCAAACCGACTTAAGTTGGAAAGTGTGTGGGAAGAGGAAATGTTTGCATGGGTAGAGAAAGAAGGTAGCTCATATCTACAGAAGCTGTGTCATCTAGGCTACGATTGTACAGACAAATATGTCTCAGAGCGTGCCGGTTTAGAATTTCCATCGTATTTGCTTAATGAAGGTGGACACTATCGCAGATATAGGCTGGATCATCCTTCTGAACCCGTACTCGATGAAATTCTACGCTTACGTAAGCTGGAACAAATGAAAGGGTTGAATGTTAGATCATATCAGATTTTTCATCATGAAGAATATGGAGCTTATGTAGGAGAGCTCGTTGAAATAAGCGGATACTTGGGCAAGTATAACCTGTACCGCGTCTTTATTGACGAAGTTAATGAAGCAACGAAAGCCGACGAAGCGATTGAAATTGACGAAAGTGATCTACCGTTCTGAAATCTTCGAACCTGGCCATATTTGAATATCGAGGGGTGATGCCAGTGGGGTGTTTTTCGTGGTCGAAGACACGCGATGAGATATTTAATGCTTGTCCGCGACAGTATTACTTCCAGTACTATGCCATGACAGACAAGAACATGGATCAGCTGCGAATTAAACGATTAAAAGGGTTAACGAATCTTCACCTGTTAGCTGGTGAGGTTGTCCATGACATTTGTGGATCAATTGTAACAAAGAAGAACATCCTTGACCCAATTGACTTAATCGCGAAATCGAAACATGTTCTTCTTGAAGCAATAAAGAAATCCATCTTCAAATCGCATGAATGGCTTGTAAACCCAAAGGCCTTTTCAATGCTACATGAAGTTTACTACGACAGTGACTTTAGATCTTCGACCGATATTACAAAACGCGCATACCTTTTCTCGAAGCTGAGCCCCGCATACAACGATATTGTCGATCGGATGTCTACCTGCATCACCAACCTGTTTGCCAGCCCCACTGTGAAGGATTTAATGACTTCGAACTTTGAGATCCTAGAGGTTGAACAACTTGGAACAATGCAGTTCGATGGTGTCCCTGTTTACATCAAACCCGACTTACTTTACCGTCAAAGTAACGGGAATTTCGTTATTGTAGATTGGAAGACCGGTAAACGGAATGCTGGTGATGAGATACAGTTTAAGCTTTATGCTTTGTACGCTCATTGCAGATATAATATTCCGTTAGAAGACATTCGAGTACGGGCCGATTACCTGCTTACGAATGAGTCCATTGTTTCATCTGTCATCGAGGAAGAGGTTTCGTATTTGAATAGTTGGATATCGCACAGTATTACAAATATGAAGGACTTCTTGAGAGACAAAGACCAAAATATACCGTTACCAGCGGAATTTTTTCAAACAAACCCCGGATATAATAAATGCCAGCTGTGTAAGTTCAAAGAGATATGTCCGGAACAAAAAAAGAGACCAGCCTGAGGTGCGAACTCAGCGGTCCAATGTGAATAGTGTTTGATTTAATTGTAAGGCTTCACTGCAGAGATAACAAGTGGGAACTGAACCGCTGATTTCGTAATAAGGAATCGGCAGTTTTGAAAGTGAAATACTAGCTCCTAAATAAACGGATCGCGCTGCTCAGCCTAAATTAGGTTGAGCTTTTTTTTGCCGCGAAACCCCACCACCCTCAAATTCGGAAGCGACCAGCCATGGAAAGACACCCTGACTGTTCCATTCCGAATTTTTTTGCGCCGCCTGCAGCTCTGCAAAAAGGGGTACCCGGTGGCGCGGAAAAGCTTGATCAAAGGCTAGGAAGACACCGTTGGGGACTTGCGGTGTCCTCGGATTCAAATGGTGGCCTCTGGCTGCCAAGCTGGGGTCGATGTTTTGGCCCCTCGTTCGGTTTATGACTTAATAAAAAAATTGCATTTCTGCAAAATTATTAGAAGGATTATTAAGACGCTTCGAAAAATGCAATTATACCGTTTTCCAACGGTGGGCGGAGGGAGGGAGTCCTCGTGGGCGTCAGAAATGACTTAGTATCCTGCGGGTGGCACTGAGGTACATAAACTATGAATAACAAGAAATCAAAAGCACGCGATTTCAAGGAGGTTCTTGCTAAACTTATTTTCAAGGCTCTGGTATGGCTGATTTTAGGCTATACGGTGAATCACGCAATTGAAACGAGAAACGGCTTTGGATTTGCAACCCAGGGCTATGGTAAGACCATCTCCGCTCAATACAACATGTCGTGTGATAATACTCTGCCCCCTAGCAAGGATACGCAGAAGCCATAAAAAAACAGGAGCATGCTGGGAAGCATGCTCCTGTTTTTTTTGAGCGATGTCCAAATGCAAGGTAGACACCGCAAAAACGCGGTGTCCTCGGATTCAATGGTGGCCTCTGGTAGCCAAGCTGGAATTGCAATGTTGGCTGCCTCCGGCCGGCGAGTCTCACCTCAAACCTTCTAGGAAGAGATCCCCGTAAGACTGCGCATGCCATCATTTCCGCTTGCGCTCCAATCATGCAAACGCTTCTCAAAAGCCGGCATCATGACTCCGCTATCGCTTCGACATCATGCCAAGAAGCAAAAACCAAGATCAAAATAGCCGGTGGCCATCGTAGTGCTATTGCCGGCGGGTAGCGCTGCGCGAATGGGTCGCGTTTCAATCAAAACATCCTAGAGTGTAACGCATCCGTCATTCAAGCCAGCCACATAAGAACCTTCCCCTGCAAGGGCAGTTTATCTCTTTCGAGAACGCTGGCCCTCCGGGCAGACCCTTGCACGGAAAGAACCTCATGCGGCCAATCGGCTATGACGGCTACGTTACACGGATGTTTAGCTCCTTGAAAGCTCCCCATACGCTCCACGCAAATCGCCAGCGGCGGCGAACTGCTCGTCCACAGGCAAGACCTTAAATGATCCGCTCATCGCCGCTTGGGCTAGACCGGCAAACGAGGCCGGATGTTAAAGGGACCAGAGACATGAAGCCGCCTTTTATGTAGATCTGGACAATCCACCGACCTTTTACGGATGGCAGTTTGCCTTGGACGGCAAGGTGTACCGCTTAATCTACAGCTTCGTAACGAAGCAAGTAGCTGCGGATTGCATTCCAGTTAAAAGCAATAGGAGAGCAGGTTCCATGCTCCAAACGCCTATGCCAAGCCCAAATTGCCCAAAATGCTTGGCGGTGATGGGACGTGCCGATTACTTGGAGGGTGACGATAGATTTGTTTCTGCGTTCATCTGTATGAATGAGGATACCTGCAATAATAAGCAGAAATGAATTCGCATGAAAATCGATAATCCTGAAATGACTCTGGTAAATTGTTGATGTGAGGCAACGGCCATTTTGATATAATAGGTGCTGATTTTAAAAGGGCGGAGGATGTTGTTGTGGCTCAGAATGAAGAAGAATTACAAGACATGCTTTCTGATGGTAGATATAATCGGTTTTTGCACCGGCTAACTGAGTCCTGGCAATCCATCACTATAAAATGGATCGTTAATTTCATTTTAGCAATTCTCGATTTCATAAATTTTCCGTTAATGGTGATCCTGATTTTATTTTCCTTCGAACAGGTCGTGCAGATCTGGAAACCGAAATTTGACTTCGTTACCATATCTAACGTTCAATTTCTCATATATGTGTTCGGAGGCTGGCTATTATTACGTTTTCTATTCGAGAAGACCCTTCGTAACATTACATCAACGCATGTGATCCCGATATGGTTTGCAAACTCAAAAGGCGTACTTCGCAATCACTTTTATTCGATTGAAAAAGCTAGACAGTATAGCGCTGACTTAGATCTCTTTGTTCAAAATCAAGCAGATGAGTACATACGGCAAAAAATACGAGAAACAGAAGAGTTAACCCAAAGATTGAATAGCATTGTCACTCGGTTGAGAGAGCTATCAGAATTTCCAAACGAGACTTACGAATCTATGAACCGTACGATCGAGTTTCTGACTGATTCAGTCCTAAAACCAAACGACCCTCGCTCCCACATCCAAATAGTACTTGATCGGATCTTGAAAGAGATATCTACGACGAAACCAATCCAAAGCTATATTAAGTCAGCAACCATCATGATATTAGATGATGATTTACAGCTCCGAATTGGTGGTCAATTAAACTTGTCGAACAGTGATTTGGCCAAAGAAATAGCGTATGGGGAGAGATTCGCAGGAAAGATACTGAAAGAAGGGAAATCTGCATGGGTACCAGATGTAGAAAGTAGAGAAGCCCAGCAAGAGTATGATTTTAAGCCAGATTTGAAACGCAAATACACATCGGTATTTGGTTATCCAATGCAACCTCAAGGCGATCTGCATACTGATGCGTTTCTCGGCGGTGTCATTTGCCTGCATTTCAGAGAAGTAGATATAGATGAAACTGAAATAACAATCATTGCTAAAACGTTGGAGGTATATTTGGAATTCGTTATTTCTGCTGTTAAGTTGCGAGGTTTTCATAATATATTGAAGAGAGAATATGGTATAATAGTAGATAAAGAGATTGCTGGAGGTGCTTAGTCATGGGATTGTTTAATAAACGTGATACTGAAAAATCCAAGGTAATCGTTAAACACTCCATTGGTGTTCGAGTACCGTCGGTTAGTAAATTGGATCGAGAAATTGCGCAACTCATAAAGCCTATGGAAGACTTGAAGAAAAGCAGCGTTTTTCTCCATATGAAGAAGTAATTGAGGTGGAGCCCACGAATTCGTAGGGCTCTTTCTATTTTCGCGTATATCCTTATTATAATAGGGCATGACTGAACTAAAAGAGTTTAGTTAGGTAGGGATTACTATGCGTTTATGGAAAAGCCAAGAGGCGGGTGCGAAGTCAAAGCGAATTATAAAGCTTGATATTGGAGTACGTGTCCCACGAAATAAAAAATGGGATAAGGAGCTAAAAGATATTCAGAAAAGTTTGAAGCGATTGGGCAAATCGTAATAAGTCATAGATTGAGATACGCGGATTTCGCTGCCGGAAAAGGTGGCCCTGTTCTTTGGACAGGGCTTTTATTATTAGAGTCGGCCTCCACCGACAAAACTATTGTTCAGCACGCACAAGGTCGGATCGGCACACTTCAGACTAACGATGAGTAAAGAGGCGGCTGATAAGCGGCGTACGAAACGAAAAAAGAGGAGGCGACGGCCGAGCCTAAAAAGCTGCGTATGCGCTCATGCTCAACGAATTGCAGGCAGCACTCTAAAAACTGGCCAGCTACACGCGCTGGACTGTTTTTTTTTGCGTCCGAAAGGAAGACACCGCAACCACCCGAGCAGCAGCTGAAGCTGTGAATAATCCGGATCATGCTCTTGGAGCTCATTTGTAAGAAGGGGTGCAGAAGCTCTATGAGTGGCAGGGGACTCCTGTCCGAAAAAAGGTGAGACTTTACGATGGATACGAGGGAGTTATTATGCCTAGTATGGGATGGTGTATTTCCCAGACGGATAGATAGTTCATCGGAGCGGAATTGTTGGGGGGACTAAAACTTTATTGAGTTAAAATCTGGTAATGGTGCTAGAGTCGATGCTATCATATGTCTATAGTCCTAAGTGCAAATATGGAGGATACTAGCATGATTCTACATACTACCAAAGATGAGCACTTCAAAAACGGGGATTATTCCGATTTCCGAAAAGCTCGTCCATGATCACATAAGGAGGCGTGAAAGTGTACCACATTGGCTTGATTGATGAATTTACAAACTTTATGTTTGAATGAGTCTTGAAAGGCAGGCTCTCGGTGTCATTAAAAGGAAGTAGATCTTGATAAGGAGTGTGCGTAGTTGAAATCAACGATAAAAACGTGGTCTATTGTGATTTTAACAATTCTAGGCGGGTTTCAAGTGCTCTCATGGGTTATTAACGTTGCACCAAAGATCGATGCATTATATGATTCATCAGCCAATTACGAAATGCGCCAGAATAAGTATGAAGATATTGCGGAAAGAGCATATAAAACGGGTAGACTTTGGGGGAGAGCCGCTGCTGAAGGTTACGAATTATCTGGTCAAAACGTGGACGAACGTAGGGCGGCCGCTGCAAAAATATTAAGCTCTAGATCGTTTGACAATTATTGCTGGGGTGCTGATGATTGCGGGGATCTACCTACAAATGATCAAATTTCAACGATTTTCGGAACCGTTGAATTCGGCTCGAAGAATATGCCGAATTACGCATTTAGGTCAGGGTTCATAGATTCTTATGTGGAGAATACGGAGTGATTTACTAGATTTACTATGGCGACATTTTGGCGCGGGCGGGGGGTCGGCGTATATTTCAAGCGTCAATCCCATTGGCATGATGCAGATGGCAAGAAAATCATTAGCTTTGAGAAAGCCAAAGTGGTTGCATTTAAGTTCTTGGATGCTTCTATAGAAACGTAAGTAATTAAATACTATGAATTAAACTGGGGGAGTAGAAGGGGAAGCAGGTACGTTTACAACATGTAGAACACCAAGGTATTAAGTTCAGCAGCAGCATATGTTTTTTAGTGAACTCGAAATAAATAAGAGGAGGCACCTATGTTCATTGACTCCAATAAACTAAAACGCCAATATGCTGCTAAAGGGCGGTTTTACCAGATCGGGTACCAGAACGGGAAGAATGCTTTGTGCAGAAGCTGTTTAGACATATTCAGTAGAAACTTGGATATTGATAATCAGAGCCCCGATGCCTTTATAATTATGCAAAACCCCGGAGACTCGGTCTCCCTTGAGGCCATCGATAATTCTTTTGATGGCCCTATCTATCGACGTACTCATCCACGTTTGGATCAACTAATCAGGCAAACCCCCATTACCATGGCTAAACCTGATAAAACCCAATATCAAGTAATGAGGCTCATGCATCATTATGGTTGGAACTATGCTCGTGTCCTAAATCTTGGTGACTTGCGCGACACAGTAAGCGATTCATTTATCAAAAAATTTCTAATTATAAACGATCGGTACTTAAGCATTTTCTCAGGTGTCAGAAATACAGAGCTTTTCAATCTCATACATACGATCGATAGCAAACCAACTGTGGTTGCATGGGGCGTTGATAGACGTCTCAAGTCACTTGCCATTCAAGCTTTAGGCGCTCTCCCAGATCATATCTGTGGTCTCTCTGGCGATCACGAGCATTTGTTTTATCATCCTCTACCAAGAAAGAATGAAGGTCCGAGAAAATGGCTTGAGAGATTCATCAGTGAAATAACATATTCATAGAGATCCCTTGCAGTGTTGCGATGCCAAGTTCTTGTCAAAGACAAGAACTTCCCAAACATTTTATTGCAATGGCTTACTGTGACTCACTGAATCTGCAAGAAAGCATGAATACAAATTGTTTGCTCTTCTGTGCAAATGCAACATGCTTCTCTTTTTTTAAGCCGGACAGGTGAAACTCCCTTGCTCTTGCAGCTAAAGCCTTGAATTTTCTGTCTGATTTTAATAGCCTTAGTTCCTTACGGTCTGCCCTTCCAACAACTTTTCGGTTGTTATCGTAGACCTCACCGGTATTGACATCTAACTTATATCTATTCATAGGCTCTATGCTGTGACCGTGTGGAACGGAAGGAAAGGGATCTACGTCGTACTGGTGGAACATCCATAACATTTTAAAGATTTTGATCTTAGGGACGTATGCTTTCGGTAATTTGCTAAAGTTGATCGCTTTGTTGTATTTAATTATAGTCGCCTCCAGTCATAATTTTAGATGAGCAAAGAGCCCCCTATAAAAGGGAGCGAATTGCCCACGCTGCGAATCTGAGAATTACCCCGATTGCTCGCGGCGTGATTTCGAATGAATCTCGTGTGATCTTCATTCTGCCGTCTCACATCCTATGGTAGTCAGCACCATAATTTTACCAGAACTATCGAATGGTGGACATACATTTTCTTCGGACAGGGCTGCTTTTATTATTAGAGTCGGCCTCCACCAACAAAGATGAGCGTTATACATCTATTTCCAAAAAAAAGTCGCGAAAGAAAGAACACCAGGAATTCAATCGTTAGCAGGAAGGTGAAGTAACCAATGACCATCGTTAAAAACATACTGCGCACGCCACTCTTTATCATTATCAAAATGGCGGCCGTCTACATTGTGGGGAAATACTGCATCTTCGCCTTCAATGATAAACCGTTTATTTGGTCGGATGAGCTGACGTTGACGGGATGGTGGACCTTTATTTTGTACCTGATCTATGTTATTGCAGCTGTTATACCGCCTGATGGGATGGATTCATCGCCGCTCTTTATCCATGCAGAGGTCATTAAAACGATTAATAAAAAGAGATTTGATTTTGGTGATAAAATCAAAGAAGCTAGAGGGTTATATCACTCCATACCTAAATTCATTGACGATGTTTTCTACTACGAACACAAGCCGATTAGTAATCCGTTAGAAGTGATCCAAAAAGCTGAGGCGTTTATCCTTGTCCTGAATGCACTCAATACGGGCAGCGCTGATCAGTTGATTGCGAAACTGGAGCACATCATTGAAGAGGCAGAATACATGCTGGAGAACGACTGCACTACGCTTATTATTAAAGCGAGTGCATGAATTTCTGTTCTGAATGAAATTCGATCGAAGATAGGTCTCCTTTATGCGTGGAATGGGTATTATCATTGTTATTATTCTATGTATCGTCTTAGGGTTTCGGGCGGAAGGTATCTCCGTTTCACCTTATATGGATTGTTTTGGTTTGGATATCAGCAATAATGAATTTGATACGAATGGTATAAATGAATGTTAAAGGCAGCTGAAATCATGGCTGCCTTTAATTCTTTCTTCACGACCTTAGCACCAAGTTCTTGTAAACTATTGAATAGAGATGGCCGATGTATATGTACGTCAGCTAATACAATTACTTCTAGGAGGAGCAGGATGTTTATTTTATTGATCTTAGTGGCTCTGCTACTGTTTTTCGGAGCTACTAAAATAGGTAACGGAATACTTGGAAGATGCTTGGGGATTGCCGCTGTTATCGTTCTCATTGTTGTGTCGGTTTCATTGTTTAAGTTTATTAAACAACACTGGATCTGGACTATTCCAGTTATATTGCTTCTCATCGGGTTATGGTTTCTAATGTTGTATGTAGAAGCTAAGCGAAAGTGGATAAAACCGGTGAAACCTGTGAAACATCCTCACCTTCGCTTTGATGGTTTATATTATGACGATGGAAAGGTACTGCGGTTTTATCCAAATGGGATCTTAGTCTATGAATCAATTCCATTTTGGGAGAATCCTTCCATTGAAAACCTAATCCAACAACAGAAACCAAGACTCATGAAACGACCAAATGGATATTTTCTATCGACCCGTAAACAAACGCACTACACGGTTGAAGGCGATGTAATTCAATATAGCACAGAAGCTATTGTGGAAGATTACGTATGGAAAGGTTCTTTACAACAGGGAACATCCAATTTAGTTATGGTGTGTAACATTTATATGGACCCAATGATTCAAAAGTATAAATTTTACCCATTTAACCAACATAAATAAATTAGTCGAAAATCGCGTACCTGGGACCTCTAGGTACGCTGTTTTGTACGCTGTTTTGCTGTCGGACTAATACGATACATTAGAAACTTCTCGCCCCATTTTTTAACTGGACACAAGATAAACTTAAGCTTATTATACAGTTTAGGTAAAACGAACCATGACAAAAGATGGGAGACAACTCTAACGATGCTGAAAAAATCAAGACAATTTATTGCGGGAGTTCTGGTTGGTGCAACTCTATTTGGAGGGACTACAGTGTTGGCAGCAAATAAAACAATTCTGGAGATAACAACACTTCCATTGAAGTATTTCTTCGATGGATTACAAATAAATCCGCCTGAAGACCAACAAGGATTCGTGTATAAAGGAACTACATACGTACCTCTCAGATTCGTTAGCGAATCTCTTGGAGAAAAAGTTACTTGGGAAGGTAAGACAAGTAGTATCTATGTTGGTAAGATGCCTGAAGGGAAATTAACCTATTTAACTGACTTACAGCCACATTCTACATCAGGTTCTTTTAATACTCTTATTAAAGATAGTGGTAACTTTACGACAATAATGAATCAAACCTATAGCAAAAGTATGCAATTAAACACTTACAATCCAGCTTCGGGAGAGTATTTACTTGATGGTCAATATAAAAGATTCCAAGCGGGATTAATGCCTGACTCATATTGGAAAGGTAAGAATAGTGAAAAACTTGGAATCATAAAGATTTATGGGGATGGAGAGGTACTGTACTCCAGTCCAACTATTTCCTCTAATGCATCAGAAATTGAAAACATTGATATTGATGTTACTAGGGTTCTAAAATTGAGTATTGAGTTCGACCCTTATATAACTTCGCCGTACATTGACTTTATTCAACCAAGATTTATTCAATAGATAAATTTTCCATGATAATCAATCCGCACATGAAGGAGAATACGTCCAAAAAAAATATTCGCGTGTCGCCGTTCGCCCAGAAGACGTAACACATGTTCGTAAAAGTCGGATTTTATACATATGTCTGTAAATCAGTTTAATCCCATCTATGACCGGGATAATAAGCTGCCCAAAGTCGAAATTTTAGTTCGACCTTCTTGCTATACATAGAAAAAAGAAGCCGATTACATTTCCGGCTCCCTTTCTGACACATTTATTTATTTTTTGATATGTAGCTTTCCTTGTACAAGCCGATGATCTTAATCCGTTAATAGCTTTTGAAAGAAAGTATGATGGTAGCGGTGGTATTTGGTTAAAACCGTAAAGCGAATTAGGGATATAAGGAGCCGCAGAGCCCGTCACTTTGCTCAGGATTGTAACTGACTTCCCATTTCCCATACTGCCGATAGATTCGGTTGACAAACTCCAAACGCCAGAACATCAACTTTCAGCATATAGAGAAGATAGCCGAAGCACTTGATATTACAGACATTCGCGACATTATCGGCATCGATCTCGTCGAAGAACCATAACCGTCCATCTCGGACGGTTTTTCTATTGAATCTGATCTCTATAAAGGTACTGGAGTAAAAAGAAAACCACATGGAGTTGTTACACTCGCATGTGGCTCTAAGGTAGATAAGTTTCTTTACTTACGTTTCATAAGTGCAATTAATATAATTATCCCCAAAAATATTATTACAAAAAGAAACAAAGCACCTAACCTTACAATTAACTTTCTTTTTTCAGGATCGTGGCTTGATTGTTGATAAGCTCCGATACCGAGTAATGGAATACCAATTAAACCAATGAAGGGCAACTTATCAACCCACTCCAATTGTCGATTTAATAAAGTGTATTCATTACATAATCTCACTATCCCTGATAGGATAGATGTCAAGCTAATAAAAACCATACCAACCACGAAGAGAATCGGGTACTTTGATCTTCTGTAGATAAAGAATGCTATTAATAATGAACCTAAACCGATCGATAGAATTAAATATAGTGGTAACGGTAGGTTCTCATAAAATGTAATAATTCCTAATCATCTCCCTTCTAATCGAACAGATAGACTTTCAACTTATTTGCTCCATATGAGACACCAAGTCCAATTACCACACCGCCAGCAATTACAACCACCGCAGGTGCAGCGGTAGCAAGTAGCGCCCCTGCCACTCCAGCAGTTAATGCTCCACCGATTGAAATCCCAGCAGCACCTGCTGCTTCCCATCCATCATATTTTTTAATGTCATTATAGACGTCAACACCAGTTAGGGCAATTGCTGCTGGGCCTGCTACACAGGTACAGGCATATTATTTGATTTGTTTGCTGATTTTACAGACTTTTTTGGCGGGAGGTCGGCTTCGTATCAGAACCAGCTTAAAAGCATCTACGATGAGGTACTCGATCAACTAACCGACGAAGCGATCAAAGTAGGAGCTAATGCGATAGTTGGAATATCCCTTGATCATGATGAAATTTCCGGTAAAGGCAAGCAAATGTTTATGGTAACGGCAACTGGCACTGCTGCATATATACCGGATTACAAGGGCAATGAAGTTAAATACGAGAATGAAGTAACTTTGGAGAAGTGCCAATTGGAGTATACTCGGCTGAAAACTATCCATGTCGTGAAGCATAACTATGCGCAGGTCGAGAATAAATGGGCGTATTTGACCACAAATAGCGTGCCGGAATTGATGGAAGAAGTATACAAATACTACTTGTCTAATATGCAATACTATGAATCTGGTATGACTGCATCGAATACGATGCAATATTTCTCACAAATTCCCGAGCCTGCTGTCACTGCGTTTTTCTATTCGAAATTGAAGTCAGCCGAAGATGTCAATGTTAATATAAAGTTCATCAAGGAATTAAAGCTCGTTAATTATGATCATATCGATCACGTATTTGCTACAGGAAACGAGCAGGTTAAGAAGACTTGCGTCTCTATACTTGCGGGAGATAAACGTAAATATTACGCCGATGATTACTGGAAGTTGGAAAAGCTTGTTCAAACGATCCAAGCGGAGTTTGCGACCAGATCCGTCGTAGACGCAGATAAGTGGACATGCTCATGCGGTAAGGTAAATAAGGTTAGCCATGAGTATTGTAAATCTTGCGATAAAGATCAGCGCGGCTTCAAGAAGGATGAAGGCAAATTAGATGATATAATAAGTAAGCTTAAGGAGCAGTGCGTGAGAATATGGAAAACCCAGAATTTTTGAGCATCGAGCCTATTTCCAACGTGAATATTAAGCGGAAATAGATCTATTATGTTATCTGTTTCCTAAGTATATCGACTGCTTTTTCAAGGAACAAACGATTCCTGAAGGCCGGTCTCTATAACACTTAATATCACGCATAGTTCTTGGTGATTCTTTTGTTTATCATTGCGCGACTTAGTAATGTTATATACACGGTATAATTTCGATTCAATGGAGGAAGCAATCCGGGAGGTGTTTAGGTTTGGTATTCACAAAAAAATATGAATTTATAAAAGATCCACCTAAAGAGATTGTTTGGGAAGAATACGAAAAAGTTTCTATACAAGAATATTATAAATTACTTGAATCATCCAGTGATAACGAGGCAGCTTTTCAACTATTTTTTGAGGAAAATCCGTCATATGTTCCCGGTGCACTAGAACTCTTTGGACAATCTGGCCATTATCCACATATGCATACTTTAATCTCACAACCACAAATTGGAGGCCCTTTTAAAAGGTCCCCAGATTTTCTATGGTTAGCAAATGACAGCCTTACTTTTACACCGGTTTTTATTGAAATCGAAAAGCCAGCAAAAGTTATGTACACAAAAGGTGGAGATATGAGGGCTGAATTTTCGCAAGCTATCGGACAGATATATGAATGGCAGACGATACTAAATAAGCCAACAAATCAGCTTTTATTTTTTGACTTTTTTAACATTCCCCAATCATTGAGAGAAAGAGATTTTAAACCACAGTTTCTTTTGGTATATGGAAGAAGAGATGAGTATGAGACTAATGAACTTTTGAGAGGGAAAAGAGCTGCCGTTAGAAAAGATAACATCGATATTATGTCCTTTGATAGACTTCGACCAATTAGAGATTATTATGAATTTACATCGAGCCAAGTGCGGAATAAAGAGTACTGGATCAAGAATATTCCTCCTACATTTAGATATCGTCCGGATTGTGCAAAAGAACTTGTTTCGGCTAAAGGTTTCC
The DNA here is from genome assembly GCF_003268025.1 of Paenibacillus montanisoli. Classification (GTDB taxonomy): domain Bacteria; phylum Bacillota; class Bacilli; order Paenibacillales; family Paenibacillaceae; genus Paenibacillus_Z; species Paenibacillus_Z montanisoli. The sequence goes on along the minus strand of NZ_QLUW01000004.1, from coordinate 77,125 downwards.
AAGAAGCAATATTGCACATGAGGCATACATCTGAAGCGAGAAAAGAATTTTTGAATAATAGATACAGCTACTGGAGTGAATACGGAGGACTTTCTGATATGGGTATTCTTTCGAGCGGCGAAGGGGAATAACCTCTTTGAAAACAAGTGCTATTCCATTGTTATTCAGAAATTATCTAATGGATTTGGTTAAACATCTTGCCTAATGATAATGGATTCTTTGCTACAAGGATCACTAAATGTAACAATTGGGATGTCGAACAACACTGGTCTTTGGGTATGAAAATGAAGAATATTTGAGGTTGTAGAAGGACTTTAAACCTACTCTATCGAACTTTAATCGGGACACTTGCTGTACTGTCAAAATCCGATATGGAGAGATACGATATGACACTCCCAGTTGAACTGGCTTCAATATTTCGAGTAAAACAAAAATCCTACAAAATGGTCTTGACCCTATCCATTCTGGACGAGTACCAACAGACCAAACTTCAGTTCCTACCGCTCAACTCCATTGCTGAGCGGTTTTTGTCTTATTTCCGGAACGCCATAAGAGTAGGTGCTGCTGTTGATTCTCCACCGCAGAAAGTAGCCCCGAGTTGGGAAGAGTTCACTTTAGCTCAAACCAAATCCCTTCTACAAACACCTATCGAGGCACTAAAATCTATTTTAGATGCGAATTCAGAGACAATAACATTTAAGCCTCATATATGGCCGTTATTAAATGAGCAATGTCTTTCTGAGCTCATGGAGTATGCTGAGTCCGAGCTAGAAAGATACAACGAAGAGCTACCGACGAAGTCTCCATTTTCGCTGAAAGCTTCGTTCGACCAGCTACTAAACAATTATTTAGACTACAAAACTCAAGGTTTCGGTGGTCATCCTGTAGGCACCCTTGTTAGGCAGGAAATTCCCGCCTTTATTCAATCTCAGGAGTTTATCGGTCAGGACTACAAGGTGCAAGGCTCCATTGGCCAAGGAAATTGGGTTGGAGTACCGTGGATTGCAATATTAGATAAACGACTCAATGTTTCGATTCAAAGTGGTGAATATATCGTTTACCTACTCTCCGAAGATATGAGCGCGGTATATCTGACTTTAGCACATGGGGTCACCGAGCCTATTAGATTGCACAGAAGAAAAGGTGCCTATCAATATTTCAAGCAGAAGTCTGATGAAATGCGGAGCTACTTGCCACTTAAAAATATGCAAATTGATGAGCATATACCTGGGTTGGGTGACGACTACCAAGCTGCGATTATTGCTTCGATTCGTTACGATCGTAACCATATTCCAGACGATGAAAAGCTGCTTGAGGATCTGAGAAATGTAGTCGACAATTACAAAATATACGCGGACCAAGCGCTTGAAAAACAGCATCAGCAACAAATCGAGCAGCCCGTGTTTGCTTACACGATTGCTCATCTGTATCTAGGGAATGGGATCATTCGTTATCTAGGGAAGCATCAGGAACGCTATGTCTCTTTAGATGAGCTGATCTCAAATCAAACAGTTGTGCTAAAGTCCGGAGATGAAGTTAAATATCCCAAGGAACGGATTCAGCATATTGGGCGAGCGCTACAAGAGCTAGGCTTAGTCTCAATTGAAGATAATGAATACTCCCTAACGGTAAAAGGTATTGAATACGACCAGACGCTTGGCGATGAGACCTGGATGCTAAGCAAGGGACAGGTCCACCTTTTAAGGGCGCTTTTCTCATCGAATGAACAAAACACGCAAGCGACTAGATTAATTAAAGGCATCCTTTTAGGGATCTCAATTGCAAAAGAGCTCGGCACCTTCAAGCTAGAGTCGTTCAAATCGCCGTTTACTACTAGTATGGGGATGGACAACAAGTGGGGGGCAGTAACCCAGGAGAACCGAGCCCGGTTTATGTTGAGCTGGCTGGAAGAGCTTGAGTATGTTCGCAAAGTTAAGGATGAGTTTACATATATCATTGAAGAGGTGGAACCGGTGGACGAACGATCGGTTGCGGAGCGGGTCAATTATATAAAAGTGTACATCGAAAGCAAAGGGTTTCATTTTCCTCAAGACCTAATCGAAAATTTCTATCTATCGCTCAAGAGTAAACCTTTTGTAATCTTAGCCGGAGTCTCGGGGACGGGGAAAACCAAATTAGTCAAGCTCTTTGCGGAGGCACTAGGGGCAACTAGCTCGAATCGGCAATTTAATCTTATTCCAGTACGCCCGGATTGGAGCGACCCGTCGGATTTGCTTGGTTATAAAGATTTAACAGGTACCTTCCGACCCGGACTGTTAGCAGAAGTGTTAGTCGAAGCATCCAAGGAAAGCAATCAAAACAAACCGTACTTCATTTGCTTGGATGAAATGAACCTTGCTCGTGTAGAGCATTACTTCAGTGACTTGCTCAGTGTCATCGAAACCCAAGAATGGAAAGATGACCGAATTGTCACGGTGCCACTCATTCAAAACGAAAGTCTGACTTCTGAGGATCAACCAACCTATGGTAGGTTAGCGCTACCGGATAACGTATATATCATAGGCACAGTGAACATGGATGAGACGACACATCCTTTTAGCAAGAAGGTGCTCGATCGCGCCAATACCATCGAATTCAACTATATCAATCTTGAGCAGTTTCCAGTTGGATACTCGGCGGAGATACCTCCGTTACTTGTACCGAACTCTTTCTTGCGAAGCGACTACCTCCAGTTGATTGATGCTTATGAACCTAATCAGGAGCTAATACGTCGGGTAACCATGCAATTGGTCAGAATAAACGAGATTCTGGAACAGGTTCACTCTCATGTAGGCTTCCGAATTCGAGATGCCGTAAGCTTCTATATGATTTACAACGAGCAATACGATTTAATGAGCGAAAATCAGGCCTTTGATTTGCAGTTACTACAAAAGATCCTGCCTCGCGTTCAAGGCAGCAGCTCGTCGGTCAAACGAGTGCTACTCCAGCTCCTACAAGAAGCACTTGGTAGAACGCTACCCATTAATGACTTAATGGATGATGCATCGGAGTTGTATACGAAGAGACAGTCGAATGAACAAGAGAAAGAAGCAAAATACCCGCTTAGTGCGCGGAAGCTGGCATTCATGCTCCGGAGGTTAGAGGAAGATGGATTTACCTCATATTGGCTCTCCTAATCGAAGCATCGAGCTGCTTCGTATTGAGACGAATTTATTCAATCTCTACATACACGGAAAACCATTTCATCCGACTGTAGATTCATTGAAGCTTCATCGTAATGATGAGCAGCAGCTTATTCCTGCACAGCTTCTGATTTCTTCTACACCGGGTGTTCTGGTGATCGAAAACTTACATGTGTTCAACCCGGAATCTCAAAGGTTAGTAGATTGGCAGACTGGAGAGCCGGCTTATCCGCTATTCTTTGAAACGCAACCTTATGAGTTTGTCCTAGAGAAAAAAGTAGATGTGCCTATTAGCTTTTTCCACGAGAACATGAACATCCGGCAAGCGGTGAAGCCATTAGGAAGAGGATGGATACTCTCCGGCTTGCTCAACTTCCAGAATGAAGTAGGATTAACCGACCTGGAACTACGCATGCACGGGAAGACGTTGCTTTCGCTGCAGCTTGAAATCTTCCCTGTAAAAATGGACTATAAGCGTGATTATCAGATGATTTTGAATGATGTGAATCAGCAGATCTATAATCTTTCGTTTGATTTTCTAAGAAAGACATATAATTTGACTGGCCTTAGAGAGACAAAAAACCAGAGTTTGACGGAGTTTTTCTCCATATTGAAGCATGTCTTTAGTCAGTTGATTCAAGCTGTGGAACGGATCCAGTTTGCTCCTCATTCTAAGCATCAGGTGGAGAATCGGATCGTAACTTCTGGGCAAGTTAGAAAGCCGGATAAGAAGAATATCCAGTTTCTTAGCAAGCATCCGCATCATCTTGTGCAGGTTAATCGAGGTATCGTGTCCATTCATGGGCAGCGCTACAATCCGAGTCATTTGCTAGAGACGAAGCGTTACGTGGACTATGATACGAATGAAAATCGGTTTGTTAGATGGGTACTACTGCGGATTGCGCAGAAGCTAAAAGCATTAAAGCAACGTTTAACTGAGAAGGGGAAGCTTCTTGATCCTCACTTATCCAGGCAACTCACAGATATGCAATCTCAATTGCAGAGGCTGTTCGGGTTGGACTTTTTACAGGTCAAAGACATGAGGCAGCTTTCGATCACGCTCGTACTGCAAATGGCACCGGGGTATCGTGATGTGTATCGCAACTATCTCATGTTGATGAAAGGATTATCCATACAGAGTGATCTGTTCCACTTGTCCATGAAGGATTTGGCGCAGCTCTATGAGTATTGGTGTTTCTTAAAAATCCACGATCTGCTTAGCCGTAAATACGAGCTACTGAAGCAAGATATTATTAAAGTGAATCGAACGGGCATCTTTGTCACGCTAGATAAGACGCAGAAGGCAAAGGTGGTCTATCGTAACCCTAAGAATGGCGAGGAGTTCACGCTATTTTACAATACACTGCCACAGGGGGAGGAGACGCCTACAGTTGCTCAGCGACCAGATAATGTTTTGACGCTTAAGAAGAATGATTCCAAGACGGTTTACAAATATGTTTTTGATGCCAAGTATCGGCTAGATCCTGCGTACGAAGGGACGCCTTACAACCGCAATTACAAGACACCCGGGCCAGAGGAATCGGATATCAATACGATGCATCGTTACCGAGACGCGATTGTTTGCGAAGAAGATCGTGGGGATGGGCTTGAGCGGAGTATGTTCGGAGCGTATGTACTTTTTCCATACCACAATGAGGAACAGTTCAAGGAGCATCGATTTTATAAAAGCATTCAGCTGGTGAATGTAGGTGCGTTCCCATTCTTGCCGAATGCAACGAAGTTAATGGAAGCTTTTCTGGACGAAATTATCTCAGATAGCCCAGAGAAGTCATATGAACGGGCAACCCGCCCAAGCGGTACGAAGACCTATTACAAAAATCAATTGAGTGGCCGAAATATGCTTGTTGGATCGATGCGTAGAGTTGAGCAATTGGACGAAGCACTGAGATTTGGTTTCTATCATGTGCCACTTGAGAATTTGACGGATCATACCGCTCTCTCTCACTTAGAGTACGTCGCTCTGTATCAATCAGTAAAACAGTTCGAGTCTCAGGCTAAAGGATCTGGTGTTCACTGGTTTGGACGAATCAAAGACTGGAAAGTGCTTAAAAGGCATGAAATTACGGAAATACCGGCGAGAGTAGGTACAGAGGACAAGCTCTACGTGAAGTTCACTGTTGAACGCTGGATAAAGCGGGAGAATCCTATTATTCCTGGTGGACATGGTATTTATTCGCTATTACTGACGTCCAAATACATCTTCGACCTGGCAGGGGAAATCGCCGAGTTGAGGCTTGAAACCGAGGAAGCTATTCGCCGTTGGCGTGAACAGCGTCGACAAGGTCGAGTAAAGGTTGAGCTTAATCACCAGCAGGTCGATTTGGCTAGTAAAGTTGAAATTATTACAGAAGTTGAGTAAGGGTTAATTTATCGAATGATGATTTTACCAATGTGGATAGTTCAATTTGCGGAGTTTATCGCAGGTAAAAATTTTGAGCAGTGGAGGCGGATTTGAAAATGATTTATATAGTAGCTTTGCTAATAGTAATCTTAGTTATCATTAGTAAATCACCAAAGCTCAAAGGAATAATTGGCGAGAAATCAGTCATACACAAATTAAATAAGCTTGATGAATCAAAATACATAACAATACATAATGTAACACTGCCATCAGCCTTAGGCAGAACTACACAGATTGACCATATTGTTGTTTCAATTTATGGGGTTATTGTAATTGAAACGAAGAATTATCGTGGTTGGATTGTAGGTGATGAACGTTCAGAATACTGGACACAGGTCATCTATAAGCGCAAAGAAAAACTATTTAATCCTCTTCGCCAGAATTATGGTCATATTCAAGCCATTGCTTCGCTTTTTCCTGAAAACAGTAACCTACCTCTCTTTGGGATTGTTAGCTTCAGTGGGAGGGCTGAACTAAAAGTTAAGACTTCTGAAGAAGTTGTGTACGCATCGAAACTTGTTCGAACTATTGAGAAGTATAATAAAGTTCTTCTTAACAGGGGACAAGTAGAACATATTGTAGAAGTTATAAAATCAAGCCAGATTGTAGGTAAAGGTGTAAACAAAGAGCATGTAAGGGCAATTAAAGAAGTAGCTTCTACAAAAAGAGAGATGGTTTCGAAAAATGTTTGCCCAAAGTGCGGGAATGAACTTGTTGAACGTTCAGGAAGGTATGGAAAGTTTAAAGGATGTAGTGGGTATCCGAAATGTAGGTATATATTTAAGGGTTAGCAATATGAAATCAATATGAAGTAAGAAATGATAGCGAAATTGTAAAGGATTTAGAAGAAGGGGGCTACTAGTCGTGAATGAAGAGAGAAGAGCGATAGAGGGTTACGAAGAGGTTTATGAAATTACAAGATCAGGTAGGATTATTAGTAAGAGAAATAATCGAGTAAGACATAGAGAAGGTAATGAGTATGGATATGAAAAAGTTCATCTCCATCATAAAGGCGATAGAAAATTGTTCAGAACATTTAATTTGTGGGAAAAGGTATTCCCTGATGCAGACAAAAGTGAATATAAAGGTATGTAGTATATTATTACAAGAGTGACAGGCATCCAGTTAATCGGTTGTCACTCTGTTCTAGTGTTATAATTGATAGGAGAGGCTGTGCAAATCGGAAATACAATGCTTGAAGCGGTTGCCTTGGAATCCGCTGGCCGGTCACATAGAACGGCCCGAACTGAGATCTATCAGTTCGGGCCGTTTGTTTGTTCGCCTTATAATCCGAGTTGAAGTAAGCCTTAAGCTACTCTCGAAGTCGATATGGCTGTTATACTGAGCTAGTTGCTCGTATCTCAGATGGAGAAGGAACAACCATCTGTTATTGAAATATTTTACTTATTTTATGGAATATTTCTCAGAACATGTTCGAAGCTTCAAGTTTTACTTCGGTTTATGGGTCTAGCGTAGCAGGTATTTAGTTATTTTTGCAGAATCAAGAATTGGAATGAATTCAAGTAATTGTGCTTGAGCCTAAGGAGAGAAATCATGTCGTCATTTCAAAGATGGTTACGGATTGTTTTACCTGAAGTACAAATAATTGATTATGTTAAACAACATGGATTCCGAAGTAAAAAGAAGAGAATCACCGCTGGGACTGTACATTCCAGTCTGCCTTCAAGATCGCAAGGAGCCTCGACGGCCGCAAGGAATATGACAACAATTTCAAGCCGTGCTGCCAGTCCTCTAGTGACTGCGAGTATAAAAGAGGTAGTGACGGACACGAAAAGAGGTTTGCAGCAGTTACGTGCAAATTCGAATGTTAACAATATCGACGAAGTATTTGATAAGGTGATTCAATCTTTAAGTAGAGAATTATTAGATCAAAATGACTTTATTGAGGGCTTAACAACTGCTTACAAACGAGCCTTTCTGTCTCGCAGAAAAGGGGTCATCCAACAAACGATTTTATTGGCTGGTCCAGAAGGTACAGGAAAGATAGGAGGTCTTTCCTTGTTGATTGAACAATTATACCAGCAGCGTCTCATTCCATATCGCAAAGTTATCGAAATCGATCTGTCTTCTTATAATGAACGAGAAGTACATACAAACTTTATTTCTGATTGCGCGGCTGCGTTTGAATTTGGAATCGGTACAGTCTGTTTGAAAGGGGTTCATAAGGCACAGAATGAAATCCTTAGCTATGTTTCGGATTTGGTAAAGAAGGGATATTTCCGTACAGAAGCGGGGATCACAGTCGAGGGAACAGATCACTTTTTAGTATTTTCAATCGATGAGTCCGTTTCAAACGAACAAGATGCATTAAGTAAGATGCCTTCTGACATCCGATCGGAAATTGATGCTGTGATACTGACTCAACCGTTATCATTGAATACTTTAGGGCAAATAGCAAAGCAATTGTTTCATAGATTAAACAATCAACTGCAATCGAATGCTCAAGTATCAGTTTTATATTCAGATGAGGTAGTCGCATTCTTGGCATCGCATGCCCAGCGGTCCAACCGGTATGGAACCATTCTTCATGAATGGATCGAAGACAAATTGTTAGCTAAGCTGATGGATTTACGGGCGAGATTAGAAATTAAACAAGGTGAGCAGATTGAATTGCTGGTGGCAGAACATAGGCTCACAGTGATAATAAATCATCAACCGGTTCAAGTATTAACGATCCAAGAGGATGAATCGCTTGAAGAACTGCTTAAGGAGCTAAATGATTTAACAGGATTAGAGAATGTTAAAGTATTTGTTAAAGAGTTAATGGATACGGTAAAGATACAATCAATGCGAAAAAATGCCGGGCAAAAGGATCAACATTTAACCTTGCATATGATCTTCTCAGGAAATCCCGGAACAGGTAAGACGACGGTTGCCAGGTTGATAGGACGTTTATTAAAAGTTATGGGTATCCTGTCTAAAGGTCAGCTAATCGAAACTGCAAGACAAGATTTAGTAGGAGAATATGTGGGTTCTACAGCACCCAAAACGAATGCTAAGATTAGGGATGCGATTGGTGGTGTACTATTTATCGACGAAGCTTACACCTTATCCCGTACTAAAAATGATCCTTTCGGACAAGAGGCCATTGATACGCTAGTCAAAGGAATGGAGGACCATCGCGAAGATATGGTTGTTATTTTGGCTGGCTATACCAATGAAATGAAAGACTTCCAAAAGTCGAATCCAGGGCTGCCATCCCGATTCCCGTTTCAAGTGGAGTTTCCTGACTATTCCCCGGATGAAATGTTTGAGATCTGTAAGATGATGGTCAAACAAAGAGGGTATGTCATCGATGAATCTGCGAAGGAAGACTTAGTTTTACTATTTGCGAAGAAGCAGGTTCCTGGAAGAAATGACAGCGGTAACGGCCGTTTGATTCGTAATTTGTTTGAAGAAGCGATCCGAAAGCAATCTGCACGTCTGGTCGAAAAGACAGGCGATGAGATCGCAGATTTAAATTTGTTAACAAAAGAAGACTTTGGCATCGTCAAGGAGCAGCCGTTCAATCTTGAAGAACATTTAAACGGCATTGTTGGTCTCGGGAATGTGAAAACCTTCCTTCGAACGTTGGAAAAACAAATCCTTGTCAACAAACGACGAATAGAAGCCGGAATCAAGGTGAAGACAGAGCAAAGCTTGAACATGATATTCACAGGAAACCCAGGTACCGGAAAAACAACCATTGCCAGATACGTAGCACAAATGTTGAAGAATCTCGAAGTCATTAAAAAAGGACATTTAGTTGAAGTCGGCCGGACTGAGCTGGTCTCCGGCTATGTAGGGCAAACCGCAGAAAAAACGAAAGAAGTTGTGGAGTCAGCACTGGGCGGTGTGCTGTTTATTGACGAAGCGTATGCCCTGGTTGATAAGAATAATGGAGGCGTTGGCGAGGAGGCTATTCATGAACTCGTTCGATTAATTGAAATCCATAAAGATAACCTGATTGTAGTTTTAGCCGGTTATACGGATGAGATGAGGGAATTTCTAAGTGTAAATCCTGGACTTGCCTCACGCTTCCCGTTACAACTAGAGTTTCCCGATTATTCAGCTGAAGAAACGGTACGTATGACTGAGATCATGGTTCAATCAAAAGGCTTCCATTTAGAGGACGGGATTCAAACGTCGTTAAACGAATGGTATAAAACCAAACAAATTGCCGGCAGAAAAGATGGTGGTAATGGCCGCCTCGTCCGCAATACGATTGAGAATGCGATTCGAAGACAGGCCGTCCGAATTGCCGATCAAATCGAACTATCCAATGCTGAGCTTACCTTACTCACGAGCTATGATTTCGAACTCGATCGCAAAGAAGAACGGCCGGCATTCGAAGAGCTAGATAAAATTGTTGGGCTAGATGAGGTCAAAACATTTGTAAATAGCTTGTCTGCTCAGATTGAGATGAATAACCGCCGCAAGGCGTTAGGCTTGTCTGATATGGGACGCCAAAGCCTACATATGGTGTTCAAGGGCAATCCGGGAACTGGGAAAACAACGATTGCTCGCATTATTGCAAAGCGGTTAAAAGAACTGAGTGTAGTGAAAACAGATAAAGTTGTCGAAACCGATCGGGCTGGTCTTGTTGCTGGTTTCGTGGGTCAGACGGCTTTGAAAACAAAAGAAGTGATTGACCGTGCGCTCGGAGGCGTGCTGTTTATCGATGAAGCATACAGCCTTGCAAGCGACTCGTTTGGTAAAGAATCAATCGATATGCTAGTGAAAGCGATGGAGGATCATAAGGATGAGCTCGTTGTCATCGTTGCTGGGTATGATGAAGATATGGAAGCTTTCCTAAGCGTGAATCCTGGATTACGCTCTCGTTTCCCTAATATCATTACGTTTGCGGATTACAGCGCATTGGAATTGTTAGAAATCAGTAGGTTGATATTACAAAGTAAGGGATACAAAGCTTCAAAACGGGCGGAAGGAGGCATGCTCGAGGTATTCGTAAATAACACTGGGAGAGAGGATAGCGGAAACGGTCGTTTTGCTCGTAACTTGTGTGAAGAAGCGATAAGAAACCATGCGATCCGTTACTCGGGGAAACTCGATGCATCGCTTGAAGAGCTGACGTTCATTGACGCCCAAGACATTAGAGGTGCGAAAGGAGACGAGAGAGTATGATAAAAAAAATCATCCAATTCATTCTCTTGGTCGCCTTCACTCCGATTTTCTGCATAGCGTTATTATTTCTGTTGATCAGCCCTATTATGGCGGTTTCAGAAATCATTGCAATCATTCAACATGAGGCGCCAAAAGAGAATGTATATTTTATTTTCTTGATTATGATAAGTTTGACATTGTACTTATCCATGAGGGTTTCTGCTTTTCGGAAAATATATGGAAAGTTTCCTGTTTTGTGGCCTCTCTCGCAGATGCTATTCATTAGCTTGACCGGCCTTGCATTCGGAGTTTTTTTCATGAATCTATGGGCTGAGAATGAAATCATTTCAAAGCCAATTGCAATCATCTTCATGATTGTAAGCTTGATTGTGGCGCGGTTATTTATGTCCTACTGGTACAGAAAGAACCCAATCAGCACAAAAATGTTTATATGAAAGTAGGAGAGAGTTTGCAAGATTATTCACGTACTGAATCAAAAGATAGCACAGCGATTCAACCCAGAATAAAGCCAGTTGAACAACTCCCTGCTAAGGAACAGGAAGAGGAACTATTCATCGGGGAAAAGAAATTCCGCAGTGCCTTCGGAGTTTTAGCGATTCTATTTATCATTTTGAGTATATTTACAGTAGGTACTACAAGCCAAGAAACAGGTGCCGCTGAAATAAAAAATCGAGTCAGTACATCGATCGAATCCGGCTTTACGACAGAAACGGATGTGAAAATCGATTCCCGAGACTTCGAAGTAAGTGAATTTGAGGGAAACGGTACGGCGCGTATGTTGATTTGGGATTTTAAAGGAAATACAAACAACGAGGTGCAGATTTTGGTTGATGGTAAGGTTATCAGAGAAGTGCATGTCTTAAATAGCAATGTGGCAGCTTACTCTGTTCCTGTACCAAGTGTTGTTACGATCAAAGGATTAACTAGCAATTCGGGAGTGCCTATTACATATGCGGTGAAATTTCCAGAACGTGAACAAACCCTCTTTAATGTTGTTCCCTCAAAAGGAGCTAATCAATATACACTAGTCCCTAGGCTTTAGGACTAGCTAATCTAAGGCTTCGACTAAGTTCTCCGAACTTGCTCGAAGCCTCTTTTCGCGTCCTCTATATGTGTCATATCCCATCTATTTTCATTAAATCTCTAGTTACGACACGTTCGTCAGATGGTATTGGTTCGCGAATTTTGGTTGTTGGTTGAGGAGCAGAAGTATCTACTTTTTAACCAGTGCATCTACCACTAATTACACCGAGTACTAGAGTAGCAAAACTGCTGTAACCCAATAGTGAAGATTACTAAATTTTTTACTTGAATATATTGTTTGTAATTCTTCTGATGTCACTCTATAAAACAACAGACGAGGTTGTACGACATGTCATAAAAGATGCAGAGTTGTTTTCTGTTTAATTCAAGATAAACTCATTCAAGGAGTACATTGAAACGTTCTTTTTGTTTTATCCGAAATGCTGCAAGGAGTAACATTTGGCTTGTCCTCATAATGGATGGCGATTGAAATCCAGAGTAAGTATAATTCAACGCTAGATAAAAGAGAATTGTTAATGTCAGTGAAGTTTATTTCGCATATCTTATTATTTCACGCAGCAAGTAAGGGGCTTGGGGGAGTACGAATAAACTTAATTCACCTTTAGACGATGGTCGATATGAACTGTTGAATACGAGAAGATTAAGTTCCAGAAGTGGCAATAGTGATTGTTTAGTGCCGAAATAAAGTGAAACGCCATCTTTTGAAGTGTTCGATATGATAAAGTACATAATTTTTTTATCATTAGTGCTTAATGTTTGAAGAACATTAAAATACTCCTGATCGACTGCAGGTAAATGATCTATAAAAATTTTAGGTTTCTTTGGGGTGTTCTTATATTCTTTAGTAAGTGAATTGATCTCTTTTCGTCTTAACTCAATAATTGATTGTTGGTTCACTGGAGGATTGTTGCAGGGAAAATTAGTGCTAATATTTTGTTCAATGGTATTTTTATAATTACGAGGTATTGGGACCTGCTTTTTTATATAAGGCTTTATGAATTCGTAATTACCATCAAAGAAGTCTGACTGTGCTTTTACTGTCAATGGTCTCCTTATTCTTCTTTTCAAGTCATGAACAGGTCGTTGTAAAGGTGCTGGATAAGGTCTTTTTCCGCTATTCATAAGTACCTTATCATAAAGATCGATGTTATTTCTTATGTGCAGTATACAATCATTCATTTGATTTCTGATCTGTTCTTCAGAAAATCGTAAGACAGTTTGAAATCCATGTGTTACTGACCAGAGGTCCCTGATTGCATCCTTTGTTTCTTGTGAAATTAACTTATGGTGAGGACCATCACATTCAACAATAATTGTGCAGTACTTCCCATAGATAACAAAATCATAAATGTAGTGTCCCACATCTGTTTGGGTGTACACTTGATCAGCAAATCGAAAATCATTTTTTATTAAAGCTCTTCTCATGATGTATTCAAGATATGTTTCATGATTCCTGAGATTCCACATGAAATAGGCCTCCAAGACTAGCGATTGTATAGTGAATATTCGATATAGTTATTTCTTCTCCTCTATCTTTAGCGATCCATTTAGAGGACATTTTTTCAAAGTAGATTGTTTGAGACATCACTTCAAATTTTAACCTAAATTCCTTGAAATACAGAGTGTAAAGAACGACATATTTCGGCAAAATAATCAACTAGAAAGATTTATAATAGATAAATACTACTAAATAAGCCGAGCTGCCAAATAGATTGTTTCGGAAATTGATGAATGCTACAGCAAAAGTAGAGGGGAGAACAGTTATGCGAAACTGGACGAATATTCAGATTTTTGATGTAGGTGGCGGAGTTACAGAGGATGGATGGAACTTTTGTGAAGCATCCATTCACGGCGATAATAATTGCCCTGACGACAAAGATGCAGATGACTTCACTCATCTAGCTGATGTTCGTGTCATAGCGGTGGAAAATGAGGAAACGATAAAGTTAGAGACGCGTTACATATTTCACGTTGAGGAGGCAGCAAAATATGATCCGGTCAGTAAATGAGTTCGGGCTTTGTTGGACCAAGAAAGGGACAGGCTGCTTAAAGAGGCAGAATACGAAATCCACCATCAATGGTAATGATAATGTGAAAAGTGGGTTGAGCTTTATCATGAGCAGCTTGATTTAGGTAGTAAAGTTGAAGCCACTACAGAAGCTGAATAATGGAAAACTCTATTATTTTACACATGGGTATGCTTAATGTCAAAGCAATAAGTATAAGCTGAATATCTATTGCGGGGTGAATATGTTGAGCAAATGGTGGATGGTACGCGCAGGAGATAACAATGAATTGATTCCAAAATGGCAGTTAAAACAGGTAGCTTCAATTGGCTGGGCTGATCTTGGTGATCCTAAGCAATTCTCATCGAGAGATAAGCTAATTGATAAAGCTCATTTAGTGTATGCAGAAGAGAAACCAGGCACTCGCCTTTCGTGGGCAGGTCAAGTCTGGAGGTTCTATCGCGAAATCGAGGTGAATGATCGTGTCATTACCTATTCGAAGGAAACGAGAGAGTATTTGATTGGGACGGTAACTAAAATACATCAGTATCAACCAGATATAATCGATCCATATTATCCTAATGTCATATCGGTGTCATGGGAGTCGAAGAAGATATCAAGGGATTTACTGTCACAAGGAGCTAAGAACTCTCTAGGGGGAATTCTGACAGTATTCAGAGTTGATGATTGGGGACAAGAACTTCTTGGCTTACTCGGTGGAGTCACTGTTCCAAAAGTGGATGATACACCAGAAGAAACAGAAGCCGTAAATTATCAGGATTTCATTGAACGAGCAAAGACAATGATCGAGGATCTAGTAGATCGCCTTGATCCATGGCAAATGCAAGATTTAGTTGCAGGGTTACTTCAAGCAATGGGATACCAAGTTACTGTCAGTCCGAAAGGGCCTGATGGTGGAGTCGATATTTTGGCACATAAAGATGCTTTCGGGTTTGAAACACCGATTATCAAGGTACAGGTAAAGCATCGTCATGCAGCGAGTGGTGGTCCAGAAGTACAACAGCTTCTGGGTGCCAATCCACATGGAGCAAGCAGTTTGTTTGTATCAACTGGTGGATTCACTGCCGCCGCAAAGGCTTCAGCTTTACATAATGGAGTTAAGTTGCTGGATTTGTCAGGGATAGTTGAGTTGATAAATGAGTGGTACGATAAAATGCCAGTAGATAAGCAGGCGTTAATTCCTTTGAAGAGAATTTATGTTCCAATATAATCTAAGAAAATATTAATTAGAGAGAGTAACGATTGTCGTTGACGTTAACAGCGTCGTCCGAGTACTGTACTGCGTATTCGAGAATTACATGATCTGTAAGATTGAGGCTGATTGAAGAACCGTGTAGTTAACACGGTTCTATTTGTATTTGCAAGGTTAGACATGTAGGTGACCGTAAATCGACTAAAAAGAAATATTGTAGCGAAAATATGAATTTTCGCTACAATATGTATACACTTTTGACACAACAAGTAGTATAATAGGCCATAGTAGGTATAATTTACTGGGAGATAGAGATTATGGCTTATATGGTGCCTGAAACAATCCCTAGAAATGCGACTGTCGGTGAACGTATGGTATTTGAAAGTCTCAAAGACCATTTACCAAGTGATTACATTGTCTACTATGAGCCTGAAATTCGGGGGAAAAGACCGGACTTTGTTATTATTGGGCCTGACCTCGGCTTGGTCATTCTTGAAGTAAAGGATTACACCAAGAGTACACTCTATCAAATAAATCATGATGAGTGGGCATTGCGAAACACGAATGGTGAGTTAATAAAAGTGAAAAGTCCATTTAAGCAAGCGAAGGACAACGCTCGTGTTATTGAAAACCACTTAAAGAAAGATAAGAATCTTATTCAAGAATCCGGTTCCAATTTAAAGTTTCCATATGGGTTCGGTACTGTATTTACTCGCCTAAAACAGAGAGACTTTATAAAGCATAGTTTGTACCAAGTGATTGAACCTCAGTTTGTGCTTTGTAAAGATGAAGTAGATCCAGTTGAAGAAGGATTCTCACCAGAAATTCTTCTTGAGAAAATCCATGGTATGTTTACTATTTGGAAACGCCAAAATACGATATTAACGAATGAGGATATTCAAGCCATTCGGTATCACTTATTTCCAGAAGTTAGAATTAGTGCAGAATTTAAACCTCCGATCCAACACCAAGACCACCTTCTTCTCTCCTTGCATAATATCAAAACGATGGATCTACACCAAGAAAATATGGCAAAACAAGTAGGGGATAAGCATCGACTTATCCGAGGTGTTGCAGGAAGCGGGAAAACATTAGTTCTTGCTAGCCGTACCAAGCTTCTTGCCAAAGCCCATCCAGATTGGAAGATTCTTGTTCTCTGTTTCGGAATTCCGTTATCTCGGAATCTGAAGCAAATGATTGATCGGATGATGAGCGAGCCGGACGACTTATTGGACTTGTTAGGTCCTACTCCATCTCTAGCGAATTCCAAAGTTCAAGTGTTTAACTTTCATGAATGGCTGAGGAATAACTTACACATGAAAGACAACGAGATACCAATCATATTAGATAAAATAAGTAAGGGTGAAGCAATTCTTCCTTCATATGATGCGATATTGATTGACGAGGGACAGGATTTTGAACCGGACTGGCTTAAACTGCTAAGTGCTTGCTTAAATCCAGATACTCAATCGCTGCTACTGGTTGAAGATCGTGCGCAGAGCATTTTCAAAAGAAAAATCAGCCTGGCTCAAGATATTGGCCTTGATTTCAGAGGGCGATCTAAAATTCTAACGATTAATTACAGAAATACAGCACAAATTGTACAATTTGCCTGGGACTTTTACCAAGAGCATTCCAGTCTAAAGAATAAGATTCAAGAGGGCTCTATTGATGGTGTTGAGATCATTCCACCGCAATCAACTAAGCGAAAAGGACCTGATCCAATCATCAGGAAATTTCGCAACTTTCAAGAAGAAATGAACTTTGTATCAGAGTCAATAACGTTCCTGCGGCACGAGAAAAACATGCCATTGCAAGATATTGCTATTCTGTATCGCGTTAAGAATAACTATCGTACCTCCTATATTGATGCGATTAAGGAAAGCTTAAAGAATCACGAATTACCCTTCACATGGATAACTGAAAATGCCGAGACGAAAAGGAATTTTATCCGTAATGAAGATACAATAAAGATTTCTACTATAGATAGTGCAAAAGGACTTGATTTCCAAGCTGTATTTATTATGAATGTGGAGAATATACCTTTTTCATATGAAGAGGTAGAGGAAAGAGAGGTTTCCCTGTTCTACATCGGCATGACGAGGGCGTTGGAATGGTTGTACTTAACTTACAGCGGCTCTTCCAAATTCACTCGCTATCTAGATAAAGTAGTGCAGCAAAGATCGTTGAAGGCATCATCAGCCAAACATTCGGGCAAAGTACTGTAGTTAGGACTAAAGCGTAACAGCAATGATTAAAGGCAGAAGACTTTTAGACCTAACATCTAATAGGAACTGATTCCAATACTGAGTGGAGTCAGTTCTTTTTTCTGTTAGTAATGGGATCTATATAAATAGTGTTATTCATGTTATGATACATTATGTATCATAAGTTGAGGAGGAAGGGCTTAGGTGAGAGAATTTGCTATTTTTTCTAACACAATAGAGGAATTTGAACCATTTATTAAAACAGGAACATTTTATTGGCCTAGATCTTTGGCTAGTAAGACTGAATATCAGCGAAAAAATAATATTGATATTAATGAAAATATTGGAGACGTTGTTTATATAATTGCCGGAGCGAAAATAAAAAATAATATTAAAGATCCTGTATTAAGAGGAAGAATTACTGGATTCCCTATGATAACACACAGGGGAACAGTAACAGAAATATTTGAACACCCAGCTATGGGGTACAGATATACTCATGGACGTAACCCAGATGCATCTTTTATGCTGCCATTTGAATTTATTGAGGAAATTATCAAGCTAGATGCTTATCTAGGAAAGCCATTTACTACAGAAAATATAACAGAACTTAAGCAAGCAATTGAGCTTGGAAAGATAATAAAAGAACTCATGAAAAATAATGAAATTCATTTTAAACGTGCTTATTTCAAAGATAACCAATATTTTATTGAGAATGAGGATTCTAATAGTTTATTTAAATTAGAGGATGGGTTACCGAATATTAATAAAGGTGATGTTAAGGTTAGAAATATCCGAACTTATCGTGAGATGCCGAGTAAAGAGTCGTTAAACAAAATAGCAAAGAAGTGTAAAGAGTATGGACTTGATGGCCAAGCGTTAATTCTAAAACTTAGAATATGGAGAGAAAAAGAATTTATCAAAGTAAAGATTGATGAAGAGATGTTTCAAGAGTTAGAGGGAAGATTACAAGAAGGTGTATCTACAAGACTAATCCTAAAAGAGGACGAAAGCGATAACTTAATAAATGAAATAAAGCGAAATATCGGAATTACTAACCATATCCCACGCAAGGAAGTGTTCTCGTTGGAGTTCCCAAAAAATCAAATTTTGTACGGTCCACCTGGTACCGGTAAAACCTACAACACAGTGCTGTACGCAGTCGCAATATGTGATAAAGAAAGTCTTGCAAATTTAGAGAGTTTACCTTATAAACAGGTTCTAGATCGATATGAGCAATTGAAAAAAGAAGGGAGAATTGCCTTTACCACGTTCCATCAGTCATATGGTTATGAGGAATTTATTGAAGGAATAAAGCCAGTAATAAAATCACCAAATGACGACTCAATGTCAGACTTAAGATACGTATATGCGGACGGAGTCTTCAAGAAATTCTGTGAACAAGTAAAAGAAGAAAAGGATAATGAATATACTAATCTAACTGATGTGCCTCGCACTGATGTGCCTCGCGTTTTTATTATTGATGAGATAAACAGGGGAAATATATCAAAAATATTCGGTGAGCTAATTACACTAATCGAACCAACAAAGAGAATCGGTGGGGCAGAACCGACGACGACGACTTTACCATATACAGGGGACAAATTCGGCGTTCCCAACAATGTTTACCTCCTTGGCACAATGAATACTGCAGACCGATCGATTGCGTTGTTGGATACTGCTTTAAGAAGAAGGTTTACGTTTATTGAAATGATGCCCAATGTAAATGTGCTTACAAAGTTGGGGATCATTGAGGTCGAAGGAGTCCAAGTTGCAAAGATGTTAGAAACGATAAATGAAAGAATTGAATCTCTATTTGATCGAGAGCATACAATTGGCCATTCCTATTTTACTTCTTTAAAAAAGGATCCTTCATTAATGAATCTAGCCGGCATTTTTATGAATTCGATTGTTCCACTCCTTCAGGAATATTTCTATGAGGACTACAGTAAGATCCAATTTGTGCTTGGGGATAATGCAAAAGCGGATCGTGCACACAAGTTTGTTCTTGATACAGATATTAAAGTGAAGAATGTGTTCAAAGGTAATCCGGATATTGACCTGCCAGAAAAGAAATATACGATCCAGAAAGCTGCTTTTTATAATGCAGAAAGCTATAAACAAATCTATTAGAGTATGGTGAAAAGATGGACAGGTTGTTAGAGGTTCGTGAGTTTGAGTCCATAACTTGCAATACGGATTATGAGATAGATGCTGCTTTTAAGTACATAAATGAAGAAATCTTTACTGAATTGGAAAATTTAATTTTAGCATATAACGATACCCAGGAAGCCGCAGCTGTGGATTTCTTGAAAATTGGTGTGCGACGCAATGTTGGCAAGGTCATCCAGGCGAAGAATTATGTTGGATTAATTCAAACGAAAAGTGGCTTCCAACTCCAGATCCTTCCCAAGATATCTTATCATGAGATGGATGATACAAAACGTATATTTCTTAGAATGCTCCGAAGTATGAAGGAATTTCAAAGTAAAGTGTTCAATGATGCAAATTTGAAAGTGGACCGGATGAACCTTTATGAGATTTTTATCAATATGTATATCCAGGAAGTACGTGAACTTATCAGGAAAGGAATACGTTCATCCTATTTGCCGGTTGAAGACAATTTGAATTTCTATAAAGGAAAATTGATCGTTCGGGAGCATCTTAAGGAGAATTTGGTGCATAAAGAACGATTCTACGTGGGCTATGATGAATTCGGTGTAAACCGACCAGAAAATCGATTGATTAAATCGACACTATTGAAGCTACAACAAGTATCCGGAAGTGCAGCTAATATTAAAGAAATAAGTCAACAGCTTTCCAGCTTTGAAATAATTGAAACATCTACAAATTATATTAAAGATATTTCTCGAGTAATAATTGACAGAAAAACAAAGGTTTACGAGCAGTTGATGCGATGGTCCAAAGTTTTCTTATTGAATCAGAGCTTTACGACATTTTCTGGAGATACAACCGCAAGAGCACTTCTGTTTCCGATGGAGAAAGTATTCGAGGCCTATGTAGCCCAGAACTTAAAGAGAGTATTGGCAGATTTAGCATGGGAAGTATCAACGCAAGATAAAGGATTTTATTTATTTGATACTCCAAGGCAATTTGCTTTGAGGCCTGATATTGTCATTACTCGTGATGATGGCAGTAAGATAATTATCGATACAAAATGGAAGTTTTTGACTAATAATTCTCGACAGAATTACGGTATAGCACAAGCCGACATGTATCAGATGTACGCTTACTCTAAGAAATACAAAACCCCAGAAATATGGCTATTATATCCGGTAAACGAAGAAGTAAAGAATGTTGCTATTAGTTTTGAGTCGTATGACGAAAACTTTGTTGAAACAAAAGTAAACTTATTTTTTGTGGATGTGTCAAACATTGATGGTAGTCTTAGCATGTTGAAAGAACGGTTAGTAAAGGAACGGGTATGATGTATTTCGCGATCATTAAGATGACCAGTTGATATCTACATCTCGAATCGGAAGAGGGGTATGAGATTGAATAGAAAAGAAGCGATATTAGAGTTGGCGCAAGTTTATTCTAATTATGCTATTTATCCCAAAAAACGATTCATCGATAATACTGCATTAAGGGTTTTCCAAAGAACCCATAGTGAGAATCATTATGCTCATGAAATTGAATTTTTATTACAGAATCAGAAAGATGAATCTGATAGACTTGGAGCTGATTTGCCTTGGTGGGGAAAAAAGTATTTTACTCTTGATAAAGGAACAAGAGTGTTCATAATTTCCCAGGATTCTCTTTCAGAAGATGCTGGGAGTATAGCATTCTACATGAATTTAATGAATGAGAGCGTAATGGATACTAATTCATACAATAATTATATTCATAATAACCGATTAGAGAGATTTGCAAGTTGGGGAATGGCAAAGAATTACTTAATCGAATGTGGAATTGATTTAGATTTTGCATTCGTTACGGATGCCAGGAAGGTATATCCTAGGGATACAATGAAATTTAAACAATTTATCAGTGAGCAGAAGAGGAAAACACTTAGGGATGACTCATATGTTTATGGGTTTCAAAAAGATCTATTAAATTTGAACGTAAAAGAATCGAAAGAACTTTTGGTGAGCGAAATTAACTTTTGTAAACCGGACCTGATTATAACATTAGGAGAAGTAGGGTTTCATTACTTACATAGGGAGATACCATTAACCCCTGTTTTGAAACAAAGTAACACAACAGTACCTATTTTAGCGGAAGACGTCATTGTAAAAAGAGATTTTATAGCAGCTCCATTCCCTGGGAAAAAGAATGAGACTTTTATACCGCCATATACAACAAATTCCATAAATACAATTAGAAGAAACCTCCGCTGTATAAACTAGCACCTGTAATTATATTATTAATCAAAAATAATTAGAGGAAAATGGGGAGCACGTGATGCCAGTAAAAGTAATTCAAAGTAAGGCCCATGCAGAAAGTTGTTTGAAAGAACTTCACACTTATTTGAAAGTCATATACACAGAATTAATAAATCAAATGGATAACAACAATAATACTGAATACCGACTAATGGAAGTGTTGAAGTTCGGGAAATTCAGTAATATTCCTTACTCTACAAAAGATGAGGATATTAGTATCTACGAAATAGTAAATCATGTGTTTGGTTATATTATCACGTTCAAAGCATGTCTTGAGTTGTATCAAATGTTTGCTCCTTTTAGTAGAGATATTTACTTTACCTGTAACCTAGCTCAAAGTAAGGGGTTAGATTTATATAGTACGCCCTTTACAGATGCAAGCGGAAAATTGAAGCAGATTGCATGCGAAATATTCGCTGCTACAAATGAACGAAATAATTCAAAATTGAAAAACGAAATTCAATCCCTTGAACATGGAAATAAATTAAACGGAGAGAATGGTATTAATATAAATCCAAATGATGTTGAGAAGTTTTTGTTTTTCTACCTGCCACAAGCTACAACTGTTAGCCAAAATTTTAAAATATTAAAATACTACCCAAATACAAAGGTAAATGTAAAATGGATTGACATCAAAGAGTAGTTTTGAAGTTATTACACTAGGACAAAAGGATGGAACAACAATTCATTTCGTTCATCACTTAGTACCCTCATTACAAAGTAAAGCCGGACTGGATATTTGATGTTTAATTGAATGTGAAATTTTAAGGAGCTGCCGGGATTATCCTGCAGCTCTTTTCTTCTATAAACGAACAAATACTGTTTTAGCCACAAACCGACAAGGGTAAGAAGGATTATGCTGGAAATTGTCGAATCATTAACTCCATGTGGTTGGAAGATTCTTAGAGAAGGGGATATGCCTGATGAGTAAGAATGTGATCCTTCTCCCGCTCAATCGCCTTAAAAATAATGCCTTATGTCTCTCCGTCATTCTCTCAAGTGCGGTTACGATTATCTCATCGAGGACATTGGAGATGGGCATCGGACAAGTGGTTGTCCTTTTTGGGCTAAGTTGGGTAGGGATTTTTGGGCTTAGTTTCTTATTGATGATCAAAACGGAAATGAGCAGAAGGGGATTGCACCACGCGGCTCCCATAGAAAACTCGTCGGAAAGAAGGCAGCGAGCATCTTTGAGAGAGAGGACGCAGCGGTGGTGGGAGCTCAATTAACGAAACGAAAAGCGCTCCTCTTCGAGGGCGCTTTTTTCATGTTTGTCTGAACGCAGGCGCATCAATCATGAATAACATGCCAAGTCGATCGCGTTTGCTGCCAGGTTTTCGGTTCCGGCACATCTGCCGATGCATTCGAGCCTGCTTCCTTCTCCGGCTGATTCCAATCCTGCTCATGATCAGGCAGATCGTCAAACCAGGATGCCTCCTCTGGACAATCGATCGTTAGCATATGTCCGGACCGGAGATATTTCAAATAAGCTTTACCGTCCTTGATCGCCACAATCTCGATTTTGCCGGATGGATGGCTCATGGACAGCCGTACTCGCTTCCCCAAACCGGACGTGCGTGCTTTGGCTTGTTCTACGATGCGGTACGCTTCGGAAAGAGGCAGCCCAGAGTCGCTATTATCCGCTTCCGGTCTGTGAATGAAGAGATCATAGGGCGTCACGCCGGCCCACGATAATTGATCGAGCAGATCGCTTAGTACATCGGGATCATCATTAATGCCTTTGAGAACGGGGGTTTGATTCACGACAACGGCTCCTGCTTGCTGCAGTGCGGTAAAGCCGCGCTTGGCTTCGGCCGTTAACTCGCGCGGGTGATTGATGTGGGCCATGACGTAGATTCGTTTCTCCGACGAGGAATGCTGCTTAATGGTTTCGAGGAGGTCTTCGTCTTCATAGATGCGCATAGGGTTCATGACGGGCATCCTGGAACCGAAACGGATGATCCGTACATGGTCGATTTCACTGGCTTTCGTCAAAATGTCTCGCAGCTTCGGTGTCGTTAGCGTCAGGCCGTCCTCGCCTGTCAGCATCACGCTGCTGATTTCCGAATTCGCTGCGATTTGCTGCAGCCCGGCCTCGATTTCGGAATCCGTTAGCGCCTCATCGCTGGACAATCGGATTCGGAAACAATCTCCCCCGCGGTTGATCTCGGCTCCATTCGGAAATTCATTCACTGCGGCCCAGATCCGATCCATCATATTAAGCTCATCCCCATTTGGCAGAATCAGCTTTTGAATGGGATCGTGAGGATCGCTCCAATCGATCAAATTTAAATAGTATTCATTCCATAACACGCACTTCTCTGCATACTGCTCGAATTGGTCCCGTTCCGCCTGCGTTCCGGCAGTGAGCTGTCCCGTATCCATCCTATCCTTCCGCTTCGCCAATTCAATCCCTCCCTAAGGTATGTTTCACATCGATGCCGCTGCCGGAAACCGCCCTTCACCCTGAAAGAAGAATAAAAAAAGACCCACTGCATGAAACGAGAACAACCTTCTCGCATTCATGCTAGGGCCTTCTAAAGACAGAAAAAGACCCTGATTAAGGGTCATTAATGTGCAATTCAAACTCAAACACATGACCCATCCATAGCCTACGAGGTTAGCTGACGGACTCGGGATAGATGGTTCCCTACGGCCTGGCAATCGACCGATTCGCCCCAAAAGATTGGTTTCCCCGCTTTCCGGATGACCGGAAACTAAGCTGATTATAACTTTACTCATTATATCCTTTGCTGTCAATGACCGGTTGGTTAAAGAACTTTCATTAAGAAGAGCATTTTCCAATTTAGTATATGTTCGAAGGCATCCATGTGTTAGCGAAAAATAGGATTTTTACTCGAAAAGACTCGGGGCGCCTTAGGCGCTTGGGCCTTCCTTCTCGCATAACATTCCCCGCCTTGGGAAAACCTACCTGATGCATGTTGGAATTTGGATCCATTTTTACTTCAAGTCGAATTTCCAGTTTGCTGCCGCTGCTTCCGATGCTCGAAGTACTGTTTAATGAACTTCTTCCCATTAATAAAATACCACACCAATACCGGTGACAGAATGCTGATGCCAAGGACCAAATACACAATGATCCACATAAACCATTCGGTGTTGATCACCTTTTGATAGATCCAGGAATGATAAAAATCCATGCCGGCCGGGCTCCTTTGCCATGGCGAGTAACCGCCTTAATTAGTTGTTAGTGTAAGCCAACGTTATTCCGTCTATACCGGCAGGAGAAAGGGGGGAAGGCGAAGATGTCGACTGCACAGGAGAAATTACAGGAGCAATTGGCGGCTTCTTTCACGCCGCAGCTAGCCGATAATGCCGCGGTGCTCGACCAAATTCTTGGGAAAAGCGCCGATATGCAGCAGCGCGAGCTGAAGCTATGCGGCAGCTCCGAGTATCCCGGCGTATGCTGCTTCGTGGACGGGCTGGCGGATACCTCGATCATCGAGGCGATCCTGAAGGCGCTCATCGTATTCGGCAGCGACCTCCATCGCGATCCGGCAGCTATGCCGACGGCGGAGGAGATCTGCACTACGCTGATGGTTAACGCATCCGCCAAACCGTGCCGCCAGGTCCGCGACGGGATTGCCGGCATCGTATCCGGCGATACGCTTGTCCTGATTCAAGGCCTGGATGAGGCGATCCTGGTCAGCTCCAAAGGCTGGAAGGATCGGAGCATCGAGGAGCCCTCCTCGGAAAATAACGTTCGCGGGCCGCGGGATGGCTTCACGGAGAGCATCCGCACCAATACCGCGCATGTGCGCAGGCGGATCAAGGATCCGCTGCTGCGTTTCGATGCGACGGTCGTCGGCACGCGGACGCAGACCGATATCAACATCGCCTATATCCAGGACCTCGTCAAAGAAGGCCTCGTCGAAGAAGTCAAACGGCGGCTGAAGCGCATTAAGATCGACGCGATTCTAGAGAGCGGCTATATCGAGGAGCTCATCGAAGACGCGCCGCTGTCCCCGTTTAATACGGTGCAAAGCACGGAGAGGCCGGATAAGGTTGCATCCGCGCTGCTTGAGGGGCGTGTAGCCATCTTCATCGACAATACGCCGGTTGTCTTGATCGTGCCGACGTTCTTCTGGCAATTCATCCAGGCGCCGGACGATTACTATAACCGCTACTGGGTCGGGTCCTTTTTTCGCTGCGTACGATATTTGGCGCTAATTATCAGCTTGGTGCTGCCATCCATCTATGTCATGCTGGTCTCTTTCCATCATGAGATGATTCCGACTTCGCTCGCGCTCACGATCGCGTCCGGGCGTGAGGTGGTGCCCTTTCCGGTGCTGCTCGAGGCCATTATGCTGGAGATTGCTTTTGAGCTGATGCGGGAAGCGGGCCTGCGGATGCCCAAACCGATCGGACAAGCCGTCAGCATCGTAGGCTCGCTCATTATCGGCCAAGCTGCGGTTGCGGCGGGTCTCGTCTCGCCGTTCATGGTCATCGTCGTGGCGATTACGGAGATTTCGTCCTTCGCCATTCCGAGCTATTCCTCGTCGCTGGCGCTTCGGATCTTCCGGTTCCCGCTGCTCATCGCATCCGGGACCTTCGGATTATTGGGTTTTGCCACGGTATTCTTCGCGCTGATGCTGCACGCCCTGTCGATTCGCTCCTTCGGCGAATCGTATATGGCGCCGGCCAGTCCGTTTCGACCGTCCGATCAGCGCGACATGCTGCTGCGAATGCCGATCTGGATGATGAATGACCGGCCGGAATTTGCCCAGGACACGAAGCGAATGGGAGAGCAGCAGATGCCAACGCAGCAAACGCGAAAAGGAGGTTAAGCCGGTCATGAAACGAGCTGCGGGACTTGTTATAACGTTGATCATACTGCTGTCTCAGACCTCCTGTTTTGGCTTGCGCCAAATTAACGAGCTTGCGATCGTAACGGCGGTCGGACTGGGTCTCGGGGATAAACCCGGTACGATCAAGGTTTCCGCTCAAATCATCCGGCCGGCGGATGCGCGTGGACAGACCGGAGCGCCGTCGGGCGGAACCGGCCAGCCGATTTACTCGATCAGCGCGGAAGGGACGTCGATCTTCGATGCGATCCGCAATCTAGGGCGCGTCTCTTCCCGCCGCGTCTACTGGGCGCACAACTTTTTGATCGTCATGGACGAGGATTATGCCAGGAAGGGCATCAAGGATATGGTCGATTTCTTCACGCGCAACCATGAGCTTCGCATGAATACGCGGGTGGCGGTCACGCCGGACCTGCCGGACCAGGTCGTCTCCACCATTACCGGTCTTGAGGTCGTGCCCGGTGAAGCGGTTGACCGGCTATTCCAAAACAATCACGTGGTGGGCCGTGCGCCGGCCAGCGATATGATGAACCTGGAAGAAGCCTTTCTAAGCAGCTCGACCGAGCCGGTTCTAGCCCGGGTTCAGCTCAAGCCTAGAGGGATTTCCAATAAAAAGCCCGAAGAGCATGGCTCGCTGAAGCAGGTGGAGCTGGGAGGAGCGGCGGCGTTTCTCGGCGACAAAATGGTTGGCTGGCTCAGCGTGAAGGAAGCGCGCGGCCTCCTGTTCTTCCTGGAAAAGCTGGGGAGCGGCATTGAGGTCGTTAAATGCCCTAATAACGACGGTGTCATGTCCATTGAATTCAAGCGCGCGCGTCTGAAGGTGACGCCGTCGTATGCGAATAAGGAGCCGAAGTTTGGCGTACGGCTGACCACCGAAGCGGACATTGTCGAAAGCGGCTGCGCCATTCATCTCGACGAAGGGATACGCCAGGATGCAGAGGAGAAGCTGGAGCAGCGGCTGAAATCCAATATAGACAGCGTGATCGACAAGGCGCAGCATCGGTACCACTCCGATTTTCTCAAGCTCGGCGACGTGTTTCGGAATAAGTATCCGGAAGAATGGCGCGTATTGAAGCGGGATTGGAACCGGACCTTCTCGGACGCCAAGATCGACGTGGAGGTCGAAGCCACCATTAAGAGTGGCGTGCTCAAATCAGTAGGGACGGAGATCCGATGACAAACCAGCAGACGACAAGAGTTCAAATCACGAGCGGCATGTTCATTGCGATGATCGTCAATCTCATCTTCGTCAAGGCGATCGGCGTGACGCAAGGCGTCATTGCGCGGGCGGTCGGCCAGGATATGTGGCTGGCTACGCTCCTCGGGACGCTGCAAGGGGTTGCGGTGATGTACATCACGTACGTGGCCATTCGCAAAACGCCTAATCTTGATTTCATGGCGCTGAGTGAACGATTATTGGGCAAATGGATCGCCAAAGTCATAGCCCTTATCATCTTTCTGTTCTTCCTGGCGGGATTTGGACCGATTATGATCACCTTCGTCTATCATTTGCAGGAGTATTTTCTCCCGGAGGCGCCGCTCTATCTCTTCATCGTTGCCCCTCTGCTGGTCGGCTTGCTCGGCTGCTTCTACGGGCTGGAGGTGATGGCGCGGCTGGCGCTTGTGGGGCTGCTGTTTATATTTTTGCTGAATGTGCTGATCATCATGGGCTCCACCAATGAGTTCGATATTAGGAATCTGCTGCCCGTGATGGAGAACGGGTTTCCCCGTACCTTTGCGGCGAGCCTGAATTTCGACGCGGACTGGGCGCTCGCAACGATGCTGGCGGCTGTAGTCCTGCCATCGGTGAAGAACGCGGACAAGACCGGCGGCAAAAACGGCATGATCGGCATCGCGGCCAGCGGACTGCTCACCATGATCTGGCCCATTCTCGAAGGCGCCGTCTTGTCGGCGGAAGTGACGAGCCAGTATACGGTCTCCTGCATGAAGCTGGCCCGCAATGCGCATATGGGCCACTTCCTTCAGCGGTACGAGATGATTATGATCGCCTTGTACTCCATCCCGGTCCTGTTCGAGGTGATGTTTTGCATCTATGCCACCTCAATCAGCGCGGCCAAAATCGCCGGACTGAAAAGCAACAAAGCGATGATCCCGATCGTCAGCGTTATTCTGGGCTGCTTTGGGTACTGGATCGTGGATGATCATTTTCGCGCTATCGACTACCTGGAGAATTACTGGCCGCGGATCGCGCTTCCGATTGCGTTCGGCCTGCCGGTCTTGCTGCTCATGCTGAGATTGATGCTAGGGAAGAAGCTAAACAAGGCTTGATCAGGCCGGTTTAATAGGGGAGCGCAGATTATCGGGAGAGGGAGAGTAGTTTCATGGAACAACAGCAATTCATCTACGTGCTTCGACTAGTTCCTTCCTTGCATCGCGAGGAGAATTGGACGGACGAAACTAGGGCGGTCGTAGGCAGGCATTTTCAGTATTTGAAGCAGCATCTGGAGCAAGGCGCGTTGATCATGGCAGGGAGAACGTCCCCGGTCGATGAAACGACGTTCGGGATCGTTGTGTTTAAATCTGCAAATCTCGACGAGGCTCGCGGCTTCATGCGGCAGGATCCGGCCGTCGCCGAAAGCGTCATGACGGCGGAGCTGTTTCCGTTTCACGTCGCGTTATCTACGATGCAGATGTAGCCAAGGGTAAGTAAGCGAGAGGCGGTTGGCTTCAAGCTTTTTCAGGACTGTCGATTTGATTCGACAGTCTTTTTTTATGCTTCACTCTATTGTAGGTATAGGTTCTCTGTTTCGAAAAAGCATTGGAGATGGAGGGACGTACAATGAGTGACAATATGCAATTAAAGGAAAAAATAAAAGGGTTTCTGAGACGCATTGACTCGATCGAAATCAACACACCGTTCGGCGGGGTCGGAATCGGATTAGGACCCAAGGACAGTCCTCCTGAATGGCAGGACAGAGACAGTATGCTTGATTTGCGAAGTGAAGCCAGTTATTCGATTATTGATAACAGCTATGTAGGGGAGTTTATTACGCGAATATTGGAAACGGATCAATTGGATTTTATGGCTGTCGAATTCTCAAACGAGAAGAAGTGGTTAACTTCGCGACTGTTTCTCATGTCCGTCATTTTTGAACGCCAAACCGGAATGAGAGCCATTGTGTTTCTAGAGAACAAAAACGGGATTCACAAAAAGTTCGTAGGCTGGGCAAGTCCGAGGAGCGTTCGCTTTGCTCTCGCAAGATATAATCCTTGGTTGGAGCATGCCTACGCGGAAGCTTATGCTCATGCGGTAAGTCAAGAGAATATCACCTCCAATCAAGGTCTTCTCCGGAATAGGGATTCGCTCATTGCGCTGATGCAGAAGTTTCTAGAGCTTATTCAAAGTAAAACGCCAGGGCCGGAGAAACCGGACCAATGGGTCGAGCTGAAGTCACATGAAGGGATCCTTTATGAACATGCGGAGTGGGTAAAGCGCGCCTTCCTGGTGGACTATCTATCGCATGATCGACATACATCCAAACTGAAAAGGAGTCAGCTTCGTTCGATGGATCCGTTCGACCAGTTTATAGAGATCATCGAAGCCAAGGGGGAGTTTATCGCATTGACAGGCGACGATGGATCTTTCGAAGTGTTATTGAAACGGACGAAGCTGCTGGAGCAGTTTACGAAGGAGCTTATGAAAGATTTGTGATGTGGAAGGAATGGGAAGGATGCCAAAGGTGTTGTCGAAATCCGATATCGAGCAATTTATCGAGCTGGGCTATGTAAGGGTTGAAGAAGCATTTCCTCGCCAAAATGCGCTGGAGGCACAGAAGTTTCTGTGGTCCAAGGTGGAGGAGCAGGGCATTCTGAAGGAAGATAAGTCCACTTGGACGCAGGCGATGGTGCATCTGAAAGAACAATTCACCGGTGAAGTCTTCCAGGCGTGCAATACGCAGCGTTTTGCGGATGCGATCGAGGATCTTATCGGTGTCGGCCGTTGGAAGGAGTACGCTGTTTATGACCGGAATGACCAGATTACGCAGTGGGGCTGGTGGCCGATCAACTTCTCGGCCGGCGCCGATAAGGAGTGGGACGTTCCGACGGACGGCTGGCATTGGGACGGCATGCAGCGTCCGCATTATGTCGACAGCCCGGAGCAGGGACTGCTTCCGCTCTGCGTGTTCTCGGATATCGGCCCTCGCGGCGGCAGCACGCTGGTTGCAGAGGGTTCGCATCGGATCGTTGCGCGATTCCTGGAGAAATACAATGATGGACCGATGCTTGACGAGGCGATCGAAATTACCAACCGGGAGCATCCTTGGCTGGCAGAGCTGACGGCCGTTCGCGGGAAAGAGCGGCTGCAGGAAGGCAGCCGGATCGAACGATTCATGAACCGGACGCACGTGGACGAGTTCGGCACGCATCTGCGCGTTGTCGAGACTCCGGCAAGCGCAGGCGACGTCTATCTCTGCCATCCCATGCTCTACCATTCCGCTTCACAGAATCATTCGGGCGTGCCTCGTTTTATGTGTAATCGGGCAACGCCGCTGAAGAAACGTTTGAATCTCCGCAGGCAGAATCCGGCGGAGTATTCGCCGCTCGAACTCAGCATCAAGCAGGCTTTGGTTCGTCCTCTAATGGTTCAGTAAACCGATCTGAAGCGGTACGGATTCTCAAGGTGTTCATACCGTATTCATTTGAAAAACACCAACCAGGATTCCAGTTATATTTGGATCTTGGTTGGTGTTTTTTTCATTCTTAATAATGTCCATTATTGAATTTCTTCGTCGAAATTACTATCTTCCAGCATCTTGAAATTTTGTGGTACTATTAGATTGTTCGTGGCTTTCGGAAGGGGCGCGACGTCGCCCGGCGCTTTCCCTGTACGACAAACGGCGTCGGGCTCACATTACCTTCGGGAAGGACGATAAACGATGATACCACGGGAAAACGAGCATATTCGGATTATCGCCGAATCTAAGGCGCCCGATGGACGTAAGCAAACGGTTTTTACTCTTGGACGCTTTTTAATTACGTGGAACGAATATGAAAAGCAGATTCCTGACAATAGGGGCGAGTAGGATGGGCAAATATGATGTAAGGCGAACCTTGAGCTTATCGATTGTGAATTTTGGGTTTGACGACAACTTGGAAGGGGCGTAATTTATGAAAACTTGGAAAATCTACACGATCGCGATTACGGCCGCTTTCACGCTTACGTGCGGCGCCGTATGCACCGGGATTTCGTATTTCGATAGCATCGTAAACCCGAAGGCCGTAGCGGAGGCAGAAGCGACGCGAGTAACGCCGACCGTCCTTCCGAACAAATACACGCTTAACAACTTCGAATTTGACTTCAAGCGATACAATAGCATTAACGGACAAAAGGTTTTGTATAACGGCGAGGAATCGTCGGTTGCATTGTTGCCGCAAGCTGACCGGGCGAAGGCAATCAATAGCGCCCTATCTACGCCCGAAGAAGTGGCGAAGGCTTTGCGGTACGTTCATTCCAAGTTTGACGAAACCCTTGCGTCTTACAATCACGGCGCTTTCGCCAAGAGTGCGCCAAACTATCAAGCCGTTCTTGACTACACGTTCGACGAACGACTTACGAACCAACCAGAAGTATACCTTCGTATGGCCGACATAATCGACAACGAGAAGGCGGCGGAATACTTGCGCAACGTTGCGGCGTTGGTCGAAATCGGCTTCAAGAATCGCGACGTGCAAGCGTACCTTTACGCGCACCGGATTATTCATAACGTCGATGCGTTCATCATCGGTCGCCCGCAAGAAGGCGAAGAACAATACAGCGCGGCGAAGATCGCAGAAGCTGCGGTATACATCGAAAAGCATAGGGACGGGGCGGCGTGAGCTGCCCCGTTTACTTTTTTCGTCAGACGCTCTGAATCGCCTCGTATAATAAAAAGAGAAGCAACGGTGGTTGACCCTCTCTGCGAATGCAGAGGGGGTTTAATTATAAAAAAATAAAACCCACCGATTTGAGCAATTTGAAGCCAAATTGTAGGTGTGATATTGCAGACGGCAAACAAGTGTAAACATTATAACAAATGTTGAGAAAAGGAGCAGACTTCTTGAAGAAGAGACGCTTTTTTTTGACATTTTTTATCTTGTTATATTATACCAATTATGATAAGATCTCCATCGGCGTTAATAATATGGGAGGAGCAAATGGTATGAAACAGAAGAAACTACTAGTAGTAGCAACAGTGGTTTTGCTAGGCCTGTTTTTGTTTGTAGCAAATAGTTTCGCTGATTCAAGTAACGACAATTCTAGCAAAGGGATCCCTCAAAGGCTTGCCGAGCTTGAAAATTGGTTTGCTAGTCTCAAACAATCTGTCGTATCGAGTGAGACAGATATTTCAACCTTAAAAGACAATGAGAATCAACAAAACAATCAAATCTCATCATTAACTTCCTTAGTGACTTCTTTGCAACATGATGTATCTGACGTTAAGCAAACAATCGCTTCTCGAGATGAAAAAATCTCTTCTTTGGAACAGCTGACAACAAATCAACAAAGCCAGATCTCGAATTTAGAGACGCAAGTTGCTGCATTGCAATCTCAAATTCAGCAGCTTCAATCGAATGTGGGACATAAGGTAAGTGGATCTATGGTTGATAGTAACAATAAACCTTTCTTCTCCGGCATCGAATTAATTGACCAAAGCGGGAAGCATTACCCCCGTTCGACTGATGATGCAAGTATCGGACAGTTTTCATTTGATAATATTCCGGATGGCACGTATACGATCAATTTTTATTTCCCTGAATACGCTATCGATGCTCCGAAACAGGTTACGGTATCCGGTAGTGATACTACCGGGCTTGTAGTTAAACTAGCTGTTCCTACATATACGGTTAGCGGCCGGGTATTAGATAATTCCGGAGAACCAATAAATAATCAACCGGTTTTATTGCGGGATCCTCATAATGTAGGTGGGTATTGGCAGCCTACGGCAAGTGACGGTTCTTTTGCGATGGGAGGTTTAGCTCCTGGTTCCTATACGATCCTGATCGGCAATCAGAATAGCCCGCTTGCTACCGCAGATATAACCGTTACGGATCACGATATCCAAGATTTCAGGATTACCTCAAGTACAGGGGAGACTTCTCAACCTAAAGTGGTAGGAACCGTGTACGGAACAAACGGGGAAGCGGTACAAGGAGTAGATTTGCGGCTTTTTGACGAAGGAGGTTATTATGGATCATTTACAGATTCCAATGGTCATTATGAGGTTAACGTCAGAGAGACGCGTACATATCCTTTAATTATAGCGGAACAAGGGTATTTATTTGGTTCAAAGTCGAATCTCACAGTTAATTCTGGGACACCGGTACAAGTTGATCTAACGTTAAGTTTAGGCGGAACGATTGCCGGTCGAATCTCGTATTCGGATGGTGTCGAGGCACAATATGTATCCATAAAGGTACTGGATGACAAAGGCAACATGGTTAATAGAATTTATGTGAATGCCGATGGTTCCTATCATTTGAATGCCCCAGCAGGTGTTTTTACACTTCAGGTTGAAACGGATACAGGGAAAACATTGAATCAGTCAGTAGATGTTACGGCTGGGAAGACTTTAACTCAGAATTTTACATTGTAATCATGTAGGCTTTTGTTGATCATTCAAGCGACACATGTGGAGTCCTGTTCATTGCTTGTAAGTAAGATTAAAGGTAGCCGTATGTATGAAAACCTCCCCGTACAGGGAGGTTTATTTTCTTTTTACTCGGTTTTGGAGTTAAGTCTATTTTGCTTCCATGCAGTTAAAAGCATAGAAGCGCTCTATGGAAATTACATATCATATTATCAAACGTTAGAGGGGGGATCGTGTGCGCAAACTAAAAATTCTATATTCTACTTTCGATCGCCGGAAGAATGTCATTCGGTATAGTGAGTTTTTCAAACAGGAAGTGATGAAGCAGCATGATGTGGAGGTGCTTTTTCTAGAAGAAGAGACACATATAAATGATGTGATAAATAGCCTGAATCTCACCCCTGATTTTATTTTCTTTGATGACGTTTTATGGAATAAGCCATTGCATGGCTTAAAAGATGTCAAAATACCCAAAGGGATTTTGTTTTGGGACATTCAAAGGGAGCAAGATATATTTCGCCGGTTTGTTCATGAAAATCATATTGATTTAGTTTTTTCTTTCTATAGAGATGCTTTTAAAGGATTTTATCCAGAATTGCTCCATAAATTCCGGTGGCTTCCTAATTATGTGGATATAGAAGAGTTTCAAGACTATCAGCAGAACAAAGAAATCGACTTTTTGTTAATGGGTGCCATACATGAAGAGACGTATCCACTAAGGGATAAAATAGCCAGGGAGATGAAAGGGTACCCGGGTTTTGTTCATTATGAACATCCAGGATACCGGAATTACGAGGAGGAAGAAGAGGCACAAACACGGGTTGGGAAATATTTTTCGATGGCAATCAATAAGGCTAAAATGTTTTTTACGGATGATTCCTGCTATCAATTTCCCATTGCCAAATATTTCGAAGTGCCGGCAAGCAAAACGCTATTGTTGGCAAGCGGATCGAAAGAGTTGGAGGATCTAGGGTTTATTGATGGAGTAACGTTTGTTGAAATCAATGGCGATAATTATCTGGAAAAGGCGCTCTATTATTTACAACACGAGGAAGAAAGAAATGCCATTACGGAACGCGGATACAGAATGGTGAGGGAGAGACATACTACGCAAATTAGAGCGAAAGAATTCATTCAGCATATCAGGGATTATTTGAACACGCGCGATAATTGGAAATAGAGGATAAGCGAAGTGGGGACGTGCATGATGCACGTCCCCATTTCGTCCGGCTCTATTTGATTGGCGTAAGTTTATAGACAACTGCTCCGTGAGCATTAACAACATGGCGCGCACACTTCAACGAAGAAAAAATCCTATATGGTACCCAGAAACTAATAGTTGTTGGTAACGTATAACTTCATATAAAAAATATGGGCGCCTAGTATGGTTGGCTTTTTCGTTCTGGTAATTGGTTTAATTATGGCTGTATGGCCATATGCAGCATGGTATGTATCAGTAGGATGGCAATTTAAAGACGCTAGCCCCTCTGAATTGGCATTAACTATTCAACGAATTGTCGGTATTGTTTTTGTTATTGTTGGTTTCGTAATCATGATTTCAAGCTGTTCCATAGGAGGAAATGCTAGAAGTGAGTGGCCCGACACATTCAAAGAAAAGCTTTCCGCGGGTGAAGTGCAGAAAATTACAATTGGTTTTGTTAGTCCTGTGAGCTTAACACAAGAAGAAACATACACAATAATCAACATTCTTAAAAACGCGGAATTGAAACCATTTGATCCAGATACAAGTTACGCAACAGTTGAAGAGGGGAAGATAGTATTCAAGGACGCGACCACCGTAGAACTGGTATTTGGTAGCACTTCAACTGGTGGGAATGAATTGCATGGTCCATCAGGGGAGTATTATAAATAATTAGTAAAGACTTAGAAGATTGGTTTAAAATATATTACAAATAACTATGAAATCATCTGGTTATAGTTAAAAGGAAGCGCGGTACATCAGATGACGCTGAACACGTTAGCTCAATGAAGAACAGGCTGCCGATTAATCGGCGGCCAGTTGCGCATACGGAAAAGATTGCGTAGTTACTTCGCGAATACCAAAGGCATCACGAATTTACAAAGTTCGTAAATAAGAACGTTATCTTGAAAGAGCAAAAAGTCGATAAATTGAGAAAGGCAGAAGATCTGTGAAATTCAAACGAACGCAATCATCAATAATACTCTCGTTTGGAATTATTATTTTTATTATTTTTGGGTTTCAATATCTGAGCTTTACTTCTTCAGTAGTTGTTCTGGTGCTGTTACTCACATTTTTAACATATCTATTTTCAACTTTTTTTAGCATTTCTGAAGGGAGGCTTATCAAGTATTCTTTTTTTATTAAGACTATTGAGATAGACATAAATAATATTAAATACATTGAAGCAATCACAGTAAAGAAAGCAGGACAAATCCATATAACCATCAAGTCTGATAAGGAAGATTTTTATTATTTATATCTTAAAGATAATTCAAAGATACAAATTGATAATTATTATAGACACAGCGGAAAGAGCTTAGGTAGATACTTATCAAAGCGCTTTAATATCAAATTAATAGAAGCAGAAAAAATCAAATATATTTATGGAAACCCTTGAGTATTTCAAGGATGCGTGCTCCTTCAGATAACACCATACTCACGCATCGGGCATACGCCCTCGGTCTGCCGAGGCATTTCGGGGAAGTAATGATATTACGCTAACGGGCACGATATCACAATGTTGAAGGGCTGCCGCTGGGCAGCCCTTCGCAGCTAACGGGCAGGATAATGTGATTACAGAAACGAAATTATTAATAGATTATTTTCTCAGTAAGTCAGGTTTGCAACATCATGTGGCATCAAAATAACTGTAAGTCACAAATCTCAAATTCTAAAGATTAATGTTAAATGAGAAGGGAGAAATGGGTTATGCAATCGAATGAGGAAATCAAAGTGGAGGAAAGACTG
The DNA here is from genome assembly GCF_003268025.1 of Paenibacillus montanisoli. Lineage (GTDB taxonomy): Bacteria > Bacillota > Bacilli > Paenibacillales > Paenibacillaceae > Paenibacillus_Z > Paenibacillus_Z montanisoli. The sequence continues at coordinate 40,174 of NZ_QLUW01000004.1, read as the reverse complement.
GAGGACATAACAGGCATTACGTGTATTTATATTCCCGTGAGTAATGTTTACGAGTCTGCTAAATGGTATCAAAAAAATTTAGGGTGTCAAAACACAAATCCCAACAATCCAGTTAAACCTGGGATGGAAATAGCTATCTTGGAGTTTCCCGATCAGAATGGAAACTTCCACTCTGCCGGAATCAGGGAAGTAGTGCCAGCTTTGTTCCTTATGGGGGCAAAACAAGCAGCAGGGAGTTTCGGTTTTACATTTGACGATGGTGAGACTCGACAACCCTTAGCTTGCTTCATTACTCCCCGTATTCAAGAAATGTACGATCGTTTCAAGAGAAATGGAGTGAACATCGTAAGCGAAATTCCGGAAAACAGACCTTGTGGACCAAATTTTAGTTTTTGCGATCCAGATGGGAATAAATTGGAAATATGGCAACCGTAATCGCTGAACTAACGGGTACAATAGCATGACGACAACAGGCTGCCGAAGTAATTGGCGGCCTGTTCAGCTAATGGGCAGGTTACTTCAAAAGAAATCGTACAGAAATCAGTTTTTGTAAATAAATAAAAATCTCCGCGTAACTTTAATAAACAAACAGAGTCCCAATCTATGGAAGTATAAATGGTGGCGGCTACCAGTTATCAAAGGCATAAAATTCTCTCAATTAACTTTAAATAAAATAGATAAGGGGTTATGGATTTGAAAGATGAAGTGTATTTATATAATCATGCAAGATGGGAGTCGTTGGCAAAATCAGATGCTCTTTTCGCTCGTCCTTATCTTGATCTTAATAAAGAGTCCGCGCGTGATTATTTAGGTCTAGATCGAATGGGCATCAAGGATGAACTGACAGGAAAGAACGTTCTTTGTTTGGCAAGTGGAGGTGGACAGCAATCAGCGGCATTCGCTTTGTTGGGAGCTAATGTCTCAGTTCTGGATATTTCACATACTCAATTAGAGCGAGATAAGGCGGCTGCTGAGCATTATGGAGTTGATGTTAATGTTTTTCAAGGTGATATGCGCGATTTATCTTGCTTCTCAAATCAATCATTTGATGTAGTATGGCAGCCATACTCTCTTACATTTGTTCCAGACTCACGAGTTGTTTTTCATGAAATATCTCGAATTATAAAAAAAGGCGGATTTTATCATCTAATGTGCGCTAATCCATTCTTCTCTGGACTTTCACATGAGGACTGGAATGGTAGTGGTTATATATTAAAAAATCCGTATAAAGATGAAACACTCACATCTTATCCAGATCAAGATTGGGTCTATGATCGTTTAAAATCCCCAGAAAAAATTCAAGAGCCAAGAGAGTATACGCAATCGTTGAGTAGGATCATGAACAGCTTAATAAAGGAACAGTTTGTACTAGCCTATTTTTCTGAGATAAAAAGTAATTATCCTGGGGACTTGCCTGGGAGTTGGGGACATTTTACTGACATAGCGCCACCTTGGCTTGAATTTATTTGGTACTATCATCCTAATTTTTTGACTGGAGGTAAGTGATTCAACTAACGGGTACGATAGCACAATGAAGAAAAGGCTGCCGATTATACGGTGGCCTATTCCGCTAACGGGCAGGTTAAAAGGAATAACCCATCTAAACTCGAATACAAACATTTAGTTAAATCACGGACGTGGCAATTTTTAATAAGCGAGGAGCAAAAATAAAATGAATTATATAAATCCACCAACAGAATCACCTCAAAATGTTACCCATAAAACATTTTATAGCGAGCTGTTCGGTCACGAAATCGGTTATAATATCTATCTTCCGCCTGATTATGAAAAAAGCGGCAAAAAATACCCAGTCGCCTACCATCTTCACGGGTGGACGGGCAACGAAACAAGCGATATATGGACATTGGAAATGGTATATTCAAACAGGGAATCGATTACCGTTTTCCCGAATAATTCCCCGGTTATCGAAGATTTTGAGAATCTGCCCGTTGAATCTATGATTATTAACGAGTGGATACCGCATATCGACCGTGAATACAGGACGAACGCGACTCGTGAAAACAGATCGGTTTCTGGCTTTTCAATGGGTGGCGGAATGGCGTTTTATTATGCTGTTAAATATCCCGAACTGTTTGCTTCGGTGACTGCCTACGCAGGCACATACCACCATTATTATCACAAAGATTACCACGGTGTGGGGGAAGCGCCGGAAAAAGCCGCCGAGTTATATGAAAATATGATGAGAGAAGAGAGGTATTTAGAAGAAAACAATTTGTTATATGAGATAAGTCAAAACGCGGAAAAAATACGCGCTAAGTTACATATAAAAATTCATGTCGGAACGGCTGATGTATTGTTTTGCGATAATGAGATTTTACATTTATATCTAAATTCAATGAATATTCCGCACGAATATATCGTGTTTGAAGAAATCGGGCATGAGATGGTTAAAATATTGTAATATCTGCTTATGTGTATGTGAACCCCGTCATGGCAAAAACCGCCATGCCACCCCATGCACTCCTGAATCTCAACGGCAGAAAACCGCGTTTTGATTAAGCTTAGACGACCGGCCCTCGTTTGGAAAGTCTAAAGGAATAAACGACAGACGCACACAAAGGAGTGGAGTTATGAAATTTCTGCTTACATCTGCAGGCATAAATAACAAAAGCATACACGACGCGCTGATTGACATGCTGGGCAAGCCGATCGCCGACTCCAACGCCCTGTGCATCCCCACCGCGATGTACGGGCACCCCTGGGTCGGCCCCGGCGTCAAAGCCTGGCAGTTCATCAGCGGGAAAGAAGAGAATCCCATGGTCGACCTGGGCTGGAAGTCCGTCGGCGTGTTGGAGCTCACAGCGCTGCCAAGCATAGACGAAGACCGCTGGTTGCCGCTGGTCCGAGAGACGGACGTCCTGCTTGTGGCGGGCGGCGACGCCCTCTACCTGTGCCACTGGATGCGGCAATCAGGGCTGGCAAACCTGTTGCCGTCGCTGCGGGCAGTCTATGTGGGAATGAGCGCCGGGAGTATGGTGATGGCACCTAACATTGGGGAATTCTTCGTTGGCTGGACTCCACCAAACGGTGGCGATGAAACACTGGGACTGGTTGATTTTGCAATGTTTCCGCATCTGGATCACGTGATGCTGCCGCATAACACAATGGCTGCTGCAGAGAGATGGGCCGCTGGGATGCAGGGGCCGGCATATGCGATTGATGATCAGACCGCCATCAAAGTGATCGACGGAGCAGTCGAAGTTGTTTCCGAAGGGCATTGGAAACTTTTTTCGCCCTGATATTACTCTGCTGTATTGAAATTCGAAAGGTGCAGTAAAGTAAATGGCACCGCGAGACCATTAATTTGATTGTCGGATGACAAGAACATATATGCTTAAGAAGCCGCGTGGTTGCGGCTTTTTACATTTTATCGGTATACTTTCTTGTCAAGAATAGTTTAAGATCATACGCGGGGAACCTTATCACAAGTAGGGCGAACTTTTGAGATAAGCAAAGAGAACCAAGAAAAATGCCTTTAATCCGCATTCTGCGGGTTAAAGGCATTCTTATATTAGTACCGATTTGGAATTGTAAGTTGGTTGCGGGGGCAGGATTTGAACCTGCGGCCTTCGGGTTATGAGCCCGACGAGCTACCGGGCTGCTCCACCCCGCGATAGAATAACAAAGCATATTGGTCTTTAACGTTGGTTAGGTCTCTCATACTACAGTAGTTGAAGCTAAAGTGCAAGCTCTTTAATGGAGATCACTCTCGAGGAGAATTCGTAAGAAGGGAATGGTATAATCACGCTAGAGCGTTGAAATCAGAAATGGGTGATTGCCATGAGCGTAATACGTTTGGAGAATGTCACAAAGAAGTACGAAGAGTCCATGATCTTTCGAGATATTTATTTTCGCGTTATGCAAGGGGAACGCATCGGCCTAATCGGACGGAATGGCGCCGGCAAGTCGACGGTATTTAAGCTCATCATGGGCCAAGAAGAGCCGACATCTGGCAAGGTAGAGATAGATCCGAATGTGAGACTCGGGTATTTCTCTCAATTCTCGGAACTAAGAGGGAGCCTGTCCGTCCAGCAAGAACTGGAAGCATGCTTCGAGCAGGTTGCCCTTATTGAACGTGAGCTGCAAGAGGTTGGAGATAAGCTGGGGATGGTAACCGACGATAGCGAAATGGACAGGCTGCTGGAGAGGCAGGCGGAGCTATTCGAGCAAATGGATCATCTCGATGGCTGGAACGTGTCTGTCGAGATAAACACGGTGCTTACGAAGCTAGGGTTTAACGATCGATCTCGCAATCAGCCGATTGATGAGTTGTCCGGAGGATGGCGTAACCGCGCGGCGCTCGCGAAGATGTTAATCGAGCTACCCGACGTCGTTCTACTCGACGAACCGACAAATTACTTAGATATAGAAGGCATCTCGTGGCTGGAGCAGTGGCTGTACCGATTCAAAGGCGCCATGATTCTGGTGTCGCATGATCGGCAATTTATCGATAAAGTTGTTACGCGTACAATCGAGATCGAGAACTATCATTTTCAAGAATATGAAGGCAACTACACCGACTACATCCGTAAGAAGAAAATGCGCAAAAAGGAGCTGGACCGGCAGTTCGAGTGGGAAGAAGAGCTGCTTCTCATGGAATCCGAGGCGATCGACGACCGTGCGAGCAGGAAGTCTGGCGCCAAGGACCGCCTCTCGCGCAAGCTGGCGGATAATAAGAAGCGGATCGAGCCTCATCCCGTTAACGTGCTGATTACTGATATCTATGAGAAACTGCGTTTCCCGGACAAGCTATGCGAAGTGAAGCAGATCGGACAAACCTATGAGGGGCGGCAGATCTTCGAGAACGTTAGCTTCGATATTCAGAAGGAAGATCGCTTAGTCATCGTGGGACCGAACGGAAGCGGGAAATCCACGCTCATAAAGGCGCTTACCGGGCAGGAGAATCCGGAGTCCGGAGAGGTTATATGGGAGAAATCCGTTAGCTACGCTTACTTCAACAGAATGTGGGAAGAGCTTGATCCGAAGGATACTGTCAGCCACGCGGTGAATACATATGGATTGGGACTGGATGCTCCGCGTAAAAAGGTGAATAAGTTCCTGTCTATGCTGCAATTCTCGGAGGCAGATCTGAGCAAGAAGATCGGCCATCTGTCCGGTGGCCAGAAGGCTCGAGTGGCGCTGGCGAAGTGTCTTTTATCGGGTGCGGCAGTTATCATCTTGGACGAGCCCACCAACCATCTGGATCTCACGAGCATTCAGGTCATGGAGCAAGCTCTGATTCACTTCCCCGGCGCCGTCATTACGGTAAGCCATGATCGCTTCTTCATTGATAAGATCGGGACTAAGATGCTGACCTTCGATCCGGTAATGGGAGTAATCGAGCAGAATTTGTAGACCCATGTAACAATAAAGAGGTTATCACTATGAACAGCATTGTATGCAATAAGACTTATAACGAAATTAAGTTATTGATATATCGCGCCAAGGACATATATGAACCAGTGCTTTAAATAAAGGAGTTGTTTCAAATGAATAAGAATAAAAGTACAGAAATGAAACGCTCTTCAAAAGCAGAAAACATTCTATCACAGATCAATAGTAAAACTAAGCTAGGCGATTTACGAAAAATCGCAAAGGACATTAATACAAATCACGAACTAGCTATGGAACTTTGGTCAACCGAAGAGTTTTTGCCCAGACTATTGGCAATCTTAATTATGGACAAAAACCTTCTTTCACAAGATGTGCTAAATACGCTTGATAAGGATATGCAGATTCACACATTTGATGAGCGAAATAACTTAATGGATTGGTTAATGGCTAATCAGCTCACCAAAGACAAGAAGAGAATTGCATTGATGGAGTTATGGGAAAATAGTCCTTATGCTCTTCAAAGGCGAGCCTTCTGGTATTATAAAGCGCGATTGAGATGGACTGGACAAACACCGCCTGATAACAACGCAGACTTACTATCTGCGATTGAAGCTAATATTACGCAGGAAGAACCGGAAGTTCAATGGGCTATGAATTTCACCGTAGGCTGGATTGGCGTTTATGATCAAAAGAATCGAGCACGTTGTATTAAACTTGGTGAGAAAACGGGTCTTTATAAAGATGAAATGGTATCAAAGGGATGTACCCCCAATTATTTGCCGGAGTTCATTGCGATTGAAGTTAACAAACGAAATAAAAATTAGTTGATGATTATAGAATTTCGCCTTTAGAATGATATGCTGAACCGTATCACAAGTAACGGCAAGTTTTTGCAGGATTCCTTGCGGGGCTTTAGCGACGACTTCTAAATCCAAGTAATGGCTGATCGGCTGAATTTGATTGTACTTCTTTGGCTCATTAGCTCGTCGGCCGTCTGGCGAACGATCCGGATGCCGTCCTCAATCTCTTGTTCATTCGTGCGAATAATGCTGAGGCGCCAGCTGTTCGCGCTTTCCACACTAGGAAGGTAGCAATGCATCGTAGGAAAAACATGCACGTCCTTCTGACGAAGGGCCGCGGCCAGCTCCTCTGCCGCCAGATGATGAGGCAGCTCGAGTTGCGCAAATATACCGCCGGTTGATTTGCTTAGACGAAAACCCTCGTTCAAATAGCGGCTGCATGCCTGCTGCAGAGCCTTCATTCGAATGCCATAGCGTTCTCTCATCATGGCGGCGTGGCGCTGAAACAATCCGCTGCCCAGATGAATCTCCAAAGCGGCTTGCGAAAGGGCGGCTGTGCCTAAATCGCACGACGATTTGTACATACGGAACAAAGTGGTTAAGGCTTCGGGTAGTACAGCGGCACCGAGTCGCAGGCCGGGCAGCATTATTTTGGAAAAGCTTCGGATGTAGATGACGCGGCCCGAATAATCATAGCTGCAAATGGGATCGGCTTTGCTGTCCGTTTCCAAGTCTGCGAGATAGTCGTCCTCCACGATATACACATCGTATTTCTCCGCCATGGATGCGATTGCTTCTTTCTCCCGACGTGACAAGCTGGTTCCGAGCGGGTTGTGGTATCGGGGGACCGTATAAAAAAACTTAATGGAATTGTTCCGAAAATGCCGTTCCAGTTCATCAAGGTCAAGGCCTGATTCCGTTCGAGCAATTCCGATTGCGGTTACCCCGAGGAGGCTCATTAATTTCAACATTCCGGCATAGCAGGGCTGTTCGACCAAGATCGCCGATTTCCCATTCGGGAATGGCATGGAGGCAAGCAAGTGAAGAGCTTGTTGGGCGCCGGAGACGACGCAGATTCGTTCGGGTCCAGCAAAAATTTGAGAAGACGCCAGGTGCTGGGATATAGCCTCTCGTAGAGATGGAAATCCGAGCGGATCGCCGTATGTAAAGAGGCGATCTCCGTATAGCTGTACCGCTCGGTTCAACCCGTGCTGAATTTCATCATAGGGGATAATACCAGGATCCGGAGCAGCCACGGCAAAATCAATTCGCCCTCCCGGCCGATCCTCAGACTTGGAGGAACGAACAATAACGTAGTGGCCACTCTTCGGTACCGAGTAAATCAGGTGTTCTTTTTCCAATTCATCGATGGCTCGGATTACGGTGTTTTTACTGCACTTCCAATGTTCACTAAGCTCTCGGATGGACGGTAATTTACCGCCCGGCTTGATCGACCCGCTGTTAATCTGTTGTTTCAGATCGTCCTTCACATTCTCGTATTTAGTCATTTTTCCACCCTAATCTGTATGGGTATAGTCGCTAAATAATTCATTATCCACTTCCAACTGTTACCATTATACTATACGCATTACGAATGGTGAACTATAGGAGGTATACAGATGGAGTGGATTCATGATAGCCTGCCTTACAGAATCAGTGACAGTGTGGAAGAGCTGCAGCCGGATATGATCATTGCATTATTGAAGAGCAGTTATTGGGCCGCGGAACGGTCGGAAGAAACCATCATGAAAAGCTGGAAAGAATCGCTTTGTTTTGGAGTTTACAGCGCGGACGGGCTTCAAGTAGGTTTCATGCGGATTGTAACGGATGGAGCAACCTTTTCCTGGATGTGCGACGTGATCGTTGACTCCGGATATCGCGGAAAAGGACTCGGCAAATGGATGATGGCTGTTTTGGTCGACCATCCTCGCATTCGCCATACGTCTATTTATCTCGGTACACGAGACGCGCATGGACTCTATGAGAAGTACGGCTTCGTACGACGGGAAATGATGGTCCGCAGTACAGCTCGATACCTACTGGATAACGATGATTGAATAAGAGAGATAAAGAAAGAGCCATCCCGTGAGGATGGCTCTAAAACTTGCCGTTACAGACAGCGCGGAGAACCGTACCACAAGTAATGGCAAGTTTTTTGGGGTAAAACGTGCAGGAGCCTGTTAAAGCGTGTTGAGCGGCATGGGATTGCTTGAACCGTTTTTAAGCTAACGTGCAGTTCATTACTTAGGAGATATTACTTCTTCTCATTCCTCCAAGAATAATGCTATACCCGTCTGGATCTAAAATTTGTGCATTTACAAAGTCCCAGCCATCCTCTGAACTTTCAGTTGGTTCCATTCCAATCGTACCGCCTTTTCCTCGTACCTCATCAACGATAAGAGCCACATCTTCCCATGGCGTATGAACGAAAGTATCCCAGGGTTCATCCGGGCCTTCCCACGTATTGGGGATGCCTTTAATTTTTGCGGAAAGGGCATTGGGTCGTACATCATGCGGTGATACTGCCTGCTGTAAAATCACTTCCATTTCGCCGCGTCTTGCATATCCCCAGTTGTTCACCTCATCGCATCCTAATACATTGCTGTACCATTCCATTGACTTCTTCAAATCGGAGACAAGACGTACTTGATACGTCTTTTTAAATATAGATTCTTGATCGTGATTCATTTGTTCGTCTGTCTGAAGACGCCTCGCGCTTAAAACCATGTTGTATCCGTCCAGGTCAGAAATATGAGCTTTCTTGTAAGTATGGCCTCCGTGCGAGTACTCAAAAGGTTCAATCGCGATTTTACCGCCGTTACTGCGAACTTCCTCGACAATGTAATCCAGGTTTTCCCACTTCACGTAAATCAACGAATCCCAACCATAATCCGGGCCATCCCATTCTGTAGGATAATCGGAGTGCTTCTTCGGCACAGTGTTTGGACGAATATCCTCCGGTGAAGCAGCCTGTAATAAAATAATCCCCATGCCTTCCCTTGTAGCATGGCCCCACCCGCTAATATCGTTACATTTCAACACATCGCGAAACCATTCCTGAGACTTTTTAACATCGGATACTAGACGTACTGGGAACGTTAATTCAAATTTCCCTTTTCTGGTCGCATCTTTAAAAGCCAAAATTCACAGCTCCTTTAGCTTGGTTATATTACCAAAAATATCTATTCGTTAAATTTGTTCTATTTCCTCTAGAACGATAGTTGAACAAGCGAGATCAAAGAAAGGGCCATCCTGCAAAAGGATGACCCTAAAACTAGCAATTACAGACAGCGCGGTGGTCGGTTAAGGCCTCCAGCTATGCGCCCGGTCATGAGCCGGTATATGCGATCGATAACTATATCCGTACGTGGTGGGAAGCGGCCGATTCGCGTACAGCGCAGTGGATCCGCGTTGACCTGGGACGTGAATACGAGGTTTATTCAGCACGCACACTGTTTGCCGACAGAGGGCTGGATTATGATGCGGGGATCGCACCCGGTCCGTATCCATACAGGATCGAAGGTTCGATCGATGGGGTAGAATGGTTCACCCTAATTGATAAATCCGATAATACGATCGACCAGCATATCGTGTATGACACTTGGGGACCGAAGCGGGCCCGCTTTGCCCGGCTGTTCATCATTGCCGCACCGCGGGGGATGCGTATCGGCGTATGGGAGTTTACGGTTTTCGGTCGGCCGTGAAGGTGAGCATAATAGCTCATCGGCGAAGATCCCGCTGATATGGAAAACTGATGACGACGGAATTTTCGGCGGGAGAAGCGAAAGAGGTGCTCCACGGGCACCTCTTGGCTGAGAAATCGGCGGGAGAAGCTAAAGAGGTGCTCCACGGGCACCTCTTGGCTGAGAAACCGGCGGAAGAAGTGAAAGAGGTGCTCCACGGGCACCTCTTGGCTGAGAAACCGGCGGAAGAAGCGAATGAGATGCTTTACAGGCACCTCGTGGCTGAGAAACCGGTTTTATTTGAACGCGAGCGACACTGCACCAATGACCAATTGCCATGCCCTCCTTTAACAAGGAAGGGCTTTTTTATTCCCCCTCACTTTGCGCTATAATTGGGATGATATTGTCTGAAACGGAGAGAGAAGATGTGTGTTGCTCACTAGGAGCAAGCCTATTTGAAGGGAGAAATGATGATGACAACGAGTCCCATCAGCAGTAAAAAGGAGTTATCTCCGGAACAACGAGAAGGACTGCTTAAAACATTGAAAGCTCGTTTTGAGAAAAACATGAACCGCCATGATGGCCTTAAATGGGCTAACGTACAAGCAAAGCTCGAAGCAGCTAAACCGGAAAAATTATGGTCGCTGAATGAAATGGAGAGTACCGGCGGCGAACCGGATGTCATTGGTCTTGACAACGAAGCGGACGAGTACGTGTTTTACGATTGTTCAGCGGAAAGTCCTAAGGGCCGCAGAAGTCTTTGTTACGACCGTGAAGCGCTGGAGTCGAGGAAAGAACATAAGCCGCAAAACAATGCGGTGGAGATGGCATTCGACATGGGTATTGACCTTTTAACGGAAGACCAATACCGGGAGCTGCAGAACCTTGGAAACTTCGATTTGAAAACGTCGAGCTGGGTGAAAACGCCCGCTAGCATTCGAAAACTCGGCGGAGCCATCTTTTGCGATCGTCGCTATGACACTGTCTTCGTGTACCACAATGGAGCAGAGTCCTACTATGCGGCTAGAGGGTTCCGTGGGTCGCTAAGGGTTTAAACGTTTGCTTCAAGAGGGGATCTTTTCAGAGATCTCCTTTTTCTTTTATAAAAAATCTAACCCAGGAGCCCGTCCCTCCTTGATACAAAAGTCATACAATAAAGGATCAAGCATCAAGGAGGTGACTTAAATTGACTATGTTAGAAAGAACGAGAATTATTAGCAGCAACTCTACGACTTTCGTAGCAACGGATAGAGCAACGGCAATTGCCAATGCAAGAGCCAATTCGGGTACCTTAGCAACCGACGTGGGGCGTGTTGCGGCACAATGGCCGCGATTGCTGCCGTACGCGAACGATAATAGCGGCAGCTTTACGAAGGCGCCTCCATCCTATGTTTGGGGCTCGTCTACTACCACTCCCCAACTCCTTTTTTTCGCTGTTTCACCCAGCGTTTTCGGATTGAACACTGACAATCAGGTTGTTTTAAATTTAACAGTATTTTGCGATAATGCACATGACGTACAGATCGACCTTTTCGATAATACTAGCGGGGACTTATTTACGTCCCTCACTCCCGCAGGCAATCTTACCGATGGATTATTAGATCCGAATACCGGAGTTGTCGATGATGTACCCTTTAACTGGCTAAATGTTCGCTACTATTCTCAATTCAGTACATCCGTTCCTGCTTCACGTAACGGACATACCTTTCAGCTTGTCGTATCGTTCGCAGCCGTTAACTATTCTATTAGTCCGCCCTCGTTTAATCCGGCAGCACTGGCTTTCGCTATTGATGTTTATCTCTCGATTTAGCGGTGGACAAGTCTCAATAAAGTTTCATTTAAAAGCACATCCAAATGGTTGTGCTTTTCTTATGCCTAAGCAGCGTGCCGCCGTATGCCGCAAGCCCTTCGATTAATCCCCGTCTACTGCCGCAAGCTATAAATATTCGTCATTCGACATCAAAATTCGACAAACATAGAGTGCTACGGTATGTATAATCATTTTTGGGACTTTTTTCAAAATACATATTCGGGAGCGTAGTGATTCTATGAAATTCGCAAGCGCAATGCTGTTCCTTCGCAGTAAGCTGGCCATGCTGCTGGCGCTGTTGCTGCTCGTGACGTCGGCGCTGCCGGCGGCGGCCGCGACAGAGGAAACCTCGGATCCCGGGTCCGTCGACATCGTCTCGGCGGTCAACGAAGCAGCCGGCATCCAGGCAGCCGCCGCGCCGCCTTCCTGGACCGTGCTCGGCAAGCTGAGCCGGGGCTTCCTGAGCTTGATGTACGCGGCAAGCCAACGACCGGTATCCAAGCTAAGCGCGGACGAACGGTACTTGGCCTACATGAGCTACATCATGCAAGATGATACTGGACGTACCGTGGTTCAACTCCATGATCGGCGCACGGGAGAGCTGCTCACGGTCAAGACGCCGGATGCAACCGGCTGGGTGCACCACTTCGACATGACGCCGGACGCCCGTTATGTCGTCTACAGCTACGGCGAGAGCCTTGTGAGTCCGGCCGTCAAGGTCTACTTGTATGACCGGACGACCGACACGCTGGAAACGGTGAACGGGACGAGTGCCGCCAGCGGCTTTGGTTCGTTCAACGCCAATACGGTATCGGTCAGCGCGAACGGCCGTTACGTCGCGTTCGATACGGCGGCGGACGGTCTTGTATCCGGCGATAACGACGGGAAGCGGGACGTCTATCTCTTCGATCGCGAAGCATCCGGCGACAAGCTGCGGCGGATCAGCGTACCGCTGGAAGCAGGCTGGAACGACGAAAGCTTCGACCCGGTCATCAGCGCGGACGGCGGCACGATTGCCTTTGTTTCCACAGCGAAGTTGACGGATCTGGAGGATTACATCGGCACCGAGAGCCTATACCTCTACAATGTGGCAGGCAGCGCGCTTCAGCGCATTACGCAAGGCTATACGCCTGCTCTGAGCGCGGACGGCCGGTACATGGCATTCACGACCTACCGCGACGATCTTGCGGATGGCGACGCCAACGGCCAAGACGATATTTACGTCTATGACCGGACGTCGGATAGCTACAGCCGCGTTTCGCGCCTGCCGAACGGCGGGGAGCAGGAACGTAACAGCCTCTATCCGTCTATCAGTCCGAACGGCGCCTACGTCGCCTATGAGACGGAGGTTACCGTCGGGACGGGAGACGACGTGAGCGAGGAAACGGCGGTGTACGTTGCGGACAGTCAGGGACTGCAGAACGCGAAGCTGGAGGTGCCGGGCGCGGCGGTCACGCTAATCCCGTCCTTGAAGCGGCCGTCCGTTAGCGATTCGGGGACCGTAAGCTTCTATGGCATGTCGCAAGAGGACATCGGCGGCCATCAAATCGCGATGCCGGATTATTTTATCGCCTCGACCGGCACCATGCCGGTTTGGCCGTCCGGAAGCGCGCTGCAAGCGTCGAACGCAGGCGCGGATCAGATCACGCTCGGCTGGCCGACCGTTGCCGGCGCAGAGGGATACGCGCTTTACAAGAACGGCGTGCCGGTTCGCTACGTTCCGGCCGGTGGCGCATCGCCTTCGGTGACCCTAACCGGGCAGGTGAGGGCTGAAGGAATAAGCGATCTGTTCCAGGTCGAGGCCATCGACGCGAATTACCACTGGACGCTTGACGGTCCGTCCTACACTTGGGAGCCGAATGATACGGGAGGCGAGAATCCGCCGCCGGAAGATTTGCCGCTCATCCTGCTCTGGAGCGGCGATCGGACCGACGCGGGCGGACCGTTGAAGCCGGAGAGCGCGATTGACCTGAAGGCCACTGGGACTTCGGGCGTTGAGGCTCAGGTCGAGCTCGCTTACAAGGAAGACGTGGCCGGCACGATCACTCCGAAGACCGCAGCGGTTGTTCTGACCGAGTCTGCGGGAATGAAGGGATCGTTTACCGGATCTTTCAAGCTGCCCGCAAACGCGACGGAACTGACCGACATTACGCTGAAGCAGAAGAGGTCGGACGGCACGACGGCCGAGGAGAAAGCGGATGGGCTGCCCGTACCGGTCGGCGGCGCGCTGTCGGTTACCTTCGCCGGGGCGTCGAAGGAGGAGCTGGCCGGGGCTATCCTTAGCGTCTATGGCAGTCAGAGCCGCAATCAGACGGTTGTGCTCGGCGAAGACGGAGAGAATGGCGATAGCGCTGTTTTCGACGGGCTGTTTCCGGGTGATGACTACGTGGTGGAGCTACGGACGCCGGATTATCAATATGAAATGGGCCGGCTCGAGGGGCTGACGGTTAGGGCCGGCCGTACGACAGAGGTCTCATTGGATGTCGTGGTCCCGGCGCAGGTCCGCGTCCTGACGGTGGATGCGAATGGAGCCCCGGTGGCGAATGTGCCGGTATCGCTATACGACGCCGACCGCAATCTGCTGCTGGCGACGACGACGAACGCGGATGGCGTCACGTATACGCATGAAGGACTGCTGCGGGGCCAGGCCGTGACGGCGGAACTGGAGCTCGGCAATCTCTATTACGAGCTGGCGCCGGATGCGGTCCTGACGAAGACGCTCGCAGGCGGCGTAAACGTGCTCCGCGTGCCGCTGGCGTCGCCTGAGCGAGGAACGCTCGAGCTGACCGTCAAGGACCCTGACGGCAAGCCGCTGTTCAACGCGTACGTCTCGGCAACGCAGACATATAAGGGAAGGCCGGTCGTAACGAATGCGGTCACCAGCTTGGACGGCAGGGTCCGGATGGAGCTGTTCGCCGGTAATGCCGTTATCGAAGCGACGCTCTCGTCGGATCTATACAGCTCGGGCCAGGTAAATGTGACCGTCCCTTCAGGCGCGACGGCGAGCCTCGACATTCCGGTGAAGCGACCGGACACGGGCGTTGTCAAGCTTGAAGTTTACAAGAAAGCGCTCGACACCGATTGGCTGGGACCGCTCAACCTGGCGAACGAAGCGTTCCTTACCCGCGTCGAATCGAAATTCGGCTGGATGAGCTCGTATTACTCGAATGCGTTCAATGTCGCCGGCGGACCGGGTACGCCCGTAAGCGTGTGCGTGTCAGGAGCGATCTACGCCTATGTCAGCCAGTGCAAGAGCGTGACGCTCGACGAACATTCGAACGCGACGGCAGAAATCAGGCTGGAGGAGAAGGGCGCGCGCGTACAGGGAAAGGTGGAGCGCCGCGCGGACATGTATTACAGCGCTGAGATTTATCAAATTAAGCCGGACGGACAGCAGTCGTACGTGGACAATGTTTGGAACGACAGCTTCCGGACGGATCCGTTCAACATCAACGTGCCGGAAGGCGGCACGTACCGGATCGAGTTCAGCCGCAGCTCGGAGGGCGCGGACTACCGGACCCGGTATGAATATGCAACGGCGGAATTCACGATCGAGGAAAATCAAATCAAAAACATCGGGACGATCGCGTTCAGTCCGTCCCGGTATTTTACCAATAAGAAAGGCAACTTCTTCTCGGCGCAGTCGTCGCGAGTCACGCCAGGCGGGACGTTGACGCTGCGGGCCGGCTACCGGAACACGAACGAGGAGACGGCGGAGAACGCCATGCTGGTGCTCGACATTCCGGAAGGAATGACGGTTGTCGGGGACGGCCAGGGCAGCCTGGCGGTAACGGGCGGTGTCGGCGCGGCTGTTATCGAGGGAGGCGCGCTGCGCGTGCCGGTCGGCAATCTGGCCAAGGACCAGGGCGGCGTGGTCACCTACAAGCTGCAAGTGTCGGAAGCCTATGAGAAGCAGACGGCAGCCGCGTCCGCCCGTATCAAGGCGAAGCTAGGGACGGTGAATGTCGAGGAGACGCTGGGTACGGCATACTTGGATACGCCGCGGGTGACGCTGGACGCTCCAAGCCGGCTGGGAAATCCGGAGCGGAAGACGGTGCTGAGCGGCTATGCGCCGGCGGGCAGCGCGCTGGTGCTGTACGATTCGGACGTGCGCATCGGCGGAGCGACGGCGAACGCGGCGGGCACCTGGGAAGCGGAAGTGACACTGATCGATCTTGGCGACTCCGGCTATCACGCGCTTTGGGCCGAGGCGACTTCGAACGGCATAGCGCTGCGCAGCGACAAGGCGTACGTCCAGTACGACCTGAACGGCCCCGAACTGCTGCGGATGGCGATGGCGCAGGCTCCGGCCGGCAAGTGGGTGATGATGGAATCGGGCAAGGACGCGAACGATTTCGTCTATTCCGTTCATCCGGGGGACCCATTCCTCATGGACTTCGAGTTCTCGAAGCCGGATGACGTGGAGAATGTCCGCGTCTACCTGGAAGGCCAGGAGGGCGAGCCGGTTACGGCCGTGCGGTCAGGAGACCTGTTCCGGGTGACGGTGCCGACAACGCGCGACGCGCTGGGCGGCATCTGGGTCGATTACGACGTGAAGCAGCCGGAGAAAGAGTATGACGGGGAGCGGCTGGACCTCGAGCAGTTCCGCGCTTCGCTGCCGGTTTCGATGCGGGATTTCGAGATCGTCTCCAAGACGGACTTCGAAACGGTGGACGGCGTGTTCACCGGTACGGTAGTGCTGCGCTTCCCATCGCTCGGGGGCAAGCGGATGTCGATTACGCTGAAGCTGAACCCGAACTCGACTTACCAGCCAACGGAAGCGGAGAAGGCGCTCGCCGCGAAATCGGGCGTACCGGCCATTCAAAAACGGTTCGATATCGTCGAACAGCCGAAGTCGCTCGGCATTACGATTCAGGGCTACATGCCGAGTAACCTGGTTGCCGATACGTTCCCTGTCTCCGCCGGTCTCGTCTCCTCTAGCCGCATCGCCGCCAAGCTTGGCCGTCCGGCCAAGGCGGGAGACTGGGGCCATACGGCAGAGTACTTTATGGAGATCAAGTCCGATGTGGACGAAGTGAAAGATCAGATCGACGAATACAAGGGCGAGTTCGAGGAGCAGCGGGACAATTACATGGGCTTCGCCGGCAAGGTCAACAAGATCATGTATAACGTCGAGACGAGCGGCATGGATTGCCTCTCGGAGCTGCCTACCACGGTGAAGCAGGGCGGGAAGGCGCTGGCGTCGCTAGTCGTCGGCGAGGTCGCGAAAACCGCGCTCGGCGCATGGACCGGCGCAATGGCGCTGACGGGAGCGCCGGCCATCATCGCCGGCTATGCAACCGACGTGATCGAGGATAAAATCGACAACTACGTCGACGAGCAGATCGATGCGATCGGCACGGGCTACAACCAGTGCAACGACGATTCCGATTCGGACTACTATACGAATCAGATGCGCAAGCGCGGCAAGAAGGTTGCCAAGCCGAAGTGGATTTACGATCCGAGCGGCTATGTGTACGAAGCGGTGAAGAGCAACCCGATTTCGGACGTGACGGCGACGGTCATGATGAAAGACCCGCTCAAGGGCGACTGGAAGGTATGGAACGCAGACGAGTATGACCAGGTGAATCCGCAGCGGACGGACGCCGAGGGCAAATACGGCTGGGATGTGCCGCCGGGCAAGTGGAAGGTCGTCTGGATGAAGGATGGGTACGAGACGGCTTCCAGCGCGGAGCTCGACGTACCGCCGCCGCGGACGGAAGTGAACGCGGGTCTCGTGACGCGGGCAGCGCCACGGATCGAGACGGTGAAGGGCTATGCTGGCGAAAGCAGCTATGTAGACCTTACATTTACGCGTTACCTGGAAGCGGTCGAACTGAAGGATGAAGCGGTCACGCTAATGGATGCGGAAGGTCGTGTCCTTGAATCGACGCTGACCTGGATCGGCAAGGAGCCGAGCGCCGCGAACCCGGATGTTCAGCTGGCGCGGACGATCCGGCTGACGACGAAGCAGCCGCTGACGGCAGGCGGCTCGTACACGGTGCAGGCGAACAGCATTTACATGACTAGCTATGCCGGCGTGAAAATGACGCTCGCCGATGCCTCGACGCCGTTGAACTTTATTGCCGAAGCGCTTGATACGACAGGACCTGCGGTGGCATCGGTTCGCCTCGAGAGCGGCGGCCGCATCATCCGGATCGCCTTCAATGAACCGGTGGCCTCGCTGACGGAAGCGGATACCGCGAAGCTGGCCTTGAACGGCCAGGCGGGCTTCGTCCGTTCGGCTGTCGCGGAAGTGAACCGGGACGGTTCGGCGCCGCGGGAACTGCTGCTGACGCTGGACGGCGAGATCACTAGCGCCGCAGCGTTGACGCTGCCGGCCGGTGCGGTAAAGGACCTGGCGGGCAACGGCTCCGTAGAGGCGACCGTAAGCCTGGCTCCGGCGGGCAATCCACGGCTGTCCGGTCTGACGGTGGGGCAGTATGCGCTGTGTTCGCCGTTTAACCCCGAGGTGCTGGTCTACTGCGTGAAGCTGCCGACGGGAACGAAGACGCTGACGGTGACGCCGACGGCGGCGGATGCGAATGCCGCGCTGTTGATCAACGGAGCGCCGGCTGTAAGCGGGCTGGCTCAGACGATTACGATTCCTGAGGATAATCTTGTGCGGGTTACGGTCGTCTTGAGCGGGGCGCCGGCACGAACGTATACGATTCATGCCGAGTATACGAGCGAAACGGACGGCGGCAACACGCCGCCGGATCCAAACCCGAAGCCTCCGGCAACAGGAGGGGATCCGCTTGATCTGACCGGGCGGGCACTCTTCGTGCGGAAGCCGAACGGTCAAGGCGGCATGTCGGTGTCCGTTGCGCTCAGCAAGGACGCGATTGTGACGGCGCTTGACAAGGCTGCAGGCAATGGCGCGCTCCGGACGCTCTTCGTTGATGTGAAGGAAACGGCGGACGAGGCGGCGCTGCAGTTCCCGGCGGAGCTGGCCGGCATGCTGGCCGAGGCCAAAGCGGTCATAAGTCTCCGGCTGAACGGGTTGAATGTGACGCTGGATCCGGCGGCCATGCCGACGGCGAAGCCCGCGGACGGCGCAATGCTGCGCATGTCGATCGTGCTGACGCAAGGGCTTAGCAAGGAGGCGGAGACGTCCGTCCAGCTGCTAAACCGTGAATGGACGCTGATGTCGTTCGGAACGGCGAGCGTCACGGTCGAGACGGTCAGCGGCGGAAGCGCCGTTCCGGTGACGTTCGGCAAGAAGAAAGGCATCGAAGGCGTCTTTACAGGCACTTTGGACGCTTCGTCGGCTGGGTCCATGCCGAAGGTATACCGGTATGACCCTGCCACTGGACAATGGTTGTTTGCGGGCGGCGCTAAGGTTGCCGGCGGCAAGGGGCTTCAGTTTGACATGAGCACCCCTGGCGTTTATGCGGCGATCCGCTTCCAGAACCGCTTTAAGGATACGGCCAGCCACTGGGCGAAGCCGGACATCGACTGGATGTCGGAACGCTTGCTGGTGAACGGCGTGACGCCGTTCGAATTCCGTCCGGAGAACGAGGTGACCCGCGCGGAATTCACCGCGATGCTCACGCGTGCGATCGGCATGAAGCCGAACCATGCGCCATCCGATTCCGTGTTCGCGGATGTCGAACCGGGCGCGTGGTACGAGAAGGACGTTCGGACGGCCGTTGCGCTCGGCCTGGTAAGCGGCGTCGACGCGAAGCACTTTGCGCCGCAGCGGCCGATCACCCGAGAGGAAATGGCGCTGCTGCTTAGCCGAGCCTATCGGCTTCTGAATCCGGAAGGGACGGAAGCGCCTGATCGCAGCGTGCTGCTCGAGTTCAAGGACAGCGCCCGCATCCACAGCTGGGCGAAGGACGCTGTCGCGCTGACCGTGCAGACCGGTCTGCTGCAAGGCATGCCGAACGGCAGCTTCTCGCCGGACAGCCGCGCGACGCGTGCCCAGGCGGCGGCGGTGCTGGCGCGTTTGCTGAAGAAGCAGGAGCTATAAACGGCAGTACGAATAGATAGTCAGGCTTGATGCAGTGCACCCCTTATAGTGGACATTGGAAAAACACCACCCTGGTGTTTAACCGATGAAAACTATAGGGGGTGTTTTTCGTTATGTGGACGATTGCCCATTTTGCTTACCTGTCACTAGGCAGTTGCATAGGATAAATGGTTATTAATAAAAATCAATGAGAGGTGCATGAGTATGTATCCTAATTCATGCTATCATCAATGGCATTATCCAATGCAATGCCACTGGAATAACATATGGAGTTATGATTGGAATCCCCGCTACTACGACTGGAATAGTCACAACTATAATCCGTATAGAAACATCACGTTGCAAGATTACGGAACAAGTCCATTTGTAGTGAATATTCACCAAGCAGCCAAGCAAAACAACAATTACCGCACCGCTTTATGGACGGGTAAACATTTTCAAGTCACTTTGATGAGTATTCATGCTGGCGAAGACATAGGTTTGGAAGTCCATCCGACGACGGATCAGTTCATACGGATTGAAGAAGGCCAAGGGCTTGTTCAAATGGGCGATAGCAGAGATAAATTGGATTTTCAAGTCATGGCGTACGATGACTATGCAATTATGATCCCTGCTGGAAAATGGCACAATGTAACCAATACAGGCAACCGCCCTCTTAAAGTTTACGTTATCTATGCCCCGCCCGAGCATCCATTTGGTACAGTTCATGAAACGAAAGCACTCGCTCAAGAAACGAGTTAAGAGTATTCCTTGTACAATCGACCTTGTTTATCTATAATAAACAAAGTTGAATGCGAGTATAGGGGATTGAACAACCATGGAGCTAGGGGACAAAATCAAGAAGTTGCGATTGGATCAGAATCGGAAGATTGCGGAAATCGCCGAAGTATGCGGGTTCTCCAAGAGCTTGCTCTCGAAAATCGAAAACGGCAAAACCATTCCTCCCATCGCTACGCTGGTGAAAATCGCGGATGCGCTCGGCACCAAGGTGTCCATTTTGCTGGATGATGAGCAACGGTCGGGAACGATTTATACGCCGCAGGATAAGAGTCACAACCAGTTGGTGAAAACGGAAAAAGGCTACTCGTTTCATGCGTTCGCCGTCGAGCGCGGAGAGAAGCTGATGCAGCCGTATCTGTTCGTGGCCAGGAAGGGCGAAGAGGATCATCGGAAAAGCTTCAGCCACCACGGCGAAGAGTTTATTTTTGTTCTGGAAGGCGAAATGCGCTATACCGTCGGCGCTTCGGAATATAAGTTAGGGCCTGGGGACAGTTTGTATTTTGACGCGATCGAGAAGCATTCGTTATCTCCGATCACGCCGGAGGTCAAATATATATCCTTGTTTACGCAATCGAAAACGGAGAGTTAGGGAGCAATCGCGAGTCCGGAGGCGCTCTCTCATGCTTCCGCGCACACGCTAACCATATAGAAGCCGACAAGCCCGACTGTTAAAACGATGGTGGGCTTCTCTGCAATCGGAGTTAGACAGCATCTGCTGTCTAACTTTTTTTGTTGTCTAGCGTAAAAAGCGATTGCCGACGAGGAAAGCGGCACGATATAATGAATGTGGTTCAACTAAGTTGAATAAAATGAAACGTGTTGAAAATCGAGCGGGGAGGTAAACAGCTTGGAGCATCAGCATATCAAATACAATTTCGAGTACGATCGCAAACTGAAGGTTTGCTTTATCGGCGCCGGCGGACACTCGTTCCGCAATGTGTACCCGACCTTTCAATATGCGCCGGTCGATTTGGCGGCGATTTGCGACGTCAACGGCGAACGAGCCGCGACCTATGCGAGACAGTTCGGGGCGAAATCCGCCTATACCGACTATCGCGAAATGCTGGAGAAAGAGAAGCCCGAAGCCGTGTTCATCGTCACCTCCTATCATCCGGACGGCCGGGTACAGGCGACGGATATCGCCCTTGAAGCGCTGCGCCAAGGCGTCCATGTCTGGATGGAAAAGCCGACGGCTGCAAGCGTTGGCGAAGTAGAGCAGTTAATAAATGCGAGCCGGGAACATAACCGCTATGTAATGACAGGGCTGAAAAAAGTATTCTTCCCGGCAATCGCCAAAGTAAAAGAGATTATTAGCTCGCCGGAGTTCGGCACGCCATCATCGCTCTACATCCGTTATCCGCAGAACATTCCGCCGCTCGCGGAGCGCAAGGACTTAAGAAGACTGACCGGTTTTCTCGATCATATCTACCATCCTGCCGCAATTATCCATTATTTAATGGGCAAGGTTGCCACCATGAGCTTCGAAAGCGAGCCGTTCAACGGCGGATCGGTCACGAACTTCCGATTTGCGTCCGGAGCGGTAGGTACGATGCATATGACGGCCGGCATATCCGGCAGCAGCCCGCTGGAGCGGCTGGAGGTTGTCGGCAGCGGCTGCAACGTCGTGGTCGATAACGGGGTCAACTTGACCTACTACCGTCAAGCGAGCCGCGGGGGCTACGGAAGAACACCGACGTATTTGGTCGACGATGCAGCGGCTCCGCTGCATTGGGAACCGGAGTTTTCGTTAGGGCAGCTGTACAACAAGAACATTTTCCTGCTGGGCTATGTGCCGGAGGTGCTTCATTTCTGCGAGAGCATTCTAGCAGGCCGGCCGCCGCAGAAAGGGACGCTTGAGGATTCGCTCGAGATCATGAAGCTCTTCGAAGCGTACCGCAGCACGCCGGAAGGCGAAAAGGCCGTCATCAACGCCAACTAAAATCCGATTATGGGGAGAATGAGCAAAATGGCTACGATAACAGATCTGTCCGAACAAGATCCGGCTCGATTGTTCGAGCAAGAGTGGGGGACCATTCAATGGCTGTGCGGCCGCGATATCGACCCGGATGCCGAAATGACGTTCGGCATGGTTTATATTCATGCGGGACAGTCCAATCCGAGACACATCCATCCGAATTGCGAGGAAGTGATTTTCGTGCTTTCCGGCGAATGCGATCATACGTTAGGCGACGAAACGTACCATCTGAAGCCGGGGATGATGCTCCGCATTCCGCGCGGCGTCCCGCATAATGCGACAACCACCAGCTGGGAGCCGTGCAGGATGATCATTGCCTATTCCGCGCCTGACCGTCAGACCGTTGGCGAGTAGTAGGGAAGCAAGCGGATCGTTAGAAGGGGGAGGCCGAGGCGACAGGTCTTCTCTTTTTTTGTATCGCCGCATGATGATATGATAGGTTCTGAGAGAAGTGTTGTTCGAGCAGAAGGAGGAACCCGTACATGAAAAACCTCTATGTGGTGCGGCATTGCAAAGCGGAAGGACAAGCACCCGATGCTCCGCTAACCGCTGCAGGCGTACTGCAGGCGGAGAAGCTTGCGGATTTCCTCGCGGATAAAAACATCGATTCGATCATCGCAAGCCCTTTCGAACGAGCTTGCCGAACCCTAGCACCGCTAGCGGAGAAGCTTGGCGTGGACATCATGTTGGATGAACGATTAACGGAGCGGGTCTTATTGGCTGACAACCATCCGGACTGGCGCGACATGCTGCTTAACACATTCGATGACCTGGACTTACGCTATGAAGGCGGGGAGTCTAGCAACGCCGCGATGAATCGTGCCATCGGCGTAGTAAGAGAAGCCCTGAATAGCAAGCACAACAACATTGCGCTCGTTTCCCATGGAAACCTGATCTCCCTCCTGCTTAAGCATTTTGATGACCGTATTGGGTTTAGGGAGTGGGAGTCGATGTCCAACCCGGATGTTTTTCATCTATCTTTCGTTAAGGAAATGCCTAGCATTCATCGAATTTGGGCAGATTGATTGAATAGAGACCAAGTAGAAGGAAGTGTAAAACCATGAACGCAGAAGCCGTTATGCAGGAGCTGGAAGGGCTCGGCAAGGAACGACTCAAGAAAATGTATGTCTCCAACGGGGCGCACGAACCGCTTTTTGGCGTGGCTACGGGCGAGATGAAGCCGATTTTCAAGAAAACCAAAATCAATCAGCAGCTGGCAGAGGAGCTTTATGCTACCGGGAATTATGATGCGATGTATTTTGCCGGTATCATTGCGGATCCCAAAGCGATGACGGCAGCGGATTTTGATCGTTGGATCGATGCAGCCTATTTCTATATGATTTCCGATTTCGTGGTTTCGGTGACCTTGGCCGAAGCGGATATCGCGCAAGACGTTGCGGATAAATGGATCGCAAGCGGTGAGGATCTGAAGATGTCGGCGGGCTGGAGCTGTTACTGCTGGCTTTTGGGTAACCGCAAGGATAATGAATTTTCCAAAGACAAACTTGCAGGTATGCTTGAACGGGTGAAAAATACGATTCATGATGCTCCCGAACGAGCGAAGTATTCGATGAATAACTTCATCACCACCGTGGCGGTATCCTATTTGCCGCTCCATGATAAAGCGGTCGAGATCGCCAAGGCGGTAGGCCCGGTAGAAGTCCAACAGGGCAAGAAGACCATCCACTCTTCCCCGAATATTCAGAAAGCCATTGATAAAGGGCAGATTGGTTTTAAACGCAAGCATGTAAGATGTTAATGGTAATCGATAGCTTTTACAGCTATCTCCTTCATATTGTAAGCGTATTCATGATATAATCCGCACTAGAGTAAGATAATCAGCGAGAGGATGACTTCAACGATGGCAAGCTGGCTCAAGCAAGAATGGACAATCAAGTGGTTCACGCAGAATGAATGGAAGAGCTATCCGCTTCAGCTTGTTGACTCGGACGAGGTTTCGAAAAAACGTTATACAGCAGACCTGCCCGATGTGACAGTGGCTGTTTGCATCAGATATTCCGCAGACCGTTCAACGGGAGTCAGTACGTGCCATGAGGCCGAAATCAGCATTGCGCCAAAGCATGCCGAAGCTGCAGTAAGCGGCATACAGCTGATGATGCCTGTGGGGGCGGACCAAACCTGCGTTTGGAAGCCGCAGCTTGCGCCTAAGGACGATATGGCCATCGGGGATAAAATGTTCCGTTCGCCGGCCATCATCTTCGAGAACGCGGAACGGATGACGGCGCTTGTGCCGGACATTGCCGTGCTCGAGACGGATCGCCTGATCCCGCATATGATGGACTACACGTTAGATGATCACTCGTTGATGTACGGTTTATGCAAATACGAAGAAACAGGACATGTGTACCATAAGCTGACGCCGTCGCCGACTGTCCTGGCGGATCCCCTGTTTGTCCGCTTCTATCTCATCGAGTGGACGAAACAAGCTGATGCCAGAGCAATGGATTACCGCTTCGTAGAGCAGTTTCTATGGGAGACTTTCGCCGAAGAGCGTATGACGGTCGGCGATGCTCTGCAGACGGTGGAAACGCTCAAGCCTTATGCCGAATATGCGTACGGCTGGGCGCTGGACCGGTGGCAGGACGTGACGTGGCAGCAATTCGCGCTGGACGGGGAAGAGGTCGGCGGGGTCGTCTTTATCGTTCGCGCCCGGCAGAAGCCTGGTCTTGGCGAAGAAGACCAATGGCGGGAGCCGAAGAGCTTATGGAATCAAGCGTGGTTCTGCGGCCTTCGCACCGCATACGGCTATGCTCAGTGGGGTCGCAGCAACGGACGTGAGGATTGGGTTCGGAAGTCGGAGAAAGCGCTGAACTTCGCGCTTAGCGCGCCGCAAGCGGACGGGCTGTTCCCGGGTTATTTCCAGGCAGGCGAAGATAACAGCTGGGAAACCGGACGCTGGTACATGTCAGGTCCGCGCCGCCCTGAGGGACACGATCCATTCGTCCATTTGCTGGACGCCTCTTGGACATGTTACTGGCTGCTCAAGTGGCACCGCGACGTACGCGCGGACGAGAGGATCCTGCCATTTGTCCGCCAATACGTGAACCGCTTGTTATCGCTTCAACTGGAAAGCGGCGGTTTTCCGGCATGGGTGAACCCGATCACGTCGGAGGTCTCCCCGTACTTGCTGGAAAGTCCGGAGTCTTCGATGCATATCATGCTGCTTTGCTTATTGAATCAAATCGAACCGGATCCCCGCTATATCGCTGCCGCAGAGCGCGCGGCCGAAATGGTGCTCCGCGATGTCGTCCAGAAAGGGCGATGGGAGGATTTCGAAACCTATTGGTCCTGCTCGAGACAGTGGGAAGGCAAGCAGTACGGCGTTCTTGATGCGCGAAGCGGGCTGTATAACCAGTGTAATTTCGGTTTGTATTGGACATCGGAGGCCTTTAAGGATCTATATGAAACGACCGGCATCGCAAAATGGCTTGATGCGGGCGAGCAGGTGCTGGCCGAGGCGTCGCTTTATCAGCAAATTTGGCAGCCGGCTTTCTTCCCGGTACCGACTGTCGGCGGCTTCGGCGTCATGACCTCCGATGACGAGTGGAATGACGCAAGACAGAGCTTGTTCGCTTTAACGTATCTCGACTATTATCGCCTGACCGGCCGGACCGATTACAGAGCCAGAGCGCTCTGGGCGATGAGAGCCTCGTTCTACATGATGTACTGCCCGCTCAACCCGGAAGTGAAAGCGAAGTACGAGCGCGTGCATCCGCAGTTTGACGAGAACGACTATGGTTTCCATATGGAAAACTTCAATCATCACGACGGTACGGCTGTCGAGGGCCTCGGCGAGTTTACGATTTTTGACTGGGGCTGCGGCGCCGCGGCTGCCTCTCTCGTCGAGTTTGAGCGCAAGCTGCGCAAACTGTCCCAGCCGGTTCATTAACGCGTAACCGGGACTTTCACCCTGCTGCATGACGATGCGCATATGCCAAACTGCTTGGTACCCAAGAACCCGCCTAGAGCGGGTTTTTTTCTTTCTCTCCTACAATTGGATTATTTTACTATTCCCGATGCTGGAAAAGAAGGATTCCTGACGAATGGCGACGAATCTCTGAGCCGCAATTTATACAGACAGAAGGGTGATCATCGTTGGGTATGCAGTCGAAGTGGGTCTTAAGTATCGCAGCATTATTGGTTTTACTATTGAGTTGTCCTAATCCTCTGAGCGCCAAGGAGGATAACAAGAGCTCCATCAGTATTACGTACAGCATTAAATCAGGAGATACGTTATACAGCATCGCGAAGAAGTACTATTTGACCGGGGATTACGAGCGGGTCGCGCGCTTAAACGGATGGGTCCCGAAGGCAAGCCTGAAAGCGGGAGCTGTATTGAAACTGAAAAATCCGCTGATTTTGGATCACTATACGGTCAACGCCGGCGATACGTTGTTTGCGATTACAAACCGCTACTTCAATCGAAGCCAATATAAGAATGCGCTAATGGAGTATAACGGGATATCGGACCCCAATACGGGTTTGAAAATCGGCATGGCGCTAATCGTTCCGATTCCTTCCGGGGAGCAGCGTCATGTCGTTCATGCAGGGGATACGCTGTATAGCTTATCGGCCAAATACTTTAAGTCCATAGACTATCAGCAGGCAATCGCGCGTTACAACGAGATTCAGGAAACGCCGGGGGCGATCAAAGCGGGGCAAGTTTTGCGTATTCCCAATCCGTTTTATGTTGTCTTGGAAGATAGTCCCGGTAAAGAAGTGACGATTGCTTCGGCACTTCCATCCAAGCCATTTTCGATTGAAATCGATATAACGAAAAATAAACTCTATGTCCGATCCGGCGGAAAGCTAGCGAAAAGCTTCGACATTGCCAGCGGCAAGCGCAAAGGGCAAACGCCGACCGGAAGCTTCGAAATCATAACGAAGATCAAGAATCCCTGGTATACGGCCAAAGACATTCCCGGCGGTGATCCGAAAAATCCGTTAGGCAGCCGGTGGCTAGGGCTTAACGTTCCGAATACCCAAGGCAGGACTTACGGGATTCACGGCACGAATGCGCCCGCATCCATCGGCACCAATGCCAGCGCCGGATGCATCCGGATGCTGAACAAGGATGTGGAATGGCTGTACAATACGGTACCGACCGGTACAATTGTTAAGATTCATGCCTAAGGTCCTTCGGTGGTTGAGCGGGGACAACCGTTCTGGTAGAATATGCTTGAAATTGGTTAAATCTAAATTTACGGAAAAGAGGCTGATCGTCAAGTGGCAACAGGTTCTGAAAGAGTAACTGTAGAAGCAACCGTGCAAGCGCCCGTTGAGAAAGTATGGGAATACTGGACAGAGCCGAAGCATATCAAGCTCTGGAACAGCGCTTCCGACGACTGGCATACGCCGCATGCCGAGAATGATCTGCGCGTCGGCGGTAAATTCTCCTCCAGAATGGAAGCGAAGGACGGCAGCTTTGGATTTGACTTTGGCGGGGTATACGATGAAGTGAAAGCCAATGAGGCGATCGCGTATACGCTCGGCGACGGGAGAGAAGTTCAAATCAAGTTCGTTAGCGAAGGCAGCGCGACGAAAGTCATCGAAACGTTCGAGGCGGAATCGACGAATGCCGTGGATATGCAGCGGGCTGGCTGGCAGGCCATTATGGATAATTTCAAGAAGTATGCCGAAAACGTAAATGAATAGTCAACCATGAAGGATGAAGCCTCCCGGGATGCGGGGGGCTTTTTTGCTGCCCGGCAAAAGCTCACGTCTAGCTCACTTTCCAGGACCATACAATTGTACTATGACGCGCTTTCTGCTCACCGGCCTCGCCTGAAAGGAGGTTTGCATGAAAACGATAAGGATTGGAGCGGGTCAAGGATTTTACGGCGATTCCGTTCTGCCCGCTTTGGAGACGGCCCGAAGAGGGCAGGTGCAGTACCTGTGCTTCGACAGCCTTGCGGAGCTGACGCTCGCTATTCTGCAGAAGGACCGGCAGCGCGATGCTGCCCGGGGCTACGCTGCGGACATTGGAGCTGCGATGAGGAAGCTGCTTCCGATTGCGCGGGAGAAGGGCATCCGCATCATTACGAATGCGGGTGGGATGAATCCGCTTGGGGCGATGAGGGAAACGGAGCGGATTGCCCGGGAGCTGGGGCTGACGGGACTGAGGATCGCTGTCGTAACGGGGGATGACGTTCGAGCGGACATACCGGAATTGATCGAGCAAGGGGCAGCGCTTCGACATATGGAAGACGGCCGGTCGATCGGCGAGATCGAAGAGCGAATCGTGTTCGCCAATGCCTATCTGGGGGCGGGGCCGATCGTAAATGCTCTGAGCCAAGGAGCGGACGTCATTCTTACGGGACGCACGACGGATTCGGCGCTCTTCCTGGCGCCGCTGATTCATGAGTTCGGCATACAGCCGGACGACTGGGGGCGGCTGGCGCAGGGCGTATTGATGGGGCATTTGCTGGAGTGCTCCGGGCAAGCGTCCGGCGGCAATTATAGCGGCGATTGGCAGCAGGTCGAGTCGCTGGAAGAGATCGGGTTTCCGATCGCGGAGGTTTGCGAGGACGGAACGTTCATCGTGACGAAGGCGGAGGGCACCGGCGGGCTAGTTTCCGTCCATACGGTAAAAGAGCAGCTGCTGTATGAAATCCATGATCCTGCCGCCTATGTAACGCCCGACGTGGTGCTCGATCTGACGGAGGTGCGTTTGCAGGACGCAGGCTCAAACCGGGTGCATGTCTCAGGTGCTAAGGGCAAGCCGAGGCCGGAGACGCTGAAGGTCGTCATGGGCTATTCGGACGGCTGGCTCGGGCAGGCTATTTGGGGCTATTCGTGGCCGGATGCGCTGGCGAAAGCCCAGGCGGCGGACCGGATTATTCGCAAGCAGATGGAGCGGGGCGGCCTCCTGTACGACGATATACGCACCGATTACCTAGGCTATAATTCCCTGCATGGCCCGCTTGCGAAGCTGCCTGATGAGGAGACGCTCAACGAAGTTTATTTGCGCATCGCGGTGCGAACGAAGAGCAAGGACGAAGCAGCCCGGCTTGGCCGGCTCGTTCCGCCGCTAATGCTTAGCGGCCCCCCTGCGATGGGAGCCTTTCTCGGGCTGATGAAGCCGCGCGAGCTGCTCGGCATGTGGTCCTCTCTCGTTCCGCGCGGGCTGATCGAGAGCCGCGTGCAAGTGACGGTTTCGGAGGTGCAGCAGCCATGAGTAACCGCAAAACCAAGCGTGTGCAGCTGCGCCATCTTGTTCAGGCCCGATCCGGCGACAAAGGCAACTCGGTCAATATCGCCGTATTTGCGCCGAACGAAGGGATCTATGACGCGCTGCTGAGAGAGCTGACCGCTGAACGGGTGAAGCTGCATTTTACCGGAATGGTGGAGGGGGAAGTGATCCGCTACGAGCTGCCGGGCCTGCTCGCAATGAACTTTGTGTGCCGGGCGGCGCTGGGCGGAGGCGGATCGGCTACGCTTCGCATGGACAATTTGGGCAAGTGCTATGGGGCGAATTTGATGCGGCTGGAAATTGAAATCGACGATGGCGCCGATGACGGGGCCGATGTTGGTGAAGGCGATGAAGGGGAAGCTGGTGGGACGGATGTAATCCGTGGCGGTTCTAGTTAAAAGAAGCGTATGTAGTGAGCTACATCGGCCGAAATTCGCGGTTTTAGCTGAAAGAAGCGCATGTAGGGAGCTACATTGACGGGAATTTACGGTTTTGGCTAAAAGAAGCGCACGTAGTGAGCTACATTGGGCGAAATCCGCGGTTTTGGCTAAAAGAAGCGCACGTAGTGAGCTACATTGGCGGGAATTTACGGTTTTGGCTAAAAGAAGCGCACGTAGTGAGCTACATTGGGCGGAAATCCGCGGTTTTGGCTAAAAGAAGCGCACGTAGTGAGCTACATTAAGCGAAATTCGCGGTTTTGGCTGAAAGAAGCGCATGTAGGGAGCTACATTGGGCGGAATCAGCGGTTCTAGTTAAAAGAAGCGCACGTAGTGAGCTACATTGGGCGGGTAGGCGAACCCGGTCCGCGCACCACGACTTAAGCAGAAGAGGAGTTGCTTGCGATGAACTTCGATTTAACGGCGGAGCAGGCGATGATTCGGGATTTGGTCAGGGATTTTGCCGATGAGGAGGTGGCCCCCGGGGCGATCGAGCGGGACCGTACCGGCGCGTTTCCGGCGGAGGTGTTCGAGAAGCTTGCCAAGCTTGGCCTGATGGGATTGCCTTTCCCTGAGGAGTACGGCGGGGGCGGGGCGGATACGGTCAGCTTCGCAATTGCGGTGGAAGAACTGAGCCGGGTATGCGCCTCGACAGGCATTACGTATTCTGCGCATGTGTCCCTAGGGGGAGCGCCGCTCTCGCTGTTCGGCACGGAGGAGCAGAAGGCTGCCTTCCTAACGCCGATCTGCCGGGGGGAATCACTTGGCGCGTTCGGTTTGACGGAGCCGGATGCCGGCTCGGACGCAGGCGGCACCCGAACGACGGCGGTGCGCTCCGGCGATCAATGGATCATCAGCGGATCGAAATGCTTCATCACGAACGCCAGCTACGCGAAGCATCTCGCGCTTACCGCAGTCACCGACCGATCGAAGGGAACGGGCGGCATCAGCGCGTTTATCGTGCCGACGGATGCGCCCGGCTTCACGGTGAATTGCAGCTACGAGAAAATGGGGCTTCACGCCTCCAACACGACCGAGCTTGTGCTCGATCAAGTGGCGGTGCCGCAGGAGCATTTGCTTGGCACGGAAGGAAACGGCTTCAAGCAATTTCTCGCCGTGCTTGACGGCGGCCGGATCGGCATCGGCGCCATGGGCGTCGGCATCGCTCAAGGCGCGTACGACAAGTCGCTGCGCTACGCCAAGCAGCGCAAGCAGTTCGGGCGAACGCTGAGCGCGTTTCAGGCGATCCAGTTCAAGCTGGCGGACATGGCTTTGGGGATCGAGTTGGCCCGGAACATGGTTTACAAAGCCGCTTGGCTGAAGGATCAAGGGAGGCCGTTCAAGAAAGAGGCGGCGATGGCGAAGCTGTACGCGACGGAAATGTGCATGAGGGTGTGCGATCAAGCGGTCCAAATCCATGGCGGCTATGGCTATATGAAGGAATACGAGGTGGAGCGTTACATGCGCGATGCCAAGCTGCTGGAGATCGGCGAGGGCACTTCGGAAATCCAGCGCATCGTCATCGCCGCCCAAATCGGCTGTTAGCTTAGGAGGGGAGCTGCTTAGATTATGGAGCGTGAACGCGAGCCGGCGATGGATAGGCTGCAGGAGCAGATCGAGGAGATCAAACAGGGCGGCGCCTCCAAATACCATGCGAAGAACAAGGAGCAGGGGAAGTTGTTCGTCCGTGACCGGCTGAAGCTGCTCTTCGATCCGGATTTCGAGCTTGAGGACGCGATGTTCGCGAACTGCACGGAATATGGACTGCCGGCCGACGGCGTCGTGACGGCCATTGGCCGCATCCATGGCGTGACGGTCGGCGTCATCGCCAACGATTCGACCGTGAAGGCCGGCTCATGGGGAGCGAAGACGGTCGAGAAAATCATCCGCATGCAGGAAACGGCCGATAAGCTTCGGATCCCGCTGCTCTATCTCGTCGATTCGGCGGGAGCGCGCATTACCGATCAGGCGCTGATGTATCCAGGGAGGCGCGGGGCGGGGCGGATTTTCTACAATGAAGTCAAGCTGTCGGGCAAAATCCCGCAGGTCTGCCTGCTGTTTGGCCCCTCCGCCGCTGGCGGGGCGTATATCCCGGCATTTTGCGATATTGTCATAATGGTAGACGGCAATGCCTCCATGTACCTGGGATCGCCGCGGATCGTAGAGATGGTGACGGGCGAGAAGGCGACGCTGGAGCAGCTCGGCGGCGCTCGGATGCACTGCTCCGTCTCCGGCTGCGGCGATGTGCTCGCGAAGAGCGAAGAGGAAGCGATTGCGCTGGCGAGGCAGTATTTGGCCTATTTTCCCGCGAACTACGCTTCGCCGCCGCCTTCCCGAGAGCCGCGT
Source organism: Paenibacillus montanisoli (assembly GCF_003268025.1). GTDB lineage: Bacteria > Bacillota > Bacilli > Paenibacillales > Paenibacillaceae > Paenibacillus_Z > Paenibacillus_Z montanisoli. The sequence continues at coordinate 7,800 of NZ_QLUW01000004.1, read as the reverse complement.
CCGCCTGCCGATCAGCGCGTGCCGCTGGATGCCATTATACCGAGCGATCAATATACGTCGTTTGATATGTATCAGCTCATCGACGGCTTGATCGACGAGAACTCCTTCTTCGAAATCAAGCGGCTGTTCGCGCGCGAGCTGATTACGGGCTTGGCTCGGCTCGGCGGGCAACCCGTCGGCATTATCGCCAATCAGCCGAAGACGAAGGGCGGCATCCTGTTCCACGATTCCGCGGACAAAGCGGCCAAGTTCATCAGCCTTTGCGATGCGTTCCATATCCCGCTGCTGTTTCTTGCCGACGTGCCGGGCTTTATGGTCGGCACCGCGGTGGAGCAGGCCGGCATTATCCGGCACGGGGCCAAGATGATCGCCGCCGTCTCCGAAGCGACCGTGCCGAAAATATCCGTCATCGTCCGCAAAGCGTACGGTGCGGGACTCTATGCCATGGGCGGACCGGCATTCGAGCCGGACTGCTGCCTCGCGCTGCCCTCCGCGCAAATTGCCGTCATGGGGCCGGAAGCGGCGATCAATGCCGTCTACGCGAACAAGATCGCGGAGCTGCCCGAGCCGGAGCGAAGCGAATTTATCGCCGCCAAGCGCGAGGAATATCGCCAGGATATCGACCTCTATCAGCTGGCCTCCGATATGGTGATAGACGGGATCGTGCCCGCTCATTCCTTGCGGAGGGAGTTAATCAAACGGTTCGATGCCTACACGTCCAAAAACGTCACGTTCACGGACCGGAAGCACCCGGTCTATCCGGTATAGCGGGAGGGAACGGCATGACGGCGATGAAAGAGGAGCCCGTTCGCTGGGAGCAGCGGGACCACATCGGCTACATCCGGCTCCATCGGCCGGAGAGCCTCAATGCGATCAACGGCGGGATGCTCGCCGCGCTGGAGGAAGTGCTGCGCGCCATTGCCGCCGATCCGAGGGGCATCCGCGTCGTCATCGTGGAAGGCGAGGGGCGCGCGTTCTGCGCCGGCGCCGACTTGAAGGAACGCAGCATGCTGACCGATCCGCAGCAAATCCGGCAGCGCCTCGAATGGAGCAAGGCCGTGTTCTCCGCGCTCGAACGGCTGCCGCAGCCGACGATCGCCGCGATAAACGGTCTGGCCTTCGGCGGCGGACTGGAGCTGGCGCTGTGCTGCGACTTCCGCTACGCCGTCCTGGGCGCGAAGCTGGGGCTGACCGAGGTGAGCCTCGGCATCATCCCCGGCGCCGGCGGAACGCAGCGGCTGCCGCGGCTCATCGGCCCCGCGCGGGCGAAGGAGCTGATCCTGACCGCGCGCAGGATTACGGCGGGGCAAGCGTTTGAACTCGGCCTAGTGAACGGAGTGGCCGAGAATCCGGAGCAGCTGCGCGAGTTTACCGGGCGGATGGCGGAAGAGCTGCTGGCCAATGCGCCGCTAGCAGTCTATCAAGCTAAGCTGGCGATCGATCGGGGCTTGGATGCGGCAGACCTCAATGCGGGCCTTGAGCTTGAAACGGAAGCCTACGAAGCGGTCATTCCGACGAAGGACCGGCTGGAAGCGCTCGCCGCATTCCGTGAGAAACGGCCGCCGCGGTTTACCGGCGAGTAGGCTCTCCGGCCCTAACGGACATCCATGTCCGTTAAAAATTCATAATGGCGAATAAATGTCTCTAACGGACATCCATGTCCGTTAAGCTTCCCCAAAACACAAAGGGCGTCCCAATATCGGGACGCCCTTTGTATTTATTCTTCCGATGATAATCGGAACACTTCAATAAGCTTCAAGAACAAGCTCAGCACAATCGCGGAAACGGTCGCAAGCGCCATACCCTTCAGCTCGAAATTGCCGAACTTCAATGCGGCGCCGCTCAATCCAATGACGAGCACAACAGTCGTCAGCATCAGGTTGGCCGGCTTGGAGTAGTCCACCTTCGTTTCCACCAGCATGCGTATACCGGAAGCGGCAATAACGCCGAAGAGCAGCAGAGAAACGCCGCCCATAACGGCCTCTGGAATCGTTTGAATCAAGGCGGACAGCTTGCCGATGAACGACAGCACGATCGCGATGACCGCCGCCCCGCCGATAACCCAGACGGAATACACGCGGCTAATGGCCATGACGCCGATGTTCTCGCCGTACGTCGTATTCGGCGTGGAACCGACGAAACCGGACAGTACCGTCGAAACGCCGTTGCCAAGGAGCGATCGGCTTAAGCCCGGATCCTTCGTGAGATCCTTCTCGACGATGTTTCCGGTTACGATCAAGTGGCCGATATGCTCGGCGATGACTACCAGCGCAGCAGGCGCGATAATGGCGATGCTGGACCAGTCGAATGTCGGCGAGTAGAAAGTCGGCGATTGAAACCACGCGGCTGCGCTGATGGCCTCTTTCACTGCGACCAATCCGAGGATCGACGCAAGCGCATAACCGACGACGATGGCAATCAGAATCGGAATGACTTTAAGGAAGCCGCGGAACAACACAGAGCCCACGACCCCAATGCTCAGCGTCACGATCGAAACGGCGATGGTCGCCCCGTCGGGCGACCAATCCGCCGGCGCGCCGGGTTTCGCAATCAAGCCTGCCATTTGCGCGGCAACCGGCACCAGCTCCAGCCCGATTACGGCGACAATGGCGCCCATGGCTGCCGGCGGAAACACGACGTCGATCCAGCGGGTACCGGCCAGCTTGATCAGCAAGGCAACAAGCGTGAAGATGACACCGACCACAATGAAGCCGCCTAGCGCAGCCGAATAGCCCCCGCCTTCTGATCCGAGCACTACGAATACAGGCGAAAGGAAAGCGAAGCTCGAGCCCAGATAAGCAGGGATTTTAAATTTCGTAATGAGAAGATAGATAAGCGTCCCGATTCCGTTCATCAATAGAATCGTTGCAGGATCAACCTTGAACAGTATCGGTACGAGCACGGTCGAACCGAACATAGCGAACAAATGCTGCAGACTGAGCGGGATACTGGCCGCAAGCGATGGCCTTTCATGGACTTGAATGATGTTGGACAACGGTGGAAGACCTCCTGGTGTAATGAATAAACTGATTTTGCCAAACGCTATAGTACCATACTTGCCCTCAATGCGGTATTGCATAATCTGGGCCTCTCCCCCCTTGACAATGATTTTAATAATGTCATAATGACAGTATGAGAAATTCAAAGCAGGTGTAGACGTTATGACCGAACCTAATTTCGATGCAGAAACAGCTGCCAACTACTCCCCCCGAAACTACCGAACGCCCGATGGCGCGCCTGCTGACATCGTTATTTTCACGATTACATCAACGGAGCGGAATACGTCGAAAAAGTCGCTTCCCTCCCGAAGGCTGGAGGTACTGCTCATACAGCGCAAAAGCTGGCCGTTTGCCGGTCAGTGGGCACTGCCTGGCGGTTTTTCAAAAGAAACGGAAACTTTGCTAGCCAGCGCCAAACGGGAGCTGCAAGAAGAAACCGGCGTCGAGAACGTACACATTGAATATTTCAATGCCTACAGCGAGCCGGGGCGGGATCCTCGGGGATGGATGATCTCGCATGCGTTCTGCGCGCTCGTTCATGAGGATACGCTCGCGAGTCGCAGAGCCGCCGATGATGCCGCTGACGTCCGGCTGTTTCCGGTCCAGGAGGCGTTGGAGATGGAGCTTGCTTTTGACCACAGGCAGATTCTGCATGATGCGCTGAAGCACATTCGGCACAGCATGCTGACAACGACTATTGCGCGAGCGTTTCTTCCCGAGGAGTTTACGATCGGCGAGCTGTACCAGGTCATCGAGACCGTCGTTCCCGAATTCGTGGAGCGGAACTTCATCCGCAAGATCACGTCGACCCGAAGCCGCAAAGGCATTATTGAAGAAGTCCGGGATTCGCGCGGCGAATTGAAGATGTCCAGCCGGTATTCCCAGCGGGCCGCGCAGCTCTATCGTTTTACCGGCTTTTCGCCTCAGCTGTCCATTTACAGCTAGGCATTCTTTATCGCTGTTGATATTGTCGTAATGACATAATATAAAACTTGAATTCATTTAAGGAAGGTGGAAAAGATGAAAGCATTGGTCGTCATCGATTACACGTTTGATTTCGTAGAGGGCCGGTTGCCGGTAGGGCAGCCGGCCATCGCGATCGAGGACCGTATAGCGGCCGTAACGCGGCAATTCGTGAAGCAGGGCGATTTTGTCGTGATGGCTGTCGATGTGCATGACGAGCAGGATGCGCTTCACCCCGAGCATAAGCTGTTTCCTCCGCACAATATTCGGGGGACGTCAGGGCGTGAGCTGTACGGCAAGCTTAGCGAGGTTTACGAGGCGGAGAAAGAGCGCATCTATTGGATGGACAAAACGAGATACAGCGCCTTTGCCGGAACCGATCTGGATTTGCAGCTTCGAATGAGAGCCGTGCAGGAGATTCACCTGGTTGGCGTTTGTACCGATATTTGCGTACTGCATACGGCGGTTGACGCATACAATCGAGGCTTTCGAATCGTCGTGCATGCGGACTGCGCTGCTTCTTTTAATCCGCAAGGACATGAGTGGGCGCTTCAGCATTTTCAGCGGTCGCTCGGAGCGGAACTGAGAATCGACGATCAGCCAATCACAATATAAGGAGATGGATGCAGGATGGACGATCTGATGCAAAAGAGAATCATCGCCGAGCTCAAAGTAAAGCCGGCCATTGACGCTGGGGAGGAAATTCGCCGGCGCGTCGATTTCATGAAAGCGTACATGCAGCATACGCGGTCTAAAGGCTTCGTGCTCGGCATCTCGGGCGGTCAAGATTCCACCTTGGCCGGCAAGCTTGCGCAGTTGGCCGTGAATGAGTGGAATGCCGAGCATGACGAGTCGAACCGGGCGATGTTTGTTGCCGTTCGGCTGCCTTATGGCGTGCAGCGGGACGAAGACGACTGCCAGGACGCTCTCCGGTTTATCGAACCTACTCGCACAGTTACGATTAATATAAAAGCATCCGTTGATGCGTCTGTTGCGGCGTTTGAGGAAGCGACGGGCGAGAAGCTGGGCGATTTTCATAAAGGGAATGTGAAAGCGCGGGAGCGGATGAAGGCGCAGTACGATCTGGCGGCCCATTACGGCCTGCTTGTGCTGGGTACGGATCATGCGGCGGAAGCGGTCACCGGCTTCTATACAAAGCATGGGGACGGGGCTTGCGATTTAGTGCCGATTTATGGCTTGAACAAGCGGCAAGGGCGTTCGATGCTAATCGAGCTGGGCTGTCCGGAACATCTTTATACGAAGAAACCGACGGCGGATTTGGAGGACTTGAAGCCCGGCATTCCCGATGAGGAGGCGCTTGGCATGAGCTATGTGCAACTGGACGATTATTTGGAAGGCCAGACGGTTCCGGCGGAGTTAAGCGGCAAAATCGAGGCGCGATACAAACTGACGGAGCATAAACGCCGCGGTCCGGTTACGGTCTATGATGATTGGTGGAAGGAGTGAGCGCGCATGAGCTGCGGCAATTTGGCGCTTCATACGGATAAGTATCAAATCAACATGATGTATGCGCACTGGATGAACGGCTCGATGAACGAGAAAGCGGTATTCGAGCTGTTCTTCCGCAAGCTTCCGTTCGGCAACGGCTATGCGGTGGCTGCCGGATTGGAGCGTGTTGTCGACTATATCCGCAATCTCCGGTTCGGGGAGGAGGAAATCGCTTATTTGAGCGAGCAGGAGGAGCAGTATAACGAAGCGTTTCTGCAGGAGCTGCGCCGCTTTCGATTTACCGGCGATCTGGCAGCCGTGCCCGAAGGGACGATCGTTTTTCCGAATGAGCCTTTGATTCGCGTGGAAGCGCGGGTGTTCGAGGCGCAGTTGATCGAAACGGCTATGCTCAACTTCGTGAACTATCAAACGTTGATCGCTACCAAAGCGTCGCGCATTAAGCAGGTCGCCGGCAGCGACGCGCTGCTGGAGTTCGGCACGAGACGCGCGCAGGAAGCGGATGCTGCGGTTTGGGGCGCGCGCGCATCCTATATTGCGGGCTTCCATGCGACCTCCAATCTGCGGGCCGGCATGCTGTTCGGCATCCCGACCAAAGGCACGCACGCGCATGCTTGGGTGCAGGGGCATGATACGGAAGAGGAAGCCTTCCGCAAGTATGCGGAGGTGCTTCCGGATCAAGTGACGCTGCTGGTGGACACTTACGATACGCTGCGAAGCGGTGTGCCGAATGCCATTCGAATCGGGCACATGCTTGAACAACAGGGTAAGCGGATGAACGCGATCCGGCTCGATAGCGGCGACCTGGCTTATTTATCGCAGCGAACCCGGGCGATGCTCGATGAAGCGGGCCTACCTTATGTGCAAATTGTCGCTTCAAACGATTTGGATGAGAACATCATTTTCAATCTCAAGGCGCAAGGGGCAAAAATCGATGTCTGGGGCGTAGGCACGCAGCTCATTACCGCCGGCGACCAGCCTTCTCTTGGCGGCGTATATAAGCTTGTCGCCCGCGAGAAGGATGGGGAGCTCGTCCCCGTGATCAAAATATCCGGCAATCCCGAGAAGGTAAGCATGCCCGGCGTCAAAGAGGTCTATCGCATCGTGAACCGCGCAACCGGTATGGCTGACGGCGATTATATCGCTCTTCGGCATGATGAAGCCGTTCGGCGCGGCGAAGCGATTAAGCTGCATGATCCGCTGCATCCTTATATTCATAAAGTAATCACGGATTATAAGGCCGTGCCCCTGCTGCAGCCGATCTTTCAAGCAGGCGAGCTGGTCTATACGCTGCCAAGCTTGGCGGAGATCAGACAGTATCATGAGGAGCAGTTGCGATTATTTTGGCCGCAGTACCTTCGCAAGCTCAATCCGGAGATGTACCGCGTGAACAGCAGTGTCGAAGCATGGCAGCTAAAACTCGATCTCATTCAACGTTATAGAGCACAATAGCTGAAATGGGGGCGTCTTTGGCGCCTCTTTCTGGCGGTTCGAAAGTTTTTTTGAAATAAGGCTTGCCATATCGTGTCGAACCATGGTATATTCTAATTCCGCCGCTGAGAGCAGCAAGGACGCGGTGGTCGAAACGAAAAACAAGTTAAAAAATAATGCTTGCAATTCGGTTTCGAACTATGATATATTCTAATTCCGGCCGCAAGCCGGATGGAAAAAGAACTGAATTTGTTCCTTGAAAACTGAACAATGAGCGACCTGTCAAAAGGTTTTAAAACAAGCTAGTTTTTGAATGAGCTAACAAGCGAATTCATAAATGATCTTCGGATCACTTTTATGGAGAGTTTGATCCTGGCTCAGGACGAACGCTGGCGGCGTGCCTAATACATGCAAGTCGAGCGGATCTTCCCTTCGGGGAAGGTTAGCGGCGGACGGGTGAGTAACACGTAGGCAACCTGCCTGTAAGACCGGGATAACATTCGGAAACGAATGCTAATACCGGATACGCAGCCTGATCGCATGATCGGACTGGGAAAGACGGTGCAAGCTGTCACTTACAGATGGGCCTGCGGTGCATTAGCTAGTTGGTGAGGTAACGGCTCACCAAGGCGACGATGCATAGCCGACCTGAGAGGGTGATCGGCCACACTGGGACTGAGACACGGCCCAGACTCCTACGGGAGGCAGCAGTAGGGAATCTTCCGCAATGGACGAAAGTCTGACGGAGCAACGCCGCGTGAGTGATGAAGGTCTTCGGATCGTAAAGCTCTGTTGCCAGGGAAGAACAGCCAAGGGAGTAACTGCCCTTGGAATGACGGTACCTGAGAAGAAAGCCCCGGCTAACTACGTGCCAGCAGCCGCGGTAATACGTAGGGGGCAAGCGTTGTCCGGAATTATTGGGCGTAAAGCGCGCGCAGGC
>NZ_QLUW01000003.1 GCF_003268025.1 Paenibacillus montanisoli | reverse complement strand
GGTCGCTCATTGTTCAGTTTTCAAGGAACAAATTCAGTTCTTTTTCCATCCGGCTTGCGGCCGGAATTAGAATATATCATAGTTCGAAACCGAATTGCAAGCATTATTTTTTAACTTGTTTTTCGTTCCGACCACCGCGTCCATGCTTCTCTCAGCGGCGGAATTAGAATATACCATGTCTCGCAATTGACTTGCAACAGGAAATATTATACTCCCGGTTTCTGCGCCATGGATCTGTGCTTGGAATTTTGCTGTATAATGAAGATAAAGCGCAGCACGCAAAAGATCTAACCAAATTTATGAAAAAAAATACGCTAGTCCTGTTCACAAGCCTATCTACTTATGCTAGAATGAAAGCGCTAACAAATTCATCTTTTTGAGGGGGTTCATTACATGATGAAGGTAGTAGCAGACGAAACCCGTAACATTTACGAAAATTTCGAGGTAGAGAAGGACATTTACTACTTCAAGATCGGTAGACTTGGTCTGGCCAGCTTCCACGGTAGGAACTATAACATAAAGAAAACGATTACTACCGAGCAGTTGAACAGCTATATCACATCGGGCCGTTTCATTAAAGTAAGCTCGAATTGCTATGTTAACGCCGAGAAAGTGCTCTCGCTGACTGATGGCACGATCAGTTTTGATCACAGCTCATCGGAAGCGAAGCAAATCCACGTCCCCATATGGCGTGCTCAAAGCATTAAAAACTTGCTGTCGTCGCGCAAGCCAATGGCGATGTAAGCATCAGAAACCGCGGCTCTCGCAGCCGCGGTTTTTTTTGATGATTTATTTTGCTTTAACTCATATTGTCTGTCTTTCCTACACAAAATAGGCTGGCAGTATGAACGAAAGGAGTGGACTACGATGGCTAAGCAGCAGGGACAGGGACGCAAAAATACGACAACCAAGACCAAGGATAAGAAGAGCAACAGCAGCGCGGAAGACTAAAAGCAGCCCATCCATTCACTCAACACAAGCTCTTGCCTCCGCGCCGATTCGGCCGGCATGCAAGAGCTTTTTTTGCCTTGAAATCTTAATGACCTTGCCTTTAAGCACTGCTATAATAAGGAAAACGCGCTGCGAGGTGAGCAAATTGACCATCGCTTTACAGACGACAAGGCTCCTGCTTCGACCTTTTGAGCGGAAAGATGCCGCCATTGTGCAATCGCTTGCCGGACAATACGAAGTTGCCCGAACAACGCTTTCGCTTCCGCATCCCTATCCTGACGGCGCCGCAGAGGCTTGGATCGATTTTCGCAAGGACGCCGCCAAGCACGGTCACGGCTATACGTTCGCGATTGTTGAATCCGCCAGCCGGCAGGTCATGGGCTGCATCAGCTTGACCATCAGCGCCGAGCATCGACGAGCCGAAATCGGGTATTGGCTGGGTAAGCAATATTGGGGACAAGGCTATGCAACCGAAGCTGCAACGCGGATCGTACGATTCGGCTTCGAAGCTTTGCAATTAAACCGGATCCTCGGAGCCGCAATGACGAAGAACCCTGCATCATGCGCCGTCTTAAGGAAAGCCGGTTTGAAACATGAAGGGACGTTCAAACAGCATATTCGAAAATGGGACCACTTTGAGGATCTCGACTATTTCGGCATAACGAAAGAAGCTTATTTCTCCAATTAAAACGAAATCGGCGAAAGCCCAAGCATTTCCTCTCGAAGCATTCGCCAAACTGCTGCCAGCGCCTCTTGGATGAGCCAAGCCGCCGTGCCGGCGGCCATGACCGCAAGGCCATGCTTGTAGGTAAGGGAAACGCCCCATTGGATCGGATGCCCGCTCCGATTCGGAATCGCCTCAAGGGTTGACCGAACGCATTCAGCATGACAAGCCTTAATACGGTCGGAGAATGCGTAGAAAACGCCGGTATGGGTCAGCTCCGCTAAGCAGCCCGGTGCCGACAGAAGCTGCTGTTCCGGTACGATCACCTGACGCTGGGCGTAGATCAGCTCTTCCCCATCATACACGTTTAGCCGGTTCTTATAGGAACGATAGGCGAACCGCTCTCCGCGCAGCGTCCTTCCCGGACAGAGTACCTCTGCGCCCATCCAAACCGCGCCCGCTTCCAAGCGGACGACCGTCTCGCTCTCCAGCACAGCATCGCGATAAAGCATTACAGGCTGTGGCATAGATTCCACGATCGCATTCCGCCCCAGCTCGAATGACTGCCGGATGGCAGAGCCCCCCATTGAATCAGGCGCAGGATGTACTTTGGTGAAGGACTGATTCGTCAAGAAAAGATGAGCCTCATGCCCGATTTTCCATTGCAACTCGTAGCGATCGCCGCTTAACAGCCCCGGAGACACATCCATAACGATGACGCCAAGTGCATCACCCATTGGAAAAGCTTTAGCGATCTTTAATGGAGCCGTATGATACTTCGATGCCAAAATCGTTCCCCGCTCCCGCTTCTCTACCGCCGCCCGAAGCTGCGAAATGCGCTGCCCTTCCAGACTAGAAGTGTCGATGATGCTCTGCCGAATGTGCATTTCCGTGATGGTGATCGTGACTGTGGTCATGCTCATGTCCATGAGCGTGGGCAAGCTCATGCTCGAGCCAGGCAACGATCCGGTCTACGTTAACGCCGCCGAACAGGTTGGAGAAGACATATGGGCGCTCGCCCCGCATCCGTTTCGTATCGGCTTCCATAACTTCAAGGCTAGCGCCGACATGAGGGGCCAGATCGATTTTATTAATGATGAGCAAATCGGAACGCATGATGCCGGGTCCGCCTTTGCGCGGAATTTTCTCGCCTTGCGCGACGTCAATAATATAGATGAACCGATCGACCAATTCCGGACTGAAGGCAGCCGCCAAATTGTCGCCGCCGCTCTCGATGAAGATCAGGTCTAGATTGTCAAATCGGCTCGTCAGCTCATCGACCGCCTCGAAGTTCATTGACGCATCCTCGCGAATGGCGGTATGCGGGCAGCCGCCCGTTTCCACGCCGATGATGCGCTCCTCCGCCAGCACGCCCGACGCAGCTAATATCCGTGCATCTTCCTTCGTATAAATATCGTTCGTGATGACGGCGAGATTGTACTTATCCTTCATCGCAGCGGCGAGCCGTTCGACGAGCGCCGTCTTTCCGGAACCGACCGGTCCGCCGATCCCGACGCGAACCGGCCTTGCGCCTATGCGATCAATAGCCGGCTGCTCCCACACATGGTGATGATGACCTTGTCCTTTGCACATCGCACATTCCTCCTTAGCGAATGGATACCGATCTTACGACATAAACAAACGGGAATACAAACTTTCGTGCCTCATCATCGCGATTTCGCTTAACGGCATATGGCTGTATGCCTCCTCCGGCTCCATGTCGGCCACCTTCTGCCACGCCGCCGCGGTCAAGGGCGTCAACCGGGCGATAATCGTTTGCCCTTCCGTCTGACCGATCGGCATAAGCCTAAGCGCGCTGTTGATGCAAGTCACGATGCAAGCGTACATATAGCCCTGCGCAGCCTGCTCAAGCGGTATTCCTAAACGTTGGCAAGCAAAACCGAAGACGAGCGGATGCGTAGCGAAGCAGGCTTTCGACCTTAACCCTTCCGTGAGCGGAGCCCAATCATGAGCGGGATAGAGCGCGGTTAACAGCTGCAAGAGCCTTCGCCCCATCTTCTCGATCCCGCTTCGCGTTTCGATCGCGGATCGCTGCACATGAACGAGACGTTCTACCGCCCACAAGGATGGATATCCGTTCGCCGGCACATCTCGGTAAACGGATTTGATCACCATCACATCCGCCGTCGACCAGCTATGCAGCAGCATAGACGCCGCATAAGCTTCAAGCTGGATGCTTGTCGCCAGTGCCCCCTCTTGTACAAGCGTTTCCAGTCCGAACGAATGGGAAAATCCCCCGATCGGCAGCGCCGAATCGAGCAGTTGCTGAAGAGCCAGCCACGGTACCGCGCCGCGATGCGCCGCATCATGTTCATGAACCGTCATGTTCTCACCTTACCTTGCCTAGAACAAAAAATAACGCTGCGCCATTGGGAGCACATCAGCTGGCTCGCAGGTAGCCGGTACGCCGTCGACCTTGACTTCATAGGTTTCGGGATCCACCTCAATGACTGGGGTGGCATCGTTATGAATCATATCCTTCTTCGTAACCTTTCGGCAGCCTTTTACCGGTTCGATTCGTTTGGAGAGTCCAAGCTCCTTCGCAATGCCTTTGTCATAGGCAGCCTGCGATACGAAAGTAATGGAGCTGCTATGCTTGGCTTTGCCGTATGCGGCGAACATAGGCCGGCCGAAGACGGGCTGCGGCGTCGGAATCGAAGCATTGGGATCCCCCATCTGCGCATAAGCGATGCTCCCGCCTTTAAGAACCAAGTCGGGCTTCACGCCGAAAAACATCGGGCTCCATACCGCCAAATCCGCAAATTTACCGGGCTCGATCGAACCGACCAAATGCGAGATGCCATGCGTGATTGCGGGATTGATCGTGTATTTGGCGATATAGCGCTTGATGCGGAAATTGTCCGCCTCCGCACTCGTATCGGGAGCGAGCGGACCGCGCTGGCGTTTCATTTTGTCGGCTGTTTGCCATGTGCGAATGATGACTTCGCCGACGCGGCCCATGGCTTGCGAATCGGAGCTGATCATGCTGAATACGCCCATATCGTGCAAAATATCTTCCGCGGCGATCGTCTCCGGACGAATCCGCGAATCGGCAAACGCCACATCCTCCGGGATGCTGCTGTCCAAATGGTGGCAAACCATCAGCATATCGAGATGCTCTTCAATCGTATTGACCGTAAACGGCCGAGTCGGGTTCGTCGAAGAAGGCAGAACGTTTAGCTCCCCTGCAGCCTTGATAATATCCGGCGCATGGCCGCCGCCGGCCCCCTCCGTATGATAGGTATGAATCGTCCGGCCTTTAAAGGCAGCGAGCGTATCCTCCAGAAATCCCGCTTCGTTGAGCGTATCGGTATGAATGGCGACTTGGACGTCGAATAGGTCCGCAGCGGCAAGGCAGACATCGATTGCCGCGGGCGTCGTCCCCCAGTCCTCGTGCAGCTTAAGTCCGATGGCTCCCGCCTCGATTTGCTCGACGAGCGGACCGATGAAGGAGGCATTCCCTTTGCCCGTAAAGCCGATATTCATCGGAAAAGCTTCCGCAGCCTCCAGCATCCTGCGCATATGCCATGCGCCAGGCGTACAGGTCGTCGCGTTCGTGCCGGTTGCCGGTCCCGTGCCGCCTCCGATCATCGTCGTTACGCCTGAGGAAAGAGCCGTCTCGATCTGCTGCGGGCATATATAATGAATATGCGCATCAATGCCGCCTGCGGTGACGATCTTACCTTCGCCAGCGATGACTTCGGTGCTTGCGCCGACGATCATATTCGGCATCACGCCGTCCATAATATCCGGGTTGCCGGCTTTCCCGATGCCGACAATGATGCCATCGCGGATGCCGATGTCGGCCTTCACGATCCCCCAATGGTCTATGACGATCGCATTCGTAATCAGCGTATCCAACACGCCGTCGCTGCGCAGCGCGCCGCTCGATTGCCCCATGCCGTCACGGATCACCTTTCCGCCGCCGAATTTGCACTCATCGCCGTACACGGTAAAATCCTGCTCGATCCGCGCCCATAACTCCGTATCCGCCAATCGAACGGCATCACCCGTCGTGGGCCCGAACATGGCGGCGTAGCTGCTTCGGCTCATCCTGCTCATGCCTGCTCCCCCTTCCAAGCGGCAAGCCGGCTCCTGACATCATCCGGCATTTGGCCGCGGACCGCCGAACCGTTCGTCAATGCGTTTAGCCCATAGGATCGCTTCCTGCCGCCAAGCTCGACGAGCCGAACCGGCTTTTCTTCTCCAGGCTCGAAACGCACGGCCGTGCCGGCAGGAATATCAAGCCGCATGCCGAAAGCAGCCTCGCGATCGAATTGCAGCGCGCGGTTAACTTCGAAGAAATGAAAATGCGAACCGACCTGTACGGGCCGGTCACCCGTATTCGCGACAAGCAGCTCCAGCGTGCCGCGTCCGGCATTCAACTCGATCTCGCCGGGTCCTGTCCGGTATTCTCCTGGTATCAAAGGCGATCATCCTTTCAAAGCGCTACAGTATGGGATGATGAACGGTCACGAGCTTCGTGCCGTCCGGAAACGTCGCTTCCACCTGCACCTCGTGAATCATATCGGCGACCCCAGGCATGACTTGCTCACGGGTAAGAATGGTCGTCCCGCGCTCCATCAGCTGCGCGACGGTCAGGCCATCGCGAGCGCCTTCCAGTATTTCGGAAGTAATGAGAGCAACGCTTTCGGGATAATTCAGCTTGACGCCCCGGTTCAGACGTCTGCGCGCCAAATCGGCTGCGATTGTTATCAGTAACTTCTCTTTTTCGCGTTCCGTCAGCTGCATAATGGCACCTCTTCCTTCGTTTTCTATTAGTATACGGGGCAAACCAGGGCAAGTAAATCATTTTATGTTATATTTAATAACATTTAATGAAAGGTTTAGTCTGATTAATCGTTATTCCATGTATATCGATGTCAGGTTTTGGCGTCATCCAATGCTGTTTTGTTCTCGAATATTAGCGCGCATCTGCATATTCATTCCACCACCAGCGGGGGCCGAACAAGCTAGCCATTCAAAGTGCAATGTGATAGACTAAAATTTATTGAACTTACTTTGGGAGGGACAGAAATGGCGGCAAACAAGATGCGTTCAGACATGATTAAAAAAGGATTTGACCGCGCTCCGCACCGCAGCTTGCTGCGCGCTGCCGGAGTGAAAGAGGAAGACTTCGGCAAACCGTTCATCGCGGTTTGCAACTCGTACATTGACATCATTCCCGGCCACGTTCACCTGCAAGAATTCGGCAAGCTCGTTAAAGAAGCGATCCGCGAAGCAGGCGGCGTGCCATTCGAATTCAATACGATCGGTGTCGACGACGGGATTGCAATGGGCCATATCGGCATGCGCTACTCGCTTGCGAGCCGCGAAATTATCGCGGATTCCGTTGAAACCGTTGTAAACGCGCACTGGTTCGACGGCATGGTCTGCATTCCGAACTGCGACAAGATTACGCCGGGCATGATTATGGGCGCGCTTCGCGTCAACATCCCGACGATGCTTGTCAGCGGCGGTCCGATGAAAGCCGGCAAAACCTCCGACGGCCGTTCGATTTCGCTGTCCAGCGTATTTGAAGGCGTAGGCGCTTATCAAGCGGGCAAAATCGACGATGCCGGCCTTCAAGAGCTCGAGCAGTTCGGCTGCCCGACTTGCGGTTCTTGCTCCGGCATGTTTACCGCAAACTCCATGAACTGTCTAGCGGAAGGTCTCGGTTTGGCTCTTCCGGGCAACGGTACGATCCTTGCCGTCTCTCCGGAGCGCAAAGAATTCGTCAAGCAAGCAGCCCGCCAGCTGATGAAGCTGATCGAGATGGATCTGAAGCCGCGCGACATCGTGAAGAAAGAATCGATCGACAACGCGTTTGCGCTGGATATGGCGATGGGCGGTTCCACGAATACCGTTCTGCATACGCTTGCGATCGCGCACGAGGCGGGCATTGACTACCCGATCGAGCGCATTAACGAAGTGGCGGCACGCGTACCTCACCTGGCTAAGATCGCACCGGCTTCGGACTACCACATCGAAGATGTGCACAACGCAGGCGGCGTAAGCGCGATCCTCAACGAGCTGTTCAAGAAAGAAGGCGCGCTTAACGGCGACATGCTGACCGTAACCGGCCAGACGCTTCGCGAGAACGTAGCCGGTCACGACATTCAAGACACGGATGTTATCCATACGTTGGACAACCCGCACAGCGAGCGCGGCGGTCTGGCCGTTCTGTTCGGCAACCTCGCACCGCGCGGCGCGATCATCAAAGTCGGCGCCGTTGACAAATCCGTAGGCGGCTACCATAAAGGCCCTGCAATCTGCTTCGATTCGCAGGACGAAGCGCTTCACGGCATCGCGAACGGCAAAGTCAAAGAAGGTCATGTCGTCATCATCCGCTACGAAGGACCTAAGGGCGGACCTGGCATGCCGGAAATGCTCGCGCCTACATCGCAAATCGTCGGCATGGGGCTTGGCGCTAAAGTCGGTCTCGTCACGGACGGCCGTTTCTCCGGCGCATCCCGCGGCATCAGCATCGGCCACGTTTCTCCGGAAGCTGCCGAAGGCGGACCGATCGCATTCGTTCAAGACGGCGACCTTGTAGAGCTGGACTTGAACAACAACGAAATGAATCTTCTGATCAGCGACGAGGAGTTCGAAGCCCGCCGCGCGAATTGGAAAGGCTTCGAATCCAAAATCCAAAAAGGCTACCTTGCGCGTTACTCCCACCTTGTAACGAACGCAAGCACCGGCGGCGTTTTGCGATTCAATTAATTTTACGCCGAAATTGAAACAAAATAGAATCGCCCTGCGTATGACTAGATGTCAGTCTGAACGCAGGGCGATTTTTTTAATTAACGGAGGGATTAGCATGTTTGGAAAAGTAGCGGCTGATTTGCTTGGATTAAGTGACGTAGGCTCCGTCATTAAACCGGAAAACTACGATAAAGTCGATGCCGACGATTACGTGCTTCACGAGGACAACGAGAAGATTTACTTCCTCATTAAATCGAAGTCCGATGAATATTGCTTCACGAATCAAGCGCTCATTCATCTCGACGGCACGAGCGCCGTCAGCAAGAAACGGACGCTGCACCGTTATAATTACAGCACGCACAAAATTTCCAATGTTCTTCTTGAAACGGCCGGCACCGTCGATTTGGACGTCGAAATCAAATTCACGCTTGGCGGTACGCCTTTTAACATCGACGTGCACAAGAAGCATATCGAAGAAATCAAGGATCTGTATAAAGCGCTGATCAAGATTTCCGAAATTACGCACGAGAACGAAATTTCGCTTGGCTTCGCCAGACAGAGCCTTGATCTGGCGTCGTCGACCGTCAGCCAGATCCACAAAGCTGAAATCGACCTGGCCGAACAATTCAAGTCGATCAATCAATTCGCCTTTAACTGGCTGAACGAATCACTAAAGCAGTACAAATCGAAAGACTTCGGCGCCGTGTTTGAACGGTACATCAATTACTGATGATCAACAACAAAGAAGGGCGCCCCGGCATATGGGGACGCCCTTCTTGCTGTTTTAGGCTGCTAAGGCGTAAACTCGCCGGCTCTCGGATTCGGATTATCGTACGCCGCTGGGGCAAGCCCTGTGCGCGCTCCTTGATGCAGCTTCGCTTCGTACGGTTTCGGCGCCTTCCATTGCGGACTCACATTCGCATCCGCTCCATAGCGATGCCAAAACTCTTCCATCGACATCGCGATAATGCGCGGATCAAGCCGCGAGCCTTGCTCGCTCAGCCTCTTCTTGCCCGACGGGTGCAATACGCGAAGCAGCAGCTTCAGATACAGGCGCGTCGAAACGTCGAACAACCCTTTCGGAATCGGGAGGACGCTGAATCCAAACTGCTCCGCTCCGCGGTTAATCATGCTGACGCCATACAACCCTTTGGCATGTTCATACTCTTTGTTTCCCGTCAGCTGCTGGGCAAGCTTCGGCATCCCCTTCTGCACCTCGCGTATGAGCATGATCGCCACATGCATCATCGAGCGTGACTCGGTCATCATTTTCAGCAGCTTATGGTTGTCAAAGTGAAGCTCAATTACGGGATCCTTGTGCTCAATGCGTCTGCCGTCCGTCAGCTCCAACGTTCGCCCCGGATACGACACGAGCCGCAGATGGAAGATGGAATCGTCTCCTGCGGATTTAACCCGAAACAGTACGTTAAACACCCGTTCCCAGCCCATCCAGCATGCGATCATCGCCCGTTTTACCCAGCTGTGCGTAGCAGGTGCCGGCGCTTTTGCCTTGCCCCGGTTCTGATCGGAAAGCGCGATCATTTCAGTTATATGGACAAAGCGATAACCGCGTTCGCGTCCCGCTTCCAGAAAGGCTTCCAGTGCAATCAGCATGTTGGCCGGCGCAACCTCGTCTGCGCCGAAAGTAGCCCCGCAGTCATGAAGCAGCAGCACTTCGCCCGGACGCAGCTTCTTCATCATCCGTTTCAGCAGCCGCTCGGCCCCGACCCGTTTGCGCCAGTCGCCGAACAGTGCCGACCATAAGATGATTTGAAGATAGCCCAAGTTGGAGAAATCAAACAGATTGACAATGCCCCATGGCGGCCGGTAGTACGCAGAGCGAACGCCGGTCGTCCGGCGAATGATTTCCGATGTGCGGTGAATCTGCTTCTTCACCGTGCCTGGACGCATCAGCCAATTGGATTTGTGCACGTAGTTATGAATGCCGATGACATGCCCTTCAGCGTGCATCCGTTTCAGCAGCTCAGGATGCCGCTCCGCATGAATGCCGACGACGAAGAACGTCGCCTTCGCACCATGCTTCTTCAATAAATCAAGCAGCTGGGGCGTATAGACCGGATCGGGCCCGTCATCGAACGTCAAGGCGATTTCCCGCTCGGCACGTCCTTTTTTAAATACGCGAAAGCCAAAAGTGCGACTAATAATTCCGGGTAAAAAAGCATAAAAAGTTAAAAAATAAAATCCCCACAGCAGGAAGTTTTCCATGTTACGTTTTCCCACCACCCCTAGTTTCGATCCTTGTCCATTAAAAAAGGGAGTGCCGCTGATGCCAGATACCTTCCTTCATTGTATCATAGCATCGACAAAAACGGCTACGGAAGTTACGGCGTACGTACGATGCAAACAATAGAAAATTCATGCTTCCATGCAGAACGGTTGGGAAACACTGTTATTATATAGTACAATCAGGATACCAAGTCGTATTATATTACCAAACAAAGGAGCTTATCGATGCTTTCCTTCTATCGCAAATATTGGCGCACCGCATTCGATATCGCACTGATTATACTGACTGTCTATCTGATCATGCTTGTATTCAGTTATGTATACCGGATTGCGACGCCGATATTCCTTTCGTTTATTATTTTTATGTTTATCGAACCGCCGGCGCGTTGGCTGCAGAGAATCGGCTTGAAGAAATCGATCGCTTCCGGTATTTCGGTCCTCATCTTCTCGCTTGTCATCGTCGCCGCATTCGTCGGGGCGGGTTATGTCGTGACGACGCAGGTTACCGGACTAGCCCTCAACCTCAATCATTATCAGGAAATACTCGTCGAGCAATTCCAGAAAAACGCATCCTTGCTTGAAGATAAGATCGAAGCGCTTCCCCCGGACGTCGTGGCGAAGGCGAAAGATATCTTCGGCTATATTACGAATTGGGGATCGAATTTAGCCGTATCGTTTCTGTTCTCGCTCGGCAACTATTTGAAATCGTTCTCCACCTTTATGATTAACTTTACAATCGGCATTATCCTCGCTTATTTCTTAAGCTTGGAGATAAAGGAATGGAAACAGCTCGCGCGGGAAAAGACGCCGAATACGTTCAAGAAGGCGTTCTTCTTTCTGCGGGAGAACGTATTTTCGGGCATCGCCGGCTACTTGAAGGCGCAAGGCAAGCTCATCAGCATTACCTTCGTCGTCATCTTCGTGGCGCTGCTGCTGCTCGGCGTGTCCAATGCTTTCTCCATCGCCCTGCTGTCGGCCTTCTTCGATGTGCTGCCGCTGCTCGGCGTCGGAACCGTGTTCATTCCTTGGATCATCTATTTGTTCATCGTAGGCAATACAACGCTGGCGATCTGGCTCAGCTGCCTGTTCCTGGTCGTCGTCCTGACGCGCCAAATTCTCGAGCCAAAAATCACGGGCGATACCCTTGGCGTATCCGCCTTCACGATGCTTGCCTTCATGATTATTTCGCTTTCGCTATTCGGAATCGCCGGTGTCATCCTGTCGCCGATTCTCATGATTTTGATCAAAGCGCTCTATGATCAACGTTATTTCCACAGGTGGATCCGTATGCCGAAGGGCGAGTTCGATCAACAGTCTGCTTCGGCCGAGCAGGACAAGGCTGCGGATTAGCGCTTTTGGCTTGACAGTTCAGCCAGAATGTCCATAATTCCCCGAAAAAGGATCGCAGCTTGATTGGAGGTGCCGGGCGTGCGGTTTTCCGACAATACCGCCACCGCGTAACGCGGCTCCTCGATCGGCCCATACCCGACGAACCATTGATTTACCCGCTGAGCGCCTTCTCTTCGGATCTGGGCGGTACCGGACTTGCCGGCTACCGCCCAGCTTCCTTCGCTAATTGCGCGTCCTGTCCCATACTCGACCACCGCTTCCATGCCGCGCAGCAGCGTGCGAGCCGTTCCTGCATGAATACGCCCGTATTGCGAGTCAGCCGCATGCCTCGGCAGCTTCGCCAGCAGTTGGCCGTTAGCATATCGAATCTCGCTCGCCAGCCTTGGCTCTTGCACACGGCCATTATGCAGCAGAGTGACAATGAGATTCGCCGCTTGCAACGGCGAGATCATGACGTCCCGCTGGCCGATCCCGGTCTGCGCAAGCTGGCCCCCGTCACGGACCGCGGACAGCCCTGTGAACACCATTCCCGCTTCTTCCTCCGCAAACTGCCGCAGCGGCTTGCCTAATGGCGCAAACACGCCTTTGCTGCTCCACCCGACCTGCCGCCCGATCCCGAGCTGATCGGCGGTGACGAGAATCTGCCTTGCGCTCAGCCGTTCGGCGAGCGTTGCAAAAACAACATTGCAGGAACCGGCCAGCGCTTCCTGCAACGTCACATGTCCGTGCCCGCCTTCTCGCCAGCAATGAAGGCCATATCGGCCGTAATCGCCGCTGCAATAAAACTGCTCCCGGTCGTCCGTCACCCGAGCTTCGAGCGCCGCTGCCTCCGTAATCAGCTTAAAGATCGAGCCCGGCGTCACTGCCCGTACCGCATGATTCGCCGCATCCGTCCCTCCAGCGTCAATGGATGCTGCCTGCGGAAGCTGCGGCCTCGAAATCATCGAGACGATATCGCCGCTCTGCGCATCCAGCACAACGACTGCGCCTTCCTTCAATCGTTTGCCGTCCATGTACTTTTCCAGCCGATTTTGTATCCCGAGATCCATCGTCGTCTTCACTTTAACCGGATAATACGGATTGCTCGGGCTTGTCAGCCTCAAGTCCAGGCCGTGCAGCGGCTTGTCCGTTCCGTCGGTAAAATAGGAAACCGTCGTCGGCCCCGTACCCTGCAGCAGCCGGTCGAAGGACCGCTCCAGCCCCGAACCGCCCGTCTGATCGGTCAATCGCATCGTATGCTTCTCCAGCCGCTTGCCGTAATCGGCTCGAAGCAGCTCCGGATGCTGGCTGACATAGCCTATGGCATGCTTGATACCGGATGCGGACAAGTAACGGTTCCGGTACGGCAGCAAGCGCACGCCGTTTATGTGCAGCGCGCGAATGGAACGAAGCTCCTCCGCAGTCAGCCGGTGAGGCTTGTCCTCCCCGTCCTTCCGCCAGAAGGCCGGCTCCTTCAGCTCCTGCATCCATTGCTCCAGTACATCCTGCCGAACGCCGAGCGCAGCGGCCAGTTTCGCCATCTCGTGCGGACTGCTAGCCCGGGCCTTCATCTGCAGCGGAAAAACGGCCAACGCTTCATACGTCTCTCCCGTAAGCGGCAATCCGTTCCGGTCGTAGAAATCGCCGCGCCCCGTATCCAGCACGAGCCCACGCTCCCGCTGCGCAACGGACTCCTGCTTCCAATGGGCACTGGTCGCGCTCGCAGGCTTCGACGGCATTAGCTGCAGCCAGCCGATCCGCAGGACAAACAGAAGCGCCACCGCGCTGAGTCCGATTAGTACGATGAAAATTCTCTGCTGCCTGTTTCGCCGCCGCTCCGCGCTCATATCTACTAGTTCCCTTCTGCCGCATCATTGGATAACTTAGTACAAGTATCCCCTTGCAGCCAAGGTTCAACCGTGCCGAGTACAGCTCTCGCTGCAAGAGCCTCATCTTCGACTAAATAAAAAAGACCAACCAGATCGTTCTGGTTGGCCTCCTAGATAGCTATTGTTTCTGAAACTTGTTGCACGAGAAGAAATCGAGCAGAAACCGCTGAAACGACTTCGCCACAAGCGGCAGCTTCTCATTCGACCGGTAAATAAGTCCGATCGTCCGCGTCAATTGCGGCGATTTCACGCGCACTTTCGCCGGTTTAAGCGGGCCGGAGGCATACAGCGCCATTTCCGGCAGCAGACTGACACCCATACCCGCAGCGACAAGTCCGCGGATCGTGTCGGTCTCTTCGCCTTCGAACCCGATCTGCGGCGTAAACCCTGCAGACAAACAAGCATCCCATACGATCGGACGGAGCGAGTAGCCCTCGCTGAATAGCACGAACATCTCGTCCTTCAGCTGGATCAATTCAATCGCATCCTCCTGCGCAAGGGGATGGTTCGGCGGCAGGATGGCAAACAGCTCCTCCGTCAGCACGATCTGACCGGTGACATGCGGATGACTCTCCGGGCATGGCGAGACGAAGGCTAGATCCACCTCGCCTTTCATGACATCTTGGATCAACGAAGGGAACATGCCTTGCTTGAAGCGGAATTTCACGTTCGGGTTTACTTTCCGGAAGGCCGCCACAACCTCCGGGATAAGCGAGATGCCCAAGCTGTGCGGAAATCCTAGCCGAATCTCCCCCTTCTCCGGATCGAGAAACTCCTGTACTTCCACGATTGAACGCTCCAAGTCGGCCAGAATCACTTCTGCACGCTTTAGAAACAGCGCCCCGACCGGAGTTAGCTGCAGATTTCTCCCTTTCTGCAGAAATAGCTTCGCGCCGAGCTCCTCCTCCAGCTGATGGATTTGTCGGCTGACCGCGGATTGTGCCACGTGCAGCTCTTCCGCCGCTTTCGTGACATGCTCCTTCTTGGCCACTTTCACAAAATAATATAATTGACGAAGCTCCACTAGCGTCCCCTCTTCTGCTTTATATAACTGCTGCTGTTTATGGATGATATCGGCGTTTCCGCTTTGTAATGAGAAACCAATCGTGCACATACGCAAGGACGAATCCAGCAAACAAGCCGCCAATATGTGCCCACAGGCCAATTCCCGGCGCAAAGACCGAATACAAGATACCGAATATCAAAATCGTATAAACCGTCTTGCGCGAATCCGGATCCATGGAGCGCTTCATCAGCGCCAAGTAGAGATAAGCGCCGTAGACGCCGTATATAGCGCCGGATGCCCCCGCCCCCGCCGTCGAAGAATCCGCGATCGCACTGAATAGGTTGCCGACGACCCCGCACAGCAGATAGAACGCCAAGTACTTCACATGGCCGAGCATCCGCTCAAGCGGCGGAGCAAATACCAATACCGCGAACATATTAAAGAAAATATGCGACAAATTTAAATGAAGAAACTGCGCCGTAATATACCGCCAAGGCTCATCGAGCGAGAAATAATTGTCGTCGCGGTAGCTGTAGAATAAGCCGCGCTCGAGCAAAATGCCACCCAGCATGTAACGGTCCGCAATATAGATAGCAAGGTTTATGGCGATAATGGCTGCGGTGACCGGATATAGCCGCAGATAGCTGCGGAAGCTTTCATAGCGAAGAAAGATCATAGCCGTCTCCTTTACGCTCCTATTGGACAATGGCAATTCATTATAGGTATAATAATTTGGTAGGAACCATTCTATCCTGAGGAGGCTGTTTATTAAATGGCACAAGAACGTAATGGCGTTGCCACGCTGAAGGGCAACCCGCTTACTCTGATTGGCCCGGAATTGAAAGTCGGTGACAAAGCGCCGGATTTTCAATTAAACAAATCGCTGGTTGAAGTCGTATCCTTGAAGGATTTTGCCGGCAAAGTGAAGCTTGTCAGCGTAGTGCCTTCCATCGATACAGGCGTATGCGACGCGCAAACTCGCCGCTTCAACGAAGAAGCCGCTACTTTCGGCGACAACGTTGTCGTGCTGACGGTAAGCGTAGACCTTCCGTTCGCGCAAGCTCGCTGGTGCGGCGCTGCAGGCGTAGATAAAGTTGTTATGCTTTCCGACTACAAGAACAACAACTTCGGCGAAGCATACGGCGTGCTGATCAAGGACCTTAACCTCGATATGCGCTCGATCTTCGTAATCGACAGCAACGATACGATTCAATACGTGGAAGTGCTGGGCGAAATGACGGAGCACCCTAACTACGAGAATGCGCTTAACGCTCTGAAAGCACTCGTATAAGCTACATACCGATACGGAGGCTTTTACAGCCTTACGTATAACAAAAGCGAGGCAGGGACTCCCTTCCTCGCTTTTTTCTCGTTATTATACGCCGGTCGTTTTATATTGAGCCAGCTTCTTATCGAGAGTCCGATAAATATCTAGAATGGTACGGTAATTAGAGCCCAAATCTCCAAAGGAGCCGCGCGACGCGGAATAAATATCAACCGCAGCCGTAACCGGATTCACGTTAATGACGGATACGGTAATATCCATGGTACGGCCGGTAACCGTACGCCTCTCAAGTACGATTTCGCCGACATTTTGCACTTCATGAAGCACCTTATAGCCTTGCATCTTCTTTAGTGTGGAGACAACCTCTTCCCACGCCTTCTCCCGGGACAACTTGTAATAATGGGATTTCAGTAACGGATCTTTCGCTTTATCGCCAGTCAACTCGTGACTGCGCAGCAACCCGATTAAGGACCGCTTCAAAGACAAAGGTAATCTCCTCCTCCAACTTCTATGTACGCTAAGAAATATAATAACATAGTTTGAGATATAAAAAAAAGGGGTTGCCCCCTTTTCGCTTCGTAAGTAACCCGCCATGCCGTCCAGCTTGCTTGTTTCTGAACCCGCTCTCGCAGGTGGGTGGCCGCAGAAACGTTTTTGAGATCCCTTTTCGAGGGCATGTCAGCCGCGTTTCAATATTAGTCTCCCTTAAAACAGCCATTGGTTCAAAACAAGTGATAAGCCGTAACGAACATCGCAGGATGTATTGCTTATTATAGACGGAACAGGGGCAAAAGTAAACGTGACATCCGCCGCTATTTAATGGAGCTTTGACCGTCTTCTGTATGCGGCAGCAATGCTTCATCTTCCAGACGCTTGCGCTCTTCTTCCGCTCTAGCCTCCGCGGCCTTCTCCGCTTGCTGCTGAAGCTTCATGTAGATCGCGTAGAAATTCCAGAAGGCGATCATCGCGACGACGCTACCCGTAAAGAACGGCACGAGGAACATCAGCTTTGGCGAGCTGAAGCTGATATAGATGACGAAACCGCACATGATAACAGTTGAGAGCGAACGTAGCGGACGGCCGATCGTCAGCAGCAGCGCGTTCTTGATCAGCTGCATCGTCTTCATGTGATAGTGAACAACCATCGAGAAGAAGTTGAACAGCGATACCGCCAACAGCGCAAACAGGGCGATAAACAGATAAGAAACGATCTGGAACGATTGCAATTTCACTAAATATACCCGGAAATCGACGATCAGAATCGTGAACAGCACCACATATAAAATGCCGCCGATCATGCTTTGCTTGTAGCTGTCTTTATAATTCCGGAAGAATGTGCGAAGAAGCGGCACATCCACTTCCCCCATCACCCACTTGCGCGCAACCGCGAACATGGCCGCAGTAGCCGGGAACAGCGTGAATGGAGCCACGACGCCGGATACGATGAAGTAACTCAGCATCTGATCGCTGTTCTGCGCAAACAGCACGGGGAGCAGCAGAAAAATAAACGGCAAGGAACAAATGATCCAAAGCACGTTTGTTACCGATAAGCGCATAATCCATTCCGAGATTTTATAAAACCCGCCCATCATGCCTCTCATTTCCATTGTAGCAAGTCCTCCTAGCAAGCGATTTCATTTTAACCTACGTTTACTATAATATAGACTGCCGCAGAAAGCCAACGCCCATTTTCGGGAATGTGGGCAGACGTCTAAACGACATTGACCCATACGCATACCTTATAGTGTGATCGACAACCAAGACAAATGCCGAGGAGGTCTTGCCAGTGGGAGGTCATGCAGGTCATGGCACGTCTGCCGCGATCATTCTGGTACTGTTCATCCTGCTTGTCATTGTAACGTGCGGCTTCTTTTAAACAAGCGATAAAAAAGGGGCTCTATTTATCCGATTGCTCGGCTAAACAGAAGCCCCGGTGTTATGCTTGCTTATTCGTCAGTGGAAGGACGGGAACGGCGAGCTTCGCCTCCGCCGCTGTATCCGCCGCGGCCTTTGCCGCCGTCACGGTCACGGTCTCGGTTGTAGCTTCCGGAGCTGCCGCGGTCGCGGTTGTAGCCGCCGCCGCCGTAACCGCCGCGGCTGCCGCCTTCGCCGCGTCCACGAGGGCCGCTGCCTGTGCGGTTGCCGCCGCCGAATGAGCTGCCGGAGAAACGGCGTCCGTTCGTGCGGACATCCGGTCTGCGCTTCTTCGCGCGAATCGGATCTTCCGGCGTAAGATCGATGTTCACGTCTTTCTTCTCGCCGGTAATCAGCTTAATCGCAGCCGCCAGAAGATTAACGGAGTCGTACTGCTCCAGCAATTGAATTGCAATCGCCTTGAACTCATTAACCGACTCAGATTCCATGGCATCCAAGATGCGCTCAGCCGTTACGCGCTGTTTGCCTTCGATCGCTTCCGCGATGCTCGGCAGCGGCTTCTTCGCGATTTTGTGGCGCGTCACCTTCTCGATGAAGTGCATGTGATCCAGCTCGCGAGGCGTTACGAAAGACCATGCCGTACCTTCTTTACCCGCACGGCCCGTACGGCCGATCCGGTGTACATAGCTCTCAGGATCTTGTGGCAAGTCAAAGTTAATAACGTGGGATACGCCCGAAACGTCAAGACCGCGTGCCGCTACGTCAGTTGCTACGAGCACGTCGATGCTGCCGTCGCGGAATTTACGCATTACGTTGTCACGTTGATTTTGGGACAAGTCGCCATGCAGGCCATCAGCGGAGTAACCGCGCTTCTGCAGCGCTTCGCTCAGCTCGTCTACCCGGCGTTTAGTACGACCAAAGATGATTGCAAGTTCCGGCGATTCCATATCAAGCAAACGGCTAAGCGCGTCGAATTTCTGGCGCTCATGCACTTCAATGTAAGCTTGATCAATTGTCGGGGCACTGACTTGCGTCGGAATGACCGATACATGCTCAGGGTTTTTCAAGAATTGGTCAGCCAGCTTGCGGATGTTCGGCGGCATCGTTGCCGAGAACAGCATCGTTTGGCGGTTTTCCGGTACGAGGGAAAGAATGGACGTGATATCTTCCATGAAGCCCATGTCCAGCATTTCGTCCGCTTCGTCCAAAATCACCGTCTGGACATCATCCAGTTTAATCGTTTTACGGTTGATATGGTCGAGCAAGCGGCCAGGCGTTCCGATAATGATTTGCGGGCGCTTCTTCAACGCGCGGATTTGACGACCGATCTCTTGACCGCCGTAAATCGGCAGCGAACGAAGTCCTTTGTAACGGGTAAGCTTTCCGATTTCTTCCGAAACCTGGATGGCAAGCTCACGGGTCGGGGTCATGATTAATGCGACGATACGGTCTTCGGTTACTGGAATTTTATTTACCAGCGGAATACCGAAGGCTGCAGTCTTGCCCGTTCCTGTTTGAGCTTGACCGATCATATCGGAGCCGGTAAGCGCAATTGGAATGGCTTTGGATTGGATCGGTGTCGATTCCTCAAATCCAAGCTCAGTTATGGCCTGAAGAACCTTTGGTTCCAAGCCGAATTCAGCAAATGTTTTCAAACTGTTTCAATCTCCTTCTATCTGCATCCTACAGAAAATATACTGCTCATTATAGCACAACTGTATTTCAGAATACCACTAAGCACTAAATACATATACTAACATCATTTCTTTCGTTAGACAATATCCAACTGGATTTGATACACTGCAACATGTGGTCAAAATTTGCCGAGGTGGAACAGTCATGAGAACTTCACGAACCGCAGCATTCACATTGATCAGCGCTTTGCTGATCGCTTTCGGATTTAATCAGCTGCTGATCCCGCATAAGATGATCAGCGGCGGCGTCTCCGGTATCACGATGATTGCAGGCTATGCAACCGGACTGAATATTGGCTGGCTTTATTTTATTCTAAACGTACCTATTTTAATCTGGGGCTGGCGCGTGCTTGGCTTCCGGTTCGTCGGCTGGAGCTCGGTATCGGTTGCAGCGACAACGCTCTTCATGCAGCTGATTCCGGCCAAGCCGCTGGTGGCGGACTTGACGCTCGGCGCCGTGTTCGGCGGTGTCATCGTCGGCTTCGGCAGTGGACTAGCTCTTCGCGAAGGCTCTTCGTCCGGCGGTTTCGACATTGTTGCGGCGATCATTACGCGTAAACGTGACATTTCGATCGGCATGCTCATCTTCGGCTTGAACGGCACGGTCATTGCAGCGCTCGGTCTGCTCACGAAGAACTGGGATATCGCCCTGTTCTCCTTGCTGTCGATCTTTACGACAGGCAAAATCATCGACCTCATACATATCAAGCATGTCAAGGTGACCGCATTCATCATCACATGCGAGGCCGAGGCGATGCGAGCCGCGCTGATTCCGCTTTACCGCGGCGTCACGTGCATGAAAACCCGAGGTGGGTACACCAACGAGGAAAAAGATATGCTGATGACGGTAACGACCCGCTTCGAGCTGAACCAGCTGCGCAAAATTATCGCGAAGACGGATCCCCGCGCATTCGTAAATATTGTAGAGACGGTCGGCGTGATGGGCGATTTCCGCAAGCCTACGCTGTAAAGTTGACCGGTCCGATAAATCGGGCACCCGGCAAAAATGGAAATTATTCGCTTTGCACTAGGTTTTTCATTTCCCTGCTGTTATAATATAGCTATCCCGTTGATTTAGTTTCGTGCCATACGTTTTACCCTCCATTACGATGAAAGGGTGATGCTTCATGGATATGGAAACGGTCAGACTATTACAGATTGTGGAGAAGCTAGCACCAGAGTTAGTGCCTTTCCTCACGGAGCGGGAAATGAATTTGAATATCGTGCTGCGGGATGGACTGGCATTGCTAGAGCCTGAAGACGCAATGGAAATTGTTCAGCAAAGCATTTGCGAGCATCAAAGAGAAGTGCTGCTGCAATAGAGAAGTTGGAACGAGAACGAGTTTACGGTTCTCGTTCTTTTTTTTTGGATCATATGCTGCGCGTGGGAATCATGGTTCCGATCCATGATCGCAGACTCCGCTCCTGTTCCAGCTTTTTTCTTTCAAAATCCTACAAAATACCTCTGTGCCGCCTTCCGAAACTGAATTATAATCTTACTGACTTGGCAGACGGGGAGAGAGCAGCTATGGACGTTATCGTTTCAGCCTTATTATTGTTATTTCACGTATTAACCGGATCAGGCGCGCAGACCGGTCCGCAGTCCGCTTCGACTCAGCAGCTGCTTACAACGATAATGACCGCACCGGCGGCGCAGCAGCAACAGCTGCCAAACGGTACCGCTCAGCCCAATCAAACGAAGCCTGGAGAGGCTCAGACCGGAACAGGTACATCCCCGGGAACCATTTATGTCAAACACGACCCGCAGCCTGATGCGCCGGAAATAAAGGGCATATACGTCACCGCCCACAGCGCCGGAGGCTCCCGAATGGAATCGTTATTGAAGCTCCTCGATATTACGGCCCTTAACAGCATGGTCATTGACGTGAAAGACGATTACGGCTACATAACTTACCCGACCCAAAACCCTGAACTACTCAAGCTCGGCAAGCCGAAGAAATATATCGGCAATGTCAGTCAGATGATGGAACGCTTAAAGAAGCATAACGTCTATCCGATCGCGCGGATCGTCGTTTTCAAAGATACGGTGCTCGCCCGCAGTCACCCGGAGCTGTCGTTCCGCCGCCATGACGGATCGGTCTGGCAGAACGGCAAGAAGGACAGCTTCGTCAATCCGTACAGGAAAGAAGTTTGGGACTATAACATCGCCATCGCGAAGGAAGCCGTAAAGCTCGGCTTTAAGGAAATCCAATTCGACTACGTCAGATTCCCGGAAGGCTTCGAGAAGAAAGCCGACTCCCTTGTATTCAACAAGACCAAGGATAAGCGGGTCGATACGATCGCCGCCTTCGTCAAATACGCCAAGTCGCAGCTGGAGCCGCTCGGCGTACGCGTTTCGGTCGATATTTTCGGCTATGCCGCCTCCGTCCCGGCCGCCGAAGGCATCGGTCAAGATTTCGTGAAAATATCGAAGCATGTGGACGTCATCTCGCCAATGGTTTATCCGAGCCACTACAGCACAGGGTGGTTTAATGTGAAGGACCCGGACAAAAATCCGTATGCCACCATCAAAGGCGCCATGCTCGACACGCACAAAAAGTTGAAACCGATCGGTTCCTACAAGCCGATTATCCGGCCTTGGATACAAGATTTTACCGCTAGCTGGCTTGGCAAAGGGCATTATATCAAATACGGCAAGGCCGAAGTGGACGCGCAAATTAAAGCATTGAACGATACCGGCATTCATGAATACTTATTATGGAATGCAAACAACCGTTACACGGCGGACGCCAACTTCTAAATAAACGCAAAAAACGCTCTGCAAGCCGGGTGCTTGCAGAGCGTTTGATTTTATTTGCGCAGCTTGGCCGCCAGCTTCAAAAAGTAAGGTACGGTGCGATGCACACGGTTTTTGACGTCCGCGGAGGATGGCGTGCCGTCCTCATCGAATTGACGGCTCGCGCCGCCGATCGATATCCATTCCGGGCAGTTAATTCCGTGCATGTTGCGAACGATAGCCTGCATTTGCGTCAGCGAGCTAACGCCTACCGCGCCCCCTGCGGAGCTGACGGACAATACGGCTTTGCTGTCGAACTGATCGCCGCCGAGGAAATCGAGCGCGTTCTTCAGCACGCCGGACATACTTCCGTGGTACTCTGGCGTGCTAAGCACGATGGCATCGCTGTGCAGCGCCGCTTCCTTTAAGGCAGCTACTTGCGGATCGGCTTCCTCGTGGCTGCCGTAGAACGGCAGCGGCCGCACATGCAGATCGAACAACGTGACTTCATGCCCTTCCGATTCTATGACCTTGCCGATATAACGCGAAAGCATCGTGCTTGTCGAATGTGCCCGGTTACTGCCTGCAATAATCGCAATGCGCATAATAAAAGTCCCCTTCCAAACCATAACTTTACATACATAATAGTATGTTTTGTATGTTTGGTCAATACAGCATTTTACTGATGAGGGATTAAATACCCGGAGCCCGCTTCCGTCCGCTTCTTCTCCACGATCGCGACCGACTTCAGCACCGGCATCTTGATGTAGTGGCGAGCGACATGGCTCTCGACAACCGAGAACGCCTTCTCGTCAGTCTCAGCGAGCAGAATAAGATGCGCCGAGGTGTCTTCCATTTCGATTTCGATTTTATACAAGAACATCGCTGTGTCCCCCTTTGCATGTATGAGTAGAAAAGCCTTATACGGGCACTCGACCGGGCATGCTGCCCCCCTTGCCGAGACGCTCATATAAGGCTTACGATCAAATTATTGGGATAAACGAAGAGCTAGGTTGTAGAGATCCATATTGAACGGTTTCTTCGTGTTCACCACTTTATCGATATCGGTTACGACCAGCTCGCCGCGAATCATGCCGCATGCTTTGCCGGAATCGCCCTCCATCAGCTTGCGCACGGCAAAGTCGCCGAGCTGGCTGGCAAGGATACGGTCATTATGAGTCGGCGTGCCGCCGCGCTGAATATGGCCTAGTACCGTAACGCGAGGCTCCATGCCGCAGCGCTCGGTAATGCCTCTGCCGATTTCTTCGCCTGTCGCCGCGCCTTCCGCCACGACAATGATACTGTGGCGTTTGCCGGAGCCGAAGTTCTCTTTCATCCGGTTTGCCACTTGATCGAGGTCAAACGGCACTTCCGGCACGATAATCGTTTCCGCACCGCTTGCAAGACCTGCGTATAGGGCAATATCGCCGCAGTGACGGCCCATAACTTCCACGACCGAAGAGCGCTCATGCGAAGTCATCGTGTCGCGCAGCTTATTGATCGCATCGACTACGATGCTGACCGACGTATCGAAGCCGATCGTGTAGTCGGTGAACGGGATATCGTTGTCGATCGTCCCCGGCAAGCCCATCGTCTTGATGCCGAGCTTGCTCAGCTTATTGGCGCCTTGGTAGGAGCCGTCGCCGCCAATGACGACGAGGCCGTCGATGCCGCGCTCTCGCAGCACCTCAGCACCTTTTTGCTGGCCTTCGGGCGTCATAAATTCTTTGCAGCGCGCCGTTTGGAGAATCGTTCCGCCACGCTGGATAATGTCGCCTACGCTGCGAAGATCCATCCGGCGCAGGTCGTTATTAAGCAAGCCTTGGTAGCCGCGTTGAACGCCATAAACTTCAAGACCATGATAAAGGGCGCTGCGGACGACGGCGCGTACCGCCGCGTTCATCCCTTGAGAGTCTCCGCCGCTCGTAAGAACGGCAATCGATTTTACTGCTGACATTGCATTCCACTCCTCATTCTTTATCTGTGCTTTCCTGGTTCACTTGATTAAGCTTGACGCAAACGAATGACCACGCTATTGCCCCAGAAGAACAACCGCGTGAGCGGACTTTTTCGCATGAGACGCTTCGAGACGCGCTTCACGTCCTGTTGGTTTCGCACTTTGGGATCGGACAGGTACAGCGCAATCAAGCCCTCGATCACCATCCGGTGAAACCTCGGAGCAGGCAGCCTGTCCGCGTCTTCTCTCGCTTGCTCCACGATACCGCCGATCCGCTCGAAGAGCTCGTTTTGATCGGTATAGTAGAAGCAGAAGTTCAAATCTCCGCCTACCCGGTCCTCTTCCTGATCGATCAAATAATCAAGCATAATATGAAGACCGCAAATATGGGGGAAATAGTGATTGCGAATGCGCAAAGCATCATGCGTGCCGCATGCCTCGTCGGATGCGGCAAGAAAGAGCATAAACATACCGAGCGTCGACCCCGTAGCGGCTGCAAACTCATTCCATTTCAGATGAGGCACGCGGCTGCGGTGCCCTTCCCACCAGGTCATCAGCGCCGGCACGCGTTCATGCTTCACGATATGCTTATGAACCTGCAGATCGCAATAGAGGCCGACAAGCTCCGTTACATAAGGCTGCACGGCCGCATACGACGGCAGCTGCCTGATGCTGGCTTGACAGGTGCGGACTAGCTCATGCAGATAGCCTCCGTCCTCACGCTCCGCGCGCAGCGCGTAATAGTCGCGCAGCGGCGCATCCGGATCGACCGCATCCAGCATCGATTGATGGAGCAGGCGAAAATCGTCGGCATCGAGAGACGTGCTGCGGTCGCACAGGTTGTCCAAATAATCGCTGATCGTTTGCAAAGCAACGATGAGCGGCACAAGAATATCTCTGCGGCTTAAGTTAGCGGCGGCGTAAATGCCTCCGCCTTCGCAGTGAAACTGCTTGCTCGTCATGCTCGCAAGCGCTTGCGTTCTCAATTCTTCGTCCGGAATTTGCATGGCGATGGCACGCAGCCTCGCAAGCTCCGCCCTGACTTCAGGCAGTACATACTTATATACCCGGTACATTAATTGAATTGGCGATTGCGGCATTTGGCGGGCCAAAGCTGACAGCTGCATCGATGTGCGCCCTCCTTCTTCCACTCCGCTATATATTAGGAATGGCGCTTAGTTTCAATCTCTTGATTCGTGCGGTACCAAATATGTAAATCATTAATCCGGCTCGCCAGATCGGCGATATCGGAATTAATGGTACACGAGCGTTCAAAGCTCTCTTCCTCGAACAATTGGGCTTGCTTCATGTTAATATCAGCCTCTAGGGCGAAGACGCGATCCGGAATCGTACCGCGAATAATCTCCCACTCGGTCACGATCGCCGTACGGTCTGCCTCGCTAAACATTTCCCACTCCTGCTCGAGTGTCGGCAGCGGGATTCCAAGCCGGTCATTCCACGTAAAAAAATGGTTCACGTCTCAAAACCTCCATCCATTAATGTACCATTTCATAGAATGTAAATCCAGCGCGAAAACTTGTTCCCCATATGCTATACTTGTTTACATATTGTTTACAAGGAGATCGAACGCTCTATGAGGAAACAGCCTGGCTCTGTGTCTATGGGACAGCTATGGCGTTTTTTTTTGCCGCTTGGCCTTTCGGCTTCTCTCGTAACCATTTCGCATGTCATCATTAACAGCACGCTGACGCATGCCGCCAACCAAAAGGTCGTCATCGCCAGCTATGCCCTTGCGATGAGTCTATTGATCATCACGGAGAGACCCGCTGTCCTGCTCCGTCAAACTTGCTCAGCGCTGGTCCGCGACAAGCGATCCTTTCGCGCCATGCTGCGGGTGGGGCAGCTCGTGTTCGCCTCTATCCTGCTCCTTGGCATGATTATTTGCTATACGCCGCTCGGCAGGTGGATATTCGGCGGCTTGTTCGGAGCGGACGATGCGCTCGTGCCGGATATCGTGAACGTTTATCAGATTCTCATGTTCGTCAGTATATTCTCAGGCATCCGCTGCTTGTATCACGGCGTCATCATTTATAATATGCGGACCAAATGGCTGACGATCGGCATGGCGCTCCGGCTGATCGGCATGTATGGCCTCTCGCTCTACTTTATGCATCAAGGCGTGAACAGCGGAACGGTCGGGGCAATCATCTTCCTTACCGGGATGATGATCGAAGCGCTCGTCAGCTACTTGGAAGGCTCATCGCTCGTCAGAAGCATGCCGGAACGTGTGGAAGGCCATGAGATCGGCAGCGGCAGACAGATCTTCTCGTTTTACCGGCCGATGCTTCTTTCCACGCTGATCGCCGTTTGGATCGGGCCGTCCATCAATGCGCTGCTCGGCAAAACAAGCGATGCGGCCTTGTCGATCGCTTCCTTTGCGCTGGCAGCCAGTCTGGTGCAGCTCACGCTCAGCTTCTTTACCTATTTTCATCAAATCGTCCTTAACTTCTATCGGACCGATCCCGGCGCCGTGCGCAAGTTCACGCTGCTGCTCGGATTCGTTCCTACGGTGCTCGTCAGCCTCCTTGCGTTCACGCCGGCGGGCGAGTTTATTGTCGGTCACATCATGGGCGTCGAAGGCAAGCTCAAAGCTGAAACGATTCGCGCCATGCAGCCGTTCGTTCTGCTCGCGCTAGCGCTGCCTTGGCTCGATGTCGGCAACGGCATCATCATGGTGCGCGGGCAAACCCGTGTCGTCGTCGGCTCGCAGTCGGCTAACCTGCTGTTCACCTTGCTGACTGCGGCGGTCTGCATCCTGTTTACGCCGGGCTGGAACGGCGCGATCGGAGCATGGGCGCAGTCCATCGGCGTTGCGGCCGAGTGCTTGTTCATCGCGATCGCCATCCGCAGAATCGGACAAGGGACCAAATTCATGCCGCGGCAAGCAGCAGCAGATCTGGAGTGAAAATCATCATGGGCACAATACGCGAGACCATACGTCCTTCAATCGCAGATGAATCCGCGCAAGCTGCCGCCGCCTCCAAGGCATCGTCGGTATCGCGCGAAGTGTTCATGCTGCGGTTGTTCATGTACGTCATTTACACCACGCAGGCGCTTGTCGTATCCTACTTTCCGCTTTATTTTCTAGACCGCGGATATACGGCAGGCCAGATCGGCATTATTTACTCGACCGGGCCGTTTATTTCGATCTTTGCCAATATCATCTTCGGCACGGCCAGCGATAAGTACCGGACGATCAAAAAAATCATGACCCTGCTCATGTTCGGACAGCTCGTCATGGTATCGCTGCTGTTCACGACGGATGCATTCGTCATCGTTTGCTTCATCATGCTCGCCTTTTACTTCTTTCAGACGCCGGTCAACCCGCTCAGCGACAGCCTGATCCTTTTGTCCAGCCAGTTTACGTCGAAGCCGTATGCGCTCATCCGCGTATTCGGATCCCTTGGCTTTGCATTCTCGGCCTTCCTGGTCGGGCAGCTGCTTAAATGGACCGGCTCGCAGGCGACGATTCCGCTGGCGGCAGGCTCAATCGCTTTGGCTCTGCTGCTTTCCTTCACGCTCAAGGACTACCAGGGCCCGAAACGCAAAATCGAATTCTCCGGCTTTCTCAAGCTTCTCAGCAAGCCGAGCATCCTCGCCTATTTCGCCATTGTGCTGGTCGTATCGATCGCGCATCGGATGTACGAAGGCTTCTTAGCCGTTACGCTGCGCGGACTAGGCGCCGATAACTCGCTGGTCGGCATCGCTTGGATGATCTCGTCGATCAGCGAAATACCGGTCCTGTTTCTGCTCGGCAAATACGGTCACAAATTCAAAGAACTGCCGCTGCTCGCCATCGCAAGCCTTATGTACGCCTTGCGGTTCTGGCTGATCAGCGAAATAACGTCGCCGATATGGATCATTCCGATCCAGGCGATGCACAGCATCACGTTCGGCATCTATATGGTAACGGCGCTTCGTTATCTGTCCCGAATTATACCGGATGAGTACCGGTCATCCGGGCAAGCGGTCTACGCAATTGTCTGGAGCGGCTTCGCAGGCGCGATCAGCGGAACGGCCGGCGGCGCCATTTACGAGCAGTTCGGCAAGGCTGCCTTCTTCCATCTTGCGACGGTGCTGGCGCTCATCGCTTCGGCTGCATTTTTGGTCAAGCATTACCGAGACCAGGATGGGTAGGTTATCCTCCCATCTCGAACAACCCCCTTTGCTCATGCAGCAAAGGGGGTTGTTCTTTCCGATCGTTCGCTACTCCCCAAGCAGAGGGTAGCTTATATTCGTAAGGATGCTGAAGGCGCTTCTGTAATGCGATTCCGCTAGCTCGCCGCCT
This sequence comes from Paenibacillus montanisoli, assembly GCF_003268025.1. Lineage (GTDB taxonomy): Bacteria > Bacillota > Bacilli > Paenibacillales > Paenibacillaceae > Paenibacillus_Z > Paenibacillus_Z montanisoli. The sequence goes on along the minus strand of NZ_QLUW01000003.1, from coordinate 790,075 downwards.
TCATGATAGAGGGCGATGTACGCCTCGGCTTTGGCGAGATTCGGTTCCAAAGACGGGTACATCGGCCGGTTTGGCGACACTTGGCAGCGTAGCAGCAGTTCTTGAAGCTTGTCGATATCGGCGCGCACCTGTACGGCGACGGCCGAAGGATGAGCCCGTTTCGCTTGCTCCTCCTCGATCCGCCTCCGTTCATTCTCTTCCTCGAACGTTTGCAAGCGGCGCTCCAATCCATCGGTATAGACATACATCAGAAAAGATTCTTCATCCGCATACAAACTGAAGCTGTAACGGCCCGACGTACGCAGCAGCCTCTCGTCTACGGAGAGCAGCTGGTCTAGCGGCATTTCGCATGGGTCGAACAGCAGCTCCCCCCATTTGTCCGATAGATGCAGGAATCTGGCGAAATGTCCCTTTTCAGACTCCACATCGATATATAGCAATGACTGCACGTTTACCGCCGATGTGCCGAAATAGTTCCGGTACAGCTCTTGGTCAAGCGACTGCCCGGTTATGTATTGTTCCCAAGCGTTGCAATAGTCGTTATGCGGGACCGCCATTCGAGACTCGGAATAGTTGAACGAAATATCTCGTTCGCCATGCACGGCCAAATAGGAGCGATCGATCAAAAACAGCGGTTTCAAGCGATGTTCGCTGTAGCAGCGAAGACGGTTATCGATCTTTTTGCGAAAAGCGCTGTCGCCTCGCAGCTTCGCGATATAGTCAATCGCCCACTGCTCGCCGCTTGGAAACGTTACGATGAAGTCCGGGACATAACGCAGCTCTTTGCGGAATAGGTAGCCCTCCTCCACTGTATAATGACCGGGATTCGCCAGCATGAACGCACGATGAAGCACTTCTTTGCCGGCTGCCTGCTTCAATGATGTTTCCTGCAGCGTTTCGCGTCCGGCCAAATACGTCGCATAGTTCCGTTCGCCTGCGCATTGCTCGCTATTATAATGGCGAAATAGCGCCTTATCCCGATAAAGCACCATCACGACGCGCTCTCCGCAGCAGCCGCACCGGAACGAACCCTTTTCCCGCGAGAATATTCGATACTTGTGCTCGAAGACAGCATTGATCTGCTCCGCGTTCATTCGTCTCGTAACAAGCTCATTCCGTTCACGTTCGATATAGATCGTCTGATTATGCAGCCGGGCCGCTTCCACACGGTCCCTCCTTTCGCGTTATAAAAAACCCCGACAACGGATTGTCGGGGTGTAAAGATGCTTATGATGAAGCTTCCGGCCGGAAGCTGCAGCTTACAGCTTCGTAACGTTAGCGGCTTGAGGTCCGCGGTTGCCTTGCGTAATGTCAAATTCAACGGATTGACCTTCATCCAGCGTCTTGAAGCCTTCACCTAGGATTGCGGAATAATGAACGAAAACGTCCTCGCCATTTTCAACTTGAATAAAGCCGTAGCCTTTCTCTGCGTTAAACCATTTTACTGTTCCTTTCAAATTAAACAACCTCCTAAAGATGAGCGCGCCGGTAAAACCGGGCGACTTGCTTTATTATATACTCCATGGGAGATTTTTGCAATTAAAGGTTGACAAAAAGACCAAGCTCTGATCCAGGAAAAAATGGCAGCTTGGATCGAAAATAGCCCGTCTCCGCGCCTTCAGCCCGGATCGCGGCCTGAAGCTCCTCTAGATACGAGTACGGCTTCCATTTCAACGACATGATCGGATAGATCCGCACGCTGCCGCCCGGCCTGCAAATCCTCATCATCTCGAGCACCGCCGCCAGGTGAAAGCTGTAATCAAATTGCTCTTCATATAAAAACAGAAAATGACTGCACAGCACCAGACCGAACTGGTCTTTATCGAAAGGTAGATTCGGCAGCCGTCCATCCTTGTAAAAGCGCATTCGAATATCCGCCTGACTATAATGCGCGGTAAACTTGGCGAGCGATGCCTCTCTGCCGGCACGATGCCGTTCGAGATCCCCATAGTAGCTGAAATCGTACCGGTCGCTCACTTGCGCCAGCTTTGCCGCCGATACGCCGATCTCTTCGTTCGCTTCTTGGATCAAACGATCCGGCTCAAGCCCGTAACGGGGATCGACCGCATGGGCATCCAGTCCGCGGGCGTGCGCATCAGCCGTGAAAGACGACGCGCCGCCTGCGATATCCAAAAAGGAACCAGCGGCGGCTAAATCCTTCTCATTCAAATCAAACATCAGCATGTACTCTTCGAAGCTCCTGCAGGTGACTGCCACTCCAACTTGCGGATACCCGGTACTCATAGACATCCTCTCCTCTTCTCGTCTCATCTCGGTTCATGCCCTACTGACTCCGCTCTGCTCATCTGTCGGCAGCATCGCTGCCGATGCCATATTCTACCATGCAAAACATTTGATTTCTACCCCATTTTATGGCTATCATGGATTGAAGCAGCACGCTATTACAGGGAGGATGGTCCTTATGTTTAAGAAGGTTCAAGTTTATAAAACAGATAAATACAATATGCTGAATGTCGAGATTCAAGGCAAGACTCTGATCGTGCGCGAAATCAGCGATCAGTGGGGCGAGGAATGCCATACTTTCGTAAGCCGTCCCGAAATGCTTCATTGGGCGGGGAACCGCTTCCGTTCTGCCGATTTCGTAGGACGCGAGGATGAATTGGAAGCCATTATGCAAGCATTCCGTTCAATCTAAAATCTCGGACTGCCCGCAGGAGGAAAATTCATCCTGCATATCGAACATATCCAAGGATCAACCTGCATAGGTTGTGCGGAGGGAGCATACGCCTAAGTGGATAGTACAGCTACGATTATTTTCATCATTGCGGCATTTTCGCTCGGGATCGTCATTATTATGCAGCGGAACAGCATCCCCGCCAGCATGAGAAGAGGTCTCGCCATCGCAGCGATCGTCTTCATTGCTTTTGCCTTTTTCCTTATTGTGTACAGTTTGGCAACGATGGGGACATAACGGAACGGCTGCCGGGCTAAACTAGAGGCACTACCTTTCGGGGAGGGTGACTTCTAACGTGAAATGGCTGCCGATTCTATTATCGCTCGCCATGCTGCAGGCAAGCACGACGGGCTTGCAGCTTGCAGCGCCCCATACTGCAGATTCCGCCACATCTACCAACCATCATGCGAGGAGGGTTCCTATGAGCCAATTACCAAAGCGTTCCGAGACGGCAGCCGAGCACCGCTGGCAGCTGGAAGATATTTTTGCGGATCAATCCGCGTGGGACAAGGAATACGCGCAAGCAAAGGAAGAAATGAAGAAGGTCGAAGCCTACCAAGGCAAATTAGCCGATCCTGCGCAGCTTAAGGCGTGCTTCGAGCTGGAGGACGAGCTTTCGCTTAAAGTAGAACGGCTCTATGTGTATGCCAACATGAAGCATCACGAGGATACGGCCGAGCCGACCTTCCAGGCGCTCTCCGACAAGTCGAAGAAGCTGAGCGTCGAAACCGGCGAAGCGCTGTCCTTCATTACGCCGGAGGTGCTGAGCCTATCGGATGAAGCGCTGGAAGCGATGATCGCCAACAAAGATTTGGCGAAATTCCGTCATACGCTCGAAGAGATGAAACGCCAGAAGGCGCATGTGCTCTCGAAGTCCGAGGAAGCGCTGCTCGCACAGGTAGGCAACATCAGTCAGACGCCGGGAACGGTCTTCAGCATGTTGAACAACGCCGATTTGAAATTCCCTAAGGTGAAGGACGAAAACGGCGAAGAAATCGAGCTGACGCATGGCCGGTACATACAGTTCCTCGAAAGCAAAAACCGCGACGTTCGCGAAGGCGCGTTCAAAGCGATGTACGACACTTACGGCAAGCTCAAAAACACGATCGCTTCCACGCTGAGCGCTAACGTGACGAAGAACCTGTTCTATTCGCGCGCGCGCAAGTATCCTTCCGCGCTTGAGATGTCGCTCTACGGCGATAACATTCCGAAGGAAGTGTACACGAACCTGATCGGCACGATTCACAAGCATCTGCCGCTCATGCACCGTTACATGGAGCTGCGCAAGAAGCTGTTGAAGCTCGATGATCTGCATATGTATGACTTATTCGCGCCGCTCGTCGAAGAATTCAAGATGGATATCACGTACGATGAAGCGAAGAAAACGGTCAAAGAGAGCTTAAAGCCGCTCGGCGAAGTTTATTTGTCCGTGCTGCAGGAAGGCTTCGACAAAGGCTGGATCGACGTCTACGAGAACGAAGGCAAACGCAGCGGCGCTTACAGCTGGGGCGCTTACGGCACGCATCCGTACGTTCTGCTCAACCATAAAGACAACCTGAACAGCATGTTCACGCTGACTCACGAGATGGGCCACGCGCTTCACTCCTACTATTCCGACACGAATCAAGATTACCGTGACGCGCAATATACGATCTTCCTTGCGGAAGTGGCCTCGACGCTCAACGAAGCGCTTCTGATGGATTACTTGCTGAAGAAGTCGACGGATCCGAAGGAGAAAATGTATCTGCTGACTTATTACGCCGACCAGTTCCGGACGACGGTGTTCCGCCAGACGATGTTCGCCGAGTTCGAGAAAATCATCCACGAGCGTGCGGAATCAGGCGATTCGTTGACGCCGCAGGAATTCAGCAAAATCTACTATGACCTGAACAAGCTCTACTACGGCGACGGGATGGTTATCGATAAGGACATCGAAATGGAATGGGCGCGCATCCCGCATTTCTATACGAGCTTCTACGTGTACAAATACGCGACGGGCTTCTCCGCGGCAACGAGCTTCTCGAAGCAAATTCTCGATGAAGGCGCGCCTGCCGTTGAACGCTACCTCGGCTTCTTGAAGAGCGGCGGCAGCGACTTCTCTATCAATATCTTGAAAAAAGCCGGCGTCGATATGTCGAGTCCGGAGCCGATCGAGCAAGCGATGAGCGTGTTCGAAGAGCTGATCGAACAAATGGAGCAGCTGACTTCATAAGAAGATATAAAGAAAAGAGCAGCCGATTGGCTGCTCTTTTCTTTATCAATTAAGCTTGAGACGGCTTCCGCAGAGAACCGAACAGCTCCGTGGCTTCGGCGAAGGAAGCGATCGCGGCGTCCAAGCGCTGCAGCAGCTCTTCGTCGATCTTAAGGCCGCCCTCATCCGTCTTCTGAATTTGGGAATCAACCGCATAAACGCCACTGGATACATGACGCGCATATAGCGCGGAAAGCACCGGCTTAAGCGCGTAATCGATCGTCAGCAGGTGAGCGATCGTGCCGCCGATGAAGAGCGGAAGAATGACCTTCCCTTCAAGCCCGGTTTGCGGCAGCAAGTCCAAATACGTCTTCAACACACCGGTGAAAGATGCTTTGTACACCGGGCTTGCGACGATAACCGCATCCGCATCGGCAATGAGCTTATTCGCTGCTTTGATGGCCGGACTGTCCCAGCGTGCCAGCACCAGATCCTCGGCAGGCAGCGAAGCGGCGTGCAGGGCGCTCACTTCCCAGCCGAGGGCGCGCAGCTTCTCCTCCGCGTAATCCGTCATGCCGTTCAGCCGGGAAACCGGATTCGGACTTCCGGACAAAATGACCACTTTCGGCATTGCAATGTTCACTCCTTATTTCGCTTCGGGCGGATATAGAATAATCCGGCCCTCTTCCATCTCTACTCTAACCTTGTTCTTCTCTTTGAATTCATCTGTCTGCAGGTAGGTTGACGGAATTTGCAATCGCCCTGCCTTATCGATAACCGCATACTCCACGTGGCTTTCCTCCGGCTCGATCGTTACGCCGCTTTCAATTGCGGCAAGCTCCTCGGCATAGGATTGACGCCTGATGATTTCGGAAGAGGTTTTCCCGTCGCGGATCGCCACGACGCGGTCCACCTTCCGGGCCAGCAGCGGGTCGTGGGTAACGATAACGATCGTAATGCCCATGCTGCGGTTCAGCTGCCGGAACAGGTCCAGAATCTGGTTGGACATGCGCGTATCGAGCGAGCCGGTCGGCTCATCGGCCAGCAGCAGCTTCGGCTCATTCGCCAGCGCAATGGCGATGGCTACGCGCTGCTGCTCCCCGCCGGAAAGCTCGCTCAGCCGGTTCTTGATGCGGTGGCTGAGCCCGACTGCCTCTAGCAGCTCCAGCGCCCGCAGCCGCTTGCTGCGGCCCTTCAGCAGAATAGGAAGCTCCACGTTCTCCAGCGCGGTCAAATATGGAATCAGGTTGCGCGCGTTGTTCTGCCAGACGAAGCCGACCGTTTCGCGCTTATATTTGACCAAGTCGCGCTCGGTGAATTTGAGCAAGTCCTTGTTATCGACCAGCAGCTTGCCGGCGGAAGGGCGGTCGAGCCCCCCCAGCATGTTGAGCAGCGTCGATTTCCCGCTGCCGCTGTTGCCGATGATCGCCATCAGCTCGCCGGACTCGACATGGAGGTCAAGCCCTTGAAGCGCTACAACCTCCAAATCGTCCGTCTTATATATTTTGACAAGCCCGTCGCAATGAATCATGACTTATTCCTCCCCAAGCTTCAGCGCCTGCGTAATTTTCATACGCGATACCCGAATGCCGAGCACTGCAAGCCCAATCGTAAGCATAATGCCGACGACGCTGTAAAGCTGTACGTAATCGCTTAACTGGCGGACAATTTCAAACGGCGGCACTTGGTCCGTCGCGTTGAAGGACAGCTGGAACAGCGGAACGAACTGGCTGCTTACCGCATTGCCGATCAGCACCCCGAACAGGATCGCTGCTGCCGATGTGAGCAGCTGTTCGCTTAGCAGCATACCGATAATTTGCATAAACGATATGCCCATCGCCCGCAAAATGCCGAATTGAAGCGTTCTTCCCGACAGCGTAAGCACCCAGAACAGCAGGAAACCGAAGAAGCTGATCATCATCGAAATGACGAAGCCAAGCGTCATGACGCCGTTGATCGCCAGGCGGAACGGGTCATTCTTCGAACGGATCAGAAGCTGATTCGCGTCGACGAGCTTCTCGACCGGAATTTCCTTCTTCACCAAATCGTCATAGATTAGCGCGCTGGTCGCGCCTTCCTTCAGCTTAATCCATACTTCGTACGGCTCAAGCGCCAGGTGATTCTGAATATAAGAGAGATGGCCTACAATCAAATTCGGAAGTCTGACGTTCGGATCTTCCTCGTTGCCGGTTTGCGGCAGCGGATTCCAGCCCGGCCAGTAGTCGATTATGCCGTACACGGTGAAGTTGGCGCTGTCGAGCCCGGCCCACTTGGCCGAAATCGGATCGCCCGGTTTCACCTGGTACTTGTCGGCAAGCGATCTGGAGATGAGCACCGCTTTCGGATTAGATGCGATCAGATTCAAGTAGCTGTTGATCGGATAGTCGAGCAAACCGCCGCGCATCCAAGCAACCTTGCCGAAATCTAACGTATCGATGCCGTACAGCGTCGTGCCGCCGTTCTGGCCGTTCACCGAGAAGTTGGCATCATCCTTGCGGAAAACGCGCGCTGCCGTTTCGACTCCGGCAAGCTCCGTCATCGTAATGAACGAAGGCTCCGTATACGTAACCACCTTCGGCGCTTGTGCCGCGCCGTTATCATCCGCGTTAACCATCGCAGGAGCACCCGGCATAGGCGGAGGCGGCTTATCGTTATCCCAATGGACGGACAATTGGATATCCGAGCCGGTCGTATATTGGATTTTATCTTCCATGTTCCCATTGATCGTGCGGGCGGCATTGGCGCTGAAAAGGCCCATCGCGACCGTCATGATCAAGAACACCTTAATCGTCAAGTATTGCGAAGACGATCGGCTGATCTGCAGAAGGGTGGAATACAATGCCGGTGTCCACCATCTGCGGCCAATCCAGAACACGAGCTTGATCAGCCAAGGATAAACGCGGAGCACCAAGAGTCCCGTGCCGAGGCAGAACAGCGCCGGCATAAAGAACAGCAGCGGTTCGACTTGGATAGCGTTCGGATCCAGGGCGAGCGCCTTCAGATCATCCATTCTTTTGTTGAAGCCGTAGAGCATATAGATGGCAACGCCCAGCAAAATAACGTCGATGCCCGTTTTATGCCAGAAAGACATTTTGCTTCCCCGCGCCATTTGCTGCTTGTGGCCGACAATGGAAGCGCGCGTAGCCAGAAACGCCGGAATCAGGATGAGAATGATGGAACCGGCAACGGCAGCGGCTGCGATCTTATAAGAAGAGCTGTTGAGCACGACATCGAGCGAGGAACGCTGCACGAACTCCAGGAAGCCGCTCGAAGCCCCTAATATTTTCGTAAAATAAACCCCGATGAATGGTCCTACTGCCAGCGCCAACGCGCCGAGCAGGAGGCTCTCAGTCAGGAAGACGAACATAATTTGAAGCCGGCTCGCGCCGCGGCTGCGCAGAACGGAAATCTCCGTCTTCTGCCGCTCGATGATGAGATTCGCGGCCATGTACAGATAAAAGGCCAGCAGGAACATGACCGGCGAGTAAAGCGACCAGAGCATGATATCCAGCTTGTCTTTCTTCTCCGTATACGTGGCGATCGGATTTTTGGCCGGCATGTCGACCGAGGCAATGCCAAGACGCATGTTGAAGTAATTGTTCATCGCCTTGTATTGGCTGAGATAGGTATCGATATGGTCGATGTTCATTTGCTCGTAGTTCAGCGAGTACTGCCAAGCAAGCACCGATATTTTCAGCAAGCTTTCATTCTCGATGAAATCCTGATTGAACTTCTTATATGGAATATAGAACGACGAATTGTAGGATTCCACATTGAATTGGTCATACGCATTATCCTGTTTGGACTCCACGATGCCGACAGGCATAATGCGCAGCTGCTCGCCTGTATCCTTCTTCGTGTAAACGAAGACGTGGTCCAGGTCACGTTTCAGATCGATAATATACTTTTGGGTTACGAGCGCCTCGTAGATGCCGTCGTTGCGGTTAGGATCCGGCAAACGGCCGTCGATGATGCGAACCCGCTTCTCGATATCGGACACGGTCCGGATGCTGCCGGTCACGCTCATTTCTTTTTTCTCGCGCTCGGATGCGTCCTCCGGCAAAACCTTGAACGATTGCGTAGCGCGGGTTATGATGTAGGACTGCGCATCAAGACCTAGTCGCTGCGGCGCGCCGTTCATGTATCGGTCCGCTTTGGCGATCAACGATTTATTCTCGTCGAACGTTCTCGTCCCCGAAACCGAGGTCGAAGCCCGGAGCGAGCCCGGATATATATTTTGATCCTTCTGAAGCTGCTGAAGCTCTTTAAATAACGTACGCTGCAAGATCGCATGCGAATATAGCGGCATGGAACTGAACAGGGCAACGCAGATCGTAAGCCCGAACCATAAATTTAGCTGCAGCCAACGATTCTTCGCCATTTTACGAAAAATCATCGTCCATATTGCCATCGTTTCACCTCTTCTCTTCTCATCCGCCGAAATTAGTTATTCAGTATGACCTTCATGCCCGGCTCCAAGCCTTTGACGATTTCTACTTCGGTAGCGGTCATGATGCCGGGCTGTACGTCGATCTCCTTGCGGCGGTCGCCGTCAAGCGACTGCACGTAGGTGCGGCCCAAATACGTGCGCAGGCCGCTGCGCGGAATCACGACGACATCTGCCTTCTTCTCCAGCACGATATGGATTTGGGCCGATTGGCCGAGCTCGATCGACTCGTCGGGTTTGTTCATTTGAATGTAGAGCAGTCTCGAGTTGCGTTCGTCGATCTCTTTGTTCAGCGTAATCGGTGCGTCCGAAGGCGATTGAAGCACTTTGCCTTCGTACTTGCTCCCGTTAATCGTAATATCAACCGGCATTTCACGCTGAATGCCGGAAATTAGCTTAGGGTCATCAGCCGTGTAAACCAAATAAATTTGCTTCGGATCGGATACCGAAACAAGCGGCGTATAGCCGTTCAAGCCATCACCCGGAGACTTCGCGTCCACGTAGGTGACAACCCCGCTGACCGGCGATGTTAATTTGGCGGCTTCGTACTGCTCGTTCATGTTGTCCAAAAGCAGCTGCTCGCGCTCCAGATCGATTTCTTTCATCCGCAGTTCCGTACCGGTAACGCCGCTTTGTCTTGCACGGTTATATTCGATCCGCACCCGTTCAAGACTTAGCTCCTGCAGCTTGACGCGCAGGTCCAAATCGCCCAGATCGAGCTCGGCTACGACTTTGCCCGCTTCCACTCGATCGCCAAGCTGAACGTGGAGCGCTTTCAACCGGCCGCCTTCCTTATAAAAGAGCGGCACGGTCTTGCTCGAAGCGACGACCGCCGCTCCCGTAAAGCTGCGCTCAATGGTTGCTTTCTTTACATCAATGGCATCTACTTTCTCAGCGGCCGGCTGCACGAGCGGCGGCTGCAGGACGACCTGCTTCTGAGGCAGAAGCGAACAGCCGGACAGCAGCGATGCCGCAACCATGACGGCGGCAGCCTCCCGGACAAACAGTCTTCTGCGCTTTTTAGGCGTTAGGTTCTGAGACAATCTCTCCATCCTCCAATGCAATAACATGATCGACGATCTCCATAATGCCGGGATCGTGCGTCGTCATAACAACGGTCATGCCCAGGTTCTCCACGAGGTCGCGGAATACTTTAATGACCTGCAGCCCCATTCGGCTGTCCAGCTCTGCCGTAGGCTCGTCCGCAAGCAGCAGTACCGGCCGGTGGGCGATTGCTCTGGCAATGGCGACGCGCTGCTGCTCTCCCCCGGAGAGCTCGGGCGGGCGGTGCTTCATGCGCGATTTCATGCCGACCCATTCCAGTGCCTGCTCGGCGCGTTCCTTATGCAGCTTGGCGTCGCTTCCCGCGATGCGAAGGCCGAACTCCACGTTCTCGTAAGCCGACATGAGCGGAATAAGGCCGAATGCTTGGAACACCAAGCCAAGGTTGGTTCTGCGCCATGTGCTGCGCTGCTTCTCCGGCAGTCGGGAGACGATCTGGCCGTTGAAATACACTTCGCCTTCCGTCGGCTGGTCAAGCGCCGCGAGCAAATTCAGCAGCGTCGTCTTCCCGGAGCCGGAGCGTCCTTTCAACGCGATCATAGAGCCCTTATTGATCGATAGATTGATATTTTTGACAGCGGTTACAGAATTGTCGCCGCGGCCGAATACGCGTTTCACATTGACCGCTCTGAGCAGCGGCTGGCTCGTTGTCGCAATCGTCGGCGATTCCGCCGTATAGATCTTCACGTGCAGCCATTCTCCTTCCCAAATCTATGAATTCGTTTACATCTTCATTTTCAACTTCTGTAAATATTTTCTATCAGAGTTAGGATACTAGCCCATTAGCGGGCTGTCAACCTGCATAAACACAGTTAATAGGCACGATAGCCCAGAAAATCGATTCAATAAAAATGATTATACCTTGTTCGGGCCGCGAGGGATAGATTTTTTCGCCTTAAGGTTGGTTAAAGGACGCAGGCAAAGTAAGGCAGCGCCTGCGGCTTGAGCCGCCGCTCGAGTGGCGCGAGCGGCATATGTCGCCTGCGGCGAAGGCCGACGCTTCCTGTGGAGCGTGCGGCTAAGCAAGGCCGCGCCTGCGGCGAGGGCTTAGCCCAAGGCGCAGCCGATGGCCCACGCCAGCAAGCCGGCCGCGGCCGAAGACGCGAGGTTCACCGCGTCATTGGTCATCCCGGCGAAGCCGCGGATCCGCACGGCAGCGGCGCCGCAGTGTTCGGCGCGCTCCGTCTCGCTGCCGCATACGCGGCAGCGGTACATCGCTTGCACGGTCGCGCCTAGCAGCGAATCGGCGAAGGCGCCGGCCGTGCCGGCGCAAGCCGCGGCGGCGAGCAACACGCCGGGCGAGACGCCCGCCGGCGCCAGCGGCGCGGCGAGCAGCAGCGCCGCGGCGGCGCCGATGAAGGCGGCGCCGGCCAGCGCGGCGGCGCTGCCAAGCGGCGTGACGCCGCCGCTAGTGCCCGGCGGCACCGCCCCGCCGCCGAGCAGGGCCCGCGGAGCTCGGCGGCTGAGCGCGCCGATCTCCGTGGCCCACGTATCCGCGTTCACCGCGGCCATGACGCCCGCGAACGCATACGCCCATCCTGCCGCGGGCCAAAGCGCATATCCCGCGCACAGCACAAGCCCAAGACCGCCGTTCGCCCATACCTGAACGGCGTCCCTGCGGCCGCTCTTCGCGTACTTCGCTTCAGCGGCCTGCTTGCTGCGGTGCCTTCGCTTCCACTTGGACCAGAGCGATGACGATACGAAGAAGGCAAGCAGCGTGCCGAACCAAAACGGCCCGCCAAGCGCAACAAAGCCGGTGCCCATCACGAGCGCCGCTGCCGCGCCGGTAGCGGATAATGAACGAACCCGGTAGGCGGCCCCCGCGGCAACCAAACTTCCAACGAGACCTGCCGCAGCTCGTCCTAACTCGTTCCCCCATAGATCAATCATGCGAACCGCGACTCCTTTCTTATGGATAACATACCATATTTTGCATCGCCGGAGGCAGAATTTCACCGAACGTTGTAAATAATTATGTCGATCTATCAATCTTTTTGTCAAAATAAAGAGCGATCGATGATTCATGCTTGAAAGTGCCGTATAAACTGAAGCCGCCGTTCCTTATGTGAACGCCGCAAATGAACGAACGCCTGAAGAGCTGCTTCGTATCCTAATTAATTATACCGCCAAAATCAGAGGAGAGCGAAATCTCAAGAACGTTCTCCTGCTGATGGCCAACATGGGCCGCGAAATGATCTTGTAGCTGAATATTCCTATATAGATAAAAGACCGGCGGTTCGCACGCATGTGCGAAACCAGCCGGTCTTTGCCGATCGAACTATGGCTGAAACTCATTCTTCGCCTGACCGAAACGGTCGGGGTAATTCGTGCAGATCATGAGCGAGCCGTCCATCCCGGCCAGTCGCTTCATCATCGGCGCATCATTGACCGTCCAAGCCATGACGTCGACTTTAGCCGCAGCCATGGTCTCTAACAACGGCTTCGAAACATGCGTGTAGCCGATGGAGAGGAACGTGGCGCCAAGCTTCTCCAAGTCCATTGCCAGCGTCCAAGGCGAAGCGTCCAATATGAGACCTGTTCGCACCTCATTCGTCAGCTGACGCACCGTACGCAGCGCCTCCCTATCGAACGAAGTGATGACGGAATCATGCTGCAGCCCGTTCTTATACAGCAGCTCAACGACTTTCTTCTCGATGCCGGGATACCGGCCTCCGTACGTCTTGAGCTCGACGTTGAGCCGGCAGCGGCCGACAGTCAGATCCGCTACCTGCTGCAGCGTCGGGATGCCTTCCCCTGCAAACGACTTGTCAAACCAACTGCCGGCATCTAACTTGCCAAGCTGCTCCGCGGTAAATTCATGGACCCGTCCGGCGGCCTTCGCCGTTCTCCTGAGCGAGTCGTCGTGGATGACAACCGGAACGCCATCCTTGGACAGCTGGACATCCAGCTCTATCCACTGCACGAACGGAAACGCGAGAGCCTCCCGGAATGCAGCCATGGTGTTTTCCGGCGCCAGTCCTGAAGCGCCGCGGTGTGCGGCACACGGATTCAACATCACCTTCACTCCTTCGGCTGAACGTTGCCTGCCTTATCAACTGCAGCATGCATCGAAATGCTTGACAGACGTTTTAATAAAGCCTTCCCCTCTTCGCCTGCAAGGGGAGCCGGCTGTGACATCGAAGCGCGCATCGGGTGGAACTTCAGCGAGCAATCGCCTTTCACGTCGCAGGCGGCGTCAAGCACGCCGGTATCTTTCGTTTTATCCGGCTTCATGCCGCTAAATATAAAATTGCCGAGGCTGTAGGCAATCCATTTGCCTTTATACGATTCAAAGCCTTGAAGCACATGCGGATGAGACCCGATAACCAAATCTGCTCCAGCATCAATATATTCGTGCGCCAGCCGTTTCTGATCATTATTCGGCCAATCTTCCCGTTCAATGCCCCAGTGCACCATGACGACGACGATATCAGCCTGCTTCGCGGCCTGTTTAATCGCCGCAACCGCACGCGTGGAATCGTAAGTCTCCGCCAAGCCGGGATGAGTCTTACCCGCTTTCCAAGAAGCGACGGGAACGACTCGGGTTAACCCGACATAAGCGACGCTTATGCCTCCCTTTTCAAGCAGAACCGGCTTAAACGCCTCGATTTCGTCGCGGCCTGCGCCCATATTCGGGATGCCGGCCTCGTCAAGATGGGCAATCGTATCAAACAGCCCCTCTTCCCCTTGATCCAGCGTATGGTTGTTCGCGAGGTTGACGATGTCGATGCCGGCCTCTTTCAACGCCGGAAGCGCATCCGGAGAGGACTTATAGACATATTGTTTATTCTTCGCCGGGGTGCCTCGCAAAGTTACGGGCGTCTCGAGATTAACAGCCATGAAGTCCGGCGCTTTCAAATAATTCAAAACTTTCTCGTAAGGGTAATCGTACCCGTTGCTAAGCATAAGCTTCTCAACGGATGCCGCGAGCAAGACATCGCCCGTGAACGCCAAGCGCACTTTACTTGCGGTTCCGGCAGCCGTACCGCCTTCGCTGCTGTCTTGGCCTTGTTCGCCATCCTTTGCGGGAGGCTCTTCTTCGGCTTTGCCGCCTGAAGCCGGGTCATCCGAAGGATGACCTTCCTCCGCCTGCTCATTCGACCCTTGATTCCCGGCGGACGAATCCGTCCCCGATTCTTCAGCGGCTTGATTGCCGGACGAATGGTCCGCAGACGCGGATTCCTTCTCGTCAGTATTCGCTTGTTCCGTTTCGCTGGCGGCGTCATTTGCCGCAGTCCCCTGATCGGCGGCCGTGTTCGGTTTGCCCGATCCATCCTGACGCTGAACGGCGTACACGACCGCTAGCGCTCCGATAATGAGGAGCAGAATCAGGTTGATTGCAAACAGCCGCTTCATTCGCCTAGCGCGCTGCTGTTTCTGAAGTTGACGGGATTCAGAACGGGATTGCATAGTCGGCGGGCTCCTTTTCTACAAGCGGTGACCCATTCATTATACACCATTTCCCAAACACCGTTGGAAGCTTTTTCATCTTAAACGCCGGGCGTCACCGTATAGCGCGCTTGCCCGTCGCGTATTGTTCCGGAGATGCGTCCCTGGCGCTCGAGATGGTAGAGATGGGCCAGCGTCTCTGACATGGCAAACCTTAAATTATGCGGATTCCCGGCGATCCGTTCGCCGAAGAGCCGCATACATAACGTATAACCCGCATGCGTTCCTTCTTGAATCATTCCTTCAATCTGATTGAGCCGCCGCTCGTGATGGGCAGCGAGCTCACCGATCCGTTCATTAAAGTTCGTAAATGGGTCCCGGTGACCTGGAAAAGCAAGCTCCACCTCGTAGCCGCTCAGCTCCTGCAGACTATCCAAAAACTGCTGCAGCTGGTCATGGCCTTCCCCGGGCACGACGCTGATGTTCGGCGTAATGTTCGGTAACACTTGGTCGCCGCATAGCATCCATTTTTTCACAGGCTCATAAAAGCACAGCTGGCCGTTCGCGTGTCCCGGCGTATCGATCATGCGCCAATTCGTCCCGCCGATGTCGATGGACCCGCCCGCTTCCAAGAACGTAACGGCCGGCTGAGGCGATACCTTCTCCACAAAACCAGTCAAATGAGGCCCAATCTCAACCAACCGTTCTTGCGGCATGCCGTGCTCGGCATACAGCTTCGTCAGCTCGCGCGCGAAATCCGCGCCTTGATCGGCCCCCCATAAGCGCTGCGCATACGCATAAGACCGCTCCGAAATATAGACGGGAGCGTCCGTCCGTTCCTGAAACCATCCTGCCAACCCGTAATGGTCCGGATGCTGGTGGGTCAGAAGAATGGTATGGATATCGCCGAGACGGATCGACTTCGCAGCAAGAGCCGAGTCCCAGGCTTGTACGGCATCAGCCGTATGCAGCCCGGGATCGACAAGCAGATACCCGTTCTCATCCGGAATCAAGTAGCTGTTCACCCATTTGAGCGAGAACGGCAGAGGTACCTTTACCTGCACGATGCCTCCCGGCCATTCATTCATGAAAGCTTCACTGCTTATGCTCACGATGCTGCCCTTCCTTTCAAAATCATCCGCGGCGAGCGCTGCTCGTCGTAGCTGTTCCCCTCATAATCGCCATAGCAGCGCTGGAGCTCCAGCCCGGCCTCGGCCAGTGCCTGCTCGAACCAGGACAGCGGGAACAAGCGGACACGTTCCTCATAGCTGCGGCATGCGTCCGGATGATCCTGCGCGGTGATCTCGATTTGCTTCACGACCCATCCGTCCGCCGCAGTCCGGCGTTCCGAAATATGGAGGCCGGTTGCCGCATCGGTCCGCTCGGAATGCGGCACCAAATGCTCCTTGACATAGACCGGATTCATAAAGTCGATCAGAAAAACGCCTTGCGGCCTCAGAACGCGCCGGATTTCACGCAGCACGCGGCGGTTGTCGGCCTCATCCTCGAAGTAGCCGAAGGACGTGAACAGGTTCACCGTCGCATCGAAGCTATCGTCCGCGAACGGGAGCTCTCGCATATCGCCTTGAACGAGCGATTTGATCCGTTCTTCCGCGTTATGTTCGCGCGCCATGCGCAGCAGCGCTTCAGATAAATCGATCCCGGTTACCTCATAGCCGAGCTGCGCAAGCGCAAGCGCATGCCGCCCCATTCCGCATCCGATATCGAGCACGGCCGCGCCGAGGGACAGCTCCAGCCATCCCGCCATCGTTTCCACCTCGCGCGCCGCCTGATCCCAATTGCGGTGCCGGTATACAATCATATAATCAGTGCCGAAGCTGCGCTCATACCAGTTTGACATTCGAATGCTTCCCCTTTCGTAGCCCTTGCTTTCACTGCCTCTTATTGTACTGCACCCTCCGCCATTCTGGCAAAACGAGCATGCGAGAGCATATTTTTCATCCTGAACAACCATACTAGGCCAAGCTGTCCGGATTTCCGTGAGATAAGCTGAAAATATCATCGGCGGGCTATTCAAAGAGGGGCCTCGAGGGGGATGCGATCAAAATCGGAACGAGATGGAGGAGAAATGAATTGAACGAGTTGCGGCGAAAGCCAAACGCCTGCTCGAGAAGGTTCATCGGGCAGGCGTTGATTAAAATATGAAAATTAAGGTCTTCATTAAAGGCTCAGGTCTGATGCACTAGCCAATGCGGCCGCCCAATCGTTAAATCCGAATCAATCGATTCGTTCGCCTCAGCTCTTCGATGTTCGCCGCTCCGATGCCAAACATGGCCGTACGCAGCTCATATTCAATGCGCTCCATCTGACTCAAGACAAGCTCGCCGCCGGCGGCGGACGCTTCGGCCGCGCCTACTAGCAGCGTGCGGCCGTAGCCGGCCAGATCCGCTCCCAGCGCGATCGCTTTTGCCGCGTCGACGCCTGTGCCCATGCCGCCGCTTGCGATAATCGTCATGTCCGGCAGCGCGGACCGAACCTCTCGGACGCATACAGCGGTAGGCGTCCCCCAACCGGCGAACGCCTCAGCTGCTTCGGCGCGCAGCGGGTCGCGCGAGCGGTATTTTTCCACTTGGCTCCACGACGTTCCTCCTGCTCCCGCCACATCGATGAAAGCGACCCCGGCTTCGCTTAGCCTTAACGCAGCCTCGCCGTCGATCCCCCAGCCGACCTCTTTGACGCCGACCGGGATGCTCAGCCGGCGGCAAAGCTCGGCAATCCGCTCCAGCAGTCCCTTGAAATCCGTATTCCCCTCGGGCTGGAAAACCTCCTGCAAGCTGTTTAAATGCAGCACCAGCGCATCCGCCTCGGCCAACTCGACCGCATGGCGGCATTGTTCGACGCCGTAACCGTAATTCAGTTGAACCGCGCCTAAATTGGCGATGACCGGCACGGAAGGCGCCAGTCTTCTAATCTGGAAGGTGGAAGCTAGCGCTTCATTCTCGATAGCAGCCCGCATGGAGCCGAGCGCCATGACCCAGCCCCGCGCCTGTGCCGCTTCGGCCAGCCTCTCATTAATGGCAGCCGTCTGCGGCGTGCCTCCGGTCATCGAGCTGACCAGCAGGGGAGCAGCTACTTTCTTGCCCAGAAACGAGGAAGACGTGTCGATGTCCTGGAACGCAATCTCCGGCAGCGCTTGATGGCGAAACCGGTAATATTCGAACCCGGGCTCCGTGCCGATGCTCTGAACTTGCTCCTCTAAGCAAATACGGATATGCTCTCCTTTTCTTTTCGCGGTTTGGACATGCTCCTCTTGCTGCCTGTCCGTCATCATTATGTTCCCCCTAACATCTGCCTATTGCACCCATCATGGCATATTTCGCGGCACAAGAGCAAGTTTGCACGCAACACCCTCATCTATGATTGTAATTTTCGTTAAAATGATTTTTACAATCATTTTCATTGTCGATTTTGACGATATCCTTTATAATAAAATCATAACGAACCTGTGGGGGGCGCTTCCGAATGGAATTGAAATGCTTTGACGATATTAGCGAGCTTGACCGTTACGCCGCGCAAATTTTTGCCGATACCCTAAAAACAAAACCGAATGCGACGCTCGGCCTCGCAACTGGCTCGACACCCATCGGAATTTATGGAAAAATGATAGAGATGTATAATAACGGCGAGGTTTCCTTCAAGGATGCGACGACATTCAACCTGGATGAGTACGTCGGACTTTCGCCTGAGCACGAGCAAAGCTACGCCCATTTTATGAAACAGCATCTGTTCGACCATATCGATCTGCCTCGGAGGCAGTCTCACCTGCCTAGCGGCATGGTCAGCGATTTGCAGGCGGAATGCTCGCACTACGACCGCATGCTGACGGAACAGCCGATTGACGTGCAGCTGCTCGGCCTCGGCCATAACGGCCACATCGGCTTTAACGAGCCTGATGACGAGCTGCAAGGCGGCACTCATATCGTCGAGCTTGAAGAAGCGACCCGGACGGCGAACGCCCGATTCTTCGACTCGATCACCGAGGTGCCGACGAAGGCGATAACGATGGGCGTCGGATCGATTTTGAAAGCAGACTCGATCGTCCTTGTCGTGAAAGGCGCGGATAAAGCCGGCATCGTCAAGAAAGCGCTGCGCGGGCCGATTACGACGGAATGTCCGGCATCGCTGCTGCAAACGCACAAGAAGGTAGTCGTATTGGTCGATCGGGAGGCAGGGAGGTTATTGTAGAGGATGAATGAGGCAGAACGCAATTGGCATCTAATCAATGTGAAGGCCGTCGTCGGTGACCAGGTAATTGATGGAAGCGTTTCGGTCGAGAACGGCATCATTACGGCTATTATCGAAGGAAAGTACATTCCGCCCCAGGATACGAACTCGCGCATCGTTGACGGCCAGGGCAGCTGGCTGCTGCCCGGTTTCATCGACATGCACGTTCATGGCGGCTTCGGCGGGGACTTCATGGACGCAAGCCGGGACGCTTACGACACGATTACGCGCTTTCATGCGTCGAAAGGGACGACCCGCATGCTGGCGACCACCGTCACCGCATCGCAGGCAGCGATCGAAGCTGTGCTTAAGGCTACGGCTGAGTATGCCGCAGGAACGATGCCCTACGCCCAGCTTGCCGGCGTGCATCTGGAAGGGCCGTTCATCAGCGAGCTGTGGCCAGGCGCCCAGAATCCGGCTTACATTTCGCCGCCGAGACTGGACTGGGTGCAAAGCTGGAACGAACAGTATCCCGGACTCATTAAGCAGCTCACGCTGGCGCCGGAGAAGGAAACGGCTTGCGAGCTGATCGCCTTCTTGTCGGAGAGCGGCATCGTTGCCGCATGCGGACATACCGATGCGACGTACGCGCACATCACCCGCGCGGCGGATGCCGGATTGACGCAGGCGGTACATACGTTTAACGCGATGCGCGGCCTCCACCACCGCGAGCCCGGAACGGTCGGCGCCGTGTTGACGGATGACCGCATCTATGCCGAAATCATCGCGGACGGCCACCACGTCCATCCCGCGGCGATCGCGCTGGTTATGAAGTCGAAGCCCGCGGATAAAGTCATACTCATTACCGACGCAATGGCTGCAGCCGGTCTCGGCGACGGCGATTACGAGCTCGGCGGACTGAACGTAGATGTGGTAAATGGCGTTGCAAGGCTCCGCAATGGCGGCAGTTTGGCCGGCAGCACGCTCACCATGATCGATGCGCTCCGTTACGTGCTGACCCATACGGGGCTCAGCCCCGCCCAAATCAGCCGGATGGCGAGCGGCAACCCTGCCCGCCAGCTGGGCATCGACGAAATTACCGGCTCCATTGAGATCGGTAAACGGGCCGATCTTGTCTTAGCGGATGCGGCGTTCACTGGCGTCAGCCATACATGGGTCGAAGGTCGGCTTGTATACGGCAGCTAAACGAAAAAGGGTTATGCAGCAGAAGCCTTAGCAGGCTTACGATGCTGCATAACCCTATTTTTATTTTAAGTTCCTATGAATGCTATTTCTGTCTAATCAGCTTCGTGATCCGGCCGTCAAAGATCCATTCCGCAACGTACACGTTGCCTTGCGAATCGACGCAAACGCCGTGCGGCGAGCTGAATTTGTCGGGACGATAGTATGATTTCGGCAGGTTCGGCCAGCCTTGCTGCTTATAGGCTTGCTGATCTTCGCCGAGATGCGTGATCAGGCGGTCGTTCTTATCGAGCACCGTTACGCGGCTGTCCAGATCCGGAATGTAGACTTCATCGCCGAAGAAATAGAAGCTGCATGGCAGATCGAGGTTATGATCCACGAAGCGCTTATGCTCGCCCTCCAGCGTGAACACGTGAATCCGGCTGTTTCTGCGGTCGGCCACATACACTTCCGGTTCTTCGCCGCGCAGGTTGATCGAAATGCCGTGCGGCTCGATCACTTTGCCCGGCTCCGAGCCTCGTCCGCCAAAGGAGCGGATATAGCTGCCCTTCGCATCGAACTGGTGGATATGATACTGGCCGTAGCCGTCGGAAACGTAAATATCGCCATTAGGCGCAACGCACACGTCCGTCGGTACGTAACGGCGCTGCGCGTCGTACAGATCCGGACGGTCCGGGCAGCCGATCTCCAGCAGCACTTCGCCGGAAAGCGTCGTTTTTACGACCAAGGCGCGATTCGTGTCCGCGAAGTATAAATATTCGATGCCGTCATTGTCGCGATGAAGATAGAAGCCGTGCGCGCCTCCCTCGAATTCCGCGCCCCAGGAGGTCAGGAAATTGCCTTCTTTGTCAAACACGATGACCGAATCTTTGCTAGTGTTATGTACGTAAACGTTGTCATTTTCATCGACAACAACGCCGTGGGTATAGCCGTAAGCAATTCCCTCAGGGAGCTTGCCCCAGCCTCTTGCAACTTCATAGGAGTGAGATTCGTTACCAATAATCAACTTTTCAGACACGTCACATTTCTCCTTTACAAGTTCTCGTACAATCCCAAGTATAGCAAAAAACAGAAAAATCAGAAGCAATATTTTTAACAAAAAAAAGCAACATCCTCTCGGATACGAAATCCATAGCGGATGTTGCTTGAGTTAAACGGAAGCTTCTTGGTCCTCGTTTGCGATGACCGTTTGGATGCCGAGGTTGTTCGCGATGGAAGCCAGCTGTTGAGGCAGCGGCCGGTCCGTTATGAACGCTTGCAGCTCGGCGAGCGGCGCGATCGAGAACAACGAGGTGCGTCCGATCTTCGTGTGATCGAACATCGCGTACGTCGCTTGCGAACGGCGAATCATCGCTTTGGCGATTTGCGCCTCCTGCTCGGAATAGGTCGTAATGCCGCCTGTGGAGGATACGCCATCGACACCGAGAAACATTTTCCCGATGTGCAGCTGTCCGATCATCCCTTCCCCGAGCGGGCCGCACAGCTCGAAGCTGTTGTGCCGCATCATGCCCCCGGTCACGACTACGTTAATCTCGCTGCCTGCAAGCTCCATCGCGACATTGACCGCGTTGGTAACTACGGTAATGCCTCTGCGCGTTTTGAGCAGCTTGGCCAGATAATAGTTCGTCGTCCCGCCGGACAGCCCGACGACATCCCCTTCGAAGATCAGCCCAGCGGCTGCGGCCGCAATCCGTTCCTTCTCCAGAAAGGACAGCCCTTCCTTCTCCGCGAACGGAAGCTCCCGCACCGCGTTCATGCCGTCATACATGGCGCCGCCAATCGTCCGGATGACCGGCTCCGATTTCTCCATCAGCTCCAGGTCGCGCCTTGCCGTAGCCTCTGAAATGCCAAACCGTTCAACGACTTCTTGGATCGTAATCCGCCCCTGCCGCTTCAGCACATTCAACATTTGCTCCCGCCGCCGCTGTCCTTTCGACGATTGCACGTCCGCCATTTAACGCTCCACCCAGCCTTTATCCGACATTCTGCGTTCAACGGTCGCCCAGTCAGGCAGCGCCTCCCAGTCGCCGCGCATTTGCACGACAAGCGCGCCGCTAATGCTGCCAAGGCGGACAGCCTCGAGCGGAGTCATGCCCTTCTGCAGTCCCGTCAGAAATCCGGAACAGAACGCATCGCCGGCGCCTACCGTATCGACTACCCGTTCGACCGGGTAGAACGGCACCTCGGACGCTTGGCCGTTTTCAAGGACGACCGTCGTATCGCCGACGCCTTTGATGACGCTGATTGCGGACAGCTTCGTCAGCTCCGCCTTCACAGCGGCGAAATCGTCGGTGTCATACAGCATCCGCAGTTCGTCCCAGCCCGGCAGGAAGTAATCCGCTTGCGCCGCGAGCGGCAGCACAACTTCCCGCGCTTCTTCGATCGTCCACAGCTTCAAACGCAAATTCGGGTCGAAACAGATTTTAACGCCGGCTTCTTTGGCTGCGGCAACGACGGCAAAGATCGTTTCACGGCAGTTCTTGCTTAGCGCCGGAGTAATTCCGGTGATATGCAGTATTTTGCAGCCGCGGATGTAGTCCAGATCCAGGTGCTCCGGCCGCATTTGGCTTGCTGCGGAATGCTTGCGGAAATAATGGACGGTCAGCTTGCCCGCCACCGTCTCGCGGAACATCATGCCGGTCTGCGCCCCTTCAACCAGACTGGCGCGCGACACGTCAACCCCTTCGCCGCGGATGCGCTTCAGGATGGAACGGCCGAGAGGGTCATCGCCAAACGCGCCGAACCAGCCCACCGAACCGCCCAGACGGGCCACGCCGATGGCGACATTGCTTTCGGCGCCGCCGAAGCTGACTTCAAGCGTAGCTGCGTTTTCGATGCTCTTGTGTTCCTGCGGCATAAACAAAGCCATCGTTTCCCCAAATGTCAATAATTCCGGAACTGCCTTCGTCAACGGTATCCCTCCTAATATAGGGAGTTTGACGTAGTCAAACTCTCCCCGCTAATGAATATAGGGAGTTTGACGGTGTCAAACTCTCTCCGCTAATGAATATAGGGAGTTTGACGTAGTCAAACTCTCTCCGCTAATGAATATAGGGAGTTTGACGTAGTCAAACTCTCTCCGCTAATGAATATAGGGAGTTTGACGTAGTCAAACTCTCCCCGCTAATGAATATAGGGAGTTTGACGTAGTCAAACTCTCCCCGCTAATGAATATAGGGAGTTTGACGTAGTCAAACTCTCTCCGCTAATGAATATAGGGAGTTTGACGGTGTCAAACTCTCTCCGCTCGCTACATCGTTACTCTAATCGGATATTTCATGAAATAGAGAATCACCACATAAATAACAAGAATAATCAGGCTAAGCACACGGGCTTTAGCGATATGAGCCGAAGCGCTTTCGCCGCTCTGAATGGCGGTTGCGATTCGTTTCAGCGGCTTCGTCACGATGCCCCCTAGCGCGGCAATTGCGAGGAACAACAGGGTCACGATAATCATCCAAATCACTTTATACTCACCTTGCGACATCAAGTAGCCGCCTGTCAGCAGCTGCAGGACGAGAAAATATTGAGCGATGCGGTTCGCGGTGACGAGGCCGTCTGCCAAGCCAGCTTGTCCGCTGCCGTCAAGCTTGGATGCGCGTCCGACCATCAGCGGCAGGACAAGGTAAAACCCCATGCCGGCTGCGCCAAGCACGTGCAAAAACAACATAAAATCGAACATCCGTGGGTCCTCCTAAATTGGTATATAATCGTATTAATTATACTAAAATCAGCCAAGCAATTCAAAGAAGACGGATTATTCCGCGACAGGCGACAGCTTATGCTTCACTATAACGGCCTTGATCGCAAAATAGTCGACCTCGTCCGGCAGCGCTTCTTTGATCGGCTTCAGCTTCTCAGCCCCGATCCGGCCGATGGCTTCGACGATTTGCGCTTCATACTCTCCGGGAATAAAAGCATCCAATTCGAGCTCCTCGCCCTCTTGCGCGCAGCGCAGCAGATGATTCTCGACGGTCACCCGCCCCATGCCGCGCAGCGAAGCGATTTCCGCAATGGAATGGCCCAAGCCGAGCAGCGATAGCGATTGCAAATGGCTCGGCAAGCCCTCCAGCTGTGCCATAACGGAATGTCCTTCCGGCGGCGTGCTCGCGACTGAAACTGCAGCGTATTCTGCTTCCGCGTTGGAACCGGGCTTCCGATTCATGTCGGTATGGCTCTCAGACCTTGAAGACGCCGCTTCCCCTTTGAACTGACGAACGATCGCAATAACCTCGCTCCCATATTTCGCTGCCTTCGCTGCGCCGATGCCCTTGACGGCCATCAGCTGCTCCGTGTTTACCGGCTGCCTGTCCGCGATTTCACGCAGCGCCGCATCGAAGAACAGCATGAATGGCGGAACATGCTCTTTCGCAGCCGTAACACGCCGCCATTCGCGCAGCGCCTCGAACAGCGGCGTGTTGGCCGCCGTAATGGCCGTGCCTTCCGCGGCTCTTCGCTTGGCTGCCGCGCTCTGCCTGCGCTGAACCGTTACTTTCCCTTCGAGTACGGGCAGCGCATCGGCCGTCAGCGACACGGTCGGATATTCACCCTCGCTTATCCTCAAATACCCTTCCGCAACAAGCCAGTACATCAGATCCGCGATGTCTTTTTCCGGCCAGCTTCTCATGAGACCGTATGTCGTGAGCCGATCTAAGCCAAGCTCTAGAATCCGCTTCTCCCGGGAGCCCTTCAGTACCTTCGAGGCAAGCGAGATGCCGAACCTGCCTTTGAGACGCCCTACGCAGGACAGCGCCTTGCGGGCGTCCTCCGTCGTGTCGATCAGCGCGCTCTGATCCAGGCAATTGCTGCATTTGCCGCACTCCGGCACATCCGACTCGCCGAAATACTTAACGATATATTGGAGCAGGCATTTCTCCGACCTGCTATAGTGCATCATCGTGTACAGCTTGTTCAGCTGAATCGTCTTCCGCTCCGGATCGCCGGTGCTTCGGTCAATGAGAAATCGCTGCACCTGGACATCCTGCGGCTCGAACAGCAGCACGCACTCGCTTTCTTCGCCGTCACGGCCCGCGCGCCCCGCTTCTTGATAATACGATTCCACATCGCCGGGCATTTGCCAATGGACGACATAGCGGACGTTCGGCTTATCGATCCCCATGCCGAATGCGTTAGTCGCCACCATGACGCGGTAATCGTCGAAGCGGAACTTCTCCTGCGCATCCCCGCGCTCTTCGTCGTTCAATCCGCCGTGGTATTTGCCTGCCGCAACGCCCAGCCTGCTTAAATCGTCATATACCTCCTCCGCTTCCTTGCGCGTTGCCGTGTAGACGATGCCCGATTGATCCGGCCGCTGCATAACGAAGTCCCGCAGAAACTTTCGCTTATCCGTTCCGGTAACGACCGAGAGCGACAAATTCGTCCGAGCAAACCCGGTTACGAAAATGTTCGGCTTGCGAAGACTCAGCATCGCAGCAATGTCCTGCGACACCTCCGGCGTTGCCGTCGCCGTGAAAGCGGCCACCGGCGGCCGGTTCTCCAGCCTGCCGATCCATCCTGCCAGCTGGCGGTAGCTCGGACGGAAATCATGTCCCCACTGGGAGACGCAGTGCGCTTCATCGATCGCGATGAGCGGTATATGCATGCGGCTCGACAAGGAATCGAACATGCCGCTGTCCAGCCGTTCCGGCGCGACATAGAGCAGTTTGTAGGCACCTTCATCAGCTTGTCTGACCACTTCACGGTAGGCGGCCGCGTCGAGCGAGCTGTTCAGATAGGCCGCCGCTACGCCCAGCCGGTTAAGCGCATCAACCTGATCCTTCATAAGCGAAATAAGCGGCGATACGACGATGGTCGTCCCGGGCAGAAGCATGGCCGGGAGCTGGTAACAAATCGACTTGCCGCCGCCTGTCGGCAATATCGCCAGCGTATCCTTGCCCTTCAGGATGCCTTCGATGATATCGCTTTGACCTTTGCGGAAGCTGTCGTAGCCGTAAACCTGCTTCAGCATTTGCAGCGCATCTGTATGCATGCTAAGTCCTCTCCTCCCCTGAAAATAAAATAGGAAAACCCTGACGGTATTCTGTCAGGGTCTCATGTGCTTCATGAGCTGCGTCTTGCTCGATTAGCCGTTCACGATCGCAATCACGTTGCGAACCGAATTCGCCGACTTTTCGAGCGCCGCTTTCTCGTCCTCGGTAAGCTCAAGCTCGAATACTTTCTCGATGCCGTCGCCGCCAAGGATGACCGGAACGCCCATGAACAGATTGTTATAGCCGTACTCGCCTTCGAGCAAAGCGATGACCGGAAGGATCCGTTTCTTATCCTTCAGGATCGCTTCCGTCATTTGAACCAGCGAGGCGGCCGGCGCATAATACGCGCTGCCGTTTCCGAGCAGGTTGACGATTTCGCCGCCGCCCACGCGCGTGCGCTGCACGATCGCCTCGATGCGGTCCGCCGGAATCAGCTTCTCGATCGGAATGCCGCCTACGTTGGAGTAACGAACGAGCGGAACCATGTCATCGCCGTGGCCGCCAAGCACGAAGCCGCGAACATCCTCCGTCGACACGTTCAGCTCCTGCGCGATAAACGTGCAATAACGGGCCGTATCCAGTACGCCGGATTGGCCGATAACGCGATTTTTCGGGAAGCCGAGCGCATTGTAGGCTACATACGTCATCGCGTCAACCGGGTTGGACAGGATGATGACATAGGCATTCGGGCTCGTCGCTTTGATGTTCTCGCAAACGGATCTCATGATGCCGGCGTTGGTATTGACCAAATCGTCGCGGCTCATGCCCGGCTTGCGTGCGATGCCTGCAGTGATGATCACGACATCGGAGCCGGCGGTTTCCGCATAATCGGACGTACCGGTGATCTTGGCGTCAATGCATTGAACCGGCGTCGATTCCAGCATATCAAGCGCTTTGCCTTTAGTCGGGTTCTCAAGCTGCGGGATATCAACGAGCACGATATCGCCAAGCTCTTTCTGCGCAAGCATCAAAGCCGTCGTTGCGCCGGTAAAGCCGGCGCCTACAACCGTAATTTTATTACGTTTAATCGCCATCGTAAAAAGCCTCCCTTAAATAATGTTATTTAAGCCAAGAGCCAAGCTATTGCAGACAGCCTCTTATCGAGCAAGTGAAGCGTGCAAGAAACGCACCGGCTGCTTGCCGTACGAATCATGCACGCTTCATATGAGCTCTATTTCAGGTTTTTGATGATCTCGTCAGCGAACTGCGAGCATTTCACTTCGGTTGCGCCTTCCATCAGGCGAGCGAAGTCATACGTAACCGTTTTGTTGTTGATCGCTGTTTCCAAGCCTTTGTAGATGGAATCAGCCGCTTCTTGCCAGCCCAGGTGCTCAAGCAGCATAACGCCGGAGAGGATAACCGAACCTGGGTTAACGACGTCCTTATCCGCGTATTTAGGAGCCGTACCGTGTGTTGCTTCGAAGATAGCATGGCCTGTCAGGTAGTTGATGTTAGCACCTGGAGCGATACCGATACCGCCTACTTGTGCTGCAAGCGCATCGGACAGGTAGTCGCCGTTCAAGTTCAACGTAGCGATTACGTCGAAGTCTGTAGGACGAGTCAGAACTTGTTGAAGCGCGATGTCGGCAATTGCGTCTTTTACGATCAGCTTGCCAGCAGCTTCTGCTTCTTTTTGAGCTTTGTTCGCAGCGTCAGTGCCATCAGCTTCTTTGATGCGGTCGTATTGACCCCAAGTGAACGTCTTGTCAGCGAACTCTTGCTCAGCCACTTCGTAACCCCAGTTTTTGAACGCGCCTTCCGTGAACTTCATGATGTTGCCTTTGTGTACAAGCGTAACCGACTTGCGGCCGTGCTTCAGCGCGTACTCGATCGCTGCGCGCGCAAGACGTTTGGAGCCTTCCGCGGAAACCGGCTTGATGCCGATACCGGACGTTTCAGGGAAACGGATTTTGTTAACTCCCATTTCGTTTTGCAGGAACGCGATCACTTTCTTAACGGCTTCGGAGCCCTCTTGGTACTCGATGCCGGCATAGATATCTTCTGTGTTCTCACGGAAAATAACCATGTCTACTTGCTCTGGGCGCTTAACCGGGGAAGGTACGCCGTCGAAGTAACGAACCGGACGCAAGCAAACGTACAGGTCAAGCTCTTGGCGAAGCGCAACGTTCAGGGAACGGATACCGCCGCCGATTGGCGTAGTCAAAGGACCTTTGATTGCAACGATGTACTCGCGGATTGCAGTCAGCGTGTCGGCTGGAAGCCACTCGCCGTAAGTATTGAATGCTTTCTCGCCGGCGAACACTTCGTACCAAGCGATTTTCTTTTGGCCGCCGTATGCTTTCTCAACGGCTGCATCCAGAACGCGCTTGGAAGCTTTCCAAATGTCGCGGCCCGTGCCGTCGCCTTCGATGAAAGGAACGATCGGGTTGTTAGGTACTTGAAGTACACCGTTATCGATTGTGATTTTCTCGCCTTCTGTAGGCAGTGCGAATTTTTCGAGTTTCATGAATGAATTCCTCCTAAGATATGTGCTTGATCCAAACGGTATACATAACATGACGGGAGCCGGCTTCACAGCCTCGCGGCTGTGCGCCGGCACCCCGTCAATGGGAAGGCGGCATCAGGCTGTGCCTGTTGACGCCGAATGACTTCGTGCGATTAACGCTGCGTAATAGGCGTTACCTTCTGGTCAACCGGGCCTGTGTACTCGGCGCGCGGACGAATCAGGCGGTTATTCTCGTATTGCTCGAGAATGTGCGCCGTCCATCCCGAAGCACGGCTGATCGCGAAGATCGGCGTGAACAGGTCGCGCGGAATTTGCAGCGTTGTGTAGACGGAAGCGGAATAGAAGTCAACGTTCGGCTTCAGTCCTTTTTGTCCGGTTACGATCTCTTCGATTTTGACGGACATTTCGTACAGCTCCATGTTGCCCGTCAACTTGCCGAGCTCGCGGGACATCTTCTGCAAATGCTTGGCGCGCGGGTCGCCACCCTTGTACACGCGATGGCCGAAGCCCATGATTTTCTCTTTGTTCGCGAGTTTCGCGTTGATATAGGATTCCACGTTGTCGAACGAACCGATCTCTTCAAGCATCACCATAACGGCTTCGTTGGCGCCGCCGTGAAGAGGTCCTTTCAGTGCGCCGATCGCGGAAGTTACGCCGGAATAAATATCCGACAGCGTCGCGACCGTAACGCGCGCTGCGAATGTGGAAGCGTTCAACTCGTGATCCGCATGCAGAACAAGCGCTTGATCCAGTGCTTTCACAGCAACTTGATCCGGCTCTTGGCCTGTAAGCATATATAGGAAATTGTAAGCGATGGTTGCGCCCTTCTTCGGAGCTACCGGCTCTTGGCCATTGCGGATACGCGCAAATGCGGCAACAAGCGTCGGAACTTGGGCTTGAATTTTGATTGCTTTCTTAAGGTTCGCTTCATGCGACATGTCGTTCGCGGACTCGTCGTACAACGCAAGGCTTGAAACCGCTGTACGAAGCGCTGCCATCGAATTTGTATTTTTAGGGAACAGCTTAAGCTGTTCAATAACTTGTGCCGGTAAAACGGCGTATTCGCCAATTTGTCCAATCAATCCGTCCAATTCGGATTGGTTCGGCAGCTTGCCGTACCATAATAAGTATGCTACTTCTTCAAAAGAAGCGTGCTCCGCAAGATCATCGATGTCGATGCCGCGATATGTCAGAACGCCGTCGATGATCGAGCTGATCGAGGATGTCGTTGCGACAATGCCTTCCAGACCTTTGGTTGCTGTCATGTTTCTCTCTCCTTTAGCCTCTTTTTATAAGTAATCGTGGAGTAACAGATAACAATAATTGGATTCGAGTTCCGTATCGTCGCTTTAATCATATCGGATTTCGACCGCGAAGTGAACAAAATCGGACATAAAATTGCTTTATCGGCACCATAAAGGTTTTTTCTTCGATTTCACCTGCATTGATCTTTCCCTAAATCCTGTGATTTTACCCACGACGATCAGCACTTTATTGCGGCGCCGGACAAATGGTAAGATGTGATAATAGACCGGAAACAGCCAACGCGAATCACAAGGGGGCTTATCTATGACGGAACAGCGCATCGGCATAATCGACATCGGCTCCAACTCCATCAGGCTAGTCATCTATGAACGAACCTCCGGAGGCGCCCAGCGTGTCATTGACGGGAGCAAGCGAGCCGCGCGACTTAGCGAACGACTAAACGACGAAGGATCATTGCCGTCGGAAACGATCGACGAGCTTGTCGACATGATCAATCATTTCAGATTAATATGTGCGCATCACCGCACCGGACATATTCGCGCCGTCGCGACGGCAGCTATCCGCAATGCGTCGAACCGCAACGAAATCCTGCACCGAATCGAAGCAAAAACAGGCTTGCCGATCGAGCTTCTGACAGGCGAAGAAGAAGCCGGCTACGGCTTTCTCGGCATGATTAATTCCATGGCGGTACGGGACGGATTTCTGATCGACATCGGCGGCGGAAGCACGGAGGTATCGCTGTTTAAAGACCGCACGCTTGTCCAATCCGTCTCGTTCCCGTTCGGCAGCGTCAGCATGACACGGCTTTTCGCCAAAGGCGGCATGCTATCCGACCAGCAGCTTCGCGAGCTGGAGCAGCATGTGGCTGAAGCCGCTCATGGCGAAGCCTGGCTCAAAGGGATCCCCGGCCTGCCGCTCGTCGGCGTCGGAGGAACGGCCCGCGCGCTCGGGAAAGTGCATCAGGCATACAGCAAATACCCGTTTGAAAGCACGAACAATTATCCGATCATGATGCAATCGGCGGATGATTTATTTGAACTGCTGCGCAAGGAGCCGCTTGAGAAAAGAAGCAAGATTCCCGGCTTGTCGAAGGACAGGGTCGATATCATCGTGCCCGGCCTTGCGATCCTGCGCGCGATCTTCCGGCATATCGGCGCGTCGCATTATATCGTCTGCGGCGCGGGGCTGCGCGACGGCTTATTCTTCGCGACTCGCTTTCCGGAGCGGCCGCGGCTTGACGACGTACTCACGTACAGCGTCAACAATTTGGCCGCCCTGCACCCCGAAGCGCCGATGCAGCATACGTCCCAAGTCAACCGGATCGCGCTCAGCTTAATGGATATGCTCCAATACCAGCTGCAGTCTCCGGTCCAAGCCCGGCTGCTGCTCGACGTTGCCTCCATTCTTCACCGGATCGGCGCAAGCATCGATTACTACGACTATCGCAAACATACCTTTTACCTGATGATCAACTCGCATATCAACGGTCTGTCGCATATGGAGCTGCTGATGTGCGCAGCGATCGCTTCCTATAAAGGGAAAAACCGCGTCAAACAAATCGCGACGGCTTATAAGCCGCTGCTGGGCGATGAAGAGATCACGTTCATCTGCAAGCTCGGAACCTTGCTTCAGCTGGCCATTGCGCTGGACCGCAGCGAAACCCAAGCCATCGCGAAGCTCGGCATTGAGATTTCGGGCGGCAAGCTTCATCTGCGCGCCATCCGCGCCGAAGGCATGATTGCTCTCGAGCGAAAGGAAGTCGATGCGCTGGCCGCCGATTTCAAGAAACAATGGGGATTAACCCCCGTCCTTCATCCGCCGGACTACCGCTAAGTTTTCCATATGCGGATGTCCTTCGCCTGGAACTGGCTTCGCAGTACTGGCAATTCGTTATGGACGGGCTCATAGTTGCCGTTCGGCTGAAGCTCGCGCGCTTTCTTATTGTCGTCGAGATTCAGCCGAAGCACATTAATGAGCATTTTGCGCAGCCTCGCGTCGAAGACGGGACACATCAATTCGATCCGGCGCGTTAAATTGCGCGTCATCCAGTCGGCACTGGACAGGTAAACCTCTTCTTCTCCCCCGTTGCGGAAATAAATGATGCGGGAGTGCTCCAGAAACCGGTCAACGATGCTAATGACACGAATATTGCTGCTCAGCCCCGGTACGCCGGGCCTCAAGCAGCACACGCCGCGAACGATCAGCTCGATCTTCACGCCGGCCTGCGACGCCTCATACAGCTTATCGATCATTTCTTGATTCGACAGGCTGTTCATTTTTGCTATGATATGCGCCGGCTTGCCTGCAGCCGCATGGGCTTTCTCCCGGTCAATCAGACTAAACAGTTTCTGCTTCAAATCCGACGGCGCCACGCCGAAGGCCTTCCATTCATACGGCGATGAATAGCCGGTGACTTCATTAAACAAAGCCGAAGCGTCGGCGCCGATGACCGGGTGAGCCGTGAATAAGCCGATGTCCGTATACAGCTTTGCCGTATTGTCGTTGTAGTTGCCTGTGCCTACATGAACATATCGGCGCAGCACGCCTTGCTCCCTGCGGACGACGAGCGTAATCTTGGCATGCGTTTTCAAGCCGACCAGACCGTATACGACGTGACAGCCTGCTTTCTCCAGCTGCCGCGCCCATGCGATATTCCGCTCTTCGTCAAACCGCGCCTTCAATTCGACGACAACCGTCACTTGCTTGCCCGATTCCGCCGCCATCGCCAGCGCTTGTACGAGCGCGGATTGCCCGCTTACCCGGTACAAAGTCATTTTGATAGCCAGCACATCGGGGTCTTGAGCCGCCTCCGTAACGAAATCGCTCACCGATTCAAACGACTCGTATGGGTGATAAACAAGCACATCTTCCTGCCGGATAACCGCAAACATATCGTCCGATTGGTCAAACTCCTGCGGGTACACCGGTTCAATCCGCTCAAAATGAAGCGATTCGTATTGCGGAAGAGAGCTTGCGAAACGCATCAGGAAGCTTAGATCCAGCGGTCCGTCGATTTCGAACAGATTTTCCCCCAGCTCCAGCTCCTCCTTAAGCATTTGAAGCGCATAGGGATGTATACCCTTGCCGTACTCCAATCGAACCGGCAGCCCCCATCTGCGCCGGCGAAGCTCCTTCTCGATCTCCTCCAGCAAATCCTCCGCGCCTTCTTCGTTGAGCGTCAAATCAGCGTTTCGCGTTAAACGAAACGGATCCACCGCAATCGTCGTATAACCGTTAAACAAGTTGTTGATGTGCCGTTCAATGAGATCCTCCAGCAGAATGAACTCATTTTTCTTACTGTTTACCCTTCCAGGCACCGATACGAAACGCTGCAGAATCGACGGCACCTGAACGATCGCAAAATAAGGCTCTTCCTCCTCCGGCATATTCTCGCGCCCGAGAATGACGGACAGATACAATTCTTTCGTACGGAGCAACGGAAACGGCCGGCTTTGGTCGACGGCCATCGGCGTCAGCACCGGGAATACGATGTCGCGGAAATACTCATCTACCGCTTTAAGCTGATGGGCGCTTAATTCTTCGATCGGCCGGAAGCAAATGCCTTCTTTGGCCAGTCCGCGCAGCACCTCGCGAAACGTCCTGTACTGCTCAGTCACCATTTGGTCCGTCCTCTTCATAAGCCGTTTCCAAAGGCCTGCTGGCGTATATCCGGTAAAATCACGCTTCGTGTAGCCGGCTTTCATTTGATCTTGTATCCCGGCCACGCGCACGCTCATAAACTCATCCAAATTGCTGGACACGATCGCTAGAAATTTGGCCCGCTCGAGCAGCGGATTGTCGGGGTCCTGCGCTTCCTCAAGCACTCTGCGGTTAAACTCGATCCAGCTCAAGTCGCGGTTCACGTATGGGGACGTAGGTTTGTTCATTCCGGGGTCCTCCTGGTTGTTGAATATCCCAATTATCTCTTTTGAATGTTTGTGCCCTATTAACCATTTGTTAAGGGGATGTGAAGACGCACGCGCTTGCCCATATTTTTTTTAATAAACACCGCAATATAGCCTATGCTACAATTATACAATAAGTAGGGGAAAGTTTTACCTGTTTTCAACACCGAAGGAGTGATCGCCGTATGGACCGTATCATCTGGAAACGTATTTGGCGCACCGTGCTGATCATCGCCGGATTAATCGGCTTCGTGCTTGCCGTCATCTACGTAACTCCGCTCATTTATCCGTTTCTGCTCGGCTGGCTGCTTGCCTATGCCATCAATCCAATCGTCAATTTACTTCAAACGAAGCTGAAAGTGCCGCGCTGGCTCGGCGTATCGGTCACGTTGGTTCTGTTTGTGACCGCGATGGTAACGATCGTCTCCGCCCTAGTCACGCGGATTGTCGTCGAAATCATTCATCTGTCCAAAACGATCAGCAGCTCCATCGACTGGTGGCGCGACCAGTTCGAGACCATTGTCGCTTCGCCGTTGGTGCAAGATTTGATCGAGAAGCTGAACGCATTCTACCAGGATAACCCGAAATATCAGGAAACGATCAATTCCCGGATAACGGACACCGCAAACCTGCTGGCCCAGAAGAGTACGGATATTATTACGTATTTCCTTAATAGCATCGTGAACATTATTACGTGGCTGCCTAATTTCGCGACGATCATGATCGTCGTCATGCTGGCCGCGTTCTTTATCGGAAAAGACTGGCAGGTGCACGTAAACCGCCTGTCGCAATGGTTCCCGGCAGGCATCCGCAAGTCAACGGCCGTCGTATGGGCGGATTTGCAGAAAGCGTTGTTCGGGTACTTGCGCGCGCAGTTCATCATGATTTCCATCACCGCAATCGTCGTAACGGTCGGGCTGCTTATCCTGCGGGTTGAATATGCCGTGACGATCGGCATGCTGATCGGGCTTGTCGACTTGCTTCCATACTTAGGCGTCGGGGCTGCGATGGTGCCGTGGATTGCATATACGTTTATCTATGGGGACGTTTCGCTAGGCATCGGCCTATCGATTCTATACGGGGTCATCCTCGTTGCAAGGCAAATGATTGAGCCGAAGGTGCTCGCCAGCAGCGTCGGCCTCGAAGCGCTTCCTACGCTCATCTCCATGTTTGTCGGGTTGAAATTGTTCGGGGTGCTCGGCCTCATCGTCGGGCCAGTATCATTAATCATCTTGACGGCCATACATAGGGCGAATGTGTTTCGGGATTTATATTGGTTTGTCGTTCGCGGACCGAGTAAACGGCCTTGACAGAAAGCAGCTTGGCCGGGAGCCAAGCTGCTTTTTCATCTTCTGCGAATCGTCAATGAGCCGTTACGGAGCTTCTGCTCCAGCCAACGGAGCATCAGCATCCGATAGAAAGGACGGGTGATCGGAAGCAGCAGCGTGGCGCCTACGATGTCCGTAAAGAAACCGGGCATCAGCAGCAGCAAACCCCCGATAAGCACGCAGACGCCGTTTAGCATCGCGTGACCCGGCGGCCGGCCGTTCTGGATCTGAGTTTGCACGTCCATGATCGCTTTGCGGCCTTCCCGTCTAGCCAGCTGCGCGCCGGCAAAGCCGGTTAATAGTATAAGGCCAAAGGTGAGCCAACCGCCTATGAGTTGGCCCATCTGGATGATGCCCCACATTTCCACGGCGGGCACGATAATAATAGCGGCTACGAGCCATTTTAACATGTCAGCTGCCTCCTTTCCCGGTATCCGGCACGATTCCGCGCGAGGCGGAATCCATAAACCCGTACAGCTCCGGCATCTGTTTATCCAGACGTGTGGGACGCCATTCCCGGTTCACCCATACATGCCGCGTCCCGCCGCTCACGAGAAGCTTGCCTGGCGGTTCCTCCCCCCGAAACCACTGCGCGCCGGGGCCATGCTGTGTCCATGCCGCATCCGCTTCATGAACGAGGCGGATTTCCGATCGGAACGAGATTCGAATCGGCGAGAACTGCTCCAATCTCGTGCAGACGATAACGGCTTCGTCATAACGGGCAGGCGAGTGGTAGGCGCAATCCAAATCGACGACCGGAAGCAGCAGCCCCTGCTTCTCGGCGGCCTCATAGGACATCCCGAAGGCACGGACGAACTCCGTTCGGCCGATTTCGAACCAGGTGACGTAATTGCCATGGAAGACGACGCCCATCTGATCGGTTTCCTGATACCGGACCCGAAGCGGATGCAAATGCCAGAGCATCTCGCTTCCTGCTTTATCCTTCATAGATCGATCCCCCTCATTTGAACAAAAAGCGACGGCGCCTGCGCGCCATCGCTTCGAATGCTTCGGGATTACAATACTTTCGCTTGCCCGGAGTAAATGACGCCGACTTCGGCATAAACGGTAACTTCCATGCCGTCATGCAGAAGCTCAAGCGCGTTCTGAACGCCCAGAACGACCGGGATGCCAAGGTTAAGAGCTACGATCGCAGCATGGCTAGTAATGCCGCCTTGCTCCGTAATGACGGCTGCCGCCTTCTGTATCGCAGGCATATATTCGCGGTCAGTGGATACGGTCACGAGAATGGAGCCTGCCGTCGTCTTTGCGATCGCCTCTTGCGGCGTACGTGCGATAACGATTTTACCCGTCGCGCTTTGGCTGCCGATGCCTTGACCTTTAGCGAGCATTTCGCCGATCGTGTGGATCTTGATCAGGTTCGTCGAGCCGGAGCGTCCAACCGGTACGCCAGCCGTAATAATAACCGTATCGCCAAGCTTCACGATACCGGAGTTGATGCCGCCTTGCACGGCGATATCGAACATTTCATCCGTTGTTTCGGCAGGCGTGCCGAGAACCGGGATAACGCCCCAGATAAGAGCCAGGCGGCGCATCACTTGTTCTTGCGGCGTAACGGCAATGACCGGCGACTTCGGACGGTATTTGGACACCATGCGCGCCGTATAGCCGCTCTCCGTCGACGTGATGATCGCCTTAGCGCTCAAATCAAGCGCCGAGTTGGCAACCGCTTGGCTGATCGCTTCCGTTACCGTCGTTTGCTGCGCTCTTGCCTGCTTCGCGAAAATCTCGCGGTATTCCAGCGCGGATTCCGCCCGCATCGCGATACGGGACATCGTTTGCACCGATTCAACCGGGTATTTGCCTGCAGCCGTTTCACCGGAGAGCATGATCGCATCCGTACCGTCGAAGATCGCATTCGCCACGTCGCTCGCTTCCGCACGGGTCGGACGAGGGTTGCGCTGCATGGAATCCAGCATTTGCGTAGCCGTAATAACCGGTTTGCCGGCCAGGTTACACTTCTGGATCATTTTCTTCTGCACCAGCGGCACTTCTTCAGCCGGAATTTCAACGCCGAGGTCGCCGCGGGCAACCATCAGCCCGTCGGACACTTCAAGAATTTCATCGAGGTTGTCCACGCCTTGCTGGTTTTCGATTTTCGAAATAATTTGAATGTAGCTCGCGTTGTGCTTCTCCAGCAGCTCGCGAATTTCAAGCACGTCCGTTGCTTTACGTACGAAAGAGGCCGCAATGAAGTCAATGCCTTGCTCGATGCCGAATACGATATCGTTTGCGTCTTTCTCGGTAATGCCCGGGAGCGAAATATGAACGCCCGGCACGTTTACGCCCTTCTTGCTCTTGATCGGACCGCTGTTCACGATGCGGCAAAGAATCTCCGTGCCTTGAACTTCTTCAACGGTCAAGCCGATCAAGCCGTCATCGATCAAAATCGTCGAACCGACTTCAACGTCTTCCGGAAGATTCGAGTAAGTTACCGGGATACGGTTTTTGTCTCCCAAGATCTCTTCCGTCGTCAGCGTAATCGTCTCGCCTTGAACGAGTTCAATCGGCTCTTCTTTCAGTTTGCCGAGGCGGATTTCCGGACCCTTCGTGTCCAGAAGGATCGCTACGGTTTTGCCTAGCTCCGCGCACGCTTGGCGGATGTTCTTGATCCGGTTGCCGTGCTCCTCGAAGTCGCCGTGCGAGAAGTTAAGACGCGCGACGTTCATGCCGGCATTGATCAGTTTTTTCGTGTTTTCCAGCGATTCGCTGGAAGGTCCGATCGTACATACGATTTTTGTTTTGCGCATAAGTAAATTCCATCCTCCGTCTGCTGCTTTCACTTTAATTAACAGTTATACGTTTGCTGATTCGATCTCGTCCACCATCAACTCGGCCTCCGGCTTGGGCGCGCGGTATTGGCCGATCTTGCGGAATTTATTGTAACGATCGGCGATGAGTTCCTCCGAGGACAGCTTGGACAGCTCGCCCAGATGACGCCAGATCGCTTCCTTGATCGTTTCGGATTGCGCGGCCAGGTCGCGGTGCGCCCCGCCTTGCGGTTCCTCGATAATTTCTTCGACGATGCCGAATTCCATCAGATCGCCAGCCGTAATCTTCATGACGGCTGCCGCTTCGTCCGCACGCGACGCATCCTTCCATAGAATGGAAGCCGCGCCGTTCGGCGAAATAACGGAATAGATCGCATTCTCCAGCATCAGCACGCGGTTGCCTACGCCAAGCGCAAGCGCGCCGCCGCTGCCGCCTTCCCCTATCACAACGCAAATTATCGGCACGCCAAACATGGCCATTTCTCGCAGGTTGCGGGCGATCGCCTCGGATTGTCCGCGCTCCTCCGCCGTATTCCCCGGATAAGCGCCTTTCGTATCGATAAACGTAATGATGGGACGACCGAATTTATGGGCTTGCTGCATCAATCGCAGCGCCTTGCGGAACCCTTCCGGATGCGGACTGCCGAAGAAACGGGCAATATTGTCCTTCGTATCCTTCCCGCGCTGATGGCCGATTACCGTAACCGGCACGCCGTTCAGCTTAGCCAGTCCGCCGACGATCGCCAGATCGTCCGCAAACAGCCGGTCCCCGTGAAGCTCGATGAAATCCGTGAAAATCTCTCCTATGTAATCAAGAGAGGTAGGACGGCCGTGATGGCGCGCCAGGTGCATCTTCTGCGCCGGCGTCAGCTCATTGTACAGCTCCTCCTGCAATTGTTTGCAGCGTTCTTCCATACGGTTGATTTCATCGCTGAAATCGATGCCGGATTCTTGGCCGAATTTCTTCAGCTCTTCGATTTTCCGTTGCAGCTCGTTAAGCGGCTTCTCAAACGGCAGCTCACCCGCCATTGATAATCCCCCCCTTGTCCGAATGCATGTCGAGCAATTTAGCCAACGTCGCTTTCAATTCCTTCCGGTGTACGACTTTGTCGAGCTGTCCGTGCTGCAGGTTGAATTCCGCCGTTTGGAAATTGTCCGGGAGTTTCTGGCGAATCGTCTGCTCAATAACGATCCGGCCTGCAAAACCGATAAGCGCGCCTGGCTCGGCCAAATTGTAATCGCCAAGCATGGCGAAGCTTGCGGAGACGCCGCCTGTCGTAGGATCGGTCATAACGGAAATATACAGACCGCCGTCGCCTTGGAACTTCGCGAGTGCCGCGCTTGTCTTGGCCATTTGCATCAAGCTCAGAATGCTTTCCTGCATCCGCGCGCCGCTTGACGTAGAGAAAATAATAAGCGGCAGCTTCTTCGCGTGGGCTTGTTCGATCGCGCGCGTAATTTTCTCGCCGACAACCGAACCCATGCTTCCCGCAAAGAAATCGAACGTCATGAAAGCGGCGACGACCGGCAAGCCGCCGATCGTCCCCTCTCCCGTAATGACGGCATCTTTAAGGCCGGAGCTCTTCTTCTGAGCTTCCAGCTTGTTCGCATAACCCGGAAAGCCGAGCGGGTCGACAGACTCCATCTCCGCGTCGAACTCCGCCAAACGCCCTTCATCGAACGTCATGGCGATCCGTTCCCAAGCGCTGAGCCGGAAATGGTGGCCGCAGCCCGGGCATACTTTAAGATTTTTTTCGATTTCTTTGCTGAATTGAATATTGCCGCATTTCGGGCATTTCGACATTAAGCCTTCCGGAATGTCTGGCTTCGTTCTCGGCTGGCCCGAAGGAATAGTGGCATATTTCTTTTTATGAAATAAGTCCTTGAACACGTATTGACACCTCTTTGGGACGCAGTCGTTTTTTTGGAGCGTTTAGATTAACGTTGCGAGTTTAGAATGTTGTTTAATACTTCTTGTACTTCTTCCAGTTCGCCAGATGGGACCAAGATTTCATACTGCTGCTTCGAAACATTGATCGGTCTGATCTTTACGAGAAACCCTTCCTGGGTCAGTCGGTTTTTAATGCTCTCCGCAATTTTTGCCGTAGGCGCGATATAGATAACCGTCCACATGAAGGAACCCCCTGAGCAATGATAAAAGATCATCTGTGCGTACATGCAAACGCATTAGCCGCAATATAAACTCTCGTTATCTGGGCATATGATGTCATAATGATACCATATGTTTAGATTTCACCGCAACGCCGACTGCCCGAGGCTGGACAACCGTGTTTCAAAGCCTTTTCCGATTACGGGGCATCCTCCGCTTTATAGCGGTTTGCTTTCGGGTCCTGATGCGCGATTCTCGCGGATGCCGCGGCTGCCAAGCCGGCAACCAAATCATCCAGAAAGACGTGCACGCGCTGGCCTTTCTCGTTCAATTTGCGTATAATGCCCGGCTTCACTTTATCCAGGTAACCGAAGCTCGTAAGCCCGATCATCCCGTAAACGTTGGTGATGCCGAGCGCAAGCGTCTCGTCCACCCCGTACAACGATTCGTCCGCTTCCATGATCGCCTGCAGCGGATCAGGAAGCAGCTTGCGTTCCGCAAGCTCATCCAGCGCAATGCCCGTAAACAGGACATACTGCACCTCGCGCTTGCTCAGAACCGCAAACACGCTCTCTTCACATTCTTGGTAAGTAAGGTCCGGATTATAAGGCCGCTGCAGCGAATAAACGATATCCGCAACGTCACCAACCGTAACACCGCGTCTGTTAAGCCATTTTTCCATATCGGACGACACTGTTCATCCCCCCGCATCTGCTTGTACGAATTGGGCGGTGAGCCAGCGGAGGGATTCCGTTCCGTCAGCTTCCCGGTCGTCAGGATCGCACAAGCGGCGAAATGCAGAGCCAGTAAACGCTCTGTGTCTCCTAAATGTATGCGGGGATGTTACAACTTGTGCCTGGCTTTGCAAAACGATTATCGACATGAGGCTAAACCTATTATTTCACGACCGCCGACCCTTTACCAAAAATCGACTCGATCCGCTGCAGCAGCTCCGGCGAAGGCTTGATCCGATACGCCTCGCTGAGCGCGACCGTCCGGCCTTCCCGTTCGTAGAAAAGCACCGTCTCATAGGTACCTGCGCTTCCCGTCAGCAGCGACTTCAGCTTCTCGAGCGCCGCGGAATCCTCGCGCCCCGCGGCGATTTTAATATAAAGCCGCTGCGGGCGCTTGGCTGGCGGCGCCGGTTTGGAGCCGCTGCCGGCAGAAGCGGCCGGCGCATGGGCCTGCTGCGGCGATGCGCTTCCTGCCGCAGGGGCGCGGTGCCGCGGTGCCGCGGCTTGCGCGGAGGCGCTTGAACCGATCGAGGCCTTGACCGCCGCCGGCTCGGAAGTCTTCTCCGGCCCATGAACGGGCGAAGCTGCGCCGCCCCGTCGGTCCGCGCCTGCGGTGCCGCCGCCGGAATGGCGCGACGCCTTGCTGCGCGCCTGCCGCAGCAGCCGCTGCACCTGCGCCGCGGCGTCATGGCCCGGCCCGCCGCCTCCCAGCGGCACAACGTCCTCGATCAGCAGCTTGTAATCCTCGTCCTGGTGCTGCACCGCTGCAAGGACGATGACCAGGCTGCCGGGATCGAGCAGCGCGGCGTGGCGCTGCCAAATGGTCGGAAACGCGACGGCTTCCACGCGCATGATCCGATCCTCGATTTCAAGAAACGCCATCTGCTGTCCCTTGCGGGTCGTAAACTGCTTCATCGACACGACCATGGCGGCCGTAACGGCGAAAGAGCCTTCCGGCGCTTCCGGCAAATCCACCAGCCGGTCCAAGGGCAGCGACTCCAAGAGAGCCGCATGATCGTCAAGCGGATGCCCCGACAGGTACATGCCGAGCAGCTCCCGCTCCAGCACCAGCAGCTGTCCCGTCGTGAACGGCCGCACTTCGGGCATTTCGATATCCCAGTTCTGCACCTCATCGAAGCCGAACAGCTCGATTTGAAGCTCTTCGCGCTCCTTGCGCCATTTCAGCGCCGCATCTACCGTCTCGTCCAGCACTGCGATAAGCTGGGCGCGGTGCCCGCCTAGGGAATCGCAAGCTCCGGCTTGGATAAGCGACTCCAGCACGCGTTTATTCACGACGCGCAGGTCGACTCTGCGGCAAAGATCAAGCAGGCTGTCGAATGGACGGTCGGCCCGTTCCTTCAGCAGCGATTCGATCGCCTGCGTGCCGACGTTCTTGATCGAAGCCAGACCAAACCGCACCGCATTGCCCACCGGGGTGAACGTGACGCTGCTTTCATTCACATCCGGCGCTAGCACTTCGATCCCCATCCGGCGGCATTCATCGACGTACTCTGCCGTCTTCCG
This sequence comes from Paenibacillus montanisoli, assembly GCF_003268025.1. Lineage (GTDB taxonomy): Bacteria > Bacillota > Bacilli > Paenibacillales > Paenibacillaceae > Paenibacillus_Z > Paenibacillus_Z montanisoli. Next base: position 747,787 of record NZ_QLUW01000003.1, on the reverse strand, counting down.
CTGGCTCCCTGTTACGGAGGCCAGCATGGACGCCATGAACGGAACGGAATGGTTCGCTTTCAACCATGCCGTCTGGAAAGCAAGCACCCCGTATGCAGCCGCGTGCGCGCGCGGGAACCCATAGTCCGCGAAGCGGACGATCATATCGTAAACGGCATTGGCATCCGCCTCGCCGTATCCTTGCTTCAAGCTGCCTTCCACGAAGTGGGCGCGCTGCTCGTCAAGCACCTCGCGCTTCTTCTTCGATACGGCCCGGCGGAGCAGATCCGCTTCCCCGAGCGAGAACCCCGCCATCGACGAGGCGATCTGCATGATCTGCTCCTGATAGACAATGATGCCGTACGTATCGGCAAGAATCGGTTCAAGCGACGGATGCGGATACGAAACCTCGATCTGTCCGTGCTTGCCCTGAATGTATTTCGGAATAAACTCCATCGGTCCCGGACGGTACAGCGCGAGAACCGACACGATATCTTCAAACTGCGTCGGCTTCAGCTCACGCAGCACGCGCCGCACGCCGGCGGACTCCAATTGGAAAATCCCCGTCGTTTCGCCGCGCGTCAGCATGGCATAAGTCGCCGGGTCCTGATCGGAAATAAACCGGAAGTCGACCGTAATGCCTTGCTGCTCCTTGATCCAGCCGAGCGTCCGCTCCAGAATCGACAACGTCCGCAGCCCGAGAAAATCCATTTTGAGCAGCCCGACCGCTTCCAGGTGCTCCATCGAATATTGCGTCAGCGCCGTCCGCTCGCTGCCGGCTTGCAGCGGGACGTAATGCGTCAGCGGCTCGCCCGAGATGACGACGCCCGCGGCATGCGTCGAAGCGTGGCGGGGCATGCCCTCCACCTTCAGCGCCATGCGCAGCAGATCGCCGGTCTTCGGCTGGCGTTCGGATGCCTCGCGCAGCTCCGCGCTCATGCGCAGCGCCTCCTCAAGAGAGATGCCGAGCTGGTTCGGAATCAGCTTCGCGGCCCGGTCCACCTCCGCGAACGGAACGGCCATCGCGCGGCCGACGTCGCGCACGGCCGCCTTTGCCGCCATCGTCCCGAACGTAATGATTTGCGCCACGTGCTCCTCGCCGTATTTGGCCGAAACATAGCCGATGACTTCATCGCGGCGCTCGTCGTTAAAGTCGATGTCGATATCCGGCATCGTAATCCGCTCCGGATTCAGAAACCGCTCGAACAGCAGCTTATATTTGATTGGGTCCACATCGGTGATGTTCAAGGTGTACGCAACCAAGCTGCCCGCCGAGGAGCCCCTGCCCGGGCCTGTCCGGATGCCCTGCTCGTGGGCGAACCGGATGAAATCCCAGACGATGAGGAAGTAGTCGCTGAAGCCCATGCTGTCAATTACGGCCAGCTCGTATTCCAGCCGTTTCACCGCTTGCTCCCGCAGCTCGGAACCGGCTGTCCAGGCCGGATTCCCCGCATACCGCGCTTCAAGCCCCTCATGGCACAGCGCCGCCAAGTACGCGGACGACGTCATGCCGGCCGGGATCGGGCTGAATGCCGGCAGCAGCGCCCGGCCGAACGTCAGCTCCAAATCGCATTTATCCGCGATTTCCACCGTTCTCGCTACCGCGTCCGGAGCTTGGCGGAACAACAGCGCCATCTCCTCCGCGCTCTTGAGGTACATTTGGTCCGTCAGCATTTGCAGCCGGTCATCGTCCTCGACGGTTTTGCCGGTGCCGATGCAGATCAGAACATCCTGGACCGCCGCATCGGACGGCTTCAAGTAATGGACGTCGTTGGTCGCGACGGTCTTGATGCCGGTTTCCTTGGCCAGCGCCAACATCGCCTGCAGCACCTTCTTCTGCTCCAGCATGCCGTGGTCTTGCAGCTCCAAGTAGAAGTCGTCTCCGAATATATCGCGGTACCTGTTCGCCGAACGCAGCGCGTGCTCGGTCCGGTCATGCAGCAGATGCTGCGCGATTTCACTGCCCAGGCAGGAGCTAAGGCAGATCAGCCCCTCCGAATATGCTGCAAGCGATTCGAAGTCGATGCGCGGCTTGTAGTGAAATCCCTCCAAGTGGCCGATCGAGCAAAGCTTCATCAAATTGCGGTAGCCGGTTTCATTCTTCGCCAGCAAAATAAGATGATAAATCGGATTGTCCTTGCGGGCGCCTTTCTCAAAGCGCGATCCGGTTGTCAAATACATCTCGCAGCCGAGAATCGGCTTGATCCCGTGCGCCTTGCAAGCTTTATAGAACGGCACGGCGCCGTACATGACGCCATGGTCCGTAAGTGCGAGCGCCTTCATGCCAAGCGCGGCCGCTTGATCCACGAGCTCCCGGATTCTCGCAGCCCCGTCGAGCAGGCTGAATTCGCTATGAACGTGTAAGTGTACGAAATCGTGTCCTCCGCTCATCGCCATTCCTTCTTTCTTTCTATCGAAGCATCATTTTATACTAGTTTATCATAATGGCGTCCCTCCCGCCCATAGAATGGACTAAGGGGGACGAGCTGCGCGCCTCCTAGTTCTCTGGAAGGGTGAGCGTTTGACCATGGACTCCTTCTTAACGAAAGCAACGATCGACTTCTTCATCGCCTTCGGCGTCGTATTCGGCGGCTCCATGCTGGCGGGCATCGGATCCGTCTTCGTGCTGGCCGCGCCGGCCGCCATTATGATCGATACCGCCGCTAGGCTTAAAATTTGGGCGCTTGTGGCTGCCGTCGGCGGTACGATCGACCCGATGCGGGCCATCGAGAGCAATTTAATCGAAGGACATCTTTCGCCGGTTGTGCTGCAAATCGCATACATCCTGTGTGCGTTTCTAGGCGCGCATATGGGTACCGAGCTTATCCGATGGCTGTGCAGAGGGGCGGGATGACCGATGCGGGTACCGCCTTTTGAACGATATACGAGGCTGGTGCAGGCGGCGGCCTACATCGTGCTTGGCGCGATACTCGGCGCAATGGCCTATCATGCCGTGTTCTTCATGAATTTCAACGCGCTGAGGGACAGCTATACGTCGCTGGAGGACAAGCTGAACGAATATGAGGATCGAATCGAGAAGCTGAATAAGTTCAGAGATCAGCATACGGTCATTCAGAGCATATTGCCGATTTTACTCGACAGCAAGGATCCCAAATGGCCCGAAATCACGGATGAAAGCGTAAAGTCGGCGCTTAAAGCGAAGCTGAAGAAGGATTTGGACGCGCTCGTCGGTACCAGCATTTACAAAATCAATGCCAATGCCGAGCTGGCGTGGAAGCTGCTCGACGGCAAAATGTACACGATCGAGGGAAATAAAGAGTTCACCGTGGAGATCCGGACGATACTCGTCGTCGATAACGTGCTTCAAGTCTGGTTCCGCGCGAAGGCGTACGATCGGCCGATCAACTGAGCCCCGCGTTATGTACCGTTTCGCCTGCAGCTGCAATTCATGGTACAATGAGGCATAAATTGAAGCTGCACAGCTTATAAGGAGTTGCAATTGAAGTCATGGAAACTGCTTTACACTGGGCTATCGTCATCATCGTCTGCGGTTCATCGCTGCTTTCGGTTTATTTCAGCTATAAGGCGCGACGTTCCTCGGATGCCCGGCTTCGGGGCATGAACGCCGCCCGGATGAATATGAGCATGGGCGTCATGCTGATCTTCATCGCCTTGTTCATGATGCTGGCGTATAGCGGCTCAACGATCAAGGTCATCATCGGCGCCTTGTTCATCGTTCTCGGCGTGTTCAACCTGTTCGCAGGCTTGCGCAACAATAGCATCTACCGCTCGATGAAAGGTTAGTACGGATCGATCAGCTGCGCCGTCAGCAGCGCTTTGGCAGCCAGGCCGCCGGGGTCCTTCAGCTCGATTTCGAGCTTGGCGCTCTTGCGGCTCATCTCCAGCAGGCTCGGCTGGATGACAACCACGCTCTCCAGCTGGACGGGCCGGACGAAATACGTCGTCATGCTCTCAATGACGTAATCCCGCTTCCCCAGCTCACGAATTAACCCTCTTGCCGCCTGGTTCATCAAGGTGACGAGCACCCCTTCGGAAATGGTGCCGAACGTGCCGGACATTTGCGGCGTAATCCGTCCCTCGTACAGCCACTGACCACCCTGTTCACCCTCTTTCTTCACAAATCCCGCCCCAATCAATTCGTCGAACGTTTCACCCGATTCCTTCTGTTTGCCCGCATACCGCATCGCCTCAAGCACTTCGCTGCGGCTGAGCGCCGCGAGCAGCTTGCGGTTCTTGTCTACGATCGGCAGCAGGTCGATTCCTTCCGCGGCCATCGTATGCGCAGCCGATGCAATAGGGATGTTCGGCGCAGCCGTTATCGGGCTTCGCGTCATCAACCGCTCCACGGGCTGGGAATCCGCCGCTCCTTCGGCATCCTTGGCCGTCATAATGCCGATGACTCGTCCGCGTTCATCCAGTACCGGAAACCGCGTGCCGCCGACACGGCTGGCGAGCGCGACATAGTCCGCCTTCGTTTCGCCGAGCCTCATCGTTTCGACCGGACGGCTGTAGGTGACAATGTCCTCGACAAGCATGATTTTTTGCCGGATCAGCCGGTCGAACATGGCGCGGTTGATCATCGATGCGACCGTGAACGTATCATGTCTCGACGAAATAATCGGCAGTCCCCGCTCATCCGCCAGCCTCTTGACGTCATCGCTCGTGCCGAAGCCCCCCGTAATCAGCACCCCTGCCCCTTGCTCCAATGCGCAGCGGTGCGCGCCAAGCCGGTTGCCGACGATCAAGAGACTGCCCGCGTCGATATAGCGTACCATCGCATCCAGCTCCATTGCGCCGATCACGAACTTATGCAGCGTTTTCTCCAATCCCGCCGCGCCGCCATACAGCTCGCCTTGCACGATGTCGACCACTTCCCCGAACGTCAGCCGGTCGAGCGACTCCCGGTTCTTCCGCTGAATCCGGACGGTGCCGATCCGTTCCTTCGTGCTGACCAGTCCTGTGGACTCCGCTTCCTTAATGGCCTTGTAGGCGGTACCTTCGCTGACATCGAGCTCTTCGGCCATCGTGCGCACGGATAATTTCGTACCGATTTCAAGCTGCTGGATATACTGCATGAGACGCTCGTGTTTCGTCTGCGCCTCCTGCCCCTTTCCTCCGGAAATCAAGGCGGTTTCCTCCTCTGTCCTACCGAGTGTACGGCTTGTACTAGTTCTATATTAGCAGATGCGCATCCTGCTGACACGGCCCGCATGCGAGGTCAAGTACTCGGAAAAAGGGCATTTCCCCCCTCTATTTCATGAAAACTGAGAATGTCCGCCAATCACCAAGGGATAGATGTCCTCATATGATGAAGTAATTCGTGTGAAAATCCCTACGACCGCAAGCTGCACGTCGTCATCCTCCAGCTTGGAAGGAGATCCGTCGATGCTGAAATCGAAAGTCGCCGTTCAGGTGATCAGTCCCGGCATCCTGCCGGATGATGCCATCATGCTCGGCGATGCTTATGTGAGACAATGGAAAATACCGCAAGGACAGCCGATTTTGCTGAAGTTCGGTGCCTTCCGCCATTATGTCAAGGTCGTCCCGGTCGAACGGTTTGACGGTATGCGCATCGGGCAGAGCTTAGCCCGGGCGATGGGGCTGCTAACGACAACAACGCTGCGGCTCCGATACCGTCAAGATAACGCTACGCTCGCGCTTGGTCCGCTAATCGGCGTGCTGATCAGCCGCGATAATCCTGAGCAGCAGGATCGGCCGTTCGGAAACATCACCTTGTTCTGCAAGGAGCTCGTAGACGCCTGCGCCGCGCAAGGCGCCCACGTGTACTTTTTCACGCCTGATCATATTAAAGGCAACTACAACTCCCTTGAAGGCTGGGTCTATGCCGACGGATGGCGGAAAATCATAGTTCCCGTGCCGGACGTGGTCAACAACCGGCTAACCTCGCGCAAGCTGGAAAACAGGCCGAATGTCCAGCTCTTCGTCAAGGAAACGATGCTTCGCCACAACAGCATCATCTTCAATGAGAAGTTTCTCGATAAAGCGGAGGTGTTCGAGGCGCTGAGCAAGGACCCTTCGCTGGGCCGCTATTTGCCGGAGTCGCATGTGCTGCGCAGCTCTCAGGTGTTGAAATCGATGTGCCAAAAGTATCATACCGTCTTCCTGAAGCCGGTACGCGGCAGCCTGGGTAAAGGCATTATCCGAATCTCCCGCATGGATGCCAATTCCTATTCCGCCCAGTATGCCACAACGCTCGGCACGCGAAAGCAGCATTTCGGAGGGATTGATAAGCTTTATGCTTCCCTTGCAGGAAAAATGAAAACGGTCCGTTACCAAATCCAGCAAGGGCTGCACTTAATCGACATTATGGGCCGCCCCGTCGATTTCCGGGCGCTCGTGCAGAAGAACGAAAAGGGCATATGGGCGCTGACTTCCATCGTCGCCCGTACGGCCGGCTCTCACCATTTCGTATCGAACTTGGCCCGCGGCGGGACGTTGAGCACGGTCAGGGAAGCGGTGAGCAAATCCAACCTGTCGCACGCGAACGGTCATGACGCGCCAGCGAAGCTGCAGCGTGCCGCGCTGGAAATCGCCAAGGGGATCGATACCCACATTCCCGCCCATTTCGGCGAGCTCGGCATCGATCTGGCGATGGATGCAAGCGGCCGCGTATGGCTGCTTGAGGTCAACTCCAAGCCGTCCAAGAACGACAACACGCCGATGCCGGATCAGAAGATTCGTCCTTCCGTCCGAAATATGATCCGTTACGCAAGGCATCTGGCTGAATTTTAACGTAAAGGAGGAAGCGGTGATGGCTGAGCTTCAGCACGGCAGCGTCCTCGGCATTTTGATCAGTGAATTAGGGTCCCCAAGCTTAGGCGAGGAAGGGCCGCTTGCGATGCCCGAAGATTCGTTCTGCCGGCAGTTGGTCCGGTACGGGCAATCGCTTGGCCTGTTCGTCTATTTGTTTTGCGCGACGCATGTCGCCGCGGCCCAGGGCCGTTTCATCAAAGGCTACGTGCTGAGGCAGGGCGAGTGGCGGCAGGAGAGCTGTCCGCTCCCCGACGTGCTCTATGACCGCGCGCTGCCGAAGTCGGCCGCGCAGCATAGAGACGGACGCGCGGCGCTCGCGGAGCTGAAGAAGCTCAAGCCCTGCGTGCTGCTGAATGGCAGCCTTCCCGGTAAATTGGACGTTTACCTCGGGCTGGAACGCGATATGGAGCTGTCTCCATGGCTGCCTGCCACTTACAAGTTCGAAGGAGCGGCCGGGCTAAAGCCTCTGATGAACCAGCACCCGGAGGGACTGTTTCTCAAGCCCGCTGCGGGCAGCCACGGAAAAGGCGCCATCCGCCTGCTCCGGAAGGGAGACGGCTGGCAGATCGACGGCAGAGACCGGCGGAACCGCATGCTGGCGCTAACGTTCTCCGACTGGCCTGACGCGTCCCGCTGGCTGGACCGTTTCGTCTCGGGCGTGACCTATATTGTTCAACCCTATTTGACCCTTGCCGGCGAGGACGGCTGCTCGTTTGACGTTCGCGTGCTGATCCAGAAGGATGAAACAGGCAAGTGGGCTTACACCGGCGCCGCTGTCCGAACAGGGCAACCAGGAAGCGTAACCGCCAACCTGCACGGCGGCGGCTCCGCCCAAACGGCGATGGATGCTTTAACTGCACGCTATGGCAGTGAAGCCGCAGGCAGGCTGCTCGGGCGGATCCGCTGGATCAGCGAGCGGGCCGCCGCTGCGCTGGAAAATCGTTTTGGCCGGATTGCCGAGCTCGGGATCGATTATGGGATCGAGCCGGACGGCCGGATCTGGCTGCTGGAAGCAAACGCCAAGCCTGGCAGAAAGTCGCTGGATAGCGATGAGCAGGCCGCACGGCTGGCTGTAGAACGACCGATTCGTTATGCCTTAAAGCTCGCCTTACGCAGGCAACCGGTATTTCCGTTTAGCCGAAATCAAAGGAGATCCATCCAGGAGGTTCATCCATGAGTTTGACATCTTGTCACGTACACTTCTCCCCATCAAGCGAGCGCATCGTTTACTTGTCGGGCTCACTCCTTAAATCGCTGAAGCTTGCCGGCAAGAAAACGATCCAGCTGAAGCTAGGGCACGAAAGCGTCACGGCTGCCATCAAGCCGATTCAACGGCAAGGCCACCATCTCTATTTGTCCGCGGGCATACGCCAAACGATCCGCGTTCCGAAGGCCGGCAGCATTTCCTATATTCAAGGCGATGAAAACGAGGTTCAGCTCGGGCCACTGATCGGCGTCTTGACCGACGGAATCCGTTCCACCTCCGACTCGCCGTTCGGCGCGCGCACGGGGTATATCCGCCAGCTGCTGCGGATGGGAGAGCGCAAAGCTTATTTCTTCGCCTTTACGCCGCGCGACGTCAATTGGAATCAGGGGACGATCAACGGCTTCTTCTTGAACAGCTCGGGCAGCTGGTACCGGAAGGTCGTTCCGCTCCCGGACGTTGTGTATAACCGCCTGCCCAGCCGTCATGCCGAAACGACGGCCAGCATCATGTCGCTGAGGGAAAGGTTCATTCGCAAGGGCGTCCCGTTCTTCAACTGGAGCTTCTTCAATAAATCCGACGTCTACAAGCTGCTGGACAAAGATGTCGAAGCGCTCGAGCATTTGCCGGAGTCCGTCAACAACCCGCGGGCCGAGAAAATCAAAGAAATGCTCGAGAAGCATCAGTTTATCTATTTCAAACCGACGGCCGGCAGCCTGGGCATCGGCATTTACCGGCTGACTTACCATCCGAAGCGCGGTTATTTCGCCAGATACCGCAAAGGCGGAACGAACGTGCTGCTCCGCTTTACCAGCTTCTCCAGCCTCATGCGCATGCTGGAGACGCGGCACGGCAGCGGATTGGGCCGGTATGTCAGCCAGCAGGGCGTGCGGCTCATCGAAATCGACGGATGTCCGATCGACTTCCGATTCCATATGCACAAGAACGGCGAAAACAAATGGGTGCCGGTCGGCATCGGCGCCAAGAAGGCGGGGCGTGGCAGCGTCACGACGCACATCAAGAATGGCGGCCAGCTGCTGACGCCGGATCAGGCGCTCAAGCAGGTGTTCGGCGATGAGGCAGACGAAGTATTGCAGAAAGCAAAGGATGTTTCCGTGAAGCTCTCGGAAGCGATCGAACGGAACTTCCCGCATACGCTGGGCGAGCTCGGACTGGATATCGGCATCGACAAGGACGGCGAGGTATGGATGTTCGAAGCCAACGCCAAGCCGGGCCGCTCGATCTTCAGCCATCCGCAGCTTCGCGCACAGGGGCGTGAATCCATCAGCCATATTTTGGACCACTGCATGTACTTGAGCAAGTTCACCGGGCAAGGAGGCGAGGATTAATGGCGCTCGTAATTCACGAAGATACAGCAGCACCGTTAGAGGCCGCCTCCATTCAGCGCAGACAGCCTGTGCTCGCGATCCTGACGATCGAGGATGATCTCCAGCTGTTCCGCGGCAACAGAGGTAACTTTTCGGACATCATCGCCATGGGCACCGAATTCGGCTTCCTTGTATATGTCATAACCGCCAAGCAGCTTAAGCTTCGCCGCAAGCTGCTTGACGGCTTCACTTACAATCCGGATACGGATAGCTGGGAGCAGCAGAAGTTCCCAAGTCCCGACCTCATTTACAACCGTATTCCGCTCCGCGAGGATGAGCTGCAGCCGGAAGTTAGACGAAAGCTCGCCGCATGCCACCGGCATCCTCGCATTCAAATCTTTAACCCGTCCTTCTTCAACAAGTGGAGTTTATTCAAGTGGCTTCGGCAGTCGCGTACGACTTCGCCGTACATTCCGGCCACGCGACGGCTCCTCACCGTCAGCGGACTCGGAAAAATGATGCTGAAGCACAAATACTTGTACTTGAAGCCGGTCAGCGGCAAAGCCGGCAAAGGGATCATGACGATCCAGCTGCAGCCGGAGAAGGCTCTTCCTTACTTGCTTAAGATCCAGGGCGACCGCGGCAGCACCACGTACAACTGCGGATCGATCGGGAAGCTCTGGTCCCGGATCGTCAAAGAAAGCAGCGGCGAACGCTACATTGCCCAGCAAGGCATCCAGCTCGCCGCCTTTAACGAGCGCAGCTTCGACCTTCGCACACTCGTGCAGAAGAACCGGCGCGGACAATGGGATATCTCCGGCATAGGCGCCCGCGTCGCCGGATCGTACAGCATCACGACTCATGTACCGCGCGGCGGCAGCATCGAGGATCCCGAGAAGCTGCTTGTCAGCGTATTTGGCCAAGACGAGGCACGTAAACTGCTAGTAAAAGCCCGCAATGCCGCACTGATCATCGCCCGCCAGATCGAGCGCGGCTCCGGCCGCCGCTTGGCGGAAATGTCCATGGACCTTGGCGTCGACATACTAGGCAATGTGTGGTTTTTCGAAGCCAACTCGAAGCCGATGAAGTTTGACGAGCCGGACATCCGGAGACGCTCGCTGGAGCGGATCTTCCACTACAGCCAGTATCTGCTGAAGCAAAAAGGGCTATAGCGAGGAGTGATCGGCCGTGCAGGTCAAGCTGCTGACGCCGTCCCAATGGTCGGCTGCCAAAGAGAAAGTGACCCGCTTCCTGTACCGTTACGGCGATAACCGCATCACGAACGCCGCGCTGGTTGCGCTGAGGGAGCTCCCTCATGCGCAGCTGGCAGAAGGCCGTTCCGGCGAGGCGCCATCAGCCGCGATAGCAGTTGCCATCTCGAGCAGCGGGAAGCTGATGGCTTGCGCCTTCGCGGAAGATGGCGGCGAGCGCGCCTGCTTTGTCGTCGTCGCCCCGGAGTTCCGCGGCCAAGGCGCGGGCAGCGCGCTCCTTAAGGCGCTTCGCCGGCGTCTCGGGTCGCTCACCTGCTCCGTCGCCTCCGATAACGCGCCCAGCATGGCGATGTGCTTCCGGGCCGGCATGAAAGCCGTCAGCCTGCATACCGGGCCGACCGGCAAGCCGACGCTGCGGTTCGAAATCTAATAGGAAAGCGATGTGGTTTTGCCTCCGGCAAAACCTTTAGGAGGATTTGCTATGTCTCAGCCGGTTCTAGGCATCCTGACTCTTTATCTGAACGATAGCGGAATGCTTGAGGAGAAACCGATCTATACACGCATGATATTGTCCGGCAAGAAGCTCGGTCTTGACGTATTTGTGTTTACGCCGGCGGATGTAAATTACTCGACCAACCGCATCAATGCCCATATCTATGATACCGAATCCAAAAGCTGGTCGCGCAGGTGGCGCTCCTTCCCCCACATGATCTATGACCGTTGCCGGATTCAGAAGAGCCATAGGTTTGTACAGCTTAGAAATTTCAGGCAAAAATACGGCCACCTGACATTCCTGAATCGGGTGCTGCGCAACAAATGGACGGTATACCGGACGATGCGGAAGGAAGTCGACTTCATCCCTCATCTTCCGATGACCCAAATGTACGAGAACTCAAGCGACTTGACGGAGATGCTCCGCAAGTATCCGCTTGTATACTTGAAGCCGATCAACGGGACCGGCGGAAGAGGCATCCTGCGCATCGAGAAGCAGCAGGACGGCTATTTTTTGATTCAAGGCAGAGATCAAGACCGGCGCATCATCCGTCCGCAGCGCGCATCGATTGCAGGCGTGCATGGGCGGCTTGCTTCTTGGAATCTAAAGGATAACCGCTACATCGTGCAGCAAGGGATCCAGCTGAAGCTGCCTAACGGACGCGTGCACGATTACCGGATGCTGGTGCAGAAGAACGGCATCGGGGAATGGGAAGTGACGGGCTGCGCAGGGCGAATCGGAGCCTCCGGCAGCATCACCTCCAATCTTCATGGCGGCGGTCGAGCGATCAAAATGCAGACGCTGCTCACCGACTGGATCAAGGATGAGGAGAGGGCGGACGAGGTCCGGCTGAAGGCGGAAGAGCTCGGCGTTAAGATCGCGGCGTTTCTGGAAGAATCATATGGGCGGCTGTGCGAGCTGGCGCTCGATCTCGCCATCGACCGTAAGGGACAAATCTGGCTGCTTGAGGTCAATCCGAAGCCTGCTCGCGAAGTCTTCATCCAGGCCGGAGAACGGGAAACCTACAAGCAAGCGATCATACGGCCGCTGGAATACGCCTTATGGCTGTACGAACAGAAGAAACGGAGAGAAAAAATCGCGCCCGCGATCGATTGACGGGATTGTCAGCTCCATGCACAGACAAAAGGCGGCACGAGCCTCTTCGCGCATGCCGCCTTTCTCATGTCTAATTTAAGATTGCGATAACCGGAGCAGCTCGCGGAAGTCGGTAATGAGCGCATCCGCTCCCGTCAGCTCTTCCTTCCGGCCATACACGGCATAGGCGCACCCGACAACGCCTAGATCGTTGCTCTTGCCCGCTTCCACATCGGAGGACCGGTCCCCGACCATCCATGCCTTCTTGATACCGTGATCCGCCATAAGACGCGCGACGAGATGAACCTTCGAGGCGGTACCGTATTCTCCCGCGCTGTACAAGCCGTCGAACAGGGGGGCGATTCCTTTGTACCGGGCAACTTCCTTTACATACTTCTCGAGGCCGTTGCTGGCGACAAACAGCTTGAAGCCTTCCTCCTTGAGCGACTGCAGCGTCTCCGCCACATGCGGATAAAGCGAACCTTCTCCGGCCGCCAAGCCCTCCAGCTCATACTGGAGCAGCAGCTCGTCCGCCCGTCTCTGCGCCCTTTCCGTGCCATCGGGCATTACCTTGCGCCAGATGTCCTCCAGCAGCATGCCGAGACAGCCCAGCAGCTTCTCGACGGGCGGCGTCGGACTCATGTACAAGCCCTCCGCGCGAAGCGTCTCAAAAATGCGCTCATGCACGTGTACGAGCAGCGTATCCGTTTCGAATAAAGTGCCGTCCATATCAAAAATAATGGCCTCCGGCCGCGACAATGCAACGTTGCTCTGCAAGCTGATATCCCCTTTTCGCATTATTGCCCTCTATCATACTGGAAAAGAAGACAGGCACGCAACCATTCGTTTACCATTTTCCTGGATCGATATCCCCCGGCTTCAAACCTTCCCATACATTGGCAATGTTCGCTTGCTCCGGATGCTCGAACACGAGGAACGCCGTCGGCAGATAGCGGCCCTCGCTGCTCTTCGTCGACGGCTTGTTCAGCACTTGCCCGTCCTTGACCAATACCGTCGACGAGCCGCCGTCCAAATTCGCCGCAATAACGGCTCCACGCTCCAGCATGATTTGCTGCACGTCATACAGATTGGCGCCTACGCTGTGACCAGGCTGCCGGCCGTCGATGACGACGAACAGGATGGCGCCGTCCTCCCGCTGCCCCATGGCCGTCCTCGGCGCGATGCCCCAGCCGTCCGCCGCATTCTTAATGAGTCCCTTGCCGTTTACGATAATGCGGGGCTGAAACGTAACGGCTTCCTGAACGCCCATTTGCTGCAACTCGCCAAGCGAGTAACGGCCTGCAACCATTTTCCCGTCGCGGTCAATGCCAACGACTTGAGTTGTCTTCGATTTGCCCAAGTCACTATAGAACAGCTTGCCTCCGGACATGACGATGCCGATCGGCTGAAAGCCGTTGCCTTGCCAATTGGGGTCGGCGAATCCGCCGCCATTGACGCCGGCAATCGCCCCGGTCCGCTCCACCATGCTGCGCACGCGCTCTCCGCGTCCCTTGTTCTCCGGAACGCCGATGCGGATTTTGGTCGGGTCGTTCACAGTCATGACGTAGCCGCTGTAACCGGCGCCGGAGATTGCCTCGATTTCCACGAGCGGCTTCTCGACGGGCGGCGCAGGCTGCGCGCTTGCTTCCTGGACGGGGGGAACTGCGGCAGGCTGCGGCTCTAAATGGATTTCGTGCGTATCCCGCTCCTCTCCCATCGCGTTAAATCGCTGCTGATAAGCCTGCACGCGCGCATCCAGTTGACGCTGCCCGATAATATATTTCGCCCAGTGACGATGCTGCGTTGTGATGAGAGTATCCGCCATCAAATAGCGAAACTCGCTGCCGGATGGCGTCAACAGCAGCCAGCCGATCGCAGCGAGACCGAGCAGCAGAAATACAGCGCCGCTGATCGCAATGACGCGAAGCATACGCCTCAGGCGCTTCGAAATCGCATCATTCGCATGAATTCGTTTTGATTCGATAGAAACAGGTACATTGGATGACATCCCCGTCTTCCGCCTCGCTTTCCCGACTTCAAACCACTGTACCTAGTAAACGCGGCTCATAATATAAAAGTTTCAGTCGAATGATGGTTTTGACAAAACTAGTGGCATTTCGCCAAATAACCGCAAAAAAAGCCGGTCCCGTCGAAGGGCCAGCTTTCTGCGAAAAGCCTATGGAACGGCCAAAGCTAAAAGATTTTTCTCGTGCCCTGGTCGGCTTTGATGATCTCGACTGCTTCTTTGAAACGCATCGCATGGACAATCTCCCGCTCCCGCAGAAATTTGAGCCCGTCTTGTAAGTCGACATCGTCCGTCATATCAATGATCCACTGATAGGTCGCGCGCGCCTTCTCCTCCGCCGCGATGTCCTCGTACAAATCGGCCAACGGGTCGCCCTTAGCCTGAATGTAAGCGGCAGTCCACGGCACGCCGGAGGAATTATTGTAGAATAAGCCATTATCATGGATGACATAATTAGGCCCGAGTCCCGCTTCTTCCATTTGCTGCGGCGTTGCATCCTTCGTTAGTTTGTAAATCATCGTCGCGATCATCTCTAGGTGGGCAAATTCCTCCGTGCCGATGTCCGTCAGCAGGCCGATGACCTTATTCGGAATGGAGTACCGCTGATTCAAATACCGAAGTGCAGCGGACAGCTCGCCGTCTGCTCCGCCATACTGCTCGACCAGGTAGCGGGCCACTCTAGGATCGCATTTGCTGACCCTAACGGGATACTGCAGCTTCTTCTCGTAGATCCACATGGAACATCCTCCTCTCTCCGATAAGCGCGTCGGCTGTTATACCTGCCATGGCCATGGGCATTCGATCCACTGCCACGGGTATTTCGAGTAGCTGTGGCCGAACTGCATGAGCGGACCGTACTGCATCTCGAACTGCATCGCGCACTGCTGGCGCTGCTGAGCCAGTTGATTGAACTGCTGCAGCGCCTGCAGGTCGTTCGGATGCGTATCGAGGTACAGCGTCAGCTCTATTAAGGCAAAATCAAGCTGCTGCAGCTCGAGCAGCTTGTGGTAATAATTTTCATCCAGCTGCTTATTCATCGCTTTGCTGCCCCCTCATACTGCTTCTAGCTTCGTATGGTCCATATAATGCCGGCCACAGCGTCCCCAGCCTCAGCGCTTCAGGCAATGAAAATTGCGGCAAGTTCATCGGCTGATAAGGAATGAGCTCATTCGGCGGCACGTAGTACGATTTCACGTATTTAGGCGGGCAAGGATCAAAAGGACCTACGAAGGGGTACCAATCTCTTGTCGGCTTCGTCGCATTCACCTGCTTCTCCTCCTAATAACCGGATCAGGTCGGTCAGATTCGAATTCCACTCCTAACTATATGACGGCCATCTCATAACATTCCAGGTTGCTGCGGTTCGAGCCTATGATTTCCCGGGTAATAGAGGCATTGAAATGAAAAAAGCCGATGCTTTTCATCGGGGATGAAGGCATCGGCTTGTATCCGTTTATTCTGTTTCTTCCGTTTATACTGTTTCTTCAGATTCCGGTACCGTGTCCTGCTTGACCCGGTAAATAAAGACGCGCAGCACGCGGAGCCGTTCGCTCTCCGCCACCTCGAAGGCATAATCCGCGAACATCACCTTTTTCCCTTTATCCGGGTTGCCTTCAAGCTGCGTAAAGAGCCAGCCGCCGATCGTATCGACGTCCTCGTCTTCAATATCCAAATGAAACATATCGTTGATTTCTTCGATGAGCATCCGGCCGTCGACAGAGGTCACGTCGCCTTTGACTACAATGTCCGGCTGCGTATTGTCGAATTCATCATGAATCTCGCCGACAATCTCCTCCAAAATCAGCTCCGTCGTAAGCATGCCCGCCGTACCGCCATACTCATCGACGACTATGGCCAGCTGCGAATGCTTTCGCTGCATCAGCTTCAGCACGTGGCTGATTTCCATCGATTCCGGCACGTTTAGAATCGGACGGAGAAATTTCTGAAGCGTCTGCTCCTCGTCCGGATCGGACGTCAACAGGTCCGTAATATGTACGAAGCCGATCAGCTGATCTTTATCTTCCACGCAAACCGGATAGCGGGTATGCTTCGAGGCATAAACGATCTTCATGTTTTCTTCGAAGGATAGATTGGCGTACAGGCAGTCCATGTCCGTCCTCGGCAGCATTACTTCCCGCGCCAACCGGTCGGAAAATTCGAAAATATTGTCAAACAGCCGCAGCTCATCCTTGTCGATAATGCCGCTCTTGGCGCTTTGGTCCATCAAGATCCGGATTTCTTCCTCCGTATGCGCCGAATCATGCTCGCCGGCCGGCTCGACGCCGAACAGCTTCAGCAGCTTGTTCGCGGAGCCGTTGAGCAGCCAAATGACCGGCAGAAACATCCGGTAAAAGAAAAGCAGCGGCGCCGACAGCCAAAGCGAGGTCGACTCGGATTTCTGAATGGCCAGCGATTTAGGCGCAAGCTCGCCGAGCACGATATGCAGAAACGTAATAACGAGAAAACCGATCAAGACGGAAACGGTATGGACGAGCGTATCATCCGTCCATCCGAGGTGGAAGAAGATCGGCTCCACGATCAAATCGGAAATGGCCGGCTCCCCTACCCAACCGAGACCGAGGGAGGCCAGCGTTATGCCGAGTTGCGTGGCCGACAGATACGCATCCAGCTTCCGGTTGACCGCGAGCGCGTATTTGGCCCGTTTATGCCCTTCATTGGACAATTGGGTCAAGCGCGATTGGCGCACCTTGACGATCGAGAACTCCGCCGCCACGAAAAATCCGTTCAACAACACAAGAATTAGGACCACGCATAGGTTTAACAGAATTCGGCCTGTTTCAAATTCATGCAAAAGCTTCGTCCGCTCCCTTCATCGGCTTGTCGCCGCTGTCTGCTATAGGATGGCCCGCCGGGCGCCAAAATCGACATCCCGGTAATACATATCCCGAACGAGCAGATTCGGCCCGCAGCAAGCTGCAGCCGGGCAATGGCAATCCACGCTCCGCGCGAGCGGATGGCGGAGCCATCGGTCGAATAAGTCATCCAGACGGTCACTGCCAATATTGCCGAACGCCGGAACATCCGAGAAATCGGTGACAAACACGTCGCCCGTAAACAAATTCACGTTCAGCCGGTTGCGGCCATCCGGATCGTTCCGTACCGTGACATGCGGTTCGGACGCAAGACGCGCGAGCAGCTTGCGGTCCTCCGCGCTTTCATTGCAGTGGTAGAACGGCAGCGTGCCGAAGAGCATCCAGACGGAAGGGTCGCGGCTGTCGAGCAAGGAAGCGATGGCATCGCGCATCTGAGCCGTCGAGATGACCGGCAGATCAGAAGCGAAAGCGCTCGGATACATCGGATGAACTTCATGCCGCTTGCAGCCCATCTCCACAATGAGCTTATGAATCTCCGGCATTTTGTCGAAGGTCCGGTAATTGATCATCGACTCTGCGGACACGAACAATCCGCCCTCGCTGAGCCGCCTTGCATTATCGATCATCCGCTCGTACATCCTCGCAGCCGTTTCCTTTGCTACCGCATGGCCGCTCTTGGCAAAGCCGATCTGATGGAAATCGTCGCTGCTCGTGTAGTTAAACGAAATGTGCATGACATCCAAATACGGAGCGATCGCTTCGTACCGGCCGTAATCCAGCGTCACATTGGAGTTGATCTGCGATGAAATGCCCCGGCTGCGCGCATATTTCAGCAGCGGAATCATGTATTCCTTGACCGTGCGCTCGGAGAATGTCGGTTCCCCGCCCGTAATGCTAATCGTCTTGAGATGCTCGACCTCATCGAGCCGGCGCAGCATCTGATCGAGCGGCAGCTTCGCCGGTTCGGCCATGACGAGCGTATCGCCTACGGCGCAGTGCTCGCAGCGCATATTGCATAAATTGGAAAGCGTCATTTCCACGCTGGTCAGCACGTGACGCCCATGCTCACGCAAGGAATAAATCGGATCCCAAGGGTCATTCGAGGGAGAATAGAACAATGTCGGATCTGGTTTTAGGAATGGAACGGCATTTTGCATTTGCTTCAGCACCTTACTTTGTCAAGATAAACGAACGTTCTTCAATGGTTTTCTTTTATTGTAATGTCCTCCGTCGTCCGTTGCAAACATCACGGGCAAAAGAAGAAAAGGAGCCATACGGACGGGCTCCCTTGTTAATAGCTATTCAAGATTGGGACGCGGTCGCCTACACGCTCAAAGCTTCGGCATATGGACGGTCTTCATTGACGCCGACGATCATCGTCGTCAATTGCGTCGACAAATCCACCTCGTACGGCACCTTCAGCTCCTCGCCCATTTCGTTGTTCAATACCCGGACAACGGGCCTATGCGGGCAGGTCGAATTAATATCGACGACTACGCCGCTTTCTCCGGTTTGGAACTTGACGGTGACGCCAAGCGGGTAAATCGCGACCTTATCGCGGAACAACTGCAGCATCCGCTGCTCATACTGCGTTCCGCTTCCGGCATACAGCGATTCGACCGCTTCATGGGGCAGCATCGGACCGCGGTATATCCGCGTTGTCGTCATGGCATCGTAGGAATCGACGAGTCCGATCCACTTGGCGTACTCGTGAATCTGATCTCCTCTGATCCCCCGCGGATATCCGCTCCCGTCCAATCGTTCGTGATGCTGATAGGCGCAATGGGCGGCAATCAGCGGAATATTCGGCTCGTCCTTCAAGAGGAGGTAGCCGCGCTCCGCATGCCGCTTCATTTCCTCGTACTCGTCCCTTGTCAGTTGTCCTTGCTTCTTAAGGATGTTCACGCTGATTTGGGTTTTGCCGATATCATGCAGCATCGCGCCAAGGCCGAGCGTCATCAGCTCGTCCCGTGTGTAGCCGTCCGCAATTCCGAGCAGAGTCGTATACACCGCAACGTTAAGCGAGTGCTGAAACAGATAATCGTCGACGATGCCCATATTCATCAGCATGATCATGGCATCCTTCTGATCGGTCAGATCGTCGATGACCATCGACATGATTTGCTTGAACGATTTCGCGATATACGGATAGGTTACGCCGCTCTTGCGGTTGGGCCGATCCATCAAATCGCGGAAATTGGTTCTTATTTCGCTGAGCGCGCGGTGCCTTGTATCCTCGCTGATCACATCGGGAATGACAAGATCGGCAGTCCGCGGATCTTGGATATAGACAAAATGAATGCCATATTCATAAAGGCGGTTTATTAATTTAGCCGATAATTCGACATTTTCGGCCAAGAGGATAAGCCCTTCCTCGGAAAATATTTTTTTCGCCAATCGCATACCCGGCCGGCACATTTGAATGGGCAATAAACGCATCGAATCGATCCCTGCCTTGCAACATTTTTCCTAAATCTTGTAGGCTAGCAAAAATTCTCGTAATGTTAATGTAAGGGATTTAAGGAAAAAGAGCAATAACAGTTTCGGCAAATATCGACAATTCGGATTAGCGCATGACGAACAGCCAGAATGCCGCCGCCAGGATGAACCGGTAGATCGCGAAGTGCGTCAATCTCACCTTTTGAATGTACTTCAGGAACAAGACGATAACCAGCCATGCAACGACGAAAGAAACGATGAAGCCTACGATAAAGAACATCAGGTTGTCGCCTTGAATATATTTGTAGCTTTCCAGCATTTCATATCCGGTTGCCGCCATCATGATCGGAATCGCCATCAAGAACGAGAAATCGGCTGCCGCTTTATAGCTTGTCCCGACCAGCATGCCGCCGGCGATCGTCGAGCCTGAACGCGAGAAGCCCGGCCATAGCGACAAGCATTGCAATAGCCCTATGCCGAACGCCTGCTTATAAGACATATCGTCCATCGTCTCGGCAACGACCGGAATGCGGCGCGTCTTCGACAACCGCTCCGCGACGATCATGTAAATCCCGCCGATCACGAGCGAGATCAATACCGGCGTTTGGTTGAAGCCCTCTCCTTTGATCACATCCTTCAGCAGAAAAGCGAGCAGCATCGCCGGCACGATGCCGAGCGCCACATGAATCAGGTTCAGCCTCTTTCCGAATCCTTTGCCGGAAGTGAGGGTTCCGAGCGACTTCGCCTTCCGGGACAAGCCGAACAAATCAAGTATCCGCTCCCAGTAGACGAGCGCCATCGCCAGGATCGCGCCAAGCTGGATGACAATCTCAAACGTAACGATCGCTTGGTCGTCCGACGCGATGCCAAGAAGCTTGTTGGTCAATATCATGTGGCCCGACGACGAGACGGGCAGAAACTCCGTTAATCCTTCCACTATGCCTATTATAACCGCGTGAATAATATCTCCCATTTCTTCCTCCTGTTTCGTAAAGCCTAAGCTCGATGTTGCATTAGTCCATGATCCAACGCTGCCGCCGGCTGTCGGCAACGGCGTCTGCATCCTGGAGCTCTTGCTCCAGTACGTCACGGATAAATTCGGGCAAATAAAAGCTGACCTCCGTGCCGAGTTTGATTTTCTCATATCCGACACCAAAGGTAAACATGTCGATCGTGCCCACGATATAATCGCGGTCATCCTGCAGCGGCTGCCCGCACGCCATGATCGAAGTAATTTTGCAGTAATCGGGCCGATCAAGAGAATAACGGATGTCGAGTCCGTCCACCGCAAGCGTACCCAGCACAACGCCGCGGAAGCCGAATCCCCGGATCGGCTTATCGATGAAGGTCCGCTGCAGCGCTTCCTCGAGCGACAAACGGATTTCCGTGCCGGTCAGCTTCATCCGGCACGGGTTGACCGGCGACGGGCACAGCGCGTGCAAATCGCCGGCCGTCACTTCGCCTGCGGCGAGGCCGCCGAGCAGCTGCCCCGTGTTGACGATGCCGATCTCGGCATCGGCTTTGCGCCGCAGGCCGGCGGCGAGCAAATTGCCGAGCGGCGACTCATGCTCGGCGCTTGCGGGCATGGGCTCGCTCAGCACGGTGATGACCCGGCCGAGACGCCGCCCGCTATCAGCCATGAAGCCGCCGATCAGCGCGGCGGCTTCAGGCTGCTGGCTGCGCTCATCCATCGGTACGCATTCAGCACGAATAATCGGCTTGCCTGTGGCGGCATCCAATTTAATCTCTACGCGTCCCAAGTACTCCCCGAACTTCCCGGCTGCGCAGATCGATGTCCGTCCGATTACTTCCGGCTCCTCCAGCAAATGATGCGTATGTCCGCCTAGTATGAGATCCAGTCCGGCGATTCCCGCAGCCATCCGCCGGTCCAGCGTGATTCCGATATGCGACATCACCACCAGGACGTCCACTTGCGGACGAAGCAGCGCCGCTTGCTCCGCCACAGCCGCCAGCGGATCCGTGGCATGCCAGCCCAGCAGCGTATAGAATTCGGAGAATGCCGCCGTTACGCCGATAAGGCCGATACGGAGCTTTCCTTTCCGGATGATCGCGTGAGGCAGCAGCCAGGACGGCCTGGCGCCGTCGCTGGTTTGATAGAAATTCGCGCATATCGTCTGAAAAGACGCACGCGTTCCGTAAGCCTCAGCCAACTGCTCAGGCGTAAACGTCAATCCCTCGTTGTTGCCGAATGTAACCGCCTCGTAGCCTGCGGCATTCATCAAGTCGATATTCGCGAGCCCATCGCTAGCCTCTGTCTCTACGCGCATGCGGTCCATATGGTCGCCGATATCTAAAGTCAGCACATGATCCGCCCCATAGGTAAGCCGCGTTTCCTCGATGTATGCCGCTATTTTGGCTGCCTGCTCCAGGCGGCTGTGTATGTCGTTGCTGTGAAGCAAGACGACGTCAGGCGCATCCATTGCCATATCCTTCATGCTTGCCTCCCGGTTACATGGACTAACGCTTCAATCGCAGCTCATCCGCGGAGAAGGTTTGTTTAAAGCCATAAGAAGCCTCGCCGCGTTTCTCTTCGTTATGGACAAACTTGAATGCGATGACGCTTTTTACATTTAAGCATTCGCTTGAACCGTGGGGCACATACAACCTGACCGGCCCGCCTTTCGGCAGCGGCGTCCCGTCCAGCGCAAATTGCACGGCAGCTTCACGAAGCTGCTCCCATGGGATCATCGCCTCGAACGTGTCGGCCGCCTCCACCTTCAAATGCGTAGGCAGCGTCGTTCCAGCCTCGATGCCTTGGCTAGCGCTCCACGCCTCAAACCAAGCTGCGAAATCGAATGCCTCTCCCGCGCCTCCTGCAATCCGATTGGCTAACGGAAAGCTGCTTCCCGCAAGCTTTGCCATTTCTTCCGCCGTAGTCGTAACGGCCTCTTTCCCGGTATATGCGATCGAAATCAACGTATTCCCCGATTGAGTACTCATGCCAATCCCTCACTCTTCCCCAATAAAATAATTAGCTAACCGCCGATCTGCGACATCCTTCTCGACGTTGGCTCGTGGCTTAAAGCTTCATTCGCAAGCTTCGCTGCCATCTCATGGTTTTGCGGCTTCAGATCCATCGCACGCCCGAATAGCTCGACCATCTTCGCGGGATCGCCAAGCGCCGGCTTGACGTTCAATTCGTCCACCCAATAGAGGCAAGGATGAATATGGCCGTCGGCTGTCAGACGAAGCCGGTTGCATCGTTTGCAGAATTGATCGCTGATCGGGTGGATGAGCCCGAACGAACCTTTGCCGCCCTCGATCCGGTAATCGTCCGAGGGACCGTTGCCCTGCACGTCATGGATCGGCGCGACCTGCAAGCCGTTCTCCTGCGCGATTTCCAATACGCGGGTCAGCGGCAGGTAGTGATTGCGCCAATTGTCGTCGGCATGGCCGATCGGCATATATTCGATGAACCGCACATGAAGCGGCTGCTCGTAGGCCATGCGCAGAAAATCGGCAATTTCATCTTCGTTGACGCCTTTTAGCAGCACGCAATTCAGCTTAATCGGCGCAAACCCGACCTTCGCAGCGGCTTCGATGCCTTGCAGCACCCGCTTCAAATCGCCGCGCCGCGCGATAAACTTGAAACGCGCGGGATCCAGCGTATCCAAACTGATATTGACGCGGTTAACGCCCGCTTCGCGAAGCGCTGCCGCTTGATCGGCGAGAAGCACGCCGTTCGTCGTCAGCGAGATATCTTTTATGCCCGGAATGGCGGACAGCTGGCGAACCAGATCGGCCAAACCCGGGCGAACCAGCGGCTCTCCCCCGGTAATCCGCAGCTTGGAAATGCCCAAGCTCGCACCGGCGCGCACAACCTCTGTGATTTGATCGTAAGTTAGCAAATTTTCCGCGGGCTCGAACTGCACCCCTTCCTCCGGCATGCAATACAAACAGCGCAAATTGCAACGATCCGTAACTGAGATGCGCAAATAATCGTGAACACGTCCAAAACGATCCGTTAAGGCTGACATTTTCCGTACTCCTCTCCGGTACCCAGTCTCTGCTTCTAGCATAACATTTTTGGACTCAATATGGTATGCTATGGAGACCATTAACATTACGATAGCGAGAGGTTAACTCACATGTCAGTAAAATGGAACATCCACTTATTCGCCGGACTGTCCGAGCGTTTCGGACAGCCGGTCATTATGCTGGAGCTGGAGCTGGAAGCTCTGACCGTCCGGCAATTGAAGCAGGAGCTGTCCGTCCGCTTCCCTGAAAGCGCGGCGCTCGTCTCGATCTCTTTCATGGCCTGCAACCAAGCGTATGCAGCCGATGAACAGCTCATTCATGCCACCGACGAGCTTGCGCTGCTCCCTCCTGTATCAGGAGGCGAAGATACGGCCGCTGCGGCAGAAATCGACGCCGTCGAACGCGCAAAGCGGTTTTTCATCACGGAAGAACCGCTGTCGGTCGATGCGATCACAGCCATGGTGATAGTGCCGAACAACGGCGCTGCGATTACCTTTACCGGTACGACGCGCGAATGGACGCACGGCTCGCGTACGGTCCGTTTGGAATACGAAGCGTACATCCCCATGGCCGTGAAGACGCTCGAGCAAATCGGCGACGAAATCGAGGAGCGTTGGCCGGGCGCACAGGTTGCGATCGCGCATCGGATCGGCGTCGTCGAAATTGCCGAAATTAGCGTGGTCATCGCCGTTTCCGCGCCGCACCGCGGCGATTGCTATGAGGCGAGCCGATATGCCATCGAGCGCCTGAAGCAAATCGTGCCGATTTGGAAGCGCGAAATATGGGAAGACGGCTCGGAATGGAAAGGCCATCAGCTGGGTCCTTGGGATCCGATTTCTAAAATATAACTAGTTAAACCTTGGATTTAAATCCATTTTATTGAAAACTTTAATAGGAATTTAGGTATTTTTTCATAGCGCTCTCATTGCCAATTTTGCATTTTATTGCTACCATAGTCTTATCATGCCTACTTTCATTGATAAGTCATGGAGGTAACTTATGCGGATCCATGTGACGGAGCTTAGAGATGGCGATATTTTAAACAACGATGCGTTCAACGATTTCGGTTTGCATGTCCTGTCCAAAGGCACCAATTTGTATGCCAGCGAAATTTCGAAGCTTTATCAACACCAGATCGAATATGTCGATATCAACCCGAGGCCGCAGGAGGAAGTATCAGCAAGAACGATAGAATCAGGCCTCAATCCGAAATGGCTTCCGACGATGCAGCCCATATACCAAGATGTCATTAACGGCTATGAGCAGCTATTCCTCGAAGCGATGCAAAGCGGGAAGATCTATGAGGATGATGTCGTACATACGTTCCAGCCCCTGGTCGATAATTTCAAAATGGAGCGCGACGTCGTCTCGATGCTGTTATTGCTGAACACGAAGGACGATTACACCTACCAGCATTCCGTTCAAGTTGGGATGCTTGCCTATTATTTAGCCACATGGCTTGGATACCCGGAATCCGAGGCGGTCAAGATCGGACAAGCCGGCTTCCTTCACGATATCGGGAAATGCCAGATATCCGACGACATCCTCAATAAGCCGGGCAAACTTTCGGAACAAGAGTATGAGCTGATCAAGAAGCATACGCTTTACGGCTACCAAATCATTAAAGATTCCTTCGGCGAATCGCTTGCCGCGACCGTGGCGCTTCAGCATCATGAACGCATGGACGGCACCGGTTATCCGAACGGGGTGAAGGGCGAGGATCTTCATCCCGTCTCCAAAATCGTCGCCGTGGCGGACGTATACAGCGCCATGATCTCAGCCCGCGTATACCAGAAGAAGCGCGACCTGCTCTTCGTCCTAAAGGAGCTGTACCGGATGAGCTATAACGAGCTGGACGCTTTCACGACGCATACCTTTATCAAGCATATGATCCCGAACTTCATCGGCAAGCAAGTCGAGCTCGAGAGCGGCGAGATCGGCACTATCATTATGACTCATCCCTCCGAATTTTTCCGGCCATTAATCCGCGTAAACGATCGCTTCATCGATTTAACTGCGGAACGCAGCCTCGAAGTCAAGCAAGTCATTCTATAGCGTAGAAAGCAAAAAACTCCGGTCCGCATTGCTGCGGACCGGAGTTTTGTTATGCCTGCATCGGCCATTAGCCGATCGAGCCTGCCGTTAAGGCGGGAATATCCCTACCATCTACCTATTGGATATTTTTAATCAACCGCGTTCCCAATATTTCGGGAGCGTTTTTTTGTAGGCTCTATTAAAGTTTGACTGTCTAATCAGCGTGTCGTTTGAGCCATCGAGTAATCTTAAAGTTCCAAAGAACGGTAAGTAGCAATGCCGGATAGCACAAAGCAGAGTACCACAACTTCCATGATATATAGTAAAAGAAACCTGATTTTAAAGCAGCGACTTCATAAACAAGGCAAAACGCTGTCCACCACAATATATAAATGCATTGGCGAATTTTTGTCCTTTGGAATGGATAGTAATTCAAAAATATTGCATTTACAGGGGGATACAGTAGTATGGGGAGAAACCCTGACCATTGAATTCCGGGTGCTATGTATCCGAACAGGTTGAGTTTCAGATCCAATATCATGTCAGAATTAGCTTCCATAACAAGTGAGAATAGCGTCACGGACCAAATATCAAGCCAAGAGATCCGTTTCGGCATGAAAATCGCAATCGTGTAAAATAGTATGAGCGATGCAATAAGAAATAAAATTGTTATCCCACCAATCTAGAGGTCTAAGAATACCTTAGCCATGAGTGTGAATTTCGGCTTGTCCTTTTCAGTGACATTACCCTTGGGATCCTTCATAACTGGATTATAAATAATCAAAAATCCACATGAATCCAAGCGTGAAAAGAATCGAAAGCAACAGGGCTATAAGCGGTTTTTTGTAATGGAGAAAAAGCATTGGATACATAATGATGTAGAAAATCACACTCCACCCCATGTTCCATCCCCTAGAATAATCCAAGCGGCCGTTCAGGTAAAAAATGTACTTAATTGACGAGCTTATTGAAAAGCTCAGCAGCATCAATCAGGAACGCGTGCTTGAAGGTGATCTCTCGGGTTATGAAATCCGAGTTCTGTCCCAAAATAGCCTTAATACGAGCGAGATTGGCAGGCAACATCGCAGAAAATACATCGCTATGACCCTGATCCATTATGAAGTTCACCTCCTCGCCAAATCCATTGATAATTTGTCCATTTTTTACCGTTTTATCCGATTACGCACACTGGTTATTCAGCTACTCTGCGGTACTTCCCACTGGCAACTGTTAACTAATGCTCAAATTGGCTTGATTGCTTTCATGATTTTCAATCATTCCCCCCAACTCCTGCCAGCAGCAATACGAAAAAGCCCCGACCGCTTGTGACTTTCGCCACCCAGCCGCGAGAGGGGCTTTGGATAGTTACTAAAGGGAACATTGAAAAAAAGGTCCGTACTTACCTTTTTTAAAAGGTAAATACGGACCGTTATTTTACATCTAGCCGGCATAAATTGGGAGCAAACATAAAATACGTGTCCGAGCGCCTTGGACACAAGAGTGTCAAAGTCACCGCAGACACGTATTTGAATTTATCCGATGCTTCCTTCCATTTCGAACTTGATCAAACGGTTCATCTCAACCGCATATTCCATCGGAAGTTCTTTCGTGAACGGCTCAATGAAGCCCATTACGATCATTTGCGTCGCTTCGGCTTCGGTCAATCCGCGGCTCATCAAGTAGAACAACTGATCCTCGGACACCTTGGAGACCGTCGCTTCGTGCTCAAGCGTAATGTTGTCGTTCATAATCTCGTTATACGGAATCGTATCCGAAGTCGATTCGTTATCGAGTATAAGCGTATCGCATTTGATGTTTGCTTTAGAGCCTTCGGAGTTGCGGCCGAAAGAAGCAAGTCCGCGATACGTCACTTTACCGCCGTGCTTACTGATCGACTTGGAAACGATGGTCGACGTCGTATCAGGCGCAAGGTGCGTCATCTTCGCGCCCGCGTCCTGATGCTGGCCTTTGCCCGCTACTGCGATGGAAAGTACCATGCCTTTCGCGCCGCGGCCTCTCAGCACGACAGCCGGATATTTCATCGTCAGCTTGGAGCCGATGTTGCCGTCAACCCATTCCATCGTCGCATTCTCATCCGCAACGGCACGCTTCGTAACGAGGTTGTAGATGTTCGGCGCCCAGTTCTGGATCGTCGTATAACGGCAGCGCGCGTTCTTCAGCACTAGAATCTCTACGACTGCGCTGTGCAGCGAGTTTGTGCTGTAGATCGGAGCTGTACAGCCTTCAACGTAGTGCACGAAGCTGTCTTCGTCCGCAACGATCAGCGTACGCTCGAATTGGCCCATGTTCTCGGAGTTGATCCGGAAATAAGCTTGCAGCGGAATTTCGCATTTGACGCCCTTCGGAACATAGATGAAGCTGCCGCCCGACCATACAGCGCTGTTCAGCGCGGCGAACTTGTTATCGTTCGGCGGGATGATCGTGCCGAAATATTGCTTGAAGATTTCCGGATATTCGCGAAGCGCCGTATCGGTATCGGTGAAGATAACGCCCTGCTTCTCCAGGTCTTCCTGCATGCTGTGGTAAACGACCTCGGATTCGTATTGCGCGGATACGCCGGCCAGGAATTTCTGCTCCGCTTCCGGAATACCTAGCTTATCGAACGTTTCCTTAATCTCCGTAGGAACTTCTTCCCACGTTTTGCCTTGCTTCTCGGACGGACGAACATAATACTGGATATCGTCGAAATCCAGATCGTCCATATTGCCGCCCCATTTCGGCATCGGCATTTTGTTGAATTGCTCCAATGCTTTCAAACGGAACTCCAGCATCCAGTCCGGTTCGCCTTTGATTTCCGAGATTGTGCGAACAACCTCGGGCGTCAGGCCTTTGCCGGACTCGAATATCGCTTTATGCTCATCGCGAAAGCCATATTTATAGTCCTCTAAATCAGGCAGTTGTTTTGCCATTTTAATAAGCCTCCGATCACGCGCGATCAAATCGCGCCTTATTGATTCTGATGTTCGATCCCTTTGCGCAGCGCATTCCAAGAAAGCGTCGCGCATTTGATGCGGGCAGGGAATTTGCTTACGCCGGACAGAGCCTCGATGTCTTCCAACTCTTCGAACTCTTCCTGTCCGCCTTTAATGAAGGAGGAGAATCTTTCCGCAAGCGCAAGCGCCTCTTCCGTCGTTTTGCCCTTTACGGCCTCGGTCATCATCGATGCCGAGGACATGCTGATCGAGCACCCTTCTCCGGTAAACTTCGCTTGCTTGACGATCCCGTCTTCCACTTGAAGCTGAAGCGTGATGCGGTCGCCGCACGTTGGATTATTCAAATTAACGGTTAGAGAATCTTCGTCCAAAGTGCCGCGGTTCCGCGGGTTTTTGTAATGATCCATGATGACGCGGCGGTATAAATCATCCAATTCCATGACCGAAGAACTCCTTTGTTTGCTGGAGGCCGTCGACAAGCCGGTCCACGTCCTCTTCGGTATTGTATAAATAAAAGCTTGCTCTAGCTGTAGATGAAACATTCAAATAGCGCATCAGCGGCTGGCAGCAGTGATGCCCGGCACGAACGGCAATGCCTTTCGTATCGAGCACGGTCGCAACATCGTGAGGATGAACGTCATCCAAATTAAAGGTCACAAGACCGGCACGGTTGTCTTTCGGACCGAAGATCGAAATGCCGTTAATCGTGCTAAGACGCTCATAAGCGTAAGCGGCCAGCTTATGCTCGTGCCTCTCGATCTCGTCAAGACCGATCTCGCTCAAGAAATCGATCGCGGCGCCAAGTCCGACAGCGCCGGCAATGATCGGCGTGCCGCCTTCAAACTTCCAAGGCAGCTCCTTCCAACTGGAATCGTACAGATCCACGTGGTCGATCATCTCGCCGCCGAATTCGATCGGCTCCATCGCTTCAAGAAGCGCCTTCTTGCCATATAATGCGCCGATCCCAGTCGGCGCGCACATTTTATGGCCGGACAAGGCATAGAAATCGCAATCCAGATCGCGTACATCCACTTTCATGTGAGGCGTGCTTTGAGCGCCGTCTACAACCATCTTCGCGCCGTGGCGGTGAGCGATGGCCGTAATTTCCTTGATCGGATTAATAACGCCGAGCACGTTCGATACGTACATGACCGAAACGATCTTCGTCCGGTCGGTAATCGTCGCTTCAACGTTCTCCAGATTAATGGAGCCATCCTTCTCAAGCGGGATAAATTTCAGCGTTGCGCCGGTCGCCTTGGCTACTTGCTGCCATGGGATCAGGTTGGAGTGATGCTCCATTTGCGTGATGACGATTTCGTCGCCTTCGCCGCAAACCGATCTCGCATAGCTGGATGCGACCAGATTTAGCGCCGTCGTCGTGCCACGCGTGAAAATAATCTCTTGCGGGCTTGCCGCATTGAGAAACGCCGCTACCTTTTCGCGCGCGCCTTCATAGGCGTCCGTTGCGCGGGAGCCAAGCGTATG
This sequence comes from Paenibacillus montanisoli, assembly GCF_003268025.1. Taxonomy (GTDB): domain Bacteria; phylum Bacillota; class Bacilli; order Paenibacillales; family Paenibacillaceae; genus Paenibacillus_Z; species Paenibacillus_Z montanisoli. The sequence continues at coordinate 717,950 of NZ_QLUW01000003.1, read as the reverse complement.
AACGCCGCGGTGCACGTTCGCGTTGTCCATCTCGTAATACCGACTGACCGCATCAATGACGGAACGCGGCTTCTGTGAAGTCGCCGCGCTGTCCAGATAGACGAGCGGATGCCCGTTTATTTGCTGATGCAGGATCGGAAATTGCTCTCTGATCGCCTGCACGTTCATCCTTCCAGCTTCCTTTCCAGCAGACGCTGGAGCTGTTCTTTGACCGCGTCGATCGGAATTTCCGATACGACAGGGGCCAAGAAACCGTGAATGATCAAGCGCTCCGCATCCTTCTTCGAAATACCGCGGGACATCAAGTAGTACACCTGCTCCGGATTCACTTGTCCGACGCTTGCCGCGTGTCCGGCTTTAACATCGTCCTCGTCAATCAGCAGAATCGGGTTTGCGTCGCCGCGCGCCTTCGGGCTTAGCATCAATACTTTCTCCGCTTGTACCCCGTTGGACTTCGTTGCACCCTTCTCAATCTTAGTGATGCCGTTAATGATTGCTGTCGCTTGGTCTTTCATGACCGCGCGGGTAACCATGCTGCTCTCGGTATTGCGTCCGAAGTGAACCGCGCCGGTTGTCAGGCTCATCTGCTGCGAATTCGTGCCGATGCTGATCACTTTGGCGTCGGAGTTCGCGCCTTTGCCTTTCAGCAGCGATTGCGTATCCGACATCGTGTGGCCGTCGTGAAGATCGCCGATCACCCATTCGATGATGCCGTCGTTCTCGACGACAGCGCGGCGGACCGTCAAATCGATGACATTGGCGGACATGTGATGCACCGTCGCGTAACGGACATGTGCGCCCGGCTTCACGATGACTTCGACGATGGACTGTTTGGCGAGGGACTCCGCGCCTTCGCCATGTTCGCTCACGACGTTGTCTACATACGTAACGCGGCTGTGATTCTCGGCTACGAGCAGGACGCGCGGCGCGAATACGGCGCCGGCGTCATCGCTGTAGAACAGCGCCTGAAGCGGAAGCTCGATCTCGACGTTCTTCGGAACGTATAGGAAAACGCCGCCGTTCCAGATCGCCGATTGCAGCGCCGTCAGTTTGTTTTCGTCTTGCGGCACGACTTGGAACAGGTATTTCTGTACCAGATCGCCGTGCTCGCGAGCCGCTGTTTCGAGATCAGTGAAAATAACGCCTTTGGCAGCCAGCTCCGCCGACAACTGCGAATGCACGCTCGTGCTGTTGCGCTGAACGACTAGTCCGGCCTGCGCCCCTGCGGCGAGCTCGCTCGCCGAGCTTGGAAGCTCGCTTACGGATGAAATGCGGGTCTGCGATGTATGGTTACCGATCGCCGCCAAGTTCCAACGGCTGATGCGGACTTTTTCGGGAGTTGGCCATTCCAGCGTTTCCGCCAGCTCAGCCCCTTTGATTCTTAGTTCTTCAAGCCATGCCGGCTCGCCTTTGCTTTGAGATAAAGCAGAAACTGTCTGGCGGTTAACCGGAGTCGATAATTGTGTACTCATTTCCCTTGCTCCTCCTCCGATTAAACCTGTCCTACCGTTTCATCCACGATGCCAAGCTCATCTTTAACCCAGTCGTAACCTTCGTTTTCGAGACGCTCCGCGAGCTCAGGCCCGCCGGATTTCACGATGCGGCCTTGCATCATGACGTGTACGAAGTCAGGTTTAATGTAATTAAGAAGGCGTTGGTAGTGCGTAATGATCAGGAAGCCGCGGTCTTCGGAGCGCATGGCGTTGACGCCGTTCGCCACGATTTTGAGGGCATCGATATCAAGGCCGGAGTCGATTTCGTCCAGCACGACGATTTTCGGATCCAGCATCATCATTTGCAAAATTTCGTTCCGCTTCTTCTCGCCGCCGGAGAAGCCCTCGTTCAAGTAGCGGTGCGCGAATTCGGGATTCATTTCCAGCTCTTTCATCTTGCCTTCCATCTGGCGGATGAATTTGATCAGCGAAATCTCTTTGCCTTCCTCGCGGCGAGCGTTGATGGCGCTGCGCAGGAAGTCGGAGTTCGTCACGCCGCTGATTTCGCTTGGATACTGCATGCCAAGGAACAAGCCCGCGCGCGCGCGTTCGTCTACGCCCATCTCCAGCAGGTTCTCGCCGTCGAGAATAACTTCGCCGTCCGTTACTTCATATTTGGGATGACCCATGAGCGCCGACGCCAGCGTACTTTTACCCGTACCGTTCGGACCCATGATGGCATGAACTTCTCCGCCTTTTATTTCAAGGTTGATGCCTTTTAAGATATCTTTGCCTTCGATGGCTGCCTTGAGACCATCGATTTTGAATTGTGTTGCCATGGTAAACTGCTCCCTCCAGATGATTCGGACGTTTCTGCGCAAAACGGGTTTGCCTGCTATTGGAGGGCAAAACCGTTTCGCGATTATTGAAACTATTCCTCTTTTAGAATAATTCTAAATTGATTCTCAGTGATTCTCAATTATATTTTAGTATAGTTTTCACCGTAAATCAATGCGCCTGCGCCTACTTCGCGCCTAGCTTGTACTCGTCTGCCCGAGCGCATTGCGAATTTGATCTATTTTCTGATTGAATTCGGCATCGGACAGTACGGGCTTCGCGCCGGACACATCGAGCTCCTCCGGAAGATTCACCCAGGATTTACATCCGTTGTACTGATCCTGCATTGGCAATGAAAGCGGCTTCTCGAGCTTACTGACCCGCAGCAGCAGCAGATGGAGCGGCTTAGTCCGTTTCCATTTCAACCTATCTTCGGCAAATGATTCGGTCCAGATATGGAAATCCTCTAATTTGTTCAAGGTTTCTTGGTCGTAAATCTCGATATCGTCGACCGCCTCCGCGATCGCGCCGATCTCAATCGCTTCCGCCCCCGGTTTCCATTTATCCATAATTTGGCGGACTTCGTCCCGGTAGGGCTCCTTCAAGAGCTCCGGTCTTTGGTGCTCGTATGCGGGCATCAAGCAAAACCGCGGCGCCTTCAGCCGGAAATCTCTCGTTTCCTCCGCGATCCCGCCTTTGCGCAGCACCATAATGAGCTTCCCTTCGGTCAGTGCATTCACCGCAACCGCCCATTCCTTGAGCGCGATCGGCTGCAGCTGATCGGTCGTTCTGTTCATTCTCCTCACCCTCGTTCCTTCGCAATTACATGTATTATAGCAAAGCAAGGTATTCCAACGCGAAAAAATATTCGCTATACTGTTCTTATTTGGGGTCATGCGAACGATCGAGAGGCCCATTCGAGCATTAACTACTTTCCGGAGGTGGGCAACTGATGTCAACATATCATCCATTAAGCGAAGCCGAAGCGATCGAAATCGCGCGCACGCTCGAAGGCGTATTCGCGCCAGACGCGAAGCTGGTCAGCCGCGAAATCGGCGACGGCAACCTGAACCTGGTGTTCCATATCTCGGACCCGGCAACGGGCCGCAGCATTATTATGAAGCAGGCTCTGCCGTATGCGAAAGTCGTCGGCGAATCCTGGCCGCTTACGCTGGACCGCGCGCGCATCGAAAGCGAGGCGCTTATGCTTGAAGGCAAGCTGGCTCCAGGGCTTGTACCAACCGTTTATCTGTATGACAAAGAGCTGGCGCTTACCGTCATGGAGGATTTAAGCGATCACGTCATTATGCGCCAAGGCCTTATGAACGGCGGCCGCTATCCGCAGTTCGCGGAGCATATTTCCACGTTCCTTGCCCAAACGCTATTCTTTACCTCCGATCTTGGGCACAATCAACAGGAGAAGAAGCTTCGCTCCGCCGGCTTCATTAACCCTGAGCTGTGCAAGATCACCGAGGATTTGATCTTTGATCATCCGTTTACGGATGCCGATACGAACAATTTCGAGCCGGCAATTCGAGACGAGGCCGAAGCGCTATGGAATGACGGCGCCCTTCATCTTGAGGTCGCGCTGCTTCGCGAGAAGTTTCTAACGCACTCGCAGGCGCTGCTGCACGGAGATCTGCATACCGGCAGCATCTTCATTACCCCGGAGTCGACGAAGGTCATCGACCCTGAGTTCGCTTATTTCGGCCCGATGGGCTTCGATATCGGCGCCGTTATCGCCAACCTGCTCCTGAATTTCGCTGCGCGCGAGGGCTGGGACAAGACGGCGGCGGATCGCGATGCGTACCGCGCTTACTTGCTGAAAACCGTCCGCGACGTCTGGACGAAATTCGAAGCCAAATTCATCGCCCTGTGGAACGAGCACGGCGTTGACCGATTGGCCGCGGCCGCTCCGGGCTATAAAGAAAACTACATGCGGCGCCTGCTGCAGGATACGGTCGGCTTTGCCGGCTGCAAAATGGTCAGACGAATCGTAGGTCTTGCCCACGTTGCGGATATTGACAAAATCCAGGACGCAGCCGTCCGCGAACGCGCGCAGCGCCTGGCCCTTGAAATCGGGAAGACGTTAATAAAAACGAACCGCAGCGCGTTCTCCATCAACCAGCTTATCGACGCCGTGGAAACCGCAGCAGCAAAGGCTGCGGTTCAGGCTTAACGAAAGGAACCAATCACACCTATGGAATCAACCACGTCCTATAAAGGCCTGCAATCCGTCATCTGGGCAGGCAGCCATCTCGACCTGCTCGATCAGCGGCTGCTGCCCGAAGAAATCGTCTATTTGCCGCTCGTCACGACTGAAGATGTCTGGGAAGCGATCCGCCATCTGAAGGTTAGAGGCGCTCCTGCGATCGGCATCGCCGCCGCTTACGGCGTCGTGCTAGGCAGCCGCGATGCCGCGGACGCCGCCGCTTGGCTTGAAGCGGTGAAAACCTCCGCTTCTTATCTCGCCACTTCCCGCCCGACGGCGGTTAATCTGTTCTGGGCGCTCGACCGTATGACCGCTCGCGCCGAAGCGCTTGCCGCAAGCGGCGCGGACGTATCCGCCTGCAAGGAAGCGCTGCTGCAGGAAGCGATCACGATCCAAAGCGAGGACGAAGAGACGAACCGTCTCATCGGCGAGCATGCGCTGACGCTCTTCCAAGACGGCATGGGCGTGCTGACGCACTGCAACGCCGGCGGACTTGCGACAGCCAAGTACGGCACGGCGCTGGCGCCGTTCTACCTCGCGCTCGAGCAAGGCATTAAGCTTCGCGTATTTGCCGATGAAACGCGCCCCGTCCTGCAAGGCGCTCGCCTGACGGCGTTTGAGCTGCAGCAGGCCGGCGTGGACGTCACGCTCATTTGCGATAACATGGCCGGCATGGTCATGAGCAAGGGCTGGGTCGACGCCGTGATCGTCGGAACCGACCGAGTAGCCGCTAACGGCGATGTCGCAAACAAAATCGGCACTTACAGCGTAGCCGTTCTGGCGAAGGCGCACGGCATTCCGTTCTATGTCGCATGCCCGCTGTCTACGATCGATCTGAACACGCCGTCCGGCGGAGAAATTCCGATCGAGGAGCGCCATGAGAACGAAATCACGGAAGGCTTCGGCAAACGGACGGCACCGGCAGGCGTGAAGGTCTACAACCCGGCCTTCGATATTACGCCGAACGAATACGTGACCGCCATCATAACGGAGAAAGGCATCGTAAAGCCTCCTTATGACGTCAACCTGAAGAAACTGTTTCAAGACTAATCGATAAAAAAAGTAAGGGTTGCCCCGATGCCGGCATATGCTGGCTCTGATCGGGGCAACCCTTTTGCATGGAATATTACATCTATATCATCAAGAGAAGCGCATCCGCGCCTTTCATTCCAACTGTAATGCCCAGCGCCTCCGCACCAGCCGTAACGGATTCCAGCGGCGACTCCATGAGTTCAGCCAGCGTTTTCACGCCGACGGCACGGCCTGCTATGATTCCTCTGTCCTTTAACCGTTCGTTCAGAAGCGCGACATCGAGCGCGCCGCACATGATATAGCCTTTATCCGTCGTCACGGCAAGCAGCGTTGTTTTGGGAAGAAGCACCTCCACACCGAGCACCGTTACGCCTCCGGAAAGCGTGATGGGAACCATTCGCATCATCCGAACCACCTCCTTCCACTCCTGCAGCACGGCAGGCAGCCTTAAGCACGAAATACTTCTTCACTATATGCGTTCGACGGCAACGGAGTGTTGGTTGGATAACCTACGGCTAGATTACTTTTTATATGCAAGTTCAGCCTACGAGGGCTGCTTTCTTGATGCAATACGATATCGTGCGCCACCTGTTCAACATCGACATTCTCGTGCGACTTTATAAAAACAAAGGAGCCTCCGTTAAGGAGAGCTCCTTTGTTTTATCCCGCCTTAGCGAGAAGCGCCTGAACGGCTTCGCCGCGCATAGGCGGCCCCCACAAGAAGCCTTGCATCTCATCGCAATCGTGGGCTTGCAGAAACCGTTTCTGCTCCTCGGTCTCTACCCCTTCGGCAATGACCTGCAGATTCAAATTATGCGCCATTGCTATAATAGCTGCCACGATCGCGGCATCGCTCGGATCCTGCTGAATATCCCGGACGAACGAACGGTCGATTTTCAGCCTGCCGATCGGAAGATTCTTCAAGTAGTGAAAGGAGCTGTACCCCGTTCCGAAATCGTCGATGCTGATCGTGACGCCCAGCTTCGTAAGTTCGAGTAGACAACGGGATGCATGCGCGACATCGATCGTCATCGTCTCCGTGATCTCTAAATCCAAGTACTTGGCATCAAGCGAGGTCGCCCGCAAAATGTCGGCTACCTTCTCATGCAAATGCTGCTGCATGAATTGGCGGATCGACAAATTGACCGATACCGGGACTTTGCGCAGCCCGGCATCCTGCCACGCTTTATTTTGCCGGCACGCTTCCCGCAGCACCCATTCCCCGATCTGCACGATCAGGCCATTCTCCTCGGCCAGTCCAATGAACTGTCCCGGAGGCACCAGTCCCCGCTCAGGATGCTCCCATCGAACGAGCGCTTCGACGCCGACGATCTCGCCCGTTTGGAGATGATATTGCGGTTGATAGTGCAGCACAAGCTGCTCCTTCTGCAGCGCGATCTTCAAATCATGCTCCAGGGCCAGCCGCTCTCTCGAACGATCATCCCACTCTTCCGAATAGAACAGGAAATCGTTCTTGCCGCTTTCCTTCACCTTGGCCAGCGCAAAATCCGCTTTCTTCACGAGATGTCCTGCTTCATCGTCCGCCGAATGGTTAACGGCAATGCCGATACTCGCCGTGATGTTAAACGGGAAGCCTTGCAGCTCGAAAGGCTCGTCCAGCAGCAGCTTGAGCGTCTTCGCTTTCTCGTTCAGCTCCTGCTCGTCGCCGGTATGGGTATAGAGAATGGCGAACTCGTCGCCCTCCATTCGCGCAGCCGCATCGGACTCGGACAAGCCGCGCGTCACCCGCTCCGCAACCTGAAGCAGCAGCATATCGCCGAATTCACGGCCGAAGGTTGCATTAAGCAGCTTAAAGCGATCGACATCGAGCTGGAAGACGGCCAAACGCCCAAGTTCCCCGCGCGCCTTCGCTTCCGCCAACCGGTCATCCAGCATCCGCATGAAGGAATGCCGGTTCGGCAAGCCCGTCATGTCGTCATAGTTGGCCATGTAACGGATCCGCTCTTGGATCCGGTTCCCGTCGCTGACGTCCTGGCTGATGATCAGAATCCCGATGCAGCTCCCGCTGCGCATAATAGGCGCCGTATTGATATTCAATTTATACGTATAGCCGGAAAAATGCTTAATATCAATGATCATGTCCTTCAAATCGCCTTGCAGCGCCTGCTGGAAAGCGGACATCATCCCCTGCTCGTTGGCGGAATCGATCAGCGGGAAGAACGATTTCCCGATGAGCGCGCCTGGCTCGTAGCCGAGCATCCGGCTTGACGCTTCATTCATCTCCAAAAACTTTCCTTGCGGATCGATGATGGCAAGCGCAACCGGGTTATAAGTAAGTAATGCCTCTACGATCGGCGTTTCGATCGAGGAATTCAGCTCAGTCCGTTTGCGGGTACTGGCTGCTATAAGAAGACTTGCGGCAATAACGAGAAGGCCCGCTGCAGCGACGGCTTCGAGCCAAAAGGTAAAATCATCCTGCCAGTATGCAGTTAATCCGCCAATAAACATACCGACCAGCGTCCAAATGCCTGCAACGAAAATACAGCCGCGAACGCTTGCAAACCGCCGAGACGGCTTGGGCCGGACTGGAGACGGCTCCACGTTTACGATCACACTTCATCTTCCTTCCGCTTCGGCATGATCCGTCACATTTCATCATTATAATCGATTTTGGCCGAATCTGGAATCTGCATTTTTCTAACTGGCAGGCTTCTCAATGGCATAAAAAAGACGATTTCAACCTTTAACGAAAACTAGCCAGCCTTCGTCTCGCGAAATCGTCACTCTGTTTTTGCTCTCTTTCGTTCTACCTGCTCTTGGCCTTCCAAATCGAATAAGCCGCCATGCCCCAAGCAACAATAAACGCAAGCCCGCCAAACGGCGTTATGATGCCGAGCGCCTTGGTGTCGGACAAGCTAAGCGCATACAAACTGCCGGAGAAAAGGAAAATACCGATATGCATCAATCTCGCCGCCCAGCGAATCCCCCGCTCCTGACCGACCCGCTCAGCAGCCAGCGCAAGCAGGAAAAGCCCGATGGCGTGATACATGTGATAACGGACGCCGGTTTCGAACACATTCAGCATTTCTTCGGTCAGCCGATCCTTCAGTCCGTGGGCGCCGAAAGCGCCGAGCGCGACGGCAAGCAGCGCATGGACCGCGCCGTACGCGCCGTATTTATTAAACATCGCGTTCTCCATCCTTTCCAATGGCTGTAAATTAAGTTAGAATGTACGATAGCAAACGATTGATAAAGGAGACCTATTCAAAATGAATGAACACGGCAGCGAGAACAATTACCCGCAGGGCGGCTTTTCTCCATTACCGGACGCAGGCGAGGCAACGCCGCAGAAAACGCAATCCAAGCTTGGCATTGCTTCATTTATCATCGGACTCATCAGCATTATCTGTTTTATCGTAGCTATAATTCTCGCAACATCATTCATTATGGACCACAATTTTGCGAACAGCAACTCTCTGCAGCAGGAAATCGAGGCGAATATGCAAGATATCGAAGCCTTTGCGCCGATTATCGGGGCTGGCTTGCTGATCATCGGCTCGATGGGAGCCAGCATTGTCGGGCTAATCCTAGGCATTGTCGGCGCTTGCGCCAAGCATAAACGCAAGGCGTTCTCCATTATCGGCATTGTGCTCAATGCGATGCTGCCGGTCGGGTTTTTCGGCTTATTTCTGCTCGGGCTTACGATGGGCGGTTAAAACAACAAAGAGGAAGAGCGCGGTTGCCCGCGGCTCTTCCTCTTTTGTTGTTTCATTAGGCGCCGTTTCCGTCATCAAACGGAGGAGGATCATAGTTAGCGCCGTACGGCGCATCCGGACGGGAGAACTCGCCCATCAACGCGCGGCGAAGCGGCGTCGTCCGCTCCAGGAAAGATGGCGAGTTTTGCAGCCGGTCAGATGGCTTTACCCATGGCGGACTATAAATATAGTGCATCGTATACCGGTCGTAGTCGCCGTCGTGCGCATACGTGCGGTGCCAGACCGCATTGTGGAACAGCAGCACCGAACCCGCTTTCGCGCAGATGACATGGCCGATCGGGAGGTCTCCCTTCTCTTTCCGCAGCGCTTCCGGCAGCGGAACTTGGCTTCGGTGGCTGCCCGGGATGAGCTCCATGTTCCCCATCCGCGGCTGCGATTGATCCGTCAGCAGAAAGGACGCCCGCAGCTGGACAAGCGGAATGAACGGGAAGCTGAGCTTATTGAAATTGTAAGCCCCCGAACCGTCCTGATGCCAGCCGCCCATGCCGCCGAAGGCCGGCTGCTTCGTATTCCAGCCGGACTGCATAATGAAGCGGTCGCCATAAAGCCCTCTAATCTTCGGGAGCACCGCCGGGTGATCCATCAGCCGCTCGAGCGCGGGCTCCGATTCGTACCCTCGTCCCACTTGACCGAAGCCTTCGGTCTTCGCCTCTCGATGGATGCGAACCGAAGCCTCCAAGCATTGCTGCGCTTCTTCAGCGCTAAGCACATCCGGAATAATCAAATAGCCCCAAGATTCGAACATAAAACGTTCAGTGTCCGTAAGCGCGCCATGCGACGCGACCGGATTCAACATGTTCATCTCTCCTAATCCATTGAGTGAAATAAGTGCATGAATAGAAAATCGTTCAGACGGCAGGATGGAAGGTCAACCGGATGGTCTGAATCCGTTTGGCGCCAAGTTGCAAGCGAATGGTCCCATTAGTTAAAGATAGACCGGCAAAATCCGCCGCAAGCTGCTCGTCGAGCGATACTGCCTCGGCACTGGCGACAGGACGGTCAAACGTCAATACGGCCGTTTCCGCGTTCTCCGATGCATTAAAGAGTCGGATGACGTAAGCGCCCGGCGCTGCGTGCTCCGCTTGTTGCAGCGCGCTGACGCGGACGGAAGCATTATCGACCTGCACGTAGGAATGAACGGCAGGCAGGTTTCGCTCCCGTTGCTGAAGCGATTCATAGCGGATTTCGTCCTTGCGCACCGTCAGCGACTTCAAGCCTGCGGCGAATTGCTCGCGTTCGCCCCATAGCGAAGGCAGCGGCGAGAACTCGGCTTCAAACGGACGAATCGCATATTCAAAGGACAGCTCTCGCAGCAGCTGCCCTCCGTCGCCGCCGTCGGTGAGCACTTCCTTGTTCGTGCTGCGGAACAGAGTAAGCACCGCAGTGCGTGCCGCATCATCCCGCATCGACATTTCGTATAGCCCTTTCGAGTAGAGCGCGAGTCCGGCTTTATCGTCCTTCAAAGCGACAAATCCGTTATATGGCGCGTCGCCTGGCGCCGTCTCCAGATAGGCCGAATAATCCGGCTTCTGCACCGGCCGCTTCACCAGATCAAACGGCGTGCTCGCGTAGTAATGTTCTGTCTGGATGCCCGTCGGGAACAGCAGCTTAAGCCGGTGATTGCGCGCCGTGTTCTGGACGACGGTGCGGCAGCGCAGCACAGGGTCATCCTTGCGAAGCTCCAGGTAGGTGCGGATCGTCAGGACGGCTTTCTCGTCCAAGCGCCGTGAATCATCCGGCGAGATGCCCGCCGGCACCGCAAACGAGATTTCCGCGCAAGCGATGCTGACCAGCGGCCCGTCCGCGACTGTCGAGATAACGGCACGGCAGCTTGCGGAATGGAAGATCGGATTATTCGGCGGCGCGACATAATTCCAGCCCTCCCCGATATCCGCTTCATCTTCGAACAGCAGCAGGCTGTCATAGACGCGTCCTGTTTGCAGCTCACTTATACATATCGTTCCGTTTTCCCGGATATGCACTTCGATCCGGCCGTTATTCCACGTCGTCGGATTCACCTTCATCGTCCCGAGAAGTCTGCGCGGCTGCACAATCTCAGGCATGTACTCGCCATGCCGCGGCCCCGGGATGACCACTTTCTCCAGCGCAAAGGCCGCGTAGCCAAACGAAGGAATGCTCCCTTTGAAAGCGAGCGTCAGTCGATCCACGGTTTCAGCGCCCGGAATATCGCGGTACTTGCGGATGCGCCGCACTTTGTTCTTCGCGATGTCAACGACTTGGCAGTCGATCAGCCGGCCTTCCGCGTCGCGCAGCTGCAGAAAGCTGCCGCCGAGCCCGATCCCTCTCAGCCCGCCGGCACTGTCATGCGGAAGCTCCGCTTCGGCGATGACGATGCCATCACTGGAATCCTGCACCGGATTGTAAACGACCAGGATATCCGAACCTTCCAGCCCGCTCGGATCGATGTGATTCGCCACATACAGCAGCTGCTCGCGGAGCATATGCTCGGCAATCAGCCGGCTTTGGTCGAAGCGGTAGATCATGTCCCGGTGGACTTGATCGATGGAGCAGCCGCAGATCGAATCATGCGGATGATTCTGCAGCAGAAATTGCCAAGCTTTATCGAGGAATGCGCGCGGATAGGCTCTTCCCTCCAGCTCCGCAAAAACAGCCCACGGCTCGGCCCATTTCTCCAGCAGAAGCTCGCATTGCTGATTCAATTGTTTCAAATGAATGCGGGAGGACAGCACGTTGACGAGCACCCAGTTATTGATGCCGTTATAGCCGTGCGATCGCTGCTCGCCGCGGTAGACCTCCAGCTCGCCTACTTTATCGCGAAGCGCATCCAAATACTGCTCCAATGCAGCGTGGACGAACTTGACGCCTTCCAGCGCCTCGGCCTCATTAAGCGTTTGCAGCAGCCACGGCAAGCGCGGCTCGATTTCAATATGATCGACGCCATCCATCCCCAGCATGATGTCCGTCGTCGCCCGTTCGCTCTTGTAAGCCAGCATCGATTTTGCGCGTTCAATCAGCTCCGGCACGTCATAGTTGAAATTCCGGTCCACGAACGGCCAGCGCAGGAAGAAATAGAAATCGCCGTAAGCCCGGTCCTCGTCCAGCTTGAGGCCAAGCACGCGGCTGCCATCCGCGCCTTCCCACACGATCTCGGCCTTGTCGGCGTCTCCATGGAAGCCGCGGAAGAGCACCGCGTTATCGATGCCAAAGCCGCGCAGCACCTGCGGGAATTGGCTGTTATGGCCGAAGATATCGGTGACATAGCCCGACTTCACCGGCTCTACGCCAAGCTTGCGCGACTCGCGGAAGCCGGACTGCAAATTGCGGATCAGCGACTCGCCGCTGACCAAAAATTCATCCGGCATGACATACCACGGCCCGACGCCGATGCGCCCCTCCCGAATGTAACGCGTTAGCTGCTCCCTGCGTTCCGGACGAATCTCGAGATAATCGTCAAGCACGATCGTCTGGCCGTCCATCAAAAAATAACGATAGTCCGGGCTCGTCTCCATCGTATCCAGCAGCTCGTCGATCATGTAGATAAGCCTCGTGCGAAAACCTTGGTAATCCTGGTACCATTCACGGTCCCAGTGGGTGTGGGACACGACATATACGGTTTTGACGGATGATTGAGTCGACATTTGTTCCTCCTAATCTGACCGGGCGGCACTGATCATGCGGCCCGGCAGCGTGCGCTTATTTTGGATCGAACCGCTAACCTTTAATGCCTGCCATTGCATAGCCTTGAATGAAATTGCGTTGAAGCAGTAAATAGACGAGAATCGGAGGCACGACGACAATCGCAGTAAGGGCGAAGAAGTCCGGATACTCCGGCACCTGGCCGCTTTGCATCATCGTGGTCAACAGGCTGGTGACGCCCGTATTGATGACCTGGATATTCGGATTGTTAATGGCGACGAGCGGCCACAGGTAATCATTCCAAATCGAGATGAACGTTGTAATGATAATGACTACGAGAACCGCGCGCACCATCGGAAAATAGATGGTGAATATCGTTCGGAACACGCCTGCACCGTCAATCCGGGCAGCTTCCTCATACTCGAACGGGATCGACTCCATCGTTTGCTTCACGAGAAAAATGGCAGCTACGTTCACAATCCCGCTGCCGAGCAGAAGCGCTCCCCACGTATCGATCATGCCGTGCCCGCCTAACCCTTGCCAGTTGTTGCCGCCTAGGAAAGGAAAACGGGCGAAAAGCAAATACGTCGGGATGATCGTCACCTGAGCCGGAATCATCATCGACGTCAGGAAGACGACGAATACCGAATCGCGTCCTTTGAATCGCAATTTTGTAAACACATAAGAGGCAATAAGCGAGACCAGGCACGTAACGACGATAAAATATAAGCTTCTAAGAGCCGTGTTGATCAAGTACCGGTAGATCAGCGAGTTGTGGATGAGGTTCACGTACCGGTCCAAATTGAATTCGGTCGGAATCGGAAGAAGAATGGTGGCGTAATAATCTTTGTTGGAGCCGATGGAAGCCAAGACCTGAAACAGGAACGGGTAGAACATGACGGCGCTCCCGATAATGAGCAGCAAATAAATGGCGAAGGTCTCAAGTTTGCTTCGTTCATTAACCATAGCTTAGCGTTCCTCCATCTAAGTTTGGTTTCGCTGCGATATGCGGTATTGAATCATCGTCAATGTGAAAGTGAACAGAAGCACCATCACGGAAGACGCGCTCGCCATCCCCATATTGAACGATTGAAACGCATCCTGGTAGATGCGGTGCAAAATAATGTTCGTGTGTCCTTGCGGACCGCCGCGCGTCAACAGCTGGACCGGTTCGAAGATTTGGAAGCTGGCAATAATGCCCATGATGGCAATATACATCGTAATCGGACGCAGCGATGGAAGCGTGATATAAAGTAAGATATTGAACCTGGTTGCTCCGTCAACCTTCGCCGCTTCATAGAGCGACGTGTCGATCCCCTGCAGCCCCGCCAAATAGATGATGACTGTCCCGCCAATACCCTTCCAGATCGTAATCAGGATGAGCCAGAAGGTCATCCAGAAGACGCTCTGTTGAAAGATGATCGTCTCCATGCCGAACCGTTCCATCACATTGTGCACCAAGCCGGTTACGGGATCGAGCACTGCATTCGCGATTTGGGCGACAACCGCAAAGGAGACGACGACGGGCAGATACCACAGCGTCCTGTACAGGCCTACACCTTTTACCTTCTGGTTCAGCAATAGCGCGATGAAGAAGCCGACCGACATGCAGCCGACCAGAATAAGCAAGCCGTAAAATCCTGCGCGCAGCAAGGTCAGCAGGTAATCGCCGGTCGTAAAGAACCGCTCAAAGTTGTCCAGGCCAACCCACTTGGGCAGACCAAGCACGCCGTTCCATTCCGTGAAGGACAGGTAGATAACGAACAGAACCGGGAATAACGAAAAAACGGCGAAGAACGCGAACATCGGGGCTAATAGCGAGTAGCCGATCGCTCCGTCGCGATGACGGTTATAGAAGAGGCGCAGCCGCTGCCGGAAAGACAACGAAGCATCCCCGGGCTGCGCCCGGGGAGCTTCCTTCTTGAACGGAATTCTACTCATTTAAGCTGTTCCTCGGCCGTTTTTTGCGCTTCCTTCAACGCATCCTCGATCGGTTTATCGGTTGTCAGCGTAATATCCTGCGCCTTGTACCACGCTTCCCAAATTTGCGGACCGTTCTTCGGATAAACCGGGAGCGGAGCGCTTTCCTCGTTTGCTACGATTTCATTGAATACCTGAAGCTCCGGATACGTTTGGAGCAGCTGCGGGTTTTTGCCTGCTTCCATGTTCGCCGGCAGGCGTCCGGTCGCGTTCGCTTCCATTTCCTGATACTCTTTGCTCGCCAATATTTTGAGGAACTCGAGCGCCGCTTCAGGATGCTTCGATTGCTTGAGCGCATAGAAGAGCGTATTGCCGACGATGACGTTGCCCGTATGGCCTGGCTCAGGCACGGGCAGCGGCGCAAAGCCGCAGTTCGTGCAGCCCATTTGCTTGCCCCATGCGATATGCCATGGTCCGTTCACGGCGAACGCCACTTTGCCGCTGTTCAACAGGTTGAAGAATTGACCTTCGTCGGTCATGGAAGTGGAGCCGGGCGGCGCCGTTTTGGCCAGCTCGCGCAGGAACGTGAGGGCTCTAACGTTCTCCGGCGAATCGAAGGTTACGGCGGACCAGTCGGCCGTCGTGAAATCGCCGCCGACTTGGCGCATGAACGGCGCAAGCCGGAACGTGCCGCCAAGCCCCATGTTCTGGACGATGGTGCCGTAGTATTCACCTTTGCCGTTTTCCGTCGCTTTCTTGGACATGTCAAGCCATTCGTCCCATGTCTTCGGCGGCGTGTTCGGGTCCAGGCCTACTTTGGCCATGACATCTTTGTTGTACACCAGGCTGAATACGCCCGTCATTTGAGCGACCGCATACGGCTTGCCGTCGTGCATCGCCGCTTTCATAGGACCTGGAGCCAGCTGGGCAGCCACGTCCTGAGGCACCTCCAGAAGCGCGCCGATGCGCGCGAATTCCGGAATGAAGTCCTCGCCGTCGGCAACATCAGGCGGATTGCCGCCCATAACGGCGACCATGATGGCTTGACGGAGGGTGTCCGCCCAGCCCTTATCGATATATTTAATCGTAATGCCCGGGAACTTCTCTTCCATCTTTGTCTGAATATAATCATATATCTTCGCTGCGGTCGGATCGTTTGCTTCAGGCATGGCATTGGCGACGTTATGGCTCCATACCGTTAATTCGAAGGGCTCTGCCGCAGGAGCGGCCGTCGCGTCATTGCTGCCGTCATCCCCCGTATTCGTTGCCGCTGCCGTGTCGGAAGTGTCGGTTGAGGCTGCATTGCCATTTGAGGCCGTCGAATTCTCTTTGTTACCGCTTCCATTTGAATTGTCAGAACAAGCTGCCAAAACGAGTGTCGAAACCAGGAAGATGGACAAAATCGCGGAAAACCATTTGCTTCCCTTCATTGACCCAAGCCCCTCTCGCCTCTAAATTGCTTGAAGCTGCTAGCATGACCCAATCGCTATAAAATAATATGTCAGCGGTAAGTCTCAGCACCCCCTTGTTACATATGTATTATATGATATGTCGATATATTACCTCGAATTAAAGTTTATTGTCAATGGTTTGTTTTGTCGAATATTTCCATATCAAAAAGAGCCTTTCGGTTCGAAAGGCCCTTTCCCGCTTACTTTACTCGCACCTGCAGCGGCGCCGTAGATTGACTTGGAATCAGATGAGGCTCGACCAGCACCTTACGGTATTTCGGCTCCTGCTGTGCCTGATCGCCTCCGCGCTGCAGCAGCTCAAGCAGTTGTTCCGCCGCCAGGCGCCCCACCGTTTCCTCATGTTGGTCGATATAAGTGAAGAAGTTGAATTCGCGGCTTGGCGATACGTTATCGAACGTGACGATCGACAGATCTTTCGACACTTCCAGCCCGAGATGCCGGACGATCCGGTACAGATAAAGCGCCATCGTCCCGTTTAGCGTAATGTACGCGGTCGCGAGTCCATTCTTGACGTAACGGAACAGCGGATGCCGCTCGTCGATTTCTTCTTTCCCGTAATCCACATAGAAATCGGTCAGCATCATTGCCGGATTGATCATCTCTCCCAGCTCTTTCATCGCCTTCATATAGCCGGAAAGACGCTGCTCGATCGACGTCGTCGAAAGCGGCACGTCCGAGCAAATCGCGATATCGCGATGGCCGAGCTTATAGAGATGATTTACGGCCAGCCTCGACGCCTCGACGCCGTCGGAGCCGATGAAATGCGTCTCGATGCCGGACAAATATCTGTCGATGATCACAAGAGGAAACCGTTCCAGCTTCAGCCTCAATATTTCCTCGTTGTACGTCTCGTCATCCACCGGGAAAATAATGAGTCCCGAGGCCCCCATGCGCAATAGTTCGCGTATGGCGGCCGCTTCGCGTTCCTTGGAGTTCTCCGAAAGCATCAGCACCAGATTATAGCCGGATTTCTTCAGCGCCTTGGAGATGCCGTTGTTCATCCGCATCGAGAAGAAATCGCTCAAGTCAGGCATGATCAGCCCGATGACGTTGCGGCTCTCCGCCTGCTCCTTCGATTGAAGGGCACCGTTCCCCGCGCTTGCCCCCGGCTGCGAAGCCGGCGCCGCTGCCTCTGGCTCGTTGACATAGCTGCCTTTCCCTTGAATCCGGGTCAGCCAGCCATCCTTCGTCAATCCGCTGAGCGCGTTGGACACGGTAATCCGGCTTACTTCAAACTTCTCCATCAGCTCTTTCTCGGTCAAAATCTTATCGCCCGGCTTTAGAATACCGCTGGTAATTTGGTTTTTAATAAAATCCTGTATGATCTGGTAGATCGGAATCCGCCCATCCTGCATGTTCCATCCTCCAATCCGAATGTCTGCCGTTATGCTACGAGTTGTATAGTTGTATTATAACCAATATAACATTTTATGCAAGAGGCTTGCGTTGCTATGCTTCCCGGGCTGCTTTACCGGTACCAGACAAAATTGGTACTTTGTTTGGAAATTCAGTTGATTATACTGAAAGTAAGAAGAAAAGAAAGAGGTGCGTCAGATGAGCAGAAAATGGCTGCAGCAAGAGGGTCCCTCGTGGATCCATCAAAACATCATCACCCCCGAACAATTCCAGCGCATTCTCGCCTGTTATCCGGAGCAGAAGCGCGCAATCGGATTGATTCCGATTTTAGGCAGCATTTTAGTGGGCCTTGGTATTCTCAGCTTCGTCGCCGCAAACTGGCAGCAAATTCCGGATGTCATTCGGCTCCTCATTATAGGGATCACGATGACGGGCTTCTATACGGCCGGCGAAATGTTCCGCAGAAGAAACCAGGAGAATCTCGGCACCGGACTCATCGGTCTCGGCTTGCTCACCTTCGGAGCCGGCATCGTGCTGATCGGTCAGATGTTTCACCTGCAAGCGTACGGCGTCACATCGTTCATCGTCTGGGGGTCGGTCGGCGTACTCCTCACTTATTTGATCAAGAGCCGCTATTTGTTCCTGCTTAGCCTGCTGATCTTCTCCGGGCTGCAGTGGTACAACACGACCGAATTCCATCATTTCAGCTTCGCCGCTTTTGCAATTATGGCAGCGGGTCTCGGATATTACTGGTTGAAGCGTCCCGACACGCTGCTTGCCTGGTGCTTGGCCGCCAGCATCACCGTGCAGTCGATTCTGCTAGTAACCGTTCATGAATGGCCCTTCTCCTGGTTCTTCATCCCGGTCTGGCTGCTGTACAGCGTTATGGACTGGTCCAAGGAACGCAAATCCGTTTATCCGTTCCAAGCTATTCCGCTCGTTGCGGCATTCGTGCACAATCTGGTTATCGTCCTGTTCTACACGGATCGGCATGATTCTACGTTCTTGCAGGATCTAGCGGCACAGCCGTTCTGGTTCAGCCTTGCGCTCGTCGCGATATTCGCGCTGTCGCTTGCCGGGAAGCATCGTCATCGCCGGCTCTCGTCGAGTCCGGATTGGCTGCTCGCGCTTCCGTTCTTCTATCTGCCGCAAGGCGCGGATGCCGCCTATCTACTTGTGCTGTTCGCATTCTCCCTGTACTTGCTGTGGCGCGGATACGCCGAAGAATGGGCCGTCAAAATCAACCTTGGCACGTTGCTATTCCTTGCCAGCACGATGGCTGCCTACGGGAAGCTCGCTTGGAACTTTATGGACAAATCGATTTTCTTCATTCTAGGCGGCATCATTTTGCTCTCGCTCAGCTGGTTCCTGAATCGGCGCAAGAAACAGTTTCTGATCGAGCATCGTGAGGACCAGGAGGAGAAGCCCCATGAATAAGAACGGTAACGGCATGAAAAAGAAACGCGGTTTTTGGCTAATGCTGATCGTTTTGCTTCAACTGCTCTTCCTTGGCGGCATCGCCTGCTTCCACTATTCCGCGCTTTGGGTCGGCAAAGAGATTACGCTGCGAACGGTTCCCGTCGATCCGCGCGACCAGCTGTACGGCGATTATGTGCAGCTCAATTATGAAATCAACACCGCTCCCTACTCCAAATGGAAAGGAAGCGGCAAAGAGCCGAACAGCGGCGATGCCGTATATGTGCTGCTGACTGAGAACGGCAAGGATGGCGACTATGAGGTAGCCGGCGTGTATGACAAGAAGCCGTCCCGCTCCGCAGGCGAAGTCATTCTGAAAGGGCGCGTGCAATATACGGATAACGCGACCATGCGCATCCATTACGGGCTGGAGCAATATTATGTCGAAGAGAATTCGGGCAAGGAACTGGGGGAACGCGCCGGCAATCTGCTCGTGCATGTCAAGGTCGCCCCTTGGGGGAGCGCCGTGATCGAAAGGATCGAGCTCTAATTTGCCAGATTGCTAGAATTGGGCGCATTTTGCTTCACATAACCGTCCGAGTCTTGAATAGAATGAATAACAACAAGCTCAAACGGTATGGGAGGTGTCCAGCATGGCAGGATACGAAGGAACGCTTTATACGGTGTCGCGTGAGGACTGGTCACTGCATCGCAAAGGACATCAGGATCAGGCCCGTCACCAACAAAAGGTGCGCGAAGCCATCAAACAGAATTTACCCGATCTTGTATCGGAAGAAAACATTGTCATGTCCGACGGGAAGCATGTCATTAAGGTGCCGATCCGCAGTCTCGACGAATATCGGTTCGTCTATAATTTCAATAAAAACAAACATGTCGGCCAAGGCGACGGCGACAGCCAAGTCGGCGACGTGCTCGGCGTCGATCCCTCCGCTGCTCAGAAAGGCGGCAAAGGCGAAAATGCCGGCGACCAGCCCGGTGACGATATCGTCGAAGCCGAAATTAGCTTAGCCGAGCTTGAGACGATGCTCTTCGAGGAGCTGGAGCTGCCGTTTCTGAAACAGAAGGACCGCGATCAAATCGAAACGAAGGAAATCCGTTTTAACGATATTCGTAAAAAAGGCATCATGTCCAACATCGATAAGAAACGGACGATCCTCGAAAATCTGAAACGGAATGCGACCAGCGGATCGCCAGGCATTCACGGCATTTCGCCTGACGATCTCCGCTATAAGACATGGGAAGAAATCATTAAGCCGCAATCCAACGCCGTCATTCTGGCGATGATGGACACAAGCGGCTCGATGGGCAGCTTCGAGAAGTATGTCGCTCGCAGCTTCTTCTTCTGGATGACCCGCTTCCTGCGCCATCAGTACGAGAACGTGGAAATCGTGTTTATCGCGCACCACACCGAGGCTAAGGAGGTTACGGAGGAAGAGTTCTTCACCCGCGGCGAAAGCGGCGGCACGATCTGCTCTTCCGCTTATATTAAGGCCATCGATATTATCGACAGCCGCTTCCCTCCTAATCTCTACAATATTTATCCGTTTCACTTCTCCGACGGCGACAATCTCACCAGCGACAATGAGCGCTGCGTGAAGCTGATCGGCGAGCTGCTCAAACGGGCGAATCTGTTCGGTTACGGCGAGGTAAACCAATACAACCGCTCCAGCACGCTCATGTCGGCGTATAAGCACATTAACCTGCCGAACTTCATGCACTATGTCATCCGTGAAAAAGGCGAAGTGTATAACGCGCTGAAGTCGTTCTTCCGGAAACGGGAATTGGTCGTGTAACGAATAACGGCCTCAGAAGCGCTTGCGCTTTTGAGGCCGTTTTTTTGTGCGATGGTGCGGGACTAGCTTAGGCGAGGTTTTTTCTGCTGCCTCTGCTTCCAGCGCGCAGCAAAAAAAAGCTCCGGCCGCCGCATCAACCTCATGCGGCAGCAGAAGCTCCCTCCATCGACTATTTCCGGGCAGCTAGACCTCCGCCCCTAACGCTTGCCCCGGGCGGCTTCTGCCGTACAGTACAAAGGCCAGCACGCCGATAAAGCCGAACAGCGCGGCAGCGCAGAGCAGCCAGGAAATCGGCAGCGTCTCCGACAAGGCCGTGCTAAGCAGCGGTCCGGCGCTGCCGCGGATGCCGAACAGCATCAGATGAAGGCCGAATACGACAGCTTCGCGGCCCGGCGCAAGCCGGAAAACGTAGGCGAGGAAGCCGAGATCCCAGATGGCATCGCCCAAGCCTTGAATCCCGCTGCCAATCACGACGGCCGGCACATTGCCAAAGATCGCATAAAGCAGCGGCACGATGGCGAAGGCCGCCAGCCCGTAGGATACCGTATGCTTTGCCGACAGCCTGTCGATGACGCGCCCGACGACGAAATAAGCGACGAGCAAGCACGTGAAATAGGTCGCACGGGCGATCCCGATTTCCGTATTCGTCATATCCAGCTTATTGACTTGAATGATCTGATACAGCGGCTGCGCGATAATATTGCCGAAGCCGGTGAACGTGCAAGCTACAAAAAAGACCGCCATTTCGCGGTTTTGCTTGATCAGCTGCAGCTGCTCCTTAAGCGAGGCGCGCTTTGCGGCCAGCAGCTTGGACGGCGCTTCCTTCCGCGCCTTCACCTTCGCGAAGACGAGGATGGAAATCACGCCTGTCACGGAGGCGAACAGCAGCGGGCCTCTTGGCCCGGCAGCATCCGTCCATTTGCCGATTAAGAACGCGGTCGGGATCATAAGGATCCCCATCGCCACCCTCACATTGCCCATCAGCTTTCCTCGATGCTCCGGCGGATACATGCGGACAACGAGCGAGGCATATGCCGGCGCCTGCACGCCCATCAGCATATGGAACATCAGCGCAACGGTAACATAGATCAACGGCACGCCGAAGAATGCGGGTAAAATAATCAGAACTCTCGCAATCAGATTCGGCATGATGATGAACGGCTTCGGATCCGGACGGCGCTCGATCCAGCCGGCCCAGATCGGCGAGAAGAGCAGCCCGATCGCGGGAGCCGCGGACAGCAGCCCGACCTGAATGTTGGATGCGCCCTGCTGAATGGCCATCGGGATATAAAACTGGTTAAAAACGACGTTAAAAAAGCTGAACAGCACCGATGCCGACGCATCGAAACAGAAGTTATGCCAAGCTCTCGGCCCGAGCTGCAGCCGAAGCGTCGAGACTAGCGATTTCATTGCATTCATAGTCAACCGTTACCCTTCATATTCAATCCCTGCTCAGAGTATAGTATAACACTCATTCAGGCGTTTGGCGTCAATTTTCCATTTTGACAAACCCTCGTGCGGCAGAGCATAATGTACGTTGAGAGAGTAGCAGCAATTGCTAGTGATTGGAGGATTTTAACATGCCAGTTTGGCGCCTCAAACGGTTGTTTCAGATGAGGCCGTTTCTTTTTTTCACATTCATATTAGTTATAAAAAGCATGCTCGCCTGGCTCGTCATTTTTGACGGAGGCCCGTCCTGGACGCTGCTCGTAACCGAGCTGCCCTTCTTCTGGCTTCTCTTCTGCTTGATCGAATGGTTTGCCGCCAAACGGAAGCTAGCGCTGTACGTGACGGTCAATTTATTTGTGACGGCCATCCTGTTTGCAGTCATTATGTACTATAAATATTTTGGCATAATTGTCACCTATCATGCGCTCGAGCAGGTCAATCAAGTAACCGCGGTCAAAAGCAGCGTATTTACGCTTCTCGATCCGTACTACCTGTTTATTTTTCTCGATATTATCGTATTTATCTTCCTTCTCGCCAGACGGTCGAAGGCGAAGAACTGGAAGGCGATCAGCCAGATTCCGCTTAACCGCGCGGTCATCTCGCTCTTGTTCATCCTGTCGCTCGCACTCTGTCTCTTCAATATTTTGCCGAACAGAGCCAGCATGAACGAAATCGTAAAAGCCGAGGAAATGGGCATTCTCAACTACGAGCTGTACACGATCTTCGAGAAGGACGATGCGCCGAAAACGCCGATTCATGACATCACGCGCCAGCTCATCGATGAGACGAAAGGCATCCAAGAGCCGGAATCGCCGCAATATTGGAAGGCGGCGGCAGGCAAAAACCTGATCATCGTGCAAATGGAATCCTTCCAGAACTTTCTGGTCGGCCTCAAAATCGACGGCCAAGAAATAACGCCGAACATGAACAAGCTGGCCAGAGAGCATCTGTATTTCCCGAACTTCTACCAGCAGGTCGGACAAGGCAATACTTCGGATGCCGAATTTGTCGTCAATACGTCGTTCTATACGCCGCCTCGGGGCGCGGCAACGATGACTTACAGCGACAAAGCGCTGCCGAGCTTACCGCGCTTGCTGGGGCAGAACGGCTACCAGAGCGCCACGTTCCATACCAACGTCGTCGAATTCTGGAACCGCAGCGGACTTTATAAAGCGCTTGGCTTTGGCAAGTACTACGATCAATCGTTTTTCGGCCTCAATGACATGGTTTTCTTCGGTCCGTCCGATGAAGTGCTGTACAAGAAAACCGCAGATCAGCTCGAGAAGATGCAGCAGTCCGGCAAGCCGTTCTACGCCCAGCTGATCTCGATGTCAGCCCATCACCCGTTCACCATTCCGAAGGACAAATATAAAATGACTTTGCCGAAACGGTACGAAGGCACCTTCGTTGGCGATTACATCCGTGCGCAAAATTACGCGGATTACGCATTAGGCTTGTTCATCGACGATTTAAAGGCGCGCGGCCTCTGGGAAAACAGCGTATTCGCCATCTACGGCGACCACCTGGGTCTGCCGATCTACTCGCTCGATAGCGACGACAAGGACCTTATGCGCGAAATCTACGGCCACGAGTACGGCTATACGGATATGATTAACATCCCGCTCATCATCTCGTCGCCGGGCATTCAGAAAGCCGAGAAGCAGACGCAGCTCGGCGGCCAGTCCGACATCATGCCGACGCTCGCGAATTTGCTCGGCATCTCCATGGCCGACCATATCCATTTCGGTCAAGATTTGCTGAACCAGTCGTCGAACATTTTGCCTGAACGGTACTATCTGCCATCCGGCTCGCTGATTAACGATTATGAACTGTTTATTCCTGGCACGGCCTATGCCGACGGCAACCATTATCCGCTGCACGGCAGCGTGCAAAGCGGCACATCCGTTACCCAGGACCAATACGAACGGGCGCTCAAGCTGCTGCATCTGTCCGACAGCTATGTGAGCCAGCTTCCTCCCGTCGAACAGTAACTCTAATTGAAAAGGCACTCCTCTTCAGACCGGCATGATGCCGCTTAAGAGGAGTGCTTTTTTTTATGACTCCATCCACTTCGAATAGAGCACTTCGAGCTCGGCTTGAGCCTGTTCTCTAGCCTGCCACAACCGGGCAAGCGCTTCAGCATCCAGCTGTTCAGACTCCTTAAGCAGTTCCGCATCCAGCTCCGCCAGCCTGGTCTCATTCTGCGCGATCAGCTGCTCCAGCTTCGCCGTATTGGGCTGAACGGACGTGTTTATGGCAGCGGCATGCGTCGCCTTGACCGGCTGTGCTTTCACGGGCAATTCGTCGTGCTCCGCCGCTTGAAGCTGCTTGCGCTTATCGGCATAATCGTCATACGCGCCAACAAACGCCGTCAGCTTGCCTCGGTCGAGCTCCCATACTTTATCCGCCAGCCGATTGATGAAGTATCTGTCATGAGAGACGGCCAGTATCGTGCCGGGGAACTCCTCCAGCGCCTCTTCCAGCGCTTCTCTGGAAGCAATATCCATATGATTCGTCGGTTCATCGAGCAGCAGCATATTCGGCTTCTTCAGAATAAGCAGCGCAAGCCGCAGCCGCGTCCATTCGCCGCCTGACAGCTGGCCAACGCCTTTGAACACGTCACTGCCGTAGAAGAGATAGCGCGCCAAATGCGAGCGGGCTTCCCCTTCCTCCATGCCCGCGGCTTCCCGGAAATAAGCGAGCACGTTCTTCTTCTCGTCAGCCGGGTATTGCTGCTGCGCCAGATAACCGATCTCCACCCGCGACCCGATGTCGATCGTGCCGGCATCCGGCTCTTCCGTGCCGAGAATCAGCTTGAACAGCGTCGTCTTGCCCGTGCCGTTGCGTCCGAGGAGCATGATTTTCTCGCCGTACAGCAGCATGCCCTCGGCTTCATCCAACAGTTGGCGCGAGCCGTAGCTCTTGCTGACGCTTTGCAGCTCCAGCACGCGTTTGCCTGAGCGGTCCGCCTGCTTCAGCTGAAACTCCGCTCCCTTCGGATCCAGCACCGGACGCTTCAGCTTCTCCATCCGGTCGAGCGCCTTCTGCATTGACGCGGCTCTCTTGAAGAACTTCTCGTTGCCGCCGATTCTTCCCCACTCCTGCAGCTGCTTGATCGTCTCCTTCATCTTCTTGATGACTTTCTGCTGCTCCTGGAACTCGGCGAATTGCTGCAGCAGCCGCTCTTCTTTCTCCTTCACGTAGCCGGTATATCCGGTTAAATATGTGACCGCTTCACCGTCTTCGATATCGATGATTTTGGTTACGACCCGATCCAGAAACATCCGGTCATGGGAAACGATAAGGCAAGCGCCATCATAACCGTTTAAATACGTTTCAAGCCACTGTACGCCTTCCAAATCCAAATGGTTGGTCGGCTCGTCGAGCAAGAGCAGCTCGGGCTTGCCGATCAATTGCGCCGCAAGCCCGATCTTCGTCTTCTCTCCGCCGGACAAGGTGCCGAAGCTTCTGCCGTACATCTCTTTCGGAATGCGGAGCCCCGTCGCCACCGTATCGATCTTCGCATCAAGCTCGTAGCCGCCTTCATGCAGGAACCGTTCCTGCAGCTGGGCATACGTTTGCAGCAGCTGATTCAGCTGCTTCTCTCCCACTGAAGGATCCGACATCTCCTGCTCCAGCTTCGTCATCTGCGCTTTGCAGACCAGCAGCTCTGCGCAGCCGGAAGCCAGCACGTCGTAGACGGCGCTTTCCTCCCACGCATCAGGAATTTGGGTCAAATAGCCGACCTTCATATCCTTTCGGATCGTCAACTGCCCTTCATCCGGTTTGGACAGCTTCGCAATGAGCGACATCAGCGTCGATTTGCCGCTTCCATTGCGGCCGACCAAACCGACCCGTTCCCCTTCTTGAATTTCAAACGTAACGTCCTCCAGCACAAGCTTTGCCCCGTAATACTTCTTTATATGTTGACCATTCACGATAATCATTGTGGAATCCTCCCCGTTGTTTCGGAAGACTCTCCTCCTAGCAAGCCCCGGAACGATACAAAAAAAAGAGCCGCAGGAAAATGCCCTGCGACTCTTCGGTCTTGGCCGATCGAGGTCTAAGGTAGGCGTCTTCGCATGAATAATGGTGCCGTATCGGCAATTTTGGACAGACTTCTCCCGTTCGCGTCCAAAACATGCACGATGCCAGCCATCGCAATCGGAAGCTGGCTAACACGGTTGTTCACCATTTCTGCATTCATCCTACCTCACACCTCCTTCATAATATTTCCCTAACCTTACCACAGAACTGCTCAGATCCGCAACCTGTTGCGATGAATTTATCCATCGTAAAATAGCTGATCGACGCCGGCGCCGATTTGCATAAGCAGGATCACAAGCTTGATAACCCGTTCCTGTACGCCGGTGCGGAAGGCTATTTAGACATCGTGAAGCTTACGCTGGCAGCAGGCGCCAATACGCGCATTACGGACCGGTATGGCGGCGTAGCGCTGATCCCGGCATC
Source organism: Paenibacillus montanisoli (assembly GCF_003268025.1). Classification (GTDB taxonomy): domain Bacteria; phylum Bacillota; class Bacilli; order Paenibacillales; family Paenibacillaceae; genus Paenibacillus_Z; species Paenibacillus_Z montanisoli. The sequence continues at coordinate 691,184 of NZ_QLUW01000003.1, read as the reverse complement.
GGAGCACGGCTATGTCGACGTCGTGCGCGAGCTGCTCACGAACAGCGATATTAACGTCAATCACGTCAACAATCTCGGCTGGACCGCTCTTCTGGAAGCCATCATACTAGGGACCGGAAGCGCCAATCAACTTGAAGTCGTCCGCCTGCTGCTTGAGCATGGCGCCGATGTCCATCTGCCGGATAAAGAAGGCGTCACGCCTTTGGCGAACGCCAAGCGGAGACATTTTCACGACATTGCAAACCTACTGATTCAAGAGGGCGCACTCTATTAAAACTGTGCAAAAAATGCACATATCGCCCTTCGCCCCCCCATACATATAGCTATGAAGCACAATCGCATTACAAGGGGGAAGCGAAATTGCACCAGGACGAGATCAAAGCGTTAGAGCGTGCCATTGACGAGATTACCGAAATTGCACAAGGATTTGGCCTCGATTTCTACCCGATGCGGTATGAAATATGCCCGGCCGATATTATTTATACATTCGGCGCGTACGGCATGCCGACCCGGTTCAGCCACTGGAGCTTTGGCAAGACGTTTCATAAGATGAAGATGCAGTACGATTTTGGCCTGAGCAAAATTTATGAGCTTGTTATTAACTCCAACCCCTGCTATGCATTCCTGCTGGACGGCAACTCGCTCATACAGAACAAGCTGATTGTCGCGCACGTGCTGGCCCACTGCGACTTCTTCAAGAATAATGCGCGCTTTAGCGCCTCGAACCGGAACATGGTGGAGAGCATGTCCGCCACGGCCGAGCGCGTGCGCCAATACGAGATGGAATACGGCGCCGAGGCTGTTGAGAAGTTCATCGACGCGGTTCTTGCGATTCAAGAGCATGTCGACTCCACCATCATCCGGCCATACAAGCTGGATAAATCCCAATACATCGAGCTGCTCAACAAGGTGCATCAGTCGAATAAGCCGCAGAAGCAGCAAACCAAATACGACGATTTATGGACGCTCGATGCCGATGAACAAGCTGCGCAAAACGCCGCCAAGACGAGCGCGAACGACCAGAAGCGCTTCCCGCCGCAGCCGGAGAAGGACCTCATCTGGTTCATTGAGGAATATTCCCCGGACCTGCAGGATTGGCAGCGCGATATCATGTCGATGCTTCGCGACGAGATGCTCTACTTCTGGCCGCAGATCGAGACGAAAATCATGAACGAAGGCTGGGCTTCCTACTGGCATCAACGGATTATTCGCGAGATGAACCTGACGAGCGAGGAAACGATCGAATTCGCCAAGCTGAACTCCTCCGTCGTGCAGCCATCGCGGCATTCGCTGAACCCGTACTACCTCGGACTGAAAATCTTCGAGGATATCGAAAAGCGCTGGGACAATCCGAACAAGGAAGAGCAGGAGCGCTTCGGCCGGCAGCCGGGACGCGGCCGCGAGAAAATATTCGAGGTGCGGGAGTTCGACTCCGATATCTCCTTCCTGCGCAACTATTTGACGAAGAAGCTGGTCAACGACCTGGATCTCTACGTCTTCGAGAAGAAAGGCGCGGAATGGAAAATTACCGATAAAGCATGGGAAAACGTCCGTGATCAACTCGTATTTTCCCGCGTCAACGGGGGCTTCCCGAGCCTGGTCGTCACGGACGGCGACTTTAACCGAGTCGGCGAGCTATACCTCCTCCACAAATACGAAGGCGTGGAGCTGGATTTGAAGTACGTCGAGCGGACGCTGCCTCATGTCGTCCAGCTCTGGGGCAAATCCGTCCACCTCGAGACGATCGTGGAAGACAAACGGATCGTATTCAGCTGCGACGGCAAGAAGACGAGCCGGAAGTTCATTTGAAATTCACCTCGGGCAGACAGAAAAAATAAATCGCATAAACGTAAAAAGCGCGTCGGCTAATAACCAACGCGCTTTTTATTTAAGTGTCCCGATGAGCAGCCAAACCCGTAAGAATTTTATTTACAATAAATCGGTTATTATATTATAATTCATAGTATACTAATCGGATTTAAGGAGTTTGAGCATGGCACTTTTAGATAAATTAACCCAAGAGAAATGCCCTATTTGCAGCGAAACTCTTACCACTGATAAATCAAACTCGCTTTTATCCCATATCGTGAAATCATGCCCGAATGAACATTACGAAAAGGAATTTATCCCAGCGCTAGAGGGATATATCGAGCATTACATGGTTCCAAAAAAGTAAAAATCATTAGCCCTTGTGTGCTAATGATTTTTTTCGTTTTATACTCCATGAATACCTCTAATCTAAACGTATTAACGGCTTTTGACCAACAATTCAACCGCTTGTTTGACTAATTTGCTTGTATCTCCGCCAGCTTCTTTTTCCTCAAAAATACATTGTTCCAGATTTACAGCAACAATGTAGGCGATTGCTTTATCTGCTGCGCTTCTGACGGCGGATAATTGGGCTACGACATCTTTGCAAGGCTGTTCTTCCTCCATCATTTTCAGAACTCCGCGAATCTGCCCTTCAACACGCTTTAATCTTCTTTTTACATCATCATCGTATTGCACGAAATAACCTCCGATTTCTAATACGGGTATGGGTAGATTATTGCCGGATATTTAAATAAATAAATTTACTTTTGCATCCGTGGCATCGCCCAAATAGGCAGCAACCCCGGCGTATTCAATACCGTCCAACAGTTCTTCCTTTTGCAAACCGAGCAAGTCCATTGTCATCGTGCACCCCACTAATTTGACCCCTTGCTCTTGAGCCAATTCAATGAGCTCCGGTAGAGACAAAGCGTTATGCTTTTTCATGACATGCTTGATCATTTTAGGTCCCATTCCGCCAAAATTCATTTTGGACAGCCCGAGCCTATTAGCCCCTCGCGGCATCATTTTCGCGAACATGTTTTCCAGGAATCCTTTTTTGACAGCTGCTTGTTCATCTTTGCGGAGCGCGTTTAGTCCCCAAAAGGTAAAGAAAATGGTGACATCATGGTCATAAGCTGCCGCACCGTTAGCGATAATAAATGCCGCAATAGCCTTATCTAATTCTCCACTGAACAAAACAATCGTCGTTTTTTCTTTATTTTCAGTCAATGGTTTTTCATCCTTTCTACATTTTACATATACGAGTATGGGTATTCAATCTTTTCAAAAAAAAATCATCCGGCTACGCTTTTTTAATCCAAAACTTATATACGCCATTTTCTTCTGCCGTATTTAGCAATTCATGTCCTGTACGTGTCGCCCAAGCCGAAAGATCGTTTTTAGCACCTTTATCGGTCGCATGCACTTCTAATACTTGACCCGATTTAAGTTCATCAATTGACTTTTTTGTTCTTACAACGGGCAGCGGACAGGCCAAGCCTTTAGCATCCAGCATTTTATCGCTGTTCATTGTTTAACCTCCTTATTTATCGTGAACTGCGCAGCGGTTCGGTCCAATTTCCATTTCACGCTGTTCATGTTCGCTTGGATTCATTTTCCCCATATTGGTTTGGCGAATTTCTTGGTATGAATTCGGTTGAGGCGGCAAGTTCTCGGTTACTGTTTTGCGAAATTCTCGCTCATCATGAATATTCAGTCCCGGATTTTCGTTATACAGGGTGCCTAAGCGACCGGCTACCAGTCCTCCTACGCCAAGTTCAGTTACTTTTCCGAAATGGGCAGGAAGTACGACCAGCTCTTCGGATAGTTCTTTATAGCGGCTGTAAAGCGTATCGCGAAGGTCACCTACCCAATCTTCCGCCAGTCCTGCCAAATCGGGACGACCGACCGAATCGATGAAGAGAATATCTCCAGTTAGGAGGTACTTATTGTCGATCATGAAGGATGTCGATCCGATGGTGTGTCCCGGCGTATAAATAGGCTTCACCTTAATGGTTTCGTTACCAACGTAAATGTCGTTGCCCTCTTCCAGTTTTTCGTATTCAAACGTCACTTCCGTTGCATCTTTTGGCGGCAGATGATAAGCGGCACCGTATTTCTGAGCCACTGCTCTTCCCCCAGAGATGTGATCGGCATGGAGGTGCGTGTCGATCGCGTGTATTAGCTTCACGCCTTTTTCTTGCATAAATTGCTCGTATTGCTCAATCATGCGGCTTGTATCGATAATAGCGGCTTCACCATTAGAGAGCACTATATAAGACAGGCAACCTTTGCCGATGCGTACAAATTGGTAAAGCTCTCCTCCACCGGATAGATCCGATACTTTTACAGGCTCAAGGTATTCGCTCCAAGATTTCATACCTCCTTCAAGGTAAGAAATATTGCTCCTCCCCGCTTCAGCGATTTGTTCGGCGACAAATATGGACGAGCCTTCTTTAGCGCAAACCACCAAGACATTTTTACCGTCCGGTATTTTATCCAGAGCCGGGCTAATATCATCCAATAAATCAAAGTAAGGGATATTGATGGATTCCACGTTGTTACCTTCAATTTTCCAATCGTTAAAATCAGCTTCATTCCGTACATCCAGGATAACCAGTTCTTCGTTGTTAAGGATCATTTTCGTTACTTCTTTTGAGGTCATTTTTTGTATCCCCATGGTTGACATAAAACTCCTCCTATACTAGTCCTTTTCGATTTCTCCCGTCCATTCAGTCATGCCTTGAACTGCATTTTTCACATTTTTAAAGCCTTTCTCCGCTAATGTTTGACAAGCCATGTCACTTCGGTTTCCGCTGCGGCAAACCAAATAATACTCCTGGCCTGGATCTAGCTCATGCAGCCGTTTTTCAAGCTCTCCTAATGGAATCGATTTGGCTCCGGGAATCCGACCGAAAGCATATTCGGCTGGCTCACGTACATCAAGAAGGTTTACTATTTCGCCGGCGGAAAGTTTATTATGAATTTCTTCATTGGAGATCGCATGAGGAAATTTTCTTTCTTCCTTGGTTTCAGTTGGATCCGATTTACGGATGTAGTGCCGGAAGACACCATTCTCTTCCTTCAACCCGATGTATTGATGCCCGGTACGCTTCGCCCAACTTTGAAGATCCGCAACAGAACCTCTATCGGTTGCCCGCACTTCCAACACTTCACCGGTTCTCATCTCCTCCACCGCTTTTTTGGTGCGAACCACCGGCAGCGGACATGCTAGACCCTCGCATTCCAATGTTCGGTTGACTTGCATAGCATTCATTTATTAGACCTCCTCATGTTATTTACCGTACTTCATGTCTCCGGACCATTCCGACATGCCGCCAGGCATGTTAACGACGTTATAACCTAAACTTGATAAATATTCGCATGCTCTTCCGCTCCGCTTCCCGCTGCGGCATACGACAACTGTTTCTTGCTTTGGATCAAGTACATTCAGTGCTCTGTTGATTTGACCTAAAGGTATATGTGTCGCACCTGGAATATGACCGGATTCCCATTCATCATGCTCGCGAACGTCCAGAATGTTCACCATTTCTTTTCGTTCGATGCGGTCAAGAATTTCACTCGGGAGCTGTTCTTTGTAGGTTTTTGTGCTCATTCTGATCCTCCTAAAATAAGATTGAAATCCAAATTTTTAATACGGTTGCTGTGATTAATCCAGCCAAAATCCATTGAAGAATCCTTGTGTTGATTTTTTTGCTTATTTTCGCACCGATTGGCGAAGAAATGGTACTCGCAATAACCAGTACAATGGAAGGGATCAATAACATATGTCCACCCATTAATTTACCTGTTGTTGAACCAATCGACGAAATAAAGGTAATCGCTAATGAAGATGCAATAGCAATTCTTGTTGGAATTTTAAGTACCACTAGCATGACCGGTACAGTTATAAATGCACCTGCCGCACCTACAATTCCAGATACGGCACCGATCATTAATGCTAAAGTAACGGCTAAAGTTTTATTGAATGTCACTTTGCTTATATCTTGCGCGTCATTCCCCTTTTTCGGCAGAAACATCATAACGGCTGCAATCAGAGCCAAAATGGCATATACGATATTGATCACTGAACTAGGCAGCATATTTGAAACAAAGCTCCCCAAGAAGCTCCCAATGATAATGGATACGCCCATGTTGAGAACCAGGGTCTTATTAACAAGTCCTCCTTTTCGAAAAACAAGCATCCCCATTAAGCTTGCGAAGAAAACTTGAACTGCGCTGATTGCCGATACTTCCTGCGCGGTAAAAGCCGCAAATCCAAGTGCCGGCGGAATAAAAAGCAGCATCGGATAGTTAATAACCGAACCTCCGATTCCCACCATTCCGGAAATGAACGAGCCCAAGAAACCAAGCGCGAATATGGTCATGATCCATGCCAAATCCATAGGGCTCCTGCCTCCTAAATAAAATAAAGCTTTATTCATTCGAACCAATATACCCTATGGGGTATATTTTTGGTCAAAAAAAAACTGTTTCAATTTCAATCGATGATCTTAATAACTCTCCTTTCGATACTGATACCCGTATAGGTATAATGATACTATAATAAACTTCTGCTTCCTCGTCAACACCTATTTTGGTTTAGGGATTCGGCTTTCAACCGAGCAACAATATTTAAGAATGAGTCAGATTATTAGTATTCCCACCTTTTAAATAAAAAACAAACTCCTGCCGTTTACGGCAGGAGTAATACTCCTTGAATTGTATATGCAGCCTGCTCTGAAGTGTCCCAGCTTCGCGTTGCGCCCGCCGACGAGCTCGTTATACGATACCTATTCCAAATAGTCGCTTTAACTTATATAACAGGAAATACTCCTCCTCCTTCTCTTCCGCCTCAATTCCCCCGTCCCGGATCAAATGCTTCACCTTTGCCGCATTCGTCGCCGAGACCGTAGCGTAAATTGTGCTGCCGCCAGCCTCTTCCGTTTCAAAATAGACCGTCCGGTTTGTGGGGTCATACCTCTGTACATGTTCAAGATTGACGATCGCGTTCCGATCAAGCTGCTCGAATCCGTAGAGGTGAAACACGCCGTACAGCTGCTCCATCGTCAATGGAAACCGGTACACGCCGCTCCCGGTTACGAACTCCGGCCCCTTCTTGGTCTGATTGATGAACAGTATCTCGCGAACGCCGACCGTTTCCGGCAGCCCTTTCTCATTGAGCAGCAGCATCTTCATTCCATCACGTCCTATTCAAAAATAAGAACTCATGTTTCCATTTTATCATAAAACGAACCTGCAGCGGTGACGGCTGCAGGTTCCGAATATTACTATTTTATGCAATTGCAATTCCGGCATTTCGTTGGCGGAAAGCTATTCATTGTAGTATTGCGGACCGAAAGGTATAAATGGCTTCTACGTCATCGTCACTCACACGCTTTCCGGGCTGCTGTACATAAGTGGATTTAAAGGGCTGTCAATGAGATCACCCGGCTGAAGGCCAGGCATCCATTTGACCAAATCGGCTCTCCGCGCATTCGTCTCCGGCGTCAATACCTTCGTGCCGTCGGCGACATAAATGATCGTCATGACCTCGCGCGTCCGGCCGGTCGGATTGCCGGGCGCGCTATGCAGCGTCCACCCCGCATGGAACGTAGCGTCTCCCGCCGACATCGCGCCGTAGCTGAGCGTCGGCAGCTTCTCGGCCTCAATATACTGGGCTAACGTTTTATGCGATTGATCGGAAATCGCCAGCTTGCTGATGTATCCGCGCTTATGCGAGCCGGAAGCAAACGTCATCGATCCGACCTCTTCCGGAATATCGACTAAGGGCATCCAAAGCGTAATCGTATGCTCGGTGTCGACCGGCCAATAAATTTGATCCTGGTGCCAGGGCGTATGGCCGCCGCCCGGCTCTTTAAACAGCGCCTGATCATGGTACATCCGCACGCCGGACACTCCCATAAGCTCTGCGGCAATCCGGGCGAAGCGCCGGGCGAATACGAATCGGTAAATCTCTTCGTTCTTCTCCCACAGGTTCTGAATTTGCAGAAAAGCTTTCCCGTACGTATCCCGCTCCGACAATGGGCGGTTCTCCGTGTTCAGCCGGATTACCTCCTGCCGGATCAACGGACCGAAATGATCAATGACGGCACAGCTTGCAACATCCTTCAATAAAAGATGGCCGTTCTCCCGATACGATGCCAGCTGTTCGCTGCTAAGCGGGTAGTCTCGGCTCAGCTCCGCATGCATTTGCACATTTCCACTCATCTGTACCCTTCCCTTCAGCAGGCTGCAATCATCCCATTAACTTTGATAAATCGGCTATATAATGTAATGGTATCATAACGAAGGAAGCGTATTATTTACAGAAAAGAGGGAACTTTTTGGACATTTCCGACTATAGTTTCCGGGACGCGATGCGTCCTTCCGCGAGCTGTCTCCGAGCGTGCATTGGGCTCAGCAGCATGTGGCGGCAGCCGGCCGCGCGATTACCGGAAATTATCAAGCATTTATTAGCCCCAAAAGCAAAAAAAACCGGCGCCGCTCGGGCGCCGGTTCATCATTTGAACATTATCGGTTCAACAGACTTCCGACATATCGCAGCAGCTCGTTTGCACAGACCGGGCAGTATCCGTGCTCATCGATCAGCCGCTTCGTCACTTCGTTAATCCGCTTCAACTGCTTCTCGTCCGGTGTCTTGGTCGAGGTCGTAATTTTGACGATATCTTTCAGGTCGGTAAACAGCTTCTTCTCAATCGCCTCGCGCAGGCGTTCATGGCTGTAGTAGTCGAATTTCTTCCCTTTGCGCGAGTAGGACGAAATCCGAATCAAGATCTCTTCGCGGAACGCTTTCTTCGCATTCTCGGATACGCCGATTTGCTCCTCGATGGAGCGCATCAGCCGCTCATCCGGATCCATCTCCTCGCCTGTCAGCGGGTCTTTGATTTTCGACCAGTTGCAGTACGACTCGATGTTGTCGAGATAGTTCTCGAACAGCGTTCTAGCCGACTCTTCGAAGGAATAGACGAACGCCTTCTGTATTTCCTTCTTAGCAAGGCTGTCGTATTCTTTCCGCGCCGTAGAAATAAAGTTTAAGTAACGCTCTCGCTCATCCTTCGTGATCGAAGGATGCTGATCAAGCCCTTCCTTCAGCGCCCGCAGCACATCAAGGGCATTGATGCACTGCAAATCCTGCTTAATCAGCGCACTGGATATCCGGTTGATGACATAACGCGGGTCAATACCCGACATGCCTTCTTCGATGTATTCCGATTGCATTTCCTTCAAATCCGCTTCCTTGTAGCCTTCGACCTCCTCGCCGTCGTACATGCGCATTTTTTTGACGAGGTCCATCCCCTGCTTCTTCGTCTCCTTCAGACGGGTCAGGATGGAGAAGATCGCGGCCGAGCGAAGGGAATGCGGCGCAATGTGAATATGCTTCATGTCGCTCTGTCCGATGAGCTTCTTATAGATTTTCTCTTCTTCGGACACCTTCAGGTTATACGGGATCGGCATGACGATCATCCGGGATTGCAGCGCTTCGTTCTTCTTGTTGGCGATAAACGACTTATACTCCGTTTCGTTCGTATGCGCGACGATCAACTCATCCGCGGAAATGAGCGCGAATCGGCCGGCTTTGAAGTTGCCTTCTTGGGTTAGCGACAACAGGTTCCATAGAAACTTCTCGTCGCATTTGAGCATCTCCTGGAATTCCATCAGGCCGCGGTTCGCTTTGTTCAGCTCGCCGTCGAAGCGGTAGGCCCGCGGATCGGATTCGGAGCCGAACTCCGTAATCGTCGAGAAGTCGATGCTGCCGGTCAAATCCGCGATATCCTGCGATTTCGGATCGGAAGGGCTGAACGTACCGATACCGATGCGGCTCTCTTCAGAGATCAGGACGCGTTCGACCTGGACATTCTCGATATCGCCGTTATATTCGGTTCTAAGCCTCATTTGGCAGGATGGACACAGGTTCCCTTCAATTCGGACGCCGAGCTCCCGTTCCGCTTCGGGCCGCAGCTCATGCGGGATCAGGTGCAGAGGATCCTCATGCATCGGACAGCCTTTAATGGCATAGACGGCGCCCTTCTCGGTGCGGGAAAACTGTTCAAGACCGCGTTTCAGCATGGTCACAATCGTGGATTTACCGCCGCTGACAGGACCCATCAGGAGCAGAATCCGCTTCCTCACATCAAGCCGCCGGGCTGCTGAGTGGAAGTATTCCTCGACAAGCTTCTCCACGGCTCGGTCTAAGCCGAATATTTCTTGTTCGAAAAACTTGTATTTCTTTGCACTCCCGCCGTCATCCACTACGCCATAAGACTCAATCATTTCATAGACACGAGCATGTGCAGTCATGGCCGGAGTAGGATCTCGCTTCAGCAGGTCGATGTAGTCTTTAAAAGACCCGCTCCAAGCCAGCTTTTCACTTTCCGCCTTGTACGCCGATATCCGTTTTAAAATATCCATGCCGTAACCTCCTATAAGTTTTGCGGATGCAAAACTCACTTCGTATGCATTTGCTCCGTCTAGCTTAACGCCTTCAGCACTTTCCGATTGACTACTGCATGCGGGTAATATTCATCCAGCCATCTTAAGCTGCCCGGCTTTTTTTATTGAAGTATTACAATCCTATGCACTTTCGCAAGGGAAGTTGCCCTATTTTTTAAACAAGATTCCGCCAAAATCCGCGCTATTCTGCCCGTAATCCCCCATTTGTGCGGCATTTCTTATACGAGCCACTGGCCGTCCCCGAGCGGCGGAAAGCCAAGCGTGACGGGACTTGACTGCTTTCACCCCCGGATGATGGAGGCAAGTCGAAACATGGCGATGCCGACATTATTTCGGCCCCGCCGACAGGAATAAAGTTGTAACACCCGATGTAACTTCTAAAATTATGGCTTAAGGGGACGGGAGGAATGTGCTATAATCGGGAGCAGACTACCCTCCCATGGAATCGAGGCGATCCTGCACCATTGGCTGTCAAACACGAAACGGAGCTGTATCCGCCGATCAAGGCTTATTTCGAAAAGCAGGGTTTCGAGGTGAAGGGCGAAATCATGCACTGCGATCTCGTCGCCATTCACCCGGAAACGAATGAAACCATCCTGGTGGAAATGAAAAAAACATTCAATCTCGCGCTGCTGCTGCAGGGCATCGAAAGATTGCGCCTGAACGGCTCTGTCATCCTCGCAGTCGAACGCAACCGGAAAAAAGTCGGCGCGCACAACCAGCGCTTCGGCGATCTGACCGAGCTGTGCCGGATGCTAGGGCTCGGCCTAATGACCGTAACGTTCTTCAAAACCAAAGCACCCGTTCTGGAGATGCTGTGCCAGCCGGGCGATCCGCCGCAGAGAGGGCAGCGCCGCGTCCGACAGGCACGTCTGCTCACGGAGTTTCATGAGCGCAGCGGCGACTATAATACGGGCGGCAGCAACAAGAGCAAGCTCGTTACGGCTTACCGCGAAAAGGCGCTGCGTGTGGCTTGGGCGTTAAGCGAGCACGGCGAGTTATCGCCAAGCGCGATTGCGAAGCTGACCGATATCCCGCGGGCTGGCCATTTTCTGCAGAAGGATTACTACCGCTGGTTTGAACGAGTCAAACGGGGACAATATAGCCTTAAGCCGGAAGGGGCGTCAGCCTTACAGCAATACGCACATATAATAGAAGCTTGGCAGCGGCAAAGGCAGCATAAGGACAAGCAAGACGCAGCACTTATCCATAATCACGACTAATCAAAGGGGATATGAACCGAATGAGCGAAACGATTAACTACCGCGTTATTGGCAACGTCGAGGATTACACGGAATTTCCGGCCAACGTCAAACTGAATAACCAGCCGTACTATATTGTTGAAGCCCCGCGCAAGGACGACGAGGAACAGCGCTACAATCTGATTTCGGCGATCTGTCCGCATGCCGGCGGTATCGTCAGACCGCATCTGAACGAATTGATTTGCCCGCTGCACTATTGGTGCTTCGACAAAGCGACCGGCGAGTCCACCAACGTTCCCGGCGAGGAGCTGGATTGTTACCCGCTTGAAATTCAAGACGGCAAATTCATGGCACGGATGTTATAGCCGCTAGAAATACAAGAAGCCCGGAATCCTCTACCCTTGAGGACTCCGGGCTTCTCTATTCGAAACGCGCTAGCAGCGTGCCAGAAACTCATTCAGCGCTTCGGCAAAACGCGAAATGCCTGCAGCCATTCGCTCGCCGGTCGTATACGTAAAGTTCAGCCGCGCCGTATTGCGCTGCGGTTCAGCCGCGTAGAACGAAGCCCCCGGCACGAACGCCACGTTCTTCTTCACAGCCGCGCGCAGCAGCGCCTCCGCATCAAGCCCCTCCGGCAGCTCCAGCCAGAGGAACATGCCTCCTTTCGGCTGCTCCCATTTCACGTCGCTCCAGCCTTGCGAGGCGAGCAGCTGCTGCATTTGCTGCATGCGCTCGCCGTACGCCCTTCGGATCACCTTGATATGATCGTCCAATGAGAAGTGGCGCAGCAGCTGATCGAGCGTTTGCTGGTCCAACGTGCTGGAATGCAAATCCGCCGCTTGCTTCGCTTTCGCCATCATAGAGATGACCTTGCGGCTGCCAATGGCCCAGCCCGTACGAAGCGCCGGCGCGACGGTCTTGGAGAACGTGCTTGTATAAAGAACATGCCCGCCATTCGTTCGGTCGTCTAGCGAGAACAGCGTCGAGTAATTGGCCTGCTCGTCAAATTGAATATCGCCGTATGGATCATCCTCCAGAATCGGAACGCCGTGTCGATGACTGAGCTCAAGCAAGCCCTTGCGCCGCTCCATGCTCCATACGCGTCCCGTCGGATTGCCGAATGTAGGCACGACGTAAATAAGTCTCGGCTTATGCTGCTTGATCAGCCGTTCCGCCTCGGAAATGACCATGCCATCCTTGTCGCTTTCGACAGGGACGACCCGAAGCCCGCTTAGATTGAAAACCTGCAAGCTGGCCAAATAGGTCGGATTCTCTACAAGGACGATATCGCCCGGCTCCATGAGCACGCGCGTAATCAAATCGATTGCTTGCTGCGAGCCCGTCGTCATGATCATTTCGTCAGGCTCCGCACGCATCCCCTTACGGGCCATTCGCTGGCACAGTTGCTCGCGCAGCGGCAAGAAGCCTTCGGTAAGCCCGTATTGCAGCGAGTTCTTGCCGCCGGTACGGAATACCCGTTCCGTTGCCTCCTTCACCGCATCTAGCGGAAACAGCTCTTCAGCCGGCAAGCCGCCGGCAAACGAGATGATTTCCTTTCCTTGCGTCAGCTTTAAAATATCACGAACAGCAGAAGACTGCAGCCGCTCGACATTGCTTGAAAAACGATACTCCACGTTCCATTCCTCTCCTTCCTTTATCCCACATTTTACGCCCTTTTCAAGGCGGGAGCAACAAGAAGAGCATCGAAAGAACGCAGTCGAAGCGCGGGATTCATCACTATGTAACAGCGTTCTCCAATGTAGTTCATTTTATGACGGCATTCAATCAGCCGTAACAACATGTTCACAACTTTGTTCGTTTTCTTTTCGCGTGCCGTTGGGTATAATGAAAGGGAGTGTTTCATGAAGCTTATCATGAAGGTGCTGGCAGCCTAGGAGGGAATACGAATGACCATCAATTTTCTAATCGTCCTCACTGTCTCGGCTTTGTTCCTGATCGCCATGTGTACGGCGGCTTACAACGATGACAAAACTAAAGGATTGTAAAGCAATAGGACTAACGGATCAGCAAACAAAAAAAGAAGCTTTCAGCGCTTGAATCTCAAGCCGCCGGAAGCTTCTTTTTTTGCCGCTTAGAACTTGGTGGATCATGCTGGATAACCGGTTTATCCCCGGCGCAAGCCAGCCATTTCCGTCATGCAAGAGTTGCACAGGTAGCGTTCTTTGAATTCGCGAACGCCTTCAAGCGTTCCGCAGAACACGCAGCGAGGACGGTAGCGCTCCAAAATGATATGGTCACCCTGAACCAAAATCTCAACGGGATCTCCCTCGTTCATTTGGTATCTTTTACGCAGTGATTTGGGGAGAACGATACGTCCTAATTGATCTACTTTACGCACAACACCAGCCGGTTTCACCAAATACACATCTCCTGTAGTCGCATTTTGTAACGTTTCGATTAATTGCACCCTACTTAGGTTCTATAATGGCCGGTCATTTCCTGCAAATTTTTCGAATTTCTTAATATCATGTAAAAGCATAGGATTAGTGGCTAAACATTGACCTATTCAAGTCCCGCAAATCCGGTCTGGCGCAATGCCTCAAACACGACGATCGCCGCAGAATTCGACAAATTCAGCGACCTGACCTTGTCCGTCATCGGCACGCGGATGCATGTATCCGGATGCGCATCCAATACTTCCTGAGGAAGCCCCTTCGTCTCTTTCCCGAATACAAAAAAATCGCCGTCGCGATAGTTATGCTCCGTATAAACTTTCGAGCTTCTTGTGCTCGCGCAAAAGAAACGGCCTTCCGGATACATCTCTTTCAACTCCTGAAACGAATCGTGGTAGTGGATCTCGACCGCATACCAGTAATCCAGTCCTGCCCGCTTGAGCGTCTTGTCATCGGTATTGAAGCCAAGCGGCCGAACGAGGTGAAGAACCGTGCCTGTTGCCGCGCATGTACGCGCGATATTGCCGGTATTGGCCGGAATTTCCGGCTCGACGAGTACGATATGGAATGCCATTTGTTATCAAACACCCTTCATTTTTACATAGCTTTTACGCTTGCTTAATCTATTGTGAAAAGTTAACCCTCATAATGCAAGTATAAAGGTGCATGAAAGGGGAACAACCACGTTTTGAAGAAGAAAATATTAATCGTCGATGACGAGCCATCCATCTCCACGCTGCTTGAATTCAATTTGAAGCTTGCCGGCTACGAAGTGCGCTGTGCCTCGGACGGCGAAGCCGTCTTTGACTTCTTAAAGCCGTTTCGCCCCGATCTCATCGTCCTTGATCTGATGCTTCCAAAAATGGACGGCTTGCAAGTATGCCGCGAGCTGCGCAAGCAGAATAATGCCGTACCGATCATTATGCTGACCGCGCTTCATGATGTCAGCGATAAAATTGCCGGACTCGATCACGGCGCCGATGATTACATGACAAAACCGTTCTCGCCGCAGGAGCTGCTCTCGCGCATTCAAGCGATTTTGCGGCGTACGCAAGCGCTGCCTGGCGCACAGGAACCGGTCGTGCATGAAATCGGTCCGCTTTCCGTTTTCTCCGAACAACGGGAGGTTCAGCTCGAAGGGAAGCCAGTCGATCTGACTCCGAAGGAATTCGAGCTGCTCCTCTATCTGTGCCGCCACCGGGGCAAAGTGCTCAGCCGCCAGCAGCTGCTGCACGGCGTTTGGGACTATCACTTTCTCGGCGACACGCGCATTGTCGACGTGCACATCAGTCATCTCCGCGATAAAATCGAGAAAAATGCGCGGTCGCCGGAGTATATCATGACCGTACGCAATGTCGGCTACAAATTAGCGGGTCCCGGCAGCATAGCCGGCGCAGATTCGTCTCTGGCTTAATATGCTCATCTTCGATCGTACGATCACCAAGAAGACCGCCGTCCTTCCACGAATGGAAGAGCCGGCGGTCTTCTTGCTTGTGCTATGGTTGATCCAAGGCCGATTATTAGATCCTTAGCCGTTACGCTTCTGGAAATCGGCCATAAATTCCACAAGCGCCTTGCAGCTTTCATGCGGAACCGCATTGTAGGTCGATGCGCGCAGGCCGCCGACGCTGCGGTGACCCTTCAAACCGACGAAGCCCTGCTTCTCCGATTCCTTCACGAACTGCTTCTCCAGTTCTTCCGAACCAAGACGGAACGTAATGTTCATCAGCGACCGGCTGCCGGCGTCCGCGAAGCCGCGGTAGAAGCCGCCGCTCTGATCTATTGCGTCATAAATCAGCTTCGTTTTGTCGCGGTTAAACTGCTCCATCGCCGCGACTCCGCCTTTTTCCTTCACCCATTTCAGCATGAGACCTACTAAGTAGATGGAGAAGGATGGCGGCGTATTGTAAAGGGAATTGTTCTTCGCATGCGTGTCGTAACGAAGCATAGTCGGGATGCTCTTCGGGCTCTCTGCGACCAAATCCTCACGTACGATAACGATCGTCACGCCAGACGGACCCAGGTTCTTCTGCGCTCCGGCATAAATCATGCCAAATTTGCTGACATCGACAGGACGGCAAAGAATATCGCTGGACATATCGGCGATCAGCGTTACATCGCCTGTCTCAGGATAAGCAGCGTACTGCGTCCCTTCGATCGTTTCGTTCGACGTAATGTGCAGGTAGGCTGCATGTTCCGGAAGTTGAATTTCGCTTAGGCTCGGGATACGGTTGAACTTATCCGCTTCCGAGGAGGCGACAATTGTCGTTTCGCCGATCAGCTTCGCTTCCTTGATCGCTTTATCCGCCCAGCTGCCCGTATGCACGAAAGCGGCCGACTTGCCCGCCGACAGCAAATTCATTGGAATCATGGCGAATTGCGTACTCGCGCCGCCTTGAAGGAACAATACTTTATAATGGCTTGGAATTCCGAACAATTCGCGAAGAAGCGATTGTGCGCCGTCGTTGACCTGTTCAAAAATGCTGCTGCGGTGGGACATTTCCATAATGGACATGCCTGCGCCTGCATAATCAATAAATTCCTGCTGTGCTTGCTGCAATACTTCCAGCGGCAATGCCGCCGGACCGGCATTAAAGTTAAACGCGCGATTCGTCACTGTTGCTCACTCCACTCTTCAAATTTGCTTATGAGTATGATAGCAATTTTAAAGCTTGGCATCAAGTGCAAAAAGTCGAACAAAAACTAATAATTTATGAAGAATATTCGGATTTAGCTTAATGATGCCAAATAAAAAGCGAGCCCTCCGAAGAGGGCTCGCTGAACATGATTGATAAAAGTTCGGATTAGCAGTCGAAGTATAGGCTGTACTCGTGCGGATGAACACGGATTGCAACAGCTTTTGCTTCTGCGCGCTTGAATTGTACGTAGTTGTCGATGAAGTCTTTGGAGAATACGCCGCCTTCTGTCAAGAACTCGTAGTCCGCTTCCAGAGCGTCAAGCGCTTCGTCCAGCGTACCAGGTACGGAACGGATTTCTTTCTTCTCTTCGTCGGACAGATCGTAGATGTTTTTGTCGTATGGACCGTAGCCAAGAGCAACTGGATCCAGCTTGCGCTTGATGCCGTCCAGACCTGCAAGCAGCATTGCAGCGAACGAGATGTAAGGGTTAGCCGTGGAGTCCGGCGTACGGAACTCGATCCGGCAGCCTTTAGGCGTAACCGCAGCAACCGGGATACGGATCGCAGCGGAACGGTTACCTTTCGAGAATACGAGGTTAACCGGCGCTTCGTAACCAGGAACAAGACGTTTGAACGAGTTCGTCGACGGGTTCGTCAGCGCGATCAACGCTGGCGCGTGGTGCAGAATACCGCCGATGTAGTGCATGGCCATAGGGCTCAGGTTCGCGTAAGCACCTTTCTCGTAGAACAGCGGGGAATCGCCGTTGAAGATCGATTGGTGAACGTGCATACCGCTGCCGTTGTCGCCAAACAGCGGCTTCGGCATGAATGTTGCCACTTTGCCCCATTGACGAGCAACGTTGTTGATGATGTACTTATATTTCATAAGGTTGTCGGCTGTTTTAGTCAGCGTATCGAAACGGAAGTTGATTTCAGCTTGGCCAGCTGTAGCAACTTCGTGGTGATGACGCTCAACGCGCAGGCCGGATTCTTGCATGATGCGAACCATTTCGCTGCGGATGTCTTGTTGGGAGTCAACCGGAGCAACCGGAACGTAGCCGCCTTTAACCGGAATTTTGTAGCCAAGGTTGCCGCCTTCTTCTTTACGTCCTGTGTTCCAGCCGGCTTCAGCGGAATCAACGGAATAGAAGGAAGTGTTCATTTTGCTTTCGTAGCGAACGTCGTCGAAGATGAAGAATTCGGACTCAGGCGCGAAGAAAGCAGCTGTACCAACGCCGGACGTTTGCAGATATTCTTCCGCTTTTTGAGCGATGCTGCGCGGGTCGCGCTCGTAACGCTGGCCATCCGGTGTGTGGATGTTACACATGATATTCAAAGTCGGGTGATCGGTAAAAGGATCGATGAAGCTGGACTCTGTGTCCGGAATCATAACCATGTCGGACTCTTCGATGCCGCGGAAGCCTGGGATCGAGGAACCGTCGAATGCTACGCCGTTAACAAAAGTGTCGGCATCCACTTCCGTCGATGGAAGCGTGATGTGGTGCGCGTGGCCGGAAAGATCCACGAAGCGGAAATCGACAAACATGATGTTGTTCTCTTTAATTGTGCTCAATACGTTTTGAACTGACATTAGGAATTTCCTCCATTTCCGAACATTAACGATGTGTGGGACAACTATTGTTCAACTTCTGATCTGAAACTATGATTGTTATTATAGGATCAAGGGTTGAAACCGTCAATAGTCATGTAAGGTATTTTTTAAACCACTTGTCAGCTTTCTTCACATATTTGCCAAGATGTCACTTTTCCCTTTATTTACGCGGAAAACAAGAAGCTGCAGCCGTCGGAATCCGAACGGCTGCAGCTTCATTTACTCAATATTTATACACGGTGCTGAATATTATTTAATCCAAGTGTTAAAGTATTCGGCCGGCTCTTTCGGCGTTTCAAAACGCTTCCCGACCAGCTTGCCCAGCTGCTCCAATTCTTTCAAAAGGTTCGCGAATTGGTCAGGGAACAGCGATTGTACCCCGTCGCCGGTCATGGAGTTGTCCGGGTCGGTATGCATCTCGATAATAAGTCCGTTTGCGCCCGCAGCCACCGACGCCTTCGACATCGGCTCCACCAGCTCGCGGCGGCCTGTGCCATGGCTTGGATCGGATATGACAGGCAAATGGCTCAGCTGCTGCAGCACCGGAATGGCCGCCAAATCTAACGTGTTGCGCGTGTAAGATTCGAACGTACGAATACCGCGTTCGCAAAGCATAACGTTCGGATTTCCGCCCGCAAGTATATATTCGGCCGCGTTCAAAAATTCGTCATAAGTTGCGCTGAAGCCCCGCTTGAGCAGGACCGGCGTCTTCACCGTGCCGAGCTTGCGCAGCAAATCGAAGTTCTGCATGTTGCGCGTGCCAACCTGCAAAATGTCGGCGTACTCGCTGCAGATATCGACGTACTCCGGCGTCATAACCTCCGTAATTGTCAGCAAGCCGTGCTTGCGTCCCGCTTCCGCCATCATCTTCAAGCCTTCAACGCCGATTCCTTGGAAGCTGTAAGGACCCGTACGCGGTTTAAATGCACCGCCGCGGAGCACTTGGCCGCCTGCGGCTTTGACCAGCCTTGCGATCTCATCGATCTGCTCCGGCGTTTCCACCGCGCAAGGACCTCCCATAATGACAAGATGCTCGCCGCCGATCTTAACGCCATTAATTTCGATGATCGTGTCGTCCGGATGGAAATCCCGGCTCGCAAGCTTGTAGGATTTCGAAATCTTGATGACGTTCTCGACCCCCTTCATCTGGCGGAGATGCTCGGCGAGCGTCGGCTCTGCCTTGCCGATTATCCCGATTACCGTCCGGTCCGTTCCGCGGGAAACATGCGCCTGCACGCCGGCTTTCTCGATTTGATGGACAATTTCCGCAATCCGCTCTTCAGATACGCTATTCTTCGTTATGACGATCATAAGTTCGACTCCCTCTCCTATTACGCTTAGACGCGTGTTCGCTTCGAAGCTTCGACGCTTTTATGCTTTTGGGCTTTTATGCTTTTAATCACTAAAGCAACTATACAAGAAAAAGCCGATCTCGTCAAGAGACCGGCCTATTGCCGTTTGCGATTTATTCCGTCACCGGCTTCACATCGATCGCGACGCGGCGAAGCTTTCGCTTCTCCCTGCGCTTATCCGCTACATATTTCAAAGTCAACTTAACAGGGAAATAGAATAGCGCCCCAAGCACCATACCGTCGATAATGCCGCCTACGATCAGCTTCAAATTCACAAGCAGTATATGATCAAACCATTCCGGCGCAAGCGGCACCGAAATACGGATATGATTCGGAAGCACCCAGCCGCCTACCATACTATTGATGAATGCAACCGGGATAAAAATAATTTTTCCGAAAACAAAACCGATCAACGCTCCCGCTAGGCTGGCGTTCATCAAATAGATGAGCGGAAAAATCAAGAAAAAGGCAAGCCCATAGGTCGGCAGCGTGAACATCTCCACAAATATGCCGATCGCGAAACCCAGCGCCACGAACGAAGGACCGCCAGGAGCCCGCATGAGCTGCGTATATTTTAACTTAAGCCACCGTTTCATCGAGCGCGGTTTACTTGAGGTCTTCATCTGAAGTGCGCTCCTTTCACTTAAAGCGACGATTTCACGCGTACGGTAGGAAGCAGTTTATCCATATTCACGGTCCGCTTTACTTCCCATGTTGCAGGATCTTCGTCGTTGAACTGCTCCAAGTAACTGATAACTTCCTTTGTCAGCGGCGTCGGCGTCGATGCCCCAGAGGTAACAGCTACGCGTTTCTTGCCCATTAGCCAAGCCCGGTCAATCTCCGATACATCAGAAACGCGGTATGCCGGCACGCCTGCGATTTCTTCCGAAACCTGCGCAAGCCGGTTGGAGTTATTGCTTCTCGGGTCGCCGACCACGATGCACAATTCCGCTTCCTTCGCTTGCTCGGCCACCGCTTCCTGCCGAACCTGCGTCGCCAAGCAAATTTCATTATGAATTTCGGCTGTCGGGAACTTCTCAATCAGCTTGTTGATCAAATGCTTGATGTCCCATTGCGACATGGTCGTCTGGTTCGTAATGATAATGTTCTCGCTCGTAAGCTTAAGCGAGTCGATCTCGGTTTCCCGCTCGATTAAGTGAACATGCTCCGGCGCGATCCCGATTGCGCCCTCAGGCTCAGGATGCCCTTTTTTGCCAATATAAATGACTTCATAGCCATCGGCTGCCTTCTCCCGGATCAGATCATGCGTCTTCGTCACGTCCGGACAAGTCGCGTCCACGATGGTGAGGCCTCTCCCTTTGGCGCGTTTGCGAACCTCGGGCGACACGCCATGAGCGGTGAAAATAACCGTGCCGCTCGTAATTTGCTCCAAAATTTCCAAGCGATTCTCTCCGTCGAGCGTAATAATGCCCTCATTCTTGAACGCTTCCGTCACATGGCTATTATGAACGATCATGCCCAAAATATAAATCGGCCGCGGCAAGTCTAAATCTCTTGCCGTCTGCAAGGCCAGAACCATCGCATCGACAACGCCGTAACAATAGCCCCGCGGTGAAATTTTCACAATTTCCATTTGCTTGCACCTGCTTTCCTGCTCAACCATTCTTCACGAATCATGATCTACAAGACCCATTCTTCTTATTATACTTCATTCGACTTCTCGTGGAAAGCAATCGGAAGCCATACGATAAACGTCGTTCCCGCTCCTTCGCGCGTCGAGACTTCTACGGAGCCGCCGTGCTCGTCGATGATCCATTTGGCGATCGACAGCCCTAAGCCGGTGCCGCTTGTCTCCCCGCGAGACTCGTCGGCGCGGTAGAAGCGCTCGAAAATATGCGGCACCTGATCGTGATCCATGCCGATGCCGGTATCCTTGACCACGATGCCAGCCTGGTCGCCGGATCGGATGGCCCGCAGCTCCACATAACCGCTAGGCGTGTATTTAAACGCATTTTCCACAAAGATAAAAAACAGCTGACGGAGAAAATCAGCATGCGCTAATACATTTACGTTCTCGATCGCGCTTAGGTTTCCGATTTTCCATTCGGCTTTTCTTGGAAGCAGCTGCGCCTTCCGCGCGACGTCTTCCACAAGCGGAAGCAGCGGCTGGACCGACTTCTCCATCTCGTAGCCGGCATCCGCACGCGCCAGCGCCAGCAGATCGTTTACAAGGCTGGACATCCGCTTCGCTTCTCCCGCAATATCCAGCATCGATTCGCGGGTCAGCTGAATGCGGCTGCGCTCCTGATCGCTCAAGTGCTTCAGCTCCGCATCGTCCGATTCCGGATCCGCGCCCTGCGTCAGCGACGGCAGCCACATCCGCTCCAGCAGTTCGATGTTGCCGCGAATCGTCGTAAGCGGTGTACGCAGCTCATGCGAGGCATCCGACACGAACCGCCGCTGCGCCTTGTATGCTTCGTTCAAGCCGTTATAGGTCGTTTCGATCCGCCCCAACATCCCGTTCAGCGTATCCGTCAGGCGGCCAAGCTCGTCGTTCGGTCCTTCTCTTGGAATACGCATGCTGAGATCCGAACCGTTCTGAATTTGCTTGGTCGCGAGAATGACATCCTCGATCGGACGAAGCGCCTTGCGCGCCAGGAACAAGCCGATCGTAAAGGCGATCAGCACGACGATGATGACCGATGAGATCAACGTCGTCTTCAGCTCGGTCAGGAACTTCTCTTCCCGGCCGGAATACGCCGCTACTTGCAGCAGTCCGAAAACTTCATCGTTTTGCTTCAAAATATGCCGGTAAACGAGAAACGGATAAGGCCCCGCTTTCACATTCTCGAAACCTTCGTAGCTGTCGTTAATCTCTTTCAATGACGGCTTCGGCAGCAGCAGATCGATTCTGCGCAAATTCGGCGTAGCCTTCACGACGCCGTTCTTATAGTTATCTACTTGGATGAATAGCTCCTCATCCCCGATGACAAAAGAGGGGGTTTGATAATTGCCGAACATATCCAAGGTAGATGTGATATTGATCGCATTGACTTGCTGTTCGATCTTCGTTTTCATTTCTTTGTACGTGTTATAGTTGACGAAAATATAAATCGCGACGCCGAATGCGATGAGCGTGACCGCGAGTATGATGGAATACCAGAGCGTTAGCCTCAGGCGAATCGACATGGTGTCAGCTCCCTTCTCCTCTCAACACGTATCCGGTACCCCGAACGGTTTGAATCAGGCGCGGCGCCTTGCCGTCCTCGGTCTTCTGGCGCAGCATGGCGATGTAGACCTCGAGCACATTGGATTCGCCGCTGTAGTCGATGCCCCAAATTTTGTCCATAATCGCGTCTCGGGTGAGCACTCTGCGCGGGTTTTGCATCAGCAGCTGCAGCAGGTCGAATTCCTTCGCCGTCAGATCGATCCGCCGTCCGGCGCGAATCGCTTCGCGGGAATCGAGATCGAGCGTCAAATCCTCGAATTGCAGCCTGCTTGAGCTTTCTTCGAGCTTATCGGTTTTGCGGCGCAGCAGCGCGCGCACGCGAGCAAGCAATTCCTCGAGCGCGAACGGCTTGACCAAATAATCGTCCGCGCCCAGGTCAAGTCCTCGAACGCGGTCCGTTATGTCATCTTTCGCGGTCAGCATCAGAATAGGCACCGTGCTCCCGCCTTCCCGGATCCGGCGGCATACCTCCCAGCCGTCCACCTGCGGCATCATTACATCGAGAATCAGTAAATCCGGGTCGCTTGCAAGCATTTGCTTCAAGCCCTCGATCCCGTTGTTCGCCGTCGCCACCTCGTAGCCCTCGAACGCAAGGCTTCTCCGAAGCAGCGAGGTGATTTTATCGTCATCATCTACTACTAATATATGCGGTCTCATCGCAATCCCCCATCATCAAACACTCGTTTTCCTGAACATAAATCTGCCTTCCCATTATATCGCAAGTTAATCGGGCCATGAAACAGCACGTCCACATTTTCCCATAAAAGAAGCGCAGACAGTCAAGACGACTGTATGCGCTTCGGGTAAGCGGCTTTATTGCTGCTGCTGTGCAAAATCATTTTTGTTGCCGACCGTTACTTTCAGATCCATCTTCTCGCCGTTGCGGATGATATTCAGCGTAACCGTGTCGCCGACCGCCTTCTTCTGAATCGCGGCGATCAGTTCTTCACGGGCCGCATATTTCGTCCCGTCCATGCCGGTAATGACATCGTATTGTCTCAAATCCGCCATATACGCCGGCGATTTGTACAGCACGCTCTGTACGATGGCGCCTTCTTTATCGGAAAGTCCAAGCTCCTTCGCGAGATCATCCGTAATTTCGGCCAGATTCGCCCCGATGAATGGAGCCGGCTTCTTCGGAATCTCTTTGTTCGCTTTCAGGTTCTCCAGCACTTCCGTAATCGTGCTTGTCGGAATCGCGAAGCCGATGCCTTGCGCCTGCGAGCTGACGGCCGTATTGATGCCGATAACTTCGCCTTGCAGGTTCAAGAGCGGACCGCCGGAGTTACCCGGGTTAATGGAAGCGTCCGTTTGCAGCAAGTGCTCGTACTGACGGGTGCCTTGGGAATCCGGAATGCTGATCGGGCGCTCCTTGGAGCTCAGCACGCCGACCGTTACCGTATGATCAAAGCCGTAAGGGTTACCGATCGCGACAACCCAGTCTCCGATATTGATCTTGTCGGAGCTGCCGATCGGGAGAGTCGGGAAGTCGGTTCCTTCAACCTTCAGCACCGCAAGGTCGAGGTTGTAATCGGAACCAAGCTTCTTCGCTACGAGAGGCTTATTGCGGCCCTGAACCGTGACTTGAATTTCATCGGCCTCGCCGATTACGTGCTGATTCGTTAAGATATAGCCCGTGGAATCGAAGAAGAATCCCGTACCGATACCTTCCGGCACTAATTGACCGGAGCCTTGATCGCTTGAGCCGTTATCTTGGCCCTGACCTTCAAACTCATCGCCGAAAAATTGACTGAAGAAGTCGTCCATCGTGCCGCCTTGATTGCCGCCGCTGCGCTGTGTGGAGAACGTTTCGATCTTCACGACAGCAGGGCTGGCTTTCTCGAACAGCTGTGCGATATTGTTCGGCCGTACGATGTCCGCCGCCGCGGATACCTTGCCGTCATCCCCGGCTTTGCTCACCGCCGAATTCGCTTGCTCGGACGATTGCGTCAGCGTTTGGTCCAACGTGAACCAGTTCTCCCGATCCGATACGAACATCAGCGATCCGACGACAACGACGCCGGCCAGGAACGAGGCGAACATCGCTTTGAATGGGCTGCGGCGAGTCTCCTTCATCTGCCAGCCCCCGCGCGACGCGGATTGCGACGGCGCGAACGGGCGAAGCTGCGTTGGCGGCGTTACATCAACCGGATTTTGCTTGCCTTCCGCGTCATTACCGTAAACATTGTGAGCGGATACCGCGTCATTGCCCGTTTGTCTTGGCGGCTCGGCATCGGCTGAACCGGACTTGAACGGCCCATAAGAGTAGTAATACGATCCTTTGTCGGCCTCATCCTGACGTTTCGCTTCGTTCGAAGTATGCTGATCCCGGATATCGTCGCTGCCGCCTTGGTCATCATTGCGGAAGAAATCGTCATATCCGTTCTGTTTTTTGTTGTCGCTCATTTTCGTACTCCTCCTTAATCTGATCCCATGAAGTTTATCAATTGTTTCCTTGTTTGGCTTGCCTGTTCTTCATAGTTCTATCTTGCACAATCTACCTTAAATCAAACTTAAAATTATTATAATGGAACATAAAAAAAAACCGGGGGCGGCAGTTGATGCCGACAGGCCCGGTTTTCTCCGATTCTTATAATCTCTTAATGAAGCAAGCGTTCTTCCACTTCGCCTAGCACTTGCTTCGCCTTGGCGACCCATTTTCCTTCCACTTCCGCGTCCTTATCAAGCGGCTCTTGGAACTGATCAACCAGGCTTCCGAAAGCCCTTGGGTGGGCCTCCTTATCAAGCCCCTCGTTGTAAATATGCTTCAGCACGAACGGCCGGCCCATTCTGATTTTGGCGTCCAGATCCTGCGTATCGCTGTCGATATTGCCGTTAATGACATCGAAGGGCATGCGCAGCCACACCTTATGCTCGTCGTCAAGAAAACGATCGAAGTAGCCGTGCGCATAGTCCCAATTGCCGCCAAGGGAGAACTCGTTCTCCTCCAGCATGCTTCTGACTTCCGTAAATTCCTTCTCGCTCGATTCCAGCTTGGATTCAAGGGGGATCATCGCTGTTCATTCTCCTCCTGGCCTAGTGTTACCGTTAGCTTGCCCGGAGAGTCTGCCTGCTATCCCGTCTTTACCCAACCTTTGCGATGCGCGTATACGGCCAGCTGCGTGCGGTCCTCGAGCTCGCATTTCATAAGCAAATTGCTGACATGCGTCTTGACCGTCTTGATGCTGATATGAAGCTCGTCGGCAATCTCCTTGTTGGACATCCCTTCGGCGATCAGCAGCAGCACTTCCTTCTCTCTGTCCGTCAAGCCTTCATCCGTCCCCTGCGTGCTGCGCTGACGCAGTCCTCGGGTCAGCGCCTGGGAAACGTCATGCGTCATAACCGGCATCCCTTTGGCCGCTCCGTTCAGCGCATAGATCAGTTCCTCTGCGGAAACGGTCTTAAGCACGTAGCTGACGGCACCGGCCTCAACGGCGGCCACAACCTTCTCATCCTCTAGGAAGCTCGTAAGCATGACGATTTTCAGCTCGGGAAATTCCTTCATCATATGGCGCGTCGCTTCGACTCCGTCCATGACCGGCATCATTAAATCCATCAGCACGAGCTGAGGCGGACCTCCTGCCATTCCTGTCCGGAGCATGTCAAGCGCTTCCTTGCCGTTAGCCGCTTCCGCGATGACCTCGAACTTCGGGTCCAGCATCAGATAGGTACGCAGCCCCGCGCGAACCATATCGTGATCGTCGACAATCATTATTTTCCAACTGTTATTGAGGCTCATCGGCACGGCCCTCTCCCTTGTTCATATAGTTAGGAAGCGTTACTCTTACCCGAGTACCGCTACCCGGCTTACTAATAATGGAGGCGTCTCCGCCTAGCTTGCTTGCCCGCTCCCGCATGGTCGACAGTCCGTAAGAGCCCCGCTTCACTTGATCGGCTCTAAAGCCGGCCCCA
The DNA here is from genome assembly GCF_003268025.1 of Paenibacillus montanisoli. Classification (GTDB taxonomy): domain Bacteria; phylum Bacillota; class Bacilli; order Paenibacillales; family Paenibacillaceae; genus Paenibacillus_Z; species Paenibacillus_Z montanisoli. The sequence continues at coordinate 664,577 of NZ_QLUW01000003.1, read as the reverse complement.
TCATCCTGCAGCGTCATAACGATTTGCCGCTCCGTTTCCGCAACGGTCAAGAGCGCCGTGTGCGCGCCCGCATGCTTCACAATATTCGCCATCGCTTCCTGCACGATCAGGAACAGCTGATGCTCCTTAGCTTCCGACAGCCTTTCTCTCACGCGCCATTCCAACACGCCCTGCAGCCCGTTCTGGCGGCAGTAATCCGGGAACCACTTATCGAGCGCTTCCTGAAGCGACCTGCCCTCCAGCTCCATCGGCCTCAATTGGGCAATGAAGGCGCGCATCTGCTTCTGCGCCATCGATGACATCGAAATCAGCTGCTCCATCACGTCGCTTGCCCTAGCCGGGTTCAGCTCGAGCAGCTTCGGCAAGGACGAGGCCGACATATGAATGGCGAAGAGCTGTTGGGAGACCGTATCGTGCAGGTCGCGGGCGAGCCGCCTACGCTCCTCGAGCACCGCCGCTTCATTTGAGGCCGTCTCCCGCATGATCTGCTCTTCGCCGGAACGCTGAATCCATTGCATCTTCTCGTCCAGCGCCGTCATCATATCGTTGAATTCACGCAGCGCCGGCATAAACGCGCCTTGCTCCGGCAGCCTCGCGGAGTAATTCCCGTGAGCGGCCTGCTTCATGCCGAGCACGAGCAAATCCATTTGACGCTGAATTCGCTGAGCCGCCCAGTAGCCGAACACGGCGCTGATCAACAGGAAGATGACCGCAACGCCGATCCAGAGCATGCTGCTGAACCCTTTGACCGTCAGTTCGGTGCCGACCTGCCAAATCAACACGGAAATCGTGGAGGCGGCCAGAAACAGCAGAATCATATCCCACTTGCTGTTGCGAAACAGTCTTACCATCATGTGCGCATCAACCTACCTTCGTGACGCGCACATCGCCGATAAACGTACTGACGTGGAGCTTGATTTTTTTCTCATTCTCCTGAAAGCAAGGCGTCTCGATATCCATATTTTTAAAGATGCCGCCTTCCCGGTGCTCCAATACGGCAACATCGCCGACAAACGCGCTGGAGACGACATGCACGCCGACTTCGTAATCATTCGGGAGGTATACTTTTACATCGCCTATAAAGGAAGAGATATAAATTTTGGTCTCGCCGGGCAATATTTGCGCCTTCGTCAAATCAAGCACCGTATCTCCGATAAAATGCGAGATGTTCATCGGCTTGAGTTCCCAGTAATCCTGACCCAAGTAGATGTCGCCGATAAAGCCGGAGCGCGTCTGCGCGTTCGAATCATAGTTCCACCATTCTACGCGGTCCTTGCGATGATGATATTTCGCATGAACATGCTTGCGGTGCTGGGCATGCCGCTCGATATGCTCCCGGGCATGGGCCGCCGCTTCTTCCCATTTCCGCTTCACCTGCTGTTTCGCAAAATCTTCATAAGGATGTGCCGGCCGCTGCGGCAGCTTGCCTTCCATCGAATTCGGCGTTTGCGCATCGGCCGGATGATCTTTGGCGTCGTCATTCTGATCGGTCATCTCCGGCTCTTTTGTCGGATCCGGATGCAGCGGCGGCGCCGGCGGCACTTGCTGATCGAATGGCCCGTAGCTGGTATAGGCTTTCCATTCATCGCCCGGCAGCTCGTCCTTCTTCTTCGCCTTCGGTTTCAGAATCATGCGCAATCCGAACAAGATCAGCACCAGCGGCCCTGCAAACTGCATCAAATCGCTTATCGACCAGGCGAACCAATCCAAATTGCGGCCAAGGAACACGAAGCCGACGATCAGCAGCACCGCCGATCCGAAGAAGGAGCCGATGCCGTATACCGATCGCTGCAGCATGCCCTGCACGCCGACGAAAAGCAGAATGAGCGGCCAATAGGTCATGAAAACATGCCCGATATCGAAATCGACGACCCCGCTTTGCCTCAGCATCAAGCCTACGCCTACTACTATAATAAAGAGACCCCACATAAACCGACTGATAAAATTCCCGTTCATTGCCTCCACCAGCTCCCAATCGCTTCTCCTAAGGTTTGTACTCCAAGTATACCCGAAGCCGTAAGCGCCTTAAAAGGGTCTCACGGTTGAACCCGTTCTACGTCTGGAGACGGAGCGGATGTGCGCCTAATCCAAAAAAAAGGACAAACCCATGTCAGGTCTTATAACTTCATTCGTTGACATCATTGACGCAGCGCTTATATAATGGGGTTCGGATTGGAATGAGAGACAAAACCTAACATGACGACCTAGAGGAGATGAACGCATGGATGTAGCCACGCTGTCCGCCGGGCTCGATACGATCTGGGTCGTATTGACAGCCGCAATGATCCTGCTTATGGAAGGCGGCTTCGCGCTTCTTGAGGCAGGCTTTGTCAGACAAAAAAATGCAGTCAGCATCATCATGAAAGTATTTGTAGACATCGCCTTCGGCGCACTTATCTTTTATTTTATAGGCTTCGGGCTGATGTACGGAAAAGATGCGGGCGGCTTAATCGGTACGACAGGCTTCCTGCTGAACGGGGATCTCTCCCATATCGCTATCAACATCTCGCATGAGACCTATTGGCTGTTCCAATGCGCTTTCGTCATCGCCGTCATTTCCATCGTTTCCGGCGCAGTGGCGGAACGGATTCACTTCAGGGCTTACATCCTGTACGCCATCGCGATGACCGGACTTATCTATCCTGTAGCCGGCCACTGGGTGTGGGCGGTCGGCGGCTGGCTCGGCAAGCTCGGCATGATCGATTTCGCCGGCTCCGCGGTCATCCACGCGCTCGGCGGCTTCGCAGCGCTTGCCGCAGCAATCTTCATCGGCCCGCGAATCGGCAAATTCACGCCGGACGGCAAGAGCAACATCGTGCCTCCGTCCAACCTGCCGCTGGCCTCTGTCGGCGCGTTCATCTTGTGGTTCGGCTGGTTCGGCTTCAACTCCGGAAGTACGCTTAGCGCAACGAACGGCTCGATCGGCCATATCGCCATCACGACCATGCTCTCCGCGGCAGCGGGCGGAGCAACGTGCATCTTGTTTACGATGCTGCGGTATAAGAAAGCCGATCCGCCAATGGTCATCAACGGATCGCTGGCCGGTCTGGTCGGCATTACGGCAGGCTGCTCTTTCGTTTCGGACGGCGCCGCGATTCTAATCGGCGTCGTGTGCGGCATCTCCATGGTGCTTGCAACGGAATGGCTCGAGCGCAAAGGCATCGACGATCCGGTCGGCGCATTCGCGGTCCACGGCATCAGCGGCAGCCTGGGAACGCTAGCCGTCGGGCTGTTCGCTCTGCCGGAGATGACGAAAGGAATCGGACAAGAATACTATGGTTTGTTCTACGGCGGCGGATGGAACCTTCTCGGCGTACAAGCCCTTGGCCTTGCAATCGTCAGCATTTGGGGCTTTGCGATAACCTGGATCGTGCTTCTGGTTATTAAGCGCTTTGTTCCAGTGCGCGTATCAAGAGACGAAGAGCTCATCGGACTTGATGTCGGCATCCACGGAGTACCGGCCTATAATCAAGATCACGACTTTCTCGACCTGGATCAGCTTAAAGCCCGCAGATAAATCGAACAAAGGCGCCTCCATTGTTGTTGGAACGATGACTCGTTCCGAGAATGGAGGCGCCTTTGCTTTAGGCGGGATCAAATAAAAAAACCGCTCGCAATCGGACGGTCACTACATTAATTCATCTCATCTTCCATCTCGCTTGAAATCGCGATCGTAGCAGAAACGTTATCGTTGCTGCTATGTAAAATCGCGCGCGCTTGCTCCACTTCAAGACGGAGCGCGCGAACCCGTTCCATCGGCCGCTTCACGTAATGAATATATTCTACCGCAAGATGATGGTCAGGCTTCTTGCCCGTTAACAATCGTCGCATCTTCGACATCGATTGGTACGTACGCTCTTCATGAAGACGGCGCTTCTCATAACGCTCGACCATCTGTTCAATCTCCGCAATCTCCTGTTCACGCTTAGCGATATATGTGTTAAGGAAAGGAATAACTTCTGCTGCTTTACGGTGCCTTAAATGTGAAGCCGGCGCGTAAGTAATAGGTTCCATCATGACAACTCCCCTGCCCTCACATGTTATCATTTGTTACACTACTTATCTTACACGATCATTTCCCGTTTGGAAACACCTTTTTCGCTATAAAAAATGTAAATAATTTGACGCAGATGTCAGCTCCGACAACACTGCTCACTGCTCACTGCTCACTGCTCACTGCTCACTGCTCACTGCTCACTGCTCACTGCTCACTTCTACGCTTCCACGTATAGAACGCATCTCCTATATGACAAAGCGGGGAGAGTTCCTCCTGGAACCCTCCCCGCTTTACTTGATTATTGTCCGGCTGCCGCTTTCGCTTCCTCAATGGCCACGTTAGCGTCTTTGGTCATACCTTTGATGGCTTCGTCCAAATTCGATTTGCCAAAGTACAGCGGTTGCACGTATTTATCGAAAATCGACCAGCCTCCGCCTGCAAGGTACGGATTGACTTTCAGGTATTGGCTCGTGTAGTTCAGCTCGTCTTGAAGAACTGCATTGACCTGTTTGTCGAATTCAGTTTCTTCCGGCAGCAGATCCATTTTGCTCTTGAAGATCGGCAGACCCCAGCCTGTCTTCGCACGATCGTCGGCAGGCTTGCCGCCGAAGAACCATTCGAAGAACGTCCATGCTTCGTCAGGATGCTTCGAAGCCGCGTTAATGATTGCGCCGGTCGCGCTGCCCGTAGGCGCTACGCGCGTGCCGTTCGGAGCGATTGGCGTTGGCAGCATGCCGTAGTCGGCCAAATGCGTCTTGGAGCTTTCATTGCTGCGGATTGCGCCGCTATACCAGTAACCGTCGATGATCATTGCGACTTGATCCTTGAAGAACAGGTCGCCGCCGGACGTTTGGTCGTTGTTGACGGAGTTCGGACCGACGTTGCTCTTCACGCCGTCAACCCACATGTTGATGTAGTCTTTAACGGCTTGGTTGTCAAAATTGACCGATCCGTTATCTGCCGCGTTGACGTCCGCGCCCGCGCTGAGCAGGTATTGAAGCAGGTTGTTGAAGTTCGGCTCCGTTTTGCCCCACTCGTTGGCAGCCAGACCGTACTGCTTGACTTTGTCGCCTTCCTTGATCGTCAGCTTCTTAGCCAAGTCGAATACTTCCGGCCAAGTCAGCGGCTTCGTAGGATCCGGCACCTGAACGCCTGCGGCATCGAATGCCTTCTTGTTATAGTAAATGGCATAGTCGTTGGACCAGTCTTTCGGCAACCCGTAGATCGGCCCCGCGCCGACCGTCTTGCCGTCGAAGCGGAACACGTTCGTGATCGGCAGCAGATCGTCGGCCTTGAACACCGAGCTCTGCTCGATGCGGTCCGTAAGATCAAGCGCAATGCCTTTTATGACATAGTTCGGAAGATCGAATACGCCGGAAAGCCGGATAACGTCGGGCGCATCGCCCGTTGCCAGCTCTGCCGCCAATTTCGTCGCGTCGAGCGCTTCGATTTCAATTTTGATGTTCGGATGCTCTTTCTCGAATTCCGCGATTTGGTCCTTGGACAGCTCGCCTTCCGAAACGCTCGTGCGAATCGTGACGACTTCGCCGGAGCTGCCGGAATCGCCCGTCGCTGCCGCATTGCCGGAATTGTCCCCGCCGCTGTTGTTTGTCGCCGCAGTGTTGCCGCCATTGCTGCTAGTGTTCGTGCTGCCACTGTTATTGCTGTTGCCGCAGCCCGATAATACGATGACCGCAGCCGTGACTGCAGTAAGCATGATCGTCCACTTTCTCAATTTCATATCCCCCTTGAAAACGTATGAGTAATTCTTGCTGACTCAAGGATATCACGGTAAATGAAAGCGTTTGTATATGATAATCCTCCAATTTTACCGGGTAATCGTATGGTGTTCGCAAGCGGTATTTTATAGGTCTATTCGCATCCGCAGCGGTGCTTTGTGCAAGTCGTGACGGTGCGCGTTGTCCGTCAACTCTTGTCTCTGCGGATATCGACGAGAGCATCAGCGCGGTGGAACAAGCGCCTCCCCGTTAATGATAACACCGTTTCCGGCGATTCGCTCATGCTCATTTCCGCCACGCACATAAACAGCGATAGGCGCATACCGTTTTCCCCGGTACACGCCTATCGCGGTTGACAGTTCTAATCACCCTTTGACGCCTGTCGTAACAATCCCCTCAACGATGTATCGCTGTCCGAGGAAGAACGTGACCAATACCGGAACGATGAGCAAGATCGCAGCCGCCGTCGATACGGAGGTCAGTATCATGTCTTCCTGTCCCTCGAATTTATAGCTGATCATACTCAGCGCGGTCGCAAGCGGATAATGATCCTGCTTCAGGAACATGAACGGCCCCATGAAGTCGCCCCACGAGCCTTGGAACGTCATGATCGACACCGTCGCTATGACCGGGAACGACATCGGCAGGAAGATGTTCCAGTACGTCCGGAAGATCGAGCAGCCGTCGATCCGCGCCGCTTCTTCCAGCTCTTTCGGAATCGCGGAGAAGAATTGGCGGTACATGAAGATGAAGAACGCATTGCCGCCGAGGCCCCAGAATAGCCATGGCCAGAACGTATCCAGCAAGCCGTAGTTATGGAACAAGATATATTGCGGAATTTGGGTTACGATCCCCGGCAGCATCATCGTCGACAGCACGATCATGAACAGCACGTTGCGTCCCGGCACTGCGATACGCGCGAATGCATAACCGACCAGACCGCTCGTCAAGGTCGAGGTGATGAGCGTGATCGCGCAAATAATGATGGAGTTCTTCGTATAGTGCCAGAAATTGATCAGCGTCGTCGCGTACTTGAAATTTTCCGGATGGAAGCCCACTGGCACCAGGCCAGGCGTCGTATTCCATGCGCTCAGCGCCAACACGAAAGCCAGGTACAACGGGAAGATGAACAGCGCGGAGAAGAAGATTAGCGCCGCGTAATGCGGAATGCTTCCTTTGGTAGTCGTCTCTGTCTTCACGTCGTTTATCCCTCCTGATCCGTTTCATAGTGAACCCAATATTTACTCGTCGTGAAGACGACAACAGACAGCGCCAGAATCGCCAGGAACAATACCCATAGCAGCGCCATGCCGTACGCGAACCGCTGGAATGCGAAAATCTGCTGGAATGCATGCACGAAGTACAGATAGTTCGGCTGAATCGGACGCGCGAGCAATTCCGCGCCGTTCAGCAAAATCGGCTGCATGTAAATTTGCAGCGAGCCGATGATGCCCATAATGACGTTAAAGAAAATAACCGGCGTCATGAGCGGCACTGTAATATGAAAAGTCCGCTTGAACGGTGACGCACCGTCGATAGATGCCGCTTCATATAAATCCCGCGGGATACCCTTCAGTCCCGCCAGATTGATTAACACGCCGCCTCCTGCGCCCCATAACAGCATGATGAGCAGGGATGTCGTGGCATAGTCGTATCCAAGCCAATTCACGGAATCAATGCCAAAAAGGTTCAAAATGCCATTTAACACGCCGTTGTTGCTGGAGAAAATAAACTTCCACATCAGGACGCTGGCCAGCGCCGGCACGATGGAAGGCAAGTAGAAGATCGTCCGGTAAACCCCAACCCCGCGCACCGGTCTGTTCAGCAGCATGGCCAAGCCAAGGCCGATCGCCACGCCGAGCGGAACGTTGATGAGGGTTACGTATAGCGTTCTCCCCAAGGAGTACATTGCATCGGAGTCCGTAAAAACCTTGTGATAATTTTGCAATCCCATCCATTTCAGTTTCTTAATGTTGAAGCCATAGTAGTTGGTGAAGCTCAGATAGAGGCCGTACATCATCGGATAGAGGCCGAATACCAGGAACACGATGAACCATGGCGAGATCATCGAGTAGAACGCAATGATTCGTTTTGTCTTCTCTTTCATACTTTCACTCCTTTATGACAAGCGGGGAGAGTTCTGACCGGAACCCTCCCCGCTAGACTTGGCTTACTGTCCGGCTGCGGCTTTCGCTTCCTCGATGGCATTGTTAGCGTCTTTGGTCATGCCTTTAATGGCCTCGTCTAAACTCGATTTGCCAAAGAGCAGCGGCTGAACGTATTTGTTAAAGATCGACCCGCCTCCGCCTGCAAGGTAAGGGTTCATTTTCATATATTGGTTCGAGTATTCCATCTCGTCCTTGAGAACCTCGTTTACTTGCTTGTCGAATACGGTTTCGTTAGGCAGAAGATCCATTTTGCTCTTGAAGATCGGAAGACCCCAGCCTGTCTTCGCGCGATCGTCGGCCGGTTTGCCGCCGAAGTACCATTCGAAGAACGTCCAAGCTTCTTCAGGATGCTTAGAAGCCGCGTTAATGATTCCGCCGGTTGCGCTGCCCGTAGGCGCTACGCGCGTGCCGTTCGGAGCGACCGGCGTAGGCAGCATGCCGAAATCCTCCAAATGAGATTTCGCGCGTTCGTCATTGCGGATTACGCCGCTGTACCAATAACCAAAGATCATCATTGCGGCTTGGTTCTTGAAGAACAGGTCGCCGTTGTTCGTCTGGTCGTTGTTGACGGAGTTCGGACCAATGTTGTTCTTCACGCCATCAAGCCAGGAATTGATGTAATCTTTAACCGCTTGGTTATCAAAGTTGATCGATCCGAAGTCCTCTCCGTTGATGTCCACGCCGGCGCTGAGGAGGTATTCGATCAGGCTGTCGTAAGTCGGTTCCGTCTTGGCCCCGCTGTTCGTAGCCAGACCGTATTGCTTGACTTTTTTGCCGTCCATGATCGTCAGCTTCTTCGAAAGCTCCATCAATTCAGGCAAAGTAAGCGGCTGCTTTGGATCCGGAAGCGGTACGCCTGCGGCATCGAACGCTTTCTTGTTATAGAAGATGGCATAGTCGTTGGACCAGTCTTTCGGCAAGCCGTAGATCGGCCCCTCGCCGACCGTCTTGCCGTCGAAGCGGTACACGTCCGTGATCGGCAGCAGATCGTCGGCCTTGAACACCGAACTCTGCTCGATTCGATCCGACAGATCCATCGCAATGCCTTTGATGACATAGTTAGGAAGATCTTGCACGCCAAGAATTCGAATAACGTCAGGCGCATCGCCCGTTGCCAGCTGTGCCGCCAATTTCGTGGCATCGACCGTTTCGATTTTAATCTTGATGTTCGGATGTTCTTTCTCGAATTCGGCGATTTGTTCCTTGGACAGCTCGCCTTCCGTAATGCTCGTGCGGATCGTCACCACTTCACCGCTCTTGCCGGAATTATTCGTCGAGGTTTCGTTGGATGCATTTTCGCTGCTGCTGTTCGTGCCGTTGGAAGCGTTTCCACCATTGTTGCTGCTGCCGCAGCCTGACAGCGCAACTGCTGCTGCCGTAAGGGTCGTAAGCATGATCGTCCATTTTCTCAACTTCTTGTCCCCCTTGAAGAAATATGTAAAATCACTACTTCAAAAGGATAGCACGAATTTTGAAAGCGCTTAATATGGGAATCCTCCAATTTTACCGGGTAATCATATGATGTTCGTCCGGTAATCCTATGATTCTCGCCGGGTAATCAATAGAAACAGGCTGCCCGCAGTATTCGCGGACAGCCCGTACGTTATTGCCGATAAACCCTAACGTAATCTTTTTACGAATTTTGCAGCGGAACGGTCAGCGTGATGACCGTTCCCTTCATCTCGCGGCTCTCGATGGTCATGGACATGCCTTCCTTGTAGATCAGCTTGAGCCGCTGGTAGACGTTGCGCAGTCCGATGCCGTTCTCCTCGCTCTGCGCTTTCCCGTATTCCCGCTCGATGTCGGCTCTCACCAGAGCCAGCGTTTCCTGATCCATGCCGATGCCGTTATCGGCGATACGCACCTGCAAATAGCCGCCCTCCGCGGCTGCCGATATCACGATGCGGCCTCCCTCTTCCCAGCCGAGGAAGGCGTGCTTGATCGCGTTTTCGATGATCGGCTGCAGCACGAACCGCATGATCCGCTTGCTCCGCAGCTCGTCCGGCACCTCGTACTCCACCTCGAAGCTGTTGCCGCTGCCGATCTGCTGGATCGTAACGTAATTGGCGACATGCGCCAGCTCCCTGTCGAGCTCCACAATGTTCGAGCCTTTGGCGATGCTGTAGCGGAACATGTCGGCCAGCGCGCCGACGATGGCGCTTACTTCGAGATTGCCGGTCTTCATGCTCCGCATATTGATGACTTCCAGCGTATTGTACAGAAAATGCGGATTGATCTGCGCCTGCAGCATGTCAAGCTCCGCCCTGGTCTTCAAGCCGATCAGCTCGTTTTCTTCGCGCATGACGCGGTCGAGCTGGTCGATCATCCGGTTGTAGCTGCGCACGATGCCGCCGAGTTCCGAATATTCGAGCTCTTCGAGCCGGAGGGACAAATCGCCTTCACCGACCCGAAGCATCGTCTCCTTCAGCCGGTGAACGGGCTTCACCAATTGAATGGCGATCGCGACCGCCGCCACGATGGAGAGCAGCAGGATGATGGACGTAAACAGCAGGAACTGCTGCTGATACTCCCGGTTCTTCTCCAACACGTCGTTGAAGACGAAGCTGATCGTGAGCTTCCAGTCCGTGTTCGGAATGCCGCTCGTGTAGAAATGCTGCCCAGGCACGTCGCCAATGGCGCGCGCGCGCGACTCGTAAATCGTATGGCCCTTGGCGTCGGTAATGGCGTAGGACGTATTGATCATCCCCGAATCGATATTCTCGAACGTGGACTGCTTCGGAACCATCAGGAGGTACGTGGCTCCCCCGGTGACCGCCGGCCCCTCGATCCGCTTCACGATCGCCGTTGACAGCGGATTGAAAACGTTGTTGTAATTCGCGATCCAGTACGGGGCGTCGCGATCCTTCAAATACTCCTTATCGGTATTGAACGCGCTTTTGTTATTGGAGAAGATGGATGAATAAATACAGTTGCCTTTCTCGTCCAGCAGCACGAAATAGGAAATGTCGTTCAACCCCGGAAACATGTACAGATTGGTCGTTAGCCCGCCCAACAAGAGCGGGGTCGTATAATTGTTGGTGACGTATTCCTGCAGCTGCCGACTGGCGGAAATCTCATTCAGAATCGTTTCCGTAAAACGCAGCCGGTTATGAATGCTGAGCGCCGAGAAGCGGCCCGTCACGTTGATGGACGTTTGCATTTCGCGCTGGATGTCGTGCTTAGACAGCCAGCTGTACAGAACGCCGTCAGAAACGGCGGGTAGACCGACCGCGACGATGAGCACGATAATGATTTTGTTGCGCATGGAAACGGCGTGAAAGCCTTTCTTGATCAAATCCTCCGGCAGCGAACGCAGCAGCAAGTCGCTGCTCAGCGAGAAGTTCTTGATTTGCCTGGAAACCATGCGGAACGGTTTGAAGACTTGCTTCAAATAGAAATAACTGATCAGCACCGTAAGGAACACCGTGATCAGCGACAATACCGCCATTAACTGGATACGTTCACTGCGGAGCGCGCTCGCTCCGCCCCCCTTGTCGGTATATGCGATGCTGAGCTTAAACGGGAGCAGCTGCTTAATTTCGTTCTGGTACGATGACTGGCCTTTGGAATCGCCTGCTTGCTCCGACTCGCCGCCTTCAGGCGCTTTCAACGGATTCGTGCGCGCGTTCGTCCACAGCAGACGATTGTCCTTGCCGAGGATGGAGAAGTACGCTCCTTCCGGCAGGTTATCCGGAATTGCCTGCTGGAAGAATCGGTCGTTCAGCACGATCATCGTCAGTACGCCATTCTCGTTGCCATTCGAGTACACGAGCCGGCCTTGGATTTCCGCCATGAACGCTTTTAGCTGCCTGATATCCGCTTTCTCCAACATCGGATTGTCCGTGGTGAAATATTTCGCGAAGTCCGCCTGCGAATACATTGTGAACTGGTCACGGTCCGGGAGGATCAGCTTGTCAAGCTTCGAATAGTGAAGCCTGTCCATGTCGAGCCGCGGCAGGTCCGTGAACGTGCCGGATTCGATCTTCTGCACCATCGAGCGCTGATTGAAGCTTTGCGACAGAAAATAGACCGCCTGCACGGAGGCCGGGGAGAGATTCAGCGTGCTGAATTTCCGCTGCAGCTCCTGCATGCCCAGAGTAGCGATGTAGTCATTGCGCAGGCGCATAAGGTTTTTATAGTAATCGCTGAATTCCGGCGTTTGGAGCAGCAGCATCAAATTGTCGATATCCTTCAACTGCACGAGAACGTTTTGCTGAAATTGATAGAGCATATCCTGTGAACGATTCTCGCGCAGCGATTTATCGATGACGTCCATGTAGGTGAGGCCGATGTAGGCAAGCGCGATTTGCGTGATCATGGTTAGCACCGCAGTAAGAATGACGATCCGCCTCAGCGTAGGTCCGAACCGTTTCAACATGTTGTGTCCCTCCGCGTTTACCTCGATTTACTGCGATATTCGTTCGGCGTTTTGCCGGTGTACTTCTTGAAGACTTCCGTGAAGTAGGCGGGATCGGAATAGCCGACCTGTTCCACGATCTCATAAATTTTGAGATTCGAGCCGCTAAGCAGCTCCATTGCACGCTGCAGCCGAATGGACGTGAGGAAGCTCAAAAATGTTTGCCCGGAATTCTTAAATAGAGCAAACAGATGGCTGCCGGAAATGTGAACCTGTTCCGCTACCTCCTTAAGCGTCAAGCTGCGGTTGAAATGTTCCCTGATATATTGCTTTGCCTGTACGAGCATTAGGCTGGCAGGCTCCGCATCCGATTCGCGGCTGTCTTCGGCTTCCGTTTGCCCCTTGCTTCCGAGGACGGCCGGAATGGTCCGGTTTGCCGCCGTCGTCTCGGACGATCCTGCCGCCAGCGTGCCTTCTTCCATGTTCGCGGCCAGCGCCGCCGAAGCCGCCTGCGCGCTCAAATAAATTTCAGCAGGCGAAACGACGGGATGGCCCACGCCGCCGGAGAACGACGATTTGAACAAGCCCCGGTATTTGCGCCACAGCGGCAGAAGCTCGGCGAAATGGGCTTTTGCCACCGCTTCCGGCTTCATGGACAGCACGTACGCCTCTCCCGTCTGTTCATTCACCCAGTGGTAGCCAAGCTCTTTGCCTTCCCATAAATCCGTCAAAATATTGTCCAGTGAAAAGACGAGCAGCTTCTTCTCCTTGTCCCGTATGACCGCACCCGGCTCTACGAGGCGATCCGGCCGGAAAACCGCGACGGTATAACGTTCTGCCTCCAGAAGCACTTCGCCGTCGGAGAGCCCCTGCTCCAGCTCGACCTCGGAGAGCGGCTCCCGGAACAAGCGGCGCAGGAAATCGACGCGCAGCACGCGAGCCAGCAGCTCCGCCTTGCGCTTCAGCACGGACACGCGGAATTCCGCCTGCTTCTCTTCGCGCAGCCGATCAACGGTCCGGGCGAATGTATCGTGCATCATTTGAAATTGCACCGGCTTAAGCAAATAGTCGATCGCGCCTAGCTGCAGCGCCTTCTGAGCATATTCAAAATCGCTATAGGCGGAAAGAACGACGACGCGGATGAACGGATACCGCGCGTTCAGCGCGGTCATCAGCTCGATGCCGTCCATGAAGGGCATGCGAATATCCGTAAGGACGAGGTCGACAGGCCGCTCCTCCACGAATTGAAGCGCTTCCAATCCATGCGAGCAAATTCCCGCTACTTCTATTCCGACCAGATCCCACGTCCATGAAGCGAGGCCCTCACGAATTTCTTTCGCGTCATCTACGATTAGCAATTTATACATTTTGCGATTCCTCCCGCTCGTTTACGTTTACAGCAAGCATCGGTAAAAGCGTTCGTTTAGTACTTAAAAATTTTATTAAGTTCCAGTGTAACGCTGTCGGGGCCATTCGACAAGGGCTATGCGACGTCCGAAGTGTGCCGGATGACGACGATAAGCGCCGATGAAGCCGGCGATTTGGGCAGCATAGACAAAAGAAAAGAGGGACCTCGTAAGGTCCCTCTTTCTAAGCTGCATGGCAGCTGCGGTAAAAACGTTTATTTTTCCGCTTTCTGTGACGCGGCTTTAGTCGTAGCATTTGCCTGGTTTGCTGCATTCTCAGCCGCAAATTCCGCGTTGTACTTGTTTTGGGCTGCATTAAATTTATTGTTTTTGTTTTTAGCCATCCTGCTCACCTCCCCGTACAACCATTAGTATGGCAAGGCCGGGAATCGTTTATGTAAGCAAGCGACCAATATTTGTTCAGCTCATTTTCTCCCGCAAATACTTCTTTGTCCGATGCAGCCGAGCTTTGATGGTGCCGACGGGCACCTGCATGACAGCGGCGATTTCCGCATCTTTAAACCCATAATAAAATTTGTAAAGCAGCATCGTCCGCGACAGCGGATCGAGCATTTCGAGCAGCTCGGAGATCTCGAGCATGACGGCTGCTTCATCCCGGAGTACGCCGCGGTCAGTGCTGTCCAGTATGTACGTGTCGTCGGTCGGCCGGGTCCGTGCCGCCCTCTTATTCAGGTTTGAGGCAATATTGCCCGTGATCGCCTTCGCCCATGCAGCCAGCTTTGAGCGCTCCCTTAGTGCCGATTGCTTCATAAGCATGCGCACCCACGCTTCTTGAACGGCATCCTGCGCATCGGACTTATTGTACACTTTCGCGTTGGCGACTTGAATCATCTCGTTATAAAGCGCAATCAGCTTGTCCTCATAGACCTCCGACTGGAATAATGCAATAGACTGAGCATCGGATGATTCTTTGTTCATGTCTCTCCATCCTTAGCGTTATATGATAGCGCTGTCGACGTGTATTTTAACATACCTTTTTTGCAAAAAAAAGAGAATATTCAGCAATTAGCTCTGAATATTCTCTCCTATGTCGACTAGGACTCAAGCAGTTCGCGCGGAATCGTTTTCTCGGCCGTGACCGCTTCGTTCAACTCATTCAGCCAGGCTTCCGTTAACTTCCCGTTGCCCCGCCTCAGAACGCGAACCGTCACCTTACGTTTCCCCCACTGCTTAAATACTTGCTTCCTTGTTTCAAAATAAAGATCGATCTTCTTCCCTTTGATCTTGGAACCGGTGTCCGCTACGATGCCATACCCGTATCCCGGTACATAGAGCAAGGTTCCGATCGGAAACACTTTTGGATCCGCGGCGATGGTCGAAACCAAGCCTCTGCGCACCCGGACGCCCGAATAAGTAATGCCGTATTGAGGATGTCCCGGACGTTTGCCGGTTGATTCGACGCCCGCCGTGTAGCCGGTGGCGACAACTTGAATGGGCTTATAGGCTTTGGTTGCTTGCTTCGGGGGAGAGTCCGGCTTGGCTGTCCCAGCCTGATTACTGTAGCGCTCCATCCCCACACTGCCTGCTGCCGTGCAATCCGCAGCCAAGAGGCAAATCACCATCGATATGACGGCCGTGCTAATTGTTAGTATGCGTTGAAACGACAAAAAGCTTGTCATCATTTGGGTTGTTATCCTCCTTAGTTCGAAGGATACCCAAGTGCGACAAGCTTTATGCGGAATCTGGCAGCATACGCCAGCGCTGGGTGAAGTTAGATTTGCTTCTGTGCGATTTCCGATTGCAAACGCGCAATCAGTTCAGCAACCGGCATAGAGCCGAGATCGCCTTCGCCGCGCTTGCGGACGGAGACGGATTCGGAGTTCGCTTCATTCTCGCCCACGACGAGCATGTACGGCGCCTTTTCCAGTTGAGCCTCGCGGATTTTGTAGCCCAGCTTCTCGTTGCGCAGGTCGGACTCTACGCGAATACCGGCAAGCTGAAGCTTCGCTTCCAGCTCGCGTGCGTAGCCTTCATACGCCACGGATACCGGGATGATTTTCGCTTGGACCGGCGACAGCCACAGCGGCAGCGCGCCAGCGAAATTCTCAAGCAGGAACGCCGTCATGCGCTCCATTGTCGAAATGATCCCGCGGTGGATAACGACTGGACGGTGCTTCTTGCCGTCATCGCCGACATACTCGAGCTCGAAGCGCTCAGGCAGCAGGAAGTCCAGCTGCGCAGTCGAAAGCGTCTCTTCCTTGCCGAGCGCCGTCTTGATTTGAACGTCCAGCTTCGGTCCGTAGAACGCCGCTTCGCCTTCCGCTTCGAAGAAAGGCAAGCCTAGTTCTTCGACAACCTCGCGGAGCATGCGCTGCGACATTTCCCACATCTCGTCGTTCTGGAAATATTTCTCCGTATCCTGCGGATCGCGGTAGGACAAGCGGAAACGGTAATCCTTGATGCCGAAATCCTCATACACTTGGCGAATAAGCGTTACGACGCGCGCGAACTCTTCCTTGATCTGATCCGGACGGCAGAAGATGTGGGCATCGTTCAGCGTCATCGCGCGTACGCGGTGCAGACCCGTCAACGCGCCGGACATCTCATAGCGGTGCATGGTGCCGAGCTCGGCGATCCGGATCGGCAGGTCGCGGTACGAGCGCATGTCGCTCTTGAACACCATCATATGATGCGGGCAGTTCATCGGTCGAAGGACAAGCTCCTCGTTGTCCAGAGCCATTTTCGGGAACATGTCTTCGCTGTAGTGCTCCCAGTGGCCGCTTGTTTTGTACAGCTCAACATTCGCCAGTACCGGCGTATAGACGTGCTGGTAGCCCAGGCTCTCTTCCAGGTCGACGATGTAGCGCTCCATCGTTCTGCGCAGACGTGCGCCGTTCGGCAGCCAGAGCGGCAGGCCTTGACCCACTTCGCGCGAGAACGTGAACATTTTCAGTTCACGGCCCAGCTTGCGGTGATCGCGTTTCTTCGCTTCTTCCAGGAAGTGAAGGTGCTCATCCAGCTGCGCTTTCTTCGGGAAAGCCGTGCCGTAGATGCGCTGCAGCATCTTGTTCTTGGAATCGCCGCGCCAGTATGCGCCTGCAACGCTAAGCAGTTTGAATGCTTTAATGCGGCCGGTCGAAGGCAAGTGCGGACCGCGGCACAAGTCGAAAAATTCGCCTTGATCGTAAATGGTTAGCTGCACATCCTCAGGCAGGTCGCGAATCAGCTCCAACTTCAGCGGATCGTTGATCTCGGAGAAGATCGCGACCGCTTCCTCGCGGCTTACGACGCGGCGGCGGATCGGCAGGTCCTCTTGGACGATGCGCTCCATTTCCTTCTCGATTTTGACCAAGTCTTCCGGCGTGAGCGACTGCTCCATGTCAATATCGTAGTAAAAGCCGTCTTCGATGACCGGGCCGATGCCGAGCTTCACTTCGTTGTTCTTGCCGAACAAGCGCTTGATTGCCTGCGCCATCAGATGCGCCGTGCTGTGACGGTAGACTTCCAGTCCGTCCGCAGTTTCCACGGTCACGATTTCAAGGGCAGCGTCGCCTTCAAGCGGCGTATAAACGTCGACGACTTTGCCGTCCACTTTGCCGGCGATCGCGTTTTTGCGAAGACCGCTGCTGATGGAGCCTGCCACTGCTTCGATTGTTGTTCCTTGCTCGTATTCCCGAACCGCACCGTCCGGAAGCTTTACTTGAATTGCCATACCCTTCGTTCCTCCCACAATGGTTGTTGTCAATGCCATGCGGTTTGCAGCCAATAAAAAAAGCACGCATCCCGCGAAGGGACGAGTGCTTGTCATAGACCCGTGGTTCCACCCTAGTTCAATCAGAGCCGAATAACCGTTGCCGCTTATACGGACTGCTGATCCTTGTAGACGTTCTGTAACGGGAACGGCCCGGTACAGCTTACTTCCATGCCTGCATCGCAAGAAGGGTTCAACCGCACAGCTACAAAGGGGTATATCGCCACTGCAACGCGAGGAAATTTCAGCCGGGTTTCCTCTCTCTGGATCGTGCACGAGCTGGTGATACATATCTTTGTCATTGCTTTTACATGTCAACTATTATAAACGGAGGCCGACTGGCAGGTCAAGCCCGTCAGCTCCATTTTACGTTCACGTTCACGGGATCACGTTACGAACGCGCTTCTCGGCAACCGGATCGGCCGCTTGCGCCGCGGGCTGCCCTTGTTCTTCAAAGAAGAAATTGCAATGGCCGCATGTGCAGCAAAGGCGTACGCGATGTTCAAAAATCGTTTCAAGCGTGCGCATCACGGGCAGGTCAGGCTGGCGCGTATGGATGACGATCTGCTGCGGCGAAACCGTAATCAGCGTGCTGACGATCATATCCTCCATGTTCATTTCCGATTCCAGCATTTCCGCCACGATGCGGTCTGCCTGCACCGTCTCAAGCATTTGAAAATCTTGGTCATACAGCACGAACTCGCTGCCGCCTTTATGCAGCACATGCACAATCGGGAGCTTCACTTCCTGCATGCGCACGAAATATTTGAGCAGCGAGATGAACTCCTGGTATTGCTTATCCATCACATATTCATCGACCGCATAGGCGACGACTTCCTTCAGCTCCAGCCAGTAGGCGGCAAGCCTGAACGTGACGAAGCCATCAAGGTTCAGGCGTGTATGGCTGCCAAGAAATTGCTCGATTTCATCGGCGACTTTGCCCATCCGGCGCTCTCTGTCCGTATGCATCATGGCCGTGTCGGTATCATCGACCTGAAGGGCAGGAACCGAGGTACCGTACAAGATGTTATGGCAGTAGCGCTCAAGCACTTCGATTTCTTTGCTTTCTTCATAGCGGAACTGCTTGCGGATAATCGCTTTCAGCAGCATCGGCTCAAGCTCGGACATAATGTAACTGGCAAAAGCTTTCGCGGCTTTGCGGTATATGACCGGACCATCGGCAGCGAGCGAGAAGCCGGCGAGATCCACGAGGCATGAAATTTCCATCGTTTCATAAAATGGCCTAGTGAAGCTTACATACGGAACGGCGGCAGCTAAGTTGTCACTATGTAATTCGACGAATTCTTCGCTCAAGCAGAGGTGCAGACGATCAATCGCTTCACGGGAAGCCGAAAGCAAAGAAACAGTGAAGAGTTCCATAGGCTCACTCCTAAAAGTTTTTCGGACATAGGTGCCGGGAAACCGGCAGGACTGGGAGAAAAACTTACATCGGAAGCATTCGCTTAGTTGCTGCGAATACGGTTTACATTGAAATGGAAGCCGTCAAGCCGGCATATTGGGCGTTATACGAACGCAATTCGTGCATGTAACACGAAATCGAAGCGGCTGAAAAGGCATCTTGCGCTTCCCTAACAGTATATGGTTCCTCAAAAGCATATATACGATGTAGGCGTTGGTACGGCTAGTGAGGGATTGGGCCTGGAGGGGAATCATGGAATAACGAAAAAAGCTTCCATCAGTGATGGAAGCTTCTTTCTATTGTATCGATTAATTTTGCATGATAAAGTCGTTCTGCGCCTTCTCGGATTCGTTATACATTTTCAGAATTTCATAGCGGGTATTCCGCTGCGCAGGTGTTTTGCCGGCCTCGCGGATAAGGCGAAGAATCGTATCGATATTCACCTTATGCGTTGTGCCTGCCGCGGAAACGACATTTTCCTCGATCATCGTGCTGCCGAAGTCATTGCAGCCGTAGGAGAGAGACAGCTTGCCGATTTCCGGCCCCATCGTCACCCAGGAGGATTGGAAGTTGTCGATATTATCAAGCGTAATCCGGCTGATCGCGAGCGTCTTCAGATATTCCTCCGGCGTCGCTTTCTCGCGCTTCATGTTCGTATTTTCGGGCTGGAACGTCCATGGAATAAAGGCCAGGAAGCCCTTGGAGCTGTAACCGTTCGCTATGCACTCATCCTGAGCGTCACGTACGCGAAGCAAGTGAAGCGCACGCTCTTCCATTTCCTCGCCGAAGCCGATAACCATCGTTGCGGTCGTGTTCATGCCGATGCGGTGCGCCGTCTTCATGACGTCCATCCAGTCGGTCCAGGAACCCTTCAAACGGCTGATTTTGCGTCTGGTGCGGTCGTCAAGAATTTCTCCGCCGCCGCCTGGCAGCGAGTCAAGACCGGCTTTATTCAGCTCGCGCAGTACTTCCTCAAGCGACAAGCCGCCGGAAACGGCGACCATTTTATGAATTTCGGCCGGGGAGAAGGAATGCATCGTAATGCCTGGGTAATGCATTTTGATTTTACGCAATAAGTCCAAATAATACGTAAAGGGCAAATCCGGATTAACGCCGCCTTGCATGAGAATCTCGGTGCCGCCGACATCCATCGTTTCTTGGATCTTCTGCAAAATCACTTCATCCGGCAGCACGTAGCCTTCCTTCGAGCCAGGCGCACGGTAGAACGCGCAGAAGCGGCAGTACACGTCGCACACGTTCGTGTAGTTAATATTTCGTCCGACGACGAATGTCGTCACCGGATCGGGATGGCGGCGCAGCATCAGCTGGTTGGCCACATGACCCATCTTCTCAATTTCATCGGATTCGAACAGCGTAACGCACTCCTCGAGTCCGATCCGTTCTCCTTGCAGTGCTTTATCTAAAATGCGATCGACCTGCTGCATCGCGGAGACCTCCTTCTATCTGCATATCCGTCACTTGAATTACATTCAACTTATACTACCACAACCAACAAACAGCGTCATGTACCGAGAGTGGCCGTAAGAGCTTGCCTTAACGCCGAAAAACGCGGCTAGTCCGTCAGGACTGCCGCGTATCGCTCTATTTGCGCCTTATTACCCTTTCAGTGCCTGATCCAAGTCCGCGATCAGATCGTCGATGTCCTCCAGACCGACCGAATAACGGAGCAAACCGTCCGTAATGCCGCGTTCATGGCGTACTTCGCGAGGCATCGCGGCATGTGACATCATCGCCGGATAAGACAAAATACTTTCAACGGCACCAAGACTTACCGCTACGAGCGGAAGCTTCACACGGCTAAGAACGGCCTTGGCGCGCTCGCCATCGCCGACGTCGAAGGAAACAACTGCGCCGTAGCCCTTCGACTGCTTCTCATGAATGTCGCGGCGGGGATGATCCTCAAGACCCGGGTAGTAAACCTTCGTTACTTCCGGGTTGCTGTTCAGCCATTCCGCAAGTTTGCGGGCGCTGCGTTCGCTGTGCTCCATCCGTGCTTGCAGCGTCTTCATGCCGCGTATCAGCAGCCAGGATTCTTGCGTACCAAGTACGGTACCAAGTCCGTTCTGCAGCTGTTTCAGTCTCCGGCCCAGGCTATCATTAGCTACGACAGCCAGTCCGGCCAGCACGTCGCTGTGGCCGCCGAGGAACTTCGTCGCGCTATGGAGCACAATATCAACGCCAAGCTCTATCGGACGCTGGTGGTACGGCGTCATGAACGTATTGTCGAGCAGCGTAATCAGCTCATTCTCCTTCGCCCAAGCGGCGATTTCGCCGATATCGGTAATTTTGAGCGTCGGGTTAGAAGGCGTCTCCATGAACACTGCCTTCGTATTCGGCTTTAGCGCCGCCTTCACCGCTTCGAAATCGGTCATGTCCACGAAGGTCGATTCGATGCCTAGACGGTTCAAAACAGTCGTCAGCAGACGGTAGGTGCCGCCATATACATCCTCGGTTACGATCACGTGATCGCCCGTCGAGAACAGCAGGAACGCCGTCGAAATCGCCGCCATCCCCGACGCGAAAGCGAAGCCGCGAACGCCGCCTTCAAGCAAAGTAATATAATCTTCCAAAGCCTGGCGCGTCGGATTGCCGGAACGGCTGTAATCGTGCGTCGGCGGATTGAAAATATCATGATGATGGAATGTCGATGCCTGATAGATCGGCACGCTCGACGCGCCGGTATGGCTGTCGATTTCGGAGCCGAAATGAATCAGCTTCGTCGCGAATTGGGCATTCTGCTTGTCTTGGTTCTTCTCTGCCATGTTCGTTCTTATGCCTCCCCAAGCTCACGTTTCGCCGCATCAAAGGCTTGCGCCAAATCCGCGATCAGATCATCCGCATGCTCAATGCCGACGGAGAAGCGCAGCAGACGGTCGTCAACGCCGATCTTCTGGCGAATTTCAGCCGGAATATCCGCATGGGTTTGAACAGCCGGATAGGTCATCAGCGATTCCACGCCGCCAAGGCTCTCCGCGAATGCGATCAGCTTAATATGACGGAGAATCGGCTCCACATACGCGGCATTTTTCAGCCGGAACGAGAAGATGCCGGTATTGCCGGAGGATTGGCGGTTTTGCACATCATGGCCAGGATGATGAGGCAGTGCCGGATAGTACACGTCTTCAATAGCGTCGTGGGTCAGCAGCCAGTTCGCGATAGCCGTCGCATTCGCCTGATGGCGCTCCATTCGCAGCGCCAGCGTCTTCATGCCGCGCATCAGCAGCCAGGAGTCCTGCGGCCCGAGCACCGCGCCGAGCGAGTTGTGCAGGAACGCCATCTGCTGGGACAGCTCTTGGCCTTTCGTCACGATGAGGCCGGCAAGCACGTCGTTATGGCCGCCAAGGTACTTGGTCGCGCTGTGAACGATAATGTCGGCGCCGAGCTCGATCGGACGCTGGAAGAACGGCGTAAGCAGCGTATTGTCCACGATCGACAGCATGCCTTTGGACTTCGCCCACGAACAAACCCGCTCCAAGTCGGTAATCATCATAAGCGGATTGGTCGGCGTTTCGATCAGAATCGCTTTCGTCGCCGGCGTGACCAGCTGGTTCATCGCATCGATATCGTTCGTGTCCACATACGATGCGGTCACGCCGAACTTCGTCATGATGCGCTCCAGCAAGCGGTATGTACCGCCGTACAGATCCAGGGATACAAGCAGATGATCGCCATGCTCGAACAGCGAGAATACGGTCGTCAGCGCGGCCATGCCGCTGCTGCAGGCAAACCCGGCATCGCCGGACTCCAGCTGAGCGGCCGCCTCTTCAAGCACGCTCCGCGTCGGGCTCTTCGTGCGGGCATAGTCAAAACCCGTGCTCTCGCCAAGCTTCGGGTGGCGGAAGGCCGTCGCTTGATAGACCGGGAAGCTGACCGCTCCGGTAACGGGCTCTTTGATGGATCCAATTTGTGCTAAACGGCTTTCAATTTTCATTCGAAGTGTCTTCCTCTCGCGATTAGTTTGACCTCTTATTAAATGCCAGCGCCTAAATCATAAGGGGTTTGCTGATAAACGTAATAATTCAGCCAGTTCGAGAAGAGCAGGTTGGCATGCGCTCTCCAGCTCGACAGCGGGATCTTCGATGGGTCGTTGTTAGGATAATAATTCTTCGGCAGCGCAATGTCCATTCCTTTCGCCGCATCGCGGTCATATTCCGCCTTCAGCGAAAGCGGATCGTATTCGGAGTGACCCGTTACGAAGACCTGCTTGCCGTTCTTGGAAGCAACGATATAAACGCCGGCATCTGGTGAAACGGATAAAATATCAAGATCCCGCACCGCTTCGATATCCTCCCGGCGCACTTCCGTATGCCGGGATTGCGGAACAAGGAACAGCTCGTCGAAGCCGCGGACAAGCGGTACGTTGCGCTTCTCGACCAAATGCGGGAAGACGCCGAACATCTTCTCCGATAGATCGTATTTGGGAATGCCGTAATGGTGGTATAGGCCGGCTTGTGCGCCCCAACAAATATGGAAGGTCGAGGTGACTCTGCGCGCGGACCAATCCATGATATCCTTCAGCTCTTCCCAGTAGTTCACGTCCTCGAAAGCCAGCGTTTCCACCGGCGCGCCGGTAATCACCATGCCGTCGTAATATTCGTGCTTGATATCGTCGAAAGTTTTATAGAAGGCCTCCAGATGCTCGGCCGACGTATTCTTCGAGACGTGCGTCCGCGGATGCAAGAGCACGACTTCCACCTGCAGCGGCGTGTTCCCGATCAGGCGAAGCAGCTGCGTCTCCGTCGTTTCCTTCGTCGGCATTAAATTCAAAATCGCGATCCGCAGCGGGCGGATATCTTGATGGTAGGCTACGCTCTCATCCATTAGAAAGATGTTCTCGTCAGTCAGAACGTCTTTTGCAGGCAATTGGTCGGGTACTTTAATCGGCATGTTAATCTCTCCTGTCTGCTGGAATTGGATTCAAGAAGGAGCGCAATGAAAACAGCCCCTCTCTAACGAGAGGGGCACAAATGTATCGTTCATGCGCCTCTCATCTCTCAGAAACATACGTTTCCGCAAGAATTAGCACCGTACGTCTACACGCCGGTTGCCGGGCTTCATCGGGCTAGTCCCTCCGCCTGCTCTTGATAAGAAAGCTTGCTTATTTAATTAGTGAAAATCCTTAGCTCCTACTTTAAATCATTCCGTTATTTCCGTCAAGAAGGAGCCTAGGCCCAATCGACAAAAACCGCGTAACCTTGGGCTCTTCCCGGCATATGGTAATACGTAGTGCAGGCGCTACTTTCTTCTTGAATGGAAAGACATTGTCGGAGTATACTAGACAAGGATTACGCTAAATTTTTGCACAATTGACCAAATAAAGGGGTGTTTACGACTATGGAAGGCGACCCGAGGCCTGCGGACAACCGCGCTGATAACCGGTATGTACGGAAGATAGCAGGAAGGCTTACGTCATCCATCCATATTCGCATACGCGCCGCTTCATGATAACGAATTAAGCAAGCAGCGCAGCATAGCGAATACTGGCTTGCTTTGATGCTTTCTTGTTCTCCTCTCCGCTGCCGGCATCCGGGAATGGTTTCAACAACATGAGAGGAGGAACGCGGATGAAAATTCGTCATGTCAATCAAGGCGTGTTCACAGCCGTTGAAGATATTCATGCAACTGTGGTGCCGCCCGCCCAGGGCTTCTACTGGATCGATGCCGATGTGGATGACCTAAGCGTGTTACAGCCGATCTTCTCGATTCACGAGCTGGCGGTCGAGGACTGCCTAAGCGAAGAAGAGCAGCGGCCGAAGATCGAAATTTATGAAAGCCATTATTTTATCGTTATTAACAGCATCCGATTTGACGATGAAGAGATTTTTCTGCGCGCCTTGAACATTTTTCTAGGACGCCATTATATTATTACGGTAACCAAACAGAAGATTAACGAGCTGCGTACGCTGAAGCCGATTTTGCTGGAGGATCAAGTCAGCCGGCCCGACCGCTTCCTGTACCACCTGGTCGATATCGTCGTCGATAATTACTTCCTCGTCGGCGACCGGATCGAAGCTCGCATCGAGAGCTTGGAAGAAGACATTTTGGTCCATACCAAGAAATCGCATCTGAACGAAATCATCGGTCTTCGAAGCGAGATACTGTGGTTGAAGAAAGTGCTCGGTCCGCAGAAAGAGCTTATCGCAACGCTCAATAAGAAGGACTTGAAGCTGATTGACGATCAGTTGCAGAAGTACTTCAGCGATATTTACGAGAATGCAGTCAAAATCGCCGAGACGTTCGAGACGTACCGCGATCTGATGGGCAACTTACGAGAAGCATACCAATCGTCGCTTGCCAACCGAGCGAACGAAATCATGCGCGTCTTTACCGCGCTGACGACGATCTTCATGCCGCTCACCTTCATTACGGGCATCTATGGCATGAATTTCGACTTTATTCCTGGCCTGCATCTGCACGGCGGCTCCTATATTTTACTCACGTTTATGCTGCTGCTGGGGTTCGGGATGTTTTTTATTTTCCGCAAGAAAGAATGGCTTTGAGTTTACAGCCTTGCTAAATCATAAGGCTCTCCCGGGTCGCTCGCGGCTCTGGAGGGCCTTTATATTTTTATTCATACCGGAGGACAAGCAGCAACATGGTACTTTCACTCGCATTTATGAAAGGCTTCCTCTTCTCGCTGTCGCTTTGCTTCGACCTTGGCATTGTCAACGTCGCGATGATCAAAACCGGCCTGGAGAAGGGCTTTAAGCGTTCCTTCATGCTCGGCTTCGGCTCCTGCTTCGGTGATCTGACTTATCTGATTCTGGCGCTTGCCGGCGTAACGATTATTTTTCAAATCCCGGCTGTCCGCTGGGTTCTGTGGATCGGCGGCACGATCGTGCTGACTTGCTTGACCGTGCAGATGATCCGCAAAACGATCAAGCCCGATCCGATCCGAATCGACGAGGGCGAAGTCAAAGGAAACAAGAAAGAATTCGTCTGGGGCCTGGGACTCGCTCTGTCATCGCCTACGGTCATTCTTTGGTTCGCCGTTGCAGCCGGTCCGATTCTCGCGACCTTGAACGTACACTCCGCCGCGCCGCTGACGGCCTTTATAATCGGCTTCTTCGTTGCCGGAATGGCTTGGTCAGCCTTTATCGCGATCGTATCCGGCATCTCCCATAAACGGGCAAGCACCGGATTCGTCCGCGCCGTGTCGTTCCTCTCCGCGCTTATCTTCTTGCTGCTCGCCGTGAAAGTATTCACGGACGGATTTCACTCGCTGCTCTCCTAGCCCCGCTTAGCCGAAGGGCAGCTTGAACGTTCTCTTGGACAGCGGGTACAGCCATTTGACGCCGCTCGGCGTTAATGTATCCGCTACAAGATGGGATACATAGCCGCAAATGGCCGTGGTCATGATCCCATCGATGCCAAGCTCCCGCTCCAGCCCCCATCCTATTGCTCCCCAGGCGATGACCGCCCAGACGGTATGCGTCAAGCCGCGATGATTAAGCCATGGCACCCAAGCCACAAACAAGCCCAGTCCCATCAACCAGCCCTGTCCGATTGCATAACCTGCATAGAGCAGCACGGCACCGATAAGGCTTACAAGCCCGTTGCGGATCGCGCCGTTCGATGAAATAAGGCCAAGCAGCAATAACACAGCCGCCGCGATGGACAAATACGGATAAAAGATTGCTTTTGCCGCGTACAAATAAGCCGTTGCGCCTGCCGCGAATACACCGCCCCAAAGCATCAGGACCCGAATCAGCCTGGCCGCCTTGCTGAGCTTTCCGCTCAATAGATTCGTGCCGTCCAAATCCGCGCTTAAAGCTGAAAATGCGGCAACAAGAATAAAAGCTGCCGCGTTCGTGACCGTTATTGGATGCGTTGCCGCCGCAACGACGCCAATGGCAGCACCTATTGCTAAATGCGTGGTACCTTTCATTCCTGCACCTCCAGAAGACTGACTAAGCAGTTATCATCGGATTCCGAACACCAGTTCGGAATTATTGGTTTATTATACCTTCTTTAAATAAATTGTTCAATGGCTGACATTGTACACCTTCCTCTTTCGCTCAATTCGAAGCTTTTCGCGCGATGAGGTGCTCCCACAGCACCTCTTTCTCTCCATTCGCCGCTTTTTGCGCGATGAAGTGCTCCCACAGCACCTCTTTCGCTCAATTCGAAGCTTTTCGCGCGATGAGGTGCTCCCGGAGCACCTCTTTCTCTCCATTCGCCGCTTTTTGCGCGATGAGGTTCTCCCGGAGCACCTCTTTCTCTCCATTCGCCGCTTTTTGCGCGATGAGGTTCTCCCGGAGCACCTCTTTCGCTTAATTCGAAGCTTTTCGCGCGATGAAGCGCTCCTAGAGCACCTCTTTCGCTCAATTCGAAGCTTTTCGCGCGATGAGGTGCTCCCACAGCACCTCTTTCTCTCCATTCGCCGCTTTTTGCGCGATGAAGTGCTCCCGGAGAACCTCTTTCGAAGCTTTTCGCACGATGAGGTGCTCCCACAGCACCTCTTTCGCTTAATTCGAAGCTTTTCGCGCGATGAGGTGCTCCCACAGCACCTCTTTCGCTTAATTCGAAGCTTTTCGCGCGATGAAGCGCTCCCGGAGCACCTCTTTCGCTCAATTCGAAGCTTTTCGCGCGATGAAGCGCTCCTAGAGCACCTCTTTCGCTCAATTCGAAGCTTTTTGCGCGATGAGGTGCTCCCGGAGCACTTCTGCTCCTCAAACAAAAAAACACCGCTCGAATTCACATTCAAGCGGTGTTTCCTGCCATTCCTTTATTACTGCGCCGGCTACACGGCTTCGCTCGCCAATGCTTCCTTCCGGCCTTTGTCAAAATTCACATAGAACAACAGTGCGATGCCGATGATAAAGAACGCCAGCAGCGCCAATATGCCAAGCCGGCTAGAGCCGGTTATCGTGCCGACGACGGAGAACACGAACGGTCCCGCCACCGCGGCGAACTTGCTCGACAAGCTCAGGAAGCCGAAAAATTCGGCTGTCCGGGACGGAGGAACCAGCGTTGCGTAAAGCGACCTCGCCGTCGCCTGGCTGCCGCCCTGCACGAATCCGACCATGATCGCCAGCGCATAGAAATGCAGCGCACTCGTCATAAAGTAGCCGAGCAGCACGATAATAACGTATACGGTCAGCGAGCAGTAAAGCGAGTTCTTCATCCCGATCCGGTTCGCGAACTTAATGAACAGCAGCGTGCTCGGGTAGCCGACAAATTGCGTAATGAGCAGCGCGGCAATCAAGTCCATCGTCTCGATTCCGATACCGCTGCCGTAAATGGTCGCCATTACGATGACGGTGCTGATGCCGTCATTGAAGAACCAGAAAGACGCCATATATTTTAACAGCTCCGGATAGTGCTTAAGCGTTCTCATCGTATTGCCGATGCGCTGCAAGCCGCGCTGCATCATGTCGCCGAAGCCGGCGGCCGTCCCTCTGGCCGTCTCCCTGACGTTGCGCATGATCGGAATCGAGAACAGAATCCACCAGATGCCCACAGTGACGAACACGGTCTGCGTAGCGAACGTTTTGTCCGGAAAACCGAACAACTTCCATTTCTCGATCATGACCAGGTTGACTAGCAGCAGCAGCCCGCCGCCCAAGTAGCCCATGGCATAACCTTTATTGCTGACGGCATTTAGCGTCTCCGGCGTAGACACCTCCGTAATCAACCCGTCGTAAAACGTATTCGAAGCGGCATAACCGATTGTGCCGATAACGACAAGAATGGACGCGAGCAGCCAGTCGTTATTCCCGACCAAGGCCATCGCAATCGTCGCAAACGCGCCGATAAACATAAACACCGACAAGAAACGAACCTTGGAGCCGGAGTAGTCTGCAATCGCCCCCATAACCGGGCATAGCAGCGCAACGAAGATCATCGCGATGGTTTGCGTATACCCCCAATAGTTCTCCGCCGTATTTCCAGCCAAATCAGCCCCTGCGACCGTCTTGTAGTAAATCGGCATCACCGCGGCCATGATGGTCGTAACGAACGCGGAATTGGCCCAATCGTACATCATCCAACTGCGCACTGCCTTCGGATTCATTCTATTCGCTCCTTTATGGCGATTAAACTTTCAGTCACACCATCATTCGACAATGCATCAGTTGAATCCTGCTCCTGATCGTAACGGGATTTTCCTAGAACTATGCAATTTTTTGCCGAACAGCCGTTTTTCCTTTATACTAACAAATAGGTGTGATAAAAATCTTTGATCGCTGAAGGAGGGATTCCGTGAACATCAACCAGCTTGAAACGTTGCTGACCATTTCACGCACGATGAGCTTTCGTAAAGCGGGTGAGCTGCTCAATCTGACGCAGCCGGCTGTTTCCGCCCAAATCAAAAGCCTTGAGGATGAGTTTAAGACGGTTCTAGTCGACCGGAATCAACCCGTCACGTTAACGGACCGCGGCCAAGTGTTCCTTGATCACGCCGAGCGAATATTGACTATCGTAGAAGAACTGAAACAGAAGCTCTCTGACCTGAGTCAGACGCCGCAAGGCCATATCGTGCTGGGCACTACCTCTTCCATCGCGATTCAGATTTTGCCGCGGGTGCTGTCTTACTTTCAAGACCAATTTCCGCTCATCAAAACGACCATTCATTCCATGCCGTCATCCGGCGTCATGGCAAGCGTCGAGAACGGTACCGTCGATATCGGCATCACCTACCTGTCGGAGCGTAATCCGAACGTGGAAACTTCGATCCTGTATTATGACACGTATGAACTCGTCGTTGCGCCCGAGCATCCAATGGCCCATTTGAAGCATACTACCGTAGAGTCGCTCAAGGACATACCCATGATTATGCTCTCTCCGGATACATTAGGACGACGGTTCTTGGATCAAATTTTCCGCAGATTCAATCTGCAGCCGAACATCGTGATGGAGCTCTCGAGCAGCGAGGAAGTGAAGCGGATGGTCGAAATCAATCTAGGCGCGGCGGTCGTCTCCAAGCTATCCATCGCAAATGAGGTGCGCCTCGGCACGCTGAATCGGATAAAAGTCAACGAGCTGGACATGAGCCATCCGGTCGGTCTCGTCTATAAGTCGGGCAGGTACATCAACTCGGCAATGCAGCAGTTTTTGAGCGATTTGAAGGGCATGCCTGAAGATCAATTCATAAGCAGCGAGTAGGAGGAGATTCACGTGAAGTTTGACTTACATACGCACCATTTCCGATGCGGCCATGCGGACGATGATATCGAAGCGTATATTCAAGCAGGCATTAATGCCGGCCTGAACGTCATCGGGATTTCGGATCATTCCCCGTACTTCGCGAGCAGCGAGGATCAGCCGAGCCCCGGCATCGCGATGGCAAAGAGCGATTTCGTCAACTATATCAAGGAAGTGCTTCGGCTGAAAGCCAAGTATGAAGGCCAAATCGACGTGCTTCTCGGCGTGGAGTCGGACTTCTTCCCGGAGCATGCGAAGGTGTACGGAGACGTCTACGCTCAGTATCCGTTCGACTACATCATTGGTTCCGTCCACAAAACGCGCGGGGTAAGCATTTTTAACCGCAACCGTTGGAAAAAACTGAACGAAGCCCAGAAAATCGATGAAAAACGCCATTATTACGATCTTATCGGACAATCCGCCCGCAGCGGCATGTTTCAGATTCTCGGCCACATCGATGCCATGAAGGGGTACTACCCGGCCTTCTCCGCTCTTTCGGCGGATGATGCCATAGACGACTGCTTGAAGTCGATCGCGGATAGCGGCGTTTCCATTGAAATTAACACGTCCGGCAAGACAAAAGACGTCGGCGGTTGGTATCCGTCCGATGCGATCCTTGAGCGCGCGCATCACTTCGGCGTTACCGTAACGTTCGGCTCCGATGCCCACAAGCCGAGCCGAGTCGGCGACGATTGGGCGCTTGTTGCGAAGAGGCTGAAGGAAATCGGTTTCTCGGAATGGTTTTACTACAAGAACAAGAAGCCTGTCAGTGTCCCGTTATAAAAAAGTGGACCTGCACGCGGCAGGTCCAAAGTCATATATAATCAAAAGGGGGTCTTGCATTTATCATACCCCCGCATTGTAATGGGACTGTAACAGAACGATTTCAATTGTGTAACAAATTTGAAGTGCAGGATGGTGTGTTTTCATGTGGTTTGCGGCTGCCGTTGGCAGTGCGGTGCTGTTCGGATTAGCCGGATGGTGGATGAAGGTGTCCCAGATGCAGAGCGGTTCGTCCGCATTCCTGCTTCTGGGCCTTTATATTTCAGGGACTTTCGGCTTTGGCATCCATGCCGCCATGCAGCATACGCTGGTGAGCTCGCTTTCCGACCCGCGGGTTTGGATTGCAGGGCTGCTGATCGGCGCCGGATCCGCACTAGGGAACGCCCTGTTCATGAAAGCGCTGGAATGGGGACCGGCGAGCCTCACCTCTCCTCTGACGAACATGAATATCCTTCTGGTCGTCGCGCTCGGCACGTTCGTCTACGGCGAAGCGCTGTCCGTAACCGAGCTGGGCGGCATTATCTTGCTGCTGCTTGCGATTGTGCTCGTATCGATCCGAGGCAAAACGAAAGAGACGCGCATTAAGCCCAGATGGTATTTCTATATCGGCGTTAGCATCGTGCTGTTCGCCGTCCGCAACGGCGGGTTAAAGGTCACAGGCGATCTGGGACTTGAAAGCGCTCCGATTCTCTTCGCCGCTTACGGCCTGTCCGTATTATGGTTTGCAGCGGCTTCGCAGCGCGAATGGAGCAGCCAAACATCGCTAGGCGGATTGCCGGCAGCTGCCCGGGCAGGTACCGCTGCCATCATGCGGCGATCGCTGCGTTCCCTGTCCATCGGCATGAAATGGGGGCTTGTCGCCGGCCTCTTTTCTTATGGGGGCCTGCAGCTCTACGCCATCGCGCTTGAAACGGGACGCGCCAATATCGCAGGCCCGATCTTCGCCGCCAATAGCCTGGTCGTTGCCGCGGGTGCCATCTTGCTTTACCGCGAACGTTTGAATGTTTATCAGACTGTCGCTTTCGCGCTCACGATTGCGGGTCTTGTCCTGATTCGGATGTAAACGAGGTTCAAGAGTTGCGTCCTGCGAAAGCTTTGCGCAGCGCTGTTTCGATGGCGCTGTACCGACGGCGAATAAACCGTCGGACCCGTCCGGCGGCAGACAGCTTTATCACAGAGCCCCAGCCGTCGTAGCGTCCGCCGCTTCCGGCCAACAAAGCATGAAGCTCGCGAACCCGCTCATTTACCGTATCGAGCCTGACATCTTCATAACGGCTAATAACGAGCGGATACGGGTAGCCGTGCTCGGGCCTGCCCTCCTTCTCCTTCTCGATTACGTAGCCGAGCTCCTCAAGTACAGGTACGATTTCATGCCGGTCCCCGTCATCCCGAAACTGCAGCCAATGGTAAACGATTCTCGGCTCGCCTACATTGTCGCCTTTATGGATGAGCGCATAGATCATCTGTGCATTATGTACGAACATTTCCTCAAGCTCATCCGGCAGCAAGAATCGATAAAAATCCCACTGCGGATCCTCCTTGCGGTACACTTGTGCCCGAAACGGCCAATTTTGCAACAGCCAAGCATTAATCGCAGGGTGATCCGGCTTGCCGCCTTTCGTATAATAATAAAACTCCAGCCGCGTCGCCGCATTGATCCGACCGATATAAATGGCCTCACTTTCCTTGCTGCCCAGCCATTTCTCCAGCATGGACTCCAACTGCTCCAGCTGCTTCACGAATTCCCGGTTCGATCGGTTATGCGCTCGGACCGGATAGAGATTTATCGTAATCGAGAGCAAATCGGTATATCCGGTCAGCGGCGCACGCCCTTTGTAACCGGCATTGATCAGCACGCGAAGCTGCTCCGACTCAGTCCGGCGTTCATAGAATCCCCAATTATCCGTCATCCGGCACACCTCTACATCATCGAATAGATTGTTTTTTATAATGTCCTAGCATTTATTTCGGCTGCGCCCGAATACTTTATAAGTAATTTGTAAATAAATTCCTTACAGATGCAACTAACTTTATTATAGTATATAATGAATTAAAAGCATTTGTCCGAACTTGGCGAAATGCCCTCCCTTTTAAAAAGGTCCTGTGCTACAATAGAATCATCGAAAGCGGGGTGATAACGTGGATTATTCCAAAATGTGCCCAAAGTATGAGTGCGCAACCGAGCTGCTCGGCAAGAAATGGACCGGGATGATCGTTCGCGTGCTGTTGGGCGGACCGAAGCGGTTCAAGGAAATGAAAGAGCAAATCCCGGAGATGAGCGATAAAATGCTGACCGACCGGATGAAAGAGCTCGAGCAATTCGACATTATTAAACGTAACGTTTATCCGGAGATGCCGGTTCGAATTGAATATGAATTAACCGAAAAAGGACGGGGACTAGAGCCCGTTATCCAATCGATTCAAGATTGGGGCGAAACCTGGTGTTAAAAGCTGCCGTGATATACGGCAGCTTTTTTGCTTTTTGTATATAAGAAAAAGCGTGCACGGGTTTTTGCACGCTTTTTTGCGACTTTAGCACGGAAACGGTATGCCGCAGGCATGACGGTTCGGAGCGACTTTGGTGCGCAGCACCACGGGAGCGACGAGTCGTCATGCCTGCATGCAGTGCCTTCCAGCAAAGGAGCCGATCTCTGCCGCCCATGGTTGTAAAACCGGGCGACTTTGGTGCGGAAACGCAGCAACAGGTATTCCGAATTTGAGACACTTTGGTGCGAAGCACCACGGGAGCGCAAATCGGAATACCTGTGCGAAGTGCCCCACCACGGGAGCCTTATTTTACATCCCCAGCCATTTCTTAAACAAATGCTTCGTCGTATCTTTGTTGATCGCCGCAATCGACGTCGTCAATGGAATGCCTTTCGGGCAGGAGCGCACGCAGTTCTGCGAGTTGCCGCAGCCCTCGATGCCGCCGTCCTCCATTAGCGTTTCCAGACGCTCGGCCGCGTTCATTTCACCGGTTGGGTGAGCATTGAACAAACGTACTTGCGAAATCGCCGCAGGACCGATGAAGCTGTTGCGGTCGTTGACGTTCGGGCAAGACTCCAAGCAGACGCCGCAAGTCATGCATTTGGACAGCTCGTACGCCCACTGGCGCTTCGCTTCCGCCATACGCGGACCAGGACCGAGATCGTAGGTGCCGTCGATCGGAATCCAGGCTTTTACGCGCTTCAGGGCGTTGAACATCCGCTCACGGTTGATGACAAGGTCACGGACAACCGGGAAGGTGCTCATCGGCTGCAGGCGAATCGGCTGCTCAAGCTTGTCGATCAACGCGCTGCACGCTTGACGCGGTTTGCCGTTGATGACCATGGAGCACGCGCCGCAAACCTCTTCCAAGCAGTTCGATTCCCAGCATACCGGTGCTGTCGCCTGGCCGTCTTTCTTCTTCGGATTACGCTGGATTTCCATTAGAGCGCCGATTACGTTCATGTTCGGGCGGTATGGAATTTCAAACTCCTCTGTATACGACTGAGCGTTCGGAGCGTCTTGACGCGTAATGATCAGTTTAACTGTTTTTGATGCCACTGTCGTTTCCGCCATCGTGATTCTCCTTTCTTATTTATCCTTCGAGTAGTCGCGCTTACGCGGTTTAATGAGTGATACATCGACGTCTTCGTACGAGATAGCAGGGCCTTCCGGCGTCCATGTCGCCTTCGTCGTTTTCAGGAAGTCTTCGTCGTTACGGTCCGGGAATTCCGGCTTATAGTGAGCGCCGCGGCTCTCATTGCGCATCAGCGCGCCAAGCGTCATCGCTTCGGACAGCTCAAGCATGTTCCACAGCTGGCGCGTAAACGCTACGCCGGCGTTGTTCCAGCGCGCGGTGTCGTTGATATTGATGTTACGGTAGCGCTGCTTCAGCTCTTTGATTTTGTTGATCGTTTCTAGAAGCTTGTTGTTGAAGCGGACAACCGTCATATTGTTGGTCATCCATTCGCCGAGCTCCTTGTGCAGAACGTACGCATTTTCCGTCCCGCTCATGTTCAGGATGCTCTCGTATTTGTCGGTTTGAGCCTTCTTCTCGCGGTCGTACACCGTCGAGGAAATATCTTCAGCCGATTTCTTAAGGCCTTTGATGTATTCAACCGCTTTTGGTCCGGTAATCATACCGCCGTAAATCGCGGATAGCAGCGAGTTCGCGCCGAGGCGGTTCGCGCCGTGATATTGATATTCGCACTCCCCGCAAGCGAACAAGCCGGGAATATTCGTCATTTGGTTGTAATCGACCCACATGCCGCCCATCGAGTAGTGAACAGCCGGGAAGATTTTCATCGGGATTTTGCGCGGGTCATCGCCCATGAATTTCTCATAGATTTCGATGATGCCACCGAGTTTAACATCCAATACCTTCGGATCTTTATGCGACAGATCGAGGTAAACCATGTTCTCGCCGTTGATGCCGAGCTTCTGGTCGACGCAGACGGAGAAAATTTCGCGCGTCGCGATATCACGCGGCACGAGGTTTCCGTATGCCGGATATTTCTCTTCTAGGAAGTACCAAGGCTTGCCGTCTTTATACGTCCAGATCCGTCCGCCTTCGCCGCGCGCCGACTCCGACATCAAACGAAGCTTATCGTCGCCCGGAATGGCGGTCGGGTGAATTTGAATGAACTCGCCGTTCGCGTAATGAACGCCTTGCTGGTAAACCGCGCTCGCCGCAGTACCTGTGTTGATGACGGAGTTCGTCGTTTTGCCGAAAATAATACCAGGGCCGCCGGTCGCCAAAATAACCGCGTCCGCAGCGAAGGTATGTACTTCCATCGAGCGCAGGTCTTGAGCGGATACGCCGCGGCAAACGCCGTCGTCATCCAGAATCGAGCCCATAAACTCCCAGTGCTCGCGTTTCGTGACAAGACCCGCCGTTTCCCAACGGCGAACTTGCTCATCCAGCGCGTACAGCAGCTGCTGGCCCGTCGTTGCGCCCGCAAAAGCGGTACGGTGGTACTGCGTGCCGCCGAATCGGCGGAAATCGAGCAAGCCTTCCGGCGTACGGTTGAACATAACGCCCATCCGGTCCATTAAGTGGATAATGCCCGGCGCTGCGTCGCACATCGCTTTAACCGGCGGTTGGTTCGCCAAGAAGTCGCCGCCGTATACGGTATCATCGAAGTGCTCCCAGGTGGAGTCCCCTTCGCCCTTTGTGTTAACCGCGCCGTTAATGCCGCCTTGCGCGCACACGGAGTGCGAACGTTTTACCGGCACAAGCGAGAACAAATCGACATGAACGCCCGCTTCCGCCGCTTTTATCGTAGCCATTAGGCCGGCGAGACCGCCGCCAACGACAATAATTTTGTTTTTAGCCATTACACTTTCGCTCCTTGTCTCAAACTTAAACGAGATTCGTCAATTGCAGAGCAGCAGATGCCGCTTCTTTAAATTCATCGCCGCGGAACGCGCCAAGCGACAGCAGGAACATAACCGCTACGATGACGAATACGCCCATCCAAATGAACGAGGAGATGCGCTGCGCGCGCGGGCCGATCGTAATGCCCCAGCTGACCAGGAATGCCCACATTCCGTTGCTGAAGTGGAATGTCGCTGCAAGGACACCGATGATATACAGAACGAAATAGAAGCCGTTGCTCGCGATGTCATGCATCAGGTTGCCAAGCTCTTCATGCTTCACTTCGCCGATCATGACTTGGAAGCGCGTTTGATAAAGATGCCAGAAGACAAAAATGAATGTAATAACACCGGTGATGCGCTGAAGCGCAAAAGCCCAGTTGCGGCCGTATTGGAAGCGTCCGGTGTTCACGTTCGATTGATAAGCAACATACAATCCGTACACGCCGTGGAACAATAGCGGCAGCCAAATGCCGAACAGTTCGAGGAAGAACACGAGCGGGAGATCATTCAAAAACTTGATGCTATCCGAAAACCCCTCTGCTCCGCCCTCAAAAGCCGAATAGTTCGTCACCATGTGTTCGATGATGAACAGACCGAGCGGAATTACTCCGAGTAAAGAGTGGATCTTGCGCGATAAATACGAATTTCCTTTCATAACTTGTACGTTCTCCTTTCAAAACTGTGGGGTGCATTCGCCATAATTCGCCAAAACCATTCTCCATTGTAACTCTAGCCCTACAGGGCGTCAATAAATTAAAGACTTTCGCTTTCATGTCTTCCAGTACACATAATACTCCTTTTGAGCTTATAATGGAATTGCATATTATTCATTAAATGTTATAACTATTGTGCATATAGAGAGAAAGTCAAGGTGATTTCGTTTGTTAGATGAACTGCATGTATTTGCCGTTGTGGTGGAGCAATCCAGCATGAACAAAGCATCGGCGGCTCTGAATCTGTCGCAGCCCGCCCTCTCCCGCAAAATCGCCAAGCTCGAGCAGGACCTCGGCGCGCTTCTCTTCAATCGAGTCGGCAAGCGGCTCGAGTTGACCCGAATCGGTCAGCTGACATACGAGTACGCCGTAGAATCGCGCCAGCAGCATTTGCGATTTCTGAATTTGGTGGCGGAGTATAAAAGCGCAGGCCGATCCACCTTAACGATCGGCGCCAGCTTGACTACGCTGCAATCCACGCTGCCCGATCTGATTCAGGCGCTCACCGCCCGCAGTCCCGAGCTCGACATCAAAGCCATCACCGGCAAAACGCATGAGATCGTCACGCTTGTCCGCGAGCGCAAAGCCGATCTGGGCATCGTCGCCTCGCGTATCGACGATCCGCAATTGAAATGCGTGCCGCTGTTCGACGACCATCTCGTGCTGGTACTGCCGCGCAATCACTTCGTCATGGATAAAGGCTTGCCTGTTATTACCGATTTAAACGCGCTTCCCATGATATTGTTCTCCAAAGGCACCTGGTACCGCATCCTTACCGACGAGCTGTTCGAAAAATACCGTTTGCTCCCCGATGTGCGCATGGAAATCGACTCGTTCGAGGCCATCCTTCGGCTGCTCCATACTTGCCGAGCCGCTACGCTGCTGCCCAAATCCTATCTGCGCGCCGAGATGCTTGAGGATAACGATCTCCTCTCGGTTCCCATCCGCGAGCTCGTCGATGCCAAGCGTACGACTTCGCTCATCCATGCGCATTCGGAGGGCTTGAGTCCGGCTGTAAGACTATGGATCGATGAGATCGCGGCGCATTATAAGCGTGTATAGCGGTTTGGGAGCTGCTGCGCAGTTGGATGAAGAAGTGGATTTGGACTGCGTTCAGGGGATCCGTTTCCGTCGCTGTTGAAGTCAGGAATATTGAATGATACACGCTGCGGTATATTCCTGACTTCAAAGGCGACGCTGACGCTCTCCAACGGATTCCCCTTCCACTTGCCCAAACCATCTTCATCCTTTGCTTCGCATCAACCCGCTTCCCCGCGCTTATTTGCTTGCTTTGGGGAGGGGGCAAATGAGCCGTGCGGTTTATCCGCTTCGCAACAGCTCGTTCCGCCGGTTTGACTGCCTAACGAACCTCACAGTCTTTATTTGTAAAGATTTCCCGCTTTCGAAATGGTAACGATCCTGAGAGACGTTATTCGCACAATTTAGCCCTCGAAGCACCTGATTCCGGCACAATAACGTTTCTGTAGTTCGTTAGCCTAGAAATCAAGCTGGTTTCAGCAAAATAAGCATAATACGATTCGTTAGCGGAAGGCTGCTACAGTTCCTCGAAAAAGCTCAACTCTTCCCAATCAACAACAAAGGACAGAAGCCGAAATCGGTTCTGTCCTTTATTGTTTGCCATTTTCCGTATCCAATACCAAGCCGAGCTTGCGTGCCATCCAAGCGGTTGTGCTGGCCTGCAGCAGGATGGTCAGCATGATCGCCATGAAGGTAATCGACGCTATTATATCCGCATGCTTCACGCCCATTCCCGCCAACATGCCGGAAAGCGCGGCCGGGATGACGCCGGTTTCCCGCACCCAGACCATAAAGGCCATCTCGCGCAGCGTCCAGCGGGATGAGCGGTCGGGCCATGCGGAGGCGAATACGGGCTTTACAAGCCCATCTTGCCGGCGTTTACCGAATGACCGCATCTTCGAACTCTTCGATCTGCTGATTCGTACCGATGACGACCATTACATCCTTTTCGGTGAGCACGTCATTGCCGGTAGGCGCAATGATAATGCCCTTCGGCTTGTTGATCGCAACAATGCTGCAGCCAAACCGGGCGCGCGGGTTCAAATCCTGCAGCGATTTGCCGCTCAAGCACTTCGGCACGGCCAGCTCGGCGATTGTGTAGTCCTTAGAAAGCTCGATATAATCCAGCAAATTCGGCGAAACCAGCTGATGCGCAACGCGGATGCCCATGTCTCGCTCCGGGTAGACGACGCGGTCGACGCCGATTTTTTCCAAGACGCGCCCATGGAGCTCGGTCATAGCCTTCGCCACGACTTTCTTCACGCCTAGATCCTTGAGCAAAATCGCGGTCATGATACTCGCCTGAATGTCGTCTCCAATCGAAACAACGGCGCAGTCGAAATTACGGACGCCAAGCGAGCGAAGCACCTCTTCCTCGGTGGAATCCGCCACAACGGCATGCGTAAGCTCCTGGCTCATATCCTGTACCGCTTCCTCGTCTTTGTCGATGCCGAGCACGTCGTACCCCAGCTGAATTAACTCGCGGGCCAGACTCGAGCCGAAACGGCCAAGACCGATAATGACAAATTGGTTGCTTTTCATAATTGATTTAACTCCCGTCCAACGGTGATTTTGCCTTCTGGATGCCGGTAATGACCTTGCTTCGCGCGAGGGCCGAGCCTGTCCCGCCGTTCCGAATGCGGAAGCGGTCTTGTACAATAGGTTGATGATAACGAGGTAACGCTCCTATAAACAAAAATCATGACGCATATTCCATACGCATGAATAAAATATTGGTTTCCATTGCCCGCCAATGATGCACATTATACCTGTTCAAATCTAGAAATCCAAGACAATCCGATACGCGCAAGCCGTTGTTCCCCTGCTTTCAGATGGATAATATTGTCTCGTTTATGTTAAGGTAATGAATAGACGGTAATCATTATTCTAACTAAGAACGGGGTGCCCCATGAACACGATTCAACTGAGGCCCAATTGGAAAATGTATGCCTGGCTCGCCGGCATCGGCCTACTTACTTATTTGCTCATCCAGATCATCCCTTCGACAGCCGAATCGTTTTTCGGCACGAACAGCGAGCCGGTCATTGAGCGGGAAGCCGCCGAGGAGGCCGCTGCTGCATTCGTTAAGAAGCAATTCCAGACGGTGCCGGAAGGCGTTCATGGCGTCCATCAATCCGACAGCCTGCTCTACGGCTACTTGGAGAAAAATAAGCTCACCCGCAGCTATGAGAAGAAATACGATGCGAATTTTCCGACCGATACCTACCAGGTAACGGCAAAAATGCCGGACAGGAGCGAAGTTTTCGTCTATGTCCATATGCAGAAAGGAACCGTCGTCGCTTGGAACCGCATCAATGAAGAGTCCGCCGAACCGGCTCCAGAGAAGGAGCTCGCGGATACGGCGCTGGCCTTTGCGGTTTCCAAAGGCTTCGTCAAATCAGCCTTGAAGCAAAGTAAAGTGGACCCCGAGAAGGGACAAATTTGGTATGATGTGGCGGATACGTCGATCGGAAACGCCAAGCTGACACTGAGCATTCGGGGCGAGAAGCTTCCGAACGGCAATGTGTTCATTTCCGCTTACAAGCCGCAGTTCAAGGTTCCGGCCGACTACGCGAGCTACGTCAGCAACCAGAAGCGGCTCGCCAACTATTTATCCACAATCGGAAGCTTGTTTCTTTCCTTCGTCTTGTTTATTTTGGCCATCGTCTATGCATCTCTTTATCGCAAGCATACGTCTTTTGTCCGTGGCATCGTGCTGTCCGTCCTCTTTCTGGCGATGTATCTCGCGAACGATTTCAATCTGACGGACGGCATCATTGCAAGCTACGGCGAAATCGCGAATGCGGATGCGATGGCGCTCGTCGCGGTCATCGTCACCTGCTTGATTACGGTCATTATGGGACTTTCCGTATACTTCTCCCTCGTCGGCGGCGACGGCTTATGGCAGGGAATGGGCCGGAATTTATGGCCGCGGTTCGGCCAGCCGGGCTATGGCGAGCATGTATGGCGCAGCATGTGGCTCGGGTATTTAACCGCGTTCATGCTGCTTGGGCTGCAGACGGTCATCTTCATCATCCTGATGCAGGTCAACGGCTCCTGGTCAACGACCGACGTCACCCAGTCTCCTTATAATTTGGCGGCGCCTTGGCTGTTTCCGGTTCTTGCGTGGTGCGCGGCCATTTCCGAGGAAGCCGTATACCGGCTCTTCGGCATCGGGCTCATGAAGCGATGGTTCCGAAATTCCTTTGTCGCTTCGCTCATTCCAACGATTATTTGGGCGCTTGGGCATGTCACCTATCCGATCTTCCCGTCCACTACCAGGCTGCTGGAGCTTACGGTGATCGGCTTGATTTTCAGCTTCCTTTTCCTGCGGTACGGCTTCATTACGGTGCTGTTCGCGCACGCGATTTTCGACAGCGTCATGATGGCGATCTCGCTCATGTTCATGGGCTCCGCCAGCCATATTCTGCTGGGCATAGTCTATATTGTTCTGCCGATTCCGATTGCATGGCTAATGCGCTATGTAGATAAAAAAAGAGGGCCGAAACCGTTTGTCACGGTTCCTCCCTCAGCGCTTCAATGATTTGCGCGGCGAGCTTCTCGCCGATCGACAGAGGCCGGAAATCTTCGATTCCGGCTTCTTTTATTTTCTTGATCGAGCCAAAATGCTTCAGCAGCGCCGTACGGCGCTTCTCTCCGATGCCCGGGATAGAGTCGAGCTTCGAGGCTACCATCGATTTGCCCCGCTGTTCGCGGTGGAATGAAATGGCGAAACGGTGTACCTCATCCTGGATGCGCTGGAGCAGGTAGAACTCCTGGCTGTCTCGCGGCAGAGGCACCACCTCCGGCGGATCGCCCGTCATCAGCTGGGCGGTCTTGTGCTTGGCATCCTTGACAAGGCCGCACACCGGCACCATCAAGCCGAGCTCGTTCTCGAGAATATCGAGCGCGGCCGAAATTTGGCCGCGTCCGCCGTCCACGATGATCAGATCCGGCATCGCGAGCTCCTCCTTGAGCACCCGCTCGTAGCGGCGCCGGATCACTTCCCGCATCGTTTCGTAGTCATCCGGACCTTTGACCGTCTTGACTTTATATTTGCGGTATTCCTTCTTGTCCGGCTTCCCGTCCGTGAACACCACCATTGCCGATACCGGGTCCGTCCCTTGGATGTTCGAATTGTCGAACGCTTCGATGCGGCGAACCTGCGGCATGCCAAGCGCCTCCGCTAAGCTCTCCGACGCCTTGAACGTGCGCTCCTCGTCCCGTTCGATCAGCTTGAACTTCTCTTCCAGCGTCACCTTCGCATTGTTCACCGCCATCGCAACGACATCGCGCTTGCGCCCCCGAAGCGGCATAAACACCTTCACCTTCAGCCACTTCTGCAGCGAGCTGCGCAGCTCGGCTTCGATCGTACCCGCTTCAGGCTCGCCCTGCTCTTCGCCTGGCTCTTCGCCCTGGTGCTCGGCGGAAGCCGCAAGCACGGCTGAATCGGCGGCAGCTGCGGTATATTCCGCCTTCGCTTCCTGAACGGCGGCGGCAGCTGCTTCCGGCCCCCCTTCCTGAGGCGGCGTCGGCAGGAAAATCTCTTTTGGCAGCGCCGGATTTTCCGAGTAATACTGGGTCACGAACGTCATGAAGTCATCATAGGCCGTGCCGTAATACGGAAACGTGGTCGCCCTCCGTTCGATCAGCTTCCCTTGCCGCATGTACATGATTTGCACGCACATCCAGCCTTTATCGGTCGCATAGCCGAACACGTCGCGGTCCATCGCGTCATTGAGCGTAATTTTCTGCTTCTCCATGACGGCATCGATCGCGATGAGCTGATCGCGGTATTCCTTGGCCCGCTCGAACTCCATCATCTCCGCAGCCGATTCCATCTTCGCTTGCAGCGTCTTCTTCACTTCGTCATGCCCGCCGTTCAGAAAACGGGTAATCTCTTGCACCATGTTCTCGTAAGTGCCCGGCTCGATCTCGAACTCGCACGGCGCCACGCACTGCCCGATATGGTAATACAGGCAGACCTTGTCCGGCAGAGTGCCGCATTTGCGCAGCGGATACAGACGGTCGAGCAGCTTCTTCGTCTGCTGGGCCGCGAACGCGTTTGGATAAGGTCCGAAATACTTGCCTTTATCCTTCAGGATGCGCCGCGTAACCTCGAGCTTCGGATGCTTTTCGTTCGTGATTTTGATGTATGGAAACGTCTTGTCATCCTTTAGCAGCACGTTGTATCTCGGATGATACTGCTTGATGAGATTGCACTCCAGGATGAGCGCCTCCATGTTGCTGGACGTTACGATGTATTCGAAATCGCGGATCTGGGATACGAGCCGCAATGTTTTTCCGTTATGGCTGCCGTTAAAATACGAACGCACGCGGTTCTTCAGCACCTTCGCTTTGCCGACGTAAATGATGGTGCCATCCGCGTCCTTCATCAAGTAACAGCCGGGTTGATCAGGCAGCAGCGCCAGCTTGCTGCGAATCCGCTCCTCGGATAGCCGTTTATCGGCTGCCGATTCGCTTCTAGATTGCTCCTTCATTTTCGTTCTCCTCCCGACCCATGGCTACCGTTTATTGTACCACAACGCGCGCTTTTTTGCGGTTGTACTTGCGGGACAAAGGCGACTTTGCCGCATAATTTCGCCTCACAATTGTCACGACCTCCGGCTTTACAATTATTCTGGAAGTTGGGTATACTAGGGGGAGCAATCGTTGTTGCCTAAGGAGGAAGCGAAACAATGGAAAATGTAAGAGACCCTCGCGAACACCTGAACGAGGAGCCGCGCGATGATCTGTTCGACGTTGCGATCGGATTTGGCGGATTCTTTGCACTGCTGTTCGTCATTTTCGCCGTTGCGGTGATTATTAAATTTATCATTTCGTAATA
Source organism: Paenibacillus montanisoli (assembly GCF_003268025.1). Classification (GTDB taxonomy): domain Bacteria; phylum Bacillota; class Bacilli; order Paenibacillales; family Paenibacillaceae; genus Paenibacillus_Z; species Paenibacillus_Z montanisoli. The sequence goes on along the minus strand of NZ_QLUW01000003.1, from coordinate 620,866 downwards.
AACGTGGCCTTGCCCCGATCGTTCGGGTGCAAGGCCATTTTAATGGAATGAGTTGACAAGTGATCTGGAAGCGAATAGAATGACAACTAACGATACCCAAAGGAGGCTGATGTGAAATGGCAGCGAATTTCATGAATGTTCAAGTTGCAATCGTCGTCGCGTATGCATCGGTCTCGGACGGAACAGGAACGGGAGAATAGCAGCTAGCTGAAGGTTGGGTCGCAATAGACGGCCTGCTCTGCTTGTTCGCCATCGCCCGCTAAACCGCAAGGGACCGTATCATTACGGTTTCTTGCGGTTTTTTTGTGTCCGTTTCGAGACGTCCACCGTTTCAAAAACGTAGACCGCAGGAGCTTATTTCCTGCGGTCTTTTTGCTATCCAATCCAACCAATAAAGGGGACATCTATTTGAATTTGAATGTAAACATGAATCAACAACCTGTTGAAACCATCTCTGCCGGCACGCTCGAGCGTTACGGCTGGAACGATTACTGGGAGAGCTGCACAGCAAGCGCGGCAGCCGGAGGCGGCACGGATTTGGAGCCGGCGCGCGTCGTCGCGCAGTTCACGAACCGCTACCGCATCATGACGGCAGCCGGCGAATACGCTGCCGAGGTCAGCGGCAAGTTTCAGTTCCAGGCCGCATCGCGCAGCGAGTTTCCAGCCGTCGGCGACTGGGTTGCCGTGCAGACGCTCCCGGGCGAGCAGCGTGCCGTCATTCACGGCGTACTGCCGCGGCGCTCGGCCATGATCCGCAGAGCGGCCGGCAGCGTGCCCGAAGAGCAAGTGATCGGTACGAACATCGACACGTTGTTCATCGTGAACGCGCTGAACGGCGACTTCAACGTCCGCAAGATCGAGCGATACCTCGTCGCCGCATGGGAAAGCGGCGCCACGCCGGTCGTACTGCTGACGAAAGCCGATCTGTGTACCGACACCGCGCGCCGCGTCGCCGAGGTGGAAGCCTCCGCGCCGGGCGTACCGGTCCACGCCGTCAGCGCCGTGACCGGCGAAGGGCGCGAATCGCTCTCGCCTTATCTGCTGCAGGGCCGTACCATTGCCGTAACCGGCTCCTCCGGCGTCGGCAAATCGACGCTGCTGAATTGGCTGGCCGGCGGTGACCTGCAGCGCGTGCAGGACATCCGAGAGGATGACGCCCGCGGCCGCCATACGACGACGCACCGCGAGCTCTTCCCTCTTCCCGGAGGCGTTATCATGATGGATACGCCCGGCATGCGAGAGCTGCAGCTATGGGAATCCGATGACGGCTGGCAGGAGGCCTTCTCCGACATCGAGGAAATCGCCGCAGGCTGCCGGTTCCGCGACTGCCGGCATGCAGCCGAGCAAGGCTGCGCCGTGAAGGAAGCGCTGCGCAGCGGAGCGCTGGATGCGCGGCGCTACGAGAGCTACAAGAAAACCGGCCGCGAGCTGGCACACCAGATGCGCAAGGAGCAGTCCGTCAGCAAGCGGCAGCAGAAGAGCGCGGATAAGCGGATCGAAGCGCGCGCAAGCTACGTCAAGCACAAGCCGGACATGGACTGATTGACGGTCGGTTCGCTTCCTTGTATGATCTTATCAAGTGATAAGCAAGGCAGATCAAGTCAGCCTTTGAAAGGAACCCGTTTAGAATGGCAGCCTCCAGATCGAATCAGTCCCAAGAAACACGCGCCATGATTATCCGCACGGCCAAGGAGATGTTCATGAAGCTGGGGTACCGCGCCGTTTCCACGCGCCTGATCGCCGAGGCATGCGGCGTTACCCAGCCGGCGCTCTACCACCATTTTAAGGATAAACAGGCGCTTTACCTGGACGTCATGCGGTCCGTATGCGACGGTACCCGAAGCGCGCTCGGCCGGATGATCGGCAGCGAACCCGATATGCGCGGACGCCTTTATCGGTTCACCGCTTATATGCTGGCCAGTCATCCCGAGGACTTGAGCCGGATGTTCCACGATATCCGCCACGAGCTCGCTGCGGAATCCCAGCGCATCATTTACGAGCTGTGGCGCAGCGCTTACCTTGTGCCGTTGATCGATATCTTCGGGGAGGGGCAGCGCAGCGGGGAGCTCCGCAGTTCAGCCCAGTTCGGGATGACCCCGGAGAAATCCGCCCGGATGCTGCTCGGCATGATCAATCAATCGCTGGCTTCCGCACAGACCGCTATTGCAGGCGCATCGGCACCTCAAGGCGGCGGTGCCGATGCCGCCGGCGAGAACGGACAGAAAGACTGGGAGCCGCAAGCCCATATGCTCGTCAACGTGTTGCTTTACGGTCTTTCGGCCGCCCCGCCTCCTTCGGAGTAGCGGGCGGCCGGAACCGCTTTTTTTATACGGTTCGCTTATCGCTTGATAAGCAAATTAAAAGGAGTGTTTACTTCGCATGACGGAAAGCCGGTTAGAGAAGCTCGCCCGCATGACGATAGGCAGAAGAGGCAGATGGATGACGCTCGCCGTATGGCTGATCGCCGCAGCCCTGCTCAATATCGGTCTGCCTAAAGCATCCGACTTGAAAGATGATACGCTCGCAAATTTTGATGCAAGCAAGCCTTCCGTGCAAGCCGAGCGGCTGATCGCGGAGCAGTTTCCTTCCGGGGACGGTATCCCCGCCCTCATGACTTGGCATCGTTCATCCGGATTGACCGATGAAGACCTAGCCGGCATTCAGAAGCTGGCGAAGCGGCTTGCCGCGAGCCCCGTTCCGCATCAGATCGCAATTGTCCCGCACGACAAGCTGCCGCTGCCCGCGCTGAAGCAGCAAGTCTCCGCGGACGGCACCACCTTCGTGCAGCCGGTCCTCTTCGAGAAGAATGCCGGAAGCGACGGATTTAAAGCAGGGCTGGAACGGCTGGAGCAGGAAGCCATGCCAATCTTCAAAGAAGCGAATCCGTTCGGGACGAAGCTGGAGGACGGCGGTCTTGCCGTTCGCGCTTCGGGGCCCGTCGGCATCGCAGTCGACGCGACCGGATTATTCGAGAGCGCCGATGTTTCCCTGCTCATGGCCACCGTGCTCCTAGTCCTATTATTCCTGCTGCTCATCTACCGTTCGCCGGTGCTCGCCCTCATTCCGCTCGTCGCGGTCGGTTTCGCGTACGGCGCCATCACGCCGCTGCTGGGCTGGATGGCCGATCTTGGCTGGATCGAGTTCGACTCGCAAAGCCTGTCCATCATGACCGTGCTGCTGTTCGGCGCCGGAACCGACTACTGCCTCTTCCTCATTGCCAGATTCCGCAGCGAACTGAAGGAAGAAGCGAGCACCTATACGTCGCTTAAGCGGGCGTTCAGCGGCTCCTCCGGCGCGATTGCGATGAGCGGTCTGACGGTCGTCATTTCCCTGCTCGTGCTGCTCGCCGCCGAATTCGGGAGCATCCGGCGCTTCGCGATTCCGTTCAGCTTGGCGATATTCATCATGATGCTCGCAAGCCTTACGCTTGTCCCGGCGTTGCTGGCGCTGCTAGGCAGAGCCTCCTTCTACCCGTTTGTTCCAAAGACGCGCGAGATGGCGCTTGCCCATGCCAAGAAGAAAAACAAGCCGGCTCAGGCTCCGCGCACGAAGGCAACGCTCGGCGACCGGCTGGGCGAAAGCGTAGTCCGATGGCCAAAGACAATCGCGTTCGTCACGACGGCGATCCTGCTTCTATGCGTAGTCTTCGCGACGCAGATTAAATACACGTTCGATACGCTCTCGTCGTTTCCGGCGGATACGCCTTCCAGGGAAGGCTTCGCGCTCATTGCGGATCGATTCAACGCCGGCGGGCTGGCACCGGTTCAGGTAATCGTGCGATCGCAGTCCGAAGAGCAAACGGAATCCGTCAGATCAACGCTCGCCTCACTGCCTTTCGTCAAGAGCGTTGCCGAGCCCGTGAAAGGCGCCACCATGACGGACCTGCTCCGTTTCGAGGTTGAACTGTCGGTCAATCCCTACTCGAACGAGGCCATCGGACACATTCCCGACTTGAGGCAAGCAGCCGAAGACGCGTTGGAACAGCCGGATAAAGCCGATGAAACCCGAGTCTGGATCGGCGGGCAGACAGCCGAACAATACGATACGCAGCAAACGACCGGCAAGGATGCGCGTCTCCTTATTCCTGCCATCATCATACTGATTGCGCTTCTCCTGCTCGCTTATCTGCGCTCGGTCGTTGCCATGCTGTACTTAATCGCAACGGTTCTCCTCTCCTACTTCAGCGCGCTTGGATTAGGCTGGATCGTGCTGCATGACATGTTCGGCACGGATGCGATTCAAGGATTGATCCCACTCTATTCCTTCGTGTTTATCGTTGCGCTGGGCGAGGATTACAACATCTTCATGATCGCAAGCATCTGGAAAAAAGCCCGTAATATGCCGCTTCGGCGAGCGGTCAAGGAAGGCGTTTCGCAGACCGGCTCGGTCATCACCTCCGCCGGCCTGATTCTAGCCGGCACCTTCGCGGTGCTTGCGACGCTGCCGATTCAGGTGCTCGTTCAATTCGGCACCGTCACCGCCATCGGCGTGCTGCTCGATACGTTCATCGTCCGGCCGTTCCTCGTGCCTGCCCTTACCGTGCTTTGCGGGCGCGCGGCCTTCTGGCCCGCTGCCGCGTCGAAGCAGGAGCGGGCGGCTGCGCAGCACCGCTAATCCGGCCTTCTCGCAAACAGAAGAAGCGCCGGGTCCCTCGTCGATCTTTCGCGAACGAGCGGCCCGGCACCTCTTTTTTTTATCCGTTAACTGCCTTCAACTTGTCTGAGCTGTTATGGTCTTGTCGATGCTGCGTTTTGACGGATGCCGCATCGAAGCGTTTGCGCTCGGTACGGTCGATTTGGACGACGCGGCCATCGTGCACCGTAATGAGTACCGATCCGTACTCCAGTCCATTCACTTGCGTTGCGATACGCTCTAACCATTCTTGATCCAGCACGATTGGCTTTGCCATCTTAAATCCCTCCCAAATAAATTTAAATATGCACGGGCAGCGGATCGACTTTTAGCGGATTCTCCACGATCGTCGCCGACTCATCTGAGATGACGTATAAACGGTGTATTAGCACGGACACTTCATCGCCAGGCTGCAACGGCTCCTGGTCCAAGGAACGGTGCGCGGACAGGCGGTTGCTGCCGACCTCCACGTCGAGCTCCAAGTGCGCCCCGCGGAAAAAGATATGGCGTACCTTCCCTTTCTCCGCTGCGGACGGAAACGGGATTTCCCGCTCGCGGCCGACCTCGACGAACTCGGGACGGATAAGCGCCTTTGCGCCCGCCGTCAGCGAAGATCCCCCGAAGCCGCGCAGCGATTCGGGCTGCTCCACGACGGTGGAATGGCCGATAAAACCGGCTACGAATGCCGTCTGCGGATCGGTATAAATATGGACCGGCGAGCCTTGCTGCTCCAGCCTGCCCTTCTGCACGATAAGCATTTCGTCGGCCACTTCGACCGCTTCATCCTGATCGTGCGTGACGAAGATCGACGTGATGCCGAGCGTGCCGATGAGCTGTTTCAGCCAGGTGCGAAGCTCCTTGCGCACCTTGGCGTCGATGGCGGCGAACGGTTCGTCGAGCAGCAGCAGGTCGGGCTTCGGCGCTAGCGCCCTGGCGAATGCGACGCGCTGCCGCTGGCCGCCCGAGAGCTGGTGCGGATACCGGTGCTCGAAGCCGCGCAGTCCGGTCAAATCCAGCAGCTCGCCGACCCGCGTCTTGATTTCGGCTTTGCTCGCCTTGCGGATCGTCAGCCCGAATGCAATATTGTCAAACACGTTCATGTGCTTGAACAACGCGTAGTTCTGGAAGACGAAGCCGATTCCGCGGAGCTGGGGCTGCACGTCGTTAACCCGCTTCCCATTGATGAAGATGTCGCCGGAATCCGGCGTCTCCAGCCCTGCCAGGATTCGAAGCAGCGTCGATTTGCCGCCGCCGCTCGGCCCTAGCAGACCAATCAGCTTGCCGCGCTCAATGGAGAAGCTGACATTGTCGACAGCCTTGTGGCCATGAAAGGTTTTGCTGATATTGCGAACCTCGATATGCATCTTTAGCCATCCCCCTTCGGCGTTTTCTGAGCGGTTTTCCATTCGATGAGACTCTTCGCTACAAGGGTCACGAGCGCCAGCATGACGAGCAAGGAAGCGACCGCAAATGAAGCCGAGAATTGATATTCGTTGTACAAAATCTCAATATGAAGCGGCAGCGTATTCGTCTCGCCGCGGATATGGCCGGATACGACCGAGACGGCCCCGAATTCCCCCATCGCCCTCGCGTTGCATAGGATGATGCCGTAGAGCAGGCCCCACTTGATGTTCGGCAAGGTAACCCGCCAAAAAATCTGCCATCCCTTCGCGCCTAAGCTTGCGGCAGCTTCTTCCTCCTGCACGCCCTGCGCCTGCATCAGCGGAATGAGTTCCCTCGCCACGAACGGGAAGGTAACGAACGTCGTCGCCAATACGATGCCGGGAAGGGCGAATATGATCTGGATGTTGTGATCCGACAGCCAAGGTCCCAGAAAGCCCTGCGCACCGAACAAGAGCACGAAGACAAGACCCGAAATGACCGGCGATACGGCGAAAGGCAGATCGATAAGCGTAATCAGGATGTTTTTGCCGCTGAACCTGAATTTGCTGATCGCCCAGGCGGCCGCCACGCCGAACAGCGTGTTGAGGGGAACCGATATGACGGCGGCCATTAGCGTCAGCTTCAGCGCCGACGCGGCGTCGGGATCCCTCAGCGCTGCGAAATACACTTCCGCGCCCCGCTTGAACGCTTCGGTAAATATCGATACGAGCGGAAGCAGCACGATGAGTACTAAAAATAGCAGCGCGACGGAGATCAGAACGATTCGAACGCCGGCGGACTCATTGATATGTTTGGGACGCTGCGCCGATTTTTCGGTTAAATGAACGGTAACTGCACCTGCCATCGTTTTCGCGCCTCCCTATTCCGTAATTACGCGGCGATTGCTCCGCCATTGCAAGTAATTGATCAGCAGCAGAAGAATGAACGAAATGATCAGCATGACCATGGCGATCGCCGTCGCGCCTTTGTAGTCGTATTGTTCAAGCTTCGTCATGATGAGCAGCGGAGCGATTTCGGTCTTCATCGGCATATTGCCGGAGATAAAGACGACCGAGCCGTACTCCCCGATGCCTCTGGCGAAAGCGAGCGCAAACCCCGTCAGCAGCGGCGGAATCAGCTCCGGCAGGATGATCCTGCGGAACGTCCGCAGCCGGAAGGCGCCAAGCATGACGGCTGCTTCCTCCACTTCGTTGTCGAGATCCTGCAGGACCGGCTGAACCGTCCGCACGACGAAGGGCAATCCAATGAATATAAGCGCCAATGTAATGCCAAGCGGCGTGAACGCCACCTTGATGCCAAGCGGTTCAAGCAAGGAGCCGATCCAGCCGTTGGGCGCATAAATCGCCGTCAGCGCGATGCCCGCCACGGCCGTCGGCAGCGCGAAGGGCAAATCGATCAAGCTGTCGACCAGCTTTTTCCCCGGAAATCGATAGCGTACGAGCACCCAGGCAATCAGAAGTCCGAATACGAGATTAATCAGTGCGGCGAAAAATGAAGTCATGAAGCTGATTTTATAGGATGCGATTACGCGTGCCGACGCCACCGTGTCCCAGAACTGCCCCGGCGTCATGCCGGAGGTCTTCACGAAGATGCCGGCAAGCGGAATGATGACCAGCACGCTTAAGTAGAAAATGGTAAATCCCAGGGAAATCCCGAAGCCGGGCAGTATGCTGCGCGGCTTCGCCTTGCTTGATGCGGAACTTTTCATAAGTAGAGTCAGCTCCCGTCCATAGGCTTACGTGCCAGGCGCGTAGATTTGGTCAAACACGCCGCCATCCGCAAAATGCTTCTTCTGTGCTGCAGCCCAGCCGCCGAAATCGTCGTCGATCGACAGCAATGTCAACTCCGGGAATTGATCGGCGAATTGCTCCGCCACCGAGATCAGCTGCGGACGGTAGAAGTTCTCCGCGGCAAGCTTCTGCGCTTCTTCCGTGTACAAGTAATCCAAGTAACCCTCGGCAACCGCGCGGGAGCCTTTCTTATCGACGTTCTTGTCGACTACGGCCACAGGCGGTTCGGCAAGGATGCTGATCGAAGGATAGACAATGTCGAATTTATCCGGGCCGAGCTCTTTCACGGACAGCAAGGCTTCGTTCTCCCAGGCGAGCAGCACGTCGCCGATGCCTTTCTCTACGAACGTCGTCGTGGAACCGCGAGCGCCGGAATCGAGCACCGGCACGTTCTTGAACAGCGCGGATACGAACTCCTGCGCCTTCGCTTCGTCGCCGTTGTTCTGCTTGAGCGCGTAGCCCCATGCCGCGAGATAATTCCAGCGGGCGCCGCCGCTCGTCTTCGGATTCGGCGTAATCACTTCCACGCCGGGTTTGATCAAGTCGTTCCAATCTTTAATGCCCTTTGGATTGCCTTTACGGACCAAGAATACAATCGTCGATGTATATGGCGCGCTGTTATTCTCGAATTTCTGCTGCCAGTCTGGCTGGATCAGCCCTTTTTCCGAAATCGCATCGATGTCGTATCCGAGCGCGAGCGTGACGACGTCCGCTTGAAGTCCGTCGATTACGGCTCTGGATTGAGCGCCGGAGCCCGCATGCGATTGCTTGATCGTAACTTTCTGGTTATGCTCCTTCTCCCAATAAGCCGAGAACAGTTTATTGTAAGCCGCGTAGAATTCACGCGTCGGGTCATACGAGACATTGAGCAGCTCGACCGGATCGGTAGATGCAGGCTCATTCACGGCTGCCGGCTCCGGGCTATCCGCGGCGGCGTTGCCGTTTCCGCTGGAAGCGGTTTGATTGGCGTTTGTATTCGCAGGCTCCGTATCCCAGCCGCAGCCGGTCAGAGCAAGCGCGAAAACGACGAAGATCAACAGCGTGTGCAGCAAAAGCGAATTCTTCTTTTTCATGTGTGTCATGTAAAAGCACCCCTCATCATCTTTTTACAGATAACTAACGCTTTTCCGACTCCGCGTTGACCGGTCGTGGAAATAAGTATTAATCCTACCTGTTTAGTTGGTTATGGGATGATAATAGCAACGGACTTGCTTTCCTGTCAATCATTTTTTTAACAATTTTTATAGAGGGGATCAGTTCTCCTTATATAGAACTCATAGTTGACAGGTTGGAATAATGAGGTTTACGATTAAGCCATCGAGCCTACCGGTCTTCCGGAGGCCCCGGCAGCGATTGCAGCATGAAGCGCTTTTGTTCATGATGCGCTGACGGGGCCTCCTTTTTTTATGGCATGAGCCGGATCGGACAGAGCAGAGAACTTTATAAAGGGAGAGGTTAAACATGAAGAGAAAACTGTTTATCGCCGTGACGATTCTGGCTCTGGTCCTGTCATTGTCGTCCACCAGCTTTGCGGCCGTAACCAGACCGAAGCAGCCGGACATCGAGCTGCTGAACGTCTCGTACGATCCGACCCGTGAGCTTTACGCGCAGTACAATAAAGCCTTCGCCGCCTATTGGAAGGCTAGAACTGGCCAGAAGGTTACCATCAAACAATCCCATGGCGGCTCCGGCGCGCAAGCACGGTCCGTCATCGACGGCCTCCAGGCGGATGTCGTGACGCTGGCGCTCGCTTACGATATTGACGCCATTCAGAAAGCCGGCCTTATCAATGACGGCTGGGAGTCCCGCTTCGCGCGTAACAGCTCGCCGTACACCTCCACCATCGTTTTCCTGGTCCGCAAAGGCAACCCGAAGAACATTAAAGATTGGAACGACCTGATCAAGAAGAACGTCTCCGTCATTACGCCGAATCCGAAAACAAGCGGCGGCGCGCTGGAATTTCCTCGCGGCATGGGGCTACGCGCTGAAGCATAACAACAACAGCGAAACAAAGGCGACCGAGTTCGTAACGAAATTGTTCAAAAACGTGCCTGTGCTGGATTCCGGCGCCCGCGGCTCTACGACGACGTTTGTTGAACGCGGCATCGGCGATGTGCTGCTTGCGTGGGAGAACGAAGCGTATTTGGCGCTCAAGGAGCATGGCTCGGATTTTGAAATCGTGACGCCGTCCTTCAGCATTCTCGCGGAACCGCCGGTAGCGGTGGTCACGAAGAACGCCGATAAGCACGGCACGCGCAACGTGGCCAAAGCATACCTTGACTACTTGTACACGAACGCCGGCCAACGGATCGTCGCCCAGAACTTTTACCGTCCGACCAATACGAAGATCGCCGCGGAATTTACGAAGAAGTTTAAAAACATCGAGCTGACGAACATCCGTGATTTCGGCGGCTGGAACAAGGCGCAAACGAAGTTTTTTAACGATGGCGGCGTGTTCGACAAGATCTATAAGCCATAAAGTTTTATAGAAAAAAAAAGCCTGCCGTCGTCTAGACGGCAGGCTCTTTCTATTTTCGGCCCCGTTTGTTGTGGCCTGTAACGTGAACGGCTTGCACATAAGGCCGGATGCGGTCCATAATCCGCTGTCCCTTATGCAGCTCGTCGCCGTCTTTGTTCGTAAAACTGAAATGCTGCTCGATCGCATCAAGCCCATAATTCGACGTATAGAAGGTCGGCTTGCGGTTCATCCGGTAATTCAAGATCGCGCCAAGCACGTGATCCCGTACCCAAGGGTTCAAGTTCTCCGCCCCGATATCGTCAAAGATGAGCAAGTCCGTTTCCTTCATCATGTCGACCGTTTCTTTCAGCTTGCCCTGTTCATGCATGAGCGACTTCAAGTCTTCTACGAATTCCGGCATGTACACGATCGCTCCGGTGTAGCCGGCTTTGGCCAGCTCATGAAGCATATAGCACATCAGAAACGTCTTGCCCGTACCGAACGAGCCTGTCAAATAAAGCCCTTCCGGCTGCAGGCCGTGTTCTTTCGTTTCATTGATATAGCTGATGATTTGACCGACCGCGCCTACCCGTTCCAGATCCTTGTCGATGATTTCGTCAGCGGAGAATCCGCGGGACAACGCCTTCTCATCCACATAGAAGCTGCGAACGCGGCTGCGGATCCGGTTCTCGGCTTGTCTGGCCAGCAGCCTCTTGCACGGAACCTTGCGGTCGTTCAGTTGGACCAGCATGCCTGTCGTTTCGCAGCTGAGCTCCGTATAATGGCCTTCAAAGTCGTTCGGACAGTTGTCCAATCCCGGACAATTGGAGCAATTCCGGTATTCCTTCGTGCATTGGTAAATCTTATTCATATTAAGCCGTATAATAGCGTCGTTCAACTCGGGATACTTGCTGCGAAGCTTTTCGACAAGCGGGTCGGCAAGCAGTTCCGCCATCAGCTTATCGGCTTGTCTAAGCGCGCTGCCGCCTCCTGGCATTTGCTTCAGCAAATCGCCCAGCGATTCCATGGCCATCTATGTTTCACCTCGCCTTGCTTATGTTTTACGTTGTTTTGCCGTCCAGCTTGCGCGCCATCCTGCGGATTTCTTCGATCTCATCGGCGGATAGCTGCTTGCCCTTCGGCGTCTCCGGCATAATCGGAATCGCCGGCTTGCGCCGCCCCCGCGGCGCTCCGCTTCCGGTTCTCGCCGGCTGGGCACTTGATGTGCCGCCCTCACGCGGCTTGTCCTGCTCCAGCTTGACCTGGTCCCGGACGTACCCGACCGCCTTTTCGTAAGAGTCGACGCCCTTCATCAGCATATTCGAGGCAACAGCGTCAATAAACTGATTCGTCACGCGCTGCGCATCCTTCAATCCGACCACATAATGAATAAGTACATTTATAACGGCATCCTGCAAACGATAATTGATATTCATGACTTCAAACACGCGTATAAACCGCTCCGGCACGGCGCCAGGGAAAAATCTTGCCAGAAACCGCGTATGCGGCTCATTTCGCATCAGCATATTGTACTGGTGGATATCGCACCGGCCGGCCAGCTGATCCGGAACGTCCATATAATACTCCGCTTGCACGGCCACTTCATTCGGTACATCATCAGCCTCGTTATTCGCGCTTTCCTTGGATGCAGCCATTCTGCCATACACCCTCTGCCGTTCGTCGTTCCGTTTGCGGTCCTGCCTGTACATTTGGTTGGCCCGCAGCTGCAGCTCGTCAATAAGCAGTTCGCCTTTGCTCGAGAAAACATCGTCTTCATCGAGCAACCGGCTTAAATCAGCCGCATCCAAATTGTACTTATACGCCACGTAGTTGAGCTGGGCGACCGCTTCGTGATCGCCGCGAAGCCGCTCAACATAGTGCCTGTTCGAGGAATTGCGCGGGAACCTCATAATGATGTCGCCGTACCCGATCCCCGCCGTTTCCAGCTGCGGCTTGGGCAGCGATTGTCTGGACGGGGCTACCTCGGTAAGCGCCTGCTCCAGCTCCGTATCGATTCCTTGCGTATTTAAACGGAACAGCTCGTAGAACGGTACTGTAATATTATCTCGCCGCAGCTCGGCGCTTGCCAGCTGATCGTCTTCCTTCTCGAAGAACGATTCCCGAAGCGCGATCACGGCATGTTTTCCGACCTTGTCCCTCAGCAGCATCATGAGATGGGGACTTCCGAAAAACTCATCCGGCGATAAGGGTCTGATCAACTCGTATTCATAGACGACATCGTCATTATCCGGCACGCCAAGTCTCGATACTTGCAGCAGCCCGACCGCTTCCAGCCTGGATGCTTGATTCACGAGCTCCTGCCTGCCCCGTTCGTTCATTTCAAGCCCGAGTCCAAGCAGCAGCTTCCGCTGAGGCTCGAGCGGCGAATAGCCGACACGGTCATCCGCCACCTGCTGATACAGCAGCTGATAGAGTCCCGCGGCGAACGCGCCGATCATCGCTTGATAGATCAAGCCGATCATTTTGCGATCTACCGCGCTAAGCGAAAAGTCGCGATAGATGTAGCATCGATGATGCTCTGTAAATTGGTGCATGTTGCCGATCCGCATCTCATTTTGACTCCATCCGCCTATTATTCTTTTACTAGTTTACCATAAAAGCGGCCATCGTTTGAGGCGCAGAAAAAAGAAAATTCCCCCGGTAGAGGGAACTTTCGCATGCTGATTATTTGGATTAATGCCTAGGCACAGTGCCGTGCACGCCTTCCTCAATGCCTTGCGCGGACAGCTGCCGAAGCAGTGCCTCCCGCTCTTCGAACGTATCTGCTATTTCCGGATGCGCCTGCTTCTCGATCCATTGCGACATGACATACGCCACCGTCGCCGGCTCCTTGAGCAGCAGCTGTTTGTCTGCTCCGATAATGCCGTACAGCTCGCTATTGGACAGCCTGCGCCGAAGCTCCGCAGCGTGGCCTTGCCCGATCTTATCGCCCGTACCGTACAAGACAAGCACGGGCTGCTTCAGCTGAAGCAGCTTCTTCTGCACGGCGCTGTCCAAGCAGGCGGCCGTATACTCGCGCCATTTGCCGGAATCGCCAAGCTTGGCTTCGGCGTGCAGCTCTTCGAAGCTGGCTTTGCTGTCCGCTTCGTTCAAAGCCGCCTTAAACGCGATCGGTTCCTTAGGGCAAAGAATACTCGAGATAAACGCCGCCTGCAGCTTCGAACGCGTAATAATATCGGTATACGCGGTAGCGCCGGAGACCAATATCCCGCCGATAAACCGGTCGGGATAGGCCAGCATCGCCGTAAGCGCAGGGAACGACCCTGCGCCATAAGAGCACACATAGGCCTTTTTTACCCCCATAGTGTCGAGCACTCTTCTCATATCCTCCGCGATTAACGAAAGGGTCAGCTTCCCGCTTCCCGCCTCGCTGTACCCATGACCGCGGATATCGAAGCGTATGATCGAAGTAGACATCAGCTTCTCTTGCATCGCCGTGAACAGCCGGCTGGTCAGGCATGGCGGGTGCACGCAAAGAACCGGTACGCTGTCCTTTATGATGACATCATGGTTAACATGCAGCTTCGCATCTCCGACATTCAAAAACGGCATCGCGCAACACCTCGGATTCCGCTAAATCAACGCTAGCGCTGAAATGCGAATTTTCCTTAGTATGGCCATGCCGTTTTAGCTTTCATGTTAGAACATTTTGTATCCGCCTTTGCGCAGCGCCCGGATCGTCGAACCGCTCACATAAGCGCCGATCAGCGCTCCGATGGCCGGCAAAATATCCACGAACGTAAAGGAAGTGAAATTGCCGGACACGCTCTTCGTGTCGTCCCAGGTTTGCCAGATAAAGAGCGGTACGAGCACAATTAGAAATAAGTAAATAGGAAAAAAGGTCGTTTTTAGCAGCATGTTTAAAATAAAGCCGATGCCGAACATCATGACAAAAAACAAAACCGTTGCAATGATAAGCTGTAAAATATTAACGTCGCCGTTCATTCCGAATCGTCTACCCCTTTCGCTACGACTAGTGTAGTAGATGGCATAGCGGAAGTCAATTTCCTTCGCGATGTTGTCACAAGTCCGTCATTTGCTCTCCTTTGCCGCGTTACGTTACAATGTAAGCGACAAGAAACCGATAGGGAGTGATCTACATGAGTGAAGCGGCTCAAACGCTTGAAGGCTGGTACGCCTTGCATGATTTCCGCACGATCGACTGGGCGGCTTGGAAGCTTGCCGACGAAGGCGAGCGCGCCATCGCGCTGGACGAGCTTCGTTCGTTTCTAAGCGAGTGGCAAACCGTTGAAGATAATAAGCAAGGGAGCACGGCCTTCTATTCCATCGTAGGCCAGAAGGCGGATTTCATGCTCATGCATCTGCGCGAAACGTTGGAGGAGCTGAATGCGATCGAGAACGCGTTTAACAAAACGACGTTCGCGCAATTCACGATCCCGGCCCATTCTTACGTCAGTGTCGTGGAGCTCAGCAATTATATGGCGCAGCCGGGCGCCGATCCGATGCAAAATCCGGAAATTCTCGCCAGACTGAAGCCGATTCTGCCGAAATGGAACCATATATGCTTCTATCCGATGAACAAACGCCGCCAAGGCAGCGACAACTGGTACATGCTGAGCATGGAAGAGCGCCGCGCGATGATGCGCAGCCACGGCATGATCGGCCGCAGCTACGCGGGCAAAGTGAAGCAAATTATTACGGGCTCCGTCGGCTTTGATAACTGGGAGTGGGGCGTAACCCTGTTCGCAGAGGATGCCCTGCAATTCAAGAAGCTCGTCTACGAGATGCGCTTTGACGAAGTGAGCGCGCGCTTCGGCGATTTCGGCGACTTCTACGTCGGCAACCGAATGACGGACGAGAAGCTGCAAGAGCTTTTCGCCATCTAGCAATCAAACTGGCCAATTAAAAAAAGCGGATGAAACGTCCTAGCGACGCTCCATCCGCTTTTTTACTCCTCATCGTCTTCTTCGAGAAGACGCTTCATTTCCAAGTACGCTTCCGTCTGGCGGTCGCGCTCCCTGCCTTTCTCCTTAAGCCGCTCAATCCCCGGCAAAATGAGAATGTCGACTTCCTTCTGCACCGTATATGCCAAGTCGTAACGGTTCTGCGACTCCAAGAAGGAGCCAACCTCCATCAGCGCGTTGTAGCGGTCCAGCTCATCGCGCGTCAGCAAACCACGAACCTGTACGCTGCAATGGCGCATTACAGGAATTTACCTTTGCGAAGTACCAGCGGAATACCGCCGATGATGTACAGGTAACGAACGTCGATCGCTTTCTTGATCAATGCCGCTACGCCGCCTTTGTATTTCTTGCCGAACGCAAGACCGATCGCTTCGCCTTTACCAAGGGAGGCAACAGTACCTTTGTTCTTGAATTCGAATTTCTTAAGCGGCTGGTTGCGGATCGAAGCAACCAGGTTGTGCGCGCAAGTAACGCCTTGTTGCATCGCGATTTGCGCAGTCGGCGGGTATGGACGGCCTTCCGGATTGAACATCAGGGAGTTATCGCCGACAACATAGATGTTTTCGTGCCCTGGAACGCGAAGGTTCTCGTCAACTTTGACGCGGCCGCGCATCGTTTCAATGCCCGCTTCTTCGATAAGGCGGTTGCCGCGTACGCCGGCTGCCCAGATAACGGTTGCCGCTTTGATTTCTTCGCCATCGCCGACGATAACGCCTTCAGTGGTACATTCTTTGATCGCTGTTCCGATGCGGAATGTTACGCCCTTCTTCGTCAGTACTTGCATAGCATATTCTACGAGCTCCGGATCAAAGCCCGGCAGTGCAGTTGGAGCTGCTTCGATGTTATATAGTTTGACAAGCGATGGATCCACGTCGTTTTGCTTGCAAAGCTCAGGCAGACGGTCTGCAAGCTCGCCCACGAATTCGATACCTGTGAAGCCGGCGCCGCCGACAACGAAAGTAAGGTAATCGAGACGGTGCGGTTCGCGTTTGAAGCGTGCGAATTGGTATTCGATATGTTCGCGGATCAAGCGAACCGAGTTGATGCTGCGGATGTTCATAGCATTCTCAAGCATGCCTGGAATACCGAAAGTTTCCGGCTCGCCGCCAAGGCCGATTACAAGGTAATCGTAAGAAAGCGTACCGTCTTCAAGAATGACTTTCTTGTCTTGCGTGCGGATTTGAACGACAGTCGATTTAACGAAATCGATTTTGAACTCGTCAATCAGCTTCGAGATGCTTACGCGTGCATTTTCGGTTTTGTCCGTACCCGCTGCAGGCATGTGCAGGTGTGTCGTGAAGTAGTGGTAATCATGCTTGTTCACGAGCGTTACATCGGCCTCATTGTAGTTCAGTTCTTTTTGAAGACGCAGTGCTGTCAATACCCCGCCGTAGCCGGCGCCAAGAATAACAATTTTCGGTATGTTGCTCATCGCAGAATCCCATCCATTCGTAATTTCTTTTTCTTTACAGACTTTGTGAAAAATTACACAAACACAGACAATGAATAATGTTAGTGTGTGACCCTGATCCTACTTTTATGAACGGTCCGTGTCCATTTTCGACAAATCGGTTACTAATACCTCACATATTACAAACTTTTTCATTAAAGTTCAAGGGTAAAATATTACGAAAATATTTAGAATAACATCCAATTTTATATTTCCCCACAGCTTGTCGAACAGCTATAATGTACAAGAAGATTTATCCAAGTGTAAGCAGGAAACCCTATGATTAGTCCGTTTATTTTTTGGAGGTGCCCATTGTGTCCAACTCAGCGACTTCTACCCCTCATGTCGACATCGCCATTATAGGCGGCGGTCCTGCAGGCATGTTCGCCGCTTTCTATGGCGGAATGCGCCAAGCATCGGTCAAGATTATTGAAAGTATGCCTCAATTGGGCGGCCAGCTTGCCGCACTATATCCGGAAAAATATATATACGATGTAGCCGGCTTTCCGAAGGTAACGGCAGGCGAACTCGTAGAGCAGTTGAAGAAGCAGATGGCCATGTTCAAGCCGGAGGTCCGTCTGGAAGAGAAAGTGGTTAACGTCATCAAGCGGGATGAACGCTCGTTCGAAATTGTAACGGATAAAGACGTCCATTTTGCGAAAGCCGTCATTATTACGGCCGGGGTCGGCGCTTTCGAGCCGCGTCGTCTGGAGCTAAAAGAAGCCGCCAAGTACGAGAAGAAAAATTTGCATTACTTTATTAGCGATCTGAGCCAGTTCCAGGGCAAGAACGTCGTTGTAAGCGGCGGCGGCGATTCGGCCGTTGATTGGTCGCTGATGCTGGAGCCCATCGCAGCAAGCGTTACGCTCGTGCACCGCAGAGACAAGTTCAGAGCTCATGAACATAGCGTAGAAAACTTGATGAAATCCACTGTCCGTGTCCTTACACCATATGAATTGACATCGCTGCACGGAACCTCCGGTATCGAACGAATCGTACTGCAGAACGTGAAGACCGCAGAACTCACCGAACTTGCGGTTGACGCCGTTATCGTCAATTTCGGATTCGTCTCCTCGCTTGGGCCGATTGCCGAATGGGGACTTGAAATCGATAACGGGTCCATCGTCGTCGACTCCCGCATGGAAACGAGCATTCCCGGCATATTCGCCGCAGGCGATGTCACAACTTATCCGGGAAAGCTGAAATTGATCGCGGTAGGCTTCGGCGAAGCGCCGACGGCCATCAACAACGCGAAAGTTTATGTAGACCCGACAGCCAAGCTCTCGCCAGGGCACAGCAGCAGCATGAAGCTGTAACGAGAAGCACGTATTACAAATCAAAAAAGGGTATCCTAATCTTTAGCCTAACCTGCTGATTCACATCGCACTGGCAAAGGAGGGTACCCTTATCTATGTTATGTCCCATTTGTAATGGATTGGAGCAGCTTACGGCTATCTGTCCGGTTTGCTCCGGGCAAACTGACGATTGCGGAAGGCTTGAGGACTTTACTGGCCCTTATGCACCCTATCAGCCTGATACGTATACCAATTACGAGACGATCTCGCCATTATCACAATCGGAACAAAGCTGCGGCCATGTCGTGTACTGCCCTAACTGTGTGCAGACGTTTGAAGTGCTTATTTCGAAGTGGTGAAACCGAACTTGAGGACTAGTTGACAACGTTGAATGAAATTACGCGGTATTGCGGTATGATTCCGGATTAAGTTGCCTGCGCTTCAGCTCGGCGCTTAGCAATTGGATGAATTCCGGATCCAGTTCGAACTTATGGGCGGCGTGATACGCATCGAGTAAAAGCTCATCCGACAGCTGCTCCATTGTCCACACTCTCCTTTCCCTCTTACTTCCAAATTCATATTAGCATGTCCAAATAGGAAGGAACAAGCGTTCCGATTATCCACATATGCGTGTGGACAGCGTGTTGGTAATCTGTGAGTAATGGTCGAAAAATGAGGAAATACAGCCTGGGATAATGTGGATACGGTTATACACAGCCCGACAAATTCTACTTTCGATAAAAAACTTTAATGAATATTTATGAATCTATTAACGAAATATATCAAAAACGATTTTTATTGGGGTCTTGTATTCACTTCGAAGATCCATATTTTCCCTCTCCGGTCAATGCCGTAATCAAAGCCTAACTGTCCGATCCCCGGAAAACGCCCCTCCAGCACCGCTGTCGACAGCTTCGTAAGCAGTCTCATTTCTCGTTTCTTCGAAACGACCGCACCGCTGGAAAACGATCTGCGTATGCCTTCGGATCCGCTCAGCAGCGTGCCTCCGCGGCAAATATTCGTAACGAACAAGCCTGGCTTCGCCAGCCTTCCGACGATCGCTGTAATTCGCCACTCTCCGGTAGGCTGCTTCACGTACTTAACCCGGTAATCAATCGGTCTGCCGCCTATGGTCGCAAGCTGAATGCCTTTCTGGATCAAATATGGGCGGGCTTTCTTATTCGCAAGAAGCGACTTGTACATGCCATCGAATGTGCCGAAGCTGCTCGTTCTCGAGTAGTACGTGTACTTATACACGCCCGCTGCTTTCGAAACCTTGATAACTCCGTGGCCTCCCGCTCCGCGTACCGGTTTAATGACGACCATGCCATGAACTTGCAGCATGTTGTTCAAATTCGCCTTCGTAAACATCCGGGTCGGCGGAATGTGCGGAGCGATGCGCCCATGCGATAATAGAGCCGCTGTTTTCGCCCATTTGCTGGCTAACTGCCTGCCCTGGATATTCGCCAAGCCGTTCTCCATGCCTTGTTCATCTGCCATGCCATATCCCATCCTTTCAGTCATTTCGGTCCTTTAGTTGACAGCATATGCCTCGCAGTCATCTATCTCTTGGATGATTGCTAGGGTCAACTAGCCTGATTTAATAGGCTACTAGAGCAGAAGTGGCACCCGGTATTACCCGGGCAATAAAGGGGCAGACATTTGCCGCAGCACAAATACCCGGCCAGAGACCGCCCGCGGACGGGCTAATTCTGTCGGGTTTGAGCGCAAATGCTGCCACGATCAGACAATCGCGGACAGGAATGAACAGACAATTTGCGAGGATATGGATTGCGAATTGTCGCAGGCTGCCGCAGCTTACGGTCGCGATCAGCCGCTCGCCCGCCTGCTTTCGAGGCGATGATATAGGAAGATCCAGCACGATTGAACGATTAAATAGATCGGGAACGAATAAGCGAGCTTATAACCGAATCGGTAATGAAAAACATTCGCACAGACAGCCAGCCACTCCAAGCCTGTTGATACAAGCGACCAGATGAGGATGAAAATCGCGATTTGCGATGGCTTCGGCCGCAAGCGATCATAGGTGTAGAAGAATAGATAGCTGATCGGCCCATACGAAATGTAAGACACAAAGTCGATTAGCTGATAGCTGGACCGGTCGTTTACGTCGTAGAAGCTGACAGGCTGGACGCTTAAGGAATGGTCGAAGAAAAAGCCGCTATACACGCCGCACATGAAATATACGAAAGTATGCTTCCTCTGAAATCGCTTCGGCAAGAAAATGACTAGCGCGATCCCGATGCATAACCCGGCTATTATAAACCATTCATTCGAATTAAATCGATTATCGTATACGATCATTGCGCGTTCGCTTCTTTCTGTCCCGTGCTGATAATGATCCAAGCCATCAGCCTTGAGAAAATGACATAACTAGTAAACATCGCCACGGTAAGCCATGCGTTCCAATGAGGCGTCGAGATAATCCCGATCCGTTCCAGCATGTAACCCATAGGGATAAAGGCCAGCACGATTGCGGCGATGATTACCCATTTCAGCACCTTCCAACGATATAGAAGAATGTTCGTCGAGATGATGAAAATAAGCGGATTCGTAAATAGCCGAAGCACCAAGTCGGCAATCGATTTCTCCACGCCTTTATCCACCTCGATCCAGCCTAGATTGAGATGCACGATCGTGAATATACTGAGTTCGAAGACAGTGCTGCAGAAATAAATAAATACCATTTCCGCGCCGCTAAGCTTCTTCGGCATCAGCGAATGTACGATGATCACGCACCAAGTCATAAAAACGCATATCGCGAGCGCCAATGTTCATAGCTCCAATCTTGGTCCAACTGGATTAGAATCAATTCCCATTATCCGCAAATCGGCGTCATTTTAAACGGAAAAGCGGTAATACAAAATAACCCCCAGGCATGTTTGGTAACACGCTTGGGGGTTAAGAATCAAAATTAGCACTCGCCCGCTTCGCTCGGCTTGCCTGCTTCCGTCGCCGTACGGAACGACGAACCGCAGCCGCAAGTCGCGCTAGCGTTCGGGTTGTTGATGGTGAAGCCGCCGCCCATGGCGGATTCTTTATAATCGATTTGCAGGCCGTTCAAGTACTTGATGCTATCGTTATCCACGACAACCTTCAGGCCGTTAAACTCCATCGTTTTATCGGTATCGTTAAGCTCGTCGTCGAAGCCCATGCCGTAGGAAAAGCCGCTGCAGCCGCCTTCTTTTACGCCAATGCGCAAGAACAGCTCCGGTGACGCTTCCGCCTCGAGCATTTCTTTGATTTTCTCATTCGCGGTATCGCTGATATGGATCATGGTATCCCTCCTGTAATATGACGAAGTCAAACTCTCACTGCAATAAAATCTTAAGAAAACTTACTTTATATTTTATAGTATACTGCACATCATTAGCGGACTCAATACGCGGATACCTGATTTGGACATGTCCTTAAGCTGGCAGCACATACAGCAATATCGCAAAGAAATGAAGCACCGTCCCGCCGAGCACGAACAGATGCCATACCGCGTGGTGGTACTTGAAGCTTCGCCAGACATAGAACAGCGTGCCGACCGTATAAAGTACGCCGCCGGTTATGAGCAGCTGCAGACCGCCTGGAGCAAGATGAGCCTTCAGCGGGCCCCATGCGAAGACGATGAGCCATCCCATTGCAATGTACAGCAGCGTGGATGTGAACAGAAACTTGGAAGCGTAGAAGGCTTTGAACACAACGCCGCAGAGCGCAAGCCCCCAGACGATCCCGAACAGCGTCCAGCCCGCCGTTCCCTGCACGATATGAAGCACGATCGGCGTATAGGTGCCGGCGATGAACAAATAGATGCAGGAATGATCCATAATTTCAAAAACACGTTTAGCCTTCCCTTCAGGAAAGCTGTGGACAAGTGTGGACGCTACGTAAAGCAGCAGCATCATGGAGCCGTAAACGGTAAAACTGACGACATGCGATGCGCTTCCTTTAATGGATGCAAACACGATTAGCAGCACAAGCGCGGCAACGCTCAATAAAGCGCCCAGCCCATGCGTAATCGCATTCGCGATTTCCTCTTTGCGGCTGTATGTGTAAGTATTCGCCATCTATACACACCTCTTCTCGTTTTCTCCGGATTGGGATAAGCTTCATTGTACCCCAAATTCCCGCTCAAAGGAAATCGGCAGGCCGGCGCCTCTTCCATCCTTTTGATTGGATGGCATGAGTTAATAGTTGCCGCTCTACATGATGAGGTTTATAATAAGGAAAGTTATTTGTATGGGCTTTTTGGAGTAAGGGTAAGTAATTTTTTTCACAAGGTTGTTTTTTTTCAATTTATACATTATACACCGGACCTGTTAGATAAGTGCCCGGCGGACCAGGAGGATGCCGTTATGAATGTCGTTCTACCGACAGATGCAACGCAAATGCAAGCAATCGTGGAGAAGGTTCGCGCTGGCGAACGCCTTAGCCGCGAGGACGGAGAATTTCTATATCGTTCCGACGATCTGCTCACGATCGGCCAGATGGCGAACGAAGTGAACCTGAAGAAGAACGGACGCAAAGTGTATTTTATCGAGAATATGAGCCTGTACTTCACGAACGTATGTGAAGCTCATTGCGCGTTCTGCAACTTCCGCAAGGACGAAGGCCAAGAAGGTGCGTACACGCTGACCGGCGCGCAAATGATTGAATACGTGGAGAAGTATATTCATCCCGACGTACGCGAATTCCATATCGTCGGCGGACACAACCCGCATGTGCCTTTTCAATATTACGTGGATTCGCTCCAAGCGCTGCATGACCGTTTCCCTGAAGTAGCGCTCAAAGCGTACACGGCGGCGGAAATTGATTTCTTTTCGCGGATCAGCGGCTTGAGCTATAAAGAAGTGATCCAAGAGCTGATGAAGGCCGGCTTGCAGAGCTTAACGGGCGGCGGCGCCGAGATTTTATCCGACGAATACCGCAAGAAGATGCGCGTCGACAAAGCCGACGTTTCCCAGTACCTCGAAGTGCACCGGACTGCGCACAACCTTGGCCTGCGCACGCACACAACGATGCTGTACGGCTCCGTCGAGAAAATCGAAGACCGCGTCAACCATATGCTGCAAATCCGCGAGCTGCAGGACGAAACGAACGGCTTCCAAGTGTTCATTCCGCTTTCCATGCAGCCGATCAGCCCGAAAGCGAGCATTCGCCGCCGCAACTCGGCCTTTGACGATCTGAAGGCGATTGCGATCAGCCGCTTGCTGCTCGATAATTTCCAGCATATTAAAGCGTATTTCATTAATATCGGCACGCAGCTGACGCAAGTATCGCTGACGATGGGCGCTTCCGACGTACACGGCACGATGGTGAAGGAACGGATCAGCCACGCAGCCGGCGCGCTCACTCCGGAAGGCATTACGCGCGAAGATTTGATCTGGCTCATTAAAGGCGCAGGCCGCATTCCGGTTGAACGGGATACATTCTACAACGAAGTCCGCGTTTACGAATAAACAGGTATTGCCATGGCCTCTGCCCGGACAAGACTGATGGCAGGGGCCTTTAAAGTATATACTACGGGAAACAACACAAACAGCAGCATAGATTTTATTGCAAACACAAAGAAGGTTGGGATTGTTCATGAAGCGTTTTGTCATTCTAGGCGGCGGTTACGGCGGTTTAACTGTCGCCCATTCTTTGCTCGAGGGCGAGCTTCCGGACGACACGATTGTCGTGCTCATCGACCGGATGCCGTATCAAGGGCTCAAAACCGAGTATTATTCGCTGGTAGCGGGAACAAGCGCGGATATCGAACTGCGAGTTTCGTTCCCGTCGGATCCGCGTTTGATCGTCATGTACGGCGAAGTGACGGATATCGATTTGGATGCCAAGCATATCCAATTAGCCGGCCAAGATCCGCTTGAGTACGAGTGGCTCGTCGTTGCGCTCGGCTGCACGGATAAATATCACGGTATCGACGGCGCGGAGCTGTATTCCCACAGCATTCAAACGTTCTCGTCCTCGAGAAGAGCGTATATGGCGCTGAATGATGTAAAGCCATACGGCCAAGTATCGATCGTAGGCGGCGGTTTGAGCGGCGTGGAAGTCGCAGCCGAGCTGCGCGAAAGCCGTCCGGATTTGAATATTCGAATCATCGACCGCGGACCGAGCATTTTATCCGCTTTTCCGGGTAAACTCCAGGAGTATGTTTCCTCGTGGTTTATTGAGCATGAGGTGGAAATGCGGGGACATGTTTCACTGTATAAGCTGGAGGACGGCGTCCTGCACGATCAGAACAATAAGACTCCGATTCTGTCGGACGTTACGGTATGGACCGCAGGCATTCAACCGGTGTCGCTCGTTCAGCGCATGAACCTGCCAAAGGATAACACGGGCCGGCTCATCATTAACGAGTATCATCAGCTGCCGGATTATAACGACGTTTTTATCGTCGGCGACTGCGCCTCCCTGCCGTTCTCGCCGAGCGCGCAAGCCGCGGAAGGTCAAGGCAAACAGGTGGCCGAAGTCATGCAAGCCATTTGGAGCGGCAAGACGACTACCCTTGGTAAAATCAAACTGAAAGGCGTACTTGGCTCACTCGGTAAAAAAACCGGCTTCGGCCTGATGGGTCGCACGCCGATGATGGGACGCATTCCGCGCTTAGTGAAAAGCGGCGTCCTCTGGATGTCGAAGCATCATTTTGGCTAAAATGGTGTTATTGCCTGGCGATCCGTCGCCTAGGCTACATATCATCGATAAGCCGATCCAGCGCTTCACGGTCAGCTTTTTGTTTCACAATGGCCTTCATCATTCGTTCTTCCAGTTCCTCTACGGAGTCTGCGGCGATAATTTCGCCGTTGACCATTCCGAACGGAAACATATAGCATTCGCCGCAATTGCCTAGACAGCCGTATTCGATGACATCGTAATCGGGATTGGCTTCCAGCTTCTTCATCAGCCGGTCAGTTCCATGGTGCATGTTGCTGGCGCAAAATTCAATCATCGTTTTTAACATTTTGGTCATTCACCTAACCTTGAGTGGTTGATATCCATTTTCAATTACTCTGTTTTGTACTATAATAGGGGAGAAAGGAGTGGATTGCAATGAGTGAAAATGCACAAAGCACAATGTACGATGAAGTTCTTGACGTTCTAGACAAGCTTCGTCCGTTCTTGCAGCGCGACGGCGGCGACGTCGAATTGGTTGACGTAGAAGACGGCATCGTAAAACTTCGTTTGATGGGTGCTTGCGGCAGCTGCCCAAGCTCGACAATTACGCTTAAAGCTGGTATCGAGCGTGCGCTGCTTGAGGAAGTAGAAGGCGTGCAAGAGGTTATGCAAGTATTCTAATCTCGCGTAAGCGCGCAAATCCATTTTTACAATAAAGAGTCTTGCCGGCTTACCCCGCCTCATGGCGCGGGAACGGCAAGACTCTTTTGTTTTATGATGGCGTCTTTATGGAGGTTTTGATCGGATCGAATCCTCCGGTTACATCGACGATATTGCCGGTCAAATAATCGGATTGAGGCAAACATAGAAACGCAATGACGCGTGCTACATCCTCGCCGCTGCCCGGCCTGCCGCGCGGGGATTCGTCGTCCTGCTCGCCGGACACTTCCGCGATCGTCCGCTCTTTGTTGACGCCGCGGATATCGCCCGGACAGATCATGTGCACCGTAATCCCGTTGCCCGCCTCTTCCACCGCAAGCGTCTTCGTAAAAGACACAAGCCCGGTCTTCGCTGACGCGTAGACGGCCCGGTGCGGCCAGGCACGCCCTTCGCCGGCGTGGCCGAAGCCGAAATGGATGATGCGTCCCCATTGCCGGCTGCGCATTCCCGGCAGCAAATGATGGTCGAGCAGCATAACGCCCAGCAGGTTGCCGTTCACTAAGCCGATCACCTCATCCGAAGTATAATCGGCGAATCGGCGCCGTTCGCGAATAAAAGGTCCGGCGTTGTTAATCAATATGTCGACCGTCCCTGTCAATGACCATGATGCCGCTTCGGCAGCTAACCGGGCGACATCGCTCTGAACGGCGATGTCCGCGGCGATCGTTGTAGCGCGTACGCCCTCGAACTGCTGCTCGATGTCCGTCGCGAGCCGGAGCGCCTCTTGCTCGCTCGATTTGTAGTTCAATACGATGTCGCAGCCCATTTGAGCCAACGATAACGCGGTCATTTTGCCTAACCCTTTTGCACTGCCGGTTATTAATGCCGTTCGTCCTTTCAGCTCCATGGGCACCCTCCCGCTAACGATCATTTTCTCATAAGGCGATAAGCATGGTGAAAGGTCAACCTTAGCGTGTCCAGCACCAGATCCATCATTTCATCCAGATCTCTCATCTGCTGAGCAATGTTCTCCAATTGATGCTCTTCGTCGTAATCCTCATGGCTTTGTCTCAAATCATCCTGCATTTCGGAACTCATGAAGTGGATTTCCATATTCCTCCGCTTCCGCAGACGGTTCATCGCCGGCTTCGTCTGTTCCTTCAGCTCAAATAGCGGCAGGGCAAGCTCGGGATACGCCTCTCGCTTCATCATCGTGCGCAGGACGGTGAAGTACGAGAAATGCGGCTTCACCCGTTCCGTTTGCAAACCGAGATAGTCGTTCATCAGCGTACCCAGCTTATCCAGCAGGGAGAACTGCCGGATGAAGGCGTTCTTGTCAAAGTACACATAACGGTGATAATTCAGCCGCTCTTCAGGCGTCATGTCCTCGTATGAGGTTGACTCGATCATGCGGCTGAATTTGCGCGCGGCATACTGGCTTTGCTCCAGCTCGTCTAGCGACGAGATGAGGCCAAGCGTGTATATTTCGTATTTGCGCAGCTTGTGGTCCACGTCATGGCTCTTCTCGATTCGTTTGTTCAGCATGGTTGCATAGCGCTCCATGGCTTCCATCGTTTCGAGCAGCTTGCCATCCAATACGCGAGGCGGTTCACCGAACAGCATGCGAAGCATAGGTTAGCCCTCCCGAGATCAGTATGTTTCTCTTAGAAGTACTCTTTCCATCTGCGGTCGACAAGCTCGACAATGTCCTCGCGGGGAACGAGCTCATCCGGATAGCCCGGCTTCATCCGCGCGTCGATGACGATCGGCAGATCATAGCCGACATGATGGCGGCGCAGCGTCGTGGCCGCGTAAATATCGTCGGCCGGATTGAATCGGGTAAACACCGTCCATAGAAACGGCGTTTGAGCGCTCGCAATAGAGGCATCATCCGCCAAAATCACAAGCGGCCAGCGGGTGCCCCGATCGCGCAAACGGCTCAGCAGGCGCTGAGGCAACTCCGGCTCTTCGGCGTAAGCCGCGCCGGAGACGACGAGACAACCGCGGCAGTAAGGCGCGATGCCGGTTATCTCGTCGATCGGGCCTTCATCATACGACCGAGGCAGCTCGCGAATCGCCTCGCCGACGCCAAGCATGACGGCTTTGCTGCCGTGGTTCAGCTTGCCCCCGGTATAGTCTAGTGTATCATGAGATGTCTTATCAAAGACAAATAAATCGGTCTCCGGCCGGAAACGTTCCAGTACCGTTTCCATCAGCTGCGGGAAGTTCGCCAGGTCGACCGGCTGATCCGTAATCATCAAATATTTGGTCAGCGTGAGTTGCCCTTCTCCGAGAATGCGGAACGCGGTGCCAAGCGCCTCGCGCGAGTAGCTCTCACGGACGACCGCCGCCGCCAGCGCATGGAAGCCGGTCTCCGCATACGTCCACAGGTCCTTAACCCCAGGCATGGCAAGCGGGAATGCCGGCGAGAGCAGGCGCTGCAGGAAGTCGCCCAAATAATAATCCTCCTGCCGCGGCTTGCCGACGATCGTGGCCGGATAGATCGCATCCTTGCGGTGCCACATGTGGCTTACATTGAATACCGGGAAATCGTGCGTCCACGAGTAGTAGCCGTAATGATCGCCGAACGGCCCTTCCGGACGGCGCACATGAGGGGCAACGCTGCCGCTCAAGACGAACTCCGCTTGCGCCGGAATGCGGTGCGCGCCGCGCGGATCCTGCACAACCGGCAGTTTGCCGCCCGTAATAAGCGACGATAGGAGCAATTCCGGCAGGTGCTCCGGAACCGGCGCGATCGCCGAAGCGATAAGCGCCGGCGGTCCGCCGAGGAATACCGATACCGGCAGCGCCTCGCCCCGTTTCTCGGCTTCATGGTAATGGAAGCCGCCGCCTTTATGGATTTGCCAGTGCATCCCGGTCGTGGAGTGATCGAAAATTTGCATCCGGTACATGCCCAGATTATGCTGCTTCCGGTGCTCCGGATGCTCCGTGTACACGAGCGGCAGCGTAATGAACGGACCACCGTCCAGCTGCCAGCTCGTCAGCGCCGGCATTCCCTCGAGCGGCTGCTCGGTCCTGCAAACGCCAAGTACCGGTGCCGAAGACGCCGGTACTTCTTTAATGCCTACTTTGAGCGCGTCCCAAATGAGCGACCGCTCGCCCCAGAGCGCTTTCGGCGTCGGCGGCAGCAGCCGGTCCATCGCCCCGACGACCTGCTTCATGAACGCTTCCGGCCGCGGCCCGAACGCGAGATCGACGCGGCGCACCGTGCCGAACAAATTGGTGACGACCGGGAACGGACTGCCTTTTACGTTCGTGAACAACAGCGCAGGCCCGCCTTCGTCAATGACCCTTCTATGTATTTCTGCCAGCTCCAGGTAAGGATCGACGGGCGCGTCAACGACCGCCAGATCCCCCTCTCGCCGCAGCGTTTCAATCAAACCGCGCAAATCTGTGAAGCTCATGCCTTATTCCGCCCTTCGCGCCATTTCCATGCTCGTATCAAAAAATCGCACAAAATCCCGAACAAGAAGGATATGATCATATTGTGCAATATACTCGTGAAAACAAACCAATCTTCGTTGCTGATCGTCTTCGTCAGCAGCGCGCCGCTAAACACTTGGCATACCACTAGCACGAAGGAAATCATGGCCGTCCTGCTCATCGCAGAATGAGCGCCTGTAATACGACGGACGTAAACGGTGAGCCAGGCGATCAATATAAACAAGATGGCCGCCGCCACCCGATGGATAAAGACGAATTTCGTAGCCCCCACCATATCCGGAACAAATTCGCCATTGCATAGCGGCCAGCCGATGCACCCGCCGGAGGAATCGGTATGCCGGATATAAGCGCCCAAGTAAATGACAAAGTAGCTGTAAACCAGGATCGCCAGCGTGAAATAAAACACAGGTACCGGAATAGCCGCGGCCGGCTTGTCCGCCTGCTCGCCTCTTCTCATCCTTCCGGTCCACATGACAAGGAGCATCGTAAACATGAAAGCCATGATGGAAATGCCGAAATGAAGCGCCAACACGGCCGGCGACGTCGGCCAGATGACCGCGGCGGCGCCAAGCAGCGCCTGCAGGACGGTAAAGAAGCCCGCGCCCGACGCGTAAATAATCGGCTCTTTGTACGAGCGGTACCACTTCAGCGTGGCGATAAACGTAGCCAGCACAAGCAGGCCGACACCGCCGCTAATGAGCCGGTGCGAATATTCGATTAGCGATTCCAGCGTATATGCCGGAACAAATTTGCCGTTGCACAGCGGCCAGTCCGTTCCGCAGCCGCGGCCGGATTCGGTATTCGTCACAAGCGCGCCGGCAAGCAATACCAAAAACATCCCTATGCACGTTGCATATGCAAGCGCACGATATCGTTTAATAATCACAATGTCCACCTAACTTCCGGGAAGAATCTCCTCAATTATAGCGAACAACGGGGGCAAATACCATGTTCAAACTGTGAACACAAGGGCCTGCGCCGGGCAGAAAGAGAAGCCCGCACTGCGCCGTTACCGGCTGCAACGCGGGCTCCCCAACCCTTGTAATCCTATTCGTTCGGCAGCGCATCCGCCACTTGAACCGCGCGGTCCAGAAACTGCTCGATTTCCTCGCGGGTTTTGCGCAGCTTGCTCACGAAACGAACAAGCTCCTGGCTTTTCTTAAAGGCGATAAAGCTCGGAATGCCCAAAATGTTCAGCTCGAAGCAAAGGTCCGGCAAGTCGTCGCGGTCGATTTGCACGAATTTGATCCGACCGGCATAGCTGCTCTCAATATCAGGCATGAACGGATCGATGTAATGGCAATCCTTGCACCAGGTTGTCTTGAAAACCGCTACTGTCACACCTTCTGAAGCAACGGCTTCGTGGAATGCTTCATCTGTCGTAATAATCTGCATATCTATTATGCGCTCCTTTCGGCTTGCCCTTCCCTTATTATAACCAGCTTACGGCTCTCGCGTCATGACCAGCACGCGAAACTCGGGATCGTATTCATCCGCTTCCCATTTCAAGGTCCCGCCGAGCGCATTCACGAAATTCCGTGCAGGAACGTAGGTGACGCCTTTGATGAGCGTTGGCGGAAAGCTCCATTTGATCTGTTTTCCGCCTACGGTCACAAGGTTACTGCCTGCCTTCATGCTGATCGTCGTGCCTGTAGCCGGATCCTGCACAATGAGCCTGCCCGCCTCCTTTTTAAGGGAAGCATGGAAGCCGTTGGCCGTTGAACGCAGCGGGATGAGAGTCAAGCCAGCCGGCGTAATAATCGGTGCATCCTCGCTGAACGCCGGATACATCGTGATCGTTTGCTTGCTGATATGCGCTTGATTCCGCAGCAGGTCGTACATGACGGAATCCGGCTTGAACAGGCGCAGCACCTCGTAGCCCTGCATCTCCGCGATCCGATCGCCGTCGATGGCGAGTCTAGGCGGATTCGGCTTAACCGGTTTAACGTCGCCGTTCACATTCCAGCGGTCGGAAGTCACTTTGATCCAAATGCCCTCGAACGGAACCGATTCGTCCAGCTGTCCCATCGCGTTTTCCGCTATCGAGCCTGGCTCGTCTCCGTCAGCTTCTTTAGTTGCGGCAGCTTCCAGCGCTTCAAGATCCGGCTTAATCGAAGCTTCGATGACCGATTGTCGGATGTCGAGCTTGCTGTCAATGAACAAATCGCCCTTCACATAGGTGTTGTTCGCGAATAGGCTCCGCAGCTCAGCCTGATTCTCTTTCTCCGCCTTTGCCATGCCGTCCTTTATTTCCGTTAACAGTTGCACGACGCCGTCTGCCGCTTCCTCTACGCTTTGCGTATCCGGTTCTCCAGCGGGCAGCGAGCCGAAAATACTCTCCGCCCCGGTTGATTGCAGCCCCTCGGTTTGGCTTTCAACAAGCTTCTGCAGCTCGATGAGCACCGCTTTCAACCCTTCCTTGTCGGCGAGCAGCGCATCTACGTAGGACTTTACCCAATCAAACAGTTCCTCGCCTTTCAGCTCCGCATGAATCTTCATGCCGCCCACGTTCTCTCCGCCGATCTGAGCCTGACCGGGAACGACCGTCAAATGCGCAGGGTTCGGCAAATTGTCAATCGCAAAGCCGGAAGCCGCATCCGACATCTGCTTCAGCGTTTCGGTGAATTGAGCTTCCGCTTCAGGTGCTGCGCCCGCCCCTGCCGCAGCCGCCATACGGAACTTGATCGGCCGCTTGGCCTCTTCCAAATCAATGACCGCGAGCTTAGCGTCCATCTCCGCCTTGAACGCAATCGACTTCGCGCCAAGCGATAGCTTGCCGTCCGCGGACATCGCGCCGTCCTTAGCTATTTTCACATGATGAAGCTCCAGCTTAACCGCCGCAATTAAATCAAACAGCGCCTTCTCTTCCTTGGAAGCCTCTTTCAGCGCATCTTCCTTGGGCAGCAGCTTAAACTCAACCGTCTGGCTGCCCTCATAAGAGGTAACCTTCAGCGACTGCTTTAGCATCGCATTGAAATCGACGCCTCCGAGCGCCTGGCAGCCCGCCATGATGGCAACGATCAGCGCAAGCAGAAGCAACCCCGCCGTTCTCCTGCATGTCATCCACGTCCGCAAAATAAAAAACTCCTCTCCATGGTAAAAAAGTCTACCGACAATTTTACCATGGGGAGGAATTTATGGGAACGGTATTCCAAATGTTTCCGGAGCTTAAGACCGTGCCGCTGCACGCATAAGCGGGCTTAGCAGCTTGCGCAGCGGTCCCGGGAACTGCTTGGCGTCTTCCGCCGTGACCACGCGAAGCAGCACGAGCAGCGCGACATAGAGTCCCAACGATATGCCCCCTGCCGCGATGCAGGAAATGGCGTAGGTCAGCTTAGCCGGGATGCCGCCGATAAACGTTCTGCATACGTAATCAACAAGCCAGCCTGTCCCTGAAGCGACCACGATCGTAACGGCATACCCGGTCCAGCGCCTGCCGAGAATCGAAAGCGTGATTTCCTTTCGGATCGACCGGAAATTAAGCGATGCGATTGCCATGAAGCAGATCGTGGAAGACAGGATCAAACCGTAGACGCCCATCAGCGGCGCCAAGGCTAGGCTTGTGATTACCTTGACCACGATTCCGATGAGCGCATGGCGCATCGGCAGCCGCGGTTTGTTCATGCTGGTAAGTACCGTGTTGCTCGTCATCATCGTAATTTGAAAGATCGTACCGGCTGTAAGCGCGGCAACGGCCAAGCTGCCCCCGGTATTGGAGAAAAGCAAGCCGTTGATCGACGTGGCGGCAACCGTCATGATCAGCGCGGCGGGAACGCCCGTAAACACCACGATCCGCATGACAAGCGATGCCTGGCGCTCCACCTCAGTCATGTTGCGTACCGAATACGCGGCGGAAATGACCGGGATCATCGATTGGCTGAGCGCAATCGCAAGAATCGGCGGGATGCCTGCCAGCGCCTGCGCCTTCAAGCCGAGCCAGTCCAGCGTTTGGCGCGCGTCCGCAACCGAATAGTAGCCTTGCGTCAACTTCATGAACAGCGAGGTATCGAAGAAATAAATAAATTGCACAGTCATTGAGGTAATGACGATCGGGACCGAAATTTTGAACATTTCTTTGTAAATCGTTTTGAACGAAAGCGCTGCACGGCCCGTCTTGACAGCTTGCGGCGCGGCATTCTCCCTGGCAGCCTGCTTCTCCGCCGCATCATGCCTGCGCAGCTTTCTGGCGTAATACAGCATGACGCAGAACGCGCCGACGCTGCCGAATACGCTGCCGAACGTTGCGGCTGCCGCGATCCAGCTTTGTCCCCAGCCCCATGCCAAGACGATATAGGCAAGTCCGACCGCCGTAATGACGCGCAGGATTTGCTCGACGATCTGCGAAATGCCGCCTGCAGCCATCAACTGACGTCCTTGGAAGTAGCCCCTCATCATCGCGATGACCGGGAAAAACAGAAGCGCTGGCGCAATGGCCCGAACCGCTAAATCCGCGCCGGGATTTTCCGCGATATGCGTCGCGTAGAACGGCGCGAAGACGAGCAGCAGCACCGTAATGAGCACGCCGGTTACGGCTCCGAAGAGCAGCGCCGCTTTATAGATCCGCTTCGCTTCGTCGGGGCGGCCTTGGGCATAGCGTTCCGAGACCATTTTGCTAATCGCGCTTGGAATGCCGCCTGTCGCAACGATCAGAAGCATTAAATAAATATTATTGGCGACGGTAAAGTAACCGCCGCCGTGACTGTCGGTCATATAATCCAGTGGGATGCGCTGGAAGATCCCGAGAAACCGGGCGACCAGCGCTGCCGCTGCGAGGATGATTGTGCCTTTAATCAGTGAGTCTTTTTTAACCATTTGATCTCCTAGCCAAGCTTATTTCGCTTTGATCACTTCAAGCGGCTGGTGATGGCCGCGAACCGGTGCCGCCGCATTCGACGGAGCTGCCCAACGGATGCCGTTCTTGATGACTTGAAGCACGGTTTCGTTATAATACGTCGGATACGTTTCGTGACCCGGACGGAAGTAGAACACTTTGCCTTGGCCGCGGGACCAAGTGCAGCCGCTGCGGAATACTTCGCCGCCTTCGAACCAGCTGATGAAGACCAGATCGTCCGGCTGCGGAATATCGAAGTGCTCGCCGTACATTTCTTCGCGTTCAAGCACGAAGTGCTCCGGAATGCCTGCCGCGATCGGGTGAGCCGGATTCACGGTCCAGATGCGCTCTTTCTCGTCCGCTTCGCGCCATTTCAGGTCGCAGCCCGTACCCATGAGCTTCTTGAAGATTTTGGAGAAATGGCCGGAATGCAGAACGATAAGACCCATGCCTTCCATGACGCGTTTATGTACACGCTCTACGATTTCATCTTCCACTTTGTGATGCGCCATGTGGCCCCACCAGATCAGAACGTCGGTGCTTGCAAGCACGTCTTCCGTCAAACCGTGCTCCGGCTGCTCCAAAGTAGCCGTCTTCACTGCGAAGCCGTCTGTGCCGATACCGGCCTTGATCGCTTCATGGATACCGTTCGGATATACATTGATGACCGCTTCATTGCTTTTCTCATGCAAAAATTCGTTCCATACCGTTACGTTAATCATTTCTTCTTCCTCCTCAGCTTAGATCCATAGAATAAATACAATAATCATAGCCGCTTGCAATATCACTTTGGCGACCATACTGGAAAACAAACCGACGACAGCGCCGAGGCCTGCTTTCAGCGCCTTGTCCACTTTCGCGCCGGTAAACAGCTCGCCTGCCACCGCGCCGAGAAGCGGACCCAAAATAAGGCCGAAAGCCGGGATGACGAACGGACCGAAGATCAAGCCGATCGTGCTGCCGATCACTGAAGCCCGCGAGCCGCCGTATTTCTTGACGCCCCATGCGTTTACCGCATAATCCGCGATGAAGAGCGCCGCGACGATGATGGTCTGGATTGTCCAGAACCAAAATCCGAACGGCGAGAACGAGATAAAGATCCCGTAAACGAAGAACGCCGCGTAAATCGCGAGCGCACCAGGCAAAATCGGGTAGATGGCACCCGCCATGCCCACAACGAACAACACAATGACGATGATCCAGCCGGCTATCTCCATGCAGCGCTCATCCCTTCAGGACGTAATCACGAATCAGGTGCGCGACCGCGTCCTCTTCATTCGTGACCGTAACCGCATCGGCTGCCGCCTTCACCTCGTCCTGCGCGTTGCCCATCGCTATGCCCAACCCGGCCTCGCGGATCATGGCGATGTCGTTCATGCTGTCGCCCATGGCGGCCACTTGTGACATCTCGATGCCAAGCAACGTGCACAGCTCGCGGATCGCCGCGGCTTTCGAAACTCCCTCCGGATTCAACTCCAGGTTCATCGGCGAGGAGTTCGTTATCTCCAAGCCGCCCCATGTCGACGTTTCCTTGAGAATGGCACCCAGCATCTCCGCGTCTTCGGTATAATAACCGAACTTCAGCCAATGGTGCGACTCGTAATCGCCGGCAGGCTTGATCCACTTCTCTTTGTTGTAAATATCCATCGTCGTGTACGCCCAGTACCAGCATTCCGGGTGCTGAAGCGCCAGCTTGTGAAGCCGCTCCACCGTTACAGCCGACATCAGCGTGCGCTTATGGAGCACATGCGGCCGGCTCCAAATCTCGCCGCCATTAACCGTGATCATCGGCGTATCCAGCTTCAGCTGCTCCGCATAGGGCAGCGCGCTCGGAAAGCCTCGTCCGGTGGCGAAGCATACGGTAACCCCGGCATCCATCGCCTTGCGAATCCACTTCGCGTTCTCGCTGCTGATTTCTTGACGGTCATTAAGCAGCGTTCCGTCCATATCCAGTGCAACTAGCTTGATTGTTCCCATGAAGCCCTCCCTGTAAAGCGACCTGCAGCTTCTGATAATGAGCAATGTACCAATTTTATCACATTCTAAGCAGAATCCAAACACGAACCTAATTATAGTGAAGATGTCACACCCCGATCAAGGTGCCGGCAAGAAACAAAATGGCGTAAAGCAGACGGCGAACGGCCGCAGGCAGTTTGGAGCGTCGCATATGAAGTCCCCTCCTTGGCAATAAGCGGTGGAAGCGTTTTATGGTTTATCATATGCAAAAATGTTTCTCCGGTGCAAAACGCTCCTGCGTTCGGAAATTTTAATCATTTGTATCCGGAATGGGAAGTACGGGATTATGGCAACCGGTATCGTTACTTGGATCTCGCTCCCCCGATTCTTCGCCAATGTGATGCTTCCAGAGCTCCTCTTTCACTTCTTCCGCCAATTTCTCGCCAATGTGATGCTTCCAGAGCTCCTCTTTCACTTCTTCCGCCAATTTCTCGCCAATGTGATGCTTCCAGAGCTCCTCTTTCACTTCTTCCGCCAATTTCTCTCCAATGTGATGCTTCCAGAGCTCCTCTTTCGCTTCTTCCGCAAGTTGAAACGTTCATATTTGACTGTTTCAAGCGTAAATCGGTAATTTCACGCATGAGTTCGATGCTAACGGACTTGTGCAGTGTTGGCCAAATAAAAAACGCAACCATATATAGGTTGCGTTTTTTTGATTAATGTCTGTGCTTTCCGAGCCGTCCCAGCGTGATGGCTTACGCATGCCATGCGTACCAATGCTTGTCGCCGCCTCGACCGGTATCAAAGCCATTGTCGGCAGATCCGTTGGAGAGGGCAGCCTTACGGCTGCCCATCGTACCCGCCTCGCCCGTACCCACTGCCGGGGCCGCAGCCTTACGGCTGCTTCGTATTAGGCGAAGTGCCCGTACCCGGAGGCGCTGCCGGCTTCTTCGGCACGCCGTTGAAGCCGATTGCTTCGTTGTAGGCGTCGAGAATTTTACGCGCGACAGGGGCCGCGCCGTAAGCGCCGAAGCCGCCTTCAGGAATGACGACGGCGACGGAAATAACCGGATCCTCCGCTGGCGCGGAGGCGATAAATACCGAGTTTTCAACGGTTTTGCCGCTTACCTGCTGCTGGGACGTACCCGTCTTCCGCAGCACCTTGTACGGCGCGTTGTTGAACTCTGTAACGCTAACCTGCAGCATGCCGTCTTCGATCTCCTTCCAATACTTCTCCGGGAAATTGATCGTGTTTAGCACTTCAGGCTGGAATTTCTGCACGACTTGGCCATTCGAGTCGCGTATTTCGCTCACGAACTGCGGCTTCATCCGCTTGCCGTGGCTCGCCATCGTAGCTGCATATTGCGCGAGCTGCATCGTCGTGTAGCGGCCCATTTGGCCGAAGGAGGCCAGAATAAGCGCCGACTGCGCGCTGGCCGCTTCTTCCTCGTGGAAGTAGCCGATAACGCCATTGCTCTCGTTCAGCAAACCGCTCTCCGTATCGGCGCCGAGGCCGAATTGCTTCACGTAGCTGTCCCAGATTTGTACGCCGTTCTCCGGGTCTTTCCGATATAGGGCATCGCCGACCATCTTCGCCATGAACGGGTTGGACGACTTGCCGATAGCCCTCGCCGGGTCGAGCACGCCGTATACATGCCCCTTGGCATTGCCGATTCTCCGGCGGTAGGAGCCTTCCTTACCGTAATAGAACGAACCGGTATCCGTATAGGTTGTCGTCGTCGTAAAGAGCTGCTCGTTCAATCCGATCAGAATGGTCAGCGGCTTCTGCGTCGAGCCTAGGAACACGATGGACGACGGATGCTTGCGCTGCTCCTTCGGATCCTTGTACGGGCCGATGACCGGGCTGATCGTGCCGTTCTGCAGCACGTTGCTGATCTTATCGTAATCCTCCGTGCTGATTTTGCCGCCTTCCCAGATGTTGGCATTATAGTCCGGCATGCTCGCCATCGCGATGACCTTGCCGGTCTTGACCTCCATGGCGACGGCGTAGCCGGTCTTCGCGTTCTTCGCGCTCTTGTCACGCAACGTTGTCGTCTGCAGAAACTGCAGCTGATCCATGATCGCCTGCTCCGCCGTCTCCTGCACCTGGCGGTTGATCGTCAAATAAATGTTATCGCCTTTCTCCGGCTTCGTGATGACCGGCGGCCCTATGATTCGGCTCGCCGCATTGACGGGGTACGTCTTGAGGCCGTTCTTGCCGCGAAGGACGTCCTGGTACATATACTCGAGCCCGTCGTAGCCGACATCCTCCTGCTGCAAATATTTCAAGCGCGGATCGTCCGTTTTGGCACGATCCTTATAGAGATTGTTCTCGGCCCCGCCGCCGAACTTCTTCAAGTAGCCGATCAATTGGACGGCGAACTTGCTCGTATCGTAGTGGCGGATGCTTTCCTCGACGATATCGATCCCCTGGTACAAGTCGCGGTTCTCCATGAAGTACGCGATTTCTTGAGGCGTCAGACCGCTCTTGATGCGGCGCGGCACGGACACCGTATTTTTCTTGTAATCCAAGTCCATGTTCTTGATGATTTGCTCCAGCGTGACGGCCGACTTCGGGTCGCCATACTTCTGAAAATCCGCAAACAGCTTCTCAGCCACTGCGATGGAATCTGCTTTCTTCGTCCCCGGCTCGATGCTGTAATACAGCGACTGCGTCGAAGTCGAGTAAGCGATCGCCTTGCCGCTGGAATCGTAAATATTGCCGCGGATCGGCGGTATTAGCACGTTCGTCGAGCCGCGCTTCTCTTCTTCCTCGCGCAGCGACGGGCCTTCGACGAACTGTAGAATGGCTAATCGGACAATCAATACACTAAACAAGAAAAACGTAGCAAAAAAGAATAAGTTCAACCGGAACGAAAAATTTCGCCGGTTCGCAATTTCCCGCTTCTGCGGATCTTCCTGTACCACTTCAGGTCTCCTTTCTATACCGTCATGTCTCCCGAATATGGGTAGACGAGAACCCTTTCGGGTTAAACCAATCGCCGGAGGAAGCCCATGTCGCGTCAAGCGGAATCCAAGCGCCTCCGCTATCGGCCAAGCGAACCTCATTCCAAGCATGCGGGCCATAAGTGCCGTTGCCGGTTGCGCCAAGCCCAGTTACGACACGCACCTCCAGACCGACAGAACGAGCCATCATCGCGTACAGCCGCGCCACATCTATACAGACGCCTTTTCGGGTCGAAAAAGTTTCAGTCGGCGTCTGTTCTTTCCATACGCCGCGTTCTATATAATTATTGGCTTTATCCCAGTCGTATGCAATGCGCGTACCGACCCAATCATAGAGCGCGCGTGCCTTTGCTTCGTCCGCCCCCGCATCCCCCGTTACTTTGGCCGCCGCGGCTTCGATATCGGCCGGCACCGCCGCATCGATGACCTCGTATTTGCGCTGCAGCACGCGTCTGAATTCGCCCTGCACCGCTTCCGTAAACACCGGCCCGCGCTTCAGCACATCGCCGGCGACGGGATCGAGCAGCTCGGATGCCGTCTTGGCATAGATCGCCGAGGAACGGATGGCGTCCGCCCCGAACGCATGAGGGATCAGCGACACATACACGAACAATGCGGCGATGACCAGGAAGGCCCGTCCGCCGCCAAGGAGCGCGCCGATCATCGCGCCTGCCATTCGGCTGACCGTCCCGGACAGCTTGCCGGCAGGCCGCCGGCCTGCTGCCTTGGCATCATGGCCGGCCGAGGCCAGAACGGCATCGTAGACCAGGAAGCATAAGGGCTCCAGCAGCCTCAGCAGATATCGGACAGACGTATACAGAAACAGGAACAGTACGCCGAACCGCAGCAGCTCAAAATCGCGCAAACTCGTAATTACCGTATACCATAACTGCTTAAATGCGCTTAGCTCTTCCACCGGCACGACGATTTGGCGCGCTTCCAGCCAGTCCCGAAGCAGCGGCGACAGCCGGGAAGCCCCGCGTCCGGCAACCGCCAGCGCAATGACGACCGAAGCCGCCTGCCAAATAAAAAAGAAAAGGTGCTTCGCGGATCCCGATGCACCTCTTCGCATGCCTTGAATGAATGAGCCAAGCAAGATAAGCAGCACCATGAGCGCAACCGGTTCCGGTTTTAACAAGGGAGTTACCCAAGCATTCATGATGAAGCCTCCTTTACCGTCCCATCACGCGCGAGGACAAGCCTCGCGGCGCGATTAGCTGCTTTGGAAGAACCTCATCTCCAGTCCTCCCGAAGCAGCGTTGCTGCTTCGCAAATACCGTAAATCAGGTCCCGAAGCAGCGTTGCTGCTTCGCAAATACCGTAAATCAGGTCCTCCCGAAGCAGCGTTGCTAGACGTTTTTCTTTGCTTGATCAATTAAGGTTTGAATTGCAGCATCTATCTTCCACTTGCCTAACGGCGTACCGCGGAAGTTGACTTTCACTTCGTTCTCGCCAGGATTGCCGATAAGCTCTAAATTTTTCGTTTTAACCGTAAACGAGCCGTCGCTGTTCGTTGTAAACGTCGCATCCTGCGCCTCGCCCGCCATAGCTTCGATCGCTTCCTGCTTCACGCTGTCCGCAACCTTCGTGCCAAGCTCCGATCCTAGCTCCTTTAATTGATCGAGCGAGTAGCCGCTGTAAAAAACAACGCCGGCAATAATGGCGACGACGATCAGCCATTTCACGACGGTCTTGACGATCCGAACAACGATGAGCAGCACGACGAGCGCGATCACCAGAATCAGCCACTTGTCCTTAAAGAACTGCATATACGTGTCGAAATCATAGTTAAAATCCAAGCTCATCCCCGACTCTCCTCCATTATACCCGCCAAAAGTCTATCTACCAAACATTATACCCTATGACCCAATAGGCGTAAACCAAACGGGACAGCCAGACATAACAGGGCCGGACGAAGCGTACAAGTAGTAACATACTGTTTCGTGAGAACATGCGGTGCGATCGTAAGTAAAACCGAGGAGGCTGCCCGTGAAAACTGCAATTTGGCTCTATTTATTCTTGTTTGTCGCGTTCTTTGACCTGCACGCCCAATACCCGATATTAACGCCATTTGCCGTATCGATCGGTGCCGCGCCATCGTTCATCGGCCTTATGATGGGACTTTATTCCATCACGCACCTGCCCGGCAACCTGATCGCAGGCTATGGAGTAGACCGGTTCGGCAGCAGACTGTTCATCGTCTTCAGCCTCGGTGCGGCCGGCGGCGTCCTGCTGCTGCAATCGAAGGTAACGGACCCTTGGCAGCTGCTCGTTCTCCGTTCGATCAGCGGCTTCGTGCTGGCTTTCCTATCGCCTGCCTGCATGTCGCTGCTTGCCCGCATCGCCACCAGCCAGATCCGCCAGCGGAAGCTGATGGCCGGCAACGGGCTCGTCCACACGGTCGCCTCCGTCATTTCCCCTGCAGCCGGCGCCTACCTCGTCGCGCAGATCGGCTTCACGACCGCCTTTAACGTGCTCGGCTGGGTCTTGATCGGCACGGCCGCCAGTGCGCTCGTCTTCATCCGCGAGATCAAGTCCGCGCCGGCAGCCAAGCCGAGCGCCGACTCACTGGCGGCCCATGCGAATGCAAATGCGCTTGCCATGCGCGGCGGCGATGAGAATGCGCCGCCGGCTTCCATCCCGTGGATCATCTACATTCTGCCCATCGCGATGAGCTGCGCGCAGGGCATCCTCTCCTTTGAGCTTCCGCTGATGTCGACCACGAAGCAGGGCATGATGACAACGGGTCTGCTGTTCTCCATCGTCAGCCTCGGCGCCTTATTTACGCTCAGCATGCTGTTTCTCAACAAGCTCTCGCCATTTCTTCGTTCGCTCTGGGGCGCGTT
Organism: Paenibacillus montanisoli; assembly: GCF_003268025.1. GTDB lineage: Bacteria > Bacillota > Bacilli > Paenibacillales > Paenibacillaceae > Paenibacillus_Z > Paenibacillus_Z montanisoli. The sequence goes on along the minus strand of NZ_QLUW01000003.1, from coordinate 579,542 downwards.
CATGCTGGCGTTGACGTATTTCGCCATTGCGGCCGGCGCGCCGCTGCCGTTCATGCTGCTCCTGCTGTTCATTGGGATGGCGAAGGGCGTCATCTTCCCGGCACTCTCCTCGCTTCTCATCGAAAGCAGCGGCGGCGTCCGCTACGGGCGCACCTTCTCGATTCTATCGATCGCGTTCTCGGTCGGCGCTTTCCTCGGCCCGATGCTCGCCGGCCAGCTGCGCGACATCGTTTCGCCCTACTATATCGCGTTTCTCAGCCTCATGATCGCCGTTAGCTTGCTCCCGTTCCACGCATCGTCTACGAAAGCGGGCGGCCCGAGCTCCAACGCCCATTTTTCCGGAACTGGGTAATTGCACAGGGCTGATGTCACTCAGGGGCATACATTACAGTGTGGCAAGAGGCTGGAACGCTGCCGCTTGGGAGCAGAGCCCCAAACGCCTAGATTGATCATCATACGAAAGAGGGGTGACATTCACAATGTCTCTCATGGATGCTGATCGCGGAGGCCATCACGGCCATCACGGATTTACTTCTGCTGGTTCCATACTGGTGCTTTTCATCTTGCTGGTTATCGTCATTTGCGGCTGCGGCGGCTGGTTCTAATTCATCCCCGCGCCAATTGCGATCATCAAACGGCTTGCCTGTCGGCAGGCCGTTTTTCGCATTTATCGCAAAATGAGGTAAACTAGTGGCAAGAGGTGATCGAAAGTGGATGATATCGCCATCATCGTCGAAGGCAAAAACGACCGGAGCCGGCTCCGCCGCGTGCTTGCGGAAGAAACGCCGATCTTTTGCACGATGGGTACGCCAGGCGTAAACCAAATCGAGAAGCTGCGCAGGCAGGTCGGCGACCGGCAAGCGTATATTTTCACCGACAACGATGCGTCCGGCAAGCGAATCCGCGGCATGCTGCGCGAGGCATTCCCGGATGCGGAGCATATCCATACCCGCCGCGGCTACCCCGGCGTCGAGAAAACGCCGGAAGAATACTTAATCGAGCAATTAGAAAAAGCGGGCCTGGAGGAATACATCGTGTATCCCGCGCCTGGCTCCGCTATTTGGAGTAAGGAAGACGATTTTTAGATAAGGGCTGTATGCTTTGCTATATTTTCAGAACATAAATCACAAGTGTGACCGTTACAATGCTGAGCAAGGTCGACGTCAACACCGCCTGAGAAGCGAACTCGCGCTCGTTGTCGAACTCTACCGCCAGCAGCACGCTGGATAGCGATGTCGGCACGCAAGAGGAGACGATAAGCGCTTGGGCCATTAAGCCGTCCAGCTGGATCAGCTTTACAACCCCAAAAGCGAGAATCGGTCCAACCAGCAGGCGGAGCCCGCAGGACAGCAGTACGTCTTTCAACATGAAGCTGCGGAAGGATACCGTCATGCTGCCCAGCTGAACGCCGAGCGTCACGAGCGCCGTTCCGATAAAGGCGTTGGCCGCATAATCGAGCGGTACGTTTAAAGCATGCGGGATCGGTACATGAAAGCCCCGCATGAGAAAACCGAGCGGGATGACATAGATGACCGGCTGTTTCAGGATGGTTCGCACGATTTCTTTGCCGCTGATCCGGTGCGCGTTAACGCTATAGATGCCGTAGGTGTTCGGAAGCAGCGCCTGCAGCATCATAATGAGCACCTGCACCGATAAGGTGAACGGATTGGAGGCGAATACGAGCTCATTTAGCGGGATGCCGTAGTTCGCGCTGTTGTAGAACAGCACGCTGTTTCGCATGGCCCCCCGCCTGCCCCCTTGCATGCCCCGAAGCCGGATGACTCCCTCCACGCAGACGTACATCAGCCCCATAAACACGACAAAGAACAGCAGCACGGACATGGCCGACTTCAAGGTCACCTCCGTTGTGTACAGCAGTTTAAAGATGATCGCCGGAGAAAATAAGTAAAAGTTCAGCTTGGACAATGTTTTGATATCTAAAGAAAAAACCCGATGCAGCGTGATGCCGATAGCGATCATGACTGACAACGGGATGATGTTGTTCCATAATATCGAAAGAAAAATAACCATGCCGGCCCTCTACTCTTCGACCAGAGCGTCAACGACGTCTACAAGCTTGTCCGCGTTCTGGGTCTCATCGATCGATCCCGTCACATATTTCCGGACGACGCCTTCGCGGTCAACGAACGTAATCATATCCGAGTGCGTGAACAGGTTCGTCTTTGGATCCTTCACAAGTCCCAGTCCGAAGTCCTTCATCAGCTGCTTCGTTTCTTCCTCGCTTTTCCCGCGAAGGAAGGTCCAAGCGCTCTTGTCGATTTCAAACCTATCGGCGAATTTGCGCATGTTCTCAAGCGTATCGCGCTCAGGATCGAACGTGATCGACATGAACTCCACGTCTTTGCCGTAAACCCCGCTTTCCTTCAGCTTGTCCTGCAGCTGTGTCATCAGGAAGGTGGTCGGCGGGCAAATGTCGGGACAGTTGGCGTAGAAGAAGTAGATGACTCGCACCTTTCCGTTCGAATCCGCAAGCGAGACGCTTTTGCCGTCCAAATCGGTCAATTGAAAGTTAGGCGCCTTTAAGTTCTGATCGAGATTTACTTTCGCTTCCTTCGTAGAGGAGAGATACAGGTAAAGCCCCATCGCCGCGCAAAGCGCAAGCACCGCTATTGTGAATCCGTATTTGCGTAAAACAGGCATGAAATCGCCCTCCTAACCGATGCCGTTCGTATCGACGATCATAACGAGAAAAACGATCATCAAATAGTTGATGGAGATGAAAAAGTTGGTTTTGGCCCACTTGTTGTCATCCTTCGCCTTTAAGCCGGTCAACGTATGAATAAGCCAAAGCACGCCGCCGACAAGCGAAATGATGAGAAAGGCATAACCGACATAGCCGTACGTAAAAAACAAAATCCCGGTCGGAATCAGAAGAATAATGTAAGGGTTCATCTGCAGTTTCGTGCGCTGAATGCCCTTGACGACCGGAAGCAGCGGGAAGCCCGCGGCACGATACTCCTCCACCCGCCTGATCGCTAGCGACCAGAAATGCGCCGGCTGCCAGAGAAACAAGAGCGCGAACAGAAGCCATGCGCCTTCATCGACAACGCCCGTTACCGCGCAGTAGCCGATGACCGGAGGCATCGCGCCGGAAACGCCGCCGATCGAGGTGCTCCAAGTCGACGTCCGTTTAAGCCACATCGTGTAAATGACGACATAAACGAAAAAGCCGAGCAAGCCAAGCCAGCCCGTCAACGGGTTGACAATCGTGAACAGCACGATAAGCCCCGCGATGCCAAGCACGACGCCATAGATCAACACGTTCGTCGGGCTCAGCCGGTTCGTAGGCAGCGCGCGGTTCTTCGTGCGTTCCATCTTCTTGTCGAGCTCGCGGTCCCAGTAGTTATTAATGACGCACGCAGATGCCATCGTTAATGTCGTACCGATCAGCATATATAGCAGCAGCAGCCAGTCAATATCCCATTTGGAAGCGACCCAGAATCCGCCGAACGCAGCGAACGCATTTAATCGCAGTAGTTTCGGTTTTGTCAGGGCCACATATTCTTTAAACACAGCCAGTCTCCCCGCTTCCAATGCCTATGAGCATAATTGCATATCTTCTTTAAAATCGTTCTTAATCATACCGAAAAACCAAGCTGTTTACAATGTTCGCGGTTGTTGTTCATGAAATTGACACCACCTAGGAACCATTTGGGCTCCTCCTCAATACACTGTCATTGTGGTTACTAGCCCAACCGAGCGAAAGGAAGTGGAATGGAAGCGACATGGCAGCTATCAAATCCAACTCCGAAGAAGTGAAACTGCTGGCTAGGCTCCTGCGCGCGGAAGCCGAAGGCGAAGGCAACCAGGGCATGTTGATGGTCGGCAACGTTGGCGTGAACCGAGTTCTGGGCAACTGCATCGACTTCAAAAACATTCGCAGCATTCAACAAATGGTATTCCAAAGCCCCGGCGGTTTCGAAGCGACACAGAAAGGCTATTTCTATCAGGCTGCCAGGGAAAACGAGATCGAGCTGGCCAGACGCGTGATCAACGGCGAACGGATATGGCCGTCGTCTAACGCGCTGTGGTACTTCCGTCCGGCCGGCAGCTGCCCGCCAACCTGGTGGGACCAAAAGTTCGTGGGCAAATTCAAAGCGCATTGCTTCTACAATCCGAAGCCGGAAGAATGCCCGCGCGTATTTTAAAATCTAAGAAAGTATAAGTTCTCATTATACTTTGCTTAGATTACTAAAGGAAGAAACTTGCCGCGCCGCCTAAGGATGGCGTCAGCCGTTTCTTCTCGACGTTCGAATAAAGTTGAAGAAACGAAAGTGAGGAATTGAGTTCTATGTCAAACGGTTATTGGAACAAACCAGCGGTAAGTCCAGCAAGCACAGGAGGATTCCCTGGAGGCTACGGTTTCTATCAACCGACCCCGACGCCGCTGCCAACGCCGGTACCGACACCATTCGTGGCAGGCGCTTCCGCTGGAATGCCGCCGCAAGTACCAAGCGGCTCCTTTGTCACACCCGCCGGCGGTAACGTCGTTACCGTGCCGGCTACGGAAGAATCTTATGTAGAGAACATTTTGCGCCTGAACCGCGGTAAAATGGGTACCTTTTATATGACGTACGAAAACAACCGGGAATGGAATGCGAAAGTATTCCGCGGCATCATCGAAGCCGCCGGACGCGACCATATCATCATTAGCGATCCGTCGACCGGAATGCGCTACTTACTGCTTACGCTTAACCTCGATTACGTCACGTTCGACGGCCCGATTAATTACGAGTATACGTTCAACGGCCAAACGATTACGAACACGGTTCCGATGACTACGAACGGACGCTAATCGGCTTAAACGTCCACGAGTGGAGCTTGGTGCTTCCCCCCGGCACCCATTGAGCCATTTCATGCCAAGAAGAACGCTCGCTGCAGCGTTCTTTTTTGATGTCCAGCGCTTCCTGCTCGCTCTCCGCCTCCCAAACCTCCACGAACAGCAGCGGCTGATCGGTGCCCTCATACAGGTTGAACGCATCGCCGGCCCCTGGCTTTTCCGCAATCCAGCTTCTGTACGTCTGTTCGAATTCAGGCGCAATATGGTATTCCACGAAACAAATAAACATGGCCAAACTCCTTCCAAAAGTTATGGGACGCGCTGCGCCGCCTAAAAACGCCCTCCGCGAAAGATTTAGTTATAAACGCCCACGATTCGGAAAATACTTAAGCGTACATATAGAAGTATACACAAAATGAACATTTCCACACCAAAGCTAACGCAAACGAGGAGGTTCCATCCATGGATAGCGGAACGCATTTGGTTATGGGGCTCGGGCTCGCGGGACTCGCTTCCGTCGACCCCGTCGTCGCATCGGACCAGACGCTATACGCCGCCGTTCTGATCGGCGCGGTTGCGGGGTCGCAAGCCCCCGATCTCGACGGTTTGCTCCGCTTCAAGAGCAATGCGGCATATATTCGAAACCATCGCGGCGCATCGCATTCCCTGCCGGCCATAGCCATATGGGCCGTGCTGATTACTTTCGTGCTTCAAATGATCTTCCGCTTCCAGCTTTCGTGGCTTCATCTTGGCGGCTGGGTGCTGCTCGCGGTCGTCGTCCATGTATTTTCCGACCTGTTCAACACATACGGGACGCAAGCGATGCGGCCATTCAACCAGAAGTGGATTGCCTGGAATATTATCCATATCTTCGATCCGGTCATCTTTATCGCCCATCTGATCGCCATCGTGATGTGGGGGCTCAAAATCGGCGATCCGCAGGTGATTTTCCCGCTGCTGTACGCTTTCCTAATCGTTTATTATAGTTGGCGAACGGTGGCGCACCGCTCTCTGAGTAAGCAGCTCATGCGAGTCGACGAGCTCTATGAGGACGGAGAGCAGTTTATCCTTATTCCGACCATCTCCTTGTACGATTGGAACATCGTGAAGCGCCGGCCCGACGGTTCCTTTATGATTGGCGACTATCGTCACGGCAAGCTGCGCTGGCAGGACCGGGCCAAGTGCTCCGATCATCCGGCTGTGGAAAAATCGAAGAACGACCATTCGATCCGCGCGTTTCTGTACTTCACTTCCTTTGCCTGCGCCGAGGTGCAGGAGCATCCGTGGGGCTACGAAGTGCGCTGGTCGGATGTACGCTACCGCCACCGCAAGCAATATCCGTTCGTCGGCGTACTGCTGATGGACACGGAATACAAGACGCTCGGCTCCTATGTCGGCTGGCTCAGCGATGACCGATTGCAAAAACGGCTCAGAATGAATACGTATTGACTTCAGCAAGCCTCTTCTTGCACAATAGAAGGGGTTTTTGCCTGGTTTTTTTTGCGTTTATAAAAAAAGCAGAAGCTCAAGGCTGCCCTTGAGCTTCTGACCGTTACTTTGTGGAGATTCCTGCTACAGCTTAGCGGAACGAAGATTGTCCCGACAGTTGCTGTTCAGCCATTTGGACGAGTTTCCGAGTGATGTATCCTCCAAGTGAGCCTGCATCACGCGTAGAGACATTACCATAGTAGCCGTCTTGCGGAATTGCAATACCGAGCTCTTGCGCAGCTTCGAACTTCATTTGTTGAAGAGCTGCTGTTGCTTGAGGTACTACCAACGTATTGCTGCTACGAGATTGTTGTCCTGCCATGTGGAAATTCTCCTTTCATCTCTTACGATGGTGTGTTGCAAACTTATTATGATTCGTTTGCGAGTAGAATATGCTAAAGTCCGTAAAGAATTTATCAGGTTAAGGAGACTGCCAGTTATGTCGAAGCCAATGTCCTTGTTTTTCGCGGTTTTTTCGGTGCTGCTTATGTGCGCCACAGCTATTTCCATCAGCTATAATGGGTGGCTCGCCGTCCTGTTCTTCCTTTTGACGGTTGGCAGTATCGGGGCCGGATTTATCGTCGGCGCAAAAATGAGACGCCGCAAGCAGGGATGATCGTCATCCCTCGCCTGCGGCGTCTTTGTTTTGTGCCTTCTAACCATTAACGGGGCAGGAGAAAGCCCATTCTCTCTTTCGCGTCGCGGAGCGTTTTCTCCGCGATCCCCGAAACCTGCTCCGCGCCTTGCTTGAGAATCTGATGGATTTCGCCGGAGCTGCGGATTTCCGCGTAGCGCTGCTGCAGCGGTTCAAGCTTCGCCACGACATGCTCCGCCAGATCCTTCTTGAACGCTCCATAACCTTGTCCTTCGTACCGAGCCGTAATTTCTTCCAGCGTGATCCCCGCGCAGTGCGAGTAGATGCTCATCAGGTTGCTGACTTCCGGCTTCTCGGCCGGATTGAATTGCACCTCGCGGCCGGAATCCGTCGTCGCGCGGCTGATTTTCTTCCGGATGACATCCGGCGGGTCAAGCAGCGCAATGTAGCTGCCCGGGTTCGGATTGCTCTTGCTCATCTTCTTCGTGCCGTCGTCGAGCGACATGATGCGTGCGCCGACCTTCGGAATGTACGGCTCCGGGATCGTGAACATGTCGCCGTAGCGCTGGTTGAACCGTGCAGCCAAATCGCGCGTCAGCTCGAGATGCTGCTTCTGGTCATCGCCTACAGGCACGAGATCCGCGTTGTACATCAGAATATCGGCCGCCATCAGCGTCGGATACACGAACAAGCCGGCCCCGACGGAGTCCTTGCCGTTGGACTTGTCTTTAAACTGCGTCATGCGCTCGAGCTCGCCCATGTAAGCAAGCGTCGTGAACAACCAGCCAAGCTCCGCATGTGCGGCTACGTGGGATTGAGCGAATACGCTCGCTTTGGCAGGATCGATGCCTGCCGCGATGAACAGCGCTGCAACCGATTCCGTTTGCTCTCTTAGCGCCGCAGGTTCCTGAGGAACCGTAATGGCGTGCAGGTCAACGACCATGAAGAAGCATTCGTGGGTTTCCTGCAGCTTAACGAAGTTTTGAATCGCGCCGATGTAGTTGCCGAGCGTCAGCTGGCCGCTCGGTTGAATGCCGGATAATACGCGTGGCATAGTCGGTTCCTCCTTGTGAATGTAGATTCTCATCGTTTTTTTGGACGCAAAAAAGGTCCTCCGCCGCAAGGGACGAGGACCGTGGTGCCACCCTAATTTGTTTGACAAGCATATAGCTCTATGCAAGCTGCTGCAGCAAACCTCAAGCTCCCTAACGCGGAGCGAACGGAAGACGCATACGGCGGGTCCGCAAGGACCGCTTTCCTCATCTCTACTCAGGGATCCATTCGGCATCGGAGGCATGCGCCGGTTTGCACCAACCACCGGCTCTCTGTCGCAGCCCTTCCGCGCTTACTTCTTCCCATCACAGTATTTAGGTGAAATTATACTCCCTCCGGCATAAAAGTCAAGAGTGCCAACCGCCCAATCTTTTCGCCGGTGCCCGAGAAAATTTGTCTAGGGAAGGCTGTCCTGCTCCTCGCTTCTCGCGCATACCTTTAACAGTAGGGGAATAGCTTGGCCTCTCTCTGCATCCGCTATCCTCACCCGAAAGGAGCCTGCGAGCCGCCGTGCATGATTTCCAGCATATCTTTATCAGCATCATTATAGAAGCCTTTCCTTTCATCCTGCTCGGTGTCTTCTTCTCGGCGCTGCTGCAGGTATTTGTATCGGACGCGATGATTGCGCGGCTGACGCCGCGAAATCCGGTCATAGGCGTCCTGTTCGGATGCTTGCTCGGACTGCTTCTCCCTCTGTGCGAGTGCGGCATGATTCCGGTCGTCAGACGGCTGATCCGCAAGGGCATGCCGCCATACATCGGCATGGTGTTTATTTTTGCGGGGCCGATCATAAATCCCATCGTGCTTGCCTCTACGATCAGCGCCTTCCGTTCGCAGCCGGAGATCGCATTTGCCCGGATGGGAATCGCGTTCGCGGTCTGCATGCTGCTCGGGCTGCTCATGTACCGGTTCATGAAGCGCAGTCCTCTCAAGCTCGGCATCCACTCTTTCGCGTCGGGCCGCGCCGGCGAGTCGGCTTACGGCCACAATTACAACCACGGCAGCCTGAACAGCGGCTTTCGCGAACGGGTTCACGCTACTTTCAATCATGCGTCGGACGAGTTTTTCGATATCGGCAAATATCTGATCATCGGCGCCTTGCTGACAGGCTTCGTTCAAGCCACCATAGATCCGAACGTGCTGCTATCCGTTAGCGAGCACCCTGCCGCAGCAACGATCGTGATGATGGGCGCAGCGTTCGCGCTGTCGCTGTGCTCCACCTCGGATGCTTTCATCGCCTCATCGTTCCATGGCATCTTCGGCCCCGGTGCGCTGCTCGGATTTCTGGTATTCGGCCCGATGGTCGATGTCAAAAGCATGCTGATGCTTTTCTCCGCTTTCCGCAGCAAAGTGATCGTGGCGATCTGCCTTTATCTGATCGCAGCCGTATGGCTGTTGTCCCTTGCAGCGGAGAAGCTGCTAACCGGCTATTAAGGAGGCTGCTTCCATTATGTTAACTTCACAGCAGATCGCCGCAATCCACCATATCATCCGAAGCGTCATTCTAACCTGCTTCGGCATGTTCATCATTTACTTGGTCCGCACCGGCAGCCTGCACCAATATGTCGAGCCCAATCTGAACCTTTACGTCAAACTATCGGCCATGGGACTTTTCGCTACAGCGATTTATCAGCTCCATACCGCTTGGGAAAAATGGCATGGCATCGAAGCTGCGGCCTGCGACTGCAACCATGATCCCTCTCCTTCGGCCATCGCGAATGTATTTTATTACAGCCTGTTTCTGCTCCCGCTCGCACTTGGCTTCCTGCGATAAAATTGGAAAAAATTACATTCCTTTCGGTGTATTCGCTTTCGTATAAAACCTTCCAGTGAATCCATACTAAGGGTACACAAAGGAGGTGATTACGATGGCTTCTAACCGCAGCGGATCCTTGGTTGTGCCAGGTGCAAGCGCAGCGCTTGACCAAATGAAATACGAAGTTGCAAGATCACTCGGTATTTCCTTTGCGCAAGACGGCTACTATGGCGACATGCTGACACGCGATGCCGGCTATATCGGCGGTAACATCACTCGCAGACTGGTTGAATTGGCGGAATCGCAACTTGCTGGCAGAATTTCCCGCTAAGCCGAATTCAGGCAAACAAAAAGCTGCCCCAATGAGCCGAGGCAGCTTTTTTGCCGTTTGCGTTTATGGAGCGTCCCGCAGCGAGTGCTGCGCGTATTTCGGGGTGTAGCGGAACATTGAGCTAGCCATGTTATAGTTGGACTCGAACAGGATGCTCGCCGACCAAGCGCCGGTGCCGGAGCGAACCGCGAAATCGTACAGGATTTCGCCATGCGTCCAATTACGCTTGAGCTTTATCGAATCAATGGCCATCTTCCTGAACGCCTGTACCTGCTCCCTCGTCATCCCCTGCTCCGACTCTCCGATGCAGCCGTTCTTGCTTTCAATCGGATGATGCCGAACGCCGTATTTGCCGACGGCGTTATTCCGAATTTGAATGATAACTGTTCCTGCTTGTGCGTTTAGAAGTTCCTCTTCCAGCTGTTTAAAGACAAGCTCCACTTGACGGGCTAATGGCATAGCATCCAAATTCATAAGCTGCACCTCCGGGTTGCTCTTTTAGATGTTATTTCCAGTTCACAAGACCCATTATATGACAAGAAGTACAGCCCTTCAATCCTATTTTTACAAAAATCTTACAGAATTTATTTCTTTCGACACCATCCATATCAGTCTGCTTCCGCTATTTCCGACATGGTTCATCCGCATTAGACGACGATAGACAAACTGGATGGCTTTGCTATAATAAAACTATTCCAATAAAAGGGGCGTTTTTCACGATGCAATGGTTCCATTCCTTATCCATCCGCAACAAGCTTCTGGTGGGCTGTTACGCCATCGTTGCCGCATTTTCGCTCGCCTTATTGCTTGGCCTTGCAATGACTGGCGGAAGCCTCCTGCTCGGATTGTACGTCATCGTGATTGCCGCTATCTCCGCCTTTCCTCTTGTGCGGGCAATTGAGACAGCGCTTACATCGTCCATCGACGAAATGACCTCCATTGCTTCCGGCATTGCGAAGGGGGATTTTACGCAGAAGGTGGACGTAGCCTCATCCGCCTCGCTCGGCGAGCTTGGCCATTCCTTCAATGGCATGGTCGATAAGCTGCGCGATATCCTAAAAGAAACTTCCTCGATTTCACGGCTTGTTAACGATACCAGCCGCAGCATATTCGATAAGAACGTGGACTTAAAGAAGGTTATGGAACAGGTCGCCTCATCGGCAGGCGAGCTCGCAACGGGGTCAAGCCAGATCTCCGAGGATGTAAGCGATATGGCGGAATCGATTCGCGAAATCGAGGATAAAGTGTCCGCATACGCGCATTCCACGAAGGTGATGAACGAGCGCTCCGAACAGACGCTGGGCCTTGTTGCCCGGGGGCGCCATGCCGTTGAGAGCCAATCGGCAGGCATGTCCCGCAACGTCGAGGCTACGAATCAGGTAGCCGAGGCGATCGAAGAGCTTGCGCGTAAGGCCGCAGGCATCTCGGCGATTACCCGCACGATTTCGGATCTCGCGGAGCAGACCAACCTGCTGTCGCTTAACGCTTCCATCGAAGCGGCCCGAGCAGGCGAGCACGGTCGCGGCTTCGCCGTCGTCGCCCAAGAGGTGCGCAAGCTTGCGGAAGAATCGACGTCCTCGACGAAGGAAGTGTTCACGCTCGTCCGCAGCATCGATAACGGCGTGAAGCAAGCGACCCAGAACATCAAGGTCAACGAAGAGATCGTTCGGCAGCAGATGAAGATGCTGCGCGACTCCGAGCTTGTCTTCTCCGAGCTAGTGACAAGCGTTGAGTTCATTACCGAGCAAATCGCCCAATTCTCCCGAGAGAGCGACCGGATGATGGAGAGCGCCCGCAAAATTTCAAGCGCCATTCAAAACATCTCCGCGATTACGCAGCAGTCCGCTGCAGGTACGGAGCAGGTGTCCGCGTCCATGAACGAGCAGATCGGCTCGGTGCAGGCTGTCGTTGCGGAAACCGAGAAAATGCAGCAGACGGTGGTGCAGCTGCACCGTACGATATCGATTTTTAAAATATAAACCAAGAAGACCTCCGCTGTTCCTGCCGTTGCAGAAATAAGCGAAGGTCTTCTTTTTACTTAACGTGTCCGAGCTACAGCCCCTTCGAATAGTCGAAGCCGACCGCTTGCAGAAATGCCCGCGCCAATACTGCATGGCCGGCCTGGTTAGGGTGGACGCGGTCCCAAGCAAGCGTAGCCGGGTATAAATGCTCCATAACCCGGTTGAACGCGGCTTGCGTATCGACGAAGACGGCATTGTGCTTATCAGCGATGTCTCTGACGACTGCGCCGTAGCGATCCATCTGGGCTCTCATCGCGTCGCTCGGATTCGGCTCCAGATAGAACGGCGTCATAAGCAAGAGCCCTTTCAAAGAAGGCTTCGTTTGAACGACCAGCTCCTCCAGCGTTGCCGCATACTCTTCAATGCCTACCTGCGACTCCCTGATGAGCGGCATATCGAATTGGCGCCATACGTCGTTCGTCCCGATCATGACGGAAAGCCAATCCGGCTTCAGCGCAAGCACGTCGGTGTCCCAACGCTCCTTCAAATCGCGTACCGTATTGCCGCTTGTTCCCACGTTCACGACGCGGATGCCCCGCTCGGGGTACGCCGCAGTAATCAAAGCATCGACAAGGCCGACATAGCCCTTGCCGATCGCATCGAATAAACCTTCCCCGATCGGCCTAGCCCGACCGCAATCGGTAATCGAATCGCCAATCATGACCAGCTTTTCGTTTGTCCCTATCCGCATTGCTCTCAAGCCTCCTTTATTCTTTCAAGAAAAATTGCATCACTTTATCGTTCAAGCCCGGCAAGCCCTCGTGACCGAAATCCGGGAAAATTTCAAGCCGTTTCTTCGACGTAATCTTGTTATAGGCGGCAAATTGGCTGGATGGCGGGCAGATCGTATCCATCAGGCCTACACCCATGAGCACCTCGCCTTGAATGCGGTTCGCCAAATGCTGAATATCGATGTAGCCCAGCTTCGTAAAAATCTCCTCTTCGCGCTCATGCTGCGGGTCGAAATGACGGAAGAAGGTGCGCAGCTCATGGTAGGCATCCTTATCCAGGTCCATATCCCAAACGCGGCGATAGTCGCTCAGGAACGGAAATACCGGCGCCAGCTTGGCCACACGCGGCTCAAGCGCCGCGCAAGCGATTGTCAGCGCCCCGCCTTGGGAGCCGCCCATCGCATAGACGCGATTCGGATCAACCTCCGGCATACCCAGCGCGATGCCCGCAAGCTGCGCCGTGTCGAGGAAAATATCTCTGAACAGCAGCTTGTCCGGCTCATCGTCGAGACCGCGGATAATATGGCCGTGATGCGTGTTGCCTTTCACGCTGCCGCTGTCCTCCGACTTGCCGCCTTGTCCGCGGCAATCCATGGCAAAAACCGAGAAGCCTAGCGAGGCATAAGCGAGCCGCTCCGTCCAATCGCCGGCACTGCCGGTATAACCGTGAAATTGAATGACAGCCGGTTGCGGCTCTGACGCATGCCGCGGTCTTACGTATTTCGCATGTACGCGAGCGCCTTTCACGCCGGTAAAGTAAAGATCGAAGCATTCCGCCTGCGGCGTCTGAAAAGCGCTCGGCACAAGCTCGATCGCGGCATCAATTTGACGCATCTCGTTCAAGGCACGCTCCCAATAGGCGTCGAAATCGGCAGGCTTCGGATTTATTCCTGTATACGCTTGCAATTCTTTCAGAGGCATATCGATCGTTGGCATGTTCTATCTCCTTTGCGACTTATTCCCTTCTCATGTTACGTGCTTAAGGTGGACGATGTAAAGAGGTTTTGCATGCATGATCGAGGAAAGGCGGGGCAAAATGAAGTCTACCTGATACTGCACGGCTGCGTGTCAATCAATCGATGGAAGCGGGAGGGAAAGAGATGCTCAAGATGCCTGATCCAAAACGCATGTTAGCGCTGCTGATCGCTTGGACGGCCATTTCCTGCTCCTCGTGGGGCGCCGAAACATCCGTTTACTCTTCCGCGGCCGAGCCCCCTGCCGGAATGCAGATCAATACCGAACATGGGACAAGCACGATTGAACCTTCCTTTAGCAGCGGGCAGAAGCGAAGAAAGAAGAAGCAAAGCCGCAGGGAAGCCATGTCTTGGGTAACGCTGCAGCAGCGCTTCCCCGGCTCCTTCGTCATCTGGGGGCCTCGCCAGTACCGCAGGGTCGCTCTTACCTTCGACGATGTGCCGGATCCCCGGTACACGCCGAAGGTGCTGGAAACGCTCGCCCGCTACAAGGTCAGAGCGACCTTCTTCGTCGTCGGCTCCCGGGCGGCCAAATACCCGGCCATGGTGCAGCGTATGCGCCGGGAAGGCCATATTATCGGCAATCATTCGTACGATCATGCCGTGTTCTCGCGGATTTCCCGCTATGCCTTCGAGCAGCAAATTTGGAAGACCGATTGGATCTTGCGCCCTCTTGCCGGCTACAGCCCGAAATTCATCCGGCCTCCATACGGCGAGATCACGCCGCAGCAGGTCGCCTTGCTGCGCAGCTGGGGCTATATCGTCGTCAACTGGGACGTCGATTCCGTCGACTGGAAGAGCCTTGACAGCAACAGCATCCTGATCAATATCAAAAAAACGCTTCAACCGGGGTCGATTATATTACAGCATGCTGGCGGCGGCGAAGGACAGGATTTATCCGGCACGATCGCCGCGCTGCCAAGGCTCATCCGCTTGCTGCATAGCAAGGGCTATCAGATCGTCACGCTTCCGGAGCTGTTGAACCGCCCCGAAGCGCGAGGCCGCAGATTCCGTTAAACGACCTGGTGGCGGCATGAAACGCGCAGCAAAAAGCGGCAGCCCATCGGGACTGCCGCTTTTTTGCTTATCTGCTATTCAAGAATAAAGACCTTTACGTTCTGAAAGCCGAACATGCTGGCTTCTTTTTGCGATTGCGGGACGAAGATGTCGATGCGGTTGCCTTTGATCGCGCTGCCTTGATCGGTAGCGACGGCCATCATGCCGCCGATCGGCAAACCGTCATGATCATAGCCTGTGATGTATACCTTGCTGCCCATCGGGATGACATCCGGATCGACTGCGATCGTGCCAAGCTTAAGCGGATTGCCGTAGTAGTCTACAGGACCCCAGCCGTTCTCCGACGGATGGGCCGTATACGCGCTCGCTTTGACCTGTACAACGTCCTTGTAGTCGTACGAATGACCGCCGACCGTAATGACGTCGTCGCTGCGGTCCACGGACGCTTTTCTCATGGATTTAACTGATGCCTTCTCCGCTTTCGGAGCGGCTTTCTTCTGCTGCTTCACTTTCGCCGGCTTTTTCGCTTTCTTCTCCGGCTTAGCTTTTGCAGCCTTCTCAGCCTTTTCAACCTTTGCAGTCTTTTCAGCCTTTTCGGCTTTCGCTGTTTTTGCGGCTTCAGGCTTCTTGCTGGCGGCGGAAGGAATCACGATGCTGAGTCCTTCGTAAATGTTGCCCGGATCGATATCCGGATTTGCCTTCAGCATCAGCTCCAGCGAAATTTCGAAGTACTTGGAAAGCTTCCAGAATGTATCGCCTTCTTTAGCTTTGTACGTGGCATCCGCACTTGCCGTAGCCGAATTTGCGACAATGGCAAAGCCAAGCGCCGCGATTACTGCGCTTTTCTTCCATAGTGTGTTCATCATGTTGGGCAAGGCCTCCTTTGATTTACGGACATAAATCCCAGTTCGGACTTATTCCGTCATCGCGATACAGGAACATGCAGCTTATGTTCGATAAGCGGCAAAAATCTTTCCTATGTCGCATGCGGCCTACGAGGTTAGTTGTCGGATTCGGATTGAGGAGTTCAACCCTACGCTTAACCAAAGCGATTCACCCCAGCGCCAAGTGCGCAATCTACCGTTCATTCGAAAATGTCCGGCCGGAGGGCAGTTACTGCCGCTCCCTAATGATCCCCCGTACGATACTTCGTTTCGGCTCGCGTAAAAGAATATCACATCCGTTAGGCGAAAGCCTACCGGTAAATACAGGCAGACCGTTTTAAGCAAGCTCCTTTAGCCATTCCTTGGAAGGAAAATCGTCACCGTTGTCCCTTTGCCAGGCGCGCTCGAAATATCCATTTTGCCGTGGTGACCCTCGATAATGCGGTAGCAGATCATAAGACCAAGTCCAGTGCCGCTATCCTTCGTCGTAAAGAAAGGCCCGCCGAGCTTCGGCAGCTGATCCTCCGGAATGCCAACGCCCTCATCCACGATTTCTACGGTAAATCCGTGCGGCTGAAGCAGCTTCATGTTGATCGTAATCATCCCGGCGTTCGGCATCGCCTCGATCGCATTTTTCAGCACGTTGACAAAGACCTGCTTCAGCTGGTTCTCGTCACAGAGCAGCTCGGCCTCATCCGCCTCTGCATGCAGCACGATTTCCACATTGCGCAAAATCGCCTGCGTTTCCAGCAGCGTCAGCACGTTTTGAATAATTTTTTTCAGATCATGCCTCTTGAACTGGTTCGCCTGCGGCTTGGCCAAGGCCATAAACTCCTGCACGATCGAGTTGATGCGGTCCAGCTCGACGAGCATAATGTCAAAGTATTCATGGTATTGATTGATTTTCGCTTTCAGAAATTTGGAGAAGCCTATGAGCGAGGTAAGCGGGTTGCGGATTTCGTGGGCGATGCCTGCAGCCATTTGGCCGGCTACGGACAGCTTCTCGGACTGGATGAGCGCCTCTTCTTCTTTCTTGCGGTCGCGGATATCATGGAATACGGTTTGAATCACCGTTCCTCTGCCCGGGTAATTGCGGATTCGTATGCTGGACACTTCGACGTCGATGATTTCGCCATCCCAGGCAATCAGCTTGCAATCCGCGAACTCATTAGGCTCGTCAGTCTGCAAGACAGCGTTTAAGCGAGCCACTGTCCTTTCCAAAAAGTCAGGATGTATGTATCTGGAATTCATCCTCGCTGCGGGAAGGGAAAAATCCGCTTCCGTAAGGTTAAGCAGCCTAAGGCCCGCTTGATTCGCAAATAAAATGATATTTCCGTCATGCACAAATATCGGCTCAGGCAAATACTTGATCAACCGTTGATAATTGTGAGCATCCGACTCCGATGCAGGCTGAACCGGTTTGCCTAGCGTTCTCTTCACTTTTACAGCAAGCGACCTGTTACAATACACGGCTTTGCGCCTCATTGTCTCAAACCCTCCGGTAGAAAGTCTACATAGATGAATTCGCTTTTACGCCGCTTAAACCCTGCATACTTAAAAAGTTTTAATTTTGCTTCATGCCGCGAACAAGGGTCAGGATGCCTTGCCTAAGGATCGGGAGCGTCCGCTCAAGAAGCTCCGCGGTCGGCTCGAGGTGACCGGTGTAGGTGCTGATAAAACCTTGCAAATAATAAAATAACATTCTGCCGTTATCGATCGCGGCAGCCGACTCGCGGTCCGGTGCCTCACTCGCGCCCGTAACCGTCTCGTGAAGCATCTGCGAAATATGTGTAAACAGCCGGATGCGGATGACGTTGACTTCAAGCTCCGGACTTGGATCGTCGACCCGAACCGAGCCGGACATGAACAAGACGGTCTGCAGGCTGCCGCTTGTCAGGCAGAATACGACGTATTGCTCGCACACCGCGAGCAGCCTGTCTTCGGGCACTGCTTCCCGCCTCCCTCGAAGTTCTAACAGACGCTGTTCCAGCTGCAGCAGCGATGGAATCGCAATCTGCTGAAGCAGTTCTTCCTTGCTGTTGTAATATAAATAAATGGCCGTGTGGGAGCAGCCTGCCGCTTTGGCAATCTCGCGCATCGTTACGGAAGGATAGCCCTTCTCGGCGAACAGGGCGGCTGCGGCGTCCCGGATTGACGCCTTCATCGCTTCGGACAGCTGCTTTCTTCTTGTCATCATCAGTCGCGGCACCTCTATATGCATTCGAATTGGATAACCATTGGTCACAGAATAACCGATGGTTACTGTGACGTCAAGGAAACGCAAATAAGCGGCCGTTAAGCCGGCCGCTTATGGTCTATCGCATATTGTCTATTAAGACGTAAATTCTTGTACCCATTCGCCGTTGTAGTAAGCAACGCCGATTTTATTGAAGTTTTTGCTCAAAATATTCGCTTTATGGCCAGGGCTGTTCATCCAAGCGTTCATAACCTCAGCCGGCGTACGCTGGCCTTTGGCAATATTCTCGCCTGCATAGGAGTAAGTTACGCCATATGCGCGCATCATATCAAACGGCGAACCGTAAGTCGGCGAGTTATGGTCGAAATAATTGTTCACGTACATATCCTTCGCCTTGTCCAACGCAACTCTATTCAGAAGCGAATCTGGTTTTAGCGCAGTAAGCCCGGCATTCGCGCGTGCCTTGTTCACCAGGGTAACGACTTGCGTCGCATACGTGCTCTTATCCGTCGTGCTTGTGCTAGTGCCTGCGTTCGTCGTACCGGTTCCTGTCGTGGTTCTAACCGAAACCTTAACGGTCATGCCCGGCCAGATGATGTTCGGGTTTGCAATGTATGGGTTCGCTGCGATCAGCGAGTTCAAGCTGATTCCGTATTTCTTGGCAATCTTGTACATCGTGTCGCTTACCGTAACCTTATATGAAACAGAGGTGTTCACTGTAGCTGCTTCTGCCTTCTGCAGGGCTGCTCCTCCTCCAGCCACGATCAAACCGGCTGCAAGCACGCTAGCGACACCTATACGAAATGGTTGCATCTTCATGAATATTTCCCCCTTGTTTTGGAAAAAGTGTGCCGGCCTTTCCGACGCCACCCATGTTAACACGGGAAAATAGCAATTACACCTCATAAAATATGGAAATCGCCCATTACGGGTTAAAAATCATCGAATACAAAGTCTAATTTATCGGCCTTTTTCAGGTTGCATGCCGAGCATGCGCAGACGCAATTCGCCGGGGAGGACAACCCGCCCTTCGACTTTGGCAGCACATGGTCGATGGTGTCTCCGAATTTGCCGCAATAGCGGCAAACATAATCGTCTCGCTGCAGCACGAGCAGGCGGAAATCCGACTTCGTGTAGAGCTTATGGATCAAGCCCGGATGAATGATGCCCGCTGCGCCTTCCTCCACCATCCGCACCGCCATCTCGGTAGGAATGTCAGTCGACCAGCGTTTGCCCGTTTCGCGGCGGCCGCGCAGCCGGATTTGGCCTCTGCCGCGGTCGTTCAAGAGAGACGTTTTGAACGAAAACTTCCCTCTGATCGGGCTGATGTGCCGGTCGGGCGGACGAACGAGGATCTGCTCTTCGCATACCGCCGAATCCTCAGCCTGTAAAATTCTGATCTTCGCTGTTTTATTCCGTTTGCGGCGGCCTCTCTTGCGCTTTCGTTTCGCAGGAGACGCCTGCTCCGAAGCAGCTTCCTGTAAGCCTGCCGCGACCTCAAATTCCAGCGCTTCAGGTTCTAAGGAGACTTGCTCCGCTGCTGACAGGCCTTGAACGGCCGCAGTTCCATTTGCCGCCGCCTTGCTGCGCTTCTTGCGGCGGCGCTTCCGTTTTCTGGCCGGCTTAACGGGAGCGCTTTCGATTTCGGAACTTATCGTCACTTCGCGCATCCCATCGGACTGCCCGTTCACGATCACGCCCGGGTCATCCGCCAGTATTTCGTCCGCGACGGCGGCAAACGCTTCATGCTCCTCCGAACGCAATTCCCGCTTCCGTTTGCGCAGGCAGGATCGGCAAATGCCGCGTCTGCCGGTGC
This sequence comes from Paenibacillus montanisoli, assembly GCF_003268025.1. GTDB lineage: Bacteria > Bacillota > Bacilli > Paenibacillales > Paenibacillaceae > Paenibacillus_Z > Paenibacillus_Z montanisoli. The sequence continues at coordinate 559,878 of NZ_QLUW01000003.1, read as the reverse complement.
TTCCCGCCCTTTTCGTAAAGGCTGTTAACGGCTTCTCCAGCCCGCATGCCGTGCAATGCTTTATGTCCATAGTCTCATTTTCCGCTCCGTCCGTCCGTTTCATTTTGCCTCCAATTGCTTTACACCGTTATAGGACCGTCGTCAATCCATGCAGCTTGCGGAACTGTTCAGGCGTTATTCCCTCCGACTTGCCGAAAGCCGCTATGAAATGGCTCGGATCGCGGTATCCGGACAGCTGGGCGATTTCTTTAATGGATCTTTTGTCGCCGAGGCTCATCATTTCCTTTGCTTTAATCATCCGCAGCCGGATTAAGTAGGCATAGGCCGTAATGCCGAACGCCTGCCGGAACAGCGAATTTAAATATCGCGGGCTGATTTCCAGCTGCTCTGCCATATCGGTGAGACTTATGTCGGGGTCCCCGTAATGGACATCGAGCCAATGGAGCAGCGGATCCAGCTTCTCCAGGTGCTGGAACACGGACGAGCGCCCGCCCTTCTGCCCATAGATTTTTATCATTGTAAGAAACCGGTACAGCTGCGCGGAAGCGTCAAGACCTGTCCGGTCATCGTCTTGGCCCGTTTGCTCCACCATGCTGATCAGCTGGGAAGTAATCGGCGCGTCTTCGTTCCAATTGAGCCACTCCGTATGCCGAATGCCAAGCGAGGCCAGCATGGAGGCAGCCAAGACACCGCCGAAGGTGACATACATGGTCGACCATTTCTTTCCGCCCTTGGCCGAGTAAGAATGAGGAATCCCGGGGAAAAGCAATGAGCCGTTGCCCGGCGGCAGCGAATACCGGATGCCGTTTAGCTCGAATTCCCCTTCGCCTTCCACCGTTTGCAGCCAATGGAAGCAGGGATAGCCCTTAGACCGGTCGATCGGTTCCTGTTCCGGATTAATGCCAATGCTATCTACATACAGCGGAAGCTCATATTCGCCCATCGTAATCATGTAACGGCTGCGCTGCTGACCTTCCACGAGTCGTTTGATCCGCTCGATAATCTGTTCCATATTATCATATCCTGACTATGCTTTTTTATATATCTCTCCTCCGCATCTTACCATAAAATAAAGCTGTTATCATTCTTTTCACTGGAGGAAATGACATAGATGGATACAGCCAAACTGCCCAAAATGTTATATGGCGGCGATTACAATCCCGAGCAGTGGGATCCGAGCATCTGGCCGGAGGATATGCGGCTGATCGAGCTCGCCGGCATGAATATCGCTACCGTCAACGTTTTCTCCTGGGCGATGCTTCAGCCTAGCGAAGATACGTACAACTTCGAGACGCTCGACCGCATCATGGATATGCTCCACCAGAACGGTATCCATGCTTGTCTAGCCACAAGTACAGGCGCTCATCCGGCTTGGATGGCGCGCCGTCATTCCGATGTGCTGCGTACGGATTTCGAAGGCCGCAAACGCAAATTCGGCGCACGCCACAACTCTTGTCCGAACAGCGAGACCTACCGTACTTACTCGACCCGTCTCGCCTCAAAGCTGGCGGAGAGATATGGAAATCATCCTGCTCTCTTGCTGTGGCACGTGTCCAACGAATACGGCGGCGATTGCTATTGCGACCGCTGCGAAGCCGCCTTCCGGGTTTGGCTGCAGAAGAAATACGGCACGCTGGACAAGCTGAACGAGCAGTGGAACACCCGCTTCTGGGGGCATACGTTCTACGATTGGGATGAAATCGTGCTGCCAAATGCCTTATCCGAGCAATGGTCCTATAACTCCACCTGCTTCCAGGGCATTTCTCTAGACTATACCCGCTTCAATTCGGACAGCATGCTGGACTGCTACAAGCTGGAATATGACGCAATCAAAATGATTACCCCTCATATTCCCGTTACGACGAATCTGATGGGTACCTACAAACCGCTTGATTATTTCAAGTGGGCCAAGCATATGGATATCGTCGCGTGGGACAACTATCCGTCGATGAATACGCCGTCCAGCTACGTCGCCATGACGCATGATCTGATGCGGGGGCTCAAAGGCGGCGCACCGTTTCTGCTGATGGAGCAGACGCCGAGCCAACAGAACTGGCAGGCCTACAATACGCTAAAGCGCCCAGGCATTATGCGGCTATGGAGCTACCAGGCCGTCGCGCACGGCTCGGACAGCGTCATGTTCTTCCAGCTGCGGCGCTCTGTCGGCGCTTGCGAGAAATACCACGGCGCGCTCATCGAGCATGTCGGCCATGAGCACACCCGCGTATTCCGGGAATGCGCTCAGCTTGGCGCGGAGCTTTCCTCGTTCGGCACGAAGCTGCTCGGTTCCCGGCTGCCGAGCCGCGTCGCGATTATGTTTGACTGGGAGAACCGCTGGGCAATCGAATATTCCAGCGGTCCGACCGTTGATTTGAAGTATGTGGATGAAATTCACAAGTATTACCGCGCGTTCTACGATGGCGGTTATCAAGTGGATATCGTTTCGTTTGAGGACCGTATAGAGGAATACGATATCGTTGTCGCGCCGGTCATGTACATGGTTAAGCCTGGCATGGCTTCGCGGATCGAGGCGTTTGTCTCGGGCGGCGGTACGTTCGTCACGACCTTCTTCAGCGGCATCGTGAACGAGAACGACATCGTCACCTTAGGCGGCTATCCCGGCGAGCTGCGCCAGCTGCTCGGCATCTGGGCGGAAGAAATCGATGCCCTTTACCCGGACAGCAGCAATAAGATCGTCATGAATGAATCGTACGGTTCGCTTCAGGGCACGTTCAGCTGCTCTTTGCTGTGCGATTTAATCCATAGCGAAGGCGCCGACGTACTGGCCGTATATGGCGAAGATTTCTACGCCGGCATGCCCGTGCTTACCCGCAACCGGTTCGGCGGCGGACAAGCCTGGTACGTCGCATCGAGTCCTGATGAAGCGTTTTTGCGCGGTTTTGCCGCCGAGCTGTGCAGCCAGCACGGGATCGAGCCGCTGCCGGGCAAAGCGCCTGGCGTCGAGCTTACACGCCGTGCCATCGATAACCGGACTTATTTATTCGTGCTGAATCATAATGCAGGGCCTGTCACGATCGATTTAGGCAGCGAATCCGGTACCGATCTTATTACCGGCAGCTCCATTTCAGGACAAACCGAAATCGCCGGTTACGGCGTTCTTATTATTGAGTAATTTACTTGATATTGCCTAAGCGGCGCACCGCATAGCTCCTTTCGCCCATGAACATATTAGTGGTGTGAAAGGAGCTTGATAAATAAAATGAGACGCTTTTTAGGTACGTTACTCGGCATTGTTTTAGCTTTTGGCATCGGCGCTTTGATCTACAATGCGGTTTCCGACAACCGCGTGGTAGGTCCAGACAACAACACCTACCGTTCAGCAAACAGACCAGGCGTCAGACAAGATCTCAGGAATCTCGGGAATGACGTCAGACGGGGTCAGGATCTCAGACAAGATTTCAGAAGTCTCGGACACGATGTCAGACGGGATCTCACTCCTGATCTGAATGGGCGGTACAGCATGAGATCCCGTGATATGCTGCCGCTTAATCCAGGCCACAGAACGATCACTCCTTATAACGCCAATGGCGCGGGTGATTGGGGCAACTTAGGCAACATCCCTTGGTATCAGTTGTATTATGGCGGCACATGGAACCCGTATACTGGCGGCGCTCCTAATGCAGGCACTGGCTACCCGAATACGGGAACTCGTTATCCAACAACGAACAACCCTCCGGGCACTACCGGCGGAAACACTGGAAACACCGGTGCGGGTGCAGGTGCTGGTGCGGGTACGGCGGAAACCGGATCGATCCAGCAGCAAATTTTGCAGGCCGTTAACGCGGAACGCTCGAAGGCCGGCTTGCAGCCGCTGACGTTGAATGCCTCATTGTCCAAAGTCGCACAAACGAAATCCCAAGATATGCGCGACAAAAACTATTTTGACCATAATTCGCCGACTTATGGCAGCCCATTCGATATGATGAAGCAGTTCGGCATCAACTACTCTTATGCCGGCGAGAACATCGCGGCAGGCCAAAAAGGCGTACAAGCGGTCATGACCGCTTGGATGAACAGCGAGGGGCACCGCAAAAACATTCTTAGCCCTAACTTCACTCAGCTTGGCGTAGGCTATGCGGCAGGCGGCAACATGAGTCCTTATTGGACGCAGCAGTTTATCCGTCCGTAACATGAAGCAAAGCGCGAATCCTTCAATCGGAAGGGTTCGCGCTTTTTGATTGGCTTTGCTTGCCGCGGTACGCGCCGGGCGCTGTCCCGACTTCCTTCTTGAATGCTTTCGTAAAATGATGCACGTCGGCAAATCCGCAGTAGTCGGCAATGTCTTCGATCGTATGCTTGGAGCCGGTCAGCAGCTCCTGCGCGTGGCGAATGCGCAGCTGCAGCAAATATTTGTGCGGAGATACGCCAAGCTGCTCCTTGAACTTCGCGCTGAATCGCGAAGGCGATAAATTGGCCCGGGCAGCCATCTCGCTGATCGAAAGCGGCTCAGCCAAATTCAAGGATAAGAATGAGGTAATCCAATTCATCCGCTGGGGTGCCGCCTTCTCCGTCTGCTTCAAATCGGTATGGTCTTCCAGAATCGCAAGGATCACCTCGGTGCCAAGCGATTGCGCCCGCAATTGCATGAGCGGATCCCGATGCTGCCAGCATTCCACCATCTCCAGAAACTTGTCTCGAAGCGCAAGGGGATGCTTGGGCCGAAGCCGAACGGGAATAGAAATGCCGTGAAAATCGTTAAGGCGCGGCTGGATCAGATGCTCATACGGTTCGAGGTCAATCATGCCGTTGCGCGTCGGAAACCGTTCCTCGCGACTGGCGTCGTAGAATAAATCCATGTGGGCGAACGGCGTAATCGTGTTCGTCCGGCCTTCAAGAACATTTAGGCTTCTCGGTTGAATCAGACAAAAGTCGCCTGGGCGGAACTCATACGGGACGCCGTCCACGTGGAACAGGCAGTCCCCTTCTTGAAAATAGACGAGCAAATAATCAAGCAACCGCCTGGCCGAATACATCCAAGGCCTGCGGACGGCATAATCGCTCTCCCGGATGTAGGGCACGATCGGATGCTTCGCCATCAATTCGGATAAGTACATTTATACAAGCTCCTCTGCCGGATTCGATGATCGTTTGCTTTTATTATACAGGTTCCGCAGTTGTTTTTGACAAAAGAATCGAGAGATTGAAACAAAGTAAGCGGATTGCCGTCCGGTTTATAATAGAAGCATCTTAGCATGATTAAGGAGATAATGACGATGAAAATTCCAGCTAATCTGGCGGAACTGCCGCAGCTTGATACTGACTATCCGTTGACTGAAGAGCAGATCGCTTCCTATCAACGCAATGGGCATATTTACTTAAAGAACATTTTGTCCGCGGAAGAAATCGGTTATTACGAGCCGTTAATCGCGGGTACGGTACGCGAGCACAACTACCAAACGAAGCCCGTGGGGGAGCGCGATACTTACGGCAAAGCGTTCATTCAAATTTGCAACCTATGGCAAATGAACGAAGGCGTGGCACGGTACGTGCTTGCAAGACGTTTTGCCAAAATCGCGGCCGAGCTCATGGGTGTGGAAGGCGTTCGCATCTACCACGACCAGGCGCTCTTCAAGGAAGCGGGCGGCGGCCATACGCCATGGCACCAAGACCAAGTTTATTGGCCGCTTGAAACGCCGAATACCATCACGCTCTGGATGCCGCTTGTAAATGTCTCCGAAGAGGTCGGATCGATGACCTTCGTCGACGGCTCGCACACATCGGGCTACATGAGCCGCCAGTTCATCTCCGATGAATCGCATAAGACGCTCGCCTCCTATATTGAAGGCAAAGGCCTGTCAAAAACGAACTACGGCGCCATGAATGCCGGCGATGCCACGTTCCACGCAGGTTGGACGCTGCACTCCGCTCCAGGCAACCCGACGGACACCATGCGTGAGGTTATGACGATCATCTACGTTGCGGACGGCGTCAATACGATGGCGAATCCGGACAGCAGCGCACGCGAATCCGACCTGAAATCCTGGTTCCCAGGCGTGAAGGCCGGCGAACCGGCGGTGTCTCCGCTCAACCCGCTCGTGTATAAGCGATAATCCGATTAACAAGAAAGCCCAAGTACGGTACCGGTCCGACCCGGTTACAGCACTTGGGCTTTTTTTATTGGTGTCAAGCTTAACGAACCGTATCGACCTTATTCGCGTTAAAACGGTCGTTTTGACAGGCTAACGAATTGCAGCGACGTTATTGGGCCTCCTATTAGCCAATTGGTGCTGTTTGTTGCACAATAACGCCACTGTGGCTCGTTATCCCCATCTATTTCCTTTTTTACCCATATAACTCTCGTCGAGTTTCTTTTTGGGTTTCCTGCCGTGCCTGAAGCTGCCGGAGACCTCGGCAGCTTAGGCCCTGCTTCCCACCACTGGTAAGCGAGGGGAAAAGGGAGCGGAGTTCGAGGTGCAGCCGGAGAGTTTACGTGCCGCCTTTGAACCCTGGATGCTACCTTGCTGGAGATTGATCCGGCATCCAGGGTTCAACAGCGGCCGCAGGCGCAATTCGAATGGAGTGACCGCGAACCCCGAGCGCACCTTCCGGCATGTTCAACAGCGGCCGCAGGCGCAATTCGAATGGAGCGACCGCGAACCCCGAGCGCACCCTTCCGGCATGTTCAACAGCGACCGCAGGCGCAACTTGAATGGAGCGACCGGCAACCCCCGAGCGCACCGTCCACTAGAAATCAACGCGGACAGCCGCAATCGAATAAGCGCCTACCTTCACGGTTAGACGGTCGCCGGACAGCGATACCGAGCTGTCGCCCGGAATCAGATTTTCATTCACGTCGACCGCATATGCCCGGACTGCTCCTTTAAACAGCTTGAGCGCGGCTGATGTCTGTCGGCCTTCCGTTTCGTACAGCCGAATGATCCAGCTAGCCCCGCTTACGCCCTCCGGAGCTTTGATCGCCGATACCGCAACCGTTCCCTCCAGCAACTCAACATAACCGCTCTCCACTGGACGAGATCCAGCCCGCTTCGTGCCCGAAAGGACGTTCAGCGGATGGCACAGCCGGTAGGCTTGCGCGATGATGTCGCGGTTCGAGACTGCCGCATCCGCCAAGCAGACGGACAGCTTGATCCGGTGGTGACTGCCAAGCTCCGGATACGGATCCGGATCGAACGAGCCGCGAATGAGCGAAACGGACATCGATTGATCCGCTCCGCGGAATCCATATTTGTTGCTCGTGACGATGAACAGCGAAGGCTTGCTGCCGTCCCCGTCTCTAAGCGCCTGGATGAAGCTGTTGCCCGGCAGCTCGATTTCTCTTGCTTCCCGCATGATCGTGCCGAACGGGACATCATACTTGTATGACGTGCTTGCATAGCTATGCGGGAAATGGAACTGCAACTGCGGAATGCTCGTCTCTCTGCTCCCCGATTCCTGCCAGTCGCATTCGATCTGATAATCGAGACTCGTGCCGCAAGCATCAAGCGAAACGGCTACTTTCAAGGATGAAGTACCGAACTTCCCGAATTTCAGCTCGTAGCTGAGCGTTTGGCGCAGGTCGCCGGCCTGAGTCTTCTTCAGAATTATGCGCTCATGCAGGCTGTTGATCTCCATGAATCGGCCGACCCACCAAGCCGCCATCCCTTTGCTTGGATCTTCCTGGATGAGGCGGAACAGTCCTGCCGGACGCTGCGGATCGATCAGCTCCTCTCCTGTGCGCTTGTCGATCAAGGAAATGACGGTCGCATCCTTCGGATCGAAAGCAGCCCGCAAATAAGCATTCTCGAGCACGTAGGACTCGTCCCGGTCAACTCGCGGATCTCCGATGACGATTTGCGAGGAATAGCCATCGCCTTCGGAAACGGTAAGCGTCGCGTAACCGCACGCCGGCACCTGCACGCGGGCGAGCAGACGCAAGTAATCGTGCGACCAGTACCAGTGGCGGCCGCTGTCGATGATTTGGCTTTCGACCGGCTCGCCCGCTGCTGTCTTCACGACGATCGCTTTAATCGGACTCTTCCAATCCCAGAGCACGATTTCAACGATTTCCTCCCTTGCCTCCAGCGAGGAGTTGAAGACATGCACAATCCGCGTGCTGCCCTGCCCTCGCTCCACCTGCGTGATGCGGAAGTCGCGCGTCCCATAGCCGACGCCCGCGCCTTGCGCGGTGTTCGCTGCCGTGCTGCCAATGTCGATGGATGACGTATCGATGTCGGCGGCGATCCGCTCCAGCGCCAGCTTTCGGTTCGTGCCGGCGATTGCCATCGTATTCTGAAACAAACCGAGCGCATGCTCGCGCGTATCGATGACGCCCGATCCCGGCAAAATATCGTGGAATTGATTGAACAGTACGCCTCTCCATGCTTCCTCGAACGTGGCGCTCGGGTAAACCGCCCCGTGCGCAGCTGCTGCGACCGAGCTGAACAGTTCCGCTTCGTTCAGCGTCGCTTCCGACACCCGGTTCGCGTTCTTGATTCGGGATTGGGACGTATAGCAGCCCGTGAAGACGGCGTTCAACTCGCCCTTCACGACCGGCAGCCGGTCTGCGATCCGCTCGGCTTCCTTAAAGTAATCGGCATAGCCGCCGAAGCGGATGCGCGGGCAAATCGGCCATTCCTGCATCGCCCGGAGACGATTCAAGTCGCGGCGGGTCGGCCCGCCTCCATGATCGCCTACCCCGTAGACGTACAAATACGTTTTTAGGCCGGTTTTTCGGCAAATGTCCGGTACATAAGATGTAAAGACGGGACGGACAAAATCGTTGTACCACGTCAGCTCGCGGAACACGATGACCGACTTGCCGGACGGCCCTTCCCAGCGGGTCAGCGGCTCTCCTTCTGAACCGCGGCAGTGATAGTAGTACTTCACGCCGCCGCTGGCCAAAATCTCCGGCACTTGGAGGCTGTGTCCGAACGTATCCGGCTCGAAGTCCAGATTCAGGCTGCCCGGATCAATGTCGAATAAGGCGCTGAGGTACCGCTTCGTGTATAGAATATGGCGGGCCAAGCTCTCGCCGCTCGGCATGTTCTTGTCGGCTTCCACCCAATGCGAGGCCGTAATTTCCCAGCGGCCTTCCTTCACCCGGCGTTTAATTTCCTGCAGCATCTCCGGGGCATACTGCTCCACGATACGATAGATCGATGCTTGGGATTGCGAGAACGTGAACTCCGGATATTCCTCCATCAAATTCAGCATAGTCCGGAAAGTGTCGATCGTAACCGATACCGTCTCGTCCCAGCCCCACATCCAGTTCATATCGATATGCGCGTGCGCAACCGCGATGACATCGTAGCTCTTGGCATCCTCCGTCAAACTCTCCAGCATCTGCTCCGCTTCAAGCGCAGTTTGCTTCACGATCGCGCCGTCTTCGGCGATTCTTTCCTCTATGTAGTCGAGCGCTTTCGCGATCACTTCATCGTATTTAAGCCCATTCACTTTCGAAAGCTCTTGCGCAAAAACAAGCTGCGACAAAATCCGGTCGTTCCATTCATTGCGGCCGCTAAACTCGAGATCATCCCAATACGAGCGCGGCTCAGGTCCAATCAGTCGTCTAATTCTCGTTTCGTTCATGTTCATTTCCTTTCCGCATGAAGGATTTGACAAGGCACAAGCCTAGCATAGCGCCCAAGACCGAAGGCTGCAATCAGAAATTTATAAACTTTTCTGAGATAATAGCAGCGCTTTCATGGGGGCTAAAAAAAAACGACCCGCAAACGGTCACTTATCCATTGAAAAAGTGTCCTGCTTGCGAGTCGTCGTAGTTGTCCGTTACGGTACTACTGATTACAGCGAAATAACTTTGCCTGTAGCTTGCGATTCGAATGCCGCCAGGATGACGGCAAGCGATTTGCGTCCCTCTTCACCGGAGATGCTAGGCTTCGTGTTTGTCACCAGCGATTCGATGAACGCATCGACAACGCCGCTTGTTTCTTGCTTATCGTTCGTGCTGATCGCGCCGACGTTGTATTTCTCAACCGTACCGTTGCGAAGCTCAACGATAATTTGATCGTTAGGGTCCGTACCGATCTTCATAACGCCGTTCTCGCACCAGAATACCGTGCTGTTGTCTTCGCCTTTATAGTAAGTCCAGCTGGCAACAAGCGTACCGATCGCGCCGCTCTTCATACGGAGCAAGCAAGTCGCGTTGTCGTCAACGTCCGTGCCTTCTTTGTCCAGCGTACCGATGAAGCCTGTCACTTGCGCAACTTCGTCATCCAGCAGGTAACGGATCAAGTCGGACTTGTGAACGCCGAGATCGCCCATTGCGCCCATGATCGCTTCTTCCTTGCGGAAGAACCAGCTGCCTTTGCCGTCAACGCTCCAGCCTTCAGGACCCGGGTGGCCGAAGGATGTGCGGAACGTCAGTACGCGGCCAAGCGCGCCTGTTTGCAGGATTTGCTTTGCTTTCACGTGCGGCGGCATGAGGCGTTGGTTGTGACCGACCATCAAGAATACGCCGTTCTTGCTTGCCGCTTCGATCATTGCGGCTGCTTCTTCGTCCGTCGAAGCCATTGGCTTCTCAACCAGCACGTGCGCGCCGGAATTTGCCGCTGCGATCGCAACCGGAGCGTGCAGGTAGTTCGGCGTGCAGACGCTCACGGCGTCAGGCTTAATCGCGCTCAGCATTTCTTCATAGCTTGCGAAAGCTTTCGCATTGTATTTCTCGGCGAATTCCTCCGCGCGCTCGATAACCGGATCAACGAATGCGACGAACTCAACATTCGGGTTTCCTGCATATTCTGGAATATGGCGGCGTTGCGCGATCGCACCGCAGCCAACGACTGCTACTCTGATTTTTTTCATGTTGGTTACCTCTCCCTCGTTGTGGCTTATGCTTTATGGCCGTTTGCTTTCAGCCAGTTCATGCTGGTTTGTACCGATTCAAGCGGCGGGTTTGCGCAGCTGTCCTGCTCGACTACGATCCATTCAACGCCTGCTTTGCTTGCCGCGCCGATGATATCGTTCAGCGCCAGGTCGCCGTTGCCAAGCTCGACGGTGTCGATATGCTTGTCCGACGTGCTCTTGCGGAAGTCCTTCAGGTGGAGCAGCGGCAGACGGCCCGCATATTTCGCGATATAAGCAATCGGATCCTGACCGGAGTACTGCACCCAGCCGATATCCATTTCAACTTTGAGCAGATCCGCGTCTACTTTCGTGTACATCGCATCGAAAATGTATTCGCCGTCGATTTTGGCGGCAAATTCGAAATCATGGTTGTGATAGCAGAATTGCAGCCCTTCTTCGCGCAGACGAGCACCGAATGTGGCCAGCTTCGCGATCAGCTCGCGCCAGAACGCTTCGCCGCCTTCGAGCTGCTCAGGCGAAAGCCAAGGCAGAATCGCATAGCTGGCGCCTACTGTTTTCAAATATTTAATTTCGTCTTCCAAGTTCTCTTCAAGCGACTGCAGGCCAACGTGGCTGCCGAACGCTTCAAGGCCGAGTTCTTGCAGCAGATCGCGCATTTCTTCGGCAGGGATATCGCCGTAGCCGGCAAATTCAACGCCCTCATAGCCCATAGCGGCTACTTGGCGGAGCGTGCCTTTGAAATCTTTTGCCAATTCATCACGCAATGTAAACAATTGCAAACCGATTTTCACTTAAGATCTTCCTTTCATAATGCGGATGGACGCCGAGTTGTGCGCCAATCTTACAAATAGTTTACCAATCTGACAACCATTATAGTGGAAATGGCGTCAGATCGAGATGTATTATATAACAGTGACATGTACAATTTTGCTGCAAATTGGAGCGACAACATCATGCTAAGCGAAATATTGAGCTGCAACTACTCTTATCACACGAATCCGTTCCATTTTAACAACCTTGCCGGCTTGAGCGCCTATGTCATTCGGCTGCAGATGGACGGCAGCTGCGAGGCGCTTGTTGACGGGAAGATGCAGCGCATCGAAGCCGGCGATCTTCTGCTGTTCAGGCCGGGAGACTCTTATCAACTGAATATTGCGCCGACTCCTTCTCAAGAGAGCGGCCAAGGTGAAATCTCAAGCGGAGATTACTATATAATCTGCCGCGGGAGCTGGCTTGACGAGTGGTGGAGCCGCAAAGACCGCCCCCAGAAGGTCAAGGTGGTGCCGGATGAGCGTTGGCTGTCGATTTGGCAGGCGCTCATCCTGGAGAAGCGCCGATTTGAAGCGGAGGATCCGGAGCTCGCGGACTACTTGCTGCGCGCGCTCTGTCTCGGCATTGACCGGGCGATTGCGACGCAATCGGTGCTGCAAGGGAAGTCCTTCGTCGCGACCCGCATGAAGAACTTCATCGACGAAAACGCAGCCCGGTCGTTTACGGTCGCCGAGGTCGCCAAGTACGTCGGCCTCAGCGTGTCGCGCACGGTCCATCTCTTCAAGGAATGCTATGGAATGACCATCATTCAGTATACCCAAAATGTCCGTTTATCCATGGCGCTCGACCGGATCAAATACAGCACGATGACGCTGGAACAGATCGCGGTGACGTGCGGGTTCGGCAGCTATTCTTACTTTTACCGCGTCTTCAGACAGAAGTACGGCGTTTCTCCTGCCGCATACCGCTGACTTTCGATTGGAAACAATACATGATGATTGACCGCCGCTTGCAACGATCCGGTCAACTTCATCCGGAGGTGCCGCCGAATGCGATTTAAAGATGTCTTCTCCATCATCGGGCCCTCCATGGTCGGGCCCTCCAGCTCCCATACGGCAGGCGCGGTGCGGATCGGCCTGGTTGCAGGCCAGCTGCTTGGCGGCGTGCCTGACAAAGCCGAGATTATTTTCTACGGCTCCTTCGCCGCCACTTATCAAGGACACGGAACAGATGTCGCCGTCGTCAGCGGCCTGCTCGGCTTCGCGACCGATGACCGCCGCATTCCGCAAGCGCTTGAAATTGCCGAGGAACGCGGCATGGAGATTTCGTTTGAGCAAGGCAAGGGATTGTATTCGCATCCCAATACGGTAAAGCTGATCCTTTCGATGGAGAGCCCAGAGCAGCGGCAGCTGTCCCTTATCGGCACCTCGATTGGAGGCGGCAACATCGAGATCGTCGAGGTTAACGAATTTGCCGTGAAGTTGACCGGCATTTACCCGACGCTTGTAATCAGACATGCAGACAGACCCGGCGTTATCGCCGATTTGACTTCTCTGCTTAAAAATGAAAGCGTGAATATCGGGCATATGTCCGTTGACCGTAAAGGAAGAAGCGGGGATGCGCTTACCGTGCTGGAGCTTGACGGGGCCATTCCGTCACCTCTGATCGAGCGGATCAACGCGATCGCAAATGTGCAGCAAGTATACACGGTGGATCTAAGCCAAACGGAGGGTTCATTATGAAATTTCGGACGTTATCGGAACTCGGCGAGCTGTGCGCGTCACGCGGGCTATCGATCGGCAAGCTCATGCTCGAGGAGCAATGCGCGGAGTCCGGCAAAGCTCCGCAGGACGAGTTCGCCAAGATGGCCGCGTATTACGGTGTCATGAAGGAAGCGGTGCAGCGCGGCTTGCATGAGAATACGACGTCGCGCAGCGGCTTGACCGGTCTTGATGCACAGCGCGTGTTGGCGAAGCGGCAGACGCTCGAGCCGAGCCTCGGCGGGCCGGCCAGCGATGCAATGGCTTACGCGCTGGCGGTTTCCGAGGTCAACGCCTCTATGGGGCGCATCATCGCAACGCCGACGGCTGGCTCCTGCGGCATTATCCCCGGCGTCTTCGTCAGCACGCAGGAACGCTTCGGTCTCGCAGACGAGGAGCTCGTCTACGCCTTGTTCGCCGCCGGTGCGATCGGCTTTGTCATCGCCAACAACTCCTTCGTCTCCGGCGCCGAAGGCGGCTGCCAAGCCGAGGTCGGCTCCGCCATCGGCATGGCGGCCGGCGCGCTCGTCGAACTAAGAGGCGGCACGCCTGCGCAAGCGATTCATTCCGTCGGCCTCGCGCTCAAGAACACGCTCGGGCTCATCTGCGATCCCGTCGGCGGGCTCGTGGAAATTCCGTGCATCGTCCGCAACGGCTTCGGCGCGGTCACAGCTCTGGCGGCGGCCGATATGGCGCTGGCAGGCGTTCGGAGCGTCATCCCGTCGGACGAAGTCATTCAAGTGATGCTCGAGGTAGGCTCGGCTATGCCCGAAATTCACCGGGAAACGGCTGGCGGAGGTCTTGCCCAAACGCCGACAGGCCGCAAAATTATGGACGAGTTGAAGAATAAGAAGAAACAAGTCAAAGACAAGGCCAAAGATAAGCATGATTGACGCAAGACGCAAGACGCAAGCAAACAACGGCTGCCCGCATATAAAATCGGAGACAGCCGTTTCTGTTTGATCCGCTTGCCGGCATCCTCCATCTCCATGAGTATTGCCTTTTCGACGGCAAGCCGAGGACGATAGCCCGTTTCTTTACGAAGCCGGTTTTTTTCTCTATAATTAGCGATTGAAGAGGTGTAACATGATCATAATTAAAACCAAAGAAGAAATCGAAAATATGCGCAAAGCAGGCGAAATTCTCGCGGCCTGCCACCGCGAAATCGCGGGCATGATCAAGCCCGGCATTACAACGAACGAAATCGACCAATTCGTGGAGCGGTTTCTCGAGAAGCACGGCGCCAAGCCGGAGCAGAAGGGCTACAAAGGCTATGCCTATGCCACCTGCGCTTCCCTCAATGACGTTATTTGCCACGGATTCCCTTCGGCTGCGCCGCTGAAGGACGGCGACATCGTGACGATCGACATGGTCGTCAATTTGAACGGCTGGCTGGCGGACTCCGCATGGTCGTACGCGGTTGGCAACGTATCCGAGCAGGCTAAGCGGCTGCTAACCGTTACCGAGGAATCGATGTACAAAGGCATTGAACAGGCCGTCGTAGGCAACCGGATGGGCGATGTGTCCAACGCGATCCAAAAGCATGCCGAGGCAGCCGGCTTCTCGGTTGTCCGCGAATTTATCGGCCACGGCATCGGACGCGACATGCACGAAGAGCCGCAGGTACCGCATTACGGGCCGCCGGGACGCGGCATCCGGCTGAAGGCCGGCATGGTCATGACGATCGAGCCGATGCTGAACACCGGCGAATGGCGAAGCAAAATCGATTCCGACGGATGGACGGCAAGAACGATTGACGGCGGACTTTCCGCGCAATACGAGCACACGATCGCGATTACGGAAGACGGTCCGATCATACTTACGAAGCAATAACAAAAAGGAGCTGATCATTAAGCCTTCACGGCTTCGGATCAGCTCCCTTTTTGTATCGCATGAAGCCTACTTCATCGTCGTCAGACATTTCTCCACAAGCGCCATCCGGATATAGAGACCGCTCTGGGCTTGCCTGAAATAAGCCGCCCGCGGATCGGCATCCACCTCGGGGTGAATTTCGCCTGCGCGCGGTAGCGGGTGAAGAATCATGGCTTCCGCCTTTATCGTATCCAGCAGCTTGCGGTCTATAATGTACTTGCCCTCCGCTTTGCTGTACTCCTCCGGGGAAGGGAACCGTTCCTTCTGAATGCGCGTTTGGTAGAAGACGTCCGCCGTCTTGGCAATGCCTTCAAGATCAATCGTTTCCTGATAGGAAATGCCATTCTCGTCTAAATACTTCTTCACATAAGTCGGAATACGTACGTTATCCGGCGAAATAAAGGACAGATGGACATCCCTGTAATTCGCCAGCAGATAGCTCAAGGAATGGACGGTGCGGCCATAGGTCAAATCGCCGATCATTGCGATGTGCAGCCCGTCGATGCGGCCGAATTCTTTCTGGATCGTATACAAATCAAGCAGCGCTTGGGTCGGATGCTCGCCCGAGCCGTCTCCGGCATTGATGACCGGCACGTCCGAGACGGCCGCGGCGCGTTTCGCGGCGCCGATTTCCGTATGGCGCAGCACGATCAGGTCGCTGTAGCCCGAAATAATCCGGATCGTATCCTCCAAGGTTTCGCCTTTGATCGTTGAGGAGAATTGACTGGCGTTCTCGGTGCCGATTACTCGGCCGCCCAAACGGTGCATCGCCGACTCGAAGGAGAAGCGGGTACGCGTGCTCGCCTCGAAGAAGAGCGTGCTCATGATTTTGTTCGGAAACCGATTGCTGCCGCCACCCTGCGCCACCTGCTCCATGCCTTTCGCCGACGCGAACAGCTCCTCCAGCTCTTTACGGTCGAATTGCTTGGCCCCCAGTACATGATACAAACCACTCATTGCATGCCATCCCCTTTACGCAAGTTGTCCTTTCGATAATAGGCCTGTCCGCCCGGCCCGTTCAATCGGAGGCTATCAGCTATCCGATGATCAGCTTTTCCTCGATATATTTAATGTCAGGCTTCTTCTTGCCGGAAGTAAATAAGGAGAAGAAGAGGAACATGCCGATACGGCCGATGAACATAAGCAAAATCAGCGTGATTTTGGCGGAATCATGGAGCGCGCCTGTAATCCCCGTCGACAGTCCGCAAGTACCGAAGGCGGAAGCTACCTCGAACAATACAGCCGACAGATCGTAGCGATGCTCTTCCGCCATGAGAACGGCGAAGATGCCGACGATGAGCAGCAACACGGACATGGCGAAGAAAACGAAGCTCTTGTACACATCGTCCTTGCTGATCGAGCGGCCGAACATGCGCGTCTCCTTGTCGCCCCGTGCGAAGCTCACCATGACGGACGCGATGACGGCAATCGTCGTCGTCCGGACGCCTCCGCCCATGCTGGACGGGCTTGCGCCGATAAACATGAGTACCGAGATGAGCAGCAGTGACGCCTGGTGCAGAGACGAGACGTCAATCGTCGTCAAGCCTGCGCTTCGGGAAGTAACGGAAGCGAACAGCGAATTCATCATTTGCTGGTGCAGTGGCATCCCGGCGAACGAATTTCCGATTTCGGTCAGCCAGATTGCGAAAAAACCAAGCACGATCAGAATCGCATGCGTCACCATCGTCACCTTCGTAAATAGGGAGAACCGGAACCGCTTGTTCTTTCCCCTCGCCCATTCCACCACCTCAGCGAGAACCGGAAAGCCTACCGCCCCGAGCACGATTAGCATCATTGTGAGGCTTTGCACGAAATAATCATCCGTGTAGCGAAGCAGCGAATCTCCGAACAAATCGAAGCCGGCGTTCGTAAAAGCCGAGATGGAATGGAATAAGCTGTTGAAGATCGCATGGCCAAACGTGTCCGAATATCCGCTCGAATAGAAATAAACGGCGAACGTAATCGTGGCCAAAAGCTCGATCGACAGCGTCAGCAGCAGCACAAGCCTCATCAGATGGACGAGCCCGCTCAGCTGGTTCCGGTTCTGGTCGATCATAATCAGCTTGCGCTCGAGGAGGCCGATGTTCTCCCCCAGCAGAAACCAATAGAAGCTGCCAAGCGTCATGATGCCGATCCCGCCGAACTGGAACGCGAAGATCAGTACCGATGCCCCGAAGACGCTGAACGTATCGCCCGTGCTGACCGTAGTCAATCCGGTCACGCTGACGGCGCTTACCGCCGTAAACAGCGCATCGATAAAAGACAGCCGGACACCGGGCTTCCAGCTGATCGGCAGCATCAGCAGCCCCGTAATGACGATCACCCCGATGAGATAGGCAGTGACGATGAGCCGTGCCGGCGACAATTTGCGAATGATTTTTCTAAGCATTGCTACTCCTTAGTTTCAGGAAAATTTCGTATCTCTATTAGTTTTAGCACCCGGAGACGTTCAATACAAGATGGAAGCCGCTTACAGCCCAAGAAAAAAAGGCCATCCCCGAAGGATGGCCCTGATTTGAATGACTATTCGCCGAACAGATTGGATTCCTTTTGCAGCCAGACCGACATGTCGCCGGCCTCGCGGTTCGCCCATGCAAAATACGGCACGGCCGTGAAAGCGACCTTCTCGTATTTGGAACTGCCCATGCGATACAGCGTTTGCTCCCAATTTCCGCGCGAACGGACTGCCGCCTGGCCCTGCAGCATGACAACCGGAACGCCATTAACATCTCGAAGATCCTGCCTGTACTGAGGATCCCGCAGAACGATCATATCGAAGAGATTGAAGTCATTATCCGCCGCTTCCAAGCAGTAGACCACCGGCCCGCGCATCAGCGCCACTTTGCCTGCCGCTTCGGCTACAAGCGGATTCGCCTCGAGCTCGACGACCGGCATCGGGAATTTCAGCTCGACGGTGTCTCCCGCAATCATGCTCATTGGAATGTACAAATAGCCATGCTTGAGTTCGATGCCCGATGCTAGCGTATGCTGGTCGTACACCGCAGCGCCGTTTACCGATACGCTCGGGTTCACGCACCATCCCGGCATACGGAGCGCGATCACCGCATCCGGCATACGCGCGGCATCCACTTGAATCGAAACGGTTTCCGTCCAAGGATAGTTCGTTGTCTGCGCGACATGAAGCGCACCGGATGCCAGCTGGATATCGGCATTGCTTTGCACATATTGGCTAATATACAGCGTGTCCTTCTCCGTCGCATAGATGTATTCCCCAATGGCCGCAATAAATCTCAAAATGTTAGGCGGGCAGCAAGAGCATTCGAACACCCGCTCGCGGCGGTAATTCGGGAACAAATTCCGCGTATCATGGACGCCTTTCAAGAAATCGTTGTGCGCAGGCGCGGATTTCAGCGCATTATCATAGAAGAACGCAGATCCGTCGAGCGATAGCCCCGCCAATGCGCCGTTATACATTTGACGCTCGATGATATCGGCATAACGCGCGTCGGGATGAATCGAGAACAAACGCTGCGCGAAGAACGCCATGCCGATCGATGCGCACGTCTCCGCATAAGAGTCCTGATTCGGCAAAATATATGAAGCGCCGATCGCTTCACCGAACCGCTCCCCGCTTACGCCGCCGGTCACGTACATTTTGCGGAGCGTAGCGTCATCCCACAGGCGCAGGCACGCCTGATACAGCTCTTCGTCGTTGTACACTCTGGCGAGGTCCGCCATCGAGGAATAATAATACATCGCTCTTACCGCATGCCCAGCAGCCGCAGGCAGCTCACGTGCCGGCGCGTCATCCTGCGCATAGGTATCGTTATAGAGCAGTTGGCTGTTAAGCGGCGGATCAGCCGGCCAAGTCCCGTTCCGCACCGAGAAAATGCGGTCATGCGGATCTGTCCCGCGAACATCGACGAAATGCTTGGACAGCTCCAAGTACCGCTTCTCCCCGGTCGCCTGCCAGAGACGAACGAGCGCGAGCTCGATTTCCTGGTGGCCCGGCGCGGAATAATTGGCGGTCTTGTTCAGCTTGAACGCTTGCTCAATGTAATCCGCGAAGCGCGTCATCACATTAAGGAAGCGCTTACTGCCCGTCGAATAATAGTGAGCGATAGACGCTTCCATCAAATGGCCGGCCGTGTATAGTTCATGCGCCGTCCGGTCCTGAAAAATATTGTCCGGTTCGCAAGTCAGGAAGTACGAATTGAAGTAGCCAGCTTCGTTCTGACCGGCTTCGATCAAATCAATGATTTGCTCCAGCTTCTGCCGAAGCTCGTCGTCTTCATGATAGTAAAGGATGTAGGCCGCGCCTTCCATCCATTTGGCCACATCGGAATCCCAAAAAATGTGCGGTTTATTCGGCATCCCTTCCTTCCAATCCAGCCGCATGGCGTTAATCCGGCCCGTTTCGAAGAAGCGGTCATACACGGCATTCACCGTAGAACGGGCATTCGTTTGCTGCCATTTGCCCCAGAAGCCTTCTCCGAGCTTTACATCTTTCCAAGTCACTTGCGCAATGTTGTGCATGCCCATCAATTTCATCCCTTCTATCAGCGCGTTGAATCGTTTCACCTAATTTCTCTTCGACATTCATTAGCTAATCCCTTCCAAATAAAAAATAAAACAGCCCTCTTGAGGAGGACTGCTTCAATCCGATCTAAAACGGCACAAAGTAAAAGGGGTTTCCTTCAACGGACAGATACTCCGCAACAAGCCTTTCCTTCATTTGATTCATAAAATAGAGCGGATCCGGCATAAACGTATTTCCGGCAGCTGCCGCCTGCTTGATCCGAGCTTCAATCTGCCGCATCGCCTCATCGGGAATGTAATATTCGCCGTCCACGCTTGCAATGGCCGATACCCATACCGTGCGGCATGCCGCAGCCTGCTGCTCCTGCAGCTTCGCGATCGCTTGGAAGTTTCGCGTATCCAAATAATAATTAACCAACGCTTCATAAATAACGATCGACGCAGCATCCTGCCGATGAAGAGCCTTGCTGCCGCTGTATGTATGCTCCATCATACCTGATCCCTCGCACGCCACATGGTAGGCATTCCAACCTAATCCGAACGAACTAATACAGTTCTAGTTATAGCATAAAAGATTTGAATGCGCTACCAAAAAAAATCGGCTCTGGAGACAACAAAAAGACCCTTGAATCATCAAGGGTTGTCATTGGTAAGGTTGGTGCGGTCGGAGGGATTTGAACCCTCACGCCCATAAGGCGCCACCCCCTCAAGATGGTGTGTCTGCCGTTCCACCACGACCGCGGAGTGATATGTGATTATCCCATATCTATTGAAAGAAAGTGAGCCATGTAGGACTCGAACCTACGACACCCTGATTAAAAGTCAGGTGCTCTACCAACTGAGCTAATGGCTCGAAAATGGTGACCCGTAGGGGATTCGAACCCCTGTTACCTCCGTGAAAGGGAGGTGTCTTAACCCCTTGACCAACGGGCCTTGCATTCGCCGTTTTTCGACAAGCCTTTCAAACGACAAGAGTTATTATATCTAAACCGCTGGGCAATAGCAAGCATTTTTTAAAACTTTTTATTAATCCCTTGGAAGCAGCTCAAACTCGAATCGTTAGCGAAACTGTACTGACCTTATTGGCTTAAAACGAACAGTTTTACGCGCTAACGAACATTTTTAAGTTCGTTAACTTCAACGCCGGACGAGACAGACGATGTTGACTATCGGAATGGTGTTTTCAGGCATCAAAAAAGCCCTTGAATCATCAAGAGCTTGTCATCTGTATTGTTGGTGCGGTCGGAGGGATTTGAACCCTCACGCCTTGTGGGCGCCACCCCCTCAAGATGGTGTGTCTGCCGTTCCACCACGACCGCGGAGTGATATGCGATTAATCCATATCGAATAAAAATTGGTGACCCGTAGGGGATTCGAACCCCTGTTACCTCCGTGAAAGGGAGGTGTCTTAACCCCTTGACCAACGGGCCTCTAGTTGCTGGCTCCATCCCACGGCTAACCGAGAATAGAGAATTGAATGTTCACAATAATAAGTGCGATCCATTCAGAAAAATTGTGGCGGAGAAGGAGGGATTCGAACCCTCGCACCACTTACGCAGTCTAACCCCTTAGCAGAGGGTCCCCTTGAGCCACTTGGGTACTTCTCCAAGGAAATGGCTCCCCGAACAGGACTCGAACCTGTGACAACTCGATTAACAGTCGAGTGCTCTACCAACTGAGCTATCAGGGAATAGTATGAGTGACAAGAAATAATGTATCACGTCTTGGAATTGAAGTCAAGCGCATAAAGCAATAATTGACCGCGGCATTTTCCGCATGCGTACCGCCTCGGATCGGTCTTGCGTTTCCGCAGATATTCGGTACCGCAGCTGCGGCAAACGAGCTTAAACCGGTAAGGCTCCGTCTTGCGTTTGATTCCATCGGGCAGCGATTTGCAAAACCGCGTCCCTCCCACTTTGGCGAGCAGCTGTTTAAAATCGGCATCGCGGTGCCGGTATCCCCGCTTCAAAATATGCAAATGATAATGGCACAGCTCATGCTTGATGATCTTTTCCGTTTCCTCTTCACCATAGCTGATAAGCTGATGCGGACTGATTTCTATATTATGCGTCTTCGTAAAGTAGCGGCCTCCCGTTGACTTCAACCGGCCGTTAAAGGTCGCGCGATGCCGGAACGGGATACCGAAATATTGGAGTGAAACGCGCTCCACCCACTCTTGTAGCATGTGATCCTGCATCCTGTGATCTCCTCGAATTTGTAACAGCATAATACTTGAATTTTAAAGGACGGATACGCTACACTGTCAAGTAGTATTCATAGATGATGATCGGTATGAGGAGACCTTCGGTCGACTCGGCATTCATCAATGGGGGGAGAAACGACAATCATGCCAGTAATGCGTTATATCGTAATGAAGAGCGGACAAGAGGTTTCGTTCGTGGAAATGCCTGAGTCGCATGCTTACCAGCTAAGCGCGCTTAATTTGCGGCTGCATAAAGAAATCGACAAGCTCACTGCTGCGTCCGTTCCGGTGCTGCCTTATGCGATCGCGGAATGCGCGGACGTGGAGCTGCACGACAAATCGGTTACCATCCATTCCGGATTGGATTACATGAACCAGCTTGAGAAGGAATTCTCTGCGATCGAAGAGAAATCGTATCCTCTCATCTCGCTGCTCACCGAAATCCGCGCGCTGCAAGCTCAGCTAGAGCAATGGTACGAGGAAGAACTCGACAATTAAGTAGACGCCGCAATGGTTTTTTTGCAATTCTTGTAAAATTATAGGCCGGACAGGCACGGACATTCGCCCGCCTCCATACACTATTTAGTACAACAAGTGATGGCTGGAAGGAGGGCGAAGCTATGCCGCAGTGGCTGTGCAATCAACTGATGCGCGCTTTTCTGAAGAAGGACCGCCGGCAAATTCGTCTATTAAATGATTGCTGGTATTTCTATCGTACGAGTCAGCGTCCTGACGACGACTCTGCGAGCCTGTAACAGCAGACCTCACAACAAACGATAAAAAGGGTGCTATCTCTTTGCAGTGACTTTTCGTGACTGCTCGAAGATAACACCCTTTTTGCTTATCTTACTCCGGCTTGCGCATCGTCAGGCCGACCCTGCCTTTCTTCAAGTCGACGTTCAATACCCAAACGGTAACCGTATCGCCGACGGAGACGACATCCATCGGATGCTTGACGAATTTGTTGCTCAGTTGCGAAATATGAACGAGGCCGTCGTTCTTGATGCCGATATCGACAAACGCGCCGAAATCGATGACATTCCGGACCGTGCCGTGCAGCTCCATGCCCGGTGTCAAATCCTCGATGCTGAGGACATCGGTATGGAAAATCGGCGCAGGCAGCTCCTCGCGCGGGTCACGGCCCGGACGCAGCAGGCTGTCCACGATATCTCTGAGCGTCGGAACGCCTACGCCCAGCGTCTGCGCGACCAGCTCCGTCTGAATGGCCGTGAGCGCCGATTTGAACGCATCTGTGCCTAATTGATCCAGCTTGAGGCCGATCGTCGCGCACAGCTTGTCCACGACCGCATACGACTCCGGATGAATCGGCGTCCGGTCGAGCGGATTGCCGCTTTCCGGCACGCGGATGAAGCCGATGCACTGCTCGTAGGTTTTGGCGCCGAGGCGCGGCACGTTCTGCAGCGTTTTGCGGTCGCCGAACTTCCCTTTCTCCTCGCGGTACTTCACGATGTTTTTCGCTGTCGTCGCGTTGATGCCGGCGACGTAGGACAGCAGGGAAGGCGAAGCGGTGTTGACGTCGACGCCGACATGGTTAACGGCCGACTCCACGACGCCGCCAAGCGTTTCCTCCAGCCGCTTCTGGCTGACGTCGTGCTGGTACTGCCCGACGCCGATCGCCTTCGGCTCGATCTTCACGAGCTCGGCAAGCGGGTCCTGCAGCCGCCGCGCGATCGATACGGCGCTTCGCTCCGCGACGTCGAGCTTCGGGAATTCCTCTGCGGCCAGCTTGGATGCCGAGTACACGCTCGCTCCCGCCTCGTTCACGATAATGTACTTAAGCACGTCCGCGCCGGGCAGCTTCGCCTTCTTGCGCTTGCCGATCAGCTCCGCGATAAACTGCTCCGTCTCTCGGGAGGCGGTGCCGTTGCCTATAACGATCAGCTCAACCTTATAGCGCTCGATGAGGCCGCCGATCAGCTTCTCGGCTTCGGCCACCTTATTGTTCGGCGGGGTTGGATAGGATACGGCAACCTCCAGCAGCTTGCCGGTTTCATCGACAACGGCCAGCTTGCAGCCGGTCCGGAACGCCGGGTCTACGCCGAGCACGACGTTGCCGCGGACCGGCGGCTGAAGCAGCAAATTGCGCAAATTGGCCGAGAAAATGCTGATGGCATGCTCTTCCGCCTTCTCCGTCAATTCGCCGCGTACCTCCCGCTCGATCGACGGCGCGATGAGCCGCTTGTAAGCATCCTCGATCGTTTGCAGCAGCAGCTGCTTAATGCCGGGCGCGGTCTGAGGCCGGATCAATGATCGGTCGATATAGTCATGCACTTTCTCGACCGGAACGTCTAGCGCTGCCCGCAGCACTTCTTCGCGTTCCCCGCGGTTAATCGCAAGAGTTCGGTGCGGCGGCAGCTTCTTCAGCGGCTCCTGATATGAATAATACATCTCGTATACCGACTCCTGCGAAGCATCCTTAGCCTCCGTCCGCAGCAAGCCGTGGTCGAACGTATAACGGCGTACCCACGCCCGGATCTTGGCATCATCGGCGAGCTGCTCCGCGATAATGTCCATGGCTCCTTGCAGCGCATCCTCGGCCGTCGGCACGCCTTTCGCTTCATCTATGTAACGCGCAGCTTCCCGCGTAGGCTCGGCTTGCCTCGGCTGCGACAGCAGCCATTGCGCCAGCGGCTCCAGTCCGCGCTCCTTCGCGACGCTTGCGCGGGTTTTACGCTTCTGCCGGTATGGCCGATACAGATCCTCGATTTCCTGCAGCTTCACCGCTGCGATAATCGCACCGCGCAGCTCATCCGTCAGCTTGCCCTGTTCATCAATCAGCCGAATGACTTCGCGCTTGCGGCTCTCCAGATTCCGCATGTACTGCAGCTTCTCTTCAATGCCGCGCAGCTCGTTCTCGTCCAGCTCGCCGGTCATTTCCTTCCGGTACCTGGCGATAAACGGAATCGTATTCCCTTCATCCAGCAGCGATACGGCCGATTTCACCTTGCCGAGCGGAAGGTTCAGCTCCCCGGAAACACGCTTTACGATGCGCTCCTGTTCAGCCGCCTGCGCTTCGGGCGTCAGCTCGATTTTGCCGGCGGAGCCGGCCTCAAGCTCTTCTTCCTTCACTCGCTGTTTCGTTTCAGCCACTAGCCATTCCTCCAATGTGAACAAATAGAACCCTTAGGGCCGGCTGCTCAGGCCGGCACAAAAGGGTTGTTTGCCATTTCGTAACCGATTGTCGTCTGAGGCCCGTGTCCGGGATAGACGCGTACGGACGGGTCCAGCTTGTATAATTTCAAACGAATGGAATCGTACAAATCGCGTTCCTTGCCGCCAGGCAAATCGCTGCGCCCGACGGATTGGCGGAACAGCACGTCGCCGCTGATCAGATGCCCGCCGCAATGCAGGCTGACGCTGCCCGGCGAGTGGCCCGGCGTATGCAGCACGCTGAACGTGTGCCCGATCAGCTCCAGCCGCTGCCCCTCGGAAAGCGCGAATTCGGCGGGTTCCGTCGTAAGCGGCTCCGTCACGTCGGACCAGCGGGCCGAACCGTTCTTGCGGGCGTCCGTCAGCCAGTCCGCTTCGGCGTCATGCAGATAGACGGGACAGCCGAAGGCGCGGCGGACCTCGTCGACACCGCCCATATGATCAAAATGCGCATGAGTCAGAACGATTGCTTCAAGCGTAAGGCCGCGCTCGCGGATCCGGTCGATGAGCCGTTTCGGGCCCATGCCGGGATCCACGACGAACGCGCGCGTGCCGGTTTCCTCGGTGAGAAGGTAGCAGTTCGTTTGCAGCGGACCCAGCGTGAAGGTCTCGATTTTGAACATGTTCGCTTAAACCGAAGCCAGCAGCTTGCGCAGCTCTTTAATGATTTCATGCTGATACGCCGTACCTTCACCGTAGCGGCGGCCCATTTCTTGGCGGGTTAGGCCGAGCTTCTCCTGGTAATCCGGCGCTTCGCGGTCCGGGTTCGCCATTTTGAAGGCGTTCATCGCTTCCTGCACATGGGCAGGACGAGGACCCCATTGGCCGAGTACGTGGCCGCCGGTATCGGCGATGATGACAATCGGAATCGCGCGTCCGCCCATCGTCAGAAACTCGTCCATCGTATCCAAATGCTCTTCCATGATAAGCACGTCAACCGGCATGCCGGTCAGCTCCAGCGCCTTGAACACAACCGGGACGTTGCGCACGACGTCTCCGCACCATTCCGCCATCAGAATCAAGCAGCGGAGGTCGTCGCGGTTGCCGATCGATTCGAAAAACTCGCGGTCATCTTCGTTTGCCCATTCGAACCGGTTGCCCCAGTCGAGAAACGCTTCTTTGTTCTTTTGCATGGTATCGATGAATTGCTGTGGACTAATGCCTTTGTTCAGCTTGCTTGCTACATTTTTGGCCATGATCATGCCGCCTCCTTAATTTTCGTTTAATGGAATTCATTGTATCAAACGATTCCGGTACTGCACAAACCGCGATTAAATCGATTTGCCCTTTCTCTTCATCACTTTAAAGATGATGTAGACGATCATGAGCGCCAGCGCGACGAGGATCGCAGGTTGCACGTACGGCGCGGCTTTCTCGTCAATGTTATGCCAGTTCGCGCCGAGAGATCTGCCCAATGATACGAACAGAATCGACCATGGAATCGAAGCCAGCGTGGTTAGAAACGTAAATTTCCAGAAGGACATCCGCGCAATGCCGGCCGGAACGGAAATCACCTGACGCATGACCGGAACGAAGCGCGCCGTGAAGACGATTCCTGATCCGTAGCGCATAAACCATTGTTCAGCGATATCGAGATGCTTTGGTTTGATTTTGATAAATTTGCCGTACTTCTCGAAGAATGGCCGGCCTGCATAGCGACCGATCGCGTATAGAATCCATTGCTGCCCCACTGCGCCGATTGTGCCGAATATAACCGCACCGAGAAAAGATATCTGTCCTTCATGCACCAAATAACCGGCATACCCCAGAACAATCTCGCTCGGGATGACCTCGATCAATAGACCGATGACAATACCGTAATACCCTAAACTTTCAATCCATTGCAGCAGTGAATCAATTAATTCATGAAACCAGGCCACTCCGTCAACTCCTATCATTTTGCTTATGAAGCTCTTTCGCCGCATACGGGCGCAAGCCTCTCTTAGGTATTCTAGCATACTTCCAAACTCGCCTCCAGCGATGGCATGGCAGGTCAAGCCTCCGCATAGACTAGCTGTAATCGGTGATGGAAGGTGATGTCGATGTCGAAGGTTTTTATCGTCAGAAAACAACAGCTGTGGTTATTTACGCTGCTAGTGCTCATCATCCTTTTGGCGGCCGCTAGCCTCAGATGGAACCAATCCAGAGCGGCAAGCGCCACGCAGCAGGAGACGCGGGTTTTCCAGCTTGTGACCGGCGAATTCAAGACCAAAACCGAAGACGGCAAAGAATTGGAGGTGTACCGCTGGGACCCTGGCACCCTCGTCGTACATAAGGGCGAACGCGTGGAGCTGCGCATTACGGGAATCAACGGCAAATCGCATCCGTTCGTCATTCAGGAGCTCGGCATCAAGGGGGAAGTGAACAAAGGCCAAACGACGGTCGTGCGGTTTACGGCCGACCAGCGCGGAACGTACCCGATTCTGTGCCTGACCCATACGTCGCTCGCAAGCGGCGGACCGATGATCGGGTACATAGTCGTGCAGTAGCGGCAAGCCAGTGACCTGTGCGGGGGCAAGTGCATATATAGGGGGTAGAGAGGAGTCGGATTCGATGAAATCTACCACCCAAAAGCACACAGCGGAATTCCCTACCGCACGCAAGATCAGACGCGCCTGCGAGAATGAGCTCTATCGCGCCGTGAAACGGCTCGGGGTCTATATTCCGAAGGAAAAAATGGAGCAGGCCGAAAAGCTTTATGTACAGAAGGTCGTTCTCAATCTGCAATATATTCACGAGCATTCCAGCAATCGGAAGCTGCTCTCCGACTGGTGGGACGAGAACGTCAGCGCGGACATCGCCGCATTGTGGGAAGTGGATCAAGCGAAGCTGTGCGCGGCCTTCCGCGCCGCGTTCGGCGGATGAAATATAATAGCAGCACGGCTCCCTCTATAAGAGCCGTGCTGCTATTGTCATAAATGAGAGTTTTGCGGGGCGGAGGAGCCTCATTAGCCGATAATGGCGAAGGTTTCGACACCAGCCGGGATGAAGCGGGTACGGAAGAGGATTCCGAAGGAATTGAACGTGCGGATCGTGAACGACACATTCGTCAGCGTGGGGATGTTGTTAAACCGGACGACGCCGAACCGGTCAAACGCGGCCGTGGAAACAACTTGATTATTCCGGATCAATTGGGCGAAGAAGCCCGTCGTATTGAACGGAACGCCGTTTTGCGCTACCCATACAACGGTCAGGCGGCTAAAGATAGGACCGGAGGTAGAGCCGTCGTTCATCGTCTTCGGAACCGTGGTCCGGATGACTTTGCCGGAGCTTGGGATATAGAGCTTCGGTTTGACGCGAGCAGAGGCCATAAGCAACACTCCTTTCGAGGGTTATGCTTACAGCTTATGCGGACGCCAAGGTGCTAGAGTGGACAATCCCAATAGGAGAAACGCCTGTTTTCATATCGTTTTCAAAGGGCGGATCGGCTGTGTTTTCTCTAGCAGCCTAGCGATCCTCCCTATTTCCACGTTCGTTTGTCGTTGATATCCATTTTGGCTTTGAACGCTTGTTCAAGGTCGATCCCCAGCTTATTGGCGAGGTCGAAAATGTTCCACACCACATCGTACATTTCATAGCCCAAGTTTTCTTTCCGTTCTGCATCCGGGTGGAAGGATACGGACAGCACCTCTTTGGCCAGCTCCCCTACCTCGGTCATTAAATACAGCATGCGCTGCTCGATCGTGCTCTTATCGAACCCTTTGAGCTCGCTCCAATCTTTCACGTATTGCTGAAACTCGGCTGTGTTCATGGCTTGTTCTCCCTTTCTAGTCGGATACGCGTGTTAGGCTTGCGGCACCCCGCCCAGCTGCCGAAGAAGCAGGCGGCTTCGCTCGGCCGCCGCTTTGGCTTCCTTCGTGACGGCAAATTGGCGGCCGTTCACGCCGGGGCTTAGCCTTTGCGCCTCATATGCATCGAAGAAGGCAACGGCCGTCTCCGCGGCCAGCCTTGCCTCCGCGAGGCGCTGCGCAGCTCGCATGCCTTCGGCGAGCTGCGTCATCGTCACGACCGCTTCCGTCTGCTTGTCGCGGTCGAACCGGTCATACCGCAGAGCGAGGCGCAAGTCATGCGCCGCCCCGCGGACATCGCTGCGCTCGGCGGCCAGCTGGCCGAGCGCCCATAACAGCGGCACGGACTGCGGCTCATAGCGCAGTCCGGCCGCGAGCAGCACCGCCCGTTCCGGCGGCGGTGCCAGCGGTGCCAGCTCGAGTCGAATCCGGGTCCAGTACGGATTCGACTCGAGCGCCGCGCGGAGCGCGGCAGCTTGCGCAGTGCCGGAGGCGGCGGCCGCCGCATCGCGGTACTGCACGGCGCGGTCGAGCCGCACGCCGAGCACGGCGGCTGCGGCGAGACCGGCTGCGGCGGCGGCGAGCATCGCGGGCCGCAGCCAGCCATGCCGCGGCGCTTGAGCCCTGCGGCGGCGTCGCGGCGCAGCAGCACCGGCAGCCGCGGCGACGCCGCGTTCATTCACCCGCGCCGGCTCCGCGCTGGAGAAATACACAACCCAGCCAAGCAGCAGCAGCCAGTAGTACCCGAAGGACATGTCAAAATCCACGGCTGCATGCAGCAGCAGAACGGCGGGCGGCAGCAGGCCGATCCGGTCACTGCGCCACACCGCGCGCAGCAGCGCATATCCGGCGAGGGCGAAGACCAGCAGCCCGACGATGCCTAAATCGAGCGCGATTTCGATATAGCCGCTATGAACCTCATTGCCGACGTAAGGCGCCGACTGCACCTGGGTGAAGAGCATCCGCCAGGCGTCGCCGCCGCGTCCAAGAAACGGCGCTTCCTTAAACAGCTGCCAAGCATCCTGATAAAACAGGCTGCGTGCGCCGGCCGTCTGGAATCGTCCGCTCAACCGGCCCTGCAGAACAGAGGGCAGCAGCGCGACCATGCCTGCCAGCCCTGCAAGCCAGCCGCCCCACGCCAATCTGCTCAGCAGCTTCGAGCTGTCCTTCGCCAGCAGCCACCTTAAACCGAGAAAACCGGCAGTCGCAGCCGCGCAGATCATAATCAGCAGCATCGACTCCATCGCGGAAGCTCCGCTTGGCAGCGCCGAGCCGGGCATCACCGATCCGGAGGCTCCGCTTGCGTTTCCGCCTCCGCTTCCGCGAATGCCTGCATGCACGACGGCCCGATAGGCAGCGCCGCCCCCGATCAGCGTCCAGCCGCTATAGAACAGCCAAGCGGTTCGCTCCGATTTCCGAAGAACCGGCAAGCCTCCCAGCCAAACGGCCGCGGTTACGAGCCAGGCTCCTCTTGATTCGGTCAGCAGCAAAGCCAGTACCGCAGGCACCGCTAGTGCGGAAGCGGCAAAGAACTCAACGGTGGACCGTGTCCGTGTCAATAAGATCAGGTAAAAGAGCAAATAAGCGCCTGCAATAGCGCCCATGAAATTCGGATATTGCACGAAGCCCGACAAACGCGCGCCGACGGCGGACAGCCTCTCGTCGCCTGTCGTCATAACGATATCGGGAAAGGAGATCCACCCCATCCAGCCGGCCAATGCACCCCACAGCACGAAAACGCCCGAAGTCTGAAGCGCGGCCGACAACCAGGCGCGGCGTTCCGCACCCGCCCCAGTTCGGCCGAATCTTCCATACAGCGCAATCGCAAATGCCGCATAGGCTGACCAGCGCAACGCCTGTTCTACGGTGCCCAGAAAGGATGCGGGTTGATAGGTTAGAGAGAGGGCATAGAGCAGCGCGACGACTAGCAATCCGTATGCTGCTGCGGGAACAGGCTCCGCATTCAGCCTTTCCTCCCGCCTCGTCCCCAAGCGGCTTACGAATGATCCGGCGGCCGAGCCTGCGCATGCGGCAATGACGATCCATTCCCATCGGTAAAAACCGGTATCGAAAAACATCCCGTACCGGTACGCCGAGATAGCGAGCAGCACAGCCGTTGCGATTGCTGATAATCCTGTCAACAACTTCTCCATAACGAGTCTCCTCTAGCATTTTGCCAATTGTACCATAGAAGCGGCTTTCGCTACATGTACAACAAAGAAGACGCAGCATGCCTTCCATAGGCCGGGCGTCTTCCTTCTCACCTATATCTTTCTGATGCCTTTCGAACCCGTCCGCTCCTGCTTCCCCATGAAATAAGCTTCGACCTGCGTCTTCAGCAGAAACGCCCGAAGCGCGCGCTGCCGCTGCTCGTCCAGCTCATGAAAGCGGGCGCCGTAATAGCCCCATTCGCCGCTCTCTTCCGAACGGATGATTTCCAGCTGGCAGTTTAGCCTGAAGCCGATGAACAAAACCGCCTTCAGCGTCTCGCCTTTCTGCAGCGCCTCCCCGGTCATGAGGGAGAATCCGATGCCTGAATCGCTAATGTTCCGAACGGCAACATCGAAGTTGTCCTCGATATCAATGACCGTTTTCTCGCCGTTTGACCGCTCGACTTCCTGCGTGCAGGTACGCGTAATGGTACCTTTCATGTCAACTTCAACGCGAAGCGATTCGCGCTTCTCCTCCAGCCCTGCCAACAAGCGGCTCGTAATAATAACGGCAACGGCGCCTTCCGCCTTCGCGATAATCGTCGTTTGCAGCCGATGGACGCCGACAGGCGAATATACAGTAAGCTGCACAGGATCGCCCAGCTCGAAGTTTTTGTACTCGGACAATTCGATTTCCATCATTTCGCCTTCCGCATAGGAGAGCACGCCTGTGGAAACGTACCCTTCCTTCTCGACCGTGGTTCGGCTGTGCAGCAGCGCCTTCAAGGCGAAGAAAGGCTTGGTTAAGCCATATCTCTCTTTGATGCGATCCTTGTTGACCGCCATGTTCAATCCTCCTCCACCATGAAAGCCCCTATAAAAATGAAAAAAGCGCTTCCTCGTCTAAACCGGAGCCGCTTCGCGCTTGCCGACCTTTCGCGCATACGATCAAGAAGATCGGATCTATCGCGTGTTTCGACAGGTTTCAATTCGGCAGTCAGGCTGTCATTCGTTCGCCATGAAGCCGGCGGACATTAGACCCTATAACTTTGCGTCCTTACCTTTCGGTAAGTTTGCCATTTTTCGTTGAGTATGAAGTTGTCGGTCGCAGCGTAACCGCTACAGTTCCTTGACGATCATTAAGCTGTGCTCATCCTTCAAATCAATCTGGTAGGGCGAAGACGGCTCCCTGCCGTCCATCTCACGTATGATGCGCACGGTTGGTCTATGAACGGCGAGCGGATCATTCAGCGCGACGACTGCCACCTGGCCGGAGCTCAGCATCACCGTTGTCGCCACGGGATAAATGGATATATGCTTGCAGAACAGCTTAATCAAGTCCAAATCGAAGTAGGTGTTTCCGGCCGCAAACAGAAACTCGATCGCCTCCGATGGCGAATATCGTTTACGGTGCGGCCTCGGTGAGGTCAGCGCATCGTACACGTCCGCAATCGCCACAATCTGGGCGTATTCGTGAATCTCGTGCCGCTTCAGCTTGCGCGGATAGCCGGAGCCGTCATACCGCTCATGATGCTGCAGCGCGCAGTGCGCCGACAGCAGGTTGATATCATGCTGCGCGCGAAGTATGTTGAAGCCTTCCTCCGTATGCTTCTCCATGAGCTTCCGCTCGCTCGCCGTCAGAGCCGTGGACTTGGTCAAGATCTCCTTCGGCAGCCGCGTCATCCCGATATCGAAAAGCATCGCGCCCATGCCCAGCTCTTCGAGCTGATTCCGGTTGTAGCCCTTGGCCAGTCCCATAATGCCGGCCAGAATGGTCACATTCAAGGAATGGTGGAACAAATAACTGTCGGCCACGTGTATATTGGTCAGGTTGACCATGACTTCCTCGCGCCGGATCAGATCCTGCATGATGTCGCCGAATACCTTGCGGAAGGTGCGACCCAGCTCCGGGACGATCGTTCTGCCCCTCGCAGCCGGCTGATCCATTAAGGAGTTCATCGTTTTGAAAATCGCGTCGGACGCCATTTGGCGCGTGCTGTCTTGAATGGCCGTCGTCGGCTCCAATCCTTCGGTCAAGGGGTCATCAATGAACAGCATGTCGATGCCTAAGCCTGCTAACCGGTCGATAAACCGTTGATTGAGCTCCACGCCGGCTCCTAACAATATAGTCCCATTCTCCTGCAAAATAGGGCGAGCCAACTTTTCTCCAGGCTTTACCGAGCCTATGTGAACCTTTCTCATGGGTGTTACTCCCGCCTTTATCGCTTGCTCGCGTACTATGCCTGCAAAGCTGCCGGTTCGTTCAACTGGGTTTTGCGGACGTTTTTCTCCGCGTACATCCGTTTATCGGCAACTGCAGACAGCTGGCTAAGCTCCGTTCCCTGCTCCGGGAAGACGGCATGTCCAGCCGAGACCGACAGGCGCAGTCCGGCACGTACGGAAATGACGAATAACTGTTCATGAATTTGCTTGACAATTCGGTCGATGCCTTTCTCGTCGGCATAGGGGCAAATCATGATAAATTCATCGCCGCCCCATCGACCGATGATTTCACCGCGTTCCGCGCTGGCGGCAAGTGCGCCGGCGATCAGCTTCAGTGCATGGTCTCCTTGGTTGTGGCCCAGACGGTCATTCACTTCTTTGAAATCGTTAACATCCATTAAGATGACGGTCATGCGCTTTCGGGTGCGCAAAGCCTGTCCCTGCAGCTTACTAAAGACAGCCTCGATAAAGCGGCGGTTGTACACGCCGGTCAGGCTGTCGGTGGAGGCCGCCGATTTGAGCCGGTCATACTTCAAGCCCAGCGCATAACCTATCGGCAAAGCGACAGCTGCGAAAATAAAGATTCCGATTGATGCAGCGAACATCGATGGTGTCTTATTCGCAAGTAGGCATAAACCCGCTGCTGCTAGCGTTGCGACGCATGATGCGGCACATGCTGTAAGACGACCGTTACGCGGCATTCGCTAACCTCCTTATAAATTGACTACCCGATTGCGGCCATTATCCTTGGCTTTATACAGAGCCGAATCCACTTTCGCGAACAAATCTCTTAAGTAACTCTTCACATCGTCCAGGTGAAGATCGGACTGTTCGTCCACGACCAGCATTCCCATGCTGATTGTGACCGAAACCGGAGCGCGTCCGCGCCCGATCGGTATTTCGTTATTCTCTACGACCTCGCGGATGCGCTGCGCCAGCATCTCCGCTTGTTCCTTATTCGTGTGCGGCAAGTAGACCGTAAACTCTTCGCCGCCGTACCGCGCCAGGATATCGGTTCTGCGAAGAGAGTGTCGCACCGCGTCCGCCGTCCGCCGAATCACTTCGTCGCCGACGACATGGCCGTACGTATCGTTCACGATCTTGAACAGATCGATATCGAAGAGGAGGAGCGCAAACGGAATTTTGTACCGGATGTTCGTAAGTACCTCGTGCTCCAGCTGCTGCATAAGAAACCTGCGGTTATAGCAGCCTGTCAGGCTGTCCGTAATCGCCATTTGCTCCAGCTTCCGGTTCGCCTGGAACAGCTCGTCCTGCATGTAGATCAGAGCGCGGTTGCGCTCCTGCATCGAGGAGTACTGCTCCTGCGATTTCAAAATATGGCATTTCAACTCCGAAATATCCTGGAACGTCACCGTTTTCCCGATGCGCCGCCCATTTACGATAATCGGGCCTACATGGAGCGTGAAATACTGTTTGAGCATCTCATCGTATTCAATCGCGATTTCCGTCTGGATGCGCTGCGAAGGGCTTGTCCGGTACGCGTGAAGAAACGCCTCCTTGCTCTCCGGATCGATGCTGAAGCAGGAAAGCAAGTCTTCCATATTCAGCGTTTCGCCGACCGAGATTGGCATGCGCGGGCTTACGCCCTGGTTCATCTCAATGACATGGTCATGCTCGTCCAACACGATCATGCCGACCGACAACGTATCCATCACGTCCTGCTGAGCGATCTTGACCAGATCGAGCGAACGGTGCTTCTTCAGCGAGAATACAAAATAGAGGTCGGATAATACGATCCCAAGCGATGTCAGGCCGGGAATAACCGGCAGCCACGGAGCAAGCACCACGTTAAGCAGCAAATCCAGCATCGGAAACGCCACTATAATGATGATCCCGGTAATCGCATTGGCGATGCGTGCCCGATCCTGGGGCAGCTTGCGCGAACCATAAGCTTTGAACAGGATGCGCAAGGAATAAACATAGTAGGATAACAGCACCGCTACCATCACCCATAAAATCGGTCCGTATATCCGTTCTTCATAGCTGCCGTCCAAAGTTGAAACGAAGGCGTTCCAAGGATTCCAAACGACGCCGATGGAAACAAGCAGCGAAGGCAGCACCATGCAAATGAGTGCTCTGCGACTTGGTCTGTAGGTGACATTCACCAGAAATTTCGTAAACAGGAGCCAACCGAAACCTAGCATCGATAATCCGACAAAGGAAGTGTTTATGTAAAAAATCTGGAGATGTGGTTGATCTGTCAAGTGGACGCCGACCTGGCCAAGCGGCCATATCATCATGAAGAAGTGGAATAGCAAATAGACTTTATGCTGGGTTGTAATGATGTTGGTTGCGAATACATAGATGAAAATGGCGAATAAAAAAAGAAATAGGCTTAAATCCAGCCCTGTCATCAGCTCCATCAGCTTCACCCAAATCACGATCAAATTGTTATATGCAAAAAGACCTGGGACATTTCGCTTATATGCTTCTATATTCTATCATACTGCTTAATTATCCGACAATAATGTTGTTATCTTTATTGACATCAGCAAGAGAGCGCCGTGCGCGCGTCAGCCCTGGGGGAGCCGCCCGCCAAGCGCTTTTTCCAAATATGGCGTTACCTGCAGCATGTCGCGGAAGTCGACATATTCCTGCCATTTGCGTGCCGCCTCGGCCGTTCCTCCAGCCATGCGTATTGCTCGAATCAGCATGTTTTTCGGCGTATGCTCCGGATCGATAAATTCGAGAAGCTGCGTGCGGTAGCCGATCACTTCCAGCAGCTGTGCGCGGATCGCATCCGTCGCGAGCGCGGAGAACCGCTCCTTAAGCAGGCCGTGCGAGAGCAGCGGTGACATCGCCTCGTTGCGGATTTGGCGGAACAGCTCGTGCTGACAGCACGGAACCGACAAAATGACGGACGCTCCCCATTCCACCGCCTTGACGAGCGCGGCATCCGTAGCCGTATCGCATGCATGCAGCGTAACGACCATATCTACCTGGGACTGATCCTTGTATTGCGCGATGTCGCCAACCTGGAATTTCAATTTATCGTAGCCGAGCTTTCGCGCAAGCTCCGAGCAGAAGGCGATCACGTCGGCCTTCAAGTCCAGTCCGACGACCGAGATTTGGCGCCGCTGCTTGACCGCAAGCAGATGATACAGCGCAAACGTTAAGTAGGACTTGCCGCAGCCGAAATCCACGATCGTAATTTCACGATCCGTTGGCAAGTAAGGCAGCACATCCGTTACCATTTCCAGAAACCGGTTGATCTGCCGGAACTTATCCTGCTTCTTCGCGACTACCTGGCCATCCTTCGTCATAATGCCGAGCTCTACCATGAAAGGCGCCGCTTCGCCTTCCTGCACGACCCGCTGCTTCTGCCTGTTATGGGTCAGCGTTACCGGCTCCTGCTTGGCCGTTGCCGGCTTCGTGACGACCGAGGCTTTGCCTTTCTTCGAGAACAGCACCTGCACGTCGGCCTCATTCGTCTTGAACAGCGCCTGCCGGTAGTGCTGCTCCAGCCATTCGGCGATTCGCCCGGCCGCCTCCGTCTGCGGCACGTTCTCGTGGGTCACTTTGTTATCGGCGTAATATTGAAATTGATAATGAAGCGCCCCTTTAAGCTCGATGGGACGAATGACCGTTTTGGCAGGGGGCCCGACTTCCTTGCTGCGAAGCTGGCTGAAGGTCGCCTGCCGCAGCTGACCGCCGCTTACCCATTTCTCCAGATCCGATTGCCATTGCTCCTTGCTCACCATGTTACTCTTTCCACTCCTAAGTTTCCGTCAACTCGTTCATCATCCGTTCCAATCCATCATTCACTTCATCGCGGGGCAAACCGCCTGCCGCCAGCGCTTCATCCGGCAGGAGAAGCAGCCTGCGGTAAAAATCCACCGCTTCTCCGCCGCTCAGTGCGCCGTCCTCAAGCAGCTCGTGCAGCACGTTCTCAGCTTCATCGTAGCGTCCGTCCGCTTCGTGCCACTCCCGCGTCAGCAGCTTCGTATCCCGCGGAAGCTCGTAAATGCCAAGCTCCGCATCCAGCTCGGCGGCTTCCTCCGAAGGCGTGCGAAGCAGCGCCGGCGCATCCAAAATCGCGAGGCGCATGAAGAGATGGAAGGCTTTCAATTGAAGCGGAAAGCCTTGCTCCGGTCTTCCGAGTTCCGCCAATAGTTTCGCTTCTTCTTTTATCAACAGCGCGATGGCGTGCAGGTTCGCGGTTTCGACGACGCCATTGGTCGTCATGAGCCGCACGATATCCGCATCCGACAGCTGCCGGATCAGCTTTCCGTTCATCCGGAACTGCCGGTCAAGCAGTTCGTCGATGACAAGCAGCGCCTCCTCCTGCTTGCGCTGCTGCTTTAGTCCCATGACCTGGCCAAGCACCTGACCCATTTGTTCGATCATGCTCATAAAATAATCTCTTTGAAACACCGGCGCCCTCCTCTCCATGTCGTGCTTACCGCGGTTTATATCGATTTCAGGAAAGCCATCAATTCGCCCGCCAGCTGCTCCGGCGCTTCGATCATGCTCATATGGCCGGAGCCTTCGAGCAGCGACTGGGTGACATGCGGACCGTCCACCGTGAACGTATTCGCCGGGACTATGACCGCATCTTCGGAGCCTGCGACGAGCAGGCGGGAAACGGCAAGGCCCTCCAGCACCGCGGTCCTGTCAGGACGCGCTTTCATGCCGAGCGCCGTCGCCGCGGCTCCCGCCGCCGAAGTGCCGCGTCCGATATCCACGATATGCGACACGGCGTCAGCCATCGACTCTCTATGTTCAGGCGCGAACAGCTTCGGTACAAGCCCCTCGACGAACGGGCCGATTCCGTCCGCCAGCAGCGTCTGCGCCGCCTTGTCGCGGTTCCCCTTCGCTTCCTCGCTGTCCGGCTTAGCCGTGGAATGGACAAGACCGAACGACTTAAGCAGATCGGGATGCCGCTCGGCAAATGCAAGCGATACGTAGCCGCCAAGTGAATGGCCGAATAGGTGAACCGACGAAAGGCCAAGCTCGCGCGTCAGCAGCAGCAAATCCTCCGCGAAATGCTCCATCTCATAAGAGGACTGCTGAGGTGCCGAGCTGCCTCCATGACCGCGCAGATCAGGGACGATCACCCGGCCGCGCGCGGCAAGTAGGGGAACGATCTCTGCCCAGTAGGCGGAGCTTCCGCAAAATCCGTGCAGCAGTACGATTGCCGCGGAAGCCGACTCGCCGGATTGAGGGGCGGAATCATAATAGGCGACCGTTTCGCCGCTCGGCAATTGAAAGGCGTTATTGGTCAGAGAAAGCTGCTTTTTCGACATGAACCTTCATCCTTTCAGAGCTAGGAATGATCGAGCCGGACTCGCTCTCTATCAAGCTTCCGGCCATACCCTATTTATTGTATCCGCCACAGAGCGGGCCATCCCCATCACTTCATATAACGAAGCGTGCTGGATCGCCCAATAAGGCTTCACGCTGTGCGGCGCGACGATGCCCGCAATGCTGTAATCGCCGATCGGCGGCAGCCGTTTGCCGACGGCTTGCGCCGGGAACAGCGGACCTTCGGCGATCATATAGCCTGGGGTCGCATCCTTCTTGCCCAAGCAGGCATCGATTGCAATCACCGTCAACGACGGCGGAATATCGCCGATCAAAGCTTCATACCGGTTGGCATCGCACGGATGCTCCAGCGTCCCTGCAATATGCGGCCATCCGGCTTCCTTCAGCAGCGTTCCGACCCAAGGGCCGAACGAATCGCCGGTCGAGCAATCCGTGCCGATACAAACGAAGAGGAGCTTGGCGCGTTCCGGCTGTTGAATGGCCGCCTTTCGCAGCAGTCCCTCAACGCCTTCTATTCCTGTGCGCTCGCGGGCTACCGGGTCGATATTCCGATTCTTTCGCGTCTTGGCCCGATTACCCATGATGAACGACTCCTTTAAACATACATTGTAACGAAATGCGGTGCCCGCTTCAAATTGATCTATTTGTAGTTAAAATTCCGCAGGATAGGAGCGGACGCGCGGCTCCCACTCGATCGAACGGATCCGCACATTGCGCAATTGAATGTAGCTGGCATAGGCCTCGAATCCGACTTTGGCATGTACGGCGGAATCGATCGGCTCATAATCGGTCAGTTCGAGCAGCAGCTTGCCGTCGACACATACAAAGCAGTGCCCGTCGATGCTGCCCGCTTGAATGAAGTACGTCCGCCCCGGCTCAAAATCAAATAGCGGCGTTGCGGCATTCAACACGTACTCCGGTGATTTCTCGAGACCGATCTTCCCTTCCCACCAGCCCTCGAGCCCGGCCACGTAAGCCGCGCCGCGCATGTTCTTCTCCTCATCCCAGCTGGCATTCCACATTAAGTTAATGTCATGGGTGCTTGGAAGGACGGTTCGCCCTTCGAACTCCACAAGCACATTGCCGGGAAAATCCCGCTTGCTCAGCAGCACGCCCGGCGCGTTGAGCGGATTTCGGCCATGCAGCCAGCCGTTCTCAACCCACCATTCTCCGCTGCACATCCGCCAATTGTCGAGCTCTTGCTCCTGCTCGAAGCTTGTTTCATATAGAATCGGGCACTTTCGAGGATCAACTTGTTTATGAAGCAAATGAATCATCTTATTTCCTCCAGTCGTTGGCAGTATCCGATTAGGCGTAGCTTGTACATGGATTGGCATGATACAATACGAACACATACAGGTAACAG
This sequence comes from Paenibacillus montanisoli, assembly GCF_003268025.1. GTDB lineage: Bacteria > Bacillota > Bacilli > Paenibacillales > Paenibacillaceae > Paenibacillus_Z > Paenibacillus_Z montanisoli. The sequence continues at coordinate 520,003 of NZ_QLUW01000003.1, read as the reverse complement.
GAGAGGAGCTTAATCCCCAATGAGAAATCTATCGGAACCGAACCATGACAATGTCGCCTTCATGATCGATACGATAAAGAACAAGCTGCGCATGGCTTCCGGAGCCGCGATGCAAGCGAGCAACTTCAGCCTCGACAAATACGAGGACTTGAAGGATGTTTACGACATCGTAGCGGGCAAGGACAAGTTCAGCATCAGCGAAGTGGAAGCGATCGTATCGGAGCTTGGCCAGCTGCGCGAGAAATAGACATGATCCCCGTTTAGATAAGAAAAACCGAGCCTTGAACCGCTCGGTTTTTTGTCGTTTCCTATATGCTAGCTGTCTGCGAGGTCATCGTTTCCGTTGGATGGAACTGCTTTGGAGGCCGATATGGACAGTTTGATTGAAACCGCCTTGTGCTCGCCTTTCAGAAAATGTGCCAAGCGCTCAAGCTTATCCGCAAGCTCCGGTCCGCTAAGGGTCACATTGAGCTCGTAGCCGAATTGGTCGGCCGGAACGGCGCGTTCGGTATAGGCGTAAGCAGCCGCGGTATACGCTTCCGGTCCGGTTTTGCCCGTGAACACCTGCTCCGGCGAGAACTTGTCCGACTTGTTCACGACGCGCTCGTAAATGCGCAATTTCTTCAGCAGCATGTAGTATTGAGCAGAGTGTTTGAAGCCCCACGCTTCGCGGATGTCCTTCAACGTGTAGTCCATTTTCCACTGCTTCAGCTTCTCTACTTGCTCATCCGTAGACAAAGCCAAAAATTCATCAATAGGAATAATTGGAAGCGGCATCACAATCCCCCTGACATAGTTAATACGATTTCTATAATGTTTTCGCCATAACATCCAAATATCCTTCTGATTTTATTAAATTATTCCAAATTATTCGCTGTGATTACTCGAAAATAATCATGTCACGTTGTAAATATCGAATTTGCCCGTATTCGATAGCGAACGAAAATTGGGCATTCGCTGTTAGATGCGGGTTAAGCCGAGCGAGGACATAAACCGTCCGAAGGCTTCGCTCCCTTGAACCGTACGTTTATACACACCCGCATCGAGCAGAACGTCAAGAAATTTGCGTCCGACTTCCTCCCGGAGGACCGCCTCCGCTTTGGCTGTTGTGAGCGCCAGGCCATTCGCCCGGACGATCTCTTCGATCCAATCCGCATGCTTTTCAAGCGGGCCCTCCGCAAGCGAAGCCTGATTATATTCTCGGCTGCCTGTTAGGATTGCCGCGATTTCTTCGAGCTCGCTCTTGAGCCTTCCGGGAAGGACGGCAAGCCCCATCACCTCGATCAGGCCGATATTTTCTTTCTTGATGTGGTGCAGCTCCCGGTGCGGGTGGAAGATGCCGTCCGGATGTTCCTCGTTCGCGCGGTTATTGCGCAGCACCAAATCGAGCTCGTATTGCCCGTTATCTTGCAGCCTTGCAATCGGCGTAATCGTATTGTGCGGCACCATTTCTCCGTTCTTCTCGGAGAACGCAAGGATGTCCGCTTCCACGTCGCTGTATGCGCGCCAAGCATCGAGCACGTTCCCCGCCGCGCGAAGCACGGCTGCTTTGTCCATGCCGTTAAGCCGAACGACCGACAGCGGCCAGGCGACGATGCTGTAAGTTACCGCTATATCGCTCGGATGGACGAATACTTGCTCGGCTGCGGCTGTTTCCATCGGGAACACGTGACGGCCTGCTTGGAAGTGGTCATGATTTAAGATCGACCCGCCGACGATAGGCAGATCGGCATTGGAGCCGATGAAGTAGTGCGGAAACTCCTCCACGAAGTCAAGCAGACGCGCGAACGTATCGTGCGATATCCGCATCGGTACATGCTTGCCGTGAAACACAATGCTGTGCTCGTTGTAATACACATACGGCGAGTATTGGAAGTACCAGGTTTCGCCCTGCAGCTCAAGCGGCACGATGCGCAGGTTCTGACGGGCGGGATGGTCCGCGCGCCCTGCGTACCCTACGTTGTCCGCGCAAAGCAGACACTTCGGGTAATTGCTCGGCGCAATCGTCTTGAGCAGCGCGATTTCCCGCGGATCCTTCTCCGGCTTGGACAAATTGATCGTGATCTCCAGCTTGCCATATTCGGTCGGCTGCTCCCAGTATTGATTCTTCGCAATCCGGTCCATCCGGATATAGTTGGAATCGATGCTCAGCCGGTAAAATTCGTCCGTCGCTTTCGCGATGCCTTCCCGTTCCGCCGTGCGGCGAAACTTGGCTGCTGCCTCCGACGGGCGCGGCATCAGCAGCCCCATGATGCGGGCGTCCAACAAATCGCGGTAAGTTGTCGTATTGTCCGCGATGAGTCCGATGGATGCGCCATAGTCGAGCAGCGGCTCCAGCAGCGCGGCGGCACTCTCCAGCCGTTCCTCCGGAACGGTGCCTTCGTAGGCTTCTTGGAAGCCGAACAGCTCAAGCAGCGCGTTGCGGGACGCAAATACGTCCAGCGGCGGCTCGAGCATGCCGCGCTGGACGGCGAATTGCACGAGCCTTTCGATAAGGAGACGCGCCTCATGGGCGCTAACGTTCGATTGTCGTTGTTCTGTCATCGTTGCTGCTCCTTTCGCGGCAAGCTATCGCTATTGGTTGTTATAGCCGCTTGGGTTCGCTTGATGCCATGCCCAGGCGCTGCCGATAATGTCTTCAAGCTTGTTCCGGGTCGGATTCCATCCAAGCTCCGTACGCGCCCGGTCCGAAGATGCGACAAGCACGGCAGGATCGCCGGCGCGGCGCGTTTCCGCGACCGCCTTAATGTCGCGGCCCGTTACTTGGCGGGCGATGTCGATCACCTGCTTCACGGAGAAGCCGGTGCCATTGCCAAGGTTGTAGATGGCGCTCTCGCCGCCCTCTCGAAGCCGGTCAACGGCCAGCAAATGGGCATCGGCCAGGTCGCTGACATGGATGTAATCGCGGACGCAGGTGCCGTCTTCCGTCGGATAATCATCGCCGAAGATGGAAATATGGCTGCGCTGCCCGAGCGCCGTCTGCAGAACGAGCGGCACGAGATGCGTTTCGGGATGATGGTCTTCGCCGATCCTGCCGCTTGCATGCGCGCCGGCCGCATTGAAGTATCGAAGCGACACGTACTTGACGCCATAGGCGGTGTCGTACCACTTCATCATTTTTTCCATAGCCAGCTTCGTTTCGCCGTACGTGTTCGTCGGAAGCGTGCGGTCATCCTCGTGGATCGGTAGTTGTTCCGGCTCGCCGTACGTGGCCGCCGTGGACGAGAAGACGATGCGCTTCACGCCATATTGGTTCATCTTCTCAAGCAGGCACAACGTGCCGTAAACGTTGTTGTGGTAGTACTTGCCGGGATCCTTCATGCTCTCGCCTACCAGCGAGTTCGCGGCAAAATGGATAACGGCGTCAATGCCGTTCTCGCTGAACACGGTATCCAAAAAATCGCCGTCGCGCAGATCGCCTACATACAATTTACCTCCAAGCACCGCTTCCTTATGGCCCTGCTGCAAATTATCGACGACAACGATGTCCTCTCCGCGTTCAAGCAGCGCCGCCACCGCGTGAGAGCCGATGTAGCCTGCGCCTCCTGTTACTAGTACTGCCATGTTTCTCTCCTCCTCCAGTATCTCTTATCTATTTAAGACAACTGCTCGACGCCGTTGCCGATATTGCAAACGTAGAAATCCGGCACAAGCCCGGTCGCTTCCGTATATATGCGTCCGACTTCTTCTTGGAACTTAGTTACGCTGTCCTTGTGAACTAGCGAAACGGTACAGCCGCCGAAGCCCGCTCCCGTCATGCGCGAGCCGAGTACGCCCGAAACCGTGCGCGCCGCGGCCACCATCGCATCGAGCTCGTCGCCCGTTACTTCGTAAAGATCGCGAAGCGAATCGTGCGAGGCGTTCATAAGCCGGCCGAACGCGGCGAGATCGTTTTCTTTGAGCACCTTCATCGATTGCAGCACGCGGTCGATCTCCTCGACGACGTGCTTTGCGCGCTTCACCACAATTTCGTCTTGGATGAGATGCTGATTCGCTTGGAACTGCTCCAAAGATAGCTGGCCGAGCAGCGTCAGCTCCGGGAATGCCGCCTTCAGATCCTGGACGGCTTGCTCGCATTGGCCGCGGCGCTCGTTGTACTTGGAATCGACCAAGCCGCGGCGCTTGTTCGTATTGCCGATGACGATCCGGTATTCGCCGGAGTTGAACGGAATCAGCTCATATTCAAGCGTGTCGCACATGAGCAGGATGGCGTGGTCCTTCTTGCCGTTAGCGACAGCGAATTGGTCCATGATGCCGCATTTGACGCCGTTGAATTCATTCTCGGATTTCTGCGCGAGGCGGGCGATTTGAACCGTATCCGTCGCAAGGCCATCCATCGTGAGCAAGGCATAAGCGGTGACGACTTCGATCGAAGCGGAGGACGAGAGACCCGCTCCGTTCGGAATTTCACCGTGGAACAGCATGTCGAAGCCCTGATTAAAGACAATGCCGCTTTGCTGAAGGACATTTACGATGCCCTTCGGGTAATTCATCCAGTCATCCGCTTCGTCGAACGCGATCGGGGCAATCGGGATATGCTTGCGAAGGTCAAAATTGGTGGAACACAGTCCGAGCTGATCGTCGCCGCGCTTGCGGATCAGCAGCGTAGTGCCGAACGTCAGCGCCGCCGGAAATACATAGCCGCCGTTGTAGTCCGTATGCTCGCCGATCAGATTGACGCGGCCCGGCGCGTGGAATACTGCTATTTTTTCAGTCGATTCATGGCCGTACGTATTTAAAAAACGCTCAGTCAGTTCTTGGATATTCGCCACTGTGCTACACCGCTTTCTTCGTAGTAGTTGTTGGTTTATAGGTTCAGTATAGCGGAATGAGCAGGGGAACTAAATGGCTTGATGTGAACATCGCATGGAATTTTGTGACCTGTATGGTACAATGCAGGTAAGTTGGAATGTGTAAAACGGAGGTGTATCGGCACGGTGACGCTGCAGCCTACCTATACGGTCCTGTCCAATCCGGTCCCGAACGAACATGGTGATTTATATGTATTGTTCTCCGGGGAAAGCCAAACCAAGCCCGGTCATGTGATCGGGCCGAAGGTCTACGACTTCTATTTGATGCACCACGTTTTAAGCGGAAACGGGACATATACCTGCGCCGGCGGCCAGCATGCCTTACGGGCCGGGCATACGTTCCTGATCCCGCCTCAGCAGCTGATCAGCTACGCTTCAAGTGAAAAGGAGCCGTGGAGATACAGGTGGATCGCGTTTGAAGGGCGGCAGGCGGAGCGGCTCGTCTCGGTCGCCGGGCTCGATGCGTCCGTCCCCGTCATCGATACGGGGGACAATCCCCGCGTGGCCGTCCTGTTTCGCAGCATTCAGCGCGCTTTCCGGCTCGGGGGCGTGGCGGCGAACCTGCGCGCGGTCGGTTACTTGCACTTGCTGTTTGCGGAGTTCGGGGCCGCGCAGCCAGGCGCCGTAGCCGGCGCTTTGAACCGTGGACCGGACAGCGAAGCGCTTGCGGACGAGGTTATCCGCTATTTGTCGGCGCAGTATGCGGAGCCGATCTCGATTGAGCATATGGCCGATGCGCTTGGCTATAGCCGCGCTTATCTCTCGCGCGTCTTCAAGCAGCAGACGGGCATGACGCCCGTCACGTTTCTGCTGAAGCTGCGCATTGATAAAGCGCGCCTGCTGCTGCGCGAGCGGCTGGAGCTGACGATCGAGCAGATTGCCGCATCGGTCGGTTTCCAGGACCCGCTGTATTTCTCGAAGCAGTTCCGCCGTTTTTATGAGCAGTCGCCGTCCGCGTACCGAGAGGCGATTCGGCGGCTGTGAGCCGGCAGATGGCGTGTGGCGGCGGCTGGATAGCACGTCTCATGCCGCATAAAGAAAAGGGCATTCTCCCGGACGCCATCTGATGGATGGAAGGAGATTGCCCTTGTTACCTTTTTCGCGCGCCATTGCAGGTAGCGCTCCCAGAGCGCTTCTTTTCCATCGTATTGCCCTTTTCACGCCGATGTAGCGCTATAGAGGCGCTTCTTTGACCCCGTTTTCCCTTCCCGCTCAAATGTAGCGCTCTACAGGCTTCTTCTCTACCTTTGCTGCTCGGGCCCCACTTAAGCCGCGCCTTGAACGCGCACGCAGAACCGCACGCCTACAGGTGTATTGGCGAATCTTCAACGCGCTTTTCCGCCAAAGTATTACACGGGGTTACAATGTAACGTCGAATTCGACGCTTTTCATCAAAATGCGTTGCTCCGCGCTGCGCTCTTTCATCGAAATTCGGCGATTAACGGCAACTGTACTCCCGCTTCCAACCAAACAACAACACTAGGAATTGCGATGAAGAGTCAGGCAGGATTCGCGGTGGCCGACGAGCTGGCCGGCGTCGTTGCGAATCTCTGCCGAGATGCTCCTGCTGATGCGCGCAATGAGTTCTTCGCCTAGCTGCAGCTGCTCGAGGATCGCGCAGACCGCTTCCGGCCAAGGAGACTCGCCCCCATCGGCGAGCTTGATGACAACGGCAACGCGTTCCTTGCGCAGCGCAAAAGCGAAGACGCCCTGCGCGCCGCTCTTGGCGACGACATTATCGTCGCCAAGCATGATGCTTGCCAGCCGGTCCGGCCCTTCCACGAGAGCCGGGTGGTTGATCATCGCAGCCGCGATTCGCTTGGCCGACGCGGCGATGGCTTCGCTGTCCGCCATCGGCGCTGCCTCCAACGATGCCGACGCGTCTGCTCCGGCGCCAGGCACCGACGCACCGCCGGCGCTCGGCTGCGCCGCTGCCCCTGTTGCTTCGCCGCCCCAAGCGGCGAAGCGCGCATAAACGAGCGCGAGCCGCCACATCGGCATCGCGAACACCGGCAGCCCGCAGCCGTCGATGGCGCTGCCGATCTCCTGCGGCGCGAGACCCGCGATCGCCGCGACGGTGCGCAGCAGCTCCTGCTGCAGCGGGTGCTCCGGCTGCGCGTATGTCTCGAGCGGCCAGCCGCGCAGCTTGCAGAGGGCCAGCATGCCGATATGCTTGCCCGCGCACACATGGTACAGCTTCCGCGGTTTGCCGCCGCGCCGCAGCAGCTCATCGCGCGCGTTCTGGCTGGCCGGCAGCGACTCGCCGAATACCAGCTGCTCCTCCTTCACGCCGGTCCGCTTCAGCATCTCTTCCAGCACGGCGATATGCGCCTCCGTCCCTTGATGGGACGCGCACATGAGCGCGATCGCCGCGTCATCAAGCCCGTAAGACTCTACGATGCCGCCCAGCACCGAAGGCAGCGCCTGAATCGGCTTGGCTGTCGAGCGCATATACGTCCAAATCGACGCATCCCCTACATGTGCGATTAACTCTCCTTCACTGCTGACGACCGCGGCATGGCCGCTGTGTACGTTTTCCACCCAATTGCCCCGTGTCGTCCGGACAAGGGGCACCCCAAGCACTTTTTCAGCCGCTGTCTCGTTTTGTGTCATCGTGCTCACTCCTGGCATTTCCGATCCTGCTCCCCTGTCGTCATTTTCAAAATATGGCCTAGCCAGCCGAAACCTCGTTCTTCCTACATTCCCTCATTCCCTATCAGCCTATTCTTAAGCGAACGCTTCGGTCTCGCGTTTCAACTTGTACGATAACAGGGTATTTAACATGCAAGTATACGTGAAGCGGCTCTCATGTGCTTGCTTATTTCAGTATACCAAAGGAGCGATCAATCATGGAAAATCCGATCTGCGGGCAAGCGGGCAGCAAGGCCAAACCGATACGGCATGCCGAAAACGGCACGATGGTACAGGACTACCAGGATATGAAACGGCTCGGCCACGACATGAAGCACATGAAAACGAACAGCCAACTGTTAGAAGAGGGACTGATTCCCGATCCGATACAGGATTAGCCTTGCTCAAGGGCAAAAAGAGGACCGCGCGCCGGTCCTCTTTTTTCTTGCGCGAAATTGGGCATAGTAGCTAGTGGAGGTTAGATATTGATGAAATCCGTGCATAAAGGCCATCTCTATTGGCCTATGACACTAACGCAAACCAAAACATACCCTCCACTCGTTCAACCGATCGAAGCCGAGGTCGCCATTATCGGCGCCGGGATTTCGGGGTCAATCTGCGCTTATTGGTTAGCGAAGAACGGGCTCCGCACCGTCCTTCTCGAGCGGGGCGAGATTGCCGGAGGCAGCACGCTGGCCAATACGGGACTGATGCAATTCTGCAACGATATCATGCTATGCGATTTAATCGAGGAAATCGGGGAACGGGATGCGGTCAGCTTCTATAAAGGCTGCAGGGATGCGGTCGGCCAGATCGGGAAAGTCGCCGCCGAACTTGAAGACGATTCGGACTTCCGTACGAAAAAAAGCCTGTACTTCGCAAGCACCGAGCAGGACGTGCCGAAGCTTCGCCGCGAATACGAGACGCTGAAGCAGCATGGCTTCGATGTCCGCTACTGGGAGCCGGAAACGATAACCGAGCATTTCCCGTTTCGCAAACCTGGCGCAATCGTCACGCTGGGAGATGCCCAGCTGAATCCGTTTCGGTTCGTCCATGCGCTCATCGATGCGGCTGCAAGCCGCTATCATCTTGCCGTTCACGAGCAGACGGACATCACGAGCCACGAAACCGATGAAGACGGCATCCATGTGCTGCACACTTCGTCCGGCTCGATCGTTCGCGCAAAGCATATCATTTACGCAATTGGCTATGAACGCGAAGAACTTCGCCGGCAGCTTATCAAGTCTACGATGAACCGTACCTATGTCATCGTGACAGAGCCGCAGCGGCATGAGCCGAAACTGCCGGAGTACGCGGAATATTTTTTATGGGAAACCGCACGTCCGTATTTCTATATGCGGATCACCGATGACGGAAGAGTGATTGCCGGAGGAGGCGACGAGGAATCGGCCAGGCTCCTGTCGGAAAAAGCGGCGCAAAAGCACGCAGATAGGCTGCATAGCGTTGTACAGTCCCTATTCCCGACGTTCGATGCCCCTGCCGAATTTGAATGGAACGCAACTTTTCTCGGGTCGCGGGATAATTTGCCGTTCATCGGTGCCGATCCCGGCTGGCCGGGCGTCTATTACTGCCTTGTCTATGGCGGGAACGGCACCGTCTACAGCATGATGGGAGCAAACATGCTTTTCGCGCTCATAACGGGGCGAGATCATCCGCTCGCCCACATCGTCTCCCTTGACCGTCCGACATTGCAAGAGAAATAACCCCTATAACAGCGGCGAGAGCATGCGCGCAACGGCTTCCCCGGCTTTCTGCCGAAGCGGACGTTTCCGGAACTGCGCGAGGTCGACCTCGCTGCTGTCCTCCATATCCCGGAAAAAATCCGCCTCCAGCCGCTCGATCCCCTTCTCGTCAAACAGCAGCGCATTGATCTCGAAATTGCTGTGGAAGCTGCGCATATCCATATTGGCCGTTCCCACCGAAGCCATTAGCCGATCGACGATAATCACCTTCGCGTGCATAAAGCCTTTGCGGTACCTGTAGACGCGGACGCCTGCAGCCAGCATGTCCTCGGCATAGGATAACGTCGCGCTGAGCACCAGTTTCGTATCCGGGATATACGGGATAATTAACCGGACGTCCACGCCGCTTTGAGCAGCTGTCCGAAGCGCCGCCGCCAGACCCGGATCGGGAATAAAATACGGGGTTTCGATGTAGATACGCGATCTGGCAGCCGCCACCGCCGCATAGACTACCTCCAGGATGGCGTCCTCCATGCCGCCGGGACCGCAGTGCACGATCTGCACCTGCTCGCTGCCGCTGCAGCGATGTTCCGGCCAATAGGCCGGGCCGCTCAGCCTCTCCTTCGCGGTATACCACCAATCCTTCATGAACACCTCTTGTAGAAAATAAACGGCATCCCCTCTAAGCTGCAAGTGCGTATCCCGCCAAAACCCAAGCTTCGGATTGCCGCCGAGATACTCGTCGCCGATGTTAATGCCGCCCACAAATCCGGTCAAGCCGTCAACGACGACGATTTTACGGTGATTCCGAAAATTCATCCGTTTCTCGAAGAACGCGATCCGCGGCGGCAGAAAGCACCGTACCTTCACGCCCGCCCGCGTCAGCTCCTGCACATAGGCTTTACCCAGTTCAACGCTGCCGATGCCGTCCACAACGACTCTGACTTCGGCGCCTTCCTTCGCTTTGCGGATGAGCGCTTCCTTGAGCCGCTGCCCGGCACTGTCATGACGTATCGTATAAAACTCCACATGCACGTGATGCTTCGCCTCGCCGATCGCACGGAATATCGCTTCGTATGCAGCCTCCACGTCCGACAACACTTTCGTTTCGTTACAGCTGGTTATCGGCGCATCGGCTTGCCGCTGAAGCATATGAAAGAACCGATCCTGACCGCCGAATTCTTTCCCATGCATGTCTTCCCTACCGCTTACCAGCTTGCAGCGCTCAAGCGCCTTCCGCATCGGCGCATCCGCGTTCAGCGTTTTGCTTCGCCGGTAATCCCGCCGCCGCCGATAGTCTTGCGCGAGAAAATAGTACATGGCAAATCCGATGACGGGCAGCCCGAACAAGATCAGGAGCCAGGCAACGGTTTTAGCCGGATGCCGATATTCCAGTGCGATGATCATGGCAATTTGAAAAATAAAAATGAGCAGTGCGATAAGTACCCACACCATATTCAGTCTCCAGCCCCCTGTCTCCGGCGGGCGACGCTCCGCGCCACCGGAATCCTAGGACTAGCTTTAACCCCCCTCCTAGCGGGTATACATAGGGCAAGGTACCGTGTGGATAAAAGAAGAGGCTGTCCCGCAAGTAGATCGTTCTACTTAAGGGAACAGCCTCTTTGAATGGCGTAGCAGCTTATGTCGCTACATCACGTTTGTTAAAGATAAGCCAAGTGATCGCGATGAACACGATGTAATAACCGGCCAGCACCGCAAAGGAGAAGCCGATCGTCATGTCATGCGTAATGACCGGGCTTTGCAAATACTGCTTCAGATCGAGATGAAGGAAGAGCAAATACTCTACCCAGTTATAGTCGAGCGCGGCAAGCAGTCCGCTTGCGATCAGGCCAAAGAAATAGATGAACATCGACAGGCCGATCGCGAGCCCCCCGCTCCGGAAAATCGTCGAGAGCATGAAAGCGAACGTGACGATCATGACAAGCCCGATGTAATCCAGCAGGTACACTTGGAACATATACAACAGCGGATGGGAGTTGTTCAGCACCTTGAATGCTTCGCTCGCAGTAGGACTGCTATTGTAGCCGAACAAGATCAAGTTGAGCACGTACGAGGATACGAACATGACAACCGATAGCGTTAGCGCGAATAGAAGCAGCGATATGTACTTGGAGAGCAAAATCTTCGAGCGGCTCCATGGCCTTATGAGGAGAAGCTTGATGGTGCCCGAAGAGAACTCTCCGGCAACGCTTTCCGCCGAAATGACGACCGTGAAGATCGTTATGAGATAATACGAGAACTGCTCGATGCCGTTCATGACCGTCCACATCGTGTCGTGTTCGGAGAACCATTTGGTCAGCAGGCTGACCGCGACGACGATCAGCAAAATAATGCCGAGCATAATCCAAGTGCCGATCCGGCGGTAAATCTTCATATTCTCGTTACGAACGAGCTGCAGGAAATCAAACAACCTGCTCACCTCCCGTCATCTCCAGGAACTGATCTTCCAGAGATTTGTTCAGGACGCGAATGCCATACACCTTAATGCCCGCTTCGACGAGCAAGGCATTCATTCGCGCAGCGGTCTCCCGATCTGCTCTCACGAGCGCGGCATCCTCTTCGCGGGATGCGCCATATTCGGCCAGCAGCCGTACCGCTTCGTCAGGTCGGTCGACCTCGAAGAGAACTTGGTTCGCTTCATCGGCAAGCGATGTGCCCGGACGGATGCCGCGGACATCGATGAGCTTGCCCGATTGGATGATAGCGACGCGGTCGCACATAAGCTCCATTTCGCTCAGCAGATGGCTCGAGACGAAGACGGTAATGCCTTCCTCCTTCGCCAGCTTCCGCAAATAATCGCGCAGCTCGCGGATGCCCGCCGGGTCTAGTCCGTTCGTAGGCTCGTCCAAAATAAGCAAAGAAGGTTTATGCATGATCGCCTGGGCAACGCCAAGCCGCTGGCGCATGCCTAGAGAATAGGTTTTGACTTTGTCGTGAATCCGGCTCTTCAGCCCGACCAGCTCGACAACTTCATCGATGCGCTGCTTGGTTATACCAGGCACCATCCTTGAGTAATGGAGCAGATTTTGAAAGCCGGTCAAATATTTGTACATTTCAGGGTTCTCGACAATCGCCCCGACATGTCGAATCGCATTCTCATAATCCGAATGAATGCTGTGTCCTTCAATAAGGACATCGCCTTTGGTCATCTTCATTAAGCCGACCATCATCCGGATCGTCGTTGTCTTCCCTGAGCCGTTAGGCCCCAGGAATCCGAACACCTCAGCCCGCGGCAAATCGAGCGTAAGATTGTCGATAATCGTGCGCCTTCCGATTACTTTCGTGACTTGCTGGAGCCGAACGATTGGCTGCTGCTCGCTCTGCCCGGATTGATAATGCATATCTATCCCCCCAATTCCCGAAGCTGAACGATCGGCATTCAAGCTTCGCATCCTCATAATTATACCGGAGCGAGGAAAGGATTGGAAGTTTTGCCCTGTATTCGGCAAACTAGCTGTATGCCAGCGGCTGCTCATAGTTATACGCCGTCGTAAATTTCAGCTCATCAGATAGAGCCGATTCTATACCTGCTGCCGATTTAACGTCATCCTGCGGCAGCGTTTCTTGAGTTTGCGTATAACATGTCTTACAGCAGCCAAGCGGGAGAATCACCCGATAAAAACCCGTTTGAAACAACACTGCCGCATCCATGCTCTCCATCATACATCCGCATCGCACACAATGAAACCGTTCCTTATCCGTCACATTAACCGCTCCTTCGTTCAACCAAATTATGACTCGATTCGATATACTATATGTAGCGCTAGTGCGAATTATGTTACGTTACGTATCAACTTTAGAATATGACAAATCTCGCTATGTGTCAATACATATTCGCAGGAATTGTGCGATAAACGCCGGATTTTGTCGTGTATGCGCTTACATTTTTGACTAAATAAAACTCCTCCCGTTTAAAAGCAGGTCACTCAGCTCCTGACATCAAGGCGGGAGAAGTTCGTCTCTTTCTTATTCACCATTCGCCGGTACAGTTCATGTACGACCAGCCGCTTCGGGCTCATCGCCTGGAGCTTGGCAAGCAGCGCGCATCCGATGCTCTTGCGGATGCTTTCATCCGGCAGAAAGGCACAGCCATAAATATAATGATTGCCTTCGCGGCGTCTCCAGACCACATGCCCGAGCAGGCCGAACTGCCATTCCCCAAGGGTAATGGAGAATTGCAGCATGTAGTCGGTGCTGACCGGCAGACGGAGATGGCTAAGGAATTGCAAGCCTGCCGGGCTCATGTTTTGCAGGAGGATCGGGGATGGCTTGGACGCCTCCCCCGGCTCCCCCTGCACTTGGCAGATGGACATTTCCGCTCCTACACCGTCCCGGAGCTTAATGCGGATATGCTCCCGCTCCTTCATCTCACCGCTCATTTCACTACGCCTCGATTCTGATTAGCGTTACAATTTGTAACATTAGGCTCAAAAAAAAGACCGCTTAATTCACTTTTTCCCACCATCTCCGGCTCTCCGCATCCATCTGCTCCACATTCGACAACATGTAGCGGCGGCCTTCGGTATCGGTTAATATCCACCTGCTGGCGTTGATCGCATGGATGTTCCCATGCAAATCATCCATCGTAATCGTAACTCGGCCGCAATCGGTAACCACCTGCCAGCTCCACTCCGTCGCGAGCTTGCGAATAGATGTGATTCGTTGAATATTCGGCACCATGTAATGTCTGCGCAGCTCTTCATTAGCCGTATACCGGCTGCTATCATCCAATAGCGCAAGATCGCGAAGAAGCATAATTTCTTCGCCCAGCTGGCTTCGGACGGAGATGAAACGGTCGGGAAACGAATGGGGGAATGCGCGAACCAGCCTCACCCGTTCATATTCTTTCCCTTCCATCTCAGCCATCAGCGTCCCGTCGGATGACCGGTATAGTTCGATCGGCCCTGTTGTCTTTTGCCTCAGATACACGATATTGCTCACCTGCTAACTCACCTCCAGCGGTGCGTCTGCCACTGATGCTGCGCCTTCATTTTCACCTTATCCGCTACTCCTGTGCTTGCTCCGCTTGGTATGACCATAACAGCTTCCATTCTCCGGCATCGTTCGCGGCATAACACGGCTGGACGATTTCGAAATTGCCGTACGGGCTTTGGAAGATTTGCTTCACGACAACTTCATAGACCTCCGTGATCGGTTCCGCATTAACGCTCATCTGCCAATCCGCAACCTCCGCAGGGTGTCCGGTCTCGACCTCAAAGGTCGTCACGCCGAAATCCTGCAGCATAATATGAGCCCGCTTCTGGATATAATCCGCTTTGCTGAAGCGTTTCTTCATCTCGGGGTGAAACAGCTCCCATGAGCTGCCGAAGTCTCCCGCCTGCTCATAAGCGTAAAATTGCTCCACAGCTGCAAGCGCATGCTCCGCATCCCCTGCAGGCATCAGCTTCCTGGCGTTATGCCAAGACAGCCACACGACCGTAATGATCAAAATCGCGACCGCAATTTGGAGCACAGGCAGCTGCCTATTCCTTCTATGCCGGCTGGCCATGACGAGTCCTCCTTGTCCATAAAGGTTTCTTCACTTTATGAGCGGAAGCCCTCATTTATTCCGGGAAGCGTTACGCCGAAGATTTAAGCTGATGAGCCTTAAGCAAGTTGTGAATGCGGTCTCTTTCTGCTTCCGAAACAATATAATACCAAATGCGATCGATGGTTTGGCCTGCCCCTTTAATCTCGATGCTATCGACTTTGCGGATCGCCGGTCCGTAGTCCTTGACGAAGGTCTTCATTTCGCTGAATGTAATGTTCGTTTTCACATAGTTTCCAAGTTCGCTCAGCAGCGATTGCAGATGCGTCACATTGGAGATGTCCGTCGCCTTGTTCATCAATTGCTTCAATATAGTCCGCTGTCTCGCATTGCGGCCGATATCGCCTCGGGGATCGTCATAGCGCATCCGGGCGTATTTGAGCGCATCCTGGCCATTCAAACTCAGGTTCCCTTTCGCGAAAACGGTTCCATCATAATCGAACTCAACTGGGTTATCAACCTCCACCCCGCCGACCAAATCGATCAGCCTTGCGAAGCTTTCCATGTTGATCTTGACGAAATAGTCGATCGGGTAATCCAAGAAATGCTCGACAGTTGCCACTGACATTTGGACGCCGCCGAAGGCGTACGCATGATTAATCTTGTCAACGTCTGCGTGACCGACGATGGCCGTGCGCGTGTCTCGCGGAATATTAAACATCAGGATGGAGCCTTTGACCGGATTCACGCTCAGTACAATCATGGAATCCGAGCGCCCGCTGTCATGCTCGCGCTGATCGACACCTAGCACGAGTACGGTGAACGGGTCTAATCTCTTCATCTGGACCGGCTGTTCGGGAGTCTTCGCGTTCCGCACCTCTGTGTCCTTACTGACGTAGACCGGCTTTACCGGCCCAAGCTCCTCGTACATCTTGCCAGCCGTTTGCTGGGCTGAGCTATATAAATAGTAGGTCAACCCGCTGGCTGCCAGCAATATCACTGCGGCCGCAGCCCCGGTCCACAACAGCACACGCTTCCATACCCTAAATTTGTTCTTTGTCATACTAATGGTTGCAGTGTTTGAATGGCCGCTACCGTGTTCATGGATGGCCTTCCGATCGACCTGTAAATAAATCCGCTGTCCTGCAGCTGTTCTTGGTTGTACATGTTCCGCCCGTCAATGAGTACCGGGTGCTTCATGACACGCCGCAGATGCTTCAGCTGGTACCGGCAGTATTCCTGCCACTCGGTCAGCAAACAGATCGCATCCGCGTCGCAGGCTGCTTCCAGCCCGTCCTCGCACCAGGTGATCGCTTCGCTGTCCATTACTTTCCGGAAGTTATCCATCGCAATCGGATCGCATGCCTTCACCGCTGCCCCTCGAAGCACGAGCTCCCGGATAATATCAATCGCCGGAGCATCACGAACGTCATCGGTGTTCGGCTTGAAAGCCAAGCCCCATATTGCGACAGTAAGTCCCTTCAAGTCGCCGAAGATTTCCTCCAGCTTATGGATCATGCTGAAGCGCTGCTGGTGATTGACATCCACTACCGATTTCAACAGCTTAAATTCGTAATCGACGTTGCCGGCAATTTGAATCAATGCCTGCGTATCCTTTGGAAAACACGAGCCGCCATACCCGATCCCCGCGCGAAGGAACGCATGCCCGATCCGATGGTCATAGCCGATACCCGCTGCCACCTGGCTCACATCGGCCCCGACCTTCTCGCATATATTCGCGATCTCGTTGATAAATGAGATTTTCGTTGCTAGGAATGCATTGGAGGCGTATTTAATCATCTCCGCGCTTCGCAGATCGGTGACGATGATATTCTCTGTGAGCTGGCGGTGAAGCTCGATGACGGCTTGCACCGCCGCCGGATCATCGGATCCGATTACAATGCGATCCGGATTGAAGGTATCCTTAACGGCTGTTCCTTCCCGCAGAAATTCCGGAACGGAAACGATGTCGAAAGGCTGATCCGTAAGCTCGGCAATGACTTGTTTCAACATATGATTCGTGCCGACGGGCACGGTGCTCTTCGTCATGATGATCTTGCGGCCATCCATCGCTTGAGCGACTTCTCTGGCTGCCTGCTCGATATAGGCTAGATTGGCTTCGCCGCTCGGCAGCGACGGCGTGCCGACAGCGAGAATGACGAGCTCTGACTGACGAACAGCGGCGGCTAAATCCGAAGTAAAGGATAGTCTGCCCTCCGCCGCATTCCGCAGAACCAGCTCCTGAAGACCCGGCTCATAGATCGGAATCTCGCCATCTTGCAGTTTGCTTATTTTGGATAGCTCTTTGTCCACGCAGATAACCTCGTGTTTCAATTCCGCGAAGCATACCCCTGAAACGAGTCCGACATAACCAGTACCAATCACTGCAATCTTCATTAATCATCCATCCTTCCATGAATCACGTCTTCTTCCATCCATTGATAGTCCTGCTATATATTCTCGAGCCGACTAAAAAAGAGCTACAGCGTCTAAGCCGCTTAGCCCTTAGCGTGATGGAGCGCCTACACGTGAAATATTCGTTAAAAATTATCAAATCGGTGCGTTTAACCCTTGCCTGAAAGGGTAATGATATATAGATAGAGATACATTTTGTATCTATTTCATGTTCTACTCTACGATACGAACTGTAACATGTCAATGCCTTTTTGCTCCACTCCAAAAATATGTGACGTTTCGTAGCATTGAATGCTTTTGTAAGCATTTCGTATTAATATGGAGTTATAGCCTGATAGGAGGAGAAATATGAACATTGGTGACCGTATTGCAAAACTGAGGGACGATCGGGGTTGGACACAAGAGCAGACAGCGGGGCTACTTGGAATTTCACGCGCAGCCTTATCCCATTATGAGAAAAACCGCCGCGAACCGGATACGGATACGTTATCTAAATTTGCCGATTTGTTCAAGGTTTCTGTCGACTTTCTGGTT
Source organism: Paenibacillus montanisoli (assembly GCF_003268025.1). GTDB lineage: Bacteria > Bacillota > Bacilli > Paenibacillales > Paenibacillaceae > Paenibacillus_Z > Paenibacillus_Z montanisoli. The sequence goes on along the minus strand of NZ_QLUW01000003.1, from coordinate 502,400 downwards.
GGACGGACGAATGCGCCGCATGTGACGCTCGATGAGCCTGTACGCGAATTTGTCGAACAGCTCGAGCTATCCGAAGAGGATCTGCTCAGCAAATACAATTTAAAAATAGACGGCTTAAGCCTCACTCCTGAAGAGGCTAAACGATTTATCGCTTTCGTAAGAATGGAACGCAACATGAAATAACAGTTGCCGCCGACCATCGTTTCTTTTATAAATCAACAAAACCATAGTCGCAGCGACTATGGTTTTTTAATCTGTCTATTATTTTTGGAGTGGAGGTAAATCAATGGGCCATTTCGCAAGATCAATTCCAAGCTGCTCCATAATGGTGCGGACATCGAGCTCTACCGTTCCCAGCGAAGGTGTCTGTGCTTCTTTATTTTGATCTTCAATTTTTTTCATACCCAAACTCCTACTCCCTCTATGTAAGATGAACCTTACCCTTCTTGCCCGCACATGAGATGCCTCACCAACCCATCCACCCAAAACAACCTCTCCTTTATTATATTCTCTCTAGTATATAACCACTTGTCTGAATTCATTATATCGAATCGCGTTCAAAAAGGATGTCGAAGGGTGTGGGCCTATTTTCACATTTATCTTGTTTTTTTGTCGATAAATGGTAATTCATCCTAACACAATATCAACTTTCCTTACATTTTGTAAGCGCTTGCTAAATTTGTTGCTACTCATTGCGGCAATTGGTACAAAAAAGACCGATAGCCGGACATGTCGTCCGCTACCGGTCTCTTTCAATTTGTTCGATTAGTTCCCGCCAACGCGCGCGAGTTCCTTCATATTCGCTTCGAATGCCGCGAGAAGCGCTTCGTCGCCGGCCAAGCCAGCTTGCTCCTGCTTCTCGATTTGCTCCAGCATCCGCTTGTAATCCTTCGGAATGACCTTCACGAATTTCTGCTTGGACGTCTCCCAATCGGAAAGAAGTCGGTCGCCGATCTCCGAGCCCGTGTTCATCACGTGGCGCTTGATCATGCCGTGCAGCTCTTCGGAATCGCGCTCATCTTCGACACGCTCCAGAAGAACCATTTCGATGTTGCAGTGTTTGTAGAAATCGCCTGCTTCATCCAGGACGTAAGCGACACCGCCGGACATGCCGGCTGCGAAGTTACGGCCTGTGCCGCCGAGAATCGCGACGCGGCCGCCTGTCATGTACTCACAGCCGTGGTCGCCAACGCCTTCGACTACGACGTTCACGCCGGAGTTACGAACCGCGAAGCGCTCGCCCGCGATACCGCGGATATAAGCTTCGCCGTTTGTCGCTCCGTAGAATGCCGTATTGCCGATAATGACGTTCTCTTCAGCCTTGAACGTAGCTTTCTTGGATGGCGCCACAATGATTTTGCCGCCGGAAAGACCTTTGCCGACATAGTCATTGGAGTCGCCTTCCAGAGAAAGCGTGATGCCTTTCGGAACGAAGGCGCCGAAGCTTTGACCGGCCGAGCCGACAAAGTGGAACGAAATCGTATCCTCCGGCAAGCCTTTCGCGCCGTGGCGGCGAGTCACTTCGCTGCCCACGATCGTACCGACTACGCGGTGGATGTTCGTGATCGGCAGCGTCGCACGGACTTGCTCGCCCGTCTCGATTGCGGGAAGCGCAAGCGGCAGCAATTGCTGCATATCGAGCGACTCTTCCAATTTATGATCCTGCTCCTGCGTGCAGTAGCGTGCGGAGCCTTGCGGCACCTCCATCTGATGCAGCAGCGGACGAAGATCGATGCCTTTGAGCTTGTAGTGGTCGATGAGATCCTTCGTTTGAAGACGATCTACGCGGCCGACCATTTCTTGTACGGTACGGAAGCCGAGCTCTGCCATAATTTCGCGCAGCTCTTGCGCGACGAACAGCATGTAGTTCGCAACATGGCTCGGGTCGCCCATGAACTTCTCGCGAAGCTCAGGATTTTGCGTCGCAACGCCAACCGGGCAAGTGTCAAGCTGGCAGACGCGCATCATGATACAGCCAAGAACAACGAGCGGCGCGGTCGAGAAGCCGTATTCTTCGGCACCGAGAAGAGCTGCGATCGCAAGGTCGCGGCCGTTCATGATTTTACCGTCCGTCTCAACAACTACGCGGTCGCGCAGGTTATTGATCATGAGCGTTTGGTGCGTTTCAGCAAGTCCGAGCTCCCACGGCATACCGGCGTGACGGATCGATGCAAGCGGCGATGCGCCTGTTCCGCCGTCGTAGCCGCTGACGAGGATGACGTCCGCGCGGCCTTTGGCAACGCCGGCAGCGATCGTACCTACGCCTGCTTCGGATACGAGTTTCACGTTGATGCGTGCTCGAGGGTTGGCGTTCTTCAGATCGTGGATCAGCTCTGCCAAGTCCTCAATGGAATAAATATCGTGATGCGGAGGCGGCGAAATGAGACCTACGCCCGGAGTGGAACCGCGAACCTCGGCAACCCAAGGATAAACCTTGCGTCCCGGAAGCTGGCCGCCCTCGCCCGGCTTCGCGCCTTGCGCCATCTTGATTTGAATTTCGTCGGCATTGACCAGGTAGTTGCTCGTAACGCCAAAGCGTCCGGAAGCAACCTGCTTGATCGCGCTGCGGCGGGAATCGCCGTTCTCGTCCAGCGTGTAACGCGACGGATCTTCGCCGCCCTCGCCCGTATTCGATTTGCCGCCGATGCGGTTCATCGCGATCGCGAGCGCCTCATGCGCTTCTTTACTGATGGAACCGTAAGACATCGCGCCCGTCTTGAAGCGTTTCACGATCGATTCCACGGATTCGACTTCATCGAGCGGTACCGGCTCGGCATCGTAATTGAAGTCAAGCAGCGAACGCAGCGTCAAATGCTTCTTGTCTTCGCCTTGCACGAGCGCGGAGAATTTCTTATACAGCTTATAGTCGTTCTTGCGGGAAGCCATTTGCAGCGTGTGAATCGTCTGCGGGCTGAACAAGTGGTCTTCGCCGTCTTTGCGCCATTGGTATTCGCCGCCGGAGTCAAGCTCCTTCACGCGGCCTTCTTGCTCCGCGAATGCGCGGTTGTGATGCTTCAGCGTTTCTTCCGTGATCACGTCCAGACCGATACCGCCGATCCGGGTTGTCGTCCAAGTGAAATACTCGTCAACAAGCTCTTCGTTCAAGCCGACAGCTTCGAAAATTTGCGCGCCGCGGTATGATTGGATCGTCGAAATGCCCATTTTGGACAAAATCTTAACGACGCCCTTCGTCGCAGCTTTAATGAAGTTTTTCACCGCTTTATCGTGCTTCACGCCTCTAAGCATGCCTTGGCGAATCATATCGTCGAGCGTTTCGAACGCCAGGTACGGGTTCACGGCGCTCACGCCGTAGCCGAGCAGCAATGCAAAGTGGTGCACTTCGCGCGGCTCGCCGGATTCCAGCAAAATGCTGACTCTCGTACGCGTGCCTTCGCGGATCAGATGGTGATGCAGAGCGGAAACGGCGAGCAGCGACGGGATCGCCGCATTCTCGCGGTCTACGCCGCGGTCGGACAAAATAAGAATATTATGGCCTTTGGCAATGACGCGGTCAGCCGCTTCGCACATTTGCTTCAGCGCAAAACGCAGTCCAGCTTCGCCTTCGGCTGCGTTAAACAGCGTCGGAATCGTGATGGATCTGAAGCCAGGACGGCGAATATGGCGAAGCTTCGCGAACTCCTCGTTCGAAAGCACAGGCGTAGCCAATTTAATGTGACGGCAGCTCTCCGGCTCCGGATTGAGCAGGTTGCGCTCTGGTCCAAGCGTCGTGCCGGTCGCCGTAATGATTTCTTCGCGAATCGCGTCGATCGGCGGATTCGTGACTTGCGCGAACATTTGCTTGAAGTAGTTGAACAGACGCTGCGGACGCTCGGACAGCACCGCAAGCGGAGCGTCGTAGCCCATCGAAGCGATCGGCTCTACGCCGCTGCCGGCCATCGGCTCAAGCACTTTGCGCAAATCCTCGAATGTGTAGCCGAACGCCTGCTGGCGGCTCTCGACCGTTTCGTGGTCCGGCTCCGGAAGCTCAGGCGCGTCAGGAAGCTCGTCAAGTCCGACAAGGTGCTCGTCAAGCCATTCGCGGTAAGGGTTCTCGGCTGCGATTTGAGCCTTCACCTCTTCGTCGGATACGATGCGGCCAGCTTGCGTATCGACAAGCAGCATACGGCCCGGGCGAAGACGGTCTTTGTACAAAATATTTTCAGGGTCGACATGAACCGTTCCGGCTTCGGAGCCGAGAATGATCACGTCATCCTTCGTAACGTAATAACGGGCAGGACGCAGTCCGTTCCGGTCGAGGATCGCGCCGATTTGCGTACCGTCGGTAAACGCCATTGCGGCAGGACCGTCCCACGGCTCCATCAAGCAGCTGTGGTATTCATAGAAAGCTTTCTTCTCGTCGCTCATGCCCTCATGGTTGGACCATGGCTCCGGAACCATCATCATCGCCGCATGCGGCAAGGAACGGCCGGAAAGGTACAAGAACTCGAGCGTGTTGTCGAACATCGCCGTGTCGGAGCCGTCCGGATTGATGATCGGCTTGATTTTGTCCAAATCATTGCCGAACAATTCCGAGGCCACCATCGTTTGGCGGGCATGCATCCAGTTCACGTTGCCGCGAAGCGTATTGATCTCGCCGTTATGGATGAGGTAACGGTAAGGATGCGCGCGCTCCCAGCTCGGGAATGTATTCGTCGAGAAACGGGAGTGAACGAGCGCAATGGCTGTTTCCATCGCTTCATCGTTAAGCTCCACGTAGAACGAGCGAACCTGCTCCGTCGTAAGCATCCCTTTGTACACGATTTTCTTGCTGGAGAAGCTGGAGAAGTAGAACGTGTCCGCGCCTTCCGCGCCGGAGTAGCGAATCGCGATTTCCGCGCGTTTGCGAATGACGTAGATCTTGCGTTCAAAGGACAGCTCATCCTTCAGCTCAGGATTGCGGCCGATGAACACCTGGCGAACGAACGGTTTTACCGATTTCGCCGAGTGGCCGAGCTTCTCGTCATTCGTAGGAACGGTACGCCAGCCAAGCAGCGTCTGTCCTTCCTCGCGGATGATCGCTTCGAGCTCGCGCTCATGCTTGCTGCGGATGCTCTCGTCTTGCGACAAGAACAGCATGCCGACGGCGTACTCGCCGCTTGCCGGCAATTCGACGCCAAGCTCCTTCATTTCACGGGAGAAGAAGCCATGCGGAATTTGCAATAAAATCCCCGCTCCGTCTCCGGTGTTAGGCTCGCTGCCTTGGCCGCCCCGATGCTCCATGTTCTCGAGCACCGTCAGCGCCTGCTGGATGATCGTGTGTGATTTAATTCCCTTGATGTTAGCCACAAAGCCCATTCCGCAAGCGTCTTTCTCAAATTGCGGATCGTATAGACCTTGCTTCGGCGGCAATCCTAAACGGTTCTCTTTCACTTGGATGCAACCTTTCTTATGAGAAATTTTTGAATAAACGGATGGAATGGATTCTTATACATCGAATCCGGCTTCATTTTCCAAGCGGTATCGCTTAAAATGAAGGTGTACATGCGAAAAAAATGAAAGCGTTTCGCATGAAATTCAGGTATTCCAAAAAGTTATTATATTATTTTAACACCAGTGCTTACCGATATCAATTTAATATTTTTATAATTGTGATAACCATTCTTTGCCACGGCACAGCAGCAATTCGAAAAATTAAATTCGAAATCGGATCGTACTCAATAAAACGCATAATTATGCATAAGGATGTGGAGAAAATGTATAGTAAATTCAGGAACCTTCCGCGCATAACCGTGACGCTCGCAGCCGCAGCCATGCTGCTTGGCACGTTCGGACCCGGCGGCGCTATCGCCGGGGGTACCGCTGGCGCGGGAGTCATTTTGCCATTATCCACACCTACTCAAGTTATACTGGCAACCACGCCTGCCGCGCCAAAAGCGGAAGCCGGCCAGCCGCTTCGCATCGTCGCGATCGGCGATTCCTTGACGGCCGGCTATGAGCTGGGCATGACGATCGATGCCGTACCTTACGGCTATGTCGAGCGCGTTTACGAGCAGGCGCTTTATCGCGGCCGCGCCGAATTGCAAAATTTCGGCATCCTTGGCCTGAAGACGCCGGGGCTTTTGAAACTGTTTGATGCGGCGGCGACCGGTACTCGCATTACAGCGGAGGGGATTCAGCCGGGCTTGTCCGCTTACCCGCTTGCGGAAGCAACGGCCGCGAAGAGCGACAGGCTTGCCGAAGAGGCAAAAAAAGCGGATTTGATCCTGCTGACGATCGGCGGGAATGATTTTACCCCGATCTTCGATGCGATTCGCAAAGAAGACTTGTCGGCCGACCAGCTGCAAACGCGGTTGGATACGCTGCTGGACGGTTACTATCCTATGCTCGAGTCGGCTTTGCGTTCGGTGTTGGGTTTGAATCCGAAGGCTGCCGTCGTTTTCTCTGATCAATATCTCCCTGCACCTAAGCCTTCCACGCTGAATCAGGCAATCACGGATGAACAATACGCGGTATTAATCGAAGGGGTCGACAAACTGAAGGCACAGACCGAAGCGATTGCCGCCAAATTCGAACAAGAAGGCTTCGATGTGCGGACCGTTGACGTCGCGCTGCCGTTTCGCGGCAAAGAGTTCGGCTACACGTCCATCCTCAGAGGGGATATTCATCCAAAGCAAGCCGGCTATGATGTAATGGGCAGAGTTTTCGCCAAAGGCATCTGGGGCGAGTACCGCGATCCTGATGCGCTCGCTTCGGGCGCTCCGCTGCGCGTGGTCGTGCGGGGCAAGTCGCTGAAGGGCGGCAACAAGCCGGTGCTTAAGAACAACACGACCTTCCTGCCGATGCGCGACGTGGCGGAGGCCCTTAACGCGACGCTCGCCTGGGACGGCAAGACGCGGACCGCGACGATCAAATCCGGCGATAAGACGGTCGCGTTTACGATCGATGCTTCGACGATGAAGGTGAACGGGCAACCGGTCCCGCTGGAAACACCGGCTTATCTGCAGCAGGTCGGCGGCAGCTCGGTAACGTACTTGCCGCTGGCCGCGCTGTCCAAGGGGCTCGGATACCAGGTGGTCTACCGGAAGCCGATCGCGACGGTGTTTATTAATTGAAAAAAGGCTGGACAACGCACAAGCAGATCAACTGCCGCGTAGTCCAGCCTTTTTATTGTGTGCTGATGATTATGAGGTGGTTTGCGATGCAGGTTCCGCCGTAACGAACTCAGTCGTGCTTATTTGCGACAAATATGCGGTTTGGAGCAGCTTAACGAATCGCAGAAGCGTTAATTCTTGTGAAATACGCATTTTCAGCCGCTTTGGTCCAATACGTGTTACGCCAGCACCGCATGCGCGGCCGGCTCTTGCTTTGCTTTGCGGTGCAAAATCAGGAAGACGACGAGCGATAAAGCCGCGAAAACGATGGCAAAGCCGGCGATGTGCAAAGCCTTGCTGCCGACGGTTTGCAGCTCGTTGCCCGTTACGATTTCGCGGAACGCGCCGATCGTGTACGTCATCGGCAGCCATGCGCTGATCTTCTGAAGCCACGAAGGCACGAGCTCAGACGGGTACGTGCCGCTACTACCGGTCAGCTGCAAAATCATGATCATGACGCCGAGGAAGCGGCCCGGCTGATCGAACGCGGTCACGAGGAACTGCACCATCATCATGAAGGTGACGCTAGCCAGCACCGACAGGCCGACAAATGCGCCTAAGTGATTCACTTCAAGCCCGATGCCGTAGAGCAAAATCGCGTCTGCAATCAGCGCTTGCACAATGCCGACGCCTGCAAACAAAAGCGCCTTGCTGACGAACCAGCTCCAGCCCGAGGCCGGCTTCGTGCCGGTTTCGCGCATTTGCATGACCGTTGTGGACAACAGCGCGCCGACGAACAAGCCGAGCGACAAGAAGTACGGCGTGAAGCCGGTGCCGTAGTTCGGCACGTCGGTCAGCTTCTCTTCCTCGACATGGACAGGATTCGCGAACATGTCGTAGAGGGCATCGGTTCCGGTGATGCCCCCGGTTTGCTTCGCGGCATCGCCGAGCTTGCCCGACAGCTCGGCCGTGCCGCCGGCGAGCTCCGCGGTGCCGTTCGCCAGCGCGGCGGAGCCGCTCGCGAGCTTGCCGGAGCCGCCGGCAAGCTCCGCCGCACCGCGGCCTGCGGCAACGGCGCCGTCGGCGAGCTTCGCGGCGCCGGCCGCGGCGGTTTCGGCGCCCGCGGCCAGCCGGGCGCCGCTTTGCTGCGCGGCGCCGAGCTGCGCATGCAGCGCCGCCAGCCCTTGCTGCAGCTGGCGCTGGCCCTGCTGCAGCTGCGCGCCGCCGCCGGAAAGCTGCGCGCTGCCGCCGGAAAGCTCGCCCGCGCCCGCAGCGACCGCGCGGGCTGCGCCGAGCAGCTCCTGCAGCGCGGGATCCTGCGCTGCATCCGGCTGCGCCGCGGCGTACGCCTCGAGCGCCGCAGCCAACTGCGCGGCCGAGCCGGCAAGCTGCGCGCTGCCTTGTTCTGCCGCAGCAAGCCCGGCGGCCAGCTTCGCGCCGGCCTCCGCGGCTTGCGAGGCGCCGTCGCCGAGCTTCGCTCCGGCGGCCTCGAGCTTGCCGAGCCCGGCAGCGAGTGCCGCCGAGCCGTCGCGCACTGCGGCCGTGCCGGCCGCCAGCTGCCCGGCGCCGCTGCCTAGCGCCTCAACCCCGCCGGCTAACCGCTCCGAACCCGCGGCCAGCTTAGCAACATTATCGCGCAGCAGCTGCGCGCCCAGCTCCGCATCGGAAGCGCCGGCGCTCAGCTTGCCGGCGCCTTCGCTAGCCTTCGCGATGCCGTCCGCCGCCTCGCCGATGCCGGAGAAGACCGCTTCGGCGTAGGCCTTCGTCACCTGCTGCGAAATCTCGGACTGCAGCTTCGCAACGGCGGTCTGGCCGATCTTCGCGGCCAAATAGTTTTCGCTGTCGTTGGACACGTAGCGAATCGCCGCCGGCTGCGGGTTCTCATCCATCAGCGTAGTCGCCTGCTTCGAGAATGACGCTGGAATTTCAATGGCATAATAGTAAGTGCCATCCTTTAGTCCCTGCTCCGCCGCAGACCGGCTGACGAAGGCCCAGTCAAACTCCTTGTTCGCCTTTAACTCATCGACCAAGTCTTGCCCGACGGCCAGAGGCTTACCCTCAAACTGCGCGCCGGCGTCTTCGTTGACGACTGCCACGGGCAGCTCATTCAGTTTTCCGTAGGGGTCCCAAAATGAACCGATCAGCATGCCGCTGTACATAACCGGAATGAAAATTATGCCGATAATCGGAACAAGCAGCTTCCGGTCACGTGTAATCCGGCGCATTTCCTTGCCAAACAACGATAAACCATTCATAACGCAACGCCTCCATGAGAATGAATAAATGACCGAATTAGTATTTTGGTCAATCGATAACAAACAAAAAGGCTAGCTCCCCTAGCCTAACTTGAACCGTACTTTCTTGCACCGTACTTTCTTGAACCGCACTTTCTTGAACCGTACTTTCTTGCACCGTACTTTCTTGATCGAACTACAGCCTAACCGGGTCCCCAAATCAACGCGCCGCGACGCCGCTGCTTAACAAATTCGTAAAATAATCCGCGATTTCCTCGCGCGTGAGCGGATGGCTTTTACTCCATTCCACTCCGATCGCTACATACAACTTCAGCATGATGAAAGCCGTCAGCGCCGGGTCGACGCTGTCGCGCAGTTCGCCTTTCTTTACGGCAAGCTCTACCTCATGCTGGATAAAGCCTTGAATCGCCTGCTCAAGCTTGGCGATGCCATCCTTGGCCATCGGCGTGCCGATATCCCGGATCTCCTGCGAAAGCTTCACCATCAGCTCATGCTTCTCGCGGAATAGCAGCAACTCGTGCAGGACAGCAGCCAGATTGGCAAAAAAGTTCCGCTCGCGGTCAATCATGCGTTCCGCAAGGCTGCGCAGCTCGCCGGCCAACTGCCGGATGATTTCGCCGAACAGATCTTCCTTCGTCGCAAAGAACGTATAAATCGTCCCTTTGCCGACGCCGGCGATTTTGGAAACAAGCTCCATAGTCGTCGCTTTATATCCGAACATGGCAAACGATTTTCCCGCCGCCTCGATGATTTGCATTCTGCGATCGACCGGCTTCTTCGATTCCATTACGCTGCGCCCCTTCCTTGACCTTAAAGCAATCCTATCAGAAAATGACCATAATTACAATCCGGTCAATTGGTCAGAATGAAGTTTTTCGGATTTCCTTCAATCCCCCCAGCCTTCCCCCTGATGCTCGACATCCTGATCTGCCCCGGCTGCAACGAGCTCCTCCATCTTGAACAGCGCATGAAGCTTCAGTCCGTTCTCCGCCAGGTTTTTGCGTCCGTCCGGGTGGCGTTCGATGACGCAGACGACATCCTCCACGATCGCGCCCGCTTCTCGCAGTTCCTTGACGCTTAGCAAAATTTGACCGCCTGTCGTTACCACATCCTCCACGACGCATACCCGCTTGCCGCGGATGTCGGCGCCTTCGGCAAGCTTGCAGGTACCATAGCTCTTCGCCTCCTTGCGCACGAACGCCGCGTTCAGGTTCGTCTGCAGTGACAGCGCCGTCGCGATTGGAATGCCGCCCATCTCCAGGCCTGCCAGCACATCGATTCCAACCGGTATGCGGGAGGACAGCTCGCTGGCGATCGCGCCCAGCACCTGCGGATTGCCTTCAAATAAATATTTATCAAAATAGGTATCCGATACTTGGCCGGAACGAAGCTTAAAGCTTCCCTTTAGATGCGAGATGCTGTAGATCTCTTTCGCCAATTCATTTTTGTTCATGAGTGCTGCCCCCGCGTATCCGTTATTTATATTCCTTTTCCAGCTGCCGCAGCTGCTCCAAACCGCGTTCCGCCCAGCGCTTCAGCCTGTCGATCGCTTCGATCTCTGCCGCTACCGCGCGTCTCAACGATTCCTTATAATCGGGCAATTCTCCGCGGTACAGACCGCCGATATCGCCGAATGGAACATTCACTTTCTCTGTATAACTGGACGCCCTTCGTTCATGAAACATCGGCACGTCGGGGTTATACGGATTGTGCAAATCTCCCTGCTCCGGGTGCTTGAGTACGGCAAGTACTTTAAGCAGCGCCCGCGGACCGCTGTTTTCCATGACTTCCCCTGCATATTCGCCCGTTTTATAGGTAAAATTCACAATAGCGCCTTGATCCGGGATAAACTTCTGGTTATTCTGCATCCTCATCCACTCCAATCTGATACTTGCCCGCAACTGGTGCGAGCCTCCTAATTTAAGGATAAATTAAGGAAACGATCGGAAGCAAGTCTCAATTCCAATCTTGTGCTGCAACGGGGTAACAGCGTAATATGATAAGAGGGTTTACAAGGATTCCCGACCCGGTTAATTCGAAGCAGGTGAGAAGATGCGAAAAAAACGAGTATTGCTCCTATCCGAAGGGTTCGGCTCCGGTCATACCCAGGCGGCCTATGCGCTTGCGGTAGGGCTTCGTTCACTTGACTCAACGATTCAGACCCGCGTCATCGAGCTGGGCAATTTTCTTAACCCGGTAATCGGCCCGATGATTGTATCCGCCTACCGCAAAACGGTGACGAAGCAGCCGAAGCTGCTCGGAAAGCTATATCGCAGGCAATATAAAAAATCGCTCAACCGATTTGCGCAGCTTGCGCTTCATCGGCTTTTCTATACGCACACGGAACAGGTCATCTCTCAATTGAAGCCGGATTTGATCGTGTGCACGCATCCCCTTCCGAATGCGGTGGTTTCGAGACTGAAGCGGCTAGGGCTTCAGATACCGCTGTATACGCTCATCACCGATTATGACGCTCACGGGACCTGGACCAGCTCGGAAGTCAATAAGTATTTGGTTTCTACGGTTGAGGTGAAGAAGAAGCTGACCGATCGCGGCATCTCGCCGAGCCGGATCGAGGTTACCGGCATTCCGGTTCATCCGAACTTCTGGCAAACCTACGACAAATCCGAGCTGCAGGCGCAATTCGATTTGAAGCCGCTGCCAACCGTCCTTATTATGGGCGGCGGCTGGGGGATTATGTACAGCGATGATTTGCTTGCGTATATGACCCGCTGGCGCGACCGCATCCAGCTGATCTACTGCGTCGGCAACAACGAGAAGGTGCGAGAGCGCATGCTCGCCGAATCGAGTTTTCAGCATCCGAATATCAAGGTGCTCGGTTTTACGAAGGAAATCAACAAGCTGATGGACGTCTCCGACTTGCTCATCACGAAGCCCGGCGGCATGACGTGTACGGAAGGTTTGAGCAAAGGCATCCCGATGCTGTTCTACGAGCCGATCCCTGGCCAAGAAGAGGTCAATTGCGAATACTTCGTCGCAAGCGGCTTCGGCGAAATGCTCGTCTCCACCGAAACGATCGACAAATGGTTTGAGCTCATCCAAGAGCCATACACCTCCGGCCAGCACCGCATGAATTTATTGAACAAACGCAATCAGCAATACAACCCGATGGAATGCTCGCGCGCCGTCCTGCAGCTCATGCAGTGACGGCTTTTTTCATAAACGAAAGCAAGACCCCCGTTCGATTAACGAAACGGGGGTCTGCCTATTACGAATCATGTGCCATCAATGCTTTTTCTTTCGCGCCTATAGTCTGTTCATATCTGGCAATCTTATCATCCAGACGCTCCAATACGCGCTTCATCTCTTCCATCCGCGTCAGGAGCTGATCACGCTGCCCGATCAAAAGTTCTTTTCTAGCTGCTACGGTCGCGTCACCCAGTTGAAACAACTTAACATATTCGATTAACGTTTCAACCGGAAGTCCTGCTCCCCGCATACATTTGATGAATTCCACCCACTTGCAATCTTCTTCGGTGTAGTCCCTGAGACCGCTCTTATTTCGGTTTACGCGCGGGATAAGTCCGATTCGTTCATAGTAGCGGAGCGTATCCTGGGATAAATCGTATTTATCGCTGACCTCTGCGATCAACATGCCGTTGCCCCCCTCCGATTAAATGGCTCCAACGACCGGATGAGGAACATACGGCTCTTCCAGCGACGCAATTTCTTCTGCCGTTAACGTAATCGAAAGAGCTGCTGCCGCATCTTCGAGATGGGACGTTTTTGTCGCGCCGACGATGGGGGCAGTTACCGGTTGTTTCTGCAGAAGCCAAGCCAGCGCGATATGGGCGCGGGGAACGCCGCGTTGCTCTGCGATGGCGGCTACTCGCTCCACGATCAATCTATCCGTATGTGCCGTCGCGTCATATTTAGATTTCTGAACTTGATCCGTTTCGGAACGATGCGTGGTTTCCGCCCAATCGCGCGTCAATCTTCCCGAGGCTAACGGGCTATAAGGAATGACGCCGATTTTCTCTTCCTTGCAGAGCGGCAGCATCTCCCTCTCCTCTTCGCGGTAAAGAAGGTTCAAATGATTTTGCATGGATACAAACTTGGTCCACCTATTCTTCTCAGCAACATGCAATGCCTTTAGGAATTGCCAAGCGTACATAGCGGATGCTCCTATATATCTGGCCTTCCCTGCTTTCACGACATCGTGCAACGCTTCCATCGTTTCTTCAATCGGCGTATGGTAATCCCAACGATGGATTTGGTAGAGGTCTACGTAGTCCGTCCCCAGCCGCTTCAGACTCTTATCGATTTCACTCATAATGGCCTTTCGGGAAAGTCCGGCGCCATTGGGGCCTTGATGCATGCGAAAATGAACCTTTGTCGCAAGAACGATTTCATCGCGATTGGCATAGTCCTTCAACGCTCGTCCGACAATTTCCTCGCTTGTTCCATCTGAATACACGTTCGCCGTATCGAAAAAATTGATGCCAAGCTCCAATGCTCTCTTAATAATCGGACGACTCCGTTCTTCATCAAGCACCCAAGGATGAACCCACCGCTCCGCTACGCCAAAACTCATACAGCCAAGACAAAGCCGGGACACATCCAAGCCGGTATTGCCAAGCTTCACATATTCCATTCGATCGTTCCTCGCTTTCCGCTAAATTACGATATCTGCACATGAAGTGTACGCTCTGGAGTTAACTCCAAGTCAACTACAAATCAGAAAACACATACTCTAGCCACTTATTTTGAGGGTACACAATCTCAGGCAGCGTATGAAGCGGAGCCCAAAATAACTTGAACAAATGGTGATCCGCTTCACGGTCCCACTCGGTTAAATCGCAATTCGTTCGCAAATGGTAGAAGTGCCGTGAAACCTTCGCGGTAAGGTCAGCCGCTTGCACCCATCCCGTGATTTGATAGGTGATGTAATTGGGATCGGGATATTGATCGCCTTCCCTATATGAAACTTGAACAAAATCCCCTTGTTTCCGCTCTTCTTGTACCGTAATTCCCCGCCTGATCTCGGCCCACTGGGAGCTTGTTAAATCCGGTCTGGAAAATACCTTGGCTTGCTTATAAATGATATGTTCACCGGATAGATCAACATCTAGTTTTCCGATATATCGAATTCCAATAAAATCATCTAATCCCGTTTCTTCATATGCTTCTCGCAGGGTAGCTTGTTCACATTCCTCGCTTAATTCAACCGTACCGGCGGGAAGCTGGATCCCTGCATTCGGATGTTGGATCAGAAGAAGCTCCGTTCCCGCAGCTTTTTCCCTCGTGATCAAACATGTGACCTTACCTAATACATTAGATTGATGCATGTTTCACCTCATCCTATTAGAAATCGCTCCATTATTTTACCATAAAATACCTAAAACAGGCTGCCGAATGCCGGCAGCCTGCTTTAGCTCTACTATTTAATTCTGAGATTTATATCGCCTAGGATCCTGGACGGATAATCTTCAACGTAGAGCGTGAGCGGGCTCTTGTACTCCGCTTTACGGATATAGTACTGGAACTCGTTTTCTGTCGATCCCGTCATGTTGGATTCGAATTGTTTACCGGATGCATCCTTGTAGGTGCTCGAAAACAAATGGTACTGACGATGCTCATCAAGCGGATGGTCATTATCCAAACGAAAGACTAGAACGCCTTGACCATTCTCGCTGCTGGTACCGACATCTACTAGGGTAAGCCGATCGTCCGGTCGGAAGAGCAGCTTCTTGCGATCTAGATCAACCTGTACCTCCAGCTTATTTTTGTCCATCGCCCGAATGCTGCTTGCCCGCAAATAGAGCTTCTCCGGCTTGCTGAAATAGTTGCTCTGGAAGTAAAGCACCTCCTTGGTCTCGCTAATGTTCGAAGCGGATATGCCGTTGATGATGGTGCCGAACGTCTCGCCCTTCTCGTCTTCGATCCGGATATCGTCAAAGTAAAACAATTTCTTCGTATTGGCCGGATCGTAAGCTACCTCCAGCCCGATTCGAGTCGGATGGACGGTCATCGTTCCGAAAGTGATCCGCTGGCCTTCAACGGTAACCGTCTGGTTGATCGCATAGGTTTCTTTCTTGCCCTCGAATTTCGTTTTATCTACCGGAATGTTAAACTTCCATACCGGACTGCTAGTGGCAGTTTCATTCACCTCATCGAACTTAACCTCCAGCTCCAATAGTTCCGGTATACCGGTCCCCTCATGAAAATTAAAGTCGATCGTTCCTTGCTTGCTTACCCATTTTTCACTGAAATCCGAGGCTCCATATGAAGTGGAAGTATTCGCGTTATTGGCCAGCTTCACGTTTCGGAGGTTGACCACGCGCTTGCGTCCATCCTGGTTCGTTAAGGTGTAGAAAACGATAACCCTCGATTCATCCGCAAGGATGCCGTCCACCGTCATTTTGATGCCGTCGTGTTCTTCCGATAGACCGACCTTCTGCATAAAATCATTTTCTATCGCAAGCTTTAAGCCTTTGTCGTAGTTGATTAGCTCAACGAGCGCGCGAAGTCCGGGGATATCGCCGACATAGGCGGCTACTGTAGGAGAGAAGCGGACGGACGCTACCATGACGAGAAGCATGAACATGGCCGTACAGGAAACCATTCTCGTTAGCACTCGGCGCCTTCTGCGCTGCCGGCCAAGCCGCATGCCGTTCTTAATCGCTTCATCGATTGCAGAAGGAACCGCGATCCGATCGATATGCTCCTTCATCGCCTCCAGCTCCTGCCACTCCTGCGCGTTATGGTCACGATACTCATTCATGACATTCACCATCCTTCTCCAGCCTTTTCCGAAGCCCGCCTAGGGCTTTGTGCAGCCATGTTTTGATCGTGCCTTCCGGCTTCTTAAGCGTTCTCGCAATCTCCGTAATTGTCAGATCGTGATAATATTTCAGCTGAATGACAGTCCGGTAATTGACGTCCAGCTGCTCGACTGCCGATTCGAGCATGACTCTCTCCAGCAATGTTGATTCGCCGCTTGTCGCGTGCGGCTCTTCAGCAGCCGCAGCCTGTTGCTGGTCTCCTCTCCTCCTGGCCTTCCGTTTGACCTCGTCCGCACAATAGTTCATTAAGATTCGGATCAACCAGCTGCCAAAATAACCCGGCTCTTTCAACTTGCGAATCTGCACGTACGCCCGGCAGGTCGCTTCCTGAACCGCTTCAAGCGCATCGGCTTCATTTCTCAAGTACGTATATGCGATCCGGTACATTTTTTCCTTGTGCTTCGTAATGAGGCTGTAGAAAGCCGCATCATCGCCGCGTTTGGCCGCAAGGGCCAGCAATTCGTCGTTATCCATGCGTTTTCCTCTCCCGCCATATTGCTTCTATAACCATTAGACTTCGCAGACAGCCAAACGGTTTTGCTTTGTTGAACAAAAAACGAAAAATATGCGGTAAAACGGTGAAGGTGAGGCCAAGAGAGGTAACCGTTACCGCACATGGACGGCAAAGCTGCGAAAACGAGGCCAAGAGAGGTAATAGTTACCGCACATGTGCGGCAAAGCGGCGAAAACGAGGCCAAGAGAGGTAACCGTTACCTCACATGGGCGGCATAGCGGCGAAAATGAGGCCAAGAGAGGTAACCGTTACCGCACATGGGCGGCAAAGCGGAGAAAACGAGGTCAAGAGAGGTAACACTTACCGCACATGGGCGGCAAAGCGGCGAAAACGAGGTCAAGAGAGGTAACCGTTACCGCATATGGGCGGCAAAGCGGCGAAAACGAGGCCAAGAGAGGTAACCGTTACCGCTCATGGACGACAAAGCGGCGAAAACGAGGTCAAGTGAGGTAACCGTTACCTCACATGGGTAAATGCAAAAGGCGGCAGTCATTTTTGCAAATGACTGCCGCCCATATCTTCACGTCAACGTTCTCTAGAAGAACTATTGACTCTAGTAGTATGGCCAAATCGAACGGTATTTTATACCTTCATTGTAAAAAACGGCAGCCTAATTCTGAAGTGACCCCTTAAAGTTAGACAAATATGTTTAGGCAACCTGTTGGGCATGAGTTCGGTATTGTACCGGACTCATGCCTTTTAATCTTGCCTTGATACGTTTGTGATTGTAGTAGTTCATGTATCGTGCCAGTTCTAGCTTAAAGTGATCTACACTTTCAAATTCATTAAGATATAGAAACTCCGACTTCATAATGCCAAAAAAGTTCTCAATTACCGCGTTATCGTAACAATTGCCTTTACGAGACATGCTTTGAGTAATTCCTTTTTTCTTCAAAGCATGCTGGTACTGTTTCATTTGATAGTGCCAGCCTTGATCCGAATGCAGGAGAAGTTCATCCTCTTCAGATAAGCGTTTAAATGCCTGATTCAGCATTTCAGAGACTAGAGAGTAGGTAGGGCGAGATGCTACTGTATACGTGATAATTTCACCGTTATACAAGTCCAACACTGGTGATAGGTACAGCTTTTCTCCAAACAACTTTAATTCCGTAATATCTGTAACCCATTTTTCATTAGGTTTCTGAGCTTTAAAATTACGATCGAGTACATTAGGGGCTATTTTACCGACAGTCCCTTTGTATGAACGATACTTCTTCATGCGAACAATTGATTTCAATCCTAGCTCTTTCATGATACGCTGCACTTTTTTATGATTAACCCGATAGTCCCGATTCAAGAGCTCATCACGGATACGACGATAGCCGTAAAGGCCTTTATGCTCCTCGTAGATGCTCTGAATGAGGAGTTTCAGTTCTACATCAGGATCAGGCTTGTCTAACTGTTTAACCCAGTAATAGAACGTACTACGAGGGATTTCTGCGAGCTCTAGCAACGCATTCACCGTAAATTCAAGCCTTAATTCATAGACTATTTGCGATTTGTCTTGTTTGGTGATTTTTCCTTGTTTTGAACTAAGGCATTCAACTTTTTTAAATAGGCGTTTTCCATACGCAGACGTTCTATTTCAGCTTGGAGGGCTTCCACTGATCCTTCGGTGGGTTCTTGTTTCTTCGTAATCTTTTTGTTCTTATCTGTCACGGGTAGACGCCCCTTTTTCTTTGATTTCAGGGCGTCTAGTCCATGTTCATGGTATTGGCTGCGCCATTTTCTAATGATCCCAGGAGAGGAAATATTGAAAATGACAGCTGCTTCATTTGGAGACGTCCCATTCTCGTTCATATAGTTGAGTACGTCTAGTTTATATGCCGTGGAGTAAGCTGTATAGGTTTTTTCAAAAGCTTTTACACCGTGATATTCGTATTGCCTAATCCACATACGTAAAGCTTCATGATTTATCCCTAATGATTTTGCAATGCTCTTGACCCCTTCAGTACCATCTTGATACCTGTGAATGGCATTCAATTTCTCATCTAAACTGAAATAAGGCAAAAAAAACCGCACCTCCATTGTTAGTCGTGTCTAACAAATGGGGTGCAGTTCAATTCAAGGCTGCCGTTCTCCGTGTTCGGTCAGTCAACCTCACCAAGTCAACCAACCGCTGGTTCGTTGATAGCCGCGCAATAATTCATACTGCCCGCTGCGCATGATGCGTTTCATTTGCGTTCTATATTTTCGGTAATCATCTTTTCTTGCTGTTTTGCTTTCTTTGTTGAAATGCACGCTTTTAATCCCTTTGCGGAAATCTCTCCGCTTCTCTTTTCTTGGGTCCTTGTGTTTCTTAGCGAGCATTACGATACCAGTGTACATCTTCATCCCCGTTGTACCGGGTTAGATTATAGCCATTTGGCCATTATTTCGGCACAACTAATAGAAGAAGACCTTAGGATTGAACATGCAATCACCCCTTATAAGCAAGGTTGGATAAAATCGAGATAAATCCGGCAATCACGGAGTGTCTGTACAATATCTCGCGGAACCTTGCCATGAAACTCTTTTGGAAGGTTCATTGATTTGGAGTTACCGAGCCTCCTCTATAATTGCAACGGGACGCGCCCAACCGGCGCTGCCCTTTTCCACTTTCACCGGGAAGCAGCACACTTTGAAGCCGAACGGCTTCGGAATTTGATCCAGATTGGCCAGCTTTTCAATCTGACAATATTCCCGGTCCTTGCCGACGTAATGCGCAGCCCAAAGCACGCCCTCTCTCGGATTTGCCTTATAGGCTTCTGCCTGCAGATTGAGCGGAATATCCCAGCCCCAGCCGTCAGTGCCGACTACCTTGATACCCTGATCCAGCAGCCATAACGTTGCGTCGGCCGATACCCCGGCATGCAAGAATGCATAATGATCATGATACAGTCGCTTGTCTGGGTCACTGCGGATGAGTACAATATCGTACGGCTTCAACGTGTATCCGATCCGCTCCAGCTCGGCGATCAAATCGTCCGTTGTAATCTCGTAACCAGGCGGCTTCATGCTGAAATTCAGCAGCACCCCATCGGAAAAAAACCACTCGAGCGGCAATTCATCGATCGTTCTAGCTTGCTTGCCCTCCGAAGTCGGCCAGTAGTGCCAAGGCGCATCGATATGGGTTCCCGCGTGAGTGTTCAACGTTACCGTTTCTGTCGCCCACGCCTTGCCTTCCGGAAAATCTTCTTGCTTCAGCCCCAGTATTGCTGCCGCTTGGCGCGCGCCGTCCTCATGGCTCCCATAGTCGATCTTTGCCGGGAGAGGCTCGCGGATCCGCGGACTAATCGTTACGCTTAAGTCTATAAATTTCATGCTTTCGTCTCCATCTGCTCTTTCCGGTTCAACCCATTATATCAACCTGAAAGCTATTTTTGAGCCTATTTAATAAAAACAATTGCAAAAAACCGGAAAGGCCGAAGACCTTCCCGGTTTTTCTACTGGATTAAAGCGCGCTGCCGCCAAACAGGAAGCGATTCTCCCATTGGCCGCCTGCGATGTCGCTGATGCGAACGCCGCCGGAAGCGGTTGAGTATGTATTCAGCATTTGGCCATTGCCCAAGTAAATGCCGACGTGCGTGATTCTCTCGGTCGCTTTGTCCACGCCGGCGTAGGACGAAGCCTTAGACCCTTTGTACGCCATGAAGAACATCAAGTCGCCGCGTTTCAGCTGGTGCCAGTCCGTCTTCACGGCTCCGCGATCTTTGACGAAATCGCCTTGCTGGCGGGAATCGTACGGAATCGTCACGCCTGCGCCTTCGCGGAATGCGGTGCGCGTGAAGTCGGAGCAGTCGAACGTCGTCGTCGTGTTGCGGTCGGAGCCGTACTCGTACGGGGTCCCCAGATATTTCATGCCTGCTGCGATCACTTTCTCAATCGCTTGCGTACCGGTTGTTCCATCGCCGCTGCCGGAGTCGCCGCTGCCCGTACCAGGCTGAACGCCGCTTGGCAGTGAGAAGCTTGCCCCTTCATTGATATACTGGTCGCTGGAGCTGACATAGCCTGTTACTCCGTTGGCGTCCTTAACCGCATACCAATAGCTGTTCGGCTTGCCGGTAATCAACACCGACTCGCCTTTGCTCATGTACCGGATGCGCGCGCCGTCCGTAGAAGGCGACTTGCGGAACGATACGCTGGACACGATCGACGCATTGGAGATGATCTCGATATATTTCGCGGAAGAAGACACATACGCAATCTTGCCGTTTACATCTTGAACCTTGTACCAGCTTGCGTTCACCTTCTCCAAGATTACGACGTTTTCGCCCGCCTTCAAATATTTGTAGACAGTGGACGAGGTTGAAGGCGCGCTGCGGAAGCTGACGCTCGCCTGGATTTCGCCGACAACCGGTGCCGGCGCGGAAGCGGCGCCAATTACTGCAGGCATGACCAGCAAGGCAGTCATAATAAGGACAAGGAACGAGGCTGCAAACTTTTTCATGTTGATATCTATCCTCCTCTTGGATTTGGTCGTGCCGAAGGCATATTGACCCTATCGTTCATTCTACTTTTGCGCCTATGCGGCATATATCGACCTCATGTCTCATTTGTCGCATCACCCGCTAGTCTGATAGAACTAGCAATCATTTCCGCACATGCAAAAAAGACATCCCCTCCCGGAGATGCCTTCGAACGAATCCCTGCATTTGCTAGACAAACACGATTTTCGCCAATTCATACTAATTTCCTATAATAAAGACTTAAGCACCAAAACTCGAAGCTCCATTTTTCCGGGATGTAAATGTTTCCAATCCCATTACTTCTTTTCAAGCCCCGGGACCAGCACTTGCAGCTCCGCTTCGTTCGGGACTTTCTTCATCAGATTCATGAGTGTGTCGTACCTGTTGGGCGAATCGAGGACGGACTGGTAATCGTGTTTCCCGATCGACGGAAAAACCGCCACATCCCCGGTATGATAGTACAAATACAAGGATGATTCATCTTCATTATACGAGCAGAATGCGATTTGCTTGGATTCCACGGGTACGAGCATAGCCAAAAACCTCCCTATGTAGTGTATCGCCAAGGACATTACTATATATATCCTAATAAATACCGTAAAAGCACAATAAAAAAGCATAATTTCCGTAAGTTATTCCTTATTCCAAATACTTAATCTCAAGTAACGCTCCCTCCGCAGACGATGCTTGCCAATTGCCTCCAACGGCACTCGTCACAGGGGACGAAATTTCGACAAAAAAACCGCCTGTGAAAGAGGCGGTTGATCTAGCTATCGTTTGATGCGTGTGTACGAGTCGGTTGAACCAGGGTTACGTCGGCTGAATAGTTGCTTTCTTCTAAATTCCCGTTACGCAAGTGCTTTATCATCCTCTCCTTCTTGTTTACGGAATGTATTCGACGTTCAGGGTACAATACCCTTTGTTTTTGAACGTTCAGATATAAAAAAACAGCCCTCGTACGATGCATGCTGTACAGGGCTGTTCTCTTGGAAGAATGATTTATTAGAACCCGGAACCTGAGGCTGCTAAGCCGGTGCCGCACGATACGCAGAACTTCGCATTCAGCTCGTTCTCGGTTTTACACTGATTGCAGATCACGACGATTTCGCCGACCGTCGTTTCGTTCTTCGGCTCCTCTCCGAGCGCTGCTCCGCAGTCCGGGCAGAAGCGCGCATCGAGCGCAACGACCTTGCCGCAGCTGCATGTTTTCTCATATTTAAGCATCTTGATCCTATCTTCCAGCTGGCCGATCTCAACATGCAGCTCATCCACCTGCTTGCAGCAGTTTCCTACTTCTTGCTCGGCCAAAGACATATCCTGCGCTTGGTGCGCGCGGTATACCGCCGCGCCGATCGCGGTGTAAATTTTATCGATTTCCTTCTCCTTGCCGGAGATTTGCGCCTTCAGCTTCGTAATCTCAACCGTTTGCTGCGCTTTCTTCGCCGCTTCCGATGCGCCTTGTTTGACTTTATCGAAAAAGGACATCTATGATCGTCTCCTTCAACTATTTGTCTATTTTTGTCCATTTTAACACAAACGGCCCTTTCCGGTCATGCGAATCGATAGACCTAGGACGCCGGTAAATGGCCGCGGTTGCTATAGTTTATGTGTCGCACGGCGCCGCAAGAACAACAAAAAGGAGCCGGGAGCATTGCCGCTCCCGGCTCCTTTATAGGTTCGCCCTGCTTATTTGCTGCCTTTAAACCGGTCGTACTGAGCGCGCTTGATTTCGAGGTAACGCTTCGCGCCCATTTTATCCAGCGTCTTCACGTAGTTGTCCCACTCCGCTTCGATATCCGCTTTGCCGGTAATGAACTTCACGCGCATTTCGTCGATATACTTGCCGATATCCGTCAGAATCGGATCGATTTCCATCGACTCTTCCTCGGTAGGCGCGAAGTTCGGCCATACTTCCGCCGGCGCGAACTTATCCAGCTCGGAAATATCGGTGTTGATCTCTTCGGCTACCGTCGTGCCTTTTACGCCCATGCGAAGCTCTTCGGACGGCTCCACGTACGGATAGTAGCCGCCGTATACGTTGTCGACGTATTGGAAGGCGCCGAGCTGCATGCCGCCCTCGTAGTTCTTGATCTCATCGATATATTGAGGTTGGCCGTCAACCATCTTGAAGGTTTCGCCTTCAAGGCCGAGCGTACCGAATTTGGAGCCTTCTTCGCCGTAGAAGTAATCAACCCAACGTATCGTTTCGGCCGGGTACTTGTTCGCCTTCGTGATCTCGAAGGAAGAGATGCCGCGCGCCGGGTTATCCAGCCAGTTCATGATGCGGTCGCCGTTCGGCCCTTCCAGCGCGTTGATGCCGACGAAGTTGTCCTGCACCTTGTCGCCGAGGTAGTTCGGGCCTACCCACGAGAACGCGCCTACCATATCCTTCGCGCCGTCCGCTACCCACTGGGCGTACTCGACGCCCGTGAACGTTTGCGGGTGGAGCAAGCCTTCGGTGTACAGCTTCTTCAGATAGAGCCAAACTTCCTTATATTTCGGATCGTTGAATACCGTTTGCAGCTCGCCTTTATCGTCCAGGTAGATCCAGCTCTCCGCCGCCTTCAACCCGCCGTTGCCCATGCCGAAGCTGCCAAGCAGCTGGCGTTCCAGCGTCCAGTTCACCGAGCCGGAAGGCATATACCAGCCGGTCTCGTCGGCTTTGCCGTTGCCGTTTGCGTCCTGCTCCTTGAACGCCTTCAAGGCGTTATAGAACTCGTCGATCGTTTGCGGTTGCTGCAAGCCGACCTTGTCGAGCCAATTTTTATTGATATAGATACGCAGCGATGCGAATGCCTTGGACGTATCGACATAAGGAAGCGAATACACTTTGCCGTCCGGAGCCGTTACCGCTTGCTTGATTTCCGGATGCTCCTCGAACAGCTTCTTAATATTCGGCGCGTACTTGTCGATCAGATCGTCCAGCGGAATGAAGATGCCCTGCTGCCCGTATTTCGCAATCTCGCCTTGCGAGAAGCCCAGCTGGTAGAATGCATCCGGCAAGTCGCTCGACGCCATGATAATGTTCTTGCGTTCCCCTACGCTTGCGCCCGGAATCTCCTCCCAGTTCACTTTCACGCCGGACATTTCCTCGTATTTCTTCCACATCCACAGATCCTTGGACGCCGGGTGGACATCATTGAAGCCTAGGCGGGTCAATTTCAGCGTAATGCCTGTTTTCAATTCCGATGTGGTTCCCTCGTTGTTGCCGGTCGAGGTTCCATTGTTGCCTCCATCGCCGTTATTGCTGCTGCAGCCTGTCAAAAGCACTGATGCCGTGAATGCTGATGTCACTAATAGCGTAGACAACTTTCTCATCGAAAAGCATCCCCTCTGCCACTAATTTGGATAGTTCTGTATCTGAAAAGGCGAGTCCGCTTGAATGGCGGTTCATACGCCTTGCCGAGATCTCGGTTCGATTAGCCTTTAATGGCACCGACAAGAATGCCCTTCTCGAAAAACTTGGACAGCATCGGATAGATAATGAGCAGCGGCAGCGACGAAACGACGACAACCGCGTACTTCAGCCCTTCCTTGACGATCATCCGCTCGGCGTACTGCTCGTCGACGGACACGGACAGCATGCTGTCCATCTGATTCTGAACGAGAATTTCCCGAAGAATCAGCTGCAGAGTGAACAAGGAGCGATCCGACAAATAAATCATCGCTTCGAAGTAGGAGTTCCAATGCCCTACGCCGTAGAACAGCAGCATGACCGCAATGATCGGGGTCGATAGCGGCAGCACCACTTTGTACAGCAAATGGAAATCGTTAGCGCCGTCAACATAGGCGCTCTCTTCGAGCTCGACGGGAATCCGCGTCTGGAAGTACGTCCGCATGATGATGAGGTTAAACACGCTCACCGCGCCAGGCAGCACGAGCACCCACATGGTGTTAACGATGCCGAGCTGTTTGTTGACCAGGTACGACGGAATAAGGCCGCCGCTGAAGAACATCGTGAACGTGAACAGGAACGTAAAGATGCCTTTGCCGTAGAAGTGCCTGCGCGAAAGCGGGTAAGCCCCGATTGTCGTCATAATGATATTGATCATCGTGCCGACGAATGTGTACAGAATCGTGTTCTTGTACGACATCCAAATGTCTTTATTCTCGAACACCTTCGCGTAGCTTTCTACGTTAAAGCCTTTCGGCCACAGCAGAAGCGGATGCTCGAACATCAGCCTCGGGTCGCTGACCGAGGCGAAGACGACGAACAAGAGCGGATACAAGATCACTAGCAAAATTACGAGTACTAAGAAAACGTTGATATAATCGAATAGCTTTTCCGATGCCGTTCTCCGAATGGCGTTCATGCCGCTGTCCCCCTTCAAAGCGCCTCTACCAAAGGCTAGTTTCGTTGATTCTGCGGGCAACCGTATTTACAAGCAGAAGGATGGCGAAGTTGATGACGTTGTTGAACAGGCCGATGGCTGCCGAGAAGCTGTACTGCGCGTTCTGGATACCGGATTTGTACACGTACGTGGAAATAACCTCGGACGTTTCCAGGTTCAAACCGTTCTGCAGCAGCAAAATCTTCTCGTGGCCGACGCTCATAATGCCGCCGACGCTCAGGATGGACAAGATCACAATCGTAGGTGCGATGCCTGGCAGCGTGATGTGCCAGATCCGGCGGAACTTGCTCGCGCCGTCGATGTAAGCCGCCTCGTATTGATCGGGCGATATACCGGACATGGCCGCGGTATAGATCAGGGATGCCCAGCCGATGCCCTGCCAAGTGCCGGACCAGACAAAGATGCTCCAGAAGCTGCCTGGCTGCGAGAGAAAACTTTTCGGCGTCCCCCCGAACAGCTCGATCAAGGCGTTAATGACGCCGTTCGTCGGCGAAAGGAAGAATAAGAGCATGCCGACAGCAACGACGACCGAAATGAAGTGCGGGGCATACGAGATCGTCTGGGCGATCGTCTTAAACCGCTTGCTGCGTAATTCGTTAAACATAAGTGCTAGAATAATAGGGGTCGGAATGCCAATTAAAATGCTATAAAGCGATATAGCAATTGTGTTGCGTACGATAGGTCCGAAATAATAGGAGTTAAATAGCCGCTCGAAATGATGGAAGCCGGCCCATGGACTGCCCCAGATGCCGACACCGGGCATAAAGTTCTTGAACGCGATTTGCACGCCGTACATCGGCCAGTACGCCCAGATGGCAAAATAAACGACAACAGGCGCAATGATGAGATAGAGAACGGCGCTCTTCTTCAGTTTCTTCTTCACGTCCATGAAGCGCGTCTGCCGCTTGGGAGTGTTTGCGGGTACGGCGGTTGCTGCGACGTTTGTACTTGGCATATCGGTTCTCCTTCCGGTTTCGGTACACTGAATGGTTTGATGAATGGATCGAAACGTTTCGATCCAGTTGTAAGCGATTCCAGAAAATCGGGATCTTTAGCCCTTTTTTTACCATACTTGCCCTTTTTTGATAATTGCTATATGTCATCTTTAAACTTGTTATATTTGTCATTATAAAACTGGCATTTAACAATGTCTTTTTACTTCCGGTCCATGAATTTAACGTTTCGCTCCATGTTGAGATGCGAGCGATACCGTTCGGAAGGCTTGTGGGGACAGCCCCGTATGCCTTTTGAAAAATAAGCTGAAAGCATGAATCGACGGGAAACGCAGCTTCTCTCCGATGCTCGAGACCGTTTCGTTCGTTTCCTTCAGATCATGTTTGGCTTTGTCCAAACACTGGTTGCGCACGTATTCGCCCAGCGGGATTCCGATATGGCGTTTAAATTCCCGTGCCAGGTGAGTGCGGCTGAGATGGAATTTCTCTGCGATCCCTTCAATCGTATGGCTCGCATGCACCTCGGCATGCAAGTAATCAAGCACATCCAGCATATTCGACAGCGGCCTTTCCCGCTGCTCTTCGACTTCTTCGGCATGCTGATCGGTTTGAAAAACGCGCAGGACGGAGACGAGCAGCTGTACCATAATGCCGTGCACCATCTCTTCTCCGCGCGGCCTCGCGTTCCGCAGCTCCTGCATGATGCGGTCGCCTGCCTGCTTCAAGATCTGGTGCTCGTCCTTCTTCGCCCTGTTCATATCGAGCCGGTAATAGTCGTATTCAAGGCCCGACAGCTGGTCAAAGTTAAAGCCGAGAAAATAAAGCTGAAACGCCGTGTCCCCCGATGCCGCGCCTTGATGCCGTTCACCGGGCTTGGTCAAGAACAAATCGCCTTTGCTCACGCGGAAGAAGGATCCGTCGATCGAGAACCATCCGCTGCCGGAGGCGACATAGCAGAGTTCAAAATGATCGTGGCTGTGACTCTCGACACACCATGATTCATGCAGGACGATGCCGATATAGTTCAAGTTTCCCCGCCACAACATCGACTCCATGTCGTACCGAAGCTCCCGATCCGACTCCCTGCACACTGCTCGCAGGCCGGCTTTGCCGCTGCCTGTTCCTCCCATCGCGATCCACTCCTTCCATTTTCCAAATTCCTAGTTACTTCGCTATTATAGACATATTTAACCTATAATTTGTACCGCAGAGGGTCCTATTTATTTTTCGATACGTTTCAACAAAAAAAGACTTTGCCGAACCGGGGTTCGACAAAGTCTATAGAGTGGATGGTGCTTATTCAGCCGGATACATGCGCTCGCGAAGCGCTTTGATTTCAGCGCTCTCGAGGTACTCGTCGTACGTCATGATACGGTCGATGACGCCGTTCGGCGTAATTTCGATAATGCGGTTTGCGATCGTTTGAACGAACTGATGGTCATGCGATGTGAAGATCAGCGTGCCGTCGAAGTCGATCAAGCCGTTGTTGAGCGCCGTAATGGATTCGAGGTCCAAGTGGTTCGTCGGTTCGTCCATGAGCAGCACGTTCGAGCCCGACAACATCATTTTGGAAAGCATGCAGCGCACTTTCTCGCCTCCGGAGAGCACGCTAGCTTTCTTCAGCGCCTCGTCGCCGGAGAAGAGCATACGGCCAAGGAAGCCGCGGATGAAGCTCTCGTCTTGATCCTTCGAGTATTGGCGCAGCCAGTCAACCAGGTTCATCTCGACGCCGTCGAAGTAAGCCGAGTTGTCTTTCGGGAAGTAGGCCTGCGTTGTCGTCACGCCCCATTGGAACGTGCCCGCATCCGGCTCGATCTCGCCCATAAGCAACTGAAACAGAATCGTCTTCGGCAGCGTGTTCGGGCCGACGAGGGCGATTTTGTCACCTTTATTGACGGTAAGCGTCCAATTGTCGATCAGCTTCGCTCCGTCAACCGACTTCGTCAAGCCTTCGGTCATCAGCAATTGCTTGCCTGCCTCGCGCTCCGGCTTGAAGTTGATGAACGGGTATTTACGGCTGGATGGACGGATGTCATCAAGCGTAATCTTATCAAGAAGCTTCTTCCGGGAAGTCGCTTGCTTGGACTTGGATTTGTTGGCGCTGAAGCGTTGGATGAACGCTTGCAGATCCTTGATTTTGTCTTCCTTCTTTTTGTTGGCGTCGCGCTGAAGCGCAAGCGCCAATTGGCTCGACTCGTACCAGAAGTCATAGTTACCGACATACATCTGGATTTTGCCGAAGTCGATGTCCGCGATATGCGTACAAACTTGGTTCAAGAAGTGACGATCGTGAGATACTACGATAACAGTGCCTTCATAGCGGGAGAGGAAATCTTCCAGCCATTCGATCGATTGCATGTCAAGATGGTTGGTAGGCTCGTCGAGCAGCAGAATGTTCGGGCTGCCGAACAAGGCTTGCGCCAAGAGCACGCGAACCTTCTCGTTGCCGGAGAGCTCCGACATTTGTTTGTCGTGCATCTCCGGCGGAATGCCAAGGCCGTTCAGCATGCCTGCCGCTTCGGATTCGGCTTCCCAGCCGTTCATATCGGCGAATTCCGCTTCCAGTTCGCCCGCCCGCATGCCGTCCTCGTCGGTAAATTCCGCTTTGGCATAGATCGCGTCTTTCTCTTTCATGACTTCATATAGACGCTTATGACCCATGATAACCGTTTCAAGCACGCGGAACTGGTCATACTCGTAATGGTTCTGTTTCAGAACCGCAAGACGCTCGCCCGGCGTAATGTGAACTTCGCCGTTCGTTTGCTCAACGTCGCCGGAAAGAATCTTCAGGAATGTCGATTTGCCCGCGCCGTTCGCTCCGATCAGACCGTAGCAGTTGCCAGGCGTAAATTTAATATTTACATCTTCAAATAGCGCACGCTTGCCGTAGCGAAGCGTGATGCCGCTTGTGCTAATCATTGTGCTTAATCCCGTCCTTCTCTAATAAATCTTTTTCATCACACCATTATAGCATAAAATCGCGAAGAATTGCTTAGTTGACATCATTTAGTCGAACAGTTTCCCCATGCGGCAAGAGCATTACGGTTCCGCGCGCAAGCTTGAGGCGGCCGATCTCGGCCTCGAGCCGATCCAGCGCTTCGCGCGGCGTGTCGTCCGCCAGCTTGTAAGATCCGTAGTGCATCGGCACGAACCGCTTGGCGCGCACGTCGAGGAACGCTTGCAGCGCTTCTTCGGGCGTCACGTGCTGCGGCCCCATGAACCATTCCGGCTCATAAGCGCCGATCGGCATGAGCGCGATGTCGATTTCGAAGCGGCGGCCGATTTCCTTGAAACCGTCGAAATATCCGCTGTCCCCGGCGAAATAAAACGTTGGCCCCTGCGCGGATTGCACGACGAAGCCGCCCCAATGCGACTTGTTCGTGTCCGTTAGCGTGCGCCGCGTCCAATGCTGCGCCGGCACGAACGTGAAGGTCACGCCGCCAATCGTGGCCGAATGCCACCAATCCAGCTCGATAATCGAGGAGAATCCTTTGCGCCGCAGCTTATCTGCCAGCCCGATGGGCACGAGCAGCGTTTTGCTGCCTGTCAGCTGCTGAAGTGATTTCAGATGAAGATGGTCATAATGTGAATGCGAAATTAGGACGACGTCGATTGGCGGCACGTCTTCAATCGCGAGGCCAGGAGGCGACATGCGCTTCTGGAAGGCGAGCTGCTCCGCCCAAATCGGATCGGTTATAATATTAAGTCCGGAATGCTGAATCAGAAACGTCGAGTGGCCGATCCAAGTCAGCGAAGGCTCGGCGGCATTGGCATGCAAATAGATCAGATCCGGATTGGCGTTCGGCACCTTATAGGAATAATCCTTCAGCTTCATTTTGCCGGCCCGTTCCCTCCGCCACTGTCTGACTTCCTTGAACGTTCTCGGCACTGCGGCCTGATTTAAGTTTTCAAAGCGCATGGTTCGCTCACGTCTCCCGTCGTGTTCGTGTTGTCTGCTTTTTGTCTATTTGGCTGTATGATACAACCATCTCTATTTCAAAGATACCAAGCTTAAAACGAATAATCAAACGGGTAGAGCAGGTGCTCGTGGCCAATTGTGGTTTTCTTGGCAAATGGTTTACACTAGAACAATAACGGCAAGCGTTTCCGGGACAAAAGCGAAGCGTGAATACGGGGGGAAACTACTATGAAATTGCTTGGAATAGAGCCGACGCCCAGCCCGAATACAATGAAGCTGAACGTCAGCGAGAAGCTGCCGGCCGGGCAGCGCGCGAGCTATGCGCCGGCTGGCGCAGCCGGCGCGCCGGAGCCGCTGCGCAGCCTGCTTGGCATTGAAGGCGTGCGGGGGCTGTTCCGCACGGCGGATTTTATTGCGCTCGACCGGAAGCCTGGGGCGGACTGGGAGCGCATCTTGGCAGAGGCGCGGCGCGTGCTGGCAAGCGGCGACGAGGCTTTGGGCGGCCAGGCCGCCGGCGCCGCCGGGGCCGGGCCTGGCGCGAGCGAAGCCTTCGGCGAGGCGCACGCGTTCGTGCAGCTGTATCGGGGCATCCCGATGCAGGTGCGCGTACGCCCGCAGGGCGGCGCCGAGGCGCGGGCGGCGATGCCCGCGCGGTTTGCGGAGGCGGTGACCAAGTCCGCCGCCTCGTCGATGATCCGCGAGCGCATGCTGGAGGAGCTCGGGGTGCGCTACGGCGAGCCCGAGGAGATTGCCGCGGAGCTCGTGAAGGAGCTGGATGCCGCTTATCCGCAGGAGCGGCTGGATGCGTTGACCGCCGCCGCGATCGCGCTTGGCGGCGGAGATGCCGCTGCCGCGGAGCCGGCTGCGCGGCCGGCTCCGCTGACGGCCGAGCAGCTCGCGGAGCGGCTCGCGTCGCCGGATTGGAGCGTGCGCTACGAAGCGCTTACGCGCACGGCGCCGGAGCCGGCGATGTTGCCGCTGCTCGCCAAAGCGATCAGCGACGACAACGTCTCCATCCGGAGACTGGCCGTCGTCTATCTCGGCGAGCTGCGCCTGCCGGAAGCGATGCCGCTGCTGTTCGCGGCGCTGCGCGACACGTCCGCGTCAGTCCGGCGCACCGCCGGCGACACGCTGTCGGATCTTGGCGACCCCGCCGCGATCCCGCCGATGATCGAAGCGCTGCGCGACCGCAACAAGCTCGTCCGCTGGCGAGCCGCCCGCTTCCTCTACGAGGTCGGCGACGACTCCTCGGCCGAAGCGCTGCGCGCAGCGGCGGCTGACCCTGAATTCGAGGTCAGCCTGCAAGCGCGTATAGCGCTCGAGCGCATCGAGCGCGGCGAGGAAGCTGCCGGCTCCGTCTGGCAGCAGATGACGCAGAGCCGCGATAAGCAAAGCGGCACGAACCAATAAAAAAGGCTGCCCGCGCGCTGGCAACCCATACGATGCTATTTGGATGAATTTCGATGCTTTTCGCCCATTTTATGCCGAATAACGCTCGTAGAGTCCGTTAGCTTGCAAAACGCAGCCAATTTGCTGAAATAACGCCGCTGGAGTTCGTTGAAAGGGATTTCGTTAGAATGACAGACCAAAAAGACCAATTTCCCACGCGGAGAAATTGGTCTTTTTCATCATTGGCAGCGTTATTTCGCAGCCGGATACGCCTTCGTCCAGCTATGGTCCTTCCTCATCTCGCTGTCGCTCTTCAGAAAATACGCGTAGCTGATTTTATTAGGCCGGTCAGGCAGCGGATCGTCCCATGTGACATCCATATGGCGCCAGCCGCTATCAAGCCGGACCATATTCCACACATGGCTGCCGGAGTTTACCGTCCCCTCCACGATCTTCGATTCAATGCCCGCATGCGCCAGCATCCGGTGAGCCAGCAGCGAGTAGCCTTGGCAAACAGCAGTGCCGCTGTCTAACGCCTCGCTCGCCGTGTAGCGCCGAAGCGTCGTATCGTAGGCGAGATGAGTAACGA
The DNA here is from genome assembly GCF_003268025.1 of Paenibacillus montanisoli. Taxonomy (GTDB): domain Bacteria; phylum Bacillota; class Bacilli; order Paenibacillales; family Paenibacillaceae; genus Paenibacillus_Z; species Paenibacillus_Z montanisoli. The sequence continues at coordinate 470,144 of NZ_QLUW01000003.1, read as the reverse complement.
TCCAATCGTGTATATAGGTGACCGTCTCCAACGGAGTCAGCCGGGCAAGCACATCCGGGGAAAGCAGCTGCTTGATCTGCTCGTCCACCTTTGCGGTTTGGTCAGCCGTTTCTCTGAATTTGATCGTCAGCTTGATTTTCGCCGTCTTGCCCCAGGTGCGAATGGTATATAAATAGGAATCGACTATGTACGCAATGTAGTCGTTCTCAGCGAAAACATCTTGAAGCAGTGCGGGAAAATGCTCGGACAGCTCCTTCCGGTCTCCCAGGTAGTCGAGCGAGATTTCGGACTGCTGCTGCAGCAACTGGCGCGAAATTTCCGTCCGCAGCTGATGGAGCGTGGAACTGGCCGTTTCCGCATGCGCCGGCTCACCTTTGAAATGCGAGCCAAGCCCCGCTAAGAGAATCAAAGTGACGAATGCCAATCTGACTATGAACCGGAACATGTCTGCTTGACTCCCTCCCTTCGCACCTTGGCATTTTAGTGATTCCTGCTATTATACCAAAGCTTGGCAGCGAGAATAAAGCAGATGCGCCAAATAAGGGAATATATGTTTATTTCTTCTGCGTCAGCATTATATTTTCACTACGTTCAGGATTACCGACTCCTCGACCGCAAGGCCGTTGAAGAAGATCCCTTCCGCAAGAAGCTGCGCCCCCGTGCGCAAAATAGGCGCGAACTGTTTTGAATCCCCGGCATCCCGATCAGCACCGGCCATCTCCGACACCCGATATGTCGCTTCCGCATCAAGCTCCAGCAGCCTAATGGTTCGCTCTTCTTCACTGCCCGGCAGCCGGAATACGAACACCAGGTGCTCGTCGCTTGCATGCATGCTGTACTGGAACGCCGACCAGCAGTCGCCAAGTCCGCCCCGGACTGGCTGCGCGGTCAAACGGAACAGATCGCCCGAGCGGACGAATGGCTTCACCTTGTCCCGGTACAGGCCGATATGATGGGCCAGCCGCGCGCGCATCCATTCCGGCATTTGCGGGAGCTTCTGCGAAATGCCGAAACCTCGCATCATGGCGATGCGGGTATAATAATCGAACTGATATGGCTTAAGGTCTGGCGAAAGCGGGTTAAACTTCTGCTTCTCGTAGTCCCATAGAAACTCCGAGTAGCTCCAGTGCAAGCACACCTCCGGCGCCAGCATCGTCGTCGCGCCCCAGAACACCTGCAGGCTGTGCTCCGGCCAATCCGGGTCACTCAGGAAGGTCGTATGGGTATGCTGCAGCATGCCGAGATCAATCCGAAGCCCGCCGGAGGAGCAGTTCTCCAGGATAACCTCCGGATGCTTGGCGCGAACGCGGTCAAGCACGCGGTAATAGCCGTTATAGTGCTCATACAAGCCGTCGCCCGCGCCATGGCCGTGATCCGTGCTGTTGCAGCCGGCCTGAGGATCCAGGTTGAAATCCAGCTTGATCCACTGACAGTTGTAACCGGTAATGAGCCCGTCCAGCATGCCGAACGCCCATTCTTGAACTTCCGGGTTGCCGAAGCAGAGATAGCCGAGCGGCTCCCCGTCCCTGCGTGCCGGAAACGACGGATAGCGCTGCGATACCTTGGCGGATTTGCCAACAGCCTCGATTTCGCACCATATTCCGAACTTCATGCCCAGACCGTGCACGTCATCCGACAGCGCACGGATGCCGCTTGGAAAACGGGCCGTGTTGACCATTTCCCAGTCGCCCCGGTACTCATACCATTCCGTCGCGGCGTCCGAAGGTCCGAACCAGCCTGCATCCAGCGTGCAGATTTCAATGCCGAGCTTCGCGGCTTCCGCGGCGTTAGCGCGAAACGCCTCTTCGTTGATCGTCTTATCCTCGTAGCTCCACCAATGGTTCCATTCAGCCGGCAGCGAGCGGGAGAAGCTGTTCTGCGCGTACCAATACTTGCGGCCGACGCGGGCGAGCGGCACGGATGTGCTGTTCAAATCACCGCCGCTTCCCGCAGCCATCGCCACATGGATCCCTTCCATGGCTTGTCCCGGCTGCAGCCGCTTAAAAAATTCCCAATCGTTCAAGCCCCCGCTTACAGCATACGAGCCGGCAGCCCCGCTCTCGCAGCGCAAAATCCAGTTCCCGGACCACATCGGCGAAACGGTCAGCACATCGCCGCCGCTTCCGATGACGCTCATCCAAGGATGCATATCCTTCGAGGAGCGCCCTTTGCGGGTTTCCAGGACGACATCCTCGCCCGCAAGCGGCTGCCGAACCGGTTCGAACTCCGCTCCCCATTCGCTCTTATAATGCAGGAGCGTCCATTCGTCCGCCGGAAGCTCCAGCACGAACGAGTCAATTCGCTCGACCGTTACGGCTGCAGTACTTTCGTTGCGCACAGATACCCAGCGACGGACTACCTGCTCGCCTTCATAATAGGTGACATGGCTTTCGATCGCCAATTGCAGCGGAGCATAGCGGTACAAAGCGACGATATGCCGCGTTCCTTCCGTACCGGACCGCTCTTCCGTTCCTTCAAGCAGCATGCCTTCCGTTTGGGCGTCAACGCGAGTTCCGTCGACAATCACAGCAAAATCCGTTCCCTCAATTATAGGGCCAATTCTATGCAACCCGTTCACGCTCCTATTTGTGTCCTTTTAACATAAAGAAGGCCGCGACTCTAAGTAGAAATTCTACTCGAAAGCGCAGCCTCCTCTTGCTTATTTCTTCGAAATAATTTCGTTTACTTGGTCGTCCATTTGCTTCAATGCGTCGTCGACCGTAATTTTGTTAGCGAAAATTTGGTCAACGATCGGCGAGATCGCCTTATCTTGCGCCTCACGCCATCTGAGGTGGTAGATGTCGCCGATGATGCCGTACTTCATCCAGTCGAAGCGCGAGTCCTGGTAGCCTTCTGGCGCCCAAGCCGGCGTTTCCACCTTCGACAGCGCGGTTTTGTTGACCGGAATCCACGATTGCTGCTTCGCCAGCGTTTCTTGGTTTTCCGTCATCGTCCACTTGATGAACTCCCACGCTTGGTCCGGATGCTTCGTTTTCTCCGTCATCGCATAGCCGCCCATCCAGTATGGAACGACGCGCTGGTCCCCCCACTTCGGCATCGTCGCAATGCCCCAGTTCAAATCCTTCTTCTCTTTAAGCGAGCCAAGATCCCAGTCGCCGCCGACATACATCGCGATTTTGCCGGTCAGGAAGTCGCCGCCGAGCGCGCTGGCTTGCGCCGCATCCGGCGCAACATGGTGCTTGTAAATCAGATCCTGCAAGTATTGCAGGGCGTTCTTTGTCTCCGGCGTGTTGAACGACAGCTTCTCCGGATCGTGAATGTTCGGCGCAAGCGCCCCGCCTTGTTCTTGGCTAAGCGCCATCCAGCCCCACCAAGCGCCGAGGGACATCGTCGTGCCGAATTGAACCGTCTTGTCGCCATCCTTGATCGTCAGCTTCTTCGCCGCGTCAAGGTAATCGTCCCAGTTCCAGTTCTCGCTCGGATAAGCGACGCCGGCTTTATCGAACATGTCTTTGTTATAGTACAGGACAAGCGTTTGATAGTTTTCAGGCGCGACGTACATGTTGCTTCCGTCGAATTTGAACGGCTCGAACAGCTTCTCGTCGTAGTCCGCCATTTTCAGGTCGCGGTCGAAGTAAGGCTGAAGATTTTTCATGAGTCCTTTTTTGTACCAGGCATAAGCCGGTACGTCCCAGTAGAACAGGTCGACGGGCGAATTCGACGCGAGCGACATCTCGATCTTTTTGAACGTTTCGTCCCATGGCAGCAGCGTCATTTTCACTTGAATGTTAGGATGCGTATCGTTGAAGCGTTTGACTTTGTCTTTCTCTTCTTCGTCCAGCGCAGGGCCGTTCGACCAGCGGATGAAGTTAAGCGTTACCTTTTCATCCTTGCTGCCCGAGCCGCCGTTCCCGCTGTTGCCGCCGCAGCCGTACAAGACCGACGACAGCGCCAAGACGACCACCAGAACCGAAGCTAGCTTGCGTTTGCGAAACATACTGATCCCTCTTTTCTGTGTTTTGACTACCCTTTAACGCCTGTGAAGACCATGCCTTTGACAAAAATTTTCTGGCAAAGGAAGTAAAGAATCACGCATGGAGCTATAGCATACAAGGATGCGGCCATCAGCAAATGCAGGTCTGGCGCAGACCTTGCGGAGCCCTGGAAGTAGGAAAGGCCAAGAGCAAGCGTACGTTTATTCTCATCCGTCAAGTAAATCAGCGGTCCCATAAAATCATTCCACGTGCCCATGAACGTGAACACGGCTACGGTGACGAGCACCGGCTTACTGAGCGGAACCATGATCCGAGCCCAGATGCCGTACGTCGAACAGCCGTCGATCCGCGCCGAATCCTCCAGCTCGTACGGAATGCCCATGAAAAACTGCCGCATCATGAAGATGAAGAAGGCGCTTCCAAACCAAGCGGGAATGATCAGCGGAAGGAACGTATCCACCCAGCCCAGCTTGTTGAAGAACAGGTAAATCGGCACCATGGTGACGGCGCTTGGCAGCATCATCGTCGCGAGCAGCACCATGAAGATGAAATTGCGTCCCGGCGCATTCAGCCGCGAGAAGCCGTATGCGGAGAAGGAGCATGAGAACAGCGTTCCGATCAAGACGAACACGACGATTATGATCGAGTTGTACGTATATAAGCCGAACGGGAACGTCGTGAAAGCTTCCACGTAGTTATGCCATTGCATCGGCTTCGGAATCCATTGCGGCGGGAAGATATACACATCCGCTTTCAGTTTCAGCGAGGTCGAAAGCATCCAAGCGAACGGAACGAGGATGACGATGGAACCGAGGACCAGGAGCAAGTAGCTGAACCATGTCGACAGCCGCTCGGATTGGCTCCTCGAAAGACCGGCGCGTACCGGCGCGTTTCTTGTTTGCGTAACGGCATTTGTGTTCATCTTATTTTCCAGACCTCCTGTTCCCTTCATAGAAGACCCACATCGGCGACGATTTAAAGATAATGAGCGTAAAGGCGAGAATAATCAGGAAGAGCACCCATGCAAGCGCGGACGCATAGCCCATCTGCAAGTACGAGAACGCGTTGCGGTACAAGTACAGAACGCTGAACAGCGTCGCGTTGTTCGGGCCGCCTTGCGTCATAATGAAGCCTTCCGTAAACACTTGCAGCGCGCCGATGATCCCCGTAATCAAGTTAAAGAAAATAACCGGCGACAGCATCGGAAGCGTAATGTTGCGGAACTGCTTGCGCTTGTTCGCGCCGTCGATTTCGGCCGCTTCGTACAGGTCCGTCGGGATGCCCTGCAGACCCGCAAGATACACCAGCATGCTTCCTCCAACGCCCCACAAGCTCATAATGATGATTGGCGGGAGCGCCCATTCCTCGTCGATGAACCACTTCGGCCCTTCAAAGCCGAGCAGGCTGATCGCCCAGTTGATCAAACCGAAATCCGGGTTGAAAATCCATTTCCAAAGCAAAGCGACCGCAACGCCGGACATGACGGCCGGCAAATAGAAGATCGTCCGGAATACAAAGATTCCTCTGATATTCTTGTTCAGCAAGAGCGCAAGCGCCAAGGATACGGTCAAACCGAGCGGCACGCTGACGACCGAGTAAATCATCGTCACTTTCAGCGACTGCCAAAACAGCGAATCTTGGAACAAATTGATGTAATTGTCGAGACCGACCCATTTCGGGGTGCTCAAGATGTCGTACTCGGTAAAGCTGAAGTAGGCCGACGCTCCGATCGGGCCAAGCATAAAGAACAGCAAACCGAGAATGGCCGGCGTCATGAACACATAGCCGTCGAGCGCTTCGAGTCTGGACCTGGTCCACCATTTCTTCTTCGTATTCATCCTCGTCGTTCACCTCCGGGGTGGAATCAAAACGTGTTGGAAATATTATTCAAAAAAAAAGCACTCCTGCTTCTCCTATGCTTTTGTCGTCTAAGGAATCGCTTTCGTGCTTTCCCGTATAATTAATTCATTTTGCAAAATGATTCTGCGGTCTACTTGGCGGTTTTCGATCATATCGATGACCAGTTGGGCGGACCGGTAGCCCATTTCGTACTTGTCCTGACGGACCGTCGTCAGCTTCGGCGAGCAGTAAGCGGCGACCGGGATATCGTCGTAGCCTACTATTGATAGCGTTTGCGGAACGCGGCGGTTTAATTTCTCCATCGCCCTTAGCGCGCCGAGTACCATCAAGTCACTGGCCGAGAATACGGCCGTTACGTCGGGATGGTTCAACAATATCCGGTACATCGCTTCACAGCCGCCTTCCTCGGAGAATCCTCCGTCGAAGACGAGATCCGTGTCGAACGGAATGCCGGCCTGCTCCAGTGCCTGCTTATAACCCTCCAGCCGCTTGATGCTCACCGCCGCTTCGTTGTGCCCATTGATCATTGCGATCTTGCGGTGACCAAGCTTCAGCAGATGATTGACCGCAAGCATCGCCCCGTATACATTGTCCGTCGTGACATGGCCCGCGTTCTTGCTCTCGACCGGAATATCGATGAGCACGCATGGGAAATCGGCTTTGCATATGATTTCTTCCAGATACGGGTCGTTAACCCGGAGGCCGAAAATAACCGCTCCGTCTACGCCACGCTCCTTGCACAGGTCCGAATACGATTTCTTCTGCTGCTTCTTTGAGCTTGTGCTAAAAAGCAAAATATCGTAGTCGAGCATCGTCGACCGGTCGTTGATGCCGCATAGAATCTCATACGCGAGCGCATCCTTGATGCCTTCCCGGTTAATGTCCGATATGATGACGCCGATTGTTCTCGATTTCTTCATCACAAGACTTCTGGCAGCGGCGCTGGGACGGTAATTCAATTCCTCTGCGGCTTTCTTAATCTTCTTGCGCGTGTCTTCATTAACGTCGCTGTATCCGTTAAGCGCTCTGGATACGGTCGTCACGGACAATCCCGTTGCTTTAGCCAGGTCTTTAATGGTAATCACGTCGTGCACATCCTCTTAACGAAACGTTTCATGTCAATCTTGGACTCAGTATAAATCATACTGATAGCGCTTGCAATAAAAATATTGTTAACAATATACTCTCTTTTCCGATTTTCGGAAGAGGGTGCATGCTGTCCGCTATTGCTTGCGCCAATCCAAAGTTTCACCCAAACATTGGCTGGTTTTGGATATAGCATTCAATACGTTATGGAGAGATTTCAAGCATGTGGGTTGCATGTTCATTGTCCCGAAGAACGGTGAAGCCAAGTGACCGGTAGAAGCAGTCTGCCTCGGGGTTCGTTGTCCGGAGCAATAGAGACGTATAGTGTTTCTTCGCTTCTTCGATCACCGCGTCCATCAATTTGCGTCCGGCTCCAAAGCGCCGATAGGCTTGGCGAACGTAGAGCCGGCGCACGCGGCCGGATCTGACGCCAGGGCGATAAGGGTCGCGGTTGAGTCCGCATACGCCGATAATCCGGTTGTGCAAAACCGCTGCATACAGCGCTTCTCCGGCTTCCGCGAAACGGTTCCTTCCGTTCGCGTAATCGTCCAACAGCCGTCTGATATGGCGATATCCTTCGCTTTCGCTCTCGATTACCAGATCCGCTATATCGGTTCGGCTCAAGTCCAGCCGTTCGATTGAGATTGCTGCACCGACGGTGCGCTTAGCCGCCAATGCCTCTTCCTTCCCGCTCCCGTGCTCCTTCATCGTCTCGCCTCCCTATCTTCGTACTTATGCTTTGTCTATAGCGAACATTCTGCCCGCAGCAGACAAAACAGAAAGCACCCGACCATGCGGCCAGGTGCTGTTCCATCCTATTAATATGGCTCGATAACCGGGAAACCGATCTTCTCTTTGCGGAGCAGGCTCTTCGCCTTGTCAGACAAGCCGTCGTACGTTTCCTGCGGAATCTGGATGCCGCCTTGCTGCGGTGCATTAGGAGCGGAAGTATAAATAAGCGCGATGTTCGGTCTAGGCTGATCCGAACGGTTCGGCGTGCCGCGGTGCCACATGCGGTCGTCGCGGATCATGATCGATCCCGCCGGCATGAGCGCTTTGAACGAAAGCATATGCTCGGCCAGCACGGACTTATCCACGGTCTTCGTGTTGTAGTAGCGGTCGGGATGCAAATGGGTGCCGCCCGGCCACACTTCCATCGGGCCGTTCTCCTCCGTCACATCGACAAGCGGGTAGTTGACCACCAGATGCGTAATCGGGAGGTTGGCGTTGCAGCGGTCTCCGAATCTGGCGCCCATGTCCGCATGGACATGCTGCGACGTCGTGCCCTTCGGCATCGATGTATTCGATGCGAAATAGGTAAGCAGGCAATCATCGCCCAAAATTTGCTCCACGATATCCGTTACGAACGGATGCGCGATAATCGATTCATCGCAAAACGGCTTTTCAAAGGGCAGATACATGCCGATATGATTCGTTCCGTTATGGAAGCCCTCTTCAAGGCTGAATTGATGCTTGGCCATAAAGCCTTCCAGGTAATCGCCGATTCTGCGGTTCAGTTGGTCCACTTGCGTGCGTGGCAGCACTTCCTCGATCAAGACATAGCCGTTAACCTGAATAAGCTGGACAGCCAGTTTAATGGTCTCCGGCTTCAGTTTGCCCGACGCTAACTCTTCTGCACTTACTCTCACTTCATCCCATCCAATCTGATTATCTGTAGTGTGAATGCGCTTCCTTACCTAAAATAACAAATTCTCCACGGCATTAAAAGCATTATTTTGAAACGATTCACCAAGTGAGTGGATATTAATTTTCGGAGTACACCGGTCTCCTAGCCATTCTTCCGCTTAACGAACTCAATAGCGCTTATTTGAGCAAAAAGCCCCGATTCGAGGCTCTAACGAACTCCAAAAGCGTTATTTAGGTAAAATGCCCCAAAACCTCCTAAACCAGCCGAAATAACGTCGCTGAAGCGTTAACAAAGTGCCGAAATCGCGCAAATAATCGCTATACGGTTCGTTAGCCCCCTCGCACCCGCTTGCTCAACAAAAAAGACTGCCCCATTCCGGGGCAGTCCCAACAAGATAGCCGTAACCATTACAACTGCACAACCGTCTTCGTCTCGCTCGCGCGAATAATCGCGTCCAGCACCTGCTGGTTCCGATAGCCGTCCATAAAGCCCGGCAAGCCGTCCGGCTCCTTGCCTTCCAGCATTGCCAGGAAGTCGGCGTACTGCGTCGTCTTGCACGAGCTTGGCACGTCGAGCGTCGAGCGCGACAGCTGTCCCGGCTCCTCCTCGCGAATCCAGATCAGCTTATCCGGATTCTCCGTTGAAGCATGAAGCGTCCCAAAGTCGCCGTAGATGGACACCTCGTGCTGGTTGCCCGAGCCGATGGCATTGCGCGACGTCTGGAAGATGCCCATGACGTCGCCCGTCATGCGCGATTGGAAGCTGGCGAAATCGTCGACCTCGATCGGAACCATCCGTCCCGTCGCCGCATCCGGACGCTCCGGAATGATCGTCTTGAGCTGCGCGGACAGCTCCTCGAATTCGCCGAACAAAAACCGCGCCAGGTCGATCATATGCGATCCAAGATCGCCAAGCGTGCCCGTGCCGGTAATGTTCTTATCGAAGCGCCATACAAATGGCACCATGTATTGCGCCGCGCCCCAGCCTTGCAAATACTGAACGGAGAAGCTGCGCACCGTTCCGATCTTTCCTTGCAGCACGAGCTCGCGCGCATAGCGGAATGCCGGCGTATAGCGGTACGTGAAGCCGATCATCGCGGGCACCGGCTGCTGCTCATACTGATCAAGCAGCGGTCCCGCTTCCTCGAATACGCGCGTAAAGGGCTTCTCCGCCATGAATGGCTTGCGTGCCGCCAGACATGCGCGGATAATGGCCGCATGGACATGATTCGGCGTCACCGACACGACGGCGTCGACGTCCGGATCCGCGACCAGCTTCTCGAAATCGGCGTACCGCTTGTCCTCGATGATGCCGAGCTGCTCACCGGCTCTAGCTAGCGCTTCCGCGCTGACATCGCTGACGGCCACAATCTCGAAGCGGTCGCCCAGTTCAGCCATCCAGCGAACATGCGCGCCTGCCATGCCGCCTAATCCGATTAACCCAATGCGAAACTTGCCCATCTTCTCCGCTCCCCTCTATGTTTAAGACTTCACCAAAATCCGCTCCAGCGGCTCCGAGTGTCCGTACGACGGCGCGGTCGTCGCGCTTGGAGCCGCCCAGCGGACGCCGTTCGCGATGACGCGCAAAATCTCTTGATTGTAGTAAGTCGGATACGATTCATGGCCTGGGCGGAAGTAGAAAACTTTTCCTTGCCCGCGGCTGTACGTCACGCCGCTGCGGAACACTTCCCCTCCTTCGAACCAAGAGACGAATACAAGCTGATCCGGCGCCGGAATGTGGAAATGCTCGCCGTACATCTCTTCCTTCTCCAGCTCGATATACTCGCCGATGCCCGCAGCGATCGGGTGCGAGGGGTCAATGACCCAGATCCGCTCTTTTTCGTCGGCTTCGCGCCATTTCAGTTGTTCCGTCGGCGTTCCAAGCAGCTTTCTAAAGATCTTCGACGCGTGGCCGGAATGCAGCACAATCAGCCCCATGCCCGCCAATACCCGATTGTATACGCGCTCCACGATCTCATCGTCCACCAGATCATGCGCCAGATGGCCCCACCAGATCAAAACATCGGTATCGTTCAGCGTTTCTTCGCTCAAGCCGTGCTCCGGCTCCGCCAGCGTCGCCGTTCTCACGCTGATTTGATCGCAATTCAAACCTGCGGCAATCGCGCCGTGAATGCCTTCCGGATAAATGGAGGCGACAATCGGATTATTGATTTCATGCAAAAATTCATTCCATATGGTTACTTTAATCATAAGTGCGCACCATCCTGTTAATTATAACCGGCGTATACCGGTTATTACTCAAATAACAGGGGTATAATCGCATGGATTATACCCCCTTGCTGTACTTTGCTGTACTTTGCTGTACTTTGCTATCTCGCTTTATTTCCCGTTCGCCGCACGCCAAGCGTCCAGCTGTTTTTGCGCTTCCGCGACGATTTTGTCGATGCCTGCGCCTTTCAATTTCTCGATCATCTTCGGCACTTCAACCTCAGGATCAAGCTGGCCGGACTGAAGGCCCGGATCGAACGTGCTTTGTACCTTGCTAACGGCGATCAGCTCGTTCTTGACCGGCTCGGAGTCAAAGACAAAGCCAAGGATCGGGGACGGGTTGCTTGCAACCTTCTTGTTGAATTCCTCATAGTTCTTGTATTTGTTCGGATCTTCGCCTACGCGGGTGTAGTTCAGCATCTGGTTACCGATTTGCCACATGATGTCGTGGTAGAAGCCGACCGACTCTTGGGTCTTGCCATCAGGCAGCGCGATTTGGCCGTCCTTCAGGACATAGTGCGTACCGTCAACGCCGAAGTTGAACAGCGTCAGCAGCTTCGCATCACGGTAGAACAGGTTAAGCAGCATCATGGCGCGCTCCGGGTCCTCCGACGTTTGGGAAATCCCCTGCATCGTTGCGGCAAGCTTCGTCGTTTGCAGACGGTCGATGTTCAGCGGCACTTGAATCACGTCGCTGCCGACGCTGCTTGTTTTGCTAGGCATCAGCTGCGCTGCGCCGATCTCAGTGCCGGCCAGAATATCCAAGTCGCTGCCGATGGCTGCGAACGCGGTACCTGCTTGGAACTTCTTCCAAATGTCTACGCCAGGCGTAGTTGCGTCTTTATTGATATAGCCGGCTTTGAACCATTCGCGCGTCAGCTTCGCAAGCTCCATATAGCGCGGTGTTTCATAAGTGTTGACGACTTTGTAAGTGTTGTTCGGATCCGTGTCTCTCAGGTCAAGGCCGACTGGACCGACGATGTTCGCCGTGCTGCCCGAACCGTAGTACGCGCCGAGCGGGAATGCCGGACCCACGGCTGGCGTGATGGAAGGCTCATTATCTTTGATCGTCTTCAAGATCGGCTCAAGGTCTTTGAATTCGCCGGACTTCAGCCCGCTCAGATCCAGCTTGTATTTGTCGACCAGCGATTTGCTGATCGCAATGCCTTGCGGGTTGCCAAGCTCTTGGTGGACGTGGACGCCGTAGATTTTGCCGCTGCGGCGCGCGCCGTCGTGAAACTTGCCTTCGACCGCTTCGATGTCAGGACCATACTGCGAGAGCAGGTCGTCTAAAGGCAGCAGGCCGCCTTTGTTTACCTGAGCGTCGAAGTTCATCCAGTTCGCCGTCCAGATCAGGTCGAATTTCTGACCCGACGACATCATGAGATTTGTTTTATCGCTGTACGCGCTCCAATCGATCGGGTTCAATTTCACCGTCATGTTAAGCGCGGGATAAGTCGTTTTCAAATAGTCGTTCATGGCATCCTGCACGACGCCGAGGTCATTCTGCTTGCCGTCCGGATAAACCATAACAACCTCATACGGCTCGAGTGCTTTCTCGCCATTCGTGCTTGCCTGCGCATCATTGGCAGGCTGGTTGTTCTTTGCTTCGTTCCCGTTGCCGCCGGAGCAGCCCGCCGCTACGAGCGAGAGCGAAAGCAGCAGCGAAGACAGAGCAAGCGTTCCTTTTTTGACACGTTTCATGTTCTTAACCCTCCCATAATGGATGCCCTTTATCATTTCTATCAACTAAACCGGCCTAAGCCGGACTCAGCCTTTTACTGCACCTACCGTCAATCCTTTGACAAAATACTTCTGCAAGAACGGGAAGACCATCGCCACCGGCAGCACCGCGATCATCGCCATCGCCATTTGCAGCTGTTCCATCGGCAAGATCCGGTCCGAGGCCGAATCGATATGCGCTTTGCTCGCGATCGCTTGCAGATACTGCGCATTCATCAGCGTGTTGTAGAGGAAGTACTGCAGGTTGTACAGCTTGTCGTTGCTGATGAACACGAGGCTCGTGAACCAGTCGTTCCAATAGGCCACGATCACGAACAAACCGATTGTCGCCAGCACCGGAAGCGATAGCGGCAGCACGATGCTGAAGTACGTCCGGTACTCGCTCGCGCCGTCGATTTGCGCGGAATCCACTAGCGACGGCGGAATGCTGGTCGTGAAGTACGTCCGCATGATGAAGACGTTGAAGCCGCCGAGCAAACCGGGAATGATGAGCGCCAGCAGCGAATCATTCAGGTGCAGAAATTTCGTATACACGAGATACCAAGGCAGCAAACCGCCGCCGAAGAGCATCGTGAACAGCACGTAGAAGCTCAGCGCCCCGCGGAACGGGAAATCATTGCGCGATAATGTATAAGCCAGCGCCGAGGTGACGAACAGGCTGACAACCGTACCGATCACCGTGACGAAGATCGAAACCCCGTAAGCCCGAAGAATCGGCTCCGCGTCATGCCAGAGGAAGCGGTAGGCGGCCAAGTCGAACTCCTTCGGCCAGAAGCTGTAACCGAATTTGACAAGCGCGTTTTGGCCCGTCAGCGATACCATAAGGATGAGCCAGAACGGCAGCAGGCTCGCCGCACTGAACAGAATAAAGAATAAAATAATGAACGGATTCGTCCGATTGCTGGTTTTCATGCTCTCCCACCTTAGAATAAAGCTTTGTCGCTGCTGATCCGCTTCACGAGCAGGTTCACCGACACCACCAAAATAAATCCGATGACCGACTGCAGCAGACCCGCCGATGAAGCCAAATCCGTATCGCCCGAAACAAGAAGCGCGTTATAGACGTACGTGTCGATAACCTCGGTGACGTCCTTCAGCATGCCGGAGTTCATAGTCACCTGGTAGAATAGACCGAAATCCGCGTTGAAAATGCGGCCGATCGACAGCAGCGTCAAAATGATCATGATCGGAATCAGAAACGGAACGGTTATCTTCGTCATTTGTTTCCACTTCCCGGCCCCGTCAATCATCGCCGCCTCGTAATATTCTTTGTCGATGCCGATGATCGTCGCCAGGTAGATGATCGAACCGAAGCCGACCGACTTCCAGCTGTTGACGATGATCAGAATATACGGCCAGTACGTCGGCGACATATACCAGGACACCGCCTCATGACCCGATGGCTCAAGGATCGATTTGTTTATAAAGCCGAGATCCGGATTCAAGAACCCGAACACCAGATAAGCCACGACAACCATCGAGATGAAGTGAGGCAGCAGCATCGAGCTCTGGATGAACTTCGAGAACAGCTTGTTCTTCACTTCGTTAAGCAGAAGCGCGAGCAGCACCGAAAGGGCTGTATTGATCACGATGAAAACCAAGTTGTACAGGACCGTATTGGCGATAATGCGCCAAATGTCATTGGTCATGAAGAGAAACTTGAAGTTATCGAAGCCGACCCATTCGCTTCCCCAAATGCCCTTGGAAAAGTTCAAGCTTTTAAAGGCCAAAAAAATGCCGAACATCGGCAAATAATTGTTAACGAGCAGCAGCAGGATACCGGGCAATGCCAATATCCAAAGCGCATGGTATTTCATTAACTTACGGAAAGGATGGGCCGATTTCGTCCTAACCTTCCCGCTTGACGCCGTAATCGGCTGATCCATTTGCATGCTTTCCACCGTCCTGCTTTTGTTGTTGCATTGTTTTATAGTGTTTATCATACTTCCATTCCGTGGACAGCCCTACCGATTTTGTCACCCCGCGATAGTCGTTTTGTGACATCACAAAAAAACATGGCCGGGTTCGGCCATGCTCAAATTGTAGTGAATCCCGCCATCGTTATAAAAGGCGGGCTTGTCGACCTCAATATGGTTAGCGTGCGCGCGGCAGCATGAGAGAGCGCCTGCATATTCTAACGGATGCTCCAGTGCTTATTGGCACTAAAATAACCTATCTTAACATCTAACGGTTGCCAGAGGGGCTATTGGTTCAAATCGGTAAAATTCGCTGTCCGAATCGCCAAATAGCGTTCCTGAGAACCGTTAGAATTTTTTAATGGCCATTTGAGGCTAAATAGCGGGCGTGGCAACCGTTAGCTTATGCGCGGCAGCATGAGGCAATGATGGTTAACTGCTATGCTTCCGGTATTCTTGCGGATTTACGCCGGTATGCTTCTTGAACGTCCGCGTGAAATGCGAGAAGTTGGAGTATCCAACCTGCTGGGCGATCGCGCTGACGGTCATGTCGGTCGTATCGAGCAGCAGCTTCGCGCGGTTGACCTTCGTTTCGATCAGATAATCGATCAGGTTGCGGCCGGTCTCCTTCTTGAAGAGCCTGGAGAGATAAGCCGGATTGAGATGCACATAAGCGGCTACATCCTCGCGGGATATATCCTCCTCGACGTTCTCTTTCATGAATTGGATCGACTTCTGAACGACCCCTTCCGATTCCTCCTCGTGAAACACCGTATCCATTACGGCGGACGCCAAGTTGACGGCCCAGTATTTGAATTGGGCGAGCGTGCGGATTTGGGCCGTGGACCACATCGAGAAATTCGGAATTTGGCTGACTTCAATGCCGCGGGCGTACAGAAAGTGATAAATGACCTGCAGAAACTGGTGCAAATACGTCTCAAGCTGCCTCGGATTGCCGTTCGAATGCTCTTCCAGCCGCGCGACATGGGCGCCGATCAACTCGATGACCTTATCGCGATTGCCGCTTGAGATGACGCTCAACCACTCCTCTTTGCTCATGCTTACGTGTTCGGATACAGACGATGACGGCGGCGGCGTTATTGCCTTGTCATACAGCAGCACCGAATGCGGCTTGGTCACATTGCTGCGCTCCATTTTCTTCAAGCCGTCGCATTGCTCGGGCAGCTCCTGCAGGAGAGCGAAATAGCCGATATAGCACGAGACTTGGCAGTAGAAGTACTTCAGGCACGCATCTTTGAAAGCGGACGCGGCCCGCAGCCATCGTTCGCAATCGCGCTCTTCGCCTTGAGGCCCATACGCCAGCACGAACAAGACGCCGTTCTTGTCCGTCACCATATGGCCAGGGCGGCCTTCGAGCAGTATTTCCTCCGCCGCTTTCTTCACCGCATATTCCAGTGCTTCTTGGTCCCGCTCCTGCAACGGCTTCTTCCATTCCTCGATGCTGATGAGGATCGGCTGGACGCAATCGCTGGAGGTCAGCTCCAGCTGGGCATCCCGAAGCGCACGGTCCAGAAAATCGCCGAAGGACAGAATGCGCCGCGACAGCACGTCCTGCCAGAAGTGCTCAACGACAAGAGGCAGCTGCTTGCTGTAAAGCGCGTAATATTTTTGATACTTTTCTTGACTGTCCGACTGTTCTCTCCGCTCGCGGATGGTCGCCATCATGCGGGTAACCACCTGCGCCAACTCCCCGCTGTCGGCGGGCTTCAGTAAATAATCGAAGCTCCCGAGGTGGATCGCCTGTTTGGCATACGCGAATTCACTGTGGCAGGTCAGGAACAGAAACTCCGTATTCGGATAGTGCTCCTTTACCCATTTTGCCAGCGACAGCCCGTCCTCATCCGGCATTTCAATGTCGCAGATGAGGATGTCGATGGGCCTCTCCAGCATGACCGCCCGCGCCTCATCCGCACTGCCTGCGCCATAGACGGCTTCGATGCCCAGCGCCGCCCAGTCGTTTCCATTCATAATCCCTTCGACGGCGAACTTCTCATCGTCGACTATTAGCATTTCACAACGGTTCACCGCATCCGTCACTCCCATTTACACGTATTCGATCGGCAGCCGCAGCCGAATCCGGACGCCGCTCGGCTCATTCGGATAGAAGTGAAGCTCCGCTTTATCGCCGTATTGCATTGTCATCCGTTTCCTCACGTTCCAGATGCCGATATGATTGTCCTCCGAATCCGGCGCATAGCTGCCGTTGTTTAGTTCCGCCATCTTCTCGGCCGACATTCCTTTGCCGTTATCTTCGATCTCGACCGCCATGCTCGCCTCATCCAGGCGGCGCGCCGACAGCTGAAGAATAAACGGCGCTTTTTTCACGCTCATGCCATGAATCATCGCGTTCTCCACGAAAGGCTGTACAAGCAAGGCAGGCAGCTTCGCCTCGCGCAGCTCATCCGGCATGCGGATTTCAAAGGTAAACGAGTCCTGGAAACGCATCTTCTGGATCTCCAAGTAGTTCCGTATGTGCTCGAGCTCCTGCGCAAGCGTAACGGTATCCTGCTTCGTCCGCAGGCTGAAACGGAAATAATGGACCATATGCCGCACCGTTTTTTTGACCAATTCCGTACGCTTCAGATCGGCCAGCTGAAAAATAATATTGAGCGTATTGAGGAAAAAATGGGGATTGATTTGCGTCTGCAAATGCTTCAACTCCGCCTGCTGCGCTCGCAGGTTTTCCTCGTACACGTCGATCTTCAAGTCGGTGATCTCTTCCACCATGTTGTTGAACGTATGGTTGATGATCGCGAACTCCATAATTTGCGAATTCGGCAATCGGGTGCTCATATCGCCTTCCTTGATGCGCCGGATCGCTCCGAGCAAGCGGAGGATAGGATTGAATATGATGTTTCGGAAAATAAATAAGTACAGCACCAGAATCGCGAACACGATCAGCGGGAGAAGATTGATGACGGCTTGAAACCGGCTCAGCCCCCACAGCAGCTCCGAGTTCGGGATGACGACCGCGAAGCTGATGCCGGCCGTCGCGGAATGCTTGTTGACCGCTAACAGCTTCGCCTTTCCTTCCGTCACCGTAAAGGAGCCGCTTTGTTTGAGCTTATCCGCCGGGAGCTGCGCCGACGTGGTAAGCGGAGCCGACGGATTCGACAGGACCCTGCCGTCGTCGCCGAGGATGAGAATGCCGGCTCCGCCCCGCACATCCAGCTTGCCGAGCGGCGACTTCAGGCTGTTGACGTTGATGATGGCGCCGATATAGGCGTTATTCGTTAAATCGTCGCTGACAAGCCGGTAAAGGAAGTATTGGTCTTTGATTTTGATGATGGACCATTTGTACAGGAACTGCTTAAGCTTTTCCGGATGCTGGAACGATTTCTCGATCCAAGCCCGCACCGGTTCGTAGTAGCCGGAAGCTGCGCCGACCAGGTTCGTTGAATAAAGCGAAGCCGCCGGCTTGGAATAGATGAAGAACATATCTACCGTATGGTAGTATGACTGGTAAGTCGTGCTCCGGTGAATCAATTCCATTTGCGCGAAATAATAATCGGAATCCGACAACCCCGGCTGGCCGAACCGCTGGAAGTCATCGCTGTGATTGACGATGTCCACCATGTTGGTCGTAATGTCATCCAGACTTCTGTCGATCACGTTCAGGTTAGCGTTGACCAGATGCTGATACGAATTGGCCACTTGGGTTAAGACGACGCTTTTCGCATAATTCCCGACAAAAAACAGTATGAGCAGCAGCGGGACCGTAATTGCGCAGAACAGCATAATAAACCGGGAGCCGAGCGTATTCAGTTTGTTCATATGATTTTTGCCCCTCCTGGACCCTCTATTGGACAGTGTTCCCTGCAATTGTTCAAGCAATGATAAATAATAACGGCAGGCTGGCAATCAAGCAACCCTTGAAAAGGGTACGGGGCTGCAACTGAGTCGGACGCAGGCGGCACGGCGATCGCTCACAAAAGATTGGATATAGGAGGAACAACCGAATGTTGATCCGTTCTGCAACTAGAGACGACTCGCCGGCCGTCATTCCTCTGCTCATGGAAGCGATAGGCTCCATCGCTTACATGCTAACGGGCGCCTCGAATGAACGCGAAGCCGCGGAGCGGCTGTCCGAATTCTATCGGCAGCCGGGCAATCGGATCAGCTTCGAGCACGTGCTTGTCGCCGAGCAGGAAGGTGAGCTTGCGGGCATGCTCGTCGCCTATTCCGGCGATGACGCGAATGAGCTGGACGAGCCATTCCGGGTGCAGCTGAGCAAGCGCTGGCCGGAGCTGGCAAAGTCGATCGTCCGCGAGGCGCAGGATGGCGAGTATTATTTGGATGCGCTGGCCGTGGCGGAGCCATTTCGCGGGCAGGGTCTGGCGAAGCGACTCATGGCTGCGGCCGAAAGGCGCGCGTCCGAGCTCGGTTTTGACCGCACGACGCTTATCGTGGAGGCATATAACGATAAAGCTTATCGGCTTTACAAATCCGGCGGCTACAAGGAGGACGGCGTGCTGCGCATCGGCGACAGCGATTACCGCCGCATGGTGAAGCGGCTTAACTGAAAAAGGCTGCCCCGGTTGGGGCAGCCTTAGCGAGTTGGATTCTAACGGTCATGAATGTCCGTTAGAGCTTGCTTTATGGACTATTACATTTCTAATGGACATTATTGACCGTTAGACTCGATAATCGGCATTTTTCCGCGCAAATTCAGCTCTAACGGACATTTATGTCCAATACAAACTCAAAATGTTGATTTCGTGTCTTTAACGGCCATCCATGTCCGTTAGAGACACCAGCACCCACACTTGCTCACCATGCTACTTCGCCCAAATCCGCGTCTCGCTCCGCACCGGCGCTCCCGCAGCCAGCGATTCGTTGATCAGCATGCTGAGGTAATGGTCCTGCGACGCTTCCGCCAAGCTGTAGAAGCTCGGTCCGCCGGCGGCGTAATCGGCCATCTTGGCCAGGCAGGTCGCGATGGCGATCTCGTCGTCCG
Organism: Paenibacillus montanisoli; assembly: GCF_003268025.1. Lineage (GTDB taxonomy): Bacteria > Bacillota > Bacilli > Paenibacillales > Paenibacillaceae > Paenibacillus_Z > Paenibacillus_Z montanisoli. Next base: position 450,729 of record NZ_QLUW01000003.1, on the reverse strand, counting down.
TCAGCCTGCCCGGCGCGAACGGATTGCGGTACGCCCATTCTTCCCCGGCAAGGATGCCTTTGAAATAGTACCCCTCGAGGTTGCCGTTCTCCCCGGCGTTTTGCCGGCGGAACTCTAGCTCAATCGGGGTCAAGTAATCCATCCAACCGTTGCCGTAACAATTCTTACAAATCCATTACTCGAAAATTCCCCTGAAAAACAAAGAGACCTGCGGCAAGATCCGCAGGCACAAGAGAAAATATATAATAAAGGGGGGTCATGTCTTTCATTATAGAGCGTTAATATGAAAGGAATATGAAGGAAATATTACAGTTTCATTACAAAATTAGTTGAAAGCCTATTCCCCTGATGGAAAAGGCTTTTTATTTGTTCATTAACCACTCTACTTATCTATATATGACTCATAATAATTGATTAACATGCACGGTAACACCATATATGCGTCATACATATAAATAAAGACATAACATATAAAGAAGGTGACAGAGCAGTTGAAAATCGGGCTAAGCGGTACAGGACGCATCGGCAGGTTATGTTTGCGTAAGGCACTTGCCAAAGCTTGCGCGTGGGAAATCGGTCTCATTAATACGACGGCTTCCATAGAAACATTGGCTCATTTGCTGCAGTACGATTCCATTCACGGCAAATGGGACGCCGACATCCAAGTTGACGGTGATCGGTTGATTGTGAACGGCCACCCGATTCCAGTCGTCTCGCTGCCGGATCCGGACAGCATTCCTTGGGGGCAATACGGCATCGAGCTCGTCATTGATGCGACCGGTAAATTCGCGAATCGGTCTGGCATGGAGAAACATCTATCGTCAGGAGCCAGAAAAGTGCTGGTCACATCGCCTAGCGATGATGCGGATTTAACCATCGTATTAGGCGTCAATGAACATCTTTACGATCCTATTCGGCACCATCTGCTTTCCGCAGCCTCCTGCACGACCAATTGCCTCGCTCCTGTCCTTTTTATCTTAGATCAGGCTTTTGGCGTGAAATACGGCTGGATGACAACGGTGCATGCGTTCACCAGCGATCAGAAGCATCTGGATAACAATCACAAAGATCTGCGGCGCGCACGCGCCTGCACGAGCTCCATCATTCCGACCTCTACGGGAATCAGCAAGGCGCTTACGAAAGTCCTTCCCTCTCTCGCTCCCCATATGAAAGGAATCTCCTTGCGCGTGCCGACGCAGGATGTGTCGCTGCTTGATCTTCAGGTAGGGCTCAATAAACCCGCAACAGTTGAGGAAGTGCAAAAGGCGTTTAAACTTGCCGTCGCGGGGAGGCTGGGCGCTTATGTCGACTATAATGAGCTGCCGCTCGTTTCCACCGACTACATCGGTAACGAGAAATCCGCGGTCATTGACGGGCTTAGCATCATGTCTCAGCAAGATCAGGTGAAAGTGCTCGCTTGGTACGACAATGAGTGGGCCTATGCCAGCCGCGTAACGGATATTGTCAGCATGGTTGCGGAGAAGGAAGATCACTAAACGATGACATGGAGGGAAAACGATGGACATGAAGAGTCAAAATGAGCCGAAGAACGAACTCGGCATGGTCATTTGTAAGTATTGCAACGAGGTGATGTACACGCTGCCGACCAACAGGCTGAGAAAATTTTATTCGGAGTGCGGCAAAGAACAATGCGCCCTCAAGAAGCAAGGCGTAAAGCCGCAATCCACGCAGCCGAAAATGGTCTATGGATTGACAGAAGGAAATGCGTCGATGAAAGCTTTACTCGGCGGCAAAGGCGCGAATCTGGCGGAGATGACCCGCTCCGGTCTGCCCGTTCCGCAAGGATTCACGATCACAACCGAAGCCTGCCGCGCTTTCTTTCGCTCGGGCAACCGTATTGAGGACGAGCTTCTGGCGCAGATCCAATCCGCGCTTCATAAGCTTGAAGAGGAAACCGGACAACAATTGGGCGACTCCGAAAGTCCCCTCCTCGTGTCGGTCCGGTCGGGCTCCGTTACCTCTATGCCGGGCATGATGGATACCATTCTTAATTTGGGCCTGAACGACGATACCGTGCTAGGCTTGGCGGCATCAACCGGAAATGAACGCTTTGCGTACGATTGTTACCGGCGTTTAATCCAGATGTTCGGAAATGTCGTACTCGGAATCGAGTCTTATCACTTCGAGCATCAGCTTCACCGGTTAAAGAAGAATGCCGGCGCCGAGCTGGATCAAGACGTGACGGCCGAAGGCTGGAAGAACCTGATCGCATCCTACAAATCATGCATTAAGCTGAAGACCGGCCGGGATTTCCCGCAGCAGGTTCACGAACAGCTGAAGCTTGCCGTGGAGGCCGTGTTTAAATCATGGAATAACAACAGAGCGCGAATTTACCGTAATATCCACCATATCCCCCATGATCAAGGAACAGCCGTCAATGTGCAGCGCATGGTATTCGGCAATAAGGGCGATGACTGCGGCACCGGCGTCGTGTTTACCCGGAATCCGTCAACCGGAGACAATGAGCTTTTCGGCGAGTATCTGGTGAACGCGCAAGGCGAAGACGTGGTGGCCGGCGTCAGAACGCCGCATTCCATCGCTGCACTGAAACTTGCGATGCCTGTCATCTATGAACAGCTGGCACAAGTGTGCAAGCGATTGGAGCGGCACTATAAGGACATGCAGGATATCGAATTCACGGTTGAGAGCGGCAAGCTGTTCGTGCTCCAAACGAGAACCGGCAAGCGAAATGCCCAAGCCGCGTTGAAGCTGGCTGTCGATTTCGTGAAGGAAGGGCTGATCAGCCGCGAGGACGCGCTCCAAAGAATCGAGCCCTCCCACCTCGATCAACTGCTGCATAGGAGAATCGATGAGAGCAAGGTGCTCGATTTGCTTGCTGTCGGACTGCCGGCATCCCCCGGCGCCGCGATCGGCGTTGCGGTATTCGATGCGGATTCCGCAGCCGAATGGAAACGCTCGGGCAGGCAGGTCATCTTGATCCGGCCGGAAACGACGCCGGAAGATATCCATGGATTATTGGCGTCGGAAGGCGTCCTTACCAGCCGCGGCGGAATGACCAGTCACGCGGCGGTCGTGGCGCGGGGAATGGGTAAGCCGTGCGTTTGCGGCTGTGAAGGCGTGCATATCGATTTGGAAGCGCGGCGGATGATTGCGGGGGAAAACGTAATCGAGGAGGGTGACTGGATCACGCTGGATGGGGCAAGCGGCAGAGTTATAAAGGGCGCCGTTCCTCTACGGGAAGCAGCCGTGACGGCCGAGCTGCTTCAGATGCTCGAATGGGCGGATGACATCCGCAAACTTGGCGTGTACGCAAATGCCGATAATCCGGAAGACGCGGAGACGGCGCGAAGCTTCGGCGCAGAAGGGATCGGCCTCTGCAGGACGGAGCATATGTTTTTTGCCCCCGTCCGATTGGCGGCTATGCAAAGGATGATCATGGCGGACGCGAAGGACGAACGCCAATCGGCTCTGGATGAGCTGCTGCCTATGCAGCAGAGCGATTTCGAAGGCATCTTTCAAGCGATGGACGGACTGCCTGTTACCATTCGGCTGCTTGATCCCCCTTTGCACGAGTTCCTTCCCAAAATAAACGAACTGCAGCGCAAGCTGGAGAACGCATTTCGCACAGAAGAAAAAATCCAGCTTGCGCAAATGATCCGTAAAGTTCAAACGCTCCATGAGTCCAACCCGATGCTCGGATGGCGGGGCTGCCGGCTTGGAATCGTCTATCCGGAAATTTACGCGATGCAAATCGAAGCGATTTTCAAAGCGGCTTCCGCTTGTATGGATAGAGGTATATCCGTTCATTCGGAAATTATGATTCCGCTTATAGGCCACGCTTCGGAGTTAATGAGATTGCGGGAGCTGGTGGATCGGATCGCGGAACAAGTGCTTCGTGCCGACCGGAAAGGCGCTAGCGGCTACAAGGTAGGGACGATGATCGAAGTGCCCCGCGCCGCCCTGACTGCACGCCAGATCGCCAATCACGCCGATTTCTTCTCGTTCGGCACGAACGATTTGACGCAGATGACGCTCGGCTATAGCAGAGACGATGCGGAAGGCAAATTTCTTACGCACTATTTGGAGCATAAGGTTCTGGCGCATAATCCGTTCCAGGCGCTGGATACGGAAGGCGTTGGCCAATTGATCGAAATGGCCGTCACGGCAGGACGTTCAGCGAAGCCGTCGCTCAAAACCGGGATATGCGGCGAACATGGCGGAGACAAGGCGTCGATTGCATTTTGCCACGAGATTGGACTGGATTACGTCAGCTGCTCCCCCTACCGGGTGCCAATGGCCCGGATTGCCGCCGCCCAGGCTGCGATCGAACAGCGCCACCGAGCAGAATTAGTGTGATCAGTTAACCGGATCGGTTAAAATAAGGATTAGAGAGTTACGCATGCGGGGAGGGAACCGCCATCGAATTGTCAGCCCGCCAATTAGACATCATCGGATTAGTCCGGAAACGCGCTCCGATAACCGGGGAGCAAATCGCGCAGATTCTTGGGGTCACCCGTCCCTCCATCCGATCCGATCTGGCGCTGCTGGTTATGCTCGGAGTGATCGACGCTAAACCCAAAATCGGCTATTTTATCGGCAGCCGGCTGCTAAAGGAGAAATCCGGCATTTCCGACATCGTGCAGCGGCCGGTGAAAGAAGTGATGGGGATTCCGGTCGCGCTTCGGGGAACCGCTACCGTGAACGATGCCGTCGTGACGCTGTTCCTCGAGAATGTCGGCAGCCTAATCGTCGTGGATCCATACGGCTCGCTTGAAGGCATTGTGTCCCGCAAGGATTTGTTAAAGGTGACCTTGGGCAACGCTCAGGCTTCGAACATTCTGCTTGGCATGGTCATGACCCGCTATCCGAACATCGTGACCGTGTCGCCGGAGGACACGGTCAGCGATGCCATGCGCAAAATGATCATGCACGAGGTGGACGGCTTGCCTGTCGTTCAACCGTTCCAATCTTCCGAAGGGCCGGCCAAAGTCGAGGCGGTCGGCAGAATCACAAAGACGACCGTGATGAAATTGTTATTCGATGCCATGGCAAACGAAGGCTGACGCCAATCCGAAATCCCGGCGCTGTCGCATAAGCGGCAGCGTTTTTTATGCTGCCTGAACCAGGTCTGCAATGGAACCGGAAGGTAAAAAAAGGACAAGCAGGGCATACTACCCGTGCGCGGTGCGATTTGGCGACCGGCAGCACGAGGAGGTGCAGGCTTGATGAAAACACGGGAAATGGCATTCGGCAAAAGCTCCGCATCCGCGGGCAGCGAGAATCCCTCCGTCGTGCAGGGTCAGCTTGAAAGCGATCTGGAGGCGAATATCAAACGCATTCGATCCGAGCTTGGATCAAGTCCCGACCTGATAGTACGCCAATTCAAGCTTCGTACCGGGCGTGGGCTCCCCGTGGCGGCCATCTACTTGGACACCATTACGGACAAAGAATTGGTGAACGATTTCGTCATGCGTTCGCTCATGTCCCCGTTCCTGCCTGAAGTTCCGGAAGAATCCTCCTCTCCCGAGGCTGCTTTCCGCTATATATGCGACAATGCGCTGGCGGTCGGCCAAATCGAGATTATCGACAACTGGACGTCCATGTTGCTGGAGCTGCTGACGGGCAAAACGATTCTGCTTGTGAACGGGTGGAACCAGTGCGTCTGCGGCAACACGATCGGCGGTGAAACCCGGGCCGTATCGGAGGCAAGCACCCAGGTCGTCATTCGCGGGCCGAAGGATAGCTTCTCGGAATCCATTGCTACGAACATTGCTCTTGTCCGCCGCCGGATTCGAAGCCCGAAGTTCGGCTTCGAAGCGATCAAGATCGGCACCGTTACGCAGACCAGCGTCGCTATGCTGTATATCGACGGGATTGTGAAAGAAGACATCAAAAATGAGGTCCGCAAGCGCCTCAATAAAATCAACACGGATGCCATCCTGGAATCGGGCTATATCGAAGAATTTATCGAGGACAACTGGAACTCGCCTTTCCCTACCGTATTTAATACGGAAAGGCCCGATGCCATCGCCGCCAATCTGCTCGAAGGACGTATCGCGATTCTCGTGGACGGAACGCCGTTCGCGTTAGTCGTGCCGACGGTGCTTTCGCAGTTTTTCACCGCGGCAGAGGACTATTACCAGCGCTACGATATTGGCTCCTTTATCCGGCTGCTGCGCTATATGGCTTTTATCATTTCGTTGTTCGGACCTGCTGTCTATATCGCGCTAACAACGTTTCATCAGGAGATGCTGCCAACGACGCTGCTGATTAACCTGTCGGGGGCCAGAGAAGGCGTACCCTTTCCTGCACTGGTCGAGGCATTTGCCATGGAGATCAGCTTTGAAATTTTAAGAGAGGCCGGCATTCGCATGCCCCGGGCAGTCGGTCAGGCGGTCTCGATCGTAGGGGCGCTCGTCTTGGGTGAGGCTGCTGTTCAAGCCGGCATCGTCTCTCCGATCATGGTCATCGTCGTAGCCATTACCGCCATCGCCAACTTCTCGATTCCGGCGTACAATCTGGCCATCACGGCGCGGATGCTCCGCTTTCTATTCATGATAGCCGCCGGTATCCTCGGCTTCTATGGCATGATGCTTGGCATGATTATGCTGGTTGCCCATATGAACTCGCTGCGCTCGTTCGGCGTGTCATTCTTCTCGCCGCTAGTCCCGCTTAAGTTTAAGCAGATGAAGGATGTGTTTGTCCGTCTTCCGCATTGGAGCATACGGGAGAGGCCGGATGATACCGCGGTGGACAAGGTGCGGGTCGGCCCCGGACAGAAGCCTCAATAATTGATAAGCCAAAGGAGGCGACATCTCGGATGAAGCTGGGTAAGCTTGCGCTGCTCACGGCGATGTGCATATCTCTCTTGTTCGTAACTTCGGGCTGCTGGAACAGCCGCGAGCTGAACCGGCTGGCGATCGTAACGGCGATGTCCATCGATAAAGCGGAGAATTCCAATAAGTACGAGCTGTCCTTCCAGGTTGTCATGCCGGGCGAATTATCGAGCTCCAGCAAAGGCGGCGGCAATGCGCCGTTCAACATCTACAGCGTCCAATCCGAGACGCTGTTCGAGGGCATCCGCAAAGCGTCCAAGCAGGTGCCAAGACAGCTGTTCTTCTCCCATATCCAGGTTGTTGTTCTCGGCGAAAGGCTCGCGAAGGCCGGCATCGAGGAAATATTCGATTTCTTCGAGCGCTCGCACGAGGTTAGGCTGACATCGATGCTGCTCGTCGCAAGAGGCAGCTCGCCGACCAAATTAATCAGCGCCATCGTACCGCTCGCGCCGCTGCAATCGGAAGCTTTAGTGGGCGCAAGCGAGTTTTCGGCAAAGATTTGGTCCGGATCTCCTGTAATCGGTCTCGACGATGCCATCCGTAAGCTCATTAACCCGGGCTCTGAACCATCCATCAGCGGACTTCGAATCTATGGCAACGAACAGAACGTCACCAAGAAACAAAACGTGGAGCAGACGCGCCCTCCCTACCACCTGGAAATATCGGGCATCGCCGTATTTCGCGGCGGAAAGCTTGCCGGTTGGCTGGATAACGGACAGGCCAGAGGCTATATGTTCATAGTCAACCATATGAGAAGCACGATCATGAATTTGGATTGCCAAGACAAACCGAACGGGCTCGCGCTCGAAATTATAAAAAGCAAGACCAAAACGGACGTCTCGATGAAGAACGGGCGCGCCAAGGTAAACATCGTCGTGAGCGCGGAAGGCAACGTCGCGGAAGTCAAATGCGGCATTCCGCTCGATAAGCTTGATGTCTTGACCAAGCTGGAGCAAGAATGGGGCTACGAAGCGAAAGCCAACATGATGGCGGCGATCCAAGGGGCGCAGAAGCTTCAATCGGATGTGTTCTGTTTCGGCGAAGTACTGCAGCGAAAACACCCGAAGCAGTGGAAGCAAGTTCAGGACCGTTGGGACGAAACATTTGCCGATGCAGAGGTAAGCATCGATTTCAGAGGGCAAATCCTGCGCTCGGGCATGAGGGGCAAGTCCTTAATGCAGAAGGATGGATGATGGTATGGATAGGAGGCAGCGAAGATGAATGGCCAAAAGGAGTTCATTGGCCCCTTGCACCTGTTTGCATGGGTGACGTTATTTGAGTTGGGGACAGCCGTTTTCATTCCGGTCGGGATAGAAGCGAAGCAGGACGCGTGGATCGTCATCCTAAGCGGCTGTTTAATCGGCATCGGGATGTTTGCCGGGGTATACGGAACGTTATTTCGGATGTATCCCGACCTGACGATGACCGCTTATCTTCGCAAAATCATCGGACCCATCCCCGGGTGGATCCTCGGTTTCGCGTATATGATCTATTTCATGTATATCGCTGGGCGCAACACGCGAGATTTTATCGATCTGCTCACTACGGCGGCGTATGATGCAACGCCTATGTTCGCTATTGCTATATGCATGCTCATTGCCGTAGTTTACATCCTCCGGCTTGGCATCGAGGTATTCGGGAGGACAGCCTTCTTCTTTTTCCTGCTCAGCTGCGGGATGTTTCTGTTTATCGTTTTCCTGGTCTGGTTCTCGGACTTGTCGGCCGGCAACCGAATGCTTCCCGTGCTCGGCGAAGGCTTGAGGCCCGTACTTAAGGCCTTATTTCCAACGAACTTGACCTTCCCGTTCGGCGAGATGATCGTCATGACGATGTTCCTGCCGTATTTAAACAAACGCTTCAATGCGGTAGGCATCGGCAGCGGCGCCATGGCATTCAGCGCGATTCTGCTCTGCATTGCGATGTTCGTCAACATCTCCGTGCTCGGCGTCGAGATCGCTTCAAGGGCGACCTTCCCGCTGTTCACCTCCTTGAGCCGGCTTCGGCTCGCCGAAATCGTGCAGCGGATGGATTCCGTCGTGCTATTCCTGCTGATCATCACAAGCTTTTTCAAGATTGCCACCTTCATGTTTGCGGCAGCGCTGGCGGCGCACGATCTGTTCAAGGTTCAAAATTACAGATTAATGGTCACGCCGATCGCATTAGTCGTGCTGCTCACGTCCCTCACCGTTGCGGGGAATTTGACGGAGCATCTTCAGGAGGGGCTGCAGATTGTACCCTATTACCTTCATCTGCCTTTGCAGTTCGGGATACCGATTATTCTATTGTTGATCGGCTTGATTCGGCGCTGGCTGAGCTCCGCCGCTTCCACCTCCTGATTGCTGCTCCTTGCTTGGCGTCATTAGCTTCCGATACATCGCGCCGAGCGGATGCCGCAGAACCAAGAAGATGATGATGAGCAGAATTGTTTTTTCGATCGGATCCAGCATGATGAACGGGAAAATCAAGTTTCGCGCCATTCGCTCCGCCGATAGCCGCATCAGGACATCCATCCCTAGATTCAAAGCGATGACGGAAGCAAGGAGCAGCGCAAATACCCAATACTGTTTGGCATATTTCATGTGAACTCACCTTCGTTTCTTGGAATATCAGAACGTACGTCGAAGCCGTTTTTGCTTGGCCCTGCCTATTATCCCCTAATAAGCACGCTTCTTCACAATACAAAGCCGGAGGTCGGTTGAATCCATGGGAGCCTGGTTCGCTTATGGTTCGTTAGCAGTCGCTTTAATCATAGTCTGGTTCATGCCGAAGCGCCTTACAAGACGGGAAATATACTTGATTTGGGGGTTTGTTGCCGGGGCTACCGTATATGCGGATCTCACCTTGGGAGTCGTTTTCGACCTGTACGACTTTCTCGAAACCGCTAAGATCGATTTGGTTGACCTGCCGCTTCAGGCCACCCTGGCTCCTGCGTACTCCGTAATAATAGCCAATTTTATGCCTAGCCGGACCAGGAGCTTTGTTTACTATCTCATTGGCGTCGTGTTGTTCTCCCTTCTCTTCGAGCGGTTGTCGGTCATCAGTCACTACATCATCTATAAAGGATGGAAGTGGTATTATTCCGTACCTGCCTATGCAGCCGGGATGGTGTTTTTAAGATGGCACCTGGGGTATATAAGGAAGCCGTTGTAATCGAATCGTAATATTCCTTTCATGCTTCTTTCACATTGGCTCTCTATAATAAGTGACATGACCCCCCTTTTCTTCATATAGAATCCCTTTAGTGCCTGCGGAGATGCCGCGGGCTCTTTTTTTTGCCTATGAAAAAAAAGAAACCGAACGTCTGTTAGACGTTCGGTTTCTTATAACAATGCTACAGCGCTTTAGCTGCATCGGCAAACTTGCGCGCGCGCTCCGTCAGCAGGTCGAACCGGCCGCTGCGCACCCAGTCCAAGTTGACAAGCTTGCTGCCCATGCCGACCGCGCATGCGCCGGCTTTGAAGTAATCCGCGATATTGTCCAAATCGACGCCGCCTGTAGCCAGCATCGGAATTTTGTCCAGCGGCGCGCGGATTTCGGATAAGTATTTCCAGCCGAGCGTGGCCATCGGGAACACCTTCACCGCTTCCGCGCCGGCTTTCCAAGCGCGGACAATCTCTGTCGGGGTCATGACGCCCGGCCATACCGGAACCCCGTTCGCATACCCGTACTCAACGACCGCTTCATCCAGGTTAGGAGAAATGAGAAACTGAGAGCCTGCCGCGACCGCTTCCTTGGCCATGTCCAGATCGAGCACGGTGCCCGCGCCGATGCCGGCCTGGCTTCCGTATTTATCGCGCCAACGGTTGATCATGCCGGCCGCGCCTTCGGTATTCATCGTAATTTCCATCAACGTGATGCCCCCGGCTAACAGCGCTTCGGCAGCCTGGTCGGCATATTGATCCTCGATATAACGAAAAATAGCTACAATCTTCTCTCGCTGCAATCTTTCCAGCATTTGACTCACGTAAACAGCCTCCTCATTCTCTCAAATCCGATAATCGACCTATTAGTCATTGTAGAACGAGCCGTTGTTGAAAATCAATCTAAACCATGCCAATAATCGCGTAAAATCCGCACAAAAACGTTCGGGAACGCAAGCTCCTTCATCTGCTCCGGTCCGATCCAGCGATAATTGGCCCGCGGTACGCCCTCGCCGTACGGTGCGGCAGCCTCCGCGGCCGTCGGCAGCTCCGATTCCGTTCCAGGCGCAAGCTCCGGTAGCTGCTGCCAGAAGCCGAACTCCGCGCGGAACACCTGCACATTCCACACAATGTGGCTGAAGACATGCTCCGTCTCGCCCCACCAGCCGGTAGGCCGAACGAGCAAGCCTTCGTCCGATGATAACGCGCGAGTCAAATAATCGGCTTGCATCGCGTGGCGCTCCATCAAGCTTGCGCCGCCTTGATCAGCCGGCATGCTCTCGGAAGCTGCTGCTGCTGCTGCGATTTCCAGCTCGGCCGAAACAACCTTGCCCCGGCCGCGCCGCTTCACGCTGCCTGCGGCTCCGGACTCCGCCAGCACATGCGGCAGCTCCCACATTTGCGCGAGCAAACCTGTCTCAGGCCGCTGCCGTACGAGCAGCTTGCCCTCATGCTCGCCGCTGCCCGTGATGAGGGCCGCGAGCCGCGTTTCCGGACGCGGCGGCTTCGCCTTGCTCTTGATCGGCAGAATGTGCTCTTTTCCGGCCATTCTGCCTTCGCAGTGCATCATTACCGGGCAGGTCAGGCAGCCCGGAGACTTCGGCGTACAAACCAATGCTCCAAGCTCCATAAGGCCTTGGTTGAAGTCGCCAGCCGAGCCCTCGGGTATGAGCGAGCCGGCCAGCTTTTCGATTCCTACCCGCGTGGCAGGCTTCGCGATATCTTCTTCCAGGCAGAAATAACGCGACAACACGCGCATCACATTGCCGTCCACGGCCGGCTCCGGCCGGTTAAACGCGATGCTCATGATCGCGCCTGTCGTATACGGGCCGACGCCGCGAAGCGCCGCGACCTTGTCCTTGTCGTCCGGCACGATGCCGCCGTACAAGGCGAGCACCTCGCGCGCGCCCGCTTGTAAATTCCGGGCACGCGAATAATAGCCGAGCCCTTCCCACAGCTTCAGCACCTCGGGCTCCGGCGCCTCCGCAAGCGCCGCCGCTGTCGGAAACTTCTCCATGAACCGTTCATAATACGGAATGACGGTATCCACCCGCGTTTGCTGCAGCATGATTTCCGAGACCCATACCCGATACGGATCGCGATTTTTCCGCCACGGCAAGTCCCGTTTATTCGCCAAATACCAATTCAGCAGCTCCGTGCTGAAATAACGGGATGCTTCCGTTTTCACTTTTCTTTCATCCTCTCCTGCGGGCATGCCATTACGATTTGCCTTGATTCTTGCCCATATAGATTTGCCGGTAGCGGCTTGGCGTAACGCCCGCATGCTGCTTGAACATCCGGGATAAATAATGATTCTGCATCCCGACCATCGCCGCCACCTCCGAGATGTTGCACTCCGGGCTCTCCAGCAGCTGCTTGGCCCGTTCGATCCGGCGGATGTTGACGTATTGCGTAGGCGCAAAACCGACGATATTTTTGAAGTACCCGATAAAATAATTCGGATGCAAATAAGCGAGCTTGGCCAGCTCGTCCACGCCAATCGGTTCGGACAAATGCTCTTCGATGTACTCCAGCACGCGTTCGATCTTCTCCAACGGCTCTACCTGCTTCAGCGATTCCTCGCTGATTCCGCTGTAATCCAAATAGAGGGCCATAAGATCGAAAAGCGCCGAACGCAAGCGCAGCTCGCGCGTGATCTGCGAAGAGCGGTAAACATCGATTAGACGCTCAAATTGGGTGCGCAGGTAGACCTGCTCCTTCGGCTCCACTATGATGGGCAGCTTCAGCAAATCGAAGATTTCCATATCCCAGATGGATGCACGAAAGTTACACCAATACAGTGAATTCGGCTTCTCATGCCCCGCGACAAACGTCTGCTTGCCCGGCGGAAGGAGCAGCAATTGCCCCGGCTTCGTCGCATACACGCGGCCGTTTTGCGTCAGCTTGCCTTCACCTGATTTAATGTACCATAGCCTATAAAATTCCGATTCCTGGTCCATAGCCAGCCCCGGCTTGGGCGCCGAGAACGCCGCGATGGATATCTCGGCTTGAAAGCGGTGAAAATAGTTTTGTATGATTGTTCTATACGAATGTTTCATCGATTCACCTAAATCAAGATTTTCTCAAGTCAAATAGGGTTCCCTCTATTATAGCGTACTACACCAAAAAGAACACCTGCATGGGCAAGCTTGAACCGCCTGCCGTCTGGTAAATGGAGGTTATGTCAACTCATGAACAAACGCTTTGCACGCCCAGCTTATTTGACGATCGCTCTCATGCTGGCGGCTTGTCTGCTGCTGACCGGATGCGGCTCCTCTTCCCCAACGACGACAACCGCGGCGGATGTGCCGCAAGTGTACAAATCCAACTGCATCTCTTGCCACGGTTCCGAGCTTCAAGGCCGGATGGGCCCGTCCACGAACCTGCAGCAGGTCGGCAAGCGCATGTCGAAGGAACAGATCGCCACTCAAATTAAGAAGGGCGGCGGCGGCATGCCCGCTTTCTCCGGCAAGCTGTCCGCAGATGAAGTCGATGAGCTTGCGAATTGGCTCAGCTCCAAAAAATAAGAAAACAGACCCTTTGCTGCTGCAGCGCTTTATCTGCTGTACGCGGGGGTCTGTTTTAGGTTTCATTATTTGCGCAGGCGTTGGCTTCCCTTGCGCAGCTCGGGCAGGCCGGTCGCAAGCGGTCCCTCGTATGACCATTTGGATGCGCCCATCGTCGGATGTGAAGGAAACAGGTCGCCCTGCATAAGCGGAAGCCAGCCGCCCCACATATCTCCGTACATCCCGTCAAGCGGTACAGACTGTCCGCTCTTATAATACCGCTTCGCGTTTCTATCAGCGTTAGCTGCCATGGGTTCGGCACCGTCCTTCCACCCGTTTTGCTTCCTATTGGTTTATTCCAATTATGGGCAAAAGGTGACGACGGTATGCGCGCGTTTTCAGCTTAGCCGCTCCACGACCGCAAAGGCGGAGGCAAGCGACTGATCGTGCGTAATCGTAATATGGATCGCCGTCTTCTCCGCAGCATAGCCGAGCCGCTCCCAAGCGTCATCGGTTAAACGGCATACGGGCTTGCCGCTTTCATGCCGGTCCACTTCAATATCGCGAAAAGAAAGCTTGCTCCCAATGCCGCAGCCGAACGCCTTCGACACCGCTTCCTTCACCGCGAACCGGCCTGCCGTAAACTCCGCAAGCCTTTTCCCGTTTGAGGCAGCGGATAACTGCAGCTCTCGCTCGGTCAAGATCCGGCGTTGAAACTTGAGGCCGGCCTCGCCCGCCAGCATACGTTCCATCCGGTCCAGCGATGCGATATCATGTCCGATTCCGATAATCACTGCTCTCACCTGCTCTTTAACGATTTCTTGTCTATAGCATCGCTGCTGCCGCTTATGGCAGCAGGAATCCGTAGTTCGTCCAAACTGAAGCCGCTTCAGTGCCCTGCAGATAGGCCAGCAGCTCCTCGGCTTGCTCTTCGTGCTCGGCCCCTTTAATGACCGCTGCCGGGTATATGATCGGCTTATGGGTTTCTTTTGCGATCGTGAACGCTGTATTCACGCCAGTTGATGTCATCGCATCCGTAGCGTAGACGATGCCGGCATCGACGTTTCCAGTCTCCACGTATGAAAGCACTTGCCGAACGTCCTTTGCGTACACGAACTTTGGCATAAGCGAATCCCATAATCCCAATGACGTCAGCGATTGTTCGGCATACGTGCCGACGGGGACGCTGTCCGGCTCGCCGATGGCGATTTTGTTGTAGGCGGTGTCCGAAAGCGCGGCAAGGTCCGCAGGGACGGCGTTCCCGCTTGCCTTCGGCACGATGAGAACCAGCTCATTGCGCAGCAAGATTGGACTTTCGTTGACAAGCCCCTTACTGCGAAGCGCATCCATCTGCCTTTGGGCGGCGGATATGTATAGATCCACCGGCGCTCCCTGCTCGATCTGCTGCTGGAGCGTGCCCGACGATCCGAAATTAAACGCAATTCGGACATCCCCGTGCTGCTCTTCATAGCTCGCTTTTAGCTTGGTTAGTGCATCCTTCAAGCTTGCCGCCGCCGAAACGGTTAACTCGGTTCGTGTTTCGGCTTGGGGCTGCCCGGTACGGCATGCTGTCATCGACAAGCATAGCATAGCGATTAGAATCGTACTGATCATACGGTTAGCGTTCATGTTCATCTCCAAAAGAAGGCTAGGATTATTGTCAGCGGATGATACCGATGTGCGCCAGCCTAAAGTTGGTGCCCCGGCATTCCGGACGGTCGCCGTGAGTAACTTCCAATTCGAAGCGATGGACGCCGGAGAGCAGCTCTTCGCCGAGATAACAGGCCCGGTACCAGCCATCATCGCCGCACCAATCCGGGCGGTCACGCGAAACGCGGATCCAGTCGCCGCCGTCGATGCGGTAACGGAACTCGGCGGACTTTTTGCCGAAATCGAAGCCGAGCGACAACCCGCGCCCTTCGAACGTGAACGCTAGCTTCGCTCCGATCGCCGCGGTTTCGAGCACACGGTCGATCCATTCGTAGTAAGGCCAGCGGCGGATGACCCACGGGCCGCTCGTTTGCACTTCGGCGAGCGGCAGCAGCACCGACTCGCCCCAATGCTGATGGTGCAGCGGCGCGGGAAGGACATGCTCGCGAACGATGGTTGTGTCTGGGACCGCACTTTCTACTAGCAGTTCTTTTTCCAGAAACGCGATCACGCTCTGACCGTAGCTCAGGCTCCCCCGATGTGTCGGGTGCAAGCCGTCGGGCAGCCATTCTTCCCAGCGCATCCGGCCCTTGCGTACTTCCTCCAGGGCGTACAGCCCCATCCATACGGAGCCTGTCCCGTATTGATCGGCCAGCTCCTCAAGCTCCGCAATCGAATCCGGCATGCCGCCTTCGTTCATCACGGCGAACATGTCCTGCATGAACGTATGTACGAGCACGACATCGCGGCCGTCCTCAGCCAACAGCTTCCGGACCAAGCCTTCTCTCGAGCGTTTTCTTTTGTCAGACGGTTCTCCATAGTCATTCACGGCATAATCGATAAATACAAGATGGCAGCCCCGGTCGATCAAATCGCGCTTCGCCCGAAAGACGGCAAGCTCGCTGCCTGTCGCGCCGATGGCGGCATTTTCGACGATGATTCGCGCTTGCGGAAATTTCTCCACCAGCCAAGCGGTGACAGGCTCCGGCCAATTATGGCGCGGGCGCGCGTCGGTAATGGAGCCGCCGATAAAACCGACGGTCAGCTGTCCTTCGGCCAACGCCTTCCTTGAATGAATCAATGGTTTGCGATGTTTCCACACTGAAGCATGCATGTCGTGAGTTTCCTCCCCCATGAGGTTTCGTTTGAACTCATCCGGACTTAGCTTCTTCTATCATACCACTTTGACCAATCGAGTTGCATGTTAGCTTGGCATTTCCTGTTAATGCGTGATATTTCGGGAATGAGCGGCATGACTTTTCGTAGCGCGTATCGGAGGTGAGTGGACTGGCATGCCAAGCGGAGCAAAACAAAAACGGCAGCCATGACGAAGGCCGCCGTTTTCCTCGCTACAAAATACTTCTAATGCCTTCAATAACAGGCTCACCATTTAGCAGATGAACCAGATCTTTCCCCGTCAATTTTTCCAACGTATCGTAAACATAAGCATTGTCCGTCTGTAAGATGAATTCCGCAACAACGCTCAAGATAAACAGCATTTTGAATGCTTCGATGGTGACGATATCATACCGGTTAAGCGGTCGTATCGAGTGATAGCCTTTCACGATTTGCAAAATATCGCTGGTGTCTCCTCCCATATGCGCGCACATTTCTCCTAAGTCGTATAGAAGGTAGCCGTAGACGCATCTCCCGAAATCGATCGGAATCACGGTTTCTCCGTCAGTCAGAAAGTTCGCATCGCGCAAATCCGTGTGGACGATGCCGAGATTGTCCGGGCTTTGATCCAACTCATCCATTCTTCGTTTGATAAAGGCCAGCGCATCTTTCACGATCGTATATTGAGCTGTCGTAATCGTCCCGACAGCGATACCCCGTCGCAGGGTTTCGATGATGTTTTGTACATAGCTCTGCCTGTGGACAGGCCTGTTGTTATATTCGCTCTGCATGTGTTGAATCGAACAATGGTGGAGCTTCGCAGCTGCTACTCCTGCATCGTAAGCCTGTTTACCATATGCCGGCGAACCCTTCACCAGCTCAACGCCGGCAATATAGGTTCTTAACAAGCATGGCAAGCTTGTTCCGTTCACGGTAATGGATGACAGCAATTTCCCTTCCTTATTTGCGATAGGGGATGGACACTTAAGCTCAGGAACCTTCTCCTTCAAGACATGGAGGATGCGCGCTTCGGAAACGATTGCTTCCATCGTAAAGTATTTATCGTTATCCTCGTTTGACGTGCTGTCCTCTTGGTCCTTCTTCATGAAAAGCTCGAAAATATAATTTTTCTTGTTCGCAAGACGAACCTTGTAGACCATTTTGCTGCTGTAGGAAATCAACTCGATCTCCTCCGCAGCCTGCGAATATTGTCTTAGCAGCAAATCCTTAATGAGGTCCTCGACCATCATGTCACCTCGTCAACGAATTCGATTTATTCGAACGACACATTCGCCTTGATCCATTGGACTCTTTAATTTTAGTTTAATCCGGTACAGTTGATTTCCCCAACCCTTCCGCATCATGTCATCCTCAAGCGGAATGGTCTCTACCGATCCAGCATACTGTTCTCCGTTATAGCGGATGCTTACCCTATTGCGATTCTCATCTTGCAAGATATAACTCCCGATCTCTTCAGCCTGTGGAAGGCTAGTCGTCATCAGAATCAACATAACATCAACCGTCCGTTGCTGCAAAAGAAATTCGTCTTTGATCTCGATAGACGGATCCGAACCACGATTGAAACTTATTGTACGTTTCCAGCTTTTTATCCCGACAAAATCCGGATAGGCTCCCGCGATGTTCATCGATAACGATGCAGCTTGATCATCAAGCCTATAGTCGACATCGTTAGCTTGATATTGTCTTCCATGCATTTGTTGAATTCCATTAACGACAGGCACGTTGTGGAAGCCGGATTGCATCGCCCATAGCGTATAGCGCTCGGAAAAGAAAGACTTCGAGGTATAGGTCAAAACACCGGGGTCGACAATCATCGGAGAACCGTTGCAGTATACGATGAATTGACCGATGTCATTGTGGTTATGGCTTTCATCGTTATGCCCGCCTTTAGCCGCGAGATATAACCCTTTGGACGACCCTTGTCTCTCTCTTGCCGCCATCATTTGAATGCCATCCAGCCATGCATCTCGAAGATAAGGAGCTTCTCCCGTATATTGCTCGACTTCCGCGTAATGAAATAACGCCGGCAATAGGCGGGACATGGAGGAGAACTCGATGTCAGTAGCTTCCTCCTGTTTCTTTTTTAGTACCCGTGCTCCCAATTCCGAAAGCCGTTCATCGCCGATACGCCGACCATATCGATAGACAAGCTCTGCAGGGATCTCAACGGCAGGCGCACTGTCCGCAAAATTAACATAAAAGGAACCATCGATAAAAGCTTTATATAGGTAACGGCCGATCTGTTTGATTAGAGGCTCTTCGTATACGTTTATTTGGCCGGCCGAGATGCCGTAAAGCTGCTCCAGGCCATCGAACAGCATTCCTCCGGCGTATATCCAATACTTCGGTCCCTCCTCGCAGCCTCCGTCTGAATGGAGACGGCCCATATACTGGTCCAAGCTGCGCATCGCCTTGATTACCGCCTCTTCACGGCGTTCGCGATCGTCCTCCAAGAGCAGGAAGGCCGATAGACAATTTGCATTGCACCACGGATTCCAATTGTTTACCATCCTTTCCTGATTAAAGCCCATCCACCAGAAATCGTCCCGTATCAAATACGGATCAAGAATCCTCTTCCTGACTTCAAGCCGTATGCGCTCGCAAACCAACCCGCTTATGCCGTCCAATTCGGATTGGAGCAAAAAATGCGTCCAGGCGAGCAGTGACGCCGTCTCGGAAGCGAACAATTCGATAATGGGCTCCGATACGTCCGGCAGCGGGTCCTTCCTCTTCATCATGTAGCCGTGTCCGGGAATCCCCCAAAAGGTTTCCTCGCATATGCACCAGATTCCGTTGACGATGTCATCCAGAAATCGCCCTTGGTTCTCTATGCATTCCGCGATGACCAATGAAGCCAGAGCCGCTCTTCTCTCCCACGAAACGGTATCGTACCTTTCCCGATTTCCCGTTCTGCTGTAATCCATATACGCGGTGGCCGTTAAGGTATTCCATTCATGACCAAGCTTTCCGGCGCCTTTATTGATCCAGTAGGCTCGGAGGTTTTGCGGCAGGTCGTCCCATAGACGACGCTCCGCTATTGTCGGATACGGCTTATAATTCTCCCGTGAAAGCAACAACTCACCGAGATTTGGCATCATATAACGCTGTGCGAATATCATCGTGACATCGCCCCCTATAGTAAAAAGGCAAGCAAACGGAGCCCCGCTGCTTGCCTTTTCGTTCCGGATTCAAGCCGATTGTTCTTCCTTCGATGCCGCGTCTGCAAGCGGATCGTAGCCGGCAGCCTGGTAGATCATCTCCGACAGCTTCACGACCTTCAAGGCAAACTCGCCCGGAACAAGCACCTCGTGCCGCCCGAGAATGGCATCGATGAAGCTTTTATCCTGATTGGTCGTCTGCTGCGGCAGCTCCGGCACGATCGCTTCTTGTCCAAGGCGGCGCAGCGTGATCTTTCCGTTATCGTAGAAGATGCCGCCTTTCTCTCCGCAGAATACGAAGGTTTCATGCCAGCATGGCGCATAACCGACCAAGTTCAAGCCGGCAACGGCTCCTTCCGTGAAACGAATCGACGTAAACGTATCGATCTCTACGTCCGCCCCGTGCATATGCAGCTGTGGCTTTACTTCGATCGGCGTAAGTCCGGTCGTCCACAGCAATACATCGATAATGTGGCTGCCCGAGTCCATCAGAAAGCCGCCTCCGGACAGCGCCGGGTTTGCCCGCCAAGAGCCTGGCGTTCCCTGCCGCCATTGCTGGTAAAGCGCAGCCGTAATCGAAGTGACTTTGCCGATTTCGCCGCTGGCGATCATATTCCGAATATATAAGAATTCCGGCTGAAAATGTCTCTGGTAGGAAACTTGCATGATTTTGCCCGACTGCTCCGCGGTCCGGATCAGCTGCTCCGCCTCCTCGGACGAGCAGGTCATCGGCTTCTCGATCAGTACGTGCAGCCCTTTGCGGAGCACGGCTTGCGCCTGCTCGAAATGCAGCGTGTGCGGGGAGCAAATCACGACGGCATCGATATCCGCCTGCTCCAGCATCTCTTGATAATCCGAGAATTGCAGCACACCGTTCAAGCTGAACTTCTCAAGGAATTTTTCCC
Organism: Paenibacillus montanisoli; assembly: GCF_003268025.1. Taxonomy (GTDB): domain Bacteria; phylum Bacillota; class Bacilli; order Paenibacillales; family Paenibacillaceae; genus Paenibacillus_Z; species Paenibacillus_Z montanisoli. The sequence continues at coordinate 430,415 of NZ_QLUW01000003.1, read as the reverse complement.
TGTTCCCGCTGCTGGTATCGGCTACCGCCTTGATTTCAGCCTCAGTCAGCTCTAGCAGCTGCCGGGCATGCCACCCTGCGATGCCTCCCGTACCAATGAACCCTATGCGCACTTTATTCATATCTATACCTCCACATCAAGAATGTATTGCCAAACCTAGCATCCCGCTCCTTATTCGACCAATCCCGAACGCTCCACGCCTTGAATGAAATAACGCTGAAGGAAGAAATAAACGAAAAGCATCGGAAGCAGAGCCATGAACGTAGCGGCCATAACAACGGGCAAGCTGAATACCTCGAAGCTGCTGCCCGTTAACGTATCCAGCGATTGGTAGAGGCGCGGCAGCATCATCGGAAGCGTAAATTTCTCTTCGGATGTCAAGTAAATCGACGGCTCGAAGAAATCATTCCAATGCCAGACGAGCGACAGCAGCGTCGTGACGACGATAGCGGGCGGCGTAAGCGGCAGTATGATTTTCCAATACACCTTGAAGCTGCCGCATCCGTCCACGCGGGCAGCATCCTCTAGCTCCCATGGAAGACCGCGGAACAGCTGGCGGAAGATGAAGATGAACAGCGCGCCCCGAAGCCCGTTTCCGAAAAAGGACGGCACGATCAGCGGCAGCACGCTGTCCAGCCAGCCCATCGTTTTGTACTGCATGAATAGAGGCACGATGAGCGTCTGCGGCGGGATGATCATGGTGAACATGCACATAAAGAACAAGAACTCGCGGCCGGGAAATTTAATTCGGGCAAAGCCATACGCGATAAAGGAACACGACAGCACCTGGCCGATTACGCTCAGGACGGCGATCAGCGCCGAATTGTTGAAGTGCGTCATGAACTGCAAGCCTTTCATCCCGTAATAGAAATTTTCCCAGGCTAGACTCGTCGGAATCCATTTGATCGTAAAATCCATCAGATCCACCGGATGCTTGAGCGAGGTCGCAACCATATAGATAAAAGGATAGAGAAAGACGAAAGCCAAATCGATCAGAATGACATAGACGAAGGTTCGATAGATCAGCGAGATCCAGCGGCTCTTGCTCCCTATCCGGCTTACCAAGCTGTGGTTTCTGATCGCCTTCACTTTGCTTCCGACCGCTGCTTGCTTAACGGCGGTTACGCCCTGCTCGGACTTCGGAATCGGAATCGACTTCACGCGGATATCACCTCCTGCATTATTTTTCGCCTGTATACACAACCAAACGTCTGGTAGAAACAAATACGAGAATGAGCAGGATAAAGATGAACATGAAGTAGATCCAGCCCATTCCGGAAGCGTACCCCATCTGGATGTTGGTAAAGGCCGTATCCTTGATATAAATCATCATCCTGTTGTTAATATCCGTGAACGAATCGACGCAGGTATAGACCAGATTAAGCAGGATGATCGGCGTCATGAGCGGCAGCGTTATTTTCCAGAACATCTCCCACTCGGTTGCGCCGTCGCATCTTGCGGATTCGTACAACGACACGGAAACGCCCTGCAATCCGGCCAAGAATAGCAAAATTTGCACGCCCGTCTTCCAGAAAATGATGGTGAGCCGGCTTAACATATCAAAGACGATCTGAGAGAACGTCGGTCCCATATACAGAAACACTTCGTCGGGAACGCCGATCCCGTTGACCAGCGTATCCTTGCCTACGCCGGCATACAGCAGCTGCTGCATCGCTAAGCCGGAGCCGATCAACACGGGCAGGAAGAATGCCGCTCGGAAGAACGCGCGGCCTCTAATGTTATGATTCAGCAGGATTGCTATAAACAGCGAAAACACAAGTATAAGCGGCGTATTGATGACGGCATCCTGAATGACCGAGATAAACAGCGGAATAAACTGCGTATCGAGAACGAAAGCTTTGTTGAAATTGTCCCAGCCCACCGATTCCAGCTCGAAGTTTCCAACGCCTACGACCTCATGAAAGCTTAGCCAAAGGGAATAGATCAAGGGATAACACATAAACAATGCGAAGCCGATCGCCCATGGCGCGATATACACATAGCCGGCCAGCATTTTCTTCCTTTCCAAACCCACTCTTCGCCCGCTCATGCTTATCCCTCCTTCCGTACGACGATAAAGTCTTTATCCGGGATGATAAGATCATCGATCTTAACCTCTCGCGGCGAATAATTGACGATCACGCGGGTATCATCCTCGTAAACGACCTCATAGACGTCCTTCTCCAGCTTGCGATGCTCCTTCATTGTTTGGGACCACACCGGCTGAAGCTTCCCGCTCATTTCTTTATATTGTTCGACCGCTTGATCGACCCAGTTGTGGTAGGATGAGCTGAACAGGTCGCTGTAATAGGTGTCCTTGAGATCCTCGGAGTGATTCATCGTAAATTGGTAGTAGGGCATGAAGCCGTATTCGACCATCTTCAGGAACTGCAGACGCGGATCGTAGAACAGATTTTGCGCGTCGCCCGAGTAAGGAATCAGCCCATGAACGACCATTTGGTAGAACGGAATCGTTTCGTCGGTAAAGAAATAGCCGCTGTCTTCCATCGGGATGCTGAACAAACGGGACGAAGCCGGAATGGTGTATCCGTTGCCCCCGATAGCGGCTGCTCCGCCGAACTGATCCTTGGATTTGCCCATCATCTCCAGCCACTTGGCGGCCGTTCCTTCCCGATTCAGCGGATAATCCTTGTTATAGTCGTAGTAGTCCATATATCCGATGCCGTCGAAATTAATGCCGGTAATATCCAGCTTGCTCAGCGGATCAAGCATCTTGTCTTGAAACCGTTCATTTTGCTTGCCCGCATTCAAGTAGAACATCTCGCTGTAACGATCCGTGACCGCAAAATGATTCGCTCCGACGACGACGTCGCTGCGCGTGGAGAAGCCGTCGGTTCCTTTCCAGGCCATGATATAATTGTCCTGCAGAAACAGCTGGTAGTTATTCGCTTTGGCATAAGCGCTTAACTGCTTCAATCCGCTTACCCCGCCTAGCTTCGTTGATGGTTTGTAGCCGGATGGATATTCCAGATACCCCCTGCCGGTCCAGCCCAGCAGATTGGCAGAGATGGCATTTACGCCCCGCTTCGTCATATCCTCCATAATTTGCCGCGCTTCTTCGAAGGTTGTCGTAGGAATGAAATGATCGAACAGAATCTGGCCTTCCTTAATGCCCATCAGCAAATCAAGCCCGAACGGAAGCGGATCTCCCTTCTTGATGAGCGGAGCAACCCCTTGTTCGTCGACTAAATATTGCCGATATGCGGAGGCCATATGGCTGTAATCCGCTTCCTCGCCGCTGAAGAATACATAGCGGATGGTGTGGTCTTCCCGGAGCAGCTCCTTCTCCGGCTTCTTGGTCAAATTCCCGTCCTTCTTGACCGCTTCATACTCGCGCCTATAGACGAGCTCCGAAGAAACCCGGTTCAGATTAATTAAGTACCCGCTTGGGGAATAGAGAATATTCGCGTCATACTCGCCCTTCGTAATCATGCCCAGGAACGCATTGTCATTCACCTTCAAGCCGAATATCGGCAGCAGCGCATTCTGCTGCCGCTGATAGTTGCTGAACGTGATCGTATCCGGACCGTACACGCTCGCGCGATAGGGATTCAAATAACTCGGGTGGTTCGACTTAAAGGTCGACAGCGCGCCCGGGCCATCGGGATAAACGGCGTACCCTTTCTCATGGTCCGCAGCCGCTCCGAAGAACGGAAGCGGCGCTATCGCCATCAGCCAGTTATTCTTGGCTTCTTTGATCGATTGGCCGGGGACGGTGACCTCCAGGGCGTTTCCTTTCAATTGAAAGCTCATATCGAAGCTGATTTGCAATCTAGGCAGCTCATAGTGAACGGAAATCCCGTCCTTCAGAGCCTTCGCTGTCATCTTCGGCTGTTCGAGCATCGAGTTGGTTTCCTGCGTTTCGAGCGCCGGCAGATTCGGGTCCGTGAACGTCAGATGGAAGATGGACTGACTGCTGGCCGTCCATAGATCATTCCCGTCCGTTGCCGCATCCTCGAGAGGTACGGCCGATTTCCACGTATAACCATTGCTCTTATCCTTCACTTCAATCGCGGAATCGGAAGAACGGAAATACAGCTCCAGGCGGTCGGTTTCCGCGACTTTCTCGAATGCGGTTTGTTCCGCGGGCTGTACGTCTTCGACCGGTGTTTCGTCGGCGGCCGCCTCCACAACCTCGTTCTTCGGCTTCAATTCCTGCTGCGCGCGCGCTACGGCGCTTTGCAGCGACGGTAAGGCGATTATGAGGAGAAGCGCCCCAACGATTAAGCTAATAACCGCATTGAACAGTCTTCGTTTTGCTAGTCTCTTAATCATGGTACCCCCTTAATTCTCCCATAAGTATCGAATTTCTACTGCGACTTCACGTACGAATTGCAGGACATGATTCGTCAGGGAGAAGACGAGGCCGACCGTTCCCCAGAAGGTGATGAAAGCAAACACGGACAACAAGAGAACGCCGACCGCTTTCTTAAAGGAATAATCATTAAGCACCTTCAACTGGATGAAGATCAGCAGCGCGACCCATAACCAGATTAGGAGATTCAAGCTGTTGTATAGGCCAAGCTCGCCTCTTGAAATCACTAAGGAGATCGCAGCCAATGGAATCGCAAATACGATATACGGGATGAGGGCGTAGGACATGGCCGTCAAGATTTGGCTGAAATGAGCTTCGCCGTCCATGATCGCCGTAATCAAATAACAAGCGATAACTCCCGATATCAGCGGCACGACGAACCGGATGATTTCCAAATTCAAGTCCGCGTATTCGGTCTGCAGGGAGGTGATATGGAAGCTTGTCATGTAGATCGTAACGATTCGTACGCATAGGGTCAGTAGAATCAGCACGAATGCCGACATCAAATGCTTGTTCTTCTGCAGCTCCTCGAAGGCGTCCACCGGGTGAAAGAGGATGGCTACCCCAAGCCGAAGAGAACGGAGACCGGATTGTTTCATGACCGCTTGATTCAAAAGCCATACCTCCTTATCACGGTGTTCGTGATGCGAATCATGAATTTGACGATCAGATAAATGACGTAAACGATGAGAATGGCAGCGATAATAATCCATCCGAGATATTGGCGCATGAAGTCATGCCGGTACTCGGCAAAGGCCTTTGAATACCCGTCCTGGTCTTCGCCCAGCTTGAATTCCTTCATGGCTTCCTGCCATTTCTCTTCCTTCATCAGCGCTTTCGCCACTCCCCGATGGGCTAACGGGTAATTCTCATCGATCTTTAAAACTTCCTTCCAAGGAACCAGCGCTTCTTGATAGCGTCCGTTATAATGCAGCTGGCTTGCTTCGTGGATAAGCTCCGCAAAGCGCGTCGGCTTGAACGTTTGAATGTTGTTCCGGTCCCGGTCAAGCACGTAAATGTTGCCTGCTTTATCGACAACGATGCTGGACGGATATTCGAACCGGCTCTTCGCATCGCCTTGACCGCCGAATACGGCCAGCAGGTTCCCCTCCTGATCGTACTGATAGATTTTTCGGGACATGGCATCCAGCGCGTTAATGACGCCATACTGGTCGATGGCCATATCGACGAAGTAGGGGTTCTCCAGCGTTCCGCTGTCAATCGACGATTCGCCGAAAAACTGCTTCTTGTAGATGTTCTCGCCCATGGCATTGAACTTCTTGAGCTGATCGCCTTCGCTAAGTACGGTAGGCGCGTAAATAAAGCCTTTGCCGTCAATGGTCAAATTCGAGTTTTGCTGCGGAACCGCATTGTTCAGCTGCTCTCTCTGCTCGGGCGTCGCCAACAATCGGATCAACAGCTTCTTCCAATTGAACGGAACGCGGTTCGCTCCGATATAGCCCCGAAACCGGTTCATCGCATCGATCATCATGAAGCCGCTGTAGTCGGTCTTATTCAGCACGTATAAATAGCCGCGCTGGTCCATGATGACTTTATCCGGGGCAAACTCCAAATCCGGGCTCAACAGGGAAGACTCCGGCTTGACGAACTCCTCGACAAACTTCCCTTCCGGCGACAAATGGATGACCTTGCCGCTGCCCGTGTCCGCCACGAACATATCGCCCAGGTGATCGACGAATATGCCGCTCGGCTGGTCGAGCTCAACCCCCTGTTCCTTTCCGAAGATGCCCAGCACCTTCCCTGCGGTGCTTAGTTTAACGATCCGATTGTTATCCGTATCCGCTACGTACAAGTCGCCTTTATCGTCGATGAACAAGTCGCTTGGTTTATTTAGGCCGGGTTCGCCGACATCGAGAATGACGCTGTCTACCGTATACGTAAGCGGAATCGGGATTTTATAGCCGTACATCGGATCAAGGGTGTAGGACATTTGCGGTAAGGCGTAGGCGGGTAAAGCGCCTAGTAGAAACAGCATGCAGCAGCCGATGAAGCCTTCCGTTATGCGTTTGATCAACGCGTCCACCCCCTATGATTTGATCCCTGAATGAACCATCGTATTCATGATAAGCTTCTGGAATAATAGAAAGATTAAGATAGGCGGAAGCGTAACCAGGAACGTGCCGGCCGCAAGAGCGCCGGATCGCGCGACAACCCCCGGTCCTCCGGCCAGCGTCTGAATCGCCAGCGGCAGCGTCTTCATCGACTCGCTTGTCGTAAACACGAGCGCGGAGAAGTAATCGTTCCAGTTGCCGATGAAGGTAAAGATAATCAAGGTTGCCCAGGCCGGCTTGCTGACCGCCATAATGACTCTCCAGAAGATCTTCCACTCCGATGCTCCGTCGATATGCGCGGCTTCGATCAAAGCATCGGGGATTTGATCGAAGAACTGCTTCATCAGGAAGATGTTAAACGCAACCGCGACCTTCGGCAGAATTAATGCCCAGTACGTATTGACCAATCCGAGCTTGGACACGATCAAATACGTCGGAATTTGCGTCACCTGCGGCGCAAACATCAGCGCCGACAGAATGACGGCGAAGATAAAGCCGGCGCCCGGCGGCTTGAACTTGGACAGCACGTACGCGCCCAAGCTGCAAACGAACAAGCTGAGCGCCACGATGGCGACCGAAATGAATACGCTGTTAAAAATATAGCGAGAGAATGGCACGATCGAGCTGTCCGTAGCGGTAAGCAAGTCGAAGAAGCTGCGCAGCGTCGGCTTCTGGACGAAAAACCTCGGCGGGTACAGAAACAGCTCATCGAGCGGCTTAAACGCGGTGGAAACCATGTATATAATCGGCATGGCCGTAAAGCCGACCAAGGCGATCATAAAGGCGTACAATAATCCCCTATTGAAGCGGGCCGCAAATTTCGCATAATTGAACGTCACGTCCTTTGGCCCCCTTATTGATCCTTGGATGATAATAGTTTCATAACGATGCGTCCCAAGCCGAACGTCACGAAGAAGAGGAAGACGGCAATGGAAGAGGCATAGCCAAGCTCGAAACGAATGAAAGCGTAATCAAAGAGATGCGAAATGATGGTATGACCCGCGTAGTTCGGGCTCGGCATCCCCGCAATGGCCACCGCGATGTCGAAGACGCCAAAGGCGGCAACGATGGAATTGACGGCGCCAAACAGCAGCTGCGGCTTCATCATCGGCAGCGTAATGAACCACAGCTCCTGGAACCGGCTGGATATCCCGTCAATGGATCCGGCCTCATAGAGCTCGGGCGAAACGTTCTGCAAGCCGGCAAGGAAGACCAGAAATCCGGTACCCATGCTCATCCATAAGGAAACGATGATAATGACCGGCATGATCGTATCCGGGTCGGTCGTCCACAGGATCGGCTCGCTGATCATGCCCCAGCTAAGCATCCAGTTGTTCAACAATCCGTACCGGTCTCCCGAGAAAATATAGAGCCAGACGACAGATAGGGCGATGCCGCTCGTAATGGACGGAACGTAGAAAGCGAGCGAGAAGAGCATCTTGGCGCGCAGCGTGTTGATCACCCACGCGAGCAGAAAAGATAAGCAGTAGCTCAGCGGACCTGCGATGACGGCGAAAATAAACGTATTTTTGAGCGATTTGATGAAAATATCGTCCTCCAGGAACAGGACGCTATAGTTCGAGAGCCCGATCCACTTCGCCGGTTGAAGCATGTTGTAATAGGTGAAGCTGAGATAGATGGATTGCACGACTGGGACAACCGTAAAGACGATGAACAGGATGAGGAAGGGACTGAGAAACAAGTAACCGAGCGCAGCCTTCTTCCCCGCCTGGGACAATTTGAATCGGCTTACTTTCTGTGATTTCAGCTGAAGCGGACTATTCACTTCCACGCTGCTTTGCATACCGCTCCTCCTCCCGCTACTGCTAATCCGGAGTGAATCCGAACTCTTCTTGTTTGGCTCTGAGCTCTTTGTTGATATCCTTGATGCCCTGCTCCAGCGATTCCCGGATATTCATGCCGCCTAGAACGACGCGGTTCCAGGCATTGTCGATGTTCCGCGGCGTAAAGTAGCCGCCTAGCACGTATGGCTGTTCCTTGTAAAACTTCAATTGCTCCGTCAGAGACTTCAAATCATCCTCGGGCCATGGCAGCTGCGAGAAGGCTTCCATATTCGCCGTATTCCAGCGGGCCTCGACGCCTAGCAGCGCTTCCAGCTCCTGACCGAATTGCAGCTGGCTCTCCTTGCTCGTCCACCATTTGAGAAACTCCCATGCTTCCTTCTGATGCGTCGATTGCTTGAAGATCGCTACCGACTGAGCCACCCCGCCGCTCGTGCGGTCAATCGTGCCGTCAGGCTTTACATGACCGGGCGACGGCGCTACGCCCCAGCGGCCGATCAGCTCTGGCGCTGCCGTGGAAAGCAGCACGTACGTTAAATAGTCGGCGATCCCGACCGGCATCTCCCCGGTACGGAACCGGTTGAAGAAGTTGGCGGTAACCGGAAATTTATAGTTGGTGTACAGCTCCGTCCATTCCGTGAAGGCCTGGAAGGCTTCCGGCGAATCGAGAGCCGACTTCTTGCCGTCCGCTTGATAGAATTCGCCGCCGTTCTGATAGAGGAACGGCATGAAGCCGAGCGACGAAATCGGATAATACATTTGCATGCCGTTTTGCTGCAGGATCGGCAGCATCGCGTACGTGTCCTCCCACGTCTGCGGAACGCTTACGCCAAGCTCCTTCAGGATATCTTTGCGGTAAACCAGCACGTTGAAGTCCTGCGTTTCCGGCAAAGCGAAATTCCCGCCGTTATAGCGGAAAGGAATAAGCGAGCCCGTCAAAAACCGTTTGCTGACTTCCTCGTAATCCGGAAACTGGGATAAATCAACGGCAGCGTCCCGAATCGCAAACTCCACGGGCAAATGCGAATCGACCCCTGTTGCGACGTCAGGCGCTTTGCCGGAGCTTGCCGCAAGCAGCAGGGTATTGACGGAGCCCGAGTTTAATTGTCCGGCCGGGAGCGTGTTGACATTGATGCGTATGCCGGTTTTCGGCGTGAAATCCTCCTCCGCCATCTCCTTCATGATCTCCGCCCACTCTTTGCCTCGAGAAACCCAAACCTCGAGAACCGGCCCCGTTTCTAGCGCGGCTTGGTCTTTGTCATAGACGCTGCCGACGCCCGTATAGTCCTTGTTAAAGGAGGCGATGAAGTTTTTGAACGTACTCAGCGTCTTTTGCAGAAAATTCGATTTCACCTTCGGATACTCGGTCTCCGGCGAACTGATCAGCAGATAGTCCAGCACGAGCGGCACGTTTTGCAGACCCATCAATAGCGTGCTTAAGCTGGTTTGGCTGTTGCTGAGCTCCGAAATTTGCCTTGGGATCGAGTCGGGATTTTTGATCATTTTCTCGAAGGTATGGTTCATCATGCGAAGACTGCTTACCGTGCTCGGCTCTTTCTCCGAAATGGCATTGAGCGCATCCATTTGGACCAGCAAATCATCCGCGATCGCTTTCAAGTCATCGATAAGCTTGGGAACCTTCTTGCCCAGCTCGTATTCGAAGTTCGGATCCGGCGTCGGTCCCGTGATCATAATGATGCGCCGATAAAGATCGGACAGCTTCTGCGTATCCGCCGTTAAGCCTTCGATTATCGACTGATAAGGGCCGATAACCGCGACCATCGTGATCGTATGCTCGCCTGCCGTTAGATGCATGAGCAGCGGGTCTTCATTCCCGCTTCCTTCCTCGTGTTGGCGAAGGGTCTCGATTCTCCAGTTGCGGGAGTAGGAAAACGGATATTCGGCCAGCTCTTGAAACGGAACTTTCCCATCTATAAGAATTTGACGATAGGACGGTAACCCATCGCCCCACCATTGTCCGATTTTCATGCCGATCTTGTATAATCCATCCTTCGGGACCGAGAACGTCCAGGAAGCCTTCTGCCCGCCTTTTCGCCAGCGCCAGTCCCCGAATGCATTCAGTAGCTTCGTTCCGTCTCCGGCCGGCTCCATTAACGGATCGCCATTGGATTCCCGGCGAATCGTCGGATCGGACTTCATCGGATTGTTCTCCGCTTGCACCTTCACATTGACTTGCTCAACCGGTCCGTAGCCCTGTGCTTCATAAGCCTTCTCGATTTCGTTATAGCCCGGCAATATCTCGGAAGACATCACCCGAATTTCATCCAGCGCCATCGGTTCGACCAAATAATTCATGCGGATCGCGTGCTTGCCTGCTTCAAAGTAAAACTGAAACGGCGCCGAGTATAGGCCGTTTCCGTCCGTGATCGGCACTTCCATCCACTGCGGCTTCTCGATTTGCTTCGGCCGAATGTCGTCCCCCTGGTTATTCCGCAGCGGATCGCCGCGATCCATCCAGTTGCGGGCGAAATAGATGCGCTGCGCTTCGCGGAAAGGACTTTGCCCGTCGATGAGCAGCTCGCGCTGAATCGGCAGCCTTTTCCCGGCTAGCGGATAATAGTTCGCCGCGAGGCTGTATAGCCCGCTTTCCGGCACGTCGACGGTCCACTCCAGCCATTGCGTGTCTTCCTCCCATACAAGAGCGGAAGAAGTGCCTTCGACCGTATCGGAATCCGGCTTGGCGCCTCCGAATGCCGAGTATTCGCCGGCTTTCAAGGTGACCTCAAACGGAGCGGCAGACTTATAGCCCTTCTCCGTATAGGCAGCTAGCGTTTTACCGTATGTAGGCTGCAAAATTTCATCCACGGACAGCTGCGACAAATCCGCTTGCGGGACGCCCTGATTCTGATTGCGGTCCCGTAGACGCTCGCTGGCGTACGTGTTCAGGTTTTCGCCGAAGGTGACCGAAATGACAAGAAAGGTGATCGTGACCAGCACGACTTTCTTCCACTTCCATGCATCTTCCCAATGCCGCTTCATAGATTCTCACCTCTTGTCATTCAATTCGTTTAAATTAGGAAGGGGTAGCAGCAGCTCCTACCCCTTCCTTCTCCATGAATCTATTTGGCTGTCAGCTTTTTAAGCTCCGAGTCCACGTTCTTCTTCGCTTCGTCCAGCAGCTTCTTCGGCTCGCCTTTACCGTTAAGCGCCGCGTCCGAAGCTTTGAACGATTCGTCCCACAATTTTTGGCCTGCAGGCGTTACGGGACGCGTATGCGCGATTTCCATCAGATCGACGAACACCTTCAATTGCGGTTTCTCCGTCATCTTCAATTCCTCGTTCACTTGAGGCATCGCCGTGATGTCGTTGCCGGCATCCGCGCGTTTACCCCAGAGCAGCGTTCCTTCGTAGCCGCCGATGAATTTCAGGAGCTCCCATGCCTCTTTAGGATGCTTGGCGCCCTTCGGCATAGCCCAAGACCAACCGCCAGCCCACGTGGTTTGCGTTTGGCCGTCCTCGGCCGGCATCGGCGCGACGCCCCATTCGAAGGTCGGTTTAACCTTGGCGTTGCTCGTCAAATCGTTCAGGATCCAGTTGCCGTCATACACGAAGCCGACTTTGCCCGTCCAGAACGGATTGATGCCGGTTTTGCCCATGACGTCGTTGAACTTGTTGATTTTGGCCATATCGTACTTCTTCGCGTAACCGGCCATCCATTCCAGCGCTTTTACGATTTGCGGATCATTCGGCGTCAATTCCTCGCCCTTTGCCCATTCACCGCCGAAGTTCCAGCCCTGCGTATATAAGAAGCCTTGATTCATCCACGGAATAAAGCCGACTTGCTCGTACCCGCTGCCCGTTTTCTTGAAGATCTTCTCCGCTGCCGCATCGAGCTCGCTGACGGTTGTCGGCGGCTTCTCCGGATCGAGGCCCGCTTCCTTCATCAACGTTTTGTTATAGTACATCGCCCGGTTATCCGTACCGAACGGCATCGCGAATAATTCGCCCTTGTAGTTCGCTTCCGCCCAGACGCTCGGGTAGTAATCGTCCGCGCTTACTTCGCTGTCGGTTTCGAGGTACGGAGTCAGGCTCTCGAGCGAGCCTTTCGCCGCCCAAGCTCCCGTCATGAAACGGTCGAGAATCGCTACGTCCGGCGGAGTGCCTCCGGCAATCAGCGTCGTCAACTTCTCGATCCCTTGTTCGGGAATGTATTTCACCTTAATATTCGGATGCTTTTTCTCGAATTCGCTCAGTACGATCTTTGTGTAGTCAGTCTGGAATTTACCTCCCCAGCCCCAGAATTCGAGCGTTACTTTCTCGCCGCTATCCGTGCTTGCCGTATTGTCCGCGCTTGCCGTGTTTTCAGGATTAGCAGTACTCGTTGCGTCTTCCGCGTTCGCCCCGCTTGTTTCGCTTTCTCCATTCGTCCCCCCGCAGCCCGTCAAAACCAAACTTACCGACAGCGCAGCAACGAAAAACTTAATCATTCCCGGCCTCCATGATAGAGCTTCCATCTCTTTTCTCCTCCTATGAACTCGTTTTTACTGGGTATTCGCTACACGTACTCAGTGTAAACGCTTTTATTTCCTGCCGTAATGCGACTGCCTTTGCATTTAGTGTAATATTTTGACTTGATTCGATTGCTTTCATAAAAAAAAGAGAGTCTATCTCGTTCAATAGACTCTCTTGCGTATTTCTTATAAAGAGCTTTGCGACGGATTCTCCGTCTTTCTGCGTTCTGCGGACTTGACTTCATTCAAGTGGGCATCGAGGTTCCGTTTCAATTCGTCCAGCAGCGCTTTCGGCTCCCCCTGCAAATTGATAGCCAGAATCTGCACCCGGTACAGCTCATCCCACATATAGCCGCCTACCGGCGATACCGGACGAATATAAGCATGCTGAAGCAGCTTGACGAAGACATCGAGGTTCTTCTTCTTGTCCAAGCCCAGCTGCTTGTTCACTTCAGGAATGCTGCTCAGATCATAGGTTTCGCCGCGGCCTGCCCAAAGAAGCGAGCCTTCTTTGCCTGCAACGTATTTAATAAACCGCCAGGCATGCTCCTTATACTTAGCTCCTTTTGGCATGACGAACGACCAGCCTCCCGCCCAGGTTACCGATCGGCCTCCCTCTTCCGTTGGCATAGGCGCAATTCCCCATTCAAAATTCACGTCATTCATCCCGTTCAACAGCCAATTGCCTTCATAAATGAAGCCGACCTTGCCTGAGGCGAATGGATTCACCCCGGCTAGCCTGATTTCGTCCGAGAAGCTTTTCAGCTTCTTGGTGTCATACTTCTTGCCATAGCGCTGCATCCATTCCAAGGCTTTGACGTTTTCGGGATCGTTGGGCGTCAGCTCCCCTTCCTTCTCCCATTGACCGCCGAAATTCCAGCCATTCGCATAAATGAAGCCTTGGGCCATCCAAGGAACAAAGCCCACTTGCTCGTAAGTGCCGGCTTCGTTTTGCTTGAACATTTTCTCCGCCATGGCATCCAATTCGGCAATCGTTGTCGGCGGCTTATTGGGATCAAGGCCGGCTTCTTCCATCATCGTTTTATTGTAAAGCATCGCGCGGCTGTCCACGTTCCACGGCAGGGCAAACGTTTTGCCGTTATATTGCGCCTCCGGCCATATGTTTGGATAGTAGATACCCGCCATGCCGTCTCGATTCACGTCGGACGACAAGTCCTCCAAAGCGCCCATCGCCGCCCATTCGCCGACGAGGAAGCGGTCGATCATGGCGACATCCGGCGCTATGCCTCCGGCAATCGCGGTTAACAATTTGTCGGATGCCTGCGAATTATCAGAGTTCTCGACAAAGGTCATTTTGACTTTGATATCCGGGTTTACCTTCTCGAACGGAACGACGACCGTGTCGTGAAATTCCTGCTGAAATCCCCCGCCCCACGGAAACCAGAAGTTGATCGTTACGGGGTCGCTGCCGTGCTTCACGTTGTTATTGGCATGATGCTGCAATTCCGTCAGCCCTGCGCTTGCTTCCGAACTGAATTTGGTTCCATTTCCAAATAAGGAACTTGTTAACAGGATCACGATCACTATGAGGACAAGCATGAAAGAAATAAGCTTCTTATTTCGAACAAGCATTTTCATCGCGACAACCATCCCCTCTCCATTCTCGCGGAATCGGTTACATCTGCGGCCATATGCGTCAGACGTTTAGCTGGCATGCTTGGTTTGATTTCTCTTCGTGAGCGGAATCGTCATCGTAACCTCTGTGCCGCTGCCAGGCCTGCTTTGAATCTCGATGCCATACTGGGCGCCGTAAGCAATTTGGATTTGCGAATGAATATTCCGCAGGGCAAAATTATCGTGCTCCTCCGTTCCTTTGCCGCTTAGCATAAGCTGCAGAACGGAGAGCTTGTCTGCCGCGATTCCCGCGCCATTATCCGAAACCACAAATTTCAAGCACTCGCCTTCATGAATAAAAGCGACGTCAAGACGGCCTTTCCCCGACTTTTTCTCCAATCCATGATAGATCGCGTTCTCCACAAGCGGTTGAAAAATATATTTCAATACCGTGTATCTCTCAAGCGATGGGTCCACATGCAGATGAAGCGAAAACTTATCCTGGTAGCGAACCTTCTGGATCATAATATAGCTGTCGAGCAGCTGCACGACCTCGCTGACGGAGACCTCGTCCCTGCCTTCATTCAAGCTTACCCGCAAATACTTGGACAGCCCGAATATCATCGTGCTGATGTCGTCCACCTTGTGAATGCGGGCAATCCAGTGGATGGAATCCAGGGTATTGTACAGAAAATGAGCATTGATCTGCGAACCCAGCATTTTCAGCTGAAGGCCCTGCTCAAGCAGCTTCTGCACGTAGAGTTCATTGATCAATTCCTTGATGCGAGCGACCATCCTGTTAAAATGAGTGAACAAATAGCCGAATTCATCCTCGCGTTTATCTTCGATGCGAGCGTCGAAATCTCCATTCTCGGCTCTTCGCATGACGCGAATCATCTTCTGCAGCGGCCGATGGACCGTCGAGGCGATAAAGATGGCAAACAGGATGCCGAGGAACGAGAACGCCAGTCCAAGGGACAGAACGTACCACCGCAAACTGCCCGCATCCTTCATTAAATCGGTGCCCAGAAGCATGCCTGCAAGCGTCCAATCGCTTGCTTCCAGACGGTTATAGACAACCAGCGTTTGTTCTCCGTCCATCTGCGCGCTGAATATGCCTTGACGCTCTTCGCCAAGCGGAACGCCAAGCATGCTGGACAAGCGCATCCCGTCATTATCGCCGACGATCTGTCCTTGCCCGTCCACGATGACATTCGTCCCTGATCCGTTATAGTCGATTTCCGATAGAATCTCGATGATCTCCGTCGGATCGATTTCATAGACCAGCACGCCGATGATTTCTCCGCTAGTGCTGAAGTTTTTCTCCGCGCGGCCAAAGCAGAATACCGGGTTCGGATCTCCGCTCCTGACGAGCGACGGGCGAATGCCAAAATATACGACTTCGCCGTCGGCTTTCCGGATCTGCTTGTACCAGGATTCCTCCGTGAATCCGTTCGTGTAGGCATTATACGCGGGAAAGGAAGTCTTAGGCGAATAATGGAACGAGAAGCCTTTCTCGCCCAGCAAGTAAATATCGTTGATATCGTTTCTTGAATTCACCAGATTCGATAAGAAGGCTGTGTTCGCATAGTTATTCTGTATCCGCTCCGACGCGTTCGAGAACTTTCCGAAGAGTTGCTTCTGTATCTCCTCGTTGCCAACGACCAGAAGGGAACGATCCTCATAGCCTTCCAATAGGTTATCGATCCGTTTGCTCATCTGCTGCACACTCTGAAGCGCCATGCCGCCGATTTTGTCCTCCATCATTTCCGCGGACTTATCATAGAAGAGATAGCCCATCACGGTGATGATAATCAGCATGCTGGCAACGAATAGCACAAAAACTTTCACGCCGACGGTAGGATGCCTCAGTTTTCCAATGAATGACGGTATGATGATATCCCTCTCTTCTTATGCGCCGTAGTTCCGAAATTGGGCAGGGGTCATCCCTTCCGATTCCTTGAAGGTTTTCACGAAATGCCGAAAATCCTTATACCCTACAGATTCGGCAACCTCGTATATCTTAAGCGGAGTCCGTTCGAGCAGCTCTTTCGCCTTTGCGACTCGAATGCGAATGAGATAACGGCTCAGCGTTTCCCCAACCTCGGCATGAAAGACCCTGCTGAAGTAGGAAGGGTTCATGTAAATTGTTTCGGCGACGTTATTAAGGCTGATGCCGCGGTGATAGTTATCGTGAATGTACCGTAGCGCGATTTCGATCGTATTTCGCTGTCCCGATCCGGAAACAGGCCGATCTTTCTTGAGAAAGGCGCTTAATATCGCGTTCTTCCAAGTCGCGAATGAACTGCGGTAAAGCTGAAGCTTCTGTTGATGCGTGATCTGGCACGGCTCCGAACCTCCCTTCGCCATGCACAGCTCCTGCCATTTGGATAACAGAATCCCGATATGCGCGTTCATCTCGCATCTAACGGCTAGAGCCGAATGTTGTTTTACCAGCGCTTGCATGAGCTCGATCTGCTGATCAAGCAGCTCGGATAATCGGCTTTCGTCCTTGAGCTTGATGGCATGAAAAATGCGGTTGCTCCAAGCCATATCGAGCGCTTCGGCTTTCATCGGCATCGGGGTCATGCGCGCGGTGACCATCACGGGTTGTTTTCCCTTTCCCTCGTTACCCGTGCTGACTGGACCATACACCAGTCCCGTGCCATCCAATAGATACCTCACACTGTTTGTAAGCGCTTCCCTAAATGCGAAAATGAGTTGCGTTCCTTCTCCCATGCCGCTGACGCCTATTGTGAGTTGAATGCCCAGAAATTCAAGAGCGTCTTCAATAACAAGCTTCGCTAGGCGGCATGCTTCCTGATCGGGAATGGATGTCTCCTTCTCCCAAGAGCTGATAAGCGCTACATCCGCGAATTCATTCTCGTGCAATAGACAGGCCGCGCATGAGATGTTCGCTTCGCGAAACACTTCCTCCATCAGGTTTCCAAGCGCGTATCTTAGTTGGGAAGAGCCGCTTTTGCATAAGCTCCGCTCGCCCCAATCGTGGACAACGGCCGTCAGGACGATGAGCCGCTTCGGGTTCAAATCAATGCGAAGCGCCTCCCATTTGGACAACAATTCCGAGCCCGAAATAGGATGGGTTAAACACATTTCCAGATGCTTCTGCCTGGCGAGGGGCAGACTTTCTCTCACCCGGCCCAAAAGCTCATCCAGCCTGATGGCGAGCTCTCTCTTCTTTGTAATTTCGCCGATGCAGCGCTCGATAACCTCCATGAGCACCTTTTCCTCGATTGGCTTGAGAATATAGTCGAAAGCGCCAAGCTTGACGGCTTTCTGGGCATAAACGAAGTCACTGAAGCCGCTAATAAAAATCACCTTGATGCCCAGGCCCCGTCTATCTAATTCTTCGATTAATTCCATTCCGTCCATGGAGGGCATCCTAATATCGGAGATGACGATGTCCGGAAGATGGGCTTCGATCAGCTTCAGCGCCTCGCATCCATCTTCGGCGTCGCCAATGAATTGAATGCCGTACGAGCCCCAATCAATCGTCTGTTTCAATCCTTCGCGGATCCAACGCTCATCATCGACTACCATGAGTTTGATCAATGACTTTGCCTCCTCGATCAGCCATTCCTTTTTTACTAGCTTTGACATTCATATTACCGAAGCAGGACACGTTATTTAAGGTTGTTATTTTTGGATTTGGTGTATTATTTTTACCTGGCTCTCAATTTCCTTACAAAAAACTTCACCCAAAACTACCAACCGAACCATTATACACTAGAATGGGAGCGAAATCCTTTATTGGTGGAAGTTTGAAGCATCGGCGAAAAAGAAATAGCCCACCTGAATGACTCAGGTGGGCTATTTCTATGCCGTTTTAAGCAAAAAAAACATAAAACCGCCCTGCCATTTAGGCAGGGCGGTTCATGCCCGCTAGATCCCCGGGATCGGGTTCCGTTTGTGGGCGGTTTTGAGAAATTGCTTCTCGAGCTTCTCGCGAGCAGCGTCGCTGATGGTCTTACCTTCGAGATACGAGCTGTTGTCATCATACGTGATGCCAAGCTCGGCCTCGTCGGTTTGGCCTTCCCAAAGGCCAGCGGTCGGCGCCTTCGTGATGACCGAATCCGGCACGCCGATTACGGCAGCCAGCTGGCGGACCTGCCGCTTGTTCAAGGAGCTGAGCGGCGTAATGTCTACGGCGCCATCGCCCCACTTGGTGAAGAAGCCTGTAATGGCTTCGGACGCGTGATCCGTGCCGACCACAAGCAGATTGAGGTCGAACGCAAGCGCATACTGAGCCACCATGCGGGTACGGGCTTTGACGTTGCCCTTGCCGCCGCGGCTGAGATGGCGCGAAATGCCGATCGACTTCAAGCTGTGTTCGACTTCAAGAGCAATCTCATCCACAGCCTCTTGAATGTTCGTCTCCACGCGGTACTTCAACCCGAACGCTTCCGCAACCGCGTAGCTGTCCGAAATATCGACCTGTTCGCCGTAAGGCTGGAATACGCCCAGCGTCATATATTCCCTGCCGGTTTCGGCAGTCAATTCATCCGTTGCTTTCTTGCAGAGACCAGTCGCTACCGCGCTGTCGATCCCCCCGCTGATTGCGATCAGCAGCCCCGTCGTGCCGGACTTGCGCACATACTCTTTCAGGAAATCGACACGCTTGCGAATCTCCTGCTCTGGATCGATCTCAGGCTTAACGCCCAATTGCTGAATAATTTCGTCCTGCAAGCTCATCCCCATGTCCCCCAATACGTCTTAACGGCAGAAACGCTCGAACGCAGAAGTCAAATCCGCTGCAATATCAGCGGCCGAACGGTTCTCGATTTGATGGCGCTCGATGAAGTGTACGAGCTCGCCGTCCTTCATCAAGGCAATGGAAGGCGAAGACGGCGGGTACGGAGCAAAATATTCACGCGCTTTCGCGGTAGCTTCTTTATCTTGGCCAGCAAATACAGTGTAGAGGTGATCTGGCGTCACATCGTGCTGAAGCGCCTGAGCTACGCCCGGACGGCATTGGCCTGCTGCGCAGCCGCAAACCGAATTTACGACGACAAGCGCCGTTCCTTTCGCGCCAGGCAGTTTAGCCTCAACTTCCTCAGGCGTACGAAGCTCCTCAATGCCGATACGCGTCAAATCGTCGCGCATCGGTTGTACCATATCCAGCATGTATCTTTCAAAAGACATCGACATGTATAATCGCTCCTTTAATCATGACTTTTTCTTTCTATTATACCCCCCGCACAATTTGAAAGCAAAGAAAAAGCAACCGGGCCCCTGCCCGATTGCTCGCTATTTCTCCTTTGACCGCTCCGCGGCTTCAGGATTTTCCTCGATGCCGGATGCGGCATTCTTGTCCGGATGCATGAAAGTCCCCCCTTGCGGAGGTACCCCTTGTTCAAAATAATCCCGGTTCTCGCTGGTCAGAAAGCCGACGTCTTTATATGGATGCACCCACTGGCTGCCTGCCATGACCGCCGGGTCCGTGTCCTCCGTCCACTGGCTGAGCGGAGATTCCGGCGACTCGTATTGGTGATCGCCGATCACGACGCCGCTGTCGTTCACGAACGGGGCATGCGGCCCCCGGCCTGATTGAAATTCCGGAAGAAAATTAATTTCGAACGGGTCCAAAGCCGGATCGTCTTTACCGGGCGCTGGCGGGAAGGAGGATATCTCTCCTTGCGCAGCGCTCAAATCCCGCTCCTTCTTCTTGCTCATAGCCGATTCCCTCCTTAGGTCGAAGGGCGATTGGGGCCGTCTAGCTTTTTATCATAGCCTTCCGATTCCGGTGCTTTGCTGCTTCCTCGCTGCTTGCTGGCTGCGGCATTTTGGACACCGGCCGCATTGCTGCCGCGCTGCTTGTTTTCCATTGCTGGCACCCCCTTCCACGGCTAGTATGCGCGGGCGCCATTAAGCTTATCCGCTGCTCCTGCGAGTCGGCAAGCCGATGCCGAGCAAGGACATCAGGATAAATAGCCACTGCAGCGTCGTTAACCCGAAGGTCAGCATGGGCAGCTCGCCGGGAGGGTAAGGCGCAAACAAGCTGACTACCAATCCTCCGATGCCGGTGCCAAGCAGCGCGAGCGACGCGGTTTCTCCGCTCCCGGCACGGCCAGCGGCGCCGGTGCGAAACAAGACCCCGTACACAGCGGCAAGCAAAATCGCATAAGGGATTCCGTACCACCTATCAGTGATGAGCGTCCATACAATACATGCAGGCAATAAAGCGAATGGCAAGACATCAAGCAGCTTCAACGCCTTGATTCGCCGTTTCCGGGTTGCATAGCCAAGGTAGACGATAGCAAGCAGCATTCCTACCGCCGTATCCGAACCGCTCCCTCGAACGATGATGAGCGCGCTCGGCCGTTCCCACAGCACCTCGGGCTCCCGTAAGAGGAAGGCCAGCTTCCAGCCGATCAAGATCCAGATCATTGCATTTACCGCTAGCTCGAACCAATAACGCTCTTCCTTAAACGGCGAACGAGCCAGCCACAGCTTCAGTATGGCGAGCCCTGCGGCTGCCGACCCAATCGCCGCAAGCATCATGGCATCCAGCCGCAATGGACCGATGGCAATCGGTTCCGTCATGCCCTTACCTCCTTCAAGCGCAGCTTTGCGCGGTTCAGCGCTGGCGATGCGCATCTAAGTCCAGCTATGCGCGGCTTAGCGCTGCGGCGGCTTCATTATAGTTGCGGCTTCGATCGAACCGCACGATGAACGTAGTGCCTACGCATTCCTCGGATTCCACGTGAATCCTTCCGCCGTGACGCTCGATGATGCTGAGACAAAGCGGCAGGCCCAACCCGGTTCCGCGCGTCTTGGTCGTGAAGAACGGCTCGAACAGCCGCTCCAGCTTCTCCTTCGGAATTCCGCTTCCGTTATCGTTCACGCGAAGCTCCACATAATCCTGGAACGCTTCCGTCTGAATGGTCAGGACGCCGTGCTGGTCCATTGCTTCCATCCCGTTGCGCGCCAGGTTGAGAATTAGCTGCTTCATCTCTTTCTCGTTCAGCATGAGCTGCGGAATCCGATCCGCAAGGCGAAGCTCGATCGACTGCCCCCTCAGATTGGCATCGGCCCAAAGCAGCGGCATAATTTCGTTCAAAATATCATGCAAGGAGCAGCTTTCCTTCGCAATAATCCTGTTCTGCGCCAGCGACAGGAAGTCGTTAATAATCGCATTGGCCCGATCCAGCTCGTCCATGACAATGCGGAAATACTCCTGCTGTTCTTCCGGGCTGCGCTCACGCATAAGCTGCACGAAGCCGCGAATGACTGCCATCGGATTGCGAATCTCGTGCGTAATGCTGGCTGCCATCTGGCCGACCAGGCTGAGACGCTCCATTCGGCCAATTTCATCCCGCAGCCGGTTAAGCTCCGTGATGTCGTGGGCGATAAGCGCCGCCCCGATGATTTCGTTATTTTGCATATCGCGCACGCAAATGCCGGAGTTGACATAGATTTTGCCCTGCTCCTGCACATATTCCGTCGTAATGCGATGTCCGTTTAGCGCCTGGTACAGCAGCCTGCCCAGTACGTCCTTCTCTATATGGTCGTACAAAATCGTAAACGGCTGGCCGAGCAGCTCCTGCCTTCGCTTGCCGCCGAATTTATCCCGCAGCAAATGGATGGCCATCTCGTTGATATGCGTAATCGTGCCATGTTGGTCGACGAAAATAACGCCGAGCGGCGTTTCATCGATGAATTGCTGAAGCTTCTGAACCTCAATACGAAATTTATTGGAAATGCCTCGGTAATGGCGAGCGATCGTTTGGCGGCGGATAAAGCTCTCCGAGAAGATGAGAATCATCCAATTGATCATAAAATAGAACAGTTCATGACCTAGCAGGTAATAGATATCGGAAGCAGTCAAGTCAGGCCGCTCGTACCGATAATAGAAGAAAAAGCAGCTAGCGCGAATCAGCATGATGACCGCTGTGGAAGACATGACGATCGCAAGCTTGCGCTTGTGGGAGAATTCGATGAATCCTTTGTGATACTTCAGAATGATTGGCCCAAGGAGCAAGAGCATGCCGCCGATATCGATCCATCCCCAAATGCCGTCCATCATCAGCCATTCGGACGCCATGAAGATTGTCGATAACGAAAGAAACACGCCGATGCCGCCATACAGCGAGCCGAGCAGGAGCGGTGCGTAATGGTAATCCAGATCGAAGCCTTTAAGCTGAATACAAATCCCAAGACCTAGAAGCACGCAGACTCCGCAAATGATAATCAGGAAAATCGGGATATTTTTGCGCGGTTTCGAATAATCGTACCAAACTTGAAAGGCGAATACGGGCAACAGGGCAACCAACACCTGCAGGAGCATCATCTTCCACACAAAAACAAGTCCCACCCTTCCTACTAGAATGCCATATTCTGTATCAGAGAATACCTGTTATCCCGATTAAATCACAGGTTTGGTCATTTTACAATGTATCAAAATGCTAGTTTTCTATAATACTGTCGAGTAGACGCGAATGGATCGGGGTAGTATGATAATTACCGGCAAAACGCGCACAGGTTCGGTAATTTTTTAGCGAAAATTCGCTTATTTAGGAGTCAGGTATAATGAAAGAATATGATGTCATAATCGTAGGCGCAGGTTCCGCCGGATTGATGGCTGCGGTGGCGGCCGGCAAGCAGGGCGAGAGGATTCTGCTGCTCGACAAGGGGGATAAGCTTGGCCGCAAGCTGGGGATTTCCGGCGGCGGACGCTGCAACGTCACCAACAATAAAGAGACGGACGAGCTGATTAAAAACATTCCGGGCAACGGGCGGTTTCTGCACAGCGCATTGAGCAATTTCTCAAACAAACATATTATCGAGTTCTTTGAGGGATTAGGCATCGCGCTCAAGGAAGAGGACAACGGGCGCATGTTTCCGGTATCGGACAAAGCGAAGACGGTTGTCGATGCCTTGGTCGGCCAAGTGAGGCGGTACGGCGTAGAGCTGCTTGTCAATTCGCCCGTCGCCGGCATCCTCTATGACGAAGAGAAGGTGCTGGGCGTGAAGCTGGCTGGCGGCAAGCGAATCGAAAGCAAAACCGTTATCGTCGCGGTCGGCGGCAAATCGGTTCCGCACACCGGTTCGACTGGCGACGGCTACGCTTGGGCGGAAGAGGCCGGCCACACCATTACGCCGCTGTTTCCGACCGAGGTGCCTTTGACCTCCAAGGAGGATTTTATTGCAAAGCGCGAAGTCCAAGGCCTTGCGCTTCGGGATATAACGCTCAGCGTGCTGAACGAGAAAGGCAAGCCGCTCGTCACGCACCGCGGCGACATGCTGTTCACGCACTTCGGCATCTCCGGCCCGATTGCGCTGCGCTGCAGCCAATTCGTCGTGAAGCAGCGGGCCAAAACCCAATCGCCCGTTCAGCTGACGATCGACTTCTTCCCGGACAAGAACGTCGATGAGATCTATAATGAAACAATGCATGCGGCGAAGCTGGAAGCCAAGAAAGCAGTCATAAATGTGCTGAAAGGGTACCTGCCGGACCGGATATTGCCGATTGTGTTCGGCTCGACGATGCTGGACCCGTACGTCACCTACGACAATATTCCTAAGCATGATTGGCGCGAGCTATGCCAGCTGCTGAAGGCTTTTCCGATCAAGGTGAACGGCACATTATCGATCGAGGAGGCTTTCGTCACAGGAGGCGGGGTGAATTTGAAGGAAATCGATCCGAAGACCATGCAATCCAAGTGCAAAAAGGGGCTCTATTTCTGCGGTGAAATTCTTGATATCCACGGCTACACCGGCGGATATAACATCACCGCAGCGTTTTCGACCGGCTATACGGCTGGCAGCCACGCGGCGATGACCGCAACCGGCGGCGAATAATTCAGAAACAGCAAGAGAACCCTCGCAATCAAGCGAGGGTTCTCTTGCATTAGAGGGAGAACTCGATCAAATTCACCTCGAATACGTCACGGTCCGAGTCCGCGGGAATCCGGAACGTCTTGATCTCGCATTTGCCGATCTGCACCGTCCATACCCGGTCCAGCGCAGGAATTTCGATCCGAACATCGCCGGCTCTCCCGCAGGTCTCATAGCATCGCAAAATATACCCGTCGCCGTCCTCGGCAGGCTTGAACGCCGTGACGATGACATGTTCCGCCGACACCCGAACGCCCTCGAACATCTGCGGCAGCGTACCTTGATGATACGTTTCCACGATATAAATCGGCGGAACGTTCAGTTCGCACGCCTTCTTGGATACGTCCGCATCGCGCCAATCGCCCGCGTGGGGAACAAGCATGTACCTGAAGTGCTGTTCCCCTTGATCCATGTATTCGCAATATTCGTCCCGCTCGCCGAAATGGTCGGCGAAGATGGGGCTGCGTACGACCGTCATCCGCAGATCGTTCCCCAGCACGTCGGAGCTGTATTTAGAATCGTTCAGCAGCGTTAGGCCGTACCGCTGCAGACCGCCATTCTCCGGTTCGCCGGAGACGTCGAGCCACCGCTGGCCCGGTTCCTCTTCCCCGTTCACCGGACGCTCGATGTAGCCGTACGGTATTTCGTAGGTCGCCTTCGGATCGCGGACGCGCACGGGGAAGGAAAGCTTCAGCATTTTGTGCTTCTCATGCCAGTCCAGCTTCGCCTTCACTTCGATGCCCGGCTTGTCGCGGTACAGAATGAAATCCTGCCGCAGCACGGACATCCCGTAGCGGCTCGTCACCCGCATGACGGCTCGCAGCGGTCCCGCCTCCAGCAGCTTCACCTGCGCATCGCCGAATCTCGCAATCTCGTTGCGGAACTCGAATACGCCGTGCGCCCAGGTATCGCAGTGATGCTCGTCAATGACGACCGGCACGGCCCCGCTTCCGGTTAAGACGTCAACGCCATGCTTTTTATCATACAGCTTTCGGATATGCCCGGTATGCGGCTCGAACTCGATCCGGTGCCAGTCATTCTCGAGCGCCGCAGGCTCCGCGGTCAACTGATGGACGGGAGCGGCCGCTGCGCCGAGCGCCTTCCGCTTGTAGATCCAGTACACCCGGTAGCCCATCGCCGGGATACGCGCCATGAAGGCGGTATCGTATTTATCGTCTTTGCCGTTCGTCCGCGAGCCGCGCACGATTTGATGCTCCACGACCTCGCCTTGGTCATCGGAGACGCTGGTGACCTGCTTATTCACCTGTATGAGCGTATGAACCTCCCAGGACAACGGATTAAATACGACGACAGGCACGCCGGCATCCTTCTGCTCCCAGAGCACCCAGTCCATGTCCTTGCTGAGCGACCCAATCTCGGGCTTCATCGTATCGATGGACCACGAAATCCGCTGGAGCGCCGCATTGAGCGTCACCGCCGCAATATTCAACGATTCGCCGTACGATTCCCGCGCGTCCGTGAACGCTTCCCGGATGGAGCAGCCGCCCATAATGTCATGGAACTGGTTGAACATAACGTTCTTCCAGCCCCGCTGGATCTCTTCGCTTGAATAAGCATAGCCGGTCAACAAATGAGAGAGCGTACCGAATGTCTCGGCGGCGAGCAGCCGGTGCTCCGCCTTGCGGTTCAGCGCCTTCGACTCCGAGTGCGTGGAGTAGCAGCCGCTGGCATGGTGCTGCAGATCGTTCTCGTAGACCGGAAACTGCTGGCCGCTTTCACGCATTTCATCAAAATAAGCATTCGGCGAGCTGAACCGGAACCGCCCGCTTCCGAGCTCCGCCTGCAGCTTGCGGATCGACCGGATATTCGCGATCGTCGGGCCGCCGCCGTGATTCCCGACCCCGTAGAAGCCCATAAAGCTATGCTCATGTTGCTCCGCCAGCGCCATGCCCTCTAACGCTTTACCGTAAACCTTATCCTCAAGCTTCGTAGCAGTCGAGTTGTTGTAGCTGATCGGAATGCGGAACGTAAGTACTTCGCTGCCATCAAGGCTCCTCCACCGAAACAAGCTCCGGTCCATATGCTGCTCGTGCTCCCCGGGACGCATATAGACGTAAGCGTCCATGCCGCTTTTTTTTAAAATTTGCGGCAGCATGCCGTGATGGCCGAAGGAATCCACGTTATAGCCGACCTTTGCCGTGACGCCGAGTTTCTCCCGAAAATACCGCTGGCTGTACAAGCCATGCCGCACAAACGATTCTCCGGAAGGCAGGTTGCAGTCCGGCTGAATCCACCAGCCTCCGACGATGACCCAGCGTCCTTCGCGTACGCGGCCGCGGATCTCTTCAAACATGTCGGGCGCATTCTGTTCAATCCACTCGTAGTAGGCGGCACCGGCGCATGTGAAGATAAAATCCGGAAACTCCTTCTTCCGGTCGAGCGCCGATCGGAACGTTGCCTTGATTTCCGCATACCCTTCCTGCCATTGCCACAGCCATACCGGGTCCAAATGGGCATTGCCGATCATATGCAGACGAATGTCGTTACGCATCGCTACCATCCCTCTTCCCCATGAGTTTGTTTATTGACCGGCAACCAGATTGCCGGCGACGGAGAGCGCGGCGTAATCGCCGACCTGTTCGCCAAGCCCGGCAGGCACAATGGCGCAAGCAGCCAGCGATCCGCCGAGCGCCTCCTTGCGCAGCTCCTCCATCATTACGGGTTGAAGCAGCTCTTGCTGCCTTCCGTAAATGCTCCCGATCACGATCCGCTGCGGATTAAGTATATCGATCAGCATGGCGGCGCCTCGTCCAAGCATCCGGCCGACCTCCCGGAAAATACGCACCGCATCGGGGTCTCCCTGCCGCGCCGCTTCCGCGACGTCCTTGGTCGTAATGCTGTCGCACTCGCCGCGATAGAAGGACGGCAGCTTCCCGCCTGCTTCGAGCCGCTCCGCCGCGACTCGCTGCGCGAGCCTCGCGATTCCCGCTCCGCTGCAGAAGCCTTCGAACGATCCGGCTTTCCCATACCCTGCCGGCCCGTCTTCTGCCAGACGGACATGCCCGACCTCGCCGGCGTTGTCGTTCGTCCCGGCGTAGAGGCGGCCGTCCAGAATGAGCCCCGCGCCCATGCCCGTACCAAACGTCAGAAAAACCATGTTGCGCGTCCCTCGGCCAGCGCCCCACTTCCATTCTGCGAGCGCGCATGCGTTGGCATCGTTTTGCAAGCCGACCGGAACGCCGAAGCGCCGCTTGAACGGCGATACGACATCGATTCGGTCCCATTCCGGCAAATTCGGCGGCGACAGAATCAAGCCCCGCCCGCTGTCCAGCGGTCCCCCGCAGC
Source organism: Paenibacillus montanisoli (assembly GCF_003268025.1). GTDB lineage: Bacteria > Bacillota > Bacilli > Paenibacillales > Paenibacillaceae > Paenibacillus_Z > Paenibacillus_Z montanisoli. Next base: position 402,994 of record NZ_QLUW01000003.1, on the reverse strand, counting down.
TGATGCCGATGGCAGTCAGCCGGGCCTTCTCCGCAGGATGCCCTTTCAGCAGCAGCTCCAGCTCCGTGCCAAGCCGCTCGATGGCGGCTTCAGGCTCCGGCGGGGTAGGAAATGAAATCTTATCGATCAGTTCAATCTTGTCGCCGATCGAGCGTCCGATCGTCGCCGCGCATTTCGTTCCGCCAATATCGAGGCCGGCAAACGTCAGCTTCATCCGAAGAACGCCTCCTCCAGCATGATGCAGAGCGTATGGTAAATCGGCAGGTGCCGCTCCTGAATAGCTGGCGTCCCTTCACCGGGCACCGCTATCGTGCAGTCGCAAAGCGCTTTCATTTGTCCGCCTGCGCCGCCGGTCAAACCGATGCTGACCATCCCTTTCGCTTTGGCCACTTGAAGCGCGCGCAAGATGTTGCGGGAATTGCCGGAGGTGCTGATCGCGATCAACGCATCGCCGGGTCGGCCGTAGCCGTATACCTGCTGCGCAAAGACGAGCTCGGCGGACACATCGTTCGCGAACGCCGTCATGAGCGCGCCGTGGCTGACGAGCGAAATAGCGGGCAAAGCGCCTTGCAGGCCGCTGCACAGCGCTTCCCCTTCATCCGGGAACAACTGCAGGACGGTATCCCGGAACGGCTGCGGAACCGGACGCGGCAGCATGAACCCTTTCATCAATTCGCCGACGATATGCTCACTGTCGGACGCGCTGCCGCCATTGCCGGCGACCAGAACCTGACCGCCTTGCCTGTAGCAGGCCTCGAGCAGCTCGAAGCTGCGCCGGATGTCGTCGAGACAAACCGCCAGCTCAGGATACTTGCTGTGGAGCGCATGCAGATGCTGATTCATAATCCATCGGCTCCTTTCGGTGAAGAACGTATTTGTCTAACTTATTAATATGGTATTAAAAAGTGGCGACTATAGTTTACATACTACAGTCGATTCCAGAAAACCGTCAATAATATTTCGCCGACTTTTCAATATTAATTTAAGAATCGAACAAGCAAAGAGCCGCCTTATTCCTGCAGCAGCAGCGGCGGCTCCGATTCAGCCCATTCACTTACGTCTTTGCCGAAGAAATGCTCCAGCACCAGCGTACCCGCGCCGATTGCCCCTCCGAGCATGCCAAGCTCCGCTTTATGAATGCGGACCTTGTCGGCGAAGGCGGCGAAGATCCGGTTCATGGCGATGTCCCTCGTTTGCTCGACATACGGTTGGTAACCGTGCGCAAGCGTTCCTCCGATAATGACGATCTCCGGCATCAGCAAATGAATGACGTTGCCGAGCGCAATGCCGACATAGCGTGCCGATTCCAACAGAAGCTGATTTGACAAGGGGTCTCCGGATTTCGCTTCCTGCAGAATCGTATAGATCGATACGGAGTTCTCATCCGCAAGATAACGTTCCCGGAATGTCGTTTCCGCGCCGCGTCGGATTTCCTCCCCTGCCCGCCGTTCGATCGCGATACCTGACGCGACGGCCTCCAGGCAGCCGTAATTCCCGCAATTGCAGCGGGGACCATCGAGATGAATCGTGCCATGCCCTACCTCGCCGGCGCCGTAGGGAGAGCCGTGATGCAGCTTGCCCCCAAGAATCATGCCGCTTCCGATGCCGATATCGGCATCGAGATAGAATACGTTCTGCTTCCCTTGCGCGGCGCCGTGCCAATATTCCCCGAGGGCAATCAGGTCTGCGTCTTTCTCGATAAAGGTCTCGATGCCAAAATGGTCCGCGATCCGCCGCTTCAGCGGAACGCCCGCAAGCCCCTGCATGTTCGGCGGCGACAGCACGATGCCTTCGAACGGATCAAGCGGCCCTGGGATCGCCATCCCGATGCCGAGTATGCGGCTCCGCTCCACCTCGGACGATCGGATCGCTTCCTCGATACAGCCGATCAGCTGCCCTACGATCGCATCCGATTGCAGCGTATCCGGATCCGTCTCGGTCTCGAAGCGGGCTTTTACGCTGCCTTCAAGATTAAGGACGGCAACATGAATGCGGGAAACGCTGAGGTGCAGCCCGATGGCGTAGAAACGGTCTTCCTTTAATTTATAAAGCAGCGGCTTGCGGCCGCCGCTGGATTCGTCGTAGCCGACCTCGCCGATCAAGCGGCAGGAAACGAGCTCGTCGATCATATTTTTGACCGCCGTGAAGCTGAGGCGCGTATGTCCGGCAATGTCTGCCCTCGAGGCTTGCCCCTGCTTGCGGATATATTGAAGCGCCGCGGTCCGGTTCATGCTCTTGACCGTTCGGTTGTTCGCGCCCCTCATCGAATGCACTGCCATCCGCTCCTTGCCAATTGCTAGATATCGGCATTATAGCATAAATGACGCTCCGTCACGCTCCGCGCACAGCAAAAAAGCCGACCGGCATTGGCTTACCGATCGGCTTTTCAAGCGCAAATACAAATCGCTTACGTATGCACGTCTCCCGAGAAATAACCGTACGACCCGTCATCCGGGATAAAGCTGTCTTCCTGCGGGGCATCGTCATCCCAGTTCCGAAGTCCGCTCTGCGCTTCCTCTTGCGCGATTAAATCTTCGTTGACGACATGCGCCGGAATCGTAATGCTGTCCATATTGTAGGCATTATTCGTGAGCTCGATATCCGGAATGGAGGATTGTACAGCGAGCTGGCCGCCATGGGCTTGAGCGATTTCCAAAGCAGAGGTGAGATCGCTGCCTCTCATGTGAATATGGACGCCGGCATCCTGCTGGATGACAGGATCGTAACCAAGCTCCCGCAGCGTACTGCACGCCAGCGAGGCGGAATTGTTGTCACCGAATTGAAAAAATAATGCAGTATCGTTCTGCATCGATCAGGCACATCCTTCTCAGACTTCAAAATGATCCATCTCCCAATTAGAGTGCCCAATTCGCGCCAAGCCATTCCTGAGTTTCCCATTCCGTTTCAGATCGCATAAAAATCATTAGGCCGCTCGGCGAATGCGCCATTTACGCCAATCAATCGGATGTACCGAATCGAAGCCCGGAAGCGGCTCCTCCCCATCGATCACAAGCTGCGGATGATCGCCTTCGGCCATCCGGTTCAATACAGACCAATACGACAAGTCCCCCATGCCCAGCATCGGCAGCGCTGCCGACACTTTGCCGAACAGCTTGTCCGGGGTCATGGCCTGTTCCGCAGCGAGCGCCCGCAGGGTTTCCCGCTCCACGACGCCCAATCCGTCCGCTGCGAAGGCAGGCAAACGCTCCAGTTCGAAGCGCAGCGCAGCAGCCATGACGGGAAGGACTGAGCCATCCTCGCGAAGCCATGCTTCGATCGCCGATGCGCTCCCGTCCGCGTAAGCCGCCCAAGCCCTGGCTCCGGCCGCTAGCTCCTTCTCGCTAACCGGCTTGCGCTGCGGCCACAATCCGGTCAGCTGCTCCGGCGTCAGCTGACCGAGCCCGCGGAAATCCGGGACGCCTTCGACCGTCTCGGCAATGACCCAGGAGAGCTTCAGAGGCGCCGTTTTTTCCGCTGGCCGATTCAAGCTCCACAACCGATATAGCAGTGCAGCCAGCATGGACTGGTCGAATAAATCGTATTCGAACCAAAGCATAAGCTCCTCGCCGGCCGCAGCGCCTTGAACCAGCTCGGCGTGCTGCTCGCGGCACTGCGCGATGTACCGTGCCATCGGGACGCCGAACTCCCGCTCAAACCAAGCGGCGCGTGCTTCGGCTTCTTCCGCCTCCCACCACCTCAACGGCCTGGGCCCATCAATCCAGCTTTCCCGCCAGGGGATAACGCGATGCGATGCCGCAAAGCTGCACCTCCGAAGCAATTCAGCAGCCGCATCGCCGTTTGTGATAAGTTTCATGACATCCATTCCCTTCCATAATGTTTACTGCTATAATGGACAAACAACAAGAGCAGGGGTGCATGAACGTGGAGGAATTATTTTTTTATTATACCGACGCCATTATGATCATCCGGCAGCAACAAGACAAGCGTACCATAACCAGAATCAACCGTGCATTCACCAATGTATCCGGATTTTCGTCCGAACAACTGGTCGGCCGCAATTTGGCTGACTTGTCCAGCCTTTATCCATGCGAGCTCTGGGAGCTGATCGACAGGCTGTGCAGTTCGATAACAGACAATCAGTTCACCGTCAATGCCGAGCGTAAACTAACCGTATACGAGAATAAACCGATTTACGCCGAGCTCTATGTAACGCGCATCAATCAATCGGAAGGCATGAAATACACGGTCACGCTGCATGACCGAACAGAGTATAAGTGGATCGAACGTGCGGATAAGAAGAGCATTTTGAGCTCCGCGATTTTTACGAGCACCGGATTGATGAAATCACTGCGTTATTACCATGCGGAGCCTCCCTTCGATAGAAGCCGGCTTTCATTATTGAACCGGAGGGAAATGCTGGCCCAAGAGGATTACGACCGCGTCCGCGGTTTCATGCTTTCGCTACGAGATTCGCAGGAATCCGGTCAAATCACGTTTGCGCTGCAAATCCTTGAACATAAATTCCAGACAACGATCCTGGCCAAACCGTTTTACCATGTCGACGGCTGCTTCAAGTGCTATGCGGTTCTGGTCCTTTCCATGATCCCGATGCACGGATCCAAGTATAAGGTCGCAATCGAGAAGAAATCCTTAAGCGACAACACGGAACTAATAGAAACAAGCCCGGAAGGAATCGGCAATTTTTCAGCCCAAGAGGCAGATCCCGCCTACAAGCTGCGGCTGTTAATGCTTGAGAATAACGTGTCCGTCACCCAGCTGGCCGAGCGAACGCAAATCTCATTAACGACCATTTCCAATATCCGCAACGGCAAAATCAGAAAGCCCCAGCGCCTGACGGCCCATCTGATTGCAACCGAGCTGGGCGTCTCGCCGGAAGAAATTTGGGGCGATTAGCCGATAGAAGAAGAACCTTCAATCCCGCTGATTCAGTGGAGTTGAAGGTTCTTTTCGCTTGTTCTTCTTATAGTTTAAACTTCGCCGTCAATTCATTCATTTCAATCGCAATATCGCTGAGCGATCGTGAGGAGACCGCGATCTGCTCCGCAGATGCCGTCTGCTCCTCCGTCGTGGCTGCAACGGTCGTTGCAGTCTCGGAGCTGCTGCGGGCGATGTCCTGCAGGCGCTCCATCGCGCTGATGACTTGCTCGGAGCCGGCTGCCATCTCCTCGGATGCCGCCGCCACTTCCTGCACCTGGCCCGTTACCCGCTCCGAGGCGGCTGCAATGCCGGCGAAGGAAATGCCCGCTTCGCGAACGCTGCGCAGGCCAGCTTCGACTTCCGCGGAGCTTGCTCGCATCGTGTCGACAACGACGAGCGTGTCGCCCGTCACCTGCTCGATGACTTGCTCAATCTCTTCAATCGCCGAGCTCGTTTGCAGCGCCAGCTTCCGCACTTCGTCCGCTACGACCGCGAAGCCGCGGCCGTGCTCGCCGGCCCGCGCCGCTTCGATCGCGGCATTCAAGGCCAACAGGTTCGTATGCTTCGAAACTTCGCCGATCAGCTTCGATATCCCCCCGATGTTGCGCGTGTGCATCTCCAGCCGATTCACCTGCTCGGCAGCTTGCTGAACCGTCTCATGAATCGCCGCCATCCGTTCCATCGCATGCGTTACCGCCTCGTGACCGACAGCGGCCTGACGGCTTGCATCGGCCGAAAGGCTGGCGACCAGCGAGGTGGATTCGGCGATCCGGTTAATCCCGTCTCCGAGATCCTTCGTCGTCTTGCTTACTTCCTCAAAGCGCTGCAGGGTCAGTTCCGTGCCGGCCGCCATCTCGGCAACCGATTCGGCAGCTTGCTGCGAGGAGCCCGCATTCTGCTCCGAAATCGCCAGCATCTGCTGGGAGGAAGAGGCGATGCCGGCTGCCGCTTCTTGTACGCCCTGCATAGCGGTGCGCAGCTGCATGATCATGCCGGAAAGAGAAGCGAATAGCGCGCCGATCTCGTCCTTATTGCGGATCTTCGGCATGTCGGCCACCAGATTGCCGCTAGCCACCTGGTTCAAAACCTCGGCTGCCTGCTTGATCGGTTTCGAAATCGTCCGGCGTACGTACCAGGTCAGCAGAATAACCAAAACCGCGCCTGCCGCGAGCGCGGTCTGGCTCATTTGCTGCGCGCGCTTATTCATGCTGAAGCTCTGTTCCTTCGCTTCTTCTGCACCGCTATGATCGTTGCGCACAAGATAATCGATGCTGCTTTGAATCGCGTCGAAGGCATGCTCGGAATCCTTCATGAGCGAAGAGATTTCATCCGTGCTGTACTTCTTTTTCGCATTCGCGGAAACCTTTGCGTAGAGGTCCTGATAGCTCTTCCAAGCTTCCTCCAGGTTCTTAATCAGCTCTTGATTAGTCTGCACATCCGACATATTTGCTTTATAGGTCGCGAGACTGTCGTTCACTTTCGTGATGGTTGTCTCGGTATCCGACATATATTGCTCTTTCAGATTCTCGTTTTGCTCAATCAAAATCTTGTATTGCAGGGTAAGCACATGATCCGCCATGTAGTTGATGTTGTTGATCGTCTCCAAGCCGACAAGCCATTTGTCCGCAATCAGCTTCGTGTTATCGTTGATTCGGCTCATCTGCAGGGCACTGAATCCGCCGCTCACGACCAGCAATAGCAGAACGCTGATAAACGATACCATCAACTTGGCTCCTACTGTCCATCTAAACTTGCCGTTCTTCTTCCCCATGTGATCTCCGCCTCTGCGCTAGATAGAATCATGTATGTATAGCTGCATAACAATTCCAGTATACTTGGAAAGTTAGCGCTTTAAAAATCACATTTTTCTACATTTTTCGACATGCGGAATTCGTATCTGACATCGTGTCACCGAACAAATCATAAATCCGTGCAACGAAAAAAAACCGCTCCTCTCGCTAGGAAAGAAGCGGTTCATAAGCCAATGCTCCAAATCTAATTCCGGTACGCTTGCAGCCCTTCATTCAAGCTGCGGGTTTGACTGTAAACCTTTTGATAAATCCGGAACAAGCCCGCATAAGCATCGACAGCGGCCGGATCCGGACGATAAACCGAAGCCCGTTTCACGAACAGTTCAGCGCAGGCCTCCAGGCTCTCGAACCAGCCGCAGCCGAATGCGGCGAGCATCGCCGCGCCAAGTCCCGGTCCTTGCTCGTTCTCCAGGGAGACGACATCCGCATTGAAGATATCCGCCTGCATCTGCAGCCAAACCGGATTTTGCGCGCCGCCGCCGATGGAGATAATCGTATCGACCGTCTTGCCGGCCTGCCGGAACAGATCAACGGATTCGTTGAGCGAGAACGTAATGCCTTCCATCACCGCGCGGGCAAAATGAATCCGCTCATGCGAGCCGTCGATGCCGATGAAGCTGCCGCGAATGACCGAATCGGCATGCGGCGTACGCTCTCCGACCAGGTACGGCGTAAACAGCAGTCCGTTCGCGCCGGGCTTCACGCTGCCAATGCCGTCCAGCAGCTCATTAAACGATTCGCCCTTGGCAAACGTATTCTTAAACCAGCTGAGGCTGTAGCCTGCCGCAAGCGTTACGCCCATTGCGTAAAACGCGTCCGCCTTGCCATGGTTGAAGAAGTGCACCTTGCCGCGGAAATCGTTGCCGCTGTCTTTCTCGTACGACAGAATAACGCCGGAGGTGCCGATGCTGCACATCGTCAGTCCTTCCTGCAAAATACCGGAGCCGATGGCACCGCACGCATTGTCGGCGCCGCCCGCGAACACCTTCGTGCTCGCGGAAAGGCCTGCTGCTTGCGCCTGTTCCGGCAGCAGCGTGCCGGTCAGCTCATGCGACTCGACGAGAGGCGGCGCGAAGGATGCGGGCAGGCCTACCGCTTCGAGCACCTCGCTGCTCCAGCATTTATTCGCGACATCGAGCAGCAGCGTGCCGGCCGCGTCCGAATAATCCATGTGAAGCGCACCGGTCAGCCGGTAACGGACATAATCCTTCGGCAGCAGAAACGATACCGCTTGCGCGAACACTTCCGCCTCGTGCTTGCGCACCCATAGGATCTTCGGCAGCGTGAAGCCTTCCAGCGCCGGGTTGCGCGTCACGGTCAGCAGCCGCTCCTGGCCGACAAGCGCTTCGATCTCGCGGCATTCCGCGGTTGTGCGCGTATCGTTCCACAGAATCGCTCTGCGCACCGGCTCGCCGGCCGCGTTCAGCAGCACAAGGCCGTGCATTTGGCCGGAGAAGCTGATGCCTTCGATGGCATCGGCCGGTACGCCGGACTGCTCGACCAGCTCGCGCAGCGCGCCGATCGTACCGGTTACCCAGTCCTCCGGCTCCTGCTCGCTCCAGCCGGAATGCTCATGATACAGCTTATAATCGCGCGAAGCTTCGGCCGCTACCGTACCGTTGCGGTCCAGCAGCAGCGCTTTGACCGCGCTTGTGCCAAGGTCAATACCGATTACATAGGACATGCGGGATTGGCCTCCTCTTTTATACGCTGTAGATAACTTCGTTCAGTACCAATTTGATCCGCTCCAGGCGGCCGGACTCATTCTTGATGACGTTGTTTTGCAGCGCGTATTGCTCAAGCGATTGCAGCGTAGCGCGGCCAGCGACGATTTCGGCGCCGATGCCGTCTTTGAAGCTGCGGTAGCGGTTGTCGATGATGTTGTCGATAATTTTCTCTTCGATCAGTTTCGCAGCCGCTTTAAGACCCCAAGCGTACGAATCCATGCCTGCGATATGAGCAAGGAACAGATCCGCATCCTCGAAGGAGCTCCGGCGGACTTTCGCGTCGAAGTTTACGCCGCCGGTGCCAAGGCCGCCTGCTTTAAGCACTTCGAACATCGTAAGAGTCGTAGCGACAAGGTCTGTCGGGAATTCGTCGGTATCCCAGCCCAGCAGCAGGTCGCCTTGGTTCGCGTCAAGCGAGCCAAGCATGCCGTTGATCGCAGCCGTGCGGATTTCGTGCTCGAACGTGTGGCCGGCAAGCGTCGCATGGTTCGCTTCCAGGTTAAGCTTGAAGTATTCTTTCAAATTATATTTTTGCAGGAATGCAATCGTAGTCGCCGCGTCGAAGTCGTATTGGTGCTTCGTTGGCTCTTTCGGCTTAGGCTCGATCAGGAATTGAGCGCCGAATCCGATTTCTTTGGCATACGCAACACCCATGTGAAGCAAGCGAGCCAAGTTATCGAGTTCAAATCCCATGTCTGTGTTCAGCAGCGTTTCGTAGCCTTCTCGGCCGCCCCAGAATACATAGTTCTCCGCGCCAAGACGCTTGCCCACTTCAAGGCTTTTCTTCAATTGTGCGCCGGCATAAGCGAATACATCCGCGTTGCACGTCGTGCCTGCGCCGTGAACGAAGCGCGGGTTCGTGAACATGTTCGCCGTATTCCACAGCAGCTTCGCGCCGGAAGCTTTCATGTTCTCTTCCAGCATATCCACGATTACGTCCAGGTTCTTGTTCGTTTCCGCCAGATCAGCGCCTTCCGGTGCGATATCGCGGTCATGGAAGCAGTAGTACGGAATGCCGATCTTGCTCAGGAACTCGAAGTTCGCTTCGACGCGCGCTTTCGCCTGATCCATCGCATCGGCGTAATCCCAGCCGCGAACCGCAGTGCCGACGCCGAACGGATCGGAGCCTGCGCCTGTGAACGTATGCCAGTAAGCGACTGCGAAGCGCATATGCTCTTCCATCGTTTTGCCGAGTACAACCTCGTTAGGATTGTAGTGTTTAAATGCAAGCGGATTGTCCGAGCCTTTGCCTTCGTATTGGATCTTGCCGATATTCTGGAAATATGCCATTATGATTGCCTCCTAAATTTGATGTAAACGTTCTTATGGCTATATTCTAGCATCACAAAACTTTGTTTGTCTACTAAACAAAGTAAGTTTTTTTTAACAGGTGCAACTTCGATAGTCTCGTGGTAAAATCGTACCCAAATCATTCGCGGAGCGGATTCGGGGGACATTATGGCTACTAAGAAGACCGGAGATTTGGCGCTTGTCAAAAAAATAAATACATCTATTGTGCTGGAGGCGGTGCTTCGGCACGCGCCTCTCTCTCGCGCGCAAATATCGGAGCGGACCGGACTGAATAAGGCGACGGTATCGAGTCTGGTACAGGATTTAATCGACCGACACCTCGTGCTGGACATCGGTCAGGGCGAATCGAGCGGCGGGCGCAAGCCGTTCCTGCTCGTGTTTCATGCCAGAGCGGGCTATGCTATCGGTATCGATTTGGGGGTAAACTATATCCGCGGCATTCTGACGGATCTCGAAGGCGTAGTGATCGAGGAGCGCGAGCGGCCATTAAACCGGCATGAATCGGATATTGTTCTCGAACAGCTGACAGCGTGCATTCAAGAGCTTAAGGATGCGATGCCGGAGAGCCCGTACGGCCTGGTCGGCATCGGCGTCGGCGTGCCCGGCATCGTGAACGGCGAAGGGACGATTCTGTTCGCGCCGAATTTGTCGTGGTCGCACATCCCGCTGCGCGGCATCCTGGAAGAGCGCTTCGGCGTACCGGCTACGATCGACAACGAAGCGAATGCCGGCGCTCAAGGGGAGCAGAAATACGGCGCCGGACGCGGCATCGCCAATCAGATTTACGTCAGCGTCGGCATCGGGATCGGTACGGGGATTATTTTGAATAAGGAGCTGTATAAAGGGGCAGCCGGCTTCTCGGGCGAGCTTGGCCATCTCTCCATCGAGGCGGAGGGCCGGCCGTGCCGCTGCGGCAACTTCGGCTGCTGGGAGCTGTACGCATCCGAGAACGCGCTGCTCGAGCAGGCTGCGCAGCTGGGCTACGGTGATTTGGATGCGCTTATCGGCGCGGCCGAGCAAGGGGATGAAGAGGTCATCGCCTTGTTTCACCGTATTGGAGAGTGTTTGGGCACGGGAATCGCGAATATCGTCAACGTATTCAATCCCGATGTAGTCATCATCGGCAACCGGATGCGCCGCGCGGAGCCATGGATCCGCGCGGCCGTCGACGCGACGGTCGGCAGCCGCGCCCTCGCCCTGCACCGCGAAAGGTTCCGCCTTCTCTATGCGGAGCTGGGGGACAAGTCGGCGGTGCGGGGCGCGGCGCATTACGCCATTTCCGCGTTTCACGACAAGATGAAGGACGCTTAAACCGGCACTATCGCTCAGCCAACCACCGCTCCGCAAAAGGATACGCAGCAGCGCCGTCCCAGCGGTGTCCCCCTTCAAAGATATGATGATGCAGCCGATCCTCTCGATCCCATAGACAGTAGGCTTGACGCGTGATCGCAAGCTGCTCGGTTACATTCGCCAGTCCCCGGCTGCCGTTCAAGGGATCCAAGGTGCCGCTTTCGATCAGCAGCGCCCTCGGGGCGATCAGTGCCCCGATATCCCCCATATCGACATAGTTCCACAGCCGGGGCACATAGTTGCAGCCGCAATGGTAGGGCTGCTTCAGCAAGGAATCTCTATAGCCGTAGTAATAACCGCTGACCACCGCGCATTGAATGCGTTCGTCCAGGGCGGCAAGCCATAACGTTTGCAGCCCGCCCCCGGACAAGCCGGCACATCCGATCCTCGATGCATCGCACTCGTCTCTCTCCTGAATGTAATCCGCAAGCCGCATTAAATCCCATGTCCACATCCCGGTTAATGAACGTCCCAGACTGATCGCGATATGATTTAACGCGGTACATGTACTGTTCAAGAAGGACGACTCGCCGTCGCCTTGAAGATGGGCCTCTCTCCGTTCGCCGAAGCCTCTGGCATCCGGGCAGAAAACGATCATGCCGCGCCGGACGTACGCTTCTCCATACCCGTAATTGTAGGTCTGGACCGCTTCCGCGATCGCCGGAATATCGGTTCGAGCCGCCGGCGAGTACTTCCCCCCGCTGGCATGGCCGTGCGGGGTAATCATGCTTGCGCGCCGCTCGCCCGGCTTGATGCCGTCCGGAATGAGAACATAGAAGGGCATCCAGACCCCTTCCTCGGTTTGAATAAGCCGCTTTTCTCTAACGTAGCCGTCCATCTGCTCGATGCCGATCAATTTCGGTTCGAGCGGACAGCGTACCATTTGATTCAGACCTGTGAGCTCATGGAGGTTGGTCACCGTTTGTTCCTTCCAGGTCTTATATTGTTCCAACGTCGATGCTTCCATGCCGCTTCTTCTGGCGGTGGATTCAAACAGCTTGGTCAGCCGTTCCTCGGATGTGTAATAAGCCGTCGTTGAAATGGTGCGCTGCTCGGACATTTCAATTCCCCCTGCTCAAATGAAATACCGCCTGACTGGAAAAATTTCCGCTCAGACGGTATTCGCTCTCTTATCCCGATTATCCTTTTATCGCTCCTGCCGTGAGTCCGTCGACGAAGTATTTGTGCCCGATGATGCTGAGCAGAATCAGCACCGGGACGGACATCAGCAACGCTCCTGTTATAGGGGAGGCATAATCGATCTTGTATGGATTGCTCATCGTCGTGATTCCGACGGCCAGCGGCATCTTGGAGCCCGAGCTTAAGTAAATAAGCGGTCCCAAGTAATCGTTCCATGATCCCATGAAGGTCAGCAAGGCAACAATACCGACTGCGCTGCCGCTAAGCGGAAGGGCAATCCGGAAAAATGTCCCCAGCTCCGAGCATCCGTCGATCCTTGCGCTGTCGAAGATTTCCTTCGGAATGGACACCATGATCTGCCGGATCAGAAATATGCCGAACGCTCCGACGGCACCGGGAAGAATAAGCGGCCAGAACGTATCGAGCCACCCGAACGCCCGGAACATGACAAATGAAGGCACAAGCGTGATTTGACCCGGAATCATCATGGTCACCAGCATGGCGACGAACAACCCGTGCTTGAATCTAAACTCATAGCGGGCAAATCCGTACGCAACCAGCGCATTGAAAACAATGGACAGCAGGGTCAAGGAAACCGCGATGATCAAGCTGTTTATCAGCATAGCGAAGAAAGGCAGCTTGTCAAATAGATGAATGAAATTTTCCAAGGTCGGGCGAAGCGTGAACGGATTTAACGGGTCGCCTACAATATCTTCGTACCTCTTAAAAGCCGTGCCGATCATGAAGAGGAAGGGCGTCAGGAACAAGAGGCTTAAGAAAATGAGAACCAGGTAGGCGAAGATGCGGCCGACTCCTTGCATAATCGGCGCGGAATCTTTCGTAACCGGAAGCCGGCTGCCAAGCGCAACGGCTGATTTCTGCATAAGTGCCCTCCTATCCCTCTTGGTCCTTAAGATTGAACATTTTCAGCTGTATGAATCCGATGACCAGCATCATCAAAGTGAACACGTAACCTAACGCCGACGAGTACGTAAAATCTTGGCGCCGGAAAGCTTGATCGTACAAGTAGGAGGTCGGGAAGACCAAGGAGTTTTCCGGTCCGAAACCGCTGTTTGCCAGAATGAACGCCTCGCTGAACATCCCATAGGAACCGAGCAGACACTGGAAGACGATAAACGTCATGATCGGACGCAGCAGCGGCATCGTCACATACCATAAACGCTGTGCCGGCGTGGCGCCGTCAATCTTGGCCGCCTCGATCAGCTCATTGGGGACGTTCTGCAGCCCGGCAAGGAAGAACAGGATGTTGACGCCTAGATACTTCCATCCGCACAGAATAATGAGCGCCGGAATCGTCCAAGCCGGATCCTTCAGCCACCCGATCGGGTCTACGCCGAATACGCCGAGTATGCTGTTGAGGAAGCCGCTGTCCCGCTCCAGCAGCAGCTTGAAGATAATCCCCACCGCAACTGCCGACGTGATATTCGGGGTAAAGAAGAACGTTGCGAAGAACCCCTTTTTCTTCGAAATATACGGCCGGTTCAGCAGCAGAGACACGCCAAGCGCAACCGGAAGGATGAGGAACAGACTGCCCAGTGCCAGCTTTGTACCGTTCCACATCGCTTTCCAGAAGAAGCCGTCCTTAAAGACGAACAGGTAATTGGACAAACCCGCAAATGTATAGCTGTCCGTGCCTTTCATTAAACTGAGCCAGAACCCGTAAAGAATGGGATACAGCCCGAATATCGCATAGGCAATAAAGAAAGGGCTGATAAAGAGAAACGGCGCAATTTTCAAGCGGGCAGATGCGTGCGAGGTCATCGGTCGTCCTCCTTACTTCCGTGCTTGTTCCGCATCGATCAGGCTTTGGAGTTCTTTCTCCACATTCCCGAGGAACGCTTCCGGCGTCATTTTGCCGTTCTGATAATCAGGTTCGAATTTGTCCCATGCCTTCCCGACCAGCGAACGCCACCAAGCTTGGTTCTGGCTCGGCGCTTGCGTGCCGAGATCCGCGTACAGCTGCGCGATATCCTGGCCGCCGAAATATTTGGTCGTGTCGCTCTCCTTGTGAAGATCCGGAGACTGCGTCGCGCTTGTCAGCGCCGGGAACAGATTGATGATACGGAAGCTTTCAACGATATTGTCCGTGTCCAAATGCGTGTATTTCAAGAAATCCCAGGCCGCGTCTTTATTGGCGCTGAATTTGCTGAGCGCAAGACCCGTACCGCCATTCACGGACGTTTGAACCGAGCTCGGTCCGCCGAGCGGCATCGGAACCGCTGCCCATTTGCCGCTTAGATCCGGCGAGTTCTGGACAAGCTGCCCTGCCCACCAGTCAGGACCGAATGCCGCAATGAATTTTCCATTCGTGAACGCTTCCCAATACTGCGGGCCTTCCGGCATCGATTTGCTCAAGAAGCCTTGATCCTTCCAATCCTTGATTCGCGTCAATACCTCAATGCCTGTCGGCGTATTGAAGCCGATTTTTCCGTCCGACGTGACGACATCACCGCCTTCTTGGCGCAGCAATTGTTCGAACAACCCTTGGTCTTTCTCCGAACCGCTTAACACGAACTTGTCCTTGTCAATCAGGGGCTTGGATGCTTCCATGAAGTCATTCCAGGTTTTCAGCGAAGGCACGTCGATTCCCGCCGCGTCGTAAAGATCTTTCCGGTAATACAGCGCGGAGACGCATGCCGCGATTTCAATGCCGTAGATGTTGCTGTTCACGGTGTATAGATCGAGCCGCCCCTTTGGAATCGCATCGGACAGCCCAGCCGTTTCCATGTAATCGTTCAGCGGCTCGAAAGGCACGTCCCCTTTGATATATCGCGGAAATGCGCCCTGTTCGACGTCAATCAAATCCGGCGCGCCTTTACCGCCGGACTGCGAGATGACGGTATATTTATCAAACATAGCCGAATATTCAAGCAGCTCGATTTTGATGTTGATATCCGGATGATCCTTCTCGTAATTTGCTTTCATTTCGTCATAGTACTGCTTGTGCGTATCTGCGAAGGTCCACAATGTAATCGTCTTTTTGCCGCTTGATTCCGAGCCGCTATCCGATGACGAGCTGGTGCCTGTGTCCGTGCTGCATCCTGCCAAGTAAACGCAGAAGCTTAAGGCCGTGAGCAAACTGATCGCTTTTTTCAAGGATACCCCTCCACGAATGTGCATTTTGTAAGCGTTTTATTTCCTTCAAACAGAAGGATACCACCCGTCTGACAGGTGGACAATACCACCCAATTGACTGAAAATGAACCGGAATTGATCTGGCTTATTGCTTCAAAACGCTTCTGTAAACAGACAAAAACCCGGGCAGTCATTGCCCGGGTAATAGAGATGATAGGTTCCGTTCACTTGTAATTCCGAGCTTCTCTTCTAATTTCGGAAGGCGACTTCCCTGTGCGCTGCTTCAAGCATCTGGAAAAATGGACCGTTGACTTGAAGCCGCATCGCTGCGAGATCTCCGCGACCGGATGATCGGTGGCGGACAGCATCTCCACGGCTTGCCTTACCCGATAATGCCACAAATATTTAATCGGCGTCGTATTTTCATGCGCATTGAACAAGCGGATTAAATGCTCCGGGGTTACATTGACGTGCTCCGCAAGCTCATTTAACGTCCAATCCTCGGCATAGCGCTCGTGAATGAAGCTTTTCGCTTGCATGACCGATGGGTGAACATGCTGCATGCCCCCCTCTCGTGAATGCTCATATGAGAATTGATACAAGGCAGCGAGTCCCATACATCTCATCTGCGGGCTCTCCGATGAAGTGCCAGTTTTCATATCGAGCATGAGGTCCGTGAGTTTATTAAGCTCCGCTGAAATTGGCAGGATGAACGGCAGATCGTTCAGCTTCGCTTCATATTCCTCTTCAAATCCCGGAACCCTAACCGCGATCCAGCGGTGCCATGTCTCTTGGTCATCCGCAAATTCGAAGTACTCCCGATGGCCCGGCTTTAACAGTACGGCATGGCCAGGGGTAACGGAGTGGCATGTATCGTCGATCGTGACATTCAAACGACCCGTATGCAGAAGCACGAGCTGAAGGTACTCCTGGTCGCGCGGACCATATTTCCCGCCCGGCGAGTAAACAATCGTCCCGCAATACGCCTCGCTGGCTTTATCGATTGGAAGATGTTCAACAATACTGTTCATGTACGATATCCTCCTGTGAATGCATGGATTGAGCAGTCTCGTCGATTGGACGCGGTTTATAACCTTTATTTTATCTCCGCGTTATTCATAGACAAGGATTCGAGGTCCTGTTTTAGATTGGATAATAAAGGTACTTGAACGACAAAAAAAGCCCTCAATTGAGGGCTTGTGAAAAGACGACGACTTTATATTTCAAATTACGACCAATTTCCATCTTTTATTCAGGTCTAAAAGACTAGATTTAGCGGATGTCAGACATGAGCAGCAAGACCGCTCCATCGTTAGCAGAAAGGCTTACATCCATATACGCCGCGCCCGCAGCCTCTGCCTGGCCTCGCCAGCATGCTTCCAGCTGCCAGCCTTCCTTGAGCCGCAAGCGGACGGTTTTTGCCTCCGGCGTGTGGTTAATCAGGACCGCCACTAGCTTACCGCCATCGTCCAGCGGATGCTCTGTCAGCCCGACTAGCGGATCTTCCTTGCTAAGGATGCGGCCGCTCGCCGCTTCCCGAGCAACCTCACGATACATTCTCCAATAAGGGTTCACATCCGGCGAAGAGCATGTCTCTTTCCCCATCGTCATGGCCAGCTCGATCGGCAGCGACATGAAATAGACGGTACCTTTGCCGTAGGAGGCACGCGTCAACACCGGGTTGCCATCCTCCTCGGCAGCCAGCACCTCAGCCCGGTCGCAGCGCAGCGTCCAACGGAAGGACGAAGGAACCGTGATCGTGCTGTCTTGCTCATCCGTGGCGAGAAGCGCGGCCTTGGCCGCCTCCGCCCGCCGCTGCCGGTTCTGCACCGAAAGCCCGGTCACCTCGGAGAAGTGAAGCAAATAGCCATCATCGACGGAAACGTAGAGCGAAGCCCCTTCCTCCACGCGCTTCAACAGCTGCTCCCATCTGCGCTTTGGCACACCTCGAACGCCGGTTACGGATGGGACCATGTAAAGATCGGCAGCTGGCAGCGGCTGGTCTTCGAAGCGAAACGCCAGATCAAATCCGGCTTGCTTGGCCAACACGAAGCTGCCATAGGCTACCGCCCAATGGTCTTGATCCGAGTTCAAGATGCAGACGGCTTCGGTTCGTCTCGAAGGAAGCGCCGCGATCGGCAATTCCGCGATTTCCCGCTTCAGCTTAGCCATCTCCGTCAATACAAGCTTGACGCGGCCATCCTCGGTCAACAGCCCGAGCTCGCCTTCGCACGCCACCTCATCGTACGGCGCATGCTGCAGCCTTGTCTGATCGTTCGCGCACCACCACTGCAGACCATGCAGGCCATGCGCCCACTGGGTCAGCATGCTCGTTCGCGCGAATGCAGCTGCGACGTCATCGCTGCAAACCATCGGACCCATCGTGCCCATCTCTTCCGCGAAGCAAGGCTTGCCGCCAATGCCGCCGTAAAATAAACTTTCCGCCGTCGCATGCAGTGTCGGCCTCATCGTATCCATCGGGTCGTAATCCATGTAAGGCGTCCAGAACGGATAAGGGTGCGTCGTCAAAATATCGGTCAGCTCCCCTTGATCCTGCATCGTCCAGCTTCCTTTCGGAAAGAGGCAATGCATGCCGGAGACGAGCGGGCGGCTAGCATCGGCGTGCTTAATCGCGTTGGACAAGGAAGCCGTCCACACCCAAGCTTGCTCCCTCGACTGCACTTGTCCCATGCTATTGCACTCGTTGCCAAGATCCCAGGCGATGATGGCCGGCTCCCGCTTCATGCGCGAGACAAAATACGAAACGAATTTCACCTGCCACCGAATGGAATCCGCATCCGTCAGAATCGATTTGCCGAGTAGCGCAGGAGGAACGAACAGTTTTCCGCTCATCCATCCCGTAATGAGGCCGACAATCAGCTTGATCCCGTATCGGTTCGAGAGCTCAGAGAATTGCTCGAAACGCTGCATCATCACTTCCGATACGCCTGCCCGGCCCGCCTCGTCATCGGGCACATGCGCCTCCCCGAACCGGTAGGTCGAGTGAGCGCCGAATTCCCGGTAATGGCTTTCGATCGGCTGGAAATCCGGCCAAAGCGGGAACACCCGCAGCACTTCGATTCCTTCGCCGGCAAGCTTGCGCAAGTCCGCTTCGACGACTTCGGGCCTCCAATCCGACCACATGGCCGTTCCGGCGTGCAAAGCCCAATAGTTGCATCCGACGAAAAAAGGACTAGATAGTTGAGGGAATAGACGATTATTAGCATTAGCGGTCATGTTGACGCTCCATTTCCGATTTTCCTCTACCATACCGCAATGCGTCGAAGCAATTAATGGACCTATCAACGAAAAATGGACTAAACCGGCATCAAACGCCGCCTCTCACGCTTTCGGTTGAATTCTCGGAAGGAGTCGATTATCCTTATATCATCTTGATGAACTCCTGATAGAAGGAATTGTAAGCGGTTGCAACTAGATCATTAATATTAATAGGGGACGAAAGCTATATGACAACCAAGCAATTTGCTGCAACCCGTTTCGAGAGAACAAGCTACGACGTGTTTTTCATCGGCCAGAACATCGTCTTCATGATTCTTACTTCGTTCTTAAGCGTTTATTACACCAATGCGCTCGGCATACCGGCCACCATCGTTGCGGGGATCCTATTGGCGGCACGGATTTGGGATGCTTTTGCCGACCCTCTGCTGGCGACCTTTATCGAACGTTCCAAGCTGAAGGGCGGTAAATTCAAACCGTGGGTAAAGCTAGCCTCCATTACGGTCCCGCTCTTTACCGTGCTTTGCTTCGGCTTCGAAAGCTTCCTGATTGATCAAAGCCTAGCCGTGCGAATCGCGTACGCGATCGTTACCTATATCGCATGGGGTACGCTTTATGCAGCGTCCGATGCACCCGCTTATGCCCTATCTACCGTCATGACCCCTTACCCCGAAGAGCGCAACCTGCTGTTGTCCTTTAACAAAATTACCGGTTTGATCGGCGTTCTCGCCGCAATGGTGATGTTTCCTCTTCTGCTTTCGAGTACGGATAATAACTGGTTCATCAGCGTCCTGATTTTCTCGGTGATCGCTTTCCTGACCATGTTCCTGATTCGTTTCACGAAAGAACGGGTCACGCACGAAGGAACGAAGTCGCCTGCGATCAGTGAGATATTCAAGGCAGTGACGAGCAATAAATATTTAGTCGCCATTGTTGTGATCAGCATCATCGCGAACGGGACGAACTTCGCGACTACGCTGACGCCGTTCGTCGCAGGTGACATCTATGGCGATCCGAACGCAACCGCGAGCATGCTGGCGATCGGGATTTTGCCGATGCTCTTAGTCGCGCCTCTCGCGCCGATGCTGATCCGTAAATTCGGCAAAATAAAGCTGGTTCAACTGTCTTTTGCCGCTACGGTCGTATTCTCGCTTCTTAGTTATTGGTTTGCCAGAGACAACGTCACCTGGTTCCTTGTCATTACTTTCTTAAAAGGATTGCTATCCTCGCCGTTTCTCATCATCTATTCGTTATTCTTCTCGGACTGCATCGAATATGATGATTATACAAACGGCAGAAGATTCGAAGCGATCACGTTCGCGGCGCAAACCTTTATGGCCAAAATTAGTACCGCCATCTCAGGGGGCCTGAGCATGTGGATCATCGGCATCGCGGGCTATGCGGCCGCCGTTTCCGGACAAACCGTGACTCAGTCGCCTACCGCTCTGAACGCGCTTTGGGCCACGCTGAATATTGGCCCAGCCATTGGCGGCGCGATTGCGATGGCTATCATGTACAAAGCGTATGATCTGACCGAGGACAGAGTCAAAGCCATGGTCGAGGCCAACATGAAGAAGGCGGTTAAACAGTAAAACAAAAGATCGCCATAGGTTGGCGATCTTTTTATATTACCAATAGAGTTGCCAATCCTTCGTAATCCGCACAAGCGCTTCGAAATAGAAATAGTCTCCCCAGATGCAGCACTCATCGACCCCATTGCCGTGCGGCTTGCTGTAAACGGCATGCAGCAAGATCCCGTTGGAGCTTGGATCGCTTTTGGCGGTATAACGTTCGGCGAGTGACTTCATAATCAGCAGCGCCGCATCCTCGTACTTGCGTTTATTCGGGTTCGACAGCGGCAGATGCTTGGCAAGCTCCAGCAGCCCGCATGCGGCGATGGATGCGGCTGAACTGTCCCGCTCCTCGCTCCCTTCCGTGAATGTCAAATCCCAGTAACAGACGTGATCCTCCGGGAGCCGGTTCAGCAAATAATCCGCCGTCCTCTGCCCAACGCCGATCAACTCCGCCCTCTTGCTGTACTTGTAGCTGAGCGGAAAACCGTAGAGCGCCCAAGCCTGCCCGCGCGACCAGCAAGAGACGTCGGAGAAGCCCTGCGCGGTTTTGCCGTACCTTGGCTTCCCGGTCTCGACATCCATATAAAACGTATGGTAGCTGGAGTCGTCCTCTCGGATCAGGTAAGCGGCGGATTGCCGGACATGGCGATCGGCGGCCCGGAAATAGCGGTCGTCTCCGGTGATTTCGGATGCCCAGTATAGCAGCGGCAGGTTCATGCAGCAGTCGATTATCATCCGGCCCCGCTCGTTCGGATTGTCGAGGTTGCCCCAGGCCTGGATGATGCCCGCCGGCTCCCAATAGCGCTCCATCAGCAGATCGGCCGCCCGCAGCGCCGTCTGCTTCGCTTCCTCGTTCCCCGTCAGCCTGTAAGCGGAGACGCATGACAGCGTATAGAGAAAACCTAGATCATGATGGTTCGTATGGATACGATGATCGATCCTGTTCTTATAGCTCGCCAGCTGACGCTCGGCTGCCAAGCGATATTTGGCATTGCCGGTCACTTCATAGGCCAGCCATAGCATGCCCGTCCAAAATCCGGGCGTCCATTCGACGTTGCCCCACTCCTCGTACCGGTTGTTCACGCTGGCAGGCGACGGGAACGTATCCCGGAATGTCGGCATGTTGCGGTCAATCTGAGACAGCACGTATTGAATCGCTTCCTCGCAGAAGGCGCGGTCGATGACCGGCGCCGCTACATTTTGGCTCAACTGGATCACTACTCCTTTATGGCTCCGATCATGACGCCTTTAACGAAATATTTCTGCAGGAACGGATACAAGCAGATAATCGGCAGCGTCGAGACGATGATCGTCGCGTATTTGATCGTTTCTCCAATCGCATACTTGTCGCTCGCACCGGCGTCCGTCATCATGGAGTCGGTGTCGTTGGCGATCAGAATTTCGCGAAGCACAAGCTGAAGCGGATAAGCTTCGCGGTCCCGCAAATAAACGAGCGCGCTGAAGAAGGAATTCCAATGGCCTACCGCATACCACAGGATCATGACGGCCACGACGGGCATCGACAGCGGCAGCACGATGCGGAACAGAATCGTCCAATCATTGGCGCCGTCCATGCGGGCGGATTCATCCAGGCTGACCGGGATGCCTTGAAACGCGGTGCGCATGATGATCAAATTGAACGTATTGATCGCCGTCGGGATAAGCAGCGCCCACATCGAATTCATCATGCCGAGTTGGTTCACGAGCAGATAGGTCGGAATCAGCCCCCCGTGGAAAACCATCGTCACGACGATGAAGAACATGACCGCATTTTTGAAATACAGGTTCGGCCTGGATAACACATAAGCCCCAAGCGCGGTCATGAAGAGATTGATCGACGTGCCGAGCACCACGTACAGCAGCGTGTTCCGGTAGCCTCTTGCGATCATTGGATTGTCGAATACCGCGCGGTAAGCGTCCAGATTAAAGCCGGCCGGGCGCAGCATGATGCCGCGGTGCTGGATGAATGACGCCGCGTCGCTTAGCGATGCGAACAGTACATATATAAACGGATATAGCATGACGACGCAAAGTCCGATCATCAGCAGCGTATTGATGCTGCCAAACGCTCGCTCCCCAGAGGTCGGTCTCATCTTGTAATCTCCTCACCACAATTTGTTCTCGCTAAGCCGCTTAATAACCGAATTGGCGCTCACGATGAGCACGAAGCTGACAACGGAATTAAAGAGACCGACGGCGGCCGTGAAATCGTAGCTCGCTTCCATGATCCCTTTGCGGTACACATAGGTCGAGATCACATCTGCCGTCTCATAAGTGAGCGGATTGTACAGCAGGAGCACTTTCTCGCTGCCGACGGTCAGCAGGTTGCCCATGTTCAAAATAAACAAGATGACGATCGTCGGCGCAATTCCCGGCAGCGTCACATGCAGCATCTGCTTCCAGCGGCTCGCTCCGTCCATGCGCGCGGCCTCATAAAGCGTCGGGTCGATCGTCGCCATCGCCGCCAAATAAATAATCGAGCCCCAGCCGATGCCCTGCCATATTCCCGAGCTGACATATAAGAACCGGAACCAGCCTTCTTCCTTCAGAAAATCAATCGGCTCGATGCCGAAAACGCCGATCAGCTGGTTTACAAGCCCGGTCCGGCCCAGGAAATCGACCATCATCCCCGCCACGACGACAAGTGAAATGAAGTGAGGCAAATACGAGATGGTTTGCACGAACCGTTTGAACAGGACGGCCCGGATTTCATTCAGCAGCAGAGCCAAAATAATCGCCGCCGGAAAGCCGAACAGCAGCTCGTAAAGGTTAAGCAGCAGCGTGTTGCGGATAAGCCGCCAGAAGTAGATGCCGCCGAAGAAATCTTTGAAATGCTCGAAGCCGATCCATGCGCTTGCTCCGATCCCTTTGGCCAGCGAGAAATCTTTAAATGCGATTTGCAAACCGTACATCGGTCCGTAATGAAACAGAATATAATAGGCGATGACGGGTAACGCCATAACATAGGCGGCCCAATTGCGCTTCCAATCGGTCCGGATCGTTCTAAGCTGCTGCATCGCTTCTACCTGCCTATCTGTTGAATTTCGGGAGGCAGGAGATGAACGTTCATCTCCCGCTTCCGCCTAGATCAAGATTACCGTTTGTTAAACCGTTCAAGTGCCGCCTGCTGGATTTGGATCGCATCTTCAATGCCCATGCTTTGAATCTTCTTCACGTATTTGTCGAAATTCTCGATAGGCTCTGCGCCCATGATGAACTTGAGCAGCATTTCATCGCGGTACGTCTGAATGTCCGTCATCACGGAAGCGAACTTGCCGCTCTCTTCCTGCGTCGGCGTTACGAGGGGCATTTTCCGTTCAACCGTCGGCTGCGACCATACTTCCAGCGCTTTCTTCTGCTCCGGCAGCACGAGATACTGCATTTGGAAATTGTCGCTCAGCACGTAAGGAGCGCTCCAGGTCGAGCGGGTGTATTTCGCGATCGATTGCTGAACGGACACGCCCCCCGGCGGATTCAGAAGTTCCGGCATGAGGACGGCTTTGCCATTCTCCATCTTGTAGCTGACGCCTTCCAACCCATAGTTGAACAGCATTTCGCCTTCTTGGCCGTACGCATAATCGAGCCATTTGACGGTTTCGGCCGGATTCTCGTTGCTCGTCGTAATGGCGGCTCCAATGCCGGTATAGGCAAAATCCTTCTGGCCCCAGATCGGCGTATCTCCGGCTTTGAGCACCGGATACGGAGCGGCGGTCAGCTTGAAGCTCGGATCGGCGTCCTTCATCAGGTTGGTGTACTTCGCAATGCCTCCGCCATTATAGAGCACGGAGGAGCCGAGCAGGTTCGTCGTCATTTTGTTGTCGAAAAGCTTTGCGTTCGGAGCGGCGAAATCTTGATCGAGCAAGCCTTCCTTGTACCACTTGTTCATCGTGGTCAGGAATTCCTTGTACTCCGGCTGGATCGGGCCGTATTTGACGGTACCGCCGTCTTGATAGAAGTTGTAATTGATTCCCCATGCGCCGAGGAAAGGCGCGTCGACATTCAGGAGATCTTTATCGATATAGAACGGGATTTCGTCCGCTTTGCCGTTGCCGTTCGGATCCTTTTCTTTAAACGCTTTCAAAACGGCATACCACTCGTCGACCGTCGTCGGAACGGACAACCCAAGCTTATCGAGCCAATCTTGGCGGAGAGCGGGACCGAAGAACACCCGGACCTTATCGTCGCCTCGCAAGAACGGGAACGAATAAATGGTGCCGCTATCCGTAGTGATTTGCTTCTTCCAGTCCGGGTGTTCTTCAAGGAGTTTTTTCAAATTAGGCGCATATTGATCGATGAGGTCGTTCAGCTTCATGATTTTGCCGTCTTCAATCGCTTTTTCCGGTCCGCCGGGATATCCGTCGGTCCAATAGGTCTCGATTACATCCGGCAGCTCATTAGAAGCTATCATCAAATTAAACTGCTCCTTGGCCTGCTGAGGATCCAGCGGCGGATGCTGGAATTCGACCTTCACGCCGGTTCTTTTTTCAAGTTCCTTGTACATTTCCATCTCGGCATAGGTTTTCATTTGCGCGGAGGCGGCCGAATGGTTGGCTACCCAGTACTTCAGATTCGTTAGCTTCGGCTGATCCGACGCATTGCCGTTCTGCTTCGTTTCCGTCCCCGAAGCGTTCGTAGAAGAGTTAGCCTCTTCCTTCTGATTCCCATTGCCGCCGCACCCGGCGACCGCGGCTGCGAGCGCAGCAACCAGCATAAAGGAGCTTGCTTGTTTCATTTTTGTGTTCACGACCCTCATGTACTTGCCTCCCTTAGAAATGTGATCGAATAGGTTACCCGATTCCAAGTGTAGATGGGAGCCGGAGAGATTGAACACTTTCACTTTTTCACGTTCACTGTATTTCCGTAAGATAAAACGCCTCAGTTGAAAAGAAAGCAGTCGAGATGAAAGTTCGTCGGTGCCTTTAAAATCAACAAAAAGGCAGTCCCGGAGAGGGACTGCCCCTTATTAGTCGGAACCGGTCTTGTCCTGCTGCTGCAGCTCCCGGTATTTCCCAGGCGTCACACCCTCCAGCTTCTTGAATGCCCGGATGAAGACGACGTCATTCTGGTATCCGACTCTGCGCGCAATGTCCGCGTTCGTCATCTCCTTGTGACCCATCAGGCTCTTCGCCCGCTCCATCCGTTTGCGCGTGATGTAATCCATCAGATTATGGCCTTGGTGCTTCTTGAAGAATGTGGATATGTATTGCGGCGACATATCGAATTGGCCGGCGATCATGGCGAGCCCAAGGTCCGGATTGTCCACGTTGCGCCCGATCAATTCGAGGATGTCCTGCAGCAGCCGCACATGATGATCCGAGCGTTCCACATTGAACGAGCGCGCAAGCGTCTCGTACAGCTCCTTCGTCTTGACGTGCATGCCTTCTGCCGTCGGGTAGCTGAATACGGTTTTGATCGGATCGAAATCCGCGCCAAGCTCCGCTTCCAGACTCGTATTGGCGGAGTTTAAGATTTTGAGAAGCGTGCTCGTCAGGTTGAAGAATAAGCATTTGCCGAGCTCCGGCGTAATATGGGCCGCGCCGAAATTCATGGAATAGATCTTCTCCAGCAGCTTCCCCGCATTATCGGCATCGCCGCTGCGGACGAAATTGATGAGCTGGATTTCGATCTCTAGCGGATAGTAATAATGCTGCTTCGTATCGACGATATCCTGATAATGAATGATCGACTTCTTCCCCAGGATGAGCCTGTACTCGAGCGCCGCAACGGCTTCCGGGTAGGAATCGCGTATCGCCTTCGGCCCGTTTTGAATACCTCCTGCGGCTACGGTGAGCTCGATGCGGAACTTCTCCGCGATCAGGGTGAACAGCGCTTCGGCGAAGCTGCGGATATCGGCTTCGGCGCGGCCCGCATCCGCCCCGTTCAAATTGATAAGAAAGGCCAGGCTGTCGCGGTTCAACTCAACGGAATAGCCTCTGTGGGCAGGCTCGATCAAATCGGCGCCGATGTTGGAAACGATGAACCGGGCATGCGCCCATTGCCGCTCGGATTCATCCTCCGGAATGCCCGAAATGCTCTCGATCTTGACGAGAACGACCGCGAACCGGTCGCTGATGAACGACAGCTCCATGAAGCCCAGCTTCCCCGCGCTTTCCGCGGAAACGTCCACATCCATGTAGCCGTGGATAAGCCGGGACAAGTAGTTCGCCCGAATGAACGGCGTTTGCTGCGCAAGCGCGTTTCGCAAGCTTTTCTCTTCCAGGATCGAGCCGGCGATCGTTTCCCGGATAAATTCGTATTCGTTGAAGGCCGGCCGGCCGATGATTCCTTTGCCGCTCATGATCGCATGGACCGTCTTCTGCAGCGGTTTATAGTTGCGGTAAGCGCCTGCCGACACGGCAATGAGTCCCGCGATTACGCAGAACGCGAACAGCCAGGATGACCAGTTCTTGATTTGGTCCACCTGTTGCATGAACACGCCATTCGGGGTGACCGATATGTACTTCCAATCCGTTTTCTGGGAAGAGTTGAAGGATACCATCTGATCGGCGCCCTCAAGCCGGTATTCGAACGGAGCGTTCGTTAGCTCGATGTTGCCAAGAAGCTCGCCCGGGAGCGGCCTATCGCTCGTACTCATGATGGTTCGGCCCTGACCATCCACGATATAAATTTCGCTGTGGCTGGCCGTCTCGATCTGCGCGAACATCTGCTTCACTTGTCCGACATCAATCAAGGCGAAGAAATTGCCGAGGCGATTGGATGACGAGATGAAAGGCAGCGTCTGCGCGTACAGGACGACATTCTCCGGCATGTATTCGGCTCCGCCGGCTGACGATTCGGGACGGGCCAGCGCTGCCGCAGGCAAATACGTCATCCGATACTCGCTTGTCAGAAGCTCATCCCTCCATTGCGTGTAGGACATGCCCTTGAAAGAATAGTAGGTGTCGTAAAACGAGCGTGAATCGGCAACCAAGTCCTCTTTCACAATCGTATCGCTTGTCGCGAAATAGACGTAGTAATCGAAAATAAAGCTGCTGACGAGGTTGCGGTACCGCCGCATTTTGTCATGAAGATCGACGAAGTTGTATTGGTCGGAGCCGTCGGCACCTGCTGGAATTTTCAGCATGTAATCCAGCTTTGGGTCGAGTGCGACCTGGCGCATGAGCTTGTCCACTTCAGACAGCTTCTGATCCAGCGACAGCCTGAGCTGCTCCAGCATGGCCGTATTGGAGAGGTTTGCGTTCGTCCTGAGGCTTTTTTCCACTTTGGCGTACAAAAAAAGGCCCATCGCGAGCGGGATGAGCAGAATGAGCAGGTTAGTAACGATCATTGTCGTTAGCGCGCTCTTGCGGCTACCGATTTGCAACAAGCGTAGCGGCTTCTTCAATCCGGCAGCCCCCATTTCGAATAGGATTTCTTTTATTCTAAATGAAAACGCTGTCTTGAAAAAGCCTCAAATGACCTATTCTAGCTATTTTTTGGGAAGAATGCCTTCATCATGGGCGGCGTAACGATGGTCGTGATCAGTACGACGACAACTAATACCGTTAACAGGTCCGCGGTCAGCAGCCCTGCTTCTTGACCGATCGCGGCGATAATAAGGGCAACCTCGCCTCGCGAGACCATTGCCGAACCGATACCCAATGAATGTTTCCAGTCGAACTTTGCCAGCCTGGCACCTAACGAAGAGCCGATTATTTTAGTTAATATCGCAAGCAAACTCAGTCCAACGATTAACCCATACTGTGAAGACACCCCCTCAAACTGAACCTTCACGCCGATCGACGTAAAGAACACGGGAACGAATACGGCATAGCTGATCGTTTCCACCTTTTCCGTCACCTCATGCTTGTAACCCGTCAGACTGATGGACACCCCTGCAATATAAGCGCCGATAATCGCGGCGACGCCTGTATACTCCGCAAAATAAGAAAGGGAGAAGCAAACAATGAGCGCTGCCGAAATGATGCTTTCCGTCACGCGCAGCGGGGCGAATTTATGTAGAATCCATGGTACGGCTTTCCACCCGAATGCGATCGCAATCAGAAAGAAGGCGATTTTCTTCAGAATGACCAGTCCGAGATTCACATCGCCGCCGGCTAAGCTCATCACAAACGCGAGCGCTATGATAACAAGCACGTCATCAATGACAGCCGCCCCGAGAATCGTCGTTCCTTCCCTCGATTTAAGCCGTCCCATTTCCTTCAGCGATTGTACGGAGATACTAACGCTTGTCGCGGACAGCAGTAACCCGAGGAATACGGCTTGCAGCGGCGGAAGATCAAGCAGCGCGCCCGCCGCATAACCGAGTGCAAGCGGTACGATTACGCCGCCTATACCGACATATGCGGATGCGATGCCGGTTCGTTTAAATTCATCCGTATCCGTTTCCAGTCCCGCGATAAACATCAGCAGGATAACGCCGATCTGGCTAATCTCATCCAAAACTTCGGTCCCTTTGATGATTCCTAGCACAGCGGGCCCTAACAAAATTCCGATAAGCAGCTTCCCGAGCACTGCAGGCTGGCGAAGCTTGACGCTTAGCTCTCCCGCAAGCTTGGAAGCTAATAAGATGACTGCGATTTGAAGAATCAGCATGCCGCTCACTGTCCTATCTGTGTGGTTTTGAGCAAAAAATAAAAACCTAAGCCTATATCGGCTTAGGTTTTCTCCGGGTCAGTTACGGTATGCAAGAAGGATTGAATGTCCCTGTAATATCTCCAGTAATCACAGGATTCATTTTCTGGGTACATCCGAATAGAAATATCAGCGCAAAAACTGAAAACCATATCTTTAGCATTAAACCATCACCCCAACGTGTCCCGCTAGTTTAAAAAATCAACTTTATAAACTCTTGTGCTGATTCCGATTTCAGCCTGTAAAGATTAGTGGTTCCCTGTTGAATCGGTGCAATTTTCACTTCTTGTTTTTCTTTATCAATCCAAACAAAGTAAGAGTTTAATGCATCAACTTTAACATCTGGGTCATAGTTAATTCTAAGAATATAGTCTTCTTCAGGTGTTCGATTCGGAGTAGTAGGCTTTAATAATTCCCCAAGCCGTTCTGCTTCCTCAATAGCAATGCAATCAACAAAATACTTATTGAGAAAATGGATAATACCAGTTCCACGATTTTTTTCAATATTAGTCCTTCTCCTATTCCATCAATCGAAAAATTCCCAAATTTCTGTAACACACCTTGAATGCGGCAGATAGTAAACTCTCAGCCTTTTCCCTTGAGCGCAACAGACCGCCCACAATAGGCGGCCTGTTCTTGTTGTGCCATCGTACCCATTAGCGGAACGAACTTCGCTTCGTTTATTGACTATTAATACCTCCCGTTTCTTTTTTGATAAACCAAAGGTAAAACTGACGTGAAATATAGAATGTAACCAGCAACGTGATCCAAGTCCAGTACCACTGCCAGCGAATGAAGTGAATTAGTTGTGTGTAGTTCTCTAATAAAACCTCCAACGCTGTCATCCAACTCGGAAAAAGCATATACCAAAAAAGCTTATGAAATGGGCCCTTGTCTTTTGGAAAACGTAGGTTAAACACAATGCAAATGGCTGGGTAAATAAAATATTCAAATGAAAAACTGGTCCGAGTTGCATAGGCAAACTCGCGAACAGGGTATTCAATAAGTTTTAACTCGACTACAGAAAGACCTAACGTCCACGTTAAAACTTGCTTAAACATAAAAATGATCCATGCTTCACGAATTTTTTTGCGCGGGGTTGTAAACACCACAAGACCTATGGTAACGATCCAGATCAAAATAAGAATTATACGTTCAAGAAGCATCAATCAGCCATCCTTATTTCTTGTTTATCCCTCATTTTCCCCTTGTTTTATCCAGATAATCAAATTGGTTCTGTTGGCAAATAATTTGGTATGCCCGTATCGACTACCCATGGCGGAACCAAGGAGAAAAAGCCTGTATCTTCGATTACTTGGTAATCGAAGATACAGGCTTTTAATTTCAATATATTTAACTAATAAGCGGTTTTCGTTTCCTTTTTACAATATGCCTTCTTTCATTGCCCCGTAAACAAGCTGGGAGAATAAGCTGTTCGACCAAGCGAACCAGCTCCGCGTATAGACGGACGGATCATCCGCAAGGAAGCCTTCGTGCATGTATCCCGTATCCGCATCGGTCCGTTCCAGCGTTGCGATCATCGCCAGCTTCTCCTCCGCAGTGAGCGCGGTTATCCCCTGCATGGATAAGGCCATGTGCCACACATAACCGGGAGGCGTATGCGGACTGCCGATCCCGCGGGCCGCTTTCCCCTCGTAGTAGAACGGGTTCTCTTGACTGAGGGCAAACGCTCTCGTCCTTTGATAGATCGGATCATCCGCACCGGTATACCCGATATACGGAATGGACAATAGCCCCGGCGTTCCGGCATCGTCCATGAGACAATAGTTGCCAAAGCCGTCCGTCTCATAGGCGTAAATCGGCCCCAGCTGCGGATGGCGGTAGATCCCGTACAATTGAATGCCGTGCCTGATCTCTTCCTCCAGCTTCCGTAGCGAAGCTTCCAGCTCCAGATCGCGAAAAACCCATTGAGCCATCTCGCGCATGCGGCTAAGCGTTACGGCTGCGAACATGTTCGAAGGAATATTGTAATGAAAGTCGCAGGCATCGTCGCTTGGACGGAAGCCCGACCATATCATGCCCGTATAGTTGACCGGCATGCCCAAACCATCGTTGCGGATCGAATCCTCCGGAATGCCGTTGTCGCGGGTAAACCTGTACGGCGACAGCGCTTCGTGCCGCTGTTCCGTACGCCAAAGCTGCAGAATGCGGTTCATGGCAAGCTTGAATTCCGAATTAAAAATATCCGTAAGGCCGGTTTCCTTCCAATACGCGTAAGCCAGCTTCATCGAGAAGCAGATCGAATCCAGCTCAAACTTCCGCTCCCACACCCAAGGCGACATTTCCGTCTGGTCAGCTGCATCCCAATGCCAGTCATTCGCGGTTTCATTGAACGCATTCGCATACGGATCGATCAGAATGCAGCGGACATGACGCTTGATCAAGCCGCCGATGATACGCTGCAAATCAGCGTCTTCCCTAGCAAGAGGGACATAATGAATGACTTGCTCGACGGAGTCGCGCAGCCACATCGCCGGGATATCGCCCGTAATGATGAAGGTCGTCCCATCGTCCATCAGCTTCGTCGTCGTATCGAGCGTATTCGGATAGCAGTTCCGAAACAGCCGCGCCAGCTTAGGCCGGTGGGCGAGCTTGTTCTCCGCCTCCGCCAAAACGGCTTCAACCGAGCGCGGCAGCGCTAGAGGCGGCATTGCAATCTTAGGCAATCTGAATTGTTCCATGCTGCGAGTCCCCTCTCTCCTATTCCTTCACCGCGCCGATCGTCAGGCCTTGCACGAAATACCGCTGGAAGAACGGATACGCCAAAATAATCGGACCGGTTGCCAGCACGACCATCGCCATCCGGGATGTATCCTGCGGCATATTTTGCAAGATGCCGGAGCTGAGCGATGCGTTGTTCGAGTTCTGCAAAATAAACTGCATGCTGTTCTCAATCCGCATCAGCATCGACTGCAATGGAACCAAATCCGGATTGTCGATATAAAGCAGCGCATTGAACCAATCGTTCCAATACCCGAGGGTGCTGAACAGCGCGATTGTCGCGATGCCCGGCAGGGAAAGCGGAAGCACGAGCCGGATGAACGTCTGAAACTCTCCGGCTCCGTCGATCCGGCCGGACTCGATGATGGCGTCCGGCACCATCGTGCTGAAGAAGGTCCGCATAATCATGATGTAGAACGCGTTGACCGCCATCGGCATGATGAGCGCCCAAATGGAATCCTTCATATCCAGCAGCTGCGTCACGACGATATAAGTCGGAACCAGGCCGCCGTTGAACAGCATGGTGAAAAAGGCGATGAAGCTGAAAAATCCGCGGTATTTAAAGCTTTTCCGGGAAATGGCGTAGGCGTACAGCGTGATGATGCACAAGCTGATCAGTGTGCCTACGATGGTAACGAACAAGGTCACGCCGTAAGAACGAAGCAGCGAATCTCCGGTTTGGAAAATATAGTGATACGCGTCAACGCTCCACTTCTCAGGGATTAACCGGTAACCATTCCGGGCGAGCGTATTTTCATCGGTAAATGAAATGATGAGGACGAACAGAAACGGAAAGACGGCGATAATCGCCAGCGATGCGGCGATCACATGAAACAGAGCGTTCGCAACCGGCGACAGCTGATGAAAATCACGGGTTCTTCTCTTAAGCAAAGCGGTTCCTCCTTCCTGTTACAATAAAGCATTGTCCTTATTGAATTTGCGGACGATAGCATTCGATGCGATGATGAGGACAAAGCCGACGAAGGACTGGTACAGGCCCGCTGCGGTGCTCATGCCGATCTCGCCCGTCGTTTTCAAGCCGCGGTACACGTAGGTGTCGATGACGTTCGTCACGCTGTAAAGCGCGCCGGAATCGCGCGGCACTTGGTAGAACAAGCCGAAGTCGGCGTAGAAAATCCGGCCGATCGCGAGCAGCGTCAGGATCGTCATCAGCGGCGTCAGCATCGGGACGGTAATGCTGCGGATTTGCTGCCACTTGTTTGCCCCGTCGATCATCGCCGCTTCATAGAGCGACTTGTCGATCCCCATGATGGCCGCCAGATAGACGACGCTGTTATAGCCGATCGACTTCCATAAACTAATGAGAACGAGCATATACGGCCAAGCGGTGCTCTCGGAATACCAGCTCACCGGATCCTTGCCTAGGGAGGTCAAAATATGATTCAATACCCCGCGATCCGTGCTGAGAAAGCTGAATACGAAGTAACCGACGATAACCCAAGACAGGAAGTACGGCATGAACATGCCGGTCTGATACAGCTTGGACAGCCGCTTATTGACGATTTCCGAAAGAATGACCGCCATCGCGACGGAGAAGAATAAACCAAGAACGATAAACACGACGTTATACAGCACCGTATTGCGCGTAATGATGTAAGCGTCGCTCGTGCTGAACAGAAACTTGAAATTTTGCAAGCCGACCCATTTGCTTTCCAGAATGCTCGCCAGAAATCCGTCGCGGCTGTAGCGGTATTGCTTAAAGGCGATCACCGTGCCGGCCATCGGCAGATAGGAGAAGAAGAAGAACCAGATTGTCCCCGGGAGCACCATCAGTAGCATCGCTTTATTTTTGATCAGATCTTTGAAAAAGGTTTTAAGCACGGCTGTCAGGCTCCTTCCTGCATGCTTGACTCAAAGTGAAGGAGGCGGACGCATGCATCCGCCTCCGTTCTTTGGGTTTCGCTTCTTATTGTGCTGCTTTCCATTCATCCAGCTGACGCTGCGCTTCTTCGATGATCTTGCCGAAGCCTGCCGCATTCAGCTTCTCTACCGCTTTCGGCAAGTACTCGTCCGGTTCAACGGTACCTGTATAAAGCGCGGACATGAACTCTTCCTTCACGTTCTGAACGGCTGCAAGCTCTGTCGCTACTTTGGAACTGTCAAAGTTAAAGCCGAGCGTAGGCGCTTTCTTGCCTGCGGAGTTAAACTCCTTAAAGCTTTCCCACTTATTATCCGGATCGCTTGGGTTGAGGTATGTCAGCATAATGTTTCCAAGCGAGAACGTCGGCATATCGTAGTTCTTGGAATCCGCCAAGTTCTCCATCCGGTTGTCGGCTGTCTTCTTGTAGTGAACGCCTTCAATACCGGAGTCGACCAGGTTGCGCAGGTATGGGTCCGTGTTCAGCAGGTTCAGGAACGCCATTGCTTTGTCCGGATGCTCGGAATTCGCGGAGATCGTTTGCAGCGAGCCCATAACCGACCAGTTGTAGATGATCGAGTCGCTGGCCGGCGTCGATACGACCGGATAGCCGTAGCTGGAAGACCATGCGTTGTCCGCAAACGGTTGCGTCGCCGCACGGTCCAGGAACCATTTGCCCGCTGTTTGCAGGTCGCTGACGGAGGTCGTTGTCGCCGCTTCCGCGGAAACATAGCCCGCTTTGTAGTACTTGCGCATCGTTTGCAGCGCTTGCTTCATCTCAGGCGTTTCGAGTACGTTGACCACTTTCAGGTCGGTGCTGTCGAGCTTAACGCCCATCGGCAGACCTTGAATAATGTAATCGTACGGCACATACGGCACGTAGTTCTTATCCAACGCGAATGGCGTAACCGTTGGCTCGTTTGCTTTAATCGTTTTGAGCAATGGCTCCAAGCTCTCAAGAGAGCCTACGCCCTTGATGTCCAGCTTGTATTTATCCAGCAGGTTCTTGTTAAAGCGCCATACTTCTTGAGCCGGAAGCTCCTTGTTTGCCGGGATGCCGTAGTTGTGTCCGTCAACCTTGGAGCCTTGGAGGAACGCGGGATCAAGAACCTCCGTGATGCCTTTGCCTTCCTTCTGCAGCAGCTCGTCGAGGCTGGCGAAAGCGCCTTTTCTCGAATTTTGTACGTAATCGAACGCCCATGATGCCGAGAACATGATATCCATCGGCTCGCCGGAAGCGGTCATGACCTTCATTTTCTGGTCGTAGTCGCCCCAGTCGAGCATGTTCATTTTGACCGTTACGCCGATTTTCTCGGACGTGTATTTATTGACTTCAGCCATAACTTTGTCTACGTCTTTCTGTGGAGTACCGATGGTGTACCAAATGAGTTCGACAGGCTTTTCAGTTGACGTTTCCGTATTCGAATTGCTTGCCGCCGTATTGCCGCCGTTATCCGCGTTTTTCCCGCATGCGCTAAGCACCATGCCTGCCGAAAGCAGCAGTGTCAGACCGTACAACACGCTCTTCTTGCTCTTGCTTTTGATTCTCATTGCTTGACCCTCCTCGTAGGTGATGAAGCTTATATGTGATTACTGCTTGTCTTTACTTTACGCCGTGAAAACACTTTCATATAGACAACAAACTAAATATAAAGTGTACAAAATAAAGAAAGGGCTTTCAAAATGAAAAAACGGCCTTGCCCGAAGCAAAGCCGTTATATGCCGCAGCCGTCACAGCAGCTCTCTGTACTCCATCGGCGAGATGCCGACGTATTTTTTAAACTGCTTATAGAAGTACCCGGCTTCCCAGTACCCGACTTCTCTGGCGATATCCTGAACCTTAAGCTGAGACTCGCGCAGCAGCAGCTTCGCTTGCTCGATCCGGTATTTGTTGATATAGTCCGTGAACGATTCCTTGACCTCTTTCTGGAACAGCTTGCCTAAATAGACTGGATGAACGTGAAACTGGCTGCCCAGCCCCTTCAGCGACAGCTCCTTGGCATACGATTCGTGAATATGCTTCAGAACGGTCTTTACGATCGGGCTCTTGCTGTCCTGAACAAGCGATTCGACGACAACATCCGCCGCCTGCTTGACGGTGTCGGCCAATTCGGTGATGTGCTCCAAGCTTTGCGCTTGCTCGAACCAGCTTCGGAACAACTCCGGCTCCTCCAACCCTTTGATCTGCTGCAGCTCCATCTTGAAACGAATCAGCATCTCGACAACGGCCTGCCGGACATCATCCGGGGTCATGCCGCCGATTTGCTGCATGCGCTTGAAATCATCGTCGATTTGCGCGAACAGCGCCTCCTTATCTTTGGCAACTATCCACTTGGAATATGCGGACCAATCGAGCGCAAACTGCCCCTCTGCTTTGTCCTGCGCTGCAGGAAGCTGCTCGTAATCGACCATTTCATCGCTCGGGTAGAGAATAAAATATTGCTGTGCCCGCTTCGCCTCCTCATAGCTGAGATGCGCCTCATCCGACATCCGCCGCGGGCTTCCCAACGATAGGAGCGCAGACGGCACTAGAGCTTTGATCCGGCTTAACAGCTTGACTTCATGTCTCTTCCCTTCTTCTTTCTCTTCAATTGGAATGATCAACACACGGTCGCCATCGATATCGCGAAACGGAATGATGGCAGGCAGCCCTTCTTCGGCATGCGTAGAAACGAGGCTCGATTCCAAGAGATGCGAAGCCGGCTCATCCGCACGAACAACCGCTATCAGCACATAGGGAGCATCCAACTTTAGCTGAAGCAGCCGCGCGCGCTCCTCGAATTCCTGGGCGGCAATCGATCGGGTCAACCAACGATAGAGAACATTGTCGGTTAGAATCCGAATGTCGTACGGACTAGGTTTCCGTTCCGGCACTGCCGCATCCAGCTTGTTAACCGTGCTGGCCAGCGTTGATTTCAGCTCCTCCAGATTGATCGGCTTCAGCAAGTAATTCTCAATGCCAAGGCGCATGCCTTCCTTCAGGTAGGCAAACTCATCAAATCCGCTGAGCACGATGACCTTCAGCTCCGGCTTCAGCTCGCGCACGCTGCGAATAAGCTGCAACCCGTCCATCATCGGCATCGAAATGTCCGTTATGAGCAGATCCGCGGGCGTGTGCCGAAGCAGTTCCAGCGCGTCCTTGCCGTTGCCCGCGTTCCCTACGATTTCAAGGCCGTAGCCAGCCCAGTCCACAATGTCGTACAAGCCTTCGATAATAAACGGTTCGTCATCCACAATAAATACTCTATACGTCACCGGTTAATTTCCCTCCAGTCGTCGGAAACCAAAGCGTAATTTCAGTGCCTTCGTTCTCCGTGCTGTTCATCTCGATACCATACAGATCGCCAAACAACAGCCGCAGCCGTTCGTACACGCTGCTGATGCCGAAGGATTCGCTGTGCGGCTCAGGCTGATTCAGCATCCTCCTAACCTTCGCGAGCTGCTCGCTGCTCATCCCTTTGCCGTTGTCCTCGATTAGCACATGAATGAATGCCGGGTCATCCTGCTTCACCCGAATCGCGATCGCATTATCGATGCGATCCGTGCGAATCCCGTGGACGATGTAATTTTCCACGAGCGGCTGCAGCAGCATTTTAACGATCGGCACGCTTTCAAGCCGTTTATCGCATTCGATCGTGTAGGCAAACTTATCTTTATACCGGATCCGGAACAGCTCCAGAAACATCCGGCATACCTCCAGCTCATCCTTCAGCGTGTAAACCTTCTTGTTTTGAACCGTATTCTTGAACAGCACGGACAGACTGTAAATCATCTCGCCCACATCGCCCGCCCCCTGCGAAATGGCGCGCATCCGGATCACTTCCAACGTATTGTACAGAAAATGCGGATTGACTCTCGCCTGCAGCGCCGCCAGCTCCGTGTGCTTTTGCTTGATTTCCGCTTTATACACGCTGTCGATATACCGGTTCAGCTCGTCGAGCATATCGTTGAAATTCCTGGATATTTGGCCGAGCTCGTCCTCTTTCGTATCCTGGATCCGTTTGGTCAGCTCTCCGCCCTTCACCAGGTTCATGAACCGCAAAATTTGATTCGTCCGTTTGGCGTAATTGATGACATAGACCGACGGAATCAGAATAAGAACCAAAATACAGATCAAGCTGATCATGATGGTCGTTCTCTTCAAGACACCGTAGGATTCAGCAAGCTCGCTAATCGGCGTAATGCCGACAACGCGGTAGCCGGCCTTATTCGAAGCAAGCATGTTGATATAGGACTCTTCCTCCAGCATGACCTTCTGGTAGGCATTATTGTTGATCTTTTCGGCGTACGGATATTTCTTGCCGTAATAGACGCCTGACGAATCAAAGACGACTTGTCCGTCTGCCGTAAGCACGAGCAGGCTGCCTCTCAAATCGTTCTTGTAGCTGGAAAGCGCCTTCATCAAGCCGTCCGAATTGTAGTAGACGACCATCTGGCCGATTTTCTTGAGCGTAATGATATCGGTAATCGGCACGTCCACGGCGTATAGCCTCGGATCCTGTTGTCCGATTAATTTCCGCACCCATTTGTTCGGTACGGAGACATCGTTATGTCCCATCGCCATAGCATCCGGAATATAGGACAAGCCGGCTTTGGCCGTGTACTGCTTCAACGTCTTCTGCGTGTTATAGGCGTAGAGTAGCTGCTGTTCGTCGCTATACAGAATGAGATTCCGGATATCGTGATCCGCTTCGATCTTCTTCCGAAAATATTCGATGCTGTCTCCCGAAGCCTTCGCGCCGCTTATATCGAAATGGTCGAGCCGGTATTTCAAATATTGCTCGATCGGATGCCGCAGCAGGTAAGTCACGCTGCCGTTCAATGCGTTATCCGACAGCACGTCCGTAATGATCGATTGAGCGGACTCATATTTCCCGCCCAAATAGACGTCGACGCTCTCCATCGCTTTCTTCTGTTTGTCGAGCTCGCTTCGTATAATCGACTGCGACATGAAATCATACATCAGATAAGAAAAGGCAATGATCGTCGTAACCGTGATAAAAGCAAACAGCAGAATCATCCGCGAGAACGATTTATTCTGAAGATATTTCTTATACATGGCGCGCATACGGTATTCACACCCTTCTAAGCCCATTATTGTACCCATTTGGTGCTGCTTACACAAGTGTAGGTTGCTGGGTGGGATGTTAGGGGTGGCAGTATGCAAAAAAAAAGCCGAGCATCTTTGACGATGCTCGGTTTCGTGAATGAGATGGACTAGCCTTTGCTGCCAGAACGGGGAGAAGGTGAGTAAGCAACCGCGTCGATTTCGATCAGGTAGTCGCCGATGCCGCTGACGACGGTCGTTCTGGCCGGATAGGGTTTTGTCATCAGCTCCGCATACACGCGATTGTATGCCGGCAAATCGTCCGCTTTGCTCAGATGGACATCCATCTTGACGATATGTTCGAGCGTGAGACCGGCCTCCTTTAAAATGATCTCGATATTCGCAAACGCCTGTCTCGTCTGCTCCTCGATCGTTGGCCCCGCAAGCTCGCGGTTATGCGGAAATACGCCAACCTGCCCTGAAACATACACCAGATCGCCTGCGATAACCGCATGCGAGAACGGCAGCGGAAATTGCGGCGCTTTATCGGACCATATTGCAATAGACATGGGTTACATCCTCCCTAGATGGTTATGTGATTTTTCCTCGAGCATCCACGGCAATTTCATGCTCCGCTTGGCCGCCTCGCACGCCGATCAACCGCTCATGCAAATTGATCATCGGGCACACGTGATTAGGCACAATATGAAGCTGCTCGCCGATTTGGAAGCGCACGCCCGGAGGAACATGCAGCCAGCCGTGTTCTTCGTTCATGCGTTCGATATAAACGTCCGGATTGTCCCGGAGAATGCCATAGCCGGAGCGGTGTGCATTCAGATCGCTGGAGAACGTTTTCGAGCCTCCGTCGACGAGATAGGTCCCCTCGCGCGGGTGGCCGACTACCGTCACGGCTACATGCACGGCGCACTGCTCGTTCGTCATCGAACCGAGCGACAGCTGAATGCCATCGCCGAACACATAAGTGCCTGGCCGCATTTCAGTCACGCCAGTCAGCTCGCCTATGAACATAGAGGTCGGTGTGGAGCCTACGCTGATCTCCTCGATTTCAATGCCCTCCCTCTGCAGCATGCGCTGCGTCTGGACCAAGCTTTCCGCCTCATTACGGGCGATCGCGCGCACCTCTTCGGCATCCGGCTTGCCGTACGAATGCCCCGCATGGGTCATCAGTCCGGCAACCGTTACGCCAGGCATCCGGGAAATGTGCTTAACGAGCGCCGCCGTTTGCTCGCCCGGTTCTCTCCCGCAACGATTCAGCCCCGTGTTTACATCCACGTACAGCCGGATCGGACGCTTCAGGAACTCTCCGAGATCGGACAACCCTTTAGCCGTCAAAGGATCGTCCGTACTCACCGTAACGGCTGCCTTGGCCGTCAATCGGCCGAGCCTCTCCAGCTTCGGCTTGCCCACGATCGGATAAGCGATCAGAATATCCGAGATGCCGGCATCGGCCATAATCTCCGCTTCGCCGAGCTTAGCTACAGTAATGCCGGCCGCTCCATACCGGAGCTGCTGCTTTGCGATCCATACGCTCTTGTGCGTCTTCACATGCGGTCTTAGCTTCACTCCCGCTTGCCGCGCCTTGTCCGCCATAGCGCTAATGTTGCGCTCCAGGACATCCAGATCGACGAGTACAGCGGGCGTATCCCATTGAGTTTCCACCCAAGCCACCTCCGATGCGTTCTTATCGCTTATCCAGTTACCGCCACCAGCTGCTTTCCTTCTCCTCAAGCACTTCGATGGAAAGCTTGTTCCAATCGTAGTCGATTTCCTTCCCGTTCATCAGCCATCGGCTCGGACAAGTCGTCTCCAGCCAATCCAGCGGTTCGGCGGGCTGCTGCTCTATCGCTGCCATTTCGAAGGCGCGGCGAAGCTCCGCTTGCTGTTCCCGGGTCGTTGAATTCGGCGCAACGGACACAAAGAGCGGCGTTCCGCTGCCCGCCAGCAAATGCAGCCACTGCCGGTTCAGCTCCCACGGCACTTCCTTCGTAAGTCCCAGACAATCCGCGTCATGGCTGTAAAAGGTGTTATGCTGCGGCATGCGGAATGCCATCGTATTGACGCCCATGTAACGCGTCCGCTCCCACCATCTTCCGCTGGTGTCGTCTCCCGTGCGCTGGATTTCGAACAAACCGGCCGACAAATGGCTGAACGTATTGCAGCCGATCACGTCCGCTTGGCCGGAAGCTTCCGCGATTGCCCGATACAGGTCCAACGTGATCTCCGCGGTAGTTCGTGAACCGTCACGGAATGCTTGCGGGAGCGAGTTAGGCTTCGATTTCATCGTAAATCCCCATTGGCCGAGCAAATCGAACGTTGTAAAATCATGCTTCAGAAGCTCAAATCCCCAGCCGACCATACTCTTCACCGACCCGCGGACGTGTTCGATCACCTCAGGGATGCTCGGGTCCAGCACGTGGCCGTCTGCCGTCGTGTAACGAATCCAGCCGGCCGGCACGTCTTCCGCCGTCAGCAGCGGACGGCACCAGAGCCCTGGCTTTACGCCGAGCCCCTTCATCTCTCCAGCCAGCCTTTCCATGT
The DNA here is from genome assembly GCF_003268025.1 of Paenibacillus montanisoli. Lineage (GTDB taxonomy): Bacteria > Bacillota > Bacilli > Paenibacillales > Paenibacillaceae > Paenibacillus_Z > Paenibacillus_Z montanisoli. The sequence continues at coordinate 362,027 of NZ_QLUW01000003.1, read as the reverse complement.
CCGGAAATTTGGCATTCCCTACCCAAGGTCCGCCGTTGCCGCCTTTACCGCTAATGTACTGCCATCCATCATCAATCACCATGTAAGGGCGGTTACTTGCATGCGACGACAGCGACGAGATAAAACGAGAGTCTTCGAGAATGGCTTCATGCGAGCTGTTTCCATAGGCATAGTACCAATTGTTTCCGCCGTAAACAGGCTGCTTCGGCAAGACGGGCTTCTCGCAAAGCACCGAACAAAAGCGTTTGGCCGCTTCAAACGGGGATTCGCCTTCTTTGCCGCGCATCGTCATTATTGTGGCAGCCTGCAGCCGGCGCTTGCCTAACCGCACGCCCGCGTTTCCGCTTGTGACATCGGCAGTAAGAGTCAACCCGCCCGTATCCAACTGCCAATAACAGAACGAGCGGGCTCCCGTCATGACGCCAAAGCCATCCGTCCGAACCCCGTTATGGGCCAGGAAATACCACGGCATCGCCCGTTCCGCCACGATCCCGCGCCATTCCAGATCGCCGTACGCCCGCTCCCAATGATCGCCTAAAATTCTCAAACTGCAGGGCGGCGGCTCGTTCCAGCGAAGCTTGATCGTTCGAATTGGCGTAACGGGCGCTTCCAGGACGACCGCAGTAGCGTCTCCTTCTTTTTCCAAGCTGATTGCAATTCCAGTTGTTCCCCATTCTCCTTCTCGAACCCGTTCCAGAGCCTTCCATTCGGTATCCGTTTGCACAAATACTTGGGACGGTTCGGTTTGAGCGGTTATTTCGATCATCTATGTCAGCTCCTTGTGGAAGATTCAGGATACCTTCATCATGCGGCAGGCCTCAAGAAAAGTAAATAACGTTTTCGGTAGAGACGACGACTCAATCGCCGAATATTTCACTGGACAATCAATCATAATAGCAGGGTCTTACATTTAAAGGAGGTAATTAACACCCATGCATCAAAACCAGCTTCTCGCCCAATGTGAAAGCTTGATTCAGCAACTAACGCATCAAACGCAGCAAGCATCCATGCAGTATCAGCAATTGCTGAGACAGGAGCAAGCCAATGCCATGCAGCTTGAACAGCTGGCGCAACGCGAGCACCAAGCTTCGCAAATCATTCAAACTGCCTTGCAAGGCCATCAAACCGCCATTCAGCAGCTGCAGCAAATTTCCCAATTGTGCAACCAGCTCTCCAACTCAGCAATGCATATTCCGCCTAACTATATGACCGCTCCTCAATACAATCAGTCTCCTGGCCTATACAACAGATCCAATCCAACCTTGATGTAGGTCCGGATCATGAACAAGCCCGATGCATATAAGATGCATCGGGCTTTCTGCATTTACCAGCACAAGGAAAGTCTGATCGCAAAGCAAGCGTTTGAATCCAAAGGGCTCAATGTCACTTGCAAGCCTTCCGGATTGTAGGAAACCGAAACAGGCGTCTTGAAGCCTGAGGAACGAATCAAGCTCTCCACTTTCTTATGATCGCTCTTCGAAGCCGCTTCTTTAATCTCCGTTGCTAAATCAGGGCTATGGGCTAACAGGTTCAGGAGATGATACATCTCCAAGGTCGGCACCAGAAATTGACTGGCCGAATGCTTAAATTGGGTGACATCGGCCGGATCCGGCGATGGCGACCGATCAGCGTAACCGATCCAATAAGGATAAGCATAACTTGCGCTAGGATAGCCGTAATAATAGTTCATCGCGGTATTCCTCTTCTCTTTCGTGCGGCAAATTTCGAAACTTCCACAGTATATGGGCCATGCGGAGAATGAGTTCCCGCGATACATCCTTATCAATCGCCAATGTGTCCGCTATCATTCAGTAGGTCTCTTAGCCGGTTGTTTTCCTCCTTCAGCTTCTTGGCCTGTGATGAAAAATAAGCATCATGCTCCCACCAATCAATGCCGATTTGTTTGGCTTTATCGACGGAAGCAACGATTAGGCGGATCTTGATGCTGAGCAGCTCCACGTCGGCGAGGGATATTTTGATATCCCCGGCAATGACGAGCCCTTTATCCAATATTTTTTCAAGAACCTCCAATAAATTGGCGGAGCCTGCGGAATGTTGAACGGACATGATTCTGATCTCCTTTACATTAAATTCCCGATAGGGCCTAAGTTGATATTCAAATCCTCGCTTTTCAAACCAAAAGCGTCTTTCAGCTCTTCCATTTTCGCTTCCAGCTGCATCAGCGTTTCACCAAGCATTTCGATTTGCTCATCGGTTAAGGAGCCGGCTTCCAGCCGCCTGAGCGCCTGCCGTTCCATCAGCTGTCTGATCAATTCGATCAGGGTGAGGACAAGCTGGGCCAACCCATGCTCTACATGAGCCGGATCCAACTGGATCCGGCTGCCGGAATGAGGTGTATGTTCCAACTGAATACCACCTGCCTTACCTTTTAGATTCGAAGTTCGGTATGCCGCGCAATCGACTCTACGGCCGTTACGAGCAAGCGCAGATCAATGTAGACCAAGTCGATATTGGCAACGGTTAGAATCAGTTCCCCCTGTACTACGATGCCTTTATCAAGAAGTCCGTCCAGAATGTCCAGCAATGTGATTTCTTTATTCGCGTACCAGTCCTTCATTTTTATGCTTCCTCCGGGCCGATCCGGGCAAAATGATAGACGGGCCACGGGCCTGTCGCCTCAAAAGTGAGTCCAAAGGCTTGAAATTCCTCGCCGAATTGTTTGACGAGCTGCAAGAAGGAGTCGACCCTTTGACGATCCGTTAAATACATGCTGTTCCAGATCATCTCTTCCTTCCTCCCGGTCACCTTCCGTTCCCAAACTTTTTTCTCTATTTGTTGAAGCGTTGATGAAGATAGGGATTCATGCGCTTCCAGGCAGATTCGTTTCATTGCGTTCTCGGTTTCGCGCTCGAGACTCGCGTTCAATTGCTTTTTCATTAAAAACTGCTTCCCTGGCGAAAGACCGCTCAAGTCCGCCGATAATTTCGCCAGTTCAAGACTGCTTTGCATCACATGCGTTTTTAACTCCTCCTTGTCGCAGTAAACCTTCAGGCTCCATTCTTCTTTCCCGCGCAGCGCCGCGAATAAATCCGTTATCTCGTCATAGTGGCGGATTAGCATCGCCTCCAGGCTTTGTTCGCTTTCATAGATCGTACAAAATTTTAATGGAATGACGGTGTGCCGTTGTTGGAGCATCGCAAGCACGTTGTGATGGCCGACAGCCTTTTCTTTCACCCAGTTCGGGTCTTCAACATACCGCTGGATCGATTGTTGAGAGAAAACTTGCGGATCGACGGCCTCCAAGACGGCAATGATGTCTCCGTGACGTTTCATCCGGCAAGCAACCTCGTTAGCCGGGTCTATTTCATGGGCAGGAATGAGTCCATATACGTAGAGCAGCTCTTTGATCATGTCAATCCTCCTCTTCTGCGAACGAGTACAAAGCGGCTTGCTCACGCGCTTTGGCGATGGCGTAGCGGCGCAGCAGCTCCGCTTCTTTCTGCTCATATTCCTCGATGGAGATGTCTTCAAACTCCAGCTGCAGTTCCAATTGGAGAAGGTGCTTCTGAATCGAGCCTAGATCATACAATTCCCGGTCGACTTCCTCCGCTATTTTCTCCCCGAGCTTGACCAGAGCATGGAAAGGAAACGTAAAGAGCTTATGAATCATGGCTGTTCCTCGATTTTCAGCTTGATGTTGATAAAGTTGTAAGGCGGCCACGGACCGGTATACTTAAAATCGGCCGTATCCTTCCACTTCTCATAGAGAACGTTTACTTGCTCGTCAAACTTCGATTCGTCCGCCTTATCGATTAAGAAAGCAGCGTTTAACAGCATGCGCTCGTTCACCGCTTCATTTAATTTGGCCGACACGGCCAGCTGCGCCAAGGGCATATAAACCTCCTCGGTCAGCTGCTGCCTTTTCATCGCAATAAACTGTACGGCAAGCTCTCCAAGCTTCACTCGGTCGTAAAAGGCGGCAGCATGGGATTTCCCCGCTATCTCCTTGGCTGCTTGTTGAATGTCGCCGTCCTGTTTGATTTCGCGTTCCAGCCATTCTTTTTTTCCGATGACTTTAAGGCCGACTTCGAGTTTGTTTGCAAGGGAGGGGAAAATCGAGGCGAATTGCGGGTATAGCTTCTTCAGCAGAATCAGCACATCGGCTTCGGTTTGGAGGACATTGCCGAAACTCATCGGGATCACCGTAAATTGCTTCATGATATCGGAAACGACTTGTTCATGAGCAAGCACGTACTCTCTCTTCGGCGGATAAATCTTGAGCGGGACTTTCGCCGCAACCATCGCGATATCCCGGTAGAGTATGGTATAAAGCTGCCGTTCCGCCGAGTCGAGCTTCACGGAGCCAAGCTGCTGCGGCTGCACTTCAGGAATAGCGCAAAACACGTATATCCCCCATGGTCCGCTCATGTTGCCGTTTCTCCATTCGTTACGCGAAGCATAGCCTCTTGAATGATCCGCTGCGCTTCATGTTTTCCGCTTAGGCTCAAATTCCGGGATACCGGATACGTCAAAATGTCCTTGCATAAGCTTTGGAAAGCTTCATCATCCGAATGAAACGGGATCTGATTCCGCTTGGCAATGGTCGCGATCATGATCGCGGCACGCAGGCCGGGGCCATAGTTACCGTTCCCCGCGCTTTCTCTTACAGCCGCAACCAGTCCAACAACAAATCCGGCATCCTCTTGGGAAATCTCCGCCTTCTCCGATACAATGAGCGCTTCCTCTTCCAAGGAGTAGCGATCCAAATGGATGGTAATCAAGCGGTCTAATAATGCGTCCTGCGTTTGAAATACCCCGGCATATTCCGCAGGATTACTTGTAAATATCATGGAAAAACCAGGGTGGACGGGTACATAAGAAACCTTCTCTGTTCTACCGTAGAGGGGAAGCACCTTCTCTTCAAGTATTGAGAGGAATAGATTGTTCATTTCGGGACGGGACCTTGTAAATTCATCGTAAATCACGGTATGCCCGTTCTTGACCGCCTCGATCAACGGGCCGTCTACCCGCAGCTTCTTGATTTCTTCTTCTTTCTTATAGACGGTGCGGATGTAATTATCCACCGTTTTTTTATGAGAAAACCCGATTGCGGCGCCAAGCAAATCGTCGTTCGCCATTTCATGGTTTCCATGGATCAGCGTAACCCGGCGATTCAACTGACTCGCAATATAGAGTGCGTAAGTGCTTTTCCCGACACCGGAAGGTCCCGTGAGATGCACGGGGAAACCCGCTTGCAAATATTGCAGGGCCCGTGCGGCTAACGCACCGAAATAAGGCGGTACCACCAAATCGTTAGCCAAATGGAATTGATTCTCCACGGCTTTAAACCTCCCTTCAGTTCTTCGGAATCGTTCCTCGAGAACGCAATTCAATTCGGCTAAAGGAGCAAATTTCAAGATCTTCATTCAATATAACGGCATACACGCCGATCATTTCATCCTTCGCGTGAGCCTTCATATACTCTTTCTCCTCGATGACTTCCAGCTGCACTTCCCACTTCTTGCCGTCGGTCCACTTGACGGAGGTAAATTTATGAACGGGCTGGAGATTGTCGATGAAGAAGCTTTTGACCGTTTGCATGACCTTGCTGACCATCAATCTTCCCCCCTGAGCTGAAACAAGGCATCCCGGGAATGCCTTGATTCAGTTGTTCAAAATCTATTAGGTTACTGCTTCTTCTTCGGGCAGCAGCAAGCCGACTGCCTCAGCGTACTTCAACCACGTATCAACGCTTGCAATGACGATCCGCGCCTCGATGGCGAGCAGCTCGATCCCAACCAAGGAAACTCTGACAAATGCATCTATAACGACACCTTTGTCCAATATCCGGTCGATAACATCCGCCAAGCTCGAGGAATCCACGCTTTTTTGAATAGCCATATCTATCCCCCCTTTCATGCAGAATGCTATATTCTATGAAAATGACGCTTACATTGCGAAGGACAAGTGTCTCAACAAACAACGTCAAAAAGCCTGAATCCAAGGAAGGATTCAGGCTGTTCAGTATTTAATCATTATCGCACAGCGGGTTGTTGTCTCGTAATACTCAGAAGCCGGTCCGGGTGATTGGTCGTGATGCGCATGTCGGGATATTGAGCCGCAATTCGGGCGAGCTTCTCCGGTTCGTCTACCGTCCAGACACCGATATCGATTCCGCGGGCATACATCTCCTTCATCAACTCATCCGTAACGAATTCGTGATGGATCGAAATGCTCGAAGCGCCCGTATAGGTGAGCTGTTCCCAAATGAGCGTCGGTTTGCCGAAGAGGATCAATCCGGTCATGACGGAAGGATCGATTTCATGCGCTCTCTTCATCGAATCATGATCGAACGAGGAAAGAACGACCTGATCTTTCATCTCGCGTTGCTCGATCAGCGCCAGCACTTTCCGTTCGATTCCTTCATAGTTGCCGCCCATCGTCTTCAGCTCCACCGCCAGCTTGCAGCGGCCTTTGGTCAGCTCGAACACTTCCTCCAGGGATGGAATCTTCTGCCCTTCGAATGCCGGGCCAAACCAGCTGCCGGCATCCAACTCGCGCAGCTGCTCATAAGTATAGGACTCGACCGGCCCGGTCCCATTGGTCGTACGGTCCAGCGTATGGTCATGAATGACGACGGGTACGCCGTCTTTGGACAAGTGGACGTCCAACTCGATAAAGTGAATGCCAGGTTCCTTCAGCGCAAGCGCGAATGCCGCCATCGTGTTCTCGGGCGCGGCTCCGGACCATCCCCGGTGCGCGACGATTGTAATCATGTTTATCTCTCCCTTTCGATCGTTTATTTAACGCCATTGTAGACAAAAGCTCGGATAATTTGCCGCTGCGAGAAGAAAAACACGACGAGAATCGGCGCTACGAGAATCAGGTTGCCGGCCATCAGCGTATTCCAGGTTGCGACGCCTTCGACCTCGCGGATCTTGGCGATGCCGATCGGCAAGGTACGAGCCGTTTCGTTCGTCGTCATGACGAGCGGCCAGAAGTAATCGTTCCAATGGGCAATAAAGCTGAACAGCATGAAGGTGACCAATACCGGCTTAGCAAGCGGAACCATGATATGAACAATAATTTTCCACTCGCTGGCTTGATCCAGCCGTCCTGCCTCGACCAGCTCATCCGAAACCTGCATGAACGCCTGTCGAAGGAGAAAGATGCCGAACGCGCTTGAAGCGAACGGAAGAACGAGACCGAGATGCGTGTTCAGCAGCTTCCAGGCGCTGAGCTCCAAATAGACGGGCAGAAAAATCAATTGGGCCGGAATCATTAGCGTAACCATGACGATCCCGAACAGGAAGCCGGAGCCCGCGAACTTGTAGCGCGCAAAAGCATAAGCGGCCGGAATGATGGTGGCCAGCTGCAGAATCAGAATGCCCGCCGCGATGATGATGCTGTTCGTGAAATAATGCAGGAACGGGCCGGTATTCCAGGCATCGGCGTAATTTTGCCAGACGGGGCTGCGCGGGATCCATTCCGGGGGAAAGATCATCGTTTCCGGCAGCGTCTTCAGCGAGGTCGACATCATCCACGCGAACGGCAGAGCGAAGACGAGCACAAGCAGGAGCAGACCGGCGTAATTGACCGCTTGCAGCGCATACCTCACCGTTCTATTTAACAAGGCCTGCTTTCTAACTGTCCCGGTACCGGTACCGGACGGCAATTCGCCCATGGCTGACCCTAGTCCGCTTACGCTGACTCTGCGGTTTACGGCTTTCACAAAAACTCACCTCTTCCTATCGATAATGAACGCGCTTGGAGAGAAGACGGAAATAGACCAGCGTCAGTACGCCGACGATGCCAAGGAGGATGACGCCCGCAGCCGAGGCGTAACCGATCTTGAAGAAGCGGAAGCCGTTCTCGTAAATGTAATAAACGAGCGTATTGGTCGAGTTGATCGGACCGCCCTGCGTCATGATCGCGATCGTTTCGAACACTTGGAACGAACCGAGCATGTTGATGATGACCAAGAAGAAGATCGTCGGCGAAAGCATCGGCAGAATCAGCTTCATGAACGTCGTCCAAGGCTTGGACCGGTCAAGCGCGGCCGCTTCGTAAATATCTCCGGGTATGCTCTGCAGGCCGGCGATAAAGACGAGCGTGTTGTAGCCGACGCCTTTCCATACCGCGACGATGACCAGCGAAATCAGCGACGTGCCCGGATGCGAGAGCCAAGCCAGCTTGCCGAAGCCGAACAGTCCGATGACCCAGTTCATCAGCCCGTATTCGGGATCCATGAGCCAGCTCCACAAGAGCGAGATCGAGACGAGCGAAATAATGTGCGGACTGAAGATCGCGCCTTGCACGAAGCCGTGCAGAATCCCCTTGCGGTTCAGCCAAAGCGCGAGAAGCAGCGCCAATACCGTCGTGAGCGTCACCGTCATAATCGTATAAATCGTCGTGTTGGAGAGCACCTTGCGGAAATCGGCGTCCGTCAGCAGATCCCGGAAATTTTGAATGCCGACGAACGACTTCGTCGGGCTGACGAAGTTCCAATCGAATAGGCTTAAGTAAATCATGTAGAAGATCGGATAGATAAAAAACAAGGAGAAAATGATGATCGCCGGGGCGACCATTCCGTACGGACGCAGCTTATCCCATGCCGTCGTCATGTCACATTCCCCCCTGCCGCGCGGGCGGAAATGCCGCGCAGCCGCTCGCCGTTCGGAGCGAAATAATAGAGCTGGTCGTACGGGACAACGACCGTGACTTGCGCATCCTCCACGAGCGGTTCGAGAAACGTCTTCACGAAGAAGATGCCGGTTCGGGATTGGATCTGGTAAATATTTTCAGCGCCTAAGCTCTCTCGCGTAATGATCTCGCCTTCCAGCTTATAGCCGTCGCCAATCATGCCTGCTTCTTGAATGTGCGCCTGCTCGGGGCGGAAGCCGACGAAGCCGACTTGTTCGCCCGCCGTTAAACCAAGCCCTCTCACATCCCGAATGTTCATCATGTTCATAGCGGGCGTTCCGATAAACTGCGCCGTGAACAGATTGGCCGGGTCATGATACAGCTTCAGCGGCGATTCGGCCTGCTGGATGACGCCGCCGTTCATGACGACGATTTCGTCGCCCATCGACATCGCTTCCACCTGATCATGGGTCACGTAGACAAAGGTCGTGCCAAGACGCCGATGCAGCTGAATCAGCTCCGTTCTCATCTGGTTCCGCAGCTTGGCGTCCAAATTCGACAGCGGCTCGTCGAGAATGAACACCTTCGGCTTCTTCACCATCGCCCGGGCAAGCGCAACCCGCTGGCGCTGTCCGCCGGACAGGCTTTGCGGCTTCTTATCCAAGTGAGGCTTCAAGCCGACGATTTCCGAAATGTCGTTCACGAGCGCTTCCCGCTCGCTCTTCGCCACGCCTCTGTTCTTCAGGCCGAATTCGATGTTGCCTCGTACCGACATGGTCGGATACAAGGCGTAATTTTGAAACACCATCGCGACGTCGCGCAGTCCGGGCGCCGTATCGTTGACGCACTCGCCCCCGATCCAGATTTCGCCGCCGCTTGCTTTCTCCAGCCCCGCAATCATCCGCAGCGTCGTCGATTTTCCGCATCCGGACGGACCGACGAGCACCGTGAACGATCCGTCCTTGATCGTTAAGTTCAAATCCTGAATGATCGTTTCATCCTTGAACTTCTTGCTAATATGCTTGAGCTCGATCTTCGCCATCCGAGAACTCCCTCCTTGTCTTGTTCGTCTGAATGTCTTGCAGCAGCTTCTTCAGTTCATCAAGCGTCGTCAGTCGCCAATTCCAAGGCTCCGGATCCGCGCTTTCGTAAGGCGAAATAAAGCAGGTCATGCCGCCTAATCGCTTGACGGGATGCAGGTCGTTCCACGGATTGTCTCCGATCGACAAAATTTCATGAGACCGATAGCCCTCCTGCAGAAGCGCCTTGAACAGGCGCTCAATGCCGAGCGGCTTCTCCGCGCCGCAGAACACCCCGTCGAAGATATGGGATATCCCCATGTACTCAAGAAACTCGATTCCGGATTCGAGATAGGTGTTCGTCATGACGATTTTCCGGTCCACCGCATCCAGCGCCTCGATCGCCTGAAACAAATCGCTGCGGTAGGCAAACCGGTACGGCTCCGCAATCATTTCCTTGCGGACGCGTTCGAACGCCAGCCTCAGCTTCTCTTCGGGAAGCTTGTATTTACGGGCAAGCACCGCCGCGATGCACCACGGATCGCCGATGTGGATCAGGTCGGGGGAAGGAGCGCCGGGATTTAACCCGGCAACGCTCTCCCCTTCCCATGTAAGTCCATGGACGAAGCCGTCTTCCTGTCCTACTAGCACATTATCGTCCTGCGCGTGATAGAAATGGCCGAACCGGAAAGGATGGCTGTCGGACAAAATCGCTCTGCCGATGCCGATTGCCGCTTCCGTCTCGTGCTCCCGGTCCGTATCCTCCAGCATGTAGCGGATATAGCGGTTCAGAAACGTATCCTCCTGATAGAGCGTGCCATCCATATCGAACAGAATGACCTTGATCGATGACAACCGATTCTCGTTTCCCATATTCCGCTACCTCTCGTTGTTGTGACTTATTTATTTCGCGAGCAGTTTGTTCGCTTTATCCGCCGCTTCATCCAACGCTGCCTTAGGCTCGACATCCGGGGTCAAGATCGCTTTCTCGATCGCTTCCCTGATCAGCTTGGCGACTTCCGGATAAGCGGTCTCCATCGGACGAGGCCGCGCATATTCGAGCTGGTCGAACGCTACTTTGTACTGCGGGAATTGCTTGAAGTGCTCCTGCATCTCTTCGCTTTCCACCGCGGACATGCGGGTTGGCAAGTAGCCGACATGCTTATGCTGATAGATGGTATTTTCTTTGGTCGTCATGAATTTGATGAAAGCCCATGCCGCTTCCTTCTCTTCGTCGCTGCTCTTGGACGTCATGACCAGCTGGCAGCCGCCCGTCGGAACGCCGTAGCTCTTGTTCGAAGGCATAAACGCCGTTTCCATCTCGAAGCCGTTCGCTTTGGCGATTTCCAGCGTGCCGGTTACGCCGGCCGTCGAGGCGAATTTGAACGCGGACAGCTGGTTGGCGAAATCTTTATCCGCCGTCGCTCCCGCTTCGTCGCCTACAGGAATCTTGATCAGCTTCTCGGTGGCCAGCTTCTTCCAGAACGCCACCGGCTCCACGCCCTCCGGCGAATTAAACAAGACCGATTTGCCGTCATCCGAAAGCATTTGTCCGCCGCTCTGAGCGACAAGTCCTTCATAGAACCAAATGTCGGCAGGCACCGTCATGCCGAGCTTGCCTTTTTCCTTCAGCACTCGGGAATACTCCTCCAATTCGCCCCACGTCTTCGGGCCGGCCGGATCGAGTCCCGCTTCCTTCAGCATCGTGACGTTCTTATAGAGAATAGGGGTGCTGCGCATGAACGGAAGGCCGAACAGCTTGCCGTCAACGTACGCGTTCCCCATCAAGCCTTTGTTGAAATCGTCCAATTGCAGCTCGTCCTTGTCGCGCTCGGCGTACTCCGTCAGCTCCTGCAGCATGCCGGACCGGGCGAACACGCCGGTGGAGGCGATTTCGAGATCGGTAACCGCCGGCGCATCGCCTGCAGCGAACGCGGCTTGCACCTTGGCGTGAAGATCGTCGTAGTTGCCTTGATGCTCGGCAACGACTTCGTATTTGTCTTGCGAAGCGTTAAACTCTTGAACCAGGTGCTGCTTGGCTTCCTCGATTTTCTCCCCGAAGGCGTACCAATATTTGATCTTAATCTTCTCCGCCGGAGCAGACGCCGTCTCGTTGGCGTTAGCGTTGACATTGGCGGCAGCGTTACTGCTTGCGCCCGTCGTTTCTCCCCCGTTAGCCGAATCGTTCGCCGCTCCGCATGCAGCCAGAACCGTAGTCATCATAATCGAAAGCGTGAGTCCAGTAAGCTTCTTAACCATTTTCTCCATTCCCTCCATTAATGGATTGCAGCATAAAAAAACCTGAATCCAGCCGCTGACGATGGACGTCTGCAGCTTGACCAGGTTTCTCCGTTACTCCAACCTATTTCTATTTACTTGACATCACTTATGATAAGCGACATTTATTAATGCTGTGTTACCGGATTGCTAAGAAATCATAAACGCGCCCGCTCCTTGAAACGCGCTTGCGCATGTCCATAGCTCCGGCTTAGAGGACGTGATGGCCGTTGCCCCATGATTCAGGCATTCCAACGCCTGATCGCATTCGAACAGCAGCCCTCCGGTAATTACCGGGAGATGGGTAAACGCTTTAACCCTGCCGATCATTTCCGGAATTCGCGCAGGCATGACCTCAATGATATCGGGCTCGGTTTGGCATAAGCTTTTGGAGATGTTGTCGAGTCCCTCGGTATCGATCAGGAAGAATCGTTGGATGGTGATCAAGCCCATTTTCTTTGCCGTTTTCACGACGTTCGTCTTCGTCGTAATGATGCCGGCAGGCTTAATCACCTTCGCCAAATAATCGAGGCCGTGCAGGTCCGTGCTCAAGCCGCCGATCTTTTCCAAATGGAGAAAGACGGGCAGGCGATGGGCGTTGAACAGGTCGACATAGCCTTTCAAGACGCCGATGTGACCGGTCAGCAGAAAAACGCCGCTCAGCTGGTGCCGGTGCTTCAACGCGATTTCAATATGCTTCGGTTCTTTAATCGAGGCGATCATCCGATGGGCGGCGAGTCCGCTAAAGAACGTCTCGCGATGATTGAAAGGCTTCATCGCTTCTGCCCCAGCGGCGATTGAACGGTCCGCCGAAGAGGAATAATGAGCTCCCGGTCGGCGGCTGACCCGCGTGCGTCCGGGTTAGGGGTAAAATACTTCATGTGGCGGTGAAGCGTCGCCGCATGGTCCGCAAAGCCGCCATCCGCAACATCGACAGCCGAGATGCGAATCTCTTCCCCATCCATGTCCACGACCCGAAACCCGGGCTGATCCAGACAGGCGGATAATTGGACAAACACCCAATTTCCTTGATGAGCGATCGAGTCGACATGGGTATGGCCGTTGAAGTAGATGCCCGTTCCTTCTTTCTGATTAAGGATCCGCCACATATCGATGCTCGGATCGATCGATCCTTTATCTGTTTCCGATCGTTTTGTCGTGTTATATACCGGGTGATGGCCAAAGACGAGAAGCGGCTTCGTACCGGAAGCTTTGACCATGCGCTCCAGCCACTCCAGCTGTTCCTCGTCGACCCAGCCTCCCCAGTCTTCGAAATCCATCTCTTTGGCCGTATCCAGAAACACGAGCATCGCCTTATCGGTCATGATGGCTTGATATCGCTGGCCCCCGGTGATTTCAAGCACGTCGCGTCTCGGCTGCGCATAGAGATCGTGATTGCCCAGCACATGGATAAATGTCCGGTCGCTGCGCCGCAGGTACTCATAGACTTCCCGAAGCTCTACGGAAGACCCGAAATTCGTCAAGTCGCCAAGCGAAATATGGAATTCGCCATCCTCGTCCATAAATTGCCCAAGCAGCGTCTGATAAAAGACGGCACGCGCCTCCAGCCATCCCGGAAACGCCTCATCGCTTTCGTGATAATGCAAATCTCCCATCAGTACCAGTTTCATGCTCGCTCTCCTCTCGGTTACAAAACGATTTTTACTTTCCTCCTTCATGATATCGAGCCTGTATTTTATATTCGTTAAATGAGTGAGCGGTTTTTGTAAATTCGTCTTGCAGCGCCGACTTGTACTTTGGGGCCGCTTGTTGGAACCGGACAAGGGCCTTTGCCCATACACTAGTGGTACAATGATTCTAGGAGGGTAAAACATCCGTGTCGACTCTGCCCATCATTCAATTAGGTTCAACGGGCTATTACGTTAGATTGTACCAAATGAATTTAAATGGATTAGCCCTGAATTATAACGGTTTTGCCATTGACGGTAATTTTGATATCAAGACGAGTAATGCAACTAAAAACTTTCAAGACCGATTCGATCTCGTTTCGGACGGCATCGTAGGCCCCGATACATGGAAGGTCTTAACCGAAAATGTTAAAGCGGTGCAAAAATTACTAAACTCAAGGGGGTATAGAGCAGGATATCCTGACGGATGGTTTGGGGCAAATACCACGCAAGCCGTGCAGCAATTCCAGAGAGATAACGGGCTGTATCCGTCGGGAATCGTGGAGCCGAGGACACGGCGCAGATTATTTGATCCGCATCCTAAACATAGCTATGAAGTTCGTCCGAGCTCCAATGACCTCAGTTCGTTGAATCCGCATGTTGCGGCTCTGGCAAGAAGATTTCTTGACTTAACCCGGCAAAATCAACTAGATGTTCGCATTACCTATGCATTTCGAAGCTGGGACGATCAAGACCGTTTATTCGCTCAAGGCAGGTGGCTGCCAGGGGATATCGTAACCAATGCCAGAGGAGGAGACTCTTATCATAACTGGGGGTTAGCCTTTGACGCCGCACCATACGAGAACGGCGAGATCACGACCGATAACGAAAAGTTCATAAAAATGGGACGTCTTGGACAGCAGGTAGGGTTGGAATGGGGCGGAACGTTCAAGAGCATCGTGGATTATCCGCATTTCCAATATACGTTTGGACTGAAGACCTGGGATCTTCTTAATGGCGTTACCCCGCCTGCCTAGGGCAGAAAAAGAGCAGCCTGTGGGGCTGCTCTTTTTTGACTATGCTTGCGCTGTCGCATCATCTTGCATGGCCAGCTGCTTCCGGTACACGAACTTGGAAATCGAGATGCTGATTTCATAAAGCAGGAACAATGGAACAATGACGATAATGTCCGATAAAATATCCGGCGGGGTGATCGTAACTGCAACGATTGCCAGTATAAAGTAGGCCAGCTTGCGTGCTTTGGCCAGCCGGGCAGGGTTGAGGATGCCCAGCTTCGTTAGAAACATGACGATGGCCGGCATTTCGAATAGAAAACCAAACGGAACCGTCATATGAATCATGAATGTAAAATATTTCTGAGCGGTGTACAGCGTCGAGAATTCTTCCCCGGCCATTTGGTCCATGAAGTGCAGCACCATCGGGAACAAAATGAAGTAACCGAAGCAAATGCCGATGATGAACAGCGCGCTGATGCCGGGAATAAAGATTAAGGCTGCACGCTGCGCCTGCTGAGGCATGGCAGGAGTTACGAACTTCCATGTCTGATAAGCCGCGATCGGCAATGTGATGGCTATTGCAACGACCCCCGATATCATCATGTAGACCCAGATGACATCGGAAGGGCCGAGCAGGACCAATTTCTGATCAACGTCTCTTACCAGCCACTGATAAATATCCTTCACATAAATGAAGGCCGCCGCCATTGCCACGATGAAAGCAACCAGCGTTCGGATCAGTCTAGATCGCATCTCCTCCAAATGACCAATTACACTTTGCTCATTCGGATTTTTCATTTTTACTTGCCTGCCGCAGCGGTAGTCTTCGGCTTTTCCTCGAGTTTGTCGTCTTCGTTGTCTTCGCCGTTTACAAGACCGCGGGTAGCCCCTTTAAACTCGCTCAGCGTCCTGCCGAATGCGCGGCCAAGCTCTGGCAGCTTGGATGGCCCAAACACGATGAGCGCGATGATGAGGATCAAGACTAATCCTCCGATTCCAATATTACCGAATGGCATAATAACCTCTCCTTATTGACCTAGTTTAAAACCGCTGATTGCTACAACGCCGCAGCGAGCCATATTCTCGCCTTTACGATGCGGCCACGTGCTAGTCGGATTTTTAAGGTCCGTCGTATTTTCTCCTGGATGCTGTACCGAAAGGAATAAAGTCTGTTCGTCCGGCGTAAAGAACGGGCCTGTTAATTCCGATTCTACCGGAGCCGAAGCGAATTGAAGCGCCGTGCCTTTTGCTTTGCCGCCGGTCGGAACAACAAACAATCCGTTGTTCATGAATGTCTTGAATACGCCCTTATTTTGGCTGCTGGAGGAGATATCCGTAACGACCCAGAGATTGCCGTTCGAGTCGAATGCCAGATTGTCCGGCGAGCTGAACCCCGACTGTCTGCCGCCGACCGCGAAAATTTCAAAGTCGAATTCCAGCGACCCTAGATCATTGCCCGTTTCGAAAATCCGCGTAATGTGACCGTGGATGTTGCCATGCGTATCGTTATTCGTGTGACTGATGAAGACCGTGTTGTCGAACGGCGAAATCTCGATGTCCTCCGGTCTGTCCGTTGGCGTTCCGCCTACCAGCAACGCGGCTTCATGACAGAACGTAACGACATCGCCCTGCGTTTGGAACTTTTTGAGCAGCTCTTCTTTTGTTCCGGAAATGCCGTACGGATTTTTGTACTTTTCGTTCGATAGAACTTTCTTTACTTCTGCAATCGTAACCGGCAGCCATTTACCCGTTTTAAGATTCGCCACATAGAGCGTGCCGTCTTCCAGCAAAGCGGAGTTATTGCGGCCCTTAGATTTATCGTATTTGCCTTTACTTACGAATTTATAAACGCATGCGTCCTTCTTGTCATCGCCCATATAGACAACGATTCTACCGTCAGCGGTGATTCCCATAGCGGTGTTCTCGTGGTTGAAACGACCCAATGCCGTATGTTTTTTGCGATATGACTGATCGAACGGATCGATTTCAACAACCCAGCCATAATGGGTTTCAGGAAGCTTAGAGGCTGCCGCTGTTTCAGAGAAGTTCTCTTCGCACGACAGAGCGGTATTCCAGAGCGTCACTCCGCCGGAGCAGTTCGCGAAGGTTCCGGTTGCGGTTGTTGCATTCCCAAGCGCGGAAGAACCTTTTGCCGGTCCCGTAAGTTCAAACTTCGTGAATCCGTTGATCCGGCGCGCATATTTCGAGAATGTGTCCATTTTCCAAGTGCCGTTCTCATCGCGGAATACTTCGATGACCGACATCCCTTGGTAGTACAGATTTTTTTGAATTTGATCCGCCGTCATTTTGCCATCGGCAATCGGACCCAGCAAGAAAATATTGGTATATTCATGGTTGGTTACCAATAATCCGCGCGTGCTGGAACCGTTGATTGGAAAGAACGCGTTGTAATCGGCACCTTGGCCAAACTTTTCGCCGGCCGTATTAATCACGTCGTCGAATGCGGCTACCACGTCGTATTTGAAGTTCTTCGGAAGCAAGAGATTGTCTTCGTTAGATGGTTGAATAGGTTCAAAGTATCCGCTAACCTTATTCGTTTTAAAGCCGAACAGATGGTCGGCAGTCGATGACATTGCGGACGCTTTGCCCTCCAAAGCACCCAGTCCCGCCGATGCTGCAGCCAACGCGGCCGCTCCGGTTCCTAGATAAGACAGAAACGTTTTACGATCCATGTTCTTATTCAAAATGCCCACTCCCCAAGATTATTATCTACGAGGACAAGCTTACTCAGCGAATGTAAACGTCATGTCATTTCATTTTGGATATATTGTAAAGCCTCCGAATCTAACTGACTTTGTTTTTGAGAACCGAAACAGCCCCCGCGGGATTTTGCTCTAAATAGAGTGCTTTATAGTAACAGTTCGCCCTTAATAATTCGTTATGGCTTCCGGATTCTACGATTCTTCCTTTCTTCATTACGAATATCGTATCCGCATGAAGGACTGTCGAAAGCCTGTGCGCAACCATAATCACAGTCTTGTCACGGCCTATCTCTTGAATGGACTGCTGAACCAGTTTCTCGCTTTCGTTATCCAAGGCACTGGTTGCCTCGTCCAGGAGGATGACCGAAGGGTTTCTCAGAAATAGGCGAGCCAAGGCAATGCGTTGTCTCTGACCGCCGGACAGCTTAACTCCTCTCTCTCCGATTTCAGCTCTGAAAAGAAAGAAGCATGGTGCGTAGCTATGGGGAATATGAAGCCGTTCAAACCGTACGTCAAGAAACAATTGGGCCTATATTCGATGGGCTTTCTCGGCAGTTTATTTCGATTTTTGATTGCTTTCCGTGCCGGTCGTGATTATGTGACCTCTTTTATTGGCATCGATTTTGATAGATATACACAGTCAAGGCAAGGGCCGCCGACAGCAGAAACTGGTTTTGAGCCATATTTGCGCGATCGGCTTCGCTGCAAATTCGGTGTCAATCTTTTTGCACAGAAAAAGGTACAGCCCTCAAAAATCTTGAGAGACTGTACCTATTCTTACCATGGAGACTTTTTCTGCGGCCTCAGCCGTGCGTTTCAGAGCATATCGGTTAACCCAAAATGTACTGTTTAATCATCCGATTGACGCGTTCCCGCATTTCGATCATCCAGTCGCTGCGTTTCTCGTAATCCTTGAAAGTGATCGGCCGATCCATGTCCTGCTCCAGGCACCGCACCGTCTCTTGCTTACCTATAAGTCCTTCCAGCAGCTGCAGTGCTCGAATATCTTGCATCGCTTCCCGCATAACGGCCATGCGGATGGAGCAGACCGGACCTTCCTTTCCCGGATAAACGAGAAAGGCGTCTCCTGACGGAAAAGCCATGTCCGCATCCGTTACCTGGTAAGGATTGATCGGCTTCAACGACTTTTGCGAGTACCAGTGGTTATATCCCCAGTGCAAAAATCCTTGAATACCGAATTTATAAAGCTGAACGCCGATCATGCGGGTACGCGACGAAGGCATGTTGAAGAACCGGTTCGACAGATGCTCCCGATATTCATTGCAGCAATAATACGCCCACAAATTCGGGGTGTTATTCTCGATAAATCGCTCAATATGACCGGTGGCTACAACCGGATGCGTCAACAGGCCCGTAGAATAGAAATCGTATTCCGATAAGGCGTCCAAGATCGGTAAATCCTCCAATAAGGACCGCACCATTTTACTCGCTTGCGTGTAGGATGGCAGATCATTCAGACCCGGTTCGTCCGACAAATGGAAATAGCTGCGCTTCTCCAGCCCGCGCGATCGAATCCAATGAACCAATTCGGGAATAAACTGGGCGAGAAATTGGCTATACTCTTCGCCGGCGGCATCGGTTTCCCAGCCGAAGATTCTGCTTTCCTCACCGTTCACCTCCGCCATGATTTTCGGAGCGTGTTTCGCGCCCCATTGGGTGAACAAATGGGAAAACTCGAAGTACTGGATTCCTTTCCGGCAACACAAATCAATCCATCTTTCAAGCCGCGAGAAATCAAATACGTAACGGTTCCGGTCCGTTCTCACGCCAACGAGCTGCACAGTCGGCCGCTCGTGGCCCGGCAGCATTTCAAGCGGCGGAGTGAATAAAGGCGTAAGAATCATGTTCATGCCGTATTCCACGTAATTGGTCAAATAAGATTCGATGATCGTCCAGTGGGCTTCCGAGAAAACGTCCACGTCATACCAGGTAGCCAGACAATCCAAGTAGAACCATTGCGTGTGGATCAGCTTTTGCTCCGGCAGCTTGGCAGCGATCGCCTCTAACCGGAACGATTCCGAACCGAGCTGGCCTGATTCGTCCGCGAATCCGATATGAATGTCATGGATCCCAGGCGTAACCCTCCCGCTGAGATGAACGGTAATCCACAAGGACCTCCATTGATGGGGAGGAACTTTCAATGATTCTTCTTCCAAAGGATATAAAGGATCGGGATAGAGCCCCGGCGCCGTACGAAGCAAATAATCGTCATGGTCTTGATAGTTAGGCAATTCCGAAGGCGCCAGTCCGACGCTTCTGACGGAGATATCGCAGGAAAGCCCGGAATCGATGGATATGCGGACTTTTGTGTGTACCGCCGAACGATAAGCGACTTGAAACGAATAGTATTCGCCGATCAGAGCGGATCCTTGTCGGTACGGTTCTTCTCTTAAATCTTCATCGGCAAATACTTTCGCGAGTGAATGGATGCATCTTGTTTCGAAATGCGGATAATGAATCATATCGGATCTCCTCATTCAGCAAGTTTCGTGTATCTTTCGCGCAACGCGCACTTCATGCCTGCTGGCGTTCCGTATTTCCAGAATGACCTCTCCATTAGCCTCTACGTTAGGCAGTACCTTCACCCCATCGAGGATGATCTCGGCTCCCGAAGCGTTCGGGAGATCGACCTTTACCGTCCAGCTGGGCTGATCCAATTCCAAGCGATACACATCCGTCGTCTCCGACAGGCTGATTCGGAATTCAAGCTTATTGGCGCGATCGCCCAATCCAATCGCCACCTGTTCCGCTGAAACCTCGTGCCAGCCTTCCGGAAGCCGCGGCCTCAGCGACAGCTCTCTCGAGTATGATTTCGGCCGGATCCCGAACATGTACGTCATGATCGGCCACGTTACGCCGTAGTTCGTCCAAGCCTGAACAAAACAACCATAATCCGGAGACATTTCCGATATCGAGCCGGGAAGCCGCTTGTTGAACGTGGAGGCAATTAACCGGACGAAGCGCAGCGACTCATCCATCCGATCATACTGCGCTTCTGCCACGGCTTGTACGCCAGTCGAGATTGTCATCATCTGATCCTGATACAGGCCGGATAAGTAGGTGCCCCAAGGTCCTGTGAATTCGTCCGTACCCATACGGTCCAGCGCCTGAATTGCCTTGTCGCGAGGAGCAAGTCCCGTCTCCATCGGCGTGTTGATGACCCAGTTCTTGAACAGCCACGGCCGCTCGCTCGCCGGATCCAGCTGCTGCATCTCTTCCTTCATCGCCTGCATGCTGGCAACGGCGCCTTCTGCCCCCATGCTGCGGGCGCGCTCGATATAGATATCAATGCGGCTCATGACCTTGCCGACCGATGCCATCGCATCGGCGTAGAGCCCCTCTTTCTCCAACCACAGATCCTGATTGATCGTATCCCCAAGGCGCTCGGCTAACGATGCATATTCAGCCGCTTGCTCCTGCTCTCCAAGCAGCATGGCCATATGCATGCCCGCGCGCAATGCGGACCATGTATATACGGCCGAATCGATCAGCTCTACGTTGAGGCCTTCAATCTCGATAATGCCATAGCCTTCGGGCAGCAAATCGTTATCCGGATCCATCTCCCCAAGCAGCCATGACAGGCCTTTCTTGACGCTCGGATACATGCTCTGGAGGAATTGAATGTCGCCGGTCCACTCGAACACATCCCACACGCATTTTATAAAATGCGCTGTTTCCTGCGTATTGCCAGGATTCGCGACAAGCCCGCTCGTAGAGAGCTCGTGAATAATACGGCCGTTTCCATTCGTTTCTTCAGAAGTCCGGCGGATCAACTCCAGCGTCTCCTGCGCCATGTCGAGTCCGCCAAGCGGCAGAATTCCCAGCAGCGTGTAGCTGTTGTCGCAGCCGAACCACCACGGATATTCCGGATGGCCCGCTCCCATTCCACGGCCAATCTCCGGGACATCTCTCACGAACCAGTCGTTATGGAACTTCACCCAGTTGAATACCTTCTGCAAGTGCTGATCAGGGATAGAAATGACCGTTTGCGCTGCAATCTCTTCATACCGTGCGCGCTTGTTCTCCCACAGCTTGTAATAGCTGGATGCCAGCTTCATATAGGTAAGCAGTGCCGATTCTTCGGATGAATAGGAACCCGCGATGAAGAAACGAATGACCGTCTCGCCGCCTGCCGGAACTGCGATCTCATCGTAGGTCAGTTCCCCGCTGATTCCTTTGCCTGCGGTCCAGTGAGGGCCGAATAGCTCGCGACCGACTTTTCCTTTGCAGCACGCGCGATCTGCACCGACGACTACGTGCCATGGCTGGTCGGCATCTTTAGCGAGGAAGAGCCCCTTCTCCCGATCGATACGCCCTTCGTCGAAGCTGTCCTCGACTCCTTTGCCTTCCGAGAACCACACTGGGCTCAAATCCGTTCTTGCAAGGAAGTCGAGGCAGAGGCTTCTAGGCTTGCCGCTCGTATCCCGCAGTTTATAGGAAATAACGAAGCCCTCGACATCATCCGGGCAGAACTGGCTGCGCTCTACTTCAAGCTGAAGCGAACGCAGAGAGTAATGGTGTACGTTATGAAATGGATAATTGTGAAAAGAGTCCGATTCCGTTAGCCATTTTCCGGCAATGGCATCTTCCGACCCGCTATTGGCAACACGAAGCCAGAAGCCGTCGAGCAGCTTAATGGGATGCAGCCACAGGCCACCCATTTCAAGCTTAACGTGATGGCCAAAGTCTGGAAATCCGCCGTTTTGACTGCCGATCATATAGGTTCGGTTACCAGGTGTAATATAGAGATCCTTCCATGATAATCCGCTCGTTTCCCGCGACTCGTGATAAGCCTCCAAAATTGGCCCCGCAATCAGTGATGCAGCCGTTGCTGATGTCATAATATTGCCTCCTTAGGCAACGGAAATGAGAAAGGCGGACGCATGTCCTGCCGCCCGCCCCAAACAATACCGCTGCATTCATTTTTATTTTTTCTGTGCCGCCACATAATCGTTGATTTGTTTTTGCGTTTCATCGATAACGTCCTGCAATCCTGCGTCCTGGAGCTTGCTCATCATTTCGTCTTTTACTTTGTTGTAGTCCGTTACGCTTAAGCCCAGATTCGTAATATATTCACCCATGATGGCCTGGATATTGCTGATTTGGGATTTAATCTTGCTCTGATCCAAGGTAAAGCCAACGAAAGGCGTGACCTCGGAACTGTCGTCCCATTTCTTTAATGCTTCAATATCTTCTTTCGGATAGTTGGTAGAGAACCGAGCGAGACGCAGGTCGTTCCACATCCATACGTTCATGTTGTACTGGTCATTATCGGCGATGCCGCTGACATCAACGGCGCCGTCGACGAGCTTATAGTTTACGCCTTCCGCTCCGTATGACCAAAGATCGTAGTTCGCTTGGTCTTTTTTGATCCAGTTGATCAATGCCACCGCTTCGTTTGCGTGCTTGCTTGTGCTAGGTACGGCCAACATATTGTCTCCGGCAGAGAAAATGTAACGTTTCTGAGGTTCCAGATAAACGGTTTCCACTTTGCCTCCCGGAACGTTTTTCGTAACCGTGTCGATTCTTTCGGATGCTCTAAAAATATTGGCGGCCAAAGCGGCAACCTTGCCGTTGTCGAATCCGCCTTCAATATCCAATTTCGTGTCGGTGTTAAGCCATCCTTTGTCTTTCCATTCTTTCTTTTTCGCAATCACTTGAGCGAACGCGTCGGAATCCAGGAATGATTTTACCGTATAAGAGCTGTCGGCAGGATCGATATATACCGGATATGCGCCGCCATCACCGATCGGGAAATAGTAGTTGGCGTACAGCGGGAACAACTCTTGGAAGTTATAACCGCCGAACGGAACCATATTCGGCTCGTTTTTGGCGATCGCGTCGAAATAAGCTTCCAGGCCCTCTATCGTCGTAATTTTCGGAACGCCATACTTTTCGCGCAGATCACCGCGAATATTATAGACATTATTAAACCCCGTCATCGGAATCGCTCTCGGGAGCGCATACTGTTTGCCTTGAATTTGGCCGCCTTTCAACACATAATCAGGCGTGCTTGCCACGAGATCGGAACCTTGCTCCTTGAGCGCGTCATCAATAGGCTGATATACCTTCTTGGCTGCCAAATCCGACAGCGTGGAGCTGTGCGCCCATGCCACATCATAAACGGTTCCGCCGGCAATATTGAGAGCCAGCTTCTGCCAGTAATCGTCAAGATATTTAATGTCGACTTCGATATTCAGTCCGTCTGCTTTCAGCTTTTCATTGATCGCATTCAATGCGTTTTTTTGCCCTGGCGATTCTTGGCCCGGGAATGCGGCCGTCAGTTTTACGATTTCTTTGCTTGCGCTGTTGTCGGAACTTGTGCTTGAACTGTTACTTGCGGCGTTGCCGTTATCTTTGTTTCCGCCTGAGTTGCTGCAGCCTGCAATCATAGCCACTGCCATCAGGGCCGTTAACATGGAGAACACCGGCTTTTTGAATCTTACCATTTCAATTCCTCCCTTTTTTCGACAGCTTTATGTTTGAAAAGTTTTACCGCTGTTGTTTCGGCATTAAAACTTTTGAAACCAGGTATAAAGTTAACCTTTGACTGCGCCAATCATGATCCCTTTGACAAAATAACGCTGGATAAACGGATAGAGGAAGATGATCGGACCGATGGTGACGAACAAGGTGGCAACCTGAAAAGTCTCCGTAGGCATTGTCATGTCGCCCATGCTGCCATACTGCTTCACGAAACTCATCAGGGATTCTATCCGGAACAGCATATACTGAAGCGGATACAAATCGGGATTATCAATGAACCATAGCGCGCTTGCCCAATCGTTCCAATAGGCCAGACCAATGAACAAGGTAATGGTAGCCATAATCGGCAGGGATAACGGAATAATGATCTGTACGAACGTTCTCATGACTCCGCAGCCGTCGATCTCCGCCGATTCGATCAGTTCGGACGGAATCGATGCAAAATAGTTGCGCATTAAGAATACGTTGAATGGCGATACCAACCCCGGGAGTATTAAGGCCAAAACCGTATTTTGCAAGTGCAAAAACTGCGTGCATACCAAGTACCAAGGCAGCAAGCCCGCGCCAAATACCATGGTTAGGTAAAAATAGATGGCGACGGCGTTTCGATATTTGACGCGCTTGATCGACATGGCATAACCGGCCATGCCGCAAATAAGCAGCGACATCGCCGTTCCTGCCACCGTAACGAATATCGATACGGTATAACCGGAATAAATAAATTCATCTTTAAATACCAATTCATAAGCCAATAAGGAAAACTCTTTGGGAATGAGCTGATAACCATAGTCCAAAATGCTCTTTTCGCTGCTTATCGAAGCCATGAAGGTCAGAATAAACGGATATACACATGTGAGGCCAAATGCAAGTAGAATAAAGTGAATCAATACCTGCATGACTTTATCGCTTAGTGATCGCTGAATCATCAGCTTCCTCCTTTCCGCAACCGCTTTTATTAGAACAACGCGCTGTCTTTGTCGTATTTCTTGACCAAGGCATTGGATCCGTAAACCAGGATGAACCCTACCACGGACTGATACAAGCCGACTGCGGCCGTTGTCCCGAAATCAGCTGCCCCTTTAATGGCGCGGAACACATACGTATCGATGACGTCCGTATGTTTGAATAACAATCCGTTATCCCCGATGATGGAATAGATGGTTCCGAAGTCCCCTCGCAGCATGCCGCCAATGCTTAACAAGCACATGATGATAATCATGGGAGTTAATAGAGGCAATAAGATCAGCCTGATTTGCTGCCAGCGGTTTGCGCCGTCAAGGGATGCCGCTTCGAACAAATGGTCATCGATCCCGGTGATCGTGGCAAGATAAACAATGGAGGAGTATCCCGCCGCCTGCCACACGTGTGCTCCGATAATGATCCAGGCCCAAGGACCCGCAGTTTGCGACCATACGATCGGTTCATGCCCAAACAGCTTGACGATCTGATTCGCCACCCCATTGTGGTCCGAAAAGACAAGCTCCGTTACGAATTTGCCAACTACGACCGCTGAGAGAAAGAACGGCAAGAACATCAGATTTTGATAGAGCTTCTTAGCGAATTTCAATCTGATCTCATTCAATAGAATGGCAAAGAGAAGACTTACTAACGTTGTCCAGAACAAATAGTTCAAATTGATAAAGATCGTGTTGAAGGTCGTGCGGAACGCATAAGAGCTGGTAAAATAAAATTTGAAATTATCCAATCCCACGAATGGACTTTTAAACTTGTCGACGAAATTAAAATCTTGAAAGGCAATTATAATTCCCGGCATCGGCAAATAGGCGAATACGAAAAGGATGATTATTGCCGGTAACATCATTAAGTAATAAGGATAATTCCGTTTCATTTCGAAAAGAAATCCGCGCTTTTTTTTGTCGACCATCCCCTGAATTACCATTTTTTCCTTGTTTACGATCCCCTGCATCACAAAATACCTCCTTTAATTTGCTGCATGGCGAGTGTTTCCACCAGTATCGTCCACGTACCGGTTTCCGCGGTTTCGACCACCGCCTCCGCTGTTATCCATTAAACGAGGAGGTGCTTTGTCTGACGATCAGTTCGGAATTCAGCACGATTTTGCGATTCACTTTTCTATTCTCCAACATATCGATCAGCAGCTGCGCTGCTTGATAGCCCATTTCGTATCGGTCCTGTCGGATCGTCGTGATCGGCGGCGAGCAGTACGAAGCGATCACAATATCGTCATATCCGACGATGGATATATTTTCAGGCGCTTTGAGTCCGAGATGCTCGAGTGCTCGCAGCGCACCTAGCACCATCAAGTCACTGGCCGAGAAAACGGCGGTGACTTCCGGATGGCGGCGCAAGATCTGGTGCATGGCGGCGTAGCCGCCCTCTTCCTTAAATTCGCCGTTAAATATAAGCTCCTCGCGAAAAGCGATTCCATGCTCCACCAGCGCATGCCGGTATCCTAGCTGTCTCTCCTTGCTGACCGACGCTTCATTATGCCCGTTGATCATGGCAATGTGACGATGACCGAGCCGAACCAAGTGCTCGACGGCGTTTTTTGCCCCGCGGACGTTATCGGTGGTTACGTGCCCCACATTCTGATGGGCGGCCGGAATATCGATCAGTACGCACGGAAAACTGGTATCTTGAACAACTTGCTGCAAATAGGGATCGTTCACCCGAAGACCGGAAAGTATGGCCCCGTCCACGTTGCGTTCCTTGCACAAATCGGCATAGGACTTGGCAAGCTGCTTTTTGGGGTTGGTGCTGAAGAGCAAAATGTCATAATCCAATTCCACGGAACGATCGTTTATGCCGCACAATATTTCGAACGCTAACGAATCTTTCGCGCCATCTCTGTTGATCTCGGACAAAATAACCCCAATCGTTCGCGTTTTTCGAGTCACCAAGCTCCGGGCGACCGCATTGGGGCGATAATTCAGCTCCTCCGCGACGCGTTTGATCTTCGATCGGGTATCTTCGTTTACGTCGTCATATCCGTTTAGCGCCCTGGAGACGGTTGTTACGGATACGCCAGCCACTCTGGCCAAGTCCTTAATGGTGGTCAACGCATCATCTCCCTCCATTTTCCAAAACGTTTCGGATAAAAGCGCTGATGAAGCCGCTCCGCCGGTTTTTCGGGCGGGCAGCTTTATCGGCACCTTATCGATTGATCTAGGCTCTTATTTATTGCCGAATCTGATTTTTTTTGTTGCAACAAATGCGGTAGCAGCCGCGAGAGCTAATACGATATAAGGAAGAGTACCCATATCTCCTGTTTTCGGATTGCTGGCAGCCGTATCCGCTTCTGCACCCGAATCGTTCGCAACCGAGTCCGCAGCTGCTTTGGTTCCGATAATCGTAATTTTTTGCGCCGCCAAGAAATCATCTTTTACTGATTCCAATTTCACGTATTTGGCCTTTACCGGATCGAAGGATGCGGATTCTTCGACTTTATTGCTGCTCTTGTCCCATGTCCCGGAGGCTACTTTATCAAACGTCTTATTATCCATGCTGACGTAAACATTGTACTCTGTAATATGGCCATTCGGGTTGTCGTTATCTTGTCGCGGTAAGTATTTTAATTCCGATACGGTAAACTCGCCTTGAAGGTCCAGAACGACCCAGTGGGGAGGTTTCGGCATCGGTTCTTCCCACTCCGTGTGCCAGAAATTGGACCCGTCTCCTTCGAGGTTGCTCGCAGGATAATCCTTGTTCTGGCTGGAGAATGCCGCCACTTTGTATTTGATTCCATCAGCGGCAAAAGCAACCGAAGCCATCATCGTCATCATCATGACGACAATCATAAGGCCGATGAGCGGTTTAAACGTTTTCATTTTGTTCATTCGAAATGCCCTCCCATTTTCTTTGTCGATAATTTCGTTCGATACGGGTACTGCTCCGAATGCTGTCCGCCGCTTTACATACAGACCCCTCCTTGCCGTAATATCGTCCTTACTTCGATGTGTCCGGTACCGCTTGTACGACCAAACGAGCGTTGTGGAATTTGTAACTGCAAGTGGACAGAGTAAGAATCCGTTCTTCTTTGCTTATCGTCCAGTCATCCGGCAGCTTCGCCTTTGATTTGATCGTGTCGACAAACAAACGAAAATCATCGTCGGACTTGTATTGGGGACGAGTGTAATCGAATCCGACATCCGTCACGTAGACGGCGAATATACGCCAGGCCGTGACCTCATACTTGGTTTTCAATTGAATGGTAGGATGTTTTTGCAGAAAGGCTTTGTCTTGGAACTTGACCAAATCATTGAACATGGAGCCGTCTTTCATACGGTGCCCGTATAGAACCGTGTTTTGATCGAGAAGATCAATCCCATTGCGGTAATCCATGAATATGGATCCGCCGCTGCTGCGATTTTTCTTGAAGTCGTGTTTGAGGTAGAATTGATTATCCTGCGCTTTGACGATCGGGTAATCGATTCTCGTTCCCTCTATCCGGATCCAGCCGACGGCCTCCTCATTCAGCTTTAATAGCGGAATGATCGTAGGCAGTATGGAGCGTTCTTTCGGTGCCGCGGTTTTCCGACCTTCGACGGGCACAGGATTCACGGAAGACTCCGAAGATTGTGAAGATTCCGAAGATTCATCTGATACGGCATTGGCGACCGCACGGATTTCCTGGTAAGTCGAACGGCTTTTGGAATAATCGGCCCATTTCAGCGCGATTTGAAGTACCGCAAAAACAAAAACAAAGACGCTGATTATTTTCAAGGCCATCACCGCATGACGGATTCGGCTTCGAGGAAACGTTATTGAAAATCGATCGTTTCTCATCGTACGAATTCTCCTTGAGCGCGGATTATGTATTTTGTTATTAATTATCCAAAACGTTTCGGATCAACCACATAGCCCATTATATTCTCTGACGAAAGCGTTTGCAATATTTATTTTACTAACTTTTTATGATCGTATAATAAAAAACCTACTATTTACGCGAATTTCATTTCGTGAAACAGTAATTACAATTATTTCGAATCATTTGTAGCCACCTCCAACCAGAACAGATCGGACTCGGACTTCCTCGAGCTTTTTTCCCCATGTGTTGGGGGTATTACTAGACTCTTTTTATTCACTTCTAGCTAACTTTTAAATAAGATACTCGCGGCAAGCCATTCATTGAGCGTCATTTAGAGCATTAGTTAATGTCGTCTATGATGAGCGGACGGTCAGCGGCGCGCATAGACACGGGCTGCATTTGGGATAAAAAAAAACCGCCTTAATTAGGACGGTTAGATACGGCGTATTCGTTTTATGTTTTTCTTCCCTGACCATCCAATTGTAAGGGAACATGGTTGGAATAATACTCCTTCTCTTCCTGGAAATAATTAGCGTTTTCGACAAACGCAAACCATCAGGGGGCTATTCGCTTGAAATGGACTTAAGTCAAAATCCCCATACATTTCCTCTAATTTAAATCCGTTATAATATAGTAAACTTATAAGCTCTTGGGGGAAAAGTACCGCAGTGCAAAGGGCTGTATAGATTCATTAACAGCAGATTCATCTTTCCATTTGCGATCTGTAAAGACGTAATGCTCTAGCTGAGTTTTGTGATCTTTTTCAATGTTTGTTTCCGAAATTAAAAGCGATAGAACGGGATTCCGAGTCTCGAAAGCAAATACTCCATTTTGATCAAGATGCATGTAAATAGTTCTAAGTAATCCGTCTACTGATTCTCTGTCTAAAAAATGTTGGAATGAGTTTCCTGTGGTAAATATGAAGCGAAACTTACGCCCAAGCTCAAAATGTCTTGCGTCCGCATGAACCCAATTGATATTGACACTTAGTCGTTCAGCCTTTTGCTTTGCAACTTCCAACATTTCTGGCGTAAGATCCACACCCGTCAAATCAAACCCGCGTTCTGCCAAAGGAATCGTAAACCTTCCTGTTCCACATGCAACGTCCAGAATCGGACTCCCCAGTTGGTATGCAAGATCAAAATAAAACTTCCATTCTGTTTCATTTAAATCGTTTAATTGGTCGTAAGTATGAGCATTCCGGTACCCCGCTAAATTATCGAAATCTATCATAGTCACCTCTCCACATATCGCTTGATGTGCTAGACCTCACCCATCCAATAGATATTCATGACCTTAAGATTTCAACACAACAATTGATGCTGCCGTTCACGACGGCGTGCCCGGATGTAGCCGCTTCATCTTAAAATCTTTTACATCAATATCGCAGCTGTCTTCTAATCGCTGCGCATAACACCCGGCCAATACCGGGAACGCCAGACCGCTTTATGACAGCTTAATAAAACAAAAAGGAGCAGTTGCCGCGGCAAACTGCTCCTTTTTGCTTTAAACGTTGGTAAGTTATTCCTCACCAAACTTTTTGCTAACCTGGAACGTCATAGTCTTACGGCCCTTATCGTAAAGGAGAGTTAATTCATCATGTTTGCTTCCCCATCTTCAAAGGAAGTGCTGCAATGCATATTACTACACAAAGATAACGCCTATCGATTGGCATATACATACGTCAGAAATCCCGATGATGCGCTGGACATTATTCAAGAGGCCATTCAGAAAGCGTTAGCCGCCTCTAAGTCGCTCAAAGATGTTTCCCAGGCAAAGAGCTGGTTTTATCGCATCGTCATAAACGCTGCGTTAGACTTTTTGAGAAAAAAGAAAAACGTTGTTACGTTCGACGAGGAGACGCTTGAAACATATGGTTTAAGTTCACAAGACGCTTATCGCGACTTCGATTTGGAGCATGCGATGAGCTTGCTCCCTCCCCTTTATCGAAGCGTAGTCGTGCTCCGCTATTTCGAGGACATGAAAATTGAAGAAATCGCCCATGTCTTAAACGAAAACGTCAATACGATCAAGACGCGATTGTACGAAGCTCTTAGAAAATTGCGCTTGTTCATGAACGATGAAAACTTTAGTAAGGTGGATGAAAATGGATAACAAGTTGAACGAACTGAAGCGGCAATATCGCGAAATTCCTATCCCCGAGGGCCTGGACAATATAATAGATGAAGCAATTAGCAAGCATGTCCATAGGAAGAGGATACGTATTCGATGGATCGCCGCTGCGGCTGCGATTGCGATATTGTACATTTCCGCTTTAAATATCAGTCCCTCGTTTGCGAATGCGTCTTCGAAATGGCCGGTAATCGGCCCCCTTGCAAAAGTGCTTACGATCCGCGAATACAAGGTAGAAGAACCGACTTATAAAGCCCATATTCAAGTACCGGCCATTGCCGATCTTGGTGACAAGTCGTTGGAACAACAGTTGAACAACAAATATTCCGCGGAGAGCAAACGGCTGTACGATGAGTTCATGGCGGAAATGGATGATTTGAAAAAAAACGGCGGTGGAGAAGCTGGTGTTGAAAGCGGTTATGTTGTCAAAACCGATACTGATCGCCTGCTGTCCATTGGGCGCTATGTGGCGAATACCGTAGGTTCTTCCTCTACCACGTTCAGATACGATACGGTAGACAAAGTGAACCATGTGCTCATCACGCTGCCGAGTCTCTTTAAAGACGACCGGTATATCGATCTCATCAGCAACAACATTAAGGAACAAATGATAGCGAGAATGAAACAAGACAAAAACTCGTTTTTCTGGGTTACCGGAAATGGCCAGCAAGAGTCGGACCTGAATTTCAGAACGATTGAAAAGGATTCAAATTTTTATATCAATACGGACAACAAACTGGTCATTTCTTTCGATAAGTACGCTGTCGCCCCCGGTTCGATGGGCATCGTCGAATTCGTCATTCCGACGGAGCTAATAGCTGACGTTCTGGTCAATCAAGCATACGTAAAATAATTCAGTTTCGGAGAATCCTTCCAAACTTTATCGTGAGGCTGCCCGTCATAGCTATGTGCACGCACAATAATCTTACGGAGGAATTCCCATGAAGAAAAAAACCGTTATCGCCGCAGGGCTAACCGCAACCATGACATTAGGGCTAGCGGCTGGTGTATACGCATCCGGGCATTTGACCCAAGTGAAGGCTTTCTTAAATCCGTCCGTACACGTCAATGTCAGCGGTAACCAGGTCGAATTAAAGGATGAGGACGGCTCGGCAATGACGCCCCTTGTTTATAACAACCGGACTTATTTGCCCGTTCGCAGCGTAGCCGGCCAACTCGGTTACGACGTATATTGGGAAGGAAAGTCACAGACGGCGTATTTCACCCAACAAAGCAAGTTTCTCGAATATCGTATGGATGAGCAATTGATTTTGGACAAATACGGCTACTCCTTGCAGATTCCATCATCGTTTGGCGGCAAGCTCCGCCCGACCGTATGGCCGACGGAATCGATCGCGGACGGAATTAAATCCGGAGCATTGTCGGCGGGCGCTCTTAGCGCGATCGACTTGCTTTACTTGCCGCAGGATGCAGCATCCCCTGAAGCACGTGTTCTCGCTACCGTAGAGGTTATTGATCAGGCAAAATGGAATGCGGATAGCCACGACGCCAAAGATTCGGTATTAGGAACCAAAGGCGAATACGTGTACGTCCTGCGAGACGCGAAGGAGAATCCGTTCGGAGCAGGCACCGCAGATAACGCCAGCTACAAGGCGATCGCCGAGCATTTGACGGCGAGAGGATATGATCTAGTCCTCTCCCCTGCCGTGTCGGCAAGCGCGGAAATCGTTTCTAAGCTAGTCGGTTCTTGGACCGAATCGCGCAAAGGAACCGTGATGGAGCTGACCGCGGACGGCGTCTTTTATCGTGCGGGCCAAGCGGTAGGAAACTACTTGATCGTTGACTCGTCCCATATCCGTATCGTTGCGGACAAATCCGTTAGCACGGTCGAGTTCACCGTAAACGGCGATACGCTTGAATTGGCCGGTCAAACGTTTACTAGAAATAAATAGAATGCTATGACAAGAAGGCCAAGAACCAAAAAAGAAACCCAACGTTTGCAAAAAAACGTTGGGTTTCTCCACATTCTGCGCTCCTCTTACCAGAAGGTATCTTGCATGCCACGCAGCTTACAGACCGCTTCAGCGAAGAAATAGTCCCCGTAGATCAATGGAACATTGACATGCGTGTTTCTTGGACAATTAGCCGTCCCCATTCTTAAGATCGCTTCCTCATTCGGATCGTTCCATGCGGTGTACCGCTCATTCAGCTTACGAACCAGCTTCTCTGCACGGCTGCGGTACAACTCCGACTCCTCCTTTGGTACAAGGAGGCTCAGCTCCAGCATGCCGCTGGCCGCACACGCCGCGGCACTGGAGTCCATGGCCATGTCTTCATCCCAAGGTGCCCGGAAGTCCCATGGCGGCAAACCATCTTCAGGCAAATTCGCGAGAAAGAAATGCGCGGCGCGTTTGGCCGCGTCTATGTATCGTACTTCTCCCGTATAACGGGCGCTCAGCGCCATCCCGTATAAGGACCAAGCCGTACCGCGCGACCATGCCGAATCCGGCGAATAGCCTTGACCACCATGTGCTTCAATTCGCTCACCCGTCTCCGGATCAAAACATACGATGTGATGCGTTGATCCATCCGGACGAAGAAACTCCCTCAGTGTTGTATCTGCGTGTAGGATGGCTGCGTGGCGGAAACGCGGATCATTCGACTCCTCGCTGGCCCAATAGAGCAGCGGCAGGTTCATCATGCAGTCGATAATCGCCCAGCCCACTCGCTCAGGCTGATTCCAAGCTCTGATGAATTGTCCCTTCGCGTTATAACGCCCGAGCAGGTGGCTCGCGGCTGTCATCGCCCGCCTCTTGGAAAGCTCGCTTCCGAGGAGCTTGAACTGCGCGACGGATGAAAGACTCCACATGAAGCCTACATCATGATGCAACGGATAAAAATCCAGCAGAACAGCGTCCATTTTCGTTTCTATATCAGAGGCGATTTCCTTAAGGGACTCGTTCCTCGTCTCGCGGTAAACGAGCCACAGCAGACCCGGCCAAAAGCCGTTCGTCCACCAGTCAACTTTCTCATGCTCATACCTGCCCTTATATGAAATATACGGGAACCCGGCTCCGATCGTTGTGCTCGTAAGACCGACTTTGTCCACGATATTGTTCCATAATTCATTTGCCCACTGAGTCGTCATGATTAATCTTCTCCTTTATTGAGCTAGTGGCTGACCCGGAAACAATGAAAGCAGACGATCCATATCCTCTGTCTTGTTCGCCCTATTTATTGAATGCTCACATCGTCGAAATAGACAAGTCCTGTGTTGCTTGACCACCAATCTCCCATCGAGATTTGATTAAAACTCGTGACGCCGGTCGGTGATGCAACGAGCGTGCCGTCAATATACATATCGACCTTTGTCCCTGACGTATAATCCCACTTGAACTCGTGCCAGCCTGTCGTTCTCGTAACGGTAGTCGCCGCATATGTGCTCCCTAGTCTAGTTACGTATTTCGTTGCCGATGTCGGCGTATTGACACCTAAAGCCCGGGTTAATATAGAGTCGTTCACATCCCCTATGGTCTGTAACGAGGTATCAGCAGCGTTGTCATAGAACCACATCGTTACGATCTTGTTATAACTTGAGGTAAAGCTATGGGCAATGACATCCATATCTTGGTCGATAAC
This sequence comes from Paenibacillus montanisoli, assembly GCF_003268025.1. GTDB lineage: Bacteria > Bacillota > Bacilli > Paenibacillales > Paenibacillaceae > Paenibacillus_Z > Paenibacillus_Z montanisoli. Next base: position 327,731 of record NZ_QLUW01000003.1, on the reverse strand, counting down.
ATAGCTGTAAGATCCTGAATGGGCTTGAGCCGTACTGAGTGACGGCGTTCCTTTACCCGCTACGGCCGTCCAATTGCCAAGTCCGCTCTCGAAATCATCGGCAGTATATGAAGGCGGAACGCTTGGATCCATAATGCTAATATCATCAAAATACGCGCTGTTCGAACTTCCCGACCATAAATCTCCAATTGTAATCCTGTCAAAGCTAGCCGGTCCGCTCTGCTGATTAACGATAGTACCGTCTATGGACATGTCTAGGCCAGTACCTGAAGAATAATCCCATTTGAACTCATGCCAGCCTGTCGTTCGGGTTGCACCTGTCGCATAATACGTCCCGTTAATACGAACCACATATTTAGATGTCGAAGTCGGGGTATTGACTCCGATCCCCCTAATGCTGGCGGCATCATTCACCATGCCTAGCATTTGCATGTTCGTCGTGCTGCCATTGTCATAGAACCACATCTTCACAATCTTGTTATAACTCGCGTTGAACAACTGCGATATGGCATCCATATCCTCATTGATGACATAGCTGCTGCTGCCGGAATGCGTGACGGCCGAGCTAGTCGATGGAGTGCCTTTACCCTGAACGGCTGCCCAATTGCTAAGCCCGTTCTCAAATCCGTCAGACGTGTACAGCGATTGATATACGATCGGTTCTGCCATCACAAGGCCAGCGTCATCAACGTAGGCTTCTCCAGTTGCCGAGGTTTTCTTGAAGGTAATGGTGGCGGTTGTATTCGATGCTCCCGTCGTAAATCGGATCGTCTTAAAGGTCCAGGTGGAGCTTGTAGAGGCGGCCGAAAGATCCGCTCCTCCATAGCCTTTCACGCCCAGTTCCGCCGTTTCGCCTGCAGGCGTTCTTAGCCATCCCCCCGCGATATAATCCGTATTGGGCTGAAGGCCGGTGATCGTCTGCTCGACGCCGTCAACGCCTCCGCTTAGCTTCACTCCGTAGAACTGGGAACGGGACATGCCTGCGTTTGCAGCCTTTCCCCAGTGGCCATCAAGCAAGGTGACGGCGTTGTTGGCATCTGTCTTCGTCCATCCGGAAAGGTCGCCTTTCTCAAAGCCGCCATTGGTAACTCTATTCATATACGTTGTAGATGGAGGCGTATAGGCAGGACTTGGCGGATTTGCGAAGTTATGGCCCGCCGTCCAATCTGTCCCTCCGTACTCGTAGGCTCCGATATCCGGCGCGCTGCCGACATAGCCATCGGTTATGCCTGGGATCACGATGCCCGTATCGACGGCACCCGAATTGGACAGCAAATGATAATCGCGCGCCGTCTCATTCACAAAGCCAGGGGATGCAGTGAGATTGGAGCCGTAGACGGTGTAAGCGGCAGTTTCCGCATCGTAGCCTTTGATGATATTGTTGAAAATCCGGTCCCCGTACATATCCGTACCGAAAACATTGCCGAATGCTTGAACTGCCGAAGCACCCGTCCAGGAGGTATTATTGTAAACCAGATTATAATTGGAAGGATTGTTGAACTGGAGTCCTAAGTTGTTCCAAGTCACGTTGTGATGAACGATAAAGTTATTCGTATAGTTGTCGAGGTATATGCCGACTCCGGCTGTCGCGGCCTTACTGTCATGCACGAGATTATGATGGATCTCGGTGTTCTGTCCATCCGTATTCGGTCCGTACAGCATGCCAAGGTCAGTCGTCAGCCAGCCGGCATTAGAGATGTCGTTATATTGGATTTCATTCGCGCTCATGCTGCCATAGAAATACACGGTTACCCTGCCGGCATTGCTCACAGTATTGTGGCTGATCAGGCTGTTAGCCCCTTGCAGGTTCACGAGTCCTTCCCAGGAAGGCACATAGCCGCCATCATGGATGTAGCTGTTAATTACATTGTTGTAGGCGCCTCTTACGCTGACGAGACTGCCGGAACTATAGGCAAGCTCGCTGTCGCGAATTCCGTTGTAGCTGCCGTCCAAGATGATGCCCAAGCCATTTTGCTCGTAAGCTGGCGTATTTACTTTCGTATGGGAGATATAACGACTGATCATATCCTGCAGCAAGCAGTGATTCGTCAGACTGTCCATTTTAATTGTTGCGGCCGTGGTTTGAATGCCCTTGATTTCCACATACGCCTTGCCGGACAAGTCAATGGCGTTCATTCTCTTCTTGGCCTCCACCACATGGCTCGAAGGACTTCCACCTCCCGGAGACCATAGATATAGCATGGATGCAGCCGAATCGTACCACCACTCTTTCTCCGTATCCAGCGCGCCCTTGATGCCTGATAAGTAGTACTTGTTGCCCGATCCGATATTGTAATAACTGCTGCCGTAGCCGACATAATTGGTAGATACCGTCAGCTTCTTCGTGGCCGCGTCATAGTCGGAAACCGTCGTTGTACCGGCAATCCAGGCAGCTCCTCCGGTCACCCATAGTGTCGCTCCGTTCCAGAAATCATCTCCGCCCGGAAGGCTCGTATCTACAATCTGAGCAGCGTTCGAGCCTGATCCGGCTGTTGCTCTTGTCGGCTGCACCAACGTTCCGGTCTGATTGGGCCAACGTGCTTCGTCCATCATCGCGCCGTCCACGAAGATCTGATTGCCTGCTCCCAAGCTCCAGTTCATTGATGCCTTGTATATATTTCCGCTGTCTACCGTCCACCCGGAGACGATGTCATTTCCGCTTACGATAACGGTCTCTCCGTCATAGTTCTGATAAGTAATGGGGCTGCCCGCAGATCCGGAGTTGGCAGGGGTAACCGTCTCCCGATATGTGCCACCTCGAATATAAACGGTGTCTCCGGCCTGCGCCGTGTCGGCAGCCTTCTGGATGGTTTGGAATGGCATGCTTAACGAGGTTCCGTTATTGCTATCGCTTCCCGCGACGTCTACATAATAGGTGTTTCCCGCCGCATTAACGCTTGTAGTCGGCGTTACCGCAAACAATGAGGAAATGAACGCCGTGCATAACAACAATGCCCTCCCCTTGCGCTTACAGTCTCTAATCATTCTCATCGCTCCTCATCCTTTTTTGTTCGTGCGTGACCTCGTTTGACGCAGAAAAAATGGCGGATGCAACAAAATAAGCTTGGTTTATCGACTTAAATAATCCCCCCTCTCATTGCCTCAAGCATCTTAGTGGTCATTCAATCAGGTTCTATCGGCGATCTCAAATCGGATGTTAACTACCAGTTCCTGTGCGGGATTGCGATGCGTGAGCAGCAATCGATAGAATAAGCTCCCTTGTTTCGTATATGAATCAACCTCTACGGGATCCACATCGTAACTCCACTGCTCCGGATCGTATATCATCGTCACGCTATTCAACTGAACACGGCCTGGCCTAATTTCCCTAGGCTCTACGCTGCTTATGAACACTTCTTGAAATTCAACAGGCGTACGGTTGAAGACCGCTTGTTCCGTAATCGTGAGCCGTGGGTATTCATCCGCACGACGCTCCCATATAAATCTTCGGGTTAGGCGCTCAAGGGAGGGACACGAATAGGCTTTCGTCATGTCTAGCGCGAATTGAACCTCATCCTCTGTCTGGCTGGCGTGGAGCAATTCCGTCCGATAGTCTTTACCAAAGCTTTGCCTGTAGCCGTCTACAATAGGAACCGAATGTCCGTGTGAACCCGCGTTAATCATTTGGTAGCGATGCTCGGGCTGAAAATATTGCCTTGTATACATGCCAATACCCACATCTGCAAGCACGTTTACACCGTCGGCATGCAATATAAAATGACCTAAATCGTTATGGTTGTGGGGCTCTTCGTTATGTCCGCCTTTGGCGGCAAATGCAAACATACGGCCATCGGATCGGGTAACCTTCGAGATCACCCACTGATTTCCGTAATAGATTTGTTCCTCGACTCCGGCTTGCTCCGCATGTCTGCCGGACGGTTCGCATTGCGATGACCACAGCAAGAGTCGGGACGCATCCACCCAGCTCAAATACGGCTTCGCGCGATAGGCATCGGGAAGCGGCCTAAGCGATGACTCATAATCCCGCAAGCGATGCATGACACCTTCATTTAAGTTCACTTGATCGGAGTTATCCGAGAAATTGATCACTTTCCCGCCGGAGAGCAAACATGTCTGCGGAAATAAGGCAATCCGCCCGACCTTCTTGTCGGCAAGCAGCGAGATTCGTCCTTGCGTGCGCTCCTTCAGCAATTCGGCGAAATAGACGAAATAAGAGAATCCGTAGTGGCCGTAGCCGGGTCCTTCCGGCGTCGCTCCTTGTTCATCGAAGCCGGCGATATAATTGCGCAAGACGCCTATGACGCGCCATAGCATTCCTGCCAGCACCTCGCTGTCTTCGACCATGTAAACCGCGACAGCTCCGATACACGACGCACAGACCGCAGGCCAATTGTTGGTCTTGAGCTCCCAATTTTGCGGTATGGGACTATCGAAATACACCTTTAGAATGCGCCGCTCGATTTCCTGCCTCGCACGAAGGACGACCCATGGATGCAGACGCTCCCGATGATGATGGAGAATCTCGGCAAGGGCGAATGCAATGCCGCCCGCATAGAGATCCACGGTTTCGCGCGGAGGCTCCGGCTGATCCCAAATGCCGTTCGGGTACTCGTTGCGGTAGAGACCTACGTGAGCAGGCATCACCCAGGTATATTCGTTACAGATGCTCCAGATGGCATCACCGAGCCCGGTGTTCCACTTCGTTCCGCCATCCGTCATGGCAAGCAGGCTGAATAGATGCAGCCCGCTAGAGAGTTGACCGGCTTTCTTCTGGTAAATCTCCCTGTCCCCGGTTTCTCCAAACAAAATGAATTCGGAGAATAGCGGGGAGGATGGCGGCGATTGCAGCCATCGCTCGGCTTGTACTTCTACGTCCCTCCAGAATTCCTCGTATCTCGCATTCTCGCGGACTCGCTTCCAATTATCAGGCGTGCTTGCTTCCGCGAAGAGAGAATACGGGAGGCTCTGCGTTTCCTCCAGCGCTGTTTTGAGCTGCTTCAAGGTCAATTCCGTCAGCATGTCGATCCATCCTCTTTTCCGATCAGGTGTTTGTTCATGAAAGCTCCATTAAATGAAAGCGGGGATCTTTTAAGAAGATCCCCGCTTTGTTCATCTGGTTGTTATTGCTGAGCTGCGCGCCATGCGTCTAGCTGCTTTTGTACTTCAGCCAGCACCTTGTCATGTCCTGCAGCTTTCCGTTTCTCCAGCAGCGCCGACAACGTTTTGTCTACGTCTTCCAAGCCGTTACTAAGAACAGGCAAATATTCCGCGTTAATCGCTGTCAGCTGCGCGATTTCGTTCTCGACGGGCGTACGGTCGAACACGAATCCGATGGCAGGGTCAATCATGGCGGAGTCGTTCAGCACCTTCGTCTGATCCCACACATTATCATCCTGGCCTGGAAGAACATAGCTGTTGAATTCGTTGCCGAACATCCATCCCGCCATCGCATAGCTATCCGGTTTTGGCTCGATCCGATTGTCCGATACTTTCGTATAATCCTGTCCTTCGATGCCGAATTTCAGCAAGTTGAACAGCTCTTTATTCGTATCCACCAGGTTGATAAGCTCTAGCGCTTTATCCGGGTGTTTAGAAGTGGCGCTGATGGCATTCAATGTACTCGTTACCGCCCCTTTATTAATAACGGCCGGACCGGTTACGACGCTAACGACATCGAATCCGTTGGTCGCTTTCAAAGCGGCTTCATTTCCGGGCTTTTGACGGCTATAGCGGCTGAATACTTTTCCTGCCTTGATCAAAGATGCTTCGTCCTTCAATGTGGCAACATCCTGCGGGAAGAAGCCTTTCTCATACCACTCTCTTGTCAGCTTGTACCCGTCCGTATATTGATCCGGCGTATAGACGACCTTCCATGTTTTCGTATCGATTGCAAATAAGTCCACTACCGAAGAATAATAATCCGCGAATGCACTGGCAATCCCGAATCGAATCGCTGAAACGCCCGGCTCGCCGTCTTTGATTTTCTGGAATACGGATGTAAAATCAGTCAGCGACTTGATGCTGCCTGGATCGATCTGATATTTATCGACGAGATCCTTCTTCAGCCAAACCCCCGGCTGATCGGCCATGATTTGATTGTTCGGCACGCCATAGATTTTTCCGTTTATTCTGGCGCCGTCCCAAATTTCCTCTTTAAGCATCCCTTTCAGATCAGGGAATTTTTCCAACAAGTCGTCTAAAGCGAGATATGCGCCTTTGTTGGCATTCTCGGAATAGCTGTTTACCCAGCTCGCCGTAAACGCGATGTCGTATTCTTCGCCGGAGGACATGGCAAGCTGCATTTTGGCATTGTAATCGCCCGGATTGACATATTTGAATTCAAGGGTCGCATTGATCTTCTCTTGGATGATTTCGTTGGCTTTCTGCAAGACGGCTGCCGCGTTCTTAGGCTCCGCGCTGTAAACGTACCAAGTGAGCTTCACAGGCTCCTCTGTCGGCGTATTCGAGCCTTCTTCCGTTACGGGCTCGTTGCTTTTCGTTTCGTTGCTTTGGGTCGCGTCGGCCTGCGATGCTTCGTTTTTCGGTTCTTCCTTCTTGCCCGAGCAGCCTGTAAGCAACAAACCAACAACCATAAACAACGCCAGCATTACCGTCATTGAGCGTTTCATCTTCGTCATGCCAAACCCTCCTGTAAAATGGTTTTATCTATCTTAAAAATCGGAATGCCGATTTTTAATTCGGTCGTCTTGGTTTAACCCTTCACAGATCCAACCGTCAAGCCTTTGGCAAAGTACTTCTGAAAGAACGGAAAGATAAACAGCATCGGCCCGATGGCCAGTATGCACATCGCCATTCGCGTGCTTTCCGTTGGGATCTGTACGGCCGCCCCTGCATCCACGGGAACGTTCTCTTGCATATTTCGGAGAATCTCCTGAATATTGCTCATCATGACCTGAAGCAAATATTGCAGCGGGTATAGCTCCTGCTTGTCAATGAAGAGAAGCGCCTGATACCAGGAGTTCCAATAGGCGAGCAGCTGTAGCAGCCCTACCGTTGCCATGACCGGCGTGGAGAGAGGGACGATCATCGTGAAATAAATGCGCAGCTCGCCTGCCCCGTCCAGCGTAGCGGACTCCACCAGCGAGTCGGGAAGCTGCTGGAAGAAGGTTCGCATCAAGAACACAAACCACACGCTGCCGAGCAGCGGGATGATGAGCGCCGCATAGCTGTTTTGCAGATGCAGCACTTTGGTCATTAGCAAGTAATAGGGGACGAGCCCCCCGCTAAACAGCGTCGTAAAAAATAAATAGAAGGTTATGATGCTTCTGTATTTAAAGTCGGATCTGGACAATGCGTACGCGCACATCGAGATCATCAGCACGGAAAGGCAAGTACCTGCAAACGACATAATCGAAGTAACTTTGTATGCGTTCAGAATGGGGAGCGGATTATCGAAGATGTACTGATAGGCTTGAAAATCCAGGTTCAGCGGGATCAAGCGATAGCCCACCGTCACGAGATCGGACTCCTTCGATAAGGAGATCGAAATAATCGACCATAACGGAACGATGAAAACGACGGAAATGGCGATAAAGAACAAATGAATGGGCAGCTTGGACCATGAATAATCTGCGGTTCGTTTCATGCTAAAACCTCCTCTCGGTTGCGTTTAAAACAGCGAATTATCGGCATTGATCTTTTTGACGACCGCATTGACGCCCAGGACAAGCAAGAAGCCTAATAGCGATTTGGTCAAACCGGCCGCGCTGGACATGCCGATGTTGCCAAGCACCGTCAGAGCTCTGAAAATGTAGGTATCGATGACGTCCGTCGTGGCTAGTAAAGTCGGCGAATTCATGGGCAGCTGATAGAAAAGTCCGAAATCCGCGCTGAAGATATGCCCGATCGCAAGAATGGTCAGAATCGTAATCAGCGGATAGAGAGACGGCAAGGATATCTTCCTTACGATCTGCCACTTGTTGGCCCCGTCGATTTTGGCGGCTTCGAAGTAGGCCGGATCAATGCCGAGCAAAGCCGCATAATACATGATCGCCCCAAATCCAATGTCTTTCCAAATGTTCGCAAGCGGTAAAATATACATCCACGCAGTTGCTTCGTTATACCAATCGACCGGAGACCAGCCTATGTCCGCGATCCAATGATTGAGCATGCCCGACCGCGGGTTGAGAAAGGCATAAGCCATGTAAGCGACGACGACCCAGGATAGAAAATGCGGGAAGAACATCACCGATTGGTAGGCCTTGAGCAGCTTTCGGCTAGTCAATTCGTACAGCAGGAGCGCCACCGTGACCGAAGCGACAAGCGAGGTCATAATGAAGACGGCGTTATAGCCGAGCGTATTTCGTACAAGCCTCCATAAATCCGGGGAGTTAAACAGAAATTTAAAGTTGCTGAGTCCGACCCAATCGCTCCCCAGAATGCCTTTATTGTATTGGTACCTTTTGAAGGCTACGATCGCGCCGAACATCGGGGTATAACTGAACACGAATACATAGATCACCATCGGTAGCGTTAACGCGAGTAAAAATTTGTTCTTCCGGAAGTCCTTCATCATTCGGCTAAGCATCTTCGTTCCCTCCTCGATGGCTTCATCCTACCAGCACCGGAATGAGCTCCGTAAGTGATAAAAGCCGCGAAAGAGTTCAAAAACGCGGTTCAAAAAAGGCGAATCAGTTCAATTTGGCAGCGCTTCCATTCCCATGATGATGCTTGTACTTTATAATGAAGACAGGTCAGTCAGAAATTCATTAAAGGAGAATTCGATGAAGACTATTGTTCCGATAAAGCGTCCACTTTACTTCTATAGTCTGCTTATGAAAATCACCTTTTTCATCACGCTTACGGTCCTGATCTTGTCCTTCTTCTTGAACTACAACTTCAAAAACTACAGCATCGACCTCTTGAACACGTCCAACGAGAAACTGATGAATCAAATTTTCCAAAATGCGCTGCAGACCCACAATTATGTCAAGAACTATACCGTTACCATGTTCAATGATCCGGATGCGGCAAATTTAATGTACGGTGAGGACGTTTCCATCGTTAAAATCATGACGAGCCTGCGCAATCTTGACACCTCCATTGGCAGCACGCCTTATATCCATTCCGCGTATGTCTATAACGGGCGTACAGAGACGTACTATTCGGTCGGACCGAATGTAAGCATCCGGAAGAGGGATTCTTTTCTCGATACGGAATTGGTACGCATGCTTTCTAACCCTATAAGCTTGCATGCCCTCGCTCCTATTCCGAGGAAAATTCCGATTTCCGAACTGGATTCGAACCGTACTGAAAATGTATTCTCATATATCGTGCCGGAATATTTCAGAGGTACAAAGAAAGTGAAGAATGCGCTCGTTCTCAACGTGAGAATGAATTGGATCTTCAATACGCTCTCTACCTATCAAGAAACTGATTCCTTGAAAGGAAACGATATTCTCATTCTGGATCCGCAAGGGATGGTCGTCGCGAATTCAAATTCGGGAGATGACTTATTCCTGAAGAACGTATCCGGCGAGTCCTTCGTTGCCCCCATTTTAACTTCCGGCCGCAAATCCGACGTATTCCTGGCGGATGTTCGAGATGAATCTTCCGTCATCACGTATGTCACGTACGATGCGTCACCGTGGGTGCTTGTCAACATCACCCCCTACAAATACATTTCCGATAGCATTGGCAAAGTGAAGAGAGTGACCCTTACGATCGGATGCTTCATGCTCGTCATCTGTCTGATTACGGCTTTCTTGTTAGCCAAAAATTTGTATGCGCCTGTAAGAAGTCTCCGGCATATGGTGGGGCAGCTGGGCGACAGGCAAACGGCAGAGCAGGATCCGCGCAGCGAGTTCGACTATATTACAGAGACCTTTAAATCAACTCAGCACAAGCTGACCTCATTGGAAATTTTCCGTAAGACGAATCAATTTACGCTCAAGCAGAAGAAATTGAAAGAGCTTCTTTATAATCAGCATGCAAGCGAAGCGAATTACGATGATTTATCCAAAGAGCATCCGCTTGCGATCGATCCAAGAAGCGGTATGGCGGTTATTCTGTTCAAGATCGACAACTATGCCGATTTTCAAGCCCGCTACCCAATGAGAGATCAGACCTTGCTGAAATACGCCTTGTTGAATATCATAGATGAAATTATTCATCCTTACTTTCGGTGCGAGTCGCTGGACAACAGCGAGGATGAGGTCGTTACGCTCCTTAATATTGAAGCGCAGGGCACAGCACCGGACGAATCCGCTACGTATGTAAACCGATTAAGGGAACTCATTCTAGACATCCAGCATGTGTATGCCACATACTGCTCCATCAGCGTTTCCGCTTTTATTAGTCGTGCCAGCGAAAGCGTTAGGGAAGCTCGCGGCCTACTGGAAGATACGATCGATCTCTCTCATTACCGATTGAAATACGGTCATTGCTGCATTGTGGCTAGACAAGAGTTCGATGGCGTCCCACGGTCGGACTTCAATATTCATAACGAGTACATCGCCAAATTGCTCGAAGCGCTAAAGAAAGGCCGATTGGAAGATTCTGCCGACTTGTACCACAACTTGATGCTGTCGTTGTCGGGCTGCAGCTACAATAACATCATGTTCGCCCTGTCCTATTTGTCCTCGAATATCTTCAATACGATCAACCTGATGGAGAAGAACGGCACGATCTCGTTTGCCCTGGATTTCGTGTTGTTCGACAACAAAATCAAGTCGCTGGAAACGCTCGAACAAATCAATACCGCGTTCAACGATTTAATGAAGACGATCGTAGGCCGAATCGAACAAAATCGCGATGAGAAATCCGAGATTGTCGTCTTGAATGCACGTCGCTACATTGATGCCCATTATTTAGACAAATCGCTGTCTGCCAATCTGGTGGCCGATCAATTCAAGCTAACCCCCGCCTATCTGGGCAAACTGTTCAGGGAGCACCTCTCTCAATCGATCGCCGAGTATATCTCGGAGATCCGTCTGGTTAAATCAGCCGAACTGCTTAAGGAATCGTCGCTTAACATCGACGAGATTCTGGAGCGAGTCGGCTGGGAGAACAAGAAACACTTCTTCACGCTGTTCAAGAAGAGGTACGCGGCCACGCCTACCGAATTCCGTTTGAAGTCAAAGACAATGGAGATCTAACAACCGAATCCGGAAAACGGCCTTAGTTCGAGAAGCTGCTTAAATTATAATTGAACCGCTTTTCAAGCTGTATTGGGGGAATTTCATACCCGGCCAAGAACCAAAAAAAGAAACCCAACGTTTGCGAAAACGTTGGGTTTCTCTCCATTTTATTTATAAATCAAGACTTTACCGACTGTACCATCCGCACTTTCACCCACCACGCGGAACTTTAATCCGTATGTTGGAATGCTGCGTCCCGCATCGATTAGACCAGGGTTTGAGAAGTCCGCACGGTCATCAAATAATGGGTTACGAGCAGTAAAATTGTCTTTCATCGTAATGCCTAAAAGGTTTTTGTAATCTAAGAACATGGAATATGATTGATTCATTCCAAATGCAGCGTCATGGACTTGGTAACGAGAAGAAGCAACCGCTTTATCGCTCCAGTTCATTGGATGCTGATCCGCATCGACAACGCCTAGGAATCCGTCACCTGGGTGAGCACCGGTCCAGTTATTGTCAAAGGTTTCATCCACATACCAAACCACTAGACCTGGGTCATAACTCATAAGGCTTGCACCGCGACGGATGTGTCCTAAAGCCGCATCCACCCCGTTATGGGATCTCCATTCTAATAGATAGTAATTTGTAGAGAAGTAAGTTCCTTTGTCTTTTGCGAATCCTTGGAACGTAAACGCTGTATTTCCTTCTGCATTATCAGCAAAAATCGTTTGACCATCAGATGTGATTTGAATATCGTCCACGTAGAATCCACGTTGAGCGACATAAGGGTCCGTCCAATAGTTAAACTTAATGCTCACTTGTTTTCCTGCATAAGCACTTAAATCAAATGTAGCCGGTATCCACCCGTTTGATGTACCCGTAATCCCGTGACCTGGATTTTGGTTGTTCGGATTGCTGTCCTTCGTGATGGTTCCTGGAACGGAAGTCCATACGTTAGACCCTTCTTCTTTCACTTGAACAGACGCATAATCCCAATCTTCTTCAATGTCGTACCAAGCTTGGAACGTTAAAGTCGGATGAGCAGCATTTGTCAGGTTAACATTTGCTGTCATCGAATGTTCCATATCATTTCCTGAACCGCTATAATATTCATAGGTTCCGCTTGTTGGAACGTTCACGTGATTTTCTTTATCCGGCAAATTCACGCGTACCGCGTCATTGTTGGTTCCTTTAGTGGAAGCCTCGTCCAATAGAACCGTTGTTCCCGCGCTCGTTACATCATTTGCGTGAATAGTGGTTCCGCTGAGCCAGTTTCCGCCATGTAAATTCTGTAGCATTTCTTTATCATATGGGCTGAATCCAGATGGTTCTGTACCTGGAACGGCTCCTGCCCAGCTTCCTGCTGACATGATGGACCAATACGCGACTGGTTCACCAGCACCTGTGTATTGCGTGTCATATTCATCTGGAAGGCCTAAATCGTGACCAAATTCATGAGAGAAAACACCTGCAGCTCCGTCTTCTGGTTCAATCGTGTAATCCCAAGCGCCTAATAATCCGCCAAAGCGATTGCTATTGGATTTTCCGCCTGGAACCGCAATTGGGCCTGAAGCAAGTTTCGAGCGGTGTGACCAAATCGCATCAAAGCTTAAGCTTCCGCCGCCCGCTTCTTCACCTGCTCCGGAGTGAATGACCATTAAGTGGTCAATAATGCCGTCTGGCTCATTGTAAATGCCGTTTCCGTTGTAATCGTCCCGATCCCATACATCGTAATCGGCTAAGTTGATGGAAGGATCTTGAGCGGCTTTCTTCAGCGCCTCTTTCACCAGGCCTCTGGCGTTAATGTCGCTGCCATCTGGCGTTGGATAGTTCGCTCCGTAGTAAGCAGCCGGATGATCGGCTGTATACCAGCCTGCTACCGTTCCTTCTACGGTATAGCTTCCGCCCGATTGAGCCTCATAATATTGCTTCATGGAAATCATATTTTTACCATTTGGCCCTGTATAGCCATTTGGTCCGAAAATCATATTTTGGAAATGTTCATGGGTGTAGTCTTCATAAAACATATCCGTTTCTTCTTTGGTAATGGAACTTTTCGGGTAATCCGGGAAATCGATCGCTAAAACGAGTACTTTGTCCGTACGGACACCGCCGTTATAGTCTTCTTCTTCAACAGAGTCGACCGTCGATTTATTTGCTTGCCCTAATTTATTCCCCTTGCCTTTCACCAATCCATTAGCGTTTGAATTCGGTTTATCTTTCAGAATTTCCAGAACATCGGTGTCGAGCCCTTTTGGTTTCGCTGCTTGATTTTTCGCTTTCAAAAAAGCCGTCAACGCTTTTTCGGCTTCCGCAGGACTTGCATCCTTTGCGATTTTCCCTTGCTTTTTTAGCAACTCAATCAGTCTTGCGTCATTGGCCACCCCTAAATCAGTCGTTGTCCATTCCTGAGATGCTGCTTTTGCTGCCTGTTTTTCCGCATGAGTACCGACGCTAAATAAGGTGCTCGCCACAATGGCACTGGCGGAGATGCTGGAAAGTACCTTCCATCCTGTTCTGGGCAATTCATTTACCCCCTAGTATGATGTAATAGACTACAAGAGTAGTATACATTAGACGAATTGTAGAAAAATGCGGTGTTTTGTCGAATGTAAATTCCCCCAATTATGCTTCGCTATAACAGCTCCATTAGTGGAACTGCCTATAAAACGAAGTATTTATATTAGAAAAATAAAACAAATTCCCCCAACTTGCTTCCACTTAGAATTTGTATCTCATGTATAATCATTGCAGAAACTATGAAGTGAACCAAAAAACGAGGATATATCGGTGACACAATTGTAAGAACATGGTGTATGGAGACTCGCCAAATCATTTTCCCGTTAGAAACGACACATCGTCACAATTAGTGATAATATCCTCTTTTACCAAAATGAATAATAATGCAATACATAATGAGACAACAAAAAAGCCCGCGATTTACGCGGACTTCGGATAATCTCCTATCGTATTAGGAGGTAGAGTATGGTTGAACTGCTGATTTATTTCACTGAGCCGATGGTAATTCCTTTGATAAAATACTTCTGGAAGAACGGATACGCGATCAGAATGGGCAGAACCCCTATTACGGCAATCGCCATACGAACCGATGTACTTGGGACTTGAGCGATTTCTTTAGCTGCGTTTCCGGCAAGATTGCTGCTGTTCGTTAAAAACTCAATGTCTGTCATCATTTTGTTGAGAATCATCTGAATACTGAAATATCTCGAATTTGACATATAGGTTAGACCGTTGAACCAATCATTCCAATAGGCAATCGTTTGAAACAAACCAATCGTTACCAATATCGGTAGAGATAGCGGCATCACAATGCGATGAAAAATTTTAATTTCTCCCGCTCCATCAATACTTGCCGCTTCAATTAGCGCAGATGGAATCGAGGTTTTAAAAAAAGTTCGCATGAGCAAAACGTTAAATCCGCTCATTAGCAACCCTGGGACGATCAGTGACAAAATCGTATTTTTAATATGAAATATTTGCGTATAGATTAAATAACTCGGAACGAATCCACCGTTAAAAAGAAGCGTAAAGAATACGAGAAACGCCCAAAAGTTTTTGAGCGGCATGTCGCTTCGAGATATCGGATAAGCAAGCATAGAAGTTATCGCGAGACTTACAGCCGTTCCGACGACCGTTACGAATACGGTAATGCCATAGGCTCTGCCCAGGTCTGTTCCATGATTCCACAAATATTCATAAGCTTTCAAACTGAATGTATCCGGGAAGAAGGAGTAACCGTGCTGAATAATGCTTTCCTCACTTGTTACGGAGGACATTATTAGTAGAACAAAAGGAATAAAGCATGTGATGGATATGGCCATCATAATGCTGCTGATGATCCATTGATAGCTTTTATTTAGTAATTCCATAGGTATTCCCCCTGACAATCAGAATAAAGCATTCTCTTTATTGGCTTTACGAACGATATAATTCGAAAAGACAATGAGGACAAAACCGACAACGGATTGATAGATCCCTGCTGCGGAAGACATACCGATATCTCCGGAGGTCATCAAAGCGCGAAAAACGTAGGTATCAATAACGTTGGTTGTGTCCGCTACGGCGCCGGAATTCATCGGGACTTGGTAGAACAATCCGAAGTCTGCATAGAAAATGCGTCCGATCGCAAGCAAAGTAAGGATTGTAATAACCGGCGTGATGAGCGGAAGCGTGATCTTACGAATTTGCTGCCACCTGGAAGCGCCATCCAACTTTGCCGCTTCGTAGTACTCCGGATCTATACTAATAATCGAAGCCAAGTAAATAATGCATGATAATCCAACGGTTTTCCACATATGAACAATCGTTAGTATATATGGCCAGTATTTCGCTTCCGTGTACCATGAAATTTCAGCAATGCCGAACATCGGCAGTATGGTCTTGTTTAGAAGTCCGCTATCTACGCTAAGCAATGCATAAACGAGATAACCCACAATTACGAAGGATATCAAGTGGGGCAAAACGATGATACTTTGGTAGAAGCGGTTAAGCACTTTGTTTCGGATATCATTGAGCAGAAGCGCAATCGCGATGGAGATGATCGTCCCGAGAACGATAAAAACCAGGTTATACAAAATTGTGTTTCTCGTAATAATAAAGGCGTCCGAGGTCTTGAACAAATATTCAAAGTTTTGAAGACCAATCCATTCACTGCCGAGAAGCCCCTTCGAATAGTTGATGTTTTTAAACGCGATGAAAATGCCGAACATCGGCATGTAATTGTTTACAATTAAGTATAGTAAACCTGGTATCATGAGCAGAAATAAAGGAAAATATCTCTTGAATTTCTTCATGCCGGCCTTTTTTTTTACCGTTTTATAACCAACAGCCTGACGCAGCTCCGCTGAAACGGTGTCATTCCATTCTGTTATACGTTCCACTATCATCACTTCCTCTTTGAATAAGATTACTGCAATCAGCTTGGTTAAAGCACACAATCCAATCTGCTATACAGCGGATTGGATTGAGTCAAATACATTTATCAATTATCCATTTTTTATGGATTTACGTTATTTTCTTTCGCCCAAATATCCAATTGCTTTTGCTTCTCTTCGATGATTTTGTTGATTCCCGCATCCTCAAGTTTCTTTAAAAATTCTGGAAGCACCTTATCTACATCCAATACACCAACCTCCAATGGTTTTGTATATTGATTCAGAACCGCTGTGCTTGCCGCAATCTCTGCTTTCACCGGCTCAGCGTCAAACGAAAAACCTAGCGCCTTCGATCTGAGTGCCGTTTGATTAAACTCTGCCAGTTTCTTGTATATTTCCGGATCCTCGCCTTCGAAAACATAAGACAATAACTGATTGCCATGCATCCAACTGGCACCTGTATATCCGACATTATTAATATCTATGCCATCCGGATACTTAATCACGTTCTCTTGGTCTTGCACTTTCACGTAGTGCTGACCTTCAATACCCCAGTCGAACAAGTTCACGATATCTTTATCGGTGTACATCAGATTCAAAAATTGAACTACTTTTTCAGGCTTCTCGGCGTTAGCCGATACCCCAAGCATTACGTTCGTTACAGTGCTTGTTTTCGCAGCTGGAGGGGATACTCTGACCGCGACCATTTCCTTCCCTGTTGCCCGGCTCTCTTGAGCTTCGAACCCGGGTTTCATATGTGACGTGGCGCCAGCAATTTTGTCCGCTTTAATAAGCGTTATATTCGATTCCTTGTTTTGCGCGGCATCTTTCAGGACATAGCCTGCTTGATACCACTTTCTCATCGTCTTTAGAATCTGAGCATATTCATCCGTAGCGAACCAGTTTACAACTTTCAGATCAGTTTGACCGTTATTCAATAAAACGCCAAGAGAGTTATCCAGCGGGTCTATTTTACCGTAACTGCTTGGATTAATAGCTGCCATATTGGGCTCTTTTTCTTTGATGACGCTAAAAATCTTTTCGAAATCCTCAAACGTTTGCACTTGACTTAAATCGATATTGTGTTTATCCACCAAATCTTTTCTAATTTCATATCCATAATCTTGAGCCATATCGCGAATACTAGGCACGCCATAGCTAACACCCTTAATTTGGGTTGAGTTATAGTACTCCTGGCCCAAAGCGTCAATAATTCCTTTGCCGTTCTGCTCCATTATATTGCCAATCGGATAGAGTTTTCCATTTGCAACCTGAGTCGTGTAGTTGAACATCAGAAACATGTCCAGCTTCTCATTACTTACCGTCATCAAGTTGATTTGATTATCCATGGTGCTGCCGTCAATAGGCAGCAATTTTACTGTCACATTAATTTTCTCTTTAGAAATCTTGTTGATTTCATCTTGTACTAACTGAAGATCTTTCGGAATGCTTCCCCAAAAAGGAAATGCATAAACGACTTCATACGGTTCTTCGCTTACAGCCTCAGAGTCCGTCTTCCCGGCATTAGTGCTTGTCCCATCGTTCGCGCTGCCGTTTGCGCTTTTGTTCGTGTTGCCACCGCAAGCTGAAACGAGCAGCATAAGTGCCAACAGAGCAGTTAACCAACCCAGCTTTTTCATGGTACTCCCCCACATCTATAATTTCGATCCGAGTGCCTCGAACCTATTTTTATTATAGAGCTGTCATTGGAGGGATTGCCGCTCCATTATCGACATGTCATTTGTCCGATTTCGACTATTAAGCTGACGATATTCATTGGGATTCAAATGGGTAAGTTTCTTAAACCGTTTTGAAAAATGGGATAGATTCGAATATCCGACATAAGCGGCAATCGTGCTCACAGACATTTCCGTATTGGCAAGCAGCTCTTGTGCGATTTTAAGACGCTCCTGCACTAGATAATCCGTCACTGAAATTCCGATCTCCTTCTTGAAGATTCGATCCAAGTAATCAGGATTTAAAAAAACATGGCTCGCAATTTCTTTCCGAGATAAGTCCCGTGTATCCAAATGAAGCGATATATACTGAATGACTTTCTCCATCAAGGATTGTGACTGCTCCGCAGCCGTTGCATACTGCATGGCTTTGTTGACCATATGCTTGATCCACATGATCATATCCAATACGGAACGAGTCGCATGAGCTGAAAGATCCACCGAATACGGGTCACTGAACAATTGCCGGGCTTGAATGCCTTTAAGCTTAAATACGAAATAAACCATCTGCAGAAAATCTTGTTGAAACTGATGCAGCGTCCTCGCATCCAATCCATCCGTATCGATCAGCCGTTCGAGAAAGGTTTGCGCTTCGGCAAGCAGTTTTTGCTCCGAGCCTTCTTTCAGCAGGATAGACCATAAGTCCATATCCGGCTTTGGGACAGCGGCATATGCAGGAGCTTGCATGCTTAATGTGTAAACCTTGTTATTGTAAGCAACATTATTCTTTTCCAGAAGGAATAACTTTTGAAGTACTGCTGTCAACTCATGACTGTATGCTTGATCTCCGATGTAACAAGAGAGATCGCAATAGAAGTACTCGTTGCACGATGAGATATATGAATTACAGCTTTGTTTCACCTTCTCCATCGCGAGGTTTCCATTCTCACACGGCAAAAGAGCTAGAAGCTTTCTTTCAGCTAATGCAATGATTTGACCTTTCCCCTGATGAAGAAACAACTCTTCGGCACAATTTTTTAAAGCGAACTCCAGAATCTTCTCTTCACGCGCATTCAATTCTTTATAGTACCGCTGCACACTTATTAAGATCGGTATGATCACTAATTTCTCCGCTATTGGGATATTTCTTTCCTCAGCAGCTTTTTTGATCGCCACGGGATTCGAGGGAATCGTATGATGTATAATATCCAGCCAGAACCGCTCAACAAGAAGCGGCTGATGCTGAAACCAATATTGGCCATACCGGCTGTACTGCAGCTGATCGCTTTCTTTATTGATTTTATCAATGGCTTTGACGACAATGTTCTCCATATCGTCAGGAGGAACCGGCTTCAACAAGTAATCGAAGCTGCCTAATTGTACGGCTTGCTGTGCAAATTTGAAATCGGCATGGCAAGTCATGATAATGGATACTGTCTGCGGATAATGCTCCATTACCCACGAAATGAGTTCCAGCCCGTTTCCTTGAGGCATTTCGATATCACAAAACATAATGTCAATCGAATACTGGTTGAATTTTTCTTTCGCTTGCCGGATGTTATAAGCGGTTAAGACAGACGAAACTCCAAACTTTTCCCAATCAATGACTGTTTTCGCCGCTTCTGAGACGAGAATTTCATCATCCACAATAAGAACTTTCATTATATCTCCCTATTTCTTATATCGGGTTGTAATGGCAACAGGACTTCAACTACAGCACCTGATGGAGCTGCATTTGCAAATAACACTTGTGCTCGATTCTGATACAATAATTGAAGCCTTTGCTGAACGTTCCATATTCCGATATGGTCTCCTTCTTCATCCACAATCCGGTTGCCTTTACGAATCTCCCTCAATACGTCGGCGTTGAAACCCTTTCCTGTATCTCGAATGGTAATGAGCAAATACGGCTCATCCTCCATTCTGTACAGTTCTACCCGAATCGTCAGCAGGATTGGCTCATCCATCGTAACCGCGTGCTTCACAGTGTTCTCGACAAAGGTTTGAATGACTAACGGCGGTAGAGGAGTAGAAAGTATAAACTCGGGAGCCGCGATCTCACACTTCAAATAATCAGGGAACCTTAACTCCTGAATCTGGATATAGTTACGAATATGCTTCAGCTCATCCTCTAAAGCGACAAAGGTTAGATTGCTTCTAAACATATACCGGAAATATTGGATTAAACATAGCGACATTTCTTCCATAAGCGAAATATTTCTCGTCCGTGCAAGCGTATACAAAATATTAAGCGAATTCATGTAAAAATGAGGATTAATTTGCAGCTGCAAATGTTGAAGCTCGGCTCTCTGTTTATTCAACTGTTCCTCATAGACATTGTTTTTCAACTCTTGAATTTGGGACATCATTTTGTTGAAGGTATCGTTAACGATTTGAAACTCATTTGACGTTGAAAACGGCGGAATACGTGCGTCGAGGTTCCCGTCCCTAATGCGTTCCATTGCTTTTAGCAAACGTTTAATCGGAACGAGCAGTGATTTTCTCAATAGCAAAATACAAACAGGCAACAAGATTACCGAACCCAAAGGAATAAAAACGATGATTTTTTGGAGGACGGGCAAATTCTCAAGTATTTTCTCATCCGGAATAAACGCGAATAAGCTGAAATCCCCTTTTGAGGAATGTTTACCGACCGCTAAATAGCGATTATCGGTTCCCGTAAGATAATAATTCTTTTGAATGTCCTTGCTCAAATCAATTTGATTATTGGATACGAATTCGGGATTGACGATGGGCTCGTCATGATCGCTTACAAACAATGACGCGCCCTTATCGCCAATATTGATTAATCTTAGCGGGATCATTAAGTTATCCATTTTGATCCATGCGCCGACAAACGTGTTATCTTTTTTTAGCAGGCGAAACAAGTAATACTTGGTATTGAATCGCTGCACAAACCAGCCTTTTTCATATAACATGTTTGAATTTTCATCGTTTTTTGCCATCTGTTCGATAGTTGACCTTACGTATTGTCTCTCCTCAAAGGTTGTTTTGGCTGAGGAGGTTCCTATATAATCCTGGCCGGAGGCAGAGTAGATAAAAAAACCGTCTATCGGTTGATAAGATAAAATATTCGTTATCTTGTTGCTTAGTCGTGTAATCGCTAGATGATAACGGTCCGAGTCTGTAGCAAAGTATTGCAAGTCTCTCCCATCCTCGTCCTCTAACATGAGGTTGATCAAATACTCGTCAACCACATCTAAACTATTATCGATCTGTCCCATATACAGCGATACTAAGTTATAGTTGGATTCGGCAATCTGATTTCGGACGACATAAACGGCGTAGTCGCTTAAATAAATGAGCAGTGAAATCAGGGGCACGAGGATGATCAGTACAGCGACGATCAACTTGAAACGAATCGAGTTCCAGGATATCATGTTTTTTTACCTCAATACTCTCCGCGACTTTTATCTATTGAACAGACTCCGCAGGGTTCCTTCGCCTGCGCGGCTGCACCTTCTCCATAACGATGTCGCTACGGCATAGACTCATGCATAGAAGGCGCCGATTCGATTCAAGCTCTTGATCGGATATCATACAAACTTCCACATCTACCGGTTGGACGGTACCTTCTTTGACTTCGAATAAGCATGTTCGACATGTTCCGTTGCGGCATGAGTAAGGCACTTGAACGCCTTGCCGAATAGCCGCATCAAGAATGAGTTCATCACGACCGACCATAAATGCCTCATTGGAAGGGTGAAGCCGGACCTTAAATTCACTCATGACGGTTAGCCGCCCCTGCTTCAATTTCCGCAATTCTCGCTTGAATCCTACTGGTGAATGGTTCATAGTCCCATTCTTGATGCTTTTGGACCATCCAATCGTGCCAGCGTTCAATTAACTCTTCCTTCAAATCTTCCAGCACATCCAAATCTCCATTTAGTCGATGCAGTACCCACTTGTGCCCGTAAGCAAGGTGAATGCTCTCATCCGCCCAATCATAATCGAAGTCCTGAGAGCTGGCAGTATCTCCGGCAGCTTCAAATTCCGCTTTCAATCCCGCTTTCCAAGCCGGCCCCCCCGACTCAAATGCATGCAGCAGCGCCAACGTTTCCACTTCGCCATTGTCGATGGTAGAAATGTAGTGATCCGCCACGACCGGATAATCGAGGCCAACCTCGAATCCCCACGCCTTCATCCGTTCTTCTCCCATCATGCAGTGGCGAGATTCGTCGAATGCCCAACGGGAACAATCCAGGTAGAAATCCCATGGCATATTGTCCCATTTCCACAATACTAATAATGGAATCTCCGCGGCCCATATTTCATTCACATGATTGATTCCTTGCCAAATTTGCCGTTCAATGAATTTCTCTGGATGTCTCGGCGGCATGTGATAAACGGCAGGAGTAAATCTTGGATCCCTTCGCGGGGTTGTAGGGGGAACATATTCCGGACGCTTGCTGACTTCTGACGGGGTTTCGTCGCTCCTCTGACCTTGGCCTATCACTCCGCCTATATTTTTGAGGAATTGTTGCAGGGCTTGTCGCCATGCTTGAATCTCTTCTCCGGAAACGGTTTCTTGAATTTGAGCAAAAAGCTGTTGAATTTCATCCAATTGGGAACGAATTTGCATAGGAAATCGGCTCATAAACTCAACCGTCGGGGCATCATCCAACGGATCTGCATCCCGAAGATAGGTTTCATAAGCTTCAACCAGCGCTTCCTTCGCAACAAAATAGACACCGGTGATCAGTTCGACATCGCAGTTACACCGGATCAAGGAAGCGAGAAACTTCGACAAATAAGGATCATGTTCCTGATCTACATCTCTGCGCGGATATCTCATCTCCAGCACTCGGGTTCTTAATGCATCCGCCCGCAAAGAATCCTGCCATATATGATGGGGGAGCTTCTTTTTCAGTTCCCAATTGGCAATGTTGACATGATACCCGCCAAGTGTCCGCATCAATTCCCTCTCTACAAGATAAAATCTTTTTACCATATCAGAGGCTTCCTCTACCGTGCGTTTCCCGGGCATCCCCATTACGAGCACCTGTTCTAGTGACATTTCTCATTTCTCCTTATTAGAATCGTGTAGTTGACTAATGATTTTTTTAAATATAACAGCCCCGGTAATAAAAGAACATTTACGTATGTTGTAAATTCTTATATATTTGTTATGTGAATTCATTCGAATTGTTTATTTGTTTCATTGGGGGGAGGGGGGAACGGTCATGGAACAAATCTTTAAAATACAGCGATTGTATGCTTCCATTCTTCTGGATGGAATGCATTATGCAAAGGTTCCCAAAGGCTGGTCGTATCCCCGTCACCGGCATTCCTTCTTTGAATTTATTTACTGCGCCTCCGGGAAAATGGAACAGTGGGTAAACGGCCGGTCTTTTATGCTGATGAAAGGGGATGTCCTGATCGTCAAATCCGGTCTCGTTCACCACACTGCCGAGGTTGCCGAAGATACTGAATTTTTCGTATTCCATTTCGATATGGATATGAAGGAAGTGCAAACGATCTTTCAGGTTGTTCCGAACCCGCATATTCCGTTCGACCCGGAGGAGGATACCAAGTTGTCCTTCAACTGCCGAGTCAGGGAATTTCTCGATGAATACAAGGAAGTGTTAATTCACCATAACGAACTGAATGAGAATCCCTTCAATCGGATGGAGCAATCCGTAAAGCTTCTGAGAATGCAGATTGGCATCATCGATTTGGTCTGCTTAATGGCCGAGCATTTTACGGAAGATTCAAATGTTTATTTAAATAACTCCATGACTCCGGCACAAATCAACCTGGCACATGAAGTGGCGTACCAGATCGAATTGCATTCGGGGGACCGGCTGCAAATTAATGATCTGGCGGAAAAAACCGGATTTCACCGTTCATACTTGAGCAGTTGTTTCAAACAGGTATATGGAATCTCACCCAGCGAGTACTTGAAAAAGATTAAAGTCCGGACAGCAAAGCAGCTATTGCAATATACCGAGCTTACCGTCACCGAGATCTCGAATAAATTGGAATTTTCTTCTCCTGCTCATTTTAGTAAATTTTTCTTGAATAGCGTAGGCCTGCCCCCTTTGAAGTATCGAAAATCAACTTTTCTAAAAAATAAAGGATCGATATAGAAATTGGCTGCCTTGACACCGTCAATTACGATACATTGATACGTTAAAATTCAACTGTAAGCTGACACATCGAAAAGCTGCCGATCGCAGATGCGATCGGCAGCTTTCTCCAAGTTCATTCGCATGACTTGGCAAAACTCGTCCTCGATCTCGCGATGGGAATCGTCGGCGGGTCGTGCCACTCCCGCACTTCTCCTCTGGAACGCTATGCACAATCCGCCGATGGACAATACCGTACCTCAGCTTCTTTCGGCGGATGAGTTATCCGAGATGGGCTAACGAAATAAAAAACCGACTTGCTCTCGCAAGTCGGTTTATTGCTTATTCTTACAGGGAACTCTTCAGAGCTTCGATGCTTTGCAGCAACTGATCCGCGAAGGCGGCGTCGATCTTTTTGCCTTTTTCCTTGTTGATATTCTTTTCTAGCTGTTCGAAATCTTTCGCGTCAAGCTTGCCTTTCGCTTGTTCCTTTTGGATAGTGACAATATCCGATTGAAGAGAATTCGCGGTTTTGGCGTCCGCGATCAAACCGCCGGTTTCCCCGAGAGTGATCAGTTCGTCTAATTGAGCGACTTCCATCGTGATTTCCAAGCTGAACGTCTGCGTCGTTTGATGACCGAGATTATCCGTCGCCGTAACGACGATCGGATACGTTCCAACCGCGAGGCCGAGCGGATCTTCGGAAACCGTTCCGGATGTCGTCTTGCCGTTATAGGATACGGTCAACGATTGCAAGCCGCTTCCGCTGTCGCTTGCGGAGAACGCGATCGATACCGCTTCCGTTTGGAGGAACGACAGATCGCTCGGAGCAACGATTTCCGGCGGCGTCGAATCAATCGTGACGAGGCGTTCGCCCGTTACGCCCGATCCGTCCTTCGCCGTGGCTACGACTTTGACTACGCCGTCCGCGACCGCGGTCAACAAGCCGTTCTCGTCGATCGTCGCTTTGTTCGTTGCGTTGCCATCCGTGCCGGCGACCGTCCAGGAAACGGATTTATCGGTCGCGTTGTCAGGCGTTACGGTAGCGGTCATTTGCGCCGTTTCTCCCAAATCGTCTATCGACGATGCACCCGTTACGATGATACCGGTAACCGCAATTGGTGCTTTCACCAGATCGGTTATCGCCGCTTGAAGTGCCGTAACCGCCGCGTCAATCTGCGCTTGGGTCGCGGCGTTGTTTGTCACAACAGCCTTCGCATTGTCTAAGGCTGTTTCAAAAGCTGCCCAACTCGCCTCAGTGTACTCGGCTTCAACAAGCTCTTCGCCCTCAGATATCAGCTGTTGCAGCGCGGAGGTATCCACAGTGCCGTTGCCTGGCTTATCGTCCGGGTTGCCGATGACAGGAACATAAGTACTCTCGCTTGGCACTGAGATCGTCACCGGCTCGGTGTAGCCGCAGATGCCGAAATACCCATCGTTCAGAAGATAATTGTTCTCGTCAATCCAACTTGCGACGATCGTGTCGCCTGCCTTGACGCGGATCCACACCCCATAGTCGGTGTTCACTATGCTGACTTTAACGAGCGTGTCTGTATACGCCGGCACAAAGCCTTTGTTGTCCGCCAGCGCCGATCTGCCGTCATCCGACAGAATACTTGAACCCGGCTTCCAGAGTTCCTGCCAGTGCTGAATCTCAAAGGAGCCTTCCTTGAAGATCACACTGTATTTTGCGCCGCTCCAAGGGTTGTTCAGAAGATCCTCCTCGGTCGGAGCCCGCAGCGTAAAGTTGGGGAACGCCCCGGTGTTCATGCCGGACTCAAAGCCCACCACGAACTCTGCGTCGCCGAATGTTCTGCCGGTGTAACCTGCGGTTGCACTCCCGACGGGGGTCAACTTGGTATCGTTATTCACCCAGTTGATTGAAGACCCGGATTTCCAGTTGCCCTTATCCGCGATGACTGAGCCCATATCCACATATTCGGTCACGCGTCCGAGTTCAATGGAGGATTCAGTCGCCAGACCGAAGTAGCCGGGGGTGGAGACGTTTAAGTTATTTTCATCCCTGTAGGAGAACAGCGTATTGTTCCCGCTCTTGAGGGTCACGGTCACGCCGCCGTAACCGCTCTCGTTGACGTCGTCCCATACTGCGCCGGCCTTCAAGAGCCGGTCGTTGATGTCTACCGTCCACTGACCCAATTGGGTGCTCGTGCCGCTGTAATAACGGGTCAGCGTGGCTGTCGTGCCTTGTATAGCAATTTCATACCTGTTGGCAGTACGCGTCGCCGCGTTTGCCCGGAGTATAATGTTCAGGTCGAGAGCGTCAAGATTTTCATTCTCGCCCAATTTCAAATAGAAGTCCTTGTCTCTGTACTTTTCCTGGGTGTAGAACGCAGCCGCTGATTGGCCGGGCTGAGCTTCCAGGGTGAGGCCGGTCGTTTCGTCTTTCACAAACGACGATTGGTTGGCTACAGTCCACTCGGAATCCTCAAACAGCATATCGTCCAGCAGTGCCACAGGGGAGTTAAGCATCGGGTACAGATCGTCGCTGACGGGCCCAAGGTCGGGCACCAAATCGGCGCTCACAACCGAGAAGTCGTCTATCAGGACCTGTGAGCCGGAAGTAGTCTTTATGGCGTAAACCGTGGCTTCTCCGGTCTCGTCTGCCGTAAATTTGATCGAAACCGATCGCCATGCGGGCCGGTCCACTTCACCCTTGAGGGTATTCACACCTACGCGTACGCCTATTTCCGCCTTTTGTCCAGCGGCTTCGCTGCCGCTGCCCATCCGAGCAAAGCCGCGCAGAACATAATCCTTACCAGGCTCCAGACCGGTTATGGTCTGCTCGAGACCGATGTTCTGACCGGTCAGCGCCACTGCGTACTGCTCGCGGGCATGAGCGTTGTCGGCCGATGAAGAGGCTTGCACAAGGGATGCGCTTCCTATCCCTGTCTTTTTCCAATATGGTAATGAGCCCATGCCTTGGACATCGATGCGCGGCCACTCAAAACCACTGTTGAACAGCAGGTTTCTGTTCGCGTAGAGCTGGAGCTGCGGGCCGCTACTAACTTCTTCGACCGTTACCGGGGTGCCCTTCAGACCGGCATTCCAGGTATCTCCCGGCTGATAGGCGCCCATACCGACCGCGCCGGATCCGGCTTTCAATGTAAAGTCAAACGTCGATGGGTTGTTAAAGGTTGCGGTTCCATCGATGTCGGTTTCCGGCCTGCTGTAGTTCTCCATCACTACCGCGCCGGCG
This sequence comes from Paenibacillus montanisoli, assembly GCF_003268025.1. Classification (GTDB taxonomy): domain Bacteria; phylum Bacillota; class Bacilli; order Paenibacillales; family Paenibacillaceae; genus Paenibacillus_Z; species Paenibacillus_Z montanisoli. The sequence goes on along the minus strand of NZ_QLUW01000003.1, from coordinate 300,791 downwards.
TTGACGTTGTCAGTACCCACGCCGCGGGAATCCACGATGTTGTTCATATAAACGTCCATGTAGGCGTCGCCCGGGGAGTTCGTGTAAATTTCAGGGTTCGGGTGAGCTTCCGCTCCTTGGAATACCGTGTTGTTGAACACGGATACAAACTCGGAGCTGGAGTTTACAAAAGTAGCCGCCCATGGCAAATTCCAAAACACATTGTTGAATACTTGGGCGTTTTTGCAGCCCAGGTCAAAGTACACGCCATTGGAAAATTCGCTGTGGGAGTCATGGATTTTGTTGTGGTGAATTTGGCTGTTACCCAAATCAGTATAAGCGAAATACATCAATCCGGCGTCGGTGCTGTGCCAGTTACCGTCATGGATGTCGTTATAGGAGATTTCGCTGGCGTAGAAGCTGCCGCCGATCAGAGTGCCGCTGGCGTTATATACCTGGTTGTGGCTGATCAAGTGGTTTCTTCCCGTAATCGTTATCGAGAAGGTAAACATTGTAGGGCCGGTAGTAGCGTCGTGCAGCTTGCTATTGACGATCTTGTTGCCCTCGCCCTCGACGGTGACCAGCGCACCGGCAGAATAGGCGATCTCGCTGTTGATCAAGGTGTTGTTCTTTCCGCCCACGATGATGCCGCCCCGCTCATTATGTGGGGACAGGAACTCGGTGACGTACTTGGCCGTCATATGATCAACTACATTGCTCACGCCGTTACGCATCGTCAGGTTGCTGCCGTTCAGGTCGACGCCTTCGATATGGATGTACTTGCGGCTGGACAGATCCAAGCCCCATTCACGCGCTTTGTAACGAACATCCAGATCGTTGGGGTTCATGCCGCTCGGGAGCTGTAAATACAGGGTTGCGCTGTTCTGGTTATAGAACCACTCATATGGCGCGTCCAGGGCGGCCATAGCGTTTTGGATATAGTAATGGAAATCGTCGCCTGAGGCGTAGCCGGTTGGACCCAACTCATAAAAGTTCACGTTTGTAAGATTAAGCCAACCGGGCGTGGATGAGACGACTTCCGCGCCGGATAGGTTCCATCCGCGGTTGTCCATGCCCACGATGGCCGCACCGTTCCATGTACCGTCGGGTTGGTTCAACTCGGGGTCGCGAAGCTTGCCCGTGGGGGTAGACCATCCGCCAGTGCTGGCGTTCACGCCGTCGAACACATAAGTCAGCCAGTTCGGACGATAGTACGCGTCTTCCTTCGCAACGTTCGGATATCGTGCAGGGAGCATGGCTTCGCCGTCTACAAAAATTTGATTGCGGTAATTGCCCATCGGCAAGCTAACGTTTACTTTCCAGAGGTTTGCATCATTTGCGTTATATTCCACCGCGCCCGGGTTTGACGTCGCCTGCCAAACCTCGGTGATCAGGTTCGCGCCGGAAATGACCACTTTCTCGCCGTCGCCGCTTTTATAAGTAATGGGGTGATCAGCCGTGCCGTTGTACTTCGGACGTACGGATTCCTCATATACGCCCTCGTGAATGATGACGGTTTCGCCAGGCAGGAGAACATCGGCCGCCTTCTGAATCGTAAGGAAAGGCTCGGCCTCGGTGCCGGGGTTGCTGTCGCTGCCGGTCTTGGCCACATGATAGGTTTTGTCGCCTACCTGATCGGTGTCGGCTGGATCAGCCTGCTGACCGGTGCCGCCTGTATTGGGAGCTCTGTTATAAATCGCTTCTTGCGCGGCGTCGTCAAGAGCTGCGGTGAAAACGGAAAGCTCATCTAGGAGACCCGTGTACGCGCGTCCCTGATAGCCATTCCCACCGAACCACTTGTAGGCTTGCAGATTGATCGGGGCTAGGTAAGAATAATCTTTTTCGCCGATCATCTTGCCGTCCACATACAGCTTGATTGTCAGATCTGTTACGCTGTAGGAGAACGCCACATAGTGCCAGTTACCGTCGGCCAGGTTCCCTGCTGTCGCAGAAAAGCCGCCATCCCAACCGGCGTTGTCCGATCCTACATCTAGGAAGTCTAATGTTGTGTCAGCGTAATTGTTTTCTTCGGTGCCCCATTTGATATTCCACCAGATGTCTCCATTAGGGAGTCCCCAATCGCCATTGGTGCCGCCATAAGGTGGGGCCATTAAATAACTGACTCTTCCGACATCTGGAATTTCGGCAGGGATTGTAGGCTTAACCCAAACGCCCATCGTAAGATCCTTTACACTCGCGAACTGAGTACCGTAGTCGATCGTGAGCCCGCTTGCGCCTCTGTCGTCAGAGGAGATCGCGGGAGTACCGCCTCGTCCGTTGTTGTCGGTATCCCACAAATAGTTGTTCAATGTAGCCGTAAGACCGCCCGAAATGGCGCTGGAAGTCTTACCAGTACCCTCATTGAAAGGGAAAAGGTTCTCGCCTTGGATGGGATCGCCCGGATTGCCGCCAACGCTCGTATTAGGCGCTCTATTATATAGCGCTTCATGAGCGGTGTCGCTAAGAACTGAAGGGACAATTGAAAGCTCATCCAGAAGGCCGGTGTACGCGCTTCCATTATAGCCAGCTCCGCCGAACCATTTGTATGCTTGCAGATTAATAGGGAATGTGGACGTGTAGGTCTTTTCACCGATCAGACTGCCGTCCAGATACAGAGCTACTGTTTTCGCTGTTGCGCTGAAGGAGAACGCCAGATAGTGCCATTCGCTGTCGGCCAAATTCCCCGCTGGCGCTGAAAGGTTGCTATCCCACTCGGAGCCATCCGATCCGTAAGATGTGAAGTTTATCGTTGTGTCGGCGTAATTGTTTTCGCTGGTGCCCCATTTGATATTCCACCAGATTTCTCCATTATTTAACCCCCAATTGCCAGTGGTACCGGCATAAGGCGGGGCCATTAAATAACCGGATGTTCCAGGACTTGGAGCTGCGAGCTTAACCCAAACGCCCATGGTAAGATCATTTACACTTGCGAACTCAGAACCATAGTCGATTGAGATCCCGTTCTTGCCGGTTTGGTCGTTGGAGATCGCGGAAGTATCGCCCCGGCCGTTGTGATCGATATCCCACACGTAGTTGTCCAATGTGGCAGTCAAACCGCCCGAAAAGGCGCTGGAGGTCGAACCATTACCCTCATTAAAGGGGAAAAGGATCTCGCCTTGGATGGGATCGCCCGGATCGCCCGGATCACCCGGATCGCCTGGATCTCCGTTAACGCTAGTATTAGGCGCTCTGTTATATAGTGCTTCATGCGCGGTGTCGTCGAGAACGGAGGGAAAAACGGAAAGCTCATCCAGAAGGCCGGTGTACGACTTAGCCTGGTACCCATTTCCGCCGAACCATTTGTAGGCTTGCAGATTGACAGGGTATAGGGCACTATAATTTTTTTCGCCGATCAGATTGCCGTCCACATACAGAGCGATTGTTTTCGCCGTCGTACTTAAGGAGTACGCCAAATAGTGCCAGTTGCCGTCGGCCAGATTCCCTGCTGGCGCTGAAATGCCGCCATCCCAATCGGAACCATCCGATCCGTAAGATAGTAAGCTTATACTTGTGTCAGCGAAGTTGTTTGCACTGGTGCCCCAGTTGATACTCCACCAAATTTCTCCGTTACTGAATCCCCAATTGCCTGTGGTACCGCCATAAGGCGGGGCCATTAAAGAACTGGTTTGTCCAGGACTGGGAGCTGAGGGCTTAACCCAAACGCCCATGGTAAGATCATTTACGCTCGCGAACTGAGTGCCGTAGTCGATCGTGATCCCGTTCTTGCCTGTTTGGTCATTGGAGATCGCGTGAGTAGCGCCCCGGCCGTTTTGATCCCACACATAGTTGTCTAATGTGGCCGTCAGACCGTTCGAAAGGGCGCTGGAAGTCGAACCATTACCCTCATTAAAGGGGAAAAGGATCTCTCCTTGGAAGGGATCGCCGCCGGTAGAGGTTTCTGCGAAAGCTGTCGCCGGTAGTGCAGTTGCCACCAGCAAAATGCTGAGAACCAGAGATGTCAGACGTGAAGCCAAGCGTGATGTCAGTTTGCGCTTGTTCATATTATCTTCCCTTCTATGGTATATTTCGTAAATCTTTCAATGTTTATCATAATGGCAAAGAAATCATCTCCCCTATTTAAAATACTTTTCTTCGACGTGTTGCAAGCAGGGATAATCTAGCTTTTCACCCCACTCTCAACATGTTGTCATACAGTTTGCAGCGACAAAAAAAACCGCTGCAATCTCCAAAAATAGGTATCAAGATGCAGCGCTTATTCATTGTCAACTTGTATTTTAGTGTCAGCAATAAAAGGAGAAAATGAACTTTTCTACGATTTCCGGACAAAACATGTTTAAGCTCCAAATTACGCCTCTTTATTTCGATTGGAATCAAGCTAGCAAAAATAAAACGGCTGCCCCTTGTCTGACAGCCGTACTGTATAGGGTTCAAGTGGGATTTACACGTCGTAACCGACTGGAGATACGAAGATATTCACCTCCCCCGCCCTGATCGCAACCGAGTCTTTGTTAAGACCGGATCTATCGTAGCTGGAGATTCGTTTGGTTCTTCCGTTACCAATATAGTAAATGGAGTCTAGCGATTTCATCATGGATGCCCTCCTATGCGTTCGTTAACCACATAATAACGTGCCGGCGGAGCTCATCACACCGCAGGAAATCATCATTTTTTGTCATTTCTACAGGTCTAATCTTTCGTTACCTTCTTGTAACTGATTCGTTACCGTTCTGTCATTCCTTTCGAGGGCGGGCTGGGTAATATGAGGTTGTAAAGCCAACCGTCCCTTGTCTCCAATAAAAATAAGAGGTGAAATTCTACATGTTGAACAAATCGAAACACTCGTATAAATTAGCAGCCAAGCTGGCCTTGACCGGATTGATCGCGGTAAGCTCCATGACGGCCATCTCCCATTCGAATGTCCACGCGGCAGCAGCCAGCGCTAGCGCTAGCACGAACGCGAGCTATATTAAGAGCATCTACAAGCTTGCGAGCGTAGGAAAAATCCCGGGCTTAAACGCCATCGCGGGCAAAACGCCGATCTCCGCCGTTCATTACAAATGGGGCGAACCGGATGTAGGCGGTGACCTGAAAGGCAACCATTACGAAATCTACAATTTCGGCATGGGAAAAGGCGCATTCGGCTTCGGCGTCAATAAATCCGGCGTCATCTACGATTTGCGCAATTTTGGGACATCCATCGATCGGACAGGGGGCATCAAATCGCTGACCTTCGCGTCCGTCATCAAAACGCTTGGCATGCCTAAAGAAGTCCGCTTCACCGGCACGGACAAAATCTATGTTTACCATCCATCCAAAGCTTACGAACTGAAATTCGTCGGCCCAAGCAAAGTCGCCAAAGGCAAAATCGCGCATATTGACCACATCAACGTCTATTCGGGCAAAGCGAATACGTAACGCGCGGCAGCGCGGAAAAAACCGTCCCGGCACAGCACTCGCTGAGCTTGGACGGTTTCTTTTTTGTATATCACAGTTTAAATCACACCTCTTGATCCTACTTCCAGCATGCCCCAAAATTCCGATAGACACACGAACAAATGTTCGTTTATAATAAAGAAGCGATGAATGGCTTGCAAGGGCGGTCGGCTAGTCTCCCGGGAGGGAGGTGACGCCATGGAGGTACAAGACGCGATGACGCTGATGTTCACGTTCGGCATGTTTATTCTCGCTCTGCTCACTTACCTCAAAAAAAAATAGACCGCCCTCTCGCGTAGGTATGCGGTCTACTTTAAATCCCATATCCTGTTACAGCCTGCCGCCCTTAAAAGCGGTTATCGCGCTGAGAGTCGGTTGCCGCCGGCTCTCTTTGCCCGTAAGGATTATTTGCCAATATCATACCACAATGAGGAAGTAATTGAACATACGCTTCAGCAGAATTCGAAAGGATAATTGAGCTGGCGGAATTGGTATTGACGAAATCAAAACCATCCCATTACGAACCCTCGGCTGGAAAATTATGTGTTGTCACCCTCTAAATTCATACCATTCTACTTGGTAATACCCCTTATAATAGAAACGGTCTATCAACTTTTTGCAACCTATCGGCTGTTTGAAACGTCTTATTTATATTCGTATGTCTCTTAAGCCTGATTCACTAGATTCGTAGATAAGGAGTTGAAAGATCTCGTGTTACGATCCAAAATGAAATCTTCCCTGCTGGTTGGATGCACAGCAGTTTTGCTGGCGTCGGGGCTTCCCTATATTTCTCCTGCCAAAACTGCGGCTGCAGCTGCAGCCAAACCCGTCACGATCATGCTGGACGGATATCCGCTTCCGTTTCCCGTTGCTCCGTTCGTTACGCAAGGCACGACGATGGTACCGTTTCGCGCGATAGCGGAGGCGCTAAGCATTCAAGTCGTCTGGTCATCAAAGACGCAGTCCGTCACGGCGACGAAATCAACCGATGGCGTAACCACGAAAGTCATTCTTTATAAAAATAACAAAAAAGCGATGGTTAACGGGCAGCCGCAGCTTCTCCGTGTGGCCCCGCTGTCGAGAAACGACTCTATCTTCGTGCCGCTCAGTTTCTTCAGCACATCGTTCGGCGCTGCCGTGGGGTGGAACGGCGAGACGAAAACCGTCTCCATTACATCGCCGAAGGAGAAAATGTACGCGGAAGCCTTCTACGCCATATCTTCCTTCAAGGAAGTCGGCTTTATACCGAAATTCAATTCCGTTTCCTTTGGATGGACGCGCATCGATGCGACGGGCGAGTTGACGCTGAAGGGAAAAGATTTTTACTGGCCGCCAGCAGCTGGCAGCGTGACGCCGGAATCGATCGTTGAGGACGCCGCCGCTGCCGGCAGCAAGCCGAAGCTGATGGCCGTCGCTATGGACGGCAATGGCGAATTGACTAAGCTTTTGCAAGATCCAACACGCCAAGCAAGCGTCATCAGCCAGTTGGTATCGCTCGCATCGGACAATCACTTTAGCGGGATTACGCTCGACTTCGAAGGCCTTGGCCTCGCCGGCGATTTGCCTGCCATTCAGCAATCGTTCACCGCTTTCGTCAAACAGCTGGATGCAAGCGCGGAAGCAGCGAATCTGTCCTTAACGCTTGCGCTTCATCCGCTTAACAGCTCCTATCGTGGCTACGACTATAAGAACCTGGCCGCCTTTGCGGATGAGATCATTATCATGGCCTACGAATATTCGTATGAGAACGGGCCGGAGCCGCTGAACCGAGTTGATGAAGCGATTCGGCTTGCGCTCAAAGCCGTTCCGAAGTCGAAGCTCGTGCTCGGGATTTCGATGGGCAGCGAAACCGCCCAATCGGTAGCGGGCCCGATCGGCCTAGCCAAACGGTATGACCTCAAAGGCGTCGCCTTCTGGCGCCTCGGCCTCATGGGCAGCAATACGATGACTGCCATTCAGAAGACAATTGAGCTCAAATCCTAATTGAAAGGGTTGCCCCAAGTCGATGACTTGGGGCAACCCTTTTTATCAAGCCAATTTCGATCAAGCCGTTGCAGAGCCTGCTTGCGGGGAAGCCGGCACTTTCGTACGGATCACGCTTCTGCGCCCGTCGATGCTTACCGGCACATCGCCATCAATCGTCACACGGCGTACGACACGGTGCTGGTTGCCATAGTCATTGACCGCGTAATGCTGCGTCGCCCGGTTATCCCATATCACGACGTCGCCCGCTTCCCAGCGCCAGCGGACCGTATTTTCAAGCCGCGTCACATGATTTTGCAGCAGCGTGAACAACTGCGCCGAATCGACCGACGACAAGCCGATAATCCGTTTCAAGAAATGGCCGAGCACTAGCGTCCGCTCCCCGGTTTCCGGATGTACGCGAACGAGCGGATGCTCCGTTTCGTATTTAGTAGATACGAAAATTTCGCGATGGCGGGAAAGCGCAGCGGCATCAGGCTTATTGTGATAAGCGGCATAGTCGTATTCGTTCGTATGAATTGCCCAGAGTCCGTCAACAAGCTTCTGCAAATGCTCCGGCAGATTGTCGTACGCTGCTGCTGTATTAGCCCATACCGTATCTCCGCCGGCTTCCGGCACGACGACCGCCCGCAAAATGGAGGCTTTCGGATATGCGTCCACGAACGTCACGTCCGTATGCCAGGAGTCCGCGCGTCCGCCATGCGTAGAATTCAGCTCCAACAAATATTCGGTACCTTGCTTGGTCGGCACGTTCGGATGGGCCACCGGACTCCCCAGCAGCTTAGCGAATGCTTCTTGGCCCGCATCATCCAGCTGCGACTGCCCGCGGAAGAAGATGACTTTATGTTTAAGCAGCGCCTGCTTGATAAAGCCCAGCGTCTCCTCGTTTAATCCCGACGAGAGCGTTACGCCTCTAATCTCCGCACCTATTCTTCCTGCTACGGGACGTACCTCGATCGTTTGCTCGATCTTTTCATTCTGATTCACTTTGCTCATGTTACTTCCTCCTTGGCATAAGTTATTTTATTTGCGCAAATCATCGATGCTCGCGGGAATCACAGAAAAAAGCGATAAAAAAAGGAACGCATTCATCTTCCGATGAACGGTTCCTCTCCGGTGATCCGGTGGATTCAAAGTATTATTTACCTATCGACTTACTATGATTTAATCATGATAATACCTGTTGATCATTTCCATGTCAACAGGTATTCAAATAATAATTTAGGCGGACAAGCCGGCAGGCTCCGCTTTCTCAGGCGCTTGCTGCTTGAACAGCGGAACGAGCGACAGCGTTCCGGCAACCATCAATATAGCGGAGATCGTATAGATGACCGTCAGAGGCAGGACGGTTTTGAGCGGGCCGGTAATAGCCATCATCACGACCATCGCCCCCATGTACATCGGACCCAGCGTACCGCTGACACGCCCGATAAATGCGGCATCCGACCATTTCAACATAATCGTATTGATCGAAATATGAATCATCGGGAAAATCATGCCCATCATAAATTGCAAGGCGAGCGTAAACGGTACATTCGTCGAATAGCCGACGCCTAACGTGCCTACGGCGCAAACGGCCAGCGCGAGCGCCAGCATTTTGACCGGAGCCATCTTCTTGGCGATCACGGCGACAGCGGCGCCGCCGACCAGCATGCCGAAACCGCTCATCATAAGCATGAATTGCAAAAATTCCTTTGGCTTCCCGAGCCGTTCCGTGACAACGAACAGCCCCATTACATGCGCGATCCCGCCGGAAAGTCCGGCCAGCGCGAATGTTATGCACATCGTCCGAAGCACGCGGCTGCGCCATACATAACGCAAGCCTTCGACCATTTCCGTCATGACGGTTGTCTGTTTCGTCTCATCTGGACTTGCAGCTTCTTCGTCCTGAGGAATCCGAAACAGGATAAGAGCCGATAATAAGCTTGCAACGCCCATAATGGCGATCGAAACATGAATGCCGAAGTTCTGATAGACAATCGTTCCGAGCGATGGCCCGGCTACCATGAAAAGCGCCATCAGCGTTTGGAAAATCCCCATTGCGCCTTGCAGCTGCTCCTGAGGCACATGCTGTTTAAACAGCTTCATCGATGAAGGGGCAGAAAACTGAGATAAGATAGCTGAAATAAATGTGGCAAAATAAACGGCAGCCCAAGATTCATATACGAGCGCCGCGAGTACTACGGCAACGGAAGCTGCGGACAGCAGGTCGCACCAGATCATCGTCCGTTTCGGCTTCCAGCGGTCTGCAAATGTTCCTCCGATAAAGGCAAAGAGGAAAATCGGCGAAAACTCAGCGACGGAAATCAACGATACGGCAATCGGATCGTTGTTCGTTTGTTCCGTGACATAGAGCAGGATGGCGAAATTGCGCACCCAAATTCCGATTTGCAGAAAAATATTCGACATGACAATGGTTTGGAAAAAACGGTTGCGAAGCAGCGAACCCGGCTTATTGCCCGGTACTGCCGCTTGGTTACTGGTCATTAATACATACTCCTTTATTATCTTGTTCTATTTGGGCGGACGGTTATACCCGTTCGGCTCATAGGGCTGAAGCTCATTCAGCCATTTCTGCTCAAGCTTCTTGAGCGAGTCCCGGTAGGACTGGACGACGCTTCGGTTAAGTACGGACGTCCCCGGAATCATTGAATCCTTATAATCGTTGCGTACTTCATCGCCGAGCTTCAATCTCTCCAATTCTTCATAGCGAAAATCGGCGCTTGCCTGCTCCTTATACTCCTTCTGCAAGGCCGAATTGATATGGCTGCCCATATCGAGCATGAACTTCTCCCTCTGCCAGGCCGAATCCAGCGTTGGGGAGGCAGCGATATACCGCTTCCCGTTGCGGTCATTGACGATTTGAAATACGCCCATCGCGCGCTGCTTCATGCCGTATTCATTCTGCAATTCCTTACGCCTGTTCATGGCTGATGCACCTCCTAATAAAATTCACGCCTCATGCGGCCGACCGGTTAAACGCTCAGCCAGTATGAGCTGCCATCGCTTTCGCGGCTAAGGAAGCCGTAATCGACCAAGTACCGTCTTAAGGTCACATACTCATCGGCCATAAAACGTTTCAAAACGTCGTTGACTTCCGGTTCCTTGTACTTGCGGCCTTTCTTAAAGCTGCCGGCAATGTGGCGAAGCAGCGCGGCTTTGCGTTTCTCCTTCCGGGGCAGCCCGGTTAACGGACCGGACAGGCCATGCGGCAAAAACTTGTTCAGCAGCGCCGTGTATTCATCCTGCGTAAGCGCGTAGCGTTCATCGACGATCGGCGCGGTGCGATGAACGGGCACGAATTTGGCCCCTTGCGCGAGACCGCCGTCCATAAGCTCCATAATGGCCAGAAACAGCTTCGCCTGCTTTGCCTTTTCCTTCAGCGCAAAGCGGTGATTGCGGATCGTAGAGGCGCTTCCTCCGCCCGTCAGCTTCACGGTGTCCGCATCCGACATGCCGGAAGCGAATGCGCTGATCAGCTGCTTCTGCAGATCCGTTAGACCTGTCGCCTTCTTGTCTAGCTCCAAAAGATAGTGAAGCATGGAACCGTGCGCATTCCCGATATGGTGGGCAACGGCTTTATGGGCCTCCATGAGCTTTTCCTTGACTGGATAAATGACTCCCTCTTCAAACTGTTCGCCGCAAATTAGGCAGTAATAGCTGTCGGTTTCGCCATGATATACATAGCCCTGCTTCAGTTCCGGCAATGAAGCGGTAAAGAAGGATTCCGAAATGTCCATTTCAAACAACTCCGTCTACCGTTTGATGAATACATAGATAATTTATCATTTTGTTTGGTTTTATTCAATAACTTTCGTACTGGATAAAAAAAGAATGACGATGATCCAATCTTTAAGCCGCTTCCGTCCAGCTGCTTAAAGCCTCGATCATCGTCATTCTTTGGGTACGCGTATTTTCGTTTATCCGGTTTAATCTTCGTGACAGGCTTTACGCCGTTCCAGCTGCCTCTATGCAGCCTAGGATCGATCCCGCCTTGCCGCAGCTTCTTCTCGAGCTGCTTTCGTGCCATGCTCTTCGCCATGCTTCATGCACGCTCCTTATTCGGTTTTGCAGCGGTTTCCCGCCTTCATTAGTTTACGCGATAAGAAGGCTGAGATTCAAGGGATAAACGAACAAATAAAGAGGGAACGGCTCAACATCCGCTCCCTCTTTACATCTAATAAGCTTCGCGCCGATCCGGCGGCAGCAGAAAGGCTAGAAGGCCGATAAGCGGCAGCACGCTGGAATACGTCATCATCTTCTGCAGGCCCCATGCTTCTGCGGCATGCCCCAGTATAATGGCGCCGAGCGCTCCCATGCCGAAGGCCAGACCCGTAATGAGCCCCGATGCCATGCCGACATTGTTCGGGATGAGCTCCTGCGCGTACACGACGCTGACCGAGAAACCGGACAATAGGATGAAACCGAGCACAAAGCTTACCGGGTAAATCCAGCCGAGCGGTAAATGCGGCAGCAGCACCGCAAACGGCGAAGCGCCGCCGATCGAGAACAGAATCATCCGTTTACGCCCGAATTTGTCCGCAAGCACGCCGCCGAAGAACGTACCGAGCACGCCGGCAGCCATGAAAATGAAGATCGGCACTTGGGCGGCTTTCACGGACAGCCCGTATTTCTGCTCGGCGAAAAAGTTGTAGAAGTTCGAAATGCCGCTGAAATACCACGACCTCGAGAACACGAGCAGAATCAGAATCGTCATCGCCAAAACGATGATGCTCCGGCTTTGGCCTGCGGCGCCGTTAACCGTGCCTGCTTTGGCAGCAGACTTCTTCGCCGGCTTGCCATACAGCTCCAGCTGCCCTTTGTACCACGGTACGACGCGGAGCAAAATGGCGATTGCCGCAGCAGCCAGCAGCGTGCCCCAGATCGCACCGGGCTGGCCAAGCGGCAGGAAGATAAAGATCGTCATAAGCGGTGCCAGCGAGCTGCCGGCGTTCCCGCCAACTTGATAAATCGACTGAGCCAAGCCGCGACGGCCGCCTGCCGCGAAGTACACGACCCGAGAGCCCTCCGGATGGAAGATCGCGGAGCCAAGGCCGATAAAGATAACCGCCAGGATGACGGACAAGAAATTCGGCGCATAAGCAAGGCCTGCCATCCCCAGCAGGCTAAGGCCCATCCCGACGGGCAGCATCCACGGCATCGGCCGTTTGTCGGAGAAATAGCCGACGACAGGCTGCATAACGGAGGAGGTCATATTGAGCGTAAAGGCGATCCAGCCCATTTGACCATAGCTTAGATTCAGCGATTTTTCGAATACGGGAAATAGTGCGGATACGACGGCCTGCATCGTATCATTCAGCAAATGTACAGCGCTGATTGCGAACAGAATGACATAAAGCGTGCCGGTCTGCAGGACAGTCGCGCGCGTCGAAGCCGTTGCCATAGCGGCCAACCACCTTTCTCTACCATAAAGCCGTTCAAAATCAAAATCTACCAGCAACCATAGCATAAACGGCGCTGGGTGACAATTATCCAATCTTAAGTAAAATTCCCAACTAATATTTGGAAATGAAACCGTTGACATCATCATACTAGCCCGTTATTCTTTTTATAGTAGTTTCGCATATGTGAGGGGAGATATGTCGTGCCTAAGTTTCGTAACCAATCCCGCATCTCATTGCTGCGCGTATCGCTAGTAAGTTCGATCGCCGCTTTGATGCTTAGCAGCTGCTCCTTGCTGCCCGCCGAAGAAGAACCGCTGCAGCCGCCCGTCCTTGCCAAGAAAGAAGAAATCCATGAACTGGAAGCCGTCAAGCGCGGCAATATGGAATTATACTTATCCTCCACCGCAACCGCCTCCTCGGAAACGAATAAATCCGTTGCTTTTCCGGAATCCGGTGCGATATTGAAGAAGCTGCACGTTCAACAAGGCGACACCGTGAAAGCAGGCCAGCCGATCGCGGAGCTTGATACCGGCGATTTGCCGCTGCGGATCAAACTGCAGGAGCTGACGGTCGAGCAGCGCTCGCTTCGCCATTCCGATGCCGTGAAGAGCGGCGATAAGAATGAAGCGAAGCTTGCCGACATTGATCTCGAGCGCGAGCAGCTTCAGCTCGATGCCCTGCGCAAGCAATATCAGAAGTCGCTGCTAGTCTCGCCTTCCGACGGCGTCATTACGTACCTGAACGAACTGAAGCCGGGCGAAGCTGTGGAAGCCAATCAGACGATGGCGATCATCTCGAACCCGGACAAGGTCAACCTCGTCTACGAAGCGACGGACGTCACGAAGATTTCCGCCGTTCAGAAAGGCACCGAGGTAGACGTCACGATCAAAAAGAAAACGTACAAAGGAACGGTCGTTCAAACGCCTTCAACCGCCCCTAAGAGCGAAGACGAAACGATCAAGAGACGTAACGCCAGATCGCTGATCATCGCGCTTAACGAGCCGAAACCGGCCCTTGAAATCGGTAAGCTGGCGGACATCAAGCTGTTTATCGAGAAACGAAGCGATGTGCTGATCATTCCGCGCAGCGGACTTTACAGCATGTTCGGCCGTAACTACGTGAAGATCATCGAGAACGACCGCGTCAAAGAAGTAGACATCGAGATCGGACTCAAGACCAGCAACGAGGTCGAAGTGAAGAACGGCGTAGCCGAGGGTCAGAAGGTCATCCTCGATAGTTAAAATGAAAACAAGCGTCCCGAGCAGGCGTGTATGAGCTTCAATCATACCCCTTGCCCCGGGACGCTTTTTTAGTTATTCGCTCTATTTCCCCTGCAGCGTGAACGCAAACGAGTAGGTCCTGTTCGCATGCAGCAAATATTGCGGATGCGGCAGCGCGCCCCAGCTGTCGTCCCCTCCGACACCCATCTGCTTATAGTTGATCCGCACGACCGTCTTATCGCTGACAGGCAGCTTATGGACGTGATCATGCGCTTCCAGCTCAAACGGCGAGTATGGCAGCACATTCAGCTCAAACGTAGGCTCGCCCGTAATATGCAGAACGCTGCCTGCGCCATTGCCGATCGCCGCGCGGCGGACAGCCATCTTATTGCCGCACTCCTGCGGACGGAGATAAGGGACAAATTGGTCCGCCGGCTTGCTTTGGAACAAGCCGAGTCTTGCGCTCTCCTGGCGGTCCCAGTACGACTCATGCGGCCCTTTGCCGTACCATTCCAGCTCGTCGAACGATCCGTCCATCACAAACATCATGCCGATCTCCGGAATTTCCGGCAGCCCTTCGCCCGGCGCCAGCTGCTGTAGCACTTGAATCGCTCCGCTGCCGAGAACCGTGTACGTGACGGAGCATGCCGATTCCGCCGTTGTCGGCAGCAAATACGCCGCATGTACGATTACCCGGTCTGCCAGCACGTCGAAGCTAAGCTCGAGCAGCACCCGCTCCTCGCCTGCGCCGCGCCAGGTCGCGCAGCGTTCATGGTGCTTGTTGCCGCGGTCGTTATCGGTATACGCACGCCAGAAGTTAGGCGCGACCGCGCTCTTCAGCAGTTCGTTGCCGCCTGCTTGATAGGAAACTAGGCTGCCGTTTATTTTGCTGAAGACGGCCTCGAAGCCTTCGCCGCACACCTTGAGCGCATCGGCCAGTTCGAAGGCTTCAACCGCGCCGTAGCTCTTCACCCGCGCTGCGATTGCAGTCTTCTTCTCCGCCGGAAGCACGAATTGCCCGAACGCGACTTCATGACCGGCGGCCGCCCAATCCGAATCCTCCGTTGTCACGAAGCTGATCGTCAGCACCGCTTCTCCCGCTTGCCCTTCACGGTCCGGCAATGGCAGCGCCACCTCTTGGCTCACGCCCGGCGCGATCGAAACCGTCAAGCTGCCCTCGGAAGATACGACGCCGTCCAGCGCAACCGTCCACTGCAATTTATAGGCATCGAGATTCGTGAACAAGTTTTTGTTCCGAATCCGGTACAGGCCTTGCTTGCCTTCAACCTCCGTAATCTGAACGTTCTCATAGCATTTCTTCACTTCAATCAGTTTCGGCGTAATCGAGCGGTCAGCCAGGATCAAGCCGTTGCCGCAGAAATTGCCGTCATGCGGCGTTTCGCCGAAATCGCCGCCATAAGCCAAATAGGAAACGCCGTCTTCTCCGGTCGTCCAGATCGCTTGATCCACCCAGTCCCAAATAAAGCCGCCCTGGAGCACCGGATACTTGTCGAACAGCTCCGTGTAAATATGCAGCCCTCCGCAGCTGTTGCCCATGGCATGGCTGTATTCGCACAGAATGTAAGGCTTCTTCGGACGGAAATCATGCGCATATTCGACCAGTTTATGCGGCTTAGCGTACATGTAGCTTTCTACGTCCGTCGCCGCAGCCGATTCCTTCCACATCGTAACGCCCTCGTAGTGTACGATACGCGTAGGGTCCGCTTCGCTGAGGAAATCATGCATCTTCACGAAATTATCGCCGCCGAACGATTCGTTGCCGAGCGACCACATCACGATCGATGGATGGTTCTTATCCCGCTGCATCATGGAGTTCGCGCGGTCGAGCACATTCGCCGTCCAAGCCGGATCGCTTGCCGGTACGTTGCGCGGCATCAGCTCCTGCTGATCGTACGCCCAGCTGCCGTGCGTCTCCAGGTTTGTCTCATCGATCACATACAAACCGTATTGGTTGCACAGCTCATACCAGAGCGGATGGTTCGGATAATGCGATGTACGGACGGCATTGATATTATGCGCCTTCATCAGCTTCACGTCCGTGATCATATCCTCCAGTCCCAGTGCGCGGCCGGTATGGCAAGAGAACTCGTGGCGGTTCGTCCCTTTGAAGACGATGCGCTGCCCGTTAATGAGCATGAGCCCGTCTTTGATTTCGAACTTGCGGAAGCCCGTCTGCGTGCTAATGACCTCGAGCTGGTGCTGCTCGGCATCTTTCAAGCACAAGACGAGCGTGTATAAGTTCGGCTGCTCGGCGCTCCACTTGAGCGGATTTTCCACGAGCACGGAAGCTTCGACGTCCACCTCCGCCTCGCGGCTGTCCAACGTGGTCGTAACGACGAGCGGCTGCTTCAGCACCGGCTGCCGCTTGCTGTCATACAGCTGCGCCTCGATCGTAACCGTGCCCAGATCCGCTTCCCAATAGTTCATAATATTCGCTTTCAGTTTCAGCTCCGCATCGCGGTACTCCTCATCAAGCTCGGTCGTAACGAAGAAATCGTAGATATGCGCCTTCGGTACCGTGTACAAGTACACCTCCCGGAAAATGCCGCTCATCCGCCAGAAATCCTGATCCTCCAGCCAGCTGGCATCGCACCAGCGGTAGACTTCAACCGCAAGCTTGTTCTCGCCTGCGCGCAAATACGGCGTTAGATCGAACTCAGCCGGCGTAAACGTATCCTCGCTGTAGCCGACAAGCTCGCCGTTTACCCAGACATAGAAAGCCGATTCTACGCCCTGGAAGCTGATAAATACCGGCTGTCCCTCCCAATCGCCGGGAATCGTAAATGTACGCACATACGAACCGACCGGATTATATTTCGTCGGCGCGAATGGCTGGATCAGCTCAGGCTCCGATTCCTCCCACGGGTAGCGGATGTTCGTATATTGCGGATAGTCGTACCCCTGCAGCTGCCAGTGTCCGGGCACGTTGATCTCGTCCCAGCCGCTGTGGTCGAAGCTCTCTTCATAGAAATTGGCGATTCGCTTCGACGGCGTTTCGGCGAATGCGAATTGCCATTTGCCGTTCAGCGACAGCTGGCTGCGGGACGCGCTGCGGTCGTTAACGAGCGCCTCCTCGACAGATGCGAAGGGCATCAGCGTCGCGTGCGCCTTCATGCGGTTCAGCTCGAATAGTTCAGGGTTGTTGTTCCATTCCGGATAGCCGTTTGCAGGCGGCGTGTAAGTCCATTTACGTTTCAACCAAGAGCACCTCTTTCATGGGTCTATGACACGTTATAAAGTTACTTTAAAGGACGCGAATCCAAGCGTAAATATAAAAATTACAGGCCCGCATATAAAAAAGAGGAACGGCAGCCAGAAGGGACCTCCCCTTTCGATTGCCATTCCTCTCTACACTTGCCCAAAATAAGCTATTCGAATCGCAGCGCCTCGATCGGTCTGAGATTGGACGCCTTATTCGCCGGGAACAGGCCGAACAAGACGCCGATGAACACCGAGAAGCCGAAGGCCAAGCCGATGATCGGCAGCGATAGCACGACCGTAATGCTCATCGCGTTGGACAGTACCTGGGACGCGCCGACGCCGATGCCGATGCCCAAGAGGCCGCCAAGGCCGCTCAGGGCGATCGCTTCGATCAGGAACTGGGTCAAAATATCCCGTTTCTTCGCGCCGATCGCTTTGCGGATGCCGATCTCCCGCGTCCGCTCCGTAACGGATACGAGCATGATATTCATGATGCCGATGCCGCCGACGAGCAGCGAGATCGCCGCCACGCCTCCGAGCGCGAGCGACAGCGTATCCGAGATGCTGCTGAAGGAATCGAGCAGATCCTGCTGGTTGAAGACGCGGAAGCTGTCCGTATCGCCGCGGAATTTTTTCGTGAGCGCCGTCTCGAGCTCCGCGACGACCGCGTCCATTTTATCCGCTTCCGCTACTTGGACGTTGATCGTACGGACGCCCTTGGACTTGAACAGCCGCTCCGCCGTCGTAATCGGAATGACGACCACTTCGTCGTTTGAGCCTTGCAGCGAGCTGCCCTTGGAAGCCAGCACCCCGACAACCTTGTAGCGGACGCCGTTGATCAGAAACGTTTGGCCGACCGCATTCGTCGTGCCGAACAGGTCCGTCGCCGTCGTTGAACCGAGCACCGCAATCTTTTGATAGTAATCCAGATCGATCTGCGCGACGAAACGGCCTGCCGCTACGTCATACTCCTTCACGTCCAAATAGTCTTCCGTCGTGCCGACGACGCTGACGGACGTGCTTTCGCTGCCGTTCTTCACGGTCGCATTCGACTGGTTGATCGGAGCGGCAAATTCGATATCTTCCTTATCCGTGATTTCTTCCGCTTCCTTATAATCGATCGTCGTCTGCGAGCCGCGTCCCGTAATGTTGACGGTCAGCAAATTCGTGCCGAGACTTTGAACCTGATCGGTGACCTGCTTCGTCGTCCCTTGCCCTACGCCTACCAGGGCGATGACGGCCGCCACCCCGATGATAATACCGAGCATCGTGAGCAGCGAACGCATTTTGTTGGCGAGAATGCTTTTAGCCGCCATTTTGAACGCTTGACCCACGTTCATGACGCTCACCGCCTTCTTCGCTGATTTGGCCGTCCTGAATCCGGACGACCCGCCTCGCTTGCTTGGATATTTCGTTATCGTGCGTAATGAGGACGATCGTATGGCCTTGTTTGTTCAAGTCCTTCATTAAGCCCATTACCTCGGTGCCGGTGCGCGTATCGAGCGCTCCAGTCGGCTCGTCGGCGAGCAATATCGGCGGGTTGCCGGCAAGCGCCCGCGCAATCGCAACGCGCTGTTGCTGACCGCCCGACAGCTCGCTCGGCTTATGCTTGACCCGATCCCCGAGCCCGACCTTCGTCAGCGCCTCGATCGCCTGCTCTTTGCGAAGCTTGGCCGGGATGCCCCGGTAAATGAGCGGCAGCTCCACGTTTTCGAGCGCCGACAGCTTATTGAGCAAATTGAAGCCTTGAAAAATAAACCCGATCTTCCGGTTGCGTATTTCCGCAAGCCGGTTTTCCCGCAGCCGGCTAACCTCTTCGCCGTCCAGCCAATACTTGCCGGAGCTCGGCGCATCCAGGCAGCCGATGACGTTCATGAGCGTCGATTTGCCGGATCCGGACGGGCCGATGATCGCGACAAAATCGCCATGGTCGATGCGCAGCGAAATGTCGCTCAGCGCGTGGACGGTTTCGCCGCCCATTTTGTACAGCTTGGACAGCGTTTCGATCTGAATGAGCGCTTCGCGTTTTGCTTCCATTACCGTGCGCCTCCTCCAGCTGCTCCGCCTACTCCACCGCCACCTGGCGCGCCGCCGCCGAAGCCGCCTCCGCCTCCGCCGCCGGCAGCACGTTGGAATCCGCCGCCGCCTCCAAATCCGCCTCCGCCCAAGCCACCGAAGCCGCCCTGTGCGAAGCCTGCTGGCGCTTGCGCCGAATTCGCAGTTCCGACAACCGTCGGCACGACGACTCGTTCGCCTTCCTTGAGTCCGGATAAAATCTCGATATAGTCCTCGTTATGAATGCCGACTTGGATCATCTGCGGAACGCCGCCGCCGAAACGGCTGCTGAAATCGCCTCTTGCTCCCGAACGGTTGCCGGTCGCACCGCCGCCGGCACCGCCGCCAGGCTGACCGCTGAAACGGCCTTGACCTTCTTGGCCTTGGGTTTGGCCCTGGCCGCGGTCCGGTGCTTCGCCGCCATTCGGTGCTTCGCCGCCGTTTGGCGTGCCGCCGCCAGCTCCTGCTCCGCCGCCAGCTCCAGCGCCGGGTGCGCCGGTGCCTGCCGTCTGCGTGCCGCTTGGCAGGAAAACCATATAACGGTTGCCCAATGATTGCACGGCATCGATCGGAAGCATCAGCGTATTTGCCTTCTTTTCGATCTCGATGCTCGCTTCTGCAGACATGCCGCTCTTCAAATTTGCGGCTTTATCGAGCCCGATGGTAACGTCGAAGGAGGCTACGCCGTTGCTTGCCGTGCCTTCGTCGGCGATTTTGACAACCTTGCCCTTGAACGACTGGTCCGCCAGCGCTTCTACGGAGACCGTTGCGCTTTGTCCGATTTTGACCTTGGAAATATCAAGCTCATCGATGCCCACGACCATCTGCAGGCTGGCATAGTTCGCGATTTCCATTAGATCCGCCGATGGATTCAAGGAATCGCCTTCCGCTACGTTCAGTGTCGTAACGGTACCGTCAATCGGCGCCGTAATCGTGCCGCCTCCCTGGCTTTCCTGCAGATCGGCGATCGTCGCCTGCGATTGCTCGATAGCAAGCTGCTGTTTCTTGAGGCTCAGCTTCAGATTCGCGATTTCGCCATCTTCCGTTGCCTGCTTCAGCTTATCTTGCGTATCTTCCAGATCAAGCTGCTTGCTCTCGAGATTGAGCTGCTCCGATTTGATTTTGTCGGAATTATCCTCGCCTTCAACCGTGAGGAGCACGTCGCCTTTCTTGACGATCCCTCCCTCCTTCACGTTCACCTTATCAACAGTGCCCTGCTCTGACGCTTTGACCGTCTGCCGGTCTAGCGGAGCGAGGCTGCCGGTGCCGCTGACATGCACCTCGATCGTCCCTTTCACGACTTGGGTCGTCGCTTGCACCACCTCCGGCAGTTCCTCCTTCTTGCCCATCTTCATATAAACGACTACGGCAGCCGCGACTAGCAGCGCGCCGATTCCGAGCAGCCACCATTTTTTCATTGCCCGTTACCTTCCTTTCCCGGCATGCCCGGCATGAACCGTAGCGAGATGTATTGTGCCGTCTTGTTGTCCGAGGATAGCCATACGGTTACGATGTCGCCTTCCTTCAAATCCGACGCTTTCAGCGTGTTCTCGGTCATGCCGTCCTGGCCGCGTCCCATCGAGACGATCTCCGTTTCGGCATCCACGCCGATCGTCGACTGCGCATCCTCGAACTTCATCTGATTCATGAAGCCCCCGCCGCCAAAACGGCCGCCGCCTTGACGGTCGCCATTCGGAGCGCCGCCCGCGTTACCGCTAGCGCCGGCGTCATCTGGAGGAGCTGGCATTTCACCGGCGTCATCCGGGGGAGGCGGCAGTTCGCCGCCGTCGTCCGGCATCGGCGGCAGCTCGCCCTCCGGCGGAGCTGCGTTATTGCCGCCGGCTCCC
The DNA here is from genome assembly GCF_003268025.1 of Paenibacillus montanisoli. Classification (GTDB taxonomy): domain Bacteria; phylum Bacillota; class Bacilli; order Paenibacillales; family Paenibacillaceae; genus Paenibacillus_Z; species Paenibacillus_Z montanisoli. The sequence continues at coordinate 279,686 of NZ_QLUW01000003.1, read as the reverse complement.
GCATCCCTGTTCGGGCGCTGGCCGCCTCGGCCGCCAAACCCGCCTTGCGGCATATCCGCCGGAGACATCGTCGACTTTTGAACGGTGATGCTGTCTCCGTCCGCCTTCACGACCTTGGCGAAGAAATCCGCCGTCCGATCCGGCTGATTGGAGCCGCCGGCATTAAAGCCGGCCGACGCCGCAGCTTGTCCGTTATTCGCTGCCTGTTGATCCCCATTTTGCGATCCGCATCCCGTCAGCATCGCCGCCAGCAGCATCGCCGCTGCCATTAATTTCAAACTGTTGCGATCCATATGGTTAAAATTCCACCTCTCTGCGCGTTATCCGAATTTCACATTAGCACGCTTAAATGAAGTCCATGTGAAGAGAACCAATCTCGCATGACAGACAACATTTCAGAGTTGAAAGCACAAAAAAACCGGACAGGATTTCTCCTGCCCGGCTGCTTATGCCGTTGCCGATGCTTATAGAATAGCGTACTCCGGCTTAACTTTATTGAAGTGCGGATTCTCGCCGCACACCATGAGGCCCATGCCCCAGTCGAAGTGCTCTTTGTTTGTCGGGAAGTCCGACGCGCTGCGGTATTGGAACAGCACGTTGCGACGTGTCCGCTCGCTGCGGTTCGCAGGCGAGCCGTGAATCGTAAGGTAGTTGAAGAACAGCACGTCGCCCGCTTCCGCAATGCACGGCACGCCGTCGGATACCGGATATTCCTTCGCGTTCAGATAGTGTCTGCCTACGTGCTGCAGCGCACCTTCCTTATGCGAGCCCGGGATGACGTGAAGGCATCCGTTCTCCAGATCGGCATCGTCCAGATGAACGCTGGCCGCAAGCATGGTATGCTGCTCATGCGGGAAGTACGGATAGTCTTGATGCATCGGGAAGGCCGCGCCGTTCTCAGGCGGCTTCACCAGCATTTTGGAATGGTGCAGCTGGACGTTCGGCCCGATAATTTGCGACAGTACGGCCGCCATATTCGGATGCGTTAATGCACGCAGAAAGGACGCATCGTGGTAGTGCACGTCATGGAAGCCTTTCAGCACGAGCTTCTTCAGCTCTTCCGGCGGAAGGAAGTCCCCCTGCCACTGCGCATTGTGATCCATTTTCGCTTTAGCGGCACGGTCGATAATGCCGTCAACCGCTTTGCGCATCTCGAGAATCTCTGCTTTATTGAACACGCCCTTGACTAACAAATAACCATTCTCTTTGTAAAATTCCACATCCTGAGCTGTAATCATGATACAATCCTCCTAAGAGTTCAATGTGCTTCCTATGGCTTTATTGTAGAGGAATCAAGGTGTTTCGGTCTTTAGCCAGAGAAGCCACCTTTTTGTCTTTTCACGCCATTAACTTAATTCGGTTAGAAGGGATTGTATCTCATGTTTCTTTGGGAAGAGAGCGGCACGTGGCTGAATCAGTACGCCCTTCGGCTCAAGACAGCCGATGCGGTTTTTACCGTTCATTATTGGGGGGTGAATGGGCACCTTACCTCAAATTTTCTGCATAAACACTCCTTCTTCGAAATCTGCTACGTCATCGACGGGAAGGGCACGTATCTGGACGACGGCAAGACCTATCCGATACAAAAAGGGACGATGTTCTGTTCCCGCCCAGGCATCACCCATTACATCCAGTGCGATCCGGAAATCGCAATCGTGTACGTAGCTTTCGAGCTTGACGAGAACGGCAGCGCGGAGCAGGTCCGCGCCTCCTTTCAGGCGTTGGCGGAAACCAAGACTTGCGTCATTCAAAACGCGGATCACCTCGCCGCCGCCGAGCTGTGGCGGTCGATGCTCCGAAGGTCCGGGGACTCGCCTTCCTTGCCGGAGTCCGTGCTGCCGCAGCTTGCCGCGATGCTGCTGCTCTCGCTGCCCGGCGTATTCTGCAAGCCGCTCCAGCAAGCCGACTGGAAGGCGCCCCGTCGCAGCTCATCGGCACTGCTCAAGCAAGCGAAGCTGTTCATCACCGACAACTTGAGCGATGACGATCTTTCGCTGGACAAGGTCGCAGCCCAGATCAATCTGTCGCCGCGCCATCTCTCGCGCTTGTTTTCCTCCGGCGTTTATGAATCATATACGGACTACGTGCGCAAGCAGCGCGTCCGCCAAGCCGCCGAGCTGCTCCGGTACTCGGAGCTGTCGATCAAGGAAATCGCGGAGCGGACCGGCTTCGGCTCCGTCCATTATTTCGCCCGCACGTTTCGGGCGCTTATGCACACTACGCCCGCTCGGTTCCGCGACAATTCGCGCGCGCACGACTAGCCGGCAGGATTGTGAAACTATTTTTATCCATTCGGAGTATAGTTTTATGAAATGAAATACCTTCCAGGAGGACGTAATGAAAAAAATTTTTATTGCAATATTCATGGTTTTAGTGCTGGCCGGTTGCGATAAATCAATTTCGCTTATTGGAGAGAGTGATAGTTGGAGCGGTGAATACACTGCAAACATCAGTGCGCATAGGGAAGATGGAAAGTACGTTTTTAGTTATAAAAATGAAACAGACGAAGAGCTTAAAAACATTGAAATAACGATTAATGAAAAACTGGTGCGTAAAGAGAGCGACTACAAAGGTAAAATAATTGAAATTTCGACTGGTTGCGCAGGCTGTGCAGTAACTGACGATACTTTGCCAATCAAAGTGAAAATGAACTGGGATGACAAAGAAGAAACCTTTTATTTGAAAAGTTAAACGGATATATGAAACTGCCTAAGAGCTTTAGTGTTAGGAGGATCAATGATGACAGCCAAAAATCGAATAACGATCTTTGTGGTTCTTTGTGCTTTACTTATATTAACAAGTTGTTCTAAATCAAAAGAAGAAAAGCTAATGGAACAGATTACAGCTTTGAATGCAGACAACTCAATTATAGATACAATTATTACAAAAGTTGATCAAGGACTTCAAAATGGAGTGACTCTATCCTCTTTAAGAAATCCTGATCATAGGCGGCCTAGTATCTATAAATTAATTTCTCAATTAGATTCCTTAAAGGTGATTCAAGACAAGCCTTTAATTCCTGAATACTTTTATTACCTTTCAATAAAGGCTCAAGAAACCCAAACATTACAGACATTTGATATCAATATAGTAGTCGATCCGAATTTTAGCTATCTCAAATTAATTAGTTTAGAAACAAGTAATAGGAAATTAGGACATATAGATATTGATAAAGAATTTGAACTAACAAATGAACTAAAGGCCGAATTAACACAGATCATATAGGGCTGAGGGTTTGCTTTTTAAATAGGCAAGGCGGAAACCTCTTTTTGCCGCATTACGCGATCCTGACCGCTTCTCTAGCAAAGTTCTCGCAAGCCCACTTCCCCACTACTCTACTACTGCTTCTTGAACCGTCAGCGCTTCATCTATCCAAGTTCACACAAAAATACCCGGAAGGCGCAACCCGCCTGCCGGGCCGATCATGGATTCGCGCATCTGCTTACAATATCCGTCCAGGTCACGGCGATTCGCTGAACATCTTCCCGGGTCAGGTCGGCACCGATCTGGATCGCCAAATAGGCTAGCAGCGACGCCGCTTGAACGGCATGCTTCGCGCCCGCGGGAATGTGCAGCACGTCCCCGGCGCTGATCGAAGCCAGCTTATCTTCGTAGACAAAGGTGCCGGTTCCGGAGAGAATCACCAACGTTTCCTTCCTATGCGCGTGCAGGTGATAGCTTGTATGTTTCCCGGGCAGCAGGTCGATTTTTTTCGTCAGCGATTCGGCAGCGGCATCCGTCTTGGAATAGTCCAGGATGCGGTAGGTGCCCCATCGCTTCTCTCCGGACATAGGGTGCTCGGGCGAGCCGCCCAGCAGCTGCTTGATTTGATTGGCCTTGCCCTTGTCGGCTACCAGAATCCCTTCGGCGCTTGCGGCAACGATCACATTCGAAACGCCGATCAAGCGAATCGGGCACGCCAGCTCATTGACCACATGCGATTGCACGGAGCCGCCCGAGATTTCGCCAAGCCCGATCACGCTGCTGCCTAAATACTCCGTGAACACTCTCCAGTCCCCTAAGTCGGACCAGCCTTTTTCATAAGGAATGACCACCGAATGCGCCGTCTTCTCCGCCACTTCGACATCGAAGCTCGCATCCGGAAGCTGCGTATACCGGCCCAGCAAATCATCGTAGCCGGCAGGCAGCCCTCTGCTCCCTAGGATCGAGAGCATGAAGGATAACGGAAACGCGAACACGCCGCAATTCCACATCGCATGGCTGGCAATCAGGCGGGCGGCATGCGCTTCATCCGGTTTTTCCACGAACTGGACGATGGGCAGATACCCCTTCGCTGCGGCCGCTTCGTCGCTTTTCTCCGGAACGATATAGCCAAATTGGCTAGAAGGATGATCGGGAAGCGTGCCAAGCAAAGCCAGCTCGGTGCCGGATTGGGACAAGTAGTCCGGAAACCGCTTGAGCACCGTAAAAAACGCCGCCTCCACATAAAGATCGGCCGGCATGACGCATACCGTTTCCTCGGGCGCAACCCCCAGCTTATCGTGCAAATAGGCGGCAGCGAGGGCAACCGCCGTAAAGGTTCCTCTCCGGCAAGGCTCGGCAACCATGCAGAGCTTGTCGCCGACCTGGCTTTGGAACATTTCCGCTTGGCTTGCTTGCGCGACGATCGTCGTTTCCGGAAGGAGCCCCGCTTCCTCCAATTGGCCGCACACCCGCTGAATCATCGATTGATTGCCGCCGCTCTCCGAAGGGAGGAGCTTCAAAAATAATTTCGAACGGACTTCGTTCGACAATGGCCACAGCCGCTTCCCCGAACCGCCGCTCAGTAGTACAATTCGCAATGCCATCCCCCCTTGAAAAAACAATGTGCCTTCCCGCAGGCCCTATCTTCGCTTCCGGACCACCCTCTCTATCGTTCGTTTCATCATGCCGCCTGCCCGGCTCCACGACATTCTAACCGCGACAACCCTGCCTTGACGCCCTTTCTGGCGGCATAGCTTCGGGTTTCGATACGCGGCCCTCATTCTTCTTCGCAAGCCGGCGATACTGGCTTCCGCCCAGAGCTGTCCCTGTTCCGCGAATAATCCGCGGAACTGGCGTGAAATCGACGAGGCAAGCCTCATGCTGCTTACCGGCGGTCTAAGCTTATACGGAACCAGGAAGGCATTTCGCCACGTCAAGAAATCCATATGGCCGCCCCAGCCGGTTGCAATGACCGGTATGCCACTGGCCAGTGCTTCCAGGAACGGCAATCCGACGCCTTCACCCCTTGTAGGCAGAACAAAAGCATTTCCTCGCGTGTAAATACCCCGCAGCTTCCAGGAGCTTAACTTCCCGCCCATGATGACGACCGGGGCTGTTTTTTTGCGATGAAGCCCAAGTCGCCTCTTATAGGCCAGAATGCGGCTGCGGATCCATTTCGCATTCTCGTAACGCGCGTACCCATTTGTTTTGATCAGTAGGAGCACCTTATCGGACGAGTTGAATTCCTCCCAATACGCCCTTAGAAGCGCTTCGGGGTTTTTACGGTGCTGGAACCCGAACACCGAAACGAATACGAATCGGCCCTTCGCCTCTCTCACGGGAAGCTTCTTGCTGCGAGGATTGAAGAATCGGGCATTCACCCCATGGGGAACGATGTAAATGGGCCTCTTCACGCCGCTGCTTCGCAGAGCCCGCATGTTCTGTTTCGAGGGGACAAACACGGCATCGGCCTTGTTGAGAGGGGCCCGCCAACGCCTCGGAATGCGGGTTGTCTCCCAGACGGTGTTCATGATGATATAGTCAAACTGCTTTCTTGCCTGCTGGACGTTAAGCGTGTTCGGAGAGTAATGATAGATTAGGATGCGCGGTCTCCCGTTGCCTCTTCTTGAAGCCCCCACGGTGACGCGGACGCCGCTTCTTCTTAATGCCCGGACGTACTCTCTGCTCGCGATGCCAAGTCCGGATGCCCTTTTGATCGGACCTCTCCAAACGACATGATAGCGCCTCATCGCTTCACGGCCTTCCTTGCGTATCCTTTTCGCTTATGGAACGAAAGCGACCGATAGCTGCGGGCGAGCGATTGGCGCTTCTGAGCCGTTAGCTGCCGCACGCTCATATTCAGGCTTTTGTTCAGCGCTTTCCTAATGCCGACGCCGCCTGGGTTCCGGCTATATAGATAGTTGCCGTAAGTTTCGAATTCCGAGAATGCATATTTCTTCGTTTTGTTCATGCTTTTCAGAATCGCCCTGTACCAGCTGGTGCCGTGCTTGGCGGCAATCGCATTCTTCATCTGGCGCAGCTTCGATCTCTCGAACAGCATGTAGTGAGTGACGAAGGAAGCGGGACGCGCCGCCCTTCTCCCCATGAGCTTTCGGTAGGTGCGAAAATATTCCGGCTGGCTCCACCTTCTGCAATAGAACAGCGTTCTGCCGCCGGAGCGGAACACATGCGGACGAATGAGCACCGTGTCGGCGTCGATGACGAGAAAATACTTGGATGAACACAGCTTATCTCCGCTTAGCTTCAAGAGCTGCTGCAGCATCCACCCCGATAGATCCCATTTGCTGGAGCGGTAACGAATATGATACTTCGTAATCGGCAGCACCCTGTTCTCGTTGACAAAGGTACATCGTTTGCGTTTGCACAGCGCCTTGATGCGGGTTCGGTTCGGCGAAACGATCAGAAACCGGCCGATCGGGTGCTTGACCTGCTTTCTGACGGCATTGATGACATAGGGCAGCGTAACGAGATCCTTCTCGATAGCCGGAATTAATACATCGATCTTCACCCTGCTACTTCTGATCCGCATGAGGCTTGGCATCGCTTCAACTCCCGTTCAGCAGTAATGTGATCATGATATGCATTCCCGGGAGCGGGCAACAGGGCGCAAGCCGCGAGAAAAGCGCACAAAAACCGCTTGCAGGGGCGTGCCCCGCAAGCGGTCAGTCGTTTAATCTATATCGAGAACCCAGTCTGGCTCGCATCCGGCGGAAGCCTAGCCAGAACTCGATTCAGGATAGTGTTCTCATAATGGGTGAAGCCGCCGTCTTTCTCGCGCGGCCGCGCCAACGCGACGTCGACATCCTGCGCGATCGTGCCGTTCTCTACCAGAACTACACGGTCGGCAAGCGCCACCGCTTCGCCGACGTCATGCGTCACGAGCACCGCCGTGAACCGCCTTTCCTGCCAGAGTCGTTCGATCAGCGACTGCATCTCGATGCGGGTCAGCGCATCGAGCGCGCCAAGCGGCTCGTCGAGCAGCAGCAGGCTCGGCTCGGCGGCAAGCGCCCGGGCGAGCGAGACCCGCTGGCGCTGCCCGCCGGAGAGGACGGACGGCCATTCCTTCGCTCTGTCCGCGAGCCCGACGAGCTCCAGCGCGGCAAGCGCTTTGGCGCGGTCGCCTCCAGGGACGCCGATCCGGACATTGTCCAGGACCGTCTTCCACGGCAGAAGGCGCGCGTCCTGGAACATGACGCGCACATCCGGCCTGAGGCCGGAAGCAGCTGCTCCTCCGAGGGCAACCGAGCCTTCGGCGGCCTGTTCAAGGCCGGCGAGAAGCCGGAGCAGCGTGCTCTTGCCGCAGCCGCTTCGGCCTACGACCGCCAGAAACTGGCCTGGCGGGATCGACAGCTCCAGCCTGCGCAGGACGGCGAGATCGCCGAACCCGACGACGGCGCCGTGCACGTCGATTCGCAGGCCGCGGGGAGCTGGGTGCTCCGCCTGGGAGGCCGCCGATGCAACAGCCGACACTTGCGATGGTACCTTCGATGACGATTGAGCCTTCTCTTCCGGCGGAAGGCTTACTTTCCTTTGCGGAAGTGCGGATGCCATTGCAGCCAACTCCTTTCCATCTGTTTGGCCATCCAATCCGATAGCTTGCCTAACAACGCATAGATAATGATGCTAAGAACGACGACGTCCATCTGGAAGAACTCCCTCGCGTTCATCGCCATGTAGCCGATGCCGCTGTCCGAAGAGATCGTTTCGGATACGATGAGCGTAATCCACATAATGCCGAGCGAGAACCGCAGCCCCACGAGAATGGACGGAAGCGCCCCCGGAAAAATAATCGAGCGGAACAGGGCTAAGCCCTGCAATCCGTAAGTGCGCCCCATCTCGATCAAGCCATGATCGATGGATCGTATGCCGTGGAGCGTATTCAAATAAATCGGAAACGCAACGCCCAGCGCGACGAGAAAAACTTTGCCCTGCTCGCCGATCCCGAACCACGCAATGATGAGCGGAATGAGCGAAAGATGCGGGATGGTGCGGATCATTTGGATGCTGGAGTCGGTCAGCTTCTCCGACAGCGGCAGCAAACCGTTCAAGATGGCCAATGCGAAGCCAATTCCGCCGCCGATGGCAAAGCCGATAAAAGCCCGCTGCGTGCTGTCCCCGATATACGTGAACAGCTGGCCGTTTTCCACCAGACTCCAGCCGGCCTGAACGACGGCTGCCGGAGTCGGCAGAATGCGCGAAGAGATCCACTCCATGCTGCCTAACCACTGCCACAGCGCAACCGTCAGCACAGGAATCGCCCATTCCAGCAGGATGGAGCAGGTTCGGGTCAGCCACTTGTACGAAGTTGTTTGGCTCATGACCGTTTGCCTCCTAGCTGACCGGCGCCCGTTCCGACGGCTTGATCGCATTCGCGATCAGCTCGCCGAAGGGACTCGTGGACGATGGACCGGCTGTACCTTCCGGCCGCTTCACGGGAAGCAGCGGGAACACCAGGTCAGCAAACTGATAAGCCTCCTCCAAATGCGGATAGCCTGACAGAATGAACGTATCGATTCCGAGATCGGCGTATTGCTTCATAAGTCCTGCGACCTCCTGCGGATTGCCGACAAGAGCCGTTCCCGCACCGCCGCGAACGAGTCCGACGCCGGCCCACAGGTTCGGATAAATTTCCAGCTGGCTCCGGTCGCCGCCGTGCAGGCGCGTCATCCGCTGCTGGCCTACCGAATCATAACGGGCAAATACCTTGCGCGCGGCTTGGATCGCCTCTTCGTCTACTTTGCTAATGAGCCGGTCGGCTTCACGCCAAGCCTCCTCGGACGTCTCACGGACGATAACGTGCAGCCGAATGCCGAAGCGTACTTCTCTTCCGCGCTCCGCCGCCAGCTTGCGCACGCGATCCAGCTTTTCGGCTACCTCGTGAGGAGGCTCTCCCCATGTCAGATACACATCGATATGGTCAGCCGCCACCTCCTGCGCCGCCGCGGACGATCCCCCGAAATACAGCGGAGGATATGGCTTTTGCACCGGCGGATAGAGTACCTTGCCGTCATGAATTTTTAAGTGCTCGCCTTCGAATTGGACCGTCTCGCCCGCGAGCTCTCTGCGCCACACCTCCAGAAACTCATCCGTCAGGTCATAGCGCTCGTCATGGCCGAGGAATAGACCTTCCGCCGCAAGCTCCACCGGATCGCCGCCGGTTACGACATTGACGAGCAGCCGCCCGCCGGAGATCCGGTCGAAGGTTGCGGCCATCCGGGCCGAAAGCGTCGGCGACATCAAGCCTGGCCGGATGGCAACGAGAAACTTGAGCTTCTCCGTCACCGGAATGAGCGATGAAGCGGCAACCCACGCATCCTCGCAGGAGCTGCCCGTCGGCAGCAGCACGCCGCCATAGCCGAGCCGGTCCGCCGCTTGGGCGATTTGCCTCATATACGTCGCGTCAACCGCGCGCGCCCCTTCCGCCGATCCTAAGTACCGGCCGTCTCCGTGTGTCGGAATAAACCAGAATACTTCCATGTCAATCTCCTCCGTTTGATTTAGTCGGTTTTCAGCTTATTTCAACGTCGCGTCTTTCACCGTAATTTCCTTCGGAATCAGCTGCAGGTCGAAGAACGTGTCGGCGATCTTCTGCTGGGCTTCAATGACGGAGTCGTCAACTGGAGTGATCCCGTATTCTCTTCTCGCGGAAGCAAGCTCAAGCGAAGGAACATCGATGCCCAGCTGCGGTGACAGCAGCTCCGCCACGGCCTTCTGATTTTCTTTAGCCCATGCGTCGATCTTGTTCAACTCCTCGTTGAATGCGTCGATAACCGGTTTGTTGTTTTCAGCGAACTGGCGCGAAGCCAAATAAAATTCAATATTGGACACGAGATCTGTGCCGTCCGTCAGCAGCTTCGCCCCCGTCGCTGTTTGAGCTGCGGCCAGAAACGGATCCCAGATGACCCAGGCATCCACGCTGCCGTTCTCAAACGCAACCCGCGCATCGCCCGGCTTCAAGAAAACGGTCGTGACATCCTTATAATCGACGCCAGCCTTCTCCAACGCCTTAACCAGCAAGTAGTGAACGTTGGAGCCTTTGTTCAAGGCGATCTTCTTCCCTTTCAAATCCGCCAGCGTCGCGATCTTGGAGTCCTTCGGCACGAGGATGCCTTCGCTAGCCGGGCTCACCGGCTCATGCGCCAGGTACACGAGAGACGTACCCGCGGCTTGCGCGAAAATCGGAGGCGCCTCGCCCGTATGGCCGATATCGATGCTCCCGACATTCAGCGCCTCGAGCAGCTGCGGCCCGCCCGGAAATTCCGTCCACATCACCGTGTACCCTTCGGATTCCAATCGCTTCTCCAGCGTTCCTTTTGCCTTGAGAATATTAACGGTTCCGTACTTCTGGAAGCCGATATGAACTTCTTTTGCCGCTTTAGGCGTTTCATTCGATGCAGCTTCGGTAGATGTGGTTTCGTTGCCGGAAGCGGAGGTGTTCGATGCCGTATTCGCGGCATTCCCGCCGGAATTATTGGTGCCGCATGCGGATAAAAGGAAGATGAAGCCAAGCAGCGCAATGGAAAGTGTTCGTCTTTTTGCCGTCCTTGTCATGGTCATGGTCGTTAACCCCTTTGCATTTGAAATGCTTGCGCATACGCGAAAAACCGGAGACCTCCATTAGTCCAATCTCCTCAGGGAGTATCGGCCATGGAAGCCTCCGGCTGTCCGGTAGGCTTGCTGTATTTGATGTTCTTATCATAATCTGATTAATCCGATAAGTCAACTATGAATTTAAAAGACGAAAGCCCTTAAGCAACAAAACCAGATAGACTAGCTCAGCCCCACCAAGTTCGCATAGTGGGGCTGTTTGATGTTTATTCTTTTGTAGATAGCAGCAAATAAATAATGAAGAAAATCAGACTAACAATGAAGATAGTAAATAGCAATCGAGTAACTTGCAACTCGTAAATGGGGAAAGTATAGTCGTCCATCCTGTGATATTTGTCAGTTAAGCTCCAAAGTGGTGCGTACACAACATCATAGACCCTCAACTCATTTGAAGGCCCCCACACTTTCTTAAATGGAACTGCTAGGACGCCAACTACTATAACAAAAATTACGTAGATAACTAGCAAGAGCCTTTTGATGTCTTTGATTTCCATTTATTACCTCCAACTCATTTTCCCTTATTATACATTGGGTGGGCCGGTTGGGGGGGTGGGGGTGGTTGCAGTTGTACTTTCTGCCGTATTGGTCCGAGTCCAATATTCAGTCGATTTTGTGATAAGGACTTTATTTGTACCCGTTACTGGACCTTCAATCACCTGTACAATGCCGCCGGTAGAATCAATGTAATAATAAATCCCTGCCCATTCCTCAAGACGATATTTTATATATGGTCTTTTCCCCCATACTGTCCAACTAGGAATTGTGGCGCCCTGCGTAATTGAAGTTGTCTGATTTACGCCAGCAGACACTTGGAAGCCCATTTTGTCCTTAATAAGGCCTGAGCCTGAAAACCCGAGCGTAGCGGATATTGTCATGGTTTTGGTGTAACTAACTGTTACCGGTACATTGGAGCGATAATTATCCTCCGGAATCCAAGATGTAGCGTACGTCACGCGGTTTTGTGAAAATGTGACATAAGGTGCCTTTGTCCACCCTTGACCTACGATTACGTAGGGTGTAATCTCTCCATCTGCTGAAGCTGTATTAGCGCTCTCCGAAACAATTGCCTGATTCACGATAGTGTCAATTTGGCTGATGCTTTCACTGTACTTCGGATTCGAGGTAAAGAAATCTAACAACGATTTTTTGTATTGCTTCTTCTTATCTACACCTTGTACAGGAATCGTAGTCCTCGTTTGCCCTTGGTTTGCAATAGAAGGAGCATAATGGATTTCGGACTCAACAAGATCAATTGACTCCGGTTTCTGAGCAGGCCTGTCCGGTCCTTTAGCGCTTACAACACTTGCCATCAAGGTTAATGCGAATACGGGGACCATAATTGAGCTAAATAACTTTTTTCCAATCATAGTGTAAGATTCACTCCTATCCTATCACTAATTTAATTACACACATGATACCTGTCCGCTAGACGCTGTTGTGTGCTGCCTTCGTGAAGATCCAACAATCACAACGCAGCCTTTCTGTCCCAATGAAGCGAAGTCGGGTGCGAAACCTACTACACGCCAATCACTTCCCGACTTGACTTGTCACTATCTACTCCACTAATAAACAGCCCCCCTTTCTATCAACAAAGCAGAATATTCTCATAATTTACCACTAACTTTTTAAGAAAGCGTTTATAATTCATAAACGAAATTTAAAGACTCCCCTGCCGTTGCATGGGGAGTCGTCACAAAAATAACGCACCAGATAGCGTTCTAGAAAGTGAAAAGCTGCCCTCCAAATAAAGCCGTCATTTCTTGTACTTTTATCATTTGCGTCATAGTAGTCGCGCTCCTTTTATGAGAGTGACGGAACCGATACTCTCTGTTTATCTAAACCTATCCTTCTGCTTCCTATATTTTATAAAAATGTAAGTTTATCCAGTTGTCTCCACGACAAAAAAGCCCGGTATCTTCGCAGATACCGGGCTCCCTATTCGTTCTATTACGCTTGTCCCGCCAGCTTCACAACAGCGCCTAGCGCCGCGTTGATCTCGCGCTCGACCGCCTTCGCGACGACATCCGTGTGCGGGTCGTACTCCGCGGCTAGATCGCTGTCGGCGTAGCCGTCCAGCGCGACGATCGCGCCGGCACGGGCGCCGCGTAGCGAGGCGACGACGTACAACGCCGCAATCTCCATCTCGACGGCGAGCACGCCGGCTTGCTTGTACTTGCGGTGCGGCACTTCCTCCACGCCCGCGAAGAACACGTCAAGCGAGACGGTCAGTCCCTTCTTGACGACGCCGTCTCCTTCCGTCTCCAGCGCTGCGGCATACAGCGCATTGACGACCTCGCTGTCGCCGACGGCCGGATAGCCGTCCGGCACCAGCGAGCGGGTCAGCCCTTCCGCGCGAACCGCAGCGCTACTGACGATCAGGCTGCCGGCCGGATGATCGGCCGAATAGGAGCCTGCGGTTCCCACGCGGATCAGCGTCTTCACGCCGGCGCGGATGAGCTCCTCGAAGCACACGGCAGCACCCGCAGAGCCGACGCCATGGCTCGTGACCAGAATGCGCACGCCTTCGATCTCGCCCGCGAACGTACGGTATTCGCGGCTGAAGGCCAGCTCCCGTGCGTTATCGAGCTTGCGCGAGATGAGCTCCGCGCGTTTTGGATCGCCGCACACGATCGCGTATTCCGCGGCGTCCTCGGTATGGATTTGCAAAATCGGCATAAGAGACATTAGTCGTAGTCACACTCTTTCCACAAATCTTCCGGGAGACCGAGGTCCTCGCCGGAGAAGCGTTCCTCGCGGAACGGGTCGGCCACGTTATGGAAGCCGTTGCGCTCCCAGAAGCCCGGGCGGTCTTCCTTCATAAACTCGATGCCCGTAATCCATTTCGCGCTCTTCCAGAAATACAGATGAGGTACGATCAAGCGAAGCGGGAAGCCGTGCTTCGGCGTCAGCGGCTGACCGTCGAACTTGAACGCCAGCAAAATATCGTCGCGCATCAGATCCTCGAGCGGCACGTTCGTCTCATAATCGTTGTCCGCATGAATCATAACGTAGCGGCCTTCCGGCTTTACGCCGAGCAAAGGCAGCAGATCTTTAAACAACACGCCTTCCCACTTCGTATCGAACTTCGACCAGCGCGTCACGCAGTGGATGTCGCAAACCTGCTCGGTCTGTTTCATCTCCTTCAACTGCTCGAGCGAGAACTCGAGCTCCTTCTCCACTTCGCCGAAAATCCGAAGCCGCCAATCCGGCAGCGAGTACACCGGCACTTCCCCTTCATGCAAAATCGGGAACCGCTCCGTCACCGTCTGACCCGGCGGGAGCCGGTGCGCCAGCGATGCGTCCACCTCCGCCTGCGGCATCGGTTTGGCGTTCTTCAAACGCTCTGCTTTGTTGTTCACCTGTAGTAGCCTCCTTCCAATTGGGGCAATGCCATGCTCTAACGCGAGCTTTCGTTGGCCTTGCGCGCTTCCTGCATGTAGCTCTTATCCTTGAAGAAGAGCATCATGACCAGCGTCACGACATAAGGCAGCATCATCGTAAAATGGGTTGGCAGCGACAAGCCCTGCAGCCGGATGCTCACCGCGTCCATAAACCCGAAGAGCAAGCTCGACGCGCCGACGCCGAGCGGATTCGATTGGCCGAGCATCGTGGCGACGAGGGCGATAAACCCGCGGCCTGCCGTCATATTTTCCGTAAACATCGTCACCTGACCGAGCGACAGCTGCGCGCCTGCCAATCCGCACAGCACGCCGCACATCAGCACGGCACCGTACTGAATGCGCTTCGACTTGATGCCGAGGCTCCGCGCAGCAACGGGATTCTCGCCGACGGCGAGCAGCCTGAAGCCGGAAACGGTACGGAACAAGAAGTATTGAAACACGAAGATCAGCAGAAAAGCAAGATAAACAAGCGGCGAATGGCCGGAAAGCACATCGCCGAGCCACGGAATATCCTTGATCAGCGGGATATCGATTGCCGGCAAGCCCTGCATGTTTTTATCGTAATAAGCGCCTTTCACATTGAAGATAGCCCGCAGGCTGAACGAGGTCAAGCCCAAGGCCAGGAAGTTCAGCGATATGCCGACGATAATGACGTTAGCCCTCAAATGAATGCTTAAATAAGCGAAAATAAGCGAGAACAGCATGACGCACAGAACCGCGAACGCCACCGCCAGCCATACGTTGCCTGTAATGTAATTGCCGACGATCGCGAAGAATGCGCCGAACAGTACAAGTCCCTCCAGGCCGACGTTGAACAAACCGACGCGCGAGCAGATCGCGCCCCCAAGCGCGGCAAGCAGAATGGGCGTCACCATCCGGAGGGTGGAGTTAAACAGGGACACATCAAGAAATTGTTCCACTCTGAGCCCTCGCTTTCCTGCGTTTTAAGAAGCTGTAGCTTAATTTAGCCGATACGAACAGAATCAGCGTCGCTTGGATGACGCTGGCGATCTCGAGAGGCACCTCGGTGTTGCGCTCGACGCCCATGCCGCCAGTCTGCAGCGCCGCAAGCAATAATGCTGCGAACGCCGTGCCGAGCGGGTGCGAGCCGGCAAGCAGCGTCGCCATGATGCCGGACCATGCGTAGCCCGGCGTGGACAGCGAGCCGTCAAGGTAGCGGTACTGCGTGCCCAGCACCTCGACAGCGCCGGCCAAGCCGGCGAAGCCGCCGCTTGCAAGCATGCTGTAAAACATCAGCTTGCCGCGCTGCACGCCGCCGTATGCGGCGAACAGCGGATTGTTGCCGAGCATGCGCGTTTCGTAGCCGCTGACCGTATATTTCATGAACAGGAAGAGCAGAATCGCGCCGGCAAGGGCGATCAGGAACCCGGCATGAAGACTCATCCCTTGAAACAATTTCGGCAGCCAAGCGCTCTGATCGATCATTTTCGTCTGCGCCATCGCCGCAGAGCCGGTCGTATCTTTAAGCGGATAAGCGACCAAGTAGCCCGCAAACAGCGAGGCGATATAGTTGAGCAGCAGCGTCGTAATGAGGAGATTCATGCGAAACTTGGCATCCATCCAACCGGCGAACGCCGACCAAATGCCTCCCGCAACGATGCCCGAGATTAGCGCCAGAACGAGCTTGTACCAGCCTGGTCCCGGAACGTAGAGCGCCGTGATCGCCGCGCACAAGCCGCCGAGGATCATCTGTCCTTCGGCCCCGAGGTTGAAAAAGCCTGCCCGAAAGGCTAGCGCCGTGCCAAGTCCGACCAGAATGATCGGCGTCGCGCGCGATAATGTATTGGTGACAAAATAAAAGCTCCCGAATGCGCCTTTCCACATCTCGGCGTAAGTTTCCATGACGGAGCCCCCGACCAAGAAAATGGCCAGCGCGCCAATGAGCAGGGCAAGCAGGACAGCCACGATCGGCTGAACGAGCGCTCCTGCGAATTGCGTAAGTTTGCTGTTCAAGCCTGCTTCCCTCCCGCCATCAATAAACTAATCCGTTCCTCTGTCGCTTCCTCCGCGCTCAACTCGCCGACGATTCGGCCTTCATTGATGACCAGTATGCGGTCGGACAGCTTCAAAATTTCCGTCAATTCCGAGGAAACGAGCAGAATCGCGCCTTTCTCGTTCCGTTTCTTGATCAGCTCGCCGTGGATGATCTCCATCGCGCCGACGTCGACGCCGCGCGTCGGCTCAGCAGCAATAAGAAACGGCGTTCCCTGCGCAAGCTCGCGCGCGACGATCAGCTTCTGCAAGTTGCCGCCGGACAAAAACTGCGCCTTCGTATCGAGCGACCCGGTCTTGATCTCGAAGCGCTTGACCCAGTCTTCAACCATCGAGCGGATGCTGCGCCCGCGCAGCATGCCATACCGCTGCTCTCTGCGCGCGTGTCCCATGACGCCGTTCTCTACGACAGTCGCGTCCTTGGCAGCGCCCCATTGGTAGCGGTCCTCCGGAATATGGGCAAGGCCGAGCTCGCGAATCTTCCGCACCGGCGTGCCTGTAACGTCCTTGCCCGCAAGCAGGACTTGTCCGCTGCCGATGTCAACCAAGCCCGAAATCGCGCCGATCAGCTCCGACTGGCCATTGCCGGAAATGCCGGCGATGCCGACGATTTCGCCGGACCTTACGCCGAAGCTAACCTCGTTTACCAGCGGCTTCCCTTTGTCGCCCGGCACGGTGAGCGATTTCACTTCGAGCACGGCTTCGCCTGGCTCAGGCGCCGTGCGAGGCATATCGACCAAGTCCCGCCCGACCATCAGCCGGGAAATTTGCTCGACATCGGTATCCTTCGCTTCCACAACGCCGGTCACGCGGCCGTCGCGCAGCACCGTAATACGGTCGGCGACGTCCATAATCTCCTGCAGCTTATGGCTGATAATAATAAAGCTCTTTCCTTGCGCAGCGAGCCGCTTGATCGCAACGAGCAGCTCCTTTACCTCAAGCGGCGTCAGTACGCCCGTCGGTTCGTCGAGAATAATGATATCCGCACCCTGATGCAGCACCTTCAAAATCTCAACGCGCTGCTGAACGCCAAGCGAGCAGGCCGACGTCTTCTTGCGCGGATCGACCGGCATGCCGTATTGGCGCGACAGCGCCTCGACTTCCGCGATGGCGGCCTTGCGGTTGAAGCCCATGCCGCTTCTCGGCTCCCGCCCGATGACGATATTTTCCGCAACCGTAAACGACGGAAACAGCATGAAATGCTGGTGCACCATGCCGATGCCGCTCTTTATCGCGTCCGCCGGCGTAGCGAAATGCTGCTCGACGCCGCGTATGCGGATCGTGCCGCTTGTCGGCTTCTCCATGCCGTACAGAATGCGCATCAGCGTCGTTTTGCCTGCGCCGTTCTCGCCGACGAGCGCGTGGATCTCGCCCTTGTTCAGCGTAAAGCCGATATCGGTATTGGCTTTCACGGGCCCGTAAGCCTTCGTAATGTTCTCCATGCTTAGCAACATCCGGCGGTTCTTCTCCTCTCATTCCTCGTATATAGGAAGAAACCGGCTGTATGTACATACAGCCGGCGGGTAGTCATTATGGGTTCAGCGGGTTTTTGACAACCAATTTACCGGAAACGATGTCGTCCTTGATCGCTTTCACTTTATCGACGGTTGCTTGTCCGATAAACGGATTCAGAGGCGTCTGGCTGTCTCTTGTTACATAAGTAAGACCTACGCCGTCTTCCTTCAAGCCGTAATCGACCGCGCCGTAAGCAAAGTTGCCTTCCGAGAACGATTTAACCGTTTCGTATGCGACCGTGTCCGTGCCTTTCAGCTGGGCAAGAACAACGTGCTCAGGATCTACGCCCGTGTTGTCAATATCTTGGCCGGAAGTGAAGAAGCCTTTCTCTTTGGCCGCTTCAAATACGCCAAGGTCGCCTACTGCCGATGCGCCTGCAATGAAGTCGGCGCCTTTGGAGAATTGCAGCAGTGCCAGCTCTTTCGCTTTCGCCGGGTCTGTGAAGCCGCCGACGTAGTTCACGAGCATTTCCGCTTTAGGATTCGTGTACTTCAAGCCTTCCTTGAAGCCTTCGGTATATTTCTTCAGCAGCGGCGCGTCGATGGCAACGACCATGCCGACTTTGTTCGATTTCGTAGCTAGACCGGCAGCCGCGCCCAGCAGGTACGATGCTTCGTATTCACGGAACACGACGCTGCGCACGTTAGGCAGATCAACGACGGTATCGATAATCGCGAATGGCTTCTCCGGATTCTCCGCAGCAACCTTTTTCAGCGCGTCTTCCGCTTGGAACGTAGCCGTAATGATCAGATCGTAGTTCTCGGCAACGGTGGAGCGAAGGTTTTGCTCGAATGCGGCAGGATCTGTCGATTCGATCGTTTTCGTTTCCACGTTGAACTCTTTGCCGGCTTTCTTGAAGCCCTCGTCCATTTGGACGAAGAATGCGTTAACGCCGATTTTCTCGGGAAGGACAAGCGCTACCTTCTTCATCGGAGCCTTATCGCCCGCGCCTGCGTTATTCTCGGCAGCCGTGTTGTTATTCTCTTTCTTACCGCATGCGACAAACAGTGAAGACAATAAAATAAGTACTACAGCAAGCAGAATCCCTTTTTTCATTCCCGTTTCTCTCCTAGTCGTCTGTTTAGTCTGTGTCAAACGTTGTCATTAATCGACAATTTTCGCGCGACTTGTACGAATATTATACCGTCATGCGCAAGAATTGGCTATCCTTTATTGCAGTTTCCCGCTAAGAAATTGCGGGACTTTTCACCTACTTTACCCACAGTATTCCAATTCTGGATGTACCTATGCATAAAGCAAAAAAAGCGCGCGGATGGAGGTTCCATCCACACGCTATCGAATACGAAACATCAAAAAAAGTGGAAGAGCAGGATCGAGTAAATGAGCAGCGTCTTGCCCCAGCGTTTCTTCATAAAATCTTTGCCGCGGTGGATCCGCGATTTCACCGTATTCACCGGAATGTTGTTCGCGCGCCCGATATCCTCCAGGGACATCTCCAGGACGTAACGCTGATAGACGACATTCCTGTATTTGTCCGGGAGCTTATCGATGAGCTCCGCCATCTTCGATGAAAGCTCGCGCTCGATCACTTCCCCTTCCGGCGAGAGCGATGCGTGCGGAATGACATCATGCAGCGACAGCGCCTGATCGGACTGTGCGTGGACAGGCTGGTCAAGCGGCAGCGGCGGTGTTTTGCGGCGGCGCAGCAGATCAAGGCAGATGTTCTTCCCGATATGGAAAATCCACGTCGAGAACCTCTTATTCTCGTCGAAGCGGTTCAAGTTCAAATACACCTTCAGGAACGTTTCCTGCACGACATCCTCGACATCCGTTTTGCTTCGGAGAATC
The DNA here is from genome assembly GCF_003268025.1 of Paenibacillus montanisoli. Classification (GTDB taxonomy): domain Bacteria; phylum Bacillota; class Bacilli; order Paenibacillales; family Paenibacillaceae; genus Paenibacillus_Z; species Paenibacillus_Z montanisoli. Next base: position 260,115 of record NZ_QLUW01000003.1, on the reverse strand, counting down.
CGATGAGCCATCCGGTACAGTTTATCTTTATACAGCTCGACCAGCTTGTTGAAGGCCGTCTCGTCGCCTTGCCTCGATAACATCACTAATTGCGCTTCATTCACGGCAATTCTCCTTTGCCACCCGTCATCCGTCTTACCTATATTATAACAGGAAAAAGAAGAAACGCATCTGTAAAAGCATGCGTTTTTGTGACATTCTCTGACGATTCCAAAGGCCCAGGTCCGGCTAGACTACTATACTCCAGCTCACTATATATACCTTGTATCATTACATATCAATATTTTCACTACTTTTATTTTGTATGTTGCTACAGCATAATGAAACTGGTGCTTGAGCTTTGAAGGCGATCATGAAACTTTTTGGAGGTAAGATACAGATGACCAAACCGATACCGTTACAGCGGAGAAATATAAACGCCAGCCAGCTTGTCCTCGGCTGCATGCGGCTTGGGGGCGATTGGAACGCAAGCAGTCCGATCACGGCCGAGCACTACAAAGAAGGGCATGAGGCGTTGGATGCCGCGCTCGAGATCGGCATCAACATGTTCGACCACGCCGATATCTATACGGCGGGCAAGGCCGAGCGCGTCTTCGCGAAAGTGCTGAGCGAGCGTCAGGGGCTTCGCGAGCAGATCATTTTACAGTCTAAATGCGGCATTCGCATCGGTGATGGCGACCATCCGCACCGGTTTGATTTTACGGCCGATCATATCTTGAACAGCGTCGACGGCATACTCGAACGCCTTGGCACGGACTATCTGGACATTCTGCTGCTGCACCGCCCCGATCCGCTCGTGGAGCCGGAGGATGTCGCGAGCGCCATTCATAAGTTGAAGGCTTCCGGCAAAGTGCGCCACTTCGGCGTATCCAATATGAGTCATGGCCAGATCCGGTTGCTGCAGGCTTACAGCGACGAGCCGTTCATCGTGAACCAGCTGGAGATGAGTCTGCACAAAATCGGCTTCCTCGACACCGCCGTCAGCGTGAACCAAGAAGCTTGGCGCAGCAACGTGTTTCCGGAAGGCACGATGGAATATTGCCGCCTGGAGAATGTTCAGCTGCAGTCGTGGGGCCCGCTCGCGCAAGGCCGGTACTCCGGCGGTTCCTTGGAGGGGCAAAGCCAGAGCGTTGTGCAAACCGCGGCCATGGTCGCCGAGCTTGCGGAGAAGCATGGCACGACGAGAGAGGCGGTCGTGCTTGCATGGCTAATGACGCATCCTTCCGGCATCCAGCCGGTGATCGGCACGATCAACCCGCAGCGCATCCGCGCCTGCAAAGACGCGGCCACGCTGCGCCTTTCGCGCGAGGATTGGTACCGGCTATACGTGGCGTCGCGCGGAGTTAGCTTGCCATAAGGGCCCCGCGCTTCGACGGGGTTTAAGGGCTGAGCGTCGTTTATTTCGACGCTCAGTTTCTTTTTGGAGCGGTTTCGCTCGTGAGCGTCGGTTTTCCCCTCACGCACATCAAAAAAAGAGCCGCTCCACCTAGAAGCGGCTCTCTCGTTAACTCACATAATCGGCTAAGATAGTACCTGTATCAAATGGCGTAATGCCGCAGTCCGGCGCGAACACGGTATCCGCCTCGTCCGCCCGATCCACCAGTTGTCCTCTTGCGGCTGCATGCAGCATGAACAGCTCATACAAACTCGGTTTTACGAGAGCTAGCATTGCTTTAGCCATCAGAACCAGACCTTTCTGATTGCCCTCGACGTTGTTGTAGTAATCGGGATGCTGCTTCAAGGCCAAATCGGTCCAGATCAGCTTCCGCTCCGCAAGATCGATAATGACAGGAATGGCGATCGTCGTGTCGGCGGCGAGATCGATTTTGTCCACGACCGTCCTCGGCTCGAAGATCCTGCCGGAAGCGGGATGCTCCCTCATCATCCAACCGGCGAAGCATTCGGGCAGGCTGCAGTACGGCTGCTCGGAGTAGGAATTGAGCGAAGCGACCAAATAGCGGCAACCCCCTTCGAGGGCAGAAGGGATATCGAGATCAATGAATTCGCATGCCCCCTCCGGCGCGGAAGTAATATCGCCGCTATGCACCGCTTTCAACCGCAATGCGCGCAAATTCGTATACGAGATATGCTCGACGTACTTCCAATTCTCGTCATACAGGATCGCGGACAAATCGATATCGACCCGCCCCGTTGCAGCACCGTTCACCATGCCTTCCTTCCACCAAGTGAAGAACCGGATCGTATCGCCGGGCGGCAGCTCCAGCCGACTTCCTCTAACGATCGTGCGGAGCGCTTTGCTTGCCGACCGCTCTGCGAACGGGACAACGTACTGCTTCAGCCGCTCGTCCACAAACACCTTGCCAAGTTCGGACTGCTTCGCGAACCGCTGCGTCAACGCACGATCGCACACCTGCACAATCGCGTTGCAGCTTTCTGGCGAAAGAGCTGGGAGCAGGTTCGCAATTGCCGCGGCTTTGGCCACGTTGCCTTTCGGAAAAAATGTCCGGAGCTCGCGCTTCTCATGCCGACGGCCAAAATGCGCCCGGACCTGCAGAAGCACCGGCGTAGACACCTCCGCCGCGACTGCTTCGAACTCCCTCAAGACAGCCTGCGGCTCGCCGGCAATCCGAAGCAAGTGGTCGAGCCTTCTGACGAATTCGCCAGGCCGCTTACTCAGCAACTCTACCGCTGCATGAACGTCCTTGTGCAGCAACGCGCGCTCCAGCATCCCGCCGAAGGTGTCATAAGGGAGACCGTTCCGCAGAACGGAGAAAGCTTCCTTGCACCGGTCAAAGCCATGTTTATACTCACCGGGATGCAAAATCTCCCCCAGACGTATCCACCGCTTCTTATAGCGCAGCATATCTTCCGTTAGGCCGGCGCACGGCTCCAGCAGCCCCAGCAGCATGCGACGTTCCGACCGTTTAAACTTGCGGAAGGGCAAATTGGCCGAAGCCAGGCTTACATCGCCCCCGGACATTGCGACGGCAAGCCGCAGCACGTCCGTGGCGGTTTTGACATAATTTATCATCAGCCGCTTGTCGAACCGCTCATGCTGCAATAGAGCGGAAATAACGAAAGCGGCGTTTTCCTTGTTCGGGATTTCGCCCGGCAGCATCGCCGCAAGCTCCTCTTCATTCGAGGCGGCAATCGCACGCTCGACGCCTGCTCGGGCCTCCTGGGAAACAGCTATTTTCGCTGAAATGTACTTGCGGATCATCGCATCGAATTGCTCCGCGCTTCCGAGCCCGATTGCGTCCAGCTCCGTTTGACCGATAAACGGGAGTCGTTCGAGTTCTTCGTAAGCCGGCAGCATGCCCGTAAGGTAATGCAGGATCGCCTGAATATAAAGCTCCGCTTCGTCCGCCTGCATGACCTGATGCGGAAAATTCGGATACATCGGCCGATAGTCCGCATGGGCGCCGCGAATGGCTTTTAGCTCTTGAACCGTCTCCTCATAGAGAGCCGCAAAATCGTCGACAGACAGCGTTCGCACGGCTTCCATCAGTTCACCGGAGAAGGTGAAGCCTAAGTGTTCGATATTTTTCAACGCGGTGGCCAGATAACGCTCCGGCAGCGAATGCCGCCCCGGCTCCACAATCAGCTTTCTTTCAAGGCGAATATAAATCTCGTTACGAATCGCTTCACGCCGTTTCATCATCTGGACCCCTCCCAACAAACTACAAAATATGCAATCAGGAAATTCGCATCTCTAACATAAATCATCCAATTTGAGGGTAGAAGGAAGAAATGCAGGTAGCCTGATTGCATATGTGGAAGGCTCCCCTTTCGGCCTGCCTTCGAAAGCTATCATCGCATGGCTCGGGGCAATCGAACAGGGCGGAAGTATTACGACTTTTCCAATACTACAGATCGACGATGATTCCGAACCGCTCCAGCATGCCGGCTCTCTCCTGCGGAAGCGGCCAGTTCAAGTAATGGTATTTCTTCTTGAACTTGGCGACGTATTGTTCGGGCGTCACCGTTCTTTTGATGCGATGCTTCGAGACGAATTTCGGCCCGACCTTGTTGAACACCGGCGTTCTTCTCGCGATCATGTATGTGGCATATAGCTCGGTTAGACTATCTGCCGTAAGCTCGCAGCGGCTCTTGAACCATTTGCTTAGCGGAAGTTGTTCCGCGGGGAGCCGGTCGCGTTCTTTGCGGCTCAGTCCGTCATAGATCATGCGTTTCACAGGATCATCCAGCTGCCCGTCCAAAATATCATCAAACGCATACACGTCCACCATATACGCATACTCCCGAAATGCGTCTGCATGAGTGCTCAGATGCTGCGCGATTCGTGCGCCTAAATAGTGGTCCGGGCTCTCCTCCGCAGCCGAATCCGACGAGTCCGGGCTTTGCCAAGTCCGCACCGTCTTCCCGATGTACAGCGGCAAAATCGGCGAATCGAAGCTGTACCGCTCGTACGGGCTTCTCCCCTCCACTTGCCGGTCCCAGATCACATAGACGCCGCTCTTGCGCCAATCCTGCGCGGTCACCTTCCATATTTCTTTGGAATCCGTCGGAATCAAATCAGGCAATATGGTCATCATGATGCGCTCCCTATAAGTAAAGTAAATGCAGCGATTATTATAATATAAAAACGATCCGATCGGGAAAAGGTATGCTATCATGCAGCGACGAATAGGATGAGTATCATTTCGACATAAACAAAATAGGAGGAAAGCTTGCCATGCCAAAAATGAAAATTCCCCGGTAAGCCCGTGGTCCGCCTCCTCTCGGTATGCACCAAGTCTCATGTCATCATACAAACGAGAGGACGATAAACCATGTGGCCAAGAGCCGTAGATTGGAAGCAGATCAAATTCGGTGTAGAAATTGAGTTTATAGGCGGGCGGCCCGCTGAAGTGGAATTGCTGCCCGGCTGGGTGATGTCCTTGGATGAACTGCAGCTTGACGAAACCGGCGCGCCTTCGGGCAGCGAGTTGAAGCCCCCGCCGATGCTGTGGATAGAGCGGGACCAGATCCGGATCATGCTGGATCGGCTTCAGGCGCAGGGGGCGACGGCGAATTGGAGCTGCGGGCTGCATGTGCATGTCGGGCTTGAGCCATGGGGCGCGGACATCGTGCCGCCTCTGCTCGATGCAGCGCTGGCATATCAGGAGACGCTGCAAGCGCTGCTTGGAACGAGCGGGCACCGGCTTATCTTCTGTCCGCCGGTGACGAGAGAGATCCGCGGACGATACGCAACGGAGCCCTCGGCAGAGGCGGTGCATAACCATGGCCGGCCGCAATCGCATCGATGCGGCATTAATGCGGCTTCCTGGTTCGATATCGGAACGGCGGAAATCCGTTACGCCAATGGCAGCATCCGGCTGGATGAGGTGCTGAACACGATCGAGCTGTGCTTGCGGTTCGTTTCTGCAGTCGGGGCCGGGATGGAGCTTCCTCGCGAGAAAGAGGCGTTCGCCGATGCCCTGAACGCGCCTGTCCGAGGGTACCCTGCTCCGACTCCTGCACCACGCTGGTACCAGGAACGGATTCGGCTCGAGGAGCTGCTTGTCCCCGTAATCGAACCGGTTGTGCAGCAGCTCGTGTTGCATGGCGAGATACTCCACGTTTTGCCGGCTGCTGACGGGTTCGTCGTCGCTGTCGAAGACGAGGGCGGTACGACGACGGAGTACGTCGTTACACCGCCGTCCGAAGGCTGGAAGATCGTGCGGCGGCACAAGGAGTAATCGGGAGCTATGCTTGTGCCTGCGTGCTCATACGCGGGCAGCAGCTCAGCAGCCGAGTAAAATGAAGAAGCTAGCCGAGTTTTCGGCTAGCTTCTTTCGTGTTTACCCATTCAATAGGTTCTGAATGGATTGATAGCTCTCATCACTTAGTACTTCGTCAAAATGTCCAAAATTTAGTTCAAGGTATTCCCCGTTTTCAATCTCATATCTGAAAATATATCGTCCTGAACCGATGTCCTTGCTATTTCCCCATTCGTCTATCACTTCTTTGTAGGTCATATCCTTGGTGATTTGGCTCAGTTGTGATGACGTTACCTTTCTGATTTCGTTTGTTAATCCTGCTATTTCTACGGTTTGTTCCTTTTTGACAACTGGACTCTCCGGGTGGTTGTCTGTTTTCGCGCAACCGGCCAGCACAGTCATGCAAGTCAATAAACCGATCCAAACTAATGTTATGCGACTGAATTGCATCATCACAGCTCCCCCTTTTTAGTTTCTTTTTATACGACTTCCGCTCGCTAATAGTTGCGCGATTAATCGAACAAAAAGAAGCTAGCCACGTTATGCGGCTAGCTTCTTCTCATCTTATTTCTTATGCTTAAGACCCAACGATTGCATCAGCTTGTTGAAAATTTCCGTATTTTCGTAAATGCCCGAGAACAGCTCCGCGTTTTTACCCATAGCCGTAACCGGAATATCTACTGCGGTATGGCCGGACGTCGTCCAGTCAACGACGAAATTATGTTCGGAGCCTGCGATCGCGAAAGGTCCGTCTTCCTTCGAGATGCCGTCGCCGCTCTCGTCCTCGGACACTTCCTCGATCGAGAAGCCGCCCGTTTCATGGTCGGCGAGCACAAGCACGAGCGTGTCCGGATTTTTCTTCGCAAAATCTTTCGCAACCTGCACGGCGCGGTCCAGTTCCTGACCGGCTTTAATCGTCATTTTCGCATTGTTATTATGGGCGAATTCATCCGTGCCTTCCTCTTCCACCATGAGGAAGAAGCCCTTCTTGTTAGCGGCGAGCGTATCGATCGCCTTCTTTGTCATCTCTTGCAAAGAAACGACCGGGTTGTAGATGTCGCCTTTGCCCTCTTCGCGCTGCTGGAACATTTCTTCGTTAGCGAACAGGCCGAGCAGCTTGCCGCCCTTGGCGTTTTGCAGCTCCGTTTTGTTGGACACAAAGCTGTAGCCAAGCTCTTTTGCTTTGTTCACGAGATTGCCCTGCGTGCCTTTACTCTTCTCCGAAGGATCTTCAGCCGGTGCATCCTGGAACTTGCCCGGGTCGCCTGCCGGATACCAGTAATCTTCCCCGCCCCCGAGAATGACGTCGATCTTGCTCTGCGTCAAAAATTGCAGCGCGATATCGCTTTGCGCGGAACGGTTCTCCACATGAGCGCCGAATGCCGCACCAGTTGCATCCGTTACTTGGCTGGTCGACACGACGCCCGTTGCTTTTCCCGCTTCCTTCGCGTATTCCATGATGGTCTTGACCGGCTTCTTATCCGCATCCATGCCGATCGCGCCATTATACGTTTTCACGCCGCTTGCATACGCCGTAGCCGATGCGGCCGAATCCGTTACCGGCACCGTTGAGCTCGTATGAACCAGACCCGCGAAAGGCATCGCATCCATCGCCAGCTCGCCTTTCTCTCCGACAGTTGCCAGCCGGATTGCGTCGCGCGCAGCGGCACCCATGCCGTCTCCGACGAAAAGAATGACGTTCTTCGATTGCGAGGAAGCTGCCTCAGCCTCATCCGTAGATGGCGTCGTCAAAATGCTCGTCACTACAAGCGCAGCGGCAGCGGTACCTGCCAGCGCGGACTTTAATCCGATTTTCTTTTGCAACATCGTTTCTCTACCTCCTAGTTGTTTGGTTCTATTTAAAGGTACTAGGAGTAGGTTAGGAGGATGTTTTCGGGATGTGTAGATGTTGTTAAGTTAACGTTAATATCCTCTCATTTGGACGATCTCTTCATGTTCTTTTAATGTTCCTATGCTACGATGGCAAATGAATCCAAAAAGTGGAGGAGTGATAAGAGGATGAAAGCCAAATTTACAGCACTTGTCGCATTGTTAGTTCTTGCGGCTGTCGTTGTCAGCGCTTGCGGAGACAGCAACAACAACGATAACGGAAACAACGGCAACAATGGCAACAACGAGGGGAATGCAAGCACGAACGCGGCAGTGAACAATGTGGCGTCCGCCTACACGACCAACACGACCGACACGACCGACATATGATTCATATAATGTACTCAATTGGTAAAGGAGTGTAACAAGGATGAAAACCAAATTTGCAGCACTAGTCGCAACAGTCGTTTTGGCGGCGGCAATTACCAGCGCTTGCGGCAGCAACAATAACGGCAGCAGCGAGGAAAACGCGAACACTAACGCAGCAGTGAACAGCGAAGCGTCCACCAACACGACCAACACAACAGAAGCAACTGACACAACTAACTCAACCAACACGACCGAGAACACGCAAGCCTCAGAGGGCAGCACGGTGGAAATTAAACTAACCGCCAAAGATTTCGAGTACGATCAGCCGGAGATTCGGGTCAAGAAAGGCGACCATGTCAAAATCACGCTGACGAGCGATGACGGCGGCCACGGCTTCGCCATTCCGGATTACAACGTGGACATTCAAGGCGACGGCAGCGGCGAGTTCGATGCAGCCAATGCCGGTACATTCGAGTTTCACTGCTCCGTTATGTGCGGCAATGGACACCGGGATATGAAGGGTACGCTTATTGTGGATGAAGCTTAAATTTTGTTGCTAAAGTTGATTGGCCCAGCAGAAGAGGCTCTACTGCTGGGCTTTTTATTTTGAGACTGTCTGTTGCGGCCTTTTCGCCTATGTGCGGTACCTATTACCGCTCTTGACGCCAATTCGCCGCTTTTCCGCCTATGTGCGGTACCTATTACCGCTCTTGTTGCCTCCTATTGTACAGCCCGTCAACTTTGCATTATACTAATAAAATATATATTAATGAGACGGAACGGTCTGGAGGATTAGCGTGAAAGAGCATAAACCTCGCTATCAAATCATCATCGACTACTACACGGATCGGATTGCGAACGGGGAGCTGCGCGCGGGAGACAAGCTGCCGATCGGGCCGGAAATTGCGGAGCAATTCGGGGTAAGCGCGATCACGGTCACCCATGCGATGCGGGAGCTGGAAGCTGGCGGACTGATCAAGCGGATTAAGAAAAAAGGCACTTTCGTCACCGAACGCGCTAATGACCCGGCAGAAACACCGCTCACAGGAACCGCTGCTGCAAGCGAAGCGCCCGCAGCCTCAGCTTCAACTTTGCCTATGCCGGTCATCTCCCTCGTCATGCCGTTCAGCGAAACGATCGGTTATGAGATTTTTCGCGGGGTGGAAGAAGAATGTGCCGCACAGGGCCTTTATGTCACGTTCCATAATTCCAAATACGATGACGGCGTCGAGCGAAGCATCATTCAGAAGCTGGCTAAAGACCGGGTCAGCGGCATTATCGTCTACCCCGTCTCCAGCTACAAGAACATCGACGTGTTCGGCCGTCTCGCAATCGAGGGCATTCCGTTCACGCTGATCGACCGGAATATCGAAGGGCTGGACGCGCCGCTCGTCGTGTCGAATAACGTGGAAGCGGGCCGCAGTCTCGCTTCGCATCTAATTGGGCTCGGACACCGGCGCCTCGCCTTCGTCTGCCAGTCGTGGAAGGAAGCCGTGTCCGTCAGCGACCGCTACAAAGGATACTGCAACGCGCTGATCGAAGCAGGCATCCCTCCCAAGCCGGAATGGCTCGTAAACTGGGAAGTGCTGCAGGACGGCGCGGATGCTGATGCGAGCATTCAATACGACAGGCTGCTCGACCGTCTGCTGGCCATCTCGCCCGCCCCGACCGCCGCGGTCGCCGTCAATGATTTTACCGCCACCGGCCTGCTCAAGTCCGCGCTTCAGCGGGGAATTGCCGTACCGGAGCAGCTGTCGATAACGGGCTTCGATAACCACTCGTTTACGGAGCATCTGGAGGTGCCGCTCACGACGGTGGAGCAAAATTTCTACAGGATCGGCCGCGAAGCGGCCAAGCTCGTCCTAGCGCCGGCGCAGGATCGAAACGGCGCCAAGCTCATTCTCGGCACGACGCTGATCGTCAGACAATCGACAAGCAAGCCTAACACCCCATGATCGAATCCGGTCACGGGGATTTTTTTTATATATTTTATTTACAAAAAATAAAGCCGGATTTAATATTAAAATATATTTTAATATTTCATTCGAAAAGAGGTCTGCCCCCATGTCCACGCCGAAAGCCGTCATTCACGTCATTTCACATACGCACTGGGACCGCGAATGGTATATGCCCTACGAGGCGCATCATGCCAAGCTCATTCAAACGATGGATGGTCTTCTAGACATCATGGACAATGATCCGGAATTTCGCAGCTTCTACCTCGACGGCCAAACGATTGTGCTCGAGGATTATTTGCAGGTCTATCCCGAGAAGCGGGAGAAGCTCATTGGGCTCGTACAGGAAGGCAAGCTCTCCGCCGGGCCTTGGTACATTTTGCAGGACGAATTTCTGACGAGCAGCGAGTCGAATATCCGCAATATGCAAATCGGCCACCGCGACGCGAAGGTCTACGGCCCCGTCTCCAAGCTTGGCTATTTTCCCGATTCGTTCGGCAATATGGGGCAGGCTGCGCAAATCCTTCAGCAAGCCGGCATCACGACGGCTGTGTTCGGCCGCGGCGTGAAAGCAACCGGTTTTAACAACAGCGTCGCGGACGCGACGGACCTGGAGTCGCCGTTCTCTGAACTGTACTGGGAGTCGCCTGACGGATCGCGGGTGCTTGGCATCCTGTTCGCCAACTGGTACAACAACGGCATGGAAATTCCCGAGGATCCTGCGGCAGCCCGCAAATTCTGGGACAAAGCCATCGCCAATGCATCGCGCTACGCATCTACGCCGCATTTGCTGCTGATGAACGGCTGCGACCACCAGCCGGCGCAGGCCAACCTGTCCGCTGCACTCCGCACCGCGCGCGAGCTCTACCCGGATTATGAATTCATTCATTCCAATTACGACGATTACGTACAGGCGGTGCAAGCATCGCTGCCCGAGAGGCTCAGCACCATTCGAGGCGAGCTGCGCGGCCAGCGTACCGACGGCTGGTTCACCCTAGTCAACACGGCATCCTCGCGGATTTATATTAAGCAGCTCAACCAAGAAAACCAAACGATGCTGGAAAAGATCGCCGAGCCTCTCGCCGCATTCGCGCACGCACAAGGTCGTCCGTACCCGCACGGACTGCTGAACTACGCGTGGAAAACCCTTATGCAAAATCATCCTCATGACAGCATCTGCGGCTGCAGCGTCGACGAGGTTTACCATGAAATGAAGACCCGCTTCGAGAAAAGCAAAGGCGTCGCCGCGGCTGTCATCGCCGACAGCTTGGCCCATCTTAGCACGCAAATCAACACTTCCGGCTTTGCGGCCATTAGCACAGACAGCGTGCCTTTCGTCGTCTACGGCACGAGCGGCTATTCGCAGAGCGGCGTAGTGACCGTGGAGCTAGAGCTCGGCCGCCGCTACTTTAGGCCAGGCGAGCATCCGACGGAAACGGCCCGGCAAGCCTTGGAGCAAACGGCAGCCGAGGGCTGCCTCGTGAACCATCTCGGCGAAAAGCTCGATTTTACGAGCGTGGATCTGGGCGTGCGATTTGGCTATGATTTGCCGGACGACAAGTTCAGGCAGCCTTATTTTGCCCGCGCCGTAGCCGTTACGTTCGAAACCGGCAAGCTCCCTGCAATGGGGTATTCCGCTTATGCTTGGGTGCCATCCGCATCGGCATCGGCATCGGCATCGGCTTCGACCCAGTCCGCTTCGCTAATCGCGCAGCCTAACACGATGGAGAATGCTCATCTTCACGTGACAATCGAAGGCGACGGCAGCCTGGCCGTCACGGACAAAAGCAGCGGCCAAACGTACACCGGGCTTGGCGTTTACGAAAATGTCGGGGATATCGGCAACGAGTATATTTTCAAGCAGCCAAACGGCGATACCGCGATTACGACCAAAGGAGTTCCGGCACGGATCTCGGTCGTTGAAGACACACCATACCGGGCAACCTATGAAGTCACGCATACGTTCGATATTCCGGAACAGGCCGACGAGCGGCTGCAGCAGGAAATCGAAACGATGGTATCGTTCCTTGACCGGCAGGCGCAGCGCTCGAGCAAGCTCGTGCCGATTACGATCGTCACGCGCGTCAGCCTCAACCGCTCCGAGCAAGGCGTCCGTGTCCGCGCTGTGTTTGATAACCCGGCGAAAGATCATCGGCTGCGCGTGCTTTTCCCATCGGATATTACGGCAGCCAGCCACTACGCCGATTCGATCTTCGAGGTGGCCGAACGTGCGACCGTTCCGACGGCGGAATGGGTCAACCCGAGCAACTGCCAGCACCAGAGCGCTTTCGTCGATGTGCATGAAGCGGGCCGCGGCTTAACGATCGCCAATAAAGGACTCAACGAATATGAGGTGATGCGCGACGGTAGAGGGACGATTGCCGTCACCATTCTCCGCTCGATCGGCGAGCTCGGCGATTGGGGCGTTTTCCTGACGCCGGAAGCTCAATGCTTGGGCCAAAATGCTGCGGAGTGGATGATCCTTCCGCACTGCGGCGGGGATACAAGGTACGCCGCCTACCAACAAGCGTACGGCTTCCAAGTTCCGCTGCAGGTCAGTCAAACCGATCTGCACGAAGGTTCCCTCCCGGCGGAACAAAGCTTGCTTCCTTGGAACGGCAACGGCTCCGGTCTCGCCTTGTCCAGCTTGAAGGTGAACGAAGACCGCGGCGACATCATCGCGCGCTGGTACAACATGTCCGGCGAGCCGGCCGAGCTGAATCTAATCAGCGGCACGAGCAGCTCCCTGTATGAGAGCACCGTGCTCGAAGATGAGGGAGTTGCCATCCAAGTAAGCGATGGCTCCGCCACCTTACCGGTCTCAGGGCACAAAATCATCAGCATCGGCTTCAGCGCCAAGTAAGCTATAAACCAGAAAGCCCGACAGCGTCATTTTGCTGTCGGGTTTTTGCTTTTGGGATAGAAAAATGGAATAAGAATCGCATTTCGGGTGGAACTTAGTGGAAGAATCTCTCCAGCATCCGAAAGGAGCTCCATTACATATGAGCAGAAAATCCTGGTCTCGTTTGGCGCTGATCGCAGCCCTGTCCCTAGGATTGACGGCATGCGGCACGTATGCCAAAGCGGTTGGCGGTCAACTTCAAGCACCACCTCAAGATTTGAACACGGACAAGACCGCCATTCGTCCGTTTCATGTGCATGTTCCGGAAGCGGAACTTACCGAATTGCGCAGGCGCATAAAAGACACAAGATGGCCTGATAAGGAAACGGTCTCAGATCAATCGCAAGGCACACAGCTTGCAACGATGCGAAAGCTTACGGATTATTGGGCAAACGATTACGACTGGCGCAAAATCGAGGCTAAGCTGAACGCCCTCCCGATGTTCGTCACCGAGATCGATGGTCTGGACATCCACTTCATTCACGTTCGTTCGAAACATAAAGATGCTTTGCCGATCATCATTACGCACGGATGGCCCGGCTCGATCATCGAGCTGCTGAAGATTATCGATCCGCTTACCAATCCCACGGCATATGGCGGGAAAGCATCGGACGCGTTCGATGTGGTGATTCCGTCGATGCCCGGCTACGGGTTTTCGGGCAAGCCGGCCACGACCGGCTGGGGCCCGGATCGCATCGCCCGTGCTTGGACGGAGCTGATGCAACGGCTTGGATACACGAAGTATGTGGCGCAGGGCGGAGATTGGGGAGCGCTTATCACGGATTTAATGGCTATTCAGAAGCCTAAGGGACTGATCGGCATTCACTCCAACATGCCCGGCACGGTTCCGTCTGACCTCCATAAGGCGTTAATCGCCGGCAATGGCTGTCCGACTGGTCTCTCAGCTGACGAGAAGCGCGCATGCGAGCAGCTGGACTTTGTTTACAAGCACCTTGCCTATGCCCAGATGATGGGAACGCGCCCGCAGACGCTGACCGGACTGGCGGATTCGCCTGCCGGATTGGCGGCTTTTATGATTGACCATGACGCGAAGAGCTTGGAACTGATCTCAAAGGCCTTTGACGGACAAACCGTGGGCTTATCTCGTGACGATGTTCTCGACAACATTACGCTGTATTGGTTGACAAATACGCCGATTTCTTCGGCTCGCCTCTACTGGGAGAGCAAGTACCCCTTCTTAACCGTCAAGGGTGTCTCCATCCCGGCTGCCGTGAGCGCCTTCCCGGACGAGCTCTATCAAGCGCCGAAGAGTTGGACGGAACGGGCGTATCCCAACCTCATCTATTACAACAGGCTCGACAAGGGCGGACACTTCGCGGCTTGGGAGCAGCCGGAGCTCTTCGTTGATGAACTCCGCAAGGCATTCAAGCCGCTGCGATAATCGGAAACTGGCGGCTTCAGAGCCGAATAGCGCTACAGGCTAGAAAGCCCGACAACATCATGTTGCTGTCGGGCTTTTCAATCCTCATGGCGCACCACCCTAGGCCCTAAAAAAAAAGAAACCCGGCGCACCAACCAGCGCACGGGTTTCCCTCCCTCCAACCACGCTCCCGAAGGCACGCAATCGGCTTGTCCAACTTATCTTACTTGCTGAGCGTTTCCGTCAGCACTGGAACGATTTGCGACTTACGGGAAACGACGCCCTTCAGAACCGCTTTGTTGTCGTCCAGCTTCACGTTGTACGCTTGCTCAACGGCACCTGCTTGCTTGCCGAGGGCAATCGCTACGGAATCATTGTTCAAGATGTCCGTTACAACGAACACGAACAGGTCCAGACCTTTTTCCGCGATGATCGCGTTCAGCGCCGCTTCCACTTCCGCTTGGCGGGAAAGCACATCGTTCACGTCAACGGCGTTGACTTGAGCGATTTCAACTTTGGAGCCGCCCATTGCGAACTCTTTCGCGTCAAGGGAGATCAGCTGAGCTACTGTTTTCTGGCTCAGGTCCGCGCCAGCCTTAAGCATTTCAAGGCCGTACGTCTCAGGCGTTACGCCTGCGATTGCCGCCAGTTCGCGCGCTGCCGCAACGTCTTCCGGCGTGCAAGTCGGCGATTTGAACAGCAAGGAGTCGGAGATGATCGCGGAAAGCATCAAGCCCGCGATGTTGCTTTCGACCGCGATGCCGTTTTCTTTGTACATTTTCAAAAGAATCGTCGCCGTGCAGCCTACAGGCTCGCAGCGGTAATAGAGCGGGTGGCTTGTCTCGAAGTTTGCGATGCGGTGGTGGTCGATAACTTCAAGCACGCGCACTTTATCGATATCGCTTGCGCTTTGTTGACGCTCGTTATGGTCAACGAGAATTACGTTGCCCGTTTCGTTCGAAACCGTCTCAACCAAACGTGGCGCAGCCGCTTTGAACGTGTCCAGCGCATATTGCGTTTCGCCGTTTACTGCGCCAAGACGAACCGCTTCAACTTCTTGGCCAAGCTTTGTTTTCAAGTCCGCGTACGCGATCGCCGAACAGATCGTGTCGGTGTCCGGGTTTTTGTGTCCGAAAATCAATGTTTTTGACATCTTCATGCTCCTTATTCGCTGATTATTGGGTACTGGCGACCAATGGCCATTCATAAATCCCTAAACGGTATTATACCGTTAATTGCCCTTAATTCCTATTCCAATACAAGCAAATTCCAAAACTGTTTTAAAATTCGTCAAAAAGCGCCTGCGCCCGGTCAGCCCGAAGCAGCCGTTCTTGTCCACCGGATTCGGCTTGCCGCCGCCCGTTTTCGCGATATAATGAAGGCACACGCAACCAGTAAAAGCCTTCGGAGGCGGAAAGGTCCGGCACCTCAATGGAATCGTTCGAACACGTCGGCACGCCGAGCGAATTCGCTCGCGGACATCTCTTCTACGGATTAATCGGCGGCTATGACGCGCCAAGAGCGGCGTTTCAATATGTGCGCGACTATTATCCGGCCTATGAAGTGCTCTTCGTCACGAAGGGGAAAGGCACGTTCAAACACGGCAGCCAGTGGATGGAGATCGTCGAGGGCGATTGCGTCATCCATGACATGCGTTTTCCCCAAGCTTACAAGACGGAAGCGAAGGATCCTTTCGAGATGTACTATCTTGTCTTCGACGGCATCGACATGGAGCATTTCTGGCCGAAGCTGTTCGGCGAGCAGCGATACTGCATCGTGCAAAATCTGCCTCAAGCCAGCGAAGTCAACCGCCAGCTCGAGCGCATCATGGATCTCATGAAAGAACAGCATCCCGCTTTCGAGATGCCGTTATCGGCGCACATCTACCAGCTGCTTATGGAGATTTTCCGCAAGCGGCAAGACTTGGGCGGCTCATGGCTGACCGGTCAGGGCGCGGAGCCGGAGCCGCTCCAGCGCGCGCGGGCGTTCATGGACGCAAACTATCTTGTGGCGCCGGATGTCGGGCAATTGGCACAAATCGCCAATCTTAGCCTGTATCATTTTATCCGCCAATTCAAGAAGCAATACGGCGTAACGCCGAAGGAATACGTGCTGCTGAAGAAGGTCCACCATGCGAAGCGGCTGCTGATCAGCACGTCGCTATCGATCGGCGAAATCAGCGAGCAGAGCGGTTTTGCAAGCTACAACGCTTTTCTGCACGCCTTCCTGAAGGTGCAGCATGACTCGCCTAGCGACTTCCGCCGCAGCCTGCGCCGTTTCTAGCGGCGGCTCCCCGCATCCCCACAAACAGCAATTTATTGAGTATAATCGGCAATTCATCCGCTTCAATCCGGCTCTCTCCTATCGTAAACTAGATTCAATAAAGCGTTTACTTGAGGAGGATATCGGAATGAGCCTATATGGATTAACAGAGGAACAGCAATTAATGTGGGAACGCGACGGCTTTCTCGTCATCGAGAACTTTCTGAGCCAAGACGAAGTCGATTCCTTGAATGCGGACATGGACAACGCGTTCCATGAATTTGAAGTCAACAACCGGGTCAATCCGGCAACGGGTCAGTTGAATCACGTGAAGCAAATTTGCGGCATTATCGAATATGGAGAAAGCTTTGCCGGCTTAATGGAGCATAAGCGGATGATGAACATTATGCGCGACATCATCGGCAATCAATTCGTCATGATCGACAACGACGCCTTGCTGAAGCCGCCGGGCAAAGTTTCGCATACGAACTGGCACCGCGACTCATCGACGAAAATTTTCTTCGGCGAGAAGCAGGTTCCGTTCATGGTCAAGATCTTCTATTTCCTTTCCGACGTGCCGTATGACGGCGGATGCCTTGCCTTCCTGCCGGGAAGCGTTCACATGAAGGACGCCGAGCTGCCGAAGGTCGAGAAGCAAGAGGATCTGCCGGGCCACGTCAGAATGAACGTCAAAGCGGGCACGGCCGTTATTTTCAACGGGTACACGTACCACTCGGCGCTGAACAACTTCTCGGATGTAACGCGCCGCTCGCTGATTTACAACTACGCGCAATCCTGCCTGCGTACATGGCCGGGCTACGAGCCTTCGGAGAAGCTGAAAGCAGAAGCGAAGACCAATATGCGCAAAATGCTGCTCGGCGTTACGCCGTGGATGACCGACGCCAAAGCGTTCGAAGAGGAAGATGCGGCAGCGGCCGGAAAAATGATGATGGGCTAATGAAAAAGGCGGCAGCCACGGACGGAAATTGACGTCCTAGGCTGCCGCTTTTTATTAATGCGTCCGAGCCAGCCCTTCTAATTCAATAGCAGGAAGGATATTTCGTCGTTAAGCGTGGAAACTTAAGAAAAAAAAGGAAGGTGATCTTACGAAAACAGTTCAAGACCTGAAAGATACTCTCTCTTATGTCCATTCCGAATTGAATCGCATCGAAGCAATGGCAGGAACCCTGTCTTCCATTGAAGGCGACCACTATAAGAAGCTTACCAATTTCGATCATAACGTACTCGTGGACATTGCCGTTGAAGAACAACATGCTGCCCGTCAATTAGGAACCATGAAGCAAATGTGTTTGGCCATGGCGCAGCAGGTCGAGAGTATGAGGCATGCAATAGATCGCGGGGATATTAGGGAGAGTGCTAAGCGTGCTGAGATTCATTGAAAATATCGTACGATCGGCTGTTAATGAAACGGTCGATAAGGCAATCACAAGGCTGATTAGAGATCAGTACACGGAAAATTTGTTTGAAATGGTACCCGCAACGAAGAAGGTCGGATTTACCAATCTGATCGAAATTGCCATGCGGGCAAAACAAGGGACTTCCATCTCCCGCCCTCTTGGAAGTCACATCCATATGTCTCCTTGGGAAAAAATGATGTTTAATCCGGTTCACCTGTTTCGTATGCCTACCCCTGAAGATGTCGGCATCCATACCTCCGTAACGATAGGGCAACGAGCGAAAAAACCAATGACAATCTCCATTCCGATCATGATTGCGGCTATGTCATTTGGAGGCGCTCTGAGCAAAAGCACGAAAATCGCCCTGGCAAAAGCGGCTACCGCAGTTGGAACCGCTACGAATTCGGGTGAAGCGGGGCTGCTAAAGGAGGAACGGGAAGCGGCTCAATTATTCATAGGTCAATATAATCGCGGCGGCTGGATGAATACACCTGATAAATACACGCATCTTGACGCCATTGAAATTCAATTGGGTCAAGGCGCACAAGGCTCTGCCTCGCAGCGTACACCTGCAAAGAATATCGGGGAAGATTATCGAGAAGTTTTCGGGCTGCGAGAAGGTGAGGATGCGGTCATTCATTCCCGCCTTCCCGGCGTAAATTCTACAGATGATTTTATCCAGTTGGTTAAACGGCTTCGAGATGAAACCGGTGTTCCGATCGGGTTGAAAATCGCTGCTACGCATCATCTCGAGAAGGAATTGCAAATTGCCATTGAAGCGGAAGTGGATTTCGTAACCTTGGACGGCGCGGAAGGCGGAACGCATGGAGGAGCTCCTACTTTACAGGATGATGTCGGGTTACCAACGCTTTATGCAATAACAAGGGCTAGAGATTTCTTTGCGCGTAAAGGCGTGCTTCGGGATATTAATTTGATCGCAACCGGGGGACTTATCACGCCGGGACATATGTTGAAAGCCATTGCTTTGGGCGCGGATGCGGTATATATCGGTACTACGGCCATAATGGCCCTTATTAGCGACCAGATGGTAAAGACGATGCCGTTCGAACCGCCGACAAGCCTGGTGGTGTATACCGGTAAAATGACGGATCAATTGGATATCGATCAAAGTGCCATGAATTTAACCCGGTATTTGAACGCGTGTGTCAAAGAAATGGAAATGGTAGCCCAATCTCTTGGCAAAACAGCGTTAACGGATCTTTCAAAATCGGACCTTTGCACAATGGACCCCTTCATTGCAAAAGCAACCGGTATTGAGCTTGGATATGTGTCTTCGGAAAATCAAGAACGATTCTTTAACGAAACCCAATCCTTCTTCCATCGTCCGGAAGGAGAAATAAACGGGCCTCAAGAGCAGCACATTCATTAACCGTGGATTAACAGACCATGCCAGCATCGAGCCATCGAAGCTGGCCTTTTTTCTTGCCGTTATATATGTATTTGCATTTATATAAATGATCATTTATACTTTAAGCGGAAATGAGGTGATGGTTCCTGCACGACATCTATACCATTATTGCCGAACCTTCTCGGCGACGTATTTTGGATCGGCTGCTGCATTCGGATTCTACTGTCAAAGATTTGACCGAAGACTTAGGTTTATCTCAGCCGCTTATTTCCAGCCATTTGCGATTATTGCGAGAGAGCGGCCTTGTACGCGTTCAAGCAGACGGGCAACGCCGCATTTATTCCCTGGATGCAAGTCCCCTGGCCGGAGTGGATGAATGGTTGAGCACCTATCGTAAAAAATGGAACCGACATGTCGATAAGCTGGAGGAACATCTCGACCGGCAAAAACGAATCAAGGAGAGGAAATCTAATGAAACCAACTGAAGAGCTTGACCACCCTGCCCTTGCCCGAATGGACGGAGAATGGGTGTTAATCCTACAACGAACGCTAGAGCATCCGATCGAGAATGTTTGGGCCGCTCTGACCGAATCCGAGCAATTGCCCGCTTGGGGCCCTTTCGCCGTGGATCGGGATCTAACCTCGACGGGACCGGTAGCGCTCTCTCATGTGAATCATGCCGAGGAAAACGAAAGCAGGCAAGGAGAAGTTCTAACCGTCCAAGCCCCTCACCTTCTTATTTTTAAATGGGGCAGCGATATTTTACGATGGGAATTGAGCTCGAACGAAGGCAAAACCGTTCTTATTCTGCGTCACCGCTTCACGGATTACGCCATGGCATCTTCCATGGCCGCAGGGTGGACTTTATGCTTGAAAGGCTTGACGGGCATACTAGAAGGCAGGCAAATGCCCTCAATGGCAGGAAGCAATGCCTATCTTTATGGCTGGCAAGAGCTGAATGACAAGTATAAGATTCTTTTCGAAGCAAGCAACGCTACTACGGACAAAATGAATTGAGGGGAAAAGATGAACAATATAACGAAGATGAAAATTGCAGCGCCTGCACATGAAATATTCGAAGCTATCGTCGACCCTGAAAAAATCGGAAACTTCTGGTTTACTTCCTGTTCCGAGCGATGGGAGTCGGGGAAAACGATCAAGCTGCGCTACGACGAATACAATTCGGAAGGCGAAATTGCGGTTAAAGAAATCGTAAAAGACAAGAAAATTGCATTTGAATGGGATTACGGAACTATGCACAACGTGACCATCACGTTCACGCAAGAGGATGAGACGAACACGATCGTGGAAGTGAACGAGGATGGTTTTGCGGAAGACAGGGACTCTATCCCGCTGCTTGTCGGCAACAAAGAAGGCTGGGTTTATATGCTGACTTGTCTCAAGGGCTATGCGGAACACGGAATCACGACATTGCGTTCGGCGCTGGTGCATTAAGCGAAACTATTGAAATGTATCCCCATAGCACGCCCAAAGCCGCGTTTCACGCGGTTTTTTTTCGTTGAATTTTTATTTTGAAATTTACTGCGCTTCATCCTATACAGCCGATTAAGACAGGAAATTGTTGGTTAACTTATAGAAAGGCATTTGCCGCAATGATTTTCACCTGGAGGATCCAAGCATGTTTAAGATGATTCAAAACTTTTTTCCTCTATTTGTGACTTCAGTCATATTACTGTTTACTTTCTTTTCAGGTGCATGGAAACAATGGAGGCGCTTTTACTCTTCAGCCCTTTTCTATATTTGCGTCCAATTTGGCATATCCTACCTCACTTACGAGCATACTCTATGGCATTTTAAAGAGTCGGCCATTACTCCCAACCATGTTGTTACTGATTTTTTTATAGCCTTTACAAACTTTGTTCCCATGGTGATTTTGTACCTATCATGGTACCCCTTTCAGTCCAGGTGGATGAAACAGGCAGCCTACGTTATGGCGTGGATTGTAACGTTCGCCATCATCGAGAGTACATTCAATTTTTTGGGATTGATAACCTTTCATAATAGTTGGAATTTATGTTGGTCGATCGTGGTCTGGGCAGCCACATTCATTGTTATAAGAATTCACCATACAAAGCCTATATTAGCCTGGGCAATCTGTTTAGGTTGTACTGCATTTTTAATTTTGTGGTTTGATATCCCTGTTTCGAAATTAAAATAATCGCGCAACAGGCCAAGAATACCGGCTTACTGCTGCGCATCGGCTTGCTTCAGCCTTACGATCTTGGCCGCTTGTACCGCCACATGCCCTTTGCGAATGTTCACGGACTTGGCGAACTCGACCGTCACCGTATCGCCTTGCGATAGTTCCGAGAATTGCAGCTGCCGCCCTGCTTGATCCTCAATGGCTGTTGCTTCGTCTACCTTCACACTGCACAGATATCCGATATCGATAATGTTCCCCTTCTTGCCACGGTTCACTTCCTCCGAACAGTTGACCAGAATCTCGTTTTCTTTAACCGTATCGATCTCCTTCTTCTCAAACGACGAAAGCTTTCCGCTTAAGCTTCCGCAAGCCGACAAGGCGAGACAAAGCAGCAGCACTCCGGCATAAAGCGTGATTTTCCCCATGGCTATCCCCTTTTCTCCATATTCGCGAATCAATCTGCTATAATGCTGTATTGAACCATTACCCTTAAAATTTCCCGATTGAAGGAGCGATTCCCTTGTTCGAGCATATTGTCGTATTCAAATTCAATTCCACCGTAACTCCGGAGCGTGAACAGGAGCTTGTCGATAAGCTTCTTGCGTTCAAAGGCGCCATCCCAGGCATCGTCGATCTGAGCGCCGGCCGAAACATAACGGAAGAAACGGACAACATTCACGGCTTCTCCCTCGGCCTTCGCGTTACCTTCGAGAACCGCGATGCGCTGCGCGCCTACGGCCCGCATCCCGTTCATCAAGATTTCGTCAAATCGCTGGATGGCTTGCTTGAGCAGGTCGTCGTCGTCGATTATCACATCTAAATATCAATTTCAGATATATTTGTGATAATGTCAGCCATTGAAAGCGCTTCTCTCGCAAAGTATGCTTTAGGTAGTTAATCAAGAGAGGATGACGACGATGTACAAAGTAATTCCAAGCCTGACAACGCCAATTACGCAAGAGCAAATAGATCAATTCCACGAGCAGGGCTTTCTACTGATCAAGAATGGCTGTTCTGCCGATCTTATCGATGCCTTTAATGGACATATCTACGATCTGCGTGACCAGGATCCGATGCCGGAATGGGCGGCTTGCGAGGAAAGCAAGAAATATTCGGTTCGCTTGTTCAACCCGCACCTGAACGACGGATTCGCCAAACAAATGATGAAGCTGCCGATTATCCGCGGCACGCTGGCTCAGCTGATGGGGAGAGAAGCGGTTGGCATCCAAAGCATGTTTTTCTACAAAGAGCCGGGCTCCCCGGGTCAAGCGGCGCATCAGGACTTCTACTACATTAAGAACGATCCGATGACGATGATTGCCGCTTGGATCGCGATGGAAGATCGCGTCGACGAAGAGAACGGCTGCCTATGGGTCATTCCGAAATCGCATAAGCTCGGCTTACTGCCTCATGGCGCCGTCAAGAACCTCAACGAGCACGAGCCTTGGACCCACGAAACCGAAGGCATCGACCTCAAACAGGAGATTCCGGTCGTGATGGAGAAAGGCGATATCCTGTTCTTCCATGAGCTGCTCATCCATTCCTCCTGCCGCAACCGGAGCACCGACCGCTGGCGCCGTTCGTACGTGTGCCACTACATCCGCGAGGATGCGACGACTCCGCGTCTAGATCTGCAGAAGAAGTTCCCGCTATTTTAATTTAGACAGTCCGGCTATTGCAGCCGGGCTGTTTTTTTTTCCAGCAAAACACAGCTTATATCCTGTATAAGGAGCTGGTATCCTGAAACGGAGATTATACATACATCGAATGGAGGCCACTCATGAAGAAGAAAGCCATGCTGGCAGCCATCGGCTTTATGCTTTTATCGGGAGCCGCGCAAGCGGTAACGCCGCTTGCGCCGCACGCCCATGCAAGCGCTGTCACACTGCTTAGGCTAGGCACTTCGGGCACCGCCGTTACGCTCTTGCAAACCGATTTGAAGAAGCTCGGATATTTCAGCGCCACGGCTACGGGGTATTACGGAACGGTCACCCGCGATGCGGTCACTAGGTTTCAGCGCGATTACGGCCTGGCTGCGGACGGCATTGCCGGCCCTGTTACCTTGGAGGCTGTAAAACATGCTATCTTGAAGCAAAAGCTCGTTGCGGATACGTCGTTCTATATCGGGGTCCCATACTTATGGGGCGGCTCGAATCCGGCAACCGGGTTCGACTGCTCCGGCTTTATTTATTTCATGTTCACAAAATTCGGCGTTTCGCAAACGCGGACAACGTCCGCGAACCTGTTCACGCAAGGCTTCGCGGTGAACAAATCGATGCTGCGGCCGGGTGACCTCGTCTTCTTCCGCAACCCGTCGACGGGAGCGGTCGACCATGCCGGCTTCTACACCGGCGGCGGTTCGTTCGTTTCCGCCCTATCGTCCAAGGGCATTTACGTCCAGCAGCTGGACAACTCCTATTGGGGCCCGCGTTACGCAGGCGCAAGAAGAGTTTATTAATTTGAATGGGAACAGCCCGGCGCCTTGCCGGGCTGTTTTTGCTAGTTTTTTCTAGGCGATGGTGGCGAAGCACCGTGTCCGGCTACTATAATAAATCTTAAGGAGGATGATCGCTTATGAGCCAAGGTCTTCCCTACGATAAAATCACATCCGCTTACGCCGGCACGATCGTCTATCCGCCCAAAGGAACCTATGGCCCTCGCATGCAGCAGGATTTGCAGCTGGTGCTGCTTCATACCGGCGAGCTTGAGCTGACGATCGATGGAAGCCGGCACGCGGTCAAGCCGGGACAAGCCGTCCTGCTGAAGCCGCAGCATCAGGAATATTTCGCCTTTGCCGAAACGCAAGAGTCTTGGCACCGTTGGATTACGCTGGACCTGGCATCGCTGACGGACGAGGAACAGGATTATTTGGACAAGCTTCCATTCAGCATGCCGATACCGGAAGCGCTCAATACGATGACGGACATGATGCTTGCGCTCCAAAACGATTATTTGCGGCAGGACGAGCTTATGAGAAGTCTGGGTTATTCCGCCTTTCAGATGTTTACGGCGAGAATCTCCCTAACGAAGCAGCAGGAGCTGCATCCCAGCGTCGTCGCGGCTTTGGGTTATATCCGTCAGCATTACATGGAGGATATTGCCCTTCATGACTTGGCCGGTGCGGCCGGCGTATCTCCGGAGCATCTGGTCCGCTTGTTTCACGTTCATCATCAGATGACGCCAATCCGCTATCTGTGGCAGTACCGCGTGCTCAAAGCGACCGAGCTGCTGTCGCAATCCGGCTTGTCCGTCGGTGAAATTGCGGCAAGATGCGGGTTTAAGACCGCCTTTCATCTTTCGCGTCTCGTGAAAGAACAGACCGGCAGCACCCCGTCGGACATTCGCAAGGCCGCATGGGGAACGGCGAATTGAACGAGTATTGGAGGCTGCTATGAGATTTATCGATAACGGCAACAACCATGATCCCGCTTGGAACCTGGCCCTGGAGGAATACGCGCTGCGCAAGCTCGGCGGCGAAGGCGAGGATTTTCTTCTTTTCTATATTAACGAGCCATCGATCATCATCGGCAAAAATCAAAATACCGCCGAAGAGGTAAATAGTGCCTACGTGGAAGAGCACGGCATTCATGTCGTCCGGCGGTTGTCCGGCGGCGGCGCGGTCTATCACGATCTCGGCAACTTGAATTTCAGCTTCATTACAACCGATGACGGGAAGTCTTTTCACAATTTCCGCAAGTTTACAGAGCCAGTCGTCGAAGCGCTTCGCAAGCTGGGCGTTGACGCCGAACTGACCGGCCGCAACGATCTGCAGGTCGGCCAACGCAAAATTTCGGGCAACGCTCAGTTCGCCTCCAAAGGCCGCATGTTCAGCCACGGAACGCTGCTGTTCAACTCCGAGGTCGATGCCATCGTCTCGGCGCTGAACGTCAATCCGGCGAAATTCGAATCCAAAGCGACGAAGTCCGTCCGCAGCCGCGTCGCCAACATTTCCGAATTTCTGCGCGAGCCGCTGACGATGGAGCAATTCCGCCGCTTTCTGCTGGAATCGATCTTCGGCAGCAGTGATGACATTCCGGAATACCGGTTGACGGAGGCGGACCTTGCGGCCGTGGAGCAGCTTGCTGCCGAGCGCTACCGCAGCTGGGATTGGAATTACGGGCGGTCGCCGGCCTTTAACGTGCGGCAGGTCAAGCGGCTGGAAGGAGCCGGCACCTTCGACGTGCGGCTTAATGTACAGGATGGCGTCATTGCCGAGGCGTCCGTCTTCGGGGATTTCTTCGGAACCGCGGATGTGTCCCTCGTGACGGACCGCTTGGCGGGCGTCAAGTATAACGCGCAGGATGTGGCCGCCGCTTTGGCGGACGTCGATCTCACCCTTTGCTTTGGTCCGGTTGACCGGGAAGAATGGCTCGCGTTGTTGTTCTAGCTTCATGAACATAAGTTCAGATAGGAGAGTGGAACCTGCATGAAACATGCCGAAAATATCTCCTCCATCAAAGCCCTGCAAGCCTGGAGGGCCATCCCGCAGCACCTGCGGGACAAGCTCGTCCGCAACGTTTTTTGCGGCCGATGCCTCAACGCAGTCGAAATCGTCGATTACAGCATCCGTCAGGAGAAGCACGCCTTGCTGCTAACCGGCAAATGCCGCACTTGCTCCCAGCCCGTTGCCCGCGTCGTTGAAAGCGACTGACCGCTGCCGACGGTAGAGTCATGGGAAGACAGCGAAGCCGAGAGTCGGATTTTCCGACGCTCGGCTTAGTTTTTGCCCCTTGCGGGCGGCTGAGAGTCGGATTTCCCGACGCTCGCATCTCCCATCGCAGGCACTTTGCCGCCATCTCCCCCCGCATAAGAATCCCTCTCTTCCGCACACTAATCGCAATGCCCAAAATTTCCTTGTTGCTAACTCAAATTTGAGTATAATAAGATGAGTGGTATTCAAATTTGAGTATATGCTCGACAACGAAAGGAATGATGCTCGTGGACGCGAAAAGAAGCAACGTCAAGCTCGTTATTGCCGGCTTGCTCCTCGGTCTGTTTATGGCTGCGCTCGATCAGACGATCGTATCTACCGCTATGACAACCATTATCGAGAAGATCGGAGGCTTCGATAAATTCATCTGGGTCTACTCCGCTTATATGATCGCGATGGTCGTCGCGACCCCGATTTTCGGCAAGCTATCCGATATGTACGGGCGCAAACGGTTCTTTCTCGCCGGTCTGATTCTGTTCTTGCTCGGTTCCATTCTGTGCGGTACGGCGCAGAACATGGAGCAGCTGATCATCTACCGAGCGATTCAAGGGATCGGCGGCGGCGCTTTGATGCCGATCGTTTTTACGATTATTTTCGATTTATTCCCTGCCGAGAAGCGCGGTAAAATGATGGGGCTTTTCGGCGCCGTATTCGGCCTTTCCAGCGTATTCGGGCCGGTCATGGGCGGCTTGATTACCGACAATCTCAGCTGGCGCTGGATTTTCTACATTAATGTGCCGATCGGCATCCTGTCGATTATCTTTATCGCACAGGCTTACCATGAAACCTCGAATCCGCGTAAGCAAATCATCGACTGGGGTGGCGCGATTTCGCTCACCGCTTTCGTGCTTACACTCATGTTCGGTCTAGAGCTCGGCGGTTCGGAGGGCTGGGCCTGGGATTCCGCGAAAACCATTTCGCTGTTCGTCGCTTCCGGCATCCTGCTCATTGTCTTCCTGCTCATCGAGCGTTCCGCGAAGGATCCGATTATCAAGCTCTCTTTGTTCAAAAACAACGTCGTCACCGGCGGCATGGGGATCAGCGTGCTTTATGGCGGTATTATGATTGCCGCTGCCACGTACATCCCGCTCTTCATTCAAGGGGTTTTTCACAAGACCGCGACGGAAACGAGCAGCGTGCTAACCCCAATGATGCTTGGCGTCGTGCTTAGCAGCCAGATCGGCGGCCGGGTCGTCAACAAATTCCGCTACCGCGATGTCATGGCCATATCCGCGCTGGTACTGGTTATCGGCACCTTCCTGCTCGGATTCGTGATGGATGCGGAAACGTCCCGTCTTGTCATCACGCTCTTCATGATCGTCATCGGCCTTGGCATCGGCGTATCGTTCTCGCTGCTCAACATCTCGACGCTGAACGCGGTTCCGCCGCAGTACAAAGGCTCCGCGTCGTCGTTGATTACCTTCTTCCGGACGATCGGCTCCGCGCTCGGCATTACCGTGTTCGGCGCCATGCAGAAGTCGGCGTTCCAATCCGGCGTCAAGGAAATACCGAATATTAATCCCGAATTAGCAACCCAAATCAAGGGCGGCCAAGCGCTGCTGAATCCTGAGGTCCAAGCCAAAATGGGGCTGCCGGCCGATCTAATCACTCAGCTGCTCCAAAAGCTGGCCGACTCGATTCTGTTTATTTTCCAATGGACGGTCCTCCTGCCGGTACTGGCGCTGATCTTTGCGATTTTGATGGGGCGGGCAAGATTGCAGGCTTCGGGATCGGGACCTCAAGGCGCACCGGGCAAACCGGAACCGCAGGGAGAAGGCTCCGGCAAGCCTGAACCTTCCTATCACGGGGGATAAGCCGCGATGTCAATGAGGCTCTTGATTTTAGGGCTGCTCATGGAGCATGAACGCCACCCTTACGAGATTCGGCAGACGATCAAAGACCGCAATTGGAACGAATGCTTCAAACTGCGGGACGGTTCCTTGTATTACGCGGTTGACCAGCTTCGGGAGGACGGATTGATCGAGGCGGCGGAGGTCGTGTCCGTTCCGGGCGAGAACCGGCCGGATAAGACGATTTACCGGATTACGGATGCGGGGAGGAACGCTTTTCAAGAGCTGCTTGTCGCCCAGTTTAAGCAAGTGTCTTATCCTCAGCACCCGATGTTCCTGACGATGCCGTTCGTCCGTCATGGCGATCCGAAGACGGTGGAGAACATGATTCTGAAGCAGCTGGGAGCGTGCGAGCACCGAATCGAGCGTATGCATGCCGTCCTTGAGCTGAAGGGAAGCTTTCTGCCACGCGGTTCGGCTCTAATGATTCAAGGCTTCATCCTGTTTAGCGAGACGGAGAAGGAATGGCTCACGACGCTGCTGGAGGAAGCTAGGTCCGGCAAGCTGTTCGAAGGACATAAGCTGACACCGGCCCAGCTGGAAGCCTATTTGAAATATAAGCAGCTGCCAACCGATGATGTTTGAGAATAGGCAAAAATAAGCCGCCGACCATCCGGGTTTTCCCGGGGTCGGCGGCTTTTCGCATGTGTGCGATCAGGTTAATCGCAGCAAGCTGCCGTTTTGCGCGCAAATGTAAAGCTCCCCTTCGGCATCGACGCCGAAGGAGGTAATAAGCAGATCTGTCTCGAGAAGCACTTTATTTTCAATGCGGCCGTCATCATGCTGCTTCAGTGCCCAAATCGTTCCCATTGCATAATCCGCGTACACGTACCACCCTACAAGATCCGGTATCGCCTGGCCGCGGTACACGAATCCGCCGGTAATGGAGACGCCGAGATCGCGTCCATACGTATAGATCGGTTTGATGAGGCCGATTGTATCACAGCCTTCCTCCGGCTTGTAGCACAGATCCCCCTCCATTACCAGCCGTAATTGCCGCCCTTCTCGATGATGTCGATTTCCTCCAGCCGGTTCTGGCCGACATCCGCCGCCCAGAGCTTGCCGGTCGTCGTATCAAAGCTAAACCGCCACGGATTGCGCAACCCGTACGCGTATACTTCAGGCGCGCCGCCTCCGCCAGAGAACGGATTGTCTGCAGGAATGCTGTAGTGCTTGCCTCCGCTTCCTTTGTCAACGTCGATGCGCAGCAGCTTACCGAGCGGGCTGTTCTTGTTTTGCCCGTTGCCATGCGGATCGCCGGCGCTCCCACCGTCTCCAGACGCGATGTACAAGTAACCGTCCGGGCCAAAAGCAAGCTGGCCTCCCTTGTGGTTGGCGAACGGCTGCTCATACGTCAGCACGATCACTTCGCTTGCCGGATCAAGCACCTCCGGATGCTCAGGATCGCTCATTACGAAACGCGCGATAACCGTGTGCGTTTTCGTCGTGTAGTTCACGTAGGCGATGCCCGGCTTCTTCGGGTGAAATGCCAGTCCGAGCAGTCCTTGCTCATTGCCATCGCTGTAAACGCGGTCTCGAATGTCCAGCACAACCTGCGGCTTGACCGATGGTTGCTTTAGATCGAGCATGACCACTCTGCCCGGCTGCTCCACGATAAAGCCCTTATCCTTCAATCCGCTCGTTACGCCGTACTCGCTCACCATGCCGACCGGATTATCCAGCGTACCTTCCGATGCAACCGTCACCAGCTTAGGCTGCCAACCCGGTTCCGCAGCCGGGGCTTGTCCGTTAGGATGTTCGTTCGCTTGCCCGTTCACCGGTGTTTCCGGGGTTTCGCTATTTCCCTTGCACGCCGTAAGCAACAAACATAACGCCAGCAGCCACGCCGCCGCTAACCTGCCGTTCCACTTCCGTTTCACACCCATCCGCCTCCCTTCTGCTACGATCATCTCATATGTAGAATCTGGAATTCAAGGGGTTCAAGTCCGAGAAGCGGACCCACCGCTGCCAGCCCTAGCATTACCTCTCTTGCACCGGTTGCGCCGATTTTGCCCCAAAGAGAGGTAACTGTTACCTCTCTTGCACCGGTTGGCGCCGGTTTTGCCCCAAAGAGCGGTAACTATTACCTCTCTTGCACCGGTTGGCGCCGGTCTAGCCCCAAAGAGAGGTAACTGTTACCTCTCTTGCACCGGTTGGCGCCGGTCTAGCCCCAAAGAGAGGTAACCATTACCTCTCTTGCACCGGTTTGCGCCGCAATCACCACCCAAAAAAACAAGGCTGCGATCACCAGATCGGCAGCCTTCTCATGATTACCTCACCAGCTCCGGCTGGTGCTCCTTCAGCCACACACGCAGCGGAACGTCCGCGTCCGTCGGGCTATAATGGCCGTTGCAGTTGACACCCGCGCCGAGCAGCTGACGGCGGATTGGGTCGGAACGCTCCCACAGGTGCTGCACGGTCATGTCGTCCTTCGTGCGGATCCAGCGGTACCCATATCCGTAGAACAGCACCTTGCGCGTTAATTCGGACCAGTTCGGCGTCCCCGCATGCCAGAGGCGGCGGTCGAAGAAGACCGCGGTGCCCGGCTTCACGCAGACCGGGATCGCGCCTTCCGGCTGTCCCTGGCGATCCGCCGGCATTTGCAGATTGTCATTCAGATGGCTGCCGGGCACGATCCAGAAGTTGCCGCGATCCGGCTCCGAAACATCGGAGAGGAAGTACGCCACTTTCAGCGACAGCCGCGGGCGCGGATGAGACTCCATCTCCACGTTGACGCGGCCGCTGTCTTGATGCCAGCCGAACGTTCCATTGTCCTTCGGTTTGCCATTCGGCGGCGTCGCAATCATGTGGGCATGGTACAAATAAATGTTCCAGCCGAGCAGCCCCCATACCTTCGGCAGCACCTTTTCATAGTCGACCAGATTTTGAAAGGCGTCGGCATCCGGGATAAAATTCGGATAAAACAACGCCGTCCTCGAATCATGCCCCTCTGCAAGCTTGTCTTCATAAATACGGTCAAATTCCGTAGTTAATTCGGTAACCTGTTCCGGCGAGAGCGCATTCTCAATGATCAAATAGCCCTGCTCGTTAAACTGGCGGCGTTCTTCGTCCGTCAGCGCGTATTTCAAGCATGATGCATCCACCGTGATCCCCTCCGTTTGCTTCGTATCAACCTGTCTCTATCATAGAAGGTTTGAGGGGGACATACGAGTAACGATCTTGGTTTCTTTTGTACGATTCAACGATTTTCATGACAGCGCTCCCACAAGTACCGAACCAGTCATCAATCGATCCTGCCCTTCATGAATGCCGTCGGAGAGCAGCCCGTCACCTTGCGGAACACCCGGTTAAAATAAGCCTGATCGCAAAAGCCCGTTTCTTCAGCTATGTCGCTGATCGTCATCATTTTATCGAACATCAGCTCCTTCGCCTTTGCAATCCGGACATGATGGAGGTACTCGATCGGCGATAAGCCCGTCACCGATTTGAACACATGCGATGCATGATTCGGCGTTCTGCCCGTCAAACGGGCCAGATCGTCAAGGGTAACCGATTCCTTGTAATGCTCCAGCAAGTAGACTTTCATATCCTCCGCCATTTCAAGCTTCTTGGCCGGGAGCTTCCATTTGTCCCGCTCGTAGTTGATAATGCCAAGCAGCTCGAGCAGGATGGCGTAGCAAGCCGTATCCGAATACGGCCCCTTCATCAGCCAATGATGCTTCAGCAGCATGAACCGCTGCTTGAAATAGTCGAACCCGCTGATCGCCGTCTTGCAGTACCGATTCTCCGTGAGCAGCGGCAGGAGCTGCCGGTCGCTGTCCTCCAGCGTAAAATGCGTCGCATAGCGCTGATGCTCTTCCAGCGAAGTGCCTCCACGAACCGAACCCGCCGGAATGAAGATTACATCTCCCTTCTGCAGCAGCACGGAATCGTCACCGACCCAGTAAATGACTTTCCCTCTCGTTATAACGAGCAGAATATGGTATTGCGTGACGCTCCTGCTCATCTCCCATTTTGGATATTCCTTCGTATAGCACGTATACAGCTTGATCATGATCGCGAACCTCCTGTGCAGCAGAAGCAGCAGCTAGCGATGGCGAAATTGCGCGATCGCAACCTCCGTTGCCCCGTGCGTCCGGGCGAACGCTTCAAGCGCTTGATGCACGCGCTCCCGAAGGGCATCTGCAAATTCTACATTCGAATCGATTTGAAGAAGCTCCACCGTCAAGCTGCCCCGCTTCTTATCCAGGCGCGGATCCATGCGGCCGATCAGCCGGTCGCCGGCCAGAATAGGCATGGCATAATAGCCGTACTTCCGTTTAACGGCAGGCGTGTAGATTTCCCAGGTGTAATCAAACTCGAACAGATCCGACAGCCGCTTGCGGCTCCATAGCAGGTTGTCCAGCGGTGGAAGGAACCGCACGGTTTCAAGTACCGCCGCCGCTTCCGACTCCGCACCCAGATCATGCGCGGCAAGCCGATCCGCATCCGCAGCCAACATATAATAAGGCTTCGATAAACCTTCTGCCTCGACCGGCACGATCAATCCCGACGCCATGTGCCGCTCCATCGTCTCCCTGCGCTCTTGGGCGCTCAGCTTCTGCCAGCCAAGTCGGGAATCGCTCGGCTCGAATACCCGGTACGCGCGAAAATATTTTCGCATCACCGCGTCAAGCGCTCCACTCGTCCCGATTTGCTCCGCCTCGCGAAGCAGCCCGGCAGGGACGCTGCGGTCCGTAATCGCGAATAGCCGCTGGTTGCCCTCCCTGCCGACGATCCGGATGCTCGACGCGTCCATCAGCAAATTCAGTGCATGCGAAGTGGCCTTCGTCTTCGCGTTCACGTTGTCCCAGTACCCGTGCACCCGCTCGTCGGACTCGAACGCCTTGGCCGGCAGCGGCCCCTCGCGCTCCAGCCGCTGCAGCACCTGCTCGGCGACCGGACCGATCGCGTCGATCGCAGGCTGCAGGCGCTCCTTCATCCGCCGGCGGGTCGGCTCGAAGATCGGATAATCCGCCATCGGTATGATGCAGGCCGCGTTCGCCATATACTCAAACACCTCGCCGCCGCGCAGCAGCTCCTCAAGCGCCGAAGGCTCGTATCCGGCCATTCGCGCCGATAGCGCCAAATGCTGATTCGGCCGAACGGCGGCTACCGGGTCAATCTGAACGCACTCCAGCCGCCGGATCATGTCCATGGCCTGCTCCCGCATCCCCTCGGCAGAGCTTGCGCCCTGCGCCTGCGTTTCGAGCAGCGCCTGCGTCTCCAGCAGGAATCGCCTGAGCGCCCTTTTGGTCGTTCTTATCGGTACCGGCTTCACTGCTGCACGCTCCAAACCTCGATGAAATTCCCGTCCGGATCATAGAACGAAAAGGACTTTCCTTGATAATCAAAGAACGGTCCGACCTCAACGTTCCGCTCCATGAAATAGGAATAAGCCGCCTCGGCATCCTCGACCATAAACCCGTACGACGATTGCAGCGCTCCATCGGGATAGACGAAATGCGAGTGCAGCCGATGTTCATTTTGCTGGAATAAAATACGGATGCCTGATTCGTTCACCAGTTCACAATAGAACGGATCGCGTTTCACCACCCGAAATCCCAGATGCTCGCCATACCACTGCGCCGACCGTTCGAAATCGCTTACAGGAATCGTTAAATAGGTGCTCTTTACTTGGATTGCCATCGCCGGCTGCTCCTTTTCCTTGTCTTTATCATCTAAGCAAACAAAACATACGAGTGCTCCATCCGTCATAACGACGCCGTCCAAAAAACCATCACGACAGTAAACGGGCTTCCCGCACTGCCGGCAGTTACCGACAAGCTCTTGCATCCCGCCGCCTCCCACCCAAAAGGAATTTACCGCACACATCACGAATACCATCCTGCATAACGCGAACTTGACCTCATCCCTAAGGAGATGGACGATATGGATACCTTCTTTGCATCAAGAACCGAAGAGCACTTCCTCGCATACACGTTACCGCATTTCATTGTCCTCGCGGCTATGCTCTTGCTAGCTATCGCCATGTTTCGTTTCAAAAGCGCAATCCGATCGAACGCTCGCGCAAAAACCTTTATCCGCATCGCTCTGCTCCTCTGCCTGATTATCCCGGAAGCCGCTCTGTACGCGTGGTATGGCGCCGAAGGGCTATGGGACGTGCAGTACACGCTGCCGCTAGAGCTCTGCAGCATTTCTCAAATGCTTGCGGTCATCATGCTGCTGACGCGAAGCCGCCTGCTGTACCAAATCGTGTTCTTCGCCGGCATCGGCGGCGCGCTGCAGGCCATGTTTACGCCAGACCTTGTGTTTGCATTCCCGCATTTCCGCTTCTTTCATTTCTTTATCGTGCATATCGCGATTATTCTCGCCGCATTCTACATGACCTGGATCGAGCAGTACCGCCCGACGTGGAAATCGATCGGCATCACGATGATTTTCCTGAACATTCTCGTCGTCATCGTTGGCGGCATCGATTATTGGCTGGACGCCAACTACATGTTCTTAAGGCACAAGCCGGAGACGGCTTCGCTGCTGGATGTGCTTGGGCCGTATCCCCTCTACCTCATTATCGAAGAACTCATTGCCCTCGTTATCTTCACGATCATGTACTTGCCATTCTTGCGCAGAAAGGGGTCGACCGCGGCATGAAGCAAGCCGTCGTTTACAGCTCTTTCGTCATGAAGTCGCTGTACGGATCTTCGGCGTAGTCCGCGAACGGCCCGCAATAATGAAAATCAAGCTGCTCGTACAGCTTCCGGGCCGGATCGAAGGACGGCATCGACCTCGAGCCTGTCTCCAGACTCAGCCTCGTATATCCGCGTTCCTTGGCAACCGCGATAATGTGCTCGAGTATCGCCTTGCCGACACCCTTCCTCAAATGGGCGGCCGACGTGCGCATCGACTTGATCTCGCCGTGCGTCGGATCCAGCTCTTTAAGCGCCCCAATGCCCAGCAATTCATCCTGCTCCCAGACGCTCCAGAAGGTGACGTCCGGATGCTTCAAGCCGTCCAAATTTAACGCGTGCACGCTTTCCGGCGGGGTATGCTCCGCCATCCCGTGCAGATGCTCCTGAATTAATGCAATGACTTTGGCTCCGGTCAGATCGTCAACTCGAAATTCCACCATTCCCACTCCCATAACTAGTTATCGGTATCTCGTATCTATATAAATTCTATCATACCCCAAATCCTCCCAAACCGCATGGTCTTGCCTAAAAACAAAGCACGCCGCGAGCCGGCGGCTCATGGCGTGCTTTATCGCCTTACAGGATAAAATAATCCGTTATCAGCAGCAGTACCCCCAACACGAGGTTCGTCCATCCCAGAAACTTCGAGAGCTTGCGTTCCTTCTCCATCTTCTTGACCCTGTATTCCTTAATATCGAATTGAAGGATCAAGTAACCGGTGAGCAGGAACAGAGGAATGGAGTAGCTGATGAAACTGACGGCGACGTAACCTCCACTAATCATGCCTCCACCCCTTACTTCGCTTTCATGCCTACCCGTCTCACATTCATTTGGACGGAAAAATCGAATTCGGCTTCCTTGTACATCTCCTGCCAGCGTTCCTTCGTACGGACCCGCGTATTCCAATATCCCGGCTTCTTGGCACGGACCATTTCGCCGAAGCCGAAAATATCGGAGCCGTCCTCTTGGGTCATTTCGATCAATTGCTGATATATTTTAATCGCCTTCGACTTCTCGTCTTCTTCGATCTGCTTTAATATACTCGCATTTGAGATGGCGACCTCCTCGCTCATCTTCTCTTCCACACCGATCTCCAGGGAAATATGGATGGTAAATCGGGGTCGCCCGTTCACGATGCGCACATCGATTTTTTTGTCCCGGTGCGTTGTCGTCATCATGACATTCTTCATCGGTCCGCCAAGATCGACGAAAATGCGGTAGCCGGCAGGATTCATCCCCTTGATTCCCATGAAAGCGCCGATTTGGTTTTCACTGGTGGTGCCCACCATTTTATTGCCTTTGAAGTAAGCCAATCCGGAAACTCGAATGTTCTGTTCCTTGCGAATGGCGACGTAAGGCAAATAGCCTTCCTCGCCCAGCTTCACCGAGTTGCTCCAGAAATTGCCGATGTAATTGCTCGGAAATTTCCCCATGCGGATGCCTTCATCGAGCGTCGCCATCAAGTACAGCGTCGGCACCCGCTCCAGCTTGGGCGCAGCCTTCATCAGCGCCTTTGCGCTGCCCTTCGAAATCATGAGCCATGCCATCCGCCTGACTTCCGAATTACGGTGGAAGTAATCGTTGATATTCTCCAGTCCTTTTCTCGCCACGCGCTCCGAAACGATAATGACGCGCAAATGACCAAAGAACAATCTGCTCGACAGCTGCTGCTGCAAATTCATAAGCGCGTCATCGACGGAATGCCCTACCGAATCCAATACCCAGAGCGTTTCCTGCGTGCCCGCTCCGCTGCTGCCGCCGCTTTCCCCCGGTCCGAGCGGAATCCGGCCGGGCAGGGCGATTTGAACCGTCACCCTCACCATGCTTGTAGCAGGCGGTTTCTGGATAATTTGGGAATCTTTTTCCTCATTGGATATTTCCCCCGCCTCGTCAATGGAGATGCCGAGCACGACGGCGCGTTCCTCAATCTCGAGCCTATCCCAGCAGCCGCTAAGCAAGGGCACTGTCAGCAGGATGACAAGAAAGAGCTTAACTAGCCGGATTAGTTTGCTGTGTCCCATCGCGATCGCCTCTCTTCCCACGAATGAGTGAGATGATGAATAAGAACGCCGGATAGCCGACCGTGATGAACAATCCGATCCGCCCGACATCCGCGATGATTTCGTACATTTGCAAAATATTTTGAGGGATCACCGCCATGATGAACACGAACGGAAGCAGGAAGAAGGAGAACATGTTATGGTCCTTTAAGCGAAACAGATTGCTGATGAAGCGGATGGTCAAATAATAACTGGAGAACAGCGTTGTAAACACCGCCGTTACCCATACGGCCAGAAACGCAGCATCCAGCCGCTCCAATATGTTTGCCGGCAGCGACGTCGCTTTGGCCAGCTCCAGCGTCGGCCACAGCAAATTTTTGATTTCCTCCGAGCCGAACACGCCTACCGCCGCAATGACGATCGCGACATACATCCCGCCGGCGATAAGCATAGCGATAAAACTCGCCTTCATCGACTTCTTCGGATCGCACATGCCCGGGATGACGATCGTCATCACGAATGAGCCTTGAAACAACGCTGCAATCGTCAGAATGCCCGGAAGCATATGGGTTTGGTCATTCCCCCATACCGGCTGGAGATTAATCACATCCGCATTCTTTAATGATAGGGCGACTATAAGCAAGGCCGGGCCAAGGAGAAACGGGAAGTAGAACAGATGAATATAAGAAAACGTGACCAAATTGTTGCGAGTAGAAACCGCCGCCAGCAGCAGCATGACAATGACCGTGACCTCAAGAGGCGTATTCTTGAGGACGGAGGTGACGACAACCTCGCCGAATTCCCTTGCGGCAAGCGAGGTCAGGATTGCAAAAAAGGCAATAAGCAATAGGGTGCCAATGGCGGCCAGCCATTTGCCTATAATCGCTTCGCTGTATTGCACGAAGGACTGTTTGGGAAAGCGCATGCCTAGCAAACTGATCAGCATAAGCCCGATGAAACCTACCAGCATGCCCAGAAACGTTACAAGAGGCGCCCCTGCGTCTCCTGCCCTCACGGCAAACAAGGGAAGCGGAAGCACGCCGACGCCAATAATGGTGCTCACCAGGATGGCCGCCGCTTGAATCGTTGTAATTTGTCTGGTGTTTTCCATGCGTTATTGCCCCTCCTTTGCAGGATCAAATTCACTTGGATCAAGTACGTTCTTCGGCTGCTCCTCTGCAGACGTGTCTGCGTCCACCCGTACCTTGTCTTGGGTGTGCAGGGAGGCCGGCCGCTCCTTCATCAGCCCCAGCGGGCTGCGGATGATGAGATCCTTCATTCCTCTGAACCCTCCCGGAACGAGCGGGCTCAAATAAGGAACGCCGAACGACTTCAAGGAGAGCAGATGATTGACAATGAGGATAAGCCCGATCACGACGCCGTACAAACCGAAGATGCCCGCTATAATAATAAGCGGGAAGCGCAGCAGACGTAAGGCAAGCGCGGCGTTGTAAGCAGGCGTCGCAAACGATCCGATCGTGGTCAGCGCAATGATAACGACCGTAATCGGGCTTGCGAAGCCGGCCGCGACCGCAGCTTGGCCGACGACTAGCACGCCGACAATCGATAATGCGCCGCCAACCTGCTGCGGCAATCGGATGGTCGCTTCTCTCAAGACTTCCATCGAAATTTCGATGATCAGCACCTCAACCACGGCCGGAAAAGGGACGCCCGCCCTGCCGCCTGCCACCGCGACCGCAAACTCCGTCGGAATCAGCTCCGGATTGAAGGAAATGATGGACACGTAGAGCGCAGGGAACACAAGCGAGAACACAAGCGCCACCAATCTCGCAAGCCGGATGGCGCTCATCAGCAGAAACCGTTCCGTGTAATCCTCGACCGTTTGGTAGAATTGGCTGAATACAGTCGGGACGATAAGCGCAAGCGGCGATCCGTTAACGAGAATCGCCACGCGGCCCTCCAATAGGTTGGCGACAACCTTGTCCGGCCGCTCCGTATACTGCACCTGTGGAAACGGAGTCATGTGATTGTCCTCGATAAATTGCTCCAGATAGCCGGAGTCCAGCACGGCATCGATATCGATTTGCGAGAGCCGGCGCTTTACTTCGTTCACAAGTTCCGCGTTCGTAACCCCATCCATGTAGCAAACGGACACCTTCGATCTGCTTCGACGTCCGATCTCCATCGAATGGATGCGCAGTTCCGGCGTTGGCAGCCGATAGCGGATCAAGGCGATATTTTTCTCCAGCAGCTCGATGAAGCCTTCGCGGGGACCCCGAATGACCTGCTCGGTCGCAGGCTGGTCGATAGCGCGCTTCTCTACGTTGCTTGTGCTAATCGAGAAGGATTCCTCCACGCCATCGATGACCATGGCGGTATCTCCGCGCAGAATGCACGCGATCAGCTCGGAAAGCTTGTTCTCCTGCTTGACGCCGCAATGATAAAGGACGTCGTCAAACACGATATCGCGCAGTTGCTGCAGCTCGTTGATCCTGCCTTCTAGATGGGCAGGCAAATGCATGAGCGGCTTTAGAATATGATTATTGACGGTCGCGAGATCCGCCGTCGTGCTGTAGAAAAAAAGCACCGCATTATATTGGCCGAACAGATGAAAACGGCGGACGATAAAATCACCGTCCTCCTTCAGGATGCTCAGGACGGTGCTGATCGTGTCTTCCACAGTCCCCGTTAGAGGGATGTCTAGTGCGGCATCCAGTACGGGGGAGGACGCTTTCGTGACGACTCTGGATTTGCTTTTGCCTGATCCGTTTCTCATCGGTTTCCGCCGCCTTCCTTCTGGATATTAGTAGTAATCTAACCAAAAGTGACGATAACTATTAGGAAAAATAGCCAAAAAACGAAAAAGCGGCGGCGCAGGATCGTCTGCACCGCCGCTTTTCTGTTATAAATCTTAGCTAATGAATTAAATCAAGGATTTCAGCGCCAGCACCCAGTCATTGCCCCTGCCGCTGGACGGAGGGGTAAACGCGGCTTCGCCGCTATTGTCATACTCGCCGATGGCCGCGTATTCTCCGGTGCGCGGATCGTACCACGAAGCAGCTACTCGTCTGCCTTGCAGAATGCCCAGCCGCGCGCGGAACGGCAGGCCGTTCGGCGTATAGATGAAGCCGTAATTCTCTCCGCGCGTCGCTGCCATGTAATTGGCGCCTTCATAGTTTTCGTCGATCAAGCTTTGATCCGGCACCCGCTCCAGGAACGGCACCGATTCGATCAAGCTGCGCACATGCTGCATTTGACGAGCGCCGGGCCGCACGAGCGCCTGCCTCCAGTGCATGATGAAGTACGATTCAAGCTTCGTCGTCATCGACCAAATGCAGTGATGTCCGTACGTGTGGCCGAAGCTGCCCGAGAATACCGCATAATACGCCGCCGTGCGCACATCCGCCTGATCGAAGTAACCGTTGGCCGCTCTAAAATTAATCGGATGATCTTCATAGCAAGGCTCGGCATCAAACGTCGGCTTTACCGGAAGCCTCTCGTAATCCGCGCTAACATGCTTGTAATTCACGCGAATCTGCTCATGATGCCCGGATTGGATCATGTTGAAATCCAGCCACGGCGCATCATGCACATGGCGCGAGGAGGAGGAGTCGCCGTTCGGATGGTACGTGATCAAGCTGCGGCCGCCATCGCCTTCCCGCAAGCCCGCGGCGAGCGAATAGATGACTTCGAAATGCCGAAGCGTCTGCAGCGGCCGGTCACCGCCGAGCACCCAAATGATATTAGGGCGGTCCTTGTAGCGCTCGCCCAGCCATTGTCCGAAGACTCTGGCATTGTCCGCGTTGAAAATTTCCGGCCCTTTGCCCCACATCTGATTGTACTTATCTCCCCAGGTCGGGAGGAGCGCGACATAGATGCCGTAATGTGCCGCCCGGTCAATGATATAGTCGACGTGGCTCCAGTAGTTGTCGTCTCCGTCCAGATCCGGCAGCGTCGGATCGTACTGCCCCTGCGCATCCTGCTTCAGCGGGCGGCGGCCGTAATAGTTATCGACCGTCAGGCCCTCGAACTCCGCGAGCGCCACCGCTTGAATGACATTGAACTTCTGTTCCGCCCGGCCTCTTAAATATTCATCCGCATCCTCACGGCTCAATCGGTGAAAAATTTCCCAAGCGGTATCCCCCAGCCAAAAAAACGGCGTCCCGTCCGCATGGACCAAAAACCTCTTGTTATCGCTGACCTTCAGCTGCTGCAGCGTGCTCGGCATCCTTTTTGCTCACTCTCCCGGAAAAGGTTAACGTACTGCAAATCTATGATGTACTTTCAGCCTATCACAGAATCTATGGGTACACAATATGTATACAATTTAAAACGACGGCATAAAAAAGCTCAGGAAACCGTACATTTCGCGCGGTCCCTGAGCTTTATCTATATAGCTGTCTGCCTATCAGAGCTTCAGCAAGTCCTGACGAATCGGCGTAAACGCGTCTAGCAGCGCGGACGGCTCAAGCGCCTTCGCGCCGTGTATGGCGCCGCTCGGGATATAGACGGATTCGCCCTGCTTAATGACCGTCTGCACGCCGTCGATCGTAAACGCCATCGTCCCCTTCAAACAGTAAGACATTTGCTCGTGCGGATGCCGATGCTCGTAGCCTTCCGCCCCGCTTTCGAAGTGGACCTCCATCATCATCAAACCGCCATCGGCGCGCAATATTTTGCGCTTCACGCCCGGCTCCGCCGCTTCCCACACTCCGACATTGGTACCCATGCCCGTTCCTCCCTTCGGCAAGCCGGTGTCAGTACGCTTTCGGCACTGCAATCATGCGCGTCTTGCCTTCTTCGTTCGTGAAATACAGATGAATGCCGTGGTCCTGATCGTCGATAAAATAGGAGACAAACTTGTCGTCGCCTCTCTTCATCGGCACGAGCAGCGTAACGATGCGGTGGCTGTCCGCCTCTTTCGTTTCCGCCGTAAGATGCCATTGGCTAGGAAGTCCCTCATATTCAGCCGGATCTACATCCGGGAACTTGTCGTGCTGACCTACGGTCATATGACCCGAGGAGCAGTAGACGAAACGGCCATCCATCTCCGCCTTGGCGCCGATCGCCCGGAAAGCTTGCCCGTTCAATTCCATCCGGTTCAGGGTATGCATGAGCCACGTCACGCGGCCCGGCTGCGCAAGATCGACGGCATCGACGATAACGGCGTACGTATCGTCAATCCAATACACCTCCCGGACGAACCGCTTCAAATACGGAACGCTCTCCCGGTAGGCCTCGGTTGCGTTCATGCGGACGCTGGCATACCCCGGCGTAGACGAGACATTCTCGATGACGCCGTACGCTTCCTTGCAAAGCACCTTGTCCAAGCCCGCATATTGCCCCTTGCCGTCGATGAGCAAGCTGTTCTTCGACACCGTCTGTCTGCGCCAATTGCGGTGCATCGTGCTCCCGTGGGCGACGTAATACCCGCTGTCGATCGCAAGCGGCTCGCCATACGCATGGAGCAGGAAACCGTTCTGGTCGCCATGGCTGTGGCTTAGCGAACCATAGGCACTGCTCTTGACGAGCAGTTGAATATGCTCGGCCGGATCGTCCATCCGGCGGTGGAAGGCGACCCAGCCGACGTCGCGGAACCATTTTACGGGCTCAATGGCCTCGGGTCCAGGCAAGACAGGCTCAACATCCGGATAATCATGGCGGTAAAGCAAATCGTCGAACCGGAAATCCCACCACCCGTAATTGTAAAACTTCGTATCCGCATCCCTATCCCGCACCTTTACCTGCTCGTAATACCATTGGTACAGCCCGTTGCCCGTTAAGCCCGCGAACTGGCGGATATTGTAGGCGGTCTTCAGACTCGGAGGCTCGCCGAGCGTCGACTGGTCGCCGAAGCTGGCCCGCACCGTATCGGGACTGTGCACATAAAGCGGGAAATCGCCGGTATGCGCGAAGAACGGCCTGCTGAACAAGTCGATGC
Source organism: Paenibacillus montanisoli (assembly GCF_003268025.1). Lineage (GTDB taxonomy): Bacteria > Bacillota > Bacilli > Paenibacillales > Paenibacillaceae > Paenibacillus_Z > Paenibacillus_Z montanisoli. The sequence goes on along the minus strand of NZ_QLUW01000003.1, from coordinate 217,665 downwards.
CGGCGTAGCCGCGGATTAGATTGAAGGCATCGATCAAGTAAGCCAGGCCGGTCGTCCAGTACATCGGTCCTTCCGCCCAGCCGCCGTCCTGCCCGCCCCAAGGCGAATAGAGGCAGGCGAAATAATCGAGCGTATAGTCGAACCACTCCCTCGCCTGCGGCTCCTCATGCAGCATGGCGATGCAAGCAGGCGCAAGCACGGAGGAGAGCGACCGCACCGCGTGACTGTCGTACGGCACGCGATGGATGCGCGAGCGTTCGATCACGTGATGGGCGACCTGCTCGGTTCGTTCGAACAAATTCGCGCGCACTGCCGTACGCTCCTCCTCCGACAGGGAGCCATGCAGCCAGTCATAACCCCAACCCACTGCCCCGGCGATCCGGAAGGCTGCTTCATCGTTGTAATCCCGGGAGGTCGTGCCGCGGGGATCCCAAGAGACGACATGGAGCAGCCAGCGTTTGGCTTGACGGATGATCTCCGCATCCTCCAGCAGCACGCCCGCGACGCTAAGATGGCGAATCGCATAGAGCGTCTCCTGGCAGTCCATGTACATTTTGCGCCACAGCTTGGCGACGCGTTTGTTGTCCGGATACCGCTCCGGCTCGGCGATCAGTTCTCTCTCCATCCACGGCCGAACCGACTTTTCGTAAAAAACGTCCCATCCGCACGCGGAAGCGTCCCTGCGGATTCGCTCTCGGAACGTTTCGACGCGGCAAGGCTGCAGCCAAAGCCGCGGATGCGCGGCGCCTGCCGCTGAATATCTCGCACCCCGGGAAGGCAAAGGCGTCGAGGGGACATGCTCCGGAACGGTGAAAGACCTGACGCGGCTCCAATTAGACGAAGCCTCACGGCCCATTCCCGTCTCTTCCGACAGCGCGTAACGCCAATAATAAGTACCCGGCTCGAAATCCCGATCCGGGGTATAAAAATTATAAGGAATCGGGCCGATCGTCTCCGTAGCATCCGGCTCGAAGCTTCCGGAAGAAGACACCTGCAGCACGTAACGGTCATTCTCGGGTTTTGCCGGCATCCAGGTAAATCTCGGAGGATTTTCCCGCAATTCGGATTGCTCGTTCGGTTCGTAAGGCACGGTCAGCAATCCGCTGGCCGGTTCGAAAAGCTTGGACATGCCAATCCCTCTCTTTGCTCGTCGTTGTTGGTTCTTCTTCAGGCATGGCGCGCCGCGCGTCAGCGCATGTACATGCCGCCGTTAACTTCAATCGTCTCTCCGGTTAGATAGGCGGATAAATCGGAAACGAGGAACAGCGCAACGCCTGCCACGTCCTCCGGCGTTCCCTCCCTGCGCATCGGAATGCTCTGAATCGTCGCTTCCCTCGCGGCGGCGGGCGTAAACGTCGCATGGAACGCCGTGTTGCCTATGAAGCCGGGCGAGATGGAGTTGACGCGGATGCCGCTTGCGGCAAGCTCCTTCGCGAGCCCCTTCGTATACGCCAGCACGGCGGCTTTGCTCGCGGCGTAAATCGAGGCGCCTGGCCCGCCGCCGTTATGCGCGGCAACGGACGTCATGTTCACGATGCAGCCTCCTCCTGCCGCTTTCATGCCCGGAATGACCGCCTTCGTAACGAATACGGCGCTCTTGAGGTTCACATCCATCACGCGTCCGTACAACTCCTCCGTCATCTCCTCGTTCGGCAGCCGCTGGACAAGATGCCCTGCATTGTTGATCAGCAGGTCGACCGGACGACCGAACGCGCGCTCCGCTTCTTCTACGAGCCGCGCCGCCTCCTCCGCCTTCGAGACGTCTGCCTGAATCGCCACCGCCGTTCCTCCATTGGCCCGTATAGCCGCAACCGCCTCTTCGGCCGCCTCCCGGCTATTCAAATAGTTCAGCGCCACACTCGCTCCGGCAGAGGCCAGCTTCACCGCAATCGCTCTCCCGATGCCGCCGCCGGCTCCCGTTACGAGCGCGGCTTTTCCCGATAAATCAATAGCCATTCCCATCGCCTTCCTCTCTTATCGTTAGGCTGACGCAGACCGCGGCTTAGCCGTCGATTCCAGCCTCGATTCCGGCTTCGGCACCGGACAGGCCTCCTTCGGCATTCGAAGCACGATTCGCGTCCCTTCGCCGAGCGCGCTCTCGATCCGCAGCCCGAATTCATCGCCGTATACCATCTGAATGCGCCGGTGAACGTTCACCAGCCCAATGCCGCCCCGGCGTCCGCGTTTCTCCGCCCGTTCCTCAACCAGGCGGTTCCGTTCCAGCCGTTCTTTCAGCTTCTCAAGCTTTTCTTCCGTCATCCCGACGCCGTTATCCTCTACGATTACGAGCAGCTCACCGCCCTCCATGCGGGTATCGATACGGATGTAGTGCCTCGGCTCGAACCCGTCCGCGAACGCATGCTGAAAAATATTTTCCACGATCGGCTGCAGCGTCAGCCGCACCATGCGCGAGAGCAGCAGCGACGGCGGCGTTACGACCTCGATCTCGAAATCATGTCCGATCCGGTGCTTCTGGATCATCAAGTAATGGCGTACATGATTCAGCTCGTTAGCCAGCGTCACCTCTTCGAGGTTCGTCTGGACCGAATAACGGAGCATGAACGCCATCGCCTCGACCATCTCGGAAATGTCGTCCGAATCCTGCACGATCGCGTAGCAATTGATCGTCTCCAGCGTGTTGTACAGGAAGTGGGGATTGATCTGCAGCTGCAGCGCTTGAAACTCCGCCCGCTGCCGCTCAAGCTCGATCTCCTGCAGCTGGAGCTTCGTCTTCTGGCTGCTCAGTTCAGAGTCGTATACCCGCTCGATCATATCCGACAGCCGGCTGACCATTAAGTTATAGCTGTGAATGAGGCCGCCGATTTCATCGTCGCGCTGCTTCGACTCGATGCGCATCCAGTTACCCTTCTCCGTCTCGCGCATTCCGTTCTTGAGCGTCCGGATCGGGCGCACGATCGAGTTGCCGAAACGAAAAGCCAGCACCAGCGCGATCGCCAGCGTCGCGAGGCCGACGGTCACGGTCGTGGAGCGGATGCCCGAGATCGGCTCGCGCAGCTCGTCGAGCGGCATCGACACTGCCAAGCTCCAACCGGAATAAGCGGATTTGTGCGAGACGATGAGCATCCTTTTCCCGTTCACGCTCTCCATGAACCGAGTATTCTCTCCGCCCGCAATCCGCTGCCCGAGGCCGGTCTTCACCAGTTCGCTTCGCGTTGCCGCGTCCGGCGCGTAGACGACGGCTCCCGTTGCGTCGAGAATAAAGAAGAAGCCGTTCTCCCCGAGATCGACATTGTTCCATAGCGCCGACAGCTGGCTTTCGTTCAGCTCGATGGCGAGAATCCCTTTTACCGCATAGGACGTATAGCCTCTAATCTTGCGGGCTATCGTAACGACCTGCTCGCCGTTCATCAACGCCGTGTTCACAATGGCGATTTCGCCGTTGTCCGGCGTCTTCGCCTTCAACTCCGCATACCGGGCCGACGGATCGACCGACAACGAAGAGAAGCTCTGATTCTGATCGAAAATCGACCGTCCATGCTCGCCTAAAATGTACATCATATGAATCTGCGTCGGATACGTGATGAAGATTTTCGAGAAGACATCCTGACGAATTTCCTTCGTAAACCTGTAATACTCGTAGCTGTCCTTCGGATCCATGTCCAGAAACTTTTTGACCGACTGGTGCGACAGCACCGAATTGCTCACCCGCTCGAACGTTTCGAGCTGCAGGTCCGTCTGCGCGCCCGCATTTTCGATGACGGTGGAAATATACTTCTCGACCTGCTTGTCGATCGCCGCGGACGACTTCAGGTAGGTGAAGACGCTGACCGTGGACAGCGAGAAAAGGATAACGATGGTGAAATAGAGAAACAGCTTTCGGAACAGGCTCATCTTCATCCCCGGATACCCAGCGTTTCCCGGTACTCGGATGGCGTTTGCCCGCTGTATTTCTTGAACGTCTTCGTGAAGTGCGGGTGATCGGCGAAGCCGACCGCGGCGGAGACGTCCGTAATTTTCTGATGCGGCATCGAGAGCAGGCGCTTGGCCTTCTCCATCCGCCGTCTCGTTCTGTATTGCACGAAGGTTTCATTCGTCATTTGCTTGAACAGCTGGCTAAAATAAGACGCGTTGAGTCCGAGCTTGTCGGCTACCTCTTCCAGCGACAGCTCGCGGTCCAAATGCCGCTCGATGTACGCTTTGGCTTCCTCGACCGGCTCCTTCAAGTTGCCTTTCCGTTTCAACCGCAATTGCTCCATCATGCCGATAACCGCTTCATAAAGCCAAGCGAACGCGGCAGCAGGCTCCTGGCCCGACAGACGCTGCGGCCGCTCGAACGGGTACACGTCGCGCGCGTTCAAACGGTCCGTCAATTTGCCCGCAAGTTCGTGCGTAAGCTCGCCCAGCATTAGTGAATCGAGCTTGTTTGCCGTGCAATAACGCTCCATGCCCGCGATAGCCGTCTTGATGGCATCCGGCCTCAAATGCCAGATGGCCTCCTGCAGCTGCTCCAGCCACTCCTCCGTTACGGACAGCGGAATATAGGCGGCCTGGCGCCGCGCTTCAAGACCTGAAATCAGTTTCGCGACAGTCTTAACCACGGCCGCCTTTGTCACCGGCTTCAGCAAATATTCCTTCACGCCATAGGACAGGCATTGCCGGGCATACTCAAAATCGCCGTAGCCCGATATGACCACGACCGGCAAATCGGGAAACCGCTCATTGACGAGGCGGCACAGCTCCAGGCCGTCCATCTTCGGCATTTTAATATCGGTGAACAGCAGATCGGGACGGCTCGCGGCGATCTTCTCGAGCGCGTCGGCGCCGTTGTCGGCCGTCTCGGCCTGGCAAATGGAAGGGTCGGCTTCGCTGATCAGCTTCTGCAGTCCTTTGCGGATCATCGGTTCATCGTCGACGACAAGTATGCGGTACATGGATGGGCCCTCCTCGTTAGCACGTTGAACGATTCAGAAAGGAGCAAGATGCTCCCTCGCCGGGGGCGGGAAGAGCATCTTCTCAATCTCGTATCTTCAATTCTAGTGCATGCAGGCGTTTATTCGAAAGCGTTTTCTTTGCTGTTGAAACGGGCTGTCGCTTCCTCGATCACTTCGTTGCCGCCCTTGGACAGATATTCCTCCAGCACTTTGCCGTAATTATCGATCGGCTCCTTGCCGTACACCATTTTCAGCACATGCTCTAGAACAAGCGGCGGCAGCTGGTCGGACAGCGGGCTCAAATCCGGATATTTAATTAGAGCATCGAGACGCGGATCGAATTCGATGCCTCTGCGCCCTTCCTTCGTAAGCAGGTTGTCGAATGCGTCGACCATTTGCTTGCCGGGTTCCGACAGTTCGGCGATGCGCTTGTTGTAAGTCGTATCTTGAACCATCCACAGCCAATAATTCAAGTAGCGCTGCTTGTTCGTGCCTGCCTCGTCCGTAGGCGGCGTATAGGTAATCGTGCCTCCGTCGTTCTTGTAATCCTCGCCCACGATGCCGTAGCTGAAGAAGTTTTGCGCCTGCTCGCTGACCATCCAGTCGAAGAACTTAATGATATCGGCCGCCTTGTCTTTAGCGTTGACGTTGATAAAGTAGGAACGCGTCACCGGATTGTAGTGGGCATAGCCGCCCTTGCCGTCGTCGCCGATCGGAGAAGGAATGAGCGCTACCTTCGCGCCAGGCACGTTCGTCATCAGCTGCGTGCCCCAGATCGGCAGCTCATTGGCGTTCATGGACCACATGCCCGCTTTGCCGCTCGTGATGATGCTCTTGAAGTCCGCGCTTTCGATCGTAGCGAATTCTTTGCTGATCAAGCCTTCGTCGAACATCGTCTTGTAGACGCCGATCGCTTTCTTCATCCCCGCTTCGTCGAAGAAGCTCGGCTTCACGTTGCCGTCCGGGAACTGCTTGAATTGGTTCAAATAGCCGAAGACGTCGTACGAACCGAAGAACGTATCGGAATATTTGAAGTTTTTGCGGCCCATATACGGATGCTCGACGCCAAGCTCCTTGAACGCGCGCAGCACGTCCAGCGTTTCCTCGACCGTCTTCGGAATCTGCTTGCCGGCCTTCTCCAGCAGGTCCGTCCGGATCCACGTCGCCCGCCGCGACGGATTGCTCAGTACTTCCGGAATGCCGTAAATGTTGCCGGTCTTCGCGTCCGTCAGCCGATCCCAAGCCGCTTTCGGGAGGAACTTAAGCAAATTTTGCCCGTGCTCCTGAAGCAGATCGTTCAGCGGCATAAACACGCCGTTCTGCACGGCTCCCGCCAGTTCTTGTCCGCTGATGCCGCCGCTGCCCTGCACCACGTCGGGAATGTCGTTCGTCGCGAACATTTGAATCATTTTGTCCTGGTACTCGTTATGCGGGATCAGCCTGATGTCGAGGTCGGTGTTCGTCATTTTCTCCAGCTCGAGCACGTACTTGTCGCTGTTGATGTCCGGATTCTGTTCCACGTAAGGCACGTTCAGCGTCCGCATGGAAATCGAGAACTTCGTCGGTACGGCCGCCGCCGTTTCTTCCGGCTTGTTCGCAGCCTCTGTGTTGGCAGGCGCGTTCGCCGGGGTATTCGCCGCTTTCGACGGCTCATTGTTGTTCTTGGAACAGGCTGACAGCATCGAGACGGATATTGCGAGAACCGTAGCCAGTATGAATAGCTTTTTCATAGAATCCCCCTCATCTCCTCAGTCGGTAGTGGCGCAATAGAGCGCTTTCAAAACTCACCCTCAGTATAGGTACGGAAGATGCGCGGTCACAATGGAGTTCGATTGGCTTGACTTGTCGTTTTTTTATATTTATAGAAAAATGTGAGACCCTTACGATTTAATCGATCCAATCAGCATGCCCTTAATGAAATAGCGCTGCAAGAACGGATACAGCAAAATAATCGGCAGCGTCGCCACAAGAATGACGGCCATCTGCACGCCCTGCACCGACTGCGACGCGATATCGAACGGCAGATTGCCCGTATCGACCAAATCGTCGTTGATCAGCAGCTCCCTCAGCTTCACCTGCAAGGGATAGAGCCTGCGGTCATTCAAATAATACAACGCGTCCATATATTTGTTCCAGTTCGTCACCGAATAGAAAATGCCGATCGTCGCAAGCGCGGGCTTGGACAGAGGGAGCATCAGGCTTCGGAGTATCCTGAGCTCGCCGCAGCCGTCAATCCGGGCGCTGTCGATCAGCTCCGTCGGAATTTGCACGAAGAACGACCGCAGCACAATGAGGTTAAACGCGCTGATCGCCGTCGGGATCATGAGCGCCCAGAGCGTATTGATCAAATGAATTTCTCTCATCAGCATAAATTGCGGGATAAGCGGCGCCGTAAAAATCATCGTCATCAGAATGAACAGCAGCACGTACTTGCGACCGACGTATTCGGCCCGCGACAACGGGTAGGCAAGCGACGAGGTGGCGGTCAAATTGATAAGCGTTCCGAGCACCGTAATATAAACGGTAATGCCGAATGCGCGCCAGATCGAGATGTCATCGAACACGTAGCGATAATAATTCAGCGTAAAATCGACGGGCCAAAACATGACGTCGCCCCGATCGATCGCTGCTGCGCCGCTGAACGATTGCGCGATTACGTTCAAGAACGGCAGCAGCATCGTGAGCGACAATCCGGTCAATAGTAAATAGTTCGCAACGAGGAACAGCTTTCTGCTCCAATGCTCGCGCCTGATCACTGCCACTCCTCCTTCAATACAACGATTCTCCGGTCGCTTTGCGGCTTAACGAGTTGGCGATCACCAGCAGGAACAAGCCGACGACCGATTTGAACAGCCCGATTGCGGTCGCGTAGCTGTATTGCATTTGCTTCAAGCCAGCTTTGTAGATATAGGTGTCCAAAATTTCGCTATTCGTAACGTTGAGCGGGTTCTGGAAGACGAAGACCCGTTCGAAGCCGTAATCCATGAAGTCGCCGATCTTCAGAAGAAAGAGCACCGTAATCACCGGGAGCAGCGACGGCAGCGTGATCTTCAGCGTTTGCTTCCATCGGCCTGCGCCGTCGATCTCGGACGCTTCGTACAGCTCGGGATTGATGCCGGTCAAAGCGGCGAGATAGATGATCGTCCCCCAGCCTACGTCACGCCACAAGCCGGAGCCAACCAGAATGGAGCGGATATAGCCGTTCTCGCCGAGAAAATAAATCGGATCTATGCCGAACCAGCCGACGATCGCATTCACTATGCCGGAGGTGGGCGACAGCATGCCCGCGAAGATGCCGCTGACGATGACCCACGACAAGAAGTGCGGCGCGTAGACAATGGTCTGCACGATCTTCTTATAGAGGACTAAACGGACCTCGTTTAATAGCAAGGCCAGTATAATCGGCGCCGTGAACGCGAGCGATATATCGAGAGCGCCGAGCACCAGCGTGTTTTTCAATATGCGCAGAAAGTCGTAATGCTGGAACATGCGCTCGAAATGCTCGAAACCGACCCAAGGGCTTCCGCTGAAGCCGGCGAACAGATTGTAATTCTGGAACGCAATCACCGATCCGAGCAGCGGCACGTATTTGAACACGAGAAAATAAAGTATGCCTGGGATCGAAAGCAGATACAGCGTCCGGTACTTCCAGATGAATCCGAGCAACAGCCATCCCTCCTCGCCAGCAGCTTGTTTGTGCATACTCTCATCCTAGCCGCTGGCGGGTGAAGCAACAATGGAATCGCTTTTCTTGCGCTTGTGTTTTTTTTAGGTTCCGTGAGCAATAAAAAAGACTGCACCTAATCGTTTAGGTGCAGTCGGATTTAGCTCGAGGCGGGCCTAGTGAGGTAACCATTACCGCAGATGTGCGGCAAGGCGGCGAATGTGAGGTCAAGAGCGGTAACCGTTACCGTACATGTGAAGCAAGTCGGCGAATGTGCGGTGAAGAGAGGTAACGGTTACCGCACATGTGCGGCAAAGCGGCGAACGTGAGGTTAAGAGAGGTAACTGTTACCGCACATGTGCGGCAAAGCGGCGAACGTGAGTCAAGAGAGGTAACTGTTACCGCACATGTGCGGTAAAGCGGCGAACGTGAGGTCAAGAGCGGTAACTGATACCACACATGTGCGGCAAAGCCGCGAGTGTGAGGTCAAGAGAGGTAACTGTTACCGCACTTTGAGTAGAATGACGAGCAAGGTGGCCGTCCCTGTCTAAATATCCAGATGGACGCCGCTTGTACGCTGCTCCAGCATGGCGCGGACGATGGTGCCGATATGCGCGCCCGCTTCTACCGGGGGCGTTCCGCCCTCATGAATATTGGACAGCACCGTCCGGCTGCTCTCCACCGTACCAAGCCTCGGCCTGTAGCACATGTACGCGCTAAGCGACTTCGACGAGACCAACCCTGGCCGCTCGCCGATCAATAGGACGAGCGCCTCCGGCTCCAGCAGCTCGCCGATGTGGTCCATGACCGCCACGCGTCCGCCGCGCACGAAGAACGGCGTGCCCGCGGCAAGCCCTTGCACGCGCAGCGAATCTATCAAAGACATGTAAACATCCTCGAGATTCGCACTCACCGCATTGGCGCTTAACCCGTCGGAGACGACGATTTGCACCTGCGGCTTCCGCTTGCATGTCGCACGAATGAGCGCAGCGCCTTCCTCCGTAATGATCCTTCCCTGATCCGGCCGTTTCAAATAGTTCTCCGTATTCCCGTAGCAGGTCTCAACGGTGAACAGCCCGAACCGATCCAGCAGCGGCTGGCTTACGGTGCCGTAAATCGAGTCCACCGCCGCGGCGTGGTCATAGCGGAATTTCAGCAGCTCCCTCGTAAGCGGCCGCGTTCCCGCACGCCATACGCCGATTCGCGCAGGCGTGCTTGCGAGCAGCTCCGTCAACCCTTCCTCCCATTTGGGATGAGGGACATGCGAGGCCCGGACGCCGAATGACCCGCCGTCGGCCTCCGATTCCGCTGCCTCAGCGGAATCGTCGTTCGCACCGCCTGCGGCGGCCTTATCGCCGCCCGCGCCACTGACGTCCGCCGTCGAAGCCTTCTCGCCGACTGCTCCTCCATTGGCGTTTCCTTCTGCCGCCTTCCCGCCGAACTCGCCTGTGCCGGCTGCGCCAGCGGCATCCTGATCCGCGGCACGCGGCGCAATCCGCTTCTCCAACTCCGCCATTACGCGATCGACCAGCTGCTCCAATGCCAGTTTCGATGACTGCATGCCCCAATCCTCCTCACATGAACAGGCTCGGATCGCCCGCGAGCGGCGTTAGCTTGCCGTTCTCCATCAGCCCCATTCGGACCAGCCATTTCTCGAACTCCGGCGCCGGTCTCCGGCCCAGCGTCTCGCGCAGCGTAGCGATATCGTGATAGCTCGTCGATTGATAATTGAGCATGCAGTCGTCCGCCATCGCGACGCCAATCAGGAAATTGACCCCGGCGGCCGTCAGCAGCACCGCCAAATTGTCCATGTCGTTCTGATCCGCCTTCATATGGTTCGTATAGCAGACATCGACCCCCATCGGCAGCCCGTGCAGCTTCCCCATAAAATGATCCTCAAGCCCCGCGCGGATCACCTGCCGGCTGTCGTACAAATACTCAGGGCCGATAAAGCCGACGACCGTATTGATCATGAACGGCCGGTACCGCCGCGCCAGCCCGTAACATCTAGCTTCCAGCGTTAGCTGATCGACGCCGTGATGGGCTTCGCTCGACAGCTCCGACCCTTGCCCCGTCTCGAAATACCACAGGTTCGGCCCAGCACCCGTGCCCTGCCTATGAATAAGCTCGTTCGCCTCGTCGAGCAGCTCCACGTTTATACCGAAGGCGTCGTTCCCCTTCTCCGTACCCGCCAGGCTCTGGAAAATCAAATCCGCCGGCGCTCCGCCGCGGATGGCGCGCATCTGCGTCTTCACATGGGCGAGCACGCAGTTCTGCGTCGGAATCTCCCACTTCGTCATCACGTCCTTGGTTGCTTCCAACAAGCTCCGGACGCTGTCTCCCGAATCAATCACCGGATTGACACCGATCACGGCATCGCCGATGCCGTAGCTTAAGGCTTCGAAGAGCGAGGCCTTCACGCCTTGGATGCTATCGGAGGGATGATTCGGCTGCGCCCGTCCGGCAAGCACGCCCCTATGCCCCAACGTGCCGTTGCATGCCGTCACCACCTCCGCCTTCGCTGCGGCCTGGATCAGGTCAAGGTTGCTCATCAGCTTCGCAACCGCCGCCACCATCTCGCTCGTCAAGCCGCGGCCGATCCGGCGAAGCTGTTCCCCGCCGGTCTCCTGCCGGAGCAAATATTCCCGCAATTCGCCGACGGTCCAATGCCGGATCTCCGCGAAAACCCGCTCGTTCACCGCCTCCTCGATTACCCGGGACACTTCGTCATCCTCGGGTGGAATCAAGGGATGATCGCGCAGATCGCCGAGCGTGATCTCGGAGAGCACTAGCTTCGCGGCCACGCGTTCCTTGGCATCCTCGGCCGCGATGCCGGCCAGCTGATCGCCGGATTTCTCTTCGTTCGCTTTGGCCATCACCGCCTTCAAATCCCGGAAGCGGTACGACTTCCCGAACAGATTCGTGCTCAGCTTCATGCTCTTATCCCCCCTTGAAGCCCGATTGGAACGCAAGCGTCTTCACGACGACCGGAATCATCCTGCCCGGCAGCGGCTCGCCGAGATCGATGAAATCACCGTGTTCCACCGCGATTTGATCAACGCAGATGACGGAAAGGCGCTCGCCGGCCCGGAGCTGAAGCGACTGCCCCAGCGATTGCGCCATGTCCTGCTCGCAGACGACGACGAGGATCTCGCTGCCCGAGAAGGCCGACGTATAGCTATGCAAAATAGCCTCGGCCAGCCGCAGAACGGCGGCGTACGAGACCGTCTTCAAGCCGGTGAGCGCAAGCGCGAACGGCGGAGAAGCGCCGCGATCATAAAGGCCGGCGCAGAGCCGCATCGCATCGGCGACCGCTTCCGCAAGCAGCTCCTGCCCAGCGTTGTCCGCTTCCACCGGCAGGGCAAGCTTGTGTACGGGCAAGCTGCGGATCGGCAGCAGCCGCGCATCTATATGGACCGTGGCGCCGCTAATCACGGTACTCTGCATCCCCGCGCCGATGACGGTCGCTCGGACCGTTTGCGTCGGCTTCTCGAGCCGGATGGCATATTGCGGCAGGCAAACCCGCAGCGAATGCGCAAGCAGCGGGCCGATATCGCCATAGGCGGCGGCTTCGGCCATCGAGACCGGCGGCGGACTTTCCATCAGAAGATGCCCGATGCCGCCCGAGAACGTCCACGCCTCGATGGCCGGCATGCGCGGCATCGCGCCGCTTTCTCCGACAAGGAGCTTCTTCCATGCGGCATCCCGTGACGGCTCCGAGACCCCGGCCACGGCATCCAACATGTCCCGGCACATGGCCGCGCATATCCTCTCCAACATCCCCATGCTCACCTTATGCCCCGGTTCAACGACAAAGCCGCGAGCACCGAGCCAAGGCCGGATGGAAGGGGAAACGGCAGCCACCGTGCCATCCCGGTCAATTCTAATTAATCGGCCCCCGACATGAAACGTGACGGTGCCTATCGGATTTCCCCGCCGGAATACCGCCACATTGGCCGTCCCGCCTCCGATATCGATGTTCGCGACCGCTTCCCTCGTCTCCATGGACAACGCTTCCGCGCCGGCGCCCCTGCCCGCAAGCAGTCCTTCCAAATTCGCGCCCGCCGCGGCAACGACGAAGTCACCGGCACGCTCGGCGAGCCGGTGAATCATCTCCCGCGCGTTCCGCTTGGTCGCCGTTTCGCCGGTAATGATCACGGCTCCCGACTTCAGCTCGCCCGGCCTGATGCCCGCGTTCCGGTATTCGTCCGTCACGATCGCCCAGACGCCATCCGCATCCAGCTCATCCTCGCCCTTCAGCGGCGTGCCGTGGATCGGGCTCGCATAGAGCAATTGCCGCTCCGGGATTTCATACCTAGGCATCGCCGCCGCGCTTGAGACGCGGACCAGCCGCAGCCGGCTGACGATCAGCTTGGTCGTGCTCGTTCCGATGTCGATGCCCACGCTGGCGATCCACTGCTCCTTCACCCGCTTCCCTCCGCCAGAAAGCGCGCAGCCAGTTCGGGCAGAGGCACGCGCTCGGCCATGCTCAGGTCGCGCAGCCTCGCATACGCTTCCTGCTCATCCAGTCCGAAGCGCTTCATGAGCACGCCCTTCGCTTTCTCTACCCACTTCCGTTCCTCCAGCGACTGCCGCAGCTGCTTGAGGTCGCGCCTGAGACCGTCAAATCGCGCCTTCTGGCTCAGAGCAATTTCGACGGCCGGAATCAAGTCCGCCTCCGTGACCGGCTTCACCAGATATGCAATAACGCCGGCCTCGCGGGCCTCCTGCACCAATTCCTTCTGGCTGTACGCCGTCAGCAGGAGGACGGAGGTGCCGAGCTCCTGCATGCCCTGAATAATGCGGGTCGCTTTGATCCCGTTCATGACCGGCATTTTCACGTCCATAATGACAAGATCGGGCTTCAAACGCGCGGCAAGCTCCACCGCCTCTTGGCCGTTCTTCCCTTCGCCGACGACGTGGTAGCCCTCTTCCTCGAGCATTTCGCGAATATCCATCCTGATGATGGGATCGTCGTCCACGATAACAATCGCGTGCTTCACCCTTCTTCCTCCTTCCGTCCATCCGCTTCCGCCAGCGGGAATGCAATGAAGACACGAGTACCAAGCGGCCCTGAAGCAATTCGGAGCAGGCCCCCAAGATTTTCTTGAACGAGCGTTTCGCATATTTGAAGGCCGATATGTCCCTTCCTCCCGTTCGGCTCGGCGGCCGGATCCAACATGCCGATGCCGTTATCCGATACATGAATCTGGGCTTCTCCGCCCGCGATTCGCAGCTCGATCTCGATTTCGCCGTCCAGGCGCTCGCGGAATGCGTGAATGACGCAATTTTGCACCAGCTCATTCAGCACCAGCGCCAGCGTCATCGCCTGCTCCGACGGCAAAATCAACCCGTCGCCGCCGACGGCGGCATGTATACGCTGATCCGGCTTCGCAGAGGATGCGAGGATGTTTTTGGCGATCCGCTCCGCGACCTCTTTGAACGGAATACTGTGCTCGATGCCTTCAAAGGCAAGCATCTCATGGATCACCGCGATGCTGTTAATCCTGTTGATGCTGTCCCGGTAGACGCTCCGTACCTCCTCATGCTGCGTTCTCCGCATTTGCATCCGGAGGAGACCCGACACGGTCTGCAAGTTATTTTTGACGCGGTGATGGATCTCCTTGATGACGGCCGACTTGATCATCAGCTGCTTCTCCTTCTCCTTGAGCTCCGATAAGTCGCGGATCAGAATAAAGCCGCCGACCATCCGCTGCTCCCGGAACAGGGACAGCGCCTTGAGCTCGAACGTCACGTGGCCGAACCGGAATTCGCCGCGAAAAACATCCGTCTGTTCCCGCATGCGGGCGCTGCTCAGCCGACCGTCGAACAAACCGCCGACAGGACAGCCTTCGGCATTGCCGCGATGGCCCATTTCCAGCAGCAGCCTTTTGGCCTGAGGATTGGTATAGGTGACGATTTCTTCCTCATCGAAAAGCACGATCCCTTCCTGCATGAGCGACTGCATGCCGCCTTCCGACATCGCCAGCGAGAGCAGCGTTTCGCCTAGCCGCTCCGTCGTTTCCATCAGCCGTTCCACGTTCCGCTCCTGCTCGACGTGCTTGGTAATGTCCGATTCGAGGATGAGAGCACCAATGACGCATCCCCGCTTGGCATGGATCGGTACGACGTTTTGCTGCATGGCGATGCCTTCCTGCGACAGACCGCGGGAGCCGAGCATCGGCTTGCCCGACATCAAGGTGAACATGACGGCAGGTTCATTGCGGAAATGGGCGTATTGACCGACAACGGACGTTTTGTAGAGCGAGATTGCCGTGGACGGATGCGCCTGCGCAACGACGAGCGCCATGCGTTCGTCCGCAAGCGGGCAGTCGATGAACACATCGGACCGGGACACGTCGGCGATCCACTGCAAATGGCGGGCCAGATCCTCGATCATCGTTACGTCATCGGCAGACAGCGCCGTATGATGCCTGCATAATTCGCTCAGCATGCCCTATCCCTCCGTCACGCCTTGGATACGAATGAAAGAAGCTTGGCGCGAAGCTCCTCCAAGCCAAGCATATTCAAGGAAGAAGTGCAGAAAATTTCGCTGCCCGCCGGGAGCGACTGCCGAAGCAGAATCGCGGCTCGTTCGCCGTCCGCCTCGGCCGCGTCCATTTTGGTGATGACGCCGATCGCCGGAATCGGGAACCCCCCTGCAAAGCCCGGCGGAAAATAATTTCGCGTCCGCGTCGCATCCTGCACGAGCACAAGCGCGCACGCTTCATGCGAAGTAGCCATTAAGGCGCGGTAATACAGCGGATTCTCGCTGTATTCGCCCGGCGTATCGATGAGCCAGTCCCGGTACACGAGCGACTGCGTCTTAAGGGCCGCATCCTGCTCGCCGAACAGCCGCTTGATGAGCGTTGATTTGCCCGACCCGATCGCGCCGATGATCATGATTTTCCTCATGCCTCTCACGACCTTGTCAGCGGCGCGATCGTGAAATGCAGCTTTTCGGCCAGAAAGACGTTCACGGCCTCGATAGCCATGCTGACGGCGGATACCTCGCCGACGATGACGAGCGAGCCGGTAAACCGGTCCAAGTAGCCGATGCCGACATGCGCGGCTTTCGTCGCCACGTCCGCCGCGATAATGGCCGTCTCGGTCGGCGTTAGCGTGAGAATGCCGATCGCGCTCGCTTCCTCGATGCCAAGCTTCGTGTACAGAATGGGGTCGGGATTGGCAATCACATGGGCGAGCGTCAGCTGCTTGCCCGGCACATACTCCTGGATGACGCGCTGCTTGCCCTGCTCCATCATGCGTCCTCCGTTCCATCCAGAGATGCGACATCGAAGCTGTCCACGATGCCGATAATCATCGCGTCGATCGGGACGTTTCGGCCGCCGAACAGCGCGCGGGCCGGACTGCCCCTTGAGATGACGACCTGCTCTCCCACGCCGGCCCCGATCCGGTCGGCGGCGATGACCGTCTGCCCCGCCGGCTTCCCGCCAAAATCGATCGGCTGAACGACCATCAGCTTCAAATTGTCCATCCCTTCTTCCTTCTGGGTCGCCCAGATGCTTCCGATTACCTTGCCGAACATCATAGGCCGCTCACCCTCCATCCGTCATTCGGACTTCGATGCCTTGCTCCCGGAGCATATCCTTCGCCAGCGGCGACACGATCGTCCCCTTGCCTGCCTCAATGCAAGCGATGCGCCCGCTTCTTGTCCGCTCGCGTACCCATTCGGCGGTTAGCAGCTTTCCTTCAAACCGCTCTATGCCGGTACCGGTTTCAAAACCGGCCGGATCCCTCGCGTCGTCCTTCTCCTCGCCAGCCTTCATACCGAATCGGTCTGCAACCCACGTCGCCAGCTCCTTCGAAGGGGCAAAATAAACCCCGTACATCTGCATCTCGCTCTTGTAATAGCGAAACAGCTTCCGGTAAGGTTCAGGCAGCTCTAGCGCCTTCAATGTACGGCGGTCGGCACGAGTTAACCCTGGGCTGTCGTCACCGACGACGACAAACTTTCCCGTCACTAGCGCGGCGAATGCCAGCTCCGATACCACCGTGCCCTTCATGCCAAGCGCGATCCGTCCCGCATCGTCAAGCGAGATTTCCGGGATGACGAGGCCATCGTACGCCAGCGGGATTTCGATCGGGGCAGGGGCGGAATCGTCTTGGGCAATGACCCGTCCAGAACCGCTCGACTCTACTTTATGCATGCCAAGCCATGCCGATGTTACTCCGTCGAGAAACATTCGGTCATAGTGGATGCCATTTTTCCGCAGCAGGATAAAATGGTCGGCATACGCTTCATGAGCGGTGCTGTCGTTGAACAGATAAAGCACTCTAGGCTCCTTCGCCGCCTTTTCCTCCTGCAGCTTGCCGACAAGCTCGCGGATGATGGACTCCACCAGCTGCTTCATCTCCAACTGCGGTCCCCCCTCGCTCAGCCCGTGTAAACGCCGTTGATCCCAACCATCCGTACGGCATCGCCTGTCGCCAGCCCCGCCGCGTTCGCTTCGTCCGTGTCGAGATGCAGCTCCAGCGCGAAGCGCTCGTGCACCCTTACGATAACTTCGGGGAAAATGACCGGCCGTGCCGATGAAACCGTCTGCACCAGCAGCCTGTCGCCGTGCTTCACTCCAAATGCAGCCGCCTCGTCCACCGACATATGAACGTGGTTCCTTGCGGCAATCAACCCTTCCCGCAGCGCGAGCATGCCGCAAGGACCGATAACGGCAATGCCGGATGTCCCTGCCAAATCGCCGGATAACCGGAGATCCGGCTGAACGCCCAGCGCGAAGCCGTCCGTTCGCGAGATTTCCGCTTGCGTTGCCCCTCTCGCCGGACCGAGAACGCGCACGTTCCGGAGGACGCCTTTCGGACCCGCCAGCGTCACGGTTTCCTTCGCCGCGAATTGGCCCGGCTGCGACAATTCGCGCTGGACGGTCAGCTTGGCTCCGGCGCCGAACAGCGCTTCGACATGCGGCTCGGATAGATGGATGTGGCGGCCGGATACGCCTACCGGGATCGTTCTGCCGATCGGCGGCGTTGCACGGAAGTCCGCCGCTGCCGTTCGCTCGACCCGTATGCCTCGCGATCTCAAGAAATCCGCTGCGGCCGGCGTCAGCTTAACCCCTTCTTCGACCGGGTACGGATTCGGAAGTCCCTTCGCCAGCCCCGCCCTTAGCGCCGCTTCCGTAATCAGCCTCATCGCGGTCCGGATCAGCCTTCAAGCTTCGGCAAAATAAACTCAATGTCGGAATGCGGGCGAGGAATGACATGCACGGACACGAGCTCGCCGATCTTCTCCGCCGCGGCGGCGCCCGCATCCGTTGCCGCTTTCACGGCGCCGACGTCGCCCCTGACCATGACCGTTACCAGACCGCCGCCGACATGCACCTTGCCGATCAGCCTGACGTTCGCCGCCTTCACCATCGCGTCGGCTGCCTCGATCGAGCCGACCAGCCCTTTCGTTTCTATCATACCGAGTGCCGTATATTCGCCTGCCATCGTCCATGCCTCCTCTTAGGAATGCTGTTCCTAGTTATCCAAGCTTCATTTGGGAAAGAACGCTCTTCACGATATCCAGTACCTCTTCCCGCGAAATGCCGAGTTGGCGCGTGCCAATCACTTGCCGGGCCAATCGCTCGGCCGCCTCATGTTCCACCTGCATATCGCGAATACCGAAAGCAACCCGCTTTAGATTCATCAGATGCTGCGGTCCGATATTATCCGATGTGATGTTGCCGCCGTAAGCCCCGCATCCGAGCGTCATCGAAGGCAAAATGCCCGTTGTGGCGCCGATTCCGCCGAAAGTCGTTCCGGCGTTTACGATGATACGCGACGCCGGCAGCTCCAGTCCGAACGCCTCAATGACCGCTTCGTCTCCGCAATGGATGCCGAGCGTATGCCCGAGTCCGCCGAGCTCCAGCAGCTCCGTGCAGAGCCGCCCGCCTTCCAAACAATCGTTTACCGTGTACAAGGCTAGAATCGGCGACAGCTTCTCGACGGAAAATGGATAATCCAGACCGACGCCCTTTTCCTCGGCAACCAACACGCTCGTCTCCAAAGGCACGGAAATGCCGGCCATATCAGCGATGGCCTGAGGCGACTTACCGACAATCCGCGGGTTTAGGCCGTTTCCGCGCAAAATCAGCTCCGCGATCTGTCGCTTCTCCCGCTCGTTCAGCAAATAAGCTCCCTGCCTCTTCAGCTCCTCCACTAGGCGGGACTTGATCGGCTGATCGGCCACGATCGCTTGCTCGGAGGCGCAAATCGTCCCGTAATCGAACGTTTTGCTCTGCAGGATCCGGCTCACGGCGCGCGGAATGTCCGCGCTGCGGTGAACAAAGACCGGCACGTTGCCAGGTCCAACTCCATATGCGGGCTTGCCGGAGCTGTAAGCCGCCTTTACCATGCCTGCGCCGCCGGTCGCCAGAATAACATCCGTCAACCGATGCTTCATGAGCTCGCCGCAAGCCTCGATCGACGGGACCGACAGGCAATGGATCAAGCCGGGGGGCGCACCCGCTTCCTCCGCCGAATGACGCATCAGCTTCGCCGTTTCTTGAGAGCACCGCAGCGCGGAAGGATGCGGAGAAATGACGATCGCGTTGCGCGCCTTCAGCGCGATCATGCATTTGAACAAGACCGTCGAGGTCGGGTTGGTCGAAGGAACGATGGCGGCCACGACTCCGACAGGCTGCGCCACCTCCCATATCTGCCGCGCTTCGTCCTTGCCGATGATGCCGACGGTCTTCATCTCCTTGATCGAGGCGTAAACGTCGCGCGCGACGAACAGGTTTTTGGCTTTCTTGTCGGCCGGCTTGCCGAAGCCCGTTTCCTCTACGGCCAATAGGCCGAGCCGCTCCGCATGCTCCTCTGCTGCAGCTGCCATTGCCGCGATGATGCGGTCCACTTGCTGCTGCGTCAGTTTCTCCAGCTGCTTCTGCGCCGCCTTGGCTTCGGCCAGACTGCTTCGAACCTCTTGGATCGCCTGCAAATCCGAATCCAGCAATCTCATTCGTTTCCACCGTCCCGGTCTTCGCCTTTCTCCGCAGCAACCGGCTTCACCAATTGCGCCACCGCTTCATCCGGCCTCGCAATGACATGCGTGCCCAACAGCTTACCTGCCCCGGCTGCGGCCTGAGCCCCGGCTGCGACAGCCGCCTTCACCGCGGCGACATCGCCTAGAATAAAGATCGTGACGATGCCGGCATCGACTTTGTTAACCGCTGTCACCCGGACGTCCGCCGTCTTGGCAGCAGCGTCCGCCGCCGCGATCAATGCCGGAACGCCGTACGTTTCAATCATGCCAAGCGAATACGGCGGCTGCCTCATGTCCGCTCCCCCTTACCATTTGATCGGCTGCCTCGCAACGCCCGCCACCGCCTCGGCGAAAGCCTCGGCCGCGGCTCTGCACGCGGATTGGCTGCCCGTCAGCAGGCCGCCGCCGAAGTTGGTCTCCGTTGGAGGGCCGTAGAACACGCAAAGCCGGACGTCCGCCGCCTTCAGCGCCGCGTCCAAACCGTATACGGCCTCCAGCGGCGGCGCAATCAGATACGCAATCGGTTCGCCTTCCGCGATGCCGGCCACGCCGGACAAGTACGATCCGCTTCGGGAAACGACATGCGCGTAATACGCGTGCGTCCCTTCCTCATTCAGGGCGTAGAAGCATGCGCCGCTTTCCATAAGCGACACGGCCGCCTGCAGCCCGCTTGCCACCTCCGCCGGCGTTGCCCCGCCGAGCATGCCGATAAACTCGCCCGACAGCGGACCGGATGCGTGCGCCGAGCCGGCATAAAATGATTTTGCGTAAATCACGTCGACGGCGGCCTTCTTCGTCGCTTCATCGATCGCCGTATACCCGACATCGTCGATCGTCGACGTAATGAGCCCGATGCTTCGGATGCCCGGCGGGAGCGACAGCTGCGCCGCCAGGCCCGGGTCGACATTGGGAATGACTCTGACCGACAGCGGTACCGCGCGGATCGGTTGGCCAGCCACTGCACACACCTCCTAGCTAGGGAGTCGTCCGAAAACGGCAAACGCCCAGGAAGGAAGCGTGCGCTCGCTCGCTTCCCGCCTAGGCGCCATTGCCTAAGAGACTATGCCTTTTACTATCAAGATATGATTACAGCGTCCCAATCATTCCCGAGCGGCAGCAGTTACCTCTCTTGACCACCTTTCCCGCGAATTTCCACGCATGTGCGGTAACCGTTACCTCTCTTGACCGCTTTTCCCGCGAATTTCTACTCATGTGCGGTAACCGTTACCTCTCTTGACCACCTTTCTCGCGAATACCTGCTCATGTGCGGTAACCGTTACCTCTCTTGACCACCTTTCTCGCGAATACCTGCTCATGTGCGGTAACCGTTACCTCTCTTGACCACCTTTCCCGCGAATTCCTACACATGTGCGGTAACCGTTTCCTCTCTTGTCTAACAAAAAAAACCGTGACGAGCAGACACACTGTCTGCTTATCACGGTTCTCAAACTACTGCATAATCTCCCGTACGCCCGGCCAATGGAGCCAAATATCGCGCATCGGCGCTCTCCAATCGAGCTCATGCTCGACGTGGTTGACGCGGAAGAATATCGCATACCTTGGGTTAGGGGAAGCATTTAATGCCACCGTATGCGCCAGCTGATAATGAACGAGAAACACGTCCCCGGGCTCCCCTATCGTTTGAACCGGTTCGGGCATCTCGACCGGCGGCATCCCGTTTAGCAGCGAATCCGGCCCGTGCTCGCGGAAATACTGCTCGAAAATCTTATGCGTCCCCGGCCATACGGTGAAATTGCCGGTGAACTTTGTGCGTACCGGACTTAAAAGCACGCCGACAAGCATCGTAAAATTCCCGATTGTTCCTTCCTTCACGCCATTGGTCGGAGAGTACATGCCGTCCAGATGAGGCTTATTTACTGCCGGCGGATCCTGCAGCGTCGGAAACCGCAAGGCGACTTGTCCGGCGCGGATCGGTTTCGTCATCCCTTCTCCGAGCAACTCCTCCACAAACCCCTTAACCGGAGTGTCGTTGAACAAGCCGGTAATCGGCGGTTTGTCCTGCAGCTCCGGGCAGAAGGATTGCGCGCGGAACTTCGTCATCTGTTCGACCGGCATCCCCTGTCCGACGGAATGATTAATATGTTTTACTGCATGGTCGATCATCACTTGTGGAATCACGCCGGGAATGTGGATATACCCTTTGGTGAGCATAGATTGTTTCTGTTCGAACGTGAGCTTCATTACGGTATTTCCTCCTTATCGTCTTCTTCCGATTCCGAGGTTTCCTTGATCTTCCAGAATTTTCATGATGCCCTCGTTATCCATCATAAGGGACAGGAGAGGCTATGCCAATATGAAATTAATATGAAATTATGTGAGAAATCACTACGGATTTGCTATTTCCGGATGCATCCGGATTAACCTCTCCAACAGCCGAAGCTGCTGAAATGGTTCCAACGGCAGATGAAGCGGCAACTCCTCTTTCAGGTTCGCTTTTCCGCCAGCTTGAATGTATTCACCAAGCGTCACCGATGCGAAAGCGATCCTTCGAATATCATCCGGACTTAGAAGCAAAACGCCCTTCGTTTCCATCATGGGAACCGGCTCATCTTGAGTAGAAGCTAAATAAATGGGAGTTATCGCGTGACCATTGGGCCTTCTCCCGACCAAAAGGGGCTCACAGTCCGACTCGTGCCAACTTCCGGCCATTAACTCCGGGTTGTTCGAAGACTCATACCAATAGGTAGCCGGCGGCTTAGTTGGGGTGAGCCGTATTCCAGCCTCTTCGTAAGCTTCCCGCTTAGCGCACTGCCAGCCTGTTTCGCCATTTTCTCTATGCCCGCCTAATCTAACGACGCCTAGGGCAGAGCCCGTCTTGGTTGGTCCAACTTGAAAAGGAAAAAAACCGTTGAAATGTACAAAAACGCCAGCGGTCACGATTTCCAGCCTCATCGCCTCACCCCCGCCTTATCGACAAACTCCAAACAATCGCTATCCGCCAACCGTATCACTTTATGCGGATAGCGCTGCAGCTCAGCCTCCATCCGGTCCCGATTCCGTTCGAAGTCCCGCGTCCACTTGTACATCATGCGCAGCATGTTCAAATCCGGTTTGTAGTGACAGGTTTCCATGCCGAGCTTTTGTTTCGCGAACCGGGTCAAAATTCGGATTCGCCGCTTCCAAAGCGGCGTATCGAGGAAGATGATCGTATCGGCCAACTCGAATAAGCATTGCCGGTACGATTCCCGGTCGGTGCCTTCCAATATCCACGGCCCGTTCCGGTCAATCTCCTTAATGACCTCCACCTGTTCGGCTGCGGTCCGTTTGAATCGCTCTGATGCCGTTCGATGATGAACAATGCAGTCCAGCTCATGCCAAGGAACGTTGATCCTCTCGGATAGCCGTTTCGCCAACGTCGTCTTCCCGCTGGCAACGATGCCGACTATGAAAATTTTCTTCATTCTCTCCGCCACCTCATCGGGACATCGTCAAAACCAATTCCTCCGCATCCCCGCCAAACCAGTGCGAGTCATATTCAACCAATTCGCACTCCGAACACCGTTATCCTCCCAGAACCCTTATTCCAGCAAAAAAAGGCTGCCGGTCACCCGACAGCCCCAACTGCTCTATCACTCTATCGCTCCGTAAGCCGAATCTCCTTCGCCTTGCCGTCCCAAGCCACGTCATACCCGATCAGCTCGGAAATATTTCGCAGCGGGAGCATGACGGTATTGCCTGCAAGCCGCGAAGCTGTTATCTCGATCGGCGATCCGTCCGCTTCCACCACGCTCGTCAAAATCGTATGCGTGATCTTCCGATCGCCGATATACGCCGTAACCGTCTTGGCTGCCCCGTTCCATTCCACCACCGCTCCGAGCATTTCGAACACTTCTCTCATCGGAATAAATACGCGGTTGTCCGCGAGAATCAAAGGATGCTTCAGCACCTTCGTTTCGCCGTTTACCAGCAGCTTTCCTTCATAGTTCTTCAACACGGGGTACGCATGCTGCTCGGCAATGTCGGCAAAAGCAAGCGCCGACGTCGTAATGATCACTTTTGTACCGATCTTGATTTGCGGAAACAGCCAATGAATGTCATCGTTGTACATGCGAATGCAGCCCGCGCTTACGTACTTGCCGATGGATTTGCTGTTATTATTGCCGTGAATCGCATATGTCGTCCCGTAAGTCCCGTTGACCTCCAGGCCCAGCCAGCGGTCGCCGAGCGGATTCCGGGGATCGCCGCCGGGGATCTTCTCTTTGTAGTACGGCCGGTTCTTGATTTTATTGACGATCTTGAAGCTTCCTTCCGGTGTCAGCGAACGCGTTCGTCCGGTTCCGACAGAGAAGGTTTTAACAAGCTCTCCGTCTCTAAAAAATGCCATTTTATTCGTTTTCTTATTCACGATGATCAAATCGTCCGCGCTTTCTGACGCGCTGGCGCTGGAGATGGGCAAAACAAGCCCCAGCAGCAATAAGGCGCTCAGCAGCAAAGCGGCCTTCCATCCATACCGTTTCAGGACAACTACCTCCATTTCAATATTGACATATGAATCAATATATGAGCTGGACTAGCTGCCTCATCACGGCAAATTCGCTTAATTTTTGCTAAAAAAAAGAAAGGCCGCCGGTACACCAGCACCGGGCAGCCTTCCCAAAGTCAATTATTTCGCTTGAATATAGCCTTCCGCCTTCAGCAGCTCGGCGATCAGCACGGCTCCGCCGGCAGCGCCGCGAACGGTATTGTGCGACAGTCCTACGAATTTGTAATCATAGACGGAGTCCTCGCGCAATCTGCCGACCGAAACGCCCATGCCGCGCTCGATGTCGCGATCAAGCTTCGTCTGCGGACGGTTCTCTTCTTCAAAATACGTAATGAACTGCTTCGGCGCGCTCGGCAGGCCAAGCTCCTGCGGGCGTCCTTGGTACTGTCTCCAACGCGCGAGAATCTCTTCCTTCACCGGCTTGTTCTCGAACGATGCGAATACGGTTGCCAGGTGGCCGTCCGTTACCGGTACGCGAATGCACTGCGTCGTGATCAGAGGCGCGCTTGCTTTCACGATCTCTCCGCCCTCGACGCTGCCCCAGATCCGAAGCGGTTCCTGCTCGCTCTTCTCTTCCTCGCCGCCGATGTATGGGATAACGTTGTCGAGCATATCCGGCCAATCGGTAAAGTTTTTGCCCGCTCCGGAGATTGCTTGGTAGGTCGAAGCCACGACAGTCGTCGGCTTGAAATCAAGCAGGGCGTGAAGCGCCGGTACATAGCTCTGAATGGAGCAGTTCGGCTTGACGGCAATGAAGCCGGTCTCCGTACCGAGACGTTTACGCTGCGCGGCAATGACTTCCAGGTGGCTCGGGTTGATTTCCGGAATGACCATCGGCACGTCCGGCGTCCAGCGGTGAGCCGAGTTGTTCGAAACGACAGGCGTTCCCGTCTTCGCATAAGCTTCCTCGAGGGCTTTAATTTCATTCTTCGCCATGTCGACGGCGCAGAATACGAAATCAACCTGACCGGCTACTTCTTCCACTTGAGAAGCGTCCTGGACGACGATTTGCTTCACATCTTCAGGAATCGGCGTAGCCAGCTTCCATCTGCCTTTTACCGCTTCCTCGTATGTTTTGCCCGCCGAACTAGCGCTCGCCGCAATGGCGGTGACTTGGAACCAAGGATGCTGATCCAGCAGCTCTACGAAGCGCTGACCCACCATGCCCGTTCCGCCTACAATACCGACTTTCAGTTTCCCCGTCATAATCCTTCAATCCTTTCAGCAGTCTGATTTGATGTACCGTATGCTTGCATGGAACAGATTGATATTGCTTTTTGGCTAATAAAAAAATCCCACCCCCAAGACTAGTCAGCCAGTCTTAGGGACGAGATTTGTAAACTCGCGGTACCACCCCAAATTCGCGAATATGTCGCCATATTCACCTCTTCAAGTACGGCAATGCGCACATGCAATGCTTATACTCTAGCCCTGTAACAGGAGCCCCTGGCGCAACATCCCCATGTATAATGGTTCCGCTGCGCTGCTCGGAGTCTTTCTTCAATAAAAAACTCTTTGCCCCTTTTCAGCTGCCGGAGCTCTCTGTAAAAGAATTCATTTATTTACTCTTCTCTTCTTCGCATTTAAATATTTCGTCCATAGTATCAAATATCGTCCGCAAGGTAAATATGTTTTTGAAAATTCATGGTACTCGGGCGTATGCCCATTTTTGGCAGACAAGACACGAAACCGGCATCCGGGCGATATCCTAGTATAGTCAAATGACTATCAGCTAATGGAGGTTACCTAATGGATCGTGGATTTTTTCCCGGCGGCGGCTTTGGACGGCGTCCGTTCTTTCGTCCGTTCCCTCATCCTTTCTTCCCGCGTCGCTTCTTGTTTCCGTTTTTCTTCTTCTCCCCGTTCTTCTTTCCATTCTGGAGGGACGACAATCCCGAAGACATGATCTACGCAAGGCATCAAGTTGCGCCAGGCGATACGATGGCCAAAATCTGCCACAAATATAATATGCCTCATGTAATGGTTGAAGAGGCCAATCCAAATCTCAATCCGCATCAATTGAGAGCCGGAGAAACCGTCGTGATCCCTCGCATCTCCAATATGCAGTGCCAGAAGTCCTATCAGGAGGCTCCTATGCCGCAAGAGCAAGGCCAGCCTATGCAGCAGCAATAACGCCCTGAATATGACGCGGCCGCTGCTCGGAATATCCGAGAAGCGGCCGCTTTTGCTTTCTATTACTAAGTATTACCAGGCACTGCTTTGCATGACTACGTCCACGCTTGTCCAGCCCGATCCAGTATGCTTTTCAACGCTCGGCTTGCCCGTACGAACAGCTCTTCGGAGCTTTCGTTCGGATACTGGCCGGTAGACGCCAAATGCGGCTCTAACGACAGGAATCCGTCGTAGCCTCTTTGCTGCAAGCTGCCGATCAGCTCCGGCAATCGGCCGTCGCCTTGGCCGGCAGGCGTTTCTTTGCCTGTCCTGGACGAAACGTCTTTGACATGCATGTAAGCCACATAGCCTTCCAACAGGCGGTATGCCGCCATGGTCGACGCGACGCCGCTTTGAATATAATTGCCGGGATCGAACGCATGACGCAGACAGCTTGAGCCGCAATGCTCGATCACGTCCAAACAGCGTTCGGGCGTATCCGCATACGTCCCGGTCTCGTTCTCCAGCAGCAGCAGGACATCCGCTTCCTCCGCCCGCCGAACAAGCAGCTTCATACGGAGCATCACTTCATCGCGGTAAATCCCCGGGTCATCCCCGCGAGGGATAAAGAACGAGAAAAGACGGATATGCGCTGTGCCGAACAGCTTTGCCACGGCGATCGCCCGGTCAAAGGCCAGCAGATGCGGCTCCATCTCATCCTGAATGCCGATCTTCCCGATCGGCGAGCCGATTGCGGAGACGCGCACTCCGTTTCGTTCCAGCTCGGCTTTCACCAGCTGCAAGTGCTCGTCGCTCAGCTGCAGCACATTGATCCCGTCCACGCTTCGAAATTCGAGATAGCGAATCTCTTCTTGACGAAGCACTTCCAGCTGCCGCGTCAAATCGGCGGCAATCTCATCCGCGAATCCGGTTAGTTTCATGTTGGCTCCCTCCCGCTTATCGTTCTTACCGCAGCCCGGCCAAAATCCCCTTCACATAGCTCAGCGACTCAAGCGCGCTGCGGTCGAGGTTTGCCTCGCTGCCTCCGCCGACAAGCGGCGAGCACATTTCGTAAGACAATGCGCCATCATAACCGATTTCATGCAGGGCGCCGATGAATTCATGATAATCAATATTCCCTTTGCCGATCGGAACCGAAATCATCTCCATCCCGTTAGGAGTGAATGTGACGGTCTCCGAAACATATTTGAACTTCTCGCGGCGGATATAATCCGTTAAGTGCGTATGGACGACCATTCCCTTGAACTTGTGGACGGTTTCGCGAAGCGGCTTATGGTGGTTGTCGATGAACGGCGCGTCGAGCACGACCTTGGCGTTCGGCTCGTCGATCTCGGCCATCAGATCGAGCAGGCTGTCCGGGTCGCTCGCGATGCAGGAGTGATTTTGCACGCCGATCGTAATGCCATAGTCCGCCGCCATGCGCGCGCTTTCTTGAATGCCTTTCACGCAGCTGTCCCATTGCGCTCTGTAAGGAACCCCTTCTTTGAAATAGCCGGTGTAGGTTCTCACGATCGGACTGCCCAGATCATGCGCGAGCTCAATGACGCTCCGCATGTAAAGCAGTTCTTTCTCCATGTATGCCATGTCCTTGTGCTCGAAAAACGATGCAAAATCGTGATAGCTGGCCACGCAAGACAACGTAAGCCCCTTATCCGCAAGCAGCTGCTTCAATTGCCGCCGGTCGTCTCTGCTTAGGTCGAGCGGCGAGCAGTGAGGACGCTTCGCGGCAAACTCGACGCTTTCAAACCCCAGAACAGCCGCCTTCTCCACAAATTGCTCCAGCGTAAGCGCCGTCTGTCCGCCCCAAGTGCCGGAATAACTAACCGAGTGCAAGGCAACCTTCACTTTCGATCCCTCCAAGTCTGGATTTCGTACAGCTTGTTTCTCATGTTACAGCAATCCGGCAAAAAATAAAGCGGCAGTTCAAAGCTAAATTCGCCCCTTGACTGCCGCTCTTTTCTTCATTTCACAAGATCGTAAATGCCTCTGAACGTGCTGGCGAACGTATCGCGGCTGATCCGCACCATCGCTTTCAGCCCTTGCGCTTCCAGTCCGGCTTGGAACGAAGGCGCGAACAAGCCGCCGCTCTTCGATATTTGCCCGCCGATGACGATAACATCGGGTGCAAAGCGCCGCAGCGCCGGCCCTAGTATGACGGCCATTTGTTCGCCGAACGCCTCGAACAACTCCTTCTCCGGTATGCTGCCTTCGAAAGCCGCTTCTGCCAGCTGCTTGACATCCCGGTCGCCGATGTCTACGTTGCGATCCATGGCGAGCCGCAGCACGCCGATTTTCGAGATGTATTCGTCCGCTATGCCATAGTGGTACGGCGTCGGATACAGCCAGCCGTTCTCCGGCACGTCCGGGCGGTGCTTCACCAACTCGCCGTTCTCGATGAAGCAGGAGCCAAGGCCCGTGCCGATCGTCAGGCATACTGCCCGTTCTGCCTCCCCGGCCTTGAAGCCGCTTGCTTCGCCAAGGCCGAACAGGGCGGCATCGTTCTCGAAGGCGATGCGGAACTGCGGCGCCAGCCGCGTGCGAAGCTCATCGTCCGCGTACAGCGCTTCCTCGATCAACCTGCCGACTTCAAGGCCATACAGCGATTCGAATTTGCCCAAGCCGCGAATCAGGCAGATGCCCTTCTCATAATCGAAGGGACCGGGAAACGCAAGCCCAAAGCCGACGATCGGCTCAGGATCAAGCATCCCGCCCCGGTGCAGCATGTCTTTTACGATGGCGACGAAGTGCGCGATTATCGCATCTGCAGCCAGGTAAGATTTTGCCTCGTACTGCCCGACCGTTGGTTCGATAACCGCGCTGCCGCGCATGACGGCCGCTTTAATTTGCGTACCGCCGACGTCGAATGCCAGAATGAGTCCGGATTTCATCTTGAAGGCTCCCCCTATGCTCGTACAAAAGCTTTGATCGTACCGATTGTCTTGCCCTCGCTAGGTCCGCTAGGGCGGATCGTATACGCGGCCACGGCAGCTGGAACGATGAACGTTTCCGCGTAGCGGATCACGAACGGCTCGAACGCGCCGTCCGGGCTTTCCACCGTCGCCTCTTCCCCTTCGATCAGATTGAGCATGTGCACGCTGCCGTTCGCTTCATGTCGAACCGGAACCGAGAACCAGTGCCGGCGCGTCTCGATGAATTCAAGGTCGTGCAGTCCCGTCCGCTCTTCCTTCCAGCCCTCGCCTTCCGCTACGGGCTCGACGCGTCCTACGCAGCTCTTCGTCCATTCGGTCGTCCGGTCCCATTGAATGACTTTCTCGCCGTGATCGACGTGAACCGGGCGCGGCTTGCCGTCGAGACCGAGCCGGTCCCAATCCCATAGCTTAAACGTGAAAATATACGGCGTCGCGCTAATCTCCAGCACCATGCATCCGGTGCCGGAGCAGTGGATAGTCCCCGCCGGAATGAGAAAATGATCATGCTTCGCCGCAGGGTACACATTCACATACTCTTCCGCCGGGAAAGCGAATCCCCCTTGCTGCGCCTTGCGCAAGTCGGCCAGCATTTGCGCGGAATCCACGTTTTCCCGAAGTCCCAGATAAACCTCGGCGCCCGGCACGGCCTCGAGGATGTAATAGCTCTCATCCTGCGTATACGGCATGCCGAACTGCTCCCGGATATATTCGGTCGTCGGATGCACCTGCAAGCTCAAGTTCTGGCCGCCGATCGTATCCAAGAAGTCGAAGCGAATGGGGAACTCCGCCCCGAAGCGCGAGTACACCTTCTCCCCAAGCAGTTTGACGGATTCGAAGAAAACCAGATTGATCGACGGCAGCTCTAGCCGAAGCCCGCCGTACTGGAAATACAGGCTGTTCTCCTCCGGAACGCCGTCGAAGCCCCAAGCGTACGGATGATTCTTCTGCGGCAGGTCGATGTTGGCCTCCAGCCACGTTCCGCCCCAGACGCCCGGATCGAAATACGGCACGAGCCGGAACGGCCGGTTTGCCGTCTGCCCAAGGCCGGCGAACAGCGCCTGCCGCGAAACCAGCTTCGGCTCGTCCTTCACGTTCGTGTCCAAGTAATAGTCGATGCGAGGAAGCAGCGTTTTCTTGAGCCGGTCGGCCATGCGCCACTCGAAGAAGAAGCCGCGCTTATAGAGACGGAGAATATCCGTTTCGACGATGTTCGTCCGCCAGTTGGCGTATTCCTTCGAACGATAGCGCTGCTGAATTTCCCAACGCGCCAGGTCTGCGTACAGCAGCACATCCCCGTCCGCGACCAGCGATGCGCCGAAGCCGATCACGATAATAACGCCGCTGCCGGCCGCTTCGATCCGGTCTTGCAGCCGCTTCAGCTTCTCAGGCACATA
The DNA here is from genome assembly GCF_003268025.1 of Paenibacillus montanisoli. GTDB lineage: Bacteria > Bacillota > Bacilli > Paenibacillales > Paenibacillaceae > Paenibacillus_Z > Paenibacillus_Z montanisoli. Next base: position 187,146 of record NZ_QLUW01000003.1, on the reverse strand, counting down.
AAACTCTTCAATGCGAAAAGGAGCCATATAGCCGAAAACGCGATCATCGGTCATATAGCGCTCGACTATGCGGTCCGCCTCGGCCGGGTCGAGCGCTGCATCCTCCGCTTGAATGACGAGCGCAGGCTGCAGCGAAGCGGACAGTCCCGCCAGCACTTCCTCTTGCCGGACGCCGGGATAGCATTCTACGACGACGATCGATTTGTCTTTGCCCGTGCCTGCAAGTGCCGCACGCACCGTTTTCCCAATTGCTTCGTAGCCCGCCCAAGCCTCGTGCTCCCAACCCTGGATGGCAACAACCGGTTCCTTATTGTAAGCTGCTTTCATGTTCACGCCCCGCTCCTTTTTATCCAATGTTCATTTACTGATCATAATATATCATAAATTCACACATATGAACACCCAAAAATGTCCACCTATACGGTATGCAGCTCAACTCCGCTTTCCTCCATGAGCTGCTTGTGCTCATCCGAGATGCCTTCGTCCGTGACAAGCACATCGATATCCGCGAGATGGGCGACCGTAGAGAAATACCGTTTTCCGAGCTTCGAGGAGTCAAGCAGCATGACAACCTTCTTCGCCGAGCGGATCATCGCCTTCTTCACCTGCGTATCGAGCAGGTTCGGATCGGTGAAGCCAGCCTCCGGATTGAAGCCGAGCGCCGACAGAAACAGCGTGTCCGCGTGGTACTCCGCGAAGAATTGCTCCGCCACCGGCCCGACGAACGTGCCCGATACTTCCCGCAGCATGCCGCCGCAGCAAATGATCGCATGGCGCTCAGACACGAATGGCCGGAACCGGCTGAGCGTATCCATCCCGTTCGTGAGCAGCGTCAGCTGGTCGAATGCGCTCAAATGCTCGGCCATGCGCGAAACCGTCGTGCCGTTCTCGAGAATGAGCACATCCCTGCTCTTCACGAAATGTTCCGCCGCATAAAGCGCCAGCCGCTCCTTAACATCCACGTTATGCGCCTGTTTCGTAGCCAGGTCCGGCTCCTCGCCTCCCGAAGCCAGTTCCCGGTAAATGACGCCGCCATGGGAGCGCTGCACGCGATTCTCCTGCTCCAGCAGCTGGATGTCCCGGCGGATCGTCATTTCCGACACGCCGAAATGGTCGCTGAGCTCCTTCATCGTGGCAGCCCCTTGCCGGGCCAGATAAGTTAGTAATGCTTGTTTGCGTTGTAGTGGCAGCATGCACAATCCCTCGTCGTTTTTTTCACTCATTTTAACACAAATGAACATCAATCTAAAGGGCCGCCCTAGGGACGAAAAAACTTTTAAGCAAACCGCAACTTTATGGTAAAAAACGCCGTTTATACATCTGTCATCCAATTTTCAATTATTTCGTCTTTAAAGAAGGAGTAAGGAAATGAAATCACTGAAGCATTTAGCTGTCTTATCCGCCGCTTTAATCACCTTGCTTCAATCGACCCCGCTGTCGGCTGAAGGCACGACCGCTCCCGCTGAGCCGATTATCTCCGCAAATCCCGGTCTGCAGTCGGTTCCAATCAAGCAGGTTTTGACCAATGAACTGGTGCTGAAGAAGAACAGCAAAGCGATGCTGTTCAACAAGAAGCCGCTTCAGGCCGCGCAGCCGCTTACGATCAAATCCAGCTCCTCGTACGCCGCGCTGAACGGGATTGCCGGACCTTTCGGCTACAAGCTGTCCTATAACGCGAAGACGAAGGAATCGATCGCAACCGCCGGCTCGATCGAGCTCCGTTTCAAGCCGGGCAGCGATATCATCAAAATCAACGGCGAAGCCGTCAAAGGCCCCGGACCGACTTTTATCCTGAAGGGCTCGCTCATGGTGCCCTTGCGCATGTGGTCGAACCTGACCGGAAGCCGCATAATCTCCCGCGGCACCGAAACGGTCATCAATTGGGCGGCCCCGCCGTCGGCCGAGTTCGCCGTGCAGCCCTCCGAAATCATCGCCGGAGAAACCGTCGTTCAATACTTTGTCGATGGCGTACCGACAATAGTCGATCCAATGAATGAACGCGAACGCTGGGAAGGCCGGCAGGACGTATTCATGGAAGCCGGTCCGCATACCGTCACGCGTTGGGTGCAAGGCGAGAACGGCGTATGGAGCGAGCCGTACAGCGTCACGGTGGATGTGAAGATGCCGAATCTGCCTCCTGCAGCGGATTTTACGACGGATAAGACCGTCTATCGCATTGGGGAGCCAATCGTGTATACGAGCACGAGCACCGACGAGAACAATGATATCGCCGCGACCAAATGGACGGGGAACGCTCCTGCCTTCTTCAGCGAAGGCGAGCATGCGGTCACGCTTGAGGTCAAGGACGGCGGCGGGTTGACCGGCACCATTACGAAAATGATCACGGTCTCCTCTGAAATTATGTACACCGAGGAAGAATTTAATCTGCTCTTCACGCCGGTCGGACGCAAATTCGACATGGACGGCGCGGAAGTGCTTACTTACCCGGCCGTTTCCTATTCTTTCACGAATGAAGCGGCAAGGCTCGTGCACAGCAACAGTCCGGAGCGCTTTACGACAACCGGCCTCGTTTATGACACGGTGCTTTCGGGCGCGACCAGATTCTTGTTCTATAACGAGAGCGGAGCAAGCTTCCCGCTGAAGATGTACTTGGTTGCGACAAATACGGACAACAGGGTTGCGACTGTCGGGGTAGGCGCTTGGGGCAAAGGCGGACCGGATAAATCCACGATCATGGCCGGCAAGATGGCGACGATCCGTTACATGGACGCAATGAACAAAAACGCGCCGGCAAACTACATATCGCTGAATCCGGGCGAGTCGCAGGTGCTGATTCCCGAGATGTCGAAGGTACCGCTTAAGCCTGGCGACGTCTTCTCGGCTTACGCCGACGTCGTCTCCGACTACAATATCCGTTACCGGATCGTCGTCGTGCAGGATGGTCAAGATCCGCTTCCGGTGCTCGACGATTTAACTGTTATGCCGCGCGATAATAAGCACGTACGAGGTACCTTCGATTACGCCGACAGGGTGATCGATCTTAGCACGAACGAGTCTCTCGGCTTGAAGCCGCAGCGCATCGTGCTCGGCGAAGGCAAGCTCGACAAGCTGATTGACGGCATCGACGAGATGACCGGCCTGCTGGAATACGATCTCGGCAACTTCGGCGTCCTATACAAAATGAAGGTGCATGTCGCGCCGAATACGCTTGTAGGCGTGAACGGCAGAGGCGGCCACTACGCAGGCGCGTTCATCGTGAACGGCACGCTCGTACCGGTGACGACCGATAGCGCGCTGCTCGACCCGAACGAAACGGCCGTCCTCTACCGCACGGGAGCGGCGCCGGAAACGCTCGACCTTGTCTTTACGCTCGCATCCGGCAGTTACCTGCCGATCAACCTGACCTTCCAGCAGATGCCTTCTCTGCAGCAATAGCGGTGCAAAAAACGCCAATGTCCGGATCTTAAACCGGCCATTGGCGTTTTGTTTTGCTTTTGGGGTGCGCCCCATGAGGCTATTCTTGTTCAAGCATCAAAATAAATCCGCCCATATCTCTAAGCCCCCCGCCAGCGGCGAGATGGTCCAGCACGGCGCGGCGAAGCGACGTATCGCGGGGCGCAGCCGACCGATCTTCATACAGGTCGCCGAAGATGCGGCGCAGCCCCTCGTTGCCGTCGCCGCCGACCGGATACAGCCTGAACTCGCGCTGGAACCGGACGATGTTGGAGGCGTCGCCCAGCATTTCCCCGAACTGCGGATCGAGCAGCCACGAGGTGCATGCGAACGCCAGCCGATGCTCTTCCGGGAAATGCCGCTTGAAGAAGAGGACGGCTTCCCGCATCGAAGCCAAGCACTGCGCATGATCCATTTTGCCGTCTGCGGCGATGTGGACGTCCAGCACGGCGTCGCCCCGGCGCAGCACGGTCTCCCATTCCTCGACGCGGAATGACTCGGCATGCCTGCTCGCAAAGCCGCCTTCATCAATGCGATGGCCGCGAATCGCATGCGCATCGGCCTCGAGCACGGATTCCCATGCACCCGCCTCGTCGAACAAGTTGTTGGTCCCGTCGATCAGCCCGTCGCTGCGGTAGCGGATGCCGCTCTCCGCGAGAACGGTCACTTCCCGGGACTCGCGATGGCGCAGCACGCGCACGCCGCCGCCGAAGCGGCTGCGATCGAACTGCAGCCGGCCGATGCGGAACAGCCGGAAGGACATGTGGTATACGAGCCACTCGTTGCCCAGGCCCCATCGGCCATGCCGTGCGTAATAATCATGCATCCACAGCGCCATGTCGCTGAGCGTGTGGACGAGCACCTCCTGCGGAATTGCTCTCTCCGCGTACAGCCCTTCTAGCCGCCGCAGCCCGCTCAATAGAATGATCGGCTGATACAGCTCAGCGCCCTCACCCATCGCCGACAAAATGCCGGACAGCGTTTCGCCGCCCGATTCGCTGCCATGCTTCGCGGCATCCGGCGATCCGGCCGTCTCCGGTTGAAACAGCAGCCGATACCCCCTCAGCGCCAGCGAGCTAAGCCTCTCGTCCTGCCGAATCGTCTCCGCCGCCAGCAGCAGCGCATCCATTGCCCCAGCCGGAAGCAGGGCCAGCCGATTCGCCTCCAGCAGCGCTTCCTCCTGCAGAAACCATAGCTCGCCTTGCGCCTGTTGCTTTTGCCCGTTCATCTACTTCTCTCCTTTATTGAACGATCCTCCCGGAAGAGGAAGAGTTTCATAGATTATAGCACACGGGGCTTTGCTGGTTATTTACTTCCTATGCGACTTCGCTTAACCGAATCCGGCCATACAAAAACAAGAGCAACATGCTCCCCGAAGTGTAAAGAAACCCAACGTTTTTTTCAAAACGTTGGGTTTCTCAGGCTGTCCAATAAAGGAATTAGGATCAATCGCGAGTCCGGATGTTTGACTTACATCAGGCTTTTCGAGATTCGAATTTGCCTCATGCTGCCGCGCATGCGCTAACGGTTGCCACGCACGCTATTTAGCCTCAAATGGCCCTTTTTGAAATTCTAACGGTTCTCAGCAACGCTATTTGGCGATTCGGACAGCGAATTCTTCCGATTGGGGCCAAATAACGCCTCTGGCGACCGTTAGAGTTTAAGAAAAGCTATTATTATGCAAATAAGCGCTGTAGCATCCGTTAGAATTTCCGGGCGCTCTCTGGAGCGGTGTGCTCCCTTTAATACATCGCTTATGTGGCGCGGGTCAGCAATAGACGCGGAGGCCGACCGGCAACGAGCGTTCCGTTCTGCACGTAGCCTTCCTCCCGGCCCTCAAGCTCCTCCGCAAGCCGCTTCCGCCACATGGCCAACCGGTTCTGCCAGTGCGGTGACGCGGCCAGATTGACCAGCTCCCGCGGATCGCCCACAAGGTCGAACAGCTGCTCCTCGCCGCTCTGCGAGAACCAAATATATTTCTCCTGGCCATCCGTGACAAAATGGTTCGAGAGCGCGCCATAGCTGTGTTCGCCGTGAATATAAGCGCGCCACTCCGCCTGCTCGCCGCGGCATAGCGGCAGCACGCTGCACCCGTCCACGGTGTCCGGTATCGGCGCGCCTGCGATTTCGAGGATCGTCGGCATCACGTCGCGCAGCTCGATCACCTCCGCCGATGAGCTCCCTCGCCTCAAGTTCAGCATGCCGCCAGGGTCGCTGACGATAAAAGGCACCTTGGCGCTTCCCTCATACGGAAGCGCTTTGCGGAAGTAATGGTGATCGCCAAGCAGCTCTCCGTGATCGGAGACGAACAGAACGACCGTATTTTGCGAGACGCCGTATTCATACAAGGCGTTCAGCAGCCGGCCGATCTGGTCGTCGATATGCGTAATGAGCGCATAATAAGCAGCCCGCGAACGGTCCAGACGGCGCTTGGGCACCACGCCGAAATGCGTGACCGGATCGGAAGAGCCGCTGGTCTTCGCTGCTTCGACATCGACCCAATCGCCGATCGGAGGATCAGGCAGCTCGAGGTCCTTGTACATATCGAAATAGGCCTGAGGCGGATCCAGCGGCGCATGCGGACGAACGAACGACGTGAACAGGAAGAACGGCTTGCCCGGGTCGCGCCGGCGCAGGAAATCGATCGACTGCGTCACCGTCCAGTTCGTCGGATGCAGCTCTTCCGCCAAATGCCAAGGCCTCGCCGCCGCCGACGCATTGCAGTCGAGCCCGTTATCGGTAATATCGAGATGCGCGCCGGCGGTCTGGCGCAGCCAGGTCAGATAATCGTCCACTTGGTCAAAATGCCCGTTTACCGAGTTGTTGTGCCTGCTGCGGTTATGATGCAAATAGCCGTCATGCAGCACGACATTGTGGAACCCGCACAGATTCCGGGCGGGAAACACGTGCATTTTGCCGACGCATTGGGTATGGTAGCCGGCACTGGCAAGCTCGCCTGCCAGCATGTGCTCGTACTCCCAAGGGACGCAGTCCTGATAGCCGATGCGTCCGTGCGAACGCTGGCTCATGCCGGTCATCAGCGCCGCCCTGGCTGGGACACAGGTCGGCGTGGCCGAGTATGCGCTGCGGAACAGCACGCCGGCACGCGCCAAACGGTCGAGGTTCGGCGTCTCCGCGACGGGATGGCCGAGCGCTCCCAAGCAGTCGCCGCGCATCTGATCCACCGCGATCAGCAGAATGTTAGGCTTCCCTTGCGTCCCGCCGCCGCTCAACGCGCCCCGCCCGCTTCGCCGGCATAATGGAAGGACAGCTCCCGGATGACCGGTTCGCCTTCGCATTCCAAAAGCTCGAGAATGGCGCCGGACGCTTTGATCGTCGGAATGCGGATAATCGTTTTATGGCCGATATTTTGGCCTTCGTAAACGACGATCTTGCCATGAGACTTTTCCGTGATGACGGACAGTCTGAACCGGCGCACGCTTTCGCCGTGCGTCAAATCTTCTTGAATGATGATATGATCGATCAAGTGCTTCTCTTGAGCGGCATATTTCCATGTCCGCCCTTCTTGCTTGCATGCAGCCAGCGTCGCCGCCGGATGGCCGAAGCGGCGGCGGATTTCATCGCCGAATTGGCGCAAATGCTCCGCATCCTTGCTTGGGAGCAGCCCTTCGCGGTTCGGTCCGATATTGAGCAGCAGATTGGTGCCGCGGCCGACCGACAGGTAATAAAGCCCCATCAGCTCATCGACGCTCTTGACCATATGCTCGTCTTCGTCGCTGTAAAACCAGCTGATCCGGTTATACCGCATTTGCACGTCGCATTCCGCCGGCAGCCAGAGCTGTTCGCCAAGCTGCTCCTTCTCCGTCGTAAGAATCGAGAAGTCGGTGGAATCGGCAACGTTCCAGCACGGAATCGACGCGACGCCGTCCTCGTTTCCGATCCAGCGAAAATCCGGATCGCCCATATTGAAAATAAGAATGTTCGGCTGCAAGCGGCGGATTTCGCCGATGATCCGTTTCCAGTCGTACGTATGGCCTTCCGAGCCGCAGCCGTCGAACCAGAGGATGTCGATATCGCCGTAATGGGTCAGCAGCTCCGTAATTTGATTGACGAAATAATCGTCATAAGCTTTTGCATCCTGCGTATAGAAATTCGCCGAGCCGTCATAAGGCGAGTAATAGAGACCCGGCTTAACGCCGTACTTGCGGCACGCATCCACGTATTCGCGAACGACATCGCCCTTGCCGTCTTTCCATGGCGAAGCTTCGACCGTGAACGTGCTGTACTTGGAAGGCCAGTTGGAGAAGCCGTCATGGTGCTTGGCCGTCAGCACCGCATAGTTCATGCCTGCTTCCTTCGCGGTCCGAATCCACTGCTCGCAATCCAGCCCAACCGGGTTAAAGTCGGACGGCGACATCGGCCGCTCGTCGAAATCCGCATATCCTTCGTAGAACGTACGCAAGCCGAAATGAAGAAACAGCCCGAATTCCATGTTCTGATAAGCAAGCTGCTTGGCCGTAGGTACCGGCTTTTGAACCGTTTGCATGCTTTAACGCCGCCTCTCTTTACATTTGAAAATCAAGCTTCGTCCCACAGACGGCGGAGATTATCCATCGCGATCCGCGAAGCCGACTTGCATTCTTCCATGCCCTCGAACTCGACCGTGATATTGCCATCGTAACCGGATTGCTTGATCAGCTTGATAATTTTGCGAATCGGAATTTCGCCGTGGCCGACAATAGCGCCGCGCAAGTAGTTGCCGTTGCTCGTGAGGAACCAGTTGCCGCCGCCCGGCGGCTCGTCGAACGGACGGAAATAGAAGTCTTTAAAATGAACGAGCGAAGCGTACGGCAGGTTCTTCATGACGCCGATCACCGGATTTTCGTCCACGCACATGAAATTGCCGATGTCGAGCGTCGTTTTGAAATTCGGACGGTCTACGGCTTGCAGTACCCGCTGCACGCGGTCGCTTGCCTGCACGCTGAAGCCGTGATTTTCGATCGTGGTCGTAATGCCGAACTGCGCCGCGTAATCGGCAATGATCCGGCTGCCCTTCACCATCAGCGGCAGGTTCTCCTCGAACCACGCGATCGTCATTTGCTCCTTCTGGATCGTAAACGCCGTTACGTCATGGCGCATATGCTTGATGCCGAGCCGGTGAATGAGATCCACGTGCTCCTTGACGCGGGCCATCTCCGCTTCGAACGCCGCTTCGTCCGGCTGCACGAAATTCGCGGGCATGGAATAGTTGGACAGCGCGATGCCGGCTTCTTTCGCTTTCTCGCGCACCGCATCGGCCAGTTCCGGATTGTCGACGAGCGTGAAGCCGTAAGGAACGATTTCCATATGCTCCCCGCCGTTGTCCGCGATCCACTGAATGGCGTCCAGTATGGTCATTTCGCCGGACTTGAGCGCGTTTAACAAGCTGTATGTGCTTAACCCGATTTTCATTGTCCTCTCGCCTCTTTCGCTTCCTTATTCGTATCGCTTCAGCTGGAAGACCGCTTCGTTGCGGCCTGCGACGACGCCGTTGTCATTGAGGATATCGGCAGGCGCCAGCGCGCGGAGCCGATCGATCGTTTCCCGCCGCGAGTAGCCGATCTGCTCCAGAATCGAAGCGATGATGAGCGGCCATTCCTCTTGGGAGCCGTCGAGCACCTTCAAGGCAAAGCCGAGTCCTTCCTCGCGAAGCCCGAAGCAGTACACGCCCTTGGCTCCGCCTTTGGCCACGATATTGTCGTCCATGAGCAAAATCGTACAAATTTGTTCGGTGCCGGCCACCATCTCGGGATGGCTGTTCATGAGCCCGGTGATCCGAACAACGGCCCGGCGAACGTTGGCATCTTCAATCAAGTCAGGCCGCGCCAGCTTCAAATAAGCAGTTGCCAGCCGGTCAAGCGGAATCGCGAATACCGGACAGCCGCAGCCGTCCACGCCTGTCACGACTTCCTCTGCCGGCATGGACGCCAGGTAAGCGAGCGTGGAGGCGATTTCCTGCTGGGCCGGGTGATCCGTATCCGTGTAACCGGACAAGGCGTAGCCTTTATGCTTGCAAAGCGACAGAATGCCAAGATGCTTCCCGGAGCAGTTATGATAAATCCGGCGTTTCGGCGATCCGGCGGTCTTCAGCTCATACGCTGCGCTTTCGTTCAGCGGATAAGTCGGCGAACAGATGAGCTGGTCCTCGTCAATGCCAAGCTTGCCGAGCATCGATTCCAGCTCCGTGACATGGAATGTCTCGGATCTGTGGGAGCCGGCCATGATCGCCGTTTCCTTCTCGGTTAAGCCGAACGCTTCATCCGCGCCGTGGACGAGTGCCGGGAGCGCTTGAATCGGCTTGCCGGACGAGCGCAGAAAGGTTAAATGGCGCACGTTGCCGGCGCCGTAACGGATACCGTTTGCATCTACGCCGCAAATATGGCCGGAGTGGACATTCTCCACATAGCCGCCGCGGTATTCATTTACCAAAATCTCAGACATGTTGTTTTTCCTCCTGACCCATTGTGTGTTGTACACAGGATGCACGACCCGCGGCGCCGCAGCATGCGGCAGGATAGAGCCGCAGCTAGCTAATGCAGCTGCGAGTGCGGCGTTGCAGCTATACGGCGACATGCGCAGCTGCTAGTTCAGCCTTACTTGACCTCCGGATGGAGGGCAGCCAGAACGGCCGCCATCCGCAGCGGATCGATCGGAGCCGCCGCCTTGCCGTTCTGCCGCACCCCCGAGCCGAAATGAACGGCACGGACGCCTGTCCGCCGCACGAAATCGGCTACCGTCTCCGGCGTCAGACCGCTCCCCGCCAGCACTTCAGGCGCCGAACCGGGGCTGCCGCTCAGCCGTACGAGCTTGGCGATTTGATGCTGCGCATCGAGTACGCTCGGCATCCCGCCGGATGTCAGCACCGTGCGGATGAGCGGGTGCTTGGCCAGCGTCTCGTACGCCTCCTCCAAATTACGCGCTTCGTCGAACGCCCGGTGAAACGTAACCGGCACGCCGTCCGCGGCATCGAGCAGCCGCTTCAGCTTCTCCTCATCGACCGTCCGTTCAGCGGTTAATACGCCGAGGACGAACGCGCCGAGTCTAAAACGCCGCAGCTCCTTCATGCTGCCCAGCATCAGCTCCATATCCTCCTCCGAATAACGGAAGCTTCTGCTGTGCGGACGGATCATGACATGGACCGGGATGGCGGATTCCGCCGTTATTTCCTCCGCGAATTGGAGCGCCGGCGTAAGCCCGCCCTCCTCGATGACCGAGACGAGCTCGATCCGGTCCGCGCCGGAAGCGGCCGCCTGCCGTGCATCCTCCGGTGTTAGTGCAATTACTTCTAGCAGCATAGCGAATCTCCTTCCAAAGAAAGCTGCGAATGCCGTCACCATTTTTCGCTGTGCATTTTTCGCAGCCTTTACTGTGCTTCCGCAATTATCTTTCTACGATTTTCGAGACTTGCAGTTCTTCTCTTCTTCCAGCAAATCAACGGCAAAACAATCGATCACCAGCGAGCCAGCGTCCGCGTTATTTCTCATAATGGCGATGTAGGAGTCCGTATAAGGCCCTGTTACAACCCCCATCGACAACCGGCCTCTGCCTGGACCGATCGGCTCCACTGCATCATGCAGCGGCCCGCCGTCGGTCGTCCGCACCGCGACGGAATACTGTCCGGCATGCTCGGCTAAGTAGTCGAACGAGATGCGATAGCGCCGGTTCGGCAGCAGATTCAAGGTTGAAGGCAGCGTACGCAGCAGCTCGCCGGTCAGCCGATCCATCGTCTTGAGCGACCACACGCCTTCCAGCGTATCTGACGTAAAGCCATCATGCAGCTGCGACAGATGGGTCTTACCGACCTTCGGATTGGCGCTCGCGAACGGTCCCCATCCCTCTTCGACATGCTCGAAATCTTCATAGAAACTGTGCCAGCTGCCGCCTGCCAGCCCTCCAGCCTCATGAACCCGCACATCGTCAAAGTGCACGTAGGACGCCGCATTCCCTTGCACCGCCGCAAGCGTCAGCACCGGTTCCACCGGTCCTTCGCCCCCTGCCGGAATCTCGAATCGGATTGCGAGCCGTTGATAGAACGTGCCCCTCTTGTCAGAATCGGGGTTGCAGTTAAGGACGTTGGTGCGAGATATCGATTTGCCGATATCCGGACCGCCGTATCCGCTTACAAGGATAGACGCCTCCCGGCCCTCCGACACTTCCACCCATACGGATGCCGAATAGCTTCGGCCCCGCTCCAGTCCCTTCAGTTTCTGGGAGACCCGGGCATCGGCGCCGCCGCCAATGAGCATATACGACTGGCCGTAGTCCGTTTCGGCGATGCCGATATGATCGGTACCGCCCTCCGGCGAGGAGGACTTCGTCCACCATGCAAAGCCGTGGCTGTCGAAGCCGGGATCCTTCACCGGGCTTCCTTCGCCCCATTCGATGTGCGGCAATGGCGGTGCCTCTTCTTTATATAACACATAAGGCGTGCGATCGTCTGCGACGATATGGACAAAACCTGAAATAACCGGTAAGTTCCGGACGAAGCGCCGGCCTTGGTTCGTCAGCCGGTACAGCTTGACGGTTCCGTTCTTCGGCCAGCCGGCCGGCAGCCGCCAGGAAGTCTCGCCTCCGCCATCGTTCCAATAGTAGATTTTCGATTCGTTCACGGGGCCCCAGGGCAGGAAGACGGTGTTTCCGATCGCAACCGGAATGCCGTCTTTGCGAATAACCGCCGTTCCTTCCTCCAGCCGCGACGTCACGCCGCCTTCCAGCACAATCTCCTCGTCCCTCCAGCTCCTGATCGCAAAATGCATCAAGTACCGGTAAGGAAGCTGCTTCGTGAAGAACGACCGGACCGCCGCAGGCAAATCCCGCTCCCGCTGCCAGCCCATAAATCCGTTGTCGCCGTACCTCGCGTAGCCGCCTTTCAACAGCGGATGCTCCGCATAGGCATCCTTGTCCTGGTGGCGGATAAACCGGTGGATCCGGCTGTCGCCGGTCGAATCATGCGTCCATACGGCATCGTCGTCCAGCGCGTCCGCCTCCTCCGTCCAAACCGTCCAGCCGTTGCCGCGCAGCTTGCTTGTCAACCGCCAAGCCGCCCAATGCTCGTCGCGGTAGGTATCGACGTAGATAAAGCCAAGATGCGGCGCCTGCGCCTTCAACTCATCCAGCCGCAGGTCGCAATCGCCGGACAAAATGTCCGCTTCGCGATCGATATAGTACGACTGATCGAGCCAGCGCCAGCCCGGCGTCGTCGTGGCGAGCGAATCCGAATACGCTCTCGCCTCAGGATAGGCTTCGCTATGATTGATATGGACGCCGATGACCGCGCCGTACGCCCGGGCTCGCTCGGACAGCACATTCAAATCGGCCAGTCCGCCTGCCCGTTCGTTGTAATTGCCGCCGTAGTCGGGATGGCCGCTGTCATGGCCCTCGCTTTGATAGCCCTTCAGCTCCAGCATCTGGCCGAATCCGTCGGTATAGAGATAAAATTTTTTCACGTTGTCCAGGATGCGCAGAAACGGATATTGCGCCATGCTGCCGAAATTCATCGCGATATGCGCATAGCTGCGGCGCAGCGTCTCCGCTCCCGGAATCGGCGGGAGCGCCTCTCGCAGCGCGATGGCTCCATCCTGCCAATCCACGATTCCGTCTCCGCCCAGGTCGCCGGTAATCAGCACCTTAACCCAAGGCTCGCCCACGACGCGCATATCCGGTCCGCGGTAGGTCCAATAGGCGTTCCAAACGGCCGTCCTCTTATAGCCGCCGCATGCCGTCGTCTGGACGCAAAGCCGCTTGCGGTTATGGAGCGTGTTGCCTGCCATGACAGCCGCCGCGAGCTCCGCGGTATTTACGATCGCAATCGCGCAATGCTCCGGCGCCGAGGCCGGTGACAGATCGGCGATCCTATCGAATCGATCGCCTTTGATCCCTTCGGCACGCGCGATAGAAGCCCCCTCCTGCGTATCGCGGACAGAGACAAGCCCATGCTGCGGAAACGCGATGGTACGAACCCGGAAATCGCCGAGCTCGGCGATTTCCGTAATTCGCATCGTAAGCGCCGTTTCTGAAACGGCGAACGTGACCAGCATCTCCACCTGAGCCAAATAAAAATAAAGCCGGTACGATGCCTCTCTGCCGCCGGACTGAACCTTAGCGGCAACCGAAGGCGCATACCGCCTTCCGTTCAACTCGACGTAAGCCAGCTGATCCTCTTGGCCATGCAGCACGGCACCGCTGGCTTTCCAGCGGTAGAGCAGCACGCGCGGAAACTCGGCATCGAGCACGACCTCCAACTGATCCGAAGACAGCGTCCACTTCGCCGGCGTATCGGCGCCGGATTCCACTTCCGCGAAGTCTGAACGGTAGATGGCGTCTAGCTCGCTGACCTCTACGCCGCTAATGCGCGCATGTCCGCCTTCGCCCGCGGCCTCGCCTCCGCCAGCGCCTTCATACTCCGCTTCAGCCACCTCGCCGCTGGCACCGCTCCATGCGCAGAAGCCGACTGCTCCCGCTCCCGTCTTCCAATCCGGCCGCTCGCCGTGATAGACTTCGTAGCCGTTCAGCGATACGGTCAGCACGGTTCCCCGAAACCGCAGCTCGATCCGGTAGGACTTGCCTTCATATAATGGATCGGACTTAAAGAGAATGCCCTGCTTGCCGCAGGGCATCCTCCAGATCCACGTACTCTTGCCGAACGGGTCCATCGGCTTGTCGCAGCCGATGCAGATCCAGCTGTCCGGCGCAGAATATCGAATGAGCGCGCCGACTTTGCCCGCTAGACCAAGCGGGGTCAACGTAAAAGCAAGCTCCCCGTCACCCAGCCTCCCGGCCTCATCCAATATCACGAAATGGTCAGAAGCGCCGGCATTAAGCACGAACGCTTCCTCCCGTATCCAGCTCCCGCTAACCGTCATCATGAGCGGCTCCCCGCTTTTGCCGTTTCCGCCTGCACGGCTTCCGCCTCGCCCCGCGTGCTCACCGTAACGCTGACGACCGGCTTTGGATCGCCTTCGAATTTGCAGCCGAACGATACGGTCTGGCCGCCTGACCGCACGGTCGGCGCGTCCGCGGAAGCCGTCACCGTCCGCTGCAAATTCCAATTCAAATCATAGATCCTGCCTATGCGGTCTCCGTCGCAGACGAGATATTCGTTTGCGCAAACCTCCGTATCGAACGTCATATACACGCCGTTCGTATAGAAGGTCGGCCGCTTAATGAGCGCATCGGCATTGCCGTATGCCGGCGTGACACGCAGCGTGAAGCGAAGCGGCTGCTCGCCGAACTTGTTATAGAACGCCCAGTCCGAACCGCCCGGTTGCCCCGGCTGCATCTCCGCCGGATTGCATACCAGCGGCTTCGAGATGCTGACCGGTACAAGCTGCCAGCCGTCTTCGCCCGCCGGCTCCAGATGCCAATCGCTCTTCGGATCGCGCATCCGTTCTCTTTGCTCCTCCGAGAATGCCCCGCGGCTTCTGGCGGTTTCCCATTGGCGCACTTGTTTCAGCAGCGCGTCGACATTGCCGTTGCGCTTCAGCACGTCCATGTTGGCCGACAGCGCAAAGCCCGCTCCGAAGCCCGCAGCCTTCGACAGCACCCACTCGATCTCATCGATCGTTGTCGCCTCAAAGCGGTCGGAGACCGAGCGGATCTGGAACCAGCCGAGCATCGGCGGAATGAAGTTGCGCCGGAAATAGCGCTGGTTCGTCAGCCGCCATTCCAGCTGCCCTTCGCGCGTCGAGACGCCCCAAGGCTCGCCCCAATTGAACCGGGTGAAAATATGCCAGAGATAGTTCGGCACGACGATGCTTGCGTCGTTAATGACTTCGGTATCCCAGCCCTCGTAGCATTTCTGAACGAAGCGGTTCACGCCGTAGCCGTCATGGCCCGTTGCGAAGCAGCCCTCAAGCCCGTCGAACGAAATTTGCTTCAGACCCGTCGAACGGAACAGCTCGGCGATCCGGCTGCTGTAGGCCTCCTGAAGCTCGATGTCCGGGAAGAAGACGTCGTACGGATGATCCCACAGACGGCCGATCTCCTCACCTGCTTCATAGCGCGATGCGGCCGTGCCGTTCACCCCGCGCCGAACCCCGAGCAGCTTCCACGGCGCTTCCTCCGATACCGACTCGTATTCTATAATCTCGCTGCCGATGACAGCGGAATTGCGGTAGAGGCTTTCCTTGAAGGGACGGGGATCATCGATGCCGATCTCGCCGCCCTCTATCTCCACCGGGGCCGTCAACCGGGAAGTGCCTACGCGCTGCAGCCCTTCATGCGGAATCGGCGTTACATACGGATCGTTCAGCGTCGTGAAGTTGGACAGCGTGTGCACCCCAACGCTCACGCCCTCGCGGCCCGCCGCCTCCACGCATGCCCGCATGCCTTCGTCGCCGCGCGGAAATGGCCCCGGCTTGAGCGCGAAATGTCCCCATTTCGAGAACGGATCCGGATGGTAGACATAGCGGAGGCCCGCCTGCTTCGTGTACTGTACCGCTTCGCCGATCGTCGCTTCCGAGAAATCCGTGATGAGATAGGACTGCGTGGCGGCCTTCGCCGTTTTGCTCCACTCGCCCTCCAGCATCGGATGCGGCAAACCTTCGCCTAGCTCAACCGCTTCGATCGTCTCCAGCACGTCGCCGACAAGGCAGCCGAACAGCGCGATGCACGATCCGACGATAACGGCATCATCCTCGCGGTGCAGCGGCGCCACTTCGATATCGTTCAAATTCCAGACCGGCCGGCGGCCGCCCTTCGTCCGATTGCGCACGAAGGCTTGCAGCAGGCTGCCGTCTGGAATCGGCCAAGCGGTGCTCTGATCGTAGTCGAATTTGCTGTCCTCATATGGCTCCTTTGCAAACTCGAGCCGCTCCAGCTCGGCAGGCCAGCCGCCGACGGTCTTCATATTCAGCGCCAGCAGGCCAAGCGCGAGCTCGCCGTCATGGACGACGCCGACGGACTCGCCGATCGAGCCGGACAACGCCGTTGCAACAGGCCCCCAAATAATCGCATCGATGTCGGATTTGCCGCCCTCTTCCTCGACCCGCGTCACCTCGAACGTGACATACTTCGCCTTCGCGCTTACCGCTACATCCACCTGCGCTTTGCACCTTTCGAAGTGGAAGGAAAGCTCGCCTGACGCTTCATCGTACAGAGCATACGCCGGCTCCTCGATCTTCTTGCCCGTGACGATGCGCAGCAGGGGAGAGCTTACACCCGGAGCACCCAGTTCTCTTCCGTTTAACGTATCTTTCAGCCCGATCGCTCCGCCATTATGGTTGAGCTGAACGGTTAATCTTCCCGCTTGAAATTGCACCATTTCCCGCATCTCCCTCACGCTAAAAATGGATGTCCTCCCCAAGAGCAAGCCTGGGAAGGACATCGGACCTTGCCGTATTTACGTTACTGCTGCTTCAAGTTGGCGTCGTACACTTGCTGCGCTTCTTCCAGCACTTTCTCGCCGCCCATGCTCTTCCACTCCGCCACGAACTTGTCGAAGTCATCCAGCGACTTGCGGCCGGTGATGAAGTCGATGAAGTTTTGCGTCGTGAACTGCTTCAGCTTATCCTGCGTTTCGTTATAAATCGGCTTGTTGAACGGAGCCAGAATATCGATATTGCGCGTGCCCTTAGCTCTCGTATCCTTGGCTAATTGGCGCATGCTCGCATCGGATGTATACGACGTTTGGAAATCGTAGTCGTTGAACGAGCCGCTCATCGAGTAGCCGCCAAGGCCGAGCTTCTTGCGCTCGTTCTCGTCGGTGTACGCGCCGATGTACTCCACCGTGCCGTTCGCTCCGATCTTCCACTGCTGATCCTTCTCGCCGAAGTTCAGCTTCTCATAGATTTCAGGCTCGAACTGGGACGCTTCGAACACCTGCATGTACTTGACCATTTTCTCCTGATCCTGCTCGAGCTGCTTGCCGAACACGACGCCGGAAGCGTAGGCCGGGTTGTACTGGGAAATGCCGTATTTGCCGTCCGGACCTTTCACGCCGCCCGTAATTGCGAAGTTAAAGTCAGGGTGCTTCGCCTTCAGCTTGTCGTACCACTGCTCGCCGCCAAGGAACGCGTTGCCCGGCAGGAATGCCCACCAGTAGAACTCCATCGCTCCTACTTTGTCCGTGAGCACTTTATCTTCCACGTTATTGCCCTTGTTGACGACGAACTCGGGATCGATCAGCTCGTTCTTGTACCAGCGGTTCAGCACTTCAAGCGCCTGCTTCGCGCCAGGCTCGATTTCGCCGCGGACGATCTTGCCGTCCTTCTCGCGGAAAATATTCGGATATGCATCGAACGCGCCGAACACGGAGCTGAACATGCTTTCGATATTATCGCCGGCCGATGTCATGCCGTACGTATCCTTCTGGCCGTTTCCATCAGGATCTTCGTTGCGGAATTTGGTCAGGAGCTCTTCCATCTCTTGGAGCGTTTCCGGCGTTTTCGTTACGCCGACCTTCTTCATCCAGTCTTCGCGGAACGCCAGGTCGAGGCCGTCAATGCCGATATCCCAGATGACCGGCAGCGCGTAGATTTTGCCGTCTCTTCTGACATATTTGAACGGATCTTCGCCTAAGAAGCGCTTCAGCCATTCCACGTATTTCGGCATGTTCTGCTCGATCAGTTCCTGCGGTATTTCGGAAATGATGCCCTGCTGCAAATATTTATCGTAATCCGTGAAGGATGGCTCCTTCATCCAATCCGGGATATCGCCCGAGGAGATCATCAGGTTCACTTTCTCTTTGAAGCCTTCGCCGCCGGTCGGCACGAACTCGACATCGACGCCGAATTTATCGCGGATCGCCTTCACGCCCGGCGCGTCCGGCTTGGCGATTTCAGGGCTTGCGGTCCAGAACTTCAGCAGCTTCTTCTCGGCCGGCTTATTATCAGCCGCAGCCGTATTGCCGCTGTTTGCCGACGTATTCGATTGAGCCTGGTCGTTCGACGGTTGCGTATTCCCGTTCGAGCCCGAATTGCCGCACGCCGAAAGGACAGAGATTGCAAGAACACTTGCGATAGCGCCTGATACTAATCGTTTTTTGCTGCGTTTCACATGAACCAACCCTTTCTCTTATATGCTTTTTCTTTATCTATTGAAAGGATTTTCATCCCTTAATAGCCCCAATCATGACGCCTTTGACAAAATACTTCTGGATGAACGGATACACGATCAGCATCGGCAGAATCGAGAACATGACGACGGTGGCCTGCAGCTGGCGGCCGGAGAAGCTGGTATCCTTGCCGAGGTTCTGAATGAGCAGCGTAATGTCCGACGTGTTGTTCTGAATGATGATTTTGCGCAGGACAACCTGCAGCACCTGCTTATCGGGATCGGTGATGTAGATCAGCGAGTCGAACCAAGCGTTCCAGTGGCCGACCCCGACCCA
Organism: Paenibacillus montanisoli; assembly: GCF_003268025.1. Taxonomy (GTDB): domain Bacteria; phylum Bacillota; class Bacilli; order Paenibacillales; family Paenibacillaceae; genus Paenibacillus_Z; species Paenibacillus_Z montanisoli. Next base: position 168,404 of record NZ_QLUW01000003.1, on the reverse strand, counting down.
AAGCGCGACGGTCGCCAGGACCGGCTTCGACAGCGGAAGCACGACCTGCGTGAAAATCCGCGTATAGCCTGCGCCGTCCACCCGTGCCGACTCCTCCAGTTCTTCGGGAATGGAGCGGAAGAAGTTGCGCATGATCAGCACGTTGAACGCGCCGATCATGCCTGGGACGACAAGCGCCCAGACCGTGTTCATCAGATGAAGCTCCTTGATTAGGAGGTAGGACGGAATCGTCCCGCCGGCAAACAGCATGGTGAATAAGATGATGCTCGTAAACGCTTTGTTCAGCGGTAAATCCTTCTTGGAGAGCGGGTATGCCGTCATCGCCGTAAAGACGATGGATAAAATCACGCCCAGCACGGTTCGAAGCACCGTATAGCCGTAGCCGGTCCAGAGCTCGTTGAATTGCAGCGCCAGCTTGTAGCTGCCGAATGTGAGCTCGGACGGGAAGAGGACGATGCCCGAAGAGTAGGCGGCGCTGTCTACGCCCCCGCCATCCAGCGAGATGACGACCTGCGTCCAGAACGGATACAGCGTAAGAAGCATAATGACGGCTAGAATGAAATAGATCATGGCATCGATCAGCTTGTCGGGCGCCGATTTTTTCACGTTGATCATGTGGTCTCACCTTCCCCGTTTCGTACTACCATAGCGCGTGGTCTTTCCCGCCGATCAGCTTCACCAGCCGGTTGACCGCGAAGATCAGGATGAGGGCGACGACGGATTTGAACAATCCGACTGCCGTGGCGTAGCTATAGTTCATCTCGACGATCCCTTTGCGGTAGACGTACGTGTCGATAATGTCCGCGACGTTGTACACCTGCACGTTGTACATGTTGAAGATTTGGTCGAAGCCGGCATCCAGAATGCCTGACATCGAGAGAATCAGCATAATCGCGATAATCGGAACCAGCATCGGAATGGAAATGTAGAACATCCGCTTGAATCGTCCCGCTCCGTCGATGATCGCCGCTTCGTACAGCTGCGGATCAATGTTCGAAATCGCCGCAAAATAGATGATCGAGCCCCAGCCGAAGCCTTGGAAAATGCTCGTGATGACAAGAATGGACCGGAAGTACCGCGGATCCGCCAGGAAGAGCACCGGATCGCCGCCGAACAGCTTGATCAACGTATTGACCGGTCCTTCCAGCGAGAACATGGTAAAGAAGATACCTGCGAGCACGACCCAAGAGATGAAGTGAGGCAGGTAGGTAACCGTCTGGACGAGTTTCTTGTAGCGGGCATTCATGACTTCGCTTAGCAAGAGGGCGAAGATGATCGGGACCGGGAAACCGAACAGCAGCTTGTACAAGCTGATGATCATCGTGTTCTTGAGTACCGTGAAGAAGTACTCGTCATGGAATATTTTCTCGAAGATGTCGAGGCCAACCCAGGGGCTGTTCCAAACGCCCTGCAAAATCTTAAAGTCCTTGAACGCCAGCAGCACGCCGTACATCGGCAGGTAGTGGAACACGAGATAGTAGAGCATCGCCGGAATCATCATGATGAGCAAGGCGCGGTATTGCTTATATTTTTTCCATCGTTCTTTCCGAAGCTTTGCTCTCGTCAGGACCAAATCCGCTTTGGCCGTGATCACGGTATCGTTCACTTAGCGGCACTCCTTTCCGTCATGTAAGCGCTCTATTTCTCTTAAATCAACTATAACAGGGGCGCTTCGATTCGAAATTATCAAATATTTTGGAAACCATTCAGTTTTTTACGCACTTGCTGTTGGCCGATCGGATTCTACTGCCAAAGTCAAAATTTCAAAAGGCTGCAGATTCAGCCTGACAATGCCATGCCCCCGCGAATCCAATTGGATCGAACCAACACGTTCAATGTTCACCAGACTCCCGCCGGTAAAGCCTGCATACTTCAAAGGCAGCTCCAGAGCGATTTGTTTCTCTTCATCGACCGGATTAAATACAACAAGCACAGCCGGAATTTCCGCATTCGGCGATACGTGCATGACCGCGTCAGGCTCAAAGCCGTTCGGTCTGGCCAGATGCACCATTTCCCCGGCGAGCGTTCGTCTATATTTCTTGAAGAAGGCGACCCATTTCCGGAAAATAGCCCGCGTGACATCCCCATAGTAGAGGTGCTTGCCATATAAAGCTCCGCAATGGCCGTATCCGAATACGCCGCCGAAAGCATGATCATACGTGGCCGGATTGGTTTCGGAAGGCTCAATGCTGTGCCCATGGTATTCTTCCAAGTTGCACGATGTCCAGGTCGCGCATGCCGGATCTTTGTAACGCGAGTCGAACGTGTATGCTCTTGTCGTCACCACAAGCGGCATTCCGCCCATGGCGTTCTGGTCCTCTTCCCGATACCCGCCCGGACGCTGGTGAGCGCCGAGAAACATCGATTGCATCTCCTGCGGCACCGTAATGATTTTGTTCCGCTTCGTGATTTCCCCGAAAAAACTTTTCTCCCAAAGCCAGTTCATGTATTCGACGCAATGTGAATTCGGATGCTTATGATCGTCGGCAAGGCATGGCAGCCTGTGATAGGGGCCGTCTAGTCCCAGACCGTCAAAGCCGATGTCATCCAGAAGATGAAGCAGCTTGCCCTCGATATATTCGCCCCAAGGCGATTGGTAACACATATTGCCCAATCCCCACGGGTTATAGCGGATCCCCTCGGGACCTAGGTATTGCCAGTCCGCATGTTGAATGAATACCTCGCTGTCCGGCCATGCGATCGTCGTGGAACAATAAGGGAGAACGGCAATGTTCTTTGCATGATAGTAATCTACCATCCTCTTCATATCTTCCCACCCGTTCGGAAATAGATCGGGCCTCGGAATATAGTCTCCCGTATTTGTAAACAACTGTCCGACGAACAGTTCAACCGCTTCGATCCCATCCTCGGAGGCTCTGTCGGCAACCTCTAGCAGCTCCTCATAGGCCGTGCAAGAATTCACGATATGTTTAATCAAAGGCTTGGCAATCCAAGGCGCTAGTTCTTTGTATATCCGGTGAAGGATGATGGATGCTTCGTCCCTATCGCCGGATGTCACCGCTTCATAGCACTTGAAGGTTTCGAACGATTCCCCGGGCTTCAATTCCATGCCGATCTTCTCCGGAAACTCGAAACGGGTAAACGAAAAATAGTACGGGTCGTCCCTGCGAATATCCCAGTAATAGTCGCTGAACACCGCTAATTCAAGCTTTCCTTCAAACAATCTCGCGATATCGACGCATACGTTATCGACAACTATGGCTTCCCCGGAAATGTTGCTCACTCTCACGGATTTGGACAACAAAGGCAGCCGATCGGCAATCTCGTACTCAATCATCAGCTCAAGTCCCGGAACTTGATCGTTTCTTCCCCGGCAATACAGCTTTAAAACATCGCCGTAAACGCCTTTCCCTTGTTCGACGCGCGTTACATCAAAAGCTCCTTCTCGATCCCAGTCCTTGGTTTGCTTATGAGGTCCCGCCTCATAGTCAATTCCGTTCACGGTTACGGCCGCTTCGAACGGAAGCCAAGGCTCAAAGGAAAACACCGGGATCCACGCATCCCCCCGCGACAATCCATGGGGGCGGATCTTGTATGCGGTTGAAACCGGCCCGCTGGAAATATCAAACTCGCGCAGGATGTATTCATTCATCAACTTGATTTTGTTGTTTTCGATCGTAATCCCCATGCGGATTCGAACCCCTCTCATTCACAAGCGCAATGTAAGCGCTATTAAAATCTAATCCAACTATAGCAGTGCCGTTCCGATTCGAAATTATCAAATATTTTGGAAACCGTTCAGTTTTTTACGCACTTGCTGTTGATAAAAAAAGCCTGTCCAAGAAGCGGACAGACTTTTACGGCCGGATATACCGGGGAATGATGATTTGCATTTGCGTGCCCTCGCCGAGGATGCTCCTGACCCCGAAGCTGTATTCGGAGCCGAATTTGATCAGCAGCCGCTCGTTCACGTTCTTCAACCCATACCCGGAGGAACGGCTCTCGAGAATGGTTTCGGCGATTCCCGGCGGCATGCCCGGCCCGTTGTCCGTTACCGTGAACGCCACCTTGTCTTGAATGAGCTTCGCGCTCACCTGAAGCAGGCCGCGGCCGCCGTCTTCCTTACGGTTAATCCCGTGCATAATCGCGTTCTCCGCCAGCGGCTGCAGAATGAAATTGATCGTCGCGTAGTCGAACACCGCCTCGTCTATCTCGTACAAGACATCGAAGCTGTGGTCCTTCGTAATTTGGATAATTTCGATGTACAGTTTCACATGCTCCAGCTCGTCCCGGATCGGGATCAGGCTGTCTCCGCGGTTCAGCCCCGTCCGGTAAAACTTGGACATCGTCGTAACGACCTTGCTGATGTCCGGCGCATCGCTGCGCAGCGCTTTCCAATTGATGAACGACAGCGTGTTGTACAGAAAATGGGGATTCATCTGCCACTGCAGCGCCTTGAATTCCGCTTCTTTCTGAACGATCTTGTTGCGGAACAGCTCATCGATCAGCCCGTTCAGCCGGATGAGCATGCTGCCGAACCGGTTTGTCAATTCGCCGATTTCATCCTTCGACTCGCTGCTGACTTTCATGCTCAGATCGCCGATCTCGACTCGCTTCATAAGCGAGTTCAGCGAATAGACGCGCCGGATCATCGTCCGCGAGAAGATCCAAATGACGATCAGCACGATGACCATGCAGGCGCCGATAATGATGAGCGTCGCATCGAGGATAGAGCCAGCGTTGCGGGACATCTCGGCTGCCGGCACGATGCAGTAGATCGTCCAATTCGTCTGCTTCACCGTCTTCTTGACGAGAAACGCATCGACGCCGCCGAAGGTGATCGCCCCTTCCTTCAAGCGCTGCAATTCATTGAGGCCGACATGCGGGTAGAGCTTGTTCTGATTGGCGTAGATGACCCGGCCGTGTCCATCAGTCAGCACGACGCTGTAATCCTTGGCCAGCTCCGCAACGTTTCGGAACATGCTGTCGCCGTTGATTTTCATATAGACGATATTGACCGTCTTGTCGGTAAAAAATTGCGGAAACTTGTTCACCACGATCAGCCCGTCTTGAAAGAACCATTGGCTGCCGGTGCTGCCCTTCATCGCTTCCTTGTACCATCCTTCTTCCTTGACGCGATCCGCCGATAGCACGGAATCCCCGTATTCCGGCACATAGGTTTGCGTATAAAACGTAATTTTCTCAACATCTCTGTCCAACACCGACATCATGTTGAAATACGGAGACAAATATTCCTTCAAGTCGTAGGAGAGATTGACGAGATCGCTGTAGTCGTTCGCGACGATTTTCTGAAAAGTCTTGTTGAATACGATGGACTGCACCGCCCGGTTGTACCGCTCCACGGAACTGTCGATGCTGCCCGAAATCGTATCGATATTTTTCTCGATCCCTTGGATCCCTTGAATGTTCAGCATCTGCTTGGATTGGTTGTAGGCGTACCAGCCGAGCACAAGGATCGGGATGATGATAACGATCAGGTAGGAGATGAACAGCTTCTGCTTGAAGCGCATCCGGTTCAGCAGCGAGATGGCCGCCCGCTTCATACCGCGGTCTCTTCCCTGAATTGGGACGGCGTCTTGCCGTAATGGTTCTTGAACAAGGAGCTGAAATACGGAAAATTGTTGTAGCCGACCTCTTGGCTGATGTCGATGATTTTGCGGTTCGTCGTCAGGAGCAGCTCCTTCGTCTTCTCCATTCGATAGATCGTCAAATATTTGTTGAAGCTGATGCCTTTATGCTTCTTGAACAGATGGCTGAGATAGCTCGGCGATAGATAAACGCGTTCCGCCAGCAGCTCCAAGGACAGATCGGAGCCGTATTCCTTCTCGATCATGTCGACGACGCTCTCGATGACCTTCGGCATCGCATCGGATGAACCGGCGCCTTGCGTCTCCTGCTCCTCCATGATCGCGAGCACGAGCCGCTTGAGATCGCTAAGCTTGGCTGCTTTGTAAATCTGTTCGAGATTCAGCTTGAACGGCTCCGCATTCTTTTTCGCGGAGGCGTCGAACACCGCTTTCACGATCTCGGTGCACATATATTTAATATAAGTCACGGGAACCTGCTCGCTGTTTTGCAATTCGCCGAACAACTGCTCGAAACGCAGCTTGGCGCTGTCAAAGCGGGAGCGGCTTATGTTCTGCCTTAGTTCCTCCAGCGCCTCCTCTACCGCAGCCGTCTCGCTGCCGGCGCTAGCGGCAGCAGGATAAGCAAGCAGAACCGTGCCTTCGTCATAGAAAAACTTATACTCCAGCATCGACTCCAATTGGTGGAACTGGCTGTACAGCTGCCCCGCTTCGTCGACAAGGCCGCCGATGACTACGCTTACATCTCCGCCGTAGGTTGCCCGGAACCAGCTGATAAGCCGGTTGCCTTGCTCGATTAGCTGCTCTCGGTCTTGCTCCGTATCGGCCTCGACGACGAGCAAGCTCTGGAATTCGTTCAATTGGGCCATCTCGAAGCCGCTGTCGATCATTTCGCCTAGCCTGCGCTCGAAATCCTGATCGAGCATATCGAAGAACCTGTTGCGCGAATCCAGCAGCATGAGCCGCACATGCGAGGTATCCGCCAAGGCTGCGATCGGAACTGGCGGCTGCGCCTGCGTTTGGCTGTCGGCTTCATCCGGTTTAGGCGAGGCGTACCCCATGATCAGATTGGACAACAGCTTCTGCTTCATGTAGTGCGCATTGCTGCGGTAAGCCTCTTCCATGCGGGATTGCCGCTCTTTGGCCTGCCTCTCCTCCTCGCAAAGCTGCATGACCTGCTTCACGACGCGAAGAAACTCCTCCACTTCGACCGGCTTCAAAATGTAACGGATTGCCTTCAGATCGATCGCGCGCTGCGCATATTCGAATTCGCCGTACGCGCTCATGAAGATGACCTTGACCGGGATATCGCGCTTGCGAAGCTCGGCCGCCATGTCCAGGCCGTCCATTCCTTTCATCCGGATATCGGTGAACAGAATATCAACAGGGTTGTCCATCATGAAAGCCAGCGCGCTCTCTCCGCTGTCCGCTTCATAGGTTTCGAGCTCCAGCCCGTATTTATCGATCAGGAACTTAACCCCGTCCCGTTCGAATGGTTCATCGTCTACGATCAGCATTTTGAACACAGGCAGTCACCTCGGTAGATGGATAGACTAGAGTTGGCATAGGGATCCGAAAAAACTCATTACTCATTGTAACGGAATCTACTGAACGCGCCAATATGAATAATTCGCGCCAATATGAATAATTCCCAAACGGCTGCGGAACTGGATGGCAATCAAAAGAGCCGGGCGGCATGGCCGCACGGCTCTATCGATAGGTTACTAGAATTACAGTTACAGTACTTCCTCCAGCTGCTTGCGGCTGTGCGCATCCAGCGCCTGCCAATCGGCGATCTCGCAGCGCTTGCCGCTAATATCCATCAGAATGACGCGGCCGCCGCCGGGATACTGCAGATGCTCGTGCAAATTCCGCATCACCATGCGGGTCGAGCCGAGATGGGTTTGCAGCTCCCACATCCACAGGCCGGACTTCTGCTTCACGCTGTCGACGCGCGTAACGCGAGGGATGAAGTAGCGAAGCTGCAGCTCCTTCTCGAGCTCCTTCGCGCTCTCTTCATAGAGCTCCGCTATGTCCGGTATGATGCCCAGCTCTTCGCCCTTCGTGTTGCGGACCGAAATATATTGCGTCGTATACAGAAACGGGAATGCCCGGTATACCTCCAGCTCATCGTACGTCGTTCCGTCGATAACGCCTTGAAACACGCCGCCCGAACCGCGGCTGAAATAGACATCGTCCGGCGCGAACATCCGGATATCATACTTATCGTCGGCAGCCGCCATCAGCCTTCAACCCCCTTGATCTTGGACAGCTCTTTCTGCGCGTCAACCAGCTTGCGGTATACGCCGTCCTCTTTCTCCAGCAGCTGCTCGTGCGTGCCGACCTCGACGATCTTGCCGCGCTCCAGCACGACCAGCCGGTCTGCGTTGCGGAGCGTGGAGAGACGGTGCGCGATGGCGAAGGTCGTACGGCCTTTGACCAGCCTGGAGATCGCCTCTTGAATCTGGCGTTCCGTCTCGGTATCGACCGAAGCGGTCGCTTCATCCAGAATCAGAATGCGCGGATCATGGATGATGGCGCGGGCAATCGCTACCCGCTGCTTCTCGCCGCCGGAGAGCTTATGCCCCCGTTCGCCTACTCGCGTGTCGTATCCGTCGGGCAGCCGCACGATGAAGTCGTGCGCATTGGCGATCTTCGCGGCGCGCATGATTTCGAGCGGCGTCGCGTCCGGCTTCGAGTAGGCGATATTCTCGGCGATGGTGCCGTCGAACAGAAACGTCTCCTGCAGCACGACGCCGATCTGCTTGCGCAAGTCGACTTGGCTGATGCTGCGCAGGTCCGTACCGTCGATTAGGATCGCGCCTTCATCCGTATCGTAGAACCTGCAGATCAGGTTGATAAAGGTCGATTTGCCCGCTCCGGAATGGCCGACCAAGCCGACCATTTCGCCGGCCTTCACGTGCAGGCTGACGTTTTTAAGAACGGGATGATGCTTCTCGTAGCCGTAGGTCACGCTATCAAAGGCGACATCGCCTTTGATGACGCCGATCGGTTCCGGATTGCGTACGTCCGGCACCTCGGACGGCGTATCCATAATTTCGAACACCCGGTGCGCCGCCGCCATCGCGTTGCTTGCCCAGCTGATCATCTGGCTGATCCACTGCAGCGGACCGAAGAGCATGCCGAGGTAGGAGATGAGCGCCATCAGCACGCCTAGCTGGATTTCGCCGCTCAGCACTTTGTTGCCGCCGTTATACCAGATCAGGAGCGTGCCGAGCCCGGCGATGAAGGCGAAGGCCGGGAACATGAAGGACCACAGCCCCTCCATCCGGATATTGCGGCGTACCAATTCCACGTTGGCTTCGTTGTAGCGCGCCATCTCGTCGCGCTCGCGGCCGAACGCCTTGACGACGCGAATCCCTTGCAAAGAGTCGCCGACAAGCGTATTGAGGCGGAAGATGGATCGCCACTGATGATACCAGCGTCGTCCGATCTTCGGCCAGATCGTCATCGAGACCGCGACCATGACCGGTACGGGCAAAATCGCGTACAGCGTCAGCTGCCAGTCGAGGCCGAACATGATGATGAAGATGGCGACGACGCGCAGCATCTCCGCCGACATGAACACGACGCCGTCCGTCATGAACTGGCGCATGGCCTCGGAGTCGCTGTTCACCCTTCCGATGAACTGCGAGGTTTGCCGCCGATCGAAGAACGCGAGCGACAGCCGCATGAGCGAGCTGTAGACGTCTTTGCGCAGATCGCCCATCAGTTTGGAGCCGACCCAGACACCGATCAAGCCGCGTATCGTCTGCATGACCGACATCAGCAGCATCGTCGCGCCCAGACCTAGAATGACCAGCATCAGCGTCGAACCGACATCCTTCGGCCCCAGTACGTCATCAATAAGCACCTTCGTTAAGTAAGGCGGCACGAGCTCCACAAGCGTAGTCGCGATCAACAGGACGGCCGTGGCCGCCAATTGCAGCTTGTATGGCTTCGTATAGCGAAGCATGCGGGCGGCTACTTTGCCGTTGCGCGTACAGATTTGGCAAATTTGCGTGCCTTCGGACAGCGGATTGCCGCAGTTCTGGCAGTACCGCGGAAAATCGCGCTCCGAGACGACCGGGCGTTCCTCCTTCTTGGCCATTGCGCCGAGCAGCTTGGCCGCGAAGCCGAAGATCGACGATTGCGCCGAAGTATAACGCGCGAGGACGACTGGCCCTTTCCCCGTATCGGCCAGCAGCGTGCCGCCGCCGACGGCGCCTACGGCTCTCGCATCCTTAAGCTCGGAAATCTTAAGCTTGAGCAGCTGTGTATGATCCTGCTGCCATACCGATACTTCATGTTCCGTAATAGCCAGCCACTGTTCCCCGAATCGGCCGTCATGAAGAAGGTCGGCCTTAGCGCCGAACAGCGGATCTTCGGCTAGCCGCTTCCGCAATTGTTCCGGAAGCTGATCTTGAATAGACATATTCCCCTCCTGTGCGTCGCGAATTTATTAGGCAAAAATGGATGCCGGACCGGGACGAATAATCAGCCTCTTCGCCAATACGAATATATGTTCGCCGTTTTATTTTTATCTCCTGCTTGATCTGTAAACTTTTTCTAAAAAAAGCAGAGTTCCCTCATCAGATAATAAACAAATCGCAGAACGCATGCACCGGCGTCGCTTCCAGCCTTTGCTGGTCCTGGCACAGCTCGTAGATCGCCTTCGCTTGCTTGCTTGGGAAACGGGTCGCCAAATTGTCCGCGAATTTGCGCTCCAGCAGCGGAATGCCTTCCGCCCTTCTGCGGCGGTGGCCGATCGGGTACTCGGTTTCCGCTTTCTCCGTTGCGCTGCCGTCCTTGAAAAACACTTGAATCGCGTTCGCGATGGAGCGTTTATCCGGATCGTGATAGTCCTTGGAATAGCGCGCATCCTCGACCACGACCATTTTATCGCGGAGCGCGTCGATGCGCGGATCGCTTGCCGCAGCGTCCTCGTAATGGTCCGCCGTCAATTCGCCGTAAATCAGGCCGATCGCAGCCATGTACTGCAGGCAGTGGTCGCGGTCCGCCGGATTGTGCAGCGGCCCTTTCTTATCAATGATCCGGATCGCCGATTCGTGCGTCGTCAGTACGACGCGGTCGATCTCATCCAGACGGCCCGCCGCTTGGCTGTGCAATCGCAGCGCGCATTCCACGGCGGTTTGGGCGTGGAACTCGGCAGGGAACGATATTTTGAACAGCACCTGCTCCATCACATAGCTGCCGTACGGGCGCTGGAACTTGAATTCGTTCCCTTTGAACAGCACGTCATAGAAGCCCCAAATCTTCGCCGTCAGCGCTGACGGATAGCCCATCTCGCCCTTGACGGCCATCAGCGCCAAACGTACGGCGCGGCTCGTCGCGTCGCCGGCCGCCCACGATTTGCGCGATCCCGTGTTCGGCGCATGGCGGTACGTCCGCAGCGCTTGTCCGTCTATGCAAGCGTTCGACACCGCATTCTCGATTTCCGTTTTGCCGGCCCCGAGCAGTTTCGCCGCAACGGCCGTCGATGCCACCTTGACGAGAATGACATGGTCCAAGCCGACGCGGTTAAAGCTGTTCTCCAGCGCGAGCACTCCTTGAATTTCATGCGCCTTGACCATGCTTTCCAGCACCGTGCGCATGGTCAGCGGCTCCTTGCCCTCCGCGGCGCGGGTTCGGCTCAAATAATCGGCGATGGCAAGAATGGCGCCGAGATTGTCGGAAGGGTGGCCCCACTCCGCTGCCAGCCATGTATCGTTGTAATCGAGCCAGCGGATCATGCAGCCGATGTTAAAGGCCGCCGTCACCGGGTCCAGCTGGAACTGCGTGCCGGGCACTTTCGCTCCGTTCGGCACGATGGTGCCCGGCACGATCGGACCCAGATGCTTCGTGCACTCCGGGTAGCGAAGAGCAAGCAGTCCGCAGCCGAGCGTATCCATCAGGCATAAACGGGCCGTTTGCATGGCCTCATCGCTGCTGATCGCATAATTCGTTACATAGTCGGCGATGTCGGCGATGACCTTATCCGGTTCCCCGCGGACATTGCTGATCGGAGATGACATAGGCATGATTCCTCCTTTATGGGGTCTAGGGCCTGCGCCGCCGTTATGAGCGGCCTTCATCCTTCTCCTTGTCGAAGAGCTCATCCAGCTTCTTCTCGTAGTCGTAATAGCCCAGACATTCGTAAAGCTCCTGGCGGGTTTGCATGTCGGCGACAACATCGCGCTGCGTGCCTTGTGCCCTTATCGTCCTGTACACATGGAGGGCAGCCGCGTTCATAGCCCGGAAAGCGGACAGCGGATAGAGCACGAGGCTCACGCCCGCTTGGCCCAGCTCCTCAGTCGTGAAGAGCGGCGTCTGGCCGAACTCGGTAATGTTGGCGAGCACCGGCGCTTTGACCGCCTCCGTAAATTTGCGATACTGCTCCAAATCGGTCACCGCTTCGGCAAAAATCATATCGGCGCCCGCTTCGACGCAAGCGACCGACCGCTCAATCGCCGAGTCGATGCCCTCCACCGCCAGCGCATCCGTACGCGCCATGATGACAAAATCAGGATCGGTCCTCGCATCGACGGCCGTCCTAATGCGATCGACCATCTCCGCCTGCCTGACGATCGCCTTGCCCGGCCGATGCCCGCAGCGCTTCGCCATGACCTGATCCTCGATGTGCACGCCGGCGGCGCCGGCCGCCGTCATCTGGCGAATGGTCCTTCCGATGTTGAACGCGCTGCCGAAGCCCGTATCGGCATCGACTAGGACCGGCAGGCTAGTCGCGGACGTAATGCGCCGCACGTCTTCCAGCACGTCGTTCAGCGTAGTGATGCCTAGATCGGGCAAACCGAACGAGGCGTTGGCGACGCCGGCGCCGGATAAGTACAACGCCTTGAAGCCGGCGCTCTCCGCCAGCATGGCCGCGTAGGCGTTAATAGCGCCCGCTACTTGCAGCGGCTTCTCGCTTCGGACCGCTTCCTTGAATCGCAGTCCCGCCGATTGTTGTGGATTGGACATGTCCGTGGTCACTCCCTTTTCTCCCTCTAGTTCGCGCTGCTTATCGTTATATAGGTATTCCGGGCGGGCCTCGAATACGCCCCATTCGATACGACCGCTTTTGATCGCCCAACGGCCCTAACGAACTCAATAGCGCTGTTTGCCTTAATAGCTCGTTTTGGCTAAGCATAACGAACTCCCGAAGCGTTATTCGGGTTCAAATACGCGCCAGCTGTTCATTTTCATCCCAATAAGGTTGCTGGAGTTCGTTAGCATGGCTAAAAGAGCCATTTTCCTGCAAATAAGCGCTGCTGAGTTCGTTAGCATGATTGGATTCGTTAGCCCCTCTCCGCCCACCCCATGTTATAATCGTTATGATGAATATAGAAAGCGAGGGAATCGAAAATGAAAGTACTTGTGACTGGCGCTTCCGGCAACGGCGGGCAGGCCGTCTGCCGGGCGCTGCTTCAGGCGGGCTATACGGTGAGGATGGCGGATGTATTCCCCTCGCCTGCGGCTGATTTGGCCGAGGTTGAATTTGTCCGCTGCGACACCCGGACGGCCGGCGACGTTCGCAGTGCGGTGAAAGGGATGGACGCCGTCGTGCATCTGGCGGCATGGCATTGCGCGCACAACCCGCCGGTTAGCGACGAGACGATTTTTGCCGTGAATGTAGACGGGACATTCAATGTGCTTGAGGCATGCCGGCAAGAGGGCATCCAGGCTATCGTCTATGCATCATCCATGGCCTACGGCTGGGGATCGGTTTACAGCTTATCGAAGGTCATCGGGGAGGATCTGTGCAGAACCTACCACGAAATAACAGGCGCATCGATTGCGATGCTCCGTTATCACGAATTTATCCCGCGGCCTTATTTGGAGTTCGGTACGCGTCTGCTCGCAAACGGCGTTGACCGCCGAGACATCGCCGCAGCCACGGCAGCATCGGTGAAAGCTGCGTTAAACCGTGAATTCGGCCTCTTCCGCACCATCGTACACACCAACCACGGCATGCCGGAGGAAGTCGTGAACAACTTCAAAGAGTTAGGCCCGGATTGGTGCGAGCGGCAAGTGCCCGGCGCACGCGCGCTGATCGAGAAGTACGCGATCAAGCTGCCCGGCACCGTTGAGCAGCATGATCTTTCCGAGGCGGAGCAGGTTCTCGGCTGGAAGCCGGCGATCGGGTTCGTCGAGTTCCTCCGCGACCTCAAGGCTCGCGATGAACGGGGCATCGATGTAGCCGGTCTTCGCGTTCCGTCCGAGCTGCCGGATAACCTGTAAACAACTGAAGAGGCTGAGTCAGACGTCGCTTGTGGCGGAAGCTGGCTCAGCCTCTTAAAAATAGGACGGTTATTGACGATAATACGGTAGGAAATCAAAAACTACATAGGGCGGGTACTATCATGAACGATCAACTTCCTATCGAAACCACGTTATTGTTTGGAGCCATTGAGCGATCCCAGGCGCTGATTGTATTTGATCCACAGGGGAAGATTCTGTGGGCGAATCAAAACTTCTTACATGTCGCGGGCTATTCTGCCCAAGACGTTCAAAGCATGCATCATAGGCAGCTCTGTCTGCCGGCTTTCTCCGAAAGCCAAGAATACGTAACGTTCTGGGACAATCTTCGCAAAGGCATCGCATTTCACGATAAAGTTCAACGGATCACGAAAGCAAAGCAACCGATTTGGTTGGATGCCTTTTACACGCCTGTCATTGATAACAACGGATATGTTCAAGCCGTGATTAAGATCGCTTCGGATATCACGGAACATCAAACGATTTTGGACAATAGCACGCATGAGTTCATTGCCGTCATCGAACAAATGACAGCCAGCACCAATGAAGTTTACGACGCTTCGCAATCGATCGTGCATGATGTGGAAATCTTGAATCGGGAAGCGGATGTGGTGAGGAAAAATCTGGAGGAAATCAAAAAGGTCACTTCATTCGTCGAAGAGATCGCGTCGCAGTCTAATCTGCTCGGGTTGAATGCGGCTATTGAAGCCGCGAGGGCAGGAGACCACGGGCGCGGGTTCGGGGTCGTTGCCAGCGAGATTCGCAAAATGGCCGATTCCAGCAAAGCGTCCGCCGTGTCGATCTCCAAGCAACTAAGCGATATCCAGAAGTCCATCGCCCTCATGATTCAATCGGTTAAGAAAGTCAATGAACAAATTCACGGCAACTCCGAATCGATCAACGAGTTAAAACGATCGTACGAGCATATCGCGAGTACGGCCGATAAATTGGCGGCTATCGTATAAACAATGAACCCGTTTTTCGATTGCTATGATTGTTACAAGCATCACACAAAAAGCCCACGATCGTAATCGTAGGGCTCTTTGCGATTTATTCCTCCTGCTCTAAGTTCCCAAAGTTATTGATGACTACCTTCACTTTATAATTGACCTTCAATTTGGGGTAATAGTCTGTGCGCCAGCGCTTCAGCTTTTCAATCGGCAGCTTGCCTCGAAAGTGATTGCCAAAGCCTAGGGGGTCACTCCGGTAACGCTGCAGCTTCGCCGTCAACAGATTAAGCCGCTCAGTCATGTACGACTCCAGTTCCTTGATCAATTCGCTCTCCGAATATTCCCCTTTGGACTCCGTGATGGCTGCTTTAACGAGGAGCTTGCCATCCAAGGCCGGACCATCGTTCGTTATGCGAGCCTTCCATTTCACTTTAGCGCTTAGAATCGTCATATTCGCGCTTTTCAATACCTCGATTGCAGCCCCTTGATAACGGTTGCTAATGATGTTCGCGAACATGGTTTCTTCGCTTCCTAAGCGTGCGACCATTTTCCCTTTTGTCATAACGGCTGCTCCGGGAAAGGTAAGCACTGTTTCCCGACCAGGGCGAATAATGGGGATCATGACGTCTTCCGTATAGGATTTCGTTGATTCATAAGCTTCCCATAATCGAATTTTCGCTGTTTTTGGAGTCCAGCCGGCAGCCTTATTCGAGAATTTAAAAAAAGTCGTCACATCGGCTTGAACGGCATTATTCGTATTGGTAAAGAGCTCTTTCATATTGGCATCCGTAATGGCTACTAACGCTCTGGGAGGCAAGTCCCTTGTTCGGATCGCATTATTGAATTCTGCCTCCAGTCCTTCCCTAGCAACGGATTCATGGAACACCAGCATATCGACATCTAACAAGTCGATATAATTTTCGATATTGATTCTCAAAATATCGACGGCTTCACTGAATGAGTTGGCTTCTTGCGAGATGGTCTTGATCGACAATGCTTTCTCGGCGGGAATCGGTATTTGCAGGGTGAAATCGTAAGCATAGGATTTACCTTTTGCGACGCCAACGATAATCGGCATGGTTCGCAGATTAATGTCATGGCTGTCCCAACATCCGCTAAGGATTAGCATGAGGCAAATGGATACGAAAGAGAGCACTATTTTACGGCAACAAAAGGCCATAGAGTCAGATCACCTCCTAAGCTGCGCTTGTCTGCGGTAGTATGCTCCTGCCAGTACTGTCGCGAATACGACTCCAAAGCGAGCAGGGGCCCCCCATTCCGTCCATTTTTCCAATTCGCTCATGTTCACGATGAGCAACGCCAAAATAAGCGCAATCGCCGACACTGTGATCGGATTCGCAGCCAATCGGATAAAGGCCGACGAACGGCTGGCAAGCGCTCGCGACAGCCAGAGAAGTCCGGTTACGTTCATAAGCGTGCTTAACAAAACGGCCATGATATAAAACAGCGAAAGCCGGTCAAAGAAAAACCAATTCACCCGTATCGAATCCAACACGATAATCAAGGGATGCCGCAGGGGCGCTGCAGCCTCATGACCGAAAAAGCCAAGCGGGATGTAAACGACAAGCAGATAAAAAAACAAGGAGATTAACCATGCTCCCCAAAGCCATCTTTTGGCCATTCGGGAAAGCGGCCCAAAAAAGCCGATCACACCGATCGTGTGAGAGAAGATGAAGAATAACGGCAAGATTTTCGGTTCTCCCAGAAACGATAAGGACGGTTGAAGGGGGCGCATCATGAGAAGGGAGAGATCGCTGAACGAGCTCGCAAGGCTAATCAACACGAGCGGAAGTCCAAAAATCCCTACAAGCAAGGAAAGACGCAATAACGAATTGCGCCCGGCATACGAAATACACATGGATGAGACGAGCAGCAGCGCCATTAATACCCAAAGCGGCGTATTCGGTAAAAAAAATAGTTTCAGTAACTGCGAATGGCCGCGAATAATCAAAGCTATGACGCAAATATTGCTTATCGTCAACACCCCTAGCCAGATAAGCCGAGGTGCTTTTTTTGACTTCAATATGCAAACCAGCAGGTCCTCTTTTCCCTCCCTGAATCCCCCTACGAGCAGCCAGAGCAAGACGCCCTGGAGCAGCCATCCAAGTACAACCGTCAACCAATGGCCTGAAGACTGGGATTGGATAACGCTCTGGGGGAAAATAAACATGAGCAGGCCGTATTGAAGCACAATATACAGCACGGAGATCGAGATACCTTGCTTCATCTGGTCGTATTCCTGCCTTCGGAGATGAGGTTGACATAAAGGGCTTACTAAGCATCGTGGTAGTGCTTATGAGAGACAGGAGTAGATACAACCCGCATACGATTCCCAGAGGGCCGAACAAGGTTGCAAAAAACAGCATGATATAGCGCCACAGCCTAACCGTCAGCGCAAATTGATAGCCAATGATCGTGAAATTGGCGATCGTGGAGGCCGCAAGCACGATGATGAGCAAATTACTGACCAGTCTGGCTTCGACGACTGCTTGTCCGAGGATGATTCCCCCTACCATGGTCATAGCCGGACCGATGCTCTTGGGCAATCGGACGATCGCTTCGAGCAGCATCTCAATGATAAACAACAGGATAAGCGCTTCTGTTAAGGATGGATAAGGGACGCCGACGCGGGTTTTGGCTATCGAATAAATCAATTCCACCTTCATGACGTCCGGGTTGATCGAAACCAAAGCGACATAGGCAGCCGGAGCGATTATGGCGATGAGCGCCCCGAGGACGCGGAAGAAAACGAGCATGATTGAAAGCGCGGCAGGCAAGTCACGATCGATATTTGAGATAAACAAATCGTAGATATGCGCAGGAATGACAAGAGCTTCAGGGTACCCTTCGATCAGCAGCACAATCCGTCCTTGCTTCAGATAATGGACGGCCTCATGCGGCGATTCCGTCCTGGAATAGCCTGGGAGCGGGCTCCATAACGGCTGCTGACGAAGCCACCTCATCACTTGCCGAACAGAGGCGAAGTCTTCGTTCGCATGGGAACGGATCGCGGACTCGCAATCAGCGAATAAGGCTGAGTCCGCTGCGTTATCGAGCGATAGCACGATCATGCGATGCTTGTGCGAAGAACCGACAAGCACATGCGCTTGCTTCAAATGAGCAGTACGCAGGTCGCTTCGAATCAAGCCAAGATTGGTCATAATATCCTCGATGAAACCGGTTTGAGAAGAGAGGAGGATATTTTGATTGTTTGGGGTATCGATCGACCGGTTTAAATTTTGGGACTCGGGCTGGATCCATGCGGCCCTTGAGCCGGCTTCGTTTACTAGAAGAGCACGCCCTTCCAAAATACCTTGAACATGGTCAGCTGCTTCAGCCGCCTCTTCAGCGCTAAGCGCCAATTTCAGCTGTTCCCAGGTATATGAATCCGCCGACGCGGTTTCCTTGAGCCGCAATACTGTTGCCGAAACATCCACTAGGCTGGACAGCGCGTAAAGCTCGAGATGCAAGCCGCATATTTCAATGCGTTGGCTTTGAAAATCGGGACTCTCGCTGAGTTTTTTCAGAACTTTATCCAACATTACCCACCACCTGAAGGTATTATTGGCGACAGTTGCTAACATTATCCTTAATGTCAGTGCTGGCAATCATCTGCATCGATCAAGGAGCTGAGCCCGGCATGATGAAGTTAATGATGGAGAGGCGATTTCCAGTCCGTATAAGCCTTCTCATCTAAAAGAATAACCTTCCGGCAGGGACCGGAAGGTCATTAAACACGCTCATTATTCGTAGTAGCTTATTTATAAGCCCGCATCGCCTTGCCAAGCTCTTTGAGCGACGGCTTCTTGCCGTACATCAGCACGCCCGCGCGGTAAATCTTCGCGGACAGCCAGCCAGCCGCGAGGATCGTGGCGAGCAGGATGAGAATCGACAGCCATACCTGCCACAGCGGCGGATCGGACAGCCCGAGCCGCGAGACCATCGCGTACGGCGAGAAGAACGGAATGAACGAGCACACCTTCATGAGCATCGAGCCCGGGTTGTTCATGCCGCCGAAGATGCAGATGTAGAAGCCCGCAAGCGACAGCATCGTAATCGGCATCACGGCCTGGCCCAGATCCTCGGTACGGCTGACGATGGAGCCTACAGCCGCGAACAGCGTCGCAAACAGAAAGTACCCCGTCAAGAAGAACACAAGCGAATACGTAAGCAGAACCGGATCGACATCGCTGAGCTTTATGCCAAGTTCGCCGAGCTTATCGGCATTTTGCGGCAGCGTCATGTTGATCACGATGACGACAATATAGATCGCCATTTGCAGCAGGACGACAAGAAACATGCCGAAGATTTTACCGAACATCGCCTTTAGCGGCGCGACGCTCGTAATCAGAATCTCCATGACGCGGGAGCTCTTCTCTGCCGTGATCTCGCTCGCGATCATCTGGCCGCTGATCATAATGGCCATGAACAGCATGATGATAATGACATAAACCGTACCGAAATCCATGCCCTGCTGCTCTTTGGTCTTCCCTTGGCCGATCGAGCCGGCGCCTTCCACGGTGGAAATCTGCACCGATTCCAGTTCAATCGGCTTCGTCAGGAGCGCCTTCACTTCCTCGCTCAGCCCGCCGCCGCCGATGACCGCTTCCATCTTGACGACCTGCAGCGCCGCGCTCAGCGATGCCGATACCTTCGACTCCATTAAGCTCTCTGATTTGTACGTAATGGCAGGGAACCCGCTCTCTTTGCCCGGCGAGAACTCAATATAGCCTTGAATTTCATCATCCGCGACAGCCTGCTTCAGCGCCTTCTCGTTCGCCTCCGCCGAGCCCGCATCCGGAATCGGAACGAGCTTCAGCTCCGGCTTCTCCTGCTTCGCGTAATAGTCATTCAGCATCGCGGCGATTCGCGTGTGAGTGAATAAGTTCGATTTCGCTTTCTCAATGTTGCTGTCTAAATATCCGACCGCGGTCGGTTTTCCTTCGCCGCTGAACTGCGAGATGATATACGGTAAATTAATAGCAATACTCATAATAACTGCAATAATAAGAGTCGTGATCAGGAACGCTTTCCCCCGGATCTTATTTTTCGCCGTAAATCCGACAACCGTCCAGAAGCTGCTATTCATGGCTCTCACCTACCGTCTTAATAAAGATTTCATTGAGCGTCGGCTCCATAATTTCAAAACGATTGACATTGGTCTGCGCCAATGCGAGCTCCAGAACAGGACGGCCCGCCGCCTCGTCGTTAATGAGCAGCTCATAGCCGTACTCGTGGCGCTTCACGTTCATGACGCCGCCCACCTTTTCAAGTCCCTTAACGTCGTCTTCCGTTCCCAAAATAATGCGTTCCCGCGGAAACCGCTTCTTGATGGCCTTCAAATTGCCCTGCAGCACGGGATTGGACCTGTGCAGGATCGTAATGTTGCGGCACAGCTCCTCGACATGCTCCATCCGGTGCGTCGAGAATAAAATGCTGGAGCCGGAATCGCGAAGCTCCTTCACCGTTGACTTGAGCAGCTCCACGTTTACCGGATCGAGCCCGCTGAACGCTTCGTCCATAATGACGATGCGCGGGCGGTGGATGACGGCGGCGATGAATTGGATTTTCTGCTGGTTCCCTTTGGACAGCTCCTCCACCTTCTTGCCGTAATACTCCGGTACGCCGAACCGTTCCAGCCAATAGCGCAAATTCTGGTCCGCATCCCGGCGGGACATGCCGCGCAGCTGCGCGAGATAAATAATTTGGTCGCTCACCTTCACCTTCGGATACAGGCCGCGCTCCTCCGGCAAGTAGCCGAGCCCTTGCAGCTGCTCTTTGCCGTAGGATTTGCCTTCGTACCGGATCGTGCCGGAATCCGGATAGATCAGGCCGAGCACCATCCGCATCGTGGTTGTTTTGCCTGCGCCGTTTGCGCCAAGCAGACCGTAAATTTCCCCAGGCGCGACATCGAAGCTGATGCCGTTTACGGCCGTCTTATCTCCATACTGCTTAAAAATCCGTTCAACCGATAAAGCGTTCATGTTCTACAAAACTCCCCTCGCCTGTTCAATATGAAATAGCAATATTTCATCTAACTCCAGCTTCTGCTTGCTGATCAGCCGTACGTTCGCCTCCTCGGCCGCCAGCCAGCGTTCCGCCTCCGGCGCATCCGCAGTCACGACTTTATACGTCGTTCCACGTGAAACGGTGGCACTAAGAAAACCCGGCATTCGCGTCCAATCCATCGCGGCTCCACCGCCCGAATCGACGTACAGGGCCTGCCAGCCATCCAGGAGCGCGTCTTTCTCATACATGCCGAGCACCTTGCCCTGCACGACGAATACGATATAATCGGCGAGCCGCTTCACTTCGTCGATGATATGCGAAGCCATCACGATCGTTCGGCCGTTCCGATCCATATAGCGGTGAAGCACCTCGATCATCATTTTCCACGCAATCGGATCAAGCCCGGAAGAAGGCTCGTCGAGCAGCAGCAGTTCAGGCTGATGCGCTATAGCCAGCGCCAGATCGAATTTTCTGCGCATCCCTTTGGACATTTTGCCCAGCTTCAGCGCCGGGTCTACCTCGAAGCGCCGCAGCAGCTCCTGATAGAGATTGACATCCCAATTCGGATACCATTGCCGGACAAAGTCCGCCTTCTGGCTGCCGCGCAGCCCATCCTCGATATCGATCGACTGCTCCGGTACATAGCCGATCCGCGCCTTAAGCGCCGTATCCTCGCCGCTGCCGACACGCTCGCCGAGCAGCTCGATTCGCCCTTTATCCGGCTTTGCCAGATCGAGCAGCAGCCGGAACAGCGAGCTCTTCCCCGAGCCGTTCGGACCGACAACAGCCGTCACATACCCCCGCGGTATGACCAACTCAATCGGGCCGAGCTCGAAGTTCGCCCTCCGCTGTACGAGGCCCGAGATCGCAATCGCCGCATCATTCATGTTTAACTCCCCTCCCCGCTTGGAATCTGCGCTTCACCGGTCAATTCCCGTTTACGGCGCAGCACCTCCCGCAGCATCGCCAACAGCTCTTCATCGCTGAAATGTCCCCGGAGCCCCGCATCCGCCGCGCTCTCCATCGCCTCCAATACCGCGCTGCGGCGCTGGCGGTCCCGCGCCTCGTCATCCACGCTGGCGACGAAAGTGCCGGTGCCCTGCCGGGTCCTGAGCAGCCCTTCGTTTTCCAAGTCCTGATACACCCGCCGGATCGTGATGACGCTGCATTTGGTCTGCTGCGCGAGCTCCCGGATGGACGGCAGCAGCGTCCCTTCCGGCATCTGGCCGCTGACGATGAGGGCCCGAAGCTGCACCTCGATCTGATGGTATAACGGCTCCGCGCTATGCTCATTCAGCTGTATTGGAATCCACACCGTTCACACCTTCTCTCTTACGCTCGTGCCATGCTAATGCAGAAGATTTCGAGTAACGTTTCTTTGCCGGATGAGCAAGCCGCTCAAGACTAGTCCCGCTGCGCCTAGGAGCAGCGATCCCGCCGGCCAGATGAGCGCGTGGCTGCGTGATGCCTCGACCGTTTTAAACATCAGGTCCGTATCGAGCAGCCAAAGAAGAACCCCGATCAGGGCGAAAATAAGCAAAAAGGCGAAGCAGACGGCAAAATACTTCCCCCCCTCCATCGTTTGCTCGAAGTAAACGTAGGCCGCTCCCGCAAACAGCGCATAACCGTACCAGATGAGTGCAAATAGGATGTATTCGTCCGGTGCCAGCAAGCCGCGGAGCTCGTTTAGCATCGCGTATTGAATCGTAAAGAAAAACAAGGCGACGATTGACAACACGACGAAGTGCTGCAGCATGCGAGCAAGAATGATCGCATTCCAGCCGATGGGCAGCGTACGCAAATAGGCAAGTTTACGCGTATACGGGTCACTCGACCAGTAGTGCATGACGCTTCGGTTCATCAGAAATCCCATCGTGGGAAGGATGGACAAATACATAAAATCACAAACCCAGCCGTAGCCGCTGCTGCCGCCCTTCTCCAGCAATTCGTTGAACAACGGCATCATCACGACGCTAACGTAAGAGAAAAAAAGCATCGTAATCAGCAAACCGACCCAAGAACGCGCCCCCTCGAATCGCAGCAGCCGCCATGCCCCTTGCCAAGTCGTCATCGCCTTCACGCCCCACTCTGTATACTGTGTATATTCATATATACAGTATACTCACTATTAGCCGCTAAAGTCAACATTTGGAAATTAAAGATTAAATAAAGAAACCCGCGTTTGAGTAAACGCGGGTTGGATTTCAATCATTTTTTCTTTTTCGAATACCCATATACACCCAGTATGCCGCTAAACATCACAGATAAGCCGGAAAGCAGCCGATATATCAATTCTCGCATAACGGCGGCATCGTCTGGCGCATTGCCCACCGGTCCAACCTTCGGCCTGTACACATCCCAGTAGGCTAATACCGCCAGCAGCACAAGGATGCCTCCAGTCACAATCAGGAATACATACCGTTTCAACGACACTCCCCCCAAGTCTCTCTATTATAGTGAACACCTCCGGTCTTGTAAATGATTGGAAAATAAAACAACCACCTCATCGGTGGTTGAACAGGTTGTTATGACTACAGATAGGAAGCCGCTCGGCAAGCGCCGCATGGGCAGCCTTCGGCATGATGGCCGCCGTCGCGGTTTTGCTCCTTGATAATACGCAGGATTTCCTCCTGCTCTCGTAAATGAGTCGCAAGGTCGAAGTAAATATCGCTTAACTGCGGCGGAGGCTCGCCATCTTCGTTGTAGAGGCCCGGAAAGCTGCCTTGCTGCCGCTTGCTGGGCTTTGCTTTGCGGACTGGTTTGCGGGCAGGCTGTATTCTCGCTACCTCGCGCTGTAGAATGATCCGCAGCAGCAGCGCGCTTGCAAGCATCACCGCAGCCGGCTTCCAGGCGTCCGTAAACCCCAGCACCAGCACCGCGAACAGGATCGCCGGATAAATGAACAGCAGCGTAAACAACGAAAGCAATAGTCTGGCTAGCCACTTCTTGAACGCCACCGTCTGCACCTCCCGCTCCTGTTGTTACTTATAGGTTATGCGGGGATGGGTTTCCGTATTTATCAACCATAACGCAGTTTAGCGTCTTGCTTCTTTTAACTCTAGTTCATGAATAAGCTAGATTATCTGAACCGGAGGTGAGGTAGAAATGAGCAATGATCTGGAGAACGATAAAAGGAAAATTATTTTGACGTACCACACGGGCACGGAGGAAAT
Organism: Paenibacillus montanisoli; assembly: GCF_003268025.1. GTDB lineage: Bacteria > Bacillota > Bacilli > Paenibacillales > Paenibacillaceae > Paenibacillus_Z > Paenibacillus_Z montanisoli. Next base: position 144,425 of record NZ_QLUW01000003.1, on the reverse strand, counting down.
TGAGATCATCGAAACCAAACCGCATCACGATATAGATAAATACCTTGTACCCGATAAAAGCATTCGCCTTGATACAAGCCAAGCGAAGAACCTTTATTTATTTTTAAAAAACGTGTTCAGCAACTCAGACTCATAACGGTCGGAAGAATGTTGTACAAGCCTTCGAGCGAACCTCATAAAGGCAGGGATACGTCACTCCGTTCACCGGTGTTTTTCAACGCCCGATCCTTCTTTACGCCGTGAGCGACAAAAACGATACCCGAAACGACAAACACGGGTTCCAACCAATTTGCTTCAGGTCCATTCGTTATGCGATGAAGCTGAAACACCCAATGAAAAACGGCAATATCAAAGCTTAGGAATAAACCTACCGCTACAACAAACCCGTTATAAAATGACCTTGAAAAGAATTTGCGGAATACGGCCATTAGAATCGCAAGGACGGTGATCCCGCATAAAACGGCTCCGATCCGTTCGATAGGCGTATCCGCTTTAAGTCCTGCCGCGAAAGCATCCATCATATGAAACATAAATTCAGTTACAAAAAAAGCAACGACAGCACCCATGAATTTCATTGCAATGTCTCCTTTAGAAACCAGCTTCATAATATGACCCGAAATGCAGACAATCCGCCCGATTTCGGCCAAATAGCGTCGCTGGAGTTCATTAACCTGTAGTCAGAGCTGTTTTGCGTCAAATAAGCACGATTGCATTCGTAAGCGGCATGAAAACAGTCCGGAACTCAAATCGTTCCGGACTGTTTCTTTTATATCGATATCGATTAGCGCTCCGTCTTGCAAAGCCGTTCATGCAGAAAATCAACCAAGTGAACGGCCTCCATCTTGCCGCTCATGCCGTGCTTCTCGATGCCCAGCTTCATCTGCAGCAGGCAGCCCGGGTTGCTCGTGAGCAAGTAATGAGCCTCCGTCCGCTTCACATGGTCCATCTTGTGATCGAGAATTTGGCTTGCCATCTCCGGCTGCGTCAAATTGTAGATCCCGGCCGAGCCGCAGCAGCGATCGGATTCGTAGAGCTCGACGAACTCCGCATTCGCGACGCTGCGCATAAGCTTGCGCGGCGCCTCCGGAGATCGCATCACGTTGCGCAAGTGGCAGGAATCCTGGTAGGTGATGCGCACCTTATCCGCAGACGCGAAGCTGATTCCGCCACCGCAGGAGCCGCCGCAGCCGGCCGCGGTCCCCTGCGCCTGGCTCGCCGCCACGGCTGCCGCGGCCGCGGACTGCAAGCGGCCGTGCTCGACGAGCAGCTTGCTTACGTCAAGCGAGCGCTTCGCGAACCATGCCGCGCTCTCCGCCCACTCGGGCTCATCGTGCAGCAGATGGCCGTATTCCACCAGGAGCGCGCCGCACCCGCCGGCATTGGAAGCGATCCAATCGACGCCGGCCGCCCGGAATGCCTGGATGTTGTGTTTCGCTAATGCCTTCGCTCCCGCCTGCTCGCCGCTGTGCGCGTGAAGCGCGCCGCAGCAGTTTTGCGTCTCGGGGATGACAACGTCAAATCCCGCGGCGTTCAACAGCTCCACCGTATGTTTATTTGTATCCGTAAACAGCACATCCATAATGCAGCCCCGGAACAAGCCGACCGTTCCAACCCGCTCGCCCTTGGCCCGGTGAAGGGAGCCGATCTGCTCCGCCACGCCGCGGTAGGAAGCATCGGGCAAAATACGCTCCATCTGCTCCATATGCTTCGGGAACAGCCTCATTAGGCCGCTGCCGCGAACGAGCTTGCGCAGGCCCGACTGCTGATAGACTCGCAGCGCCCCGCCAAGCAGACGCATCCGGCCCTGGTGAGGGAACATGCCGTCGAACGCCGTTCTCCTCGCCAGCTTTACCCACCAGCGGTGGCTCTTCGTGTGCAGCTCGACCGAATCCCGTGCCTGCTCGAGCAGTTGGCCGTACTTCACGTCCGCCGGACAAGCCGGCTCGCAGGCGCGGCAGCCGAGACAGTGATTCATCTGCGTCTCGAATGCGTAGTCCGGGTCCATCAGACCGTCGGCGACCGCCTTCATCAGGGCAATCCGTCCCCGCGGCGATTCCGCTTCGATGCCGGTTTCGCGGAAGGTCGGGCACGCCGGCAAGCAAAAACCGCAGCGCATGCAGTTTGTCAGATGGTCGTAGTCGAGCGCGTTCTTCAGCGTCGTCGCCAGCTCGCTGCACGTGCCGCCCTTGCCGCCTTCCTTTGCCTCAAGCATGGACGCCAGCGAGTTAGCCATGGCCGAGCACCACCCTTTTGCGAGTCGATTTAGCGAACATTTTGCCTGGATTCAAAATATTGTTCGGGTCGAACGCCGCCTTGATTCCCCGCATCACCTCAATGCCGGCCGCGCCCACCTTCCATTCCAAATACGGCGCCTTTACGAGGCCGACGCCATGCTCGCCCGTAATGGTGCCCCCTAGCTGGATCGCCGCTTCGAAAATCTCCTCGAACGCCAGCTCCACGCGATGAATTTCTTCCTTATCCCGCGCGTCCGTCGTCGCCGTCGGGTGCAGATTGCCGTCGCCGGCATGGCCGAAAGTGCAGATCGTCACATTGTGCCGCGCGGCGATTTCGTTGATCGCAAGCACCATGTCCGCGATCTTCGAGCGGGGTACCGTCGCGTCCTCCAGTATCGTCGTCGGACGCAGCCTTGCCAGCGCCGTAAACGCGCTGCGCCGCGCGGTCATCAGCTTCAGCCCTTCCGCTTCGTCGGCGGCGATGCTGACGCGATCCGCGTTTTCGCTCCGGCAAATATCCGCGATGCGCGCGATATCCCGCTCCACCGTCTCGGGATCGCCGTCCTGCTCGATGAGCAGAATCGCGTCCATATCGAGCGGAAGCCCCAGCTTCGCAAAATCGTCGACGACCCGAATCGTCGGATTGTCCAGAAACTCCAGCGTCGCCGGAATGATGCGGTTCTCGATGATCTTCGAGACAGTCCGCGCCGCGCCGTACAAATCCTTGTACATCGCCAGCATCGTTTTCTTCGCCTTCGGCGGCGGGATGAGCTTTAGCGTCGCTTCCGTCACGATCGCAAGCGTCCCTTCGGAGCCGACGAGCAGCTTCGTCAGGTCATAGCCGGCTACGTCCTTCATCAGCTTGCCTCCGGTGCGGATGATTTCCCCGTTTGCCAGCACCGCTTCAAGGCCGATGACATAATCCTTCGTCGTGCCGTATTTGAGACCGCGCAAACCTCCCGAGCATTCGGCGATGTTGCCGCCGATCGTGGAAATCGCCATGCTGCCAGGATCAGGGGGATAAAATAAGCCCAGCCCTTCGACGTGCGAGGTGAACTGCTTCGTAATCAACCCGGGCTGCACGGTCGCCGTCAGATTTTCCAAATCGACCTCAAGGATGCGGTTCATCCGGTGCATGACCATGACGATACCGCCCTCCACCGGAACGGTGCCGCCGCACAAATTCGTGCCCGAGCCGCGGCTGACGACCGGTACCCGATGTGCCTGAAGCAGCTTCATAATGGCTGATACCTGCGCCGTATTCTCGGGATAAATGACGCCGTCCGGCAGCGATTGCAGCATCGGCGTACCATCGTAGGAATGAGTGATTAACGATTCCGGATCATCTTTAAACCATTGCTTGCCGACAATGGCGCGCAGCTTGCTTTTGACCGAGTCTTGTAGCATGGAAGTGTTCCTCCTTGAGCAAAATAGATCAGGTCGTCTGATGACTTTGATTTGAAAGTAGTATATCATAGGATGAAAGAATGCGATATCGGCAAATTGCCGTCCTTTCAGGAGGTATCTCCCTATGAACGAACGCCCGCTCAAGAGCTATGAATGGGTCTCCCGCGAGCTCTTCAATCACATAACCTCCGGTGCGCTCCAGCCCGGGGACAAGCTGCCCTCCGTCGTCGACCTCGCCGCCGAATACGGCGTCGGCCGTTCCACGATCCGCGAAGCGCTGAGCGCGCTGAAGGCGAAGGGACTGCTGGACATCCGCCAAGGCGGCGGCACCTATGTCAAAGCAACCCAGCCCCAGCCGGACGAAGCTTTAAACCCCGCGGTGGCATCTAAGGAGGATTGGCTGGACCGCGCAGACTCCCTCCTTCAGCTGCTCGAGGTGCGAAAGGTGCTCGAGACCGGCTGCGCCTCGCTTGCCGCGAAGCACCGCAGCTCGGAAGATCTCGCGGCCATGCGCGAGACGCTGCGGCAGATGGAGTTGCGCCTGGGGGATGAGTCGTTCAGCGAGCAGGCCGACGTGCTGCTCCACGAGCAAATCGCAGCCGCTACGCATAACCCGATGCTCATCGAGCTCATGAAGTCGCTGTCGCAGCGGCTCCACGAGAGCATGCGGGATACGCGCTCCCTTTGGTTCTACGCCGAGCGGCAGTCCGCGCGCCGGCTGCTGGATGAGCACGCCGCCATCGTGGAGGCGATCGGGCAGCAGCAGGAGGCACTTGCAGCCTCGCGCATGGAGGTCCATCTCGCCAAGGTCGAGCACGTCCTGCGCGACAAAACCGGCTCCCAGTAGCCGCCGCAACTAATAAACCGGTATGCTCCAATCAAGGAGAATACCGGTTTTGTTTTTTGCGATGCAGCCGATTATACGTCTTCCTCGATAACCGGAATCCGCTTCACGTTCGGATCGGTAAAAATATCAAACTCATCCCGGCTCGTGCTAGAGAATTCCGAGACGATCGCCCCTTCTTCAGACGCCTGGAACCAGTGCTTCGTCCCCGGCGCAATCGTATACTGTTCGCCCGGATTCAGCTCCACCTCATGGAACACCGTATAATACGGCTCGCTTCCGGCAGGTATTGTCGCTTGAATGGCATCAGCCGGCTCGCCTTCGACATAGAGCCATACTTTCCCGTAGCGGCAGCGGAACGTCTCCAGCTTGCCGGGGTCTGCGCCGACCGGCGGATGCAGATGCTCCGGGCATGTTTGGCCCGGGAATAAAACAAGCTCTTTCGCACAGTAGCGGTCATTATTAATATAAGTGATGAGTTCAAGCCCTTGCGTCTTCAAGTTGTCCAAGCCGAAGGTGGCAACCTCGATATTGTCCCGCTCCGCCGCCGTCAATACAATGCCCGCTTGCTCAAACATCTGCGCCGTCCGCTGCTGCGCAGCGCGTACCTCGCTTCTCTTCACGCTCATCCGCCTCCGGGGCTATTCGATTTTTTCTTCCGGTCCATACCATATGCCGGCTACGCCGCGCACGCTTTCGTCACCGCCGGTCCAGCCCGGCAGCGGCAGCCTAACCTGCCGTCTGCGCCAGCCTGTCGCCATGCGCTGCTGTACCGCTTGCCATGCGGGAACGCCGCTTGTCGCATCGGCATGCTCCACGTTGCAGGCGCCGACCGCCACCGCGCCGTTCAGCGCGTCCTCCGGACGCAGTCCTTTCAGCAGCCCCGCCAAAAATCCCGCGATCGCGCAGTCCCCCGCGCCGGTCGTTCCCGCCACGTCCACTTCGAAGCAGGGAACAAGCAGCTCGCGGTTCAGCCACGCTTCTACGGAAGCCGGCGCGCCGGGGCCCATCGCCGCCAGCTTCGCGCGGTCGTCCGTCGTTCTTAAGTAGAGCCCGTGCTCGCCTAGCTTAAGAACAACAATGCCGACGCCAAGCGCGAGCAGCTCCTGCGACAGCTCGCGCAGCAGCGGCCCTTCCGCGAACGGGAGCAGCTCATTCGTGCCGTGAACGGCTGCCAGCCGGTCGTACTCCTCCCGCCGGAGCATATACAGAATCTCCTCGAAGCTCGGCAGAAACACATCGACATAAGGCAGCGCTTTCACGAAAATAGACCGCCAATCCGCCTGTCCTGCCGGCGACTCCGGGTCCGGCTTCGCCAAGTCAAGCGACACGGTCAGCCCCGCTTCCTTCACCCTCGTCAGCAGCCCGGCAAGCTCCGTCCCGCCGCCTGCATACATTTGGCGCATCAGCGGCGGATAGCCGAAGTGAAATAACCGCGCGCCTTCAAGAGCCTCCACTTTCAAGTCATCGGCTGCGAACGTATCGTTCGCGCCCGTGCAATGCAGGAAAATGCGGTCTATGTTCGGCGGGCTGATCACAAGCGTATAGGAGGTGTGCTCTCCCTCGGCCACGATCATGCCGTCCGCGAGCTCCTGTCCGTACCCGCGCAGCACATCCAAAATCGCGCCGCCGAACAAGTCGTCGCCGATCTTGCCCATCAGCTTGGTCGCCACGCCTAGCCGATGCAGAGCAAGACCCGTGTTGGACACCGCTCCGCCCGTCGAAATGACGGCCGCACCGATATCAACCAGCGTGCCGGGAACGAGAATCGCGCCCATGCCATCCTTTCTTGCCTGCATGGCGGGGATGACATCCAAACAAATATGTCCCGCAACCACGACTTCCGTCTCTGCTCGTGCCGCCAAGCTCAAGGCTAATCCCTCCAGTCGATCGCTGCGGTTTGGCCCGTACGCTCGGATTCAAGCGCCGCCGTGAACAGGAGATGGCTGCCGAGTGCTTCCTCCGGCGTCGCGCAAAAGAATGGCTGGCGCATGCCGGCCTTGCCATTCACGAGCTCATCGCAGAAGGCGGCCCACATTTGCAGAATCGAATCGGAAAAGCCAAACTCGAAAATGCCGCCCGTAATCGTCCCGTACGCAGATTTATAAGGCACATCCACCGTATGCCATGCCTGCTGCTTCCCAGGCGAATAAGGCAGCGAAGACACCTGCTTCGGATTTTTCGTGCTGTACTCCGCCGACATCTCCGTGCCTTGAATCCGGAGAAACCATGTATTCGCATGCCCGGGCGCGATCCGCTTCGTCGACAGCACCATCGGGAATTGCTGATCCCTCGTCTTTACGTCGCAAGCGAGAATCGCATTGTCCCACGTTTCGCATGGTACGGTGTCGCCTTTGCCATCCGGCCGCTCGGATACGATTTTGCTGAGCAGCGCGCGTACGCTGTTCGGCTTCCATCCAAAGCGCATCGGCAAGTGCAGCACATGCATCCCCAGATCGCCCATGCAGCCGTACTCGCCATTGGTCGCGATGCGGCGCTTCCAGTTGATCGGCTTCGTCGGGTCGAGGTCGCTCGAATGCCAGAAGCCGGCCTCCACCTCGATAATGCGGCCAAATTTGCCTTCGCCTACCCACTGGATGATTTGCTGAGCCCCGGGAAAGAACGGAAACTCCGACGAACATCGAACAACAACCTCCGGATGCGCCGCAAGCGCTTCATTAATGCGCTCATTGGCCTCCTTGTCGATGCCGAAAGGCTTTTCCCCTAGCAAATGCTTGCCCGCCGAAATAATATCCACATAGATTTGCGCATGCAAATTGTGCGGAACGGCGCAATAGACCGCCTCAACGTCCGGATCGGCAAGCAGCTGCTTATAGTCGGAATAGACGCGTTCAACGCTCGGCACCTGCCGCTGAAACCATTCCGAAGCCGCCGGGTTGGCATCGCAGACGGCTACGATGCGCGGCTCGAACTCCACGCCTTCCAGGTGCAGCCATCTGGCTGCCGCGCTGGCGAACTCTTTCCCCATCAAGCCGCAGCCGATAACCCCAAACCGAATGACCCGTCTGCTCATCCTGCCGTCGCATCCTTTCCGCCAAGAATCGCGAGCGCCTCCGCTGCCGAAGCGCCGTGATGCACGATCGCCATCAGCGCATTCGTCATGCCGGCCGGATTCGGATGCTGGACGACATTGCGGCCGTAAACGATGCCGGATGCGCCTTGCTTCATGAGCTCTACCGTACGGTTTACGATTTCGTCGTCGCTAGCGCGGCCGCCGCCGCGAACCAGCACCGGAATCCCCGACGCGACTTCGATTACGCGATGGTATTCGCTAACATCGTCGCATGGGTCCGCTTTGATGACATCCGCGCCAAGCTCCACGCCTTGGCGAACGAGCGGCATGATTTTGTTAATGTCGCCATCGACCATGTAACCGCCCTTAGCCGCATTCGACAGCATGACCAGCGGCTCGACCATGAGCGGCATTCCGTACCGTTCGCATTCGCTCTTCAGCAGAGAAATATTGCGCACGCACTGGTGGTGCAGCTCCGGCTGCCCCGGCAGGAGAAGGAGGTTCACGCATACCGCAACCGCATCCAGCGCCACCGCCTTCTCAATCGCGCGGTCGATCAGCTCGCTGAAGAGAAAGCGCGGCAGTTCCGTGCCGTAAACGTTCGCGGCATCGGTTCGCATTACGAGCCCGGGCTTCTTCTTGCCCGGAATCACTTGCAGCCATTTCGCCTGACCGACGCTGAGCTGAATGCAATCCGGATTCGCCTGCACGATCGTTTCGATCGACTGCTTCATATTTTCGATTCCCGACAAAAACGAAGCCTCATTGAAAAATCCGTGATCAACCGCCACATCAAAGCATTTGCCTTGCTCGCTGAACATCCGATTAAGCCGTGGTTTTACTGACGAAGCCGACATCGCTACCAGTCCTCTCTGTTCTGTTAGAACAAGTAATGTTCGTTTATAACATCATTCTAAATGACACCGCCATCACTGTCTATACAAATGTTCAGAACACACACATTACTACGCTTCTAACAGCTCAAGCCCGCTCTCCCGGCAAGCTTCCAACAAGTCCTGCTCCGGCAGCCGATCGCAGACAACCCGGTGCGCCTCATGCAGCGACGCGAACGAGAACAGCTCCTTCGCACCGAATTTGGTACGGTCTACTACGACATTGACCTCCGCGGCCTGCTTGATCGCCGTCCGTTTGATCTCCGCTTCATACATGTTCGAGTTGCTGAATCCGTGCTTCGCCGTAATGCCCGTCGAGCCCAGAAATACGCGGTCGAACGCCATTTTCCCGATCGCTTCAACCGTGCCGGGGCCAACGAGCGTAGAGGTCGCCTCCATCGCCATGCCACCCGTTACCACTGTCGTGATGCCTTTCTCAAGGAGCTCGAGGGCGATGTTCAGCGCGTTGGTCACCACCGTAATATTTTTGCCGGCCTTCAAATGCCGCGCCACATATAGCGTCGTTGTCCCGCCGTCAATAAAGATCGAATCGTTCTCCTGCACAAGGGCAGCAGCCGCCCGCCCGATTCTGTTCTTCTCGTCAGTCATGACGAATGAACGTTCCTGCAGCGCTACATCCCTCGACGCGAGAATCGCTCCGCCGAACGTACGCTTCACATAGCCTGCCAGTTCCAGCTTCTCCAGGTCGCGGCGAACCGTCATTTCCGTGACGCCGAATGTCTCCTTTAGTCCAGCCACCTTCACTTCGCCGCTGCTTTCCAGCAGCTCGAGCAGCTGCTTCTGCCTTTCGTTCATGTTCATTGTCATTTACGTTAACCGTCCTTCCGCGACGCTCTAGCGAACCGTCAATTCCAATTCATAACCAACCGATGCCCCCGGTGCCAGCATCACCAGACTGCCACGCTGCCACTCGATGTCCATGCCTTCCACGCCGCAGTTCGAAGGCTCAAGGCCCAGCGCATGCAGACCGGCCCCCGGCATTTTCCACTGCACCAGTTTCGGAAGCGTATCGGTTGTCCAGCTTAGCTGGACTTCAATCGGCTGCGAAGATCCCGCGGCAACCGGGAACTTCGGCTGATGGATCGTCACCGCTGCACGCTTATCCGCGCTCTCCGGCAGCTCATGATAATAGACGCGCTCCAGATAATCGGGATCCGGCGCATCCCATCGGTCATAGCCCTCCACCGGCAGATCGGCCTCGCGGGGTACGACTTTGCCTCCGTCCGGGAACACGATGCGCGCTTCCTCCGTTAGCAGCGGATAGCCAAAATTCACGTGATACAGCATCATCTGCGGACTAGCCTGGAACCCCGCATTCTCCACTACATCTCGGATCGTCACGCGGTTCTCGCCTAACCGGCACCGAATTTCCCGCCTCAGCCGAAGGTGGCCGCCGAACATCGAGGTTTCCTCCAGCACGCCGGCGATGCGCATTTCATATTCGTCGCCTTCCCACCAGCCTTCCGCCACGACCTGTCTTGCAGGCGTATGATGGGCTCTCCCATGCAGACCATAAGCACGGCCGTCTACCTTGCTAGGCGAACCGGCACTTATAAGCCCGCACGTCATGAGCAAACCGCCCGATGCGGTGCGCAGCCAACCAAGCTCCTGATCGTCGTAGTAGGCCGGATGCACATCGCCATTCGCGGACTGCCACGAAAGCGAGCCTCCGCAGAACGAGGCCGAGGAAATGTCGAGCCCCTTTTCCGGCATGACGTCAAACGCAAGACCGGCTCCTGTACGGACCTGCAGCACGGTTGATCCGGCTTCTTTGCCTTCGGTCAGCATCATCTTGCGGATACCGCCAACCTGCTCGATTCGCCCTACCCGGGCTTCTATTTCTCTGCGTGTATAATGTCGGCCATGCAATCGCATTTCTTCACACTCTCCTGTTTAAAACAAACATATTATGTTTCTTATTAACATCATTGTACGTGCTTGCCCTTCGAAAAAGCAACAAAAAAAGCGGCTCTCCTCGTAAGGGAGTGCCGCTTAACCAACCCGTTAACCGCCGAACAAAACATCCAACACCGGCTTCGTATGACCGCCCGGATACAGCAAATAAAGCAGGATATACACCGTAATTCCGGTAATTGCCGTGAAAAACCAAACAACCGACGTTACGCGTCCCCATTTGCGGTGCTTCGCAAAACGATTTTTAAACGCAAGCACTAGCGTTGTAAGTCCAAAAACCGCCCCAACCGTTGCGAGCACGATGTGGAAGAATAGAAACGTTAGATAATAGGGCTTCAGCTCGTCCGAGCCGCCCCAGTCCGTGTTGCCGACGAAGATCGTACGCGACACGTAGATGATGAAAAAGAGCAGCGCAGATGCAGCTCCCGCCAGCATCGCTTTCTTATGAGCCTCAAGCTTTCTCTTGATTGCAAGATTCCAACCGATCGCAACCAGAATGGCGCTGAGAGCGATAAACGAAGTACTAATCGTAGGCAATAAGGTGTACAGTGACAAGGAGCATCCCGTCCATTTCTTAAAAAATCAACTTAAAGCAACTAGCTGAGCGCGCCGCTATCCGGCAATTCATCGTCGGAATCCGCGTGCTCTTTTTTATACCAATGGAAGAAGACATACGCGAGAATCGCGCCGTACATCACTTCCTGAACGAGCTTCATGACAATGCCGCCCAGCTGTTGGTCCTCGGTCTGGCCCATTAAATTAAAGAAGGCCGGTCCGTTAAAGCTGGAGAGAAGCACGCTTGGGTCGCCTGAAACACAATAGCCCATGGCCTTCGCCCAAACTTCAGGGTCGTTATACGTCGCATACATCGTATGGCTTGCAAAAATAATAAGCGCGCAAGCCGGCGTAAGCAGCATCCCGTTGGCGAAGATATACGCCATTTTGCGTACATCCGTTAAACGGTTCCATTCCGGGACCGGACACGTAATTTGAAACCACATCATAAACGAAGTGACAAGCAATACCAAGTAATAGATTCGATGAATCGTAAAATGTGTCATCACGTAATCATGGACAACCGGTACATGATAAACCGAGAACAGCATATTGAACACAACAAGCGTAAAAATCGGATTCATCAGCGATCTATACTTCGCCCAGAACGGTCTAGCGAATACATAACGCCATAGATAGCCTGGTATCCCGAGCAGCAGCATCGGCGGCACGATGAGATACGACAGGGACATATTCACCATATGGAACGTGAACATCATATGGCCTAGCAGCTCGAGGGGGCCGCCATTCGCCAAATAATATAGCGCCATTCCGGAAACGAACAACGTCTTCTGGAGTACCGTGACGCGAGGTTCATTGGGCGCATGCTTTTCCTTCCAAGGTCCAGCCAAGTAGAAATAAAGGATAACCAATGCTGTCATAAAGAAGAAAAACCACGGGCTCCATAACTCTTCAAAGCTGAAATATTGCAATCCGAGCATAATGGTACCCCTTTCCAAAGAAACGCACATTTACAACAAAAGAGGGGGCCGGTAATGGACCTCCCTCTCTTCAATTTATAATCTTATTACCACCAAGCCCAGTATTCGGCCATGATGACAATCGTGAACACAATGACTACGCCGGACAAAATGCCTACGATCGGGAAAACGTGACCGCGGTCTTTCATGTGCATCCAGAAGCCCATTTGAACGAAGACTTGCAGAATCGCCATCAATACCAGCATGAAATAAATGAACGTGGTGTTGATCTCGCCTGCGGCTACCATTGCAAACGCGATAACCGTCAGAAGGATCGAAAAGATGAAAGCAATAATATGCTTCTTCGGTCCTTCATGCTTGTGATGCTTCTTCTCCTCCGCAGCGGAATGTTGATTGGCCATTCGTTAGCCCACCTTTCCCATCAAGTAAACGACGGTGAAGATGAAAACCCACACGACGTCGATAAAGTGCCAGTACATACCGGCAACATATACCTTAGGAGCCGTAACTACATTCAAGCCTTTTTTGAAGATTTGCGCGATCAGAATCGAAATCCAGAGAACCCCGAAAAATACGTGGGCACCGTGGAAGCCGACAAGCGTGTAGAACGATGTACTGAATGCGCTCGTCGAGAACTTATGTCCTTCGTGAACGTAGTGGTAAAACTCATAAATCTCTAGGCCCAAGAACGCAAGGCCGAATAGAACTGTAATAATTAACCACCAAATCATCGGTTTCACTTTGTTCGTGTGCATCGACTGGATCGCGAACACGCTTGTTAGCGAGGAAGTCAACAAGATGAACGTCGCAAGCGCTACGATTTTCAGATCGAACAATTCCATTGGAGTCGGATTGCCGTCTCCAACTTGGTGACGAAGTGCCAGAAACGCCGAGAATAGCGTACCGAACAATACTGTTTCGCCGCCGAGGAAAAGCCAGAAGCCAAGAACTTTATTGCGGCCCTCGAGTGTTGCTTTTTCCGGCTCATGAGGGAGATGGCCGTCTACGTGCGTATGTCCGCTCATGCTTTTACCCCCTTATCGCCATGCAGCTCATCCGGTTCGATATGGAAGCCATGATCGTCATACACCGAACGCAAGAACATACAACCGAGCGTGATCGCCAATCCGAAGATCGCGAGAATATGGTTATTGAGAATGCTCGCCCAAATGCCGGTACCATAATCGCCTTTTGCGTACATGAAGCCCAAACCGGCGATAAACAAACCGACCGACATTACGAACGGCAGAATCGAAGGCGAAGGCATGTGAATCGGTCCAATCGGCTCAGCCGGAACCATTGCTTTTTTGCCTTCCATTTTTTCTTTCCAGAATGCGTCATAACCGCGAACAAGCGGCGTTTGCAGGAAGTTGTACTCAGGAGCAGGAGACGAAATCGTCCATTCCAACGTACGGCCGTCTTCCCACGGATCGTTGCTGGCATTTTTAGGCTTAAGCGCCGTAATAACGACGTTGAGCAAGAATGCAATCGTGCCAATTCCCATCAGGATTGCGCCGATTGTACTGATCAAGTTCAGGTTGTTGAAGCCCAAACCGTCCAGGTACGTCCAAACGCGGCGCGGCATCCCCATCAAACCGAGGAAGTGCTGTACGAAGAACGTCAGATGGAAACCGATATAGAATGTCCAGAAGCAGAATTTGCCGAGTGTCTCATCAAGCATGCGACCGAACATTTTTGGCCACCAATAGAACAGGCCGGCGAACACGCCCAAAATCAGACCACCAACGATGACGTAGTGGAAGTGAGCTACGACAAAGTACGAATCGTGATATTGAAAGTCTGCAGGCGCTGCAGCAAGCATAACGCCTGTTACGCCGCCCATAACGAACGTCGGAACGAAGCCGATTGCGAACAGGTTAGCCGTAGTGAAACGGATCGAACCGCCCCACATCGTGAACAGCCAGTTGAAGATTTTAATACCTGTAGGTACGGCGATCAACATTGTCGCAATGGAGAACAATGCGTTCGCAACCGGTCCAAGACCCGTCGTGAACATGTGATGCGCCCAAACCATGAAGCCGAGAAAGCCGATCAGCACCGTAGCGAATACCATGGAGCTGTAACCGAACAACCGTTTACGCGAGAACGTACTGATAACCTCGGAGATAACGCCGAAAGCAGGCAAGATCAGAATGTAAACCTCAGGATGTCCGAAAATCCAGAAGATATGCTCCCAGAGTACTGCATTACCGCCATTGGTCGGTTCAAAGAAGTTACCGCTAAATAGACGGTCGAACATCATTGCAGCCAGACCTACTGCCAGAGCAGGGAAAGCGAACAGGATCAGCGCCGATGTAATAAACGATGTCCAAGTGAACATCGGCATACGCATGAAGCTCATGCCAGGCGCACGCATGTTGATGATCGTAACCAAGAAGTTAATGCCGCCAACCAATGTTCCGATACCGGCAATTTGAAGACCGATAACATAATAATCTAGACCGTGCGTTGTACTATATGTCGGTGTCGAAAGCGGCGCGTAAGCAGTCCAGCCCGCATCCGGAGCACCGCCGGCGAACCAGCTGACATTCAACAGAACGCCGCCCGCGAAGAATGTCCAGAAACCGATCGCGTTAACGAACGGGAAAGCAACGTCCCGCGCGCCGATTTGCAAAGGCACGATCGCGTTCATTAGCGCAAAAATCATCGGCATCGCCGCAAGGAAGATCATCGTTGTACCGTGCATCGTCAACAATTCGTTGAACGTGTGCGCCGCTACAAAATCATTTAACGGCTTCCATAGCTGGATCCGAATCAGCAATGCTTCCAATCCGCCAACCAGGAAGAAGAATCCGCCTGCCAGCAGATACAGAATGCCGATTTTTTTATGGTCAACGGTCGTAAGCCAATCCATTAGGCCGCTATACCGTTTAACCGCATGTCCGTGAGCCAAAGTGGGTACCTCCTTTATTCCGCAAGTAATTAATATTCTAGTTTCAAGCCCGCCAAGTAATCGGAGATGGCTTCGATTTGCTCTTTCGTCAGGTCAACCTTCGGCATCAGCGTGCCCGGTTTTACCGCTTGCGGATCTTCGATCCACTTGATCAGGTTGTCCTTAACCGTGCCTTCGTTCTTATATTGCGGCTGATCCGTATTCATCAGAATGCCGGCAACCGATTCGCGGCTTCCGATACCAGTCAGGTTCGGGAATGCAGGTCCGCCGTTACCGCCGATCGCGTGGCAGGACAAGCATTGTTTGTTAAGCAGTTCCGCAACTTCTGCATCCGCAGGAAGCGCAACCGGGTTCTTCATCGCCGCTACCCAGCGATCGAACGAAGCGCGGTCAACGACTTTCACTTTGAAATCCATCAATGAGTGGGAAGGTCCGCAAAGCTCGGCGCACTTACCCAGATAAACGCCGGTCTTCGGCGCTTCGAAGTACATCACGTTCACGTTGCCGCCCGGGTTTGTGTCTATTTTGCCGGCAAGGGATGGAATCCAGAAGGAGTGAAGCACGTCAGCTGTTTTTGCCTCGATGGAAATTATCGCATCGTTAGGAATCATCAGCTCTTGCGCCGTTTTCACGCCCAAGTTCGGATATTCAAACTCCCACCAGTACTGGTGAGCCGTTACTTTAACTTGTACTGCATTCGGATCCTTCGTGTAATCCTTTGCGAGACCGAACACAGACTTAACAGTCGGTACGCCGAGGATGATCAGCAAGATAATTGGAATGACTGTCCAAATAATCTCCAGTTTGTGATTCCCTTCCACTTGTGCAGGGATCGATTTGTCGCCAGGACGGCGGCGAAAGCGAATAATAACGTAAACTGCAATCGCGAAAACGATCACAACGACCAAGACCATGATCAAGATCGTTAATTTCATTAGTCCGAACTGTTCTTCGGCAACCGGCCCTTGCGGTCTAAGCGTCGACAAGTCAGCTCGTCCGCAAGCTGACAGCAGCAACACCATTCCGGCTAGAAGCGGCATAAGCCGTTTTAGAACGTGCCACCGATTCATCATCAATCAACCCCACTTTTTACGTTTTCGCAGCTGCCGTAGATGGCGCAAAAAGCGGCATCTGCGTGAATTCCTAGATGTGTAGACAATTTGTGCAATCTAATCACTTTATTAAATATAAAGTTGAAGGTGCTAATTGTCAATCTTCCCAGACGTGTTCACAAATTGTTCTCAAACTCAGTAAAATCGCATGTTTTCTCGTTTTTTCCGCTTGCCATTTTGCGTTTTTGGATCACCATGTCTATCCTTCATTGTGTGCAAAAACCATGGTTCTTTATGTATCGCAACGGCATGCATATTTGCTTTCCGCCAGCCCATCCTAAAGCTAAGATAATGAAAGGAGCTACCCTTAATGAAAAAGCGAGCAGCTTATCGTTCATTTCTCATGTTGATGGCCTCGGCAGTCATGCTTTCCGTTCTCATTCTTAGCGGCTGCAATTATGAGCGCCACGTTCAGAACAGCACGTTCGATTACGGCAGTAAGAAGAAAGGCGATCCTAAGATGCTCGGCAGCCGGATGTACGGCACGATGAGCGGATTGCCCGGACAGCATGATAACGCCTGGTTTGAATACAGCTCTCCGCTTTCCCATGATGTTGCCAGTATTAACGGCGTTGCCAATGCTTTGGTCATGCTCACCGACAAGAATGCCTACGTTGCGATCACGACGGATTGGACGGCTACAGGCACCCGCAAATCGGGAGGCCCTAAGGAGAATGAGCAAAACAACGGCGGTACGAAAGAAGGCGTCTATAATGTGGACAACGGCAGCCCTTACTGGAATAACCAGCGTGTGGCGACGCCGTACAATTCCACGCTCACCATCAACGATCATAATCAAATATCAGGTGAGCTCAAGCAGACGATTGCCGTTCATATTCGTAAGCTGGCTCCCGCCGTTCAAGAAGTTCATATCTCGGCAAGCAGGGACTTCAACAACTACATGGTGCAGTATGCGCAAGAAGCTTGGGCAGGCCGTTCCTTAAAGCCGTTGACATCCTCCTTTAACGTCCTGGTGAAGCACGAATTCGCAGGCGGCGATGTGCTTCCGCGGCCATTGGATGTTCATCGGGATCGAGTTCGCATGAAACAGCAATAATGGATAAAGGCTGAAGCACAAGGGCTTCAGCCTTCTCTTTGGCCGAATTTTAAAAAATTCCTTCTATATAATATGTAGCCATTTGCAATCAGAAAAGCACTGTACATGCCTGAACATCTTATTCGAATGAACTGCTTGACATTTGTTTTAAAATCATTTATCTTTAAATTAAGATATTTGATATCAAGATTCATGACGCGAAACGAGGTGAAAGCTATGCTGCACGAATACGATCAGGAACTGCATCTCTTCATTATATTGTCCAGAGCGCATCAATGGGTAACGGCTCACGTGCATCAAGATATTCGTAAGTCCGGACTTAATCCGACGGAATTCGGTGTGCTTGAGCTTCTCTACCATAAGGGCGAGCAGCCGCTGCAGCAGATCGGCGAGAAGATTCTTATGACAAGCGGCAACATTACGTACGTCATCGATAAGCTGGCGGGTAAAGGGCTGGCACAGCGCAAAGCTTGCCCGACGGACCGCCGGGTCATCTACGCGGAAATCACCGAGCAAGGCAGACAGTTTCTCGATGAAATATTCCCCCGTCACCGCGAGGTCATCGCGAATGCAGTCAGCGGATTGTCGCCCGAGGAACGCGAGCAGGCCATTCATCTGCTCAAGAAGCTCGGCATCGCCGCGCAGAGCAGCTTCACCTAGGTCGGCAACCGGTCGAAGCGGCGCTCTTTTATCATCCGATATCTTAAATTTAAGAAACTTAATATATAATTAACAGGAGGAATTTGATCATGAGTATTGCGCTTGGTTTGTTGATTATTCGCTTGGTTGTCGGTTTGACGTTTATGGGTCATGGTGCTCAGAAGCTGTTCGGATGGTTTGGCGGCTACGGACTTAAAGGCACGGGCGGCTGGATGGATTCCATCGGTCTTAAACCCGGCGTTGCTATGGCGCTTGCAGCCGGTCTTGCAGAACTCATCGGCGGGCTGCTCTTCGCTCTCGGCTTCTGGATGCCGATCGCCGCTGCTTTGATCGTGCTTACCATGCTTGGCGCCATCGTATCGGTGCACCGCAAGAACGGCTATTGGATTACCGCAAACGGCATGGAATATAATGTTGTCCTTATCGCAGTCGCAATCGGTTTGGCACTTGTCGGCGCCGGCGAATACGCAATCGGCTGATCCGATAACATTCTAATAAAATAATAATTGGAGGTCATTCACATGCAAACACTCGTATACGGTCCAACTCTTCAAGCAACAGGCGCTTTTGACGGCGGTAAAATTACGGAGCAGAAGCCAATCGGCTTTCCCGGTGAAGGCTCGGTTGTGAAACGCGTAAGCACGTTATTCTACTGGGCTTGGGCGCATGCGCCGAAGGAAGGTTATATTCCGCAGCATCCCCATCAGGCCTTTGAAATCATGACTTACGTCGTTGCCGGCAAAGCAGAGCACGGCGATACGTTGGGCACGAAGAGCACCATAGGCTCCGGCGGAGTGCAGCTTATGCAAACAGGTTCAGGCGTTAGCCACGAGGAGCGATTCGTCGGTCCGGATATGGAAGGGTTCCAAATCTGGTTCGAGCCTTCCATTCAAGAAGCCCTCAAACAACAGCCTACGTACAGCCAATATGAGCATGAAGAGTTCCCGCTTGAGCAAGGGGCCGGCTATACGAAGAAGACGGTCATGGGCTATGGATCCCCGATTTCCATTACGGCGGATGCGCTTATGTGGGATGTCGAACTGCAGCCTGGCGCGCAATTCAAGCAGCCGATCGCAGGCGGTCGCACATTGACGGCGCTCGCGATCCGCGGAGACGGCTCATGGACCTACGCAGCTCCGGATGCGAAAGAAACATCGTTCAAGCACAAGGACTTCATTCTCGCTAGAGCGGATGAAGCGCAAGAAGCGGTTATTACCGCATCCGGCGACGCACCGCTGCGGCTCATTCTGATTGATGTGCCGACTACCGTAGACTACCCGCTCTATCCGAAGCGCTAATCCGTAAAAAAGGGGATCGAAACACCGCAGCCGGTGCTTCGATCCCCTTCTTGCCATTAATGCGCCGCAGCCGGACGCTCCTTCGCCTTATCGGCTTCGCCGGCATTGCGCGTTGCCGCTTCGCGGTCCTGCATCATCTCGTCAACCGTCTTCGTCTTGAGACGGGCCGCGCCTTTATAATCATTGCGCGTCGGGATCAGATTGCCCGCCGCCAGACGCTCCTTCGCCTTATCGATGGCATCGGCGTATTGAGGCAGCCATTTCTCTTGCGCCACGAGCATCTCATCGACCATCTGCCAAATTTCCTTCGGGTTGCAAACCGCGCCTACAAGCGGGTCCATCATCATCGCCTGGCGAAGCAGCTTGTCATCGCCTTGAACGGCCGCCTCCACAGCCAGACGCTGCACGGAGATACTCACGTTGCAGACGGCTGCGCAGCCCAGAGGCAATTCGCCGACAACCGGCATGTTGATGCCGTTCGCATCGACATAACCCGGTGCCTCGATAATGGCATCGTTCGGGAGGTTCGAGATAACCCCGTTATTCACGACGTTGAAATGTCCGCGGTACAGCCGCCCCGTCTCCAAGCCTTCGATAATGTAAGAGCCGTGCTCTTCCGAGCGCTTCTCCGCGCTGTACACGTATGGGTCGCCCTTCATCCAATTCGGGAAATCCGTCTCGAACCAATTGCGGCCTTCCGTGCATACCCGCAGGTAACCACCGGTCTCGCCGTTGATCCAAGAGCCCATATCGATCCAATCGTTGATTTCGTCCGCGCGTTTACGGTACCACGGAACATATTCGCTAAGATGTCCGTTCGACTCCGTCGAATAGTAGCCGAATCTGCGCAGCATATCGATGCGTACCTTCTCCGTCTTCTGAAACTCCGGATGGTTCTCGAACGCCTCCAGCAGCTCGCCTGTTTTATCGACGCCGTTATGCTTCACGGAAACATACCATGTTTGATGGTTGATGCCCGCGCAAATGATATCGATATCCTTCTTCTTCAGTCCCAGCGCCGCCGCTATTTGATGGTGACCGCCTTGAACGCCATGGCAAAGCCCGATCGTGCGCACGCCGCCGTATTTGTTGCAGGCCCAAGTGAGCATCGCCATCGGATTCGCGTAGTTCAGCAGCAGCACATCCGGCCTTGCCACCTCGCGAATGTCCTTGCAAATATCAAGCATCGCCGCGATGCCGCGCTGCCCGTACATAATGCCGCCGGCGCACAGCGTATCGCCGACGCATTGGTCGACGCCATACTTCAGCGGAATGTCGACGTCATGCTGGAACGCCTCCAAGCCGCCGATCCGGACGACCGTGAGCACGTACTTAGCGTCTTTTAACGCTTCGCGGCGATCCGTCGTCGACTGGATCTGAATATGAAGCCCGTTCTCGATAATGTCTCGTTGGCACAGCTGGGTGACCATGTCCAGGTTGTGCGCGTTAATGTCCGTAAACGCAAGCTCAATGTCCCGGAACTCCGGCACCGACAGCAGGTCGCGCAGCAATCCCCGCGTAAATCCGATACTGCCCGCTCCGATGAAAGCTACTTTAAAAGACATAGTACCCCTCCTGAAAATGATAGGATTAAAAACTCATTACCCTCATTCTAGCAGGGGGCTTGTAAAAGCGTTTCCACATTTCCAACCGGATTGGCTACGACATGTCAACTATTTCAACCCGCTTATCGAAGCCCTGCATCGTCTCGATGGATTTGCGGTAAGCGGCAGGCGACATTCCGGTCAGTTTCTTAAACAGCATGCTGAAATATTGCCGGCTGTTCAGGCCGATATAGCCTGCGATTTCAATGATCGGAATATCGGTGCGGGCAAGCAGCATCTTTGCTTTCTCGATCCGCAGTTCCGCCAAATAATCGGTCATCGTCGTGTTCATATTCGCTTTGAAGATCCGCTGCAAATAAACCGGATGTAAATTAACGGCGTCCGCTACGTCCTTCGACTGAATGTCGCAATCGTAATGCTGGTGAATATACTCGGCAGCCTTCCGCACATACCGGTGATGCTGGCCGCCGGCGCTGTCCTGCGCCTCCTCGGCAGCCAGCCGCGCCACGCGGATCAGCAGTTGGGACAGCATCAGATGCGACATGCTGTCGCGATGCGTCCCGCCGGTATCCATCTCCATGACAATGCTCTTCAACGTATGGTGAACATCGCTCGGATCGCGGAGCACAATGGTGCTGATCTTGCGGTCAAGCAGCTGGGCAAACGCCTCGTCGCCATGAGCAAGCTGCTTAAGGGACGGATAAATCCCTCTGCATTCGGTAAACGTAAACTCGACATTGAGCATCCGGCACGGAGTTTCTTTAGGCACGATCAATCGATGAACGACGCCGCTGTCCAGCAAAATCAAATCGCCCTTGCGCATCAGGATCGTGCCGCTCCTTGTCTCCACGGTACAGGTGCCGGAAATCACGTACATAAATTCGATGGCGTCATGCGCATGGAACTCCATGTCTAATTCAAGCCATTGTTTATAGTAGTACGCCTCGATATTCGGGCGATAATCGCCGCCCTCCCGCCAGCGCGGATGATATAGGCTGTATTCCCGCATGCTAGCACCCGCTTCCTCTTAGCTTTCGAGCGACCGTTGCTTGACCGGCCTCAGCTTCTGCAGCCAGACAAACATGAAGCTCACAAAAACGCCGGCCACGACGCCGATCGCCAGGTCGCGCGTCAAGACAACCGCAGTTACCGTTACGACCATGACAAAGGTTTCAACTGCCGGCACCGCACGCAGCTTGTATACCGATTTCCAATCGAAAATCGCGATACAAACCATCAACATAATGCCGACAAGCGCAGCCATCGGAATGAGCGACAGCACATCCCCGAGCACGACGACGAGAAGCAAAAGAAACAGCGCGGCTACGAGCATGGACAATCGGTTGCGTCCGCCCATCCGCACGTTCAGAACGGACTCCGCGACCAACGCGCAGCCGGCCATGCCGCCGAAGAAGCCCGCAATGAAATTCGCGATGCCTTGACCGCGCATCTCTTTGTTTTTATCGGTCGTTTCGCCAGTCATCTCATCTAGCAGGTTCTGCGTCAGCATCGTTTCCGTGAAGCCGACGACCGCCAACGACAGCGAATAAGGCAAAATAATCATGAGCGTTTCCCATGTGAACGGGATATCCGGCAGCAAGAAAGACGGCAGCGAGGCGTCAATCGCCGCAATGTCGCCGATTCTTGTGACGTCGCCAATGCCTAAGGCCCAAACCAGGAAGGTCAACACGGCAACCGCTACGAGCGGCGAAGGCACGGCTTTGAAATACCGGGGCAGCAAATAAATAATGAGCAGCGCCGCCGCGACAAGCACGTACATCATGTACGATGCGCCTTCAAAATAACGAAGCTGCGACAGAAAAATGAGAATCGCGAGCGCATTCACGAACCCCGTCAGCACGGGCTTCGGCACGAAGCGAATCAAATAGCCAAGCTTAAATACGCCCATTAGGTATTGAAGAATGCCCGTTAATACCGTAGCGGCGAACAAATACTCAATGCCGTGCTCCTTCACGAGTGTCAGCATAAGCACCGCCATCGAGCCGGCCGCAGCCGAAATCATGCCGGGTCTGCCGCCCAGAAACGTCATCACGAGCAAAATGCAAATCGTCGCGTAAATGCCGACCTGCGGCGGGACGCCCGCCATAAACGAAAAAGCCAATGAGTCCGGTATTAAAGCCAGCGTAGCCGTCATGCCCGCCAGCACGTTCAGTCTGACATCCGATGTCCATTGCTTGCGCCAAGTTCCTTCGATCAACTCTTTCACCTCTAACCGTTATAAATGTCCGGAAGCCTCGACGCTCCACGGCACTCTAACGGTTAGCATAACCCCGGTCTCGGTATGAGGTCAACGCTCATTTTCGGGAAAAACTACCCGCTGTGCACATCCGTTCTACGGAAGTAGATCGCGATAAAGATCAATGGAAGCAGGAACGCCAAGCCAATCGACGTCGAACCGATCGCCGTCGAATTTAGATCCGGCGCCATGTTCATGACCATATTAAGAGGCGCGCTCCATGGATAATACATAATGTATTTGGACTGCATTATCGTAATTTCCGAAACTACGGCGAATACGCCAAGCCCCATCGCCGGGATATAGCTGCGCCAAAGCAAAGCGACCGCGGCCGCCAGCGGAATCAGCGCATATTCCAGGATGAAGAGCAATCCATATTTACCCATAACCTCCAACAAGGCGTCCGACGTCGGAAGCTTGCTCGTAAAGAAGAAGCCGATGGCGAAGGTAAGCAGAAACGCCAGCAGCAAGACGGATAACAGCACCGGTATCGCGATCAGAAACTTTGCGGTCAATACTTTGTTGCGGGAATACGGTCCCGTCAGCATATTATTCACCGTCCGTTCCTGAAACTCTCTGGCGAACAAGTAACCGGTCAACAACGCGTAGAGCGACGGGCACATTAGCATCGTCATGATGAACAGGTTGTTCATGAAGAGCCCTTTCCAATCAAACGGCTCCGAAGAATTCATTTGAATGAGAAATGCGAGAGCGGTAGGAAGCAGCGCGCCGAGCGAAATCAACCAGAGCATGCGGGAACGGCGCCATTTGAGCCATTCGCAAACGATCAAATTAAGCACGGACCGCACCTCCTTCCACGAGTCTGACAAAGTAGTCTTCGAGCGAATCCTTCACGGCGGACAAGCTGTTCACGAGAATGCCTTCTCGTACGAGCATCCGGTTCATTTCGCCAGGCATTAAGCCCTCATCATACACGCGCAGCCAGCCGTTCTCCTCTACTCTGCAATCCCGGATCCCCATCTCGTTCACGAGCAGGTTTCTCGATTTCTCTTGTTGATCGACCTGCAGGCTAATGTAGTGCCGGTTCCTGTCCTTAAGCGCCTGCATCTGCGTCTCCTCCAGCATGATGCCGCGATGGATAATGCCCACCTTCGTCGCCAGCTGCTCCACCTCGCTCAAGATGTGGCTGGACACGAGAATCGTAATGTTCCGTTTCTGCGCCAGCTCTTGAATGAGAAGCCGGATTTCCTTGATGCCCATTGGGTCAAGACCGTTCGTCGGTTCGTCCAAAATGAGCAGTTCAGGCGCGTGCAGAATCGCGCGCGCAATGCCGAGCCGCTGCTTCATGCCAAGGGAAAACTGCGCGGCGCGGCGGTTTCTCGCCTCCCACAGCCCCGTCGTTTGAAGAGCATCCTCCAAGGAATCCTTCCCTTGAATGCCCATCATTTTACGGTGAATGTCCAGATTCTCGTAGGCGGTTAAGTTCGGATAAAAACCAGGGTATTCAATGACGGAGCCGACTTTGCGGAGCACCTCATTGCGCCCTTTCCCAATTCGCTCCCCGAGCAGTTCGACCGTTCCCGCCGTAGGCTGGATCAGCCCCATCATCATGCGGATCGCCGTCGTTTTGCCTGCCCCGTTCTGGCCGAGGAAGCCGTAAATATCGCCTTGCCGCAGCGTCATATCGATGCCGTCTACGGCTTTAATGCCTTTATAGTGCTTACATAGTCCGCGAACCTGCAAGATCGGTTGAGTCATGGTCATGCGCTCCTTCTGTCGATTAAGCAATGTCTTTGCGCCGGAACGCCGCGCAGCCCGCGGCGAGCAGCACGATTAAGTAGAGAACGGAATAGCCAAGAAACGCGATGCTCGGCACATTTACCATCGAGAACGGGCCAAGCGAATTGACCATATCTGCCGGAACCGGCAAATCCAAACCGCTGAACAGCTCGTAGCTCACTCGGCGGAGCATCGTATTGGACGGCATCAGCATGGAGAAGAACAGCGAGAGCTGGCTCGCTATCTCATTGCCGCCTTTACCGCCGCCGTCGATCGTGAATATATTTTCCACGAACCCGCTGAATAGGGTTAATCCGTAGAGCAGCGCGCAGGCAACGCCATTGCCGAGCATCGGCAAGTACACCGAGCCAAGCATCGATACGGCGAGCAGCAGCAGCGGCGCCCAGATGAACAGCAGCAGCGACTTCAGTATGGGGATCGCATCGAGCGGAAAGTTCAGCCAATGATGCACCGGCAGGAGGATGGCAAAATACAAAGCCGTGCTATAAATAATGACCCATACCGCGCTTCCTGCATATTTGCCGAGGTACACCTTCCACCGCGGGATCGGGCGGGCCAAGACGGCCAGCATCAGCCCGTTCTCCACTTCGCCGGAGATGGCGCCCATCGTCGCGAACAGGACAAGGAAGGCAATGATCATCTGCGCGAACATTAGGCCTAACGCCATTAACATCATACCGTTCAGCAACCCGTGCGAAGTCGGTTCATCCATCGCGTGCTTCGCGATTTCATAGCTCCCGAAGGAGAATAAGCCGGCGAACAGAAGGGTCAGCACGAAGGTAACGACCCCGATTTTTTTGCGAATCCATTCCTTGCCGATGTAAGAGATCCACATCATTCGGAACCGCCTCCTTGCTCGCGGGTTTCGCCGGACATGGCAAGAAACCATTGCTCCAGCCTGTCTTGAACGGGCCGGACCTCATAAACCGTTACGCCCTCTTCCATCAGCAGGCGGTTCATGAATCCAAGCTGCTCCCGTCCCCGTGCGGCGACATGAAGAACCGCGCTTCCGTCCGCGGCTTCTTGCGCCGGCTTGACGGACATCCCCGGAAGCAGTTGAGACGCAAGCTCCGCCTCCAGCTCGGGCAGCCAACCGGACACCGCGATTTCCCAGCTCGTTCCGCTGCGGAGCAGCTGCCTCATCGGACCGACGGCGCGCAGCTTGCCTTGATGCAGGAAAGCAACGTCATCGCATACCGCTTCGACATCCTCGAGCAGATGCGTGTTGAGGAATACCGTCCTCCCTTCGGCGCGCAGTCTGCCGAGCAGCGTGCGCACTTCGTACCGGCCGATCGGATCGAGAGCCGAGGAAGGCTCATCCAAAATAATGAACTCCGGGTCCATGAGCAGCGCGCAAGCTAACCCTAAACGCTGCTGCATCCCTTTCGAATAATGGCGAACGCGGTTTAGCCCTCTTTCATTTAACCCGCTCAACCGCAGCACTTCCTTGATCCGAGCCTCAAAAGCGGCAGACTTCGACTCGTGCCGCGTCACGCCGCATAAACCGGCATGGTAGCGGAGCACTTCTTCGCCTGTCAGCCATTCCTGAAAGCGAAACAGCTCGGGCAAATAGCCGAGCTTTCTCCGAGATTCCGGATGCCCGATCGGTTTGCCGAAGAGCGTTCCGCTGCCGGCGTCCGGGCGAAGAAGCCCGACGACCATTTTGACGAACGTGCTTTTGCCCGCTCCGTTCGGACCGAGAAGGCCGAATACTCGGCCTTTCTCTATTTCCAGGGAAATATCGGTGCAGCCCGTTCCTGATGCGTATGTCTTGGAAAGTCCGTTCGTTTGCAAAATCATCATTTCATAAGGCCTCTCGCTTCCGCGATAATCGCCTCTTCCGACGGGAATGCTTTCTCGGAGCCGCTCAGCTGGTACACCCAGTCATTTTGCAGCCAGATGATCGAACGTTCGTAACCGGATGAGGTAATAAACGCCTCATGACCATCCACTTTCAACGTGCGGATATTGTCCGTGGATGTCGATGGGATCGGCAGCGTATGACGCCAATCGCCGATTCCGGCCAGCTTCGTTCTCATCTCTTCCGGAATGATCGGCAAGTCCAGTACCGCTTGGCGAATGCGGTCCACATCAACGTCGCCGGATACATCGAGCGATGGCGCCGGAAGCTGCACCAATTGCTTCTCGCGCTGCCCGTCTTGACCGGTAATCTCCGTCATGAACGTGCCTGGCAGATTGAGCACAATCGGCGAGTCCTCAATCGAAGCCGGGAAGTCCGTTTTGCCTCCGAGGAAGGCAATCATCTTGTTAATTTCTTTCGGATTCAGCTTGAAAGTGATCTGTTGATCCGGCATATACTTCACAACCGCGTTGCCGTCGCCGGACAGCTTCTTAAGCTGGCCGTCTCCAGACAGGGCAAGCGCTTCTTCCCAAGTAACGGTGCGTACCACCCCGCCGCCTTTCTGCTCGATCTCCCCATATTTGTTCAGGTCGAGCTGCTGCGTGCCGGCGGCACCGTCCTGCAGCGCTTGGCGGAACGAGTTAATATCGGATTGGCTGATCTCGATCGTCTCGAATTTTTGCACCCGGAATGTGTTCAACATAGATGCCATCACGTCCTGCCCCCAGGATGTGAACAGCAGCATGCCTGCCAGCACCGCCGCAGAAGCCGCCGACATCCACCGCTTCTTCAGCCTGCGCGGCGCTTTCCGGCGCAGTGCATCGTCCTGCTTTGCCGAAGGCTGCTCAAATGTCAGCGTGTGCAGCTGCGGCTCGGGTTGAATCGGTTGCGTTTCTCTCGGCTGCTGCGCCGGCTTGACGTTTTCTCTCTCATCTTGCTTTAGCCAAGCTGCCGGTACCTCTTCGTTCTTTACCGCTTCAAACAATCGGTTCAGCGCCCGATCGATGTCTTCATCGCTAACATTCAGCTCTTGCTGCGTATTGCTATCATTTAATGGTTTATGTTTCATTGCTCCATGGCCTCCTCAGCATCCATATTCTTCTTGAAACGGCTCGCCGCCCGCATAAGCAGCGTACCGACGATTTTCGGATTCACTTGCAGCGCCTCGGCGATCTCCGCATGGCTGTAGCCCTTCTCCTTTAACAGGAGCGCTTGCCGATCTCGTTCCGACAGCTTATTCAGCACGTTTCGGACCACGTCCCGCTCCCAGCTTTGTATGACCGCCGTCTCATTCGACGGGTAAGTCTGCTCTTCCGTAATCGCTTGATTCATTTGCTTCTCCGTCAGCTCTTGCCGCCTGCCGGACTTGCGGTAATGATCATAGACGATGCGGGTCAGAACGCGGTGAAGCCACGCCCCCGTCCGGTCAAGATCTTCGGGCGGGTTGCGGTACAGCCGCAGGAATACCTCCTGCGTTAAATCTTCCGCTGCAGCGCGGTCAGTTATTAATGAAGTAATTTTTTTCAGAACAACCGGATAATGCTCCCGGAACAACGCTTGAAACCGGGCCGGCATGTCATGGTTCGGCATCCTCTCGCCTCCTTCACTCATATAGACGATACAAGTAGCACAAATATAGCACACCGCTGAAACAAAATCCGAGCAGCCGATTATGGAGGAATCCGCGAAGCCAAAAAAAATCAGCCAAGCAGAACAATCTCTGCCTGGCTGATTCGATTAGATCCTAACGATTAACCTTCAATCAACGTTTTATAAGCGTCCAGCTGCTTCTGGATTTCGTCTTTGACTTTGTCGTAACCGGCAGCCTTCAGTTTGTCGCGAAGCGCATTGACAGCTTCCGTTGGGTCGCCAGCTTTACCCGCCAGAATGGACGGCATCAGCTCGCCGATAACTTGGGAAATCGCTGTCATCTCTGGGTCTACACTCGTTTTGTCAAATACGAATTTACCGTATGGGAATGGCTTCTTGATTTCGTCATATTTCTTGTAAATGTCGCCCATACCGCTCCACTCTGTGTCAGTCGGGATTTCAAATTTGTCCATGCGGCCGCCCCAGAAGTCAGTGTAGAAGCTGTCTCTTGCGTCATCGTAGCCTGCAGGACGAACGCGTCTGCCGTCTTTGATTTCATATTGAACGCCTTCAAGTCCATAGTTAATCAATTTGTACACTTCTTCATCCTGACGGATCAATTCATATGCCATCAGGGCGCGCTCCGGATGCTTGCTGTGTGCGCCGACCGATGTACCGCCGTGCGTAATCGGCATCGAAATCAGATTGCCGCGCGTATCGGAGTAAGCGAACATTTGCAGCTCTGAGCCTGGCTGTGCCTTATCCATATCAACGCGAAGTGTTTTAAACGTTCCTGTATGATGCGCATCCGCTCCGGATTGACCCGCTTTCAGAGCACCGCGCGTATCGCCCTTGTAGTTGAGCGCATCCTCACGCCAGTAGCCTTTATCTCCCCACTCCTTCATTTTCTTCGCAAAGTCCACGAACTGATCGTTAAAAATCGGGCTGTCTACCGTATAACGCTCATCGTAGGATTTGCCGAAGAAAGCGAGAGCATAGCCTGTTGAAATCGGAAGCTCTATCATATCTGTATACGACGTCGCAAAGCCTGTATAGAACGTTCCAGGTGCACCGGCTACATCAAAAGGAACTACATTTGGCTTATTGTCTTTAACACCCTGGAAGTATTTTCCTAATGTGTCGAAATCTTTAATTGGCTCCGTAATGCCGAACTCCTTCGCCCAGTCTCCGCGGTAGTAAATACCGTGGTTAACCCATTGTGTATAATGGTTTTCAGGAATGAGGACGATATCATCCTTGAATTTGCTTTGATCCCAATCCTCCTGCGAAATTTCAGCATAGGTGAGCGGCGCATATTTCTCGAGCAAATCGTTCAGCGGCAGGAAAGCTCCGCGCTGTGCGTTGCCCCATGTGTCGAGCCAGTCCGTGCCGATCGTAATGAGGTCAATCGGTTCGCCGGAGGCAAGCAACAGGTTATACTTCGTCTGCCAGTCTGCCCACTCGACCCACTTGAACTCAAGCTCGGCATTGATTTTTTCCTTCATAATTGCATTTACTTTCTCCATTACTTTCTCAAGCTGGCCGTTCTTCGGCTTGTCGCCGAGCATAACATACGAAATCGTTTCGAATTCGGACGTATCGATCTTGTTATCCGAAGCTGCATTACTTGACGTATTGCCAGAAGTATTGCCTGTGGTGTTTGCTTTGTCGTTCGAGGTGCCGCTGTTCGCTCCATTGTTGTTGTTATTGCCTCCACCGCAAGCAGCTAAACTGGCAGCAAGGCTGAGCGTTAAAGCAAGTGATGAAAATCTCTTCAAATTTCCCATACAACAAGCCTCCCTTTATTGTTTATAAATTCGCAAGACCCCGCCGTTGTTTCCTTAAGCGGCTATGGCAAGAGGTACGGCTAGCGACCGACCTCTAATACCCTGTTAGAATGTAAGTCAGCTATCCTTTGACTGCACCAACGGTAATCCCTTGAATAAAATAACGCTGCACAAACGGATAGAACAAAATAACCGGCCCTGTCGCAACCACCGCCGTCGCCATCTTCATCGACTCGAGCGGCATATCCCGCAGCGGCACGTTGGAGGCCGCCGACGAGTTGCGGATGAAATCCGCGCTCGTAATGACATTGTAGAGAAACAGCTGCAGCGGACGGTATTTCATATCCGGCGACAGAAACAACATCGCGTTGTACCATTCGTTCCAGTAGCCAAGTGCGATGAAGAGGCCTATCGTCGCGAGTGCCGGCGTCGCCATCGGCAGGATGAGCCGCAGGAAAATCGTGAAGTCGCCTGCACCGTCTATCTTTGCCGATTCCGTAATGGCGTGGGGAATCGATTTGGTGAAGCTCTTCATCATGATGATGAGGAACGGGCTCATCAGTCCCGGCAGCAGAACGGCCAGGTAGTTGTCGCCAAGGTGCAGATACTGCTTAATGAGCAAATAGAAAGGAACGAGTCCGCCTGAGAAAAGCGTCGTGAAATAGATGAAGAACGAGATCGAGTTGCGCTGCTCGAAGTCCGGACGCTGCAGGGCATAGCCGGTCATGGCGACCAGGAACAGCCCCACGATCGCGCCGACGATCGTCAGTCCGATCGTAACAATGTAAGAACCGATAATGAGATTCGGATTTTCGAAGACGATTTTGTACGCGAACGTGGTGAACTCTCTTGGCCAAATATTGAAGCCGTGCTTCGCGATGGAAGCTTCTTTCGTAAAAGAGGTCCCTAGCACGACAAGAAAAGGAATCAGGCAGCAGATCGCGAACAGGCCGATAAAGGCATAACCGAAGCCTCTGACCAACAAGGACGTCCCATCCGTCCGAATGCGTTTTTGGACAACTTCCATGTGAGTCCCTCCTAGAACAATGAATTATCCGGCGATGCCTTCTTCACAAGCCAGTTCGCTGTGATGACGACGATAAAACCGAAAACCGACTGATACAAACTCACCGCGCTGCCCATCGAGAAGTTGAAATTGTTCATTAGGGAGCGGAACACGTACGTTTCGATAATGTCGGTCGTTGCATAGAGCGAGGTGTTGTTCGCGCCGACAAGGTTGTAGAATAAGCCGAAGTTGCCCCGGAGCACGCCGCCGAGCGAGAACAGCAGCAGGATGATGAAGGTCGGCTTCAGCCACGGTAGGACGATGTAGCGAATCCGCTGAAGCGCATTGGCGCCGTCGATCTCCGCCGCTTCGACCACCTCGGAATCGAGCCCCATGATGGAGGCGAAATAGACGATGGAGCCGTAACCGGTCGATTGCCACAAGTAGGTGATCACGATGATGAACGGCCAAACGTGCGGATTGGAGTAGGCTTTGACCGGTTCCATGCCGAGCGACGTCAGAATATTATTCAGCAAGCCGTAATCAAAGCTGAGAATGTTGTAGGCAATCAATCCGATAATGACGAACGAGATGAAGAACGGCAGAAACATGATCGTTTGCGAGACCTTCTTGAACCATTTCTTGCGCAGCTCGTTCAATAGAATGGCGATGAAGATTTGCAGGAAATTGCCGAGAACGATAAAAGCCAAGTTGTACGCGATCGTATTGAAAGTCAATCGCCACAAATCGCCGGTCATCACAAGAAACCGGAAGTTATCGAGACCGATGAAGGCGCTCTTGAATATGCCGTCCGTGTAGTTATATTGAATGAAGGCTAGGTACAGGCCCGGCATGGGCAAATAGGCGAATATAGCGAAGAACAAGATGGCCGGCGCGCACATGAGAAGCAGCGTGCGGTTGTTCCACAGCTTCCGTGACCGCGATTGCTGCACCCTGGGACGCGTTTCCACCGACGCTTGCACGGGCTGTGCGATCGTTTTCATGATTACCCTCCCCTTTTCCGTATGATTATTGCTTCTTCCGGAGGCCTACGGGTACGAAGGTCACACTTGCAAGCTCAGCGGATGCGCCGTGCTCGATTGCTTCGAGCAAAATAACGAGCTCGTTCTCTCCATCCGCTGCGAACCACGGACCAGGCAGGAAAAACGATTCCTGGCTGCCGCCGCTCATGGCCGGTCTCGACTTGCCGCCTTCCGTCCAAAGCCGCCCGACGATGGTGCCGCCGAAGAATACGGTCAATTTCATGTGGCTGCCCTTAACGTAAACGCGCCAGCCGTTCGCGCTGCAGGTTTCCGGCAGCGTTCCGTACAGCCAAGCCACGCTCCCCGCGGCCAGCGTAACCGGCAAAGCGGATGGCGCCGCAGCTTGGCGAGAGGCTTCGGCATGCGACAGAAGACCAGCTTCCTCGCTGGCGGACAATCTCCAGCTGCGGGCGGCGCTGCCTTCGTAGACGATGACTTCACCGGCTCCAAGACCAAGTACACGCTCCAGGAATACCGTAATTTGAACCGCTTCCCCAGACCGTACATGCTCGGAAATGTTGAGATACGGATCGAACGGGTGCACGCTTCCGACGGAGGCGCCGTTCACGAAGACTTGCGCAAGCGACTGGATGCCATTGAAATGCAGCGTCCATGAATCTGCCTCGCTGCTTGGTGTAAACGAGTTACGGAAATATTCTGCGGACGGATGATCCGGCGACAGCCAGCCGCCGAACGTTACGATAGCCCACTCCTGATCGTTGTAATCCGGAGCGGTCAGCTCCGGTTGAATCGTCCGTGAATGAACCCGCAGCACCCACCAGTTCGTCAGCTTCTTCACGCCGGTTACTGCCGTAAGCCCCGTCAGCCCTTTCATCGAATTCAGCCGCAGACCCGGAAGTCTGGCATCGTCGAAGTTGGTATGCCCCCAAATTTCCGTGCGCACCGTCAGCTTGCTGCCTGCCTCGCCCGCGCCGCTCGGGATAAAGCGGCTAGCTCCGCCCGGCGTGTGCGTCCCCAGGTATTCGCCGTCCGCATAAAGCGAGAGGATGTCGCTCGCCTTCTCGATCAGGTAGCCGCGCACGGGTTGATCCGCAGGCGCAGCGCTTACCGCTTCGTACCAAGCATAGCCCCGGTAGATGCCGCTGCGTTCAAGAAAGTCCGGCGCCGCCAGCGGAGTCGCCGCTTCGGCAGTTATCGGTGCAGTAGGCGCCACTTGGCTCAAGCTCCAGCTCACGGCTGCATCGCGCGGCTCCAGGTCATAAGCGATTTCCCTGCCGATCGTCACGACTTCGCCCTCGCCGATAGCATTCATCAGCAGCGCGTCAGCGCTTGCCAGGCCGACGAGCTCAAGCACATGACCGTCTGCCAGCTCAACCGTGCAAACTGCGATCGCGCCAGGCTGTGCGCGGAAGGTGAAGAGGTATTCTCCATCATCGATGTTTGCCGCCGCCGTCATCCCGGCCTCTTCGATCAATGCGGCTGGGGCTTGCAGCCGAACTGCGATTTCGCCTTCATGCATGCTGTGGAACACGATAACCGTTCGGCCGGTCTCGCTGTGCGCATCCGTCAGCTCAGCCGTCGCATAACGCAGCGTGCCGCCGTTTACGCCCCAGCTGTCGAGCGGAACCTCAACCGGGATAATGGAGCATTTGGCCGGAACGCTTACGAGCGTCGACGCTTGCGGGATTACGCTGCCGTCGGCCAGCTGAAGCCGAAGCGATTCTTCTTTCTCGCCAACACCGGCTACGAATAGGAGATGCCCCCCTTTCCCCAGGAGCAGCTGCCGCTTTACGATCGTGCTTGGCGCTGCAGAAGCCGCCGGATCGACGATCAGCGCGGCGATGTCCGAGGCCGGCGCCGACACCGCTTCCGCGATCGAGCTGCCATATGCGGTTAAGAGACGGCGAAGCAGTCGTCCTTCGTAAGCCTCTTTGCGAATATGGCCCTCAGGTGAAACCATGCCGTGAAAATCATAATCCGAAGCCATCAGCGCAAGCGGATCGCCCCAGTTGTTCGTGCCGTTGGTAAAGCCGAAGTTGGTGCCGGAAACTTGAAGGTAAGGGCCAAGCAGCTTCGCGCCGCAGGAAAACAAACGGCGAAGAAGGAAGTGGGACCGGTTGGTTTCGGTCACGAGAAGCGGTAAACCGGAATCGGAAAGGCGCTGTTCGTAAGCAGTCACTTTGTGTTCAAACTCGGGGTCTTTATCGTTCGGATAGAAGTTGCAGGTCGGTACGACGCCTTCCACAAGGCCGGACGCCTCGTAGAGTCCGCCTTGCCCGGCGCAGGCGATCATCGGTGCCTTAATGCCGCGGTGCAAAGCCATGTCTCGCAATGCGGTAATGTAACTCTTCGGATCCGGGCAATCGTAGAAGTCGAGCTCGTTCTCGAGCTGCACGCAAATGATGGAGCCGCCTCGTCCTTGCTCGTATTTGGCGAGAATCGGGAGGATTTGGTCGAACCAGTTTTCCACAGCCTTTAAGTAAATCGGGTCCGTGCTGCGGATGACGATGTCCGGCTTGGCAAACAGATAGGCGGGAAGCGCTCCCCCGTCCCATTCGGAGCATATGTACGGCCCGGGTCTTGCGACCACCCAAAGCCCAACCTCGGCGGCAAGCTGCAGGAAAGCTTCGACGTCCCGCTCGCCGGCGAAATCCCAGCTGCCTTCCTCAAGCTCGTGGTAGTTCCAAGGGAAGTAGACGTCGATCGCGTTGTAGCCGAACGCTTTCACCTGCTCCAATCGCTCGCGCCAATGGGCACGCGGGTTGCGGAAGTAAAAGAGCGAGGCGCAGAGAATGATCTCGGCCTGGCCGCCGATCCGAAGCTGGGAAGAGGAGAGCTGCATGGCGGCTTCCGTTTTCAAATCCATGTTCATCCGATTGATCCTCCTTGAAGTCGTGCCGAAAGTTATGAAACCCATTTCATTCCTAGGCAAAATAAAAATACACTTTACATTGCGGATTAAGCGAGGTTCGTAAACTTCACAGGTACCGAGTGTCAGTGTATTTCAGAGTCTTCAAACCAAAAACATGTTTCGTCTATACGAGTGTAACCGGATTCATGAAACCCATTTCATAGCTGGCTTAAAAATAAACCCTCTTACCGGGTCGTCTTGATTTGAAGTGTAACTGGAAAATGATAGCGCTGTCAATAAAATTTTTAATCCATTTTCATCGGCGGATCACTAGCCTCTCGCTCTCGGAGGCGCCGTGCTTTCGCGGACGACAAGCTCCGGCTGCAGCGTGGTCAGCTCGTTCGTATCCTCGCCCCGGCTGATCAGCAAATGCAAAATAGAAGCTGCCGTACGGCCAAGCTCCAAGCATTTCAGCGACATTGTGGTCAGCTCCGGAATGACGTTGGCGGCAAGCGGAATATCGTCAAAGCCGATCACGGACAGATCATCTGGCACGCGAAGCCCTGATTTGACTGCGGCTTTGATCGCCCCGATCGCGGAGAGATCGTTCGCGCATACGATAGCCGTCGGACGAGGTCCTCCCATGGCGAGCAGCGCGTTCAAAAAGGCTTTGCCCGCATCGACCGAGAACCCGCCTGTAATAATCCAATCCTCGCGTACCGGCATCCCTGCCTGCTCCATCGCCAAACAGAAGCCTTCCAGGCGCTGAACCGTGTTGGACATTTGCTTATAACCGCCGATAAAGGCAATATCCTTATGGCCAAGCCCGATGAGATGCTCCGTCGCCCGCTTCGCCCCCGAAATCTCATCTACGATCACGCGGTGAAACTTCGCCCCCGGCAAATTGCCGTTGATCAGCACGACGGGCAGCCGCTTGTTCACTTCGGCGACTTCCTTGACCATCTCCCGGCTGCATTTCGCGAGATCGATCCGGCCGCCGATCATGATAATGCCATCTACCTGCTTCTCCATCAGAATGTTCAAATACTCCGACTCCCGCTGGTACTGCACGTTGTGGTCCTGGTTCGAAGACCCCGTGTCGCAGAGGAAGAAGGTGTAGCCGTTGCTTCTGGCCTCCTGCTCGAGTCCCGCCAGCACCTCGGGAAAGAACGGGTTCGTAATGTCGGGCAAAATAATGCCGATCATGCCGGTTTCCTTCTTGATCAAGCTGCGCGCAAGCGCATTCGGCTGGAACTGGTGCTTCTGGATAAGGTTCATGATGCGTTCCCGCGTCGAGGCTTTCACAGGCGCCGTGTTGTTCAAAACACGTGAAACCGTCGCGACGGAAACATTCGCTTCTCTGGCAATGTCGTAAACAGTAACCGGTTTCATAAATTGCCTCACCCTTTGGGCTAAGATGTGTCTAGCGACAGTTTTCACTAGCATAGCAGACTTTTTTCCCGGTTGTAAATAAGTGACAGAAAAAAAAAGAAAGCCATGCCAAGAAGCGCAGCATGCGCCCTTTGACATGGCTCTCGACACAAGGCCATCCCGGCCTTCCGCAAAATGCTACAATATCCGCGCGGCATTGCAGCTGCGCATCGTGGCTTCCGCCGCGCCGCCGCGAGTCAAATCGGGGCCGTCCGCATCCTTGCTGTCCCCGAGATCCACCGTGACGATGACGGCGCCGCGGGCGAGCGCTTCGCGGCAGGCGCCGGTATCGCTGCTGCTGATCCCGAAATCCGCCAGCGCATGCTCAACGCCATGGTCGTCATCCAGCATGGCGGCTGCCACCAGAAGCCCGTTGTTCGGGTACGTCAAGCCGCCGATGTAGGCGCCGGCCATGCCGAGCCCGCTAACCGGCGCCCCCGGTGCAAGAACGCGAATGTCCTCCACGCCGTGATCGTCCGCGGCCGCGCGCGTGAGGAGCAGATCCGTCATCTCGTCGGCGTGCACGTCCGTCTCCGCTTCAATCCGCCGCGAATGCTCGCGATCCTTGGCAAACACACTCAGCTCATTCCGCGTAAAGCCCGCCTGCTCCAGCGCCTGCACGGCCGCAACCGCCTCGTTCTCCGTATTAAAAATGCCAATCTTGTATCTCATATCCTTCGCCTCCGCATCCCGCAGTACTAGGATTGGTATGCCCCGTTTCGGCAGGATTAATCCGGATGGAATAGGATAAATTCCCATGCAAGTGCATGACTTAGCCCAGCCGTTGCCGATAAGGGCAGCAGGCTACGGCCGCGACGGCGACCCGTCCGGTATACGGGAGAGCGTCCACCCCGGCAGTACATTATGGCAAGGATAGAGCGCCGCTTTCTCCTCGTCCAGCTCCACGCCGAGTCCAGGCTTATCCTCCACGTACGCGTAGCCGTTACGCAGCTCGGGGCTGCCCGGGAATACCTCGCGCATCCGCTCGGATACCGCGCTCCACTCCTGTACGCCGAAGTTCGGGCTGCTGAGGTCCAGATGGATATTGGCCGCCATCCCGACAGGCGATAGGTCCGGCGGACCATGCCAAGCGGTGCGGATGCCGAACGCTTCGCACACGGTCGCCAGCTTCTCTGCCGGCGTCAGCCCGCCGATCGAGCTGACGTGGCAGCGGATAAAGTCGATCAGCCGCTCCGTAATCAGCGGCAGCCACTCCGCGGAATGGACGAACAGCTCGCCCATCGCCAGCGGCGTCGCGGACTGCCCGCGAATGTGGCGGAACCAATCCAGCTGCTCCGGCGGCAGCGGGTCCTCGAGGAAGAAAAGCCGGTACGGCTCCAGCTGCTTCGCCAGCCGGACGGCCTCGATCGGCACGATCCGCTCATGGATATCGTGCAGCAGCTCCACTTCAAACCCGATCTTGCTCCGCAGGTGATCGAACATCCGCGGTACGCTGCGCACATAGGCGTCCGGGTCGAAATACGCGCCCGGCGGTACAAAGTCCGGCTGGTGCAGCTTATGGCCTTGGCCGCCGTAGCCGCCCAATTGGCAGCGGACATAGCGGCAGCCCTGCTCCATAAACTTGCGGACGTTCTCTTCTACCTCGCTTACGTCCCGTCCGTCGGCATGACGGTATACGGCCGCCGCATCCCTCAGCTTTCCGCCGAGAAGCTCGTAGACCGGCACGCCGCACAGCTTGCCTTTAATATCCCACAGAGCCATATCGATGCCGGAGAGAGCATTGTTCAGCACCGGCCCGTTGCGCCAATAGCCGCTGACCATGGCCGTTTGCCAAATATCTTCGATCCTTCTTGGGTCCTTGCCGATCAGGAACGGCTTCAAGTAGTGCTCAACGGCCGACGCAACGGCCAAATGCCGCTGCGTGAAGGTTGCGCAGCCTAGGCCATATAGACCGGGCTCGTTCGTTTCGACTTTCACGACAACGAGGTTAACCCCATCGGGCGCGGTCAGAATGACCTTGACGTTCCTGATTTCCAATTGTGCCATAGCGGGGACAGCTCCTTTTGCATCCTAGATATTGGCCAGCTGCTCTTCGGCATCCGCCGGAATTTCGTGCCAGCCATCGAATTTGCCCAGCATCTGCTGGATGTAGAACGGTCCGCTCTCGCGCAGCAGGCGGCAGCGCTCGCCCGCAAAGTTATCGACCCGCTGCTTGCAGAACGATTGCAGATGGTTGTAATAGAGCGCGCGGCGCTCCTCGGTCGGGTGAACGTTCGGCTTCGCCGCATGCCAAAGCGCGCCGTGGAAAATAACCGCATCGCCGGCTTCGACGAACACGTCGATTTGGCCTTCGATCTCATCCAGCCCCTCCGGCGGATTTTTGCCGAACAGATGCGAGCCCGGAACAACGACGAGCGGCCCCTTTTCCGGCGTAATGTCGTCCAGATAGTAGGCGCAGTTGATCGAAATCGGGAAATACCAATACGGCGGCAGCGGATCCGGATAAACATGGGAGTCCATGTGCCATCCGACCGGCATCCCCTGGCCCGGCTTGACGCGCGTTGCATTGACGCTCTCCATTTGGAGGCGCGGCCCCATCAGCGCCCGCATCACGTTAAATACCGGCGGGTTGACGAGAATCGGCGCGAACGCTTCGTCACGGTCGATAATATCGGGTATTTCGCGGGTCGTGAAGCCCTGCGAAATTTCGATGACTTTATCGATTAAATGCGAAACTCGCTCGGGCGACAGCGCCTGCTTGATGACGAGAAACCCGTCGCGCTTAAACTGCTCGACCTGCTCTTGAAGCGTAAGACTCATCTTCCATTCCCCTCTCTCATGATGACTCGCAAGCTCATTTCATAATGAGCGCCTTGTTCATCGGCATGACGCCGCTCGGGCTGACGTCAAACAGCCGGTTGCCGATCCAGGCGCCTACATACGCGTGACCGGCCACGATTTCTTCCCGCTTCACAAGCTCCGCCGGGAACGACAGTTCCACCGTCTCGCCGGCCTCGAGCCCTTCGATGATCAAATAGGGCAGCGACAACGTGACGCGCTGTCTCCGAGGCGTATGGCACGCAATCGCATCCGTCGACAGCCAGCCGGGCACGCGGATGCGCAGATCCCCTGCCTGTTTTGGCTGAATGCGCAGCACGCCGGCTTCCGGCACCTCATACTCCATCTTGACGTGCTCGTTTTCCTTGTTGATCCACAATTGGATATCGAGCTTATCGCCGTTAAGCGAGGTTGCATTGTCCCAGACCAAATAGAGTCCTCTTCCTCCAGCCGCGCAGCAGCAGGCCATCGTATCGACCTTGCCGCGGTTCGAGAAATCGTTCGGGTTCATCCGGCCGGTGAAGCCGCCTCTATAGCGCTGCGGCACGTCGCGGTACGTGCGGGTCGGCGTGTCCGGCTTGTCGGTCACGGTCTTCGCCCACGTTACGTCCCGCACCTGTGAAGCGACGAGCGTGTTGGCGAACCGCTCGGCGTCGTCCCAGCAAGCGGTATTGCCGTTCTTAGCCAAATAGATCGCCGTATGTATCATATCCGTCGTGCAGCAGGTTTCGCTGTGCTGAATGATGCCCGGCAGCCAGCGGTACCGCTCGTCGACCGGCTCTTCCCCGTTCAAGCCCGTGCCTTCCGGGAACCAGCCGTATGTACTGCCCATCCCGCACGCCCAGTCGTACACCTTCTGGACCCACGCGATCAGCTCCCGGTCCTGCTTGATCGCGGCGTACCGGAGAATGCCGGCGACCGCGCCCATTTTGGAGTGGAAATGGCCGTCATCCGGGTAGCGCCCTTTCGACCAGAAGCTGCCGTCCGCTTCGAACACCCGGGAATGCTTGACGATGAACGTCGTCAGCTTCTCCAGCATTTCCGCAGCCAGCGGGTCGCCGGTCCACTCGTAATAGATCGCCAGCGGCAGGATGAAGACGCCCCCGCCGTAGTGCGTCGGCTCGACGATAAAGCCGTGCTCCGTATATATCCGATCCGGCACCTCCATGCCCGGCACGTACGTCTCGAACGGATAGCAGATGTAATCGTCGCGCTCGACCGCGATGCTTCGCATGCCCTTCAGCATCCGTTCGATGCGCGTCCTCGCCTCTTCCTCCTGATCGAACCTTAGCCAACTGAGCAGGCCCAGAAAAACGCTTCGCTGGTCGAACATATTGGCGCCGGCCGGGACGTCCCAGTCGTTGGACATCCGGTAGAATAAGCCGTCCTCGTCGCTTTGCATCCAACGCAGCGCTTCCTTCAGCCGTTCCTCGGCATCTCGGCCAAGCCGATCGCCGACGATCTCGCCGCAAAGGATCGACGCGTCGAGAAACCGGCCGACCGCATCGCCGAAGTCCCATTCGCTATGCCACGCGAACGATTCGTCGCTGCCGATTTTCGCGAAGAAATACGGCAAGTGATGATAGTCCGGGTCCAGCATTTCCTTGTAATGATGGATCGCAAGCGCTGCCAAATCCCTATAGTCCAGTGCCTTTCCGAGTTCCACCGACCGATCACCCTTTCAATGAGCCTAGCATGATGCCTTTGACAAAATATTTCTGCAGGAACGGATAAATGCACAGAATCGGCGCCGTCGTGACGATCAGCATCGCCATCTTGATCGATTCCGCCGTGACCGTCACGGTGCCATTATGCATCTTGCTCAGCACCGCAAGGTTGGACGCCTCGTTCGATTGAATCAGGAACAGCAGCAGGTTCTGCGCGGTCCACAGATCCGCGTTGGAGATGAAGGTGAAGCCCGTAAACCAGTCGTTCCAATGCCCGACTCCGACGAACAGCGCGATCGTTGCGAGCACCGGCTTCGAGAGGGGGAAGATGATGCTGAAGAAAATCCGGAAGTCCGACGCGCCGTCGATCTTCGCCGATTCTTCCAACGCTTCCGGCAGCTCGGTCATGAAGGTGCGGACCAGCATGATGTTAAAAGCGCCGTACAGGCCGGGAATGATGTACGTCCAGAAGCTGTTCAGGAGATGCAGCTGCTGCAGCGTGATGTAGAACGGAATGAGGCCGCCGCTCAGGAACATCGGAATGACGATCCACCAGTTCAGAAATTTGCGCAGCGGGAAGTTCTTCTTCGTCAGCACGTAAGCGAACATGGCCACAAGCAGCACCTGCGTCACGACGCCGACGAATACCCTGGCGACCGTTACGGTATACGCCAGAAAAATATTTTGATCGTTAAAAATGATACTGTAGTTATTCCATGTGAACATGCGGGGCCACATATAGATGCCCCCTTTCTGCGCGTCCATCGCATCATTCAGCGAAATCGCCAAGATGTAGATGAACGGATAGAGGCACAGAAACGAGAACGCAATCATCAGCAGCATATTGAAAACGTTGAACCATTTTTCTCCCCGCGATCGTTGCATGTCGGCCCCTCCCAATCCTCTTGCTGAATCGCCTGCCGGCGGCTCAAACCAATCTTCTAGCTGAATGCTGATCCGCCTGCCGGCGGCTCAAACCAATCTTCTAGCTGAATGCTGATCCGCCTGCCGGCGGCTCAAACCAATCAGCTTATATTAACGATTCCTGCTTGAACAATTTTGCGACGAAGTTGCAGACCAGGAACAGGATCAATCCGACCGTCGCCTGGAATACGCCCATCGTGGCGCCGAGCGACAGCCCCATGAAACCGCCGGAATTTCGCAGATAGCTCAATATCA
Source organism: Paenibacillus montanisoli (assembly GCF_003268025.1). Taxonomy (GTDB): domain Bacteria; phylum Bacillota; class Bacilli; order Paenibacillales; family Paenibacillaceae; genus Paenibacillus_Z; species Paenibacillus_Z montanisoli. Next base: position 102,783 of record NZ_QLUW01000003.1, on the reverse strand, counting down.
GCGTATCCAGAATTTGCCCGACCTCCTGCACCTGCAGGTTGCCCATCGTCCACAGCTGGTCGAAGCCTGCGCTCATGAGGCCGGAGGCGCTCAATATGAACAGGAGCACCATCGTGCCGCGGATGCCCGGCAGCGCAATATGCCAAATTTGGCGAACCCGGCTCGCGCCGTCGATGCTGGACACTTCGTACAGGTGCGGGTCGATGCTCGAAAGCGCCGCAAGATAAATGATGGCGTTAAAGCCGATATTTTTCCAAAGTTCGGTGAAGAGGACGATCGGCACAAACGCCGTCGTGCTGCCCATGAAATAGTACGGCTCGTTCAGGAAGCCGACCTTCGTGAGCATTTCGTTGATAAGCCCGCCGTCCGGAGACAGCATCTTGTACCACAGCCCCGCCGCGATAACCCAGGAAATGAAATAAGGCAAATAACTGATCGTCTGGACGACCCGCTTGAAGATCGTATGGTGAATCTCGTTAATGAACAGGGCAAACAGAATCGTGGCCGGAAAGCCGATGATGAGCTTGAGTCCGCTGATGATCAGCGTGTTGCGGAGGGCGTTGTTGAAATCAGGCAATTGAAAGATCGTATTGAAGTTGTCAAATCCGACAAACTCGCTGCCGGAGTAGCCTTTGACCGGGTTGTAGTCCTGAAACGCCATGATGATGCCGAACATCGGATAATACGAGAACAAGAGAAAGAAGATGATCCCCGGAATCGTAAACACGTACAGCCAGCGCTGATCCCAAATCTTATGCAAAATCTTTCCCGCAAGCTGCTGTCTCTTGCTTTTCGCTTGGCTTCCGGCGAGAGTCGTCATCGCGATTGCCCCTCCCTTTCTGATAAATGTGGAGGAGAGCGCGTAAGCGCTCCCCTCATAGGCGAGTTCGGGCCGTCTTTATTTCAAGCTATCCAGGTTGACGGATTTGGCCGCTTCGGTTCTTTCCTCCACGACTTTGTCATAACCGAGCGCTCTGATGCTCTTGCCCCAGTCTTCAACCAGCTTCGTAATCTCTTCCGGAGTTTTGGCCGTCACTGCCTTCGCGACCAATTGCTTGTAACGCTCGCTTTGGCCTACGGTCATTTTGTTCTCTACATCGCCTGGGTCGACGTAACGCTGCGGATCGGAGATGTACTCGGTCGGGAACTTGGAGCCGAGGTTTTTCCACGTTTCGATCATATCTTCGCGCATTTCGTAACCGGACGGAGCTTGGTTCTTGATCAGCGCTTCATAGTTAGGAATGAACGAGTACACGTCGATGCCCAGATGCGCGCGTTTGTTCCAGTCGCCTTGCGTCTCATCGAAGAACGCTTTCGTGTCGACGATCTTGCCGTCGGCATTGCGCTCCCATTGCTGGCCTTCGATGCCGTATTTCGTAAGGATCGTGCCTTCCTCGGAAAGGACGTAATCCAGCGTTTTGAAGAAGGTGTTGACTTCTTCCTTCGGCAGCCCCGCCTTCACCGCCCACAAGCTCCAAGCCTCCAATCTAAACTGCGGCAGGCTCGGTCCTTGCGCGATCGCCGGATCGTACAGCTGAATGCCGACGAACTGCGCATTCGGGTCGGTTTTCTTCATGTTGTCCGTGTATGGGTTCGCCATTTCCCAGTACGCGCCGTGCAGCGCGCCGATCCGGCCTTGGTTGCCCTTCTCGTCGATTTGGCCTTGCTTCAGCGAGAAGCTTTCCTTCTCGATCAAGCCCTCATTGTAGAGCTTGTTGTAGAAGGTCAGCGCGCGGATCAGATTCTCAGGCTGCGTCACGTCGGAGCGCGCCGCTTTGCCGTCGGCATCGGTGTACCAAACGCCCGTACCGCCGTTCTGGCCGGGAGGGAAGAAAAGGTTGATCATGTTGCGGAAGTTCTCGCCGAAGGCCGAATACGGCACGACCGGCTGGCCGTTGACGTCTTTGATTTGATCCTTGAACGCCTTAAGCGCGTTATAGAACTCGTCGACCGTCTTCGGATAGCCAAGGTTGACTTTATCCAGCCAATCCTTGCGAATCCAGATCGTCGGCTGGTCGATTGCGTAAGCCTGCATGTTCGAGAAGTTTTGCGGGATGCTGTACAGCTTGCCGTCATGCGGGTTGGTCGAGAACGGCAGCAGCTTCTCCACGGCCTTCTTCACGTTCGGGTATTTCTCAAGCCAAGGCGTCAGATCCTCCAGCTTGCCGCTTTCGCCCATATTGTTCAAAATGAGCTTCGTTTTGCCGTCGGCGCCGGTTGCGACGAAATCCGGCCAGTCGGAGCCTCCCGTGGACGCCCACAGCTGCAGCTTCTGCACGACATCGTCGTAGCTGCCTGTTTTGATGACGTCATAGGTCAAGCTGTTCAGTCCGAGGCGCTTCGTCAGTTCAGGCAGGACAATGTCCTTCGCCGGATCGGGATTATCCCAGCCCCAGTTGAACGCCGTTATTTTCAAATCGGATACCGTTCCGGCCTCTTCTTCTGCCGGCGCATTCGTCGCAGCATTGTTCGTCGTATCGTTCGTAGTCGCCGTGTTGTTAGTCGTTGCCGTATCGTTGGCAGCCGTATTATTGCCGCCGGCATTGTTGCCGTTGTCGCCCCCGCTGCAGCCTGCGACGCCGAGAGATAGGGTTGCCACACTTAACAGAATGCCTACTTTGCGCTGGATTCTCACACGGTACTCCCCCTATACATGAGTGATGGTGACTTGCTCATCCTTTAATCAGATGCGAGGAACAAATACGGCTTCTTTACGGAAAACGTACATGTACAGCTTCCGGCTCTTGCATCGGCAAACCATCCCGCCGATGCTTGCTTCGCCTCGTCCCAGGTCCATTGACCGAGCTCCACTCCCCCTTGCGTCAGGTGGTAATCCGTCGATAGCAGCCACGGACGCGGCCGCATCTTCCGATTTCGTCACCTTGCAGTCATGCGGTGCGTTGCACGGGACCGATATGCCCCCCTTGGCCGTGCCAAGCATACGTTGATCCCAGAAATCATCTATGCGGTAAAGGCGATCAGGAGCGCCCGGCGGTAAATAAGCCGATTGAAAGCTTCCGATCATCTTCATCCCAATGGAAAAGTACAGCTTCTCACCGCGTTTGGCATTACCAATGAACACGGCCTCCGCGCTGCTCCGCGTAAGGAATGCCTTGCACCGCCGGCGCGGAAGGCTGGTTCATCCATTCGCGCTTGAACAGCGGATAGATGTGACCGGAAGGCGTAACGGAGATCACGGTATCGCCGCGCCAGCGCACCTTGTAGTCCTGCCCGGATACGCGCTCGACCTTATCGACGGCGATCATCGGATAAACCAGCTGCACCAGTTGACCTGGCTGCAGCCCTTCGAGCCGGATATAGCCGTCGGCCGCAATCTGCAGCGACTGGACGGCATCGTCCACCGATACGCTCACATCTTCGAAATCGACCCAATCCGGCACTCTGATACGCATGATTGGCGCGTCGTGAACGACGAGCTCCAGCTTGCCCTCATACGGCTGGTAGCTGATCACTTCGACCCAGTCGCTGTTTCGGCTTAGCGCCATATTGACGGACACGACGTTGTCCGCCTTGGTGACGATGTCGTCCCAAACCAGGAAGCACGCCCGCACGCCGGCCCCGAGGCAGCAGCCTTCGACGCTGTCCGTACAGTTATCGAGCGACCCCGGCTTCGACCAGGATGCCCAGCTTCCGTAAAGCGCCCGCTCAAATCTCGGCTTCTGCACCGGATCTGCTTTCGTCAGCATCGGATCGGTATGTATGAATTGGTTCTCAAGCAGCTGATTTCGGGCGAACCGTTCAAGAACGGCATAATAGCCGGGGTCGATGTTCCGCGCGATTAAGAGGCCGAGATGAATGGCGTCCGTAATGGAGCACGACTCGCAGGAAGCGTTATCCGGTCCGACCCCGTCGGGTATCCAGCCCCAGGAGCTGGAATAGCGCATCGTCCAGTCGAAGACGGTTCTCATCCTTTGAACCGTCTGTTCGTCCTTGGTTCTAAGCGCGCGGCGCATGATCGCAACTGCCGCGGTCAAGATGCCGCCGGAATGCGTATGCCCCTGATAGTGCCCTTCCTCGGTAAAAGTTCCGCTGACATTCAGGACGAAGCGTCCCATTCGATCAAGCAAATCCTCGCAATCCGGCGCATCCGCGCTCTCCGTGAATCGGGCCAGCGCGAGCATGATGCCCCCAAGCGGGAAGGTCGGATAGGGGTTGAAGTCGCCGAATACGGCGTTGTCCATCGTGTTCCATCCTTCCGCGTGGCGGAACCAATAGCTGTAATCTCCTTCATGCCGCAGATTCTCCCGGACGGCGGCGGCCAGCTTCTCGACGACTTCCTTGCGTTCGGCTGTCGGCGAATCCAAGTATTGGTCCACGTAAGCGATCAGCATTCGTCCCGCCATGAACGGATTCAAAAACGGATCGCATTCATCCAGCATGGAAAGCAGCGCTTTTTCCTCTTCCGCGTAATCGGCCGAGCCCGTGACCGGTCTCCCGAGCAAGTACGCATCGGTAAATCTCGAACACATATCTCCCAAATCCCAAATATGATGCTCCAGCTTCGGCTCCGGCTGCAAGCGGAGCAGGAAATACGGCCGCATGCTTTGCTCCGGGTCCAGCCGGTTCGCAATGGCGCTGAAGCCGCGCTCAATCGCTTCCTGCAAAAAATAAGTCTTCGGTCTGCTCGTCATGTGAGCTGCGTTTACCATCGTTACTCCCCCTGTTTGGCTGCCAAGATTCTATGAATCAGCAAAAAGAAATGAAAACTTCGATGGAGAGAACACAAATAGAGCGCTTACATAATAAGTCGCCGTTACTAGCTCTTGGAGGTTGAACTTGGATGCGCGCGGCTGTTTTTCGGAAGTTGTCGTACATTGCGGTGTATGAAAAGGGAAGGTGTTTCGTTCATTGGTTTGCGGGTTACTTAAGAGGCGGTTCATGATTAATATATCAAATATACAATTTATGAACAGTAGTTTTGAGGCTGGTATACCTGCATCATACTCTGACCCTACGGGATCTGTAAAGAAAAATATTGGATTCCGAATACGAAAGTTGTATATTCATTATATCTGGAGGAGAGTGTGAAACCATGACGATTCCAACGAAACGGATCCCGTTATATAATCAAATCCGCACGTATATTACCGATCAAATTGACCGAGGCGAGCTTCTCCCCGGCGATCGTCTGCCTTCGGAAAACGAGCTTGCGGAGCTCTTCGGCGTCAGCCGCATTACGGTAAAAGGCGCACTGTCCACGCTTGTGAAAGACGGCACCGTGTACCGCATTCAAGGCAAAGGCTCATTTATCGCGCAGCAGGCGCAAGGCGAGCCCCTCCGCTACCAGTCGCCGGAAAGCCGGAAGCTGAAGCTGATTTCGCTCCTTATTCCAAGCCTAAAAACCGCCTATATGGTCAATCTGGTGCGAGGCGTAGAACGGGCCGCATCAAGCAAAGGCTATCGCGTCATCGTTTCGCTTACGCTTGAGTCGGTCGAGACGGAATGCAAGCTGCTTGCCGAAGCCGAAGAATTCGGCGTCGCCGGCGTGATCGTCTACCCGGTTGAAGGAGAAAGCTACAACGAGGATATTTTGCGATTGACGCTGCGCGGTTACCCGGTCGTCGTCATCGACCGGTATTTGAAAGGGCTGGAGACCAATTGCGTCTGCACCGACCATTTTAACGGCGCCTATGATGCAACCACCCATTTGATCGAGGCGGGACATACCCGCATCGCCTTTCTTACCGCCCCTTATGCAGGTACGACCAGCATGGAGGACCGCTTGGAGGGCTACCGCTGCGCGCTTGCCGACAATGGCATTTTCGGCGATCCTCGGCTCGTGTTTACCCAAACGGACCCTGATCACATCGAGCGCTATTTGAAGGAAAATCCTGATATTACCGCCGTGTTTGCGCTGAATTCGTCACTTGGCCTGAAGGTCTTTGCCGTGGCCGAACGGCTGCACCTTGCCATTCCGGGCCAGTTGTCCGTCATTTTCTTCGACGACTACGAATATTCTACGAGGTGGGCGCTGCGGCCGACCTGCATCCTCCAGCAGGAAGAAGAGATCGGCGCGCAAGCGGGCAAGCTGATGCTTTCGCTTATCGGCAAGCCCGATCAGGAGCGCAAGAAGATCGTCCTGCCCCCGCAGTTAGTCATCGGCGGCACGACGGCAGCGCCGACCGTCCGGGCTTGAGCCAAAATGTTTCTAAATCGCTAGAAGTGGGTATACAACTCGTAACAAGAAGATATGTTAACAAGAAGATATTTTGGATACAGGAGCGTCGAGCAATGACACAGACAGATAAACTCTTTTTACGAACGGAGAATCAGGAAGGCAAATGCATCGTTTATGTCGGGGGCGAGCTGGATCTGGAGTCTGCTGTTCATATGCGCGCGGTCATGACGCCGCTGATCGAGCTGACTGACCGGGAACTGATCCTCAATTTACGCGAGCTTCGTTACGTTGACAGCACCGGAATCGGCATTCTCGTGTCCGTTCTCAAGGCCAGACACGCCAAGCAGGCGCCGTTCTCCGTGGAGGCTGTCCCTTCCCATATCCGCAAGCTGTTTGATATGACGGGCATCACTCCATTTCTACTAAAACAAGCCTAAATCGCGAGCAGCAGAAAGGGACGAAACAACGATGAACCATAACGAAGAAGTAATCACCTTACAGGTGCCGGCTTCAGCGGAATATATTGACTTAGTGCGGTTGACCCTCTATGGTTTGGCCGTCAAAATCGGCTTTTCCTTCGAGGAAATCGAAGACATGAAGGTCGCGGTATCGGAAGCGTGCAACAACGCGGTTCTCTACGCCTACGGCGATCTGGACACGGGCATGGCCGCGCAAGCTCCCCAGCCTGCTCCGCTGATCGAGGTGCGCTTCGTGAAGAAGAACGATGCCCTCTCGATCATCGTGAAGGACGACGGACGCAGCTTCGATGCGGCAGCGGCCGCAGCGCGCGCAAAGCCCGTGGACGGCGGCTCGATCGACGATCTTCAGGCGGGCGGACTCGGTTTATATCTCATGCAAGCGCTAATGGATAACGTGGAAGTGAACTGCGAGATGGGAACGGAAGTCGTTCTTACCAAGCGCCTAGTCAAGAGCGGTGAATTGTAATGAGCGCGCAGCCGGTTAAGCAGCCCAAGGCCTCGAGCATGGAACTCATTTTGGCTTATCAGAGCGATCCGTCCAATGAGATCGCGGAGCTGCTCATTGCGCATTATGAGCCTATGGTTCGAATGGCTGCCGGTAAAATTTCGCGTAATCGCCCGGATTTATACGAAGATCTCATGCAGGTCGGCCAGATCGCGCTCCTCCGTTTGTTCGGCCAATTCGACAGCGCGCTCGGCGTGCAATTCGAGCCCTATGCCATGAAGAGCATCATCGGCCATATGAAAAATTATTTGCGCGACAAGTCGTGGTATGTCCAGGTTCCGCGCCGGATCAAGGAGAAAGGCATCGCTGTGCAGCAGGCGATCGACGATCTGACCGTGACGCTGGAGCGCTCGCCGCGAGTGGAGGAAATCGCTGCCGCTATGGGGCTGTCCGTGGAGGAAACGACGGAGATTCTGGCAGGCCGCGAACTCTACCACTACGTCTCGCTGGATACGCCGATTTCGGAGGAAGACAGCACGTCTTCGCTCGGCGATTTGCTGGGCTCGGACGTTGACGATTTCGATAACATTGACAGGCGGCTCGATTTGCAGGCCGCGCTTTCCAAGCTGAAGCCGGAGGAACAGCGGGTTCTGCTGCTCGCTTATCAGGACGGCCTGCCGCAGCGGCAAATCGCCGAGCTGTTGGGCATCTCGCAGATGAGCATCTCGCGCATCCAGCGCCGTGCCATCGACAAATTGAAGCAGCTGCTGCAGGAACAGAACGAACAAGATGAATAGAAGCACGCATGTTGGCCTTGCATGAAGGCCGCAGCGTGCTTTTTTGGTTTGGCGCGGTTATTGTCTGCTGCTTCGGGCCTGTTTTTGGATAAAATTGTCGGCGGCGCAGTTGTGCAGTACGCTCGGTTCGCGTTATGATGGTAACATGTTATACGTATGTACGGACAAGCAGGAGGCTATTAAACCATGATGCATCGGATGCTGCAATTTCCGCAAGCGTGGGAATGGCTCATGCTTCACGATCAGCGGCTGGCGGCAACGTCCGGTCTTAGCCGCAGCAGCAGAGCTTCCGGTGAAGATGCCGCTGCGCGGGCAGCCGGCAGTAACGCACGGGGAGCTTCGGGGGCTAGTCTGGGGACTATTGTTGAGACTGCTGCCGAGACCGGCGTGCAGGCCGTCATCCAAGACCATCCCGAGCTGGCCGGCTGGCTGCAACAGATCAAAGGCAGTGCCCACAATCAAATTATCGTCACGGAGCTTCCTGGCGGCACCTCCCTCCTTCACGGAACGCTGCTGTTTCAAGTGTCGGATGATGAGAGCGACGTGCTTCCTTTGCATTTTCGGCTGACCGGCCGGAAGCTCGTTACGTATATGTCGGATATGCGCTTATCGGTTCGAGTGCAGCTGGATCCTTGGTATGAGAAGCTGCAGCGCTGCCAGAACGCGCCGGAAGGCTTCTTTGTGGTGCTTGGCGCGATCTTGGAGACGTTCCATGCCGGGCTCGACCGTTTCGAAACGCGGCTTGGCGATCTCGAGCGGAAGATGCGCAGGCAGAACCGGACCGGCCTCATGAACGTGATTTTCGAGCGGCGCTATGAACTGCTGCACTGGAGCCACTTGTTTATTCCGATCAAGGAAATTCAAGGCGCGGCAAAGGAAGCGTTCATGGATACGCTGCTTGAGCAGGAAGAGTTCAAGCGGATGGAGCTGAAGCTGGACCGCATCCAGGGGCTGCTCGACCATTACGCGATGGAGATCGATACGCTGTTGATGATGGATGACGCGATTTCGAGCTTCCGCGGCAACGACATCATGAAGACGCTAACGATCTTTACCGCCTTGTTCATGCCGGCTACCGTAATCGGCGCCGTCTGGGGCATGAACTTCGACAACATCCCTTGGGCCGGCGAACGCTGGGGCTTCATAACCATCAGCCTGGTCATCGTCGTCGTCACCATCCTCATTTACTGGTGGCTCTGGCACAAGGGCTGGACGGGCGATTTGCTGAACGGCCGTCACAAAGGCGAAGCCGCGAGCAGCGCGAGAGCCGCGAGCAGCGCGAAAGCCGCAAGCAGCGCGAAAGAAGACGATGAAGCCGCGACGCTGTCGCGGCTTCGCCGAGGCGGCAGCCGTGCCGGCGACGCCGGCAGCCCGGCGGCGAAGCAAGAGCGGCGCCCTGCCGGCAGCAAAGGCAGCGGCGGCGTCGAACACGATCCGCCGCTGCCTTCGCGGTCGAACCGGTAGGACGCGGCGCGCGGGGAAGAGCTGAGTGCACGTTTTCGTGCTCTCAGCTTCTTTTTTTCGGCGGTTTTGGCGGTAAAAGCACGTTTCGTGGTATCACCCACCTGTGCGATCATCTTTGAATCGATTTTTCCGACTCTCAACTCCAATTTTGGCTCATTTCTTGGTTGAGAGTCGATTTTACCCACTCTCAGCTTCCATCGACCGGCTACCGCTCGCCAAACAAAAAGAGCCCCAACACATGGGGCTCCCTCCACTACTTCAAATCGACGACGACCAGGCAGCGGTCATCGGATTGCAGCTCTTCCGGATCGCGCGAGAAGAGCGCTTGCTCCAGCTCGTGCAGCGAGGCGTGCATGCCGAACGGCTTCAGCAGCGCGGTGAGGCTGGTGCCGCGGTCCTCCTCGTAGTCGCTGCCGACGAGGTCGTAGATGCCGTCGGTGAGCAGCACGATCCGGTCCCCCGGCGAGACGGCGAGCGTGTGCTTCTCGACGGCCATCTCGCTGAACATGCCGATCGCGATGCCGCCTTGAGCGAATTGCTCGATCGTGCCGTCACTGCGGATGAGCATACCCGGCGGATGCCCGGCATTCACGTACTCGAGCGTCCCGGCGCTCAAGTCAACGACCATGTAGAGCCCGGTAAAATAATACTGGACCAGCTGATCCGCAAACTGCAGCTGCATCGAGCGGCGGTTCAGCTCCTTCATGACGCGCCGAACGCCAACCTGCTTCGTCATCGCTTCCTTGAGCACCGAGGCGATGAACATACACGCGAGCGAGGATGAGATGCCGTGTCCCATCGCATCGATGACGGCGATGCCGTAGCGGTTGTCGTCAATGCGGTGCCAGGCGTACAAATCGCCTGACAGCTCCTCCGACGGCCGGAAAATCGCATCGATCGCGATCCGCTCATCGTCCACCGGCTGCGGCAGCGCCGCAAGCTGCACCTCGCGCGCCAGCTGCAACTCCTCGCGCATCCGGCGGTCCCGCTCCTTATGCCAATCCTTCTGCTCCTTCAGCCTCAGGGCGACCCGAATCCGGGCAAGCAGCTCGATCCGGTTAATCGGCTTCGTCACGTAATCGATCGCGCCCGCATCCAGCGCCTCGGCAAGCTTCTTGGAGTCGCCGATCGCCGTCACCATGATGATCGGAATATCCTTCAGGCGAGGCGACCGGTTTATCATCGAGCAAGCGGTAATCCCGTCCACGCCCGGCATCATCATATCGAGCAAAATCAAATCGATGCCGTGGCTGTCATCTCCCGGCCCATTCTCCCGCTCCTGCCCGTTCGCCTTCAACCCGAGCAGCCCGAACAACTCCATCCCGGACGAAGCCTGTAAAATATCCGTATAGCCCGCCCGCTTCAAAATCTCTTTGACAACCGTAATATTCATCGGATTGTCATCCACCACAGCGATTCGCATCTTCAAGCTCCTAGGCATTTCTTATCTCCTTATCGTTCACCTGTCCAGCACGTCTTTATGTATTTCGTTACCCCGATAGTCATGCTTTTGAATCGATAACGGCAGGACAGCAGCCTAAGGCACACCGGGCTATAGTCTCATACACTGGTAGCAAGGAGAGTGGTCAGCAAACATGAACAATGGCAATGGGATGGACATTCGAACGGCCATCTTTTTGGCTGCGGTTTGCGGGCAAACGTATGTGCAGTACAACAACGACGGACTATTCCTCGTGCCTACGACCTATCGCCTCGTCGGGCAGTTCCAGGCCGCTTCCTATACCGGAAACGAAGAGCCCTTCGGCTTCGTGCTGGAATCCGACCGCGCGGCCATTCTAGCCTTCCGCGGCACAAGCTCGCCGACCGACTGGGTCATGGATATGATTGCCCAGCAAGTTCCCTTCAAGCCGGTCAAGAACGGCGGCTATACGCACCGCGGATTTACCGAGGTGTACATGTCAGCCCGCGATCAATTCCTCCGGCTGCTCGATCAAGTGCCGAAGGATAAACCGCTCTTCGTCACCGGTCATAGCCTCGGCGGAGCGCTTGCAACGCTCGCCTCCCTGGATATCGCCGTCAACCGTAAGCCATCCGCCCTAATTACCTACACCTTCGGAGCGCCGCGTACGGGAGATCCCGTCTTCGTGCGCACCTACAATGCGGTCGTCCCGCTCACCTTCCGGGTGCAAAACGAATTCGACGTCGTCCCCCACCTGCCGCCGCTCGTTTACCAATCGCCAAAGACCGATAAAACCTATTACTACTTGCACGTGAAGGAAGAAGCAAAGCGGAGCTTTCGGATGGGTTCGGTAGGCGGCAACCATATCATCAGCAGCTATTTTGCCGATTTGGCGCGAGAAGCGCCCGCATTCGTGGCAGCGACCTGTCAAAGCCCCCCTGGCTGGTGTCCTCAGAAATGAGGAGCCGGCGGGGCGGATACATATGGCATGCGAGCCGCGCCGATTAAGCCAAGCCGGCGATCCGGCTTCGCTCTGCTTTGGTCAAACCTTTCAGCACCAATTCATAGGAATGCTTAATCATATCGCGCAACTCATCACGCGGAATCGACCCGTCAAGCGCGATCGAGTTCCAATGCTTTTTGTTCAAATGATAGCCCGGCGTTACCGCTTCATACTGCTGACGCAAGTTTTCGGCGATGACCGGATCGCATTTCAGCGAGATGCTGCCGCCCGACAGCAGCGCGAACATTTTGCCGCCCGCCTTCATGACAAGCGGGTCCGGGCCGAACGGATAATCTTTCTCCGCCCCAGGCATGGACAAGCAATACTGGGCTAACTCTTCCATCGCTACAGGTTCTCCCTTCCATCCGCAAACGTATAGTGCGCAAAGGCTGCGGCTTGTCCGTAATAGGCGCCTGCCTCGTCATACAAATTCCAAACAACGGCCTCTTCGATCCGAAATCGGCGCCCGCTGCCGGAGATGCGAATGCCGCTATAGTCTTCGATGTAACCCTGCCTGGCCACGGCTTCCAGAAACCGCTGCCGCTCAGCTTGAATCATCGGCTCCGCGGTATGCCGCGATTCGATCCGCGTGAAGGCTTCCCAATCCATTTCCCATAGTGATAAAGCCGCGCGGTTGCCGTAATTCAATACGGGGTCCGCTTGCGTCCCATGCGAAAGCACGACCATATCCGCTTGAAACAGCGACTCGGCCGCCGAATCCCGCTCTTCCCGCTCCAGAAGCGGCCTGCCTAGCAATTTATTATAGCTGTCCAAAATAATCTCGGCATGGCGCTCCCCCGCGCCTGCCCCTGTCAATTGCCCGATCATGGCCCCTAGCTCCTTCTATTGCCTATGATTTAAAAAAAACTGAAGGTGAGGTTCACCTTCAGTTCTTCGAGTTCTGCAGCTATACGCCCATTTTCTTGCGCTGGTTGTTGACTTTTTTGTGATTTTGGCTCTTCATCGTTTGTTGGTTGCCGCCCGGGCCGTGCTTCTGCTTGCCAGCTGCATTCGCCTGATCCAATTTCTTCTGTGCAAGCTTCTGCTTCATCGCTTCAGCTAGAGAAACCTTCTTCGGCTCCTTCTGCTCTTGCGATTCCGGTGTCGTTTGGTTATCTGCCATTTAAGATCACCTCGTCTGATTGTACTAGTTGTATTGTAGCTTTTTTTTCGCCCGCTTTCCAGTAGACGAAGCATCAAAATTCACGGTTTCACCGGGCGGGCTATTCTAGGGACCGCTATTCTCGAAGCGCCTCATATAATTTGGTGGATTTGACGCTGCCGCTCCCGGAACGCAGCAAGCCGCGAAGCCGGGCAACCTCCTGCTGCAAGCGATGCTTATCTCCCCGCAGCTGCTCAATCTCCGCCTGTGCCTGACGCAGCTGCTCCTGCAGCGTCTCTATCGACTGTTCCATCGCCGATCGCCTCCAATGCTCAACTTCGATTCGTTATCTTATTATAACGCTATAGCGGCACGCAGTCATTTTCACGAAATAGCCACGCTGACAACCGTTAAAATTCATTCCGGACAATAGGTTCACAGCTATAAATAAAGCCCCGGCCGCGATCGGCACATGACCATCCATCGATCGGCCAAGCACCGCCTTCGCCGGAGCAGCTATAAGCTTATTTCACCGTGATAGCGACCTTCTGCGTCGACACTTTGCTAAGGGTAGGCGACCATGTCTTGACGTATGCCGAAATTCGTACCGAAGCCGCCATCGGCGAAGCGGTGTTGACCGGTTTTGTAGGCAACCAGGGTTTCATTGAAGAGTCGCGTGAGCCTGCGGGCATTGGTTCTCTTCCCCACAAGTAAAGGGTCTCAGGCATTGTAAAGCTCACCGCTAAGCATTTTCTCTTTTTCTGTTCTCATGGGATAGCCTCTTCCTTAGTGTTGTTGGATATTGTGGGTTTTCCTCTGTCAAGAAAGACATTTAACCGTTCCGAGAAAAGCAGCATAGCTGCTGCCGATATGACGATATAGAGCGGGAAGATGCCGATGGTCGAGAGCCCGGCGAGCAACCCGAGTAACGGTGGCATCAAGGTGCTCCCTGTATAAGCGACAGCCATCTGATAACCCATGATTCGTCCGGCATTCGCTTTGCCAAAACGAACAGGCGTCTCATGCAACATGCACGGAAAAATCGGCGCAAGTCCCAGTCCAGTAACCAGTAATCCGGTAAGCGAGAAACCGGCCGGAAGCGGCAGCAGCAGAAGTAAAGCGCCGGCAAACGCCGTGATCTGACCGTAACGGATTAACAGCTTATTACTCAACTTTAGCGTTACGAATCCGGTAACAAACCTTCCGATTGTAATGCCTGCGTAGTAAATGGAAACCCACTTTGCGGCTTCGGGGGCTGAGAGATCCTTCACATTGACCAGATAACTACCGCCCCACAGGCCAACGGTTGACTCGACCCCGCAATAAAACAAGAACGATGCCAGCGAATACCCGACGCCTTTCACTTTCCCCAGCTTGTCCGCTGACGAATCTGCAGCTGGTTGCTCCTGTTCCAAGCCGGGTACCTTGATATCGGCCGCACGACTCCATAACGGGAGCGAAACGGCAAGCAAAAGGACCAACGCGAACTGGATGCCTGCCACGGCAAGATACCCGTCTCTCCAAGATGCATTCCCCGACAAGAATGCGGCCATAATCATCGGACCCGCCGTCGCGCCAACCCCCCAGAAACAATGCAGCCAGCTCATGTGATGGGCTTTGTAACGTTCCGCCACATAATGGTTAAGCGCGGAATCGACGGCCCCTCCGCCAAGGCCAAGGGGTATGGCGCAGATGGCAAGCCACAAAATGGACGGAGCATACGAAAATCCTAGCAGCGCTCCGGCTGTCATCATGCAGCTCGCAAACGTAACTCGCCCCGTTCCGAATCGTCGCACAACGGCTCCGCTAACCAAGCTGGACACGATCGTGCCGACCGTGACGGTCATAGACAACACGCCTGCCATCCCGAGCGGCGCTCCCAGATCCAGCCGCATGGCGGGCCATGCAGCCCCGAGCAAGGAATCCGGTAGTCCGAGACTAATAAACGCCAAATAAATAATCAAAAGCAAAATCGTCCCCATGTAGGTTAGCTCCAGTCAATAAATTAATCGTTGAAAGCAGTTATCATTCGTTCCAGTCCAAGACGTTTCAAGCCTTCTAAGTAATCTTCTTTCCAATCGCTCGCCGTAAGCTTGGGCAGATGCTCCTTTGGGGTATAGCTTGCACTTTGGGCTGCAATGGTTTCCAATATGCCCTCGTTTATTTCGTCGCGGCAAAAGATAACTAAACTCGGATTCAAGATTGCCGTAAATGCGGAAACCAACCTGCTCACGGCATCGATACCTTGGGCCTCATGCATGTCGGTGACCATACCTTTTGTACTCGTAATCGCCTGTTGGAAGTTATGTCGGTCATACAGAGGTACGAAGGAGATCTCCCCTGAGAATGACGTGCTTCCCCGCAGTACATTGCCGTTGACCAATATGCCGGCCCCCGGTCCGTTCTGGCCAAAGTAAAGGTAGATCAGTGAAGGGTTATCGCGGGTATCCAACTTGTCATGGTAGCCCAATACGGCTGCGTTCATATCATTCTCTACGACGACAGGGAGTTTAAATCTTGTCTCCATGGAACCTTTCAAGTCAAAATCCTGAAATTTTTCATACCCCGGAATATATATGATTCGCCCGCCGTTGACTGATCCAGGTACGCCGAAAGCCAACGAACCAATTCTAGGGTAGCGCTCGATGAATAACTCGATTTGACTTGTCAGTGTTTCGACGCCGTCCTGAAGAAACCCCGATACGGCACCTTTCTCCTTTACTTCCCCAAAACAGTTATAAATTGTGTATTGCGTTTCCATCTTTTCAAGAAATAGCGCCACTCCTAGCTTAAATTCCGGATTATACGCGTAACGCTGAGCCCTTCTGCCTCCGCTTGAGTCATCAAAACCACCTGACAATAGTTCACCTTCCTTTTCCATTTGGGAGACAAACTTACTGATTGTCGGAAAACTAATCCCCAGCTTTTCACATAACTCGACTTTCGTTGCGCTCCCGGACGCTATCAGTGCTGTACGTATGTTTGTTAAAATAACTTTCTTCATATCTTTAGTCGTCGATATAGTTTCGCTCACAATTCCACCACCATTTTCGTTACTTATTAAACGCATTTAATAAGTTTTTATCATATCAGCATTTCTTGATAAAGGAAAGCCCTCAGTATAGAACCGTCTTGCCGTCTTCACGTTATCCACGGCCGGATCGAGCTCCGCGTATGCCCCGATGTAAGCGCCGTTCTTCGGCTCAAAAATCGCGCCGTGCGTATTGGCCGAGCCTAGCGCCGACGCGTTCGTCTCCATACAGGTGGCATCTCACCTCAGATGGTATGACTTGGAAAGATATTCTTTTACACAATCTGACATGATTCGTCACGCTGCAACCTTCTCAGATATCGAAGCGTCCACAATTATATAACTCTAGCACCATGGAAGCAGCGACCAGTTGGTAAATGAGACTACAGCGTCTATAATGATCTTTATATGGTTTGCGCTTGTACTAGGAGGATCAGCAATTTTGAAAACGAAAACACGAATACCGTCCCTCATGATCGGCGCGGCACTTAGTGCCGTTATCCTAATGACTCAGACCTCATGCACCAATGATTGGTTCGGCCGAGGCTCTTCGGACTCTTCGAGCAAAAATGCGGCAACAGCGGAGAATGCGGCTGCAGGTAAAGTCAAGACCAGCACCGGCAAGTCAGACGACGATAACTCAGGTTCGGCTGCAAACGCCGGCTCCGCAAGTACCGATTCCGATAAAGAGAGCGTCAGCGCTTCGGCCACATCTCAATCAAGCGCGCTGCTGGCGTTCTTGCGCGAGAACTCGCCGTCCAAGACCATTAAGAAGAAGAACGGCGTCGACTACGTGACGAACACGGACAGCCCGCTTATCCTCGTAAACAAGAAGCGCGAGCTTGCATCGACCTACGTGCCGCACGATCTTGTGAAGGCGAAGGTGGCCTTCTCCTTCTCCGGCGACAGTCCGAAGCAGCAGATGCGCAAGGTTGCCGCCGAAGCGCTAGAGAAGCTCTTTGCCGGCGCGGAGAAGGACGGCATTGAGCTGAAAGCCGTGTCCGGTTACCGCTCCTACGTCTCTCAGCACGCCGTCTTCAACAACTACGTGAAGAAGAACGGCGAGCAAGAAGCAAACACGTTCAGCGCTCACCCGGGTCAAAGCGAGCATCAGACCGGGCTTGCAATGGATGTGTCCAGCGCCAGCGCCGGCTACGATCTCACCACGGACTTCGGCGATACGAAGGAAGGCAAATGGCTGAAGGAACACGCTGCGGATTACGGCTTCATTATCCGCTACGAGCTCGGCAAGGAAGAAGAAACCGGTTATATGTATGAGCCATGGCATATCCGCTATGTCGGAGTCTTCATTGCGCAGGACATCAAGAAAAGAGGCGACACGCTGGAAGCTTACCTGGCCCAGTTCTAAATATGTTGCGCTGAGCGCTAAGATGCAGAAAACCAGCCCTTCTGGCGCGAAGGGCTGGTTTTTTTGTTACTCACCAAGCTTGCGGAACAAGTCCTTGAACACGGAATCGCGGTGAGCGAAGTGAACATAGCGGATGAAGTGGCGGGAATGATCGACGCTCCAGCGGAAATCCTCCGACAGGATCGGGCTGTGGACAAGCGTGCTCGGCATCCAATCCGGATTGTTCAAATACGCGATGGTCGAGATGTCCCAGATGACGCGCGAGTAGCCGAAGTGCTCCGGGCTGCAGTTCAAAAACGTCTCGTATAAGTACTGGCCGACCGGGCCTTGATCGCGAACGTAGTCCTTGACCTCGGACAGCGTCGTCATCAGATGGGAAGCAACGCCCGCGCAAGGAATCAACACGAGCGGCACGCCGCTGTTCAGCACGGTGCGGGAAGCGTGCAGATCTTGGGCCAGATTGAACTCCCTCGCGTCCCTCCAGTGCAGCGCATGTCCGCCCAGCCAGACTACGACGATTTTTTCAATAATCCTCGGCTCCATCAAGATCGCGGATGCGACGTTCGTAATCGCGCCGATCGCCACGACATACAACGGGTCTTCATCGGAAGAAGCCATCGCCCGCTCGACCAAATTTCGCGCAGCATCGCTTTCTTGCGGCGTGAATGGCCCTTGCAGATAATCCTCTGAGCCGCGGTAAACCGGAATATCCGCCATTTCCGGCATGATCGAGCGGATCTTGAGCAGCTCGTCGTAGCTTTTCTCCATGCCGTCCTTCGGCCCGGAAGACAGATCGTTATAGAACGGAGCGGCGTAGAAGGCTTCTACGCTGACGCTCTCCGTAGATTTCAATGCGTAGATGACTGCGAATTGATCGTCGATTTCGTTATACGTATCGGTATCCAATACCATGCGGACCTTGCGCTGCGGATGCGCGAGCCGCTCTAGCAGCTTTTGCTCTGACAATGCGGGAAATGAGATAGTCATGCCAGGTTATCCTCCTTGAAAATGTCCAGCGGACCTTTTATGATGTGGTTATATCTCGAAAATGGTTTCGCTTACATCGTTCATTTTACATTGCAGGAGACTGCTATAGATTGCATGATCTGGCTGTTTGTTTGCATGATATGGCTAGGATACGAAGAGAGAGGGGAAGCGGCCGAATGCTCGCTCAAATGGAGTTTCTGTTTCAAGCTACGAGACCGGCGCTTTCCTATATGCCGATGCACGACCATACGTGCTACGAGCTTGTCTATTATCGGTCGGGGAAGGGCGTTACGCGCTTCAACGGTCAGGGCTATAGCTATAAACCGGGCACGTATGCGATTGTCGCGGCGGGCACGCTGCATGACGAGCGGCGCACGGAGGATACGGATGTCCTATTCGTTGGCTTTCGCCTGCTGCGGAAGGAGGCGCAGCTAACGGAAGGGCTGTATGAGGATCAGCCTGCTTCACCGATTTTGCCGCTTCTGCTTAGCATGGTTTCGGAAATGCAGGAGCAGCGGGCCTATTACGCCGACCAGCTGAATGCGTACGTCAGCTCCATCGTCATCGCGCATTTGCGCACTGCGGATAGCGGCGTGTCGGGAGGGTCAGTCGATCATTTGCTGTACGCGCGCACCTTTATCGACGAGAACTGCAACCAGAAGATTACGATCGAGGAATTGGCGGAAATGGTCGGCTACAGCTACCATCATTTCCGGCATCTGTTCAAGAAGAAATTCGGGCTGTCGCCGATTGCCTATCTGCTCCTTAAGCGCATCCAAAGAGCCGAGCACTTGCTCCTTCATACCTCGCTTCCCGTCACCTCGATCGCCATGGACTGCGGCTTCTCGAACGACGCCCAGTTCTGCACGCTGTTCAAACGGGAGAAGGGCGAGTCTCCCCGCGCCTTCCGCCTGAACCGCAGCCGCCGTCAAGAAGACGCTGCTCCGCTGTCTCAGCCGCAAACTCGGCCGTTGATATAATACGCGGACTCCTTATAGACCTTGAACGCGACCTCAACCTCGGCCACGCCGGCCCCGTTCAAATGTGCCGTCACTGCGCGGGCAAGCTCGTCTTGCACGGCTTGTCCCCTGTCGAACCAGGCGATTTCCACGAACGGATAGGTCGGCGCGGTTCCGCCGCCGAAAACGGATACCGTCTGCAGCGCATCGATCGTGAAATTGTCCGTTCCGCAGCTGCAGATCCGGGCCATGTCCTCAATCAATTGTCCGCTTACCTTCGCCAATACGGATGTTTCAACGCCTCTTACGCTTAATTGGGGCATAGATGCATACAAACCTCGCTTTACTCGTATTCGTACAATTGCTCTTCTTCGGCAACGCTCTGCAAATCTTGGCCGGATATCGTGATGATCCGGTAATCCGGCGTAATCTCGGCATGCTGCCTGGCCAGCTCCAGCAAGTACCGCGGCGAACCGTCCTGCTCCTCATCGTAAATCAGAATGAGGCCTTCGGAATTATCGAGCAGAAACCGGTCTCTCGCTTTGAACTGCCAGGGACCGGCATATTTTTGCTTGGAGATGGCATTCACGTAATCGGCGCGGGCCGCGATCTCGGCGTAGGTCGTCTTCTTCTGCTCGTTCCAGTTCTCTTCCTGATCGAGAAAAGGGGTAATAATCGCCAGACGCAAGCTTTCATAGCTGGCCTTCAGCTCGATCGTCACCTCCGCCGCCCACAGCTCCACGCCCCAGCCGCCGCTCACGATCACCCACTCCAGCCCGTCTTCGGCAAGCGCCGAAATCTGTTTCCGGAGCGCTTTCTTAATAATGGCGATTCCGGGATGCTTCGCCGAGAAGATGCCCAGCTCGGTCGCCCGGTAACCGGAAATCAATACTTGCTTCATCAAGATAGGCTCCTTGTGTGCTTTCTATTCCATCCCTTTCGGGTAATGCTCCTCCGGTTCGTGAATGACCGTCCCGTCATCGAGCAGAAGCTCCGTCGTAAAGTCCCGCTCGCCCTTACGCAGCCTGATGACGCGCGCGCCGCGGGGAAAGCCCTCGCGGCCGTAGGTTTGATAGCCGCTCGCACGGCCGTAGCACAGCTTGATGCCATGCAGCCCGCCCCAATAGTCGTTCACATGATCATGCCCGCAGAACGTGCCGGCGACATCGCCCATCTCCTGCATCGCGGCAAACAACCCTGAATTGATCGGCGGACTGGCGACGCCTTCGTGCTTGCTGCCGTAGCAAAGCTCCTTGCGCCACACCTCTTCGTATTCCGGCAGCGGAATATGAAAAAACGCCAGCGACGGCAGCGGTTCCCCGCCATTGGCAGCCTTCAGCGCCTTCGCTTGGACCGAATACCAATCGATCTGATCACGCCCGATCCATGCGTAACCTTCGATGTGCGGAAGCTCGGAATAGCTGCCGCTGTCGAAAAGATAGAGCGCATGAAGCGGCTTATCGCCGCCGTGCTCCCTCACGAGCAGCACGCAATTGCCGGCGCCGCTGAGTTCCTTCGGCCCCGCTTCGGCCACGCAGTTCTTATGCTCCAGCTGCACGTCCATCAGCTCTTCCCGGGTAATGAGCCGCTCGGTATCATGGTTGCCGAATACGGCTGCCCAGGGGATGCCCCGCATATCGACGGTCCGCACGGCGTCGCGGAACGACAGCTTCGGGTCGATGCAATCGTTGCTGTAAATGACGTCACCTGTGAAAATGACCAAATCGGGAGATGCTTGTTCGAGTACCCGCTCCATCAGCAACCGGGTGAGAACGTCGTCCGGTTCCCCGTTTTGCCAATGCAGATCGGTAAACTGCACGATGGTGAACGTGCCGTCCTCGCGGTAATGCAATTTGTTGTTCATCGAATCTCATCTCCCATGCCTGTTTGCTATAGCGACTCGCTGCCCGCTTCGACGCCAAGAACGCCTTCTATCGAGGCCAGCGCTACGATCACTTCCTCGAAACGCTTCTTAAAACTGAGCTTGATCTGCATCCGGACAATGAGCGTATCCGCCGAATCGCCGTGCGCTTCTTCTTCGTTCTCGACGACGATCTTGCTGATACGGACGCCGAAGTGATGGAGCTCGGTGACAACCTTGTTGAGGCTCGCAGAATCCTTCGTTATTTTCAAAATCACATCCTGTTTGCGCTTCGCCCGCGAAAATTTCTTCTCGAACTTGTTCAGGAAGAACAAGCTGACGACAACCAGGAGCGTTAGCACCGCCGCTCCGTAATAGAAGCCCGCCCCGACCGTAAGTCCGATCGCGGCGACGACCCACAGCGAAGCCGCCGTCGTTAGGCCGGATACGGTAAAGCCCGTTCGCAGAATCGTTCCGGCGCCGAGAAATCCGATGCCGCTTATGACCTGCGCCGCTAAACGCGCCGGGTCGAGCCGAACGTTCGGATCAGAAGCGAATTCGGAGAAGCCGTACATCGACAGCAATACGATGGCAGCCGAGCCCAAGCAAACGAGAATATGCGTCCTGAACCCCGCTGAATGTCCGCCAAGCTCGCGTTCGACGCCGATTAAGCCGCCCAGAACGAGCGCAAGCACGAGCCGGATCGTAAGCTCCAGATAACTGATTTCCCAAATGCTGGGGTCATATACTTGTGCAACTGTTTCTCCCATAAGCGTCAATCCTTCTTTTGTGCATGTATTAGGATGAAGGGGCTGCCTCCGCTCAAGGCCGCAATTGCCCTCTTTGTTTATCTATACGCCTAACTGTCCGGGAATGACTGTCATCATAAAAACTAAATGTTAAAGCAAAACCCGACTTTCGCCGGGCTGTACTGCATGTAGCGGCGGGGAGAGCACATCCTGCACGTTTAAGAAGCTATACCCGCTTCAGCTGCGCTTCGAACCAATCCCATCCAGTTCCGACATGCTCAGGACGATGCGCGTCGGAGCCGTAAACGAGCTCGATGCCCTCAGCGGCGCAGGCTTGCATGAACCACTCCGGCACATAAGGCTTGCCGCAGCTCGGCACGCGAAGTCCCGCCGTGTTGACGTCAATGCCGATGCCTCCCTGTTTCAGCTTCGGCAAT
This sequence comes from Paenibacillus montanisoli, assembly GCF_003268025.1. GTDB lineage: Bacteria > Bacillota > Bacilli > Paenibacillales > Paenibacillaceae > Paenibacillus_Z > Paenibacillus_Z montanisoli. Next base: position 80,541 of record NZ_QLUW01000003.1, on the reverse strand, counting down.
ATCCCGGTCAGCCTGCTCCGGATTTGAGCCTCATCGATCGGCGGGAGCTTAAGCGCGAATTTCTCGATCAGATTAATGTGTCCGATCCTTTTGCGCATCGGCAGCTTTGCGGCAAACGCGATCGCCGACTCTACATGGTCATAATATTCGTCCACGACCTTCTCCATCGAGCCGTAGTAGCTCAGCAGATTGGCCGCGAAATCGTCCGCCGTAAAATCAACGCAGTACATGCTGCCGCCCTTGCCCGGCAAGTAATGAACCGAATAGACGACATCCTCCAGCTGCCGCTCGTATTGCTCGACGATCGCTTCCGTAAAAGGCAGCGCGCCTTGCAAATAATCAAGCTCCAGGCCGACGGCGATCTCGATTCGGCCTTCATACTGCCGCTTGATTGACTGCGCATACGCCATGTACGCGGGAAGCTCCTCGCTTGGCATCGCAAGCTCATGCATGAGCTTGGGGTCCTGCACCCATCCTGCCGGAAGCGGCGGATGCTCGCTGATCGTATACCGCGTGAAGCCGAGCTCGATGGCACGGTCCACGTACTGCTCCGACGGTGCATCATTGCCGTGATAGCAAAATTTCGTATGGGTGTGTCCGTCCCATTTTAAGTTGGCTGACATGTGTTTTTCTCATCTCCTGCCCTCGTTGATTCCTTCCTGATGGCAATATGTCCCTTCTCAGTATATCATCCCCGGAAAAGCCTTCAATACCTGCGTTTTTCACCCGAATCCTTTTCTTCCAACAAACATCATTTCTGTTATAATGGATTCTGTTCATTTGGGATAATCTAAAAGAAAACCTTGGCAATTCGAGCATTTTTCACCTCACAGGAAGAAGAGAGGAAACACGTGTATGATCAGCCGATTTAAACGACTATTAATCGGGCGGCCGATGAAAAGCGCGGAATTGGAAGGAGAGAAGCTGAGCAAGCTCAAAGCGCTTGCCGTCTTGTCGTCCGACGCGTTATCGTCAGTCGCCTATGGCACGGAGCAGATTTTGCTTGTCCTCATGGCTGCCGGGTTTGCCGCGGTTTGGTACTCCATCCCGATCTCCATCGCAGTTCTTGGACTATTATTAATCCTCATTGTTTCGTATCGTCAAACCATCTTCACTTATCCGAAAGGCGGCGGCGCCTACGTCGTGGCCAAAGATAATTTGGGCGTTTCCACGGGGTTGCTGGCCGGCGGCTCCCTGCTGGTCGATTATATCTTGACGGTAGCCGTAAGCTCCTCGGCGGGAACCGATGCGATCACGTCGGCGTTCCCGTCGCTGCATGACCATCGCGTCGCGATCGCCTTAATCATGATCCTCTTTCTTACGGTTATGAACTTGCGGGGGATCGGGGAATCGGCTTCCGTTCTAGCCTATCCCGTTTATTTGTTCGTTGCCGCCGTCTTCGTCTTGATTATCGGAGGCGTGATCAAAGTCATGACGGTCGGCATTCACGCCGATGTGCCGGAAATTGGCGCGGCCGTCTCCAACATCAGCTTGTTCATGCTGCTGAAGGCGTTCAGCTCCGGCTGTTCGGCGTTGACCGGCGTTGAAGCGGTATCGAACGCGATTCCGAACTTCAAGCAGCCTGCCGAGCGCAACGCGGCGAAGACGCTGATTATGATGGGGACGATTCTCGGCTCCATGTTTATCGGCATCAGTTTGTTGGCGTATTGGTACGGCATCGCGCCGAGCGAAACGGAAACCGTCGTATCCCAAATCGCAAATGCAACGTTCGGCCGCGGCGTCATCTATTACGCGATTCAGGGCGTTACCGCCTTGATTCTGTTCCTGGCCGCGAATACCGCATACTCCGCGTTTCCGCTGCTCGCGTTCATGCTCGCGAAGGACAAGTACATGCCGCATGCGTTCATGGTACGCGGCGACCGGCTCGGCTTCTCGAACGGCATTATTTTTCTGGGTGTCCTGTCGGCGCTGCTTGTCGTGCTGTTCCACGGCGATACCGAGAACTTGATCCCGCTCTACGCGGTCGGCGTATTCATCCCGTTCACGCTGTCGCAGCTTGGCATGATGGTGCGTTGGATTAAATTGAAGCCCGCTAAATGGGTCTTCGGCCTAATCGTAAATACGATCGGCATGCTGACGACGCTGATCATTACCTTGATCTTTATTTTCACGAAGTTTAGCCAGGTATGGATGGTGTTCATTTTCCTCCCGCTCGTTATTTACGGCTTCTTCAAAATCAACCGCCACTATAAGAACACAGCCGACGAGCTGCGCATCGACATCGACGAGGAGAAGCCGGCCATTAAAGGCAGCACCATCGTGGTGCCGGTGGCAAGCATCACGAAGGTAGTCCTGCAATCGATCAGCTATGCCAAATCGCTGACGGATAACGTGGTCGCCGTGTATGTCGGCTTCGACGAGGAAGAGATCGAGCGGCTCGAGAAGAAGTGGGAGGAGTGGAATCCAGGCGTGCGGCTGATCGTCCTGCGCTCCAGCTACCGCAGCGTCATCCGCCCGCTCGTTCGCTTCATCGAAACGGTGGAGTGGAAGACGCAGGAGACGGATCACATCACCGTGTTGATCCCGCAGTTCATTACGAAGTATTGGTGGCATAATATTTTGCACAACCAAACCAGTCTGCTGCTTCGCGCGTACCTGTTCACGCAGAAAGACGTCGTGATTGCGACCGTGCCTTACCGGCTGCACCGGTAAGCCGGTATTGGAAAGAGAGCTGTCCTTGCCCTATGGGCGGGACGGCTCTTTTTGTTGGGACGGCGGCCGAGCGTCGGTTGTGCCGACACTCGGTATCCAGCAAAAAAACCGACTCCGCCGGCAGCGGGTCGGTTTGACGGTTATCGCGGTTAACGCAGCATCTAGCGACGCTCATGCATGGCTAGCCATGGCAGACTCTCGGGGCCGACGTACGCGGCTGTCGGGCGGATCAAGCGGTTATTTTGCCGCTGCTCCATGACATGCGCCGTCCAGCCCGTTATGCGGGAGACGACGAAAATCGGCGTGAACATCGACGTCGGAATTCCCAAGAAATGATAGGCGGACGCGCTGTAGAAATCGAGATTCGGGAACAAGTTCTTCTCCTGCCTCATCACGTGCTCCACCGCCTCCGAGACGGGGTAGAGATGGCTGTCCTCCGCCCATAACGAGAGCGTTTCCGACCATTTCTTAATGATGTCCGATCGCGGATCGGAAACGGTATACACCCGATGGCCAAAACCCATGATAAGCTGCTTCGCCGCCAGCCTGGCGCGCGTTGCTGCCGCCGCTTCCTCCGGCGTGTCGAATTGGGTGATCAGCTCCATCACCGCCTCGTTCGCGCCGCCGTGCAAATTCCCCCGCAGCGTACCGATGCCCGTCGCGATGCTGGAGTAATAGTTGGACAGCGTCGAAGCCGTCACGCGCGCGGCGAAGGTCGAGGCATTAAATTCATGCTCGGCATACAGGATCAGCGAAATGTCGAACACCCTTACAGCGATATGCTCGGCATGCCTCCCGTGAAGCAGGTACAGAAAATGGCCCGCAACCGTGTAATTGTCCATGTCAAAAGCATCCTCAGCCGCCGATTCGCTTGAGCCGGATGCAGCATCAGCCGTCGCATCGGCCTGGGGATCCGCCCCGTCATCCGTATCTGCCTTGAGCAGCTCAGGCTCAGCCCCGGGCGTTTCCTCTGCCTCCCCTTGTCTGTGATAATGGTACCAATGCAGCAGCATCGGTCCTGTCGCAGCGAGGAGCCGATCGGCAATATCGGCCGCGGTCCGTGATTCCGTCTCCGGCTCCATCGTCCCGAGCGCGGTGCAGCCCACCTGCAGCACTTCCATCGGATGCGCATCCGCCGGCAGCAGCTCCAGGATGCGCCGCAGCGGCTCAGGCAGACTGCTCGCTGCCGCCAGCTTGCGCCTGTAGGCCGCAAGCTCGTCGACATTCGGCAGCTTGCCGCGAATGAGCAGATAGGCCGTTTCCTCGAAGCTTCCGTGCTCCGCCAAATCCTCGATGGCGTATCCGCGATACGTCAGGCCGAGCCCGTTTTTCCCTACCGTGCTGATTGCCGTTTCACCGGCTTCAATACCGGCCAATCCGCCGGGCTTCTTCACGGTCATCCCCCATTTCCCCTATGGATTCCGCGCAGCGCGGCATCATTTCGCCTGACCCGCTTCCGCGCTTCACAACGTTCAACCGCCACGCATCAGCTCCCCGGAAATGACCATCCGGTGAATCTCGTTCGTCCCCTCGTAGATTTGCGTCACCTTCGCGTCCCGGAACAGCCGTTCCGCATGCTGCTCATCCGCAAGACCGCTGCTGCCGCACCATTGCAGCGCCTTCGTCGCCGCGCTCATGGCCGTATCGCTGGCGAACATTTTGGCCATCGACGCCTCCTTCGTGCATCGCAGCCCGCTCTGGTGCATATCCGCGGCCCGATACACGAGCAGCGAGGCGGCTTCCACCTGAGCCGCAAGCTCCCGGTACTCCGCTGCGACCCTGCTCCGCTCCCGCGCCGGCAGCGCGCGAAGCTGCTGCTCGCCAAGCTCAAGCGCCGCTCCCGCAATGCCGAGCGCTTGCGCGCCGATGCCGATCCGACCGCCATTCAGCGCCGACTTCGCGATCGCAAAACCTTGCCCTTCCTCGCCAAGCCGCCGCGAAGCCGGAACGATCGCATCCTCCAGGATCAGCTCGCAGGTATTGGAGCCGTGCAGCCCCATTTTCCGCTCCTTCTTGCCGACCCGGAAACCGGGCGTATCCTTCTCCACGAGAAAAGCCGTAATGCCGCCGGCATCGCCTCTCTGCCCTTGAACCGACGCAAAAAGCAGATATTGGTCCGCTTCGCCGGCATTCGTAATAAACACCTTCGTGCCGTTCAGCACATAGGTGCTATCGTCGGCGGCACGAACGGCCGATGTCCGAATGGTCGAAGCATCGGACCCGGCATGCGGCTCCGTGAGCGCGAATGCGCCCAGCCACTCGCCGGAGGCGAACCTCGGCAAGCAGCGCCGCTTCTGCTCCTCCGTCCCGTGGTACAACACGGGCAGCGAACCGACGGAAGTATGCACGGACAAAATAACCCCGACCGCCGCGCTCACCCGCGATATTTCTTCGATGGTGAGTATATACGAGGACAATTCAAGCCCGCTTCCGCCCCACTCCGCCGGAATCGGCAGCCCCATCAGCCCTCTTGCCCCCATTTCCTTCACCAGCGCCCGCGGGAACCGGTCATGCTCCTCCATACCGGGAACGGCGGATGCAACCTCCGTACGGGAGAAATCGCGAACCTTGGCACGCAGCCGCTCCTGTTCCTCCGTAAAACGCAGCTTCATCGCGCGGGTCAACCCCCTTCGTACACATAGAAGCCGCGGCCGCTCTTGCGTCCCAGCCAGCCGGCGGACACGTAATTGCGCAGAAGCGGACAAGGCCGGTATTTGGAGTCGCTGAAGCCGTCATGCAGCGTTTCCATAATAGCGAGGCAGGTGTCGAGCCCGATCAGGTCAGCCAACGCGAGCGGACCCATCGGGTGATTCATGCCCAGCTTCATGACGCCGTCGACGGCCTCGACCGAGGCAACCCCCTCATACACGGCATAAACGGCCTCGTTAATCATCGGCATCAAGATGCGGTTGGAGACAAAGCCCGGAAAATCCCTTACCTCCAGCGGCGTTTTTCCCATCCGCTCCGCCAGCTTCGCGACGGAGGCGTAAACCTCATCCGAGGTGCGTAGACCTCGGATGATTTCGACCAGCTTCATGACCGGAACCGGATTCATAAAATGCATCCCGATGACCTGCTCCGGCCGCCGAGTCACCGCCGCCAATTCCGTGATCGACAGCGAGGACGTGTTACTGCCGAAGACAGCGCCGCTTCCGCAAATGCCGTCTAACGAGACGAACAACGCTTTCTTCACCGGCATGCTCTCTGTCACCGCTTCGATTACAAGATCCGCGCCAGCCGCAGCCTCCAAGCTATCGACCGGCGAAATGCGGCCAAGCGTATGCGCAGCCTGCTCCTCCGTTAAGCGTCCCTTCGCCACGCTGCCGGAGAGCTGCTTGCCGATCAGCGCCAGCGCCCGCTCTATACGCTGGGCTTCCGCATCATGCAGCAGCACCTGGCAGCCGGCTTGCGCCGCGACAATCGCGATGCCGCTGCCCATTTGGCCTGCTCCGACGACAGACACCCGATTCATCTCCATGTGTGAACCCGCCTTCCTTGAGCTTGAGCTAGAGCTGCGACCGAGCCGAGGCAGAGGCCGACGCTTTTGCTAATGCTCGAAAACAGCCTCAGTCTCAACCTCCGTTGCCGTCAACGCGAATCAGCACGGCATCCCCTTGCCCGCCGCCGCTGCAAATTGCCGCCACGCCAAGCCCGCCGCCACGCCGCTTAAGACCATTGATGAGCGTCAATACGATGCGCGCGCCGCTTGCGCCAACCGGATGGCCAAGCGCAATGGCGCCGCCGTGCACATTGACTTTGTCCGCGTCCCATCCGGCCAGCTTGCCGCAGGCGAGCACGACGACCGCGAACGCTTCGTTGATTTCAAAGCGGTCCACCGCCGCCAGATCGAGCCCTTGCTGCCGGAGCAGCTTCTGCACCGCGAACGCGGGCGCGATGGGGTAATTGCGCGGCTCCACGCTGACGGAGGCATGGCCGAGAAGCACCGCCTGCGCAGCATAGCCTTCCCGCAGCGCCTTCGCCTTCGAGGCGACAACGAGCGCAGCAGCTCCGTCGTTAAGACCGGGCGCATTGCCCGCCGTGATCGTGCCGCTGCTCCCCGCCGCGAATACCGGCTTCAGCGCAGCAAGCTTTGCGGCGCTCGTATCCCCGCGCGGCGCTTCGTCTTTATCGAAAGCGAAAACGTGGCTCTTCGCCGGAGCCGCGCCTTGAAGCGGTACCGGAATGATCTCCGCATCGAAGTAGCCCTGCATGCTGCTCTGCACGGCGCGTTCATGGCTCCGCAGCGCCCATTCGTCCTGCTCCTGGCGGCTGATGCCATGCTCGGCGGCGATGCTGTCCGCATAATCGCCCATATGCGTATCCGCGGCGAAAGCGCATGTTAAGCCGTCGCGCAGCAGCAAATCCGACGCCCGGCCGTCGCCAAGGCGCAAGCCGAAACGCGCCTCGCCGAGCGCGTACGGAACCTGGCTCATGCTCTCCATGCCGCCTGCGACAATCAGCTCCGCGTCGCCGGCGGCAATGATTTGCGAAGCCATCGTCAGCGCGCGCATGCCCGATGCGCACACCTTATTGATCGTTTCGGCAGGCACCTCGTTTCCGATGCCGGCATGCAGCGACGCTTGCCGGGCCGGATTTTGGCCCGCTCCGGCTTGGACGGCCATGCCCATAATGACCTCGTCCACCGCTTGCGGCGGAATGCCGCCGCGCCCAAGCGCCCCTTCAATCGCGATGCCGCCAAGCTGGACGGCCCGCATCCCCTTCAGCGCGCCGCCGAACTTGCCGAAGGCTGTACGGGCACCGCCCGCAATGACGAGCTCAGCCATGGCCTCTCCCCCTTCTCGGCGGCAAACTCGGGGCCAAGTCCAGCCCTTTGAAAATTTGTACCGCCTTAGCGTCCCTCATATACCGTTCCACCGGATACTCCTTCATGTAGCCGTAGCCGCCATAGACTTGAACCGCTTGAATCGTCGCCTTCATCGCCGCATCCGCCGCAAAGCTAAGCGCCAGCGCGGCCTTGCCGCCGTCGTCCCCTGCAAGCCCTTCGTCCTCCTGCCAGGCCGCCTGGTAAACGAGCAGCCTCGAGGCGTCGCATGCGGTACGCATATCGGCCAGCATGAAAGCTACCGCCTGATGCTTCGCAATCGGCTTGCCGAATTGCGAACGTTCCTTAGCGTAGCCGAGCGCAGCTTCGGCCGCGCCTCCGGCGATGCCTGCGGCAACGGCAGCGAGTCCATAGCGCACGCTGGCCGACGCGCGTCCCGCAATCGCGCCGCCTTGGCCGTCTCGGCCGATCCGCTGCCGCTTCGGCACGCGGCAGTCCGTGAACTTCAGATGCGCCATCCCAACGGAGCGAAGTCCCAGCTTCCGCGTGACAGGCGTGATCGCCAAGCCGGGAAGGTCCTTGTCAATGATAAAAGCGCTATAGCGCTTTCGCCTGCCGCCCGCACTCTCCCCTGTCGCCGCGTAGATGACGAAGAAGTCGGCGGTCGTGCCGCCGAGGACATATTTTTGCAGCCCGTTTAGCACGTAGCATTCGTCTTCTGCCTGCACCTGCGCCGTAACGCCGATGCGCAGCGAAGACCCCGCATTCACCAACGTGCCCGGGAGCATGCCTGTGCCAATGCTTAAACCATCCGTGAGCATGCGCAAATAGTTCCGCTTCAGCTCCGCGCTTCCGAACCGGTGAAGCGGCCAAGCCGCCAGAAAAACATGCGCCCACAATGCCGCCCCAAGCGATGCGCTCACCTTGGACAGCTCCTCGAGCACAAGAACGAAGCTAAGAAATCCTCCCCCGGCGCCGCCATCCTCCTCGGGCCAGGGCAATGCCGTAAAGCCAAGCTGCGCCATCGCGTCAAACGAACGCCTGTCGAATAATTCGGCCTCATCCAGTCCGCCAGCCGCCCTTGCCACCTCATGCTCCGCAAACCGTGCCGCCATCTCGCGAATCATCACTTGCTCATCCGTCAGCCCGAATTTCACTTCGCACGCTCCCCCTTCTTGAACCAGACAGAAGCGTTCCCTGCTATATGGCGCTTAGTACATCTTATTTTCGCGGACGGCGATTCATGATAGAGTGGAGGCATGGCTAGGGATTGGGACAACTTTCGAAAATGGAGCTGATCGAAGCATGAGCTGTGAAACCGATTTCGATAATCAGGCGAGGGACGAGTTTCTGGCGGAGGTTTATCCGAAAGCGTATGCGGCGGTGAAGACGGGGGATGTTGAGGGGCTCCGGCAGCTGTTGCGAGCGTATCCCGAATTGGCGAATGCCAGATCGAAGCAAGGCAGAACGCTGCTGAACCATCTATGCGACTGGCCCGGGCATTACCCGAATCAGCTCGAGACCGGAAGAGCGCTGCTGAATGCGGATGCGGACGTCAATGCGAGAGCCATCGATCCGGCTCTGGGCGAAACGCCGCTGCAGTGGACGGCCAGCAACGACGACGTCGAGATGGCGGATTTACTGCTGGATGCCGGCACGCCGATCGACGGCCTGAACGATGACCGCAGACCGCTTGCGCAAGCGCTTTGGTACGGCTGCACGAATGTCGCAAAGCTGCTCGTTCGCCGGGGAGCCGCGCTGGATCTGGAGCTTGCCGCCGCGGTCGGCCGGGTAGACCTGCTCCCTTCGTTCTTCGGACCGGACGGGAAGCTGCTGCCAAGAGCCGGCATCCACCGGGAGCCGGTCAATACGACGACTCCGAGCCCGCCTGGGGAGCTGCTGCAACAGGCGCTTATTTACGCCGTAATCGGCGGCAGCTATGATTCCGCCGAGTATCTGCTGGACCGCGGCGCCGATGTGAACGGCTCGCCTTCCGGCTTCGATCATACGGGCGCTGCCCCGCTGCACTGGGCAGCGGCTGGCACGAATACAGCCATCATCAGGCTGCTGCTCGATCGCGGCGCCGAGCTGAATGCCAGAGACCGCCGGTATTGCGGCACGCCGCTCGGATGGGCGAATCATTTCCAGCGGACGGAGCACGAGGAGCTGCTCCGCAGCCTAGGCGGTGTCTAGCAGCCAAGCAAAAAAGAAGGCCGAAGTGTCAATCATCGCCAACGCGAGAGCGCGGGTGGACATCCTTCGGCCTTCTCTATTATTTGGGCGCTGTCATGCCCATTTTCTCCCACTCTTCCTTGGTAGGCCCGTATACGCCGGCAGTCGGCAGCCCCGCCTGGCGCATCAGCACGGTCAACTGACCGCGGTGGTGCACTTCATGCTTGACGAACATCAGCATCGTGAGACCGTTCTGCCAAGCTTCTCCAAACACGTTATGGCTCTCCAGCAGTTTCTCGTCGGACCACTGCGATGCCGCTTCGAGCAGCGCATCCGCTGTTTCGCGATAAGCAGCCGCGATCGCCGCCGCCGATTCCAGCGGTTCCGCGCTGGCAGGCGGCGCCTTAAAATCAAGCCCGATCCGCCTTAACATGCCGGCGTCGTTGTGTACCAAGTGCCAAGCCAGATGGCCAAGCGCGCGAAACCCAGGCGTACTGGCCGCCTTCAACGACTCGTCTGTCAGCAAATTCAACAGCTTCTCCGTATCCTGCGCCTCATCTCTGTAATCCTCAATAAAATCTTGAACGGTTCTAAACATCCGTTGCCGCCTCCTTAACTTGCTTTCGGTTTGTGCTTGCTACTTACTATAACGCAGGTTCGCTGACAACAGCATGTCAGTTAAAATCAGCTTTTATACGCGGCTTACGGCAAAGCAGCTAACTTCTTGCGCACCATGTTCAGCTAGGGCAGCAGTTTGACGAAAAAAACCGCTTCGGCGTCATCGCGAAGCGGTTCTATGTTTACTAGATTCATGATGCCTTGAAAGCGCCGAAGATTTGTGCTGAATCATCATCTTAAACAGCAAGGCTGAAAGCAGCAGCGCGCAGCCGTTCAGCACGAAGATATAATGAATCGGCATTATCCCGCCCAGCAAGCCGCCGATAATGGGCCCTGCCATCGTGGCCAGCTGCGAAGCGGATTGATTCAGGCTGAACGCTCTGCCGCGGAACTCAGGCTCGGTGTTCTGCACGATCATCGCGTTGATAGACGGATTCACGCCGGCGAAGAACAGGCCGTAGCCAAAGCGCAGCACGCCGAAGCCGACATAGCCCGTAACGAATATCTGCAGGACATTGCCGATGCCGCTGCCGATCAACCCGATCAGGAGCACCTTCTCGTAGCCGATTTTGCGGCCCCACTTGCCCCATCTCGGCGCCATGATGACCGTCGCGATGCCGACCGCGGAGAAGATAATGCCGGAGCTGAGCGAAGCGCTCTCCTTGGATATGCCCATCTTGAGCACATACACGGTAATGAGAGGCTCCAAAATCATCACCGAAAACGTGCTGACGGCCACGATCATGAGCAGCAGCGAAAACGACCGGTTGGCGAGCGCATGCTTCAAATCGTCCTTGACATGCGACCTTACCGCCTTGCGGTTGAAGTTCTTCTCTTTCGCGAAGAAGGTGGCGACCAGCGCGGCTATGAGTACAATGGCGCTCGAGAAGAGAAACGCCTCGCGGTTGCCGAAATAATGGCTGACCACCCCGCCGACGAGCGGCCCAAGAATGCTCCCGGTCGCACCGGCCGTCGACATGATGCCAAGCGCATATCCGGTCTTCTCCTCCGGCGTATTCGTGGCGACGAGCGCGATGGACGCCGGGACGAAGCCGGCGAGCAAGCCTTGAAAAACGCGAATGACCAGGAACCAATAGGGGTCATGGACAAAATAATTCAATAGATAAAGAGCGGCCAGGCTGAAGCCTGAGCGGATCAGCATTGGCTTGCGTCCGTATTTGTCGGCCAGCGAACCCCAGAATGGCGAGATGAGCGCGCTCGCCAGAAACGTGATGCCGAAGGCGATGCCCGACCATGCTTCAAGATGGTGCTCCACGTCCAGCTCCGTATTTAAATAGATCGGCAGAAATGGAATCGAGATAGAGTAGGCCATGCTGCAAAAGAAAACCCCGGTCCACAGTACGACTAAGTTCCGTTCCCATGAAAATTTCATATGCAGCCACATCCTGACTTCGATTATCGGTTATCGACTTTCTCCGGATACAGATCGTGGTTCATCAGACGGTATTGCGCCATTTCCTCGAATTTGGTGCCCGGACGGCCCCAGTTGCAGTACGGGTCGATCGAGATGCCGCCGCGCGGCGTGAATTTGCCCCACACCTCGATATAGCGCGGGTTCATGAGAGCGATTAGGTCGTTCATGATGATGTTCATGCAATCCTCATGGAAATCGCCATGGTTGCGGAAGCTGAACAGATACAGCTTAAGCGACTTGCTCTCCACCATTTTCACATCGGGAATATAAGAGATATAGATGGTGGCAAAATCCGGCTGTCCCGTAATCGGGCACAGGCTCGTAAACTCCGGACAGTTGAATTTCACCCAGTAATCGCGTCCGATATGCTTGTTATCGAACGATTCCAGCACCTCCGGGCTGTAGTTGAACAGGTAGGACGTGCCCTGATTGCCCAGATGGGTAACGCCGCCGCTTTGCAGCTCTTCTTTCGATCTTCCTGACATTTTCGCATACACTCCTTGAATTTGCTTCGTTCGGGGGTTACTCTTGTTCTAGTAGCTTACACCTTATTGCAGGCTCAATTCAACCCAAAGGGGATGACGCTCTTGTTAACCAGACCTTCAGCAGACGAATTCGGCGCACACTTCGGTACCTATATCGCGCTGCCAACGGACGGAGATTTGCTGGAGCAGCTTGAAGCCTCCCGCAGCCAGACGACCGCGATGTTCTCCGGACTGACGGACGAACAAGCCCTATTCCGGTACTCGCCGGGCAAATGGAGCATTAAAGAATTGCTCGGCCATATCGTCGACACGGAGCGCATCATGAGCTATCGGCTTCTCCGGGTTGCCCGCGGCGACCAAACGCCTTTACCGGGGTTTGATGAGAACGAATTTGTTTCTGGCGCTTCCTTCGACAGCGGCACGGTTGCCGAGCTGGTCGAGGAGTACAACGCTGTCCGCGGCGCGACGTTAGCGCTGCTTCGCGGTTTGACCCCGGAAGCGTTTCTTCGCAAAGGCACCGCAAGCAATACGGGCATTTCCGCCAGAGCGCTGGCGTACGTTATCGCCGGCCATGAGCTGCATCATGTGAATGTGGTGCGCGAGCGGTATTTGAATCGGTGAAAATAATCGAGAGAGGTGCATCGCATGCACCTCTCTCGATATTTTTGCCTTTGAAATTAGTAGCCTTCATTCGTGCCGCCGCTTACAATGGTCACGCTGGCGCTGGCGCCGATCCGCGTTGCGCCTGCGGCAATCAAGCCGCGGACCGCTTCCAGATCACGAACGCCGCCGGATGCCTTCACGCCCATCTCCGGTCCAACCGTTTGGCGCATAAGCGCAATGTCCTTTACGGTTGCGCCGCCCGGGCCAAAGCCTGTCGACGTCTTGACGAAATCGGCGCCGGCCCGCTTGCAGATTTGGCTGGCCGTTACTTTCTCCTCATCGGTGAGCAATCCCACCTCAAGAATGACTTTGCTGACGGCGCGTCCTTTGCACGCTTCCGCTACGCCGCGGACGTCGCGTTCCACATCGTCGAGACGGCCGGACTTCAATGCACCGACATTGAGCACCATATCGATTTCCGTTGCGCCATTCGCGATGGCATCGTTTGTTTCCGCTATTTTGACGGCCGAGCTTGAAGCGCCTAACGGGAAACCGATTACCGTCGTAACGCCGACCCCGGTACCGGCAAGCTGTTTCGCTGCTTCAACTACCCAATAAGGATTCACGCATACGGTTGCGAACTTATGCTGCTTCGCTTCTTCGCACAGCTTCGCGATTTGCGATGCCGTCGCATCCGGTTTCAACAAAGTATGGTCAAAATACGCAGCTAATGCTGCCCCTTGCAATTCGTTACCCATCCTTGATTCCTTCTCTCTGTCCGTTTAATTAATTACGCTCCAGCAAGTACTTTGCCGTAAACTGGTCCGTAATGAGCACGTTGGTATATCTGCCCCGAAGTGCGCCATAGATGCCGTCAACCTTGCGTATACCGCCTGCTACGAGGATCGATTTCTCTTTCTTTTTCAGATCGTCCAGATCGATGCCGATCGTCCGCTGATTCAGCTCCTGCGAGCAAATGACGCCGTCGATGTTGAAGTACCGCGAGCAAATGTCGCCCGCCCCCTTCTCGAAAATCATCTTCAGTTCGTCCTCGTTAAAATAATTCGCTTTGATCAGCACCGAATCTTCGGTCGGCGCGCCTACCGTCACGATGGCGATATTGGCTGCTTTGCCAAGCTCCAAGATGTTCTTGATGTGGCGGTCCGTCTCAATCGTCTTCTTCACGACCGGATGATCGAAGATCGCGGGAAGCGGAATGAAGTACGGCACGGTGTGGAACGCTTTGCCGAACAGATTCACGATCTCGTAAGCATAGGTATTCGTTTCGGAGTGGCTGACGCCGCCATTCAGTTGAACGACCTTGATGTCCTTCAAATGCCGGTCCTGCAGGTTAAGCGCCACCTCATACAGTGTCGTGCCCCAGGTCGTCGCAATGATATCGCCGTCCTTGACCACCGAGTCGATGTACTTCGCGGCTGCCGGGCCCAGATACTTCTTGACCACGCCATCCTCGTAGTGCGGCACGTTCACGATGACGACTTTCTTAAGCCCGAATTTGCGCTCGATCTGACTCGCCAGCAGATCATTGTTCTCCAGCGGGTCAATGATGCTTATAATGACATAGCCTTCTTCTTTGGCCTGTTGAATGAACCGGCTGACAGTCGGTCTGGAAACGCCGAGCCGTTTGGCTATCTCCTGCTGGCTGTAATCCAGCTGGTAGTACATTCGCACGGCGTCCAGCATTTTTCCCCTCTTATCGTCTCTTTCTTCATGCACTGGTTCTCCCACGCTCCTATCCGTAGCTGCCCCATCAGCGTTTGCCTGAATCAAATACCTCCCCTGCCGCTTTCGGCGCCTGCGATGTCTTCGAGAACAGCACGAGCGCGATCAGCGTCACCACATATGGGAACACTTTGAGAAAAATCGGCGGAATGGAAGCTAATTGCGGAATGACCTGCGACACGTTGGCCACCGTGCTGGCGAAGCCGAAGAACAGCGTTGCCGCAAGAATGCCGAGCGGCCGCCATTGGCCGAAGATCAGCGCCGCGAGAGCCAGAAAGCCCAAGCCGGAAACCGTACCCGTGAATTCGCCGGCGATCGTCACCAGATGGATGCCGCCGCCAAGTCCTGCGAAAGCGCCGGAGATCAACACGCCGATGTAACGCATTTTGCGGACGTTTACGCCTGCAGCTTCAGCCGCTTGCGGATATTCGCCGCAGGAGCGGAGGCGCAGTCCGAAGGCTGTTTTTCTCAAAATTAATGAACTGAGTAAGACAACGGCTAGGATGATCCAAGTCGTCCAATACGTTTTCGTAAACAACAGCGGGCCGATGACCGGAATATTCGCGAAACCCCATACGTCGAACGAAGGCAAGCCTCCCGGAAGCCTGATATTGCCGCTGCCTGTAATATTACGGGAAAGAAACACGGTTATCGCGCCAGCGATCATATTGATCGCGGTACCGCTGATGACCTGATTCGCGCTCAAGTGAATGCTTGCGAATGCGTGCAGCAGGGAAAAGACCGTGCCAGCCGCGATGGCAACCAGCAATCCGATCCAAATCGCCGCAACTTCATGCCCCGGCCATGCAGTCTGCAATTCGTACATCGTGTATGCCGCTGCGAAGGCCCCGATGACCATAAGCCCTTCCAAGCCGATATTGACAACGCCGCTCCGTTCGCTGAACAGTCCGCCTAGAGCGGTGATCAAGAGCGGAATCGTAAACATGATCGCATACGGGAAAATCTGTTGAATCGTCAGCCACATACGCTACACCTTCTCCTTTCCGCCAGCCGTTGCAGCCATCGTTGACCGGCGTTTGGACATGAATCTCGTGATGAGCCTGTCCATTAATACGCTCGTAGCAGCGAAATAGATAATGATCGCGATGATGGAGTCCGCGATTTCTGGCGGAATTTCCGTCATGGCATTCATGAAACCGCGGCCGGAGTAGAGCAGGCCGAAGAATAACGCGGAGACCAGGACGCCGAGTGGCGAGTTGGCGCCAAGCAGCGCAACCGCGATACCGTCATAGCCTTGCGAAGGCAATATGCCGATTTGAATGTTGTTGCCGTTACCTGCATATTGCGCCAAACCGGCTAGTCCGGCCAGCGCGCCGGAAATCAGCATCGACGTGATGATGCTGCGATTGACGCCGATGCCGGCATATTCGGCGGAATGACGATTGAAGCCGACCGCTTTGAGCTCGTAACCGAGCGTTGTTTTGTTAATGATGAACGCGATGACGATCACGACGATTACGGCGAGAAACAGCCCAAGGTTTACATAAGAGCCTCCGAACATATCCGAGAGAAACGGCGACCTTAGCGTAGCTTTATCAGCTAGGGACCGAGACTCCGTCTCGATCTGCTCTGCCTTCAAGTATGCCGGAACCGCGTAGTAAATCGTCCAATAGGCGATCCAGTTCATCATAATGGTCGATACGACCTCATGAACGTTGAATCTCGCCTTCAGCAGCCCCGGGATAAATGCCCACACCGCGCCGCCGGCTATGGCAGCCAGGATCATCAGAAGCAGCAGAAGCGGTCTGGCCGTGTCGATATTAAGCCCGACTACGGTTGCGCAGAAACCGCCGAATAGCATCTGGCCCGCCGCGCCGATATTGAACAGACCCGTACGGAACGCGAATGCGACCGATAGACCCGTAAAGATCAGCGGAGTGCCCGTCGCCAGCGTATCGCCGAAGCGTGACGCGTTTTTCAGTCCGCCCTGAAAAAGGTACCTGTACCCCTCTATAGGATCGTGTCCCGTCACCGCCATCAGAATGGCGCCCCCAATCAGGCCGAACAGCACCGCGCATAAGGAAATGATGAGATTCCTCATTGGTCTCCCCCTATTTTGACGCCGGCCATCATGGCTCCGATGTCATTTTCATTCGTCTCCGACGCCTTCACGACGCCGATCAGTTCGCCGTTGTTGAGTACCGCGATGCGGTCGGACACATTCAGCACTTCGTCCAGCTCAAGCGAGATAAGCAGTACGGCCTTGCCCCGGTCCCGGTGAGCGATCAGCCGCTTATGGATGTACTCGATGGATCCGACGTCGAGGCCCCGCGTAGGCTGAACCGCAATCAAGAGACCCGGATCGAGCTCGATCTCGCGCCCGATAATCGCCTTTTGCTGGTTACCGCCGGAGAGCGACCGCGATACGGACAACGGGCCTTTGCCCGAACGGACGTCAAAGCTTTCCAGAATGCCGCTTGCGTATTTGCGGATCGCGCCTTTGTCCAGAATGCCGCGTTTGGAGAATGGCTTGCGGTTATACACCTGCAGGATCATGTTCTCCTCCAGCGTGTAATCCAGCACCAGCCCGCGCTTCTGCCTGTCCTCCGGAATATGCGCGATGCCTTTATGAATACGGCCGCGTATCGATTCCCGCGTAATGTCATGCCCGTCCAGCATAATTCTTCCGCTCTCTGCCTTCCGAAGACCTGTAATCGCTTCCACAAGCTCTGTTTGGCCGTTGCCCTCGACGCCCGCTATGCCGACGATTTCGCCTGCGCGGACTTCGAGATTGAAGTCCTTGAGCCCCGGCACGTTTTTATTATTATTCACAGTCAACCCTTCCAGCTTTAAGATCACATCGCCGGGACGGCTTTCTTCTTTTTCGACTTTAAACGTTACGTTGCGGCCAACCATCATTTCGGCCATTTTCAGTTCGCTTGTTGTCGCAACGTCAACCGTACCGATCGTTTTGCCGCGGCGAATGACCGTGCAGCGGTTGGCGACGGCTTTAATTTCCTTCAGCTTATGAGTGATAAGAATGATGGACTTGCCTTCGGCAACCAAGCTCAGCATGATTTTGCCTAATTCCTCAATCTCCTGCGGCGTCAGCACGGCCGACGGCTCATCGAGAATGAGCACCTCCGCATCCCGGTACAGCATTTTCAATATTTCCACGCGCTGCTGCATCCCGACCGAAATATCCTCGATCTTCGCATGCGGATCGACATTCAACCCGTAGCGCTTCGAGAGCTCTTCGATTCTGCGGGCAGCTTCTTTAATGTTTAGCACGAAGCCCTTCTTCAGCTCGTTGCCTAGAATGATGTTCTCCGTAACGGTAAAATTGCTGACCAGCTTAAAATGCTGGTGTACCATGCCGATGCCAAGCTTATTCGCTACGTTGGGGTTAGCGATTTTGACCTGCTCGCCGTGAACCTTGATCGTGCCGCGGTCAGGCTGATACATCCCGAAGAGGATGCTCATCAGCGTCGATTTGCCGGCTCCGTTCTCGCCGAGCAGCGCATGGATTTCGCCCTTGCGCAGCTGGAGCGTAATATCGTCGTTAGCTACGACCCCGGGAAACTCCTTGCGAATATTAAGCATTTCCACTACAAATTCCATACGATACGGGCTCCTTTACCAAAATGATCGTAGGGTATTAACCAAAAAGAGACGGAGCGTCCCGTCTCTTCTTGGATTTAAGGCTATGGCGAAAAGGTTAGGGCTACTTGATCAGGTCGCCTTTTTCCGCTGCAACCTTGATCTCGCCGCTCTTCAGCTTCGCCGTAACGTCAGCCACTTTCGTCACTGTATCTTCGCTGAGGTTCGGGTTTTCGGCCGGCAAGCCTACGCCATCATTCTTGATGTCGAACGTCAACGTTTGGCCGCCCGGGAACTTGCCGTCTTGCTCAGCTTTCATCATGTCAAAGGATGCTGCGTCGACTTTCTTCATTGCGGAAGTGATGATGACCGATTTGTCGCCTTCGTATACGCCGTCTTTGTATTGGTCACCGTCTACGCCGACGATCCAAACTTCTTTGCCCGCTTTAGCGCGTGCTTTCGCTTCGTTGATCGCGCCTACGCCTACGCCGCCTGCCGCAGTGAAGATGACCTTCACGCCGCGGTCGTACATTTGAGCCGCCAGCTGGCCGCCTGCAGCTACGTTGTCGAAGCTGCCTTGGTAAACGACGTTTTCCTTTTTAATCGAAATCTTCGTGCCAAGGTTGTCGTTTGCGTATTTCACGCCTTGCTGGAAGCCCCAGTTAAACTTCTGAACCGCCGGAATTTCCATGCCGCCGATGAAGCCCGCTTCGCCTTCTTTCAATTGAAGCGCCGTTGCAACGCCGGCGATGAAGCCGGACTCATGCTCCGCGAAGAAGATCGAAACCGTGTTCTCCTTCACAACCGGCGTGAAGTCTTTAGCCGTATGCGGAGTACCGTCGATAATAACGAACTTCGCGTCTTTATATTTATCTTGCGCCGCAAAGATCGCCGTTTCGAACTTAAAGCCTGGAGCAACGATCACTTTGAAGCCTGCGTCATACAGGTTGCCGATTTCCTTCAGGTAGTCGGCTTCCGTCGTGCCGGCCGGCTTTAGGTACTTGGACTCGACGCCCAGTTCTTTCGTCGCACGCTGCAGACCTTCCCAAGTGCCTTGGTTGAAAGATTTGTCGTCGATCGTGCCGGAGTCCGTAACCATCCCCGCTTTGAAAGAAGTTCCTTTCGTGCCCTCATTCGTGCCGGCGTTCCCGCCTGCGTTGTTATTCTTGCTGCCGCAGCCGACAACCAGAACGAACGCCAGCATACAAATCAGGATCGTGACTAGACTTTTTTTCATTTTTTTCTACTCCTCATTTCCATATGTAGTTTGTTGCTAACCCCGGTTTGAACATTTGTAAAAAACCTTTTTTAGCATTTGTTTGCCCTGTTTCAAATATACGGTGATTTAGCCTTTTTGTAAACTATTTTTATGCAGCAATTTCCGTTTTTCTTCCTCGTTATGTCAGGTTATATAACGCCGGTTTCACATCTATATTTGCACACGTATAGCATTCCCAAAGCGGATAAAATCTTCCATTCATTTTTCATGAAATTAGGACGAATGCCCCTCCTCATTGATTGTCCGACAAAATAATGGAAAATTCAACCTTTTTCCTTTTCTGTATCACACAATCGAAGCGGTTCGGTTCAAGCAACTTCCTCTTGTCCAATCTCGCTATTGGCATTAGACTAAGCTGTGTCTTCATAGGGAGGTTTGACCCGGATGAAATCCGTATCGAAATTATTGGTTGTTTATACGCTGAACCAATCGCTTCATTGGTTCATTATCGGCTTGATTTTGCCGGTATCCAGTTTGTTCATGATGGAGAAGGGATTCAATTTGCAGCAGATCGGGCTCATCTTCGCGGCCTCATCCGCAACCGTGCTGCTGCTCGAGCTGCCGACGGGCGGTTTATCGGATGCGCTGGGGCGAAAGAGAGTGTACCTCATCTCCCTTCTCTTTATGCTCGGAGCCGTGCTGCTCGTCATGATCTCGTGGAACATGGCCAGCTTGATGATCGGTTACTTGCTGTTCGGTACGGCAAGGGCGCTGTCTTCCGGCTCGATCGATGCGTGGTTCGTGGACGAATTCAACCGGCTGGAGCCGGGCGGCGACCTTAGCAGCAAGCTTGCGAAAGCGAGTATTTTCATCCCGCTTGCCATGGGCGTCAGCGCTCTGGCCGGAGGTTTGCTGCCCGATGTGCTCGGCCGGTTCGCATCGAACTTAGGCGCAGGCATATACTCGATCAACTTCGTCGCAATGGCGGCGATGATCGTGGTGCAATATGGCCTTACTTCCAAGCTGGTCGTAGAGAAGGTCCATGCAAGCAGATCCGCCGACGCGCTAGATGGCTTCCGTCGGCTTCCCCAGCTTGTGTCCGACGCCGTGCAGTACGGCTTTAAGCAGCTTGCCGTATTGCTCCTTCTCATGGCGGCACTCGCTTGGGGCTTTGCCTTCTCGGGTCTTGAAACGTACTGGCAGCCGCAGGTAAAGAGCATGCTAGGCCCTGATTCGGCCACCTGGCAGTTCGGCTTGCTGACTGCGGGCTATTTTGTATCCGCCTCTGCAGGAGGCCTGCTGTTCACGCCTTTGTCCAGGTTGCTTCGGGTGCAGGCTTCAACGCTGCTGTTCGGCATGCGCTCGGCTCTAGGCATCCTGTTCTTGATTCTGGCTGCCCAACAAGGTGTTGCCGGCTTCACCGTTTTTTATTTCGTCTTGTTCATGAGCAACGGCATGGCAAGCGCGCCGGACACCGCTTTGTTCAATCAGCAGTTGAACGAAAGCAACCGCTCCACGATGCAGTCGCTTAATTCGCTGTTCCTGCAGCTAGGCGGCTTGCTCGGCTCCTTCATACACGGCTTTATCGCGCAGTACGTGTCGATTTCGGCTTCGTGGTGCGTGGCGGGCGGTGTCCTGATCGCCTCGGCCTTCCTCTATCTCATGGTCCGCGAGAACGCGAAGAACCCTATCCAGGCAGCCGGATAGGGCTCTTTT
This sequence comes from Paenibacillus montanisoli, assembly GCF_003268025.1. Taxonomy (GTDB): domain Bacteria; phylum Bacillota; class Bacilli; order Paenibacillales; family Paenibacillaceae; genus Paenibacillus_Z; species Paenibacillus_Z montanisoli. Next base: position 59,533 of record NZ_QLUW01000003.1, on the reverse strand, counting down.
TTTTCGTTGATTTGACCGTTCCACTCCATAGCCGATAAAATCCATGACAGGTAAGCAAAAAACGCCGCATCTTTGTTTGAGCCCGTTGTGAAGTCAACTGTCCAGAGCCGATTTTTTCATTGCCACTGATTCGCTCAAGGTGGAATATAACGAACCCATTAGTGCTTATTTGGCCAAAATCGCCGTTTCGGAGGCGCTAACGAACCTGAGGAGGCTTATTCCAACTAAGATGCGTCTAATTTCCCCGATATCAGCAAAATAACGTCACTGGAGTTCGTTGGCCCGCGTCTTAACCGATTTTCCCTTAAAATAAGCACGATGAGGTTCGTTATTCTGAATTACCCGATCAGCCTTCAGCCTGCGATGGGCAATCGCCGCGGGCATATGACCAACACGCGCATAGACTGATTCCGGATGCGAGCAAGGATAGTTACCTACAACCACTTCAAGGAGTGATGCTCCATGTTCATGCAAAGTCCGGGTCATCAAAGTCCGGGCCATCAAAGTCCAGGCCAGGGGCAGATGGGCATGACGCTGGCACAAAAAGCGATGTATTTGACGGGGCGCCCTGCCGGCATCGCGCTTCGTACGGGCCAAGGCGTCTCCGGCGTGATCTGCGGCGTGCAGGGCGGTGTCGTATATGTGATGCAATATATGTATGCCCAACAGTTTGCTACCTTCCAGTATCCGATCAACCAAATCTACGATATCATGCCATTCCCTCCTTGCCGATAAAAAAAGTCCCCGTACAAACCTGCAGCCATCGCAGTCTGTACGGGGACTTCGTTTCCTACCATCAGCTTATCTTAGCAAGCGAATCGGCGAGCAGCTGCGCGAAGAACTTCGCCCCGTCCTTCTTCAGATGGACGCCGTCTTTGCCGAAGAAGTCATCCTGGCCCTTGCTGGCCGCGTACCAATCGATTAACGATAGACCCGGCGTGCGGTCTACTTTTTCGGCGAGCATGTCATTGACGACATCCTGCCATTTGCGCGGAACGCGCGTATTTACAAGAATGACTTTATGCCCGCTTCCAATAGCGGTCAGCAGTCCGTTCAGCTGCTTCTCGGAGAAGGAACCGTTCGTCCCCAGCTCGATAATCACGGTTTGGCCAAGCTTGTTCTGACGTTTAAGCTCAAGCGCCACATCGTCGGCTTCGGACATTTGACGTCCCACCTTGCCGTCAACGACGATTCCCTTTACAAGCTCCTCCAAATAAGGCTTCGCATCCAAAATAATCGAGTCGCCAATTACCGTCACGCTCCCGGGAGCCGGCGGCTTGGCCTCGTTCGGCTTCGTCGCGCCGGTACCGCTGCCTTTCGAATCCGAACCGTCGCTAGCCCCGTTGCCGTCAGGCTTTACAGCACCGCCAGGATCTGCACCGTCTGGCGCTGTCCCGCTAGATTCCGTATCGTCAGGCTTCCCCGCATCAGAATTTGACCCACCGGGTTTTACGCCATCAGGATCTGCCCCGCTCGAGTTCGCCCCTCCAGAACTTGTTCCGCCAGAATCTGCTCCGTCAGGCGCCGTTCCCTCATGCCCCTCACCGCCAGAGTCAGATTCGCCCTGCTTTTCCTCGCCACTTCCCTTGCCGGACACTTCCCCATCAGATTCCGCCCCAATAGGCGACTTCGCTGAATCCACTTCCAAGTGATCTGCAGCGTCATGACCAACAGTGACTTCACCGACGGTCTCATCGACCACGGCTTGTCCAACCAACGCTTGTTTGGCTGCCTTGCCTTCAATCGCGTACAGCTGCGACGAGCACGATACGCTGACCACCATCAGCATGCTCAGCGACATCAGCAGCAGAGCCCGGTTTTCGCGCATCGGATGCCGGCCCCTGTTGAAACGCCCAAGATACTTCTTCACTCCGCCCGCGAGCCTTCCAAGCGCACCCTGACGGATCGGCTCCTCGATGAAGCGCCACGACAGCTCGGCCAGCACAATGGTCGCCGCGACTTGAACCAATGCCCGGATAAGGTGAAACTCGCCCGCTTCCGCCGCTTGCGTCGTCAGCGCAATAACCGGGTAATGATATAAATAGATGCCGTAAGACCGTACGCCAATCCATCGCAGCGGCCCGCATCCGATCACGCGCGAAATCCGGCTTGCCGGATGCGCCAACGAAGCCACTACAGCCGCTGTCGCAACCGACAGCGCCATCATGCCGCCGCGGTATAGGCCGCTGTCATACTCGCCTGCGGTAACGATCATGTACAAGACGACCGCCATCCCGCCGAAGCCTGTAATGTCGAGCACGATCTTCGTTCTGCGAGATGCCATTTCGGACAGCTTCCAGCTCGGCCAGATTGCGGCCAGCGCAGCGCCGATCAACAGCGCGAACGCCCGCGTATCCGTTCCATAATAGACGCGGCTCGGATCAAGCCCCGGCTCATAGAGCACGGCCATCAAACCGGCCGAAACGCCGGCCAAGACCAGAATCGCAAGCGCCAGCTTGCCGCGCTGCGGCAACCACCGCACCAGCAAAGCCAGAGCAAGCGGCCATACCAAATAAAACTGTTCCTCAACGGCAAGCGACCACAAATGGCCTAGCGGCGACGGCGGCCCGAAGCTTTCGAAATACGACACCTCGTGAAAGATCAGCCGCCAATTACTCGTATAGAGAAGGGCCGAGCCGATCTCGCCCCTCAGCCCCATTAGCCGCGCCGGATCGGTCATCAGCAGCCAGACCGTAACGAATCCAAGCATGAGCACCATCGCCGGCAGCAGCCGCCTTGCCCGTCGAATCCAGAAATCGCTTAGGTTCAAACGTCTCGTTTTGCTTTGTTGTTTCAGCAATATATCGGTAATCAAGTAGCCGGATAGGACAAAAAATATGCCGACACCTAACAGCCCGCCCGGCAACCAAGATAAATTGAGATGATATGCGATAACCGCAATAACGGCGATCGCCCGCAGACCATCCAGTCCAGGCATATAACGTCCGCTGTTTCCGATTGGTTTTGGCATAATAGCATTACTCCTTCTGGCTTTAGGGGCCCTGTCCCCACTTGCTGACTAAATTGGCCTGTCTCAAGGCTACATCGTTGATTATAAAACCGCGACGAATCGATATCGTTACAGAAGAGTTACATTTCGGTTTTAAATCCGGAATCATGGGATCGGCAGCCTCATTCAACCAAAACGAATGACATCCAGTACCGCCCTCTCCGCCCATCTCCTGAAATAAAAACGCCCGTCTCCTTGCAGGAGATGAGCGATTACAGGCTGCATTGGATTGCAGTAAAGGAAAATCTAGTTCTACCGTTAATTCTATCGAAATTCAAACCGCTTTTAAACTAGGTGCGAAACAAAATTTTCATCGTTTATGTACAAAAGAAAACACTCCTTTTCAGGAGTGACTGAGTGTCGAGAAAGTCCGATAGGCCTGTCTATTCTCTTGACAGCGAACCTGTAGGCTCTAACGGACATGGATGTCCGTTAGAGCCCTGAAATGATCAATTTCAGTTTATAACGGTCATAAATGACCGTTATAGCTATTTTTATAGGAAAAAATCCTATTTTTCGAATCTAACGGACATTTGTGACCGTTAGATTCGGTTTTTTCGCTTCTATAACGTTTAACGGACATAGATGCCCATTAGATGGTTCCGGTTAGCCCCTCGAGATTTTCTCGACAGCCTGACACTCCTTCTCAGGAGTGTTTCCGATATGTATTATCCGAAATAATTCGCCAGTCCCCGGGCAATCGCCGCCGCCGCCTTCTTCTGGTAGGCCGACCCGCGAACGATCGATTCATCCTTGCGATTGGACAGAAAAGCCAGCTCCACGAGTGTTGCGACGGTATCATTCTCCCGCAGCACGTGAAGATCGCCGAAAGAGACGCCGTGGCTGGGCAGCCCGCCAGCCCCCGCCAGCTCGGCTTCCACCGCTTGGGCGAGCGGCCGGTCCTTCTTCTCCGAGTAGTAGAAAGTGAGCGATCCTGTGTTCTGCCTCTCCGACGAGTTGAAGTGGATGCTCACGAATGCATCCGCATTCGCCGACTCGCTGACCCGAACGCGCTCGGACAGTTCAGGCTTTCTGTCGGTCGTCCGCGTCATAAGAACGGTCGCGCCGAGCCTTTGAAGCTCCTGTTTTAAATAAATGGCGGTGCTGAGCGTAAGGTCCTTCTCTTCCGTCTCATACGTCGTGCCGATCATGCCGGGATCATTGCCGCCATGTCCCGCGTCGACGACGATCACTTTGCCCCGCAGCCCTTTGCCGGCATGCTTCGGCTGCGCAGCGCCTTTGCCTACGTAAGCCTTGGCTACCCAGCCCGTTTGTTTCGCGGAGGTGCGGATTTTGAGCCAGTCGCTCTGACTGCCCGTGATTGAGATTTGCTCCCCTTGCGAGAGAGAACCGATGATCTTATAGCTCGTTCCCGGACCGGAGCGTATCCGCAAGGAGTCGGCCAGCACCGTCGCCGTTGAGCCGGGGCTTGTGCTGACTTTGCCGCTTGAGGGCGGCGAACTGACCGTCGGATTGGATGCTTGGCCTTTACCGTCCAGCTTGCGGAGCAGGTAGCCTGCCACCCAGCCGGATAATTTATTCCGTTTCACCCGCACCCAGCCGTCGCTTTCCTCATCCGTCACGGTTACGATATCGCCATTGCGCAGCTGGCCGACTATCGAGGCTTGCAAGGATGGTTCGCTGCGCACGTTCAACGCAGCCGTGCTTACTTTCGCTTGATAGGGAAAAGAGGATGTTGCCGAGGCCATCGAAAGGCCGAGACTGCCGAGCAGAAGCGTCATAACGATAACTAGGCTGACATATCTACGCATAGAATCTCCTTTCAGTGGATAAAAAAGGTAGACTCTTATTATATCAGCAGTTGCTAGATTAGGGGATACCTATTTTTACAAAATATGAGCTTCTGTCGGATGAAGTCGATGCCTGATTCGATTTCCCTATCCCTTGGGAATATCCAGGCCAAGCTCCGCCGCTCTGGCAAGAGCCTCCGGTGAAAACTTGTTTTTGCCGTACTTCTCCCCGAACTCCTCCGCCGTAAGCGGAATCCAGCGAAAATCCCGGTTCTGGTAGATCCAAACCTTCTTGCCCCAATCCACGTGAATCGTGCGGCTATTCACTTTTTTCACCACGCCGATCTCCGTAATGACGTTGGTGTTGTTGAACGTTTTGACGCATAGCTTATTCAGCATCTGGCTCATAAATTTCCTCCTTTGGGCATTCATAGCGTTGTCCTCATTATACCCGTTATTTAGGCACAATAGCTTAAAGGATAGGGCTGACTATCGCAAAAAAAGGCGTCTCCAAAGAAGCGCCCCTCATCCAAGCCGTTTAATCCTTATAAGGGTCAAACTCATCCGCGCCTGCCATGCAGACGCCGATCGGCTTCAACACGTGGAGCACATCGATCGTCTCGCTGTGCGCGTCGAGTACATCCTGCAGCTTGCGGTAAACGAACGGGCTCTCGTCGGTGCCCGCTCCGCGGAGCTCGACGCCGTACGCCGCCACGGCATGCTTCATCTGCTCCGGCGTAATTTGGCCGCCGCTGCGGGAGCGCGTGCGCCAGTTCATTTTGCCGGCGGCCTGCGTCCGGCTCATGATTCGGCCCGCACCGTGCACCGTACTATAGCACGCATCGCGATTCTCGGCGGTATCCTTCCCCCTCACAATGACGGAGATATCGCCCATGCTCCCGCCGATGAAGCCGAGCTGCCCAGGCGCGGAAGGCGTCGCGCCTTTGCGGACGACGACCGTCTCCTTGCCGCCATGCTGCTCCTTCCATGCGTAGTTATGGTGGTTGTGCACCTCCATCTCCGGCTCCGCTCCGAGTATGGCCAGCACCTGCTTCATGACGTAATCGCGGCCGGCGTAGGCGTAGCGGCCGGCAAGCCGCATCGCGCGGTAGTACATGACGCCAAGCTCGCTGTCCATCTCTAGCAGCACCGGCGGCTGATCCATCTTTTCCCCCGGTGCATGGCCGAGAAAGCCGCGGCCTGCGGCCAAATTAAGAAATCCGCTCGCCGTCTTATGCCCGAATCCTCTGCTGCCAAAATGATTCGCCACCCATAGTCGGCCCGTCGCAGGCTCCTCGAACAGATCCACAAAGTGATTCCCGCTCCCCACCGTGCCCAGCTGATCTCGCGCAAGCGCCAGCAGCTTGTCGTGCTCCTGCTTTCCGACAGCCCGATAAACCGCCCAATCGGGATCGTCAAACAGCTCATGATCGACCCGCTCCTCGTTCACCCGCCCGACGCCGAACGAAACCCGGCGCGATATCGCATTCATAATCCCCGCGATATCGCGCTTCACATCCACTGCCATCAAGCCCGTACGAACCGCTTTATTCCCGCAGCCAATGTCATAGCCGACCCCCGAAGGCGAAATTTGCCCGTCGTACACGACAACGCCGCCGATCGGCTGGCTGTAGCCTTTATGGTGATCCGCCATCAACAGCGTCCGCATGACCCGTCCGGTTTCCGCGCAGGTCCGCGCCTGCGATACGGCCCCGTCATCCGGCGTCCCCCACACGCGAACCCCGCCAATTGTTGCATATGCCATTATTCGTTTCACCCTCCCCAAGCTTCTTTGATTGCCATTCGAAACAGCCGATCCAATTGCTCATCCTGCGTGCTCGGCGCGTTCGGTACGGACGGCGCCTCATGCTCCAGTTCTGCCAGCTGCTTCTCCACAAACGCGTTAATGATCGTGATTTGCGGCTCGTAATCCAGCTCATCGCCTGCGATTTTGCGCGCCAGCAGCTCTTCCACGACGTCCCGTAGTTCCTCTTGATCCGGCAGCATGGCATCTGCTAACTCCTGAAAGGCCATCGGCGGCATCGTATTGCTGGCACGAATCCACAAACAGGCCAGAATCGGACGCAGCACATAAAAATATTTCTTGATCCTCACCTGCTCGCCTTGCAGATACATCCGATAGTTGCCCCGCGCCATATGCAAGTAGTGGTAGAGGCAGGACCGCGGCGAGAACGTCAGCGGCGACAATGCACGGATCCGCTCCGCAGCGCCAGTTGCTTCCCAATACGGAATCGGCGACTGCAGCCATTCCAGCAGCGGCGGATTCGATTTGCGAAACAGATTCAAAGCTTTGCGGATATCCCAGCCGCTTAGATCCAGCCGATCGTTGATCGGCCGCTCGATCACGTCCCGCCGGTCGAAGATCGATAAATACCACTCCGCCGGCCTTACATAGAGGAAACGCACATCGTAATCGCTGTCCTTCGACGGAAAGCCCCATGCCCGGCTGCCGGATTCGCAGGCGTAGAGAATGCGGACCTGCTCTTCCTCTTCAATGCGCCGAAGCTGTTCTTGTATTTGTTCAGTCGTATACATGATCGTCATCGTACCAAGCTCCTTTATCCCGTTGATCCCATTATGGCCGCTTCCGCCTCCCGCGAACACGGCAAAAGTATGGCGACGGCAGAGAAACATTGCCATTTTCCGGCGCTTCCAGCCCTGTTACAATGAAACTATCTGATTGTTCGTGATGAAGAGGAGGCTCCCCCGTGGCTAGAGAGAGCTTTGATAAAGAAATCCAGTTTCTGCGCATGCTCGTCCTTACGAGCGGCGCCTATAACCGCCAGCAATTCGCCGAGCGGCTCGGCATCTCCGTACATACGTTTGATAAAACCATCCGCAGGCTGAAGGAGATCGCTGCCGCCACGCAGCAGCAGACCTCCGAGGAGCAAAGCAAGGAATTTGCCGATGCGGTCCGTTACAGCTATTACGATTCCGCCGACCCGAGGCTGCTGTTCCTGTTCCGGGCCAAATCGCTCAAGGACTCCGAGAGCCAGCGCCTGGCGCTTCTGCTGGCCGCCATGCACGAGAAGCCGCAGACGGCGCTGGAGCTGCTCGACCTATGCTGCAGCGGTCCAACTGCCGATGCCGCCTTATTTCCGGATGAGAAAACGATTCGCTCGGACCTCAAATATTTGGAGGAAGTCGGCGTCGTCAAGCGCGAGCCCGGCGCGCGCCCTTACCGGTACCGCATCCAGAACGACCTCGTGCGCGGCTTGAATGACGACGAGCTGCTCGATCTGCTGCATTTCGTCGATGTGATGGCCAATACGCAGGTGCCGTCGGTTCAGGGCTACCTGCTGCGCGATCAATTGAAGAGGTCCGTCCGGCGCCAAACCGAAGCGAACGCGGATGAAGATAGCGCAGCAGCCGGGTTGTCCTTCCTGTATAAGTACCATTATTACTCCCGTATTTTGGATGAGGCGCATCTCTTCACGCTGCTCGCCGCGATCCGGAATCGCAGCAAAGTCACCTTCGTTTATTTTTCGCCGAAAACCGAGCAAAGCTATGCGTCCAAAAACACCAACCCGTTGTTTGAGCGGGACTCGGGCGGCAAACCGCAAACGGCGCTGCCGATCAAGGTGATCTACGATCATCAATACGGCCGCTGGTATATGCTCGCCAACAACAGCCGAGAAGGAATCCGAAAATACCGGCTGGAGGGCATGACGCAGCTGGCCGAGGGCGAATCGGTGCCGGAAGAGCTGTTTGTCGAGAAGCGGCAGGAGCTGGAGCAGCGCATCAAGCACAGCTGGCTGATCGATACGGGCGGGGCGGTGAAGGTGCGGGCAAGATTTTTCAACCCGGGCGATCAGTCGCCGAACTTCGTCCGGGAACGCGTGCTGCTGCAGGGACAGTGGGGCGAAATCGTGGAGGAGGAGGCGGACAGCTTCATCTACGAGATCATCGTCAACGGCACGACCGAGATCCGGCCATGGCTGCGCAGCTTCGGTTCCAGCTGCGAGGTGCTCGCCCCAAGACAGCTTCGCGAGGAAATGATTGCGGAATGGAAGGAGATCGCCGCGTACTATGAATCCGTTTGAAAAGATTTTTAACTACCAGGTCATCTCAAGGCTGGAGAATTCCGGCACGTTCATGGTAACCTCCCATGAGCGCTCCTGGCTCAAGCTGATGCTGCGGCATCCGGCGGCAGCGGCCGCTTTCTCAGCCGAGACGCTTACGAAGCTGCACGGCATTCTAGGCGAGGAGCAGTCGCTGGAGCTTGAGCTGGAGGAGCATTTCGTGGAGAAAGCGCGCAGTCTGGAGAAGCAAGTTTATCATCCGTTGCTTCGCAGCTTAAGCCGCGCCATTATAGGCGGCAGCGGCCTTACCCTGTCTTACAAGATCAAGAACGATAGAGTCCATGAGAGGCAGCTCGGCGTACCCTACAAGATGGAGTATTCCATGGTGAAGCGGGAGTGGTATCTGCTATGGTACAACCTCAGGCACCGTTCCTTCATGAGAACGAAGCTCGCGAATATTTCGCTAGCCGAACCTGCAGACCTGGCTCCCGAACGAATCAAGCAAGCGATCGCCTTCATCCGCGGGCAGCTCGACAAGCGCAAGGAATATGCGGTCATCGAGGTGATGCCTGCTTATAACCGCGAGCTGTCGCGTATCCTCTACGCGTTCTCCTGTTTCGATAAGACCGTCGATTACGATGAGGACAACGGCGTATATAAAGTCAATTTAGGTTACCTTAGCGACGAAAGCGAGTACGTCCTGTCCAAAATTCGCTTTTTGGGCAAACGCGTACGCGTTGCGGAGAGCGATTATTTGCGCAAGCGCATGCTGGAATCGTCCGGCAAAGCGTTAGCGAGGTACGGCGTGCTGTTGCCGGATCAAGACGAGCAAGCATCCTCCTAACACGCCTCTATATAAAAAGGCCGGTGAGCAGCGGCACGCATGCAGCGTCCCGGCTCACCGGCCTTTTTTCTAATCAACGGAAATATCGATATACTCCGTTACCCTGCCCTTCAGAATATCAATGAGCTCCTCGTCCATAAACTGGTAATCATCGGGAATATCCAGACAAATGAGCCGTTTCCCCGCAAGTTCTCCCCGAAACTTTTCATTGAGCCTCCGAACATGCTTCTTTTCCATCGCAAATACGACGTCTGCCCAACCGATATGGCCGCTCGTAACTTTCACTCTTGCGGCGTCTTCCGTTCCCGCCGATCTGACCTGATAGCCGGACGCGTGCTCGAACACCTTCTCTGCCGTTAGGCCGCGCCACTTATTGCGGCTGCACACGAATAATAGTTTAATGCTCCATCCCTCTCTCAGTTCAGCGCTTTCTCCCAACCATAACGACAAAATTGTAATACTTATACACACAGTCCACATCCGCAAAACTCGCTTGTTCCAGCCAGTCCAGCTGCGTCTGCAAGCCGGCCATCCGGTCCAGCTTGGTGCGCTCGTATGCAGCCGCGATTTCCGCTGCCGACAATCCGCTGGCCTCCACTTTCCGCTTCCAGTCCGTTTTGTAGAGGGCATCCACATACGGCGTATGGCCCAGCACCTGATCCGCATTGATAAAGACGCCGCCCGGCTTTAAATTAGCGTAGCTCGCCTTGTACAACACCCGCTTATCCTCATCCGAGAGATGGTGGATGGAAAGGCCGGACACGATCAGATCGAACGAACATTCCGCTGCGAATTTTGTATAATCTTCACAACGGTACGTGACGCCCGGAACATCCTTGAACCGCTTTCTTGCAATGTCCAGCATATTGTCGGACAGGTCTATGAGCGTTAGTTTCGCCTGCGGATAACGCTGCAGCAGGAAGGAAGAAAGCAACCCCGTCCCGGCACCCAAATCCAGAATGGACGGGGCCTCGGTCTCCGTTTCAGCCAGAGCGGCGGCTATGCCGTAGAAGTCATCAAAGCAGGGAATCAGCTTCCGCCGCTGGCCGTCATACACGGCTGCAGTCTCATTGAACGAGTTGCGGACGTCCCGCGCGTTTTTATCCACGATTAACCATCCCCCTTGCTCATCATGCTGCCCGAATCGACATCTACTCCCATTATAATCCGCTGAATAAAAGCCTTGAAATATCCTGTGCCTATGAGCTCCATTCCTTTTGCCTATACTGACGCCATGCTATAGCCGCGGATCAACCTCTTTCTCTTTGGCCGTCTCGTATAGCAAATTGGCTGCTGCCGCTCCGTAGGCCTGATGATCCGGCGTAATTTCCGCAAATTTGATAGCAAGCATCTGCTGGCCAAGCTTATACTCATTTGCCGAGGTGCGCAGCTTCTGAGCAATGTTTTTCTGCTTCATCAGCTTCTTGTATTTGTACGGAAACCGGTAGTCGTACCCGTAGATGATGGAGAGGTAGCTGCCGTTTCGAACCTTCATATACGGGATGCCGCCTCTCTCGTAGACCTCGGGCTTGATGACGACACCTTCCATATGATTCTCCACGGTCAGCTTGGCAAAGAACGCTTCAGCCTCCTCATAGCTGGCGGGATCGTTCAAATCGATCTTAAGAAAAGCATCGTCGGACAGAAAACGGAACATCTCCGACGCTTCCCATTCCGGCAGCATTTCATCTCCGTTCTCATAAACCACTTTCAGCAGCGCAAACGGTTTATACGCAAGCTCTGCATCCTCCGCGTAAAGCTCAAGCTGTTTCTTGTAGATGCGGTAGGCATCCACATGCTCGGCTAACGGCGCGTACGACTCCAAAATTTCGTTCATATACTTGAAGTTCTGGTAAATCCGATCGCCGTATTTCTCGCTTAGAGCCGACTTTGCCATCGTATGCTGATCCTTGCGGAATCCGCTCTCCGCGTATGCCTCACGCATGTTGCCGAATGCTTCTTCAAACCCGTTCTGCTGGAGAAAGGCAAGCTCGGTTTCCAGCGCTCTCCCGATCGGCTTGAATTGCTTCTCGATCAATCCTTCGCCCAACGCTTTCCATGGCAGCAATTCACCGTCCAAAATCAGCATTTCGGCATGATGCGCCTTCATGTAATCGCCAAACTTGCTCAACAGCTGCTGATAGATCCCCGTCAAATCAACCTGGCCCGGATTGATTTTGTAGCCCCTTCGGCTGACCGCGAAGCACTGGCTGATGTCGCGATGAAGATACACATTGCACCTTGAACCCATGTATTTTGGCTGCAGGACAACCTCGTTCAACCCGCGATCCGCAAAATAGTCCAACCCTTTACGCAGCGACTCCAGTTCATTTCGCGCTTCGTCTTTGTTCGCCGGAGACATCGTACCCGAAATGAAGTTCACCTTGTTGCGCGATACATAACGAAGTCTGCGCGTTTCATCCTCTCCGAGATCCTGCAGCGATACCTGTTTCTCTTCCTGGAATAAAACGGGCAGCTCTTCGATCAGGACGGGCGGCTGGGATTTATGCGATTTATAAAAGGGCTTGAAGGAAATCATGACCGAGGTTAAGCCGTTTCCATGCACGCTTCCGGTATCGATATGAACCTTGTTCTTAATCCGAAAGGCCCGCTTTGCCGCGATATGTCCAAATACATGGAAAGGCTGGTTGCTTACCGCCTCCTCGGCCAGGAAAGCAAGTTGCGGCTCGAGCGGAGCGCTGCGATCGATTCGGAAATTGCGTTGGCGGCGAACCGAATTGCGGTCCAGCTTCCCGATATACTTGTTGCGGCAAGGCGCATGCGTCACGTAGAAGGACGAGCCCGATGTTCCGTTGAATCGGAAGAACGGCTTGGAGAGCGCGACCAACTCGGTGAATTTCGAACGCAGTCCATCGTCGCCGCGAAGCGCCTCGGCAGAATCAAAGTACGTATGGAGAAGTTCATCATCCACGCCTTGAATGTCGCCCTGCAAATACTTATCGACGAAATTTTCGTGATTGCCTAAGACGAACAGGAAGTTCTCCCGATTGCGATAAAGGAACTCGATCGTTTCCTTGGTCCGCTTCCCTTTATCGATCCAGTCCCCCGCCAAAATAATCTTCGTCCGCTGCACGCGCTCCGTGACGGTCAGCTTATCTTCTTCAAGCCCATAGCCGTAACCGCGCAGCAAACCTCGCAGCTCATCGACAGACTCATGAACGTCGCCAACGATCACGTATTTCTGATCCGCGGGCAGCATCGACGCTTGATAGTCGGCCAAATTTTCGATGACAACCCGATAGTCCGGATTCGCTTTCCTTTCCGTGACCGAATAGAAATCCTTTGCCTTTATCCGGTGAATGTTGTCATACCCTTCCCGCGACAATGCGCCCAGAACGTCTTTTTTCAGCCGGTTGATATGGGAGGTAATCAGCTTCTTGGACCGGTCCGAAGCATAATAGTCTTCGCGGTTGCGGTAATCAAAGAGAATGACCTCGAGGTTATAGTTGTTCTCGAAGGCGATCTCCCTGACCCGCTTGCGGAAATCCTCCGCAAGTCCGGTCGTATCGACAATGACAAACTCCGCATTGATCGGATAGGAAGTGACCATTCGCAGCTTCTCGAACAACAAGTGAAACGCCTGCCCGCTTGCTTCAAGCATCACGTTATCGTACTTATCGTAAGCATAGCCAAGCACTTCCTGGCGAAGGTTGTCGGAAGAAATATACTGCACATTGGAGCGGCTGTTCGTCACCGCATCGGAGAATTTGAGCTGAGGCATCAGCACTTCCGCAGCAAAAGTCGTTTTACCGCATTCCGTTGAACCGATTAACATAAATATCGTGTGGATTTTCGTGACCAGCTCCATGCTTAAGCCCCCCTCCTTTGCACAATGGCACCTTGGGTCGTCTGAACCCCATCAACGCCATCGCCTACGGCAATATATTGAACATCCAATGGCTCTTCTTCAATCACGGCACGGAACCATCGCTGAAACGCATTCGAGCCCATTTCCCATTTGTGGTCGTCATGACGAAAGCCGCTTAGCTCGTAATAAACGTTGAAATCGGCATTCGGCGTCGTAATGATAAGCCGGTCAAAGGCGATATTACGGCATATTTGCCGAATTAATCGGGCTGCCTCTTCCTCCGGCATATGCTCGATCACTTCGGTCAGAATGACATCCACCGCTTCGCCATTGTAGGCATCCAGAAAGTGATCGACGGAGCCGAACAGCGCAATGTTTTCTACCTGCTTCGTCTCCGCTTTACGCTTAACAACCTCGAGCGATTCCTCGTTCAGGTCGATCGCGTAGTAGCTGTGCTCCAGCTTTCCCGCAAACGGAAGGGCATAATAACCCTCTCCGCAGCCGATATCGACAATGGCTTTATTAAAGCGCAATGCATTGCCGATGTAGCTGCGTCTCTGAAACGCGGTCCCTCCGAAATCGAAACGAATGTCATACCGGCTTGTGCTTTCCGCCTCAACCTTATATTTATTAAACCGTTCCCGGGAAGACAGGAAGTTCCGGACGAACAAGCTGCGGATATAGAACGGCGCATCGATCACATTGAGACTCTTCATGTATTTATCCAGGATGCTGTCCGAAATATCGATATACTCCTCGCCGAACATCGAAAGGAATAAGCAAAGCACGCATACCACATGCAGCAGCTCGTAGATGCTTCGGCTTGTCGTGATCGACAGGGAATAGCTTTTATAAGCAAGGTGCTCGGTTTGAAACGAATAGTCTTTCAAATGCTTTTGAAAAAACTCAATGTACCTCATCATCTCGATATGGATCATATTGATGTAAAACGTGTGCCGGCAGCCTTCCGTGTCCAGCTCGTTTTGAGCTTTAAGAGGCGCGGAAAAAAATTCGTTGATCACATTTAGCGGGAGAATCGGCGTATTGTACCGGGACACATTCAAATACTCGAAAGACTCGCTTTCATGCTGCTTGAACGAAATCTCATTGTCCGCGTCTTTGAAATAGACGTTAAACGTTTGTTCGTCCCCATACCAGCCGTACGCCATGCCTTTGCGTATGGCCCGAAGCAGCATGCCGGTCTCCGGATTTTTTTTGATGAGGAATGAAAACCTCGGATTGGTGGACGTCAGCTGTACGATAGCCACATTCATCTTCCCCTTAATCGTTCATTTGTTGTCTTCATCATGACAAAAGAGAAGCGAACTGAACATGGCGTAAGTATGGCGACGTCCCCCAAATTACGATCATCGATTATTCCAACCCGTCCAGCGCCTCAAGCGACTGCAGCACATGGTCGATCAGCTCCGGCAGATCCTCTATCTGCTCCTCGTTGATTTTACGGTTGAAATGCAGCTCGATTTCGTTGTGATAGCTGACCGGTTGCTCGCCATAGGCGAAGCTAAGCGTCTGCGTAGGCGGCAGCTCCGGCTGCCATAGCGCCGTCAGCTTCTCTTCGATTGCTTTACACGTCGCCGCCGTATCGTGAATCGGCATAAAGAACCGCAGCCGCAGCGTGCAGCCGGGGTTCCCTCCTTGATCCAGCAGCTCAGCCGCAATATCCTTCAAGGATGCTTCCAGCCGGATTTCGGCCGTAACGCCGGCTCCGTTCGCGAGCGTAAATTGAATGGCGAATACACGCGCCATGACCGCCATTTCCAGCCTGTCAATCCGATGCGTAACCAGGATTTGGCCAGAAATGTTATCCAGATCGTAAACTTGGTTCTCGATCGCTACCTTCAAATTATCGAATACAGTCGGATCAAACATCTCGAATTCACTCCTCTCGCTGTTCGTGTTCTTCCCTACTACGATTACTACGCAAGCAAGCGAAAAACCTTCCAGATCCTTGCAGGAAAGACAAAGTTGACATTCCGGTCCACTTTCGTATAAAGTATTCTCAAGCAATTACAACATAAAGCAATGATGGAAATCAGCAGCGTTTCAAATCCTGCTTCCAGAGAGCCGGCGGTTGGTGCAAGCCGGTACAGGTTGAACGTGAATTACATTCCGGAGCTTCTCGTCCCGAAACTGCAGGCGCCTGCAGAAGGGGCAGACGGCCGTCAGCCGTTACTTGACATGGAGTGGAGAATGCCGCGGCGTTCTCAATTAGGGTGGTAACGCGATGACTCGTCCCTGTCTATGACAGAGGCGGGTCTTTCTTTTGTTTGACACTTTTTTTGGAGGGATTTCCGATGACCAATGATGTACAAAGCAAGTTCGATTTAGTCGATGATCTGGAGTACAGAGGCCTGATTCACCAACTGACCGACGTGGACAATTTCCGCAAAAAGCTGCAAGACGAGAGCGTCACGCTCTACAGCGGGTTCGATCCGACGGCCGACAGCCTTCATATCGGCCACTTGCTTCCGGTTCTATGCCTGCGCCGCTTCCAGCAAGCGGGCCACATTCCGCTCGCCCTGGTCGGCGGCGGCACCGGTTTGATCGGCGACCCGAGCGGCCGCTCTACCGAGCGCTCGCTGAATACGTCGGAAACGGTAGCCGAATGGTCGGAAAAATTGAAAAACCAGCTGTCCCGCTTCCTGGAATTCGACCGTGAAGGCAACCCCGCCAAGCTGGTCAGCAACTACGATTGGCTCGCGCCGCTTGACGTGATCACGTTCCTGCGGGACATCGGCAAAAATTTCACCGTCAATTACATGCTGGCCAAGGACTCCGTCGATTCGCGTCTTGCGAACGGCATTTCGTTCACGGAGTTCAGCTACATGATTTTGCAGTCGTACGATTTCTACAGGCTCAACCAAGACCATAACTGCACCCTGCAAATCGGCGGCAGCGACCAATGGGGCAACATTACGGCAGGTCTTGAATTGATCGGCAAAATGGGCGGCAGCGGCGCTTTCGGCATGACGATGCCGCTCGTCACGAAGAGCGACGGCAAGAAGTTCGGCAAAACCGAGTCCGGCGCCATCTGGCTCGACCGGAACAAAACCTCCGTGTACCAGTTCTACCAATTCTGGATCAACACGGACGACAACGATGTCGTGAAGTTCCTGAAATACTTCACGTTCTTGTCGAAGGCGGAAATCGAAGCATTGGAAGCCGAGCTCCAGCAGCATCCGGAGCGCCGCGCTGCACAGCGCGAGCTTGCCCGCGAGGTAACGAAGCTTGTGCATGGCGCCGATGCCGTCGTCACGGCCGAGAAGATTACGCAGGCGCTGTTCTCCGGCGAATTCGTACAGCTTAGCGAAGAAGAACTGATCGAAGCGCTGCGCGATATGCCGACGACCGTATTCGCTGCAGATCAAGAAGAGAGCCACCTGATGAGCCTGCTGGTTGAAGTCGGCGCAGCTCCTTCGAAGCGCCAAGCGAAGCAGGACATCGACGGCGGAGCCGTTTACGTGAACGGCCAGAAGCAATCGGGCAGCGACACCGTCATTCCGAAAGACCAGCGTTTGCATGGCAAATACCTCGTCATTCGCCGCGGGAAGAAGAACTACTTCCTGGCCCGGTTCGAATAAGACAAAGAAACCCGTCATGATCGCCATGTCGGGTTTCTTTATGAGCGCATATTATTTTTCCCAACCGCTTCTATTCCTCCCCGCTTCTTAATATAGCTTCTACTATTCTAAAGGGCGAGGTGACCGATCATGGAATGGTATTTGAAGGTCTTGAACAACTACGTTGTCTTCGAAGGAAGAGCCCGGCGCAAGGAATATTGGATGTTCGTTCTCTTCAACGTCATCATTTCCCTCGTGCTCTCAGGCCTGGCCCGCATGCTGGGGATGAGCTGGATCTCCTCGATCTACTCGCTGGCCGTTCTGTTGCCGGGCTTAGCCGTAGCGGTTCGCAGGCTGCATGATACTAACCGGAGCGGCTGGTGGCTTCTGATCAATTTCGTACCGCTCATTGGCTTTATTATTTTCATCGTCTTCATGTGTCTGGAGGGCGATCCTGGCGATAATCAATATGGGCCGAACCCGAAAGCTTTCGCGCCATAAGGTTCTGCGGCAAAAAAAGCCGCTGTCCATCTGGACAGCGGCTTTACCTGTTTTAAGGAATGAATTGCTGCACGATCCGTACAACCTTGCCGTTCTTCAACGTGAGATGATACGGAAACTCGCTTATGTCGATCTGGCTATCCGCATGATAGATCGATTCGAACTTCGCGAGAGAAAAGGCTTGGTTCCACTCCGCCTCCTCATTTACGAGGCTGCCGCCGCGATCGTAAATCTGCATAAGGACAGCGGCGTTCGGGTCAACCTCCAGCGTCTCCGCCGTCTCATCGTCGTTCACGATGTAGTAGCCGTCCGGCGCATAGTCTAAGCCGGCATCCGGTTCTTCCTTAACGAAAGCCGCATCCGCAGCTTCACCCTCGTACCACTCGATCGGGTCGGCCTGCAGCAGCAGCTTGCCGTCTAACTGTTCCATCCCATTGATGTAGACCGTAATCATGTCAGGAGTTTGGGTTACAGGCATGTAGCCCTTATTGTCGACTGCGTATGCAGTTGAAATACAGGCCGCCAATCCAAGAATGGTCAGCGCGATGCCTAGCGCATGTCGCTTCATAATCGCCATCTCCTCGCTCGCGAAACGGATGCGAGACTTGCCGTTTCAGCGCGGCCCGCCTCTATCTTTACTATACTTCTTTTAAATAAAAATGATAGATTGAGAGAACTCGAAAACGTTAAAGATTAAGTAAAGCTTTTGTCGCTTCGGAACGAATGCGTCGGCGTTCCCTTTACGCCAGGCTTCCAGGCAAAAAGCCCGCCGGCGTGCGGCTCGCCGCCGCGCGTTTCCTCCGTCAACCCGATGCTTGCCGTCGTAATGTACAGCGTCTCCAGCCCGTCGCCGCCGAAGATGCAGGAGCTTGCTTTGGCCACCGGAACGTACACGGAATCCAGCTTCTCGCCCGTCGCCGGATTCCATCTGGACACCTGCCAGCCGTCCCAATGCGCAATCCAGAGCATGCCTTCGCCGTCGATCGTCATCCCGTCCGGGAAGCCCTCCTCCGGCTGGAAATCAATCGCTAACCGCGGATTGCGGATCGTGCCCGACTCGCGATCATAGTCGAACGCTGTCACCGTCTGCTTCATCGAATCGATATAGTACAGCACCGATTCGTCCAGACTCCACGCGATGCCGTTCGAGACGCCTACGTCCCCGTGCACCTTGCTGCAGCTTAAATCATTGTCGAGCACGTAGAACGACCCTGTGACATCCTCCTCGACATCCTGCATCGTCCCCGCCCAGAAGCGGCCGGCTGAGTCGCACTTGCCGTCATTGAAGCGGTTTTCGGGCAAATGCGCTTCCGGATCGACGATCGGCGTAAGCTCGCCCGTCACGCAGTGATAGCGCTCGAAGCCGTCCCGCGTCGCCAAAATGACGGCGTTGCCGTCGGCAGCGTCACAAACGACGGCGCCTACCGGCTTGCCGATGTTGAACGTCTCGTTGCTCCCCGTAGCCGGGTCAAAGCGGCTGAACGAGCCGCCAGTAATATCGACCCAATAAAGCTTCTGCTGTTCTGCATTCCAGCACGGCCCTTCGCCCAATATGGCTCTGGCGTCGAGCACCAGCTCCGCCTTGCGTGAATGCTGCTGCTCCCGTGACGATTGTGCTTGTGATTGCTGCATCTCCCGTAATCCCCCTTACAGATTGGTTGTCATTCCAATTATTCGCGATGAGCTCGTTCCACCCCTGCAAGCTCATCACCTGCTCCCTTGCCAATGAAGCGAAAAGGCGCCCGCTTCCGGACGCCCTGTCAGCTTCGGTCAGTTTACTTGACCGTTTCGCGTTTTTCCCAGCCCTGCTTGAAGAGCGGCAGCCAATTGCCGACCTGGTACGGATGCTTGTCGATTTCCGCCAAATTCAGCTCGACGCCCAGACCCGGTCCTTCCGGCGGCAGCAAGTAGCCGTTCTGCACCTTAAGCGCGGGCTGCAGCACATGCTCCTCCCAAGGCTCGTTAAACTCATCGAAAATTTCATGCAAATAGAAATTCGGCGTCGCCATGTTCAAATGGCTGCATACGACCGAGCAGACCGGCCCTTGCGCGCTGTGCGGCGCCGTGACGCCGTTATGGGCGTGCACCATGCCGCAAATTTGCTTCGAAGCCGAGATGCCGAGGAACTGCGGCTCCAGCTGAATGATGTGCACCGCGTCATGCCGAAGCAGCTCGGCGAACTGTTCCCGCGAGTAGTAGTCCTCGCCGCAGGCTACCGGCACCGGACTGCGCCGCGCCACCTCGACCATCGAGCTGATCAGATGCGGCGGAACCGGCGCCTCGAACCAGGTCGGCTCATATTTCAGCATCGCATCGGCAAACTGCAGCGCCGTACTTACGCTGAAGCGGTTATGCCCTTCGATGAGAATGTCGACGTCCGGGCCGACGGCTTCCCTGACCGCCGTGATGTTTTCGATCGCCGCCGAGAAGTCTTGGCGGCTGACAGTCCGCCACGCCGCGCCGAACGGATCGAATTTCAAGGCCGTATAGCCTTTATCCACGACGATCTTCGCCTTCTCGAAGAAATTCTCCGGCGTATTCGGACCGCGGTACCAGCCGTTTGCATAGCAGCGAAGTTTATCGTGGCAGCTGCCGCCCAGCAGCTTGTAGAGCGGCTGATTCGTCACCTTGCCCATGATGTCCCAGCAAGCGGTTTCAATTGCCGCCAGCGCTGAGCCTTGAATTTGCCCGCCGTCGGAGTAGACGTCGCGGAACAGCTTAAGGCTGATCGTTTCGGTATCGAACGGGTCGCGTCCGATAACGAGATGCTTCAGCTCATGGATGGCGGCTTCGACGGTTTTGGCAAAGCCGTTCAACGTGCCTTCGCCGAGTCCCGTAACGCCTTCATCCGTGTCGACGAGCACGAACAGCCAGTTTTTCCAAGGGTTGCCGAGAATGTACGTGCGGATATCCGTAATTTTCATCTGCTTGCTATGCCTCCCAATCGCTTGATAGATTCAAAGTAGCATAGCGCCCCAAGAGCGACAAGATGTCTAACTTGTATACATCAACTTCATCAGAGCATGATTTTCTTTACGTACTCGATATGCCGCTGGATGAGCCTCACCGACAGCTCATGGTCCGTGCCCGCCAGCGCGTGCCTGATTTGCCAATGCTCCTCCATGCTTCCGGCTAGCCGCTTCTTATTGCGGTCGAAGGTGGTCCGCACCACAAGCAGAAACTTGTCCTGGATGCGCGACATCACCTCCGTGTATTCCTCGTTATCCAGTCCGGCGATGATCATCGCATGAAATTGCCGATCCAGCTCCACGTAACGGATAATGTCTTCGCGCTCGATCGCTTCGGCCTGCTTCGCCAAGTTGGCGTCCAGCCCCGCGAAGAACCCCGCATCCATCTTCCCCGTCAGCCGCCGGACGGCAAAAGTTTCGAGCGACAGCCGCAGCTCGTAGATTTCGAGAATTTTCTTGAGCGACACCTCTTGCACGGTAACGCCCTGCTTCGGAGAAAGCTTCACGAGTCCCATCATCTCCAGCCGGTCGAGCGCGGAGCGGATCGGCGTCTTGCTCATGCCGAGCAGCTCGCTCAGCATTTTTTCGGACAGAAACATCCCCCCGTGCCACTCGCCGCTAACAATCCGTTTCTTGATCGCCTCGAAGGCCTGATCACGCAGCGTCACCGTAGCAGCTTGCTTCTCCATTTGGCCGCCCCCTTTCGAATCGTCTCTCTATGTTATACTACATCAAATTAGTACTTCACACGCATGTTAACGTTAGTTCGATCGGGCCGCCTGGTTACTATTGCGAGCTACGCGCGAAAACGGCAGCCATATTTCTGGCTGCCGTTTCTACGCCTATCCAAGTCGGTTTATTTTTTACTTGCAACGTAAGCATCATACTGTTTCTGGGCTTCCGCCTGAACATCTCTGATGCCCGCGGCTTCCAATTCCTCCATCATCTTCGGCAAAGTAGTCGCGGGATCAAGCGTTCCGGTATTAAGTCCGCTTGTGTACTTATCTGCAATAACTTTGATGGCAGCAACCTGTGCAGATACATTGGTGATATCGAAAGCAAATCCGATCGAATTCGTAGCTTTCAAATCCTTATAGCTATCGAAAATTTTCTCCCACATTTTCGGATCTACTTCGACGCCTTCGGAAGCCTCTACCGTGCTCAGAGAGTAAGAACCTTGGGAGAAGGCCCATGGAGCGTAGTTATCGCGGCCAAGTTGCGTCCGGACAGCAAGACCTTCCTCATTCTTATTCCAGTGTTCGCCCAGTATGCCATAACGGAGAATGTCGCGATATTCCTGATTGGTGTTGATCAATTCCTGAAGTTTGAGAGCTTCGTCGATATGCTTGGAGTTAGCCGAAATCGCATTCATCGCGCCACGGATGGAAGCGGTGGAGAGGTACGGACCACTGTATTTGGATATCAACTGAGTGTACCCGTCGCCACCGGACCAGATCGCATCCGCTCCATAGAAACCCTGGCCATTCTTGATTGCTGAATATTTGCCTACATCGTCAACGGTAGCTGCATCCTTGTTGATGTAACCGGCCTCGTACCATTTGTGCAGAGCTGTAAGACGGTTGGTAAGGTCAGGATGCTCATACGTGATCACAATTTTGTTTTCGTCGGCTGTTCCGATCGCGGAATACGGAATTCCGAGCATGGCATCATTGTTAATCATGTCATAGCTGCTGGCAATTCCCGCAAAACCGGCCTTAGTCATCTTCAGAGGGTATTCCGCATTGGCAGCAGCTGAATCGCCGGCTTTCCATGCATCCTTAGCAGCCTTGAGGAAAGGTTCGATCTCAAAGAAGTCCATTTTATCATTGACTGTCATCTTCAAGTCATCTACGAACAGAGCCTTATCGAAGCGCCAGTAAATTTCAGCGGCATAGTCCTTCTTGACCGGAATGGCATAAATCTTGTCGTTTACTTTAGCGCCATCCCATACCACTTCAGGCATGGTGTCATAGAGTGCCGGGGTCAAGGTCTTCACTTTATCGGTGATGTCCGCAAAATAGCCTGCCAGAGCTTGTACGGCATAGTTGTTGAACCACTCGCAAGTAAACACCATATCAAATTGTTCGCCGGATGATAGGGCAAGTTTCGTTTTTGCATCATCATAATACAATGTCTTCACTTTTACGTTGATGGCCGGGATGGAGATCTTGTTGAGCGCTTCTTCAACTTTTGCCTGATCTACAGGTACTTTGCCTGGGTCACCCATGATCCAGATCAATTCTACAGGTTCATTCGCGCTCTTCGATCCGCCATCGGAATTAGCAGAAGTTCCAGAGTCATTATTGCTGCCACACCCCGCTGTTGCGAACAAGCCACATGCCAATGTCAGAGCTAATGCTTTCTTTTTCATAGACGCCCTCCTCATAATATATGCACCGGAATAGTCCGGGTACTGCCTCTTCTAAGGCTTATCCCTTCACCGCTCCAATTGTTAGGCCGGAGATAAAATATTTCTGGAAGAACGGATAGGAAAGGGCAATCGGAATCACCACGAGCATGACGATCGCCATGCGCATGGATTCGGATGGAAGTTTGCTGCCAGAGCTGTCCGGTGACATGTACTGGGCGCTGCGGCTCAGAAACTCCATGTTTTTCTCAATGCTGATCAGAACATACTGCAAAGGATACAGCTCCTGATGGCTGGACTGGATGTAAAGCATGGCGCTGAACCAGTCATTCCAATAACCAAAAGAAAGGAACAGTCCAATGGTCGCCAGTACAGGCAGAGAGATGGGCAGCACAATGCTGAAGAAGATTCTCATTTGACTCGCACCGTCGATCTTGGCAGATTCTATAATGGAGTCAGGGATCGTAGTTTGAAAAAAAGTCCTGATGATAATCACGTAGAAAGAGGATACGGCAATAGGCAAGATCAAGGCCCAATAGGTGTTTGAAAGCTTCAGCATCTGGGTGTTGACCAGGTAGGATGAAACCAGACCGCCATTAAAAAGCATAGGAATGAAAATAAAAATCGTAAAAAACTTTTTGAGTTTATAGGTTGGGCGGGATAACACATATCCCATGGTTGCATTGAGGAACAAGCCCACAATCGTTCCAACCACCGTTACAAAAACCGAGACAAAAGTTGCGGTGCCGATGGAACTGCGCTCATGCCACAAATAGGAATATGCATCGAACGACCATTGCGACGGAAAGAAGCTATAGCCTAACTTTTCTATAGACTCATTGGACGTGAGAGAAATAATGCCTACAAATATAAGGGGAATCACCGATATCAATGCAAGTAAGATAAATACCGCACTGAAGATGATGTTGGTCGGAACGGATATACGGTTGAATCTCTCCGTTGCACTCATTTCTCTCCGATTTAATTGCATTCAGTTACCTTCTTTCGGCTAAAATAGCGAGTTCTCGGAGTTCATTCTCTTCACGATCCAGTTGGCTGCCAAAATAAAAATCAAGCCAAGCACCGACTGTAACACGCCGGCTGCGGAAGCAAAGCCGATATTGTTGAGACCCGTAAGCGCCTTGTATACATACACATCAATCGTCTGTGTCACATCTACCAACGGGCCGGAGTTTCGCGGCACCTGATAGAACAAGCCAAAATCGCTGGAAAAAATACGTCCAACCGATAAAATAAACAAGATCAGGATGATAGGCTGCAGCATGGGCAGCGTTATGTATTTGACCTGTTGCCATTTGGTGGCGCCATCGATTATGGCGGCTTCATATAAGGACTCATCAATTCCTGCTATGCTTGCTAAATATACGACCATTCCATACCCTATAGATTTCCACAGGTAAACGATTACCAGAATATAAGGCCAGTATTTGGGCGTCATATACCATTGAATGGAATCTCCCCCGGAATGTTCGAGCATGTTGCTGATCAGGCCGTTCTCTGAACTCAGAAAAGCAAATACGAAGTAACTCACGACCACCCAGGAAAGGAAGTGCGGAAGAAACATGGACGTCTGGGTCCATTTCCGCATCATTTTGGAACGCAGCTGGGAGATCATCAAGGCTAACGCGACAGTGACAAAGGTGCCCAATAGAATAAACACGACATTGTATAAAATCGTATTTCGGAACATGATCCAGGCATCCGGAGTCATAAAGAGGAACTTGAAATTGTCGATGCCTGCAAATTTGCTCTTAAGCAAACTTCCGATAAATCCGTTTCCCGGTATGGGCCTGTAATGTTTAAAGGCAATAATGATCCCGAACATCGGCACATAGCAGAATGCAAGAAACCATATTGCAGTAGGAACAGCCAGAAATGTCAATTCAAAATCATCCTTGTTGAACCGTCGCTTTACACGCAAATAAGTTAGCCTCCTCGCTGTCTAATGGCTCGACACTTCCATTTAAAGCGCTTACATTTTAGATATTAAATATATATTGATACCATAAAAAAATCAAGCAAAATTTACATTTACTATAAAATAATGGTAGGTTAATAGTTAATTCGCTGAATATTTACAAGCTGTTCACAAGTGCTGCCCGACCCGATTCAATGCGCCCCGCGGCACCGCGAACGCCTGCGCCCGCTTCAGATTGACCGGCGCGCCGCGAACGATCGTCAATGCCTTATAATATTCGATGAACGGGAACCCGTACGTTTCTCCACGCGCGTAAGCGTACACGTTCATTGCCTTGACCCAGGTTTCGTAAGCTTCATCTGGAATATCAATGAACACTTCCGGATTAAAGTCGTACGGATCCTCCCAGTTGTCCGCATAATATAATTTGCCGACCCAATGGGCCGGGAGATCGCGCTCGATCGTTTTCAGCCCGGCGTAGAAGCGAGCGTCGTTCACAATATCGAACGTATTCGAATGGTCAATGTGAATGCTGCCTTTCCAGTGCGTGATAATAATATTCGGTTTGATCTCGCGGATGATGTCCGCCACCTGGTACTTCACTTCGTCATTACGGGCAGCTCGGCGTCTTTGTAAGACAAGAAACGAACGTCAGCGCCGACGATTTCGGCGAACTTCTGCGCTTCCTCGATTTTTTGCTTGCCGTATTCGTCCGGAGTCAGCCGCGGGTGCCCTTTCTCCCCCGGCGTCAAATGCAGGAAAGTCGCCCGATGCCCTTCTTGGGTATACTTGGCGATAACAGCCCCCGCCGTCAAATCCATATCCCCCGCATGTCCGCCGATTGCCAAAATATGCGTTTTTTGATCCGTCATCGTTTTTCATCCCTTTCGTTCTATGAGATTAGTTGATGCTAATCCGTCAGCGATGCCGCAATCGCATTATGCATGCGTGCGCGCAAGCCGGCAATCGACTTGTCTCGGCCGAAATGCACCCGATTGGTCAGCAGAATTACCGCTAAGTCGCGCGCCGGGTCAATCCATAGGCTCGTACCGGTAAATCCGGTATGTCCGAAACTGCGCGGGGAAAACAAATCGCCCGACGCATCCATTGGGTCGCCATGCAGCACCCAGCCTAGCCCCCGGGCTGCCCCGCCCAGATGAGCCGTATCATTGCACACGGCCGCCTCCACCGCAGCACGGGAAAACATGGAGCCGCTGCGATCCAGCCAAATGGCAGCGTAGCTTGCCAGATCGGCCGCTGTGGAGAACAAGCCTGCATTGCCGCTGACACCTCCAAGCGCAAACGCATTCTCGTCATGCACGCGCCCCCATCTGAACGTTCCAAGCTCCGGATCGTACTCCGTCGCGGCAATGCGCGGCTTCCACGGCTCCGGCGGGTTGAAGCAGCTATTAAACATGCCGAGTGGCCGAAACAAGCAGGTCTCCGCCGCCTTATCCAGCGTCATCCCAAGCAATCGCGAGACGAGACGCCCGAGCACGATATAACCCAAACAGCTATATACGACTTTCGTAGCCGGCTCGCAAACGAGCGGCTCGGCACAGATAGCAGCCATTATATCGTCAGGCGCAAGTCCGTGTGAATAGAAATCACGATGCGCGGCCATTCCGGAAGTATGCGTAAGCAGCTGCCGCACCGTCACTTCGCCCTTTCCATTCGCAGAGAACGCCGGAAAATAGGCGGATACCTTGTCGCCATGTGCAAGTTTTCCCTGAACGACCAGCTGCAAAATGAGCGGCAGCGTAACGACAACTTTCGTAAGCGACGCGCAGTCGTATACCGTATCCGAAGTGGCGGAAATTCGCGTCTGTCCGTCGATCAGCGAATATCCCGCCGCGTGCATAGCCGTCATGCCGCGCCTTAGCACAAGCACCGTCCCGCCGGGAATCCCGCCTTGTTCGACTTCGCTGTCGAGCAATTGCCAGGCGGCTTCAAGACGCGTTTCATCAATTCCCATCTGCTGAAACTTATCTGCGGTCGCCATCTTATCCGACACCTCCTGTACGCTCGACGCTTTCTTCGAAGTATTTCTAAGCAAACAGATACATGAGCAGGAGTAGAATCAGACTGAGCATTCCAGTATTCACGAGCAAGGACACAAAGCCTGTGTCAAAAATTTCCAACGTAAGCGATTACAACAAAATCATATTCGATCTGAAATTTTATTTCAACACAATTTTGTTTGTTGAATTTTTATGCTACCCCAGCGGCAGGCGGCATTGAAGTTAGCTGACCTGATGGGCTCGGCTTCCTCGTGTTATCATTTCAGCCAATCGACAAGCTAGACGGATGGCGGGGGGACATCATTCATTTTGCTTAATGCCATCATGGCGGCGCCCGCCGCTGCGTCCCGTTTCGGAAGAATGCAGGCCATCTCCGGGTAACGCTGGGCAAGGTTATACAGAAACGCTCCCTGCAAGCGGGCGTTATGAAGAAGTACGCTGCCGTCCATGGCCAACGTCCCCCGCTGCAGGGACAGCCTCTCCGCAACCGGAACAACAAGCCCGACCAGCGATTGTGCGCTCCGATCGGCGATGCGCAAGGCAGCCGGGTCTCCCTGTTCGCAAGCCTCGGATAAGATCGGCGCCAATGCCGCAATTTCTTGCTTGTTCCGATTCCGATCATAAACGAAGCCGACAAGTTCCCCAACCGACTTAAAGCCGAGTCGATCGAACACCATTCGGGTAATGACCGTTGCCGAATCCCGGCCGTCATAGGCTCGAACGACGGCCGTGAGCAGGTCTCGACCGATGCTGTAGCCGCTGCCTTCGTCGTCGATCAGATGCCCGAAACCGCCGGTGCGATGGGATATGCCTGACTCGTTTATTCCATAGCAAATAGAACCGGTTCCGGCGATGACGATCAATCCGTTATTGCGCTCCAGCGCTCCATGCAACGCAGTTTCCTGATCGCCTGCGATCGTGAGGTCACCCATATATCCGCAATCCCGAATCGCGGCGGTCATCCGGGCGGGCACTGACGGATTACTGACGCCCGCCGCTCCTATGCAGACGTGCGCGCAGCGGTTTAGCCCGCCGCACGCCTCCGCCAGTTCCGCAATAATTTCACTGAACGTCCCGCGAATGCTATCATCGTCTTGACCATTGTAGTTGATGGCTCCGGAATCGAAACGTCGAATCGTCCGGCCCTCCTCGTCCACGATGGCGACAGCGGTTTTCGTGCCGCCTCCGTCTAACCCAGCCGCGTATTTCATACGCTCTTCACGTCCTTATCCCAGTCGATACAGGGGAATTGTTCCAGGCGGAGTCTCTGCTCCACTCAGAATTCGGACCAGCGGCCCGATCCGTCATGATCACGAAGGACATCGTCCCCGGCACTTTATTCTTCTCGATCTCCGGTAACAGAATCAATAGAGGTGATAGAGCCGCTTGCGCTCTTCGAACGCCCGGCTTTCTTCCCGGAATTGTTCCAACAGCGCAGGAAGTTCTAGCGACTCATCCCGAATTAGCCGGTCGCCGCACAACAGGTCAATGAACGGCCGCGAGCCTTCCTTTACCGGGGGCAAGAACGCGAACTCCGCGAACATCCGCCGGATCGTATCCAGCAGCGTGACGCCCGTCTCGATGGGCATCACGGAGCGGACGTCCGTCACGTATAACTGCACGCCCCCGCAGCGCTCGCCCTGATGCTTCGAAGCCGTCGGTTTGAAATAAACCGGCCGGAATCGAACTCCCGGCAGCGCATAGCCGTTCATTGCATCCGCCAATCGTTCCGGTTCGATGTACGGAGCCCCGATCATTTCGAACGGGAACGTCGTGCCACGACCTTCCGACAGGTTTGTTCCCTCGAACAGACAGGTGCCGGGATACAGCAGCGCCGTCTCGAACCGCGGGATCCCCAAGGAAGGATGCACCCACGTACGGCCGGTTTCCGGGAACAACATGCCGCGCTCCCAGCCTTCACAGCGCACGACGTGCAGATCGGCGTTCCAGCCCATTTCCGCGTTCGCCATCGTCGCGACTTCCCCAGCCGTCAGACCGTAGCGTACCGCAAGCGGGTAGTTGCCGACGAAGGACTGGTAACCCGGCTTCAGAACGTTGCCCTCTACCGTCACGCCATCCAGCGGATTGACCCGATCGAGCACAACGAAAGGCTTACCGGCTTTCGCGCAATCTTCCAGCGCATACAGCATCGTATAAATAAACGTATAATACCGCGTGCCCACGTCCTGGATATCGTATACGACCATGTCCACCTGGTCGAGCATCTCAGGCGTCAGCCGTTTAGAATCTTTGCGGTACAGACTGTACGCCATAACGCCAGTGATCGAATCTACGTATGTGTCCACCGGATCTCCGGCGTCCTGATCGCCCCGCACCCCGTGCTCCGGCGAGAATAGGGCGGCGAGATGGAACCGCTCGTTCAAGATTTCGATCGTCGAAACGAAATCTTGCGTCAATCCCGTCGGAGACGTGATCAAGCCCAAACGTTTGCCCCGCAGCAGATGGGCGGAGGACTCTATATTGTCGATGCCGTTGCGGACCATGACCATGCGTGTATGGCCTCCTTGAAAAATAATGACTGGGAAAGCCTCTTGTCCCCGAACGATAAAAGGCTGTCCGCAGAAGTGCGTAGACGCTTCAGGACAGCCTTGCGGCAAACGGCTTACAGCTCTCTTCTCATGACGGCAAACTCCCTGACGGTCCGGAACCCGGCCTTCTCGTAAATACGCTTGGCCGGATTTGTTTCACCGGTGTACAAAGACATGTAATCCGTCCCGATGTCCTGGAACGCATCACAAAGCTTGAAAAACAGCAGAGAGCCCAGTCCGTGCCCCTCGTGCTCAGGATGAACCCCCATACCGGTAAAATACCCTCGGCCGTTCTCTTGGCGAATGACCGGCCCGGCAAATCCAGCCGCTTGCCCCCGGCAAGCGGCAAGCACGACTGGCACCCCGTCCCGGAGGCATTCCGGGATTTCCTTAGACCACAGGGGATTGTTTAATCGATCCAGCAAGTCCGACACGTCGTGAACGGAACCCGGATCGAGCAGTCCCACAACGTATCCTTCGGCAAGCGCTTTCATTTCCTTCGCCCGGCTCTCCTCCGGCACAACGAAGTCCGCAAGCGGGAGATACATGGCTTCTTGCCGGGAACGCTCCTTATAACCGCGGCTCAGCAGAAACGGAAACAAAGTGCCGTCGACCGGCACGCCAGGCGCATTGTTGTGCTCATGCTTCGGCGTATCCGGAATATACCAGGGCAGCCTCATCGGGTTGAAAAACAGCACTTCCGCTTGCTTCTTGCCGAGTGTCCGAAAACGCTGTTCCAACGCTTCCAGCATCACCGCGAAATTTTCTTCCGTGGAGCTGTCCTTTGCCAGCACGATGCAGGTGATGTACCCCGCAATGTCCCCCATCGGCAGATCGTCCCCCGTACAGCCGCATGCGAACCCTTTCACTTCGTTGCCATCCTGCAGCACGAACGTATTTTCCGGATCGAAGTAGGGGCTGGACCGGAAAATCTGCCGGAAGGTCTGGTCAGTCAACTCCTTGTAACCTTCCTGGACCGCTTCCGCATTCCATAATGAAATAACAGCTTGCGTAAACCGGTCTTCCCATGTCGAGAGCATCATTATGTCCATCTCCCGTCAACTTCAGTTTTTCCGTCGGAACGAGCCTATGAATGGCACGCGTGGATCGCTGCCTTGAGGTTGCCTTCGCTCAGATCGAGTGCCGCTTGCGCTTCCGGAGCGGAAAGTCCGGTTTCGATCATCAAAATCGCGAGCTTGCAATTCATGGAGGCCTTCTCTAGAGCCGCGGCTGCGCCTTCGGCATCGATGCCGGTCGCGATTTGCAAAATCCGGATCGACCGATCCTCCAGCTTCTGGTTGCTGGGCTTCAAGTCTACCATCAAGTTATTGTACACCTTGCCAAGCTTCACCATCGTAGCGGTCGTCAACATGTTCAAGACCAGCTTCTGAGCGGTGCCCGCCTTGAGCCGCGTAGACCCCATGATCACCTCAGGACCGACGACGGGGGCAATGCAGATGTCACAAACAGCTTCCAGCTTCGTACGCTTGTTATTCACCACGCCAATCGTCGCCGCACCGATCTCTCCCGCTTTCTTCAAAGCCGCGATGACGAACTCCGCGCTGCCGCTGGCCGAGATACCGATGACGACGTCACGATTCGTCACGCCGCATCGCTCGATCAACTCCGCCCCCGCCACCTCATTGTCTTCGAATCCTTCGACGGCAGTCCGAAGCGCGGTGTCCCCGCCCGCGATGTACCCTTGCACCAATTCGGGATCGACGCCGAAGGTCGGAGGGCATTCCGAGGCATCCAGCACGCCCAGCCTTCCGGACGTTCCCGCGCCGACGTAGAACATTCGTCCTCCGTTTTTGAGCGCTCGATGCAGAAGCTCAACCGCTTCCGTGATTTGCGGGATTTCCTCTGCGACCGCAGCAGGAACCTTGGCATCTTCTTGGCTAAGCAGACGCAGAATTTGCTCTGTCGAACTTTCGTCGATCGCCAGCGTATCCCGGTTCGTCTGCTCCGTCGTCAATCCCGCAAGGTACTCGTTCATATGCATTCTCCCGCCCTGTTTTGTTGGTGTCGATCATTCCTTTTGTTTGACGATCTTCCTGACTCTCCTGGCTGTATTTACATGAAATCATCTTAAGGTCTAGCGAACGGTTGCGTCAATGGATTTTGAAATTATTTTTCAATATGAAATATAATATTGTATTATTATTTCATTCAATATAGAGAAAAAGCCGCTCTAAAGCGGCGCCACATCCGGGGAAGCACTTATTTCCTGCGCTTCCCTGCCAGGATGTTATGAGTTTTTGACAAAAACTTCTGGACCTTCTGATACTCGGCGCTGGCCACTCCGGCGAACAGGACATCGATGACGGAGAGCATGGCGATCCGCGAGCCCATTGCCCCGCTTCGCATCGTAATCTCTGGCGTGGAGATGTTGAGCACGATATTCGATAAGTCCGCCAGTTCGCTCTTGTTATATTTCGTCAAGGCGATCGTCGTGGCTCCATTCTTCCGGGCGATTTCGAGCGCGTCCAGGATTTCCGCGGTATCGCCGGAGTTCGACACTAAGAACGCCACATCGCCCTTGCCGAGTAGCGTGGCGGCCGTTAGCTGGCTGTGCCCGTCCGTGTAGGCATGGCACATTTTGTTGATGCGCGAGAATTTCTGTTCCGCATCTATGCACACCAGTCCGGAGGCGCCGATCCCGAAAAAAACGATTCGCGTGCTTTCCCGCAGTACTTTTATCGCTCGGGCGATCTCGTTCCAGTTGATGACGCTGATCGTATCCTCGATCGATTTGATGTTATTTCGGAAAATATTGGCGATAATGACGGGAAGATCATCACCAGGCTGAATGTCGGTGTACGGATCCTTCTGGTCCTCTTCCATGTAGCCGAGCGAAGCCGAAATGCTGACGATGAAGCCGCGGTAGCCGCTGTACCCCATGGTTTTGCAGAAGCGGAGCACCGAAGCATCGCTCGTCTTACTGAATTGAGCCAGGTTTTTAATGGAAAGGTGGGGGATTTCCTCGGTGTTTGCGAGAACGTATTCGGCCACCATTTTCTCAACCGGCGTCAGACTGTCCTTCATGTCCCGGATCTTGATCAGAATATTATCGTGTATCGCCATTACATCTCCCTGCCCATTCTGTTGGATTCTAGCTAAATAGTACGCTTGGCATCGACAATTTACAAGAAACCAATGAAGATTTACCGATCGCGCTATTTTCACGCCGGACGACAGGAATCGCGGCCAGGATAAGCGCATAAGAAAAGGAGTATGCTGCCGGTAAAGCGCATACTCCTTTTTAATCGATACCGCCGTTTATCCGGGAAGCTCCACCCATTGATAAGGGGACTCCGCCGCCTTCATACCGTATTCGATAATCGTGATGATGGCGATCGTTTCCGACTCCTCCACGAGCGGCTTGCTCGTTTCGAAAAACGTAATCAGACCCTCGATGAACGAAGCGAAGAAATCCGATTCGACCTTGATCGATTTCGCATGTCCCGAAGCGTCGTTTAACGTCATGCTGAACGGGCACTCCCAGCCGAAATGGCGCACCTCCGCCTGTTTGCCGTCCCCAAAATCAATAATCAACGCTGGGGAATTGTCCGTTCCGATCCACATGAGCCGCTGCGGACGGTTGCCCATCAGGGACACGATCGGCTCGATTTGGTGAATCGAATAGTTTTCGAACCTGCCTGGTCCCGCACTTGCAATCGTTCTGATCGCTTCACGGTCAATATCCGCATATTCGGAAGCGAACCGGAGCGCGGAACTCGAATACATCGGCGTTCCGTACCGGCGACCCAGTTCAAAGAGTGCCAAGGCGGTTTTCCGGTCCGGCGTGAAGGTCTTATCGATATATGTCGGTTTCCCCGAACGGAGAGGGAGCTGCGAAAGCTCCTCGTGAAATTCAGGATGGTCCGGAGACAGAACGATCAGGCAATCGCTTTTCTCCACGACTTCCTCGATCGTGCCGAGCAGCTCGATTCCTTTGTTCGCGCACCAATCCGCATTGGAGGTGCCGCTCGGAGAATCGGCTTTGCCGTATGCATAGATAACCTTGTATTGTCCTCCGGATGCCTGTTCAAGCCATTCCGGGTACTTTTCCGCATGCCATTCATCAAGAAAATAATCGATAAATCCCACTTTTTTCATGGCAGAGCACCTCAGTCCGCTTAAAGTTTGATTTCCGAGCCGCTCTCCGACGAATCATAGATCGCCTGCATGATTTGTGCAGAGAGAATAACGGTATCAATATGCGAAGCTAACTTCTCCCCGCTTCCGATGCATTGAAGAAACGCGTCGATTTCATTCTGGAACATGTTCCCCATGTTGAATTTCGGAGTCGTTTCCAACAGCGCCCCGTGCTGCGCGCTGTACAGCTTGAAATCGGAGCCGTATTGAAGCCGGATGCCTGCCTTGTCCCCCAGGAAGTCGATATACATTTCGTCTACGCCGATGTTTTGGGCCCAAGCCCCGTTCAGCGTTACAGTCGGGCCTTCCGTGCGAATCATCGCGGTAACGAAATCGTCGACGTCGTACGTACCTTCATAGTTAGGCGGACCTGCCCACATGTTCAAATAAGAATAGTTCTTCATGTCGCGGCCCAATTTACTGTAAGCCTGCCCTGTAACCGTCTTCGGAAGCGGATCTCCCGTGCAATACATGACGATGTCGAGGAAGTGCACGCCCCAGTCGATCAAGGCTCCGCCGCCTGCGATCGCCTTGGTGGTGAAGGCGCCGCCGAGTCCCGGAATAGAACGCTGAGAACGGAAGCTGACGTATACATGGTAAATTTCGCCTAACTCGCCGTTTTCGATCATTTTTTTGATGATGTTAACGCCGGTATTAAACCGGTTTACCACTCCGATATTCAGTACTTTCCCCGTTTCGTGCTGGACCTTCTGCATCTCGAGCGCTTCGGCGTAGGTGCGTGCGGCCGGTTTCTCGCATAAAACGTTTTTGCCAGCGCGCAGGCAGTCGATCGCGATCGTGGAGTGGACATTGTTCGGCGTGCAGATGGATACCGCTTCTATTTCGGGATCGTTCAATACTTCCCGGTAGTTCTCCACAGCCGTACCGCAGCCGTAGTCCTTAACGGCTTTTTCGGCCTTGTCGCGGATAATGTCGCAGAAATATTTGATCTCCGCATCCGGATTGGCGATGTATGCCGGGATATGGGCGGAATTGGCAATCGTGCCGCAGCCGATGACGGCAACCTTAATCTTCTTGGTCATGTTGTACCTCCTGGGTTATTTTTTTCTTTTAACCGTGATTATTGAGAACGTCATCCGGCCAATGGGTCTGAACCCCTTCCCGTTCCAGCAGTTCCAGGAACGATTGCAAATGGCCGGCATCCTCGCGAACCCGATGCGGCGTAATCCCTTGCTTGACCGCATAAGCGGCGAGATAGCCGGCGGATTCGCCGATGTTCCATTCCGTCGGATGCATTCGGTAACAGCCGTTCGAAATTTGCGTTGTCCCGATGTTCTTGCATGCCGGCAGCACGTTCTTAATCCGGACCGGCAGCAGCGCGCCCAGCGGGATCTCATACGGGTAGCTGGGAATGTACCACATCCGGTTTGTTCGCGTGGTCGGGTGCAGGTCCAGGTGATAACTGCCCACTCCGACGCTGTCCTTGTAGTGCCGGATTCCCTGTTCCCCCCGGATTGTCCGGCTCACATCGTTTTCCGTGACCGTCTGTATGGCCTTGATTCGCCGAGATTCCCGAATGTATGGATGCTTGGCCAGTCCGTCCTCCGTCCCCAACACATCCTTGCGCAGCCGGATACCAGGGTAACCCTTTCCGCCATCCGGGCGCGGCGCCTCCGTCTGAAGCCAATAGACGAGCGAAAGGCTCAGCTGCCTTGCGCCTTCCAAATGCCTGCGCCTCTCTTCTTCCGGCACGTTGTAGACCGGCCCCAGAAAATAATCATTCTGGCTCCAATTGACGAGCGTGATATCGCTTTCATAAAATCCTTCCGCAAATAACGACGCGTCCACGATTCGCCGGTACGTCCATAGCGGCATCGGGTCGGTTCCATTTGGCATGAACGCGATTTCTCTCATTCGGTCTGTTGCGTTAACATCCGGAATGGTCCAGCTCAGCAGCGGATTGTTGGAAAAGCCGGGCACGAAGGAACGCCAGAAGTCATATTGCTGCGGCTTCTCTATGGTGAAGTCTTGTCCTTCCAAGTAGTCCAGCGCAAATACGTGAGTGATCGATTGAATGTCATCCGGATCCGATTGCTCGGGAGCATGGGGCTCTCCTGTGTCCGCGCGGGATTCAGCCCCGGTTACGTATTCGATGCCCGCGATCGGCAACAGATCGCCGCATTCGGTGGCATCCAGGAAGCAGGCCGCTTCTATCGTCAGCTCCTTTCCTGTGGCCGTATGGGAAACGGTTACCGATTTCACGAAATCTCCGGCTACTACGGCATCAATGGGCTTATGCTCCATCAGTGTAACTATCCGGCCGCTGCTCACATAAGGGGCAAGCATGTCTTCAATTATCCGAAGCGCTACCTTCGGTTCATGGCAAAGCCGGCTTACCCAACCATTGCCGGGGTTCAGCCTGTCATTTCGGAGTACTTCTTCTTTCATGGGATAATTCTCGCGGTAATAGCGCCTGACGCGCTCGCGAAACTCCCGATAGGTACGCGTGCAGCCCGTGCTTTCGATCCAGGGATGCTCGTCCGGCGGAACCGCCTGGCTGGTCAGTTGGCCGCCAAGCCAATCCGTTTCCTCCGTGAGGATGACACGAAGTCCGCTTTTGGCAGCAGCCAATGCTGCCACGCAACCCCCGAGCCCTCCGCCAATTACCAAAATATCTGCTGTCACTCCTATGTCCATCACCCTTTCAGGTAAAGATTGGATGCTATCATCTTATCACTGATTGGACTATAAGGGAGCAATTAATTGCGGTAATCCTGTAATCCTGATAGAGAATTTGATCGGGGAAGATGTCCGGTGAACACATGAAATTCTTCATGAATTTGGCCTTAGTAGAGATAAAAAAAAACGCCCCATAACTGGAGCGCTTGGTAAAAAGTGCATTTGCATATTTATTAAACGAATGCAAATCTTTTTGTGTTCCTACTTTCCGCTTTCTATTTCCGTTAATACCCTCATGATAAGAGCGGCGGCTTGTGCGCGTGTCGTGACAGCCTTTGGTGCCAACTTGGTTTCGCTCAGACCTCGTATCCATTGTTTCGAGACTGCATAGGAGACGGACGATTTCGCCCAGTCGGTCACATCTATTCTATCGGAAAAATGATCGGGAAGTCTTGAATCCGGCTTCTCAGATTCGCTTAATCCCAAGGCATTTATCAAAAGCACCGCCATTTCCTCGCGGGTAAC
Source organism: Paenibacillus montanisoli (assembly GCF_003268025.1). GTDB lineage: Bacteria > Bacillota > Bacilli > Paenibacillales > Paenibacillaceae > Paenibacillus_Z > Paenibacillus_Z montanisoli. Next base: position 22,805 of record NZ_QLUW01000003.1, on the reverse strand, counting down.
CGGATCGTTCGGCCGGAATAGACCTAATCCGTCGCCTTTCACCCATCCAAGGGTAGCGGCAAGCTTCATATAACTATAGAACCAATCTTGCTGCCGTACGTCGGATAGCATGGGGGATGGCATGGAATCCGAATTCTCTAGCTTATTTCCAGCCAGTCCAATTACTAGCATTTTAATGAATTCTGCCCGGGTAACGGTACCCTTTGGTTTAAACGTTCCGGTTCCCGTCCCGTTCACGATGCCGCGGGAAGCGAGCGCCTCAATGTCCGCCCTGCCCCAATGACCTGCCAAATCTTCAAAGGTAACCTCCGTCAAGCGTACCGCATATATCCCGGAACGATCGATCTTAGCCGTTAATTGACCGTTTGCCGTATCCGCCCAACCTCCAACATATATCCATTGGGTCGGATCTTCAGTAGAACGGCGAAATAACGCCGCCTTTCGGATGTCGCGGGAACCGGCAGCCGATTGATCGTAACGGAAGGATATCTCAACCGGGGTCTGCCACGGCTGATTTCCAGCCATCCCAATCTGGAACATGTCCGTAAGCCAAGTGACGTTAACTACCGGATCCGCCGGTGGCTTTAACCGATGAATATCTAATTGCACGGGCTCGTTCCAATGCACGAATAAATCCAAATCTTCGCTCGGTTGCGTTGTTCCGCCTCCGCCGCTACTGCCTCCGCCGATGCCTCCACCGTTGCCACCGTTGCCACCACCATCGCCACTGCCTCCACCGTTGCCACCGTTGCCACCACCATCGCCGCTGCCTCCACCGTTGCCACCATCGCCGCTGCCTCCACCATCGCCCGAATCGGAAGAAGATAACGTTCGAACGTTGGCCGTTAATGCCTCAGCCGTCGACTGTCCGGAAGCATTAACGGCATGAAGGCGGAAGGTATACTCCGTTCCCGGCAGCAATCCGGGAATGTCGATTCCCGTCTGATCGCCATCCACCAGAACTTGATTCTCGCCAAATTCGATCAAGTAATGGTCAATTCCTATGAGATCAATTGCAGCAGGCCAACGCAACGACACTCCGGTCACCGAAGCTGTTGCCGTCACTTGCGCGCCGGAAGGCCATTGCGGGAGCTCTTCTTCGCCGGTTTTAGTAGATACAATCAAGCGGGGGAGCCCTTCATTCCATTCGAATCGATCGTTGCCGCCGATAACCTGGTACTCATAGGCAGTACCCGGCTCAAGACCGGTGTCCATAAAGTACGTTTCCTTTTGCAAGCTGATCAGTTCGCCGTTTCGATAAATTTGATAAAAGGCAACATCCGTACCGGTAACGGCCGGCCATTGAAGCATGATGTACTTCGTCCCTTGCTCCGGGGAGGCGAGTGACGCACCTACCGGCCATAAGGGCGGATGTGAGGCGGAAATGAGTTTGCTCGTATCCGCACGATACGTATAACTTGAATTAATGTACTCTAAAGCACGTTCCGGTTCCGCCAAATTGGTTGCATTACTAGCGAATGCCAAGGTTCTCCCGTCGGCACTGCTGCTCAAAGAATCATATAAACCGCTCCAACCGTTGCTAGGCTCTCCCGCAGGCGAGTGCGTGACGAGAACCGGGTCTCCTCCGCCCAGATCGGTATAATAGATTTGATGTTCCCAGTCATAGATGACGCCCGTTCCGCCCGCGGTAATTTGGAGAGTGGGAGCGAATACGGTATTTTCTCCGGGAGTCATAACCACTCTCGTCGTGCTTAATTCCCGATCGTAAACGAATATATTATACGTATAAGACGTATCTCCATTAAACAAATCAGTATCCTTGGAAGCAAAAGCCACATATCGCCCATCCGGACTAATAGAAGGAAAGTACCCGGAAACATTGCCGCTCGAACCGTCCACCTTCGTTCCGACAGGCTTGAACTTTCTTAACTTCGTATCGTAAATGAAGACTCGGTTCTTCTGGTCAAAATCCGCTCCTAACGGATCGATTTTGCTCGTGGTAAACGCAATGTACCGTCCGTCTGCCGACATGGAAATTTCGGATGTATGAAGATTGTAAATGTCGCTGATTGGGTACAACGATTTTACGATTGGCTCCTTTAACCCTGTTTGCCTATCCATCACGATGAGGTCAATTTGCACAGAATGAATAGAATCAATTCTCGTCTGTTCGAAATAAGCGATAAATCTGCCATTCGCGCTGATCGCATACTGTGGTTTCCGTCCTTCATGACTTACATCAGCGATGGGATCAATCATTTGAGTACTGAATGCTATTCTATCTGTGATTAGAATCGTTTATTCGGTATGATCATCATAAAGATATAAGGAATGTTGTTGAAACAACCAGGGGCTATCATCTGCTTCCGAGTATAAAATATATTGTCCGTCATACGAGACAACCGGTAACCATGCACTCGGAACTTCGATGCGTTTATTTTCACCATCACTACTAAAGATACTTATTCCGTAAGTACAGTCGGCCGTGAGACAATTATTGTCCATGCTTACAATGGTCGATCCGTCACCGCTGACTGAAGGGTTTAAGCTTTCGTCGTAAGCCTGATTAATTTCGCCTCCATCTTCATAGAGATACGATATCGGTGACGTCGATGACGGAACATTCACTATCACTTTCAACTCTTGAGATAAAGCACTTGATCCAAAGTGTGCAGATATAGTAACGACGCCCTTCGTCTGTTTCGACGATATATCAAAGGTGGCAATGCGTCCCCCTGCTGGGATCGTGACTATAGAGGGTACTTCGGCAATGGCCGGATCGCTGCTTTCTAATACCACATGGACACCGCCGACGGGCGCTGGGTTATACAAGGTAACGGTTGCGCTGTTCACAGTGTTCACCGGCATTTTGGATTGGAAGGATAAGTTTGCCAACGAACAGGCATCACCGATGGAATCGCCGTCGCTATCCTCTTGCCCAGGGTTGGAGATGACTGGACAATTATCGGTTCTCGTTGTCGTCCCATCGTCATCGAAATCGTCGCCTAAGATAAGTGTTAGATAATCTTTGTTGGTAAGCTCCGGTTCATTGTTTTTGCCAAACTGCGCGTCACCCTTTGCGACTGATCCCCGGAAATCGTAATCCAGATTTCTCCAATCGTCGTGATCAAGCATCTCTTCTACTATCCCATCGTTGTTCAGGTCCTCCATGGTGTCTTCTTCCGGTATGCCGTTCATGTTCCAGTCTATCCCTTGTTCTGCAGGCGCTACGTATTTTACACCTTTTGATTGGAATAAAACATTAGGCCATCCTGCCTGCGGGACTACAATTCCCTCGAATTCATTCAATTCGAGCTCCTTCAGCGGCAGGGCCGTACCCTTCGAATAGTCCAGCGGACGGTTTACTCTTACTTGCCCCGTCGAATCGACCTCACCGATATAGTTTTTTGCCGGTTTACCACGACCGTTGAATTGGTAGGCGTAATTCATGACGCTGAAATAGTTCGGTTTATAATTAGCATCGAAAAAGGGAACCTGGGAGGGAACCAGGGTGCCTCCATGGCCAAGACCAAGCGTATGGCCTAATTCGTGCATAAAGGTAGCCGCTTGCAGATCGATGACTTCCCGATCATAAATCTTCTGAATCTCCTGCGGCGTAGCCGATTTGAATGAATTAGCAACGTCCCTAGCGTACCTTTCAATAAAACCAAGCGCGATAAAGAAATCGTTTCCGGACGATTCTGCTACGCCGGTGTGACCAACCAAAGCATTAGGGTCGTATTCTTCAGCAATATGGTGTCCGAAAATGGCATACCGGAAACTCAAACGTAGCGCTCCTAGAATATTCTCGCAATTGGCGTGATTTTGATCGACCTTTCGATCATCCTGCGTACCGAAATGCGCGTTGCTTTGCTCCCCGCATGCGCTACCTGTCTTCCCCATCTTAAGATCGGCAAATGTAGCGACGGCACCGGGCGTTGAAGAAAGATCAGAGATTGGAAGAATACCAAGATTTCCAAGATTTCCATCTTCAGCGATAGGTTCCATCTCTTCCCCCGGCGTGATATGAAGACTGACTCCATTGCGGTCGAAAGCGTCGATGACCTCTGCGAGCGCTTCATCCTTCGGTTTGTGGCTATGGGGTAAATTGAAGGTTGGATCGTTGAGGTTCGGAGAAGGCCCATTTCCGTTATCGACCATATAATCGACATCAACGTAAATATCCGGCCGATCGGGATTGGCGTCGGTCAATAAAATATCGGAGAAGCCATCTCCATTGTAGTCGATTCCTTTCTTTTCCCAATCGTCACATAACGTATCGCCGTCATTATCGGGATTGCCGTTACGATCCGGATCGCCGCAGACGGCCGAGAATTCCGAAGTCGATCCCGAGGCGGAAGTCGCCGTGGCGGAGACAAAGGAATACCCTGTCGGCAATTGCCCATTGAGCTCCAGTCGCCACGCCCCGTCTTTGGACGGCTTGGTCGAACCCAAATACCGTTCCCCTTCCCCGAAACCTCCGGGATCGAGGGTTTTGACGGCATAGACGTCAACGACGGCGTTATTCGCGCCGCTATGATCCAGCCATCCGCTTACCGTTGTTTTGGCTGTTTTCGTATTGTAATGGGCGGCCACGCCCGTCGGAAAATTCATGAGATCGTTAGGACCGCTGTCGGAATCGTTAGGTACGTCATTCGGCGTTACTTTATTGTCATTCGAGACGTCGCTCCCTGCCAGATTAATGCCTAATCCCTCGTTCTCTCCGATCTCGTTGCCGCGGATAGAATTGCCAATGCTGTCCGGTCCGGATACGGCCACGCCATCATTGCGATTATGGCGAATGACATTGCAATTCGGAGCGCAAGAATACGGCTCTGCGACATCTACGCTGCCCACGGTGTTTTTGCTGGGGCCGTCCAAGATGAGAATGCCGTAAATGTTCGGAAACGCGGCTATTCCGTCTATTCCGGTTCCGATATAATTGCCGTTTATTTTATTTTGCATGGTTCCGGGGTCTTTTAGGAAAACGCCCGGTCCTGCATTTCCTGAGATGAGATTGCATTCGAATTGGCAGAAGCTTGTGCCTCGAAGCCCCCCGATTACGTTATAACTGGCTTGATTGGTTATGAATACGCCACCATCAACCCCATTTGGAAGCGCACCTGTACCGGCTGCATTGACGCCGATATAATTACCGCTTATTTGGTTATCCTTTGTGTTGGGATCCGTGATATAAATGCCTGCCACGCTATTTCCGCTTATGACATTACAGGTCTCTTCGCACTGGGACGTGCTCCGTGAGCCTCCGATCAGATTGTGATGGGCTCCTAATTCGAGCATTACGCCGATATCATTCGGAATAGCCGCTCCGTCCGGGCTAATGCCGATCCAGTTGTTTTTCAGAATGTTGTTGTTGGCGTTCTCGTATATATCGACGCCGATGCCGCGACCTCTCGTTCCACCAACGTCATTTTTTAATCCCGCAATATGATTTCCTTCAACTACGTTGTGATGTGCGTCGAAACCTATATTAATACCGCTGGCTACATGCCCTCTGGATTGACTCTCCAAAGTTAAACCTACGTAATTTCCAATAATCTTGTTTTCGAAAGCACCGGCTTTGTCTATCACAATACCGGATATGGCAAGGTTTTTGATGACATTGTGATCGGAATTGATTCCAAGAGAATAGATATACCACAATTTATTATCGATTATCGTCCAATCAAATGCTTTTAGCATGATGTCGGGTTTTGAGTTGCCGTCGACATCCCCGTCTATCGTCGTGAAAGGAACATCCAACACGGCTGCAGTGTTGTCATACCCCTTATCCGTTAGGGCTAACGTTGGCGTAGGCAGGTCGATCTCTTTCCCCTTAAGCGACGGATCGAACCGAATAGTGTAACCTGGCCCAGTATTATTGACCGCCTTCAGCGCCTCCATAAAAGAGATGGTAGGATCGTTGAGGGGTCCCGGTTCCGCTTTTAGCATGGATACACTGCCAATATTGCCATCGATGATTGCGGATGTGTTCGTTACTACGATTTCCAATGATTCAGCGTGGGCTTTGCTTTGTACAAACTCACCGATCATTGGGAGATTTGATGATAATAAAATGTATACCAAAAATGACAGCGTAGACTTTTTAAGCATAGTGGCCTCCTCGGGTTATTTTTTTGTCTATCGCTTGCTGTACAATGGACGAAGTTAAACTCCAGCTAACTGATGCTGCAACTGCAGTTACACCGGTCAAATCAAACCACTTACATGAACGGGATCAAGGCTGCGGACTTTATCAAATGGTGATTCTTCACATATTTTTGGCTTTCCGAATCTTCCCCAAGCCCGAACGGAACCAATCGCTTATGTACTATCATAAAAAAAAAATACTTCCATATGCGCTACCACCAGACTACCACTTATTTGAGGAGTGACTTCCTACGACAGCTTGGTTGCGGCTGCAATCCATTCCTTATCAAATTGGATCCAATTGCCTTAAAAAACAAGAAAAACCCTTGTATATCAAGGGCTTTTGGGTTAATTCCTATGTTATACTACCACTTAACAACAGGACAGGAGGAGAATGGCCGAACATGTCCCGCCACTCGCTGCGCGATGAAGCGTATCATCGCATCTATGAGCAAATCGTAACGGGCGTACTTGCCAAAGGCAGCGTCACCTCCGAGGTTCAGCTGAGCAGCCAGCTCGACATGAGCCGCACGCCGGTTCGGGCCGCGCTGCAGCAGCTTGAGAACGAAGGCTTCCTGCGCATCATCCCGAAGCACGGCGTGCTGGTGCTGGATTCATCGGCCCAGCGGGTCGGCGATCTGCTGGAACTGGTTGCCGCGCTGCTGCTATTCGCGGTAACCAGTGTTCGCATGCGCGATAAAGCAGCGCTTGGAGAGCTCTCCCGCCAGCTGCTCGAAGAGCTGAACGCGCAGCTGGACGCCGGCGTCGATGAAATCGCGCTATGCCGTCTAGAGCTTGATTTTCTCAGCCGCATTCTGGCCCTCAGCCACAATGAGGAAATGCGGCAAACGCTCGCCCGCAGCGCCTCGCGCCTGTTCTGGTCCGGCAACCGGAGACGCTGGGCCTCACCATACAGCAATGAGATGGCGGATACGCTATGTACGCTGCTTCTTCGGCTGGACGCCGGAACCGACAGCTTCTCGGAAGCGCTTAACCGCTATTTGCGCATGCTTAAGCAAACCTGGGTCTAGCGATTGCGGGTTTGGGAACACTAGATAAAGATCATAAACTTGAATAGGAGCTCGCTTAACTTGAAACTCAAATCGGAACGGATGTCCGCTTTATTAAAAATCATGCTCGGGGCGTTAGTTGTGCTTTCCTTGCTAGACTTGGCCGGCTCGTTCGCGTATGCGGCGAGCGAAAGCTTCTACGCCGATTATGTCATGTCCATTAATGACAAGATTTCGTTTTTGTTAGCCGTACTGTATCTGATTATACTCGTAATCTACCTCATCTGGATTTATCGGGTTCATGCTGACTTGAATCGCCTCATTCCAGGCTACCCCCGCTCTCCGGTAAAGTCGCTTGCTTGCATGTTGATTCCCATCTATAATTTTTACGGCGTTCCTTCCACCTTCTACATCATGGGAAGCCACTTTCAGAAAAACGACATTCAGAAACAGGGCCGATCGATCAGCGCCTTGTCCATTCCGGTCATTATCTTGTTTTTTATGAAGTATGCATCCAATCGATTGATAAACATCAATATAGACGAGCCTAGCGCATCGCTCTATATTTTCGACGGCTTGATCTCGGCAACGATGTATTTCATTTTCTATCGGTTAACGGTCTCGATTGCGCGAGCCCTGTTTCAGTTGAACGGCAGAACATCCGTAGAAGCTTCGCCTAATGAAGAAAACGTCCTCAGCCGCTAAGGCGAGGACGTTTCTATTTTTCATTCATACGAACGCTGCTTTGCCGCCTTCCAACGAAGCAATGCGCGCAAGCGACTCCACGCGGTACCCCTGTTCCAGCAGCTTGCCGCGCCCGGCTTGAAACGATTTCTCGATCACGATCCCGATACCGGCGACTTCGGCGCCAGCCTGCCGGATAATGCGGGCCATGCCGAGCGCCGCCTCCCCGTTGGCGAGAAAGTCATCAATGATGAGCACGCGTTCAGCCGGCGCGAGGAATTTCTTCGACACCGTTACTTCGCTCTCCTCCCTCTTCGTGAACGAGTACACCTTCTCCGTGTACAGATCCTCTTGAAGCGTCAGCGATTTCCGTTTGCGCGCAAACACCATCGGCACGCCCAGCTCGAGCGCCGTCAGCACGGCCGGCGCGATGCCGGAAGACTCGATCGTCATGATCCGCGTCACGCCGCTGTCCCGGAAGAGACGCGCGAACGTCCGCCCGATCTCCATCATCAGCTCCGGGTCCACCTGGTGATTCAGGAACGAATCGACTTTCAGCACGCCGCCGTCCAGTACGATGCCTTCCTGTATGATTTTCTGCTTTAGCAGCTCCACTCCGGTCACGCTCCTTGCACCGTTTTTTACAATGATACCGCATTTCCTGCGGCACTCGCCACTTGCCGCCGCGATCATCGAGACAGGCCGGGCTACGCCAGCTTGCGTCTCAAATGCTCGATCACGCGCCACCTCGCAATCAGGAAATAGACCAGCTGAATGGCCGCGAACGAAGCGAAAATAACAAGCGAATGCGTCACGACGGAATAGTCGACGAGCATCTGCAGCGCAAAGAACGCGACCGAGCTGTGCACCAGGGCCATGGCGAGCGGCACGAAAAACATGAGCAGCAGCTGCCGCGTCATGATCCGGCTCAGCTCCTTGCCGCTCAGACCGACCTTGGCCATCATGCCGTACTGCCTCTCGTCTCGATCCAAATCCGCGTACAGCCGAAAATAGATCGTGCTCGCGGCGAAGGTGAAAAACACAATGCCGACAAGGCCGCTGACGATGAACAGCATGCCGTTCTCCTGCTTGGACGACACCCATTCAAGCGCGAGTGAACGCAAGTAGTCGCCGTCGGCGCCGTCGTTATTGATGCGTTCCGTGAGCAGCCTCGACAAGCCGACGGTCTTCTGCCAATCCGGCACGGTAAAGAGATATTGACTGTAAAGCTGCGAAGTATCGTTAAAGCCTTGAAGCAGCCGGTCATATAACCCGTCCGTCACGACCATCGTACCGGCATAACCGATTTCCGGCACGACGATCTGGGAAGCGTACTTGACGACATGCGGGCTTGCTTTCTGGTCGCCTAAGGCCAGGTTGAAGACAGGCATCGCTGCCTCTCCGTTGCCCGGAGTGAACGTCTCGTCCCCTGGCGGAATGCCGGCTTGATCCCAATCCTCTTTCTGCCACAAGTAAGCCGGCGTGAGGATCATTTCGTCGTCGCCTCTCAGCATTTCGGTTGGATAGCCGAGCTCAGCCGCCAAAGCGTTGTATTCGCTCAATTTGACCAACGTGTAGCTGGTGTCGGTCTGCAGCGCCGTCACGAGGCGCACGTTATACGAGTGGCCGGCCTCGGTCAGCGTTCTGCCGATGACCTCAACCTTCTGCTTCGTGATCTTCTCATCCAGGCCGGCCCTGTAGCTGTAAGCATACGGATTGCTCATAGAGGCCAGCCCGGGGTCGCCGAGCGCGAGCGTCGTGCCGATGCCGGTAAACGCCACCGCCGAGACGACCGACACGATGAAGAACGTAGCCGCGTTGTCTCGCATCCGGTACGTTAGTTCCGACAACGTAAGCATGTTCGTCCTGCGAAAAAACAGCTTCCTGCCTCTTAGCATACGCAGCCCATGCACGCTCGTTTGGGTGAACAACAGGTACGTGCCGGCGATCGTAACGACGACGCCGACGAGCACCTGCAAGAAGGAAAAATGGCGGTTGATCGCAAAATCGAGCACGAGGCCATATCCTCCAGCCAATAGAAAAATCGATAACGCCGATAAGCCGATCGAAGCGACCGGTTCGGGCTTCGGTTTGTCCTCCGCCAGCATCAATTCGGCCACATCTTTCTTGCCCGCCATGACGGAGGTCAGCCACGCGATCATCAGGAACAGCGCGCCAAACGCGGCAATCGTCAGCAGCACAGCTTTCAGCGGGACATAGAAACGCAGGCCGTTCTCGATCGACAGCAGCTGCGCGCTCCCGAGCAGGATCAGCTTGGCGAACACCAGCCCGGCTCCGATTCCGAATAAGAGGGCGGCGAAGCCAAGCCACGCATTCTCGGCGAAGAGCATCCGGTTCAACTGCCGCTTCGACATGCCGAGCAGAATGAGAATGCCGAACTCCTTTTTGCGCAGCTTCAGAAACGCGCCTACCGAATAGAAAAGGAAGAAGAACGAAAAGACGAAAATAATGACTTCCGAAACCTGCAAGCCGATCGTCCCGAGCCTGCTCATCGTTCCGCTCGACGACACCAGCTCCCCTTGCAAATCCGGATGAAACAGCAGCAGTGCGTACGTGAAGAAGATCATGACCGAGAACGCGCTGCTGAGAAAATGCGCCATGTAAATCCGCTTGTTGCGCAGGATGTTATGAATGGCGAACTGGCGAAAATTCATTGTCGTTCCCTCCCATCACCGACAGCAGGTCGATGATCCGCTGGTAGAACGCGGCGCGGCTGTCCCCGCAGTGGATCTCGTTGTACAAGCGGCCATCCTTGATGAAGATGACGCGGTTGCAGTAGCTGGCCGCGGCCGCATCGTGCGTCACTAGCAGCATGGTCGTGCGGTCTTCCGCGTTTCGCTTCTCCAAAATTCCCATCACGTCCCGCGCGGCCTTGGAATCTAAATTGCCGGTCGGTTCGTCCGCCAGCACAAGCTTAGGCCGGTGGATAAGGGCGCGGGCAATCGCCGTCCGCTGAGCCTGTCCGCCGGAAATCTCGTAGGTGCGCTTGCCCATGATCGAAGCGATGCCAAGCTTCTCCGCGAGCTCATCCGCGCGGCGATTCATGTCGGCCAGCGGCAGGCCGTCCAGCACGAGCGGCAGCATAATGTTTTCCTTGACGGTCAGCGTCTGCAGCAGGTTGTAAGCCTGAAACACGAAGCCGAGCTCACGGCGCCGAAATAGTGCCAATTGGTCGTAGGTCAGCTTGAAAGGGTCCTCGCCCGCGATCCGAACTTCGCCGGACGTCGGCCGGTCGATCGTCGATACCATGTTGAGCAGCGTCGTCTTCCCGCTTCCGGACGGCCCCATGATGCCGACGAATTCGCCCTTGTCAACCGTTAGGTTAATATCCGCAAGCGCCTCGTACGAGACGGCTCCTGTATAGATTTTACCGAGATTACGGACGGTTAGCAGATCCATTCTTTTGGTCCTCCTTGAATGCCTGTTGCCACCAGTGTACCCTCTTAGGGCGCCGTGCTCCTATTGCTCAGGCTTTCACCAAGCTTACAACGTTGTAAGGTTGCGGCCGAACACGATGCGCACCGTCGTGCCTGCGCCGACCTCCGATTCCAGCTCCAGCCGCAAGTCGAGCTTCTTCGCGACCTCGCTTGCCAAATACAGCCCCATTCCGGTCGACTCTTTAAACGACCTCCCGTTCTCGCCCGTATAAAAGGCCTGAAACACGCGTTTCAGGTCTGCCTTCGGAATGCCGACGCCACGGTCGCGGACTTCGAATACCGGCGTGCCGTCCCGCTCAAACGCCGTGACTGCGACCTTGCCGCCGCTGCCGGACGAATACTTGATGGCGTTGGATAACAACTGCAGCACAACAAACCGAAGCCATTTGGCGTCGGTTTGCACGATGAAACGTTCGTCGACGTTCACTTCGGGATAGACGTGGCTGCGAATGAACAGCCGCTTGTACTCGTGCACCGCCTCGTTCGCGACTTGCCGCAGCGATACGGCTTCCACGCTGAAATCCTGCTCGAACGTCTCGAGCCTAGCCGTATACAGCATCATTTCGATGCCGTGCCGCATCCGGTCGACCTCTTCCGAAATGCTTTGGAGGCGCTCGTCGTCTTCGTCCTGCGTAATCATCTCGATGACGGACAGCGGCGTCTTCATCTGGTGCGCCCATTGGTTGATGAAGATCAAATGCTCCCGTTGCTTGCGCTCCCACGCCTGGATCTCGTTCCGATAGTGGCTGTACTGGGCGTCCAACAGCCGGCCGAGCGCGGAGGGCAGCGGCGACTGCTCCCGGCGGCCAACCGACTGCCCTAGGGAAGCCAGCCGGTTCGTCAGCCTGGCATAGAAGCCGCGATGCGTAATATAACGGATGGCCAGGTAGCAGCTGAACAGCACCGCGCACAAAAAGACGGCATAAACCGCCGTCGACAGCTTTTCGAAGCCGCCGAGCCTGTAGATGAGCAGCACGACGGCCCATTGCGCCGCAGACCAGCAAACCAGAGGCAGATGCTCTCGCAAAAAAAGCTTCATCGCGCGCCTTCTTCCAACCATATCGGATTCAGGCGGTAGCCTGACCCGCGGACGGTCTCCAGGGCCTGCTCGATTCCCAGCTCCGCCAGCCGCTTGCGGATGCGAGTGATGTTGACGCTAAGCGTATTGTCGTCTACGAACGTATCGTCCCACAGCTTGTCCAAGATCGTCTCCCGGCTCACGACGCGGGGGCTGCGCTCCAGCAGCGTTTCCAGCAGCACGGTTTCTTTCTTGCTTATAACGATTGACTTGCCGTTCAAGTGAAGCTCCATTCGTTCCGGATAAAGCAGAAGGCCGGCTTGGCTAACCACCCGTTCTTTAGCGGCAAATTCGCCGTATGCCCGGCGAAGCTGATTGCGGATTTTGGCCATGACGATCTCGTAATGGAACGGCTTGGTCATGTAATCGTCGGCGCCGTTTTCCAGCGCCATCAATTGGTCCATCTTGCCGCTGCGGGCCGAGATGACAATGATCGGGCAGGTGGATATCGCCCGAATTTGACGGCACCAATAATAACCGTCGAAGCTGGGCAAATTGATGTCGAGCAGCACCATATGGGGCTCGAGCTCCCGAAACCGGTCAAGCACGCGGTCGAAGTCATCGATGACAATGCCGTTGTAGCCATATTTCCGGATATGGGCCTCGAGCATCGAAGCGATTTTGCCGTCGTCCTCGACGATCATGATGTCGTACATGTTCTCCCTCCTTGTTACTGCGGCGCATGAATGCCGGCTCCGGCCAGCGTCTTAGCGGCGGGACGACGCTCCGGCTCGGAGACGAAACGCTTCGCCGCCCGCGTCCCCATCGAACAGACGATTTCGTTCGTAATGGTCCCGGTCCTCATGGCGATCTCGCCTGCGGTAATCCGCTCGGCGCCGTCCTCTCCGATGATCGTCGCGATGTCGCCCTGGCGGACGTCCGGAATGCCGCTGACGTCCACGGTCAGCTGGTCCATGCAGATTCGGCCGATGATCGGCGCTCGTCTTCCGTGGATCAGCACGCTGCCTCCCCGCCCGGAAAGCTCGCGCGGAATGCCGTCCGCATACCCGATCGCAACCGTCGCGACCATCGTATCGGCAGCCGCCGCGAAACTTCTGCCGTAGCCAACGAATTCGCCCGACTTGACGAGGTGAACCCGCGAGACGCTCGCTTTCAGCGAGAGGACGGGCCGCAGGTCAATCTTGGTCCGTGTTGCGCCGCCTTCGGTAGACAGCAGTCCGTAAAGGGCGATGCCGGGACGCGCCAGATCCATCTCAAGGTCGGGAAAGTTCAGGATGCCGTAGCTGCTTTGCAAATGCAGCCGGCCCGGATTAAAGCCCGCCGCCAAGATCAGGTCAACAGCATGCCGAAACCGGTCGATCTGTTTCCGGCTGAATGCGATATCGTACGGATCGAGGCTGTCGGCTTCCGCAAGGTGGCTGTACGTGCCCGTCACCTGAAGCCGGCTGTGCCGGTACATCGACAGTAGTTCCTCTTGGCGGTCGAACTGTTCGCCGAGCCGGTTCATGCCGGTATCGATTTTGACGTGCACCTTGAACTTGCCGCCGTGCGCCTGCAGGCGCTGAGCATCGTCGGCGTGAATGACCGTTTGTGTAATATTATACCAGATTAGCTCATTCAGCCTCTCCGTGGGCGTGTAGCCGAGGATGAGAATGTCGCCTTTCACGCCTGCCTTCCGCAGCTCGACCGCCTCGCCGACTTCCGCGACCGCGAACTGGCGGATGCCTCCGCGCTGCAGCCGTTTGGCGATCCCGACGCTGCCATGGCCGTACGCGTTTGCCTTCACGACCGCCATCAGGCTCGTCCCATCTGGAAGCGCCTGCTTCAGCACGCGCGCATTGTGATCCAAATTCGACAGATCGATTTGCACCCATGCCCTCGGGTTGCCTGGCATCGGCGATGAGCGAGGCACCGAAATGATGGCAAGCATGGCGGCGGGCAGCAGCGATGCGATCGTCACCGCGGCGAAGAACGCGAAGCTGTTGCCGATCACGACCGTCTGGATGCCGAGAAGCTTGGCGGCTCCCCGTACAAGCACGATCGCAAGGGGATGGAGCAAGTACACCGCCGTGCTCATATAGCGAACTCGGCGGTGCCCCCTGACGCTACGGACCGTCAGGAGACGAAACAGAGCATACGCGGCAGGGACGAGCGCCACGTACATGACCTCATGAAGCTGGAGGCCTAGACGATGGAGCGCGGTACCTTCTGCCAGAAGCAGGGAGAACGAGATCAGGAACATTCCGCCGTACCAGCGGGCGGAGCGGCGGCTCGCCGTATTCGACGCGGCGTTCCCGATAAACGCGCCGAGCGCGATGAAGAACGGAGCGAAGAACAGTCCGTTTCGCGTCTGGCCGAAGGCATCGAATAGCTGCGCATAGAAGACCGCCAACGCGTCGACACGGGCAGCGACGCCGTAATAGCTGTCGCCGAACATGCCAATGGCATACAGAGCCCCTGTCACTACCAGCACCGTACGGTCCTGCAGCCGGAGCCGCAACATGTAAACGATCGCGGTTCCGAGCAGCAGCGCGGGCAAGTACCACAGATGATAGAATGTTCCGCCGAATGCGATCTCCTTCAGGATCGCGCCGGCCGTCGAATCGGGGCCGAAATGTCCGGCGTACACGTTCACCGGCAAATACAGCAGGATGCCTAGCGCATACAATCCGCCGATCCGAACCATGAATTTTCTGAGCGACGGTTTATTCCGGATCCCTTCTTTCGCTGCACGAAAGAGGAAGAACCCGGACGCCATGAAGAAGAAGGGCACGGCAAGACGCGAAATGATATTAGTAAGGACAAAGTCGGCTTCCTCGCTCCACGAGGTCAGCGGTCCCGTATGATTGGCGATGACGAGCACCGCTGCGGCTAGTTTTACGAGATCTATCCAACCGTAGCTGCGGTCAGCGGCCATGTCTTCGCGGCTCCTTTCGGTAGGAGGCTGTAACGACGAAGCCATCCACGTTATTGCCGGACACGTCCCATTCCGCGTCTTTATCGTTGGGAACCGGAACAGCCGTAAGGCCGGGTGCCGCTTCCACATAGTAAATCTCGAACCGCCGATCGCCATCTTCGACAATCAAATGTTCCGAGGCGAACGCATGCTTTTTCAGAAACGCCGTGTATTCCTCAAGGCACAGGTTCTTGTCCGTCATGACGGCCGCATGCGGATAGCCGACGTACCGATAATGCCACGGCTCGCAAGCGATGCCCGTGATCGGCGTCTTCTCTTCCTCGTAGCGCTGGATGAAGCCGTACGCCGGCGCCAAGCGTTTGAACCGTCCGGCATCGGCCGATCCCTCACCGAAGGACGGGGCGATGTAATGAAGCCGCCGGCTCGCAAGGCCGACGTCGACGGCCAGGCCGGTTTGATGCTCGCTCGCGCCGGGCAATGCGACGTAGCTTTCGGTATACGCCGGACCGCGTTTCACCAAGGTGTCCATGAAAATCATCCGCTGCACGTCTTTCGAGCGGTAGCCGCTCACGACGACAATCTTTTTTCTCGCGCCGCACGCATCCAGCAGTGCCGTCAGCTGCGCGAGACTGACAGTGTCCAGCGCGACGTCCGGCTCCTCCTTGCCTGCCGCCATTAGCAGTTTACCGGCTACGGGCGCGAGTCGCGGCTCGACTTTCCTTACGGGATGGTCAGCGTTGACCAGAATCAAATTACCGCAGCCTACCTGCTCCTCGTTCAGATAAACCGTCCGGTACGCGTTCGCCAACGGAACGCCGCTTCGCAATGTAATCGTCTTGCTATCTATAGAGTTTCTCGTAATCGGTATCATATGCGGCTCTCCTTCGTTTCATCTTGATTTCACAAGCTAAGTGTAAAACGAACAGCGCGCATCTCCTATTGATCCGGCTTTCAACTCCCTTACAGCGTTGTAAGATGACCGTCGGGCCGATCGTTCAGCGCCTCCGAAACGAGCCTGTCTAGCAGGTCCGGAAATTCGAGCCCCGCCGCACGCATCATGTTCGGATAGCGGCTAGCAGCCGTAAATCCGGGAATCGTGTTCACTTCGTTAAAATACAGCGTGCCGTCATGCGAAAGGAAAAGATCCACGCGCGCGAATCCTCGGCAGCCGAGCGTCCGATAGATCCGCAGCGCCGTCTCCCGCGCCTCTTCCTCCTTTGTGTTTCCGATGCGGGCCGGAAGGTGGATGGACGAGGTATGCAGCGTATATTTCTCTTCGTAGTCGAAGAAGCCGCCTTGCAGCTCGATTTCGTCAAGCTCTCCCACGATGAGATTCGTTCCGCCAAGCACCGCGCACCCGATTTCAACCCCGTCGATATGCGTTTCTAAGACGATTTTATCGTCATGTTGAAAAGCGACATCAATGCCGGCCTTCAGCTCAGTCGGATCGTGCGCCTTGGTGATGCCGATGGAGGAGCCGGAGCGGGCGGGCTTGACATAGACTGGGAACGGCAAATGCTCCAAGCTGGCACGGTCTCCGTTTGCCCATTGTGCCGCGGTCAGCACGACGGCAGGCGGCACTGAGATGCCAGCCGCTTCGACGAGCGTCTTAGCGATCGCTTTATCCATGCAAATCGCCGACGATAGCGAGCCGCAGCCTACGAACGGGAGATCCGCCAGCTCCAGCAACCCCTGCAGCGTGCCGTCCTCCCCGTTCTTGCCGTGCAGCACGGGGAATACGACATCGATTGGCGTGAACCGGTATTCCGTCCCGGCCAGCTCGAATAATCCTTTCATCGACCGGTCCGGCGACAGAAAGGCTGGGATGCAGCCCGGATTCGAGTGCCAGCGATCCTCGCGGATACCTTCTTCGTCGCCGAAGTAACGGAACCAGCGGCCATCTCTCGTGATGCCGATCAGAATCAAGTCGTATTTCGAACGGTCCAGATGCTTGATGACGGCGGCCGCGGATGACAGCGATACCGCATACTCCGTCGATGCGCCGCCAAACAGGACGCCTAGCGCGATTTTCTTATTCATCATTGATCTCTCCTTGGTTGGTCAAATGGTACTGCCGTTGTTCTGTTTCGAGTGTAGCCGGATTCCCCCATTTCACCTATTGATTCGGCTTTCATCAATCTTACAGCCTTGAAAGGATCCTCAACGAAAAAAAAGAGGTAAGGGGAGCCTGATCTCCCCTTACCTCTAATCCGTGATTTTTGCTTTACTCCACAACCTGCACGCCCGGCGGCGCAGTGACATGCGTGCACACCCGGTCGTTCGCATCTACATGCCATCTCACGTTAATCGCCCCATGCGGCGTGTTTACCGTACCGCTGCAAGCGCGGATGCCGCCGACAGGCTTCGGCGAAACCTTCACGGTCTTGTAGCCCGGCTCAAGCGGCTGCACGCCGAGCACGACTTCCCCGATCCATTTGACCGGCGTGCTAGACCAAGCATGGCACAAGCTCATCCGATAGGAGCCATACGCCGTATACGTCGTCAGCGCATCGTGAAAATCGCGCTCTTCGCTTCCTCTCCCGTGCGTGTAGGACTCCCAGAATGTCGTCGCCCCTTGCTTCAGCATTCCGCCCCAAACGACCGAAATGATCTCATATGCCCGCTCATGCTTCCCATATCGCGAATAGCACTCTGCCAGCTGATAGGCCGAGAGCGGCGTGATCGGATCCGCGAGCACGTAGCTGTCCAGGAAAGCTTCGGCCGCCTCCGCCGAAACGTATCCGCTCGCGATGCCGAGCACCTTTACCGCCAGCGCAAATGGCTCCTTTAAGAAATCCTCCGAGGACAGCTTTCTCATCGGCCAATCCAATAGCGGCGCAAGCTCGAGCTCCGGCATATCCGCGGATAGCTTGACCAGATCGGCGTGCGTCAGCGCATAGATCGCCTGCATCGCGGTGACCCGCTCCTCTTGCGTCAGCGGTACCCACTCGATCAGGATGACGTCCTGCTCCAACAGACCTTCGCCAGGCCTTGTATTTTGCCGTACCCATTCGATATGACGCTGCAGCGGTTCCTTCATCTCCAGCACAAATGATTGATCGCCGGTTTGAACATAGTACTCACAGACCGTCTTCAGCCACCACAGCGTATATTCGCAAATGCCGTTCATCCAGTGCCCGCTTGGCGTGCCCTCTCCCAGCTCCCTGACGGCCCGCTGAATGACCTTCGTATCGTCCCAAAGGAAGTAGCAGGATTTCGCCGCCAAATAGAAATCGAACGTCCAGTTCAGCCGGTCCCGCTTAATGCCGTCCCATAACCCGATTTGATGGCAAATCCGACTCGTATGCGCAGACACTTCGAAAATCTCATTCAGCTGCGCATCTTCGCTTTGCAGCCTGCCAACCTGACGCAGTGCCACATGCACCGTTTGGAACGCAAACTCCAGCGCGAAAGGCCTTCCCTGCTCGCCAAGCACGTAAAGCTGAATATATCGGCAACCTTGCGGCAGCGTATAGACGGTCTCCCCGGGAGGCACGACGAGCCATTCCGTGATGCACCCGTCGTAATGGGCGAGCTCCATCAGCGATTCGGCGCCGTTCCAAAGCAGCTTGACCGGCTCTTCGCCTCGGTTGGATACGGCAAACCGGCAATTATGCTCCGCCAATAAATCAACCCTCACCGTAGATGCGCCTTCCAGCTCCATCTTCAACTGCAGCTGCCTCATCGCTTTCCACTCATTCTGCTTGCGCAGGTGGTAGAAAAGCTCCAGCTTCTCCTGTTCAGGCTTGACTAGCCAGCCATCCTGACCATGAAAGCCGCTTACCCGCACACTGCCGCCAGATACGCTCGCCTCCAAGGCCGACGCGTCCAGCACCGTTACGGCTTCAAGGTTGTACGCCGCAATATCGCCGAAGCCCCCCGCCGCAAATGCGGCAGGGCTGTTCTCCAGATCGCCGAACGGCTCCTCCCCAAGCAGGCAGATTCGCGCGGCAGCCGTGTCTTCCGCTTGCCATTCTTCATCCGTCGCGAGCCAAAGCCCTTCGCCCTGCAGGAAGGCGATGACGCCGACTCGGCGGCTCCACAAATAATGATTCACTTCGTAAATCGGAATGATCGCGCTGCAATCCATTTCCAGTCGAAGCTCGTGCTCGCCGGGCGTTATGACACCTATTTCAATTCTCGTAAAAGCCCCCGCATTGCCGGCTCGTTCCGCAAGCTCCGCAACAACGTTTCTATCCAATACGACGCGTACGCCGCCCGTGCATGCCACATGCAAGGTGACTTGACGAATTTCTTGCGCGGCCGTTAACGTGCGGCTCAGCGCGCAGCGGAGTCGCTGCTCCCGTTCCGGGTGCCAAATCCACACCGGCAGTTGTTGCTCTACTTGTAAAGTTTCCATATGATAAGATTCCTCTTTTCACTATGTACATCGTTATTTCTGTCATCTTACCACTCGCTGCGCGCATCTCACAATATGAAAACAACAGGCTTTTTTCAAGCTTCAAAACCGTTGATACGACTGGTTTTTTGCGTATATCGGTTGTAAAACCGGCATAAAACCAGTGCCTAGATGGACGGCTGGATATTAAACGGTTTACACTGCTTTACGAAAAATTCAACTGGCGTCTTAGGCGCCGTGCATATCCAAGGGACGAAACTCATAGTTCATACTAATTAGGTCTTATTCGTGACAGGAGGATGATCGTTCAATGAGCGAGGAGAAGGAGAAGGAGAAGAAGCTGACAACCAGCTGGGGCGCGCCCGTTGGGGATAACCAGAACTCCATGACCGCAGGCGCCCGGGGGCCGACACTCATTCAAGACGTGCATCTGCTGGAGAAGCTGGCACATTTCAACCGAGAGCGAGTCCCCGAGCGGGTTGTTCATGCCAAGGGGGCGGGCGCGCACGGCTATTTCGAGGTAACGAATGATTTAACCCAATACACGCGCGCAAGCTTCCTGTCCGAAGTAGGCAAGCGTACGCCGATGTTCATCCGGTTCTCGACGGTGGCCGGCGAGCTCGGGTCAGCCGATACGGTAAGGGATCCGCGCGGTTTTGCCGTGAAATTTTATACCGAAGAAGGCAACTACGATCTGGTCGGCAACAATACGCCGGTATTCTTCATCCGGGATGCGATCAAGTTTCCGGATTTTATCCATACGCAGAAGCGCCACCCGCAAACCCATTTGAAAAATCCGAACGCCATCTGGGATTTCTGGTCGCTCTCTCCGGAATCGCTGCATCAGGTGACGATTCTTATGTCCGACCGCGGCATTCCGGCGACGCTTCGCCACATGCACGGCTTCGGCAGCCATACGTTCAAATGGGTCAATGCGGCTGGTGAAGCGGTCTGGGTGAAATACCATTTCAAAACGGAGCAAGGCATCCAGAATCTTGATGCCGTGCTGGCCGCGAAGCTCGCAGGCGAAAATCCCGATTACCATATCGAGGATCTGTTCAATGCCATCGCCAGCGGCGACTTCCCTTCGTGGAAGCTGTGCGTGCAGATCATGCCGCTTGCGGATGCCGATACGTACCGGTTCGATCCGTTCGATGTAACGAAGGTATGGTCGCAAAAGGATTACCCGCTCATTGAAGTCGGCCGTATGGTACTTAACCGCAATCCGGACAATTATTTCGCTGAGGTGGAGCAAGCGACCTTCTCTCCGGGCAGCTTCGTGCCGGGCATTGAAGCCTCGCCGGACAAAATGCTCCAAGGCCGGCTCTTCGCCTACTCCGATGCCCATCGTTACCGCGTGGGCGCTAACCACAACGCCCTCCCGATCAACCGGCCGATCGCAGAGGTAAACAATAATCAACGTGACGGTCAGATGCGTCCGGACGGCAACGGAGGCGGTTCCGTCTACTACGAACCGAACAGCTTCGGGGGACCAAAGGAATCCCCCGCCGACAAACCGGCTCCATATGCGGTCTCCGGCCAGGCAGACAGCGTCGGCTATAATCATCATGACCACTATACGCAGCCCGGCGATCTCTTCCGTCTCATGAGCGAAGAGGAACGGGCAAGACTGATCAGTACCATCGTCGGTGCCATGAAGCCTGTCGAGCGAGATGACATCAAGCTGCGCCAGATTGCGCATTTTTATAAAGCCGATCCCGCTTACGGTCAAGGCGTAGCGGATGGACTGGGATTGAGCATTCCAAAAGACGACCAAACTTAAACAAAAGGCAGCTAAGCCGGGTGATCACTCACCTCGGCTAGCTGCCTCTTCAGTTATAAGCAAAAAAAAAAGCCCTTGCCTATGCAAGGAGCTTCGAAGTTTTAGATGGTCGGGATGACACGATTTGAACATGCGACCCCCTGGTCCCAAACCAGGTGCTCTACCAAGCTGAGCTACATCCCGTTATGAAAATGGCGTGCCCTGAGAGATTCGAACTCCCGACCTTTTGATTCGTAGTCAAATGCTCTATCCAGCTGAGCTAAGGGCACATATGGAGCGGAAGACGGGAATCGAACCCGCGACCCTCGCCTTGGCAAGGCGATGCTCTACCGCTGAGCCACTTCCGCAAATAAAAGGTATGGTGCGCGTAGAGGGACTTGAACCCCCACGGTCGCCCGCCAGATCCTAAGTCTGGTGCGTCTGCCAATTCCGCCATACGCGCATATGATCACATTTTCAAACTGAAAATGGTGAGCCATGTAGGACTCGAACCTACGACACCCTGATTAAAAGTCAGGTGCTCTACCAACTGAGCTAATGGCTCGAGTAAAGATGGTGCCGGCGATAGGAGTCGAACCCACGACCTACTGATTACAAGTCAGTTGCTCTACCAACTGAGCTACACCGGCATGTGAATTGAAAAAATGGCGGAGCCGACGGGATTCGAACCCGCGGTCTCCTGCGTGACAGGCAGGCATGTTAGGCCTCTACACCACGGCTCCGCGTAAATAATTGGTTGCGGGGGCAGGATTTGAACCTGCGGCCTTCGGGTTATGAGCCCGACGAGCTACCGAGCTGCTCCACCCCGCGTCATTAAGTTTCCGTGCTTGCGCACATATATGGTGGAGGCTGACGGGATCGAACCGCCGACCCTCTGCTTGTAAGGCAGATGCTCTCCCAGCTGAGCTAAGCCTCCGAAATAATGGTGACCCGTAGGGGATTCGAACCCCTGTTACCTCCGTGAAAGGGAGGTGTCTTAACCCCTTGACCAACGGGCCTTATAAGAAATTTTGCAACGGAGAAGGAGGGATTCGAACCCTCGCACCACTTACGCAGTCTAACCCCTTAGCAGAGGGTCCCCTTGAGCCACTTGGGTACTTCTCCATGAAATGGCTCCCCGAACAGGACTCGAACCTGTGACAACTCGATTAACAGTCGAGTGCTCTACCAACTGAGCTATCAGGGAACGAAATAATCACGGGCAACTTGTCACCCTGAAAACTGGATACGAACCTTTGCGAAGGTTTCTTGCTTTAGCTGTTTATTCAAAGTGTTTAGGATAAGCCCTCGACCGATTAGTATTCGTCAGCTCCACACATTGCTGCGCTTCCACCTCGAACCTATCAACCTGGTCGTCTTCCAGGGGTCTTACTAATTGGGAAATCTCATCTTGAGGGGGGCTTCACGCTTAGATGCTTTCAGCGCTTATCCCGTCCGCACTTG
>NZ_QLUW01000002.1 GCF_003268025.1 Paenibacillus montanisoli | reverse complement strand
GACCGGGATGGACGCACCGCTGGTGTACCAGTTGTTCCGCCAGGAGCACCGCTGGGTAGCCAAGTGCGGACGGGATAAGCGCTGAAAGCATCTAAGCGTGAAGCCCCCCTCAAGATGAGATTTCCCAATTAGTAAGACCCCTGGAAGACGACCAGGTTGATAGGTTCGAGGTGGAAGCGCAGCAATGCGTGGAGCTGACGAATACTAATCGGTCGAGGGCTTATCCTAGATACTTCGAATAAGCAGCTAAGCAAGAAACCTTCGCAAAGGTTCGTATCCAGTTTTCAAGGCGCAAGCCGCGCATCAAGCATAAATGACCGACCATATATATGGTCGGTTTTTTGTATGCCGATCAAAGGAATTGCACGCTTCCTTGCGAATATATAAAGATGGCAGAAAGCCATCATACAGGAGGAATTAACGGGCGATGACGCAGCAACCAACAACGAAGACCTTTCAATCCTATGAAGAGTTTTGGCCATTCTACTTGTCCCAGCACAGCAAAGCGACGACCCGGGCGTGGCATTTCGTCGGCACGACCTGCGTGATTCTGTGCGTGCTGGCAAGCTTTTTGCTCAAATGGTGGATTTTCTTGCTTGCGCCGGTCATAGCGTACGGACTCGCGTGGTTCAGCCATTTCTTTATCGAAGGCAATAAGCCGGCAACCTTCGGGCATCCGGCATGGTCGCTGCGTGCGGATTTTCGCATGTATGGGTATATGCTGGCAGGCAAGCTGGGGCGCGAACTGAACAAATACGGACTGACTGAAAAATAATCAACTAAACTAGGGGATGCCGCGCGTGTGGAGAAGGATTCAAGGAAACGCTAAAAGCTGCCTGATCTATGAACCGCTCTTTCTTATTCCGTTTAACATGTACATGACCTACGCATCGATCTATATGCTCGAGCTGGGTCTCAATGAAACCCAGATCGGACTCGTCACGTCCATCGGCATGGTCGTACAAATATTTACCGCGCTGATCAGCGGACATCTGACCGATAAAATGGGACGCCGCCGCGCCTTGCTCGTGTACGACCTCGTCAGCTGGAGCGCCGCCGCGTTAATCTGGGCCATATCGCAAAACTTCTGGTTCTTCCTTATCGCGGCGATCGTGAACGCCTTCCAGCGGGTACCGACCACCGCCTGGTACTGCTTGCTTGTTGAAGACACCGACCCGCAGGACCGTTCGATCGTATTCACGATCTTAATGTTCATCGGGGTCATCGGAGGGCTGTTCGCGCCGCTCGGCGGGTTGTTCGTCAGCCAATTCTCGCTTGTTCCCGCCATGCGAATCATGTATGTCATTGCTTTCGCGGGGATGACCCTGATGATGGTCCTGAGGCATTTTAAAGTCCACGAAACCGAAATCGGGCTGAAAAAAATGGAAGAAAGCTCCGAGCTTAGTCTCAAAGATACGATAGCCGAGTACAGAAGCGTACTGAAGCTCATCTTAGCCAATAAACCGCTGATGATTATTTTTGGCGTCTACATCTTGTTTAATTTTCAAATGACGCTGCGCACGACTTACTTGTCCGTGTATTGGGTCGATGCTTTACGCATTAGCGATTCGGTGATTTCCATCTTCCCGGCAATCTCGTCCGCAGCTATGCTTGTATTTCTGTTTTCGGTTACGCCTAGGCTGCAGGAGAGACTTGCTAACCGTTATATGATTTGCGGTTTTATTCTTTCTGCCCTTTCATTTGTTATTTTGCTTACGATCGGGCCTGGGAATATTGCCGCGACGATCGCGAGTACGGTGATGATGGCAATAGGAGGGCTGCTCGCGAGCCCTTATTTGGAATCATCGATCCAGAATGCGATAGACGATCATAATCGAGCCAAAATATTTTCCATTCTCGGTGTGTTGATTCTGGTCTTTACGTTCCCGGCAGGCTTGCTTGGGGGCTGGACCTATGGGATCAATGCCAAAATTCCGCTGCTGTTCATCGCGCTGTCATTTGTCATAAGCGTATGGATGATCATCGGCTATGCCAGGAAAAGCGCGGCGATTCAGCCGGTATCAGCTGGATTATAGCAGCCCAATAAGCAGAACCATGCCGCTCGTTTCACCATGCGTGCATGGTTTTTTTGCGTTTCCATGTCAATGTACAATTTGCGATATGAAGTAAACAATGGAATATATAAACCAAAACTTCACGCCGATATAATTACAGTTGTACCACCACAATAAAGAAGAGGGGTAGAACATGAAACGGTATGTGAAGCTGGCTAAAGGGGTTACGCTATCGCTCGTCATCGGCATGCTGCCGACGCTTGCTGCTTGTTCCGATAACAATAGCGGCGAGACGAACAACGCGGCTGCGAATCAAGCCGCAAACAACGGTGCGACGAAGACCGATGTGCCGCCGAATGAGATTTATAAGCAAAAATTCGATCCTCCGATTACGATTACGACTGCTGTTGTTGATGATGGCGCCTCCAGAGGCAATGCCTTCAAGCCTGGCGAGTCCATGGAAGACAACGTGCATCTTCGCTGGATGAAAGAAAACATGGGGATTGACATCAAGTTCGATTTCATCGTTACGAAGCCGGAAGATTACGATACGAAAATTCGTCTGCTGCTGTCCAGCGGCGGCAAGCTGCCGGACGTATTCGGAGCACCAGGAGACTCGGTGCAAAACCTCATTGACGCGGACAGAGTCATGCCGCTGAACGAAGCAATCGAGAAATACGCGCATCCGGAATTTAAGAAAATCCTCGAGAAATACGATTATGCGCTTGGCGAAGTGAAGCGCGACGGCAAGCTGTACGGCCTCCCGGGCTTCTTCATGGGGGATGAAGGCACAGTCATGTGGATTCGCAAAGACTGGCTGGATACCCTTGGCCTGCAGCCGCCTAAAACGATTGCTGAACTTGAAAACGTTCTCAAGCAGTTCACGGAAAATGATCCGGACGGCAATGGCAAGGCGGACACGTTCGGACTGGCGGTACCTTTGAAAGAAGGCCCGTGGACATGGATGGGGCAAACGGATGCGATCGTCAGCGCATTTACGAAGCAAATGATCAACACATACGATGTTCGCAGCTATTGGAATAAGGGCGACGACGGCAAGCTGAGTTATGGCGCGATTCATCCGGATGCGAAGAAATACTTGGAAACGATGAGAGACTGGATGAGCAAAGGCTACATGGATAAAGAAGCCGGCATCAAGGACCCAATGAAAGCTTCCGAAATGGCTGCAAGCGGCAAGGCGGGCGTGATGTTCGGACCTTTCTGGATGGGCGACTGGCCGCTGAACGACGCGACAAAACTGAATCCGAAAGCGGATTTCCAGCCGTTCCCGCTGCCAGCGGGTCCTGATGGCCTTGTGGGCCGCGCAGAGAAGTCCATTACGGCAGGCTTCACGATGTTCAACAAAGATTTCAAGGGCATTGAAGCGTGGTTCGCCTACTTCAATAAAATCTTCGCGAAAAACTTGGAGCAAGAGGGCGATCCGTACTTCGATCCGCGCTTCAAGGACGGTTACCACGAGGGCTATGATTACGTCAATCTCGACGGCAAAATCATTAAGGGCAACTACAAGGAAGCCGGCGTTCCGGAAGACAAATGGCCGCTTAAAGACGGCAGCCGGATGGATATGCGCTTTATGATCGCAAACGGCATTCTGGGCGGCACGACGACCATTCCGTTCTCGAATGATGAGCCGATCAAGAAATTCCTTGCCGATCCGAATGCCGAGCCGCTGACGACAAGAGAATTCGACGTGAAGCAGATGGTGAAGAAGCAAATTACCGCAGCCGGCGTACGGATGAACCAAGGCATCGAGGAAGGCAAAAACTACTTCACGGGTCCGATGACGGAAACGATGAAATCCAAGGGCGAGCTGCTCAAGAAGCTGGCCACGGAAAGCTACCTGAAGATCATTTACGGCGAGAAGCCGCTCGATTACTTCGATGAATTCACTAAGCAATGGCTGGAGAACGGCGGCGAGAAAATTACCGAAGAAGTAAACGAATGGTACAGCAAAAGTCAATAACAACATGTGGTGACAGGGTTTATAACGGGGGAGAGGCTGCTGCAAGCTGTCGCCGCTCCTCCGTTTTTCTATGCGAAAGGATGGATGCAGTGTGGCGTCATATTGGAGAAAAACATGGCCGTTTCATTTATTGGTGTTGCCTGCGCTAATTCTATGCATCATCTTTCAATACATCCCGCTGTTCGGGGTAGTGATCGCATTTCAGGATTATCAGCCATGGCTCGGCATCAAGAAGTCCGCCTGGGTAGGGCTGACTCACTTCCGTACGCTGTTTGAATATCCGGACAGCAAGCAGGTCATTTGGAATACGCTCATCATTGCCTCGTTCAAGCTGGTCATTAACCTGTTTGTGCCGATCGTGTTTGCATTGCTGCTTAACGAAATCGTGAAAACGTATTTTAAACGGATTTTGCAAACGCTCGTATATTTACCGCATTTCTTGTCTTGGGTTATTCTCGGCGGCATCATGATCGACATCTTATCGACGGATGGCGGCATAGTCAATCGGGTCATCAATGCCTTCGGCGGGCAAAGCATCTTCTTCCTTGGAGATGGGCAGTGGTTCCGGCTTACGGTTATCATCAGCGATGTGTGGAAGGAATTCGGCTTCTCGGCGATTATTTTCCTGGCTACGCTCGTCGGCATCAACCCGGCTTTGTATGAAGCGGCAGAAATTGACGGGGCCACCCGGTGGCAGCAAGTCATTCACATATCGGTACCACTCATTATGCCAATCGTGATCGTCGTTGCTACGCTGTCGCTCGGACGCATTCTGGATGCCGGGTTCGACCAAATCCTGAACTTGTACAATCCGCTTGTCTACTCGCATGGCGACATCATCGATACGTTCGTTTACCGGGTGGGATTGAATAACGGTCAATTCAGCTTTGGCACGGCCGTAGGGCTATTCAAGTCGGTAATCGGCTTTATCCTGATCATTATCAGCTATAGATTGGCTTACAAGCTAGCCAACTACCGCATCTTCTAAGGAGGACCGAAGATGAAATTCCGCTCCCGAAGTTACGCTGCATTTGCGATTTCGAACAACGTTTTCCTTAGTTTGCTGGGATTAATCTGCATCCTGCCGCTCATTCACGTACTTGCGGTATCCTTCAGCTCACGGGCTGCGGCTACAGCCAATATCGTCAATTTCTGGCCGGTCGGCTTCACGCTCGATGCCTATGCCAAGACGCTCGATAACGAAAAATTTCTTACTGCGATGTGGATCGGGGCAGAGCGTACGATCTTGGGCACCATCATCTCCATGGCCGTGATTACGATGGCTTCTTACAGCTTATCGAAAACAAGCATTCGATTCCCGGGCCGTCAAGTGTATACGTGGATCTTTGTTTTTACGATGCTGTTCTCGGGCGGATTGATCCCTTCCTATATCGTAATTAGCAAGCTGCATCTGCTCGATACCATTTGGTCGCTTGTTTTGCCGGGGGCAGTAAGCGTCTGGAACATGATTCTGATGCTCAACTTCTTTCGGACGATTCCGCAGGACTTGGAAGAAGCCGCCTATATTGACGGCGCAGGCCATCTGCGCGTGCTCTGGAGCGTCTATTTGCCCGTCTCGATGCCATCGATCGCAACGCTGTCGCTGTTCACGATGGTCTCGCATTGGAATTCCTGGTTTGACGGCGTCATCTATATGTCCAAGCCGGAAGGCTATCCGCTTGCCTCGTACCTGCATTCCATGATCGTCAGCGATAACTTGTCGCGAATCGGCGTATCGGCCGAATCGATCGCTAATTTCTCGAACCGGACCGTGAAAGCGGCGCAAATTTTTATCGGGGCATTGCCGATTCTGCTTGTGTATCCGTTCCTGCAAAAATATTTCGTGAAGGGAATCGTGCTCGGCTCGGTGAAGTCGTAATGCCGGGCGGCAGAGTCAACATCTTTACCAAGGTTATGATCGTGATCGTCCTTATGCTGGTGCCGATCGTGATGATGTACAATTCCTCCAACAAAATAAGTACGGGCGTCGTGGAACGAGAGCTGCTTCAGGTGAACCTGAACCGGCTCCGTTTCTTTGTCGATCAGATGGATACGGAGGTCGACCGGCTATGGAGAGCGGCCTTCGTGATCGCGAGAGAACCGGATGTCGTGCAGCTGCAGTTTCGCTCTTCGATTGCACCGACCTATTCCTCGCTCGAAGCGAAGAAGCTGCTGCTTGAGAAGCTCGATATGCAGTCGACCACCTTTGCCTGGAGCAACAAGCTGACCATTTACTCGCCGTCCTCAGGCGTAGCCGTATCGACGAATTTGCAGCAGCAGTACGATGAGGCTTACTTTGCTAACGCTGTACAGGACTATTGGGATTACCGGGCTATACAGACCGAAAGGGGAGAAGAGCAGGCGTTCGTGCGCCATTTGATTTTGCCCTTTACCCCGCTCAGCAAGCCGAAAAATCCGAACTTGTATGTCGAGGTAACCTTCTCCTCGGACAATTTGGTCAACATGCTGGAGCGATTCATGGCAGGCAGCGGCGGCATGCCGTTCCTGTATCACCCGGATTTCGAGCCGATCAAGACACGGGACTCGGATCAAAAGCTGATTGAAGAGATGACCGGCCAGTTCGCGGGGATGAGGCACTTTGAAGAAGGCTCCGTGAAGATCACGTTTCACGACGAGCCGTATCTCGTCAATTATGCGGCATCTGCGGCGCTTGACTGGTATTTGGTCGACTTTGTCCCTTTGAAGAAGGTGCTGCAGCCGATCGATCAGAGCAAGCAAATTTTCTATGGAGCCGGCTTGCTCGTGCTCCTACTCGGGGTGGCTTCGGCCGCGCTTCTGTACCGCAACGTCCAGCGTCCCATCTATGATCTCATCCGTGCCGTCAGGTCGCTGCGCCGGGGAGAATACGGCCATCGCATCGAGCGCGACCCGAGGAATGAGTTTCAATATTTGATTGAGCAGTTTAACTTGATGTCAGACGAAATCCGAACGTTGATCGATAAGGTATATAGGGAAGAGCTTCGTGCGAAGGAATCCTCGCTCAAGCATTTGCAGGCGCAAATCAACCCGCATTTTCTCTATAATAATTTTGCCTATATTCAAAGTATGGCGCAGCTGGACCGGACGAAGGCGATTGTCGCCTTCACGCAGCATTTAAGCCAGTATTACCGCTATACGACGCGAACAGAGCAGCAGCTTACGCTGCTTTCGGAAGAGATGGACCTGATCCGAAATTATCTGGAAATACACAAGATGCAGTCGGAACGGCTTCGCTACGATGAACATCTGGAAGAAGGCCTCATGCAGCTGCTCATGCCGCGGCTGCTGCTTCAGCCGTTAGTCGAGAACGCGATCGTGCACGGCATGGAGGGCAAGAAAGGCGAGTTCCATATCGTCATAACCGGCAGCCGCACGGCATCCGGTTACGCGTTTATGGTCGATGATAACGGCTGTGGACTGCGTCCGGATAAACTGGAGTCGCTGCGCGCTTCCCTTCAGCAGTCAAGCGCGGCGAACAGCTTAGGCCTGTGGAATGTGCACCAGCGGCTCCGGCATTATTTTGGCCCGGCTTCCGGTCTCCACTTGGATCACTCGGTACTAGGAGGACTTCGCGTAGGGCTCATTATTGTCACGGAGGGTGGCGATTCCCATGTTTGACGTGCTTATTGTCGACGATATTCCATCACAGGTGGACAGCATTGCTGCGACGATTCCGAAGGATGAGCTTCGGATCGGGCGTATCTATAAAGCGTACTCGGGCGAAGAGGCGCTGGCCATTTTTCGGGAGCATCCGGTTCAGATCATCATTTCCGATATCCGCATGCCGGAGATGAGCGGGATAGAGTTGATCCGCGAAATCAGAAAGACGAACGGGCGGGTGAAAATCATCGTCCTATCGGGCTATGCCGACTTCGAATACGCGCAAAGCATCGTGCCTTACAATACGTCCGGCTATCTGATGAAGCCTGTCAATCCGGAACAGCTCCGCTCCATGCTGGGGAATCTGATCGACGAAATCGAGGGAGAAATAAAAGAGCATACGCAGCAGCAGAGAAGCGTGTATGCCTTCCGCGAGAGCCTGCCGGCGCTCCGCAGCGAGCTGCTGAACAGGCTACTGTGCGATGAGCGCATTCCGGCCGCGGAGCTGGCGCGGAAGCTGTCTCTGCTTGATCTGCCATTCTCTCCGCGGCTGGAAGCGGGCATGTTCATTGTCCGGCTGGAAGGACGGCTGCAGGCGTATAAACGGGTAGATCGTGCGTTAATCGAATATGCGGTCGTGAATATGGCGGAGGAAGTCGTTCGCGATGCGTTTCATCTTTGGTCTTGCCTCGATCAGAACGAATATCTTGTCTTCGTTGCCGCTCCTATTGAGCAGGACACCGGATGCGCAGGCATTTCTGCAAGCTTTGATCGCTTCCGGTTGGATCGACTCGCGGCATCTCTGAAGAAAAAGGCCGAGTCGCTGCTGGGCGGCAGTCTTTCCGTCGCGATAGCCGCCAGCGGCGCCGCTTTTCCGGAAGGGCTTCCGGAGCACTACCGGACGATCGTGAACGGGATCCGGCGGATCGAGGACGGGCGGCACAGCGTGTTTCTGCGCGTGAATGAAAAGCCGGAGCGGGTGGAGATCGGAACCATGATTTCGCTGTATAAACCGCCGCTGCTGCTCCATCTGCTCGATACGGGAGATTGGGCCGGGGCGGAGAAGAAGCTTGGCGCTATTTTCGATGAGTTGAAAAGCGTGCATTACCCGCCGGAGTACGCCAATGAAGCCTACTTCGCCATTGCCGGCGCTTATCAATATATGGCGCACAAGAAAGGGAAGCTGCTGCGCGAGCTTGGCGGATCGACGTTTGGCCTCATGCCGGCGGCACCCTCATTGGCTCAGCTGGAGAAGTGGGCGTTCTTCTTCTTGCGAAGCATCCAAGAATTGTTCGGCGAGCAGGCCGAGAAGCAGAAGTTAGGACTCGTCGACAAGGTGCACAAGTACGTGGAGGAACACATGAACGACGGCTTGTCTTTGCAGTCCGTGGCAGAGCATGTCGGCTTGCACCCGGCCTACTTGTCGCGGGTTTACCGTGCGGAAGCGGGCAATAGCTTAAGCGATTATATTTTGCGCTACCGAATGGAGCTGGCGACGTATTTGCTGCGCAGCAGCGACAAGAAAATCTATGAAATTGCGCAGTCGGTCGGATATCAGGCCGTGCCGCATTTCATCAAGCTCTTTAAAGCGCATGCGAATATGACGCCGCAGGAGTATAGAGCGCGTGCCGTCTTACCGTTCAGCTGACAGCGAAGAGGATTTTACCGTATCCTTCTCGAACATCTAAGAGACTTGTTGTCGAATGGGTGGAGGGAAACGTGCATGACGATTGTCAAAGATATACGGGACGGCGAAGAATTTGTCGGCTTCTATCTCATTAAAGAGTGTGAAGTGAAGCAAACCAACGCGACGCCTCCGAAGGACTTCATGAACGTGGTGCTGTCGGATGCCAGCGGACACGTCGCGGCGAAGCTGTGGGATGCTACGCCGGCGGACAAAGAAAACTTTACGCCGCTTACGCTCGTGAAGGTGCAGGGCGTTGCGCAGCTGTACCGGGAGAAGCTGCAGGTCAAGATTGTCCGGATCCGCAAAACGACGGAGACCGACGGGGTACGTCTGGACGATTTTGTCCGGTCGGCGCCCGTAGCGCCGGACGTATTGCTGGCAGGCATTCATCAGACCAAAGAGAGCATAACGGACCGCGACATACGGGCTGTGGTGGAGTATTGCATTGCGAAGGTCGGCGATAAGCTGATCTCTGCGCCAGCGGCGAAGTCGCACCACCACGCTTATTATGCGGGACTAATTTATCATATTTCGCGCATGCTGGAGCTCGGCGAATTCATCTGCAAGCAGCGGCCGTTCTTGAATGCGGATTTGCTGAAAGCCGGCATTATTTTGCACGACATCGCCAAACCGGCGGAAATGGTATCCGAGCTCGGCATCGTATCGGACTACAGCAATCAGGGCAAATTGATCGGTCATATTTCGCAAGCCTCCCTATGGATCGCGGAAGCTGCGATTAAGCTCGGCATCGACCCGGATTCCGAACGGATGATGGCGCTGCAGCATCTGGTTCTCTCCCATCATAATCTGGGTGAGTGGGGAAGTCCGGTTCAGCCGCAGTTGGCCGAAGCGGTTGCCTTGCACTATATCGATTCGCTTGATGCGAAGCTTCAGATGGTGGAGGACGCTTTCGGC
The DNA here is from genome assembly GCF_003268025.1 of Paenibacillus montanisoli. Classification (GTDB taxonomy): domain Bacteria; phylum Bacillota; class Bacilli; order Paenibacillales; family Paenibacillaceae; genus Paenibacillus_Z; species Paenibacillus_Z montanisoli. The sequence continues at coordinate 1,371,668 of NZ_QLUW01000002.1, read as the reverse complement.
GCAACGGCCGATCACGAAGCGTGGACGGCGCCGATTCGCGGCTTGGAAAATAAGGCTTTTTTGCGTCTGCCTTTTTAAAGCCGGTGCTTCTTGCTACAATAGGGATACATGACAAGCACCCGGAGGATTGCCTTTATGATTAGATTTGGCGTTATCGGCACCAATTGGATTACGGATCATTTCATTGAAGCGGCTGGCGAAATCGAAGGTTTCGCGCTTACCGCCGTCTATTCCAGAACGGAGGAACGCGCTGCGGCTTTCGCCGGAAAGCACGGCATTCCGAATACGTTCACGGACGCGGCGGCCATGGCGGCAAGCGATGTCATCGATGCGGTCTATATCGCATCGCCGACATCCACGCATGCGGAGCAAGCGATTCTCTTCATGAGCAAGGGCAAGCATGTGCTGTGCGAGAAGCCGGCGGCTTCGAATGCCCGCGAGCTGCAGCAGATGATCGAAGCGGCGGAGCGGTATGATGTCGTCTTCATGGAGGCGATGAAGAGCACGCTGCTGCCAGGCTTTCAGGCTGTGGCGGCGAATCTGCCGCAGTTGGGCAAGATACGCCGTTATTTTGCAAGCTACTGCCAATATTCCTCGCGTTACGATGCTTATCGCGCGGGACAAGTCTTGAATGCGTTTAAGCCGGAGTATTCCAACGGGGCGCTGATGGACTTGGGCGTGTACTGCGTCTTCCCGATGATCGTGCTTTTCGGTAAGCCGGAAGAAGTCCGGGCAAGCGGGTATATGCTGGAATCCGGCGTTGACGGGCAAGGGAGCCTGATCGCGAAATACCCGGGGATGGAAGCATCGATCATGTACTCCAAAATTTCGAACTCGTCCTTGCTTGCCGAGATTCAAGGCGAAGAAGGAACGATGACGATCGACAGCATCAATATCCCTCGCAAGGTTCAGATCCATTACCGGGATGGCCGTATAGAGGATGTTTCGAGGCCGACGGATCGTCATACGATGAGTTATGAGGTCGAGGAGTTCATGGAGCTGATTCGCAGCGGAGAGCGGCAATCCAAGCTCAACTCGCATGCGAATTCGCTAGCGGTGATGCAGGTGCTGGATGAGGCGAGAAGACAGCAGGGATTGGTATTCCCCGCTGATTTGCAATAGAAAAGCTGCAGCTTCGGGAGCGGAATGCTCACGAGCTGCAGCTTTTTTACTGCCGGCTACAAGCCCCGCACATCGATGCGCTTGTAGTGCGCCGGCGTGCTGCCGGAAAACTTCTTGAACATCCGGTAAAAATGCGGCAGGCTCTCGAAGCCGCACTGATTGGCGATCTCGGCAATCGTATGATCGGTGCCGCCGATCAGCTCCTTGGCATGCATGATCCGTTTGGCAATGATATATTCCGTCACGTTCATGCCGGTCAGCTGCTTGAACATGCGGGAGAAGTACGATGGACTGACCGCCGCGCGCGAGGCCAGCGCGGACAAGCTGATGCTCTCCACCAGATGCGCATCGATGAAGTCGAGCGCCGATTGCAGCCAAAGCGGGCGGGAGCCGCCAGGCGGCTGCCTTGGCTCGCCGAGGTTCATTTTGCGGTTCGTATGAAGCAGGACGGTTTGCAGCAGAAGCATCACCGCTTGCCGGTAGCCCGGCTGACGCATGCGAAGCTCCTCGCTCATTTCATCGATGATCGACTCGATCCGGGCCCGTTCCTCGGGAAGCAGCTCGATCCGGTAATTGCGTCCGGACTTCGCCAGATCGAAGCAGCGCAGGAAGGAGTAGGCGTCTTTGCCGATTGCGGACGATTGGATGTAGTGGCCGCTGAAGAACATGGCGGAGGACGTGATCGGCTCCTCCGAATGCGGGAACGTGCGATGGATCGTATTGCCTGGAACGAGGTAGAGATCGCCGGCCTGCATTTCATAGAAGGAATGGTTAATGAAGAAGGAGCCGGCGCCGCTGTGCACATAGATGATTTCATGCCAATCGTGCAGATGGTCGGGCAATTCGGACTGCAGGTTCTTCGTGCTGCGCAGCACGAGCTCGATCGGGAGCGGCGTGTCGGGATCAAAATGCTTGCGAAGCGGATTCATAGCGCGAAAGCACCTCCACCAAGTGTGATTAGTTCAAAAAAAGGTATATTTCCAGCGGAATTGATTATTTCTCTACTGTTTCTTTGTTTTTATAATAGAGCTATATGATCATTCTGACAACTGGAAGGTGGAACTGCTGTGGAACACCGTATTGAAACAGGCGCAGACGCGTTGTACATGGACGAGCGCGATCATGTCGCAACCGCGCTTCGCGATATGCAAGCAGGGGAATCGATTCATTACCGCAATGCGGCCGGGCTGCAAATGATAACGCTTGCCGAGCCTATTCCGTTCGGCCATAAAGTCGCGGTTGCCGACATCGCATTCGGACAGGATGTCCGCAAGTACGGAGAAGTGATCGGCCGGGCCGTAAACTCGATCGCGCTGGGCTGCCACGTGCATGTCCACAACATTGAAGGCATCCGCGGGCGCGGAGATTTGGGCACGAAGGAGGCAGCGCAATGAGCAGAATGGTTATGGCCTATGAACGACCAAACGGCGAGATCGGGATCCGCAACCATTTGCTGATCATTCCGACCGTCATCTGTTCCAACCAGGTATGCAGCCGGATTATGCAGATGGTACCGGGAACGGTTGCCATTCCGCATCAGCACGGGTGCAGCCAAATCGGCGCGGACAAGACGCGTACGTTTGAAGTGCTTGCCGGAACCGGGAAAAACCCGAACGTCGGCGCCGTCATTATTATCAGCCTAGGCTGCGAGGTCGTCGATCCGATCGCGCTCGCGGAGGAGATCCGCAAGACCGGCAAGCCGGTCGAAGTGTTCGACATCCAGTCGATCGGCGGTTCCGTGAAGGCGATCGCTTACGGCACGGAATTGGCGAAACGAATGATGGCAGAGCTGGAGAAGCAGGAGAAAGTGCCTGTTCCGCTGAATAAGTTGAAGGTTGCCGTTAAATGCGGCGGCTCCGACGCGACCTCCGGCCTGGCTTCCAATCCGGCGCTCGGCGCCGCTGCGGATTCGCTCATTGCCGAAGGCGGCTCCATCGTCATCGGCGAAACGACGGAAATTATCGGTGCGGAGCATTTGCTCGCCGAGCGCTGCGTAACCTCGGAGATTTCCGACCGGCTGTATTACATGGTCAGCCGTTTCGATAAAGAAGTGGAGCGGATGGGCGCCGACATGCGCGGCGGCAATCCGAGCCCGGGCAACATTGCGGGTGGGCTTTCCACGATCGAAGAGAAGTCGCTTGGCTGTATCAGCAAATGCGGCAAGGCTCCGATTAAGGGCGTAATTGAATATGCGGAGTCGATTCCCGAGCATGGGCTTTACTTCATGGACTCGCCGGGCAATGATATCGAATGCGTATCGGGCATGGCTGCGGGCGGCGCGCATATCGTCTGCTTCACGACGGGCCGCGGAACGCCGACAGGCGCCGCAGTCGTACCGGTCATCAAGATTACGGGCAACAAAATGACGTTCCAGAAGATGGAAGACAACATGGACGTCGACGTCAGCGATATGCTGGACGGCACGGCAAGCCTGGAACGGGCCGGCGAGCGCGTGTGGCAGGAAATCGTTGAGGTCGCCGAAGGCAAGTGGACCAAAGCCGAGGTGCTGGGCCATCAAGAGTTCAGCATCAACCGTATTGGGCCTAGCTTGTAAAAAGCGAATGGGGGTGCGCAAGGCGTGAGCGCGTTGAAAGAAAATTGGCTTGATCTGGACTATCGGCCAGCCCTGCCTGCGAATAAGGAAATGGGCATCGGCATCATCGGCGCAGGAGAGATTGTGGATGCTTGCCATTTGCCGGCCTATCAAATGGGCGGTCTTCGCGTCGTTGGCATCTATGACGTAAATACTGAGCGTGCGGAGAAGCTTGCGGCTAAGTACGGCATTCCGAAAGTATACAGGGAGCTGGATGAGCTTCTTGCCGATAAGGAAGTCGTCATCGCCGATCTCGCGGTGCCGGCGAAGATCCAGCCGGAGATAGCGGAGCGGGCAGCTGCCGCAGGCAAGCATATTCTATGCCAGAAGCCGCTGGCGGAATCGTATGCGGAGGCCGTCCGCATTCACGAAGCGTGCGAGCGCTACGGCATCAAGGGCGCGGTCAACCAGCAGATGCGGTGGTCGCCGGGCATTCGCGCGAGCCACACCATCATCAAGCGCGGCTGGCTCGGCGAGCTGCTGCAGGCTTCGATCCAGGTGAACGTGAAGCAGGACTTTGCCAACTGGGGCTGGCTGCGGGAAATGCCGACGCTGGAATTTATGTACCATAGCATTCATTATATGGACGCGATCCGCTTTCTGTTCGGCACGCCGGAGTACGTGTATGCCGACGGAGCGCGGTTTCCGGGACAGCGCACGGTCGGAGAGACGCGGACGCTGCTGCATATCAAGTTTCCGGGAGAGGCGCGCGGGATCATTCATGATAATCACAACCATATCGCCGATGAGGACGATTGGTACGCCACCTACCGCTTCGAAGGTACGGAGGGCATCATCAAAGGGACGAACGGATCGCTCTACAATTATCCGGTCGGCCGGGAGGATACGCTCAGCTACCATACGAAAGCGATCCACGAGGATTACTGGTTTACGCCGAAGCTGCACGGCAAATGGTTCCCGCATGCGTTCATGGGAACGATGGGCGAGCTGATGCGCGCGCTGGAGGAAGAACGCCAGCCGGAAAACAGCGTCGCCGACAATTTGAAGACGATGCAAATGGTATTCGGCGCCTATCTATCGATGCGGGAGAACCGTCCGGTAACGCTGGAAGAAATCGCGAATCGATCCTAAGCCGCTAAGGACTTGTCATTAAGCTGACAAGTCCTTTTTTTTGTCCTTTCGTCCATTCGAATCAAGCCGTACATGCACTTCTAGGCCGCCGCCCACATACACTGTAACACAGTCTTCTTGGTCATTAATGGGAACGTAACCATAGCCTGACCCCTTTTCCCGTTAGCGGCGAAATCGTATGGAGGTGGCTTTTACGATGCCTGGATTGTTTGCGGCGCTCGCCTTGTTTATCAAACAGCTGTCGCTCCTTGTTTCCTATGTCAAGAACAACGCTTTTCCTCAGCCGCTGCATGAAGAGGATGAGTTGAAGCATCTGAAGCTTATGGCAGAGGGAAACCAGGTTTCCCGAAATCTGCTCATCGAGCATAACCTTCGTCTGGTTGCGCATATCGTCAACACGTTGTGAACGCGATCCGATGTAAATTCCATTCGGGAGGGATCTGGATGCCGGGATTATTTGCTGCTGTCGCACTGTTCATTAAGCAGTTATCGCTTCTCATTTCGTACGTTAAGAACAACGCCTTTCCGCAGCCCTTGCAGGAGGAAGAAGAAGCGAAGCATATCCAGCTGATGGCAAGCGGGGATCAAAAGTCTCGAAATATACTGATTGAGCATAATTTGCGTCTTGTCGCCCATGTGGTCAAGAAGTTTGACAATACGAAGGAAGACACGGAGGATTTGATCTCGATCGGGACGATCGGGCTGATAAAAGCGATTGAATCTTATTCGCCCGATAAAGGAACGAAGCTGGCCACCTTTGCCGCACGCTGCATCGAGAATGAAATCCTGATGCATTTCCGTTCCAAAAAGAAGTCCAGCAAAGATATTTCCCTCCATGATCCGATCGGCACGGATAAAGAAGGCAATGAGATCTCGTTAATCGATATTTTGGGTACGGATCAAGACGAAGTAGTCGAGAAGGTGCAGCTGAGCATTGAAAAGTCGAAGATTTATCGCAATCTGGATATACTGGACGAACGGGAAAGGGAAGTCGTCGTTGCGCGGTTCGGCTTGGAAACCGGCGGCGAGGAACGGACGCAGCGGGAAATTGCCAAGGAGCTCGGGATATCGCGTTCCTACGTATCGCGTATCGAGAAACGGGCGTTGATGAAGCTGTATCATGAGTTCTATAAGACTAAGCGATAGGGTAAGCAAAAAAGCATACAACAAAAAAACAGGCTGCCGATCATTCGGCAGCTTATTCTTTATCCTGCTTGCGAAACAGCGAATCGAAAAATGATCCGACGAAGTTCCGCTTTTGCAAAAAAGTATTCCAATGTTCAGCGTTGCCTGAAAACACCTGTTCATGCCGGTTGTATTTCGCTTGAATGGAATTGTCATGATAGCGATGCTCGTCAGTGACGAAATCGATCGGATGAAAGTCCCAATGGATAGCTAATTGTTGAAAAAATACCCCATCCGCCCAAGCCCAAATAGAAGGGTCGTCGATCCAACGAGGAATGAGCTGGAAACAAGATTTTCGATGCATGATCGAATTATGATCGATTTTCGCGGCGGGCTCTCTTGTTATGCCTACTAAAGGTCTAATCCCGCTTTTTATGATTTGGCCATTTACCACTACGGCGAAGCATTGCATTCCATAGACGACATGAATGTGTTCATTCGATTCAAACGTCTCTACCATCTTCGCAAATCGTTCAGGATAATAGATATCGTCATCCGTGAGGTACGTAACCAAATCTCCGGTTAAATGAGGGATGGCCAGATTAATGCACGTGGCATAACGGGTCGTTTTAGGTCTGTCTTCATTGCGGACACCGGATTGGATGACTCGGATTCTAGCATCGGCACGTGCATAAGAATGAATGACTTCGAGCGTTTCCCGGTTCGAGTTATCATCTACGATCACCAATTCCCAATGCGGATACGTCTGGTTCAATACACTCGTAATAGCTTCCCTGATAAATACGGGACGGTTATAACTCGTTAAAATACAGCTGACTTTAAGCATAGCTGGCGAGGCCCCTCTCACTTTCGACTTAAATCTTGGTCTCTATTACTTTACTCAAAATAAATAGAGTTGATTGGGTACAGTTTCCCGACGATACGCCCAAGCGTCGAACACATCATGATAATTATAATGGAAAATTAAGTAAAATAAGTAAATCGTTTAAAAAATGTATACATGTCCCTGTCAATCTTGTATCGATCTCATATATTACTAGCATGATTAGTATTCAATTGCACACTCATTGGATATTAATTAATTCATGTTAAAGGAGGCATCTGTTTTGCCATTAACCCGAAGACAAAGAATTACTAGCCAAACCTCCAACGTCGTTTTTGCCGCTAACGAGGCGACAGCGATTGCCAACGCACTTGATGGCGATCCGGGCAATACGGTAGCCGTATCCAACCCGTTTCCATTTTGGCCAAGCATCAACAAGTATGATAACGATAACAACAATCCTTTTAACGCTGTATCGAATCCGGTCTACGTATGGTCGGAAACGCCGGCAGATCCCGGCGAATCGTTTGGTTTTGCCGTTAGGTCCAATTCGATTCCTTTATCGTTAGCGCTCGGAAACGAATATCTCATTGCTTTGGCCGTTGTTAGCGACAATGCTCACCAAGTAACAATCAGTGCCTATAATGCGGCAACGCTTGGCCTAATTGCAACTCAAACGAATCTTAATTTTTCACTAGCAGATGGGCCATTAGCCACCGGCACGACGGAGCTCTCACCGCCGTTTGGCTGGCAAAAAGTGCGGTTCTACACCATTCCGGCAAACCTCGGTGTTGCAGTCGGCGTTTCGCTGGACATATTCTTCGTCATTTCCTTCACGGCTGTCAACTATAGCAGCAATGGCCCGGACAACCCGGCCGGACTTGCTTTCATAGCTGACATCTATCAATCTACTTTGGTTTAATCACCTGGCTAAAGAAGCGGCTGCCACATTGCAGCCGTTTTTTCGCACGTTCGCCTTACGGGCGTAAGCCAATTTTGTACAGGGAAGGTAATCGTCCACTAGTCATTCTAAGAGGGTGCATATCATAGCATCATGGCATTTCTGCGAGCATTGCATTTCGAGATAGAAAGGAGCACCGCGATGAAAGGCATCATCTTGGCAGGCGGAACTGGCTCACGTCTGCGGCCAATGACGAGTATCCTCAACAAACATTTGCTGCCCGTCGGCAATTATCCGATGATTCACTATGCGCTTAATAAAATGGCTGAAGCCGGTATCGATGATATTTTGCTAGTCATAGGGAAGTCATCCGCCGGTCTATACGTCGACTATATTGGGAGCGGGGCACCCTGGGGGATTCAGGTCAGCTACAAAGTCCAGGAGGAGGCCGGAGGCATCGCGCAGGCGCTAGGGTTGGCGGAGTCGTTCGTGAGACCGGGAGAGAAGCTGCTGGTTCTGCTCGGCGACAACCTGTTCGAGGATTCTCTTAAGACTGCTGTGAAAGACTTCGAAACCAACGAATCAGGCGCATGGGTGTTCTTGAAACAGGTGGCGGATCCCCGTAGGTACGGAGTGCCGGAGCTGGAGAACGGCCGGATCTCGCGAATTCTGGAGAAGCCGGAACAACCGCCTTCCGAGTATGCCGTGACAGGCATGTATTTGTACGAATCCGATGTGTTTGACATCATTCGCAGCGTGAGGCCTTCTACTAGAGGAGAACTGGAAATAACGGATGTGAATAACGTCTACGCAAGCGAAGGACGGCTGGGATACAGCCATCTGTCGGGATGGTGGACCGATGCCGGAACGCAGCAGTCGCTGCTGGAAGCCGGGTTAAGGTTGACCGGATATGAGAAGCCATAAACACAGATCGCAGCATCCGAAAGGGGAAGGAAGGGACCTATGAACATCTTGATTACCGGTGCCGGCGGGCAGCTCGGACGAGACCTGCTTCGTGTTCTCGGGCAAACGTATGCATGTACGCCTCTTACCCGGCAGGAGCTGGACATTTGCGACATACGGGCTGTACAGAAGACAGTCAACGAGTTGAAGCCCGACGTTGTGATCAATGCGGCGGGCTACTCAAAGGTCGATCAAGCCGAGGAGAATAGTGCGGAAGCTTACCGGATCAATGCGCTTGGAGTGAGCCAATTGGCGATTGCAGCGGAGGAAGCCGGCGCAAAGCTCGTGCATGTCAGTACGGATTATGTGTTTGACGGAACCAAGGGGGAGCCTTACGGCGAAACGGACAGGACCAATCCCCTCAACATTTATGGCAAATCGAAGCTGTTAGGGGAGCAGTTTGTTCGGGCGGTTTGCCCCCGGCATTTCATTGTACGCACCTCTTGGCTATACAGCAATTGCGGAAACAATTTCGTGACGAAGATCTTATCGCAAGCCGAGAATCAGCAGGATATCAAGGTGGTTGACGATCAATTCGGTTCGCCCACTTATACGCTCGACTTGGCGGAATGCATCGGGCGGCTTATCACGACGGAGCGGTACGGAACCTATCACGTTTCCAATAGCGGCTGCTGTTCCCGCTATGATTTTGCCAAAGAGATTTTGCAAAATGCCGGATACGATTTACTTCCGACCCGAACGAAATCCGCGGATTTCGTGCTCCCCGCACCCAGGCCGCAGCACTCGGCATTGAGCCATCATGTGCTGGAGATCAATGGGTTTCCGCATATGCGTAATTGGAAAACGGCATTGGAGGATTTTCTTAGTACCGATTGGGTTCATCCAGATCTAAGCAGAGGAGGTATTCCACATGAGTGACAGGCCAAAGGATTATTATTTCTGGATGAAAGATTGGGCCGACAGCTCGGGTTATGCCTTATCGGATGTATACTACCCGATCGCAGTCGACGCTCAGTTTCCAACCTTTGTAGCCAGGATTCCCCGAGGCAGGGTGTTTGGCGATGACGGAACGGTGATTTCCCCCAATAACGTACTGATCTGGGAGACTTCGTATGATTGGAGCAATGATCCGCACAAGCATCCGATTTTTCTCCAGCAAAGTTTACCGCCGACCGAATATGTACCCGGCAACATAGCCGTCCTTACGAAAATCGGCTCTTCCAATTATTATCATTGGATGTATGACGTATTGCCCCGGATCTATACGCTTTGGTGCAGCAGGATACCGGTGGATAGATACATCGTAAGCGAACATCTTCAGCCCTTTCAGTATGAAACACTGGGGATGCTTGGCATCACGGCGGACCGCTTGATTCATAGCAACAGGCAGTTTCATATCGAAGCGGACCATCTGCTCGTCCCCTCGATCGGATTTGGACAGAAATGGTGCTATCATTTCTTGCGGAGCGAATTCCTCCCTCACGAGCCCAGACCTTCTAGAAGATTGTATGTAAGCCGCGGGCATTCGGTCGGAAGAACAATAACGAATGAAGAAGAGGTCGTTCGGGTTTTACAATCGTATGGGTTTGAGACCGTCTATCCGGAACACTTGTCGGTCAGAGATCAAATCAACCTGTTCTCTGAAGCCAGCCATGTGATTGCGCCTACCGGAAGCGCGCTGACGAATCTGACCTTCTGCAGCTCCCAAACCAAGGTGCTTGAATTTTTTTCTCCAAATTTCATTGTGCACGATATTAAACGCATTTGCGGTTACGGAGGGCTCCAGCATTTCGAGTATATCGGAGTCGGCTCCCGGCCTCCGAGCTACGAAGGGATTCCGTGGTACTGGGCGGGTCTTGACAACATATTCGTATCGATCGCCGATCTTCGTCACCTTTGCAAACAGATGGGCCTGTAGATAGAAGGAAACCTGTATCTGAAAGGACGAAATCCATGAAAATACTTCTGGCAACCTTCTGGGGTCTGCCTCATATCGGGGGCGTGGATCTCTATATTCGTCAGCTGAAGCTGGGACTTGAACAACGCGGCCATAAGGTCGATATCTTATGCCGGTATCCGGATGGCAGCGGGTATTCCATTTTGAACCATAATCGGCATTTACCGCGATCATCGGTTTATTCTCTAGTGGATTCCAACGTAAAAGCTTATTTCAAAGAGAGTCTGTCAGGTTTGGATCCTCTTGTTCAGGACGCTGAGGTGGAGCAGTATTGTTATGAAGTAGGAGCGGCTTATTTGGGCGTAGATTCCTATGATCTCATTCACGCTCAGGATGTCATCTCCGCACGGGCTTTGGCTCGGATTAGAAGGCCGCAAACCGCGCTGGTTACCACCATTCACGGGTACCTGGCGGGCGAATGGTTTCTTTCCCTGAAAAGACAAGGGGTCCTGAATGACTCGGAACGCAGAGAGCGGTTATGGCACTATGCGGTGAAGCGCGAACAGCTTGGATTGGACAGCGCGGATGCGGCCACGCTGCCGACACAGTGGATGAAAGATAAGATGGCGGGCGAATTTGCGGTGCCGGTCGATAAGCTCAATGTCGTACCTAACGGCATCGATATACATGGATTCGCGAATCAACTGCTTGGCGGAACGGATTTGCGTCCCGCTTCCGGGAAGAAGGTCATTATATGTCCGGCACGCTTCGATCCGCTCAAAGGCCATAAGTATTTAATACGGGCGCTAGCCAAATTAAGACGGATGAGAGATGATTGGGTTTGCTGGCTTGTTGGCAGCGGCGGGCCGGAATTTAATCTGCGCGAGCTTGTCAAACTGCATGGCATAGAGCCAGACGTCATGTTTCTAGGTACGCGCAGCGATGTGCCGGCACTACTTAGGCAATCCGATATTTTTGTCCTTCCGAGTTTGCAGGAAAATCACCCGTACGCGGTCATGGAAGCGCAAGTGGCCGGAACGGCAGTCATTGTATCGGATGCGGGGGGCATGCCCGAAATGGTAACCCACGGAGAAACGGGATTGGTGTTTCCGGTAGAAAATGACGAACAGCTCTATCAACATTTGCTATTGCTCTTGAGCGATGAACAGCTTCGCAATCATATCTCTTCGCAGGCGAGACATGCCGGATACGAGCGATGGTCGCTCGATGTCATGATGGCCAGGATAGATGCGGTTTACGAAAAGGCACTGGTTCGGAAAAGAGAAAGGATAGGCAGCATATGAGCGTGCGATCTCGAACGAAAACGAGCTCTTCGGCCAAACGTCCAGCTATCTTCAATACGCTGTTTAAGTCAGCCCCCAGAAAAACTAAGGCTGACAAAACACCGAAAAGAGTTTCAGGTCATCGATATGCCAAGTTGTTTCATAAGCCGCGAGCTAAGCGGGATATTGAGGTTGATCCGAGCGTGTGGAAAAAAATCATCGCGTCAGTACCGGTCGATTACCAATTGCCTGATGTCGACGTTCTGAAAAAACTTCATGCGATGAACCGGCAACAGGAGGGGAATTCATGAGCGTGAAATCAGCTGCCGGCAAAAGAAACAGTACGCGCAAGCATCGAAAAAAATCCGCAGCGAAGGCTCGCCGGCCCGTCAGTAAGCTTCCAAGAGCAGAGGCCGGCGAAACCCGCTTGAAGGTTATGCTTTTCTCCCATATCTGCGGAAAAGAATTCATTACAGGCGGGGAAAAATATCTGTCTTTGCTGACAAAGGAGCTTTCTCATCACGCGGATTGCACCTTGGTCGTACCTGAGGACGGAATCTTGCGGCGGGAAGCCGAAGCAAATGGGATCCGAACCCTGATCGAACCATTCTCTTTAGTATGGTCGATCTACCGCCCCGATGGTGGGCTTGCGCAAACGGAAGCCGCCATCTTAGGTAGCGGAAAGCATGCCATGCTCATTCAACTGCTTCAGCTTCACAGACCCGACATCGTGATCGTGAACACCTGCGTGAATGCGCTGCCTGCTATGGCGGCCAAAGCGCTGGGCATACCGGTCGTTTGGACGATCATGGAAAAAATCCATGAGCATCCGGCAGCCCTGCAGTCCGCTCATTTTATCCACCGGTATGCCGACCTCATTATAGGGGTTTCCAATCATACGCTCGCCCTGTTCCGGAATATCGTACCGGATGAGAAACTGATGCTCCTTCCGCCGTCCTCTCCGGTCAGTGAGCCGGGCTTGCGGACGATGGCTCCGGCAAGCGAGGAGCTGACAATGTCGCTTCCTGTCTACAGCCGCTTGATCGGTTATATCTCGGCCGGCATGCAGCGGGAAAAGGGGCTCGACCATTTTCTGCTCATGGCTTTAAGGCTCTGTGCCGAGCGTCAGGATCTTTGTTTCCTATGTATCGCCAGTTCCGTTGGAGATGCCGACTATGAGCGGTACTGCCTGTCTCTGGTCGAACAGTCGGAATTCCGGGACCGCATCCGTTTTTTGGGCTTCCAATATAATCTAGAGCGCCTGTACCCGCTGATGGATCTCGTGGTGGTGCCGAGCTTAATCGATGAAGGGTTCGGCATGATCGCGCTAGAGGCCATGTTATTCGGGAAGAAAACGGTCGCCTATCGTTCTGGAGGATTGGAAGAAGTATTAAAGGCGGCAGGCGAAGAGAGCATGCTGGCAAATAAAGGAGATATCGACAGTCTGGTCAGCACGGTAAAGGGAGGGCTTCAGACGCTGCCAGCAGGCGTGGATGTCGATCGGGTCGTGCAGTACTTCGGAATAGACGCATACCGCGGCAGATTGGCTTCGTTTCTGGGCAAACTCGGTCCGTTGGCAGCCATGGCTGGCCAGCATAGAACCCGCATAAGGTCTTTGAGACCTAACCGTTTATACCGGGGAAAGCAAACCCCGTCCGTGTATCTGCTGGAAATGGGCGCGAAACGGCCTTTCTCTTCGCCGAATGCGTTTAAGCTATGCGGATTCCGCTTGTCCGATGTTTTTGTTGTCTCGGAGCGAAGGTTATTCGCATATCCAGCGGGATTGGAAATTCGGCATGACCACCCCTCATTTCTACCTCTGAAGCGAGTAATAAGGAGGGGGCAGAGAAAGATCGGCAAACGGATTCGCCGAGGCAGCTCCATGCGTTATAAGCGAAAAAGGCAGCGCAAATCCGTCTCTCGCTGATTTGGATTCATAGGCGAGCCTAGCACCCTCTTATCGATTTAGGGGGTGCTTTGGAGGATGAAGCCTTTTATGGACAAGCCCCGCACAAAAATAAACCCGACCGGTTCCGAACGTTTGCAAGAGTCGCACACGGGACCGATCAGGCTGGGTTACGAAAACTGTTTCATATGATTCACGAAATCAATATCAGGCGCGAGGTAGGTAGGGGGAAGCTCAGCCGCGATCCGATCCCATATTCTGGGCTGTACCTTTAACCGAATCGTTCGGTGCGGGGGAAGAAAGAATCGGTTGTATTTGTTAGCCGAGACGAGAGAAACGGTACGGCGTCCCCTCCTCAGTTTCTTCCTTCCGAGACGGAAGGCGCGGCGGCTTTTTCTAATTCTGCTCCTACGCCGGACCCGTGATGACTTTCTCCTCACGATCCCGGTTTTTTTTCGTTTTCGCGCAGCCATGAGCGTTACCTCCATCTCTTTTGGAGTGCCTTCTCGTAGATCGCTAAAATTCGCTCGGTCATCAAGGGAAGAGACCAATGACGCCGGCCGAACTCTTTGCCCTGTTGTCCGAGCCAGCTCCTGCGGTCGTCCTCGCTTAGAACGGCAAGCAGATTGCCGTATAGATCCTGTTCGTTTCCTGCAGGAAAGATTAGTCCTGTCATCTCATGCGTTACCATTTCCGGAATGCCGCCGGCATTGGACGCGACTACCGGTTTGCCGGCAACGTGAGCTTCCATAATGGAGTACGGTTGATTATCCTGCAAGCTCGGAAGCACGACTATGTCCGACTTGTTCAATAGAGCCGGAACGTCATCCCGTTTTCCTAGAAATACGACCTCGTTCTGAAGTCCATACGCTGCAGTCAGCTCTCTCAGCCTTCCTTCCAACTGCCCATTTCCCGCCAGCCAGCAAACCCAATCGTTTCGGACCTTCTTTAGTTGGCATAGAGCCCGAAGTAAATGCACATGTCCTTTAACCGGATCGAATCGGGCTGAACATAAAATGATCTTCCTCCCTCCGGCGTCGGGAGTAACGGCGGGTTTGTGCATTTCACTCAAGAATCCCTCAATATCCATGCCATTCGGGACCGTCGTCATCCGGTCCTCCGGAATTCGAAAATCCCGCACCATGATGCCTTTAAGCCACTCCGTCGGCATGATCGTTTCGTGGTTTTGCATGATGCCGTAGTGCTCGATCAGACCATAGTAGCGCCAGAGCGGGGTTTTCGTATAATCGTCGTACCAAAGACCATCCGCTTGATGCCTTGCGAGACTTTCAGTCGAAAGGCACCCATGGATGGTGGACACCAGTGCAGTACGAGCATGGCGGATACGAGAGAATGCCCGGGCTGAAATCACGTCTTGCGTATGAATAATGTCATAGGCTGCGGGGCGGAAATAAGCGGCGGCAACCTCAAAGCTATATTTATCGACTTCCATAAATTTGACCTCTGGATCAAGTCCGGGGAGGTGCCTGGCGAAATAGGTATCCGCTTTGGCGGAGATCATGGGCTGAATTTCTCTTTTCGGCAAAAACAAGCCCTTGTTTAAGATATGAAAACCAGAGTCGTCAGGCGTTCTGCAGAAAATATCCACTTCATGCCCCCGTGCTTCCAGCCCCCGCTTCAGCTGCAGTACATATTTTTCCAATCCTCCTACAGAAGGAAGCCCCCAATAGGTGGCAAGGAGAATGCGCATGGTAACCTTCCTTTCTGGTCTCAAGTCTTTACATGTGTATGTGTCGGCATGGCATTCCGAAAGGGACAAATACCCGTTTTCGAAAATATCAGACCATGGACAATTTCCTATTTTCATAAAGAAAGGCAGCTATCTAGGGCTTTGCTAGATCGAAATGCGTACGATGATGGCAGGAGCATTCTACCTGGGAGGGGACTCATTCATGCAGCCTAATGAACTCTACAAGATCGCCATCATCGGGCTCGGATACGTTGGGCTGCCGCTGGCCAGACTTTTTTTGGAGAACGGCCACACCGTCTTTGGCGTAGATACAGACCCAAATAAAATTAAGAAACTTCAGAGGATGCAGCCCTATTTATCCGATCTGACCCGCAAGGAGCTTAAAGCGATGTTTGCGGGCGGCCGGTTTCATGTAGGCGTCTTATACGAAACCATTGCCGAAGCCGACTGCGTGATTCTCTGCGTGCCTACTCCGACCACAGACGAGGCAAAGCCTGACCTTACTTTTGTCTTTCATGCGATGAAACAGGCTATACCCTATTTGCGTCCTGGACAATTGCTGGTTCTGGAGAGCTCTACTTACCCGGGTACGACGGAGGAAGAATTGCAGCCGTTAATAGAAGCGCGGGGGTTTCGAGTCGGCAAGGACATCTTCCTGGCCTATTCTCCTGAACGAATCGACCCTGGCCAGAAAGGATCCGCATTGCAATCGATACCTAAAGTAGTAGGAGGCGCGACCGCTGCCTGCACCCAGTATGCAAGTCGCATCTACGGGAAGGTCTTCGATAAAGTGGTCACCGTCGCAAACGCAAGAACGGCGGAGATGACGAAGCTGGTTGAGAACTGTCAGCGATTCGTGAATATCTCGTTTATGAACGACTTAGTGAAGCTGTGCGAAGCGATGGACATTAATCTATGGGAGGTCATCAAAGCGGCCGGCACGAAGCCTTACGGCTTTATGCCCTATTATCCCGGCCCAGGCGTGGGAGGACACTGCATACCCGTCGATCCGATGTATTTGCTCTGGAAGGCGAAGCAGTACGGCGCCGAGATGCCCTTCATCGAGTTAAGCCATCGAATCAATGAAGAAATGCCCGCTTATATCGTGGATCGGACGACTAAGAGCCTGCATCCGCTTGCCCTCGATCAAAGCAGCATTATGGTCATTGGCGCGACGTATAAGAAGGACGTGAACGACCTGCGCGAATCGATGGCGCTCAAAATCATGGAGCTGCTGATGCAGCAAGGGGCTCAAATGAGCTTCTTCGATCCATATATAGCGGAGCTTACAATAGCGGGGACTACGCTGAAGCGGATCTCCCTTACTGCCAGAAACGTAAAGCAGAAGGACTGTCTGCTCATTCTTACCGACCATTCGTCGATTCGTTACGATGTGCTAGCCAAGCACGCCAAGTTGATTGTCGATACCCGAAACGCAACCGACAGCTTGAAAGACAAATCGAACATCGTCTTGCTTTGAATCGTGCCGGGAGGGGAATGTCATTCATGAAAATTCTAGTAACCGGAGGGGCAGGCTTCATCGGATCCCACCTGGTGAGGGCGCTTCTTCAGCAGGGACACACGGTCCTGACATTGGACGATCTGTCAGCCGGCCGGAAGGAGTTTTTGCAGGAAGTGCTCGTCCACGAACAGCATACGTTCATTGAAGGATCTGTCTTGAACTATCTGGAGCTTAAGAGATGCATCGATCAGGTAGAAGCCGTCATCCATTTGTCCGCTGTCCTCGGCGTGAAAAACACGGTTGATGACCCAATTAAGGTCATCGAAGGCAATATAGACGGAACAAGGTATATCCTGGAGCTTGCTTTCCGGAGAGGCATCAAAGTAATCTTCGCTTCCACGTCGGAAATTTACGGCAAAAACGCGCTTCTTCCGTTCTCTGAAACATCGGACCGGGTGTATGGAGCGCCGTCCATCAATCGGTGGTGCTATGCGACAGCCAAATCGATTGACGAGCACTTATGCTTTGCGTACGCCGACAGGGGACTTCCTGTCACCGTTCTTCGTTATTTCAATGCTTATGGTCCCAGACAGTCGAACTCCCAGTACGGGATGGTCATTCCGCGGTTTATCCGCGCAGCGCTTCAGGGAGAGCCTCTGGAAGTGCATGGCGACGGTTCGCAATCCCGCTGCTTCACTTATGTCGACGACACCGTGAGAGGCACCGTCAGCGCGCTTGCCAGGGAAGCGGACGGACTCGCCTTCAATATCGGATCCAATCGTTCTATAACCGTGCTTGATTTGGCCCGGATGATCGTAAACATGACCGCCTCCGATTCGCCTATTGCGTTCAAATCCTATGAAGAAGCCTATGGGAGAGGGTACGAAGACATGCCGGCCCGAGTGCCTGATCTTACGCGTTCAAGCGCGATCTTGCGCTTCTCCCCTAGCGTCTCTTTAGAAGAAGGGCTGGCCAGAACGATTGCCTGGTACCGCGGACATGAGACTGTTTGATTTCATAAACCGCCTTTCCAAAGGGAGGTCTAACTTCAGAATGAGTGGAGACCCGCTAATAAGCGTAGTCATTCCTTGCTATAACTATGGCGAATATTTAGAAGAAACAATAGACAGCGTTCTGAATTCGACTTTCCAGGACGTTGAAATCATTGTCGTGGATGACGGTTCGGACGACCCGGGCACAGTTCATTTGTTATCTTCCTTGGATAAGCCGAAAACCACCGTGATCAAACAGTCGAATAAAGGGGTCGCCGCAGCCAGAAATAAGGGGTTTACGGAGGCGAAAGGGAAATATATCCTGCCGTTGGATGCTGACGACTTGATTCATCCGACATATTTGGAGAAGGCGTTCTGGATCATGGAGCTCTTCCCAAGGGTCGGCTTTGTTTCGCCTCAAGTCAAAGCCTTCGGGACGGAAAATTGGGTCCATGATGCCCCGCAGTACAATTTTCATAAGCTGCTGTTTCACAATATTGCATGCGGGACGTCGCTGCTTCGCAAAGAAGCCTTTGTTCAAGCGGGCGGGTATAAGAGCGGCTTCGTGGTTATGGGCTACGAGGATTGGGATTTCTGGATTACGGTCGGCGAGAAAGGCTGGTACGGGTATTCCATTTTCGAACGGTTATTTCTGTACCGGAGGCATGGAAGGTCCATGGTTCACGAAGCGATCGATCACCACGAACAGCTGGTCGGCCAAATCAAAGCGCGCCATCCGCTCCTTTATCAGGAGGATTATTTGAATCAACTGAAGCAGAGATGGGAGAACAACTCGCCGTTAAAAGATATGAGCCCCCGCATTCAGAATGGTAGCGACTGGCAAAATTATACGTCAAAACAGACCACGCCCAATAAACCTCGATGGCTGCTGCTGATGCCCCAAACGAATAGAGAACGGCTTTCTCCCCGGTGCTTGAATTTCGTTGACGGGCTGCATTCGGATTTTTACGTTGTCACGATGGTAGGAACCGAATATGTAACGGGTTCGGATATCGACGAATTCAGCTGGCTGACTTCCGATATCTTCAACCTGCCGCTCTACGTCCCAAAAATCGAACTGAAGCTTGACATCATGGAACGGCTCATTTCTAAGCTGATCGCCACCAGAGGAATTGATCGGATCTTCCTGCTTGGGTCCCGCCAAGGCCATTATTTAAGGCCTTATATTCAAAACGGGTTTCCGCACATTCCGATCGAAATCATTGAATGAATGGGGGATGGCCATGGAATACAGAGATAATCGATATTTTACGAACGATTTCAGCTACGAACGATACATGCTTACGACGGAGGAAGTAATAGGCTGCATTGATGACGCGGTACGGGACGGCAAACCTTATTCGGTGGCCCGGTTCGGTCATGCCGAAATTGCCGAACTAAGGATTTTTCCTGATTTTTATAACGGCATGACCTACTATCGCAAATATAATGGCCTTGCAGGCCAGAATGTCCGCGCAGAGCTGATCAAGGCTTTTTCTTCTGCGACGACCGTAGGCATTTTGTCGACCAGCGAGAATGCGTCCGGCGCGGAATATTCCAAAAAGACGTTTGTGGATCTTGGCCTGGGATTCTATACGATTTGCTCTGCCTGGGTCACGCATCATATGACGAGGCTCCCTTATTTCTGGGAATGGCTGAAGCAGTACCGTGTCGTTCTGGCTGGCAGAAGAGCTGCAGAGGCTGCGCCTGTTCTCCGAAAGTACGGCGTGACGGTCGTGGATACCGTGAATCTGGAAGGCTACGACCAGCTGGAGACGGCGTATGAACAGCTTAGGAGCAATAAAGAGTGGCAGATCGCGCTTATAGCGGCCGGCATTCCCGCGACCCTTCTGTCTCCACGGCTGGCGAACGATACCGGCAAGGTCGCGCTTGATTTCGGTCATGCGCTTGATTTGCTGATCGACGGACAAGACGGATTTGATTTCGAAGCATTAGTCAGAAACCTGAGGTGAATGCGATGGAATCAGAAGTAACGGTGCTAATCCCTACGTATAATGCAGGCAGCTTCTTGAAAGAAGCGATTGAAACCGTATTTAAACAAACGTATGAGCATTGGAAGCTTATTGTGGTCGATGATGCTTCGACCGACGAAAGCATTGCGATTGCGAAGCCCTATCTGGCGGACCCGCGCGTGACGTACATGTGCAACGAAAGGAACATCGGTCAATCGAAAACGATGAACGTCGGTCTGGCTGCCGTCACAACGCCTTACGTGATACAGCTCGATGCGGACGACTGGTTCTTTCCCTATACGCTTGAAGTATTGCTGGCCGAGGCTAGGAATCAGCCGGAGCATGTCGGTCTGATCAGCGGGAACATCAATTCGATTTCGATTAATCCAAGCGGAGGCTTATTCTTTAATATCGTCACAAGGAATCGTTCATTCCGGGATAAGTACGATTTCCTGCTATCCAATATGTCGCAGTGGCCCCGGTTTTACCGGACCTCCACCTTGAAATCGATTGGCGGATGGCCTGCGGATGATCCCTATGAAGGCAGGTATATGGAAGATAAGCGGGTGCTGATGCGATTGATCGAGGTCTGTCATTTTCATTGGATCGACGTGCCGCTCTACATCCACCGCCGGCATCATCATAATCAAACGAATTTGATCGATATTTACCGCGAGATTACCGAATGGAACATTCGCGATGCCCTGAAACGGTGGGGAGACGAGTATGATCCTGTGTTTATGAAGGAAAACGGATGGATCAAAATCGTCGATTTGCGTCCAAAAGCAAAGAGGCAGCCATGAGGCTGCCGAGTAAGCAGGAACTGCCATATGGTTCATGTGGATTCCTGCTGAAGTTACATACTATCGATCTGAATAACCTTTCGGATTGCCCGACTGCCAGCGCCATGCATCCGCGCAAATGTCATCCAAGCTTTTCTCTGCTTTCCAGCCCAGCTCTTGCATGGCCTTCTGCGGGTCTGCGTAACTGATGGCTACATCCCCATGACGGCGTCCAACCAATTGATAGGGCACCTTCTTGCCGGATGCCTTCTCAAACGCACGAACGAGCTCAAGCACGCTGTATCCTTTTCCCGTTCCAAGATTGTAGGATGCAGTACCTGGCGCAGCGAGGACGTTCTTCAAGGCTTTCACATGGCCTTTGGCCAGATCGACCACATGAATGTAATCACGGACGCCGGTTCCGTCTACCGTCGGATAATCGCTGCCGAAGACACTTAGTTTCTGCAGCTTGCCAACCGCAACTTGGGTAATGTACGGCAAAATATTGTTCGGTATGCCCTTCGGATCCTCTCCAATGAGACCGCTCGGGTGCGCTCCCGTCGGGTTAAAGTAACGAAGCATGGTGATGCTCCATGACGGATCGGAAGCTGCAAGGTCCCGTAAAAGTTCTTCGATCATCAGCTTGGTCCGCCCATAAGGATTGGTAGCGCTGAGCGGCTCATCCTCTTTGATCGGCATACGCTCGGAGTAACCGTAAACCGTAGCCGATGAACTAAAGACCATTTTCTTGACTTGATAGTTTTGCATGATTTCCGCAAGGACCAGCGTTCCCGTCATATTGTTATGGTAGTAGCTGAGAGGATGTTTGACCGATTCGCCAACCGACTTAAAGCCTGCGAAATGGATGACGGCATCAATCGTATTCTCGGCGAATACGTTCTCAAGCCCTTCACGGTCCAACAGATCGACTTCATAAAATTTAATCGGTTTGCCCGTTATTTCATTTACGCGTTCCAATGATTTCGCGCTGCTGTTAGACAGATTGTCGACCACGATAATTTCGTAGCCCTCATCGAGCAGTTCCACGCAGGTGTGACTGCCGATAAAGCCTGCTCCCCCGGTCAGTAAAATGGACAATGTACATACGCTCCTTCTGCGGGTCAATCAGGATCTAGTCGCGAAAGGTCCGTGCCGCCCGTTTCTTTCTCCAGAACCTATATGCGCATTTTATTCCGGCCGTCCGATTTGGTTACGGGAAGAACACGACAATCCAAGCAGCTCTGCCGTGGCTGGCGCCGTTGCTCTATGGAGAACGGGAACATAAAATATACTAGCTAAGAGATTGCAAGTAATAGTTTTATCTTGGAGGAGGGCATCCGCATTGACTGCAGAACTGAATACCGGGCAAGTGATGGACAAAATCTTATTTTCGCTCGAGCATCGATTACCGCTGTCCGTGATTTCCGTCGGGGTTACCGAAACGCATGTCTTGGCTCAATATACCGTTTATTCGGAGGAGCAATTCATGAACCATCCGGAAGCCGACGTAGCCAATAACAAACATGTAACGAGAGGGCACTGGCATCGCGGGATCAGGTTTCCGAATATCGCGGCCCGGGATGCCGCGCTCGATGCGGTACGGAATGCGGATATCGTTGGAATCTGTATTCGAGTATCGGAGGCCGGAGAATTTACTAGAAAAGTGTTCGACTATTATGGCATCCGCCCCCAATACTTATTTGAAGCTTATACGCGGCGGGTGATCATGATTTCCCAACAGCAGAAGTTCCACAAGATGTTGAAAAACAGAAAGATTGCCATTGTTTGCAGCTATGCGGATGAAGTAAAAGCTGCTTTGGAGCATTCCCTGAAGGATAAACTCGGCTTCCAAATCACCGGGACGATCAAGATCAATCAATTTGAAGATATACCTAGAGTAAAGCAGGAGCTAAGCGCATGCGATTTTGACGTATGCTTGCTTGCTGCAGCAATAAATGCCGTCATACTAGCACCCTTTATAGCGAAAGAATTAGGGAAGGTTGCGCTTGATATCGGCCAGGGCATGGAAACGTTGATCACCGGCAGCATTGAAGGGGAGGATTGGCTTGTCACCCAAGTAGAGATAGCAAAACTTTTGGAAATGTAAGGACCTGCTGTCGGCCGGCATCGGACTGCTATCGGGAATGATTTCATAAGGACTAAGTCAAGCCGCATACCGAATACACCTGTATGGAGGTGGTTTGATGGATAAAACATCTTCGTTCACCTATGTGCCCGCCGGCAAGCACGAAGACATCGAACAGGCCGGGAGCATGAACGGCAGCATCAGTCCGGCCGCACTTGAAGCGAAATGGCGCGTCATTGACTTTATACTCCGTAAATTAATAAAGAAAACCGACTGACGTTTATAGCAGGCGGTTTATTTTTTTATAGGCGGATGTGCCGAAAGGTGGTGAACGCATGTGTACACGGCGGTCTATGCGCGGGTATCGACCGGCATGCAGGCCATAGAAGGAACGAGCTTGGACGGTCAGGTGGAGTTGTGCATGAAGAAAGCAAGGGAACACAATGTCGCCCTCTCGGCTATTAAAGTGTACAAGGAAGAGGGATTTAGCGGCGAAGATATGGACCGGCCGGCGATGAACCGGCTGAGGCAGGATATCGGGGCAGGCCTCATTTCGCAAGTGGTCATTACTCATCCCGACCGGTTGTCCCGCGATCTGACGGACAAGTTATTTATTTGCCGCGAGCTTGAATCCAGGAACGTGGAACTGTTGTTTGTCGATACCGAATACAAGAATACGCCGGAAGGACAGCTGTTTTTCAATCTAATCAGCGTAATCGCCCAGTATGAGCTTTCATTGATTAAGAAGCGGACGATCCGCGGCCGTCTTAAGGCGGTCGAGAAGGATAAACGAATTATGCCGATGCGGGTGCCTCCATACGGATACGACTATGCGGAAAGCCGTTTAGTGATCAATGAAACCGAGGCTCAATTCGTGAGGCTGATCTATCAATGGTACGTTTGCGACCATATGACAATGAGGGAAATCGGCAATCAATTAACGGAAATGGGGGCCGAACCGAAACGGGCGGAAACCAAGAGCTGGAGTGCCAGCTCCATCCAAAAGATTTTAAGAAGCGAGATTTACATCGGCAGGTACTATTACAATCGCAGAAGCACCCGGAAGCTGAAAGGAGAGCGCACGAAGAACGGCGCTCCCAAGAAGACCTACACGATCCGTGACGAGAAAGAGTGGATCCTCGTGGAGGTTCCGGCCATTATCGATGAACGGCTGTTCCGGCTGGCGCAAGAGCAGCGCGGGAAGAATACGAAGAACGCCGGTCATGTCAAACACGAATATTTATTGAAATCCTTGCTGAGATGCGGACATTGCGGACGCCGATGGGAAGCAACCACCTATTCCGGCCGTTTAAATAAGCTTACCGGGACACGAGAGTCCTATACATGCTATCGCTGCCCCAATCGAAATCCGAAGCGATTCGGTCATCACATCGAGCGGTGTTCTGGCCGTTCCATACGTGCCGAGGTACTCGATGACTATGTATGGAGCTTAGTCATGAAGGTCATTTCCGATCCTCAGGCGTATGCGGAAAGGTTAACATGCAGTAAGGAATCCCTCATGAACGAGCTGCTCCTGGAATCGGAGTCTATCGGCAGGCTCTTGCAGGCCAAGGATAAAGAAGCGGGGAAGATCAAACTGATGTTCCGCAAAGCATTCATCGACGCGGAAGAAATGGAGCAGGAATTCCGTTCGCTTCAAGCAGAAAAGAATGCGCTGCAGGAGCGCGAGCAGGCATGCCTGGAAAGGCTTTCTCAACTGAGAAACGAGTCTGTCTCCGTGATAGAAGATACGACGATTGAGCGTATAATCAGAGAGCTGCGGACCGAAGAGAAACGGCATATCATACAATCCTTAGTCCATGAATTTCTCATCAGCCGCGAAGGGGCGGAGATTCGGGTGACGGCCATCGGCTTCCTAGATGAGCTGATTACTGGACTTCGGGAAGAGAGGGAGACGGGAGCGGAATCATGACAAATGCTGACATCGGCTTCTGTACACAATGTCAAAAAATTCGACAATACCGGCGAAGATTTGGAGGATCTCATCTCTATCGGCACGATAGGTTTGATCAAAGCGATCGAGAGCTTTCAGACCGGCAAAGGGACGAAGCTCGCGACGTTCGCGGCCCGATGTATCGAGAACGAGATTTTGATGCATTTGCGATCCCTGAAAAAGACCCGGAAGGACGTATCGCTGCACGATCCGATCGGTACCGATAAAGAGGGCAACGAAATTACGTTGATCGACATCCTCGGAACCGAAGCGGACGATGTCGCCGAGAAGGTGCAGCTGAAGATAGAAAAGAGCAAAATCTATAAAAATTTAGATATATTGGATGAACGCGAGAAGGAGGTCGTCGTCGGCCGGTTCGGCCTGATCGCAGGCGGCGAGGAGCGGACGCAGCGGGAAATCGCGAAAGAGCTTGGCATCTCGAGGAGCTATGTGTCGCGAATAGAGAAGCGGGCGCTGATGAAGCTGTACCATGAGTTCTATAAGCAGAAGAAATAAGAGAAGGGGCTGCTCCGGCATGGAGCAGCCCCTTTTCTGTCGTTTCTGCTAATCGGTCTCGTCAACCAGACCATCTTGGTCATTATCTAATCCGTCCGGAATTTCCGGAGCTCCCGGATATACCGTCGCATTGAAATCGTCCCAATCGCCGCTCTTATCTTCCGTCACTTAACCAAACGTCGGTTCAGGAGAGAAAGAAGAGTAACTGCTAAACGGATCCATACTGCCCCAGCCATCGCGATCCGCATCTGCAAAGAAGCGGTATCGAGGACTATTTTCACCATCGGATCCGTTGCAATTGTTATCAATGCCATCGTAGAGATCCTGTACGCCTGGACGTATCGAATCATTGTCGTCATTGCAATCCAGTTTGTTCGAGACATAGCCTGCCGGCTGCGTTTCGGCCCGGATGGAATCGAGAGAGTTCCCGTAGCCGTCACCGTCAGCATCCTTGTAGAATGTCGAAGTTGTAACCGACGGTGCTTCGTAGACGACAAAGTAGAAATTGGTCATCGTGCCATTGAAGCCGTTCCTCTCAATAAACATGACCGTAATATCATCATCATCTTCCCGGCCAACGGAAAAGGTACTCGTATTCGATCCTGGCGTAGCTGCGGGAGTAACAACCGTCACGAAATTTTTATCTGCGGCATTATCCAGCCGAATCGAGTAGTAGCTTCCGCCAATAAGATTCACGTTAAAATTCGTCGTTCCATATTGCACGGTGCCGTCCGCGTTTACATAACCATAAGCGTATGGGCCGGTACCGGTGCCTGGGTCGCCCTTCGGGCCTTGTGGTCCCGCCGGACCCTGAGGCCCTTGAGCGCCATCGGCACCAGCCGGCCCTTGTGGGCCTTGCTCGCCTTGGGGCCCCTGAGCTCCCTGAGCGCCATCGGCTCCGGCAGGACCGGCAGGACCGGCAGGTCCTTGTTCTCCTTGGGACCCTTGAGTCCCTTGCGCGCCATCGGCGCCAGCTAGCCCTTGCGGCCCAGGCTCGCCTGCATCGCCTTTTGGTCCTGCAATATTCCACGATAGCGGAATTTCCGATTTGCTATTACATAATGTATTGCTACTGACCACCCGGAGAACGCCTGTCTTTTTATCCTGACATGCATAAATCTTGCTTGTCGCCTCGCCTTCACCGTCAGCGTAGACAACGATACATGTAAAAATGAGAAGCAAAGCACAAGCTAATGCAACAACCGTTTTTTTGTTTAGGCTCAAAGCTGCATTCCTCCTCATATATTATATACAAATTGTATCATTTTGGTGCAGATGATACAATACGAAACATGGCTGAATCCTGAACGCTCATGCGATCTCCGAACGGCACCGTTTATGGTATACTCCCCTTAAAGCCTGAGCATATCTGGAAGGGGCAACTAACAATGAACTACCGCTATCTCGGAAACAGCGGGCTGCAAGTATCCGTCCTCGGACTCGGGACGAATGCGTTCGGCAAGCGCGCAGACGAGCAAACGTCCATCGACATCATCCATCGTGCCTTGGACAGCGGCATCAATTTCATCGATACGGCCAATATTTACGCAGGCACGGAATCGGAGCGGATCATCGGGCTGGCGCTAGCCGGGAGACGGCATGATGCGGTGCTGGCGACGAAGGCCGGATTGGTGAGGGAAGCCGGTCGCCCGAACGCAAGCGGCTCTTCGCGCCGCCATCTGATGCATGAGCTGGAGGGCAGCCTGAAACGGCTCAAGACGGATTACGTCGACCTCTATCAAATCCATACGTTCGATTCGCGCACGCCGCTGGAAGAAACGCTTCGCGCGTTGGATGACATGGTCGCTTCGGGCAAAGTCCGCTATATCGGCGCGTCCAACTATGCGGCTTGGGAGCTGATGAAGGCGCTTGGCATTAGCGAGGCAAAGGATTGGACGCGGTTCGTGTCCATGCAGGTCAGCTACTCGCTCGCGGACCGCACGCCCGAGCAGGAGCTTGTCCCGCTGTGCCTGGACCAAGGCGTCGGCATCATCCCGTATTTCCCGCTGGCTGGCGGCATCTTGACGGGGAAGTACGGCTTAACGGCGGAAGAAGCGCCGGCCGGCTCCAGAGTCGTGACCGACCCGAGCTTTGCGCGGTTCCTCGACGAAGGCAGAGTGGCGCTAAGCCGGCAGGTTAACGGGCTTGCGGCCGAAATCGGCTGCAGCCCAAGCTCGCTTTCGCTAGCGTGGCTCATGAAGCAGCCTGCCGTCTCGACGGTGATCGTCGGAGCGACAAGGACCGAGCAGCTGGAGGACAATTTGCGCAGCGCGGAAATCGAGCTTACACCGGAAGCCACTGATGCGTTGAACGACATGAGCGAGGCATTCCGGTACGGGAAGCCGTTTGCGCTTTACAGGCTGCCGTAAAGCGCAGTGTCGATAACGTCAAAGAGGGCCATCCCGGAAAGGATGGCCCTCAGCCTGTAGAGAATCCTACCATCGATTAAACAGGCGGGCTTGTCAACTTCAATATGGATAGCGTGTGCGTGGCAGCATGAGAGAGCGCCTACATGTTCTAACGGATGCTACAGTGCTTATTGGCATAAAAATAACCCTTATTAACATCTAACGGTCGCCAGAGGGGTTATTTGGCTCAAATCGGAAGAATTCGCTGCCCGAATCGCCAATTAGCGTCTCTGAGAACCGTTAGAATTTTAAAAGGGCCATTTGAGGCTAAATAGCGTGCGTGGCAACCGTTAAGCTTATGCGTTATGTCCCTTAGAATCCCTGCAACTAATCTGCAAGATTTTCTTCTTTAATAAACCCGAAAAACATCATATGGCCGTTTTCGTTCGCTGCAATCGTATACGGCTGGATCTGATCCGAGTACCTGCGGGCAAATCGCCCTTCGCCAACGGGATAAATCTCGGTGTGAAAATTGCCTGAGAATCTAGTAAAGTACAATTTCCCATTGATAAGCTCTAGTTCGATCTTATCTTTCAAATACGTACCGCAATACGTTTTAAGCAGGCTTTGGTTGACGGGGACCTCTTCATGCTTCGTCGGAACATCTGCATCTACGCCATGCAGAATGTCCGAAATCGCATTGCCCAATCTATACTGATCAATGGCTTCAATATTCGATAGAATGATGATACAAATATCTTCATCGAAATCATGCTGCACATAGGTGCTTATCCCGAGGTGATCCCCTCCATGGGAGTATCCGGACGTGCCATGCCTATGATGGTGTTCCAGTCCGTAGCAGTAGTTGGACATATTCGCGTTGAAAAATCTCGCATAGGTTTCCTGCGAAAGGATTTTTCGATCCCGCAAACAGGCGTACCATTTGTGCAAATCGCTGCAGTTCGAAACGATAGCTCCTGCACCTATGCTAAATTTCTCGTTATGATAGGGACTTCTGATGTAGGCATCAAAATCTTTCGAATAATTGGAAGCTCTATTTTTAATCGGCTTGCAGCCATCATCCACGTCGCTGTCAGCCATATCAAGCGGCAGAAAAATGTTATTTCTAATAAAATCATCGAATTTCACGCCTGATACTTGTTCAATCATCCACGCAAGCAAATTATAGTTCGAGTTATTGTAGTCATATACCGAGCCTGGCGGTCGAGTAGGCTTTCTACTAATATACCGCTGGAAGAATTCGCTTCTCGAGTAATCCTCTCTGTTATATCCGGCAAAAAAGTCATCTTTAAAATTATAGAAATTATAGAGACCGGATGTATGCGACAATAAATGATGCACAGTGATCGCCTCGTCGATCTTCATGTCGGCAGGGAGGTAGAGCTGCGCGGATTTGTCTATGTCCAGCATATGGTTGTCATGCAGGAGCATAATCGCAAATGCAGTAAACTGTTTGGAAACGGAAGCGAGGGAGAAGCAGGATGTAATATCGTTTTTAATGCCAAACTCGATATTTGCATAGCCATATGCGTTTTCAAAAAGCACTTCGCCTTTTTTGGTGACTTGAACCACGCCGTAAAAGTCCCATAATGCCAGGTAGGCGTGAATATAGGTCTCTAGATTCGATCGCAGCGCTTGCACTTCATCTCACTCCCCATTTTCAAGTTAAACTTACACCGTACGCGACAGCCTCCTAAACTGCATGGCGGACATGCCCTCCCACTTTCTGAAGACCCGGCTGAAGTAGTGAAAATCCTCATAACCGACCGCGCCGGCAATCCACTCCACCGTATGATCCGTTTCGCGCAGCAGGCGCTTGGCCTCCTGATGGCGCACGCCTTGCACGAATTTATTCGGACCGACGCCCATCATGGCTTTGAACTGCTTGCTCATATAATCCTCATGCACGAGCAAAAATTTTGCCATTTCCGCGCTTGACCACTTGCGGCTGCATTCGGTGCGGATCGCTTGGACGAGTTCGAGCAGTTTCCGCTCATGTTTGGGGTGCGGCATCTGATTGTGCTCGCTCTGATGGCGGACCAGCAGGGCAATCAGCTGCAGCATGAGCCCTTTGCAGACGCTGTCATAATCGCGGTGGCGTTCGTTCCATTCTTGGATCACATTTTCGAGCAGAGCGATGATCTTGGGGGAGACGTTGGGCAGGTGCGGTTCCGTAAAAAGAATCAGGTTGTCCGGCGTTAAATACGGCATGTCGCTGAAGGCGTCGGGGTTCGGGTTATGCTCGTCGACGATGATGGCATGGCTGGCGGCAGCGCCGTCGAAAAAGTCAAAATGGACGCCGAGCAGCTCGGCGTGCGGCTCCGTGAGCACTTCGATCCGGTGGTGCTTCCACGGCGTCAGCACGAGCAGGCTGCCTGCCCGGACAAGGAATGATTCGCCTTCGATCGCGGCCCGGATCTCGCCGTGTTTTACATATAGAAGCTCGAAATCGTAGATCCGCCGGCTCCACTTGAACTGCGGAGAGCGGAAATGCTGCCGCGCCCAATGGATGACCGGAGATAAGTCGCGAAGCGCAGCAGCTCTTAATCGCGGAAATGCAGCGTTGTCCATGGAAAACCTCACCGCCTTGCATGACGATTTCGGAAAAATCCAAAAAACGGTCACCTTTATGTAAATCTTTTCCGGATAGTGAAATGGTACCATGTAAGCGCATTCCTTTACAAGGACGAGAGGAGCGTTTGCAATGATCATCGATCTAAGCGGAAAAGTTGCCATCGTCACGGGAGCCGGCAGAGGGATTGGACGCCATATAGCGCTGACGCTGGCGAAGGAAGGCGTCATTACGGTCGGCACCGATATCAGGCAGGAGCTGATGGATGAGCTGGCGCTGGAATTCGCGGAACAGCAGCTGAACGGCGCGCAGTATTTGTGCGATGTACGGGATGCTAACAGAATCGCGGAAGTTGTGAAGGAGGTACAAAGCCGGTTCGGTCGAATAGATATTCTTGTCAACAATGCCGGCGTGGCCAGCGGCGGTACGGTGGAGACGCTCAAGGAAGAGATTTGGGACGCCAATATGGACATCAATCTGAAGGGCACCTTCCTCATGTGCCAAGCGGTCGTGCCGGTCATGAAAGCGCAGCGTTCCGGCCGCATTCTGAACGCAGCCTCGTTCGCCGCCATCGTTCCGGCATATGGCAGCGCAGCTTATGCATCCTCCAAGGCCGCCGTGAAACAGTTTACCCGCGTACTCGCAGGCGAGCTTGGCCCTTATGACGTCACCGTGAACTGCTACTCGCCGGGGATGATTCCGACGGATATGAACAGCTTTGCCAAGCAGCCCGAGGAAAGGCAGCAGCGGCTGCTCGAAACGCTGACGCTGCGGCGTTGGGGGAGCAAAGAGGACATCGCGAGCTTGATCTGCTTCCTCGCTTCCGATCTCGCCGGCTACATAACCGGCACGATGATCGACATAAGCGGCGGCAAGCTGGCGACGCAAATACCAGGCATGGCTTACGAGGCTGCGAGGAAGGATGCGCTGCAGTCATGACGGCGCCGCTGATCGCGTTTGACGGACGGACGGTCGTCGTAACAGGCGCCGCCAAAGGCATCGGCCGGGCGATTGCCATGCGGTTCCTTCAATGCGGCGCGCGGGTCGTGATTGCCGATTCGGATGAAGGCGGCCTCGATACGGCGAAGCGGCTGGCGGAACGGGAAGGCCATGCTCGTGTTCATTTTATCCGCTGCGACGTTTCCAAACGGTCCGAGATCGAGGCGCTCGTTGATGGGACGGCCAGACATTTTGGCGCGGTTGACGTGCTTGTGAACAATGCGGGCATTTTTCCGAGAGCGGACCTGCTGCAGACGGACGAGGCATTCTGGGACAACGTGCTCGGCATTAATCTGAAAGGGGCTTATTTGCTGTGCCAAGCCGTAGTCCCCGCCATGATGGAACGGGGCGGAGGCGTTATCGTCAACATCGGCTCGAATCATGCGGCGGCGGGGGAGCCGGCGACAATGGCCTATGCCGTTTCCAAAGGCGGGATCGTCACCTTGACGAAAAATTTAGCCAAGGCGCTCGCGAAGCATAACATCAGGGTCAATTGCGTGCAGCCGGGGTGGGTTGCGTCGGAGGGCGAGGTCGCAAGGTGGAAAGCAAACGGGATGGACGAGGAGCAGATTGCGGCTTTATCGGCCCGCGTGCAGACCGGCGAGGACATTGCCGATGCGGTCGTTTTCCTTGCTTCCGGCATGAGCAAGCAGATTATCGGGCAAGTGTTGGTCGTCGATGGCGGTGCCTCCGTTGGCAGGGTACAGTAAGCCGGCAAGCATGAAGAGTGGGAGGAAGAAGATCGTGAGATATCGCGTAATACCGGGAACGGAGCTGAATGCGGCCGTCATTTGCATGGGAACGGCGGGCTTCGGCGGCCATATGTCCCGAGAGGAGGCATACCGGCTGCTCGATCTCTATGTCGAGCAGGGCGGCAATTTTATCGATACGGCGCTGGTGTATGACGATTGGGTGGGGCAGGGACGAAGCTTGACCGAAATCCGGCTTGGCGAATGGCTGAAGGAGCGGGGACACCGCGAGAAGCTTATTCTCGCGACGAAGGGAGGCCATCCGGAGCTGGCGACGATGCATATCCCAAGGCTCCGGCGCCAGGATTTGAAGGATGACATCGCTCGCAGCCTTCGCCAGCTGCAGACCGAATATATCGATCTCTATTGGCTTCACCGCGACGATGCGAGCGTGCCGGTAGATGAAATTATGGAAACGCTGCACGAAGAGCTGAAGGCAGGCCGAATCCGGAGCATCGGTTGCTCGAACTGGACGGTCGAGCGGATCAAGCAGGCGCAAAGCTATGCCGCCGCGCGCGGTCTCACGCCGTTCGCGGCCAGCCAGCCGCTCTGGAACTTGGCTGTCATCACGCCGGGCGCGATCGGCGACCCGACTTTGGTCGCCATGTCGGACGCGGATCGCGGCTACTTCGCGGAGACCGGGATGACGGTCATCCCGTATTCGTCGCAGGCTAACGGTTTCTTCAGCGGCCGGTATGCCAGAGGGACGGATCCCGGCGGCGAAGGCAGCGCCTCCGCGGTACGGCGGATGTATTTCAACGACGCAAGCTTCGATCGGCTGGAGCGCGTGCAGCGGCTGGCCGAAGAGCTTGGGTCGAGCGGCACGGCTGTCGCGCTGGCGTATTTGACTTCGCAGCCGTTCCCGGTTTACCCGATTATCGGGACGACGAAGCCGGCTCACGTGCCGGAATGCTGCTCGGCAAGCGAGCTGACTCTTACGCCGGAGCAGCTGCTGTATTTGGAAACGGGCTCGTACGTTTCCGCAGTCTAACGGAAAGCCTGCATCCTGCGCGGATGCAGGCTCTTCTTGTGCTTGCGGTCCTTTTCAGGATGCCGGGCAGCCGATATAATAGACGTACGCTTGCGCGGGAAGGAGTGCTTGGCAGTATGGCATCATCGACTAGATCTTTAACTTCAACTATGGCCAATGAATCGGACGGCATTTTTCCATCGGTTTGTTCACTGGATTGCCCGGACCAATGCGGGCTTCTTGTTCATAAAGAAAACGGGCGGATCGTCCGGATCGAGGGAGATCCGGAGCATCCCGTCACGCAAGGCGCGATCTGCAACAAAGTCCGGCATATGGCGGAACGCATCAACGATAAGGAGAGGCTGCGGTACCCGCTGAAGAGGACCGGTCCCAAAGGAAGCGGCCAGTTTGAGCGGATCAGCTGGGAAGAAGCGATCGATACGATCACGGATCGCTGGAAGCGTCTGATCGAGGCGGAGGGGCCTGAGGCGATTCTTCCGTATTATTTCTACGGTAATATGGGCCGTATCGGGACGGAGGGGCTAGGCAGCCGGTTCTTCAATCGGATGGGTGCCAGCAAGCTTGCTCTATCGATCTGCCAAGCGGCGGGTATGGAAGGCTATGGCTATACGATGGGAGGCAGCATCGGAACCGATCCGGAGGAAACCGTGCACGCGAAGCTCATCATCATGTGGGGCATCAACGCGGTCAGCACGAACATGCATCAAGTGACGATAGCCGAGAAGGCGCGCAAGAACGGCGCGACGGTCGTCGTCATCGATGTCCATCGCAACCGGACGGCCAAATGGGCGGATTGGTTCATACCGATCTTGCCGGGCACGGACGCGGCGCTGGCGCTTGGCCTGATGCATATTTTGTTTGCGGAGCAGCTGACGGATGAGGCGTTCATGGCGCAGCATACCGTCGGCCGCGAACAGCTGCGCGAGCATGTAAAAACCTATACGCCGGAGTCCGTATCCGCGATCACGGGCGTGCCGGTAGATGACATCTACAAGCTGGCCCGCCTGTATGGCGGCAGCGAATCGGCGTTTATCCGCATCGGCAACGGCCCGCAGCATCACGACAACGGCGGCATGACGACGCGCGCGATCGCCTGCCTGCCCGCTGTAACGGGACATTGGCTGAAACGCGGGGGCGGCGCTATCAAAGGAAACGGCGGCTTTCTGGCGCTCAACAGGTCAGCGCTGGAGCGGCCCGACCTGCGAACGAACCGATGGGCCCGCGAAATCAATATGAATTTGATCGGCAGCGCACTGCTGGAATTGGAGCGCCCTATATCTTCGCTCTATGTGTATAACTCCAATCCGGCCATTGTGGCGCCAAGCGCAAGCAAGGTAAGAGAAGGGCTCGCGCGAGAAGACCTGTTCACGGTCGTGCATGATCTGTTCCCGACGGAAACGGCTGTTTACGCGGACATTGTACTGCCTGCGACCTCGGCATTTGAAAATACCGATTTGTACCTTTCGTATTGGCACCATTACGTTCATTTGCAGCAGCCGGTAGCGGCTCCTTACGGCGAGAGCAAATCGAATACCGAGGTATTCCGCTTGCTTGCCGCGGCCATGGGTTACGATGACGAAGCGCTGCAAGATACCGATGAGGCGATGATCGAGCAGGCGCTGAACAATCCGAACAATCCGAATCTAGCGGCGGTTTCGCTAGAGAGGCTAAAGGCAGAAGGAGCGGTCAAAGCGGACGTCAAGCCGCTATTCCCGGGTAAATTGCGCACGCCAAGCGGGCGGATCGAGCTTTACTCGGCGACGATGGAGCGCAAAGGCTATCCGCCGATGCCGACTTATACGCCGCTCGTCGATGACGGTCCGTATCCGTTCCTGTTCATTCCGACGGTAAACCATAACTTCCTGAACTCGACGTTTTCGAATAACGAGAAGCATGTCGCCATGGAGCGCACGCCGAAGCTATATATGAACAGTGCGGATGCGGCGGCCAGAGGCATCGGGAACGGCGATGCGATCCGGGTATGGAACGGCCGCGGCAGCTGCGAGCTGACGGCGGCCGTCGGCGATGACGTGCTTCCGGGCGTCGTAGTCAGCCAAGGCTTATGGTCGGATGGGAAGAGCGGCAAGGCGGTAGTAAACGCATTAACCCCGGACCGCGTGGCGGATATGGGGAAGGGAGCAACCTTCTTCTCCGGACGGGTGCAGGTTGACAAACGCTAATTAACGAGGTGGCGGCATTGAGCTTAAGGCTGGTGATGGAAGGTCGCAGCTTGCAGCCGGAGCATATTACGACAGACCGGCAGCAAGGCCGCAGAGGCATGATCGCGAAGCGGCATCAGCACCCGGTCTTTCATCTCATGTATGTGACGGAAGGAGAAGGAGTCTTTCTCGTCGACGATCGAATCAGCCGGGCAATGCCCGGCTATTTGTACGTCATCAACCCAAACGAATGGCATCAGTTTCAAGGCGATGAGCGGATCGGCCTGCATAACCTGGAATGTACGTTTCTTCTTCGCAATGAGGATAATGAGCCGGTTCCCGCCAATTTGTTCAATTGGATCGAGGAAAAGCGGGGACGGTCGATGCCGGCCGCCATCCGCGAAGGCCCGATCGAAGTGCCGGCGGCGTTGCGGCCTTTTCTGCTCGAAGGCTTCCATCGCCTGCTCGATCCGAGCAACCGGTATGTGACGGCCGAGCATTTGTCGCTCATGGTCGTGGATTTAATGCTGCGGGTCGAAGAGATCGTTTGGCGGCTGGGCGTGCTTGCGGCGGAGCCGGCTGACGGCACGGAAGCGGTGGCCGACGAAATCGCGGCCCTGCAGCAATACATGCGCTCGCACATCGGTGAGCCGCTGAAGCTGGAGCATCTGGCTCAGCTCGTGCATTGGTCGCCGAACTACTTATGCCGCGTGTTCAAGGCGCACGCCAACATGACGCCGATGGCATATTTGCAGCGGCTGCGGATGACGGAGGCGGAGAAGCTGCTGCTCTTTACCGATTTTCCCGTGTTCGAAATCGCGGAAATGCTAGGCTACGAGGACGCCTCCTATTTTGCCAGACTGTTTCGAAGACATCACGGGCGCGCGCCGAGCGAATATCGGATAATATAGTCCGCATCCGGCGTGATTTTCTACCTTCCCGCAAACTTGCCTTATCGATATGATAGAAACTGTGGATGACCAATTCGAATGCCAAAAAAGGGCGGGGATCGGAGCATGCGGTTGACGATGGAGCAAGTGATCCGGTATCAGACGGAAGGGTATTTGATTGTACCGGACGTATTTAGCGAGGCGGATTTGCAGCCTGTCATTGACGAGCTGTCGGCAGAAATCGATGCAAGAGCGCGCAAAGCATACGCGGAAGGCAAAATTACCGAGCTGCACGAACACGAGCCTTTTGAAAAGCGTTTCACGCTGCTCTGCGAGCAGAGCCGGGAGATTGGCCGCGGCTTTGACATTAACGGTTACTTGGGCGAGGCGATGTTTCGCTTCATGAGCGGCAAAGGGCTGCTTGATCTTGTCGAATGCCTGCTCGGCACGGAGATCACCTGCAATCCGATCCAGCATGTGCGGGCCAAGCACCCGGCCAAGTCGGCCGGAGAAGGCAACGATTATTTTCAAAATGTCCCTTGGCACCAGGATTGCGCCGTCACCTCCCCGGACTCGGATGCGTCCGAGATCATTACGTTCTGGCTGCCGCTCGTGGATGCGACTGCGGAAACCGGATGCATGGAGGTCATGCCTTATGTGTTTAAACAGGGGTATCTCAACCATCGCTCCGAGGGCGGCACGACGATCGTTCCCGAGCTGCTGCCGAACGTGAAACAGGTGCTGGCGGAATGCCGGAAGGGCGGGCTCGTGATCATGAACAAATATACGCCGCATCGGGGAATCTCGAACCGGTCGGATATCATCCGCTGGTCGATCGATCTTCGGTACCACAAGACCGGCGCGCCATCCGGGCGCTCCCATCATCCGTCTTTTCCGGTGAGGAGCGCGCTCGATCCCGGAAGCGAGCTTACCGATGTCACGGAGTGGCGCAGAATGTGGCGCGAAGTGAAGGAAGAGAAAGGCAAGAGCTTGCACCGCGTCTAGCGGTTTGCCTCATGAGCGGCCCCTTACAGGGGCCGCTTTGCTTTGCGGTAGGCCATCGGCACCATGCCTTTGCGTTCGCGGAAAATGCGGGCGAACGTTTTGTACGAGCCGAACCCGACCTCCAGCGCGACATCGACCACGCTGTAATCGGTGGACACGAGCAGGCTGCTTGCATGGCGCAGCCTTAGGTCATGAACGAAATGGACGAACGTTTGGCCGGTCGTCTCCTTGATAACCTCGCTGATGCGGGAGACGCTCATCCCGAAACGCTCCGACAGCTGCGACAGCGTCAGCTCTTCCCGGTAGTTGCGGTGAATGTAATGAATGATGGGCCAGACGGACGGGCTGGGTTTGGACGCAGAGGAAGGTGCTCGGAGCGGGGCTTCCATGCTGTCAAGCCCGGCTTCCGCTCCAGCCGCCGCTCTTGCTCTGCGTTCCCGGTCGAAGCGGACGAGCAGCTCTTTCAATCTCGCCTGAAGCAGCGTCAGCCGCCACGGTTCGTCGCCTGCGTATTCCTTCAACATATCGGCAGCGAGAAAACGAATCCGTTCCTGCGTTGGCCCCGTGAACGTCGTGTACGGCTCGAGCGAACTCGGTTCGATCAAGTCGGCTAAGCCGTCGCCATGGCCGGCCCCCATGAGAAGGTCCATGCTGAAGTTGCAATTATAGAGGACGAGCGTGCTGCCCGGTTCGGTGAAGATTTCATGGACCTGATACGGCTGCACGAACGTGAAGGTGCCCGGCAGCATCTCATGCTTGACGTCATTGATGCTTTCCCAGCCGCGGCCGTCGACGACGTACGAAAATTCGAGAAAATCATGGCGATGCGCCCGAAACCCCTGCTTAAGGGAGTTCAAGCTTATATGCAGCGGGAAGGCGGTATCCATGTTCGGATAGTTTTTCAAATAGTCCGGAAAAAAGGTCATGGCGATGGCGGCCTCCGAAGAAATGGGACGTTTTTCGAAATATGAGTCAAGCTTTTTTCTATCTCCTACTTTATCATAGATAGGGCAGGAGATGTGAGAATCCGGGGAGGCAGATGGATTAACATGGCTATTCGTATTGGCATCATTGGCGCAGGAAATATCGGCAGCGTTCACGCCTCGCAGTTTTCTCAGCTTGGCGAGCTCTGCCAACTAACCGCAATTACAGACGCGTTTCTGCCTCTGGCAGAGCAGCGGGCGCGGGAGTACGGCATTGCTGAGGTGATGGCGTCGCCTGAAGCGCTTATTCACAGCGATAACGTGGATGCCGTCATTATCGGCGTTCCGAATCAGTATCATGCGGAGCTGGCGATTCAGGCGATCGAAGCAGGCAAGCACGTGCTGCTGGAGAAGCCGATGGGCATTAACGCCACGGCGGCCAGACAAATTCTGAAAGCAAGCCAAGCATCCGACCGCGTCGTCATGATCGCGCACCAGATGCGCTGGGAATCCGTTCCGATGCAAATCAAAGAGCAGATCGACCGCGGCGAGCTTGGCCATATTTATACGGCCAAAACCGGCTGGTTCCGCCGCAAAGGCATCCCGGGCTGGGGCACTTGGTTCACTCGTTCGGATCAGTCCGGCGGCGGTCCGCTCATCGATATCGGCGTACATATGCTGGACTTGGCTTTATACTTGATGGGCAATCCGAAGCCGGTATCCGTCTATGGCGCGACCTACGCCGAATTCGGGCCGAAGCGCAAGGGCATCGGCACATGGGGCAAGCCGAATTGGGACGGCATCTATGACGTCGAGGATCTGGCTACGGCATTGATCAAAATGGATAACGGCAGCACGCTGTCCTTGGAAGTAAGCTGGGCCGTCCATATGGACACGGACAATACGCCTTTCGTGCATCTCATGGGGACGGAAGGCGGAGCAAGCTACCGGGGAGCAAACGGCAAGCTGCTGACCGAGAAGTTCAACAAGCCGATGGAGATTGCGCTGTCCAAACCGGAGAACGACGAGAGCGAGCGGCTGCGGCTGAGCCGTCATTTCTTGGCTTGCATTAAGGAAGGCAAGCAGCCGATTACGTCAGCTCTGTCCGGGTTTACGAACAATCTGGTACTTGACGCGATCTACGAGTCGTCCCGTACCGGTCATGAAGTGAAGCTCGACTGGAATCTATAATAAGTATAGGAGGACTGTTCCTATGTTGAAAGGGTTATCCCGCGCCGGGCTGGGTTCGATCGGAAGCGACGAGCATTTGATCGCGGCTGCCGGCAAATACGGGTTTCACACGGTCGATATCGATGCCAGAGGGCTGATCGACCGTAACGGATTGGAAGGAGCGCGGGCGCTGCTTGCGAAGTATGACGTGGCGATCGGCTCGATCGGCTTGTCCGTCGAATGGAGGAATTCGGAGGAGAAGTTCCGCGAAGGACTGAGCCGGCTGGCGGATGACGCGGCTGCCGCGGCGGCGCTGGGCTGCCGCGCTTGCTGCACGTACGTGCTGCCGGCGACGAATGACAAAGCGGCGCATTTTGCCGTGATCGCGACGCGCCGCCTGCGCACGTGCGCGCAAATTCTCGGCGCATACGGCATTCGCTTGGGGCTAGAATTTGTCGGCCCGCACCACCTGCGCACCGCTTGGGCGAATCCGTTTCTATGGACGCTCGAGGAAACGCTGGATTGGATCGCCGCGATCGGCGAGCCGAATGTCGGGCTGCTGTTCGACTCGTACCACTGGTACACGAACGGCCTGACGGTAGCCGACATCGAAGCGCTGTCGCCGGAACAAATCGTGCATGTGCACATCAATGACGCGCCGGACGTACCTGTGGAAGAAGCGCGAGACAACGGCCGTCTATACCCGGGCGAAGGCGTCATCGACTTGGCCGGGTTCCTAAGCGCGCTGAACGGTATCGGATACAAAGGCTCGGTGACGCAGGAGATTTTGGCAGCTGAACCGCCGGCTCAATCGCCGGAGGAACTGCTTGTGCGTTCGCAGCGGGCATATGACCGCGTTTATAAAGCTGCTGGTCTGGCGTAAGATAGTTTGATCAAGTAGAAGGGTCCCGCATGGATCGGCTGTGTGCCGGTTTGTGCGGGATTTTTTTGTACGTGAGATGGAGGGGGCGGGCCTGCTATGATATATTAGTGAAAGTTAATATATAAGGAGTGAGATCTTGAAGTCACTTGTTAAGGGGTGCAGTTCAGTACTGATGGGGGTTAAAATTGACGCACATATTAGGGAGTACTAATATAATTCGTATTAGTGATTGCTGATATGATGATGGAGGGCTAATAAATGGTAAAAACAAGTTATGAAGTAAAAGCCAAGTTCATTCGCGGCTTCAGTGATAAGACAAGACTCCAAATACTCGAATCCATCAAAAATAAAGAAAAAACAGTATCTCAAATTGTCGATGATCTTAATGGTAACCAGTCCAATATTTCGCAACACTTAGCTTGTCTAAAGGGCTGTGGAATTATCGTTAGCCGCCAAGAAGGAAAATACATTTATTACAGCTTGAGAAATGCAGAAATTGCCCAACTAATGGACATCATGGAGACGGTTTTTGTTCAGGTGGAAGAAGAGGTCGCTGCCTGCGAGCGAAACGATGAATTGGATTGCTGCCCGAAACATTAAAGGAGGAAACGTGCTATGAGCGAAGATAATGTAAAAAACGATTTATGTTGTGCTGATCAAAGCCGTTCCTCACCCTCAGATAAGCCTAAAGAGATGAAATTTAAGAAAAGTCTCAACTTGGTTCATGTAACTCCATCGGCATCGCCAGCGGATACTTGCTGCTCCCCCGATGACAGGCATTCAGAAAACAATGAAATCATTCCTGATGATGCAGTGGGTCATAAAACTGAATTTATCGTTTATGGGATGGATTGTTCTGCCTGCGCAAATACGATTGAAAAAGCCGTGAGACAAACGGAAGGTATTACCCAAGTCCAAGTGAACTACAGCACAGGTAAAATGAAGGTTGTAGCACTAGAGGAGGCTGTCTTCGAGAAGCTTCCGGCAACTGTTGAAAAGCTAGGCTATACGTTAGAAAAGGTAATACAAAAAGGTAATTCGCGTACCTATAGCATCGAAGGCATGGACTGCGTTTCCTGTGCGTTAACGATTGAAAATCATCTAAAATCACAACCCTCTGTAAAACATGTAAGCGTCAATTTTTCTTCAGGGAAAATGACGATCGAACACGACAATACCGTTGAAGATATCATTAAGGAAGTATCGAAGGCAGGATTTAAAGCATCCCTCGTTTCACGAAAACGATCTAGTGAAGTGAAAAAAGATAAATCCGGGACAAATCGCGTTGTTCTATCGGGAGTCTTATTGCTGATTGGAATTATCGGGTCATATACAGGCGTCTCTGAGATCATGATTAATGTCCTTTATGCAGCAGCCATTGTCTTCGGTGGTTTTAAGCCGGCAAAAAGCGCCTTTTATGCTGTGAAAAGTCGTTCGTTGGATATGAATGTACTGATGACGGCGGCGGTTCTTGGCGCTGCCGCGATTGGAGAATGGTTCGAGGGTGCTACAGTGGTATGGCTGTTCGCATTAGGTACCGTCCTTCAGGAACGGTCCATTGAAAAGACCCGGAACTCCATTCGAAGTCTGATTGATCTGGCCCCTCCCGAAGCATTTGTAAAGAACGGTCAACAGCTCGTTAGCAAGCCAGTCGAAGATATTTCGGTTGGTGAAATTATAGTCGTTAAACCGGGAGATAAAATCCCTCTTGATGGAAAAGTCATCAGCGGCGAATCCACCGTGAATCAGGCTCCAATAACGGGGGAATCCATTCCAGTAGATAAGCATCTCGGAGATTCGGTGTATGCTGGAACGATCAATGAGCATGGATCTCTAGAGATCAGAGTAACGAAGCTCTACGAAGATACGACGATTTCCAAAATCATTCACCTTGTTGAAGAGGCTCAAGAGCAAAAGGCACCAACGGAAGCCTTTGTAGACAAGTTTGCTAGAATCTATACGCCAATCGTTTTTATTTTTGCCCTATCTGTAATGTTATTCCCACCGCTCTTTATCCCAGGTACTTGGAGTGAATGGTTTTATAAAGGACTCGAACTGTTGGTTGTAGCCTGCCCTTGCGCACTCGTCATTTCCACACCAGTGGCAATTGTATCCGCAATCGGTAATGCAGCCAGGAATGGCGTTTTGATCAAAGGAGGAGCTTTCCTAGAAGTTGCAGGAAGGATAACAGCGATTGCATTCGATAAGACAGGTACTTTAACTGAGGGTAAACCCAGCGTCTCTCAAGTCATTGCTACGGGCACGACTGAAGGCGAATTATTGTCCATCGCGCATACTTTAGAAGAGTATTCCACGCATCCGATAGCGAAAGCCGTTGTGGATTATGCGAAAGCTAAAGGGTTTAAGTCCCTCAAAGGCGAGAAGTTTAGAAACATTGTCGGTAAAGGCGTAGAAGCCATAATTAGTGGCCAAGAATACTTTGCTGGGAATCACAAGCTGTTTCAGGAGTTAAACAATTCGATTGGAGAACTCGAATCACGAATCGGTATTTTACAAGAAGAAGGTCATACCATCGTGATTATTGGTACAAAAGAAAAAATACTGGGCGTGATTGCCGTTGCGGACAGCGTTCGGGAGACAACCGTTAAGGCAGTTCGCGATCTCCAGAGAGTCGGGATTAGTCAAGTTGTCATGCTTACGGGCGATAACGAAGGCACAGCGAAGAAGGTCGCCGCTCAAACGGGGGTTAATCGTTATTTCGCCGAGTTGTTACCAGAAAATAAGGCAACTGCAATTAAGCAGTTGCAAGTTGAAGGTCACTTTGCAGCAATGGTCGGCGATGGCATCAATGATGCGCCTGCTCTTGCAACGGCCAATCTAGGGGTGGCTATGGGGGGCGCTGGGACGGATACGGCCATGGAAACTGCCGACATTGTTTTAATGGCTGATAATTTAGAAAAGCTCCCTCATACGATAAAGTTAAGCCGTAGAGCCATTCGAATAATTAAACAGAACATATGGTTTTCGTTAATCATTAAGGCAGCAGCCTTGATTCTTATCTTTCCAGAGCTGCTCACATTATGGATTGCTGTAATTAGTGATACGGGAGCAGCATTGATCGTAATATTGAACAGCATGAGGTTACTAAGGGTAAAAATCTAATCCCACCCAAGTACACATTGAGTGAATATCGGTGGATTCTGAGAAAGAGTTGTCCCTGGTGCAACACTAAATAGAGGGAATAGTTCCCTCTCTATACTAACAGAAGCAGCGACGAAAGCACCCAACCATGTCATCTGTCGATCAAATCGCGGACAAATGTATGATACAATCAATCTATCACAAGTAGGATAGGAGAGGGCCATGGATATTTTAGAAGCGATCAAAACGAGAAGAAGCATTGGGAAAGTAACGCAGGAACCGATCGATAAGGCGATCATCGAGCAAATATTGGACGCCGGCGTAATGGCACCG
Source organism: Paenibacillus montanisoli (assembly GCF_003268025.1). GTDB lineage: Bacteria > Bacillota > Bacilli > Paenibacillales > Paenibacillaceae > Paenibacillus_Z > Paenibacillus_Z montanisoli. The sequence continues at coordinate 1,328,360 of NZ_QLUW01000002.1, read as the reverse complement.
AATCATCGTTTGACGGAGCCGTGGCGGTTTTTCGTGCTTCGCGGTGACGGCCGCAAGAAGCTTGGGGACGCGCTGGCTCGAATTGCAATTGACAGAGTCGCAGACCCGAGCTCGCCGGAGAGCGTCACGAAAGCGGAATCTGCCCACAAAAAGGCATTCCGGGCTCCGGTCATTATTGCCGTGGCCGTATCTCCGCTAGAGCGGCATGACATCATTGAGCTAGAAGAATACGGAGCCGTTAACGCTGCCATTCAAAATATGCTGCTCACGATCCACGGCCTCGGACTCGGTGCCATATGGCGCAGCGGCGAGCCTTGCTACCACCCGATTATGAACGAAGCCTTCGGCCTGCGCCCGCAGGATAAGATGCTGGGCTTCATCTACCTCGGCGTGCCGGATATGGCGCCGCCGCAGGCGAAGCGTTCGGCAGCTGCAACGAAGACCACTTGGATCGACTAGTAATAATCGTGAATTAATTATAACGATCAAAAAAGCCGAGAACAGGGGCAAAGTATCCCTAAAGTTCTCGGCTTTTTTTGATCGTTGCTCAACGCGTTTTCCGGCAGGCAGGCTGATGCTGCGTTTGCTTGTCCGTCATTTGCGAGTAGCGGCGGTGCAGGTATAAGCTCCCAAACGCCAAAACTACCGGTACCAAACTTACAGCGAAGCTTCGATTTGAACCTCATTCGGGCGGTAAACCGCAAGCAGCTTCCCATCGGCATCCGCCGCGAACATCACGGTGCGCTCCTGCGGCAGCGTGAAGGCGTAGCGAGCCCCGGTAACCGGATCGCGGACTTCCACGGCGGAATCGCAGTCGAATTCCGATACGAAAATATAAACCGATCCTGCGGCAAATTGCAGCTTGCGCCCGTAGATGCCAGGCAGCTCGCCGCCATGCAGCCATTCGAGCTCTTCGGCAACGCCGGCTTTCTCGAGCGCTGCGCCATAAACGGCCTGCAGAGGCTCGAGCCGCTCGTTCAGCTCAAGCGGCAGCGGGCACCAGAGCAGACGACCCGCGCCAAGCGCTGCCTCGACCAGCTTCGCAGGACCTCGAACCGCAGCATCCTGCACGCCTTTGCAGCTATCGGCAATGCGCGAGCCGCCAAAGGAAACCGGCAGCAATCGGCCGTCCAGCTCCAGCAATTCTTCGCGCAGCAGATTGCTTACGCCGCCAAATCCGAGCTCTTCCGCCAATGGCTGATTCAGACGCCAGTATTCATCAAGGCCGAGCGGTCCCGTGAACAGCAGCGTACCGCCATGCGCGCGCACGTGAGCGAGCAGCCGCTCAAGCGCTGCACCGCTGAAATTGTGAGCGCTCGGTACGATGATCAGCTTCGGCTTCGATATAGACAGCGATTCCAGCTGGTATTCGCCAAGACCGAAGGCATGGACGTTCATCGCGTAGGACAACGTGCGAATGGCGCGGCTCGTCGACTCCGAGGCTAGCGGACGGTTCGAGAAGTCGTTGGAATAAGGGTAAATCACAGCGACTTCCTCCAGCTTGCGCCCCTCGAACAAATCGCGCGATTTCTCCATGAAGGCGCCGAAATCGTAAGAGACGGACGCTTCCGGCTTCTCCGTTCCGTCAGCGCGCAGCGCGCCGATATTGGATTCATTGATATTGTTCATGTAGAAATTGATGTTCCAAATCCACTGCACCGCGCCTGCGCCGCCGGTCGAGAAGGCATATGCGTATTTGCGCTCCAGAATATTGCGCAGCTCCTCTTCGCTCCGCTTAGCCCGGCCATCCGGCGTTTCCACGTACATAATGCCTGTTTCTTGAATTAGGTTCGGCTTATCCGGCGTTTTGGCGAACACGCCGTCCCAGACGAGATCGTCCATCTGCCACCACGAATGTACGGTTGTATAGTCCACGGCCTCGGCATAGAAAAACGGGGACGGACGTTTGCCGGCAAGTCCTTCATCCTGGCCGACGGTAACCAGCTGCTTCGGCTGAATGGAACGGATCGTTTCGACGAGCTGAGCCGCCCACTTGTTGTGCATGTCCATCGTGAACAGCGTATAGTCGAGCCATGGGCCGCCGCGCCGCAGAAAGATCGGCGTTGTGTTGAAGCTGATGTCATCACGCTCCGGAAGGCTCACGGCATCGAAGCCGGGCAGCTCGGCCGGCGTCATGTTCCAGCGCTCCTGCAGCTCGCGGATCGACGCATGGCGCTCTTTCAGCCATGCAATGTAATGCGCGCGCTCGAAGCGGTCATGCGCCGAGCGCGGGCCGCCGAAAATCCGCTTAGGATCGAACATCGAAGGCTCGTTGATGAGATCCCAGTGAACATGAGTGGAAGAGGCATGGCGCTTCACGATAGAAGCGATAAACCGCTTCTGCGCCTCGACGCTCCGCGGATCCAAGTAGGGGTTAACGCCTTCCCACGTTTCCGGCGTGAATGCGAAGAAGTTGAAGGTCACTTCCAAGTCATAGCGCTTGGCCGTCAGGAAGAACGCGTCGATCGCGCGCAGCACTTCCTCGTACGGATGGCCGTCGACGTACATCACATTGCGCCAAGCGGTCCAGATACCGGTACGGATAGAGTTGATGCCGGCCCGTTTCATTTGCGCCATATCGCGGTCCCAGACGGCAGCGTTCGGCAGGAACAGGTATTTGCGCGCGACATCGCTTGTCATGTAAGTCATGCCGACGATAGGCAGCGGGCGGCCGTTCTTGCGGAAGTAGTCGCGGTCGCACGTAATCATCTCGCCCGACGTAAGCAGCGCTTGATCCATGCCCCAGAAGCCTTGGCGGAGCAAGCGGCGCTCGCCCGACGCGGAAACGGCTTCGCATTCCACGATATAGAAGCCGGCTTCCGCATCCAGCGGCGTGACGATGCGGCTGACATTCAGCTCGCGGCCGAATTCAAGCGTCGTTTCGCTGCGCCATACTTCCGTAAATTCCGCCTCATGATATTCGAAGAAAGGACGAGGCTCGCCCGCTTCGCTGCTATTGGCCTTCAAGATGCGCAGCCCGAACGTCCAGGCCGACCGGCCGTCCTGCTCCGTGCGCGTCTGCAGCAGCTGCTGGCCTTGCAGCATCAGCACCGGCCGCTCGCCAAGCTCGTACGAGCCGTAATTCGGCTTGAGCCAAAGCTCCGTCACGCCCGCCGCGGCAAACGCCGCCCACTCCGCCAGAGCTTCTGCGCCGCGTCCGGACCAGAAAGCGCCGCGAAGCGGCTGATTGATGAAGAGCCAACGTCCGCCTGCGAAGTCGCCTTTCGTATGCTCGAGCAACACGGCCGGCGCCGCAAGGTCGCGGGACAACCCGTCTCCGCTGATGCCTTTGAGAAGCGGATAAATATGCGCGTCGATCGGGCCGGCGGAGCCGCCTTCGCCAGGTTTGTCGTCGGCGCGGGTCACATGAAGCACTAGACTGAAGGTGTTCTCGATCGTAAACAGCGATTCATAGCCCGCGAACAGCGGAATATCGCGAAGATGCTGCAGCCGCGCGATGCCCCCGGATTGAACCGGATTCGCTTCGTGGATATGAAGCTGCTGGTGGTAAGCGGTCTGGTCCTGCTCTGCGACCCAGCTTCCGTTATCGAGATAGACAGGCGTTTTGAATGGCGCTCCGCCGGCGGCTAGCAGGCCTTTGCCGGCTTGCACATGCGAAAGTATGGCGCTCCAAGCGTCTTTTGGAAAATAAGATCCGTGCAAATGCACGTAAACGGACGCGCCCGGAAGGCGCTCCGAAAGCTCTGCCGCGGAAACGACGGTAAAGGTTTCGGATAGCTTGGCAAGCGTTCCGGCATCCGGCCGTTCGCCGGAGAACGGAAAGCTCTCGTCATAGAATAGAATCATGCTGGTCATTGCCCTTGTCACTGCCTCTCATGAATTGATATACTCAAGCTAGTTTTGTTAGGTTTGTTAGGTAAACCGGATTTTATCCGGGGCCAACTTTAGTTGGATTCGCAGCAAATGTCAACCATGATCATGGCTTGAACGAACGTCAGGAAGGGGCATCGATCAGCATGGCTCGCAAAATAACGATGCAGCACATCGCCGACCGGCTCGGCGTATCCAAATATACCGTTTCCCAGGCGCTGGCCGGCAAGCCGGGCATCAGCGAAGCGACCCGCAAGCAAGTGACCGCCATGGCGGCCGCGCTCGGGTATACCGTTTCCGCCGCTTCGCCATCGCCGGCGGACGAGTCCGCATCCGCAGATACGGCCAAGCTCATCTACATCGGCATGGATGAACGGCACGATAAAGAATCAAGCTTCTGGCTCCGCGTTAAAGAAGGCTTGGAAGCGGGCTGCGGCACCTATGGCTTCCGGCCGGCATTCTTTACGTTCGGCCAAGACAGCTTGGGCGCAGATCAGCCATTTCCGCTGCCTCGCTCCGGCGCGTGCGGCAATGAGTGCGGCTATATCATAGCCGGAAAAAGCCCGCTCGGCCCGCTGCTTAAGCTGAAGCGTTCCGGGCTGCCCATCGTGCTGGTCGATCACGAGGAGCCGCTCATCGGCGCGGACGCCGTCCTGAACGCCAATACCGAAGCGGGACGGATGGCCTGCCACCATTTGCTGACCCAAGGCTGCAAATCGCTTGTCTTCGTCGGCCGGGACAGCTTCGCCGTCAGCTTTCGCGAGCGTTGGTGGGGCTGCAGGCTTGCATTAGATGAAGAGAAAGAACGAAAGCGTGCAGAAGCGCCCCAAGCCGGCGCAACGCTAAAGAAATGGACGGTGCCATACGGCAGCGTTCATGACCATTCCTGGCGAAGCGCCCTTGAGCGGCGATTGGACGGCGTATTGGAGGCGCAGACAAACGATCGTCCTGAGGAGCTGCCGGACGGATTCGTATGCGCGAACGATGACATTGCGCTCTTCCTTCTGCATCTGCTCGAAAAGAAAGGCTGGCAGAGGAGCATCCGGCTCGTCGGCATCGATAATACGGCGCCTGGCATGGAAGCGAGCATACCGTTGACGACGGTCGATTTGGCGAAAGAGTGGCTGGGCATCCGCGCGATCGAGCAGTTTGCGCGCAAGCTCGAGCAGCCTGCGGCGCAGCCGGAGAAAATCATCCTGTCCGCGCGGATGGTCGTGCGAAATTCGGGCTGATGCCGCATTTTCCCGAGCTGGGACAAACTCGTATCCGCACAAGCCCGCATACCATGGCATAGAAGCCGTTTCAGGCGGAGAGGAGACTCCCCATGCAAATGGAGCAACATGCCCGCAGAATCACGATGCTGCTGGCGCTCGTATTGTTCGTGCTGCTTGTCGTCTTGCTGATTGCCACCGTCCTCCTGTAGGACCGGCGTCCTAACGCCTCTTAAACCTTTGGCCGAACAAGCTGAAGGTTTATTTGCGCATGCCCGCCGCCTCCCAGATTTGGCATAATGGACTTCAAAATGACGCATACTCCAAGAAAGAAGATAGCCAAGGAGGCGTCCATCATAGCTACCAAATCAGCCGGACAAAGCAAATACAAGAAAATGTCGATGTCACCGAAAGAATACCAAAATTTCGCCAAGGCGCGCGAGCCCGCAAGATCCATCTGGGCGAATTGCCTTAAAGCCTTCCTCGTCGGAGGCCTCATATGCGTGCTCGGACAAGCCATATCGGAAGTGTTCGTTTACGGCTTTCATATGACCCGCAAGGAAGCGGGCAATCCTACGGTTGCCGTACTGATCATGCTGTCCATCATTCTGACGTGCCTTGGCGTGTACGATAAAATCGCGCAATGGGCCGGCGCGGGCACGGCGGTACCGGTAACGGGGTTTGCGAACTCCATGTGCTCCGCGGCGCTGGAGCACCGCAGCGAAGGACTCGTGCTCGGCGTAGGCGCGAACATGTTCAAGCTTGCCGGCTCCGTTATCGTGTTCGGCGTCGTCGCCGCATTCTTTGTCGGCATCGTCTACTGGATTTTCGGTATCGGATTGGAGGCACATCACTGACATGCTTCACGGTAAACAAACATGGTGGTTTGATAAGCGTCCTGTCATTATCGGCGCAGCGACGGTAGTCGGTCCGGACGAAGGCGAAGGGCCGCTTGCCGCCGATTTCGACCTTGTCCATCCCGAGCTGGACATGCAGCAGAAAAGCTGGGAGAAGGCGGAGCGGCTGCTGCTTGAGCAAGCTTCGGAAATGGCGCTCAAATATGCGAAGGTGAACAAGCAGCAGCTGCAGTTTTATATCGGCGGCGACCTGATGAACCAAATCATCAGCAACAGCTTTGCGGCAAGAACGATCGGCTCGCCTTATCTTGGCGTCTTCGGCGCTTGCTCCACCTCGATGGAGTCGCTTGCGATCGCGTCGCTCATCGTCAATTCCGGCTCCGGCGAATACGTGATGGCGGGAACGTGCAGCCACAACTGCACGGCGGAGAAGCAGTTCCGCTACCCGACCGAGTACGGCTCGCAGAAGCCGCCGACCGCGCAGTACACCGTAACCGGTGCCGGAGCGGCCGTTGTCGCAAAGGCGGGCAAAGGACCTATCGTCGAATGCGCAACGATCGGCAAAATCATGGATTTAGGCATTACGGATCCGTTCAATATGGGTGCGGCGATGGCCCCGGCGGCCGTAGATACGCTGCAGGCTCATTTTAACGATACGGGCAGACAGCCGAAGGATTACGACTTGATCGTAACCGGGGATCTGGCAGGCGTCGGGCACCCCATTGCCAAAGATCTGCTGAAGCGCGACGGGGTCCCGATCGACGACACGGTCTTCGGAGACTGCGGCTTAATGATCTATGACGTGGAGAAGCAGAAGGTTCAGGCGGGTGGCAGCGGCTGCGGCTGCTCCGCGGTCGTCACGTACGGGCATTTGCTGAAACGTCTGCAGCAAGGCGAATTGAAACGGATTTTGGTCTGTGCCACGGGCGCTCTGCTCTCGCCGCTTTCGTACCAGCAGGGCGAAACGATACCTTGCATCGCACACGCGGTAGCGATCGAAAGTCCAATGCACAATTGACAGCATGAAAGGAGCAGAGCACGGATGATTTATTTATGGGCATTTCTCGTCGGCGGCGGCATTTGCGTACTCGGGCAGCTGATGTTCGACGTCGCGAAATTGACGCCGGCGCATACGATGGCGACGCTTGTTGTCGCCGGCGCTGTCGTGGATGGGCTCGGTTTTTACGATCCGCTGATCAATTTCGCAGGCGCAGGCGCGACCGTTCCGATTTCAAATTTCGGCAACGCGCTAGTGCAAGGAGCCATAACCGAGCTGCAGAACGACGGCCCGGTCGGGATTATCACCGGCATATTCAGCATTACGAGCGCCGGTATATCGGCCGCCATAATTTTCTCTTTTTTGGCGGCATTGGTCGTTCGTCCGAAGGGGTAATCCGGTCCTATCATGATCGATTGCCAAAAAAGCAAACAATTGGAGATCCCTGTGGGAATCTCCAATTTTTTTTGGCGTTCTGAGGCTATACGGGATGTTGTATATTTTGTAAAATAATACAATCAGCACTCATACCAACTACCTAATCACCCGGGAGGAATCGTCATGGACAATCGCACTGCTGAGTATCGCTTATGCAAGGAGATAAGGCGCAATCTGGGAAGCTGCATTCTGGGCAAAGAGACCGAAATCGAGCGCCTCCTTACCGCGTTGCTGGCCGGCGGGCATGTGCTCATCGAGGATGTGCCGGGTACAGGCAAGACGCAGCTCGTGAAAGCGCTTGCGCGTTCGATCGGCGGGCAATTCCGCCGCATCCAGTGTAATCCGGACTTGCTGCCGACCGACATAACGGGCGTTGCCATTTATCATCCGAAGAACGAGACATTCATGTTCCGGCCGGGTCCGGTAATGGCGAACCTGCTGCTCGTCGACGAAATCAACCGGGCGACGACCAAGACGCAATCGGCGCTGCTTGAAGCGATGGAGGAGCACCACGTCACGGTCGACGGCGATTCCCATGAGCTGCCGGTACCGTTCACGCTGATTGCCACGCAAAACCCGATCGAATTCGATGGCACGTACACGCTGCCGGAAGCGCAGCTGGACCGGTTCATGATGAAGCTGTCCTTGGGCTATCCGGATGCGGCGACGGAGCGGCAGATGATTATTTCGCCGAACGCGTCATCGCCGGCCGACAAGCTGGAGCCTGTCGTTACCGTCGAGCAGATCGCGGTCATGATGGAAGCGGTGAAGCGCGTCCATATGGATGATGCGGTCGCGGATTACATCGTACGGATCGTGCGCGGCACGCGCGCGCACAGCGGCGTTCAGCTTGGCACCAGCCCGCGCGCGGCGATTTCGCTTACGGCCGCGGCGAAGGCCAACGCCTATCTGCAGGAGCGCGATTACGTGATTCCGGATGACGTGAAGCTGCTTGCTTCCACCGTTCTGGCCCACCGGATCATTCTTCATACGGAATCGCGGATGAACGGCCTTTCCGCGGAGGATGTCATCCAGTCCGTCATCCGGGAAACGAACGTGCCAGTCCGAATGGAGCGTTAACGTTTATGTTGACGGCTAAAGCGACAATATTCCGATGGCGTTTGATAGGCTTAGTTTATATAAGCTCGCTCTTATTCGTCCTTTTTCAAGGCGGCAAAACGTCGTTCATGCTGTTCTGTATTTTCAACGTGCTATTAATCTACTTGGTATTCGGCCGATGGAGCGGCATCGCAAAGGTGTCGGGCGTCCGGCGTCTTCAGAACGGGACGAACACGGTCACGGAGCAATCGCTCGCTGCCGGAACGCGGCTTGAAGTCAACCTATCCATGCACATTCCAGGCTTTTGGCCGATTCCATACGTGCTTGTTCGCGACAGGCTTAAGAGCAACAGCGGAAACATCATTCCGTTCGAGGCTTCCTTCGTGCCGAATTACCGCAGAAACGGAGTCGTCCAGTACTTGACGCCGCCGCTCGAGCGGGGCGTGTACCGGTTTGAATCGACGGAATGCTCGACGCGGGATATTTTCGGCCTGTTCGAGCACAAAGGCGCCTTCGAATCGTCAGAGCCGTTCACCGTTTATCCGCGCATGGTCGCCATTCGGCAATGGAAGCAGCTGAAACGGGGGGCCAAAGGGCCGTATTCGACTTCGGCGTCGCGGCTTTCGGCGAAAGAAACGACTCAAATTAACGGCGTGCGCGAATATATTTACGGCGACCGCCTCTCCCGCATTCATTGGAATGCGACCGCGAAGACGGGCCAATGGAAGTCGAAAGAGTTTGAGAGGGAATCGCTCCCGCGCACGATCGTTATGCTGGATCGTTATTCCGGCGCTTACGGAAGCAAAGACCAATTCGAACTTGCGGTATCGGCGGCGGCATCTTTGCTTGATTTCGGCTTCCGGCGGTCGACCGCGATCGGCTTGATCTCCGTAGGGGCGAAGAGCGAGGGCTTCACGCCCAAAGCGGCTGCCGATCAGCGCGATTTGATCATGAACCATCTCGTCCGCGTGCAAGCGGACGGCGATCAGCCGCTTTACCGGGCCGTCAGACAGTCCGCGAACCTCGCGGTGCCAGGCTCCTTCGTCGTCATCGTCAGTCCCCAGGTCGGGGAGGAGACGATTCGCGCGATGGAATGGCTCAATCGCACAGGCGTCGTGCCGGTTCTGATTCATTTGAAGCGGAAGGATGCGGCGGGTAGAACCATGGTCGGCGATTTGCGCGGGAACGAGTGGCTGAAGCTGCTTCGCAAAAACGGCTTTGCCGTCCATGAGATAAGCGCGCTTCATGAACTTCCGGACGCGCTGGAAGGAGGTCTCGGCTAGCATGAGAACCTTCAACCGAGCGGCCATCCAATGGTTTTCCGCAGACGCATACCGCAAGCTATCCGCCATTTTCTCGGCCCTGATCGTGTATCAATGGATACGCTGCCTCGGCGATTATTGGTGGGAAGAGACGTTCACGATCGTGAACGGCGTCCTATTCGCCGCGGTAGCCGCGAATTTGCTTATCCCATCGAAACTGCTGTCCGGCACCGTGCAGCTGGTCACGCTTGTCGGACTGAATGCCGCCTACTCGGGCTATACGTGGGTCGCGTTCGAAGGCGACAAGGGGTCGGCGGCGCAATGGCTGGACTGGTTCAAGATGCAATACAGCCAATTGACGCCTTTCATTTGGATCAGCCTTGGCGTTTGGGCCGTCTTTCACTGCATCGTGCTGCTGCGGCACAAACGCGCCTATATGATGATCGCGGTCGGGTTTGCGATTCTGTCGCTCGCGGCCGCGGACTCGCTGTTTACGCCAATCCATTTGTGGGACGAGATCGCATGGCTCGTCTTTATCGGCCTCGGCTGGCTTGTGGCCAGCCACTTCTCGCGATTCAAGGAGCGGCATCCGGAGAATTGGGCGCATCTGCTCGAATATCCGCTGAGCCTTTTCCTGCCGATGCTTCTGATCATCACGCTCGTAATGGGCGCCGGGCTGTTCGTACCGGCCGTCAAACCGGTTTTGACCGACCCGTACACGGCTTGGAAGGAAGCGCGCGGAGAGTCGATTCCCAATCTGGTCGGCGACAAAGCGATCACCGTGGCCGCTTCCAAGAGCAATGTAACCGGTCAATCCGGCTACAGCCGCGACGATAATGTGCTTGGCGGCGGCTTCGAATTCGATTACACGCCGGTCATGACCGTCACGACAACGAAACGAAGCTATTGGCGCGGTGAAACGAAAGCGCTCTATAACGGCAACGGATGGTCGGAGGCGCAGCAGGAGAAGAGGGAGAATGCGCTGGAGTCCCTTGCCAGCAAGCAGCCGCTGAAATCCGCCGGCATTTCGGAGTCGACGAAGACCGAAACGGTCGACCAGTCGATTACGATGATGCGCAAAGATAAGTTCCCCGTCCTCTTCGGCGCCGGGCCGATCTCCGCCGTCATTTCGGTAGACGGGGAGACGACGCCGCTGCCGAAACTGGATTGGATGCAGGATTCGTGGGAACTAAGGCTGCCGGATTCCGATTCGTCCGATTATCCGAAGAAGTATGACATTCAGTCGAAGGTGCCGGTACTGGACGAGGCTGCGCTGCGAAGCGGAGCGGCAGTATCGCCAAGCGCGGACATCGATCCGATGTACCTTCAGGTTCCGGATACGTTGCCTGAACGGGTCAAGACGCTGGCGCAAAATATTACGTCCAAATCGGAGACGCCTTACGATAAAGTCAATGCACTCATTTCCTATTTACAGCTTACCTATAAATATACGAATACGCCGGATGTCACGAAGCGCGTCAGCGAGGACTTCGTCGATTCCTTCCTATTCGAAGTGCGGGAAGGCTATTGCGATTATTTCTCCACCTCGCTTGCGGTCATGGCGAGAACGCTAGGCATTCCGACCCGTTGGGTGAAAGGATACTCGCCGGGCTCGTTGCCGGTCGATCCGGAGCTGGAGCGGCTGCGGGGGATGACGGGCCTCGAAGAGGAAGAGATAAGCGATGCCGGCACCTACACGGTTCGCAACGCGGATGCGCATTCTTGGGTCGAAGTGTATTTCAACGGCTACGGCTGGCTGCCGTTCGAACCTACCTCAGGATTCGCATACCCGTACGCGCTGCCTAAGGACGCGCCGGAGCCGGAAACGCAGCCTGAATTGGCAGCGGAATTGGACGACGCTCCGCAAGCAGCGGAAGAGAACGGCTTCCAGTCTGAGCCTTGGATGTTCTGGACGGCGGCTTCCGTGCTGGCCGTCATCCTCGGGGCGCTGAGCTTCCGCCAGCTGCGCGGACAGTTCGCGCGCTATCGCGGCGGCCCTGCGTCCATAAATGAACGAATTGTTAAGGATACGAATCGTTTGATCAAGTACTGCCGCAAGAAGGGGCTTGATTATAACGAGTACGAGACCGTCAGGGAAACGATGTCGCGCTGGTCGGGCAGGCTCTCCTCGCTGCAGCCGCAATTCCGCGAGGTACAGGTCGCGTTCGAGCAGGCGATGTACAGCAGCAAGGCAATGACGCGGGAAGAGGCGGACCGTCTCGCGCTGACCATGAAGCATATTCGGGAACACTTAAGCTAGAAGCCGACAAGCCGAGAAGCCGGGAAAGGTGCGATAAGCATCTTTTCCGGCTTTTTTGCAACAAATTCACTAATTATGGTATAGTTTGCGTGATAGCGATAGCAGGGGAGTCGAAACTATGTTTGAACGGCTGTTGCCGCACATGCGCGTCAATACCATTTATGATATCAATCTGCGTACGTTGAAAGAGCAAGGCATAAGGGGCATCATTACCGATCTTGACAATACGCTTGTCGGAGCACGGGTGCCGCTGGCCACTCCGGAGCTAGTCAAATGGCTTGACGATGTGCGCGATAATCTCGGCTTTAAGGTCGTCATTGTGTCGAATAATAACCGGGGAAGAGTCGGAAAGTTCGCGGATCCGCTGAACATTGAGTTCGTGCACGCCGCGCGCAAGCCTGCAGGACGGGCGTTTACGCGCGCTTTGAACGTGCTTGGACTGACAGCGGAGCAAACCGCCGTAATCGGGGATCAGATGATGACGGACGTGCTTGGGGGAAGAAGAATGGGATTGTTCACGATTCTCGTTCGTCCGATTGCCCCGAATGACGAAGGCATCATGACCCGTTTCAACCGGCTGCTGGAGAAGTTCGCCTTGTCCCGTCTGCGGAAGAAAGGGCTGTGGCCCGAGGAGGAACAACGAGAATCATGAGCTACTTAGACAAAGATGCTTGCGCCGGATGCGGCGTCAAGCTGCAAAACGAGTCAGTCGACAAGCCGGGCTACATTCCGCAGGCGGCGCTCGCGAAGGAGCCGGCCATCTGCCAAAGGTGCTTCCGGATCAAGAATTATAATGAAGCTTCATCAGTAGCCGTCGATCAGGACGACTTTCTGAAGCTGCTGAGCGGCATTGCGAATACGCAAAGCCTTGTTGTGCATATCGTCGATTTGTTCGATTTCGAAGGCAGCCTGATTTCGGGCCTGCAGAGGTTTGTGGGGAACAATCCGGTGCTGCTCGTCGTGAACAAGATCGATTTATTGCCAAAGGGCATCAACCCGAACCGGGTCTTGAACTGGGTTCAAAAGCAGACCAAGGCACAAGGACTGAAGGTGGTCGACATCGTGCTCTGTTCGGCAAAGCGCAATATCGGCTTCGACCGGGTCATCGAATCGATCGGCATCCATCGCGGCAAACGGGATGTGTATGTCGTCGGGGCGACGAACGTAGGGAAGTCGACGCTTATTAACCGGCTGATTCACGATTACAGCGATCTGGACCGCGAGCTGACGACATCCCGTTATCCGGGCACGACGCTTGACGCGATTCACATCCCGCTTGATGACGGAAACGAGATTATCGATACGCCGGGTATCGTCTACGCGCACCGCATGACCGAAATCGTGCCGCGCGGAGTGCTTGGCGCGCTGCTCCCGGACAAGCCGATCAAGCAGCTTGTGTACCAGCTGAATGCGGGGCAGACGCTGTTCGTAGGCGCTTTGGCCAGGTTTGATTTTATCGAAGGGGAACGCCAATCCTTCACGCTCTACATGTCGAATGCGCTTCAGGTGCACCGCACGAAGCTTGAACGGGCTGATGAGCTTTTCGAGAACCATAAAGGCGAGATGCTCGCGCCGCCGTCGAAGGAGCAGCTTGCCGACATGCCGCCGTGGACTCGCCATCGCATGACGATTCGCCGCAATACCGATACGGATGTCTTCATCTCCGGCTTAGGCTGGATTCATGTTAACGGCAGCAGCGGAGCGCTGATCGATGTATTTGCGCCGAAGGGAATTCGGGTGCTGCAGCGCGACGCGTTGATCTAAGAACGGCGCCGATGAAAGGCGGCAGCAGCCGTTTTTTCTTGGCTTACTTGGGGAGAGTGAATAGAGGATGGGCAACGCGGTTGACAGCCACACCGTGCTATACAGCGTGATCGGAGACCCGATTCGCCATTCCAAATCGCCGATCATGATGAACCGGGCGTTTCGGGAAACCGGCATCAACGGCATTTATACGGCTTTTCATATTACGGCCGATAGGCTCACCGATTTTGTGGCGGGCGTGAGGGCGATGGGCATTCGCGGCGTGAACGTGACGATTCCCCACAAGCTGGACATCATGCCGCTGCTCGATGAAATCGACGAGAGCGCGCAAGCGATCGGCGCCGTGAATACGATCGTCAATACGGACGGCCGTCTGACGGGCTTCAATACCGACGGCATCGGCTATGTCCGGTCTCTCAAGGAAGAGGTTCAGTCGGATTTGACCGGAGCGAACGTGCTCATCGTCGGCGCCGGCGGCGCGACGCGGGGGATTCTATATGCGCTCGCCCGCGAAGGCGTAGGCTCGATTACGATTTCCAACCGCACCGTTGCGAGAGCCGAAGAGCTGGCCGAGGCGTTCAAGGGGCACGTCCCGTCGATTAGGGCCATCGGACAAGATGACCTGAGGGAAGCCTGCGGCTGCAACGATATCATAATTAATACGACCTCGCTTGGCATGTATCCGAACGTCGACGCGACGCCGGTTGACAGTGCGTGGCTGAAGCCGGATGCGGTAGCGAGCGATCTCATTTACAACCCGCTGACGACGAGGTTTCTCGCGGAAGCGAAGGAACGGGGCTGCCGGATTCATGGCGGGCTCGGGATGTTTATTTATCAAGGCGCGTACGCCTTTGAATATTGGACGGGCCGTCCGGCTCCGGTTACCGCGATGCGGGAAACGGTGCTGGATGCGCTGCGGGCCAACAGCTAATTTGACGAGAGAGGGAATCACAAATGCTAACAGGTAAACAAAAGCGCCATCTGCGTTCGCTCGCGCATCATTTGCAGCCGATTTTTCAAGTCGGCAAGGGCGGCACGAACGATCACCTCGTCCGCCATATCGAAGAGGCCATTGAGGTGCGCGAGCTGATCAAGGTGTCCGTGCTGAACAACTGCATGGACGACCCGAAGGAAGTCGGCGAGTGGATTGCCGAAGAATCGGGCTCCGAGCTCGTGCAAGTCATCGGCAAAACGATCGTACTGTATAAGGAATCCAAGGATCATAAAACGATCGAGCTTCCATAGGGAAGAAAAGCCAAAGCGGAGGAACCTTGACGCATGATAAAAGTGGGTTTTATGGGCGGTACGTTCGATCCCATTCACATCGGCCATATGCTTGCCGCCGAGTCGGCACGCGAAGCATGCGGCCTTGACGAGGTATGGTTCATTCCGGCCGGACAGCCGCCGCTGAAGGAGAACGGTCCGGTTGCCGACGGTCAGACGAGACTGGAAATGGTGTATCGCGCGATCGATTTTCAACCGCATTTCCGCGCGATGGACGTGGAGCTGGACAGCGACGGCAAGAGCTATACGATCAACACGATCAAAATGCTTCATGAGCAGTATCCCGGACGGGAGTTCAGCATCATCATCGGGACGGACCGCGTGAACGATTTGGCGCAGTGGCATGAAATCGAGCGGCTAGCCGAGATGGTTCGGTTTATCGGCATGACGCGCGGCGGCCAGGATATGAAGGTCGACAACCTGCCCGCTTTCTTGCGGGATCGGCTGACGATCGTCGAAATGCCTCAGATCAAGCTTTCCTCGACCGATGTCCGAGACCGCCGGGCGCAGGGACGCTCCATTCGCTTCCTCGTGCCGGAGAAGGTCTACTCTTTCATTACAAGGAATGGTCTCTATGAATCGCAATGAGATGATGGCAAGGGTCAAAGCCGAGATGCCGGAACGCAGATGGACGCATACCGTTGGCGTCATGGAGACCGCCGTAATTCTTGCGGGACGGTTCGGCGCGGATGCGGAGAAGGCGGAGCAAGCTGCGATTCTCCATGATGTCGCGAAATATTGGCCGACCTCCCGCATGGAAGCGATTATTCGGGAGGAAGGGCTGCCCGGCGACTTGCTGGCCTATGACAAGGAGCTGTGGCATGCGCCGGTCGGCGCGTTTGTCGCAAAGCGCGATTTTGGCGTCGATGACATTGAAATCCTGGATGCCATCAGGTTCCACACCTCCGGACGCGAGCGCATGACGCTCATGGATAAAATCGTCTGCCTAGCCGATTACATGGAACCCGGCCGCGATTTTCCCGGCGTGCATAAAATTCGGGAATTAGCCGAGCATAGTTTGGAAAAGGCGCTGATTTCGGGCTTCGACTCGACGATTTCCTATTTGCTGCAGCAAGGCAAACGGATCTATCCGCTCACGATTGCGGCGCGCAACGATTTACTACTAACGATACGGGAGGCTGAGCAATGACGGTACAATCCGATGAACTGCTGCAGATTGTAGTCAAGGCGGCTGATGATAAGAAAGCGCAAAACGTCGTCGCGCTAGATTTGAAAAATATTTCGCTCGTAGCAGACTATTTCGTCATCTGCCACGGGAATTCCGACGTGCAGGTGCAAGCCATTACGACCGAAATCCGCAAGCAGGCGGAAATGAGCGGCGCGCGCGTCCGCGGCATTGAGGGCGTCGACACGGGAAGATGGGTACTGGTCGACATCGGCGATGTCGTCGTTCATATTTTCCACCGCGAAGAACGCGAATACTATAATATCGAGCGTCTCTGGTCCGACGCGAAGGTCGTGGAGTTCGTATGACGCTCGTTGCCGGAACGACGGTAAGGCTTAAGCTTGCCCGGGAAGTTTCGCCTTACGGCTATTTTATGACCGACGGCGAGACGGAAGTGCTTATGCACTATACCGAGCTTGTCGGACATCGCCCGCAGATCGGGCAATTTTACGATGTGTTTCTATTTTTCGATTCCGAGGACCGCATCGCCGCAACGATGAAGAAGCCGCTCATCCAGCTCGGCCAAGTGGCAAGGCTGGCCGTCGCGGACATTCATCCGAAGATCGGCGCCTTCCTGGAAATGGGATTGGGCAGGCAGCTGCTGCTGCCGCTCTCCGAGCAGCCGGAGCTGAAGGAGCTTCGTCCGAAGCGCGGCGACGAGGTCCACGTTATTCTGGCCCATGACAAAATCGGACGGCTCGTCGCGAAGGTCGCGTTCGAGGAGGAGCTGGCGGAGCTGGCTTTTCATGCGCCTCAATCGTGGCACAACACTTGGGTCGAGGGCTGGGTGACGAAGACGCTGAAGATCGGCTCGTTCGTCATGATCGACGGCGGCGTTCTGGGGTTCGGCGCATATGGATTCATTCCCGCCGACGACCGGACGCGGCTGCTGCGCCTCGGCGAGCGCGTGAAAGCGCGTGTTACGTTCGTGCGCGAGGACGGGCGCGTCAATCTATCGATGAACCAGCGCAAGGAAGTAGGGCGTCTGGAAGATTCGGAGCGGATTCTGAAATTTCTCAAGGATCGCCCGAACGGCGCGATGCCTTACTCCGATGAGACGGAGGCTGACATCATCAAGCAAAAATTCGGCATCAGCAAGGGCGCGTTCAAACGCGCGATCGGCAAGCTGATGCGGGAAGGTCTCGTCACGCAGGAGGGAAACTGGACGAAGCTGACCGAGCAAGCGGCGGCGGCAGAGCAGCAGGGCCCCCCTGCCGGCACGGGTTCGGGTGAGTAGCGATGGAAGCCTATCGGCATTTCGCAACGGTATACGACCGGTTGATGGAAGAGATGCCGTATCCGCAGTGGCTCGAGTTCGCCGAGAACTGCTGGCGGCGGTACGGTTTGCCCAAGTCGGTCGTAGACCTCGGCTGCGGCACCGGGAGCATCGCGATACCGCTGGCTAAGAGCGGCTGCCAGGTGTATGCGATCGATCTCTCTTCGGACATGCTGACCGTCGGTCGGAGCAAATGGGAGGACGAACAGTCGCGGAGCGGCTCGATTACGTGGCTGCAGCAGAATATGACGGAATGGGAAATCGGCGAGCCGGCCGACAGCGTCATCTCCTTCTGTGATTGCATCAACTATTTGACGGAAGAAGAGGATGTTCTCGCATCTTTCGAAGCGACCTACCGCGGCCTGAAGCCGGGAGGGGTGTTTCTCTTTGACGCGCATGCGCCGCAGACGTTTTTGCGGTATGCCGCGGAGCAGCCCTTCGTGCTGGACGAGCCGGATGTCGCATACATTTGGACCAGCGATTTGGACGAAGAGAGCATGGAAATCGAGCACCAGCTGACGATTTTCGTGCAAGAGAGCGAATCGCCCCGCAGCACGTATACGCGGATCGAGGAAACTCATGTGCAGCGGGCTTACGATGCGGAGTGGCTGCGGGAAGCGCTGCTGGGCACGGGCTTCAGCAAGGTCGAGCTATTTGCCGATTTTACGATGGAACCGGCCGATGATGGGGCGGAGCGGTTGTTTTTTGCGGCAATCAAGTGATTTTACCGCTTTCTGGGCGCTAAACGCCTTGACACGACAGGATTCGCTTCATTATAATCGAACTATCAATTTAGGTGTTGAAGAGGAGCAGTAGCTTTAACAGCGTTTGGATCAGAGAGCCGGCGGATGGTGCAAGCCGGACCAGCGTGAAGCGAACTCGCCTTGGAGCCGCGCGTGAACATGGAGAGCCATGATAAGCGTGCCGTTTCGCCCGCGTTAAGGGCTTCGAGTGAGCAATCGGCAAAGCATGCCGGCTGCTAACTAGGGTGGTACCACGGGAGCATAAACCTCTCGTCCCTAGCGTTGTCGCTAGGGGCGGGAGTTTTTTTATTTCTACAGCATGTACTGGTTTGGAAGAGAGAATAGGGAGGCAATTCGTCATGACACAGGAACGGCAGGAGCAGCAGGAGCAGCAGGGTTACAACCCGCTTGTCATTGAGCCGAAATGGCAGAAGCATTGGGATGAGAACAAAACCTTCAAAACAACCGAGGACTCAGGAAAGCCGAAGTTTTACGCGCTCGACATGTTCCCGTATCCGTCCGGAGCGGGGCTGCATGTCGGCCATCCGGAAGGCTATACGGCAACCGATATCGTATCGCGTTACAAACGGATGCGCGGCTACAATGTCCTTCACCCGATGGGCTGGGACGCGTTCGGCTTGCCGGCCGAGCAGCACGCGCTTGATACGGGCGAACATCCGCGCGATATTACGGTGAAGAACATCAACAATTTCCGCCGCCAAATCAAATCGCTCGGTTTCTCCTACGATTGGGACCGCGAGTTCAGCACGACCGATCCGGAGTATTACAAATGGACGCAATGGATCTTCATCCAGCTGTTCAAGAAAGGCCTCGCTTATGTAGCGGAGGTGCCGGTTAACTGGTGTCCGGCGCTTGGCACGGTTCTTGCGAACGAGGAGGTTATTAACGGCCTCAGCGAACGCGGCAACCATCCGGTTATCCGGAAGCCGATGCGCCAATGGGTGCTGAAGATTACCGAATATGCAGAGCGGCTGCTTGAAGATCTGGATGAGCTCGACTGGACCGAGAGCATTAAGGATATGCAGCGGAACTGGATCGGCAAGTCCAAGGGCGCTGAAGTTACGTTTGCGATCGACGGACATAACGCATCGCTGGTTGTCTTTACGACCCGTCCGGATACGCTCTTCGGCGCATCTTACTGCGTGCTTGCGCCTGAGCATGAGCTCGTGGACGTCATTACGACAGCTGAGCAGAGCGCTGCCGTAAAGGATTATCAAGAAACCGCCGCGCGCAAGAGCGATTTGGAGCGCACGGATTTGAACAAAGACAAGACCGGCGTATTTACGGGCGCCTATGCGGTCAATCCGGTTAACGGCGCGCTTGTGCCGATCTGGATTGCCGATTATGTTCTTGCGGGCTACGGTACGGGCGCAATCATGGCGGTACCGGGTCATGACCAGCGCGACTGGGAATTCGCGAAGCAGTTCGACTTGCCGATCATCGAGGTCGTGCAAGGCGGCGACGTTCAGGCGGAAGCTTTTGCCGGCGACGGTCCGCACGTGAACTCCGGCTTCTTGAACGGGCTTGGCAATGAAGCGGCGATCGCGCGCATGATCGAATGGCTCGAAGCTGAAGGCAAAGGTCAAGGCAAAGTGACCTACCGCCTGCGCGACTGGCTGTTCAGCCGCCAGCGCTACTGGGGCGAGCCGATTCCGATTCTGCACTTGGAAGACGGCACGATGAAGCCGGTGCCGGACGACCAGCTGCCGCTGCTCTTGCCGGACGTGGATCAAATCAAGCCGTCGGGTACGGGCGAATCCCCGCTTGCGAACGTGACGGAATGGGTGGAGACGGTCGATCCGGAGACAGGCATGTACGCCCGCCGCGAGACCAACACGATGCCGCAATGGGCCGGCAGCTGCTGGTACTACCTGCGCTTCATCGATCCGCATAACGATAAGGAGCTTTGCTCCAAAGAGAAGCAAGCCGAGTGGCTGCCGGTTGACTTGTACATCGGCGGCGCCGAGCATGCGGTGCTTCACTTGCTGTACGCGCGGTTCTGGCACAAGGTGCTTTACGATATCGGTGTCGTCAATACGAAGGAACCGTTCCACAAGCTCGTCAACCAAGGCATGATCCTGGGCACGAACAACGAGAAAATGAGCAAGTCGCGCGGCAACGTCATCAATCCGGACGATATCGTGAACGAGTACGGCGCCGATACGCTTCGCATGTACGAAATGTTCATGGGCCCGCTTGAAGCGACGAAGCCATGGAACACGAACGGCGTAGAAGGCATGTACCGCTTCCTGGGCCGCGTATGGCGCTTGTTCGTGACGGACAGCGGCGAGCTTGCAGAGAAGATCGGCAAGGATGGCGCAACCGAGGCGTTCAAACGGACATGGCACCGCACGGTGAAGAAGGTTACCGACGATTACGAGAACCTTCGTTTCAATACGGCGATCAGCCAGTTGATGATTTTCGTCAACGACGCTTACAAAGCCGAAGCCTTGCCTCGCGAAGCGATGGAAAGCTTCGTTCAAATGCTTTCGCCGCTCGCGCCGCACATCGCGGAGGAGCTGTGGTCGAAGCTCGGCCGTACGGATTCGTTGACATATGCGGCATGGCCTACGTTCGACGAAGCGTTGACGGTGGACCAAGAAGTAGAAATCGTCGTACAGGTGAACGGCAAAATCATCGATCGCATTGCCATCGCTGCCGATACGGATGAAGCGGAGATGGAGCGAATCGCGAAGTCTTCCGAGAAGGTCGCGGAAGCGATCGATGGCAAGACGGTCCGCAAGCTCATCGTCGTCAAAGGCAAGCTCGTTAATATCGTAGTCGGCTAGGAAGAAACGGGAGTAGCCGCATGTCGTCGGCTCGCAGTTTCTTCCAGGAAGAAACGGGAATAGCCGCATGTCGTCGGCTCGCAGTTTCATCCAGGAAGAAACGGGAGTAGCCGCATGTCGTTGGCTCGCAGTTTCTTCCACGTAAAGAAAGAGGTGAACGACCTCTTAACGCAAAGCATGCGTTAGGGGCCGTTCACCTCTTTGCCGTATAAAGATACCTTAACCCGGTCTAGGTCTTCGCGATACTTGGTGTGCGTCGTCCGGATTAGTCGGTTAAAGATGCCGTCAAGCTCGTGATTCAGCAGAGCCAGCGCCTGTGCGGTAATGCCGCCCGGCACGGCGACGCGGTTTTGCAGCTCCTCCGGCGTCATGCCGCCTGCGGTCAGCAGCTGCCCGGTGCCGAGCAGCATCTCGCTGGCAACGATGCGAGCCTGTTCGTGGGGGATGCCGGTTTCCTCAACCGCGGCATCGATGAACCGCTGCAGCAGATAGGCCATGATGGCCGGCCCGCAGCTTGATAAATCCGATACGACCCTCGTATGCTGCTCGTCGATCGGCAGCGGCTCGCTAATATAGGAGAGCAAGCCGGTCAGCCGGATTTTATCGGCATCGGTCATCCGGTCGCCGTACATACACAAGGAAACGCCGCTGCACATATAGTTGGTGATGCTCGGAATGACTTTGGCGATTTTGCAAGGAAGCGATTCCTCCAGCTGTTCGATCATGACCGGGCTCGTAATGGAGATGATGAGTTGCTGCGGCTGGACGACATCGCGAATTTGGTCGATCACGGTTTTGAACTCCATCGGCTTGATGCAAAGGAAGACCAGATCCTGGTTGATGACGGCATCGCGGTTCGAAGGGACGGCTTGGAGACCGGGATGGCGGTCGGCTAAACAAAGCGCTTTTGAAAAGGTACGGTTGCTGGCAGTAATTTGCGATGGCTTCAGCGCTCCCGATCCGATAAAGGTATCGATGAGCAGGCTGCCCATGCTTCCAATCCCGATAAATCCGACATTCATCGCAATCCCTCCTATGCGCTTAAGTGGCATCAGCGCAGCTTCAACTCCATTTTCAGCCTTGTTGCATGAGAAGCAACAGCGGTGCTCTTACTACGTTATGCGCGGCGGCAAGGCCAACATGACCAGTTACGCCGAATCGGAAATTTAAAGTTTATGAAACGTATGGGAGTGAGACGGTTTGAAAACAAAACGAACAGGAATCGATCGTCAGCTGCTGCTGATCGGTCTGCTGTTCTTGGCGGCGATCGCGCTGGCGGCTTCTGCTTTCGCACGTCCGCGGGCGGCTGCGCCGACCGGTTGGATTCCGGTGAACGCTGAGGTTGAACAGGCGTTAAAGCCGCTTGAGCAGGGCGGGGACGAGAAGAAGCCCGTGGCCAAAGCAGCGCAGGTTCATGAGAAGGCAGCGGAGAGTCATGCCGCTTCGCCGGCTGAGAGTCGAAGCAGCAAGCCGGCTGACGTCGTTAAGCCGAAAGCAGGCATGGGTAAAATCGATATTAATCATGCGACGGCCGAGGAACTGGATGCGATTCCGGGAATCGGCGCCGCAAAGGCGAAGTCTATTGTAGAAGACCGGAAGAAGAATGGCTTGTTCCGCAAAGCGGACGATTTGCTTCGCGTGAAGGGTATCGGTCCGAAGCTGCTGGAAAAAATGAAATCTTCAATTGTTGTCCAGCCTTGATTGTGCGACAATAAGCTATAATTGATCATACGTTACCTAGCCCGTACTAGTGCAGCCCGAATGCCGAAGCCGGCGAATTAGGCTGCGGGTCACGCGGAGCGTTCATATTTTTTGCATGATTTAACACATAGCAGCTATCAGCAATGATTCATTGATAATCATGTCAGCTCAAGCAGCACAAGGAGGAAGACTTGCAACGATGACCGAGGAATTTCAAGACAGCGACAGAAAAGACTGGGACACGTATTTCATGGATATCGCCTATATGGTTTCAACGCGCTCGCGCTGTCCGCGCAGGCATGTCGGCACCGTGCTGGTGCAGGGGAAGAAGCTGCTCGGCACCGCGTACAACGGCGCGCCTATGGGCGTGGCAGACTGCTCCGAGGATGGGTGCATGATCGTCGAGGAACTCGAGATGACGCAGGTCGGCGATACGGAACGAATGGTAAAGAAGCAGCGCTGCATCCGCACGATCCATGCAGAGCAAAATTTGCTTCTTTTTACAGACCGTATCGACCGGGAGGGTTCGACGGTTTATGTGACTGACCAGCCGTGCTGGACATGCGCGAACATGCTTGCCAACAGCGGCGTGCGCGAGATTGTGTATCACCGGGCTTACGCGAAGGACAGCGATAAAGTCATTTCGCTTATGCGTTTGAAGGGAATTGTGTTTCGCAATTTGGCTCACTATGAGCCGCCGGCTCAAGCCGGCATGAACGTGATCAGTTAACTTGCAGCATACGAGTGAGGAAGAACCTCCGGCTGCGCCGTTTGAAATAGCCCTGCATGTTTGATTGCCTTTGCCGGCATCTTGCAGACGCTGCTTCAATGGCGCTGTCGGAGGTTTTCTTGTTTGGCAGGCAATGGAGAAGGAGCGGATAGGATGCTTGGAAGAAGGCCGCTGATCTGGTTTACGGTTTGCTGGGTGCTCGGCGGCAGCTTGGCAGCAAGCTTAACGGGAGGCGGCGCTGCCTTAAGCGGAGCGGCATTGCTCGCAGCCATGGCAGGGCTTGCGCTGCTGCGCCGCGCTTCATGGCCGCTGGCTGTGGCTTGCATCGCCGCCTACTGGATTGCCGCAGGGCAGCGGATGTGGGTCGATTCGCATAATGTGACGGCGCTGACGGATCTGAGGAATGACGGATCGGCCGCGTTCGAAGCGGAGCTTCGCGGAACGATCGTTGCCCCGGCCGAAATCGACGGCGACCAAGTACGCTTCCGGGTAGCTGCAGACGCGGTCAAGCTGGTAGGCGAGCATGGCTCCAGGCAGCTAAACGGCGAGCGCATGCAGGTGCAGGTGAAGTTGGCGGCGCAAGCGGAGCTGGCAGAAGTTTCGGCATGGCGGCGCGGAAGCAAGGTTGTGCTGTCCGGCGAGCTGTCGGCGCCCGCTGCCGCCACCAATTTCGGCGGCTTCGATTACCGCAGGTATTTGCGAAGCCAGCGCATTCACTGGCAGTTCGGCGCGGAGGGCGCAGCCGCCGTTCGGACAAGCGCCGGATCGCGGTGGACGGCCGCGTCCATGCTCGGGTTTGTCGATGCTGCGAGGGCCGCTCTCGGCGAGCGCATGGACAGGCTGTATCCGGACCTGCAGTCCGGGTATATGAAAGGCCTCGTTCTTGGCATAACCGACGACCTCGATCCTACCGTATACCGCCAGTTCGCGCAGCTGGGTCTCACGCACATACTGGCTATCTCAGGCTTGCACGTCGCCGTATTCCTCTATGCGCTCGGCGGCCTGCTGCGCTTGGCGCGGCTGACACGGGAGCGCATGCTGCTGCTGCTCATCGCGGCTGTGCCGCTGTACGTGCTCCTCGCCGGAGCCTCGCCGTCGGTCGTGCGCGCCGGCATCATGGCCATGCTCGGCCTAGCCGCGGCACGCTTGCACAAGCTTGGCGATGGGCTGCACCTCCTGGCCGCCGCCGCGCTGGCCATGCTCGCCGCAGACCCGTACATGCTCGGAAACGTCGGCTTCCAGCTGTCGTTCCTCGTCACGGCCGGTCTGATCCTCGGCGCAGCGCCCGTGCGCGGCTGCTTGCCTGCCGGGCGGCACCGTCTGACGAAGGCGCTGCTCGATTTGCTTGCCGTGACCGCCGTCGCCCAAGCGGTCTCGCTTCCGCTGACAATCTACTACTTTAACGCCATTCATCTGCTGTCGATTCCGGCGAATTTAGTGCTGGTGCCGTTCATCAGCTTCATCGTAATGCCGCTTGGGGGCGCATCTCTGCTGCTGGCCAGTCTTTGGCAGCCGGCAGGCGCGCTGCTGGCTCAAGCAGCCGTGCTGGGCAATAAGCTGACCTTCGCGTTCGTGAACGAGCTGAGCGGAAGGATGAGCTTCCGGCTAATTTGGGCGACACCGCCGATTTGGTGGGTGGTGTCTATCTACGCCGCGCTCGGGCTTGGTTTTGCCATGCTCGGAAGGATCCGAAATGATCGTCGCGCAGCCGAAGCGGCGGATCAAGACGGGGATTCTAGGAATCTCGAAGATACAGACCTGACGCAGCCGATCGGCAGGGAGAGCCGAGGAACCATGATTCCGCAAGGCATCCCGTTTATTCGGATCGGAATGGCTTCGCCGCGCCGCAAGCGTCAAACCCGCAATTTCTTGACATGCTCGGCTATCGGCCTGACTTTGCTCCTCTGGTGGGCGTATCATCCGGATTTTCGCGACCGGCATGCTTATGCGGACTTTATCGATGTCGGCCAAGGCGACGCGATCTTGATCCGGACGCCGGGCGGCAAGCATCTATTAATCGATGGCGGCGGAGCTATGCGGTTCGGCGGCAAGGAAAGCTGGCGCGAGCGGAAGGACCCGTTCGAGGTCGGGCGGAAGCTGCTCGTGCCGCTGCTGCAGCAGCGCGGCGTGCACCGGATCGATTTGCTCGTCGTCTCGCATCTGGACAGCGACCATATCAAAGGGCTGCAAGCGGTGCTTGAAACGATACCTGTCAAAGGCGTTCTGTGGAACGGTACGATGAAAGCTTCAGGCGATGCGTTAACGCTGCTCAGGAAGGCGCTGAATGCGGATATTCCGCTCTATAGAAGCATGCCAGGGCTGATTTGGCAGCCGGATGCTCATTCGACGATCGAATTGCTCGGCGGGGCGTCCGAAGGCAATCACATTGCACAGGTCGAAGAACAGAACGGGCAAAGCGTCGCTCTAATCCTCCAATTCTACAACCGGCGGTTTCTGTTTGCCGGAGATGCCGATGTTCAGCAGGAGCAGCTGCTGGTCGAGCAGCATCGACGAATCGCGAACGCTTCACGAATGATCGCCGCAGCTGCTGATGCCAATCCGTTTGTCGATGTCATGAAGTTGTCCCATCACGGAAGCAAGACGTCCACCTCCGAGGCGTGGCTGGCCTACTGGCAGCCGAAGCGCGCCGTCATATCCGTCGGACGCACCAACAGTTACGGCCATCCTTCGCAGGACGTATTGTCCCGACTCACTGCAGCGAAAGTGCCCGTCAGCCGAACCGATACGGACGGTGAGGTACAATTTCGGGTCAGCCCGGACGGTTCGCTTGCCCGGAGAAACAAAATCCCCGGCTTCTGAGCCGCGTCGCGGC
The DNA here is from genome assembly GCF_003268025.1 of Paenibacillus montanisoli. Lineage (GTDB taxonomy): Bacteria > Bacillota > Bacilli > Paenibacillales > Paenibacillaceae > Paenibacillus_Z > Paenibacillus_Z montanisoli. The sequence continues at coordinate 1,302,118 of NZ_QLUW01000002.1, read as the reverse complement.
CCGAAGTCGGGGATTCTTTTCTTGACGGCCTTTCAGCGAGGCCCGGTTATGAAGTAAGCGATTTGATTTTTTTGGCCAAATCCATCCGTTTAGCCTTCAGCGTCCCGATGAGCTCGAGAATGGTCGTTTCCTCCTCGGGGGTTGCGCTCTGCTTCAAGTGGGCAATCAGCTCCATCATTTGATGATTGACCGTATTGAATTGCTGCAACAGCTCATCTCTTGCCGCACGAAGCGTCTCTTCGCGCTCCAACTCTTCCTTCCGGCGCATAGCTTCAAGCAGCTGCTCCTGCCAATCGCGATCGCCAATCTGCTTGGCAAAGTTATATAGATCCAAATAATCGTCCATCCAGTGGCTCGTCATGGTCATCGGAGGTCTCCTTTCAAGCGCGGTGCGTTTTATCTCGTATTATACTTGGATTGGGCGAAAGGTCAAAGCTTTCGCTCCCAAATCCGTTTGACAGCGCTCTTGCACCGGTGGTAATCTGTGGCAAAGTACGGATTCGCAAAGGAGCTGTCTATGGGAACGATCGTATCGGTACATTCTTTCAATCAAAAGCAGGCCGCGGCCATTCAAGAGGCTTGTCCGGGCTATCGTTATGTGGACGTCAGCGGTTTCGAAACGGAAGAGGCAAGGGCGGCGCTGAAGAACGCGGAGATCATTCTGGGCTTTAACCGCGATGTGCTGAAAATCATTTATGCCGACGACAATCAGCTGCGCTGGCTGCAGAACTTAGGCGCGGGCGTCGACCAAATTCCGCTCGAGCGGCTTCAATCGCTCGGCGTGATGCTGTCGACGGCATCCGGCGTACACCCGAACGCCATTTCGGAGTCGATCTTTGCCATGCTGCTTTCGCTCACCAGGAAGGTGCATGCAGCGATACGCAACCAGCAGACGCAGACTTGGAAACCCTCCAAGGAGACGGGCGAGGCGCACGGCAAAACGATCTCGATCATTGGCGCCGGCGCAATCGGCACGGAAACGGCCAAAATCGCACAAGCCTTCGGCATGCGCGTCCTCGGAATCCGCAGGACGGGCGAGTCTGCGCAGTGGTTTGACGCTATGCATACGGTCGACCGGTTGAACGAGGTGCTGGCGCAGAGCGACTACGTCGTCAACTGCCTGCCGCTGACGAACGAAACGCGCCATTTGTTCGGCGGGGAGCAATTTGCCGCCATGAAGACGTCCTCGATCTATATCAATATCGGCCGAGGCGGCACGACGGATACGGCCGCGCTCATCGATGCGCTGCAGCAGGGACGGATTGCCGGCGCCGGATTGGACGTGTTCGAACAGGAACCGCTTCCGAAGGAGCATCCGCTTTGGAAACTCGAGAATGTGATTCTTACCCCGCACGAAACAGGCAACACGCCCTATTATATGGACCGTGCGCTGACGATTGTCATCGAGAATCTAAAGCACTATATCAGCAATGGCAAGCCGTGTCGCAATATGGTGAACTGGCAGACGCAATATTAACGCCGCCGTCCTCCGCAACGATGGTCCTATGTCTCGAATCGGCCGTACATCTCACTGGAAAATTCTAGTAGGGTGTACGGTTGTTCTGTTTTCTGCTATCATTTTGTATAGTATTGTTTTTTTAAATCGACTTGAAAAAACTGCCTTAAGATTTTATAAAGAATGTTTCAGGCTTGGTGCAACATTATAACGAACCTTTCCGTCTGAAAGGTTGCAAGGGGGGATCCTCCGTGGTAGAGCCAGGCCTAATCAAAGCCGCGCAAGCCGGCGATGGCGAAGCTCTTATTTCTCTATTGCGCGAGATTGAGAATCATGTGTACCGGACAGCCTACTATATTGTAGGCAATGAGCAGGATGCGATGGACGCCGCTCAGGAAGCACTTATCCGCATTTATACGAAGATCGGGACTTACGAAGAGAAGGCCCAATTCAAAACCTGGGTGCAGCGCATCGTCACGAATATATGCATTGATAAATTCCGTCGCAGCAAACCAACGGTTTCCATCGATGAACATGAAATGGTGTTTCAGGACCATCAGTCTGTCGAGGAGGAAGTGCTTTCTTCCTATGCCGCGCAGGATATCCGCAAGGCGATCGACAAGCTGCCTGAGCATCACCGGGCGGTTGTCGTCCTACGGTATTTGCAGGACTTTTCGTATAACGAAATCGCTGATTCGCTCGATCTGCCGCTAAACACGGTCAAATCTTATTTATTCCGGGCAAGACAGCAGCTGCAGACGTACCTGCACGATTATCAGAGAGGGGGTGTCCGAGGATGAATTGTCAAGAGGTGATGGACTATATGCAACGACAGCTTGATGACGATCTGGATGAGCGGGAAATCGAAATCTTGATGACTCATACGCGGCATTGCCCGGAATGTACAGCCATGATGGAACGGCTTCAAATGCTCTCTTCGGGTTTGACCAGCCTGCCGAAGGTAACGCCGAGCTACAGCTTGGTGGATGCGATTTTGCCGCGGTTGGCCGAGCTTCAAACTGCGCAGGAAGGAATCGAGACCGACGCGAAGCCTTTTGGCATGACAAGCGAGCAGTCCGAGTCGGCAAGACGCCTTCCGTCCAAGCGAAAATGGACGGATCGTTTCTCGATTCGCGCGCTGGGCGGCGTCATAGCGGCTGGTGTTATTGTCGGCTTGTTTATCGTCAATTATAATCCGAATCGCTCGCCGGGCGATTCGGACGGCAACATGACGGCGTCGTCTGAGGATCGGTCGAGCTTTGTCGCGGCGAACGACTCGGCAGCTTCAGACACGGCGATGGATACGACTGATTCGGCGAATGCCGCAGCCGCGAATGAAGCGGCTCCGGCAGAAGAGCCTCAAACGGAGGCAGCTCCTTCTTCTTCAGACGATCAGTCGATGTTGAAGAGCATGGATAGCCGCAACGTCGATCCGAACGGCGAAACGATGCCGCCGCTAACGTCGGCTTCCGAGGATAACGGCGAGCCTGTTGTGAAGGGCAATTCACCGAATTATGAATTTTCCGGCCAAAGCGACGGCGGCGCGGCTGCAGATGCAGGCGCCACTGACAATGCTTTGGAAGACACCGGGGATGTCGCCAACAAAGCCGATACGGAGGTATCCGACACGGATCACCAGAATAGTATAGCCTCCAAAGAACCGGTCATGGCGTCTCCGATCTCTAAGGACGGGAATTACCAAGCTTTTGTTGTCGAGGATACGGTGCGCATTTATACGGTGCAGGACAGTCTGATGATTTTCCAAGGTCCGAAACGGGCGGAAATCGCAAACTTGAAGTGGTCTGAGGACAGTTCGGTGCTGACTTATGAGGCCAAGAACGCGGATGGGACGAAGCAGGTATACGCTGTCGATCCGAAGACGCAATCCGAACAGCTTCAATCTAGTAAATAATCCGGCCGATGATGCACACTTTGCGTGACGTTCGCGTATGGTGTAGGGAGCAGGAAACCAGTCATAGGACGGCACCTTGACGTCGTATGACCATTCGCAGCCGGTACCATGGGCCGTTAGCTTGCGAGTGTTTATATAGATGTTCGGGGACAAAGGGATGAGTCGCGCATGCTGACTTCATCCCTTTGTTGCGTTTTTCGCGGAATGGCGCTATCGTAATGGTGGTGGTTCAAAGGGGGACTCGTACCGTGGAATTGAAGGATGTCATGAAGGAATGGAAGGCGGGCAAGTTTCGTCCCGTCTACGTGCTATATGGGAAAGACCGTTACCGGATGCGGCAGTTTATTGCAAATCTGACGGAGAGGCTGCTGCCGCCCGAAGAGCAAGAGCTTGGCGTCATCAAGTTCGATATGTCGGAAACGCCAGTCGAGGAGGCGGTTGCGGAGGCGGAGACGCTGCCATTCTTCGCCTCGCGCAAGCTCGTGCTGGTTCGTGATGCCTCGGTGCTGGCCGCGGCGTCCGGCAAGGAATCGAAGCTGGAGCATAGGACGGACGCGTTGATCGCCTATTTGAAGCAGCCGAACGAGAGCAGCGTCATCGTGTTCCAGGTCATGGCGGAGAAGCTGGATGAACGCCGTAAGGTCGTGAAGCTGCTTAAGGAACAGGACGCGCTCATTCCATTCCAGGAGCTTCAGGAAAATGAGCTGCTGCAGTGGACGGCGAAGCGCGCCGAGGAGCAGGGAAGGTCGATCAGCCGCGACGCTGCACAGCTGCTGTTGGCCCGTACGGGGACGAACATGCAGCAGCTGGCTCACGAAGTGGACAAGCTGTGCCTTCATGCGGGCAGCGGCGGCTCGATCAGCGTTGCGGATGTGGAGCAGCTCATTGCATCGACGGTGGAAGAGGACGTCTTCGCCTTGATCGACGCGATGGCTTCCTTGCAGGTGGAGAGGGCGCTGAAGCTGTACGGCGAGCTGCTGCTGCGGCGCGAGGAGCCGATCAAGATCGCTGCGCTAATCGCGCGGCAGTTCCGCATTATGCTGCAGGTTAAGGAGCTGGAGCAGCACAATTACTCACCGCAGCAGATGGCCGGACAGCTGGGCTTGCATCCGTATGCAGTCAAGCTGGCGGCGGAGAAGGCGAAGCGGTTCAGCGCACAGACGCTCGGGAAGCATCTGAACAAGCTGGCGGAGCTCGATTATGGAATGAAAACGGGCAGAATCGACAAGACGCTCGGGTTGGAACTGTTTCTGCTGTCGCTGGCAGCATAATGAAGAAATAAAAAAAGTCCTGCTTCTGCGCGCGAGGCGAAAAAGCAGGACTTTCATTTGTTTGATTAGGCTTGAGCGCTAAGCGCGTTAAGCTTTTTAGCCAAGCGCGACTTCTTGCGAGCAGCTGCATTTTTATGAATCAGGCCTTTAGTTACAGCTTTATCAAGCTTCTTTGTAGCGTTGATCAGAGCTGCTTTAGCAGCTTCAACATCAGTTGCAACAACAGCTTGGTCAGCAGCTTTAACGGCCGTGCGAAGAGCTGATTTTTGCGAAGCGTTCAAAGCGCGGCGTTTCTCGATTGTTTTAACGCGTTTGACAGCGGATTTAATGTTCGGCATTGCATTCACCTCCTGTAAAAAGGGAAGACCCTTTGTAACAACACAACTTGACATAGTGTATCACGGGCATGGACAAAAAGCAATAGCGGCTTGCAGCCGGATCATGCCATTCCTATCGTTTGACCGCATAAATCAGGTACCGCTTTCGCAAACTAGACAACAAACGGATGGAAGGAGCGCCCTTATAACATGAGTGAGCTTGACCTGCAACAGTTTAATGTGGGCATCGATTTGGCGCTGGAAGCGAAAGAACTGGCCGAATCAGCGGGGAAAGGCCCGATTCCGGGCGTGCTGTCGGAGGTTTCGGAAGATGGCGGGATAACAATCACGAGGCTGGAAGTGACAACCGAGGAAGGCTCCCGGATCATGGGCAAAATGATGGGGAACTACGTGACCTTCGAGGTACCGGAATTGCGCAAGCAGGATACGGGGCTGCAGGACCGGGTAGCGACGAAGCTAGCTCAGGAATTCGCGAATTTTCTTGAACGGATCGGCGTCGGCAAGACAGCTAACGTGTTGATTGTCGGGCTTGGCAACTGGAACGTGACGCCCGACGCGCTCGGTCCGATCGTCGTCGAGAATGCACTCGTGACCCGTCATTTCTTCGAGCTGATGCCGAACGAGGTGGCGCCGGGCTACCGCAACGTCAGCGCCGTCGCGCCGGGCGTGCTTGGCATCACGGGCATCGAGTCCAGCGATATCGTGCAAGGGATTGTCGACCGTTCGAAGCCGGACCTGATCATCGCAATCGATGCGCTCGCATCCAAGGCGCTGGAGCGGGTGAACACGACCATTCAAATCGCGGATACCGGCATTCATCCGGGCTCGGGCATCGGCAATAAGCGTCGGGGCATTACGAAAGAAATACTTGGCGTGCCGGTTGTGGCGATCGGGGTACCGACCGTTTTGTACGCGTCGACCATCGTCAGCAACAGCATCGATCTCATGCGGGAGCACTTGAAGAAGCATGCGAATCAGGCCGACGGCTTCATGGGGCTGCTTGACTCCATCGACGAGAATGAACGGCTGCAGCTTGTCCGGGAGGCGCTTGGGCCGCTTGGCCACGATTTGCTCGTCACCCCGAAAGACATCGACCAGTTCATTGAGGATATCGCCAATATCGTCGCAAGCGGTTTGAACGCTGCGCTGCATGAGGCGGTGGACAAAACGAACGTATCCGCATATACGCATTAGAATCGACGCGCTTTGTTTGAGGGGCCGACCCAGAAGTCATCCAGGATGACGATGGGGCGGCTTTTTTTTGTGCGCTCGAAACTCCTCGAATCTATCTGCTCTATCGACTCTATTAAACCGGAATGCCGACTCTACTAAACTTTCGGTTCTATTAAAAAGACTTGCCACATAAAGTGATACTAGCCTAGTGCGCGATAAGCAAACCACCACTACGGATACTGGGAGGAACTTGTAATGAAACGATTGATCGTGACCTTGAACCTTGCCAAGAGCAGCATGCGCCTGCGTCAGCTGCTCGTAGCCGGCCGTACCTTCGCCTTGTTGTCGATCGGATCGATGATCCTTGTCATTGTAGTCGGAATCGGTGCCATCCTGCACCAAAATACGGCCTCGTCGCCCATATCCTTGATGAAAGGGTTTGCCGCGACGGTGTCCAGCGGATTATTTAAAGACATGCTGTCGATGGAACTACCGGGAACGGGCGAAGGGGAAGCGCATACCGCGATTAACGGCCGCCAAATCAGCACGTTTCTGATCCGGCTGCTGACGGACATTAACCCTGCGGATCCGAAAAGCTTGCTCGCAAGCCAGTATCCGGGATTGGCCCATGACGACACCGTCATTTTGCGGCCTACATCCGGCACGGACGCATCGGTCGAGCAGCAGGACCACAACGAAATCCCCGATTCGCCTGGATCCGATAACCCGGACGGCATCATTTCCGATTCCGGGCGCCCGGACTTCGAAACGCCTGCCGATGACGAAACGGCACCAGACGAGACAGTCTCGGACCCCGCGGAAGACGAGCCCGATTCCGGCAGCGTCCCGCCGAATCAGGACGAGCCCGCCAAGCCGACAACCGGCGGCAGAAAAGTCGTTTTCATCTATCACTCCCACGGCAGGGAATCCTGGTTCCCTGAAATCAGCAGCAAAAAATACGCCGAATCCCCGGTGAAAAATATATCGCTACTGGGCAAGAGGCTTGCCATGCAGCTGGAAAAGAACGGCGTCGGCGCGCTTCAATCGTCAACGGATTATCCTACCGCGATTAAAGATTACAATTGGAACCTATCCTATAAGTATTCGAAGAAAACGGTTCAAGAGGCAATGGCCTCGAACAAAGATTTAACCTTCTACTTCGATATCCACCGGGATTCCCAGCGCCGCAAGAACACCACGATCAAAATCAACGGCATCGACTACGCCCAAGTTTATTTTATCATCGGACTCGGCAACGCGAATTGGAAGAAGAACGAAGCGTTTGCCAATAAGATCCAAGAGAAGATGGAGAAGCAGTACCCCGGCTTGTCGCGCGGCATACTGGGCAAATCCTCCGCCAGCGGCAACGGCGAATATAACCAGTCGCTTTCGCCGGACAGCGTCCTTATCGAGATCGGGGGCGTCGACAACACGCTTAAGGAATCGTACCGCACGGTAGACGTGCTTGCGAAAATTATCGCCGAGCTCTATTGGGATGCTGAGAAGGTCAGCGCACCGGCCAAATAGGAACAATAACGAGATAGAAGGGAAGAAATGACCATGCGCAGTCAATCGATGAAAATGGCGCTTATCGGAGGAGCTGTTGCGCTCATTATTTTGTTCGGCATAGATATGGCATCCAGCGGGATCGAGCGTGTTTACGGCCCTGTCGAAGGGAGCGTTCAGTCCGTCGATCCTGCCGGGTACTCTTCTTCTGCCTCGCTGCCAAGCGAAGAGGTTATCGGTACCGAAGAAGCGAAAGGCGGCGAGCTTCCCGAGAATCAGGCGGATCTTTCGGGACGGCGGACGGTAGCGGATGCGCAGCACGGCCGCACGGAAGAGGAAATCCGCAAGGAGTATGAACGAAAGCTGCAGGAGGAGCTGAATAAGCGGTTGACCGGGCTGCCTGATTTGCGCAGCGACGCGACCGTTAATAAGGTGGCGGACGGTACGGCAGGCATGCTGCAGACGATGTCGGCCAAGGGGATCCGAATGGTCGTTTCGTTTTTTGAATCGGTTACGGATTGAAGGCTCCCCCTCTTGCTGTTATAATTATAAGAATGATTAGCAATTAGGTACCTCTGGGGGTTTAGCATGGCGGACGTACGTGACAGACAAAAGAAAATTCGCAACTTCTCAATTATCGCCCATATCGATCATGGGAAATCGACGCTGGCCGACCGGATTCTCGAATATACCGGCGCGCTTTCATCGCGCGAAATGCAAGAGCAGGTGCTCGACCAAATGGACCTCGAGCGCGAGCGCGGCATCACGATAAAGCTGCAGGCCGTTCGGCTTGGCTATAAAGCCGATGACGGCGAAGAATACATCCTTAATCTGATTGATACGCCGGGACACGTCGACTTTACGTACGAGGTTTCGCGCAGCTTGGCGGCATGCGAAGGCGCTTTGCTCGTCGTAGACGCGGCGCAAGGGATCGAAGCTCAAACGCTTGCCAACGTGTACTTGGCGCTCGACAACAACCTGGAAATCATTCCGGTGCTGAACAAAATCGATTTGCCAAGCGCCGAGCCGGAGCGCGTGAAGCAGGAGATCGAAGATGTCATCGGTCTCGATGCCAGCGATGCTGTGCTGGCTTCCGCGAAGGCGGGCATCGGCATCAAGGAAATTTTGGAGCAGGTCGTTACGAAGGTTCCGGCACCGACCGGCGACCCGGACGAGCCGCTAAAAGCGCTTATTTTCGACTCGCACTACGATCCTTACAAAGGGGTTATCGTTTACGTGCGCGTCATCGACGGACATATTAAAGCAGGCAAGAAAATCCGCTTCATGGCGACAGGCGCCGAGTTTGAAGTCATCGAGGTCGGCGCGTTCATGCCTCGCATGGGCATTGTTAGCGAGTTGTCCGTCGGCGACGTAGGCTTTGTCGTTGCGGGCATCAAGAACGTGAAGGATACGCGTGTCGGGGATACCGTGACCGATGCGAAGAAGCCTGCGGCCGGAGCGCTGCCGGGCTACCGCAAAATCAACCCGATGGTATTCTGCGGCTTGTATCCGATCGAAACGCAGGACTATAACGATCTTCGCGACGCCCTCGAGAAGCTCGAGCTGAACGACGCTTCGCTACGCTACGAGGCGGAGTCGTCCACGGCGCTGGGCTTCGGCTACCGCTGCGGCTTCCTTGGCTTGCTGCACATGGAGATCATTCAAGAGCGGATCGAACGCGAGTTCAATATTCCTCTCATTACGACGGCGCCGAGCGTAGTGTACCGCGTTACGCTGACGAACGGCGAAGTCATTGAAATCGACAACCCGTCGAACTATCCGGAAGTCGGCAAAATCGAATACGTCGAGGAGCCGTACGTCAAAGCGGCGATTATCGTGCCGAACGATTACGTCGGGGCGATCATGGAGCTTTGCCAAGGCAAGCGCGGCGAGTTCGTCAACATGGAATACCTTGACACGAACCGCGTAACGATAACGTACGATATGCCTCTGTCGGAGATCGTTTACGATTTCTTCGATCAGCTGAAGTCGAGCACGAAGGGCTATGCGTCCTTCGACTACGAGCTCTCCGGCTACCGCCAGTCCAAGCTGGTCAAAATGGACATTCTGCTGAACAACGAACAGGTGGATGCCTTGTCCGTCATCGTGCACCGCGACCGCGCTTACCAACGCGGACGGATCATTTGCGAGAAGCTCAAGGAACTGATCCCCCGCCAAATGTTCGAGGTACCGGTACAGGCGTCGATCGGTCAGAAGGTTATCGCCCGTGAAACCGTAAAAGCGATGCGCAAGAACGTACTTGCCAAGTGTTATGGCGGTGACATTAGCCGTAAGCGGAAGCTGCTTGATAAGCAGAAGGAAGGCAAGAAACGGATGAAGCAGGTGGGCAGCGTCGAGGTGCCTCAAGAGGCATTCATGGCGGTTCTTAAGATAGACGAGGATTAAGTTTATGCGCGTAGGTGATGGCCTCCGGCCGGTAATGGATTCCGCTCGCTGTTGCAGCCAGATTTCCTGAACGATTTCTACAAGGTAGAAATATGGCTGCAAAGGCGACCACTTCGTTGCTTCATTCCATTACCGGCCTGCGGCCCCTCAACGCTGCATTTAAAAGGGAGCATAAGAGCTCCCTTGTTTTTATTTCAAGGGAGCATTAGCGATGGAGTAAGGAGGAAAGACAACATGCTTATGCACGCGCCGAGGGCGCTTTATATTCATATCCCGTTTTGCACGAACAAGTGCCATTACTGCGATTTTACGTCTTACGTCCTGCGCGGGCAGCCGGTTGACGCTTATCTCGATGCGCTGGAGCAGGAAATGGCGCGGACGGTCGAAGGGCTTCCGCCTGAAGAGATCCGCACCGTATTTGTCGGAGGCGGTACGCCGACGGTGTTGACGCCTCCGCAGATGGAACGGTTTCTGGCGTCCGTGAAGCGCTATTTCCCGATTGCGCCGGATGCCGAGTTTACGATGGAAGCGAATCCGGGGACGGTGGAGACGGACAAGCTGTTCGCCATGAAGGCGGGCGGCGTCAACCGGATCAGCTTCGGCGTGCAATCGTTCGATAACGGGCTGCTGGAACGGATTGGCCGCATCCATAATGTCGACGACGTCTATCGGAGCATCGAGGAGGCGCGCGCCGCGGGATTCGATAATCTGTCCATCGACCTCATGTTCGGCTTGCCTGGCCAAAGCGTGGAGCAGCTGGCGGACAGCGTGAACCGCGCCTTGCAGCTCGGGCTGCCGCACTATTCGCTGTACGGGCTGAAGGTCGAGGAGAACACGTTGTTCCATGCGCTTTACGAGCGGAATGAACTGCCGCTTCCCCCGGAGGAAGATGAGCTGGCGATGTACATGCTGCTGATCGACAAGCTGAAGGCGGAAGGCTTTCACCACTATGAAATCAGCAATTTCGCCAAACCGGGTTATGAGAGCAGACATAATATCACTTACTGGCGCAATGAGCCCTATTATGGCCTAGGAGCGGGCGCTCACGGCTATGCAAGGGGCGAACGCCACGTCAACATCAAAGGCATTCAGCCTTACATCGATTCGGCCGCAAGCCGACTGCCGCGGCTCGAGACGAATCCGGTGCCGGAACGCGAGGCGATGGAGGATTTCATGATGGTCGGGCTTCGCATGCTCGATGGCGTCCGTAATGATAGCTTCGCCGCTCAGTTCCCTGGCCATATGATCGAGAACATTTTCGGCGAGGCACTCCGTAACCTGCTTGCTCAAGGTCTGATTGAGCGTACGGCAACTAACGGCAGCGGATACCGGTTGTCCGAGAAAGGGATTCCGCTAGGCAATGAGGTATTCGGCGCGTTTATCGGCGATTAAGCCTGCCGATGTCATGGCAAATTATCCTTGTGTTAAGATTCACATTGTTGTATATTTATTCGTGTTATATTTGCAATGAACTACGGAGTTTACGGTGGTGGAGGCGAGTGAGATGCAAGCGGTATGCAGAAAGGCGACCGAGAACGATATCGATACATTAGTGGATTTAATAGCAGGGTACGCCGAGAAGGGAATTATGCTGCCGCGGTCTCGCGACATGCTGAAGCGTCATATTCATACATTCGTCGTCGCGGAGGTTGGCGGAGAAGTTGTAGGCTGCGGTTCGCTGACGCAGCTTGGCGCCGACCTGGTTGAAATCCGCTCGCTTGGCATATCGGAAGGTTATAAGGGGCTTGGCATCGGAAGCAAGCTGGTCGACCAATTGATTCATGAGGCGAAGGAACAAAACATCCCCAAAGTGATGGCATTGACCTACGAAGTCAACTTTTTCGAGAAGAACGGCTTTTCGGTCGTGAATAAAGAAATTTTCCCCGAGAAGGTATGGACCGACTGCATCCACTGCGCGAAGCAGCATTGCTGCGATGAAATAGCGGTGCTTCGCACGTTGAACTAATATTGCGATAATATAAGCCCCTCTGCTGAGGGGTTTTTCTTTTTGTACTTGGTGTCTCATACTCCCGCACCGGAAAGGCCATAATAATCTCCCGTATGGACAGCAATCGATACAGGAGGAACCGCAATTGACGAAACGATTCCCGATCTTCATTTTACTCGCTCTCCTATTGGCTTCGTGTTCGATTACAAATGACAATTCGAACAAATTAAAGAAAACCGCTACCGGCTCCATCGTGAACGTAAAGGGTCATAAACTGGGGATTGGTCAAGATAAACCGAAGCCGATTCCGACCGAATACTGGATGCGCGATGGAAAGGTTTGGATTCCCGCGGAACGCGCTGCGGCGCTGTATGATTACCGCTATGAGCTGGAGCCCAAGAGCCGTACCGCTTCTATGGGGCCAATGGATCCGTTGTTTAAGCTGACCGCTGATTCCAAAAAGGCGAAAGTCGGCGACGAAACGGTCGAGCTGCGCAACGCTCCGAGAATGATGAACGACCGGCTCTATGTCGAGATCAGCTCGCTTTCGCAGCTTTGGCACACTCCGATCGAATGGGACGGCAAAATCAATTCCGTGATCGTGACCCCGCCGAAAACGGAACAGCCTGGGCAAACAATCAGCCTTGGAACGTCGGGCAGCCGGCTGAGAACCAGAAATGTTGTGCCCGATGACGGGTTCGCGCCGCTTGCGATGAACAGGGATAGTGACTGGTACAAAGCTTCGGCCAAGGCAAGTAAAATCATCGAGTACGGCAAGAAGTTTATGGGAGTGCGATACAAATTCTCCGCAGAACCGTATAAACAAAGCCGCAGATTCGATTGCTCGTCATTTATGCAGCATATCTACAACTATGTAGGCATTGAACTGCCGCGCACCTCTAAGTCGCAATCCAAGGTCGGAAAGCTGGTTGCCCGCGATGAACTTAAGCCTGGCGATCTTATTTTCTTCTACACGCCAGGCAGGTACAGCAGCAACAAAATCGTCTCCCATGTCGGCATTTACATCGGGAATAACAAGGTCCTTCAAACGTATGGCGATCCCGGCGTTACCATCACCGAGCTTGAAGGCAGCTGGGATCAACGTTATTTGTGGGCGAGAAGGGTGCTGTAGGTTTGCTCCAATGCTTTCTTCCGCTAAGCCCCTCGATTAGAGGGGCTTATTTGTTATTTTCTTCAAAAGATTGTCTCCAAATAATGGGCCGTTTATATCCGGTTCTGACTTGACAATTGCTAAGCGGGTTTGGTATTTTTGTAGTAATGATTAGCACTCACCGATAACGAGTGCTAACGGCGAAAGATGAAGGCTGTACAGGCAAGCTGAATGGAAAATTACGACCTGAAACGAACCGGGAGGGATTGCGATGTTAACTGATCGGCAGCGAATGATTTTGAATGTCATCATAGACGATTATATCCGCTCGGCGGAGCCAATTGGTTCGCGCAGTATTTCGAAGCGAAGCGACGTCAGCTTCAGTCCCGCGACGATTCGAAACGAAATGGCGGATTTAGAGGAGCTTGGGTTTCTGGAGCAGCCGCACACTTCGGCAGGACGTATTCCATCCATAAAAGGCTACCGGTATTACGTCGATCATCTCGTAAGATTGAGTCAAGTCAATGAACAGGACCGGCAGATGCTTCGCTCTTTTTTTACCGAGAAGGTAAGCCAGATGGAGCAAATCATCCAGCATGCGGCGATGATTCTGTCTAACCTGACGAATTATACGAGCATTGTGCTGGGGCCGGAAACGATGGCGAACTCGCTCAAGCATTTTCAGCTCATACCGATCAGCGACGATACGGCGGTCGCGATTATTGTCACGAATACCGGACATGTCGAGAACCGCACGATTTCGATTCCTGAGGACATGAGCATGGAGGAGATGCAGCAGGCTGTCAATATTTTGAACAGCAAGCTGATCGGCGTGCCGATCTCCAGGCTTAAATCGAAGCTCTATACAGAGGTCGGTCAAGAGCTTGGCCGTTACGCGGATCAGTGCGAGAGGCTGCTAGGCATTTTGGACGAAGCGATCGTAGACGATGATGAACACAGGGTGTTTCTGAGCGGCACGACGAACATGTTGACGCAGCCGGAGTTCAAGGACGTCGACAAAGTCAAAACCGTACTCGATCTGCTCGACGAAACGCCGACAATTAAGCAAATGTTCAGCACGCTTCCGAGCGGTATTCAAGTCCGAATCGGGACAGAAAATACGCACGAAGCGATTAACAACTGCAGTCTGATTACAGCAACCTACTCGGCGCAGGGCAAACAGCTTGGCACAATCGGCATTTTGGGACCGACCCGGATGGACTACGGCAAAGTCATCAGCCTGCTCGATTTGCTGTCCAAGGATATGGCAAAGTTGCTCGCCCGCTGGTACAAGTGAAGGCTGAGAGCAATAGGCAAGTGGATTATTTTCAGGAGGTGTAAGTGCACGTGTCTGTGAATGAACAGCATACAGATGAGGAACATAAACAGGAAGAGTACAACGCTGAGAACGAAGCACAACTAAATGAAGAAGCGGCTGCTCCCGCTGACAACGAGGGCGGGGCATCCGACTCCCGTTTGGAGGAGCTTGCAAAGCTGGCTGAAGAGAACCAGCAACGATATTTAAGAGCTCAAGCCGATTTCGACAACTTCCGCCGCCGGACGATGAAGGAGAAGGAAGAGCTTGCGCAATACGCTTCCATGAAGCTAATCGGGCAGCTGCTGCCCGTTGTCGATAACTTCGGCCGCGCGCTGGAGGCAGCGAAGAGCGGCGGCGACGTCGAATCGTTCTCCAAGGGCGTCGACATGATCTTCCGCCAGCTGGAGCAGGTGCTGGAAGCCGAGGGGCTTAAAGCGATGGATGCGGTCGGACAGCCGTTCAACCCGGATTTCCATCAAGCGATCATGCAAGTCGAATCCGATGAGCATGGAGAAGGCATCGTCGTGGAAGAAGTACAGAAGGGTTACGTTCTAAAGGATAAAGTACTGCGTCCCGCTATGGTGAAAGTCAGCGGCTAACGTTCAGTTAACCATACAATTTTGGAAGACGCATATAGCCAGTCATGACCTTTTGAGGAGGAATTCTAATTATGAGTAAAGTAATCGGTATCGACCTTGGTACAACCAACTCTTGCGTAGCGGTAATGGAAGGCGGCGAAGCCGTCGTTATCCCGAATCCGGAAGGCAACCGCACGACGCCGTCCGTCGTCGGCTTCAAGAAAGACGGCGAGCGTATCGTCGGCGAATCGGCGAAACGCCAAGCGATCACAAACCCTGACCGCACGATCATGTCCATCAAGCGCCACATGGGCACGAACCATAAAGAAGTAATCGACGGCAAAGATTTCTCGCCGCAAGAAATTTCGGCAATCATCCTGCAAAAATTGAAAGCTGACGCAGAAGCTTACCTTGGTCAAAACGTAACGCAAGCGGTAATTACCGTTCCTGCTTACTTCAACGACAGCCAGCGCCAAGCGACGAAGGATGCGGGCAAAATCGCAGGCCTTGAAGTGCTGCGTATCGTCAACGAGCCGACTGCAGCAGCGCTTGCATACGGTCTTGAGAAATCCGAAGATCAAACGATCCTCGTCTATGACCTTGGCGGCGGTACGTTCGACGTATCGATCCTAGAGCTGGGCGATGGTTTCTTCGAAGTTAAAGCGACTAGCGGCGACAACCGTCTCGGCGGCGACGACTTCGACCAAGTCATCATCGACTACCTCGTTTCCGAATTCAAGAAAGAACAAGGCGTAGACCTTTCCAAAGATAAAGCGGCTGTACAACGTTTGAAGGACGCGGCTGAGAAAGCGAAGAAAGAGCTGTCCGGCATGCTGACTTCGACGATTTCCCTGCCGTTCATCACCATGGTTGACGGCGTACCGCAGCACTTGGAGCTCAGCCTGACTCGCGCGAAATTCGAAGAATTGTCCGCTGGTCTCGTAGAGCGCACGCTTGGCCCGACTCGTCAAGCGCTTAGCGATGCCGGCATGTCCCCAAGCGACATCGATAAAGTCGTCCTTGTCGGCGGTTCGACGCGTATTCCTGCCGTTCAAGAAGCGGTGAAGAAGCTGATCGGCAAAGAGCCGCACAAAGGCGTTAACCCGGACGAGGTTGTAGCCTTGGGCGCAGCTGTTCAAGCCGGCGTATTGACTGGCGACGTGAAAGACGTCGTATTGCTCGACGTAACTCCGCTGTCGCTCGGCATCGAAACGGCAGGCGGCGTATTCACGAAGATGATCGAACGCAATACGACAATCCCTACTAGCAAATCGCAAGTGTTCTCGACGTATGCGGACAATCAGCCGAGCGTTGAAATCCACGTGCTGCAAGGTGAGCGTCAAATGGCTGCAGGCAACAAAACGCTTGGCCGCTTTACGCTCGGCGACATTCCTTTGGCACCGCGCGGCGTACCGCAAATCGAAGTTTCTTTCGATATCGACGCCAACGGTATCGTAAACGTATCTGCGCTTGACAAAGGAACAGGCAAGAGCCAGAAGATCACCATTACGTCCTCCGGCGGTTTGTCCGAGGAAGAAATCGACCGCATGATGAAAGACGCGGAGCTGAACGCGGAAGAAGACCGCAAACGCAAAGAGCTTGTTGAAGCGAAGAACAGCGCCGACCAGCTGGTCTACTCCGTCGACAAAACGATCAAAGAGCTTGGCGATAAAGTAGACGCGAGCGAAATCGCGAAAGCGAACGAAGCGAAAGAAAAAGTAACGGCAGCGATCGCAACGGACGATGTCGAGCAAATCAACGCGGCTGCAGAAGCGCTGACCGAAATCGTACAGCAGCTTTCCGTGAAGCTGTATGAGCAAGCGCAAGCGGCTCAAGGCGCGGAAGGCGCAGGTCCGGAAGCGGGCGCCGGCACAGGCGAAGCTAAAGGCAGAGACAATGTAGTCGACGCGGATTACGAAGTTGTAGACGACAAGAAATAAGTTATGGTGTAAAGTTATCCGTAAACGGTGCGCCGTCCGAAAAAAGTTTGGACGGCGCAGCCGTTTTTCGCATGTCTAAGCAATCATGGGTATATAGGCAAATAGGAGACGGGGTGACGGATTTTGGCAGATAAGCGGGACTATTACGAGGTGCTGGGCGTTGGGAAAGACGCCAGTGACGATGACATTAAAAAAGCGTATCGAAAGATGGCGCGCCAATATCATCCGGACGTGAACAAAGCGGCGGATGCGGAAGCGAAATTCAAAGAAGTGAAGGAAGCCTACGACGTGCTAAGCGACGCAGGCAAACGCGATACGTATGACCGGCACGGGCATATCGATCCGAACCAAGGCTTCGGCGGCGCGGGCGATTTCGGCGGCGGCTTCGGCGATATTTTCGATATGTTCTTCGGCGGCGGCGGCGGCGGACGCCGCGATCCGAACGCTCCTCAGCGCGGCAACGATTTGCAGTACACGATGACGATCGAATTCAAGGAAGCGGTATTCGGCAAAGAAACGGAAATCACGATTCCGCGGACAGAAACTTGCGACACTTGCGTAGGCTCTGGCGCCAAGCCGGGCACGAAGCCGGAGACCTGTACGGTCTGCCGCGGCACCGGCCAACAGGAAGTGGTGCAGAATACGCCGTTTGGCCGCATGGTGAACCGCAGAGCGTGCTCGAACTGTCACGGCGCGGGCAAAATCATCAAAGAAAAATGCGGTACGTGCCATGGCTCGGGCAAAGTGAAGAAGCAGCGTAAAATCAATGTGAAAATTCCGGCCGGCGTCGATGAAGGCGCTCAAATCCGTTTGTCCGGCGAAGGCGAAGGCGGAACACGCGGAGGCCCATCCGGAGATCTGTACATTGTGATTCGCGTGAAGCCGCATGATTTCTTCGAGCGCGAGAACGACGATATTTACTGCGAAGTACCGCTGACCTTCGCTCAAGCCGCGCTCGGCGATGAGATCGAGATCCCGACGCTGACGGAGAAGGTCAAGCTGAAAATTCCATCCGGCACCCAGACGGGCACCTATTTCCGCTTGAAAGGAAAAGGGGTTCCGCGTCTTCGCGGCTACGGACAAGGCGACCAGCATGTGAAAGTTACCGTCGTAACGCCGACATCCCTGACCGAGGAACAGAAGGATTTGCTTCGCCAATTCGCAGGCGTCGGCACGGCAAGCGTCAGCGGAGAGCCTCAGCATGAGCACCACGAATCGATCTTCGAGAAGATGAAGAAAGCGTTCCGGGGCGACTAGTCCGCTTCATGGCGGGCAGGCATAAGATCGCGTTCACTTGTTCATGCTAACCTTCGTGATTATAACAAGTCATTGAAGCGGAGGAGCGTACCATGAGCGAACAAGATCTGACTAAACAAAATTTCGCAGAGCTGCCGATCGGCAAAAACGAAGACGTGGAGTTCTCGGAGGAGCTGGCCGACGAGGATGATAAAAAGGCGATGCAGCGGGCTGCCGAAGCCGATGCCAGGGCGCAGTCGAGGGAGCAGCTATGACCGCGACCATCCATGCCACTTTCCAGAACGGGCAGGGAGCCCGCGAAGCGCAGCTGAAGCTGCAATCGCTGCGGGTGCTTCAAGTGGATGGAGGAACTGACGGCGCGTCGTTTACGGCGACGGTCGGTGACGATTTGATCGACCGCGCGCTTCATTTGATCGAACAAACCGGCGGAACGGCTACGATGTAAGATTAGAGACCGAGTTAGGGGCAGGACAATCTGCTCTGGACTCGGTCTTTTTTGCTTTAACGAACCAGATGAGATTATCCAGCCTTGTGAAACGTTTCGACCTGTGGCAATATGAACATAGAATGACGAAGTAGAACCAAGTAGAACCAAAACCAATAGCGAACCAAGCCCGAGGAGGAACCAAAGGTGCCTGTCAATTATTACAATAGCACGCAAGTTTACCCCGAATGGAGCGAGCTCAGCCATTACGGCATTAACCACCTGAAGGTCGGCGATATCGTAAAACTGCACTATCATGACGCCAACGAATATTGGATCATTATAAGCGGCAGTGGCACATGTACGACGGAAGGCGACACGTATGAGATCGGCCCTGGCGACATGGTGCTGACGAAGCGGGGCGACGAGCATTCCCTGGTCGTGACGGAGGAGATGGTTGCCGTTTATATTTACGGAATTATGCCGGAAGGCGGACGGGTCGGTTATTTATTCAAAGGGGTTGACGACGTAAAATGACATTGAAATTGATTCAAGTCGGGCTCGGCATGCACGGTTTCGGGGTTGCTCTTCATTTCGTGAAGGCCTCCGAGGATTTCCGCTATGCGGGCGTTGCGGAGATCAACCCGGATCGGCTCAAGAATTGCGCGGCGGAACTCGGAGTTCCGGAAGAGAATTGCTTCACCGATTACAAGGAAGCGTTTGCGGCGCTTGAGGCGGATGCCGTCTTCGTCACGGCGGCTTCCCCTTACCATTATGAGATCTGCAAAGCGGCCTTGGAGCAAGGCTTGCATGTGCTCGTCGAGAAGCCGTTCGTGCTCGATATCGGCGAAGCCTGCGAGCTTGTCGGGCTGGCGAAGCAAAAAGGGCTTATTCTGATGGTCAGCCAAAATTACCGGTACCAGAACCATGTGCTCTCGCTCAAAAACGCCATCGGCGAAGTCGGCCAGCCGCTCTTCGTGCAGGCGCAATTTTTCTACGATCATTTCGGCAAAGACTATCAGCAGGTGATGGACAATTTCATGCTGCTTGAAATGGCTGTTCACCATGTGGATATGATTCGCTATTTGTTTGAATCCAACATCAAGTCCGTGTCCGGCA
This sequence comes from Paenibacillus montanisoli, assembly GCF_003268025.1. Taxonomy (GTDB): domain Bacteria; phylum Bacillota; class Bacilli; order Paenibacillales; family Paenibacillaceae; genus Paenibacillus_Z; species Paenibacillus_Z montanisoli. The sequence goes on along the minus strand of NZ_QLUW01000002.1, from coordinate 1,282,361 downwards.
AGACGTGGAACATCGAAGGCAGCATGTACAAAGGCCATCCGAACGTACAAGCCAGCATGGAGCTGGATAACGGCATGCCGGTTTTCTACCTGGGCAGCCTCGTTTCGAAAGGGTTATCCTCCCCATGGGAAGGCGAATGGCGCATTCAGTGCCAGGAAGGCTCGATCCATCTGGGCGATCTCGGCCAAGGCTACGGCGTTTACATCGTCGACGCGCAGCAAAATAAACGGTTCATCTCCTACGAAAACGGGCCGCTGCCGGATTCGAAGCAAGGGATCCACAGCGTGCTGGCCGAGTTTGCGGCACGTATTCAGGACGGCGGCGAGCCTGCTTTGTCCGGCCGGGATAACCTTCATACGCTGGCCGCGCTCATCGCTTTCTCAGACTCTGCTAAAACCGGGTCCGTTTCGTATCCGGCAACCTATATCAAGTAAACGATACAAGTCTCTGCGGCTGCTTCGGCCGCAGGGGCTTGTTTTTTTGTATGCGGCGGCCTTCTAGTGTAGAATAGACAAGATAGGTTTAAAATGACAATTAGAACATCTAACGCGATCAGGGGGATCTTTACAAGTGAAATGGCATGAGCTGACAATCTCGACGACGGAAGAAGCGATCGAGATGATTTCGAACTTCTTGCATGAAATGGATGCCGATGGCGTATCCATTGAAGAATCGGGCACGCTGAACAAACAGCGGGACACCTCGCTAGGGCAATGGTATGAGCACCCGCTTAACGATATTCCGGAAGGCGAAGCGGTCATTAAAGGTTACTTCTCCGAGGTCGATACGGACATTGACGCGCTGATGGCGGAGCTGCCGGAGAAGATCGATCAGCTGCGCGAATTCGATATCGATCCGGGAGATTATAAGATTACAAGAGCGATTGTCGACGAAGAAGACTGGGCAACCGCGTGGAAGCAATATTTCAAGCCGATTCGCGTCTCGGAGCGGCTCACCATCAAGCCGACATGGGAAGAATACTCGCCATTGCCGGAAGAGCGGATCATCGAGCTTGATCCGGGCATGGCGTTCGGGACGGGCACGCATCCGACGACGGCGCTTTGCCTGCGCACGCTGGAGACCGTCATCACGGGCGATGAAGAAGTGATCGATGTAGGGACCGGCTCCGGTATTTTGGCGATCGGCGCTATACTGCTGGGCGCGCGCCGCGTGCTTGCGCTGGACCTGGACCCGATCGCGGTCAGCTCCGCGATAGAGAATACGAAGCTGAACAAGCTGGAGGACAAGATTCAGGTCCATCTCAGCGACCTGCTTGGCGTACTGAATACCGGCGGCGAATCGGCAGTGCAGCTGAACGTCACGGTTCCGGTTGATGTCGTCGTTGCGAACATCCTCGCGGAGATCATTTTGCTGTTCATTGACGATGTATACGCGGCGCTCAAGCCAGGCGGCACGTACATCGCTTCGGGTATTTTCAAGAACAAGGAGGAAGCCGTCGAGGCCGGCCTCGCGCAAGCCGGATTTACGATTATCGATCGCCAGCGCGATCAGGATTGGATTGCTTTCGTAGCGAAAAAACCGGAGTAAGCATGAAACTTCGTAAAAACGTTTAGGGGGAGAACAACCGGTGCAGGACTTTTTGTGGTATCCGCTGAAGGATTTGCCTTTTATCTTTCTCGTCTTGATGATCGCATTCACGCTGCACGAGTTCGCCCATGCCTACAGCGCCTATAAGTTCGGCGACCGCACGGCCTACGATGCCGGCCGGGTGACGCTGAACCCTCGCGCCCATCTCGATGTGATGGGGACGATTCTTCTTCTTGTCGCGGGCTTTGGCTGGGCCAGGCCTGTCCCGGTCAACCGGGGACGCTTCAAGCATCCCCGGTTGATGGGCATTGTCGTATCGGCGGTGGGGCCGCTCAGCAATTTGCTGACTGCGGTCGTTGGCATTTTATTGGTCTATCTTGTAAATGAGAGCGGCTACTTGAATTCGGCTTCGCATGGCGTTCAACAAGCGATCGGGCATTTTTCCTATTATTTGATTACGATTAACGTACTGCTGTTTTTGTTTAACCTTATTCCGGTTCCGCCGCTGGACGGCTATAGAATCATTCAAGATTTGGTGCCACTGAAAGTGCGGATCAAAATGGACCAGCACGCGCAGTGGGGGATATTCCTTTTCCTTTTGATCGTCTTTATTCCTGCACTCCGCCGCGAGACGCTGGATCCGCTCTTCTCGGTTTGGATCGACATTTTCCTGTTCTGCCGGGATACGTTCGAGCAGGTATTCTCGCCGGTTGACTGGCCCACGCTGTGGACTGATTTCCTGATGTAATCCGCTCAAGTTCGCCGTCTCTGGAAAATGTTTAACCACCTAGCGGAGCGGGAGCAAAACGTGTATGATGTAGGTTGGAGTTTTGACATGGGCCCATCGATTGCGGTCTGTGATTTGACTGGAAAGGTTCTGCCAACGATGCAACGATATTTTGTCACGCCGGAGCAGATAACGGACAATCGCGTTGTGCTCACAGGCGACGATGCCCATCATGTATCTCGCGTGATGCGGATGGAAGCCGGCGACGCCATCATTGTCAGCGACGGCCGCGCTCGGGTCGCGCAAGCGACGATCCGTTCCTTGTCACCGGGCAAGGTTGAGGCGGAGGTGGCCGAATGGCTGCCGTTTAGCGGGGAGCCGGTTTGGACCGTGACCGTCGCGCAAAGCTTGCCGAAGGGCGATAAAATGGAAATCGTCATTCAGAAGGGAACGGAAATCGGCGCCGCAAGCTTTCTGCCGTTTCAATCCCAGCGGATGATCGTTCAATATGATGAGAAGAAAGAAGCCAAGCGGCTTGACCGTTGGGGCAAGATTGCGAAGGAAGCTGCCGAGCAGGCGCACCGCAGCCGCATTCCGGCGATTGAGCCGGTGGCGTCCTGGCGGGAGCTGGCCGCTCGCATTCCTGACTACGACTTGGCGCTGTTTTGTTATGAGAAGGAAGGCGGCGGGCACGGATTGCGCGATGCGATTGCTGCCCGCGCTGAAGGCTGGGGAGACGAGGAGCGGACTATCCTGCTCATCGTCGGACCCGAAGGAGGCTTCACGGAACGTGAAGCCGAGGAAGCAGAAGAGGCTGGCGCCGTCATTGTCGGCCTAGGCAAGCGAATCTTACGCACGGAAACCGCTGCGATGGTTGGACTCGCCTGCCTCATGTATGAATCCGGAGAAATGGGAGGCGTTTAACAACTATGCCATCGGTTGCTTTTTACACACTAGGCTGCAAAGTTAACTTCTACGATACGGAAGCGATCTGGCAGCTGTTCAAGAACGAAGGCTATGAGCAGGTCGACTTCGAAACGACTACAGCTGATGTTTATTTGATCAATACGTGCACCGTCACGAATACGGGGGACAAGAAGAGCCGGCAAATTATCCGCCGTGCGATTCGCCGCAACCCGGACGCGGTCATCGCGGTTACGGGCTGCTACGCCCAAACCTCGCCTGCGGAAATTCTCGCGATCGAGGGCGTCGATCTTGTCATCGGAACACAGGACCGGGACAAGCTGATGTCGTATATTGCCGATTTGCAGCGGGAGCGCAAGCCGGTCAACGCGGTCCGCAACATTATGAAGACGCGCGAGTTTGAAGAGCTCGACGTGCCGGATTTTGCGGAGCGCACGCGCGCGTTTCTGAAAATCCAGGAAGGCTGCAACAACTTCTGCACCTTCTGCATCATCCCGTGGTCGCGCGGTCTGTCCCGCAGCCGCGATCCGCAAAGCGTCATCAACCAAGCCCGCCAGCTGGTCGAAGCCGGTTACAAAGAAATTGTGCTTACAGGCATTCATACAGGCGGTTATGGTGATGATATGGAGAACTACCGTTTATCGGATCTGCTTTGGGATCTTGATGCGATCGAAGGACTCGAGCGGATTCGGATCAGCTCCATTGAAGCGAGCCAGATCGATGAGGCGATGATCGACGTGCTGAACCGTTCCAGCAAAATGTGCCGCCACCTTCATATTCCGCTGCAGGCGGGCGACAATGACGTGCTGAAGCGGATGCGCCGCAAATACACGGTGGAGCAATTCGCCGAGAAAATCAAGCTGCTTCACGAAGCGATGCCTGGCGTCGCGATCACGACGGACGTCATCGTCGGCTTCCCTGGCGAGACGGATGAGATGTTCGAGAACGGATTTGCGTTCATGGAGCAAATGGGCTTTGCAGAGATGCATGTATTCCCGTACTCCAAGCGGACGGGAACGCCTGCCGCGCGGATGGAGAATCAGATCGACGAAGAAGTGAAAAACGAGCGCGTCCATAAGCTCATCGACCTGTCCGAGCGGATGCAGCTCGAATACGGGAAGAAATATGTCGGTGAAGTGCTTGATGTCATCCCTGAGCGAGAGCATAAAGGTTCGGAAGGCTCAGGCCGCATCATGGGCTATTCCGACAACTACATTCAAATTGTCTTCGAAGGCTCGGAATCGCTCATCGGCGAGCTGTGCCGAGTGAAAATTACCGAAGCCGGCGTTAACGAATGCTACGGTCAGCTGGTGCGGGTCATCGACAGCCATACCGCGTCCGCCGTACGCCCGGAAACGGCCATTCGCGCAGCAGAGCCGCAAGCGATGCAGGCGTAAGCGTCAACGACAAAGCTGCGAGGATTCTTAAGCGGCCCGGATAGGGCGCGACAAGAATCCTTGCTGTACATAGGAGCGTAACCGTATAAGTGCCAAAAAGCGCGAAGGGGGTACTCAAGATGAAGGAAATTTCAGCGGGCGGAGTCGTATTCCGTAAGGTGAACGGTGAGCTGCAGGTGCAGCTGATCCAGGACCGTTACGGCAAAATATCGCTCCCGAAAGGCAAAATGGAGCCGGGCGAAACCATTGAGCAAACAGCCCTTCGCGAAATCGTCGAAGAGACCGGGATGGAAGGCGTCATCGTATCGCCGATCGACCAGATCAAGTACAAATACAACCATGAGTCCAAAGGGCTTGTCGATAAGGAAGTCCACTATTACTTAGTGGAGGCTGTAGGCGGCAAGCTGCAGGCGCAGGTGGAGGAGATCCGCGGCGTGGAATGGTTCGAGCCGATGGAAGCATGGCGCAGGCAGAGGCAGTCCGGATACAACAACAATGACCGGATTCTTGCCGGAGCGCTGCGCCTGCTTGGACTTAACGTGAACGGTAGCTAGCGGAAGCTTAAGCCGAGGTAAGTTTTCGAAGCCGCGGAAGATAGCAGATCGGCAGTGCGATCAAGGAGCAGAGGATGTTGAAAATCGTCTGGGCATGGGCAATTTGTCCTGACGGCGAAGGAGTCAGCGATGCCGTGATCGCACCGAGCTCGCCTGCAAGCGGCGCGAATAGAACGGCTCCTCCGACGTTGAGCAGCACATGCGACAAAGCGACGAAGCGGCCGGACGGCGTCCCTCCGATCGCGGCTAATACGGCGGTTACGCATGTCCCGACATTGGCGCCGAGTACGATAGCGACGCCGACTTCAAGAGGCATCGCGCCGGATTCCGCAAGCCCCATGACGATGCCTATGACGGCGGCGCTGCTGTGAACGGCGGCCGTCAGCACGGTTCCTGCTGCAAGCCCCCAGAGGACGCTGTCCTCCGCGCGGCTCATGAAGCTTCGGAAGAAGTCCGTCGCCTGTACGGCGGGCGCGACGGACTGCATGAGGGCGATGCCGATCAGCAGCAAGGCGAAGCCGCCGATCACTACGCTCGCATTGCGCAGCGGGAACAAGAACCGGCTCAGCCAGCGTCCTGCACGGCTGCCGCCGCCAAGCCCGATCTCGCCGAACAGCGCGGTCAGCAGCCAAGCGGCGAGCGATAGCTTCAACAGCGGCCAGCCGAGGCTGCCCAAATTGAGTCCGATCAGTTCGGTCGTGAGGCAGGTTCCGATGTTCGTGCCAAGAATAATGCCTAGCGTGCGCGGAAAGGTGAGCACGCCGGCGTTGACCAGTCCAATCGCGATAACGGTAACGGCTGTGCTGCTCTGCAGTACAGCCGTTGTTGCTGTACCGACCAGCAAGCCGTGCAGCGGGGTCGCGGTCGATTTGCGCAGCACGTCCTGGAGCCGATGGCCGACGGAGCGGTGCATCGCCAGCTCCATCGCCCTCATGCCGAGCATGAAGACGATAAATCCGCCAAGCATGCGGAACAAAATGAAAGTCAGCATGGTGGAACGCTCCTTTAACTAAGAATAACGATACATATGCAGCAGGCGGGACGAGCATGACAAGTACGGCCTTGCAAAGCTGCCGAAAGGATGAAGAGCAACGATGGAACGCGCGAAGGCGATTTTGCAGCGTGACCGCAAGAAACGATTGGAGGCCGGACACCCCTGGGTATTTGCCGGCGAAATAAACCGTGTGGAAGGAGAGGCGGCGCCCGGCGACTTGGTGGACCTTGTCACGCATCAAGGACGCTACTTGGCGACGGGCTACTGGAACCCGAGCTCGCAAATTACGGTTCGCGCCATTTCCTATCATCCGATCGAGGCGATGGACGAAGCGTTCTTCCGGGAACGGTTCCTGCAGTGCGCGCAGCATCGGAGCCGTTTCGTGCAGGGCCATGACTGCCGTCTTGTCTATGGCGAGGCGGATTTCTTGCCGGGGCTGATCGTGGACCGGTTCGGCGGCGTCCTTGTCGTGCAGCTGCTGACGTTGGGCATGGATATCCGCCGCGATGCGATCGTCGCCGCGCTTGTCGACGTCTTTGCTCCGCAGGGCATATATGAGCGCAGCGACGTTTCGGTCCGGGAGCTGGAAGGAACCGAGCAGCGGACAGGCGTCCTTTATGGAGAGTGCCCGCGCATCGTCGAAATAACGGAGAATGGCCTGCACATGGAAGTGGACATCGTAGAAGGCCAGAAAACCGGCTATTTCTTCGACCAACGCGAGAATCGCGCTTCCATCGCGCCGCTGATGCTTGGCTGGGGTGCCCGCAGCGGCATTCAATTGAAGACCGCCGGTTCCGTTCCCGTTAACGGCACGGTTCAATCCGACGATACCGGCACGTTGGCCTCGCTCAATGAAGAGAAGCTAGTGCCGGTGAACTCGAACGGCAAAGTGGTCACGTTTCCGTATTGGGACGGAGCAACGGTGCTGGAATGCTTCGCCCATACGGGAAGCTTCACGCTGCACGCCTGCAAATACGGCGCGAAGAAAGTGACCTGTCTGGACGTATCCGAGCATGCCATCGAAACGGCGCGGCGCAACGTCATCCGCAACGGGTTCGAGGACCGGGTCGAATTCGTCGTGGATGATGCGTTCGATTATCTCCGCCGCCAAGTGAAGGGAATCGAAGAGCGAATGAACCGCGCCTCCGCGAAGGTCGACACATCGAAGAAGATGGACGAGGCCGGCCGCAAATGGGACGTCGTCATTCTTGACCCGCCTGCGTTCACGAAGTCAAGAACCGCGATCGAAGGCGCGGTGCGGGGCTATAAGGACATCAACCTCCACGGGATGAAGCTGGTCAACGAAGGCGGTTACCTCGTCACGGCAAGCTGCTCCTACCATATGCGGCCAGAGCTGTTCCTGGAGACGATCCAGGCGGCCGCAATCGACGCGGGCAAGACGCTCCGGCTGATCGAATGGCGGGCGGCAGGCAAGGATCACCCGCAGATCGTCGGCGTAAACGAAGGGCATTACTTGAAGTTCGGCATCTTTGAAGTGCGTAGCCGCTAGCCGGGGCAGAGAAAGCGAAAAGTCTCTGATGCAGTGTGTTCCTTCAGATTGCAGAGAATCCCGCCATCGTTTAATTGGCGTGCTCTAGCATGAGAGATCGCCCGAAAATTCTAACGGATGCTCCAGTTCTTTTTTAAATAAAAATAGCCTTTCTTAAAATCTAACGGTCGCCAGAGGCGTTATTTGGCCCAAATCGGAAGAATACGCTGCCCCAATCGCCAATTAGCGTGTCTGAGAACCGTTAGCATTTCAAAAGGGCCATTTTGAAGCTATATAACGTGCGTGGCAACCGTTAGCGTATGTTTGGCGGCATGAGGCAATTGCGTCAAACTCCTTTTTCGACAGCCTGACGCCCCCGATGCAGGGGCGTTTTTGCTATGTCTTGTAACCGTTTGGCTGTATAGCCGCCTTCATGTAAAATGGAGGCATTATAACAAACTACTACCGGAAAGCGGCGTGATGGACGGCTATGCGGGCATCCCTTCGAACGAAGCTTATCATCGGATTTTTGTCGGTTACTGTGCCGCTGTTCGCATTGCTGCTCTACAACAACTTTTATGCCATGGATGTCGTGCGGGAGGAAGTCGGCCAATCGAATAAAAATCTGTTGTCGATGTACCGGAACGAGATCGACCGCACGCTTGTCGATGCGGAAACCTACTTGTACAATTTCGTCGTGCTGAACGAAAACCTGCCGCGCTACGGCAAATCAGAGCCTGGCAGCGCCGATTACTTCTTCGCGAAGGTGCGCGTGCAAAACAAAATGACGCAGGATCTGGTCAACTATCCGAATGTCAATCTGATTTACGCGTATGGCCGAGCGGAGAATGAGCTGCTGAGCACGGCCTTTCGCGGAGGAGATGAAGCTAAACTCGAGTCAGTGACGCAGGTGCTAAAGAGCTACATTGCTAGCCATTCGGATAAGGAGCTGCGAGAGAAGACGTGGAGAATCATTCGCCAGGGCGGCGAGCTCGCCATCGTGAGGCTCGTACCCACGGAATACGGCCAAGTCGTCGGCGCTTGGACCGAGCTCGATAAGCTGATGGTGCCGCTCAGCTATGTATCTCTCGGCAAGCAGGGACAGGCGCTATTTATCGCAAGCGACGGTACGCCGCTTACGAAGGCTGGCATTCAGGAGACAGACTCTCCTGGCGGGAAGCTTCCGTTACCCGCTGAGAACGAGCGCTACATAAGGCTGCGCGCAAGCGGTCAGAACGATTACCTGCTCGTGGCGACGGCGTCCCGGTATGCCCCGCTGCACTTGGCTGTGCTCGTACCGGAGAGTACGCTTCTGCAGCAGCTGCCTTATTTTCAAAGGCTGTTCTACATCATCCCGCTAATCGGCTTGGCTGTGCTTGCCGTTTACTTGCTGCTGCTCCAGCGTACGCTGCTGAAGCCGATGTACGAGCTGATCAAAGGGATGCGCCAAATCAAGCGCGGCGATCTTGAGACGAGGCTGATGGCGGGGGGCTCAAAGGAATTCATCATCATCAACGATACGTTCAACGATATGGCGTCGCAGGTTCATGACTTGAAGATCGATGTGTACGAAGAGCATATCCGGACGCAGAAGGCGGAGCTGAAGCATTTGCAGGTACAGATCAATCCGCATTTCCTGCTGAATGCCATCAATATCGTCTATAATTTGGCGGAGCTGAACAAGACCGACCTCATCAAGAAGATGGCGACCCATATCTCAAAATATTTCCGCTTCGTCACGAGAACGAATCTGAGCAGCGTGAGCGTCAACACTGAGTTCGAGCATTTGCAAAGTTACCTGGAAATTCAGCAGCTCCGCTTTCCGCAATATCTGCGCTACGAGCTGACGATCGCGCCGGGGCTGGAACGGGAAACGCTGCCGCCTCTGATCGTGCAGCCGTTCGTCGAGAATGCTATCGTGCACGGCTTTGAGATGGGGCCGGAGTTTTTCATGATTAAAGTAGCCGCAAAGCCGGCAGCTGCCGAGGATGCTCCGTACTATGAAATCGCCATTGCCGATAACGGCGTCGGCATTGCCGAAGATCAGCTGCAGGAGCTGCAGCGCGAGGATATCCACGCGGATTTCGAAGACGGCCATCTCGGCATCTGGAACGTGCGGCATCGGCTGAAGCTGCAGTACGGCGGGGCTGCCGAGCTGCTGTTCGAGCGGGGTCAACCGAAGGGCACGGTCGTCACGCTTCGCCTGCCCTATTCATCGCCGCCCATGAAGCCGGAGAAAGGAGGGGGCTAATATGTACAATCTGCTTCTGGTAGATGACGAATGGTTTGCGATCGAAGGTTTAAAGAGCGGCGTCGATTGGGACAAACTGGGGTTCGGAGCCATCTATGAAGCTCATAACGCGGAGCAAGCGAAGCAAATTCTTCGGCAGACGCCGATCGATGTCATGGTATGCGATATTGAAATGCCGGGAGGCAGCGGTATTAGTCTGATGGAGTGGGTCAAGGAGCAGCAGCTAGAGATGGAAACGATCTTCCTGACTTGCCACGCCGACTTTAAATATGCGCAGCGGGCCGTTCATTTAGGGAGCTTCGATTATTTGCTCAAGCCGGTCGATTACCGCGAACTGCAGGACACAGCGCATAGCGCGCTGGACAAGGTGGCTGCCGCGCAGGACGCGAAGAAGCGGAGCGAAGCCTACGAGCAGGTATACGCCAAGTGGGAGAAGAGCAAGGACTTGCTGTATGAACGGTTCTGGCAGGACTTGTTCTGGCAGCGGCTCATTCCGACCCGGGACAACATCGAACGCGCGCTCTCTGCCAGCCTGATGCCCCTTTCGGCGGATACGCGCGTGCTGCCGATTCTGATCGGCGTCGAGCAGTGGGGCAAGGCGCTGAACACGAGGGACGAGGAGATGATGGAGTTCGCGCTCCGCAATACAGCGGACGAGCTGCTGCTCGCCGGCATGCCCGGGCAGGTGCTGCAGGATGGCAGCGGCGTCCAATTCGCGCTGTTCTTCGATGATCCAAGCGGCGGCGAAGCGGGCAAGGGCAGGCTGCATTATGATGAAATCAAGAAGCGCTGCACGCGGTATATCGAAGCCTGCGCGACTTATTTGTACTGCACATTATCCTGCTACATCGGCGATTGGGTGCCTTTGAATGAAGTGTCTAGGCTGTATAACGCTCTAATTCAGATGGAACACCATAATGTCACGCGCTCGCAAGCTGTGCTGTTCTTCAAGGAGCAGCCGGCGGAGGCGCGCGAGACGAGCCTGCCCGCTCTATTCCAATGGTCGGAGCTGTTAGAGCATGCGAAGCGGGACGAACTGCTCGCTTTATCCGATGAAGTATTCGCGAACCTGCGCAGCGATGCGAACGTCACGAGCGAAACGCTGCGCGCCTTCTATCATGCGCTGCTGCAAACCGTATACTATGTGCTGCATAAGAGGGGCATTTCGGTCGGGACGGTGTTTCCGGACGGCTCCATGCTGGACGAAGCGAGCGCGATCAGGTCGCTCCATTCGCTGCAGGAGCGCACGCAGCGCATGATCGATACCGTTACGATGCATTTGTCGCTGCTAGATACGGAATCTTCGGTCGTCGATAAGGTGAAGCGCTATATTATTGACCGGCTGTTTGATGATCTTTCCCGTGAGGAATTAGCCGCGTTCGCCCATATTAACTCCGCGTACTTGTCACGGCTGTTCAAGAAAGAAGCCGGCGTCAGCTTGACCGACTACATCGTCGAGGAGCGGATGAAGAAAGCGAAGGAGATGCTGCTGTACACCGAGGAGTCGGTAAGCAATATCGCGAAGGCATTTCATTATACGAACTTCTCTCACTTCTCCAAGCTGTTCCGTAAGTACTACGGGATGAACCCGCAAGAATACCGGAGACAGTTTGCCAAGGAAAATTAGAACGAGCCATACATGCTAAAGCCCGTCTGGAGCAACCTCCGGACGGGCTTTTATTATTTGTCATAATCGGTATCGAGGATGTCACCATACGAGTAGGTCGAAATGCAGAAGCGGACTAGAATAAAGCTATATTCACAACGAAGTTTGGAGAGATGAAGGATGCGAACGGTGCCCAGCGCTGCGAAGAGAGGCTCACTATGGAAGGCTATCGTCAAGTACCGGGTCTTGATCATCATGACGATTCCGGGACTGCTTTATTTTCTGATCAACAACTACCTGCCGATGTTCGGGGTCATCATTGCTTTCAAGGATCTTAGCTATACGAAAGGAATATTGGGCAGCGAATGGGTCGGGTTCAAAAACTTCGAGTTTCTGTTCAAAACGGAGAACGCGTTCATCATCACCCGCAATACGGTTCTCTATAATGCGGTGTTTATCGTCATTAACGTCGTAATGGCCGTAACGGTCGCGATTCTTCTGAACGCTATCCGGCGCAAGCTTGTGTCGCGATTTTATCAAAGCATTATTTTGCTGCCCTACCTGTTGTCCGCCGTTATCATCGGCTATCTCGTATTCAGCTTCCTCAGCGTTGAATTCGGATTCGTCAATAAGCTGATCCTGGAGCCGCTCGGAATCGATGCGATTTCATGGTATAGCGAGCCGAAGTATTGGCCGTATATCCTCGTCATCGTCAACGCTTGGAAGAGCATCGGCTATTTCAGCATCGTCTATCTCGCGGCGATCGTCGGCATCGATTCGGAATATTACGAGGCCGCGGTACTGGACGGGGCAAGCAAATGGCAGCAAGTGCGTTCCATTACGGTTCCGCTCATCATGCCGGTCATCATGACGCTGACGCTGCTGCAGGTCGGCCGGATTTTCAATGCGGACTTCGGCTTGTTCTTCCAGGTTCCGATGAACTCCGGCGCACTGATGTCGACAACGGATGTCATCGATACGTACGTGTACAGAGCTTTGCTCCAAATGGGCGACATCGGCATGGCTTCCGCCGCAGGGCTATACCAGTCGGTACTCGGCTTCCTGCTCGTGTTCGGCGTGAACGCCATCGTGCGCAAGGTCAACAACGAGCATGCACTATTTTAACGGAGCAAAGGGGAAAATGAACATGAACGTAATTTCAAGGGGACGGAGCATGCAGTGGATGATACACCTGCTGTTTCTGGTTTATATCGCCGCTACGGTCTTCCCTCTTCTGCTGGTTTTTATGGTTTCGATTACGGAGGAAAAGTCGCTGCTCATTCACGGCTATTCGATTCTTCCGCATCAGATTGATTTCAGCGCGTACCGGTTCCTGTTCCAGGATTCGCACACGATTCTGCGAGCGTACGGGGTCACGATTCTCGTGACGGCAGCGGGTACGATAAGCTCGCTGCTCATGACGGCGTTGTTCGCCTATCCGCTGTCCAGACGCGATTTTCCGTTCCGGACCGGCATGACTTTCTATGTATTCTTCACCATGCTGTTCAATGGCGGCTTGGTGCCGTGGTATCTCGTGTATACCAAATATTTGAGCATCGACAACACGCTGCTGGCGCTGATCATCCCGAATTTGCTCATGAGCGGCTTCAATATTCTCATCATGCGCACTTTCTTTATGAATACGATTCCGCCGTCGATCATCGAGTCTGCTTCCATAGACGGAGCCGGGGAGCTTCGGATCTTCTGGCAAATCATCCTGCGTTTGTCGCTGCCCGTTCTGTCCACCATCGGCCTATTCAGTACGCTGGCTTATTGGAACGACTGGTACAACAGCTTGATCTTCATCAGCGATGCGCAAAATTTCAGCATCCAGTACTTGTTGAACAAGACGCTGCTGGACATTCAAGTGCTGCTGAGTCAGGCGGGCAATTCCGGGCAGTCGCAGCTGCTGGCGAACGCGCCGACCGAAACGATCCGGATGGCGATGGCCATCATCGGGATCGGGCCGATTATTTTGGCTTATCCGTTCTTCCAGAAGTACATTGTGCAAGGCTTAACGGTAGGCGCGGTGAAAGGCTAAGTCCGGAACGATCCGTTCCGGTTTAGTATAAAGAAACTAAGAGATCATCGGGAGGGTATTCAAATGGGCAAAAGGCATCATCTCGTTCTTCCTCTTCTGCTCGCATGTTCGCTTGTCGCAGCAGGCTGCGGCAGCAACGGAGGGAACAACAACGCGAATTCCGCGGATGCTGGCAACAGCGCAAACGCAAACAAGAGCACGAACGCATCCGGAGACTCGAAGCTGGACCCTTACAATATCGTGATGGTATTTCCAGGGCCGGAGCCGAAGGATCAGAAGCTTGTTCTGGACGAAGTCAACAAAATTTTAACGAAAAAAATAAACGCAACGCTTGAGATCAAATCGATCGACTGGAGCGCTTGGGGCGACAAGACGAATCTGATGTTCGCCTCCGACGAGCCGTTCGACCTGATGTTCACCGCAGGGTGGTTCGGTTTCACGCAGCAGGTGGCCAAGGGGCAATTCATCCCATTGGACGATTTGGTTAACCAATACGGCCAGGATTTCTTGAAAACGATCGATCCGGCGATTGTCGATGCGGCTCGCGTAGGCGGCAAACTGTACGGCATGGTTGCGAACAAAGAGTTTGCGGCGGATAAAGGCCTGATCCTTCGAAAGGACCTCGTCGAAAAATATAAATTCGACCTGTCCCAAGTGAAAGAGCTTGCCGACATGGAACCGCTCTTCAAGACGATTAAAGAAAACGAACCGGGCGTGACTCCGTTCATTACGACGGGCGGCGCCTCTCCATCGGCGATGATTCTCGATTACGGCTACTACGATATGCTTGGCGAAGGTCCGGGCGAGCTGGTTCGCTCCGGAACCGAACTGAAGGTCATTAATAAAATCGAAGATCCAAAATACATGGAATACGCGAAGCTGATGCGCAAATGGTACGAGGCCGGCTATATCAATAAAGACGCAGCAACGCTGCAGGATATCGGCAAGGCGCTCGGCGCCGGCAAAGCTTTCGCGCAAACGGGCTCGTTTAAGCCGGGCTCTAATCTGGATAATTCCCGCAATCAAGGCACAGAGCTCGTTGAAGTTCAGTTAGCAACGCCGTTTACAAGCACGACGGACGCGACAAGCGCCGTGCTGGCCATTTCCAGAACGTCGAAGGATCCGGCGCGCGCCATGCAATTCGTCAACCTGCTCTACACGGACAAAGACATAATGAACCTGCTGATCAACGGCATCGAGGGCAAGCATTATGTGAAGAAGTCCGACAACGTGATCGATTTCCCGGAAGGCGTCGATGCCGGCAGCTCCGGTTACCCGCCGACCCGGAATTGGATGCTCGGCAACCTGCCGCTCGTGCATCTCTGGGCCAGCGAAGACCCGCAGAAATGGGAAGCTTACGCGGCATACAACAAAGGCGCGGAGAAGTCCCGCGCGCTAGGTTTTGCTTTCAATGCGGAGCCCGTCAAAACCGAAATAGCGGCGACAAGCAACGTGGAGAAGGAATTCAAGAACGTCATCGTGACCGGCTCCGTCGATCCGGAGAAATACATTTCGGAATTCATCGAGAAGATGAAGGCGGCCGGCATGGACAAAATCATTGCGGAGAAGCAGAAGCAGCTGGATGAATGGGCGAAAGCCAATCAATAAGATTTGAGGGATGGGGAGCAACATGAAAGAGATCAGGATCGGCATTATCGGAATGGGCGGCATGGCGAACGTGCACATGGAGCATTTGGCCAAAATCGAGGGCGTCAGCGTAGCGGCAATATGCGATGCGAACGAGGAGGCCGTCGAACGGGCAGGCGATAAGCTCGGCATTTCGGCGGGGAAGCGTTACACCAACTTTGAAGCGATCATTGCGGACCGCGACGTGGATGCCGTCTTGTCCATTACGCCGAATATCGTTCATCATGCGATCGTCAAATGCTGTTTGCGGCACGGGAAGCCGTTTATGACCGAGAAGCCGTTCACCCGGACATATGAAGAAGCGTTCGATCTATACCAGCTATATGAGCAAAATCGGATCCCGTCGATGGTCGGCTTTTCTTACAGGTACGTGCCTTCCTTCCGCTATGCACGCGATTTGATCCGCGCGGGCAAGCTTGGCACGGTCCGCCATATCTTCGTTCAGTATTTGCAGTCCTGGGGCGTAGCGATGGTCGGCACGCCGATGAACTGGCGCTATCAAAGCGCAATGACCGGAACGGGCGCGCTCGGCGATCTCGGCTCGCACATGGTTGACGCAGCCCGGTTTATTGTCGGCGAAATTTCGGAAGTGTCGGCACAGATGAAGACGTTTATCGTTAACCGTCCCAATCCGGCAACGGGGAAGGAAGGCACCGTCGACGTGGATGATTTTACGGGCTTCCTGGCATCGCTGGAATGCGGCGCGGCCGGCGTATTCCAAACGTCGCGCAACGCTTATGGCTCCGGCAACCAGCTGGAAGTGACCGTATATGGCGACCTCGGCACGATCTCGGTCAGCTGCGAGCGGGGCCAGGAGCTGACCTGGATTCAGCCGCAGGCTGACGCAGGGGATCCGGCGATCAGCGTGAACGGCGTTCATAAAGTGCCCGAGCAGTATCACATCACGCAAATGCAGGATTTCGTCGATATGATCCGCGGCCATGTCCGCGAGGAGCTGCCGTCCCTTCCGGACGGCTACCGCAACCAGGAAGTATTGGAAGCGATCCATCAAGCCGCGCTGCAGAAAAGAACCGTCGCGCCTGCCGACGTTCGCGAGCAAGCATTGGCAGCAGGAGGTATAAGCTAGCATGTCGCAAGTTACAATATGGAATGAGTTTCGGCATGAGCGGACGAACCCTGCCGCGCAATCCCTTTATCCGCAAGGGATTCATCAAGCGATCGCCGAAGGATTGCAGCCGTACGGCTTGAACGCGAAGACGGCGACGCTGGATGAAGCCGAGCACGGACTGACGGAAGAGGTGCTTCGGAACACCGATGTGCTGATCTGGTGGGGACACATGGCGCATGACGAGGTACGCGACGAGATCGTGGAACGGGTGCATGCCCGCGTGCTGGAAGGCATGGGACTGATCGTGCTTCACTCGGGTCACTATTCGAAAATATTCAAGAAGCTTATGGGCACCAGCTGCGCGCTTAAGTGGCGCGAGGCCGACGAAAAGGAGCGCTTATGGGTCGTGAACCCCGCCCACCCGATCGCGGAGGGCATCGGCGAGTATATCGAGCTCGAGCAGGAGGAAATGTACGGCGAGCACTTCGAAATTCCCGCGCCCGATGAACTTGTATTCGTCAGCTGGTTCCAGGGCGGAGAAGTGTTCCGCAGCGGCTGTACCTATATGCGCGGGCAAGGAAAGGTGTTTTACTTTCGTCCGGGGCACGAGACGTACCCGACCTATCATAACGGGGATGTGCTTCGCGTCATCGCGAATGCGGCAAAATGGGCGGCAGGCGGACGCGGCGCCGCGCCTAGGTACGGCCACGTGCCGGTACCGCTTGAGCACATATAGAATGGAAAGAGCGCAGGCCGATAACGGTCTGCGCTTTTTTATCTTATTTGCTGCCGAGGAATCCTTCTTTGAAAATGTTCAGCAAGTAATCAAGCGTCGTCGGATCGCTGTACGTGGAGGCTTCCGTATCGATCTCGATGACATGGTTGTTCTTGACGGCCGGGATGCTGTTCCAGGTATCGGTGGACATAAAGGAATTGTCTCCCGCCGAGCTTCTGCTCAGGACGAGGTAATCGCCGGCATAGTCTTTCAGCACCTCATTAGAGAGCGTGTAGTAGCCGGGTCCGAGCGCGTCCGCTTTTACCTTTTCCGGCATTTGAAGACCCATCGCCTGGTAGAGCACTTCGGTGCCGCGAGCCCAGTTGTTGCCGAAGACGTAGAAGCTCTTCGAATCGGTTTCGAAGACGGATACCGTAGCGTTTTCGCCGATTTTGGCCTTTATTTCTTTGCCTGCCTCAGCAGCGCGCTGTTTGAAATCGTCGATCCAAGCTTGAGCGTCCTTCTCCTTGTTCAGCAATTTGCCGATTTCCAGCTGCTGCGCCAGATAGTCCAGCTTGCCCCACGTATAGACGACGGTAGGCGCGATTTCGCCCAGCTTATCGAGATTCTTCATATGCGAGCCGGCAACGATTAGATCCGGCTTCAGCTCCAAAATTTCCTCCAAATCATTCTCGGATACGACCGGGATTCCATTCAGTTTCTCTTTGAACAGAGGGTTTTTGTTCGTCCATTCATCTACGCCGACAAGCGTTCCGCCGAGGGAAAGGATGTTGGGCGCATTCGTAAGCGCCACGATCCGCATCGGATCGGACGGTACTTCTACAGGGCCGGATTCGGCTTGATAGGTGACCGTGCCGGAACTCGTTTCTTCGGCAGCGGCAGGCGCATTGGCGTTCTGCGAGGAGGCGGCTTGGTTCGATGCGGGATCCTTGCTGCCGCAGGCTGCAGTCAGCACGACGAGCAGGATGAGGATGAGCGGGATAACCAATTTGTTCTTCATGAATCGATTCTCCTTATGCGCGAGTGCGCAGGTATTAATTGATAACGATTATCAATATCATCTAGACAACTATAAAATGAGACCCAAGGATTGTCAACCCAAAGTCTCAGTTGAACAATTTACCTTCGCGATAAACGAACAAATGTTTGTATTTTAGGATGAAAAGATAGAGGACCGTATGATAGAATAGGAGAATCGAATATACGAGAAGAGGTGGGCGCATGGCGCTCCGTTTTGTAATCGGGCGGTCGGGGTCGGGCAAAACCCATTATTGTTTGGAACGAATAAGAAGCAACGTGCTAGCGCAGCCGGATGGACCGCCGATCGTTATTTTGGTGCCGGAGCAGGCTACCTTTCAGACGGAGTACGCGCTATTGAACCACGAGGAGCTGAGCGGCTCCATTCGGGCGCAGGCGCTCAGCTTCCGGCGGCTGTCCTTTCGGATCATGCAGGAGACGGGCGGAACGGCGCTCGTCCCGATCAGCGAGAACGGCAAAAACATGCTGCTGTACAAAATCGTACATAGGCTGGAGGAGAAACTGCAGCTGTTCAAGGGCAGTGAATCCCAGCACGGATTCATCGAACGCCTTGGCGAGCTGATGACGGAATGGAAGCGGTACGGGATCGGGACGGAAGAGCTCGCCGCGTTCGCGGAGAGCCGGCTGCCGAAGCAGGTGAGCTCCTTGCTCGGCCGAAAGCTTCATGATCTGCAGCTGATTGCGGCAGGACTCGGGCAGGAGCTGGCTGGGCTCTACGTCGATGCCGAGGATTATTTGAGCTGGCTCGTGAAGGGGTTCCACCAAGCGCCGTCGATGGCAGATTCAGAGATTTGGGTCGACGGGTTCCATGGATTTACGCCGACGGAATTCGAAGCGCTTGGCGAGCTGATGAAGCACGCCAAATCGATGACGGTGACGTTGTGTCTCGATAAGCTTTACGGGGCCGGCGAACAGCCGCATGAGCTCGATCTATTCCGTCCGACGGCGGAAACGTTCATGAAACTGCGCGATATGGCGGCGGAGAACGGCGTGGAAATCGAAGAGCCGGTGCTGCTTGGCGGCACGCCGTACCGGTTCCGGCACAATCCGATGCTGGCGCATGTAGAGCGCTATTATGGCGGGCGCAAGCCGCTTAGCCTATCGGAGCGGGAGCTTGCGCAAGGAGGCGTTTCGCTCCATGCGGCGGCGAACCGCCGCGCGGAGGTGGAGGCGGTCGCGCGCGACGTTACCCGCCGGGTACGGGACGAGGGGATGCGCTACCGGGATTTGGCGGTCATGGTGCGCAATGCGCCGGACTATAACGATTACATCAAAGCCGTATTCGCCGATTACGGCATTCCTTACTTTCTCGATCAGAAGAACGGCGCGCTGCATCACCCGTTCGTCGAGTTTATCCGCTCGGCGATCGAGATCGCAACGCACGGCTGGCGCTACGAAGCGGTGTTCCGCTGCATCAAGTCGGAGCTGCTCATTCCGGAGGACGGCAGTTTAACGCGGGAAACGTTCGACTTGCTCGAAAATTACGCGCTGGCGACCGGCATGAACGGCAATCGCTGGACGACGCTCAGCCAATGGAAGCCGCTCACGCGGGATACGCTGGAGGGCGATCCCGCGCAGGCGGGGGCGAACGAGCTGCGGGAATTCGAAGCGATCATGGCGGCGCGGGAAGCGGTCGTGCCGGTGCTGCGCAAATTCGGCCGCGAGCTGAAGAAAGCGTCCAGCGTCAGAGGGATGTGCGAGGCGCTCTACAAGCTTCTCGTCGCGATCGATGCGCCGGACCGGCTGGAACGTTGGAGCCGCAAAGCGATTGCGGACGGCAATCCGCTTCGGGCCAGAGAGCACCGGCAGCTATGGGACGGCGTCATGGATTTGCTCGATCAGCTGACCGAGATGACCGGCAGCGAAGCGATGCCGCTTGAGCTGTTCGCCGGCATGGTGGAAACGGGTCTGGAAAGCTTAAAGCTCGCATCCGTGCCGCCGTCGCTGGATCAGGTGCTGATCGGGAGCATGGACCGCACGCGCTCCGGCCAAGTCGCCGTATGCTACTTGCTTGGCGCAAACGACGGCGTCATGCCGCAGCGCATGCAGGAGGACGGCGTGCTGACGGAGCAGGAGCGGGAAACGCTGGAATACGGCGGCCTCGTCATGGCGCCCGGCGTGCGGCGCAAGCTGCTCGACGAGCGGTTTATGATTTACAATGCGCTTACGACGCCAAGCGGCCACTTGTGGGTTAGCTGGCCGCTTTCGGACGAGGAAGGGAAAAGCCTGCTTCCATCGGAAATTATTCGCCATATGAAGGGGCTGTTCCCGGGCCTCCAAGAGGAAACCGTCGCCGTGGAACCGGTTCCTGTCATGCCCGAAGCCGAGCAGCAATCGTTTATGGCGCATCCGGAACGGACGTTGTCCTATCTGATTACGCAGCTGCGGATATGGAAGCATGGCGGCAGCATTGCGCCGCTCTGGTGGGAAGCGTATAACTGGTTCGCCGTCCGCCCTGAGTGGCAGGACAAGCTGCAGCGGCTCGTTGCGTCGTTGCAATATACCAATGAGGAAGTCACGCTGTCCCCGGAAACCGCGGAGCTGCTCTACGGCAAGCTGCTGCGGGGCAGCGTGTCGCGGATGGAGCGGTTCGTCTCGTGTCCGTTTCAGCATTTCGCGATTCACGGGCTGCGCCTTCGGGAGCGGGAGCTGTACAAGCTTGCCGCGCCGGATATCGGACAGCTGTTCCATGCCGCGCTCAACAAGCTGACCGAAACGCTCGGCGACAGCTGGGGCTCGCTCACGACGGAGCAGCTGCGCGAGGCGTCGGCCGGCATTGTGAACGAGCTGGCGATGAGGCTGCAATCGCAAATTTTGTTCAGCAGCAACCGCCATCAATACGTAGCGCGCAAGCTGCGCGATATTATAAGCCAAGCCGCGGTCATTCTCGGGGAGCACGCGCGGCGCGCGCAATTCAAGCCGGTAGGGCTCGAAATCGGCTTCGGGCCGCAAGGTCCGCTGCCGCCGGTGACGATTCCGCTTACCGGAGGCAAGACGCTGGAGATGGTCGGCCGGATCGACCGCGTAGACGCGGCTCAGACGACGGACGGTCTGCTGCTGCGCGTCATCGACTACAAGTCAAGCGCGAAGCAGCTTCGCCTGGAGGAAGTCGCCTACGGCATGGCGCTGCAGATGCTGACGTACCTCGATGTGCTGCTTACGCATGCGCCGGAATGGCTGGGCCAGCCGGCCCGTGCGGCGGGCGCGCTGTATTTCCACGTGCATAATCCGATGCTTACGGCCTCGAACGGCTTGCCGCCGGCGAAGGCGCGCACCGAAATCCTGAAGCGGTTCAAGCTCAAAGGACTTGTGCTTGCGGACGAGGATACGGTCCGGATGATGGACAATGCGCTGTCGACGGGCTATTCCGAGCTGCTGCCGCTCGCGCTCAAGCGGGACGGCGGCTTCTACAGCAGCTCTTCCGTCGTGTCGGATGAGCAGTGGGGGACGCTGCGCCGATCGGTGAGGGGAACGCTCCGCAGGATCGGCGACCGGATCGCCGGCGGCGACGTGTCCATACGGCCATATAGGCTTGGAAATAAGACGCCGTGCCAAATTTGCTCGTACAAGCCGGTATGCCACTTCGACCCGCTTGTCGAGGGCAACTGCTATACGAAGCTGAATAAGCCGGGCAAGGACGAGGTATGGGAGCTGCTCGCGAGCGGCGACGAAGAAGATGTCAACAACGCGGGCATGCAAGCGGATGCCGGGAAGGAGCAAGAGCAATGACGACAGCTGTAACGCCGATTCCGCCGAAGCCGGCTGGAAGCACTTGGACGGAAGACCAGTGGCGGGCGATCGTTACCGGCGGAAGCAATATTTTGGTGGCCGCCGCTGCAGGGTCAGGCAAAACAGCCGTACTGGTGGAGCGGATCATCCGCAAAATATCAGCGGATACCGATGTCGACCGTCTGCTTGTCGCGACCTTCACGAAGGCGGCAGCGGCAGAGATGAAGGAGCGGATCCGCATCGCGCTGGAGAAGGAGCTCGACCGGAATCCGGGCTCCGATCATTTGCGGCGCCAGCTGGCCTTGATGGGACGCGCATCCATTACGACGCTGCACTCTTTCTGCCTGGACGTAATACGGCGCTATTATTCCCTCATCGGCCTCGATCCGGGCTTTCGCATCGCGAATGAGACGGAAGCGGAGCTGCTCCGAATCGATGTTCTCGATGGCCTGTTCGAAGAGCGATACGGCGAACCGGAAACGGAAAAGGGCCAGGCTTTCCTGCAGCTAGTCGATAAATTCGGCGGCGAGCGCGGCGATGAGCCGGTTTATGCGCTAGTCATGAAGCTCTATCATTTCTCGCAAAGCCATCCATGGCCGAAGTTTTGGCTGCAGGAGACGGCTGCCGCTTTCCGCGTCGGGAATGCCGAGGAACTCGGGCAAACCGAGTGGGTGACGAGCTTATCGGATGCCGTTTCGCTGTCTCTGCAAGGCGCCGTAAGCCTGCTGGAACAGGCTGAGGCTTTGACGTATCTTCCGGGCGGACCCGACGCTTACGGGGAAACGTTCCGCGAAGATTTGGCGCTTGTCCGTTCCCTTCTTCATCGCGTAGCCGGCCAGCCGTGGATGACGTGGCAGGAGGCTTTCGCAGGCGCAAGCTTCGGTAAGCTGAAGCCCCAGCGCGGCGATGCATGCGACAAAGCGCTGCAGGAGCAGGCCAAGGATCTCCGCGATCGCGCCAAGACGATTATCGCCGATTTGACGGACGAGCTGTTTACGCGCACGCCGGAGGAGTTTGCCGCCGAGCTAGACGAAATGGCTCCGCTCATGGAGACGCTGGCCGGTCTTGCCGACGAGTTCGGCAGCCGTTTCGAAGCGGCGAAGCTGGAGAAGGGACTTATCGACTTCGGCGACATGGAGCATTATTGCCTGCGCATTTTGCGGGATGCCTCTTCGGCGCCTTCTTCGATGGCGCCGTCGCCGGCGGCGCTCGAATACCAGCAGCAGTTTCAGGAAGTGCTGCTTGATGAATACCAGGATACGAACATGGTTCAGGAAGCGATCGTCTCGCTCATCTCGCGGCCCGGCAAAGGAAACCGCTTCATGGTCGGCGACGTGAAACAGAGCATTTACCGGTTCCGTCTGGCGGAGCCGGGCTTGTTTCTTAGCAAATATAAAAGCTACCGCATGGCCGGCGAACTGGAGCAGGAAGCGCTTCGGAGCGGCGCGGATCAGCTGGAACTGACTATTGGGGACGAGCCGACGGCATCTCCGGAAACGGTACCGGCCATCCAAGGCGAAGCCGAGTATGGCGTTAGAATCGATTTGGCGCGAAATTTCCGCAGCCGACAGGAAGTTGTGGACGGCGTGAACAACGTTTTTCGCGCCATCATGCGGGAGAAAGCGGCGGAAATGGATTACGACGAGCGCGCCGAGCTTGTTTGCGGCGCGTCTTATCCGCCTGCCGCCGAAGGCGGACCTGCGGAACGGTATGCGGTGGAGCTTGCCATTCTCGACAAAGGGAAAGGCGATGCTGCCGAGCATGAATCGGATTCGGCGGATGAAGGCGATGCGGAAGGCGACGGCATGACTGCAGCCGAGGCCGCGGAGGATTTGCAGACCGTTCAGCTGGAGGCGCGCTATATCGCGAGTCAAATCGTGAAGTTGAAAGGCTTGCGGCCGGATGATCCGGCCGCGGAGCCGTTTCAGGTGTATGACGGGAAAAAGGGTCGCAAGCGCCCGCTTGCCTGGCGGGACATCGTGATTTTGCTGCGGGCGGACAAGCAGTGGGCTCCTGCCATCATCGAGGAGCTTCAACAGCACGGCATTCCCGCTTACGCGGAGCTGAGCAGCGGCTATTTCGAGGCGACCGAGGTGGAAACGATGCTGTCGCTGCTTCGCGTCATCGACAATCCGTATCAGGATATTCCGCTGGCCGGCGCGCTCCGTTCGCCGCTTGCCGGATTGACCGGCGAAGAGCTGGCGCTGATCCGGATCGCGGCGGGCCGAGCGTCGTATTTCGAAGCGGTCCGCAACGCGGCGGATGATCCGAACATGCCGGAAGACACGAAGCGGAAGCTGCAAAGCTTTCTGGCATCGCTCGAGGCATGGCGCGTGGAAGCGCGGCAAGGATCGCTGGCCGATTTGCTGTGGCGGATTTACCGGGAAACGGGCTATTACGATTTGGCAGGCGGAATGACAGGCGGCCTTCAGCGGCAAGCCAACTTGCGCGCGCTTCATGACCGGGCCCGCCAATATGAGGCGACTACGCTGCGGGGCTTGTTCCGCTTCCTCCGGTTTATCGACCGGATGCGGGAGAGCGGAGGCGACCTGGGCACGGCCCGCGCGCTCGGGGAGCAGGAGGACGTCGTCCGGATCATGTCGATCCATAAGAGCAAAGGGCTGGAGTTTCCGGTCGTATTCGCGGCCGGACTAGGCAAGCAGTTCAACAAACGCGACCTCAGCAGTCCGTTTCTGATGCATAAGCAGCTTGGCTTCGGCCCCCGCTATGTTGATTCGGAGCTGAGAGTCAGCTACCCGACGCTGCCGCAGCTCGCCATCAAGCACCGGCTTGCTATGGAGACGTTGGCAGAGGAAATGCGGATTCTGTATGTCGCGCTGACGAGGCCGAAGGAGAAAATGTTCCTCGTCGGAACGGTCGGAGACGCAGCTAAGCAGCTGCAGCGCTGGCAATCCGCGCTCGATGCGGACGGCGGGCTTGCGGATTTCCGCATCGCGGGCGCATCCCGATTCCTCGACTGGCTTGGGCCGCTGGCAATGGGAGCGGGCATTTCCGCGGTTATCGTGGATGATGCCGCAATCGAGGAAGGCCAGACCGCTGACGTTGTTGGGAATCCAGCAGGAAGCGTGCCTATCGAGCAAGCAGAGGAAATCGCGGAAGGAGCATTCGAGGCGGAAGGCGCTGTCGGTAAGACCGCCGGGAAGGTCGTCTCGTTCCGGGACTGGCGCACGGCGGTCGTTCCGGCTGCGCAGCTCGGCTTGGAAGCTGCCGCGGCGACGGCCGAGGACACCGGTGCGGCCGAAGCCTTCGCCTTGCGCATGCAAGCCGTGCAAGAACTTGTACCGCTGCCGGAATCGCCGGAAGCGGCAGACGAGATTGACAGGCGGCTAAGCTGGCGCTATCCATACGCCGCAGCTACGATGACCGCGGCCAAAACATCCGTGACCGAAATGAAACGGCTCCATGCCGAAGCGGGCATGGACGAAGCGGCGCTGCTGCTGCCGGAGCTTGCAGGCGAGGATGGCTTGGCTGGGTTGGATTCGGATAAGGAGGCTGGGGATTCGGAGCCGGTCATCGACTTTGCGGCAATAGACGCCGGACCGGAAGCTTACGGACAAGTCGAGTTTCTTTTCGACGGGGATTCGGTCAGTTTGGCGGAGGAAGCGCAGCCCCAGCCTGAAACCTTTGTTATGGACAAGTCCGCGCGTTCCGGGGACGGAGAGTACACGTTCAGGCTGCGGCGTCCGAAATTTATGGAGGAAAAGGCGCTGACGGCAGCGGAACGGGGGATGGTGAGCCATCTCGTGATGCAGCATGTCCCTTTGAACGGGGAGGTATCCGAGAAGGCGGTCCGGGAGACGGTCGCCAGCCTTCAGGAGCGCAGGATGCTGTCCGCGCAGCAGGCGGCCGCGGTGGATGTTGCGGGCTCCGCGGCATTTTTCCAAAGCGAGGTCGGCCTTCGGCTGCTCCGCGCGCAATGGGTGCGAAGAGAAACGCCGTTTAGCTGCACGTTCCCAGCCTCCCGCGTCTATCCGGACGCTTCGGAGCATCTGAGCGACGAGCCGATTCTGATTCAAGGGGTCATCGATTGTTTATTTCAGGATAAGGAAGGCCGGCTCATCCTGCTGGATTACAAAACGGACCGGATTACGCTGAGCCGGTGGGAGGACGCGGCGGAACGCCACCGTTTCCAGCTGACGCTCTATGCGGAAGCGATCCGTTCCATCATCGGACGGGCGATCGACGAGTGCTATGTGTTCTTCTTTGACGGGGGACAAGCGGTTAAATTGTTTTGATAGAGAAGGGATGGGGAAATAGGCGATGCGCATACTGCATACGGCAGACTGGCATTTCGGGCGTTCGCTCGAGGGCCGCAGCCGGCTGGAGGAGCAAGCGGCTTTCGTGGATGAGCTGGCTGTTCTCGCAAAGGAAGAAGAAATCGATCTGGTGCTGCTTGCCGGCGATGTCTATGACTCGGTCAACCCGCCGGCGGCCGCGGAGCAGCTGTTCTACGAGGCGGTCGCCCGGCTGGCGGACGGCGGCAGACGGACCATCGCCGTGATCGCGGGCAATCACGACCATCCGGAACGGGTATCCGCCTCCGCGCCGCTTGCGGCGCGCAGCGGCATCCGGCTAGTCGGCATGCCGACGGATCGACCGCTCGTCATTGATGTGGCGCGGACGGGAGAGCAAGCCGTTATCGCGGCGCTGCCGTATCCATCCGAATCGCGGCTGCGCGAGCTGCTGAGCGAGGCGACGGACGAGGAAATGCTGCGAACCGCTTATTCCGAGCGGGTCGGGCGCTTGATGTCGCAGCTGGGCAGCGCATTCCGCCACGAAACGGTGAACTTGGCGATGAGCCATATTTACGTGCTTGGCGGACTCGAGACGGACTCGGAACGCCCGATTCAAATCGGCGGCGCTTACACGGTCGATCCATCCGCCCTGCGGATCGGCGCGCAATACGTGGCGCTCGGCCACTTGCACCGGCCCCAGCGGGTTGCCGGCGACGAAACGATGCGCTACAGCGGATCTCCGCTTGCGTACAGCTTCTCGGAGGCGGGTCAGTCGAAGTCCGTCACCGTGTTTGATGCGGAGCCCGGTATCGCCATTCAGCCTCGGGAGATCCTGCTTAGCTCGGGCAGGCCGCTCGTGCGGTGGACCGCGAAGGGCGGTTTGGCCGAGGTGTACGGCTGGCTGGAAGAAGGCCGCGACGCGCGCGCATGGATCGATCTGGACGTATGGATGACGGAGGCGATGACGCTCCAGCATATTCAGCAGCTGCGCAAGCAGCACGAAGGGCTGGTCCACATCCGTCCGGTTTATCCGGAGTCCGCGGAGGCGCTTGAGGCCGGCGAACGCTCGCGCGAGCAGCTGCCTGCCGAGGAGCTGTTCCGACGTTTCTTCGCCAAGCAGACCGGCGGGGGAGAACCGGACGACCGGACGGTTCAGCTGTTTCTGGAGCTGATTGCGGAAGAAGACGATGACGCGGCGGCAGGCAGCGAAAGCTTGCTGGAGCAAGATGGGGAAGCAGCAGCGGGAGGTGATCGCGGATGAAGCCATTATTGCTTCGGTTGAGCGGACTCCAGAGCTACCGCGAGGTGCAGGAGGTCGATTTCGAACGGCTGTGCGAGGCCGGCGTATTCGGCATCTTCGGACCGACGGGCAGCGGCAAATCGAGCATCCTTGACGCGGTCACTTTGGCGCTCTACGGCAAGGTTGAACGTGCGGCGAACGGGACGCAGGGCATTATGAACCAAGCGGAGAAAACGCTCGCCGTTTCGTTCACGTTCGAGCTTTCCGGCGCCGGCGAGAAGAAGCGTTACCGCGTCGAACGGCAGTTTAAGCGCGGCAGCGGCGACGTCTCGGTAAGCAATACCGTCAGCCGCTTCGTGGAGCTGACGGAAGCGGGCGACGTCGTTCTCGCCGACAAGCTGGCGGACGTGACCCGCTGCGTGGAGGCGCAGATCGGCCTCGGCATGCAGGATTTCACGCGCGCGGTCGTGCTTCCGCAAGGGAAATTCGCGGAGTTTTTGTCGCTGACCGGCAAGGACCGCCGCTCGATGCTTCAGCGGCTGTTCCGCTTGGAGCGGTTCGGCGACGGGCTGGCGCTTAAGCTGAGCCAGCGCATGAAAGCGGCGGAAGGCGCGCTGAACGAGGCGGCGGCCGAGCAGCATGGCCTTGGCGACGCCTCCGCCGAAGCGGTAGCCGCCGCGGAGGCGCGGTTCCGCGAAGCGGCGGCGGCCGCCGCGGCAGCGCGGGCCGCGCTCGCCGAAGCGGAGCGGCTGCACGCGGAGCGTCTGCACGTGCGCGAGCGGCAGACGGCGCTGCTCGCGAAGGAGGCGCAGCAGGCGCAGCTGCTCGCGGAGGCGCCGCGCGTCGCGCAGCTCGAGCGCGAGCTCGCGCGCCTCGCCGCGGCGGAGCGGCTTGCGCCCGCGCTCGCCGCGGCCGGCGCGGCCGAGGCGGCGCTGCGCGCTGCCGCCTCGCGCCGCGAGGCAGCCGGGCTGGCGCATGCCGCCCGGCTGGAGGCGGCCACGGCCGCAGCCGCCGCGCGCACGGCGGCAGCCGCCGCGGCCGCGGCAGGCGAGCCGCGCCTGGCGCAGCGGCTCGAGCAGCTCGCGCAAGCGGAGCGGCTCGAGACCGATGCCGCCGCGCTTGCGGAGAGCGTCGCGGCCGGCGAGCTGCGCGCCCGCGACGCGGAAGCGCGAAGCCGCAGCTGCGGCGAGCTTGCCGCGAAAGCGCAGGAGCTGCTCGGCCGGGCGACGGCTAAGCAGGCCGAGCTGCGCAAAGAGCTGAAGGCGGTGGAGCTTACAGCAGAAGACCGTGACAAGCGGGGCGCGCTTGCCAAGCGGCTGCAGCAGTATAACCACTTGGCGGCGCAAGCCGAAGCGGCGCAGCAGGAGCTGAGCGCTTCGGAAGAGCAGCAAGCCCGCGCGAAGCAGCGACTTGAGGCGGCAGAGGCCGAGCAGCGGCAAGCGGAAGGGGAGCTGCGCGTTCAGCTTCGCGAGCTGACGCCAGTGCTTGCCTCGCTGGAGGACATGAACCGGGAGCTTCGCGGAATAAGCGGTTCGCTTCCGAGATGGCAGGAGCGCGTTCGCGGCGAGCTGCGCGAGCAGCAGCGGATGCAATTGGCCGAGCAGCTGGCCGAAGGCTTGGTGCAGGGCGAGCCTTGTCCCGTATGCGGTTCTTGCGTGCATCCGGGTAAGCACGGAGCAGCCGGGAACGCCTTGGATGCTGGAGAAACCGTACTGGCGGCTTGGGAGCGTGCCATTCAGCAAGCTCAGCAGCTGCAGCTGAGCCTCTCGCCTTTGCAAGCCAAAGCGTCCTCGGCGCTGGAGCGGTTAACGGATGCCATCGGGTCCAACGATGAGGCTCCGGATGATTCGAAGGCGATGCAGCTGGAATTTGACCTATTCGAGGCTGCGGCAGGGGCCGAAGCGGGCATGATGCTTGCCGCTGAAGCGGTATCGCCCCCTGAATCCTTTGCCATGCCCGAAGCGGCGGCAGGCGCCGAAGCCGGCACTCGTCCTGCGGAAGAATCCGCATCAACGGCAGAAGCTTTGGCGCAGCACGAGTCCGCGCTGGTAGCGATCTCGGAAATGGCGTCGCTGCACGAGAGCTGGCTTGCGCAGGCAGAGAAAGGCTTCGCCAGCTGCCGTAACCGATACGCGGAGGCGGCGCGCCGACGCGAACAAGCCGCCAACGAGCATCGCACGCAGATGGCATTGGCTGGCCGGGCATCGGCACAGTTCGAGCAATCCTCAGCTGCGTTAAAGCAAGAGGAGGCATTGTGGCAGGAACAATTCGGGGCCGAGCTGAAGCCTGCCCAAGGCAGCGGACTGCTGCTCGAGCTTGAACGCCGAGAAGCTGACGCAATGGAGCTGCGCGGAAGGCTGGAGAAGAGCGTCGGCTACATAGAAGAGCAGACGAGCGCGCAGCAGGAAAGCACGAGCGAGGCGCAGTCGGCCCAGCTGGAATACGCTTCGTTGTCGGCCACCCTAGGCGAGAAGCGGCAGCAGCTGGACGAGAAGCTAGGCCAGCTCCAAGCCATCACGGACGGAGCGCCTGCGGCAGCGCTGAAAGCGGCCGCCGAGCAGGAGATCAGCTTATTAAGAGCAACGCTCATAACGCTAACCGAGCAGCATGACGCTGCCCAGCTCGCCCTGTCGGAGGCTGCCCAGGCACGCAGCGCCGCGGAAGAAGCGGAGAACGCGGCAACACAAAGGCATCGGGAAGCAAGCACAGAATGGCAGGCCGTGCTCGCGGCTTCCCCGTTCGAGAGCGGCGAGGAGGTAGCCGAGCTTCAGCCTCTGCTCATCCATCAGACACAGATGAGCGAGCAAATCGTCAAGTATCGCGAAGCCGAGCAGCAGCTGGCCGCACAGATCGAGCTGTTGCGGGACCAGCTTCAGGGAAGAAGCTTGACCGACGAAGAGTGGGAGGCGGCCGTTACCTTGCTGGAACAGGCGCGAGCAGCTAACGAGAGCATGCTGCAAGCGTCCGCTAAAGCGGAAAGGGATCGGGACGAGCTGTCGGCTAAGCAGGAGCGCTGGAACAGCCTCGAGGCGAAGCGGCTCGACATGGAGCAGCTTTGCGGCCGCCTAAAGTCGCTGCAAACGGTGTTCCGAGGCAACGCTTTCGTCGAGTATGTCGCCGAGGAGCAGCTTGTCCAAGTGTGCCGAGCCGCTTCCGAACGGCTAGGCTTCTTAACGAAACGCCGCTATGCGCTTGAGGTGGATTCCAGCGGCGGATTCGTCATCCGGGACGATGCCAACGGCGGCATCCGCCGCCCGGTGTCTACGTTGTCCGGCGGCGAAACGTTCTTGGCTTCCCTTGCGCTCGCGCTTGCGCTGTCCGGCCAGATTCAGCTGCGCGGCAAATATCCGCTGCAGTTCTTCTTCCTCGACGAAGGTTTCGGAACGCTGGATCCGGAGCTGCTCGACACCGTCATTACGGCGCTGGAGAAGCTGCACAACGAAACCTTGGCTGTCGGCGTTATCAGCCACGTGCCTGAGCTGCGGGCGAGATTGCCGCGGCGGCTCATCGTCACGCCGGCCGAGCCGTCGGGCCGGGGCAGCCGCGTCGAGCTGGAAACGATGTGACGGATCTGTTAACGTTGCGCCGCTGCGGTTGCAATCCTGGATGGAACACGCTAACGTAGTGGAGGGTTATCAATATCGTCCCAGGGCGATTCGGTAGTCCAATCCGCACGCCGAACAAACATTTGGAGGTAAGACCGTGGAGGAGCAGAAACCAAAGCGACCGATATTTACGCCAATCGTCCTTATTTTGCTGACTTTCAGTTTAATTGGCAACGTATTTCTATATGCCCGTTCGCTGCAGCATGGCAAGGATCAGCGCATAGAACGGGGTATGACGATCCTGCAATCCGGCAAAGAGACGAAGCTTCATTTCGAGCAAGTGACGTCCGGGCTCGATGACCTGCTAAATCACGAGGATATGCCGACCCGGCTGGCGGCGAAGAGCCTTTTGATCGCGGCATATAACAAGAGCTCGGCGGTAACGGCCTTCATCAAGGAAGCCGAAACGTCCAACGGAACGCCGTTTGCTTCTTCTAACCGCAACGCGGCGACATTTTTGGAACAAGCTGAAAAATCGCTGCAGGCGCTCGGCAATCACACCGGACCGCTGACGGACGAGGAGCGCAGCTATCTCAAAACCTTGCTTGCGGTCAATCAAGCCTGCGCAACGGCCATGGCTTCGTTCAAGCACGATACGATCTCGGATACGACCGCAATGACGATCCAGGTCGACAAGGCTTGGGTTCAATCCGCGCAGAAGCTGGCGGAGCAGATGAATAAACCGGCTAACGTCATATTCACCGACAAATAATCAGATCCAAACGAAAAGGCTGTCCCTTCGAAAGCGAGTTTCTCGCAACGGGGAACAGCCTTTTTCTAGATGTCATGCTCAGTCAATCCGTTAATGTATATTCTTCAACTCTTCTCTGAATTTTTCCTGCAGTTTCCTGAATTCCACTTCATATTTTCTTAATTTCTCAACGTCGTTTTGCGAATTTAAGAACGGTTTTCTTTTTCCGGTAACCAATACGTCCTTGTCTTCAATCGGGCTATTTAAGCGAGTATAGGGGCGGAATGAAATAGAGTTGGTATTCGGTAGGCACACAGATAATCTTGCGTATTCCTCTGTGGGGAATTGGTTAGAAATCTCCAATTCCTGAAGTCCTTTTAAATAAGAAACGGGCTCCAAAGATTCATCTTGTACTTTTATGTTGCTCAAGCCGAGATATTTTAGATTATAATGATTTTTCAATGGAGACAACGTTGCCAATTTCAAGGTGTTCCATATGCCTCCAGACAAGTCCATAATTTCAAGATTTGAATTGTTTTTCAACCCGCATATATTTTCTAGTTTCGAAAAATCCTTTATTGATAATGAGGTTAAAGCCGTGTTTTTCGCCAAATCCCACAACGTCTTCGCTTTGGTATTCCATTCAAGCGAAAGGACTTCAACATGATCAAGGGCTTCAAGCGGAGTTAAATCCTCGACTTTCATTTCATGAAAGTGAACCATCTTAGGATTAATAACATCGAGTATCGTAGTAAATTCTTTTTGATTCACGGAATAAATCTATAGTTTTTCTAGCTGACTGAAGGATTTCAATCTATCGAGGTTTTTAGTTTTGCCTCGGATTAGCAACTCTGAACTTGAAATGTCCACTGTATTTAAATCATCAATAATAGTAGACGGTCTTACGCCAATACGAAAAATATGATGAGGATGGTTATCTATATTCAATGAATCACCCCCCGATAGTGCCTTTTTTGAAACGAGTTTCGCGTAAGTTTCAATTCACCATACTTGCCAATTAAACTTGGGATGATACCAAAAACATAAAAAAACAAAACTAAGCTTCAACAGAGCCTTAAATAAAAAAAATCGGGATCCCAATGATTTGGATTCCCGACATCTTAATCAAAGCTTCGCGACAAGCAGCTCCGCAACGCGCCGCCCGCTCGAGAACGCGCGCTCGGCAAGCTCGCCCTTGCCTTCGCAGCCGTCGCCGCAGAAGTAGAACGGCATGCTCTCGATCCGATTCGGCACGAGGCGGTTGCCGGCAATGTTTTTCACGCTTTGCACCATGGCTTTCTTCGACACCCGTTTCACGGCGACCGCGTCGCGCCAGTTCGGATAATGGCGGTCGAACAGCGACTCCATTTGCTGCGTCCGTTCCTCGAGATACGCCTTGCGGTCTTCGTCCCCGCCGGAGCTTTCATCGCTCAGATAAGCGATCCCTTGAAGCAGCTGCCCGCCCTCCGGCACAAGAGTGTGGTCGGTAGCCGACACATCGGAGATGAACAGTTTATGGTTCATGTCGCTGATATAGCTGAACGGCCGTGCCACTACATGTTTCAATCCGATGTCATATACCATGACCTCCGTCGCCGTATTTTGCTCGTATGGAGCAAGGAAGGGCTCCCAAGGCGTGCCGCGCAGCAGCTTGACGATCTGCTGGACCGGCATGGCGAATACGACGCGGTCGAAAGCTTCCTCGCGGGCTTTCGTTTTTAACATATAGCTGCCCTGCTCGTATCGGATGCCGTCTACGCCTTCTTGCAGCGCGATCGACCAGCGTCCCGATGCCGCGACTTTGTCGCGAAGCTGGTTCGTAATGACCGCCCAGCTGCCGAGGACGTAGTTGACCGGTCGGTGCGACAGGAACAGATTATGATAGTAGTCGCTGATAACGGGGCCGGGCACGCGGCGCGCGTCCTCAGGGGTAATGAAGAAATTGCTGCAGACCAGGTGCTCCCACAGCTCCTTCACATCCTCATCCGCGCCGGACTCGGCCAGATAATCGCCAAGCGTCGCATAATGCTTAATTTGATGAATATTCGCAATGATTGCCGTAATCTCGCCGACAAAACGGACTTTCTGCATCGCCGTCAACAAATCCGTTTTGACCAAATTTACAAAATCAAGCGGAGCCGGTGTCAGCTGCTCGCCTTTTTCATACATCACTTTGCGTTTGTCCACTTGCTTGCTGCTGAATTCCAGGTTCAGCTCACGCTCCATGACGGATAGCGTATGCCGGTCCAGTCCATAGATGGCGTGCGCGCCGTAATTGAGCGTGAAGCCGGCTTTCTCATACGTAAAAGCGCGTCCGCCCAGCTGCGGACTCCGTTCGAATAGAACACCCCGGACCCCGGGCTGTTCGGACAGGTACGCGGCAGCGGTCAGACCCGCCAATCCGCCACCGATAATGGCAACGTTCATAATACGATTCTCCCCGTTCGATCCATTCATGGCATTTTAGCCCGTGTTCCATTATACGCCCGTACCTATAGCCAATCCATCTCATTTCTGACTGAAAGCCTTATCAAATCGGCATCGGTTACCATGCGGGCGAAAGCCCATTTTCAGTAGCTGCAGGCGCCATTTGCCCACAGGCGAATATCATGGAAGGAGAATGAAGGAGGTCATGATCTGCATGGAAAAGAAGGTTTCCACCTCGCCGGTCGAGAAGGCTAACAAGTCTATGCCTAACCAACCCATGCCAAACCAGAAGATGCCTAACCAGCCGATGCCTAACCAGCCGATGCCTAACCAGAAGATGCCTAACCAGCCGATGCCTAAGCTGCCGACCATGATGATGCCGGCGAAGCATGAGAATAAACCGGTCGATAAACATGAAATGAAAAAAATGTGCCATGATCACATGCACCGCTACGTGCTCGTGCAAACGCATGACGGCTGGTGCTGCGATGGCATCGTCGAGCATCTCGACGATGAGTGCGTCTGTATCGCCGTTCCATATTGCGGCCACATGGACCGCGCGTTT
Source organism: Paenibacillus montanisoli (assembly GCF_003268025.1). GTDB lineage: Bacteria > Bacillota > Bacilli > Paenibacillales > Paenibacillaceae > Paenibacillus_Z > Paenibacillus_Z montanisoli. Next base: position 1,247,827 of record NZ_QLUW01000002.1, on the reverse strand, counting down.
TTCCCGCATGGCGGCTTTTTCCCGTATCCGCCGATTTATCCTTATCCGTTCTATCCGCGCCGCCGCTTCATCCGGCAAGTTTTCCCGCTCGGTTCGCTGCTGGGCTTGTCGGTGCTGCCGTTCTATTGATCAAACGAAGCAAGGACGGATGTCTGCGTTATGCCGGCGTTCTACGGGGCGCTGGCTGTTCGCATTGGACTTGCCCTGCGATTTTCGTTATGATGGACGGAAGAATGTTTAATTTTTCGTGAGGAGGACAGGGCATGGATTGTATTTTTTGCAAAATCATAGAAGGAACGATTCCTTCCAAAAAAGTGTTCGAGAATGAGCGCATACTCGCATTTCACGACATACAGCCGCAAGCCCCCGTACATACGCTGATCATTCCGAAGAAGCACATTCCTACGATGAACGACGTGACAGGCGAGGATGACGCGGTGATGGCGGAAATCTTTGCGGTCGCCCGCCAAATCGCCAAGGAACAGGGCGTTGCGGAATCCGGCTACAGACTTGTCAACAACTGCAACAGCGACGGCGGACAAGTCGTGTATCACCTTCATTTCCACCTGCTTGGCGGGGAGAAGCTGAAGCCGCTGGGTTAAAGTGCATAAAAATAGCATGTCCTTTCAAGTTGACACTGCCTTTCGTTATACCATATAATTAAATTTGATGAACCGTGTTAACTTTTACTGGACGGTCTGATTCGGAGGGAGGGAAAACTGGTGTCTGAAACAAAAGTTCGCAAAAACGAGACGATCGATGCTGCACTCCGCCGCTTCAAACGTACCATCGCAAAGGATGGCGTATTGGCCGAGGTGAAGAAACGCAAGCATTACGAGAAGCCTAGCGTAAAGCGTAAGTTGAAGTCCGAGGCTGCGCGCAAGAGAAAGTTTTAGGAGGATCCTTCCACAATGAACCTTAGCGAACGATTGAACGACGATATGAAGCAAGCGATGAAGAATCAGGAAAAGTTCAAGCTAACGACGATTCGGATGATTCGTTCATCCATCAAGAATCAAGAGATCGAGCTTAAACGTCCGCTCGAAGATTCTGAAGTGCTTGATATCCTAAGTCGTGAGATCAAGCAACGTAAAGATTCCCTCCAAGAATTTGAGAAAGCCGGCCGTGACGATCTTGCGAAAGATGTCGCAGCAGAAATTGAAATTATTAGTGTATACCTGCCTCAGCAGCTGACCGAAGAAGAGATCAAGTTGATTGTTCAGCAGACCATCCAGGAAACCGGTGCTTCTTCCAAAGCCGAGATGGGGAAAGTCATGAGCGCACTTTTGCAAAAAACAAAAGGGCGGGCTGATGGTAAACTAGTAAACTCACTTGTGCAGCAATTTCTGCAATAACATAGGCTGACAGCCAAACACTCCCCGTGTCAGGGGAGTGTTTTTTCGTTGTTCGCCGTGTGATAATCGATCCGCTCGTTGGAACCGCGCAAAACAAGTTATGCTAATAACAATAACAAAACAAACAAAAATTCAATATATGATAAATTTTTGCTAAATTTTTATTCCTCTCGTTTCCGATGAAAGCGCTTTATTATATGATGGAAAAGGCAGCTTGTTCTACAGTCATCATCATATTAATCATGGGAGTGATGGGGTTGATGGGATTGGAAGTATGCAGTAGGCGCTGGTTGAAAAGTTTGATTTGTTTTGTGTTTTTAGCTTATTTGTTAGTTCCGTTTGCTGCAATCGCAAGCGCTGAACAAGCTCCAAATCAAGTCTATGACTTTGAAGACGGCACGGTGATGGAATGGCAGGCGGGCTGGGGGGATGCGCTGGGCACGATTGGCGTCAGCGAAGATTTGAACACGAACGGCAACCGTTATTCATTAAAGGTGGATACGCACTACTCGAACGCAACGCAATGGCAGAGCGCCGCGATTCGGGTGTATCCGGGCGGAGCCCTTGGCATTTATGAAAAAGTGGAATACGACGTTTATGTCCCGCAATCGTTCCCGGGCATCCTTGGGCTCAGCACTGCGCTGAACGGAGGATGGCAGGAGCTGAATTACAGCAATCACGATATTGCGTCCGCTTCGGCTGAAACGATAAACGGCGTCTCGTACGCGAAGATTCATAAGAGCGTGCCGATCCCGCAGGATGCATTGCAATCCGAATTCGTCATTCAACTAGGCAAAAATATGGACCTCGTCTATAATGGTCCTCTTTATCTGGATAACATTGAATTCACCGGACGCGTCATCGCTCCGCCGCCCCCGGCCGACGGCGTTTATCTGGCCAAAGACGCAGTCCTCGACGGAAGCGGACCTTCATTTACAACCGCGCCCGCAGGCGGAGACGACAAATACGCGGGACAAGGGTACATATCCTTCTTTTACGGAGAGAATAACGGTACGGCAACCTTCAACGTCAGCGTGAAGGATCAGGGCTTGTACAAGCTTGCGGTCGGTTACTATGCGCCGTACGGGGAGAAAGAAACGACGATCCTGGTGAACGGCAGTCCAAACGGCAGCGCTAAGCTTCCGACTCCGGCTGCAGGCGAGGTCGTCGGCGAATATGCTGCGGGCAAGATACTGCTGCAGGCTGGATCGAACACGATTACGTTTGCAAGAGGCTGGGGATATTACGGTATTGAATATATCCGGTTGGAATCTGACAAAGCGCCGGCCGACCGGGTCGAAGCGGAATCCGGCCTGATTACGGCAATAGGAGATCCAAATAAAGACATTACCATCCAATCAAGCAAGTCCGGTTATTCCGGAACCGGCTATGCATGGTTCAAGAGCGACGGGGCACTGACCTTGACCTACGAGGCGGCTGCGGACGGTTTGTATGATTTTGCAATCGGTTATGCTGCTCCATTCGGGTATAAGGAAACGAATGTTTTCCTTAACGGGCAGCCAAGCGGAAAGGCTGTTTTGAATGATGAGTCGGGCAATTTTGTAGAGAAGTCCGCCGGCAAGCTGCTGCTCAAAAAAGGGTCGAACACGATCCGGTTCGAGCCATATTGGGGCTGGTTCTACCTGGATTACGTTTCGTTTTCGCCGGTAACGGCTGTTCCGAAGACTCATCAGGTTGCGAAAACGCTGGTCAACCCGAATGCGATTCCTGAGGCTCGGGCGCTGCACAACTACTTAGTCGATCAATACGGCAAAAGCATTATTGCGGGACAGCAGACGCTGTCCGATGCCGAATGGATTTACGAGCAAACCGGCAAATATCCGGCTCTTGTGTCCTTCGATATGATGGACTACTCCCCGTCGCGGGTTGAATTCGGCGCAGATTCGCATGAAATCGAAGATATGATCGAATGGGCGGAACGAGGCGGGCTCATTTCGTTGTGCTGGCACTGGAATGCGCCCAAGGGCTTGTACAATGAGCCGGGCAAAGAATGGTGGAGAGGCTTTTATACCGAATTTACAACCTTTGACCTGCAATATGCGCTAGAACATCCGGATTCCGAAGATTATCAGCTGCTGCTGCGCGATATCGACGCGATTTCGGCGCAGCTGAAACGGCTGCAGGACCGAAATATTCCGGTTCTCTGGAGACCGCTGCATGAAGCTGAGGGCGGCTGGTTCTGGTGGGGCGCGAAAGGACCGGAAGCTGCGAAGCAGCTGTACCGTCTGATGTACGACCGCATGACGAATGTAAACGGCTTGAACAATTTAATCTGGATTTGGAACTCCACTTCGCCTGCGTGGTATCCGGGGGACGATGTGGTCGATATCATAAGCACGGATGTCTATAATGCCGAAGGCGACTATAGTCCGAGCAGCAACAAGTATGAGGATTTGGTCAAGCTGGTCAATGACAAAAAGCTTGTGACCATGCCGGAAAACGGTCCGATTCCGGACCCGGATCTGCTCAAGCTCTTCGGAGCGCACTGGAGCTGGTTCAGCACGTGGACCGGCGATTTTATCCGTGACGGCCAATACAACAGCGCTGCTCACCTGGATCATGTGTTTAACAGCGATTATGTGATCACGCTTGATGAGCTTCCAGACAATTGGAATGCCTATGGTCTTCCAAACACGCAGGCTTCACTGTCAGCAGCTCTAAACGATGACGGATGGATCAATGGAGATACGGCGGTGACGTTAACCGCCGCTTCCGCCAATCCGGGTGCCATTGTGACGAAATATGCAATAAACGGAGCGGCATACGCCGATTATGCTGCCCCTATCGCAGTGCAGGCTGAAGGCACCACGACGATCAGCTATTACTCCATCGATTCGGCAGGGCAGCGGGAGTCCTTGAAAACGCTGCGGGTTAAGATCGACAAAACCGCGCCAACAGCGCAGCTGCTAATGTCAGGACTTTCGGTGGGCGACATCACGCAAGGCGATCCGCTCAGCTTTTCGCTGACGAGCGCGGACGCGCTTTCCGGCGTGGCTGCTTCGGAGCTATGGCTTGACGATCAGCCGATCAACTCTGACCAAGCCATCGATTCCAAAGCGCTCGGCATCGGTACGCATGACGTGCGGTACGCCGTAACGGATGCCGCTGGCAACATAACCGCTAAGACCGCGTCTTTTGAGGTCAAAGAACTGCGTTCCAATGACGTGCCTGGCAAACCGGTACTATCGGATAACAACGGGCACGATACAGGATTGAAAGATGGCAGCTATACGGTAACGATGAATATGTGGAACGGCAATAACGGCACCGTGTTCAAGCTCTACGAGAATGGCATTCTGATCAGCACGAAACGGCTGACTGACGGGACGACTGCGGCGCAAACGGCATCGTCCGAGATTGCAGGGAAGAAAAACGGGACGTACACCTACACATGCGAGCTGTCGAACCCCTATGGGACGACGAGCTGCAGCCCGCTGGTTGTGGTCGTCAAAGACGCGAGCCCTGGGAAAGCCGTTCTGTCGAACGATAACGCGGATGGCGACGGCCAATATAAAGTCGCGATGAATATGTGGTGGGGAACGAATGCAACGGCATATCGTCTTTACGAGAATGGTAAGCTCATCGATACGCAGCAGCTTCAAGCCGCTACTCCGAACGCGCAGAGCGCGGTTACGAAAGTAAGCGGGCGAGCTGCGGGCACCTATACGTATTACTGCGAATTAGTGAATGATGCCGGCGTCACCATGAGCGGGACAATGAAAGTCGTTGTCAAAACTTAATACAAAATTAACTTAAAGGGCTGCTTGAAAGTCAATCGACTTCCAGTGCAGTCCCTTTATTTGCGAGAGCGCCCGATCATTCAATGATTCGGCACAGTTGACCAGCTATGACCTATTGACCATTTAAGCAACATCCTCCACAATATAGGCTAACCTATAGAAACGAGGCATACCGCTGCATGTTACGTAACTGGAAAGAAATTTTGCTGCTCGCCATCCCGTCGCTTGTTTCCTTCTCAAGCATGACGGTGACCAATACGATCAATTTGATATTAGTCGGTCAACTCGGGGCACTCATTATTGCCATTGTAGGCGTTTCCAACATTATTATGTACAACGCGTTCGCGCTTTTTTCCGGAATCGGGCATACGGTCAACTACCTGGTTGCACAAAATCATGGCGCGAACGACATGAGAAAAGGGATTCAGCGAACGTATATTGCCATGTACATGTGCTTGATCTTTGCGCTGTTAATCGCGGTTGTCGGATGGATAGGAGCCGATGATATTTTACGGTGGACCGGCGGCTCCAAGCAGTTAATCGATGAGGGTACTTTCTACCTGGAGCTGCGTTTCTACGCGATGTCGTTCGGCATCATCAACTTTGCATTCCATGGCTTCTTGCGAGGCATCGGCGCGACCAAATTGTCGATGGTCGTATCGCTTATCGTGAACGTTCCGATCATTCTGCTTACCTATACGCTGACCTTCGGTCATTGGGGCTTCCCGAATCTCGGTTTAACGGGTGCGGGACTTGCCATACTAGTCGGTGAAGGTTTGCAAACGCTCATTTGCGCCTTTATTTTCTTCGTCGTGCTGCATAAGAAGTATCAGACCCGCAGCAGGGTCGCCTTCTCGTTCCAATGGAACGAAATGAAGCTGATCTCGCTCGAGAGCGGGAAGCTGGGCATTCAAGAATTTTCGCTCGGCATTTCCATGTATATTTTCACGGCATTCGTCGCAAGGCTCGGCGACTCGGCGCTTGCCGCCAACGAAGTGGCGCTCAGCGTCATGTCCTTCGGCTTCATGCCTGCTTTTGCCTTCGGTTCCACGGCGACGATCCTTGTCGGCCAGCATGTCGGCAAAGGAACGCCGATGCTTGGACGGCGCGTCGGTACCGATACGGCGGTATTAGGTTCCATCTTTCTTATTTTGCTCGGTACGGTTGAATTTATTTTCGCGCATCAGATTACCGCTCTTTACACGAATGATGAAGAGGTCTATAAGCTTGCGGCTTATCTGATTCAGATCTCGGCATTCCTGCAAATTTTCGACGGACTGCTGAACTTCTATGCGGGCGGATTGCGGGGCATCGGTGATACGACCTTCCTGCTTCGCGTATCTTTTATCGTCAGCTGGTTTATTTTTGTGCCGCTTGCGTACTTGTTTATCTTCGTGTTTCATTGGGGCAGCATGGGAGCGTGGCTGGCGCTCTACGCATTCCTTACCGTATTCGGCTGCGCTGTCATGGTCCGGTTCTACCGAACCGACTGGACGTCCGTTCGGCTTAAGGAAGCCGCCCACTAATCGTTGAAACGAATTCATGTCAAGTCCGTATCATTCATTGTGATCGTTATCGCTTGTTTATGATACAAAGGAGGGACTGGCGTGCAGCAAGCAAAGCGCTTGAGTTTGAAACTAGTGCTGCCTGCTATCATTGCGTTTATTTACATGCTGGCAGCTGCGATTCCGGCCTTCGCTGCGGAAGGGAATGCCGGCGGCGAATCCTTGGGTTCAACCGTTTACGTCATCGAATTCAAGCAGACCGTGGAGCCCGGCATGCAGAAGATGCTGGAGCGGGCCTACCGCGAAGCCGAGGATGCGAAAGCCGAACGAGTGCTTCTCGTGCTCAACACGCTCGGCGGGCGTCTGGACAGCGCTGTCGAGATCGGAGAGATGGTCCGGGGAAGCAAGGTGCCGACTACTGTTTTCGTGCAAGGGAAGGCGGTATCCGCCGGAACATACATCGCGCTTAACGCGGATCAGATCATCATGCAGCCCGGCAGCACGATCGGGGCGGCGGCAGTCGTGGATGGATCCGGTGAGCTGATTACGAATCCGAAGACCATTTCGTTCTGGACCGAGGAGATGAAAGCGGCGGCATTGCTCAACGACCGCGATCCCAACATCGCGGCGGCGATGGTGAATCCGAATTTGGAGCTGAAGCTCGATGAGCTCGGCCGAACGAAGGCGAAGGGAGATATTCTTACGTTATCCGCCGGAGATGCTTTGAAGGTAGGCTATGCGGAATTTACGGCAAGCTCGGTTGACGATGCGATCGCAAAGATGAATCTGCAGCAGCCGAACATTGTTCATTTTGAAGCCAGCGTGATGGAGCATATCGCACAGTTTCTGACGATGCCGATCGTCATGACGGTGCTGCTCATTATCGGGATCGCCGGCATCGCGATCGAGCTGATGATCCCCGGATTCGGAGCGCCGGGCATCATCGGCGTGATCGGGTTCGCGCTTTATTTCTTCGGCCACTATATTGCCGGATTCGCGGGCTTGGAGGATGTCATCCTGTTCATCATCGGCATCCTGCTTCTTGTGTCGGAGCTCTTTGTTCCAAGCTTCGGCATCTTAGGCATTCTTGGCTCGCTCTCGCTGATCGCGAGCGTGCTGATGGCGGCGCCGAATCCGAAATCAGCCGGATTATCGCTTCTGGTCGCCGTCATTGCGGCCGGGATCATCGTGTATCTCATCGCGAAACGGTTCGCGCATCGCGGCATCTGGAACCGATTCATTCTGCGCGATCAGTTGACGACCGCGGAAGGGTACGTGTCTAACGCGAATAAAACATCCTATCTCGGGTTGAGCGGCAAGACGTTAACGCCGCTTCGGCCGGCCGGAACGATCCGGCTCGGAGATGCACGGGTGGATGTCGTTACCTCCGGGGAGTTCATCGCCGCAGGCGCGGAAGTGACCGTCATCAAGGTGGAAGGCGCGCGCGTCGTCGTTGCGTTGAAGGAAGAGCAGCAATAACATTGACTATTTGGAGGGATATCCATGACACTTGATCCAACCGTAACGATCGTCGTGATCGCCGTGCTGGCGGTGATCGCATTGTCCGTATTTCTAACCTTCTTCCCGATCATGCTGTGGATTTCGGCGCTAGCTTCCGGCGTTCGGGTCGGCATCATTACGCTCGTTGCCATGCGGCTGCGCCGCGTCGTTCCGAGCCGTATCGTTAATCCGCTTATCAAGGCGACGAAAGCGGGCCTTGGATTAACAATCAATCAGCTCGAAAGCCACTTCTTGGCGGGCGGTAACGTAGACCGCGTCGTCAACTCCTTGATTGCAGCGCAGCGCGCGAACATCGAGCTGGAGTTCGAGCGCGCAGCGGCGATTGACCTTGCGGGCCGCGACGTGCTCCAAGCCGTACAAATGAGCGTTAATCCGCGCGTTATCGAAACGCCGATCGTTGCTGCGGTAGCGAAAAACGGCATCGAAGTGAAGGTTAAGGCAAGGGTTACGGTTCGCGCGAATATTGACCGCCTGGTCGGCGGCGCCGGCGAAGAGACGATTATCGCGCGAGTAGGCGAAGGCATTGTAACGACAGTCGGTTCGTCCGATTCCCATAAGGACGTTTTGGAGAACCCGGATCTCATCTCGCGCACCGTCCTCGGCAAAGGTCTTGACGCCGGAACGGCATTCGAAATTTTGTCGATTGACATCGCCGATGTCGATGTAGGCAAGAACATTGGCGCGCATCTGCAAACGGAGCAAGCGGAAGCCGATAAGCGGATCGCCCAGGCGAAGGCCGAGGAGCGCAGAGCGATGGCGGTTGCGCAAGAGCAGGAAATGAAGGCGCGCGTCGTTGAGATGCGGGCGAAAGTCGTTGAATCGGAATCGCAGGTTCCGCTCGCTATGGCGGAAGCGCTGAAGCAAGGCAAGATCGGCGTGCTCGATTATATGAACTTCAAGAACATTGAAGCGGACACGAGCATGCGCAACTCGATCGGCAAAACGGAAGGCTCCGACAAAGAAGAACGTTAAACGCAGCCCACATTGGCTTTGATACTGACATTCCGAAGGGGGTGAGCGTCTGAAACAGCTGATTGAGTTTCTGTTCTCGAACATCTATATCGTCATCGTTGTGGTCGGTTTCTTGTTAACGTTGATCAACAAATCCAGAAACAAAGCAGGCGATTCGAACAATCGGATGCCTTCGTTCGGCGGTGAACCACCGCTCAAACGCCCGATGCAGCGTCCGCTTGCGAACGTGCCGCCACAGCCGCCAAAGCGGCGGCCTGCAGAATATAGGCCTGTTGAAGAGCCTGTTCAGGCGCCTAGGCCAGCTGTTTACCATACCCATTACAACACCTCTAGCGAAGAGGGAATTAGCAAGGAATATGAACAGCCTGATTTGCTGCAGCGAACGATCGAAGGGGAAGCGGTCAAGAGTAAGGCCGCCGCTGCTTCTCCTGTTCGGCCGGCAAAAACGCAAATTACGGGGAATGCCTTCCGCATGGCGAAAGGCGAGGATCTGCGGCGTGCATTCATTATGTCGGAAGTGCTTGGGGCGCCGCGCTCCAAGCGGCCGCTGCGCAAGCTATAACAGCAAGCCTCCTGTCGGCGACGACGGGGGCTTTTTGTTTTGTGAGGTGTCCAGACGCACGCGTAATCTAGTTGAAGCCTTGTTTATTTGCAGACAGCGATTGCCCGAGAGCGGAACTGATGATACGATGACAGTAATGGAAATATTCGGCTGGAGGCCAAAATGGATAAAAGCACAATCTACCATATTGCTCAGCAGGTTGGCGTTTCGCCCTCCACCGTGTCTAGAGCGCTTTCGGGAAATGGATATTGCGGCGTAAAAACGAAGGAACGCATTTTGCGCGCCGCGAAAGCACTCAATTATGCGCCGGACCACGCCGCCAAAATGCTCAAGACGAGACGGACGAACAAAATCATCTTCGCCGTACCCGATATTTGCAATCCGTTCTACTTCGATATGATCAACGGCATCAATCAGGTGCTGGAAGAGTACGGTTATTTGCTCATTCTCTACTATACGAAGCACAGCCTGAAGGAAGAGCTGAAGGCGGTGCAAAACGTGAAGGAGAAGGTCGCGGACGGCCTGATCATGGTTTCGTTCCACTTCTGCGAAGAAAATATCGAGGCGATTAACGCGCTCCAGGCGCCGGTAGTGCTGACGAATCAATACATTTCGCCGGGCGGCGGAGACAAGTTCGATTATGTCTATGTCGACACGTATACCGGCATCAAGCTCGGCACGGAGCATCTGGCCAAGCAGGGGATCGAACGGATCGGATATATCGGCGGTAAGCTGAACGAGCAGACCGGCTTTCAGCGCTACTGCGGCTACCGGGATGCGCTGCTGAATGCGAATATCGAGGTCGACGAGACGCTCGCGATGGAATCGAACTATACGGAAAGCGGGGGCTACTTGGCCGCAAAGCTGCTGCTTAAGCGCGCCGACCGTCCGCAAGCCATCGTAGCGGCGAACGATCTGATGGCGCTCGGCGTCATGAAGGCTTGCGAGGAGGAAGGCCTCGCGATTCCTGGCGATATCGCGGTCGTCGGCATGGACAACACCGACATTGCCTCCCGCGTTCATCCGAAGCTTACCTCCGTAGCGCTGATGCAGGAGGAGATCGGGCGCAACGCCGCGCAAATACTTATGAACCGGCTCCACGACATTCCCGTGGATGACCGCGAAGTGAAGCTGATTCCGAGGCTCGTTGTCCGAAAGTCCAGCTTGAGGCATGGATGAAGGCAAATAGTCATACCGTCTTACGCACTTATAATCGCAACATTCACGTCAGGGTGATAGAGCCCTGGCGTTTTTTACGTTAACGGGGCGTCTGGCATGTCCATTCCCTCATATTTCAAGCCGCTCGCGCATATTTTGGTACAGTACTGGAAGGGGGCCTCTGCCTGCATGCGCCGATTAAACCGCAAACTGCGCAAAATGGCCGCGGATCTGCTGGATCTGCCGCCGGATGTCGTCATGGATTTGCCCCGCTTAACGATGATCGGCGACCGCCAGCTTTATATCGAGAACCATCGCGGCGTGCTTCACTTCTCTCCCGATAGGCTGAGGCTAGCGCTCAGCAAAGGGGAGCTCGAGGTGACGGGCAGCGATCTTGTCATTCGTACGATTTGGACGGAAGAAGTGTTCATAGAAGGGGTCATTAAGCATATTGAAGTACATGAATAGGGGGCATGGGTCATGAATGCGACATGGTTGCAATGGCTTCGCGGATTTGTATCGGTTCGGGTTCGCGGCGGGGCCATAGAAAGGCTTGTGAACGGCGCCCTGGCAAAAGGGCTGCAATTATGGTCGATCCGCCATACGAGCGAGAAGGAGCTTGTTTGCTATCTGCTCATCAGCGATTTTTTCCGGCTTCGTCCGCTTCTAAAAGAGACAGGCTGTCGCATACACGTTACGTCCCGCCAAGGTCTCCCCTTCTGGCTGCAGCGCGTGCGCAGGCGTGTTTTTTTTGCAGCGGGGCTCGTCCTTTTCTTCGTCGGGATGTACTTGCTGTCCTCGTTAATTTGGTCCATCGACGTGAAAGGGAACGACCGCTTGTCGGAGGAGCAGATTTTGCAGGTGGCCAAGCAGGAGGGGCTGTACCCGTTCCAGTGGTCGTTCCGGCTTGACGATCTGCCTGTCTTGTCCAAGCGGCTCGCCCAAAAGCTGCCCGGTGCAGCTTGGGTCGGCGTCGAGAAGCGGGGAACCCGCATCACGATCCAGGTCGTGGAAACGGCGATACCGGAGCCAAAGGTCAATCAGAATCCGCGCCACTTGGTCGCGTCTACCGATGCCGTCGTGACGAAAATATTGGCGGAAACCGGCAAGCCTCTCGTGAAGCGCAACATGCGGGTCAAGCAAGGGGATATTCTCATTTCCGGCTTGCTCGGCGACGAAAACAACAGCGCTCCCGTTGTGGCGAAGGGCGTCGTGAAAGGTATCGTATGGCACGAATATGATATCGTTTCGCCGCTTGAGCGGACGATGAAAGTATATACCGGGGAGAAAAAGATCGTCTGGTACGGCGTCTTAGCCGGACGAGCGATGAAAGTGAGCGGCTTCGGCAAAATACCTTTCGCCATGTACGAGAGCATCAAGGAGGAAGAGAAGGCGGCTTGGCGGACGCTCTCGATGCCGTTTGGTAGAATCAAAGAAACGATTTTGGAGGTGCAAATGTTGCGTCAAACCGTTAGCGTCGAAGAGGCAAAAGCGGAGGGAATCCAGCAGGCTAGAGCGGATTTGATCGCGAAGGTAGGGCCCGATGCAGAGGTGCTGGCGGAAAACATTTTGCATGAAAAGGCGGAGAATGGTAAAGTTTATATGAAAGTGCTTTTCGAGGTGGATCAATCGATTGCGAAAGAGAGACCGCTAGTTCAGATGCAAGGGGATTGAGAATATTTGCAAAATGAATTCAAAGTAGCCAGAATTCCACTTGCGAACGCGGCGGAAGGTCTTGCCCTGTTTGGCCCGCAGGATAAATATTTGCGGTTAGTCCAACAGCAGTCATCGGCGGACATTATGTCACGCGAGGCGGAAATCGCCATTTCGGGTCCGAGCGCCGAAGTGGATTCGCTAGAGCAGCTTTATACCGTATTGCAGCAGCTGATTAGAGGCGGGTATTCGCCTTCGGAGCGCGATATCGTCTATGCCTTGGATTTGTCGAAGACGATGCAGGCCGATCAATTGCTGGATCTATTCAAGGCGGAGATTACAACGACGTTTAGGGGCAAGCCGATCCGGGTAAAAACGATTGGCCAGCGCCACTATGTCAAAACGATCAAGCGGATGGACATCGTGTTCGGCATTGGCCCGGCCGGAACGGGCAAAACGTACTTGGCCGTCGTACTCGCCGTTGCCGCGCTGAAGGAAGGCTCCGTGAAGCGGATCGTGCTGACGCGCCCCGCCGTGGAAGCAGGCGAGAATCTCGGGTTCCTTCCCGGCGATCTGCAGGAGAAGGTCGATCCGTACTTGCGGCCGCTCTATGATGCGCTGCATGACGTGCTTGGACCCGACCAAACGACGAAAGCGTTTGAGCGCGGGCTGATCGAAGTCGCACCGCTCGCGTATATGCGGGGACGGACGCTTGAGGATTCATTTATTATTTTGGACGAAGCACAGAATACGACGCCGGAGCAGATGAAGATGTTTTTGACGCGGCTTGGATTCGGCTCCAAGATGGTCATTACGGGTGACGTCACCCAAATCGACTTGCCGCGCGGCAAACGCTCAGGCTTGATTGAAGCGCAGCGCATTTTGCAGGGTATCCCTGAAATCGGCTTCATCATGTTCTCCGAACAAGATGTCGTCCGCCATTCCCTCGTCCAAAAAATCATTACCGCTTATAATATAGACGCAGAGGCGCAGGGCGCAACCTAATAGTCAGGGCGTTAGACATAAGGTCCGCGCAAGCGGACGAAAGCGGGCCCGCCGCCAAAGAAGGCCTTAGAAGGCCCAGGCGGCGGGCGCAGTACATATAGGGTTAACGGACGTAAGTCCTTGTGGGATCCCCCAGGCCTGGGGGATACAGCGGGATGCGGAAGCATCCTTAGGGGGATGTGCAGTTCTAGGAGGATATCAACTATGGTGAATCAGCATGCCAACCCGGATGATTCGAAGTCGTCATCCGGATGGAGTGGATGGAAGCACAGCGCAGCGGTTCGCTGGGTGCTGCTGCTTCTGTTTGTTTTGCTATTTTATTTCTCTCTTGCACCTCGATTGCTCCCTGAAACCTATGATATTGAGCTGGGTAAAGCAAGCTACCGCGACATTGAAGCGCCGATTGATATCAAGGACGAGAAAGCGACGCTTCAAGCACAGGAGCTTGCGGCCGATCGGGTAGAGCCGATTTACTCCATCGTAGCGCTCCGCAGCGAAATGCTGCTGGAGCAGATTTTCGCGCGCATGGAGCAGCTGAACCAAGACGACCAAGTGACGCTGGAAAATAAGGTTTCCATCTACCGGAACGAAATTCCGCAGCTGTATACGGATTACGTGGACCAGTTTGTCGCCAATAACAGAGGAAACGGCACTTATAACGATACGCTGCTGGAAGAGATGGCGGCTGTCGTCAAGGCGCAGGCCTATCGGATACCGGAGGAAACCTATTATAAATTGCCTTCTTTAACGCCGGCTCAATTAGACGAAATGCATCAGGTCGGCGTATCGATCGTCCGTAAGCTGATGGGCGAGTCGCTCCGCGAAGCGGAAACGGCGCGAACAAAGGTAGCGGAGCTGGTTAGCGCGAGCACGCTCTCCGAGCGGAAGACAAGGGAGATCGTGCAGGAGCTGGCGCGGTACGCGATCATGCCGAACAAATTCCTCGACAAGCAGGCGACCAATGACGCGAAAGTAGCGGCAAAAGAGAATACGCCGCCCGTCGTAGTGAAGCAAGGCGATATTCTCGTCCATAAGGGAGAGATCATTTCGCAGGAGCTCTACGACCGGCTCTCTTCCATCGGCGTCCTGCAGACGAAAAAATCGTACTGGCCGCAGCTTGGGTTGCTGCTTATGTCCGTCCTGTTTGTTATCGTCATCTACAGTTACCTGGAGAAGGCAGGCGGCTTTAGCGGAGGCTCGAATACGCGCTACAGCAACACGCAGCTGTCGATGCTGCTGCTAATTTTCCTGCTGAACATATTAGCGATGCATATCGTGCAGCTGACGCAGACGCAGGAGATGCCATACGTAGGTTATCTTGCGCCGTCGGCGATGGGCGCGATGCTGATCGTCCTGCTTCTTGACATTCAGCTGGCCGTCGTCAGCTCGTTCCTGTTTGCGATCATCGTCAGCGTCATCTTTAATATGGAGTCAGGCCGGCTGTTCGATTTTAACTTCGGGTTTACGACGGCGGTCGTTTCGTTCGCGGCGATTTTTGCCATCCATCGGGCGAGCCAGCGCTCCACGATTCTGAAAGCGGGCATCATGGTCAGCCTGTTCGGCTCGGCTTCGGTGCTTGCGATGCTGCTGCTGGGCGAGCTGCCGGACAGATCGGAGATGATCATGACGGTCGCGTTCGCGTTTGCCAGCGGACTTTTGACGGCGATTCTGGTCGTCGGGCTGATGCCGTTCTTTGAAGTCACCTTCGGCATTCTGTCCGCGCTGAAGCTCGTCGAGCTGTCCAATCCGAACCATCCGCTGCTGCGCAAGCTGCTGACGGAAACGCCGGGCACCTACCATCACAGCGTCATGGTCGGCAATTTGTCGGAAGCGGCGGCTGAGGCCGTCGGGGCAAACGGACTGCTCTGCCGCGTCGGATCGTTCTATCACGATATCGGGAAGACGAAACGGCCAAGTTATTTTATCGAAAATCAGACAAACTATGAAAATCCGCACGATTCGATCGACCCGAAATTAAGCAAGTCGATCATTATCGCGCATGCGCGCGACGGCGTGGAGATGCTGCGCAACCACAAGCTGCCGAAGCCGATCCGCGACATTGCCGAGCAGCATCACGGCACGACGTTTTTGAAATATTTTTACCACAAAGCTTACAAATTGGCGGAGGAAGCAGGCGTCGAGCCGGATTTCACCGAGGATGACTTCAGGTATCCGGGACCGAAAGCGCAATCGAAGGAAGCGGCGATCGTCGGCATCGCGGATTGCGTGGAGGCGGCGGTAAGGAGCCTGCGCAGCCCGACGGTCGAGCAGGTGGAGACCATGATTCATAAGATCATTAAAGGCCGGCTGGATGATGATCAATTCAACGAATGCGACATTACGCTCAAGGAGCTGGAGAAGATCGCGCAAACGCTGAAGGAGACGGTCATCGGCATTTTCCACTCGCGCATCGAATACCCGGAAGACGTTAAACAAAAGGAGCGGCTGGCATGAGCTTGCAATTGGAATGGAGCAACAATCAAGACAAAATCGAAATCTCCGAATCGGTCTACGGCGTGCTGGAGCAGCTGCTGCAGTTGGCGGGCGAAGCGGAAGGCTTAACGGAAGGCGACGTTGCGCTTACGATCGTGGACGATGAGGAAATTCATCAATTGAACCGCGAATACCGCGGCATTGACAGGCCGACGGACGTGCTTTCCTTCGCGATGCAGGAGGAGACGGACGAAGAGCCTGAAATTATTTATGAGGTTGAGGATGAAGGCGAGACCGTTCCTTTTGAAGGGATGCTAGGCGATATTATTATTTCCGCGGAACGGGCCAAACTACAAAGCGAAGAGTACGGGCATTCCTTCGAGCGAGAGCTCGGCTTCCTGTTCGTGCACGGTTTTCTGCACCTGATCGGGTATGACCATCAGGACGACGCGAGCGAAGCGGTTATGACACAGAAGCAGGAAGCGGTTCTCCAGCAGCTTGGATTAACTCGTTAATGCGACGGCTAATCCGCAGCTTCTCTTATGCCGGCTCTGGCATCGTTTCGGCTGTGATGAGCCAAGCCAACATGCGCATTCATGCGGTCTGCTCGGTTATTGTGAATGCGGCCGGGCTGCTGCTTGGCCTCTCGCGCATGGAATGGATCGCAATCATCGCCGCACAGACGGCGGTGCTTGCCGCAGAGCTGATGAATACGGCCGTCGAACATGTGGTCGACTTGGTCAGCCCCGGGCAGCATCCGCTCGCCAAGGCAGCCAAGGATACGGCAGCCGGGGGCGTGCTGATTACCGCGATTGGGGCCGTCATCATCGGCCTGTTTGTGTTTATTCCGCATTTATGTTCATGAAATCGACTTCCAAAGGAGCAAACATCCATGACTTCGAACCCGACACAGTTATCTCCTGTATGGGAGCAGCTGCGGAAGCAAGCGGTGGAAGCGCGAAGCCGTGCCTATGTCCCGTATTCGAATTTTCAGGTAGGAGCCGCGCTGCTGGATGGCGAAGGCGGCGTACATTACGGCTGCAACGTGGAGAATGCCGCGTACGGACCGACGAATTGCGCGGAGCGGACGGCGCTGTTCCGTGCCATAGCGGATGGGCATCAAGCGGGTTCTTTCGAAGCGATCGCAGTCGTCGGCGATACCGACGGCCCGATTACGCCGTGCGGGGTGTGCCGGCAAGTGCTCGTTGAGCTTTGCCCGCCGGACATGCCCGTCATTATGAGCAACATGAAGGGCGACTGGCGCGTATCGACCGTAGCGGAGCTGCTGCCGGGCGCCTTCTCGTCGAATGATTTAACGAAAGCTTAGAGGGATGCATTGCGTCCTGGAAGGGGATATCGGAACACTACATGAATTCATTAACGTCAGGATCGAAAGGATCCAAGCAGAAATTTCACTCCGGGTTTGTCGCGATCGTCGGCAGGCCTAACGTCGGCAAGTCGACCCTAATCAACGAAGTCATCGGTCAAAAGATCGCGATTATGTCGGACAAACCGCAGACGACGCGCAACAAAATCCACGGCGTCTACACGACGGAGAACTCGCAGATTGTGTTTCTCGATACGCCGGGCATCCATAAGCCGACGTCCAAGCTCGGCGAAGTCATGGTGAAATCCGCCGTGGGCACGCTGGGAGAGGTAGACGCGGCGCTGTTTCTTATCGACGTTTCCGAGGGGCTTGGCGGCGGCGACCGTTTCATTATCGAAGCGCTCAAAAAAGTGAAAACGCCTGTATTCCTTGTCATGAACAAGATTGACAAAATCGAGCCGGAAGCGCTGCTGCCGATGATCGTGCAATACAAGGAGCTCTACGATTTCGCGGAGGTCGTGCCGATTTCTGCCCTTCAAGGGAGCAACGTGAATACGCTGCTGAACGTGCTTAGCGGCTATCTGCCGGAAGGACCGCAGTATTACCCGGCCGATCAGGTGACCGATCATCCGGAGCAATTCGTTTGCGCGGAGCTAGTCCGCGAGAAGATTCTTCATC
The DNA here is from genome assembly GCF_003268025.1 of Paenibacillus montanisoli. GTDB lineage: Bacteria > Bacillota > Bacilli > Paenibacillales > Paenibacillaceae > Paenibacillus_Z > Paenibacillus_Z montanisoli. Next base: position 1,229,897 of record NZ_QLUW01000002.1, on the reverse strand, counting down.
TGACCCGCGAGGAGGTGCCGCATTCGATTGCGGTGGCCATCGAGGATATGCGCGTACAGGAGAACGGCGTCGTGTACATCGGAGCCGTGATTTATGTGGAGCGCGATTCCCAGAAGGGCATCGTCATCGGCAAGCAAGGTGCCTTGTTGAAGCAGGTCGGGAAGGAAGCGCGCCGCGATATCGAAACGCTGCTTGGCTCGCGCGTATTCCTCGAGCTGTGGGTTAAAGTGAAGAAAGATTGGCGCAACCAGGAGCGAGTGCTGAAGGATTTAGGCTTTAGAAACGATTAGTCCTGCATATCCTAAGTCTCGCCCGGATCGGCTGTTCTTTTTCCTTTACTTGTCTGGCATAGCGGGGGCCGCTTCATCGCATCCTAATCCGTGAGCAACATTTCTGAGCGCGGAAAGGATGAATACGAATGCGAGACTTTTCGTGGAAGTATTTTACGCTGACCGGGGATGTGGAAGCTTTTATGCTTTACAAGGAGATGGATGAGCGGGCAGCGGTTAAAGAAGCTGCAAGCGGCGAAGAAGAGGGAGAAGCTATACCCGAGGCGGACGACGGCACATAAGCTTTGCAGTTCGCTAAGGTTAGGGGAGAGGCTAAGATGCAGTACCGAGTCGAGGGCATTGTAATACGCAGCATGGACTATGGGGAAGGCAACAAGATTATTACGCTGCTTACAAATACGCACGGCAAAATAGGAATTGTCGTGCGTGGCGCCAAAAAAGTAAAAAGCCGCCACGGGTCGCTTGCGCAATTGTTTACGCACGGGGAATATTTATTTTTCCGGAACAGCGGTCTCGGGACGTTAACGCATGGTGAGATTATTGAATCTCACCATCTTTTGCGTGAGCAGCTTGATAAAACGGCCTACTCTTCCTATGCGGCGGAATTGGTAGACAGGGCGCTGCAGGAAGAAGATGCGGGCCAGTTTATCTACGAGCAGCTTAAAGCATGTTTGGCCGCCTTTAGCGAAGGGAAGGATCTGCCCGTGACGCTGGCGCTCTTCGAGATGAAAATCCTTGTCGCAGCCGGATACGCGCCTGACTTCAATGCTTGCATCTCATGCGGCAACGAAGGCGGTTCCATGGCGCTCAGCGTCAGAGGGGGCGGCATTTTATGCGGGAGATGCCGGTATAAGGATTCGACGGCCATCGAACTGAGCGAAGGCGCCTTCAAGCTGCTGCGGCTGTTCCGGCAGCTGGATATGCGCCGTCTCGGATCGATCGCGGTGAAGGAAGAAACAAAGCAGCAGCTCAAGCATATCATGCGATCCTTGATGGACACGCATTTAGGGCTGCAGCTGAAATCGCGCTCCTTCTTGGATCAGATGGACCGGTATTCGCTATAATCAGGCAGAAGGGAAGGAACCCGTAACAATGGCACCGCAGTCTACGCCGAAAATCTGGTCGCTGACATGGCCGATCATGATTGAAATGATGCTGCAATTTATGCTGGGCACGGCCGATACGCTGATGGTGAGCCGGATATCGGACGATGCCGTCGCAGTCGTCGGCATTTCGAATATGTTTTTCAACGCGGTCATTATTTTATTTTCGCTGATCACAAGCGGCGCCGGCATTCTGATCGCCCAGAAGCTCGGCGCCGGCAAGCCGGATGAAGCCCGCAAAATCGGCATCATGTCCGTATCGATCACCGCCATGCTGGGGATGATCGTCAGCGCGCTGCTCATCTATGGAACGCCCTTCTTTGCCGAGGCGCTTCATGTGCCGGACAACTTAAGGGAGCTTTCGCATACATACATGTCTATCGTTGGCGGCGGAATGATGATTACCGCTTTGAACTTGTCCATGAGCACAGCGGTCAGAAATACGGGGAATACCCGCTCGCCGATGTATATCGCGCTTGGCATGAACGCGCTGCATGTCGTGCTCAATTATGCGTTTATTTTCGGGGCGTTCGGGTTTCCTGAGTGGGGCTTGAAGGGGGTAGCGATCTCGACGGTCATCAGCAGAGCCGTCGCGTTCTGCTTCCAACAGCATTTGTTCCGCCATGCCTTCGGCGTGCCGGTACTGCTTCGCGAATTCTGCCGTTTCCACGCAAAGCTTCTCAAAGAAGTGCTGAGGATCGGCTGGCCGATCAGCGTGAACGGCGCCTCCTGGACATTCTCGCAAGTCGTGATCTTCAGCATGATCGCCTCCATGGGCGAGCAGCCGCTTGCCGCGCGCACGTACATGAACACGATGGAATCGTTCGCCTTCACCTTCGGCTGGTCGCTGGCGCTTGCAGCGCAAATTCAAATCGCTCATTTGTATGGCGCGAAGAAACTAAGGCAAGCCTACTACGGTGCGTATCGGGCACTCGGGTTCGGCGTCGTTGTAGTGCTGGCGAACACAGGCATCCTGCTGCTGTTCCGGTCCTTCATCATATCCACATTCACCAAGGATCCGTGGATCATCGATATGGCCGTTTCGCTCCTATGGCTGAATCTGGCGCTGCAGCCCGGCAAAATGCTGAACATGGCGCTCGGACAATCGCTCGGCGCGGTAGGCGACAGCCGAACAGTGATGAAATATTCGCTGCCGAGCATGTGGCTGATCGCGGTCGGCGTTTCCTATGTACTTGCGGTTCCGCTGCACTGGGGGCTGTACGGGATTTATGTCGGCATGATAAGCGACGAGTATATTCGCGGCCTCTTGTGTTATTTCAGATGGCGCAGCCATCGCAAGAAGCATTTATTTGCCGAAGCTTTCCGGGAGCCTGCTGCCGTCCGCAGCTCGGATAACAGCAGCGGTGTCGTACCGCTGTAAGCCGGGCTAACTGTACGTTGACACGGCAGCGCATAATTGCTAAGATAGGATATTATGAAAGTTGAACGATGATGGAGAAAGTAATCGGGTTCGGTCGTCAGACACCAGCGAGCCGGGGAGCGTGAAAGCCCGGTCGGACGTTCACGATGAAGGGCACTCCGGAGTTTATGATCGTGTGGAAAAGCGGGTTTTCGGGGCGAACGTCCTGAAAGCCAAGTAGGGTGGAACCGCGGGAGCGCTAAAGCTTTCGTCCCTACGTCTGACATCAGACGTAGAGGCGGGAGCTTTTTTTATATGCCTTTACATCGTTTCGGTCAGACGCACGTTAAGCCAATAATTCGATAGGAGATGAATGACATGAACTTTCAAAACATGATTTTGACGCTGCAGCAGTTCTGGGCGGAGCAAAATTGCATTCTCGTTCAGCCGTACGACACCGAGAAAGGTGCCGGTACGATGAACCCGATGACCTTCCTTCGTTCGATCGGTCCCGAACCATGGAATGTCGCCTACGTGGAACCGTCCAGACGTCCGGCGGACGGCCGTTACGGCGAGAATCCGAACCGGCTGTACCAGCATCACCAATTCCAGGTTATTTTGAAGCCATCTCCGGACAACATTCAAGAGCTGTATCTGGAGAGCTTGAAGCGTCTTGGCATCGATCCGCTTCACCACGATATCCGCTTCGTCGAAGATAACTGGGAATCCCCGACGCTTGGCGCATGGGGGCTTGGCTGGGAAGTGTGGCTGAACGGCATGGAAATTACCCAATTTACTTATTTCCAACAGGTCGGCGGCATTGACGCCAATCCGGTTGCCGTTGAGATTACGTACGGCATGGAACGCCTTGCTTCGTACATTCAAGAGAAAGAAAACGTGTTCGACCTGGAGTGGGTGGACGGCGTCACATACGGCGACGTGTTCCTGCAGCCGGAATTCGAGCATTCGAAATATACGTTTGAAACGTCCGATACGGCGATGTTGTTCTCGCTGTTCAACATGTATGAAGAAGAAGCGAAGAAGACCATGGAGCATAAGCTTGTCTTCCCGGCTTACGATTACGTCTTGAAATGCTCGCATACGTTCAACCTGCTCGACGCGCGCGGCGCGATCAGCGTGACGGAGCGTACGGGCTACATTATGCGCGTCCGTAATCTTGCCCGCGCATGCGCGGCGACCTATTTGGAAGAGCGCGAAAGACTCGGATTCCCGATGCTGAAGAAAGGAGTGAACGATAATGGCTAAAGACCTTCTGCTTGAAATCGGACTTGAAGAGGTGCCGGCCCGTTTCGTCCGCGGCGCTATGAATCAACTGAAAGAAAAGACGGCCAAATGGCTGGAGGCTGCGAGAATCGGACATGGTTCGGTCGAAGCTTACGCCACGCCTCGCCGTATTGCGGTTCTCGTTCGCGACGTCGAGGAGAAGCAAGCGGATGTGAACGAAGAAGTGAAAGGCCCTTCCCGCAAAATCGCCTTGAACGAGCAGGGCGAATGGAGCAAAGCGGCGCTCGGCTTCGCGCGCAGCCAAGGCGTTGCGCCGGAAGATTTCTTCTTTAAAGAGCTTGGCGGCGTCGAGTACGTTTACGCCAACAAAAGCAGCATCGGTACGGTTACGAGCGATGTGCTTCCGGAAGGCTTGACCTCGATCATTACGTCGATGTCCTTCCCGAAAAACATGCGTTGGGGCGGCTATGACCTGCGTTTCGTCCGTCCGATCCGCTGGCTTGTGGCGCTGTTCGGCGAAGACGTCGTGCCGCTTGAGATCACGGCTGTTCAGAGCGGAAAGCAATCGCGCGGCCATCGTTTCCTTGGCAGCGATACGGTGATTGCCGAGCCTTCGCAGTACGTGGAGCGTCTGAGAGAGCAGCAGGTAATCGTGGATACCGCTGAACGCGAAGCGCTGATTGTGTCTCAAATCAACGCGCTCGCCGCCGAGAAGGGCTGGCAAATCGCCATTAAAGAAGACTTGCTCGAGGAAGTCGTGTTCCTCGTTGAATATCCGAACGCGCTGTTCGGCACGTTCGACCCGTCGTTCCTGAACATCCCGCAGGAAGTGCTGATTACGTCGATGAGAGAGCATCAGCGGTACTTCCCGGTATTAGATGAGAACGGCAAGCTGCTTCCGTTCTTCGTAACGGTGCGCAACGGCGACCGTACATCGATCGAGTCGGTTGCCAAAGGCAACGAAAAGGTACTTCGTGCGCGTCTATCGGATGCGAAGTTTTTCTATGCGGAGGATCAGAAGCTCGCGATTGCGGACGCGCTGGCAAAGCTGGAGGCGATCGTCTATCACGAAGAGCTTGGCACGGTAGCCGATAAAGTGCGCCGCATCGTGGCGACGACGGAGAAACTGTCCGAGGCGCTCAGCACGGATGCGCAAACGGCGACGGACGCAGCCCGTACTGCGGCGATTTGCAAATTCGATTTGGTTACGCAAATGGTTTATGAATTCCCTGAATTGCAAGGCATCATGGGCGAAGACTACGCGCGCAAAGCGGGAGAGAGCGAAGCCGTCGCCAAAGCGATCAACGAGCACTATCAGCCTCGCTTTGCCGGCGACCGTGCGCCTGCATCCTTGGTCGGCGCGCTTGTCAGCCTTGCGGACAAAATCGATACGATCGTCGGCTGCTTCTCGATCGGCATTCTGCCTACAGGCTCGCAGGACCCGTACGCGCTGCGCCGTCAAGCGGCCGGCATCGTCCAGATCGTGCTCGCGCATGGCTTGAAGCTGCCGCTCAGCACGCTGTTTGATCTTGCGCTTGAGGTGCATGCTGCGCGTACGTTGAAACGGGATGCAGCGGACATCCGTAAAGACCTGTATGAATTTTTCTCGCTGCGCGTGAAGAACGTGCTGACCGAGCAGAGCGTCCGTTACGATGCCGTCGATGCGGTTATGGCAGTCGGTTACGATGATCTGCGCCAAACGGTTGACCGTGCCGCTGCGGTGATGGCTGCCGCTGCCGGCGAGCGGCGCGAAGAATTCAAGACCGTTGTCGACGCGTTGAATCGCGTATGCAACCTTGCGGCGAAAGCGGCGTCGAAAGAAGTAAGCGAAGCTTTGTTCGCGGACGAGGCGGAAGGCGCGCTTTACCGCGCATGGTCCGAGGCGCAGGCCGATATCGCGAATCTTGTGGAAGAAGGCCGTACGGCGGAGGCGATCGTCAAACTGGCTGGCTTGAAGGCGCCGATCAACGCCTACTTCGACAAGGTCATGGTTATGGCCGACAACGAGGCGCTGCGCGCCAACCGGCTCGCGACGCTTGCCGCTATCGCGGGCAGCGTAACGAAAGTGGCGGATTTTTCGAAGCTGGTATGGTAGTTAAGCGTTCTGCGCAGCTAGCGCAGCTTTAGGAGGGAATGAAAATGGCTACAGATACGCAGCCTGAAGTGATCATTTACGTCGTTTCCGATTCCGCCGGAGATACCGGCGAGCTCGTCGTCAGGGCTGCCGTAGCCCAGTTTCATCCCATTCATGCGGACATCCGCAGAGCGCCGTTCGTTCACGATGAAGCTTCGCTCGAACGGTTTGTGCTGCTGGCCAAGGAACAAGGAGCAATCGTGCTGTATACGCTTGTTATTCCCGGGCTCCGCGAACGGATGGTCGAATTTGCGGACACGCATCAAGTGACGGCGATAGACCTTTTGGGTTCGCTTATTGCGAACCTGGAGGAAAAGACGGGCCGTAAATCACGCCAAGAGCCGGGCCTTAACCATGTGCTTGACGAGAATTATTTTCGCAAGGTGGAAGCCGTCGAGTTCGCCGTCAAGTACGACGACATGCGCGACACGACAGGGATTCTGAAGGCGGATATCGTGCTGGTCGGCGTATCCCGCACGTCGAAGACGCCGCTTTCCATGTATCTGGCCCATAAGCAGTACAAGGTTGCGAACGTTCCGCTCATGCCGGAGCTTGACCCGCCCGCAGAGCTCTTCCAAATTCCGAAGGAAAAGGTTGTCGGTCTTACGATCGATATCGACTACTTGAACGGGATCCGCAAGGAACGGCTGAAAGCGTTAGGCTTGCCTGACAGCGCCGCCTATGCGACTACGTCGAGAATCGAGCGGGAACTGAAATACGCGGCCCAAATCACCGACCAAATCGGCTGTTTGGTGATCGACGTTTCCCACCGGGCAGTCGAAGAAACCGCTAGCTTGATCCTGGAATACATCGAATCCAATTGATGCCCGGACGGGTGCAGGATTTTTTGGTTATTTGCCGTATATAATAGTACGGTAGCTACAAGAAGATGCGGTGATGCAAGCAATGTCGGAAAAACCAACGATTGTCGTAGATGCTGATGCGTGTCCGGTTAAATCGGAGATTGTCGAAGTGGCTCGGAATTTCGCCGTTCCGGTGCTGATGGTCGCGTCGCACGATCACCGGCTTCAAGAGGAGCCGGGAGTTTCGATTATGCAGGTGGACCGAAGCGATCAGTCCGTCGACTTATACATTGCAAACCACGTCCTGCGCGGCGACATTGTCGTTACGCAGGATTTCGGGCTTGCAACGATTGTGCTGTCCAAAGGCGCGATCGCACTGTCGCCGCGAGGCCAGCAATATGATGACAGCAACATCGATTATTTAATGGAACGCAGGCATGAACTGGCTAAGAAACGCAGGGGCGGCGGGCGGACCAAGGGACCTAAAGCCATGTCGGGCGAGGACCGCGAGCGTTTTCAGCAAAAGCTGACAAAAGTTTTGCAAACTCGGCAGGAGAATGCTTAGGCGTAGCGAATAGTATTACTTGTTATTTGGGATGAAGGTGAAGGTCTATGGCATACGAGAAAATACCGGACTCCGTCATTGAAGCGGTGCTCAGGCATCACGACATTGTCGAGACGGTAGGTAAGTACGTTCACCTCTCGAAGCACGGGAAATACATGAAGGGGCTTTGTCCCTTTCACTCGGAGAAATCCCCGTCGTTTACCGTTACTCCGGAGAAGGGAATTTTTTATTGCTACGGGTGCGGCAAAGGCGGCAATGCCATCAAGTTTATCGAGGAGATCGAAGAATACTCGTTTCCGGAAGCCGTCCGCGCGATGGCGGAGGAAGCGGGCATCCCGATCACCTGGTCAGGGGTGCAGGCACGAAACAACTCCGCTGACGGGGGCGATCGCGATACTCTGATCAAGGCGCATGAGCTGGCCGTCAAGCTGTATCATTATTTGCTTATGAATACGACGCATGGCCAGGCAGCCCTTCAGTATTTACGCAAGCGCGGCGTGACGGACAAGCAGATCGATCACTTCATGATCGGTTATGCGCCTCCGGAATGGGACACGCTCTCGCGTTTCCTCGAGAAGCGCGAGTTTGACAGCGCGCTGATGGAGAAAGGCGGACTGCTGATTGCCAAGCAGGACAAGAGCGGCTACATCGATCGGTTTCGCGACCGGATCATGTTTCCGATCTGGAACCGCGACGGCAAGGTCATTGCGTTGGCAGGCAGGATGCTTGGAGAAGGACAGCCCAAGTATTTGAACTCACCCGAGACGATGCTGTTCAACAAGAGCCGCAACCTGTATAACTTTCATCATGCCCGAACGGCAATGCGCAAGAGCCGCCGTATCGTACTGTTCGAAGGCTATATGGATGTGATTAAAGCGTGGAGCGCCGGCGTGCATAACGGCGTTGCATCCATGGGAACGGCGCTGACGGACGAGCATGCCGCTATCTTGCAGCGCAATGTCGACGAAGCCGTGATCTGTTACGACGGAGACAATGCCGGACAAGCTGCGGCGCTGAAGACGATTCCTATTCTGGAGCGGGCAGGATTGCGTGTTCAGGTTGCGATGCTGCCGAAAGGGATGGATCCGGACGAGTACATCGAGAAGAATGGCGCGGAAGCTTTCATGCGCGAAACGATCGAACATCCGGTATCATCAACGAAATTTAAACTACTAACGGCTAAAAAAAACCATATACTCCTAGAAGAAGAGGGACAGAAAAACTACCTGCTCGAAGCTGTTGGCATCGTTGCCGTACTTGATTCTCCTACAGAGCGGGAGTTTTATTTAAAGGAGCTGTCCCGTGAGTTCGATATGTCTCTGGATTCTTTGAAGCAGGACTGCTTTGAACGGCGGCAGCAGCTGCAAAAAATGAAACCGCAAAGGGATAATAACGACAATTCGTGGAATAATGGTAGGAATGAAAACCGCGAGAACCGCGAGAACCGTCGTACGTCCTCTGCACCGCCTATTTTGCCCGCTTATCAGGTCGCTGAACGCAAGCTGCTTGCATGGATGCTTCAGGACGCGGATATAGCGAGCACGGTGCATCAGAAGCTTGGAGAAGCTTTCAATGTAGAGGATCACGCAGCGCTTGCTGCTTACTTATATGCTTACTATGCGCAAGGACATGATCCGGATGTCAGTCGGTTCATCGCATCGCTCCAGGATGACCGCCTTGAACGGACAGCCGCTTCGATTCTCATGACGGATGATGACATTCCGTTCGACGAGCATCTGCTCGCCGATTACGTGAATGAAATCTTGAAGGTGCCAAAGTTTCGTGAAATCGAGCTGAAGAAGGAAGCTATGGTACGTGCGGAACGTTCCGGGGACATGTTGAAAGCGGCACAAATTGCAATTGAAATGAATGCCCTAGAGAGACAGCTTAAAGGTCGGCAGGATGATCGTTTCTAGGGAGGAGGGAGTCGGATTATGGCGAATGATCAACATACTGAATTGGATACTGAACAGAAGCTGGAACTCGTCAAAGAACAGCTGATTGAGCACGGAAAGAAAAGATCCTCCTTAACGTACAAAGAGATTATGGAGAAGCTTTCCCCATTCGATCAGGATCCGGAGCAAATCGATGAGTTTTTCGAGCAGCTCGATGATATCGGCATTGAAGTGGTGAATGAAAACGACGATGATCATCCGATGAGCAATCGGGATGATCAGGAGCGCGAAACTGACGACTTCAATTTCGATGATGATCTGGCGCTCCCGCCCGGCATCAAAATCAACGATCCGGTTCGCATGTATTTAAAAGAAATCGGACGGGTGCCTTTGTTGTCGGCGGACGACGAGGTTGAGCTTGCTAAGCGGATCGAGAACGGGGACGAAGAAGCGAAGCGCAGGCTTGCGGAAGCGAACCTCAGGCTCGTGGTCAGTATCGCTAAACGTTATGTTGGGCGCGGCATGCTGTTTCTGGATCTCATTCAAGAAGGCAACATGGGTCTTATCAAGGCGGTTGAAAAGTTCGACCATACGAAGGGCTACAAGTTCAGTACGTATGCGACTTGGTGGATCAGACAAGCGATTACGCGCGCGATTGCGGACCAAGCCCGTACGATCCGGATTCCGGTTCATATGGTGGAAACGATCAATAAACTTGTTCGGGTTTCCCGTCAGCTGCTGCAGGAGCTGGGCCGCGAGCCGAGCCCGGAAGAGATTGCGGCTGAGATGGATCTAAGCACCGAGAAAGTGCGCGAGATCATGAAGATCGCACAGGAGCCGGTATCGCTGGAGACACCGATCGGGGAAGAAGACGATTCGCACTTGGGCGACTTTATCGAGGATCAGGAGGCGCTCGCGCCGGCAGATGCTGCCGCATACGAGCTGCTGAAGGAACAGCTGGAAGACGTGCTGGATACGCTCACCGAGCGTGAGGAGAACGTGCTGAGGCTGCGTTTCGGTCTCGATGACGGCCGTACGCGTACGCTGGAGGAAGTCGGCAAGGTGTTCGGCGTCACTCGCGAACGGATTCGCCAAATCGAAGCCAAAGCGCTTCGCAAGCTTCGCCATCCGTCGAGAAGCAAGCGGCTGAAAGATTTTCTTGAATAACAACCGGGACCTTTCTGCGTAAAGCAGCAAGGTCTTTTTTCCTTCCGTCAAACGAACGCCGTGTGAGAGGAATAACAGAACCCTTATGGATCAAGAGCGCCGCAAGACCATCGTAAGAGAAATCGAGCATTGGCAGCGCAGCAAACTGCTTCCTGAACAATATTGTGATTTTCTGCTCAATTTGTATATGGAAGAAGGAGAAACTCGTACGCCGGTTACCTTTACGGGTCGGGCGGCAGTTATGGTAAAAGGAGCTTCGCTCAAGCAATGGCTCCTTGTTTTTGGAATTTTTTCCTTGATCTGCTTTGTTTTTCTTTATTTTAGCGAATTTCATCCGCTATTGCAAATTGCTGTGTCGATAACCGGCGTCTTTACGCTGCTTCTGATCGGCCATCGTTACCGGGTGAAGAACGAATCCGTCGGGATCGGATTGATCGGTGCCGGCATGCTGCTCATGGTAGGGGCCGGTTTATATTTGCTTCAGCTTCACGAAATGGACGCATGGGGCTGGAAGGCCGGCCTGCTTGCCTTTTGCTCGCTGTTCTGGATCGCCTTCGGTATCGGCGCTCGGATACCGCTGCTTCATCTGTGCGGCTGGATGGCTTCCTTCCTCGTTTATGCCTGGCTGCTGGCCAACAATACGGAATCGCCGAAGTGGTTCGAAATTCAGCTCTACTGGCTGCCGGCATCGTTCGTATTCGGCTGGTGCAGCTGGTTTTTCCATCGCTGGACGCGGCCGGTGGCATCGATTCTGTTCGTTGCCGGCGCATTGGCTTGGTTTATGCCCGAGCTGTATACGGTTATATTTGCGGAAGATCAGATTGGCATGCAATTGCAGCTAATGGTCAAAATTATTGCGGGAGGCACATTGCTGTTCTCGCTTCGAAAACAATGGATTGCGTGGGTTGCTTAAGATGATAAAGTTGTCAAAAAGATTGCAGCAAATTGCCGATTTCGTATCGGAGGGAGCACGGGTTGCGGACATCGGTTCGGATCATGCGCTGCTGCCGGTCTATTTGCTGCAGAGCGGCAAATGCCCGGCTGCGATTGCGGGAGAATTGAATACGGGACCTTTTAAGGCGGCGAAGCGCCAAGTAGCCGAGGCAGGGCTTACGAAGAGGATCGAGGTCCGTCAGGGAGACGGACTGGAAGTGTTAGTGCCAGGCGAGGCCGATACGGTTACGGTCGCCGGCATGGGCGGCAGTCTGATGGCGGATATTCTCGAGGCGGGCAGGATCGCCGGCAAGCTTGAAGGGGTACGAGAGCTGGTGCTGCAGCCGAACGTAGGCGAAGAAATCGTGCGCAAATGGCTGGTTAAGCATGGTTATGTGCTCCAAACGGAAGAGATTCTTGAAGAGGACGGCCGCATCTACGAGGTGCTGCATGCGCTGCATAAGCAGCATAGTCCGGCTGCCGTTACCAATGAGGACGTTTATAATCCTGCGATATTAGCGGCGGTCCCTTCGATGGATGAGGAAGCGAAACTAGAATGGCTATATCGCATGGGACCGTATTTGCTGCGCCGGCCTACCGAGGTGCTGCACAGCAAATGGCGGCTTGAGCGGACCAAGCTTGAGTGGATTTGCAAGCAGGTTGGCCAATCGGACACGGCGGAGTCGCGCGGGAAAGAAGCGCAGCTGCGGAGCGAGATGAAGGGAATCGAGGAGGTGCTGTCATGTTTGCCAACGGCCAAACCGTCATCCAGCTTATAGAGCAGCTGGCTCCGAAGCATATTGCGATGGAGAACGACAAAATCGGGCTTCAGCTCGGCACGCTGCAAAAGGTTATCAGCAAAGCGCTTGTCGCGCTGGACGTGACGGACGAAGTCGTAGATGAGGCTATCGCGCTCGGGGCGGAGCTGATCATCGCCCATCATGCGATTATTTATAGGCCGCTGGCGAAGCTGGACACGTCCACGCCGGCCGGCAAGCTGTATGAGAAGCTGATCAAGAACGATATCGCCGTCTATATCGCGCACACGAACCTGGATGTCGCCGATGGCGGCATCAACGATTGGATGGCCGACATGCTGGGGCTGCCGGCGGAAGGCCGCTCTTCGCTTGAGGACGTGCATACCGATAAGCTATACAAGCTTGTCGTGTTCGTTCCGAAGAGCCATCACGAGCAGGTGCTGCAGGCGCTGTGGAACGCGGGCGCGGGCGATATCGGCGGCTACAGCCAATGCAGTTTTAACATCGAAGGGATTGGCACCTTCCTGCCGGGCAACAGCGCACAGCCGTTTATCGGCGAGCAGGGCAAGCTTGAGCGGGTGCAGGAGATCCGGATTGAAACGATCGTGCCTTCCAGCGTGCATCGGAAAGTGGTCCAAGCGATGCTGAAGGCGCATCCGTATGAAGAAGTTGCCTATGACTTGTACCCGGTTGACCTCAAGGGACGAGTATTTGGGTTAGGTCGCGTAGGAAAGCTGCCTGCATCGATGAAGCTGCGTGAGCTGGCGGAAAAGGCCAAGGAAGCGTTCGAGGTTCCTGCGCTGCGCGTTGTCGGCGACCTTGACCGCGATGTGCGCAAGGTAGCGGTACTCGGCGGCTCGGGCTCGCGCTACGTCAGCCGTGCGATTTTCGCCGGCGCAGACGTGCTGGTGACGGGCGACATCGATTACCATACCGCGCATGACGCCGCAATGGCGGGGCTCTCGATTATCGATCCCGGCCATAACATCGAGAAGCTGATGAAGCCTCGCGTCGCCGATTGGCTTCGCCGTGAGCTTCAGCAGCGTAAATACGCGACCGAGGCTATTTCCTCCCAAGTGGAGACAGAGCCGTTTCATTTCCTGTAGAGGAAAAGATTCAGCTCTTGAGCTTTCGTTAGGAAGTTAGTATACTGTGTTGTACACGGAAAGTTTGACAGACAATCGCTGGCGGCCTTGTTGCCGCGAGAGGAAAGTCCGGGCTCCGTAGGGCAAAGATGCTGGATAACGTCCAGTCGGCGCGAGCCGAAGGATAGTGCCACAGAAATGGACCGCCGATGGCCGGCTGCATAAGCCGGCACAGGTAAGGGTGGAACCGTGGTGTAAGAGACCACGAGCGCCATTGGTGACAATGGGGCTGGTAAACCCCATCTGGAGCAAGACCGAGAGAACGCAGCAGCTTCGAGCTGCACCTCTGCCCGGGGCGCGTTCGGGTTGGTCGCTTGAGCCGGTTAGCAATGACCGGCCTAGATAGATGATTGTCGCTTCATACGTGGGAGGGTAGTTCCCGTCATACCACAAGAAGCACAGAACCCGGCTTACGGCAAGCTTTCCATAATGCTCAAATAACCCGCAAGGCTTATGCCTTGCGGGTTATTTCGTTTGCTAGGATATTGATTTCATCTAGCTCTGATATTTGCTGGCGATTTGGGCCAAGCGGCGTTCAACCTGCTGCGGAAACTGCTGCAGCGACACCTTCGATTGCTGTGCCGCCTGAAGCGCGCGGACAACGTCGATTTGGCCGTAGCCGAAATATTTGTCTTTTCCTTTATCGCCTAGATCTTTGGACGAATTGCGCATGATATCCATGACTTCGACGTTGGTCAGCTCCGGATTGATCGACCGGATCAAGCCTGCCAGCGCTGCGACATGCGGGCTGGCCATTGACGTGCCGGAGAGTGCGGCATACTGGCTTCCCGGATAGGTGCTCGCGATGCTGAAGCCGGGGGCCGCGACGTCGATATAATCGCCGTAATTAGAGAACGTCGAGCGAGTGCCATCGGAGTTCGTCGAACCGACGGCGAACACTTCCGGATAGGCCGCCGGATAGCCGGGCCGTTCCGTATTGTCATTTCCGCTTGCGGCAATGAGCACGACATCATGGTCGTACGCGTATTTGACCGCGTCATGCAGGAATTGCGCCTCCGCGTAATTGCCGAGGCTCATATTAATGACCTTGGCGCCGTGATCGGTCGCCCAGATGACGCCTTCGGCTACCGTATACGTAGAACCTGCGCCGCTGCTATCGAGCACTTTGACCGGCAGCACCTTGTTGTACCATGTCATGCCCGCGACGCCTTCTCCATTGTTAACGGCTGCTGCAATTATGCCGGAGACATGCGTGCCATGGCCGACGTCATCCTCTGGCGGAGTATCGGAAATGACCAGATTGGTCCCCTCCGCAAGCTTGCCTTTCAAGTCTGGATGATCGAGCTGTACGCCGGTATCGAGCACGGCAATCAGCACGCCGTTGTTTCCTTTGGAAACGCTCCAGCCCTTCTCGGTCTCGATAATGGGCAAATTCCATTGATATTGCGAATAAAGAGCATCATTCGGAATAATATCCGGCTCCGCATTCGTCATATATAAATAATGAGGCTCGGCATACACCACATTCCAGCTCGTTATGAAATAACGCATCATCGCTTCCGCATCCATCGCTCTGGAACGGAAAACGTACGTATAACCTAATTTTTTCATGGAAAGGGCGGTAATGTCCCGCTTAATTTGCGCTAATTGGTCCGCGTTCGGCTGCTGACGGAATTTCACGACAACCTCATTCATATGGTAATGGCTGGCATTGCCGTTGTCCTCGCCTGTTCTGACCGTAATGTCTTTGGTAGAATTCGGCTTCACCGATTCGATCTTGTATTTGCCCTCTGCCGGATAAGGGACGAGTCTTAGATTCCGCTTCTGATGCCCTTCAATTTTGGTCACGATATCCTGCAGCAGAAGTCCGGCGATCCCGTCTCCCTTATGCTCCCTGTCAGGCTCGCCGATGACCATGTACCGGTGGCCGTCAAGCTGAATTGGAGAGGAGGTATATGGTTTGCCCGAAATCACTTGCCGCTTCGCTTCTGTAATAAGTTCAGCAAGCCGCGCCGAATCAGGCATGCTGCCTTTCGTAATCGAGTGTCCCTGATGACGCCACCACACAAAAATCATCTGTTTATGCATCTTCATCAAATGGGACAAATGATGTTCATTCGTCGTAATTTCCGCTTCATGCTTCATCAGCTTCTGAAAATTTTTCGCGCACTCGGACTGACATAGCAAGGCGGTCGCTTCCATGTCATGCTTGACGGTTGCAAGCTTTAGCTGGCGTTCGTGATGAACGGACATGGTGCGCACCGGGGCGTTTTTCTCTCTGTTAGCCGGACTTGGCGAGCTGAACCAAGGGGTGAGCGGAATAAGCAAAGCGATGGCTGCCAGTACACTGAACCAGCCGATCCACTTTCGCCTCGTCATGGTGAATACCTCCTCGAATGGCTATCCCGAAAAAATCTGCAGGCCGAATGCGGCCGCTTGTCTTAGAGTAACGTGGGCAAGCCGAAAATATACGGCTGCCTTCGGCAATCCGGAGTACCATCTG
This sequence comes from Paenibacillus montanisoli, assembly GCF_003268025.1. Classification (GTDB taxonomy): domain Bacteria; phylum Bacillota; class Bacilli; order Paenibacillales; family Paenibacillaceae; genus Paenibacillus_Z; species Paenibacillus_Z montanisoli. The sequence continues at coordinate 1,214,035 of NZ_QLUW01000002.1, read as the reverse complement.
CTTGCATTTTGTGGTACGATGTTGGTGATTTAAGTATTGTTTGCGAAGATGAAAGGGGATCTACCAATAATGCCTTCGACTAACGTAAAAGCGATTAGCGAATCAACGAGAGACAAACTGAAACTTGCAGTCGGCCATTTGGAGACGTTTTTGAATCAATACGCGCTTCCGCAGCTTACGCAGGAAGACCAAGGAAGCGATTCCGAGCTTTTCTATAAAGGTTTGCTTGCTGACCTCCGTCACATGCTTGTTTTCTCCGAGGTTGCGTACGAGAAGCTTGGAGTAGCGCTGAGACGGCCTAATTTCGATATTGATTTTGCGGAGCGCGGTCTTTATGAGGCTTACCATCAATGCGTAAACGCATTTTTCTATCCGAAGAACGAATGCTATTCCGAGGATGGCCGTTACGCTTATACTGGACAAGATGCGATCCGTTTCCGCAAGAAACCGGTACGTGCAGCGCGCGATATCGTGTTGACCGTTTCGAAGGTGTACGAGGAGCTTCGCGACGATTTGTCTTATTATGAGAGCGACTATATGACCCAGCGCCGTATGCAGGGTCAAAAATAAGGAAGGCATAACGCACCCCCGGTACGGGCAACTTGATACCGGGGGTGATTTATTTATGCCAAATGGCGTAAGCTGCAGCGTTTCGAACTGTACCTTCTGGAAAGAAGGAAATCAGTGCAATGCCAAGAAAATCGAAATCGACATCGACAGTCACGCGAACAAGCATTTTGACACGGAATTTGCTGAAGAAGGATTTGGCGGCGGTCACCAAGACCATGCAGCCAACAGGGCAACAACTTGCTGTCATACCTTTAAAGCGAAGGAGTGAAGCTTGATGGAACGCGATTCGGAGAGACATTTTTCGCTTAGCCCGCATGATGATTCATCGACTAATCCTTTGTATCATTCAGACATGAAGGCGTATAACGAAGAAATGGCTGCCGAGATTGCCGTCCCCAACCATTCGATCAAGTACTATCCGACGCGCGAGAGCAATCATCTCACCAATGAGGCTGTCCGCGAAACGAAATCCGCAGGCCGGATGACCGGCTGGGCGGCGCTCATTATAGCGGTGCTGTCTTGGATCGTTTGGCCGGTTGTGCTGGGTGCTACGGCCATCGTTGTCGGTTTCATCGCTTACAGGCAGGGTGCGCGAGGGCTTGGCGTTTGGTCCATTACGCTCGGATTTATCGCGGCGGCTGCTTATTTGGTTCTTGTTCCCCTTTACTATGCCATAACCTAATGGATAGATCGAAGCCGTTTCGAGCGTTGCTTGCTCGGGGCGGCTTCTTTCACTGGCGATTGTACCCTCTGGGACTAACTATACACTGGCGGAATAGGCGGAAAGGTTGTAAAATAGTGCTGACTGGTGTCGGACTGACCGATTTGGAGGTACATCATGAACATTGATCCGCGTATTATGAAATCGCTTCTTCAGCTGCAGCTGATGCCAAGCTTGGATCTGAACGGATATGAAAATGTCCTTTCATCGACGGACGGACAGAACGGCTCCTCGATGTTCGATTCGCTGCTTCAGCAATATATGGCCGGCGGAACGGGAGCAACCTCCATTTCAAATATACCGGCGTCGCCCGGCTTATCGCCGCTTGAAGCGCTCGGCGGAGGATTGGCTCCGATGCTTCGAGCAACTGGGCTTGAATCAGATGTTGCTTCGGCCAGCGGTACTGCCTTTGAGGCGTACATTCAGGATGCAGCGGCCAAATACGGCGTAGACCCCGCATTGATTAAAGCGGTCATACATACGGAATCGTCTTATAATCCGCTGGCGGAATCCTCTGCCGGAGCGAAGGGCCTCATGCAGCTGATGGATGGGACAGCCCGTGGACTTGGCGTTGCGAATTCGTTCGATCCCCAGCAAAATATCGAAGGCGGAACCAAGTTCCTCGCTTATTTAATGCGCAAATACGAAGGCAACGAGCAGGCGGCGCTGGCAGCTTATAATGCCGGACCAGGCCGGGTTGACCGTGCCGGCATTAAGTCGGATGGAGACTTTGGCGGCCTGCTCCACTTGCTTCCAAGCGAGACGCAGCGCTATGTGGCGAAGGTACAACGCGCTAAAGAGCTATACGATGGTTCGATCTAGAGACTGTGAGCCGCATAAATGGAAACAATAAGAGATCACGGGGAGCGTCTATGGCAAAGGCATTATCGCCAGGCCGGGCATCCTCGCTGATCTTTTTCGAATTTATAGGAGCTGGCCCAAATGAGAGGAAGCTGAATGATGTATTATTTTGACCACTGCGCGTCGACGCCGCCGCATGAGGAAGTCATCCGCACGATGGCGGAGGTGATGGCGAAGCATTATGCGAATCCGTCGTCACTGCACCGCAGCGGCCAGGAAGCGCGCAATTTGCTGGAGCGGGCTCGAGCCGCGGTCGCTGCGTTGTTTCCGGGAACGGAAGCGAAGGAATGGATATTCACATCCGGCGGTACGGAGGGCAACAATATTGCCATTGCGGGTGCGGCGCGCCAAAATCGAAAACGCGGCAATCATCTGATTACGTCGGAAGTGGAGCATCCATCCGTCTACGATACGTTCAAGGCGCTGGAGCGGGAAGGCTTCCGAGTTACTTATGTGCCGGTCGATTCGCGCGGCGTCGTATCCGCTGCGGATGTCGAAGCGGCGCTGACCGACGAGACGATTCTGGTCAGTATCATGCATGTGAATAACGAGGTTGGCGCCATACAGCCAATCGCCGATATCGGCCGTCTGCTAAAGCAGCGCCGGGGCATTCTGTTCCATGTGGACGGCGTTCAAAGCGTCGGCAAGCTGCCGGTCGATCCTGCCGGCTGGAATGTCGACCTGTTTACGGCTTCGGCGCATAAAGTGAAAGGACCAAGAGGCGTCGGCTTGCTGTACGTTCGGCAGGGAACGGCAATAGCGCCGCTGGTAGTCGGAGGCAGCCAGGAGCGGGAGCTGCGGCCGGGGACGGAGAATGTGCCGGCGATCGTTGCATCGGCCAAGGCGTTTCGGATGGCGATGGAAAGCCAGCCTGAACGAGCGGAGAGGATGCAGCGGCTGCGCGAACGGCTTCTAGGATCCATCGAAGCAATACCGGAGCTTGTCTTGAACGGCGGGACAGAGCCTGCAAGCGCCGCTCCTCACGTCGTGAACTTTTCCTATCCCGGCATGAAGCCAGAGGTCATCGTTCACATGCTGGAGAAGCATCGTATTTTGGCCTCCACCAAATCGGCCTGCTCGTCTAAGAGCGAGGAGCCAAGCCGCGTACTGATGGCGATGCACGGCTCTCATGAGCGCGCGGCAAGCGGGATTCGCCTCAGCTTCGGCGACGAGCACGGCGAAGCGGATCTCGAATGGCTGTGCAGCATGCTGCGGAAGGTCGTAGAGAAGCTGAAGCCGCTGGAGAGGAAGGGGTAAACGAGCATGAGCATGAATCCGGATATGATCCTTATTCGCTTCGGCGAATTTACGATGAAAGGCAAGAACCGCGGGAAATTCGATAAACGATTGGAGCAGCAGGTTCGAAAGGCGATCCGCGCTTACGAAAACGCGGAAATAAAGAGCACGTACGGCAGGATGTACATCACGTTGAACGGCGAACCGTATGAAGAGATTGCAGCGAAGCTGAAGGATGTATTCGGCATCGTTTCGTTCAGTCCGATTCGCCAAGTTGCCAGTGAGCTTGAAACTATCCGCGGCGCTGCGCTTGAGGTTATGCAGTCGCTGCCCGAACGTCCGTCCACCTTCAAAGTGTCCGCACGCCGCGTAGACAAGAAGTATCCGCATGATTCGCAGGAAATGAATCATTTGGTCGGCGGTTATGTGCTGCGCGAGATGCTGGGACTTCAAGTCGACGTAAGGAAGCCCCAGGTTGAGCTTCGCGTCGAAATCCAACCGGAAGGCACATATGTGTACAGCAGCGTTGTTCCGGCTGCGGGCGGTTATCCTTATGGCACGAATGGCAAGGCGATGCTGCTGCTGTCCGGCGGCATCGACAGCCCCGTTGCCGGCTACCTGGGCATGAGACAAGGGCTTGAGATCGAGGCGGTTCATTTCCATAGCTATCCATATACAAGCGATAAGGCGAAGGAAAAGGTCATTGACTTGGTCAGAAGGCTTTCCCGCTTTAGCGGCGCCCCGATCAAGCTGCATCTCGTCTCTTTCACGGACATTCAGACGGCCTTGGCGCAGGCTGGACAGGATTCGCTTATCATTACGCTGATGCGCCGTTCCATGCTGCGAATCGCGGAGAGGCTGGCGGAAACGTCAGGGGCGCTAGGGCTTGTCTCCGGCGACAGCTTGGGTCAAGTAGCCAGCCAGACGCTCGGCAGCATGAATGTGATCGGGCGTGCCGCGGAGCTGCCGCTGCTGCGCCCGCTTATTACGATGGATAAAAATGAAATTATCCGGATTGCCCGCGAAATCGGCACTTACGAAACATCCATACTCCCTTATGAGGATTGCTGTACGCTGTTCGTGCCAAAATCGCCGAGCACCAACCCGAACCTTACCATCGTCCAGAAAACCGAGCAGCGAATCGAAGGATTGGACGCCATGATTGAGGAAGCGGTGGCCGGCACCGAGCTGATGATCATTTCGCCGGAGATTCGCAATGTCGTAGAAACGGCAGGCGAGGACAGCTGGTTCTGAAACGAAAATAAAAAAAGCAGGGAACCCTTAATGGGTTTCCCTGCTTTTTTCCATTCCTGCCGCTCTGCTGCGCGACGAGTTTTTCCATAGACCTGCAACAATAATAACGATGACGATGAGAATCATGAAGGACCATTCGAAGGCCGGGTTGCTGTTGAAGAACTCTTCCAGCTTCATTTCGTGCGTGATCATTTTCGCTGCCGTATAAGCGAGTACGCCGGAGCCGACGTATACGATCCAAGGCAGCTTATTGATCAGCTTAATGAATAGCGTGCTGCCCCATACGACGATCGGAATGCTGATGATCAGCCCGAGCAGTACAAGCGGTACGCTGCCGTGCGCTGCGCCTGCGACCGCAATGACGTTGTCAAGGCCCATTGCGGCATCGGCGATGATGATCGTGCGTACCGATTGCCATAGCGTGTTGCCTGCTGTGATGTTGCCGTGTTCCTCGTTATCGACGAGCAGCTTATACGCAATCCACAGCAACAGGATGCCGCCTGCGAGCATGAGCCAAGGAATGTTTAGCAGATATACTACGAGTACGGTGGCGATTGCCCGAATGCCGACGGCCCCGACGGTTCCCCATATGACGGCTTTCTTTTGCTGATCCTTAGGCAGTTTTCGAGCTGCAAGCCCGATCACGATGGCATTATCGCCGGCAAGAATAAGGTCGATAAAGACGATCGTAATAAGTGCAGATAAAAAATCTAGCGATAAAATGTCCATTGCCTTTTTGTCCTCCTTTTCTTCTGAGCGCAGTGATATTTATTGTTCTTACGTGCGGAAGCGGAAAAGGATTCAAAAAAAAATCGGAAACATAACCTGTCCATCTCAGACATACCGTTCATAGACGGGTGCTTTCATAAGGAGGGCGTATGCTGTGGACAGTTTGATCATTTTTATCCAAATCTTGTTTATCAATGTGCTCTTAAGCGGGGACAATGCCGTTGTCATTGCCCTTGCAAGCCAGCAGCTGCCATATAAACAGCGGCGCAAAGCAGTTATTTGGGGCGCGGCTGCAGCGGTGCTCTTGCGGTGCGTGCTGACTCTTGTCGCGCTAACGCTGCTGCAGGTGCCATATCTGCAAGCGTGCGGCAGCATCCTGTTGTTCATGATCGCCGTGAAGCTGGTGACTGACGCATCGGCTCACGCCGAGGAATACCACAATATGCGCAAGGTGACCTCTCTTCCCAGCGCGATCCGAACCATCGTCATCGCCGATTTCATCATGAGCTTGGATAATGTGCTTGCAATCGCCGCTGTCGCGGAAGGAGAGCCGGTACTTATTTTACTCGGGATCGCCTTGAGCATACCTATGATTATTTGGGGAAGTCAGCTTTTAAGTACCATGATCCGTAAATTCCCGTCATTTGTATATATCGGCGGAGGATTGCTGGGATACGCCGCCGGTGAAATGCTCATGCATGATCCGGCCATTCACCGATTGCTGACGAACGATTTGGCCGTTCTAGCGAAGGCGATACCCGTGCTGTCCATCCCAATTGTCATTATTGTGGCATTGCTGCGAATAAAAAGATAAGGTAAACTATATTTTTGTGTAAAACCTAGCGGTTACACTGGTTTTTTGCCTTCTGTTCCAGTACACTAGTAAATGTTAAAAAAGTGCCACTGGAGAAAGGAACATCGGCATGTCGAAAAACCAATACACCATCGGTCTGCTTTTTCTGATCGCGGGTGCTGTTATTTTGCTCGGAAAGCTTGGTATATTTGCGTTTATCGGTACGAATTTTTGGCCGCTATTCGTTTTGATTCCCGGCATTTTGCTGCATGTGCTGTTTTTTGGGCGGCTGCTTCCGCCGGTTGCGCTCATTCCGGGAGCGATTCTGACAATTTACGCCTTTATTTTCTTCTTTTGCATCGCGTTCGGTTGGAGCAGCATGCACTATTTATGGCCATTATTTATTTTGGGGGTTGCCATCGGCTTATACGAGTTTCATTTGTTCGATACGTACCATCCGAAATTACCGCGAACGCTTGCGATTATTCTTTCGCTTGTCGCCGCGGCGTTCTTCGTCATCATGCTGATTTGGGGATGGGGCTTGTACCTGATCGCCGTCTGCTTGATCGGGGTCGGCGCATGGCTGGTTGCCGGACGCAAAGCACGCTGGTAAAGGTACAAGTGATTGACACGGTTGCCGCAGGCCTGCCTACAGCAAACTAATAAATAAAAAAAAGTGGAGTGAAATCTTACATGCAAGCCAGAGAAAACATCAGGAATATTGCAATTATTGCTCACGTTGACCATGGTAAAACAACGTTAGTCGACAAACTGCTTCAACAATCCGGCACGTTCCGCGAAAACGAAAACGTACAAGAGCGCGCGATGGATTCCAACGATTTGGAGCGCGAGCGCGGCATTACGATTTTGGCCAAGAACACGGCCGTGAATTACAAGGAATTTCTTATTAATATCGTCGATACGCCTGGGCACGCCGACTTCGGCGGCGAGGTAGAGCGGATCATGAAGATGGTTGACGGCGTTCTTCTCGTCGTTGACGCATTCGAAGGCTGCATGCCGCAAACGAAGTTCGTGCTTCGCAAAGCATTGGAAAGCAATCTGACGCCGATCGTCGTTCTCAATAAAATCGACCGTCCGAACGCAAGCCCTGAGCAGGTTGTCGATGAGGTACTCGACCTGTTCATCGAGCTTGGCGCCAACGACGAGCAGTTGGATTTCCCTGTCGTATACGCTTCGGCTTTGATGGGCACGGCAAGCCTAAACGTAGAGAAGCAAGACGAGAACATGCAGGCGCTGTACGAAACGATAATCGAGCATATTCCGGCTCCGACGGAGAGCGTAGAAGAGCCGCTGCAATTCCTCGTTACGCTTCTGGATTACAACGAATATCTGGGCCGTATCGCCGTAGGCCGCGTGAACCGCGGTATTATTCGCCAGGGCCAATCCGTTGCCGTCATTAACCGCGACGGCGTGACTAAGCAAGCCCGAATCGAGAAGCTGTTCGGCTTCCAAGGCTTGAAGCGGATCGAGATTGAAGAAGCGGGAGCGGGCGACATCGTAGCGATCGCGGGCATCCGTGAAATCAACATCGGCGAAACCATTGCGGATCCGGCTAATCCGGAAGCATTGCCTGTACTGAAAATTGACGAGCCTACGCTGCAAATGACGTTTCTCGTCAACAACAGCCCGTTCGCGGGCCGTGAAGGCAAATGGGTAACATCGCGTAAGCTTCGCGAGCGTCTATTCAAAGAGCTTGAGACGGATGTAGCGCTTCGCGTCGACGAAACGGACAGCCCGGATGCGTTCGTCGTTTCGGGACGCGGCGAGCTTCACCTTGGCATTCTGATCGAGAATATGCGCCGCGAGGGCTTCGAGCTGCAGGTTTCCAAGCCGGAAGTTATCGTGAAAGAGATTGACGGCGTAAAGATGGAGCCATACGAGCGTCTGTTGATCGACGTTCCGGAGGAAAGCACGGGCGCCGTCATGGAGAGCCTTGGTACACGCAAAGCGGAAATGGTTAATATGATCAATAACGGGACTGGTCAAGTGAGGATCGAATTCATTATTCCGGCACGCGGCTTGATCGGCTACCGCACCAATTTCTTGACGCTGACTCGCGGCTACGGCATTATGAACCATGCGTTTGACAGCTATGGTCCTCTTGCCGGCGCATCGGTGGGCGGTCGCCATCAAGGCGTGCTGATCTCCAGCGAGAATGGCGTATCGACCTTCTACGGCATGAATGGCGTTGAAGACCGCGGCGTATTGTTCCTTGAGCCAGGTACTGACGTATATGAAGGTATGATCGTCGGCGAACACAATCGCGACAGCGACATTATCGTCAACATTTGCAAAGAAAAGGCGCTCACAAACATTCGTTCCGCAGGTAAAGATGATACGGTTCGACTGAAAACGCCGATCATTTTCTCGCTTGAGCAGGCGCTTGAATATCTTAACGACGATGAATATTGCGAAGTGACGCCGAAGTCGATCCGTCTCCGCAAAAAGATTCTGAATAAGAGCGAGCGCGAACGCGCCGAGAAGCAGCGCAAGACAGCAGCAGCGGGCGTATAATCGTTTTGAATGGCAGTCGATGACAGGCAGGGCATAACGGTTTCTTCCTCGAAGGAAGAGGACGTTTGCGCCCTGCCGTTTCTCGTCCTGACCTCATGGAAGACATCACAAGCAAATCGGGAGGTAGATGCAGCTTGCAGAACTGGTTTCACGCTCATCCTTTTTTGACCTATCTCATCATTCTGGCGCTTACGATTTATATTTTTAATGCGGTATTTCGGGTTAAGCGTTTGCCAATCCTGAAAGAAGTACTCGTTCATCTCGTGATGGCGGCCGGTTCGTTCGTGCTGTTTATTCTGCAGTTTGACAAGCTGCCGATCATTCAATGCATGTCCGTAGCCGTGTTCATGATGGTGCTGCTTCGCGGCAGACAGCTGTATGACAAGTTCAAAGGGAAGCGCAGCAGCTCGGATACGGGAGGGGCTTAATTTGCGGCTTGAGGATGCCCTGTTTAACTGGCTTCAAATTCAAATCGTTGCGGAGGCTAGGCCGGACGATCGCGCTGCGGTTGATACCCGTGATTTTTTCATGGAGATTCTGACGGAGGATCACGGGGTATCCAATCTGCACATACATACGGTAGATGACACGATGATTCATTTGAGGTATGACAAGGATGGCAAAAGCAGGCTGCAGATGTTCCCCCGCGAAGCCGGCGAGCAGCTGCTGCAGGACATTAACGAAAATCCGAAATATAATTAACGAAGGTGGACGCCATGACAAGGAAACCAGAGCCCGCCCCGCGCAAGAAACGTTATTGGCTGCGCAGACTGATGGTTGTGTTTCTCGTGATCCTGATCGGGATTGCCGGATACTTGGCGTATTTGGTCAAAGTATCCAAGGATGCGCTGCTTGATATTACGACGGACGCGGATCCTTCCGTAACGGTATCGGCCAATCAATCGGTCAAGGTGAAGCCGGTGGCGATCATGCTGCTCGGCGTCGACACCCGCAAGGAAACGGGGAGCTTGAATACGGACGTGATGATGGTGGCGGCATTCAATCCCTCGACTAAATCGGCGGTTGTCGTATCCATTCCGCGCGACTCCAAGATCGAGCTGGACGGGTATAAGCCCCGTAAAGCCAACTCTTACTACTCCCGATTCGTTGCTTTGGCCCATGACGACGGTCTTAAGGGAAAGGAAGCGGAGATTCAGGCGAAGCAGGATTTGCGCAAAATGTTCAGTGCTTATTTCGGCATTCCGATTGACTATACGACGACGATCAATTTTCAGGGCTTTGTCGACGTTGTAGATGCGCTGGGCGGCGTCGAGGTCGATGTAGACATGGATATGCGCTATGTCGACAATGCCGACGGAACGGACATTGATTTGAAGAAGGGGCATCAGAACCTGAGCGGCGACGATGCGCTCGACTTTGTCCGTTACCGCAAGTCCAATGACGGCACGAACATGTCGAGCGACTTCGACCGAAACCGTCGCGAGAGCCAGGTGCTTGGCGAAATCGCCGATAAGCTTAAATCGTTTTCAAGCGTAACGAAAATCGCAGGCGTCATCAAAGCGGTCGGCAGCAATATGAGGATGGACATTCCGCCGTCCGAGGTCGAGAATATGATGAAGACGTACTTCGGTATCAGCAAGACCGATATTACGTTCATTCCGCTTGAAGGCGAATGGCACTCGCCGTATGTTCAGCTGAACGATGCGAAGCTGGAAGAAGCGAAAGCGGCGCTGGCGGCGAAACTGGCGGAATGAAGGTGGTAGAGTGGCCATGGCTATGCTATAATGGAACCATCGAAGCATCCACGCTAAAGGCAAGGAGGAATGCGGATGGCTGAATCCGTAACCGTACTTACTGACGAGCTGCTAAGTGGCTTGGAGAAAGAGCCGTTTGTTCTGCTTCATACGATTGACGCAGACAATGGATTTCCTACTTCCAGCGCCATTTCGTGGATTTGTGCGGTCAACCGCGCCACATTGCGCCTAGTGATTGACGGACGCTCCCGCCTGCGGGTGAATATGACTTCGAATCCAGCTGTAAGCGTTACTGTGTTTGCGCCGGGTACTGTTCAAACGATCTACGGCACGGCACGTCTCGTAACCGATGCGCTGGAAGATGTACCATTCAAGCTAAGCTGCTATGACATCGAGATCGCCTCAATTCGCGATGCGATGTTTTACGGCGCGCGCTTGTCCGCAAGACCCGAATATGAGAAAACGTATGACAAAAGAGCTGCAGACAAGCTGGATGGACAGGTGTTTGCAGCCATGAAAAAAGCCTAGTGAACCTTCACTAGGCTTTTTGTGTTCTGCTTCCGACGGCCACGGGTCCGGCTGGTTCATCCGGAAGCTACAGCCGTTGATTGAGTTTTTGCTTGTCTGTTTTTGCGTGATCCGGCTGCTCCGGCTGGACATCCCGCGGAATTTGCGGCACGATCCGTCCGATAATGTCCGCCATTTCTTCGGCGAATCCGGCAATCGGCCGGCCGCGCCTCCAGTCGGCTTGCACTTCTTTCAGGCGGGACGCAAGATCCATATCGGCCGTCACGATCGCGTCGATGCCGTACGGATCTTTTCGGAAAGCTTCGGCAACCGCGTATTTGATTGTGCCGACACGGGAGCGTTCCAGATTTCCAGCTACATCGATGCCAACGATCGCCGTATTTTTAAAAACAACGCAGTGTGCGTTTTTTACGCCTGGAACGTCACGCGCTAATTTTTCCAAGCGGTCCGCGACTTGCGTAGGATTGCTGATTTGCTTTTTCTGCGGAGCGCTCTGTTGTACGCGAACGCGTTTATCATTCTGTGGAGAGGGTGATGTCTCATTGCGGGCGACGGTGTTACACCCTGTTGCCAGCAAGCAAAGGATCATAGCGGGCACCAGCCATTTTCCCATATTCGCCACCTGACCTTTCTAGAGTTTGCAAAGTCTGTTCAAGCATAGTTTGCCTACAAGCAGGCTGCGCTATGTACACCTTTGAACGAAATTCCAACGCCAGGAGGGCTCACGATGAAAAAGATATTCGTGCTAGACACTAACGTACTGTTACATGATCCGCAAGCGATCTTCGCTTTTGATGACAACGAGGTCATAATTCCCGCGGTGGTGTTGGAAGAGATTGACTCGAAGAAAAGACTTGCTGACGAGCTTGGCCGCAATGCACGGCATGTATCCAGATTGCTGGATCAGATGCGGCTGACGGGGCGTTTGCACGAAGGAATCGAGCTTGACAACGGTGGCATTTTGAAGGTGGAATTGAATCATCGCAGCTTCATGCGGGTGCAGGAAATGTTCGGTGAAATGTCCAACGACAATCGGATTTTAGCGGTTGCGGTTAATTACCATATTGAGCAGCAGGATAAAGAAGAGTCGAATCCAGTCATTATCGTCAGCAAAGATGTGCTCGTCCGCATTAAAGCGGATGTGCTGGGTCTGGAAGCCCAAGACTATAAGTCCGATCAGGTCGTTGCGCCGTCGGACGTGTACGCAGGCTATTTAACTTTGAAGGTGCATCCTTCGGTCATCGACGAATTTTATTCGTACCGGTTTCTTACGATCAAGAATCTGCAGATGAATACGCGGCTGCACCCGAATGAATTTGTCATCCTCCGGGATGAAATGGGAACCTCCAAGTCGGCGCTCCTGAAGGTAAGTCAAGATGGCGCTAGGCTGGAGCCGCTTTATTTAAGCAATGATCCGGTGTGGGGCATTACCGCACGGAACGCGCAGCAGCGCATGGCGCTGGAGCTTCTGCTCAGCGACGACATTCCGCTTGTGACGCTGACAGGCAAAGCAGGCACGGGCAAGACGCTGCTTGCGCTGGCTGCAGGCCTCATGAAGGTCGAGGATGAGCACAAATACAAGAAGCTGCTGATCGCAAGGCCGGTTGTGCCAATGGGGAAGGACATCGGGTATTTGCCAGGTGAGAAGGATGAGAAGCTGCGTCCGTGGATGCAGCCGATTTATGATAATTTGGAGTATTTGTTCGATACGAAAAAGTCGGGGGACATCGATAAAATCTTGATGGGGCTCGGCAGCATTCAAGTGGAGGCGCTCACCTATATCCGGGGACGTTCGATTCCGGGGCAGTTCATCATCATTGACGAAGCGCAAAACTTGACCAGGCATGAGGTGAAAACGATCGTTTCGCGCGTCGGCGAAGGCAGCAAAATCGTGCTGATGGGCGATCCGGAGCAGATCGACCATCCGTATCTCGATTCCATCAGCAACGGCTTGACGCATATCGTGGAACGGTTCAAGCAGGAGAGCGTCAGCGGCCATATGACGCTGGAGAAGGGCGAGCGTTCGAAGCTCGCCCAGCTGGCGGCAGATTTGCTTTAATCGGCTGCGGCCAGCACCACGCTGGAGCTGCAGCGGTAAGCCCGGGCGATGCCCGCGATAAGCGCGGTCTGATGACGGTCGACGGCGATAAGCCGCTGGCCGTCATTTTGCGTCTGCCAGGCGAGCGCGTGTTCATCCGCTTGTTCCGCAGCCAGAGCGAGCTCGGCATCCGGAGCAGTGCCTGGGCTCAGGCTGACGACGGAAGCGAGCGCCAAATCGAGAAACCGGTTCTCCGAACGGGTGATCAGGCCGTAATCGGTGAACGTACGCATCTGGATGGACCATGTATCATCAAGCTGAACCCATTGGCCATACTCGCATGTAACGTTATATTTCGCGACGAACGCCTCAATCGCTTCGGCCTCCGCAAGGCTGTGAACGAAGAGAAGCGTCTTATCTCGATCCAGCAGGGTGACAGTATCGGCGATGCCTTTCACGATTTGCGCATAGTAGCCCGGCAGCTTATCCTCCGGCAAGTGCAGCTGAACGCTGTAGATTGGTTGCATAGTGCGATTCACCTCCGAGTCAGGTTCCTTTTCCCTGCCAATTAGTATGACGGATTCCGTGGCTGGACGCAACGCGAATGAGGGCATCGGCGAAATGACGGGGCGACAAAAAAGCGCTTTCTTGCTAAAATAAAGATTAGCTAAAAAAGCAGAGAGAGTTTGCTGCGCAAACTCCCTATTATCAGTGAGAGTTTGCTCCGCAAACTCCCTATTACAGGAGGGACAAGGTGTTACGAAGAAAAGAAGCCATGCTGCTGCTGAGCGTATTTACGATTTGCGCCGCGCTGCTTGTTCCTATATTCGGCAAGCCTGATTCTACCTTAATGCCCTCCGATGACGGCAATCCATCCAAGAGCAGTCCTGAAGTCGTCGACGGCGATGACCAGGATCGAAAGACCTTATCGATCGCTGTTTCCATGAGCGAGACGGAATATCAATATTGGCAGCTGGAAAACGAGCACTTTCACCTCATCCACCCCGAAATTAACATCGTAATGACCAATATCCATGACGAGGACGCGGACACAGCCAGGAAGAAGGCATCCCAAGCCGGCGAGCCGTTCGACTTGATGCTGCTCGACAACGACCGGGTGCGTGAGTTTGCCGTGCAAGGTTTCCTCCTCCCCGTAGATGAAATCATTTCGGGAGATACCGCTGCCGATCAATTGGAAGCGCTAACAAGTTATGTCAAGTGGAATGGCTCGCTCTGGGGCGTGCCGCTGGATTGCGATCCGCTGCTGGTCGTCTGGCAGAAGAACTTGCTGAAGGCGTCCGGATTGATCGCACCGCCGAAAGACCTGAATGCGCTCAAGGCTGCTATCGAGACGCTGCAGACGGCTAATCCGCAGTTGACGCCTTTTAATATCAATACAGCCGATCCGAAGGAAATGGCGGCCTGGATCGGCATGTTTAAAGAGAACAGTGATCCGGCAGCTAACCTTTCCCCGCTCACGGTGACGCAGAAGGAGCAGCTCTTGTTCGCCGCGGAGCATGCAGCCGGTCTCTACAGGCTGGCGCCTGTCCAAGAAAGAAATCAGCTGCTTGGCGCCTTCGGGGCCGAGAAGCTGATGTCCGCCATCATCCCATGGTCAATGTACCAGTCGCTTACGGATGATGAACGAAACCTGCTGTCCGTCGGCGGGGCAGATGGTCCGGTCGTAAGCTCGAACGGAAGAAGCTTCGTTGTGTCCGCTGAGACGGAACGGCTGGAGGAAGCGAAAGCGTACATAACGGAGATGGACTCCTCCAACGCTCAGCTGAATCGCTACAGAACCTTGAAGCGGGTGCCTGCGCGCATTTCCGCTATGACCAATGAATTCGAATATTACGATATTAAGGAGCGGCCGCCTCATTTTCTTGTCAACATGCTGAGCTTGGCATCCGTTACGCCGGATCCGGCATGGCGGGAAAGGTGGGAGCGATGGTCGAAGCTGCTGACGGTGCTCGGGGGCACGAAGACGACGCTGCAGCCGGATTTGACGAGCCAATTTATCGCGAAGTGGAACGAGGAGCCGGTGCAGCAGTCGCAAAAAAAAGACGGCGCCGAAGCGCCGCCGCTCGTACCGTCAAAGGCTGATTGAAAGCTTGATCAGCAGCTTTCCATCCTCGACGGCGACTGATTTGGTTTTTAGGAAGGAAACGATTTTGGACGGGTAGAAGCCGAGGTCAAACTCCTTCTCGAGCTCAGCCCGCGTTGTGTCCGGCAGCTCCAGCCCGTTAAACATGAGTGAATCGACATGAAACAAAATCGAACCGGTTTCCTCCAATGTATAATGGCCGGTTAGCCGCACCTCCAGGTTGTCGCGTTTACCGGTTACGATGACGGTGTCCTTCTCGAATGCGAAGGCGAAGGTGTTGAACAGTTCGTTTTGTTCCCGCAGGAAGGCGTTCAGCTTATCTTCCGGAATCGTCAACGAGTAGTTGAAGCCGTTGATTTCGAGCATGTCGTCCTTGTTCTCCTGCACCCAAGCCGGCATATGCTTCATTGCTTTGGATAGGGCGCTGAAATAGCGCTTTACCTCGGTCAAGCCGACATTTTCCCAGAAATCCGTAAATTCGGAGATGAGCAGCCTAAGATTGTCCGCATCGGACCGACCGTTAAGCGCGGAATCGACATCCTTCTGCAGCGCGACCACGCGGGCTCGCTGCGTATTCAGCCGTTCCTCGAGTTCGTCCAGCTGCTTCGATTGGTCATCTAGCTTGGCTATGCTGCTCTTAAGCTCTTTATATTGCTTCTTATACGTGTTCAAGGTAAGCTTGTCATTAGCAAAAATAAGGTCGAAATAATCGAGCAGCGTCAGCAGCTCCGACAGATTATCGACGGACAGCAGCGCCGTAAGCCAAATATCTCTTTCTCCGGTATAATAGGCACGGAGTACTTTGCCTGCGTCCTCGCGTTTTTTCTCGATAGCCTGCTCCTGCTCCTTCAGCTTGTCCTGCGAGACTTGCAGCTGCTCGGCAACGGTCTGCTTCTGCTGCTGTACTCTTACGATTTCCTTGTCGATCTCAACGACGGAGAGGCTTTTCTCCAGCATCCGTCTGACCTCTTCGTCCTCCGGGGTTGCAGGATCGGCGAATGCGGGGAAAATGGTCAGCCAGACAGCGAGCGCGCAAACGGCGAACGCCGCAATCCGCCGGCGTGTCGTTCCTTTCACGAAGGGCTCCCCTTTCTTAAGCAATGCTTCGCGATGCTTTGCATGCACTACTATATGCGATTGCCAATTCTATTATATCTGCAAGCGGTAATTTTGTCCTTGTTTGGAGGGGATCAACTATGGCTAAAACGGGCCGTTTGCCCGCGTACATAAAGGAACGCATCGACATCAGCGGTTTGAAGGGAAGGCTTTCGCCGTCGCATGAAGAAGCGGGGGAAGCAAGCTGCATTTCGTTTCATGACTATATGGCTATTTGCTTATACGACGAAAATGATGGCTATTATCGATCAGGCAATGTGCGTGTCGGCAAATCAGGCGATTTCTATACCAGTTCTTCCATCGGCACAATCATGGGCGAGAAGCTTGCGGCTTACGCAGCTTCCTTGATTGAGGCGAACGGTGCGGCTTCGAGCTTGATTTTCATGGAATGGGGAGCGGGAACGGGCTTGCTTTCGCAGCAGATCATCGCTGCTTGGACGAAGGCGGGACATGCTTGGTTGAACCGGGCAAAATACTGCGTCGTAGACAGCAACCCCGTCCATTTGAAGGAGGCGCAAGGAAGGCTGCGTCAAGGGACATCAGGCATTCCGGGCCTGCTTAAGCTGAATTTCATGCCTCCTGAGGAAGCCCACGGCGTATTGAGTGACTTGAAGCAAGGCGAAAACGAGCCGTCGTCTATGGTGATCATTATCGCCAATGAGCTGCTTGACGCATTTCCCGTTCACCGCGTTGCTAAGCATAACGGACAGCTTTGGGAGCTTGGCGTAGCTGCAGCTGCGTCGGATTGCGAACCGGAATGGTTCCGTTATGTCTACACTTCACTTACCGATTCTCGCATAGCCGAGGCGCTGGCACTGGATGGTATCGAATTGCTCGAGGGCCAGATCACGGAAGTCAATTTGGCTGCGGAGGCTTGGATTGCGCAGCTTGGCGGGCTGATCTCATGCGGTGCGCTCTTGATCGTGGATTATGGCCATGAAGCGCGGGAATTAACGGCTCCGCACCGGATGCAAGGGACGATGCTATGCTACAAGGACCATATGGCGGCCGACCGGCCTTTCATGGCGCCAGGCGAGCAGGACATCACGGCACATGTCAATTTCACCGCATGCAGGCGCTCAGCCGGGAAGTCCGGTTGGCAGGAGCTTTATTACGATACGCAGAAGCAATTTCTGATCGATCAGGGTTTGCTGCAGGATTTGACGCCGCATGACGGCTCCAATCCGTTCGGCGAGGCGGCAAGGCGCAACCGTTCGATTCGCCAGCTGCTGCTAAGCGACGGCATGAGCGAGTCGTTTAAGGTCATGGTACTCGGGAAAGGCTGACCGAATACGA
This sequence comes from Paenibacillus montanisoli, assembly GCF_003268025.1. Classification (GTDB taxonomy): domain Bacteria; phylum Bacillota; class Bacilli; order Paenibacillales; family Paenibacillaceae; genus Paenibacillus_Z; species Paenibacillus_Z montanisoli. The sequence goes on along the minus strand of NZ_QLUW01000002.1, from coordinate 1,196,539 downwards.
AAAAAAGGCTGTTCCTCGGAGCTTGTACCAGCTCCGGGAACAGCCTTTTTCGGCTTTTCGCGAAATGTCAGAAATCCGATTATTTAGAATGGGTTCCCCATTACAAATACGGTCCAATACGTGAAGCTGACGAACGAGATCAACATGTATCCCCAGAACATCAGCATATAGGTTCTTTCGGAAAAGTTCAAATAGCCCAATAGGACAAACACGACGGTTTGAATAAAGAACAAGAGCGCCATCTCGTTCATATGTCCTGCAAACGCCATCAGTGCAATTACAAGCGTCCAGAAACCGAGCACTCGGAACATGCGTGCCATGATTTCATCCCCCTTCTCGTCTGTCTCGACCCAATACTATTGCCCATTATAACGTTTCAGGTAACAAGTGTAAACTGTTCAACTCGTGACGAATTGGCAAACTTTTTAGCTCCGTTTCATGGGTTGTTTCAAGTTTGCTTCAATTTACGAAAAAACATGTATGAGCCTCCAAAAAAATGGATATACAAATTAGTATCCGATAGATTCTATGAACTCTACCAAGGGCATAGAGATAAGTAAGCGCCTAATGTTAGGAGGTTTTGGTTGCATGACAGCAGTCAGACAAGATGCTTGGAGCCCGGATGACGATCTCATCCTCGCCGAGGTCACCCTGCGGCATATCCGTGAAGGAAGCACGCAGCTGGCAGCGTTTGAAGAAGTAGGTGAGCGAATCGGCCGGACATCGGCCGCATGCGGATTCCGTTGGAACAGTTGTGTCCGCAAACGCTATGAAGATGCGATACAAATTGCGAAGCAGCAGCGCCAGAAGCGGAACTATATGAAAAAACAAACGTACGTTGCAACGCCTCACGTTTCATCCATCAGTCTGCTCGATAATGACGAGCGGACGTACAAAAACGACCCGTTGACGGAAGAATCGCTATCTATTGATACCGTTATCCGATTTCTGCGCCAATGGAAAGGGACTTACCAAGAGCTTAACCGTCAAATCAAGACGCTCGAGCGCGATCTGCGCGAGAAGGATGAAGAGCTGTTCTCGCTTCGCGAGATGAATGAACGGCTGCAGTACGAAGTGAACAACGCGCAAACGGATTACCGCGCCGTTAACGACGACTACAAGACGCTCATTCAAATTATGGATCGTGCGCGCCGCTTGACGGTGCTGAACGAAGAAGACGAAGCGAAACCGCGATTCAAGATGGACGCCAACGGCAACTTGGAACGAATTGAATAACCTGCTTGTCCGCAGCTGCTTGCGACAGCTTGTGCACAGCAGCTCCCTGAAAATCTCACCGAACCTGTATTGGGTTACGGCGGGATTTTTTAGTTTGCATCTGTTACGATGAGTCTTATTCATGCAATGCAAGAAAAGGGGCTGACCAGTGAGAATTATCATCGTTGGAGCGGGTGCTATAGGACTTTTGTATGGGGCGAGGCTCGCGATCGCCGGAACAGATATCGTAATGCTTGCCAGGAAGGAGGAGCAGGCGGAACAGCTGCGCAAGGAGGGCATCAAGCTGACCGGGCATGGCGGCGGCCAGACAGCAGTAAAGGTCTCGGCTTCGACAATCGACGGCTATTTGCCGGCCGGGGACGAACGGCCCGATTGGATTTGGCTTGCGGTGAAGCAAGCTCATCTGGATGAGACGCTTGCGGGGCATATCGGTCGGCTGGGCGCTGACGGAAGCCCGGTACTCGCTTTGCAGAACGGTATCGGCCATATGGATGCGCTGCGCAAGGTGCTGCAGGAGACGCAGCTTCACGCGGCCGTCACGACGGAAGGCGCCTTGCGCGGTGACGGGCAAACTGTCCGTCACACGGGGCGCGGGACGCTCACGTTCGGATGCTGGCCGAGAAGCGTAGAAAATGCGAGTAAATCGCAAAATTTGTTGTTAACAACGCTAATTGCGGCAGGAATTGAAGCTTCGTTGTCGAATGAAATGGAAGATGTCGTTTACCACAAATTGCTCGTGAACGCCGTCATCAACCCGCTCACCGCGATTTCCGGCGTCAGGAATGGGGAACTGCCTGCCGATCCGAACCGATTGCGTTGGATGAGAGCGCTTCATGAAGAAAGCAATCGGATTCTTATAGCTGCCGGCATGGCAGGAAACCAGGACGCCTGGGAGCGGCTTCTTCGCATTTGCGAAGCGACAGCAGGCAATGAATCGTCGATGCTCCGGGATGTCAAGGCGGGGCGCAAGACCGAAATCGACTGGATAAACGGCGGAATCTTAAGGCTGGCCGAAAGGCTGCATCTGCCTGCTCCGATGAACGAAGCCGTATATACGCTAATAAAGACACTCCATACGAACTAATTTCCGTAAAGAGGAGCGAGCCGTGGATGCAGTGGATTTGGGAAAGCATTAAGCATGTTTATGCCTTTCTGGCCGTTCTTCCGATTATTCCGTTCCTCCTCGTTTACTTCGGTTACGGCGCCATAACCGGCGATCGGAAGAAAGCGTTCAGTACCGCCATGGATGTGACGACCGCGCTGCTCATCGGCTGCGTCGAGGTATTGTTCAACCGGATTTTCCACAGCTCCTTCGGCATGTATGGCATTCTACTGATTATGCTGCTTGGCGGCGGGCTGCTCGGCAATGTGCAATACCGGATGAAGGGCAGCATTAACGTGAAGCGCATTTTGCGCGCGATCTGGCGGCTCGGCTTCTTCCTTATGAGCATTTGCTATGTGATTCTGATGTTCATCGGCATCGGGAAAAGCTTTTTGACCGCGTGATGCCGCAGGTTTGCGCAATATAGGATCCGTAAGTCACTCTCCGCAGGCGGAGGGTGATTTTTTTGACGGTGCGCGCCCTGTTGTGTACAATGAATGAGAAAAAATCGCAATTATTCCTAGGTGTTACTAAAGAGGATGAAAGGTAGAGACTGTCCATGAAAATCGATACGGTTCAGCTTCCTTTCGGCCAGCCTGTCACCGAAGCTTACATACAACGAAGCCATCCCGGCGTAGAGGCGCTTTTCGGTCGCCACGCCGCCGAGCCGGCACATTGGACGAGCAGGCTGCGATGGCTGAAAGAGCATGCGCATAATAGGGCCGATGCCGGCCTTCTCGCCGATGCGATGCAGGCATACAATGACCGATTTGGCTGCGATGCGGCGGTTACGGCTAATATTGAAGCGATTCGCTCAGGCGCTCCGGTCATCGTGACTGGGCAGCAGGCGGGTCTTTGGACGGGTCCTTTGCTGGTCATCCATAAAGCGGTGACGGCCATCTCGGCTGCGCGGGAAGCATCCGCGCAGGCGGGTACGCAGGTCGTGCCGGTCTTCTGGATTGCCGGCGAGGACCATGATTGGGACGAAGCGAATCATGCGCTTGTCCGAAATGCTGCGACCGGATTGACCCGGCTTTCGATGCAGCGCCCGAAAGGAGCTCGCACGGCGGTTAGCCGGACGGCATTGTCGCAAGAAACGCTTGCGGATGCGGTTCAGCAGCTCGCGGCCACGCTCCCGGATGCGGCGTTCAAGCCCGAGCTGATCGAGATGCTCGGACGCTTTGCGGAGCGTTCCGAGACGTTGTCGGATCTGTTCGCGCATATGATCGGCTGGCTGTTCGGCAAAGCCGGACTCGTTCTGATGGATGCCGACGATGCGAACATCAGACAGCTGGAAGCGCCGATGTTCGGCCGGATGCTGGCGCAGAGCGACGAGCTGGAAGCGGCTTATGCCCGCAGCGCCGCCTCGCTTCAGGCGCATGGATTTGCTCCGCAGGCGGAGGTCGCGCCTGGCAGCGCCAATCTGTTTCTGTTCGACGAGGGAGAACGGGTCCTGCTGCATAAGGAGGGAGGCCTGTTCCGGAACCGGAAAGGAACGAAGTCGTGGACGACCGAACAGCTAAGCGGCTGGGCTGAGACGGAACCGCAGCGGTTCAGCAACAATGTGCTGACGAGGCCGATTATGCAGGACTATGTGCTGCCCGTGCTTGCCGCCGTTCTCGGTCCCGGCGAAATCGCCTATTGGGCGCTGACCGGGGAGGCGTTTCGCGTCCTGGGCATGGATATGCCCGTGATCGTGCCGCGAATGTCGTTTACGCTTGTCGAGGATAAAGTCGCGAAGCACATGCACAAGTACGGTTTGTCCTATGATGAGGTCGTCTTCCGATTCTCGGACCGGCGAGCGGCATGGCTCAAAGAGCGGGACGAAGCCGGCATTGAAGCAGGCTTTGCCGCGGCCGTAGCAGGCGTAGAGGCGCTTTATGAGCCTCTGCGGGCGTTAACCGCGGCCGTGGAGAACGGGCTAGGCGATTTGACCGAGAATAACTTGAGGCGGATCAAGGAACAGGTGCAGTATCTGGAGAAACGGACGCAGGAGGCGCACGCTAGAAAATACGGATCAGCGCTGCGCCAGCTGGACTGGATCGCGCTCTCGCTTTGGCCGGAGGGCAAGCCGCAGGAGCGCGTGCTGAACGCGACGGACTTCTATAACCGGTACGGCAGAGGCTGGATCGACAAGCTGCTTGAGGTGCCTTGCGACAAGCTGGGCGGCCATTATTTGATTACCATTTGATAACGAACGAGAAAGGGTGCTGAAAACCATCATGACCGTGAATCCCAAAGAAAAAAGTATCGTACGCGACATGTCGCTTGCGCCGGAAGGCCATTTGAAAATCGATTGGGTGGCAGCGCATATGCCCGTTCTGAACCGGATCCGCGAGCAATTCGAGAAAGAGCAGCCGTTCAAAGGGTTGAAGGTTGCCATCTCGCTTCACCTTGAAGCTAAAACCGCTTATTTGGCGAAAGTCGTTCAAGCCGGCGGCGCGGATGTGACCATTACGGGCAGCAACCCTCTTTCCACGCAAGACGATGTATGCGCGGCGCTGGTCGAGGACGGCATTACCGTATTTGCGAAATACAACCCGGAGCCGGAGGAATATAAGGCGCTGCTGGTAAAGGCACTGGAAACGAAGCCGGATCTGATTATCGACGACGGCGGCGATTTCGTATCGATTCTGCATGCGGAGCGTCCTGATCTAATGGCGCAAATCCGCGGCGGAGCGGAGGAAACGACGACGGGCATCCTTCGCCTGAAGGCGATGGAGAAGGACGGCTCTCTGAAGTTCCCGATGGTTGCCGTTAACGACGCTTTCTGCAAGTACCTCTTCGATAACCGTTACGGCACAGGACAGTCCGTATTCGACGGCATCAACCGGACGACCAACCTGGTTGTCGCGGGTAAAACGGTCGTCGTTGCAGGCTACGGCTGGTGCGGTAAGGGCGTTGCGATGCGCGCGAAAGGGCTTGGCGCGCAAGTCATCGTCACGGAAACGGATGCAATCCGCGCCGTTGAAGCTTACATGGACGGTTTTACCGTATTGCCGATGATTGAAGCGGCGAAGCATGGCGACTTCTTCGTTACCGTAACAGGCAACAAGGATGTTATTCGCGGCGAGCATTACGAAGTGATGAAGAACGGGGCGATCCTGTCGAACGCCGGCCACTTCGACGTCGAAGTGAACAAGCCGGAGCTCGAGGCGCTTTCCAAGGGCAAGCGCGTCGTACGCCGCAACATCGAAGAATACCAGCTGAAGGACGGCCGCAGCATTTACTTGTTGGCGGAGGGCCGGCTGGTTAACCTCGCGGCAGGCGACGGACATCCGGCGGAAATTATGGATATGACCTTCGCGCTGCAAGCGATGTCGCTGAAATACGTGAACGACAACTATAATGCGATCGGCAAGAAGGTCGTCAACGTTCCTTATGCGCTGGACGAGCAGGTGGCCCGCTATAAGCTGGAGGCGATCGGAACGGGCATCGATACGCTGTCGGACGAGCAGAAGGCATACCTTGACAGCTGGCAGGAGCATTAATCCGGCAAGGTAGACCAAACGAATAAGGCGCATGAACAACTTTTCCGCTAAGAGAAGGTTCATGCGCTTTTTTTTATGCATGTTCATGCAACTTCCTGAAGCGTTTACACGTTTGATAGGTACAACGCATAAAATTACCAAAATCGCGGGGGGTTGTAGCATGGGCAAGCTTCGTAAAGGCGAGCAAGTAAACAGAAGAAGCTACAAATGGGTCATGCTAGTCGTTATTGCCGTCACGTTCTGGATGATGACGGGATGTTCCGCAAGCAACAGCGACAAAAATTCGGGCAACGGGTTTGCAGGCAGTGCGGGTGACAATAGCATGGCGGCAAGCACCGAAGCGGCGCCGCCGATGGCGGACGGGGATATGGCCACTGCGAACTCGGCTTCTAACTCCAGCGCCGGTTCCGAAGAGAAGGCGGAGATGGAGCAGCCTGCCGATAACGCGGCTACAACCGAAGGCGGCTCTTCAGTCGGCACGATACCGGATGGCGAAGAAAGCATTGACCGTAAAATCATTTACCGGGCGAACGTGAATATGGAGGTCGAGGATTACGGTAAGGCGCAGACGTCGCTTCGCAATCTGATTCATATCTCGGGCGGCTACCTGCTTCAATTCGCCGACAAGAAAACGACGAATGAGCTTGGCGGCACCTATACGATCAAAGTGCCCGCAGCCGGCTTCGATACGTTTATCGGAGAGCTGGAGAAGATTAAGCACAAGCAATTTGAGAGCAGCGCTCAAGGCACGGACGTCACCGAGGAGTATGTGGACATGGAAGCGCGCCTCAAAGCACGACAGGTCGTTGAAGCCCGTCTCATTTCTTTCATGGAGAAAGCGACGAAGACGACGGATCTGCTGCAAATATCGAATCAGCTGGGCGAGGTGCAAACCGAGATTGAGCGAATCAAAGGCCGCATCCGGTATTTAGACAAAAATGTGGCGTTCTCCACGATCGAGCTTCGCATGTATCAGGTGCTCGAGCCGGTCACGATCCAAGAGGAAGAAGAACAAGGGTTTTTGAAAAAGGTTACGAATGCGATGTCGGGCAGTACGAAGGTCGTATTCGAATTCATACAGGGCGTATTTATATTCATCGCCGGCGCGTTGCCAGTACTGGCTTTGGCCGCGCTTGTAGGTATTCCTTCTTATATCCTATATCGCAACAACCGCCGCAAACCAAGACCGGGTCCTATTTCAGGTACAAAGGCGCTTCCTGCAAGCGAACGTACGGAACAAGAGGAAGAGGAGCCTAAACCGTAAACGACCTACGCAATAATAGAGCGAAGAGCTGCATCACATGTTCCCTTGAACATGAGATGTCAGCTCTTTTTTCTTTGCGTGCGCGCAGCTTAATGAGGCACGCTGCAATGCTGCGGATATGGCGGTTTTCCTGGCGATGGAGCATCTTTCTTCGTCTGACGCTTCCAGAAATCGCGGGTCGCTGAACAAGGCCGTCAGCGCTTCCTTGCTCGCTGCCGCGGCTTCCTTCTCGCTGCGGAGTAAGTAGTGGGAGACTTGGTAACAAAGTAGCTCAACCGTACGCAGCAGACTGATTTTATGGGACAAAACAGGTTGGCTGGTCACAGGCAGGCCCCCTAACGAATGATTCATCTTGCATTTCATTTCTAGTGTACACGATCCAAAGTACCAAAAAGTTTCAAAACTGTAACAAGATTAATCACCTAAAATATTTTAATAAATCCTGCTAAAGGAGGAGGATTTCGAGAGGCGGTGGCGAATAGTTCATGCTAAGTGGTGGAAAGTGGGGCTAAGTGGAGGATTTGGGGGAAGAGGTGGAGCGGTCCAATGTTTATGGGTGAGTATCAGCATAGCATTGACGAGAAAGGCCGCATTATCATTCCGGCCAAGTTCCGCGACCAGCTTGGCGACCACTTTGTTGTCACCCGTGGACTTGATAACTGTTTGTTCGTTTACCCTCAAAGCGAGTGGAGCTTGCTTGAACAGAAGCTCAAATCGCTGCCCATGATGAAGTCGGACGCGCGTGCGTTCTCCCGTTTCTTCTTCTCGGGAGCGACGGAATGCGAGCTCGATAAACAGGGAAGGGTAAACTTACCGAATACGCTGTGCGAATACGCCAAGCTGGATAAGGATTGCATCGTGCTTGGGGTTTCGAACCGCGTGGAAATTTGGAGCAAACCGATCTGGGAGAGCTATTTCAAGCAATCCGAAGAGACCTTCAACGATATCGCAGAGAAGCTTGTTGATTTTGACTTTAATTTTTAACCCGCTAGATTACATGCTGGCGTCAAGAGCGGGCGTTTGCAAGCAAGGAGGCTTACAACATGTTTCAACATATTACAGTGCTCAAGGAAGAGGCAGTAGACGGGCTTGCGATCAAGCCAAGCGGCATCTATGTGGATTGCACATTAGGCGGTGCCGGCCACAGCGAGCTCATCGCATCGCGGCTTGGACCGGAGGGCCGGCTTATTGCGCTGGATCAGGATGACTGGGCGCTGGATAACGCGCGGGTGCGTCTGGCGGCCTATATGGACCGGGTTACGCTGGTGAAAAGCAATTTTCGTTATTTGGCTCATGTGCTCAGAGATTTAGGCATTGACGGCGTTGACGGTGTGCTATTCGACCTAGGCGTGTCCAGTCCGCAGCTGGACGAAGGCGAACGCGGGTTCAGCTATAACCACGATGCGCCGCTGGACATGCGGATGGATCAAGACGGCATGCTGACGGCAGATGATATCGTCAACGAATGGGACGAGCGTGAAATTTCCCGCATTATCACGAACTATGGCGAAGAGCGATTCGCCAGATCGATTGCACGCAAAATCGTCGCGGCAAGAGAGCAGAAAAGGATCGACACGACGGGCGAACTGGTGGAAATCATTAAGTCCGGCATCCCTGCCGCTGCAAGGCGGACGGGTCCGCATCCCGCGAAGCGCACGTTTCAAGCGCTGCGGATCGCGGTTAACGATGAACTGGGCGCGGAAGAAGCAGGTCTTGAACAGACGATAGACGTATTGAATGCCGGAGGCAGAGCATCAGTCATTACGTTTCATTCCCTGGAAGACCGTATTTGTAAGCAGTTGTTTGCGAAATTTGTTGAAAAATGCACCTGTCCGACAGATTTTCCGATGTGTGTTTGCGGCGGCAATGGCAAGTTGAAGCTCGTGAACAGAAAGCCTATTCTGCCTAGCGCCGAGGAGCTGGAACATAACCCGAGGTCGCGTTCCGCCAAGCTGCGGATCGCCGAAAAATTGTAATCGACGTATAGACAACATAGATCGATAGAAGCCAATAACAAGGAAAGGGGAGTGGGTACCGATATGGCATATGTGAATGGCAATCTTGCGATGCAGCCCAAACGAAAACAGGAGCCCCGTCCTCAGTTTCGCGAGACGAAAAAAGTCGTTGTAAAACGCAAGTCGCTTCCGATGCAAGAGAAGCTGCTTTACATGTTTACGATCCTCGCGTGCGTAATCGTGGCAGGCGTTATTATTTTCCGTTATGCGCAAATCTACCAGATGGAGCTTGAAGTCAAGAAATTGTCGAATCAGCATGTGGAGCTGACCGAGCAAATCGCCTATTTGACATCTGAATACGAGAAGGCAAAGGATCCGGCATACATTCGGGAACAAGCGAAGAAGCAAGGCTTGGAGCTGGATGAGAATCCGATCAAGGTCAGCTTGGCTGAACCGAAAGCATCTGAAGCAAGCGGCAAGGAATAGGTGGCAGCACATGACGAAACGAATCAAATTACGCACGCTGTTGGTCGGAGGGCTTATCACCCTCCTTTTTTCTTTATTGGCGGGCCGAATCTATTGGGTTCAGGTGGTCAAAGCGGATTTCTGGGCGGAGAAAGCCAGAGAAGTCTGGTCGAGGTCGGAGAAGCTCATCCCGGTGCGGGGAACGATTACCGACCGCAACGGCAATGTGCTGGCCATGGATGTCGCGGCCTATACGGTCGCCGTCAATCCGAAGCTCATACATGACCTGGAGCTGGAGGATGCGATCGTCAGCAAGCTGAGTTCGATCCTAGGCAAATCGCAATTATCGCTGCGGGAAATCGTCGAGGCCAAGCAGAAGAACGGCGAATATTATCAGCAGCGCGAGGTGCGCAAGGAAGGCTGGAAGATCGACAAATCGGTGGCGGACCAGGTTATCAAGCTCCAGGATCAGCTTAAGGAAGAGACCGGTCAGAAGGACATCGGCATTTACCTGATCGACCAGCAGAAGCGCTTCTATCCGAAGGGCAGTTTGGCCTCGCATATTCTTGGCTATGAGGATAAAGAGGGCAAGGCCGTTATGGGTCTCGAATCGTCGCTAGATAAGCAGCTGCGCGGCACCGAAGGCGAAATCAAATATGAACGTGACGGCAACGGCGTCATTCTCGAGAACGGGACGGTCAACTTCAAGCCCTCCGTCGACGGCAAAAATATTAAACTGACCATCGATACCGAGATTCAGCACTATATTGAAGAGGCCATTCAGGAGACGTACGACACATACAAACCGAAGAGCATCACGGCCATCGCGGCGGATCCGCAAACGATGGAAATTCTCGGCATGGCCAATTTGCCGAACTTCAACCCGAACACGTACTGGACGGCGCCGCAAGAGAAATTTTACGATCATGCCATTAAGTCGAGGTACGAGCCGGGTTCGACGTTTAAGATTGTGACGCTGTCGGGCGCCGTGCAGGAAGGCTATTTTAATCCGGATGAAAAATACAAGTCCGGCGTCATCAAAGTTCCCGGAGGGTCCATTCACGATATCGTGCGGCAAGGCTGGGGAGAGATTACGTTTCTTGAAGGGTTGAAGCGTTCAAGTAACGTTGCATTTGTAAAGCTGGGCTACGAACGGCTGAAGGCCGATAAGCTGATGGACTACATCAATAAATTCGGCTTCGGCAAGCCTACCGGAATCGAGCTTCCGGGCGAAATAAACGGTCAAGTCAATATCAACCCCAATTATGCGACCGAGGTTGCGACTGCGTCCTTCGGCCAGGGGACGGTGCTGGTAACGCCGATCCAGCAGGTGGCCGCCGTTGCGGCCGTCGCGAACGGAGGAAAGCTGCTCGTGCCGCATCTCGTGAAGGAGATCCAGGATCCGGTTTCGAAGAAGGTCCAAGTCATTAAGCCTGAACTTGTCCGTCAAGTGATATCGCCGAAAACGGCTGGCTTGGTCGACGAATATCTTGAACAGGTCGTCTCCGACAAAGAGATCGGTACCGGCCGAAGAGCGTACATCGAGGGCTACCGCGTAGCCGGCAAGACCGGTACGGCACAGAAGGTTGTAAACGGCAAATATGCGGAAGACAAATACGTCATTTCATTCATCGGCTTTGCGCCGGTCGGCAATCCGAAGATCGTGCTCTATCTGGTCATGGACGAGCCGAATGACCGGGAAGCTTCCGGCGGTACAGTAATGGCGCCGCTCTTTAAGAAAATCGTTCAGCAGAGCTTGCGGCACATGGGAGTCGACCCCGTCACGGCCGTGAAGACGACGGAGAACGGTATGCCGAAGCATGAACAAACGGTCGAGATACCGAATGTCGCGAAGCAGGACCTGACCAAAGCGAAAGCGGTACTGAAATCGAGCGAGCTGACCTACGAAATCGTCGGCAGCGGCAAGACGGTGCTGCAGCAAATTCCGAAGGCGGGTGCAGTGGTCGGTCCAGACCAGCACGTATATTTGCTCACGGAGGATAGGAGCAAACTGGCGGTTCCGAATATGAAAGGACTGTCGCTGCGCGACGCGCTGGAGATGTGCTCGCTCCTGCAGCTGCGCGTAGAGACGACCGGGGAAGGTTTCGTCTCCTCGCAAACGTTGGCGAAGCAGGGCGGCAATAAGGTGCTGAAGCTCGTCCTTTCCCCGCCTGGCGTACAGGCCGCCGAACAGGCTCAAGCAGACGAGAAGGAAGCAAAAGACCAAGCAAGCGACTGACAATATCAAACGAGTAATGCCGGGGGTTAGGCTTGTTCTAACCCCCTTTTCCTTTGAATAGGCTTGGATTAGGAAACGGTTGGACGAACGTACCCGTTTTACGAGCTGTTCGGAGGGGATGTTAAGTGAAAGTTTCGAGCGTGACGATCAGGCGCAGGCTGTTTATGGCGCTTCTTATTGGCATTCTTGCATTCGCATCTCTAGCTGGAAGGCTGGGCTATGTCCAGCTGTGGGAAGGCGAAGAACTCGCTTCGAAGGCTGAAAATTCCTGGCGAAGGGAAATTCCGTTCTCGGCGAAGCGGGGCGAAATTCTCGACCGGAACGGCTCGATTCTTGCCTACAATATAAGCTCGCCTACGATTATGGCGATTCCGGCGCAAATCAAGGATGCCAAGTCTGCTGCGGCACAGCTCGCAGGCGTCTTGGGCATGACCGAGGATTCGGTCTTTAAGATGATCACGAAGAAGCAGATGATCGTCAGCATCAAGCCCGGCGGCCGTAAAATCACGACGGAGAAAGCGCAGCAGGTCCGCGATTTGAATTTGCCCGGCATTGTCGTGGCCGAGGACAATAAACGGTATTATCCGCTTGGCAGCTTCGCTTCGCATGTGCTCGGTTTTACGGGGATCGATAATCAGGGCTTAACGGGCATTGAAGCGAAATACGATGATATGCTGCGGGGCATTAACGGCAACATCTCCTTTCTCTCGACGGCTAGCGGCGGCCAAATGCCGGGCTCCTCGGATACGTATCTCGAGCCGAAGGACGGACTCAATCTGGAGCTTACGATCGATAAACAAATACAAACGATCATGGAGCGTGAGCTGGACCAGGCAATGGTGAAGTTCCAAGCCGATAACATTATCGCCATTGCGATGGACCCGACGAACGGCGAAATTTTGGGCATGGCCAGCAGACCGACCTATGAGCCGGACAAATACAGAGACGTAGACCCTGTTATTTATAACCGCAATTTGCCGATCTGGATGACGTACGAGCCAGGTTCGACATTCAAGATCATTACGCTGGCAGCGGCGCTGGAAGAAGGAAAGGTCAATTTGACCGGCGAGCATTTCTTCGATCCGGGAGCGGTAGAAATCGGCGGAGCGCGGCTGCGCTGCTGGAAGAAAGGCGGTCACGGCAGCCAAACATTCCTCGAAGTCGTGCAGAACTCATGCAATCCCGGATTCGTTGCGCTTGGCAATCGGCTTGGCAAAGAGAAGCTGTTCGAGTATATTAAAAACTTCGGCTTCGGGAAGAAGACCGGCATCGATCTTGGCGGCGAAGAAAACGGCATTATGTTCAAAATGAGCCAGGTCGGACCTGTAGAGCTCGCAACGACCGCATTCGGTCAAGGGGTGTCGGTAACGCCTATCCAGCAAATCGCGGCTGTTTCGGCGGCGATCAACGGGGGTACATTGTATAAGCCGCATGTCGCCAAATCGTGGATCAATCCTGAAACGGGCGATATCGTCAGCAATGTGGAGCCGGAGGCGGTACGTACCGTCATTTCCGAGAAAACCAGCAAGCAGGTCCGTGAAGCGCTGGAGAGCGTCGTGGCCAAAGGGACGGGACGCAACGCGTTCATTGACGGCTACCGCGTAGGCGGCAAGACCGGTACCGCACAGAAGGTCGTGAACGGCCGGTATTCGCCTAACGAGCACATCGTATCCTTTATCGGCTTCGCGCCGGCAGACGATCCGAAGATCGTCGTCTATGTTGCCGTTGATAATCCTCAGGGCATCCAATTCGGTGGCGTGGTGGCGGCGCCGATCGTTCATAATATTTTGGCCGACGCATTGCCGTATATGGGTGTCGAGCCGAGAAAGAATCAATTGAGCAAGGAGTATAAGTACGGCGAAACGCCGATTGTGACCGTTCCGAATTTGATCGGCAAAACCGTTTCCGATATTTACGAGGATTTGAACATGAACTTTAACCTGACGTCGGCAGGCAGCGGAGATACCGTCATCCGGCAGTCGCCGGCCGCGGGAACGCGCGTAGACAGAGGGTCAACCATCCGGATTTATTTAGCAAAAGACAATGATGAAAGCAATGTTCGCTGACTATAATGAGTATAGATAGATGGAGTAGGCTGCGACCCGAGACAGCTGCTTCTTCGAAGGCGGCCCTGCGCAGCTTGGATCTGCTCATGGGAGGGGACTTTTGCGATGCGTGTGGAACAATTGGCTGGGCTTCTGCTCACATCAGTTCTTGTCGGGGATGGTACGGCGGAGATCGGCGGCATTGAGACCGACTCCCGCCGCGTCACGCCTGGCTGCGTCTTTATCTGTCTGCGCGGACATAAGGTTGACGGTCATGATTTCGCTTCGGAGGCGGTAAACCGCGGGGCGATAGCGGTCGTGGTGGAACGGCTGCTGGATTTGCCGGTTCCGCAGCTCGTTGTGAAAGACAGCCGTCATGCGATGGCGGTTATAGCGGATTATTATTACGGTCATCCGAGCCGGAAGCTGAAGCTAATCGGCGTTACGGGGACGAACGGCAAAACGACGACGACGTATCTCATCGAGAAAATACTTAGCGACGCCGGTTACAGCGCCGGCGTGATCGGGACTGTGGAAATGCGCTATGCCGGCAAGTCGTTCCCGATGTCGGGCACGACGCCCGAAGCGCTGGAGCTGCAACGGTCGCTTGGCGCCATGGTGAAGGCGGGCACGGACTATTGCATCATGGAGGTTTCCTCGCATGCGTTGGAGCAGGGGCGGGTGAAGGGCAGCCGGTACCGGATTGCGATTTTCACGAACCTGACGCAGGATCACCTCGATTATCATAGTACGATGGAGCGCTACGCGGCCGCGAAAGGGCTGCTGTTCTCTAGGCTCGGCAACGAATTCGGAGGGCCGGATGAGCGGTTGTTCGCGGTGCTGAATGCAGACGATGCCGCTTCGCCGGGCTATGCGGACGTTACCGCTGCGGATGTCGTCACTTACGGCATCGACCAAGATGCCGACGTTCGGGCCGATAAAGTGCGCATTACGGCGCACGGCACCGCTTTTCATGTGGAGACGTTCGCCGGTTCCGCGGACATTACGCTGCGGATGGCCGGTAAATATAACGTGTACAATGCGCTTGGCGCCATTTGCGCGTCTTTGATCGAGGGCGTGCCGCTGGCTCAGATCAAGAAGAGCCTTGAATCGATCCCCGGTGTTCCGGGACGCGTCGAATCCGTCCAGGCGGGTCAGCCGTTCGCCGTCATCGTGGACTACGCCCATACGCCGGACGGTTTGAAAAACGTGCTCTCCGCCGTCAAGGAATTCGCCGTCGGGCGGATCATCTGCGTGTTCGGCTGCGGCGGCGACCGCGACCGGACGAAGCGTCCGCTGATGGGCCGAATCGCAGCGGAAATTGCGGATTATGCCATCATTACATCCGACAATCCGAGGACGGAGGATCCGAACCGGATTCTGCTCGATATCGAAGCCGGTTTGCTGCAGGACGGCATTGCGAAGAGCCGCTACGAGCTGCTGGAGGACCGTAAAGCCGCGATACAAAAAGCGGTTGAAATGGCGAGGCGTGACGATGTAGTATTAATTGCGGGGAAAGGCCATGAAACCTATCAGGATATAAGAGGCGTCAAATATGATTTCGACGACCGTGAAGTGGCAAAAGAAGCGATAAGGAGTCTTTATAGTGATCAAACGTAAATTAAGCGCGATTGCCGCCATGTGCGGCGGAACGATTTTGAACCATACAGCCGGCGATCCGGACATCGCGGGCGTCTCGATCAATTCCCGGCGCATGGCGCCGGGACAGCTGTTCGTACCGATCAAAGGCGAAAATTTTGACGGGCATGATTTTGCGTCAGCTGCGATTGACGGCGGAGCCGTGGGCTCATTGTGGCAGCGGGATAAGGAGCTGCCGGAGGCGCTGGCCAAGGCGCCGGTCGTCCTTGTCGACGATACGACCTTGGCGCTGCAGCGGCTTGCGGCGTCCTACCGTGACGAGCTCGGTGTCCGCGTCGTCGGCGTTACCGGCAGCAATGGCAAAACGACGACGAAGGATATGGTCGCCGCTGTTCTGTCGGGCGCGTTCCGCGTGCATAAAACGGATGGCAATTTCAATAACCACATCGGCCTGCCGCTTACGCTTCTGGATCTGGAAGAGAACGTGCAGGTCGTCGTGCTGGAAATGGGCATGAGCGAATTCGGCGAAATCGATCTGCTGACCCGGCTCGCAAAGCCGGACGTAGCGATTATTACGAATATCGGCGAATCCCATATGCTGCAGCTCGGATCGCGCGCCGGCATCGCCAAAGCGAAGCTGGAAATCGTTGCGGGGCTGCGTCCCGGCGGCCTGCTGCTTATCAACGGCGATGAACCGCTGCTGCATGAAGGGCTTAAGCAAGTATCGCTGCCGGAGGCAGTCGAGGTGCAAACCTTCGGCTTGCAAGCAGGCAACCGCTGGACGGCGGAGAACGTGTCCGTCGATGCGACGACCTCCAAGTTCGACGTTGCAGGCGATTACGGTTTGGAGCGCGTCGAGCTTCCGGCCGCGGGCACGCATAATGTGTCGAATGCGCTGGCAGCCATCGCGGCGGCCAAGAAGTTCGGCGTGCCGGATGAAGTCATCCGCGGCGGCTTTACCGGAATGAAGCTGACATCGATGCGCATTGAGCCGATTCGCGCGTATAATGGAGCAATGCTATTGAACGATGCATACAACGCAAGTCCGACCTCCGTACGCGCGGCGATCGATCTTGTATCGGGTCTGACCGGCTACAAGCGCAAATGGCTCGTCCTTGGCGATATGCTGGAGCTAGGGCCGGAGGAGGAAGCGATGCACGGCGAGATCGGCGCGTACGTGAATCCGGCGAAGGCGGATGTCGTGCTCACGTTCGGCAAGCTATCGCAGCGCACCGCTGCCGAAGCGGCGAAGCATTTCAGAAGGAGTGACTCAAGCACGGTGGCTTCTTCAGTAGAGGAAGGCGTTAAGGCTTTCGATGATAAAGGGCGGCTTATCGAGTATCTCCGCGAGCGGTTGGAGCCGGAGGACCTCGTATTGGTGAAAGGATCACGCGGCATGCGCATGGAAGAAATCGTCCATGACCTGCAGCGTGCATAGAGGGTGAAATCATGGACGTAAAGGTCATACTTCTGTCAATCGGCGCTTCCTTCATGCTCGCGGTACTGTTCGGACCTTTGTTCATTCCGCTGCTGAGACGGTTGAAATTCGGCCAGCAGATCCGTACGGATGGCCCGCAAAGCCATCTGAAAAAATCAGGAACGCCGACGATGGGCGGCATTATTATCATGCTGGCCGTTCTTCTGGCATTCCTGAAATTTTCGGATAAAACTTCTTCGTTCTGGGTGCTGCTCATCGCATCGCTCGGCTTTGGGCTGGTCGGATTTTTGGATGATTATATTAAAATCGTATTTAAACGTTCGCTTGGCTTGACTGCCCTGCAGAAGCTGATCGGCCAGCTGATATTCGCCGTTATTCTATGCGTACTGCTCTATCAGATGGGCCACAGCACGGTAGTCGGCATTCCAGGCACGAGCGTGGAATTTGACTTCAGCTGGTTCTACTACCCGTTTGTGGTCATCATGCTGTTTGCTACGACAAACGCGGTCAACTTCACGGACGGCGTCGACGGCTTGCTGGCGGGAACGGGCGCGGTCGCGTTTACGGCCTTTGCCATTCTCGCATTGCATGCTAGCGAACATGAGTCCGCCATCTTCTCCGCGACGATGATCGGCGCGATGCTGGGCTTCCTTGTCTTTAACGCGCATCCGGCGAAGGTGTTCATGGGGGATACCGGCTCGCTCGGCATTGGCGGCGGCATGGCGGCTGTCGCGATCCTGACGAAAACGGAAATTTTGCTCGTCATTATCGGAGGCGTTTTCGTTCTGGAGATGCTTTCTGTTATTCTTCAAGTAGGATCGTTCAAGCTGCGCGGCAAGCGGATTTTCAAAATGAGCCCGATCCATCACCATTTCGAGCTGTCCGGCTGGTCCGAGTGGAAGGTCGTCACCTCGTTCTGGTTCGTTGGCATTATCTTCGCGGCGATCGGCTTGCTTCTGGGGCGGTAAAAGAACGCTGGGAGTACACCGCTGCGCGTGCGGCTCGTTGTTACGATCGCTGTTGTCCATCGGATTTCTTGATCATATAAGGGATCTAAAGGTAGAAATCCGCTGGACAAAGGCTGAATGATTTGCGTGGCTAGCGCCATGCAAATCATTCAGCCTAGGCAAACGAACGCTGACGCTTCTACACAACGACACCGCCCGCTCTGCTCTTGTACGCGGCTTTTCTTTAGTAAGTCCCGCAGGGACAAGGCAGCGCAGCTGCCGATCGCACTTTGCCTTTAAAAGTCCCGGAGGGACAAGGCAGCGCAGCTGCCGACAACTAACTACGCGCGCCGAAATGGGAGCGTGTCCCGAAAGGGACGAAAGCGGGCACTACGCAGAAGACTGCATCAGCGCACCTCTCTCGCCCAAACGTTACTCTGTGACGCAGTCAACAGGTAACACGGGAGCGCCAAAATGAAAGTTAGTCCCGCAAGGGACTTCGAGCCCCCCGCCAACTGAAGCTAGGAGCATTTCTCTGGAGCACCAACGTTATACCATCCGGGTGTCCAGAGGGCGGAGCCCTTGGGGTCCCCCTTAGCAAGGGGGATTTAGGGGGATGGTGCTGCACGGGAGCGCCAAAATGAAAGTTAGTCCCGCAAGGGACTTCGAGCCCCCGCCAACTGAAGCTAGGAGCATTTCTCTGGAGCACCAACGTTATACCATCCGGGTGTCCAGAGGGCGGAGCCCTTGGGGTCCCCCTTAGCAAGGGGGATTTAGGGGGATTGTAAATTTGAGGAGATGTTACCCATATGAAACACCCATCCTTATACAAGGATCAGCAGGTTATCGTACTAGGCTTGGCCAAAAGCGGGGTCAGCGTCGCAAAGCTCTTTCATAAGCTCGGCGCGAAGGTCACCGTTAACGATATGAAAGAACGCCATTTATCTCCCGAAGCGGACGAGCTGGACGCTTTGGGTGTTTCTGTTATTTGCGGCAGCCACCCGGCAGACCTGATCTCCCCGGAAACGGCACTGGTCGTCAAAAATCCCGGCATTCCGTATACGTCGCCGCCGGTGAAGCAAGCGCTGGAGCTGGGCATCGAGATCGTGACGGAAGTCGAAGTCGCGTATTTGCTGTCGCCGGCGCCGATTATCGGCATCACCGGCTCGAACGGCAAAACGACGACGACGACATGGATCGGCGAGCTGCTGGAAGCGGCGGGCCTGAATCCGATCGTGGCGGGCAACATCGGCACGCCTCTATGTGAGGCTGCGCAGACGGCCGCAAGCGGCAATTGGATCGTGGCGGAGTTAAGCAGCTTCCAGCTGAAAGGCACGTCCGCGTTCCGGCCGCGCATCGGCATGCTGCTCAACGTTGTCGAAACGCATCTCGACTATCACGGCGGGATGGAAGATTATGTCGCCTCGAAAGCGAAGCTGTTCGCGAATCAGACGGCGGAGGATACGGCGATTCTGAATGCGGACGATCCGGTATGCCGGGAGCTTATGCAATCCGGCACGACCCAGGCGCGGATACTGCCGTTCTCCACGACGCAGGAGCTTACTTACGGCATATGCGTAACGCCGCCGTTCCCGGCTGATCTCACGACGCCTGCGGGCGACGAGGAGCGCCGCATCGTGTGGCGCGACGAGCAGGGAGAGGCACATGACCTGCTGGCTGTCCAGGAACTGGGCATTCCGGGGCGCCACAATACGGCTAACGCGCTTGCCGCCATAGCTGCGTCGATTGCGGCAGGAGCCGCCGTCGATACGCTGCTGGAGCCGCTCCGCAATTTCCGGGGCGTCGAACATCGGCTGGAATTCGTATGCCGCCGTAATAACGTCGCCTATTACAACAATTCCAAAGCGACGAACGGGACGGCGACGATCATCGCGCTGCGCTCGTTCCCGAGCCGCATCGTGCTTATTGCCGGCGGTCTGGACCGCGGCTCCGACTATATGGAGCTGCTGCCGCATTTCCGCGACCAGGTGAAAGCCGTCGTCGCGATCGGCGAAACTCGCGGCAAAATAGCCGAAGTCGCGCGTCTCGCAGGTTTAACGACGATTAAAGTCGTCGAACCTGTGGAGGACGCCGAAAGCACGCTGCGGCTCGCGGTACGCGAAGCGGCGGCGCTCGCGGAGCCGGGAGACACGGTATTGCTGTCTCCGGCCTGCGCAAGCTGGGATATGTTTAAATCCTATGAAGACCGCGGGCGCATTTTTAAGCAATCGGCGCATAACTTGTAAGTAGGGGGCTTGTCCCTACTTAAGCTTGCAAGAGGTGTTCGCGCTATGGCAAAAGCCAGGTCCGCCCCGGATATGTGGATGATCCTTTCCATTTTGCTCAT
Organism: Paenibacillus montanisoli; assembly: GCF_003268025.1. Taxonomy (GTDB): domain Bacteria; phylum Bacillota; class Bacilli; order Paenibacillales; family Paenibacillaceae; genus Paenibacillus_Z; species Paenibacillus_Z montanisoli. The sequence continues at coordinate 1,176,411 of NZ_QLUW01000002.1, read as the reverse complement.
TTTGGCTATCGGTCTCGTCATGGTCTACAGCGCCAGCGCGGTGCTGGCCTTCCATGAATTCGGCGACAAGTTTTATTACGTCAAACGGCAGGTGCTCTTCGCGGCGCTTGGCATCGGGGCGATGGTCGTCACGATGAATGCCGATTACTGGATTTGGCGCAAATGGGCGAAGCTGGGGCTGTTTGTATGTTTCGGATTGCTGGTGATCGTTCTTATTCCCGGCATCGGCGTTGTGCGCGGCGGGGCTCGAAGCTGGCTGGGCATCAGCTCATTCGGCATTCAGCCCTCCGAGTTCATGAAGCTTGCGATGGTCGTCTTCTTATCGAAGCTGCTGGCAGACAAGCAGCAGATGGTGACCCATTTCACGAAAGGCCTCCTGCCGCCGCTAGGCATTATGGGCTCTGCCTTCGGGCTCATTATGATGCAGCCCGATCTAGGAACGGGAGCCGTCATGATCGGCGCCTCGCTGCTCGTCATTTATACGGCGGGTGCCCGGATGGCCCATCTCGGCTCGCTGGCCATGGTCGGCGTCGTTGGTCTTGTCGGTCTCATCTTGGCTGCGCCTTACCGGCTGCAGCGGATAACGGCGTTTCTCGATCCGTGGGCAGACCCGTTGGGAGCCGGCTATCAATCGATTCAATCTCTGTACGCCATCGGTCCCGGCGGCCTGGTAGGCTTGGGCCTTGGCATGAGCCGCCAGAAGTTCAGTTACTTGCCGGAGCCGCAAACGGACTTTATCTTTTCCATCGTATCCGAGGAGCTCGGTTTTATCGGCGGCACCGCTATCATCACGCTCTTTGCCATCTTGCTGTGGCGCGGCATGCGCACGGCGATCGCGGCGCCCGATACGTTCGGCAGCTTGCTCGCGGTCGGCATTATCGGCATCGTTGCGGTACAAGTCTTTATCAATATCGGCGTAGTTATCGGCATGCTGCCGGTGACGGGCATCACGCTGCCGCTCGTCAGCTACGGCGGCTCGTCATTGACGCTGCTTCTTACGGCGCTCGGTATTTTACTCAATATATCCCGTTACTCGAGGTGACCTAACATCATGCGTATCGTATTGACAGGCGGCGGAACAGGCGGCCACATCTATCCCGCGCTTGCGATCGGCAAGCAGGCGATGGAGGAGCAGCCGGGCTCGTCCATCCTGTACATCGGCACTCCGAAGGGACTTGAAAGCCGGATCGTGCCGGCGCAGGGCATTCCTTTCGAGTCGGTCGAAATTACAGGCTTCAGACGAAAGCTCTCCTTCGAGAATGTCAGGACGGTCATGCGCTTCTTAAAAGGCGTCCGGAGGTCGAAGCAGCTGCTGCGGGACTTCAAGCCGGACGTCGTCGTCGGGACCGGCGGGTACGTGTGCGGCCCGGTTATCTATGCCGCCGCGAAGCTCGGCATCCCGACGCTCATCCATGAGCAGAATGCGGTCGCGGGCTTGACCAACCAATTCCTTTCCCGCTATGCCAGCCGAGTGGCGGTCAGCTTCAAGGACGCGCTGTCGCAGTTCAAGCGGCAGTCGAACGCGCTTTATACCGGCAATCCTTGTGCGACCAGCGTCGTACGTGCCGATCAAACTAAGGGCTATTCCAGGCTGGGCATCCCGGCAGGCACCCAAGTGGTGCTGGTCGTGGGGGGCAGCCGCGGGGCGAAAGCGATAAATGACGTCATGGTGGACATGGCGCCGCTGCTTGTGCGGCTGCCAGACGTCCATTTTGTGTTTGTGACCGGAGAAAGCTATTACGAGGAGACGAAGAGGCGAATCGATCAGGCGCTACAGCAGCCTGCCAATCAGCTGCAGGTGCTTCCGTATTTGCATCACATGCCGGAGGTATTGGCGATTTCGAAGCTGGTCGTCGGCCGCGCCGGCGCGTCTTCGATCGCGGAGCTGACGGCGCTCGGCATTCCGGCGATATTGATCCCTTCGCCAAACGTTACGAACAACCACCAGGAAGCGAACGCGAGAAGCTTGGTCCAGGCCGGAGCGGCCGAAATGATTTTGGAACGCGACCTCAGCGGCGCATTGCTCTTCGAGCGGATCAGCCATATGATGAATAGCGCGGAGGCGCAAGCGGCGATGAGCGCGGCTTCGCGCTCTCTCGGCATGCCGGATTCGGCGGCCCTGATCGTGAAGGAACTGAAACAATTAACGGCAACACGACAATAAGTCTGTCCAGTGGGCGATTGTCACACTCCTGTGCGGGAAGGCATAGTATACAGCATAATCGTGACCGTCACCCAGCGGGCCGCGCGTCTTTGCATCGCAGCAGGGGCGCGGGCAGTCCGGTTGAACGATCGATCGCCAGGGAAGTGAACAATCGCTATGGCAGAAGGAGGCACGACAGATGGAGCAGTTTTTGGCGGAGCTGCGTGAAATCGATGCAGGCAAAGTCCTGTATAACGAGCCGCTCTCCGAATATACGACATGGAAAATAGGCGGACCAGCAGATGTACTAATCATTCCCAATACCGAAGACCAGCTGGTGTCGGTCGTCCGGTTGCTCCATAAACATGGGGTACAGTGGACCAATCTCGGACGCGGTTCCAATATGCTCGTCAGCGACAAAGGCATTCGAGGCGTCGTCGTTCAGCCGGGCGAAGCATTCGATTATGCGCGATTTGATGGCACGCACGTTCATGCGGGTGCCGCTTATTCCTTGATTAAGCTGTCGGTTCTAGCAGGCAAAGAGGGGTTATCCGGCTTGGAATTCGCGGGGGGGATTCCAGGATCGATAGGCGGAGCTGTCTACATGAACGCCGGCGCACACGGGTCGGATGTGTCACGTATCTTCAAATCAGCTGACATTGTGCTGGAAACAGGGGAATTGGTTCGCTACGGACTGGAGGATATGGCGTTTGCCTACCGCCATTCATGCTTGCATGAACGGCCGGGCATCGTCATCGGAGCCACATTTGAGCTTCAGCAGGGAGACCGCAAGGAGATAACAGCAATGACGTCTGCTTATAAGCAGCGGCGCCTGCAGACTCAACCGCTTCAGATGGCTTGTGCCGGAAGCGTGTTCCGAAATCCGCCAAATGATTTTGCCGCAAGGCTAATTCAGGAAGCAGGGCTCAAAGGATTGCGCAACGGAGGCGCCCAAATCTCGCCCATGCACGCCAATTTCATTGTCAACACCGGGCAAGCGAAAGCTGAAGACGTTCTCACCCTGATGGAAACCATTCAAAGCACCGTGAAAGACAAATTTGGAGTCGAGCTGGTAGCGGAGGTACTGGTGATGGGTGAGCGGTAATCCGGAGGTGATAGATTGGACAAATTGGTGATTGAAGGCGGGAAACCTCTCTCAGGATCCATTGTTATCCAAGGCGCGAAAAATGCCGCTTTGCCAATTTTAGCTGCTAGTATGCTGGTAGAAGGAATCGTGACGATCGATCAAGTGCCAAAGCTGCTGGACATCGACGTCATGCTGAACATTTTGCGCGAACTTGGCTGCCGGGCGGAGCATGAGGACGAAACCGTCACGCTCGACACGTCAAGCTTGCATTCTTCCCACATCCCTGAGGCTCTTATGCGTCAAATGCGATCATCCATTTTTCTTATGGGGCCGCTTTTAGCAAGGTTTGGCGAAGTAACGATTTACCAGCCTGGCGGCTGCGCGATCGGAGAACGGAAAATCGATTTGCATCTTAGCGGCCTGCGGGCGATGGGCGCGCAAATCGACGAGGAAGACAGCCGAATAGTTTGTTATGCAAAACGGTTGAAAGGCGCGGAAATTCACCTGGATCTTCCTAGCGTCGGAGCTACGGAGAACATTATGATGGCCGCGGTGCTTGCCGAAGGTCTAACCACCATAAGCAATGCTGCGCGGGAGCCGGAAATTCAAGATTTGCAGCATTTCTTGAACAGCATGGGCGCGAAGATATACGGCGCCGGCACGGATACGATAACGATCGAAGGAGTTGAGAAGCTGACGCCTTGCCGCTACCAAGTTATTCCGGACCGGATCGTAACCGGAACGGTGATGGTGGCCGCCGCCGCAACCCGCGGGCAAGTGACGCTGCTCAACACATGTCCTTCGCACTTAACCTCTCTCATCCATGTGCTAAGACGCACTGGTGTTCAAATAACGGTTGACGGTGATATAATTAAAGTGGGCACGGCATCGCGCCCGAAAGCGGTTGACCGCATCGTAACGTCGCCGTATCCTGCGTTTCCGACTGACTTGCAGTCGCAAGTCATGGTTCTGCTTGCATTGGCTGACGGCGTCAGCGTCATGAAAGAAACGATTTTCGAAGGCAGATTCAAACATGTCGACGAGCTCTCGCGCATGGGGGCGGACATTCGAGTCGATCTGAACTCGGCCTTTATCCGCGGCGTTTCCAGGCTTTACGGCGCCACGGTGGAAGCAACGGATTTGCGTGCGGGCGCCGCGCTCGTCATCGCCGGGCTTGCCGCGCAAGGGAAAACCATTGTGGAGCAGGTGCACCACATCGATCGCGGTTACGACCGGATCGAGACGATGCTGGGGCGGCTGGGAGCGAAAATTACCCGCTATTCCCCGGTGCCGAACAATCAAATTGTTCCATAACAACTCATGTTGGAAATATAAGTACGCGTAAGCGGCTCTTGCCATGATTGGCGGGAAGCCGTTTGCGTTTATACAAAGAGGGGACAAGTTATGCAGGTGCAGGAGAAGATGCCCGTTTTGCGGGAGCCGGAGAAACGGCGCAGAAGCGGGAAGAAGCTGCTATTGATACTATTCTTGCTGTTCGTCATCATACTGGGCGTTCTGTTCTTCAATTCTTCCATCAGCAAGGTGGCGACCGTCACGGTCGAGGGCCAGCACTATTTGAACCCGGACGAGATAAGGAAAGCTGCCGCTATCGTTGCAGGCGATTCATACTTCGGCACTTCGGCAGGCAAAATCGAAGCGCGCGTGCGAACGCTGAAGCCGGTCGAGAACGTAAAGGTGATCAAAACGTTCCCTGGCAGCATCACGATCCATGTGCAAGAATTCAAAACCGTCGCATATACCTTGTCGAAAAACGGAGAACTGACGGCGATTTTGGCGAACGGCACCGGAATTGCGGCAGGATCCGATATGGTTGTCGATAAGCCCATTTTGTCCGGCTGGAAGCCCGACGATCCTGTACTGGCAGAATTATGCAAGACCCTTGCGGAGATTCCGGAAGATTCGATCGCGGACTTCTCCGAGATTAAACCGGAGCCGTCTCCTTCTTATAAGGATCGGATCAAAATCTACACCAGGACGCGCTTCGAGGTCATTACGGCGGTCTCGCTGCTGCCGGATAAGATCCCTACGCTGAACGCCGTTATCGAAATTCAGCCGCCGGGACTTGTTACGATGCTATTGGCGGATAAGTACGCTCCATTTACTCCAGAAGTCTCAGAAAATCAAGGGATTTCCCAAAATGAGACTACTCAATAGCTTCAAAGAGTGTTAAAATTTTAGTTATGCAGAATTATTCACCCTTTCTGAATTTTTTCGAATCGTCTATCAACTTGAGCTTGCGCACCAAGTGCTGGACGCATAAATAAATCTTGAAAAAATTGTAGAAAAAAGAGGGTTATCCAGCACTACGTTGAATTAAAAAGAAATGCAAACGCAAGCCACGACATTTAATGTACCTAATTAATGTACCTTATTAAAGTTGAACGGAGGTGCCAGAGGTTGAGCAGCAATGACATCATCGTTAGTTTGGACATCGGTACATCCAAGGTTCGTGCTATTATTGGCGAAGTGAATAACGGCGTCATTAATATTATTGGAGTTGGATCGGCCGACTCGGAAGGTATCCGTAAAGGAGCAATCGTCGATATTGATCAAACCGTTCAATCCATTCGCAACGCAGTGGATCACGCAGAGCGCATGGTCGGTATTCAAATAAGCGATGTATACGTTGGCATCCAAGGCAATCATATCGGTTTGCAAACGAATCACGGCGTCGTTGCCATTTCCAACGAAGACCGGGAAATCGGCGAGGAAGACATCGAGCGCGTTTTGCAAGCGGCGAAAGTAGTGGCACTGCCTCCGGAACGTGAAATTATTAATCTGGTTCCAAAGCAATACTTGGTTGACGGTCTCGAAGGCATCTCGGATCCAAGAGGCATGATTGGCGTCCGGCTAGAAGTCGAAGCTACGCTCGTTACCGGAGCTAAAACCGCTATACATAACTTAGCCCGGTGCGTGGAGAAAGCGAATTTGCAGATTGCCGGCATCATCCTGATGTCGCTGGCATCCGGTCAGATGGCGCTCACCAAAGATGAGAAAATGATGGGTACTGTTCTTGCCGATATCGGTGCTGGCTCCAGTACCATTGCAGTTTTTGAACAGGGCAGCATTGTTGCGACCTCCACGCTGCCGGTCGGCGGCGAATACGTCACAAGCGATATTTCCTACGGGCTTCGCACCCAAACGGAGCAAGCCGAGAAGATCAAGCAGAAATTCGGCTGCGCACTCGTCAACGATGCGGCCCCGGATCAGAAATTCAAGGTCATGCGCATGGGCAGCAACGTGGAGAAGGAATTTTCCCAGGTTGACCTCGCTAACATCATCGAGCCGCGCATGCAAGAGATTTTCCACCTGATCCGCCAAGAGGTTCGCCGTCTTGGCTATGGCGATAAGATCCACGGTTATGTTCTAACCGGCGGCACGGTTACGATGGCTGGAACGCTGGCGCTTGCCCAGCATGAGCTCGAAGCCAGCGTACGCATCGCGGTGCCGGATTACATCGGCGTCCGCGATCCCGCGTTCACCAGTGGCGTCGGCATGATCCAATATGTGTCGAAATACATGAAAGGCAAGGCGGCACCGGCTCCTAAGAAAAACGCGAGCCGTAAGTCAAGCACTGCGAATTCTCCCTCGAAGCCTGGTCTTATGGAGAAATTGAAAAATATGTTTAGTGAATTTATTTGATCGGGGGATACACAGCATGTTGGAGTTTGATTTCGAAAACGAGCAATTGGCTCAAATCAAAGTCATCGGCGTTGGCGGCGGTGGCAGCAATGCCGTAAACCGCATGATTGAGAATGGGGTTAGGGGCGTAGAATTCATAACCGTGAACACTGATGCGCAAGCATTGCATATGGCGAGATCAGAGCAGAAGCTGCAAATCGGCGACAAGCTGACTCGCGGTCTCGGCGCCGGCGCAAACCCTGAGGTAGGCAAGAAGGCGGCCGAAGAATCGCGCGAAACGGTCATGAACACGCTGAAAGGCGCGGACATGGTATTCGTAACGGCAGGCATGGGCGGCGGCACCGGCACCGGCGCAGCTCCGGTTATCGCCGAAATCGCACGCGAGTGCGGCGCGCTGACAGTCGGCGTCGTTACGCGTCCGTTCACCTTCGAAGGGCGCAAGCGTTCCGGACAAGCCGAGCTCGGCATCGAAGCGCTGAAAGAGAAAGTCGATACACTGATTGTCATTCCGAATGACAGACTGCTTGAAATCGTTGACAAGAAGACGCCAATGCTTGAAGCGTTCCGCGAAGCGGATAACGTATTGAAGCAAGCTGTACAAGGCATCTCCGATTTGATCGCGGTTCCGGGTCTGATCAACCTTGACTTTGCCGACGTGAAGACGATCATGACGGAGCGCGGCTCCGCCCTGATGGGGATCGGCAACGCGACAGGCGAGAACCGTGCTGCGGACGCTGCGCGCAAGGCGATCCAAAGCCCGCTGCTCGAAACGTCCATCGACGGGGCGCGCGGGATTATCATGAACATTACCGGCGGCTCCAACCTTTCTCTCTATGAGGTCAATGAAGCGGCTGAGATCGTCATCTCGGCTTCCGATCCGGATGTAAACATGATCTTCGGCGCAAGCATCGACGAGAACTTGAAAGATGAGATCAAAGTAACGGTTATCGCAACGGGCTTCGAGCACCGCAGCAGTGCGGCGGTTCGCCGTCCATCCGTAGGTCAGCCAGCCGCAGAAGCGGTGAGAGAGACATCAAGAGAGTCGGCAAGCACAGAAGCGCCTCGCCAGCATCAGCCTAGCACGGGACCGAAACCGTTTGGCAGCTCCTTGTCCAGCGACCAGCTCGATATTCCGGCATTTCTTCGCAATCGTCGCAACAACTAGTAGTTTGAATAGGGACTTTAGCCGCTTTCCGAGCCCTCGGAGAGCGGCTTTTTTGCTATTTTCTACCGTTTATTCCCCGCATGATCGCTGCGGTTTCGCAGTCACCATCGACAAAAAAAGATTGCTCCTGACGGCATGTTTAGACAGACATTGTAATAGGATTTAACTATACTAGACACAAGCCGCAAATCCTCGCTAAGCTTTTACGAGGGCGGCGGTGACTTGGGAAGTGCGGCAGGAAGGTGAATGTGCTGGATGCAGTTTATCTCGACGTTTTATTTATGGTCAACCTGCTCATAGACGGTTCCAATTTGCTGCTTACCGCTTGGGTCCGAAGCATTCGCGCAAAGTGGTGGCGGGTATTGCTGGCTGCCGCTACAGGCAGCTTGTACGCCGTGCTGATCGTGTTTCCGCCGTTGTCCTTTATGTTTACGATCGTCGTCAAGATTGCCCTGTCGATCGTGATGCTGCTCATCGCATTCGGTTTTGGAAGCTTACAATATTTCGTACGTCATGTTGGTGCGTTTTACGGCGTCAATTTCGCTGCTGCCGGAGCTGTGCTCGGTGCCCATTACTTATTTATGAACAGCTCGGGCAAGGTATGGCAATCCGTCGCTACCGTTAACGGAACATTTTATTTTTTGCTGAAGCCATCGGCGCTCTTTGTCTTCAGTCTTCTTGGCGTCGGCTATTATATTTACCGGTCGGTCATGCTGCAGCGGAAGGAACGCGATCTGGTCACCAATCATCTCGCGGAGGTGAACGTCCGAATAGAGGAGAAGGAACATGTCTGCATCGGCCTGATCGATACGGGAAACCAGCTGTACGAACCGCTGACCCGCACGCCGGTCATGGTCATGGAGGCTGCCGTATGGCAGGATGTTCTCCCGGCTTCCTGGATCGCCAAGATCCGTGAAGCGCAGGTCGATAAGCTTTTAGCGAGCATGACGGATGAGGAGCCCTTCATTTGGCGGGATCGGCTGCGGCTTGTGCCATACCGAGGCGTCAATCGCGGCGCGCAGTTCATGCTGGCCCTAAAGCCGGATCTCGTCACGATCCGCCGTGAAGGTGAAGTTTATGAATCCAAGAAGGTGCTTATCGGTTTGGACGCCGGCAAACTAGCCCAAGACGGCACGTACCAGGCGATCATCCATCCGTCACTTCTACAAAATCGAAGTGCCATGGTCGAAACAATACACAGTTCTTCGGGAAGGGATGGAACAGCATGCTCGTCAAATGGAAATTGATCCTGCAGTTATATTATTATCGTGTTTTGTTTTTATTCGGATTAAAAAGCGAGGAAATTTATTATATCGGCGGGAGCGAAGCGCTGCCGCCTCCGCTCACCCGGGAAGAAGAAGAGTACTTGCTCGAGAAGCTGCCTACGGGAGATTCCGCGATCCGCGCCATGCTGATTGAGCGCAACCTGCGGCTCGTCGTGTACATCGCCCGAAAGTTCGAGAATACGGGCATTCATATCGAGGACTTGGTTTCCATTGGCGCGATCGGGCTCATCAAGGCGGTCAATACGTTCGATCCGGAGAAGAAAATCAAGCTCGCCACTTATGCCTCGCGATGTATCGAGAACGAAATCCTGATGTATTTGCGCCGCAACAGCAAGACGCGTACCGAAGTGTCATTCGATGAGCCGCTCAATATCGATTGGGACGGCAACGAATTGCTCCTTTCCGATGTGCTCGGTACCGAGAACGATACGATCTACCGCAATATCGAAGAACAGGTGGACCGCAAGCTGCTTCACAAGGCATTGGATAAGCTGACAGAACGCGAGCGGATCATCATGGAGCTGCGCTTCGGTCTTGCCGACGGCGAGGAGAAGACGCAGAAGGATGTCGCGGATTTGCTCGGCATCTCCCAGTCGTACATTTCCCGATTGGAGAAACGAATCATTAAGCGCCTGCGCAAAGAGTTTAATAAAATGGTCTAATTCGTGAACATTTGGTCCGCAATCCCCGTTGCACCGGGATTGCGGACTTTTTTTGCTGAAAAATCCAGTGACAACGAAGGTAAAAGTTGTTTATAATTTATGCTTGTTGTTCTAAATCGACCGGCAGGTTGAACTTGGGGCAACAGGGTATTCTAGCATCAATGGCATCCGATGGATGTCTGCAAGGAGGTTATAGCACTGATTGAGCTTACGGACATTAGCAAATCGTACGGCACCGGAGCTGGCGCAGTCGAAGCCATCAAACATATAAGTCTTTCAATCAATAAAGGCGAGATTTTCGGCATAATCGGGCATTCCGGGGCAGGCAAGAGCACGCTGCTCCGCTGCGTCAACCTATTGGAGCGCCCGACGACCGGGTCGGTCAAAGTAGGCGACGTGGAGCTGACGCAATTATCGACGACCCAGCTGCAGCGGGAGCGCCGCCGGATCGGAATGATTTTTCAGCATTTCAATCTGCTGTCGATGGCAACCGTTCGCGACAATATCGCGTTTCCGCTGGAGCTCGCGAAACTGCCGAAGTCTGCAATCAAGCAGCGGGTGGACGAGCTGCTGCAGTTAGTAGGGCTGGAGCAGCATGCGGGCAAATATCCGGCCCAGCTCTCAGGCGGGCAGAAGCAGCGCGTCGGCATCGCAAGAGCGCTGGCGAACAACCCGGATGTGCTGCTTTGCGACGAGGCAACCTCCGCGTTGGATCCGCAGACGACGAATGCGATTTTGTCGCTGCTCATGGATATCAATGATAAGCTCGGCATTACGATTCTGCTCATCACGCACGAAATGCATGTTATTCGCTCGATTTGCGACCGCGTTGCCGTTATTGACGGCGGCAAGATTGTCGAAATGGGCGATGTGTTGGATGTGTTTTTGAAGCCGCAGCATTCGATCACGATGGATTTCGTCAGCCAAATCGCCGATTCCTTCGATCCGCGCGAGCTGATCAACACCCGGAGCGGCCGTCTCGTCAAAATGAATTACGTCGGTGAGATTACGTACGAGCCGCTGCTGTTCAACGCGGTCAAATCGACTACCGTGCAGTTTACGATTCTGCAGGGGACGGTTTCGCGCATGAAAAATACGCCGTATGGCCAGCTCGTCATCGAATTCATCGGCGATAACGGGGAAATCGACAACGTGCTTAACGACCTGCGCGCCAAAGGTCTGGAAGTAGGTGAGTTGAAATGATGCTGAAGCAAGGCATTGATTGGAGCGACGTGCGATGGGAGGAAGTTTGGAAGGCATCTAAGGATACGCTGACGATGCTGGGCGCTTCGCTGCTCTTTACGATTATTCTCGGACTGCTGCTCGGGGTCGTCTTGTTCCTGACGTCGCGAAGGCAGCTGCTCGACCAGCCCGTCGTTTACTGGCTGTTGTCGCTCGTTGTCAATATACTTCGCTCCGTCCCGTTCGTCATTTTGATGATTATGATCATGCCGGTCACGAAGGCTCTGACGGGTACGACGCTTGGCGTACAAGGCTCGATTCCGCCGCTTGTCGTCGCGGCTGCTCCGTTCTTCGCCAGATTGGTGGAGACGTCGCTGCGCGAGGTGGATCGCGGCGTCATCGAGGCGGCGCAAGCCATGGGCGCTTCCAGATGGGAAATCGTTAGGCGCGTATTGCTGCTGGAAGCGAGACCGGGGCTGCTGGCGGGCATCACGATCACGGCGGTTACGTTAGTTTCCTATACGGCGATGTCCGGCGTCATCGGCGGCGGCGGTCTGGGCGACCTTGCCCTCCGTTACGGGTACCAGCGATTCCAAACCAGCGTCATGATCGTGACGGTTGGACTACTCATAGTTTTGGTTCAGATCCTGCAGATGGCCGGCGACCTTATGGTCCGCCGATTCAGCCGGAAGTAATATGAACAGCATAGAAGCAACATACAGAAGATGGAGGAATGGAGAATGAAGAAGGCTAGTTTCGCCCTGCTGCTGCTTGCGATCGTTGTCGCGTTGTCCGCATGCGGAGCAAAGAAAGAAGAGAACAACACGAATGCAGGCAACGCGACGGCAGGAAACAGCAGCAACGCAGCCCAGGAAGTAACGCTTAAAGTAGGCGCTACGCCGATGCCGCACGCAGAAATTCTTAATTTCATCAAGCCTGCTCTGAAAGAGAAGGGCATTAATTTGGAAGTTGTTGAATTTAACGACTATGTACAGCCGAATACTCAGCTCTACGAGAAGCAGCTGGACGCGAACTTCTTCCAGCACACGCCGTATCTGGACCAATTCAATAAAGACAAAGGCTACGATCTTGTCAATGTCGCCGGCGTTCACATTGAGCCGTTCGGCGCTTACTCGAAGAAGGTAAAGAGCGCGGATGAACTGAAAGACGGCGCGAAAGTCGTCATTCCGAACGATCCATCCAATGGCGGCCGCGCTCTTGCGCTGCTTGCTGCCAACAACCTGATCAAGCTGAAAGACGGCGTAGGCGTGTCCGGTACCGTTCACGATATTACGGAAAACCCGAAAAATCTGGAAATTACCGAGGTTGAAGCCGCTACGCTGCCGCGCGTTCTGGATGAAGTGGACCTTGCGCTGATCAACACGAACTATGCGCTTGAAGCGGACCTTGTACCGACTAAGGACGCGCTCTTCATCGAAGGCAACGACTCGCCTTACGTGAACATCCTCGTATCCCGTCCGGACAACAAGGATTCCGACGCCATGAAGACGTTGGCTGCCGAGCTGCAAACGCCTGAAGTCAAGAAATTCATCGAAGACAACTATAAAGGCGCGATCGTTCCGACCTTTAAATAAATCGTTAATAAGGCACTGCTAATCCCAAAACGGGGAGAGCAGTGCCTTTTTAATTTTTTGGCGGCGGGCAATTGTTGACATTCAAGTGTACTACAGGTATAGTACACATATGAGGTGTATGAACCAAGTAGTACACACACTTTCAAAACGGAGTTGGAGCGTATGCATGCAGGCGAAGACAGCGCGGAATTGAAGTTCAATAGCCGCGACCCTGTCTACCTCCAGGTAGTCAGGCATTTTAAGGAAGAGATCGTTACGGGGCGCCTGCAGAAAGGGCAGGTCATCCCGTCGCGCCGCGAAATAGCAGGTAAGCTGAAAATCAACCCGAATACGGCACAGAAGGCTTACAAAGAAATGGAGGAACAGGGATTGATCGTGACGGAGGGCAATTCCCCGAGCCGGATAACAACGGACGAACAGGTATTAAGCTTAATTCGCAGCGAGCTCATCACAGATGCCGTCGAGGCATTTGTCCAATCTATAGCCAAGATTCAAGTACCCGTCGACGAGCTGCTCGCCATCGTAAAGAGCAAGGTAGAAAGAAGCTATAAGCAAGCGGCAGAGGAGGAGCAGGCATGATCGAGTTTAAATCGGTCCGGAAAAAATACGGACGCAAAAAAGTGCTTCAAGATGTATCATTCACGGCTCAAAAAGGAAATATTACGTGCCTGATCGGCATCAACGGCGTAGGTAAATCCACCGTGCTGAAAGCGATCATGGGACTTACGCCGATCGACGGCGGCAGCATTCTCATTGACGGCATGCCGGTCGGCAAGCATATTTACGAGCATGTCGCTTACATTCCTGACCATATTTCGATGCCTCCCAATATGACGGTAGGAGCTAGCATGCAGTTCATGAAGGATTTCTACGCCAGCTGGAACGAGGCGCGAGCGGAAGAGATGCTGACTTTCTTCAAGCTCAAGCGGTCCGACCGGATATCCGAGCTCTCCAAAGGAAACACGGCCAAGCTGAACCTGCTGCACGGACTGTCACTCGATGTGGAGTACGTGCTGATGGACGAACCTTTCTCGGGTATCGACGCGTTCAGCAGGGAGCAGATCACGGAAGTATTTACGAGCAAGCTTGTGGAAGACAGAGGCGTTATCATTACGACGCATGAAATTAACGATATCGAGCATTTGATCGACGAAGTCGTGCTGCTCGACAACGGGTTCGTTAAGAGTCAATTCAATTGCGAGGACATGCGCATGCAAGAGGGCAAGTCGGTTATGGACGTTATGAGAGAGGTGTACATCGGATGAATCGTTTTTGGAAGCTGCTTCATATGGAGGTTTCCCGCTTTTGGAAGCTATATATCACGCTGTTTGCCATGACGCTGCTCATGCAAGGCGGCGGTATTCTGTACGTATGCAATCGTTACATGCAGACCGTGAAGGATAAAATGGGACCGGCTGCTTCAACGTACGCCCAGTATGCCGAGGAGCACGGCGTCGTAACCTTTTCGGATATCTTGAGCGAAGCCCAGTTGTACTTCTTAGCTCCGATCGCGCTTTGCATCGGCGGAATGGGGCTTTACGTATTTCTGATTTGGTACAGGGAATGGATGGGCAAGAACATGTTTATTTATCGGCTGCTGATGCTGCCAACGGAAAGACGCCATTTGTATGTGGCCAAGCTGAGTGCCATTCTGCTGTTCGTTATCGGCTTAGTGGCCTTCCAGCTGCTCATTTTGCCGCTGGAATCCGCCTTGTTTACGTCGGTCATCGACCAGGCATTGAGAGGAAGCACCGAATCGGTGACATCGATTATCCAGAATCATGCTTTTCTGCAAATTCTCGTTCCTCGCACCTTTACTGAATTCGTGATGTACTATGGCGGCGGCGCCCTCTTTGTCATCGTTATGTTTACCGCGATCCTGCTTGAACGCAGCTACCGTCTGAAAGGCATCGCTGCAGGCGTCATTTACGTCGGCGCTGCGGTTCTGCTCATGATTGCCCCGATGCTCATCATGAATCGAGATATGAACGATTACTTGTACCCGAACGAAATTTTTATCATCGAATTAACGATCGCCATTTTGATCGGCATGATGTCGCTAGCAATCAGCTTCTTCTTAATGAATAAGAAGTTATCGGTATAGGAGGTACACGACACAATGAAACGCTATTGGTTTTCTATCCTGCTGGTCGTCTTCATTCTGGGGAGCATCGGCACCTATTACGTGACGGCGGCTTCGCGGAGCTATCCGGACTTCAAGCTGCTGACCGTTTCGGGTGACGACAACGAGGCCAAATCGCTTGTACTGGAAGGAACGATCAAGGGCTACGGTTCGCTGGACGTTAGCTCGAAAGGCAGCGAGTATGAGCAAGAGGAGTCTTATTTCGAGCAATTTTCGATCTCTAAGAGATACAGCTACAATCAGGAAATGGTTCAGCTCTTTAAAGAACACCGCGGCTTCATGCGCGCGAAACGAAGTACCAATTCGATCTATGAGGACGAAAAAACGCTCGCCTATGCTTCCTTTAATTCGGGTTACGTAGACCGGCAATCGAAGCTTGACGTTTCCACGCTAGACCTGAAAACGAAGTCGGAGCAAAGCTTCACGGCCGCGGTGCCTAACCATGAGCAATACAACTATGCTTATGTCATAGACGTCCAATTAGATGGGCAATTGCTATACATCTTCTCTACCAATTACAAAAAGAACGACAATGAAGAACGGATTGCCGGCAACCTGGAGATTCATAAGTATACGGTTGACCTGAACGCGAAGAGCATCTCCAAGGATGAAGTCCTGTTCGCCGATACGAAGCAGGATAATGGCGAAATGGTAACTTATAGCCTGGAAAGCTCCATGCCAAGTAAAGCGCCTAACGATGTGCTCGTATATAGGAAGCAGACGGAAAAGCTTGTGAAGGACAAAGACGGCAATGAAATGACGGAAACCTCGAAGTCGGAGCTGTTTACGTTAAATTGGAGGACCGGACAAACGACGGCCGTTTCCTCATTCGAGTCGAACGGTTCCGGCGAATGGGTGGGCGTCACTGCGGATGCGATCATTTGGACCGCGCAACAAGGGACATCGGCCCGAGTAACGAACTACGACCTGAAGACGCGCGAAGTCAAATCGTTCGATATTGCAGTTCCGTCGGTTTCGAGCTCTATGGTCTCCGGCGACCGATTGTACGTGCTTTCCAAAGAAGGCGATTCGGCCAAGGTGGTCATCGCCGATTTGAAGCAAGGGAAAGTCGTCTACACCGGCAAAATCGACATTAACGAGCAAGGAGAGGACCGCACAAAGCTTTTGACCAACCTGGCCATTTTCAATCTGTATGTCAAGAAATAAAAAGGATCGCGCAAGCCCTCGGCATGAAGCAGGGGGCTTGTTTGCGTTTACATCGCAGGACTGCTTTGGGAAAGACTTTCTTCTTGTTTCGGAGGGAATAAATTGGGGGGGCAAGGAGATACTGAACATTAATGTTTCTCCTTGGGAGGTAATCACGTTGACCCGAAACAAAGTCGAGATTTGTGGAGTGGATACCGCGAAACTGCCCGTCCTTACGAATGCCGAGATGCGAGAGCTGTTTACCGCATTGCAGACGCAGAATGAGTGGGCAGCAAGAGAGAAATTAGTCAATGGCAACTTGAGGCTAGTGCTTAGTGTGATTCAACGGTTTAACAACCGCGGGGAATTCGTCGACGATCTCTTCCAAGTCGGCTGCATCGGCCTCATGAAAGCAATCGACAATTTCGATCTCAGTCAGAATGTTAAGTTTTCGACCTATGCGGTTCCGATGATTATCGGTGAAATCCGCCGTTACTTAAGGGACAACAACCCCATTCGCGTATCGCGCAGCCTGCGGGATATCGCGTATAAGGCGCTTCAGGTCCGCGATAGCTTAACAAACAAAAACTCAAGGGAGCCGACGATTTTTGAAATTTCCGAAGCGCTGAACGTTCCGAAGGAGGATGTCGTTTTTGCGCTCGATGCCATTCAAGACCCGGTATCATTGTTCGAACCGATTTATCACGATGGGGGCGATCCCATCTATGTCATGGACCAAATCAGCGATGACAAAAACAAGGACGTATCGTGGATCGAGGAGATCGCTCTTCGAGAAGCGATGCATAAATTAAACGAACGCGAAAAAATGATTCTGTCTATGCGCTTCTTCGAAGGGAAAACGCAAATGGAGGTCGCCGACGAAATCGGCATCTCGCAAGCACAGGTGTCCCGTCTCGAGAAATCCGCGATCCAGCAGATGCAAAAGCACGTCAAAACTTAATAAAGTCGATTCGAAACGGCGCCTAGCGCCGTTTTTTTGCGTGAGAGAGCGAGCTTTTACTGCCAAGCAGGACATTTTGCCCAATTGGCACATATAGTGTTAATAAGGACACGAGCAGCTCTAATCGGAAGCGTGGTGAACGATCGATGAAAATTTCGGATTTTCAGACGAAGGATGTTATCAATATCGTCGACGGCCGCAAGCTGGGGCAGGTCAGCGACCTGGAGCTCGATTTGCGGCAAGGGCGCATCGATTCTATCGTTGTGCCGAATTACTCGAGATTTTTCGGCTTGTTTGGCAGCGGAACGGATGTCGTGATCCCATGGCGGAATATTGTGAAAATCGGAACGGATGTCGTGCTCGTTCGTATAGACGATGCGAAGGTGTACCGGACCGAAGAGGAAGATGTACAGGTTCGCTGAGGCGGCATGCAGCTTGGCCTTGCGGGCGGTCGATCTCTCGCTCGCAAGGAGGCTGCCCTGCGTGGTACACTGTGATTTGAGGTGAATGGGGAAAATGGAACCGTTTGTGCAAGGGGATAAACATGCTGATGCAGCGAAGAGTCCTTCGCTTTTTTTATTGTGGGCAAATAAGTTTAATGGCGTGACGGCAGGTTTTTCCGGGCGCGAAGGCGGCGGCAGCGGGATGCCGTGGCAATCGCTCAATTGCGGGTTGCACGTGGGGGACGTGCACGAGGATGTCGTGCGCAACCGCAGCCTGCTGACCGATGCGCTTGGTTGGCCGTTCGAGGCCTGGACATGCGCGGAACAGGTACACGGCAATCATGTGCACATCGTGAAAGCGGAAGACCGGGGCAAAGGCAGGGAAAGCCGTGCGTCGTCGATTGCCGATGCCGACGCGCTCGTAACAATCGAGAAGAACGTGCTCCTTACCTCCTTCTATGCCGATTGCGTTCCATTGTACTTCTACGATCCGGCGCGCGAGGTCGCAGCCTTGGCCCATGCAGGCTGGAAGGGCACCGTGCTCGAAATTGCGCGATTGACGGTGGAACGGATGGCTGACGAATTCGGATGCGACCCGGCGACGATCCAAGCGGGGATCGGGCCTTCGATCGGAATGTGCTGTTATGAGGTGAACGATGTCGTGCTTAACCGCGTTAGGCCGCTTATCGCCGCAATGAAGCTGGATCCGGCCTCGATCATCGAGCCGACGGAGGAAGGAAAAGCCAGGATCAACTTGAAAGAATTGAACCGACAGATTATGATAAAGGCAGGAATTTTGCCGAGCCATATCGAATGTTCAGAGTGGTGTACCGGCTGTTCGACGAACCTCTTCTTTTCTCACCGGATGGAAGGCGGAGCGACGGGCAGGATGGTAAGCTGGATTGGCATGAAAGAAGGAGACAAGTAAGGCGTGACATTATCGCAGCGCATTAGTGAAGTGGAACGAAGGCTGGAGGAGGC
This sequence comes from Paenibacillus montanisoli, assembly GCF_003268025.1. Classification (GTDB taxonomy): domain Bacteria; phylum Bacillota; class Bacilli; order Paenibacillales; family Paenibacillaceae; genus Paenibacillus_Z; species Paenibacillus_Z montanisoli. Next base: position 1,157,954 of record NZ_QLUW01000002.1, on the reverse strand, counting down.
CTGCGCTAGAAGCGGCCGGCTTCGTTCCGAAATCGAATTGATCGCAGTAACGAAGTACGTTGGCGTGCCTGAGACGCAAGCGGTGCTCCGTCAGGGGCTCGTCCACATGGGCGAGAACCGCTGGCAGGACGCGGCGGCGAAGTGGAACGCCATTTCAGGCAGCAAGTGGGACGAGAGCAGGGAGAACGCGCCTGCCGGACAAGCCGTATGGCATTTCATCGGATCGCTGCAAACGAACAAGGTTAAAGAAGTCATCGGGAAATTTACATACATCCATTCATTGGACAGGCTGTCATTGGCACAAGCTATTCAACGCAGAGCCGAGCAGCTTGAGATCAAAGTGCCATGCTTTATTCAAGTCAACGTTTCGGGGGAAGAAAGCAAGCACGGGCTTCGGTCCGAGGAGCTGATTTCGTTTGCGAAGCAGCTCGCGGACTTTCCGCATATCGAGCCGGTCGGGCTTATGACGATGGCACCGCTGGACGGCGATGCCGAGCAGTCCCGGCCATTCTTTCGCGGACTAAGAGAGCTTCGCGACGAGCTGAACCGCACTGCGGTACTCCGGCAGCAAGTAAAAGGCCTTTCGATGGGCATGTCGGGTGATTTCGAGGTTGCCGTCGAGGAAGGCGCAACTTGGCTAAGACTCGGCTCGGTGCTGGTCGGCCACAGCTAGTCTTAAGCATAGCGGCAGCGAAAGGAAAGCTAAATAAGCAGGAAAGAAGGCGAGCGGCATGATGAATAAGTTTATGAATTTTCTAGGGCTGCAAGAGGAAGAGGAAGTCGTAGAACGCGAACGTGTCGATCAGCATGAAGAGCAAGAAGTTGAAACTTCTCCATTCGAGCAGCGTAAACAATCTAAAGGTAATAATATCGTCAGCATTCATTCTCAGAAGAATGTGCGCGTCATTCTGAACGAGCCGCGTTCCTACGAGGAAGCGCAGGATATTGCGGATCATCTTCGCTCGCGCCGTTCGGTCGTCGTTAATTTGCAGCGTGTCCGCTCCGATCAGGCCGTGAGAATCGTTGATTTTCTCAGCGGCACGATCTATGCGCTGAACGGCGGAATCTCGAAGCTGGGTCCAAATATTTTTCTCTGCACCCCGGATTCGGTTGAAATTCAAGGCGCAATTACAGAAATGCTGACAGACGAGACAGACTACAAAAAAATGAGGTGACCTTGAATTGAACGTGGCAGATCTAATAATGACCTTGTCTCAAATCTATACGTACATGATTATCGCTTACGTGCTGCTATCCTGGCTGCCGAGCCTGCGCGAAAGCTTCATCGGCGAACTGCTGGGCAAGCTGGTTGAACCGTATTTGGCTCCGTTCCGCAGATTTATTCCATCCATCGGCGGTGTAATCGACATCTCCCCGATCGTTGCCTTGTTTGCTCTTCGCTTCGTGGCACTCGGACTGATTTCGGTCATCGAAATGTTCGTCTAATGAAGAACGATATTTACGTCCATTTTCATCCGGATGAGCGTCCCTTTGTGGACCGCGCATCGGAATGGGTCGAACGCGCCGCTTTCGGCCATGAAGTGAAGGTAACGGACTTTCTTGATCCAAGGCAGGCCGAGATCGTGACGTCGCTTGTAAACCGCCGGCCGGATGTCGCGTTACGTTTGACAGGCGGCTATGCAGGCGCGGAGCGGAAACGGGCGATCATCACGCCGGATTACCGCGACCCGGAGAACGAGCCGGAGGGGATCGCAGTCATTGCGGTCACCGGCGGCACGCAAGGCCATTTGGAACTCGATCACGGCGATTATTTGGGAGCATTGCTCGGCCTTGGCATCAAACGGGACCGGATCGGCGATCTTCATGTCCATGAAGACGGCTGCCACTGCCTCGTCGTCGAAGAAATAGCCGATTATATCAATATTCAGTTGCGGCAAGTCCACCGCGTTCATGTCCTCACGGACATCCTCCCGCTGCAGCAGCTGCGTCCCGCAGCTCAAGCCATGGAGGAGATGAGCTTATCGGTGGCTTCTTTGCGTCTGGATGGCATCGCAAGCGATGTACACCGGATCAGCCGATCCAAGATCGTGGATCCGATTAGAGCCGGACGGTGCCGGGTTAATTGGAAAGTAGAAGAGGATCCATCCGCTCAGCTTAAGGCTGGCGACGTAGTTTCCATGCAGGGGCTTGGCCGTTTTAAAGTGCTTCTTGTTGAGGGTGTTACGAAAAAAGGCAGACTTCGGGTCAAAGTCGGCAAATTTATCTAATCGTTTGCAGGAATATGGCTCTATCTGTCGAAATAGACAGTAACTCAGGAAGGATAATGCTGCAGGCGCTTATCCCATTCGGGGATGCCCATCAGCCGATCCCCTTCGATCACAATCAGGAGGTGCGCCAATGCCGCTAACGCCATTGGACATACATAACAAGGAATTTGGCAGACGTCTTCGCGGATATGATGAAGATGAGGTGAATGAATTTCTTGATCAAGTCATTAAAGACTATGAGGCGCTCATTCGCGAAAACAAAGAAATTCAGAACCAGGCACTTGCGCTGCAAGAGAAGCTGAATCATTTTGCCAATATTGAAGAAACGCTAAGCAAGACGATCATCGTCGCGCAGGAAGCAGCGGACGAAGTAAGAAACAATGCGAAGAAGGAAGCGCAGCTGATCGTAAAGGAAGCGGAGAAGAACGCGGATCGTATCATTAACGAGTCGCTAAGCAAATCCCGCAAAATCGCGCTTGAAGTGGAAGAGCTCCGCAAGCAAGCCTCGATCTACCGCGCAAGATTCCGGACGCTCGTAGAAGCTCAGCTGGAACTGCTCAGCCATGAGAGCTGGGATACGCTGGATAGCCATGGGCCTGAAAGGCAAGTAAGCATGACTACTGAGCTGGCGCGCGGCATTTAAATATTTTTTACGTAATGTTTGACAATTGTTTTGGAATGGCGTATAAATGGTAATAATCAATCTATATGATGAGTTCGTTGACGAGAACGAGTACGTTTCTGTAAACTCCCCAGAGAGCCGGTACATGCTGAAAGCCGGTGTGTGAACAGATGCGGAAGATCCTCTCTGAGAAGCGCTGCCGAACCTTATGGACGCCATAAGAAGTAAGCGACGCCGGACGTCCACCGTTACATGGAACTCGGATGCATGCATCCGTGACGAAGGTGCCAAGCACAGCGGCGCTTCCTTGGTTTTCTCATTTGAAGCCGGGGATAGGGGCTGGATTGGAACAAGGGTGGTAACGCGAGATATAGTCTCGTCCCTTTTTGGGGACGGGGCTTTTTTATTTTTTGCGAGAATGAAAGGGGTTTGATCGTATGCAACGCGTCGATGTCAAAGAGAAAGCGAGAAGCCGGGATCAGCGGGTTCTGGCCAAATGGAGAGAGGAAGAAACGTTCAAGCAGTCGATTACGAGCCGGGAAGGCAAGCCGAACTTCGTCTTCTACGAAGGGCCGCCGACCGCGAATGGCGCGCCGCATATCGGCCACGTTCTGGGTCGTGTCATCAAGGACTTTATTTGCCGGTACAAGACGATGGACGGCTACCGCGTCGTGCGCAAAGCAGGATGGGACACGCACGGTTTGCCTGTTGAGCTTGGCGTGGAGAAACAGCTGGGCATCTCCGGGAAGCAAGAAATCGAGAACTACGGCGTTGAAGCGTTTATTAAGAAATGCAAAAACAGCGTGTTCGAATATGAGCGGCAATGGCGCGAGCTGACGGAAGCGATCGGCTATTGGACGAATATGGATGATCCCTATATTACGCTCGACAATAACTACATTGAGAGCGTATGGCATATTTTATCGACCATTCACGGCAAAGGACTGTTGTACCGCGGCCACCGCGTAAGCCCATACTGCCCTTGCTGCCAAACGACGCTAAGCTCGCACGAGGTTGCTCAAGGCTATGAGGACGTGAAGGACCTTAGCGCTACGGTGAAATTTAAGCTCGCAGACTCGGATGAGTTCGTATTGGCGTGGACGACAACGCCTTGGACGCTTCCGGCCAACGTTGCGCTAGCCGTTAATCCGAACTTGACGTATGCCCGCGTATTGAAAGACGGCCAAGTGTTCTTCGTGGCTGAAGCGCTTGTCGAAAGCGTCATGAAAGGCGAGTACGCCGTTCAATCGACCGTCAAAGGCGCAGAGCTGCTGGGCAAGAAATACGAGCCGCCGTTCAAATACGCGCAAGTGGAGAATGGCCACTTCATCATTCCGGGCGAGTTTGTCAGCGATACGAGCGGTACGGGTATCGTTCACATCGCGCCGGCGCACGGCGATGACGACTACAAGGTCGCGCGCGCGAATGGCGTCAGCTTCCTGAACGTCGTTGACAGCGCTGGCCGCTATGTAGACGTCGTGACGGATTTGGCGGGTCGCTTTGTGAAGGAATGCGACGTCGACATCGTTAAAATGCTCAGCGAGCGCGGCTTGCTGTTCTCCAAAGAGCGCTACGAACACAGCTATCCGTTCTGCTGGCGCTGCAAAACGCCTCTCATTTACTATGCGACAGACAGCTGGTTCATCGAAACGACTGCCGTGAAAGATCAGCTGATCGCGAACAACGCGGGCGTGGAATGGTATCCGTCCCACATTCGCGAAGGCCGATTCGGCAAGTTCCTGGAAGACTTGGTCGACTGGAACATCAGCCGGAACCGCTACTGGGGAACGCCGCTCAACGTCTGGATTTGCGACAGCTGCGGCGGTCAGCATTCGCCGGGCAGCCGGGCGGAGCTGGTGAAGCGTTCCACGACGCCGATCTCTGAGGATATCGAGCTTCACAAGCCTTATGTAGACGAAGTTAAGCTGCACTGCCCGCATTGCGAAGGCGGCGTCATGACTCGTACCTCCGAGGTGGTGGACGTTTGGTTCGACAGCGGCTCCATGCCGTTCGCGCAGTACCATCAGCCGTTCGAAAATCAAGACGTGTTTGCGGAGCAATATCCGGCGGACATCATCTGCGAAGGGATCGACCAAACGCGCGGCTGGTTCTTCAGCTTGCTCGCCGTATCCACGCTGTACAACGGCAAAGCGCCGTATAAAGCCGTTATTTCCACCGGCCATATTCTGGACGAAAACGGCCAGAAGATGTCCAAGTCGAAAGGCAACGTCATCGACCCTTGGGAAATCATCAATGAGTACGGAACGGACGCCTTCCGCTGGGCTTTGCTCGCCGACAGCGCGCCGTGGAACAGCAAGCGCTTCTCGCGCGGGATCGTAGGCGAAGCGAAATCGAAGGTCATCGATACGATCGTCAACACGCATGCGTTCTTCGCGTTGTATGCTTCGATCGACGGCTATGATCCGTCCGCTCAGCCGGCGCGCGTATCCGGCAACAAGCTGGACCGCTGGATCGTATCCCGCTTGAACAGCTTGACGGCGCAAGTGAACAAAAGCTTGGCTGTGTACGACTTCCTCAATGCCGCGAAAAGCATCGAGACCTTCGTAGACGAGATGAGCAACTGGTACATCCGGCGTTCCCGTGACCGTTTCTGGGGAAGCGGGCTGACGGACGACAAGCTCGACGCTTACGGCACGCTCCGTAACGTATTGCTGACCGTTTCGCGTCTGATTGCGCCGTTCGCGCCGCTCGTCGCCGAAGATGTGTACACGAATCTTGACGATGGCAGCAGCGTCCATCTTGCCGACTATCCTAAGGCAGATGAAGCGGCGATCGACGAAACGCTGGAGCGGGACATGGAAACAGCCAGACAAATCGTCGAGCTGGCCCGCAACGTCCGCAACGAAACCGGCATCAAGACGCGCCAGCCGCTGTCCGAGCTGATCGTGGCGCTGGACAATGAATTTGATCTGACGCCGTACGAAGCGATCATCAAGGATGAAATCAACGTGAAATCCATTACGATCGCAAGCGGCGATACCGGCTTTGTTGATTTTGCGTTCAAGCTGAACCTTAAAGCAGCGGGCAAGAAGTACGGCAAGCATGTCGGACCGATCCAAGGCTACCTGAAGTCGCTGACGCCGGAGCAAACGAGCGAGATCATGAAGGCCGGCGCGGTATCTTTCACATCGGCGGAAGGCGAAGCGTTGGAAATCGCGCTGGATGAGCTTCTGGTGGAGAAGCAGGCGAAGTCGGGTTTTGCGTCGGCGTCCGGTTATAACCTGACGGTGGCGATCAACACCGATATCACGCCTGAGCTGGAGCAGGAAGGTTTGGTCCGCGAAGTGATCCGCGCGGTGCAGGATACGCGCAAGAAGCTGGATCTGCCGATCGAAATGCGCGTGCATCTGGTGCTCGACGCAGACGCAGAGCTGCTCGCGGCGCTGCAGGCGTTCGAATCGGTGCTCTTCGAAAGCGTGCTGCTTCGCAGCGTGGAGTATGCGAGCCAGCCGGATATGGAACGCGTTTCGCTTGGCGATAAAGAGATTGGAATTAACATCGTCAGGGTATAGTAACCTCATAGCAGCAAACAACACGAACGCCCATGGAGACGTCGGCGAGCGGCTTTTTGCCGCTTGTTCCGAACGCTTCATGGGCGTCGTTCATATCTGTTTGGGAGCGCTAGGAGGGAATATCACGACATGACGGAAGAGAATAAAGATCTAGTCGGTGTCAGGCATGCCATGGACGCGCTGGAAAAACGGCTGCAGAAGGTAGTCAGCGAGATGGAGCGTTCGCAAATTGCCGACTATGTGCTTCTGCTGAACCGTCCATATTCGTTGATGTGGCGCAACTTATTGGGCGGTACGGCGAGAGGCGTCGGCATTGCGATCGGATTTACCTTCTTCGCCGCCACGATTCTATATGTGCTGCAGTTGCTCGGCGCGCTTAACTTGCCGATCATCGGCGACTACATAGCGGATATCGTCCGTATCGTGCAGCATCAGCTGGAAGGGAAGGCCTATTAATCGAAAGAAAGCCGAAAGCTAGGCCTTCGTTACTCTTTTTCCAGCATATGATCGCCTTCTTCATGGTCCATGTAATCATAATATTGCTGATTGCGCACTACACTTACATGCTTGCCCGTAATATCCGTCGCCAAGAAGCTTTCGAGCGGCTCCACATAGCCATCGGCTTCGTCCGCTTCGATGCCGATTTCGTCGTAGTTGCGGACATTTGCATTCTCGGAAGTGGCCGGCGATTCGGAGGTGCCCCAGCTTTCGACGATTTGCCATGCATCCTCGCCGTCAAAGCCGTTGTAGCCGTCCTCGTGATCATCCATGCTTGTACGGCCGAAGCCTGGGTACAGATATTCCTCTTCAACGGGACGGCGTTCAGATATATCCTGTCTTGGCGAATGCGCGGTGCAGTAAAGAGTATCGGGCAATGCCTGCAGCCGTTCGAACGGGATCGAATTGCCGCAAGTACGGCATTTGCCGTAGATTCCGTCGTCGATGGCCGACAGCGCGGCTTCGATCCGGCTAAGATGCAGCTCTTCTTGCTCGTGCAGCGCAAGATCCTTGCCGCGTTCGTACGTTTCGGTAGCCGCGTCCGCGGGATGGTTGTCGTAAGACGACAGATCGCCGGACTCATCCTTGAGCGAGGACGAGAAGCCGTAGTGCTCGCTGCTGGCAAGCCGCTGCTCGATCGCGGCTTTCTCCACGACAAGCTGGCTGCGAAGGTCGCGGAGCTGGGAATTGGTCAGGTTCGTCATGATGAGAGCCCTCTCTTCCTGTATGGCATGATGACTGCTTTTCTGTCGTTAGTTTCTCTAATCGGACGCCGTTTTAGAGACGGGCATTCATGGATAAACTGGCAATGATGATCGCAAATTAGCCTAGTCTGTACGTACATTCCTATGCTACAATGTTGTGGACAAGGGGGCATATGCGATGAAATATTATTACTATTGGCTGGCAGTCTTGGTATTCGTAATTGACTATGTGACGAAAAAATGGGTTGAAAACAGCCTGACGATCGGTGAAACAAAGCATGTGCTCGGGGATTTCTTTATTTTGACTTCCATCCGGAACAAAGGCGCCGCATTCGGCATTTTGCAGGAGCAGCGTATATTGTTTATCCTGATTACGTTAGTCGTAGTCGGGGGTATCGTGTGGTATATGACCAAGAACCATGATACGGGCAGGAAGCTGCTGCTTGGAGGACTGGGCCTAGTGCTTGGAGGCGCGCTCGGCAATTTCCTGGAGCGTGCGCTTTATGGCGAGGTCGTCGATTTTCTGCAATTTACGTTCGGCAGCTACGTATTCCCGATCTTTAACATTGCCGACACGGGTATTTGCATCGGCGTAGGGATGATTTTGCTGGATGCGATCCTCACTTCGAAGAATGAGAACGGAGATTCAAATGAACGAGAAGAAGAACCAAACGGACAGTCAGGACACCAGTTTATACAATGATGAAGCGATGAGCTTCACAGCGGGCGACGCGGATGCCGGCGAACGGCTGGATAAATACGTGACCGAAAGCATAGAAGAAGGCACCGTCTCCCGTACGATGGTACAGGAGTGGATTAAGGGAGGCGCGGTGCTCGTTAACGGGCGCCAAGTCAAATCGAACTATAAACTAGCCGTGGCCGACGTGGTCACGGTTATTATTCCTGAGCCGGAAGAAGCGGTCATCGAGCCGCAAAATATCCCGCTTGACGTTGTGTATGAAGACAGCGACGTCATCGTGATCAACAAGCCGCGGGGGATGGTCGTTCATCCGGCGCCGGGCCATTACTCCGGGACCGTCGTTAATGCGTTGATGTACCACTGCAAGGACTTATCCGGCATTAACGGCGTTCTTCGACCGGGCATCGTGCACCGGATCGATAAAGATACGTCCGGACTGATCATGGCTGCAAAGAACGATTTGGCACATGCCTCTCTTGCGGCACAGCTAAAGGCGCATACGGTAACCCGCAAGTACCTTGCGCTCGTGCATGGCACGATGCCGCATGAGCATGGAACCGTGGATGCGCCGATCGGACGCGATCCGCAGGACCGCAAGCTGTTTACGGTTATTCATAGGGGCAGCAAGGAAGCCGTCACTCACTTTCAAGTGGTCGAACGGCTAGGCGATTTCACGCTGCTGGAGCTGCAGCTGGAGACGGGCCGCACGCATCAAATCCGCGTACATATGAAATACATCGGACATCCGCTGGCCGGGGATCCTGTTTACGGCCGGAACAAGACAATCGGGTTGAAGGGGCAGGCATTGCACGCAGCCGTACTCGGCTTCGATCATCCGCGGACAGGCGAATATCTGGAATTCAGGGCGCCGATTCCGGCGGACATGGAGCATGAGCTGATGATTTTGCGTCAACGGTAAATGTGGAAAAGTGCAAACTTTTCGCCATATTCTTTATGTGGTTCGCGACTTTCGTTACGGTATGATGGATGCAAACTGTAAGCATGTGAATCCGAAAGGTGAGATGACGAAATGACCCAAATCAACCACAACTATACGCTGCTTCAAGGCAGCTACTTGTTCTCCGAAATCGCAAAGCGCCGTACGAAATTTATGCAAGACAACCCGAATGCGCAAATCATCAGCCTTGGAATCGGCGACGTTACGCGCGGCCTGCCGGATGCCATTACGAAAGCGATGCACGACGCTGTCGACGAGCTGTCGAACCCGAGTACGTTCCGCGGTTACGGTCCGGAGCAAGGCTACGACTTCTTGATCAACGATATCATCAATAACGATTACAAAGCGCGCGGCATCGATATCGCGACGAACGAGGTTTTCGTAAGCGACGGCTCGAAATGCGACGTCGGCAACATTCAAGAAATTTTCAGCCAGGATGCGGTCATTGCGGTTCAAGACCCGGTCTACCCGGTTTACGTGGACACGAACGTAATGGCGGGCCGTTCCGGCAAGTTCAATAAAGAAACGAACCAATACGAGAACATCGTTTACTTGAAATGCGACGCTTCGAACAACTTCACGCCAAGCCTGCCGGACCGCAAAGTCGACCTGATCTACTTGTGCTACCCGAACAATCCGACAGGGATGACGCTCTCGAAGGAAGAGCTGAAGCGTTGGGTCGATTTCGCGAAAGCGAACGACTGCATCATCCTGTACGATTCGGCTTATGAAGCGTTCATTCAAGAAGCGGACGTGCCGCGCAGTATCTATGAGATCGAAGGCGCGAAGGAAGTGGCGATCGAATTCCGCAGCTTCTCGAAGACAGCGGGCTTCACAGGCGTGCGCTGCGCATACACGGTCGTGCCTCGTGAGCTGAAAGCGAAAGATGCGGACGGCAACGCAGTGCTTGTCAACGACCTGTGGAACCGCCGCCACACGACGAAATTCAATGGCGTATCTTATGTGACACAGCGCGGTGCGGCAGCGATCTACACGCCGGAGGGCAAAGCGCAAATCGCGTCCATCATCGACTACTACATGACGAATGCAGGCATTATCCGCGAAGGTCTTGCTTCGCTCGGCCTGGAAGTATTCGGCGGCGTGAACGCGCCTTACATCTGGCTGAAAACGCCGAACGGCCTCGACTCGTGGGCATTCTTCGACAAGCTGTTGTCCGAAGCGAACATTGTCGGCACGCCGGGTGTCGGTTTCGGCCAAGCCGGTCAAGGCTACTTCCGCCTGACGGCATTCGGAAGCCGCGAAAATACGGAAAAAGCAGTTGAACGGATCACGAAGCTTAGCTTGTAAGATCAGAAACTTACCTCGCCGCCCTTTAGCGGCGAGGTAAGTTTTTTCATTTTGGCCTATGCGCAAAAGAACCTTGACAGCTTTTGTCGAACGTGGCATAATTCTTTTGATAAACAATATGTACCTTTAATTCAGTCCAGAGAGGCTGGCAAGGTAACGTTAATCGTTTATTCGACCTATAGCAGGACAACTTCCCGCTGGCGCTGCGTGCGCAAGCGGAGCTTGTCTAACCGCTGAGGTCCGTATAATAAACGGTGAAACTCCTTGCGCACTCTGCAAGGAGTTTTTTTTGTGACAATTGATCTTGCTATGGATTCAAGGAGGCGAAAGAAGCGCATGGATGAGCAGCATCGGATCATTATGGATGAGACGGCTATCCGCCGCGCGCTGACTCGAATCGCCCATGAAATTGTCGAAAAGAACAAGGGCATCGACAATTGCGTGCTTGTCGGCATTCGGACGCGCGGTATCTATCTCGCACAGCGAATCGCAGAACGGATTCACGAAATCGAAGGACATCCGGTGGAAGTGCACGAGCTCGACATCACCTTGTACCGCGATGACCGGGAAACCAGCGCAGACGCTGCCGTTGGCAATAAAGCTGCTGTAAATGTCAAGAATAAACGTGTCATTCTGTTCGATGACGTGCTTTACACGGGCAGAACGATCCGCGCCGCTATGGACGCTTTGATGGACTGCGGCAGGCCGCAGTCGATCCAACTGGCCGTCCTGGTAGACCGCGGACACCGCGAGCTGCCGATCCGGCCGGATTATGTAGGCAAAAACGTACCGACCTCTAAACAGGAGCAAATCGAAGTGTTTCTCCGGGAAGTGGACGAGAACGACCAAGTGACGATCATCCATTAAGGGGGTAGGCTTTACAATGACAACCACTACATTGGTCAGGCAGCGAAGCTTGCTTGGACTTAAGGAACTTAGCAAAGAAGAAATCAGCTCGATTCTGGATCGCGCCGCCTACTGGGAAGCGAATCCGAATAAGATCGAACCGGTTGCGCAAGGAAAATTCGTTGCCAACATGTTCTTCGAGAACAGCACGCGAACGAGATTTTCCTTCGAGGTCGCTGAGAAGCGGCTTGGCGCGGAAGTGCTGAACTTCTCCGCGGCAGTCTCCAGCGTACAGAAGGGCGAATCGATCTACGATACGGTCCGTACCTTGGAATCGATGGGCATCGACGCAGGCGTGATCCGGCTGAAGCCGATCGGCTTGCTGGCGGAGCTGGCCAAGAAGATCAAGGTGCCGTTAATCAACGCCGGCGACGGAAACAACGAGCATCCGACTCAGGCGCTGCTCGATCTCTATACGATGCGCAAGCAATTCGGCGAACTTAAAGGGCTGAACGTATCGATCGTCGGCGATATTATGCACAGCCGGGTTGCACGCTCTAATCTATATGCGCTGCAAAAGTTCGGTGCGAATGTCCGTTTCTGCGCGCCCGATAATATGAAAGCGGCAGAGCTTGACGCTCCTTATGTGTCGATGGAAGAAGCGCTTCGCGCAGACGTCATCATGATGCTTCGGGTACAGCTCGAACGCCACGAGAGCGGGATGATCAATTCCGCCGAGGCATACCGCGAGCATTTCGGCTTGACGGAAGAGCGCGCGGCAACGATCGCCCCACACGCCATCATCATGCACCCGGCGCCGATCAACCGCGACGTGGAAATCGACGATTCGCTCGTCGAGCACCCGCAATCGCGCATCTTCCCGCAAATGTCGAACGGCGTCCCGATTCGCATGACGGTCATCGAGAGAGCACTATCTTAATTAAGCGAGGAAGCCGAAAGGAGAAACGAACATGGCAACATGGATTTTAAACGGTCTCGTTTGGGACGAACAAACAGGTAACACGGCACGCAAGCATGTCCGGATCGAGAACGGGCGGATCGCCGCGATTGCCGATGCGGCTTCCGGCGAGCCTGATACGGCTGGCCACGATATCATTGACGCAAGCGGAAAGCTGGTCTCCGCAGGGTTTATCGACATGCACGTCCATCTGCGCGAGCCGGGCTTTGAATATAAAGAAGATATTGCGAGCGGCACGCGCTCTGCGGCAAAAGGCGGCTTCACAACGATCGCCTGCATGCCGAACACGCGGCCTGTCATCGATACGCCGGAAACGGTGCGCTACATACTGGATAAGGCGAAGAGCGCCGGCATCGTCAATGTGCTCCCGTATGCAGCGATCACGAAGAACGAACTCGGCCGCGAGCTGACGGACTTCGCAGCGTTGAAGGAAGCGGGCGCGATCGGGTTTACCGATGACGGCGTCGGCGTCCAGAACGCGCAAATGATGAAGGATGCGATGAACCTCGCCGCTTCGATGGGCATGCCGGTCATCGCCCACTGCGAGGATGACTCGCTGGTCGTCGGGGCAGCGGTAACCGAAGGCAAATTCGCGAAGGAGAACGGGCTTAAGGGCATTCCGAACGAGTCCGAAGCGATTCACGTCGGCCGCGATATTTTGCTGGCGGAAGCAACGGGCGTTCACTACCATGTCTGCCACGTAAGCACGGAGCAATCCGTACGGCTGATCCGCATGGCGAAGCAGCTCGGCATCAAGGTAACCGCGGAGGTTTGCCCGCACCACTTGATTCTCTCGGACGAGGACATCCCAGGCATGGATGCCAATTGGAAAATGAACCCGCCTCTTCGGACTCCGCGCGACGTGCAAGCGGTGATCGAGGGCATCGAAGACGGCACGCTCGACATGATCGTTACCGACCATGCGCCGCACAGCTCCGAAGAGAAAGCGCGCGGCATGCAGCTTGCGCCATTCGGCATCGTCGGCTTCGAGACGGCCTTCCCGCTGATGTACACGAAGTTCGTCAAGACGGGCAAATGGACGCTCGGCTTCCTGCTGCAGCGCATGACGGCCGATCCGGCCCGCGTCTTCGGACTTCGCAGCGGCGTGCTGGAAGCAGGCGCACCGGCCGATCTGACGATCGTTGATCTGGAGAATGAACGAGAGGTCAATCCGGAGAGCTTTGCTTCGAAGAGCAAGAATACGCCGTTCGGAGGCTGGAAGCTATCTGGCTGGCCGGTCGCAACCATCGTTGACGGCAATGTCGTTTGGTCTGAACTGTAAACATAGATAAGCAACTTGAAACCTAGGAGTGATACGGATGCAAGCAAGATTGTTATTGGAGGACGGCACGCTGTTTACGGGTCTCAGCTTCGGCGCTGAAGGCCAATCCGCCGGCGAGGTTGTTTTTAATACAGGCATTACAGGCTACCAAGAGGTGCTTTCCGATCCGTCCTACTGCGGACAGATCGTTACGATGACATACCCGCTGATCGGCAACTACGGCATCACGCGCGACGATTTCGAAGCGGTTCGCCCTTACATCCACGGCTTCGTCGTACGCCGCCATGAGCCGGCGCCAAGCAACTGGAGAGCGGAATACACGCTTGACAACTTACTGAAGGAATACGGCATTCTCGGCATCAGCGACATCGATACTCGGATGCTGACGCGCAAGCTTCGCCACTATGGTACGATGAAAGGCATGCTGACGACTGGCAACGAGCGTATTGAAGAGCTTGCAGAGCGCCTGAACATGACGACGCTGATGCGCGACCAAGTAGCCCGCACGTCGACGAAGGGCGTTTTCTCGAGCCCTGGCGACCGCGAACGGATCGTACTGGTCGATTTCGGCGCGAAGAGCGGCATTCTACGCGAATTGACGAAGCGCGGCTGCGACGTCGTCGTCGTTCCGCACGACACGACCGCAGAACAAATCCGCCGCCTGAAGCCTGACGGTATCCAGCTGTCCAACGGCCCTGGCGACCCGAAGGATGTTCCTTACGCGGTAAAAATGATTCAAGAGCTGCTTGGCGAATATCCGATCTTCGGCATTTGCCTCGGTCATCAGCTGTTCGCGCTCGCATGCGGCGCCGATACGGCCAAGCTGAAGTTCGGCCACCGCGGCGGCAACCATCCGGTGAAGGAGCTGGCTTCCGGCCGCTGCTACATCACTTCGCAAAACCACGGCTATACGGTTCTCGAAGATTCGGTTAACGGCACTAAGCTTGAAGTGACGCATATCAACAACAACGACAAGACGATCGAAGGCTTGAAGCACAGCGTGCACCCGGCATTCTCGGTTCAATACCACCCGGAAGCGGCGCCTGGTCCATTCGACTCCAGCTACCTGTTCGATCAATTCCTGGATATGATCCGCACACATAAAAGAAACAACCCGCAAAAACCGCGTCAAGCTCAATTGGCGGCATCGTTGAGAGGAGAGCTGCAGTATGCCCAGAAATAATAAGCTGAAAAAAATTCTCGTGATCGGTTCCGGCCCAATCGTCATCGGCCAAGCCGCCGAGTTCGACTACGCCGGCACGCAAGCTTGCCAAGCGCTTAAAGAAGAAGGCTACGAGGTTGTCCTTATTAACAGCAACCCGGCTACGATCATGACGGATACGAACATGGCCGACAAAGTGTACATCGAGCCGATTACGCTTGATTTCGTTACGCAAATCATTCGCCAAGAGCGTCCGGACGGCTTGCTGCCGACGCTCGGCGGCCAAACCGGCCTGAACATGGCGGTAGAGCTGGCGCGTGCAGGCGTGCTTCAGCGCGAAAACGTGCAATTGCTCGGTACGCAGCTGACGGCTATCGAGAAAGCGGAAGACCGCGACTTGTTTCGCGATCTGATGCGCGAGCTGGAACAGCCGGTACCGGAGAGCGTTATTGTTACGACGGTACAGGAAGCGGTTGATTTTGCTAACGAAATCGGCTATCCGATCATCGTTCGTCCTGCGTACACGCTGGGCGGAACAGGCGGCGGCATTTGCGCCAACGAAGCTGAACTGCTCGAAATCGTCGCATCCGGTATCCGGTACAGCCCGATCGGCCAATGCTTGATCGAGAAATCGATCGCTGGCATGAAAGAAGTCGAGTACGAGGTTATGCGAGACGCGAACGACAACTGCATCGTTGTGTGTAACATGGAGAACTTCGACCCGGTAGGCGTTCACACAGGCGATTCCATCGTCGTGGCGCCAAGCCAAACGCTGTCCGACCGCGAGTACCAAATGCTTCGTTCGGCATCGCTAAAAATTATCCGTGCGCTGAACATCGAAGGCGGCTGTAACGTACAGTTCGCGCTTGATCCGTTCAGCTACCAATACTACGTCATCGAGGTTAACCCGCGCGTAAGCCGCTCGTCGGCGCTTGCATCCAAAGCGACGGGCTACCCGATCGCGAAGATGGCGGCGAAAATCGCAATCGGCTACACGCTTGACGAAATCGTCAATCCGGTAACCGGCCAAACTTACGCTTGCTTCGAGCCGACGCTCGACTATATCGTTTCGAAAATTCCGCGCTGGCCGTTCGATAAATTTACGTCCGCGAACCGGAAGCTGGGCACGCAAATGAAAGCGACGGGCGAAGTGATGGCGATCGGCCGCACGTTCGAAGAGTCCATGCATAAAGCGGTCCGTTCCTTGGAAATCGGCACGCACCGGATTCATCTGAAGGAAGCGGTTGAGCTGCAAGACGATGTGCTGCGCATGCGTCTGCAGAAGCCGGACGACGAGCGGATGTTCCTCGTTGCCGAAGCGTTCCGCCGCGGCTACAAGCTGCAGGAGATTCAAGACCTGACGAAGATCGACTGGTGGTTCCTCGATAAAATCGAAGGCATCGTCGCATTCGAAGGCGAGCTGCGCAATGCGGCTGTTCTGACGAACGAACTGCTCTACGCGGCGAAGCGCAAAGGCTTCTCCGACCGTTCGATCGCGGAAATCCGCAGCGAAGGCAAGCAATCGACGTTTACGAACGAGCTAGATATCCGTCAGCACCGCATCGCGCAAGGGTTCAAGCCGGTTTACAAGATGGTTGATACGTGCGCGGCAGAGTTCGAAGCGACTACGCCGTACTACTACTCGACTTATGAAACAGAGAACGAAGTAACGGAAACAACCAAACAAAAGGTGCTCGTGCTTGGCTCCGGCCCGATCCGGATCGGCCAAGGCATCGAGTTCGACTACTCGACCGTTCACGCGGTATGGGCGATCCAGAAAGCCGGCTACGAAGCGGTTATTATCAACAATAACCCGGAGACGGTTTCGACGGACTTCAGCACATCCGACCGGCTGTATTTCGAGCCGCTCTTCTTCGAAGATGTCATGAACGTCATCGAGCAAGAGAATCCGATCGGCGTAATCGTTCAATTCGGCGGACAAACCGCCATCAACCTTGCAGCGCCGCTTACGAAAGCAGGCGTCCGCATTTTGGGATCCAGCCTCGAGAGCATCGATGCGGCGGAAGACCGTAAAAAGTTCGAAGCGCTTCTGACCGAGCTGAACATCAAGCAGCCTAAAGGTACGACCGTCACTTCCGTCGACGAAGCGGTTGTCGCGGCACAAGGCCTTGGCTATCCGGTGCTCGTTCGCCCGTCGTACGTCCTTGGCGGACGCGCTATGGAAATCGTCTACTCCGACGAGGAGCTTCTGACTTACATGGCGCAAGCCGTGAAAATCAATCCGGAGCATCCGGTACTGATCGACCGTTACATGCTGGGCAAAGAAGCCGAGGTTGACGCGATCTGCGACGGCGAGACCGTTCTGATCCCGGGCATCATGGAGCATGTCGAGCGCGCAGGGGTTCACTCCGGCGACTCCATCGCCGTGTACCCGCCGCAATCGATCTCGAATGAATTGCAGCAGAAGATGGTCGACATTACGATCAAGATTGCCAAAGGCTTGAACGTAATCGGTCTGGTCAACATCCAGTTCGTTATCTTCCAAGACGAGGTTTACGTGATCGAGGTGAACCCGCGCTCCTCGCGTACGGTTCCGTTCCTCAGCAAAGTGACGAACATTCCGATGGCGAACCTGGCGACGAAAGCCATTCTTGGCGAAAAGCTTGCGAGCCTGGGCTATGAAACAGGTCTGTGGCCGGAAGAAGATTATGTATCGGTTAAAGTACCGGTATTCTCCTTCGCGAAGCTGCGCCGCGTCGACCCGACGCTGACGCCGGAGATGAAATCGACGGGCGAAGTTATGGGCCGCGATCAGCAATATGCGAAAGCACTTTACAAAGGCTTGGTAGGCGCGGGCATGCGTATCCCGCCGACAGGCTCCATCATTGCTACGGTTTCGGACAAAGATAAGCCGGAAGCGATCGAGATTTTGCGCGGCTTCTACGAGCTGGGCTATAACATCATCGCTACGGGCGGCACCGCAAAGGCGCTGGATGAAGCCGGACTGAAGGTTCAGCACGTGAACAAGCTGAGCGAAGGCTCGCCGAACATTCTCGATCTGATCCGCGACGGCCAAGCGCACTTCGTGGTGAACACGCTGACGAAGGGCAAGACGCCTGAGCGCGACGGCTTCCGGATCCGCCGCGAAGCGGTTGAGAACGGCGTTGTATGCATGACGTCGCTCGATACGGTACGCGCGTTGCTCAACATGCTGGAGACGATCAACTTCTCCTCGCGTCCAATGCCGGTTTTGGCGCAAAAATAAGCATTGCAAGGGCCGTAACAGGCCGCGAAAGCCTGCCTTCCAGCAGGCTTTCGCCATGCCTGTACGAATGAAAGGGGCAGCGGCAGATGAAACTTAACAGAGAGCAGGCGGCGGGCCGCATTATGGTCGCGCTCGACTATCCGGATGCGGCGTCGGCGGAGGCGCTCGTTCGCAGCCTGGAAGGCATTCCTTGCTTCATGAAGGTCGGCATGCAACTGTACTATGCGGCAGGTCCGGATTTTGTAAGGAGCTTGAAGGAGCGAGGCTATAAAGTATTTCTCGATTTGAAGATGCATGATATTCCGAACACGGTCAAAGGCGGCGCGAACAGCATCACGAAGCTTGGCGTCGACGTGTTCAATGTGCACGCGGCGGGCGGGGTGCAGATGATGAAAGCCGCTATGGAAGGCGTGGAGCAGGCGCTTGCGGGCGACGCTAAGCTTCAGCCGCCGTTAGTCATTGCCGTCACGCAGCTGACGAGCACCAGCCAGCAAGTGCTGAACGAGGAAATCGGCATCGGCGGCTCGGTTCAAGATGCGGTCGTCCGGTATGCTCAGCTCGCCAAGGAAGCTGGACTTGGCGGCGTAGTTGCTTCGCCGCAGGAGGTTCAACTGATTAAAGCGGCTTGCGGAACCGAATTCCGCACCATTACGCCTGGGATCCGTCCGGCGGGTGCCGATCTGAACGACCAAACCCGCATTATGACACCAAGTCAAGCGCTGCAGCAGGGGACCGATTATATGGTCATCGGCCGTCCGATCACGGCAGCTGCCGATCCGCGACAAGCGCTGGAATCCATCATTGAGGAGCTGATCTAGAATGAGTACACAACTATTGGAGCAACTGCCGCGCGAGATCGCCAAGGGTCTTCTGCAAATCAATGCCGTCGCCCTGCGTCCGAATGAGCCGTTCACTTGGACAAGCGGCATGAAGTCGCCGATTTATTGCGATAACCGTCTAACGATGTCGTATCCGGAAATCCGTGAACTGATCGCAGAAGGCTTCGCAAGCGTCATCCGTGAGCAATTCCCGGATTGCGAAGCGGTGGCCGGCATTGCGACGGGCGGCATCCCGCACGCCGCATGGGTGGCGCACAAGCTGAACCTGCCGATGCTCTACGTGCGCGACAAAGCGAAGGGCCATGGCAAAACGAATCAAATCGAAGGACACTTCAAGCCAGGCCAGAAAGTTGTTCTCATCGAGGATCTGATTTCCACGGGCGGCAGCTCCTTGAAGGCGGCAGTCGCGGTTCGCGAAGCCGGATGCGAAGTGCAAGGCGTCGTAGCCATCTTCACGTACCAGTTCCCGAAAGCGGCAGCGGCCTTCGAGGAAGAAGGCATTCCGCTCGCGACGCTGTCGAACTATTCGGCGCTGATCGAAGTCGCTGCCGAGCAAGGCATCGTGCACAACAGCGATATCGCGCTGCTGCAATCGTGGCGCGAGAATCCGCAAGCGTTTGGCGTTTAAACGAAAAAAAATCCGAAGCGTATGCTTCGGATTTTTTTTATGTCGGTTCTATACTTCGGTGCCAGGAATTAGGCATCCGCACAGTCCATTAGTTATTCACCTACGTATCTTGAATCACGAGTCAAATTAGTTTGAAAAACTACCTTGAAGGAGCGTGATATCCAATGTCATTTATTCCGCCTCCGCCGCCTCATCCCCCTGCATTCGTGCAACCAGACCCCTGTTTATTTCAAATAACGTATGTTCGGCTTACGACCGGAGATAGCTTTTGGTATTACCCAACGAGTGTTGAGCGCTTTTTAGTTTCAGGCTATAGATGGTTCGGCGCATTCTGGAGGTATTTCCAATTTAATCCAATCTATGTTTCTTCAATGAATTGTCCTCCAATCCCCACTCTTTTCTGAACATACTTTGACAGGTTATTTTTCCGCTTATTTTACTTCGACCGTGACTTCCGCCCAAATCGATTCGGCCGGTTCGGCTCCGGGATAGGAGGAGCGATTGTATACCAGCTTGGCATCGTGATTCATGATTCTGCGAATCGGTTATATTTAGCTAACGCGCCTCATAGGCTAGCTTATACCAAATAAGAGATTGCGAGGAAGCCTGCATGGATAAGAGATTTGAACGGCTGCTCAAATCGACCGAGGATTTGCTGTGCCGTGTGCGCATATATGACCGGAACTCGGAACGAAGCGATGAAATTACTCAAATGGACGAAGCCTGCGGTATAATGAGCCGGGCTTATCATAGCACGCAGCACTGCGACGAGCGCAGCTTAGAGCACCTAGCCGTTCGACTGCAGCAGATCCGGGTTCGGGTCATTACGATGATGGAGGATCTGCTTCATCCGGCTTGATTGCCTGTTGACAGGCTAAGCGAAAAAAAGTATTGCCAACCGCACGAAGGGCTGGTAATATGTTACATCAAACGGAAGGGTTTCTAGGGATCCGCATCAGGCGAACCGAGCGAAACCGGCTATGGACGATACGTCACGCTACACCGTAGGGATAAAAGACCTTCGGCAAGTTCCGCCTTACACGAATAAGGCGATGCTTGCGGGAGGTCTTTTTTGCTTTAGCGGAGTACCGTACGAGAACAGGGGGAGTTATGGTCATGTCAACAGTCGCATTACAAACGCATGGACTAAGCAAGAGCTTTGCGGTTAAACGGAAGGCAGCCGGATTATCGGGCAGCCTTCGCTCGTTATGGCATCCGCAGTGGGAGGAGAAGGTCGCGGTCAAGCGCATTGATCTCAAGGTCGATCGAGGCGAGCGGGTCGCCTTCCTTGGGCCGAACGGCGCAGGGAAATCGACGACGATCAAAATGCTGACCGGCATTCTCCATCCGACCTCCGGCGAAGCGGAGGTGCTGGGATTAACGCCATGGCGCGAACGGACGAAGCTGGCTTTTCGGATCGGCGCCGTCTTTGGGCAAAAATCGCAGCTGTGGTACCACCTGCCCCCGATCGATACGTTCGACTTGATTAGCCGGATCTACGAACTGAAACGCAGCGAATACTTGGCGAGGCGGGCGGATTTAATCGATCGGTTCGAATTGGGGCCTTACTTGGACATCCCCGTACGAAAGCTATCGCTCGGCGAACGGATGCGCTGCGAAATCGCGGTTTCCTTTCTGCACAGGCCGCAGCTTCTGTTCCTCGACGAGCCGACGATCGGTCTCGATGTCGTCGTGAAGCAGCGCATCCGGGAGCTGGTGCTCGAGGCCAACCGGGTGGAAGGGACGACCGTTTTCCTGACTTCTCACGATGCCGGAGATATGGAGGAGCTTTGTTCGAGGGCGGTCGTTATCCATCATGGCGGCATTTTGCTGGATGCGCCGGTTGATCGGCTGAAACGGGAGGTGCTGAGCCGTAAAATCATATCACTCACCTTATCCTCCAGCTTCGAGGCCGGCACGCTTCCAGACTTGCCTGGCACGGAACTCATGGAATCGGAAGGGCGGAGGCTGAAGCTGGCTGTCGATCTGAAGCAGACCGGCATCGAATCGGTAGTCAGCGCCTTGATCGGCAAGTTCAGGCTTGACGATATGACGGTGGAAGACCCGCCGATGGAAGAGATCATCACGCATATCTATGGATCGGGAGGGTAGCGTCATGATAGATCGGAAGATGCAATCCGTATTATCGCTGAAGAGCAAAAAGGCGGGCGCCGTCGCAACCATTACGCTTCGTCAGCAGCTGGCTTACAAGACCGATTTCATCATGCGGTCAACGTTTCTGCTGCTCATTCTGTTCGTGTTCGTTCAGCTATGGAGCTCTGCTTATGAAGGAGATAGGACGCGTATCATCGACGGCTACACGCTGAAGCAGATTATCTGGTATTTGGTGTTCACAGAGGCGATAACCATGGGCGTGCCCTCCTTGTGCTCCCTCATTGAGAACGAGGTAAAGAACGGCGATATTGCGATCCGGCTAATTCGGCCCATCTCCTATGTGGGGTACCACTATGCGGCTTATTTGGCGGAAGCGGTGTTTCGGTTCTTTATCCATTTGGCGGTCGGCAGCATCATTGCATGGACGTTCGTAGGTCCGCCGTCATTCGGCTGGGGCTGGGCAGGCTTGTTCTCGCTCACGCTCGGCGCGATTTCGATCGCATTTCTGCTGAATATGGTCGTAGCCCTATGCGCCTTCTGGGTCGAGGAGACGCGAGGTATGGAATTCGTTCTGCATAAGCTGCAGTTTACGGTCGGCGGGATGCTGCTGCCGCTCGATCTGATGCCGGAATGGCTGCAGCGCATCTGCTCCTGGCTGCCGTTCCAGGCCATGCTGTATTTTCCGGCGCGGACGGCCGTTAATTACGGTTCGGCTTCCCTGCTGCAGCAAGCGGCGATTCAGGCGGGCTGGATTGCCGTGCTGGCCGTCTGCACCGTCATGATGTACAGGAAAGGAGTGGCAAAATTGCATGTCAACGGCGGATAACGAATCCAGGCAGGCACAGACGGCGCTAGGCACGCTGCGGTTTCTGCTCACTTGCTGGAAGGTCAATTTGGCTTCGGCAATGGAATACCGGCTAAGCTTCTTTTTACTGGCCGGCATGATGTTCATTAACAACTTTATGTGGCTGTTCTTCTGGAGCTTGTTCTTTCACCGGTTCCCTGTGGTCAACGGTTGGAGTCTGTCCGACGTCATGATGCTATGGGCCGTCGGGGCGGGAGGCTTCGGATGGGCGAATATGATGTTCGGCAATTTCCACCGCATTGCGCCGATCGTTTCCGGAGGCCAGCTCGACGTGTACCTGTCGCAGCCGAAGCCCGTGCTGCTGCATGTGTTGGCGAGCCGGATGTCAGTAACGGCAGCGGGCGATTTTTTGTTCGGCCTCGCCGTATATGCCTGGGTAGGGGAGCATACCTTGTCCGGAGGCTTGCGGTTTGCCGCAGGCTTGCTCATTAGCGGACTTATTTTCATGGGCGTCATGATCATTGCCGGCAGTTTCGCGTTCTTCTTCGGCAATTCGGAGGGCATCGCGTCGCAAGTGTTCAACAGTTTCGTGGCGCTATCAACGTATCCGGCCGATATCTTTCGCAGCGTGGCGAAGGTGCTCTTGTTCACGCTCGTTCCGGCGGGATTCATCAGCTATTTGCCGATCGGCTTGCTGCGGGACTATAATTCCGGCTTCGTCTGGCAGGCAGCCGGCATGACCGTCTTTCTGTTGGCGGCGGGAAGCCTGCTTTTCAGGGCGGGGCTGAAGCGTTATACGTCGGGGAATGCCATTGCAATGCGGGGCTAGAGAGCGGGTCGCGGCCGATTTTGAAATGTAAAAGCTTCTTTATCAATTATTTAACGAAATTGGCAGTTCGGCCCGTAACTTTTTTCCTGTTTGCGCCGTCTAAACGATAGCTAGATTAAAGTTTTTTAATAGGAGAGGGGGTCTCTGCACGGCGATGGGATGGTGGGGAAGCAAGCAAGCATCGACAGAGGCTGTCGATGCAGTAGAGACATACGAAACGGCTGCCGCGCAAGCGCCGGCAGACGCAACGAAACCGCTTCTCATCGTAGAAGCGGTTGAGCGCACCTTCCAGGTGGGCGGCCAGCCGCTGCACGTGCTCAAAGGCATCCATATGGAGCTGAAGCCGCGGCAGCTCATTATGCTTCGCGGGCGTTCCGGTTCCGGCAAAACGACGCTGCTTAATATGATCGGCGGGCTCGATCAGCCGACCAGAGGCCATATTTTTTTTCAGGATCGGCCCTTTCACCGCATGGGCGACGATGAACGAACGAAAGTCCGGCGCAAGCACATCGGGTTTATTTTTCAAGCGTATGCTTTGATGCCGCTTCTGTCCGCCTATGAGAACGTCGAGCTGTCGCTGCGCATGGCCGGCGTTCCGGGACAGGAATGGAAGAAGCGGGTGGAGCATTGCCTGGAGCTGGTGGGACTGGCGAAACGGATGCATCACCGTCCGTTCGAGCTGTCCGGCGGGGAACAGCAGCGCGTTGCGATCGCGAAAGCGATTGCCCACAAGCCGGAAATGCTGCTTGCCGACGAGCCGACGGCAGAGCTGGATTCGCAAATGGCCGCACAGATCATGTCGGTCTTCCAGACGATAATACGCACCGAGCAAGTAACGATTTGTATGACCACGCACGATCCCACGATTCTGGAGGTTGCCGATCATGTTTACGAAATGGTTGACGGGAAGTTCATTTAAGACAGCCGCCGCTGTTTTGCTGGGAGCTTCGCTTTTATTTACGAGCGGTTGTTCTTTACTACCCGATGAAGACAATGAAGAAACACTGCCTGCCATTACGCCGCCGCAAATTTCCAAGAAGCCGGAGTACGAGGTTACGACCGCTACGCTGGAGACGAAGAAGACCGCGATTGGAAAGATGATTTCGATGCAGGAGGAGACGCTTTATTTTACGCTGGACGGCAAACGGTTGAAGGACTTGAACATAAAGGTCGGGCAGAAGGTTACGGCCGGCCAAACGATCGGTTCCCTCGACGTGGACGATATGAAGAAGCAGCTTCGTTCCGACAAGCTCCAATTCTCGCGCGACGAGCTGCAGATGAAGGATACGCTCCGCAAGAAGGACGAGATGGATCCGATCGAATTCGAGCTTGCCAAAATAAGCTTCGAGGAGAAGCGCCAAAAGATGGTGGAAGCTCAGCTGGAAATCGATAAAGCGATCCTTCGGGCACCGTTTACAGGGACCGTCGTCTCGCTAAACGTCATGAAAGGCGATCTGATCAAAGCGTACGATCCCGTCTGCATTATTGCCGATACATCGCAATTGACCGCGGCGGCGAAGATGACCGCGGATGAGCTGAAGGGCGTTTCCGTCGGCATGCCGGTTGTGGTCGAGATCAGCAATGTCGGCCAGATCAAAGGCAAGGTCACCCAGCTGCCGATACTGAAGGATAACGGTGGCGGTAACGGCGGCGGTAACGGCGGCGGCGAAGGCGGAAACCAACCGGAACGTCCGGAGGATTTTCTGACCGTTAAGCTGGATAAGTTCCCTGCGGGCGTGACCCGGGGTACGCCGTTGTCGATCTCGATCATTATGAACCGCAAGGAAAACGCGATCGTCATTCCGCCATCCGCGCTTCGTTCCATCGGCTCGCGAACCTATGTGCAGGTTATTGACGAGGAGGGCAAACGCGAGGTGGATGTCGAAGTCGGGCAGCAGACCGCAACGCTGGTCGAAATCCTCCAAGGCTTGACGCCGGGACAGAAAGTCGTAGGTAGATAAATTATGGGGATGCCGCTATTTCGATTTCTGCTTCGCAAAATGTGGAACACGCGTTGGCTGACGGTCAGCTCGCTAGCCGGCTTGATCTTGGCTGTCGCCTTTGCGACCAGTATCCCGATGTACGCGGATGGAGCGCTGAAGCGGGTTGTCGCCCAAACGCTCAAGGAGGAGAGCAGCGGGCTGCCGGCTGGATCGCTTCTCATGCGCTATCAGGGACAGACCGGCAAGACGGATTTGAATGCCTTGACCGAAGTTTCCCGCTATATCCGGGAGGATGTTCCGAAGGATATCGGATTTCCGTACGGCACGTACGTGCAAAGCTTGGCGATCCGCAGCGCGGAGCTGACGCCCGAGGATCCGACGACCGTCGATGCCAGCCGCGACCGCGAGATGGCGCTGACCACGATGTCCGGCCTGGAGGAAAAAACCGAGCTTGTTCAAGGTCGCTGGTTCGCTGACGCCGTCGGCGAGGACGACACGGTTGAAGCGGTCATGCTGGAGGAAGCGATGTACCGCAGCGACGTCCATATCGGCGATGTGTTCGAGTATCCGATCTACAGCGGGCTTAATATAACGCTCCGCGTTAAGATCGTCGGCGCGGTTAAGCCGTTGAACGATACGGATCCGTACTGGTATCAAGGGCTTGAAGGGCTGATGAGCTCGCTGCAGATCGGCGAGAAGGCATTCATGAACGGGCTGCTGAAGGACCGCAGTATTCCGGTGCACACGGCGAACTGGTTTTATGCGTTTGATTTGAAGGACATTCAAACGAGTCAATTATCGCCGCTGAACGACAAGCTGGCGCGATTGAAAATCGAGCTGTATCAGCAATTGAAGGATACGAGAGTCGAGATCTCGTTCGATAAGCTGCTTAGCGAGTTCCGCAAGGAAAGCTTGCAGCTTCAGCTGCTGCTGTTTACGCTGGCTGCACCGATGCTGGCGATGGTGTTTTATTTTATCGCGATGAATGCGCGGCAGTCGCTCGATAAACAGCGCAGCGACATTGCCGTTCTGCGCAGCCGGGGAGCGGGAACGCGGCAGATCATCGGCATCTATGCGCTGGAAGGGGTGCTGCTTGGCATCATCGCGCTGGTGCTTGGACCGATGATCGGCTGGTTCATGGCGAAGAGCATCGGTTCGGCTAACGGGTTTCTGGAGTTCGTGAACCGGAAGTCCATTCCGATCGGGTTCTCCACGGAAGCGATTGTTGCCGGTATCGCGGCAGTCGTGCTCGCTTTGCTGGCGACGATTATCCCGGCGGTCATCTATGCCCGGGCTTCCATCGTCGACTACAAGAAGCAAATGGCCCGTTCCGACCGCAATCCGCTCTGGCAGCGGTGGTACGGCGATATCGTGCTGCTGGGCATTGCCGCTTACGGCTGGTACTTGTTTAATGAACGCCAAATGATTTCGTTCAAGAGCAAAATGACGACGGATCAGCTTAACGTCCAGCCGTTCCTGTTCTTCGTTCCGGCACTCGCGATTTTCTCCATGGGGCTATTCTTCCTTCGCGTCTTCCCGTGGCTGCTGAAGCTGTTCAATTGGATCGGCCGGAAGCTGCTTCCGGTGCCGCTCTACTTGACGCTGACGCAGCTGTCGAGGTCGTCGAAGGGGTACTATCCGCTCATGATATTGCTGATCCTTACGCTCGGCTTAGGGGTATACAACGCATCGGCGGCCCGGACGATCGATCTGAATTCCACGGAGCGGACGCTCTATAAATTCGGAACGGACGTCATCATGCAGACCGTTTGGGAAGGAACCGCGGAAGTGATCGACACCGGCGGCAATGGTGGCGGAGGCGGTCAAGGCGGCGGCCAAGGCGGCGGCGATGGCCAAGGCGGCGGCGGCGGCCAAGGCGGAGGTGGCGGCCAAGGCGGCGGTGGAGGCGGAGGCGGCGGTACTCCGGTGCCGACCCGCATCAATTACACGGAGCCGCCGTTCGAAGTGTTCCGCAAGCTGGATGGCGTCGAGGCGGCGGCGCGCGTGCTGCAAACGAAGGCCAATATCGTCGTGTCCGGACAGTCTGCCGGCCAAGGTACCGTTATGGGAATCGATAACGTCGATTTTGCCAAAGTTGCCTGGTTCCGTAATGATCTGTACCCGACCCATCCGTTTCACTATTTGAACTTTTTAGGGTATTACGAACAGGCGGCTATCGTACCGTCGAATGTGGCGGAGAAATACCAGCTCGAAGTTGGCGATACGATTTCCGCCGGATTGCAAGAGGGCATGATCGATTTCACCGTCGTCGGCATCGTGCCGTACTGGCCGAGCCAATATCCGGACTCGTCGCCGTTCATCATCGCGAATCTGGATTATATTTACGACCAAGTGCCAATCATCCCGTACGAGGTATGGCTAAAGATGAAGCCGGGCGCCTTGACGGCGCCGATCATGAAGCAGCTGCAGGACCAAAGCATCGAGCTGGCCGGCGTTCAAGACGTGCGCATCGAGCTGGCCGTTCAATCCAAGCATCCGACGCGGGGCGGCGTCTTCGGCATTTTGAGCCTGGGCTTCCTCGTCTCCATCATTGTGTCGCTCACGGGTTACATCTTGTACTGGTTCTTCAATTTATCGGGGCGGATCGTGCAATTCGGCGTGCTGCGCGCCATGGGGCTATCCCGCAAGCAGCTGACAGGCATGCTGCTGCTTGAGCAGATTTTCACGGCAGGACTGTCGATCGGTCTTGGTATCCTCATCGGCAAAATCGCGAGTCTGCTGTTCCTGCCGTTCCTGCAAACGACGGATAATGTCGCGAACTCCGTGCCGCCGTTTAGAGTCGTGTTCGACTCCAAGGATACGACGCAGCTGTATATCGTTGTCGCGTTTATGATGCTGATGGGTGCCGCTCTTCTGCTTATTCATATCCGCAGACTTCGCGTACACCAAGCCGTGAAGATGGGAGAGGAGCGTTAAGACCTCATGATTACTTGCGAGGGACTAGTTAAAATTTACAAATCGGACGATCTTGAGGTCGTTGCGCTGCAAGGGTTGAACCTTCACGTCCGCGAAGGCGAAATGATGGCGATCATCGGCAACAGCGGAAGCGGGAAGTCGACGCTGCTGAATATTTTGGGCGGTCTCGACCGCCCGTCGGCAGGGCAAGTCAGCGTCGGTCCATGGGATCTGCTGAAAATTACCGATGAGCAGCTCGTCGCTTACAAACGCGATACGGTCGGCTTCATCTGGCAGAGCAATGCGCGCAACCTGCTCCCGTACTTGTCGGCGATTGAGAACGTGGAAATGCCGATGATGCTTTCCTCCAAGCTGGATCGCGCCTACGCGAAGCAGCTACTGGAGTGGGTTGGGCTAAAGGAGCGGATGTACAACAAGCTCCATCAGCTTTCAGGCGGCGAACAGCAGCGGGTTGCGATCGCGATTTCGCTGGCGAACCGTCCGAAGCTGCTGTTAGCCGACGAGCCGACAGGCTCCGTCGATACGCGCACGTCCGATCTGATCATGGATATTTTCCGGAGACTGAACCGCGAGATCGGCATCACGATCGTTATCGTAACGCACGACTTGTCGTTGGCCGGCAAGGTCGACCGCGTCGTTGCGATCCGCGATGGACTGACCAGCACCGAGTTTATCAAGCGCAATCCGAATTTAGATGATCAGCATCAGATAGGCGATCAATCGAAGCTAGGAGGCGTTCAATCGGTTCATGAAGAATATGTCGTTGTGGACCGGGTGGGCCGACTCCAAATTCCGAAAGCCTATTTATCCGCGTTGCAAATTACAGATAAAGCATCAATGGAATTTGATGGCGAACGGATCATCATTTCACCGCCTAAATCACTGGAGGGGTAGAACGTATGGAGAAGAAGGCAAAGCGTTTCCGGGGCAAATGGATTATGAGGACCTCCGCTGTCGCGGTTTCGGCCGGACTGCTGATGACCGCGCTTTCCGCGTGCAGCAAAGGGGACGGAGACGATGGGGCGGAGCGCCGAGTGCTCCGGATCGGTTTTATGTATTCGAATTCGGACAACGAGCAGTATTTGCGGCAGCAGTTCACGGATGGCTATGAGCTGACGCATCCTAACATCGATATTGAGATCGCAGCTGCCATCAATTACGACGATCAGCGCTTCGAAGAGCCGGATCCGAGCAAGCCTCAGCCGGACCCGTACGAGAAGCTGAAAGAAATGATCAACGGTAAAAATCCGGTTGACGTTGTCGTACTGGAATCCGCTTACCTGAAGCGTCTTGTCGAGGACAATATGCTGAAGCAGCTCGATCCGCTCATTCAAGAGAGCGAATTCGATATCGAGGATTTCGTGCCGACGGTCATTGACGGCATCAAGGATGCGGGAGGCGGCAGCATCTATGCGCTCACGCCAACCTTTAGCGCATCGGCGCTGTACTATAACAAGAAACTGTTCGCGGAGGCGGGCGTTGCGCCGCCAACGGACGACATGACTTGGGCCGATGTGTTCACCAAAGCGAAGCAGGTCGCGAAAGGCGAAGGCCAAGAACGTAAGTTCGGCTTCTCGTTCAACCGTTGGAGCGGGGACCCCTTCTGGGATTCGCAAACCTATGCGGCGCCGCTTCAGCTGAAGATGTTCGACAACAAAGCGGAGAAGATGACGGTCGATACGCCGCAATGGCGCAAAGTATGGAACGAAATCGCGGGATTGTATCAAGAAAAGATCGTACCGTCCCAAGAAGATATGAATGTCGGCGGCGGACCGATCAAGAAAGAGGCGGCTAGCGATACGCCGGTATTCAACCCGTTCCAAGGGGATCTGTTCATCAATGGCCGCATCGCCATGATGATCGGCGGTTACGACTACGTAAACGAGCTCGAACGTGCGAAGAATTATTCGGCCAAAAACGCTAATTTTCCGACGGTGGATTGGGACGTCGTAACGATTCCTACCTTCGAGGAAGCGCCGGGCATCGGCGGCAACATCTGGCTGAGCAATCTGATGGCGATTACCGCCAACGCTCAAAACAGCGAAGACGCATGGGACTTCATCCAATTCAACAACAGCAAGGAATGGGCGAAGCTGAAATCCCGCAGCACGTATGAAATGGTTTCGCGGAAATCGTTCCTGAAGCCGAAAGACGGCATGAATTATAATATCGCCGCCTTCTATAAACTCAAACCGGTGCCTCCTCAAGACATCACTCTCGAGAAGCTGTATCGCGAGAAGCCAAACCTCTACCAAGTTCAGCAAATCGCACAGCCGCTCTTCCAGGAAGTACTGCAGAAGAAGAAATCGGTTGATGAGGCGCTTAAGGAATGGCAGACGAAGGGCGATGCCATGCTGCAGAAGATCAAAGAAAATCCTAACGGACCGCTCGATCCGATCGGCGGCGGAGGCGGCGTCGCCTACGACGTGTACTCCAAAGGCTAATGGATCAAAAACCGCACCGGCGCTATTGCGCCGATGCGGTTTTTTGCTTGCATCTTTCTTGCATTGCCGATGCTTGATTATTCCGAAATTGGGGTATTCTAAGCGAAACGGCGAAGAAGGGAGTCTTAAGACATGAAGTGGGTTTATTGGGGGCGTTTATACGATACGAAATTTCAAGCTGGTTGTCTCGTGAGGCGAATGGAGAACGACTGGTGGGTGTATGGCTATGAATGTCCGCAAGAGATTGAAGTGTTCCGTTCGCGCAAAGGGCGATTTGGCGTCCGATTCTTGCCATAACATAACATTTATGCTTGACTTATTCCTGGTTCATATAGTATATTAATTCTTGTCGCCATTAATGATTTGGTGCGAATGTGTGTTAACGCGGGGTGGAGCAGCTCGGTAGCTCGTCGGGCTCATAACCCGAAGGCCGCAGGTTCAAATCCTGCCCCCGCAACCAACCTTTCGATTATTATCGTCAGGGCCCTTAGCTCAGTTGGTTAGAGCGGTCGGCTCATAACCGATTGGTCGGGGGTTCGAGTCCCTCAGGGCCCACCATTCCACAATCATGCAAACTTGCCGGGGTGGCGGAACTGGCAGACGCACAGGACTTAAAATCCTGCGGTGGGTGACCACCGTACGGGTTCGATTCCCGTCCTCGGCATCCAACAAGAAACCTTGATGAATCAAGGTTTTTTTATTTTTCTAATGTGATTCCCTTTGCCAACAAACTCCAAAGGTTCTGGATACCTAAGTGTGTAAAGTTTGGTACACTGTACTCCATAACTCAGATATGAACTCCTCCTCAACACTTTTAGAAGTGATGAGGAGGAGTTTTTTTTATGCATTTACAGCTTCATGAGGCCGCCAGTACAAGGTGGATTGGGAGTCGATTTCGCTTAAATGAAACAAAAAGAACAAATAAGTAATTATAAGAACAATTTACAAACTATTAAATCGTGTTTGATTTGTATTTTACATATGTGCTCTATCATCTAGTTATACAGAGCGAGTACAAAATGATTGGTGTGTTGAACGAGAGGGAGTGAAGGATATGTCTTCAATTCGATTAGAGAAAGTGACCAAAACCTATTCGAATGGGAAAACCGTCATTGAGAATCTAGAGCTTGAGATTAAAGAGCGTTCTTTTACGGTACTGCTAGGTCCTTCGGGCTGCGGCAAAACGACCGCGTTACGAATGATTGCCGGACTTGAAGAGGTAAGTGCCGGACAAATTTATATTGGAGACCGGAATGTCACGAAGACGGAACCCGGGGATCGGGGGATTTCTATGGTTTTCCAAAACTATGCGATCTATCCGCATATGACAGTGCGGAAAAATATCGAGTTTGGTTTGAAAAATATGAAAATCGTTAAAGAAGAAATAGCAAAACGTGTAACGCAAGTCGTGAATATGGTCGGGCTAAAGGATTATTTGAATGCGAAGCCTTCGATGCTTTCTGGAGGACAAAGGCAGCGTATTGCACTATCAAGAGCAATGTCCAAAAAACCGCAGGTATTTCTAATGGATGAACCGTTATCCAATCTGGATGCCAAATTACGCAATCAGATGCGTGGGGAGCTCATTGATCTGCACAGAGAATTGAAGTCTACGTTCGTATTTGTCACCCACGATCAAATCGAGGCAATGACGATGGCTACGAATATCGTAATTTTCAATAATGGCTCTATTATGCAGCAGGGCACGCCCAAGGAGGTTTATGAAAATCCAGCCAATCTGTTTGTAGCCACTTTTATTGGCGACCCAGGGATGAATACAGTCGAACTTCCAAAAATCGGTACGATCGGTTATAGAGCGCATAAGGTGAAGCTGACGAAGTCGGCCAATTTTCATGGCATTCAAGCAGCAGGTATGGTGATGACGAAGGAAATGCTGGGGATGGACCATTTGTACCGCATAGCAACCGGTTTAGGGACTGTTCTCATGAAATGCGAGGAAGAGTTGAATATTGGCGAACAAGTCACTCTCTATATATCAGAGAATGATATGTACTTTTTCGATGTGTTTGAGAAGCGTTCGCGGGATATGATGTTGATCGAGTCAGCATTCCACAGTCTATCCTTGATGGAAGGCGTCACTGTGACTAGCGATCACGTGATTGGTAATGTGCATGGTTAACAAAATCATCCGCAACCCTTACATCCTCATTGCTCCGGCGATTATACTCGTTTCCGTATTTTCCTTGTACCCGATCCTCTTCGCAGTGCGAGTCAGCTTCATGAATTGGGACACTGTGTTAGGGACGAAAGAATATGTGGGATTTAAAAATTACATCAATATTTTTAAAGATCCCGTATTTTGGATGGTACTAAGAAACACGTTGATATTCGCCTTCTTCACAGTTGTAATCGGTATCGTATTGGCATTTGTAATCGGCATCTTTTTGCAAAAGAACAGACTTTCGGACAATCTGGTGCAGAGCATCATCTTTACGCCAAACATTCTTTCCGCTGTATCCGTCACTGTGATGTGGATGTGGTTGATGGATCCTAATGTTGGCATTCTCAACTTTGTGCTGAAATGGTTTGGACTGCCAACGCTGAAGTGGATGATGAGTCCTGAAACGTCACTGATGTCCATTATCATCGTCTCTATTTGGAAAGGCCTCGGTTACAATGTGATGATCGTGATCGCGGGACTGCAATCCATACCGCGATACATCTATGAAGCGGCCAAGCTGGATAAGGCAGGAAGATGGACGACGCTGTTCCGCATTACGCTGCCACTCTTGTCGCCGACCTTGTTCTTTCTGCTCATTACATCGATCATTTCCTCATTTAGCGCGTTCGATGTCGTTAGCTTGATGACCAAGGGTGGACCGGAAAATTCCTCGAATCTGATCGTTTACTGGATCTATCAGATTGGCTTCCTGCAGTTTAATATCGGTAAAGCAAGTGCAGGCTCGATCTTGTTTATGATCATGGTCAGCATTATCGCGGTGATCAACTATGCATTCTTCAACAAGAAAGTTCACTATCAGTAATCGGAGGATTAAAGAACATGAGCTATGCGGCCAAAGTGCTACGAATCTTGTTACTTATTACTTTAGTTCTCGTGTTTGTGTTCCCATTCATTTGGATGCTCAGCACATCTTTAAAAACGTATTTGGAATCGATTAAGTTTCCGCCTGACTTTTTGCCGAAAGCACCGCAATTCGTCAACTACTCTAAAACTTATGTTCGCATTCACTTCTTACACTACGCGATGAATTCGGTTATCGTCACCTTTTCCATCGTGCTTGGCCAACTGCTCGTGTGCATTCCGGCAGCTTATGCGTTTGCCAAGAAGAAGTTCAGATTCGCTGGGCTTTTCTTCGCGCTTGTACTGGTCGATTTGGTATTGCCGGCTCAAGTCTCGTTCGTTCCCATTTATGTGCTGGTCAGTGATTTTGGCTGGCTTGATACCTACTGGGCAATGATTATTCCGTTCATTTATTCGTCATTTGCAATATTCTTCATGACTCAAGCATTCAAGCAAATCCCGGACGAGCTGCTCGACGCAGCCAGAATGGATAAAGCAACCGAGCTGCAAATCATAGTCCAGCTCATGCTGCCAATCGCGAAGCCGTTCGTGTTGACTGCAATGCTGTTCACCTGCATATCCAAATGGAACGACTACTTCTGGCCGCTCATATTGACGAATTCAGAAAGCGTGCGTACGTTGCCGATGTCGGTCAAAGGCATGATTTCCGATACACCTGGCTTAACACAATGGAACGAATTGATGGCAGGCAATATGATGCTAATCATCCCGATCCTGGTTCTGTATATTGCAGCGAACCGTTTCATCAAGAATGCCTTTGTATACGGTATTAAGTAACCCTTAATATAAACAAAGAAAAAGTGGAGGAAATTCAAATGAAAATCAACTTGAAGAATGCAGTGGCTATGGGTCTATTAGCAACGGTAATTGGAGTGACAGGCTGTTCAAAAGAATCGCCATCCACAGACAACAGTCAAGACGGCGCAGCTCAAAACGCATCTGCACCTGAAGCAAAAGAAAAAGTAAAGGTTGATTTTTGGTCCATCTGGGATCCGTCTCAAGGCAACGGTAAGTTAATGGCGGATGCTGTGAAAAAGTTCAATGACGCAAATCCGGACGTTGAAGTCGTTATGTCTGGCCAAGGCGGCTACGACGGCGTAGCTGAGAAACTGGAAGCGGCTCTTGTTGCCAAAAACACCCCGGTCATCGCTCAAATCGAAGAGTCCTTCCTAGGTCGATATAATCCTATTGCAGCAGATCTGAGTAAATATATGTCCCAATCGACCATCGACAACTACATCGAAGGCTTGACGCGTTCGAGCTTTGCGGATGGCGTTTTCAAAGCGGCGCCGATGAACCGCAGCACGCCGATCCTGTACATGAACGCAGATTTGGTTAAAGCAGCTGGATTGGATCCGGCAGGTCCTAAAACTTGGACAGAGCTACAGGAATACGCAAAAAAATTGACAGATCCGGCTAAAGGCATCTATGGTTTCTCCGGCTACTGGGATTCAGATGCATGGTATTGGGAATCAGCCGTATACTCCTACGGAGGCGAGATGGTCAACAAGGATGGAAGCCAGGTTGCATTTGATAATGAAAAAGGCAGCTCCATCGTTAAATTGTTCCAAGACATGATTAAAGATAAAACGATGTTAAATGCATATAGTGCGCAAGAGAATCAGTCCGATCTTATCAAGCAAAATTTCCTTGACGGTAAAGTTGCGATGGATTTTGATTCCATCGGATCGATGGGTCAGCTTATCAATAACACGAAGTTCAACGTCTCAGTAGCGTACCAACCACAAGAAGGCGGAAAGAATTCCATGGTAACCGGCGGGGCGAATGCGATCATTATTGACAAAGCGACAGAAGAGCAGAAGAAGGCGGCTGGAAAGTTCCTCGATTTCTTGTCTCAAGACGAGAATGTAGTGAGTTTCTTCGAACAAACGGGATATTTGCCAACTACCAAATCTGCACTAGAAACGCCGGAATTAAAGAAATGGCTGCAAGAAAAACCGCAATTCAAAGTTGCAATCGACCAACTTCAATTCGCACACAGCCGGCCTTGGTCGAAGAACTGGAAAGCAATCTACACGTCCAATGTTGAATTTATGAAAAGCGCTTTGATTGACACTTCCAAAGATCCGAAACAAGTCGTTCATGATGCCGCCGTTGCAGCGCAAAAGATTATCGATGAAAACAAGTAAACTAAACTAGGGATGGTGTATGTGTATGACAAGGATTACAAAAAATAGTTTCATGGATGGCGGCAAATGGTATAAAGGAAACTTGCACGGTCATTCTACCTTATCCGACGGCGCTCTAACGCCGGAAGAGCTACGAGAGGCTTATAAACAAAGAGGGTATTCTTTCATTGCACACTCTGAGCATGATTTCTTCACGAACTTCGAGCATGAGAATGAGCCGAATTTCATCTTGCTGCCAGCCAGTGAAGTGGGCATCCGGATGCCGGTAGGCGATATCAGAATCTTTCACCTACATGTCATCATGGGAACTGACGAACATCTGCGCGCAGCGACGAAAGTGCCGCTGAGGCATATGGAGCCAATCATTTGGCCGGATTTCGTTAGCTTTGAAACTGCACAGCAATTCATTGACGAAATGGTGTCACGAGGCAATATCGTCATGTTCAATCATCCGCATTGGTCCACGGTTGAATGGGAAGATGTCTATGCACTAGATAACCTGTTCGCACTAGAAGTTTACAACCATTGCTCCGAGTGGCATGAGAACATGGGCAATTCCCGAATTATGTGGGAAACACTGCTGCGAAAAGGCAAGAAGCTTTGGGGGACGGCAACCGACGATAACCACAACAGATATCCGGGCGACATCTTCAACGACTCTTTTGGAGGCTGGGTAGTTGTCAAAGCCCCCGAGCTGACGCGCAATGCAGTTATCCGAGCTTTGGTCGAAGGCAGCTTCTATTCCTCGACTGGTCCAGAAATCTATGAGTTCCGCATCGAGAATGATGAAGTTATCTTCGAATGCTCTCCGGTTGAACGCATTTATATGAATGGTGATGTTCGTCAGTATCAAATTGAGCTTGGTGAGAATATCACATCACTTCGTAGAAAGTTGCGGGGAGACGAGAAATTTATCAGAGTCGAATGTTATGATAAATATGGGAAATTTGCCTTCACAAATCCGATTTATTTAGATTAATCACTCAATCTGTTTATCAAACCGGGAAACAGATTCGTGTTGTATCCCGGTTTGATTCTATTAATTGAGAAGGTGAATTCTAGTGCTGCAGGTTGAACGAATGAGCATGATTTTGGCAGAATTGAATGCCAAGGGAAGAGTAACGGTTAATGAACTCTCCGAACATTTGAACGTTTCCAAGGTGACGGTTCGCCGAGATTTGGACGCGTTAAGCCGAGAAAACAAGCTGCTTATCGTACACGGGGGCGGCATCAAGCCTAATTTTACTTTGTACGAGGCGCCTTACAGCCAGCGCAACTCCATCCATATCCAAGAGAAGCAGCGTGTTGGCATGAAAGCGGTTGAACTGATTGACGATTATGATGTGATTGCCATGGGCGTAGGCACGACTACGATTCAGATCTCCAACCACTTATTAAATAAAAAAAACTTGACGATCATCGTCGGCTGTATCCAGGTATTGAACAGTCTTATCGAGCGTAAAAAAGCCGGTTATTTTACAGGAAGAATTATTTTTCTTGGCGGCGAAATCGACACGGATCAAATGTTTGCATCAGGCTCGATGACGATCGACTTGCTCGAGAAATTTTATATTGATAAAGCGTTTATCGGGGCAAACGGATATTCGATTGCGCATGGAATTACAACCTATCATATTGATGAAGGCAATCTTCTCAGAAGAATGCTAGAGCGATCTAATAAAGTGCATATCGTGATTGACCATTCGAAGATTGGTGTGAAATCCATGTACAAATATGCCGATTACAACGAAGTGAATTGTGTGATTTGTGATTCAGCACCGCCTACTGAATGGAAAGAAAAGCTCGACCGAGCGAACATTAGCTGGGTAAAGGCTTAACGAAGCAAAGATGCAACTATGGTGAAGGAAGGTTTTATGAAATGCAAGTTCCGAAGATGATTGTGGATCAGCATGTCCACTCCAATTATTCTCCAGACTCGGAAGAACCTATTAAGAATATTGTTGAACATGCGATAAGCTTAGGAAAGAAAGCAATTGTGACAACGGATCATTTCGATTATGATTGCAAGTATTTCAAGAAAGACGTCCTGATCGACATGGTCAGTTATGAACAAGAGGTTACCGAGTTGCGTCAAACCTATGATATTGAAATACGGAAAGGCATCGAGGTTGGATATCGTAAAGATTACCATAATGAAATTAATGAGTATTTACAGCGTTATTCTTTTGATCTGGTTCTGCTTTCCGCTCACAATAATGGCGTGCTAGATTTTTCGGAAGAAGCTTTTCACAGTCAGTCCATGGATCGGATCTTGGAGGAATATTTCTTGCATGTTCGCAATGCCGTCCAATTGATGGATAATTATGATGTTGTGGCACACCTTGATTATGTTAGCCGGTATACGAATACAATCGTTACCGTAGAGGATTACGAGCGTTGTAGAACCATTCTGTATGACTTATTAAAAATGATGATAAGCAAGGATAAAGTGTTGGAGTTGAATACGACAGGGCTGTTTCGGCAAGGTTGGATTCATCCGCACAGCTACCTGATTGAAATGTACCTGGATTTAGGCGGCAAATGGTTCTCGCTCGGATCAGATGCTCATCGGGTCAGCAGTTATGAACAAGGCTTTGGCCAGGCGCTGGAATTACTGAAATCGTATGATATTCATGAAGTCGTACAGTTTCGTAATCGGGCTCCTTATCTCGTGACGATATAGGGGACGCAACAGCAGATGGAAAATGCACGCAATGAATTCAATAGCAAGTTATTACAGTTATCCATTCCATTGACTTTGCAGTTTCTGTTCGCATCATCCTTTATGCTGATCGATTCCATGATGGTCGCAAGCTTGGGGGAAGAATCGATTGCTGCAGTTGGCATTGCCGGTCAATTCGAGTTTTTGCTCGGGATGATTCTGGCAGGCGTGTTGAGCGGTCCGTCCGTGTTTATGTCTCAATATTACGGGGAAAGAGATTATGACTCGATTAAAAAGCTAGCGGCGTTGACTGTTTTTAGCGGTCTGGCAATCAGCATCCTTTTTGTTATCCTGCTCACGTTCGGCTCACCATTCGTATTTACTCCGTTTACAGGAGATCAACAGCTGCTGAAGACGACAGCAACATTTGTGTCTATTATGAGCTGCGGGTATGTCGCATCAGCTGTCACGACCGCATATGCGATGAGCTTGAAGAGCATCGGTGTTGTGAAAGTGATTATGTATTTGACCATATTGTCACTTTGTCTGAATACGTTCCTGAATTATGTGCTAATTTACGGTCATTTCGGATTTGCTGCCATGGGAGTATACGGTGCCGCGGCAGCTACATTGATCTCGAAGCTGCTCCTTCTCTTGACAACAATTGTGTATGTGTATGTATGGAAGAAAGAAGTAGCTGTATCATTATTGATTTTGCCGTGGCTTGATCGTGAATTGATCAGGAAGGTTTTCCGGATTACGAAGCCTATCATTATCCATGAATCGTTATGGGGATTAGGAACAACGATGTATATGGTGGCATTCGGGATGAGCGGCGCGGCAGCAATCGCGATGATTCAGATTTCGAAGGTAATCGGCAATTTTGTATCGGCAGGTATATCAGGGTTCGCACAATCGGCGAGTGTTATGATTGGCGAACAGATCGGGATGCAAAACAGGGAACAGGCGCAAAAATATGCGGAAAGATTCACACGAATCGGCTGTATACTGGCGGTTGTCATCGGGGCAGCCTTGTTTACTTCGGCGCCGCTCGTTGTCCGTTTTTTTCATATCAGCGAGCAGCTACACGGACAGGCAATATGGATTCTCCGAATTATGTCTTGTGTACTAATTTGCAATTTTCTCAACAACATCTGGATCGTAGGTGTGTTCCGCAGCGGCGGTGATACGCAATATTCCATGAAGCTTGTGCTTAGCTCCACATGGCTAGTCGGGATCCCTCTCGCTTTTTTCGGAGCGGGTATCATGAAATGGCCGATTGAAGTCGTGTACGGCCTATACGCGACGGAGGAAATCTCCAAGGCCATTATCGGTTTGTGGCGCTACAAATCCCGACGTTGGCAGCATAATCTGATACATTCAGCGTAGCGGGTCTTCAGTGGTTGCAAGTGAAAATTTTACTGGAAACGAGGGAGTTCGATGGCGCATAGGTTGGCTTTTCGCGAAAATAATAGTTTTGTGATCGTTCAATTCACAGATGTTCATTGGCGAGATGGAGACGAACTGGATCAAAAAAGCCGCCTGCTGATGGATGACATACTGGATGCAGAGCAGCCGGATCTCGTTGTGTTTACCGGAGATACGATAATGGGATTAAATACCGACGATCCGATCCGAGCGTTTAACGAAGCCGTTGCGGTTGCTGAAGATCGCGGGATTGCCTGGGCTCTCGTGTTTGGAAATCATGACGACGAAGGCGGCAAGTCGCCGGTGTCGAACGCGGAGCTGATGGCGCTTCAGGAGAATAGCAAGTATGGGATCGGGAGCGCAGGCCCTGAGGATGTTCACGGTATCGGAAACTTTGTCGTGGAACTGACTGACAACACGGGAAGCTTTGCCAAAGTGGTTCTCTATTTTCTAGACTCAGGCGCCTATGCGCCGAAAACGATCGAATGGGATTGGATTCGTCAATCCCAAGTCGAGTGGTACACGAAGCTATCGAAAGGCTATAAAGCAAACAACGGGGGTTCGCCGGTTCCTTCGCTTGCCTTCTTCCATATCCCACTGCTGGAATATGAGGAGGCTTGGCAACAAAATATCTGCTATGGCGTCAAGTACGAAGAGATAGGCTGCTCGCGAATCAACTCCGGTTTGTTCGCGGCAATGTTGGAGAACGGCGATATGATGGGTACGTTCGTCGGACATGACCACATTAACGATTTCTGGAGCGAGCATCATGGGATCCAGTTATGCTACGGTAGAGCTTCCGGCTATAATACGTACGGGAGGGAAGGATTTCCTCGCGGCGCGCGGGTGATCCGGCTGCATCTTGGGGAACCCGGCTTCGAATCCTGGCTGCGGCTTGATGACGGCACGGTCGTGGAGCAGCAAGCTGAGCACCGGCCGGAGACAGTCGGCTAAACGGGAGAAGCGCTGAAGGTACCAATCATATAGAGCCGCAAACGATGTTCGATTCCCGTCCTCGGCATCCAACAAGAAACCTTGATGAATCAAGGTTTCTTTTATTTTGTTGCTGGATGTTGCTGTTGTCTGTAAAATCCAAAGGTTCAGAGTACCTCAAAGGGTTAGTCATTGAGTAATTCTGAGTACCTAGAAGAAGGACTTCTTTAGTACACAGAACTTCCAAGCGAAGATACGACTCCTTTTCATCACTTGCCACAATCTTTTGGCGGAACTGGCAGACGCACAGGACTTAAAATCCTGCGGTGAATCAAGGGAGGTATTTTTGTTATGCTTATCTCGAAAGTTAAAAATCAGCACCAGCATCAACGGAAACCGTTAGAACCTAAAACAAGTTTTGGGATATAAAAAACAAACCGCTAATCCAGTAACATGGGATTTATTTGATACGAAATGTATCCGAAGATACATTTCGCAGCAGGTATTGCGGTCATTATGTGGAATGAGATTATTAATGTCAGGACAAATACGAAAAGCCGCGTAAATTTTTTTGAACCATTTATTAGCGGATTGGTGGTACTAGAAAAAGTTAGTACTAACTAAGTAAAACGAAATAATTTATGTTAGTTGTGTCGGATCAAACTTACTTACAAAAAGGAGTGTTTGAATTTGATGTTAAAAAAAATGGCCAAAACGATCGCAGTAACGATGATCGCAGGGGCGCTGCTCTCGTCCACTGCTTGGGCGAGCAGCGATCAAGAAAGAAAGCAGCTCGTAGCTTTAGGCGACTCCATTACCTACGGCTATAATCTCGGCGCAGACAACGAGTCTCCATCTGCATACGCTTTCCCTTACTTGATGGAACAGGATGCAAAGCTGCATACTATCGACTTGGCTTTCCCTGGATGGACGTCGGCGCAACTACTGCAAGCGGTTCAGAACGATAAAGAGTTTCGTCAAAATTTGAAGCATGCCGAATATATTACGCTCGACATCGGAAACAACGACTTGCTGAATGCCATTGGGGCAGCAACCAATGCGGACGGTTCCTTGAACATCGTGCAGCTGCAGACAGATATATTCCTGAACGTCATGCCTAAGTTCATTAGCAACCTGAAACAAACGATCGTTGAAATCCGCTCCTTATCGGATGCGCGGATAGCCGTCTACAATATTTACAATCCTTATCAGGAAGGTCATCCGCTGCATTTCTTATCGGAGTCGTTGTTAAAGCAGATTATCAATAATCAGCTGGCGGGTGCCGTTCAATCACTGGGCTTTACCGGGATTGTCATCGCGGATGCCTATACGGCTTTCAATGGCAAACAGGATAAATTCGTCATAGGGCATAAAGGAGATCGTTATGATGTTCATCCAACAATCGACGGCCAGCGTGCGCTTGCGGAAATCGGAGCGGATGCGCTCGATTTTTAGTTAGACAGGTGACCGCTTAATATTGGAGCACAACCGCAGTGCCCAGTCCGAGGGCATGAAAGCAAACCGCCAATCCGGTAACATGGGTCGGCGGTTTTTGTTTGATTGGGCTTATTTCGTTTTATAAAAATATATTTCTTATGAAGACCTCTAGGAGGTGTTTTTCAATGGGCCGGATAGATGAAATGATTCGGCGCAGGAAGCCTAAAGACATTCTGCCAGACGCCATCGTTTTAATGGGCATCGTTATATTGATCGGATGGGCTGCACTCGCCATATATGTTGCTATGCAAGAAGGATTTCACTTCTTGTCGTTATTATCCTACATCGTATCGGGCATTTGGCCAGGTGTTCTACTAATCGGTGTTGGTGAAATTATTCGCTTATTGCGACAGATTAAAAACAATACGGAAGATTGATCCTAACGATGTGTGCGAAGTAAAAAGCCGCAGCTGCGCAAGGCCAAGTGCTTTTTTGAAAAAGAATTTGAATGCAATCCGTCAGATTGATCAAACGCAACCGTAAACAAGTTCTGGGGATATATGAAAAAGAAACCGCCGACCCATGTTACTGGATCAGCGGTTTTGATTTGGTTGACTATATTGGATTTGGCGGAATTACCGGATTTGGTGGGATAAAAGGAATAGGGCGCAGGGAGGCTACTACTCCAAAGGAGTCAAGATGGATCTGCATAAATGCGCCTTCATCAGCCAAATCGCCCGTGACCTCATTGACGGGGTTTGGAATGTCCACTGGCGGGTTCACTGGACCGAATACCGCCTGACCTTTCTGCGCATCGACGAGTGCGTTCCAGCGTGCAACAATGGGTAAGACTGGATCATTGGGTATATATTGATTTATCGCCGCGCGATGAATGTTCGTCAATGCCTGAACTTCCGATGATTGTGGGACGCCATCAACTTCGTAGGAGAGGAGCCCTGTGCTCGGACTCCATGCAGTTAACGTAGAAAATAGGTTCATATTTGTTCCCTCCTTTAAAACGAGATTACATCTATTTTATGCTTGTACAACAAATGTGATTGGACACCCGGCACTAGAGAAGGATAAGAAGAAGGACATCATCGACCCGACCTGTACGCGCCACAAAAATAGCTAAAGTTCTCCAAGTCGGCCGCAGCACGATCTACAAAGTGCTTGATCAGGTGAACAAACACAAATGAGCTATTATCAGTTGTGGCAGCGATGGCCGCGAATGCCCTGAAACGGATAATCAAAAAGCCGCCACGAATGGGAGACCATCCAGAGCGGCTTTTGCTTTTTATGCTTACTACTACCATTTTATGAAAAAGCTATCGTTATCGTAGTCTTCTATGAAGCTGGCAGCAGTGTTAGTGATTAGGCTGATCC
Source organism: Paenibacillus montanisoli (assembly GCF_003268025.1). Classification (GTDB taxonomy): domain Bacteria; phylum Bacillota; class Bacilli; order Paenibacillales; family Paenibacillaceae; genus Paenibacillus_Z; species Paenibacillus_Z montanisoli. The sequence goes on along the minus strand of NZ_QLUW01000002.1, from coordinate 1,114,308 downwards.
AGCATTCTAGTTGATTGTAGATCCTTTCAGCAACTTCCTCGTAATCGTTAGAATATACAATGACGCATCCCCTTTGCTCTATTCCTACCACCCCAGAGGCTAGCAGATGCTCTCAGTACTGTATGAGACTCCTACATGTAGATGAGTTTTCTACCTACCGCTGCGACAACGCTTAAATTCCTTCCTAGGGCATTGTTATGCTGAAGAGCAGGATAACGCAATTATTCGAGGAATAATATAACAAACCATTACTCATATCTTAAAGGGGTTAACGATTGAATGAAACGAATTAGTGTTTTCCTAGTCCTAGTATTCATGCTATCTTTCTTTTTATCATTTTCTGCAAGTGCAGCAATACAATCGGAGATCTCCGTCTTCATTGATGGTAATAAAATCGCTTTTGAAGCGCCGCCAACAATGGAGAATGGCACGACGCTTGTGCCTATGCGCAAAATTTTCGAAGAACAAGGCGCGACAATGAAATACGAAGCGACAACAAAAACCGTAACAGCTGTAAAAGATACCATTACCATCAAATATCAAATTGGAGCTAAAACGGCTACAAAGAATGGTAAATCAATATCTCTTGCTGTACCTGGGATGATAATTAAAAGCTCTACTTTCGTTCCGCTTCGTTTCGTTAGCGAAGCGCTAGGTAGTTCTGTTGGGTGGGAGGGGAGTTCGAAAACGATCACCATCTCATCTGCGAATAAAATATCGGCGGAAGTGTTTGAAGTTATCGACGGTGATACAGTTAAACTTAAATATAAGGGCTTGAATGGTGACGAAACGACAGAATCTTTCCGTTTAATCGGCGTCGATACGCCAGAAACCGACCAAACGATAGGTGAAGAACCTTATGGCACAGAGGCTACTAATTTCACAAAGGCGAAACTCCAAGTCGGTACAAAAGTTCTCGTGGAATTTGACGTGGATGAGCGCGATCAATACGGACGCGTACTCGGATATGTGTACCTCATGGACGGAACGTTCTTTAATGCAAGACTCGTTTCTGAAGGGTACGCAAAATTTGTGACTTTCCCGCCAAATGTAAGATGGGTAGAGTTGTTTAAGCATCTGCAAACAATCGCTCGTAACGACGAGCGTGGATTGTGGTCGCTCACTGGTGATACAGGTGGAGATTCCGTACCTGGGAGTACGCCACCGAATTCAGAAGGTAACGTTATTATAAGCGACGTAAACGCGGTGAATGAAACCATAACAGTAAAAAATAATGGCACATCCGATATAAATCTAAAGGGCTGGAAAGTTGTTAGCGTTACTGGTAACCAGACATACGTATTTTCGGATTATACCCTCAAAGCTGGATTGACTGTAACGCTTGTTAGTGGTGCAGACGCAAAATCAGAAACAGGTAAGATCGTTTGGACGACGAAAAACATCTGGAATAACAGGGAGGCTGACCCGGCTCAATTGTTTGATGCAACAGGTGCTCTGGTAAGTGAAGTCAAATAATTTTAACAAAATAACGTCGTCTACTTAGGGCGGCGTTTTGTTTGTAAAGTTGCCTCGAAATGATTCAGTTTCCCCACTAAAACCAGAACGAAAGTACAAAGAAAAGGCTGCTGGCAGAGCGGCAAGTTCCAAAAATTCATCATTAATTTTTTTTAAGACAAATTTCAACAGATTTTTCGTTTTCTATGGGATATACTTGTAAATAGTCCGCTTTGTTGGGGCATAATGTTTAAACTTTGGAGGTTATTAATTAATGGAAACAGGTACAGTCAAATGGTTTAATGCGGAAAAAGGGTTCGGCTTCATTCAAAGGGAAAACGGCGACGATGTATTCGTTCATTTTTCCGCCATTCAAGGCGAAGGATACAAATCTTTGGACGAAGGGCAACGTGTTGAATTCAATGTTGTAAAAGGTCAACGCGGACCTCAAGCTGAAAATGTTGTAAAACTGTAATACAGATATTAAGCCTGGACCTGACGATATGTCAGGAACAGGCTTTTTATTATTAATTGCCCATGAAGGTGTACATGTGAAGGATCACCGCCGCTAGGAGGAAGCACTTGAGATGAAGTTAAAAATAAATCAAGTTGTGGAATTACTTGTTATAGGCCTTGTTTTAATAAGCGGGTCATGGTTCATTTCACAACAAGTAACAAAGTCGAAGAATGAAAGTGCTGTTTATGACGGGCGCGCAGCGGCTGAAATACAAACTGTACGATATGACGATTCTGAACCAATAGATGATTCTTCAGAACCGATTTTTTATGGTGAGTTGAATGAAACAATAGCAGACATACATGAGGTTCTAACTACTCGAGTAAATAATAACCAGTACACAAAAGAACTGAAGAAAGTACTAGGGAAATTGAAAAACATGAATATTGGAAATGGTGAGCTTAGAAAGGATATAACGAGAGTTCGCAATTTGATTTCGATAGGTATAGTGGATGAAGATGCAATAGCCATTCAATATGCCCATCACATCGTACATAACATAGACCTTGAATTGAATAACAATATTACGGAGGAAGCTTTGAACGATGGTTCGAGTGTACTTGGAGAAGACAGATACATGAAAAAGGTAGATGCGTATATAGCGAGGCATTCATAACCTCCTCCTTCACACATAACTGATGCACTAAATGGAATTGACATGCCGCAGGAAAAACGGTATTTTTATTTCAGTTGACATGTAAGCAGACTATGAAGCTAGCCCCCGAACTCAGGCGCACGATGCGCGGACTGAGGTAGAGGGCTTTTTTTATCGGAGGATGACCATGCTGAAGCTATTTCGGAACGACTGGGCGCATGTATTGGGCGAGGAACTGGAAAAGCCGTATTTTCAAGACTTAGTAAGCAAGTTGACGGTACAATACCAGACGGAAAAAATCTACCCGGAGTCATCAGCCGTATTTAATGCTCTGCGATTTACGACATTTGAAGGTACTCGGGTCGTCATCATCGGGCAGGATCCGTATCATGGACCAGGGCAGGCGCACGGGCTCAGCTTCTCGGTGCTGCCGGGCGTCAAGACGCCTCCGTCACTGCAAAACATTTACAAAGAGCTTCAAGCCGATCTAGGCTGCCCGATTCCCGATCACGGCTATCTGGAGTCGTGGGCGAAGCAAGGCGTGCTGATGCTGAACAATGTGCTGACCGTGAAAGAAGGGCTGCCCGCTTCCCATCAAGGGATCGGATGGGAGCGGTTCACGGATGCGGTCATTGCCGCGCTGAACGACCGGAAGCAGCCGGTTGTGTTTCTGCTGTGGGGCAAGCATGCGCAGGAGAAGGCGTCCGGCATCGATGGCGAACGCCACTACGTCATCTCGACGGCGCATCCCAGCCCGTTTGCGGCGAGGAAGGGGTTCTTCGGCAGCAGGCCTTTCTCGCGCGTAAATGGATTTTTGCGGGAACGGGGCGAACCCGAAATCGATTGGCATATTCCGATGCTGGCTGAGCTTGAACGAAAGCAGCTGGCTCTATAAAGGAGGCCTGTGAAGTGTCCGCAGCTGAACCTGTCAAGAAGCCGGCCGTTCGGTTTCTAAATCCGGCTTCCGGTTATTTAACCGGTTATTCGTATACGCTCAATCCGTATGTGGGCTGTTCGTTCGGCTGTTCCTACTGTTATGTGCGGCGTATGCCGGTGGCGATTTTTCGAAATGAGCCATGGGGCGAGTGGGTGGAGGCAAAACGGTTTGAAGAGCAACCGTTTCGCAAAGAATGGGGCCGAGCGTTAAAGAAAGGCGACGTGACGGTCTTTATGTCGTCGGCGACCGATCCGTACCAACCCGCCGAAGCGAAAGAACAAGTGACGAGACGGATCCTTGAGGTTATCGCGAACGAACCGCCAATGTTTCTGCTCCTGCAGACGCGAAGCCCGCTTGTACTGCGGGATGTCGAGCTGCTTCAAAAGCTCGGCGACCGCGTGCGGGTCAGCATGACCGTGGAAACCGATTTAGAGGACGTAAGAAAGCGTTTGACGCCTTATGCGCCGCCATTGGCGGCAAGGCTGCGGGCCATTCGTGAGCTGCGCGAGTCGGGCATCCCGGTTCAGGCAGCCGTCTCGCCGCTTCTTCCCTATAGCCAACAGTTTGCGCAGCTCATTGCGGACCATGTAGAGCGTGTCGTCGTGGATGATTTCTTTCGGGGTGACGGCAGCGGGGGAAAACGCTCAGCGCAGCTTAAGATGGAGGAGCGGTACCGGGAAATCGGGCATGAAGCATTATACGCTCCCCAAACCGCAGACCGCTTCGTGGATGAGCTGAGAGCGATTATGCCGCGCGGAGCCGTTTATTTCGGCCATGAAGGCTTCATGCCATAGAAAACAATACCCCCTCAATGCGGCTGCTTTGAGGGGGTATTTGCATGCTATTGATTGCTAGCCGCAGCATCAGGACCAGCCGGGTTCACCGCAGTGTGGCCGCCTCCGATGATACCGGTAGAGCCTCCGCTGGATGCGCCAGTATCGGCCAGCACAGGTTTTAAGCCGGAAGCAACGTATGTGACCGCCTTCACCTCTGTGATCACTTGCGGATACATTTTATCTTTATCCGGATAGACCGGCACGACTTGAATGATCGCTTGATTGCCCTCGAAGCTGATGGAACCGATTCGCAGGCCGTAGCCAGGGTTTGGCGCTTGTGCCGAAACGGTCACTTCGTTCACGTCGGCATTCACCGATTTCACGGTAACCTTAAGATCGAACAGCGGGAACGGCTCCGGCTCTTCGACTGGCGGAATCGGAGGGGTATTCTTCACGAACTGGATGGCGCCATACAGCCAGCCTGCCGCATCGCTTCTCGTAATGGACTTCTTCGGATAAAATTTCTGGCTGCTGTCCAACTGCGCGATTTTGGTGATCAGCAGCTTCTGGATGCTGTCCATGTAGGCAGGCGTAACGTCCTTCTCGTCTTTAAGCATGATGTACAGGTCAATGAACGCGAAATCGCCTTTCTTCAGCACGCCCTTCATCAGATGGTGGGCGAATTGCTCGCGCGTCATAACTGCCGACGGATCGGTATCCCGCGGAATGTCGAGTCCGTTCAGGGAGGCGATAATAAACGTTTGCGCATACCAGGCGTTATCCTTCATCTTCGAGAAGTAGTCGGACACCTTCGGCTCTTTAATGAACCGGATGTTGTCGATGTTGAGGCCCAAGCCTTTTACGATCATCGTGATGCCTGCCGCATAAGTAAGCTTTCCATTAGGCTGGAATGCCCCGTCCTTGCCGCTGCCGCTCAGAATGCCCTGCTTCTGGAGCTCTGCGATCTTAGCTTCATTGGGATCGTTCTTCGTATCCGAGAAGGCCCAGACGGATTGCGATATCGACAGGAACAGAACCGTCATCATCGCGAGTAAAACGAATCGTTTCATTTTCACTGGTTTCACCTCATTAGTAGTGATTGTCTCGATTATGTAGACGCACCATCTTTGCTTAATGTTGCAAGGAAGGTGCGGATGCGAAATTAGGGTCTTATCGTTACTCTGGTGTTGATTGGCACGAGCGCGGATAAAGCGAGAACATCGTTATTATACATCCGGATGCAGCCGTGAGATACTTCGCGGCCGATCGATGAGGGATCATTGGTGCCGTGTATGCCGTAATGCGGCTTGGACAACCCCATCCATAGCACGCCGAATGGTCCGCCGGGGTTAGGTTGCTTATTGATGATCTTGTATTCGCCTGTCGGGGTGCGGGTAACCATTTTGCCGATGCCGACGGGAAACCCGCGAACGACTATGTTGCCATCCAGCAAGTAGAGTTGGCGGTCAGACAGATCCACAATAATGCGGTAATTAGGCATGATCGAATCACTCCTCAACGCCAGCATATGAGAACGGTTGGACGGAGGGGAGATGAGCGGTCTAATATGGGCGGGGAGCAGGGGCGGAATTTCGGCGTTCGCCTGCTTGTTCGGTTTCGAAATCGACAGAAATCTGCAATACTAGACTAAATACCTAAACATGTGCAGCAATCAATTTCTCCAACGGAAGGACAACTCAAGATGCTCAATAAGCTCGCAGATGCCTTGCATGACCGCATGGTCGCGGCAGGCGTTCAGAATGCGCCCTCGGCGCCGGTCATGACGTACGCTTTTCAAATATTGACCAATACGCTATCGGCAGCGTTCGGTGCGATGCTGATCGGAGCGATCACCGGAACATTCACCGCAACCTTGATTACGCTTCTCGTATTTGCGACAATCCGTTATTTATCCGGCGGTTACCACCTCAAGTCTGGCTATCTCTGCACGGCTGTATCGATCGCGGTACTGGTGGCGATACCTCACGTTAGCTTGCCTCATTCCTATATTCCATATATCACCGGCTTTTCGATCATCATGATGCTGATCTTCGCACCGGCGAATTACGATAAATATGCGACGCTGCCGGAACGCTATTATCCGCTGCTCAAGCTCATTTCAGCATCATTCGCTGCTCTTAATTTCTTCTTCGTATCCGAGTTGCTGGCGGTGATCTTCGGGCTTCAATCCATCCTTCTCTTATTTAAGAGCAGGAGCGAGGAAGAGTGAGTCCTATTGTAAAAGCTATGGAAAACAAAAAGAGTTGGCCCTCGTTGGGGCTAACTCTTTTCTTTTTTACTCGTTATGATGAAGGTCATGTTGGTGCTCGTGTTGATGATCGTGATGATGGTCATGATGATGATGACCATGATGGTGGTCATGATGATGCCCATGATGTGGATGATGGAGGGGAGCTGCTTGCTCGATTCCGTCTCTATGCGAGTGAATTGCAGTTTGCGCGGTCATGCTGCCTACTATGGCACGCAGGACGTTGGGGCGTTCGGGCAGGTCACGCGATCCGGCGCCGTAACCAATGGATTTTATGGTAATCTCGGGTATGGTCGAGCTGAATGCCGCAGCTAAGCTGCTGACGATTCCTGCTCCGGTAGGTGTCGTTAATTCCTTCGGAATTTGCAGGGAAGCGATGGGCAGACCGATCATCATCTCCAAAGTCGCCGGTGCGGGAACCGGATATATCCCGTGCGCGCATTTCACTGTCCCATACCCTAATGGCACAGGGGATACATAAATGAGTTCGACTTCCAATGACTCTAGCGCGAGTGCGACACCCACAATATCGACTATGGAATCGACAGCGCCCACCTCATGAAAATGAACATGCTCCAAAGGAACGCCATGGATTTTGGCTTCAGCTTGACCGATGCGATGGAATACGGCAAGGCTGCGCTCCACGACCCGTTCCGGGAGCCCGGCTGTCCGGATCATCTCGACAATTTCGCTATAGTGACGGTGAGCATGGGGTTCATGTTCCGAAACGATATCTGCTTTTAATGCGGCGATGCCGTTCTTATTGACCTTTTTCCATACGATTTTGTAAGGCTCTATCTGCAGCTTGGCGAGTTCTTGCTCAATATAGGCTTTGTCGGCGCCGGCATCGACAAGAGAGGCGAGAGTCATGTCTCCGCTAATACCGCTAATGCAGTCCAAATATAACAGGCTCATCGATTAACGCTCCATTCGAATGGATTTATGGATGTTGGCTGCAGCGTATGCGGCTCCGAAGCCATTATCGATATTGACTACCGTTATTCCCGGAGCGCATGAATTCAACATCGCCCCAAGAGCAATCAAACCATGTAATCCGGTACCGTAACCGATACTTGTAGGTACGGCAATTAGCGGTTTGGCTATCAGACCGCCGAGCACGCTAGGCAAGGCGCCTTCCATTCCGGCGATTGCGATCACGACATCCGCTCCGCTGATTACATCCAATCGTTTAAATAATCGATGGATGCCAGCCACGCCGACATCTGTAACCCGTTCTACGCGGCTGCCCATCATTTCAAGCGTAACGGAGGCTTCTTCTGCAGCGCGAAGATCGGATGTGCCGGCACAGACTACGGCAATATACCCTTCCCTTGCAGCCGGAGGGAGAGCTTCTCCAAAACCGGTCAACATCTGTGCGTCAGGATGATGCTTGATTTGCGGGACTTGTTCAATTACGAGTGCCGCTTTGGCCGCATCCACCCGAGTCATAATCAGCTTGTCTGAGAACTCTTTCATCCGGTTTGCTATGGAAACAAGCTGTTCTGCGGTTTTTCCTTCTCCGTATACGACTTCCGGAAATCCTAGACGTTTCTCCCTAGCCGTGTCTAACGTGGCAAAATCATGCGCGCTTTCGTGATTCATCCTTTACCACCTCGCACAAGGCCTTCGTTCATGCTCCCGGTACGGTATCCGGTCAAATCCAATGCAATATATCGAAAACCAAGGCTTCTCAGCTTATCGCTGATCGTTTCATGGAGTTCAACGGCTTTCTGCATTTCTTGCGGAAGGAGCTCAAGGCGCGCAATTTCATCATGGTGACGAACCCGGACTTGATAGAAGCCGAGATCCAGCAGAAATTGCTCCGCTACATCGAGCTGGTCGATTTTTCTCCGCTCGATAGGCGTTCCGTAAGGGATTCGGGATGATAGACAGGCAAAAGACGGCTTATTCCAGGTGGGCAGCCCGAGCGACTTCGACAGCGTCCGGATATCGTCTTTGGTCATGCCCGCTTCCAGAAGCGGGCTTCGTACCCCTTCTTCCGTCTTGGCGGCAAGACCTGGGCGATAATCGCCCATATCATCCACATTGGTACCATCCAAAATATAAGGCAGTCCGTGCTCCTTTGCGATTCGTTTCAAATGCGTGTACAAGCCTTTTTTACAGTGGTAGCACCTGTCCGGGTTATTGGCGACGAAGCTTTGGTTATCCAGCTCTTGAATTTCCGTAAGCAGGTGCTTGACGCCGATCTCGGATGCGAGACTAACGGCTGCATTAAATTCGCGGGTCGGAAATGTCTCCGATGCGGCCGTTACGGCAGCAGCCCGGTCGCCTAGTTCCTGCTGTGCCCGCTTGAGAAGAAAGGTGCTGTCGACGCCTCCGGAAAATGCGACGAGAACACTCTCCATGGATCGAAGGAGTTCGCCTAGCAGTCTATCTTTTGCCTCTAGGGCGAGAGGGGACACGATCATCTATAATTCCTCCTAGCGATGGAATTTAAGGAATCTTTACAATCCGCATACCGTCACTTATCCTAAATACATGAAATAACGATTCCAAAATTAATCAATGAGGATGTTACGAATGAGATCCAAGCCAGGTTATTTGACACAGGTCAAGCAATCCAATATGTCCGCGGTGCTTAAGAGCATTTGGGAATTCGAACCGATATCGCGCGTTGAATTGGTAGAACGAACGGATTTGACTTCCGGCACGCTGACAAATTTGACGCAAGACATGATTAGGGGCGGAATCATCCGCGAGTCCGAGTCCAGTCACGGCAGCGTTGGCCGGAAACGGATGCTGCTGAGACTCGATACGGAGAACTATCGGATCATTGGCATTGATATCGGACGAAACGCATTCGAAGTCGTCCTTACCGATCTGGCCGGCCGGGTCATAGCCGCGTCCGAGGGTTCGACGGCAGGGATGGATAATCCGGACAGCATCTTGGATCTGATAACTCCCTCCGTACAGAAAATGAAAGCCTTGTCGAGCGACAGCGGGAACAAGCTTCTTGGCATCGGCGTCAGCATACCGGGACCCATGGATATGCAGCAAGGCATACTGCTGGATCCGCCTAATTTTCCGGGGTGGGAGCAGTATCCGGTACGGGCTGAGCTAGAGAAGAGGATGGAAGCAACTGTGCTTATCAATGACGATGCGCGTTCTTCGGCATTTGCAGAGCGGTGGTTCGGACTGGGGCGCACAACAAGCCATCTCGTTCACATCACGATGGGAATCGGAATCGGCGGCGGAGTCGTAATGAACGGAGAGATGCTTTATGGCGCAAACGGATTATATGGTCAAATCGGCCATATAACGGTCGTACATAATGGCGAGCCTTGCGCATGCGGCAATCTAGGGTGTTGGGAAACGGTAGGATCCATTCCGGGCATAATGCGGAATTGGACTGACGGACACGGTAAGACGATTATGAACTTCTTTGAAGCGGTTCAGCGCAACGATCGGGAAGCTGCGCGTACTTTGGAGTACACGTTGTCGATCCTGACGGATGCACTGACCAATTTATTTAACGTTTACGACCCGGACGTTATCGTAATGGGAGGGAAATTGTACCCCTACCTTTCGCGATATATGCCTGAAATTCGGAAGCGGGTCCAAAGCCGCGTTTACCCTTTCGTCCGCGAACGGGTTCGTATCGAAGCTTCTACGTTCGGGACCTCGCAGAGCGCTGTCGGAGCGGCGGCCTTGATTTTCGACCGTTTAATGCGAGAGCCGCTGGACATGATCGGCCTGAGTTAAATTAATGATTAAGAAAATGTTTGACCCCCAACTCCTTCTCATCCTATAATTTAATCGAATTATAAATGAGTTCGTGAAATAAGTAAATAACTTAATCACTAAGAAAATAGAGGGAAGGGATGAAGGCATGCATACGATCAAAGCCGTATTGTTCGATTTTGACGGGACAATATCGACGCTCCGGGCGGGCTGGGAAGAGGTGATGAGGCCATTTATGAAGGAATCGATAACCGGTCTGCATGCATTGTCGATGGAACAGGAAGCGGCATTAAATCAGGAAATCGATGCTTACATTGACCATTCGACGGGGATTCAAACCATTTATCAGATGAAATGGCTTGCCCATACTGTGCATGAGAAAGGGTGGAACGAGAGGGTCCTGAGCGAATGGGAATACAAGGCGGAGTATAATCGAAGGCTGCTTGAACGCGTGACGGATCGGATCGGCAAATTGCGTAAAGGTGAACTGCAGCCGGAAGATTTCCTGATTCGGGGGGCCGCCGAGTTCGTCAGGGAGCTGCACAGGCGGGGCGTCGAGCTGTATGTCGCCAGCGGCACGGATCACCCTGATGTCGTACAAGAGGCGGAAGTTCTCGGTCTGGCATCGTTCTTCAACGAAATTGCCGGGGCACCCGTTGGCAGAGCGGAATGCTCCAAGGAAAAGGTGCTGCGAGAGTTGATCGAGACCAAGGGTCTTACCGGAGAAGAGTTGGCGGTAATCGGCGACGGAAAAGTAGAAATCCAATTAGGCAAAGAAGCAGGGGGGCTTGCGCTCGGACTGGCGAGCAATGAAGAGCTTCGCGAAGGGATGAATCCAGTTAAAGAGCGTCGTCTGAGAACGGCAGGCGCGGACTGGATATCCGGCGATTTCGGGAATCCTCAGGCATGGTTTGAGCGATTGGGGGTATAGGACGGTGCCTCCATCTTATCGTAAATACCGGAATGCCGGATGCCGCATATCGGATGAACTCATGTTTAAAGGGTATAAAAGCCTCATGCTGGAGAACGACGTACTGCAAGTGATCTTGCTGCTGGACAAAGGCGGAGAGCCTGTCCGCTGGCTGCATAAACCGACGGATACCGATTTCATCTGGCATACCCGCATGGGTCTTCATTCTCCGCATCCCCTATATCCCGATTATCAAATGTCCTATATGGGAGGCTGGCAAGAAATGCTGCCGGAAGTAAGCGAAACGCATTATTATCGCGGATCGCTGGTGCATCGGGGAGAAACGGCCGTCACTCCTTGGACGTACGAATGCCTCCTTGACAGTCAGGAGGAGCTGCGCGTCCGCTTGACGAATCGATTGAGGTCTCTGCCGCTAGTCATTGAGAAAACCTTGACCATGCGGATAGGCGAGGCGTCGGTGCTCGTCGAGGAAACCGTTTGGAACGAAGCAGCTGTACCGATGGAATTCAATTGGGGGCACCATTTAGCATACGGAGCGCCTTTTATGGATGCGGAAACGATCGTGGACTTTAGCGAGGGCTCCTTCGTTATTAATCCGGTCAGCGGTAAACGTCGGGAATGGCCTTATGCGCCAGGCGATAGACTGGAAACCGATCTGTCCAGGATGGCCCCGCCGGGAACAAAGAAGGATTTGCTGGCTGTCGAGACACCGGATGGTTCCTACCGGATGCGAAACAGAAAGGTTCCTGTAACGCTTGAGGTGAGCTGGGACCGCCATATTTGGCCGTACGTCTGGTATTGGCAAAACTTTGCCGCTGACCCGAATGCTCCTTTCTTCGGCAGCGAGTACAATATTGGGCTTGAACCGTTCAACGTGCTGCCGAAACAGACGTTGGCGGAAGCGGTTGCAAGCGGAACGGCCTTGTCCCTAGAGCCATACGGTTCGCTATCTTCCTGGTTGAAACTAAATGTAGTCGAAGGAGGATGACATCGCATGCGGCATGAGAGGCAGTCATTTGACGGCATTCAAACCTTCTCGGTTTATTCGCGGACAAATCTGGTCACGATCCGCAATATGGCGAGGCCATATGAATCAGCTCCCGAACCTTGGAAGCAGACCGAAACGGAGCGGCAACAATTCGATGAGCTGATCGATGCGATCGTCCGAACCCGATCAGCCGGTAAGCCCGTTATTTGGTCAATGGGCGCGCATGTGATTAAAAACGGGTTGGCCCGTTACGTAATCGAAATGGTGCGCAGCGGGATTCTGACGCATGTATCCGGGAACGGCGCAACGAGCATTCACGATTTCGAGCTAGCCTATTTAGGAGAAACCTCCGAAGACGTGGCGCGCGCCATCGAAGACGGCTCGTTCGGCATGTGGGAGGAAACGGGGCGCTTCATGAACGAGGCGATTCAAAACGGTTCTGCGGCAAATCTCGGCTACGGAGAGAGTCTTTACCGGTACTACATGCGGCATCCCGAGCGGTTTCCTTTCCAGGAAGATTGTGTATTCGTACAGTGCCAGCGTGCCGGTATCCCTTATACCTGCCACATTTCAATCGGTACCGATATCATCCATCAGCATCCGATCGTGGATTTCGAGGCGCTCGGGCGCACGAGCGGCAACGACTTTGAGTTGATGTGCCAATCGATATCCGAGCTGTCGGAAGGCGGCGTATTTCTGAATTTCGGCTCAGCCATTTCAGGTCCCGAAATTTTTTTGAAGGCCGTCAGCCTATGCAAGAACCAGGGGCTGCCCATGCATGCGATTACGGCGGCTAACTTTGACATTCTGCCGGTCTTCCAAGAGCCTGCTCCGTCAAGAAGCGAGTCGGAGTATTACTACCGGCCGCGGCGTAATTTTATGGATCGCCTGGCCCAAATCGGCGGGAAAGGCTATTTGTTCCATGGTCTGCATCAAGTGACGATCCCTCGGCTTTTTCACGGGGTGCTTCATCGGATGCGGGAGCTGGGGGTCGAATTTCCGCCTTATGTCAAAGAAGGGAGATATTCCAGGAAGGAAAGCAAGCTTCACCCGATCGCTCAGCGCCAAGCCGATTTAAAAGTTGAACGTTTTAGCGAATGCGCCGTTGGAAGTGCCGTATCCGAGTGGCCGCAGTCAGAGGATCCGAAGTTCAAGGCATTCATCGCGCGCATTCTCGAAGCGAGGCAGCAGGGCAAAGAAGTACTCGTTTCAATCGGCGGCAATGTAATCGGAAGCGCTGTATCGCCTCAATTATGCGAATTGATCGAACAAGGCGTGATTACCCACTTGGCCATGAATGGAGCCGCGGCCTTTCAGGATTTCGAGCTGGCAGCCTTCGGACAGACCGAAGAGAGCGACGAGGGAGCCTTGGCGGCAGGAACCTTCGGCATGTGGAATGAACCCGGCGAGCTGCTGCATGGCGCGCTTAAAGCCGGGTACGCCAGGGGACTTGGCTACGGCGAAAGCTTGATGGAACATATGCTGGAGCATCCTGAGCGTTATCCCTACAGCCGCTTTAGCCTTATGCATGCTTGCAGAAGCAAAGGTATTCCGTGCACCGTGCACGTAACCATAGGTACCGATGCGATCCAGCAGCATCCTGAAGTTGATTTCGCCGTTCAAGGCGAAACGAGCGGCCGGGATTTTAAGATCTACGTGCACACGGTAACCCGCCTGGATGGCGGCGTCTACGCGAATTTTGGCTCTACCGTTACCGGACCTGAGGTTCTATTGAAGGCGTTGTCGATCGCGCGAAATTTGAAGCATACCGTGAACCGCATCACCACCGCGAATTTTGATATCGTAAAGCTCGGCAACTACCATAGCAAGGTTGGTTACGAGGATTGGGATTACTATTACCGTCCGCGAAAAAATATTATTCATCGCCCTACTAGCCTTGGCGGAGAAGGGTATCATTTTGAAGGCTTGCATCAACAGACGATTCCGGCGATTAATCAGGCGATTCTAGGTCCAAACGGAGAAAGGAAGTATGAGCCATGAGCCTTATGAATCTGGATGACTCTTCTGAACATATGACCTCTTTTGAAGGATTAAAAGAGAACCGTATTGAAATGATACTTGATACTATCGCTTCCTTGAAGGTGGGGGTGATCGGTGACGTTTGCTTGGACATCTATTGGGAAGCGGATATCACGCGAAGCACCTTGTCACGCGAAACGCCTCATCATACGCTGCCTGTCGTGGAAGAGCGATTCTCGCCGGGAGCGGCTGGCAATGTTGCGGCTAATTTAAAATCGCTTGGCTGCAGCGAGGTTTATCTCTGCTCCGTTATTGGCCGGGACTGGAGAGGAGAGATACTCATAGAGCAGTTGGAGAAGCGGCAAATCGATACCGCTTTTCTGCTCGCAAGCGAAGATTGGAGTACGCCCGCCTATTGTAAGCCGATCCGGGTAGGGCTTCAAATGGTCAAGCAAGAGGACCCGCGGATTGATTTCCAAAATTTCCGTCCGCTGCCGGGATTGGAAATGTCCGAACTTAGCGAACGGCTTGACGCTATGATGGAGCGATGCGATGTTATTGCGGTCACCGACCAGCTGCGTAATGGCGTCATAGGCGATGAAATCAGACGCAAGCTGGAGTCCTGGGCCAAGAGAGGCAAAATCATTGTCGTGGACAGCCGAGAAAATATCGGCATGTACGCCGGCATCATCGTAAAGCCGAACGAAATCGAAGCAAGCCGATGGATCGAACCGCAAATGGACTTTATTGATCGGCCTTATACGCATTGGGCAGGAGTGGCGAAGAAGTTATCGGCAGCGGTGAACGGCCCCTGCTGTTTGACGCTTGGCTCCGAGGGTGCGATCTGGGTGAACGAAGACAGCTGCACATTCGTTCCTACGCTTCCTGCCGAACCGCCTATTGATATCGTCGGTGCCGGGGACGGTTTCGCTTCCGCGCTTTTATGCGCGCTTGGAGCCGGCAGCGAAGGACACGAGGCAGTGGCATTTGCGCACCTAGCCGCTTCCGTCGTCGTTAGGAAAATCGGAACAACGGGTACCGCTTCGCCTGATGAAATTCGGAAAGCCCGGCTATCGAGAGAGGAGGGGCAAGCGAGGTGAACTTTTCCGAGCATAAGAAGCAGCACAGAGAAGACGGGATGATTATGCTGCAAACGAATATCGACGACATGAATCCGGAGTTTTGCCCGTATGTCGGAGAACGTTTATTGGAAGCAGGCGCCCATGACGTCTTCTGGATTCCGATCCTGATGAAGAAAGGGCGTCCGGGATTCCTGCTGAATGTCCTTACCAATTCCAAGCGGCTCGAGGCGATGGAGAAGATCATCTTTGAAGAGACGACAACGCTGGGCATGCGGTACATCTGGACCGAATGCAAGCGCCTCGAACGGTACTGGGAAGAAGTCGGCACGCCTTGGGGAGCCGTTCGGGTGAAAATAGGCGTCTTAGACGGCAAGGTCGTTCAAGCGGCACCGGAATTTTCCGATTGCGAAGCCGTTGCGAAAGCTCATCAGGTTCCGATCAAGAAGGTATTCGAAATGGCGCGAGTCGGATATATGTCTTCTAACGAAGGCGATCCGTCGTAGACTTGGAGGCGGAAGCATGCTTCAAGACATGGAATATATCCCGCATGTTCCTGAGGAAATGGCGATCAAGCAGCAATTATATCATTTTCCTCCCTATATTACGCTTGCTCATATGTTCAGCGCTCCGAAGGGCTGGGAAATCAAGCCGCGGGCGCTGAATCAATATCAGCTTCAGTATGTCGTTTCAGGCATTGTCAACTACCATATCGAAGGTAAAGATTATGTGACACGGCGAGGCGATCTGCTGCTTCATCGGCCGCATGAGCGCACTTACGTCCAGATGGTGGATGATGAGCCGTATGTCTGCATTTCGATTGTTTTTCATTTCGGCACGAACCCGTTCCCGTTTGAGAGCATGTTCAACGGATCGCATTTGCTCGGTACCTATCTGGACCATAAGATCGATAAAATGCTGCTGCAAATCGTGAATAATTACCGGCTGCCCCTGCAATCGGATCAAATGTTATGTCAAGGACTGCTGCTCCAGATTCTATCCTATTTGTCCGAGGATACCGGTAATAGGACGAATCAGACCATGGTTGAGAAGACGAAAGCGAAGCTGATTCTCATTCGGAATTATATCGCCAACCATTATCAAGAAAACATACAGCATCAAGACCTGGAATTGATTTCGGGGCTCAGCCGAAATTACATCACGGTAAAATTCAAGCAGGCTTTCGGAATGACGCCGATCGAATTTCTGATCTGGACTAGAATCGAGAAAGCCAAGGAACTCGCTATTCATTCGAACCTCTCGATCGGAGAAATCGCCAATCATGTCGGATATGCGGACGTGCATACCTTTGGAAAAATGTTCAAGAAAAAAGTAGGCTCCAGCTTAAGCCAATTTTGTTCGGCTTTGGTGACGGTTAATTAGCCTGGATGCGGGAGCTGCCGATGTGGCAGCTTCTTTTCTTTTTCCGGGAAAGTGATGATGGCAACCAATTTATTCATCTAGACCAAATACAGCCAGGCCAAAGTGCTATACAATGTGATTCATCAGCCATTCTGAAGGGGTGGGAACATGGCATACGAAATTGTTGAACGCATGAGAGTACGGCTTCAAGATGCAAATGAGACTCGAATGGGTGATGGCCCGACGCGATTAAAGCAATTTATGTACGAGCTTGAAGCCGAAATCGAGCACATGCAGGTACAGCTTCAGCATGAAGATGATTTTGAGAAGGCTTGCAAGGTGAATACCGATATGTATTCCGCAGCGGGCATGCTGAACGATTTATACATTCTCTATCGGGAGTTTGATGAGGAGTGCTGGTTTAGCAAGCGTTGCGTCTAAGAAAAAAGGCTATCTTAACGTCTGAATAAGACGATGAGATAGCCTTTACTTTATGTGATCGAACGGCCGCCATCCGCATGGATTTCGGATCCTGTAATAAAGGATGATTGAGAAGAGGCCAGAAACAAAGCGGTCGCCGCAATTTCGGAAGCGTAGCCGATACGCCCGGCTGGCAGTCTGCTGCCGAGCTCCCGTTTGAAATCGTCCCCTTCAGCAAAGCCAGGCGTATCGACGGCGCCGGCAATGATCGTGTTGGATCGAATGACGGGGGCGTAATCCCTGGCTAGCACGCGCGAAAGGGCGTCAACGCCGCCTTTGGCTACCGCATAAGCACCAAAGCTTGGCTCCGGGATGTGGGATTGCAAGGAGGAGATGTTCACGATGCTTCCTCGATTTCGCTCAAGCATGAACGGAATCATCTCGCGGCTGCCGAGAAAATAGGACTTCAAGGTAACGTCAAGCGTTTGCTGCCAATCCTCGTCCGAGAGTTGGCCGATCGGGACAAGTTTGCGCCAATAGGCATTGTTGACAAGGATATCGCAGGAGAGACCCTTCTTCTTCATGAAAGCCGACAGCTTCCGCCAGTTGTCCGTGATCGAGACGTCCATCGGATAAGCAATGGCATTTCCGCCGCTTCGGTTGATTTCGTCAGCAACCTGCCGAAGATTGGTTTCATTTCTTGCCAGCAGGATGACCGCCGCTCCTTCAGAGGCAAAAACTTTCGCGATTTCGGCACCGATTCCTTGGCTTGCTCCAGAAATAACTGCATATTGATTGCTCAAGAGCGACGTTACCACATTGACCGCCTCCATAATGATATGATACCATCTTATCATACCAGTTGGGAAAATGAAACGGAGATGGATGCAGCAGATGGATATTCAATGGGATAGCAATAAGGTGAACGCAGTCAATTTATCCTCTCCATCTTTGGCGGAGGCAACGGCGCAACGCATTCTGGATGCGATTATGGATTCCAAAATCAAACAGAGCGACCCATTCCCATCTCAATATCTACTATGCGAATGGTTTGGCGTTAGCAGAACGGTTGTTCGCGAAGCTACCCAGATATTAGTTTCAAAAGGCATTCTGGACGTGAAGCACGGTAAAAGGATCACGATTCGCCCGCCGTCCCATGAGCAGATTGCCGAATCGCTATCGCTTGCTTTCCGCAGGGGAGGCGTAAATGTCTTTGACGTATTGGAGCTTCGCAAGGTGCTGGAGTCGGAGGTGGCTTCATTAGCGGCGCTCTCGGCGGACGAGCAAGACCTAAGGGTAATGAAGGAATGTTTGACGTATATGCAGCAGCACTACAATGAGGAGGCCGGGTACGTGGACGCCGATGTGGAGTTCCACAACGCCATCTTCGCTGCAGCCAAGCAGCCAGCATTCACATTAGTGCTAAAGTCAGTCAGCGATTACTTGCATGACAGCCGCAAGCTCTCGTATCGCGGCGAAGAAACGACGAAGCGGGCTATTCGGGCGCATGAACAAATTTATGAAGCGATTCAAAGCCGAGACCCGGCCGCCGCTAAAATCGCGATGAGGAAGCATCTAGAGGAAACAGAGGAGGATTTGAGAGAATCGATGAAAGGGTGATGCCTTTGTCGAAGAGGGCACGGATCATTCTAAGCTTGGATATCGGCTCGTCATCCTGTAAAGCCGTGTTGTTTAATGAATTCGGCGAGGAGCTTGCTTCCGGAAGAGGCGATTATCCCCTTCATCATACGGGAGTGCCCGGAGAAGTGGAACAGCATCCCGAGGAGCTGTGGAAGGGCGTCCGGAAAGCGGTCAGCCGATTGCTTCGAGCGAATATTAACGTCTCCGAAATATCGGCCATTTCGATTTGTTCCCAAATGAGCTCCTACTTTCTAGTCGATAAAGAAAACCGTCCTTTATGCAACGTCATCTCATGGATGGATCACCGCGCTCTGGCGGAAGCAGAAGAAATGAAGTCTGCCTATAAACCGGTTGATCTCTTTCGTCTTTTGGGTGCCGAATTGCCCGTCGGGCCGTCTTGGCCAATCCCCAAACTCCATTGGTTAAATCGAAACTCGCCATCTGTAGTTGCTAAGGCCAAATATTGCGTTCAGCCGAAGGAATGGATCATTTGGAAGCTAACTTCGAACTGGAGAACGGATCGATCAAGCAGCCGGGGGATGGTTAATCAAATCAGCGGCGAGCTTGTCACCGAACTATTCGAATGGGCAGGGATCAGGCAGGAGCTGCTGCCGCCGATCGGCGAACCGTTCGAAGCGGCAGGGAGCTTGCAGCCTGCCGCAGCGGAAGCCTTGTCGCTGCCGGCCGGCATACCGGTTATTCTCGGGTGGAACGACTTAAATGCCGCCGTGCTTGGCGCAGTCGGCACTGGCGGGGAATTGCGGGGCTTCGATATTACAGGTACCTCTGAACACATTGGGATTATAAGGCCCGGCATACGGCCCGAAGAACAGGTCATCGGCAGCGGGATCAATTGGGTCCCGTTCGGCCATGAACATGAGTTATTTTATGGGGTCACGTCGTCCGGCGGTCTGGCGCTCAAATGGTATGTCGAGCAGATCGATCAGTTTTCTCCTCATCAGTCCGCGCGAAAGTCTAAACGAGCAGATGGTTACCATACCGTATTCGGGCATGCGGAGAGGATAAACTCGGGTTCGGATGGCGTTTTTTTTATCCCTTACTTGAATGGCGAGCGTTCGCCTTGGTGGAATCCTGCGGCGAAAGGCGTGTTTTACGGTCTTCGTTTTACGCATGACCGCCGGCATATGGCTAGAGCGGTTCTGGAAGGAGTCGGCTACGCTCTTCGGGCGATCGCGCAGCGTCTTCCTGAAGCGCCCGAATTGATTGTTTCGGCCGGAGGCTCAAGCCGGTTTCCGTTATGGAACCAGATTAAAGCCGATATTCTCGGTATTCCGATCAGCTGCCTGGAGACATCCGAGGCAGGCTGCCTTGGTGCAGCCGTACTGGCCGCCCATGCATCGGGTTGGTACGGATCGCTTGAGGAAGCCGGTCAGCAGATGATTCGTACAGTGGATGTTTATGAGCCGAGGGCGCACCATCAGCGGGTCTATGACGATGGCTACCAAGTTTTTAACGGACTTTATCAATCACTCCTTCCTATCTTTCTTGCGTAAGGGGGCATCGGTTTGAAAGCGCTTATATTCGGAGGGGGCAAAATTGCCCGCGGTTTCATCGGGCATCTTCTTCATTTAAGCGGCGCCACTATCGTTTTCGTGGATGTGAACGCAGCCCTGATCGAAGCGATGAGACGCCGAGGCAAGTACCGCGTCCATATCATGGGAGCCGCGCATAAGAGCATCGATATATCCGGCTTCCGAGGTTATGAGCTTTCGGATGTTCAAGCCATTGCAGGCGAGTGGGCGGAAGCTGACATGGCGTTTACGGCAGTAGGCGGGAAAAATTTATCGGCACTGGGGCAAGTGCTTGCGGCCGCCTTTTGCAAACGCTGCGATCTAGCCCCTTGGGTTCGGCCTTTTAACATCGTCACTTGTGAAAATTGGAAGGAACCTGCTTGTTTGCTGGCTGAAGCCATTCGCTCCCGGCTGCCTTCCGAATACGAGGGTTTATTTGATCGATGGGTGGGCGTGACAGAGGCGGTTGTCATGCGGTCTGCCGTTGAACCGACCGAGGACATGCTCGCTGATGACCCGCTATGCGTCAATGTTCAAGACTTTTGGGATCTGCCCGTCGATCGCGATCGATGGAAGGGCGGGCTCCCCGCTATTGAGGGCGTGCGGTTTATCGAGCAGTTTGCCGGGTTTTTAGAGAGGAAGTTTTATACCTATAATGCTGCGAACGGTACGGTTTCTTACTTAGGTTATTTGAGAAAGCATCGCTATATCTGCGAAGCGGCGTCTGACCCTGAGATCATGGAAGTGCTCGATTGCGTCTACGAGGAAACAAGCCGGGCGCTGGCTCTGAAGCACAACGTGCAGCTGCAGGAACAGCTGCGGTTCGCCGATTCCTCGAAGAAGAAGCTGCAGGATTCGAACATTATCGATTATGTGGAAAGAAATGCGCGCGACCCTATCCGGAAGCTCGGTCCGCATGACCGTCTTGTCGGCTCGGCGAGGCTCGTTCAAGCTAGCGGCGCCGCTCCGGAGGGTCTGGCCGTTGCCATAGCGGCGGCGTTATTTTACGATGAACCGACTGATTCGGGCGCAATAGAGCTGAAAGCTCTGAGGGAAAGTGCCGGAATTGATGCCATACTGCGTGACGTGTGTTCGATAGCGGAAGACGACCCGCTAGCGCTGCTGATTAAAAATAAGGTGGAATGGCTTCGGACGAAACGATGGATTCAATAGAAGCTGAGGCAAAGGAGCTTGCGGAATATGGGGCTTGGCAGTAGTGAGGGCATTGCATCAGTGCAGGACTCTGTCTTCCCGACCGCTGTTATCATAGGTGCCGGGAAGACGGGAAGGGGATTCATCGCTCGTTTGGCTGCGAGCGCGGGTTATCGGATTGTGTTCGCAGATCGTTCCCAAGAACTCATTGAGAGGCTGACGGAAGAACGCGGCTATACCATTCATTACTTTGATTCGGGTCGGAGCCCGGTTCAAATTCAAGGCGTGACGGCATTTCAGCTTCATTCGGAGGAAGCGCTGCTGGAAATAGCTGCGGCTGACACCGTATTTACAGCCGTCGGAGAGCAAAACCTTGCCTCGATAGGCGCTGCCTTAACGAAGGCAGCGCGCCTCCGGCAGAGCCTCTTGCCTGGCAAGCCTCTTCGGATTCTCACCTGCGAGAACGGCGTGGCACCCGGACTCGTATTGCGGAAGGCATTAAGCAAAGCAATGGAGACAATGGAAGCACCGGCGGAACCAGTGCCCTGCATCGTATCGGAAGCGGCCGTTTTCTGTTCTACCATAGAGCGGGAGAACACGAAATTGGACATCATGTCAGAAGCCTATGAGGAGCTGCCCTACGATGCGGAAACTATGGAAGGTTCGATAGGGATAACAGCGATGATCCCGGTCTACGACTTCCGCAAGCTGCTGCAGCGAAAGATTTATACGTATAACTGCATCAGCGCCTGTATCGCTTATTTAGGGGCTTTCAAATCCATGGAGTCCTATGCCGGCGCAGCCAACGATCCGGACATCCGAGCTGTTATCGAGCGCATCCTGGGACCGCTCAACCGTGCGATCGCTTGCAGGCTTGATGTCGAGCTTAGCGAGCAGGAGCGTTTTGCCGAACGGGCTATCCGCAAGTTCAGCGACCGGAGCATTCAAGATAGCATTGAGCGCAATGCGCGGGATGTCATCCGAAAGCTGGGCTCGAATGAGCGTTTGGTTGCTCCCGCGCTATGGATTATGGATAACGCGGATGATATCGACGGATTGGCTTTAGTCATTGCAGCCGCTTTATATTACTACGATCCTATCAATGGGTTGAACGCGTTCATGCTAGCCTCAGGTCTTGACAAAGATCACATGCTCACCAGGAAGTCGAAGCGCTTCTTAGAGCTTCTTCTGAATGCCGACAATCGTGCGGCCGGCTTATTTGCAGGATTGATCAATACAGCAAAATGAGGAGGGCTCCCAATGGAGCATGCGAAGGAGAACGTAAAGCTTCGTCAATTGCTGGAGGATGGCTACTGCATTTATGAAAATATATTGGACGAAGCGATGCTGGAGAGGCTGCGCGAGACGGCGGAACGGCTTGCGGAGGAGCAAACGACGGCGGAGAGAGCGCTGAATCGGTCGACGGGAAGTATGATCCCCGTCACTAAAGACCCTGTGTTTGCCGAACTTGTCGCGTGGCCGCGAGCGCTTGATGCGCTTGCTTCCTTAACTTATTCGGATCCCAAATTTTACGGCGGATATGTCATCAGCAAGCCTCCGCAAAGCCCGCCGTTATTTTGGCATTACGATTATCCCGTATGGGATCATCCGGATGCGTTTGAAAAGAAACCTCACCAGCTCTTCCTCATGTACTACTTAACGGATACCTCGCCATTCAACGGTTGTCTGCGCGTTATTCCGGGCACGCATTTGTATGACAATCCGCTTCATGCGGAGCTGGAAGAAGCCCATTCGCGCAAGCTGCTCCAGGCAGAAGACCTGGACTCGCCCGCCTTTTCGATGCGTCCCGATGAAATCGATGTAGCTGTTCGCGCCGGCGATCTGCTGATCGGCGACGCTAGGCTTCTGCATGCTTCCCATGCCAATCGATCCGACCATCGCAGGACCGTCATTACCCTTTGGTATAATCCTGATTTCTCCACATTCTCCGAACCGCTGAAAGCCTTCTATAGTTCGCTCAAAACAATGCCGCCGGATTCATGGCCTGCCAAAGCCAAGCAGCTGATCGAACCGTTATGGACGCAATATGACGGGGAGGCCGAGCCGCTGCCGTGGAACCGGATTAGACCCATGCGAGGCAGCGTTAATAGGAAGTAAGAGTGATTTAGGAAACCAAATTATAGGTTTGGTATAAATACAATTACAAATATCCCCCTTATAATGCTAATGGGGCGATGAATGTCATTTCCTGCTGAGGAGGATTCCAAATGAAAGAAACTACGATCAATCTGCTAGGCAACGGGACGCACAAGTACAAGGTAGCTGAGGGATGGGGTGCATTGCCGGAGCATTTGTCTTTCGGTTATACGCATGGGATCGTCGTTGATGCTGAAGATAATGTGTACGTCTTCCATACCGGGAATCCATCGGTTGTCAAATTTGACTCCGAGGGCAATTATGTAACGTCTTGGGGAAACGAGTATGAAGACGGCGCACACGGATTTTATTTACATAAAGAAGGTGCCCAAGAGTTTCTGTATTTGGTCGAAGCCAATAAAGGCGTGACCGTAAAGTGTACCTTGGACGGGGATAAGGTTCTTGAAATCGGTAAACCGGATCGTCCGGACATTTATGGCGAAGGGCAGCGATTTGCCCCGACCGACGTAGCGGTTGCCCCGAATGGGGATATCTATATTACGGACGGTTACGGTCAGAGCTGGATTCATCATTATACCTCCACGGGCGAGTATGTGCGTTCTTGGGGCGGACAGGGCAGCGAGCCTGGGCAAATGAACTGCCCGCACGGCATTTCCATCGATCTGAGAGGGAATGAACCGGAAATTTACGTGGCGGACAGAGGAAATAACCGCATTCAAGTGTTTACGTTGGATGGACAGCATAAACGCTTTATCGTGGACGATATGGATATGCCTTGCAGCTTTTACTATTTCGGCGACGAGGTCTATTTTCCGGACCTTCACAGCCGAGTCACCGTTTTCGATCGCAGCGACAGGCTGATCACTCATCTCGGCGAAGATCAGCAAGCCTATAAGCAGAAAGGATGGCCGAATTTGCCCAAGGACTATTACCGTCCGAATAAATTCAGTTCTCCGCATGGGGTTTGCGTGGATTCGAAAGGGAACGTATATGTCGCGGAATGGATCTTTGACGGCCGTGTCACGAAGCTGATTCGACAATAGTAAACGAGTTTAGCGGAAGAAGGAAGGCCGTGCTTGCAATTTGCACGGCCGATTATTTTAGTAAATATGGAAATAACAGGGTTTAAATTTGGTTTAAAAATTTGAATTTTTTTACTTTCTCGCTAATTCGACAAAAACTCCGAAATAATCCTCATTCCATTCCCTAAATTTCGATAAAATAAATGTTTTGACAATGCTATAATTGGAAACGTACAAGGTTAAGAAAAAACTCGAAATGAATCACATTGTCATCAAAAAAATATTATAAAAACCATCTTGTAACATGTATGATGAGATGATAACATAATCAGTGAACAGAGATAGTGACTTGAACCAAAGTACATAAAGGAAGGGGGTATGAAGAATGAAAAGCAGCAAGCTTTCTTCCCAGTTCATCCTGCACGTATTTTTGCTCCCTGCCGTGGTTCTGACGCTTTTATTTAACTATCTCCCCATGTTTAGTAATGTAATCGCTTTTATGGAGTACGACATATTCGCAGGATGGATGGGGCTCGGAAGCAAGTGGGTGGGGTTCGATAACTTCGCCTTTTTGCAAGAGGACTGGTTTTATGAGCTGGCCATGCGGACGCTGTTCTACAGCGCATCGATGCTGCTCTTCAGCTTTCCGGCTTCTCTGATTCTCGCGCTACTGCTGAATGAGCTGAGAAACCAGACATTCAAAAAATTCGCGCAAACCATTTCTTACGTTCCTCATTTCGTCTCCTGGGTAACAGTAGCAAGCTTAATCTATATTTTCCTCAGCGTTGACATCTCCGGCTTGGTAAACAATTTGAAAGTTGCCTTATTCGGCGGCGAACGGATCCTCTACATGCAGCAAAGCGAATATTTTCTTCCTGTCATGATCATTTCCCAGGTTTGGAAAGAAATCGGCTGGGGAAGCATCCTCTACTTAGCGGCAATATCCACCATTGATCCGCAGCTATACGAAGCGGCTACCGTCGATGGAGCGGGACGATGGCGTCAATTGCTGCATATCACCCTCCCAGGCCTTGTTCCTACCACGATTGTTCTGATGATTTTCTCGCTTGGCGGCCTCTTCAGCGGCAATTTCGATCAAATTTTCAACCTTCAAAATCAGGTCATTCAAGAAAAGACGAACATTATTTCTACGTATACGTATTACCGCGGCGTTAAAGGGGCGGAGTACTCGATCGCAACGGCCGTCGGTTTATTTTCCGGGGTGATCAGCTTTATCCTTCTGAAAATTGCGAATTTCACGGGCAAAAAGATTGGGGATACATCGATCATTTAGCGGAAGCGGAGGGCTAGCCGATGGACACCGTCTCAATAGAAGTTAAAAACTCTACGATTACCAAACGGAACAAAATTAAGGTGTCGATAGGAGAACGCACCTTCGATCTCGCGAATGTTCTTCTGATCTTGCTGCTTTGCGCAATTACGTTATATCCGTTCTGGTATGTGCTGGTCCTTTCTCTCAACGAGGGAAAAGACGCGGCTAGGGGTCCGATCTGGTTTTGGCCGAGAGAGTTTACCTTGCAAAATTACGAGTATGTCATTCGTAACCCTTATATCGTTCACGCGTTTTTGATAACGGTTACAAGAGCTGTTATAGGATCGCTTGTCTCCATCGGCGTTATGTTCCTGGCAGCCTATTCGCTCTCGAAGCGGAATTTGGCAGGCCGGAAAACATATTTGTATTTCTTGATGATCCCGCTGTTTATCGGGGGCAACGTCGTTACTAATTATGTGGTGATGGCCAAACTGGGCATGTTGAACAACTTTCTGGTTTACATCCTCCCAGGCGCGTTTAGCTTCTTCTTTATGATTATCATCCGCACATTCATAGAGCAGCTTCCGGAAAGCCTGGAAGAGTCAGCCATGCTGGACGGTGCCGGACACTATGAAATCCTAAAGAGCATCATCGCTCCCTTATCGAAACCGATTATCGCCGCGATGCTGTTTTTCTCGGTCGTGAGTCATTGGCTCGATCTGAGCACAAACCTGCTGTATGTGACCGATCGCTCGCTATACGTTGTGCAATATGTGCTTTATATGGTCGTTTTATCCAGCTCGCCTGGGGATTTAAGCGATATCACGAACGTGGCGATGAGGCTGCAGAGCCAGAGCAGCGGATCACTGCCCACGCCCGAAGTCCTCAAAATGGCAACGCTCATTGCGGTGACGCTGCCTCTTCTGTTCATTTACCCTTTCTTTCAAAAATATTTCGTCAAAGGTATGCTGGTAGGCGCAATCAAGGCGTAAGAGCGCGAGTGCTTAATGACCGATTTGTTCGCAGACGGAAGCATGCGCCGCTCTGTGCCAAATAGTAAACGAAAAAAAACGAGGGGTGTATGTGGCCATGGGGAAGAAGTGGTTAGGACTTACTGTCAGCTCCGTACTCTTAGTAAGCACACTGCTGTCAGGCTGCTCTAATAATGCGGACCCGAAGGAGTCAGGACAGGAGACACCGACAACACCGACAAGCAACAATTCGAAGAGCAATAACGGCACGGAAACGCCGGCGACGCCGGAGGATCAACTGGCAGCGTGGTCAGAATTAAAGATTACGATGACAGGCTATCCGACAGCGGGCAATGAACGAGCGCAGGAAGACGTATTGACCCCGATCTGGCGCGAAAAAACGAAGGTCATTCCGGAAACCATTACCGGCGGCGAAGATAAAATCCAGCAATGGATTGTCGCCGACACGCTTCCGGATATCATTGCTACGCCTGGCCATGCGAGAGGAACGCAGGATTACAATCTGCTTAAGGAAAACAATAAGGCCATCGAAATCAAGAAGGAAGACATCATTAAATATATGCCGCGATACGTAGAGTACTTGGAAGAGCTCGGCGGCAGCGTCGACCAATTGTATGAGGATAACAAAGATCTCCAAGACGGTAAGCTTTGGTTTATCCCTTACATTCAAGGGATCAAGCAAATGCCGGCTCTCCAAGGCACAAAATACGAGAAGGACGTCCTCGGTTTCTCGCAATACAATTTCTATTTCCGTGATGACATTCTGAAGCAAATTTACCCGAATGCGAAAACGGAAGCTGAATTGCGAGACTTGTATAACAAACAAGGCGGTACGTTGAGCTATGAAGATATTAGCGATGTGCCGATCAATAGCATCGACGATTTGCTCGCTTACCTGCGCAAAGTCAAGGAGCTTAATGTAAAAGTCGGGGATAAACCGGTCAGCGCTCACATGCAGTCCAACTCGACGAATCCAAGCTCGCTGCTATGGTCGATGTTCTCCGTACCGGGCTATTTATGGACGGAAACCGGAGAACGGACGCAAAAGGGGAACCAGTTGACGTATACCCCGCTTACACCGGAATGGAAGGATTATTATAAGTTCTGGAATACGGCTTACAATGAGGGTCTTGTCGATCGGGAGTCGTTCATTCAAAAGGACGATCAAATGAACGCGAAGATCATTAACGGCGAATACGCCGTGTTTAACGGCTGGGGACCGGCGAATGATGCCCGCGCGTTGTCCAAGAAGGAAAACCGGGGCTATGGCTTCCGTCTTGTACCGATGTTTGCGAATCAGCCGATGGTCAGCAAGTACCAGGATCTGACCTATCAACCGGTTAACTTGGACGGTTCCGCTTACGGCTACATTATTACTACCAAGGTCGATGAGAAAAACCTGCCGCAAATCCTGAATTGGTTCGACTGGAACTTCAGTAAGGAAGCAGCCGAGCTGCGCGCTTGGGGACTTCCGGAATGGTCGACGGGCGAAGGCGAGAACCGGAGATTCAAACCGGAGTACAAAGCCATCGAGGATTGGGCGGTAGGAGGAATCAAGAGCGATAAAGACGGTAACTACTACGGGTTATTCGATCTGCTGAGCGGCAGCGGTTCCGCTAACGGCGCTCCTTACTGGAACCACGAAACGTACGGCGTGCGCGGCCTGCCTTATGCTTATGTTCCTAAAGCTGTTTATCCGCCTTCTCCATCTCCGGATGCCAATACGGACGGCGCGGTTCTTGTCGCAGAGAACAACCACTTCAAGAGCAATGTCAAGTACTATCATCAAACCGGCTGGGCGTTCGCGAATCTTGATCCGGAAGGCAAATTCGACGCGATCGATTCCAAAACAGGCGTTTACGGCGCGACAACGAAGAGCAAGATCGTTAACCTGATCGTCGGCAAACCGGGAGATTTCGAGAAGAACTACAACGATTACATGAGCTCCTATACGGACGAGTGGAAAACAGAATGGGCAGCGATGCAGGAGCGTTGGAAAACGCTGTGGGATACGAAGGTTCAACCGGAAATCGATAATATGAAGTAATAGAAAGCTAAAGCCAGCGGAGCTCTTCCTAATCTCGATAGTGCTGATCATTCACATACGACGAGAAAAGGAAGAGCTCTTCTATTTATTTCCCTATTAAATCGCATTGAAATGAGGTAAGCCGATGATCCGGGTTACGGTTTGGAACGAATATATCCACGAGCTCAGAAATCCGAAGGTAGCGGAGATTTATCCGAACGGCATGCACCAGGCGATAGCAGATGGGATTCGGAGCGATTTCATTCATGTCCGTACGGCAACGCTCTCGGAGCCTGAGCACGGGTTGACCGATGCGGTACTAGACGAAACCGACGTGTTGATCTGGTGGGGGCACATGGCTCATGACCAGGTAGACGACAAGATCGTCGAGCGAGTCCGCGACCGCGTGTTGAATGGAATGGGGTTAATCGTGCTGCATTCCGGCCATTTCTCGAAGCTGTTCAAATCGCTGATGGGCACGACCTGCGGATTAAGGTGGAGGGAAACGGATGACAAGGAGAGATTGTGGGTGATCGATCCCTCACATCCGATCGCGGAAGGACTGCCGCCGTTTTTTGAGCTTGAAATGGAAGAAATGTATGGCGAGCACTTTGATATTCCTGCCCCTGACGAGCTCGTTTTCGCGAGCTGGTTTGAAGGAGGAGAGCTGTTCCGCAGCGGTTGTACGTTCCGCCGCAGCCGCGGGAAAATCTTTTATTTCCGCCCGGGCCATGAGACATACCCGACTTATCACAATAAAGAGATTTTGCGCGTGATTGCTAACGGCGTACGCTGGGCGGCACCTACTCCCGGCTCAAGACCCCTATATTGTGAAAATACGCCTCCTCTGGAGCCGATTAAGCCGAAGCGATAGATGCGGATCCCTTTCGAAGGAGATGAAGGAGTACGAATATGCTGAAACAGCAGTTGGAGCTGGAGATTGAAGAGGCGTTAAAAGAGGTTCCCGTTCTCGATATTCATACGCACCTGACCGGGAGACGGCTGACGGCTCGAGGGCTTCAGGATATATTGCTTTACCATATGGCGATCAGCGACTTATACGCGGCTGGCTGTCCTAACGGAAGCCGACTGACCGAATTTCCCAATTTTCCTGCGGAGGAGGAAGCTCAACAGCGAATACGGGAGGCGATTCCCTATTTGTCCCGCGTGCGGAATACAAGCACGAGCTGGGGAATTCGGATCATTCTCGAGGATCTGTATGATTGGAAAACGCCTGTCGATGAAAGCAACTGGCTCAAGCTGCACGAAGCGGTGAAGGAACGCTCGAATGATCATAGCTATGCAAGAAGCGTTTTGGATGGCCTCCGAATCGAACGGTCCGGCACGGAGCTGTCCCGGAGAGGGCAGGGCGAGGATGACGACCGGCTGCAGTATGCGCTTGAATGGGGATTCTTCACGCGCTGCCAGTGGGGAGAGTTCGATACCGCCTTATACGAGCTTGAAAAATGCTGGGGGCGCGAGCCCGAGGCTCCATCGCCGATCGGCGGCGCCAGGCCGCAGGTGAGCCGGATCATTCGAACGATGGACGATGTTGAGGAAGCCATTGCCCATTACGTGAGCAAAATTCCTTACGATACGGTCTTGTCCACCGCTACGCATCTTTCCACGGATATTGACTATCGCGTCGTTTCTAAGGAGGAGATGGCGGCGGCTTTGGCAAACCGGGAGCATGCCGGTCCGCATGAGCGCGATATTTATGCTTCCTTTGTCAATGAAGCGATTCTTACCGCCATGGAGAAGCGAAGCGAGGACGGCATCGTATTCCAGTTCAGCTTCGGAGCGGAACCGCTGCCGTACGAGACAGGCAGCAGACTTTCGCAGCGGACCATTGCGCAAGTCGGAGACATGATTGCAAGGCATCCAAACTTGCAATTTCAATGCTTATTGGCAAGCCGCCATGCCAATCAATCTTTATGCACCATGGCGCGGGAGCTGCCGAATCTGACTCTGGCCGGATATTGGTGGCATAATTTTTTTCCGGACGCGATGCAGCAGACGATAACGGAAAGGCTTGATATGCTGCCCGCCAATAAACAAATCGGCTTTTTCTCTGATGCCTATTGCTTGGAATGGACCTACGCCAAGCTGACGATCGTCCGGAAAATATTGGCGCGCGTGCTTGCCGATAAAGTGAGGCTCGGGCAATACCGGATTGACGATGCACTGGCAATCGCAAGGGAGATTCTTTACGAGAGTCCGCAGACGATCCTTGGGATGAAGCCGTATGCGCAAGGGGGACATCGATAATGAGCGAGCAGATCCCGTCCGCCATCATCGGTCTAGGCTCCACAGCGGTAGACGATCTCGTATACGTGCGGCAGTATCCCGAGGCTGATTCGAAGATGCCCGTTCTGCGCGAGGAAAGGGATTGCGGCGGCCTGACCATGACCGCGCTTGTTGCCGCATCCCGTTTAGGCGTGAAATGCGCGTATGCGGGAACGCTCGGGAGCGACGACTTATCTACTTTCGTCCTGAGGAGGCTGTCGGCGGAGAGAATCGATGTAAGCCGGGTTCGAATCGAAGAAGCTGCCAGACCGATTCATTCCACGATTATCGTCGACGAGACGGAAGGCACCCGCAATATTTTTTTTAACACCGCTAGTGTCCCGGGGGCTTCGTCCGATGCGCCGGAAGCATCATGCATTGCGCAGGCAAAGGTGCTGTTCATCGATAATTTCGGTGTGGAAGGCATGATTCGAGCGGCGAAAATCGCCAGGCAGAACGGAGTGGCTGTCGTTGCCGATTTCGAGGACGATCAGCATGCCGGTTTCGGGGAACTGCTGCAGCTCGTAGACCATTTGATCCTATCGTACGGATTTGCCTGCCGTGTGACAGGCTGCACGGAGCCGCAGGAAATCGTGGAGCGATTATGGCATTCGAATAGAAGCTTGGTGGCGGTCACCTGCGGGAAGGAAGGCTGCTGGTTCAAGGCCGGTTCGAATGAGCCGGTTTGCCGTCAAGAAGCTTTTCAAGTCAAGGTTGCCGATACAACCGGATGCGGTGATGTGTTTCACGGCGCTTATGCGGCATCGCTCGTTATGGAGATGCCTGCGACGCAGCGAATTCGTTTCGCATCGGCAGCAGCGGCGTTAAAGGCGACGAAGCCGGGCGGCCAGGCGGGTTCTCCGGACCGGTACACGGTCGAGCAATTTTTGCAACAACACTAATGTTGGGAGTGGAAAGAATGAGCAAGGCGATTCGGTTATCCAGATTATTTAATGGTCAAACAGGCAATACGGTCCTGCTGCCCGTAGATCACGGTATATTGGGCGAGGTGCAGGGTCTCGAGGACCCCATCGAAGTGTTGGAAAGGCTGATTCCGCTCGGAGTGGACGGCGTGCTGATGAACAACGGCATCCGTCTTCGTTCGGAGTCTTTATTCTATGGACGCCTTGCGCCGTCGCGCATTCTTTCCTCGGATACGTTTTATCTTGAAGAAGGCGCCATGCACCA
The DNA here is from genome assembly GCF_003268025.1 of Paenibacillus montanisoli. Lineage (GTDB taxonomy): Bacteria > Bacillota > Bacilli > Paenibacillales > Paenibacillaceae > Paenibacillus_Z > Paenibacillus_Z montanisoli. The sequence goes on along the minus strand of NZ_QLUW01000002.1, from coordinate 1,082,067 downwards.
TGATTTGATCGCTATGCCGGAAACGGCGCTGCAGGCCGGCTGCGACTGCGTGAAGGTGCTGCTCTTCTGGAATCGGCCCGGCTCTGAAAACATGCACAATATCCGCATGATCTCCGAGCTGGTGAAAGAAGCCGAGAGATGCCAAATACCCGTGATGATTGAGCCGCTGCTGTACGATCCTGTACCGGACGCGAAAACGAAGATCAAAGCTTTGACCGATGCTACCCGAATCGCCTATGAGCTCGGTGCGGATATCCTGAAGGTCGTTCATCCGGGCGAACACGAAGTCTTGAAGCAATGGGTGGGCAAATTCAAGGTTCCGCTCGTTATGCTCGGCGGAGGGCTTAACGGCGGCGTGGACGATTTGATTCGGTTAGTCGACCAAGCCGTGAAAGCGGGCGTAAGAGGAGTGGCCATTGGGCGCAACGTTTGGCAGCGTCCGAAGGAGGAAAGCGAACGGGTGATGCGGATGTTCACCGAAGTGGTGCACGGCAGAATCTCGTAAAGGAGAATTCGTCGATGAAAATGAAAAAGCTGATCAATGATCCTCTGCTGGTGACGGATGAATTGGTAGAAGGTCTTGTCCTGGCACACCGCAAAAAGCTGCGAAAGCTGGATGACATGAATGTCGTGGTTCGGACGGATGTCGATTTCAGCCGAAAGACCGGGGTCGTGATCGGCGGCGGGAGCGGTCATGAACCGTTGTTTCTCGGTTTTGTCGGGCGAGGCATGGGCGACAGCATCGCGCATGGAGACATCTTTACGTCGCCGTCGGTCGATGTCGTCTATGAAGCGATCAAGGCGGCTGACGGTGGGAACGGAGTCGTTCTCATCTACGGGAATTACATGGGCGATATTCTCAATTTCGATATGGCGCAGGAACTGGCCAGAGCGGAAGGCATGCGCGTGGAAACCGTTCGCGTGTGGGACGATATCGCATCGGCGCCGCCGGAAAAGAAGGATGAACGAAGGGGCACCTCCGCGGATGTGTTTGTGATCAAAATTGCCGGGGCGGCGTCCGAGCTGGGAATGAGCTTCGACAACGTGCTGCGGGCCGCGGAGAAAGCAAGAGATCAGAGCCGGTCGCTTGGCGTTTCCTTATCCTCCTGCACGCTGCCGGCTGTCGGCAAGCCGATCTTCGAGCTGGAAAAAGACATGATGATGATCGGCATGGGCGTCCACGGAGAGCCGGGAATCGAGAAAACGAAGCTCTTGAGCGCAGATGAAACGGCGGACGTCATATTCAGCCGCTTGTTGGATGACGATCTCGCTCTTCAGGCTGGGGACGAAATCGCCCTTCTTGTCAACGGTTATGGGGCGACGACCATGATGGAGCTGTATATCGTGAACCGAAGGCTGCATCAGTTATTTGAGGAGCGCGGCATCGGCATTTACGGCAATCTGGTCGGCAACTATTGCACCTCGCAGGAAATGGCCGGATGCTCGGTCACGATGATGAAATTGGACGACGAGTTGAAAATGCTGTATGACCAGCCTGCGGAATCGCCGGGACTGACCTTGTTTTAGGTGGAAGGAGGCTGTAACGATGGAAACGATCGACGTGTTCATGCTGAGAAAAATGATCGCGAATGCCGGCAGGCACATCACTGAAAATCAAGTGCTGTTATCGGATTTGGATGCGGCTATCGGCGACGGGGATCACGGCGTGAGTATGGCACGAGGTTTTGCAGCGGTCAGGGACCGCGTTCTTCAATCGGAATCAGCCGATATCGGGACGCTGTTGATCGATACGGGCAGGATGCTGATGAAGGAGATCGGAGGCACCTGCGGCCCGTTATTCGGCACGTTTTTTCTGAAAATGGCGCCGCATGGGAGGGACAGAGCGGAGATCTCGCTCATGGATTGGTCAGCCATGCTAACCGATGGCCTGCATGGCGTTATGCTGCTCGGCAAAGCGGACGTTGGGGATAAAACGATGCTGGATGCGCTTGAACCGGCAGTGCGTGTCGTTGCGGAGTCCGCAAGCCAAAGCGGTAGTTTCGTTGCTGCTATGACCGGCGCAGCTGAGGCCGCCGTTACGGGCGCGGAGAAAACGGCGGAATTGGTTGCGCGAAAGGGCAGGGGACGTTACCAGGGAAACGCATCCTTGGGACATCAGGACGCAGGCGCAACCTCCGTCGCTTTGATGATGACGGGATTCAGCGAAGCGCTTAAAGCCTAAACAGAGAAGCTTGAAATTGGGGAGGATCCGAAATGCAGCCTACTGTATGGAATGGCGGCGAAACCGTACTGGATGAAGAAATGGAGCTGCTGGTCCGGGTTTCAAGAAGACTCGGATCCGATGAGCGGCTTGTATTGGCAGGCGGCGGAAATACCTCCTTGAAGAGAATGGAACGCGATCTTCTGGGGCGTGAGCACCACGTGCTGCGGGTGAAAGCCAGCGGCTTTCGCCTAGCCTCTATCGCGTCCTCCGGTTTTTCCGGCGTTAAGCTGGATGAGCTGGCTCCGCTGCAAGCTAGAGACACCATGACCGATGAGGACATGGTCAACTATATCGCTCATACGATGACGGCTCCCGATCAGCCGCGTCCCTCCATCGAAACGCTGCTGCATGCTTGGATCCCGTATCGTTGGGTGCTGCATACGCACGCTGACGACATACTGAGCACCGCAAACAGCAGATTGAGCATGAGCGCGCTGCAGGACATTTATGGCGATCGGCTGCTGGTTATTCCGTATGAACGGCCGGGCTTTCTCCTCTCGAAGCAGGTTTGGGAAGCCGTTTCATCTGCTCCTGAGGCGGAAGGCCTGCTGCTGCTTCATCATGGGCTGGTCACTTGGGGGGACGACTGCGAAACCGCCTATGAGCGTCATATGCGTTTCGTCGCCCGGGCGCAAGCCTATATCGCCAGGCAGGAACAACCGGTCTCCTTCGCGCCTCGCGAACCGGAAAGCCGCAAGCTTGCAGAGCAAGTAACTCCCGTTCTGCGCGGAGCATTGAAGTTGAGCAGCAAAGATGCGGTCATGCTCTCTTACGATGATTCGCCGGAAATCATTGCATTCACAAGGAGGCGGGATTTAAGCGCACTGCTTACAGCCATGCCGGCTACGCCGGAGCATCTGCTTGCGCTGAAACCATTTGCCTTGGTGATTCCTGCGCTTCCGCCAGCAGAAGAGAAGGAAGCTTTGAAAATTGCGATATCCGATGCCGTCAGCGCCTTCCGGGAGGAGTATGCGGCCTATATCCGCCGAAACGGCGGAAACCCTGCGGAGTCCCATCACCCGTCGCCGCGAATTATAGCCATTCCAGGCCTAGGAGTATGGGCGTCCGGGCCAACCGCGCCGCAAGCCGATTATGCCATGAAGGTTTTCCGTCACACGATCGGGATTATGGAAAAAGCGGACGCAGCAGGCGGCTATTCGCCGCTGGCGGAATCCGAGATGTTCCAAGCCGAGTACTGGCCGTTGGAATTATATAAATTAAAGGCGCCGAGAGAGCGGAAAGGGGAGCTTTACGGCAAAATCGCCATGGTAACCGGAGGGGCCAAAGGCATTGGATTGTCGATCGCGCGGTTGATGCTGGAAGAAGACGCTTGCGTCATCTTGGCCGATATTGACCGGAAATCGCTGGCAGAAGCCGAATCGGAAATGAACAGCCTTTATACCGGTCGGATTCGAACCTTACATATGGATGTTACGGACGAAGCCAGCGTCGAGAACGCTTTCGCGGAAGCGAGCCTGTTCTTCGGAGGCCTGGATATTCTCGTTTCCAATGCCGGTGTAGCGCCGGTCGGGTCCGTTCAGACCTTAAGCCTGCGTGACTGGGAGAGAAGCTTCGCCGTCAATGCGACAGGCCATTTCCTCGTTGCCCGGACAGCCGTTCGTACCATGCTTGCACAAGGGCATGGCGGCAGCATCGTCTTCATTAATACGAAGAATGTGCCTGCGCCCGGCAAAGACTTCGGCGCTTACAGCTGCGCTAAGGCAGCGGAAGCGCAATTGTGCCGCATTCTCGCGATCGAGCACGGTCCGGACCGGATTCGATCCAATATGATCAATCCGGATACGATCTTTACGGATTTATGGACGCCGGACATGAAGGAAAACCGGGCTCAGGCATACGGCGTACCGGTTGATCAATTTGAAAGCTACATCCGGAACCGGTCGTTAATGAAAGAAACGGTCACGGCCGAAGACGTCGCGCAGGCAGCGCTGTACTTGGCCTCGGATCGGTCGCGGGTCACGACCGGCTGCATTCTTTCGGTTGATGCCGGCGCGCGTGAAGCTTTTCCAAGATAAGCGGGGGAAGGATGACAACATCATGCGGAACAAGGTCGCAATCGTATTGGATCTGTTGAGGGACGCTCTTCCGGGCCGAGTCCCCGAAGCCCTGCTATCGCTGAAGAAGATGGGCGTATCCGGTGTAGAACTGGGGCAATTTTATGGGCATACCGCCAAGGAAATGGCCGGGTTCATACGGGATGCGGAGTTAAAGACCGTCGCGCTTCACCGTTCGGCCGAAGATTTCTATGATCCGGCCAGATTGGAATTGGCGATAGAGGAAGCGCTCCTTCTGCAAGCGGAAGGCTTGGTGTTTCCTTACGTCATCCAGGAGAACCGGACGGAGGCGGGCTATTCCCGCCTTCGGGAATGCTTGCTGAAAGCCGCCCGGGCGCTGAACGAGCATGGACTGCTGCTTAGCTATCACAATCACGAATTCGAGCTTCTCAATCAAGTCAGAGGCACAAATGCGCTGGACTTTATGCTCGATCCATCGGCAGGCGAAGGGATTTACGCGGAATTCGACGTCTACTGGCTCGCGAAGGCCGGCTATGATCCTCTTGCTTTCATCCGGAAGTACCCGGGCAGAGTATTGAACCTGCATTTGAAGGACATGACGGCGGACGAGAGGCAAACCTATGCGGAATTAGGCACAGGAACGATCGACCTGCCTCCGATTTTGTCGTGGGGCGAGCAGCATGCCGTCCGATGGTATATCATCGAGCAGGATATCTGCCCTGGAAATCCGTGGGATAGCTTGAGGATTAGTTTGGATTATCTGAAGAATGCAGATCTCGGCAATGGAGGGTGAAACCATGACCATGGTTAAGATCGGGAAGCATGCGTTCGAAATGGGAAGTAAATATTTGACGGAGCTTCGGGAATCCAACGATATTCTGGACGACGCCGAGGCGCTGCGCGCGCGAATGGACGAAGACGGTTATCTGCTCATTCGCGGCTTCCACGATAAGGAGACGGTAAAGCGAGCGCGCATCGAGCTTCTCCAGGATCTGGAGAAACAAGGAAAGCTGGATGCAAGCGCGCCTCTGGAGGAGGCCGTGATCAACAAGCACCATGATGGCAGATTTACGTTTCAGGATAACGAACATACGCCGATGCTGCTTGAGCTCGTCAACTCGGATCGAACGATGGCGTTCTTTGACCGCTTTCTCGGGGGCGAATCGATGACGTTCGATTTCAAGTGGCCTCGCGTGGTCGATCACGGAAGATTCACGGGGGCTCATTACGATGTCGTTTATATGGGGCAAGGCACCAAAAATTTATTCACGCTCTGGACGCCGTTAGGTGATGTTTCTTATGAGATGGGCGGAATTTGCTTGTGTCTGGGCTCGCAGCATTTTGATGCTATTAAGCGAACCTATGGGCAAATGGATGTTGACCGGGACAACATCGAAGGGGATTTTAGCAGAAACCCGCTGGAGCTTGTCGAAAAATACGGCGGCCGTTGGGCGACGACGGAGTTTCAAAGCGGCGATGCGCTGATTTTCGGCATGTATATGATGCACGCGTCGTTAACGAATACTTCGGACCGGTACCGGCTCAGCGTGGACACACGGTATCAGCTTCGTTCGGAAGCGATTGACGACCGTTGGGTCGGGAAGAAACCGAAGGGCCATTACGCTTGGGGAAAGAGCGCTCCTCCGAAGGCTATGGCCGAGGCCAGAAAAGAATGGAATATATAAAGGGATAAGGAGGGTCTAAGCTATGGGCTTTGCGGAAGACGGATATACCGTCGTGAAGGGCGTGCTGGCCGACGAGCTTGTACCGATTAGAAGCGTGATCGCGGCAGAAGTGGACCGCCGGACAAACGAACTTTACGCGAAGGGGAAAATCACCGAGAAACACGAGAACCTGCCGCTTAGCGTCCGTTGGGCGGAGGTATGCAAACAGCATAAGCAGACCGCATTCGGATGGGGGACGGACACGGGGATTTTCAGCAAAGCCGTGTACGATCTCTGCTCGCATCCTGGCGTTCTGGATGTGGTAGAAAGCATCATCGGCCCTGAAATTCTAGTGAATGGCGACTTCAGCGTACGCCCGAAGCTGCCGCATGAAGCCTATACGACTCTTCCTTGGCATCAGGACGGTTATTACTATGGAGGTCGGGATGCGGGCTCGAAAGATTTCATCGTTCTCTCCATCTGGGTCCCGCTTGTAGACGTCGATGAACGAAACGGCTGCTTGCAGGTCATTCCGGGGAGCACGAACTGGGGCTTGATCAATGACTACGTGAAGACGGAAGGCGGGCATGTCGCATGTGCGGCGGATGTGGAGGCGCGCGGCGAGGTGGTCACGGTTCCGATGAAGGCGGGAGATCTCCTCGTTTTCGACCAATTCACCTTCCATCGCACGCTGCCTAATCAGGCGGAAGAAATCAGGTGGAGCATCGACCTGCGCTTCAGTCCGGCCGACCAGCCTTTGACGTGGCATAACAATGCCGATTTTGATGGCATTTGTCCATGTTTTATCGCGAGAAGCAAGAAGAACCCGGATCGTGTCATGAGCTGGGAAGATTGGAACGCCAAGCATGATCGAATCTATGGTACGGCTAAGGAGGCTTAATCGATGAATCTATCATTCGGGCAGGTGGAGCAATACCGGCGAGACGGATATTTGTTGGTGGATAACGTCTTCTCTCCGGAGGAAGTACAAAGGATGATTGAGGAAGTAGACGGGGGCGAAGGCGTCGTATCTTCGATCAGCCAAGTCAATGATACGAAAGGAAACAAGGTCAGGCTTGCCTTCTGGGATAATCTGACCGATGACATTTGGTCCAGAGCATCCTCCACATGGCGGATCGTGAATAGCATCCGAATCTTGCAGGGAGAAGAAATCAGCTTCTATCACGGCAAGGTAGCGATGAAGGAAGCCTATACCGGCGGAGCGTTCGAATGGCACCAAGACTACGGTTACTGGTATAACGGCGGCTTTATGTATCCGAATATGATCAGCGCGTTTGTCGCGCTTGATCCATCCACGAAGGAAAACGGCTGTCTTCGCGTCCTGCGGGGCTCGCACAAGCTGGGCCGGTTGACGCACGTTCATGCGAACGGGCAAACCATGGTCGAGCCGGAGCGAATGGAGATGCTCGAGAGCCGGCTCGAAACGGTTTATTGCGAGATGCAGCCAGGCTCCGTTCTGTTCTTCGATTGCAATACGCTGCATACCTCCGCTGCCAATCAATCGAACCGCCATCGGAGGTCGTTCATTGTCTGTTATAACGCTCTTTCAAATACGCAGGTATACAAGGGCGAAGTGATCGAGCGCGGCGTATGTCCGGTCGATGCGAGCGCAAGTATTTTAGATCCGGTCTGAAGCCTGCTTTAAGCTATCTGGGAGGTGTAGAAGAGTGAGGTACTTTGAAACAGACGAAGCGCTGCGGAAGTTCAAGCGCTTCTTCTCGCTAGAATATGATTTGATCCGTCACGGGATCGGCTTTGAGCCCCGGATTCCCGAATATTCGGGGAAATGCGATTTCGTCAAGCATCTTCACGATGATTTGAAGCGCTGCAAGGCGATACGGGAACGCATTCAGGATTACGGGATTCTCCACCCGGAGAAGCAGATCGAACCGGAATGGACGAATCTCGTGAAGCATCTGCTGACGGCTCCGAATCAGTACTATTTTATTGCCGGCTTGTATCTTGTGATCAAGCGCGAGCAGGCAAGCGCTTATCGGGAATATGTCCAATGCACGCTCAGATTGAATGACGCCCCTTCCGTCGAGGCGCTGGAGGATCACCTCCCGCGGCTGGAACAGCATATTGCCTGGGGGAAGCAGTTTATCGAAGCAGGCACCGCCTTGTTGGCCGAAGAGAAGCAAATCGAGCAGTTTATGGATGAAATCAAGCTGCATATCGATTCGCTCGGCGGTTTATACCGCGGCGCCGCACCGGATCAGAGCAAGAAAATTCCCGAATATCCGGACTATCGGCTCCCGGTTGACATGGAGCTGGAAAGCCGATTCACATGGCGCAGCGCGGAACGAATCAGCGAGGAGGTGCACCCGCTTGAGGGCGGCGAGCATCCGATCCATCATTCCTACGTCCACTTCACCGAATTGCCGGTCATTGATATTTGCGCATCGTTCGTTTACGAGGGACGGCAGATGCCGTTTGAGTACATCGCGAACTTTATCCGCCAAACCTGGGATGAAGTCCGCCATTCCCAGATGGGATTTTCACGGCTGCTTGCGCAGGGAATCGATCCTTATAAGGTACCGATTCCGGTCGGCCATTACCGCGCATTCACTTCCGTTAACCTAGTGGAACGCATTGCGGCGCTTACTCAGGTCGGAGAAGCTTGTTCGTTTGCTTCCAAGAGACGGTGGACGAAGCTGGCGGATGAGATGCACGATCCTCTCTCGGCGCTTGAGCATGATTACGATGTGCTCGATGAGAAAACGCATGTGAAATTCGGAAGCCGTTGGCTTAAAGAATTGATGGCCATGACCAAGGAGCCCCGCAGTCTGAAAGACCTTATTTCCGATGCGGATTATAACGTAAGGGTCGTTATTAATGAAATCAAAAAAGAAAAAGGCGAGAAGTGGGCGGCAGACCTCGGTCCGAAGTTTGAAAGCTGTCAAGAATCCGATTCGGACTTAAATCTCGCGCCGAAATTTTTCATAGCGTAACGCACTTGCGGATCAATTCTCTTCAAATGGAGGTATAAGGATGGGTTTAAAAATTGGCGTTGTCGGCGCGGGGGAGTTTTCGCAATGTTTTTTCGCCCTGCTAAAGGCACATCCGTTCGTTGATGAAGTTTCGCTCGCCGAGCTTATTCCGGATCGGCGGGCTAAGGCCGCGGCCGTATATGGCATTACCCGCACCTTCGATTCCTTGGACTCACTGTGCAAAAGCGATGTGGACGCGGTATTTCTGCTTTCGCAGCGGCATCTGCACGGTCCGCACGTGCTGCAGGCCTTGAATGCAGGCAAGCATGTGTACAGCGCTGTCCCGATGGCCTCATCGCTAGAGGATATCGAGGCCATCATCGATACCGTCAAGCGAACGCGACTGACTTATATGACTGGGGAAACCAGCCACTATTATCCGAGTACGGTATATTGCCGCGACCGGTTCAGAAATGGGGATTTCGGCGACTTCGTGTACGGCCAGGCGTGTTATATCCACGACATGGCGCACGGCTTTTACGGCTCCTTTCAAAATTCAGGAGGAAAGGATTGGAAACGGGTTGCGGGAATTCCGCCGATGTATTATTGCACGCACTCGCTTAACCTCGTCCTCGGCGTAACGGGCGCATATGCGACGCATGTATCCTGTCTCGGCTATGAGGACCGGCATGAGGACGAAATTTTCCGCGTCGGCAATAATCTATGGGATAACCCGTTCAGCAATGAAACGGCGCTGATGCGTACGTCCGATGGCGGCATGATGCGGATCAATGAGTTCCGCAGAGCAGGCTGGACAGGGAAGAACGGCACTTATATGAGTATTTTCGGAACGAAAGGCAGTTATGAGGAACACGCCAATTCCCAAGTGTGGAGCGGCTTCGAGCACGGTACGCTGGAGGATATTACCGAGCTGCTGGATTGCAAGCCAGGCATTTGGCACCATGAGCTCTTTGCGCTGCCGGAGAAAACAAGGATTGAATTCAGCAAAGGCGTGTTGTCCAAGGTTCACCATTCGGATCGTCTGCCGAAGGAATTTGAAGGGCAGCCGAACGGTCACCTTGGCTCCCATCAATTCCTTGTGGACGACTTCGTGCAGGCCTGCGTGAGCGGCAAGCTTCCGCCTCTCCATGCTTGGAATGCGGCTAAATACAGTGCGCCGGGACTCGTCGCGCACGAATCCGCGCTGCGTGGCGGAGAGATGCTTAAAATTCCCGATTTCGGTCGGCCGCCGGCGGACTGGGAAGTGCTTCAGCTGGATTAAATCCGCGCTTAATTTAGATATGGAGGTTATACGATGGGCTTAAAAATTGGCGTAGTCGGCGCTGGGGAGTTTTCGCAATGCTTCTTTGCGATCCTTAAGGCGCATCCATTGGTTGAAGAAGTATCGCTTGCGGAGCTCATCCCGGATCGGCGGGCGAAAGCCGCCGCTACCTACGGAATCAAGCGCACGTTTGAATCGTTGGATGAGCTGCTCAAAAGCGATGTTGACGCTGTATTTCTGCTTACCCAGCGCCATTTGCACGGCCCGCATGTCGTCCAGGCGCTGAAGGCGGGCAAGCATGTCTACAGCGCGGTGCCGATGGCTAATTCCCTGGAGGAAATGCAAGGGATCATAGAAGCGGTAAAGGAAACGCGTTTGACCTACATGACGGGAGAAACGAGCTATTACTACCCAAGCACGGTTTACTGCCGGGACCGCTTCCGCAATGGGGACTTCGGTTCGTTCGTATATGGCGAAGGCTGCTATATCCACGATATGGCCCATGGTTTCTATCAGTCCTTCCAAAATTCCGGCGGCAAGGACTGGAAGAGGGTTGCCGGCATTCCGCCGATGTATTATTGCACGCACTCGCTGTGCTTAGTCCTTGGAGTTACCGGGGCAAGCGCCACGCATGTTTCTTGCCTGGGCTACGAGGACCGGCATGAGGATGAAATATTCCGGGTCGGCAATAACTTGTGGGATAATCCGTTCAGCAACGAAACGGCATTGTTCCGGACCTCCGACGGCGGCATGATGAGGATTAACGAGTTCCGCAGAGCCGGCTGGTCGGGGAATAACGGCACCTACATGAGCATCTTCGGCACGAAGGGAAGCTATGAAGAGCACGCCAAATCGCAGGTATGGAGCGGCTTCGAGCCCGGGACGCTGCAGGATATTACCGAGCTGCTGGAGTGCAAGGTCGGCGTTTGGGACCATGAGCTGTTCTCCATGCCGGAGAAAACCCGCATCGAGTTCAGTAAAGGGCTTCTATCCAAGGTACATCACGCGGACCGTCTGCCGAAAGAGTTCGAGGGCATGCCGAACGGCCACCTGGGCTCCCATCAATTTCTGGTGGACGATTTCGTCAAATCTTGCGTAAGCGGCAAGCTTCCGCCGCTCCATGCATGGAACGCTGCCAAATATTGCGCGCCGGGCATTATCGCGCATGAATCCGCATTGCGGAATGGGGAGATGCTGAAGGTTCCCGATTTCGGCAATCCTCCGTCAGATTGGGAGGTTATGGATTGAACCGCATCAATCGGCTAAGAGGTGCCGTTATCGGATATGGGAATATGGGCACGCATCATGCGAAGCAGATGGAGAAGGCAGGAATCGAATTCGCCGCGGTATGCGAATTCGATCAGGCCCGTCGCGAACAGGCTAGGATAGACTACCCGCATCTTCGCGTATTCGGGGATGTCAAGGAATTGCTCGAAGAGCCGGGCATTGACTTGGTCACCATTGTTACTCCCCACGATACGCATGCAGAGCTTGCCATGCAGGTACTGGAGGCCCGCAAAAATTGCATCTTGGAAAAACCGATGTGCATTCATGCGGATGATGCGGCTGCGCTTGTGAATAAAGCGAAGGAAACCGGCGTCATGCTTTCGGTCTATCACAATCGGCGTTGGGACGGATGGTTCATTACCGCGAAGGAGCTGATCGAGCAAGGGCGGCTCGGCGATGTCTTTTGCGTCGAGTTCTACTTTGGGGGCTATGGACATCCGGGTCAATGGTGGCGTTCCGATAAACGGATTTCGGGCGGCGCTTTCTACGATTGGGGCGCGCACTATATGGATTGGCTGCTCGGAATCGTTCCGGGCAAGGTCAAATCCGTCAGGGGCTACAGCCAGAAGAGGCTTTGGCACGACGTAACCAACGAAGATCATCTGGACTGCATCATTGAGTTTGAGAGCGGAGCGGTCGCTCACGCCCAGACCTCGCAGCTGGCGGCAGCCGGCAAGGTTGAACGCCGCATTCTGGGAACGAAGGGCGCGATTATTAGCGATAAGCTGGGTCAGCAGGAATTTTTGACCTTGTACACCGAGAAAGACGGGGAGAAAGTGGAGTCGACCGTACCGTACGCCAAGACGGATTGGCTATCCTATTATCACAATATCGTTGCTCATCTTACGGAAGGGGCCGAGCTGGCCGTTAAACCGGAGCAGGCTCTGCGCGTAATCGCCATTTTGGATACCGCCACCAAATCGGCCGAGCAAGGACGGGAGCTTACCGTACCGTACGAGACCTAAATCATATCGCATGCGGGGCCTTCCTGGACATTACGTATAGGAAGGTCCTATTTATAACGCTTGGCACCTTTGCAACATGGCATTCAGAATCGTAAGGAGCTGCAGCTGATATGGACTATAAAAATAAAGAAGATATATGCGCCCATCTGGGGGATGATTATTCCCGGTTCTTGGGCGCTATCGTTCCGCCTATCTTTCAAACCACCTTGTTCACGAATACGGACAAGCACGGGTATGTTTATACCCGGGTTTCCAATCCCACAACCGAGATCGTTGAAGGTAAAATCGCAGCCTTGGAGGAGGGGGAAGCCGCCAAATGCTTCTCATCAGGCATGGCTGCCATTTCCGCAGCGATCATGAGAGCCGTGCGGACCGGCTCCCATGTCATATGCCCGATAACGGTATATGGAGGCACAAAGCATTTCTTAACCGACTACCTGCCGCGTTTTCAGGTGGAAACAACCTTCGTACCAGGGGATTCTATCGAGGATTTCGAACGGGCCATTCGCCCGAACACGCATTTGATCTACTTGGAGAGCCCATCGTCCAACTTATTCGCGCTCCAAGATTTGCAGGCGCTCGCACAATTGGCGCGCGAACGCGGAATTACAACGATCGCCGACAATACATGGGCCACGCCTCTCTATCAAAATCCGCTGGCTCTCGGAATCGATATGGTCGTTCACTCCGCCTCCAAATATTTAGGAGGGCACAGCGATGTGACCGCCGGTGCCGCAGCGGGCAAAAGCTCGATCATGAATGAGCTGGCCGGCCAGGAAAGGCAGCTGTACGGCGCTGTCATGGATCCGCACTCGTCGTGGCTTCTGCTGCGGGGGATACGCACGCTTCCGGTCCGCATGAGTCAGCATCAGGAAAGCGCTATGAAGGCAGCGCGCTTCCTGGAAGCGCATCCCAAAGTCGAGAGAGTTTTCTACCCGGGTTTGCCCAGCCATCCGCAGTACGATCTTGGCTTAAAGCAAATGACAGGCTACACGGGACTGCTTAGCTTCATGCCTATCGGACGGCCTGAGAGGATCATAGAAGCGGTCAAATCGATGCGGTACTTCCAGTTCGGTCCGAGCTGGGGAGGGTTCGAAAGCTTGGTCATGACGTACGGGATGGGGGCTTCAAAGGAAGAAACGGATCGAATGGGCATTCCGGGCGGACTTGTACGGATTTCAGTCGGTCTTGAGCATGCGGAGTCCTTGCTTGAAGATCTGGAGCATGCCTTAAGCAAAATATAGGCTCAGTCCAGGAGCCGAAATCGGGAGGGATAGACATGAGCGGGATCAAGTCTATGAAGTCTATTCAAGATCGGGCCAAACACGAGCAGCTTATCAGAGACGGGTATTGCGTGTTCGAAAATATTCTTGACAACAATTTTCTGCAACAATTGCGCGCGATCACCGATCAATGGGTGGATCGGCAGACGGAAGAGGATAAGAGGCATAACCGATCCACCGGGAGCATGATTCCGACTTGGAAGGAGCCTTTTATCGCCAGGTTGATTGCTCATCCCAAGGCGCTTGAAGCCCTCGCTTCGATAGGCTTCCCGGAGCCAAAGTTCTCAAGCGGTTATATCATTAGCAAGCCCGCTCAAAGTCCGCCGCTATTCTGGCATCATGATTATGCGGCATGGGATGACCCGGCAGGCTTCGACGAGATGCCTCAGCAGCTTTTCCTCATGTATTACCTGGTGGATACAACCGCACATAACGGTTGCTTGAGAGTGATTCCTGGCACGCATGTCCATGATAATCCGCTGCACGTAGAGCTTGAAGACGCCCATGACCCGAAGCTGAAGGAAGCAGAAAACCTGAATTTGCCGGCCTTCTCGGTCCGTAAAGACGAGGTGGACGTGACCGTCAGAGCGGGGGATTTGGTGGTCGGCGATTCCCGCTTGCTGCACGCCTCTCAAGCCAATCAATCCAATGAGCGCAGAACGGTCATTACCTTGTGGTACCATCCCGATATGGCGGCGCTGGCGGAGCCTGTCCAGGCTTATATCGAAGGCATGTCGATCGGCTACGCCGAGCAGTTGGAAGGGAAGAAGCCGGATATATGGCCGGAGTGGGCCATTCAAACGGTGGAACCGCTGCTCGCTCGTTACAAAGGCGACGCCGAGCCGCTGGCGTACAACCGCAAGCGTCCAATGCGAGGCCTGTGATTCAACTGCTATGAATAAAGCCAAACCGGTACCTTATATGCGTACTGATTTGGCTTATGAATCGGCATTCTCGCAGTAAGCCGGAGTTAACGCTAGAATTGGGCAAGTAACCGGCCATCCTTGACGACTACCGCGATTTTGTCCAGACAATAGTCGGGCATGGACGTGCATTCGCCCGTTTTGACGTCAAACGACCAGAAGTGAATCGGACAGAAGAGGGATTGACCATGGAGTCTGACCGTTCCTCCCGCATGCGGACAAATGCGGGATAAGAGCGCATATTGATCTCCGTCTTTTGTTAAATAATAATCTTCTCCACGAATCGTAACCTCTGCCGGCAAGCTGGGAAAAGCGGTTTCTTCTCCAAATTCATAGGGTTCCATGCGGATCGCCTCCAATTTTTTCACCTTGAAACTACCATAATTCACGATGCTCGGCCTGTCAATTTACAAAGTGATAGAGGAAACCTATTTGTTGCTTTAGGCCAAATACAAGTTTACGACGGGTTACTTATACTGAATGAGCGGATTGGAAATCGGAAGGAGCGGACCAAGAATGAACATGTTGATCGCGGATGCCCGAAAGCAGGACATGATTACGGATGAGCAGGCAGCGTTTTTTCTGGAGAACGGTTTCCTGGTCATACGCAATGCCCTTTATGGCGAGGAACTGAAGCTCATCCAAGACGAAATGATGAAGCTCTATGAGAAGGGCGTTGCAGGGGGATTCTCCGATCCTGATTATATGTACCGCAAAGGAGAACTAACGGGAAAGAGCGTGCTGAGACGAATCGAGTATGTCATCGACAAGAGCGATACGATGAAAGCGCTGCTCGCTCATCCGTATATTTTAAAATCGGTCGAGCGGCTGCAGGGGAATAACTTTATCCCGACTTGGG
The DNA here is from genome assembly GCF_003268025.1 of Paenibacillus montanisoli. Lineage (GTDB taxonomy): Bacteria > Bacillota > Bacilli > Paenibacillales > Paenibacillaceae > Paenibacillus_Z > Paenibacillus_Z montanisoli. The sequence continues at coordinate 1,066,593 of NZ_QLUW01000002.1, read as the reverse complement.
ATTCGATGGTGCTTAAAGCCCCGAATGAAGGGATTGCCGTGGAGTGGCACCGGGATGCGGGCGTACCGGGAGGACGCATCGACCGTCCGATCTTTAATGTAGACTTCTATCTGGATGAAGCCGATTTGCAAACCTGTCTGTGGGTCATCCCGGGAAGTCAGAAATGGACGAAGGAACAGGCGCACGAACGCTGTGCAAGGCCGGGATTCGATACCTCCGATGCGATTCCGGTTCCGATGCAGCCGGGGGACGTTATCTTTCACGATATTCAAGTGCTGCACGGCTCTCCTGCGGGGAACGGGAACCCGCTTCGCCGGACGGTTTACTACGAATTCCGTCCCGGAGAGATCGAAGCGGAGCACGGGCCTCATACGCTCGAATATTTATCCTTGAAGCAGCATGTCCTGCTTGACTGCATCAACCGGCGAAAACAAACCTCATACGGACAGGCGGAGCGGGAATTTGAATACAAACCGAGCGGAGCTTTCGCGATCTCGGAGCCCAAAACCCCTATTTCTTATCGATATGCTCATGAAAACTATGTGAGATTTTAACCTCATCGCGCATGAATCAGAGGACCCGTTCCATGGCGGACGGGTCCTGCGTCTTTTAAAACCGATAACGGGGGGATCGTATGCTGCAAAGCAATATGTTCTTGACGGAAAAAAAGCTGGAGCAACGCATTGGCGAGCTTGAAAAATACCGTTATTCCGACATTCGCCCGATACCCGAATACCGGTTCTGGGCGGATCAAGAGGCAGTAGTCGGCGCGATGCCGCCTGATTCCGCGGAGTGGGGGAATATCTCTCTTGGCGAGCGTTGGCGGGGCTGGGACAAAACGGCTTGGCTCAAGACGGAAGTAGTCATTCCCGCAGAATGGCGCGAGCGGAGGTCCGTGGGGCTGTTTCATTTCGGCAGGGCGGTTAACGGCCATAACCTGGGCTTCGAATCGCTTCTGTTCGTTGACGGGGTTCCCTATCAAGGCGTCGGCGGCAATCACGGCGAGGTGTTTCTGGCAGAGGAATGGACCGGCCGGAAGATCGAGCTTCTGTTTAAAGTATGGTCGGGGTTAAACGGCATGACCGGGGACAAAACCGAATCGGAGCATGAAGTCAAGCAATCCTGTCTGGCTGTGCTGGAGGAGGAAACGGATGACTTGTATTTCACCTCTTATGCAGTGTCTGAGACGTTAAAGGTACTCAGCGACAACGGCTGGGAGAAACAGCAGCTTCTGAAGGCGCTCGATCGGGCCTTTAATAGTATTGATTGGAGCGCTCCTGGAAGCGAAGCGTTCTACGCCAGCGTGAAGGAAGCGAACGGGAAGCTGAAGTCGGAGATCGGAGCGATTCCCAAGTCGAACGAGGTAACCGTGCGCTGTATCGGGCATACGCATATCGACGTGGCCTGGCTATGGCGTCTGAAGCATACGAGGGAGAAAGCCGCACGTTCGTTTTCCACCGTGCTTCGCTTTATGGAGCGTTACCCGGAGTACGTGTTTCTGCAATCGCAGCCTCAGCTGTATGACGATCTGGAACGCGATTATCCCGCGATTCACCAACAAATCGAGGACCGCATCCGGGAAGGGCGTTGGGAAGCGGGCGGCGCCATGTGGCTTGAGGCGGACTGCAATGTGCCGTCAGGTGAATCGTTAGTCAGGCAGCTTCTGTACGGGATGCGGTTTTTCGAACAGAAATACGGTGTTCGGTGCACGTATTTGTGGCTTCCCGACGTATTCGGGTACAGCTGGGCACTGCCGCAAATTTTACGCAAAGCCGGGCTTACGTCGTTCATGACGACTAAAATCAGCTGGAGCACCTATAACCGATTTCCGCATGACACGTTCTATTGGCGGGGCATCGACGGCAGCGAGATCCTGACGCACTTCATCACGACCTCAGATCCGGGGCAGAAGCCAGACAGCATCTATAAATTTTATACGTATAACGGAGAGGTTTTGCCGGAAACGGTGACCGGCGTTTGGAATAATTACCGTGATAAAGAGGTGAATGACGAGCTTCTGCTTTCTTACGGCTACGGCGACGGCGGTGGAGGACCGACCAGAACGATGCTGGAGATGAGAAGGCGTCTGGAACATATGCCGGGGCTGCCTCGGGTCACGACCGGCCGGGCCGATGAATTTTTCAGCCAGTTGGAGCAGAAGGTCCGCGAAACGGACCGTTATGTACATAAATGGGATGGGGAGCTGTATCTTGAACTCCACCGAGGGACGTATACGTCTCAAGCTTATAATAAAAAAATGAACCGGCGCATGGAGAACCTGCTGCGAAACGCCGAAATCGTTTCCGCCTTTGCCTCTTCTATGACCGGTTATGACGCGTATCCCCGCGACTTGCTGAACGAAAGCTGGAAAATCGTACTGCGCAACCAATTCCATGACATCTTACCCGGCTCGTCGATCGCTGAAGTCTACGAGGACTGCCGCGTAGAGTATGCCGAAGCTGAACGTCTGGCCGCTCGCTCCTTTGAGATGGGCATGCAGCGGATTGCGGGTATGATCTCCAAGGAAGGGGAAGCCGGCTGGGTGGTTATGAATACGCTGCCCTGGAGAAGAACCGATCTGGTGGAGATTCCATGGACAGAACAGCTCAAGGGCAAGGTATGGACGGATGCTTCCGGTCAACCGCAGCAAATCCAGCGAATTACTGGACCACAGGGAGATCGGCTGCTCATCCGGGTAGATATTCCCGGCATGGGGTATAAGACGATATTCGCTCGTGATCATCACGCGGCGGGGGCAAAGGAACTCCGTCCGGCTAGCCGGAGCCAGATTACCGTATCCGGGCGCGGTGCGGAAACGCCGTTTTACAGCTTGGAATGGAATGCTTCCGGACAACTGACGCGACTGTATGACAAACGCACTAACCGCGAGGTTTTAGCCAGCGGACAGAGCGGTAACCGTTTCGAGGTTCACGAAGATAAGCCGCTTTCGAACGACGCATGGGATATCGATATTTATTACCGCGATAAAATGAGGCACATAACGGATTTGAAATCGATCGAAATCATGGAGGAGGGACCGCTGCGTACAGCGATTCGCTTCATTTGGCATTACGGTCACTCCGTATTGACTCAGCAGCTGATCCTATATCCGGACGATCCGCGGATCGAGTTCCAGACCCATGTGGATTGGCGTGAACGTCAGCAGCTGCTTAAGGTTGCGTTCCCGCTGGAGGTCCGGGCAACAGAAGCGACGCACGAAATCCAGTTCGGCTCAGTGAAACGCCCGACCCATTGGAACACAAGCTGGGATTTCGCAAGGTTCGAAACTTGCGCCCAACGTTGGGTCGATCTGTCCGAGAGAGGACTCGGCGCAAGCCTGCTCAACGATTGCAAATATGGACACGATGTGCGAGACAATGTGCTCCGGCTTACGCTGATTAAATCGGCGATTAATCCGGACCCTGCCGCGGATCTAGGCGAGCATGCCTTCACGTATGCCCTTCTCCCGCACGAAGGCGATTGGTTCACCGCGGAAATCCCTGCTCATGCTCACCGACTGAACATTCCGCTGGAAGCGGTCGAATTATCCGGCACAGATCATTCCTATGCAGCAGGCATCCTGCCGGCGGATTTCAGCTTCTTCGAATGCTTGGCCGATCATGTCATGGTGGATACGATTAAAGCGGCAGAGGACTCGGATGACTGGATCATCCGGTGTTACGAGTATGGGGGCAAGAGGGGCGAGGTATCCTTTTCCACGCATTATCGCATCGAGAGCGTCGAGGAAGTTAATTTGATGGAGCGCGCTGAGCATGCGGTATTTCATACTGAAATAGGCTTTACGGCACCTTTTAAACCGTTCGAAATCAAGACGTTCCGCATCAAGCAGGCGAGAAGCCAGTCGTAGCCGCGCTGGATCTTTAACGGTTTCCTTTTACGTTTTCAAACCTGGACAATGAAATGGGCCGAATCTATATTGACAATACTGCAGCCTCATGCAACAATGACCTTGAAACCTCAAATCCATAAGGGAATGAGTGGTCGCAATGTATTGGCGGGACGCACGATACAGGACAATCACATACCTCCCCTTTTTAAACAGGGACCGTGTGGAAGGCAATGCCTTCCGCCCGGTCCCTTTCTTATGCTAAAGCAAGAAAGGGGACGGCACGGATGGTGACAGCCGAGAAGTCGAGAGGGGTGTTGACATGACGCCAATCGTGTTGGACGGAGAAAGCCTCAGCGTGGATTTGGTTGCTGAGGCGGCATTCGATAACAGACCGGTCATCCTTAGCGGCAGAGCGAGCGAGCGGGTAGCAAAATGCAGGGAAATGGTTGAGGAGCTCGTAGCGGCCGGTCAAGTCGTGTACGGCGTGACGACGGGCTTCGGAAAATTCAGTGACGTCCTCATTTCGTCGCAGGACGCAGCAAAGCTTCAAGTCAACTTGATTCGCAGCCATGCTTGCGCCGTGGGCAATCCCATGTCCGAACCGGCCGTACGTGCGCTCATGCTGCTTCGCGCCAACGCGCTCAGTAAAGGAAACTCCGGCATAAGGCCGGTAACGCTGCAGCTCTTGATCGATTGCATTAACCGGCGCGTCCATCCTGTCGTCCCCGAGCAAGGCTCGCTTGGCGCAAGCGGCGATTTGGCTCCGCTTTCTCATCTCGTACTTGTGCTGATGGGCGAAGGAGAAGCGTATTATCAAGGAAAACGGCTCCCCGGCGCTAAAGCGCTGGCACAGGCTGGCCTGAAACCGATCACCCTGCAGGCCAAAGAAGGGCTCGCGCTGATTAACGGGACCCAGATCATGACCTCCATCGGCACGCTGACCTTCGTTAAAGCGCTGCGGCTTGCCAAAATCGCGGACGCGATCGCCTCGATGACGCTGGAAACCCTACGCGGCATTCCGGACGCCTTCGCCGAAGAAGTGCAGCTCGCGCGTCCTTATCCCGAGCAAATCGGCGTGGCGCGCAACCTGCGGACGCTGCTGAAAGGAAGCGGGCTCACGACGCGGCAAGGCCAGATTCGCGTTCAGGACGCCTATTCGCTGCGCTGCCTGCCGCAAGTGCACGGCGCAACGCGGCAGGTGCTCGGGTACGCGCTTGATAAGCTTTCCGTAGAAATCAACGCTGCGACGGACAATCCGTTATTGTTCACCAAGGAAGGACTCGTCATATCAGGCGGTAATTTCCACGGGCAGCCGATCGCTTTTGCAATGGATTTCATGAAAATCGGCATGTGCGAGCTCGCTAATATTTCTGAACGCCGGACCGAGAGGCTCGTAAATCCGGCGCTGTCAGGGGGATTGCCGGCGTTCTTGAGCCATAACCCGGGGATCGCGTCCGGCCTCATGATTACGCAGTACGTTAGCGCATCCCTCGTGTCGGAGAATAAGGTGCTCGCGCATCCGGCCAGCGTCGATTCGATTCCTTCTTCCGCCAATCAGGAGGATCATGTTTCGATGGGTACGACGGCTGCTCGACATGCGGCACAGGTGATCGATAACGCGGCTAAAGTGCTGGCCATTGAGCTCATCTGCGCGGCGGAAGCGGCCGATTTCGCAGGTGCCGACGGCTTGGCGCCGGCGACTCGCGTATTGTATAACAGCTTGCGATCGATCGTTCAGCCGGTCGTGGACGATCGCTCCACTTCGTCGGATATTGAGAAAACGGCAAATGCGCTGCTATCCGGAAAATGGCTGAAAGCCGTCGAAGCCGTGACAGGTCCGTTATATTAGCTCTCACTCTAAAGGAGGAGGTCCCTGCTCATGAATGCGAATCATCCAATTGAACCAAAACGCGTTATCCGTGCCCCGCGCGGCACCGGGCTGTCCTGTAAAGGCTGGGTGCAGGAAGCCGCAATGAGGATGTTAATGAACAACCTCGATCCGGAGGTCGCCGAACGTCCGGAGGATTTGGTTGTGTACGGAGGGATCGGCAAGGCAGCCCGGAACTGGCCTTCGTATGATGCTATCGTGCGAGAGCTGCAGCGCCTCGAGAGCGACGAGACCCTGCTTATTCAATCCGGCAAGCCGGTTGGCGTCTTCAGGACGCACGAACGGGCGCCGCGCGTGCTGTTGTCGAACTCCGTGCTCGTGCCGAAGTGGGCAACGTGGGAAAACTTCCGTGAGTTGGAGCGGAAGGGACTGATGATGTACGGTCAAATGACGGCGGGCAGCTGGATCTACATCGGAACGCAAGGGATTTTGCAGGGGACTTACGAGACATTTGCCGAAGCGGCCCGCCAGCATACAGGCGGCACTTTGAAAGGCACGCTTACGTTGACGGCGGGGCTTGGCGGCATGGGCGGCGCGCAGCCGCTTGCCGTTACGATGAACGAAGGCGTCGTCATTGCCGTAGAGGTGGACCGTTCCCGCATCGAACGGCGCATCCAAACCCGTTACTGCGACGTGCTGGCGGAAACGCTGGACGAGGCGCTCGCGATGGCGAAGAATGCCATGGCTGCCGGGAAGCCGCTTTCGATCGGACTGCTCGGGAATGCGGCTGAAATCTATCCGGAGTTTGTAAACCGAGGCATGAAGCCGGATTTTGTGACCGATCAGACATCGGCGCACGATCCGCTCGTCGGTTACATCCCTGCCGGGTATTCCTTGGAACAAGCGGCCGCGCTGCGCGCCGGCGATCCTGCGCGGTATGTGAAGCTGTCCAAAGCAAGCATGGCGGCCCACGTGCAGGCGATGCTCGATCTGCAGCAGCTGGGTTCCGTCGTGTTCGATTACGGCAACAACATCCGCCAGGTCGCTTATGACGAAGGGGTAGGGAACGCATTCAACTTTCCGGGATTCGTGCCGGCCTACATCCGCCCGCTGTTCTGCGAAGGCAAAGGCCCGTTCCGCTGGGCGGCGCTTTCCGGTGACCCGGAAGACATTCGGAAAACGGATGAGCTCGTGCTCCGCCTGTTCCCAGGCAACGAGCGGTTGCGCCGCTGGATTGAATTGGCGGGTGAGCGCGTTGCATTCCAAGGCTTGCCGGCGCGCATTTGCTGGCTCGGCTACGGCGAACGCGAGAAGTTCGGGCTCGCGCTGAACGAAATGGTCCGAAGCGGCGAGCTGAAAGCGCCGATCGTCATCGGCCGCGATCACTTGGACTGCGGCTCCGTCGCCTCTCCTAACCGTGAAACGGAAGCGATGCAGGACGGCTCCGACACGGTAGGCGACTGGGCGATTCTGAATGCGCTCATCAACACGTCGGCGGGTGCGTCCTGGGTATCCGTCCATCATGGCGGCGGCGTCGGTATGGGTTATTCCTTGCACGCGGGCATGGTCGTCGTCGCGGACGGTACCGATGAAGCGGCGCAGCGGTTAAGCGCCGTACTGAAGTCCGATCCGGGCATGGGCGTCATCCGCCATGCGGATGCCGGTTATGACAAAGCGATTGAAACCGCGGATAAACACGGCATTCGAATTCCGATGCGCGAATAAGGGAGGGGCTGATTTGGCTATCGAACGGATTGATTTGCTCCTTACGGGTATCGGCCGCCTGGTCACGCCGCAAGGAAGCGTTCCCCGTTATGGTGAAGAGATGAGACACGTCCTCGAGATTGAACATGCCGCAATCGCGATCCGCGGCGATCGCATTGCGCTGGTTGGACCGCAAGCCGATGTGCTGGCCCAGCTTAACGGGGCTGAGATCGCTGAAACGTTGGATGCCGGCGGCTGTTTGGTTACGCCCGGTTTGGTAGATCCGCACACGCATCTGGTGCACGGGGGATCTCGCGAGCACGAGCTTTCCCTCAAACGATCCGGAGTGCCGTATTTGGACATTTTGGCGCAGGGAGGCGGCATTCTTAGCACCGTGAAAGCGACCCGCGCTGCAAGCGAGCGGGAATTATATGACAAAGCCTTTAAGAGCCTCGATATCATGCTGTTAAACGGCGTTACGACCGTCGAAGCGAAGAGCGGTTACGGATTGACGCTGGATGATGAACGGAAGCAGTTGCGCGTGGCAAAACGGCTCCATGAAGGGCATCCGGTCGATGTCGTGCCGACGTTCATGGGCGCACATGCCGTACCGGCGGAGTACAAAGGGCGGTCAGACGAATTCGTCGACCTTCTGGTTCAAGAAATGCTGCCTGAAGTGGCGCGGGAAGGGCTTGCCGAGTTTTGCGATGTGTTCTGCGAGCACGGCGTTTTTACGATCCAGCAGTCCCGCCGTATTTTGCAGGAAGGCAAGCTTCTCGGGCTGATTCCCAAAATCCACGCCGATGAAATCGAATCGCTCGGCGGAGCGGAGTTGGCCGGAGAGGTCGGCGCGATTTCCGCGGAGCATTTGCTGGCGGCATCGGATGAAGGCATGCGCATGCTTGCGGCAAACGGCGTTATTCCCGTGCTGCTGCCCGGCACGTCGTTTAACCTCGGGCTGAAGCAGCATGCGCGCGCCCGAGAGATGATCGATACGTTCCGGTTGCCTGTCGCGTTGTCGACCGACTACAATCCCGGCTCGTGCCCGACCGAATCGATCCAGCTGATCATGATGCTGGCATCGCTCAACCTGCGCTTGCTCCCGGAAGAGATTATAACCTCATGTACGATCAATGCGGCGGCCGCGATCGGGCGAGCGAACGACATCGGGTCCATCGAAGCAGGAAAGCGCGCGGATTTAACGGTCTTCGATGCGCCGAATATCGCCTATTTGCCGTATCACTTCGGCATCAATCATACGTTCGGCGTGATTAAGAACGGCAAAGTCGCTGTATGGGACCGCCGGATCGAAGGGAGGAGGAGTGCCGGTGAGCGATAGCATTCCTTTTCTGAAAACGCCCGATCAGGCTGCATTTCGCGATCATCTGGAGACGAAGGTTGCCCATTGGATCAAGCAGTGGGATGAGAGTGAACCGCTCGTTGCAGGCATCGTCGGCGTTCCTTTATCCAAGCCTTCAATCTCGCTTTCCGGCGCTTCGACGACGCCGTCGGCCGTACGCGCGGCGTTCAAATCGTTCACGACATACTCGATGGAATATGGCGTCGATCTGCAGCATATGACCGTCCGCGACCTTGGAGATATTCAAATGCATGTGACGGACATCGGCGAATGCCACCGGCGCATCGAAGCCTGCTTGGCCGATTTGTACGCACGGCAGCCTTCCATAGTCCCGATCGTTATTGGCGGCGACCATTCGGTCAGCTGCCCGTCGGTCAAAGCTTTTGCCGGGCGGTATCCGGGCAAGAAAGTGGGGATTATCCACTTCGACGCCCATCATGACGTGCGCAATTTCGAGGACGGCGGGGTAACGAACGGCACGCCTTTCCGCGGCATATTGGAATCCGGTGCGGCCGAAGGGAAGAATATCGCGCAAATCGGCATTCGCGGTTTCATGAACTCGAAGCCGTATCACGATTACGTGAAGAGCAAGGGCGTTCATGTCTTCACTTCCCGCGATGTACGAGTCAGCGGCATAAGCGCGATTCTTGATCAAGCCCTTGCGGTTGCCGGGGACGGAACGGAGGCGATCTATATCAGCTTTGACGTCGATGTCATCGACCAAGCTTTTGCCCCGGGCTGCCCGGCCATTGGCACCGGCGGGATGAACCCGTGGGATGCGCTCGATGCGCTGCATCAGCTCGGAACGCTGCCGCAGGTGATGGGGCTCGACTTCGTATGTATCGATCCTACTGTGGACGTGCGCAATGTGACTTCGCGTCTAGCGGTGCAATTCATGCTCTGCTTTTTGGCTGGAATGGCAAACCGTCCGGGATGATGCCGGACGGTTTGCCGACGAGTCTATTGAAATACGAAGACCGCTGCAGTACTACAGCGGTCTTTTTCTATTTTATCTCGATGCGAATTGTCTGCAAATCGTTTGTCCAGTAACACGATCATGACCAGTGAATAGTAATATAACACAGTAAGGTGTAAACGAAGGGAGAATGGCATGAAGCTGCTAATCATCGCGCCTGAGCAAAACACCGTGCCGCCGCCGATTGGCGGGTCCGTTGAGAATAGCATTTATCAAATCACAAAGCATATCTCAAATAAACACCGAGTCACCATTGTCAGCCTTTGGCGAAAGCATTTGCCTCGCAAATCCATCATCAATAATACGACCATTCTAAGAGTTCGCGGGGGATCAAAACGAAAATATTTAAGAAATGCGATAGCAAAGGTAAAGGGAAATCGTTACGATTTCATTCAAATCGACAACAGACCCGGTTTTGTTACTCAAGTCAGAAAAGCTTTTCCAACGACGAGGATCTCCGTATTCATGCACTCCATGATTTTTGTCTGTCCTCCGATGACAACGAAACGAAAAGCGAATGCCGATTTTAGAAGCGCAAAATTAATTATTGGCAACAGTAAATCGCTGCAGAGGTCATTGATGAAACGATTTCCTGCGCATAAAAGTAAGATGAAGTTCGTGCATCTGGGAGTCGATACGAGGAAATTTTATCCGAGCCGAAAGGCCTCTGTAAAATCATTTCACCTTCTGTTCGCCGGCCGGTTAATTCCGAGAAAAGGAGTTCCCGTCTTGTTAAAAGCCTACAAAAAGGCAAGAAAATCCGTTCCCTCACTTCGGCTATCCATAGCCGGTGGGACTTGGAAGCCGGCCTATAAGGCTTTTTTAAAGAAAACTGCACGCCGCTTGAACGTTCCGGTCCGCTTCAAAGGAAATCTGTCGCGAAATAAAATGCCGCAGTTTTACCGTTCCGGCCATTGTGTGGTTTGCCCATCACAACAGCATGAGGCATTCGGACTCGTCAATGTGGAGGCCATGTCATGCGGTCTGCCTGTCATCGCTTCACGCATCGGGGGCATCCCCGAAATCATTAAACATGGAAGGAATGGTTTGCTCGTAACCGCCTACCGCAAACCCTCTGCTTTTGCATCGCAAATCATCAAGCTTGCCAAGCATCCGAAATTGTACAAAAGTCTGTCCATTCGCGCCAGAAGAGATGCCGCGAATAAGTTCAGCTGGAAACGAACAGCGAAAAGACTAGTGGGAATCTATGCCCGCAAATCGTGATAGCATAAGAATTGACCGGCTTGATCGCTCCTCAATGATCAAGCCGGTCACATTTATTTCACTCATTATTTTTGCCTGTACGGACAATAACCCATCCTGATTGACAATCTCCACGTATACTGGGTATTGATAATGAACATTTATCGTTTAGAAACGAGGGAACGCGATGGCTAGAAACTTATCGACCACCCAGGTATTATATCGAATCGCTCAAGCAATGAGGCGAAAAAGGCCGCTGTCGCTTGTCAGAATCGGTGACGGGGAAAATATTGTACTCGCCCAAAAATCGGTATGGCCCCTTAGTAAAGTGATGAGGCAAACTTGGGCGGTAATGGCTAAAAGAGGACAAAAAGGGATTCCATTTCCGAACATAAAGCTCCGTAACGATCTGGTCCGATCCATTCGGCGTTCTACGATCGTCGGCATACTTCCGCTAAACGACCGCATGATTTATGCGCCGCAATATTTGAAAAGAAGGCTAACCAATCAAGTATTCAATCATTTCAAATTAAAGCCGCAAGTAACATGCCATGCTTGCGTGAACCGGATCGCGGTACGGAAGTCTTTGTTCCGGCAAATCCTTCGGGGCAAAAGAATCCTTGTCATTAATAGAAGCCCATCCACGATAAAAAAGCTATTAGAAAATAATCCTTATAACCTTCGTGTCACCGCGACAATCCCATTCTCCCATTACAGACAAACCTATCGGACGTTAAGACGGGCAAAGACGTTGAAGAACCGATTTGACATCGCGCTTATCTCGTGCGGCGTTAATGCGGTCACGCTTGCGCCGAAGATCGCGGCCGCAACCGGTAAGGTAGCCATTGATTTCGGCAAAGCCCCGAAGAAAATGAGGAAACTCAGTCGATGAAGCGGTTTATGACTTGGCGCCGTCACCTAATTTCACGAGCTTCGCTCCTGTTTTGACGCTTTTGATGATGTTGCGGGTATCAAAAATATATTTGCTGTGCTCCAAAATAAATTCAGCCGGCAAGACGGAATGGTCAACGAGAATAAGCACGCAGTCTGCACCGGCTATTTCCTCTGCCGTTAATGCGACGCTGTTCAGTTTAGTGCCGTCATTCACCTGCATGGCATCAATATAGGGATCGTGATAACGGAGCTCTGCGCCTTGGTCAAGGAGGAGGCGGATTATGGGACTGGCCATGGATTCCCTCATGTCTGCGGTATCCTTCTTGTAGGTTACCCCGTAGACAAGGATCCGGGACTCCGTTAAAGGCTTATTCGAAGGCAGGTGTGCCTGGACACGATCCACGATATAGGCCGGCATCGACTCGTTGACGGTATGGGCGATTTCAATGAAACGGCTCGAAGCTCCCTTTTGCTCCGCCTTCCATTGCAAATATAACGGATCGACCGGAATGCAGTGTCCGCCGATACCGGGGCCGGGGTAAAACGGGCTGTATCCGTATGGTTTAGTGGCCGCGGCCTGAATGACTTCCCACACATTAATATGCAAAGCATCGCAAAGCCGGGCGAATTCATTGATAAATGAGATATTCACAAGGCGGTAAGTGTTTTCGAGGAGCTTGGTCAATTCCGCGGCATCAGTAGACGATACGGCTACAATACGATCAAAAACCCGTTCGTAAAGCGCGCTTACTCTTTCAAGGCAGCGTTCCGTGATCCCGCTGACCACTTTCGGTATTTCGTTCATTTGCATGCTGCGGTTCCCTGGGTCTACTCTTTCAGGCGAATAAGCCAAGTGCAGTTGTCTGCCGATCTCTAAGCCGCTTTGTTCCAAAATGGGCTGAACAATCTCTTTCGTCGTACCGGGATAAGTCGAGCTCTCGATCACGACGAGCTGATGAAGTTTTATTACGGGAACCAACTGGCGGGTGACGTTGATTAGGAAAGTCAGGTCCGGGGCATTTTCGTTCGATAATGGGGTAGGGACGCAAACGATGATCGCATCCGCTGACGACAAGACGGAGTAGTCCGTCGTAGCGAACAAATCCCCCTCCGATACAGCGCGTTCGATTTCATCGTCCGATATATCCTGGATATAGCTCTTTCCTGCTCCAATGGCTCTGATTTTCCGTTCATCCATATCGATCCCGATGACGGGGAACCCTTTACGCATAAAAGCAACCGCAAGCGGCAATCCGACAAAACCGAGACCGATAATCGCGACTTTTTCTCTTCCATTCCCAATCGTAGTTGAATCAATCTCCTTCATAGTGCTTGAACAACACCTCTCTCTCATTGCGTTATTTAATAAAATATTTCAAAGATTAATAGAAGTGCACAACGTATGCCGGGGGTCGTTTGACTAATTTGGAAATATGGTTTTCGGAAGGAGAAACGCATGGGGAAAAATGCAAGCGGAGGCGTAACGATTGTTACGTCTACCATACGGCCGGAGTGCATCGACAATATTTTCAACAACTATGCTCGCCAGAAGTGGAAAGCCAAAGAATTGATTATCGTGGTGAATCGAAATGATATTAATCTGAGTCGCTATAAGAAAAAGGCGCAGCGATATCGGAACGTTCGAATATACAGAATGCAGCAGAATAAATTTCTGGGGGATTGCCTCAATTTCGCTGCCGCCAGATCGAAATATCGTTATGTCGCCAAGTTCGACGACGATGATTACTATGCTCCGAATTACATTCCCGAAGCGATGCGGCAGTTCATCCGATCAACCGCTGACGTCGTTGGAAAACGCTCATGCTTTTTCTTTTTTCCTCATAGATCCATTCTGCTATACCGCAGGACTTCAGTCCGGCCATACACGCGATGCAGGAAAATAGCAGGCGCAACGATCATGTTCCACAAGAGGGTCTTCCCGAGCGTCAAATTTGCAAGGGTGCGTTTGGGGACGGATGTACGGTTCATAGCTGCATGTTTGCGAAGAGGCTTTAGGCTTTACACGACGTCCCGTTATAATTTCGCGGCCATACGAAGGAGAAATCGTAATTCCCATACGTGGAAAGTAACGGACAACTATTTATTAACGGATAAATACGCTGAAATCGTGCGCACAAACAATTTCAAGAATATAGTTAATCGATCTTCCAGGCCATAACAGTGGGATGAATATCGATCGCTGACCGCGTGCTAACGCGGTTTTTTTTGTCCGCCGCGAAAAATGGCACAAGACTCCTTGCCTAATTTGATAGAGGCAGAAGGAATAAGGATTCCGCATACAGAAATGGACCTGTATGGTTCGAATTAGCAGGGGAGGCAACCCATTTGACAGCAATTCATGTCATGCTTTGGTTTGATACGGAAGACTACATTACACACGAAGCGGAAGATGCACTGTTAGGTTTATTGACTATGCTGAATAGTCGAAAAATAAAAGGGATCTTTAAAATCGTGGGAGAAAAAGCGCGTAAGCTGGAGCGAAACACTAGGGCAGACATATTAAAGCAGTTAATGCCGCATGAAATCGGCTATCATACCAACTTCCACAGCCTGCATCCTACCGTAAGCGAGTATTCCGAGAAATTCGGGTTCGCTGAAGGAGCACAGGAATTTGAATGGAGAGAGAGAGAAGGATTGGATGATGTTACGCGGATTACGGGGATGACAAGCAAGTGCTACGGTCAGCCCGGTTATTCCTGGGCGCCGCAATCCTTTCCCGCGCTCCGTAAGTGGGGAATTCCGGTCTATCTTGATGTCCACGATCAAATTACGCTCGATAACAAACCGTTCTGGTATGGCGGCATGCTCAATCTGACAGACATCAAGGGCATTATGCGAATGGAGTTAACAAAGAACGGATTGCAAGAGGGGATTCGCGAGTTCGATCGGATGTACGACATGCTGATGCAGGAGAACGGAGGATTCATTAGCATTTACTATCATCCATGCGAGTTTGCATGTACGGGCTTCTGGGACGGCGTGAATTACAATCATGGACAGAATACGCCTCGCGATCAATGGCAGCCCGCTCCTCTTAGACAGGCTGGCGAAATGGAAGCGTATATTGAAATGCTCGGCTCCTTTCTGGATTATACCTTGTCCAAGCCTAACGTAGCGTATATCACTTCGGAAGAAGCGCTGCATATGGAAAAATCCAACCGAACCGCATTGGAGGCTTCTGATGTCCGCGCACTCGCTGCAGCCACGTCACATGATCTGACCTACCAAGTATATAACGGTTATTCCCTGTCGGCCTCAGACCTGCATTCACTCTTTTGCAAATACCTGCTTGGGGAAGATTTGGTGCCTGAACTCATCTACGGACCGGAGCATGAAGTGGAAAGCGATCGATCAGTCAACGTCGATGTCTCTGCTATCATCAAAGCTATTTCCGTAGAATATCCAAGAGTGTTGGCATACAAGCAGTTGCCTGACTACTTTACCGTGGCAGGCTTCCGCATCAACCCCGTTGACCTAACTTGTACGCTAGCTAGCATTATTTCGAAAGAGCTAAACGATGTAGATCGCGTTGAGATGATAGCAGGCGCGTTAAAACCGAAAATGCACGCAAGAACAGACGAATGTTGGGGACCGAAATGGAGTCCGTTCCCGCAAGACTTGAAGGTCCCTAACTTGGTTCGTCAATCCCAGCTTCAAACATGGACATTGAAGCCGGCGATTTTCTAATACGAAAACTGGTGAAGCAAAAAATAGACTACCTCCTCGAAATTAGGAAGTAGTCTATTCCCGGTTCGTCAGTTCCAGATGGATAGTGCAACATGATGCCACATTGTACCGTTTTAATTATTATAGAATTCATAATAAAATGAGAGGGTTGGAGAAGCTAATAGATTTACTATCCATCTACATCAAACTATGAAAAGGAGCAGCAATAAATGAAAAAGAGCTTCCTTGGAATCTTTCTTGCAGGTTTTTCGCTAGTTCTATTTTCATCACCTATTTACGCAGCTGAAATTCAAATTAATGTTGACGGTAGTGCTATTCCTTCTGACATGAAACCAGAAATTAAAAACAATCGTGCAATGGTGCCTCTTCGTATTATTAGTGAAAATCTAGGTGCTAATGTCGAGTGGGCTAATTCTGTAGTTACACTCACTAAAGGCGATATGAAGTTAAAATTGAATGTAGATAGCACTACTGCAATTAAGAATGGCAAGGAAATAAGTCTTAAAGAAAAACCATATATGAAAAACAATCGCATTTTCGTGCCACTTCGTTTTATAGCAGAGACGTTTGGGAGTAACGTCAATTACAGCAAATCTAGCGTAACTGTTGATACCGAACCGCTGCTCATCGATGATGTACAGGTAAAGGCAGTGCAACAAGAGTATCATATGACTATGGGCGGAGTAGTACAACAAATCAACGGAAATGCATATAACGAAGCAATTTATAATACTTTTTTGAAAAATAAAGGACAAAAGGTCAAAGCCCCTGATAGTTATTCTTGGTGGCCTGACATTGACACACCTGGACATTATTACAAAAATGCTCAATATGATTTTTTAGATGACAAAGCGAACAGCTTACTTCGGTTCGATATATATTCATTAATTTATCCAGATGAATCTTCATCGGGGTACCCAAAAGTTTTGATGTATGATGTTACTAAAGATGAGTGGTACATGTTTAATGATAATGCTAATCAGTCCATAAATCGGTTTATTGGTATTGCTTTAAAGAACGGTTTTGTGAAGATTATCAGTAATACAGTTGTATAAGTTACCGACAACTGGAGACTAACGGGATACGATAGTTCAACGAGCCATAGTTGAATACTTCATTGGAAACGGCTGCCGAGTCATACGGCGGCCGTTTTTATTTAATATTGGAATTAATTACAGCTTTTTTGCTTTGCCGTGCGTCAAAAGCTGGGACATCATCGGTAAGCCGCTTGTCACCATTTCGTCAGAAACGAAGTGACGAACGTCACATCCGCCTCCTCCGGCTCCTGTTAAGCTAACGTTGTAAGAAACAAAGCAATTACCGAATCCGAATGGAGGATGCACAATGTTTTGTTACCAATGTGAACAAACGCCGAACGGCGGGTGCAAGGTTATCGGGGTATGCGGGAAAAACGAGACGATCGCAAGTTTGCAGGATACGATTATTTTTGCGCTGAAAGGTATAGCCGCTTATGCGACCCACGCCAGACAGCTTGGCTTCACTGATCCGGAAGTCGATAAAATTACACACGAAGCCCTTTATCTGACATTAACCAACTCCAATTTCAATCTGCAAGAACACCTGGATATGGCCATGAAGGTCGGCAATGCCGCGGTGCGGATCATGGATGTACTCGATCGTGCGCATACGACGCATTTCGGCATCCCGAATCCGGTTACGGTCTCGCAGAATAAAATCGAAGGCAAGTGCATTGTCGTGACGGGGCATAACTTGTATGCGCTAGAAGAGCTGCTGAAGCAAACTGAGGGCAAGGGCATCAATATCTATACTCACTCCGAAATGCTGCCGGCCCACGGCTATCCGAAGCTGAAGCAATATCCGCACTTAAAAGGAAACATCGGGAAAGCCTGGTATGACCAGCGCCGGCTGTTCGAGCAATTCCCGGGAGCGATTCTGGCGACGACAAACTGCGTTATGCCCATCAAAGGTACGTATGCGGATCGTTTCTTCTCCTATGAGGTGGCCGGACTCGAGAACGTTACGAAAATCATCGGCGATGATTTCTCGCCGCTGATCGAGCGGGCGCTCGAACTGCCGGAGGCGAACATCGACTCCAATCAAGTACTGACCACCGGCTACCATCACGAAACCGTAATCGGGCTAGCGCCGGAAATCATTCAAGCGGTGAGAGACGGCCATATCAAACGTTTCTTCGTCATCGCCGGATGTGACGCCCCCGGCAAGGGCGGCGAGTATTACCGTGAACTGGCGACATCGCTTCCAAACAACACGGTCATCCTTACGACGTCCTGCGGCAAATTCCGCTTTAATGATGTGGATTACGGCACGGTTGCGGGCACCGGCATCCCGCGGTATATCGATTTGGGTCAATGCAACAATTCCGGCTCTACGGTTAAAATCGCATTGGCGCTCGCCGATGCCTTTGGCTGCAGTGTCAATGAACTGCCGGTCAGCATTGTGCTTTCTTGGTTCGAGCAGAAGGCCGTTGCCATTTTATTAGGCTTGTTCAGCCTCGGCATCAAAGATATTCGTATCGGTCCGAAGGCGCCTGAGTTCATTAACGAGGGTGTTTTGAACGTACTCGTCGAGAAATTCGGCCTAAAGCTGATCGGCGATGCGCAAGAAGACATGGCTGCCATGCTTTCGATACATTAAATTTATCATCGAACAATTATCCCGCCGATATGGCGGTTTTTTTTTTGGCTTAGTCAATGAATATGAATCTATACCGCTCATACGATTAAGGTTCGCCGCATATATTCGTTTACGTAAAAAGAATAATCAAGCCTTCAATCGCAGAACAAACCCCATTCATCGAGGGATAGCATAAATCCCAAGCTCGTGTGGTTTTTTTTGTCTCTCCGCGAACGGCAATAACATGTCACCGAAATGGCATGATGACAATGGGGAGGGTTACGTATGGGGATGAAAAAGGTATGGATCGCGTCGATGGCAGTCATGCTCGCTGCAGGACTTCTGGCGGCGTGCGGCAACAATGGGGGCTCGGACAAAAAGATCATTAAAATCGCCTCCCAATCGCCTCTATCCGGAGGCAGCTCAGTTCAAGGCGAAGCGATCAAGCTCGGGGCGCAAATGGCGCTCGAGGAACGGAAAGCGGAATTTGAAAAGCTCGGCTTCGACCTGCAATTTACGCCTTACGACGACCAGGCAGACCCTAAGAAGGGCGTCGCGAACGCAGAAACGATTGCGGCGGACAAACAAATTATGGCCATCGTCGGCCATATGAACTCCGGGGTAGCGATCCCGTCGTCAGTTGTTTACGATAAGTACGGAATCCCGATGGTATCGCCGTCCAACACTGCAACCGAGGTAACGGACCGCAAGCTGAAGGTCGTCAACCGGATCGTGGCTCGCGACGACTTCCAAGGTCCAGCTGCCGCCCAATACGCCGTCAATACGGTAGGAGCCAAAAACATCTTCGTCATTCAAGACAAGACGGCTTACGGTCAAGGCTTGGCGGACGCGTTCAAAAGCGAAGCCGAGAAACTGGGCGCGACAATCGCGGGGTATGAAGCCATCACCATCGGCGAAAAAGACTTTAACGGCGTGATCACTCAAATCTTGAGCAAAAAGCCCGACTTCATTTTCTTCGGCGGACTTTACGCGGAAGCGGGTCAAATCGTGAAGCAGGCACGCGACAAAGGCGTTACCGCGCCGATCATGGGCGGAGACGGCATTGACACCGCAGGGATGGTCGAAGTGGCCGGCGATAAAGTAGTAGGCACGTTGTACACCTCCGTGTCCACGGACATTACGAAAACCGATGCCGGAAAAGCGTGGGCCGACGCATACAAGCAAAAATTCGGCAAGAACGTCGATGGTTACTCCGCTTACGCTTACGATTGCATGAACCTCATTCTCAACGCCCTCAAAGAAGCGATCGAAGCGAACGACGGCGATTTGCCAACACGCGAGCAAGTCCGGGATCAAGTCCGGGCGACCAAGGACTTCGAAGGCATGGCGACGAAAGTTACGTTCGACGACAAAGGAGACAATGCGTACGCGAAAGTATTCGTTTATGAATTCAAGGCTGCTTCTTACCCAGGCTCGCTCATATCGGAAGTAAGCAAATAAACACATAACGAAATCTTTCAGAGGGGTTGTTCCATGATCTCCGATCTTCTCCATTCGCTGCCCCAGGTGCTGGTAGACGGACTTACCCTGGGCGCGGTTTACGCGGTCGTCGCTATCGGTTATACGCTTGTATACGGAATACTGGAATTGATCAACTTCGCGCATGGAGAAATATTCATGTCCGGTGCTTTCATTGGAACGGCCGTCATGCTGATGTTCGAATCCGCCGGCTGGCTGGGTGCAATGCCCGGCTGGCTGGCTTACATGCTCATTATGGCGGCGGCCATGCTGGTGACCGGATTAATGGGGGTAGGCATCGAACGAGTAGCCTATCGGCCGCTCCGGAGTGCGCCAAAACTGATTTCGCTCATCTCGGCGATCGGGGTATCGTTTTTTCTGCAGGATCTCGTTCGTTTCATCGCCGAATTGAGCACCGGAAGTTATTTGATCAGCA
The DNA here is from genome assembly GCF_003268025.1 of Paenibacillus montanisoli. Classification (GTDB taxonomy): domain Bacteria; phylum Bacillota; class Bacilli; order Paenibacillales; family Paenibacillaceae; genus Paenibacillus_Z; species Paenibacillus_Z montanisoli. Next base: position 1,046,539 of record NZ_QLUW01000002.1, on the reverse strand, counting down.
GCTCGACCTTGTACAACGACAATTTGCAATTACGGGTTTCGAAGCTTGGCGGCAGCTTGGGAGACGCGTTTTTGAAAACGAATACCGTGATCCTGATCGTAGTCGCGGTGCTGCTCATGGTCGGCTTGGACTTGTTCGTCAAACGCACGAAATGGGGCATTGCCATGCGCGCCGTCGCGCAAGACCGGGAAACCGCGGCGCTAATGTCCATAAACGTCAACAAAGTGATCGCTTTGACTTTTTTCATCGGATCGGCGCTTGGCGGGGCAACCGGCGTGCTATTCGCCCAGCAATACGGCACGGTAGATCCGTTCATTGGATACGTGCTCGGGATCAAAGCTTTCACCGCCGCCGTATTGGGAGGCATCGGCAGCATTCGCGGCGCGATGTTCGGCGGGCTCTTCATCGGAATGGTGGAAATGTTCGCATCCGCGAATCTAGGCGTGCTGACTAGCGGCAATTTCGGCGGAGAGTACAAGGACGTGTTCGCGTTCGCGATTTTGATCGTCGTGCTCATCTTCAAGCCGGAAGGCTTGTTCGGCAAAGCAGTCAAAGAGAAAGTGTAGGTGACTTCCGCAGTGATGGACAAGCTGATCACCGGTCTTCAAGGAAGCAAATACGCTCAAGCAGCGCTTTTGGCACTGTTCGTCGCACTTACGTGCGCATGGGTGTTTTTGATGGATAAGTCGGTCGTCGCCTTTTTGCTTCTGCTAAGTTCCTTGCTGCTTTTGCATTATACATCGTTCCCGACCAAAATAAAGTGGGCGGTCGGCGGCGTTATGCTCCTGCTCGTCGTTCCGTTCGCGACGTCTGGGGGGGCCTCGCACGAGGCTTACATGGAAGTGGCGACCCAATGCGGCATATTCATCGCCATGGCGCTCGGGTTGAACGTGGTCGTTGGGTTCGCGGGGTTGCTCGATTTGGGCTTCGTTGCGTTTTTCGCGGTCGGTGCCTATACGTACGCGATCTTTTCCACCCCTCAGGCGACGGAGTTCATGTCCGGCGGTTGGCTTCCGCTCACCGGCTCGTATTTTTGGCTGTTTATTTTCATTGGCGGTTTCATCGCTTCTTTGTTCGGCATTCTGCTCGGCTTGCCCGTCCTGCGGGTCAAAGGCGACTATCTCGCGATCGTCACTTTAGGCTTCGGGGAGATCACAAGGATTATCTTCAACAATTTGGACAAACCGGTCAATATCACGAACGGTGCCTTGGGGATTTCGTCGATTCAAGCCCCTAACCTGTTCGGTTACCATTTTACGTTTCCCCATCAATTTTACTTTATCGTCATCGCGATCCTCGCGCTCGTCATTCTTTGCGTCAAGAGACTGGAGCATTCACGTCTGGGCCGGTCCTGGAAAGCGATCCGCGACAACGAAATCGCGGCGCAATCTTCAGGCATTCCGCTCATCAGGACGAAGCTGACCGCGTTTGCGGTCGGCGCATCCTTTTCCGGGATGATGGGCGTCGTATTCGCGGCCAAGCAGACGTTCGTCGATCCGACCAGCTTCACGTACCTCGAGTCGATCACGATTTTGGTCATGGTGCTGCTAGGCGGGATGGGAAGCGTTCCCGGGGTTATCTTGGGTGCTTGCGTCATCACTCTATTGAACTTGCAAGTGTTGACAGAAATTACGCTGTGGTTGAACCAGTTGACGATGCAAGGGATCATAAAAGTGCCGCATGCGCTTTCTCCGTCGAAAATGCAACGATTCATCTTCGGCGCCGTGCTCATTCTATTCGCGATATTCAGGCCCAATGGGCTGATCGCCGCCCGCAATCGGAAAGTCGACGAGGGGCGGCTTCGTGCCGCTAATGCTCCGGTATCTGCGAAGCTGCGCGATCCATCCGGACATGGCGAAGGAGGGTCTTCATGACGATTCTAAAGGTGGCCGGGCTCGTTAAACGTTTCGGAGGCGTTGTCGGCATGAATGGCGTCGACTACGCGTTCCCGCAAGGCGCCATTTCCGCGATTATCGGGCCGAACGGTTCCGGCAAGACGACATTTTTCAATTTGGTGTCCGGCATCTACACCCCGGATGAAGGAAACATCGAGCTCGAAGGGAAGTCCATCGTGAAGCTGAAGCCCGATCGCATCGCCAGGCTGGGAATCGCGCGCACCTTTCAAAATATCCGCCTGTTCGGCAAAATGACCGTTTTGGAAAACGTGCTTTGCGGCATGCATTTGCAGTTAAAAGCCGGTTTGTTCGGCACCTTGCTTCATCTACCGTTCGTGAAGCGCGAGGAAGCCGGTGCGGCGCTAGAAGCTTACCGCTTACTAGAGTACGTCGGCTTGGCGGAGTTTCTGAACGAACAGGCCGACAGTTTGCCGTACGGCGCCCAAAGGCGCCTCGAAATCGCGAGGGCGATGGCTTCGAAGCCGAAGGTGCTTCTGCTGGATGAGCCGGCGGCCGGTATGAATCCGCGCGAAACGCTGGAATTGATCGAATTGATCAAGCGGATCCAGAAGGAAACGAGCTTGACGATTTTGCTGATCGAACATGACATGCGCCTCGTCATGGGATTAGCCGAACGGATTATGGTACTGGATTACGGAACGAAAATCGCCGAAGGGACTCCGGACGAAATCCGCGCGAACCCTAAGGTAATCGAAGCATACTTGGGCAAGAGCGCCGTGGCGAAGGGGTGAATCCATGAGCTTGCTGGAGTTGAAGGATGTGCACGCTTTTTATGGAGGGATCGAAGCGCTGAAGGGAATTTCCCTGACCGTGAACGAAGGAGAAATCGTTACATTGATCGGCTCGAACGGAGCCGGCAAATCGACGACGCTAAAATCCATTTGCGGTCAAGTGAAAGTCACGGGGGCGATTACGTTCGATGGCAAAAACATTACCGATCAAGCCGTCCATCAAACCGCGGCGGCCGGCATCGCGCACGTGCCGGAGGGGCGGCGGATATTTCCGCGGCTTACGGTGAAGGAAAATTTGGAAATGGGAGCATTCTCCGTCAAAGACAAAGATGTCGTATCCCAAATGATGGAGAGGGTATTCGCTTATTTTCCCCGGCTCAAAGAAAGGCTCCGCCAGCTTGGCGGGACGATGAGCGGAGGAGAGCAGCAAATGCTCGCGATCGGACGATCCCTGATGATGCAGCCCCGCATCTTGCTGCTCGACGAGCCTTCCATGGGGTTGGCGCCTATTTTGGTCGAGCAAATTTTCGAGATCATTCGCGAGCTGAACCGCGAAGGAATGACGATTCTGCTCGTCGAGCAGAACGCCTATCAGGCGCTGCAGATCGCTTCCCGAGGCTACGTGATCCAATCCGGCGAAATGATCATGGAAGATGAGGCGTCCGTCCTGCTCGAGAGCAGGAAAGTAAAGGAAGCTTATTTAGCGTAAACGCTCTGCCGCGGGGCGTTTATTTTTTTGCGTACAAATTTCATCCTGGAGTTCCAACGATTACGGACGATGATGAATGATCTGTAATCGTACAGCCTAAAAGGTACAGTCCTTCAAGTAAGCTGAAGAGGTTGCACCTGTTATACCGCGCTTCGTAGGGGGTCTAGTGGAACTAGGCCCCTAAGTTTCATGCAAAATTGAGTACGTATACCCACATATATCCAAGGGAATACATTACTCATAACATAAAATCAAGACGAGGACGGCTATAGGACTAATGAATTTCATAATTCGCAGGTTGCTAAAAGCATATATCGATCCACCCTCCGGGAATACTCATCCCCCAAATAATCCTCCAAACGATTTATTCGATAAACTTCAAGACAATTTAAACAGGATTCAAACGGAATTCGGCGGCAGCACGGATATTGTAATTCGCGAATTTCGGATCCACAGCTTGAATGGAGCCAAAGCAGCGCTAGTATACTTGGAGGGCTTGGTTGACCAGCAATTGATTTCTGAATCCCTAATGGAAAGTTTGCTGCAGTTTCCAAAGGGAGACGTGTCCATTCCGGCTATCCTTCCAGAGCAAAACCCGGTTACCTATATAAAGGAATTCGTTCTGGCCATTGGAAAAACGAGCGACATTACAAATTTTGATTCGCTGTACCAAGCTGTATTATCCGGCTTTACCACATTGTTAATCGATGGCTGCAATCAAGCGATCTCGGCGGCAACTCTAGGCGGTAAAGACCGGGGCGTTACGGAATCGAGCCGGGAAATTGTGATCCGCGGGCCGCAGGAAAGCTTCTCGGAATCATTGCGTACAAATACGGCTCTGATTCGCAGAAAAATCAGAGATCGCAACCTTCGATTAGAAACGAAGCAAATCGGCCGTGTGACGAAAACCGATGTGGCTATCATGTACGTGAATGGAATCGTAAACGAAAAAGTTGTTGGAGAAGTAAGATCACGTCTTAATCAAATCGATACCGACTCCATTTTAGAGAGCGGCTATATTGAAGAGTGGATCCAAGACGAGACCTTCACCCCGTTCCCTACAATGTTCTATAGCGAACGACCGGATGTGATAGCGGGAGAATTGCTCGAGGGGAAAGTCGCGATTTTAATCGACGGGACTCCGATGGTTCTTATTGTCCCCGCTCTCTTTGTATCGTTTATTAACTCAGCCGAAGATTATTATCAGCGGGCCAATATTAGTTCGGCGCTCCGGATTTTGCGTTATTTCGGCATTTTTATATCTTTCTTGGCTCCATCACTTTATATCGCTATTACCACCTTTCACCAAGAGATGCTTCCTACGGATTTATTGATCAATCTAGCTGATCAACACGCAGGGGTTCCTTTTCCAGCTTTCATTGAAGCTCTTATGATGGAAATAACATTTGAAATTTTGAGGGAAGCCGGGTTAAGAATGCCGAAGGCGATCGGACAAACCATTTCGATCGTAGGAACTCTGGTATTGGGTCAAGCGGCGGTGGCGGCCGGGATTGTTTCGCCTGCAATGGTAATTATCGTTTCGATAACGGCTATCTCCAGTTTTCTATTTCCCTCATACAACATGGCCATCGCTTTTCGATTATTGCGGTTCCCGATGATGGGTTTGGCTGCTTCGTTCGGAATATTCGGCATTTTTGTCGGTGTAGTTGCGATTTTATTTCATCTTTGTACATTGCGCTCGTTTGGCGTTCCTTATATGAGTCCATTCGCTCCCTTGACCGTGTCTGACCTTAAGGATACCATTTTTCGATTGCCGCATTGGATGCTGGTTACACGTCCTCGCTCGATCAGTCAAAAAAACGTCATTCGTTCTAAGCCTTCCCAACCGGAAAAGTAAGCTAAGCTGGAGGTACGCATTATGTTCCGTAAAATGATGTTCATATTGTTGTTCCTCTTCATGCTCCTTATAATGACCGGCTGTTGGAATCGCAGGGAGCTCAGTGATCTTGCAATCGCAGGAGCTATTGGAATTGACGAAGCGGGGGATCAGGTTCGGGTCTCGGTTCAAGTGTTGAATCCTGGGGAGATAACCGCGAAAAAGGGCGGATCTCAACGATCGCCGATAAGCACGTACTCTGAACAAGCGGATACAGTTTTTGAAGCTTTACGAAAATTGACGACGATCGTTCCGCGTAAAATTTACTCGTCACATATTCGCTTAATCGTAATTGGAGAGTCGCTTGCGAGAAAAGGAATTGGGCCCGATCTGGAGCTGTTTTATCGGGATCAAGAGCTGCGTCCCACTTTTTATGTCTTAGTCGCCAGAAAAACGACGGCGGAAAATTTACTAAAAGTGTTGACCAGTAACGAAAAAATCCCGGCGGAAAGCCTTTTTCACTCTCTAGAAACGTCAGAGAGTGTATGGGCACCCACGGCTACTGTCAATATGGGAGAGCTTGTCCGAAGTTTTGAGGGCAAAGGGAAAGCGGGCGTACTTACAGGTGTACAGGTTAAAGGGAATGTTGAGTTCGGAGCATCCTCCCAAAACTTGTCCACGAGTTCCCCGCCAACCACCTTGCACCTGAGCAGCTTGTCCGTTTTTCGTAGGGATAAACTGATCGGCTGGTTAGATGAAGAGGAAAGCAAGGGCTACAGCTACATTACTGATAAAGTTAAAAGTAGCGTTGGTTATGTTTCATGCCCTGATGGTGGAAAAGTAGTCGTTGAGATCGTCCGATCGAAATCTGAAATCAAATGGAAAAGGAATTCGATTGCCATTCGCGTTCGAGTTGAAGACAATGTGGCCGCTCAGCAATGTAAACTCGATTTAACGGATCCGCGAACAATCCCAGAGCTAGAAAAAAAGGCAAGCGAAAAAATAAAAGCCATCATGAAGAAAACCCTCAATGAAGCACAGCACAATTATCATGCGGATATATTCGGTTTTGGGGAAGCCATATACCGGTCGGATCCCCATAAATGGAATCAGCTCAAACAAAATTGGGATGACACATTTTCGGAGCTGCCGGTTCAACTCGATGTAAAGGTAAAAATACGTTATACCGGCGTAGCAAACAAAAGTTATTTAAAAGATATCAAGGAATGAAGTGCGATGTGGAAAATAGTTTGCGTATGTACAGTTGCTGTATTGATGGCTTATTTAGAAGTCCCTTCATTGCTTAAAAAAGGATGGCTGAAAGAAATGTCCATTTTTTTAGTTTTACTATGTATAGGAGCGGGATTGATCATAACACGTATTCAGCAAGTGGAGTTGCCTAACCCGCTCAAAGGAATTCTGTATATTTATGAGCCGGTGGGTAAATGGATTATGAAAATTTTGAGTTAAGAAAGGTACTATCCAAATGAAAAATACGGAACGAATTGCGGGAAGACAATTTGGTCTGCTTGTCTTTTTTTTCACCGTGGGAAATTCTTTTATTTTGTTGCCGACATATATCGTACCCGAAGCCAAACAGGATGCATGGATCTCGTCACTGATCGCAATCGTAATCGGCTGGCTGCTAGTCTTGTTATATAATTCGCTTGGAAGCAAATTTCCCGCTCGGACAATAACGGAATACAGCGAAATTATCTTAGGCAATTGGTTTGGAAAGCTTGCAGCGCTGGTCCTTTTCATATGCTTTTTCCTCCTTGCGGCCATTGTGCTGCGGGTTCTCGGGGACTTTGTTGTGATCCAATTGATGCCGGAAACCCCGATTGATTCGATTGTAATCTTATTTTTGGTTATTGTAGTTTTGGGAGCAAGGGCGGGAATTGAAACGATTGGCAGAACTGCAGAAATTTTATTTCCGGTGTTTATCATCCTGTTTATATCTTTTTTTATGCTTAGCACTCCAAGTTTCGATTTCAAAAATATGCAGCCAATCGTAACCGGAACCGGAGTAAACTCCATACTTCGTGGAGCGATTCAGTTTATTCATTTCCCCTTTCTGGAAATGGTCGCCCTATTGATGGTATTCCCAAATGTTAATTCTAAAAAAAGTGCAAAAAGGGCTTTTCACAACGGGATGTTGTTGGGAAGCTTCGTACTCTTGACGGTTACTACCTTGAGTATTCTGGTACTGGGAGCGGAAGCAACCACCGAACACTTCTATCCCAGCTTTACTATAGCAAAAGAAATTAATATCGCCGGCTTTCTTCAGCGGATTGAGGCCATTATGGCGATTATGTGGTTTATTTCCATTTTATATAAACTGATATTGCTATTTTACGGATCGGCGTTATCGTTGGCGCAAATGATGAAGCTAAGGGACTATCGACCGCTCACTTATCCATTGGGATTGATTTTGTACATCCTTTGCTTAACAGAGAGTTCGAATGTAATGGAAATCAAGCATATAATGATTCTCATTGGATTTCCATTCAAAATTACCTTTGCATTTCTAATCCCTTTATTATTACTGATAACGGCCAAACTACGTAAATTATAATTGCTGAAAATGATGCGCTTGACAACCTATCTGACTTTGCGAACTTAGTTTTGGGCACAGGATAGCGTAACTACAACAGGCTGCCTGAGAAAGGCATCCTGTTGTAGTTGCTGGGCGTATAGTACAACAATAAACCATCGATGATCCTGACTATATCGTAGATCTAAAGCTGGAATGGTATTCGTAGGGGCAACTTGCTGCAAAATTATTGACTCGGCTTTAAAATCGTATGGTACGAGGGGCTTGGGGTCATAACAACAAGCACAATGCTTTTTTCAAGCGCTGTGATAGAATGCTCTATTTCTTTTTCAACATTGATCATATCCCCGGCTTTAAGATAGAACTCTTCTCCCGCTACAAACCGAATGTGCCCATCCAATACGAAGACAAGTATATCGCTTGTTGTTTTATGTTTTTGAAGCTCCTTATCTTTTGGGAATGAAAACTTCACGACTTTGGAAACTCCGTTGTCCATGACGGGCTCAATAAATGATTCTGTAAACTGTAATGGCTGAACCTTCATTTTTCATCCAACCGCCTTTCTTTACCAATCTTCTGAGATAATTGATTTTCACTTCTGATGAAAGCACTTTATTCTTCGGGTGTGTTTACGAATCGATTCGCAGCATTCGTCATCATTTGAAAAAGTAACTGCCGCGGATAGCCCTGAAGTTCGATTTCATCCATCGCTTCTCGCATGCAAGTAAGCCACGCATCAGCGTGGGATGGGGAAATTCTGAATTGCTCATGTATGCTTTTCATATTGCCAAAGCCATATTTGTCGGTATAAAGAGTAGGACCCCCAGTGAATTGGGTCAGAAATAAATACTGCTTTGCCCGGATTTCGTCTACACCGTCCGGAAAGAGTGGTCGAAGAACAGGGTGAGCGTAGACCTTTGGATAAAATGCGTGGACAAGCCTATTGATCGTCTGCGCTCCTCCGATTTGATTATACAAGCTTTCCTTATCCATCTTCGAAGTTGCCCCACTGTTATATTTCTCCGTATACGTCACAATCAGCACCTCCAATTGTTGGCCAACTTTAATCTAATTATAATGAAGTGAACATGATAAGATTGTGATTTCAGTCACTGTAGTTTTGATGATTTATTGTCTGTTTCTCGGCATTCGGCTACAACTAGAGCAGCTTATCCAATCGATCGAGTTACATATTACTTTTTTACAATTGCAATTCTGTTTTACAATACATGCCATCACGTGCGATATATAATCAACTCATATCCTGAGCTTAAGGAGTGAGCAAGTATGATTTTGCAATTGACGGAACAAGTAATCACTGCAGGGATTGTGAGGAGGCAAGAAAAGTTGATGAAAGCTGCTGAAAAAAATAACAAATCGTGCGCGACACAAAATCCATGTACGAAAAAAAGTCCATGGCGTAAGCGTCGGTTATAATCGTAAGATCGAATAAGCAGCAATTAATCTCTTCTGGGTTTACTCTGACTATTTTACAATCCAATATCCGTTTTACAATACAGAACTCAAACGGAAACATGAAGGAGCGATAAAAATGGAAGTAGTTATGTTCATGCTGATGGGATTTAACGTTGTAGTGATCGCTGTATTGGGTATTCTAGTAAAAGGCGCATTTAATATGGGAATAATCGATAAAACACATCCGATCCGACTGGTCAAACATTGATTGGTGGTGAGGAATAATGTATGTATTCAAAAGACGATGAAAACGTGGGGGAAATGAGTTGAAATTAAATATGAAATCAATGGAGACTCTTTCGAGGGTCTCTTTTTTGCATTCTGATGATACGAAAACGTACACATATGACAAAGCTATCTCAAATTGGGATGGCTTCTTTCCTTACGTATTTTTTCAGTAATAATAGAAAAATATAGCAGTGTAGGAATGAAGCGACAGGAGGGGACGCCCGAAGATGGCAAATCGCACCCGGCAGGAAGCCCGAAAAGACGTTGGAGAGAATGAGCAGCTGAAAGGAACCTTTGCTTCGGTACTATTGATTGGAGGGTTCATCGTTGTTCTATGGATCGTTATTTTTGCCCTGTATCTGTGCAGACAATAAATTTAATCAAATGGAGGGGTTTTACAGATGATTGATCATTTGCCCCGATTAGAAAGGATATGGCTTCTACTTGGAACAGGCTCGTTGGTCGTATTTTTAATCATCCTCGGGGTTATGGCGTGCGGTCTCGGTCTGAATCCGCCGGGACATATGCATACGATCGTACCGGAGCAGGTGAAAACGACGGCACCCTTCGATAAGCCGGCTTTGACGCAAATCGGACCGAACGAATACAAGGCCTCGATGATTGCCGAAGCGTTTGCATTCACGCCCGGGGAGATCGCCATCCCGCGGGGGGCTAAAGTTCATTTTGAAATCACGAGTCCGGACGTCGTTCACGGTCTCCTGATTCCAAACACCAATGTGAATATAATGGTCGTTCCGGGCCATGTCACCGAATTCGAGTACACGTTTAAGAAGAGCGGCGACTACGCTATGTTGTGCCACGAATACTGCGGAATCGGACACCACATGATGATGGGCAAATTGGTCGTTCAATAACGATGCCCGTCAAGAGCGTATACGCTAAGGCGAATAGGAGGGTTAACGCGTCATGTCTCAGCAAAGCGAAGAAAGGTTTATGTTTGATCCAAAAGATCGCAAGCTCATCCTTTCCCATATAGGCGTTTCATTCGTAGCGATCTTCATCGGAGCCATTGCCGGGTTGCTGCAAGGGCTGCAGCGGACCGGATATATCGAGCTGCCGGCATCTCTCGAATATTACCAGCTGCTCACCATACACGGGGTGATGATGGCGCTGATTTTCACTACGTTTTTTATCATCGGGTTTCTTTATGCGGGGGTAGCGAGAACGCTGGGAGGCAGCATGCATAGCGGTCCTCGCAATACAGCCTGGTGGGGTTATTATTTAATGGTGATCGGCACGATTTTGGCGGCGATCAAAATACTAAGCAACGATGCAAGCGTGCTGTATACGTTCTACGCCCCGCTGCAGGCTGATCCTCTCTTTTACATCGGAATGGCATTGGTGATCGTCGGCAGCTGGCTTAGCGGCATTGCGATTTTCGCAGCATACGGCAAATGGAAACGCGCGAACAAAGGGGAACCGTCGCCATTATTCGCATATATGTCAGTCGCGACGATGGTGCTGTGGCTAATCTGTACGGTGGGCGTTGCGATAGAAGTCGTATTTCAGCTGATCCCATGGTCGCTTGGCTGGGTAGATCGGATAAACGTGGAGCTTAGCCGGACGCTATTCTGGTATTTCGGACATCCGCTTGTATATTTCTGGCTGCTGCCGGCTTATATTTACTGGTACGTAAACGTACCGAAAATTATCGGAGGCAAAATATTCAGTGCCTCATTGCCGCGGTTGACGTTCGTGTTGTTTATTCTTTATTCGATTCCCGTCGGGTTTCACCATCAGCTGATGGAGCCGGGAATCGCGGCATTCTGGAAGTTTTTGCAGGTCGTGTTAACGATGATTGTCGTCATCCCATCGCTAATGACCGCTTTTTCGATGTTGGCGACCTTTGAGCTTGCCGGCAGGGAGAAAGGCGCAAAAGGCAGATTCGGCTTTTTCCGCAAGCTTCCTTTTCATGATGCCCGGTTTTTTGCCGCTTTTGTCGGGATGATCATCTTCATACCTGCCGGGGCGGGAGGCATCGTCAATGCTAGCTACCAGCTGGATCAGGTGGTGCATAATACGCTGTGGATCACCGGTCATTTTCACTTAACTGTAGCTTCTACGGTGGCGCTGACCTTCTTTGCCATCAGCTACACGCTTTTTCCTTCCCTGACCGGCCGGAAAGTAACGCCTTTCGCGAATCGTCTTGGCATCGCGCACACGATTATTTGGGCGCTCGGCATGATCTTTATGTCCATTCCGATGCACATCGTCGGGTTGTTAGGCGAGCCGCGAAGAACCGCTTACACGACCTATATGGATCACCCGATCGTGTCGACGTGGGCTCCGTATCGGACACTGATGGGCATAGGGAGCGTGTTTTTGTTCATTGGTGTGCTGATGTTTTTGTATATCGCGATTTACTTGTGGTTTTTTGCGCCTAGAACCGAGGAGCATGTGGACTTCCCGATTGGGGAAGTGCGCGATACCGGACACAATCCGCCTGCAATCTATGAACGGTGGAGCGTTTGGGTCATACTCACAATCATTCTGACACTGATTGCCTATACGATTCCGGTCATGTCTATGCTTCAACATTCGCCGCCGGGATCGGCGGGGTTCCGAACTTGGTAATGACGGATGTATGAGGAAACGGCCAGTTGCAAAAAATAAATTGACCATATGTAGGGAGGTGTGCGAAGTGAAAAAAATGGGGTTTCTTTGTCTGTGTATCTTAGTGATCGCAATGCTGTCTGCTTGCGGGAAAAGCAACACGACCACTCCGTCTCCAACGCCGACAACAGAGGCGGGCGGCGAAACGGCTCAAGCCGAAACCATCTATAAACAAAATTGCGTTTCATGCCACGGGACTGATCTGGAGGGCAAGATGGGCGGGAAGACGAACTTGCAGCATGTCGGCGGCAGTTTGTCCAAGGATAAGATCTTTAACCAGATTTCTAACGGCGGCGGAGGCATGATGGCGTTCAAGGGCAAGCTTACGGACACCGAAATTACGGCATTGGCGGATTGGCTCGCAGCTAAGAAGTAAATGCATCTTTCGGTGAGATACTTCTGCAAAAAAGGCACTCAATTACGGGGTGCCTTAAGGTAGATTACTATAAATGAAGGGACACCTTCGAGTACAAGTCTCCAAATACACCGCGGTACTCCGGAAAGACCAAGACCGCCTGAAACTGCAGCTTCGGTTGCACATATAAAGAATAATGCTGCCTTGTCAGTCGTATGGTCGGCTGCCTTTTAAAACGGACTCCGTAAAATTGCGGGGTCCTTTTTATAGCGCAGTAAATCAATTGTATGTTATGAAGGTACGGACAATCGGTCGAAACATAGTACATTAAGCTCCTCAGTTAAGCCTTTTTAGAAATGCAACCATCCAGTTGTCTTCATCGTCTAATTGGATAACGATATTGCGAGGGGGCTTTCATACGAGCTATAGATACTTCATTACTATAAGCGCCGTGCTAGTACTGGCGCTGTTATTAAGCGGATGCGGGTCGAGGCCGGCATCAATGCCTGTCGATTTAGAATCCAGAAAAGATACTAAGAAGCTATCCGAATCCGAAGCTACTAAAAGTGATCCATTTCAACCGCTGGAGGAGCACGAGCTAGTCGGCTGGCAAGGGGCGCTTGACGGGGACCGGCTGGTCACCAGAGGCAAGGCCGGATTGACAGTAACCGACCTAGTCGCGAATAAACAACTGGCATCGATCTCGGTCAAGCATGATGCGGGCTTCGACATTTCGGGCACCTTCGTGGTTTGGTCGGACTTGCGGAATGAGGAGACTCCAATCGGAGAACTGGGCAGTTTTGATGTCTCAAATGCAGATATCTTTCTCTACGATCTGTCCACGGGAGAGGAGCGTCAACTGACAACGGACCCATCTGCACAGATTAATCCCAAGATTTGGGGAAAGTATGTCGTTTGGATGGATAATGCTAGCGATGCAATTAAAGAGTACCCATCTAATTGGCAGATCGTCTTGTTCAATATTGAGACAGGTGAACAGAAGACGATTACATCGGGGAATGGGGGTCATACGAATCAGGACATTGATGCTGGAAATGTCGTTTGGGAGAATGGGAGTCGTGTATCGGATCGGGGGCTACGAGCAGGCGAGAATGTGCCGGAGAACAATACGGACATTTATTTATACCGCATCGAAACCGGAGAAACGGTTTCGATTGCGACAGAAGACTACAGGGAAGGTCGGCCGCAAGTATCGGGCATCCTCATAACGTGGGAGGTTTTTAACGGTTCATACACTGGCGATGTTTTCGTCCATGACACGGTTACTAGAAGAACGCATCAAGTAACCGATTCGGACGCGAATCAAAGAACTCCAGTCATTAGCGGTCATGTCGTCGCTTGGATGGATGAACGAAATGGTTCATCCACGCACGATGTAGGACCGGGCCCACACAATTCAGACATATACATTGCTGATCTGGAAAAGGGAACCGAAGCATTAGTGACGGGAGACGGGCCGCAGATTAATCCTTTAATTTCTGAACATTGGATCGTGTATGGAAAATCATCGGACGAAGAGGCAGTGCTTACGGCTGTCCGTTATAGATGATTTCCTGATGGATTGCGCTAATGAGTACAATTCAATAAACACGTTACGATGCGATTTGTTGTTCGACAAGTTACATTGACTTCGTGTTTATAATCCAGAATCAGGGACATAATGTTGTTATTGTAAGCAAAGAGAGGTGCATCGTTATGTCCAATAAAAAGAGCTACTACTCATTCGAAGATCCAACCGGCACTACGATTGAATATCGAGCAACCAGTTTGCAGCAGGCTATGGTGATCAAGAAGAAGTTGGCCTCAGACATAGGTATTTCCAAAGAGGATTTTGAGTTGAAAAGCATTAGTAAAAAACGAAGTCTGGCCACTTAAGAAACATAGACATTTTTTCTCATCGCCTCCGAAAAAATCCGCTGAAAATGCGGTGTCGGATGACAAGAACATAAGATCATTAAGAGCCGCGTAAATCGCGGCTTTTTTGTGTTTTGAGAGACCGAACATGCGCGCTGTGCCGTAATCGTTAGTAAGAGGAACAACTCACCGAAGGCGCCGGCGTTCACTTGATTTATACAAAGATCATACAGAGCTTGACCTTCAAGTAAATTAAAATAAGCGGGAGGAGGCTAACAGATGTCCCAACACTTGGTGACCAAGAATCACAGTGATACTGGAGCTTCGGTACCATTCATCCGGTGAGCTCCCATTTCTGCCAAACCTGAAAACCACCATATCGAATGTGAACTAATTATCAATATTTATTCGGTAATTAGCTTTTTTTTTGTGATATTAGTCACACAACATTTCTCGTCGAGATGTTTTACTAGTTTATATATCAGCAAGTAAAGGAGAATCAGCTATGGGTAGTGCATTTGCCTCCAAGTTTGCTAAATCTGTATTCATAACGGTTTGCGGCCTGCTGATCCTGATGTACGTAGGATCGAGATTTTTTACACATATCGACTTGGCACTGTACGGTTACATGGTAGGAACGTTCGTGTTCATTTGCGGTTTTTTCTATCGGTTCATCGCCTGGGGGGAACGCCCGCCTACCAAACTTATCATTAAAAAAGGCATCAAGCTCCTGTTTCGCAAAAGCTCGCCTAAAACGACAACGGAGCATCTCGTCACGTATCGCTTCATCTGGAAGCGCGGCTGGTACCGCTGGGCGCAGCATATTCTGATCGGTTGGGGATGCATTCTCTCCGCATTCGTAACGTTCCCGCTCGTGTTCGGCTGGATGTATTTTACGATGGAAGATAATGGATACTACACGGTTGTATTATTCGGTATCAACCTCATGAAGATCGACGCCGAAGGCATATTGGCGTTCTTGTTCTTTAACGCACTTAACATTACCGCCTTCATGGTCATCGCCGGAGTCAGCATGGCTTTGTATCGCCGGATCGGCAACATGCAAGCTCGAGCGGAGCAAACATTCGTCTACGATTTGCTGCCACTCTATATGCTCTTATTCATTAGTATCACTGGTCTGATGCTGACGGTTTCCAACATTGTACTAGGCGGCTGGGGTCATCCGGTCATTACGCTGATCCATCAATGGTCCGTCATCCTTACGCTCATCTATTTGCCATTCGGGAAGCTCGCACACATTCCTTTCCGGCCTCTTAGCGTATTTGCTCGCAACTACCGTGAGCATTATGGGGAGAAGGAGATGAAACCGTGCAAAGTGTGCGGAACGCCGTTCGTATCCGCGGAGCAGTCGACTGACGTTATCGAAGTGCTCAAACAGAACGATATCAACTTTAAGATGGAGGAAGGTTTCCATCTGGCGGAGCTTTGCTTGCCTTGCCGCCGCAAATACCGGATGTCCAAGTTTTCGGGCGTACCAACCCATTTGATTAAAGCCAAGGAGGCTAATCAGAATGCCAAAGGATAAGTTTTTCAAAGAGATTGCTAATAAGACGCACCCGAACGAAACGCTTGTCCCGACGCATTGTTCCTATTGCGGCATGCAGTGCGGCATGAACCTGAGAGTGGATACGTCTACGAATAAAATCATCGGCGTAGAACCGCGATACGATTGGCCGGTCACGCTCGGCAAAATGTGCCCGAAAGGCGTGACGGCGTATCAGCAAACGAATCACAATGATCGCCTGCTTCTCCCGCTCATTCGCGATAACGCTTCATACAAAGGAACGAAGGAAGGTTTCCGCGAAGCGAGCTGGGAGGAAGCTTACAGCCTGATCGCCCGTAAGTTTCAAGAGCTTCAACAGACTTATGGCAAAGATTCGCTGTCCGTATTCAGCGGCGTATCGATGACCAACGAGAAATGTTACTTAACCGGAAAATTCGCAAGGGTAGGCTTGCAGACGAGATATATCGATTATAACGGACGATTCTGCATGTCGAGTGCAGCCGCAGGGTTTATGAGAACGTTCGGGGTTGATAGAGGCTCCACATTGCCTTGGACAGATCTTCATGAGACGGATTGCTTGTTTATCGCTGGCAGCAATACGGCAGAATGCCATCCGACGTCGATGTTCCGGGTATGGGAAGTGCAGAACAGGGGCGGTTACCTGATCGTCGTTGATCCGCGCGAGACGCCGATTGCCCGCCGGGCGGACGTTCATCTTGATTTGCGTCCTGGAACCGACTTGGCGCTCGCCAATTGCATGGTTAACTTGCTCATCCAGAACGGCTATGCCAACAAGGCGTTCGTTAACGATCATACGAACGGATTCGATGAGCTCGTCGAAGTCGTAAAGGCATTTACGCCCGAATACACAAGCGAGATAACGGGAGTCGCTCCCGAGAAGCTCATTCGAGCGGCAGAAATATACGGCAAGGCGCCGAATGCGATCGTCATGTTCGCACGCGGCATCGAGCAGCAAATGAAAGGAACAGACAACGTATCAGCTTATACGAACATGGCTCTCGTCACTGGCAAAATCGGCCGACCGAAGGCGGGTGTCGCGACTTTCACCGGTCAAGGCAATGGCCAAGGCGGCCGGGAGCACGGACAGAAAGCCGATGCGCTGCCTGGCTATCGGAAGATCACGAATCCAAAGCACGTTGAAGAAGTATGCAAGGTGTGGGGAATCACGCCGGAGGAAATGCCGCAGCCTGGTGTATCCGCATATGAGATGTTTGAATTGATGCAGGCAAAGACGATTCGCGGACTGTACTTGCTTTGTTCGAATCCTGCTGTATCGGCGCCAAACCAGAACTATGTGCGTGCGTCGCTTAAAGGACTAGACTTTATGGTTTGCGCGGATTTGTACTTGTCCGAATCCGCAGAGTTCGCCGATGTCGTGCTGCCGACTACTTCGTGGTCGGAGGACGAAGGTACCGTTACGAACCTGGAAGGCCGGATTATTAAAATCAACAAAGCACAAGAGCCTGTAGGCGAATCGAAGCCGGATTGGCAAATACAAGTCGAACTGATGGAGCTTATGGGACGCGGTCAATACTTCCGTCATCTGAAGACGGCGGCGGATGTGGCGAATGAGTTCCGGTTAGCGAGCAAAGGCGGCTATGCGGATTACTATGGCGCGACTTGGGACAAAATCGAGCGGCAAAACGGCGTGTTCTGGCCTTGCCGCAGCGAGGAAGATCCTGGAACTCCGCATATGTTCCTAGATAAGAAATTTTATCACCCTGACGGCAAAGCGCTGCTATGCGCGATTCCATACAGACCGTCAGCAGAGCTGCCAGACGAGAAATTCCCGCTGCGGCTGACGACGGGGCGCGTTGTCTATCACTATTTATCCGGCAACCAGACGAGACGGATTCCGTTCTTGCATGCGATGTGTCCGGAGCCGTTCGTAGAAGTTCACCCTGAGGCAGCGCAGAAGTACGGCATCGCGCACGATAACTATGTCAGGCTGTACACACGCCGCGGCGCAGCGATTTTTAAAGTGAAGATTACCGAAGCGATTCGCAAAGATACCGTATTCGTACCTTATCATTTTGGGCATGAGCTTTCGATTAACTTACTTACGATCCCGGCGCTTGATCCGATATCGAAAATGCCGGAGTTTAAAGTATCCGCTGCCCAAATTGAGAAACTGGAGGCCGGACAATGAAAAGACATCTGTATATCGAGATGGACAACTGTATCGGCTGCAGAAGCTGCTTGGCGGCATGTACGCAATGCGGCGGACACGACCAGCGCAATCGCAACTACGTGTACGACGTTAACCCGCTCGTGAATCGCCAGACGATCCCGCTTATGTGTCTGCACTGCGTCAATCCGGCGTGTGCGAGAAGCTGTCCTGCGCAGGCGATCCAAGTGACGCCGGAAGGCGCGGTCTTATCGGCGCTCGTTGAAAAATGCATCGGCTGCCAAAACTGCACAATCGCTTGTCCTTACGGCATTCCGAAGTTCGATGAAGAGCAGAATCTGATGTACAAATGCGATCTGTGCTACGACCGTACCAAAGATGGCATCCCGCCAATGTGCGCATCGGTATGTCCGACGAACACACTGCAATGGGTGACGGAGGATGAGCTCGCGGCCAAGAAGGCACAACATCAGTTGGGCAAATGGACAGCTAGTCGCGAACTGTTCGATCCGCTTGAAGGGGAGACGAACGTGAAGGTCAGTCTCCCTGGCATTTTGCAAGGCAGTCAGAAACTGTTTTGATGAAGAGAGGAATGAGCCGTATGGATCGGGAGCAGAGAGGAAAGAATGGGAGCATCCCGTTTTCCGAAGATAATTATACGCATAATATCGAAAAAGCCGGCGAACGAAAGCTCGATCGTCGCAGTTTCATGAAGATGATGGTTGGCGCGGCTGGCGTGTTCGCCGTCTCGACGCTGCCTTGGGGTACGATTGCTTTTAACGAATTGACCGGCATAAAGAAGAAAACGTACGATCCGAAAAAGATTGCCGATGCTGCCAGCCTTAATGTCGGCGATGCCATTGAATTCGCTTATCCTGGAGAGCACGATTCCGCGCTGCTCGTCCGGCTGGGCGAAAACGAGTATAAAGCGTACCAGAACGCCTGCACGCATCTGAAGTGCCCGGTGTTTTGGAGCAAGGAGGATGGCGAGCTGTTATGTCCTTGCCATCACGGCATTTTCGACGTGCATACAGGAAAGCCGACGGCTGGCCCGCCGAAACGCCCACTGCCGGAAATTTTACTCAAGACGGATAGCGGCGCCGTCTTCGCCACGGGAGTGAAGCGATATGAAACGTAGCTGGAGAGGAGTTATCGGGCTTAGCGTTGTCTTGTTCTTAAACATCGTATGTACACAGCTGGCAGTGAACGCTTTTTTCTATGACAAGTTCCGCGAAGTTCTTATCTTTGCCGTATGTAATATCGTTCTGTTCCCAATCGCAATATGGATTTACAGAAAGGAACGTGATTGCGTATGAACGTTAAAAGCAGACAGCTGCCGCTGCAAACAATAAGTCTAGTTCTCGGATTCGCGGTATGGGTTATCTTATCTTCGCTCATGCCGTACATTAAAGACGAAATTAAAATGACGTCAGGTCAGTTGACATTGGTTACGGCTATTCCGGTGCTGCTCGGCTCCGTCTTGAGAGTGCCCATCGGCTACTGGACGAACCGGTTCGGCGCGAGAAAGCTGTTCACCATTAGCTTCATACTAGCGCTGGCTCCGGTGTTCTGGCTCAGCCAAGCGGATTCGTTCCAGGATTTGATTATCGGCGGATTTTTCCTTGGCATCGGAGGTGCGGTGTTCTCAGTCGGAGTTACATCGTTGCCGAAATACTATCCGAAAGAACGCCACGGCTTCGTTAACGGCATTTACGGGATTGGCAACTTGGGTACAGCGGTATCTACGTTCGGTGCGCCAGTGGTGGCGAATCAGATCGGTTGGTCGAAAACGGTGCTCATCTACAGCATTCTGTTGGTCGTGATGGCTGCTCTTAGCTTCCTCCTTGGAGACAAGAACGAGCCTAAGGTAAACACGCCGCTCGGCAAGCAAATCAAAGACGTTTACCGAAACAGCAAGCTATGGCTGCTTTGTTTGTTTTACTTTATCACGTTTGGCTCGTTCGTCGCGTTTACCGTCTATCTGCCGAACTTCCTCGTTTCTCATTTCGAACTGAGCAAAGTAGATGCAGGTATGCGCGTCGGCGGTTTCATCCTGCTGGCAACCGCAATGCGGCCTGTCGGCGGATGGCTTGGCGACAAGTTCAATCCGTTTAAAATTTTGATGGTTGTGTTTACCGGTTTGACGATCGCGGCAATCATTTTATCTTTCGCTCCGGATATGACCTGGTATACAGTAGGCTGCTTAACGATAGCCTTCTGCGCAGGCACGGGGAACGGAACGATTTTCAAGCTGGTACCGCTGTACTTTACGAAACAAGCAGGTATCGCCAACGGTCTAATTTCCGCGTTTGGCGGCTTGGGCGGATTTTTCCCGCCGCTCATGCTAACGATGCTGTTCAACATCACCGGTCATTACGCAATCGGCTTCATGGCGCTAGCGTTAGTAGCGCTCGCTAGCATGATCCTTGTTTTCTTCTTGTTCTATCAAGAGAAGCTAAGCTTGGCACAGCGTGTCATCGATTATACGAGGGAAGGCATCATCATTACAGATTTGAAGGGTAGAATCATGCGTGTCAACACCTCATTCTCGAGGCTGACCGGCTATACCGAAGAAGAAGTGATCGGGAAAAATCCGAGTATACTGAAGTCGGGTATACAAGATTCGAATTTTTACAAACAGATGTGGAGAGAAATCAAGGAAATCGGGTTTTGGCAAGGTCAAATTTGGAACCGTAAGAAAAACGGCGAAATTTATGCTGAATGGCTGACGATCAGCGCGGTTCGCAATGAAACGGGAGAAGTTGTTCATTACGCCGCTCTATTCAGTGATATTACGAAGCAGCGTGAGAAATGGATCGGAAGTGGACAGAATGCCTAGCGAGTACGAGCTTAATCTTGTTTTCATACATGATAACGACGACAATGAGAGGCTGTTGAGCGAAGTTCAGCTAGAAATGTCAAGAGTGTTAGGCTCTGGAGCTAAGTGGCACGCCTATGGAAGAAAGGAAGACGAACTTTCCATTATCGTGGTCGAGGCGAACGGATTAACACCGCTAACGACAGAAGCGGAAGTGATTAGTCGCCTGGAAGGTAAAATGGAGTCGGATTGCTGGGATTGGTTATCCGGGTATCAGCTTACTGTTACTCCTAAGGAAGACGCAGGCAGCTGCCGTCTGAAAAGGAAGGTGAGCATCTGATATGGACTGGGAAGAAGCGCTGGCCGGGTGGATCGGCCGTTTGGTGGAGATCCGGATCGAAGACCAGCTCGATCTTGATCCGCTTGCACCGCCGAAGCTTATCACTCTTCATCAGGTTAAATATGCAAACAATAGGAAAGAATTGTGCTTTTACCTGAATGAGAATCAATTTTTGTCAGTTCCGTTGTTCTTGGAGCCGAACACGCAATTGCTCAGCAATACGTTCGAATCCGTCGATGAACGCTCTAAGCTAATTTACAGAGCCATCCTTGTTTAAGATATGAACTAGATTTCCAAAGACACAGTTCTCATAAGCAGCATGACAAACGCAAACAGGTATGTACTTCCTCTCCCACGTTCTTTGTTCTTTCGAGAGGTACATGCCTGTTTTACTTTTAGTTGCATTTTGGAGTGGATAAATACATTATATTAATCAGATGCCTAGTTGAACGGTTATATATCTTCGACGAGGCTTTTTTGTGATTTCAAGCGCAGTGAAAATGATGAACGCTATACAAATTCCGTCCATGGGTTACAGAATAGGGGGAGAGATACATGTCGAACCAAACTGAATTGATTATCAAACAAATAGCTGGCAGAGGGGAATCACTGATGCCATACGTGAATTCCCCTGAGAAACAGCGTCAGCTGTACAGAAGAACGATGATCATCGTCATTGCTTCTCAGATGTTTGGCGGAGCGGGATTGGCGGCAGGGATCACGGTAGGGGCGCTGCTGGCACGGGATATGCTCGGAACAGACAGCTATGCTGGTGTTCCGACTGCACTATTTACATTAGGATCCGCTGCCGCTGCGCTCATCGTCGGCCGTCTGTCTCAACGTTCAGGGCGTCGTGCGGGACTTGCTGCGGGTTTTTTAACAGGCGGAATTGGTGCTGCAGGTGTTGTTCTGGCAGCTGTCTTCAATAGTATCGCGCTTCTCTTCGTTTCATTGCTAGTCTATGGAGCAGGTACGGCTACCAACTTGCAAGCCAGATATGCCGGTACGGATCTCGCGCTCCCAACACAGCGGGCCAAATCGATAAGTACGGCCATGGTCTTCACGACATTTGGCGCGGTTGCCGGACCGAATCTCGTGAATTTTACTGGTCGGATTGCGACTTCATTGGGAGCTCCTGCGTTATCCGGCCCATTCATGCTGGCGACTGTTGCCTATTTATTGGCTGGATTCGTATTGCTCATCTTCCTGCGACCGGATCCATTATTCGTGGCCAAAGCTATTGCAGACGCGCAACGTGCACAAGATAGCCAGAGAAGCACAGCGCAATCACATATTCTGGAAGCGAGTGTAAATAGACGGGGGATCATGGTCGGGGCATCGGTGATGGTGTTAACTCAGATTGTGATGATTGGCATTATGACCATGACACCTATTCATATGAAGCATCACGGCCATGGGCTCGGAGAGGTTGGTATGGTGATCGGAATTCATGTTGCCGCCATGTATCTACCTTCTCTGCTCACAGGCATTCTCGTCGATAAGTACGGCCGAAAGCCAATGTCCTATGCCTCCGGTGTGACGTTGCTCTTAGCTGGGCTACTCGCTGCATTCGCACCAGGTGACTCCATGGTACTTCTCGTACTTGCGCTGGCGCTGCTTGGGCTTGGGTGGAATTTCGGCCTTATCAGTGGAACAGCAACGATCGTCGATGCCACGACGCCTGAGACACGCGCCAAGACACAAGGAACGGTGGATGTTCTAATCGCTCTCGCCGGGGCATCAGGAGGTGCATTGTCCGGCATGGTGGTGGCGCATTCCAGCTATTCGACACTCTCCTTGGCTGGAGGGTTCCTGTCCTTGCTTCTGATACCGGTTGTCCTGTGGTCTAGAAGGAAGGCATGATTCAACAAGGCGTTCCTGTTTGAACAGGGATGCCTTTTTTGTTTGCTCATTTTTCATAGGGTATAGGTGGATACAGAGAAGGGGCAGCCGACTTGTAAATCGAGTACCCCAGGGGATGTGTCACAAAGTTAGTCGTTCGCATACAGTAAAAAGGCACAAGCACATTTAATTGTTTCGGGGAGGACAGATGTAATGGCGACTGCAAAAACAACAGCTATGCTTATATCAATCGGAACTGAAACGCGTGAGGTTTCTGTTAATTTTGACCTAGCGGCCACGTTCGCCTCGCGAGGTACCGACTTGCCTATTGGTAAATCCATAACAGTGAAAAGAGGCAGCATCTCCAAGAAATTAATCCTCACGTTGGATTCGTTTGAAGATGATCCGCCCGGAAATTTGTTGAGACTTAACAATAACGATATAGCCTTATTCGGTTTTACTTTAGATCAAAGAATTACAGTTGAGTTTAACACCAACACAAATACAATGACGCTTCGTAATACTGGAGCTAAATAATATCGTGGAGTAAGCAGGGGTCTAGTGGAACTAGACTCCTTTTGCTGTTTATCATTCTTGAAATTAAAACACTGGGCGTGGGCGTAAATGTGTTATTGGGGTTGCTAAGAAAAAACGATTGTCAAGCATGGAAGGCGTTTAATGGAAGCTCCTCATAAATAACGCGACAGCCGATCATATGACCAGCTCTGCTTAATAACACGGACTCCGTAAAATTGCAGTTTCCTTTTTTATAGCGCAGAAAATTAATTACGGTCCCTATTCCGTACGACAATTTTGATTTTAATCAACTATTACCTATTATGATACAAGTCGCCCATGCCATGATGAACCTGTCGCGGCACGCGGCGTATCCATTCAGAAAGGGTGATTCCGATGAATGACAACTCGAACATCGCAACCGCTACGATACGGAGGACGACGTTAGCGTAACCCTCCATAACGAATGGAGGCCGTTAACTTGTTGAATGAAGATCAAATTATCGCGTAATGGTGCGCCGACTTATACGACCAGATTGTTTGAGACGGACGAGGACGTTCAGTTTCTGGCGGGATTATCCGAGGCTCCTGCACGGCCTGGGCGTGTAGCATCAGTGTGTACGTTGACTTTCGCTGGTCTAGTCTCAACAATATCGAAGGAGGTCATCAAAATATGCAACGACCCCAAATATGGCACTATGGTCTTGTCGCGCGGGCGCATGCCGAATTGTGGACGGAAGCTGGTCCGGAAGCGGCGTACTACAAGAAGCTGATCGAGACGTCCGGACAACCGGCGCTTGATCTGGGCTGCGGCGGTGGACGCTTGTTGCTCCTCTATTTGCAGGCTGGTCTGGATGTGGATGGCTGCGACTACTCGGAGGATATGCTTGCAGTCTGCCAGGAGCGAGCAGCAAAGCAAGGCCTTTCACTCCGGCTCTATGCGCAGGCAATGCACGAGCTGGATCTGCCCAGGCGCTACAGGACGATATTTGCCTGCGGAGTGATTGGTCTCGGTGGAGAGCGTCGTCTGACTATGCAGGCAATGCAGCGCTGCCATGAGCATCTACGTCCAGGCGGCACGTTCGCATTCAACTACACGGCGCGATGGAACGATCCGCCCGCTTGGCTGGCGAGGTTGCCTGAGTACAGGCAGGCCGAACCCGAGGGATGGCCCGCATCCAGTGAGCACCAGCGCCTGGCCGACGGAATGGAGCTGGAAATAGCTGGACGGACACTTGAGACAGATCCCTTGGAGAACGTGGCCACCCGTCAGATGCGACTCCGGCTGTGGCACGAAGGAGACCTTATCAAGGAGGAAGTTCACACGCAAAGGTTGGATGACTATACGAAGAACGAGTTGGTGTTGATGCTTGAGCGCGCATGCTTCAGCGACATACAGATCTTTGGAGATTTCAGCGACGAACCGGCTACCGCAGACCACAATGAACTGATCTTTATCTGCCGAAAATAAAATCGCGTCCCAGCCGTATCTCGGAGCATGGTGACGTTATTTCCTCCATGATCTACCCGAGCCATTGGAATGACGGATATTGAGACAGCGGCTTATAATCCTATGCGTTTGTGTGGATCTTATGGAGGCTCATGGAATTGGCATCCGCACACGCTTCCGGTACTGATTGGGTGATTCGTTAAGATGCTTCGAGAACTGTCTCGAAAAATAATGTACAGAGGAAAAGCCGAGCTTATCCGCGATGTCTGTAACCGAAAGGTTCGTCTCGCGGAGCTCGGTTTTTGCTTGTTCAAGTCGACAGCTCATAAAGTACTGGTGCGGACTGTCGCCCGTTTCTTTGCGGAACAGCTCGTACAAATACGCTTCGCTGATATGGAAGGTATTCGCCCAAACCTCAGGCTGGAAATCCTCGGTCGTATGGCTTTGCATCCATGCAATGGTGCGGCGTATACGAGGATCGGTAGGTTCAAAGGGATGAGCCAAGAAACGTACAAATCCAACCATGAAGGTCTCGAACAACGAACGAAGCAAGATGGCGGTCGAAAAATCATTCGAGTCGAAATGGCGGATGACTGATAAGAAGGCTTCCAGCCAATCCGCATGAGCAGGAATGGATGTTTGGACAGCCGGCGGCCACTGCACGGGTGGCTGTGATTGTGCAATAAATTCGATACGTGCTGCGCTCAGCTTAGGATCATATTTCTCAAACCGATGCTCATTGAGACCTGTGTCGCCTTTGAGCTTCGGGCTTGTGTTCCAGAGCAAATCCACGTACACCGACGCATGTACCATCGGGTCCTCGTTGTCAGCAGCGTAACTGTGCACGATGCCCGGCTCGAAGTAGAACAAGTCGTGCTGTTTCGCCCGGTACTCGATTCCGTCGATCGTGACGATTCCTTTGCCACGCTTAATATAAACAAACGAGTGCGCATATGGCAGCCGGGGATTGACGATCTCTCGCGGACGAAAAGGATAAACGCCTGCGCCTACGATACGAGAGCGAATGTCTTCGAATGTGGTTTGTCTAATCTGATCGGCCATCTGCTTGATGTCCCCTTTGGCGAATATACGTCATTTTATCCTCGAATTGTGCAAAAAGTATAGCATATTCCAAAGCCAGCTTCACCTTGTTTCTAGTAAGATGAGTTACAAATACGTACTCTTAACAGGTGGAGGATTGGACAATGCCAGACAACAAGTTTCATCTGAAGCAAGCGAGCTCTTTCGTAAGGTTGGTCGGAAATGAAGAGGCTGCGCCTGAGCAGCTAGAGCTTCAGCGCCATTGGAGCGGGGATAGCTGTGCTTCCACGCTTATTAACCGGGGAGAGACAGGCTGCAGCATTAAAGAAATCGTCCTGTTCCAACGCGATTTGCCATTTGATGCTAGCACTCCTGTGTACGGTGAAGGCTACAGCAAGCTCTCGCAGTATGCCGGCACAATTGCTAATGTGAGCCTCATATCGGGGTATAGCGATCGCGACCATTACAAAATCCCTCAAGCCGAAGGCTTCCAAACCGTTTATAATCTCGCCCTGCTGTCCCCAGCAGATGCTGATGCTATCCTCTTGGCTTTTACCTCCTGTCATCGGTTTAACGGTGAGATTAGGCTCGTTCAAGGAACGATTGAAATTGTGCTTGTAACGGATGGGGTGCGAATAGAGGCTGGCGAAAGCTGGGAGCTGGAGCATTTTGAAATCGTACAAGGTCAAGATCATAATAAGCTCTTCGCCCAAGTGGCCGAAACCATTCGTACATATCATCCACTCTTGGAAGCAGCGGAAGTGCCGACCGGTTGGTGCTCCTGGTATTGGTATGGACCTGAGGTCACAGAAGCTGATGTAGAAGCCAATATGGATGTCATGTCTGCGGAGTATCCTGAGCAGCTCAAATACGTCCTCATTGATGACGGATACCAAACTTACATGGGGGATTGGTTAATTCCAGGTCCTGCTTTTCAAGATATGAAAGCGCTTTGTCGTACCATCTTGGATAAAGGGCTGGAGCCGGCAATATGGGTAGCTCCTTTCATAGCGGAGAAGGATTCCGACCTATTCCGAAATCATCCAGATTGGTTTGTGAAAGACGCAAGCGGCAGTCCGCTCGCATCCGACACGGTTTCATTCGGCGGATGGCGCAACGGCCCATGGTATATGCTGGATGGGACGCACCCGGGAGCGCAAAACTATCTGAAGTATGTTTTCCATACGATGCGTGAAGAGTGGGGCAACAGGTTCTTCAAATTAGACGCGACTATGTGGGGCGCTCTGCACGGAGGTACCTACTACAAGCCGAATACGACTAGGGTTGAGGCTTACCGAGAAGGGATGCAGGCTATACTCGAAGGGGCTGGAGCAGATAGCTTCATTCTTGGCTGCAATGCACCGATGTGGCCTTCGCTCGGCGTCGTTCATGGCATGAGAATTACCGATGATATCGCATACGATTGGAGTAAATTTAAAAAGAATGCGAAGGAGAACTTTTGGCGGAATTGGCAGCATAATGAGTTGTGGGTGAATGATCCGGATTGTGTGCTTCTGGATAATTACATGGAGAATCACCTGGAAAATCAAATACTGCCTGACGGATCGTTCCTGCCAACCGAAAGCAAACTGACAGAAGATGAATTTGGGTTCCATGCCGCACATATCTATTGCTCCGGCGGAATGGTTCTCTCTGGAGACAGCTTGCTCGTGCAATCCGATCGAGCAAGATCGACGCTGCGGAAGCTACTCCAACCTACTAACGTTGCGGCGAAGTTTGATGATATTAGCTTCAAGGTCGGCAGATTACAAGTGGGAGATAAACTTGTAATCGCTGTGTTCAATGACCAAGATGAACCTACTGCGGTGGAAGTAGCATTGCCGCAATCTTGCACAATCACCGATTATTGGACGGATGAGGAGCTTGGTGTGTATGCCGATCGAATAACGATCGAGCTTCGTCCGCATCATGCGAGGCTTCTCGTTTGTAACTAATCGCCACATAAGAACAAGCAATTCGCCCACCATTTTCTAAGGAGAAGGTGGGCGAATGTTATGGTAAACATTTTTACTCAAGGGTGGAGAACTTTAGTGGCAGAAATAATGCAGAGCATCATGGGCAACCTCGTTCTGGAACTCTTACTTTTTCTCTAGTTCCTCCGTTGTATGAAGGTACGGCTCAAATCGACCGAATACCACAAAATCGACGCTACGCTGCAAGCGCGATAGGCAGACAGCCGGAGAGAAATTGGACGATTCCTGAACTTGGCGTTGTGCGGCTATCATGTCATCTATCACGACAAACGTGTATTACATGAAGCCGAAGGAATCGTTTAATCCGAATATTGGAACACTCTTTTATCCGATTTGAATGATGTAACAGCATAATAAGCAGCCCGATCGCGTGGACGAATAATGCTAGGCAGCGAATGTACCAGCTGCTCGACTACTCGCGGAGTTTATGAGAACGATGAGGTACTAGGCTAAAGATAAAAGAGGTCAACCAGTAAAAACTGGCTGACCTCATAATACGAACGGGCAGTTTACTGAGAAACCAACTTGAACAAATTATATGATAGTCGAGATGGATAACAAAATAAAAAATAGGAGAGGTTTTATTAATGGAATCACCAATAAGGACCATTTTCTTGATTTCCTAGATAAGAGGAATAAGATAGATGTGCATCGAAGAATCAGTTTTAACGGGTAAATGGGGATGAAGTCAAATTCAAAATTTAGTAAAATAGGAGGAATGAAAATGGCAAAACTAAACCAGTGTCAAAGCTGTGGAATGCCCATGAAAAAGTCGGGCGAATTTGGAACGGAAAAAGGCGGGACACCGTCCGAGAAATACTGTCACCATTGCTACCAAAACGGCGAATGGGTGCATCCTGATGCCTCATTCGATGAATTTTATGCATTCAGTTTAAAAAAGTTTCAGGAATCAGATATGAATAGGATTGAAAAATTTTTTCTTAATAAAATGTATACAAAAAAGTTTTTAAAAAAATTAGAGCGCTGGCGCTAAAACAAAAAGACCTTGCCCGCGTTGGCGATGAACCCGGACCTGCAGGAGAAATATGAAGCCAACCGATTGCGCGTAGTACGGCAGGTACGTTGTGGAACAGTATCGATTCGACCGCGATCCCCGTCCAAAGGGCAAGCCTTCCGAACCATTGCTGAATTTTCCGAGCGGAGCATTGGTACATTTTGCGGTGAGCAACAGTGAAGTGCGGATGGCTACGAAGTTGCAGGAGCAGGTATGGGAACGAGATAGCTGGTTTATCATCGAGTTCGTTGCCGGGTCAAATTAGTGTAATCCTGTCATAGTACTATGAAAAAATGCTGAAAGCCCACAACCCAGTGATACCATGGGGTTTAGGGCTTTTTCGTATTTCACCGTCATAATCCTGTCATAGCAACTAAGACATAAAAAACGACTCAATCCCAGAAGTATCAAGGGGTTGGGCGCTTGTCATAGATGTCATTGATAAAAGGCCTATTTAGAAGTATAAAATATACTTACGTACGCAGTAAAAATAACGATTCGCATCAGATTCGCATCAACTCGCATTGGCACTGGTGTGTAGCTTCCAGCAGACAAAAGAAAAAAACCAGCGTTTCCGCGGGTTTGGACGTTTAAGTTATGGTGATCTGGACAGGGTTCGAACCTGTGACCCCTACCCTGTCAAGATAGTGCTCTCCCAGCTGAGCTACCAGATCATATGGTGTGTTTCTCTTTCGTGTTTTGCTAGCGACAAGTAATAATATATCAGACGATCTAAAGGAAGTCAACAGGTTTACGATAAAATATTCTAAATGCATGCAAACCCGCATAAAGTGTACTCAAGCGTCTATCCTTGGAAAGGCGGGTTGTCTAGTGGCGGAAGCTGCCCATTTGGCGGTGTGGTTGGTTGGATTGTTCGGTATCGTCGGTACGGTGTGCGTATGTGTGGCCAAAGTGGTGATCCATGACTCGGTTGCTTACGATGAAGCCTTCGTTTGGAGGAGGAAGCTGCCGCCGGAAGCGAAATCAAAGCGGTAAACACGGCGCAAGTTTGCATCGGAAACGGCTCGGGTATACTAGTCCCAAGATGGCAACCTCTAGGGAGTGGTATAGTTGAGAAGGGCGATTGGCGCTGTTTGTTGTCTGGTGATTTGCTCCGGATGCTTGCAGCAGCATGCTTCGGTCACGGTCTCTGCCAAAAGAACTGTTCAAACGGAGAGCGTGATAGGAACGGTTTATCCAACAACGCGGTCGGTGTTCAGTGATGTCTATGACTCGCCAAATAAATCGAGGGGATTGACACCGGCATTACCGGGCGCGTCAAGCTCGCGCCAGTATAAACCTCCGCTTCATGAGGAAAACAACCCATAAATCCGGCAGTGTCCGACAAGGACACTCCGGATTTTTTTGGCTTTCAGATGTATATTTAAGCGAATGGTGAGCTATCCTACTTTGGCGACTATCGCAAAGGAGGATTACAAGAATGTTCGATGCAGGAATGGAGCAGCAAGGCGTTCAGGCCGGCGGTACGCGTGAAACGATCGTGGCTACGCAAAAAAACGGCGATGGCGATTTAACGGCTTTTAAGACTTCATCAGGCCGTGTGCTGAATTATGAGCAAGCTCTTGCCGAAGCGAACAACGGCACGCTGGCAGGAGTCAATGTGTTTAAAGGAAAAGATGGCGGCCATTACATTCGCGGCGATGCGGACGGGGATCCGACTAATAATCTGGATCAGCTGCCGAACTTCTAATAAGAACGACAAAAGCCCGCTGCAGTTCAGAGCAGCGGGCTTTTTATTTTATGGCATTAAAAGGTATACCGTTTATGTTGTTCGACAAAGCGCATGACGCCTGTCTTGCCTTCGTATGCCGCTTTGCTGTCATCATAGTGCATCAGCCAGACATGTTCTTGAACGGATTGCGGCAGCGACAGCAGCTCGTCTAATGTCGTATGCACGGCGCCCGGCGGCTTCAGCTGGCAATCGTGGAAGATCGTCTGTACGCCGTTTTTGACCAGCCTATCCAGCAGCTCGGGATTGAACCTCATATCCGCGGAATAGAAGAAGGTATCGTTAATCAAGAAGGAGTAGCTTAGCTTATTCGGAATGTGTTCGGTACGGATCGCTTCGACAGCAAACCCGGGCAGCAGCTCGGTCTTTACACCGGTCTGCAGCGGCCTTACATCGAAATAGTCCTCCAGCGAGGCGCATTCATCCTGCAGCAGCCCGCCCTTCAAGGAGCTTTCCCAGAGGGAGCGTACTAAAGATTCATGGATGTAGAGCGTCAGCTTGCGCTTGAAGATAAACTTCATTTGGAAAGCAAGCTCCTCCAAACCGCCGATATGGTCGGCATGGATATGGCTGATCAGAAGGGCGTCAATCTCGTTGACGGATTTACCAAGCTGATGCAGCGAGAGCAGCGCGGTGATGCCGCAGTCGAGCAATAGGGTATGTCGATCTGTATAGAATAGCGCGTTGTTGTTGAAATAGGTTTTGGCAAACGCGCTGCCCGTTCCGAGCATTTGAATATCCAATCGGGCATCCTCCCTAAGCGGTACGATATCTTTCAATTTATCATTTCACTTCCTGAATGGAAAGAAAAACCTCTCAAATTTCATCAGCAAACGACAGCCAAGCACACACTTGCCTACCTGCACATACGATAGCTATGAACGGAATGCGAAGATGGGCAGGTGCGGGATCGATATGGCTGGCAAAGGTAAAACCGTTAAGAAGAAGAAGAAAACGACTGACCGCAAACAGGCGGTAATGAAGCTCGTTCTGTCAGACACATGCAAGGTTTGCAAGACGCCGTGCGCAAGAGGAATGCGCTATTACGAAAGCATGCGAAAGCCGGGAGCAGTGGGGCAAGGCGTTCCGTGCATTTTGACCAAAACGTACGTCTAACGGATTAAACCGAACCGATTATTCCCCAATTAGTATTTCCCAGGAAAGCGCAGATTCCAGCATATTATGACAAGTTTTGGCAAGGAAAAATTTTTTTGTACTGGCGCAACTTTGGACGACTTGGTGAGTATAACCATACATCCAGATAAACGGACGGAGGGTTTGCTGCCATGAAGTTCAGAAAGCTTTTCATTTTGACGTTAGTGTTGTCGCTGTGGGGTGGCACGATGCTCTTCGCGGATTCCGCCTCGCAACGGGTACGGGTCATCGTGAACGGGAATGAGCTGGACGACGCAGGCATGCTTACTGACGGCAAAACGTATTTAGCGGTTCGCCAGATCGCGAATACGCTGCAATCGATCGTTCTCTGGGATGAAGACACGAAGAAGGTTACGCTGTATAAGCCGAACGTGCACATGTTTTTGTTCCAGGACTCTACGATTTTCGGCAATGTCGTGAAAGGCAACCGGATCACGTTCAAAGTATTTGCGCAAATCGATAATCTGCTGACCGATATTTCCGCAGTGAAGGTAACGATCGAGGACCCTCAAGGCAATGAGTCCTTGATTCAATCGAAGAACGTTACGATCGAAAAAGATAATTTCTGGTATCGGACTGACGACACGACCTATACGTTCGATACGGCGGGCAAATATACGATCAAGTTTTACATGAAGATGGCCGGCAGCGAAGAGTGGAAACCGGTTTCCGAGAAGACGATCACGGCCAAAACCTCATAGCAATAGAGAGGCGCTGCAACCCGAACGGTTGCAGCGCTTTCGTTTGACCATGGAGATGTTCCATGATACGATACGAGGGAATGAATCATCAATGGAAATGAGGGTAACCAATGAGCGATCACGTGCATGATGAGAATTGCAACCACGATCATGATCACGAAGAACACGTATTCCTTGTCACTGACGAAGAAGGCATTGAGCGTGAAATGGTCATGGTATTTACGTTTGAATCTGAAGATCAAGTGTATTCCGTACTGCTCGACCGCAACGATCCGGAAGCTGACGGCGTTATTTTCCGTATCGAGGAAGAAGACGGCGAAGCTTTCCTGGTAGGTATCGAAGATGATGCTGAATGGGAACGCGTCACGAAGATCTATGAAGAAATCGCAAGAAGCGAGAATGAAGGCTAGGGTGCCGAACCGGCCCTTTGCGTTTCAAATGAAAAACTCCGATGCCCTAGCGGCTCGGAGTTTTTTTTGTCGTTTACTTGCGAGGATTATAGTAAATGGTTCTGCCGTTAAACATCGTCAATTCGGCCTTCAGGTGCTTCGCAAAGTATTTGCAAAGCTCGTTGGCTTTGGATTTATCGCCATGCGTGGCCGAATCCGGAAGCACAACCTGCACATGCGAAACGGACTGATCGCCGACCTCTTGCGAGCCGACGCCAAATAAAATGTAGTTATACTGCGGCGAGGTGCCCTTCAAATAAAACCACCGATTCTCTTCCCCCGGCTTCGTTTCAACCGTATAAGGAAATGCGGATTCCGTGTAGTCCCATCCAAGCTGCCGGCCCGTTAACGAGGTCTGTTCCCGGTAGCGGCCCAGCCTTTCCTTCACCTCATCGAGGCTGAGACGTTCGACTGCCGAACCTTGCACAAATTTAATGTAAGCGCTTTGACCCATTATGCCCACCCCCTTCCACATCATAGCATTCTGAAAAAGGATTGACAATAAGAGCCAAATGAGAGGCTGGAAGTTGCGCAAAAAGTCCCCGAAGCATACACGCTGAGGCGTATAAGACCGGGGACTAGTGAGAAACATGCACGCTTTAGCAGAACTATGAAATGGCTTCTTCCTCTACGATAACCTTTACGAATTGAATGCTGCGATCTTCTGGACCTTTCACCGGCAGGCCGACCTCGACGTGATCGACGATATAATCGATATTCGTCTGGGAGATGACCTCGCCCGGAAGCAGAATCGGAATGCCCGGCGGGTAGACGTAAATGAATTCGGCGATAATGCGTCCGGCCGATTCCTTGAACGGCACCACTTCGGTTTCCGAGTAGAACGCTTCGCGCGGAGTGAGGGAGAGGTGCGGGATTTCAGGAATCTTCACCACAAGCTCATTCGACTCATTCGCATGGTGCTGCTCGGACAGATCGCGAAGCGCCGTGAGCAGCGTTCCGACGGAATCCGACGTGTCGCCCGGCGTTACAAGCGCGAGAATGTTATACATATCGCTGAGCTCAACTTCAATGTTGTAGTGCTCGCGCAGCCAATTCTCCACCTCGTAGCCGGTCATGCCCAGATGGCGGACGTGAACGGCCAGCTTGGTCGGATCGTAATCATAAGTCGCCTCGCCGCCGAGAATTTCTTCGCCGATGCAGTAGAGGCCCGGCATCTTGTTAATTTCCGTACGCGCGAGTTGCGCAAGCTCGATGGCGCGTTCCGCAATGTCATGACCGTTAATCGCCAAGTTGCGGCGAGACGTATCAAGCGAGGAGAGCAGGATGTACGACGTCGACGTCGTCGTTAGCATGCTGATAATCGTTTGCACGCGCTGCGGGTTGATCCGCCCGTTGCGCACATTTAGCACGGAGCTCTGCGTCATGGAGCCGCCGAGCTTGTGAACGCTTGTCGCAGCCATATCCGCGCCGGCTTGCATCGCCGACATCGGCAGCTTCTCGTGGAAATGAATGAGCACGCCATGCGCTTCGTCGACAAGGACCGGAATGTCGTAGCTGTGCACGAGCTCCACGATTTCCTTCAAGTCGGCGCAAATGCCGTAATAGGTCGGGTTGATCACGAGAACGGCTTTCGCGTCATGATGGCGATCGAGCGCGCGCTTCACCGCGCGCGTCGTAATGCCGTGATCGATCCCGAGATTGGAGTCACGGGCAGGCGAGATGAAGACCGGGCGTGCGCCGGCGAAAATAATGGCCGACATAATCGATTTATGCACGTTACGGGGCACGATGATTTTATCTCCCGGCTTGCAGACGGTCAGAATCATGGTCATGATGGCGCCGCTTGTTCCTTGTACCGA
This sequence comes from Paenibacillus montanisoli, assembly GCF_003268025.1. Lineage (GTDB taxonomy): Bacteria > Bacillota > Bacilli > Paenibacillales > Paenibacillaceae > Paenibacillus_Z > Paenibacillus_Z montanisoli. The sequence goes on along the minus strand of NZ_QLUW01000002.1, from coordinate 1,011,659 downwards.
AAAAAAGGTATAATCAGCACCGAAAGCATCTGCTGCCAGTTTCTGGGCTTCTTCGATGACGCCGGTCGGTTGGTGCAGGTCATCCAGCGGAGCAATATTTATGAGGTCAATCGACAACGCATTGTCGCCGATGAATTCGCGAAATTCAGAGTCGCTGCCTAGTCCTTTTTTATGTCCGGGAATGTGAAACTGTACAGGGTTGTTGGCCGCATGTTCGCATAGGGCGGTAAACAGCGGGGTCCGGGTATGATCCATAGCATTCATCCCAGCCTTTCGTGTGGATTGATAACAAACAAAGCCCAGTATAGCAAAACTAGGGGGGATTGCAAGCAACATTTTTGTTGAGAATAGAGTCTACAAAGCCAATCCGATTTATGAGCGGGAAGGGGAACGAACATGAGAATCAGTAAGGGCTGGGCGGGAAAAAAAGTATTGTCGTCGCCATTCGTCGTCCAGCTGCTCATTATTATGTACTTGGTTGAATTCGTGAAGGGTGCTCTGCTCGTCTCGATTCTTCCTGTTTATATGAGGCAGGTGCTCGATCTGTCCGCGTATGCGGTCGGATGGGCGCTTGCGCTTCAATATATCGGCGATAACGCGTTTCGCAGCCCGCTCGGGTGGGTCATCGACCGCATCGGCTATCGTTACGTCATGCTTTTCGGCGTCCTGTTTACGACCGCGTCGGTGCTGATTGTCGCATTCATGCACGGGATGGAGTGGATTGTGATCGCCTGTTTGCTTCTCGGCATAGGCACTTCGCCGCTGTGGCCCTGCGTCATTAACGGGGCTACGACCGTAGCCGGAAACGAGGCGAGCGGCACGATCATGAGCGTCGTGTACATGGCGTGGTTGACAGGCGTAGGCTGCGGGCCGATCGTCATCAATTTCTTTATCGTGCATACGTATGCCCCTGCTTTCCGGATTTTGATCGGAATGATGATCGTCGTCATCGTGATTGCGTTCCTGCTGCCGGGGAGAAAGCGTTCCATGGAACTGGAGAACCGCGAGGCTCCGGTTGCAGCGACATCGGAGTTTGCCCGCGAGAAGCTGTCTTTGCCGGAGCGGGTTCGCCGTTATTTTGCAAAGGTGAGCAGCTCCTTGCACGCAAGCAAGCTGCTGTACCCTGCGATGTTCACGCAGAACTTCGCGCTAGGGCTGCTTACACCTGTGCTGACTCAATATGCGCGTACAGTGCTTCATCTCACGCCACAGCAATATAGCATGTACCTAGTTGCCGGGGGAGCGGTGACCGTGCTTGGCTTAATTCCGGTTGGCAAATGGGTCGATCGCTTCGGGACAAAATGGTTTCTGCATTTTGGCTTTATCACCGCCGCCGCCTCGCTGTCGATTCTCGGCTACACGAGGTCGCTTCCGCTTGTCCTGTTAATCGTCGCGTTCGTCGGTCTTGGCTATGCTTGCATCATTCCGGCTTGGAATGCGCTGATCGCGCAGGCGATTCCGAAATCGGAGCGCGGCGCCGTGTGGGGTTTCTTTCTGACGATCGAAGGTCTCGGCATGGTATTCGGCAGCATTATGTCGGGCAAGCTGTGGGATATGCTCGGCCCTCATTCTCCTTTTCTGGTCAGCGGAGCCGTTCTGCTGCTCTTGTTTGTTCTTCATTTGTTCATAACAAGACACAAAGCAGATGTGGTACGATGATGGAATGGAGGGAACAACATGACCAATTACAAAGACAAACGACTCGGCATAGTAATGATTATGCTTATAACGACATTTATCGGGTTTGGGATTATTATACCGGTTTTGCCGGAGCTTATTAAAAAGGCGGATGCCGGAGCGGTAGAGTTTCATACCGGCATGATGCTGTCGATCTACTCGGCCGTATCGTTTCTGCTCTCGCCGCTGTGGGGCGCGCTGTCCGACAGGATCGGCCGCCGTCCCGTCATTCTGACCGGCGTGCTTGGCTTTGCGGCCAGCTTCCTGCTGTTTGGCATCGCGGACGGCAGTCTTCCGATCATGTACGCTTCGCGATTGCTCGGCGGATTGTTCTCCGGCGCGGTGACGTCCGTTATGGTCGCTTATGTGGCGGACGTGACGCCTCCGGAGCAGCGGACGCGCGGGATGGGGCTCGTCGGCATGTCGATCGGCCTCGGCTTCACGATCGGGCCGGGCTTCGGCGGATTGCTCAGCCTTGTCTCCCAGAATACGCCGTTCTTCGCGGCCGCGGCGCTCTCGCTCGTGACGTTTTTGATCGCGGTAACGAAGCTGCCGGAATCGCTCACGCCGGAAATGCGCCAAGAGACGGGCGGGGTTAAACCGTCTCGCTGGAGCGCGTTTACCGGTTCGGTGAAATACCTGTATATATTGGCGCTAATCGTATCGCTGTCGCTTGCCGGACTGGAGGCGACGCTGCAGCTGTTCGGCATGAGACGGTTCGATGTGACGCCGCTTCAGGTTGGCGTCATGTTCCTCGTCTGCGGTTTGGTCGGGGCGCTTATTCAAGGCGGAGTCGTCCGCAGACGGATCCGCAAAGGACAAGAGCCCATGTATATAACAGTCGGACTCATCATCTCGGCGGCGGGCTTCCTGCTGCTTGTGACCGCGCATTCCTTGCTGTCGGCGACGATCTATCTGGCCATCTTCGGCATCGGCAATGCGCTGATCCGGCCATGCGTCACCTCGCTGATTACGCAGAAGACATCGGTCGGACAAGGCGTCGCGTCAGGGCTAAGCTCGTCGATGGACAGTTTAGGCCGAATTGTAGGTCCTTTGTTCGGCGCGTTCCTCTTCACGGTGGATTTGACGTTGCCTTATGTCGCCGGCGGCTTGCTGTCGCTTGCGGCGCTCACGCTGCTGCTGCGGTTCCGCTTGCTGGACAGCGCGGCTGTCGAACGGAGCGAATCCGTCTCGCAGCGATAAACGACAACAGCACCTGCATCAGGCGCCGGGGCGGCGCAGCTGATGCAGGTGCTGTTTTATTGTGACAACGTTATTTGGCGATGCCAAGTCCTCGCATGATGAACGTAATTGTCGCCTCGCGCTCTTGCACATCGTCCCAGACGGCGTCCTTGCGCTCCCCATAGAGGCTGCGCACCGCAATGTAGCCCATGATCGCCGAAATGGTGAGACGGACGACCGTCATGGACGGCAGATCGACCATCTGGCCCTTCGCTTGAAATCCTGTCACTAATTTCTGCAGACGACCAAGCACCTTCACGAGCACATCTCTCTGAAAATGCTCCTGCAGCTCCGGATGAAACGGAATCTCTTGAAGCAAAATCCGCAATAGATTGCGGTGTTTGGCTATAAACTCGATCCGGTTCTCGATCATCGCCCGAATGACGCCTTCATAGCTCTCATACTCGCTGTCGAGCACCTTGTTGAAGCCGCGCAGCACGAACGGCGCGATCAGCTTCGTCATCGCGGGCGCAACGATCGAGAGCAGAAGATCCTTCTTCGTCTTGTAATGCCGGAAAATCGTGCCTTCCGCAACGCCGGCCCGCTGCGCGATTTCGCTGGTGGAGGAGCCGGCGTAGCCCTTCTCGGCAAATACTTCAATGGCCGATTGCAAAATCTTCGTCTGCTTCTCCGTCATTTTCTCGCCGGAGCCCTCGCCCTTCAGCAGCTCTTCCACCCATTGTTCCATCGTTTCGCTCATCTTACGGACAACTCCTTCATGCTCTACCCGCGTTCGTCCCAATAACCATGATCATAGCACAGAAGGGAAGCCGGATTAAATGGCGCGGTGCTTCTTCAGGGCAATCACGTTCAGGAGCGCGAAGACAGCCGAGAATCCGATAAGCACATAGACGTCAAGCTGAATGTCGCTCCAGCCCTCGCCGCGGATCATAATGCCGCGCATAGCGTCGGCGCCGTAATAAAGCGGCATAATCGTGCTCAGCTTCTGCAGCCACGGCGTCATGGCATCCAAATTGAACAAGCCCGAGAAGAAGACCTGCGGCACGACGACGAGCGGAATGAATTGAATGATTTGAAATTCGTTGCTTGCAAAAGAAGACAAGAGCGTACCCAGCGTCAAGGCGGTCAAGGATAGCAGCAGGTTCATCATGAGCACGAGCCAGATCGAGCCGTCCATATAAAGGCCGAGGATGTCGATGGCAAACCACGCGATCAAGGCCGCTTGAAGCAGCGTGAACAATCCGAAGCCGGACAAATAGCCGAGCACGACCTCGAAGCGCCGGATCGGCGTGGCAAGCAGACGCTCCAGCGTCCCGCTGGTGCGTTCCCGGAGGAAGGACACGCCGGCAAGCATGAAGACAAAGAAGAAAGAGAAGAAGCCGATGAGAACAGGACCGAAATTATCGAAGGAAGCCATTTCCTCGCTGCCGTGCAGGTAAGTGATATCAGGAGCAACGGCCGGCAGGCCGGCGCTCATGGTGCGCTGCAGGAGGAGAAGCACCATTTTGGTATTGGAAGGGTCACTGCCCTCCAGCTCGATGGCCGGCTTGCCGCCGTTCAACGAAAGCACCGCGTCCAGCACGCCGTCCTTAAGCGCCTGCTCCGCCGATTGGAAGTCGTCATAGGAGGTCACCTCCGCATCCGCGGCTTCAAGCCGCTCGACTAAGGCGGCAGGCAGCTGAACGGCGCCGATTTGCGGTTCGACCGTGTTGCCGTTAAAAACAAGCTTCATTAATGTAAGAATAAGCAGCGGCGCAAGGAACAGCAGAGCCAGCGTCCGCTTGTCGCGCACGAACTGGCGGATGATCCGAATGGCTAACGCTCGAATTCTCATGCCCGGACACCTCCCCCGTAAACGATGAACGCTTCCTCGAGCGTCGCGCTGCCGCTGCTCGCTTTAATGGCTTCCGGCGTGCCGATGGCGGTCAGCTTGCCGTCCCGGATGAGGCCAAGCCGGTCGCATTTGTCCGCTTCGTCCATCACATGCGTCGTCAGCACGATTGTCGTTCCTCGCCTGCGCATGTCGCTAAGCTCCTGCCAGATCGACTGCCGCAGTACGGGATCGATGCCGACTGTAGGCTCGTCAAGTATGAGCAGCTCCGGTTCATGCAGCAGGGAAAGCGCAAGCGACAGCCGCCGTTTCATCCCGCCGGAATACGCGGCAACCGTTTTGTTCAAATCATCCTGCAAATTAACGATCGACATAGCCGTCTCGATCCGCTTCGATAATTGCGAGCCCTTCAGGCCGAACAGAGAGCCGAAGAACGTCAGGTTTTGCTTGGCGGTCAGCTCGTTGTACAGCGCATCCGACTGCGCCATGTAGCCGAAGCGCTGCAGCATGGCCAGCTTCGGCATCTGTTCGCCCAGCATGTGCACGGAGCCGCCGTCCGCTTTATCGATGCCGGTGATCAGCTTGATCAGCGTTGTTTTGCCGGAGCCGGAAGGACCCAGCAGGCCAAACACCTCTCCGCGCTCCACTTGCAGCGATATGTCGTCGAGTACGGTCTTGCTGCCGAATCGGCGGGTGACGGAGCGGACGTCGATAACCGGATTCGGTGAAGCTGAATGGATAGAAGAAGACATTCGTGTCACATCCTCGCATGAAAATGAGTGATTACTCACATTTAGTTTACTCCCGCACCGGAAGCCTGTAAAGTGAGTGATCACTCACTATTTGTCCGAAGTCTGACGTTCGCCTCCGTCTTAGGTCGGGGAAAAAGACTGGTCTACAGACGTTTACAACGCGAATTGGAAAAATGTATCCTTGAACAAGGAGTTCTGAGGAGAACCAGAATGAAGGGAGAAACGAGAGGAATGCAGAGTATTACCAAATGGGCTTTTAACAATAAAGCCGCTATGAAAATTGTGGTGGTTTTAGCGCTGGTGATGGGGGTTATCAGCTACTATCGGCTGCCGATGGAATTCCTTCCTGAAGCCGACAATCCAATGGTGACCATCGCCGCGATCGGACCTGGCTACGATGCCAAGTCGATGGAAACCGGCGTAACCGCCAAACTGGAGGAAGCGGTCCAGTTCGTGAAGGGCAAGAGCCTGATGACCTCATCCTCCGGGAACGGATTTTCGAAGATTGACCTGGCTTTCGATTCCAAGACGAATATGAAGGAAGCCAAGGCGGAGGTTGAAGCCGCAGTCCGGTCGGTTCAGCTTCCTGAGCGCGTCATGACGCCATATGTCGTGCAGTTCAACACATCGATGATTCCGATTTCGTGGGTTTCGGTAAACCTGGACGGCATCGGCGAGGCGGACCGCGAGCAGGCAGAGAAAGACCTGATCAACGCATTTAAGAAAGTGGAAGGCGCCGGCGACGTAACGCTTGGCGGCAAAACGAACCCGAGCATCTCGGTCGTGCCGGATCCGGCGAAGCTTGCGGCTAAAGGCGTACCGTTCGCGTCGCTGATGGGCGTGCTTCAGGGCCGCGGCGTTGCTGCTTCGATCGGGGAAAAGACGATCGACGGCGCATCCGGCAACATCAACGTCGAAGCATCGATCAACGATATCGATACGCTTCGCAAGCTTCCGGTCGCTGAAGGCGTTACGCTTGGCGATGTCGCGGAAGTAAAAGCGCAAACGGAGCAAGAAAGCATCAGCAGCCTGGACGGCAAGAACGTGCTCATGCTTACGATTTCCAAGACGGCCGATGCCAACGCGGTCAAAGTCGGCGACGCCGTGCAAGAAGAAGTAGACCGTCTTAACAAAGAAATGAAGGGCGTCGACATTAAAGTGCTCTCGAGCACGTCCGAACAAGTCGTGCATTCCGTCAATTCGATGCTTCGCGAAGTTCTGATGGGCGCTCTGTTCGCAACCGTCGTTATCCTGCTGTTCATGCGCAACGTGAGAGCGACGCTCGTTACGATCATCTCGATTCCGCTTTCGCTTGGCATTACGCTCTATCTGCTCCAATTGTCCGGCGTGACGCTTAACATCATTACGCTCGGCGGCGTCGCGGTTGCCGTCGGCCGTCTCGTAGACGATAGTATCGTCGTTATCGAGAACATTTACCGCCGTTTGCAGAAGGAAGCTTTCTCGATCCAGCTTGTGATGGATGCCACCAAAGAAGTCGCAACGGCCATCACGTCTTCGACACTCGTAACGGTTGCCGTATTCCTTCCTATGGGGCTGCTGCGCGGCTCGCTGCAAGCCTTCTTGCTGCCGTTCGCGCTTACGGTTACGTACTCGCTGCTGGCATCGCTGCTCGTTGCTTTGACGGTCGTGCCTGTTCTTAGCGCGGTTCTTCTGCGCAACACGAAGATGAAGGAACACGAAAGCTCCAAACGTTTTGCGAAATTTCTGGCATGGAACCTGCAGCACAAATGGCTGCCGCTTCTCATTGCCGTCTTGCTTCTTGCCGGTTCGGTCGGTGCATACATGTCGATGCCGAAAGGCGCGATCGACTCCTCCAATGCAGCCAATCTAACGGTATCGCTCGAATATCCGAGCGAAACGCCGAAGGAGAAAGTCGTTGAAGAAGGCCGTAAGCTGGAGAAGTTCCTGAATGACCGCAACGATATCGATTGGGTACTGATGCAAAACGGCAACAGCTCCGACGGCGCGAAATACGGCGAAGTAAGCTCCCCGACGCTCGTCAGCTACTTGATCGATATGAAAGAAGGCGCAGATGCCGAGAAACTGATCGAAGACGTGAAAGGTCAGCGTCCGTCCTTTCCGGGAGCCGACTTGAACGCAGGCGCGATGGACTTCGCCGGCGGCGGCAGCTCCACGCAAATCATGGTTGACGTAACTGGCGACGACCTCGATGCGATCGCCCAAGGTGCAGATCAGGTCATGGGAGCGATCAAACCGGTCAAAGACGTCATTAAAGTAAAATCGAACCAAGAACAGAAGAAGCCTGTTTATACGTTTACGCTGGATCCGTTGAAATCCAACGGCCAAGAGGTTGCGGGGCAGCTTCAAGGCATGCTGAATCCGATACCGCTCGGCTCCGTTACGATTGACGGCCGTCAAACGAACGTCATTCTCCAGCCGATGGCGGATCCGAAATCGGAAAATGAGCTGAATCAGCTGATGATCATGACAGCTCAAGGCCCTGCACCGGTATCTTCCGTGGCGAAGCTGACGAAGAGCGAGCAGGCGAGCGTGTTCTACCATAAAGACGGCAAGCCGTATGTCCGCGTAACGGCTGACGTAGAGCCTAGCCAATTGTCGATCGTCGGCAAAGAGATTACGAAGAAGGTCAATGAGCTGAAGGCGCCTGAGGGCGTAGTCTTCACGGTTGGCGGCGCATCTGCGGACCAATCGGAGGACTTTGCGGATTTGGGCATCATTATGATGGTTGCGATCGGTATCGTATATTTGATCATGGTCGTCACATTCAAAACATTGCGCGCGCCTCTAGCCATTCTTGGCTCGCTGCCATTGGCGGCAATCGGCGCGGTGGTCGGCTTGCTTGTGACGGGGATTTCGCCGGACTTCACGGCTGTCTTCGGCGCACTGATGCTGGTCGGTATCGTAGTCACGAATGCGATCGTGTTGATCGACCGCGTGAAACAAAACGAGCAGCACATGACGATCCGCGAAGCGCTGATCGAAGCGGCCGCTACGCGTGCCCGTCCGATTCTGATGACGGCGATCGCTACGATCTCGGCGATGCTGCCTCTCGTATTCGGTTCGTCGGAAAGCGGAAGCATCGTATCGCAAAGCTTGGCGATCGTCGTTATCGGCGGTCTGGCTGCCGCGACGCTGCTCACGCTGCTGATCATTCCATGCATTTACGAATTGTTCTTCTTCCGCAAATCGAAGCGTCAGCGCAAAGCTGCGAAAATCGGAGCTGCGGCTTAATGGAACACTAAGAAAAGGCTGTCCCTCAAGTAGAGCATTCTACTAGAGGCGACAGCCTTTTTGGCGTAAAGGATAGGGATTAGCAGGGCGAAACCATCAATAGCTTCCCGTTGGAATGGCTGTCCATTGCGACAGCCATTCTTCATATGTGGCCTCCGTTTCCGGTCTCTTCGGGCTTCGGGCAATAAAGCCTTGCGCCTTGCCGCTAGCGGTCGCCGCTGCCGTCGCTTCGTATCGGATATCCATCGACCAGCGGACCGCGTCGGAGCGGTTGGGCAGCGCGCGATGGGGCAGCAGCTGCGTGAAGCAGAGCGCATCGCCCGGTTCCATTTCCACGGAAACCGGCATCAGCTTCGCCGCGTCCTCCCGTGTCAGCCCAAGGAAGTCGGTTTCTTCGTCGATTACGCCGTCAAGCAGCGTAGTATCGAAGAAGCCCGGCGCCACCTGGAGGCAGCTGTTATGCTCGGTTACGCGTTGCAGCGGCATCCAGATGGAAACGACATGTGAGTTCTCGGCATCGCGGTAATATTGTGCGTCCTGATGCCACGGCGTGTCGGTCCATTTCTGATCGGGGAGCTTCGGCCGCGCATTGAAGATGCCGTGGACGGAGACCTCTTCCGTCCCAAGCAGCTGCTGCGCAATATCCAGCAGGGCCGGCTCCTTCAAGAAGGCGAACATGTTCTCGCCGACGAGGTCGCGGCGCGGGCTGCGCCCGTATTTCGGCCTTCCGGCATCGTCCCACAGCTGGACGAGCCGGTGCTGGAAATCGAGCTGAGGCTTCTTGTCGGTAATGAGCCCTTGCTCGTACCACGCGTCGACGAGCTCATTAACCCATTTGCCGATAATCGCTTCGGCCAGATCAAGCGCGCGCTTCGGTACGACGTTGCGAAGCAGGACGTAATGATGGCGTTTATAGAACGCAAGCTCTTCTTCAGACAAGCGAACAGACATGGCAGCTTCTCTCCTTCAAGCTTAATAGTTTCATTGTACCGTTAGGCAGTCGGGAGCGAATATAGCGTTAGCACGTTGCAGTTTGACCATTTGTCGTTAGAATTAGAGGGAGAGTGAGCTTTTGACGTTCCGAATTGATCAAAAGAGAGGTCGAATTGCTGATGGCGGTACCCTTTCATTATCATTCCGTTCATAGCTTGGTTTCGGTCGCGGACTGCCACTTTAGAGAAGCTGAGTCCGGTTGGTCGTACCAGCTGCATGAGCATAATGGCTACGAACTATTGCATTGTTTTAGCGGACAGCTGTCGGAGTGGATAAACGGCGAATCGGTCGTCATGTCTGCCGGCGATTGGCTCCTGATCGGTCCGGGGGTTAGGCACAGTACGATTAACGAGTCGAATGAGGGATTCGTTTATTTTACGATCCATTTCGGCATCGAAGACGCCGAACTTACGCATGCGTTGAAGAACATGAACTATGTTCATCTATCGCAGCGGAATGAACGTCTGCAAGGGTGGTTTACGGAGCTGCTTGGAAGGATTGAGCACGAGGCGGGCAGAAGCGGGTTTGAGCTTGGGAAGTCGATGCCTGCCGATTCGGTGAAGACGGCCATCATTGACCATTTTAGCGCGCTCGCGAAGCAGAGCATCCAGCTGATCGCACAGCAGCTGGTGCTGCATGCGTTGGAACGGGCGACGGCAGAGGAAGGAGAGCGGCAGCAAGCTAGCCGCAAGCGGCTTAAAGCCTCGGAGGTAGAGCTGGCGCATCGAATTCAACAACGGCTGCATGATGCTGTCACGACTACGGATGAAATCGGCGCCATCGCGAGGCAGCTCTTCATCAGCCGGAGCCACTGCAACGAAGTATTCCGTAAAGTGTACGGCATCGCGCCGAAGCGCTATCTCGGGCTGATGAAGCAAAGCAAGGCAGAGGAGCTGCTGCTCCATACGGGAATGTCGGCCGAAGCGATCGGCATCCTGCTTGGCTTTAGCTCGCTAAGCGCCTTTAGCAGGCAGTTCAAGCGATGGACCGCGCAGTCGCCGCAGCAATTCCGCCTGAGCCCGGATCGAGAAAGGGGCTGACTCCTCCATCCTGAGCACGGATGCGGAAGCAGCCCCATTGCGAAAGGCAAGGATGCCTTTAGAACGACATTTTGTATAAAGGAAGTACGGATCGGAACGTTTCTTGCACGGTGCGGATGAAAGCATCGCCGTCTCGCAGGAGCGGGTCGTTGCGGTCGATGATAATGCCGCACAGCGCTTCGGAGGCTTTCACGGTGCGCAGACGCTGGAGCAGCTGCGTCAGGCCTTCGCGGCCGAGCTCGCCTTGCGTATCGCCGCCAGGCACCATATGGTTGCCTGACCAGACATAATGGGCGGGGATATGCGTCATAATCTCGTCCAGCTGGCCAAGCGCATGCTCGGCGAACACGGATTTGTTATCGGATTCGTAAATAATGGCAAATTGCACGAAGAGATGGGAGCCGAATAAGCCGATCTGAAAATGAGGGAACATTTTGTAGCCGCGCTTGCCCGGAGCGAAGGCGACCCACGTATCGTTCGGCGGATTAATCGTTCTGCGCGCATGCTTGGCCACATGCGGGAACATCGGCTCGCCGCACAGCTCCGTCAAAAATGGCGTCAGCCGGTCGCCGAGCTCGTGCAGCTTCGGGCGAATCCGCTCAATCAATAGCGTCATGCGGGCTTCTAAGCCCGGTACCTCGAATACATCGAAATCGTCTGCGGTAAAGCCGGAAAAAACAGGTGTTGCACTCGTTGTTTGCAGCGCCATTTGCGTCATCATCCTTTTTCATAATTGCCGTTTCTTCATCATAATGCCAGCCGCGGGCGTTTGCAATCTTCACTTGATTCGTTTAGTCTACTCTAGTATGCAAAAGCAGAGGTTAGGAGAGGTCAGGCATGTGGCAGCAGTTGTGGTTTGTAACCAACATGGCGTTCGTAACGCTAGTCATCGTCTATTTATTTCTACATCGTTCCGTTACGACGGCAAGCCAAGAACAGGACGCTGGGAAGCTGGCGAAGGCTAAACGAGCGCGGTCGATCGCAGGCGTGATCGGCTTAGTTGCGTTTATATTGATGGCGCTTTTCTTCTTGATCAATATGCGCGTGAACCGTTAAGCGGCCGGCCAAAATGTGACAAAAGCTTGTCTCTTTCCAATCCTCCCGCAACTTTTCCGGTTAAGGTTACGTTTAACGTGACATAAGATGCCGGCAAAAAGGGCAGCAGCGCATGCGAGAAAGCCGCTGCCTGCAACAAAGAGAGTACAAAGGAGACATGCATGAAATCGTTAAAATGGTTGTTGATTGTATCATTCTTGCTTTTTCCCTTCGCGAATTTCACAGGCGCTTCGGTTGCAGCGGCGCAAGGTACTGCGGAAACGCTTCAATTGTCGATCGGCAGTACCGTTATGAAGCATAACGGCCAAACCTACAAGTCGTCACAGCCGGTGACGGTAGTAAACGGAGCGTCCTTTATTCCATTCAGCTCCATTGCGAAGCGCTACGGTTATACAATCTCGTATGACGCCAAACGAAAGGAATCGATTGCAACCGGCTCGGCTGGCGTGCTTCGATTCAAGATCGGCAGCGTGTATGCGTACCGCGGCGGAACGCCGGTCAAGCTGACCGGTAAGCCTTATATTTTGAACGGCTCGCTCATGGTGCCTCTTCGGTCCTGGGGCGTGCTTACGGAAAGCGCCATTAAAGTCGTAGGCAAGCAAATTACGTTGTCATGGACGTCGGTTGTCGTTCCGAAGAAGCCGAAGGCCTTCTTCGAAGTGAAGCCGGATGAAATCTATGCAGGACAAACGCCCGTTACCTATGTCGACCGTTCCGTTAACTTTACGGACGCTCCTTACGTCGATGAACGCTGGGAAGGACGCATGGACGTGTTCCCGGAAGCCGGTGTATATACGGTGACGAGACAGGTTCAGGACATTAACGGCTTATGGAGCGACCCGTTCTCCGTTACGGTTGTCGTCAAGCCGCCGAACCAGGCGCCTGTCGCTGAGTTTTCGACTGCGAAGTCGTCCTATCGGATCGGCGAAAACGTTACCTACATCGATCAAAGCTCGGACGACGAGAACGGCATTGTGCGCCGTACGTGGTCAGGAAACGACGATGTGTTTTTTGAAGCCGGCGAGCATCTGGTGACGCTTGAGGTTCAAGATCGTCATGGTCTGATCCATTCCGTAACGAAGCCAGTCGTCGTGACGTCGGAAGTGCTGTACACACGCGATGAATACAACAAGCTCTTCACAAAACCCGGCGATAAGTTCAGCATCGACAGCGCATCCGTTCTGACCATTCCGGCGCTGCCGTATACGATCCATTCGGAATCTTCCCAGATGGTCCGTAGCAACAGCCCGGAAACGCTGCTTCAAGAAGGCATAGTTTACCAAACGCAGATGACCGGTAAAATCCGTTTCATGTTCCATAACGTCAACAATATCGGGTATCCGGTGAAAATGCACCTGCTCGCAACGAACCGGAACGGCACGCCGGTCAACGTCAGCACGAGCTCGATGGGACTTGGCGGTCCGGACAAATACGTAGTAAACACGGGCAAGCTTTCCACGGTTCGGTATTTGAAGTCGCTTGACTCGAATCCGGCTCCAAGATGGACGACGATCAGGCCGCATGAGACGAAGGAGATTTTGCCGGAGCTGTCGAAGACGCCGATGAAGCTGATGGAGGTTTTGACGGCTTACGCGGATATTTACACGGAACAAGAGCTGGAATTCTACATCGTTGTTGTAGCCGCTGGCAAAAATCCGATTGCCGAGCTGCCGAACTTGTCGATACTGCCGCGAGACGGCAAGCATGTGCGGGGCACGTTCTACAATTCGGACCGTACCATTGAATTGTTCGATACGCTAGGCGAAACGCCGCAGCGCATCATGCTGGGCGATAAGAAGATGGACAGCTATCTGGACGGCATCGATGACACAAGCGGCCAGCTGGAGTACAATATCGGCAATTTCGGCGTACTGTACCGGCTGCGTCTGCCGCATGTCGCGCCAAATACGCTGATCGCCTTGAATGCCAGAGGCGGCTACTATACAGGTGCGTTTATGGTTAACGGCCAGGTCGTAACGGTCGCGAACGCATCGATCCTGAAGGATAATAAGGAAGCAGCCGTGCTCTACCGGACCGGCAACGCCGAAGAGCCTGTTGAGATCGTATTTACGCTGGCTGCGGGCAGCAATCTGCCTGTTGCGATGCTGTTCCTGCCGTTGCCGCGTATTCGCTGGTAATCGTGAATAACAAAAATGGCCTGCAGGCTCGAGCCTGCAGGCCTTTCTTATTACCATGGAAGCTTGATTTCAACCTCGCGTCTTAGCTCGGCGGAGCGGATGACGCCGTCGATAATCGCTTGCTGGATCAAAATTTGCTCGCCCGGGATCGGTGCGGGGCGTCCTTCGCGAACGGCATCGACGAAATCGCGTACTTTCTCGAAGAACAGATCCTTGTTGTGCTCGATGCCAGGCACAGGCGTTGACGTTTGCTGGCCCATGAAGTCATGGAACAGCGTCATACTGCCGACCTTGCCGTCCCATACGCCGGACCAGTTGCCGGTGCCGTGAGGGTTGACCTTCAAGCCGGCATCGGTGCCGAGGAAGAGCGTGGAACCGAGCGTATCCATATGCATCGCCCAGGAGATCTTGAACTGGAGCACCAGATCGTTCTCGAAGCGGACCATAGCCACGCCGAAATCCTCGACTTCGAATTTGCTTGCTTCAGGATGGTAGAGCGGATTCGTGCCGAAATGATTGCTCGTGAACGCCGACACGGTCAGCGGACGAGGGTAGCCAAGCGCATTAAGCGCCATATCGAGCGAGTAGCAGCCGATATCCGCCATCGCGCCGGCGCCGGCCAGCGCCTTGCTGATGAAAGTGCCGCCAGGCATGCCGCGTCTGCGGCCGCCGCCGGTCTCGACATAATAAACATTGCCCAGCTTGCCGGACTGTACGATGTCCTGCACCAGCTTCATGTTCGGGTCGTAGCGCGGCTGGAAGCCGATTGTCAGCATGCCGCCCGTTTCGCGGGCGGTTTGCACCATATCGACCGCTTCGGCCAGCGTGACGGACATCGGTTTCTCCAGCAGTACATTCTTGCCTGCGCGAAGAGCGTCTACCGTCGTGACGTGATGGGAAACGTTCGGCGTACAAATGCTGACGCCGTCCAGGTCCATTTCCAGCATGCTGCGGTGACTGTCAAAAGCTTGCGCTTCCGTTAATGAAAGCGATTCCGTAAATTGCTTGGCTTTGCCCGGGATTACATCGGCAACCGCCACGATTTCTACGCCTGGCAGCTGCTTATACTGACGGACATGCGCGTGCGCGATGCCGCCGCTGCCGATAATACCGATTCGAAGGGGCTTTACGTTTGTGCTCACGTTCGATTCATCTCCTTTAGCTTTTCGTCCACTGTGGACGCCGTCACCGAGGTATGCTGACTGCGGAATTGTCTTGGCGTCATTAGAAACCGTTTCTTGAAGACATAGTACAAATAATTGCTGCTTGCAAAACCATGCTCGAGCGCGATTTGCTCGATCGGGCGATTGCCCTCGATAATAGCCGAGCATACTTGGGACAGCCGGTAATTTTCCAAATAGGCGCTGAACGATTCCACGCCTTGCTCGCGGAATATGCGCTGCAATTGCCGGGCGCTGATCGGAATCCGGTCGGCAACCTCCTGAAGCGTTAAAGGCTGAGCGTAATTATCGTGAATAAACTGGGTGGCGATACGGAACCGGTATTCGTTCATCGTCTGGGCCGGCGGATTGTAAGTATCGTTCGGAACCGTCGACATTCTGGCGGCACGCAGCAAGATTTGAATGATGGCCTGTTTGATCGACGAGAAAGCGCCGGGTTGTCCCTCGGTCCATGCCCGATAGGCGGATAGGAACCAAGACATCGCGTTGTACTGGTCGACATGCGGCCTGAGCGGCAAATTGTTGAGCGCTTGGATGCAGCTCTCCGCCTCATGGCGTTCCCATGGATCGCCCCAGCTTTGTTCGTCTTCGCTTTCTTTGATCGGCACAATGTCGATGTGCAAGCACAGCTCATCCATCGCTTCATGGGCGTCCGCTTCCTGCTGATGGAGTACGTTCGGACCGGTTAGATAGAACAGCCCTTCGTGCAGCTGGTGAACGTTATCTTCCATAATGACGGTACCTTTGCCGCGCGGGATAAAATGAAACTCGTATTCCGAATGCTTATGGAACCGGACGACTTTGCCCGGTGCGAAGGTGGCGAGATGGCAGCGCAGGACGCGAAAGCCGTACCCTCCCCAGCGGAACTGAATGTCCAGCCGGTCAATTTCATCGCTTCTCGTAGCCATGATGGAGTATGCGAACGGTTTTGCCACGACGCTGCCACCTCTCCTTCCCTAAAAGCTCGAATTAGTTTTTCAGCTCGGACAGCTTAACGGAACGCTTCTCGTTCTCGGAGATCGTCGAAGCTTCCATAATCTTCGTCAGATCGGTTGCAAGAGCGATGTTCTCTTCCGCGATCGTGTCGTTCTGGATGTGGCCTACCCATTGGTCGAAGGCCGAAATGCGGTTTGCCGGCAGCTCGATTTCCGTCCACTCGTGCACGTTCTCGAACTTCGTGCTGCGAACGCGCATGACGTTATCGGTGAAGCCGAACAGCAGGGAGCCTTCCGTACCGTGAATTTCGACGCAGAACGGGGAGCAAGGGTTAACGAAGCCGGTTTCCGCGATGCCGATTGCGCCGTTCTCGTAACGAAGAACCGTAACAGTATTGTCATCGACTGCTTTGCCGGTTACGTAACCGAAAGTTGCGTTTACGCTCTCAGGCTGGCCAAGGAACAAACGGTTCAAATATACAGGGTGGCAGCCCAGGTCGATCAGCGCGCCGCCGCCGCATTGCTCCAGGTTGTAGAAGTGCTCAGGAAGCCAGCCGGCAGTTGCGCCGTTGTGGGACAGACGAACACGGGCTTGCGTCAATTGGCCGAGCAAACCTTTGTTGATTACGTCTTGAATCGCAAGCGTGTACGAATCGTTGAGACGCGGCAAGGAAACCGTCAGTTTCACGCCAGCTTCGTTTACAGCGGCAACTATTTCGTTTACTTCGCTAAGCGTAGGAGCAACCACTTTCTCCGTGAAGATGTGCTTGCCTGCGCGAGCGGCTTTCACCATAACGTCGCGGTGAATGTTTGTCGGCGTATCGATGACGACGGCATCGATATCGGTACGAGCAAGCAGTTCATCGAGGTCTGCAACGAACGGCACGCCGAGCTTATCTGCGTTCTCTTGGCCGCGGTTTGGAAGCTCGTCCCATACGGCTACGATTTCAGTGTTCGGGTTCTCTTGCGCCTGTTTGGTGTAATCCCAGGCATGTACGTGCCAATAGCTCAGCATTGCTACGCGAATCATTGATAAATTCCTCCTAATATATGGGTTTGATATTGGAACCAATGTCGTGCGATCACAGTTTTATGCCCTCTGATTATGCGACATGGGTTAACCCTAACATAATTGAAACCGCTGTTAAATACGTTTCTATGACAGTTTAACTGTAAAATCACGACATTGCTAGTGGCGTATTATTGAACCGTCTGGTGAAATTGACGTCATGCCTAAATTACGTCATGATAATAGGAAAGGAGGCCTTGTGCCATGCGAGCCATTATTAAAGCGCCGATACATGTCTATCGCCGGTTCATCTCGCCGATTAAGCCGCCGACTTGTCGTTTCTATCCGAGCTGCTCGGCATATGCGCTAGAGGCGATCGACAAGCACGGACCGCTCCGCGGCAGCTGGCTGGCGGCCAAACGGATTTGCCGCTGCCATCCTTTTCACCCCGGTGGCATTGATTACGTGCCGCCTACCCGTGAGGAGCTGGAGAAGCGGGCGGCTGCCGGCCTTGACAGCGGTACGTCCGATTCGGTATAGTTTTACGCAAGAGAATCTTTCCATTTCGATGAACGGATAAGTACGGAAGAAATGGCCTTACCAGAGAGCCGGGTTAGCTGGAAGCCGGCAAGGCGCAGCTTTTGGAAAATGGTCCGGGAGAATTCGCATTCGAGCCTACGGCGGCCTGATCGCTGCGGTAAGGGTGCGGCGGGTGACCCCGATATCGGTTTGACGGCCAGCCTGTGCAGCTGATTGCACAGTTGGTTCTAATGAAGCTTTCTCCGATGAAGCGGCAACGCGCTCATGGAGTGAGGAAATTGGGTGGTACCGCGTAAGCGACAAGCTTTCGTCCCATAGTGGACGGAGGCTTTTTTTGCGTTCTAGATTGTTGAACCAGTGAGACGCTGGAAGCTCAACGCTGCGCGTGCGGATCGTTGTTCCGATCGCTGTTGTACCTCGGATTTCTTTGATTGTATAACCGATGTAACGGTAGAAATCCGATGTACAAAGGCTGAATGGTTTGCGTGTCTAGCGACATGCAAACCATTCAGCCGAGGCAAACGAACGCTGACGCTTCTCCACAACGACCGCCCGCTCCGCAATTGTTCGCGGCTACTCATTAGTTCAAAGAATTTACGACCGCAATTTGTGTGGCAGAAAGAAATAAGGAGACGTGAAGTTATGAGTGAAACGAAGAAACCATCCTTCTACATTACGACGCCGATTTATTATCCAAGCGATAAGCTTCATATCGGGCATGCCTATACGACGGTTGCCGGAGACGCGATGGCGCGGTATAAGCGGCTGCGCGGCTACGATGTCTGGTATTTGACAGGCACCGACGAGCACGGCCAGAAGATCGAGCGCAAGGCGCAGGAGAAGGGAAAGACCCCGCAACAGTTCGTGGACGATATTGTCGTTACCATTAAAGAGCTGTGGAAGAAGCTCGATATTTCCAACGACGATTTCATCCGGACGACGGAAGATCGCCATAAAGCCGTTGTCGAGCAAATCTTCGATCAATTGCTGCAGCAGGGCGACATCTATAAAGGGAACTACGAGGGCCTGTACTGCACGCCGTGCGAATCGTTCTTCCTGGAGCGGCAGCTCGTGGACGGCAATTGTCCGGATTGCGGACGCCCGGTTGAGCTGGTGAAGGAAGAGAGCTATTTCTTCCGGATGAGCAAATACGCGGACCGGCTTCTCCAGTTCTACGAGGAGAACCCGGAGTTTATTCAGCCGGAATCGCGGAAGAACGAAATGATCAACAATTTCATCAAGCCGGGTCTTGAGGACTTGGCGGTATCCCGTACGACCTTTGATTGGGGCGTCAAGGTAAAAGGCGATCCGAAGCATGTCGTGTATGTCTGGATCGATGCGTTGTCCAATTATATTACGGCGCTGGGCTACGGCTCCGGCGATCAAAGCCGGTATGACAAGTTCTGGCCGGCTGACGTGCATCTGGTCGGCAAAGAGATCGTCCGCTTCCATACGATCTACTGGCCGATCATGCTGATGGCGCTCGGTTTGCCGCTGCCGAAGAAAGTCTTCGCGCACGGCTGGCTGCTGATGAAGGACGGCAAAATGTCCAAATCTAAGGGCAATGTCGTAGATCCGGTCACCTTGATCGACCGCTACGGCCTGGACGCTCTTCGTTATTACCTGCTGCGCGAGGTTCCGTTTGGCGCGGATGGCACATTTACGCCGGAGAACTTCGTTGAGCGCATCAACTTCGATCTTGCGAACGACCTCGGCAACCTGCTGAACCGGACGATCGCGATGATCGACAAATATTTCGGCGGCAGCGTTCCGGCCTACGACGGCAGCGTCACTAAATTTGACGAGACGTTGTCCACGCTTGCGACAGGGACGGCCGAGCAGGTTGAAGCCGCAATGGAGCGCATGGAGTTCTCGGTTGCTCTCACAGCGATCTGGCAGCTTGTTAGCCGCACGAACAAATTTATTGATGAAACGCAGCCATGGACGCTGGCCAAGAGCGAAGAGAAGCGCGGCGAGCTCGCATCCGTTATGCACCACCTGGCGGAATCGCTGCGGATCATTTCGATTTTGCTGCAGCCGTTCCTGACGAATGCGCCTCTTAAAATCCGCGCTCAGCTCGGACTTACAGAAGGCGAGTTGACCGCGTGGGACAGCACGAAGCAATTCGGCCAATTCCCGGGCGGCACGAAGGTTGCGAAAGGCGATCCGATCTTCCCGCGCCTTGATGTAGCGGTGGAGACGGCGTTTATCGCCGAATCGATGAGCGGCGGCGCGGCTCCCGCAGAAGCGGCTGCGGCTTCGGAAAGCACGCCGGCAGCCCCGGCAGCGGATGCGGCAGCGCCTTCTGCGCCGGCTGCCAAGGAAGAGATCGCGATCGACGAATTCGCCAAGGTCGAGCTTCGCGTGGCGCAAGTCCTCGCGGCCGAACCGATTCCGAAGGCGGATAAGCTTCTGAAGCTGCAGCTGGATCTGGGCTTCGAGCAGCGCCAGGTCGTCTCCGGCATCGCGAAGTTTTACACGCCGGAGCAGCTTGTCGGCCGCAAGGTCATTTGCGTGACGAACCTGAAGCCGGTGAAGCTGCGCGGCGAAATGTCGCAAGGCATGATCCTGGCTGCGTCGCACGGTGACCAGCTGACACTGGCTACAGTGCCGGAAGATATGCCGAACGGCGCGATTGTGAAATAAGGATGAACGTACCGGCCGCCGGAGCGCTATGCTCCGGCGGTTGCTTGTTGACAGGGCCTAGAAGGCGACCTTATAATCAAATTGTAATGTTTACGATTATGATGGAATTTGAGGTGCAAGTCTATGTTTTTTAAACGTATCGGTTCCGTGACGTTGTCAGCGATTACGCTGGCTTTTCTTATTTTTACGCTAACAGGCTGCGGCTCGTCCTCCCAAGGCAAGCTTGTGGAGGGCAAGCTGAATGTCGTCACGAGCTTCTATCCGCTCTATTTCCTCGCACAGCAGATCGGCGGCAGCGGCACGAATGTGATCAACATGATTCCGGCAGGCGTCGAGCCGCATGACTGGAGCCCGAAGAGCCGCGATCTCGATACCGCGGCTCGGGCGCAGCTGTTTCTCTATAACGGTGCCGGCCTGGAAGGCTGGGTGAATGATTTTCTGGAGGGTTTGCCTAGCGAGACGAAGCTAGTTACGGTTGAGGCGAGCAAGGATATTCCGAAGCTTGCCGGCAATCCGGAAGAGGAAGAAGGGCACGAGGAAGGCCATAACAACGATGACAGCCATGAAGGCCATGTCGATCCGCATACATGGGTTAGCCCGAAGTCGATGCTCATTATGGCGAAAACAGTGCTGGAGAGCTTTCAGGCAGTAGATCCGGCCCACAAGAGTGACTACGATGCGAATTATGCCGAGCTGCATGCGAAGCTTGCCGAACTGGACCGCTCCTATGAGAAGGCGCTCTCGGCAGCTCCGAATAAGGCAATCGTCACTACGCACCGAGCCTTCGGCTACTTGGCCCGTGATTACGGACTTACGCAAGTGGCTATAATGGGGTTGTCCCCTGATGCCGAACCGAAAGCGCAGGATCTGCTTCGCATCGCCAAGTATGTCAAAGACAATGGAATCAAATATATCTTCTTCGAAGAGCTGGTTTCCGACGAATTGGCGAACACGCTCGCCAGGGAAGCGGATGTCAGCACTTTAGTGCTCAATCCGGTCGAAGGGCTCACGCCGGAGCAGGAGAAGAAGGGAGAAGACTACTTCTCTCTTATGAGGGCAAATTTGCAAAATCTAGTTCAAGCTTTACAATAGAAAGAAGGAATCAACATGCTGACAAAGCAGCAACATCAGCCGATTGCGTGCCATCAGCCGATCATCGAGCTGGAAGAGGTCTCGTTTGCATATGAGCAAAAACCGGTCATCGAGAATATTAGCTTTTCCGTGCAGGAGCGGGACTTCGTTGGCGTCATCGGATCGAACGGAGCGGGCAAGACGACGCTGCTGCGCATGATCGTCGGGCTGCTCAAGCCGACTGCCGGCGCGATCAGATTGTTCGGCGAGCCGATTCAACAGTTCAAGGATTGGAACCGGATCGGCTATGTGCCGCAAAAAAATTCATTCAATCCGCTTTTTCCCGCCACGGTTCGCGAGGTTGTTCAGTCTGGGCTGTACAATCGCAACAAACTGTTCAAGCGCGTTTCGAAGGCCGATGCCATCAAATGCGATGAGGCGCTCCATGCGATGAAGATCGAGGACTTGGCCGGCAAACGGATCGGTCAGCTGTCCGGCGGCCAGCAGCAGCGCGCTTTTCTGGCGCGTGCGCTCATTAACAATCCGGCGCTGCTCATTCTGGACGAGCCGACGGTCGGCATCGATACGGAAACGCAGGAAGGATTTTTTCATTTGATCAAGCATATGCATCAACATCACAACATTACGTTTTTGATGGTATCGCATGATATGGAGATGATCCG
Organism: Paenibacillus montanisoli; assembly: GCF_003268025.1. GTDB lineage: Bacteria > Bacillota > Bacilli > Paenibacillales > Paenibacillaceae > Paenibacillus_Z > Paenibacillus_Z montanisoli. The sequence continues at coordinate 989,670 of NZ_QLUW01000002.1, read as the reverse complement.
GTCTTACCTAGGCCAGCAGCCGAAGCAGCAGTCCGGCAAAATCAAGTTTTACGTGAAGCATTCGCACGATTTGGAAGATTGCGTGGAAACGAATTTGACGCACAGCTTGCGGGAGCTTCGTCAATCCATGGAGAGAGGGAAAGTGGGCGTTTAGGTGGATATCGTAACGAGTGAATTTTTTCAGAGGGCGCTGATCGGAGGTGTCCTTATCGGCATTACGGCCCCGCTGATGGGCTTGTTTCTTGTACTGCGCAGGCTGTCCATGATCGGGGACACACTGGCCCACGTTTCCATTGCGGGCGTAGCCCTCGGTTTCCTGATCGGCATTTACCCTGTCGGAGTAGGTCTAATATTTGCTTTGGCAGCGACCTTCGCTATCGAGAAGCTGCGCAAAGCTTACAAAACCTATGCAGAGCTGTCTATCGCCATCATCATGTCCGGCGGCGTGGCGCTCGCCTCGCTTCTGTTCACGATGGGGAAGGGGTTCAACGTCAGCGTGAGCGGGTACTTATTCGGCAGCATTTATACGCTCGATACGGTGGACCTGCTGCTGATCGGAATCGTAACCGCAGTCGTTCTGCTTGCCGTGGCGCTTCATGCGAAGGAGTTGTTTTTGCTAACCTTCGATGAGGATGCGGCGGCGGTCAGCGGGTTGCCGATCCGCTATTTCAATTTCATGATCAGCGTCCTGACGGCGCTTGTCATAAGCGTTTCGATCAAAATCGTCGGCGCGCTGCTCGTATCCGCGTTACTTACCATTCCGGCGGCCTGCAGCCTCGTCATCGCCAGAAGCTTCCGGCAATCGGTCGTCACGGTTGTCGTCATTGCCGAGCTGGCCGTCACGGTCGGTTTGCTTGTAGCGGGAGTTTGGAACCTGGCGCCAGGCGGAACGATCGTCATGCTGCTGATCGTAATCTTATTGCTGCTGCTTTCCGTCAGACGGAGATTCAGCGCAGGATGATGGTGGAGGTGTATTATGTCTGACGTAACGGTATGGGCCGCATTCGGGGCAGGGATTGCTTCCTTTATCTCGCCTTGCTGCCTACCGCTGTACCCATCGTACTTGTCTTATATCACAGGTGTATCCGTTAGCGATTTAAAAAGCGATCATCCCGGACGCGAAGTACGGCTGCGCACGATGAGCCATACGCTGTTCTTCATTCTTGGCTTTTCGGTCGTTTACTACACGCTTGGCTATGGAACTAACGCATTTGCCGAGCTGTTCTCTCAGTATCAAACCTTGATCCGCCAGCTCTCCGCGGTTCTGATCATACTTATGGGCCTTATCTTGATGGGACTTATTCAACCGAAACTGCTGCTTCGCGAAATGAAAATGCCGATGAAAATGAACCGGACAGGCTATCTGGCTTCCTTCGTCTTCGGCATCGGCTTCTCGGCTGGCTGGTCGCCATGCACCGGCCCGATACTGGCGAGCATCCTGCTCATGGCGGCTTCCGAGCCGGGGACATGGTTTGAACTGACGACCGCATATGCGCTCGGTTTCGCCATCCCGTTCTTCGTGCTCGCGTTCTTCATCGGTTCCACGCGCTGGATTTTGCGCTACTCCAACTTGATGATGAAGATCGGCGGCGCCGTCATGCTTCTCATGGGCATCCTGCTGTTCACGGACAAGATGACTCAAATCACGATCTGGCTCAATTCGATTACGCCGGATTGGCTGAAGTTCTGAATGGTTTTAAAGTAAGCTCCAGAACGAAGGGATGTACCTGATTTAAGCGTCCTCGAAATGAACAAAGATGCGCTCCGAGATGAACATCCGGAGCGCTTCTGCTTGTTCATCGGGGTAGACGTTCTTGCCTTGGCCCCAGCGGCCCCATTTGTATTTGCGTTTCCCGATGTCCATTTCCACCGCCCGCGCCCACAAACATGGAAAGATTAAAGGCGGCAGGTTGCGGCGTCTATAGCATGCAGTGTATGATACTAAGAGTAATGCGAAGGATGGTCCGGACGTACGGGATGACGGTGAATGGAGGAAAGTGAAATGCCTACTCCGAGTATGGAGGATTATTTAGAACGAATTTATAAACTCATTGATGAAAAAGGGTACGCGCGGGTTTCCGATATTGCCGAGGGACTTGAAGTTCATCCTTCTTCAGTGACGAAGATGATTCAGAAGCTGGATAAGGACAGCTACCTGATTTATGAGAAGTACCGGGGCCTCGTGCTGACGAATAAAGGGAAGAAAATGGGCAAGCGTCTTGTAGAGCGGCACCATTTGCTTGAAACGTTCCTTACGATCATCGGCGTGCAGGATGAGAACATTTACAAAGATGTGGAGGGCATCGAGCATCACCTGAGCTGGGACTCGATTACCTGCATCGAAACGCTGGTCGAATATTTCCGCAGGGAGCCTTCGCGCCTGGAGGATTTCAAAGCCATCCATGCGGAACTGAATAACGAGTAGAATCAAGCCAAAAAGGGGCATCCCTCGGCCGTCATGACATTCATGCGCCGGGAGATGCCCCTTTATCGTGCGGGTATTAATGATATTTCGGTATGTTGTCGTCATCCTTGCCGCCTTCAATCACGCGAAACGGCATGTTCTTGCGGGCTTTGCTCTTGCTCGCGGGCTGCTGGTCCTTACGCGAACCCGTCTTGTAGCGCGGCTTCGCTTTCGTTCGAGAGACGCCGGGAGGGAATTTGTAAAGCAGGTAGATCACGCCGAACACGGCGACAGGAATAATGAGCTGGTAGGGATTGCTGATCGTTTGAGTAATGATACCGATGACGACGAGCGCAAGGATGATGACTGACAGAGGGTTCATTTTTCGGAGCATCACATTCACCCTTTCTTCCCAGATCTTAAAATGGCTTGCGGTTAAGCTTGCGAATTCGCGACTTGGCCGTCGAGCTCCAGCATACGGTTGAAGGAAGCGATCGATACGGCAACCTGCTCGTCTGTAGGCTCTTTCGTCGTGAGCTTCTGCAGCCACAGCCCCGGATAACCGAGGAAGCGCAGCACCGGCAAATCACGCAGCGCGTTCGTAAACCGAAGCGCTTCGTATGAGGCGCCTAGCACGACAGGGAGCAGCAGGATGCGCAAGTAGATTCGTTCCCAGAGGGAATCCCAATGAAAGAAGGAATATACGATGACGCCGACCAGCACGGAGAAGACGATAAAACTGCTTCCGCACCGGTAATGCAGCCGCGTGAATTTCTGAACGTTCGCGACGGTCAGTTCCGCGCCCGCTTCGTAAGCGCTTATTACTTTATGCTCGGCGCCGTGATACTGGAACAGACGTTTAATGATCGGCGTTAGCGAGATGAAATAGAGATAGGAGAGCAGGAATAGGATTTTGATAATTCCTTCAATAAGGTTGTGTACTATTATATTCTCGAAGGCTTGTTCGAATAGCAATTCTTCGATTAGCGCCGGCACAAGCGTGAAGATCAGCTTGCCGGCCACGAAGGACAAGATCCCCGCAATGGCGACGCCTACGATCATGCTCAGGCTCCAACCGCTTTTCTCCGCCGATTTGACCGGCTTCTCGCCGTCCTTCGCTTCGTCAAGCTCATCCTCCGCATAGGATTCCATCGAAAAATTCAGATGCTGCGAGCCTTTGGCGCTTGATTCGAGAATGGCGACAACGCCTCGAACGAACGGTATTTTTTTGAGCTTCTGGATCCATGGCTTGGTCGTTCGTGGTACCTCATAATAGACGATCTCGTTGTTTTTCCGGCGAACCGCGGTCACATTGGCATGCTTGCCTGCAAACATAACCCCTTCGATGACGGCTTGTCCGCCGTAAATATTTTGCGTGCTTTGAGACAAGGGCGAATCACCATCCTTTAGTTTGACTATATAGGGTCTATGAATTTGATAGAGTCTCTTCTATATTGTACTTGATTCCCGTTCCGATTGCGAGCGTCATCCATTACCTGAATTGGGTCAGGCTCCGATTTGACGCCGCTTCGTTTGCGCATACTAGTATCAACCGCACGGAAAGCTAAGCCATCCAGAGGAGGAATTCACGCATGAGGAAAATTCAGTCGGAACGCAGCAAAAAAAGACATCGAAGCGATTACGGAGGCAAGGCGAACACTAATCCGGCCGCCTATTGCATAAAGGTGGGCTTCTACGCGGGCCTGATTTGGGGATTGATGCATTGGCTGCTATTTGCGATTCATTTTACGAAGGTTACGCCAGGCTATCTGGCCGAGCCGTTTTTCCGGGAATCCTTCTTGAAGACCGGATGGGGGCACGCGGTCGGAATCGGGGTATTCATCGTGTTCTCGATTATCGCGGCCTTCATTTATAAGCTGCTTTTAGGCCGCATACCGGGTCCGTGGCCGGGCTTGATTTACGGAATCGTCTGGTGGCTGCTCTTGTTCATGACGATCGGCCCGTTCATGCAGATGATGGAGCCGATCAATAAGATCGGGTATGATACCATCTCGACCGAGTGCTGCTTATTTGCGGTATGGGGATTGTTTATCGGTTACACGATTGCGTTCGAATTTACGGACGAGGCATCGAGAGAACCAATGGGCGCGCATTAGGCAAAAGGAGGTCCTCTTCTCAAATGGTGGGTCTTTGTGGTAGAATGGCTAATGATCTATGTGCCGGGAGGACTCTCCATGACCAGAATACTTGTACTAAATGGGCCGAATTTGAATATGCTCGGCATCCGTGAGCCCGGTGTTTACGGTTCGATGTCGCTTCAAGCGATCGAGTCGCTGGTGAAAGAAACGGCCGATTCGCTCGATTGCGACGTGTCGTTCTTTCAATCGAATCATGAAGGCGCGATTATCGACCGCATTCATGAAGCGTTTGGCCAAGCGGACGGAATCGTCATCAATCCCGGGGCATTCACGCATTACAGCTATGCGATTCGCGATGCGATCAGCAGCGTCGGTTTGCCTGTCGTAGAAGTGCATATCTCGAACATTCATAAACGCGAAGCGTTTCGTCATGTTTCGGTCATCGCCCCTGTTGCGATCGGTCAAATTGCGGGCTTCGGCGCCCAGAGCTATGTGCTCGGCCTGACCGCTTTGGTAAATCATATCAAGCAGCATAATGAAAAAGGGTGATTCCATGACAGCAAAACGTTTAACCGGTTTGCGCGGAAAGCTGCCTGCGCTGCAGGCGGATGCGATTCTCGTAACGAGTGCCGTTAACCGTCGGTACATAAGTGGATTTACAGGCTCCTCGGGCATGCTGCTCATCTCCGCTACGGACAGCTGGTTGTTGACCGATTTCCGGTATATGACTCAGGCTCCGCAGCAGGCGCCGGATTTCACCGTGGTCGAGCATGGCCCTAAGTGGATCGAGAACGTAAGAGAGCTGGCTGCCGCAGCAGGCATACGCAAGCTCGCCTTCGAACAGGACCACGTCGTATTCAGCAGCTATACCGCCTGGAAAGAAGCGATGAGCCCGTCTATCGAGCTGGTTCCGGCATCCGGTGTGATCGAGGAGCTTCGCCTCTTCAAGGATGAAGCCGAGCTCGCCGTCATTCGCGAATCTTGCGCGCTTGCGGACGAGACGTTTAAGCACATCCTAGGCTTCATTAAGCCGGGTTTGCGCGAACGCGAGGTTGCATTGGAGATGGAGATGTTTATGCGCAGCAGAGGCGCGACATCGTCTTCTTTCGATACGATCGTGGCTTCCGGGGAACGCTCCGCTCTGCCTCACGGCGTTGCAAGCGACCGCGTAATTGGCAATAATGAGTTCGTTAAGCTGGACTTCGGCGCGCTCTATAACGGCTACTGCTCGGATTTGACGCGTACGATCGTCGTAGGGAAGCCTACGGACCGTCACCGCGAAATTTACGACATCGTGCTGGAAGCGCAGCTTGCGGCTCTTGCAGGCATCAAGCCGGGAATGACGGGACGCGAAGCGGATGCGCTGGCACGCGAGGTCATTACGCGTCACGGCTACGGCGACAAGTTCGGTCACGGAACCGGACACGGCTTCGGCATGGAAATTCACGAAGCGCCGCGCCTGTCGGTCGGCGGCACGACGGTGCTTAAGCCGGGCATGACCGTTACGGTGGAGCCGGGCATTTACATTCCGGGCTTTGGCGGCGTCCGCATCGAGGACGATATCGTCATCACCGAAACCGGAAATTCGTTATTAACCTCATCCCCGAAGACCTTGTTCATTCTGGAATGAGCTTTATAAACAAGGAGAAAGTTTGACTCTCCGTCAAACACCTACTTACCAATCAAGGAGAGAGTTTGGCTCTCCGCCAAACTCCCTATTACAGGAGGAATACCAGTGATTTCAGTTAACGATTTTAAAACAGGTCTAACCGTTGAGGTGGACGGCGATATTTTCACCGTGCTTGATTTCCAGCACGTTAAACCGGGCAAAGGCGCAGCCTTCGTTCGTTCGAAGCTGAAAAACCTCAGAAACGGCAACACGGTGGAAAGAACGTTCCGCGCCGGCGAGAACATCGGCAGAGCGAACATCGAGAACCGTGCGGTTCAATACCTGTACAATTCCGGCACGGAGTACTCCTTCATGGACAACGAGTCTTTCGACCAATTCACGCTGGATAAGAAGCAATTGGAATGGGAGATCAATTTCCTGAAAGAAAACATGACGGTTAACATCTCCAGCTACAACGGCGAAATCATCGGCATTCAGCTGCCGAACAGCGTTGACCTGAAAGTAACGGAAACCGAGCCGGGCGTTAAAGGCAATACGGCGCAAGGCGCGACGAAGAACGCTACGGTTGAAACTGGCCTGAACGTACAAGTTCCGCTCTTCATTAACGAAGGCGACTCCCTGTTGATCGATACGCGCGACGGCAAATATATCTCCCGCGCGTAGTCACCTGCATAGGATATGAAGAAGCCGTTCGGACCAGGGCCGGACGGCTTTTTATATTCAAATGTACGCTCTTATGCTATAATCTTGTTTTATACAGACTTTACACTGAGTACTTCGTTAGGAGTGAACACACAAGTGTCGTTGATAGTAATGAAGTTCGGCGGCAGCTCCGTCGGCACACCAGAGCGGATGCAACGGGTTGCTAGACGAATCGCCGATTATAAGGAAGCCGGACATAAGGTCGTAGTTGTTGTTTCCGCTATGGGAGACACAACCGACGATTTGATCGATCAATCCAAGCTGTTGAACGCGAACCCGCCGGCACGAGAAATGGATATGCTGCTGACGGTTGGCGAACAAATATCGATTGCACTGCTCTCGATGGCCATTGACGCGATCGGGCATAAGGCCATGTCCTTCACGGGCTGGCAGGCTGGCATTCAAACGGAAGCGGTACATGCGAAAGCGCGGATCTCGGACATCAAGCCGGATCGTATTTTCGCGGCGCTCGATAACGGCTGCACGGTCATCGTTGCAGGCTTCCAAGGCGCTACGGCGGAAGGCGAAATCACGACACTGGGCCGCGGCGGCTCCGATACGACGGCCGTAGCATTGGCGGCTGCCATTAATGCCGACGTCTGCGAAATCTATACGGATGTCGACGGCGTTTACTCGACAGATCCACGCGTGGTCAAGTGCGCGCGTAAATTGGAAGAAATTTCCTATGATGAAATGCTTGAGCTCGCGAATCTGGGTGCGGCTGTGCTTCATCCGCGCGCTGTAGAATATGCCAAAAATTATAACGTACGTCTTGTAGTTCGTTCTAGCTTTACGCAAAACGAAGGCACGAGTGTGAAGGAGGAAGCGGTCATGGAACAAGGGATGGTCGTTCGCGGCATTGCCTATGACAAAAACGTAGCACGATTCAGCATTTTGGGAGTCGAGGATATTCCGGGCGTACTGGCACAGGTGTTCGGCGCGCTTGCTTCGAACGGCATCGACGTCGATATCATCGTACAGAGCGGCACGCAGGACGGAAAAGCGGACTTTGCTTTCACCGTGTCTCTTAGCGATAAAGATAAAGCCATCGCAGTCGTGGAACGCATTCGCAGCGAAGTGCCTTACCGTGAAGTGACGTCCGAAGTGAACCTGGTCAAGGTTTCGATTGTCGGTGCAGGCATGGTCAGCAACCCGGGCGTCGCGGCGAAAATGTTCGCGGCCATCTACGAGCTCGGCATCAGCATCAAGCTCGTTACGACATCGGAAATCCGCTTGTCGGTTGTCATTTCCGCGGACCACTGCCAAGAGGTTGTCCGTGCCCTTCATACGGCATACGGCTTGGATACTGCTGAGCAAGCGTTTGTCGGCGGACCGCAAGACAGACGTTAATAAATCGTAAAAAGGACAGCAGCGCTAACTTGGCGCTGCTGTCCTTTTTTTCTGTATATACTTAGAAGCGGTCCGCGATGAAGCTGAACAGCTTGAAGAGGATAGCCGTAATGCCCGCCGCCATTAACGGTCCGACCGGGATGCCCCTCAGGAAGACGATGCCGAAAATCGAGCCGACGACGAGGCCAACGATCAATTGGGGATCGAGCTTCAGCATCTCAAGCCCTTTGCCGTTCACGTAGGTAGCGATAGCGCCGCCGGTTAACGCCAAGATCCCGGGCCAAGAGGTAATGACGCTTACCATGTCCTTGGAGCCGATTCGTTCCGATGCGAAAGGAACGAGGACGCTGAAGGTCAGAAACAGAAGTCCGAGCTCCAGGCCGCGCCGCTCGATCGTCGGCAGGAACCGTTCCAGATGGACGAGCTTGACAATAAGCAGCACGCATGCCGCCGTCGAAATAATCGGCGAACGGCCGATTAAGCCGATTACGATTAATAGAACAAGAATAACTTCCCCGCTCATGCTTGTGGACTCCTTCAAACCTTTAGTCACCGCCTTCACGCCTTTTTTGCGCGGGCGCCATACTCCATTGTATGGAACAAGCCTAGCCGTTATGTCAGTTTTGTACGAGCATATCCCCCTGCATCCGCGGCACGATTCCGCTGATATTCACCTTGCTGCACCGTTCCACATCCCGGTTGCTCCCGTTCTTGCACAATCGTTTGCCCGTAGCGCTGGCAAACACAAGCTCTTGCACGCTTCCGCTTGTGCTCTTATAAAGTCCCAGCATCGCCGAGCCGATATCGTTCATCTCTATAGGGGCAGGGCAAAGCAATTGCAGCTCGCTGATAAGCAAGCCGGCGCATAAGCCATCTTCCAGAGCGAATTCGTCATGGCTTCCCGCGCAGAGCAGCACGATATCGCGACGCAGGTCGAGCGCGGCCCGGGCGCAGGCGGCCGCATTGTTGATCGAACCGGCCAGCACATTTTCGGCGCGCATTGCTTTATGGATTGCACGCGTCCCGTTCGTTGTCGTCAGCACGATTCGGCGGCCCTGAACAGGGATAGTAGAGAATTCATCCGGCGAGTTTCCAAGATCGAAGCCGGGAATCTTCCGGCAGAACCGCTCGCCTGCGATCAGATTGCCGCTGCCTTGCAGCGCTCTGGCTTCGAGGACGGTTTCGACGGGAAGTATGCCGGCGGCCCCGGCTTCCAACGCCGCGACGATCGTACTTGTAGCGCGCAGCACGTCAATGACAATGGCGGTCCGATGAACGAACCGCTCGGCCTGCGCCTCGTTGACGTTGGAAATTACTTCGATATGCATACCACAAACAACTTCCTTCCCGCTGCTGCCAGCTTCATTAAATCATATACATAAAAGGCTCAACGCGGGCGCCGAATTGAAAAGTATCCGAACGGAGGCCTCGCCTCATCGTCTCAAGCGCCAGCGCTTCCGCAGGCTGTATGTTGCCAAGGTTCACTTCCGCCCCGAATGTTTGCAGGAGCAGCACTTGCTGTGACTTCAGCGGCGTTTCCCACATGATGCGGGAGATATCGCCAAGCGAATGGCTAACGGCTTCCAGCACGCTCCGCGGGCACTCGCCGTTCCGGTCGAACAGGCCGACATCCGTGCCGGATTCCCTTGCTTCGATCGTCACCATTTGCGCGCCCGACTGCCAGTCGGCTTCAGCGGTGGCAACCAATTCCTTGATGTCTACAAGCGAACCGGACAGCTTCTTGCCGTATTCGGTCACGACCTGCAGTCCATGCTTGATGCCCTCCTGAATCAGCTCGGTACGGCGTTTGCGGCTCAGCTCGATCGTGCCGTCCGACACTTCAACCCCATTAAATCCAAGCCTGCATGCGGTATGGAAAAAGGCGGGCACGACATCTTGTTGAACCGCAGCCTCGAGCAAGGTGCCTCCGGGCATAATCAACAGTCCGCAGCGTTTGGCCAATTCGATTTTGCTGAGCAGCAAATCGGTCGGATAGAGCGGTGCCGTACCGAAGCCTAGCTTGATGCAGTCGATATAGCCGCCAGCGGTTTCAAGCAAATCGGAGAACGCGTGCCGGCCGAGTCCTTTGTCGATGACCATCGTTTTGCCGCGTCCGGTTATCCGGTGCGCGTTCTGGCCGAATTCAGGACGGCTGGACATGTCGCGCTGGCCGCTTGGATCATTCAAAGCCGCGGGCCATGCCGCCTGGGGAATAGCTCTCATGATATCTCCTCGCAATCGTTTCTTATAACCATACAGAATGTACCGGCTTATGACGTATGCATTTCTGTATGTTCACCGCATAACACGTTTTTCAAGTCGAATGACGGCAAAGCCGTTTCGTCTTGCCCCAGCAATATATGCAGAGGGAACTAGGCGTGTGCGGAGTGTTTTTCGTGCTCCGAGCTCAAGCCGAATTAATGAGAATGAAAGAGAGACAGGCCCGCATAAGCTGTAAGAGAGCCGGGTATCTAGCAACGCAGGCATGCATCGTTACCGATTCGCTAGGGAAAGAGGTGATAGAGATGCTCAACAAAATCGTGCTTAGCATGGCTTCGATCCGCATGTTCTCCGGTTCGCTGGAGATTATGGCGGCACTCCTGATGCTGCGGTTGAATCAAATCGACAAGGCGCTCATCGTCAATTCGTCGCTTGCCCTCGTCGGCCCTTTCGTGCTTATTTCAACGACCATGATCGGTCTCGTCGGCCTTTCGGATAAATTGTCGTTCGGCAAGATGCTTTGGGTCGTCTGCGGCGTCGCCTGCATTCTGATCGGCGTGCTCAAGAAGTAAAGCTCTCTTCGCCATGCACGGACACTTGGAATCTAGTCATATTACGCGGCCGGGCAGAATAGAATGGGATACAAAGATGGACAATCAGTCACTCTATCAATCTATCGGAAGCCGGGAGGGATGCCGGATGCTAAAACGAGTTCAGCATTTGCTGCCCTCCGAGCTGTCGGAGGTGCTCGGACGAATGCCGGAGCGGCTGAAGGATGCGGTAGAGGAAATCCGGATCCGGGAGAACAGGCCGCTTGAAATCAGCACGGGACTAGCCTTCTGGTTCGTTTCCCCGTCCGGCGCGCTGCTGCCGAAGCCGGAGGAAGCGTACAAGCCGTCTTCGGAAACCTGCCGCAAGCTGCTCGAGAGAGTCACGAACCATTCGCTCTATGCGATGGAGGAGGAGCTGCGGCGCGGCTATATTACGGTGGCCGGCGGCCATCGGATCGGACTGGCCGGCCGAACCGTGCTTGATCAAGGACAAGTCCGCGGGATACGCGATATCGCGGCCTTCAACGTGCGGATTGCTCGCGAAGTCGTCGGAGCCGCTAACGCCCTGCTGCCGAAGCTGCTAGACCATCAGCGGCGGACCTTGCAATCGGCACTGATTCTAGCGCCGCCTCAGCAGGGCAAAACGACGCTGGTCCGGGATCTTGCGCGCGCGGTCAGCAGCGGTGCCTGGGGGCATCCGGGCGCGGCGGACTGGCCCGGCCGGAAGGTCGGCATCGTGGACGAACGCTCGGAAATCGCGGCTTGTATCCGGGGCGTGCCGACTTTCAACGTCGGCCCGCGCACCGACGTGATGGATGCCTGCCCGAAAGCGGAAGGGATGATGATGATGCTTCGCTCGATGTCGCCGGAAATTATGATTGTCGACGAAATCGGCCGCGAGGAAGACGGCGACGCCATTCTCGACGCCAGCCATGCGGGGGTGACGGTCATCGCGACGGCACATGCCAAGGACCTCGAGGACGCGCGCGGGCGGCCTGTACTCGGAAGACTGCTGGCTGCCGGAGCGTTCCAGCAGTGCGTGGAGCTAAGGCGAAACGGGGGCAGCCTGCTGAGCAGGGTACTGCCGGCTGCTGCGGCCGGACGGGCTCCGGCGGCTAGGGAGCCGACAGCTTGGAAGGGAGGCGGAGGCTATGGTTGAGCTTATCGGCGCTTCGTTAATCTTGTTCGCCGGCACCATGATCGGCCTGCTGCAAGCTTCCCGTTACGCCGCCAGGCCGAATCAGATCCGGCAGCTCATCCATGCGCTGCAGCGGCTCGAAACGGAAATCGGCTATGGCTACACGCCGCTTCCCGAGGCCATCAGCCGCTGCGCGGCTTACCTGCCGGAGCCGGTGACAGCGCTGCTGCGGGATGTGAACCGGCGCCTCGAGCAAGCCGGCGAGCTAACCTTCCGCGAATGCTGGGAAGGCGCGGTGCAGGCATATTGGCCGCTCACGGCCATGCGGCAGCCGGAGCAAGCGGCGCTGGTTCGTCTCGGATCCGCGCTTGGGATTAGCGATCGGGACGATCAAATCAAGCATCTGAGGCTCGCGATGCAGCAATTGCAGACCGAGGAGGAAGCGGCACGGGCCGATAGCGCGCGGTTTTCGAAAATGTGGAAAAGCCTCGGCGTTCTCACGGCGGCGCTAGTCGTCATTTTGATTCTTTAGCGGGGTGCCGGAACAATGAACATTGATGTCAGCGCCATATTTCAAATTGCCGGAATCGGCATCGTAGTTGCAATGATACACACCGTTCTCAAGCAGATGGGCAAGGAAGATATGGCGCATTGGGTGACGCTGATCGGCTTTGTCGTCGTCCTGTTTATGGTCGTTAGCCTCCTCAACGACTTGTTTCAAGAGATCAAGACGATATTCCTGTTCCAATGACGCTATTCAGGCATAGGCAAGGCGGGTGAACGAACATGGAAATCATCCAAATCGTCGGGCTGGGGCTGGTCGCGACGGTGCTCGTTCTCGTCGTACGCGAACAGAAGCCGATGTTCGCATTTCTGCTGGCTGCGTTTACGGGACTGTTCATTTTCTTATTCATTATCGGCAAAATCGAAGCGGTCATCACGGTGCTGGAGCAGCTGGCTGACCGATCGGGCATCCCGTCCATCTACCTGAAGACGATTTTGAAGATCATCGGGATCGCCTACATCGCGGAGTTCGGTTCGCAGATCGTGCGGGACGCCGGACAGGAAAGCATCGCCTCCAAGATCGAGTTCGCGGGCAAAATCCTCATTCTCGTGCTGGCCGTCCCCATCATCAGCGTCATCGTCGAAACAGTACTCGGCCTTCTGCCGGTAGGGAGTTGAAGCATTATGCGGCGGCATTGGACCATACGCCTTGCGGTGCTGCAAGCAGTAATCTTGCTTGGGCTGCTGACGATGCTGCCGATCGCCGCCAATGCGGCGGACACGCAAGACAGCGGGCATGCCGCTCCCTCGGCCGAAAGTCCGGCTGGGAGCGAGGATGCGGCGTCCGTCAACAAGAATTTGGCGGACGAGCAGCTGAAAGGGATGAACACCGAGGCGGTCGAGAATTACTGGAACAAGCTGATGACCGAATACGGCGGCTTCTTCCCGGACAGCCGGGTGCCGAGCTTCGCGGAGATGATCATGCCGGGCGGCGAAGGCTTGAAGCTGACGACGGTGCTGGCGGGGCTTCTCAAGTACGTGCTGCATGAGGTGTTGTATAACGGCAAGCTGCTGGTTACGATCGTCATCCTGACGGTGTTCAGCATGATGCTGGAAACGATGCAAACCGCCTTCGAGCGCAATACGGTCAGCAAGGTCGCATACAGCATCACGTACATGGTCATGATCGTGCTGGCGGTCAACAGCTTTAACGTCGCTATCGGGTATGCGAAGGATGCCATTACCGGAATGATCCAATTCATGCTCGCGATGGTACCGCTGCTGCTGACATTGCTTGCTACGATGGGCAATGTCGTGACCGTAACGGTGCTGCACCCGCTCATTATTTTCATGATTAACGCAGTGGGAACGGTCATTTACACCTTCGTGTTTCCGCTGCTCTTCTTCTCGGCGGTGCTTCATATCGCGAGCGCGATTTCGGATAAGTTCAAGGTGACGCAGCTTGCCAACGTGCTCCGCAATTTCAGCGTCGGCGTAATGGGCATCATGCTGACGGTGTTTCTGGGCGTGATTTCGGTGCAGGGGGCGACCAGCTCGGTCACCGACGGCGTCACGATGCGAACGGCGAAATTCGTTACGGGCAACTTTGTCCCCGTCATCGGACGAACCTTCTCGGATGCGGCGGATACGGTGATGTCGGCATCGCTGCTCATGAAGAACGCCATCGGCCTCGCAGGAGTCGTGATCATCTTGTTTCTATGCGCGTTTCCGGCCATCAAAATCATTACGCTCGCCCTGATCTACAACGTTGCCGCAGCCATCATGCAGCCGCTCGGCGACAGTCCGATCGTCAGCTGTCTGCAGACGATCGGCAAAACGCTCATCTATGTCTTCGGCGCGCTTGCGGCGGTCGGACTGATGTTCTTCCTGGCCATCACGATCATCCTCACAGCCGGGAACGCCGCAATCATGATGCGGTAAACGTAACGTTAGGCGGTGGAATTCGAACATGATGACCTGGCTTGCGGTTTGGCTGCAGCAAATTATCGCGGTGGTGCTGCTGGCGGGCTTTATCGATCTGCTGCTGCCGAACAAGGCGATGCAGCGCTACGTCAGGCTGGTTGCGGGCTTGATCATCCTGCTGACGATACTGACGCCGATTATCAGGCTGCTGCAAGGCGACTTTAATGCGCGGCTGGATCAGCAGGTGGAGAGCTGGGTCAAAGGCGGCGCAGCCATGCAGTTCCATATGCCGACGATTGAAGATATCCAGCAGCAGGCAAAGGACATGCAGCGAAAGCAGCAGTCGGCTGCAGCGGCGCTCACGGAGCAGAAGCTCGCCGAGTCGATGAAAGACGGCATCGCGCAGAGCACGGGTTTGCAAGTTGCGGCGGTCCAAGTCAAGCTTGGCCTGAATCAGGCCGGACAAGCGGACAAAATCGAAGGAGTTACGGTCACGCTGGCGCCGCGCGAGGAGCATGCCGAAGAAAGCTCGGCGGCCCAAGAGGCGGAGGAAGCGGTCAAAGAGGTCGATGCGGTTGAGGTCATCGTCCAGCCTGACGAAGCGCCGGGTACCGCTGGGGGGGCTGCCGAGGAAAAGGCGCCAGAACAAGCCCCGCCGGATGCAGTCATCCAAGCGGTTAGAGGCGTGCTTCAACAAGGATGGAGCGTGGCGCCGAAGCTGATCGACGTCAAGGTGCAGGGCGAAGCTGCAGGTACGGCTAACTAACTGAAAGGGGAGAACGACGTTGGCCAAATGGCTGGAGGGACTGGAGTCAAGCGTTGGCAAGGGGCAGGGCGGCCCAAGGCGGGTCAAGACGCTGCGATGGCTGCTCATAATCGGCTCGATCGGAGTGGCGCTCATGCTGATGAACTCCTTTCTGTCCTATCAGAGAGTGCCTGCAGCGGATCAAGCGGCCTCCGGAGCGGCGCCTCCCGACGAAACCGTCTTGGGCAAAGCTGCTGTCGCGCCGTCCTCCTTCGAAGAGATTGAGCAGCCGCTTGAAGCGAGGCTTAAAGATATATTGGAGTTAATCGTCGGCGTCGGCCAGGTAGACGTGCTCGTCACGGTCGATTCGACGGAAGAGGTAACGGTTCATGTAGACGAGAAGGAATCGCAGCAAATCACGAACGAAACGGATAAGAACGGCGGCAAACGAAGCATCACCTCCATCACGAAGGAAGGAAAAGTGGTGCTCTACAATACGGAAGGCGACACGGCTCCCATTATTGTCAAAAAGATTCAGCCAAAGATTCGCGGCGTGCTGGTCGTCGCCAAAGGCGCAGAGAACGGCACCGTAAGAACGCTGCTGATCGATGCGGTGGAGAAGGGGCTTAATGTCCCGATTAATCGGATTTCGGTAGTTCCGCGCAAGCATCAATAAAATCCAATTGGAAAATGAAAAGGGAGGCTGTTTCGTTCATGAACAACAAAAGACAAACGATTTGGCTGGTATCGATGCTGAGCTTGATGGTGATTTTGTCGGCTTACTACTTGTTTACCGAGGACGTCAATCCTTCGACGGATCTGGTAACCGACGGAACGCAGCAGGAGCAGATGAAGGATGGCGCGACCGAAGCGTCGGGCACGACGACCGAAGATGGCATTACGGTTACCGATGTAACGGACGGCGCAGCTGATGCGGATGCATCCAAAGATCCGGCGGCGGACGGCACGGCAGCGGGGAATGATGCTGCAGCGGCGGATGATGCGGCAGCGGCCGACAAAACCGATCAAGAGGTGCTTCGCCAGCTTGAAGAAGCGGGCGGCATTACGGCGAGCGTATTCAGCCAAATGCAAGAGAAGCGTGATCAGAAATTATACGATGAGTATAATAAGCTGTACAGCCAGATTTCCGATACGAAGCAAGATGACAAAGCAGCCGGAACCGCCGTCGAGCAGCTGAACCTGCTGGAAGATAAGAGCTCCAAAATTACCGGCCTCGAGGAAGAGCTCGTGAAGCAGTTCAGCAACGCAGCCATCGTGCCGGACGGCGAGCGCTATAAAGTCGTCGTGCAAAGCGACAAGCTGGAGAAAAGCCAAGCCGACAGCATCCTGACGATGGTCATCACCGAACTTGGCGTAGCGCCGGAGCAAGTTATGATCCAGTATGTGAAGTAAGGAAACGGAGGGCCCCGATGCCGAAGCAAGCGGCAATGGGGCTTTTTCCCATCAGGCATGTATAAAAAATGGGTTCGTGTTCCGGAAGGTTTATGCTATAATAAGGTTCGGTATGTGCAGGTTTTGGTAAAATAACACCGAATTGAAGCGTCTTCACCCAGGAGCGCGCAAAAACTTATAGGAGTGAAACGATGTTTAAGCTGAGCGAGATTAAAGAATTGATCAAGCTGGTTGACGGTACTTCGGTACACGAACTTGAAATTGAAAACGATGGCGCCCGCCTGATGATCCGCAAACCCGGCAAAACGGAAGTGGTGAATGTACAAGCCGCGTCTCTCGTTCCTACATATACGCAGGCTGTACAGCCTCAAGCCCAAGCGGCGCCAAGCCTGCCGGCGGCAGCGCCTACGGCAGCGGCGGCTCAAGCTCCGGCTGCGGCGGCAACGAATTACCACCAGATCGTGTCCCCGATGGTTGGGACGTTCTACCGTGCTTCTTCGCCTGAGAAAGGGCCTTATGTCAATGTAGGGGACCGGATCAACGAGAAGTCGATCGTATGTATTTTGGAAGCGATGAAGCTGATGAATGAGCTGGAAGCGGAAGTGCGCGGCGAAATCGTCGAGATCCTCGTTGAGAATGGACAGCTTGTCGAGTTTGGACAACCGTTGTTCCTGGTTAAACCGGAGTAGCGGAGCAAACGCGAAAGCGACACCGAGAACCATAGCGCACGAGAGGAGCTTTTACCGTGAAATTCAACAAAATTTTGATCGCTAACCGGGGTGAAATCGCCGTCCGCATCATTCGCGCCTGCCGCGAGCTCGGCATTCAAACCGTGGCCGTTTATTCCGAGGCTGACCGCGAATCGCTTCACGTCCGTTTGGCGGACGAGGCGTATTGCATCGGTCCGGTTGCCTCCAAAGACAGCTATTTGAACTTGACGAATATTATGAGCGTTGCGACGCTGACCGATTGCGACGCCATCCATCCGGGCTACGGGTTCTTGGCGGAGAATGCGGATTTCGCGGATATTTGCGAATCCTGCAACGTGACCTTCATCGGTCCGTCCCCGACGGCGATCAGCAAGATGGGCGACAAAGCGGTTGCGAAGCAGACGATGAAGCAAGCCGACGTGCCGATCATTCCGGGCTCCGACGGCCTGATCGACGATTTGGATGAGGCGGTCCGCGTCGCGCGCGAGATCGGCTATCCGGTCATCATCAAAGCAACTGCGGGCGGAGGCGGCAAAGGCATTCGGATCGCGGAGGACGAAGCAACGCTGATTTCGCAGATTACGACGGCTCAGCAGGAAGCGCAGAAGGCGTTCGGCAATGCGGGCGTATATCTCGAGAAATATTTGACGGGCATGAAGCACGTCGAAATTCAGATTATGGCGGACAAGCACGGCAATGCCGTCCATCTGTTCGAGCGCGACTGCTCCGTGCAGCGCCGCCGCCAGAAGCTTGTCGAGGAGGCGCCGTGTCCGGTGCTTAGCCCGGCCATGCGCGAGCGGATGGGCCAAGCGGCGGTACGCGCGGCAAAGGCAGTTAACTATGCGGGCGCCGGTACGCTGGAGTTTCTGCTCGGGCCCGAAGGCAACTTTTACTTCATGGAGATGAATACGCGTATCCAGGTCGAGCATCCGGTTACGGAAATGATCACGGGCGTAGACCTGATCAAAGAGATGATCTCCGTTGCGGAAGGCAACCCGCTTTCGTTCAAGCAGGAGGACATGAAGATTAACGGCTGGTCGATCGAATGCCGGATTAACGCCGAGGATTCCGAGCGCAACTTCATGCCGTCGCCGGGCCAAATTCAATTCTATTTGCCGCCGGGCGGTTTGGGCGTGCGGGTAGACAGCGGGGCGTATCCGGGCTACACGATTTCGCCGCATTACGATTCCATGATCGCGAAGCTGATCGTGTGGGGCGCAACGCGCGAAGACGCGATTTCGCGGATGAAACGGGCGCTCGCCGAGTTTGCCATCGATGGGATTCGCACGACGATTCCATTCCATATGAAGCTGCTGAATCACCCGAAATTCCTGAAAGGCAATTTCGACATCAAGTTTCTGGAGGAACATGACATCAACAATCCGAGCTAATCATAGCTGCCGTGCCAAGCGGACAGAATCGGATGGTTTGTCATATTTCCTTTGGAATGCTATAGTATAGGAATAAGAAGCGGATAAGCTATCGGCTTTAGCCCCGATGGCGAGCTACTTTTTACGGGAGGTGTAGGATAACCATGAGTACGCTAGCAGCGGACTATGAGAAAACAGACATGGGCACTATTCAAATCGCACCCGAAGTCATTGAAGTGATCGCTGGACTTGCGACAATCGAGGTTCATGGCGTAGCAGGCATGAGCGGCGGCTTTGCCGGCGGCATTGCAGAACTTCTGGGTCGCAAAAATTTGTCCAAAGGCGTCAAGGTTGAAGTCGGTCAGCGGGAAGCTGCGGTTGATGTGTCCATCATCGTGGAATTCGGCCACCGGATTCCGGAAATTGCAGCCGACATACAAAGCAATGTCAAACGCTCGATCGAAATGATGACAGGCTTGCATGTCGTCGAAGTGAATGTGCATATTCACGACGTTCATTTCAAGACGGCTGAGAAGCCGGAGGAAGAAGAGATCCAAACTCGAGTCAAATAGATGGATCATGCGTGTATGAATGACGACATACCCCCTAGTGGTTGGGCTTGCCGCTCGGCACTAGGGGGTTTTATCTAGTCCGCCCAAGGAGGAACTCTCGTTGATTAGAGTGTTGGACAAGCTTGTGCTATTTCTATACAGCATTGCGATGGGAGCAGTGGCCGTTATCGCGTTTAGTGCAGGCGTATACTGGTTTCCGGAAGAATGGCTGAGCAATCTGGTACATAATCTGTACAGCGGTGAATACCGTTGGCTGCAAGCGACGGTTATAATTGCATCCACAATCGTTCTGTTAGTCAGTCTGCGCTTCTTCTACATTTCGGTTCGGCGCAGCAATGCTTCGGCGCCTTCGATCGATCAGCGAACCGATTTCGGCGACATTCGCATTTCGCTTGAAACGGTGGAGAATCTGGCGCTTAAAGCGGCCAGCCGACAGCGCGGCGTGAGAGATCTGAAAGCGCGCATTCGGATCAGCGAAGCGGGGATCGACATTTCGCTGCGCGCGATTGCGGATGGCGAGAGCTCGATTCCGACCTTGACGGAAGAGATCCAGCGAGCCGTTAAAGCCCACGTGGAAGAGATTACAGGCATTCCTGTAGCGGGTGTATCCGTATACGTTGCGAACATCATCCAAACCGCGAACTTCAAGAGTCGCGTAGAATAGAGGTGGTGCGGATGTGGAAGGAAATCTGGACAACCTATGGCGGGAGGATTGCCGGGGTTTCAGTAGGATTCTTACTCGGACTTCTTTATTTCATCGTAGGCTTTTGGGATATGCTGTTTTTCGGATTGCTGCTTTGGATCGGCTATGCAATCGGTAAGATGAAAGACGAGCAAAGCGGTCCGGTAATTCCATGGCATCGGTTAACCGAATGGTTGATGGAAAGATGGAGGCCGTTTAAATAGCGCTATGGTCTCCTCCGTACCCCGGACACGGCATGATTTTGTTCGGGGCAGGGAGGAGATCATATTTTGAAATGGCATCGGCCGTTTCATCTGGATGATTGAATTTGTGCGAATTTGTCAGGAGGACCCATGAAACGTAGGTTAGCGCGGGAGATTGTAGTACAGAGCTTGTACCAGCTGGAAATGAATGAAGAGGCTACGGCTGCATCCGCTGTAGATATGCTTGTGGACGAAGTACGCGAGGAAAACGAAATCGAAGCCAACGCGGCGGACGTAGACCGGATCGATGAGTACGTCCGTGAGATGGTCCGCGGCGTTATGGAGCGCAAGGCTGCGATTGACGACATGCTGCAGCACTATTTGACGGGCTGGCAGGTCGATCGCTTGTCCCGCGTGGACAGGCAGATTTTGCGGCTCGCATGCTATGAGCTCGTATTTCGGGACGATGTGCCGCCGAAGGCCATTATCAACGAAGCGATCGAGCTGGCGAAGCACTTCGGCACCGACGAATCCGGCAAATTCGTCAACGGCGTTCTGGGCCGGCTGCTTCAAGCGTTGGACGAGCTTAAGCCCAAAGCTTAAGCGGTATCGCACGATATAATTGGTGGTACGAGCCCCTCAGAGCCCTCATTCGATGAGGGCTCTGAGGGGCTTGCGATAATTTACATATCAGAATCGAATCAGGAGTGATCGTATGACAGCGCAACGTATCGAAGGTAAAGTAATTTCGGATGCCATTCGCAAAGAGATTAGCGCAGTTGCGGCAAAGCTTGCCGAGCGGGATATCAAGCCAGGCCTTGCAGTCGTTCTAGTCGGCGAAGATCCGGCTTCTAAGGTTTACGTCGGCAGTAAGGAGAAAGCCTGCCAACAGCTTGGCTTTTATTCCGAAGTTCATCGACTCGATGCTGCGACGACCCAAGACGAGCTGCTTGCCCTTATTGATAAACTGAATCATCAAAGCAGCATTCACGGAATTCTTGTTCAGCTGCCCCTTCCGAAGCATATCGATGAGAAGGCGGTTATCGACGCAATTAGCGCGAAGAAGGACGTTGACGGCTTCCATCCTGAAAGCGTAGGCAATCTCGTAATTGGCGACGACAGCCTGCTGCCTTGTACGCCTGCAGGGGTCATCGAACTTATAAAGCGGTCCGGCTTGTCGATCGCGGGCAAGCATGCCGTCGTTATAGGCCGCAGCAACATTGTCGGCAAACCGGTTTCGATGCTGCTGCTTCGCGAGCATGCGACCGTAACGATCTGTCATTCCAAAACTGCCAATATGGAAGAGATTTGCCGCTCGGCGGATATTCTCGTAGTTGCGATCGGCAAAGCGAAAGCGATCGGACGGCAGTTCGTCAAGCCGGGCGCCATCGTCATCGATGTCGGCATTAACCGGCTTGAAGACGGGAAGCTTGCCGGTGACGTGGATTATGATGACGTGCTGGAAACAGCGGGTTATATAACCCCGGTTCCGGGCGGTGTCGGTCCAATGACGATTACAATGCTAATGCAAAATACGCTTAAAGCGGCAAAACAACAGCACGCAATCGAGGAGTGAGCTTTTCGAAGATGGCTGAACCGGCGCGTATCTTATCGATCAAGGAAATCAACCGCTATATCGGCAAGAAGCTGGAATCGGACGAACTGCTCAGCGATGTATGGCTGCGCGGCGAAATTTCCAACTTTACGCATCATTCCAGCGGACATATGTATTTCACGCTGAAGGATAAGGACAGCCGGCTGAAATGCATCATGTTTGCGTCGCATAATCAGCGGCTTCCTTTTATACCGAAGGAAGGCGCGAAGGTACTGGCGAGGGGCAATATCTCCGTCTACGAACGCGATGGCAATTATCAATTCTATTGCACGAAGATGCAGCCGGACGGCATCGGCAGCCTTTATTTGGCTTATGAACAACTTAAGCGGAAGCTGCAGGACGAGGGATTGTTCGATGCTGCGCGCAAGCGTCCAATTCCCCGCTTCCCGAAAGCGGTAGGCATCATTACGTCGCCGACGGGCGCAGCCGTAAGAGATATCATCATTACCTTGCAGCGCCGCCACCCTTACGTGCCGGTGCTTCTTTTTCCCGTGCTCGTACAAGGGACAGGCGCGGCTCCATCGATTATCAAAGCCATCGAAACCATGAACCGTTTAGCCGAAGTCGACGTATTAATAATTGGCCGGGGCGGAGGCTCTTTGGAGGAGCTGTGGGCGTTCAATGAGGAATCCGTTGCGCGGAGCATAGCCAAATCGATGATTCCGGTCATTTCCGCGGTAGGCCACGAGACGGATTTTACGATCGCCGATTTCGTTGCGGATCTTCGGGCCGCCACGCCGACGGCTGCTGCGGAGCTGGCTGTTACCAGCATGCAAGAGATGAAATCCAAGCTTGCGCAAACGGAAGCGAGGCTCGTGCAGAATCTTCGGCTGACGCTGCAGAACCGGAAGGAACGGCTTGCGCGATTGCATAAATCGCCGCTGTTCGTGAATCCGCGTAAATATTTGCTCCAGCAAGCCGAACGGCTCGACCGGATGGAGGAGCGGCTTAAAGCAAGGGTGCTGCGCGTTTCGGAACGAAACCGCGAGAAGCATGCTGCTCTGCATCACGCACTTACCCGCGTTCATCCGGGCGCTCAAGCGGCGCTTGCCGCAAAGCAGCTGGAGCGGCTTACGGATAGATTGGAATCGACAATGTCAGCGGGAATGAAAGAGAGACGCGCGCAATTGCTGGCATCCATCCGGCAATTAGATGCGCTTAGCCCTTTGAAAGTCATGTCGCGCGGATATAGCTTGGTTTACGATGAGAAGGATAAGCGGCTCATTAAATCGATTTCCGATGTACAGCTCGGCGACCTGCTTCACGTGAAAGTAGCCGATGGCCAGCTGGAATGTCAGGTTTGGGGAATGAAAGGGGAGGGATCGTAGATGGCAGCCAATGAACAAGAATCAATCAGCTTCGAAGCGGCAATGGAGCGGCTTGAGTCGATCGTAAGCAAGCTGGAAAGCGGGGATGTCCCACTTGAAACCGCAATCGAGCTGTTCCAGGAAGGCATGAAGCTTTCCCAGCTGTGCGGCTCTAAGCTCGAGCAGGTCGAACGGAAGATCGAAGTGCTCATCGAAACGGAAAACGGCCTACATAAAAAACCTTTTGCGCAAGCAAATGAAGACTGAGGGGATTTAACAGTGAAAACTTCGGTTTCTACTGCCAACTATTTAGCAAGCTCCGTCTTGGAAATCGAAGAGGCGCTGCAAATGTCGCTGCCGCAAGAGTGGGATATCCCGCCTAAGCTTCGCGAGGCGATCATGTATTCCTTGGAAGCGGGAGGCAAGCGGCTTCGGCCCATTCTCGTGCTGACGGCAGCCGAGGCTGTGGCGCAAGAGAAGAAAGCCCGAAAGCAGGCGCTCCCGGTTGCATGTGCGGTCGAGATGATTCATACGTACTCGCTTATCCATGACGATCTGCCTGCAATGGACAATGACGATTACCGCCGCGGCAAACCGACGAATCATAAAGTATACGGTGAAGCTATGGCAATTTTGGCCGGCGACGGGCTGCTCACGCATGCCTTTTACGCGGTAACTTGGGCGGCCGCTCTTGGCGCGTCGGCGGAAACCACGCTGGCGATCGTCTCGGATTTGGCGAAACTGGCCGGCGCACCGGGGATGGTCGGCGGTCAGGCCGCCGATATTTTGGGTGAACAAGGCGTGACGTCGCTCGAAGAACTCGAATACATTCATTTGCATAAAACGAGCGATTTAATTGTCTTCTCGGTGCTCGCCGGCGCCCGGATCGGAGGAGCAAACCGGCAGCAGCTGGATTCACTGCAGCAATTTGCACGGAAGCTGGGACTCGCGTTTCAAATCCAGGACGATATTCTTGATTTGATCGGTGACGAAGCGAAGCTGGGAAAGCCGGTACAAAGCGATGTGGAACAGCAAAAGGTGACTTATCCGTATTTGATCGGTATGGAGGAAAGCCTTGCGCTAGTGGAACGGTTAACTCAAGAAGCGAAGAAGGCGCTTGCTGATGCTAAGCTTGCGATGCCGGACTATTTGCTCGCCATTGCGGATTACCTGATGCGCAGAGACCATTAAAAGCGGGCCTTGGGATTTATTGTCGTTCTATGTTATAATTTAGCCACATTTGACGTTTAATGGACAACGGGGTTAGTTGGCCGGGAAAGCGAGGAACTATCGTGATACTGGAACATATTCATGAGCCTAAAGATTTGAAATCCCTCTCGATTTCGCAGCTGGAGCAGCTGGCTTCCGAAATTCGGACGTTCTTGATCAAAAAGCTGTCGGAGACGGGTGGACATCTTGCGCCGAATTTGGGCGTCGTCGAGCTTACACTTGTGCTGCATTATTTATTTGACAGCCCGAAGGATAAGTTTCTGTTTGACGTAGGACATCAATCATACGTCCATAAAATACTGACCGGACGCATGGATAAATTTGATACTCTTCGCCAATTCAAAGGACTATGCGGTTTCGTTAAACGCTCCGAAAGTCCCCATGACGTGTGGGAGGCCGGTCACAGCAGCACGTCGTTGTCCGCCGCGATGGGCATGGCGCTTGCGCGCGACTTGAAGGGCGAGAAAAATAAAGTGATCGCTGTTATCGGCGATGGCGCTTTAACGGGCGGCATGGCGCTTGAGGCGCTTAATCATATTGGGCATGAGAAGAAGAACCTCATGGTTATTTTGAATGATAATGAAATGTCGATCGCGCCGAACGTCGGTGCGCTGCATCATTATCTCGGCAAGATCAGAACGGACCGTCACTATCAGAAGGCCAAGGAAGAACTGAACCAGCTGCTGAACAAAATTCCGGCGATCGGCGGCAAGCTCGCCAAGACGGCGGAACGGCTGAAAGACAGCGTGAAGTATTTGCTGATGAGCGGTATTTTGTTTGAACAGTTCGGCTTTACTTATTTCGGACCGGTAGACGGTCATGATTTGGCGCAATTGACGGAGCTTCTGGAGCAGGCGAGCAATGTGCCGGGACCCGTACTCGTGCATGTCATTACGGTCAAAGGCAAGGGCTATTCGCCGGCGGAAGCCGATTCACATAAATGGCACGGCATTTCGCCGTACAAAATCGAATCCGGCCAAGTTCTTAAGGCGGTAGGCCCGCCGATGTATACGGAAGTGTTCAGCGATGCTCTGATGGACCTGGCTGACGAGGATAAGCGAATCGTTGCCGTGACTCCAGCGATGCCCGGAGGTTCCGGCTTGCTTAAATTCGCGGCAAAATATCCGGATCGCATGATTGACGTCGGCATTGCCGAGCAGCATGCGGCAACGATGTGCGCAGCGATGGCGCTGGAAGGGCTGAAGCCTGTCTACGCGGTATACTCGACGTTCCTGCAGCGCGCTTACGACCAAGTGGTGCATGATATTTGCCGGCAGAACACGAATGTCGTATTCGCGATTGACCGCGCCGGCTTCGTCGGTCCGGATGGCGAGACGCATCACGGGGTTTACGATATCCCGTATTTGCGCCATATCCCGAATATGGTGCTGATGATGCCGAAGGATGAGAATGAGCTTCGCCGCATGATGAAGACGGCGATCGATTATAACGAAGGCCCGATTGCCATCCGGTATCCGCGGATCAACGGGCTTGGCGTACCGATTGAGAAAGACATGAAGCCGATTCCGTTCGGCACGTGGGAAACGGTGCGGGAAGGCGATTCGGCAGTCATCGCGGCAATCGGGCCTATGGTACAGGTTGCCGAGGAAGCGGCGGATTTGCTTAAGCGGGAAGGACTTAACGTTCGCATCGTGAACGCTCGGTTTATCAAACCGATGGACGAAGCGATGCTGCTGCAAATTGCCAAGGAAGGCCTGAGCATGCTCGTTCTGGAAGAAGGATCCGTTCTCGGCGGTCTAGGGAGCGCGGTGCTGGAATTCTACTCGATGCATAAAGAACATAATATTTCGGTTCGCATTATGGGTGTGCCGGATGAGTTCATCGAACACGGTTCCATAAAAGAGCAGCGGCAGGAAGTCGGCCTCACGGCGGATCGTGTTGCAGCCGAACTGCGTACGCTCTTGCCGCGTCTGCGCAAGCGCGTAACGGGCCAAGTGTAAAGAGCGGGAGAAATCGATGACGATTGCGAAAGAAAGAATCGATATATTGTTGGTCGAGCAAGGCTTCTACGACAGCCGGGTCAAAGCGAAAGCGGCTTTAATGGCCGGTCTCGTCCTGGTTGACGGGGAGCGGATCGAGAAGAGCGGCATGAAAGTGCCAAGAACGGCTTCGATCGTCGTAAAAGGCGCGGTGCATCCGTATGTGAGCCGCGGAGGATTGAAGCTCGAGAAGGCAATCAAGCATTTCGAGCTGCGGCTGGAAGGTGCGGTCATGCTTGATATCGGCGCTTCCACGGGCGGCTTTACCGATTGCGCGCTGCAGCATGGCGCAGCTTACGTTTACGCGATCGATGTCGGTTATAATCAGTTGGATTGGTCGCTGCGCCAGGATGAACGCGTCAACGTTATGGAGCGTACGAACTTTAGGTATACGGTGCCGGAAGATTTGAAGGGGCCGCAGCCGACATTCGCCACGATCGACGTATCGTTTATTTCCTTGAAGCTGATTTTGCCTACGCTCGGCACGCTCCTTAAACAAGGAGCAGGCGTCGTTGCGTTGATCAAGCCGCAATTCGAGGCAGGCAGGGAGAAGGTTGGAAAATCCGGCGTCGTGCGCGAATCAAGCGTGCATCGGGAAGTGTTGCATCACGTGCTGGGGATGGCTGCCGGGGAAGGCTTTGTCCTCGAGGGGCTGACCTTCTCGCCGATTACGGGCGGAGAAGGTAACATTGAATTTTTGGCTTTCTGGCGTTGGGAGCCGGGCAGCCGGTCCGAGCCTCCCGGTGAGGAAACGATCGCTGCCGTAGTGGGAGATGCCGCGGCGACATTTGCCCAAGGTGTATAAAGAAGTCTTTCGTCCAGGCATAATGCCGGGAGGAAAGACTTTTTTATTTTATGTTTTTTCTCGAGGGCTCTTTGCAGTACGAGCATTATTTGGTACACTAAGAACGGAACCAAACAAACGTTCGGTATGATATGGACAAGCAGGTAGAGGATAATTATTCCGGAAAGCGAAATGATTAAGGAATGCCTTTATCAAGCTGCTGGAGGGATCCGGATGGGAAATTTCGGGGACTGGCTGGTCATGTTCATTGCCGGCGGGCTGATCTTGTTTTGGCTGTATCGCGTCTACTATCGCTGGCTGCATGAGCCGCCGGGGATGAAAGCTAAGCTGGTGCTTAGCGATGCGGATGATGTGCCTGAGGATGATGTAGCGGTGCAGTTTCTTGAGGATGCCGGCTATGAGGTAACGCATGGCAAATACCGAATACCGCTCACGATTGACTTGGACGGCTCCATCTTAAACAGCCGATTAATTATCGATTTATTTGCGGAGAAAGATGGCAAACATTATATTGTGAAAACAGCGCGCGAGCGTACGCCTATAGATTGGACAGGCAGCGGTGTTCGTGACCGATTGCTCGTATACGCGCTGATGATGCCCGAATGCGATGGCATTTTGTTCGTTGACCATAAGGAGCTTACGATACGCACCATTACTTTTCGATACGGTTCCTAACCCATTTATAGGAGGAAATTATGAAGAGCGTACGGCAAATGAAAATTCGTGAGCTAATATCAAGCGGGATCATCGAAACACAGGACGAGCTGGTGGATACACTGCGAGCGGAAGGCCTTCAAGTCACGCAAGCGACCGTGTCGCGTGATATTAAAGAGATGCAGCTGATCAAAGTACCGATCGAAGACGGCCGGTATAAATATTCGCTGCCGCAAGAGACAAAATCGAATTCTATCCATAAGCTGAAGCGGACGTTGTCCGATCACTTTCTGCATATTGATTTTACGGATAATTTAGTGGTCATGAAATGCTTGCCGGGTACCGCTAATGCAATCGGCGCCATGATCGACAATATGGAATGGCCTGAGGTCATGGGAACGATTTGCGGCGATGACACGATTCTGCTAATCTGCCGCACGAAGCCGCAAAGCAGCGATATCGTCGATCGGCTGCTTGGCTTGATGAACTAATAAGTTTGACGGGCGCGGAGAATCTATAAGGGGGAGAGCAACTATGCTAAGCGAGCTGTCTATACGCAATCTGGCTGTTATTGAGAATGTTTCGGTGAAATTTCACGACGGGTTTCATGTACTGACGGGCGAAACCGGTGCCGGCAAATCGATTCTAATCGATGCGCTGAGCTTAGTCGTCGGCGGAAGAGGCGCGTCCGACATGGTCAGATACGGCTGCGATAAGGCTGAGATTGAAGCGATGTTCGAACTTTCGGCCACGCATCCGGTCTGGTACACGTTGAAATCATTCGGCATTCATGCTTCGCCGGAAGAAGGGCTCGTCATTCGGCGGGAACTTTCCTCCCAAGGCAAGAGCATCAGCCGCGTCAATGGGCATATCGTAACCTTATCGATGCTTCGCGAAACCGGAGAGTGTCTCGTAAACATACATGGGCAGCATGAGCATCAATCGCTGCTACGCACGGAGAAGCATTTGGAATGGCTTGATCTTTATGCAGGCGGGGCCGTTGCAGAAACGTTAAATGCTTACCGCGGTGCATTCAGAGAGTACGAGAAGGCGCGCGTTCATCTTAAGGAGCTTGAAGATTCTTCCCGGCAAAATATGCAGATGCTCGACTTGTTCCGATTTCAAATCGAAGAAATTGCAGCAGTCCGTCTAAAGGCAGGAGAAGATGAATCGCTGGCGGAGGAGAAGCAGAAGCTGATGCATGCCGTCAAGCGCAGAGACTCCGCTTCGGAGGCTTATAGCTTGCTGCACGGCAGCAAGGGCTTGGATGCCGTAAGCCGGGCTGTGAACCGGATGACGGATATTCGCGAATATGATCCGGCCATACTTGACCCGTTATTGGAACAGCTGCAATCGGCTTTTTACCAGCTTGAGGATGCCGTATTCCAAATCCGCGACTACCGGGACGGCGTTGAATCCGATCCGGAACGGCTTACTTATATCGATGACCGATTGGATATGATCAACAGCCTGAAGCGTAAATACGGGGAAACGATTCCTGATATTTTATCCTATTTGAGCCGTATTCAGTCGGAAACGGACAAGATCGAGAATCGTGACGAGCATTTGACCCGCCTGCAGGCGGATCTGTCGCGCTTATTTGCGGAGGCGGTCGTGCTTGGAATGAAGCTCTCTTCCTTGCGGAAAGAAGCGGCGGACCGCTTATCCAGTGCGATCGAAAGCGAATTGCGCCAACTGCAAATGGAGCGTACGACATTCCATGTACAGCTGCAGCAAAGCCGTGATGGGGAATCCTATAAGCTGCATGCGACCGGATTTGACGAGGCGGCTTTCCTTATCGCGCCCAATCCGGGCGAACCGCTCAAACCAATCAGTAAAATTGCCTCCGGCGGGGAAATGTCACGTATAATGCTGGCGCTCAAAACCATCTTCGCATCAATCGATGAAGTGCCTGTCCTTGTGTTCGACGAGGTTGATACCGGCGTAAGCGGCAGGGCGGCTCAAGCGATTGCCGAGAAGATGTCCAAGCTGTCCACCCATTGCCAAGTATTCTCCATAACGCATTTGCCGCAGGTGGCATGCATGGCAGATCATCATTATGAAATTAAGAAATCGATCGTGGCTGAACGAACCTCTACAATGGTAACGGAACTGAGCTCGGCGACGCGAATTGAAGAGCTTGCCCGCATGCTGGGCGGCGTGGAAGTAACGGAAAAAACCCGCCATCATGCACAAGAAATGCTTGACTTGGCTGACAGACAAAAGGGGGCGTAATGGAAGGCATTCAGGGAATGTTTTTGGCGACATAAAACATTAGGGGCAGGGATACCTTAAAGGTACGCAAATGGCGAACCACCTTTCTCGTCAAGCGATTTTGCAACAGGGAGCGTGAAGTCATTGAATGCCAATCAGCGGAAACGGTGGCTGGGTCTACTTCTCGTTATCATCGTTTGCATGCTTGGTCTATCCTCTCCAATTCAACATTTCGCCGCATTTCCGAACGAAGTTCGTTTGTTTTCCGGCCAGTTGAAGCAATTAGACTATGGTATGCCTGTACATGCTCAAGTGACCGTTGATCCACAAATGCTGCAGGTCAACGGGTCAACTGACCGTTCGCTTTCCATTAATTTAAACAAGCCGCTTTCCATTCAATCGTCGCATAGCGGTAAGACCACGATGAAATTGAAATTATTCGGCAAAATTCCGTTTAAGACCGTGAAAGTGAACGTCGTGCCAGACTTACGTGTCATTCCGGGCGGACAAACCATCGGCGTTAAAGTGAAATCTGCCGGTATTATGGTTGTAGGCCATCATCAAGTTGTCGATGGAAAGGGCACGAAAGTATCGCCTGGCGAACAAGCCAACCTGCAGCTTGGCGATCTGATCGTCCGCATTAATGGGAAATATGTAAATGAAGTTCATAAAGTGGCCCAATTGGCCGAAGAAGCGGGCGGCTCCAAGCAGCCGTTACATCTAACCGTTAAACGCGGTACACGTTTGTTTGAAACAAAGCTAGCTCCTGTATTCGACTCGGAGGACCAGGCTTGGCGGTTAGGACTGTACATCCGGGATTCAGCGGCAGGGGTAGGAACGCTAACATTCTACGCGCCTGATCAAGGGGTTTACGGAGCGTTGGGCCATGTCATTACGGACATGGACACGCAAACACCGATCGAAGTTGGTGAAGGTCAGATTTTGCAGTCCAATGTGACGTCCATCAACAAAAGCCAAAACGGCGAACCCGGCGAGAAAAGAGCGCATTTCATCAAGGAAAGCAAAGTGCTTGGCAATATTGAACGCAATACTCCGTTTGGCATCTTCGGTAAAATGAAGGAGCTTCCGTCTCATAGCTACAATCAGCAGTCGGTTCCTGTTGCGTTCGCTGAAGAAGTGAAGGAAGGACCGGCGCAGCTGCTTACAGTGGTCAATGGACAGAAAGTCGAACGGTTCAACGTCGAGATCGTCCATGTAACCCGTCAGCAATCTCCGGCAACAAAGGGAATGGTCATCAAGATTACGGACAAGCGTTTGCTTGAACAAACCGGCGGAATCGTACAGGGGATGTCAGGCAGTCCAATCATTCAAGACGGTAAATTGATCGGTGCAGTCACTCATGTATTCGTCAATGATCCAACATCCGGTTATGGCTGCTTCATTGAATGGATGCTGCAGGATGCAGGAGTGTTACTTAAACCGGCAAGCTTAAATCTTAAGGCGGCCTAGCCACCTTAAGATTTTTGTTTTTTGTCGAAAATAAACGAATTCTGAAAGAAACTGTAATAAATTATCCATTATAAATCAGATCAAAATAAAAATAAAGAAAAAAATTTTTCGACAGAAGGAATTTCATTCCTTGTGTCGAAAACTTAAATTAGACAAACAAGAGAACGCATAGGATTTTAGCGTTGCTTAACAATAGCGTGAATTACTTAGTCTAAGGAGGACTTTACCTTGCAAAAAATTGAAGTGTTGTTGGCTGATGACAATCGGGAATTTACGAATTTGCTGTCGGAGTATATTTCGGAACAAAACGATATGGTCGTTACCGGTGTCGCCTATAACGGCGAGGAAGTGCTTCGCTTATTGGAAGAAACGCGTGAAATTCCTGATATCTTGATTTTGGATATTATTATGCCTCATCTCGATGGACTTGGCGTACTTGAGCGACTTCGTGAGATGAATCTGCCATCCATGCCGAAAATCATCATGCTTACGGCATTCGGTCAAGAGAACATCACCCAAAAGGCTGTTCAGCTTGGCGCTTCTTATTACATATTGAAGCCTTTCGACATGGAGATTTTAGCGAACCGCATTCGCCAGTTGGTTGGAAATCCGACCGTTATTTCGTCAACGTATTCCACATCGACGGCAGCCGCAACGACAGCGAAATCGAATGTTGTGCCACTCGCAAAAGGCAAAAACCTGGATGCCAATATTACGAGCATCATCCATGAAATCGGCGTACCTGCCCACATTAAAGGCTATCAGTATTTGCGCGAAGCGATTACAATGGTGTATAACAACATCGAAATTCTTGGCGCAATTACGAAGACGTTGTATCCTGCAATTGCCGAAAAATTCAAAACGACGCCTTCTCGCGTCGAACGTGCAATCCGCCATGCGATTGAAGTCGCTTGGACGCGCGGCAACATCGACAGCATTTCGCATCTGTTCGGCTATACGATCAATATCAGCAAGTCGAAACCGACCAACTCCGAGTTCATTGCAATGGTTGCCGACAAGCTGCGCATTGAACATAAAGTTTCTTGAGAGGATCCGAAATAAAGCACAACGATGGATCGACGATACGGGGAGCGCCACTTTCGTGTAAGCTGCGAATGTGGCGCTTTTCTTGCTCTGCTTTTATCTTATAGACGGTACAGGAGGATTGTTTTGTCACCTATTGCATTAACAGCCGCTCCTTCACATAAGCGATTGTTTATTTTATTGTCCGTTACGTTAGTGTCCGGCTTTAATCAAGGCCTGGTATTGCCGCTGCTTGCCATTCTGCTTGATCAACGCGGCGTGTCCTCGGATGTGAACGGGATTAATTCGATGGCCTTGTACATCGGCACTTTCAGCACAATGTTCTTTATCGAGAAGCCGATCCGAACGCTTGGTTATAAGAAAGGGATTATTTTCGGCATCCTGCTCGCGGCAGTAGGGACCAGTTTGTTCCCTTTTCTAACTTCATTAGGGGTTTGGTTTATTCTTCGCATCATCGTTGGAATTGGAGACAGCGCACTTCATTATTGCACGCAGCTTTGGATTGTCAGCAGCAGTCCGGCGGAAACTCGCGGCCGATATATTTCTCTGTATGGAATGGCATACGGGATAGGTTTCAGCTTAGGACCAACCGGCATCCATCTGCTGACGATCGCGAACTGGGCGCCATTTTGTTTAAATGCCGTCTTGTTCTTGCTGGTGTTGCTTTTCGTCAGCTCACTTAAAACGGCCTATCCTGAACAAGCAGCCAAGCAAGCTGCAGTTTCGAACCGTTATGCGGCTACGTACCGGCTGGCATGGTTCGCTTTATTGCCAGCTATCCTGTATGGTCTCATGGAAGCAACGATGAACAGTAACTTCCCTTTGTACGGATTGCGCGTAGGGCTAAGCAAAGAATCGATCGCGCTGCTATTGCCCTCGCTAGGCGTCGGAAGCTTGCTGCTGATGTTTCCGCTAGGGATGCTGAGCGACAGAATAGGACGCAAACCGGTACTGATAAGCTGTGCGCTGTTCGCGGGACTGATGTTCCTGATCATTCCGCTTGCAGGCAATCGCGTATTCTTATTGCTCGTTTTGTTGGCTTTTATCGGCGGCTTCATCGGCTCGTTCTTCTCTCTCGGTTTAGCCTACGCGGCGGATCTCCTGCCACGCGGTCTTCTGCCGGCAGCTAACATTATAGCTTCGATTCATTTCAGCGTCGGCAGCTTGCTTGGTCCCGGCATAAGCGGTTTCGGCATACAATATGTATCGACCAACAGTATGTTTATCATGCTCGGCTGTGCCTTTAGTCTGTTCGCGGTCATCGGGTTACTTACGAGAGGAGCCCCGCCTCGGCCGGAAGAGGCTGCATCTGCCTGATATCAAAATAATTTTCAATCATGCGTATCCTTTATGCCGCTTCATTCGTTTACGTCATGACAACAGAACGCTAACAGTGAGGAGGTGCCACAATGACGACGAAGCCGGATGTTGAGGAAATGAGATTTGTCCTCTACCGATACTGTTTATCGCTGACCCGTTCGACGTGGGATGCGGAGGATCTTGCTCAGGAAACATGCTTAAAGGCATTGCCGGTCATGAACGGCGCTATTACTCATCCGAATCCGACAGCTTATGTGCTGCGGATTGCGAAGAACATCGCAGTGGATCAGTTACGCCGAAAGCGGCTGGCAAGCCAAACGCTAAAGCTGCAAGAAGCTGCTTTAGGCCGTTTGTTTAGCGATTCGCATGAACAGCACGAACTGGAATATGCGCTTCGCCTGCTGCTTCACCATTTGTCGCCGCTCCAACGAACGGTCTATCTGCTGAGAGAGCTGTTCGGATACAAAGGCCAAGACGTGGCGGCAAAGCTGTCGATGTCCGAAGGAGCCGTAAAAGCGGCGTTGCATCGGGCAAGAGCGGCAATCGCCAAGCTCAAGCAGCAATCGGAGCGTGCCCAGCTATCGCGGGAAGCGGAAAAGCCGGTTGACGAAAGCTTGCTCTATGCATATGTCAATGCGGTTCGCGACGGCGATTCGCAAGCGTTAATCGTTCTAGCCAATGCCGAGGAGCAGTTAATGGATTCCGTTCAGGCGATCGGTCAGCTTCATAAGTCGCAGGGCAACCGCTCAACCGTTAGCATGCTGTATGCCGCATAAACGAATAAGGAGGCACCGGCATGAATTTAGTACCTTATATTATCGAGTCGACGAACAGGGGAGAGCGGAGCTACGACATTTATTCCAGGCTGCTGAAGGATCGGATCGTCATGGTCAGCGGGGAAATCGA
Source organism: Paenibacillus montanisoli (assembly GCF_003268025.1). Classification (GTDB taxonomy): domain Bacteria; phylum Bacillota; class Bacilli; order Paenibacillales; family Paenibacillaceae; genus Paenibacillus_Z; species Paenibacillus_Z montanisoli. Next base: position 954,889 of record NZ_QLUW01000002.1, on the reverse strand, counting down.
GGATCAGATGGCCAATGCGATCGTCGCTCAGCTGCTGTTCCTCGCTGCGGATGACCCGGAAAAGGATATCCAGCTCTATATCAACAGTCCAGGCGGCTCCGTTACGGCGGGCTTTTCCATTTACGACACGATGAAATTTATAAAACCGGATGTCTCGACGATTTGTACCGGCTTCGCGGCAAGCTTCGGAGCCATTCTGCTTGCGGGAGGGGCCAAAGGAAAGCGGTTCGTCCTGCCGAACAGCGAAGTGATGATTCACCAGCCGCTCGGCGGAGCGCGCGGCCAGGCATCCGATATTCAAATCCACGCCAGCTGGATATTGAAGACGCGCGAGAAAATCAATGTTTTGCTGGCGGAGCATACGGGCCAATCGAAGGAACAGATCGAGCGGGATTCGGACCGGGATCGATTCATGAGCGCAGAGGAAGCGGTGGCTTACGGGCTAGCGGATCGCGTTCTATAAAAGCAAAAAAGGCGGGCATCTCCAGAGATCGGAGAGCCTGCCTTATTTCGTCTTAGACGCCCGGACGCGGCGGCCTTGGCCGCTTCTCCCGGAAGCGGGCGGATACATAATTGCGCTTGCGGTCACGGAAGAACGTCCATCCCCCGATAAAACCAACGCCAAGCAGGAAGAGCGCCATGCCCAAAATAAACGTCCACCATTCGAAGTCGCGTACGGCGGTCTCGTTGCCGAATGAAGAAAAATAATGAAAAATGGCATCCTTCATAAGAAGAAATCCGTAAGTGGCGGCTAAGCCCGGAATGACAAGCAATAAAACGGCAATAAAACGGGCGATGACTTGCTTCATGCGAATAAAATCCTCCTGTATGCTAAACGCGACAAGTATGCCTTAATCATACCTTTTTCCCGCAGTGCTGTCCATTTCGCGGCCAAAGCGGCTGTTTTCAATACGCATCGAAAAAAGGTACAATAGAACTGTACAGGCGTAACGAAACGGAGAGGAGCACGTGCAATGACGATTCAATGCGATATAGCCATCATCGGCGGAGGCATTGCTGGATATACGGCTGCCATTAGAGCGGCTCAAGCTGGTATGAAAGTCATATTGGTAGAGAAAGAAAAACTGGGCGGCACATGTTTACATAAAGGCTGTATTCCGAGCAAGTCGCTGCTTCGCAGCGCAGAAGTGTACTCAACGATGTTAAAGGCAGATACATATGGCATCAACGTGGAAGAAGGCGCGATATCGCTAGATTTTACGAAGGTGCAGCGCAGAAAGGACAATACGGTCGAAGGGCTGTACAAAGGGCTGCAATATTTGATGCGCAAGCATGAGATTACCGTGATGCGTGGGAGCGGCAGAGTAATCGGCCCGTCGATATTCTCGCCTAAGAGCGGCAGCGTGGCGGTGGAGCTGCCGGACGGCGAAATGGAAACCATTGTGCCGAAAAATCTAATCATCGCGACAGGTTCGCGCCCGCGGTTTCTTCCGGGCTTGGAGCCGAAGCCGGATGAAATCATGACCAGCGACGAAGCGCTTGCAATGGACGAGCTGCCGGCGTCGGTGCTGATTATCGGCGGCGGCGTGATTGGCGTCGAATGGGCGTCAATGCTCATCGACTTCGGCGTGGAAGTCACGCTCGTCGAAGCGGCTTCCAGGCTGCTTCCCGGCGAAGACGCCGAAGCGTCTACTGAGCTGACGAAGCAGCTAAGAAGAAGAGGGGTTCGGATCCTAACCGGCATCCAATTGAAGCTTGATACGTATACCTATACGGAAGGACAAGCTTCGATTGCGGCGGATACGGCGGACGGCTCCGTTATTTTGAATGCGGAAAGGCTGCTCGTATCCGTTGGCCGTCAAGCGAACGTGGAAGGCATCGGACTCGAAAATACGGATGTGCGCGTCGAGAAGGGCGTAATTCGCGTAAACGGTTATTTTCAAACCAACGAGCCGCACATCTATGCCGTCGGCGATGTAAACGGCGGGTTACAGCTGGCCCATGCGGCAGCGCATGAGGCAATCGTAGCCGTTGACCATATTCTAGGCGGGAAGGAACAGGCGCCTGACCATACTCGCGTACCGAGAGCGATCTACTCGAAGCCGGAAATTGCTTCAATCGGGCTGACCGAAGACGAAGCGCGCAAACAGGGGCATGCTATTATAGTCGGGAAAGTTCCGTTCCAAGCGATTGGCAAAGCTCATGTGCTGGGCGAAACGGAAGGATTCGCGAAGGTGATCGCGGATGAGAAAACGAATGATGTGCTGGGTGTTCATCTGATCGGGCCGCATGCAACCGATTTGCTGTCCGAGGCATCGCTGGCGATGCTGCTGAATGCGACGCCTTGGGAAGTCGGACAAGTGATTCATCCGCATCCGACGCTGTCCGAGGTCATGGGTGAAGCAATGTTAGCGGTTAACGGAAAATCAATCGCATTTTAGCCCGGAGCTGCATCTTTATATAGTAAGCCAGATCGCAAGACGCGGCATTTGACGGAGCATTTCTTTTTCGGTAAAAGTCGGTTATAATGGGTATAGTCAAGTCTTAGTACCTGGTTATAATAGCAGCTAAAAGGAGGGCATCCCTCATGACACAATCCGAATCCGCCGTGCAGCAATCCAGACATGCTGCGCTTGGGCTTACGGACGAGCAAGCCATCGAAATGTATACGTTTATGACGACCGCCCGTCGTTATGACGAACGCTGCCTACTGCTTCAGAGGGCAGGCAAAATCAAGTTTCACGTTTCCGGTATCGGTCAGGAAGCCGCTCAAGTGGGCGCCGCATTCGCTCTTGACCGCGAAAACGATTATTTCTTGCCTTACTATCGTGATTATGCATTCGTTCTAGCTTGCGGCATGACTTTGCGCGAGCTCATGCTTTCCCTATTCTCGAAAGCCGCGGATCCGAACAGCGGCGGACGCCAAATGCCAGGTCATTTCGGCTGCAAGCGCCTGCGCATTGTTACAGGATCCAGCCCGGTTACGACCCAGGTTCCACATGCCGTCGGCTTCGCGTTGGCATCCAAGATGAAGAAGAAAAATTTCGTGTCGATTGTCACCTTCGGCGACGGCTCCAGCAATCAGGGGGATTTCCACGAGGGCGCCAATTTTGCCGGCGTTCATAAGCTGCCGGTTATTTTCATGTGCGAAAACAATCAATATGCGATTTCGATACCGCTTCACAAGCAGGTCGGCGGCAAAATCGCCGATCGTGCCCTCGGCTACGGCTTCCCAGGCTACAGCGTGGACGGCAATGACCCGCTCGAGGTGTACCGCGTCGTCAAGGAAGCGCGCGAGCGCGCAGCGAGAGGCGAAGGTCCGACTCTCATTGAAGCGGTCATGTACCGGCTGTCGCCGCACTCCACATCCGACGAGGATCTGGCGTACCGCACGAAAGAAGAAGTGGATGAGCACCGGGGCAAAGACGGGCTGCCGAAATTCAAGCAATATTTGATCGATTGCGGCATTTGGGACGAAGAGCGCGATGCAGCGATGCAGCAGCAGGTCAAGGCGGCACTCGACGAGGCGACGGCCTATGGCGACCGTGCGCCGTTCCCGGAACCGGAAGATATTTTGAAGCATGTGTATGCCGACGATCATAGCGAAGGAGGACGCTAACATGCCGAAAATGGACTATATTGATGCGATCCGCTTGGCTATGAAGGAAGAGATGGAACGCGACGACGATGTCTTCGTCTTGGGCGAGGACGTCGGCCATAAAGGCGGCGTATTTACGACCACCAAAGGGCTGATCGGACAATTCGGCGAAGAGCGCGTGCTTGATACGCCGCTATCCGAATCCGCGATTGTCGGAGCGGCAATCGGAGCGGCAATGTACGGCATGAAGCCGATCGCCGAAATGCAGTATTCCGACTTTATGTTCCCGGCTACGAACCAAATTATTAGCGAAGCGGCCAAGATCCGTTACCGCTCCAACAACGACTGGACATGCCCGCTTGTCATCCGCGCGCCGATCGGCGGCGGCATCTTCGGCGGCTTGTACCATTCGCAGTGCCCGGAGTCGGTTTTCTTCGGAACGCCCGGCCTCAAGATCGTAGCGCCATACACGGCCTATGATGCGAAAGGGCTGCTGAAAGCGGCTGTCCGCGATCCGGACCCAGTCATTTATTTTGAAAATAAAAAATGCTATAAACTCGTATCCGGCGACGTGCCTGACGGCGATTACGTCGTGCCGATCGGAGAATCCAACGTGCTTCGCGAAGGCGACGATATTACCGTCATCAGCTACAGCCTTCCGCTTCATTTCGCGATGGAGGCAGCCGAGGAGCTTGAAGAAGAGGGCATTTCGGCGCATGTGCTCGACCTTCGCACGCTTCAGCCGCTTGATCAAGAAGGGATCCTGGCAGCGGCCCGCCGTACAGGCAAGGTGCTGATCATACACGAAGATAATAAGTTCGGCGGCATCGGCGCAGAGGTATCGGCGATTATCGCGGAGGAAATGCTCTATGAGCTGGATGCGCCGATCATGCGCCTGTGCGGACCTGACGTGCCGGCGATGCCGATTAATCCACCGGGCGAAAAGTTCTTTATGCTGAATAAGGATAAAGTAAAGGAAGCCATGAAGAAGCTGGCATTGTATTAAGCACGCAGCAGAAGCGGTGAAAGGCTTCGCAAAACGTTTTAGGAGTGGTCGGAATGAAAAAAGTGACGGAAGTCGTCATGCCACAGCTCGCAGAATCGCTTGTTTCCGCGACGATTGACAAATGGCTCAAGCAGCCTGGCGATGTCATCGAAATGTATGAGCCGATCTGTGAAATTCTAACAGACAAAGTAAATGCAGAACTACCCGCGACCATTCAAGGGAAGCTGATTCGAATACTGGTCGGCCCAGGCGAAACGGTCCCAGTAGGCACGCCGATCTGCCTCGTCGAAGCCGATGAGGTGGAAGCCGGGACGCCAGGCATTTCGCCTGCTGCCGGAAGCAGCAGTGCCCCGAAAGCGCCTGCATCTTCCGTTGGCAGCCATGAGCGCGCGGCAGTCCGCGCCCAAGGCGCAGCAGCCGCATCCGGCGGCGATGGGAACGACAGCATGCGCTACCGGTATTCCCCCGCTGTTCAGCAGCTGGCGGCAGAGCATAATGTCAACCTGTCCGCGATCGAAGGAACCGGGCTTGGCGGTCGTATTACCCGTAAGGATGTGCTGGCGTTCGTGGAGTCGGGTCGTGCGTCGCGTCCTGCCAACGGTAACGGGAACACCAGCGGCGGCGCGCTGCAGGGGAATAAGAGCGGCGGCGAGGTGCGTTCGTCCGGATTGCATCTGTCCGAAACGCCGCGCATTCCGAGCGTCGACGTCGAGAAGCAGGTGCCGGGAAGAAGCGAATATTTCATCGACGTAACGCCGGTCCGAAACGCGATTGCGCGCAACATGCGCCAGAGCGTCACCGAAATTCCGCATGCTTGGATGATGATGGAAGTCGACGTAACGAACCTGGTTGCCCTGCGCAACAAGCTGAAGGACGATTTCAAGAAGCGGGAAGGCGTCAACCTGACTTATCTCGCTTTCTGGGTCAAAGCCGTCGTCAACGCGATCAAGGATTTCCCGATCATGAACTCGGTATGGGCCGTAGACAAAATTATCGTCAAGCGCGATATTCACATCGGCCTTGCGGTTGGAACGGAAGATGCCGTTAAAGTACCGGTCATCAAAAACGCCGATCAAAAAAATATCGCCGGATTGGCCCGCGAGATCGAGGATCTTGCCCGCAAAACGCGCGATGGCAAGCTGACGCTCTCCGATATGGAAGGCGGCACGTTCACCGTGAACAATACGGGCTCCTTCGGCTCGATCCTTTCCTATCCGATCATCAACTATCCGCAAGCGGCCATCGTCACCTGCGAATCGATCGTGAAGCGTCCTGTCGTCATAGACGACATGATCGCGATCCGCTCGATGGCGAATATTTGTTTGTCGCTGGATCACCGGATTCTCGACGGCGTTATTTGCGGACGGTTCTTGCAGCGGGTAAAAGAAAATTTGGAAAGCTTCAATCTGGATACGAAGCTGTATTGAAACGGGGCTTGCATGCAATGACAACGGACGCGAAACGGATTGATGTCCGCTATACGCCTATGCTCGGCTATGCCGAAGCATGGGATTTGCAGAAGGCATATGTGAAACAAATCGACAAGGAGGAGCGCCGTGAAACGCTGCTCCTTCTTCAGCATCCGCCGACGTACACGGTCGGCTCCCAGCGCCATCCCGAGCATCTGCTCTATTCCGAGGAAGAGCTGGCGGCCCGCGGCATCGGTCTGTTTCAAATCGACCGGGGCGGGGATATTACCTATCATGGCCCGGGTCAGCTGGTCGGTTATCCGCTTCTTTACCTCGACGGGGCGAACCTTGATTTACATGGGTATTTGCGTCAATTGGAGCAAGCCATCATCGACTGGCTTGCAGGCTATGGCATCGAGGGCGGAAGGAAGCCGGAATATACCGGCGTATGGGTAGGCGACGAGAAAATCGCGGCGATCGGCGTGAAATTCAATAAAGCCAGAACTCGCCGGGGATTTGTGACGAGCCATGGATTTGCGCTGAATATTAAGGCGGGCATTGCACAGGATGGATTTCGGGGGATCATTCCTTGCGGCATTCAAGACTATGCGGTGACTTCGTTCGCCGACGTAACCGGCATTCACTTGACGGTCGAGCAAACGGCTGTCGAGCTGCTGCCTCATTTCTGCAGGCAGTTCGGCTGCGAGGTTGCGGAGTCTTCCGGGTTATTGGAAAATCCAGCCGATGCCCATTAATAGCGTAGAGAGCAACAGCGAAGCGATCAGCACCCAAATAAATACTTTCATAATCCGGTTGGGACGCATGTTGGCATGCTCCTTTCGTACAAGATAAAACAAGTATGTCCTTATTGTAATCGAAACCGATGAACGGAGGAAAGCCGATGATTAACAATCAACGACTAATTGATGAATTTATGGAGCTTGTCCAGGTCGACAGCGAGACGAAGCATGAGCGGGAGATTTGCGATGTACTGACAGGAAAGCTGAAGGAGCTCGGCTTTTCGGTGGAAGAAGACGATGCCGCAAGCATTACCGGGCATGGCGCAGGCAATCTGATCGCGATGCTTGAGGCGAACGGCAAGGAGGGGGCACCGGTCATTTTCTTCACTTCGCACATGGATACGGTCGTCCCGGGCAAAGGCATTAAGCCGCGTTTGGATGCGGACGGATACATAAGAAGCGACGGCACGACGATTCTCGGCAGCGATGACAAGGCCGGGATTGCCGCCATGTTCGAAGCGATCAAAGTGATTAAAGAGCAGAACCTTCCGCATGGTCCGATCCAGCTCGTCATTACGGTTGGCGAGGAGAGCGGCTTGGTTGGCGCTGCGGCGCTCGACAGCAAAAAGCTGAAGGCGAAGTTCGGTTACGCGCTCGATTCCAACGGTCCGATCGGCGATATTGCCGTAGCGGCTCCATCGCAAGCGAAGATTACGATTAAAATCCATGGCAAATCGGCTCACGCCGGCGTGAATCCGGAGGACGGCATCAGCGCGATCCAGGTTGCGGGCAAAGCGATTTCCCGGATGACGTTAGGCCGGATCGATCACGAAACGACGGCGAACATCGGCCGATTCGAAGGCGGCGGCGCGACGAATATCGTCTGCGACTTCGTCAAGCTGGACGCCGAAGCGCGCAGCATCGTGCAGGAAAAGCTGGACAAGCAGGTGGAGTCGATGCGCGAAGCCGTTATGGCGGTAGCATCGGAATTCGGGGCGAAGGCGGAGTTCGAGAGCAAGCTGATTTACCCGGCGTTCAACTTCACGGACGGCGACGAGGTCGTTGAGCTGGCGAAAGCGGCGATCGTCAAGATGGGCAGAACGCCGAAGCTGTTCCATTCCGGCGGCGGCAGCGATGCGAATATTTTCAACGGCCATGGCGTTCCTACCGTCAATCTGGCGATCGGCTACGAGCATATCCATACGACGAACGAACAAATTAAAGCGGATGATCTCGTAAAAACAGCGGAGCTGGTTGTGGAAATCATCGCGCAGGCAGCGGAGAAGACTGCGTAACAAACAAATAAGGGTTGCCGGCGTAGAGGGATCTACCGTGGCAACCCTTTCTATCGTTCGAGAGCCAGCCTGCGGCGGTGTGCATTAGTCAGCGGACGAGCGCAAGTAATCGCCGAGCGTTCTGCCGGATTTGCCGGCAAGCGTGCGGCCTTTTGAACTGGATTTGGCCATTAGCTTCAGCTGGTGGCGAATTTCCCAAGCCTTGCCGACGAGCGTCAATTTACCGTTCACTGTATATTGTTTCACAGTGGTTCTCCCCTTTTTTGCTAGACTGATAGATAGATATGTGGGGACAAGGCCGGATATGCTTACATCATTTTTAAGCCAAGGAGATGAAGATGGATGATGGAGAAAACCGAACAGTTCCGCGAGAAGACGATTAAGACCGAACCAATATTCGAAGGCCGAATCATTTCGCTGCAGGTGGATACGGTAGAGCTGCCGGACGGCAAAACCGCGACCCGGGAAATTGTCAGACATCCGGGCGCCGCAGCCGTGCTGGCGTTGATCGAGGATAAAATGCTGGTCGTGGAGCAGTACCGTAAGCCGATGGAGAAGTTTCAGGTTGAAATTCCGGCAGGCAAACTCGATGCGGGCGAAGATCCGATGGTGGCTGCCGCTCGCGAACTGGAGGAAGAAACGGGGTACCGCGCGGGAAAGCTACGCCCTTTAAGCGCGTTCTATACGTCGCCAGGCTTCGCCGACGAGAAGCTTTACATCTACATCGCGGAGGATCTCGTCAAAGGGGAAAGCTCGCCCGATGAGGACGAATACTTGGCCGTCGAAGCGATCACCTTCGACCAGGCCCAGCAGTACATGAAGGAAGAGCGGATCAGCGACGCGAAAACGATCCTGGCTGTATACGCATGGCACATTTATAGACTTACGGGAGAGATTTAAAAAGTGGCACTGAAGCTGAATAGGGTGTTCGCCGACCTGCATTTGCATATTGGCCGGACGGAGCGGGGGGTGCCGGTCAAAATAAGCGGCAGCCGCGATCTGACGTTCCGCAATATCGCGCATGAGGCCGCGGTACGCAAAGGAATCGGCTTGCTGGGGGTAATCGACTGCCACTCCCCCGGCGTGCAGCGGGATATTGCGGGGCTGCTCGATGCCGGCGAGATGGAGGAAATCAGCGGCGGGGGCATCCGCTACCGGAATACGACGATACTGCTCGGTTCCGAAATCGAGGTGCGTGATGCCGGCTTCGGCACGGCGCACCATCTTGTTTATTTGCCGGATTTCGCCGGAATGCAGTCCTTTACAATGTGGCTGTCCAAATCGATGCGCAACGTGCAGCTGAGCTCGCAGCGCCTCTATGTACCGGCACGCGAGCTGCAGGAGGAGGTCAAGGGGAGAGGCGGCTTGTTTATCCCCGCCCATATTTTCACGCCCCATAAGAGCTTGTTCGGCAGCTGCTCCGACCGTCTTGGCGATACGCTGGATCCGGCGCTTGTCGATGCGGTGGAGCTGGGGCTCAGCGCGGACAGCGAGATGGCGGGGCTTATCCCGGATTTGGACAAGCTGCCTTTTTTGACGAACTCGGATGCCCATTCGCTTTCGAAAATCGGACGCGAATATAATGAGCTGCTTCTGCAGGAACCGTCTTTCCGGGAACTGAAGCTTGCGCTTACGGCAGCGGAAGGCCGGGCGATCGCGGCGAATTATGGCTTGAATCCCGCACTTGGCAAATACCATCGGACGTATTGTTTGAATTGCGGCTCGCTCGCGGAAGGGGATCGGGATGCCGAGCGATGCCAACAGTGCGGAAGCCTGAAGCAGGTGCGGGGCGTCATGGAGCGGATTGCAGAGCTTGGGGCGTTAGCGGGACGTACTGTGCCCCATGTGCCTGAGGATCGTCCCCGCTATATTTATCAAGTCCCGCTCGAATTTATTCCCGGCATCGGCAAAGTGACGTTAGGCAAGCTGCTGGACCGCTTCGGGACGGAGATGAACATCCTCCACAATGCGCCGCGCGAAGCGATTGCGGAGATAGCCGGAGAGACGCCGGCGGCTGCCATAGCAGCCGCACGAGGAGGGTCAATAGAGCTGCAGGCCGGCGGAGGAGGCCGATACGGGAAGGTTGTACAACGGAACTAAGGGGTCATAGCCGGAGAGGCTTGGACATAAACTGTACCACCCTGGTTTTTGGAGGTATGTGCCATGCGATCATCCGCGCTTCAACCGTTTATGAAGGACCAATTAACCTTATATGTATTCGTGTCGGTGCTTTTTGTCGTAGGCGTCGTGTTCGGCGCCTTGCTCGTGAATGCGTTGACGCTGGATCAGCAGCAAAATCTAGCCGGCGACCTGCAGCAGTTTATTAAGAATATCCAAGACGGGATCGTGCAAAGCGGAGCGGACACGTTCTGGGACCGGGCCTGGTTCCATGCCAAATGGCTGCTGCTGATTTGGGTGCTCGGCTTAACGGTCGTCGGCATGCCGCTAGTGCTGGCGCTCGATTTTCTCAAAGGCGTTCTGGTAGGGTTTGCCATCGGCACGCTGGTAAGGCAATTTGCCTGGAAGGGCTTGGTATTCTCCCTGGCTTCCGTTGCCCCGGCCAACTTAATCGCGGTTCCGGCCTTTCTCATCATTAGCGTCTCGGCGATTTCGTTCGGGCTCTACGTCGTGAAAAACCGGCTTCTCGGCCGGTTCGGCACATTAAGTCAGCCGCTGCTAACGTTTACTTCAAGCGCCGTCGGGATGCTGCTGCTAATTCTCGGCGCTGCGGCTGTGGAATGCTATGTAACCCCGCTGCTGCTGCAATGGGCCGCGCCCCTCATCTTGGAGGCTTCCGCTGGATTGTAATCATTCTAAAAAAAATTGACTTTGCTCGCAAACTGCACCTATAATGAAGTCAAACCGATTCCGTGATAGCACAAGTCAGGTGTGAGGGGGGAAGCCATGGAATCCCGGATTGATAAGATCAAGCAGCAGCTGCAGTCGCAGGGGTACAAGCTCACCCCGCAGCGAGAAGCTACAGTTCGCGTGCTTCTGGAAAACGAAGAAGATCATCTAAGCGCGGAAGACGTGTTCATGCTCGTCAAGGACATCGCGCCGGAGATCGGATTGGCAACCGTATATCGGACATTGGAGCTGCTTAGCGAGCTGCATGTCGTGGAGAAGATGAACTTTGGGGACGGCGTTGCGCGGTACGATTTGCGCGCGGACAACAACAAGCATCATCACCACCACCTCATTTGCTTGCAGTGCGGCACCATGAGTGAAATATTAGAGGATTGGCTCGGACCGCTCGAGGAACGAATTGAGCAGGAATACGGCTTCACGGTAAAAGATCACCGGCTGGACTTTCAGGGGATTTGCGCCGATTGCAAGGCCAAGAACGATCAGCCAAAAATCGAACAATAAATACTCCCTTCCGCAGTGTACTCGGCACGATTGCCGAGCACGCTGTAAAAGGGAGTTTTTTGTGCTGCCGTAAACCTATCTCGACTTTCTGGATTTCGATGAAGAGCGGGATTTCGATGAAGATCGGGATTTCGATGAGGAGCGGGATGCCGCTTCCGCGGGCTGTTCGTAGGAGGAATATGCGGCTGCCCCCGAAAGTTGCATGACGCCGTATCCTTGCAATTTAGAGGAACAGCTTGATATTTTTTTGGCGGAGGCACGCAGACGTTTAGTGATCGTCGACGGACTGAGCGAAGGGTTGAGCGATTTCAGCAGCGCGACGCCGCCTGCCACGTGCGGGCTCGACATGCTGGTGCCCGACAAGACTTGGTAGCTCCCTCCGGGCCATGTCGATTTGATGTAGCTTCCAGGGGCGGTAACATCAACGCCGTAGCCCCGGCTGCTATACTCGGCGATTTTCCCTTTGCGCGTGGAAGCGCCTACGCCGATAGCGCTGGAATACCGGGCCGGCTGATCGATCTGCTTCGTGCCTGAGCCGCTGTTTCCGGCCGAGGCGACGACGATAACGCCGTTCTGGCGGGCCCGCTGAACCGCTTCCTTCAGCGCGCTGCTTGTTTCGCCTTCGAGGCCGAGACTCATATTGATAACCGGAATTTTCTTATTAATGCACCAGTCGATGCCTTTGATAATGTCCGAGACGTAGCCGGCTCCGTTCGCGTCCAGCGCTTTGACGGCATAGAGCTTCGCGCGCGGCGCAACGCCTGGCCTGGCGCCGTTATAGCCGATCCCTGCCGCGATGCCGGCGACATGCGTGCCATGACCGTTATCATCATAGTAGGTCGAGCCGCCCATCGTGTTGACGCCGCCGGATATGCTTAAATTCGCATGCTTAGAGATTCCCGTATCGATAATCGCAATGCCGGCGCCTTTGCCTTTGGTCATCGGCCATATTTTATGCGCTTCGATTTGCGCCATATTCCAGCTGACGCCGCTTGATGACGTATCCGAGAGCAGCCTTCCTTTACCGATGCTTTGAGTCCGCAATCTTTTCTTCATGTATGGAGCGGACTTCGCCTTGATGCGGCGCTTCGGGATTTTAAACGCCCCTTTCGCGGGAAAGCCGTGGGCATGGAGTTTAAAATCCGGCTCGACATAGCTGACATTCGGATGCTCGGCTAGCGATTGAAGCTGCTGCGTCCGGCGGCTGTCTACATGGCAGCAGATGACCCGGTTGCGGCGAATGCTTTTTACCGGCCGAATGCCGTATTTGGCAAGCTCCTTGAGGCACTGCGCGTATTGGGACTGGCTCTTGAGCCCGATCAGCTTGCGCGCGGTGTGATCGGACGATCTGCCTTTTGAGCAGCTGAGCAGCAGCCTTTCAACGTTTGGCAAAAGATGCTCCTCCTTTAACGATAGACTCTGGCGTTCGTTTCGATGTCTGCACCAATACTCCAGTGTATGGAGACATTCGTACAAGGGCATGGGTAGACGCTGATACGCCGGTACATATTTTCCGTACGGAGAGAGAAAGTATCAAGGAGGACTGTCAACCCGTCCTCTGCCTGCATATGAAGAATCAAGGAGACGGAGAGGGAGATGCATATGATTATCGGCGTGCCGAAGGAAATCAAAGCTAGCGAATATCGGGTTGCGCTTACCCCGGCAGGGGCGGGAATGCTGAAGGCGGCCGGACACGAGGTGCTGATTGAAAGCGGCGCCGGCGAAGGCAGCAGCTTCATGGATGACGCTTATGCGGCGGAGGGCGCAGCCATCGCCGCTACGGCCAGCGAGGTCTGGGCCAAGGCGGAAATGATTATGAAGGTGAAGGAGCCTCTTCCGGAGGAGTTCGGTTATTTCCGCGAAGGGCTGCTGCTGTTCACTTATCTGCACTTGGCGGCGGCGCCGGAGCTGACGAAAGCGCTCGTCGAGAAAGATGTTTCAGGCGTTGCGTATGAGACGATTCAAATGCCGAATGGCAGCTTGCCGCTGCTGACGCCGATGAGCGAGGTCGCCGGCAGAATGGCGGTTCAGGTCGGCTCGCAATTTTTGGAGGCGTTCTACGGCGGACGAGGCATTCTGCTTGGCGGCGTTCCCGGCGTCCCCCCGGCGGAGGTCATTATTCTAGGCGGCGGCATTGTAGGGACGAACGCGGCTAGAATCGCGCTTGGCATGGGAGCGAGCGTTGTTATATTGGAGCGCAGCGCGGATCGGATGCGTTATATCGACGAAGTCTTTAATGGACGGATCCGGACGCTGATGTCCAACCCGTACAACATTGCGTGTGCGGTAAAGAAGGCGGACCTGTTGATCGGAGCCGTTCTCATTCCAGGCGCGCGAGCACCGCATCTCGTTACCGAAGAGATGGTGAAAACGATGAAGAAGGGCGCCGTCATCGTGGACGTAGCCGTTGACCAAGGCGGCACGATTGCAACGATCGACCGCGTTACTACGCACAAGAGTCCGGTTTACGAGAAGCACGGCGTCCTTCACTATGCCGTTGCCAACATGCCTGGCGCCGTTCCGCGCACGTCGACGCTGGCGCTCACGAACGTGACCATGCCGTACGCGCTGGAGCTGGCTAACAAAGGACTGGAGGATGCGGTCAGAGCAAATGAGCCGCTGCGCAAAGGCATTAACACCTATAAAGGCCGCGTCACTCACCCGCAGGTCGCACAGGCCGTCAATATGCCTTATATCAGCATGGATCAGCTGCTGGAGAGCGTTGCCTTCGATAAATTGAGCTAGCCTGCCGCCCAGGCATGAATCGATCCCCTCTTTCATATGGTGTTGTAAAGGACAACCATAGGCCTGACCTGCGATTCGGGCGGCGGCTGTCCGTTTTTCTTCGCTTAGGAAAGGGGCTGCGTGTCGATGGTAGTATCGGTTCGCAAGTGGCTGAGACGGATCTTTTTCGTATTGCTGCTCAGTTTCTTTACGATCACGATGTACGGCGGCTGCCGGTTTATCGCGGTGTGGATTGCGCCTGAAAATCCCTATCGCGTGCCTCAGGGCCAGGCGCTGAAGGTCTTTAAGACGGAACCGTTTCAAAGCGATTCCGGCAGCATTTATGACCGGCTTAAGTTATTTTATTGGTACGGCGAATAGGGTTCGACAAAATTGGCTTCCTTTGGCAGGAGAATGGACGGCTTTGTGGAATATAGCAGGGAAACCTGCCGAAGCTGTTCATTTGTGATCCGGGAAAGGAACGACCTATGAGAGCGCATCTGCGAGCATTTATTCAGTTTTTACAAGAAGGGCGAAGACTGTCTGCCAATACGCTGTCCTCTTACGAAAGAGATTTGTCCTTGTTTCTCGATTATGCGGAGAATCAGGCCATTTCAGGCGTGGACAGCATTCAGAAGCACCACCTCTCCCTCTACATGCTTCAGCTGAAGCAGCAGGGCAGGGCGGCTGCGACTGTCTCCAGGCATATGGTATCGATTCGCGCCTTCTTTCATTATTTGATTATGGAGCGGCACGTGCAGAGCGATCCGTCCATGCATCTGAAGATGCCAAAGCAAGAGAAGCGAATCCCGAAGGTGCTGCCTATCGATGACGTGGAGAAGCTGCTTGCCGCGCCCGATTCCGGCACGAATGCCGGCATCCGCGATCTTGCTATGCTGGAGGTACTCTATGCAACGGGAATCCGCGTATCGGAACTCATTTCATTAGATGCTGAACATGTCAATTTGCCTATGGGCTTTATCCGTTGTATCGGTTCTGCGGCCAAGGAAAGGATTATTCCGATTGGCGCTGTCGCCAAAGAAGCGCTGACCGTCTACTTGGAGAAGGTTCGGGAGAAGCTTAGGAGCGACGGCGAACCGGCCTTGTTCGTCAATCAGCAAGGATCGCGCATGACCAGACAGGGCTTTTGGAAAATTATGAAGAAATACACAGCGGAGGCGGGCATCGAAGGAGACATCACCCCGCATACGATACGTCATTCCTTCGCCGCGCATTTGCTCGAGAACGGCGCAGACCTGCGCTCCGTTCAAGAGATGCTGGGACATGCCGACATTTCAACGACCCAGGTCTACGTGCAGGTGACGAAGCCGCGCATTAAGGAAATGTACAACCTGGCGCATCCGCGGGCTAGAAGTAAACCTATGAATTCGGAGTGATTAAAGGTATGAAGTTTGACCGCATCGCAGTTATCGTGCTTGACAGCGTCGGCATCGGCGAGCTGCCGGACGCCCCGTCCTTCGGGGATGCCGGTTCTCACACGCTCGGGCATATTTTGCAGGAGGTTCCGCAGCTGCAGCTGCCGCATCTTCGCAGCTGGGGGCTTGACCGCATCGCAGAGCTCGGCAGCTGGAAGCCGGAAGGGGAGGCGCTCGCCTACTACGGGAAAATGGCTGAGGTGTCCGTCGGGAAAGATACGATGACCGGACACTGGGAAATCGCCGGGCTGAAAGTAACGGTGCCGTTTCGGACGTTCCCGGACGGTTTCCCCGCCGAGCTGCTGGAGGCATTTGAAGATCGAACCGGCCGCGGCGTGCTCGGCAATAAATCGGCCAGCGGCACGGAAATTATGGACGAGCTGGGTGAAGAACAGCTGCGCACCGGCAAATGGATCGTCTATACCAGCGCGGACAGCGTCTTTCAGATCGCGGCCAATGAAGAAATCATTCCGCTGGAGGAGCTTTACCGCGCCTGCGAAATTGCCCGGGAGCTTACGCTGGACGAGCGTTATGCGGTAGGGAGGGTTATCGCGAGGCCGTTCGTCGGCAAGCCCGGCTCCTTCAAGCGCACGCCGAACCGGCATGATTATGCCGTAAAGCCGCCTGCGCCGACCGTGCTCAACGCGATGAAGGACGGCGGCTTCGACGTCATCGCAGTCGGGAAGATCGATGATATTTTTGTCGGCGAAGGCATAACGGAGGCGCTGCACACGAAGAGCAACGACGATGGCGTGGAGAAAACGATCGCTGCGTTAGATCGTCCGTTCAAAGGGCTGCTCTTCACGAATCTTGTCGATTTCGATTCGCTGTACGGCCATCGCCGCGATCCGCAGGGTTATGCCGGCGCGCTCGAAGCGTTCGACCGGAGCATACCGGAGCTGACGAAACGGCTTGGCGATCGGGATCTGCTAATAGTTACGGCTGACCATGGCAACGATCCGACCTATTCAGGTACCGATCATACTCGGGAATACGTGCCTCTATTGGCGTTCGGGCCGTCGTTTAAGTCGCCTGGCTCGCTCGGGGTCCGTTCCACGTTCGCGGATGTGGCGGCAACCATCGCCGACAATTTTGGCGTTAAACGTCCGGACAACGGCGAGTCGTTTCTGGATCAGCTCGTATAAGTCTTAATCCCATTTACAGGAGGTTCGTCGATGAACAATCTTAAAGCATCCCATATTCAAGAAGCAGCAGCCTATATCAATTCGAAAATCGCGATAAAACCGGAGGTCGGCCTCATTATGGGCTCCGGGCTTGGCATTCTTGGCGATCACATCGAAGAGGCGGTTACGATTCCGTATGATGAAATTCCGCACTTTCCGCTATCGACGGTTGAAGGCCATGCGGGCGAGCTGATGATCGGCAAGCTGTCCGGCCGTCCGGTTGTCTTGATGCGCGGCAGGTTCCACCTGTACGAAGGCTATGGACCGGATTTGACCGCCTTTCCGGTGCGCGTCATGAAAGCGATCGGCGCTTCGAAGCTCGTCGTCACGAATGCCGCCGGCGGCGTCAACACCAGCTATAACCCGGGCGATCTGATGCTCATCAGCGACCATATCAATTTCCAAGGCCGCAACCCGCTTGTCGGACCAAACGACAAGGAGCTTGGCGCCCGTTTTCCGGATATGTCGCAGCCGTACAGCAAACGTTTGCGCGAGCTTGCGAGAGGCGTTGCCGCGGAGCAAGGGTTCTCGCTGCAAGAAGGCGTTTATATCGCCGTGCTCGGACCGTCTTACGAAACGCCTGCGGAAATTCGCATGATGCGTATTTTAGGCGCGGATGCCGTCGGGATGTCGACCGTTTCCGAGGTGATCGCGGCCAGCCATTCCGGCATGGAAGTTCTCGGCATTAGCTGCATCAGCAACATGGCTTCGGGCATTTTGGATCAGCCGCTGTCGCATGATGAGGTGATGGAAACGACGGAGCGCGTGAAAACCCAGTTCCTTGGTCTCGTAAAAGGGGTTATTTCGTTGTTGTAGGTTGTAACAAAATTGTAACAAATGCCTCGACTGATTGTGACATTCTTTTGTCCGCTTGTCGTCGTATAATGTCCGTGACTGAAAGTACACTATAAAAGTGGGGATTGGAATTTCATGGACAATCATAGTTATCGCCGCCTGGAACGACTCCGCGGGCAATTAGTTGACGCTGCGATGAGAAAGGATTCGTTTCTGGACCGGGACGTCATCCAGCTTTCCCAAACGCTTGACCAGTTGATCGTCAAGGTGCAGACAGAAAAGACCAAGGCTTTGAGTGCCAGGCGATGATCCGGGGCCGTTTACAGATATGGTGAATACATAAGGAGGCTCATCCGCTTGCGAGCAGTCGATATCATCCACAAGAAACGAAATGGCGGCGCCTTGTCGAAGGACGAGCTGTCATTTCTTATAAAAGGCTATTGCCAAGGCGACATCCCTGATTATCAGCTCTCGGCCTGGGCAATGGCTGTTTTTTTTCGCGGCATGAACGCGGAGGAAACGGCTAATTTAACCATGGCGATGGCGGAGTCGGGCGATCAAGTCGATTTGTCCCCGATTCACGGCATTAAGGTCGATAAACACAGCACCGGCGGCGTCGGCGATAAAACAAGTCTGATTATCGGCCCGCTTGTCGCTTCCTGCGGCGTTCCTGTAGCGAAGATGTCCGGCCGGGGCCTTGGACATACGGGCGGTACCATCGACAAAATGGAGGCTATGGCAGGCTTCCGCACCGAGCTGACTCGGGACGAGTTCATCGCGCAAGTGAATGACATCGGGCTGGCGATTGTCGGTCAGAGCGGCAACATGACGCCTGCCGACAAGAAGCTGTACGCGCTTCGCGATGTAACCGCAACCGTGGAATCCATTCCGCTTATAGCGAGCTCCGTAATGAGCAAAAAGATTGCAGCCGGCGCGGATGCCATCGTGCTCGATGTGAAAACAGGCAGCGGCGCTTTCATGAAGACGCTGGAGGATTCCGAGAAGCTGGCCAAGGCGATGGTCGAGATCGGAACGGAGGTTGGCCGACAGACGGCGGCGCTCATCAGCGACATGGATCAACCGCTCGGCTACGCGATCGGCAATGCGCTCGAGGTGCAGGAGGCGATCGACACGCTGCATGGCAAAGGACCGGAGGATCTGACAACGCTCTGCTTGGCGCTCAGCTCGCACATGGTGGTGCTGGGCGGGCGGGCAGGCAGCCTGGCGGAAGCGGATGCGATGCTGCGTGACCGGTTGTATTCCGGTGCAGCGCTGGAGAAGTTTAAGGTGTTCGTAGCGGCGCAGGGCGGTAACCCGGCCGTAGCGGATGATCCGTCGCTGCTGCCGCAGGCACCTCTCGTGCTCGAGGTGCCGTCCGAGGCGGACGGCTATGTAGCGGCCATCCAAGCCGAGGAGCTGGGGCTTGCGGCGATGCTGCTTGGCGCCGGCCGCGCGACGAAGGAGTCGGTCATCGACTATGCCGTAGGCGTTGTGCTGCAGCGTAAAGTCGGCGATCACGTGCGGAAAGGCGAAACGCTTGCGCTGCTTCATGTACGCGAGGACAACGCATCCGTCCGCGACGTCATTCGGCGCGTGCAAAGCGCGTACACGTTCAGCGGCGAGCCCGTGTCGCCTTCGCCGCTGCTATTGTCCGTCGTGACGGAGCAGGGCGTGCAGCGGTTTTAAACAGGTGTTTTTGAAAGAGGCTGAACAGGGCTGATGTCCTGTTCGGTCTTTTTTTGTTTGACAGATCGCATGGAGCGCCCAGAAAGCACTACATCTGCTCTATTGGAGGAGAAAACGACGTAAGTAGTGCCCTGTGAGCACTACATTGGCTCGATTTACGCGAAAACGACGTAAGTAGTGCCCTGTGAGCACTACATTGGCTCGATTTACGCGAAAACGATGCAAGAGGTGCCCTGAGTGCACTACATTGGCTCGATTTACGCGGAAACGACGCAAGAGGTGCCCTGAGAGCACTACATTGGATCGATTTACGCGGAAACGACGTAAGAGGTGTCCTGTGAGTACTACATCTGTTTCCCCACCGTTTTCATTTTCAATGAAAAAATTGGAATATTTTGCACGCCACTAGTCCACAATAGGAATGAGATATTAGCCGAGTTGCGGCCTTGCTTTGCCGCGGGCATCTTTTCAGGAGGAGAACAATCGATGAACAGCAAATGGAAGCAAATGCTCGCCGCAAGTATAACGGCGATATTCGTTCTGACAGCACCGGCCGCAGCTTGGGCCAAAGAAGGAGCCGCTCCGAATGCGGGACAGGCCGCAAGCGCAGCGGATTTGGCGCCGTCCGCACGATCCGCGATTCTGATGGATGCGGACAGCGGTACGATCATTTACGAGAAAAACAGCCATGCCGCCTTGCCGCCGGCCAGCATCACGAAAGTCATGACGATGCTGCTCATTATGGAATCGCTGGATGAAGGCCGCATCAAGCTGACGGATAAAGTATCCACGAGCGAATATGCCGCTTCTATGGGAGGTTCGCAGATCTTTTTGGAGCCGGGCGAGCAGATGAGCGTGGAAGAGATGCTGAAGGGCATCGCGCTTGCCTCCGGCAACGACGCATCCGTCGCGATGGCTGAAAAAATCGCCGGCACCGAAGCGGCATTCGTCGACATGATGAATAAACGCGCGCAGGAGCTCGGCTTGAAGAATACCCATTTTGCCAATTGCAACGGGCTTCCGGCAACCGATCATTACTCCTCGGCGCATGACATCGCCATCATGTCGAGAGAGCTGCTGAAGCATAGCGAAATTACGAAATATACCGGCCTTTACCAGGATTACCTGCGCAAATCGAGCGAGAAGCCGTTCTGGCTCGTCAATACGAACAAGCTGGTCCGCTTCTATACGGGTGCCGACGGGCTGAAAACCGGTTTTACGAGCGAAGCGAAATTTTGCTTGACCGCAACTGCACGCCGGGACAACCTTCGCGTAATCGCCGTCGTCATGGGCGAGCCGAATACGAAGACACGCAACGCCGAAGTTTCCCAAATGTTCGATTATTCGTTCGCGCAATATATGAACCACACGATCTTCAAGAAGGGCGACCAGATGGGCGTCGTTTCGGTCGAAAAAGGCGTCTTGCCGAAGCTTCAGCTGACGGCGAAGCATTCCTACAGCGTTCTGCTCAAGAAAGGCAGCTCCGTGAAAGACATCCGCTATGAGCTGCAGCTTCAGCCGCTGAAAGCGCCGATTACGATCAACGAGCCGATCGGCAAGCTGATTGTGTTCCAGGGCGATCAGGTGCTGACCGAGTTTGCGGTCGATTCCCCTGCATCGGTCAAACGTGCCGGCTGGTGGACCTTGTTCAAGCGGTCTTGCGGCAGTTTGTTCAGCTAGAAAGTTGATGGTTTTTGTCTGCTCTTAGCGCTCTGCTTCTAGTTTTGTCGGGTGGCAGGAAAAGAAAGCCAAGGCGTAGAATTGCTTGTTCAACACTAACCTATCCGAGTGTTCCGAGGATAGCTTGTGCTCCGAAAAATTGAAGTTTAGGAGTGAACAAGAGTATGAGCCTTCAGGTTGAACTAGAGCATTACCGTGATGTACTCATCGTCAGACTGCGGGGCGAGCTTGATCACCATACCGCGGATGTTGTCCGTTTCAAGATGGAAGAAGCGATATTGCACGGCAACAGCGCCCATGTCATTCTCAGCCTGAAAGACCTGTTGTTTATGGACAGCTCAGGACTTGGCGTGATTCTCGGCCGGTACAAACAGTTGAAAGCCAAAGGCGGCAAAATGGTCGTATGCGACGTGAACCAAAGCGTCTACCGGCTGTTCGAGCTGTCTGGTTTGTTCAAAATATTGCCGATTCACGAGAACGAGCGGCTCGCGCTCACAAGTTTGGAGGTCGTTTCATGAACGGTAGAAACGAGATGACACTTTCATTCTCCGCACGTTCGGAAAATGAAGCGTTCGCGCGTGTTGCGGTTGCCGCGTTCGTATCCCAGCTGGACCCGACGATGGATGAGCTGAATGATTTGAAGACGGCCATCTCCGAGGCAGTGACCAATGCGATTATTCACGGCTATGACAGCGATCCGAGCGGTATGGTAACGATCGAGGGCGTTATCGAAGGCGATGTCGTGAAGCTTACGGTGAGAGACAAGGGCAGAGGCATTGAGGACTTGGAGCTTGCGCGCCAGCCTCTGTACACCTCTAAACCGAATATGGAGCGTTCCGGGATGGGCTTTACCATCATGGAAAATTTCATGGACGGCTTCGACGTGTGCAGCGAGCCGGGCCAAGGGACGTCTATTGCGATGACGAAGCGCATCGAATCGAAAAAAGCGCTTTTTAATTAGGCGCATAGGGGTTGGACCGCATGGAAGTCGATATGAAACAAACGGCGCAGCCTTATTTGGATGATTCCGAGGTCAAGCGGCTCATTGCGCTAAGTCAATCGGGAGACACGCTCGCGCGCGACACGCTCGTGCAATGCAACATCCGGCTTGTTTGGTCCGTTGTTCAGCGGTTTATGGGCCGGGGCTACGAGCCGGAAGATTTGTTCCAGATCGGCTGTATCGGCTTGCTCAAGTCAGTCGATAAATTCGATCTTTCCTATGAGGTGAAGTTCTCGACCTATGCCGTCCCGATGATTATTGGCGAAATTCAGCGTTTTCTTCGGGACGACGGCACGCTCAAAGTGAGCCGTTCGCTTAAGGAAACCGCGAATAAGGTGCGCAAGACCAAGGACGAGCTGTCCAAGGTGCTTGGCCGTCTTCCGACGATCAAAGAGGTGGCGGACCACCTCGGCATCACGCCCGAGGACGTCGTCTTCGCCCAGGAAGCGAACAAGCCGCCAACGTCCATTCATGAGACGGTGTTCGAGAACGACGGTGATCCCATTACGCTGATGGATCAAATCGCCGACGATTCGCAGGAGCGCTGGTTCGATAAGCTTGCGTTGAACGAAGCGATCGGCGGGTTATCGGAGCGGGAGCGGCTCATCGTATTTCTCCGGTATTACCGTGACCAGACCCAATCGGAGGTCGCGGCCCGGCTGGGCATCTCACAGGTGCAGGTATCTCGGCTGGAGAAAAAAATATTGCAGCTCATACGCAATCAAATTGCGCAGTGAACGTTCATGCGAAAAAGCCAAATTGTCCCTCGGGGCGATTTGGCTTTTTTTGCTGTGTTTGCTCTGTTTATCCTTGCGCTCCTTTAATCATACTAACAAGGAAATCATGACTGCAAGGGGGGAGTGCCGCATGAGCTCCAATATGCCATCCAGTCTTCATTTGCGGCTGCGAAAGCGCATAGGCATCAAACCCGGAGAACATATCACTTTAGGTCGGGCAGCTCGATTATTTGCCAGCAACCCCGAGACGGAGAAGCGGCTGTCGGCGTTAGTGCTTCACCGCCACACCCAGAAGGACGGCAATCGGGTTGTCATCGATTTGCTCCAGATCGTGAAGCTGGTCCGAGAAGCGGAACCGGAGATTGTCATTGACACCTACGGTGACCAAGAGGTGCTCGTCATTGTCGCGGATGCGCCGAAAAAGCCAAGGCTCGCGCTGCTCCTCACCACGTGGCTGCTGCTGTTTTTCGGCTCCGGGCTCGCGATCATGAATTTCCATACCGATGTCAGCATGAAGGAGGTCCATGTGCGGATCACGGAGCTGGTCACCGGCAAGAAGACGAAGCATCCGCTCTGGTTTCAGGTCCCGTATTCCGTTGGGATCGGTGTCGGCATGCTAATTTTTTTCAACCATCTGTTCCGCAAACGATTCAATGAGGAGCCCAATCCGCTGGAGGTTGAGCTGTATATGTACGAGGAAAATGTCAACGCCTATGTGATCGCCGACGAAATGCGCAAGAAAACGGCATCCGGCGGGACGGCAGAGGTACAGAAGCGGCCGGAAGCGGAGACAAGCGATGGCTAGAACGTACGCTGCGAACCTATTTGTCGCGATACTCGGCTTTGCCGGCGGTCTCGGCGTAGGCAGTGCGCTCGTCGCGCTCTTGATTGTGCTGGACCTCATTCCGAGATTGGCGCAAATTGCCTACGCGTACCGCAAATCCATCTGGTTTGAAACGGCTGTCGTGAGCGGGGCGGTTTTCTGGTCGTTTGCGGATTTTCTGGAGTTTCGCTTTTGGCTGCCGAAATGGCTGACATTGCCATTGATCGGAACATTCGACGGCATTTTTGTCGGCATGCTCGGCGCTGCCTTGACCGAAGTGATGAATGTGCTGCCGATCCTGGCAAAGCGTTTGCGGCTCAGCAATTATTTGGTCAGCCTGGTCTATGCTATGGTGCTTGGGAAAGTGACGGGGTCCTTGTTTGATTGGCTCGTGTTTCAGTGGATGGATGACGGATCGTAACAAATCTATGCTGAGGAAAGGATCGAGAAGCGATGAGCGAACGTGAGCATGGCAAAGACAATCATCCGGAATCGGGATTTAAGAAGCCCGTTCATGTTTTTTGGTACGACAGTGAAGGAATATTGAAGAACACGCCGGAGATCGATGATGCTGATTTGGAATCCGAGATGATTCTAAGCGCTGATGCCGGCTTGGAGGCGGGCGCGGGAGCGGGGCAGGAGGCGGAGGAGTACGAAGACATCCGAATCTCCGAATTCCCTCACGATGAGGATCAGCAGCCGATTATGGGACACCGCAAGCAGCCTAGCAAAGAGAATGAGAAGCCGAAGGTGCCGATCCCGCTTCAAATGGAAGCCTACCTGCAGAAGCTGGAGGAAGAGCTCGGCTATAAGAAAAGCTTTGATGTGGTCGTGCGCGAAATGACCTACGCCAACAAGCGGGTATCGTTCTTATTCATGAACGGCTTCGCCCATGGAACGATGCTGACCGAGGTGTTAAAGCGGCTGACCTACCTGCAGACCGACGATCTTTCCTCGCATGTCATGCATGACTTTCTCGATCTTTATGTGCCTGCCATTCAAGTGGCGCAGGAGTCGGATTGGGATAGAATGATGTCGGCTGTTCTGGCCGGCGGTACTGCGATGTATATCGAAGGGGAACCGATTGTGCTCATCATCGACGCAAAGGCTTTTCCTGCCAGGAGTCCGGATGAGCCGTCACTCGAACGTGTCGTCCGCGGCGCACGGGACGGTTTCGTGGAAACGATGCTCGTCAACGTAACCTTAGTCCGCCGCCGGCTGCGCGACAAGCAG
The DNA here is from genome assembly GCF_003268025.1 of Paenibacillus montanisoli. Classification (GTDB taxonomy): domain Bacteria; phylum Bacillota; class Bacilli; order Paenibacillales; family Paenibacillaceae; genus Paenibacillus_Z; species Paenibacillus_Z montanisoli. Next base: position 930,213 of record NZ_QLUW01000002.1, on the reverse strand, counting down.
CTCCGTTACGAAATCATGCGTGTAGGTGAACGTACGCAGACCGATGTATGTATTGCCTATATCGACGATATCGTCGATAAAGAGATGCTGAAGGGCATTAAAGATAAGATCAGAGCGATCAAGCTGGACGGTCTGCCGCTTGCCGATAAACAGCTGGAGGAAGCGACGGTGAAGCGCGGATGGAACCCGTATCCGCTCGTGAGGTATTCCGAGCGACCAGATACGGTGGCTGTTCACCTAATGGAGGGCCATATCGCTTTATTCGTGGATACGACACCGAGCGTTATCATATTGCCGACGTCCTTCTTCAATCTCGTCCAGCACGCGGAAGAGAATCGGCAGTCGCCCTTTATTGGTACGTATCTGCGTTGGGTCCGATTTTTCGGCATTGCAGCATCCTTGTTCTTGCTTCCGTTGTGGTTTTTGTTTACACTCAAACCGGAGCTCAAACCGCCTGCACTGGATTTCATCGGCGCGCAGAAGGCCGGGCGGATCCCAATGGTGGTACAGTTTCTGCTGGCGGAGATCGGGGTCGATTTGATGCGGATGGCGGCGATTCATACGCCGAGCCCGCTGGCAACCGCAATGGCGCTGATATCCGCGATATTGATCGGTGATATCGCGGTCAAAACGGGACTGTTCGTCAATGAGGTCATTCTGTACATGGCGATCGCCTCAATCGGAATGTTTGCAACGCCAAGCTATGAACTTGGTCTCGCCAATCGGATCGTACGGCTTTTACTGATCGTCGCCGTGGCCGTGTTTAAAGTTCCCGGATTCATGATCGCGACTACGGTCGTGTTCATTATGCTGGTCAAGGAGCGTTCCTTCAACAGACCTTATATGTGGCCGCTGATTCCGTTTGACCTGCGGGGCCTCATGAGCATCCTCTTCCGTGTGCCGGTTTTATCGAACCGTACTCGGCCGAATCTGCTCAAGCCGCAGCAGCGTGACCGGATGCCGAACGGGAAGCATCGCTGATGCTGGTTTGCAATAAATGCAAATGAAATGTGGATTTATCCATTTCGGCCATTGACGAAAAGCGCTATACTGATGTTAAATGGTGCAAAACATAATGATTGGGAAACTCATGGGAGAATATGGAGGGCAATTGAATGTACTTACACGGTACCAGCAAAATCAACGCACAAGGCCATCTTGAAATCGGCGGCTGCGACACGGCCGATCTGGCGGCACAATTCGGAACACCTCTTTACATCGTCGACGAGGCGCTCGTTCGCCAAAGAGCGCGTGAGTACGTAGAATCTTTCCGTGCTTCCGGTTTGAAATTCCAAGTAGCTTATGCAAGCAAAGCATTCAGCGTTATGGCGATGTGCGCCATCGCCGAGCAGGAAGGGCTGTCCCTTGACGTCGTTTCCGACGGCGAGCTGTATACGGCGCTTAAAGCCGGCTTCCCGGCTGCACGCATCCACTTCCACGGCAACAACAAAACGCCGGAAGAGATCAACATGGCGCTTGACGCGAACATCGGCTGCTTCGTAGTCGACAACTTCGATGAAATGCACCTTCTGAACGCGCTGGCAGGCGACAAAGGCAAGAAAGTTAACGTACTGCTTCGCATCACGCCTGGCGTGGAAGCACATACGCATGAATATATCTCGACTGGTCAAACCGATTCCAAATTCGGCTTCGACCTGGGCAACGGCACAGCTTATAAAGCCATCCAAGAAGCGGATGCGCAACCGAATCTTGAGCTGCTTGGCGTTCACTCGCATATCGGCTCGCAAATTTTCGAGGTCGAAGGCTTCCAGATGGCTGTAGATAAAGTAGCAGGCTTCGCGGTACAAGTTCGCGAAGAGCTGAACATTACGTTCCGCGTCATCAATCTTGGCGGCGGCTTCGGCATCCGCTACGTGGAGGGCGATACGCCGCTTCCGATCTCGCAATACGTGAAGGCGATCACCGATTCCATCAAAACAAACTTCTCGAACGCGGGCTATCCGCTTCCTGAGATTTGGGTTGAGCCGGGCCGCAGCATGGTCGGCGATGCAGGTACAACGTTGTACACGATCGGGACAAGCAAAGAGATTCCGGGCGTGCGCAAGTACATTGCCGTTGACGGCGGCATGACGGACAATCCGCGTCCGGCTCTGTACGAGTCGAAATACGAAGCGATTCTTGCCAACCGCGCTAATGCTCCGCTCGAAGAAACGGTTACGGTTGCGGGCAAATGCTGCGAGAGCGGCGATAAATTGATTATCGATCTTGAGCTGCCTAAATCGGAAAGCGGCGACTTGCTTGCTGTATTCTGCACGGGAGCGTACAATTATGCTATGGCGAGCAATTACAACCGCATTCGCCGTCCGGCAGTCGTCTTCGTTAAAGACGGCGCGGCTGACCTAGCTGTCAAACGGGAGTCGCTTGACGATATCATCGGCAATGACGTCATTCCTGCGCGCATGCAGCAAACGTCGGCTGCTAAATAATTGTGTTTTGAGGAGGCAGCAATTCAATGGCAAAGCAAGCATTCATTACAATGGAGAACGGCGCCGAAGTCGTTCTTGACCTCTTCGACAAGGATGCGCCGAACACGGTTGCAAACTTCGAGAAGCTGGCGAACGAAGGCTTCTATAACGGTCTGACGTTCCACCGCGTCATTCCGGGTTTCGTAGCGCAAGGAGGTTGCCCGAACGGGACAGGCACTGGCGGTCCCGGTTACCAAATCAACTGCGAAATCAACCCGAACAAGCATGAGCGCGGATCGCTCGCAATGGCGCATGCCGGCCGCAACACCGGCGGCAGCCAATTCTACATCGCGTACCAGCCGCAGCCGCACCTGGACGGCCAACATACCGTTTTCGGCAAAGTGGCAAAAGGCATGGAGCATATCGATGCCTTCAAAGGCCGCGACAAAATGAGCAAGGTTGAAGTAAAAGAACTGTAAGACAAGGAACCCGCAAATCGGTGAACCTGCACCGGTTTGCGGGTTTTCTTCTAGCTGTCCGGTTAATGCCTACAAAACAAGTTGCAATTTCCATGGTGAAATGGTAACATTTCTTCAAAGTATTTGCGTTATTCCTTCGGGGTAGGGTGAAATTCCCAACCGGCGGTGATCAAAGGGGGCGCTAAGCCCGCTTTGTCAGTCCGTGACCCGATTCGCATTGGTGTAGCGCCGAGAGGCGTACGGCATGCGAAGCGGTGGACCTGGTGCAAATCCGGGACCGACAGTACAGTCTGGATGGGAGAAGGAGATTTTGCGCGAATTCCATTTTTTCATGTCTCGCCAACTTTGTTCTTTTTTTCACATTGTTGCTGAGTCTGTTTGAATGTGTCTTCGTATGCGTCCCTTTCATGATTCATGCACCCATCACCCCGTTGGCTGACTGCCGAGGGGTGATTTTTTATTATGTCGATTGCAATCCTAAACGATGAAATGTACATGCGGCTGGCACTGGATATGGCTTCTAAGGCACAAGGGCAGACGGAGATCAATCCGGTCGTCGGCTGCGTCGTTGTCAAGGAAGGCCGCATCGTCGGTCTCGGCGCCCATCTTCGGCGCGGTGAAGGCCATGCCGAGGTTCATGCATTGAAGATGGCTGGCGAGCAGGCGGAGGGCGCGACGGTCTATGTGACGCTGGAGCCTTGCAGCCATCACGGGAGAACGCCTCCCTGCTGCGAACGGATTATAGAGGCGAAGGCGGCACGGGTCGTCGTCGCCTGCACAGATCCGAACCCGCAGGTCGCCGGCCGCGGAATCGAGAGGATCAGACAGGCGGGCATTGCCGTCGACGTAGGTCTGCTAGGCGAAGAGTCGATGCGGATGAACGAAATGTTCAACAAATACATCGTTACGAAGCTGCCGTTCGTCACGATGAAATCGGCAATGACGCTCGACGGGAAGCTGGCGGCAAAAACAGGCGACAGCCGGTACGTGAGCGGTCCGGCGGCAAGAGAGCTGACGCATTCGCTGCGTCACCGCCACATGGGCATCATGATCGGCGTTGAAACGGCGCTCGCGGACGATCCGGAGCTGACGACACGGCTATCCGTGCCGGCTGTTCATCCCGTCCGCATTATCGTGGACTCATCCTTGCGGCTGCCCCCGCAAGCCCGAATGCTCCAAGACCGTACGTCCCGCGTTATCGTGCTGACGACTGCCGGCGCTGATGAAGCGAAGCGAAACGCGCTCACGGAAGCCGGTGCAGAAGTGCTAGCTTGCGGCGCTGGAACCCGAGTCGACTTGAAGCTTGCGATGCAGGAGCTGGGCGTGCGCGAAATCGGCTCCATTCTGCTCGAGGGCGGCGGGAAGCTGAACGGTGCGATGCTGGAGCTTGGACTCATTGATAAGGTCATGATCTTCGTTGCCCCGAAGGTGATCGGCGGGACCGACGCACCAGGTGTTTTTCAATTCGGCGGCTTCGAGAAGATGTCTGATGCCATCCCGCTCCGCGAGATGTCGGTCGAGCAGGTTGGCAGCGACATTCTGATCAGCGGATACTTTCGCAGCCCTTTCGGCGACCACTCCGGTGGAGCCGAGTAAACGTGCGAAAGGGCTAGGGGAGAGGAGGAGAGAATGGAATGTTTACCGGACTTATCGAAGAGATCGGCACGTTGAAGAAGGCTCACAAGCAAGGCGAGGCCATGGTGCTAACCATAGAAGCGCCGCATGTGCTTAAGGATGCCGCGATCGGCGACAGCATCGCCGTCAACGGGGTTTGCTTGACGGTGACTGAGCTGCACGGCTCTTCCGTCTTCACGGTCGATGTCATGCCGCAAACGTTTCGCCATACGAACTTGAGGGATATCCGCCCGGGCGAGCGGGTGAACCTGGAGCGCGCCATGAAGGCGGGCGGGCGCTTCGGCGGCCATATCGTGCAAGGCCATGTCGACGGCACGGGCGAAGTGCTTGCGAGGGAGAACGATGTCAACGCGGTCGTATTTACCATCAGGCCGAACGACGTCGGCCTGATGCGTTATATCATCCCGCAAGGCTCCATCACGCTCGATGGCATCAGTCTTACGGTCGTACACGCAAGCGATGCGAGCTTTTCCGTCTCCATCATTCCGCATACGCTCCGCGAGACGGCGCTGCAGGTCAAGCAAGCGGGCAGCGTCATCAATGTGGAGTGCGATGTGCTCGGCAAATATGTAGACCATCTGCTTCATTTTAGAGGTGCCGGGCCAGGCGTCGACAGCAGCGGAGGCGGGAGATCCGCCCCGGCTAAGAGCGGCATTACGGCAGCGTTTCTGGCGGAGAACGGCTTTTTCTAACCGGCAGGAATGCGGATAATCCTTAACGAGGAGAGTGAGAGACGATGAATAGCCAAGCGTTTGATACGATCGAGGAAGCGATCTATGATTTGATCCTGGGCAAAGCGGTCATTGTCGTCGATGACGAGGATCGGGAAAACGAAGGCGATCTGATCGCACTGGCCAGCAAAGCGACGCCCGAGATCATCAACTTCATGATAACGGAAGCCCGCGGCCTCGTCTGCGTGCCGATTACGGCAGATCGAGCCGAGGAGCTCGATCTGCCGCCGATGGTGCAGCGCAATACCGATTACCACGGTACGGCGTTTACGGTGTCCGTCGACCATGTTTCGACGACGACAGGCATCTCTGCGTATGAACGGTCGCAAACGATCCAAGCGCTGATCGATCCGAATACGAAAGCGGATGATTTCCGGCGTCCGGGTCACATTTTCCCGCTGATCGCCAAGAAAGGCGGAGTTTTGCGCCGGGCCGGCCACACGGAGGCGGCAATCGATCTGGCCCGCATGTGCGGCTCCGCGCCGGCAGCGGTCATTTGCGAAATCATTAAAGAAGACGGCTCGATGGCTCGTCTGCCCGATTTGATTGAGTTCAAAGAGAAGCATGGCTTGAAGCTGATTTCCATTCAAGAGATGATCCACTACCGCAATGAGAAAGAGAAATTGGTGGAGCGCGTTGTCGATGTGAAGATGCCGACCGATTTTGGCGTATTCCGCGCGGTTGCCTACACGAATGAAGTCGACAACAAGGAGCATGTCGCTTTCGTGAAAGGCGAAATCGATCCCGCGCAGCCGACGCTCGTGCGCGTTCATTCCGAATGCTTAACCGGCGACGTCTTCCATTCGCACCGGTGCGATTGCGGCCCTCAGCTGGAGGCGGCGCTAAGACAGATCAACGAAGCCGGCAAAGGCGTTCTGCTCTACATGCGCCAGGAAGGCCGCGGCATCGGTCTTATTAACAAATTGAAAGCTTATCAGCTTCAGGAGCAGGGATTGGATACGGTCGACGCGAATATTAAACTGGGCTTTAAGCCCGATTTGCGCGATTATGGCATAGGCGCTCAAATTTTGAAGGATCTTGGCATCCGCAAAATGCGCCTGCTGACGAACAATCCGCGCAAGATCCGCGGTTTGGAAGGCTACGGAATCGAGGTTGTCGAGCGCGTGCCGATTCAAATGGACGCCAACGAAAGCAACAACAACTATTTGCATACCAAGAAATCAAAGCTCGGCCATCTGCTGAAGTTTGATGATATGCCGCAATAACTAACTTCCCTTGCCAGCAAGGACTACCGAAAGGATGAATAATCAATGCCTCGAGTATTTGAAGGTCACTTAATTTCCGAAGGATTACGATATGGAGTCGTCGTTGGACGGTTCAACGAGTTTATTTCCAGCAAGCTGCTCGGCGGCGCGCTTGACGCCTTTAAGCGCCATGGCGCAGCCGACAGCGAAGTGGACGTCGCGTGGGTGCCGGGCGCATTCGAAATCCCGCTGATCGCGCAAAAATTGGCGGAGAGCGGCAAATACGACGCCGTTATTACGCTCGGCGCCGTTATCCGGGGGTCAACGCCTCACTTCGACTATGTGTGCAATGAAGCTGCGAAAGGCGTTGCCGCGATTGGCCTGAAAACGGGCGTACCGACGATTTTCGGCGTCCTCACCGTAGATTCCATCGAGCAGGCTATCGAGCGCGCAGGGACGAAAGCCGGCAACAAAGGCTGGGAAGCGGCAGTAACGGCTATCGAAATGGCGAACCTAACGAAAGTGCTTCAAGGTTAAGAATACATCGATGTAGGAGTTGGCTCTCACCATGGCGGTGACGTATAAGCTGGAAACGTTCGAAGGACCGCTCGATCTTCTGCTTCATCTAATCGATAAGGCGGAAATCGACATTCACGAGGTGTCCATCAGCGAAATTACGGATCAATATATGGACTACTTGAATGCGATGCAAGAGCTTGAGCTGGAGGTAACGAGTGAGTTTCTCGTTATGGCGGCCACTCTGCTGTCCATCAAGAGCAAACAGCTGCTTCCGAAGCCGCCTGTCATTGAGGACGAGTATTACGATGATTGGTCCGATGAAGGGCTGGATCCCCGTGACGAGCTCATCGCAAAGCTGATCGAGTACCGGAAATACAAGCAAATTGCCGAACAGCTGCGCGAGCAGGAGTTCGAGCGGAGCTTGGTTTATACGAAGGAGCCGGAGGACCTGACCCCTTTCATGAAAGCCGTTCCGGAAAATCCCGTGAAAGGGCTGAATGTTTCCGATTTGATCGCGGCATTCCAGAAGGCGCTCCGCAAAGCGGCAAGAAGGAATGTCGTCGCGACCATTCAGCGGGACGAAATCTCGGTCAAGGACCGCATACGCGATATTATCGAGGTGCTGCGCGAGAACGAAACGGTCCGCTTCTCCAAGCTGATCCGTGAAGACATGAGCCGGCACGAGGTGGTCGTAACCTTCCTGGCACTGCTCGAGCTGATGAAGATGAAGCATATCCGCTGCTATCAGCACAGCCTGTTTGAAGATATCGTTGTGCATTGGAGAGGAGAAGCAGTCGAAGGTGGATTTCTCGAAACTGAAGTTGATTATTGAGGGTTTGCTATTCATGGCCGGGGATGAGGGGCTGACGCCAAAGCAGCTGTCCGACATCCTTGAGCTCGATGCGGCTGTTGCCTCGGATATCGTAAAAGATTTGACGAAGGAATTGAAAAGCAAGAAGCGAGGCATCCAGGTGTCCTTCGTTGCGGGCGCATACCGGCTTACGACGAATCCTGCGCATGCCGCCTATTTCGAGCGGATGGCTCATTCGCCGACACGGTCAAGCTTGTCGCAAGCAGCACTGGAGACGTTGTCTATCGTTGCCTACCGGCAACCGATTACGCGGGTCGAGATTGAAGAAATCCGCGGCGTGAAGAGCGACAGGGCCATTCAATCGCTAGTAAATAAAGATTTGATCGAGGAAGTGGGCCGTGCTGAACAGATCGGGCGGCCGATTCTATACGGGACGACGAAGTCCTTCCTCGATTATTTCGGGCTCGCCGGGCTGGATGCGCTGCCGGAGCCGTCTGCTGTCACTGTCGATTCGTTGGATGAGCATACCGAGGCGCTCTTCGAGAAGCTTGAAAACCGTCAATTGACGATCGAGGAGATGCCGGAACCGCTCTTTGAAGAAAGCGCGAATGAAGAGTAAGAAAAGAATGAGATTTGTCCGCAAGGTCATACTATATCCGACCAAATTAGGGAAACGGGGGAAATCGCCATGCTTGGCTACCCGCTCGGATGGATGATCGGGGCAGGTCTCTTTTTTTTGCTTTTGCTGATTATAATGCTGTCTCCCGTCGTGATAAAGGGACATATGAAGCGAATCGGAACCGACGACGACGCCGAGCTGCGCATCCGTGCGCTGCTAGGGCTTATTCATTACCATTGGCAGCTGCCGGTAATGCGGTTCAAAGGCATGAGTGTCGAATTGAAGAAAGAAATGACCGCGGAAAATGCGGGCGGCGGCAGCAGCGACGTGAAAATGCAGCGCATGGACGCTCAGACCATCATGCGCTCCATTGACATGACGCAAATGATGCTGAAGCATACGGACGATTTGCTCGGTTGGGTTCGCAAAACGTTGAACCATATTCAGCTAACGGAGCTGCGCTGGAAAACGGCGGTCGGAACGGACGATGCCATGTGGACCGCGATGCTGACAGGCATGGTGTGGTCGGTGAAAACGACAGCGCTTGGCATTATCTCCCAGCTGGTAAGGCTGACGGCGGAACCGAATCTGACCGTCGAGCCGGTGTATCAGAAAACGTATTTCGCTACGGAAGGCCAATTTACGGCTAAGGTCTCCTTCGGTTATGCGATCATCGCGATCATGCTGCTGTTCATCCGCATAAAGCGGGCAAAGGGGGTTCCCGGCGGGATGATCGGCCTGCAGCGCATTTTGCTTCGCGGTTGATTAGGGCCTCATTACATAATGAGGTTGTCCGGGGTGAACCGCATTATGACTCACAGCTTAATTACATAATGAGGTTCAACCGGGGGAACGATATGAACGGCAAGGTACAGCTGACGATTTTGAACCAAGGAGGACGTAATTAAGATGGCAGACCATCCGATTCAAGGCTTAATGCAAACGGCAATGGAAAACATTAAAGAAATGGTCGACGTAAACACGATCGTCGGCGATCCGGTCCAGACGCCGGACGGCAGCGTCATCATGCCGATTTCAAAAGTAGGATTCGGCTTTGTCGCCGGCGGAAGCGATATCCGATTTGACGAACATAAGCAGGGGGATGCGCACAATGCCTCGGTGCAGCTGCCTTTCGGCGGCGGCAGCGGCGGCGGCGTCTCCATTACGCCGATCGCCTTTCTGGTTGTAGGCACGCACGGCGTTCGTGTCGTACCGCTCGACAACCAAACGCATTTGATTGAGCGCGTAATCGATTCTGCGCCTCAGGTTTTCGATAAAATTCAAACCATGTTCAAAAAAAGCTCGCAAAGCAGTGACAGCGGACTGGAATCAGTCCTCATCGAAAGTATGGATGGCCACTAATTGCATCTGGAACCGTCCCTGCGGGGCGGTTTCTTTTTTTTAGGGACGGGCCAGTATATCTCCTGTCCCGGTTCATATACTGGTACAAGACCATGCTCTTGTCCTTATGTTTCGAAGGAGGAAATGTATGAGGTTCAGGTTTACCCGCAATCTTTGCCGGCTGTTTGCCGGATTTGCCGCGGCCCTGCTTCTTCTGCCTTTGGTAGTTCCAGCGGCATCGGCATCGGCTCTGCAAGCTCCTGCGGCAGCAGAAGACGAGAAGGAAACCGTCGCTACACATGCCAAAGCCGCGGCGCTTATCGATGTCGAGTCCGGACGGATCCTTTACAGCCATGCCGGGGACAAGCCGATGCTAATTGCCAGCTTGACGAAGATTATGACTGCCATCGTCGCCATCGAGCACGGGAATTTGTCCGATATGGTCAAGACGAGCAAGCGGGCCGCCGGCAAAGAAGGGTCCTCCATTTATTTGCGCCTCGGCGAGGAAATGAGTCTGCATAATATGCTTTACGGACTGATGCTCAGGTCGGGCAACGACGCGGCAACGGCCATTGCCGAGCACGTCGGGGGCTCGGAGGAAGGCTTCGTCCACATGATGAATGAGAAGGCGCAAATGCTGGGACTTTCGAATTCGCAATTCATGAATCCAAGCGGGCTGGATGCGGAAGGCCACTACTCGTCAGCGAATGATCTGGCTAGATTAACGGCTTACGCTCTGAAAAACCCGGTGTTTAAAGAAATCGTAAAGACCAAGGAGAAGAAGGCGCCGAATCCGATCGAAGAATGGGACTATCAGTGGCGCAACAAAAATAAAATGCTGGCCATGTACGAAGGCGCTGACGGCGTAAAGACCGGGTATACGAAGAAATCGCTGCGGACGCTGGTTACCTCCGCAACGCGTAACGGCCAGCAGCTTGTAGCGGTTACGCTCAACGACGGCGATGATTGGAATGATCACCGGAAGCTGCTTGATTATGGCTTTAGGAACTATCACCTGAGCGAAATCGCTCATAAAGGCCAGCCGATTAACGGTTATGCACTGGCTGTCGGACGGACGCTGCGCTATCCGTTTGCCGAAGGAGAGAAGGAGCAGCTGCGTTCGAGACTGACGCTGCTGGATGCCCGAACAACCGCTTATTTGCTGGGCGAGCGCGGCAGCCTGGAATGGTTTATAGGCGAAACTAAGATAGGCTCTACTCCGGTCTATGAGCCCCAAAGCCAGCGGATCAAGCTGCCGGAGAAGCCGGCATGGTTTATCGGCGATAACCGGGTACGCTCCGCTTATTCCAGTTTGTCGTCGGTGTCCTTTCGCAGGGCGCTGACGGTCACATTATCGACCTTGTTTGGTGGGAAGGAGGCCGGGGGATGGTAAATTTCATTTGGCTCTTCTTTATTGCGGTCAGTTTCATTGCGGCAATCGTGAACGGCCGAATGGAAGCCTTGACGGAAGCGGCCTTTGAAGGAGCCAAGAGCGGCGTCACGGTGAGCTTCGGCTTGATCAGCGTCATGGTGTTTTGGCTCGGCTTGATGCGCATCGGAGAAGATGCCGGACTGCTTCGCAAAATCGCCGTGCTGCTTCAGCCGGCTGTACGGTTTCTCTTCCCGGACGTGCCGAAGGGCCATCCCGCCCTCGGCTACATAATGAGCAACATGAGTGCCAACATACTGGGGCTAGGGAATGCGGCGACGCCGATGGGCATTAAAGCGATGCAGGAGCTGCAAAAGCTGAATCCGGAAAAGGAGACGGCATCCGCGGCAATGTGTACCTTGCTCGCCCTCAATACGTCGAGCATCACGCTCGTACCTACGACGCTGATTGCGATTCGGATGACCTACAGCTCCGCTCACCCTGCGGAAATCGTCGGCACGACGCTCGCGGCGACGCTGATCGCGACGGCCGCCGCAATTGCCGCCGACCGCTGGTACCGCAGTCGGTACAAGAACAAGCCGCCAAAATGGAAGGACCGCGACACGGCAGCGACGAACAGCAGCAGAGGCGAGCCCCCGGCCATAGACGGTCAAGGGAAGGGTGAGGCCGTTGTATGAATGGATAACGGCCGTTTCCGCTTGGATCATTCCGTTTATGATTGTGTTTATTCCCTTATACGCTGCGTATAAGCGCGTACCGGTTTATGAAACGTTTATTGAAGGCGCGAAAGACGGCTTCGGCACCGCGATTAACATCATTCCCCATCTGGTCGGCATGATGGTCGCGATCAGCATGTTCCGGGCATCCGGCGCGATGGATATGATGGCGGCCCTCATTCGTCCGCTGTTCGATGGATTGGGGATTCCAAGCGAGGTGCTTCCGCTCGGCTTGCTCAGGCCGTTGACCGGAGCAGGCTCGCTAGCTTTCACGACGGAGCTTATCAAGACCTATGGGCCTGATTCAATGATCGGCCGGATCGCTTCGACGATTCAAGGCAGCACCGACACGACGCTTTACGTGCTGACGGTGTATTTCGGCGCTGTAGGCATCAGGCGAAGCAAGTATGCGCTTAAAGTAGGGTTGTTTTCCGATTTCGTCGGTTTTTTTGCAGCTATCATCATTTGCTTATTAGTATTCGGATCGTAAAACAAACCCTTTACAGCCCCCGTGCGCTGCATGCCGATAACCCGGCCGTCAGCCTCGGGGGCTTCTTTGCGCTGTACTTTCTTTCCACCTGGCATTTAGGGTATGATGGTGGGTGAGGTGAAATCATTGGAACGTTTACAGAAAATATTGGCGCAGGCCGGCGTGGCGTCGCGCCGCAAATGCGAGGAACTCATCCTGGCGGGCAAAGTTCAAGTCAATGATGAGACGGTAACAACATTAGGAGTCAAAGCAGATCCGGCGGTAGATGTCATCACGGTGAATGGCCGCCGCATTCAGAGCGAAAGCAAGCTCTATCTGATGCTGCATAAGCCGAAAGGCGTTATTACGAGCGCGAACGATCCGCAAGGCCGCAAGATCGTATCGGACTATCTCCCAGGCATTAAAGAGAGGGTCTATCCGGTCGGCCGATTGGACTATGATACGGAAGGGCTTCTGCTGCTTACGAATGATGGAGAGTTCGCCAATTTGCTGACGCATCCGAGCCATCACGTACCTAAGACGTACTGGGCGACGGTGAAAGGCATCCCGCACGGCACGGCGCTTGAAAGGCTGCAGCAGGGGATTTTGCTGGAGGACGGGATGACGGCTCCCGCGGAGGTCGAGTATCATGACGTCGATACGGAGAAGAATCAAGCGACGATCACGATTACGATATACGAAGGCCGCAACAGGCAGGTAAGACGGATGTTCGATGCCATTAACCATCCGGTGCTGCTGCTTCGCCGGGTCCGTTTCGGCGAGCTGGGACTGCACGGTTTGGCGCGTGGAAAGTTCCGCCATTTGACTCCGAAGGAAGTGCAGGAACTGCGCGCCGCGGCTGTCAAGACACATAAAATTCAAAAATAATGAAAGGCGGCAGCCTCATTCGCCGCCCTATTTTCGTTATAATGATACTATCCCATTCCAGCTTTAATGGCATCATTAGAATAGGCGGTGAGTACCCCAATTATGAAATCGAACCGCAGACTGATTCAATTGGTCATCTTCCTTGGCGTCCTGGTTCTTGGCGGCTATGCGATCGGCAATGCGCTGTTCGCCTCGAAGGACGGTTTGCCCCGCAAAGGCTCGGAGCCGCCGGATTTCGCGCTGCTCGATATGAACGGCAAGACGCACCGTCTGGCGGATTATAAAGGCAAGGCGCTTGTCATCAACTTCTGGGGAACCTATTGCCCGGGCTGCGTGTACGAAACGCCGGATCTGGTCAAGCAGTACGAGAAGCATAAGGATAAGCCGTTTGAGGTCGTTGGCATCAACCTTGGCGAAGATAAGTTGACCATCAACAATTTTGTGAAGCAGTTTGACGTCAGCTATACGATTTTGCAAAACGAGAACAACGATGTACAGCGGAAGTACGGATTGAAGTCGTATCCCACTACCTTCTTCGTGAAGCCGGACGGAACGATACTGGACATCTTCGTCGGACCGATGGCTGAAGCGGACATGGACAAGCGCATCGAGAAGCTGCTGGCGTCCTAGTCGAAGGAGGTTTTTTGCATGTTAACGTTTGAAAACACGAAATGCGAGTGCGGTCACCAGAATCCCGTCGGCACCGTCTTGTGCGAAAGCTGCGGCAATCCGCTGGACGTCGAGGAAGCGGCGAGCGAAGCGCCGCTCGAGATGCGTTACGACGGCATCGCCCGCCGCTCGCAGAAGGCGAATCCGTCCCCGATTGACCGCGTTTGGAACTTTTTTTCCTCGGTTAAAGTTGCCGTGAGGCTCATTGTCATAACGCTGATTGCCTCAATTGTCGGTACGATCTTTACGCAGGAAAACGCCTTTATCTCATTTGATCCCTCCACTTATTACGAGGAACGCTACGGCTGGATCGGCAAGTGGTACTACAAGCTGGGGCTATCCAACACGTACGAATCCTGGTGGTTTATCGGCTTGTTGGTCATGATCGGCACATCGCTGGTCATTTGCAGCCTGGACCGCGTGCTTCCGCTCTACCGGGCGCTGAACAAGCAGCAAATCCGCAAGCACTTGACCTTCCTGACGCGGCAGAAGACGGTTTATGCAAGCAGCGTTGAAGGCGCTCCGGAGGCATGGACCGCTTCCATGGCCGAGCAGCTGAAGCGCAGACATTACCGCGTCCACCAAGACGGTGACGCTCTTCTGGCGGAGAAGTACCGATTCAGTCGTTGGGGGCCTTATATCAATCATATCGGTTTGATCGTGTTTCTGCTGGCGGTGCTGCTCCGGTCTTTGCCGGGCTGGGCGATGGATACTTACATCACGGTTCCGGAGGGCGAGACCGTACAAATTCCGGAAACGAATCTGTACGTGAAGAACGAGAAATTCACGATCGACTACTACAAGGATGACGAGCTTCCGGAATCGTTGAAAGGTACGGCGCGCGCCAAGCTCTATGAGACGAAAGCGGTGCTGTACGAATGCGAAGCGGACTGCGACGATCCGTCCAAACAGCCGCAGCTGAAGGAAGTGAAGCGCCACAGCATCATTGTGAACGATCCGCTCTCCTATCAAGGCATTAAAGCATACCAATTCGGCTACGACGACACGCCGAAGCTGAAATCGGTGAATCCGGTGCTGATCGATCACAAGACCGGCAAAACCTACGGTCCGTTCAAGCTCGAGATGCGGAATCCGGAGCTGACATACGCGCTGGGACCGTACACGCTTGAACTGCGCCAGACCTACATGGATTTCGCGCTCGATTCGGAAGGCAAGCCGACGACCAAATCCAAGGAGCCGAACGCGCCGGCTTTCGTATTTGTCCTGAAGGGGCCGGATCTGGCTGAAGGCGGGGAGCCTTATATGTATTTTCCGAAACAAAACGACAAGGCGCGCTTCAGCCAAGACGTCATCAACGGCGAGTTGGCCAAACGGTTCGAGATCAAGGTGCCTTCCATGGAAGGCGTAGAGTTTGCCGGCGTTGTCACATCGCTCAACATCCGATCGGACCGCGCGATGCCGTACATTTGGGTCGGCGCAGGCATTTCCATGTTCGGCTTGCTGCTCGGCTCGTACTGGCACCACCGCAGAATTTGGCTTCGCATCGACGGCGGCCGCGTCACGATCGGCGCACATACGAACAAGAACAATTACGGCATGCGTGCCGAGGTCGCTTCCGCGCTGCGCGGTTTAGGCATCGTCGTAGAGCCGAAGTCGCTGGATAACGGGAGGAACAAATCGTGAGTTTGCTTGATTTCAGCAGCGATGCCTTTATCGCCGCGTTTTTTCTTTACTGCTTTGGATTTATGTTTTACGGCGTTTCCGCGCTCGGCCGCAAGTGGAGCAACCGCAGTCCGGAGGAGCATACCCGCCGCTGGGGGCGTATCGCCTACGCGGTGTCGATTCTCGGCTTCGCCGCTCATGTGACGTTCTTCATTACGCGCTGGATCGGCGGAGGCCATATTCCGACCAGCAACATGTACGAATTCATGACTTTCCTGGCGATGGCGATCATGTTCGCTTTCGTCGTCGTCAATGCGATCTACCGCAAGCCGCTGCTCGGTTTGTTTACGCTGCCGCTGACGGTAATCATCGTCGCTTTCGCGGCCGTATTCCCGCAGGAAGTGCAGCCGCTCATTCCGGCGCTGCAATCGATCTGGCTGAAGATCCACGTCACGACGGCAGCAACCGGCGAAGCGTTCTTCGCGGTCGGTTTTGCGGCAGGCCTCATGTATTTGCTTCGTACGGTCGATTTCAAAAAAACGGACGAACGCGCAAGACGCGAGCAGCGCTGGGTCGAATTTACGCTCTATGTGATCGTCGTCATTATCGCGTTCATCGGAAGCGTCTTCGCGTTCCGCGGAGCGGGCTATGAGGCGAGCTTCAAGCAAGAAAACGTTGAAATCAGCGATACCGGTGTCGACAACACGACAACCGAAACGGTCGAGTATTCGCTGCCGCCGATTTTCAAACCTTATAACAGCCAGGTTGTTTCGATGGATGCCTTCCTAGGCTTCAAAGAGCCGCTTATGGAAACCCCTCATTGGATGAAGGGAGTAAACGCCGCGCGCAAGCTGAATACGATCACATGGTCGGTCATTAACGGTACGATTCTGTACGGCCTTCTTCGTCTGGTGCTGCGCAAGCGCATCGGCGCCGCTATCCATCCGCTCATGGACGGTATCGACGAGGATGATATCGACGAGATCAGCTACCGCGCGATCGCGATCGGCTATCCGATCTTTATGCTCGGCGCTTTGATTTTCGCGATGATCTGGGCTTATATCGCCTGGTCGCGTTTCTGGGGCTGGGACCCGAAAGAAGTTTGGGCGCTTATTACTTGGCTGTACTACACGGCGTACCTGCATCTGCGCTTGTCGCGCGGGTGGCATGGCGCCAAGTCCGCATGGCTGGCCGTTATCGGTTTTGTCGTCGTCATGTTTACGCTGATCGGGGTTAACCTTGTCCTCGTCGGCTTGCACTCCTACGCAGGCGTTTAACAGATCATTCGCATGAAGTTGAAAGGAGACAACGGAAATGTCTGAAGAACTTCACCGCATTCTAGTAGTCGATGATGAGGAACGGATTCGCAGACTGCTTAAAATGTACCTAGAGAAAGAAGGCTATCTCATCGAGGAGGCGGAAGACGGCGAGACGGCGCTCCGCCTGGCGACGGCCGGCGAGTTCGATCTGATCCTGCTGGATGTCATGCTGCCAGGGATAGATGGCGTTGAGGTCTGCTCCAGGCTCCGCCAAGTGAAGGCGACGCCGGTGATTATGCTGACGGCCAAAGGAGAAGAGATGAACCGGGTGCAGGGCTTCGAAGTCGGCGCAGACGACTATGTCGTCAAGCCGTTCAGCCCGCGCGAGGTCATTTACCGCGTCAAAGCGATTTTGCGCCGTTCGTCGGCGACGGCCTTCCTGACGAAGGAAGCGCTGACGAGCAACAACATCGTATTCCCGCATCTCATCATTGAGCATGATGCGCACCGTGTTATGGCCGGCGGGCAAGAGGTCAGCTTGACGCCGAAAGAATATGAGCTGCTTCACTATCTGGCGATTTCGCCTGATAAAGTGTTTTCCCGTGAAGAGCTGCTGAAAGACGTCTGGAACTATGAATTTTTCGGAGATCTTCGTACCGTGGATACGCATGTCAAACGGCTTCGCGAGAAGCTGAATAAGGTTTCCCCGGAAGCTGCGATGATGATCACGACGGTTTGGGGCGTAGGCTATAAGCTTGAGGTGCCGAAGTAAGTGATGATCTGGCGCAGCGTTGTCGGCAAGCTATGGATTACCATCATCGCGTTAGTGGCTGTCGTCTTGCTGATTCTCGGCATGTTTCTGCTGCAGTATATCGACATCGCCTTCGATGACTCGCATAGAGTCAAGGTGCTGTTCGTCTATACCGCGATTATCGGGTTTCTGCTATCTACGTTTTTTGCGTTCTTCTTGTCAACCAAAATCACGCAGCCGCTGCTCCAGCTGAAGAAAGCGGCCGATCTGATCTCCCACGGCGAGTATCGTACCCGCGTTCCGATCCGTTCAAACGACGAAATCGGCGATCTCGCCAATACGTTTAATCACATGGCTTTCGAACTGGAAACGCTGATCCGCGATTTGAACCATGAGAAGGACCATTTGGCAAGCGTTCATCGGAGTATGGCGGACGCCGTAGTGACATTCAATGCGGATGGGCAGATCATTCTGGCCAACCCGCACGGACAGCAGCTCATCGAACAGTGGAAAGAACTGGAATGGACCGATGATTTTATCGGAGCGCATACGCAGGTGCCTGAGCCTCTGTTTGAGCTTTACCGCAAGGTGCTCCGTGAAGGCAGAGACTTGACGGACAAGGTTCACGTGCAAAGCGGCGCATGGTCGGTTGTCATGGCGCCGCTCAAGTCGAACCACACCGTGCGCGGGGCGGTGGCGGTAATCCGCGATGTCACGGAGGAGACGAAGCTGGAGAAGCTACGCCGTGACTTCGTGGCGAATGTGTCGCATGAGATCCGGACGCCGCTATCGATGCTGCAAGGCTACAGCGAAGCGCTGCTTGACGATATCGCCGCTTCGCCGGAAGAGCGCAAAGAGCTCGCGCAGGTTATCTATGAGGAATCGCTGCGCATGGGACGCCTCGTGAAGGATTTGCTCGATCTTGCAAGAATGGAAGCCGGCCATATCGAGATGAAGCTGATCGAGACGGATTTGACGGGGCTGCTAAAGCGCGTGCACCGCAAGTTTCTGGCGCTTACTAAGGAACGGGACATTCAGCTGCACGCCGAGCTGCCGCCAGAGGCGCTCATGATCGGGCAGGCGGATGAGGACCGGCTGGAGCAGGTACTGACGAACCTGCTGGACAATGCGATCCGGCATACGGCAAAGCATGCCTCGATCGCGCTTAGCGCACGAAACATCGTCATAGACCAGAAAGCTTTCGTCGAGATCAGGGTGAAGGATGAAGGGGAAGGCATTCCGCAGGAGGATCTGCCGTTTATCTTCGAACGGTTCTACAAAGCCGACAAAGCGCGTACCCGGGGTGCATCGGGCGGAACCGGCCTTGGCCTCGCGATCGTGAAGAGCATTATCGACGCTCACCGGGGGCAAATCAAAGCGGAGAGCGTTGTAGGGGCCGGTACAACCTTTACGATTCTGCTTCCCGTCAAATAAGCAAATGAAGAGGCTGTCCCAAAAGTAAACTTTGGAACTGCTACTGTGACAAAATTGGATGGCATACGGAATAAACCAAGGAGCTAAGCGGCCTGTTTTCGCTTAACTCCTTGTTTTTTTGCGTCCACTGCGGCTTTTTTGAGCAGATTGTGGTACTGCTGTATCCGACATTGAATTGATTTTCGGTGCCGATCTGCACATTGTAGCCCGGCTTGAGCTGGCCGTTTCGCATGTGGTCTTCTTTCATCAGCATAAACGTGGCGTCATGGTCCGTTTAGCTCTTACTGTATTAGTGTAACTTTCTTATCTCGAAAGCAAAGAACTCTCAAAACAGAACTTCACTGAGTGTTAACTACTTTTATTATGGTGATAATTGAAGTTAGAAGTACATCGATGGAGGATATATCAATGGCATTCTCAATATTCTTTTCGATAACTGTAATAATGAATATCTCCTATGCGGTGTCTAAGAAAAATCTCCATCTCTTCGAAATCATGTTTGTTTGGATGGTTGTTAATATTATTCACCATAATTTCATGACGGTCTTTGCTTTAAATATGGGGATGTTTGACTTTGGAAAATATCCGAGTCAGTATTGGACTATGGCACTAATTAGAGTGTTTTTAATCCCCTTGCTCATCATATGGTATTTAGATAAAAGCTTGGATGGAGGAAGCACATATAAAAAATGGACAAGGCTGCCGGTGGGGATTTCGATCCTTGTAGGCATCGAATATCTTGCTAATGCTCTTAATGTTTATCACTTCAATCAATGGAAACTATGGTGGTCCTTTGCGGAGTGGTTTGTTATTTTCTTGCTAATTAATTACCCATGGATTTGGTTTCGGAAATTACTTAGAAAAGAGATGGGCTGAATGTTGCCTTTACCCGTAAAATTTGACCAGAACGAATGGTTTGTCATTCTTAATTGTGTTTTAGGCTACACTTGGCTATTATTTGTCCCCAAAAGATATCCTCGTGTAATTTCTATACTGGTTATCTTATTCAGCGTTACTGTTGCTATCATCATGGATCATACAATCGCAACTCCTCCCTTAGATTTGTACGATATCAACGATCTTAAGAAATATGAATTGACAGATGTAATCACATACTTCATGTACTCCCCTTATGCGCTACTATCTGTATATTTATTTGACAAATTAAATCCAAACGGACTTTACTTTACGGTGTATGTAATTGTGTGGTCACTTTTAGCTGTTTGCCTTGAATGGTTAGCCATATTTTTTAATGTTTTCAAATTTCACGGCTGGACTTTGCTTTATTCGTTTTCGTTTTACTTATTCGTTACAACACTACACTTAAAATTCTTTCAGTTTATCTTGAGATATTCTAGAGAAACGTAAAAGATATAACAATGACATCTAGGATCAATAATTTTGCCCTCTGCATAAAAGTAAGCGTAAAAAAAGTGGGTGCCCCTCAGGTCAATTCATGACCTTTTGGGACCCCCTCTTATTTTCTTTATAGAATGACGTCCGCTGGCGGCAATTGTATAAAGACGGCATCGATTTCACTTTTTTCTTCGATCAGTGCTTTTGCGATTCGATGGCCTCCATCAATCAACTGCCCATCGGCACATAATAGTATGGGGTACTCCATGTTTGCGTTAATGATTCTCTGACAATGACGAGCAACATTGCGTATGGTTGGAATGGGTGCGCTCCGGCTATCCGCAAACCAACAATCCTGATCAAGTTCCTTTATGGAGTCTATCTTGATTTTATGAACGGGTAAGTGTTTGGATATCTCCCACAGTTTTTCTACATCCCATATATGTCGCCTTCCGTCTATGGTCCTTCCGTGCTTGTGCTTCATTCGTGAAAGGAACTCTTCCACAATAATCACCTCAGTTTGCATCTGGCATCCTTCGAAAGTCGGTTCTTGTTGAAGGAAGTAGACAAATCTTGTTGGTCGTGAAACATTTTCATTGTAAAAATTCGGTTTTCGGATAAAAAACAGCTCCGGCCCTCGAAGAGGGTCGGAGCTTTGCAGTTTATACG
Organism: Paenibacillus montanisoli; assembly: GCF_003268025.1. GTDB lineage: Bacteria > Bacillota > Bacilli > Paenibacillales > Paenibacillaceae > Paenibacillus_Z > Paenibacillus_Z montanisoli. Next base: position 909,223 of record NZ_QLUW01000002.1, on the reverse strand, counting down.
AGTTTGATTTCCTTCGCTTTGTTCAAATCAGGCAGGTTCACAAGCTCCGAAATAACGTCCTTGGAAACGCCTTTGTCCACGGTCAGCACCATGATCGCAGAGCCGCCGACAAGCTCGCGTCCTACTTGCATCGTTGCGATGTTGACGTTGTTATTTCCGAGCAGCATGCCGACATTACCGATAATGCCCGGTTTATCGTTATGCGAGATCAGAATGATGTTGCCTTCCGGCGCAACGTCGACGGGGAAGCGGTCGATCTGAACGATCCGCGGACCGTAGCCGGTCAGCATTGTGCCTGTAACGAGGCGAGTAGCTACTTTGGAGCGCAGCTTGACGGTAATGGAGTTCGTGAAGTCACGCGCTTCGTGCGAATTCTGAACGACGATGTTCACATGGCGCTCTTTCGCAAGGTGCATCGAATTGACGACGTTGACTTGCTCCGAGCCCAGGTGGTGCGAGAGTACACCGCGAACGATATAACGCGTAAGCGGCTGCGTATCGACTTCAGCCAGGTCGCCGGCGTAGCTCACCGTAATTTCTTCTACGGCGCCTTCGGTCAATTGAGCGATAAAGCTGCCGAGCTTCTCGCCAAGGCTGAAGTACGGTTGAAGCTTGCTCAATACGTTAGCCGGAATCGGCGGCATGTTGACCGCGTTCATAAACGGCTTATCGCGCAAAATGTTCAATACTTGCTCGGAAACATCGATCGCCACGTTCTCTTGCGCTTCGACGGTCGAGGCGCCAAGGTGAGGCGTCACGATGATTTTCGGATGCTTCAGGAACGGGTGATCGGCTGCAGGCGGTTCAACTTCGAATACGTCGAAAGCTGCTCCGGCTACGATGCCTTGATCGATCGCTTCAACTAGCGCATGCTCGTCGATAATGCCGCCGCGCGCGCAGTTCACGATGCGCATCCCTTTTTTCATCACTTCGAATTGCGCACGGGAGATCATATGGCGCGTTTCCGGCGTGAGCGGCGTATGAACGGTCATAAAGTCGGCGTTGCGCACGATATCATCCACGGAGGACAACCGAATACCGAGCTTCTCTGCGCGTTCCTCGGTCAAGAACGGGTCGTATCCCCAAATTTCCATGCCGAACGCTTTCGCGCGCTTAGCTACTTCGCTGCCGATGCGTCCCATGCCGAGTACGCCGAGCACTTTGTTGCGAAGCTCAACGCCTAGGAACGATTTGCGGTCCCATTCGCCGCCTACCGTTTTCAAGTAAGCTTGAGGAATGAAGCGGGCAACCGACATCATCATGGCGAAAGTATGCTCGCAGGTTGTGATGGTATTGCCGTCTGGCGCGTTAATGACAATAATTCCGCGTTGCGTAGCTGCTTCCAAGTCGATGTTGTCCACTCCGACTCCGGCGCGGCCGATCACCTTGAGCGATTTGCCTGCATCCATGATGCGGGCTGTTACGCGTGTCTGGCTCCGTACGAGAAGCGCGTCGTATTCGCCGATAATGGCGACGAGCTCATCCTCGCTTAATCCCGGTTTTTTGTCGACAGCGACATCCTGCGCATCCACTAGCTGTTGAATGCCCAGATCGCTGATTGGATCTGAGACCAATACTTTAAACATGTTGGGTTGCCTCCTGAGCGTTTGTATGATGATGTATAGTAGAAGTGAAAGACCCTCGTTAAGAAACCGCGCTGGGCGGCTTCTTAGGCGAGGGTCTGTTCACACGATCACACGTCAAGCTATTGTTGTACCGGATGGACCAACAGAACCAGGCTACATTAATGTTTACTATTTTAACAAGTATTATGGAAAATGCAATCATTAAAACTTGCCCAAATGTGAAATTTTCGTTATGATCGACCGTGAAAAGGGGGCGTAATTGTTGGAAAGATGGAGCAATATCGAGCCGGAGCCGTTTTTGGCGCTCGTGCGGGAAGGGAAGCTCGCGCTCGATCAAATTATCGACGTGAGAGAACTTGATGAATGGAATTATTATCATTTAGATAACAGTACATTAATGCCGCTTTCTTCATTTCAAGAACGTGAAAACGAGATCGAGCGCGAACGGCCGGTCTATGTCATTTGCGCGCACGGCGTAAGAAGCGTCGCGGTTTGCCGTTATTTAAGCGAAAAAGGATACGGCAACCTCGCCAATGTCATTGGCGGCATGGCTGCCGTATCCTCTTTGGATGGCTTTCAATACGATTAAGGACGCGCTATTCGGTCTCCGGAAAGAAGAATGGAAGCTGTGGAAGCAGTTCTTTCGCGTACAGCTCGGCTTTGCTTTGGCTGAAATCGCCCGAGCGAACCGCTTCGGTGCTGATGAGCAGGTCAACGATGGCATCGACCGACTTCATCTTCATGTTGTTCGCTTGGCCTGAATAAATAAATTGATCGACACGGGACGAAAGATCCTGCGGATAGAATGGCGACAGCTCCTTGCGGGCATTGAGCTGGTCGGCCATCAGCTTGTTTTTGACGGTGAGCGGAAGCGGCTTCCATTGCTCGATGGTCAGGACGGCAGAAGCATCATAATGATTCGGAATGTTCGGATTGACCGACGAGCTCCATTTCAGCATCGACTCGTAGTAGCTTTGCTGGCCGGCCACCGCAAACTTCACGCCTTGCGTATAGTAAGCATCCTTCTCTAGAGCTTTCATGAGATCGGCAGTATTCATGTCTTTAGCAGAAACAGCGGCTCGCTGAGCCGTTTCGCTGAACATTCGCAGGCTCTTCAGGAGCTGCAGCTGGGCGGTTTCCAAAAGCGGGGAGCTTTTCGGTACGGAGGCATGCTCGGCTTCGTCATATTTTTGCTCCGCTACGCTGGATAATTCCTTTAGCGCAGAGCTGACATCGGTCAGCTGCTGGGAGGTTAGTTTATGGATCGTTTCGAACCAGCTTGTTTGAAATTCACGATAGGGCAAAAATACGGTATGATAGAATGAAACCAGATCCTGCTGCTGATAGGCGGTTGCGATGCCAGGATTATTGCCGCTGAGATGCTTCGTATTCTCGACCAGCTTCGCTTCGGTTTGTTCCGAGCCTATCTTTACGCCATAGAAGAAGGCTCCGACGGCGATAACGAGCATGAATAGAAATCCTAGACTAAAGAGCATTTCGGTGCGTGTCAGTCGTTTCTCCATGTTTATCTCCTTCATCCATTATTTCGTCAATAATCGTCGGATTCTGTCAAATGATTCAATTGTCCTACTAGTATAGGGTAAAAGCTTTGAAAAGGAAATATGAACCTTCCATGGCAGGGAGCTGGACATGAAAAAATTCGATCTCCGCAAATTGAAGATAAAACCGGTGACCGTGGACCAGATCGACGATCGCATGCTGCTTATCAATTTGTACGCAACACAAGCAATAACTCTAGTTATCGGTTTTATTTGGCTGCTTTTTCAGAAGCGGAACCCATTTTTATTATTTGCTCCTCCAGAAGGTTTGAAGTATCTGTATTTCGGAGCCGGATTGGCGGCCCTCGTCATCGCCATCGATTTTCTTACCGCCCGTTTCGTGCCGGAAGAAGCGAACGATGACGGCGGCGTAAACGAACGGATATTTAAAAATCGCGCGACCTGGCACATCGTCGTTCTGTCGCTGATTGTGTCTATTTGCGAGGAGACGCTGTTTCGCGGCGCGATTCAGCATGGAATCGGTCCGTACTGGACGAGCATTATCTTTGCAACGATCCATGTCCGGTATTTGAAACACTGGATCCCGACGGGTCTAGTGTTTGCGATCAGCTACGCGCTAGGCTGGATCTACATCAAGACAGGCACGCTTTGGGCCCCGATTATTGCACATTTCCTCATTGATATGATTATGGGCCTTGTGATTCGATTTCGGAGGGAAGCATGAGCAGAGTAAAGAAATTTGGCAGCAGAAAATACGTCGGCGCGCAGGCTGCGCGCGCGCGCAGCGAAACAGCGGCGGCCTCGGAAGACGCGCCGCTGACGTCGCGCCGTTTTAAGCATCCTTCTAATAAACAGCAGATGGCAAACTTGTTTTACCTGGTACTTATTTTTCTTTTTTTACTGCTAATGGTTGGACTGCTTTTATGGGGGAAACAATTCGAATAACCATGAGGAAAGCAGCATTGGGGGAGGTGCTTCGATTTCGTGTGGATATGGGTCTTGATAACTGCCGCTGCGGCATCGATAGCAATGCTGGGCGTCATGGTGAAGACGTCCTACAGGTACCGGCTGGATGAGCAGACGGTTTCGTTCGATCGGCTTCCGCCCGCTTTTGACGGGACGACGCTCTTATTGATAACGGATATACATAGAAGGTTAGTTTCCGATGAGGAGATTGAACGGATAACAGCGGCCGGAGGCGCCGACTTGGTGCTGATCGGCGGGGATTTGCGGGAAAGAAGAGTTCCGCTTGCCAGATCCCGGGGCAATATCAAGCAGCTGGCTCGGATCGCGCCGATTTACATGGTGTTCGGCAATCACGATTACGACGAAGACATGAGGCCTTTTGAAGTTATGCTGCGGGAAGAGAGAGTCGGGCTCCTCGTGAATGAATCGGTCATCCTGGAGCAGCGGGACGGGAGCCGAATCCGGCTCGCCGGCGTCGATGATCCGCGTACCGAGAAGGACCGGCTGGATTTGGCTCTCAGCGAAACCGAGGAATTAGGCGGCGATGGCAAACCATTCACCATCTTGCTGGCCCATGATCCGATACTTGCGAAGCGGATGAATGACGGTCAAAAACAGGAGGTAGATCTCATCCTGTCCGGCCATACGCACGGCGGCCAAATTAAGCTGCCGATTATCGGGCCTGTGTGGCGCGGAACGAACTATTCCGGCTACTCAAGCGGATGGTTCGATTGCCCGCCGCGCGAAAAAGCCGGAGCCAAAGGGCCCCGGCTGTTCGTCAGCAATGGTTTCGGTACATCCAGATTGCCGATCCGCTTGGGAGCGCCGGCTCAATTTCACCGCATTACTTTGCGGTCTTCTGCGGCTTCTCGTCGAGACCAAGATCGATCGTAGCCGGGTCTATGAACCCGTAACCTTTGCTTTCCAGCTTCGTGAGCAGCTCATCCAGCGCTTCGGCCGTCCAAGGCAGCTCGTGCATGAGAATGTTTACCCCCGGGTGAAGCTGATCCAGCACGTTGGCGATGACTTTGTCCGGTTTGTTCTTCGTGCTGCTGTCCCAATCCAGGGAGCCGTTGGACCAGGTCATATAGAGCATGCCATGCTCGCGGACAAGTTTCTTCACATAATCGCTGCCGAGCCCAAACGGCGGACGGAAGAAAACCGGCTCTGTGCCAACGACGTCTTTGACGATCTTCTGGACGTCGCCGACCTGTTTCTGGACAGAGGCTTGCGATTCTTTTTTCAAATTGATGTGATCCCAGGAATGGTTGCCGATCGTTTGCCCGCGATCGGCAATTTTTTTAAGCAGCTCAGGGTGCTCCTTGACGCGGTATCCGTTAACGAAGAAGATCGCTTTCGCTTTATGCTTATCAAGCGTATCGAGCATCGAGCTGAGCATTTCGTCTTCTTTAGGGCCGTCATCGAAGGTGAGCAGCACGACCTTGTTGCTCGTTGCCGCCTTGTCAATCGGAACGAAGCTGTACACTTTATTCATCTTATACAGCTTCGTTACGGGCTGCGGCTCCGGCTCCGGTGCGGGCTCCGGGGACGGCTCTTCCGCAGCAGGCGCATTCGCCTCTGGCGTATTATTTGTCCCGTTGTTCGCGGGCTGATTGACTGGAGTATCGCCGGACGTTCCTTCGTTTGCGTTCGCGGCCGTATTGCCGTTTGCCGGGGCAGGCTCCGTCACATTCGCTGAAGGCTGATTGGCAGCATCCGGCGCCGTAGCGTTATTCGTGCGGTTTGACGATTCGCCGCACCCTGCTGCAAGCAGCGCGGCTGCCAATAAAATAATGGAGAGGGAATGCTTTTTGCGAAGCGGCATGCTGTCAACCTCCTGTTGCCTTCATGTTGGTAATGCCAAGGCAGAATGCACTTATTTTATCATATTTCCAAAATGAACCGAACTTTACTACTTCCTAAATTTGTGATGGATTGACCTCCGCCTGCCAAGGTAAAGCTAAATGCGAACCGGAAGTAGCATTTAGCATAGGAGGATTGCCGATGAAATGGTCGGGATTTCTAATTGGGAGCCTTGCCGGGATGGCAGCGGCGGCATATGTGGCGAAGAGAAGGCCGGGCATGTTCGCATGGGCGAGCAGCGCCGCGGGCAATGCCGTGAATGGCATGACGAGAAGGGCGATGGGAGCGGTCATCAGCAGGAAGTTCGATAGGGAAGCGGTGCACCATGCCGCCCCAAAGCGTTCAGGCGCTTCCGCAAAAGAGTCCGGAGACGCATGGGGACAAATTGAAGTGCTGCTTAACAGCGACCCCGGCGTCAAGGAGCAGGTAGATCAAATTAAAGCGGAGGCAAAGCCTCATTAAAATCCGCATTAAATCCGCAACTTTTAGAATCGTTTTGCCGTTTTGTTACGTAGTAACGAATAACGGCAGGCGATTCTTTTTTTGTTTCCTCTAGTGCATTCCACCAACAGACATGCTAACATAGTTACATAAACACAAATTTATCACAATTCCATCGCTGCTTCATACGCTATGTATAACAGATACTATCCGCGTTCAGTGTGCTTTCGAAGACGGTTTTTGCTCCGAGTATACGAAGCAGATGCTACTCGAAAAGGAGGATCCTATCATGAAAATCGAACGGCTCAATCAAGATAAAATACGCATATTCCTGACGTTCGACGATTTGCTGGAACGGGGGATCCAGAAGGAAGACATGTGGCGCGAAATTCCGAAGGTACACGAGCTTTTCAGTGAAATGATGGATCAAGCCTACAGCGAACTCGGCTTTGACGCCAGCGGTCCTCTGGCCGTAGAAGTGTTTGCGCTCCCTGCCCAAGGCATGGTCGTCATCGTGACACGCGGCAAAGTGAACGGAAAATCCGATGATCACATCCAAGATGACGAGAGCGACGAAGACGTTTACGAAATGGAAGTGACGCTCGAGCAAAGCGACATCGTGCTTTACGCGTTTCGCGACATCGAGGACGTCATCTCGGTTTGTAAGCAGCTGCACAGCGCCGAGCTGATCGAGGATGGGCGTTTATACGCCTACAACGGCAAATATATGCTGGCTTTCGAGCCCGTTGGCATCGAGCTGCCGCGATATCACGCGATAATCGCGCTGCTTGCCGAGTATGGCGAAGCGACCTCCATTACGACAGCCGTTCTCGAAGAATATGGCAAAGTGATTGTACCCGCCAAAGCGGTTATTGAAATTTGCACTCATTTTTAATCTCACGCATTCAAGTGAAGCATCAGCTTACGGCCATTTCCGTAGGTCTGATGCTTTTTGTTTGTTTTCCTTTTGGACGCGAAAGGCGGCAGCAGGATTACCGCATAGCCGGCCATCATCCCGCTCATATTACAAAGGAAAAGGTGGTGAACATTCCTTTGAATGGAATGGAAAGCAGCAATGTATTGACGTCGACTCAAACCGTAATCGAAGAGGCGCTCAAAAAGCTGGGCTACGGCGAGGATATGATCTCACTGCTCAAGGAGCCGATGCGGCTTCTGACGGTTCGGATTCCGGTGAGGATGGATGATGGCAAAACTCGCGTGTTCGTCGGCTTCCGCGCGCAGCACAGCGACGCCGTCGGGCCGACGAAGGGCGGCGTCCGGTTCCATCCGGACGTGAATGAAACCGAAGTGAAGGCGCTGTCTATTTGGATGAGCATTAAATGCGGCATAGCCGATTTGCCATATGGCGGCGGGAAAGGCGGCATTATTTGCGATCCCAGAAAAATGTCCTTCCGCGAGCTGGAGCGGCTGAGCCGCGGATATGTCCGGGCGATTAGCCAAATTGTCGGCCCGACGAAGGACATTCCTGCGCCGGACGTCATGACCAACTCGCAAATCATGGCCTGGATGATGGATGAATACAGCCGTATCCGGGAGTTTGATTCGCCCGGATTTATTACCGGCAAGCCGCTAGTGCTGGGAGGCTCGCTCGGCCGCGAAAGCGCGACGGCCAGAGGCGTCGCGATCATGATCGATCAAGCCATGGCAATGAAAGGCATCCCGCTGAAGGGAGCCCGCGTCGTCATTCAAGGCTTCGGCAATGCGGGAAGTTACCTTGCCAAATTCATGTATGAGGCCGGCGCGAAGGTGATAGGTATTTCCGACGTGCACGCCGCGTTGTATAATGAGCAGGGACTGGACATCGAGGATTTGATGGACCGCCGCGATTCGTTCGGTACCGTAACGAATTTGTTCAAGAATACCATTACGAACGAGGATCTTCTCAAGCTCGATTGCGACGTGCTGGTGCCGGCCGCCATCGAAAACCAAATAACGGCAAGCAACGCGGATCAAATTCGTGCTAAAATCATTGTAGAGGCCGCTAACGGCCCGACGACGCTGGAAGCGACGAAAATCGTAACGGAACGCGGCATCTTGCTCGTGCCTGACGTGCTGGCAAGCGCGGGCGGCGTTATTGTTTCGTATTTCGAGTGGGTCCAGAACAATCAGGGCTACTATTGGTCTGAAGCTGAGATAGATACCAAGCTGCGCGACATGATGATCCGCGGCTTTAATAGCGTATATGAGCTGCATAAGCTAAAAAAAGTGGATATGCGGCTCGCCGCCTATATGGTGGGCGTCCGCAAAGTGGCAGAGGCTGTCCGCCTGAGGGGGTGGGTGTAGCCGGCTGCCGATCAAGCGAGATTTATCCGCACGGCTGCTGTCCGGCGGGGAGGCTCGCCTTCGGAAGGTGACTTCAACAATGCTGCTGTTTTCTATATTGACCGCTGCGGTTGCTCCCGGCATTTCGCTGCTGACCTATTTTTACTTGAAGGACCGTTACGATGCCGAGCCGATTCATATCGTCGTGCGCGTATTCCTGCTCGGCGTGCTGATCGTGCTGCCGATCATGGTCATCCAACGCGGCTTGCTGCTATGGCTCGGAGATGGTCCGATTCTGTTCTCGTTCACGATATCCGCGGGAGTCGAGGAGCTGCTGAAGTGGTTCGTGCTTTACCATATCATCTACAACCATACGGAATTCGACGAGCCCTATGACGGCATTGTCTATGCGGTGGCGATCTCGCTAGGTTTCGCGACGGTGGAGAACGTGCTCTATGCGGTTTTTCAACCGTCTTCCGTTGGTTCGCTGCTTATTCGCGCGCTGCTGCCGGTTTCCGGCCACGCTTTGTTCGGCGTCACGATGGGGTATTACTTGGGCAAGGCGAAATTCGCCGATCCGGGCAAGGTGCGTACGTTTATCCTGCTGGCCGCCGCTATTCCGCTCATTGAGCACGGGGTATATGACTGGATCATGGGCTCCGGCTCGACGTACTGGGTTTGGTTTATCGTACCTCTCATGGGCTATCTGTGGATCAAGGGCGTGCGCAAGATGAACCGCGCAAACGCCAGATCGCCATTCCGTATGCTGGGCCATGAGGAAGAGATTAAGCTTTAACATTTCCGTCAATAATAGGAAAAAAAGCTGCTGCTCACTCAGGAGGATACGATGATTTCGGCTCGCGTAAAGGTAACGATTCGCTGCAATCACTGCGGCGAGAAATTCATTCTGCGGGGACGCAGGGAGAAAGACAAAATCGATACCGGCTTCAAGCAATGCCTGTGCAACAACATCAATGATTTTGAAGTCGAAGAGCTGGCTCTGTAGCCAGTTGACAAAATGACAAAAACATACCAAAACCATGCATAAAGCTCCTTTCCGCAAACCAAACTAGTACCAGGTTTTGCATACGAAAGGAGCTTTTGCTATATGTACCGTCGATTAAGCGCAGTGCTGTTTCCGATCATGACGCTGTTATTCGTCGGCTCGATCTATTGGGGCTACCAGGAGCATCAGGAGAAAAACTCGATTCTGATCAAAGCCGAGAATCAGTATCAACGCGCTTTCCATGACTTGTCGTTTCATGTAGAGCAGCTTCATCGGGAGCTCGGGAACACGTTAGCCGTGAACAGCAAGTCGCAAGGCTTTCACCGGAAAGGACTCGTCAACGTTTGGCGTCTGACCAGCGAAGCGCAAAACGAGATCAACCAGCTTCCTCTGACGCTGCTGCCTTTCAATAAAACAGAGGAGTTTTTGTCGAAAATCGCCAATTTCTCGTATAAAACGTCCGTGCGGGATTTGTCGAAGCAGCCGCTCAGCCCGGATGAGTTCAAAACCTTAAAAACGTTATATGCGGATTCCGAATATATCTCGAAATCGCTCATTGGCGTGCAGGATAAGGTCATCGCGAACAATTTGCGCTGGATGGATGTCGAGGTTGCGCTCGCTTCCGAGAAATCGATGCACGACAATACGATCATCGACGGGTTTAAGACCGTCGACAAGAAGGTCGCCGAATATCCCGAAATAAACTGGGGACCATCCGTAGCAAGCATGTATCAGAAACGTTCCGTTCAAATGCTGAGCGGCACAAAGACGACGCCGGAAGAGATCAAGAAGCAAGCGGCGAAGTTTCTGAAGTTGGACAACCCGAATGATATCCGGGTCGTCGAGAACGGGAAGGGCACCGAATACGCTTCCTATTCCGCGACGTACAAAGCGAACAAATCGGACAATCCGATCGAGATCGATTATACGCAGAAAGGCGCTAAGCTGATCTGGTTCCAGAACCCGCGCGACATTGGCAAGCCGGTCGTCAGCGTAAGCGATGCGAAGCAGAAGGCAGCCGATTTCTTGGCCCGTCACGGCTTTCCGAAGATGAAGGCCATAACGTATGACAAAGATGACTCGATGGCGGTATTCACGTTCGTGGCAACGCAGAACGGGGTGCTAATCTACCCGGATAAGCTGACGGTCAAGATCGCGCTTGATAACGGAGATTGCGTGGCGATCCAGGCTTCGGATTTTGTCTTTGAGCATCACAAACGCAATCTGCCGAAACCGAAGCTTATGAGCTCCAATGCGCGCGCTTCCCTCAATCCGGATTTCAAGGTGCAGCGGGAACAAATGGCGCTGATCGAGAACGACTTGGCCGAAGAAGTGCTTTGCTATGAGTTCGTAGGAAAAATCAACGGCGGCGTTTATAAAATTTATATAAACGCGGTTAGCGGCATCGAGGAAGCAATCGAGCAATTACCTGAATAAAACGCCCAAGACGTGCACGCGGTGCACGTCTTTTCCTGTATTGGCACCACTCCCCAAGTTTCGACATGCTGTGCTATAATCGAGCCATAAAGGGGAGGGGAGCTAGGATGCTGCCTAAAGTGAATCAGTTTCTATATTTGCATGTAGCTTCTTCCGATGATGAAGAGGCCTCGACAGAGTACAAATCCAGAATCTCGGACATGGACAACGACGAACTCTTGATCGATATCCCGCTCGTTGAAGGTACGGGAAAGTATAAGCGGTTATTTCTGGGGGACGAGCTTTCCGCGCATTTCGTAACCCAAGAAGGGGTCAAAAGCTATTTCAATACCCATGTGCTGGGCTTTAAAGAAGACGGCGTCAAGATGATTCGCATCCGCAAACCGGATCAGGAGTCGATCACGAAGGTGCAGCGCCGCAATTTTCTACGCGTTCCCGCAGAGCTTGAAATGGCCATTCAGCTCGCTTCGCAAATCCGTTTTATCGCGATGACAGATGACGTTGGCGGCGGCGGCATTTCGTTCATCACAGACGGCAAATGGCCGATGCAGTCCGGTACGGAGCTGGAATGCTGGCTGCTGATTCCATACCGGAACGGCACGGTGGACCATGCCCACTTTACAGCGGAGATTGTCCGGGTCAAGTCGCTTGAATCCGGCCGAAATCAAGTGATGGCGAAGTTCTCAAGCATTCTCGACAGCGAGCGCCAGCGGATTATCCGCTATTGCTTCGAGCGCCAGCTGGATTTCCGCAAGCGTTAAGAACGAACAGAAATCAAGTGCATAAGGAATGGCAACGTGGAAAAACTACCCTTATCCAAGCAATGCCGGAGCAGGGAGGTTCCATCCATGGCAAAGAGATCAACCAAGGACTATACGTCCATTTCCGATCATGTCACGCGCGTGCTGCAATTCATCCTTGTGGTGCTGCTTGCCGCAATGCTGTTAAGCCAGCTCGCCCTGCAAATTCCGGCGGTCCGACTATGGGTAACGGGCGTTGACCGACTGGAAGGAGCCCCCTTCTAGCAAGGCTTTCGTTCTTTGCACTTCAATCGCTGCTGTGGTATAATTCTCACTATCGCAGGCAGAGCCTGCTTTTTTAATGGCGATTGACGCAACATAGCAGCCGTTTAAGACGCTCAAGGAGGGTTACACCGCTTGATTATGGATGGGGGAAACAGCGGCGGCCGCATCAACGTAGCCATAGACGGGCCCGCAGGTGCCGGCAAGAGCACCGTCGCTCGAAGAGTCGCCGAACAGCTTGGATACATATACATTGATACAGGTGCGATGTATCGCGCGGTTGCGCTGGCCGCGAATCGGGCAGGCATTTCGCCGGGCGATGCGGACAGGCTGGCTGAGCTGGTGAAGACGATCGACATTGCGCTTGAGCCTGGGGCTGACGGCCAGACGGTTTGGCTGGGCGGCGAGAACGTCACAGCTGCCATCCGGACCCGGGAAGTTACGCTCAAGGTATCGGAGATTGCCTCGCATGAAGCGGTCCGCATGCGTCTGGTAGAGATGCAGCGGAAACTTGCGGCTTCGAAGGGCGTCGTCATGGACGGCCGCGATATCGGTACGCATGTGCTGCCGGACGCCGAAGTGAAGGTGTTTCTCGTTGCCAGCGTAAAAGTACGGGCGCTGCGCCGCTATCAAGAGCTGTCGGAGAGCGAGCTTGTGCCGATTGAGCAGCTGGAGCAGGAGATCGCCGAGCGGGACCGCAGCGACGAGAGCAGAGATATTTCGCCGCTCATTCGCGCGAAGGACGCCGAAGTGCTCGACAGCACGGACCTGACGATCGACCAAGTCGTCGAACATATTCTAGACGTATGCCGAACCAAAACGGCGGAGGCGAAGTAAACTATGATATACAACATTTGCCGCGGCCTCCTGCGCATCATTTATGCGATTCTGTTCCGGTTCGAGGCTTCGGGTCTGGAGAATATTCCGGCAACCGGTCCTGTCGTGCTTTGCAGCAATCATATCAGCTTGCTTGATCCGCCTACGGTGGGAACGAAAGTGAACCGCAAGGTTTACTACATGGCCAAAGCAGAGCTGTTCGATATACCGCTGTTCGGATCATTTATCCGGACGCTCGGCGCATTTCCGGTGAAGCGGGGCGGAGTCAGCAAAGACACGATCCGCACGGCCATCAACTTGCTCAAGGAAGGCAACGTAATGGGCATATTCCCGGAAGGCACGAGAAAAGCTGGAGAGGACAGCGCCGGCAAGAAGGGCGCGGCGATGATCGCTTTGCGCAGCGGCGCAACCGTCATTCCGGTCGCGATTATCGGCAACTATCGGCTGTTCCGAAAGATGCGCATCAAGTATGGCAAGCCTATTGATATGACGGCCTTCATTCAAAATTCTTCTTCCGATGTATTGGAACAGGTTACGGAAGTCATCATGACGAACATCCGCGCGATGGCGAAGCAAGGGTAATTATTTGGATCGATTATTCATGTTTTAGACGGCGCGCCTGCAGAGCCATGTTTCAATCTGGGGCGGCGCGTTTAAATAAAGTTGGGGTATGAATTGAGGAGGTTATTTCACATGTCAGAAGAAACAAAAGTACAAGAATCCGCTGCAGCGGAAACAATCAGCCAAGATGCGATGGACAATTTGGTGTCCTTGAAAAAAGGGGACACCGTGACTGGTACGATCGTCAAAATCGAAGATAACCAAGTCTACGTAAGCCTTGGATATAAATATGACGGCGTTATTCCCCTTCGTGAGCTTTCCTCGGTCCAGCTTGACAGCGCGCAAGACGCGGTGCAAGTCGGTCAAGAAGTACAGCTGAAGGTTGTCAGCATCAACGATGCGAAAGAAAGCCTCGTCCTTTCCAAAAAATCGGTTGACAGCGAGCGCGCATGGGACGTTCTTCAAGCCCGCTTTGATTCCGGCGAAGTGTTTGAAGTTTCCGTCGCAGACGTCGTAAAAGGCGGCCTCGTTGCCGACGTAGGCGTCCGCGGATTCATCCCGGCTTCCATGGTAGAGCGTCACTTCGTTGAAGATTTCAGCGACTACAAAGGACGCACGCTTCGCGTGAAAGTGAAAGAGATTGACCGCGAGAACAACAAAGTCATCTTGACTGCGAAGGAAGTGCTGGACGCTGAGTTCGAACAGAACAAGCAAGCGGTCATGGGCAGCCTGGAAGTCGGCCAAGAGCTCGAAGGTACCGTACAGCGCTTGACTCCGTTCGGCGCATTCGTAGATATCGGCGGCATCGACGGCTTGGTTCACGTATCCGAGCTTTCCTGGCAGCATGTTGCACATCCGAAGGATGTTGTATCCGAAGGCCAATCCGTTCGCGTTAAAGTGCTTAAAGTGGATCCGGCGGCAGGCAAAATCAGCCTGAGCATTAAAGCGGCTCAACCGGGCCCATGGGAAATGTCGAGCGACCAATTTAAAATTGGCGACATCGTGACGGGTACGGTTCGCCGTATCGTAAGCTTCGGCGCATTCGTCGAAATCGCGCCTGGCGTTGAAGGACTTGTTCACATTTCGCAGCTTGCTCACCGTCACGTGGCAACGCCGAACGAAGTTGTGAAGGAAGGCCAAGAAGTTAAAGCGAAAATTCTCGACTTCAACCCTGCCGAGAAGCGCGTCTCCCTCAGCATCAAAGAAACGGAAGAAGCTCCGGAGCCGGCGCCTCGTCAAGAAAGAGAGCGCAGCGATCGCGGCGAGCGTGCTCCTCGCGCTCCTAAAGTCGAGCTGAACAACCCGAACGTAAGCCTGAGCAACGAAAGCATGAGCTTTACGCTTGCTGAGCGCTTCGGCGACAAGCTGAGCAAATTGAAATAATAGCAATCAACAAGGCCGTTATCCTTGTGCAGCCAGGCTGCGCGGATAACGGCTTTTTTATGTGTGCAGGCAATCCTTTAATAGGTCCGGCTGGATTAGGTTCACTCTCTTAAGCGCATAATATAGGCCATAAGAGGTGATACGCTGTGAATGATGGATTTGTTACGTTCTGGCTCTTGTCAATGGCGTTCATCCTCTATGTGACAGGCTGGAAAGAGCTGGTCGCGGATGGGGTTCCGTTTCGGGTGCTGGGCTTATTTCTGCTGGCCGCGTTATTGCTGCAAGTCGCTGAACTATCGATCGGAGAGCATGTCGTGCTGACAGGCAGCGCGGCGCTGGCAATCGGTGTAGCACTGCTGCAGCTGGCCTTGATCGGCCAATGGGGCAGTATGTTTTTTGTCTTTTTCTCTTCACTCTTAACCGGGTTCATGTGGATGTGGGTGCGGTATATATACGGCATGGACCCGGTGTTCTACGCGCTGCATCCGGTTTGGGACGGGCCGCTGCTTGCCGGTCTGTTCGCCGGCCTGCTCGCGGATCGGTTCCGCAGCCAGTTTGTCATCGCCGTACTAGCCGCCGTGTTCGCGCAGTTTAATCAATGGATTAGCCCGCTTGAGGCATCGAAGCTCATGGTCATCGGCTCCGCGGCTTGGTGGGACGGCTTCATTATCGCCATGTTGGCGGCACGGATCACGGGCAACGCGAAAAATTGGCTGAAGCAGAAGGCGGTCCGATTTATAGATGACCGATCCGGCCAACGAGGAGGGAGCATATAGCTCATGTGGGAACAACTTTGGACGCAGTTGAAGGCGGGTCAGCCGCATCATGTGCTGATCGGAATTATGCTAGGCGTCTTGTTCGGCGTTTGCGCGAGATTCATTATGCTCCGCACGGACTACAGGCAATACCCGACGTATCCGCATGGCCGGATCATTCATATCTCGCTCGGTGTGATCGCCGCAGCGCTCGGCGCGGTTGCCGTTCCTGCCTTGTACAAGAAGGATTTCACCGCCATCACGTTTCTGTCGCTCGCCGCGCAGCAGTTTCGGGACGTGCGCAAGATGGAGCGTGAAACCTTGTCGAAAATCGACAGCATGGAGCTCGTGCCCCGCGGATCGACCTATATTGAAGGAATTGCGATGGTGTTCGAAGGACGCAATTATCTAGTCATTTTATCGTCCTTGCTGACCAGTCTTGCATCGCTGGCACTAGGGCTGCCATTTGGCGTCGGCATGGGGCTGCTTACGCTGTTCCTCGTTTATAGGCTCAAATCAGGCAAATCGGTTTCCCATATTGCCGATGCCGAAATTGCCGAGGTCAAGGTGGACGGTCCCGATCTATTCGTCGGCGATATCTATATTATGAATGTGGGGCTGACTTCGAATCAGAAGCTGATTGCCGAGCGCGGACTCGGTATTATTTTGAGGCCGTATAACCCGAACGGGAAAGCGACCTTGAGCAATTTGGGCCAACGGCAAGCGATTCTGTTCGATTTATCCACGATTCTAGGCGTTTACCGCGACGACGGAGAGCCTGCGCTTGTACCTATGGCGAAGCTCGATATGAAGGACGGCCGGCTGGCGGTGTTTCTGCTGCCGCAGGAGAAGGATGCGGAGAAGGCGAAGGCGATCGTTCGCAAGGTGCCGATTCTGGAATCAGCCGTTAGAATGCCGACCGAAGCCAGCGTAAACCGCGGGAAAGGAGAGCAGCATGGCTAAAATTGTGGCGATTGTTGCAACGGAGCATGAGAAGGTGGCGGGCGGCGCGCCGATCATAATTGAGCCGGATGCGGAAAAGCGGGAAAAGACGGCGTTCCTGCTTGAGAAGATTCTTGACGCCAGCGTGCATGACTTGAAGAATGGATGTTTTATTTTAGTCAATCATCGGGAAGAATGAAATGTTAGCCATTCCCGTTGTTTTTTGCTATGATGGAAGGCGTGAGTATTTGAGCATGCCCCTCTATTTACTTGACTATGGAATTTATTTGCGTCGGTTCTTTCGGCACATCTCGCGGGGCTGCGACGATGTGCGGCAAAGGCAGCCGGTTCATTATTGAGGAGTGAAAGATGTGTCTAAACCCATTATTGCCATCGTAGGGCGGCCTAATGTGGGGAAGTCTACGATTTTTAACCGCATCATCGGGGATCGGTTAGCGATTGTAGAGGACAAGCCTGGTGTGACCCGTGACCGTTTGTACGGTTCGGGCGAGTGGAATGGTCGTGCTTTCAGTATCGTAGATACCGGAGGCATTGAAATTGACGGCGAAGACGAAATCATGAAGTCGGTCCGCATGCAAGCGGAGCTGGCGGTTGAAGAAGCCGACGTCATCATTTTCATGGTGGATGCCAAATCCGGGCTGACCCATGCCGACGACGAGGTTGCGCAGATGCTGCTGCGTTCGCGCAAGCCGATTGTCGTCGCTGTAAATAAAGTCGATAATTTAAATCGGCGCGATGATATTTATGAATTTTATAATCTTGGCTTCGGCGACCCGATCGCGATTTCGGGCGCTCACGGGATGGGCATCGGCGATTTGCTGGATGCGGCCATTGAGAAGCTCCCGGAAATCGAAGAAGAGCATTATGATGACGACGTCATCCGCGTGGCGCTGATCGGGCGTCCGAACGTGGGCAAGTCCTCGCTCGTCAATGCGCTGCTTGGCGAAGAGCGCGTAATCGTGAGCAATGTAGCGGGCACGACCCGCGATGCCATCGATACGCCGTTCGAGCGCGACGGGCAGAAATATGTGCTCATCGATACCGCAGGCATGCGCAAGCGGGGCAAAGTGTACGAATCGACCGAGAAGTACAGCGTTATGCGAGCACTTAAAGCGATTGAGCGCGCGGATGTCGTTCTTGTGCTTATCAACGGCGAAGAAGGCATCATCGAACAAGACAAGCATATCGCAGGCTATGCGCATGAAGCCGGCAAAGCTTCGATCTTCGTCGTGAACAAGTGGGATGTCGTCGAGAAGGACGATAAGACGATGCATCAATTCGAAACGAAGATCAGGGACCATTTCCTGTTTATGACTTATGCGCCGATCGTTTTCCTCTCCGCGAAGACCAAGCAAAGGCTTCATAAGCTGCTTCCGGTCGTTTGCCACGTGTCGGAGCAGCACGCGCTGCGCATCCAGACCCACCTGCTCAATGACGTGGTGTCCGATGCCGTTGCGATCAATCCCCCGCCGTCCGATAAGGGCAGACGTCTGCGGATTAACTACGTGACGCAGGTTGCGGTAAAGCCGCCGACGATCGTCCTGTTTGCCAACGATCCGGACTTGATGCATTTCTCGTACGAGCGGTATCTCGAGAACAAAATCAGAGCCGCCTTCCAATTCGAAGGAACGCCTGTGCGAATCTTCACCAGAAAGAAATCCGACGAAGACTAATGGCTGCTGCCCGAAGTTCGATTCTGGTGTCTCTTTATCGG
Organism: Paenibacillus montanisoli; assembly: GCF_003268025.1. Taxonomy (GTDB): domain Bacteria; phylum Bacillota; class Bacilli; order Paenibacillales; family Paenibacillaceae; genus Paenibacillus_Z; species Paenibacillus_Z montanisoli. Next base: position 890,886 of record NZ_QLUW01000002.1, on the reverse strand, counting down.
GACACCAGTTTCCTTTATCCGTGGAAAGAGGCGAAATGATTGTGTTGACCATTCTTGCAGTACTTATCAGCTATTTACTAGGATCGTTATCGTTCAGCATCTTGATTGCCAAGTGGGTAAAAGGCATCGATATCCGCAATTACGGCAGCGGGAACGCCGGCGCGACGAATACGCTTCGCGTGCTGGGCAAAGGGCCGGGCATTGCCGTGTTCTTGCTCGATATCGCAAAAGGCGTCATTGCCGTAGTCTTGGGCCTTTATGTGGCGGGCGGCGACTGGGGGCCGGTGCTGTGCGGCTTGGCGGCTATTGCCGGACACAACTGGCCGGTATGGTTCGGATTTAAAGGCGGGAAAGGCATTGCCACGACAGTAGGCGTCATGGCGACGCTTGCGTTTGTGCCGGCTTTGATTGCCGGCGCAGTGGCGATCATATCGATCGCGATTACGCGTTTCGTCTCGCTGGGATCGCTTATTTTCGCAGTGCTAATGCCGATCTTCATTTGGAATATCGGCGATAAGCCATTCACGTACGTATGGGCAAGCCTGGTCGTTTGCGTGCTGGCCTTTGTTCGTCACCGGACCAATATCGTAAAACTGCTTCAAGGAAAAGAGAACAAGCTTGGAGCCAGAAAAGGGTAGGAGGCGCGCACATGACGAAAAGGAAAGCAGCGGTACTCGTAGCCGGAAGCTGGGGAACGGCGCTTGCGGCGGTACTTGCCGACAACAAATTTGAAGTATCTTTATGGGCTCGCAATGAAGAGCAAGTCGAGGAAATCAATGCCCGGCATACAAACAGCCGTTTCCTGAAGGATGCCGTATTGCCGCATAACTTAACCGCGACGACCGATATCGGACAAGCGGTAGCAGGGGCCGAAATTGTCCTCTTCGTTGCGCCGTCCTCCGCGATGAGAGACGTAGCCCGGTTGGCGGCGCCTCATATCGGCGCGAATGCGCTATGCATTCATGCGACGAAGGGTTTCGAATCCGTTACCTATAAGCGGATGTCGACGGTGCTGCTGGAGGAGTTGCAAATCGCGCCGGAGCGGCTGGTCGTCCTCTCCGGTCCAAGCCATGCCGAAGAGGTCGTCCGCAAGCTTCCGACAACCGTCGTTGTCGCTTCGGCAAGCGTCGAAGCGGCGGAGCAAGCGCAGGACTCGTTCATTACGCCATATTTCCGCGTATATACGAATAAGGATGTCGTCGGCGTTGAGGTTGCCGGCGCCATTAAAAACATTATCGCGCTTGGCGCGGGACTATCGGACGGCCTGGGCTTCGGCGATAACGCGAAGGCTGCCCTGCTTACGCGCGGTTTAGCCGAGATTAGCCGTCTAGGCAACGCGATGGGAGCTAATCCGCTCACGTTCGCCGGTCTGGCCGGTGTCGGAGACTTGGTCGTGACTTGCACGAGCAAGCACAGCCGCAACTGGCGCGCAGGCTCCATGCTCGCGGAAGGCATCGCCCTGGACGAGGTGCTGAGCCGGATGGGCATGGTCGTTGAGGGCGTGCGCACGACAAGCGCGGCGCGCGAGCTCGCGCGCCTGTACGGGGTAGAGATGCCGATTACCGAGCAGCTCTTTGCGGTCCTGTTCCAGAGCCAATCGCCGCGCAATGCGGTGGAGTCGCTGATGGGCCGCGGCCGGACACACGAGACAGAAGACCTGGCGGGCATTTAACGGGGAAGTTGCATAGCCTACACCAATCCCGTCCTTCCTTCATATGATGCTAGCAGCAACTGCGTTGTTGCGTGCAAAACGAGTTTTTACTCCGTAAAAACTTGAAGGAGGGAAACATTTGAGCGGGAAGAAGGATCTTTCGAAAGAAGTCCTGAACGCTGTCAATAAAAAGACGGGCAAGCCGATTACGGAAGGTGCGGTCAAGAAGCTTGCCAGCGGCGTTACCGAGGGTACGATGCAGGACGAGGATGAGCTGCGCAAGCTGATACTGCAAGTCTCTTCCATGGCGAAGGTGCCCGTATCCGAGAAAACGATCAATGACATCGTCGGCGCCGTCAAGAAAAGCGGCATGAATATCAATAACCTGGAAATGCTGATGAAGCTGATGCTCAAGTAGTAACAGTTAGGACTGAAGCAAAAAGCGTCCGGCATTGCGGCCTGAAGGGCCGGCGGCGTTTTTGCGGAGGTCCTTTTCTTTTTTGCGCCAAACGTTTTCGCTTGATACTGCTCAAGCCGCTTCCCCAAACGTACACCAATTGTGGCTGAATCGTGGCAAAAGTAGCTGACTAATCGTGACAAGTGGTATAATAGAACGAATAATTGGTGTACAAGGTGGTTGGAGTTCAAAAATGGATCCAATGATGAAGATGTGGGTTTCATTCGTAGGAATCGGATTAATGGCGCTGGCGGCCGTGCTTATTTCGCTGGCGAGATTTAAAACAAAAGGAGTGCTTCGTCTGCTTCTGTCGATGACGGCATTTCTGTTTCTGGTTATCGGCGGCTTCCTCGGCCTGATTTCCATTGCTTAACTATACCTATAATACGAACCCGGGCGTGGAGTGGAAAGGAAGTAACATTAGATGCTGGAATTGAAAGGCCGTTCGAAAAGCATTACCGTCTATCCGCTGTCGGGCATGTCGCTGCTGGATATGGCGATGAAGCATGAAATCGACTGGGCGTTCTCCTGTTCGAGGGGAACGTGCGCCAGATGCCGTTGCCTTGTTGAAGAAGGCATGGAATTTCTGGAGGAAGCGACGGACGCGGAGTGGGACCGTCTGGAGCAGAGCGAGCTGGAACAAGGCTACCGTTTGGGCTGCCAAGCTGTCATCAAGAAAGGCGCAGGCGCTGCAACGATAAAAGCGGTCAACCGGCCGTATTTCTGATGGAAAGACGTGAGCTCATGGATCAAACCGAACCGATCTTCCGTGCGCTTGAACGAATTGCTAACGCGGCGGGCCCTACAGGGGCACGCTGGCTGATCGGCGGCAGTGCAGGGCTGCTGCTGCGAGGGCTGGAACTTGGCAGACCGCCCCGTGACCTGGATCTTTACGCGGATGAAGCGGACGCAGCGGTGCTTCATAAAGCGCTGCTTCCTTACGCTGTTGACGAGCAGCACGAAAGCGTGAGCCCGATCTATCGGTCGGTGCTCAGCCATTACCTGATCGAAGGCATTCAGGTCGAACTGGTCGGCGGGTTTATCGTGTCCGCCGGCGGCGACCGATATGAAGTTGAAGTCGCGGAGGTTTTATCTCCGCTGCAGCTGCCGATGACGATCGGCGATTGCCTGGTCGGCATCGTCCCGTTGGCGCATGAGCTATGGTTCAATGTGCTGCGGGAGCGGGAGGACCGTACGCGGTTGATTGCCTCGCAAATTCGTAAAGAGCCTAAACTGCACATGGAAGCCGCGCGCATCATCGCTTCCAGAAACAGCTTGACGGCGAAGACGAAGCAATATGTACAGCATCTGATTGAATCATAGAACGCAGGAAGCAGGAAGCGAGGAGAATCCCCATGAATGTGCAAATTACATTCCTCCCTTCCGGACGCAGTGTAACGGTACGTGCCGGCACGACAGTTCTAGATGCTGCCAGGCGCGCCGGTGTGCCGATTCGTACACGGTGTGACGGGAAAGCCGCATGTCTTATGTGCAAAGTAACCACACCGCACAGCTCGCCTGGACTATCGCCGCTGAACGACAATGAGCGCTATAAGCTGGCCGGTCTTGACCGATCAGGGACCAGGCTCGCTTGTCAGGCGAGAGTATTCGGCCGTGCCGTCGTCGAAGTTCCGGAAGATCCGTTTCGCGCAGCGGTAAGAAGACAAATGATGCGCCAAGCGGAAGACGATGAATTATGGTAGGGGGAAGTTAGTGTCATGAAAGGCTTGAAAAAAGCGGCAGCAGCCATAGTGCTCGCACTTATGGCTGCTTTGCTGTCCGGCTGTCTGTATCCCGAGGATCAATTGGGGCAAAATCAGAAGCCGCCGAAAGATGCGATTATGAATGTACAAGCTGTCATCGACCAGTTCCAGAAGGATACGGGGCTGCTGCCGATTCAGAACAGTACGGAAACGACGCCGCTGTATGAGAAGTTCAAAGTGGATTTCGATAAATTGAAGCGGATGAATTATTTGAGCACGATTCCGGAAACGGCCTATGAGCAGGGCGGAAGCTACTATTATCTCGTTATTAACGAAGATACCGACCCTACCGTCAAGCTTATGAATCTCGTTCTCTATCAACAAATGAACGATGTTCAAGCCGCCGTAAAGAACTATGCCGATGGGCATGACGGCAAGCTTCCGGAAGGCGCCTCGCTTTATCCGTCGTTCAAGGCGATCGATTTCGGCTCGCTGGACATAAAGGAGCCGACGCTTCGCAGCGTGTTCTCCGGCGGCACCTTAACGCCGATGATCGATTCCATGGGCCATGTGTACATCGATTACGGCCCGGATATCATGCAGGCGCTTTCCAAGCTGGAAAGCGGCAAAAAGCCCGGCGAATCAACGGATTTGCGCACGTTGCTTGTTGATTCCTCGGACTTTGTCCCAGTCAAATCGCCTGTATACCGTCTTGTGAACGGCGAACCGCAAGCCGTTCAAAACTAATGGGCAGCATCCATAAGAAAGAAGCTCCTGCCGAACGCCGGCAGGAGTTTTTTTGTCGTTCAGGCATAGGTTTCGTCTTTCTCTCATATATCTCAATCTTGGAAGGCCGGGAGCGGAGAAGCTCGAGCGAAATCGAAAGATTTCATGGCTGAGGTCGTCATAATCGGGTATAAGACGCAATAAGCTATTACTAGTCCAAAATCATGTACGAGTTGCGTCGCTTGCTTGCAAGTCAGCAGGCGGATAGCGGCGAACCCTGACGACGAACAGCAGGAGGGAAGCAGCAGTAACGGTACGTCCATGTACAGGCGAAATACGATTGGGAGGGGATATTCAGTGGAGAAAGTGGACATTTTCAAGGACATTGCCGAACGAACCGGCGGGGATATTTACCTCGGCGTCGTTGGTGCGGTCCGCACAGGCAAATCAACCTTCATCAAGCGGTTCATGGAGACGGTTGTGCTGCCGAACATCACGAACGATGCCGATCGGGTGAGGGCTATCGACGAACTGCCGCAGAGCGCAGCGGGAAAAACGATTATGACGACGGAGCCGAAATTCGTGCCGAACCAGGCGGTTCAGCTTCGCGTGGCCGAAGGGCTTGATGTTAACGTCAGACTCGTCGACTGCGTCGGCTACGCCGTCGTAGGCGCAAAAGGCTACGAGGATGAGAACGGTCCGCGGATGATTACGACGCCATGGTTCGAAGAGCCGATTCCGTTCCAGGAAGCGGCCGAAATCGGCACCCGTAAAGTCATTCAGGAGCATTCCACGCTCGGCGTCGTCGTGACGACAGACGGTACAATCGCTGAAATTCCGCGCAGCTCGTATATCGAAGCTGAAGAGCGGGTTGTGAACGAGCTGAAAGAGGTCGGCAAGCCGTTCGTCCTGATTGTGAACTCCACACGGCCGAAGAGCGACGAGGCCCTTCAGCTTCGCAGCGAGCTTCAGGCCAAGTATGATATACCGGTAATTACGCTCAGCGTAGCGACCATGGGCGAAGAAGAAGTGATGTCGGTTCTGCGCGAGGTGCTCTACGAGTTCCCCGTGCACGAAGTCAACGTCAACCTTCCGAGCTGGGTCATGGTGCTGAACGACAATCACTGGCTGCGCAACAATTACGAAAATTCGGTACGCGATACGGTGAAGGATATCCGTCGTCTGCGCGACGTCGACCGCGTCGTCTCGCAGTTTATGGAATACGAATTCATCGCTCGCGCCGGCTTAAGCGGCATGAATATGGGGCAAGGGGTAGCGGAAATCGACCTTTATGCGCCGGATGAATTGTACGATCAAATCTTGATGGAAGTCGTCGGCGTAGAGATTCGCGGCAAAGACCATCTGCTTCAGCTCATGCAGGAGTTCGCGCACGCGAAGCGGGAATACGACCGATTCGCAGAAGCGCTCGAAATGGTCAAAACGACGGGCTACGGCATTGCGGCACCAACGCTTGCCGAGATGGCGCTCGACGAACCGGAGCTCATCCGTCAAGGCTCGCGGTTCGGCGTCCGCCTGAAGGCGACCGCTCCGTCCATCCATATGATCAGGGTCGACGTCGAGTCCGAATTCGCGCCGATCATCGGCACGGAGAAGCAAAGCGAGGAGCTCGTCCGCTACCTGATGCAGGATTTCGAGAACGATCCGATCAAGATTTGGGAGTCCGACATCTTCGGCCGTTCGCTGCACTCGATCGTAAGGGAAGGCATTCAAGGCAAGATCGCCATGATGCCGGACAACGCCCGCTACAAGCTGCAGGAGACGCTTGGCCGGATCATCAACGAAGGCTCCGGCGGCCTGATCGCTATCATTCTGTAAACCGGAAAAGAGACACGCGCAAGCAGCGTGTCTCTTTTTTTGCTCCTTACCGGGCGTTTTATGAGCATAAAGCACGAAAAACCTAGAGCAAACCTAGGAAAAACTTGCATGCCCTCTTGAAATTCTAGGTCGACCTGTATTACTATAAATCTGTTCATGGATCAGTATGCAGGATTTGCACATATCGGAATTTCTTTGCACCAGAGCCTGCAGGTATAATTTCTCAGGTTTCGGTAAAACAGAATGATAATGATGTGCTTATGAACTGCCGTCAGGGGAGGTGAAAGAAATGAACAAAACGGAACTGATTGCGAAAGTAGCCGAATTGACTGACCTTTCCAAGAAGGATGCTTCCAAAGCGGTTGATGCCGTTTTCGATGTGATCTCCGACACGCTTCAAGGCGGGGATAAAGTACAATTGGTAGGCTTCGGCAACTTCGAGGTGAAGAGCCGCGAAGCGCGCAAAGGCCGCAACCCGCAAACAGGTGAAGAGATCGACATCCCTGCGAGCAAAATCCCGTCTTTCAAAGCAGGTAAATCCCTGAAAGATCTTGTCTCCAAATAAGAAACAGCGGAGCGCTGTTGATGGCGTCCGGGTGCTAGCCGCATCCGGACGTTTTTCGTCTTTACCCGGCTCTCGTCTCTATTGACAAGGGCATATAATTCCAGTAGACTTTTTCTTGCAGTTCCCTTGGTTTATGAGGGAAGCGGGGTGTTGTCGGGTGTTAGCTCAGCTTGGTAGAGCGCTACCTTGGGGTGGTAGAGGTCGCCAGTTCAAATCCGGTACACCCGACCATTTACTTTCATAGCACACGTGAGCTGCTGTCCTGAGCGAGGTTCGGGAGGCAGTTTTTTAAAATCTAAGAAAGATAAAGCGGCGGATTAGGAGGTAGAGCGAACATGGAAGACTTGAATGGCGAATACATCGTCATTAAGGCGAAGGCTCAAGGCGTTCAGGTAATCGGGCTGACACGGGGGCAGGATACGAAATTCCATCATACCGAGAAGCTGGATCGAGGCGAAATTCTCATCTGTCAATTCACGGACCATACGTCCGCGATCAAGATTCGCGGCAAAGCGACCGTGCTGACCAAGTACGGCACCGTCGATACGGAGGACTAACAGCGAAAAGCAGGCATAGCCTGCTTTTTTAGTTTGTACACTAGAATAGAAGGACATTCTGTGTGCAAAGGGCGGATGGTAGATGTCGCAAAGAAGAAGGCTGCTCTACGCTTGTGCAGTAACGTTGGTTGTAGCCGTGCTGCTGTCCGTGCTTCCGCTTACGGATGCGCGGATGAAGCAGAAAGGCGACGTCTCGGTATTTCATCCTGTCCCGGTCAAACGCCTTACCTCAGACGTCATTGTCGATTCGATGCTGGGCCTGCAGCTTCAATTGGACGTGAAACGGGTAGTATGGAAAGGATCCGTGTTGTCCGTCGATTTATCTACAGCGAAATATGGGAATGCTGTAGAGGAATGGATGACCGATTTGCAGCGTCTGCTCGAATTCGCGTTCGTACATACGGACAATGTGACCCGGGTTTTGGTCAGGTTCGTTACTCCGGTCGAGCTTAAGAACGGGGAAGAGCGGCCGGTGAACAGGCTGCTTGCCGCGGTGGATATCCGGCGAAGCGATCCATGGCTGTCCACAGAACTGTCAAACTTAAGCGCCGCAGAGCCGTTTATCGACGAAAAATGGAGGCAGCGCCTGCGTTTGTCAGTGTCCCAGTTGTAGCGAAACGCTACGCATAGTGCTATAATTATTTAGATTATTAGGCAGCAACTCGTTCGCTGTACTGTCCGGAGGCCAGGCCACATGAAACCATATAGAATTCCCGAACTCGCAAAGAAGTACATTGAATACGATATGATTGGGGCACATACCGAGCTGCCGGACTTTCCCGATTCGAGAGTCAGGCTGCTCTTCGCTTTTTTAGCTAATCAACGCACGCCGCTTCTGCACAGCGAGCTCTATGCGCTGGTTGTCTCGCTCGTGCAGCTGGGCATGGATACGCATGACCTCATCGATTCCGAAACTTCGCGCGTGCAGGAGCGCGAGATGCGTTCGCGCCAACTGAAGGTGCTGGCGGGCGACTATTACAGCAGCCGCTTCTACCAGCTGCTTTCGCAAGCCGGTCAGGTCGATATGATTCGCCGGATCAGCGGCGGTGTCTGCGAGGTCAATCGGCTCAAGGTAAACTTGTATCTCCGCATGAAGCAGCTGAAGCTGACGGCCGAGGAGTATATCAGCCAGTGCGTGCAGTTAAAGACGGAACTGTTCCATGCCTTTACGGACAGCCTCGATGAGAAAATGGTCCGCGTCTGGACCGACCTGCTTCAAGGCTTCGGCCGGTGCGAAGTCGTGCTGGACGAGCTGCACCGCGCCGAGCAGCCGGACCGGTTCGACGGAAGCTGGGGTTACTGGCACGTATTAAGCAGCGGCACCGAAGATGAGAAACGCAAATTATCCGATCAGAAAACCGAGCCGTCGTTTGCCCAGGCGCTCATTGCAAAATACGATATTCGGCTGCAGCTGGCCGATCTGCTGAAGCAATCGGCTTCGCTTGTTCAAGCGGCCGTAGCGCGGCTGGATTCGGACAAGCTCGTCCGCGAATTGTCCGGTATTCTAGAGACTTTCACGAGACCGTTTGTGCCGGCGGCATCGGCTCATGGCGAGAGAAGGTAAGGTGACTACATTGCAATCCAAGTCAAAAGAACAGCATGTACATGCGGTCTTCGAGAGCATCGCACCGAAGTACGATTTAATGAACGATTTGATCAGCTTTCGCCGTCACAAGGCATGGCGAAAGTTTACGATGCGCAAGATGGATGTCAAGCAGGGGCAGACCGCTATTGACCTGTGCTGCGGCACCTGTGACTGGACAATCGCGCTGGCCAAAGCTAGCGGAACGGGCGAGGTTGTCGGTCTTGATTTTAGCCAAGGCATGTTAGACGTCGGGAAGAAGAAAGTGCAGGCGGAGGGTCTGGACCGTCAAATTTCGCTCGTACAAGGCAATGCGATGTCGCTTCCGTTCGAGGATAACCGGTTTGACTTTGCGACGATCGGATTCGGCCTGCGCAATGTGCCGGATTTGGAACAGGTGCTGCGCGAGATGATGCGGGTCGTGAAGCCGGGCGGGCAAGTCGTTTGCCTGGAAATGTCCAAGCCTACGTGGCAGCCGTTCAAAGCGATTTATTATTTCTATTTTGAGCGCGTCATGCCTGCGATCGGCAAGCTCGTAGCCAAGCGTTACGAGCAGTACAAGTGGCTCCCGGAGTCGCTTAAAGCATTCCCGGACTCGAAGCAGCTGGCGGATAAATACCGTGAAATCGGCCTTCAGCAAGTTCGCGTCTATCCGCTGGCAGGCGGCGTCGCGGCCTTACACATGGGGACGAAGGGAACGGGCCAAGCATGATTCGCAAAGTCGGCATTATTTTGGAAATGATTAAGTTCGAACACACCATTTTCGCGCTGCCGTTTGCTTTCATGGGCGCACTGCTAGGAGCAGTCATCATGGAGAAGCGGCTGCCGGAGTGGAGCGAGATCGGCTGGATTATTCTCGCCATGGTCGGCGCCCGAAGCGCGGCGATGGGCTTGAACCGGCTGATCGACCGCGTCATCGACGCCAAAAACCCGCGGACGGCGAAACGGGCGATCCCTGCAGGCTTGCTGCGGGCAGGCGAGGTCGTCTTGTTTATCGCGGTATCCTTTGTCCTGCTGTTCGTAGCGGCGTCTCAATTGGATCCGATCTGCATGAAGCTGATGCCGATCGCCGTCTTCATGCTCGTGCTTTACTCGTACACAAAACGGTTTACATGGCTCTGCCACGTCGTACTGGGGCTAACGATCGGTCTTGCCCCGCTCGGCGGCTGGGTCGCGATTACCGGCGAATTCGGACTGTCCGCTTGGGTGCTCTATGCCGCCGTTGCATGCTGGCTTGCCGGCTTCGATATCATTTATGCGTGCCAGGATTTCGAATTCGACCGCAAGGAAGGCGTCTATTCGATCCCTTCGCGGTTCGGATTAGAAGGAGCGCTGCAGCTATCCAGAGGATTTCATGTGCTGACCGCAATCGGATTCATCTCATTATATTGGTTAACGCCGCTCAGCTGGCTGTATTTGCTCGGAGCGGTCATCTCGGTCGGCATGCTCTGCTATGAGCACATCCTTGTCAAGCCGCATGATATGAGCCGCGTGCAAACCGCATTCTTTACGATGAACGGCTCGCTTAGCGTTGTTTTATTCGCCGCAACGCTGCTGGATTTGGTGGTGCTTCGCCAATGGTAGGAAACGTACAAGAAGCAGTGCGTAAGCGCATGGTTGTCGGTATTACCGGTGCCAGCGGCGCCATCTACGGCATTCGGCTGATCGAATGTCTCTTAGGCGGCGGCATGGATGTTCATCTTGTCGTGACGGAGGCAGGCTGGCGCGTGTTGAAAGAAGAGCTTGGCTGGGACACGACGAGACGCCCGCTCGCGCTTGCTGCCGTGTTTTCGGAGGCGATGGATGCCGGCAGGCTGACGCTGCATCCGAATGCGGACATCGGCGCCTCGATCGCCAGCGGCTCCTACCGGGTGGAAGGCATGATCATCATGCCTTGCTCGATGGGTACGCTTGCGTCGATTGCGCACGGCATCTCGGACGATTTGATGACGCGTGCCGCGGATGTTATGCTGAAGGAAGGCCGCAAGCTCATCATCGTGCCGCGGGAAACGCCGCTTCACGCGATCCATTTGGAGAACATGCTGACATTGGCCAAGCTTGGCGTGAAGCTGATCCCGGCGATGCCGGCATTCTATTACGGGCCGCAAACGATAGACGATATGGTTAATTTTCTAGTCGGGAAAGTGCTTGATCAGCTTCCGCTGGATCATGATCTGTACAGAAGATGGGGAGATGAACAGCATGGGGTTAAATCGCCCGATTACAGTCGGTCGCATTGATTATGCGAACGTTTGGCCGATTTTTCATTATGCCGAGCAGCAGCTTCCGCAGGAACGATTCCGAATCGAGAAGCGGGTGCCTGCCGCGCTCAATAAAGCGCTCCGCCAAGGCGAGGTCGATATCACGTCGATGTCCTCGTATGCTTACGCGGAAAATGCGAGCGATTACTTGCTGCTGCCGAACTTGTCGGTAAGCGCAAAGGGGCGCGTCAATTCGATCCTGCTTTTTTTGAAGAAGCCGCTCGAAGAGGTGCTTAAAGGCCGCATTGCGATGACGGCAACGTCCGCAACCTCGGTTAATTTGCTCAAAATATTAATGAAGCTCTACTATAATTCGGAGCCGTCTTATGTCACGATGGAGCCGAATCTGGATGAGATGCTGGCGGAAGCGGATGCCGCGCTCCTTATCGGAGATACGGCGATCCATGCTTCCTGGGCCAACAAGGAACGCGGACTCACGGTCATCGATTTAGGCGAGTTATGGCGCAATTGGACGGGTTACGGCATGACGTTCGCGTTGGTGGCGGTCCGCAAGGAAATTGCCGCAGCCGACCCTGAGGCGGTTTCGACCGTCCTCCATGCCTTGACGGAGAGCAAGGAAAGAAGTCTCAGCAACCTGCAGCCGCTTGTCGATAAAGCTTGCGCCCTGCTTGGCGGGGACGCCGCTTATTGGAGCCGGTATTTCAAGGAGCTTCACTATAATTTCGGAACGGACGAGCAGGCGGGTTTGACGTTGTATTTCGACTACGCGCATCAATTGGGCTTATTGCCGCACGAGGTTCAAATGCAATTTTTCACAGACCATGCCGCCCTTAAGGTGAACAAATGAAACTACTCGATATTTATGCCAAAATGAAAAGCGATTTAGATGCGATTGAAGGCCAGCTGGCGCGCAGCGTAACCTCCGAACACGCGCTGCTCACCGATGCATCGACGCATCTCCTCAAAGCAGGCGGGAAGCGGATCCGTCCTGTTTTTGTGCTGCTTGCAGGAAAGTTCGGCACGTATTCGCTTGATGTGCTGGAGAAAGTCGCAGTGCCGCTCGAACTCATACATATGGCTTCACTCGTTCATGACGACGTCATCGATAACGCTGAAACGCGCCGCGGGCAGCTGACGGTCAAATCCAAGTGGGATAACCGGATTGCCATGTATACCGGCGATTACATATACGGCAAAGCGCTTACGATCGTAACCGAGCTGGAAAACCCGCAAATTCATCAAATTCTGTCCAAAGCCATGGTGCAAATGTGCATCGGCGAGATGGAGCAAATCCGCGATTTCTTCAATACGGAACAGACCGTGCGCAATTATCTGCTGCGCATCAGGCGCAAGACCGCGCTATTGATCGCGATCAGCTGCCAGCTTGGCGCGCTCGCCGCGAGAGCGGACCGGCAAACGGCAAACCGACTGTACCGGTTCGGCTACAATGTCGGGATGGCATTCCAAATCCGCGACGACCTGCTGGACCTGCTCGGCACGGAGAAGCAAATCGGCAAGCCGCCGGGCTCCGATATCAAGCAAGGCAATATGACGCTGCCTGTGCTGCTCGCCCTGCAGGAGCCGGCCATCAAGGATGCGCTGCTCGCCGAAATCATTCACATTCGCGAGACGAACGGTGCAGGGGATACGAAGAAGGCGTTGAACATCATACGTAAGAGCGCAGGCATTCATACCGCGGATGCCCTGGCGACCAGATATATCAACAAAGCAATCGAAGCGCTCAGCGGCTTGCCCAACATTCCGGCCAGGAAAAACTTGACCGATATTGCGCATTTCGTTGGGAAACGAAACTACTAACAGCGTCTAGGAGGGAATACGATGGAAAGAACATTTCTAATGGTAAAGCCGGATGGCGTGCAGCGCGGCTTGATCGGCGAAATCGTATCGCGCTTTGAGCGCAAGGGACTGAAGCTAGTTGCAGCGAAATTCATGATGATCACGCCGGAGTTGGCGGAGCGTCACTACGCGGAGCACGTCGGAAAGCCCTTTTATCCGCCGCTTGTAGCCTTTGTGACGTCCGGTCCGGTATTTGCGATGGTTTGGCAGGGGGATAACGTCATCGGCCTGACGCGCGCGATGATCGGCAAGACCAATGCGCTGGAAGCGGCGCCGGGGACGATTCGCTCCGATTTCGCGGTGCATACGAATTTCAACCTTATTCATGGATCGGATTCGCCGGAGAGCGCGGCTAGAGAGATCGGCATTTTCTTCGCTCCGCACGAACTGGTGGACTATAATCAAACGATTCAGCAGTGGATTTAACGTTCGCCTGACTGCCTCAGGGCTACTTGACAGCGACATCGGGGGAAACCATGACGGAGGACAGGGATTTTTCGCTATTCATTCAGAAGGTCAAGGATAGAACGGCAATCGATCTTTCCCAGTACAAAGAAGCTCAGATGAAGCGGCGCTTAACCACGCTTAGGGAGAAATACGGGTACGGTAATTTCGCGGCTTATTGGATCGCGCTGGAGAAGGACAAGACGCTCATGAACGAGTTTCTTGACCGGATGACGATTAACGTGTCCGAGTTCTGGCGCAATCCGAGCCGATGGGAAGCGATGGAGAAGAAGTTTCTGCCGGAGCTCGTCAAGACAAACGCACGCGTCAAAATATGGAGCGCGGCTTGCTCTACTGGCGAGGAGCCGTATACGCTGTCGATGATCATCTCGGAACTAGGGGCCCTGGAACGAACGTCGATCTTGGCCACCGATTTGGACAGCATCGTACTGCAGAAGGCCATGCAAGGCGTCTATCAGGACCGTTCGGTCCGCGACGTGCCCCGCACTTATAAGAATAAATATTTCACGAAGCAAGACGGCGATTATTTTGCCGTGGCAAGTCAGCTTAAACGCAACATTGCCTTTAGGCAGCACAATTTGCTTCACGATCGATTCGAAAGCGGCTTCGACGTCATCGTCTGCCGCAATGTCATGATTTACTTCACGGAAGAAGCGAAGCATACGCTGTACCATAAATTTTCAAAAGCGCTAAGGCCGGGCGGCCTGCTGTTCGTAGGCAGCACGGAACAAATTTTTTCGCCTGGCCAGTATGATCTCGACTCGGTCGAAACATTCTTTTACCGCAAGCGCGCCTAGCGGGTATATCGTTGTCCATCTTCTCCAATACTATTGCTATTGCTATTTTTTGGTTGGCATAGGAGGTGCAGCATGGACAAACGGAAAGTAATCGCGGCATATAAGCGTGGATTTATCACGGTCCAGGAATGCGCCCAAATTCTCGGCATCGACACGAGGCAAATGAACGGTCTCATGAATGATCCGCATTTGAACTCGGAGCCGCAGCGGCTTCGAGGGCAGCAATCCGTCAACGGATACTGAACGCAAGCATGGAAACTGCCTTAGGGCCTCTATTGTAGAGAGGTTCGGGCAGTTTTTTTGCTTTGGTTACCAGCTTGAGCCGAGGCGTTCATTTTCTTGTCAAACCGGCAACGCTGTACTATAATGAGCAAAAGATATTTTGGCATACATAAACGGTTCTATCGTTTGCGGTGTTAAGGGATGAGGGAGGGCTTTACTGTGAGTTTACGTTATTTGACAGCAGGAGAAACGCATGGTCCACAGTTGACGGCAATTATTGAAGGGCTGCCAAGCAATTTGCAGCTTGATTTCCAGGAATTGAATTTCCAATTGCACCGCAGGCAGAAGGGTCATGGCCGCGGCCGCAGAATGCAGATCGAGAAAGATACGGCGAACATAGTCGGAGGAGTTCGCCATGGCAAAACGACCGGCGCACCCGTTGCGCTCGTGGTCGAGAATAACGACTGGAAGCACTGGACGACAGTCATGAACATCGAGCCGATCGAAGGCAGTGACGAAGAGAAGCGCCGCGTTCACCGTCCGCGCCCAGGGCATGCGGATTTGAACGGCGGCCTGAAATACAACCTGAAGGATTTGCGCAACGTGCTTGAGCGCTCCAGCGCCCGAGAAACCGCGGCACGCGTAGCGGTTGGCGCGGTAGCCCGCCAGTTCCTTGCCGCATTCGGCATCAAGGTAGGCGGACAAGTCATCCGCATCGGCGAAATCGAAGCGCCGAAGCATAACTTTTCGCTCGATGAACTGATCCGCTTGACGGAAGAATCGCCGGTTCGCGTCGTCGATAAAGAAACGGAAGAGAAGATGTGCGCATACATCGATCAAATCAAAGCGGAAGGCGACTCCATCGGCGGGATCGTGGAATGTATCGTGGAAGGCGTGCCAATCGGTCTCGGCAGCCACGTACAGTACGACCGCAAGCTTGACGGGCGCATCGCGCAATCCGTCATGTCGATCAATGCCTTCAAGGGCTGTGAAATCGGCATCGGTTTCGAAGCAGGCACAATCCGCGGCTCTCAGGTTCACGACGAGATCATGTACTCGGAAGAGCGCGGCTACTATAGAGCGACGAACCGCCTTGGCGGTTTCGAAGGCGGCATGACCAATGGCGAGCAAATCGTCGTCCGCGGCGTGATGAAGCCTATTCCAACGCTGTACAAGCCGCTGCAAAGCGTGGATATCGATACGAAGGAGCCGTTCACCGCGCAAGTCGAACGTTCCGACAGCTGCGCAGTACCTGCTGCGAGCGTCGTGATGGAGCACGTCGTTGCATGGGAAGTGGCTAAAGCGTTCCTCGAGAAATTCGGCGGCGATTCCATGGAAGAGATTAAAGCGAACTATAACAATTACTTGGATCAGCTGAGGAGCTACTAATGAGCGGGCATCGTGAGCTGACGGTCGAGCTTGGCGAACGCACTTATCCGATCTATATCGGAGAAGGCCTGCTGGATGAAGCAGGCAAGCTATTCGCGCAGCGCGGCATCAGCAAAAAATCGCCGCTTATGATTGTAACGGATGCCAATGTCGCACGGCGGCATTTGGACCGCCTGGCATCGGTGCTGACCGAAGAAGGATTTACGGTCGTAACGGCGATCGTGCCGGCAGGGGAAAACTCCAAATCGCTGGCTGAGCTGGAACGGCTGATCGGGATTGCGCTTGAGCATGGGCTTGACCGAAAGTCCGCTATCGTTGCGCTTGGAGGCGGCGTTGTCGGCGATCTTGCCGGCTTCGTTGCGGCCTCTTTTATGCGCGGCGTGAAATTCGTGCAGGTGCCGACGACGATACTTGCCCACGACAGCAGCGTCGGTGGCAAGGTCGCGGTCAACCACCCGCTTGCCAAGAACATTATCGGCGCTTTCCACCAGCCCGAGCTTGTGCTTTACGATTTGAAAACGCTGCAAACGCTGCCCGAGCGGGAAGTAAAGGCCGGACTGTCCGAGGTCGTGAAGCACGGACTCATCTGGGATGCGGACTTCGTCCAGTGGTGCGACGACAATGCCGAGAAGCTTACTGCGCTTGAACCCGATACGCTCGGATACGCGCTCTATAAAGGCTGCAGCGTGAAGGCTGCCGTCGTTTCGAAGGATGAGCGCGAGAACGATCTGCGCGCTATCCTGAACCTTGGCCATACGATCGGACATGCGCTTGAAGCGGTTGCCGGTTATGGCGAGCTGCTGCATGGCGAAGCGATTTCGATCGGCATGGTAGGGGCCGCCAAACTTGCGGTTCGACTGGGCGCACCGGAAGAGGTCTATCAAGTGACGAAGCGCGTGCTGTCCCGTGTCGGCTTGCCGGTTCGACTGCCGGAGCATTTGAATACGGATGACATCATGCGCGCGATGATGCACGACAAGAAGTTCCAGGAAGGCACGATGGTATTTATCGTTCCGACGGCGATCGGCGCCGTGGAAATCAATAAATCGGTTTCCTCTTCTCTCATTCGGGAGATCGTGGAACAATTGAAACAGGAGGCCGTCATAGGATGAGTGTAAGAGGCATACGCGGTGCCATTACGGTGGATGTCAATGAAGAACAGCCGATTTTGAGCGCTACGAGGGAGTTGCTTCATACGATTGTTGCGTCGAACGGCATCGAGCCGGAAGACATTGCCAGCGTGTTTATTACCGTAACCGGCGATTTGGACGCTACGTTCCCGGCAAGGGCCATTCGCGTGATGCCAGGCTGGGAGTTAGTTCCACTTATGTGCGCGGTTGAGGTGCCCGTGAAGGGCAGTTTGGCTATGTGCATCCGTCTCTTGGTATCCGTAAACACGGACAAGTCGCAGAAGGAAATCGAGCATGTTTATTTAGGCGGCGCAAAAGCGCTGCGTCCGGACTTGTCGAAAGCATAGCCATCATTATTTTATAAGCTCATAATTTAAGGATTGACGGATTCGTTTACGCTGGTGTATAGTGATTTCATATCTTGAAGGATGAGCATAGCAGAGCCGAGTAGTTAGTGTAGTTAGAAGAGATGAGTAGAGCTGAGCTGAGTTTAGTTGCAAGTTGAGACGAGAGAAGAGTAGACGATTAGTTGTTTATTTGCCGTACCTTTGGATCTTACGGGATCGCAATAGGTGCTTGCTTTGCCATAAACAACTTGGTCAATCTTGCATTCCTCGGATTAACGCTCATTTTCCATCTTCTGACTGATCACTCCTGCTGCGGCAGGAGTTTTTTATTTTTATCGGACGAGGAGAGATCAGTGATGAAGAATCAAGAGCTGCACAACGTGATTCGGCTAGCGGACACTTATAATCTTATTCCAATCGTTAGACATGTGATGGCGGATACCGAAACGCCTATACGTATATTCCAGCATTTCTATCAAGAGCGCCGCGCATTCTTGCTTGAGAGCGTGGAGGGCGGCGTGAAATGGGCGCGCTACTCGTTCATCGGCACCGATCCTTTCATGCTGATCCGCGGCAAGAACGGTGAGATGGTCATCGAGAAGAACGGCAGGGAAGAGGTGCTGCGCGAGAAGCCGATCGAGCTGCTGAAGGCGCATCTGCGCTCTTTCCGCAGTCCGGCGATTCCGGAGCTGCCGCCGTTTACAGGAGGCGCGATCGGATTTTTCGGCTACGACCTGCTTCAATATTATGAGAAGCTCCCGGCTCACCGGATCGACGATCTGAACATGAACGACCTCCAATTCATGTTCTGCGATCAAGTCATCGTATTCGACCACTTCAAGCAGCAAGTTCAAGTCATCGGCAATGTGCATATTCCGAAGGCGGCGACGGACAGCCAAATTCAAGCGGCATATGAGCGTACGGTTGCGAAGATCGAAGCGACGATCGAGCGACTTCAGCAGCCGCTGCCATCCACTTTGATGGCGGCCGGAAGCATTCCGGCAGATCCGGATCTCGGCGAAGTCTCCTCCAACTTGACGAAGGAGCAGTTTATCGGGAACGTGGAGAAAGCGAAGGAATACATCCGCTCAGGCGATATTTTCCAAGTGGTGCTGTCACAGCGCTTCAATATCGAGACGGACGTCGATCCGCTTCATGTATACCGCGTACTGCGTACGATGAATCCTTCGCCGTATATGTATTATTTGAAAATGGATGACGAAGTTATCGTTGGTACTTCTCCTGAAGCGCTGGTGAAGGTCGACGGCGAACGCGTCGAAACAAGGCCGATCGCCGGAACCCGTCCTCGCGGCAAGACGCCGGAGCAGGACTTGGCGCTCGAGAAGGAGCTTCTGGCCGACGAGAAAGAACGCGCCGAGCATTTGATGCTAGTCGACCTTGGCCGCAATGACATCGGGCGCGTGTCCGAATTCGGCACCGTTCGCTGCGATGCGTATATGGAAATCGAGCGTTACTCCCACGTGATGCATATTGTGTCCAACGTATCGGGCAAATTGCGCGAAGATAAAGACTTTTTCGATGCATTCGTCTCTTGCATGCCAGCAGGTACCGTATCCGGCGCGCCGAAGCTGCGCGCGATGGAAATTATCGCGGAGCTTGAGAACGAAGCGCGCGGGGCCTACGCCGGCGCAATCGGCTACTTGGGCTTCGGCGGAAGCCTGAATACGTGCATCACCATCCGCACGCTGATCTTCAAGAACGGCAAAGCCTATGTCCAGGCTGGAGCGGGCGTCGTATGGGATTCCATCCCGGAAAACGAGTACATGGAAACCGTGAACAAGGCGATGGCAATGCTTAAAGCCGTTCGGGCGGCCGAGGCGATCTTCGCAGCTCCGGAACGCGGGAACAGCATGATTAACATGGATTACTATGCGGATGCGAAAGGGTGAGCAGGGGCATGGCGGTTATTAATGAAATCATGACAATGCCACGGGCGTTGAATACGTTGATCGGCGGGAATAGCTTGACGCGCGAAGAAGCGCGCGGCGTGATGGAAATTATAATGAGCGGCGAAGCTACCGGCGCCCAAATCGGTTCGGTCATCACCGCGCTTCGGATCAAAGGCGAGACCAAGGATGAAATTACGGGCTTTGCGGAAGCGATGCGCGCATACTCCAACCATGTGCATACCGAGCGCAACGGCCTGATGGATACATGCGGCACAGGCGGTTCCGGCATTCATAAATTCAATATTTCGACGGCTTCGGCCATTATCGCCGCAGCGGCGGGCGTTCGCGTAGCGAAGCACGGCAATCGCGCGATGTCCGGCAAGTCCGGCAGCGCAGACACGCTGGAGGCGCTTGGCGTGAATATTACGCTTACGCCGGAGCAAGCGGCACGCAGCCTGGATGAAATCGGCATCTGCTTCATGTTCGCGCAGCTGTATCATCCGTCGCTCAAGCATGCGGCAGCCCCGCGTAAGGAGATCGGCATCCGGACCATTTTCAACATGCTTGGTCCGTTGACGAATCCGGCCGGCGCGGATCGCCAGCTGCTCGGGATTTATGACCGCAACAAGACGGAAACGATCGCCTCTGTGCTTGGAGAACTTGGCTTGAAGCGTGCGATGGTGGTAAGCAGCCATGACGGCTTGGATGAGATCAGCATCTCGTCTCTGACGCAGGTTTCGGAGCTGCAGGGAGGCATCGTGCGTACGTATACGATTACGCCGGAAGAGCTCGGATTGACGACTCGTTCGCTGTCGGAGGTCATCGGCGGAGACGCGGCTGAGAACGCGCGCATTATCCGGTCGATCTTTCATGGCGAAGACTACGGCGCATACCGGGATATCGTGCTTGCCAACGCCGGCGCATGCATCTTCGTCGGCGGGGCAGCCGATACGCTGCAGGATGGCGTCGAAACGGCAAGAGCAATTATCGATTCCGGCAAAGCGGCCAACAAATTGCGCCAGCTGATCGAAACGACAGGAGAGTTGACTCATGTTTCTAGATAAAATCATAGCTACTAAACGCAAGGAAGCCGACGATCTTGCGGAACACTTCTCATTGGCGGCGGCAGAGCGCCAAATCGCCGAATTGCCGGCATGCCGCGGCTTTGAGCGCAAGCTTGCGACTAGCCCGAACCGGGAGCTCGGCCTCATCGCCGAGGTGAAGAAGGCTTCGCCATCGAAGGGGTTGATCCGGCCGGATTTCGACCCGGTATCGTTGGCCCGCATCTATGAAGAAGCCGGCGCGGATTGTATATCCGTCTTGACGGACGAGGATTATTTTCAAGGGAAGAACGAATACTTAACCGCAGTATCGGCGGCAGTAAACGTACCGCTGCTGCGTAAGGATTTTACGGTGGATTACCGCCAAATTTATGAGGCCCGCCTCATCGGGGCGGATGCGATCCTGCTCATTGCCGCGATTCTTCGCCCGACCCAGTTGTCGGAGTTTTATGATATCGCAAAGTCGATCGGACTTGACGTGCTTGTCGAAGTGCATGATCAAGAAGAGATGGAGTCGGTGCTCGGTCTTGGCAAGGCAACGCTAGTAGGCATCAACAACCGGAACCTGCATACGTTCGTCACCGATATCGGGACGACGGAGCGTTTGATCGGCTTGGCGCCTGAGGGCGTTACGGTCATCAGCGAAAGCGCGCTTGCCTCCCGCGAAGATATAGCCTACGTGAAGCAAGCAGGCGCCAAGGGTGTCCTGATCGGCGAGCATTTCATGCGCCAGCCGGATGTCGGCGAAGCGGTGCGCGATTTGATGGGGCCGGTGAAAGCGTAATGGCAACCCGAATCAAAATTTGCGGCCTGCGGGATGCCGAGACGATTCGGCAGATGAACGGGCTGGCCTTCGATGAGATCGGCTTCGTGTTCGCGCCAAGCAAGCGGCAGGTGTCGCCGGAGCTTGCCGGCACGCTGATCGCGGAAGTGCGGAAGCTCGATGCGCAAGAGGGCGCGGCACGGCCGCAAACGGTTGGCGTCTTCGTCAACCCGGCGAGCGACGAGCTGAAAGCCGTGCTGAAGGCTGCACCTCTGGATGTCGTACAGCTGCATGGCGATGAATCGCCGCAAGTGTGCGCGGATGCACGAGAAGCCCATGGCGTCCGGGTTTGGAAAGTGTTTTCCGTATCCGGCCCGGCTGGCGGCTTACCCGGACATGCCGAAGGCCCTGAGCGGCTCGCTGCTTATAAAGGCGTCGTCGACGGTTTTCTCATCGATACAGCTGGCGGCGGCACGGGAAAAACGTTCGCCTGGCATCTCATTGACGATTACGCGAATGCGGCCGCGGACATCGGCGTTCCGCTGTATGTCGCAGGCGGCTTGCACCCGGATAATGTGCAGGATCTGCTGGGCCGGTATTCGCCGGACGGCGTAGATGTGTCGAGCGGCGTAGAAATCGGCGGCGTGAAGGATATCGGCAAAATTCGATTGTTTATTGAAAGGGTGAGAAGCGTATGAATCAAGTTCCAGACCAGAATGGACGCTTCGGCAAATTCGGCGGACGTTATGTGCCTGAGACGCTCATGAACGCGCTGCTAGAGCTGGAGGAAGCCTATCAGCATTACTCGAAGGATCCGGATTTCATTGCGGAAGTCCGTTATTTATTGAACAAATACTCGGGACGCCCGACTTCGCTGTATCATGCTCAGCGTTTGTCCGAGCATCTCGGCGGCGCACAAATCTATTTGAAACGCGAAGATTTAAACCATACCGGCGCACATAAGATCAACAACACGATCGGCCAAGGCGTGCTCGCCAAGCGTATGGGCAAGACGAAGATCATCGCGGAAACGGGAGCGGGCCAGCACGGCGTCGCTTCGGCTACGGTCGCGGCGCTGCTCGGCATGGAGTGCAAAGTGTTCATGGGCGAGGAGGACACGAAGCGCCAGGAGCTGAACGTATTCCGGATGAAGCTGCTCGGCGCGGAGGTCGTCCCCGTTACTTCGGGAACGCGAACGCTGAAGGATGCTTGCAACGAGACGCTCCGTTACTGGGTGAGCCACGTGGACGATACGTACTATATTCTAGGTTCCGTTACAGGACCGCACCCGTATCCGATGATGGTCCGCGACTTCCAGCGCATCATCGGCGATGAATCGAGAGAGCAAATCCTGAAGGATGCCGGCAGGCTGCCGGATTATGTGGTCGCAGCGGTAGGCGGCGGCAGCAACGCGATCGGCATGTTCTACCCGTTCATCGGCGATGACGGCGTGAAGCTGCTCGGCGTTGAAGCTGCTGGCCGCGGCGTGCATACGGAGGAGCACGCAGCGACGATGACGAAGGGCCGCCATGGCGTATTCCAAGGCTCGCTCAGCTATGTGCTGCAGGACGAGCATGGCCAAGTCCAGCCGGCACATTCGATCTCGGCGGGACTCGATTATCCGGGCATCGGACCGGAGCATGCGTACTTGAAGGATTCGGGACGCGCCGACTACGTTCCGATTACGGATGCGGAAGCGCTCGAAGGGCTGCAGCTGCTGTCCCGCACGGAAGGGATCATCCCGGCCCTGGAATCGGCGCATGCCATAGCGCAAGTGATGAAGCTCGCTCCGACGCTCAGCCGCGATCAAATTATCGTGGTCAGCTTGTCGGGACGCGGCGACAAAGACGTGCAAGCGATTATGGGGTATTTGGGAGGCGAGGGCAACCATGGCCATTAATGCAATCGATGCAGCGTTTCAGCGGCTCCGCGAGGAAGGCCGCACCGCGCTCATTCCGTTCTTGACGATCGGCGACCCTGATCTTGATACTTCGGTGGACATAATTAAAACTTTGGAAGAGGCAGGCGCGGACATGGTCGAGCTTGGCGTACCGTATTCCGACCCGCTAGCGGACGGTCCCGTTATTCAGCGCGCATCCGAGCGCGCCTTGAGCAACGGCCGGGTAACGCTTGCCGATGTTGTCCATGTGGCGGAAAATGCCCGCCAAGCCGGGGTTAAGCTGCCTTTCATTCTGTTCTCTTACTATAATCCGATTTTGCAATACGGACTTGACCGGTTCTTCGAGCTTGTAACGGCGAAAGGCATCAGCGGCCTCATTATCCCGGATTTGCCGATTGAAGAGGATGTGGAGCTGCGCGCGATGGCGGAAGCAGTGGATATTCACCTGATCCCGCTTGTCGCGCCTACATCCAACGACCGTGTCAAGCGCATCGCTTCCAAAGCCCGCGGGTTCGTGTACTGCGTGTCGTCGCTCGGCGTAACCGGCGTACGCTCCGACTTCCATGCAGGGATCGATGAGTTTCTCTCCACGGTACGCGGCGCGACATCGACGCCGATCGCGGTCGGCTTCGGCATTTCGAGCCGCGAGCAGGTCGAACGCTTCGGCAAGCAAGCGGACGGCGTCATCGTCGGAAGCGCGATCGTACGCAAGATCGAAGAGGTTGTACAGCTGCTTCAAGCGGCAGAGACCAAGCGCCAGGGCTTGGATCAAATCCGCGCATTCGTGCAGGAGCTCAGAGGCTAACCGTTCCGGTTGCAAAACGAGCCCTTCAGCTGCCCCGGCAGCTCGAAGGGCTTTTTGCATTTTTTATGCGCTTCTACACATAAAAGCGTAGAAGCGCGAAAGAAAAATCGCGCAAAAGCCTTTTAAATGGCTGCGACTTGTGAGACAATGTTGGAATAGCAATTGTAAACTATACGCCACTATTACGAGGTGATTGTCCATGCAACCTAAACAAAGTATCGTTCATTTGCCTGTGTACCAGCCGGGCAAGCCGATTGAAGAAGTGAAGAGAGAGCTTGGCCTGAAAGAAGTGATTAAACTCGCATCCAATGAGAATCCGTTCGGCAGCTCCGAGCAAGCGAAGACGGCGATTCAGAACGAGCTTGCCAACATTAGCATTTATCCGGACGGCGGAAGCGTCGAATTGACGAACGCCTTAGCCGCATATCTCGGCGTGACGCCGAAACAAATTATTTTTGGCGCAGGTTCCGATGAAGTTATTCTCATGCTGGCTCGCGCTTACTTAACGCCAGGCGACGAAACGATTATGGCGGACGAAACCTTCCCGCAGTACAAGCATAACTGCGAAATCGAAGGCGCTAAGATCATCGAAGTGCCGCTGAACAACGGCACGCATGATCTGACCGCGATGCTGGCTAAAGTAACGGACCGTACGAAGATCATTTGGGTGTGCAACCCGAATAACCCGACGGGCACGATCGTTCGCAAAAAAGAGCTGGAAGCATTCATTCGTCAAGTTCCTTCGAATGTCATCGTCGTTCTCGACGAGGCTTACTTCGAGTATGTCACGGATGCAGATTACCCGGATGGCATTACGCTGCTCCCGGAATTCAAGAATGTCATCGTGCTCCGTACATTCTCCAAAATTTACGGACTCGCTTCTCTTCGCATCGGGTATGGCGTCGGCCACGAAGATGTCATTCGGACGATCAATCAGGTTCGCGAACCGTTCAACACGTCCCGTTTCGGTCAAGCCGCTGCGAAAGCGTCGCTTGCGGACCTTGAATTCTTGAACAGCTGCAAAGAGCGAAACGCGGAAGGCATCATTTACATGTGCGAGCAATTCGACCGCCTCGGACTAAGCTATTTCGAAGCGCACGGCAATTTCGTCATGGTGGATGTAAAACTGCCTTCGCAGCAGGTGTTCGATGGATTGCTGCGCAAAGGCATTATCTCCCGCGCACGCTGGTCGTACTACCCGAATCATATTCGGATTACGGTCGGCAGCAGAGAGCAGAACGAAGCGTTCATTCGGGCGCTCGAAGAAGTACTCGCTGAAGCGGCCGTATTGGGGTAATCTCATGACAAAAATCGCGATATTCGGCGTCGGACTAATCGGCGGCTCGCTCGCGCTCTGCTTCAAGGGCAAGCCGGGCATCACGGTCGTCGGCCATTCCGTACGCGAATCATCCGCAGCCAAGTACCTCGAGAGAGGCGTCGTCGATCATGCGACGACGTCTATGCGCGAGGCGGCGGAAGGCGCGGATTTTATTTTTCTATGCGTACCCGTCGGGTCGCTCGAGCAGTATGTATACGATCTCAGCCAGCTCGACTTGAAGCCGGGCTGTATCATCACGGATGTTGGCAGCACGAAGGCTTCCGTAGCAGCATCGGCTAAACGCGTGCAACTGGGCGAAGCCGTGTTCATCGGCGGTCATCCGATGGCTGGCTCGGAAAGATCGGGCGTGGAAGCGGCATCCTTCTATTTATTCGAGAACGCGTTCTATGTATTGACGCCGGATGAATCGACGCCTAAGGAAGCTATCGACAGGCTGACCGAGCTGCTTGCGTATACGAGAGCCCACATCGTGCATGTACGGCCGGACGAGCATGACGAAATTGTCGGCGCGATCAGCCATCTTCCGCACATCATTGCGGTAGCGCTCGTTAACTTAGTCCGCGGTTATAACAATAGCAACTCGCTTTACAGCGTCCTGGCAGCAGGCGGCTTCCGCGACATTACGCGGATCGGCTCCAGCGACCCGGTCGTATGGCGCGACATTCTCGTCAATAACCGCGAAGTGCTATTGAAGCTATTGCGCAAATGGCAGGGCGGGACAAACGCCTTCATCGAGATGCTGGAGAACGAAGACGGCGCGGGTATCGAGCGGGCGTTCACGCAATCCGGCCAATTCCGCAGCAAGCTGCCGGAACGGCGCAAAGGCATGATTCATTCTGTCTATGAATGCTACATCGACGTGCCCGATCATCCAGGCGTCATCGGACATGTCGCTACGGAGCTCGGCAACAGCAATATCAACCTGAGCAACATCCAGATCATCGAGAGCAGAGAAGACGTCCCGGGCGTGCTGAGACTTAGTTTCCGCAAGCAAGAGGACTTGGACCGTGCTGTCGAGAAGCTGGGGCAGATCGGTTATTCGGTTCATTTTTAAAGTCGTCCAGCCTAAATGAAAACGCTTATTGACAGAATGAAAACGTATACATATAATAAGGGTACAGTATGGTTTCTCTCCACTCCTATCCAATCCATCGCATATTTTGCGAGGCCGCCTCATAGGGCGGTCTTTTTTTTTTTGCTTATCTGTAACTTTAGGCGGCATTCCATCGTCTGTAGCAATGGAGCAGGCACGGGGCAGGATGGAATTTGAAAAACCTTTAAATACAACGGGATGCCTACATGTTACAATTGCAGTAATGCTTGTAAAAAAGTGGGTTGTAAAACATGTCGAAAGAAGCAGGAATTTGGTTTCATACCTCGAATTTAGTGTTGATACATATATGCTAAGATTTTTTATTTATGATCGCGCAACTTTTCACTCTCGCACAGGTACAATGTAGTACCGAACCGGGAGAACTCCTAAGGCCAAGGAGGGTCGCCCGCGATGACGGATTCCCAGCTAATACGCGAAATTAAAGACGGAAATATACAGCTATATTCGGAATTGATGCGGCGTTACCAACGGAAAATCCTTGCCTTCATCTACCATATGTTAAAGAGCGCCAAGCTCGAGCTTCTGGCAGAGGATTTATGTTCGGAGACGTTCTACAAAGCGTATCGAAGTCTGCACTCATTCCGGGAAGTGGATGCTTCCTTCTCTACATGGCTGTATACCATTGCACGAAATACGGTACTTAGCGAGCTGCGCAAGCAGAAAGCAGGCAGCGTATCCTTCGACGAAGTCGGGTTTATTCCGATCGCTCCGCCGGATGCCGTTCCGGAGCAGCGCTTGCTGCAGAGCGAACGGATGACCATGGTGCGCGAAGCGATCAACAGCCTGCCGGAGAAGCAACGCTCGGCGCTGATCTTGCGAGAATACGATCAGCTGGACTATCAGGAGATCGCCAGCATTCTCGGCCAGACGGTCAGCTCCGTCAAGTCGCTCTTGTTCCGCGCGCGCAGCAGCGTCAAGGTACAGCTCGAACCGTATTTCGGCGAATCGCCAATGCTGGAGGAATACGAGGGGATGAAAATGCGATGAAGTGCCTCGATGTACAATCGTCGTTTGGGGTCTATTGGGACTTGTCCGAGGATGATAGCGAACGAAAGTCAGTCAACGAACATCTTCTGATCTGCGAGGCGTGCAGGGAGGAATTTCGTATATGGGAAGAGAGCGAACAGCTGATCAAATTCTTCTCCGATCATTCCGATGAAATGGGTCCTATCGATCATATGAATACCGGCGTTATGGACCGAATTTATTCGGAACAGTCCTGGTATATGCCGGTCCCTAACCGAAGCTATCAATTCTCGAGGTCGTTCCGCAGAAACGTGACGGCAATCATTGCCTGCTGCATGGCGATGTTCGTATGCGGTCTCTTCTATCTGCTGAAAGACATGGGAAGTTCCTCGTCGGTCGAGGTGGCCAAATTGACAGGGCTGCTGGAAACCGCCAACGCGACCAGCGATGCCTCGGTTATCAGCGCGGATTTCTACGCGGACGTCCCTGTTGCTAGCATCAGTGATCCGATCGTGCTGAATATTGTGCCGACCGTACCGCAATACTATGTGGCGTTATCGCTGCTCGGCATTATCATCACGCTGCTTATCCTGAATTGGTTCGCGCGAACTCGACATTAACTTAACGTATACGTATACATAGACATAGATTCGATACAATTTTGCCGGAAAGAAGGAATAGAGGTTGCGGATTGGGCTAATACGGCATGGCAAGACAGAATGGAACGGGCTTGGCAAAATTCAAGGGCAAACGGACATTCCGCTAAACAGCGAAGGGATTAGGCAAGCGCATGCGCTGGCGCACCGCCTGCTCCATGAGCCGATGAAATGGGATGCCGTCGTTTCCAGCAACCTGTCCCGAGCCGTCGAAACAGCGCGCATCATCGCCGATACGCTCGGCATACCGTTGCTGCCTGGCGATGAAAGACTTCGCGAACGGTTTTACGGCGAGATCGAGGGTACAACGGAAGCGGAGCGGCTCGCTCGATGGGGACCGCATTGGAAGAAGTGCGATTGCGGCCAAGAAAGCGATGCCTCCGTGCGGGAACGGTCCCTCTCGTTCGTCGAAGAGGCAGCCGCCGCAATTCCGGCCCGAAATCTTCTCGTTGTCACGCATGGGAGCTTGCTCGCGCAGCTGCTTCAGGCGATGTGCGCGAACCTTGCCGATAAACCGATTCACAATCTATCATTCTCCATCCTGGAGCGTGAAGGCCGCGGTTGGACGCCGCTGCTGCACAACTGCACGCTCCACTTGGAACAGCTTCAAAGCTAATACCACCGGAACTAGAATGCTAGCCGCCGACCGTCGCGATGACGGTCGGCGGCTTTTTTTCTCGCATGAGGTTATAAAATCCGCCAATGTTCCAATAATGGTAGTAAACCTGTTAGCGGGGCCGGGAACGGAGGTTTGATAGATGAATTTGGCGGATATGCTTAGCTACGCGGATATTGGCCAGCTAAGCCGAATAGCGACAACCTATCAATGTGAGTGCAATGGAAACTCGAAGAATGATTTGATTCAATCGATCTTGTCGACGGTTAACCGCCGGGACGTATTTGAAGCGCAGATCGGAGCGATGAAGCTGGAGGATCTCCGGTTTATCAATTCTCTCTTATTTGATGCCAGGGATGCCTTCAGTCTTGAGGAGCTGATTGCACGCGTTCAGCAGAGCCGATTCAGCCATCCGGAAGCGGAAGTCCAGCCGAATGTCATGAATGCGAGCGTAGGATCCGAATCAGCGGCCTCTGAACCGAAGAAAAGCCGGTCAACCAAAGCAAAGTCCAAACCTGCCGGCAAAACGAAAGCATCCAAAGAGAAACCGCAGCCTGAAGCGGGACCGAGAGATACGATTTCACGTTTCAAGCAATACGGCTGGCTCTTTAACGGTTATGCCGGTCCGGATCGTTACTTGTTTCAAGTTCCGGCCGATCTGAAGGAACGGTTCAAAGAAACGATGGGGCGCAGGCTGGCCTCTCAAGTCATCTATGCCGACGAAGAGCCTCACGCCTATCGGGACGAGCAAATGCTGATCGGTGAAGACGTATCGCAGCTGCTTACTTACATTCATTTGAACGAAATCGCGCTTACATCCGACGGCGCGATGTACAAGCGCAACATTTTGCAACTGCTGGAGCTGTTCGGCGTCAAGGAACAGCTGCCGGGCAAAGGTGAGTGGCGCTTCGGGTACGGAAGACGCATCAAGGATTACCCTAACCGGTTGTCGCTGCTGTACGACTACTGTTACTACAAGGGCTGGCTGGCGGAGACGGAAACATCGCTGATATTAACTCCGGCAGGGAAAGAACGGCAAGCGCAGAAGATGCCGGAGCCGGCGGACAAGCTGTATCAATTTTGGCTTAGGCTGTACAAAGGCCCGGTCCCTAACATACGGGCGATCGTGCACTGGATCGATAAGCTCGGCAGCCGCTGGGTAAAGGCCGAAACCGTCTTGAACACGCTGACGCCGTATATCAAGCCGTTCTATTACGATCAACCTGCGACGATTTTGGAGCAGCGATTGATCAGCATGATGATGCACTTGGGCTTGCTCCGAATCGGCGAGCATGCGGAATACGGCCAAGTCATCCGGATGACGCCGCTTGGCCGAACGATCGTAGCAGGACAAAGCATTGAGGACGAAGCGATCATTTTGAACCGATAACTTGCGGGTAGAGCAGACATTAGGCAGGAGCACATTCATGGACGCAGGAAGGCCATTGTCCTTAGCGGAGTTCGTTGCGATGAATATGATATAGCAGAGCCGGTTCGCTCAATTTACGGGTTAACACACAGATGACCCCACCTATACGCTTTCACTTATTCGCCTGCGGGATACTTGATCAGCAAAGACGATGGAAAGCGGCGTGCGTAAGGAAAGGAATAGGATCTCTTAAACGCTGTGTTGGAGGTGTATCCTATGGACAAAATGAAAGTATCGTACGAAGTGATGCTCGGGCTTGCCGCAGAAATGTTTCTTGATGAGGTTGTTCTCAAATTCCGTAGGGATAAGCTTTATCAAGCCATTGATCAGGCGCTTGCCTCCGGCGACAAGGATACGTTCCGTCGCCTGACTGACGAGCTGAAAACTTTACACACATAATTGAGTGCGGCCCTCATATACGGCCAGCGCCCGAAACCAAGTCTGCAGCGCGCACGGATTTCATCCGGAAGCGGCTTGCGGGCTTTTTTTTGTGGAGGTATGATGTGGAAGGGCGTTAGCATATACGCCCAGGGTTTGATGCATGCTTATAATGAAGGATTGGTGAGAAAAGATGAAATTCAGCGAACTGAGCGCTGAGGGATGGGCGGAGCTGCAGCCTTATCTGGATACGGCGGTGCTTCCCGTAACCGGATTGACGGGGGAGGAAATGCCCTATGAAGCGACCGCGAAGCTGGAGCGGCTGAGAGATGTGCTAGATTTAATCGAAATTCCGTTCAAAGGCAGAATCGTTACATACCCCGCTTGCCAATACGGCGAGTGGACGCCGGCATTCCGGGAGCAGCTGGACCGGATTTGCGGCAACTTTAGACAAGCCGGATTTAAGCACGTCGTAGTGGTTACCGCCGTACACATTCCAGACGCCGCAATGGCCGAAGAGAGCGGTGCGGATTTGATCATTAGCCCCGGCGAGAACGGACAGCTGCCGGCTGCGTCGAGTGTTAGCGAATCGGTAAGGAAATTGTGGCTCGGAAGGGCGTAGCATTTCTTCGGGCGGTACGGCATTCAATTGCATAAGGTGAGTGCGGTTGGGGAAAAACAAATGCCAGACAAGGTCAATTGTGACAAAATGATAACAAATCAATGAAGCGTTTTTAACTGAACAGCAAATTGCCCGCCATATTCTTGACGCTCCAAATTCCCTAGGCTATTATAGGTAATGTCCTAGTTCATCATATGTTTTGCCTCTTTGGCGAAACACAAGATATGGCTCAGCAAAGGGGGTAGAACAGAAGATGAGTAACCATGAACACAAAGATAACTCGCATCGCTCGGCAATGAAGAGCGGCATGTCCCGGCGTCAATTTTTGTCGTATACGCTCGGAGGCGCAGGCGCATTCATGGCTGCAGGCATGTCACTTCCGATGATACGTTTTGCGGTTGACCCGATCTTGAAAAAGAAGGCCGGCGGTACCTGGATTAAAGTTGTCGAGGCAAGCAAAATCACAAATGAACCGCAGGAATTTAAATTTAAAATTCACCAGGTCGACGGGTGGTACGTAAGCGATCCGGAGCTGACGGCGTGGATTTCAAAAGACGATCAAGGCAACGCGTTCGCTCTTTCCCCGATCTGTAAGCACTTGGGATGCACAATCGCGTGGAACACGGAGAAGAACAATGAATATGTTTGTCCGTGCCATAACGCACACTACACCAAGGACGGCAAGAACTTGGTCGTAGCGCCTAAGCCTCTCGACGAGTATGATCTCAAGATCGAGAACGATTGGGTATATCTTGGACCAGTTAAAGCAAACACACGGGTGGTATAAAGGAGGCGTAAGATCAGATGTTAAAAGGGGTATACAACTGGATTGACGAACGTCTTGACATTACGCCGATGTGGAGGGACGTGGCGGACCACGAGGTTCCGGAGCACGTTAACCCTGCTCATCACTTCTCCGCATTCGTGTATTGCTTTGGCGGATTGACGTTTTTCATCACAGTCATTCAAATTTTGTCGGGTATGTTTCTGACGATGTATTTCGTGCCGGATATTATCAATGCTTATAAGAGCGTTGACTATCTTCAGCACAAAGTCGCGTTCGGCGGTATCGTTCGCGGTATGCACCACTGGGGCGCATCGCTCGTTATCGTCATGATGTTCCTCCATACGCTTCGCGTATTCTTCACGGGCTCTTATAAGGCGCCTCGCGAAATGAACTGGGTTGTCGGCATGCTGATTTTCTTCATCATGTTGGGCCTCGGCTTCACAGGCTACCTGCTTCCATGGGATAACAAAGCCTACTTCGCGACGAAGGTTGGTATTCAAATTGCTGAATCCGTACCGTATATCGGTACATATATCAAAGAATTGATGCAAGGCGGCGAGATCGTAGGCGCCGAGACGCTGACGCGATTCTTCGCTATTCACGTCTTCTTCCTGCCAGGCGCTCTGCTTGCGCTTCTTGCGGCACACTTCTTTATGATCCGGAAGCAAGGCATTTCGGGACCACTATAAGCCGAAAGGAGGCATTTGCGCATGGCACACGGCCACAAATCGAACGAAAAAGTTGTATTCGTTGGCGACTCGCGGGTTCGCAAGAAAACGAAAACGGGCCCATCCGTGCCACCGGACTATTCCTCTTATCCAGGCAAATCGGAAGCGTTCATTCCGAACTTCCTGCTTAAAGAGTGGATGGTTGGTGTCGTGGTACTCGTCGGATTTCTCGTATTGACGATTTCCGAAGCGGCTCCGCTCGGTTACCCGGCAGATCCTACGAACGCTGCGTTTATTCCGATGCCGGACTGGTACTTCCTGTTCCTGTATCAATTCCTTAAATTGCAATATGTATCGAAGGACTATGTCGTTCTCGGTACGGTAGGCGTTCCGGGCATCGCTTTCGGCGCATTGCTGCTGGCTCCTTTCCTGGATACAGGCAAAGAGCGCCGCTTCTACAGACGTCCAATTACATCTCTTCTTATGATCATGGCGCTTGTTTCTTGCTTCTGGCTAACGAAACAATCGTGGGATCACTACCAGCACGAGCTGGAGATCACGAATACGATTCCTGAACATATCTTGCGAGAAGAGAAGGCAGAGGAAGCAGCCAAGAAAGCTGCCGAATCCGGCGGCGGCGGAGAAGCTGCTGAAGTTGAAGTTCCGCTTGTGGACAAGGACGATCCGGCGGTTGAACTGACCAAGAAAGCACAGTGCGTTGCTTGTCACGGTGCGGACTTGAAAGGTAACGAAAGCTCGGGCATCCCATCGTTCCACGGCATTGGCGATGAATATAGCAAGGAAGATCTTGTTGATATCGTGACGAACGGTAAAAACAACATGCCGCCTTTCAAAGACAAGCTGACTGCAGAGGAAATCGATCAGCTGGCGACATGGCTCGCGAAGCAAAAGAAACCAGAATAACATAGCACAAACTGAAACCTGATCGTATCTCGCGATCAGGTTTTTTTTGAAACCCGAGAAGAAAGATGGCGGTGATCGATTGATAAAGGCTGCAGCTTATTTTTGGAGTCGCGAATTGTTGACAAGCCGGCTATTTTTATGGCTAATGCTGATCTCGAATGCGGCCGGTACCGTTTACGGATACATCTGGTACGGGCGGCAGCTTGAATATACATTGGAATTTCATCCGATTTGGCGAATCGTGTTTGTTCCGGACAGTCCGACGGCGAGCTTGTTTTTTACGTTATCGCTCCTATTTCTTCTATACCCTGGGCTTTCGAAGACGAACCCGGCAAGCATTGGCATCCGTACCATCATTGAGGCGCTAGGCGTTGTCACATCGATCAAATACGGCGTTTGGGCCGTGACGATGATCGTTGCGGGCGGCGCTCAAGGCGATCCGCTCGAATGGCAGCACTATATGCTGATCGTATCCCATTTGGCGATGGCGGTCGAAGCACTGCTGTACATAAGATTCTTCGTGTTCGGACGGTTCGCCGCTTTTCTGGCGCTGCTGTGGCTGCTTCTGAACGATACGTTGGATTACACCTACTATATATTTCCTTGGCTGCCGGACGTGCTGGAAGATGATTTGCCTGCCATCCAAACGTTCACAATGGGGCTTTCGGTCGTCAGTTTGCTTGTCACGTGGCTTTTTATCTCGTTTCGAAAGGTCTAAGATCGGACATCCCCCCATACCTTGGTAGTGGGAGGGATGAGCATGCGTGCATCATCGTTATTCGCGCTGTTATGCAGCGCAGTGATTATAGGGTTATTATCAGGCTGTCAGCTGGCAACTCATGCTGCCGTAAAATCGGCCAAGCCTGCCTTTGAAGCAGATCAGCCATCCAATGCACTGGAGCAGCTCAGCTCGTTATCGGATGAAATTTATACGGCCGCCTACGGATCGAACCGCCAGCTCGTATTTACGCTGCTGCAGCGGCTCGAAACGGTTTCGAGCTCGCAGGACGTGCGGAGCAGCGGAACGCAAGCGGGCTGGAAAGCTTTTGACAGCAGCATGGCTAAGGCGAAGAAGGCGCTCCTTCAGAAGAACGAGAGCCGTCAGTGGTATACGCAAGCGGCGCGATTAAAGCTGGCTAGCGATGCGCTTAACCGGCCGCGCGTGCCTTTGTGGCTGCAGTATGAAGGCGTGCTGAGGGAAGATGAGCAGCGGCTGCGCACCTCCTGGCTGATGCAATCCGAGGGGAATGCCGAAGCGGCCGCGGCATCGCTTGATATCTACCGCGAGCATGTCGAGCGGTTTGAGGTTGCTGCGCTGATGCAGCGGGAAGAAGCCAGCGTACGTCACTTGCAGAACCAAATGACGTATGCAAAGCAGGTGTTGTCCGGCGCGAACGAGGGGTTGGCGCATCCGGATGCGGTCATGATCGCACTGGATGGACTGGAGCAAGCGGCTAATGCGGTGTTCAAGCAAGGTGACGGCGAGGCGGCGCTCGCCGAGGCGATTCCGCCGGGAGCGACGATCGGCAGTCTTCGCAGCGGCCGCGCCCAGCTGGCGGAAATGTTCATGGCGGCTTTCGTTATGGTCATTCTTTCGCTGGCGGGTTGGCGGAAGTACAACCAGCAGCAGCCCCAAGGCCTCCCGTTTCCGCGAGATAACCCAAAGCAATAATCGGACGGATTAGTTATTCTTCCTTAAACCCTTCGCCGAGCACTTCCTGTACTTCGGCAATCACCATAAACGCAAGCGGGTCCACACTGCGTACGATCGTTTTCAGCCGTCTGATTTCATGGCGGGCAACGACGCAGTAGAGGACCTGCTTTTCTTTGCCCGAATAAGCGCCTTTGGCCGGGAATACGGTTACCCCGCGTTCCATTTCGTTCGTAATTCGAAGGCCGAGCTCCTCGCCGTTTTCAGTAATGATTTGAAACGCTTTGGCCGCATATACGCCTTCTTGAATGAAGTCGATCAGCTTGGAAGCGATAAAAACGGCAACGAGCGTATAGAGCACCTGCTCTTTCGTTATGTATAGCAGCGATATGCCGATAATGACAATATCAAGCGCCAGAATCACTTGTCCCATGCTCCAGCCTTTCAGCTTGGAAGCAATGCGCGCGATAATGTCGACGCCGCCGGTCGTTCCGCCGAAACGGAAGACGATGCCAAGCCCGGCGCCGAGCGTCACACCGGCGTACAGGACGGCAAGTATGTAATCGTTGGACGTTCGGAAGGGGACGACCCAGCCAAGCGCGATCAATTTCTCCATTACATATAGAAAGAAGGATAGCGAGACGCTGCCGAAAATGGTGTAGCCGATCTGCGAGCGCCCGAGTATGCGCCAGCCGAGAAAGTACAGCGGGATATTCAGCACGAGCGTTGAGATGGATAGCGGCCAGTCCAGCGCATAATTGAGAAGGATGGCGATCCCGGTGACGCCCCCCTCCATGAGTTGATTCGGGATCAGGAAATAGTGGAGCCCGAATGCGTAAATGGCTGTTCCCAAGCTCACTAGCGGCAGCGTGCGAAGCAGCTGCGAAGCATAAGTTTTCAAATGGAATCCGCACCTTTCAAGAGGTCGTAAAATAATGAAGGCTATAACATAGTATGTCTCTTTGCGGGGATTGTCAAAAGCATTGTTTTCAAAGTCGCTTTGATATAACATATGAAAAGAACCTCATGCCAAGGAGGATGTTACACTTGTCAGACAAATCGATGGCCGATATACAGCGGGAGGTCGACGCTTACATCTCCCAATTCAAGGAGGGCTACTTCAGTCCGCTGTCGATGCTGGCCAGAATGACCGAGGAAATCGGAGAGCTAGCACGCGAGGTGAACCACCATTTCGGCGAGAAGCCGAAGAAGAAGGACGAAGCGGACAACTCCATCGAGATGGAACTCGGCGACATTCTGTTCATCGTCGTATGCTTTGCCAATTCGTTAGGCATTGATCTTGCCGAAGCGCACGACCGCGTTATGCATAAGTTTAATACTAGAGATGCCGACCGCTGGACGCGAAAAAACGTCGAACCGTAGCTCGCGTCTTAACATATGCTGTACCATCACCTGTGTACAAGGAGGATGGGCGGATGGACGGAGAGAGCAGCATCAAGAAAGCTTACGAAGCCATCCTAAGCGGCGATTTCGAACAGGCAATCCTGTACTTTGAAGAAGCGATTGCGCTGGAACCAAGTAATGGAGCAGCCTACTATAAATGCTCGATCACTTGTGCCCGCAGCGGAAAATGGCAGAAAGCGTTCCAGTATGCCGAGCAAGCGGTGCAGCTGGACCCGGAACAGGTTATTTACCAGTTTCACCTGGAAACAGTCAAAGCAAAATCACTCGTGCATGAAGCCGAAGGGCTGCTGACGCACTCCCCCTCGAACACCGAGGCTGCGCTGGAGCTGCTTCACGAGGCTTCGCGGCTTGATCCGCTGAATATCGAGGCGCTGCTCATGCTGAGCGCAGCCTATGCGACGATAAGCCGGTATGAGGAAGCATCACTATACGCACGCGAGGCGGTGCGGCTGGAGCCTGAGCATGCCGCAGCACGCCGGCTGTTCGCCGATATGAGCCGCAAACGGCGGATGTTTCGGTTGAACAGCCATCGGACTAAACGAAAAAGGAACAGGTGAACCTTAAGATGTCGATGGAATTGATTCGAGTTGCAGTAATTGGCGCAAGCGGCCGAATGGGCCGGGAAGTTGTTAAAATGGTGCTTCAAGACGAAATGCTCATTCTGGCGGCTGCGGTAGCACCTCATACAGGTCCGATCGATGCCGGAACATTGGTCGGGCTGCAGCCATGCGGCGTTACGGTAAGCAGCAATCTGGACGAAGCGCTTGCCGGGGCCGTCGCGGATGTGCTGGTTGACTTTACGGTACCTAGCGCCGCATATGGCAATACGAGAACGGCGATCGCCCACGGCGTCCGCCCGGTTATCGGCACGACGGGATTAACCCCGGAGCAGATTTCCGAATTGGACGAGCTGTGCAAGGAGAAAGGCATCGGCGGTCTGATCGCCCCGAACTTCTCAATCGGCGCCATTCTCATGATGCGTTTTGCGGCGCAAGCGGCCAAATATATGCCTCATGTCGAAATCATTGAATATCATGGCGATCAGAAGCTGGATGCGCCTTCCGGAACGTCGATCAAGACGGCGGAGCTGATCTCGGCTGCGCGCCAGGAGCTTCGCCAAGGGAACCCGAACGAAGAAGAGATTATCGAAGGCGCTCGCGGCGGCTACTATAATGGATTCCGTATACATAGCGTTCGGTTGCCGGGCGTATTTGCCCAGCAGGAGGTTGTTTTCGGCGGTCATGGCCAAACGCTCAAAATCCGTCATGATTCCTACGAGCGTGCCGGGTATATGCCTGGTGTCAGCGTAGCTTGCAAAAAAGTAATGGCCTACACTGGACTCATTTATGGCTTCGAGCATTTGATGGACTAATCTTGGACTAATTTATAGAGAGACCGCGCATGACAGCACATGCGGTTATTCGGAGAGGAGCGGGGCTAGCATGTTGAGCATCGCATTTATTGCCCACGATCGTAAGAAAGATGAAATGGTAAACTTTGTAACCGCGTACGAGCACGTTTTTCAGGGACATAAACTGTTTTCGACCGGCACGACCGGTATGCGGATCATGGAGAAAACGAACTTGTCCATTCACCGCTTCATGTCGGGACCGCTCGGCGGCGATCAGCAGATCGGGGCGCTCGTCGCGCAAAACGAAATGGACTTAATTATTTTTTTGCGCGACCCGCTCATGGCACAGCCGCACGAGCCGGACATTATCGCGCTTCTTCGGCTCTGCGACGTGCAAGGTATTCCGGTGGCAACGAATGTGGCAACGGGCGAATTGCTCGTAAGGGCATTGCAGCGCGGCGATTTCGCGTGGCGGGAGCTTGTCCATAAATATAAGCCGGGTGAACAGCAATGACGGAAGCAGCGGATATTCTCGCGTTCGGCGCCCACCCCGACGATGTGGAAATCGGCATGGGCGGCACGATTGCCAAACATACGGCGCAAGGCGTGAAGGTCGCGATTTGCGATTTGACCGAAGCCGAAATGTCCTCAAACGGCACCGTGGAAACGAGACGGCTTGAAGCTGCCGAAGCTTCCGCGGTGCTTGGTTTATCCTATCGTTCAACGCTAAGGCTGCCGGACCGGGGCTTGACCGGTTCTGCCGACCAGATTGAGGCGATCGTTGCGGAAATCCGCCGTTTGCGGCCGAGACTGGTATTTGCGCCTTATTGGTCGGACAGGCATCCGGATCATGTCAGCTGCAGCCGGTTGATCGAAGAGGCGGTTTTCAACGCCAAGCTTCGCAACTATATGCCGGGCCTGCCGCCCGTGCAGGTGGAGCAGCTATATTTCTATTACATAAACGACAGCAACGAGGTTAGCCTGATCACCGATATCAGCGATCAAATGGAGACGAAGCTGAAAGCGCTGCAAGCTTACCGCTCGCAGTTCGCCCCGCCGCAGGAAGGGGAAGATCGTGTGCGCACGCCGCTCACCGACCGGTATGTCCAGCGCGTTGAAGCGCGGGATATGCTCCTTGGCCAGACACGGGGATGGGCGTATGCGGAAGGATTTGCAATGAAACGTCCCCATGCGTTAACTTTATTTTAAAGTAGGAATTCCTCGAATCGAGCATATAATTGGAAAAACGAGATTACCTGCCGAAAGATGGCGAAAATCATTCATCCTTGGCAGGCAGCGGCGTGGGAACAACAGGAGGTGGAAGACATGGCAAAACGCTTGAAAATCGGAATCACTTGTTACCCGACACTCGGCGGCTCCGGCGTTGTGGCAACGGAGCTTGGCAAGCTCCTTGCCGAAAAGGGGCATGAAATTCATTTTATAACTCATAGCGTGCCGTTCAGGCTTGGACAGTTTCAGAAAAATATTTTTTATCACGAAGTCGAAGTGAACGATTATTAT
This sequence comes from Paenibacillus montanisoli, assembly GCF_003268025.1. Taxonomy (GTDB): domain Bacteria; phylum Bacillota; class Bacilli; order Paenibacillales; family Paenibacillaceae; genus Paenibacillus_Z; species Paenibacillus_Z montanisoli. The sequence continues at coordinate 851,494 of NZ_QLUW01000002.1, read as the reverse complement.
GTATTCCGTTATCCGCCGTATGATTTGTCTTTGGCAAGCAAAATGGCGCAAGTCGTCAAAATGCAAAAACTTGACGTTCTCCATGTTCATTACGCGGTGCCCCATGCGGTTTGCGCCTATTTGGCGAAGGAAATGGTCGGAGCCGATAAGCTTAAGACGGTAACGACGCTGCATGGCACGGATATTACGGTGCTTGCGCAGGATGTATCGCTCAAGGACTTAATCCGAATGGGCATTAATAAGAGCGATGCCGTGACGGCCGTATCGAATGATCTAATCCGCGAAACCCGCGAGCTGCTCGACATCGATAAGCCGATCGAGCTAACTTATAATTTTGTCGATAAACGCGTTTACTACCCGCGCGAATGCAGCTCGCTCCGCAGTGATTTCGCTGCGAACGACGAGAAAATATTGATGCATATCTCAAACTTCAGACCGGTTAAGCGGCTGCACGACGTGGTGGACATCTTTCATAAAGTTTCGAAGGAAGTGCCGAGCCGCCTGCTTCTTGTAGGAGAAGGTCCGGATTTGCCGAAGGTTCAGATGCGGATTCGCGAGCTCGGCCTGCAGGACCGGGTTCATTTTCTCGGCAAGCAGGATGATGTGGCGCAGGTGATTTCGATCGCGGACGTCATGCTGCTCCCATCGGAGAAGGAAAGCTTCGGGCTCGTAGCGCTGGAAGCGATGGCTTGCGGCGTTCCGACCATCGGCTCCCTTGCGGGCGGCATTCCCGAGCTCGTCACGCATGGCGAAACCGGTTTTCTATCGCCGATCGGCGATACGGACAGCATGGCGTATAACGCAATCAAGCTGCTTCGCAACGAAGGTTTGTACCGCAAAGTCCGCGAAGCCTGCTTGCAACGGGCGCGCCGCCAGTTCTGCAACGATCTCATTACGGCGGAGTATGAACGGATTTATTACAAGGTGCTGGGCATCGAAGCCGATATACCGGTACCGGTTTGCGAATAAAGAACTGTTAGGAGGGAGTGCCGATGTCGTGGAGTGATGCGCTGACGAAGGCGCTCCCTTTGCTGCATGCATTGGAGCGCTCAGGGCATGAAGCGGTATTCGTAGGCGGCTGTGTCCGCGATACGCTGTCAGGAAGAGCGCTCAAGGATGTGGATATCGCCACGTCTGCGGAGCCGGAGGAGGTCATTGCGGCCTTTCCGAATACGATTCCGACAGGATTGCAGCATGGTACGGTGACGGTCGTTCACGAGAAGGAAACCTACGAGGTCACGACGTTCCGCACGGAATCCGCCTACGAGAAGTTTAGGCGTCCATCGCAGGTACAGTTCGTGAAGAGCTTGGACGAGGATTTGCTGCGCCGTGATTTTACGATCAACAGCATGGCCATGCGTGCGGATGGAACGGTTTATGATCCTTTCGGCGGCCAGCGGGATTTACGCAGCGGTTTGCTTCGCTGCGTCGGAGATCCAGACGCGAGACTGCAGGAGGATGCGCTGCGTATCGTAAGAGCGGTGCGGTTTGCGTCAGGCTTTCACCTGCGCATCGCCTTGAGGACGTGGCGGGCTGTTCTACGGCATCGGCATTTGCTCGCGCATATTGCGATGGAGCGGATCGGCCTGGAATTGGATAAAATGGTCGGCGGAAGAGATCCGGCCCGCGCGGCTGCATATCTAGCGGTAAGCGGAATGTTGCACGACACGAAAGAGGGGCTGCCTCAGACGTTGCTGGATGCGGCGGAACGATACCGGGCAAGGCGGAAGCTTCGAGGAGATGCTGCTTCGGCTGCAGAAAGCCGCATGTTGGCTGCCATTCAAGCCGTGCAAGCGTTAGACGGTATTGAAGACCGCTGGGCCGCGATTTGCTGCGCGCTTGGCTTTAAAGAAGGACAAGCTGCCCAATTGTTTGCGGTGCTCCGGTATTCTACGGCCCGTAGTAGCCAGTTGACAGCCGTCACCGCCATCCACCAAGACATGCTCGAGTGTCCTTCCCTAAACGAAGATACAAGGCGGAAGTGGACAGGCACTATCCTGGGGCGCGGCAAGTCTGCCGCGATCCAATGGCTCCGTTTGGTTGAAGCCATTCCGGTGCTTTCGCCAGCTGATTTAGACCAAAGCGGTTATCTTGCGCAGCTCAAGGAGTGGAAGCAAGGCATGCAGGCTTCTACTAATAAAGAGCTTGCGATCAAGGGAACGGATCTCCTGGCGATCCGTAAGGAGCCTTCCGGGCCTTGGCTCGGCAAGCTGCTGGGCGAGCTGCTGCAAGCCGTTGCGCTCGGCGAGCTGCCGAACGAGAAGCAAGCCTTGCTTCAGGCAGCTGCGGATGCCGCTCCGTCACATTTCCAACGACCGGCTGACGAAGGAGAGTCTACATGAATCATCGCATACTCGAATTGCTAGAGCAGCAATCCGGAGCCTATGTATCGGGAGAGCTGCTTAGCAAAGAGCTCCAAATCAGCCGTACGGCGATATGGAAGCACATCAAAAAGCTGGAGTCTGCCGGCTATCAAATTGAAGCCTCGCGCAGACTCGGCTACCGGCTGATCGGCAAGCCGGACAAGCTTTCGCCGCAGGAACTTACGCTCAAGCTTCAGAACAGAGGGACGTCGCTTGTTCAGTCCATCCGCAGCTTCGACTCCGTCGATTCGACGCAAAATATCGCGCAGCGACTGGCGGAAGACGGCGCGCCGGAAGGCACGCTCGTTATTGCCGAGCAGCAAACAAGCGGCCGCGGTCGTTTGGGGCGGAAATGGGTGTCGCCATCCGGCAAAGGCATCTATATGAGCTTTATTTTGCGCCCAAGCATGCCGCTTCATTTCGCGCCTCAGCTAACGCTGTTGACGGCTGTTGCTCTCTGCCGCGCGCTGCGGACTGCCGCCGAGCCCCTCGATATCGGCATCAAATGGCCGAACGACCTGTTGATCGGCGGAAAGAAAATAAGCGGCATCCTGCTGGAGTCAACGGCTGAGGAGGAACGGCTGCGCTACGTGATCGCCGGAATCGGCATCAGCGTAAACCTAACCCAGGACGATTTCCCGCCGGAGCTGCTGGATATCGCGACGTCGCTGCAGATCGAGCTTGGCAAGCCGCTGGACAGGTCAGACATTATCGCGGGCTTCTTCGAGCAATTCGAGCAGCTCTACGCCGTGTACCAGAAGGAAGGCTTTGCGCCGATTCGGATGCTGTGGGAAGCGCTCTCCGTGACGCTGCATAAGCCGACCCGATTGATTTTGGCGAGCGGGGAAACCGTTGCAACCCCGATCGGCTTGAACGAACAAGGCGCGCTGCTGGCGAAGAAGAGCGACGGCACCGTTGTGCCTATTTTCTCAAGCGAGCAGGTCCCGGCAGGCTAACTTCATAGACGCCGCAGCGTTTTAATGGTATACTCGCCTTACTAGCATGCTCCATTTATGGGTGGTATCGTCCCGGACGAACCGCACCGGCAGATGGAGCTTCAGTTGCGGAAAAGAATAATTTTTGATGTGAGGCAGTGCGCATTCTGCTCTGAGCCGTTTAGGACCGAGACAGAAGGAAGCTCTTCTCTTCTTGAAGCAGGACGTTCCTTTTTGGATTGGACCTTTTTAGCGGCGGCTAGAAGGTTTTTTTGTGTTGATCACATAGGACTGCCCGCGATCGCGAAAGCTTAAGCTAAGCAGGTCCGGGGGTGTCCATCCAATCTGAAGGGGGACGGAGCAATGAAACAACCGTTGACTATTACGAAGCTGAAAAAAATGAAGCAAAGCGGCGAGCCGATTTCCGTGCTGACCGCCTATGATTACCCATCGGCAAAGCTTGCCGAGGAAGCCGGGATCGATGTCATTCTTGTAGGGGACTCGCTCGGGAACGTTGTACTGGGGTATGATACCACAATTCCCGTCACGTTAGACGATATGGTTTATCACACCCGGGCGACGGCCCGCGGTGCTGCAAATACATTTATTGTCGCCGACCTGCCGTTCATGACGTATCATCTCGGCAAGGAAACGACACTCCGAAATGCTGCGAGGCTGCTGCAGGAAGGCGGAGCCCACGCGGTCAAAATGGAAGGCGGAATAGATATTGCCGATGAGGTTGCCGCTTGCGTAAGGGCCGGAATTCCCGTTATGGGGCACATCGGCCTCACGCCGCAGTCCGTTCATCAGCTTGGCGGCTACAAAGTGCAGGGCAAGCTCGAACGCGAGGCGCAGCAGCTGATTGAAGACGCCAAGGCGCTGGAAGCAGCCGGCGCATTCAGCATCGTGCTTGAGCTTGTCACAGAGCCGTTGGCCGAAGCCATTTCTTCCGCGCTCTCGATTCCGACCATCGGCATTGGGGCTGGACGCGGCTGCGACGGCCAAGTGTTGGTCTACCACGATATTTTGCAATATGCGTCCCCATATAGAGAGAAGCGGTTCGTGAAGACGTACGCCGATATCGGTACGACGATCCGCGATGCGATCAGCTCGTATGTCTCGGATGTGAAATCCCGGGAGTTTCCGCAGCAGGCTCATGCCTTCCCGATGGAGCAGGAGCTGTTGAGACAGCTGTATGGTTCCGGCAAGAGCGAAGCGGCCGCTGGCCAATCGCCGCAGCATGATGCTAGGCCAGCCGTGGAAAGCCCGAAGGGGGGCGGCGTATCATGATTCGGTGCTCGACCATTCAAGAGCTGCGGGAGCAGCTCGCCAGACTTCGCCGGAATGCCCCGGAAAGCCTCATCGGTTTCGTGCCGACCATGGGCTATCTGCATGAAGGGCATGCCAGCTTGATGCGGCGGGCTAGTGAAGAATGCGCCGTTACGGTACTATCCATTTTCGTCAATCCGCTTCAATTCGGCCCGAACGAAGATTTCGACCGGTATCCGCGCGATCTGGAGCGGGATGGGAAGCTGGCGGAGGCAAACGGCGTCGATATTCTGTTCGCTCCGGCCGTGAAGGAAATATATCCGACCAAGCCGCTTACGCGAGTCTTGATCAGCGAAGTGACGGACCGGCTGTGCGGGGCGTCCCGTCCGGGGCATTTTGACGGCGTGGGCACGGTCGTGAGCAAGTTGTTCAACTTGGTTCAGCCGGACCGCGCGTATTTCGGCATGAAGGATGCGCAGCAGGTCGCGGTTATCGAACAGATGGTGCACGATTTGAACATTCCGGTACAGATCGTGCGCTGCGAAACGGTGCGAGAAGCGGACGGACTTGCGATGAGCTCGCGGAATGTCTATTTGAGCGCTGAAGAGCGTGAGCAGGCGGTCGTGCTGTCGAAGACGCTGCAAGCGGCGAGCGGCTGGCTGAAGCAGCCGGGGATGACTCCGGCCAAGCTATCCAAGCTCATCGCCGAGCGCATTCGAACGGCATCGCTTGCCCGCATCGACTATGCCGAGCTGCTCACTTATCCGGAGCTTGCGCAGCTTGATTCCAATACGGACTTATCTGTTATATCTCAACCGCTTATTATTGCGCTTGCCGTCAAATTCGGCAGCACTCGCTTGATTGACAATCGGCTATTCGAACTCGGCGGAGGTGACAACCATGTTCAGAACCATGATGAAATCCAAGCTTCACCGGGCGACCGTGACAGAGGCGAACCTCAATTATGTGGGCAGCATCACCATTGACGAAGAATTGATGGAGCTTGCCGATCTTTGGCCTAATGAGAAAGTGCAAATCGTTAATAATAATAACGGAGCCCGACTGGAGACGTACGTCATTACGGGGCCTCGCGGCTCGGGCGTCATCTGCTTAAACGGCGCGGCGGCGCGTCTTGTCCAGCCAGGCGACAATGTCATTATTATCAGTTATGCGACAATGACCGACGAGGAAGCGCGCAAGTACCAGCCGAAGGTCGTCATTCTAGATTCGGGAAACAAGCCCGTTCACATGCTTGAGAAGGAATTGCATTCCACTATTTTGTAAGGCGTGACCCAAGGCTGACGTGCCAGTGCTGTGAAACGGCTGGATTCGAGTATGAAAAGCAGTGCCGGGGCAAAGAATGAGCATAACAATTCACTTCTATCACAACATCATGGCGTGAAGGTGGGTGCGTTACGATATGTTCAAACATGTATTTGCTACCATGCAGGAAATGCTCCAAGAAATCATCATCCATTATCCGCATGCCAACGACGCACAACGCAAGCAGCTTGATGATCAGTTGAGTTCACTGAAGCAATTCAGCGATACCTTTATCGAAGAGTGGCTTCAATTCGAGGAGAAAATGGCGGATTTCCGAGATATGCAGCTTGCTTGTACCAAAGGAACGCCAGCCGGGACAGCCCCTCAAAAGAGTACGCCCGGCTATCCGAAAATCATTTCTGCCGTCCCGGCACCGTACCAGCAGTCTAAGCAGAAGGCCTCAGCCAAATCGCCTCAGCCTTGTCCGGTTGCGGTCATAAACGTACCGGAATCCTATGATGAAGCGGCGATCGAGCTGCAGCAGTCCATGTCGAAAGGCCAAGGCTACTTTAAATTATTTATGTTCAAAGAAGCGTTCAAGCATTTCCAGGACGCAGTCAGTCGAGCTCCGGACGATAACAGGGCCAGATTGTTTCTAGGCATGACCTGCATGCACTTGCAGGAATGGAACGAAGCGCAGCGCCATTTCCAGCTGTTGGTCGAAGTGACCGAGCATCCGAAATGGAAAGCGCTTGGGTTGAATGCGCTGGGCTGCATTCAAGCTGTCCGCATGAATTTGGAGCAGGCGGCCAAATATTTCGAGAAGGCTCATCAGGCCGATCCTAATTTTACCGATCCGCTGTCGAACATGAAGTCATGCGCGCAGCATGCAGGCCAGCTATCTTTATTTTTCGGGAGCGGCCAGCTTTAGTTTTTGTGAGAGGAAACGAACCGGATGAATTATGCCGTACTGGATTTGGAAACGACCGGCCACAGCGCCGGCGATGAAATGATACAAGTAGGTCTTGTGCTGTTAGACGAGAGCTTTACGGTGATTCGTTCCTACAGTTCGTTCGTAAAGCCGACGATTCCGATTCCGCGTTTCATTACGCAATTAACCGGAATTGACGAATCCATGGTTGAACATGCGCCGGAACTGGACGACGTGCTGCTCGAGCTGATTCCGCTGCTGAGCGATGCCGTATTGGTCGCTCACAACGTCGGTTTCGACGCCGGCTTCCTCAATTCGGCGCTGGACCGCTGCGGATATTTGCCGTTTAGCGGAAGACGGCTGGATACGATCGATTTATTGCGTATCCTTTATCCGACTTTAACGACCTATCAGCTCGGAGCGGTTACGGAAATGTTCGGCATCGAACATGACCAGCACCATCGCGCGGACAGCGATGCGATGGCGACGGCCGAGCTGTTTATGGAATGCTGCAGCAAGCTGAAAGCATTACCGCTTCTGACGCTGCAGCGGCTTGCGAATCTGCTTGGCGACGAGCTGCACGATCTCGGCTGGTTCGTCGCGCAAGCGGCGCAGCAGAAAGAAACGGAATCCGCGATCGACCCCGATGCTTACCATTACTTCCGCCAGTTCGCGATGAAAGCAGGCGATTGGGCGGAGGAGCAGCACCCCAGAGATTCCGATGAAGGGCAAGAATCGGTATCAGACTGGACATTCCCTCAATTTCTCGCTCATATCAAACAGGAAATTGCCTCTCTTGTGCCTGGCTACGAGGAGCGCGAGCCTCAAAATATGATGTTTCAAGAAGTGATCGACGCCCTTGAAGAAGAGCGTCATTTGCTGATTGAAGCAGGCACCGGCACTGGAAAATCGCTAGGCTACTTGATTCCCGCACTCTTCTATGGTGTCCAGCAGAATAAGAAGATAGTCGTCAGCACTCATACGATCAACTTGCAGGAGCAGCTGCGGGCAAGGGATTTGCCGCTGCTTCAAGCAATCATGCCATACCCGTTCCGGGCCGCCGTCTTTAAAGGACGCGGCAATTATTTATGTTTGCGCAAGTTTGAAGGCAAGGTGAACATGCGCGATTTCGCTGCGCCTGCCGAGGATCGGATCACAGCCGCCCAAATGGTCGTGTGGCTGAGCGAATCGAATCATGGCGATCAAGAAGAGCTCAACTTCGGCAACCGCGGCGCGGATTTTTGGAGTACGGTCGCAAGCGATGCGGATTCCTGCTTGAATCGCAGCTGTCCTTGGTTTAAGCGGTGTTACTATCACCGGGCCAAGCAGGAAGCGAATATCGCGGACGTTGTCATTACGAATCATTCCATGCTCTTTACCGATATACGCGCGGATCATCGGCTGCTGCCGGGCTACGAACACTTGATTCTGGACGAAGCCCATCACCTCGAAGAAGTGGCGGGGAAGCATCTTGGGACGCAGGTTTCCTATTACTCGGTGCAGCATCCGGTCTTCAGGCTGTGCAAGGATGCCCGTAATGGGCAATTAATTGTCCTTAAGAGCAGACTTGCGAGCGAGGATATCGAGAAGACCCAGAAGTGGCGCGAAGAAATCGACGAAGTGGTTCCGGTGTTCGGAGACTTGAGAGACGAGTGGGATCGTTTGTTCGAGCTGCTATATGCGTTAATGGGAAGCGGCGGCGGTCATGGAGCGAAAAATACCGCTGCAGCCAGCGATGCTTCAGGCGGAGAAACCGGGCAGTATGTGCTTAGGCTTCGCAGCGGTAAACTGCCCGAGCATTGGGCGGACGCGCAACTGATCGAGGAAGCGATAAACGGCTATTTGAGCCAAATCATTCGTCCACTGGATAAAGTATTTGCCGCGATTAAGGAAGAAATCGACGATCCCGGCATCGCGGCGCTTGTAACCGACCTAAGCGGCACCATCAAGGATTTGGCCCGAGCGCGAGATGATCTGCGGCAATTCATGAAGGCGGATAAGAGCGATACGGTGTACTGGCTGGAGGCCAACAGCAATTCGCGGGCAAAATCGGTTCAGCTATATGCCGTTCCTGCGGACGTCAGCGGCCAGCTGCGGAATTATTTTTTCGATATCAAGAAAAGTGTTATATTGACTTCAGCGACGCTGTCCGTACAGAAGTCGTTTCAATATGCATGCGAGCAGCTGGGGCTGGCGCAGGATGAACAGCACGGTCGATTAAAGACGGTTCAACTGCCCTCGCCGTTTAATTATAGAGAGCAAGCGCTAGTGATCGTTCCGCGGAATTTCCCAGTGTTAAAAGGCGCTGCCGGAGATCCATATTTCAATGAAATGCTGGTGAAATCGCTGACGGAAGCGGCCATCGAAACGAACGGACGCATGCTCGTGCTCTTCACCTCTTACCGTATGCTGAAGCAGGTTTACGAGCCGCTGAAGGAGGCCCTGTCGGCAAGCGGCATTCAAGTGCTTGGGCAGGGCATTGACAGCAGCAACCGAAGCAAACTGACTAGACGTTTCCAACAGCAGTCGGCATCCGTTCTGCTTGGCACGAGCAGCTTCTGGGAAGGTGTTGATATTCCAGGGGACGCTCTTACTTGTCTGGCAATCGTAAGGCTTCCGTTCCAGCCGCCGAACCATCCCCTCGTCGAGGCAAAATCGGAGCTGCTTCAAGAGCAGAATCAAAATCCGTTCATGAAGCTTTCGATCCCGCAGGCGGTCATCCGCTTCAAGCAGGGCTTCGGACGATTGGTACGGACGGCAAATGACCGCGGCATCGTCCTGATCTACGACACGCGGGTCATCGATACGTATTACGGCAAATATTTTCTCTATTCGCTGCCCGGACCGAAAATCGAAACGATGCATATCGATCAGATCGTGCCGCGCATTCGCGAATGGTTTGCGCCGAGCAAAGAAGGAGTGGAACAATGAAGCCGATGAAAATATCCGAAGCGGTCGTTCGCAGACTTCCGGTATATTTGCAGGTACTGAACGACCTGAACATGCGCGATGTTCAAACGGTTTCATCGCAGGAGCTCGGCAACAAGCTGGATCTGAATCCGGCTCAAATCCGGAAGGACCTGGCCTATTTCGGGGATTTCGGGCGTAAAGGCATCGGATACGACGTGACGTATCTCATCGAGAAAATCCGGCAAATCCTCAAGCTGGACCAGCCGCTGAACGTCGGCCTTGTCGGAGCGGGGAACCTGGGCCGGGCGCTGTGCAACTATAACACCTATTTGAAGGACAATATGAAAATAACGGCCGTATTCGATGTTCATCCTTCCATGCTCGGCGCCTCCATTAACGGACTGTCCGTGCTGCCTATGGATAAGCTGAAGGAGACGGTGGCAGAGTGCAAGATCCGAATCGGCATTATAACGGTTCCGGCAATAGAGGCGCAAAATGTTGCGGATAAGTTCGTGGAAGCGGGCGTCGACGGCATACTGAATTTCGCTCCGACCATTCTTCGGGTACCGGAGCATGTGCGCATCCATTACGCGAACTTCACGACCGAGCTGCTTAGCTTGGCGTATTATTTGGATGAAGAAGGGGAAGTCGAAAATGAAACGGTTATGGATTGAGAACGGAACCTTCGTCACGATGGACGAAGAGCGTCCCGTTCTGAAAGGGCATATGGTTGTGGAAGGAGACACGATCCTTTATCTGGAAGAGCAGGCGCCCGATCCGGCCCCGGCAGGAGCCGAACGCATAGACGGTAAAGGGCTCGTCTTTATGCCCGGATTGATCAATACGCACGGTCATGCGGCCATGTCGCTGCTTCGCGGCTATTCGGACGATGAAGCGCTGCAAGTCTGGCTGGAGCAGAAAATGTGGCCGATGGAAGGCAAGTATACGGATGAAGATGCACGCTGGGGAACGGCGCTTGCAGTCGCCGAGATGCTGAAATCCGGAACGACAACGTTCGTCGACATGTATGATCGGATGCACATCGTAGCGGAAGTTGTGGAGCAATCCGGCATGCGCGCTCTTCTGACGCGGGGCGTAATCGGTCTCTGTCCGCCGGACGTACAGACGGCAAAGCTCGAAGAAGCCAAGCAATTCGCCCGCGATTGGAACGGCCGGGCAAACGGCCGGATCCGCACGATGCTGTCGCCGCATGCGCCGTATACATGTCCGCCCGACTATATTGCACGCATCGTGGAAGCGGCCAATGAGCTTGATCTTCCGCTCCATACGCACATGTCCGAAACGGCCGCTGAAGTGCAGTTTAACGTCAATGATTATGGCTGCCGCCCGGTTGAGCATTTGGACAAGCTGGGCTTTTTCTCCCGTCCGGCGCTCGTGGCACATGCCGTGCATCTGACGGACGAAGAGATCGCTCTTCTCGCCGAGCGAGGAGTGAGCGTTTCGCATAATCCAGCCAGCAACCTGAAGCTTGCGAGCGGCGTCGCCCGCGTTCCTGAGATGCTCAAAGCCGGCGTAACGGTATCCCTTGGCACGGACAGCGCGGCCAGCAATAACAATCTCGATTTGTTCGATGAAATCCGATTGGCGGCGCTGATTCACAAAGGCGTATCCGGAGACCCGACAGCCGTTCCGGCTTGGGATGCGCTGAAGCTCGGCACGGTATTCGGTGCTCGCGCAATCTGGCAAGAGGACCGAATCGGGATGCTCAATCCTGGGATGAAGGCGGATTTCATCGCTTTGAATATCGAGCAGCCGCATTTCTATCCGCAAACCGAGATCGTGTCGCATCTCGTTTACTCCGGTTCCGGACGAGACGTCACGCATGTCTGGGTAGACGGCGTTCAAGTCGTGAAGCAAGGGGAATGCGTATTCCTCGACGAAGCGCAAATTCGCGCTGAGGCGCAGCGCTGCTTTGAAAGGCTGCTCTCCAGCTAATGCGCGCCAATCGACGCAAACGGCCGCCGTTCATGACGCCGGGCCGATGGATCGCGCTATCCTCGGCCGTCATCATCGTCATGCTTATTTTACTCAATTGGTATTATCGGTCCGTGCAGTTGCCGGTTTGGCAAGAAGAGGCAGAGGTTGAAGCGGAAGCGAAGGATCGCGCCAGCCTCAGCAGCGTAGACAGCTCGTACCATTATGTCTGGGATGATCCGGTTTGGGTCGTGAAGGGCAAAGACAACAATGGCGAAACGACTTATGTATGGTTGAAGGAAAACGAGTCCATTACGCTGCGCGCCGATGAAGGTATCGCTAAAGCCGACATGAAAGCGCAATTTCTTTCCGGCAAGCCCGATGCTTCCATTTTTCATATGAAAATCGGTTTGTTAGGCGGCGAACCGGTGTGGGAAGTGTTCTACTCGAGAAAACAAGCCGGCGTTACGAATTTTTATTATGAGTTTTACCGTTTCCGTAACGGTACTTTCCTGATTACATACAAGCTGCCTGCACGCTAAACGGCTTACAGCAAGTTCGACCAATGTTCCCTTTTATTACACGCCCTCAGCATCGGCAGGTTGTGATATACTTTCGTATAGCAGCAGTTGATAGACGAAAGTGCAGCGCAAATTGTTCGATGAAGGGGGCTATTTGCCATGAAAATCCGTTTGATTCCCGCAGTAATGACGGCAGTCATTTCGGCCGGCTTACTGATTGGCGGCTGGTACATCCACCGCAGCGTGGCGACTGTAGGGCCTTTGGAACGAATTGTCGCCGAAACGCCAGGGGTTATAGAAGGAGAGCCGGTTGTTGACCGCAGCTCCGTTACGATAGCATTAAAGCTGGACCGCAACGCGAACGTGCGGGACGTTTACGATACGATCGCCACGAAAGGCGAGGAGATGATCGGCAAGCGCGAGTTGAATCTGGAATTCAAGGACGGCGAGTCGAAAGAACTGGACAAGGTGTGGGCATCGATTCTGTTCGATATCGCGCAGGCGATGGATCACCGGGACTATGCCGATATTCCGGCAACGATGAAGGACGTGCAAGCAAAGCATGCCGGCATCGAGGCGAGCTCGGAGATGGATGACGCAAACGTCTATATTACGCTTAAAAACAGCAAGTCCGAAAAGCATATCGTCCTGCCTCGTACGCCGAATACGATGGGAGCGTGGCCGAATGTTTAAGTATGGGAAAGAAATCGCGATCGGCTTCTTGCCGGTCTTGATTTTGTTTTTGCAGTTTTTTGTCGGTATCAATACAATTCCGCTCGTTCTGCTCGCCGTGCTGGTCGGCGGCTTGCTTTATATGGCAAAGTCCCGCGGCCATTTGGCAACGGTAGGCGGCGGAAGCAAAGCGAAAGTGCGGCCGCCGAAGCCGTTGTCGTTCGAACAGATCGGCGGTCAGGAGCGGGCGAAGCAGGAGCTCGTCGAGGCGCTTGATTTTCTGATCCATGTCGATCAAATCAAGAAATTCGGCATTCGTCCGCTCAAAGGGATTTTGCTGACAGGTCCTCCTGGAACGGGTAAGACTTTGCTTGCGAAAGCGGCTGCCCACTACACGAACTCTGTGTATGTGGCGGCATCCGGCTCCGAGTTCGTCGAAATGTACGTCGGCGTCGGCGCCAGCCGCATCCGGGAGCTGTTTAAGGAAGCCCGCCAATTGGCGGCGAAGCAGAAGAAAGAGAGCGCCGTAATTTTCATTGACGAGATCGATGTCATTGGCGGAAAGCGTGACGGCGGCCAGCAGCGCGAGTATGACCAAACGCTGAATCAGCTCTTGACCGAGCTGGACGGCATCCATACGTCCGATACGCCGCGCATCCTTCTGATCGGCGCGACGAACCGCAAGGAGATGCTCGACAGCGCGCTTCTGCGCCCGGGACGCTTCGACCGCCATATCGCGGTAGATCTCCCGGACAAGAAGGGCCGCGCGCACATTCTCGGCATTCACGCGAAAAATAAGCCTCTGAACGCCGAGGATGTGAACCTCGAGAAAATTGCGGAGGAATCGTTCGGCTTCTCCGGCGCGCAGCTCGAGAGCGTCATGAACGAAGCAGCCATCTATGCGATGCGCGAGGATTCCGAGCTGATCGGCCAGCGCCACCTGTCGATGGCGATCGATAAAGTAATGATGGGCGAGCGCACGGACCGTGAAGCGACGAACGAAGAGCGCGAGCGCGTTGCGCTTCATGAGCTTGGTCATGCGATCGCGGCTGAGCTTGTCCGTCCCGGCAGCGTGTCTCAAGTCGCGCTGCTGCCGCGGGGACAGGCGCTCGGATATGTCCGTCATAACCCGCAGCAAGACAAGTATTTGTACACGAAAGCCTTTTTGGAAGGCCAAATCATGATCGCCCTTGGCGGCGCCGCCGCGGAAGAAATGTTTTACGGCGGCCGCAGCACGGGGTCCAGAGGCGACTTCGACCAAGCGATGAGCATTGTGCGTTCGATGGTGGAATCGGGTCTGACCGACCTTGGCATTATCGATAGCTCCATGATGACGCCGGACAAATGGGCGGATGTGAACGGCCGTATTTTGAATGAGCTGATGAAACGGGTGAAGGCGCTGCTGGAAGCCAACCGCCAAGTCTTTACCTCATCGCTCGACGTGCTCATACGCGAAGAGACGCTGAGCGGCGAAAGGTTCCGCAGCTTGCTCGGAAATAAGCCCGCTGCAGAAGATCAGCTGCTGCTAGCGCAATAAAGGCATGTAGGAAGGCGGAGCCGCTCCGCCTTCTTATTTGCGTGTAAAAAAGGTATAATGATCGTTAGAACTACTGGAGGGGTGGAAGTTTGACGGCGGTACGAAAAGCAGGCGTCGTCGGCGCCGGAACAATGGGTCAGGGCATTTGCGAAATGCTGGCTTCTAACGGTCTCGACGTCTATATGATCGAGCAGGACAGCGAGCGGCTGCAGCATGCGATCAGCATGATTGAACAAAGCTTGGACAAGCAAATGGAGCGCTGGGCGCTTACGTCGGCGGAGAAAAAGCTGGTGTTGAACCGGATTCATCCGATGAAGCAGCTGAGCGAATTAGCCGATTGCGAGCTTGTCATCGAAACGATAACAGAGGATTTGGACCGCAAGCTGGATATTTTCAAGCAGCTGGATCAAATTTGCGCGCCGCATGTAATACTTGCGAGCAATACGTCGACACTGAGCTTAACGGAGCTTGCCAGCGTGACGAGCCATCCGGAGCGCGTCATCGGCATGCATTTCGTGTACCCGGTCAGCAAGGCGGATTTAGTGGAAATCGTGCGCGGCTTGAAAACCTCGGATGATACGTTCGGGAAAACGCGGCATTTTATCGAGGAAACGATACATAAGAAGGGCGTCATGGTCTTCGAATCGCCGGGTTTTGTAACGACGCGGCTGATCTGCCTCTTCATTAACGAGGCGCTGCACGTACTTGAGGAAGGCGTTGCTTCTGCAGACGATATTGACAGCGCGATGCGGATCGGCTACGCGTTTCAGCACGGACCGTTCGAAATGGCGGACCGGTTCGGACTTGATGCGGTGCTTGCCGCGCTGGAGCGGATGTTCCGGGAATACGGGGAACTAAAGTACCGGCCATCGTTCATTCTGAAAAAGATGGTCCGGGGCGGACAGCTCGGCGTTAAGAGCGGCGCCGGCTTCTTCAATTACGATAAGGACGGGGAACGGATATGATTATTCTCGTCATGAATGCGGGAAGCTCTTCTTTGAAATATCAGCTGTACAACATGGCGGATGAATCGGTGTTGGCGCAAGGCCGCGTCGAGCGGATCGGCATGGATGATTCGATTCTGACGCATGAGCCTTCGGGCGGCGTCGAAGTAAACCGCGTCAGCGAAATCCTCGACCATAATGAAGCGGTCCGGAAAGTAACCGCCATGCTGACGCACCGCGAGCACGGCGTGCTGAAGTCGATGGACGAGATCAAAGCGGTCGGCCACCGGGTCGTGCACGGCGGGGAGAGCTTCAAGCAATCCATGCTCGTGACGAATGAGGTCAAGAAGGAAATCCGGCGGCTGTTCGATCTGGCGCCGCTGCACAACCCGCCTGCGATGATGGGCATTACGGCCGTTGAGCTGAACCTTCCGAACGTGCCGCAGGTCGTCGTATTCGATACGGCGTTCCATCAAACGATGCCGATGGAGTCGTTCTTGTATCCGATTCCGATGGTGCTTTACCGCCGACACAAAATCAGGCGGTACGGCTTTCACGGCACCTCGCACAATTACGTCAGCAGGCTTGCCGCCGAGAAGCTTGGCAAGCCGCTCAGCGAGCTGAAAATCGTGACCTGCCATATCGGAAACGGAGCCAGCTGCGCGGCCATTCTGAACGGGAAGTCGTTTGATACCAGCATGGGCTTGACGCCGCTGGAAGGGCTCATGATGGGGACGCGCAGCGGGGATCTGGACCCGGCGATCGTGCCGTTCACGATGAACAAGGAAGAGCTCACGCTGAACGAAGTGAACTCCATGCTGAACAAGCACAGCGGGCTGATGGCGATCAGCGGCATCAGCAGCGACATGCGCGAAATCGTCGCGGCGATGGAAGAGGGCGACAAGCACGCGAAGCTTGCCTTCGATATGTACACCTACCGTCTGCGCAAGTATATCGGTGCCTATGCGGCCGGTATGAACGGGTTAGACGCGGTCGTGTTTACGGCAGGCGTCGGCGAGAATTCGGTCGCTGTACGCAAGGCCGTCTGCGAGCAGCTGACCTTCCTCGGCATCGAGCTGGATGATGAGCGCAATGCGGAGAGGTCCAAGGAAGCGCGGTATATTACAAAGGACGGCTCGCGCGTCAGCGTGCTGGTCGTGCCGACCAACGAAGAGCTGCTCATCGCACGAGATACGTATGAAATCGTTAATAATAGAGACGGAGAGGACGGAATGTAGCATGAAAACTTTAACTACTATCGGACAATTGAAGGAGTCTGCCGGTCAATCGGTATGGATCGGCTGCTGGTTGAATAACAAGCGTTCCAGCGGCAAAATCCAATTCCTGCAGCTTCGCGACGGCACGGGATACGTGCAAGGCGTTGTCGTGAAGAGCGAGGTATCGGAAGAGGCATGGGCAGCAGCGAAGGAGCTGACGCAAGAGAGCTCGCTGTACGTCAAAGGGATCGTCCGCGAGGAGCCGCGCAGCCAATCCGGCTATGAGCTGACGGTCGAGGAGATCGAGATTATCCAAATTACGCAGGATTACCCGATTACGCCGAAGGAGCACGGCATAGACTACTTGATGGACCGCCGTCACCTCTGGCTGCGTTCGCCGAAACAGCGGGCGATTCTCGTTATTCGCGCGGAAATTATCCGCTCGATTCAGCAGTTTTTCGACGAGCGGAACTTTACGCTCGTGGACCCGCCGGTCTTGACGCCTTCCTCGTGCGAAGGGACGACGAACCTGTTCCACACCAAATATTTCGACGAGGACGCTTATTTGACGCAGAGCGGCCAGCTGTACATGGAAGCGGCAGCGATGGCGCTTGGCAAGGTTTATTCCTTCGGCCCGACGTTCCGTGCGGAGAAATCGAAGACGCGCCGCCACTTGATCGAGTTTTGGATGATCGAGCCGGAAATGGCGTTCGTCGATCACGAAGAGAACCTGCGCGTGCAGGAGCAGTTCGTATCGTTCGTCGTGCAAAACGTCGTGAAAAACTGCCGCAAGGAGCTTGAGGCGATCGGACGCGACATCAGCAAGCTGGAGAACATCGTGGCACCGTTCCCGCGTATTACGTACGACGAGGCGATTGCCTTCCTGCAGGAGAATAACCACGAGATTCAATGGGGCGAGGATTTCGGCGCGCCGCATGAAACGGCGATTGCCGAGAAATACGACCGCCCGGTGTTCATAACGCATTATCCGGCGTCGTTCAAGGCGTTCTATATGAAGCCGGATCCGAACCGTCCGGAGGTCGTGCTTTGCGCGGATATGATCGCGCCTGAGGGCTATGGCGAAATTATCGGCGGGTCGCAGCGGATCGACGATCCGGAGCTGCTCGCAGAGCGCTTTAAGGAGCATGAATTGTCGACGGAAGCGTACCAATGGTACCTCGACCTGCGCAAATACGGCACGGTGCCGCACTCCGGCTTCGGCTTGGGGCTTGAGCGCACGGTGGCTTGGATTTGCGGTTTGGATCACGTTCGCGAGACGATTCCGTTCCCTCGCATGCTGTATCGTTTGTATCCGTAAGCAGCAAGGGAGGGGAACGAGCGGTGAAAACCGAGATGTGGAAAGCCTATGCGCGCGGAATGGCCGCCGCCATGAACGGCGGCGGTGTCGTGGTGCCGGCCGGGCTGCTGCGCGCTTATCGGGGCGTCGGGCTCACCGACACGGAAATGCTGCTCATTCTTCAGCTGATGACGTACCGCCAGGTCGAGGGCGTCGATTTTCCGACGCCGGAGCAGCTGGCCGAGCGGCTCGGCATCTTGCCGAAGGCGGCTCATCAGCTGCTTAGCCGCCTGATGAAGGAAGGGCTGCTTGCGATCGACGAAGAAATCGATCCGGTCAGCGGCATGCAGTACGAGCGCTATAATTGGAGCGGCTTTCTCATTCGCAGCGCGGAATGGCTGGCAGACGAAGCGAGGCAGTCGTTTGAGGTCGACCGGGAGCTGCGGCAACGGCCAAGCACGGCAGACGGATTCGGCGGTGGCGGTGGAGCGGGCTCGAGCGGGGGCATGGCGGGCGAGTGGCCGCAGTCGGATTTGTTTTCCGTTTTCGAGCAGGAATTCGGACGCCCGCTTTCGCCGATGGAGTGCGAGACGATCAGCGCTTGGGTCGATCAGGACCGGTATCCCGACGAGTTGATCCGGTTCGCGCTGAAGGAAGCGGTCTTTGCAGGGAAGCTGCATTTTCGCTACATTGACCGGATTCTCATCGAATGGAGCCGCAACCGGGTGACCAATACGGATGAGGCAAAAGCACATACAAATAAATTTCGCGGCGGCCGCGGGTCTTGATGACCTGCGGTTGCTTTTTTTATTTGTGCTTGCTCGAAAGCACGCAATGAGAGGAAGCGGAGTCCCTCTAATTTGGATGAAGGCCGCTGAAGCTAGCCGGTTCAAGATGTAATGGTTGTGACAGTGTCTATTTCGCTAAAAACACCCATTATTATTTTCTAAAGGTTGTCAGAGCTCTTACTTTGAAATTTAAAGCTATAAATCGACCATTGTGCTGCAATTAACGTCAGTCATAACCGTTAGAGTTTCAAAAGTATTTATTTACGCGAAATAGCTATTCCGACAACCGTAAGATTTTGTTCCGGGCTGGTTTCCGCTAGCCGCCTCCATCATTTTTTTATCTGCAACGGCGGGTACGACGCGTGCCCGAGCTTAACGAAATCGTGCGTCGGCCTGTAGGATTCGCATCGGCAAAAACCCATTCGCTCCGCTATGCATAAGCTGTAGGTATAGCTGTGGGAGTAGACTCACCCCTAAGAAAGCGGAAAGGATGAGGGAAACAGCGATGTCGGATTATGCGTTTTGGCAAGGCAAGCGAGTGTTCGTAACGGGTCATACCGGTTTTGTGGGAACGTGGTTAAGCTTATGGCTGCACCGGTTGGGTGCGGCCGCGGTGATCGGATACAGCGACGATATGCCGACCGCGCCGTCGATGTACCGGCTGTGCGGAATGGAGCACACGATGCCATGGGTGCGCGGCGATATTCGCGACGTCGATAAACTGACGGCCGCGCTCCGCGAGGCGAGGCCTGATATCGTGTTTCATTTGGCAGGGCAATCGGAGCATGGCGGATTGCATCCTACGGTGGAGGCGATCGCGGTGAATGTCGTCGGGACCGCTTCGCTCCTCGAGGCGGTGCGCGTCGTAAACCAGGAGCATCCGATCCGCGCCGTCATTGCGGTGACGGCGGCGGATTGCTATGCGCCGCGCGAATTGGGACCCGGTTACCGTGAGTCCGACAGTCTCGGCGGGGGCGAGCCCGGCTCCGCGGGCAAAGCGGGCGCGGAGCTGGTTGTGTCGGCCTTTCGGCGGGCTTACTTCGCCGGAAGGGAGAATGTGCCCGCGGTCGCGACGGTCCGCGCGGGCCATCTCATCGGCGGCGGCGATTTCGCTCGCGGCCGCCTCGTGCCGGACTGCGTGCGCGCCGCGGCCGACCTGCGCGCAGCTCAGCCTGCAGCCTGGCCGGGGGGCTTCCGGCCCTGGCTGCACGTGCTTGACGCGCTCGCGGGCTGCCTCGCGCTCGCGCAGCGGCTGTTCCCGCCCGGCGGCGGCGACTTCGCCGAGGCGTGGAACCTGGGTCCGCGCGCAGGCGATGCGCGGACCGCGGCCTGGCTGGCCGAGGCGGTGCGCACCCGCCTCGGCGGCCAGCCGGCCGAGCTGGCCGCGGCGATTGCATCGCGGCCAAACGGCGGTGACGCAGCCGAGCAGCCGATGGCGCCGGCGCTGCTCGACACGACGAAGGCGGCGCTGCGTCTCGGCTGGCGCCAGCGATGGGAAGCGGAGCAGTCCGCGCAGCATGCCGCGGACTGGTATGCGGCATGGATGAAAGGCGCGCCGATGCGCGACGTCACCGTCTCGCAGATCGCGCAGTTTGAAAAATAAGTGAAAATCCTTATGCGGTCTGCTATAATAGCGAATGAGTGACTGAACTGAATATGACACGGGGAGCTGGGCGACGGCCGGCTGAGAGGGGATCCCGATTCGATCCCGACCCTTTGACCTGATCTGGATAATGCCAGCGTAGGAATCGCGAAGCAGCAGTTTCGCTTGCGTGCGAGCAATTTTGAAGCGTCCATCGATATCGGGGGGCGCTTTTTCTTATGGTTCAGAATGGGGGGCCAGTCATATCAATTCTTGTCGCTTGCAGGTTCACCTATTGAGAGGAGCACAAGGAGATGGAGAGAAACAAACGCAAGACGGGCTTGCAGCTGGCTTTGGCGGCAACGCTCATGCTGTCGCTGGCTTTGACGGGCTGCGGCGCCAAGAAAGAGAATGAGGCCGGCGCGAATGACGGGGCTGAAACGGACAAGCTGAAGGAGATCAAGGTGGTGCTCGACTGGACGCCGAACACGAATCACACCGGACTGTACGTGGCGCGGGACAACGGCTTTTTCGAAAAGCACGGCTTAAAGGTCGATATCATTCAGCCTGGAGAAGCGGGTGCGGATACGATGATCGCAACCGGCGCGGCTGACTTTGGCGTCAGCTACCAAGAAGGAATCACGCAAGCGCGCATTCAAGGGGTGCCGCTCGTTTCCATTGCTGCCGTTATCCAGCATAATACGTCGGGCTTTGCATCTCCTGCGGACAAGAACATCAAGTCGCCGAAAGATTTCGAAGGGAAAACGTACGGCGGCTGGGGCTCGCCGGCGGAATCGGCCGTCATTGACTCGCTCATGCAAGAGTCGAACGGCGATGCGAAGAAAGTGAACATCGTCAGCATCGGCGACGCCGATTTCTTCACGGCTACGAAGAAAAACATTGATTTTGCCTGGATCTATTATGCATGGACCGGTGTCGAGGCGGAGCTGCGCGGCGACAAAATAAATATGATTTATTTGACCGATTATAGTAAGAAGCTGGATTATTATACGCCGGTGCTCGCAACGAACGAGAGCATGATCGCCGAGCAGAAGGATACGGTAGAAGCGTTCGTCGCGGCAGCGTCCGAGGGTTATAAGTTCGCAATCGAGCATCCGGAGGATGCGGCGGAGGTGCTGATCAAGGCCGTTCCGGATTTGAACGCCGATCTGGTCCGCGCCAGCCAGAAGTGGCTGAGCCCTCGCTACCAAGACGATGCGAAGCGTTGGGGCGAGCAAAGCAAGGAAGTTTGGACCAACTATGCCGAGTGGATGTATGACCACAAGCTGCTCGACAAGCAGCTCGATGCGGATCATGCGTTCACGAACGAGTTTTTGCCGGAAAATTAACCGATAGAAAGGGGAACGAAGCCGCCATGGCAAACGCGCTTCTAAGCATACAAATCATCCCGCGCACGCCAAACGGAGAGAGCGTCATTCCTTATGTAGACCGGGCGATCGAGATCATTAAAGCGTCCGGCGTACCGTACCGCGTGGCTCCGCTGGAAACGACGATGGAAGGCGATCTTACCCACCTGCTGTCCATCGTTCAGGAGATGAACGAGGCCATGTCCGCAATGGGCTGTCCGTCGGTCATTTCGCAAATCAAAGTGTACTATAACCCTGCAGACGGCGCATCGATGGACGTCTTGCTGGAGAAATACCCGGATGGGCAATAAGCGAATTTTACCGCCAGTACTCGTACTGGCTCTTTTCTTGCTCATTTGGCAGGCGGCGGTGGCGCTCTTCCAAGTGGACGCATATCTATTGCCTTCACCTATTGCAATCGCGAAACAAATCTACGATGAACATGAACAGCTTCTACGCCATCTGCTTGCGACGCTCGGCATGACGCTGCTCGGCTTCGGGGCCGGCGCATTGCTCGGTTTCGTCCTGGCAGGGCTGCTGCATCTCATTCCGGGCGCGAAGGCGGGCTTCTATCCGCTGCTCGTGCTAACGCAAAATGTGCCGCTGATGGCGCTCGGACCGCTGCTCGTGCTGTGGTTCGGCTTCGGCACGCTTCCCCGCGTCATACTGATTACGCTGGTGACGTTCTTCCCGGTTGCCGTGGCGATGCTCACGGGGCTTATGCAAAGCGATGAGAAGCTCGTCAATTACTTGCGGATGATCGGCGCTTCGAAACGGAAGCTGTTTTGGCGGCTGGAGCTGCCAAGCTCGGTGCCGCATTTGTTTTCCGGCCTTAAGATTGCGGCATCGTACAGCGTCATTACCGCGATCTACGCGGAATCGATCGGCTCGAGCAAAGGGCTCGGCTACTATATTCTACTGGCGCAGCGCGGCTTCGAAACGGCCAACGTGTTTGCGGCCATTGCTTTGATCGTCCTGCTGAGCTTGGTGATGTTCGGGGCGATCGCTCTGGCCGAGCATCTCTATAACCGCGGCAAAGTGAAGGGAGAGACGTCATGAAGCACGCGTTGGAAGTAAACGGTTTACATAAAAGCTTCGCCGATACCCGCTCCCGCGGCCCGCAGCAGGTACTCGTAGACGTGTCTTTCCATATCGCGGAAGGCGAGTTCGTTTCGCTCATCGGCCCGTCCGGAAGCGGCAAAACGACGCTCTTTCACTTGATCGGCGGCCTGGAGCTGCCGACCTCGGGCGACATCCGGATCGACGGCAGAAGCACGATCGGCGAGCAAGGACATATCGCTTATATGCCCCAGCAAGCGTCGCTCATGCCGTGGCTGACCGTATCGGCCAATATCGAGCTGGCGCTGACGATCAGCGGTCTTGAGAAGCGGCACGCTCGGCAGCTGGCCATCGAGTGGCTGAACCGGATCGGTCTCGGCGGCACGGCGAATCAATTTCCGCATCTGCTGTCCGGCGGCATGCAGCAGCGGGTGTCCTTCTTGCGGGCGCTCCTGTCGCCGAAGCCGCTCATGTGCCTCGATGAGCCGTTTGGCGCGCTGGATGCGCTGACTAGAATGCATATGCAGACCTGGCTGCTGTCGCTTTGGGAAGAGGCGAAGCGCTCGGTGCTGTTCGTGACGCACAGTATCGAGGAAGCGCTGCTGCTTTCGGATCGGATTCTCGTCCTCTCAAGCGCGCCGGCGACCATCGTTCGGGAGATTGAGGTTGCGTTTCCGAGACCGCGCTCGGAAGCGCTCTGGAGCGATCCGGCTTTCGTCGGCATGAAACAAGAGCTATACGGGCTATTAAAACCGGCGGAGGCGAGACGGTGATGGCAACTAGCGGAGAGGCATTGCCTCGTAAATGGGTCGATGCCCATATCCATCTGGATTTGTATGAAGAACAAGAGCGGCTGCCGCTTCTGAATCGAGCTTTTCATCAAGACCGGATTGCGGCAGTCGTTGCGGTATCCATGCATTTGGGATCGAGCCGCGTCAATCGAGAGCTGGCTCGCCGATTCGCAGGCCGAATCCTGCCGGCGTACGGCTTTCATCCGGAACAGGAGCTTCCGGCCGGCGAGGAGCTCGATCAGCTGTTCGGTTGGATCAAGGAGCGTTTTCATGCCGGCGAACCCTTTGCCATCGGGGAAGTGGGGCTCCCTTACTATTCGCGCAAGGCGGCCGAGGAAGCGGGCGAACGGTTCGATGAAGCGCCTTATCTGGCTCTGCTGGAGCGATTCGCCGTACTTGCCGCGGAGCTCGACCGTCCGATTGTGCTCCATGCGGTCTACGAGGATGCGGATAAAGCGTGCGGGCTGCTGGAGCGCCATGGGGTGAAGCATGCGCATTTCCACTGGTTCAAAGGCTCGCCCGCAACGGTTCAGCGTATGATCGCCCGCGGATATTCCATTTCCATTACGCCGGATGTTTGTTATGAAGAGGAGATTCAGGAGCTTGTCCGCGCCTATCCGCTTGAGCTGATGATGACGGAAACCGATGGTCCTTGGCCGTTCGAGGGCCATTTTGCCGGTCAAGTGACGCAGCCCGGGATGGTCGCGGAAGTGGCTGCGGCTATCGCGAAGCTGAAAGGTATTTCGCTCGAAGCAGCCGAGACGCAGCTTCTCGCAAATGCGATTCGGATCTACCGTTTGGATGAAATTGCGCTAATGGGATGAAATTCGGGAGATTTATGCTACACTAGGGATATGACTTCCGGAAAAAAGGACGAATACTCATGTCAGAAACCCAATCGCACTCCCATTCTCATTCTCATACAGAGCCGATGAAACCGCAGGATACGGTTAAGCAAATGATCGAGATTATGTCTCAAAACGGCTGGCGCATTACGGAGCAGCGCCGCGAGCTGGCCGAAATCTTCGCCAGAACCGACGGCTATTTATCGCCGAAGGATGTCTATGATCAAATGTCGGTCGCTTATCCGAGCGTCAGCTTCGACACCGTGTACCGGAATTTGCGGTTATTGAGCGAGATGGGGGCGCTGGAGCAGTTTTATTTTATGGAGGGCGGTTTGAAGTTCCGCGTAAGCTGCTTGTCCCACCATCATCATCACCTCATTTGCATCAACTGCGAGAAGACGCTTACTTTCGAATATTGTCCGATGGAGCAGTCGCTCGATTTGCCGGGTTCGTTCAAAATCATCAATCACCGGTTTGAGGTTTACGGCGTATGCGAAGCATGTCAGCGGGAATCAGGTACCTAGGTATCTGATTCCCGTTTTTTTTTTATTCTGCAAGCAGCTCGTGGATGGGGCTTCGACGCATAAAATTCTCTTACCTGGAAACACCTATGGTAACAAGCGCATTGAACTGCCGGAGGAAGGTTTAGATAATGAAAAAATGGCTGGTTACCATCGTTGCAACTTTAGTGCTGTTTCTGCCGAGCGGCGAGCTCTACGCGGGAGGGAATGCAGGCACCTATAATTCGAATATGTACGGGGCCAAAACAGGGCTTCAACGTGCAGGACAAGTCGATGAGGATGCTGAAGTCCGCCTCGAAGAGCAGCAAGACGGCACGCTGCGGGCCGCTTCGATTAACGATGCTGCAGGCATGCCGTATAGCTTCGACTGGAGGCTGCTTAGCGCGCTTACGCTGGCCGGTTTAGCCGGAGCTCTCTATTTCCGCCGCAAACGAAGCTAAACGACGCACCCGCTGCAAGGCCGAAAGCCGGCTTGCAGCGGGTGTGTTTGTTTTAGATAATAAACATGGCGACAATCGTCGTTACGATTAGACCGAAAATAACCGGTTTCAGGTTGCGGCGGGCAAGCTCGAACGGATCCACGCCGCAGATGGCCGCGGCCGGAATGAGCGCCCATGGGATGAGCGTTCCGCCGCCGACCCAGATGGCTGCGACTTGGCCGAGCGCTGTGAGCGTCGCCGCGCCGGAGCCGATCGCCGCCGCGAAGAGCTGGGCGATGGAGCCGGCAAGCGAAATGCCGGAGAAGCCAGAGCCGTCAAGGCCGGTAATGGCGCCGGTAACGGTAAGCGTCACGGAGCCGATCGCCTGGTTGAGCGGCACGTGATTGGCGAGCGCTACGCCTAGATCGTTGACGATGCCGTGCGAGCCTTCGGGCAGCACGCTGCCGAACAGCTCCGCAAACGCCGAATCCCCCAGATAGAAAAATGCCGCAATCGGAATAACGGGTCCGAACACCTTGAAACCGAACTGGAAGCCTTCAATGAGATAGGCCGTCGTCTGCTCCAAGCCTTTGTTCCGGTGTGCCAGCATCGTGACAAGCAGCAGAATGAATACGGCCGTGCCGCCGATGAGCGCCGTCGCGTCGCCGCCCTGGAGATCGAGCACGAACATCGCGATTACGTCAACGATGAACAGCAGCGGGATGAGCACCGCGAGCGTCCGCTTCCATTTCATCGGCAGCTCGACACGCTCCTCGGATAAGGTGCTCACAGGATTTTGTCCGGACGCGATCAAGCCGTCTCTCCATTTGCCTGTACGCATATCGCGACGCATCATCCAGAAGGCTGTAACCGTTGTCACGACTCCCATTACGATGACGAGCGGGACGCTCGCTTCCATGACGGCCGTTACCGGCAGCCCGGCTGCATCGGCAGTCAGTTTCGGCGCGCCTTGAATGATATAGTCGCCGGATAAAGCGATTCCATGCCCGAACAGGTTCATCGCCATCGCCGCGCCGAGCGCCGGGAGTCCGACGCGCACCGCTACAGGCAGCAGAACGGCGCCGATCAAAGCAACCCCTGGAGAAGGCCAGAAAAACCACGACGTCACCATCATGATCAGTCCGATGCCCCAGAAAGCGAGCGCCGGGGTTCGCAGGAAATGCGTCAGGGGCTGGACCATCACTTCATTGATGCCCGTAATGATCAATATCCGGCTCATGGCAACGATAATCGAAATGATGAAGATCGTCCCGAGCAGCTCCTTCGTTGCGAAAATGAAGCTGTTGAAGACGCCGCTGACCGAACCGCTCAGACTCTCGGTAGCGATCAACCCAAGCGCAAAAATACCAACGACGCAAACGAGCGTCGTATCGCGTCGTTTGATCAGCACGCCTAATATAAACACAATAAAAGCCAGGTACACCCAATGCAGCGGAACGAGTTGCAATTCCACCTACAATCACCCTTTCATGCGGCTGTTGCCTATATCCTATGCAGCACCGCGACTGGGCGTTCGTTACCCATGCGGGCATCGCCTGCCTGCAGGGACCGGACTTTTGCCGGTTTCAAATCTATCAAATCGATCATATACATACTAATAGGGACCTATTTCGATGTTTGGAAGGGAGGTGACCAGTACAGCTGGACAAACCATCTTTCTTTGCCCTGCTGCTTCCCATCGCAAAACGGCTTCAAGCGGAGGGCTCTCCGATATTTCCGTCGGTACGTCTTGCCCAAAGCTGGCATGAGACGGGCGGGAATATTCCGGATTGGAACAATCTTTGCGGTTATCAAGTCGGAACCGGGGTGACGAACGAATACTGGAAGGGCCGTGTCGTGACAAAACGGATCTGTGAAGCGGTTGACGGACAACGAGTTCCGGTAACCGTAACCATTCGAGCTTACGATAGCATCTATGATTACTATAAGGACCAGGATTTGTTGTTGGCACGAAGCCGGTATATCCCCGTCTGGACGGCGGCGAATCCGGTGATGCAAGCACAGATGCTCTTCCAATGCGGTTATGCGGCGGATCCGGCCTATGCGGAGAAGTTGATCGGGATCATGGAGGATAGCAGCTTATTCCAACATGATGCGGTAAGCGAAGGAGTTGAATTCGAGACAGCCGAACAAATGGAAGCGCACGAGGCGCTGCGGAAGCAGGTGGCGAGCTTGAAAGAGGAGATCGAGCGGTTGAGCGAGGCGCTGCTTGACCAGACGGATGCGCTGAAGGAGCTGCAGCTGTGGGCGCTTGATACCGATGCGCGCAATCGGATGGATGCGGCCCCTTCCTGGGCTCAGAGCGCGGTGGATGCCGCGTTAAGGGCGAAGCTCATCGATACGCCGTCGGGAGGCAGCTACGATTTCTACCGGTTATTGGCGGTGCTTCATCGGAAGAATTTGATTTGACGATGTATAATTGCTCCTGAACTGGGCATTCTGAAGATATCGGCGTCGCGAGATGCCGTAGACAACCGCGGAGAAGACTTACGTTTCCCCATAAGCTCTTCGTCCGGTTTCTCCTCTCCCATGAAAGGGGCTCGTCGAAAGACGAGCCCCGGATTTTTTTGTAACAGGTTATGAAATGTCCGGTTAGGGACGAAGCTAGAAAATCCATGAAGTGGGAATAGTAAGCCACAAGCGGTTTGTTAACGCCATGTGGCTTTTTTTATACCTATCTTTATCTCATCTTAACCTCAGATGCATGTGTTCTTGATACGCGTTTGATAAATTGATTCGGAATACCGCAACAATGGGAGCCCAACATGAAAACCATTCTGATCGTCGATGATGAAGACATATTGCGCGAAATAAGTAAAGATTATTTCTTAAATGAAGGCTATGCGGTGCTTGAGGCGGCCGACGGGAAGGCTGCTCTGGCGTTGTTTCAGGAGCATGTAGTGGATCTGATTGTGCTGGATATCATGCTTCCGGAATTGGACGGGTGGTCGGTTTGCCGCCGAATTCGCAAGCAATCCGATGTCCCCATCATTATGCTGACGGCCAGAGTCGATGAAGACGACACGCTGCTTGGATTCGAGCTTGGCGCCGACGATTACGTGACCAAGCCCTATAGTCCGCCTGTCCTTCTCGCGAGAGCGAAACGCCTGCTTGAAAGCCGCAGCCGGACCGGCAAGGCGACTCAACCGGAGGATGGTCTAACCATCAACGGCATTCGGGTTCATTTTCCATCGCGGTCCGTTACGGTTGACGGGGCTCAAGTTCCAATTACGCATACCGAATTCGAGATCCTTACGTACCTGATGCAAAATCAAGGGATCGTGATCACGCGCGAGCAGTTAATTACGAAGATATGGGGCTACGAGTATACCGGCGACGATCGCACGGTGAACACGCACATCCGCAACATAAGGACGAAGCTCGGCGATAAGGCAGCCATGATCGCCACGGTCGTTCGGACCGGCTATAAATTCGAGGCTCAAGCATGAGAGTCGGAATCGTAGCGAAATTGTTTCTGCTCACGGCTGCCTTGTGCATGCTTATCTTGGCCGTCATTTACGTCGGACAAACGATCTTTTTCAAGGACTATTATGCGAATCGCAAAGTCAACGACCTGCAAGCCAAGCTGACGGATTTCAAGACGGCTTACGGGGATGCAGAGGGCAACTCGCTTGCCATCCAATCGCTTGAGCAGGATTTTTACAGAAATAACAATGTGACGATTACAAGCCTGGATCACGCTGGCAATCTTAAGCATGTTAACGACTTTTACCTGGAAATCAAATTGCTGAAGGCGATGACGAAAGAGGAACGGGAAGCGCGCATTAAAGTACCTCTCTATACGCTCCTAAGCACGGAGGAAGCGGCTTCGGGGCAAGCGTTGATCGCGATTGGGGACCAATTGTTGATTCAAGGGATAAAGAGCTATTCCATGCTCATTCCCATTGTCATGCTCCATCCGTCCGGGGAAGTGCTGTACGCCAATGAAGCGTTCAAGCGCAGAGCTTTCGGGAACGGGAAGAGAAAGCCTGAGCCAAGCAGGAATTCGCTCCTCTTGGGTAAAGGGAATTATTCAAGTCTATTTGGCACCGTCACGGACATCCGGTTTCCGCAAAGCGGAGGCTCATCGGACATGATCTATTCCAATCCGCTCTTTTTGGAACGGATCACTGCCTTTCAAGAAAAGCTGCTATTCGAGGACATTCGGATGACGGATCAGCTTTTGATCCAGGATTACGAGCAAAATAACGTGAAGTACAAAGTGTTCATCCAGCCGGTTCATTATGACAACGGTACGACCAACTACATTTTCGCCATGGCATCGTTGCAGCCGGTGGACGAAGCCGTGCAAATGATGAAGGACTACTATGTCTATATCGTCGTGTTTGTAATTGTCCTCATCTTGATTGCTTCGCTGTACTTCTCCTTGAAAATCGCACGACCGCTGCTGCGCATCAATGAGACGACGAAAAAAATCGCCGGTCTTGATTTCTCGGAAACCATTCCTATTCGGTCGAAGGACGAAATCGGAGATCTGTCGCGCAACATCAATCAATTATCGGCTACGCTGCATTCGTACATCGGCCAGCTGCGGGAAGATATCGAGAAGGAGAAGCAGCTGGAACGCACAAGGAAAGATTTTATCGCAGGCGTATCCCACGAGCTGAAGACGCCGCTCAGCGTCATGAAGAGTTGCATTTCGATCCTCAAGGACGGCGTAGCGGTGCACAAGAAGGATCATTACTTCGAAGCGATGGAGCAGGAAGTCGACAAGATGGATCATCTCATCGTCGATATGCTGGAGCTGGCGAAATACGAGTCGGGTACCTATAAGATGCGGATGGACGAATTTTATATCGATAAGTCGATCGAAGCGATTTGCGTGCAGTTGGCGCACGAAATCACGAGTAAGCAACTGCGCTTGAGCCTGCAAGTTATTCCCGCCCTCGTTGTTGCCAATCAGCATCGGATCGAGCAAGTGATCACGAATTTCATGACGAACGCGATACGTTACACGCCGGAGAAGCAGGAAGTCATTGTTTCCATGACGGAGGCAACGAACCGCATCCTGGTTCGCGTGGAGAACAAAGGCATCCATATTCCGGAAGAACAGCTTGCTCAAGTGTGGGATCGTTTCTATCGGGGAGATGCTTCAAGGCAGCGGGCCGATGGCGGTACGGGACTTGGACTTGCCATCTCCAAGAATATACTGGAGCTGCACGGAGTCGAATACGGCGCGGCCAATACGGAGGATGGCGTCGTATTTTTCTTTAGCCTAAATAAGAAATAAGCTTAACCGCTTGTCTAGAGGGTGATCTATACCTCTCGGGCAAGCGGTTTTTTAGTTCGTCATCCATCTTTATGCCATCTTTATTTCGGCTCCACGCGGTCTTTATCGCCAGCTTGTACGATGTACTCATGAAAACATCCACTAAATATATAGCCCTAGCCATTGTCGGTGTCATCTTGTCCACCAGCTTCATTCAAATGCAAACCGAAGGAGCAACGAAGGAGAAATCAGATGTAGTCCAAGCCGCAGCCGTAACGGCGAGCAAAGAACCCCAATTACCTTTGAAAGGAAAAATGATCGTTCTCGATCCCGGGCATGGCGGCAAGGATGTCGGCTCGATCGGCGGAGCGGGAACGTACGAGAAAGAGGTAACACTGCAGACCGCGCAGCATATTGGACGAAAATTGACGGAACAAGGAGCAACGGTTGTCATGACCAGACAAGCCGATACGACGATTTCGCTGAAAGGGAGAACGGAAGTCGCGCAAACCGCGCATGCGGATTTGTTCATCAGTATCCACTATGACGCTTTTCAGTCCAGCGATGTGTACGGGATGACGACGTACTACAACAAACCGCAGGATCGGGAGATTGCCCGGATCATTCATGACAAGCTGTTCAGACAAGACATTCAAACGAAAGATCGAGGCGTGCAGTTCGGCGATTACCATGTGATCCGCGAGAACGCGACGCCGGCCGTATTGCTGGAGCTCGGCTACATTTCGAACGAGGACGAGGAAGCCAGAATGAAAACCGAGTCTTTTCAAGAGCAAATCGCGACGGCCATCGTCAATGGCGTCATCGAAGGTCTGCGTTAATGGGCGGGGTACGGCTGTCAGCCATGTATAGCAAAGTCATGCGGCGGCACAGCTTCATAGCCATCTGGTTTCTTGCTCCCAGCGCGCTCGGATTTATGGTCTTTTACTTGATCCCTTTCGCAATGGGCTTGCACTACTCTCTTATGGATCGATCGACCGGCGGTTCATTCGTCGGCCTCGCCAATTATAAGGAGCTGCTGGCGAGCGATTCCTTCTTGAAAGCAGCCAAGAACACGTTTCTGTTTACTACGGTCAGCGTTCCGACCACCATCGCGTTATCGCTGCTGCTGGCTCTGCTCTTGAATCAAAGCGTCTACTTACGCAATTGGCTCAGAACCGCTTACGTACTGCCGCTTGTCGTGCCTGTCGCATCCGTTGTTCTGATTTGGCAGGTTCTGTTCGATTGGAACGGAGCGGTGAATAGCTGGCTGCATGAATTGGGCCTGTCGCGGATCGATTGGATGAAATCGGAGTGGGCGAGAGGCGTCATCTCCGTCGTCTACGCGTGGAAAAACATCGGGTACAACATCATCTTGTTTTTGGCCGGCTTGCAGAGTATCCCACGGGATTATTACGAGACGGCGGAGCTTGAAGGCGCGGGCGCTATCCATAAGTTTAGCCGAATCACGCTTATCTATTTAACGCCTACGATGTTTTTCGTCGTCCTGATGGGGCTCATCAGCTCGTTTCGGATCTTCAGGGAAACGTATCTGATCGCGGGCGATTATCCGCATGACGGCATTTATATGCTGCAGCATTACATGAACAACATGTTCTTGTCGCTCGATATTCAGAAGCTGACCTCCGCCGCCGCTTTGATGGTGGTTTGCCTGCTCGCGCTGGTATCGGGGATGTTCGCATTGGAACGCCGCTTTACTCATTTCTTAGACTGACGGGGAGAAACAATGAAACGGAAAGCTTTTATTTCCAGGTGCGCAATCACGCTTCCGCTAGCGTTGATCGCGACCTTGATGCTGCTGCCGATTATCGTATCCTTCACCAATTCGCTCATGACGGAGGAGGAAATCGGCTCGAACTATGAGTTGATCGGGAAAATGACGGGTGCGGCAACCGGCGGTAAGGACGCATTCGTTAATCTAAAGCTCCTACCCGATTGGGTCTCATTTGACCAGTATGGGAAAGTGCTGATCGCGACGCCGACCTATTTGAACCTTTTCTGGAACTCGGTCTATATGGTTGCGCTCATTATTGCAGGACAGGTGATCGTAGGCGCTCTTGCGGCCTATGCCTTTGCGAAGCTCCGCTTTCGGGGGCGGGACAGGCTGTTCTTCGTCTACCTTATGGCGATGCTGATGCCGTTTCAAGTGACGCTTGTGCCGAATTATATCATCGCCGACCGGCTAGATCTTCTGAACAGCGCAAGCGCCATCGTGCTTCCAGGGATCTTCGGCGCCTTTGGCGTGTTCATGCTAAGGCAGTTCATGCTGTCGATCCCGGGTGCATACGTTGAGGCTGCCTATATGGACGGAGCCGGTCATCTTCGCATTTTTCTTCACATCATCGTTCCGCTCATCAAACCGGGCTTCGCGGCGCTCGTCGTTCTCTTGTTCGTTGACTATTGGAACATGGTCGAGCAGCCGCTCATTTTTCTCGAGGATGACTTTAAACAGCCGCTGTCGGTATATCTTTCCGTTGTTCAGGAAGAAGCGAGAGGCGTGGGCTTCGCTGCGTCGGTCTTCTACATGCTGCCGATGGTGCTGTTATTTCTAAACGCGGAAGCACATTTCATCGAGGGCGTTCAAATGTCCGGTATTAAAGGGTAGGAGGAGAACCAACAAGTGGAATGGCAAGAAACCGAGCAAGCGAATACCGGAAGGAAGAAGAAGCTTCGCCTGCTTGCCGCCTTGTTTGTCGGCGGATTAATCGTGCTTACCCTGTTCAGCAATACGCTGCAAACAATGAATTTAACGAAAGTGTGGACTACGAGCGGACGACAAGGGGAGCTCGTTCAGAGTTATACCGGAAGCGGCATTTTGGAGCCGGTTATGGAAGCTTCGTTATCGAACAAAGCGGGGTGGGCAGTAAAAACCGTAAAGGTCAAAACGGGAGAATTCGTCAAGAAGGGTCAGACGCTGGTCGTTTACGAAAGCCGGGAGGCCGAGAACCGTTATTTAGACGCTAAATCGCAATT
Organism: Paenibacillus montanisoli; assembly: GCF_003268025.1. Lineage (GTDB taxonomy): Bacteria > Bacillota > Bacilli > Paenibacillales > Paenibacillaceae > Paenibacillus_Z > Paenibacillus_Z montanisoli. Next base: position 818,086 of record NZ_QLUW01000002.1, on the reverse strand, counting down.
GGAACAGCAGCAATTATCCGTACAAGGCTTACAGGACCGGTATGTCGAAGCCGCAACTAGCGGAGATGACATCCAGTTACGAAGCGCGAAGCGGGATCTCAAGAGCGCGCGCCTCACGTTGGACATGCAGCAGCGCAATCTGGACAGCATGAAGGCAGAGTTGGTCAGCAATCGCGAGCTGAAAGCTCCATTCGATGGCATCGTGACGAAAGTAGGAGCCGTGGATGGGATGGCTTCCGCCAGCGCCGGTCCCGATGTTCAACTCGCTTCCTCCAGTCAAGGCTATCAAATGAGTCTACAGGTTCCTGCTTTAATTAGCGGGCATTTGAAAATAGGGCAGAAGTTGGACGTCCAGGTTGGTCAAGCGGAAACCGAGACAAAGCTCGAAGGGATCGTTACGGGGATCGAAAACAAGGAGACCCAAATGAACATCGTGGTTGCCGTTAGAAATGAATCCCTCCGTGGAGGCGAACAAGCGCGTCTTGACCTTCGTTTTGTTTCTGCCGATACGGGTGGAATCCTGGTTCCGAGCAGCGCCATCCATAAGGAAGGCGAAGCAACGTACGTTTACGTCGTCGAGGAGCGTAAGGGCCCGTTAGGCGATACAAGCCATGTCGGCAAGATGCTGATTAAAACCGGCGATTCGAACGAGTTCGAAACGGTCGTGCTTCAAGGGATTTTTCCGGATTCACCGGTCATCCTTGCAAGCAGCGACCCCGTTACGGACGGAGAGCGCGTTCGCGTAATGACGAAATAATGATCATCCAATCAGAAAGAGGGAATGAAAATGAAAAAAGCACTGATTTTAATGTTGAGCTGTTTTATGTTAATTTGCCTATCTGCATGTAATGGAAATAGCAATAGCAACAATAGCGCTACTGGGAATACATCGCAATCGGACGCACAACAATCGCAAAAAAATACAAGCAATGAACCAAGCGCTGCAGCGAATGCTGAAGCTGATGCTGCCCCTCAGGGGCTTGAACCGCTAGACGATAAACCGAGAAAGATTGTCGTATCGATACTTGCCGCAACCGATATCTACAAGCAGGCGAAAGAAAAATACGAAGCGCTGCATCCGAATACGACGATTGAACTCAAAGAATTTTCTACAACGGGTGGCGGCGTGATAAGCGCTTCAGAGGTGGAGAAATATATCAAATCTACGACTACAGAGGTTTTGTCCGGAAAGGGAGCGGATTTATTCGCGTTTACGACTGTCGAATTGCCCATTGATAAGTACGTGAATAAAGGCGCGTTCGAAAACTTGGATGATTGGATCAATCGGGATGCCGGCTTCGATCAGCAGCAATACCACATGAACATCATGGATGGTTCAAAAATGAACGGCGGCCTCTATATTATGCCTGTCGAATTCTACTTGGAGGCATTGTACGGAGATGCTGGTGGGATCAAGAAAGCCGGTATTACGATTGATGATAAGAACTGGACATGGAGCCAGTTCGCCGAGATCAGCAAGCAGTTGGCAGGCAAGAACGGACATACCTACTCCATGGGTTTTTTGCCGCCTGAGGCGATGATCAATAATCTCGTATCTGACAACTATAACCGATTGATCGATGGGGCTAATGGCAAGGCATCGTTCGACACTCCCTTTTTCACGGAATTACTGACGGATGTGAAGGAGATGTACGATGAGAAGGAGTTAAGCGGCGACGCGGTGGAATTCACAAAAAGCTACTTATACTATTCTTTAATTACTTCCCCAAGCGATTATCTGCTACGACTTGGCATGTATTTTAAGGATGGAAAGGTCTATCAAAAGCCGCATGCCGCAGAACAAAAATCGGGCATATCGTTTCTCGTGACGAATCAAATCGCCATGAACGCCAATTCGGAGGTGAAAAGGGACGCTTGGGAGTTTATGAAGTTTCTGCTGTCCGAAGAGATGCAATCGGCGGGATATTCGGGATTCTCGATGAATAAAGCGGTGAATGAAAAGGCAATCGAAGACGTGAAGGAGAATGGTATCGATAAGAATGTAGCTGCTAAAGGCGGCGGCGCTTCGGCTGAAGCAACAGACGAGAATCTTGAGGTTCTCCGAGATATGCTGTCCGAAGCCAGCTTAAGAAATATAGGCTATGAAACGACAGTCCAGAAAATAATCGCGGAGGAAGTCAAAGCGTTCTTCGCGGGGCAGAAGTCCGCCGATGCCGTCGCTAAGCTGATCCAGAATCGGGTCACAACCTATTTGAATGAGTAAGTGCTGCTCAAACCATGAAGGAGTCAGGCTTCGTTGATTGCTTCTAAAAACAAAAATGCCGTCATGAATGTAAGCATTCATGCGGCATTTTTTTACGATACAGTTACCGCATCATCCACGGATCTGTTTAAATAATTCCTCGTAATGATCTAGGTTGTCATGAATGGTAAAACTGCTTGATGGATTGTTTCTGGAAGAGTATTCATACAGCAATATTGAACCGTTCTTTAACTGCCATGCCGTATGGATGCGAATCACCTTCTCACCCTTAACTAGCACCTCATCCACGAAGCTTCTGACGACTTGATTGGAGACCAAAAGCGCATCGCCTTCCGCAGCGTTACAGCTCATAAGAGTACCACCACTCATTCCTTTGGCATGTATTGATCATCGCTGACTTTCTCTAGCCATTCAACCGCTTTTCCGTCATAGCGTTCTTGAATGGCGATATGGGTCATGGCTGTCGTCGGTGATGCTCCATGCCAATGTTTCTCGCCTGGCGGGAACCAAACTACGTCCCCTGGACTGATTTCCTCGATCTGACCGCCCAAACGTTGGACCCTCCCTTTACCTGCGGTTACGATCAGCGTTTGTCCCAATGGGTGAGTATGCCACGCTGTCCTTGCCCCCGGCTCGAAAGTAACGCTGGCTGCAGCTACGCGCGCTGGTTCGGCCGCTTCAATTAACGGATCGATGCGAACCGTTCCCGTAAAATACTCAGATGGCCCTTTGCCTGAGGGCTGTGTTCCAACTCTTCTGATTTCCATGCTTGTATCCCTCCAATAGACTTACACATTTATGTTTCCGCGTTTTTTTGGCCTTCACTTACTAGCTCCCCATTCCGAATAAGCACCATATAAGAACCGATGGCAATTAAGCTGGTTGCGAAGATTACGATTCCGAAAGGGATCGCTGAATTTTCGCCTGCGATCCCCACAAGTGGAGAAGAAATGGCCCCTAGCGCGAATTGAAGGGTGCCGAGCACGGCTGATGCGCTGCCTGCAATTTGCCCATGCGATTCCATCGCTAATGTTACTGAAACTGGTCCAATGATGCCGATGGATGCAGCAAATAAGAAGGTAGAAAGAACTATCGCCGTTAAAGACCCTTTCGAGAGGACTGCCGTCAAGATCGCCAAAGTGGAAAAAAAGGTTAGAGTTAATCCAACTCGTAAAATATGATGGTCACTGAACCGTCCTGTTGCCTTTGTGACAATTTGCGATCCAGCCATGATAGCAAGACCATTCATTGCGAACAGGAGCGAAAATAGCTGCGGCGACACACCGAACATGTTCTGATAAATAAACGGGGTGCCTGCAACAAACGCGAATACGCCGGCAAACAATAATCCATTGACAAGGGCGTATCCCATAAAATTTCGATCGCGAAACAATCGTTTATAGTTCTTTGTTACGATCATAAAGCCGCCTTGGACGCGATGAGTTTGAGATAAACTTTCGTTTAATCCCCATTTTGTAATTGCCGTCAATAACATTCCCAACAAGCCCAAAAAAACAAACACGCCAGCCCACGAGCTAAAAGATGTGACGGCACTCCCGGCATTCGGCGAAATTAACGGCGCCGCATTACTGATCGTCGTGAGTAAAGAGATGAACTTCGTCATTTCAACTCCGCTATACCGATCGCGGGCAATCGCACGGGAAATTACGAGTCCGGCTGAGGCGGCAACACCTTGAATGAACCGTAAAATGATGAAGAATCCTATTTCCTGAGCTATAGCACAACCGACCGATGCTACAATATACAGGATCATGGCGATCAGTAATGGCTTGCGTCGCCCGTAACGATCGCTTAAAGGACCCATAATCAGTTGACCCAAACCTAATCCGAGCAGACTTGCGGTTAAACTCGCTTGAATCCATGAGGCGTTCGTTCCGAAATCATCCATGATCTGCGGCAGCGATGCGAGATACATATCAACCGTAAACGGCCCCAAAGCGGAAAACGCGGCTAGAATCAGAGCCAAACGAAGCGAATGATCAATAAGTTTATCTTTCATTCGCTCTCTAAAGTAGATATGTCGATCACGAACCGGTAACGCACGTCACTGCGCAAAATTCGCTCGTACGCTTCGTCTACTTGCTCGGCACGGATCAATTCGATTTGAGGAGCAATGCCATGCTCTGCCGCAAAATCAAGCATTTCTTGTGTTTCGGGAAGTCCGCCTACTAAGGAACCCGCAATACTGCGGCGGCTCATGATTAAGGAGAATACGTTATATTGGCTTGGATCAGCTGGCGCGCCGACATTAACAAGCGTTCCGTCTACGCGCAGCAGCGATAAATATAAATCAACGTCGATATTGGCGGACACGGTGTTTAGAATCAGGTCGAAGCAGCCTGCCAGCGTTTTAAACGTATCAGGTTCAATCGTGGAATAGTAATGATCTGCTCCGAAACGCAACGCTTCGTTTTCTTTATCTTTTGCCCGGCTTAAGACGGTTACTTCCGCACCCATCGCATGCGCAAACTGAATAGCAATATGACCAAGACCACCCATGCCTAGTATCGCCACTTTTTTTCCTGGACCGGCATTCCATCGTTTCAACGGGGAATAAGTGGTGATTCCTGCGCATAATAGCGGGCTGGCTACATTCAACTCCATCCCATCCGGGATATGCACGACGAATCGTTCAGTTACAACAATGTTCTGGCTGTAACCGCCATAGGTTGGATTGCCGTCGTAATCCAAAGAGTTATATGTGGCTACAAAGCCTTTGACACAATGCTGTTCTTCTCCCCGGAGGCAGTATTCGCATTCTCCGCAAGAGTCTACATAACAACCTACGCCAACTCGATCGCCTACAGTAAACTTAGTAACGCTCTCGCCTACCGCGGCTACGATCCCGGCGATTTCATGACCGGGCACCATCGGAAATATCCCGCCGGCCCAATCTCCATGCGCGCTATGAATATCGGAATGACAAATGCCGCTAAACTTAATATCGATCGAGACGTCATCAGGCCGTAATGGCCGTCTTTCAATCGTAGTCTTCTCAAATGGCGCTTTGGCGGCGGGAACACTTAATACGCGGGTTTTACACATGAACATAGTCTCCTTTTCCATATTAGATCCGTTACGTTTAACCAAATCGATTTGATTAATCAACACGTGTCTATTATTATATATTCAGGTGCGAAAACTCAATGGTTAAAGAAACGGGATGTGTTGATATATCAACACAATCGATAAAAATGTTAATTATCTTAGAAAGTTTGGTGGGTGTACGGTGGCTAAAATGGATCGGAGAATTCTTAAAACGCAGGAAGCCTTGAAAAAAGCGGTTATTGAGCTTATGACAGAAAAAAATTTCGATGATATAACCATTCAGGATCTGGCTGACCGCGCAAACGTAAATCGTGGAACCATATATCTTCATTACCAGGACAAATATGATTTACTGGATAAACTCATAGAAGCTCACCTAAACGAGCTGGGAGAGATGAATGAATGGGCTTGCGAGATGGATTGGAAGGATGCACTTGTGCCTTACTTTGAATTCTTCGAGAAAAATTACTTGTTTTATTCAACCATGTTAGCGAGCAAAGAGGCTCCGTCATCTTTCAGAACCCGGCTCCTTGCTTCATTTATGGAAGGCTTCAAAGGAGAGATCGACAGAGAGAGCGGGAGAAATACGGGGTTAATTGACGATGTCATGCTGCAGTACGCGGGGACTGCTTACGTAGGCGTAATTGAATGGTGGATCAAGAATGGAATGCCCTATTCGGCCAAAGAGATGGCTAAACAAGTCGGGGTTTTGCTGGGTAGAAGTTTGTAATCGTCTGCCTGTTAAAGGCAAGCCAATGGCTTGCCTTTAACTAATTGAAGATCGTTTATGCTTTTAGGCGCTTAATATCTAGAATAGGCGGGAAGCCAAACATTCGGGAATATTCACGGCTGAATTGGGAAGTACTCTCATAGCCTACTCGATACGCAACATCAGTTGCATCTAATGACTCGGTTAATAAAAGGCGCCGGGCTTCCTGAAGTCGCATTTGTTTTTGAAACTGGATAGGACTCAAGGCCGTTACTTCTTTAAAGTGGCGATGAAATGATGAAACACTCATATTTGCTAATTCTGCAAGCTCCTCGATCCGAAATGAACGATCGTATCTATTTACGATATGCTCAATAACATCTCTAATTTGGTGGATTGCGCTTTCTCCCATTACGATTCCTCTTAAAATATTCCCATTCTTACCCTGCAGCACCCTATAAATAATTTCCTCCGTATATAGTGGAGCAAGTACAGGAATATCGTTTGGATTATCTAATAAATGAGCTAACCTGATTACCGCATCCATTAATGACGATTCAATATGGCTAACAAACATAGCTCTCTTAGAGTTTTCTTTCGGAAGTTCTCGAAGTTCTGAGTCATTTAAAACCTTTAAAACTTGACTCGATGAAAATTCAAGCCTGAGACCCAAGTAGGGTACATCGGGAGTGGCTTCAGTGACTTGGGTAATAACCGGCAAATGTACGGATGAAACAAGGTAATCGGAAGGACTATACCGAAATCGATCCTGTCCTAACCAAACTTCCTTCGCCCCTTGCACGACCATACAAAAGGAGGGCTTGTATACTCCATGGCTTGATTCACTCGTATTAGACAGACGCATGAAGTATAGGGACGGAATGGCGGTTTTAAAAACGCCTTCCCCTTCTGAATATTGTTCAATAATTTTGCCGAGCTCCTGCTGCTTTGTAGTAATAATTTCTGACATTTGATCTTCCTCGTTCCGGCATTCTTAAATAGTTTCAATTATATAGGTCATAATCAATCGAAATTTAAGCGGCAGTGAGAGGATTAGGCAATGATTCGAGACGAATGGGATATCCATCATTGTGACATTTGGTACATACTGATGAATAGAAATGGAGGTTTGTACATGCAAAAAGTAACTTTGAACAATGGTGTTGAGATGCCAATAATCGGATTTGGTGTTTTTCAAATTCGTGATGAAAATGAATGTGAACAAAGCGTTTATGACGCTATTATGGCGGGGTATCGGCTGATTGATACCGCTGCCTCTTATCTAAACGAGGAAGCAGTCGGCAGAGCGATCAAACGCAGTGGTGTGGCAAGGGAGGAGTTATTCATCACTACGAAGCTTTGGGTTCAGGATACCGGTTATGACCGTACGAAGAAAGCTTTCGAAAATTCACTGAAACGCTTGCAATTAGATTATTTGGATTTGTATTTAATTCATCAGCCGTACGGGGATGTTTACGGATCTTGGCGCGCGATGGAAGAATTGTATCGTGAAGGCACGGTACGAGCAATTGGCGTAAGCAACTTTCATGAGGATCGTCTGATCGATTTAATGCTTCATAATGAAGTTGCTCCTGCCGTAAACCAAGTTGAAACACACCCTTTCAACCAACAAATCGAAAATGCAAAATTTATGAAAGAACATAACGTCCAAATTGAATCCTGGGCACCTTTTGCTGAAGGTAAAAATAATTTGTTCCAGAATGAGGCATTAGTTGCTGTAGCCGAAAAGCATAATAAGTCCGTTGCTCAAGTGGTTTTACGCTGGTTGACTCAAAGAGAAGTCGTTGTGATTCCAAAGTCGGTTCGTAGAGATAGAATGATTGAAAACTTCAATATTTTCGATTTTGAATTAGATCGAGGGGATATGGAATTGATTGCTGCTTTAGATACGAAGCAGAGCTTGTTCTTCTCGCATCGCGATCCTGAAATGGTAAAATGGATCGGCACGCGTAAACTGGATATCTAAACGGATCATCTTACTTTTAGAAAGGGGCTAGTCGAAAGACGAGCCCCGGTTTTTTATTAGGAGGACGAATAAATTAATTAGTTATGTGAACCGCTTACTAATGAGTAAGTGGTTTTTTTATTTTGTGGTGACCAAACCACTAGGCAGTGAGGCTGTTAAGGAGCTGGATACCTCCAAAAGTATTGCAATGTATTCCGTTTCATACAGGGGGAACCATATGGGATGCAGGAACAGATTAACAACTAAAGAAAGTATTAATTGTGACATTATTAAGAAGAGAAGAGGTGCCCGAAGCATGCTTAAATTTTTTCGTATATCCCACTGGCCACCTCCGCGTGTTCTGGCAACAGGCTTTGCATTGATCATCCTTTTGGGCGGCTTTTTACTTACACTGCCATTCGCCTCCAGCGATGGAACGACTACGCCTTTTATCGATGCCGTATTTACGGCAACTTCAGCGACTTGCGTAACGGGTCTTGTTACGGTCGACAGCGGCAGCCATTGGTCCGTAGCGGGACAAGTGATCATCATCTGTCTAATTCAGGTTGGCGGGCTTGGATTCATGACGATGTCGACCTTATTTGCCATCGTACTTCGTAAACGAATATCGCTCAGAGAACGACTCATTCTCCAGGAAGCAATGAACCAAACGAACATAGAAGGCATCGTCAGACTGATACGCAAAGTTCTGTTGTACTCAATCACAATCGAGCTTGCGGGAGCGATTCTGTTTGCAATCCGTTGGTCATTCGATATGCCGCTTGGAAAGGCCATTTACTTCGGTGCATGGCATGCGGTTTCCATGTTCAACAATGCAGGCTTCGATTTATTCGGATCGTTCGGGGTTCCTTTCGTCAGTTTTACAGACTACGTTAATGATCCGATCATCAATACGGTAGCCATGCTGCTGATTATATTCGGAGGAATAGGGTTTATCGTGATGTCCGACATCATTGAATACCGCGCGCGCAAAAGGCTTTCACTTCACTCAAAAGTCGTTTTGTCCATGACGGGAATCTTGCTCGCGGTTGGGACGATCGTTATTTTCATATTTGAATTTACTAATATGAACACGCTGGGTGAATTAAGCTGGTCAGGAAAGATATGGGCCTCCCTCTTCCAGTCTGTGGCACCGAGAACGGCAGGTCCAAATACGGTCGATTTGGCAGCGCTGCGCCAAGCGACGCAGTTCTTCATTATCCTGCTCATGTTTATCGGTGCTTCGCCAGGATCAACGGGCGGCGGGATAAAAACAACGACTTTCGCGACATTGATAGGGGCAGTCGCTGCCATGATCCGCGGAAAGGACGATATTGTCATGTTTAAGATGCGGCTGGCCCGAGAACGGATTTTCAAAGCATTGACGATTACGATGCTTTCATTGGCGCTTGTCACATTCGTTACGATGTGCCTCGCCACGACAGAGGATCACTCGTTCATCAAGGTATTGTTCGAGACGACATCCGCTTTCGGAACGGTTGGTCTTTCGCTCGGCCTTACGCCTCAGTTGACTACGATCGGAAAAATTTTGATTTGTCTGACGATGTATGCCGGGAGACTTGGTCCGTTAACCCTTGCCTACGCGCTTGGACCGCGTAGTGAAAAAGAATTATATCGTTATCCGGAAGGTAAAATTACGATTGGCTAGGAGGAAAACGTTATGAAAAAACAGCAGTTTGTTGTCGTTGGGCTAGGACGATTTGGCTCTAGTCTGGCGAAAGAACTAATAGCTCTAGGTTACGAAGTGCTTGGTATCGATAAGAATGATGAAGTCGTTCAAGAAATGAGCCAAGTACTGACTCATGTGGTTGTTGCAGACTGCACGGACGAAGAAGCGCTGCGATCGCTTGGCATTCGCAACTTTGATTGCGGAGTCGTAGCAATAGGCGATGATATTCAGGCCAGCATTATGAGCGCCATATTGCTAAAGGACAGCGGGATGAAAAAAGTCGTTGCCAAGGCTTTGAGCGAACTGCATGGGCGCGTGCTGGAGAAAGTCGGAGTAGACCAGGTTGTTTACCCAGAGCGCGATATGGGGATTAGGGTTGCGAATCAATTGGTATCACCGAACCTTCTTGATTACATAGAGCTGTCAAAAGACTATACGATTGCCGAAATGGCTGTTCCGAAACGCTTAAACGGCAAATCGCTGCAGGATATTGATCTGCGCGTAAGATTTGGCTGCAGCGTTGTTGCTATCAATAAGCCTCAAGGCGTCATAATCGCGCCATCCGCATCGGATGTGCTGACGGAGAAGGACGTCATTGTTGTCATTGGAACGAACGGTCAAATTGAAGAATTCGAAAAAGAGGTCATCCGCTGACGTATGGAATCGAATACGACGGAAATGATCCATCACATCTTCATCTTATTTCTCTTGATCGCGGCTGCCGGCATGATCGCAGGGGTTATCGCGAACCGTCTTGGACTGCCGGATGTTGTTTTGTTCATTGGAGCAGGCATGCTGCTGGGACAAGGACTGCATTGGATTAACGAATCAAGCAATTCGATTACCAATCAGCTGATTCTCGTAACGGGGTCGGCGATCATCTTGTTCGATGGCGGACGTAATATTAAGCTGCAAGGCCTAAAGAAGGTCGGTTGGACCGTCGGATTAATGAGCGTTCCAGGAGTTTTGATCACGGTTGCTGTCGTAGGGGCTGCGATTCGTTGGCTGTTTGGCATAGATTGGTTGTATGCACTGCTTGCAGCTGCAGTGATTGCATCAACAGATCCGGCTTCGATCATACCGGTCTTTCGGCAAGTGAGGATTCGAGAACGCGTGCGGGAAACGGTCGAAAGCGAGTCAGCGTTCAACGATGCGACCGGTTCGATCGTAACGTTCGCTTTGCTTGCAGCCGCAACAGGCGAGACCGCACTCGATGTTGGTACAATTACTTGGGATTTTATCCGTACTGCGGTCGGCGGCATCGTTCTCGGATTAATAGTCGGATTCATCATTAGCTATTTGGTCGCGCATACGCGCATAGGTTTTTTACGCGATTATACGACGATTGCAATGATGTTGACTGCCTTAAGCGCCTATTTGATTGGCGAAATCATTCACGTTAGCGGTTTTATGGCAACCTTCGTAGCTGGGCTGATATGGGGCAATTCTTCGGATTTTGGCCTGCATATGGAAGAAAAACATCAGGAAATGATCCATTTTTCTGATAATATCACCGTTATTATGAGAATGCTCATCTTTATTTTGCTTGGGAGTCAGGTCGATTTCAACTTACTCGTCGATTATTGGTGGCAAAGCCTGCTTGTCGTTCTTGCGTTGATGTTTATTGCGCGGCCCGCAACCGTTTTCGCTTCAGCCGTTCCAGACCGTAAATCACGGTGGTCCTTGCGCGAAATGTTGTTTATGGTTTGGGTTCGGGAGACTGGGGTCATACCGGCAGCGCTTTCGGGCATGCTTACCGGGCTGGGCGTTGCCCATTCCGATGTAATCGCATCGGTTACGTTCATGGCGATTATGCTGACAATACTGCTGCAAGCGAGTTCAACCGCTTGGATGGCTCGAAAGCTAGGGGTAGAGGAACATGACACGCCATAACGGAATCAGAGGCAGGCTGTATCGGCGTCAATGATACAGCCTGTTTTTTGTTTATTTGCCCGCGTACTTCAACTGCAGCCGCTCCAAATCGCTCATCAGCTCGCGTCCGATCACAGGACTAAACTCATCATAGACGGGTTGCAGAAGCTGCCTCCAATGCGATTGATCATCCTTGCTCAATGCGTACACCTGCAGGTTTGAATCGGCCTGCATTTCGCGCCACTGCTTTTGGTTGATGATCCGAGCGTTGCGGTTGGCCCATATCGTCGTCTCTGCCATCGCTTCCGAAATCGCGCGCTGAAGTTCCGGAGGCAGCTGATCCCAGAACGTTTTGTTCATGAGCACGCCGTAACCGAGATAGCTATGATTCGACAAGGTCAGATAGTCTTGAACCTGGTACAGCTTCTTGGAGTAAATGTTGGAGATGCTGTTCTCTTCTCCGTCTACGGTGCCATTTTCCAGACTGCGGTACACTTGATTGAACGGCAAAGCGAGCGTTTCGGCACCTAAAGTTCGGTACTGGGCATCGATTACTCGGCTCGGCTGAATGCGAAAACGCAAGTTGCGCAGGTCTTCCGGCGTTTTAATCGGTCCTTTGCTGCTCGTTAGTTGCCGGAAGCCATTCTCCCAGAACGCAAGCCCGACAATGTTGCTTCGTTCAAGCAAATCCATTAAACGCTTGCCGATATCGCCTTGGAACGCTTCGCTTACCGCATCGTCCGAAGGAAACGCGAAAGGCAGGTCCATCAGCAGCCACGGCGGTGACAAACTCGAGATATTGGAGAAGCTTGGCGCGATCATCTGGATCGAGCCGTGCTGCAGAGCTTCGACCTCATTATCTTCGTTAAATAGCATGCCGTTCGGGAAGAGCTCGACTTTGACCCGGTCGTTGGTCTTCTCGCGCACACGTTTGGCGAAGTCGGCTGCGGCTTGTCCCTTGGGCGTGTTTTCCGCGACCACGTAACTGAATTTGATCACCAGATCGCGGCCTAGCTCGGCCTGTTCGTCATCGTATGGCAGCGGCTCGGAGCCGAATCGGGAGTGGAATCCGACCAGAATCGCCGAAAGAAGTCCAAGGCAAACAAAAACTGCGATAGCAATATAGGATTTCATCGTTCCTCCATCGGCTTCAATGCCGCAGGAATGAATTGTTTACGCTTTTCGAGTAATATACGCTATGATAATCAATAATTCGACTAAGGACAAGGGCTGCTTGACAGCGGATGAGGTGTGCGGATGCTGCGACGGTTACGGATAAACTGGAAAATCACCATTTTGTCGCTCGGTATTCTATTGTTTGCTCTATGTATCGGAGGCGTCGTTCTAACCGGTCATATCGCCGACCTTCAAGAGAAGGAGCTCGGAAGGCGATTAATGGTTACGGCTCGCACCGTCGCGGAGCTGCCGCCGGTAACGGAGGGACTGGTCGACCCAAGTTCAACAGAGAAAGCCGTTCGCATGAAGAATACGGCGGAACGGGTTCGGATCGTCAATGACGTCGATTACATTGTCGTCATGGATATGAACGGCATTCGCCGCACTCATCCGACGGACGCTGTAGTCGGCACAATCTCGCGCGGCACGGATGAGAAGTCGTCGTTTGCCGAGCATACGTACCTGTCCAGAGCCAAAGGGGAGAAAGGGACCGCGCTTCGCGCATTCGTGCCGGTGATGAATGAGAACCGCGAGCAGGTAGGCGTAGTTTTGGTGGGGAAGCTGCTTCCAAAGCTGTCTGCCGTGATTAGGGACATGAGCGGAGAAATCTATGTGATTGCGTTCTTGACCCTGCTGTTCGGAACATGGGGCTCATGGTTGTTGGCCGGGCATATCAAGAAGCAGATGTTCGAGTTGGAGCCGGATGAGATCGCGCAGCTTGTCGTCGAGCGGACGGCTACGTTCCAGGCGATGCATGAGGGCATTATCGCAATCGACAAAACGAAGCGGATCACGATCTTTAACGATATGGCGAAAACGATGCTGAGAGTGAATGGGGATATGATTGGCAAGCCGATTGAGGAAGTGCTCCCCGATACGCGCCTGCCCGAAATTATCGAGCTAAATCGCCCCGTCTACAACCAGGATCTGTTCATTGGGCCGGCACACATCGTCACGAACCGCATCCCGATTACGGTCGGAGGACAGGTGGTCGGCGCGGTGGCGACTTTTCGGGATCGGACCGAGGTAACCCGCATGGCGGAAGAGCTGACGGGCGTGCAAAGCTTCGTTGAAGCGCTGCGCGTACAGAGTCATGAATATATGAACAAGCTGCATACGATCGGCGGACTGCTGCAGCTGGACGATAAGAAGCGGGCGATGGACTATCTCTTCGAGATCACGGAGCAGCAAGAGGAGCAAAGCCGATTCGTTAATCAACGCATCCGCAGTGACAGCCTAAAAGGGCTCTTCATGGGGAAAATCAGCCGCGGCAAGGAGCTTGGCATCCGGTTGCGGCTGGATGAAATGAGCTGGCTCGAGCGCTTGCCGGCTTCACTTGACAACCACGACATGGTGATCGTTCTCGGCAATCTCATTGAGAATGCGTTCGATGCGCTGCAGAGAACCGAAGGAGACAAGGAAGTGTTCATCAGTATCGAACAGGATGAGGATGTGCTCTCCATCCTCGTTGAAGATAACGGCTGCGGGATGGATGAGGAGACGAAACGGCGCCTGTTTGAACGAGGGTATTCCACCAAAGAGGGGGAGAGCCGTGGGATTGGCATGTACCTCATCGACGAAATCGTAAGGAAGGCGGGCGGCGTTATGAGAATCGAAACGGCCGAGGGGCAGGGGACCGCCATGATGCTGACCTTACCTATGCAGCGGCAAGGAGGAGACGGCGATGGAGAGAACATCGATGCAGGCCATTAACGTCGTTCTCATTGAGGACGATCCGATGGTTCGGGACATACACCGCCAATTTGTGGAGAGGGTTGCCCCTTTCCGCGTGGTGGCGGAGGCGTCGAACGGGATCGAAGGGCTGGAAATGGTTCGCCGGCATAAGCCGCATCTCGCCATCTTGGATATTTTCATGCCTAAGCAGGACGGCCTGCAGACGCTTCAGCAGCTTCGCGCCGAAGGAGCCGGCACCGATGTCATCGCCATTACTGCGGCGAACGATCCCCCGACGATACGCCGAGTCCTGCAGTTGGGGGCACTCGACTATATTATGAAGCCGTTCAAGTACGACCGGGTAAAAAGCGCGCTTGAGCATTATCTTACGCTACACAGAGCGATAGATGCAGGCGGGGAGCTGACGCAGCTTGAACTAGACCGGATGCTGAAGCGGCACAACCATATGGCCGTTCCTGGAGAAGTCGGGGATAGTACGAAGGGATCCGACACCCAAGGGGAACTGCCTAAAGGGCTGCAGGGGATGACGCTGAAGGCGATCCGCGCCTTTCTGCTCGGCCAAGTCAAGGCCTGTTCGGCAGAAGAGGTTTCGGAAGGGGTTGGGCTGGCTCGGGTAACGGCGAGGCGGTATTTGGAATACATGGAGAAGAGCGGTGAGCTGGCCCTTGACGTGCAGTATGGCGGAGTCGGCCGCCCCGTTAACCGATATCGGATGAAACAGGAATAGGGATGGCTAAAAGGCGAACCGCTGCAGCAGCGGTTCGCTTTTTTTTGTTTCCCGAGACCAAAATGACCAAAACGCACAATATGGCCGAATGATTCCCAATTTAGCATGAAAGCGTTAACATGAAGCACACAAGACATAGAAATGTGATTTTGGAGAGGGGATATACCCATGTCGATGCCAACAGGAGCCAATACCAGCGTCATCTTAAGATTAGAGCTGCAAAAAGAAAACGCTTCATTCGGAACGATCGCAACCGCGATCAGCGAAAGCGGCGGCGATATTGTCGCGATAGACGTGGTTCGCACCGAGAAAATGACGACCGTTCGGGATCTAACCATAAACGTCTACGATTCCAAGCATACGGAGCTTATTGTCAGTCTGATCGGCAAGCTGCCCGGGGTTCGCGTCATCCATGTATCGGATCAAACCTTCCTTCTTCACCTCGGGGGCAAGATCGAAATGAGCACGAAGTACCCCATCAAGAACCGGGATGATCTGTCCCGCGTATATACGCCTGGAGTTGCCCGCGTGTGCACCGCGATTGCGGAAAAGCCTTCTCTTGCCCACACGCTGACCATCAAAAGAAATACGGTTGCGGTCGTGTCCGACGGTTCAGCCGTGCTCGGACTCGGCAACATCGGTCCGGAGGCCGCGATGCCGGTCATGGAGGGCAAAGCCATGCTGTTCAAACAGCTTGGCGGTGTCGACGCGTTCCCGATCTGTCTGGATACGCAGGATACGGAAGAGATTATCCGCATCGTAAAGGCGATGGCGCCTACGTTCGGAGGCATTAATCTCGAGGATATTTCCGCGCCTCGTTGCTTTGAAATCGAGGAACGGCTTGTACAGGAGCTTGATATACCGGTGTTCCACGACGACCAGCACGGTACGGCCGTCGTCCTCTTGTCCGGATTGCTGAACGCCGTTAAGCTGGTCGGCAAGCGGCTTGAACATTGCAAAGTTGTTGTTTGCGGCTTAGGTGCGGCAGGTACCGCATGCACCAAGATGCTGATGGCGGCAGGGGTTGCGAACGTCGTCGGCGTCGACCGTCAGGGAGCCATCATTCGCGGGGGCAGCTACGACAACCCGGCCTGGCAGTGGTTTGCGGAGCACACGAATCCGAACAAGGAGACCGGCCTGCTGTCGGATGTGATCCAGGACGCCGATATCTTCATTGGCGTGTCAGGCCCGGGCGTGTTAAAGCCTGACGACGTAAAGCGCATGGCGAAGGATCCGATCGTGTTCGCGATGGCTAATCCGACGCCGGAGATATTGCCGGAGGAAGCGGAGCCTTACGTGCGAGTGATGGCTACCGGACGCTCGGATTACCCGAACCAGATTAATAACGTGCTGTGCTTCCCGGGCATGTTCCGCGGCGTGCTCGATTGCCGGGCGTCCCGCGTCACGGAAGGCATGAAATTGGCCGCTGCCAGAGCAATCGCTTCAGTGGTAAGCGCGGACGAATTGAATGAGCATTACATTATTCCAAGCGTGTTTAATCAAGCGGTTGTGGAGCGAGTGCGGGAGGCGGTTATCGAAGCCGCATACGAGGCGGGCGTCGCCCGGCGCGCCCGCGAAAGCGCACGCGGCACGGACCGCGATCAGCAGCGCGAGCCAAGTGCCGCGTTAAGCCATTAATTTGTAACGGGAGGGTTAAACAACTATGAAGAAGCTTGCCAAAAATTTGTCCGTTCAAGTGTTGGCCGCTATCGTGCTAGGCATTATCGTTGGCATTATATTCCCAAGCTGGGCGGACAATATGAAGGTCATCAGCGATATTTTTATCAAAATGATCAAAATGGTCATCACGCCAATCGTGTTCTTTACGATCGTCGTCGGCTTCGCCGGCATGGGCGATATGAAGAAGATCGGGCGTATCGGCGGAAAGGCGCTGCTCTATTTTGAAGTGATCACGACCTTTGCGATGGCGATCGGCATCGGGGTTATGTACCTGATTCAGCCGGGTGCCGGTATGAACCATAGCGGCGTGAAAGCGTCGGATGTGGAAAAGTATACGCAGCAAGCGGCCGAGACCAGCCATGGGTTCATCGACTTTATCGCCGGCATCGTCCCGGATAACGTGATGGCGGCCTTCTCTAAGGGCGATATGCTGCCGGTGCTGTTCTTCTCCGTTCTGTTCGGTCTTGCGCTATCCGGCCTTGGCGAGAAAGGGAAGCCGGTAACCTCGCTGTTCGAGAAGCTGAACGAAGTGTTCTTCCGTTTGGTGGGCATGATCATGAAGGTGTCCCCATTCGCAGCCTTCGGCGCGATGTCCTATACCATCGGTAAATTCGGCGTGGGTTCCCTATTCTCCATCGGCAAAATGATGGGCTCCGTTTACCTGACCATGTTCTTGTTCGTTGTCATCGTTTTGAATCTGATTGCCCGCTACAACGGCTTTAGCCTGTTCAAGCTGCTGGGTTATATCAAAGACGAGATATTGCTCGTGCTCGGCACATCGTCTTCCGAATCCGCTTTGCCGCGCGTCATGCAGAAGCTGGAGAAGTTCGGCTGTTCCAAACCGGTTGTCGGCCTGGTCGTACCGACCGGATACTCCTTTAACCTTGATGGAACGTCGATCTACTTATCGATGGCGGCGCTGTTCATCAGCCAAGCGTACGGCGTTCATCTGACCTTGGTGCAAGTGCTCGTTCTGCTTGGCGTCCTAATGGTGACCTCGAAAGGCGCAGCCGGCGTCACCGGCTCCGGTTTCGTTACACTCGCAGCGACGCTTGCCGCCATCCCGAACAATGTCATTCCAGTCGAAGGCATGGCGCTCCTGCTCGGCGTTGACCGCTTCATGTCGGAAGCGCGCGCCATAACGAACCTGATCGGAAACAGCGTTGCAACCGTCGTGATCGCTAAGAGCGAAAAAGAATTCAACCCCGTCGATCATGATGCCATTGTAACTATAGGTAAGGGGCAAAAAGCTGCCTCTTAATCCAACCATTAACCTCCGATGATGAATCGGAGGTTTTTTGTTGCACTTGTTGTATAGTCGATAGACCGAATGCTGCGTTTGACCGAACAGGCATATAAGCTCCGCTAAGAAATGACTCCGATTGGCGATCGGAGCGGACGAATAGGAACAATCGGTTCAACCGGTCACCAGCCGGAGCAATGAAATCGCATCGGATATTCCAGCTCTCTATTAATAGGAGAGATTATTCAAATTTCTCTACTATATAATAGAAGAAACTTTTTAGAGCAAAAGCTTTACAGTAATGAAGCTACAACCCAGATATGCGTCGACGCGGTGAAGCAACATTCCGATAGTGCGGTTTTTTGTCAAAACTTGTTCGCTTCTTGGCCTAGATAAGGTATGATCTACATAGCATTATCATTTAGACGAATTCGATGATTTGGCGATTAGGAAAGGAGCGGGAAAACAGATGAAAATTGTTGTACTGGACGGGTACACGTTGAACCCGGGCGATTTGAATTGGGATGAATTAGGCAAGCTTGGCGAGCTGGTCGTATATGACCGGACTGCCCGCGAAGATATCGTAAGCCGCGCGGCTGGCGCGGAAGCCATATTGACGAATAAGACGCCGTTCTCGGCGGAAACGATCCGCAGTCTACCGGGTCTGCGATACATCGGCGTACTGGCTACTGGGTATAATATTGTCGATACGAAGGCGGCTGCGGAGCATGGCGTGGCCGTAACGAACGTACCGGACTATAGCACGCATTCGGTGGTCCAGCTCGTGTTTGCGCTGCTGATGGAGCATGCTTACCGCGTAAGCGAGCATAGCAAAGCCGTACATAATGGCCGCTGGTCGGCCGGTCCGGATTTTACGTTTTCTCTTCATCCTCTCATGGAGCTCGCCGGGAAAACAATCGGAATCGTCGGCTATGGCCAGATCGGCCAGCAGGTCGCGAAGGCTGCTCTTGCCTTCGGCATGAAGGTCGTCGTACATACGCGAACGGAGAAAGCCGTTCCAGGATTGGAAGCCGTTCAATTTATGCCGCTTGATGATTTGTTCCGGAATTCGGATATCGTTACGCTGCACTGTCCGCTCACACCCGAGACGACCGGGCTGGTAAACGCACGAACGCTTGGGCTGATGAAACATACGGCATATCTGATTAATACGGCTCGCGGCGGACATATCGCGGAGCAGGATTTGGCCGACGCGCTCAACAACGGTCGTATCGCGGGAGCCGGATTGGATGTGCTGAGCGTCGAGCCGCCTCCCGTAGATCAACCTCTCCTGAATGCAGCGAACTGCGCGATCACGCCTCATATCGGCTGGGCAACGGTCGAAGCGCGCAGCAGGCTGATGGGGATTGCGGCATCGAATCTGCGTTCGTTCCAGCAGGGCGATGTCCGTAACCGGGTGAACTGATCGAATGCGGGGATTAAGCATCATTATCGGCTTTGACGGGCTGGGGTGGCTGCTGCACCAATTCGCGGGCGTACCGCTTCCGTCGCATGTTCTGGGGCTGCTGCTGCTGACAGCAGCTTTATTTTTGCAAATCGTGAAGCTTGAATGGGTGGAACAAAGCGCGGCATTTTTGACGAAGCATATGATGCTGTTCTTCGTGCCGCTGCTTGCGGGCGCAGCCGCGTACGCGTCCGTTATCGGCAGCTCTTGGCTCGCCGCGATCGGGAGTCTAACCGCAGGGACGCTTGCGATCTTGCTCATAACCGGGCTGGCTACGAAAAGGCTGGTCAAGCGGCCGAAAGGAAGTGAGCACGATGGCAGCTGAACGTTTTGCCGATCCAATGTTCGGCACCGTGCTGTCAGTGGGAGCTTACGTGCTGGCAATTCTCATCCGTCGAAAGCTTAATTGGCTGCATCCGCTGCTTAGCGCCCCGCTAATCGTCTATCTGGTTTTGCGGATCGGCGATATTCCGTTTGCCGCTTACCGGGAAGGCGGCGATTTGGTAACGTTCTTTCTTGGTCCTGCGACGGTGGCGATGGCCGTACCGCTATATAAGCATGCGATGCGGCTAAAGCATATGCTGCCGTCGCTGCTTGCCGGAGCCTTGGTCGGAAGCGCGGCGGGCATTCTTATCAACGGCTTGTCCGTTCTGCTGCTTGGCGGAACGGAATCCTTTCTTCGCTCGACGCTGCCAAAGTCGGTCACAACGGCGGTAGCCGTGGATTTGTCCGGTTGGCTCGGCGGATCGCCTGAGCTGACGGCCGCGTTAACCGTACTGACCGGTCTTGTCGGCAGCGTAGCGGGACTGCCGCTCCTTCGGCTGTGCCGAGTAGACAGCGTCATTGCATCTTCGATCGCGATCGGTGCGGCTGCGCACGGGATCGGTTCGGCGAAGCTGCTGTCCGAATCGGAGGAACAAGGAGGATTAAGCGGATTCTCCATGGCCGCTTGCACGGTGTTCACGCCCGTCCTTTTGCTGCCGGTTCATGCCTGGCTGCTTTGACGGGTTTCGATTTATTTCGCTCTATTTCATGTTATCTTAAGGTTTGGCCGGGCATTATCTGGTATAGTGACACAGAAGCGTTACTGATTTTCATTTGCCGAAGGGAGTTTTCAAGTTGAACGAGAAAGAGAAGCAAGGTAACGAGAACGAGCTTGAGCTTGAGGCTGTAGAACAGGATAAGAAAGGTAATGTCTACGCGAAGAATGCGTCCGAAGCGCCCGAAACGGAGCTTGCTGATTCGGATATAGACAACGAGCTAGAGGGAGATGAGGAAGAGGAGCGGGACAAGCGCCGCGCAGCTGCGGCGACATCGTCGGCTCCGGCAGCCAAGAGCGGCGGCGGCAAAGCTTGGATGTACATTTCCATCGGACTCGCACTCGTATTGCTGGTCGTATTGATTTCCCCGTTTGGCGGCGGCAAGAACGAGACGGTCGGCTCGGTAAATGGAGTTTCCATCTCGAAAGATCAGCTGTATGACGAAATGGTCAAGCTTGGCGGCCAGCAAACGCTGGACAACCTGATCCAGGACGAGCTGATCAAGCAGGAAGCGGACAAAGCGGGCATCAAGATTACGGATGCTGACGTTGACAAGGAAATCGACAACATCAAGAAGCAATTCCCGACCGAAGATGATTTCCAGGCTGCCTTGATGCAGGCCAATATGACGGTCGAAGATTTGAAGAAACAAACGCCGATGCAGCTTCGGATCAAAAAGCTGCTGGAACCGCAAACGAAAGTAACGGACGAAGATGTGAAGAAATTTTTCGAAGAGAACAAAGCGCAATTCGACCAGCCGGAGCAAGTGAGGGCTTCGCACATTTTGGTGGCTACGAAGGAAGAGGCCGATGCCATTCTGAAGCAGCTGAAAGAAGGCGCGGATTTCGCGCAGCTGGCGAAAGAGAAATCCACTGACCCTGGCAGCAAAGACCAAGGCGGCGACCTTGGCTTCTTCGGCAAAGGCGATATGGACCCGGCTTTCGAAGCCGCAGCGTTCAAGCTGAAGAAAGACGAGCTCAGCGAGCCGATTAAGACGGATTACGGCTACCACATCATCAAAGGGGCCGAGCACAAGGAAGCGAAAGCGGCTACGCTGGATGAGAAGAAGGCCGAAATCAAGGAACAGCTCATTTCCCAGAAGGTGCAAGAGCTTTCCCAGGCTTGGCTGGAGGATCTGAAGAGCAAAGCGAATATCACAAACACGTTGACAGCGGATGATGCGACTAACGCTGAAGTGCCGGCTGCAAACGCAGGCACGAACGGACAATAATATTCCAGGTAAGATGCAAAGACGACCGTTGCAGGCAACATTTGGCCTGCTGCGGTCGTCTTCTTTTGTGGCATAATAGGGACGAGAAAGTCAGAGATTACAATGGTTTGCAACTTTCCCGTCAGCTGTTTGTCAGTTAACATAACATGGACAGATAGAAAATCTTTACAAGTGTTCAAAATGTGTTTTACAAATTGTTAAATTGGGTGTATTATTGGCTACGGGTTTAAAAAAATAAACAAACTTTCGGAGGCGGGTTCGAAGAATGAAAAAGAAATTGCTAGTTCTAGTTTCACTCATGCTTGTCCTCACAGGCGTATTGTCTGCCTGTGGCAAAAGCGGTTCCGGTGCTGATCAAGAGTTCAGAATGAACCTGACGACCGAACCACCTAGTTTGGATGTTTCACAAGCACAAGACCAAGTATCGTTCACAGTGCTTACAGGCCTTTTTGAAGGTTTGACTCGTCTGGATGCGACTGGTAAAGTCGTTCCGGGCGTAGCTGAGAAATGGGAAGTTTCGGACGACAGCAAGAAATATACGTTCCACCTTCGCTCTGATGCAAAATGGTCCAATGGCGACCCTGTAACAGCACAGGACTTTGAATACTCCTGGAAGCGTACGCTGGATCCGAACTTGAACCCACCGGCTCCTTACGCTTACCAACTTTACTACATCAAGAACGGCGCTAAGTACAACACGAAAGATGGCGTAACTGACGCTGCACAACTGGGCGTTAAAGCGATCGACGAAAAAACGCTTGAAGTTGAATTGGAAAACCCAACTCCTTACTTCTTGAACCTTACAGCTTTCTTCACGCTGTATCCAATTCATAAATCGGCTCAAACGAACGCGAACTGGGCTGCTGAAGCAAAAGACTACATCAGCAACGGACCGTTCAAAATGTCTGCTTGGAAACATGGCGATTCCCTTGAGCTTGTACCGAACGAAAACTACTGGGCAAAAGATGAAATCAAATTGTCCAAAGTTAAATTCTCGATGGTTGCAGATGCAAACACTGAGCTTAGCATGTACCAAACAGGCAAGCTTGACTGGACAGGTAAGCCAACTGGCGATATTCCTGTAGAGCAACTGGACAAGTTCCGCAAAGAGAACAACAAAGAGCTTCAAATTAAAGGCGTAGCAAGCACTTATTATTACAACTTCAACAACGAGAAGAAGCCTTTCAACAACGTGAAAGTACGTAAGGCGCTTTCGATGGCAATTAACCGTACGGATATCGTTGAAAAAGTAACTAAAGCAGGTCAAGTTCCTGCATACGGATTTGTTTCCACTGGTATCTTCGGCGTTGCAGGCGAATACCGCTCCGAAGTGAAAGACGACTACTTCAAGGAAGATGTAGCAGAAGCTAAGAAATTGCTTGCTGAAGGTCTTCAAGAAGAAGGCATGACTGAAATGCCTGAATTCACGCTTTCCTTCAACGAAGGTCTGCACAAGACTGTAGCTGAAGCGATCGCTAACATGTGGAAAGAAAACCTTGGCGTTAACGTTAAGCTTGAAGTTCAAGAGTGGAAAGTATTCCTGAAAAACCGTCAAAGCTTGAACTATGACATTGCTCGTGCTGGTTGGGGCGCTGACTACAACGATCCAATGACGTTCATCGACATGTTCACAACAGGCGGCGGTAACAACGACATCGGCTTCAAGAACACTGAATACGATGCGCTTGTTAAGGAAGCATATGCGACTAACGATCAAAAAGCTCGTGTAGATGCAATGGCTAAAGCGGAGAAAATCCTGATTGGCGACAATCAAGCGATTATGCCAATCTACTACTACACTTCGGCTCAATTGATCAAGCCTTATGTGAAAAACTACTCCGTTGATTTCAGCGGTAACTTGGATTACAGCCGTATCACAATTGAGAAATAATTAAGTTTGAAATGAATTTAAGGGTAGAGGGATATATATGGTTCCCATATATATCCCTTCTCTTATGATTGGGGGAGGGGCTTGGGATGGCTCGTTATTTGGGTGGTAAGCTTTTTAACATTATTATTTCACTGCTAGTTCTAGCCACCGCAACCTTTTTCTTGATGAAAGCTGTCCCAGGGGACCCTTTTACTCAAGAGAAGGCAATTCCGCCTGAAATTAAGGCGAATATTATGGCGCATTACGGATTGGACAAGCCGCTAGGCACGCAGTACTTGGTTTACATGAAAAACTTGTTTCAGCTTGATTTGGGCGAATCGATGAAAAGTCAGAATCGCTCTGTAACGACAATCATTAAAGAATCCTTTGCTACTTCCGCTAAGGTTGGTGCTATTGCGATCATCGTATCCGTCATCGTCGGAATATATCTCGGTATGATGGCTGCTTTAAGGCATAAGAAGCTAATCGATAATGCGGCAATGTTCATTGCGGTTATCGGTATTTCGATTCCGAACTTCGTTATTGGGGCATTGCTTCAATATTTCCTTGGTGTAAAATTTCCGATCTTTACTGTACAAGGGCTTGAAGGGCCGCTAGATTATGTCCTTCCGACAATCGCTCTTTCTACACTTCCTATTGCATTCATCGCGAGGCTTACTCGCTCAACAATGCTCGAAGTATTAACTTCGGACTATATACGAACTGCGAAAGCGAAAGGCTTGTCGCCACATGCAATTCTTTGGCAGCACGGACTTCGTAACGGTATTTTGCCGGTTGTCACGTATCTAGGCCCGATGACGGCAAACATTATTACCGGTTCGGTCGTTGTCGAACGTATTTTTGGTCTTCCTGGCTTGGGCGGACATTTCGTTGAAAGTATTTCTAACCGCGATTACACGCTCATCATGGGTATTACGATTTTCTACGCCGTAATCTTGATGGCTGCCCGTTTCATCACCGATATTGTTTACATTTTTGTTGATCCGCGTATTAAAGTTAGCGGAGGTGTCGTTAAGAAATGAGTACTCAATTGAAAGATGTCGTGACTAGCGAGCAAGCTGCGAATTCACCGTTCGCGAAGCTGCCGCAAAGACATACGGAGTCCGAAATCATTACTGCGGAAAGCCGCTCTACGTTTCAAGAGAGCTGGGCAAAACTTCGCAAAAATAAATATGCGATGTCCGGATTATATGTCCTGATTGCAATCATTGTTCTCGCGATTGTATGTCCGATGATTTCGCCTTACAATTCGTACACGAACGATTTGGACAATACGTATTTAGCGCCGAACAGCGACCACTGGTTCGGAACGGACAATTTGGGCCGTGATTTGTTCGTCAGAACATGGCTTGGCGTTCGAATCTCGTTGATCGTCGGTTTTACGGCAGCGTTGATCGACCTCATGATTGGCGTCGTTTACGGCGGAATTATGGGCTTTAGCGGCAAAAGACTTGGCGGCGTTATGAACAAGTTTGCTGAAATTTTGTACGCGATCCCGTATTTGCTCGTCGTCATTTTGCTTGGTGTTGTTATGGGCAACGGTTTAACGACGATCATTATCGCCTTGTCGATTACGGGTTGGATTACGATGTCATGGATTGTACGCGGTCAAATTTTGCAGCTCAAAAATCAGGAGTACGTGCTCGCAGCTCAATCGATGGGCGCAAGCGGCTCGCGTATTTTGTTCCGCCACTTGATTCCGAATACACTTGGACCGATTATTGTAACGGTTACGTTGTCGGTTCCGTCTGCTATATTTGCCGAAGCATTCCTTAGCTTCCTTGGTCTTGGCGTTCAAACGCCGGCTGCTTCACTCGGTACGCTAATTTCCGAAGCAGTTTCGGTATTTACGCTCTATCCGTGGGTAATGCTCATTCCGGCATCGCTACTCAGCATTACAATGCTTGCCTTCAACATTTTCGGCGACGCGCTGCAAGATGCATTCGATCCGAAAATGAAAAAATAACAGCGCAGGGAGTGAGCTTATGAATAATCCGATTCTAAGTATTTCTGATTTGCATATCTCGTTTCACGTGCGCGGTGGAGAGGTTCAGGCGGTTCGCGGTGTAGATCTTGAAATTAACCGCGGCGAGTCCGTTGCTATCGTCGGCGAGTCCGGCTCAGGCAAGAGCGTAACAGCTCAATCTATTCTTCGTCTTATTCCGACGCCTCCTGGTGAATATAAACAAGGAACGATCAAGTTTAAAGGTGAAGATCTGCTAGCGAAGACTGAACGTGAGATGGAAGCGATTCGCGGTAAGGAAATCGGTATGATTTTCCAAGATCCAATGACTTCGCTTAACCCTACTTTGACAGTAGGTCGTCAAATTACTGAAGTGCTGTATAAACATCAAAATATGAACAAAGACGATGCGGAGAAGCGTGCAATCGAGCTGCTTACACTTGTAGGCATTCCGAATGCGCCTGAACGTATTCGTCAATATCCGCATCAATTTTCGGGCGGTATGCGCCAGCGCGTTATGATTGCAATTGCGCTTGCATGCAATCCTTCGCTTCTGATCGCCGATGAGCCAACAACGGCGCTTGACGTAACGATTCAAGCTCAAATCATGACGCTGATGAAGGAGCTCCAGAAGAAGACAGGAACGTCCATCATTCTGATCACGCATGACCTTGGCATCGTTGCTGACATGTGCGACCGCGTTGTTGTTATGTATGCAGGTAAAGTTGTCGAAACAGGAACGAAGCAAGAAATTTTCAAAAATCCGCAGCATCCGTATACGAGAGGTCTTCTTCGTTCACTTCCGCGTCTGGATCATGACAAGAATGAGCCGCTCATTCCGATCATCGGTACGCCGCCAGATATGTCTTCGCCGCCGAAAGGCTGTGCATTCTGTGCGCGATGCGATGAAGCGATGCGGATTTGCGTCGACAACGACCCTGCGGCATATGTCATCAGTGAGACGCAAGCTGCGAAATGCTGGCTGCATGACTCGGCCCTTAAAGGGGGAGAAAGCGCATGAAATCAAACAACCAAATGTTGATCGAAGTCGATCAGCTTAAAAAATATTTTGACGTCGGCAAAGGTAATCGCCTCAAAGCGGTTAACGACCTGACGTTCGGTATCCGTGAAGGCGAAACACTCGGTATGGTTGGTGAGTCCGGCTGTGGTAAATCGACTGCAGGCCGTACAATTCTCCGTCTCTATGAGCCAACTTCCGGAGCTGTATCGTTCCAAGGCAAAAACATTATGAAAGCAAGCGGATCTACGCTTAAAGCGCTTCGCCGCGAAATGGCGATGATCTTCCAAGATCCATACGCATCGCTGAATCCGCGCTGGAAAGTAGAAGATTTGATCGCAGAGCCGCTTGATATTCACGGCCTTGCTAATGGGGCAAAAGATCGCAAAATGCAGGTTGAGCGTTTGCTTGACCGTGTAGGTCTTCGTTCCGAGCATGCAAGACGCTACCCGCATGAGTTCTCCGGCGGACAGCGTCAACGTATCGGAATTGCACGTGCGCTTGCTGTGAATCCGAAGTTCATCGTTTGCGATGAGCCGATCTCAGCTCTTGACGTTTCCATTCAAGCGCAAGTCGTTAACCTGCTGCAAGATTTGCAGCGTGAGTATGGTTTGACGTACTTGTTCATTGCGCATGACCTTGCGATGGTTAAACATATCAGTGACCGCGTTGCTGTTATGTACTTGGGTAAAATGGTTGAGCTGGCGGAGAGTGAAGAGCTCTACGCGAATCCTAAGCACCCGTATACGAAAGCGCTCATGTCGGCGATTCCGGTTCCGGATCCAGACATTGAAGCGACGAAAGAACGTATCGTGCTGACAGGCGATTTGCCGAGCCCGGTAAATCCGCCGAGCGGTTGTCAATTCCGTACACGCTGCCCGTTCGCGACAGAGAAATGCGCTGCCGAAGTGCCGGAGTTCCGCGAAGTGGAACCGAATCACTGGGCTGCTTGCCATTATGCATAATAAATAGAGAAGACGCTTCGCCGCCTGCGGCGAAGCGTCTTTTGCCGTTCACAGAATCCGTTCGCCTAGAAGCGATCCGATCAGCTCGACCGCAAGCCGGGCTGTCCGCCCGTTCGTATCCAGAAGCGGGTTCACTTCGACAATATCCGCAGACGTGACCATGCCGCAGTCATACAGCATTTCCATGGCCAAGTGGGCTTCCCTGTAATTCAGTCCGCCCCTCACGGGCGTGCCGGTTCCGGGCGCTTCACCTGGATCGACGCTGTCGATGTCGAAGCTCACATGGACGCCTTCGGAGCCGTAAGAGGCGATGGCGATCGCCTTTTCCATCACGCGGCCCATGCCGTGCCGGTCAATATCGTGCATCGTGAAGCAGGTCACGCCGGTTTCGTAGATATGTTTTTTCTCCCCCTCATCCAGCTCCCTGACACCGACCAGCACAACGCGCTTCGGCTGCAGCTTCGGCGACCGCCCGAGCAGCTCCGTAAATCTGGTATCCCCCAGCCCGAGACTAGCGGCCAAGGCCATGCCGTGAAGATTGCCGGTGTGCGAGGTTTGCGGCGTATTCAAATCGGCATGGGCATCGATCCAAACGACGCCTAGCTGCTGGACATGCGCCGTAACGCCGGCTATCGTACCGATTGAAACGCTATGGTCACCGCCAATCGTAAGCGGGAGGGCTTCACTCTCCATAATCGATTGAACGGCTTCCGCGACGGCTTCGCTCATCGTCAGTACCCGTCCCCAATTGCGCATACGTTCCAAGGACCGGCGGTCCGTCGCTAATTCGGCCGGTTCTTTCCACGGGAACAGGGAATGGGGCAGATTCAGATGGCGAAGTTTTTCCGCTAACCCTGCCTGCAGCACTGCCTCAGGACCGCCGCTCGCGCCGGGCTTGCTGGCTCCGTAGTGAAACGGGACGGGAAGGACCGTAACCTGCTGTCGTTCATTATTCAATGGAATCCCTCCAATGCGGATACGATGATGAACTGCATGGTTATATATAGACGCGAGGCCGCGAAGTCATGACTATCCGGCCCGCCGATCCTTTAACTTGATGAGTAAATTGTGGTACGATAGCAGGAAGGAATAGGCGAAAGGGGAAAGAACGGGTTTGAGAGTCATTGCAGGCACGGCTAAAGGCCGGACCTTAAAGGCGGTACCGGGCAAAAATACGCGTCCGACGACCGATAAAGTAAAAGAAGCGATCTTCAGCATGATCGGCCCTTTCTTCGATGGAGGGCTCGTGCTCGATTTGTTCGCCGGAACCGGCGGCTTGGGTATTGAGTCGCTGAGCAGAGGGATGGAGCGCGCGGTTTTTGTCGACCTGGACGGAGGAAGCATTGAGGTCATCAAATCCAACGTGCAGGCTGCAGGGGTATCGGAGCAGGCGGAGATTTACCGGACGGAGGCTGCTAGGGCGATTAAGGCGCTTGCGAAGCGCGGGCTTCGGTTTAAGCTTGTTTTTCTCGATCCGCCGTACCGGATGAAGGAAATGGACGGTTTGATGGAGGAGCTGGCAGAGCGCGGATTGCTGGAAGAGCATGCCACGATTGTCGTTGAGCACGATGCCGAGCACGCCTATCCGGAGACGCTCCGTGCGTTCAACCAAATCAAGCGTTCGCAGTACGGCGATACGGCGGTGACCATCTACCGGTACGCAGAGACGCCGGAGCCGACCGAACCATTGGAGGCATGAACATGACAACGACAACAGGACTGCGCAAACCGCGGGTTGCGGTTTATCCGGGCAGCTTCGACCCAGTCACTTGCGGGCATTTGGATATTATCCATAGGGCGGCTAAGCAATTCGATCATTTAATCGTAGCCGTACTGAACAATTCGAGCAAAAATCCGCTGTTTTCCGTCGATGAGCGCAAAGAGCTTCTGACGGAAGTTACGAAAGAGCTGCCAAACGTGACGATCGACAGCTTTCGGGATCTGCTCGTTAATTTTATGCGTTCCCGGAACGCGGACGTTATCGTGCGCGGGATCCGCTCCGTCACCGATTTCGAATACGAGCTTCAGATGGCTTCGACCAACCATCAGCTGGACAGCGAAATCGAAACGATCTTCATGATGACGAATCCGAAATATTCGTTTCTCAGCTCCAGCATCGTCAAGGAAGTAGCCAAGTTTAACGGCAACGTTCAGGATCTGGTGCCGCCGGAGGTACGGGAAGCGCTAATTGCCAAGTATGCGAGCAAGCCTTAGCGGGCTCTGGTATTTGGCGAGGCTAGCAACGAAGCCGCGATTAGCGAGGCTGACATGAAGAGAAATAATAGCAGAAGAACAGGCGTGTACGGCCACAAGGTATGCAAATCGCCCGCGCGGACGATCGCAGACGTGGCAGCGCCTGTTTTGTCTGTTTGCTCCAGCGCAGGCGCGGCGGCGGGCAGGACGCGGCTGAACAGCGCCGTCAGCGGCTTCCAAGCGGCGAGCGTCAGCACGAAGGCAAGCGCGCCTTGAACGAGGCGCGCGACAGCCAAGCGGCTCAGCGATATGCCGGTACCGGAAATGGCGCTTCCGGCTTGCAATAAAGCGCTGGCCCCGCCCCAGCTAAGGATGGCGGCGATCGCGGCGGCATTCCACGGAAGCCCGCCGGCAAAAGTGGCTGAAGCGGCGGCATAGGTGCCGATGTGGCTTTCGAGCAAGCCGGACAGCAGGAAAGCGGGCAGTATTTCAGGCATATACGGCTCCGCGAGACGTACAAGAACGGCACCGAACATCATGAAGCCGCCGACTGCCATGAGCTTATACACGGAGAGGGTTACGGCATCGCCGAGCGCTTTGCCGAAGGTGCGGCCGTCGCGGTTTCTAGCCGCCAGCATGGCGGCAGCTGCCTGTTTGAGCAGACTGCCCTTCGTTTCTTGCTGCGGTTGGTTCCCGGGTTTGCTTGCATTTGTCTTAACGAATCGAGCATGTAAAAGCGAGGCGAGCAGCGCCGAGCTCCAGACGGCTGCGGCAATTGCCGCGCCAATCGCAGGACGATGGAGGAAGCCGCTCCCGATGACCAGCAGCATGAACAATGGGCTTGGCACATGGGAAAGGGCGAGCAATCGCTGCCCTTCGCGCGGCGTAATATGCCCGCTCTTGCGCAAAGAAGCGGTTGCTTCCGCGCCGCATGGAAATCCGCCTGTCCAGCCAAGCGCCATGACGAGTCCGGCTTCGCCGGGAAGCCTGAAGAGCCGGCTCATAAGCGGCTGCAAGAGGGCGCCGATGGCATGGACGGCGCCGAAGGCGATCATCAGTTCAATCAATGCGAGAAAGGGAAGCAGCCCGGGAAAGACGATATTCCACCAGACGGTCAACCCTTGCAGCGAGGCTTGGAACGCCTCGTCGGGACGCGTAATGATGGAAGCGACAAGCAATATCGATAAACAAGCGAGAATGATCGTTCGCGTCATCGGTTTCACTCCAAGACTCGTAGAGTAGCCGGGACAAACACAGCCCCTACATGTTTACGCTTGTCTAGGTCCGGTTAGACCATGGGAGCTTGTTCTGCCTATAGCGTGACCGGTTTTTCGTAAAAGTCCCGGAAGAGATCGCGCGGGCCGGCATCCGGCCACCCGAGGGCGTAAACCGACGTTGCGCGCACGTCGAGCTCCAGGTAGGGATCGTCGAATTTTGCAGCGCTATTGAGGATCGGCAGCTTGGCGGACGTTCTCATTCGCTTCAACAGTTCCCGGCCGCGCGGCGTATAGCCGAGCACCCGGATATAGCGGATGCCTTCGCGCAGCCTCGCCGGGGACAGCAGCTCCTTCGAATGGCCGAGAAGAATGGCAAGCAGCGCCCGCTGAAGCTTTGTTCGCGTATATCGCTTCGTCTTAAGCTTATCGAGGAGCGGCTCGAAGGCCAGCGCATCAAGCGTAAGGAGCGATTTCTTCAGCCGGTGCTCCAGGCCTTCGCTAATTTCGTGATAGCGCTCCAGCTGGTCTGCCGATTCGCTGACGAGCTTGTGAAGAAGCGGCTTCGCATATTGCTCCCAGCTTCCGCGGCCTCTTCCGGCCGCATGGTCGCGCAGCAGCAGCTCAAGCGTCGAGCCCGGCACGAACGGTGCAGCGCCATCGGGCGAGGCGGCTTCCAGCGTAAGCTTGCGGATCGCGGTAGCGCTGGCAATTTGCGTATCCGTGATATTCGTTTGCGAATAGCCGGCTTTCTCCCGCCGCACCGTGAACGGCTCGATTGCGCTGCCAAGCCGCTCCAGCGCAAGCAAGTAATGCAGCCCCAGCGTATTGTTGGGCTGCTCGAACGGGAAAGCGGCGGCTTCGTCATCGCCTGCCGTTTCCATAAACTTGCGTACGGCTTCGCTGTAAGCCGCCGGATAGCTTGCGCCCGTGCCGAGCGAATCCGCCATGAGCTTGCCGAAGGCCGCCGGCTCATGCCCGAGCAGCCGGGCAACCCGCCGCAGCGGCCCGATGTCGCCGGCCTCGCTGCCGAAGCAAAGCGCGTCGACGACGCCGGTTGCCTCGAGAAGCGCTACGGCGCCGTAGCCGAACCACTCCGCTGCCTGCGTCGAATACGCGACGGGCAGCTCGATGACGACGTCGCAGCCGCCGCGCAAAGCCATTTCCGCCCGCGTCCACTTATTGAGCAGCGCAGGCTCGCCCCGCTGCAGGAAATGGCCGCTCATGACGGCGACGACCGCATCGCTTTCCGTTATTTTCAGCGATTGCTGCAAATGATAGTGATGACCGTTATGAAATGGGTTATACTCGACAATAAGCCCGACGGTGCGCATTGGATAGATATCCCTCCACGTAATTAGGGTATATTTTTCACTATATCACGGCGTGAAAATGTTGACAAAATGATTCAATAGTCGATATAATAAACTTTGTTTGTTTGGAGTGATGGTATGGAAATCAATGTTCGGGATTTAGCAGCCAAAGGAGCGAAAGTTCCGTTTCAGTCTACCTTAAACACCGACTGGCTGCAGCAGGTTCGTAAAGACATCATCAGCGCGAGTCCGATCGACGTCAAAATGACGGCATGGGGCGAAGAAGGTATCGCTCATGTGGAGGGCGAGCTGACCGCGGATGTCGAGCTTGCATGCTCACGGTGCTTGGAGCCGACGAAGCAGCATGTGGTTGTCCCGTTTCACGAGCGGTTTAAGCCGGAATCGGCAATGAACGGCTCGGAAGAGGAAGAT
Organism: Paenibacillus montanisoli; assembly: GCF_003268025.1. Taxonomy (GTDB): domain Bacteria; phylum Bacillota; class Bacilli; order Paenibacillales; family Paenibacillaceae; genus Paenibacillus_Z; species Paenibacillus_Z montanisoli. The sequence continues at coordinate 785,310 of NZ_QLUW01000002.1, read as the reverse complement.
ATCATTCCGGTGGAGGAGGACAAGCTTGAGTTTGAGCCGTTTCTTGAGGAAATGCTGATGCTCGCTTTGCCTTTCGTACCGCTTTGCGACGAAGACTGCAAAGGACTTTGCCACTCATGCGGCACCAACTTAAATGAGCAAAAATGCGGATGCCAAACGGATCGGATCGACCCGAGGCTGGCCGCTTTAAAGGACTTGTTCCAGAAGTAACGATTTTCTCCGAATTCTGTTAAGGAGGTGGGAAACATGGCAGTACCACAACGTAGAACATCCAAAACACGTCGTGACAAACGCCGCACGCATTTCAAACTGGCGGTGCCGGGTATGGTTAAATGCGAGCAATGCGGAGAGTTGAAATTGGCTCACCGGGTATGCAAAGTTTGCGGAACATACAAAGCGAGAGAGATCATTAAACAATAGTCATAAGCGCATAAATAGTACTTCATCCCGCGATGAGGTGCTATTTTTTTGCTTAATGGGCCGGTGAACATTGCGCGAAGCAGCTTTCTTTTATATACTATTAGTACCTGGTTATAATAGCTGATTGTAAGCAGCATGCGCCATCTTCGGTGTTAGATCATTATTCGAAGTACATACTTAGAACATCAGGCAAAGGTGGTGCGGACCATCGAACGTCTTCCGAAACGACAAAGGCACCAGCTTCTTACAGGGCTTATCGAGGATAACCCGTTCATAACGGATCAGGAGCTGACACGACAGTTGAAAGTAAGCATCCAAACGGTGCGGTTAGACCGTCTGGAGCTTGGCATACCCGAGCTGCGGGAACGAATGAAGCTGATGGCGGAGCGTTCGTATGACGCCGTTCGTTCATTGCCGCTTCATGAAGTTATCGGGGATATCGTGGATTTGCAGCTGGACCACAGCGGCATTTCCATATTTGAAATTAAGGAAGAGCATGTATTTTCAAGAACCGGCATCGCCCGCGGACATCATGTCTTTGCTCAAGCGAACTCACTCGCGGTCGCGGTGATTAACGACGAAATTGCGTTGACGGCAACAGCTGACATTCGCTTTGTGCGATCTGTCAAGCTTGGCGAGAAATGCATCGCCAAGGCTTACGTTCGATCCGGCGGCCGCAGCAAGGCAAAGGTAGAGGTTTGCTCGTATGTAGGCGACGAATTGGTGTTCCAAGGCCATTTTGTCATCTACCGTTCCGCAGGCGAGTCGGGCATCGAAGGAGGAATGGATGGTGCGGATCGCAATTGATGCAATGGGGGGCGACCACGCTCCTTCCCTGATCGTGCTGGGAGCCGTTGAAGCGGCGCTGGAATGGCCGGCATTGCAGCTTTTACTAGTGGGAGATACGGCGAAGATTGAAACGCATCTTGGCGCCAAGCGGCCTTCCAATATTGAAATCGTTCATGCGGATGATGTCATCGGTCCCGATGACGAGCCTGTGAAAGCCGTGCGCCGGAAGAAAAACTCTTCGATGGTCATGGCCGGCCAGCTAGTTCGCGAGGGCAAAGCGGATGCCATGCTATCGGCGGGAAACACCGGCGCTCTGATGACGACCGGGCTGCTTGTCGTAGGACGGATGGAAGGGATTGAACGCCCTGCGCTCGTCACGATGCTTCCGACGATGGACGATAAGGGCGTTCTGGCGCTCGATCTCGGCGCAAACATGGACGCGAAGCCCGAGCATCTGCTTCAATACGCCATCATGGGCAGCATTTACCGCAGCAAGATGAACGGCATGGAGAAGCCTCGCGTCGGCTTGCTGAATGTGGGGACGGAAGCGATGAAGGGTAACGAGCTGACAAAGGCGGCATATGAGCTGCTGGAAACGGCGCCGATTCATTTTATCGGCAACGTGGAAGCGCGCGATGTGCTTGTGCGCAATTGCGACGTCCTGATCTGCGACGGTTTCGCGGGCAATATTATGCTTAAAGCGATGGAAGGAACGGCAGGGACGTTGTTTCGAACGATCCGCGACGTTTTCACAAGCTCGCTCATGGCCAAAATCGCCGCTGCCATCGTTCAACCGAAGCTTCGGCAGCTCAAGAACAAAATGGACTACAAAGAGCATGGCGGCGCGCCGCTTCTCGGAGTGAACGGGCTAGTGGTCAAATGCCACGGCTCGTCCGATGTGAAGGCTGTGAAAAATGCCGTGCGCCAAGCGAAACTAGCAATCGAGAGCAATTTGATTTCATCCATTGCAGCGGAAATAAGCAGGAAGTGAGTGGGACAATGCAGCTACATCCCGTAGGCATTATCGGCACAGGCAAATATGTGCCGGAACGAATTTTGACGAATAAAGATTTGGAGCAGATGGTCGAGACGAACGATGAATGGATCGTCACCCGCACAGGCATGCGGGAACGCCGCCTTGCCGCTCCGGAGCAAGCGACTTCCGATTTGGCGCTGCACGCGTCCAAGAAGGCGCTTGAGGCAGCCGGCATCACGGCGGAAGATCTGGACTTGATCGTCGTAGCGACCATTACGCCGGATATGTTTTTTCCGTCGACGGCTTGCTTGCTTCAGGAAAAGCTCGGCGCGAAGAAAGCGGCCGCGTTTGACTTGTCGGCAGCATGCTCCGGCTTCATTTATGGGCTCGCGACAGCCTCCAACATGATTGCGACAGGCATGTATAAGCATGTTCTGGTCGTAGGCGCGGAAACTCTCTCCAGGATTACGGATTACACGGACCGCAACACATGCATTCTGTTCGGAGACGGCGCAGGCGCGGTCGTGCTTGGCCAAGTGCCGGAAGGCCGCGGCTTCAAGTCGTTCGAACTGGGTGCGGACGGCGCGGGCGGCGAACTTCTCAAAGTGTGCGCGGGCGGTTCGAGAACGCCTTCTTCGCCGGAGAGCATCGCGAACAAGCAGCATTATATCTATATGGCCGGCAATGAAGTTTACAAGTTTGCCGTGCGCATCATGGGTAACGCCGCCGAAGAAGCGCTTCGCAAAGCGGGCGTCGACAAAGGCCAAATCGACCTGCTGATCCCGCATCAGGCGAATATCCGCATCATTCAGTCGGCATTGAACCGTCTGAACTTGCCGGAAGAGAAATGCATGATTAACTTGCATAAATACGGCAACGTATCAGCCGCATCCATTCCGATCGCGCTCGCGGAAGCCGTCGAAGAGAACCGCGTCAACGAAGGCGATTGCCTGGTGCTGGTCGGCTTCGGCGGGGGATTAACATGGGGCGCCTCGGTTCTGATTTGGTAACGGCTAAGGATTCGCACTTATTTTAGTTCTACTAACGATTCAAAGTCGGAGGTGCAGTAAAGCTTGAGTAAAATCGCATTTGTATTTCCCGGCCAAGGCGCGCAAGCGGTAGGCATGGGTAAAGACGTATATGAAGCGTTCGACGGATCCAAAGCGATCATCGACGCTGCGGATGAAGCGCTAGGGTTTAAACTGAGCGATATTATTTTCAACGGCCCGGAGGAGCAGCTTAAGCAAACTGCGAATACGCAGCCTGCGCTGCTGGCTGTCAGCATCGCCTTGCTGGAAGCGTTGAAAGACCGCGGCTTAAAGCCGGATTTCGTCGCAGGCCACAGCCTTGGCGAATATAGCGCTTTGGTCGCTGCAGGCGCGCTTTCCTATCAAGATGCAATTCGCACCGTTCGCGCGCGCGGCGAATTCATGGAGCAAGCTGTTCCAAGCGGCCAAGGCGCAATGGCTGCCGTACTAGGCGCGGAACGCGAAGCGCTTGCATCTCTATGCTCGGCTGTATCGTCAGAAGTTAGCGCAGTGGAGCTGGCCAACGTGAACTGTCCGGGGCAAATCGTCGTATCCGGCACCGCTGCAGGCGTACATGCCGTCGTCGAACGCGGCAAAGAAGCGGGCGCCAAGCGGGTTATTCCGCTCGAAGTCAGCGGACCGTTCCACTCGTCTCTCATGAAGCCGGCAGCGGAGCGCCTCGAAGGCGTTCTAGCTTCGGTAACGTTGAACGACGCAACTGTTCCTGTCATCGCAAACGTAACCGCTAAGCCGGTTACAAACGCAGACGAAATCCGCAAGCTGTTGGCGGAGCAAGTCTATTCGCCTGTGCTTTGGGAAGACAGCGTCCGCTGGCTTATCGAACAAGGCGTTGACACCTTTGTCGAAATCGGATCCGGCACCGTTCTTGCGGGACTGATCAAAAAGATCGACAAATCCGTCAACATCATCTCAATCAACAGCCTGGAGTCGCTGAAAGCGGCTGTTCTCTAATCTGGCGATGCCGCAGGCACCATCGGGCTTTCGATAAGCCTCGAAAGTCCAACCTGCAGCGTCTAACGGACAGAAATGTCCATTAGACGCGAAAAGCATGAGATTTTCGAACAGATCCAGGCTTGGTTTCTGAAGGTGCTATTTAATGATAAAGGGAGGGATTTTCGATGTCATTCGCTGATTTATCCGGCAAAATCGCCCTGGTCACGGGCGCTTCCCGCGGAATCGGCCGGTCCATCGCGATCGCGCTCGCGGAAGCGGGCGCAGACGTGGCCATCAACTACTCCGGCAGCGAGTCGGCCGCCGCAGAAACGGCGCAGGCTGTTGAAGCTTTAGGCCGCCGTTCGCTCGTCCTAAAGGCGAATGTGGGCAAAGCCGATGAATTCGAGGGCATGGTCAAGCAAGTCGTGGAGACGTTCGGCGCCATCGATATTTTGGTGAATAACGCCGGCATTACGCGTGACAATCTAATCATGCGCATGAAGGAAGAAGAATTCGATCAAGTCATCGAAACGAACCTGAAGGGCGTATTCAATGGCATTAAAGCAGTAACGCGCCAAATGATGAAGCAGCGTTCCGGCAGAATCATCAATATTTCGTCGGTAGTAGGCGTATTGGGCAATCCGGGGCAGGCTAACTATGTGGCGGCGAAAGCAGGCGTCATCGGTTTGACGAAGGCATCCGCGCGCGAGCTGGCATCCCGCGGCATTACGGTGAACTGCGTGGCGCCTGGCTTCATTCAAACCGATATGACGGATAAACTCCCGCAAGACATGCGCGAGAAGCTTGCTGCGGACATTCCGCTCGCAAGGCTTGGCGATCCGCAAGACATCGCGAATGCGGTGCGTTTCTTGGCGTCGAATGCAGCCGGGTACATGACCGGGCAGACGATTCACGTCGACGGCGGCATGTACATGTAATCGAAAAGAGGTATACGCGCGGATGCTTGTCCGGTATGGCAATTTGTCCGCAATTCTCGTATAATACCATGGAGGAGGTGAACCGGATGTCCGATGTATTTGATCGTGTAAAGCGCATCGTTGTCGACCGCCTTGGCGTTGACGAGTCGGAGGTGTCTCTTGAGGCTTCTTTCAAAGAAGATCTTGGAGCTGACTCTCTTGATGTCGTTGAACTTGTCATGGAGCTGGAAGACGAGTTCGATATGGAAATCTCTGATGAAGATGCAGAGAAAATTACAAGTGTAGGAGAAGTAGTGAACTACATATCTTCTCTTTCCAAGTAAATTTAACCGATAAGTCCCGTTGTCAAAGGCGGGACTTCTCTCCATATTCGCACGCTTTGCCCTAATAATTGCTGTAAGCGCATTAGCGATTTTTATAGATAGATTAACCAATTGGGTTTCCCATCAGAGGTGAATAAGTATGAAACAGAGAGTAGTCGTTACGGGCATGGGAGTTATGACTTCGCTCGGTTCCGATTTGGATACGTTTTGGGGCAATTTAATGGAAGGGAAATCAGGCGTTTCCTTAATCGATGCGTTTGATGTTACCGAATATCCGACCCGAATTGCCGCCGAAATCAAAAATTTTAACCCGGAAGATTACGGGATCGATAAAAAGGAAGCGCGTCGTATGGACCGCTTCGTTCAATTCGCTTCGGTTGCGAGCTTGCTGGCGGTTAAGGACGCCGCGCTTGCCATCGGCGAAGAAGTAGATGCAGAGCGCGTCGGCGTCATGATCGGCTCCGGCATCGGCGGTCTTGGCACGTGGGAAGACCAGCATAACATTTTGCTGGAGAAAGGTCCTAAGCGCGTCAGCCCGTTCTTCATTCCGATGATGATCGCGAACATGGCGTCCGGTCAAGTATCCATGCTTACAGGCGCGAAGGGGCCGAACAGCACGGCGGTTACGGCTTGCGCAACCGGCACGCATTCCATCGGGGATTCGTACAAAATGATTCAGCGCGGCGATGCCGATGTCATGATTTGCGGCGGCGCGGAAGCGACGATCAGACCTACGGGCATGGCCGGCTTCTGTTCCTTGCGCGCAATGTCGACAAGAAATGACGAGCCGACAAAAGCATCTCGCCCTTTCGACGTGGATCGCGACGGTTTCGTCATGGGCGAAGGCTCCGGCGTACTGATTCTGGAATCGCTTGAGCATGCACAGAAGCGCGGCGCTCGCATTTACGCGGAAATCGTCGGCTACGGCATGAGCGGCGACGCTTACCATATGACCGAGCCTGATCCGGACGGAGCAGCGCGCTGCATGACGAAGGCGCTTCGCGACGGCGGCATCGAGCCTTCCCAGATCGATTACATCAACGCGCACGGCACGTCGACGCCGGTTGGCGACAAGTCGGAAACGACCGCGATCAAGAAAACGTTCGGTGACCATGCTTACAAGCTGGCTGTCAGCTCCACGAAGTCGATGACGGGTCACCTGCTTGGCGCGGCCGGCGGCGTTGAGGCCGTTATTCTTGGTCTGTCGCTGCAGAATGGCATGATCGCGCCGACCATCAACCTGGATAATCAAGATCCGGAATGCGATCTCGATTATGTGCCGAATCAAGCGCGCAAAGCCGATCTGAATTATGCGCTGTCCAATTCCTTCGGTTTCGGCGGCCACAATGCAACGATCGTGATGAAGAAATATGAAGCATGATAAGTTCGAAGAGCTGCAGCAGCGACTGCAGCTCCGTTTTCGTACCACTCGCCTGCTGAAGCAGGCGTTTACCCACACCTCGTACGTAAACGAACACCGGCAAAGCGCAATGGAGCATAACGAGCGGCTGGAGTTTCTGGGCGATGCGATCTTGCAATTAACCGTTTCGGAATTTCTGTACAAGACGTTCCCGGAACGGCCGGAAGGCCAGCTGACGCGCATGCGGGCTTCCATCGTTTGCGAACCTTCGCTGGCACGCTTCGCCGACATGCTCGATTTAGGCTCTCACGTGCTGCTAGGGCGCGGCGAGGAGCAGCTCGGCGGTCGTCAACGCCCTGCGCTGCTGGCCGATTTATTCGAGGCGTTTGTCGGGGCGATCTACTTGGATCAAGGCCTGGATACCGTGCGCACGTTTCTGTCCGCTCACATGTTTCCGCATATCGACAGTGACGGCGGCCTGCTCGTCAAGGATTTCAAGTCGAATCTGCAGGAAAAGGCGCAGCATGCCGGCATGGGTACGATCGAGTATCGCATCGTAGAGGAACGCGGACCGGCTCATGACCGGGAGTTTATCGTTGAAGTCTATGTTGGCGATACTTGCTTCGGCTCCGGCTCAGGCCGAACGAAGAAGGAAGCCGAACAACAGGCGGCTGCGGAGGCATGGCGCAAGCTGGCTTGACATCTTGGTTTGAACAAAATTCTGGTCGCCATTGGTAACCGGGATTTTTTGCATTTACAAGGCGAAGTTTTAACGGGAAACGTATGCGGCACCAGTGAATTTTCGACTTTTTTCGACCTGACCTTTTCAAACAAGTATGGTACAATAAACGTCGAGGTGAAGGTAAACGATGTTCCTGAAAAGGATTGAGTTGGCAGGATTTAAGTCGTTTGCGGATAAGACGGAGCTTGAATTCGTCCGTGGTATAACGGCGGTCGTTGGTCCTAACGGCAGCGGCAAGAGCAATATCAGCGACAGCATTCGCTGGGTATTGGGGGAACAAAGCGCGAAGAGTCTGCGCGGCGGCAAGATGGAGGATATTATCTTTGCGGGAAGCGACGCGCGCAAAGCGGTCAATTTCGGCGAAGTATCGCTTACGCTGGATAATTCGGAAGGCGCGCTGCCGCTTGATTTTGCGGAAGTCACCGTCACGCGCCGCGTTCATCGCAGCGGCGAAAGCGAATATTTGATCAATAAGCAGTCATGCCGGCTGAAGGATATTACGGAACTATTCATGGATACGGGGATCGGCAAGGAAGCCTATTCCATCATCGGACAAGGCCGGATTGAAGAGATTCTCAGTACGCGCTCCGAGGATCGCCGCGGCATCTTCGAAGAGGCGTCCGGTATCGTCAAATATAAATCACGGAAGCGCGAGGCTCAGCGAAAGCTGGAGGAGACGGAATCGAATCTGCTGCGGATTCATGACTTGGTGACCGAGCTAGAGGATCAAGTCGAGCCGCTGCGCGTTCAATCCGAGAAGGCGAAGCAGTTCAAGGAGCTGCGCGAGCAGCTGAAGCATGCCGAGATTTCGATGTATGTACATAACATTGAAACCGTCCATAAGACGTGGAGCGAATCCAACGCCCGCATGGCGAAGCTGCAGGAAGAACAGCTTGCGCTCTCCACGGTCGTCAGCAAGCATGATGCGGTGCTCGAGAAGGACCGCTTAAAGCTGCGCGAGCTGGAGGAAGCGCTTGACCGGCTTCACGAATCGATGCTGCAATACAGCGAAGACTACGAGAAGTGCGAAGGCTTCGGCGAGGTGCTCAAGGAGCGAAAGCGGAACCTGGAGCAGAATCGCGCACAGCTGGAGGCAACGATTGCCGCGCAGAACGAACGGATCGTCTCGTTGACGAAGGAAGAAGCCGAATTCCGCGCGAAAGCGGCTTCGCTGGAGAACGATTTGAATGCGATCAGGCAAAAGCTGGCCGAAGAAGAAGCACAGCTTCTCGGTACGACGGCATCCGCCTCCGGCGACGCGGAGGAATCGCTTAAGGGCGAGCTGCTCGATGTGCTGAGCACGATGGCGCAGCTGCGCAACGAAATCCGTTACGCCAATCAGCAGGAAGAAGCGCTGCAGCGTCGGATGGAGCGGCTCGGCGAAGAATACACCAAATGGCAGGAGCAGCACGAGCGGGTAAGCGCGAGACGGAGCGAGCTGCAGAAGCGGCTGGAGACGACGCTAGCGGATATCAATAAGCTGCGCAACAAATACATTACCGAAGCGGAGCATCTGTCGAGCGGCCAGAAACTGCTCGAGGAAGCGCAAGCTTCGATGCGGAAATGGGAGCAGAAGGTCGACGCGTTGACGTCGAGACGCGATACGATGAAGGAAATGCAGGACGATCTCGACGGCTTCATGCAAGGCGTCCGGGAAATCCTGAAAAATTCACGCCGCGCAAGCGGCGGCGTCGAAGGCGTTCATGGCGCGGTTGCCGAGCTGATTCGCGTGCCGGAGAAGGTCGAACTGGCAATCGAGACCGCACTTGGCGGCGCGCTGCAGCATGTCGTCATGAATGACGAACGGACCGCCCGCGCTGCGATCGCGTTCCTCAAGCAGCGCCAGCTGGGCCGGGCGACTTTCCTGCCGCTCGATGTCATTCGGGGCAGGAATATACCGGAGCATGACAAGCGAACGGTAGCAGGCATGGAAGGTTTTGTCGGCGTCGCGTCCGAACTGATTTCCTGCGATGCGAAATATGCGCACATCGCCGAGAATTTGCTCGGCAACGTGCTGATTTCCGAGACGCTCGAGCATGCGAACCGGATCGCGGCAAAATGCCAGTACCGGTTCCGCGTCGTCACGCTGGAAGGCGACGTCGTAAACGCTGGCGGCTCCATGACGGGCGGCAGCATCCAGAAGAAAGGCGCCAACCTGCTTGGCCGGCAGCGTCAAATCGAGCAGCTGGACCAGGAGATCCGCACGGCGGATGAGCAAACTGCCAAACTGCGCGATCGCATCAGCGATTTGCGCAAAGAGCAGTCGATCCGCAACCAAAATGTCGATGAATTGCGGAGTCAGGGCGAGCAGCAGCGAATCGATGAGCAGCACATTCGCGCCGAGCTTCAGCAGCTGGAAAACGAGAAGCGGCACCTCGACGAGCAGGCTCAGTTGTTCCAGGCGGACAGCGCCGGCCACAAGTCCGAGCATCAGCAAATCAGCCAGTCCGCGAAGGATGCGGAGGCGCGTTTGGAGCAGCTGACGAAAGAGGAGGCCCGCTTGCAGGAAGATATCCGGGTTGCGGAGGAGCGCCGCAAAGCCGGCGAATCCGCGAAGGAGCAGCTGCAGGATCAGCTGACCGACTTGAAGATCGCGCTTGCGAAGACGGACCAGGAGAAAATGTCCTTCGAGGACCAAGCGGCCCGCATTCGGTCGGATATCGGCCGCGCGAAGCAGGAGCTTGCGGGTCTGCGCGACTTGCTGCAGCGCCAAGAGGAAGAGGCCGAGCAGCATCAGGCCGAGAGCATGAAGCAGGTCGAGCAGCTCAACGAGCTGAAGCTGCAAAAGGACGGCTGCGCGGAGCAGACGGACTTGAAGCGGGCACAGCGGGCGGAGCTTACCCGCGAACTGGAGCAGGGCGAAAGCGAAACGAAGGAGCAGCGTACGCAGCTTCGCGGCATCGAGGATCAGCTGCGTCAGATTGAAATCGCCGTGAATCGTCTCGATGTCGAGCTGGACAACCTGCTGCGCAAGCTGAGCGAGGAATATGAGCTCAGCTACGAGCTGGCGAAGGAGCGTTACCCGGTTCCGGAGGACGTGGTTGCCGCCCAGAACGAGGTTCGCGATCTGAAGCGGCGCATCTCCGGCTTGGGCGAGGTCAATCTCGGCGCGATCGACGAGTACGAGCGGGTTCAGGAACGTTACACGTTCCTGAACGATCAGAAGAACGATCTGATTGAGGCGAAGACGACGCTCTATCAAGTGATCCGCGAAATGGATGACGAGATGAGCAAACGGTTCCGCCAAACGTTCGAAGCGATCCGGGGACACTTCGTCGTCGTCTTCGCGAAGCTGTTCGGCGGCGGCCGCGCGGATCTGGTCATGGTTGATCCGGAGCGCGTGCTCGAAAGCGGCATCGACATCGTCGCGCAGCCTCCGGGCAAAAAGCTGCAAAATTTGCAGCTCCTCTCCGGCGGCGAGCGGGCGCTGACGGCGATCGCGCTGCTGTTTGCGATTTTGCAGGTAAAGCCTGTTCCGTTCTGCGTGCTCGACGAGGTCGAAGCGGCGCTCGACGAAGCGAACGTGGCGCGGTTCGCGCAATATTTGCGCGAGTTCTCGGAACTGACGCAGTTTATCGTCGTTACGCACCGGAAAGGAACGATGGAGGAAGCGGACGTTCTCTACGGGGTAACGATGGAAGAAGGCGGCGTCTCGAAGCTCGTATCGGTTCGTCTGGAAGATGACGACGACGAAGCGGTTTCCGCATAATTACGAATCAAACGATTCCATATACACGTATATTGAGAAGCCGGAGCTTGGCGCACCCCGCGTCACAGCCCGGCTTTTGCAAGTAAAGGATGGAGGATCAGCCCATGAGTTTCTTTAAACGACTGAAAGAAAGCATTGCCCAGAAAACCGAAGCGGTAACGTCCAAGTTCAAGGAAGGCTTGACCAAGACGAGAACGGCGTTCGTCGGCAAGATCGAAGAGCTTATCACGCGGCGCAAAAAAATCGATGAAGCGTTCTACGAGGAGCTTGAGGAGATTCTGATCGGCGCGGACGTCGGCGTCAATACGGTCATGGAGCTCATTGACGAATTGCGCGCCGAAGTGAAGAAGCGCAAAATCGAAAATGCCGCAGAGCTGCAGCCGGTCCTGTCGGAGAAGCTGGTTGAGCTGCTGAAGGGCGGCGAGAAGGTTGAACTGCGCATGGCCGAGCAAGGCATGACCGTCTTTCTGTTCGTCGGCGTTAACGGCGTCGGCAAAACAACCACGATCGGCAAGTTAGCGCACAAGTTCAAAAGCGAAGGCAAGAGCGTCTTGCTGGCAGCCGGAGATACGTTCCGCGCCGGCGCAATCGAGCAGCTTGAGGTGTGGGGTAAGCGCGTCGGCGTTGACGTGATCAAGCAGGAGTCAGGCGCGGATCCGGCAGCCGTCATGTACGATGCCGTTCACGCGGCGAAGCAGCGCGGCGTCGATGTGCTGCTGTGCGATACGGCCGGCCGTTTGCAGAACAAGCATAACCTGATGGAAGAGCTGAACAAAATATTCCGCGTCATCCAGCGTGAAGTGCCGAACGCGCCGCATGAAGTGCTGCTCGTGCTCGATGCGACGACAGGGCAAAACGCTCTCAGCCAAGCGAAGCTGTTCGGCGAGAAGAGCGGCGTTACCGGTCTCGTGCTGACGAAGCTCGACGGCACGGCAAAAGGCGGCATCGTCATCGCGATCCGCAACGAGCTGAATCTGCCGGTCAAGCTGGTCGGTCTTGGCGAAAAAATGGACGATCTCCAAGAATTCGATTCCGAGCAATTCGTTCATGCGTTGTTCGGCGGCCTTCTTCAAAGCGTGGAAGAAGAGGAATCTGCTGAATAAGGTGCAAAGCCGGTGAAACGGATTGGTTATCGGCTTTGCACCAGGGCTGAAGACAGGTGACAAGGAAAACTACTTGACAGTGCATAGGCGGCTGCGTTATGATAATCGTCGTGGATTTGGTGTAAAGGTAATTGCCTTGACGCAAAGGAGTGGCTGGTATGAAGACGGTCCATGAAGCTGACGCCCTGGCGAAGACTAACCGCGTGAATATGCTGTTCGACTTCTACGAGAAGCTGCTGACAGAGAAGCAGCAAACCTTTCTCAAATATTATTTTCATGACGATTATACGCTTGGCGAAATTGCGGCCGAGTTCGATATTAGCAGGCAGGCGGTCTATGAGCATGTGAAGCGCGCCGAGTCCGTGCTGGAAAGCTACGAGAGCAAGCTTCAGCTGCTTGCCAAGCATGAGGCGGCGGAACGATTGCTGGCCGAGCTTGACCGGCTGACGGAACAAGCTGAAGCACAGAAGGAAATTGGCACGGAACTGCAAAAATTCGCACAGAGCTTCCGCGCTCATGTGCAAGGTGTTACATAGCAGCGACTAGGAGGTGACGAGCATGGCATTTGAAGGGTTGTCCAGCAGACTGCAGAACGTATTCGGCAAGCTGCGCGGCAAAGGGAAAGTGTCTGAGGATGATGTTAACGAAGCGATGCGCGAAGTACGGCTTGCGCTTCTGGAGGCGGACGTTAACTTCAAAGTCGTCAAGGATTTCATCGCAAAGGTGAAGGAACGGGCTGTCGGACTGGAAGTCATGAAGAGCTTCACGCCCGGTATGGTCGTTGTCGATATCGTTAATAAAGAGTTAACCGAATTGATGGGCGGTACCCAATCGAAGCTTGCGAAAGCAAACAAGCCGCCGACCGTCATCTTGATGGCGGGCTTGCAGGGCGCCGGTAAAACGACGTCCACCGCCAAACTGGCGAAGCTGCTCCTGAAGGACAAGCACAAGCCGCTAATGATCGCAGGCGATATTTACCGGCCGGCTGCAATCAAGCAGCTGCAAGTGCTGGGCGAGCAAATCGGCGTTCCGGTCTTTACGCTTGGCGATCAAACGTCGCCGGTCGAAATCGCGCGCCAAGGCCTGCAGCTGGCGAAAGAAAACGGACATGATTATGTCATTATCGATACCGCCGGCCGCCTTCATATCGATGAAGCGCTTATGGCTGAGCTTCGCCAGATTCATGAAGCGACGAAGCCTGACGAAGTGCTGCTCGTCGTCGATGCGATGACCGGTCAAGAAGCGGTAAACGTTGCTCAAAGTTTCCATAGCCAACTGGAGCTTACAGGTGTTATTCTTACTAAGCTCGACGGCGATACCCGCGGCGGTGCCGCATTGTCCGTCAAAGCGGTAACTGGCTGTCCGATTAAATTCGCGGCAACCGGCGAGAAGATCGAACCGCTTGAGCCGTTCCATCCGGAGCGGATGGCATCGCGTATTCTCGGCATGGGCGATATGCTCTCTCTGATCGAGAAAGCCCATTCCACGATCGACGCCGAGAAAGCGGCCGAGATGGAACGCAAGATGCGCACGGCGGAGTTTACGTTCGAGGATTTCCTTGAGCAGATGGAGCAGGTTCGCAAGCTAGGGCCGCTCGACCAGCTGCTTGATATGATGCCCGGAATGGGTAAGATGAAGGAAATGAAAAATTTCAAAGTGGATGAGAAGCAGATCGGACGCGTGGAAGCTATCGTCAAATCGATGACGAAGGCCGAGAAGCAGAAGCCCGAAATTCTGAACCACAGCAGACGTAAGCGCATTGCTGCGGGCAGCGGAACGTCCATTACGGAAGTGAACCGGCTGATCAAGCAGTTCGACGATATGAAGAAGATGATGAAGCAGTTCTCGTCTATGATGGGCCCTAAAGGTCCGAAGGGCGGTATGAAAGGTCTCAAAGGGATGCTTCCTAAAGGAATGAAATTCCCGTTTTAACTATAAAAGGCATTTGAATTTTTTTAAGGAGGTGAATTTCCATGGCAGTACGTATTCGTTTGAAACGTATCGGTGCGCACAAAGCGCCTTTCTACCGTGTGGTAGTATCCGACTCCCGTTCCCCGCGTGACGGTCGCTTCATTGAAGAAATCGGCACTTATAACCCGGTTGCACAACCGGCTCAAGTGAACATTGATGAAGAGAAAGCTCTTAAGTGGCTTCAAGACGGTGCTCAAGCTTCGGACACAGTCCGCAACTTGCTTTCCAAAGCCGGTATCTTGGCGAAACACCACGAAGCTAAGCTTCAAAAATAACTACTCGATGCGGGGGGCCTATTGTGATGAAAGATTTGATTCTTGTCATAGCGAAGGCTTTAGTGGATTACCCGGAGGACGTACGTGTCGACGTGAAAGAAGACGATCGCGGCACCGTCTATCTGTTGTCCGTGAATCCTGACGATGTCGGGAAAGTCATTGGCAAACAAGGACGGATTGCCAAAGCGCTGAGGACGGTTGTCACCTCGGCAGCCGTCAAAACGCATAAGCGTGTCATGGTCGATATTATTTCGTAGCGATCGTACATCGAAGCAGGGTTAGGATACGTACGTATCCTAGCCCTTTTTCGATGGCAAAATACGAAAGAGGCAGGAGAACACTATGGATCAATGGTTATCTGTCGGTAAATTAGTCAATACGCACGGGATTCGCGGCGAGGTCAAAGTCGTATCCCAAACCGATTTCCCGGAAGAGCGTTTCGCACCACGCAACGTGCTTACGCTCCTTCAGCCTGAAACGAAGCAGACGCTCGAGGTTGAAGTTCAATCGGCCCGCCTGCACAAAAATATGTACATCGTGAAATTCCGCGGCTACGATAACATTAACGATGTGGAGAAATACAAAGGCTGGGAGTTAAAGGTGTCCAAGAACGACCTTGTTGATCTCGAGGAAGGCGAATATTATCATCATCAAATCATCGGCTGCAAGGTCAATACGGATGATGGCGAAGAACTCGGCGTTATCACGGAAATTTTGTCGCCGGGCGCAAACGATGTTTGGGTGATTCAAAGGCCGAAAGGCAAGCAGCTGCTCATTCCCGTCATCGACGACGTGGTGCTGGATGTCAACGTGGAAGCGAAGCTCGTGAAGGTCCATCTGATGGAAGGACTGATCTAACGCGATGCGTATTGATGTGCTTACGCTGTTTCCTGAGATGTTCCATGGCGTATTCGGTGCCAGCATTCTCGGGAAAGCGAAGGAGAAAGGCATTGTCAGCTTGAATGCGGTTAACTTCCGTGACTATGCGAATAATAAGCATAATACGGTTGACGACTATCCCTATGGCGGCGGGGGAGGCATGGTGCTGAAGCCGGAGCCGCTGTTTGCCGCGGTCGAAGACTTGATGCCCGAAGGCGGTGAACGTCCGCGCGTCATCCTGCTTTGCCCGCAAGGCGAGCCTTACACGCAGAAGAAGGCTGAAGAGCTGTCGGCGAGCCGGCATTTAGTGTTCGTCTGCGGCCATTACGAAGGCTACGACGAGCGCATTCGGCAGCATCTTGTGACAGATGAAATTTCTTTGGGTGATTATGTGTTGACGGGCGGCGAGCTGCCGGCTATGGTCATGATCGACAGCATCGTTCGGCTGCTGCCAGGAGTACTCGGCAATGAAACCTCGGCTGTTACCGATTCGTTCAGCACGGGACTGCTCGAGCATCCGCACTATACGCGGCCTGCAGTATTCCGCGATTGGGCAGTGCCGGAAGTGCTCATGTCCGGACATCATGCCAACGTGGAAGTGTGGCGCCGCCAGCAATCGATATTGCGTACGCTGGAGCGCCGTCCGGAGCTGTTGAACGCCGCAGAACTCACGAAGAAGGAAAGGCAATGGCTGGATGAACAGATTCGCATCAGGGAGCAAAATAAAGAAGCTGATGATTGAGCGAATCTCTCGAAAAAGTTCCACTCCGATGTTGTAATCTAGGCGCGAATGTGTTAAAATTTCAAATGTTGCTTTGTTAACTCGGACGGTCCGCTATCAAGCCGCAATCCGGCAGCACTGGCTGCTCGGCTAGCTTATATGAACGTCTATGGTGGAAGGAGTGAAAACTACAATGAATCTTTTACAAGTCATTGCGCAAGAAAATCTTCGTACTGACCTTCCTAACTTTCGCCCAGGCGATACGTTGAAGGTGCACGTAAAAGTTATCGAGGGTTCCCGCGAGCGTATCCAGCTGTTCGAAGGCGTTGTTATCAAACGTCGCGGCGGCGGTATCAGCGCTACTTTTACAGTGCGTAAAATCTCGTATGGCGTTGGTGTGGAAAGAACTTTCCCGCTTAACTCGCCGAAAATTGAGAAGATCGAAGTTGCTCGCCGTGGTAAAGTTCGCCGCGCGAAACTGTACTATCTTCGCAACCTTCGCGGTAAAGCTGCGAGAATTAAAGAAATTCGCTAATCAACGACAAGAGGGGACTTGCGCAAACAAGTCCCTTTTCGTTTTTTTACATAACGATACTCCCAGCATAGAAGAGGGTGGATTTTGTGGATCAGCAGCACCGCACAGAAGAGACAAGGCAAAACTCAACCGATATGGGACAGCAGGAGCACGTGCGTGCTGGGGATGACGGTTCGGAGCCAACGGTGACAAGAGGCAGCCGCACGAATGGAAGCCGCGCGCAGAAGGAAGTGTTCGAGTGGGTAAAAGCGCTCGCGATTGCTGCCATTCTCGTGCTCGTCATTCGTTATTTTTTGTTCGCGCCGTTTATCGTGGACGGGCCGTCGATGGAACCGACCTTCTATACGGGTGAACGACTTATCGTAAATAAAGTGATCTACGACATCCGGAAGCCGCAGCGCGGCGAAGTGATTGTATTCCATGTTCCCGAAGAGGGAAGAGATTTCATTAAGCGCGTCATCGCAGTTCCCGGCGATAAGGTCAAATACGAAGGCGATGATCTGTACATTAACGGGAAGAAGGTTGATGAGCCTTACTTGAAGGAATCGATAGCCGAGGCGAATGCGCAGGGCGAGGATTTCAATAATCAAGGGGCAGACCGCAACTTCCCGAACGCGAACTTCACGACAGACGTCGTGCCTGAAGGCACGGTGCTTGCTTTCGGCGACAATCGCCGCAACAGCAAGGACAGCCGGATGATCGGCTTTATCTCGACGAAGGAGATCGTCGGCCGGGCGGACATTATTTTCTGGCCGATGGACAAAATTTCTCTTGTGAACCACGAATGAGGTGACAGGCAACATGACGATTCAATGGTTTCCCGGCCATATGACGAGAGCGCGCAGGGAAATCCAAGACAAGCTCAAGCTGATTGACATTGCGATCGAGCTGCTGGATGCCCGCGTGCCGCTGTCGAGCCGAAACCCGATGATTGATGAGATCCTCTTGAATAAACCTAGATTGATTTTACTAAACAAAGCGGATTTGGCGGATGCCCGTACAACGGAAAAGTGGATGGCTTACTTTGCTGGCTTAGGTCATACGAGCTTGGCCATCGATTCTTCGACAGGAACAAGGGTCAATGAAATTCCGGTTAAAGTAAAGCAATTGCTCCATGACAAAATCGAGAAGCAAATTTTGAAAGGCATGAAGCCGAGAGCGATCCGCGGCTTGATCGTCGGCATTCCGAACGTGGGGAAATCGACTCTGATCAATCGGCTGGCAGGCCGGAGCATTGCGGCAACCGGCGATCGTCCCGGCGTGACGAAGGGACAGCAATGGATCAAAGTCGGCACGGAGATGGAACTGCTCGATACGCCGGGTATTTTATGGCCGAAGTTCGAAGACCAGCTTGTCGGACAGCGGCTTGCCATGACCGGAGCGATTCGCGAGCAGGTACTGAACATTGAAGACATTGCGTTCTTTGCCGTGAAGGAGCTGGCCAAGCGCTACTGGCCAGAGCTTGTGGAACGGTTCGGTTTGACGACGGCGCCGCCGAGCGATCTCGACGATGCCGACGAAATCGTGCGCGTGATGGAGGATATCGGAAGGAAGCGGGGATGTCTGGTCAGCGGCGGCCGCGTCGAT
This sequence comes from Paenibacillus montanisoli, assembly GCF_003268025.1. Classification (GTDB taxonomy): domain Bacteria; phylum Bacillota; class Bacilli; order Paenibacillales; family Paenibacillaceae; genus Paenibacillus_Z; species Paenibacillus_Z montanisoli. The sequence goes on along the minus strand of NZ_QLUW01000002.1, from coordinate 767,000 downwards.
CTGGAAAAGGCATCCGGCATTATTTTGCGTGAATTGCGTGCCGGCAATCTTGGCCGGATTTCACTGGAATCACCGGATGATTTGATGTAAGAATGAACGGCTGCCTACATGGTTAGGGAGCCGTTTGTTTTTTAAGTTTACAGGGGAAGCGGGGGAACTGGTCGTGTTGGAATTCGAGAAGCCGCTGTGGGAGCAGGGGTATAGAAGCATTGCCGGCATTGATGAGGTTGGGCGCGGTTGTTTGTTCGGCGATGTCGTGGCGGCTGCCGTGATATTACCGGAGGGACTGGTGCTGGACGGCATTGATGATTCGAAGAAGCTGACCGAGAAAAAGCGCGAGGAGCTGTACGAGCTCATTACGGACCAAGCGGAAGCTTGGGCGGTTTCCTGCGTCAATGCGGCCGTCGTGGATGAAATCAATATCAAGCAGGCGGCGCGGCTTGCGATGAGGCAGGCGGTCGAGCTGCTAACCATCCGGCCTGATTATTTGCTCGTCGATGCGGAGAAGGTGGATATTCCACTTCCGCAGGAAGCGATCATTAAAGGCGATGCGCGAAGCCAATCCATTGCAGCTGCTTCTATCGTTGCCAAGGTGACGCGGGATCGGCTGTGCAAGGACGAGTGGGATCGGCTGTATCCGGAGTACGGCATCGCGATACATAAAGGCTATGCAACGAAGCTGCACCGAGAGAAACTGCTGGAATACGGAGCGAGCCCCATGCACCGCCAAAGCTTCCTCGGGAAGCTGTTTGTGGAGCAGCAGGTTTTGTTTTAAAATAGAGGGCTCCCTAAGCGGGAACCCTGTCTGCCACTAACTCGGTTTCAGCAATTTACCCGCTTGTTCGTTCAGCAGGACGACCAGATGAGGGTGAGTTTGCAGCAATGATGCCGGGCATTCCGTTGTGATGGGGCCATTCAGCGCGCGGTTAACGATTTCCGCTTTGTCCGCGCCGCGCACAACCAGCACAATCATTTTGGCTTGCAAAATGGTACCTACCCCCATTGTGATGGCATGGCGCGGAACCAGTTCAGGACGGTCAAAGAAGCGAGCGTTTGCCTGGCGCGTCTTGTCGGCCAGCTCTACGATATGCGTGCCGCGCAGCAGAGCGTGAGCGGGCTCGTTAAAGCCGATATGCCCGTTATGACCAAGGCCGAGCAGCTGCAGATCGATCGGACCGACATCCTCGATAAGCTGATCGTAGCGACGGCATTCCGCTTCCAAATCGGCCTCATTTCCGTCGGGAATATGTGCCTGTGCAGGCTGCAGATCAATATGGGCAAATAAATGCTTCCGCATATACGAACGATAGCTTTCGGGATGATCGGACGGAAGGCCGACATATTCATCCAAATTAAAGGACGTAACCTCATGAAAGCTGACGAAGCCGCGCTGGTAGTCCCGTACCACTTGTTCATAAATGCCGACCGGCGTTCCTCCCGTAGCTAAGCCGAGCACCGCATGCGGATTTGTTTGTACCAAGCTGGTAATCATATTCGCACAGGCTTCGTTCAATTTCTCGTCGGAATCGAAGGTTAATACGTTCATGCGTTTGACGACAACTCCTTGCTAGGCAGCCTGCCTGATTTGGAAACATCGGAAAAGTTCCGGCTTTCAACGTTCTTTAGGTTTTCCACTTTTTCTTCGATTGCATGCACCAAGTGACAAGGCTGGATCGAATTTCCCTGTTGACGGAATCGCTTTCATAACTTATAGTTATCACTAGCCAATGAAATAAGAACAAGCAAAGCTGCTTGGCGTGTTACTAGTCCGACTAGGCATAAGCCAAGGAAAGAGCGTCACCGGATCGTTCCGGTGTCTCTTTCCTTGGTTTTTTTTTGTCCTGAACGGGGAGTTTATTCTCAAAGGAGGGTTTGTTTTGGTGCTTAGGGGCAAGCTGCAGATCGACCGGATCGTCGGCAATAATGTCATTTTGACGTTCGATCCGGAGTCATTGCTCGAGTATGTGCTGTTCGGCAAAGGGCTTGGTTTTTCTTGCAAGGAACAGCAGCACATCGATGCCGAAGATCCCCGCATTGAGAAGAGGTACCGGCTCGATGATAAAAATCAAGCCCGGCAGTACCATCTCTTGCTGGAAGAGCTGGATCCGGAGGTTGTTCAAATTTCCGAGCAGATCATCGCCGAATTGCAGAAACGGCGGGGTGTTCCGGTTGACCCGAAGGTTTACTTTGCCCTTCCGAGCCACATTCAATTTGCGGTGTATCGGCTTCGGAACGGCATGGACATTACGAACCCTTTTCTGTACGAAACGAAAATGTGTTACCCGGAGGATTACGAAATCGCCTCCCGAGCAGCCGAGATCATCAGCGACAAGTTTGACGTCCGGATTCCGGAGGACGAAATTGGCTTCTTAACGTTTCACATCCATTCTGCCTCCGGATCGGTATCGGCTGGACAGCTCGTCAAAATGACCGAGCTGATGAACGCAGTCGTCGAACGAATCGAGCAATGGCGTGGAAAGCCGTTTTCTCGGGACAGCGCCGATTACGCAAGGCTGATCACTCACCTGCGCTATGCGTTAGAACGGATCACCCGGCATAAGACGGTTGCAAATCCATTCGTACATGAGATCCGTGACCAATATCCGAAGGAATATCAGTTCGCTTTAGAATTGGCGAAACTGATCGAAGCTGAGCTTGACCTTCAGGTGCAGCCTGACGAGGCTGGTTTTCTAGCGATGCATCTCTACCGATTAGCCCAGCTTGCAGATAAGTAGGCGTTCAATAACAACAAGGAGTGGACAGACATGATTTCCAAACTTTTTGGCAGCAAGGCTTCGAAGATGAAAATAGATGTAGCGGCTCCGGTCAGCGGAGAGCTAGTACCGTTGCAAAGCGTGCCGGATGAGGCGTTCGCGCAAGGCTTGATGGGAGACGGGGTAGCGATTGAACCGTCGGAAGGACTTGTCGTTGCACCGTTCGACGGGGTGATCAGTCACTTGATTGATACGCATCATGCCGTAATCGTGGAGCATGCGTCCGGCTTGCAGCTGCTCATTCACATCGGCATTAATACGGTTGCGCTGAAAGGCGAGGGATATAAGGCGTTGGTCCAGACCGGAGATACGGTAAAATCTGGTCAGCCGCTCATTGAATTCAATCCGGAGTTTATTCGTAAATCCGGCTATTCAACGGTAACGCCAATCATCGTCGTGAATGAAGATGAACCGGAGAAGGTGGAATGCTCTTTTAATCCGGTCACGGCCGGCGATCCGGCAGTGCTAAGCATATCTTTGAAATCATCGTAATTATATACCCAGGAGGAAGGTCATCATGCTTGCTTTTTTGCAAAAAATCGGTAAATCTCTCATGCTTCCTGTTGCTGCTTTACCTGCGGCCGCACTGCTGCTCCGTTTCGGAAACATCGACTATGTCAAAGATTTCAACATGGGCGGCGCGGGAGAGTTTTTAAATCAGTATATCGCTCCGTTTCTGGCAGCGGGCGGCGCGGCGATTTTCGATAATTTGCCGCTCATTTTCGCCATTGGCGTAGCCATTGGGATGGCTGGCGATGCTGTAGCTACGCTGGCTGCGGTCATTGCCTACATGGTGCTTACGAATGTACTGGCGAAAATTCCGATCGTGTTCGCCAACTTAGTCGAAAAGGATACGACCCTGAACATGGGGGTTCTCGGCGGTATCCTTGCCGGACTTGTCGCTTCTTACTTGTATAAGAAATACCATGACATCAAGTTGCCGGATTGGCTTGGATTTTTCGGAGGCAAACGGTTTGTGCCGATTATTACCTCATTCGTGATGGTGCTTGTCGGTCTGTTGTTCGGCTTGATTTGGGGTCCGGTACAAGGGGCGCTGGACAGCTTCGGCCGGTGGATCGTCGAGCTTGGCGGCGTAGGCGCGTTTATCTTTATGACGGCTAACCGATTGCTCATCCCTTTCGGTCTCCATCACGTTCTCAACTCGATTGCCTGGTTCCAAATCGGCGATTTCACCGATGCGGCCGGCAATGTGGTCCATGGCGACTTGCACCGTTTCTTCGCCGGAGACAAGACGGCGGGCATGTTTATGACCGGGTTCTTCCCGATCATGATGTTTGCGCTGCCGGCAGCGGCTTTTGCCATTATTCATACGGCAAAACCCGAGAAGAGAAAACTGATCTCTTCGATTTTCCTTGGCACGGCGCTATGTTCATTCCTGACAGGGATTACCGAACCGCTCGAATTCGCCTTTATGTTCGTGGCACCGGTGCTTTATATCATTCATGCTTTGTTGACCGGTTTATCCGCATTTATCGTAACCGAGATGGGCATCCATCACGGATTCGGGTTTTCAGCCGGTTTCCTGGATTACGCAATTAACTACCCGCTAGCGACGAAACCGCTGCTGCTCATTCCGATCGGCCTCGTGTATGCGGTTGTGTACTATGTGCTGTTCCGAATCGTTATCGTTGCGCTGAATTTGAAGACACCGGGGCGCGAGGAGGACAATGAAGACGTAGAGCATGCGACAGTCGGCAATGCCACGGGCGGTGAGAAAGCTGATTTGGTGCTAGCAGCGCTTGGCGGAGCGGGTAACATCGAGAGCATAGATGCATGCATTACGCGGCTGCGCCTGGTTGTTAAAGATGAGCGAGCCGTAAATGACGTTGAATTGAAGAAGCTGGGCGCATCGGGCGTCATGAGGCTTGGCAAAGGCACGGTTCAAGCGATTTTCGGAACGCAGTCGGAACGGTTGAAAGAACAAATCAAGCGCAAGATGTAGATCACTGTTTGAGATTGACTAGATAATAAGCGACTATGAGGAGGAGCTATGGTGGAGAAATCATTTATTGTCATGAACCCGACAGGCATTCATGCCCGTCCTGCCAAAAAAATCGTCGAGGCAGCGAAGCTGTGCAGCGGAGCTGTACTGCTGGAGAAGGACGATAAGAAGGTTAGCGCAAAAAGTCTTGTAAACGTGCTGGCCATTGGAGCGAAGCATGGCGATACGGTAACGGTCAGCGCGGAGGGCGATCAGGCAGAAGCCGCAATCGAAGCAATTGGGACGGTATTTGCCGCCGTTGAAGTACACTAGGAGGCGGTAGCCATGGCATTGCGGGAATTGATGGGGACTGCCGCATCGGAAGGGTTAGCCATCGGCCGTGCGGTCGTGATGCGCGAGGAAGCTGCCCCACAGGCGATGGCCTATATCGAGGCCGGTGCCGAGGAAGCGGAGCTGCTGCGGTTCGATCGCGCAGTCGCGGCTGCCGCTCAAGAGCTGGAAGCTTTACGAAGCCGTATGGAAGCCGAAGAGCGGGAGCAGGAAGCCGAGATATTTGAAGCGCATTTGATGCTGCTTGAAGATGAAGAGCTGATTGGACAGGCACAGTCGTCCATCCGCGAGCAGCGCTTCTCGGCTGACTCGGCCATGTCCGATGCCGCAGACAAAGTAGCGGAGCTGCTCGCGAGCTTGGACGACGCCTATTTGCGGGAGAGAGCAGCCGACATACGTGACGTGAGCCGGAGGGTTATTCGCCTGCTGCGCGCCGGACAAGGACCCGATGGAGTCTTGGCGTTTGTGGGAAATGACGAGGGGCTTGAGCGATCAGAGAAATCGGTTCTGATCGCTCATGATTTGACGCCATCGGATACGGCGCAGCTTGATACGGCTTCAATAGCCGGGTTTATAACCGCCATAGGCGGGCGAACATCGCACTCGGCGATTATCGCCCGTTCGGTGGGCATTCCTGCGGTAGTCGGTACCGGCAAGGCGATCGATGAAGTGAAAGACGGCCAGCTTGTCATCGTAGATGGCGGAACAGGAATTGTACTGGTAGAGCCAACGGAAAGCGAACTCGCGCACTATCGCGAGCTGCAGCGCAGACAGGCGGCTAGGCAAGAACGATTGAAGCCTTTTCACGGCTTGCCGTCAGTCAGCGCCGACGGTCATCGCGTTGAGCTCGTGGCCAATATCGGATCCGTACAGGATGCCCAGCAAGCGCTGAAGCAAGGGGCAGAAGGAATAGGGTTGTTTCGTACCGAGTTTCTTTTTATGGGACGTCCGGATTTGCCGAAAGAGGACGAGCAGTTTGCGGCGTATCGCTCCGTGGCGGAGACATTCGGCAAAGATGCGCCGATTGTGATCCGTACGATGGATATCGGGGGCGACAAGGAATTGCCTAGTTTGCAGCTGGATCGGGAGGAGAACCCGTTCCTAGGTTACCGGGCGATTCGAATCTCCCTTGATCGTCCGGAGTTGTTTAAGACTCAGCTGCGGGCGATATTGAAGGCCAGCGCCTATGGGAATCTGAAGGTCATGTTTCCGATGATCGCTACGCTGGAAGAATGGCGGAAAGCTAAAGGGCTGCTGGAAGCGTGCAAGCAGGAGCTGACTACCGAAGGAGTTCCATATAACGAGCGAATCGAGGCGGGGATTATGATCGAGATTCCCGCGGCGGCCCTTTTGGCCGACCGTTTCGCGCGCGAAGCGGATTTCTTCAGTATCGGAACCAATGACTTAGTTCAATATACAATGGCTGCTGATCGAATGAATTCGAAGCTCGGGTATTTATCGGATCCGCTGCATCCGGCGGTGCTGCGGCTGATTGAGATGGTGATCCGCGCAGCTCACAGGGAAAATAAATGGGCAGGCATGTGCGGCGAAATGGCCGGTCAGCCGATGGCACTGCCCATTCTGCTCGGAATGGGTCTCGACGAGTTCAGTATGAGCGCGGCAGCGGTATTGCCGGCTCGCGCGCTCATAGCAGAGCTGGATCGCGGTAAACTAATTGACTTGGCTGATAAGGTACTGGAGTTGGAAGATGCAGCTGCCGTCCGGGAGTATGTGAAACAGCATGTTCCGGCGTTGAATGAGGTTTTGGATTGATTGAAGCTGAAACGAAGACCGAAAGAGGCGTTAATGCTTTTTTCGGTCTTTTTTTCATATAATGAAAGAAGTGAATGAAAGAATTGTACGGAAGTGCGAATGTTGGTAAACCGTTCGTTCTCTTTAATGGGATGAACGGTTTTTTGTGGCGTTTATTAATCTGCATCGCGATCCGAGCCGATAATAGGATTAAGGTTAATAGACTGACAACCGCCGGAAGGCGGGCCTCGGGTCAGAAATGGAAGGAAGCGGCGCATCATGACATTATCGATAGGACAACTGATGAAAGGGCTGCTTGGCGACGTGCAGCCAGTTGACAGCAAGGCGCTTGAGCTGAAGGTCGGCCAGATCGTACGGGGCGTGCTTATGAAAATGCTTAGCGACCAAGAAGCGGTCATTCAAATAAACGGCATGCAGGTGCAAGCGAAACTGGAAGCTCCTCTGCAGCCGGGACAGTCAACACTACTCCAGGTGCAGCCGCATTCGCTTGACGGGACGCTCGTCTTGAAGATGGTAGACCAGCAGGCGGCTGCGCTGCCGGAGGCGAGCGTGAAAGATTGGTTGAAGGCTGCTGGCTTGCCGGAGCAGAAATGGTCAGCGGAGCTGGTTCGGGATCTCCGTCGGGATGGCGGTGCATTGACACGGGAAACGGCGAGTCAGTTTAAGCAAGCGTTCGCTGCCATGCCCGCCGGCAGCGATGCGCGGTCATGGTCGGGGGCGGCCGCGCTGGCTTTCAAACGCGGCCTGCCGATGACAAGCGCGACAATCGGCGCGCTTGCGCAGACGCTCTCGGGCGCGCCGGCGCATGAGCTGCTTGCAGCGCTGGAGCGGGGGCTTGCCGCCTGGAGCGGCGCGTCCGCCGGGGATGCGGCAGACGAGTCCGCGCAGCCGCGCACGGCGGGGCAGGCGGCCGCGGCGAAGCTGCAAACGCTGCTGGCCGAAGGCGCAGCGTTGATGCGCGCAGCGCAGGGCGGGGCGGAGGCGCAGCCGCCCGCATTCGCCGCAGGCGCGCGAGGCGCCGCAGCGGAGCCGGCATCAGCGGGAGCAGCGGGCATCGCTGCTGCTCCCGCTGATGCGCCGCGCAGCGCTGCGGCGGGCACGGCCGCGCCGGGCGCCGGAGGCGCAGCCGCGGCAGGCGCGCAGCCCGCGGCGCGAGCGGCGTCGCAGCCGCAGGCGCCTGCGGCGGCCATTGCGCCGGCCGGCACCGCGGCGCCCGCGCCGGAAGCGGCCGCGACTAGCGGCGCAAGCGCCCAAGGCGCCGGCACGGCAGCGCAAGGGCAAGGGCCGCAGGCCGCGGCGAACTCATCGTCCAACTGGGTGGGACAGATGATGAAATGGCTTGGCGTAGATCACGAGCGCTTGCTCGCTGCGTCAGCCGCCAACGAACAGCTGAAAGCCGGCAAGCTGCTTGAAACGCCGAGGCAGTCGCCGACTGAAGCCGAAGCCCGAACGCTGCATGGGAAAGGGCGGCAGCAGACAGATCAGTCCATGGAAATGGCCAAAGGAACTGCCATGGATTCTGCCATAGAGACTATCCTTCGTGACCGAATGCAAATTCAACCGGGAAGCGCGTCTCTTCCGGCTGCGCCGATCGAGGACAATGCGGCAGATCCGGCCAAACACGCAGCCGATACGCTTAAGAGTGCGCTCATGACATTAGCATCCGCGGAGGATGTTCCGAAGCCCCTTCGAGATGCGGCTCAACAGCTCGTTTCACACATCACGGGTCAGCAGCTGCTGCTCACTCCGGAACGGACAAGCTCTTTGTTTTCACACGTGACGATGTTTATCCCTTTGCAAGGGGAAAACGGCAGTCAAACGGCATCCGTACACATCCAGACACGGCGCGGCCGCAAAGGCGAGCTCGATGCGAATAATTGCAGGCTGCTGTTTGACCTGCGGATGAACTCCTTAGGAGAAACCGTGGTGGACGTACAGGTCGTCGATAAAATTGTCAATTTAAATTTATGGAACGATCACCCGCTCTCTGCGACAATAATCGAATCTTCACGTACCGAGCTTGCCGAAGCGCTGCGAAATGCCGGTTATCAGCTGCTTTCGTTGAAGGCGACGCCGATGCCGGATCGAGTGATACAGCGGTTGAATGAGGCGGAGGCAAAGGCTCCGGGATCCAGCAGAACGGAATGGTCCACGAAGCCATATAAGGGAGTGGATTATCGGGCATGAACAAGCAAAATGATAAACCCTCGCCGTCCGTGGTAAAGGGCGGGCATCTCGCCCCGCGCCTCAAAGCGGTGGCGCTAAAATACGAACCTGGCGATCGCAATGCCCCTGTCGTTGTGGCAAAAGGAACAGGCAGAATGGCGGAAGCCATCATGGATAAGGCCGCCCAAAGCGGGGTTCCCATTCAACAAGATACATCGCTGGTAGAGGTGCTCTCGAAGCTTGATTTGGATCAGGAGGTACCGCCTGAGCTTTACACGCTGGTAGCCGAAATACTGTCCTTCGTTTACCGTTCCGATAAGCGGGCAGGTGGCAGCAAAGTATGAAGCCTAATAAAAAGACACTTAAAACCGATACGAGACAAGCCATCGGCAAGTTCGGTGAAGATGAAGCGGTCCGGTACTTGATGGAGCAGGGCTACGTCATCGCGCATCGTAATTGGCGATGCCGGTCCGGCGAACTGGATATCGTCGCGAAACGCAATTCCGCAGTCGTCGTTGTCGAGGTGCGGACGCGCAGAGCAGGAGGGCGGTTCGGCACGGCTGCGGAATCGGTCGATGCGCGAAAGCAGCTTCAAGTCAGATCGACAACGGAGGTCTATCTGGCAATGAATAAGCTGCATCATTCACAAGTAAGATTCGATGTGATTGCGATAACAGCGGCTGCTGGAACAGATCGACTACAACCATATGAAGTAATCGAGTTGAAGCATATAGAATCTGCGTTCTAAAGACTCTGAGAATACTTGCACATTTCAATGAGATGCGGCTGCATCTCATTTTTATTAGATTGCATGCAGCTTCCGGTCCAAGCTGCGATACCCGATCGCTTCGGCTACATGTTGGCTGTCTACGCAATCGCTTGCTTCCAAGTCGGCTATCGTGCGTGATAGCTTCAAGATCCGGTCATGCGCGCGCAAGCTTACTCCTAGGTTGTCGAAAGCCGAACGGAGCAATTGCTCGGCTTCTCTTGTCATGTGCACCGCTTTGCGAAGTGAAGCTCCTGCCAGCTCAGCTGGTGGCCGCATAGAACCTTTCGTTGTTCTGGCATTACGGCGTTCTGTGGCCGCCAACACGATTTCTCTCATTTGCGCGGAGTTCATGCCGCTTTTCAGCCCTTCGGTTGAAGGGGGCCGAGGTACTTCGATATGCATATCGATACGGTCAAGCAGCGGTCCGGAAATTTTGGCCCGGTAGCGGGCAAGGGCGAGCTCGCTGCAAACACAGCGATGCTCATCGGTATCGTGACCATAGTAGCCGCAGGGACACGGATTCATAGAAGCGGCTAACAGAAAATGCGACGGAAAGCGGAATACGGCGCGAGACCTGGAAATCGTGACCTCGCGGTCCTCCAGCGGCTGACGCAGTACTTCCAGTGCCGATCGCGAAAATTCGGGGAGCTCGTCCAAAAACAGCAGACCTCGATGAGCCAGCGTTACTTCGCCCGGTCTTGGAATGGAACCGCCCCCAATTAAGCCAGCTGAGGAAATCGTGTGATGCGGACTTCGGAAAGGGCGTTCCCGCATCAGCGTCGGAATGCCACCCGGAAGCTTCCCGGCGGCACTATAGATTTTCGTGACTTGAAGCGCTTCTACATCGCTCAGCGGAGGCATGATGCCTGGCAGCCGCCTGGCCAGCATCGTTTTGCCGGTTCCCGGAGGACCCGATAAAAGCACATTATGTTGACCGCAGGCTGCGATAAGCAGCGCTCGTTTCGCATGGTGCTGTCCGAGTACATCGCCGAAATCGTCGCTGCCGATACCTTTCTCTTTGCAGAGGCCCATACTCGCCGAATCTATGGAGCAGTCTGCCCTATAACGAAGCTGCTCCCAAGCCGATTCATCAACGGCAGCATTACTAAGCTCGCTTAAATGGGTGACGCCGAACAGCTGCATGCCTTCCAAACATGCGGCTTCGGCTGCGTTCGATTTGGGCAGCAGCACTTTCGTAATGCCGCTTAGCCTCGCCTGCTCGACCATTGCCAGCACGCCCGGAATGGCGCGCAGCTCCCCATTCAGCGCGAGCTCCCCAAGCACCAGCAAACCTTGGAACAACCGGCTCTTCAGCTGCCCGCTTGCCGTAAGAATGCCTGCCGCGATCGCCAGATCGAATGCGGTTCCTTCTTTGCGGAGATCCGCAGGGGCAAGGTTCACCGTGATTCGCTCCATAGGGAACGTAAACCCGCAATTCTTCACTGCCGCGCGAACGCGTTCCACCGATTCTCTGACTGCGGGATCGGGCAGTCCGACAATATTTACTTGAGGCAGCCCGTTCGAAATGTCGACCTCGACCGTAATGATTCTTCCCTCCACGCCATATACGCTGCCGCTGCAAATTTGAGTGTACAAAACAAAAAACACCTCCATCGTAATCGGATGAAGGTGCTTCCTCACAGGTCCGTATTTCAAACAATTGGGTTCCATCTTAGCGTGACGGTTGAACGATTATCAACGAAACACAATCTCATCCCGCAATAAAGCGTTCGATTTCTTCGCGGTGATGCCGGTCATGCGACACGAAATCCTCAAGATATTCCTCGATCGTAAACGGCTTGCCGTCCCCGTCGGTATATGAAGCTCCCCATTTCTCCGGAGACAGTTCGGACAACAGCTTAAAAAGCTCTTCCCGAACCGAAACGCATTCGTTCAAAAGCTGCTCCGGGCTTGTTTCGTTCGCATAGGCGGCAGCTTCGCGGTTAAAGTCGTTGAAATCAATCGATTTGAGCGTCAGCGGTTTTCCTTCGGCAATTGGACGGATCGCTTCTTGCAGGAAATGCTTGTCCCAGAGCATGATATGTCCGATTACGGCTCTTGTCGACCACTTTTCAGGCTTAAGCGGGGCGTTCCACAGATGATGAGGCAGCGTGCGCAAAGAATTTGCGAACGGGACTAGCGATTGAAATGCTGACAATAAGTAGTTGCTCACCCTCATTTGCCCCTTTCATTGAGTTGGTGTATATAGCTTAACACGAACAAACGTTCCTGTCAATATTTTGTAAAACTTAGGCAATACTAGTCAGGTAACCGTGCTTAAGATGGGGGCATTGGCTTCGGGCCGTCTAAGTCATCTCCAAAGATGCGACATTTCATAGTTTTCATATCGATATGAGATGAAACTAATATCAAAAAGGATGGCATTTTAGGCTAAAAAAATAGGAAAGCCATGACGAAACGTGTTACAATACTCTATGGTTTTGTGTACATACGTAGGATTTAACTGCGGATAGGAGGATTTTCGTTCAATGAATATCCATGAGTATCAGGGTAAACAACTGCTTAAGCAGTATGGGGTAGTCGTACCGGAAGGTAAAGTGGCGTTCTCTGTCGATGAAGCGGTGGCTGCAGCGGAAGCGCTGGGTACGCCGGTTGTCGTCGTTAAAGCACAAATTCACGCAGGCGGCCGCGGTAAAGCGGGCGGTGTAAAAGTTGCCAAAAATTTGGATGAGGTTCGCAGCTATGCTGACCAAATTCTCGGTAAAGTGCTTGTAACCCATCAAACGGGTCCAGAGGGGAAAGAAGTTAAGCGCCTGCTTATCGAGCAAGGCTGCGACATTAAAAAGGAATACTACATCGGTCTTGTCGTAGACCGCGTTACCGGCCGCATCGTCATGATGGCGTCCGAAGAAGGCGGCACTGAGATTGAAGAGGTAGCAGAGCACACGCCGGAGAAGATTTTCAAAGAAGTGATCGATCCCGCGGTCGGACTTCAAGTGTTCCAAGCGCGCAAGCTGGCTTACTCCATCAACATTCCAAACGAGCTGGTGGGCAAAGCCGCCAAGTTCATGCTTGCACTGTACACAGCGTTCGTTGAGAAGGATTGCTCGATCGCAGAGATCAATCCGCTCGTCGTAACAGGCGACGGCAACGTAATGGCGCTTGACGCGAAGCTGAACTTCGATTCCAACGCGCTTTACCGTCACAAAGACGTTCTTGAGCTGCGCGATTTGGACGAGGAAGACGAGAAGGAAATTCAAGCGTCCAAGTTCGATCTGAGCTACATCGCGCTCGATGGCAACATCGGCTGCATGGTTAACGGCGCAGGTCTTGCGATGGCGACAATGGATATTATCAAATACTACGGCGGCGACCCTGCCAACTTCCTTGACGTAGGGGGCGGCGCAACCAAAGAGAAAGTAACGGAAGCATTCAAAATCATTCTCTCCGACGAGAAGGTTAAGGGCATTTTCGTTAACATTTTCGGCGGTATCATGAAGTGCGATATTATCGCAGACGGTGTAATTTCGGCAGCGAAGGAGCTCGGTCTTGACCGTCCGCTCGTCGTTCGCCTGGAAGGCACGAACGTGGAACTCGGCAAAAAAATGTTGAACGAATCCGGACTAAACATCGTGGCTGCCGACTCTATGGCCGACGGTGCGCAAAAAATCGTCGCGCTAGTGAAGTAAGACATGAGTGTCGCGCTTAGGCGGCATACGAATTCATTTAGGGGATGTGAGTTTCGATGAGCATTTTGGTAGACAAAAATACAAAAGTCATTACCCAAGGTATTACCGGCGCTACAGGTTTGTTTCATGCGAAGGGCGCCCTGGATTACGGTACCCAAATGGTTGGCGGCGTTACGCCGGGCAAAGGCGGAACAAACGTCGATATTACGCTGGAGAACGGTAACGTTGTTTCCCTTCCGGTTTTCAATACAGTAGCCGAGGCGGTTGCCAAAACAGGTGCAACGGCATCCGTTATTTACGTACCGCCTGCTTTCGCGGCTGACTCCATTATGGAAGCTGTCGATGCGGAGCTTGATTTGGTTATCTGCATTACCGAAGGCATTCCCGTCATCGACATGATTAAAGTTAAACGGTACATGGAAGGCCGCAAAACGCGCCTGATCGGACCGAACTGCCCAGGCGTAATCACGCCGGGCGAGTGCAAAATCGGCATCATGCCGGGCTACATCCATACGAAAGGCCATGTAGGCGTCGTTTCCCGTTCCGGAACGCTTACATACGAGGCTGTACACCAGCTGACTACACGCGGTATCGGTCAATCCTCCGCGATTGGCATCGGCGGCGACCCTGTAAAAGGCTCCGAGTTCATTGACATTTTGAGCATGTTCAATGAAGATCCGGATACGTATGCCGTCATTATGATCGGCGAAATCGGCGGTTCCGCTGAAGAAGAAGCGGCCGAGTGGGTAAAAGCCAACATGAAGAAGCCGGTTGTCGGCTTCATCGGCGGCGCAACAGCTCCTCCAGGCAAACGGATGGGACATGCAGGCGCGATCATTTCCGGCGGTAAAGGTACTGCTGCCGAGAAAATCGCTACGCTTGAGAAATGCGGCATTCGCGTTGCTCCTACTCCTTCCGATATGGGGTCCACGCTTGTCAGCGTTCTGGAAGAGCGCGGCATGCTCGAGAAATGCAAAACGCATTAACAATTGGATAGCAGATAAGCATCAATTGAAGGTAAGCAACCTTCCGATCCGCCCGCCCGGGCTTTCGGAGGGTTGCTTTTTTTATTGATCCATCATACTCGGCTTGCATTCTCTATTCCTTGCAGTCAAAATAAGAATGAGTGTAAGCCGTCATAACAAAGGACGGTGCATTATTAATGAAGGAAAATTTAGAATGGCGCGAGCTGCTGCTTACGCTGCACGAAACGCCGGGTATCGGATGGCAGTCCATACGCAAAGCTGCAGCATGCGGTCAGTGGAAGCAATATGAACGATTTTCCCCTGAAGCGTGGATGTCAACGGTTGGTCTAAAGCCGGATCAGGCGCAGGCTGTGTCAAATGCGTTCGCAACGGTAAGAGTGGCCGATCGTTCTGAACGGTTATCTAGGCAAGGCATTCAAGTATTGACATGGTTCGACGATGATTATCCGGAGCTGCTGAGAGAAACGCCGCAGCCGCCCTGGGTTCTGTATACAATCGGGAATGCGGAGCTGCTCCATAAGCCTGCGATCGCAATAGTAGGAACGAGAGGACCTACCGCTTATGGCAGAAAAACAGCGTCAGAGCTGGCTAGAAGGCTCTCAGAGCGAGGGCTGACGGTTGTCAGCGGGATGGCGCGGGGGATTGATGCGCTGGCCCACGAGGGCGCGTTAGAAGGCGCTGGCAGCACGGTTGCGGTGCTTGGGACGCCTGTCGATAAAATCTATCCCCTCGACAATCGAGCGCTCTATCACGAAATCGCCAAACGAGGGGTTATCGTATCGGAGGTAGCGCCAGGTACGCCTTTTCATCCGGGACTATTTCCGCTTCGCAACCGGATTATTGCCGGTCTATCATTAGGAACAGTCATCGTTGAAGCGGCTGCGCGGAGCGGTTCTCTTATTACGGCCGATCAAGCGCTCGAGATGTCGCGTGACGTATTTGCCGTCCCAGGGCCGATATCATCGCCCAAGAGCGCCGGGACGAACGACTTAATCCGGCAAGGCGCCAAGCTGGTCGCATCCGCCGAAGATATATTGGAAGACTATGCCGGCCTATTGAAGCAAAAGGCGGCAAGTTTATCCGATACAGCTGGCAGGTCCCAATCGACAGAAGCAGAACTGGATGAGAATGAGGCTTATTTACTGGGTTTGCTGCAGGATGGGCCGCTGTCGACAGACCGTTTGCACGAGCTCTCTTCCTTTCCTTTTGGACTTTTGCATTCAGTTCTGATAAATTTAACTATAAAACGGAAGATTGAACAGCATCCGGGTTCCATATATAGTGTAATGTAGCATGCATTGGAGAGGAGGGCGCATCCATGGCGGATTCACTTGTCATCGTCGAATCACCGGCAAAAGCGAAAACAATAGGCAAATATCTAGGCAGCAAATACATCGTCAAAGCATCGATGGGCCATATCCGCGATTTGCCCAAAAGCCAGATCGGCGTCGAAGTTGAAAATGATTTTCAACCTAAATATATAACGATCCGCGGTAAAGGCAGTGTCCTGAAGGAATTAAAGGATGCCAGCAAAAAAGTGAAAAAAGTCTATCTCGCAGCCGACCCTGATCGCGAGGGTGAAGCGATAGCGTGGCATTTGGCGCATTATCTGGAAATAGACGAGAAAGACACCTGCCGGGTCGTGTTTAATGAGATCACGAAGCAGGCGGTCAAAGACGCGTTTAAAACGCCGAGACCGATCAATATGGATCTGGTGAACGCGCAGCAGGCGCGGCGCATCCTGGATCGCTTGGTCGGCTATAAGATCAGCCCGCTGCTATGGAAGAAGGTTAAGAAAGGCCTGTCCGCCGGGCGGGTGCAATCCGTAGCCGTGAAGCTGATCATCGACCGGGAGAACGAGATCGACGCGTTTGTTCCCGAAGAATATTGGTCCATTACGGCACAACTCAAGCAAGGATCGACGACCTTTGAAGCGAAGTATCACTCTCTTAACGGAGAGAAGCGGGACCTGGGCAACGAAGGCGAAGTGCAAGAGGTGCTGAAAGCGATGGGCGACTCCGCTTTCACGGTTCAAGAAGTGAAGGAGAAGGAGCGCCAGCGCAATCCGGCGGCACCTTTCATCACGAGCTCGCTTCAGCAAGAGGCTGCGCGCAAGCTCGGCTTCCGCGCGTCCAAAACGATGTCGGTCGCTCAGCAGCTGTATGAAGGCGTCGACCTTGGCAAGGAAGGCACAGTCGGTCTCATCACCTATATGAGAACGGATTCGACGCGTATTTCGCCTGTCGCTCAAGAGGAAGCGAAGACTTATATTGAAGAGAAATACGGCGCCGCCTTCGTGCCGGAGCAGCCGCGCGTGTACGCGAAGAAGAACAGCAACGCGCAGGATGCGCATGAAGCGGTTCGGCCGACCTCCGTGCTGCGCGATCCCGATACGGTTAAGGAGTTCCTGAGCCGCGACCAATTCAGACTGTATAAGCTAGTATGGGAACGTTTTGTTTCGAGTCAAATGTCCTCGGCTGTGTTGGATACGATGACGGTCGATTTCTTAGTCGGCAACGGTGCCGTGTTCCGTGCCGTCGGCTCAAAAGTGAAGTTTCACGGCTTTATGAAAATCTATGTCGAAGGCAATGACGACGGCACGACGGATGAAGAGAAGTTTCTCCCTCCGCTTGCAGTCGGCAATGTTGTCGGTACGGAATCGGTTGAACCGAAACAGCACTTCACGCAGCCTCCGCCGCGTTATTCCGAAGCGCGTCTTGTCCGGATGATGGAGGAAGTCGGGATCGGCCGTCCGAGTACATATGCGCCGACGCTTGAAACGATCCAGAAGCGGGGCTATGTCGCGATCGAAGAGAAGAAGTTCTTTCCGACCGAGCTTGGCGAGCTTGTCATTCAAATGATGGAGGAGTTCTTCCCGGAAATCCTCGATGCGGAATTTACCGCGCATATGGAAGACGACCTCGACCATGTGGAGGATGGCAAAGAAGATTGGGTGAAAGTACTTGCGAACTTCTATACCTCGTTTGAGAAACGGTTGGAAGTAGCCGAGGACGAGATGAAGGAAGTGGAGCTGCAAGACGAAATCTCCGATGAGATTTGCGAGAAATGCGGCCGCCATTTGGTATACAAAATGGGCCGTTTCGGCAAGTTTCTGGCCTGCTCGGGCTTCCCGGACTGCCGCACCACGAAGCCGATCGTCAAAGATATCGGCGTACCTTGCCCAAAATGCGAGGAAGGTAAGATTATCGAGCGCCGCAGCAAGAAAGGACGCGTTTTCTACGGCTGCGATCAGTATCCGGGCTGCGATTATGTGTCTTGGGATAAGCCGACAACGAAGCCTTGTCCGCAATGCGGCAGCTTGATGGTAGAGAAACGGAACCGCAGCGGCGCTAAGCTTGCCTGCACACAGTGCGAATACACGGAAGAAGTGCTTGAGGAGCAAGAGCCGGCTGAAGGTTAAAGATTGAAAGGATGGTAAGTTCATTGTCAGAATTAAAGCGTGTAACAGTCATCGGCGCAGGTCTTGCAGGCAGTGAGGCTGCTTGGCAAATCGCTTCGCAGGGAGTGCCTGTTACACTTTACGAAATGAGACCGGCGACGAAGACGCCTGCTCACCATACAAACAATTTCGCTGAGCTTGTGTGCAGCAACAGTCTGCGCGCAAACGGGCTTACAAACGCCGTCGGCGTACTAAAAGAAGAAATGCGCAGAATGAATTCCTTGATTCTTGATTGCGCCGATCGGAATGCGGTACCGGCAGGAGGAGCGCTTGCCGTTGACCGCGACGGGTTCTCCGGAGATGTTACGAGAATGTTGAAGGAGCATCCGCTTATCGACGTGCGGACGGAGGAAGTGAAAGAAATTCCGAAGGACGGCATCGTAGTTATTGCTACGGGGCCGCTTACAGCACCGGAGTTATCCGCCCAGATCCAGCAGCTGCTGGGTCAAGAGTACTTCTATTTCTACGATGCGGCAGCGCCGATCGTGGAGAAGGATTCCATCGACATGTCGAAGGTATACCTCGCTTCGCGCTACGATAAGGGGGAAGCGGCTTACCTGAACTGTCCGATGACGGAAGAGGAGTTTGACCGGTTCTATGACGCGCTTATTACGGCCGAAACGGCAGCGTTGAAAGAATTCGAGAAGGAGCAGTATTTCGAAGGCTGCATGCCGATCGAGGTTATGGCGAGCCGCGGCAAGCAGACGGTGCTCTTTGGTCCGATGAAGCCGGTAGGGCTAATGAATCCCCATACCGGCAAGCTGCCCCATGCCGTCGTTCAGCTGCGTCAGGACAACGCTGCAGGCACGCTCTATAATTTGGTCGGCTTCCAGACCCATCTGAAATGGGGCGAGCAGAAGCGGGTGCTGTCGTTGATTCCAGGACTCGAGAACGCGGAATTCGTCCGTTATGGCGTGATGCATCGCAACACGTTTATCAATTCGCCTAAGCTGCTTCAGCCGACGTATCAAACCCTTATCCGCGATACGCTGTTCTTTGCGGGTCAAATGACGGGTGTGGAAGGCTATGTCGAATCTGCCGCCTCGGGCCTGATTGCAGGCTTGAATGCTGGAAGACTGGCCCGCGGCCTGGAACCGCTCGTTTTGCCGGCGGATACGACGCTTGGCAGCATGGCGCAGTACATTACGACTGCGGATTTCAAACACTTCCAGCCGATGAACGCGAATTTCGGCTTGTTCCCGCCGCTTGAGAAGCGGATGCGCAGCAAGAAGGATAAGAACGATGCGATTGCGAATCGCGCCTTATCGCAGCTTGCTCGGTTCAAAGCGGAGCAGCTGGGCTACCCGGCTGAACCGGAAGCAGCAGAACCGGAACCGGTAAGCGACTAACCCCGTCTACATTCATCAGGCATGAGCAGCGGCTTTGATCGAATCCATGGCCGCTGCTTCCTTTTTATAGAAGTTTTTGCAAAACTCAAGCTATTCTTACGAAGTAGTTTTATTCGCGTTTATATGATTTTTCCAAAGCCGTCCCGTTTGGTTGAAAGCGAAACTTTGAGGAGGTTCTATCGATGGAAATGCAGTTCCATGCAACGACGATCTGTGCGGTTCGCCACAATGGGAAAGGCGCGATTGCAGGTGACGGGCAGGTCACGTTCGGCAATAGTATGGTCATGAAGCATCATGCGAAGAAGGTTCGGCGTCTTTACCGCGGGCAAGTCATTGCCGGCTTTGCGGGTTCGGTAGCTGACGCAATCTCGCTGTTTGAAAAGTTCGAGGGCAAATTGGAGGAGCATCACGGCAACTTGCAGCGCGCTGCTGTCGAGCTCGCCAAGGATTGGCGCTCGGACCGCGTGCTGCGCAAGCTGGAGGCGATGATGATCGTTATGGATACGACCGGACTGCTGTTGATCTCCGGAAACGGAGAAATCATCGAGCCTGATGACGGAATCTTGGCGATCGGCTCCGGAGGCAGCTTCGCGCTCGCGGCCGCACGCGCGCTGCATCAGCATGCGCCGCAGCTTGAAGCGAAAGACATGGTTAAATCGGCCCTTGAAATCGCGGCTGATATCTGCGTTTTTACTAACCGCAATATTATCGTTGAAGAGATTGGATAAAGCGGCTGGATCATAACCGGACTTATTTGGAGGGATCAGAGATGGCGAATGAAGCGATGACACCGAGGCAAATTGTGACAGAGCTTGATAAATATATCGTCGGGCAAAAGCAAGCTAAACGTTCGGTTGCGGTTGCGCTGCGCAATAGATACCGGAGAAGCCGCCTCGATGAGGCGATAAGGGACGAAATCGTGCCGAAAAATATTTTGATGATCGGACCTACAGGCGTAGGTAAAACCGAAATTGCCAGACGGCTCGCTAAGCTGGTCAATGCGCCTTTCGTTAAGGTAGAGGCAACGAAATTTACCGAGGTAGGCTATGTCGGACGCGATGTGGAATCGATGGTGCGCGATCTGGTGGAAACGGCAATCCGCATGGTGAAGCAGGAACGGACGGAAAAGGTGAAGGATAAGGCGGAGAAACAGGCGAACGAACGCATCGTCGCACTGCTCGTA
The DNA here is from genome assembly GCF_003268025.1 of Paenibacillus montanisoli. Taxonomy (GTDB): domain Bacteria; phylum Bacillota; class Bacilli; order Paenibacillales; family Paenibacillaceae; genus Paenibacillus_Z; species Paenibacillus_Z montanisoli. The sequence goes on along the minus strand of NZ_QLUW01000002.1, from coordinate 746,597 downwards.
CCATCGTCTGCAAAGCCGAAATCGCCGAAAAACCCGTTGGAAATGCTGTTTGGCAACAATTCCGGAACGAAAGAACCGGAAGCGGAGCCGGAAGAGAGCGCTTCGGTTCTGGAGCGCCGCAAACAAGTGAAGGAGCAGCTTGCCGCCGGCAAGCTTGAGAGCGAGATCATCGAGATCGAGGTTGAGGATAACACCCCGAACATGCTCGATATGATCGCAGGACAGGGCGGCAACGACAATATGGGCATGGGTGCCAATATGCAGGAGCTCTTCGGGCAGCTCATGCCGAAGCGCGCGAAGAAACGGAAGCTGCCTGTGAAGGAGGCGCGCAAGGCGCTTACGCAGGAAGAGGCGAATAAGCTGATCGATATGGATGACGTCATCTCGGAATCCGTCAGCCGCGCAGAGCAGTCCGGCATTATTTTCATTGACGAGATTGACAAAATCGCAAGCTCTTCCAGAGGCTCGGGACCGGATGTGTCTCGGGAAGGCGTGCAGCGGGATATTTTGCCGATTGTCGAAGGCTCCACCGTTATGACGAAGTACGGACCGGTCAAAACGGACTATGTGCTGTTTATTGCCGCAGGAGCATTTCATATGGCTAAACCGTCCGATTTGATTCCGGAGCTTCAGGGGCGGTTCCCGATTCGGGTAGAGTTGACTTCTTTAACTCTCGAGGATTTCGTGAAAATATTAACCGAGCCTAAAAATGCATTGACAACGCAATATACGGCGCTGCTGGAAACGGAGGGCATCACCATTACGTTCTCCGATGATGCGATCCGCGAGCTGGCCTCCATCGCCGCCGAAGTTAATAAAAATACGGAAAATATCGGCGCGCGCCGTCTTCATACGATTTTGGAGAAGCTGCTGGAGGATTTGTCCTTCGAGGCGCCGGAGCTGTCGCTGGACGAATTGATCATCACGCCGGAGTATGTAAGAGAAAAATTAGGCGGCATTGCGAAAAATCGCGATTTAAGTCAATATATACTGTAAAGGACCGGCAAGGAAAGTAGGAGGCATAAGCAATGATTTTATTGGCAAAAACAAGAACGCTCAACCGGCTGCTGCAACGTGCGGCCGGCGGAGCGCTCAACTTTAAAGAGATGGCGGAGGTGCTCTGTTCAACGATCCAGGCGGACGTATTCGTCGTGAGCCGCAAAGGGAAGGTGCTAGGCTGCGCGGCGGTCGGGCCGTTCCAGCATGAACAGCTGCGAGCGCTGCCGGCAGCGGATCTGCGGTTCTCGCCCGAGAGCAACGAACGCTTCATGAATTTGCAAGAAACCGTGACGAACGTCGAAACGGACGAAGGCGTCGTAGAATCGTTCCCGATGATGTCCGGTCAACGCAAAATGACAGTTGTGCCGATCGTAGGCGGCCGTGATCGAATCGGCACGCTCGTGCTTCTTCGCAATTCCGAGCCATTTGGGGATGACGAACTTATCCTTGCGGAATACGGCAGTACGATCGTCGGGATGGAAATCCTGCGGGAACGCGCGGAGGAAATCGAACAGGAGGCCAGAAGCCGTACCGTCGTGGCTGTCGCGGTAGGGTCGCTTTCGTTCAGCGAGCTCGAAGCGGTCGAGCATATTTTCGAGGAGCTAGATGGGAAAGAAGGTCTTCTCGTTGCCTCCAAAATCGCCGACCGGGTCGGCATTACAAGATCGGTTATTGTGAATGCGCTTCGTAAATTGGAGAGCGCCGGGGTCATTGAGACGCGTTCGCTCGGGATGAAAGGTACCTATATTAGGATACTAAATACCCAGCTTCTACAGGAGCTGAAAAAGAATAAAAATTAACAAGTCCACAATAGCATTACAAAAACATTCAAAAACCAGTACAAATATCCCTGTTTCAAGTCCTATTTTCGACAAAGATAGGGCTTTTTTCTTATTGTCTCAAATTAGAAAAATGAGGAAGATTAGTTTATAGAATTGTTCGACACAACTCTTTCATAATTACAAAGATTCTTTAAATCTTTGTCGAATAAAAGAGGAATGTGAGAGAAGCTGTTGAATTGGTACATACACAATGTGGAAAGTGGAGGGTTTTCAGTGAACGTGTTGAATAGCCCGGAATTCAGCAGGTTACAGGGCGCTATGCATGCAGCGGAGATGCGCCAGCGCGTCATTTCCAACAATATAGCCAATGTAGATACGCCGAAATTCAAACGCTCCGAGATTGTTTTCGAGCAGCTGCTGGAGCAGAGCATGGGCGGTAATCAATCCCAAGTCATGGGAAGAAGAACGAATGCCAGACATATTCCGATCGGCGGAACGACTTCGGTCCCCGGCGCGAAGGTGATAACGGATGAATCATCGGTCATGAACAACGATATCAACAATGTCGACATAGACCGAGAAATGTCTCTTCTTGCGAAGAATCAACTGAACTACAACTTCTACGTTCAGCAAATGAACCATGAAGTCAAAATGATGCGGCTTGGCATTGAAGGGAGAGCTTAAACGTGAGGTTAACAAACGGATTTGATGCCAGTGCTTCCGCATTGACCGCTCAACGGCTGCGGATGGACGTCATTTCCTCGAATATCGCGAACGCCGAGACGACGAGGGCGCAATTTGTGAACGGGCGTTATGAACCTTACAAACGCAAGATGGTCGTGCTCGAGCCTACTTCTCAATCGTTTGCGAATATCTTAAGCGGAAAACTGGACGGCAAAGGCTCTTCGCCCGGCGTGAAAGCGTCGCGGATTATCGAGGATCAGACGCCGTCGAAGCTGGTTTATAACCCGAGTCATCCCGATGCCGATGAGAACGGCTATGTAAAGATGCCGAACGTGGACGTGCTCAAGGAAATGGTCGATATGATTTCGGCTTCCCGCTCGTATGAAGCAAACGTAACGGCGTTGAATGCAACAAAGGGGATGTTCATGAAGGCGCTGGAAATCGGCAAGTAAACAGAGATAAAGCGGAGGGATACCATTGATTAACCCCATGACCTTACATAAGCTGCAATCGCAATCGGTTAAATTGTTTGATTCCGGAATCGCATCGAATGAAACGACGCCGTCGGAAATGACGCAATCATTCGGAGACTTCCTGAAGAAAGCGCTGGATGGCGTAGGCGAGCAAGAAAAGAACGTACATAAGCTAACGGATCAATACTTACTAGGCAATGTGGATCTATCGCAGGTCATGGTTGCTTCGCAGCAAGCGGAGCTCGGATTGCAGCTTACCTCACAAGTCCGCAACAAAGTGATAGAGGCTTACCAAGAGATTATGCGGATGCAAATCTAAGTTCGACATCATTAGAGGACTACGGTGAGGTGGAATCGTGAACGAGAAATTTGCCCAGTATCGAGCGAAGATAGCTCAATATTGGAACGTAATGGAGAAGAAACAGAAGATTTGGCTCGGGGCTTCAGTCGGCATACTCATCCTATCCATCGTGATGCTGACCATGATTTTTTCGAGAGTGGAATATGATGTTGCGTTCCGCGATTTGGATAATACGGATGCCGCAGCGGTAATGGAATATCTGAATGCGAGCAACATTCCTTATAAGCTTGAGAACGGCGGCCAAAGTATTCTTGTACCGGCGGCGGATGCCTCAAGAGTCAAAATCGAAGCAGGCTCTCAGGGGCTTGTCCGTAACGGATCCATCGGATTTGAAGCGTTCAGCGAAAACGAGTCGGTGTTCGGCTCAACAGATCGCGAGTTCGACGTGAAATACCGGGAAGCGCTGAACGGCGAAATCCAACAACTGCTCAACGGCATGCAAGGCGTACAGAAGTCGAATGTGCTTGTGACCATTCCGAATGAATCGCCGTTCATGTCCGAGGAAGAGAAAGAGCAATCCTCCGCTTCGATCATGATTACGTTCCGTCCGGGCTATCGACCGACGCAGAAGGAAGTAGACGGATATTTTAACCTCGTGAAAACTGCGGTTCCGAATATCAAGGCCGAGAATATTACGGTCTCTAGTCCGGAAGGCGAGCTGCTTGCCTCTGACGGCGTTGACGGTGCAGCCACCGGCGGCGACTTGATCGAAACGCACTATCAGTTGCAACGCAAGTACGAGAACGACTTGAAACAGAAGGTTCAAAGCTTTCTGGCACCGATGGTCGGCATGGAGAACCTGGTGGTTAACGTGTCGAGCGCGCTTAATTTCGAGAAGAAAATTTCCGACCAGAACCTCGTTAGACCCCTGGAAAATAACAATAACAACGGCATTGTCGTCAGTGAAACAATCGATAACAAAACGTCGACAGGCGCAGGCGCCGCAGGCGGAGTTGCAGGAACGGGCGAAACGGATGTTCCTGGCTACACGGCCGATCAGGGAGCAGGCGGCACCTCGGAAGAGAACAGCCGGACGACGAATTACGAGTATGATAAAATTCACAATCAAATCGAATCCGGACCGTATGCCATCAAGGATTTGTCCATCAGCATCGGCGTCGAGAAGAGCAAGCTGAACGATGAAGCAAGAACGGACATGACGAATTTCCTGACAAACCTCGTTCGCTCGCAGCTCGTCGAGTCCGGTCAGGATGTTAATGATGACGCTCTAATGGTCAAGAAGGTTTCAATTATGGCTCAAACGTTTGTTGAGAACGACAGCGCTGCTTCCCCCGCATTCTTGTCCACGGGATGGCTTACCGCAATCGGACTTGCCGCGCTCGCCCTTATCGGCGGTTTGGGCTACGTCGTTGTCAGACGCCGCAAGCAAGCTGCGCTGGTCGAAGAAATGGCGGCAGCGCCCGGAAAAGCCGAATACCCGACAATCGATCTAGAGAATGTTCAAAACGAAAGTCAAGTTCGCAAACAGCTTGAAACACTTGCCAAGCGCAAACCAGAGGAATTTGTTAATTTGCTCCGGACTTGGCTGGTTGACGAATAGGAGTGGCTAAGGTGGCAAGGGTACAAAATGGTTTCAGCGGCCGCCAAAAAGCGGCAATTTTGTTGATCTCGTTAGGCCCGGAAGTTTCGGCTCAAATCTTTAAGCATTTGAGAGAAGATGAAATCGAGCAATTAACGCTTGAGATCGCGAATGTGCGTAAGGTTGACAGCATCGAGAAAGAAAATATTTTAAACGATTTCCATCAAATTTGCGTCGCTCAAGAATATATTTCGCAAGGCGGCATCACTTATGCTCGCGAAATTCTCGAGAAAGCGCTGGGCGAAAGCAAAGCGATGGAAGTGATTAACCGTTTGACGGCTACGTTGCAGGTTCGGCCATTTGATTTTGCGCGTAAGGCTGAAGCCAGCCAAATTCTCAATTTCATTCAAAACGAGAATTCGCAAACGATCGCTTTGGTCCTTTCCTATTTGCAAGCCGAACAAGCCTCGCAAATTCTTTCGTCTTTGCCGCAAGAGAAGCAAGCCGAAGTCGCTCGCCGCGTAGCGCTGATGGACAGCACTTCCCCGGAGGTTATCTCGCAGGTGGAACGCATTCTCGAACAGAAGCTTTCCGCTACCGTTACTCAAGATTACACAAGCGCGGGCGGAATTGAATCAATCGTACATATATTGAATGGCGTCGACCGGGGTACGGAACGTACCATTTTGGACGCGCTCGAGATTCAGGATCCCGAACTTGCGGAAGAAATCAAGAAAAGAATGTTCGTCTTCGAGGACATCGTCAACATCGACAATCGCTCTATCCAGCGCATCATCCGCGATATCGAGAATGCCGATTTGCAGCTTGCACTTAAGGTTGCGAGCGAAGAGGTCCGGGAAGCGATATTCCGCAACATGTCCAAGCGGATGTCCGAGACCTTCAAAGAAGAAATGGAATATATGGGTCCTGTCCGGCTGCGTGACGTTGAGGAAGCTCAAACGCGCATCGTAGCAACGATCCGCAGACTCGAAGAGTCCGGCGAGATCATCATCGCCCGCGGCGGAGGGGATGATATCATTGTCTAGCTTATATAAATCTTCGAATGTCATTTCGGTAGAAGATTTAAAGCGGCTTGAATGGTATAACAAATATGTTCAAACACCGATTCCGCAAGCTGAGCCCGCAGGGCCTAGTGAAGAGACCTTGACGCTGCGCGATCAAATTTTGGAGGATGCCGAGCATTTTGCCAACCAGCGCATCCAGGAGACCGGCGAGCAAATGGAAAGGATGTTTGCGGACGCGAACGCTCAAATCGACCAATGGTGGCTGGAGCGCCGTCTGCAGGATGCCGAGCTGATGGAGCAGATCCATCAAGAGAGCTTTCAGAAAGGCTACCGGGAAGGCAAAACGCGGGCGGAAGCCGACGTTCATGCCAAGTGGGAAGTCATGCTGACCGAAGCTCGCGCAATTCTCGATTCCGCCTATGAGACGAAAGAACAGATCATTCAAGAAGCCGAGCCGTTCGTAGTTGCGCTTAGTACGGCAATTGCCGAGAAAATCATTCATAAACAGCTGACGATCGATCCTGAATGGTCGCTCGATTTGATCCGCAAGTCGCTGGAGCGTCGGCGGGAGCAGGGCGTCATCACCTTGTGCGTCTCCCCTCAGCAGCTGACGTTCGTGCAGGCTGCGCGGGAGGAACTGTCTCTTGTAATCGATTCGCAAGCGGAGCTTCAAATCGTACCGGATGTATCGGTGAGGGAGTTCGGCTGCGTCATTCGTTCGTCCTTCGGCAGCATCGATGCGAGAATTGATACGCAGCTCGCCGAAATCAAACGCGAACTTATCCAGCTTGCGCTCCAAGCGGATGAGCGAGGATCTACCGATTATGACAATTGATAGATTGAACGCTGAACGTTACATAGAGCATTTGCGGCCGCTTGATCCGGTTCGCGTTAATGGCAAGGTAACCCAAGTCATTGGGCTAACCGTCGAATCCGAAGGGCCGGATGCGAGCATCGGCGACGTTTGCCTGATCTATCCCGTTAAATCGAGCAAGCCTCTGAAAGCTGAAGTTGTCGGTTTCCGCGACAACAAAGTCATCTTGATGCCGCTCGGCGAATTGCAATCGATCGGACCCGGCTGCGATGTCGTAGGTACCGGCAAACCGCTAACTGTCCAAGTCGGATCAGAGCTGCTCGGCAAAGTGCTGGATGGTCTCGGTCAGCCACTGGACGGTTCATTCATCCCAAGCCGCATGCCGCACCATTCGACGCATAATCTGCCTAGCAATCCTCTTAGCCGTCCGAGAGTGAAGCACCCGCTTAGCACCGGCGTTCGCGCGATTGATGGACTGTTGACAGTCGGTCAAGGCCAGCGCGTCGGTATATTTGCAGGCTCAGGCGTAGGGAAGAGTACGCTGCTCGGTATGGTTGCACGGAACACGTCCGCTGACGTGAATGTCATCGCGCTGATCGGCGAACGCGGCCGCGAAGTGCTGGAATTTATCGAGAAAGATCTCGGTCCCGAAGGACTTGCGCGCTCCGTCGTCATCGTTGCAACGTCGGATCAACCCGCATTAATTCGTATCAAAGGCGCGCTGATTGCGACTACGATCGCGGAATGCTTCCGTGACCGCGGCCTTAATGTCATGCTCATGATGGATTCCGTCACCCGTTACGCGATGGCGCTGCGGGAAGTCGGACTAGCCATCGGTGAGCCGCCTGCTACGCGAGGCTACACGCCTTCGGTTTTCGCTAACCTGCCTAAGCTGCTAGAACGAGCCGGAACAGGCGAGCGAGGCTCGATTACCGCGTTTTACACGGTCCTCGTGGATGGCGACGATATGAACGAACCGATTGCCGACGCTGTTCGCGGTATTTTGGACGGTCATATCGTGTTAAGCCGTCAATTGGCGCACAAAGGTCATTTTCCCGCGATCGACGTGCTGGCTTCCATTAGCCGGGTCATGAAGGAAATTGTACCCGAGGAGCAGCAGGATGCGGCCAATGAATTGAAACGATTGCTTTCCATTTATAAAGATTCGGAAGATCTGATTAATATTGGGGCGTACCAAAGGGGTTCCAACGAAAAAATTGATCAAGCTATCGAATCGATCGATCATATATGGTCCTTCACCCGTCAAAAAACGAACGAGAAGAATGGCTACGAGGAATCAAAGGAGCGGCTTATCCGCGATTTCCATACCTTTCATGGGAGATGATCCGGTTAGATGGCACGATTTCAATACGCCTATCAAAAAATCGTCGATTTAAAAACTAGCGCGAAATCGCAAGCGGAGTGGCAGCTGTCCGTTGTCGTCGGCAAGCTTCAGAATGAAGAGAAATCGCTGCAAACGCTTCTTGAAGAGCGCTCTTCCTGGAGCAAGCGCCTGCAGCAGGTTTCCAATCAAGCCGTAGCGCTTACCGACCTGATGGTCATGCAGGAGTACATCGATTATCTGAATGTTTCTATTAAGCGCAAGCAGATCGATGTGAGCAAGGCGGAGACAGCGGTGGAAGAAAAACGGGCGGTCTTGTCCGACCGGATGAGGGACGAGAAGGTTTGGCAGAAATCGAAGGAAAACGCGATGCAGCGCTTTCGTGCCGACATGACGGTAAAGGAACAGAATGAGCTGGATGAGCTGGCAACGGCCCGGTTCATGTATGCGGCTCCTTAAGAAGTTTTGGCGAATCGGGAGCGAATGCCCGAGGGAGGGAACCTATTTTGGCAGATATAGAGATGGAAAAGCAAGGTTACAGCGGGTTTGAACGGTTCATGTTCTTTGTAACGCCGATTCTGTTCACGATGATTCTGCTAGGCGTACTGGTGACGCTGTTTAATTTCGATTTGCGAAACAAAGCGCTGGAGATCGGGAATACGATTCCGTTTGTAAGCAACGTGCTGCCGGATCCGGTGACGGACGAGAATCTCGTGGACGAGAACAAAATCAAAGCCGAGAATACGGCGGCGAAGATCAGCGAGCTGCGCGCACAGCTGACGACGAAAGAGGCGCAGCTGAGCAAAGCGGCGGACGAGAAAACGAAACTGGCGCAGCAAGTGAAGGATCTTCAAGCTCAGGTTGAGCAGCTCAAGCAAGATGGTGCCGAAAAAGCGCTTGAGGATGCGGAGTACCAAGGCAAGATCAATGAGCTGGCCATGATGTACGGCAAAATTACGCCAAGCAAAGCCGCGCCGATTCTCGAAAGCATGGAAATCGACGAAGCGGTTCTCGTGCTAGATGCGATGAAGCCGGACGCTCGCGTGCTTGTACTGGAGAAAATGTCGCCGAAGCGGGCGGCGGAAGTGACGATAAGGCTGAAGGACGTGAAGACGGCAAAGGATCGTCAAATTGCCGCGCTGCAAGCAAGAATCAAGAAGCAGGAATCTGCCGCATCACAGCCTGAAAGCGTGCTTAGCAAGGAGCAGCTGAATTCAACGTTCTCCACGATGGATCCGCAGCGTTCAGCCGAACTGCTGCTGAAGATGGCGGATGTCAGCCCGAGCAAAGTGCTCCGGATTCTAAACGCAGTCGATGATGCCGCACGATCTAAGATTCTCTCGGAAATGTCCGCGGCGAACAAAGATATTACGGCGCAGCTGGTTTCGAAATTGATGCTTGGCAAGTAAGGAGGAAAGTTAATCAACATCTCATTTCATGGAAGGAGGTGAACCACATGCAAATGTCGATATCGAACGCGGCGCCGCGCACGACGGCTCAAGGAACAAGTGCTGCTGCCAAAGGGGCTGAGGCCGGCAATGAGTTCAATCAAACACTGGTTCAGACGTTGGCAAGTCCGGAAACTGCGGCGGCAAGCATCCAGACAGCCGCTGGGACGAACGTCGTCGCTGCCGTGCCTGTTAGTGCGCTAGCTTCGCTGCTAGGCGAAAATAGCTCTTCTGCGGATTTGCTGGCCGCGATCGAGGAGCTGCTTAATAGGCTGAGCGAAACAGATGCCGAGGAACTGGCTCAAACGACGTCGGAAGGCCAACTAAGCGATGCGTTGGTTCTGCTGGACGATTTGCTCAGCATGCTATCCGGAATGCCGGTCCTGCAGCCTGCGCAAGTTCCTGACGGCGGGCTTGAAGCATCTGATTCTCAAGCTTCGGCAACCGTCCATTTCGAAGTTCTAGAAGCTCTGAAATCGGGCTTGCAGGATGCACTGCAAGAGTTGCGAATGCTCGCGCAGCAGCAGAAAAGAAGCGCAACCGGCCGAGAACAGAATGCGATCATTAGCAAGCAGCTGGTTGCTCTTGAGCAATTACTGAGCGGGACGAAGGCCGATTCTGCTTCGGCGACCGGTACTGCAACAGCGGATGTACAAGGGGATGCAGCAGTTTCCGCCATCCGTTCGCTGCAATCCGTACCTGCATCGAACACTCACCTGCAGCGTATGTCACATCAGTTCCTCCATGTCGGATTGCTAAAAGCATACGCAAAGCCGGAACAGGAGCATGAAGGGGCGCCGCTTCAGCTGGCGATGGATCCAAATAGCATAAACTTGGCGGCTTTCACAGGCAGTCAAGAGCTGCAGCGTCAACAGCTGGCGGCATCCAAGCAAATCGGCGCCGAACCGGTACCCGTTCAGCAATTCGCATCGACGATCCAAGGCATGGTTGTTAAGCAGTTTCACGTAACGGCAGGTAACGGAATCTCGAACGCCCAGCTGACCTTGTACCCGGAGCATCTAGGACAGGTTAATGTCAACATTACCATGCATAATGGAACGCTGACCGCGCAGTTCCTGACGGATACGGCGACGGCGAAAGACATGCTTGAGAATCAAATGGCACACCTGCGGTCCGCTCTGCAATCCCACGGGCTTCACGTAGATAAGCTTGAGGTTTCCCAAACGCAGGTTCAGACGAATCTGTTCCAAGACCGGCAAGGTCATGGCGGAAGAGATCAAAGCCCGTCTAAACGAAACAGCCCTGACAACGACTCGGTTAACGAAATCGATTTCAATTCCGACTTGGATGAGATTTCGACTCAGCTGTCGGTTGACCGTGATTTGGGCTTGGGCAGGGGGATTCATACGACCGCATAATCGTTGCCGGCTCAGTCGGCCGGGAGTGATGAACCTACAGAACGGAGGTGACGTGAACCATGTCCGACGACCGTGTATCTACACGAAACGTATGGCCTTACTATAGTGCCAGCAACGTGCAGGCTGCCGCTGAGAAGAAGGCAGATTCCTCTCTAGGCAAAGACGACTTTCTGCGCATTCTAGTCACGCAGCTGCAGAACCAGGATCCGATGCAGCCGCTTCAGGATAAGGATTTTATCGCGCAGATGGCGCAATTTTCATCCGTCGAACAGCTTGTGAACATGTCGGATCAATTAACGATGCTGCGTCAGAATCTCGGCATGGCATCCAGCATGATCGGTAAAGACGTGCAGTGGTATGAGTACGCCGATACCGGCGATATGATCGCGATGAGCGGCAAAGTGGATTCCATCCTCATTAAAGACAAAGTGCAGTACGCCCGAGTCGGAGAGAAGGATATCAAGCTGGACGACATCGTATCGATCGCAGATCAAGGCGGTGAAGCTTCAAATGGATGAGATTATGAAAATCGGCCATTTACGCTTAACCGGCAGCGTTCAGCCTCGCAAGGCTAATCAGCAGGAAACCGCCGCTCCAGGAGCGGCAACGTTTAAAGAAATGCTGGACCGGAACGTACTCAAGTTCAGCAGCCATGCTGAGCTGCGGATGGAGCAACGGGGGATATCGCTGAAGCCCGAAACCCTTAATAAGATCGTAAACGCGATTGATCAAGCAGCTGCCAAAGGAGCAAAGGATTCCTTGGTTCTATACCGCGACATCGCGATGATCGTTAATGTGCCTAGCCGAACGGTCGTCACCGCAATGGACGGCAGCTCGATGCAAGACAATGTGTTTACCCAAATTGATAGTGCAGTCATTGTTTCTTAATCGGCTGGACCTCTGGATAGGAAGCCGAAGAACCGCGGATCGACGGAAGCGGTTCGAACAATGGACAATTCGCAAGTCAGTCAAACTGGACTTACACCACTAGGAGGTTGAACCGAAATGTTAAGATCAATGTACTCCGGCGTATCCGGCATGCGCGGTTTTCAAACGAAGCTTGATGTCATCGGCAACAATATCGCGAACGTAAATACAGTAGGCTTTAAAGCGGGCCGCGTCATGTTCAAAGATATTTTGAGCCAGACCGTTTCCGGCGTGACGCGTCCGGAGGAAGGAACGACAGGCGGCGTAAACGCGAAGCAAGTCGGTCTGGGCGTTGCGATTGCAGCCATCGATACGATTCACACGCCAGGCAGTGCTATGACGACGAACAATCCGACAGACGTGCGTATCGACGGAGACGGGTTTTTCGCGGTTTCCCCTTCGGCAGACGGCGGCGAGGTTCCATTCCTTACGCGTGCCGGCAACTTTACGCTTGATGGTGCGGGCCAGCTAGTAAACGGAGACGGCATGTTCGTCCTCGACGCCAATGGCGGACCGATTACGCTCGATCCAGCCGAGGTCAAATCGTTTACGATCGCGCAGGACGGTTCCATTATCGCAGTCGGAGCTGACGGCGAGAGCCAGCCATCGGGCTTCCAGCTCGGCGTCGTGAAAGTGACGAACCCGAACGGCCTTGAGAAAATCGGCGGCAACCTGTACCGCATGACGCCGAACGCGAACCTCGACGGCGAAGTGGTCATGACGACGGCAGGCGATGCGGAAGCCGGAACAGGCGCAATCATTTCCGGCCAGCTGGAAATGTCGAACGTCGATTTGACTTCGGAGTTTACCGAGATGATCGTTGCGCAGCGCGGTTTCCAAGCAAATTCGCGGATCATCACGACATCCGACGAGATTTTGCAAGAGGTCGTTAATTTAAAACGATAGGTAAATAACCGAGGGGGGTTAACCGCCTCCCCGCCAGGTTAAGGAGGAAGCCCATGATTGCCGTAACGCGTTTAAACGGAAAAACCTTACATATTAACGCGCTCCTTATCGAGCTGGTCGAAGAAACGCCGGATACGCTTATTACGTTGACTACCGGAAAGAAAATATTGGTGTTGGAGAAAGCAAACGAAGTCATTTCCTCCATACAGTCGTATCTTCGCTCAATCGGCGTCTATGCGGCGACCATAAAGAGCGAACAATCGGAGGGACCGCCGACATGAAAAAAATGCTGCCCTGGCTCATTACTATCCTGCTAGCCATTACGCTGATCGCAATCGTAGCCGTTATTTTGTATAAGTCCATGATGAGCGAAGAGCCGAAGGATGCTGCCGGCAAGGCGGCAAGCAATGCGGAAGCCGTCCAAGCGGAAATGCTTGATGCGGATGAACGCGTGGAATTGACCAGCGAAATTAAGGATATAAAAACAAACCTTGCGGATCCGGAGTATATCGCGGTTCTCGGGCTTGCTTTTCAATTAGATGAGAAATCGACGAAAGAGGATTTCGATAAAATCAGCAACATTCAAATCAAACCGATCATCATCCGCACGCTCTCCGACATGAAGCCGGAGCAAATTAACGGCTCTGCGGGAAAAGACGAGCTCTGCGCGAAGCTGCTTAATCTGATCAATCCGGTTCTGCCGGAAGGCAAGCTGGTAAAAATCGAAGTAACCGACTACATCGTTACGAGGCTGTAATCATCACATACCTATGATGTATTCCTTTGAAGGGGGTGAAATAATTGGTTGATGTTCTGTCGCAGAACGAGATTGACGCGTTGCTCGCTGCCCTATCATCCGGTGAAATGGATGCTGAAGAATTAAAAAAGGAAGAAACGCAGAAGAAAATACGTGTTTATGAATTCAAACGCGCGGTCCGTTTCTCGAAGGATCATATCCGCAGCTTGACCCGGATACACGAAAACTTCGCGCGATATTTGACCACCTATTTCTCAGCGCAGCTTCGTACATTTGTTCAAATCAGCGTCGTCGATGTCGAACAGCTGCCTTATGACGAGTTTATCCGTTCGATTCCGAAGATGACGATTCTGAATATATTTGAAGCGGATCCGCTCGAAGGCAGAATGGTGCTGGAGGTTCACCCGAACGTCGCCTATGCGATGCTGGATCGGCTGCTCGGAGGACAAGGCGTAGCTCCTTCCAAAATCAACGCGCTCACGGAGATCGAAACGACGATCATGGAACGGATTTTCAGCCGCGCCTTCGAAAGCCTGCAAGAAGCATGGAAGACGATCATCGATATTTCGCCTCGCATGGAAGCGCTCGAAACGAATCCGCAGTTCATGCAGATCGTTTCCCCGAACGAGACGATCGCGTTGATCTCGCTTAGCACGAAGATCGGCGATACGACAGGGATGATCAACCTGTGTATCCCGCATGTCGTAATCGAACCGATCATGCCAAGGCTTTCGGTGCATCATTGGTTCGTTTCACAGAAGAAGACGAGAGCGCCGGAAGAAATTGAGGTGCTTAAGCAGCGCGTCAGCAAAGCCACGCTGCCGATCGTCTGCGAGCTAGGCCAGTCCAGCATTTCGATTCGCGAGTTTTTAGGGCTGTCGATCGGAGATGTCATATCGCTCAAAAAGCCAATAGATCAAGGACTTGACATAAAAGTCGGGGATAAGCTGAAATTTATCGGGAGTCCGGGTTCGGTCAAAGACCGGATGGCCGTTCAAATCGATGAAATCCTCACTGAAGGAGTGGAGGAAGGGTATGACGAGTAAAGACTATTTATCGCAAGAAGAGATCGATGCCTTGCTGCGACAATCTTCCGATGAGCTCGATATGCCGGCACCGTTTAAACGGGAGCAAGAGTTAAATAAGTATCTCAGCGCGATCGAACAAGATGCGTTGGGCGAGATCGGCAATATTACGTTCGGCAGCGCGGCAACGGCGCTATCGACGCTGCTGGGCAGAAAAGTAGATATCACGACGCCTCAAGTCTCGCTCATTAGTCGCAATGAGCTGGACGATGAGTTTCCGAAGCCGCATGTAGCCGTGTCGGTGAGCTATGTGGATGGGTTTCAAGGGATCAATTCTTTGGTCATCAAGACGAAGGACGCCCAGACAATCGCCGATTTGATGCTGGGCGGCGAAGGCAAGTTGCTCGGTTCGGAGCTGAACGATATTCACATCAGTGCCGTTCAGGAAGCGATGAATCAAATGATGGGCTCCTCCGCCACCTCGATGTCGACGATTTTCAACCGTTTTGTTAACATCTCGCCGCCAGGCATCGATATCTTGGATATGCACAGCGGAACCGGCGTGGAGAAGCTGCCTCCGGACGATCTCTTCATTAAAGTATCGTTCCGCTTGGCGATCGGCGATCTGATCGATTCGACCATCATGCAGCTGCTGCCGATTTCATTCGCCAAGGAAATGGTAGACACGCTTATGGGCGGAGCTTCAGAGCCTGCACCGGCACCTGCACCAACACCGGCACCCGCGCCAACGCCAGCAGCCATGCAGGCACCCGCATCGGCGCCAGCCTATGCGCCTGCGCCAGCCTATGCGCCTGCGCCAGCCTATGCGCCTGCGCCAGCCTATGCGCCTGTGCCAGTACATACGCCGCCGGCTTACATACCGGAAGCGCCGGCCGCATATATGCCGCCTCCTGAAACCTACGTGCAGCAGCCGACTGCATCCATGCCGTCACCTGAGGCCTACGTGCAGCAGCCGACTGCATATATGCCGTCACCTGAGGCCTACGCGCAGCAGCCAGCCGCATATATGCAGCCGCCAATGCCGGCTATGCCGTACTATGCAGCACCGCCTGCCGGGCCCCAAACGTATGGCGGTGTTCCGAACCGGAACATCAATGTACAGCCTGTGCAATTCGCTAATTTTCAAGGCGCGCCTTATGTGCAGCAGGATGATTCTAATTTGAATTTGCTGCTCGACATACCGCTTAAGGTCACAGTAGAATTAGGAAGGACTCAGAAGCAAATTAAGGAAATTCTTGAGTTGTCGCAGGGTTCGATCATTGAGCTGGACAAGCTGGCCGGGGAGCCGGTCGATATCTTGGTCAATAACAAACTCATAGCCAAAGGCGAAGTCGTCGTTATCGACGAGAACTTCGGCGTTCGCGTTACAGATATCGTCAGCCAATGGGATCGTATCCAAAAATTACAATAACACCTTAGGGGGAAGAAACGATGGCAAATCGCATTTTGATCGTAGACGACGCAGCATTCATGAGAATGATGATCCGCGATATATTGACGAAGAACGGATACGAAGTAGTTGGGGAAGCGCAAGACGGCGCGCAAGCAATCGAAAAGTACAAAGAATTGAAGCCTGACTTGATTACGATGGACATCACGATGCCAGAGATGGACGGGATCGTCGCGCTCAAGGAAATCAAGAAGCTTGACGGCAATGCCAAAGTCATTATGTGCTCCGCGATGGGACAACAAGCCATGGTTATCGATGCCATTCAAGCCGGTGCTAAAGACTTCATCGTAAAACCATTTCAGGCTGACCGCGTTATTGAAGCGATCAAGAAAACAATAGGTTAGTAGAATGAAAGTTTCAAAGGGAATCCTACTTGCTGCAATGGCTGTCTCCGGCTGGCTGATGACAGCAAGTCTCGCGTCAGCGGAAATAAACGGCGACGAGGAAAAACCCGTAATCGGTACGGGCATCGGTTATTACATCTGGGTCATCGTTGCGCTCATGCTGGTCATCGGACTCATTATTCTCGTTATTAGGTGGCTGGCCAGCCGCAACCGCGGATGGGGGACCAATCGGGCGCTTCGCTCCTTAGGGGGCATTCCGTTAGGCCAGAATAAATCGCTGCAAGTGGTAGAGTTGTCCGGTCGCGTTTACGTGGTCGGAGTAGGAGAGAGCATTACGCTGCTAGATAAGATTGACGATCCGGAAACGGCGGCAGCCGTACTGGAAGCAATTGAACAGCAGAATGGCCGCTCCTGGAACTCGCCGAGCTTGGCGGATTTGATCGGCTGGTTCCGCAGAAGCGGCAAAGAGGATGAGCCTGCAAGCGAGCCATGGCAAGCTGCGGCTTCCTTCAAGGAGCTGCTTAATAACGGCATGATGCGTCAGTCGGATCAGAAGCAAAAAGTAGAAGAGCTGCTTAGAGAGCAAAATCACAATGATCGGTTGTTGGACAAATGAATAAAAAAATCGTACTGACGGCTGCTGTCTTACAATTGCTTGGCACGCTGCTGCATTCCCAAGCCTTCGCCGAGCCGCTGCCAAACGTCAGCGTAAGCATCGGAGACAGCGGCAGCGAGTCTCCAGGGACGAGCGCCCTTTCGCTGCTTCTCATAATTACGGTTCTAAGCGTAGCCCCGGCAATTCTCGTGCTTATGACAAGCTTTACGCGAATTATCATTGTTCTTGGCTTCGTTCGTACTTCGCTTGGCACGCAGACGACACCGCCGAACCAAGTGCTCGTCGGCCTTGCCATGTTTCTAACCTTCTTCATCATGGCACCGACTCTGGGCACGGTGAACCAAGTCGCACTACAGCCTTATCTCAAAGGCGAACTGACGCAAACGGAAGCGCTCAGCAAAGCGGCTGAACCGATGAAGACATTTATGATGAAGCAGACACGCGAGAAGGATTTGCTTTTATTCTTGAAATATACGAAGACGGAGAAGCCGAAATCGATTAAGGACGTACCGATTACGGTCATGGTTCCGGCTTATGCGCTAAGCGAGCTCCGAACGTCATTTCAGATGGGCTTCATGATCTTCATTCCGTTCCTCGTTATCGATATGGTTGTGGCCAGTACGTTAATGGCGATGGGGATGATGATGCTTCCGCCGGTCATGATCTCGCTGCCATTCAAAATTTTGCTATTTGTTCTGGTAGACGGCTGGTACCTGGTCGTCAAGTCGCTTTTGCTTAGTTTTAACACGTAGGTTCCGCTAGGAAGGAGTACAAGCATGAGTTCCGATTTCATCATCGCCTTAGCCGGACAGGCCGTCTATACCATATTGAAAGCCAGTGCGCCAATGCTGGTAATTGGACTTATCGTCGGCTTGATTGTTAGTATTTTTCAAGCTACTACGCAAATCCAAGAGCAGACACTGGCCTTTGTTCCAAAAGTGGCGGCCGTACTGCTCTCCATCCTGCTATTTGGGCCGTGGATTCTGAATACGCTGGTCGATTTCACCTACAACCTGCTGAATAACTTGTATAAATACATCGGATAGGCTGTGGATCGATGGAGTTGTTCCTTCAAGGATTCCCTATTTTTTTGCTGATTTTTTGTCGAATTACTGCGTTTTTCGTCGTAGCGCCCGTGTTTTCGACTCGAAATGTGCCGAATACGTTTAAATTGGGGTTCTGCTTTTTTGTCTCGCTGCTTGTTTTTCTAACCTATGGCCTGAAGCAGACGATCGTCCCGGATGCCGAATATATGTTGGCGGTCATTCGCGAGATATTGGCAGGTGTCCTGCTCGGGTTCGCAGCATATCTGTTCTTTACCATCGTAAATACGGCGGGCAGTTTGATCGACATGCAGATGGGCTTCGGGATGGCGAACATCATCGATCCGATGACCGGCGCCTCCGCACCGCTGATGGGAAACTTCAAAGGCATGATCGCAACGCTTCTGTTCCTGTCGATCAATGGCCATCATTATTTGCTTTCCGCGCTGCTGCAAAGCTATGAATGGATACCGCTGACCAATCCGTTGTTTGCCCACGTCAGTGCGGGGAGCGTGTCCAGCTATCTGACAAGCATGCTGGGGCAGACCTTTCTGCTCGCGATCCAGATGTCCGCGCCTTTAGTCGTTGCCATGTTTTTAACCGACGTCGGTTTAGGTTTTCTAGCGCGTACTGCGCCGCAATACAATGTGTTCGTAATCGGGATTCCGATTAAAATCATCGTCGGCTTTCTGATGCTGGCCGTGATGATGCCGGGTCTCATTGCGCTGTATGAGCACTTGTTTGAACAGATGTTCACTGCCATGCGGAAGCTATTCGATATTTTGCAAGGTCCTGCGGCATAGGTAGGAGGGCAGTCATTATGGGTAACTATCGTTGGACGCTCGATCTTCAGCTGTTCTCCCAAGAAAAAACAGAGCGTGCGACACCGAAGAAAAGACAGGAAGCACGTCAGAAGGGCCAGACGGCCAAGAGCCAGGAAGTTCCGGCTGCGCTCATTCTCTTCTTTGTTTTTCTCAGCTTTATGATGTTGGGCGGCTATTATAAAACGCGTCTGCTGCGCTTGTTCGGATCGCTCTTCGAACAGAAACTGCTGATGGAAGTGACGGCGGACAACGTCATTACATTGTTTGCCGATTTAATGATGCAGGGATTTATGCTTCTCGCACCGATTTTTGCCATTGCGTTCCTCATTGCAGTACTCGGCAACTATGCTCAAATCGGATTCTTGTTTACGGGCGAGCCGCTCAAGATGAAGCTGAGCAAGCTCGATCCGATTAAAGGCTTCAAACAGATATTCTCGATGCATGCTGTAGTTGAATTCATTAAGAACATCTTAAAGCTGCTGCTTATCGGCTTTATCGTTTATTCCGTCCTATGGCGCGAATTGGATGTGATCATGCAGCTCGCGTCTGTATCGATCGGTGACATCTTCACCTATATCGCAAGCGTGACGATTAAGCTGGGATTGGAAATCGGCGCCATCCTCGCCGTATTGGCTATTCTCGACTATATGTACAAGCGTTACGAGCACGAGAAGAGCCTGCGGATGTCTAAACAGGACATCAAGGATGAATTCAAGAAAGCGGAAGGCGATCCGCTGATCAAAGGCAAGATCAAGGAGCGCCAGCGGCGCATGGCTCTGCAGCGTATGATGCAGGACGTGCCGAAGGCGGACGTCGTCATCACAAACCCGACTCACTTTGCTATCGCGCTTCAATATGACGGTGCGAAGATGGAGGCCCCGAAAGTGATCGCCAAGGGGATGGATTTCGTGGCTCTTCGCATGAAAGATGTCGCGAAGGAACATGGCGTCATCATGATGGAAAACAGGCCGCTTGCCAGAGCGCTGTATGATCGGACGGAAATCGGCGACACGGTTCCCTCCGACTTGTTTCAGGCTGTGGCGGAAGTGCTGGCTTATGTATACAAGCTCAAAAAAAATGTGAAGTAACCAACTAACAACGACGGAGGTGGGGCGTCATGAAGGCTAAAGACTTGACCATACTTATCGGGATCATCGGCATCGTGCTTATGATGGTCATTCCGATCCCACCTGCTCTGCTAGATGTGCTCCTGATTGTCAACATATCCGCGGCACTCATGATTCTGCTCATTTCGATGAATACGCAGGACGCGCTCCAATTCTCCATATTTCCGGCGCTTTTGCTTCTTACGACCTTGTTCCGTCTGGCGCTCAACGTATCGACGACAAGAAATATTTTAGCCGAAGCTCATGCAGGCAAAGTCGTCGAAACGTTCGGCAACTGGGTGGCCGGCGGCCAAATCGCGATCGGCTTCGTCGTCTTCTTAATTTTGGTCGTCGTACAGTTTATCGTCATCACGAAAGGATCTGAGCGAGTGGCCGAAGTAGCCGCCCGATTCACCTTGGATGCCATGCCAGGTAAACAGATGAGTATCGACGCAGATTTGAACGCCGGACTGATCAATGAACAGCAAGCGAAGGAACGCCGGCAAAAAATCGAAAGAGAAGCCGACTTCTACGGCTCCATGGACGGTGCCAGCAAATTCGTTAAAGGGGATGCCATCGCATCCATCATCATTCTAATCATTAACCTGATCGGCGGATTTGTAATCGGCATGTCCGTCCATGGCATGAGTTTTTCCGATTCGCTGCACACCTTCTCGGTTCTTACGATCGGTGACGGTCTTGTCAGCCAGATTCCGGCCTTGCTCATTTCCACGGCGACCGGCTTGATCGTAACGCGCGCCGCATCCGACGGCAACCTGGCTCAAGACGTAACGGCACAGCTGTTTCGATATCCGAAGCTGCTCTATATCGTAGCCGGAACGATTGCGCTGCTCGGCATCGGAACGCCGATCGGCCCGGTTGCGACATTGCCTTTCGCCGCCATTATCACATTCGGCGCATACCGCATGCAAAATTCGCTTGCAAAAGAACAGCAGGCACAGGAAATGCTCGTGGAAGAGCAGGAAATTGAGGAAGTCCGAAGCCCAGAAAGCGTCATCAGTTTGCTGCAGGTCGACCCGATCGAGTTCGAATTCGGCTATGGTCTGATCCCGCTCGCCGATACGCAGCAAGGCGGAGACTTGCTTGACCGGATTATTATGATTCGGCGGCAATGCGCGCTCGAGCTCGGTCTCGTGGTGCCGGTCATCCGCATTCGCGATAACATTCAGCTTAAACCGAACGAATACATAATCAAAATCAAAGGAAACACAGTCGCGCGAGGCGAGCTCTTGCTCAATCACTACCTGGCGATGAGCCCGGGCTTCGATGACGAGTCGATTATCGGGATCGAAACCGTTGAGCCGGCTTTCGGCTTGCCTGCGATCTGGATCGACGAAGCAACCAAGGAGCGCGCGGAATTGATGGGGTATACGGTCGTAGATCCGCCGTCGGTTGTGGCGACGCATCTCACGGAATTGATCAAGCGCCATGCGCATGAATTGATCGGACGCCAAGAAACGAAGGCGCTCATTGATAACGTGAAAGACTCTTATCCTGCATTGGTCGATGAGCTCATTCCTTCGATCCTCAATATCGGGGATGTTCAGAAGGTGCTCGCTAAGCTGCTTCGGGAAAAGATCTCCATTCGCGACATGGTCACGATTTTCGAGTCGCTTGCGGATCATGGGCCTTATACCAAGGATCCGGATATTCTGACCGAATATGTTCGACAGGCGCTCTCAAGACAAATTACGCAGCAGTACTCCCACAACGGCGATACGCTGCGCGTCATTACGGTCGGGCCGATGCTGGAGAAGAAGATAGCTGAGTCGGTGCAAAGCTCGGACCAAGGCAGCTATCTCGCGCTTGACCCGGTTTCCACGCAAACGATTTATCAGAAGCTGAACGAGCAGGTCAACAAGCAAATTCAGTCCGGCCATCAACCGATCGTGCTGGCTTCGCCGACGATTCGCATGTATTTGCGTCAAATCGTGGAGCGGACGATGCAAGATATCCCGGTTCTGTCATATAGCGAGCTTGAGCCTAGCATTGAAGTTCAAAGCATTGGGGTGGTGAATCTATGAAGGTAAAGCGCTACGTGGTCAATGCATTGCCCGAAGCCCTGCCGATGATTCGCAATGAACTAGGCGCAGACGCCATTATTTTGAATACGAAAGAGATTCGCATTGGCGGGTTTCTTGGCATGTTCGGCAAGAAGAAAACCGAAGTCATTGCTGCGGTAGAAGCCGGTGGCAGCACGGCTGCCAAACCGCCGGCACGACCGCAAACGGTGCAGGCTGCCAAGCGCGCCGCGCATGCGGTTACTCCCGAAACGATCGCGTCGATTGCCAGCCTGGCATCTTCACACATGGCGGAAAGGCAATCCGCGAAGCGGCCGGCCGCAAAACAGAGCGCTACCGCGCTGCTAGAGCCGGAAATGGATGTGCCGCGCCTAACCTCTTCGACAGCTTACGAAGCTAGAACAGCGGTAAAGCAGCAGCCAGCTCCCGAGAGCGGGAAGCAGCGCTTTAATGAAGACGAACTGCTCGCCGAAATCCGCGACATGAAGCAGTGGATTGTCCGCATGTCGAAGCAGCAGCAGCTTCAAGCAAGACCTGAAGCAATTCAAGCTCTATATGACAGGCTGCTAGAACAAGAGGTTTGCCAAACGTGGGCCGACCGGCTGATCGAGCAGGTGGAGCAGAAACTGGAAGCGGCCGGTTTGTTGGATCAACCAGTCGCCGTCGATCAAATGATCGTTTGGAGCACCGCTGAACAGACGCTGCTTGAATGGTTGAAGGAATTTGAATCGGGCGTCATCAGCAGCGATACGCAGGTGATCCATTTTGTCGGTCCAACAGGGGTAGGCAAAACGACATCCATTGCGAAGCTTGCGGCGGAACAAACGTTGAAGGCCGGCCGCAAAGTCGGCTTCATAACATCGGATACGTACCGGATAGCTGCCGTCGATCAATTGCGGACGTACGCTACGATTTTGAATGTGCCGCTGGAGGTCGTTTTCTCGCCATCCGAGGTAGCCAGAGCTTTCAAGCAGCTGGAAGAACGCGAGCTGATCTTCATGGATACGGCCGGCCGGAATTTCCGCAACGAGCTTTTCGTGTCCGAAGTGAACAGCCTGCTCCAGACCGGCAGCAAAGCAGAGACCTTCCTGGTGCTCAGTTTGACAGGCAAATTCAAAGATATGTCGATGGTCGCCGAAAATTTTGCCAAGTACGGCATCAACCGGGTGCTGTATACCAAACAGGATGAAACCAACGCATACGGCGCTATTCTTAATCTGGCTATGGAACACGGATTGCGTCCGACCTATATCGCATATGGTCAAACCGTTCCGGATGATATAGCGCCGTTCAAGGCGGCGCGTTATGTCTCACAATTGTTGGGGGAGGCTCAATGATTAACGATCAGGCGGAAGCCCTTCGCAATATGGTCCGCAATCGCGAGCAGCAGAACGAGGGGCGGTCAACCCGAATTATTACCGTTACAAGCGGTAAAGGCGGAGTCGGCAAATCGAATTTCAGCTTGAACTTCGCGCTCGCGCTGCAGCGCATCGGCATGAAAACGCTCATCTTTGATGCCGATATCGCAATGGCCAATATCGACGTGTTAATGGGCGTTTCGTCGCCGTATAGCCTCTATCATCTATTGAAGCAGGAAAAAACGATTTGGGAGATTATCCAGGAAGGACCCGGTGGCGTTCATTTTATCGCAGGCGGTTCCGGGTTCACGGATTTGCTCGACCTATCGGCCGCTCAGCTGGATTACTTCGCAGCTCAGATTAACCGGCTGCACGGTCAGTATGATGTCATTCTGTTCGATACGGGAGCCGGGTTATCCAAGGAAACGGTGAAGTTTATTGCCGCTGCCCAGGAAACGATCGTCGTGACGACGCCGGAGCCGACCTCCATTACGGATGCATACGCGCTGATCAAGATGGTCACGGCGATGAAGCATGAAGTCAAGTTCAAGCTGATCGTGAATCGGGCGACCGATACCAAGGAAGGCCGCGCAACCGCGGACAAGATCGGCCTCGTGTCGCAGCGCTTTCTCAATATAGAGCTGCCGGTACTAGGGATATTGCCGGATGATCCGAACGTAACGAAAGCCGTAAAGAAACAAGTGCCTTTTACAATTGCGTTTCCGGGTACGGACGCGTCGAAATCGATTCTGGAAATCGCCAAACGATACGCTGACGTTCCCGCGGCTCCTGCCGCAGCGAGCGGCGGTGTCAAAGGGTTCTTACATAAGATGTTCAGACTTACATATTGATCCTTTGAAAACGAGGTGTCGCGCCTTTGCATTCTACTGCTCGCGTTTTGGTTGTCGATGACTCCGCATTCATGCGGAAAATTCTTTGTGATCTGATTGCGATGGATCCTCAGTTCGAAATTATCGCGACCGCGGACAACGGCCGCGAAGCGGTCGAAGCTGTTCGCGCTCTGAAGCCGGACGTCATCACGATGGATCTGGAAATGCCCGAATTGAACGGACTCGAGGCGCTTGAGCGCATTATGAGGATCCATCCGGTACCGATCATTATGCTCTCTAGCATTAGCGATGACGGGATGAGAGAAACGATCAGGGCGTTGCAAACCGGCGCTTTCGACTTCATCCGCAAACCATCGGGCCCTCAATCGCCCGATATTCACATGGTCGGCGAGCAGCTGCTCGAGAAGCTTCGGATCGCCGTCTTGACCAAACGCCATTCCTGCTTGTTTCAGCCTGTACAGCCGTTACCTGCGCCAAGTCAGTCGGTTGCGCCGCCGACAACAAAGCAGAAGATCGGCTTTGAAGCGCCGCTTAGTCCTATAGCCGATGCAGTGGAGAAGCCGTTGAAGCCGGCTGCAGCAGCCCTTTCCAAAGCGGACAAGCATGCTGCGAAGAAGCGGGAAACGGAGCCAAAACTTCCTGTTGCCGATTTCAAAGTCGAGGCTGATGCGGCGGGACGGTCGGTTAAACCGAACAAGCCAGGCACGAACAGAACGTTCAAGCATTTGGTCGCAATCGGTACATCGACTGGCGGGCCGCGCGCCCTCCATGAAGTCATCACGACGCTTCCGTCCGATTTCCCGGCTCCGGTGCTGGTCGTACAGCACATGCCGCCCAAATTCACACGTTCGCTAGCGCAGCGTTTGGACTCCTTCAGCTCCTTGCATGTGACGGAAGCTTCGCATGGCGAGCGAGTGCAAGCCGGAGTCGTGTACATCGCTCCCGGCGGCTACCATATGGAACTAGCCAAGGACAGCGGCGGGTACGCGATTAAATTGTCGGAGGAAGCGCCGCGCGCCGGTCATCGGCCGTCCGTCGACACGATGTTCGAATCTTGCGCCGCATACCCGGAGCTGCGCAGACATGCGGTAATCATGACCGGCATGGGAAGCGACGGGGTTAAGGGAATGAAAGCTCTTATCGATAGCGGAGCAGAGAGCGCGATTGCCGAAGCCGAAGAATCGTGCATCGTGTATGGCATGCCGCGTTCCGCAGTTGAAGCGGGGGTCGCCAAATCGGTTATGCCCCTTCGCCAAATTGCAGCGGCCATTACTAGCGCCGTTCGAAAGTGAGGCCTACATAATTGTATTGCTGCCATTTATACAGGAGGTGCATGGAAATGGATATGAATGCCTATCTATCAATGTTCATCGATGAATCCAAGGATCATCTGCAAGCCTTAAACGAAAATCTGTTGAAGCTGGAAGGCGCGCCGGAAGATATCGGCATCGTGCAAGTGATATTCCGGTCCGCCCATACATTAAAGGGCATGTCTGCGACCATGGGCTTCGAAGACCTCGCATCGCTCACCCATGAAATGGAAAATGTGCTTGATCTAGTCCGCAACAATAAGCTCAAGATGGACCATTTCATTTTCGATACGCTGTTCAAAGGGCTGGATGCGCTTGAATCGATGGTACAGGATATCATCGGCGGAGGAACCGGCAAGGCGGAGGTGACCCCGATCGTCGCATCCTTACAGGCTATCGTGAAGGGCGACTACACGAACAAAGCAGCAGCCAGCGAAGCGGCCGCATTCGGATCATCGATCGAAGGTGCTGGGCTAGATGATTTTCAGAGCTCGATTATGCTTCAATCCATCGATGCCGGCCTGTCCGTCTACCACGTCGTCGTAACCGTCCGCGAAGACTGCATTTTGAAAGCAGCCCGCGCTTACATGGTGTTCGACTTCTTGGAACGAAGCGGCGAGATTGTCACATCTGCGCCAAGCGTCCAAGAGATCGAGCAAGAGAAGTTCGACCGCTCATTCACTGTTTTTACGATAGCCGGCATCTCGGAAGAGGAGCTGCGTCAAGGCATCGAATCGGTATCCGAAATCGAAGCGGCCGTCATTACGAAGCTTGACCGCGAATCGCTGCTGCAGCTGGGCGGTTCGGC
The DNA here is from genome assembly GCF_003268025.1 of Paenibacillus montanisoli. Taxonomy (GTDB): domain Bacteria; phylum Bacillota; class Bacilli; order Paenibacillales; family Paenibacillaceae; genus Paenibacillus_Z; species Paenibacillus_Z montanisoli. The sequence goes on along the minus strand of NZ_QLUW01000002.1, from coordinate 720,362 downwards.
AGCGCAAGGAGCATCGGTTGCTTCGGCAAGCCCGCTGGCGGCGCAAGCTGAAGTTAACGCTGCCCAATCGCAAACGGCAGCAGCATCAGCCCTAGCGCCGGCGCCTGTGCCTGCAGCGCCTGCACAAGCAGCCGGCGGCAGCGTTACGCGTACGATCCGCGTCGATATCAAGCGGCTCGACGCGTTGATGAACCTGTTCAGCGAGCTGCTGATCGATCGCGTTCGGCTTGAACAGCTGGCTGCGGAAATTCGCCGCAACGACTTAACCGAGACCGTTGAGCATATGACCCGCGTCAGCGGCGATTTGCAAAATATCGTGCTGAAGCTGAGAATGGTGCCGATCGAATCGGTATTTAACCGGTTCCCTCGGATGGTCCGCGACCTCGCCAAGACGCTTGACAAGAAAGTCGAGCTCATTATTTCAGGAGCGGACACGGAGCTTGACCGCACCGTCATTGACGAAATCGGCGATCCGCTTGTTCACCTGCTACGGAACTCGCTGGACCATGGGATCGAGCCTTCCGCCAGCCGAGTTGCAGCAGGCAAGCCGGAGACCGGAACGGTTCATCTTCGCGCATTTCATAGCGGAAACCATGTATTCATCGAGGTCGAAGAGGACGGAAGCGGCATTAACCGTGAGAAGGTCAAACAGATTGCGATCAAGAACGGCGTCGTTACGGCAGATGAGGCGAAACGGCTGACAGACAGCGAAATCAATATGCTCATCTTCGAGCCGGGCTTTAGTACGGCCGACAAAATTTCCGATATTTCGGGGCGCGGCGTTGGGCTTGACGTTGTCAAATCCAAAATCGCTTCGATTGGCGGAAATGTAAGCGTTGAATCCAAGGAAGGAAAGGGCACGAAATTCTCCATCCAATTGCCGCTTACGCTATCGATTATTTCAGCGATGCTCGTGAAGCTGGGGACGGAGAAATACGCCATTCCGCTCTCCTCCATCGTGGAGACGGGCATCATACCGCGCGAGCAGATCCGGAAGATCCACGGCAACCGCATGATCGATTACCGCGGTTCGCTCATCCCGCTCATCTCGCTCAGCCAAGTGCTCGAAGCGAACTCCTTCCTGGAGGAAGAGGAACAGGAAACGGAAATCGTCGTCATCCGCAAGGGCGATAAAACAGGTGCCCTCACGGTGGACGAATTCATCGGCCAAAGCGAAATCGTCTTAAAATCGCTGGGCGCATATTTGACCAATATTGAAGCTATTTCTGGCGCAACCATACTAGGCGACGGGCAAGTTGCTTTGATCGTCGATCCTAATGCGCTTATTAAATAAAGGAGGGATTGCGAGTGGCTGAGGAAATCAAAGTTATCGTATTTGGCCTTGCACACGAGGAATACGGAATCGAGGTCGATAAGGTGCGCACGATCGAGCGCATGATGCCGATTACGCGCGTTCCCAAGACGCTTGCCTTCATTAAAGGAGTTATCAATCTGCGCGGCGTCGTTCTTCCCGTCATCGATCTTCGAGGCCGCTTCGGCTTGCCGGAGTCGGACGCAACCGATAGCTCCAGAATTATTATCGTTGCGGTGAATGATCTGGAGGTCGGCTTTATCGTCGATTCGGCTAACGATGTCATCGATATCAATACAGACAGCATCGAATTGCCCCCGGAGGTTGTCGGCGGCATTAAAGCCAAATATTTGCGCGGTGTAGCCAAAATCGGGGGCAGCCGGCTGCTCATCATGCTTAACCTCTCCGAGGTGCTCAACAAGAACGAAATCATTCAATTGGAAGAGCAAGAGGTTTAAGCCGCGTGAATCCATTGGCGAAGCTGGAAGCATTCAAGCTTGATGTATTGAAGGAAGTCGGGAACATCGGAGCCGGCAATGCGGCGACGGCGCTGTCCCGGCTTCTGGACAAGCCTGTCGATATGAATGTCCCCACTGTCAGTTTAATTCCGTTTGAACGAGTCGCAGACCGGGTCGGAGGGTTTGAGCAGGTCGTCATCGCCGTCTTCCTTCGGGTTGAAGGCGATGCCCCAGGGAACATGTTCTTCATCATCGATGAGCATTCGGCCCGAAAACTGCTGCGCAACCTGCTTGCCATCGAGCCATCCGAAGAGGCAGGCTATTCCGAAATGGAATTTTCCGCATTGAGTGAAATCGGAAACATCCTGGCAGGCTCCTATTTATCTTCTTTGGCCGATTTCACGCAATTGTGCTTGTCACCGACCGTCCCTGCCATCGCAGTGGACATGGCCGGTGCCATTCTGAGCTGCGGACTTGTTCAATACGGTGAAATGGGCGATTCCGCGCTGCTGATCAATACCACGTTTCTTGAAGGACGGGAGGAACTGGCAGGCCATTTCTTCCTTATTCCGGACCCGGAATCCTTCGATAAAATATTCAGCGCTTTAGGAGTGCCTAACGAATGATGCAGGAAAATTTCGTGAAAGTGGGCATGGCCGACATGCAGATTGCGACGACCGGCGCAATTTTGAAAACGACGGGGCTCGGCTCATGCGTTGGCTTGACTTTGTTTGACGAACGCTCCAAGGTGGCGGGCATGGTGCATGTGATGCTGCCATCCTCGGAGATCGCAAGAGAGACTCCGATCAATATCGCCAAATATGCGGATACGTCATTACCTCATTTGATTGGGCTCATGAAGCAGGCAGGCGCAGAACCGAGAAGATTCGTAGCCAAAATGGCAGGCGGCGCGCAAATGTTCGCTTTCAACTCGAAAAGTGACTCGATGCGGATCGGTCCGCGCAATGTCGAGTCCTGCAAAGAGATGCTGCGTCAGTTTTCGATTCCTCTCATTGCGGAGGATACCGGCGCTAACTACGGGAGAACGATTGAATTCAACAGTTCAAGCGGCGTGCTTGTCATCCGCAGCGTGCAGCAAGGAGTAAAGGAGATTTAACATGGTTGGGTCATGGCGCTGGAATGTGACGCTTGGAGTCGGCGGCAGTTTGCTTACGCTTATTTTTTCGCTGGGCAGGAATGGGCTGGCGATTACCAGTCTCCGGTGCCTATACGCATTTCTTGCTTTTTTTGCACTGGCTTTTCTATTCCGGGTTCTTGCGGCATTAACCTTAACGCCCCGCACGTCGGCTGCCGCTGCTTATCGGCAGACGGTTAGCGACGAGAGTGCTAAAGGGCAAGCGGTCGACTATGCAACGCCGGATCAGAGCGATGAATTGAATGAATTGCTTAAAAATCAAATGGATGGAAACGTAGTGCTTGAATTAGGCCAACAACCGATATTTCAACCGCTGAAACCTCCGAAATTAGTATCAACGCAGAACAGAGAGCCGGAAGAATTGGCAAAAGCAATACGTCACCTAACAGGAGGGTGAACCGATGATTGAGCCGAAAGCCCCTCATTTGTCTAATATCGAGATTTGGCGGAAGTGGAAAGAAGACGGGGACATGGAGTCAAAGAAACGGCTAATCGAGCAATATTTAACGCTGGTTGATTATGTGAGCAATCGCATGGCCATCGGATTGCCGAAAAACGTGTCCAAGGATGATCTTGCAAGCAACGGGGTTATGGGGCTGATCGATGCGATCGAAAAATTCGATTACAGACGCGGTCTGCAATTCGAAACGTACGCATCTTGGAGAATTCGGGGAGCCATTATCGATGGACTCCGCCAGGGCGATTGGGTGCCCCGTTCGGTACGAGAGAAGGCCAAGCGTATCGAGGAGGCCTACCAGCTGCTCGAGCAGCAGTATATGCGCTCAGTGTCGGATGCGGAAGTCAGCCATTATTTAGATGTTTCCGAGAAAGAATTTGGCGTCATGCAGCAGGAGATTGCCGTGACGACCGTGTGTTCGCTCGAGGATCCGATCCGCGAGGAAGAGTCGGAGACAAGATTGTCCCTGCTGGTCGACGAGAAGGCGAAAAACCCGGACTACAAGGTGCATGAATTTTATTTGAAGGAATCGCTCATACGCGGGATCGACCGTTTAACCGAAAAAGAAAGAACCGTCGTTTCTCTTTTCTATTACGAAGAACTGTCACTCAGTGAAATCGCCGAAGTGATGTCGTTGTCGCCATCGCGGATCTCACAGCTTCATTCGAAAGCAATTTTGAGACTACGGGGTGCATTGGAAAAACAAAAGGATCAATTAATGCAGCATTAACTCAATATGGGAGGGCCATTATTGACTACGTCTGAAACGCTACAATCGCATCTCGTTGTTCAGCTTGCCCAAGATAAACTGACCGCTACGCTTCAATTTAATGTTGCGGATGAGAAGTTTTCGTGCACGCTAAGCCAACTCGAAGAGTTTTTGAAAAGTCACGGCATCCGCCATGGCATCCGGCACGATATACTCAGCAAGATCGTTCAATGCCCGAGCGCGCATTTTTACAGCCAGCATGTAATCGCGCAAGGCGAGCCGCCGGTTAGCGGCGAGGACGGATACATCAAGTACTCGTATGATATGAACGAAGGCGTGTACCGCCCGGTTGAACTCGAAGACGGCAAGATCGATTTTAAAGAAGTGACGCAGTTAAAGAACGTCAGACGGGGCCAGCTTATCGCGGAGAGAGTCATGGCCAACCAGGGAAAAGACGGCATCGCGGTAACCGGCGAGCCGATTGCTTGCCGAAACGGGAAGGAAGCCTACTTCAAAATCGGCAAAAATGTCGTGCTTAACCCGGAGCAAACCGCTTTGTACGCTACGATCGACGGGCTCATTACACTCACGGACAAGAGCAAAATCAACGTATTTCCGGTCTATGAGGTTAAGGGAGACGTCGATTATAAGATCGGCAACATCGACTTTGTCGGTACGGTCGTCGTTCGCGGCAACGTATTGACGGGCTTTAAAATAAAAGCTTCCGGCGATATTCGAATTGTCGGCGGCGTTGAAGGCGCGATACTGGAATCGGATGGCTCGATTGAAATTACCGGAGGCATACTCGCAAGCAATAAAGGATCCATAAAAGCTGCACGCAATGTAAAGAGCTCCTTCATTCAAGACAGCAACGTAACGGCCGGCGAGGATGTTATCGTCTCCCAGAGCATCATGCATTCCCATGTGCGCGCGGGAAGGAACGTCATCTGCAGCGGTGCGAAAGGGTTGATCGTCGGCGGCATCGTTCAAGCCGGCGATCGGGTCGTAGCGAGAACGATCGGCAACACGATGTCGACGGCTACCACGATCGAAGTTGGCGTGCGACCGGAATTAAGAGCGGAGCTGACGGAGCTTCGGGCGCAGAACAAGCAGGCTGCGGACAATCTAGATAAAACGGAGAAAGCGCTCAATCTGTTGGATCAATTAGTCGCGGCCGGACAACTGTCTCAGGACAAATTGGCGCTGCGCATGAAGCTGAGCTCGACGAAGCGGGCTACGATTGAAGAAATCGCTCGAGCTAAGGACCGCGTGCTCGAAATCGAGAGGTCGCTTGAAGACACGGACCGCGCAAGAGTCGATGCGGTGAACGTCGTTTACGGCGGCATTAAGATCGTAATCGGCCGGTACATCCGTTATGTCAAAGACACAGCCCAGCGGGTCTCGTTTCGATATTCCGAAGGCGATATCGTCATGGCTCCTTATGTCTGAGTCAGTTCAAGAACAGCAAAAGCATCCTTATAAAGGAAAGCATATCGATATTTCAATGTAGCGACGAAATTGCAGGTGAATAATGATGGAATCATGGCAAACGATCATGCTCATCGGCGGTATCGTAGTCGTCTGTGCTGCCATACTGCCCCGCAGGGCAGCAAGCGTCAAGCAGGACGATTCGACCCAAACCGTTCGTAATATGGAAACGGCGCTGGAGCAGTTTATGGAGAATATGGAAGCGGATAATCGGGAGCTTGCCGATCTGGTAAGCAAGTCCGCCCGAGAAGCGCAGCTGCAGACGAAGAAGCGCGATGAGCGTATTGAGCAGCTGGAGAACAGGTGCGCCGAGCTTGAGCAGCTTCTGGCTGCCCAAGCGAATCTATATGATGCGGCATCGGTGCGCCAGCAGCCTGTTGTACAACCGTTATCGAACATCGAACCGATCAGCGAGGCTGATCCCGCAGTGCCCGAAGAATCAAGCTTGTCGATCCGCCACCGTTATGCCGAGCTGTTCGAGCTGTATCAAAGCGGCAAATCCATCGATGCGATTGCCAAGAAGCTAGGCAGAAACAAAGGCGAGGTACAGCTGATTTTGCAGCTGTCGAAGCAGGAGGAAGCGGCCCGCCATGAATAAACGGATTTTTCTATTTGGCGTCGGAATCGGCATTATGATCGGCGCAGCGCTGCTCCAGCTCATGCTGATTGGCGAGAAACAGGTGAACGTGCCCGATCCGCTTACTCAAGACATCTCGGAGCCGCTCGCCTATTCGCAAGAAGAGTTGGATAAAGCGGTCGCCGATGAGCGCAAGCGGGTTGAAGACGAGCTGAAGCAGCAACAACAGCTGCAAAAGGAAGCGGCGTCCGCCAAGAAGGACAAAGAATCAGCCGCAAAATCGACTGTCGTGCGGATTCCTCCGAATTCAAACATTACGGAGACGGCGGATCAATTGGAAGCGAAGGGCGTTATTTCGGATAAGCAAGCTTTTATCGACCTGATGCGTAACACGAAGATACGTGCAGGTTATTTTGCTTTTAAAGCCGGGTTATCCATGGATCAAGTTCGTAACGTGATCACCAGCAAACCGAACTCATCCGAAGCGGATATGCCCGCCTCCGGTCAATAAGGCGGCTCGTCCAGAATCGGGTCTCAAAACCTGTCAATCGAGGTTGCAACGGTGCATTATGATGTGGTATAGTAATTGACGGTGTTAAAAACACACGCCGATTAATTTCGCCATTGGTGCTTCGACCCGGTCGAAGTGATGACGAAAGATGCGATTGGCGGAGGTAACCACTAAAAACCATTTAACAGGAGGTGTTGAAGAGATGGCGGTAATTTCCATGAAGCAGCTTCTAGAAGCTGGGGTACACTTCGGTCACCAAACACGTCGTTGGAACCCGAAAATGGATCGTTATATCTTCACAGAACGTAACGGGATTTACATTATTGACTTGCAAAAAACAGTTAAGAAAGTCGAAGAAGCTTACAACTTCGTACGTTCGATCGGCGAAGAAGGCGGAACGATTCTCTTCGTAGGTACTAAGAAACAAGCTCAAGATTCGGTTAAAGAAGAAGCAGAGCGTTGCGGCAACTTCTATATCAACCAACGTTGGCTCGGCGGTACGCTGACTAACTTCTCAACAATCCAAAAACGTATCGATCGTCTGAAAACGCTCGAGAAGTGGGAAGAGGACGGCACTTTCGACGTTCTTCCTAAGAAAGAAGTCATCATTCTCCGTAAAGAGAAAGATCGTCTTGAGAAATTCCTCGGCGGTATCAAAGGCATGAGAGGCCTGCCAAGCGCACTGTTCGTCATCGACCCGCGCAAAGAGCGCATCGCGGTTGCTGAAGCTCGCAAACTTGGTATCCCAATCGTTGGTATCGTTGATACAAACTGCGATCCGGACGAAATCGACTACGTTATCCCAGGTAACGACGATGCAATCCGTGCAGTTAAATTGCTGACGGCGAAAATGGCTGATGCCATCGTTGAATCGCGCCAAGGCGAAGTAACAACGGCTTAATTGAATTAAGATACGACTGGAAAGGGTGGTCAGAAGGTGCAAACCTCTCACCATCCTTTTTTCGAATGTATGGATCCAAAATCAACCATTTCAGGAGGTTTTCATCATGGCAGTTAGTGCTAGTGCAGTAAAAGAATTGCGTGAAAGAACAGGCGCAGGTATGCTCGATTGCAAAAAAGCGCTTGACGAAACAAACGGCGACATCGCGAAAGCGGTCGACCTGCTTCGCGAAAAAGGTCTGGCGGCTGCAGCGAACAAAGCAGGCCGTGTAGCTACAGAAGGTACAGTAGAATCTTACATCCACGCCGGCGGCCGTATCGGCGTTCTGGTTGAAATCAACTGCGAAACAGACTTCGTAGGTAAAACCGATCAATTCCGCGAGTTCGCTCGCGACATCGCTATGCAAATCGCAGCAGCAAACCCTAAGTTTGTAAGCCGCGACGAAGTTTCTCAAGAAGAGCTCAACAAAGAGCGCGAAATCTTGAAAGCACAAGCGCTGAACGAAGGCAAGCCGGAAAAAATCGTTGAGAAAATGGTTGAAGGCCGTATCAGCAAATACTACGAAGAATACTGCTTGCTCGAGCAAGCGTTCATCAAAGATCCAGACAAAACTATCCAAACGCTGCTGAACGAAAAAATCAGCACAATTGGAGAAAATATTTCTATCCGTCGTTTCGCTCGCTTCGAGCTTGGCGAAGGCCTTGAGAAAAAAGAAGACAACTTCGTTCAAGAAGTTATGTCTCAAGCTAAATTGTAATCCGAACGCAAGTAGCGGGGCGGGGCGTTCGCCCCGCCTATTTCCTATAAATAGGTCTAATTTTGTATGTCAGTATACGGCCTTTAAACAAAGTTAAAGATGGAGGTATCCCACGTTGCAAAGTCCCGTGTACAAACGTGTAGTGCTGAAAGTGAGCGGCGAATCGCTCTCGGGTAACAATGGTTACGGAATCGACTCCGCGATGATCTCATCCATTGCAGAGCAAGTTAAAGAAGTTGTGGAAATGAATGTAGAGGTCGCCATCGTGTGCGGCGGCGGAAACATCTGGCGCGGCATCGCTGGATCCGAGAAAGGGATTGACCGTGCTACGGCGGACTACATGGGGATGCTGGCTACAGTAATGAACTCGCTTGCGCTTCAAGACGCGCTCGAGCAAATCGATGTCCCTACGCGCGTCCAAACGTCGATCGCCATGCAGCAAATCGCTGAGCCTTACATACGCCGCCGGGCGATCCGTCACCTTGAAAAAGGGCGCGTCGTCATTTTTGCGGCAGGCACAGGCAATCCGTTCTTCTCGACCGATACTACAGCAGCACTGCGCGCAGCCGAAATCGAGGCGGAAGTCATTCTAATGGCGAAAAACAAAGTGGATGGCGTATATTCCGCAGATCCATTTAAAGACGCGACAGCGGAGAAGTTTGAAACGCTGACGTATATGGAAGTGCTTAACCGTAACCTGGGTGTTATGGATTCCACGGCTTCGTCGCTTTGCATGGACAACGATATTCCGCTTGTCGTCTTCAATATTACGGAGCAAGGGAATATTAAACGGGTTGTGCTTGGCGAGAAGATCGGGACTATCGTGATGAAAGGAAGTGCAGGCTAATGCCACAGTCCATCAAAAAAAATGCCGAAGAGCGCATGGAGAAAGCGATCGGCGCCCTGAAACGCGATCTTGCAACGCTTCGCGCAGGCCGAGCTACACCGGCGCTGCTTGACCGAGTCCAAGTTGAATATTACGGAGCAATGACGCCGGTTAACCAATTGGCGAACATCAATACGCCAGACTCGCGTACGATCATGATTCAGCCGTGGGATAAGTCATCCTTAGCTGCGATCGAGAAAGCGATCTTGAAATCGGATCTCGGCTTGACGCCTTCCAACGATGGCGTTAGCATTCGCATCAACATTCCGATGCTGACCGAAGAGCGCCGCACAGAACTCGTCAAAATGACGAAGAAATTCGGCGAAGAAGCAAAAGTGGCCATTCGTAACGTGCGCCGCGATGCGAACGACGATATCAAGAAGCTCGAAAAAACAGAGCTTTCCGAAGATGAGTCGCGCCGTCATCAAGACGATGTACAGAAGTCAACGGATAAATTCATCGCAGAGGTTGAGAAAGTACTCGCTGCGAAAGAGAAAGACATCATGGAAGTATAATGCAAGCTCTCCGGCCCCTCCGAATGGTGGGGTTTGTTGCATCAATCAACGTTAGCGTGGGAGGACGAGCATGTGTTACAGCGACTAAAGGCTTTATTCGGAAAAGCGTCTGCGAAACCGACTTCGCCGGCGCTTGATCCGGAAGCCATCCCGAAGCATATTGCCATCATTATGGACGGCAACGGCCGATGGGCCAAAAACCGCGGATTGCCTAGAATGGCCGGTCATCACTCCGGCATGAAGACGGTTAAGCGGATCACAATGGCTGCGGACCGGCTTGGGGTTAAATATTTGACGCTCTATGCTTTCTCTACGGAGAATTGGAAACGGCCGAAGGCCGAAGTGGAATTTCTAATGAAGCTGCCGCAGGAATTTCTCTCCATTGAGCTGAAAGAGCTCATCGAGAATAACGTGCAGGTTCGCATGATGGGGCATAAGGGAGATTTGCCGGACCATACGTTGAAAGCGGTCGAAGAGGCAATCGCCCAAACCGCTAACAATGACGGTTTGGTTCTCAACTTTGCCTTGAATTACGGCAGCCGCAAAGAAATGATCGAAGCGGTACGAGATATTGGGCAAGCGGTTAGCGAAGGCAAGCTTTCGCCGGCGGATATCGATGAATCCACGATGGAGGCTCATCTTCTTTCAGCAGGCATCCCGGATCCGGATTTACTGATCCGTACTAGCGGGGAGCTTCGGCTGAGCAACTTTATGCTTTGGCAGCTCGCTTATAGCGAGATGTGGTTTACAGACGTTTATTGGCCTGAGTTTACCGAAGAGCATTTTTACGAAGCCGTCCGTGAATATCAGCGGCGCGGCCGACGCTACGGCGGACTGTAAAATCGGCCTTACTGGAGCGTGTCCTTTCAGGTGAAACAACGAATTATTACCGGCCTCATTGGCGGAGCGGCATTTATATTTTTAACTGTTCTCGGCGGATGGTTTTTCTTTGCACTCCTCCTTTTACTTGCCGTTATCGGATTTAAGGAATATGCGCGGATGAATGGCGTCTCCGCCACGCATCCGTTGTCTTTAATCGGGTTTGCGGGGATGCTGGTTCTATTCATTCCATGGGATGAAATTGGACTGGAGTCGCCTGCAGCGATACATACGCTATGGTTGCTGCTATTTCTGCTGCTTGCGGTTACCGTTCTGACGAAAAATGCGATCACGATAGACGGAGCCGCTTTGATGCTGCTCGGCGCTTTATATGTAGGTTACGGTTTTCATGCGATGTTTGAGGTCCGCAACGCGGAATCGCATGGCCTGCTGACGACATGCATGGCGTTCGGTGCGATCTGGGCGTCCGATATCGGAGCCTATTTTACTGGGCGAGCGATCGGAAAACATAAGCTGTGGCCATCCATTAGCCCAAACAAAACAATTGAAGGCTCGATTGGCGGTATTGTGCTCGCACTTGCCATCGCAGTCGTTTTTGCATTGGTTTATCCCGATGTCATTACCATCAGCCGGGCTTTGCTCATCGGTCTGACCGCGGCTGTTGCAGGCCAGTTGGGAGATTTGATTCAGTCGGCTTACAAACGGATTCGAGGAATCAAGGATACCGGTGCTTTATTGCCTGGACATGGCGGCGTACTCGACCGCTGCGACAGCTGGCTGATCGTATTTCCGCTGCTCGTTATGACCGATTTGCTTCCGTTATGAACATGAGGAGGCCCCACCATTGAAAAAAATTACGATTCTCGGTTCCACCGGTTCGATCGGGACGCAAACCCTGGATATTCTCAGTCATGAACCCGAACGGTATCAGGTTGAAGGCTTGGCTGCCGGAAATAACCTGCGGCTGCTGATTGAACAAGCGAACCGGTACAAGCCCAAGAGCGTCTGTTTATCGACGAAAGAGCTGGCGGATGAAGCTCGCGGTCATCTTCCGCTTGGTACGAAAGTGTTGTATGGGAACGAAGGCTTGATCGAGCTTGCTGCAGATAGCGAAGCGGATACGGTCGTGACGGCTATCGTTGGAAGCAGAGGGCTGGAGGCGACTCTCGCAGCTATCGATGCCGGCAAGCACATTGGACTTGCCAATAAAGAAACACTCGTTACTGCCGGCCATATCGTGATCAGAAGAGCGGAGGAGCGCGGGGTTTCAATCCTGCCGATCGACAGTGAGCATTCCGCGATCTTTCAATGCTTGAACGGAGAGAGACGCAGCGACGTTCGCCGGATTACGTTAACCGCATCAGGCGGTTCGTTTCGTGATCGCAAGCGGTCCGAATTGGAGGGCGTAACGGTTGAACAAGCGCTCAACCATCCGAACTGGTCGATGGGCGCCAAAATTACGATCGACTCCGCGACGATGGCAAACAAAGGCCTCGAGGTTATAGAAGCCCATTGGCTTTTTGATCTGGCTTACAATCAAATCGATGTTATCATTCATCCGGAGAGCATCATTCATTCGTACGTCGAATTTGTCGATCATAGCATTATTGCGCAGCTCGGGCTTCCGGATATGCGCGTGCCGATCCAATACGCTTTGACGTACCCGGAACGCAGGCCGACGCCGACGGAATCGCTTAACCTGGCCAAGCTCGCCGCGCTTCATTTCCGCGAAATGGATTTCGACCGTTATCCATGTCTGCGTTTCGCTTACGAGAGCGGACAAGCGGGCAAATCCGCTCCAACCGTATTCAATGCGGCAAATGAAACGGCCGTGGCCAGGTTCTTGGCAGGCGAGATAACGTTCCTGGAGATCGAATCGGTCATCGCGACCGTGTTGGATCGGCATCAGATCGTGGATGTGCCGGATGTAGCTTCGATCGCTGCCGTGGATGCCTGGGCAAGGAGAGAAGCGGCGAGCATCTAACCGTTGGTTCTCTTGTATCGAACGGGAGAATAATGATAATCTAAGTACAGGCCGTTACGAACAGGAGGCGAGGGGAACGATGCATATGATTCAAGTCGTCTTTTTGACGGTAATGGTCTTCTTCGTTATCGTGACCATTCATGAATGGGGTCACTTTTATTTTGCGAAGCGAGCCGGCATATTGGTAAGGGAGTTTGCGATCGGGTTTGGCCCGAAGCTGTTCTCCATCAAACGCGGTGAAACGAGGTATACCCTTCGGCTCGTTCCGGCAGGCGGATTCGTGCGCATGGCCGGCGAAGACCCGGAGCTCATCGAGATTCACCCCGGACAAACCGTTGCCGTGCGGGTGAAGGACAATAAAGTGACGCGCATTTACTTGGACCGGTTGGATGATCGGAGCAATGTGGTGCGCGGCGAAGTCGAGACGATCGATATCGAACGCAGGCTGAAGCTTGCTCTAAACGCGGACGGGATTACGGATTCCTACGATGTTCATCCGCAAGCGCTGATGATCAGCAAAGGCAAAGAGACGCAAATTGCGCCGATTGACCGTCAATTCGGCAGCAAAACCGTCGGGCAACGGGCTCTGGCGATCGTAGCCGGACCGGTGATGAATTTTGTGCTGGCTTTTGTGCTGTTTGGGCTCTATTTCCAAATGGCGGGCGTTCCGATGGAGAATCCGGATAAGCTGCTCATCGGCAGCGTTGTGGAAGGAATGCCGGCTGCCAAAACCGATCTGCGCGTAGGCGATGTGATCGATAGCGTGAACGGTGAGAAGATCGGCGGCGATTCCGCCAAAATGATCGACCTGATCAGCAAGTCGGTAAACGTGCCGCTTGTGTTCAACGTCATTCGCGACGGGAAGCCGATATCCTTCAAAATTACGCCGAAGCCGGATCCGGCGACAGGCGTCGGCAAGCTCGGCATCCAGGCAGCTGTGCCAACGCGCTCCGTTACGTTCGTCGAAACGTTCACGTTCGCAGGCAAAGCGATGAAGAACATGACGATCATGATTTTTGACGGATTTAAGAAACTGATCCTCGGCGATTTCAAGATGGAGGATCTTGGCGGACCGGTGCGGACTGCCCAGGTGACAAGCCAAATCGCGAATGAAGGCATCGTTCAGCTGACGTCATGGGTCGCTGTGCTGAGCCTGTATTTGGGGATCTTTAACCTGCTGCCGATTCCGGCGCTGGATGGAAGCCGCTTGGTCTTCCTAGGCTTTGAAGCAATACGCGGCCGTCCGGTTGATCCGAACCGCGAGAGCATGGTGCATTTTATCGGCTTTGCGATGCTGATGCTGCTCATGCTGGCCGTTACCTATAATGATATTTTGCGATTGGTACGAGGGGAGCACTGAGTCGGTCATGTCGAAAGATAAGCAGTTCGTTACGGAAATTACGCCGCAGAACGAGGATTTTTCGCGGTGGTATATCGATGTTATCAAAAAAGCGGAATTAATGGATTACTCGCCTGTGCGCGGCTGTATCGTATTCCGTCCGGAAGGCTTCGAAATTTGGGAGCATATGAAGGATGAGTTGGACCGCAGGTTCAAGGAAACCGGCCACCGCAACGCGTACTTCCCGATGTTCATTCCGGAGAGCTTCTTCTTGAAGGAGAAAGAGCACGTCGAAGGCTTCAATCCGGAGCTGCCGTGGGTAACGGAAGCGGGCGGCGAGAAGCTGGAGGAGCGGCTCGCGATCCGTCCGACCTCGGAAACGATTATCGGCCATATGTACGCGAAATGGATTCAATCGTACCGCGATTTGCCGGTCTTGATCAATCAATGGGCGAACGTCGTGCGCTGGGAGAAGCGGACGCTGCCGTTCCTGCGGACGACCGAGTTTCTGTGGCAGGAAGGCCATACGGCTCATGAAACGGAAACGGAAGCACGCGAAGAGACAAGCCGGATGCTTGAGATTTACCGTGATTTTTGCGAGAATTACCTGGCCATTCCGGTTATCATGGGGCAGAAGACGCCTTCCGAGCGGTTTGCCGGCGCGGTAGATACGTATTCCATCGAAGCGATGATGAGAGACGGCCGCGCCGTTCAAGCGGGTACTTCTCATTATCTTGGCAACAAGTTTGCAGTCGCGTTCGACATTAAGTATTTGGATCGCGAAAACACGCAGCAGTACGTGCACACCACGTCATGGGGCGTTTCGACGCGTCTGATGGGCGCCATGATCATGGTGCATGGCGATGACCGAGGTCTTGCGCTTCCGCCGAAGGTAGCGCCTACGCAGGTCATCATGATTCCGATCGGCCCTCCTAAGACGCGCGAGCAAGTCGTTGGCCGTGTGGACGAGCTGTACGCCGAGCTGAAAAAAGCAGGCATCCGCGTGAAGGTGGATGACCGCAGCGATGTAAGTCCGGGCTGGAAATTCAACGAATACGAAATGCGCGGCGTACCGGTCCGCTTGGAGCTTGGACCTCGTGACATGGAGAATGGACAAGTCGTTCTCGTTTCACGGATTACCGGCGAGAAGCGCATCGTTCTTCAAAGCAATTTGAAGGAAGAAATTGATCGTATGCTGCAAGAGACGCATAATGATATGCTTGAGCGTGCAATGCAATTCCGTGCGGAGCACTCCTATTCCGTCGGGACGCTCGATGAAATGAAGTCGCTCTTTGAAGAGAAACGCGGCTTCGCACTAGCAGGATGGTGCGGATCGGACGCATGCGAGGCTCAGGTGAAGGAAGAAACGGGCGCAACGAGCCGTAACATTCCGTTCGAGCCTGCGGAGCATAAAACATCATGTCTGGTGTGCGGCGAGAAAGCCGAGCACTCGGTCGTGTTTGCACGGGCGTACTAATCGCCTGCTGCAAGGGAGTAAAAAGGGAATAAACGGCTGTATTCGCTTTAGAGCGGCGACAGCCGTTTCTTTTTGGGGGAGGAACAATATGAACCAAACCGGGGAAAAGCGGCAACGGTTCGAGCTGCTGATGAAGCAGGCAGAACTTCCGCAGCAATTGATGGCTGAGCATTTCAGCGATGGGTATATAGACCGAGTAATCGTAAGCCGGAGTAACCGGGAATGGACGTTTTGCATCGTGAAGACGGCCTTGGTTCCTTTACCGGCTTTTACTGTTTTTTGCCGCGCGGTTGTCTCGAAATTCGCTCATATTGCGCAAATCTCGTTTCAGTTCCAGTTTGGCGGCGAAGTGCGGAAGTACGAAGTGATTCAAGAATACTGGCCGGCTTTCTTGGAGTGGCTGCTGCATAGCAATCCGACCGTAAACGGCTGGATCAGCAAGTCGAAGATGGACGTCGAAGGCGAGCTTGTCACGATCCAATTGATGGACGAGATGGGCCTTGAGCTTGCGAAGAAGAAAAAGATCGATGAGCTGGCGGTTGAGTTCTTCAAACGGCAGTTCGCAATAACTTGCCGCGTGAAAATGGTTGTAGCCGAATCCAATCAAGAAGCATATGAGCAGTTCACCCAGAAGCGGATCCAAGAAGAGCGGGAAGTTATCGAACAGATGATGACGGCTCCGGCGCCGGAAGCGCCAACCGTCGAGGAAGGCGATGTTCGCCTCGTGATTGGATACGATATTCGCGATGAAGCCGTGCCGATCATGAACATTATCGAGGAAGAGAAGAAGATTACGGTGCAAGGCGCCGTTTTCGGACTGGATGAGAAAGAGCTTCGCAACGGCAGCACGCTGTTTACGTTTAACGTGACCGACTTTTCGGATTCGATTGCGATGAAGATGTTCGCCAAGACGAAGGAAGACGTTAAAGTATTGAAGCAGCTGGCTAACGGCAAATGGATCAAAGCGCGCGGCCGCGTTGAATACGATCGCTTCATGATGGAGCCGGAGCTTGTCATGATGCCTTCCGACCTCCATGAGGTAGTTGCGCCTAAAGAGGCGAAGGACGATGCGGAAGAGAAGCGCGTCGAATTCCATTTGCACACGACGATGAGCACGATGGATGCGGTGACGTCCGTGGATGCCTACATCAAGCAAGCGGCTAAATGGGGGCATAAAGCGATCGCGATTACGGATCACGGCAATGTTCAGTGCTATCCCGAGGCGGCCAAGGCTGCGAAGAAGCATGGGGTTAAAGCATTGTTCGGCCTGGAAGCGAACATCGTCAACGATGCCGTTCCGATGGTCATGAATTCTCGCGAGGAATCCATGCAGTCCGCGGTATACGTCGTATTCGACGTCGAGACGACCGGTCTGTCCGTCGTAAACAACAAGATTATCGAGCTTGCGGGCGTGAAGATGCACGAGGGCAAGGAAATCGGCCGTTTCTCCACCTTCATTAATCCGCATGAACAAATTCCGTACAACATTCAGCAGCTGACTAATATTACGAATGAAATGGTTCAGGATGCGCCGGAGCTTGGTCCGAAAATCCATGAGTTCATCGAATTTATCGGCGATGCCGTGCTGGTCGCCCACAATGCGCGGTTCGATATGGGCTTTATCCAGGCGGCTTGCAAGCTGCACGGCCTTCCTGAAGTGAAAAATCCGGTTCTCGATACGCTGGAGCTAGCCCGCTTCCTGCATCCGGCGATGAAGAACCACAGGCTGAATACGTTAGCGGATAAATATAAAATTTCGCTCGAAAACCATCACCGCGCAATCGATGATTCCATCGCGCTCGGCGGCGTTCTGTTCGGTCTCGTCAACGATGCGGCGGCGCGCAACATTACTGGCCTTCATATGTTGAACGACTATGTCGGCCTTGACCTGTCGAACATGCGTCCGTTCCACAGCTGCATATATGCGCTGAACGGTACCGGCAAGAAAAA
Organism: Paenibacillus montanisoli; assembly: GCF_003268025.1. Classification (GTDB taxonomy): domain Bacteria; phylum Bacillota; class Bacilli; order Paenibacillales; family Paenibacillaceae; genus Paenibacillus_Z; species Paenibacillus_Z montanisoli. The sequence continues at coordinate 703,045 of NZ_QLUW01000002.1, read as the reverse complement.
CTTGTTCAAGCTGATCTCATTGTCTCATACGGAACATTTTAAGCGTGTTGCAATCATTCCTAAGAGTAAATTAACAGAACTGCGCGAAGGTTTGCTGGTGGTCTCGGGCTGCGAGAAGGGCGAGTTCTTCGAAGCTGTTATGAACAAGTCGATTGAAGAAGCCGAAGAGGTTGCCCAGTATTACGATGTTCTGGAAATCCAACCAATCGACTTCTATATGCATCTGGTCGAAAAAGGCTTTGTAGCGAGCCGCGCCGAAATCGAGCAGGCGATCCGCCGCGTGTGCGAAATCGGCGACAAGCTCGGCAAGCCGGTCATCGCCACGGGCAACGTCCATTACTTGCTGCAGCGGGACAAGCTGTTCCGCGATATTACGATCCATGGCATTACCGGCTTTAGCCCGCTGAAGGATATCCGCAAACCGGATGCCCATTTCCGCACGACGAAGGAAATGCTGCAGGAGTTCTCGTTCCTCGGGGAAGCCCGCGCTTACGAAGTCGTCGTCAAGAACACGTCGGAGCTGGCGGACCGGTTCGAGCCGTTCGATATGTTCCCGCCGAAGCTTTTCGTTCCGATCCTGGAAGGCGCCGACGACGAGATGCGCGATACGTGCTACGACACGGCACGGAGGTTATACGGCGAACCGCTGCCCGACGTTGTCGTCGAGCGGCTGGAGCGGGAGCTTGTGCCGATTACGAAGGCGGGCTTTGCAGCTAACTATTTGATCTCGGCTAAGCTCGTTAAGAAATCGAATGAAGACGGCTATCTGGTCGGTTCCCGTGGTTCCGTAGGTTCGTCCATCGTAGCGACGTTCCTCGGCATATCGGAGGTAAACCCGCTGCCTGCGCATTATACGTGCCTGAACGAAGCGTGCAAGTACAGCGAATGGTTCCTGGACGGCAGCTACCCGAGCGGCTTCGACCTGCCGGACAAGATATGCCCGAATTGCGGTCAACCGTTGAAAGGAGAAGGGCAGGATATTCCGTTCGAGACGTTCCTCGGCTTTAAAGGCGATAAAGTTCCCGATATCGACTTGAACTTCTCCGGCGAATATCAGGCGGTTGCCCATAACTTCACCAAGATCATGTTCGGCGCCGAGAACGTGTTCCGTGCCGGAACGATCGGTACGGTCGCGGAAAAGACGGCCTATGGCTTCGCGAAGAAATACGAAGAGGAATACGGCAAAAAATGGCGCGGCGCCGAGCTGGCGCGGCTTGCCAACGGATGTACCGGCGTCAAGCGAAGCACCGGGCAGCATCCAGGCGGCATCGTCGTCGTGCCGGACTATATCGAGGTCGAGGATGTAACGCCGGTTCAGTATCCGGCGGATGATCTGAGCGCCGAGTGGAAAACGACCCATTTTGACTATCACGCTTTCGAGGACAACCTGCTTAAGCTCGATATACTCGGACACGATGATCCGACGATGATGCGGATGCTGCAGGATTTGACCGGCGTCGATCCGACGACGATCCCGATGAACGATTCGAAGGTCATGAGCATGTTCAGCTCGACCGATGCGCTTGGCGTTATGCCGGATCAAATCCGGTCATCCGTCGCCACTTACGGCGTTCCGGAGATGGGCACGAAGTTCGTGCGCCAGATGTTGGAGGAAACGAAGCCATCGACCTTTGCGGACTTGCTGCAAATTTCGGGCTTGTCCCACGGTACCGGCGTTTGGCTTGGCAATGCGCAAGAGCTGATCAAGAACCGCACCTGTACGATCAAGACCGTTATCGGGTGCCGTGACGATATTATGCTTTACTTGATTTACAAAGCGGGCATGGATGCGGGGCTTGCCTTTAAAATCACCGAGAGCGTGCGTAAAGGCCGTGGCCTGACGCCGGAGTGGATCGAGGAAATGAAGCGCTGCAAGGTGCCTCAATGGTACATCGATTCCTGTCTCAAGATCGAGTACATGTTCCCGAAAGCCCACGCGGCCGCTTATGTAATTTCGGCGGTTCGTACGGCATTCTTCAAACTGTACTACCCGATCGCCTACTACGCGACGTACTTCTCGATCCGGGCGGAGGATTTCGATTTGGAGCTGCTCTGCAAGGGCTACGATGCCATCCTGAAGCGGTTGATTGAGATCGAGGCAAAGGGTTTCAGCGCGACGCCGAAAGAGAAAAACAGCGTATCCTTGCTTGAGATGGCGCTGGAGATGACGGCTCGCGGCTTCTCCTTCAAGCCGGTCGATCTGTACCGTTCGGAAGCGACGCGGTTCATCATCGACGGCAGCTCGATCATCCCGCCGTTCGGCGCGATCAGCGGCATCGGCGAGAACGCGGCGCGCAACATCGCGGCCGCCCGCGATTTCGGCGAGTTCCTGTCCGTTGAAGACTTCCAGCAGAAGTCGAAAGCGACCAAAACGATCGTCGAAGTACTGACGCAAATGGGCTGCTTCCGGGGCTTGCCGGAGTCGAATCAACTGTCATTGTTTTAGGTTTCATATACGGTTTTGAGCAATTATTCTATTGTGCCGCATATGTGTTAGCTCCGCTAACGAATTGTATAGTGCCTATTTGGCCGAAAAAGGCTTTACTTTTGAGCTAACGAATTCCAGCGATGTTATTTGGCCTGAGTCGGGTGATTGCTAGCATTTTGGAGCAAATAACGATTCCTCAATTCGTTAGCTGGCCAACAACTAACGATTGATTACAAATAAGCAATACTGAGTTCGTTACAATTGGGGCTGAAGTTGCCGGAAGACCTAGGCAGCTTCGGCCTCTGCCTTTCCCGCGCCGGTAAGCGAGGGGGAGAAGGGAGTGGAGTTCGAGGTGCAGCCGGAGAGTTTACGTGCCGCCTTTGAACCCGGGATGCAACCTTGCTGAAGATCAATCCAGCATCCCGGGTTCAACAGCGGCCGCAGGCGCACCTCGAACGGAGCGGACGCGCGCCGAGCGCGCCGAGCGCCCCCTCCAGCATCCTGGGTTCAACAGTGGCCGCAGGCGCACCTCGAATGGAGCGACCGCGCGCCGAGCGCGCCGAGCGCGCCGAGCGCATCCTCCAACAGCGGCCGCAGGCGCACCTCGAACGGAGTGATCGCGCCCAGAGCGCACTCTCCAGCGCCGCCCGTATTGTCACCACATCATGGTTATGCTATAATCTTTTTGGTAATGCTGATGATACGACCTTTTCGCAGAAGAGTGGGGAAACCCACTCTTTACGTTTTGTCTGCACCTTTTTACCTATACGATGAAGGCAGAAGCAGTCTGCAATAGGGTGACATTCGGCTGAAAATTTAAAACTGACAGTTCGCCGCCTCTGATGTGGCGCATAGCTGCAGTAGGAGGTACATGTTTTTTGAGCACATCCAAAATCAAAACCGCTGTTGAGGAAATGGTTAAACCGTATCTCGACGAACATGGATTTGAACTCGTTGACGTGGAGTACGTCAAAGAAGGAAGCAACTGGTTCCTTCGCGTCTACGTCGACAAAGAAGGCAACATCGACATTGATGAATGCGGCCGGATCAGCGAATATTTGAGCGAGAAGCTCGATGAGAACGATCCGATCTCCGATGCGTACTTTCTCGAAGTGTCCTCGCCTGGGGCGGAACGTCCGCTCAAGAAGCCGGAGGATGTCCGCAGAGCGGTCGGCAAGCATGTCTATGCTACGACCTATGAGCCGGTTGGCGGCTTGAAAGAGTTTGAAGGCACACTCCTCTCGTTTGACGGAGAAGAGATCGTCATCGAAATCGGCAAGAAGAAGCACACCATTCCTTATACCAAGGTAGCAAGCGCCCGTTTAGCCATCGTTTTCTAAGAAAGAAGGCGAGCGGCTTGATGATAACGTTAGGGTAACCAGTCGAAAGGGGGAACTCATTTCCAATGAGCATGGATTTTATTGAAGCATTGTCGGAAATCGAAAGAGAGAAAGGGATCAGCAAAGATATTTTGCTGGAAGCGATTGAAGCAGCCTTGATCTCGAGCTACAAACGCAATTTTAATACCGCCCAGAACGTACGTGTAGATATCAACCGGTTTACGGGCGTCATCAAAGTATACGCGCGCAAAACCGTAGTTGAGGACGTGCTGGACCCGCGCCTCGAAATTTCGGTGGAAGCGTCCCGCGAAATTAACCCGCACTACCAGCTGGACGATATCGCGGAGATCGAAGTAACGCCTCGCGACTTCGGCCGGATTGCGGCGCAAACGGCTAAACAGGTCGTGACGCAGCGCATTCGCGAAGCCGAACGCGGCCTGATCTACAATGCCTTCATCGATAAAGAAGAAGACATCGTAAACGGGATCGTACAACGTCAAGACGTGCGCAACCTGTTTATCGACCTAGGCAAAGTCGAGGCGGTTCTGCCGTTGACGGAATTGATGCCTACGGACAAATTCAAGCACGGCGACCGCGTGAAATCGTTTATTACCAAGGTGGAAAATACGACGAAAGGCCCGCAAATCTTCCTTTCCCGTACGCATCCGGGCCTGCTGAAGCGTCTGTTTGAACTGGAAGTGCCGGAAATCTACGACGGTGTCGTAGAGATTCGCTCCGTCGCGCGCGAAGCGGGCTTCCGTTCCAAGATCGCGGTTCATTCCCGCAACCCTGAGGTAGATCCGGTAGGTTCGTGCGTAGGGCAAAAAGGAATGCGCGTGCAAACGATCGTGACCGAGCTCAAGGGCGAGAAAATCGACATCGTCCGCTGGTCGGAAAACGTGGAAGAATACGTCGCCAATGCGCTTAGCCCTTCCAAAGTCATCGAGGTTATCGTGTATGAGCAAGAGAAGATGGCGCGCGTCATCGTGCCGGATTACCAGCTGTCGCTCGCGATCGGCATCAAGGGCCAGAACGCCCGTTTGGCGGCGAAGCTGACCGGCTGGAAGATCGACATTAAGAGCGAAACGCAGGCCGAGCAGGAGTTTGGCCGCCCGAAATCGCCGATGAGCACGATGCATCAGGATTCCGTCTCCATCGACTAACCGTTTTATGCTGAGGGGGGATGACCGGTGAGACCTAGAAAAATTCCGCTGCGCAAATGCGTGGCATGCCAGCAAATGATGGCGAAGAAAGAGCTGATCCGCGTCGTTCGGACGCCGGATGAAGCGGTTTTGATCGATTTGACGGGGAAAAAGGCAGGCCGCGGCGCCTATCTGTGCGGCAAAGTCGCATGCTTCAAGCTCGCCAAGAAGAGCAAAGCGCTCGACCGGGCGTTAAAACATGCGGTAGGTTCCGAGATTTATGATCAGCTCGAGCAGGATTTTATCGCGGTAGAGGATACGTTTAACGCAAATAAGGATGAGATGGATGACGAGGACGAAGCATAAAGCGCTCCAAATGCTGGGCATGGCCATGCGGGCCGGTAAGCTCGTAACAGGGGATGAAACGGTCCTAAAAGCGGTCCAGCAAGGCAAGGCGAAACTTGTCATAGTTGCCGGTGATGCATCAGATAATACGAAGAAGAAGTTCCGGGACAAATGTGCCTCCTACAAGGTCAAACACGTAGAAGCATTCGACCGAATTACGCTTGGGGAAGCAATCGGCAAGTCTGAGCGGGTGCTTCTTGGTGTAACCGACTCCGGCTTTTCCAATAGTATTGCACAGAGCTTAACTGAACCTTCGGAGGTGGAGTATATTGACTAAACAACAAGACAAAGACAAATTACGAGTCTATGAATACGCAAAGTCATTGAATATGAGCAGCAAAGAAATCATTACGATCCTGAAACGCCTCAATCTTCCCGTAAACAATCATATGAGCGTGATGGAGAACGAAATGGTTTCCAAAGTGGAAGGCTTCTTCCGCGACATCAAAGCGAATGCAGCCGCGAAACGCGCCCAGGAGAGCGCGACCGTGTCTGCAGCCGCTCAGTCCAATCGCCAGCAGCAGGGTCAACCGGAGCGCAAACCGCAGCCGAGCACGAATGCCGCAGCGCAGGGACAAGGACAGGTAAACAAAAATACTCAGGAACAGCAGGGGAATATGAATATAACAAATACACAAGCACCTGGCACGAACGCAGCTTCGTCTGCGGATACTGCGGCCAAGCAGGCTAACAGCCAAGCTCAAGCATCCGACGCAAACACGCCATCGACGACTAACACTCAGCCTGCGCAACAACATTCGAACAACCAGCAGCGTCCGCAAGGTCAAGGCTACCAAGGCAATCGCCCGCAGGGCGGCCAAGGCGGCGGCTACCAAGGCAACCGTCCGCAAGGCGGTCAAGGCGGCGGCTACCAAGGCAACCGTCCGCAAGGCGGTCAAGGCGGCGGCTATCAAGGCAACCGTCCGCAAGGCCAAGGCGGCCAGGGCCAACGTCCGCAAGGCGGTCAAGGCGGCGGCTATCAAGGCAACCGTCCGCAAGGCGGTCAAGGCGGCGGCTACCAAGGCAACCGTCCGCAGGGCCAAGGCGGCCAGGGTCAACGTCCGCAAGGCGGTCAAGGCGGCTACCAAGGCAATCGTCCGCAAGGCGGTCAAGGCGGCGGTGGCGGCTATCAAGGCAACCGTCCATCGGGTCAAGGCTCGTCGAATCAAGGCGGCGGCCAAGGCGGCTTCCGTTCGGCTCCGCCAGCGCAGCAGCAGCAGCAGCCTAGCCGTAACAATGCACCGGCGAGGTCTTTTGATTCCCGCGGAACGTCCGACGATCACGCGAAGAAGAGAAACAACCCTAAGTCCGCGAACAACAACTACGGCTCGAAAAAAGGGTTTGACGATAATCGTACGGGCAATTTCAAGAACCGCGGCGGCAAGAACAACCGCGGCAGAGGCCAACAGCCTGAGCGCAGAGAGAAAATCGACAATACGCCGAAGAAAATCATCGTCCGCGGTGAAGTCACGGTTGGCGAATTAGCGAAATTGCTGCATAAAGACGCTTCCGAAGTCATTAAGAAGCTCATTACGCTGGGCGTTATGGCGACGATCAACCAAGAGGTTGACCTGGATACCGTTCAACTGATCGCAGCGGAATACGGCGTTGAAGTCGAAGTGAAAATTCCGGTGGAAGAAGACGCATTTGAGACAATCGAAGAGAAGGACGAAGAAGCTACGCTCGAAACTCGTCCGCCGGTTGTTACGATTATGGGTCACGTCGACCACGGTAAAACGACGCTGCTCGATGCGATTCGCCATACTAGCGTAACGAGCGGCGAAGCTGGCGGCATTACGCAGCATATCGGCGCGTACCAAGTCGAAATTAACCACAAGAAAATTACGTTCCTCGATACGCCGGGTCACGAAGCGTTTACGCTCATGCGTGCCCGCGGCGCACAAGTTACAGATATTACGATCATCGTTGTTGCGGCGGACGACGGCGTTATGCCTCAGACGGTCGAAGCGATCAACCATGCCAAAGCGGCAGGCGTTCCGATAATCGTGGCCGTCAACAAAATCGATAAGCCTGGCGCGGATCCGGACAAAATCAAGCAAAGCTTGACCGAGTACCAGCTAGTACCGGAAGAGTGGGGCGGCGACACGATCTTCGTCAACGTTTCCGCTAAGCAGCGAATCAACCTGGAAGAACTGCTTGAGATGATTCTGCTCGTTGCCGAAGTCAACGACTACAAAGCTAATCCGAACAAGCGTGCCCGCGGTACGGTTATCGAAGCTGAGCTTGACAAAGGCAAAGGTCCGGTCGCGCGCGTTCTGGTTCAGCACGGTACGCTTAAAATCGGCGATGCTTTCGTTGCAGGCAACTGTTTCGGCCGCGTTCGCGCCATGGTTAACGATAAAGGCCGCCGTCTCAAAGAAGCGGGCCCAAGCACGCCGATCGAGATTACGGGCTTAACGGAAGTACCGCAAGCCGGCGATCCGTTCCTCGTGTTCGAGGACGAGCGCAAAGCGCGCGCCATTGCGGAGCGCCGTGCGATCAAGCAGCGTCAATCCGAACTTGGCGCAAACTCGAGAGTAACGCTCGAAGATTTGTACAATCATATTAAAGAAGGCGAGATCAAAGATCTAAACGTCATCATCAAGGCCGACGTACAAGGTTCCACGGAAGCGTTGAAAGGCTCGCTTGCCAAGATCGATATCGAAGGCGTTCGCGTCAAGATCATCCACAGCGGCGCAGGCGCGATCACCGAGTCCGATATCAACCTTGCAGCGGCGTCCAGCGCTATCGTAATCGGCTTCAACGTTCGTCCGGAGCCGCAGGCGCTTGCAACGGCCGAGCAGGAGAAGGTCGATATCCGTCTGCATAACATTATTTATAACGTGATCGACGAAATCGAGCACGCTATGAAAGGGATGCTGGATCCGGTCTACAAGGAAGTCGTCATCGGCCAGGCAGAAGTACGCAATATTTTCAAAGTCACCAAGGTCGGTGTTATTGCAGGCTGCATGGTTACTTCCGGCAAAATCACGCGGAATGCCAAAGCTCGCTTGATCCGCGGCGGCATCGTAGTTTTCGAAAGCGAGATCGAATCGCTCAAACGGTTCAAGGATGATGCGAAAGAAGTCGCGCAAGGCTATGAATGCGGCATAACGCTCGATAAGATGAATGACATCAAAGAAGGAGACATCATCGAGGCTTATGTCTTGGAAAGCGTAGAGAGGTGATTAACCTATGGCTAAAGTCCGCGTAGGACGTGTAGGTGAGCAAATCAAGAAAGAACTGAGCCAGCTGATCCAAACTGAACTCAAAGATCCGCGCATCGGTTTCATTACCGTAACCGGCGTGGATTTGACCAACGACCTGTCGCAAGCGCGCGTTTATCTAAGCGTGCTCGGCAGCGAGGAGCAGAAAGAAGAAACGCTGAAGGCACTAGCCCGCGGTACCGGTTTCCTCCGCTCGGAGCTCGGCAAACGGATTCGCTTCCGCCATACGCCGGAGCTGTTGTTTAAATTCGACAGCAGCATCGAGTACGGCAGCAAGATCGAAGCGCTCCTGCACACCATTAATGACGGGAGCGGCAAATGACCGCGGCGAAAGCCGCGGCCTTTCCGGCCGCATACAACAACCAGCTGCAAGCTGCGCTTGATTTCATACGGGACGGCAATCGGTTTCTTGTCGTCTCGCATGTTCAGCCGGACGGCGACGCGATCAGCTCAACGCTGACGGTCGGCTGGCTTCTCCGGCAATTAGGCAAGCAAGCTGTCATGATGAATGAAGGCGCCGTACCGGTTCGTATGCAGTTCCTGGATGCTTCGGCGGAAATCGTGAACTACAGCAAGCAGCTGCCGAACGAAACCTACGACCGGATCATCGCGATCGATTGCGCGGATTCCCGCCGGATCGGACGCGTGAAAGAGATATTTGCCGAATCCGCTCAACTGCTTAATATCGATCATCATCCGACCAACGATGCGTTCGGCACGGTTAATCTCATTCGGGTCGATGCTGCCGCGACGGTCGAGATCCTTTACGATCTCATTGAGTTCGGAGCGATCCCATTTAACCGTGAAGCGGCAACCGCCATTTATACCGGATTACTTACTGATACCGGAGGCTTTCGTTATTCCAATACGACGCCAAGGGTCATGCAAGCCGCCTCGCGCATGCTGGAGGAAGACGTTGCGGGCCATTGGATCGCGAATCATTTGCTCGAGCAAATGACCAAGCCGCAGCTGCTGCTCTTGCAGCGCGGATTAAACCGGCTGGCGTTCTCGGACGATAACCGGATCGCCTGGCTCTATGTCGCTTTCGCCGATATGGCGGAAACAGGCGCGGTAGGCGACGATCTCGAAGGCCTCGTCAATTACGCGCTTAATGTAGAAGGCGTGGATGTCGGCATTTTGTTTAAAGAAACCGAGAACGGCGACGTGAAAGTCAGCATGCGTTCCTCTGGGAAAGCCGACGTTGCGGCGATTGCGCAATCGTTTGGCGGCGGGGGGCATGTCCGTGCGTCCGGCTGCCGTCTGGAACAGCCGATGCAGGATGCGATGTCGACCGTCATCCAAGCCGTAAGCGAGGCGCTGAACCCATGATGGATGGCATTTTGGCAGTCTGGAAACCGGCCGGCTGGACGTCGCACGACGTTGTCGCGAAGGTCAGAGGCATCACGAAGGTCAAGCGGATCGGCCATACAGGAACGCTTGATCCTGCCGTTACCGGCGTGCTTCCGCTTTGTATCGGACGGGCCACGCGAGTGGTTGAATACGTGCAGGAACGGCCTAAAAGCTATGAAGCGGTGATGCAGTTCGGACTGGCGACCGATACCGAGGACTTGACCGGTAACGTCACCAAAGAACTCCCTTCCGTGGAATTGTCCGAATCGGAGATCCGGCGCGTCTTGGCTTCGTTTATCGGCGAAATCGAGCAGGTGCCGCCAATGTACTCGGCTGTCCGCGTAGACGGCAAGCGGTTGTACGAGCTGGCTCGGGAAGGCCAAGTCATCGAGCGGAAAACCAGAAAGGTGACGATTTATTCACTGGATCTGCTGGACATGCAGCTTGACCAGCCGCATCCGACGATCCGATTCTCGGTGGAATGCTCGAAAGGGACCTATATCCGAACGCTATGCGTCGATATCGGACAAGCGCTGGGCGTGCCCGCGGTCATGGCGCAGCTGACTCGAACGATGTCGGGGGGATTTTCTAAAGAGCAGTGTTTGACGCTGGATCAAATTGCAGAGCTTCATGCAGCCGGCGAGCTGGAGGGGAAGCTGACGCCGTCCGATGTGGCGCTTGATCACTTTCCGCGCGCGACCGTAAGCATGGAGAATGTACAGCGTGCATTCCAAGGGAAGCGGATCTATCTGAATGCTCTACTTGAGCATGAAGCCTTTGGGCCGAACTCGATTATCCGCGTCTACGGCGTAGACGATTCCTTCGTCGGGTTGTTCCAGCAGGACGAAGAATCGGCAACGCTTAAAGCTGTCAAGGTGTTTACCAAGACAGGAGAATAGCGAAGAACATAAAGCAGGTGTGACTGCAGTGGAAATTATCTCTCTTCATTATCCGATTGCTTCGTCCTCGGCAGTGCTGACGGCCGTTCCCAAGACGCTGGCGATCGGGCATTTCGATGGCGTGCACCGCGGCCATCAAAATGTGATCCGCCGCGCGATGGAAGCGGCCAGGGCTGCGGGATTGGAAGGGGCGATTATGACCTTTCATCCCCACCCGAAGGAAGTGCTGGGACAAAGCGGCCATTATACGACGAGCCTAACGCCGCTCGAAGAGAAGCTGGAGCGTTTTCGTAAACTGGGTGCGCAAACCGTCTATATCATGAATTTCGATTTAACTTTTGCCGGCGTCACGCCGGCCGAGTTTGTCGATTTCGTCCTGCGTCCGCTGCAGGTGAAGAAGGCGGTTGTCGGTTTTGACTTCACCTTCGGAGCCAAGGGGGCGGGCAAGCCGGAAACATTATGGGCGCTTGGCGAACCTGATATCGAGGTGGAAATCGTGGATCCTTTCATGCAAGGCGGCAACAAGGTAAGCAGCACGCTCGTCCGGGAAGCATTATCGGAAGGTCGTCCCGAGGCAGCGGCTCAGCTTCTCGGCGAACCGTACCTCGTACGCGGAACGGTTGTTCATGGCGAAGGGCGGGGGCGGACGATCGGCTTTCCGACTGCGAACATCCGTCAAGACGCAGCATTTGTCGTTCCAAGGATGGGCGTTTATGCCGTCATCGCAGAAGTCGATGGCGAAAGACAGCCGGCCGTTCTGAATATCGGCATGAAGCCGACGTTCCATGACAAGCTGCCTGAGCCTGTTATGGAAGCGCATCTGCTTGATTACAGCGGCGATTTATACGGCAAACCGATCACGGTTCGTTTCATTGCCTTTTTGCGCACCGAGAAGAAGTTCGGCTCGATTGACGAGCTGATCGCGCAAATCAGATCCGATGCCGAACAAGCGCGATCCATATTAGCTGCTAAGAATAAGTAGAGGCTCGGCATTTACTTCTTGCAGACAGTTATGGTATACTCTAAATCGTTGCGTAATCAAACTCTAAATCGACTCAACGCGACAATTGAACCTTAGCTTGGCCGGCCGATTTTCACCGACGACGGCGAGGCTAACGGCGATTATGATTGAAGGAGGTGAATATGGATGGCACTTACACAAGAGCGTAAACACCAATTGATCGACGAGCACAAAACCCACGCGAACGATACCGGTTCACCGGAAGTTCAAATCGCTATCCTGACGGAAAACATCGTCAACTTGACAGATCATCTTCGGACGCACAAGAAAGATCACCACTCGCGCCGCGGTCTGCTCAAAATGGTTGGTCAACGCCGTAAACTGTTGGCTTACTTGAAAAACAAAGACGTACGACGTTATAGCGCATTGATCGAAAAACTCGGCCTTCGCCGATAATAGATGCGGGGATAAAAGCAACCTGGTTGTTAAGCCGCCCGGGATTCCGGGCTCAGCTTCACTGGGTTGCTTTTTGTAAATGATTCATACATAACCGGTTTTGAATAGCTCCATACGGAGCTTTTCTTATAGATTTTTTTACAGAAGGATTTGGCAAGCGAGTTCACGAATGGAAATTACGGATCCGGCAGTCGAGTATCCCGGGGGGATGCAGCGGCGAGCCGGCATAGGAGGATTAATATGCTGCATCGTGTAGAAACAACACTAGGCGGCCGGCCGCTCGTTCTGGAGACGGGCCGATTAGCTAAGCAAGCGAACGCAGCGGTTACCGTCAAGTATGGTGAAACCGTTGTATTATGTACGGTCGTTTCTTCGAGCGAACCGAAAAACCTAGACTTCTTCCCGCTTACGGTCAATTATGAGGAGCGACTTTACGCGGTAGGTAAAATTCCAGGCGGTTTTATCAAGCGCGAAGGCCGTCCGAGCGAAAAGGCGATCCTTGCGAGCCGCTTGACGGACCGTCCGATTCGCCCGTTGTTCCCGGAAGGGTTCCGCAATGAAGTGCAAATCGCAAACATCGTAATGAGCGTTGACCAAGACTGCTCGCCGGAAATTGCGGCGATGATCGGTACGTCCGCGGCGTTGACCATTTCCGATATTCCGTTTAACGGACCAATCGGCGGCGTCATCGTCGGCCGGATTGACGGACAATTCATCATTAACCCGACTGTTGAACAAGAAGCGAAAAGCGATGTCTACGTCGTGGTTGCCGGCACGAAAGACGCTATCATGATGGTGGAAGCCGAAGCGAACGAAGTACATGAGGATGTTATGCTGGAAGCGATCATGTTCGGTCATGACGAAATCAGGCGTATCGTGGCATCCTTGGAAGAGCTGCAAGGCCTTGCAGGCAAGCCAAAGGTCGAAGTGAAGCTGCATGCCGTGGACGAGGCCGTCAATGAGGCTGTTCGCGCGTACGCAAAGGATCGCTTGGTAGAATCCGTCCGGATCGCGGAGAAGCATGCCCGGCAAGATGCGATTGATGCCGTAAATGCGGAAACGGTTGCGCATTTCGAAGAAGTTTTCGCGGAAACTCCGGAACTGCTCGGCGATGTGAAAGAAGTTCTGTACGATATCGTGAAAGAAGAAGTCCGCCGATTGATTACGCATGACAAGGTGCGTCCGGATGGACGAGCTCTTAGCGAAATCCGTCCGATCGAATGCGATGTCGCACTGCTTCCTCGCACGCACGGCTCCGGCCTGTTCACGCGCGGGCAAACCCAAGCGCTAAGCATCTGTACGCTCGGGGCGCTGGGCGATGTGCAGATTCTAGACGGCATCGATTTAACGGAAACGAAGCGGTTCATGCATCACTATAACTTCCCGCCGTTCAGCGTTGGGGAAGCAAGACCGCTGCGTCCTCCCGGCCGCCGCGAAATCGGCCATGGCGCTCTCGGCGAGCGCGCGCTTTCCAAAGTCATTCCAAACGAAACTGAATTCCCATATACGATCCGTCTCGTATCCGAAGTGTTGGAGTCGAACGGTTCCACCAGCCAAGCGAGCATTTGCGCAAGTACGCTGGCAATGATGGATGCTGGCGTACCGATCAAAGCGCCGGTTGCCGGCATTGCAATGGGTCTGATCAAAGACGGCGATCACTTCTCCATCCTGTCCGATATTCAAGGCATGGAAGATCACCTCGGCGACATGGACTTTAAAGTTGCCGGCACGGCAGCGGGCGTAACCGCGATCCAAATGGACATCAAGATCGACGGGATCGACCGCGCGATTCTATCGCAATCGCTGGAGCAAGCCCGCATAGGCCGCATGCATATCCTTGGCAAAATGACCGAAGTGATGCAAGCGCCGCGTTCGAGCCTGTCTCAGTACGCGCCTAAGATCGTCATCATGAAGATCCATCCGGACAAAATCCGCGACGTTATCGGCTCCGGCGGTAAAATCATCAATAAAATCATTGATGAAACCGGCGTAAAAATCGATATCGAGCAAGACGGTACCGTCTTTATCGCGTCTTCTAACGCGGAAGCGAACGAACGGGCGAAGCAAATCATCGAAGGCATCGTGCGCGAAGTCGTTGTAGGCGAGGTTTACCTCGGCACAGTGAAACGGATCGAGAAATTCGGCTGCTTCGTCGAAATTTTGCCGAACAAAGACGGATTGGTTCACATCTCCCAGCTCTCCACAGAGCGTGTGGCGAAAGTGGAAGACGTCGTGAAAATCGGCGATCAAATTACGGTCAAAGTAACGGAGATCGACCAACAAGGCCGCATCAACTTGTCCCGCAAAGCCGTATTGACGCCGGAAGTTCCTGCTCAGCAGTCCTAGGCAGCCTTAGCATTCGCAGCAAGCAAGAGACAGATGGTACATCTGTCTCTTTTTTTTATTGCATGTCGCATTCCGCGCTTCTTTTCATATTGTAGGCCGAGCCATAATATGATGAAGGAGAAGGGTGGGACAGCTTATATGAGGCTAAAGAAAGCGATCGTTATGGCGCTAGTCATGTGCGCGCTTTTATTGACTGTTAGACTGAACGGCCCGTTGTCGGAATACGTGGCCGCGATTAAGCATGGCCAGCGCGGATCTTTGGCGGAGGCTGTTTTTGCATCTTCGGGGGTTAATGCGAAGCTGATGGAGACGATCCAAGCCGAAGCGGCGAAGCGGCGGATTGCGCCGGTTGATGCCATAGTGGACCGGGTGTGGAAAGCGATTCCCGGCTACAACGGGTTGGAAGTGGACGTGGAAAAAACCTATCGGCTCATGGAGAACGCGCCTGAAAACGAGCCGATTAGATTCGTATATAAAGAAGTAGAACCTAAAGTCACCCTCGAATCGCTTGGCCGCCATCCCATTTATAAAGGGAATCCGAACAAGCCGATGGCAGCGCTAATGATCAACGTGGCCTGGGGAAATGAGTTTATACCGTCCATGCTAAGCACGCTGCGGAAAGAAAACGTGAAAGCGACGTTCTTTTTTGACGGCTCGTGGCTGAAGAAAAATACGGACGTTGCCAAGCAAATTCAGGCGGAAGGCCATGAAATTTCGAATCATGCTTATACACATCCCAATATGAGTCAACTTGACCGCCGTTCCGCATATAATCAAATTGCAAAGACCGAAGCGCTCCTTCAAGCCACACTGAAGGTGAAGAATCATTGGTTCGCGCCGCCTTCCGGCGATTTTAATCAGATGACTGTCGATGTTGCTGCGGAGCAAGGCCTGAAGACCGTGCTGTGGACGCTGGATACGGTGGATTGGATGCACCCGCCAGCCAGTTCGATCATCCGGAAAGTGCGTACTCGCGTCGAGCCGGGATCGCTTATTCTGATGCATCCAACGGATTCATCCAGCGCGGCGCTGGCGGGCATAATATCGGCCATTAAACAGAAAGGACTCATGCTGGGAACGGTCAGTGAGACGCTTTCCTCCAAAAGAACCTCGTTAGTTGAGGCAAGACCATAATTTTGTTATAGTGAAGTCATTGTATTTCTGCTTCGCCAGCAAAAGCAGCAGAAAACGTGTAGGAGGAACTCAATTGAATAACTATACTCTTAGCAATGGATTACGCGTCGTCGTGGAATACATACCGACCTTCCGATCGGTTTCGTTCGGCATTTGGGTCAAAACCGGATCGCGCAACGAGACGCCGGAAAACAACGGGATTTCCCATTTCATCGAGCACATGCTCTTTAAAGGCACGGAGCGCCATAGCGCCAAAGATATCGCAGATCTGTTCGACGGCATCGGCGGGAACGTGAATGCATTTACGGCTAAGGAATATACCTGCTATTTCGCCAAGGTGCTCGATCAGCACTTGCCGATCGCGGTGGATGCGCTTGCGGATATGTTTTTCAACTCGCTAATGGACGCTGCAGAGCTGGGTAAAGAGAAGAACGTCATCCTCGAGGAAATTTCGATGTATGAAGATACGCCTGACGATAAGGTGCATGACGAGGCCTCGCGCGCGGCATACGGCGATCATCCGCTGGCTTATTCCATTCTCGGACTTGAAGAGCGGCTGAGCGCAATGGACGGCAATTCCCTTAAAGACTACTTGAAGGCCCAATACCGTGTCGATAACACGGTCATTAGCGTCGCAGGCAATGTGGAAGAGAAGGCGTTGATTGAACTGCTCGAGAAACATTTTGGCAGCTTCAAGAACTCCGGTACGGAACTGGCAGTTACTACGCCAACCTTCAACGGGCAGTATCTGTTCCATAAGAAAAAAACCGAGCAGAACCATATCTGCATCACGTTCCCGGGCTGCTCGATTGCCGATCCTCAGCTGTATGCGATGATACTGCTGAATAATGCCGTTGGCGGAGGCATGAGCTCCAGGCTCTTCCAGGAAATCCGGGAAAAGCGCGGGCTAGCTTACTCCGTTTATTCGTATCATACTTCCTATGCGGACAGCGGGCTGTTTACGGTATATGCCGGCACGGCACCGAAGCAGACGAAAGAAGTGCTCGATCTCACGATTGCTCAGATGCACGATTTGGCCGTTAAAGGGCTGACTGATGCTGAGCTACACCGCGGCAAGGAGCAGCTGAAGGGCAGCTTGATTCTCAGCCTTGAGAGCACATCCAGCCGGATGAACAGGTTGGGGAAAAACGAGCTGATGCTGGGCCGCCACTACACGCTCGATGAGATGCTCCAGCGGATTGATTCTGTTGATATGAACGATATTCGTGAAGTTACGAAACGGATGCTAACCGTTCCTTTCGCGGTCGCGATGGTCGGCAGCAATGATAAAGCAGCAGCGTCGCTCGGGAGGGATTCGCTTGTTTCAAGTAGTATTTAAACGGCTGCCGGGCAATGAAGAGCTTGCCTTGCCCCGCAAAATGTCCGAACTTGCGGCCGGGTTTGATCTTCAAGCGGCGGTCATTGAGCCTGTCACGCTGAACCCTGGGGAGCGAAAGCTGATTCCGACGGGCTTTGCGATGGCGATGCCTGCTGAATTGGAAGCGCAAATCCGTCCACGCAGCGGACTTGCGTTTAAGCACGGCATCACATGTTTGAATTCGCCGGGCACGATTGATGCCGATTACCGCGGCGAAGTAAAGGTGCTGCTGGTCAACTTGGGGCAAGAACCATTCGTGATTGAACGGGGCGAGCGCATTGCGCAGATGCTGTTTCAGGTTGTGCCGGCCGTGCAAATTACCGAAGCGGATGAATTGCCTGATACGGTTCGCGGCGCCGGCGGCTTCGGACATACGGGCGTCTAAGCATTAATTTTTTATCTAGAGGAGCGCGGGCTATACCGCGCTCCTTTTTTGCTGCTCTCTCTCCGTAAAACGGGAGTGAAGCAGGTCGAATGATTCTGGAGGAGCGATAGCGTTCGCCTTTGTATTTGAATATCTTCCTTAGAGGGATGATTCAAGATAGTCGAATACAACAGCGACCGGAAGAACATTCGATTTGCGCAACGAGTTGGTTTACGCTCTTCACTCCATTCGATTTGCGCAACGAGTTGGTTTACGCTCTTCGCTCCATTCGCCCTGCGCAACGACCGTTTTCACACATCATCATTCACCCCGCTCTGGGCGAATGCATACGATGGTCTATAACCAAGTGCGCATGCTGTCCTTTGGGCTGCCTTGAAAACAAGGCGCCAAGGCAGTTGCAAAGGTACTGCCATTCTAGGCGTGAGCCGTGATAGATACCGCGCATTGATTGCAGCGATGCTGCAACGATCAGCGGCAGAACTCGCGCCTCGGTTGCAGTAAGAAAGGAGTGATACCCTTATGCTGACAGGGGTTCAGGTCTTGCTTCTTGGCGGTGACGCTCGAGGGCTGGAGGTCATCCGGAAGCTGACCGAGCTCGATGCATCGGTAACGGTAGCGGGCTTCGACCAGCTTCATTCCTCGCTGGATGGGGCGGTACGCGCAGAGCTTAGCGAAGAATTGTTCGCGAATATCGATGCGCTGGTGCTTCCGGCGGTAGGTACCGACGATGACGGGAAGATCGTCGCCGTTTTCAGTGACCGCGAGTTGAGTCTGACTGACGAGTATGTCGCACGGATACCGAAGCATTGCACGGTATATACGGGAATGGCGAAGTCTTATTTGAGGAATTTGTGCATGAAGCACGGTATCCGCCTCGTTGAGTTGTTCGACCGCGATGATGTCGCGATTTATAACTCGATTCCGACGGCCGAGGGAGCCGTCATGATGGCGATTCAAAACACGGACATCACCATCCACGGTTCATCCTGTATGGTACTCGGCATTGGCAGAACCGGGTTTACGTTGGCGCGGACGCTGCAAGGACTCGGGGCGAAAGTGAAGGTTGGCGTGCGCCGCGAGGAGCATTTTGCAAGAGCTTATGAGATGGGCTTCGAGCCTTTCTATCTCAAGCAACTGTTACATTATGTGGGTAATATTGACTTGCTTTTTAATACAATTCCGACTATGATAGTCACAGCGCAAATTATAGCCAATTTGCCATCGCGAGCGGTCATTATCGACCTCGCTTCGAAGCCTGGCGGAACGGATTTCCGCTTTGCCGAGAAGCGCGGCATTAAAGCATTGCTCGCCCCCGGCCTACCAGGAATCGTGGCACCCAAAACCGCTGGACGCATCATTGCGGATTGTTTAAGCCGATTGATTGAGGAAGATTCCAGGCAACGGGGGAATGGGCAATGAAATGGCAAGGCAAAACGGTGGGCTATGCGCTCTCCGGGTCTCACTGTACGTTTGCAGAAGTCATGCCGGTAATTAAGCGGTTTGTCGACGAAGGCGCGAATGTCGTTCCGATCGTGTCGCAAACGCTGATAACTACGGATACGCGGTTCGGTACCGCGGAAGAATGGCAGCGGCAGCTGAGGTCGATTACCGGAAACGAAATCATTTCGACAATCGTCGACGCGGAGCCCCTGGGGCCTTCCAAACTGCTCGACGTCCTTGTTATTGCGCCCTGCACGGGCAATACGACAAGTAAATTGGCCAATGCACAGACTGACGGACCCGTTCTGATGGCAGCGAAAGCGCAGATGCGCAACCAGCGCCCGCTTGTGCTCGCGATCTCGACGAACGACGGTCTTGGCTTGAACGCCGCTAATATCGCAAAGCTTTTAGTTTGCAAGAACGTTTATTTCGTTCCGTTTGGGCAGGATAATCCGATCCAGAAGCCTAACTCGCTTGTCGCCAAAATGGAGCTGGTGCCGGAAACATGCGAAGCCGCATTGCAAGGCAAACAGCTGCAGCCGTTGTTGGTCGAACGTACTTGAACTGAACTCAAGAAGACGCAATTATTCGAATTCATAACTTGCTGGAGAAATCCTTGACCTAAGTTCGAGAGGAGACGACACCGGTGTCGAATCAGAAATTGTTTAACGTCGCTGTAGTCGGTGCGACAGGCGCAGTAGGAGAACAAATTATCGGTCTGCTCGAGAGAAGGAACTTCCCGATCGCCGAGCTGAAGCTGCTTTCATCCGCTCGATCTGCGGGTACGAAACTGAAGTTCAAGGGTAAAGAGCTGACGGTCGAAGAAGCAACGCCGGACAGCTTTAAAGGCATCGAAATCGCCTTGTTCAGTGCGGGCGGCGACGTGACGAAAGCACTTGCCCCCCACGCTGTCGAGCACGGAGCGGTCTGTATCGATAATACGAATGCGTATCGTATGGATCCAGATACGCCGCTAATCGTGCCGGAGGTCAATATTGATAAAGTGAGCGAGCACAGGGGGATTATTGCCAACCCGAACTGTTCTACGATCCAGATGGTAACGGCGCTCAAACCGCTGCAAGACCGTTATGGAATTGCCCGCATTATCGTATCGACCTATCAAGCGGTTTCCGGAGCCGGCAGCCGCGCGATCGACGAAATGCTCCGCCAAACCCGCGAAGCGTTGGCCGGCAACGAAGTCGTACCGGATATTTTGCCGGTAGGCTCGTTGCCAGTGAAGCATCAAATCGCGTTCAATGCGATCCCTCAAATCGATAAGTTTCAAGACAACGGCTATACGCTTGAAGAGATGAAGATGGTTCGCGAAACGAAGAAAATCATGGGTGACGAGTCCATAGACGTGACGGCGACATGTGTTCGTATTCCCGTCGTGTATGGACATTCGGAATCCGTATACGTAGAGCTTAAACAAGATTATGAACTGGAAGACGTCAAGAAGCTCATTGCCGAGTCTCCGGGAGTCGTACTTGTCGACGATCCAGCAGGTCAACGGTACCCGCTAGCAACGGAAGCGGCCGGTCAACCTGATGTGTTCGTCGGACGGCTGCGCCGCGATCTCGGCCATGCACGCGGCTTGAATTTGTGGATCGTTTCCGATAATCTGCTCAAAGGCGCGGCATGGAACGCCGTGCAAATTGCAGAATACATCGCAATCGAGAACGAATAGACAACATGGACTACGGCAGATTGTCAGAACGCCTGCGGTTTAAGGGACGGTTTTCCCGTTCGGATACGGAGGCTTGGCAATGCGCATCCTCGTTCAGAAGTTCGGCGGTACATCATTGTCCACGGACGAAGCAAGGCAATTCGTTATCAATCATATTATCCGGGAGCGGCAACGGCAATATGGACTTGTCGTTGTCGTCTCTGCAATGGGACGCAATGGCGATCCCTACGCAACGGACACGCTGCTGACGCTCATACGCAATCATGGCGATTCATTGCCGGCCAAAGAACGCGATATGCTGCAGGGGTGCGGTGAAGTCATCTCCGCCGCTTTACTATGCAGTTTGCTGCGTGCCTCGGATATTCCGGCGATCGCTTTAACTGGCGGAGGCGCGGGGATTATTACAGATAACCAATTCGGGCGCGCCCGAATATTGGAAATACGCACGGAAGCTATTCTTAAGGCGTTAAAGGATGGCCAAGTCGTAATCGTAACCGGTTTTCAAGGGGTTACCGAATCAGGGGATATGACGACGCTCGGCCGCGGCGGCAGCGATACTTCGGCGACAGCTTTAGGCGCAGCCCTGCGAGCGGAGCGGGTTGATATTTATACAGATGTAGACGGCATTTTGACCGCGGATCCCAGAATCGTGAAAGATGCTCGCCGGTTGTCCGTCATCAGCTATGCTGAGGTCGGAAACATGGCAAGGCAAGGTGCGAAAGTGATTCATCCGCGTGCCGTGGAAATTGCGCAGCAGGCCCGCATACCTCTTCGTGTCCGATCGACGTTTTCCGAAGAGGAAGGCACGCTCGTTACCGATACGTTCGATGCTGCTGCAAAATCCGCTGCTGTGAGGGACCGTCATGTCACCGGCGTCGCCCATGTGAGCGGCGTCACGCAAATTACGGTCCAGGCGCAGGACGGTCACACGGATGTTCAACTGCAAGTGTTTCAAGCCATGGCAAGGCATCAGATCAGCGTTGATTTCATTAACGTCAATCCGGGCGGCGCCGTATATACGGTATTCGACCATGATGCGGACAAAGCGGTGTCCGTCCTGCATGAGATCGGGTATGCTCCCCGTGCCGTAAGCGGTTGCGCCAAAATATCCGTCATTGGCGGCGGTATGAACGGGGTTCCCGGCATAATGGCACGCATCGTGGAAGCATTGACGGAGAAGGGCATTCCGATTCTGCAGTCGGCGGATTCCAATACGACGATCTGGGTACTTGTCCATGAAGGCTACATGGCAAGCGCGCTGCAAGCGCTGCATGCCAAGTTCTCCTTACACGAGTAAGACCAGAACGTTATCAAGTTTTGCAGGGCACGATGAAACCAGCTTACGAAGTCAAGCTTTGCGAAGCAAAACGACCATTTTCGTTACTCGCTCATGTTTTGCTTCGCAGAACTTTTTTAGGAGGAATCATACATGGATTTCGGAAGAATAGTCACGGCAATGATTACCCCGTTCCATACGGACGGTTCGATCGACTGGGAAACGACAGGACGCTTGATGGACTACTTGATCGAGGAGCAGCAAACGGACAGCATTGTCGTATCCGGGACGACCGGCGAATCTCCGACGCTGACCGATGAAGAAAAAATCGCATTGTTCAAATTCGCGGTAAAGCATGCTGCCGGCCGCTGTAAAATTATCGCAGGCTCCGGAAGCAACGAAACGGCACATTCGATTCATTTGACTCAGGTTGCCGAGGAATGCGGCGTAGACGGGGCATTATTGGTCGTGCCTTATTATAACAAACCGACGCAAGAAGGGATTTATCAGCATTTTAAGGTCATTGCCGAAGGTACGAAGCTGCCGATCATGGTGTATAACGTGCCTGGCCGCACCATCGTCAGCATGTCCGTGGAGACAACGCTCCGGCTTGCGCAAATTCCGAATATCGTGGCGACCAAGGAGTGCGCTTCTTTAGACCAAGTCACGCTGATCGCTTCGCAAGCACCTGCTGACTTCCGCGTATACAGCGGCGATGACAGCAGCGCCCTGCCTGCGGTTGCCGTTGGGGCATACGGAATTGTAAGTGTTGCCAGCCATATTATAGGCAAGGACATCCGCGAGATCATCGATTCTTACTTGAAGGGCGACGTAGCGGCTGCCTATAAGCTGCATGCTGCTTCGCTGCCGTTATTCAGAGGACTGTTTGACCTGCCGAATCCGGTGCTCGTAAAAGCGGCGCTCAAGCTGAAAGGGCTTCCTGTCGGCGGCGTACGTCTGCCGCTCGTTGATGCGACGGAGACAGAGCTGGCTGCGCTTCGCCGTATATTGAACTAATTCATTCACTGCTCGTGGTCGTTTTCAGAAGTCGCCACAAACCGGTGCGCACGCATCGGTTTTTTGTTTGACTGGGCATCCGCGGCCCTTTACTTGTGTTTCGTATTTTCAATCATGTATAATGAATGCAAGTGACGGTGTGCGGCAAATTATTGAAAAAGGGCAACGCCGAGAGCGGCGTTCAACAGCACTAGTTATTAGTTGTATGAAGCGCGTTCCTGCGGGAGGAACGTTCAGCCATACAATTTTGGACAACTATTACATTACATAAGTTCGATCAAATCAGCTTCGTTCGTAGCCGTCTTTGGGGCGGGCACGCGAGGTCTGGTTTGTTTCGTGAAACTATTAGGAGGGACGGATACACTTGTCTAAGAAGAACAACCAAGATAAGCTGCTTATTTTCGCGCTAGGCGGCGTCGGTGAAATCGGGAAGAACATGTATGTCATTCAATATGGAAACGATATTGTTGTTGTTGACGCAGGTCTTAAATTCCCGGAAGAAGATATGCTCGGAATCGATATTGTCATCCCGGACATTACGTATTTGACGGAGAATCGCGATAAAGTTAGAGGTATTTTGATTACCCACGGCCATGAGGATCATATCGGCGGATTGCCGTATGTGCTTAAGCACCTCAATGTGCCGATCTACGGCACGAAGCTGACGCTTGGCTTGATCGAAGGGAAGCTGAAGGAAGCGGGGCTGCTTGGCGAGACGAAACGGATTCTGATCAACGCGGATACGGAAGTTCAGCTTGGCTCCATGAAAGCATCCTTCTTCAGAACGAACCACAGCATTCCGGATTCGGTAGGCGTTTGCTTGGATACGCCTGAAGGACTCGTCGTTCATACGGGCGACTTTAAATTTGACCATACGCCGGTTAACAACCAATACGCGGACCTGCAGCGTATGGCAGGAATCGGCGCGCGCGGCGTACTGGCATTGCTGTCGGACAGCACGAACGCGGAGCGCGCGGGCTTTACGCCATCGGAGAGCATGATCGGCGTCGAGCTTGAAGATATTTTCCGCAAAGCTACTCAACGCGTCGTTGTAGCCACATTCGCATCGAACGTACACCGTATTCAGCAAGTGGTAAATGCGGCGATCGCAACCAAACGTAAAATCGCCGTAGTCGGCCGCAGCATGGTTAATGTGGTATCGGTCGCATCGGAGCTTGGCTATTTGAACATCCCGGAAGGCACGATTATCGAGCCGGAGGAAATCAACAAAATGGCCGCTGACCGCGTTGCCGTATTATCGACAGGCAGCCAGGGCGAGCCGATGTCCGCATTGACGCGGATGGCACGTTCGACGCACCGGAAGGTTGACATTTTGCCAGGCGATACGGTTATCATTGCGGCAACGCCGATCCCGGGCAATGAGCGTTATGTCGGCCGTACGGTAGACGAGCTGTTCCGTCTAGGCGCGAACGTCATCTACGGGCCGGGTTCCGTTTCCGGCGTGCACGTATCCGGTCACGGCAGCCAAGAAGAATTAAAGCTGATGCTGAATCTCATTAGACCGAAATATTTCATTCCGATCCACGGGGAGTACCGGATGCTCCGTCAGCATGCATTGCTCGGAGAATCGGTCGGAATCGAACGCGAGAATATTTTCGTCATCGATAACGGCGATACGGTTGAATTCCAGAACGGCGTTGCGCGCAAAGGCAGCAAAGTGCCGGCAGGCAACGTATTGATCGACGGCCTTGGCGTAGGCGACGTCGGCAATATCGTCCTTCGCGACCGTAAGCTTCTGTCGCAGGACGGCATTCTGGTCGTCGTAGTAACGCTAAGCAAACAAGACGGCGCCATCTTGTCCGGTCCGGACATTATCTCCCGCGGCTTCGTGTATGTTCGCGAGTCCGAAGGGCTGCTTGAAGAAGCGAACCGCATCGTAACCTCGACCTTGCACAAACTGATGAACGATAAAGTCAATGAATGGGCGTCGCTCAAAACAAACGTGAAGGATGCGCTCGGTCGTTTCTTGTACGAGCAAACCCGCCGCCGTCCAATGATTTTGCCGATCATCATGGAAGTATAAATAGCTATTGCGGCCTAAAACGGTCTTCGATAG
The DNA here is from genome assembly GCF_003268025.1 of Paenibacillus montanisoli. Taxonomy (GTDB): domain Bacteria; phylum Bacillota; class Bacilli; order Paenibacillales; family Paenibacillaceae; genus Paenibacillus_Z; species Paenibacillus_Z montanisoli. Next base: position 678,097 of record NZ_QLUW01000002.1, on the reverse strand, counting down.
CGAGCATCTCGCTCGCTATCGAAGACCGTTTCTTTTTGCCCTCATTTGCATAATTCCATGGGTGGATTCCATACTATGCAGAGCCGACCATTGGCAGCAGTTTAGAAGGAAGCTCAAGGAGGAAATGGCATGTTTGACGAAGGGCAAGTATACAAATCGGAGCAGCCCGATCAGCCGGCACCGGATCGCAAGCCCAGCACGAATCCGGTCGTGGATACGATTCAGCAGCTTGGCCAGACCGCGACGCCGCAATCGGAATCCAACATCTTTTGCATGACGATTATCGGTCAGGTGGAAGGCCATCTCGTGCTGCCCCCGCAAAATAAGACGACCAAATACGAGCATCTCATCCCGCAGCTTGTAGCAGCGGAGCAAAATGCGAAAATCGAAGGCATCATGATCGTGCTGAATACGGTTGGCGGCGATGTGGAAGCGGGGCTTGCGATCGCGGAAATGATTTCATCGCTTACGAAACCGACGGTGACGCTGGTGCTTGGAGGAGGGCATTCCATCGGAGTGCCGATCGCGGTGGCCGGCAATAAGTCATTCATCGCAGAATCGGCGACGATGACCATTCACCCGATCCGTCTGAACGGTCTCGTCATCGGCGTACCGCAAACGTTCGAATACTTGGATAAAATGCAGGAGCGGGTCGTCCGGTTCGTCACTTCGCACTCCAACATTTCCGAGGAGAAATTCAAGGAGCTAATGTTCAAGACCGGCGAACTGACTCGGGATATCGGTACAACCGTCATCGGCACGGATGCCGTCAAGCACGGTTTGATCGACGCGGTTGGAGGGATCGGGCAAGCGCTCCGGGAGTTGAATCTGCTCATCGATCAGCGCAAGCAGGGGCTGACTGCCGAGGCAGGGGTGCTTACGCAATGACCATCTACTCGACGATGCCGCTAGAGCTAGTATATGACGGCATGAACAACCAGCCAGGCCCGTATGTCTCTGTAACCGTAGGGGAAGTACAGCTACAGATTGAAGCTGTCTCACCGGGCATCGGGCGAATTGTCCGACTGCTCGACGGGCCGCTGGATGCATATTTAAGACCCGAGCTTTCTCCTGGGACGCTGGTCGCATTCGGCCTGCCTCCATCGTAGAAAGCTTGTCTTTGCTGGATAAATGTAGCACACCCCCCTGTCACCTATGGTATAATAGCTACCAGAGGTGACCAATTTGGCGAAGAAAAAGAGGAAGCGCAGGAGCTCAATCGGGACGAGCCTCAAATATGAAGTGTATGGCATTTTGCTAATAACCGTATCAGTAATCGCGCTTTCCGGCGAAGCTACTGTGGGCCGTTCCTTGTCTAGATTGTTCGGATTGCTGCTAGGTAAATTTTATTTCGTGCTGCCGATTGTAGGGATCTACGTCGGTCTTGCCGTGATGATCAAACGCGCGTGGCCGACAAGCTGGTCCGCCCGCAAGACCGGCGTGCTGTTGGCTGTGCTCGCTTGCACCTTGTGGAGCTCCGTTGCCGTCATGGATCTGAAAACGGAGCCGACAGGCGGACTGACGGCTTCCTATATCTTGACTGAGCTTGGCGGCGATATTCGAGGCGCGCTGCTTGCCTCATCGCAGGAAGCGCAAGCGGGAGCCATGCAATCCGCCAGCGGGGGCTATGCTGGGGCGATTCAGTATACGCTGCTCTATTGGCTTTTCGGTTATTTTGGCGCGAAATTCATTATGCTTGTTATGTTTGCCATCTCGATCATGCTCATGACGGGCAAGTCCTATGTAGACCTGCTGCGAGCGGGACGCATTCGGGGCGTACGCTTCTTGTCGCTGCTTCGCATGAAGCTGTTCACGAAGCGCCAGACGCTTGCGGCTTCCGCTGTCAAAGCAAGCAGCGGCAGAGGTGCGGCCGTCACGCTCGACGATCTCGATGACGAGGATGATGACGATTATGAACCTGTACATAAACCTCGCGCGAGAAAGAGCAGGTTTCCGCTCTTCTCTTGGTTCAATGATGTACCGAAACAAGGAGGAGAAGATACTGTTGATTCCGAGTGGCAAATGGACGATGGCCAACATGCGGAACCGAGATCCAAAGCAGGGCGGAACGTTTGGCAGGGCGAGGATGATGAGGACGAGCTGGGCTGGCAAGCCAATGTGCTGGAGCAGGTAGAAGAACGGCCTGCGGCGCCTCAGGCTGACCGTCAATCCAAATGGGAGCTGCCTTATGATGATGATTTAGAAAACGAGAAAGATGAAGAGGTGCTGTCTAATTTCCAGCCTACGAATGATCCCGATCTCTCCGAAGAGGAACCGGTTGAATTCGAGGTTGAGGAAGAAGCGCCGCCGTCTTCCATTCCGACAAGTCCCGCGATCGTGCAGGATGAGCCGGATGTTCTCGAAGGCTCGGGCAGTATTGTGAAGCCCCCAATGGAGAAGCCGTATGTGCTGCCTTCCCTAGTGCTCCTTCAGAAGCCAAGCGGCAGCGGCAAGAACGGCGAAGCGGCCGATTCGATGGAATCCCGCCGCAAGCTGGAAGCGACGCTGGAGAGCTTCGGCGTGCGGGCGAAAGTGCTTGACGTCGTAAGAGGACCCGCCGTTACTAGATATGAGGTACAGCCGGCTACCGGCGTGAAGGTAAGCCGGATCGTAGGACTCACCGATGATATCGCGCTGGCGCTTGCCGCAAAGGATGTCCGGATGGAAGCGCCGATTCCGGGCAAATCCGCGATCGGGATCGAAGTACCGAATACGGAGGTTTCGGTTGTCACGATGCGCGAAGTTATGGAAACGCCATCTTTTCAAAATGCAAGCTCGAAGTTGTCCATCGCCTTCGGCCGCGACATTTCCGGTCAGCCGATCGTTGGGAACTTGGCGAAAATGCCTCACTTGCTTGTAGCCGGAGCCACCGGTTCTGGTAAATCCGTCTGCATCAACGGTATTATTACGAGCATTCTGTACAAAGCGCGCCCGGACGAAGTGAAGCTGCTCATGATTGACCCGAAGATGGTCGAGCTGAATATGTATAACGGCATTCCGCATTTGCTGGCGCCGGTTGTGACGGATCCAAGACGCGCCTCCTTGGCGCTCAAGAAGATCGTCGTCGAAATGGAAAAGCGATATGAGTTGTTTTCCAAGTCCGGCACGCGGAATATCGAAGGCTACAACACCCTCATGGCGGATAACCCCGCTGCGGTATTGCCTTACATCGTCGTCATCGTGGACGAGCTCGCGGATTTGATGATGGTTGCGGCTAATGACGTCGAGGATTCGATCTGCAGACTGGCTCAGATGGCGCGTGCTTCGGGCATCCATCTGATCATTGCCACGCAGCGCCCATCCGTCGATGTCATTACCGGGGTCATTAAAGCCAACATCCCGTCACGGATTGCATTCGCCGTTTCGTCGCAGGTGGATTCGCGAACCATACTTGACGTGGTCGGCGCTGAGAAGCTCCTCGGTCGCGGTGATATGTTGTTCCTTCCGGTGGGCATGTCCAAGCCGATCCGCGTGCAGCAAGCGTTTCTCTCCGATCAGGAGGTGGAGTCGGTCGTCGCTTATGCCCGCGGTCAAGGGGAAGCGGAGTATAAGGAAGACTTGGTGCCGGAAATCGACGACACCGTGTCGGAGAACGAGGAAGTGCTGGATGAGCTGTACGATCAAGCGGTTCGCATCGTGCTGGAAGCGAAGCAAGCTTCGGTTTCCTTGCTTCAGCGGCGCATGCGCATCGGTTATACCCGGGCCGCCAGGCTGATTGACCAGATGGAGGCACGCAGCATCGTTGGTCCGTATGAAGGCAGCAAGCCGCGTGAAGTCCTGCTTACACTGGATCAATACGATTCAGGAAAGATTAGCTCTTAAGGCAAAATCATGCATAATCGTTACCTCGATTTCTCATACTAGGGATACGCTTCGCTTGCTTTGCGAAATCCATTTGCAAGAGAAAGGCAGATCCCAAGATGAGAAATCGTTTAATTACGGTGACCATCGTCATCGTCCTACTGTTGTTCGGCGCATTTACCTTGAAGCACGCTACGTTCAATAAGTCTACCGAGACGTTCAGCAACGCCATTCTCAAAGTCGGTTCTTCAGGCAAGGACGTTCGCGAGCTGCAAGGAAGACTCAAAGCGCTCGGGTTCTTCGACGGACCGATTGACGGCGTCTTCGGCACGAAAACGAAAAATGCCGTCACGTGGTTCCAATGGAAGTTCGGCATGAAAGCCGATGGCGTGGTCGGAGCGAAAACAAAGCTGAAGCTTTGGAATGCAACGAAAAATTGGAAACCTACAGCCGAGTCGAGCGGCGGCGGAGGCGGTGGCGGCTCAAGCAGCAGTCCATCAACGTCAGATGTGAACAAGTCGAACAATCTAGGCTTGTCCGCGAACGATTTGAAACTGATGGCCAATGCCGTGTACGGCGAATCGCGCGGGGAGCCTTATATCGGGCAAGTAGCCGTAGCGGCGGTTATTCTCAATCGAGTGAAATCGCCTAGCTTTCCGAATACCGTTTCCGGCGTTATTTTTCAGCCCGGCGCGTTTACGGCCGTAGCTGACGGACAGATTTGGCTGACACCGAACGCGAATGCGAAAAAAGCGGTGCAGGATGCCATAAACGGGATGGATCCAACCGGCGGCTGCATTTACTATTTCAACCCTGTGACGGCAACATCCAAGTGGATTTGGTCACGGCCGCAGGTTAAAACGATTGGAAAACATATTTTCTGCATGTAGCATTGACAGAAGCAGCCTGCTATTCCACCGCAGGTTGCTTCTTCCATTTCCAATCGGGTAGAATGGAATAGATCCTAGGAAAATGGAATAGATTGACTTTATAACTTGAGCGGAAGGGGACGTCAATCGTGAGCAATACACCATTTCAACGCGGGCAGCTGAATCGAATCCGGCTTCATGTACTGCCGACTAAACGCTTCAAAACCTTCTCCATTTCGTTATATGCCGGCATTCCTTTAAAGGAAGAGACGGTGACGCCGGTCGCTTTAATTCCTTTTGTGCTGAGACGAGGGACAGCCTCTACGCCGGAGACGATCGCGTTTCGCGAACGTCTTGATGAACTATACGGCGCAGGTTTCGGCTTCGACGTCTATAAACGCGGTGACGCGCAAATCGTCCAGTTCCGGATGGACGTGATTAATGATCGTTTTGTATCGTCCGAACAGCCCCTTCTGGCTGCTTCATTGAAGCTGCTGGGCGAGGTATTGACCGACCCGACCTTAGAGAACGGAAATCTTCGCGGCAAATACGTGGAAGCGGAGAAGGAAACGCTTCGCAAACGGTTGGAAGCGATTATTAATGATAAAATCCGTTATGCGGCTGAGCGTTGTTTAGAGGTCATGTGTGAAAATGAGCCATACCGGCTTCACCCGCTTGGAAAACTCGATGGCATCGAAAGCATTACTCCTGCTTCCCTCACGGCGGCTTACCGCGATTGGCTGTCGAAAGCGGCGTTCGATTTATACGTAGTCGGCGATACGACGTTGGAGGAAGTGAAAGCGCTCGTCTCGGAAGCGTTTCATCATAATGAAGGAACGCCAGCCGACTATACGCTGCCTGAGATCAGCAAACCGGTCCAGCAGGTGCGGACGGTCGTCGATAAGATGGATGTCAATCAAGGGAAGCTCAATCTCGGCCTGCGCATCAACACGGCGTACGGCGATGACGATTACCCGGCAGCGCTGCTGTACAACGGTATCTTGGGAGGCTATCCGCATTCCAAGCTGTTCCTGAACGTACGGGAAAAAGCAAGCCTCGCTTACTACGCTTCCTCCCGCCTAGATGGCCATAAAGGTCTCTGTACGATTCAATCGGGCATCGAAATTGCCAATTACGATAAAGCGGTCAAGATTATTAAAGAGCAGCTCGAAAGTATGCGCAGCGGCAGCTACAGCGATCTTGAAATGAGCCAGACGAAAGCGATGATCGCCAACCATCTGCGCGAGCTTCAAGACTCCGCGAATGAAATGATCGGCTTTGATTTCAACGCGATTCTTTCCAAACGAGAGCGGTCCGCGCAGGAACTGCTTGAGCAAGTGCAGTCGGTCACCGCCGAGCAAATTGCGGCTGTCGCGCACAAGACCGAGCTCGATACGATCTATTTCCTGCGTGACAGGAAGGAGGGCTAAGTCGATGGAAACGTTAGCTTATCCAGGCGTCCAGGAGACGCTTTACCGTGAAGTGCTGCCAAATGGGCTTGAAGTCGTCGTATTGCCCAAGGAAGGCTTCAGCAAAACCTACGCGACATTCTCGACTCGATATGGGTCGATCGATAACCGGTTTGCCGTCGGCGGTCAAGAGCCGATTTCGGTTCCTGACGGGATTGCTCATTTCTTGGAGCATAAGATGTTCGAAGAGCCGACAGGCGATATTTTCGCAACGTTCGCATCGCAAGGCGCTTCGGCGAATGCCTATACGAGCTTTGACCGTACCGTCTACTTGTTTTCGGCAACGGAACAAATCCATGCGAATTTAGAGACACTGCTTGATTTTGTGCAAAATCCTTACTTCACCGACGAGAATGTCGAGAAGGAGAAAGGCATCATCGAGCAGGAAATCAATATGTACCGGGACAACGCCGACTGGCGAGTCTATTTCGGATTGATCGATGCGCTTTACCACAAGCATCCGATTCATATTGATATTGCCGGCACCGTCGATTCGATTTACAAGATCGACAAAGAAACGCTGTATCGCTGCTACGAAACGTTCTACCACCCGTCGAATATGTTCCTCTTTGTCGTTGGCGGTGTCCAAGCGGAAGAGGTTATCAAGCTGGTTCGCGATAATCAGGCGCGCAAGACGTTCACTCCTCAAGGGGAGATTAGGAGATTTTTCGACCCGGAACCGGAAACGGTGAAAATTCCGCGGAAGACTGCCGAACTGCCTGTTTCCATGCCGAAATGCATGATCGGTTTCAAAGAGAATCGCGCTCCTCTGAATCCGGAAGAACTGCTTCGCACAGAGCTGGCTACAAAGCTGATGCTTGATGCGCTTATCGGCTCAAGTTCGCCGATTTACCACGCGCTGTATGACGATAGTTTGATATCGGATTCGTTCGGCCATGAGTTTAACAGCAGCGAGGATTATGCCTTCTCCGTGATGGGCGGCGAGACTCGCGATCCTGACGAGCTGATCAGCAGACTTCGTACGGCAATCGAAGGTGCGCAAGCAAGCGGTCTTGATGAAGCATCCTTCGAAAGAACCAAACGCAAAAAAATCGGCGGTTATCTTCGCATGCTTAATTCCCCAGAAGCGATCGCCGGAGAATTTACACGCTATCGATTCCGCGGCGCAGATCTGTTCAAGCTGCTGCCGGTCTATGAGAGCATTACGCTTGAAGAGGCAAACGAACGGCTTCGCAGCCATTTCAACTGGGACCGTATGGCGGTATCGATTGTGTCGAAAGACCCAGCGTGAAGACATTAAAGGAAATGACGGTGCTCGTGACCGGGGGAAGCCGCGGAATCGGGGCGTCCATTGCGCGCCGATTCGCCGCGGAAAGCATGAACGTCGTTATCCATTATAACCAGGCGCATGAAGCGGCCAACGAAACGGCGCGCAGCTGCATGCGCCTTGGCGCTGCGAACGTGCTCACAGTGACGGCGGATATCCGTTCAAGAGAGCAGCTCACTCGCATGCGCGAAAAGCTGGAGATGCGGGGGATGGTACCGGATATTGTCGTCAACAATGCCGGAATCGCCCATTACAGCATGCTGGCGGACGTAACGGACGAAGCTTGGGATGAAGTGATGAACGTCAATTTGAAAGGGATGTTTCTCTGTACGCAGCTCTTTATGCCGGCGATGATTGCTCAGCGCTTCGGCCGCATCATTAATGTTTCCTCCATCTGGGGGATGTCCGGCGCATCATGCGAGGTGCTTTACTCAACCAGCAAGGGCGGCATGAATGCTTTTACAAAGGCGCTGGCTAAAGAGCTTGCGCCATCCGGCGTTACGGTAAACGCGGTTGCGCCGGGAGCGGTTGATACCGTTATGCTGGACAACCTTAATGCAGACGAGAAAACCGCACTGGAGTCGGAAATTCCGGTAGGCCGTTTTGCCCAGCCTGAAGAAATTGCTTCGCTCGTTTACTTCTTGGCATTGCCTGAATCGGCCTATATTACAGGCCAGATCATTAGTCCAAACGGCGGATGGCTGACCTGAATTGAATTTCACTAAACCAGTACTGTCAATAATGATAAAGGCCGAATAAGATTTCCCCATTGCGTGTACAATACGGTTGTTGCCGTATAAACGGCTAGCATGCAAAGGAGGAACATCAACAATGTCAGTCCTTTCTAACTATGAAACATGGAAGCATTTTTTGAATGACCGTATAAGTCAAGCAAAGGGAATGGGCTTAAACGAAGAGACTATTTCGAATCTTGCCTACGAGATCGGCTCCTTCCTTGGCGAAAAGGTCGATCCTAAAAACGAGCAGGAGCGCGCAATTAAGGAGCTTTGGGATGTCGGCGACGAGCAGGAACGAAAAACGATTGCTGGCCTGATGGTCAAGCTTGTACAACATTCGTAAACCTTCCACGAGAAAAGCCTCCCGTTAACGGAGGCTTTTCTGTAATGTTTTGGAGAAGGTTGCAGGATATTGACGAATATTGTAGAATATTTTTTTATCAAGTGATAATTATTGCATTATATTAACCTAATAACATATTCCTCCCCAGAGGTGTCCTAATGGAATTCAAACAATGGTACATGGAGTACCGCATACATAAGAACCGCCCGGGTTTGCTTGGCGATATTGCCTCGCTTCTAGGCATGCTTGAAGTCAATATTTTGACGATTAACGGCGTAGAGAACCGCACTCGCGGCATGCTGCTGCAAACGAACGACGACGAGAAGATCGAGATTCTCGGCCGCATGCTGCAAAAGGTCGACAATATTACCGTGCTTAAATTGCGCGAGCCAAAGCTCGTTGACATTTTGGCGGTTCGTCATGGCCGCTATATTGAACGCGATTCCGACGACCGCAAAACGTTCCGTTTTACGCGGGACGAGCTGGGGATGCTTGTCGACTTTCTTGGCGAAGTATTCAAGCGTGAAGGCAATCAATTGATCGGCTTGCGCGGCATGCCGCGCGTAGGAAAGACGGAATCCATTATCGCCGGCAGCGTTTGCTCGAATAAGCGCTGGACGTTCGTCTCCTCGACGCTTCTTCGGCAGACGGTTCGCAGTCAGTTGTCCGAAGAGGAGATGACGCCGAACAATATTTTTATTATTGACGGGATTGTCAGCACCATTCGTTCCAATGAAAAGCATCATGCGCTGCTGCAAGAGATTATGGCGATGCCTTCGACGAAGGTTATTGAACATCCGGATATTTTCGTGAAGGAATCTGCGTATGAATATAGCGATTTCGATTATATCATCGAGCTTCGCAATACGCCGGACGAGGAAATTTCGTATGAATCATTTACGATGGGCTTCAACGATTTTTGATGAATTAAGGAGGTGTGGTTAATGTCGGATTTGGGTGACTTGCTGCGGAAAGCGAGGGAGCAGCGCAAGCTGACTTTGGATGACATCCAAGAACTAACGAAAATACGCAAACGCTATCTTGAAGCGATCGAGGAAGGCACTTATAGCGTGCTTCCAGGTTCCTTCTACGTGCGCGCGTTCGTCAAGAACTATGCGGAAGCGGTAGGGTTGGACTCAGAAGAAGTGCTTCGTTTGTACAATAATGAAATTCCTGCGAACGTATCCGAGCAAGTGGTTGAACCCGTCCAACGGCCGCGCCGCTCCCAGTCGCACTCCACCGACCGCTGGAGCCGATGGGGATTCCGGACGCTTATGTGGTCGTTTCTGCTGTTGATTGTCGTTCTGGTTTATATCTATGCCATAAAACAACCAAGCACCGATAATGCCGATTCCGCCGATCAGACGAAGATGACGGATCAAGTAAAGCCGCCCGAGACGAATCCGGATAAGGATACGGTCAAAAACAACGACGAGGCTTCGCAGAACGGCTCCTTGAACGGAAACGGTTCAGGCGAAGTGACGCCGACGCCGGACACTACGCCTGAGCAGACGCCCGAACCGCCTGCCCCTACTACGACGCTGACGCTCGATCGTTCGTCCGGCTCGACTGATTACTACAAGGTGTCGCCTGCAGGCGCGCATAAGATCGAAATCAAATCGAACGGACCCGCTTGGGTCGGAGTCCGGGACAAAAATAGCAGTGGCAAATATTTGTTGCAAAAAATGTTTGATAAATCCGGCGGATCCGAGGTCGTGGACATAACCGGACCGGCTTATATCAATATCGGCCGGGCTGATCTGGTGGAAGTAACGGTCGACGGCGTAGCGCTGGAGGATGGAAACAAAGCGACGCGTCACCGGATGCAGCTGGATCCGGCCGAAGAGGCAGCGCCTCCGGCAACGACAACGGAAGGCGCGCAAACGACAACGCCGTAACGGATAAAGGCATTCATCCTGGGAATAGCAGGGTGGAATGCCTTTTCTTGCGAAGTGAGATGCGTTATAATACGTGACAAAGAAAGTAAAGGAGTGCAAGGAAGATGGCAGAAAATTCATTTGATATCGTATCGAAGGTCGATATGCAAGAGCTGAACAACGCCATAACGCAAGCGGTTCGGGAGATTGAGACGCGCTTTGATTTCAAGGGCAGCAAGAGCAGCATCAATCTCGAGAAGGATGACATCGTCGTCGTATCCGATGACGAGTATAAGCTGAAGAGCGTGATCGATATTTTGCAGTCCAAAATGATCAAGCGCGGCGTTCCGATCAAAAATATGGAATTCGGCAAGCTGGAGCCGGCATCCTCGGGAACGGTAAGGCAGAAGATCAAGCTGAAGCAAGGCATCGAACAAGATATTTCGAAGAAAATCAATACCTTGATCCGCGATTCCAAGATTAAAGTGAAGAGCCAAATTCAAGGCGACTCGATCCGCGTTACGGGCAAGAGCCTCGACGATCTGCAAGCCGTAATCGCGATGCTGCGCGGCGCCGATCTGCAAATCGACTTGCAATTCACGAACTACCGCTAAGCTGTAAGCCAAGCCATTTTGCGTGAAAAGTCCCTATCTCTCGCTCTCCTAGCGACATGGTTCGGGACTTTTTCGTATTTTGACACTGCATATGCCATGTATTATACTTGTTAGGATAGCTTTACGGAGGGGTTTGGGGGATACAACAATGACAGAACGAGTGAAAGTCGTAACATTAGGCTGCGAGAAAAACTTGGTCGATTCGGAGATCATGTCCGGTCTAATTGACCAGCGCGGCTACCAATTGGTGGATCAAGCCGATGACGCCACCGTTATTATCGTTAACACATGCGGATTTATTGACGCGGCTAAGGAAGAGTCGGTCAATACCATTCTCGATATGGCTGAATTCAAGCAAACCGGCAAACTAAAGGCGCTTATCGTATCCGGCTGCCTGACGCAGCGGTACAAGAAGCAGCTGATGGAGGAAATGCCAGAAATCGACGGCATTGTCGGAACCGGCGATTTCCATCATATTACGGATATCGTTGATGAGGCGCTGCGCGGCAAACGCCCGGTTAAAGTCGGCAATCCGGTCTTCGACTACGACCAGAAGCTTCCGCGCCTTGTCACTACGCCAAGATACACGGCATACGTGAAAATTGCCGAAGGCTGCGACAACGCATGCACCTTCTGTTCCATTCCGATCATGCGCGGCAACTTCCGCAGCCGTTCGATCGAATCGATCGTGGCCGAGGTGCATCAGCTGGCGGAGCAGGGCGTGAAAGAAGTCAGCCTTATCGCACAGGACTCCACCAATTACGGAACGGATCTGTATGATAAGTTTATGCTCCCGGAGCTGCTTAACCGCGTGAGCGAGGTCGAAGGCATCGCATGGGTTCGCTTGCATTACGCATATCCGGGCTTCTTTACGGACGAGCTCATCGAAACGATCGCAACGAATCCGAAGGTATGCAACTACATTGATATGCCGCTTCAGCACAGTGAAGACTCGATCCTCAAGCGGATGCGCCGTCCGGGGCGCCAGCGGGATACGCGCGAGTTGGTGGCGCGCATCCGCGCCCGCATTCCGGATGTTGCGCTGCGGACGTCGATCATCGTGGGCTTCCCTGGCGAGACGGAAGAGGATTTCCAGCGTCTATGCGACTTCGTTCGCGAGATGAAGTTCGACCGCTTGGGCGTATTTACGTATTCCAACGAAGAGGATACGCCTGCTACGCGCCTGCCGGATCAAGTGCCGGATGACGTGAAGGAATGGCGCTCGAATACGCTGATGGAAATCCAGCGCGAAGTGTCCAAGGAGCTGAACGGCAAGCATATCGGCAAAGAGATCGATGTGCTGGTTGAGCGCTACGACGGACGCAGCGACGTTTACGTCGGACGTTCGGAATACGATGCGCCGGAAATCGACGGCGAAGTGTTCGTTACCAATTGCAAGGCTGCAATCGGCGAAATTCAAAGAGTGCGGATTACGCACGCTTTCGAGTTTGATATGTCCGGGGAGGGGCTATCATGAATTTAGCCAACCGCATCACGCTTGTCCGCATCTTTTTGGTGCCTATCATAATGGTGCTGCTGCTGATCAACGTTGATCTGAAGCCGCTCGCCTTTGACGATTTCTCCATCACATGGAACCAGATTTTAGCCGCCCTCGTGTTTATCGTGGCGGCCAGCACGGACGGACTTGACGGCTATATCGCGCGCAAGAACAAAATCGTCACCAATCTGGGTAAGCTGCTGGATCCGCTGGCAGACAAGCTGTTGGTTGCGGCGGTGCTTATTTCGCTTGTTGAAATGTCCAAGCTTGACGCTTGGATCGCGATCGTCATCATTAGCCGGGAATTTGCGGTGACCGGTCTTCGCCAAATCGCTTTGCTTGAAGGCTCCGTTCTGGCAGCCAGCAAGTGGGGGAAATGGAAGACGGCCGTCCAAATTACGATGATTATTGCGTTATTACTGAACAATTTCCCGTTTGCGTTCCTGCATTTCCCGTTTGACCAAATTTCAGCCTATGCAGCGGCACTCATCACGGTCTACTCCGGCTACGACTACTTTGTCAAAAATAAAAATCTTATTCCGGTTGCGTAAACGACGCATTATGTCAAACAGCATCACTCTTTCTGTCCGTACGTAAACTGTTCGGAAGGGGTGGTGCTTTGCTGTTCCTTTCCGATGTTTTTGTTTCACATTCATACATAGATTGGAGCTGTTGTCATGCGCGCTGAAATTATTGCAGTAGGCACGGAGCTGCTGCTCGGGCAGACCGTCAATACGAACGCAACCTACTTATCCCAGGGGCTAGCGGAGCTTGGAGTCGATGTTTATTTTCAAACCGTCGTCGGCGATAATGCAGGGCGGATCCGGCAGGCGATCGAGCTTGCGCGGACGAGGGCGGACCTCATCCTCTTTACCGGCGGGCTGGGACCGACGATGGATGATTTGACGAAGGATGCGCTGGCGGAGTATTTGAGCCGTTCTATTGAGCTCCATCAGCCTTCCATGGATAAGATCGAAGCGTTGTTCAGCTCCCGCGGCATTCATATGGTGGAGAGCAACCGCCGGCAGGCTCATCTCATCGAAGGCAGCGATCCACTTGACAATGAAGCGGGGCTTGCGGTCGGCAACGCGCTTACCGTCGACGGAACCAGCTATGTGCTTCTGCCCGGCCCGCCGCGCGAAATGAAGACGATGTTCGACGGCCCGGCTAAAGCATGGATCAGGTCCGTCATGGGCGAGGAACGCAAGCTGTACTCGCGTCTGCTCATGTTCGCAGGCATTGGCGAATCGAGTCTGGAGCAAGCCATTATCGATCTTATCGAAGGGCAGTCCGATCCGTCGATCGCGCCGTATGCCAAAGAAGGCGAGGTCGCCATCCGCATTTCGACGAAGGCGCTTAGCGAGCAGGAAGCGGAGGTCCGGCTGAAAGCAACGGAGGAACAGATCCTTGAACGCGTAGGAGGGCATTTGTATGCCCGAGAGGACATTCCCCTTGAGGAGGCTGTCATCAGGCTGCTGCGCTCCTCAAGACGAACGCTGACGAGCGCAGAGAGCCTTACGGGAGGACTGTTCGCCCAGCTGATAACGAAAGTGCCCGGCAGCAGTGGCGAATTTGTCGGCGGCGTCGTGACGTACACGAACTTGATGAAGCACAAGCTGCTTGGCATTCCGATGTCTCAGCTCGAGGGAAAGGATGCGCCCGGCGCGGTCAGCGAATCTACCGCTGCGCTAATGGCGGAACGGGTGCGCGAGCATGCAGACAGCGATTTCGGCATTTCGTTGACAGGTGTAGCAGGTCCTGCGGAATCGGAAGGAAAGCCGGTCGGCCTCGTCTATTTCGGGTTGGCGGAGCGCGGCAAGCCGACGCGCGTCTATACGGCTCACTTGAGCGGCAGCAGAGCCATAATCAGGCAGCGCGCAGCGAAGTCGATACTCTATCGGCTCTGGCAGGCGCTTACGTCGGCAGATGCGGACTAGCATGATTGTTAAAATAAGGCTTGCCATACGAATATCAATCGACTATAATCGACATTAGTTACCGGAAGAACCGTGGCGAAGATTACTTTGCTGCGGTTTTTTTTTATCTCTCTTTTGGCCAATCGAGAAATAAGAATATATGTTCGTAAAAACTCTTGTCAAAGCGAACGAAACAAGGTATCATGAAAGTATAAATTATGAAGGATGTGGGTTCGTTGGCAGATCGTAAAGCCGCACTTGAAATGGCATTGCGTCAAATAGAGAAGCAATTCGGTAAGGGCTCCGTTATGAAGCTCGGTGAATCACAACATATGCAGGTAGAAACGGTATCCAGCGGCTCTCTTGCGTTAGATATTGCACTTGGAATCGGCGGTTTTCCACGCGGCCGAATCATTGAAGTATACGGACCGGAATCCTCCGGTAAAACAACGGTAGCTCTGCATGCGATCGCCGAGGTGCAGCGTGCCGGCGGACAAGCTGCTTTCATCGATGCCGAGCATGCGCTCGATCCGAATTATGCAGCGAAGCTTGGCGTAAATATCGACGAACTTCTGCTTTCCCAACCGGATACAGGCGAGCAAGGCTTGGAGATCGCCGAAGCGCTCGTTCGCAGCGGTGCAGTCGACATCGTAGTCGTGGATTCCGTTGCCGCACTCGTACCGAAAGCGGAGATCGAAGGCGACATGGGGGATTCCCACGTCGGTTTGCAAGCTCGTCTGATGTCGCAAGCGCTGCGTAAGCTTTCCGGTGCGATCAGCAAATCGAAAACGATTACGATCTTCATCAACCAGCTTCGCGAGAAAGTCGGCGTTATGTTCGGCAATCCGGAGACTACGCCTGGCGGCCGCGCCTTGAAGTTCTATTCGACAATCCGTCTGGATGTTCGCCGTATCGAATCGATTAAACAAGGAAACGACGTTGTCGGTAACCGGACGCGCATCAAAGTTGTGAAGAACAAAGTTGCCCCTCCGTTCAAGCAAGCTGAGATCGACATTATGTACGGCGAAGGCATCTCTAAAGAAGGCAGCATCGTGGATATGGGCGTCGATATGGATATCGTCCAGAAGAGCGGCGCATGGTTCTCCTACAATGGCGAGCGCCTCGGACAAGGCCGCGAGAACGCGAAGCAATTCCTTAAAGATCATAAGGACATTTCAGCCACGATCGAGAAGCAAATTCGGGAGGCGAGCAATATTGCCGCTGCATCCGCGAGCGGAGCCGCATTCAGTGAGGATGACGAGGACGAACTGGATCTGGATTTGGAATAAGCCGAGTTGAACCGGTTACATGAGAAGCACCTGAAGAGGTGCTTCTCTATTTATTACAGGAGCTTGCACGGTAAAGGAGGGATCGAACGTGCTTGTTATTACCGGCGTGGAACAGGATCGGAAAGCGAAACAACGCTACCAACTATTTGTCAATGATTCACCGGAACCGTATACCAATGTGCATGAAGACTTATTGATCAAATTCAGACTGCTGAAGGGTAGGGAAATTCATCCCGACGAGCTTAAGCAGATCGTAGAAGAGGATAGCCGGCACCGTGCTTATATTCTCGCTCTTTCCTATTTAGGCGTTAGGCAGCGGACGGAGAAAGAGATCCTGCGTTACTTGGCAAGGAAGGAGATCGATGCCGAGTCCGCGGCGAAAGCGATCGAGCGGCTCTCGCAGGAGGGTTTGGTGAACGATAAACTCTATGCGGCTATGTACGCATCCGAGCGGATGCGCACGCAGCTGAAAGGCCGCCGTCTGCTGCAGCAGGAGCTCTTGCAGCGGGGAATAGCCAAGGACACGGCGAAGCTGGCGTCCCAGAAGCTGAACGAGCAATCGGAAACCGAGACTGCGATTCGGGCAGCCGAAAAGAAATGGCCTTTTATTAAAGGAGAGCCTCGTGAAAGAAAACAGAAATTGGCCGTATTCCTGCTTCGCCGCGGTTTTCCGATGAATACGGTCAAAGATGCCGTGAAAGCGGTTGTACGCGCCGCAGAAGATGGCGAGGACGGGCATATGCTTGACAATTGATTTTCACAAAAGATAAAATAAGCTTGTATTCTTTATTCTAGAATCGATTTTCCTTCCAAAAATTGATTCGAAACGATTATTTTCGTCAAATTAAGTTATGTATGATCGGGTTAACAACCGGCTAGAAAACCAAATACGATCCCAAGCGTTTGCTTAGGTGAACAACGAGGAGGTGAAGATGATGCTGCCAACATGGGCATGGATCCTGATCGCTCTCGTTGTTGGTGCAATTTTCTTTGGTGTCGGTTATTTTATTCGCAAATCGATCGCCGAGGCCAAAATTTCTAGCGCCGAGCAAGCCGCTAGTCAAATCGTTGACAATGCGAGGAAAGAAGCCGAAGCGCTTAAGAAAGAAACGGTTCTCGAGGCGAAAGATGAAGTCCACAAGCTCCGTACCGAGGCTGAGAGAGATATTCGCGAACGTCGCAATGAGGTACAGCGTCTTGAAAGACGACTGATTCAGAAGGAAGAGTCGTTGGATAAAAAGATAGAAGCGCTGGAACGCAAAGAAGAACAAGTATCCAACAAGGAGAAGCGGATCGAGGAAACGCAAGAGCAAATCGATTCCCTTTACAAGCAGCAGCTTCAGGAACTTGAGCGAATCTCGAACTTGACGATGGAGGATGCGAAGCAAATCATCCTGACGAACGTCGAGCAAGAGGTGCGTCATGAAACTGCACAAATGATTAAAGAGATCGAGCAGCAGGCGAAGGAAGAAGCGGATAAGAAGGCACGTGACATTATCTCGCTCGCGATTCAACGCTGCGCAGCCGATCACGTGGCGGAAACTACGGTATCCGTAGTCGCGCTGCCGAATGAAGAAATGAAAGGCCGCATTATCGGACGTGAAGGCCGCAACATTCGCGCACTGGAAACGTTGACCGGTATCGATCTCATTATCGACGATACACCGGAAGCGGTCATCTTGTCTGGTTTCGATCCAATCCGTCGTGAAATTGCTCGTACGTCTCTGGAGAAGCTCGTTGCAGATGGTCGTATCCATCCTGCACGGATCGAAGAGATGGTCGAGAAATCTCGCAAGGAAGTGGACGAACGTATCCGTGAATACGGAGAGCAGGCGACGTATGAAGTTGGCGTGCACGGATTGCATCCGGATCTAATCAAGATACTAGGTCGACTCAAATATCGTACCAGCTATGGACAGAATGTGTTGAAGCACTCCATGGAAGTTGCTTATTTGACAGGCTTGATGGCTGCAGAGCTGGGTGAAGACGTTACGCTTGCAAGACGTTCGGGTTTGCTGCATGACATCGGCAAAGCGCTCGATCATGAAGTGGAAGGCTCACATGTCGAGATCGGCGTAGAGCTGGCGAAGAAATACAAGGAGCATCCTGTTGTCATCAACAGTATCGCTTCCCACCACGGTGATTGCGAAGCAACATCCGTTATCGCTATGCTTGTAGGCGCGGCAGATGCCTTGTCGGCTGCAAGACCCGGTGCGAGAAGAGAAACGCTCGAAACGTACATTAAACGGCTTGAGAAGCTGGAAGGCATTTCGGAATCGTTCGATGGCGTCGAGAAATCGTACGCGATCCAAGCAGGCCGCGAGGTTCGCGTCATGGTTCAGCCTGACAAGATAGACGATACGGAAGCATTCCGCTTAGCACGTGATATTACGAAGAAAATCGAGAGTGAACTCGATTATCCGGGGCATATTAAAGTGACCGTCATTCGTGAGACGCGAGCCGTCGAGTACGCGAAATAAGTAAATAGCAAGTGAACTAGAAAAGTGGCTGCTTGTCGGCCACTTTTCTAGTCTTAATTAGGGCTTATTGAACGCCGAACGGAATTGTTCTGAAAGCCTTGTCATTAGAGAGGTTATGGTGTTATGAACGTATTGTTTATAGGAGATATCGTCGGCAGTGTCGGACGAAACGCATTGAAGAAGGTGCTGCCGGCGCTGAAAACCAAATACAACCCGCACATTATCATTGCCAACGGCGAGAACGCTGCGGCGGGCAGAGGGATCACGGCGCCGATCGTGAAAGAGCTGTTTGACGCCGGCGTGCACGGCATTACGATGGGCAATCACACGTGGGATAACAAGGACATTTTCGAATGGATCGATGACCAGCCTCGTCTTGTCCGTCCGGCCAATTACGTGGCGGAAGCTCCCGGTCAAGGCGCCGCGGTAATTAAAGCTAACGGCAAAGAGCTTGCGATCGTCAACTTGCAAGGCCGAACTTTTCTCCCTCCGATCGATTGCCCGTTTCGCAAGGCAGACGAGCTGATTGAAGAGCTGCAGCGGAAAACGAAGAACATCCTGGTCGATTTCCACGCCGAGGCAACCTCGGAGAAGATCGCAATGGGCTGGTATTTGGACGGCCGCGCTTCGATCGTTGTCGGCACGCATACGCATGTCCAAACCAATGACGATCGTATTTTGCCTGGAGGCACGGCTTATTTGACGGATGTCGGTATGTCCGGCCCGATGAATGGCATCCTCGGCATGGAGCGTACGGCCGTGTTGCATAAGTTTCTGACGCAGCTTCCGGCACGGTTCGTAGTGGATGAAGGCGATTGGCATTTGCACGCCATCGCGGTCGAAATCGACGAGTCTACTGGAATGGCGAAGAAAATCCAGAAAATTCGACTCACAGAAACAGATTGGCTGCTTATGTAGCAGCCGATCTTCTTTTTCTCTATGAAAATTCTCATAATTCAGAAGATTTTGCTAAAATAGCAGGAGCTAAAGAAGGAATTATTTCACCTCTCTCGAATATCTATCTAAATAGTGGTATTCATCCATCATTCCCGAGGAGGTTCAATCCATGGATGTCTTAAAAGTTTCAGCAAAGTCCAATCCAAATTCTGTTGCAGGAGCGCTGGCCGGCGTTCTACGCGAACGCGGGGCAGCTGAGTTGCAAGCAATCGGGGCTGGTGCGTTGAATCAAGCGGTAAAGGCGGTTGCAATCGCGAGAGGGTTTGTCGCGCCGAGCGGAGTGGATCTGATTTGCATCCCGGCGTTTACAGACATCATCATCGACGGCGAGGACCGTACAGCCATCAAGCTGATCGTCGAGCCTAGATAGAAGACGCCCCAATAATTCAATTTGAACTCTTCGACCTGTTTACGATGTAGGCAGGTTTTTTTGCGTGAAAATAAAGAGATCGGGAGGCTGAGTTCATGCCGAACTTTAGAAGTGTAGATTTTCATTGCGATGTGCTTTGGAAGCTGCTGGAGGATCGGTCGCTGTCCTTTGAGCAGGATCATACAGGCAAGCTAGATGTTACGCTGCCGCGGCTTCGCCAGGCAGGGGCCGTGCTCCAGACGTTCGCGATTTACGTGCCTGAGCGGATGGAGAAGTCGATGGTGCCGATTCTGCACAGTATCGATCTGTTTCACCGCAAAATATTGTCCGTGCCGGATATGACGTTTGTGCGGTCTTCGGCGGATGCGGCGCGGCTTATGAATCGAAGCAAAATCGGGGCCATGCTGTCATTGGAAGGGGCAGACGGCCTGCATGGGGATCTCGCTATGCTGCGAATCTTATTTTTGCTAGGCGTGAGGGTAGTAGGACTAACTTGGAATCATGCAAACTGGGGCGCGGATGGGGTCATGGAGCCCCGCGGAGGCGGTCTTACAAAAAAAGGCCGAGCCTTCGTAGAAGAATGTGATAGATTGGGTATACTGTTAGATGTATCTCATTTAAGCGACCGCGCATTCTGGGACTTGGCGCAGTTCGCGCCTCGGCCGCGCATCGCTTCGCATTCGAATGCTAGAAGTCTATGTGCGCATCCGCGCAATCTCGCGGACGATCAGATTGCCGCGCTCATTCAACAAGGAGGTATGATCGGCGTTACGTTCGTGCCGCAATTCGTGAAGGCGATCGGCGAATCCGAAATAGCTGACGTGCTGCGTCACGTAGAGAAGATATGCGAGCTAGGCGGAGAAAAGCAGCTGATGTTCGGATCGGATTTCGACGGGATTGAATCCTATGTGCGGAATTTAAATCATCCCGGTGAACTGCATAAGCTTCAGAACGCGCTTCTAGCACGCTATTCGGAGGAAATGGTTGGCCGGTTCTTTGCCGGAAACGCGCTGCAGTTTTTGGTAAAGCATCTACCAGGCTGAACAATCGCGGGATTTCAATCTCACTCCGATATGGATATAATCGAAAAGAACTATGTGATGAAAACCCAATAACAGCTTGCATTTTACTACTTTGAGACATAAAATTTATTTGACTGTTGAAAGAAATTTTATATTTTTGTAAAACCGATGTCGAAAATTTTGCAGGTTCGTCAAAAGAGGAGATGGGCGTTTTGATTAGTCAATTGTCTTGGAAAATCGGGGGACAACAAGGGGAAGGCGTTGAAAGTACCGACCGTATTTTCTCGACAGCTCTTAATCGTCTAGGTTACTACCTGTATGGATACCGTCACTTTTCATCGCGTATTAAAGGCGGCCATACGAATAATAAAATAAGAATCAGCACGAAGCCGATGCTGGCCATTTCGGATGATTTGGATATCCTGGTCGCGTTCGACCAAGAGAGCATCGATCTAAACGCGCATGAGCTGCGCGCAGGCGGCGTCGTTGTTGCGGACGCTAAATTCAATCCGGTCCTGCCTGAGGGCATTAACGCACGACTATTCGCCGTACCGATTACTTCGATTGCCGAAGATCTGGGAACTTCCCTTATGAAAAACATGGTGGCGTCCGGCGCGTCTTGGGCGCTTCTTGGCCTGCCTATCGATGTATTTAACAAAGCAGTAGAAGAAGAATTCGGCCGTAAAGGCCCAGCGATCGTAGAGAAGAACATCGAAGCGGTTAAACGCGGCTCCGATTACGTGCTAGAGCTTGCCGGCGGCCCGCTTGAAGAGTTCCGCCTAGAACCGGCTGACGGCAAACAAAAGCTGTTTATGATCGGAAACGAAGCGATCGGCCTTGGCGCAGTCGCAGGCGGCTGCCGCTTGATGTCGGCCTATCCGATTACGCCGGCTTCCGAGATCATGGAATACCTGATCAAGAAGCTTCCTAAGTTCGGCGGTACCGTCGTTCAAACGGAAGACGAAATCGCGGCGGTTACGATGGCGATCGGCGCCAACTACGCGGGCGTCCGTACGATGACGGCATCTGCCGGTCCCGGTCTTTCTCTCATGATGGAAGCGATCGGTCTCGCAGGGATGACAGAAACGCCTCTGGTTATCGTGGATACCCAGCGCGGCGGCCCTTCCACGGGCTTGCCGACGAAGCAAGAGCAATCCGACTTGAACGCAATGGTATACGGCACGCACGGTGAAATTCCGAAGATCGTCATCGCGCCTGCTTCCATCGAAGACTGCTTCTACGACACGATTGAATCGTTCAACCTGTCGGAGCAGTATCAAGTGCCGGTTATTCTAATGACTGACCTTCAGCTCTCGCTCGGTAAGCAATCCTGCGATGAGTTGGATTTGAATAAAATGCCTATTAACCGCGGTAAACTGGTTCGCGAGCTGCCTGAGCTTGAAACGAACGAACTGTTCAAACGGTATGAGTTTACAGAGGACGGCATTTCGCCGCGCGTTATCCCGGGCGATAAGCACGGCTTGCACCACGTAACGGGCGTAGAGCATGATGAAACGGGCCGTCCTTCGGAGAGCGCCGTCAACCGGAAAAAAATGATGGATAAGCGCTTGACGAAGATGAACGGATTGGTTATCCGCGATGCGGTCCGGGCGGATGCGCCTCATGCGGAAGCTGATTTGCTGATCATCGGCATGGGCTCGACAGGCGGTACAATCGACGAAGCTCGTCTCCGCCTAGAGAAAGACGGGTTGAAAACAAACCATATTACAGTACGTCAAATCCATCCGTTCCCGTCGGATCTCGTAAAGCCTTACCTGCAAAGCGCGGCGAAGGTCGTCGTGCTTGAAAACAATGCGACAGGCCAGCTGGCTGATCAAGTGAAATTGCATGCAGGTTATGCGGATAAGATCAGAAGCGTTCTCAAATACGACGGAAATCCGTTCCTGCCTTCCGAAGTGCACAAAGCATGCAAGGAGTTGGTCTAAGATGGCTACATTTAAAGAGTTTCGAAATAACGTAAAACCGAACTGGTGCCCAGGCTGCGGAGACTTCTCCGTTCAAGCCGCTATCCAGCGTGCCGCAGCTAACGTAGGCCTTGAGCCGGAAGGCTTGGCTGTCATTTCCGGGATTGGCTGTTCCGGCCGGATCTCCGGTTATGTGAACGCATATGGCCTTCACGGCATTCACGGCCGCGCGCTCCCGATTGCGCAAGGCGTGAAGCTCGCTAACCGCGACCTGACCGTTATCGCTTCAGGCGGTGACGGCGACGGCTTCGCGATCGGCATGGGTCATACGGTTCACGCGATCCGCCGTAATATCGACATTACCTACATCGTAATGGACAACCAAATTTACGGTTTGACTAAGGGCCAAACTTCGCCTCGCAGCGCGGAAGGCTTCAAGACGAAATCGACGCCGGAAGGCTCGATCGAGTCGACGCTGTCGCCGCTCGAAATCGCAATCTCTGCGGGCGCAACGTTCATCGCGCAATCGTTCTCCAGCGACCTGAAGCAGCTGACATCGCTAATCGAAGCAGGCCTGAACCACAAAGGCTTCTCGCTCATTAACGTGTTCAGCCCTTGCGTAACGTTCAACAAAGTGAACACATACGACTGGTTCAAAGAGAATATCGTGAACCTCGATCAGTTCCCGGATTACGATCCGACGAACCGGATCGCGGCCATGAACAAAATCATGGAAACAAACGGCATGCTCACAGGCCTTATCTACCACAACAAAGAGCGCAAATCGTACGAGAATATGATTAGCGGATTTGGCGCGGAAGGCTTGGCGAACCAAGACTTGTCGCTGTCGCAGGAGCAGTTCAGCAAATTGATGGCAGAATTTAAATAAAAGATAGACTAGCATAGCAGGAGGCATACCATTCATCGATGAACGGTATGCCTTTCTTGACGAAATGGTACAGAAAGGTGTTTTCGGTCATATGAAAATGGTTCCTGTAGGTGTTTCCGCCCGACATATTCATCTCTCGCAGGCGCATGTAGAAGCGTTGTTCGGACAAGGCGCGGAATTGTCCGTCTTCAAACCGCTCTCGCAGCCAGGGCAATATGCAGCAAACGAAACGGTTGAGGTTGTAGGTCCGAAAGGCAGCTTTGGCAAAGTCCGGATCTTAGGTCCGGCACGGAAGCGGACGCAGCTGGAAGTATCGCGCACGGACGCGTTTACGCTGGGCATCAATCCGCCTGTCCGCGAATCGGGAGACATTGCAGGCTCGGCGGGAATTCTCATTAAAGGGCCCGCTGGCGAAGTTACGATTGAAGAAGGCGTCATTGTGGCGGCACGCCACATTCACTTCCATACGAGCGATGCGGAGCGCTGGGGCATTTCGGACAAGCAGCGTTTGACCGTTAGGCTGCAAGGCGAGCGAGGCTTGATTTTGGAAAATGTCATAGCGCGCGTTTCGCCTGAGTTCGCATTGGATATGCATATCGATACGGATGAGGCTAATGCAGCGGGCGCAAAAAACGGCGATCAAGCCGAGATCATCGGCTAACCGCAGAGGTCAGCTTGGCGCGAAGAGACAATCGATCCCCGATTGTCTCTTTTTTGTTACAATTCGCTCGCTTCGAGCAGCGTTGGCAGGTCATTTTTCTTTCTAAACGCGGACGGGTTTGCTATAATATTGGAATGGACACGTATATGGAAGGACGTGAAAGAATTGAGCAAGCAAGGCAAGGACTTCTCCAAGTACTTTGACTTTACTGGCGCGAGAGTGCTGAAGGAAGAAGAAGGAAAAACAACCTACCGGATTAACGGTCGAGATATAACGGTGAATGCTGCGCCGAATTATAAAGAAGAGAAACGCAGAGGCAAGGAAGCGATCCAGGTTCATTACGAAACCGCGACGCCGCCGGAGCTAATGGAGCTTGGCAAGGGCAAGCTCTATCATATTACGACTTATGGCTGCCAAATGAACGAACATGACACGGAAGTAATGAAGGGCATGTTCGAGCAGATGGGCTATGCGCCGACGGAAGACCGCAATGAGGCTGACGTCATTTTGTTGAATACTTGCGCGATCCGCGAGAACGCAGAGGATAAAGTATTCGGCGAGCTTGGCCATTTGAAGCACTTGAAGATCGAGAAGCCGGGCTTGATTCTCGGCGTATGCGGCTGCATGTCGCAGGAAGAGTCGGTCGTCAGCCGCATCATGCAGAAGCATAGCTTCGTCGATTTGATTTTCGGCACGCACAATATCCATCGTCTGCCGTATTTGCTGCAGGACGCGCTGTTCAGCAAAGAAATGGTCGTCGAGGTTTGGTCCAAGGAAGGCGACATTATCGAGAACCTGCCCAAGAAGCGGGAAGGGATGCGCGGCTGGGTAAACATCATGTACGGCTGCGACAAGTTTTGCACGTACTGCATCGTGCCTTACACAAGAGGCAAGGAGCGCAGCAGACGACCTGAGGATGTCATCGCCGAAGTGCGCGAGCTGGCCCGTCAAGGCTTTAAAGAAATAACGCTGCTTGGGCAAAACGTCAATGCTTACGGCAAGGATTTCGAGGATCTGAACTACCGGTTCGGCGATTTGATGGCGGACATGGCCAAAATCGATATTCCGCGCATTCGGTTCACGACGAGCCATCCGCGCGATTTTGACGATCACTTGATCGAAGTGCTGGCAACGCGCGGAAATCTGGTGGAGCATATTCATTTGCCGGTGCAGTCCGGGAGCACCGAAGTATTGAAGCGCATGAGCCGTAAATATACGCGGGAGATGTTTCTGGAGCTGGTCGCCAAAATTAAGCGGGCGATTCCGGACGCCATTCTAACGACGGATATCATAGTCGGCTTCCCTGGCGAAACCGATGAGCAGTTTGAGGAAACGCTATCGCTCGTGCAGGAGGTTGGTTTTTCGTCAGCCTACACCTTCATTTATTCCCCGCGCGTAGGCACGCCTGCAGCGGATATGGAGGATAACATTCCCGAGGCCGTGAAGAAAGCGCGGCTTGCGCGGTTGAATAGAATCATTGAGGATCTTAGCCGTGAAAGCAACGAAGCGGAGGTCGGCCGCACCGTGGAAATCCTTGTCGAAGGCGTCAGCAAGAACAATGCGAATGTGTTGTCCGGCCGTACGCGCACGAACAAGCTGGTTCATATTGAAGGACCGGTGGAATGGATCGGGCAGTTTATCGAAGCGAAGGTGACGGAGGCTAAATCCTGGTACCTCAAAGCCGAGCCTGTTTTGGAATATCGCATGGAAGAAGCAGTATCTTAACGTAACGTACAGAGGAGCTGGAACCATTGGCAAAAGAGCAAGCGGCAAAGCATAACCATGCACACGATCATGACCACGATGCGGGCTGCACCGTACCGAAGTTCAACACAGAGGACATCATCGTTCGTGCAGACATCATGGCCAAGACCAAAGAGCTGGCGAGCATGATTTTCACATCCGAGGAAGTGCAGCAGTTCCAGCGCGCCGAGAAGCAAATTCAAGGCAATGAGCGCATCCAAGGCTTGATCTCGCAAATCAAGAAGAAGCAGAAGGAACTCGTCGCATTCGAAACGACGTTCAAGAATCCCGACATGGTCGCGAAGATCGAGAAAGAAATCGAAGTGCTTCAGGACGAGCTGGACGGTATTCCGATCGTGTCGGAGTTCCAGCAAAGCCAAGCCGACATCAACTACTTGCTGCAAACGATCGTTTCCGTCATCCGCGATACGGTAGCGGAGAAAATCACGATCGAGGATGCGCAAGCGGAAGATCCGGAAGAGTGCATGTAATCAACGTAAAAGCCTATGTAAAGGCGCGAATTTCGCGCCTTTTTTGCTATAAAAAAACCGCCGTTTGGCGGTGATTTTAGAGACCGATGCGAAACCGGGCTAAACTAAGCGGTCTGCCGCGCATGGTCGCGGCGCCGCCAAACGAACATGCAGACGAGCGCAGCCAGCGCGAACAGTCCGCCGAGCCAAAAGCCGTAATCCCGGCCGTAGGCTTCATTGATAAAGCCGGCAAGGAACGGTCCTGCGAACATGCCGATGGAATAGATGGCTTGGTAGAAGCCCATCGCGGTCGCGCGTTTAGAGGACGCAAACGGCTGTATGGCGAGTCCGAGCAGCAATGGCAAGTGCAGGCCCTGAGCGAAGCCGTTCAGCGCCTGCGTGACCGCCAGCCATCCCAGTGAAGGCGAATATGCGATCGCTACCGTGAAGATGCCGCTCAGAGCGAAGCCTGCCGAGATGACGGCCCTATTCCCGAACTTGGGCGCTATCAGCCGTCCGGACAGCAGCGAAGCAATGGCATGAGGCACCATGAAGGCGATCACAATCAAGGTGAGTTGGCTGCTGGAAGCGCCTAAGGAGGTCGCCTTCAACGGCGTGAAGCCGAACATGGTGATGAACAGCACGCAATGGGCAAGGATCGAGAGCGTCGATACACGTTGAAGGGAAGGGGTGCGCACGACCTCGCGCAAATGCGTGAGCGATATCGGCTCCCGCGCGACGCCTTCCCGCGGCTCCTTGACCGCAAACGTAAGCAGAAGGCCAGCCGCGCCTATTCCGATGCCTGCGATAAAGGCCGCATTCCAGTCGTAAGCGCCGGCAAGCCACCCGCTTAACGTCATGCCGATCAATTGCCCCGACACCGTCATAAAGCTGATATTGCTCATTGCCTTGGTCGCCTCGCCGGCGGCGAAGTAGGCGGCGTAAAGCACCGTGAACGCGACCCAAGCGGAGGCGCAGACGCCGGACATCATGCGTCCGGCGAGCGGCCACAGCCAAGAGCCGGGAATCATAAACAAGACGCAGCTCAGCGCCCCGCTTATCATGCCAAGCATTAGGAAGGGCTTGCGCTTATGCAGCTTGTCCGATGCGAGGCCAAGGGGAAACCGGATCAGCATTTGGGTGAAGCCGTAGCTTCCGAGCACGATGCCGATCAGTACGTCGGCATAGCCGCTGCTTTTCATAAATGGGGGGAGAATCGGTACATAGACATATAACGTCGACCAGTACAGCAGCGTAACGATGATAAAAATGACATGATCGGCACGGGAAGTCGGAATTGGTGCGGCTTTCGCTTCAGCGGACAAGAGGAACTCACTCCTTAGAAATAAATAACGGCAACTCCCTAACTTTATCGTACGATAACCGGACTGGGCAATGCTTTTTCTTAAAAGTCGTTTGGATAGAAACAAATTACGGGTAAAAGTCGTATTAGATAAAGAGAAACAGCAAGGCAAGAGAGGAGAAACTCAAGTGGAGAAGCCTAACCTGCAAGTACATAAGCCCAAGAAATCCTGGGTGAAAGAAGCTAGAGACTGGACCGTGTCGCTGGGCGTAGCGGTTGTAGCGGCGCTTCTCATTCAGAACTATGCTTTTGCTCAAACGGAAGTAAGAAACGTATCCATGCAAAAAACGTTGGTGGAAGGCCAGCGCTTGATCGAAGATAAAATCAGCTACCGGTTCGATTCGCCGGAACGGGGGGATATCGTCATCATTCACGGACCGGAAAGCGACAAGCGCCTTATTAAGCGCGTGATCGGGCTGCCGGGCGACGTCATCAACATCACCGGTGACGGTCGGGTGGTTTTGAATGGCGAGCTGCAAAACGAGCCATACGTTAAAGGGCGGACGTTCGCAAACGGCATGGAAATGCCGTTCACCGTCCCGCCGAAATCGGTTTTCGTCATGGGCGATAACCGCGAAAACAGCCAAGACAGCCGTGAGCTGGGTCCCATCGCCATGTCCAGCCTGGAGGGCCGTGCCATATTTCGCTTATGGCCGCCCGATAAATTCGGCGGGTTGGATTAAGGCCGATGCCATTCACGTTTTCTCATCCGTTCTTCGCCGCTCCGCTGCGGCGGATCGCTCCGAAGTGGGTGAGCCTGACCGGACTAGTGCTGGGCAGCATGTCGCCTGATATGGAGTACTTTATGGCGATGGAGCCCTATCAGAGCATCGGGCATTCCCTGCTCGGCTTTCTCGTGCAAGGACTGCCGCTTGGCATCGCGTTTGCATTTGCTTTCCACTGCATAGTGAAGCCCGTGCTGCCTAAATTTCTGCCTGCATTCGGCAGGCTGGATCAATTTGCGAAAGCGTTGTGCGCAGAATGGAGGCTTCGCTCGTTTCAGTCGTGGCTTATCTTTCTCGTTTCGCTCTATATCGGTTATTTGACCCATATGTTCATGGATGCATGGACTCATGCTTCAGGCATATTTGTCGAATCGTTTCCTATTCTTCATAGTCGCATTGGAGGAAGGGCGCTGTATCAGAATCTGCAGTTCGGATTCTCCATCATTGGGCTTGCCATCCCCGGTATATGTCTATTGATGCGTTACCGTCAATTCCGCCGCACTGAAACGTATAAACAGCGGATCCCGGTTGCTTCGCGAGGGACCAAAGCGGTGCTCTGGTTTGTCGCTGTCTCGGTTGCGCTGCTGCTGTTTTTGCTGAAGGACATGTTCATCATCTATCTTGGATTTATCGGCATTTTCATCGTAGCCCCAATGTCATCCGCGCTGTTCGGCTGCTTTGTCGCTTCGCTCCTTTATCTGGCCAAGCAGAGAGGAAGGATGGCCGGAGCTATGAAAGCATTGGCGCTGTTAACCGGAACGATGGCCGCGCTTCGGATTGGTGTTTTTCTGCGGGAAATCCTGCTGACCGACGGCGTTCCGTACCAGTTCGTTCATCCGCCGAAAGGCGTGCTCGATCCGCTCTGGACCGTTTTTCTATGGGGCTGGAGCATCGCGTTGCTCTATGCCGTACACGCAATGGAAAGCAAACCGAAAGCGATTGACAACAGGACCGATACAAGGATGTATGAATCCACGTAAAATGGGGAATTCTACCATCGTTTATAATCTGGAGGTGGTAGAATGAGATCCATCCTTGTTCTCATGATGACATTCATGGTGTTGATCGGCTCCGCTGCGCAAGTATCCGCCGAGCCGCAATACGCGAAGTGGGGACGTCTGGCGATGAAAGAAACGATGCACAAGTACCATGCCGAAATCGTCGATTACAAGCATGTCGGACGTAAAGTCGAGGATGCCGGCTTGATGTCCGAAACTTTCCGGCTGCTGCTAAGCAAAGGCGCCCGCAAGTTTGAGGTAACCGTCAGAATCTGGTTTGAGCAGCACAGCGAGAAAGTGGTGCGCATCCAATTCATGGAGGATGGGAAAGTAGACGGGCTGCCGACATTTTCTCCCATGATTTGAATCCAATTTTCGTTTGTTGCGTATGACAAACTATACCGATTGGGAGGGATTTACGATGATTTTGTCCACTACACCTGCTATTGAAGGACAACCGATTCAGCAATACCTAGGCGTCGTAACCGGGGAAGCCATTATGGGAGCGAACATCGTGCGTGACCTGTTCGCGTCGATTACGGACATCGTCGGAGGACGTTCCGGCGCATACGAGACCAAGCTGAAGGAAGCGCGCGACTTAGCTTTCAATGAAATGTCGGGCCAAGCTTCCCGTATGGGTGCCAATGCGATTGTCGGCATCGACATCGATTATGAAGTGGTCCGCGAAGGCATGCTGATGGTGGCGGTCAGCGGTACGGCGGTTCGTATTTAACAACTGTATATTTCATCCGAAACAGCGTCCATGCTTGAGCAGCGGATGCTGTTTCTTTATGTCGCTGCATGGACACGGGACCCCGCGAAAGAGTAAAATGCAGGTATCACGTTCAAAATGTCCAGAAGGAGTTGTACGAGGAAGATGGGAGAAATAACGGCAAGCGAGCTGGAAACCCGGCTTCGCGAAGGCGAGAAGTTGAGCCTCATCGATGTACGGGAGCCGGACGAATGGGAATCCGGGCATATCAAGGAAGCGGTGAGCATTCCGATGTCCGTTTTCGTTCAGCACCTTGGCGAGCTGAACCAGTTTGAGGAGCCTATTTACCTGATCTGCAGAAGCGGCAGCCGGAGCGGCCGTGTTGGGGACTATTTGGCCGCGCAAGGCTACGAGGTCGTCAACGTGCTTGGCGGCATGCTGAGCTGGCCTGGCGAGGTTAAGACCGGGCAATAAAGTGAAATGAAGGAGCACTTTTGCGCATTAGCGGGGAGGTGCTCTTTTTTGGTTTGTATCATGAGTCGAACAACCCTGCCATATAGTGAAGAGTAGGACAGCTTGGAGCGGATCATGGCTATGCTTCGGCTGATGCTTCGGAGTGGATAGGAGGACCACAATGCAACAGCAAAGCGTTGTTGACGCGCTTGATTTGCGGATTCACGGAATGAGCTGCACGGCATGCGCGACCCGTATTGAACGGGCTGTCGGCAAGTTGGCCGGCGTATCGGGCGTGTCCGTCCATTATGCGGCCAAATCCGCCTATATCACCTACTCGCCGGAACAGACGGCTCCTGCCGCGATTATTGAACGGATCGG
Organism: Paenibacillus montanisoli; assembly: GCF_003268025.1. GTDB lineage: Bacteria > Bacillota > Bacilli > Paenibacillales > Paenibacillaceae > Paenibacillus_Z > Paenibacillus_Z montanisoli. The sequence continues at coordinate 647,247 of NZ_QLUW01000002.1, read as the reverse complement.
GCAGCTCGGATTCCAGGCTTTCCTTTATGGCAAAGACGAAGCCGGCGACATGGAGCTGGATTCGCTGCGCGTCCGGGTATTCGTGTCCGTGCTATTCACGCTGCCGCTGCTTTGGACGATGGCGCATCATTACGAATGGCTGCGCGGCATCCCGGTGCCGCTGCTCATCCAAGAGCCTCTGCTGCAATTCGTACTGGCGGCGATCATCCAGTTTTTTATCGGGATGCCGTTCTATTTCGGCGCGTTTTACGCCTTGCGAGAGCGGATCGCGAACATGGATGTGTTAGTGGCGATCGGTACGACCGCGGCGTTTGCATACAGCTATATTTCAATGATGAAGGGCGGCCCGCTATATTTCGAGACTTCGGCGGTGGTCATTACAGCCGTGCTGCTGGGCAAGCTGCTGGAGGCATCCGCATCGGCGCGGGTGATGAAGGAGAGCGACAGCTTCGCGTCCCTTCAGGCAACCGAAGCGATCGTTATGCGCGGCGGCAGCCGGGAACGGGTTCCGCTCGTCCGCGTCCGTGTAGGGGACCAGCTCATCGCCGCTGTGGACGAACCGCTGCCGGCCGACGGCGTGATCATCGAAGGACATTCGACGTTCGATGAATCGTTTCTTACCGGCGAAAGCGCGCTCGTCGCGCGGTCGGCGGGCGATCACGTCTACGCCGGAACGATCGTGAGGGGGCATGAACTGCGGATTCGCGTGACGGCGCTTGGCCAGGCTACGATGCTGAGCCGAATTGCCGCGCTCACGCGCCAGGCGCAATCGACGAAATCGTCGATCGGCCGCAAGGTTGACCGGATATCGGGGATTTTTGTCCCGGTGATGCTGCTGCTGTCCGTCTGCACGCTGCTTCTTTGGCTGTTGTGGCTAGAGCCGGGAAGCTGGGGAACGGCCTCGATTCACGCGCTGGCGGTGCTGCTGGCGGCATGTCCTTGCGCGCTTGGCCTGGCGGCACCGATTTCGCTGGTGCTGGCAACGGGCAAGCTGGCTCGCAGGGGCATCGTCATGAAGGAAGCGGGCGCGCTCGAGCGGTTGGCTCAGCTCGATACTATCGTACTGGATAAGACAGGTACGTTAACAGAGGGAAAGCCGGCGTTAACGGAGGTATCGGCGCTATCCGGCTCGCCGAGTGCGATGCTGCGCTTGGCGGCGTCCGCGGAAGCAGGCTCGCAGCATCCATTCGCGGCGGCGATTAAAAACGCCGCGAGGCGGGCCGGACTCGTTATTCCGGTATCGGCATCGTTTCAATCGTTTCCGGGCAAAGGAATTGAGGCTATCGTTGACGGGAAGCGGATAGAGATCGGGAATGCCGGTTTCGCCGCCGAGCGGGGATGGCAGATCAACCGGATCCTGCTTCGATTTGCGGAGCGGAGGGAGGCGGCTGGCGAGACGGTGATCTATGCCGCGGTGGACGGCGAGTGCGCAGGGGCGTTCGCATTTACGGATCAAGTGAAGCGGACCTCGACAGAAGCGGTTTCCGCCATCGCCGAAGAAGGCATTCGGCTCTTGCTGGCTACAGGCGATCACCTGTCGGCTGCGCTGAGCGTTGCGGAAACGACGGGGATCGCCCGCACCGATGTGCATGCTTCCATGCTGCCCGAGCACAAAGCCGAGCTGATCCGCAAGCTGCAAGCGGAAGGCCGCGTGACCGCGATGGTCGGCGACGGCTGGAACGATGCGCCGGCGCTTGCCGCGGCGGATGTCGGCATCGCAATGGGCGGCGGGACGGAAGCCGCGCTGGACGCCGGGCATATGACGCTGCTTCGGTCAAGGCTGACCGGCATCTATGAAGCGCTGCAGATCAGCAGGCTGACGGTGCGGAATATCCGCCAAAACCTTGGCTTTGCGCTGCTGTACAACGTCGTCGTCATCCCGTTCGCGGCATTTGGCGGCATCGAGCCGTGGATGGCCGGTACGGCTATGGCGCTCAGCTCGGTGTCGGTTGTGCTGAATGCATTGCGTTTAAACGGCCAAATGAACCGGTTCTTGAGAAGACGGGGCCAAGTATAGACAACCTGATGGGGGAATGGTATAGTTACACGTGCACAATAGCATATTCATAGAAACAGGTGCTTGGCGATGCCGATTCGAGGGGAAAACGAGAATCGAGTATGCCTAGCTTAATAGGGAAGACCGGTGAAAGACCGGCACGGACCCGCCACTGTAAGAAGCGTCGAGGAGCTGCACGCTCCGGTCGACAATGCATCAATATAAAGTCACTGGCCGTCACTGCGGTTGGGAAGACGTTGATGTCAAGTGCTTCGAGTCAGGAAACCTGCCTGTTTCGGATTGAACGCTACCTACGTGGACTTAGGGAGGTGTTGGAGATTGGCTAGGACTCGAATTCGGAAACGGATTCCGCCGCGAAATCGGCGCACGGACGGCCAGCCGCTGTTCTACGGAACGTGAGCATTTCTGACGCTATAAGTCGGAAATGCTTTTTTTGTTTTACGGATGGCATGTCGGCAGGCATTTGAGCAAAAGGTACGAAATACTAAAACAGGGAGAGTTTGAGATCCAATGAATTTTAATTTAATGACATTAAATAAGGTCGGCGCGATGCTGATCGTCGCTGCCATGCTGATCGTTACGTCAGCTTGCGGCTCCGCGGACAATAACCAAAACCAAACAGAAGCGGGCGGCAATGCCGCGAACAAGGCAGCCAATACTGCCGGTCAAGCCACCGCATATCCGATCACGGTGAAGGATGTATCGGGTACGGAGCTAACGTTTGAGACTGCTCCGCAGCGAATCGTTACGCTCCTTCCGAGCGAAACGGAAATCGTCTACGCGATAGGTGCCGAGGCATCGCTTGTCGGCGTTGACGACTATTCGAACTATCCGAAGGAAGCGGAGAGCTTGGAGAAGATCGGCAACATGGACGTCAATTTCGAGAAAGTCGTCTCGCTGAAGCCTGATCTCGTCCTTGCTTCGTTTGCGATGGGGAAAGCCGCGGTCGAGAAGCTGCGTTCATTGAACATTCCCGTGTATGCGACCGATCCGAAAACATACGATGCCGTAATCGAGAAGGTGAAGCAAATCGGTCAAATCTTGAATAAGAACGAGCAGGCAAATGAAGTTGCGGCACATATGCAGCAAGTTCGGGATCAAGTTGTTAATGCCGTTAAGGATGCACCGAAACGCAATGTCTATTTGGAATTCGCGCCGGGCTGGACCGTTGGCAAAGGGGAATTTCTCGATGAGTTGATTACTCTTGCCGGGGGCGCGAATATCGCGACGGAGCCGGGCTGGTACGAAATCGATCCGGAAACGGTCGTGAAGTCCAATCCGGACCAGATCATTTATGCTTCGATGACCGTTGGAGAGGGCGAGAAAAACCCGATTCTATCGGCGATCGAAGCCAGACCGGGGTGGGATACGATTAACGCCATTAAGAATAAGCAGGTATTCGAAGTCGATCAAGATCCGCTGACACGCGTAGGTCCGCGCCTTGCGGAAGGGCTCTTGGAAGTAGCGAAAAAGCTGCATCCGGATTTGGCCGGCCAGCTGAAATAAGATGAGACGCAAATTGGTTACGTACGGAGGGGCAGCGATGCTCCTCCTTGCCGCGTCGGTTGTCGTCAGTCTGTCGATCGGCTCCTCCCGGATGCCGCTGCCCGACGTTTGGGGCATTTTGCTTCATCAACTCCCGTGGATGAACGCGGCGGAAGGCCGCTTTGATGCGGCAGATATTGCGATCGTCACTCAGCTCAGGCTATCGAGAGTCGTACTGGCGATGCTGGTTGGTGCTGCTCTGGCATTGGCTGGAGCCGGGTTCCAGGGCGTGCTGCGGAATCCGCTCGCGGATCCGTTTACGCTTGGCGTTGCAACGGGCTGCTCGGTGGGCGCCGCCTTTATGATCGTGTTCGGTTATCAATCGGCATTCGGCTTGTGGTCCGTCCCGGCGGTCGCGTTTATGACGGGGATGGTTACACTGGTCATGGTATTCGCGCTTTCTCGGGCGCGCGGCGCCATTGAAGTGGAGACGCTCATTCTATCGGGCGTCATCGTGCAAGCGTTTCTTGGCGCATTCGTGACCTTTATGGTTTCCATGTCGCAAAGCGTCATCAACGAAGCGATGTTCTGGTTGATGGGCAGCTTGAGCGCCCGCAGCTGGGCGCATGCGAAGCTGATTTTGCCGTTTCTCATCGTAGGCATGCCGGTGTTGATCCGTTATGCCCAGCATTTGAATTTGTTTGTGCTTGGCGAGAAGCACGCGGCCCATCTAGGCGTAAATGTCGAGCGTACGAAGCTGATTGTGCTGATCGTTTCCACGCTGCTGACGGCAGCGGCCGTATCGATCGCGGGCGTAGTCGGCTTCGTAGGCCTCGTAGTGCCGCATTTACTAAGGCTGCTGGTCGGTCCGGACTACCGCCTGATCATTCCGCTTTCCGCCGCTGGCGGAGCACTCTATCTGCTATGGGCGGACACGCTTGCCCGCACGGCGCTTAGCCCGAAGGAAATATCGCTCGGCGTCGTGACGGCGCTCATCGGAGCGCCGTTCTTCGCCTATTTGCTCTATCGGCGCAAGGTGCTGCAAGGAGGCTCGCAAGGATGATTGAAGTCGTACGTTTAACGAAGTCGGTTGCGGGCAAAAGCATTTTGCGGTCGATCAGCTTTACGATGCAGGAAGGGCGCATGTACGGCATTATCGGGGCGAACGGGGCAGGCAAGTCGACGCTGCTGCAGCTGCTTACGGGGCTTGAGCCGCCCGACTCCGGCGAGGTGCTCCTCCGGGGGCGAGAGGCACGGGCTTACAAGCGCAAGGAATTGGCCAAATGGACCGCCATGCTGCAGCAAGGCGGTCTCCCGCCTGTCGGCTTTACGGTGCGCGAGGTCGTGACGATGGGGAGGTTCCCTTATCAAAACTGGATCGGTGAAGAGACCGCCGGAGGCGGCGAAGCGGTCGATGCCGCGCTGGAAGCCATGGGGCTTGCAGGTATGCAGCACCGTCGGATCGATCAGCTGAGCGGCGGCGAGCGGCAACGTGTCGCCTTGGCGAAAGTGATGGCTCAAGAGCCGGAACTGCTGATGCTGGACGAGCCGACCACTTATTTGGATATCGGGTACCAGGTCGGGCTGCTTGATACGGTGAAGCAGTGGCAGCGCGAACGCGGTCTGACGGTCGTTGCCGTGCTGCATGATTTAAATTTGGCGGCGCATTATTGCGACGAACTGCTCGTGCTGCATGATGGCGGCATTGAAGCCTTCGGTCCGCCTGCTGCCGTCATCCGGCCGGAAATGATTCAGGCCGTTTACGGCGCTAATGCCATCGTGCTGCCGCATCCGGATACCGGAGTTCCGCAAATTTTGCTGCAATCCGCAGTTCCTCCTGGAAACGATATTATTACAGAAAGATGGATAGAGAGGAAGCGAGTACCGTGATCGAACAGGAACATCAGCTTGCGACTAGGCTTGATCGTATAGAACCGCTATACGGCGATCGAATGGAAGCCGCTCAGCGGCATTTAGACAGTTTGACGAAGCCGCCCGGCAGCTTGGGGAAGCTGGAAGCAATCGCGCGGCAAATCGCGGGCATTACCGGCGAACTCGCCGCCGATCTGTCGAAGCGGGCCGTCATCGTGATGGCAGGCGACCACGGCGTCTGCGAAGAGGGGGTAAGCGCGTTCCCGGCGGAGGTCACGCCGCAGATGGTGTTTAATTTTCTTGCCGGCGGCGCTTGCGTCAACGTATTGGCAAGAGGGGCAGGCGCGGACGTTTACTGCGTCGATATGGGCGTAAACGCGGATTTGGTGCACGATTCGCTGATCAGCTGCAAAACCCGTAAAGGGACGGCGAACATGACAAAAGGTCCCGCGATGACGCGAGAGGACGCAATCGGCGCGATTATGGCGGGATTCGACTTGGCGGAAAAGCTCGCGGCTGACGGCTACCGCATGTTCGCGACGGGTGAAATGGGGATCGGCAACACGACCGCAAGCTCGGCGCTGTGCGCCGCATTCGGGGCCATGTCCGCCGATGAAGCGGTGGGCCTTGGCACGGGCATTCACGAAGAGCGCCGCGCTCACAAGGTAGACGTCGTAAACCGCGCGCTGGCTTGCAATGAGCCTTCGCCGGCAGATCCGGTCGGCGCGCTCGCGAAAGTCGGCGGGCTTGAGATCGCCGGTCTTGTCGGCGTCATTCTCGGCGCGGCCGCCAATCGCCGGCCTGTCGTCATCGACGGGTTCATCTCTTCGGCTGCGGCCCTTGTCGCAGCATCGATCGCGCCGCAGGCGGTCGCGTACATGATCGGTTCGCATCTCTCCCAAGAGCAAGGACATCGGAAGCTGCTTGAGGGGATCGGGCTTTCGCCGATGATCCATCTGGATATGCGGCTCGGTGAAGGGACCGGCGCAGTGCTTGGGTTTCATGTTATCGATGCGGCAATGAGAATCATGCGGGAGATGGCCACTTTCGAAAGCGCGGGCGTATCTCGCGGGTAAGCAGAAAAAGCTTGGCGGGGTGAGACTTCGACGATGAGAGTACTGATTACCGGCGGCGCGCGCAGCGGAAAAAGCGGGTTTGCCGAAGCCTACGCAAGGAAGCTGTCAAAGCGCGGCGTCTATATCGCCACATCGCAAGCGTGGGACGACGAAATGAGGGAGCGCACCGAGCATCACCGCCTTACGCGCGAGCAGTCCGGGTATGCGTGGGAAACGATCGAAGAGCCGTATGCGGTGGCAGAGCTGCTGAAGCGTCTTGAAGCGGAAACGGCGGAATCGGCGGAGCGGCCCGCCGTCCTCGTCGACTGCCTGACGCTGTGGCTGACGAATCACATGCTGCGGCTTGAGGAAGGCGAAACGGAGGGTACGGCGCGCATTGATGCTGTCCGGTTACATGACGAGGTCGATAAGCTCGTGGAAGCCGTCGCCGGCTATACCGGTCCCTTGCTGCTCGTAACCAATGAGGTCGGCAGCGGGATCGTGCCCGCTTACCCGCTCGGGCGGCGGTTTCGAGACGAGGCGGGAAGGCTCAATAGGAAGCTGGCAGCCGTCTGCCGGCAAGCTTTGCTCGTGGTGGCAGGTATCCCGCTCGATTTGAAAGCGCATGCGTTTCAATTGGAGGAGGACTAGCTTGATCATCAGGTTGCTGAAAGAACAGCTGCAGGCGGCCGGGACCGCCTTTCAGCTGCTGACGAGAATCCCGATTCCGGTCGCCATCCCGTTCACGCCGGAAATGTTGGCGCGCAGCGTGGTGTACTATCCGGTCGTCGGCGCCGTGATCGGCGGGATTGTAGCCGGGGCCGGCTGGCTCCTGCATGGCGCGATGCCGGCGATGCCGGCTGCCGTCATTCTTCTCCTCATCTGGCTTGCGCTGAGCGGCGGGCTTCATATGGACGGACTGATGGATACCGCCGACGGGGTGCTCAGCTACCGTTCCCGAGAGAAGATGCTCGCGATTATGAAGGATAGCCGGGTCGGCGCAATGGGCGTGCTGGCGGCCGCTGCGGTGCTGTTATTGAAATTCTCGGTGTTGACCGCCATGATGGAGGCTCCTGCCCTAGAGTGGCGCTTCGCAATGCCGTTGACGATGCTGGCTTGCGCTTGGAGCCGGCTATGGATCGTGATTGCCATGAAGGGATGGCCGCTAGCCAGGCCGGACGAAGGGATGGCCTCCATGTTCCAATCGGTGCGCATCCGTCATACGGCGTGGGCAATAGGGTTTCAAATGGCGATGATCGCGGTGATCGGGCTGGCAATTCCGGGGCTTGCGAACGAGACCGGGCCCCTGCTGCTTGCCCTAGCGGGGATCACGATTGCGGCGGGCACTCTGCTTAGCGTATGGCTGACCCGCAAACTGGGCGGGCTAACGGGAGATACCTATGGAGCTATGACTGAACTAATAGAATCGATGCTCCTGTTTAGCCTCATGGTGGTTCTGGTGTAATAAATAATAGCAGAGATAGGCGCACAGCTAGGGATCCGTATAGGAGATAGGAAGGAGACGAGCGGATGAGCCAGCCTTTTCGAAATGGAAACAAGCTGTATAACTCGGTCATTTGTCCCGGCATTACAGTGCGAATGGCGGATGACCGGATGATCTTGAAAACAGGCGAGCCTCAATTGACGCTGAGCAGCGCCGCGCATGGCGGCGGGTTTGGCAGCGGATATCGGTTTATCGATTGGAAAGTCCCTCCCGCATACAAAAGCGAGGACCGAGGCGCCGACTTGGTGCGAATGCTGGGTGAATGGGGGTACTCGCATCATACGACCATCGGCATGATGACGTCGGCCGATCTGACGCATGCTTCGATCGGCGAAGCGCAAGGAGAGACGTTCACCCTGCTTTGCTGTACGACGGCCGGCACGTCGGACGCGGTTCGGGCCGGGCTGCCTCACGATACGGTCCGGACGGCGGAAGCCATACATACGTTTTTATTCATTGACGGGCAGCTCTCGACTTCCGCGATGGTGAATGCGGTTATTACGGTTACGGAAGCAAAAACGGCTGCGCTGCAGGAGTGCAAGATCACGGATCCGTCGCATTTTCATCCGGCCACCGGCACGGCTGCCGACGCCGTCATGATCGCTTCCAGCCAATCCGAGAGCTATGCGTACACCCATTTAAGCGCGGGGACTGCTTCGCCGTTAGGCGCCGCAATCGGCAAGCTGGTGTACGAGACCGTCGTCGAGGCTGTAAGATCGCAATGGGACCGGGAGCTTGGGTCAGATTGAGCATCGTTTCGTTAGATAGATCCGAGAGCGGGGCAGCCGCACTCGGTTTTTTTTTGTTAGGGAACGCTGCAGGGCGTTTTGACGATAGAGACGGGTTGTCCCTATAATAGGACATAGGAAAAACGGTCGACAGGAGAACAAACGCAATGAATGAAAGAACGGACAATCGAACCAACCGCGCCGATGAACGGCTGCCTATCGACGAACTGCTGCCGGAGCTTCGGCAAGCGCTGGACGAGCGCGCCTCAGCAGTGCTCGTCGCGGCGCCCGGTGCGGGAAAGACGACGCGGGTGCCGCTCTCGCTGATGAATGCGCCATGGCTGAACGGGCAGCGGATCCTTATGCTGGAGCCGCGCCGGCTGGCTGCGCGAACGGCAGCCCGATACATGGCCGCGACGCTCGGCGAGCAGCCTGGCGAATCCGTCGGCTACCGCGTGCGGCTGGATACGAAGGTAGGGCCCGATACGGTGATCGAAGTCATCACCGAAGGGGTGTTGACGCGCATGCTGCAGAACGACCCTTCGCTGGAAGGCGTCGGGCTTGTGATATTTGACGAGTTTCATGAACGGCATTTGCACGCGGACCTGGGGCTGGCGCTCTGTTTGCAGGCGCAGTCGTTGTTTAGGGAAGATTTGCGCTTGTTAGTCATGTCAGCGACGTTAGAAGCCGAGCCGGTCGCCGAGCTTCTGGGCGGCGCGCCCCTATTGGCGAGCGAAGGACGGGCATATCCGGTAGAAACGCACTACTTGGCGAAGCCGGTTACCGGCCGGATTGAGGAAGCGGCAGCGCGCGCGGTTATCGAAGCGATGAACAGGCATGACGGAGATGCGCTCGTCTTTTTGCCGGGAGCGGGAGAGATTCGGCGCGTCGAAGGCTTGCTTCGCGAAGCATTGGCGTCGAAGCGGATGATCCCCGGCACCGGCGCCGGACCGATCGCGATCATGCCGCTGTATGGAGCGCTGCCGCCGGATGCGCAGGATCGTGCCGTTTCGCCGGCTGCGCCTGGCGACCGCAAAATCGTCCTCGCCACGTCGATCGCGGAATCCAGCGTTACCGTGCGCGGCGTCCGCATCGTCGTGGACGGCGGCCTTAGCCGCGTGCCGCGGTTCTCGGCGCGCACCGGCATGGCGAGGCTGGAGACGGTGAAGGTATCCGCCGCTTCGGCCGACCAGCGGCGCGGCCGCGCCGGACGCGAAGCGCCAGGGTTTTGCTACCGGCTGTGGACGGAGCAGGAGCACCGCATGCTGCAGCCGCAGAGCGATCCGGAGCTGCTGGGCGCGGATTTGGCGCCGCTTGCTCTGGAGCTGGCGGTATGGGGCATCGCGGATCCCGGCGAGGAGCTCGCTTGGCTGACGAAGCCGCCGGCAGCCGCATACGCGCAAGCGGTCGAACTGCTTGCTGAGCTGGAGGCGCTTGATGCGCAAGGGAAGCCGACGGCGCACGGCCGCGAAATCGCCGCCCTCGGCATGCACCCAAGGCTAGGGCATATGGTGCTCCAAGCCAAGAAGCTCGGTCTTGGCCGCATGGCGTGCGAGCTTGCGGCGCTGCTGAGCGACCGCGACCTGCTGCGCCAGACGCGCAGCATCGATATGCGGCTGCGGCTGGAGGCGCTGCGCGGGCGCGCTGCCGGCGAACAGCCTGACGAAGCGGCGGTGAAGCGTCTTGCGGCCGAAGCGAAGGAATGGATGCGGGCCGCAGGCATAACCGGCGACGCACCGCAGAAGCCTAACGCGGACAGCTGCGGCCTGCTGCTCGCGCTCGCGTACCCCGACCGGATCGCGCAGCGGCGCGGAGACGGGCGCTTTCTGCTGCGAAGCGGTCGCGGCGCAGCCGTCCAGGAGCTGCAGCCGCTGTCCAGCTCGCCGTATTTGGCGACGGCAGAGCTGGAGGATAGCGGGAGCGACAGCCGGATTTTGCTTGCGGCGCCGCTAGCGCTGGCGGAGCTGGAGGCTTATTTTGCCGACCAGCTCCTAACGGAAACGGAAGTCAAGTGGAACCGGCAAACCGAATCGGTTCGCGCGAAGCGTACCGTGCGGCTGGGTGCGCTTATTCTGAAGGAAACGCAGCTTGCGGACGCCGGCCCCGAGCTCGTGGCGGATGCCTTGTTAAGCGGGATCGCCGAGCAGGGACTGGAGCTGCTGCCGTGGACGAAGCAGGCCCGCCAGCTTCAGGCGCGCATCGCGCTTATGCATGCGCATAATCCAAGCTGGCCGGACGTATCGGACGAAGCGCTGCTGGCCGCGCTGCCCGAATGGTTATCACCCTATATCGGCGGCATGAGGAGCCGGTCCGACCTGGGACGGCTGAACATGACGGCGCTGCTGGAGTCGCTGCTGAGCTGGCAGGAACGCCAGCAGTTGGACGAAGAGGTGCCGACCCATATCCGGGTGCCGAGCGGCTCGCGGATTCCGGTCGATTACGGCGATCCGGCTGCGCCGGTGCTTGCCGTCCGGCTGCAGGAGCTGTTCGGGCTGCAGAGCACCCCGCGCATCGCGGGAGGCAAGCTGCCGGTCACGATTCACATGCTTTCCCCGGCGCAGCGTCCCGTGCAGGTGACGCAGGATTTGGCCAGCTTTTGGCAGCATGCTTATTTTGACATCAAGAAAGATCTGAAGGGCCGCTATCCCAAGCATTATTGGCCGGATGATCCGCTTGAGGCGGAGCCGACCAGCCGGGCGAAGCCGCGCCCTAAGACGGAGTAGGAGGAGGATTTGCCGAATGGAACTGACATTCTTTGAGAAGTTGCTGCTTGCCTACTGGCTGATCATGAACGTATACGTATTCGCTCTCATGCGGATCGACAAAACGCGTGCCGTGCGCGACCGCAGGCACCGGATTCCCGAGAGGCGGCTGCTCGGCTTGAGCGCCGTCGGAGGTGCGGTCGGCGGCTTCGCGGCCATGCGGATGTTCCGCCACAAAACGAAGCATGCCCAGTTCGCGGCGGGGCTTCCGCTGCTCGCCGTTCTGCACGTCGCAGCCGTGATTTGGCTGCTAAGCCTTTCGGCTTAAACCCGGCTTTGCCTTCCTGAATTGGGAGCGATTGACACTATGTTCAGGTTGTGCTATATTGTTCACTCGTGCTCCGCTGAGAGCATTCGCATTTATCCTATACGATCAGACCAAGCCGCATGCGAATGCGGCTTTCGCCGCCTTCGCATGCGAATGCGGCTTTCGCCGCCTTCGCATACGCTGCGGGCTGCGGAAGCCGTATGCCGGCAGGGCGGCTTTGCGTCGCAGAGGGAGGTAACTGACATGACCGTTCAAAGTGCCTTTCAAGAAGAGGCTCAGCGCGTCGACGAAGTACTGCTGCATATTCGCAAGCAGCTTCGCGCTATCGGACCGCGCTATACCGGCAATGATTTCACCGAGCAGATGCTGGAGCTCCAGCGCGAGCAGCGGCAGCAGCGGCTCGAGGTGGCAGAGCGGGAGCCTTATTTTGGCCGAATTGATTTTCAAGAGAAGGTGCAGTCCGCGCCCAAGCCGCTTTATATCGGGAAAGCCGGCGTCGCCCACGAGAAGTCGAACGAAGTGCTCGTCGTCGACTGGCGCGCGCCCGTGGCCAGCCTGTTCTACGCGTTCAGCGGCGGCGAGGCGCCTGTCTCCTATGAATCGCCGGACGGCGATGTGGAAGGGACCGTTCATCTCAAGCGCAACCTGATGGTGCGCGAAGGCAAGCTCGAGCGCGTCGTCGACAGCTATGTCCGCGGGCAAGAGGAGGAGACCGTTACCGACGAGTTCCTGCTTTACCGGCTGGGCGAAAGCAAGGACAACAAGCTGCGAGACATCGTCTCCACGATTCAGCAGGAGCAGGACCGGATCATCCGTACCGATAAAAATAAAGCCGTGTTCATCCAAGGGGTTGCCGGAAGCGGGAAAACGACCGTAGCGCTCCATCGCCTCGCCTATTTGCTTTATCGCTATGCAGGCGCGATCCGCGCGGAGCGCATGGTGATTTTCGCGCCGAACCGGATGTTTCTCGATTATATTTCGGGCGTGCTTCCGGAGCTTGGCGTCGGCGATATTCTGCAGACGACCTTTGCCGAATGGGCGCAAGAGCAGCTGCAGCACGAGGTCCGGCTTGACGAGGCGTACGATCCGTTCGCTTATTGGTTCGAGCAGCCGCGTTCGCGCGAAGAAATGGAGCATGCTCCGAGCCGCGTGAAGGGCAGCTTGGCGTTCAAGGCGCTCGTTGACGAGAAGCTGGCGGAAACCGAAGCTTCGCTGATCCCGGAAGAGGATTTCGCGCCGATGCCGGGATGGAAGGTAACGCCGGCCATGATCAAGGAGTGGCTGGCCACCGACGAAAGCAGCGAGCCTTACATGAAGCGCCGCGCCCGGCTGGTCAGCCGGCTCAAACGATGGCTGGAGTCCGAATGGAAGACGCGAAGGCTGACGGACGGCAAGCTGAAATCGCAGCTCGGCACGAAGCTGAACGCATATGCGAAGAAGATCCCGTCCTTTACGGCATCGCAGCTATACGGAGCGCTGCTGCGCGAGCCGGCCGTTCAGGAGCTGCTTCCCGCCAAATCGGCTGCGGCGACGATCAAATCTTTGAAGCAAAAGCTGGTACACCCGGAAGACCTGGCCCCGCTTGTGTACATCCAGGTGCGGCTGTATGGCTTCGAGCAGCCGCCATACGACCACATCGTGATCGACGAAGCGCAGGATTATTCGCCGTTCCAGCTAGAAGCGCTCAAGCTGTGCCAGCGTCAGCCTTCAATGACGGTTCTCGGCGACCTTCAGCAGGGGATTCATGGTTATGCCGGCATCCATAGCTGGAAGGAGCTGATCTCGCTGCTGCCCGAGACGGATACCGGTTATTACGAGCTCGACCGGAGCTACCGCTCGACGATGGAAATTATCGACTTTGCCAACCTGGTGCTGGGAGCCATGGGTGACGGCGTGAAGCCTGCGGTGCCCGTGTTCCGCAGCGGCGAAGCGGTTGACGTCGCCGGCGCCGCAACCGACGAGGAGCGGCTGTCGATGATCGTGCGGACGGTGAAGGAATGGCGGCAGTCGGGCCATTACCGCACGATGGCCGTGCTTGGCCGAACGGCGCGCGCCTGTGAAGCGATCGCGGAACGGCTTGCCGCAGAAGGCATCGATGCGGCGCTCATCCAGAGCAAGCAGGACGCCTATGGCGGCGGTCTGACCGTCGTACCGGCGTATTTGTCGAAAGGCCTGGAGTTCGACGCGGTACTCATTGCCGATGCGGACTCGGCGAGCTTCGGCGGCAACGACGCGAAGCTGCTTTACGTGGCGTGCACCCGTGCGCTTCATAAGCTGAAGCTGCTCTATTGCGGCGAGCTGACGTCCCTTGTAGCAGTACCTGTTGAAACGGCGTAGCCAAACATCTGCCGCACCGCGCATAGCAAGCGTTTATAGCCCGTCTGCCGGCATGCAGGCGGGCATCTTCGCTTCCCCTAATTGCGAAAATAAGAAAGAATCGGGCGGAATCTTTCTCTTTATGCTTGGAGTCCCAATCGATAAGATGTGGGAGAGAAGTACCGGAAAGGATGGTTAGGACGATGACGAAAATGTACGAATCAAGCATCCCTAACGAGCTGATCCCGCTTATGGACGATTTTGCCCGTTTGCTTCGTTCGCGCATCCCCCATCTTGCGCATGGCTTATATTTGCAAGGCTCCATCGCCCTTGGCGGCTACCGGAGCATGAAGAGCGACATCGATTTTATCGCGGTTTTGAACCAAGCCTACCTATGCGAGGAAGACATCGCGAGCATTCATGCCGTCCACGAGGAGCTGCGCGGGAAGCATCCGTATCACTTGGCTGCGGAGGGGCTATACACGAGTTTGGCTCATTTGAACAAGACGGCCAGGGTGGCCGGAGAGTCGTTTCCCAAGCTGTTCCATGGCGGAACGAGGGCGCTGCAATCCGGCTATATCGATGCTACATCGGCATGGATTTTGAAGCATCATGGCGTAACCGTCTTAGGACCTGAACCATCGGCGCTCGGAATCACGGTTGAATGGGATGAGATCCTGTCGCAGATGGACTACAACCTGAACGTGTACTGGGCGGATAAAGCGGAGCGGCTCGAGCTGTTCATGGATGAAGAGTGGATTGAATTCGCCGTATTGACGCTCGCCCGCATTATGTATACTTTGGAGCATCGTGAGTTTTTGACCAAGCTTGAGGCCGGATATCAAATGCTGGAGCGCCAGCCGGTGAGGTGGCAGTGCGTCCTGCGGGAAGCGATCCGCATCCGCGAAGGCGCGGAAGGCGCCAGCTTCACTACGGAGCTGGAGCGCGCTCAGGAAGTGCAGCAATTTGTTCAGCGCGTCATCGGGGATTGCAATGCAGCCTATCGGTTTTGAACGGAACCGCGATTCCGGCAGGACAGCCTGTGCCGGATTATGATATGCTAGTGTCTTGAGCGCTGCATGACGAGCGTGCGGAGTGCAGATTCCATCAGCTAAAGGAGTTCCGTTACCGAATGGATTTTATCGTCGAGTATTTATCTTTTTTCGTCATCCAAGGCGAAGGCGGCGACCAAAATGCGCCTAAGACATTTAAGCATTATCAGACGCTGGACCGGTACGACTATGGCGATAGTACGCTGAAGTCGTTTCTGGACGGTGAATTTACCCGAATATGCAAACGAAAGGCGGAGCGTCATCCGAACACCGAGAGCGCCCCGACCAAAATCGGACGTTTCATTGTGGAACCCGGCTACGAGCTGGACAGCAACCCGAACTACAATACGTTCCAGCGGCTTCGCTCCGCGGCCTCGGCAGCGGAATTTCACGGCTTCGCCGATGAGCTTGTCCGCCTTTACATGGAAGCGGCTGCCGTGCGCGGCGGCGCGTTTATCGTCGTGCATGCTACGCCGAACCGCTATACGGACGAACCGCTGCTGTTCGTGCTGAAGTGTGATTTTGAACCGAAAATCGCCCGGATTACCGATGAACAGAACCTGATCTCCCATGTTGAAATGGCGATCAGCGCGCGCAACATGAAATCGATTCAGTATCCCTACATGCCGGAGGATGGCATGCTGGAGCCATGGGAGCTCAAAATCCACCAAGCGTCGCACGCCCGCTATTTCGAGGACTTCCTGCGGTTTGTCAGCTACGAGAAGGCGATGCCGGAGCTGATGAGCGAGCATGTGCTGACGATGGTGAACGAGTATATGGACGATAAATGGCAGGGACAAACCGGCGAGGAGCGCCTGCAGGAAGAAAGCCAGTTCGAGGTATGGGCGGCGAGCGAGAAGCGTTCACTGCAGGAGTCGTGGGATCAAGAGCGGGTCGTTGCGGCCGCGGAGCGGCTTGTCGAGCAGCAGCCGAACTTATCGGTTGCGTTCAAGCTTGGCGATGTCTCGGTGAAGGGGCCGCTTTCCGAGTTCGGGCAATCGATTCATTTCGCCACCTACAACGGCCGATATATAGCATTGATCGAAGGGGATGCATTCGAGTTCGACCGCGGAATGTCGCCTGTTGAATTGCTGCAGCCGCCTGATTTGCTGGAGGTGCTCGAGGTTGTCGGACGGAAGAAGGATAAATCGGGTGCGGGCAAGGACGACTTGCCTTATTAATCGCTCCCGCGGACGGAGCATAGCATGAGGCGGATCGTGGCATATGCTTGCGCAGCAGCGCTATTCATCATGCTGGGACTGGCTTCAAGACGCGGCGATGAATTTCCGGGTTGGATGGCCGACCACGCGGGAGACGCGCTATGGGCCGGAATGATCTATTGGGGCTGCAGGTTATGCTGGCCGCGCTCGAAACCTAGGCTGGCTGCCGCGGGCAGTTCGATACTCTGCGTGGCGGTGGAGTGCAGCCAGCTCTACCAAGCGGAATGGATCAACGCAATCCGTGCGACAGTACTAGGCGCGTTAGTGCTTGGTCATGGCTTTCTCGGGATTGATTTGATCCGGTACGGTGCCGGCATTGCCGCCGCATGGGGAATGGATTGCGCGCTGCTCGCCATCATTGGTCGGATGAAGCGCATGAGCGAGTGAACGGAATGGACGTTTTGCGGACGATGGACTCCTGCAGGACGTCCTTTTTACGTTTGGCATAACGATTTCGGTTAACAATTAGTCTCGCAACCAAACAAAAACAAAACAAATTGGTTCACCCCGATTTACGTTTAGCTAACGGTTTGCTATGATTAGGTAGAAAGATTCGTAGCGCTATGACATACTACCCAATAGAATGGACGGGTCTGAATGAGAGGAAAAGTGAAAATCCAGGAAATCGCTGATTTTGCAGGGGTTTCGAAGTTTGCCGTGTCTCGCGCTTTATCCGGCAAGAGCGGCGTAAGCGAGCGAACGCGCGAGATGATCATGAAGGCTGCCGGCCAGCTCGGGTATTTCAAAGCGAGTGAACCTGCGCGTTTTACAGGCGAGCTGCACGAGCACGATGAGGGCAAGCGGAGCGGAACGATCGTCGTGCTGTTCCCGAACGTGCGCTATCAGAACAGGGACTCCGTATACTGGGGACCTGTATTTGACGGCGTCAACACGAGGCTTAGCCAGCGAGGACTCGATATCATCACGTTGACCGAGCCTTCCGGCGAGCATGTTTTTTCACTTCTCAAGCCTGAGGCCATTCAGGGGGTCATCACGATCGGCACCGTGTCGACGCAAATTTTGCTCGATATTAAACGGATGAACATTCCCGTCGTCATGATTGATCATAGCGACCCGGCCCTGCATTGCGACACGATTTTCGCCGACAACTACAGCTGCATGCAAGAGCTCATGACGAAATTGATCAGCAAGGGGTACCGGAAATTCCAGTACGTCGGGAGCATTAAAGACGCCCCTAGCTATTTTGAGAGATGGATTGCCTTCCGGACGGCGCTTGAAAACTACGAGATCGAACTGAATCAAGACCCGCAGCTGATCGGTCCCGACGCCCACGATATGTATCTCTTGTTTTCTAAGATCACGCTGGGCGAGCTGCCGGAAGTATTTGTTTGCGCCCACGATGTAAATGCGAGGTATTTGATCGAGGAGCTGAGGAAGCTTGGAATCGAAGTGCCCGCCCAGTGCGCCGTAACCGGGTTTGACAACACCTGCGACAATTATCCGATTCTAGGAACGGTCAACGTGAACAAAGAGCTGCTCGGGATGAGAGCGGTCGATCAAATTCTGTGGCGAATCCTCAATCCGAACTCTGCCTATGAGAAGAAGCTCATTTATGGCGACATTATCATTCGGGATCAGTATGGCTATTCCTTATCTGAAGAGGAATCTGAAGGCTAATTGATTGGTAATCTGAAAGGCGAAATAAAGCCCGCATGAATGCGCATGTGCATTTATTGCGGGCTATTTGCATGCTCCTCTGCGTTTTTAGCAAAAATAATAACAAAGAAATAACAAAGTAGATAACGGAGCAAAAAATATTCGCAATTTAACCAAATTTAAATTGACTGAATTTAGCAACAGATGCTATGATTGGCGTGTGGTTTTGGAAAACTCAACCTAACGGTGGTGATGAGGATACTCTAAAGGCATAATTGTAAACGTTTACGGTGGGGATTTTGGAAAACAATAGCAGTTCGGGAACCGTTGGCCATTGGACCGAAGTGCGGCAAGACAAACAAATAGGAGGTTGTTTTGCAATGAAAAAAATGAAAGCACTTACAATCTTGTCTGTCGCGTTAATGCTAACTCTATCGGCTTGCGGAGGAGGCAACAGCAATACCACCAGCAATGGGGCAAACACAACTGAGAACAATACTGCGAGCAACACAACAACTGAACCAGCCGCAAACAATACCGCAACAGAAGAAAATGCCGCAGAAAACGAGCCGGCGCCGGCAGCGATTGACCTCGGCGGCCGCGTCGTCAAAATCTCCATGTGGTGGGACGGCATGCCGAAAGGCGAAACCGCCGGCGAGAAAGCCTCCCTCGCGAAGATTGCAGAGCTCGAGGAAAAATATAATATGAAACTCGAATTCGTGAACATTCCGTTCGATCAATACATGGACAAGTTCACGACGGCAGTGCTTGCGGGCGAGCCGATGGCTGACATTTCGATCATGGAATTCAAACGCGCCATCGCGCCGATCAAGCAAGGCTTGGTGCTTCCTCTTTCCGACTTCACGACTGCGGATAACGACATCAACAACGAACAGAAGCACGTTACGAAGCTGCCTGCGATCAACGGAGCGGAATATGCGTTCAATACTCCAGGCGTTTCGGCGGTCGGCATGTACTACAACCGCGACCTGTTCAAGAAGCTCGGTCTTCCGGATTTGCAGGAACTGTACAACAACGGCGAATGGAACTGGGATAAATTCATTGAAGTCGCGAAGCAAGCGACAACCGACTCCAACAATGACGGCAAGAAAGATACTTGGGGCTACTCGGGCTGGCCAGTCGACGCGGCTCGCCATATCGGCGTAACGAACGGCGCGCTGTTCGTAAACGATACGGACCTTTCCCTCGGATTCAATGATCCTAAGATGGCTGAAGCGCTTGAATTCATCAACCGTCTGTATAACAAAGAGAACGTGGTTAAAGTCAAATCCGGCAACAAAATGGATTGGAACGAAACGAATACCTTTAAAGACGGCGACGTTGCCATGTCGATGAACTATGATTGGAATATGGGGGATCTGACCTTTGAAGTCGGTATCGTGCCAAACCCTGCAGGACCGCAAAGCGACGGCAAATATACGTTCGCGAACGCGGCGCAAAACGGCTACTTTATTCCAAAAGGCGTGAAAGACCCGCAAGTCGTGTATCAAATCTTCGAAGAGCTGCAAGATATTCCTCCTACAGAAGAATACCTTGGCCAAGACTGGCTGGAATCCCGTTTCAAGAACGAAGCCGATATCAAGATGGCCATCGAGCACGTGAACGGAACGGGCAGACTTTCGGTAGAAGAAGGCGTAGCGGACTTCCCGATCTTCGCAATCATGGATGAAATCATTATTAAGAACCAATCCGTAGCGGCAACTATTGAGAAAAATACGCAATCCGGCCAAGCTGCGCTCGACAAGCTGAAATAAGCAGCACAGGTACGAATGAGGAGGGGCTGCCGAATGATCCCGTGCAGCCTCTTTCGTTTAACTAGCCCCGGAAAGCAGCTGAAACCTTCACGTGATCATAACAACCTAACAATTTTTTTGATTTTGTTAGGTGACTAAATAGTGAGATGGCTCCGCAGATCAAGTCGCCGCCTAGGAGGGCTGACATTGAAAGGAATATTAGCTAGAAAGAAATGGGCGTTATCGGTAGTGGGAGTCATTGCAGCGGCCGGACTGATCGCGATCTGGTTCCAGTCGGGAACGGACAATGTGAGCGGAGCGGGCGATCCGGCTGTCTTCGCGAACGGTTCTTGGACATCGCTGCAGCAAGAAAGAGGCGATTATGCTTCCTATTTAACGAAGAATGAAGCCGCCGGTTTTCCGGACAACGAACTGATCATTCAAGCGGCCGATTATGCGAAGGCGGAAGGCGAGGGCATCGAGAAGCTCAACGATTTCGAGGGCCAGAGCGGCGTCTCGCTGAAGACGGGCGAGCAAGGGCAGGTCGATTGGAAGGTTAACGTACCGGAAGCCGGGTTCTACAACATTTCGGTGCAGTATTACCCGATTGCAGGCAAGAGCTCAAGCATTGAGCGGTCGCTGCTCATCGATGGCGAGCTGCCGTTTGAGGAAGCGAATTATTTGCAGTTCGACCGTGTTTGGGACAATGAGCTGGATCAGGTGAAGCGCGATAACCGCGGCAACGATTTGCGGCCGCAGCAGTTTGAGCGGCCCGAGTGGCGCGAGGTGCTTCTGCAGGACTCCAACGGCTATTATGCGGAGCCGTTCCGCTTCTATTTGCCTGCCGGGGAGCATACGCTGTCGTTCGTTTCCCAGCGTGAGCCGATGGTCATTCGCAAGCTGCGGCTGTTTCAAGTGAAACGCCCTGCTCTTTATGAGGAAACGTTGAAGCGCTATCAGCAAGAGGGGTTGAAGGAAACGGACGGCCAGCTTGTAACGGTTCAAGGCGAAGCCGCGAGAGCCAAGTCGTCGCCGACGCTGTATCCACAGACCGAGCGCGCAAGCGCAGCCGTTACGCCATACAATCCGAAGCTGATTCGGGTGAATACGATCGGCGGCTATAACTGGCGTTTGCCAGGGCAATGGGTGGAGTGGGAAGTCGACGTGCCGGAAGCGGGGCTCTACAAGATCGGAATCAAGGCCAAGCAGCAATTTGTTCGGGGCATTTACTCGACGCGAAGACTGTACATAAACGGCGAAGTGCCGTTCCAAGAAGCGGAGAAGCTGCCGTTTCGTTACAAGAGCGGATACCGGGTCGAGGTATTGGGCGGAGATGAGCCGTATCTCTTCGAGCTGAAGAAGGGCAAGAACATCATCCGCATGGAAGATACGCTTGGGGAATTCGCCCCGCTCATTCGCGAGGTCAAGGACAGTCTGTTCAATCTCAATGCCATGTACCGCAAAATTATTATGATTACCGGCGCATCGCCGGATAAATTCCGCGACTATCGCGTAGACAAGCAGATTCCGAACCTGCTCGAGACGTTCAAGGCGGAAGAAGCGAGGCTGACCGCCGTAAGCAAAGAATTGCGCAGGCTGTCAGGCGGCAGCAGCGATTCTGAAGCGCTTCTGAAGACGATGGCGCTGCAGCTTGGCGAGCTTGTCGCGGAACCGGATACGATTCCGCGCCGCTTGGCCGCCTACAAGAGCAACACCGGCGGTCTCGGCACATGGCTCCAGAAGGCGCTCGAGATGCCGCTGCAAATCGACGAAATTTACGTCGCTTCGCCGGACAAGAAGATGCCTTCTTCCGGAGACGGCTTCTTCAAAGGGCTGCTGCATGAGCTTACGACGTTCGCGTACTCGTTCATCATCGATTACAACCAGATCGGCAATGCCTCCGATGAGCAAAATCCGCGTTCCGTAACGGTTTGGATCGGCAGCGGCCGCGACCAGGCGAACACGCTTAAAGCGATGATCGACGAAACCTTCACGCCGGAAACGGGAATCAACGTCAACCTGAAGCTCGTGCAGATGCAAACGCTGCTGCCGGCGACGCTGGCAGGCAGAGGCCCGGATGTAGCGATGCAAATCAACAACGATATTCCGGTGAACTACGCGATGCGCAAAGCGGCCGCAGACCTGTCGCAATTCTCGGATTATGAAGAGGTCTCGAAGCGGTTCCGGCCAAGCGCGCTCGTGCCGTTTACGTACGAGAAAGGCGTCTATGCATTGCCGGAAACCCAAACCTTCAACATGCTGTTCTACCGGAAGGACGTCTTGAAGGAGCTTAATCTTGAAGTGCCTCAGACATGGGATGATGTGTATAAGCTGCTTGCCGTCTTGAACAAAAACCGGATGCAGCTCGGCATGCCGATTACGGCGCCGACGACGTCGGTTCCTATTCCGGGCCAGAACATTCCGCCGAATTCGATCTTTGCTTCCCTGCTGATGCAGAACGGCGGACAATTTTACCGCAACGAGGGCAAGGAGTCCGATCTCGATTCCCGGATCGGCGTGGAAACCTTCAAGCTGTGGACCGACTTCTACAGCGATTACAAGCTGGAGCGGGAATTCGATTTCGCGAACCGCTTCAGAACCGGCGAAATGCCGATCGGCATCGTGGATTATACGACTTATAATCAGCTGTCCGTCTTCGCGCCGGAAATTCGGGGCATGTGGGGCTTCGTGCCGATCCCGGGAACGAAGCAGCCTGACGGCACGATTCGGCGGGATACGCCAAGCACCGGCAGCGGCACGCTGATGCTGGACGGCGCGAAAGATAAGGATGCCGCCTGGCAGTTTATGAAGTGGTGGACCAGCGAAGAAACGCAAACGACATACGGCCGCGAGATGGAAGCGCTCATGGGCGCATCTGCCCGATATCCGACCGCAAACATCAAAGCGCTGGACAGCTTGCCTTGGCCTGTGGCCGATTACGAGAGCTTGAAAGAGGAGTTTGAATGGGTCCGCGGCATTCCGGAGGTTCCGGGCGGTTACTTCACCGGTCGCCATCTGCAGAACGCGTTCTTGAAAGTCGTCGTTGATGCGAAAACGGAGGCACGCGAGGCGATTCTCGACTACTCACAGTATATCCAAGACGAAATTCGCGCGAAACGCAAAGAATTCGGCCTGCCGGAATAAAGGAGGGGTCCATATGTCCAATATCGATATACCTAGTCAACGATCCGGGACGATGGCCGGGAAAGCGAAGGCAAGCGCGCCGAGTTGGCTTGCGGTAAAGTGGCAGATTATGAAAGCGCATAAGCATTCGTATATCTTGATGTCGCCTTATATGCTGCTCTTCGCCATATTTACCGTTTTGCCGGTCATCATGTCCATTTTTATCAGCTTCACGTATTTCAATATGCTGGAATTTCCGCGATTCATCGGGTGGCAAAATTACTCCCGCCTGTTTCTGGAAGACGACGTGTTCTTGATCGCGATCAAGAACACGATCCTCTTCGCGGTCATCACCGGGCCGCTCAGCTATATCGCCTGCTTCGTGTTCGCATGGATCATTAACGATCTTCGTCCGAAGATGCGCGCGTTCATGACGCTCATCTTCTATGCGCCGTCCATCTCCGGAAACGTGTATTTCCTCTGGCAGATGATTTTCTCCGGCGACCGTTACGGCATCGCGAACGGTTTCTTGATTAAGATGGGGGTCCTCCTGGACCCTATTCTGTGGCTGAAGGATGAAAAGTACATCATGCCGATCATCATCCTCGTTCAGCTCTGGCTGAGCTTGGGGACGGGATTCCTGGCTTTCATCGCCGGTTTGCAGACCGTCGACAAGACGCTCTATGAAGCGGGTGCGGTCGATGGCGTCAAAAACCGTTGGCAGGAGCTGTGGTATATTACGCTGCCATCGATGAAGCCGCAATTGATGTTCGGCGCGGTTATCCAGATCACCGCGTCACTCGCCATCGCCGATGTCTCGATCTATCTGGCCGGCTTCCCGAGCGTAAACTATGCCGCGGAAACCATCGTCACGCATTTGATCGATTTCGGTACGATCCGATTCGAGATGGGGTACGCGTCCGCGATCGCGACCGTTCTGTTCCTTCTGATGCTCGGCTCGAACTTGGCCGTTCAACGACTACTCCGGAAGGTGGGGAACTAATCGCATGAAGATGGCGTTAACGCTTCGCAAGAAACGAGTGAATCGTTCCTTTGCCGGGACGTTCTGGATGTCGGTCTTTCTGGCTTTCGTGGCCTCTTTTATGGCACTTCCGCTCGTTTATGCGATCAATGCGGCGTTCAAACCGCTGGATGAAATCTTTCTGTTCCCGCCAACCTTGTTCGTCCGGAATCCGACCACGAGCAATTTTATCGATTTGATGACGCTTCTCGGCCAGTCATGGGTACCGTTCTCCAGGTACATCTTCAATACGTTCTTTATCACCGGGATGGGCGTCATCGGTCACGTTCTCTTGGCTTCTGCCGCCGCTTATCCGCTGGCGAAGCATAGGTTTCCGGGCAGCAAGCTCATTTTTACCGTTGTCGTGCTGTCGCTTATGTTTACCCCGCAGGTTACTGCGATTCCTAACTATATGGTCATGTCATGGATCGGATTAATCGATACGTACTGGGCCGTTATCGTACCGGCATTCGCGTTCTCTCTGGGCCTTTACTTGATGAAGCAATTCATGGAGCAAATTCCGGACGCGCTGCTCGAATCGGCGAAGATCGACGGCGCGAACGAGTACCGGATTTTCTGGCAAATCGTTATGCCGAACGTGAAGCCGGCATGGCTGACGCTAGTCATCCTGCTCTTCCAAATGCTATGGGGCACGGACGGCAACGGATTTATTTACAGCGAACAGCTGAAAACGCTTCACTACGCGTCGAACCAAATTATTTTCGGCGGGATCGCCCGGGCGGGCGTCGGCTCCGCAGTCGCGCTGATCTTGATGAGCGTGCCGATCGCGCTGTTCGTATTCTCGCAAAGCCGCATTATCGAAACGATGACGACATCCGGCATGAAAGACTAGAGGGGGTGGAAGCGTGCAAAGTAAAAGAATGCTCCTGCTGGCCGCGATTCTATCGCTGCTCATGACAGTCGCTGCAGTGCCGCCCGCATCGGCGGCTGCGCCATATGAAGCTTACAATTACGATTTTTACGGAGATGCCGTGCCTCTGCCCGCTCCTTACCTGCCGGAATACGCCATTACCGGCAAAAGCCTGGGGGTCGGCGATTTCAATCAGCCGAGCGATATGTACGTCGCGAAAGACGGCGCCATCTATGTCCTTGACAGCGGCAATGCGCGCGTGGTCGTGCTGGACAACACCTTGAACGTCAAGCAGGTAATCAAATCCTTTGACAATAACGGCAAGGAAGACGGGTTTGCCGCGCCCGAAGGGCTGTTCGTATCGGAGAAGAATGAACTCTACGTCGCGGATACCGAGCATAACCGGATTGTGGTGCTTTCAAATGACGGCAAGCTGATTAAACTTATCGAGAATCCGCAGTCGGATATTTTGCCGAAAAGCTTCAAGTTCGTTCCGCTTAAAGTAACGGTGGACAACGCGGACCGCATCTTCGTGGTCGCCCGCGGCGTTTTTGAAGGGATCATGCAGTTCGATACTGACAGCGCGTTCATGGGCTATGTCGGCACGATCAGCGTATCGCCAAGCATCATGGACCGGCTGTGGCGGTCCTTGTCCACGAAAGCGCAGAAGCAGCAGATGGAGTTGTTCATTCCGACCGAGTTTGCGAGCGTGGATATCGACAGCAAAGGCTTCGTTTACGCGACCGCGGTGGATATCAACTCGAACGAAACGATCAAACGGCTCAATCCGTCCGGTCAGGACGTGCTGAAACGGTTCGGCTATTGGCCGGTCAAAGGGGACATCCGCTTCCGGATGTTCGGCAACAACTCGGGTCCTTCGAAGCTCACCGACATTAAGGTGCTCGGCGGAGGCATGTATGTCGCGCTTGATTCGAACCGCGCGCGTCTGTTCACCTACAACGATGAAGGCGATTTGCTGCATGCCTTCGGCGGCCGGGGCAATCAGCTGGGCGTATTCAATAACCCCGTCGCCGTGGAGCAAATCGGCGATAAGCTCGCCGTGCTCGACAAGGGCAAAAACAATATCGCCGTCTTCCGTCCGACTGCGTTCGGCAGCTTGGTGCGGGAAGCGACGATTCAGCATTACAGCGGCAACGATCAGGAAGCCGTCAAATTGTGGAGCCAGGTGCTTCGTTTAAATACGAACTACGAAATCGCGTATCTGGGTATCGGCAAGTCGCTGCTGATGGAGAAGAAGAATGAAGAGGCCATGGAGTATTTCAAGCTCGGCATGAGCCGTAAAAATTATTCCGTCGCCTATAAACGGTATCGCCGGGAAGTGATGAAGGACAATTTCGGTACCTTCATGACCGTGTTGATTTCTCTTATTGCCGCTTTCGTCGTATACCGCTTTGCTAGGCACGCGTTAAGAAGGAGGTCTGTGAAACGTGAAGCAGGATTTTATTAAGTTTCCGCTCCATCTCATCTTGCATCCTTTCGACGGCTTTTGGGACATGAAATACGAAAGCAAGGGGAAGGTCAAAGTCTCTTTGGCGATTCTGGCGCTGCTCGTTTTGACGCTCATTTTGCAGAAGCAGTATGCGGGCTTTCTCGTCAATTTCGTGGATCCGAGAACGTTAAACAGTTTGGATGATCTTCAGTTTACGGTGCTTCCGTTCTTCCTGTTCTGCATTGCGAATTGGTCGATTACGACGCTCATGGAAGGCGAGGGCAAGTTCAAGGAAATCGTGATGGCAACCGGTTATGCGCTCCTGCCGATGGTCTTGATCAATCTGCCAATGACCTTCGTCAGCCGTTACATGACGCAAGAGGAAACCTCGTTCTACTGGCTGATCAACAGCGTGGCTAGCATCTGGTTTATCCTGCTGCTGTTTATCGGCATTATGACCGTGCATCAATATACCCCAGCCAAAGCGGTCCTTACTTTGGTGCTTACCGTGATCGCAATGGGCTTCGTCGTCTTTCTCGGCACGCTGGCATTCAGCTTGGGGCTGCAAATCTACTATTTCGTCTATGATGTTTATCGCGAAATCATATTCCGTACGTAAAGGAGGCCGCACCCTTGAATAAACGAATGAAATGGTATGCGGCGCTGGCTTGTATCGGGATAGCTGGTATCTCGGCTCTCGCCTATATCCAATCTACAAAAGGAGCGCCGGCAATCGAGGTAAGCGCCTACGCGGATCCGGAAGCAAAGCCTGCCGCGGCAGGCGAGCTGAAGTTTATGCCGGATCGCGCGGATGCCGTTCCAGGCATGCAGCTTGCAGCCCAGTCCGATGCGCTGGGACTCTATTTCAGCCCGGAGACGACGGAAATCGCCGTGCTTAACCGGAGCAGCGGAAAGGTGTGGCGCAGCAACCCGATCGACATGGGATCGGACGCCAAAGCGTCGCCCTTCGAGAAAGACCGGCTGGCCGCGCAAGTGACGATCAACTACCGGGATTCCATCGGGACGCTCGGCTCGATCACGAACTTTACGGACAGCATTAAGCGCGAGCAGTTCAAGGCTGAAGGCATCGAGAACGGCATCCGGATTACATACACGATCGGCGATACGTCGCTCGGCATCGATGCGCTGCCCAAGCTGATCAGCAAGAAACGCATGGAGGAGAAAATCTACAGCAAGCTCGATGAAGCGACTGCAAAATACGTAAGCAACCGGTATTTCCCGCTTGAAGATAATCCGGAAGTGCTGGAGAGGCTCGATACGGCGGTTTCCAGAGCGCTTGTGCTAAATCGGATGCTCGACGCCTTCGCGAAAGCCGGCTATACGCCAGAAGATTTGGCTGCGGACAATCAAGAAAACGGTCTGTCAGCCGAAGCCGGGTCGAACCGTCCGAACTTCACGATACCGATTGAGTATCGGATCGTGGAGGACTCGCTTCAGATCCGAGTACCCGTCAGCGAGATCAAGGAAAGCAAAGGGTATCAAATCCGGACGGTGGAGCTGCTCGACTTCTTCGGCGCTGCCGGTACGGAAGAGAAAGGCTACATGCTCGTGCCGGATGGTTCCGGAAGCTTGATCGAGCTCAACAATGGAAAGATCAGCGAAGAGGTTTACGCTCAGCGCGTATACGGAGAAGACGAGAACAACAACTCCCGCCGCCGCGGACAGATTTCGGAAGCCGCGCGCTTGCCGGTATTCGGGATGAAATCGGGCGACGAAGCCTGGTTTGCCACGATCGAGAATGGCGAAAGCATCGCAAGTATCAACGCCGATATCAGCGGCCGCAAAAATTCGTACAATTACGCGTATGCCAGCTTCGCCATCCGGGGCGAGGATGAGCTGGAGCTCTACAAAGGCAACAAAGTCGACGAGATTCAGATGCTGACTGAGAAAGCCTTTCAAGGCGATCTGCAGATTCGTTACAACTTCCTGTCCGGCGGGGATGCGAACTATTCCG
This sequence comes from Paenibacillus montanisoli, assembly GCF_003268025.1. GTDB lineage: Bacteria > Bacillota > Bacilli > Paenibacillales > Paenibacillaceae > Paenibacillus_Z > Paenibacillus_Z montanisoli. Next base: position 619,157 of record NZ_QLUW01000002.1, on the reverse strand, counting down.
GCATGGCGAAGCTGTACCGCGAGAAGCTGATCAAGGAGAGCGTGCTCAAGCCGAAGGAAGCGTCGGGCTCCGCGGCGCTGCCATTCTACCTCGACGTGCTTGGCGCTGTCGATAAGCGCAAGTCGTTCCTTGGCATACCGTATAAAGGTTTAATGCCGATGACGACGGTGAAGCAAGCCGGAGAAATCGCCAAGCAGCTGGAAACGGCCGGCGTCTCGAATATCCAAATGAGATACGTAGGCTGGTTCAATGAAGGCATCGATCATAAGGTGCCGAAGAACGTGAACATGGACGGCGAGCTGGGCAGCAAGAACGAGCTCAAGCAGCTCGCGGAGCAGCTTAAGGCGACGGGCGGCGGTTTGTATCCGGATGTCGCATTCCAGCATGTGCTTCGCGACAATCGCGATTTTAAACCGGCCTCGGACGCAGCGCGATTCGTAACGCGAGAGCAGGCGATGCTGGCGCCGATCAACCGCGCCCTCAATGCGATGGATCTCTCGCTAGGCTCCTTATACTTGCTTTCACCTGCGAAGCTGCCTTATTTCGTAGATCAGTTTATCGACGACTATGACAGCTATGGTCTCGATGCCGTTTCGCTGCGCGACATGGGAGATTCGCTTCAGGCGGACTACCGGGTGAACCGCGTCGTATTCCGCGATGTGGCGAAGAACATCGTGACCGAGCAGCTTGGCAAGCTGGAGAAAAGCTATCCGAACATGCTGCTGACCGGCGGCAATGCCTATGCGCTCCAATATGCGGACCAGCTTATTAATGTGCCGATGGCTTCCAGCGGGTTCAGCATTGCGGACCAAGAGATTCCGTTCTATGAAATGGTTCTTCATGGCTACAAGGATTACGCCGGTTCGGCGATGAACCTGGATGATAACCAGGATCTGACCTACCACCTGCTGCGCTCGGTGGAGTACGGCGCCGCGCCGCATTTCTTCTGGTCGTACGAATCGTCTTCCAAACTGAAGTTCACGTCGTATGAATCGCTGTTCTCGACGCATTACACCGATTGGCTGCAAGATGCCGCCAGCCTTTACGGCAAAGTGAACAATGCGTTAGCCGGCCTGCAGTCGAGCGCGATAGAGGAGCATATCCAGCACCAGCCGGGCGTCGTTCAAGTTCGTTACGACAACGGCACATCTGTCTATGTGAACTATACGGATAAGCCGGCTACGGTAGACGGCGTTCAAATCGGGGCGAAAAATTTCTTGGTAGGCGGTGACAACCAGTGAACCTTAGACGATTGACCTTGTCGCAAAAGCGTGCTTTTCTCGGAGTCGCGTTTATTATGCCTTGGCTGCTTGGCTTCGTGTTCCTGTTCGCGACGCCGCTCGTGCAATCGCTGCACTTTAGCTTCAGCGAGCTGAAGGTGGCTCCCGGCGGATACTCGCTCGACTTTATCGGGCTGAAGAACTTTACCGATGCGCTCTCGGTCGATCCGAACTACAACCGGATTCTGACCGAGTCGTTGACGGAAATGGCATGGAACGTGCCGATGATCCTGTTCTTCAGCTTGTTTACGGCCGCAATGCTGAATTCGAAATTCAGAGGCAGGCCGCTTGCCAGAGCGGTGTTCTTCCTGCCGGTCATTCTCGCTTCGGGGGCCGTAGCCGCGGCCCAGTCCTCGGGTTTGATCCAATTGACGGGCAGCTCCGAGGTGGCGCAGGAATTGGGGCTTGCGCAGAACGGCTTCGACCCGCTTTCGCTTGTATTCATGCTCTCCGATGCGGGCATGCCTGTCTGGTTCATCGATTACATCATCGATGCCGTGCTCCGGATCTATGAGATCATCAGCAGCTCCGGCGTCCAAATCTTGATTTTCCTAGCGGCTCTCCAGTCCGTCCCGGTTACGATGTACGAGGTGGCGAAGATGGAAGGGGCAACGCCGTACGAGACGTTCTGGAAGATTACGTTCCCGATGGTGAGCCCGCTCATTCTGACGAACATCATCTATACGATCATTGATTCTTTTACGGAAAGCCAGCTCACGAGAACGATCTACACCACGGCTTTCCAATCGCAAAATTTCGGCCTGAGCGCCGCAATGTCCTGGATCTATACGATTGTCATCAGCGTCATCCTCATTGTCGTCGGCATACTGGTTTCCAGGAAAGTGTTCTACTATAACTGACGATAGATGGGAGGAAAACGGTTTGAAAGGTTCGCTTATGGAAAACGAGATCGTGGTCTTACGGATGATGAAAGCGAAGAACAAATCGATTGAGCTGCTTTGGTCGATTTTCCGCTACATCCTGATCATCGGGATCTCGTTCGTGATCATCTACCCGCTCCTGCAGCAGATTTCCGTCGCCATCAAAGACAAGGCAGACATTTACAATCCGACGATCTACATGATCCCCGTTCATTTCACGACCGAAAATATCCGGCTTGCGATGAGCGTACTGAATTATTGGCCGCTGCTCAAAAATACGCTGTTATTCGTCTGTTCGACGACGGTGCTGCAGGCGGTATCGTGCGCGCTTGCGGGCTACGGCTTCGCCAGATTCACGTTTCCGGGAAGAAACATTCTGTTTACGCTGGTCATTCTTACGATCCTCATTCCGTCCAGCACGCTGATGGTGCCAATGTACCTGCATTTCCGTAATTTTGACGTCTTGGGCATGGTGAATCTGTTCACGGGCAAGGAAGGCATCAACATGCTGAATACGTACTGGCCCTCTCTCATTACGGCTGCGCTGGCAAACGGCTTGAAATCGGGCTTGTACATTTATATTTTCCGTCAATTCTTCCGCGGAATGCCGGCGGAGATCGAGGAAGCGGCGCTCATCGACGGAGCGGGAGGCTTCCGGACGTTCTTTACCATCATGATGCCGAACGCCATTCCGCCGCTCATTACGGTGACGCTGTTCGCATTTGTTTGGCAGTACAACGATACGTTCTACAGCTCGCTGTTCATGAGCCAAAGCAATCTGATGGCGATCAAGATCGCCTCCTTGCCGGCGGATGCCAACCAGTACTTGCCGGGCATTCTCGGCGTCGGCGCCGGCTCGAACGTGAAGGTGGATCCGAACCTCGTGTCGATGATCGTGGACACCGGCATTCTGCTCGCGATCGCACCGCTCGTGGTCATGTATCTCTTCGTTCAGCGGTTCTTCGTTGAGAGCGTAGAACGTACGGGTGTCGTCGGTTAAACGGCCGCAGCCGCACAAGAGGAGAAGCGTGGCATGAACAAACGAAACCTAAGCTTGGCCGCTGCCATCGGCGTATTCGCTGTCGCAGCGGCGGTTTACCTGATGGAGGACGGGGGCCGGACGTCCGGCAAGCCTCCGAAGGATCAGCCTGCGCCCTCTTCTGCTCAGGCTGATCCGGCTTCTCCGGCACAGTCGGCCAAAGCGCCGGTCATTCTCAATGTTCAGGCCAATACGACCGCAGTCGACCTGTATGCGAAATTCGAGCTTAAGCTTGAGCTGGAAGCCGACTATACAAATCCCTACGATCCGAATCAGATTGACCTCTCTATGGAGCTGACGTCTCCTAGCGGGAAGAAGTGGAAGGTGAACGGGTTCTACGATGGAACCGGCTTTGCTTGGAAAATCCGGTTCTCTCCGGATGAAACGGGCAAATGGAGCTACCGGCTGCATGCTGCAAGCTCAGGTACGGAGAGCAGCGGACCCGAGGGCTCGTTCGAGGCGATCCCTTCGAGCAATCGCGGCTGGATTCAGCTCTCTCAAGCCAATAAACGGTTTCTCGAGTATCGGGACGGCTCTACTTTCTACGGCATAGGCGTAGCCTACCCGTGGGGCATCACCGACGTGAACCTCGATAAAATCGCGGAGCACGGCGGCAACCTGATCACCTATTGGAACGGCAACTATGACAGCTCCGGAAACGGCGGCGGCGACGATCAGCTCCAATCGGCCACGTTCGGCGTCGAGAAGATCGACCCGCTCAAAGCGCTGCGCATCGACGATTTGATCGAATCGTTCGAGCAGCGGGGGCTGCATATGAACTTTGTCATTTGGCCGCACGATTCGCTCGCCGATACGTTGGACGGGTGGCCTGCCGCTTGGAAGAAGAGCGGCTATGCGGCGATCGGCGAAGCGAAAGATTTCTTCACGAGCGAGGATATGTGGACGCATCAGGAACATTTGTACCGTTACATCATTGCCCGATGGGGATACAGCAGCGCAATCGGCATCTGGGATTTGGTTTGCGAGATCAACGGTACGGACGGGTGGGTGCACGGCAGTACGGCCGATACCGACGCCTGGACGACGAAGGTGCACGACTATTTCAAGGAGCACGATCCGTACGGGCATCCGACGATGGGCTCGATGGCCGGCAGCCGGCAGGATTATTGGGATTTTGGCTACCGTACGCTCGATCTAGCCGACAGGGAAAATTACTACAACCTCAACTATAAGGCTTATGCCCAAGATATTCGAAAACGATGGGACAGCTACGAAAAACCGCTCATCATCGGTGAAACCGGAAATGTAACCGATACGCTGAAGTATCATCAAGCGATCTGGGTTTCGTTCGCAAACGGCCTGGCGTCCTCGCCAATTTGGTGGGATTTCGGGCAGGTGAGCGACGAGATGTTTATGCAAATGAAGCATTTTGCTTCATTTGCCGCTCAAATTGATTTTCGCGAGAAGCGCGTTCCGGTGAACGGCGGCGATAGCGAGGACGGAGAGGCGCAAGCATGGGCGATGCAAGGGGAGCGGCACTCTTACGGCTGGCTGCTCGCCGAGAAAGACGGTGCCGGCGGCAAGTCGGTGACGCTGCCTGATTGGCCGGACGGCGCCTACGCGTTGTCCTGGTACGACACTTGGTCGGGCAAGCAACTAGGCGAAAGTTCTGCCGAAGCGTCGGGCGGCAAGCTCGTTCTAACTGCTCCCGCGTCGTCCCAAGCCGATTTGGCATTCACGATTAAACGGAACTAAATTCAGGATTATCCAACATGCCAAGCAATGGGAGGCGGAACATGTCAGCGATAGCTTGGAAGCATCGTTTTCAAGTGGAACCGAAATTGATCAATCCGAATGCCGACGATAGCGCCAAACGGCTGATGGCGTTCTTGTGCGATGCATACGGCAGCAAAATGCTGACCGGGCAGCAAATCGGCGTCATTTCGACGCCCGAGGTAGACTTCATCTATCAAGAAACGGGTAAATATCCGGCTATCGGCGGATTTGATTTCATGAACGACTCGCCCTCGCGCACGGAACGGGGGGCGGTCGGGACGGATACGGAGCTGGCGCTGAAATGGTGGGAAGAAGGCGGCATCGTTACCTTCTGCTGGCATTGGAACGCGCCGAAGGATTTAGTCGATCAACCGCCCGATAACGGCTGGCACCGCGGTTTCTATACGTCCGCGACAACGTTCGATTTGGCCGCTGCGATGGCGGATCCCGATTCCGAAGCGTATAAGCTCCTTCTTCGCGATATCGACGTCATTTCCGGCCTGCTGGCCAAGCTCAGGGATGCCGGCGTTCCCGTGCTGTGGAGACCGCTGCATGAAGCGTCCGGCGGCTGGTTCTGGTGGGGCGCGAAAGGGGCTCAGCCTTGCATCCAGCTGTGGAAGCTGATGTACGAGCGCATGACCGGCTTGCATGGACTGCATAATCTGATTTGGGTTTGGAACGGCCAGCATAAAGACTGGTATCCCGGCGACGAATACGTCGATATCATCGGCGAGGATATTTACGCGCCGGAGCGCACTTATAGTTCGAATCTGCCGCGATTCTGTCAGGCACTCGAGTATACTTCGGCAATCAAAATCATCGCGCTGTCCGAGAACGGACCGCTTCCCGATCCGGACAGCATGCTTGCGGATGGGGCGCTATGGGCTTGGAACTGTACATGGTATGGCGGGTTCGTGTCCACCGAGCAGTATACGGAGTGGGAGATGCTTCGGACATTTTACAGCCATCCGTTCACGGTGACGCGCGATGAGCTTCCCGACCTGCGAAGCTATCCATTGCCAGAGCGATCATAACAACGTAAAGGAGAGGGACGCGTTGACTACCGATTTATTCATTAAAGGGATGACGTATGGATGGAACAGTTCACGAGGCTCATATCGGCAGCCCTACGCTATGGATTCTCTCCGTAAGCTAAGCGCCACCGGCAGCGAATGGATCGCATTATCCTTTTATACGATGCAAAATAACGTGTACTCGACGGAAATCCCCTTCGATTACGGTCGAACGATGACCGACCGGGATATTGAGCATGCCGTCAAAGAGGCCAAGGCATTGGGCTTGAAAGTATGCTTGAAGCCTGTAGTCAACTCCAAGGACGGCATTTGGCGGGCGCATATCGGGTTCCCGGAGGAATCGGGAGCGGAGCCTTACTGGGACGAGTGGTTCAGCTCGTACGGCAACTTCTTGAGCCATTACGCCGAGCTGGCCCAAGAGCTGGGCTGCGAGATGTTCTGTATCGGCTGCGAAATGGTCAAGACGGAAGCCAAGCATGAGCATTGGGTGCGATTGATCGAACGGATCCGCGGCATTTACGACGGTCCGATCGTCTATAACGCCAACCATGGCTCGGAAGAACGGATCAAGTGGTTCGACCATGTGGATCTGATCGGAACGAGCGCCTATTATCCGGTAGGGAAGGAGCCCGGAGCCAGCGAGGAAGATATGATTGCCAACTGGCTGCCCGTACGCGAGAAAATGGCTGCGCTGCATGCCAAGTTCGGCAAGCCGGTGATCTTCATGGAGATCGGCTGCCGAAGCGCGCTTGGCTGCGCAACGATGCCATGGGATTTCACGCATACCGAACTGCCGGTCAGCGAAGACGAGCAGGCGAACTTCTACGGCTCGGTCTTGAAAGTGTTCTGGGATGAGCCCTGGTTTGCCGGCTTCTTCTGGTGGGATTGGAGCGTGAAGCTCTACGATGAGCAAGAGGCGCAGGCGAATGCCGGATTCGATATTTACGGCAAGAAGGCGGAACGGGTATTGAAGGAATGGTATGCGAAGTCCGCGAGACAGGGCCTGATCGAAGCTTGACGACGACAGACAGATAATAGAAGTGAAACGAGAGCATACAAAATCGTATGGCTCTCGTTTTCATTTTAGTTGCAAGTCGAATTCGCTCATCGGTACAATAGAGGAAAATGATGGCAGAGAGGCGGACTCGAATCGCCGTTCATATTGCGTTCACAGTTCGGCCTTATAGTGGTTTCATGCTGCACGACTATTCCTTTACGACCGGAGATGATCCCCATGACCAAACTGCTGATCGTGGATGACGATCCCTATATTCGCGAGCTTGTTTCGCTGCTTCTAGCCAGGGAGGGCTTCGAAATCGCGGAAGCCGCCGACGGGCGGGAGGCGCTCGCCATGCTGGAGAACACGCAGGTACAGCTTGCCATTATCGATGTAATGATGCCGAATATGGACGGATGGGAGCTGTGCAGGGAGCTTCGCGAGTCGGCGGAGCTGCCTGTGCTCATGCTGACTGCCAAAGGCGAGACGAGCCAGAAGCTGAAAGGCTTCGAGCTTGGCGCAGACGATTACCTCGTCAAGCCGTTCGAGCCGCTCGAGCTTGTTGCACGGGTGAAGGCGCTGCTGAAGCGTTACAAAATCGCGACCTCCAAGACGGTGACGGCCGGCGGGGTCACGTTGAACCGGTCTACCTTCGCCGTGACGATGGGCGACGAGGCGATGACGCTGCCGCTGAAGGAATTCGAGCTGCTGTTCAAGCTAGCCAGTTATCCGGGCAAAACCTTCTCGCGGGAGCAGCTGATCGAGCAGCTTTGGGGCTACGATTACGAGGGCGATGAGCGAACTGTCGATGTTCATATTAAGCGGCTGCGGGAGAAGTTTCCCGAAGAGCTGAGCCGGTTCCGCATTCAAACGATCCGCGGCCTCGGCTATCGGCTGGAGGTTTGAACGGCATGGCGAAATGGAAACGGGCGCTGCTCGGACTTGCGGGCATCCTGCTCATGAATGCTGCGATTTATACGTGCTATACGGTTGCGTTTACGATCGTGTCCTATACGAAAGAGCGACGGGGCCATTCCGCGGCTACATCCGCGCTGATTCATGATGCGGATTTGATTGCGGGAACGCTGTCGGACCGGAAGCAAGCGGAGTCGTGGACGGATGCGCTGCAGCCGCTTGCCCGCGATCAAGGCTATCGCTTCCTTGTTGTCGATTCGAATGGGCTTGAGCGGCGGATCGGGGATTGGGCGCAGTTAACCGGGACGACGGTGACGAAGAAGCAGACCGACGATGTCCTTGGCGGCAGGACGGTCGAAGACGTCTATCGTCCGCATTTTTTTGCGAAAGGGGAAGCTCTGGCCGGCATTCCCGTCGATATCGGCGGCGTGAGGTATGCCTTGTTCACGGAGCGTGAAGTGCCGAGCTTGTATCGGGGCTTCGGGCAGCAGCTTTTTACGGTATTTCTCGGTTTCCTGCTGTTGTTTGCCGTATTGTTTGTCATTGGCCGGCCATGGAAGCAGCGGGAAGGGATCAATCTTTACATTTCGGCCATCCGCCGGATGTCGAAGGGCGATTTCTCCGTCAGCATCGAGAAGCCGCAGCGGATGCACGGCGATTTCGAGAAGCTTGCCGTCAGCCTCAATGATATGGCGGCTGAGTTAAGTCAAATGGAGCAAATGCGGCAAGCGTTCATCTCGAATGTGTCGCACGAGATACAGTCGCCGCTTACTTCCATTCGCGGATTTGCGCGCGTGCTCCAGCAGGACGGCTTAGAGGAAGAGAACCGCCGGCACTATGCCGGTATCATCGAAACCGAGAGCGTTCGGCTGTCGAGACTGAGCGATAATTTACTGAAGCTGACAACCCTGGAATCGGAGAAGCAGCCGCTGCGAGTGAAGACCTTCCGCCTCGATCAGCAGCTGCGTGCCACGATACTGGCCTGCGAGCCGCAGTGGACGGAGAAGCGGCTGCAGATGGACGTTAATCTCGAGGAAGAGCTGTCAACGAACGGAGACGAAGAGCTGTTGTCCCAAGTGTGGATGAACTTGCTGTCAAACAGCATCAAGTTCACGCCGGATGGCGGCACGATTCATGTAGCGGCATTCAGGACGGGCGGAGGCGAAAGCGTTCGGATTTCCGATACGGGCGCGGGCATTTCGGAAGCGGATCTGCCGCATATTTTCGAACGGTTCTTCAAAGCAGATAAGGCCCGCAACCGCATGGCTGGCGGCAGCGGTCTCGGCCTGTCCATCGCGAAGCGCATCGTTGAGCTGCACGGCGGCACGATAGCGGCAAGCAGCGAGCTCGGCGCCGGAACGGCCTTTACTGTCACGCTGCCTGGCGCCGCCGGAAGGCCGGGGAATTCAGGACGACATGAAACGAGGGCATAGAGCTCTCGTTTTAATATTTCTGCCATGAGTCTGTTTCCATTCTCGAATGGCGAAAATAGAATTTATCTCCATTCGGAAAGGGTCCTATCCTGTGTCGCCGAACTCCATTCCTTATCTCATCCTTGTCGCGCTTTGTGCGATTGCCTTGTTGATCTTATTGATCCATAAACGCGCGGCATGGCCGTTGATCCTGCTGCTTTCCTTCTCGGGCATGATCTATGTGTTTGAATTTTTTATTTTCATTTTGCACGATTGTTACCGGTATTCACCTCACCTTGTCGGCATCTCTTATTACGACAACGCGTTGGGAGCTGTCTGTTCCAATTTGCTCGCAGTGCCGGTCGCTGCCGCTTACATCGCCGTCTACCGATTGAACTGGCGGTGGATCGTCTGTCTGGCGCTTGCTTTTGGCGGAATAGAATGGTCGTTTCTACAACTGGGGGTTTACGAGCATTATTGGTGGAAAACAGCGTATACGATCCTATTGCTGCTTGTTTTCTTCCGGTTCTCTCGACAATGGCCGATCTGGCTGTCCGGACGCTATCGGGCGATCGAAATCATTACGCTTCTGATGTTTGCGTGGAGCGTCCTGGGAACGCTCGTCTATGCGCTAGCCTTAACCGGCGTTCGCATCTTCCATATCGGGTATTTTGAAGATCCTTACCATGACGATATCTTTTTTTCCGCTATAGATGCTTTCTTCAAAGCGATCGCGCTTACCGTAGGCGTAACGGTGACGCGTCAGCCTTGGGGCAAAGCGGGTTCACTGCTCGTCATATTTTTGACGCATGTCGTTCTGATGAGGCTAGGGATATTAAAGATCATGATACCGTTATGGCAATATTGGCTCATCTATGCGCCTTGCTGCATTGCCGTGCTATGGCTGGTTGCTGCGAGCGATCGCAAGCTGGATCGATTCAGAGCGGAACATTAAATAAAGCAGATTGAAGCAACCGCCCTGAGTAAGGGTGGTTTTTTATTGGGGTCGAACTTTTAGCTATTGCCTATTCCGAACTTTATATACTATTATGTATATAAAGTCGAATGTAATTTATGGGAGGGGGATTTGGATGCATACGTGGGATGACTATTTGGCGTTAGGGATTGTCGGCATGGCTCGCGGCGGCAAGCTGTCATGGTTCAACGGACATTTTGGCGCCGCGCTTCTCGCCGGCTACTACATGCTCAAGGAAAACGAGCTTTCGACGCATGTCCAAGCAGGCATAGAGCGTACCTGCAATGCCTACATCGAGCGGTATTCGGAATGGTTCGCCCCCATTGAAAGCGAGCAAGCGATCCCGGAATTGCTTGCGCGTTTCATCGCCGGTTTGAAGGCGAATACGGAGAAGCTGCGAAGCTCCGGACATGGGCTCGCATTAGGGGTGCTGGCTTTGAAGGCGCTGAACGATCGTCCGGATTTAGTTACGCCATCCGTGATCGAAGGTTTGAGCCAGATGCTGGAGCGTACCTTGCAGGATCGGCCGAACCGTTACTGGGAAATCGACGATTATCTGGGGCTTACAGAGGAAGATGCTCATGATATTCCGGTCTATTCAAGCGCTGCTGATATGGTGGATCAGTCGTTTGCGGAGCTGGCTTCCGTTTTCCCGGATCAAGTGATCGACGGTCAAACTTATTTCTTGGCAGGTGAGCAAGAGCATGGGATTACCCACGCGCATGCGCTCTTGGAGCTGGAACGATTGGGTTACGGCGAGCTGACCAAGGCGGGGATGCGCAATCATCGGCTGCAAATGCAGTTGAACCGGGCGGTACCGGACCTGGCAAAACCAAATGAAGTGATGAGTCCGAAATTCACCGGCATTCTATCGGAGGACTATTGGTCGAACACGTATAAGGACCCGCATGCGATAAAGGTTCCGTACGCTTCACTGGCGCTCTTGAAACGGCTGCCTCAGCACGAGCGGGAGACCGCCGAGTATAATGTGTGCAAATTATTAACCCTAATGGGCTAGTCAGTATTGCACGGGGAGTGATCTATTTGCGAATACAGCGTTTAAGGCTGCTCACGAAAGAGTTGGAAAAACTGCAGGCGTTTTATACTCGAATTCTTGAACTTCCTTTACTTGAAAGTTCAAAAGATGCATTTACTGTATCTGTAGGGGCATCCTGCTTAACTTTTGAGCTGACAGAACATGCCGATGAAGTCCCTTTTTATCATTTTGCCTTTGACATACCGGAAAACAAAATGGATGAAGCCATCATTTGGTTACGTTCTAAAGCAGTAGCGTTGAATCTTCTCCCTAATCATTCCTACAAAGCTTACTTCCATACATGGGATGCTACATCCATCTACTTTGATGACCCTGCCGGCAACATTGTTGAGTTTATAGCCAGACATTCCTTGAACAACGAAATCGATATATCTTTTACGAGCTCAACCTTTGTAAATATTAGTGAAATTGGGCTAGTTGTAAATGACGTAACCCGCACTAAGACTTTAATGAAGAACAATCTTGGACTAGATGGTTATAAAGATAGCGATCCTTCTTTTGCCGCTGTCGGAGACGAGGATGGGTTATTGATAGTATCCGCACCCAAGAGAGTTTGGCTTGGATCGGAGAAGAAAGCAGCGGTTTTCAGGACAGAAGTTACGATTGAGGGAACGGACAAAGGGACAGGGACAATCGATCTTGATCCTTACCCTTACAAAATCATTGTTAACTAGCAGAAAGTTAACGGAACATTCCTCAAAAAAAACCGCCCTTATATAGGGCGGTCGGAGTATAGTCTAACGGACATGTATGTCCGTTAAACGTTTAAAAATCGAATAAACCTAACCTAACGGTCACGAATGTCCGTTAGATTCGAAAAACTTGATTTTTACGAACAAATATAGCTCTAACGGACATTTATGTCCGTTATAAATTGAACTTGATCATTTTAGGACTCTAACGGACATTCATGTCCGTTAAAACCTACACGTTCGCTCTCTCTCAAGAGAATAGACAGCCCATATGGTCAGCGTGTGCGCGGCAGCATGAGAGAGCTCGTAAATTCTAACGGATGCTCCAGCGCTTATTTGCACAATAATAGCCTTACTTAGAAATCTAAAGGTTGCCAGAGGCGTTACTTGCCCCGAATCGATTGATCCTAATTATTTTTACGACAGCCTGACCGCCCTTATACAGGGCGGTTTTCTTCGTCGGACTTAGGTTCCTCCCCGTCCGTCTGCTGCTCTTGTTCCTTATACACGACTTTGCAATCATCGCATATCCAATTTTTTCCGACTTCGCCATGCCCGTTCATTTTACCGCACTCCGTGCACGTTATCATGCCGATCGGCTCCCCTCGAATATAATGAACAACGAGACTCTTACAGAAGATGATACAAGGTTTACGCAACCTTTCGCTGTGATGATTATCACAGAACAGGAAATTTTCACCCAATCCAGCGTTTCCCCGATTGGAGGAATCACCGGCATCGCTTATGATAGATGTAGGTCAGTGGAGGGGGAAGAGTATCGCATGGCAGGCAAACGATCGGTGAATAACGCAGTAAAAGGTATGACTATCGAGCAAGAGCCGTTATTCTCCGCTCAAAATTTTGCGCGTCTCCAAAGCATCATGCAAATGAAAGCCGTGAAAGCCGGTCACAATCTCTTTGGAGAAGGCGATGCTGCCGATAAATTGTACTATATCAAACAAGGTCAGGTACGCATCACGAAAGCGGCCGATAATGGGCGGATATTAACGCTTTATCAACATGTGCGAGGAGATATGTTCGGGCAAATCGATCCGTTCCGAGATTCTGTCCATGCGTTTAACGCTGTCGTCATGGAGGAAGGCGAAATCGGGATCATGAAGCAGAAGGACCTTGAAGAGCTCTTGATGCAGCACGGTGATTTGGCTATTGAGTTTATGAAGTGGATGGGGCTCATGCACCGGATGACTCAAATGAAGCTCCGCGATCTGATGATGTTCGGGAAATCAGGGGCGCTATGCTCGCTTCTCATTCGACTTAGCAATACCTACGGCGAACACCGTGACGGCAGCTTGTTTCTCCCTTTAAATATGACGCATTCCGAAATGGCGGATATGGTCGGGACGACCCGGGAAAGCGTGAACAGAATGCTAAACGAAATGAAAAAAGAGGGCATCATCGCTATTCAGGACGGATACATCCTTATTCATAATCTCGATTATTTGCGGGAACGTTGTCACTGCGAGTGCTGTCCCCAAGAAATTTGCAGGATGTAGCAGAAAGGCTATAGTCGGATCAGGCGAGGCGGATTGCGCAGCTCGGGCGCATTCCACTTACCCTCCAGATGAAATTCGCGAAGCGCGTCCGTATCCTTCAGCATGCTGCCGGTCAGAATACAAGCCGCCGTTTCGTCACGCGCGACGACGCCTTCGCGCACCAGTTTGCGGAGTCCGGCGACGGCCGCAGCGGATGCGGGCTCGCAGCCGACGCCGCTGCGGTCGATGCACGCTTTCGCCTCCATAATCTCCGCATCGCTGACGGCGACCGTGACGCCGTTTGTCAGCTCAAGCATCCGAAGCGCCTTTAGCCAGCTTGGCGGATTGCCGATATTGAGCGCGGAGGCGCGCGTGGATGGCTTAGGCTCCGGCACTAGCCGCTTCGATGCGCCTGCAGCCATTCGGTGAAACGGACTGGCGCCTTCGGCCTGCACGACGGCTACCCGCGGCAGCTTGTCAATGAATCCGATCGTGTACAAGTCGCTCAATCCTTGCCCGAGCGCCGAGGCATTGCTAAGCGCTCCGCCCGGCAGTACGATCCAGTCCGGCAATTGCCAGGCCAGGTCTTGGGCGAGCTCATAGATCAAACTCTTTTGCCCCTCGATCCTTAAAGGATTCACCGAATTGCATACATAATAGCCCTGCTCTTCAGCTTGCGCCTGCAGCCAACGGATGCCGTCATCATAGGTTCCGTCAAAGGCGAGGACCTGCGCGCCATAACCAACGGTCTGAAGCACTTTGTTCGGCGATACCTCGCTGCTTGGCACAAGCGCGATCGACTGCATGCCCATGACTGCCGCATACATCGACAGAGAGGAAGAGGTATTGCCGGTAGAGGTACAGGCGAATGAATCGTAGCCGAGCCAGCGCCCATGAGACACGGCTGCTGCCATCCCGTTATCCTTGAAGGACCCGCTCGGGTTCTCGCTCTGCGCCTTTAAGTGAAGCCTGCGGATGCCGCCGGCAAATTCCCGAACCGCATCCGGCTCATACAGCCCCGTATTTCCTTCGTTTCTCGTCACCGCTTCGCGATCCGGCAATTCCGGCGCAATGAGCTCCTTATACCGCCATACTCCGCTTGCATGAAGACAGTGCCGCATGCCTCGCCGTTCATCGAACACCCGTTTAAGCCGCTCCGCATCCACATGCCTAAAATCATGCACAATCCGCAGCAAGCCTCCGCAAGCGCATTGGTAGCGCATTGGCCTTTGATCTACGCTCATTTCCGCCCCGCATGCCACACATTCCGCTTTCATCGTCTCTGCATCTCCCTTTACCTGTTCTTTAATGTTTGTTCGCTTGTGGTAATGCTTTATACTTCATACAATAAATTGAAATAATCAATAATTCTATTACAATGATTTTCGCTTCTCATAACTTGTAATTATGATAGTTGTGCCGATAGAGGAGGTTTAACCCCAACAATGAATCTATACGGACTGATCGTCTTTCATCATGTCGCCGCATCTGGCAGCATAACGCGGGCAGCCGAAATCCTCCGGATCAGTCAGCCTGCCGTGACCGCGCATGTGCGAAATATGGCTAATGAGCTAGGATTGACGCTGCTGGCGCCTAAAGGCAGAGGAATTTTGCTGACTGAAGCGGGCGAGCGGCTGGCTGCGCATGCGGCCAAGCTGTTTGCCTTGCAAAACGAAATCACCCGCGACATCGAGCAATATCGGGCCGGAGAAGCAGGAGAGCTTCGCATCGCCGCGACCTCCCTGCCTGCGAACTTTCTGCTGCTGGAGCAGCTTGTTTCCTTTCGCGGCGTTTGCCCGGCCGTTCAAGTCAGCTTGCGAACATTGAACGCCAACGACGCGCTCGAAGCGCTGCTTCATTATGAAGCGGATCTGGCGGTTATCGGGGGCGGCGGCGAACCGCGTGCCGGACTGAACCGGACGCTTCTGCTCGAGGACGAGCTATGGTTCGTTTCGTCCGTGGAGCATCGATACGCCGGGCGGCATATTCCGTTCTCGGCGCTCATGCAAGAGCCCTTCATCATGCGCGAATCGGGTAGTGCGGCAAGAGAGCGGCTGCTATCGCTATGCCGCGTGAATGGCACGAACGTGCCGGAAGCAGCCTTGCAGGTAAGCGGCGTTCATGAATCGATCCATGCGGTTGCCGCAGGTCTTGGCATCGCCTTCGTTTCTGCTTTGGAGGCGAACAAAGCGGTTTCCAGAGGTGAGCTTGCCAGAGTATGGGCGGAAGGAGCCGACCTGCGAAATCCGATCGTGCTCTATACGAGGGAGGGCGAGTCGCTGCCGCCGGCTGCGCAGCATTTTATCGATGTTATGATGGCTAAAGCGGGGTAACATAAGTTGTGAGCGCTCTCAGCGCTAAAAAGGAAGAGTTTCGTGTTCAGCGTTATGTACCGCACAACGATATTGAATAACAAACGCTCTGCCTTGAGCCGGGCATGAACATGCACAGTACATATTGACATTGTCTCCAATAAGTCTTCCTGCCATGCGACGATCGGCCGTACATCGGTTAGCCTGTGCCGGTACACCCTAAACAGCGTGTCCGTCAATCTAACGAAGAGGCAGGGATCGTTACGCAATGGCAAAGGTTCTTTACATTACCGCTCATCCGCATGACCATCAGACTTCGTATAGCTTAGCTGTCGGCAAAGCATTCATCGATTCCTACCGTGAGTCGCATCCGCAGGATGAAATCGTTCATTTGGACTTGTACAACATTCCCATTCCCCATATCGATGCCGACGTGTTCAGCGGCTGGGGCAAGCTGCGGAGCGGAGGCGATTTCAGCCAGCTGTCCGCAGAAGAGCAGCAGAAGGTAACCCGGCTGGGCGAGCTGGTGGATCAGTTCGTTGAAGCGGACAAGTATGTATTCGCAACGCCGATGTGGAACTTCTCGTATCCGCCAATCATGAAAGCTTATATCGATGCGATTTGCGTCGCGGGCAAAACCTTTAAGTATACCGCGCAAGGTCCGGTCGGTTTGCTGCCGAACAAATCGGCTATTCACATTCAAGCGCGAGGCGGCGTGTATTCCGAAGGTCCTGCGGCCGAGATGGAATGCGGCCACCGGCACTTGACGGCGATTATGAGCTTCTTCGGCATTACCGATTTCAAAGGCATTTTCGTCGAAGGCATGAATGCGATGCCCGATCAAGCGGAGTCCATTAAAGCGAAGGCGATCGAGGAAGCGCAGAAAGAAGCCAAGGTGTTTGGCAACGCGATGGTCGAAACAAGAGCCTAATCGAAAACAGAACTCCCTTTACCGGCACGATTGCCCGTGAAGGGAGTTCTTCTATACATAAAAAAAGAGGCGCTCGACGGCGTCCCGAGAATATGTATATACGGTGGATTCGCTAGATGTTTTGGTTTCGGAGTGCCGCCGAAGGATTCATCTTATTTATTGGAGAGGATGGGTTTAGGTTGAATCTTGACCATAAATTGGAGCAGGACCGGGTCGACATGGTTGTCAAGCAAATCAATACGCGCATCGATGCGCTTTCTCAGCAAACCGCTGAAACCAGAGACGAAATGGTCGATATCCGCAAAAACTTCTGGGACGAAGTAACCGTGAACTTCGAGGATTCGGTCGAAATGGCCGAAACCTATGCAAGCTTGAAGCAGCAAGCGGAGATTTTGTCCGAGCGTGAGCGGACGCACTTGCAAGCCGCCCGGCAATTGAAGACGTTGAAGAAGTTGAAATCGTCTCCCTATTTCGGAAGGATCGACTTCCAGGAGGAAGGCGCGCCGGTCGACCGCGTTTATTTGGGCATCGCATCGCTGCGGGATTCCTCCGATGAGCGTTATCTGATCTACGATTGGCGTGCGCCGATTGCGAGCCTTTATTACGATTACCCGCCCGGCCCGGCGAAGGTACAGACGCCGATGGGGACGATCAGCGGGGAGCTGAAGCTGAAGCGCCAGTTCGTTATCCGGGACGGCCATATCCGGAGTCTGTTCGATACGGGCGTCACGATTGGCGACGAGCTTCTTCAGGAAGTGCTAGGCAGACAGTCCGACGCTGCCATGAAAAGCATCGTCGGCACGATCCAGCGCGAGCAAAACCGCATTATCCGCGATGAACGGAGCCGTCTGCTCCTTGTCCAAGGAGCGGCGGGAAGCGGCAAAACATCCGCGGCGCTGCAGCGCGTCGCGTATTTGCTTTACCGGTTTCGCGGCATTTTAAGCGCGGACCAAATCGTGCTGTTCTCGCCGAACCCGATGTTCAACAGCTATGTATCGACCGTACTTCCTGAGCTTGGCGAAGAAAATATGCAGCAGACGACGTTTCAGGAGTACCTGGCCATCCGGCTGGGCAAGTC
This sequence comes from Paenibacillus montanisoli, assembly GCF_003268025.1. Lineage (GTDB taxonomy): Bacteria > Bacillota > Bacilli > Paenibacillales > Paenibacillaceae > Paenibacillus_Z > Paenibacillus_Z montanisoli. Next base: position 601,323 of record NZ_QLUW01000002.1, on the reverse strand, counting down.
GTTCAAGCTCGAAAACCCGTACGTACAGCTGGAATATGCCCTAACGGCCGAGAATGAGCCCGGATACGAAGCACGCATGGCGGGCATCCGCTACAAAGCAACGACGGATTTCGTAACGCTGATCGACCGGCACTTAAGCGTGCTCGGCAAAGAAGGGATGAAATTCCGGGATATCGCTTACCGGGATGATGTATTCGTTTCGGCTGCGCAAATTCAAGCATTTTTCTACGCGCTTGACGGCTCCATTTCGGTACCGAACCGGCTCCGTCTCACTGCGGAATGGCTGCTTAGCCTCTTGAAGGAGCGTCAGAAGTCGGCTCTGGGGGAAGCTTGGGTCGACGAAGCCGTCGAGCTGCTGGATAAAGAGACGTATCTGAAGGCGTATCAAAGCATACGGCGCCAAAACCGCAAGAGTCGGGAAGATTTTTTCGACGATTTCGATCGGGAGCGGGAGCTTCTGGGGCAGTACGTCGTGCAGGAGCAGTTTAAGCCGATCCGCGCCCGCGTGAGAAAGCTTGCGTTTGTCGATTTACGGGCTGCATACATGAAGCTGTTCCGTGATCCGTCGGTTGCGGCTGGTTTAGCCGCTTCAATCGGAAAGCCATTGCCTGTGGAATGGGAGGACATTTGCAAACAAACCTCCGAGCGCCTCGGCAATCGCTTGATGGCCTATGAGGACGCCACGCCGTTTCTTTATTTGATCGAGCGAATTCGCGGCTTTCAAACGAATACATCGGTCCGGCATGTGCTGATCGATGAAGCGCAAGATTATACCGCCTTCCAGTTCGCGTATTTGAAAAGGCTCTTCCCATTCAGCCGCGTGACAGCGCTTGGCGATTTGAATCAATCCATTAATGCGCACACGGCGGCCGACGAGAGCACCGGCTTTACGGCATTGGCGGCTCTGTACCCGCCCGAGGAGACAGAGACGGTCGTGCTCAAACAGAGCTATCGCTCGACGCGCCCGATCGTGGAATTTACAAGCCGGCTTATTCCCGGCGGGAAAGACATTCAACCCTTCAATCGCGATGGATCACGGCCATCCTTAACGGCCGCGGCAGACGAAGCAGCGTTAAACGTATCGATACGGGACCGTCTCAAGCTGCTGCAGGCTAAAGGGAACCGCACGATTGCCGTCATTTGCAATACCGCCGCGCAAAGCGCAGCGGCACACGAGGCCCTTCGCGGCGATTTGAAGCTTAGGCTGATCGAGAAAGAAACGGCCTCCTTCGAGCCAGGCATCGTCGTCATACCGTCCTATCTTGCCAAAGGGGTGGAGTTTGATGCGGTTCTGGTGTATGATGCTTCTGCAGGTTCTTCCGGCTACGGTAAGGAGAGCGAGCGCCGGCTGTTTTACACCGTATGCACCCGTGCCATGCACGAGCTGCATCTATTCGCCGCGGGAGAGAAGCTGAGTCCTTTTCTTATCGGCGAAGCAGAAGCCTTCTACGACGTACAAGGCACGCAGTATAACGCCCCGCCCGCTCGTACATTATAGAAGTGAAAGAGGTATTATTCGTGGACTATATCCGTGCGACAACAAATGATCTATTGGAAGAAGCGATTGCAGTTCGGTTTGAAGTATTCGTGGATGAGCAGAAGGTGCCAGCGGAGCTGGAGCGCGATGAATATGACGATTCTCCGGAAGCATGCCGCCATTTCGTCGTGAAGGATAACGGCAAGGCCGTTGGAGCCGGTAGATGGAAGGAATATGAGCCTGGCGTGGCAAAGCTGCAGCGTATCGCCGTATTGCAGCCGTACCGCGGCCTAGGCGTCGGCAAGAAGCTGATCGAAGCCATGGAGCAGGATGCGCGCGAGCTCGGCTATGCGGCTGCCGTATTGGGCGCGCAATGTACTGCAGAGGGCTTCTATAAGAAGCTGGGCTATGAGACAGAATCTTCGGAGCCGTTCCTTGATGCGAATATCCCGCATGTCAATATGCGAAAAACGCTGTAATCGATTGAATTGTACTAACAGGCACCCGAGCTGCTGCCGGTTCACGTGCAGGCGGCACTTAACGGGTGTCTTTTTTCTATGCATAGGTACATGGGAAGTGTTGCATCCTGCAAAACGGGTATGCGATAATCGCGAAATAGAAAGCGGGTGAACCGGAGATTGAAACGCGGATTAATCATTTTCTGTTATGCGCTTGTCATCGCTATCGTTTGGCTGAATCGGACCGGGCTGCTTCAATGGGTGAAAACGGGTGAAGCGCCGCTGCCGCTCATCGTCCTGCTAGTCGTTGGCCTCGCATGCGTGCCTATTATCCCGTTCAGCGCCGTCATCGGCACGATGGGCTATGTGTACGGCCCTCTGCTCGGCGCGCTGCTCAGCTTGCTCGGCGCTTGGCTTGCCGGTATGATCATGTACGGCTTATTCCGTTACGGCTTCCGGGAACGGGGCCGAGCGCTGCTTCGGTGTTACAAGTTGACGGAACGCTGGACCGCCATGGTCGAGCGGCATCCTTTCCAATCCGTGCTGCTCGCTCGGCTTATGCCGATCGTGCCGCAAACCGCCGTTAATGTTTACGCTGCCGTCGCGGCGATTCCCTTCTTGCATTATGCCAGCGCTTCCTTTCTCGGCAAAGTGCCGGCGATGCTCATTTTTGCGTTTATCGGCGACCGCATTTCCGCAGATTGGCAGTCTCTGCTGCTTGTGGCAGGCGTTTATGTCCTGTTTTTGCTGTTAGTTTACGGTTCCTATAGGATCTGGCAAGCAAAAGCGGCTTCGTGATGGACGGCATTAAAAATCACCTTATTATGGTCGTTTCGCACAATTCCTGCTATAATCGGAGAGCATGGTATTACAAACGAAGCATAAGGAGGCGGCGGGCTTGAATCCGATCAAACAATCGCATATTGAACTCATCGGCTACTCCGCAAGCGCGCTTTCGATTGTCTGCTGGCTGTTCCTGGCGTGGCAGGATCCTTATTTTGAAGGAATGAATCAAGTCGATCCCTTGCAATCTTTCCTCCTGCTTGTGCTTCCCGCCTGCCTCTTCGGCGTCGGCCTGCTCCAATCGAGAGTGATCATGATGCTGGCCGCGTTTGTATGGAGCGTCCCATTCAGCGTGTTTATGCTGTTCTCATCGAGCGGTTACGCACTGTTCGGGGTGATGTGCATCGGCTATTTGGTTTGTATCGTCTTATGCAGAGTACATAAAATTAGATATTGGTAGCATGATGGAGGTTTCAGACATGAGCGAATTCAGCGAAAGCTATCACCTGGTCGGCAAAGACCGTCGGGAAGGCATTGCATTGTTGACAAGGGCAGGTCTTTCAGGGTACGTGTACCCAGCAATCAACGATTGGATCACGCTGCTGCCGAGCGGGCCGATCTATACTCAGAATGAGGAACTGATTGCGAACAACCATGGGATGCTGCTCTATTATGCATATGCTGAGGATCATGGCTGGTCCTTCAGCCTCTATGAAGGGGACAAGCTGATTTGCCGCTATGATTGCAGCTGGGATGAGGAAATCGTCCACGATGTGTCGGAGCTTCATGCCGAGAGGCTTCTCGCGTTTATCAATAGCAGGCCCGGCCGGCAGCAGGACGTGACGGACGAGCAGCTGATGAAAGCGCTGAGCATCACCGATTTTGAGGAGCTGTTCGAGCAGGTACCGGCTTATCAATTTGCGCAATGGCTGGGCTTAACGCATTATGAGTGGCAATCCCATGACTATATCGAGCGCGATTTTGAAGAAAGCTTGGACTATATTACGGACAGCGGAGTAGTAAAAGTTTAGCGAAGGCGGGATCGCCACGCTAGCGTAAGGTGAAAATGGATAGCCATCGATTTGAAGGAGGTCACAATGCCTGCACGCAGGCATTGCGATCTCCTTTTTCTTTTCCAGCATTTTCAAACCCTGCTATAATGGGAAAAGAGTTTCGAATTTCATTGCGGTAGAAACGGGGTGAGATCACATGAAAAAGGGGACGGATGCCGCAGGCATCATTATCATCGATAAGTACGATCGGGTCCTGTTGGTTCACCAAACGTACGGCAAGAAGCAGTGGTCCATTCCCGGCGGCATGGTGGATGAAGGCGAATCGGCATGGGGCGCGGCAGCAAGAGAGCTGAAGGAGGAAGCCGGCATCTCGGTTAGCGAGATGGACTTATCCGGACTCTATTTCCAGCCGCATAAGAACCGATATATCTATACCTTCAAGGCTCGCAGCTATGAAGGCGTCATCCAGGTGGACGACGATGAGATCGATCAATACGGCTTCTTCCCGCTGGATGCGCTTCCGCGTCCGATCTCCACCTTTACCGCCCAGAGATTGGCCGATGCCGTCCGGGAAAACAAAACCGTCTTCAAAGAAGAGTCTCTGGCCAATTATCAAATTCTCAATCCGTAGCATTGGGGGAACGCGCCTGTATGCAGAAGATGAAAGCCATTATTTTCGATTTGGATAATACGCTGCTTGATCGGACCCGGATGTTCGGCAATTTTGCGACTGCATTCCTGCAAACCCATTTCAGCCACATCGAATCCACGGAGGCGCTGTACAACCGGATTCTGGAGCTTGACCGGGATGGGTATAAAGACCGTAATGCATTGTTTGCGGAGCTGATTGAGGAGCTGCCTTGGCGGGAAACGCTTAGCCACGCTGAGTTAGCTGCTTATTACAAACGCGAATATATGAGTAATGCGGTCCTTATGGATCGAGCCCATGAGTTGCTTGCCTATCTCCGCCGACAAAACTATCGAATCGGATTAATTACAAATGGAAGAAATGACATGCAATACGGCAAAATCGATCGGCTCGGCCTTCGCGACGCATTTGAGTTTATTCTTGTTTCCGAGGAAGCGGGCGTGAAGAAGCCGGATGCTAAAATTTTCGAAATGGCGCTCGAACGCTTGGGGCTGCTAGCAGGCGAATGTATCTTCATCGGCGACCATCCGGTGAATGATATCGAAGGGGCTTCCTCGGCGGGGATGGAAACGATATGGATTCAAGTGAATCATCCTTGGCGTGAGGAGTTGACGGCAAAACCGCTGCATACGATTAGGCAGCTTGGCGAATTGATCGAGCTGCTGTGAGATGCCGGGAAATCTTACGGAGGAGATGACCGTGTGTCCATCCAAGCCATATACTTTGATTTGTTCGAAACGTTAATCACCGAGTTCGAGAACGGCCGGCGAAGATCGAAGCGCAGCTATGATTATAATACGTTGCTCGGAATTCCCAACGAAGCGTTTAAGGCTGAATGGGCTGCACGCTCGGTGAAGCGGATGAACGGGCATTTTGCTTCGTATCGGGAGGTCATTTTAGACATCCTATCCGGCAGAGAGCTCACGGTTGACGAAGATGCGATTCAATTTCTCTACGAGGCTCGGTTGCAAGAAAAGGTACTTCCTTTCGAGCATGTAGAGCACGAAATCGTAACCTTGTTGGCCGATTTGCGAAGGAAGGGTATCCGGATCGGGCTCATCAGCAACTGCACGGAAGAAGAGGTTAGCCATTGGCGGGACTCGCGGCTCGCGGACTATTTTGACGACTGCATCTTCTCCTATGAGGTTAAGTGCAGCAAGCCGGATACGAGAATCTATGCGCTGGCTTGCGAGCGGCTGCAAGTGAGGCCTGAAGACTGCGCCTTCGTGGGCGACGGCGGGTCCAATGAGTTGGAAGGCGCAGCGCGCGCGGGCCTGCGTGTCTTTCATGCGTATTGGTATAACACCTATATACAGAGCGAGTTCATGAAATTGAGAAGCCCAAGGGAACTTATGCAGCATCTATAACGTCTTGAATGTCCGGGGAGGGGCGTCAAATGATCATGCGAATGGCCTCTATCGATGACTGCGAAGGCATCGCCAAGGTGCATCTGGAAAGCTGGAAGACAACGTATGCGGGTATTATCGCAGACTCTTACCTGGCAGGCTTAACCTTGGAAGGACGGATTCGGAATAGGCTGTTGGCGTTCAACCATCCGCAGCCGGATGAAATGACGTTTGTCGCCGAAGAGCCTGACGGCCGAATCGTTGGCTTTATTTCAGGAGGTAAATGCCGTGAGGCAGACCTTGTCTACGACGCTGAGGTGTATGCCGTCTATTTACTGAAGGAAGCTCAAGGGCTAGGCTACGGGAGGCGTTTCTTCACAAAAATGGCCGCCGCGCTGAAAGCCAGAGGCTATTCCTCGCTCATGCTTTGGGTGCTGAGGGATAATCCGGCTCTGCATTTCTACGAAAAAATGGGCGGCGCCGTTATTGGGAGCAAGGAGATTCAGATCGGCGAGCAGCTGCTGATCGAAACGGCGCTCGGTTGGAAAGTAATATAGGTAAAACGCATAGAAGGAGGAAAGGAATTTGTCACAGCATGTGGAGCAAAACGATCTTCCGTCCGGATTGGCGAAGCCGGCGCAACGGGCGCTTGCCGGTGCGGGTCTCAGGAGTATGGCCGATATTTCGAACCTGAGCGAATCGGAGTTGAGCGGGCTGCACGGCATCGGCCCGAAGGCCGTCGATTTGCTTCGGCAGGCGATGAAGTCGAAAGGGCTGGCTTTCAAGAGCGGGAAATGAGAAGGGGAGCGGTCGGTTGCAAACCTTGACGATGAGAAGCGAGTCGGCGTACACGCTGAACTATCTGATCTATATTCAAAATATGTATTTGAACCAGCGCGACGCTGCACGAGGAGAGAGGCATAAGTTTCCTTATTTGCCGAATCTGAAGCTTCCATTTGCGGATGATTTTGAAGCAGGGTTCGCGAACATATGGGCAGAGGCATCTGCGAGCATTGCCGAACATCCTTTTAACGACTTGAAACTCTTCGCGGCGCACCGGGAGCGGATCTTCGAGCCGCTGTTTGTTCATAGCGAAGGGGCTTGGGAGCCGTATGAATGCTTCTATCAAAGCTTCCTTGCTTGGTGGGACAGCTATGCCGGAAGGCTCGCCTTGGAAAGGACGTTCGATGCTTGGCGGGTATATACAGTTTTATCAGCTATCGTGCAAGCAGCCGGCGGCGTACCGCTCAAGGGGTTTGAGATCAGCATTGTGTATGATGCTTGCGTGCTAGGGAGTGAAGATAAGCGTTCTTATTTTGCCGTAATGCCGCTTGCGGATTGCCTGGTCAATTCGCTAAAACTCGAACAACGGTTAATGAATTTATTTGACTGGCTCAATGGAAGCACAGAAGCAGACTAAAATGGTTCGCACAAAATAAAGAGATTCGGAGTGTGTCATGCAGGTAGAACGTATCAATCATCTTTGTTTCTCCGTATCCAGCTTGGAACGGTCGGTGGCTTTCTATGAGCAAGTGTTCGGGGCGCAGCTTCTCGTGACGGGGCGATCGCTCGCGTATTTCGATTTGAACGGTTTGTGGATTGCTTTAAATGAGGAGCGGGACATTCCGCGAAACGAGATTCACCGGTCCTACACGCATCTAGCGTTTACGATTGCGGAGACGGACTTCGACGCTTGGCAGGACAAGCTGCGGCGGCTAGGCGTGAACGTGCTTCCTGGCCGGTCAAGGGAAGCGGAGGACCGGAAATCGATTTATTTTACCGACCCGGACGGGCACAAGTTCGAGCTCCACACCGGTACGCTGCAGGATCGATTGGACCATTACCGGAACACGAAGCCGCACATGAAGTTTTTCACTTAGGGGACGCAGGGGGCGACGCCAGAATTCGCCACTGGATGCAAGCAAAAAACAGCTAAGTCCGACTGTGCGGCGCTTAGCTGTTTCGTGTCCGTTCTGGCGAATCCTATCGTGCTTTGCATTATGCTAGTGCAGCGGCTCATCGCCGACATCGCTCATCAATTGCTCCATTTCCCGCGTGAGCGCCTTCACGGTCTGCTCGTATTCCGGTAAGCTATACACGTTGTTCAGCTCGTAAGGGTCCTTGGCCAAATCGAACATTTCCCACTCCGGCGGCTTCGATTCGTCACGGGAATCCGTCGTGCCGAGCGCCTGGGCATAGTAGTAGATCAGCTTGTACTGCTGCGTCCGGATGCCGTAGTGGGAGTAGACCTCGTGGCAGCCGTCGAGATGCATCCAATAGCGGTAGTACATGGACGTTCTCCAGTCAGCCGGCGCTGCGCCTCCGAGCACTTCCCGGATGCTGTGTCCTTGCATCGTCTCCGGAATCGGGTGGCCGGCGTAGTCCAGGAAGGTAGGCGCGAAATCGACGTTCAAAATCATCGTGTCGCTTACGGTGCCGGCTTCAATGGCACGCGGATAACGGATAAGGAACGGCATGCGCAGCGATTCCTCGTACATGAACCGTTTATCGAACCAGCCGTGGTCGCCTAAGAAGAAGCCTTGGTCGGACGTGTAGATGACGATCGTATCGTTCGCCTCATCTTCTTCGTCGAGGTAATCGAGCAAGCGCCCTACATTGTCATCGACTGAGGCGATGCACCGCAGGTAATCCTTGATGTACCGCTGATATTTCCATTTCTTCTCCTGTTCCGGCGTAAGCCCGGCAGGCGGAGCGCCTTTCGTATCCAGCTCATGCAGGTCCTCAATGCGCATTTTGGCGTTTACAGCAGCTTGCGAGCGGGTGGCGTAGTCATCGTAAAAGGTTTCCGGCTCGGGAATGTCGATATCCTCGTATAAGTGCATATGCTTCTCATCCGGCTCCCAGTGGCGATGCGGCGCTTTGTGATGGCACATGAGCATGAACGGCCGGTTCTTGTCCCGATTTTTCAGCCAGTCCAGCGATTTATCGGTAATAATGTCGGTCACGTAGCCATCGAATTTCTGGGAAACGCCCATCTCGATCATGACGGGATTGTGATAATCCCCTTGATCGGGCAGGATGCTCCAGTAGTCGAAGCCGGTCGGGTCGGCGTTGCCGCCATGGCCGAGATGCCATTTGCCGACGATCGCGGTTTGGTAGCCGTCCTGCTGCAGCAGCTTCGGGAAGGTCGTCTGCCTGCCGTCGAACGAGTCGCCTAGCGTTTTCACGCCGTTAATATGGTTGTATTGGCCCGTTAAAATGGCCGCGCGGCTCGGCGTGCAGATGGAATTGGTGCAAAAGCAGTTGTCGAACCGCATGCCGCCTTCAGAGATGCGGTCAATATTCGGCGTTTCGTTGATTCTGCTGCCGTAAGCGCTGATGGCGTGGGAAGCATGGTCGTCCGACATAATAAACAGAATGTTCGGTCTCTTTGGGGCAGAAGTGCTCATCTTCATTCACCTGTCCTTCTTTGAAACGTTTCGATAGATTCACGGTTATTGTATAATAATTATTTGGAAGCGTCTACAACGGGGTTTTACAAGGAAAGGAAGGCAATCAAAATGATGGATCAACCTAGGGCTTGCTGCTGTGCAAGCCGAAACGCCGACGGCGAGATCGCCGCGTCTTCTTCAGGCGAGCCTGGTACGGATCATGCCGGCGCTTTGCGCGGCGGGGAGCTTGTCCTGTCGTCGCTTCAAGAGGACGACCATATGGTCCTTATTCCGGCCGGGGAATTTCTGATGGGCACGGATGATGCGGAAGGCTTTCCGCAGGACGGAGAAGGCCCGATTCGCAGCGTGAAGCTGGATGCGTTTTATATATCACGGTACGCGGTGACCAATGAGCAATTTCAAGCGTTCGTGGAGGCGACCGGCTACGTGACGGAGGCGGAAAAGTTCGGCTGGTCGTATGTGTTTCATTTGCTAGCGTCCGAACAGGCCAAGCAGGCCTCGGCAGGATCGCCGCAAAGCACGCCATGGTGGCTTGCCGTGAAAGGCGCCTATTGGGCCCAGCCCGAAGGACCCGATTCCGATATCGCGGACCGGCTCGATCACCCGGTCGTGCACGTATCCTGGAACGACGCGGCGGCTTACTGTGACTGGAAGGGCGGGCGGCTGCCGACCGAAGCGGAGTGGGAGTACGCGGCTAGAGGCGGGCTCGTTCAGAAGCGTTACCCGTGGGGCGACTTGCTAAAGCCGGACGCCGAGCATCTTTGCAATATTTGGCAGGGCAAATTCCCGGTCAAAAACAACGCGAGCGACGGTTATCTCGGTACGGCGCCCGTTCATGCCTTCAAGCCGAACGGTTACGGGCTGCACAATATGTCAGGCAATGTTTGGGAATGGTGCAGCGATTGGTTCACGCCGCACTATCATATGACGACTTCAGGCGTTAACCCGCACTATACGAAGCCTGCCCAAGCGCGCTCCATGCGCGGAGGCTCCTATCTTTGCCATAAATCGTACTGCAACCGTTACCGGGTAGCGGCGAGAAATTCGAACACGCCGGACAGCTCGACCGGGAACTGCGGGTTCCGCATGGTCGCGTCATTCAAGTCATAGCAGTTGGGAGTGAACGGATGATGAAGGACCCGATTGTCATGGTTCCTTACGATGCCGGGTGGGCTCAGGAGTTTCGCGACATCGCACTTTGGCTGCGCCAAGCGCTCGGGGACGTCGCTCAGCGCATTGACCATATCGGTTCGACCTCGGTTCCGGGACTTGCGGCCAAGCCTGTCATCGATATTCAGGTTTCGGTCCGCTCGCTGGAGCCGGTGGACGTCTACCTGAGCGGATTTGAACAGCTCGGCTACGTGTTTAGAGCGGACAACACGGAGCGGACCAAGCGGTATTTTCGAGAGGGGCAGGGGATGGGGCGCACCCACATCCACGTTCGTGAGGCGGGGAGCTTCGGAGAGCAGTTCGCGCTGCTTTTTCGCGACTACTTGAGATGGAACCGCACCGATGCGGACTATTATGCCGGCGTAAAGACCCGGCTTATGGAACAGTGCAAGCATGACCGCCAACGGTATGTGGATGAGAAGGAGCCTTATATTTGGGAGATCATGCGCCGGGCGAGCAGGTGGAGTCAAGAGACCGGCTGGAAGCCGGAACCGACGGATATGTAGCTCGCGGTTACAGCCAGTCAGAGGGGAAACCAAACGCTATATTTCAACTATCCCAAACAGGGGGCGGTATCCATGTCGACGTCAGGCGGCGTCATCACTATTGTGCCCGCTAACGAGGCGTCTTGGGAGGACTTAGACGCTATACTAGGGCCGGCCCGATGCCATTCGGTACGGTGCTATTGCCAGCGGTTCAAGATCCCGAATTCGCAATGGAATCAGATTGACGACGACGAACGCGCCTTCATGCTGCGCGCCCAGACCGACTGCGGAAACCCGGAGTCGGGCACAACGAGCGGTCTCGTCGCATACCTCGACCGCGAGCCCGTCGGGTGGTGCGCGATCGAGCCCCGGACTGCCTACAGTAAGCTGTTAAGCAGCCGGGTCCCGTGGGCGGGACGGAATGAGGACAAGAACGACGATGGCGTTTGGGCTATGACTTGCTTTATTGTTCGCACCGGCTATCGCCGGCGCGGGATCACTTACGAGCTTGCGCGCGCCGCTCTAGAATTTGCCCGGCGTCGGGGCGCCCGCGCCGTTGAGGGGTACCCGATGATCACCGTGCCAGGACGGGAGATCACCTGGGGCGAGCTCCACGTTGGCAGCCGCAACGCGTTTGCCGCGGCCGGTTTCCGCGAGGTAACCAGACCCACCGCGCGTCGGGTCGTGATGCGCATCGATTTCCGATGAACTGATGCTTGGATCGCACTATGTCTAATAGGGAAGGAGTAAATTGTTTGAAAGAGAACGACGAAATCATTCTTTCTTCGGAGAAGTCGGTCAGTCGCAAAGAGAACATCGTGTTTCGGCCTTCAGGTCCGTGGACGCCAAGCATTCACTCGTTATTGCGGCATTTGCGGAAATCCGGCTTTACATCGCTGCCATCCGTCATTGGCTCCGGCTTAGATGCGGAGAACCGGGAAATGCTGAGCTACATCGACGGGGAGTTTGTTCACCCGGGCCCTTGGAGTGACGATGCGTTAGCGGAAGTCGGAAGCATGCTGCGCAGGCTGCATGATGCTTCTTCCGATTTCGAGCCTGCTGCCAATGCGGCGTGGAAACCATGGTTCTTGCGCGGGCTGGGCGGATCGAAGCGCGTATACAGTCACGGCGATGTAGCGTGGAATATGGTCACAAGAGAAGGGGTTCCCTTTGCGCTGATTGATTGGGAGTTTGCCGGCCCGGTCGATCCATTGGCTGAACTCGCTCGGGTTTGCTGGCTCTTTCCCCAGCTTCATGACGACGATGTTGCCGAGAGGGTGGGCTTGCCTCCGCTTGATGTCCGGGCCCGGCAGCTTCGGCTCCTTGTGGACGCGTACGGTGTAAACCCCAAACAGAGGCTGGAATTATTCGATCTGATCTTAGAAGTAGTTGTACGCGAGACCGCTGAAGAAGCCATTGAAAATCAAATCACTCCAGACTGTCAAGGGCCGCTTTGGGGGCTTGCCTGGAGAGCGCGGGCTGCAGCATGGATCCTGCGCCATCGCATCGTTTTGCAAAATTCGCTTGCATAGCGGGGTCTTGGGCCGGGCCAAAAACGTTCATTCATACCATTTCCGCGTACAGATGCTCGACATCTTTCGATAGATCCGGTATCCACGCCTCCGATCCAGGGATAATTTCGGTTCCGCCATAGGCAAGCCAGCGTAATGTCTTGATCAACCAGCATATTCCGCCTATTCGCAATTGCCAGTTTAGCTGATCGGCAGGCAGTTCGGCTGCCTCGAGGTAGGCCGCCATGATTTCGTCCCTCGAAAGTCCGCACAAAGCGCGAGCCTCCGTCGTCAAACAGTACAGGTCGCCGAGGTGGGGACTTAAGTAGGCGATGGACCAATCAATCGGCATCATGCCGCCGTCTTCTTGAATTAACAGATTCTTTGCATGGTAGTCATGATGGACGATGGAGATAGGCACGGTTTGATAAAGTCGCTCCAATCGGGCCGGCAGCGCTTTTTTTACTTTTCGTAATACGCTTGCTTCCGTCAGCTTAGGCGATTTCAACAGATCATCCAGAAGCGCGAGAAAATCATTCATCGAAACCGAGTACGCGTTAACGATCTCCTTAGTGAGAACACGCTTTTCTAAATTGGCGGTTGCTCTCGCTCTTAATCTTGCCAATTCTCTGGCAGCTTCAAGAAAATGGACAGGGAGCGGCTGCTGTTCCAGATTAAGTTCGCCCGCGTCCTCCATAATCATGACTCCGCTGTTATTCTGTTCAACATATTCATAAATGAGCGGGGCTTTAATTTGAAGCGGGTACACCAATTGACGGTAAATCTCCGCTTCTCCCGCCATTTCGCTCCCGCCCCACTTGATGATCCGTGTCTCGCCGGTTCTTATCTTTACTCGGTAGACCTCCGAAAGAGCCCATTTCCTTAATAAGGACCATTCCGTAACCTCATTCAGCAAACGCAGCTTTGAGCGATGATCTGAAAAGCATGCTGGAATCATTTCGGAATTACCTCCCGCTATAGTCTAGAAACACATTTTTACATATTTGGCGAAAAAGATATAGACTTATCATTTTCCGGCTGATATGATGTTGAATAAGGTCTTGGTAAATTTCAGGACTCTTTTTTATCTCTACATAAGCAGCAAAGGCCATCCCTCAGGGGGTGGCCTTACATTTTGCCATTTGAATCAATGAATCGGGAGGAGGCTGGATGGATGATCCGGTTCGAACGGCTGCAGGATCAGCCGCAGGCTTTTATCGATGGAGCAGTCATGTACATATGGAACCAGTGGGGAACGGAGCGGAATTATGCGTTTTATCGCGATTGTATCGTGCATGCTTTGCAGGCGGACATCGACCTCCCGAAATTCTATGTAGCGGTAGAGCAGGAACGGTTGATCGGGATGTGCGCCGTGCTGCGCAACGATCTCATCAGCCGGCAGGACTTGTTTCCGTGGCTCGCGTGCCTCTATGTGGATCCGGCCTGCAGGGGCAATGGACTCGGCAGCAGCTTGATGGCGCATGTGGCGTCGGAGCTTAAGGAGAAGGGGCACACGCAGCTGTTTTTGAGCACGACCCTTGACGGTTATTATGAGCGATATGGGTGGACTTACTATGGTCCTGGCTATTATTTGGATGGCGGCGCCACCAAAATCTATCAGCTACCTCTGAAGGAGGAATTGCCGAATGGCGATGATTAAAACGATTACGCCGGATGACGCGGAAGCTTTTTGGCGATTAAGACTGGAAGCGCTGCGCAGCAGCCCGGAAGCGTTCGGGTCGACTTATGAAGATGCGTTGGCAACGCCGCTCGAGGCGGTTAAGGCGCGGATTCAGGTGAGTGCGGATCAGTTTGTTCTGGGCGCATTTACGACAGAAGAGGAGCTTGTCGGCATGGTCGGCTTCCGCAGAGAGGAGTCCGTCAAAATGCGGCATAAAGGCTTCGTGTGGGGGATGTACGTTACAGCAAGCGTACGTCAGCAGGGCGTCGGGCGCAAGCTCATGTCGGAGCTGCTTGACCGTGCACGTTTGGTGGACGGGCTTGAGCAAGTGAATCTCATGGTTGTCGCGAGCAATGAGCAGGCGAGAGGGCTTTACCTGTCGCTTGGCTTTGAGGTGTATGGCCTTGAACGAAGGGCGCTCAAGCATAACGGGATCTATTACGATGAAGAGCTTATGGCATACCGGATTGATTAAGGAAGCATAACTACATAGGCTGCGGAAAAGGAGGATAGCGCGGGATGTTGATCCGCTCATTAGGTGAAGGCGAGACGCTGCCTTACGAGCTGCTGCTGTTGGCCGATCCGGAGCGGCAGGCGATCGATGCTTATGCGGACCGGTGCGATTGCATGGTCATGGAGGAGAACGGTGCGGCGGTCGGCGCGTATATGCTGCTCGCCACCCGGCCAAAGACGGCGGAAATCATGAATATTGCCGTGCGAGAGGACTGCCAAGGCAGAGGATACGGCAGAAAGCTGATCGAACACGCCGTGCGGTATTGCAAAGAGCAGGGTTACCGGCAGCTTGAGATCGGGACGGGCAATTCCAGCCTTGGACAGCTGGGGCTTTACCAGAAATGCGGGTTTCGCGTGACGGGCGTGGAGCGCGACTATTTCGTCAGGCATTATGCGGAGCCGATTATCGAGAACGGCATCCCTTGCCGGGATATGATCAGGCTGAGGCTGGAATGGTAGCGGCGGTTCGGAACGAATTTCGTTCTGGGCTGCTTTTTTTATGGGCTTGAGACCGTGGAGGATGGGCTGGAAAGAAAAAAAGAGGGCATCCTGCATTTGGCTCTTGCATTGCGAACATATATTCGGTGTATAATAGGAATAGGAACATATATTCGCATTATTGGAAGGTGGGGGCCATGGAACGCATCATTATGTTAGCGGATTGTCAGTCGTTCTATGCGTCCGTCGAGAAGGCGGCGCACCCGGAATATCAGAATCAGCCCGTCGCGGTCGCGGGGGATCCCGAGCGGCGCTCAGGCATTATATTGGCAGCTTGCCCGATTGCCAAGCAGCACGGCGTCACGACGGCCGAGACGCTGGGCGAGGCGCTCGGCAAATGTCCGCAGCTGGTTATCGTCAAGCCGCGGATGCAGGCTTATATCGATGTATCTCTAATGATTACGGAAATTTACGAATCGTTTACCGACTTGGTTGAGCCGTTCTCCATTGACGAGCAGTTTCTGGACGTGACCGGCTCCGTTGCTTATTTCGGATCGGCGGAAGAGATCGCCCGCCGCATTCAGAACAAAATCATGCTGTACACCGGCGTCTGGTCGCGGATCGGCATCAGCTCGACGAAGGTGCTTGCCAAGATGGCGACGGACATCTGGGCCAAGAAGAGCGAGAGCGGAATCTTCACGCTGCCGAAATCGGCGGTTGAGACTCAGCTGTGGCCGCAGCCCGTGAGCAAGATGTTCGGCGTCGGTTCGCGGATGACGGCGCATTTTCAGCGGCTCGGCATCTTCACGATCGGCGATTTGGCGCGGATGCCGCTTGTCGAGCTGAAGCGCAAGATGCGGGTGCTGATGGGGCGCAACAGCGACATTCAAGCGGAGCTGTATTGGCAGACGGCGAACGGCATCGACGGCAGTCCGGTGAAGCCGAGCACGCATAACGGCCAGCAGGCGGTCGGCCATCAGATGACGCTGCCGCGCGACTTCAGCAGCCGCGCCGAAATCGACGTCGTGCTGCTGGAGCTAAGCGAGGAAGTCAGCCGCCGGTGCCGGGCCAAGGGCTACATGGGCCAGGTCGTCGCGGCGGGCGCGCAGGGGGCGGACTTCGACAAGCCGACAGGCTTCTTCCGGCAGACGACGCTAGCCGATCCGACGAACATTACGCGGGAAGTATTCGAGGCGGCGCGCAAGCTGTTCGACACGCATTGGGACCAGATGCCAGTCCGCAAGCTCGGGGTGACGCTGTCGAAGCTGTCCTCGGACGATCAATACCAGCTGACGCTGTTCGGCAACCGGGAGCGGGTGCGCAGGCTGGAGCGGATGACCGACCAGATTAAATACCGTTACGGGAACACGGCGATTTTGCGCGCCTCCTCGCTGCTGGATGCCGCTCAGGCTCGCGAGCGCAGCGTGAAAATCGGGGGGCATTACAAATGAGCAAGAAGCTGGAAGGAAACGGCCGCTGGGAATCGAGCCGCATGATGCTGCCGGAGCACCGGGAGCAGTATTTGCAGCGCAAGGAGCAGGCCGGCGCCCCGGTGCAGCCGCAGGAGCCGGGAAAATCGACCCCAGCGCAGCTGCCTACGAAGGAGGAGCTTGAGCTCATCCGCGAATTCGTGCTGCTGCCGATCATGATGACCATCGTCGATAAGAACTGCACCGAGATCGGCTTATCCTCTTATTCCATGAAGAGTTTATATATTAAAGCCTCGCAGGTGCTTATGACTCGGATTCACGACGAGCTGAGCGCGGTGCGCAAGGAGATGAAACGCCGCCAAATCAAGGTGTTCGAGGATGAGCGGGTGGATAGCGCGATCCATTACCACTTTATTTGCCGCGGCTACAGGGATACATTCGCCATGATGCGCGACGTCGTGCGCGCCGAGATGAGCGTCCGCATCGCCAGGTACGTGGCGGAGATGTTCAAGGCGAAAAGCTGATCATTCCGGACCTATTAAGCCGCAGCTTGCTTGTTTTATAATGTTCAATCCATAAACAAACGGAGGTTGTTTCGATGGCGGTCAAAGCAAGTCCGATTCAGGCCCGGGTTGCCGGGATCTTCATACCGGTGCGCGATATCGAGCGGGCCAGAGAGTGGTACTGCCGGATTCTCGGCATTGTCCAGGAGCCGGAAATCATGAACGGGCATTTATGCCCGCTGCCGGTAGACGGTCCCGGCATCATTCTCGACACGATGCCGATGTGGGGCGGTCAGGAGGAAGGCGGACCATCCACGTACGAGACGCCTGCGGCGATGTTTCCCACGGACGATCTGGACGCAGCGTACCGGTTTATGCAGGAGCAGCAGGTGGAGCTCGCGACCGGCATCGAATTTAATCATTGGTTCGCATTCCGCGACCCGGACGGCAACTTGCTGATGGTCGTCCGGGGATAACGCAACATTTACGACTGGCTTTGCGTCGGTAGCCATGAGGTGATTTCGCATGTATAACATGGTGAAGAAAGCGGCGATAGCCGGGATGGTCATGATCCTGCTGCTGACGGCCTGCGGTCAATCGAAGGGCGGAAGTACGCCGAACGCCGCGGATATCGGGGAAGCGCAGGAGACGGCGATAACGAAAGGCTTTCCGGAGGTAACGGATCCGTATTCTCCTGAACAAGCGAGCGCGAACGGGGACGTCGTCAATGTGCATGGTAAATACACGAATTTAGAAAAGTGGCTGCAATTCATGGAGCGTGTGAATGCGAAAAGCCCTGAGCCGGCGAGCGTGCGGATCACCCAGTATACGATTGAGGGAGATCCGATCTTCTATGAGTTGATTAACGACGGGAAGCAGATTAGCTATACCTTCGACAATTCGAAGGATGCTTTCGGTTCCGACCTTGGCCGGCCGACAACAACATGTACGGGATTCGATACGAAAAAGGTTGAACAGGCAGGCACCTTTATCGTATTGACTGGCTGTGCCGATCAGAAAACCGCCGATACGTTCTATTTTGACGCGAATGCCAAGTAAATTAAAACGGTTGTACGTCCCCCTCGGCATGCATTAGAATAGGAGGACATCGGCAAAAGGAAAGGCGCGACAATGTGGAACTATACGTATCATTTGGTCCGGGATTTGTCCCCGGGTGTAAAGCGGTTTATCGCAACGGAAAGCTTGTTCGGCGTTGCCGCAGGCATTTTTAGTCTAATCCTTAATTTACATTTGCTTGAACTGGGCTTCTCCAAAGACTTCATCGGACAAATAACGTCGATAGGGGCGCTAACCGTCGGGCTGACAAGCTTGCCCGCCGGACTGATCGTCCAGCGTGTCGGCCGGAAGCAAATGCTGGTCAGCGGCATGCTGCTGTCCGTTGTCTCGCTCGTCATGTTCGGGCTGGGAACGAGCAAAGCGGCGATAATCGCGGCACAGCTGATATGGTCGTTTGGCATTACGGCAATCGTTAATTCGGAAATTCAGCTGATCTACCAATATTGCCGGAGCAAGAAAGAAGAGACGAGCGCGTATTCGCTGCTGTTTGCCATTTTTACGCTGTTTACGGGAATCGGCACGCTGCTGGGCGGTTACCTGCCGAACTGGTTTCACGGCAGCACGACGATATATCAGTATGCCTTCTTCGTCGCTGCTGGCTGCTTCGCGGTATCCGCTTTGCTGCGGGCCGTTCTGCTGCCGTCTTCACGACGGGCGTCGAACGCAAGTGAAGTTCAGGCTGGTGCCGGCACTGCGGGCGAGACCGGTGAGTCCGGCGGTGCGGGGCGGAAGAATCGCCATGCGATCTACTTTCTGCTGGTGCTGTCGCTCTTGATCTTCAACTCCGGCTTCACGTACGGCTTGTTGAGCCCGTTTCTGAACGTCATTTTGAAATTCCGGTTCGATATGAATGATGACGCCATTTCGGAGCTGCTTGCTTTATCCGGGTTCTTTTTCTTCTTGGGCTCCCTCGTCATGCCGTATTTCATGGAGAAGCTTGGCAGCAGAAAAAGCTTCGTCATTCTGTTTGTCTTCAATATCGTCATCGTGGCGCTCATGGCGGCTGCCATGCCGGCGGCATCGTTCGCCGTTCTGCTAATGCTGCGCGGGACGGGCTTCACGATGCTCAGCAACCTCGTAGATAGCGAGTCGATGTCGGCGGTGGCCGAGGAAGACCGCAATCTATTCGCGGGGATGCGGACCGTCTCCCGCAGTATCGGCAATACGATCGCATCGTACTGGGCCGGGTTTATTTTGGCCGCGAATCATTACGCGCTGCCTTTCATCTTGACAGCAGCCGCGCTGCTGCTCGGCTTTATCGGCTACGCTTGGCTGGTACAGGGCGCACTGGAACGGCGGCTGCAAGGGACGAAGGGAACTGTTGAAGTGAATTAATGGTGGCAAAAACATCGTAGAAGTAAAATGCAATCTGTCATAATAAGATAATACCGATGGGTGCCTGATTTATAGGCGTCCATCTTTATTAGCTTCGAAGTTTTGCTGGTCTGGGAAAATGCAAATGGCGTTGCAATTCATGCGGCCTACGCTATCTCCAATTTTGGTTCCAACCTTGGCAATTCGTTAATATTTAAATGTTTTTGATTATTCTAGTTGCCTAACAAACGGAGGACGAATCTGCATATATCGAGAAATCAAATGAAAGATTATCGATGGAAACTACTTCATCAAGCACATCTATTTATCAATTTGATGAAAAAAGGCATATGGAGGTATGAATGTGAGAATCAGTCGAACCAGAGATTTTGAGCTACTAGCAAGCTTAAATAAGCCAATTCATGATTTGCATGTCTCCTTGTATCCAGAACATTTTACAGAATATAGCTTTGAAGCTATGAGAGATGCCTTTGAACGATTCGTGCAGCATGAGAACTTCATTTTCCTTCTTGTCGAAGATAACGATGAACCTCTAGGCTATGCATGGATAGAAATGAAAAACTATTCCCAAGGCGCTTTCATTAAACAACGTAAATCTGTATTCGTACATCAGTTAAACATAGTGGAGAAACAAAAACGAAAAGGTTATGGATCGCACATGATGAATTACATTTATGATTTTGCAAAGACAGAAGGAATCGAAATGATTGAGCTGGATTATTGGGCCAATAATGAGCATGCAAAAAAATTTTATGACAAACAAGGTTTTGTCGCTTTCAGAGAGTATGTATATAAAAAAATATAACACCAAAGGGTCTACCGGAAGCAATATTGGGTTAGAGCAGTTGATCCTAACTCTCGATTAATATACTTCGTCAAAGGGATGAGTAATTAATTCTGCGGAGGTGCATGAGGTTGATTAGATTTATGGTATATTCTTTATTTATACTTTTACTAGGACTCGTTAGTATTACTGTTGGAATCATCAAGGGGAGAGTTTGGGCTGTGGACTACATTAACCCAGCTACGATAGGAAGCATAGAAGCGCGAGAAGGAATCACAAATGCATTTATTTACTGTCCAGTCATTTTTGGAGGAGTACTAGTTGTACTCGGGCTTGTTATTTTTGCAATAGTATTTAGTCATTGGACAAAGAAACACCTTTAGGATTTCACAACCAAATGGGCACGAATGATCTTAAATTCTAAAAGAACGAACGGAGTGATACGTTTAGTCGACAAATTGATGTAGCACTCCTTAAAAGGACTTCCTCCATTGAACTAGCTACGGGAACGATAGCACAGCATATAACAGGCAGAATAGCTCAGAGTCACGTGAATAATCATATAATCTGTAAGATATGGGGGGAGTAGCATATTATGATTCTTGAGACAGAACGACTGATTTTGCGGGACTTTACCCGCGATGATTGGAAAGCGGTTCATGTATATGCTTCTGATGCTGACTTAGTACAACATATGGAATGGGGTCCAAATCAGGAGATTGCAACAATAGATTATGTAGACAGGATGTTAATGTCTCAAAATCAGTATCCTAGAGAGCAATATGAATTAGCGATAACCGTTAAAGAAAATGGTACCTTAATTGGAGGGTGCGGCTTGCATATTGAGAAACATTCACAAGCTGCACTAGGTTATTGCCTAAATCGTCAATTCTGGGGAAAGGGATATACTACGGAGGCTGCGCATGCAATGTGTAGGTTTGGATTTTTTGATATCAAACTGCACAGGATTTTCGCAACTTGCAGACCTGAAAATATTGCCTCGTCAAGAGTTATGGAGAAAATCGGTATGACAAAGGAAGGCACATTAAGGGAACATCTATTTTTCAAGGGGAGATGGCACAATTCATTCATTTATTCCATCCTTACGACGGAATTCGTTTGAACTAACGGAGAACGATACTGCAAATCGACCCTCGCGTGTCCGTCCGGGTGTACGTATGGCCGGACGCCCAGTAGATCAGAGAGAGAAATGTACAGCACCATTGATTTTTATGCTGAATACGATAGTGATAAATCACATTGTATGAGGGATACCATGGAACTACTTCGAAAGTATATTATCGCGAATCTGTTGATATTTATGCTGTGTGACCTTTTATGGACGGCGGATGGTACTATTCGCCCTTCGTTAGCCTCAGTACCGTTCTTCTTTGCAATTGTCTATTTACTGAATAGGAAGAAGTTTGAGAAGGCGTTATTTGGGTGGGATGAGTCATAGAGAAGCTTTGATTTCATATGTGTTTAGAAAAGCCGCCTGAGTGCGGCTTTTTTTTGAGCGGATAACGTTGCGCAATTCGATAATAACGCTTGGCTGCCTTCATTGTACTAACTGGTACGATAGCTCAACCTCGGTTTAAAGAATATTAAAACTGTCCGGAAGGTACGGCGGCTTCGTTAGCGAATAGAATAGCGATTCGGAAAAAGCGTCTGTCGGCGTCGAAGGGAGCGCGAAGCGAACATAGGCGGCAGGCGGCAGACGAACAATTCATAGTAAATCGGCGGCGGTCCGGTACCTGGGCCTGCCGCTTCCTTACGGGAGAGGAGCTATTGCATTGTCAAATCATAGCCAAACGTATTCATTCCAGCGTCAAGTCGAAACTTACCTGCATGCGGACGTCGTCGTCATCGGAGGCGGGCCCGCCGGCGCGGCTGCAGCGATCAGCGCGGCGAGATGCGGGAAGAAGGTTGCCCTGCTGGAGAAATCCGCGCAATTGGGCGGCATGGGGACGCTGGCCAACGTCAGCATTTTCATGCCTGTCGGCAATGTGACCGGCATTTACCGGGAAATCATTTCGGAGATGCTAGCGGAATATTTGCCAGCGGATCACGATCAGTCCATCGCGCCGCAATACTCGCCTTTTCTGCTGCGGCAGTATTTCAATGAGAAGATGAAGAAGGAGAACGTTCAAGTTTTCTATCATTGCGAGTTTATCGGCGCGGTTCATGGGGGCGGCCGAATCCAGTCGGTCATCGTCTCGACGCGCGAAGGTTTGCGGGCGTTCGAGGGTGAGCGGTTCATCGACTGCACGGGCGATGCGCGGGTGGCGATAGATGCGGGAGTTCCGTATCGGACGGGTCGGGACGAAGATGGCCTGACGCAGCCGATGACGCTCATGTTCACGATGCAAAACACCGGCAAGCAAGTGACGCCCCTGCTGCCGGAGGGCTGCTACGTCTACAACGACGTGTCCGACTTGCCGCAGGGGCGAAGGCTCTTTTGGGAGCAGAATAACGACGGCTCGCTGCTCGTCAACATGTCGCGCGTCAAAGCGAACGGCGCGAAGATCGAAGACATCAACTACGCGGAGACGGAAGCGCTGCGGCAAGTGTTCTCCATCGCGAACTATTTGCAGCGAACCGGATTCGAAACCTACGCGCTGACGCATATTGCGCCGCAGACCGGCGTTAGGGAGACGAACCAGATCGAAGGGCTCTACACGCTGACTGAGCAGGACGTCGTGGACGGAGCCCGGTTCGCCGACGTGGTCGCGCAGACGAACTACGAAATCGACATTCACAGCCCCGATGCGAAGAAAACAACCGACGAGCGCAGCGTCGCCGGATACGACATCCCGTATCGCTGCATGGTGCCGGAGGCGTTCGACAATTTGCTCGTTGCAGGCCGCTCGATCTCCGCTACGCATGTCGCCATGTCCTCGATGCGCGTGCAGGCTACCTGCTATGCACTTGGCCAGGCGGCAGGCGTGGCGGCAGCCCTATCGCTCGATGACGGCAGGGCGATGAGGGACGTTTCCATTCAGCGGCTGCATGGCGAACTAGAACAGCAGGGCGTCCGCTTTCTAAAGCAGAGGGCCGGCAGCGTACAAGCGGAAAAATGATACGAATTTATGGCAGCTAACGGGTACTTTAGTTCATCAAGCAGGGTCAAAGTAACTTTATCCTATTCTGTCAAAGTCCTTGATAATCAAGGGCTTTTTTGTTTTGGATTCCAGGAAGGTGAAATCGCACCGTATTCCACCGGCATTCCCGAATTCGCGCTGGCGATTCCCGGCTTCGGGGCGACCGTTCCCGCAGGCGACGACAATAATGGACGAGTTCTCGTTCCAATGCGGATAATCAGCGAAAAGCTTAATGCAACCGTTCAATTCACAGCTATGAATCAGCCTATCATAATCAAACGCGGAAATGATACCGTACAATTTACGATTGGAAAAACGCAAGCATATGTCAATGGAAAGTCTGTTCAACTTGATGTACCAGCTAAAGTTATCGATGGGCTCAGCTATGCTCCGATTAGCTTCGTTGCAAAAGGACTAGGTACGGACGTCCAATGGGAGGGTACTGCTCGAGTAGTTGTTGTCCAGGAAAAACATGCTACAAGCGAGAAAGCGTTGGATGTACAGTCGGCTCAGGCTATTGTACAAAAACAAGTAGGGAGCGGCGTGACTATTGAAGCAAACGGTACTCAATTCATTCGTTTCTACAAATGGTACGCGGATTCACTGTGATCGATGGTTAATGTGCAATAAATATCATGAAGGCTGCCGAACTAATGATTCGGCAGCCTTCATGACGTTTTGGGGGCTAAATGAGCAAGATGAAATGATTGTTCTTTTTCCATGGTTTTTGAAAACCGTCTGATTCGAGATAAGGTACGTTCGTACAGACGATTTGCTACTGCCTGAATAGATTGTAATACCTGTAGAAAAGAGGTGATGATTGTTGGCTGTAGAATCCAAGATGACTAGGAACAGCGCAAAGCAATGGATAGGTCAACCCGTTTATATCGAATTAAAGGACGGGCGCTCTTATGTTGGTTGGGTCACAGATGCTAAGAGTGGACAACTGATTTTGTCCGGGCAGAGAAGTCCGCGGAAAACAAAGATGATTTCTACCAAACGTGCAGGCAAAGCTACGGTTTCCAGTTTTATTCCCGGTATGCTGGGGTTAATTGGGGGCGGTTCGATGTTTGGCGGTGGTATGATTCCCGGCGTCGGTGGCGTCGGTGGAGGAAGTACAGAAGGTGGAATAGGCGGAGGCTTTGGGGACTTTGGGGGCTTAGAGAATATCATGGGAATTATGGGAAAAGCATTTCCTATGATAAAAATGGGTTATGGAATGATCAAATCCATGATGCCGATTATGAAGATGTTCAACGTTTAAAGTTTAAACCAGCTTTGCAGCATTGAACAGGCTGCCTGCTAATCGGCAGCCTGTTGAGCTAATGATCTGTTATGTTAAAAAGTGTTGACGCTATTATCTTGGAATTATTACAATAATATTCCACAAATAGATATAGGAGGTACACCGGTGCAAAAAGTACAAAGTGAGATAAACAAAAAAGCATGGACTTACCGAGCATACGAATGGTGGGAGAAGAGAAGTGGCACTCCGAAAGATACGGCAGAAGATATGAAGAGTAATCCTCAAAAGTATTTGAGAAAGCATCTAGGCTACTTGGGAGACGTAAAAGGAAAGCGCGTCGCCGTTTTGCTTGGAAGTAGCGGGAGAAAAGCGATTCCTCTAGCCCTTATAGGTGCATCTGTCACTGTTGTAGATATCTCAGAAGAAAATCAACGCTATGCTCTAGAAGTAGCAAAAGAAGCGGGTGTCGAAATTGAATACATTGTATCGGACGTATTTGAGATTGATATTGGCAAGTTCATACATAGTTACGACGTAGTGTACCTTGAAGGAGGTATTCTGCATTACTTCGCTGACCTAGATTCATTTGCACGCATTGTTTACGATTTACTGAAAACTGGTGGACGATTGGTATTAAACGATTTTCATCCCATTAGGAAATTTATTCAATACACTGAGGATCAAGGTATAGAAATAAAAGGAGATTATTTCGATTCCCGTTTATTCGAAGGTGCTGTTGCTTACAAGAGCATGTTTCCGCTGAGCGAACAGTCGGAATTTCCTGATTGCCTCTTACGGTTTTGGAACATGGGTGAAATTATCAGTTCAGTTGCCGCCTGTGGATTGGTGATTGAACAACTAACTGAAGAACCCAGAGCAGACGGAAATCATTTTTTGCCAGGGAGTTTTACTTTAGTGGCAAATAAATTCATAGTTCAGAAGTGATTATTTCGAGTGTACACCTTTTTACTCAGCTAACGGATTACGATATCACACTGCCGGCATCATCGGAAGCCTATCGAGCTAATGGGGAGTATAACGCAACAAAACTATTGTCGAACCCGTCTTTTATGTTGAAAACGGATTTTATAACAAAAGAGGTGGTTGCTTAATGAAGATATCTTGTTCGTCTGCGCTTACTCTGTGCATCGTACTTTGTCTAATACTAATAGTCGGATGTTCTGCAGGCGAAAATGCAACTCCTAAATTGGATTATTCCAATATGGATATAGCGGAGGTATTTACTACTTTAGAAGAACTAACAAACTCATCTGAACTAATTGTTGAAGTTAAACTTACCGGTGAACCGGAATTTATTGAGTATGAGGGTGCCAATTTTTCTTTAACAAATGCTGAAGTTAAAGAAGTACTTAAAGGACAAGTAACAAATAATTCAATAAAAATATTTGAAGTTAAGGCTTTTAACATGAATAGAACGAAAAAGAGCGATAATTTTGTTCTATTCATGGACAAATACAAAGGACCTGTAACATCAGAAGAGGCATATGTAATCTCAGGTGTTTATCAAGGTAAGTTCAATGTAGATAACGAAAACAAGGTAATTTATGATGGAATTGAGTACAATGGAGAAGTTTCTTTTCAACAAGATTTACATTTAATGAATGCAGAAGATTTCAAGAAGCTCGTTAAAGAAAGAGTCGACAATTTAAATTGATACTATTGGCACCTTTTGCCGGCTGCGCTTTCGCGTAACCATTCTCAAGTTGTTTACGTTTAATCAATACATATAAGTCTTGTAATGGGAATGGAAAGGGGCGATAAGGTGATAAAAATCAAATACTTATTCCTTATTCCTTGTTTACTTTTATTAGTTGCTTGTGCAGAGAAACAAGGTAGTGCAGATTGGCGTTACAGTTTCGTTGTGTGGGAAGGTAAGATGTACACATTTAATAACCCAACTGAGACATTAGAGGCTAATGAGATTGGAAAAGAAATCGGAAATGTAGAACAGTATTCTGATAATGAAGCTGCTAATTTTAACAGTGCAAAAATATTCTCAAACAGATTCAAAGAAGGCTCGAAGTTATTTGAAATTAATGAATTAAGCTCTGATTTATCAATTGCTGTTAAAGACTACGATGGGTTATTTATAAAAGGAAACTATGAGGGTAAATACGGTAAGTAACGAAACAAAGACAGACTGATTACTCATTAAACTTAGTGGGTACGATAGCACAAGGAAAACAGGCTGCCGACATAAACGGCAGCCTGTTTTCAGCTAACGGGCAGTTCTGATATAAGCTCTACATCCGTTTTCTAATCAATGACGAGTAAAGGTGTGAGTAATTATGGAATTTGAAACATCATATATCAATCTTGCTGATGCTCCAGAAAAACTTAAAAAAGAAGTCATTGAGACTCTTAGTGAATGGGAGTATGAATTACTATGTGTTAGAAAAATCAAGAGTAATCCTTATGGTGAAATAATACAGTTTCAGTACACAGCATTTATGTATTGCAAAACGTTTGAATGGATTCAATTACACGAAGTAATTGTTAATAATGATATTGGTGAAACGGAAATGATGGACAGTAGAATGTATCTTCGTGATGTGAGGGAGTTCATCAAATTAGCCCCTAATTTGTTTGAATAATAGTAATTCAATAGACTAAGTTATCGAACAGTAGGTAAAATGGGTGGAAGTGAATATCCGAAACAGAAAGGAATAGAAAATCATGAGGTTCAGTATGGACTTAGAATACACCCCAATTTCTCCAGTTCCCAATTTGCCATTTACTGAATCAAGTTTTAAGCGTATGGCCTCACAATACACGTTGGATACCAATGAAATTGGAATTGCGCTTGTTGATATTTGGAACTTTGGATGGGAAAATGGACCCATTGTACCAGAGCTGGGGTTTGAGTTGAGTACAGAACGTGGTGTTTCACATGCCAAACGTAAACGTCAAATTATTCAAGAAGTCATTGCTCCTGCGGTTACCGAATTAAGGGACTTGGGCGTACAAATATTTCATTGTAATCACGCATTCTTTTTAGAAAAGTACCCCCAGTGGATTAACTCAACGACAACAGCTGAAAGAGAGAATCTTAAAAAAATCCATGAAACGAACTCTGGTCAACCGCCAGCTGAAAAACATAAAACGTTCCCACCAAACGAGTGGGTTCAAAACTGGCAATCCCGGCATTCCGATGAAATAAATAATTGGGCATGGTTGAAACAAAACGACAAAGTTTATGAGCAGATTGACATTGCAGGCCCAATGAAGCCCCAGAAGAATGACCTACTTGTCTACAATCATATTCAATTCCACAGATTGCTTTCAGAAAGAAAAATTAGGGTTTTATTTTACATGGGATTTGAAACCGATGTATGTGTTCAATTTAGTGATTACGGTATGAAATACATGAGTGATTACGGTTATATGTGTAATATCGTGCGGGATGCGACAACAACATTCGAGACTGCCGAAACACTTGATGGATTGTGGAAAACCAAAGTACATATTGCTTATATAGAAAATAAATATGGATATTCCACTACTTCAAGAGCCTTAATAGAATCAATAATGAAAGGAACGGATTGAGCTAAAGGAAACGATTGTTCAATAAATATAAGCAATTTGGAATGTGTTTTTAAATGTGAAAAACGAATCAAAAGCGATGAGCGACCTCCTGATGGGCTTTTTGAGGCTTTTGACCTCGTTTGCAACCCCATTGTACCGAGGCGCTCGTTTTTGTTCAAACGCCAAATTATTCGTTTTACAGGAATTCTAACGGGTGCGATAGTTGAAAAAACATTGACGAGGCTGCCAGAATGAATGGCAGCCTTTTTAACTCACTAGAGAAACTGTTGTGCAATATAAATAATCTGTAGTAGTAAAAAAAAGTTTAATTAATATAAGATTATAAGAAATTTCGTTGTCTGTTATATTAAAATTATGCTACTGTATTATTAAACTTTCGCAATATATTTGGAGGTGCTAAAATGGTGGTTGAAGACTTAAAGATAGACGGAAAGTTAATTAAGGAAACGATTGATAAGCTGGGGCAGCTTCTTTCAGAATTTTATGTTTATCCTGAATTAGCAACAGAAATGTGCAGGAAGCTACAAACCATTTTTTTTGACGGAGTCACTAGAGCATCAACTTTTTGTGAAGAGATTACAAAGCAACTGCAAATGATAAGTAATGATATGCATTTACATGTGTCTTATAATACAGCTGAAGAAAAACCTTCGAATAGTAATGATAGAACGGAGTCATCGACTGACCCAAGGAAAACAGAGCTGATGTTGGATAATTATGGTTTCGTAAAAGTGGAACGTCTCCCAGGAAATATCGGCTATCTTGAACTGCACGCTTTTGCTCCACCTGAGATAGCAGGTGAAACCGCCGTTAGTGCCATGAATTTCCTCGCTAATACGAGTGGAATGATTATTGACCTTAGAAAAAGTGGTGGATGGTCACCCGCTATGGTTGCATTCCTTTCAAGCTACTTGCTAGGTGACTCTCCTGTCCATCTCAATGATTTATATTGGAGAAATACCAACATCACTCAATCTTCCTGGAGCATGCCATTTGTTCCTGGCAAACGCTTTGGGGCATATAAACCTGTTATTATACTTACCAGTAAACAGACCTTCTCAGCATCTGAAGAGTTTGCCTATAACCTTCAGGCAATCAAGCGGGCTCAAGTGGTTGGTGAAATTACAGGTGGCGGTGCTCATCCCGGTGGGGTTCATAGACTGAACAATTACTTTGAAGTCTTTATCCCGAGTGGGCGAGCTATAAATCCTACAACTAAGACTAATTGGGAAGGAACAGGCGTTTTACCAGACATAGAAGTAAATCAAGAAAAAGCCTTTGACATTGCCTATGACGCAATACTACAACTTGGGCTAGAACAGATGTTAGAAAACCCAACTTGTGGAGAAGAAAGACTTATACAAGAAATGAAGTCGGCAATGGAATACAAAAGGCTTAATGTTTGTTAACCTAGCTTGGCTGCAAAAGAAGCCAAACTTTACATTTTACGCTTGTCCACGATACGATGGCACGAAAGCCAGTTCAGCCTACTTCGCAGAGCAAGACGAGGGCGATGACGCTGCATAATCAGATGAAGCAGCTAGAGCGCCAGCTGTCTCGGATTACGCTGCTGACTCGTGCGAAGCGACCCGTTCCGCTGCTGCGCAAAAACAAAGAAGGCTACGCGGCTGCTCGCCCAACGAAGCAAGCGAAGTGTGTGGCAACTAAAACGGAAGTTTCTAATCAGGCACCGGAAGCTCATTCGAGGTTCGATGATCGTCGAAACCAAAAATGGCTACCACATATACTGGGTAATCCGAAAAGGATCGATCGGCTGGTTCGTGCCCATTCAACGAGCACTTAGTCCTGTAAATTCAACTCCGATCCCAAAATCACGGACCTCGCTCGCGTCATGCGCGTTCCCGGCTTCTACCACCGGAAGAACCCGGCAAGCCCTTACCTCGTTTGCGTGAAGCGCTGGGGGAGGAAACAGCCTTTTACGCAGGCCGAGCTCATCCGGGGCTTAGCATTATCATTATAAATTTTATAACGACGAACTGATGTACTTTTCCAGGGAAAAATCTGAGGGCTACTCTTATTCGCCGGGGATTGTATTAACCAAATGACAATACCGCATTGAGATAACGGAGCACGATAGCTCAATAACAACAGGCTGCCGCATAAACGGCAGCCTGTTCAGCTAACGGGCAGGATATTTCAGGTAATTCACGAATAAATTTATTTATGTGTTTTTACGAAATTCGTATATAAACGTTATATGAAACCTGTCTAAAAAGGAATCATTGAGTGGAGGCTAGCGGCAATGTCATTCATCGCGGGAAAGCTCGTCACCGAGACGCTCGAGTACGATGGTGGTCGACAAGTTACGGTGTATATCCCTCCGGACCCACCCCAGGCATTCGTGTTTTCCGGTGACGGTCAGCTGATCTCACAGTGGGGCAGAGTCCTCGAGGAAGCCGGCGCACCATCCACGATGATCGTCGGCGTGCATCGACTGGCCGATGAAACACTGAGACTCCATGAATATTCACCAGGATTTAACCCGGAACGATTCGCGGCACACGAGAAGTTCTTCGTCGAGGACGTCTATCGATGGGTCCAGTCGTGTTTCGGTTTCACGCTAACTACCGAACGCACCGCGGTGTTCGGTGTCTCAGCGGGTTGAGAGCTATCGCTCTCCATTGGCATTCGGCATCCGGACATTTTTGGTGCGATCTTCTGTGCATCGCCGGGTGGGGGTTATCGGCCACATGATTTGATGCCGAGTTCGATTCCGCGCGCGTACCTCGTCGCCGGTACGCTAGAGCCGTTTTTCCTCGATAATGCGACCCGATGGGCGACTGCGCTGCGCGAGGCAGGTGCCGACGTAGAAATGAGAGAGCGGGTCGCGTCACACGACGATGTTATGTGGCGAGAAGAGTTCCCATTGATGGTGACGTGGGCGTTTGGACGATAAAACATTCACTGATCCTGGGTTTGGAAGGTTGACTCGCATCCGCCATCATTAGATTACGATTGTTTTGTATGATAGGAATAAATCTAAGGGGACATTTATGAAACCAATTATGATTGATTTTCCAGATGAGTTCCCTACTGAACGATTAGTAATTAGAATGCTAAAACCAGGGGATGGCAAGGTTGTGTATGAAGCCGTTATTGCTTCGATAGATGAGTTGAAACCTTGGTTAAAGTTTGCACAAAATGAACAAACCGAATATGATATTGAACTTGCAGTTAGAGAGGCGCATGTAAGATTTTTAAGTCGTGAAAATCTAAGATTCCTTGTCTTTTTGAAAGAAACGGGACAATTTGTTGCTACGACAAGCTTACATAACATAGATTGGGATGTACGGAAATTTGAAATTGGCTATTGGATAAATACACGTTTTAGTTGCAAGGGGTACATGACTGAAGCAGTTAAAGGTATTTGTGATTTTGCTTTTAGTTAGTTAAACGCCCGAAGGTTGGAAATACGTTGTGATACAAAAAATACTAGAAGTAAGTTAATACCTGAGCGATTACACTTTGAACTTGAGGGTACTATCAAGAACGAAGATTTATCGGCTGATGGAAGCGAGTTGAGGGACACATTCATTTTTGCAAAGATACAACGATGACATGTTGATAGCACAACGAAGAACAGGCTGTCGCTTGAACGGCAGCCTGTTCCGCTAACGCGCAGATGCGCATAATTCCGACGAAGAACTCACAGAACGAGGTACAGGAGATATTATTGCAACAGCGGTGGGGACAAATTCCCCGCTAGTATTCCGTCCTTATGAATGCGCGTTAACTTACTGTCGTTTTTTTAATGTTAGATTGCCCTTATTAAACATAATAAGTCCATTTATTCGCTCATATAGGGAATATAAAGGATATAGTAGACAAATAAATACGACAATGGAAGGTATTTTATCAATAACAGGTATTATTCCAGATAGCAAAGATTTTAATGTTTCTGTTAAGTAAATAAATAAAGGAATTATTGCTATCAAACCAATTAAAAGAAATGGTGTTACTTTTGTTTCTTTTAATTTGGCTTGCAGTACGGACACTTCATGGTAAAAGGTGATGAAAAATCCTCAAAGTCATCAAGTGTTATTGCCTTTTGACAATTAGGGCAAGGTACAGAGGTTCTCATAATAAATCTCCTTATAAACGAACTTACATAAGTATAATTGGGGATTATTTGTTCAGTAAATGGAGAATAGTGGTTGGGAAATGAACAGTCGAAGATAATATTGCATTTTAGAGAAGGTGCTTTGTTCAACTAACGGGTACAATAGCTCAACACGGAGAACCCGTTCCCCGGTTGAATACCGGGAAACGGCCGTTGCTTAAGCTGACTTTTTTCACTGTCTACTTGACGGGGGTATGACCATAACCGCGGGCTTTTTTGTTTTGCAGTAGAAGAGCAAAACCCGCTCCCTTGGGGAAGCGGGTTTGTGGCTTGAGCGATGCCTTAGTGATGCCTTAGTGAAGTTACATTCGACAATTAACTCCCTAAAATCGATTCCTAAATGTTCATTTTCAGAATGTTTAAATCGAGGCTATACAAGATTATCTCGTAGCCGTTCGACAGCGCGAACGCGAATATGAACCGCGCCTCGCGGTGCCACTGATGTTGGTAATTAACAATGATCTCTGGGGTGATCCCGTGAGCTTAGGCTCAGACACCGGTGACGTCGAGACCAGTTTAGTCTTGTTAGGCTGTTAGTTTAGACAAAGCTCTTGAAATGAACTATCCTATAGTTGTTCTTAAAATCGGGTCATTATGGTGAAATACTTTCTCTATTACAAAAAAACGCCTGGCTTGGTGGCTTGGTGGTAGGATCTTTAAGGAACGCACCATTGTTAGGATCTAGAAATATTGTGTTCGAAGTTTTCGTAGCGGTCACGGTATGTTTCGGTGTACGTTAAAGGTGGGAAAAGTGTTGCACGACGAAACATCTTGTCCGCTTCTTCTTTAAGAATAAATCCGGCATCTAAATAATCCTTAAGCTTTTCACGAAACGCGTTCAAATATTCATTGTGGTTATTGAAGCCCAAATTCTGAAAGGTTTTCACATTTTCATAAGTGCCTAATAGTTTAAAAATACCAGCACTAACAATACCAAAATTAACAATATAGTGCGCTTCGCCGAGTTCGACAAATGGCAGACGCGGAACCTGATGCCCGCTTGCATTTACAGAAATGGCATTTCCATTCTCGTCCTTAACAAGGGTGCCGTCAACGGCTGCTAATAAATGGTGGCTCAAAGGTGGTTGTTTGCCTGTACGCACCCACTTGTCCCCCTGTAGAAAGTGTGCGCGCAGCTCAGGTGAAAAACTAGCGGGTGTCGTTTTATTTGTAAGTGATGTCGCTAATACTAAATGATCTGGGATGTGAGGCGAACCTGCAACAGCATAGAAGCGATATTGACTCAAGGTGATACCGCGATCCACGAATTCTGGAGATGCCCCCTCTAATTCAGAATTGACCACAATTATTTTACCATTAAAATCTCCTGACGCTATTGTTGCTTGTGGATCATGTCCAGATGCAAAGATTGGAAGTACAGAGAATGGAAGGGCAAAATCAAAAACACCTTTAGCATGTCCATTGGTAATTAAGCGGAGAACGGGGAAAGAAGCATCCGAGAAACCAATTAAATAACGTCGTTCAATGTCTCCCAGAATTTGTCTTGCAATTCGATCTGTTTTTAGAGCCTTGGCAAATTCAGAAATGATCTTATCGTCAACTCGACCATTTCCTTCAGGGACACCACCATTGATCTCTCCAGACACTGTAGGGTCAAGGATTCTGCCATTTCCATTTAGACCATTTATACCATTTAAGTTCGTTGTTGTTGTACTCCAGCCGACACCTGCATGCGAAAATCCACGAGAGAATAAAAACTCCTCCCCCAAATAGAACACCCGTGCACCAAGTCGAGTACTGAAATGAGATGGTTCTACTATGACAGTCTGGTTTCCTTTTTCGGGATTTACAGGGGAAGCAATCCGATAGGGCACACTAAATGAAGTATCAGTATCAGTATCAGAAGAGGTGCTTCCCAAAAAAATCCCTTCATATTGCACGTATTCAATACCTCCAAATGTACCAATCCGTCTCGTGCTCGGCTCCCCTAAACTAGTTTGTGAAGCCATACATATCATCTCCCATTCTAAAGAATGAATATATAAGTTGCCTTATATAGATTACTAGTTTATTAAACTTGATAGATTACGCTTGTATCAGTAACCATGTTTTTCCAACATTGGGCTTATGCACAGGATTACTTTGCTCATATCAGATTGAAAGATATTTCGAAGAAAATGTACCAAGAAAGATGCGCTGCGCTTAACGATCTTGTCGGGTGACAAGACAGCCTGCTCAACTCCCTCGGTACGATTTAGTTTTCTCACGAATACTCGATTATTCGCAGGATTTTACCCTTGCAAGAAATACAGAACCTGGTTTTTGTTGTAGTTGTACAACATCTTATTATATTCATCCAATCAAGTATATTAATTGCAAAATATACTAGATTAACACTATAAGGGTATAGCAAAGATTGGGAATAGTGTGAATCTTGGAAATTGATTTGTACGCATGGCAGCTCATGGTTATTCAGTTGCTTAATCATATTCAATGTATCTTTATAAGATAGTGTATGTGCTAAGATAGAGTTTACTTATATATGTCGTAGTTCAAAAATAGGAGATGATATTTATAAATGGCGGAATATCAAAATGTAATAATCGTAAAATACCATTCTGGTAAATATGGCCAATGGATAACTTTGGCCAACAGGCCCAGTAAGTTCGACCCAAAACCGCATCGCAGGAGTTGTTGTGTAGATGAGTTCTAGCCAATTCATCAACAAGGTTCCGCAAACTGTAACTGCGCCTATTCCGGTGAAAGTCACTGGTGTAGGAAGCGGCAACACCCGGTTCCTCATGGTAGACAACCCCGAGACGATAACACAAGCGCACTTTTCCAGCGGGAACCTGCAAGTCTTTGCCCATGACCAAACACCAGGCACAGGAGGATGGGTCAAGTACCGCGTATTCATTTGGGCACTAAATCAGACGGGAGTTCCTCTCCGTATGGGCATTACGGTCGGCAACGGGAACACGAACGGTGAAACCTACCAAATCCAGAACTTCAAGTGCGACGCTCTCAATACGAGCGGAGATTACTTAACGAATGTTGGTCTTCCTCTTGCGAAAGCCTTAATCGCTGGTACATTGGATATGGACACGACACCGGTAGAAGCTACCGTACCGCCAATGTCTGTTCGTCTGGTGCACGAGACGACTGTAACCAACGGAAAGCTGAAAGGTCTCGTCTGTGAGTTTGAGATCTTCAACCCATCCGGTGAGAATATGGTCTACAAGGTCAGAGTGGTTGCTTCGACGAGCTCTAAAGCCAACCTTCGGAACACGCAAGCGGCTCCGATTGCTCTGTCGGGACCTCACCCACGTGGTTGCTGGCCTTGGTCTGAACAAGTCACTCCTGATATCACGTATACCCTGGGTAACGGCAGTGCCAACTTTAGCTTCGCGAACGGGGATGAAGTGAATGGAGACGACATTTATCTCGCCTCCAACAGCTACGATCCTACGAAGAGGCATTGACTGGTAGGTTCTACTTCAACGCACGTGGTGGCAAGTACGTTGGGGCAGTTAAAGTCAACGGCGCCATCTTTGGTATTCCGAAGATCGACCCTGCTGGAGTTAACTGTTGTTCGTTTGCTCAGTACACTGTACAGCCCGGTGATCAGTTGTTCATGGACATCGAGTTTACAGTCGGCGGAGCAGCATCGACGCCAGTTGCCATACTCTGCACAACGATCTAATGCACGAAACTTAAGGAGTCTTTTTATGCGGAGGGCATGAAATGGTTATTTGTTCTTTTTCTTAAATGGAGCCTCTATTTAAAGGGAGAGAAGTAAAGAAATTGTTGAAGCCTAACTCAAAGTCGGAGTTCCCTTTTAGGACAAAGCAGACTCGAACGAGATGTATCTGCTTGCGGATGCGTTTATGCAGGCAGGGGCCTCGCTATAATTCGTCTACGCACGGTTCGATACGGAATTTCACAGACAGAAGACGTTGCGCTAACGGGTACTATAGCACAGCAAAGAGCAGGCTGCCGACATAAATCGGCAGCCTGTTCAGCTAAAGGGCAGAAAAGTGGAAAAGGTTACATGTATTCTATTATTATTCAAGTTGCTAAACTAGACATACTTTGGCATTCGGGAGAAGTGATTCATCAGCATGAGTCAGATTTCCTTGGAACCAGGCTCTTACATATTATTCAGGAAGAATTTATTTTGAACTTGCTAATGCCTATTGCTTCTCTGAATCCACATTGGACACGATAGCTTAAATCACGGTTGCCAACTGATCGGCGGTCTTTTTTAAACTAACGGGCAGTTTTGCTATAACGAAGGGATTGATTCGGAACTGTCGAAATTACCATTGAAGATTATTAGTACCAACTAGGTGGTGAGTATATTGGATGAGTCCGTTTTAGATTTTTATGATGACCTAGCTGAAGCTTACCATCTTATTTTCGTTGACTGGAATCATGCTATTACTCGGCAAGGTGAGGTTTTAAGCGAAATTATCCATTCAAAACTTGCTAGTCTGAGTAAAATAGGTGCATCGCTATTAGACTGTTCCTGCGGAATCGGTACTCAAGCAATAGGGCTGGCTAATCACGGATTTAAAGTAACTGGTACTGATATAAGTCCAGTATCAATACAAAGAGCAGCAAAAGAAGCAGTATCTTTCGGGGTTGATGTAAACTTTGGGGTAGCTGATTTCCGTTCGTTAGAAAAAGATGTTTTCGGTGTTTTTGATGTCGTTCTTTCCGCAGATAATGCGATCCCGCACCTTCTGACCGATGAAGATTTAAATCTCGCTGCTAGAAATATGTACTCAAAAGTTAAAAATGACGGCGTTCTTCTCATTACAATGAGGGATTACGATGAGTTGGTAAAAGAAAAGCCTAGAGCTACAGAGCCGCGCATTTTCGATAAGGGTAAGCGTATTGTTTTTCAGGTTTGGGATTGGGCTGATGATGTGAAAACCTATCAAACAAACCATTTTATAATGCAAGAAATTAATGGGCAATGGATAACAAAGCATAACAAAACAAGATACCGAGCTTTATTACGAGATGAATTTAGTCATATTTTGAGTACGGTTGGATTCTCGGATATCGAATGGTGTATGCCATCAGAATCAGGTTATTACCAGCCAATTGTAACTGCGCGAAAAAAATTGTAGTTTAAGCTATACCAGCCAATAGGTGTCAAGAATTGAGTGATTAACAACGGCTGAAGTAGTAGGTATACTGGAAGAGGGCATCCTAAATAACCTTCCGATTGGGGTTGGAAGGTTATTCTTTGGTTTCCTAATTATGGACCTACGCTAGGTCCACGAAAGTTGTTTTATTCTTCAACATGGCGAAAATCCAGTGAAGCAGCTTATTTGCACTAGCGATGACCGCTACTTTATGCCCTTTGCCCTCGGTCCTTTTCTTGTCGTAATAAGCCTTGATTTTTTGGTTGACGGACAGCCTAAGGCCACAGCGAACGGCAAGGAATAGCGCTAGTCTTAACCGCTTGGAGCCGCGTTTGGAGATCCGATTCTGGGTAGCTGTAAACTTCCCTGATGAGAAAACACTCGGATCCAGACCGGCGAATGCTACCAGCTTTTTGGCATTGTCGAATCGCTCGATTTCTCCGACTTCGGATAAAATTGTTGCCGCAATTTTATTGCCAATACCGGGAATTGAGCGTAATAGATCAAATGCCGCAATATCTTCAGCCAGAGCATCTATTTGCGTTTCGAGTTGAGATAGGTGCTCTTGGTACTGAAGAAGAGATTGCACGAGAATCCCTAGACTAACAAAATGACTACTCATCGTTGAACTCTTAAAGGGATTTCGCTCGGCTGCTGCAATCAGCCTCTCCGAACGTTCCTCAGCCCAGCGCACTGAGCGTGCTCGGGGAGTAAGCTCCTTAATCGCTTCAATTAGCTCGGTTTTACCCAACTGAAGCACCTTCTCGGAAGTTGGAAACCGAAGTAGAAGACGAAGCGAGACCTTGGAAAACGTGTCGCCAAAGACTCCAATATACTCCGGAAAGACTTGGTCCATAACCGCATGAAACTGCAATTTTGTCTGTACATACATATCTGAGATTGACTCATAGAACCGTGTCAGATGACGCAAGTTCAAAAGCGGGGTACCTCGTTTAAGCTCGGGCTGAAGCTCCTCCTTGTAGAACAACTCTCCGAGCAAGTGAGCATCTGCAGCATCGGTCTTCACATTACGCAACTTGCGTTTTCGGGCAGTTTTGGAGAGCAGGGGATTGATTACCAAGTATACATAGCCCAGTTCCTCAAACACTGGAATGAGCGGCGACTGGTAATGACCGGTTGCTTCCAAAACTATGGTGGGTGGTGTACCGGCCTCATCCTGCAGATCTTTCATATATTTTCGAAAACGGGTCAAGCCTTCAGTTGTGTGCTTAAAGCGAAAGACTTTCAAGTAAGGCAGGCCTTTATCCAGAAAAGCCTGGGCCATGCTTTCTCCTTTGAAAACATCCAGACCAATGACTGGATTCATGTATCTCATCCTTTTCTCCTTATTAGCCGGCAGCCCCTAACCTTCGTTGACTCACAGCATCGCTTGTTATACGGGATCCAGGTCCCAACCAGCCTAAACATGATCTCAACGAGTAGGGAGCGGACAGTATAGCTCACGGGATCTGCCTCCCAGGGACACGAACGTCCTGCCCAGCTACCCGTAATCTTACGACCTACAAAAAATGAGGTCGACCAGAAAGATCTGGTAACCTCATAATACGAATGGGCACGATAGCGCAATAATGAACAGGCTGTCGATAATTGGCAGCCTGTTGAGTTAACGGGCAGGATACATCAATTACCTCCACGAATACTTTAATTTATTTAATACTAGGAGGTGGGGTTTATTTGAGTTTTAAAGTAACCACTGCAGGTGCTTATGTGAATAGTAATGGCGATTTTCTCTTCCAAGTGGGGCCAACCAAGTCAGGTACAACTTTAGGCGTTGTAAGGCTGGGAGGCCATAGAGAAGATGGAGAAACGGGTTGGCAGTGTGCCATGAGGGAGGTATCTGAGGAATCCTCTCTTACAATAAAACCAATAAAGCCACCTATTACCTATTGGTACGAGGCTTCCGACAATCCGGATTTAGTACCTGGTGGATGGATTGAGGAAGACCATGAACCAATCTTAGTTGCTAAACGTCAGGATAGCAATCTAATTACACCTGTTTTCTTAGCAAGCGCTGATGAAGCTCCTGTACCCGCTATGGAAACGAAAGGAATATTAATACTTAGCCCTGACAATATCAAAAAAATATGTTCCGAACGAATGACACTTGGTCAGTATCTAGAATCAGGTGGAAAAGCGGTATTTAAGGAAGAACTACCGCTGCATTTATTGTTGGAACCTTTCCCACATCTCTTACTCTTGGATACATTAATTAAAAAGCACCCTGAAATAGTTACTCTGTATTAAGCGCACGGTAACAAGAGAGGTCAACTGCTATTCAATATTGACTTAATAATAATGAGGTTTGTTCTTAAGGAGGAGTTGGAAGTGACCAAACTATTATTTGATCCAATGAAG
Source organism: Paenibacillus montanisoli (assembly GCF_003268025.1). Classification (GTDB taxonomy): domain Bacteria; phylum Bacillota; class Bacilli; order Paenibacillales; family Paenibacillaceae; genus Paenibacillus_Z; species Paenibacillus_Z montanisoli. The sequence continues at coordinate 561,709 of NZ_QLUW01000002.1, read as the reverse complement.
CATCCTGATTGGATCCCGCCACAATCGGCAGAGTGGCATGCAAATTTGTCTATTGAAGGCGGTGGATATAAGTATCCCTGGAATTCTGTATTTGATGAACCGCGTGCAGAAAAAATCTTTTCAGATAAAATAATAAGTTTTCTCCATGAGAACGTACGAATATTAGATGTAGGCTGCGGTCACGGTGAATTTACGAAGACATTCGTCGGAAAGGCGAAAGAAGTCATAGGAATTGATGTCATTGAAGGATACATATCATCAGCAAATGTTGGTGCCAGTGAAACAATTAAATTCCTTATCGTGGACGCCGACAAACAATTACCTTTTACTGACGACTCCTTTGATATTATCTATTCGAAGAAGGGCCCATGGCTATTTCATACAGGAAATGAGGAGGGACATCGTATCTTAAAGCCTGGCGGTACTGCTTTGGGATTATATCACTGTGGATCGGACGGAGGTCTTAGAAGTTTATTCCCTGGTCTGTATCATCCGCTTCCAGACAGTTATCTTGGAGATATAAAGGCGAAGTATGAACGACAATTATCCGAGAGCAATTTAGAGAAAATTGAATTGCAAATATTTGAAGAAGTGGAATATCTGGCGAGTCCTGAGGATGTACTGATAAAGAAATGTTTTGGCCAAAAGGAATCGCTTAAAAATATTGTGTGGCAAGAATGCTTGGCAGAAGTAGGGGAGATATTTTATAAGCATGCCTCTCCAAAAGGGCTACGGGTCGTAAATTATCATGCTTTGATGGTAGGAAGAGCAACTAGAAATTAAAACAAGCTGCCGATTTATTTCGCTAACGGGCACTATAGTACAATACAGACATAAAGGCAGCCGACCATATATGATCGGTTGCCTTTGTTCAATTAACTGTCATATATATGAAACAGTTTTCCTATTAATTAGTCAGATATGGTACAATGGACCAAATTATTTCAGGATAACTACATATGGAGGTGGAATTAATGATTGAATGGACATTGGACGATGTTCAAAGACTAATTAATAACAATGTGAAAGAAAATATAAATTTAGATTACAAGGCTAGCGGAGCTTTGCAAAAAAATAATGACAAGAAAAAAGATGAGATGTGTAAGGATATTTCAGCATTTGCAAATTCTGATGGTGGCACCATAATATATGGTGTTACAGAGAAAAACAATTTACCAGAGATGATTGATGAAGGTTTTGACCCTACTGAAATCTCAAAAGAATGGATCGAGCAAGTAATAAATACCAGAATCAAACGTAGAATCGATGGAGTCAGAATATATCAAATAGACTTGAAACCTGAAAGAGTTATATATGCAGTTAGTATACCTCAGAGCAAAAATGCTCCTCATATGGCCAACGATAATCGTTATTATAAGAGATTCAATTTCGAGTCTGTGCCGATGGAAGATTATGAGATAAGAGATGTAATGCGAAGAAATGAATCACCAGATTTACATGTTGAATTTGATATTACAAGCCACAATAAACTTAATTACCAGCTTGAGAACAGTACCATGAAATACTCCCCTAAATCTAATCCTATCAAATTTGAGTTATCTGTTAGAAACCATTCCTCTGCGCCTGCGGAGTATGCATTATTCTACGTATTTATTGATGCGAGAATTGAGGCCACCTTTCCAAGTCCGTTTAAGTTAGTGGGAAATCGAGTGCTTAATAGTCAGTTAACCTATTGCTATGTTTATACATGGTCCATAACTTCTAAATTAACTCCAATATGGGAAGATATTAAATTTTATGTGGAATGTTTTTGGCTAGAATTCCCTAATGTCCTCGGAGACTACATTTTGGGGTGGGAAGTAAAAGCACCAGGAATGACATACAAATCAGACAGCCTCTTTATTAGATCAGATTGTGAAGAAATTAAATTTCTTCTTTAGAATGACTTGCGAAGTCACATGTAGCAATGAGTTCCTACAATAAATAGTTGTAGAGATCAAAATAACCTACAAGTTAGATGAAGTAGATCAGGCAGTTCTTAATGGTGTAACTCTTGTGCTAGCGGAGAACGATAGCTGAACGAAAAGGAGTAGTTTGCCAGCGGCAGCTACTCCTTGTTTCATTGAAGTAACGGGCAGGATAATTCCAATATGTGTTTAATAAATTAATGTGATATTACTGTTTTCAGGGCAGGAGTTGATATTCTGCGAGCCATCATAGATTGGGTAAACCGATTATTGGGAAGGGGGCAACATATGGATAGGAGCCTTCTATTTAGGCATATCCATCTTTATTGTGATGTAAAGAGAAATGAAGCCACTCTTGTGCCAAATGGATGGCATGAGAAGTTAGGCGTTGTTTTGATAGATATTGTTGAAAGTATTCCTCTGCCTTTCTTAAAAGAGGAGTTATTTCGAGCAGTAATAAGAACGTTAAATAATTGTTTTGCCAAGGAACCGCCTGCATACCCTGCAAAAGATGATAATCCATTAGTGGGTAAGTTAGGCGGCAAGAATTGGTCTGCTGCAACGAGAGGTAAGAAATTAATCGTAATTAATTGGACGAAGGATGAGGGGTACGTCGTTTATCCTACCAAAAGAGGTCATGGTGGCGGTTATCACCATTTGACTGACAAAGGAGTTTATATTGGAAAGGAACTTCAGGCTGAAGCTTTGTTAAATGCTGTACAAGACAGTTTAAATTTATCATTGCGTTAGGCTTGGGTAATGCTAATGAACCTTTAAATGTTATTTGAAGTATTGTTTACTGATTGCGGATTCAACTAACGGGCACGATAGCTCAGAAAACAACTTGATGGCAGCCGAACGAATGATTCGGCTGCCTTCATTACGCTAGCGGGCACATTAACGCAACTCCATTTACAATTCTTACGTCTAACTTAACATTGAGGGTATTTTTTACAAACAAGGGATAGAGTATGAGGCGAAGTCTTCTGGACGCGAAAGGAGTTGGTTACGAATAATGAAAAGATCTATTATGGCTTTATTTATTTTAAGTTTATTAGCAGTTCTGTTCTCGGGTTGTGGTGCGCGAATGGGATCAAGCAGTAGTGCTGAGAGTGCCTACAAAGGTAACGGCACAATGAATCCAAACAATGATCCAAACGAGGTGCGTCAATTTCTTGATGATAATCATATTGCGAATAGTGATATTTATTTAAAAGAAGGTAAAGTCTACATTAACATTGTAGGACTTGACGATAAAATTGAACGCTTACTTGCGGATCGATATAAAGCAGGAACTTACCAGACAGTCAATGTCGCACATTCAATAGAGGAGCTGCAAAAAGCGCAACAGAAACTGATTGATCTCAAACTTTTTGACAAACTAAATTTGGACTCCTCTGGTCTTGATACGATGAATAACAGAGTAGTCATTACGCTTCCTGAAACGGACGTAGAAGAAGCCAAATCTGAAATTCAAAAGTACATTAATCCCGACTTGCTTTCCTATGTCGTTCAGCAAGAAAGCGTTAATCCTGAATTGGTTGGGTATATAACAAAGATTGAAAATCAAAGAGCCTTAGTCGTTAATCCAATAAGTAGAGAAATAAATGAAACAAGAGAAGAGTTCTATGATGCAATATGGGTTTCAAATATTCCTCCAGATATAAGGGTTGGGCAGAATGTTCAAGTTTGGTTTAAAGGCAGCATAGAGACTTCTTATCCAGGCCAGGGAGGGGCATCAAAGGTAACGATTTCCGAAGTACAAAAACCTGTAAAAGCAATACTTGCTCAAGACGAAGTAATACGTAAAGCTCTCATGAATAAGGACATTTTGGATATTAACATCTTAGTTATAAAAGAACTGAAATATGATGAGAAGTCGGAAATGTGGACTATTCGATACAAAAGCGCAGCTATTACGGACGGTGTATTAGAAGAGCATATTATACAAATACCAGATAAATAATAATGAATATATAGCTTAGCCATTTTTGCGCTAACGGGCACGATAGCACAGGCTGCCGACATTAACGGTGGCCTGTTCAGCTAACGGAGCAGTTTAGGAGCAAATACCCTACTAAACATATCTATATTTAAGGTAAGCTAACTAAGGGTTAGCTCAACAAACTAGCTTTGAGGGGGACATGCATTCATGGCCAAATGGATTTCAACTTTTCTTCTTGTCATTTTCGGAACAGTAATTACTTTTTATGGACTAGCGATAGTTTTCAGCCCCTCTGGGGATAGCGGTCTTTTGTTAATGATTGGAATGGTTATTTCAATACAGTGTTCTTTGATAATCACATTGTTAATCAAACTTATTGATGCCTTAAAAAAGAAACGATGATTGCTCTAAAACAAATGGATACGTTAGCTTGACGTACAACGTAAATGGAGGGGAATTATGACCATCTTTATTGTTATTGTGTGCATAATTTTAGTTCTAGGTGTACTTAGAATCGATTCTATGATGATGAAACATTTAAAGAATGATAGACAAATTATTGAAAGGCTTGACATTATAATTAAGATACATAAAGATAAAAAAGATTGATTCGTTGATTGAACTAGCAGGCACAATGCTTAATTTAGAGTGACAAAAATAAGTCCTTACCAAAGAATCTTAGATTTAGGCGGATGCGATATGAATCAAAAATGGAAGTTGTATGACGGATTTTACGGCATACTTGTAGAAGTTGATGGTGATAAAGTGCTGGATGAAATAATAAAACACTTTGATGAAAACAACCCCAATAGTACTGAAAAAACATTGATTTTGGATATGTACTCTTTAGAACGTAATGCAAGTGAATTATTAAAATTTCAAAGAAGAGTTAACTATTATGGTGAATTAGGATATACGATACTACTTACATCTTAACTTGTGTTCGCATACTAACGTGAAACGATAACTAAATAATGACCAAGTTGAGGCTGCCGACATATTCGGTGGCCTGTTCCGCTAACGGGCACGATAGTTCAACGACAGAAGGAGCAGATTGCCAAGGCAACTGCTCCTTTGTTTTGTTAAGCTAACAGGCAGATTAGTTGAGCCGAGTCCCCTTAAAGGTAAGAGAAAACAAATCATCTTTTTTTTGGACACGACATAGGCTAAAATGTACTTGCTGTGTGAGGGGAGGCTCGGCGTGAGACTGCTAATTCTTTTGGTAGGTGTATTCTTACTTACTCTGTTGTGGACAAATCCTGATAGGTCCGATTTCGTAAAATGGGTGCTTAAGAAAGAAGTCACCAATTATCAAAGAAGCACTCCTTTACAGCCTGTTGATTTTCGAAGCAAAAATTATTTACTTTTCTCAATACATGAACTTTCGGTTGTAAGGCAACAGACTGACTTTATGACCGAATACAACACCTACGCGGGTGTGGGCATTATCGGAATGATTTTTCCAACTTCAATTCCTGAAGTTGATGGCAAGCAGTCCCCAGTATTTTAAGTTCGTTTCATAAGCTAACGGGCACTATCGATCAATACAACACGACAGCAGCTGGCTTAATGATCAGCTGCTGTTTTTCGTTGAAGAAAAGGGCAGTTTAGCTGAACGGTAATGTGACATCCCACTATTTTTCAAACTGATGAACGTAACTTACTTAACAAACAGAACGTCTTCGAAACATCTTGAAAATAGGGGAATGTGAAATGAAATTTCGAATGATTGTATTCTTTCTTTCTTTTGTCGTTGTTGTGACAGGCTGTCCCAGGGGTGATGAGATGAACCACCTGCAAGTGAAGTCCCACGATGAGGTTGCAAAGTTTAAACCGTATAAAGAAGTTAAAGCGAGCGTACAACTTGATGGAGAAAGTGCTATAAAGGTTGATGAGATTAGATTAAAGGCAAATAAAAATAAAGCTCCTGAAAGCTTTAAAAATGTAGAAAGTATGCAAGGTATTGTTCCTGAATCGAAACTTGATAACGCTCACTACAAATTAAAGAAGTTGATGACGTACGAAGAAAGCTTTAATCAAGGATATACTGACCAACTTATTTTCGAAATAGATGGAGACAGAATGGTCTATGTGGTACAAGTAAAATCAAACAAGGATATTAACTTTGATGGTCGATTAGTAAAGTGTCCATTAATTACAACCATATATGATGCTGAAACAGGAGAAACTATCTGTTTTATGTGGAAAGCTGAAGCCTAAGATGCACGGGTCAAAAAATTAATTCCTCAAATTTGTGAATTGCTCTTAGACTTCATTAAACTAACGGGCGCGATAGTACAATGATAAACAGGCTGCCAATCAAAATGGTGGCCTGTTCCACATTAACAGGCAAAATTTATATTGGCCAGTTGATATTCCCAGCAACAATACTTTTATTTGCATCGTTTATCTATACAGTTGCGAATTTTGGAGGGGTTAACAAAATGAAGAGAACCATAATAATCTTGCTTGCTTTATTAACGATGCTGGGAGTTGTCGGATGTTCAAACAATGAACAGATAGACGGAGCTTCAGCTATTCGAGAAGTGGCATGGAATAATCTTTCCGAAAACCAAAAGAAAACAGTGGTGGGTAATTGGAAATCTGCAAAAGTTGAAGAGGCAACTTTAAGCGAGATTACCGCCATCGCCCCAGACAATGATGAGCTACCAGAAAAGGAAGACCATTTATACAAGGTGACTTTCAATACGAAAGGGGACGCAATGTTAGGACCAATTGTCGCTTATGTCGATGGTGATACAAAAGAAGTCCTTGGTTACCGTGCAAGAGATTAATAAAAACTTCATCACCTCGTATTCATTGCCAGTAAAGAACAAGTTGAATGGAACTAACGGGAAGCGTTCGTACAAAGACACCAGGCTACCGGGAATCATTCGTAGTTGTTCAGCTAACGGGCACAATAGCTTAATACAACGGGACAGCTACTGCATGAGTAGTTGTCCCGATTTTTTTAATTCATGTATGTTCATGTCGCGAATTCAAGTATATCTAGTTCGCTTCACACCTTCGAACTCGAAACTGTCGGGTGACAAGAACATTATCCCATCAAAGCCGCGTATATCGTGGCTTTTTTATTTAAAGACATCAAGTTCTTGTCACAAGCCGATGACAAGAACTTGATGTCTTTTCCGATTTTGACAAGAACATGATGTCATTCCCGACGGAGCAGGTCTAAGCAGGCAAGTTCTTGTGCGTATTCGCGAACGAATATAGATGACGTGTCGGGTGACAAGATATTATAATAGAGCTTCAAGATATTAAGCGAAGGCGTGACGAATGTGGCAAAAGCGAAAGTACCGAAGAGACCTACCAGAGACGAATTCGTTCTGGAGGAGATAGGAAATCAGCTGGTGGAGGCTTTTCAGGAGGAATCCGTGATTCTGTTGACCGTTTGGGGAAGAGAAGAGAGCGTGCGGGGACAAATCGTAGCGATGGATTCCAGAACGGGCAAGGTCCATGTGCATACGGCAGACGGATTGGATAAGGTTCCTTTCATGGATATAATGAACATGAATTATCCAAGGGATTGAGTTGGTCTGCTCAAATGAAGTGAACGACAAGAGAGCGTGAGCTGCAGCTGCAGGAGAGCCAGCCGAGTTGCCGGAGCGCTGATAGCAAAGCCGGGCTCAACAATTGATAGTAATTATGACTCAATTGTTTGTCAGGCGTCCCGATTACTCGGGATGCCTGATCTGTTACTGAGAATGGACGGCTAGCTATCTCTTTGAGTACATGGGAGCTAATAAGCGGTAAATTCGCGCTCCACTAGCAGCAGGTGTCGGGTGCCAAGAACATTATCACATTAGCATTTTTTTTTACTTTGTATTATGCTCATTTTGTTCGCTCTACAGAATACAGAAAAAATTCCATATCTATATTCCTAAAATTCTTAGTATCTTTATCAATAATATTCATACCGTTTCGAACAGCAACTTTTTGAGAGGCTATATTTGTGTCCCTAATAATAGAACAAACCCTATTTGCATTAAGAACTGAGAAAGCGTATTCCTTGCAAGCAATTGCCGCTTCTGTTGCGTAACCTTTGTGCCAATACGCTTTTTGAAACAAAAATCCTATTTCCAAAATTTCTTTTTCTCTCCAGCCTTGCATTGTCAAGCCACATTGACCAATCATTTCGTTTGTTTCTTTTAATACAACAGCCCAAAGTCCAAAACCATACTCTTCATATCTTTTAAGATGTCTGTTAAGCCAATTTTGTGCTTCTTCTAAGTTGAATGCACTTTCATAAGCAGCACGCATTACTTCCTCATCACACAATATTCCGCACAATGCATCATAATCGGACTGCATCATTTCTCTAATTATAAGACGTTTTGTTTCTATCAAAAATCTCCCACCTTTCTATTAACTACGTCCTCCTCATTATATTCCATTTCCAATCACCTATTAAAGAACGTACGCGGGAAGAATGTAGTGCTTAAACAGGGGACTTATCTTAACCTAAGCACTAAGAAAATACTTTATTTTCTTGGTTCAAATTAAGAAATGCCTCTACCGAGGGCCCTTCGAAGATGCGCGACCGCGTTTAGAGGCGGGTTTTAGATTCGCCTTATAGTTGAAATTTTCTCGCATATTGAGATCTTAAGTATTGGCGTGCTTCTGATTATAATGAGATCAAGCGCTTCGCTAATAAATTTTTATGGAGAATACAAAATGATGTTTATAGCCGAAAATCTCAAATCTTTACGCAAGGGAAAAGAACTTACGCAGGAAGAAGTGGCGGAAATGCTTGGCGTTTCGGCTCAAAGCGTGAGTAAGTGGGAGCGCGGTGACACGTTCCCCGATATCACATTGTTGCCCGCGTTAGCTAATCTTTATAAAACCAGTATAGATGCGCTCATCGGAATGGATAAAATCAATGACCGGCAGACGAAAACCGCAATCTTCACCGTGGGGCATAATCATTTACGGGAAGGTGATATTAACGCCGCCATTACGGTTTATTCCGAAGCGCTCAAGACGTTTCCGAACGACGAGGGGATCATGTCGGATTTATCAATGGCGCTTGCCCTTGATGGCGACCCGGCCAAGCTATCTCAAGCCGTTGCATTATGTGAGCGCGTGTTATCAAGTGGCCAAAGCGAAAAGGTCCATCACACGACCCGCGCCGCGCTGTGCTTCATTTACTTGAAAGCCGGAGAAAAGGAAAGGGCAATCACTGCGGCGAGAAAGCTGCCTCATGTTCGTGAGAGTCGCGAAACTATACTCGCGGAACTTGAAAAAAAACCGACGACAAATGATATTGACTCCTATTTGAAATTTATCGCCATTGGCGAGAATGACGAGCAAGACATTAAGTAACTCGAAGAAGTCAGGTACGTTATATAACACCATTTTCGCGCTTCGGGTCATTTGGCAAGATTCATTAGGCTAACGGGTACGACTGCACAGTAACAGGCTGCCGATTGATCGGCAGCCTATTCAACTAACGGGAAGGTTAGTTAAAGAGTGGTGGTTAATTTGTGTTTAACAATCGGGTTATTATCTTGAATAAGAGTTAGTAGAGGAATCGGATACTTATGTTAAAATATAGTGAAAATAGAACGCATTGGTGTCAGAAAGGAACGGTCAAATGAAAAGAGAAGAGGTTTTAGCTGCACTTAAAGCAGGAGAATTTGATGGTATAAGTCATACGTATCAACCAACCAGTGATGGTTTTAGTAAAAATAGTTACCAAACAAAAATGAGTGTATCCTATGGGACTATTGAAGTAACGAAAATCATTACAGGCAAATCCTTTAACGGCAAGGAAAATGAACGATTTGTAGATAGGGATACTGAAGTCTTAAGTGATTATAAAGCGGTTAAATTTATAGAAAAGCGTCCGTATTACTTTTCACAAAGAAGACCAGATTTGTTTTAGACAAAGACTCGAGATGCACAAATAAAACAAAAAAGCTCGCCCAAAGGTGAGCTGTCTTGCCGATTTCTTCTTCAACTAACGGGCACGATAGTTGAGGTCAGTTGGAGGCTGGAACTATTACGAATTAAGTAAGTAGAGAAATATAAAGCTGGGCTGAGGCTCGAAGTTAGCCTTTAAGCTAACAGGCATTATAGCACAACAAAGGACAGGCTGCCGAAAATCGGCAGCCTGTTGCGCTAACTGGCAGTCATGCGCAACAAAGTATATGTTTTCTCGTCTAAACATTTAGATGAGGAGGTAATCTTATGTTTCGGGTTGTAATTGTTTTCATCTGTTTGGGTTTATTGCTAGTTGGTTGCAGAAGCTCTGATGATGAGGGACTTGAGGGGCAGATTGAAAAAGTAGAGACTAATCACTTTGTTGTGGACTGCTCAGACGAGGCAAACAAAGGTAAAAAGGGCGCTATCGATGCAGTGGGGTACGGCTGTAATGTTGAATATACACATCAAACGATTTTTCGAGATGAATCAGGAAAAGCTTTAAAAATTGACGATTTTTCATCGGGTTCAATAGTTAATGTTGTTTTTGAAAAACCTGTCAATATCAGAGAGAGTATTGCTAAGAAAAAGCCGTTTGTTGTCACTGCAAAAGAGATTGTACTGTTAACTAATGAAGATAACCATTAAGCTAACGGGCACTATAGCTCAATAAACACCTATGACTAAGCTGCTGGCACGATAGGCGGCTTTACTACGTTATGGGCAGGATAACGTAATCAAACCGCAGTTAGGATAGAACAGCTTGAAGCGCTAAGTGAAACAACCCGCGAAAGCATTTATTTATGCGTTTCACGGGTTGTTGTATCTATTAATCTTATTTCACCATTTAGTTGAGTATGTTTCTTCTACCTTGATACAAAGCTGCTATTAACGAACCTGCACAGATCATCGCGTGGACGAAAATATTGCAGGAATCTGAGGTTTTCCGATTATACCCGGTGGTATTTTCGCTGCCGGAATTATAATGTTTTTATATTCGCTGACAGCCTTATCAACACTCTGATTCAACAGACTGACAAGCTCCGGCTGGTTTGGATACGGGGAAAATGCCGATTTGGATATATCTTTTCCGGTAAGCGTTGAAAACCATGTCGCTGCCGCAAGATACTGTCCCTTTGTGTTTCCGTGATAACCGTCTCTTGTAAGCGTATCGCCAATGGAAGTCGCTCTGGCGTTCTGCCATGACTCACCGCTCGGTATGATGATCGAGATTCCGGTTTTCTTCGCGGCATCAAGATATGCTTGCTTTAATGCATTAAACATTTTATCCTGGTCATTGTCATATCTTGGGAAATCTTGATGAGTGCTGTCTTTTGCATAAGCCCATGTCTCATGAAGTGCTAATTTTGCATTTGGCTCGATCCCTTTGACATAGTCAACAAGATTTGGAAGGTATGGGAAATATGAATCCAGAATGCCACTTAATCCGCTTACCTGCTGGAATGTCACAAAGTCCCAATCATCGCTCTCCAGTGCTTCCTTGATTGAAACCTGCTTATTGGGCTTGCCAAGCTGGTGGTAATCATATGCCTTGATATCATTAGTCGCGTTCGTCCAGTGTGTCTCGAGTGAACAGCCGCCGACGTAAAGGTTCGCTATTTCAAGATTGACGCCCGCATTCTGTGCGATAAAGGGAAGGAATCTCATAGCATCATCGGAAAAGCTGTTACCAATGGCCAAAACCTTGATTGTGGATTTAGGTTTGATTTTATCGGCGACAGGGGACTCGGTTACAGAAAAGTCAGCTGAAGCCAAAACTTCATAGCCGTCATTTTTGAGTATAACAGCGGAATATTCACCTGGAGGAAGCGATTCGATTCCTCTCCATCCGTCTGTCAATTCTATAAGGTCCACTTTACCATCCGGTTGTCCGTACCAGCTGGTATAGAACCAGTAATAATATGGTGCACCATTTGAAGGCACAGCACCTTTATCAAATATACCAATCCAGTCGTTTGCCGAGGTTCCGGTATAGCTAACTTCAAGGCTGTTGCCGGCGACAATGGTATTTGCTGAAAGACTGATGGTTGCAGCTCCGGTAGAAGGCGCATCACCGGTAACGGAAAAGTCAACTTGAGCAAGAATGTCATAACCGTCATTCAAGCACAAATAAGCGGTATAATCACCAACAGCCAGATTTTCGACCTTCCCGACGGTACCGCCGGTCATTTTTGAAAAGTCCATTGCTCCGTCAGGCTGAGCATAGTCGGAGGTATACGCCCAAATCAAAGATTCTCTATCTCCGGGCAATACCCCTTTGGGATAAATACCGATCCAGTCACTATTCGATGTACCTGTGTAACTGATCGAAATGCTTCCGCCCTGCGGAATCGATTGGAAGTTTGTAGTCAGAACAGTCGATGCAAGTGCAAGTGAAGGGATGCTTCCTAGAAGCATTGTGCATAGCAATGCCACTAAAAGCGAGACTGGGATAATCTTTTTTGGCTTTTTCATTAAATCACTCCTATTAATTAGTATGCAGTTCATATCGGCAGCCTTCACAATTTGGGCTCATCGCAGATTAGTATTCATTAAGGTGCGGTCACTTGGAACGTAGTACGCTTAAGTTCCTGATAACCGTCATTGTACAGTAGTACGGCATCATACGTTCCGGGCGCTAAAGTAGAGGAATCGAAGGTTAATGTGCCGCCGTCAGCGTCTCCAATATATTGCCATTGGATCGAAGGGATGTCGGGATTGACCTCAGTTCCAGTAGGGTAAATACCGACCCAATCCTTCGGACCGTATGCATTCGTGTAAGATACGGCGATGGATTCGCCTTGAACGTAATCTGCTTTGTCCGTCGCAACCGTTGTCGTCGAGACAGGGATTTCCGGTATCGGAGCAAGCTGTGCAGTGAAAGTGGAGAGCATCGCTCTGTGATCGGAAGGCCAAGGCGTTACCACAATGTCGGAATAAGGTCCATTCTCTCCGACGACTTGGCTGTTCGTCGTAACGGACGGGCCGGCAGCATAGACGAAATCGATGCGGTCATGCACTTCGTTCGGATAAGGGTATCTGATCTCCGAAGTCCAGGTATAAGCCGGGTGAGTTACCGGATTCGAATGAATCTCCCTGTAGGAGTCACGGAATTGCAATTGCTCCAGCTTTGTCGAAACCGGCCAATTGACTGTGATGCCGAAATGGCTGCTCTTCGTAGCGTCAATCCAATCGAGATGAGAAGGTACGTTAAAGTCGCCCGTCAGAAACACGGCAATGCCGTGATGGGCCAGATCCGGCAGGTTCTCGAACCGGCTCTTCATCTCTTGCATATGTATGTTTTGCTCGTTATTCAGAACGGTTTCCAAACTAATGCCGTCTCGAATATCATAAGGCCCATAAGGATAGGCGAGAAGGTGAACGTTACTGAATGCAACAACTTTGCCTGGCTTAACTTCGATATACACATAATCGGGGTTTCCGGATTTGATGATCGGATAACGGCTCAAAATCGCTTGTCCGATGTCATAGTAGAATCCCAGTTTTTGAGCCAGAGCAGGGATGTTCGCGCCGCCTTCTTGAATGCCGATGAGATCGGCTCCGGCTGCTTGGATAACCTGTGCAGTCTTATCCAGAGTAATTTGATCTCCTCCGAGCCAGATATTGTAGGACATGATTTTCAGATTCGCTGTTTCTCCTGAGGATGGGCTGCCGAAGACTAACGGGGCTCTCAACTGTGTGAAGAGCAACAGGGCAATACCGGCAATCAGCATGATCGAAATACGTAATCGTTTGTCATTCTGCAGCAATGTTCCGAATAATGGCATGGTCAATACACCTCTCATTCAATTTTTTTTGGACACAATTAACGTTCCGACACTAATGTACTACTAAATATATGGAGATGTAAACCCTTTCATTAGTTGCTTTAGGGAGGAGAATTATGAAAATTAAAGAATCTGGCATCATCGTCTTTAGGGAGTACTATGAACAATCGGTAAATTTTTTTTGAACCAATCGGTTTAATGGAGATATTGGATTTCGACGAAACCTTTCAGGAATTTGCGAACTATGAAACTAAATATTAGTGTAACAAAACCAAAACTAGAGAGGAGATGACTATTTGGATGCGTTCGTATACACCAATGAGAACAAGAACTTGATCCCATTCCCGAATTTGACAAGAACATTAGATCACTTAAGGAGCAGCCGACAACGTGTACTGCTCATTAAACTAACGGGCAGTTTAGCGTGGTGGCCAACCAACTAAGTGGTTGCTTACTCTCAATTGTTGGAAGGTAAGTTCTATTCTTTCGCGAATTCATTAGATATGCCGAAGTTACGAATTTCGCAAAAAAATCGCGGTAGAGCATTGGAGAGCATTTTTGTTTTCTATATCTTCATAGAAAGGTGATTACGCATGAACCAAAGACCGTCAGAAGAAGAATACGCCGGGGACGCCGGCGAGTATATCCGGTTGGTGCCGGAAGGCAACATCATCGACATTCTGCTCGCCCAGGAAAAGCAAATGACCGAGCTGCTGGCATCGTTGACCGAAAGCCAGAGCGCCTATCGGTATGCGGAAGGAAAGTGGACGCTGAAAGAAGTCGTGGGCCACATCGCGGACAGTGAACGCGTCATGTCCTACCGCCTGCTCCGATTTGCAAGAGGGGATCAGACGCCTCTGCCCGGTTTCGACCAGGAATTGTTCATTCCTCCTTTCGGAAGCTGGACAACCGCGCAATTGGCCGAAGACTACCGGGCCGTACGGCAATCGACGATCACACTGCTGCGCGGGTTACCGACGGAGGCGTGGTCCCGCAAGGGCACAGCCAATAACGTAAGCTTAACGGCGCGCGCCCTCGCTTACGGCATGGCAGGACACGAGCTTCATCACATGGGGGTCATCCGAAATCGTTACTTGAGTTAGTCGTCCTTACTTTATGACACCCTTCCCGCCCCGTTCATAGACTGATATGAAGAGAGGACAAGACGGGTTGAAAAAAACAGCAGCGATTGGTTGCTGACTGGAGTTTTGTCTAAAAATGAATAGCAAATAATAATCTCATCAAGAAAAAGTCATTCAACTAACGGAGCACGATAGCTCATTGGACGATGGGGCAGTTTGCAATTGCAGCTGCTCCATCTTCATTACGCTAACGGCAGGATTTTAAATAATGTGAGCTGTTGTTGTTTGAGTTATTGACAGAATATTGCGCATATTTTATATTGAACTTAATTAATAATTACCCAAATGCGTTGAAGAGGACAAGTAGATCCGGAAACGCCGTTCAGAGAACTGCCGGTTGGTGCGAGGCAGCGCGGATATCCGAATCAAAAAATCACCTCAGAGCTGGCCCCCGAATTATAGTAGATGGGCCCGGGATTCTACCGTTACAAAGAAGCATCGTTGTTGGACGATGGCTAAGAGGGCGTTTATAATAAACGTCAATCAGGGTGGTAACGCGGAGCAACTCCGTCCCTAATGGGATGGGGTTTTTTTGCGTCTTCGTAAAATAATTATTAGATTGGAGGGTTATCGAATGAGTAAATTGATGGTTACTGAACGTTTGATATTACGGCAACTTGAATTTGATGATGCTGAAGCTTTGGGTAGGGATTGGTGCAGAAAAATCTGGAAAAACGTTGAGCAGATGAAAGGGTGATATTGCAATGCAATTCAAGTTGTATACGGATGTGCATGAGTTTTACAATGATACCTATGATGTGCTGATGCGTCATGAAGCACAAAATTTGATTTCTCTTGGCAATATCATAATTGGGCATGAAGGAAAAGACAAAACAGACTGGCGTGACCCTGTAAATTGGCTTATGGTAACTATTTCGGATGGTAAGGGCATACAACTTACCGCCATAATGACACCGCCACACAATATTACGCTTTATGCAACAGACAACATAATTAACCCAGAGGCTATAAACTGTCTGATAGAAGGGCTGAGTGACCGTGAAATTCCTGGTGTGATAACCGAAAAAACCTTGGCGGAGTTTTTTGCCAAAGAATATACCTTGCGCAAGGGAATAACCTTTAAAACAACCATGAGCCAACGTATATATGAACTTACGGCAGTAAACCCAGACATTCAAAAGGTTGGTATCGTTCGATTGCTAGATGAAAAGGATATTCACTTTTTCCCATACTGGGCTGAAGCATTTTATGCAGCGGGGAGTTATGGCAAAACAGAAATGTCCATCCCGCAAGATGCAGACCCTTACCTCTACCGAATAGCATCGAAAAAACTCTATATTTTAGAGGACAACGGGATACCCGTTTCTATGGCAGGATATACAAGGGAAATGCAGACTGCTATTGGCGTGGCATTTGTATATACCCCTCCATATGAGCGCAGGAAGGGTTACGCTACTTCAATTGTGGCGCAAATAAGCCAACTTGCATTGGATAAAGGGTTTACTAAGTGCGTCTTATATACGGACTTAGCAAATCCCACATCTAATAGCATCTATCAAAATTTAGGTTATATGCCAATTTGTGATTCGCTCCAGTTAAAATTTGAATAGTAGAATGATGCGGACAGATCTTCTACTACCTTAGAAAATAAGAGCATAATATACAGTAAAGATACGGCGGCGCATTATGGTGATTACCGCCGTTTTTTCGTGAACCGAAACAGTAAAACAGGTGCAATATTGTTGGCGTATTGTTTGCATTTAACTATATGGGCCCTAATTTCAGCTATTTGTTAAATGTAGTCTTTAGTATAATCGGATGTTTGCCGTTATATATTTCCCTCAGAAAAACGGAACAAAAAAATTGGATATTACTGCTTTTAATTAATTTTCTTGCAATAAACTGTTTGTTAATCGCCCTGCCAGTGGTTATAGCTGTACTGTCAGTAACTTTTTACCTTTTCAGCTAATGGGAACGATAGCTAAAAAAACGAGGGCAACGGAGGAAACACGATGGAAGATTACATGCAAACGCGTTTTGTGAAGGATCATTTCGGTGGCCGTGCTCAAAATTTTGTACCCCTAGCATCTGGTGATTGGTCAAAAGCCTATTCCTTCACGCTCGACGGGCTTGAAATGGTTATTCGTTTCGGGGCTTATCTGGACGACTTCGAGAAGGATCGTGCGATGGGGGCGTTTTCCATGGCCACGATGCCGATTCCAAAAGTTATAGAGGTTGGTGAGACGGAGAACGGATTCTTCGCCATATCAGAACGAGTTCAAGGAGAAAAGCATCTCGATGAGCTTGACGAATCTGAACTGCGGATTGTCCTTCCACAATTGTTCGATGCGCTCTATGAGCTTCAGAAGCTAGATCTCTCTAGCACTCAGGAAGTGGGACTTTGGCGTCCGGAAGGAACAGGTCCTAGCTGGGGAGCAGAGCTATTATCGGTGGCTGGGCCCAGAGAGAGGCTTGCTGGCTGGCGCGAACGGTTAAACACTTCGCCACGGGAGGCAAGTATTTTCGATGCCGGCGTATTAAAGCTTAGTAAACTCGCACCGCAGCTTCCGGAGTGCCGAGGCATCGTTCATAGCGATCTCTTGAACCGAAACGTGTTAGTGGATAATAGGAAGTTAACCGGGGTGTTCGATTGGGGAAACGCGTTCTATGGCGATCCTCTCTACGACCATGCTTGGTTTCTGTATTGGTGGCCTTGGTTTCCGCAATGGCAGGGAACTGACTTGCATGAAATACTGGACCGCCACTGGGAAAAGCGCGGGGGCCAGCCTGAACAGATGAAGGATCGCCTACTCTGCTATCTCATCCACATTGGGCTTGACCATATCGCCTACAGCGCTTTTAGGGATCGTAGAGAAGATATGAGACGAAATGCCGATCAATTGTTGACTTACATCTAACTGGCTGATTTCCTATTGGGGACTGTCAAGAGGTGCACAAGGATAGAAACGACGATTAAAAATACGTATACTGAGCCCCTAGTACGGCGCGGATTTCCAGTTCTCCTGGTTGGATGGGAGTCGGAACGGTTGCGCCTTCTGTAAGTAGCGAGGCTTGAAATGGTGTCGGCGGCTCAATGACCCTTGTTTTCTCTGTTACATTTAAAGGGGTTCTAATCAACGTTACCCCTAACGTTCTTGCAATGGTGTTGGCTTTGCTTTCGGCATTTTGAATGGCATTCGACAGAGCTTGGTTATAGTAAATTTCATGATTTGATATTGTGAATTGTATGCTTGAGACGAAGTTGGCTCCGCTTTTAACTGCCGTATCGACAACAAGTCCCGTCTGATCAACTCTATCAATCGTGATCTGAAGCAGATGTGTCACCTTGTACCCTCTAAAAATTTGAGTACCATCCTCATAGTTATATTGTATTTCGATTCTGTAAGTGACCGTCTGAATTTGTTCTCTCGGAATGTTTAAGCTTAACAGAGCGTTAGTTACACTTGTTACAGCAGTGGCATTTTCACTTTGGGCTATGGCGAGGCTCGGGCTTTCCGTTATTGCGCCTAAAACAATAATGGCCCTGTTCGGAACCGCTGAAACCTTTCCCTCCCCCGTGACTTCAATTAATGGCCGGTTATTGTGCGAGAAGGGAGCAGCCGTCATAGCAGGCGAAGTTTTCAACGGATGAGAATAATACATAGGAGCATCAACCTTTCCCGTTCATTTTAAATATAAGTATTTATGACCTGTCGTGATGATTCCAACCCTTTTGAAGTTTCGTTGCGTGATTCAGCAAACGGGATGCGATAGATCATCGAAACCAGGCTTGCCGAAAAAGAGATTGGGGGATATGGATGGAAATTGTAATTCCTGGGCAGAAGAGAGTTGTAATCAATCATCTCGTTTTGGATTTTAATGGAACGATTGCATTGGATGGCGTGGTTTTGCCTGATGTTATGGAAAAACTTATTAAATTAAATAAGTTACTTAAGATTCATGTATTAACTGCGGACAGTAACGGTAGTGCCGCCAGAGAATGTATGGGATTGCCCGTAGAGCTGAACGTGATCGGAAAGGAAAACCAACGTGAAGAGAAGAGTGCCTTTGTCCGTAAGATTGGACCTGGTGTTGCTGCTTTGGGCAATGGGGTAAATGATGAGTTAATGTTTCGTGAATCCGATCTTTCAATTGCCATAATCGGCAAAGAGGGATGTGCAACGGTAACATTAATAGCTAGTACAATAGTCGTAAGAGAAGTAACTGATGGATTGGATTTATTATTAATGCACCATCGGCTTATTCCAACGCTCAGAAAATAATTAGCAGTAGTTTTTTAGTACAATGTCAGCAGGCTTCTTTCTGTTATGATAATATTACTTGATAATGGTATTACAGCGAAGGAGAAGAAAAATGAAGCTTGGTGCGTTTTCTGTAAGTTTAAGCGTAAAGGACATACATATATCAAAATCTTTTTACGAAAACCTTGGGTTTCAAGTTTTCGGTGGTGACATTACGCAAGGATGGCTTATTCTTAAAAATGAAAATTGTGTTATTGGGCTTTTCCAGGGAATGTTCGAAAAAAACATGCTGACCTTTAATCCCGGGTGGAATGAAAATGCTGAAAATCTCGATTCATTTACGGATATTCGAGATATTCAAAAACAGCTTATAGCAAACGGAATTAAAATGCTGACCAAAGCGAATGAAGGAACTGAAGGACCAGCGCATTTTATTATTGAAGATCCGGACGGGAATCAAATTCTTCTCGATCAACATCGGTAAATATTCGATCCCCGGTTTCCTGCAAAGAAAAACACGAAATAGAAAAAAACGTCAAAGGCGGCATAAACCGCCTTTGACGTTTTTCATGTAGACCGAAATTGTTCCGCCTTCGCCTTCATGGCGGCGATGACGATGCGCTTATGGCGGATGGCCAGCATGAGCACCTGCATCTGCTGCTTGCGGGAAAGCTGCTTGAACTGGGGGTCCGCTTTCAAGTAGCCGCGCACGATCGCCCAGCTGGCCGGCGTCAGCCGCTTGAGAGCGGCGGAGCCGCGCAGAACCGCGGGCGGCGTCCTGCGGGTAAACCGGTCCAGCAGCGCCTGCAGTCCGGCGCCGAGCTTGGTTTCGTCGACGATGCAAGGCGCCGTCGATTTCCTTGTATGATTGCGCAAATATTCATAGCGGTCGTTGCCAAGCAGGATCCGGTATTGGCCATTTTTACGCTCCTTGCGCACGATCATCAAATGCAGACCGTCCCACATATGACCGCGCAACAAGCGAAGGCGGTCAGTCATGGCGGCCGGCAAGCCAGGCTTGATTTTGCTGAGCGGGATATACCGAACGGTGAAACGCATTGCAATCCCTCCCTTATTTGGAGGATATGGGGGCCAGTCATTGTCCTAGTCCTTGACAGGCCGCTCTTTGCCGCTGCGGGACAGCTCCGAGAGCGCATCCCACTGCTCATCCGTCACGTCGGCCAGGCTGTTGAACTGGCCGGCGCCCTGCAGCCATTCGCCGCCGTCGATCGTGACCACTTCGCCGTTAATGTAGCCAGCGTAGTCGGAAATCAAATAAGCGGCGAGATGGGCGAGTTCTGCCGGGTCGCCGACACGTCCCAGCGGAATGCGGCCAGTCAGCCGCTGTTCGATGTCCGGCGTCGGCATCAAGCGCGACCAGGCACCCTCGGTGGGGAATGGGCCCGGTGCGATGGCAACCTGCCGAATGCCGTGAGGCCCCCACTCGGCGGCAAGCGAGCGTGTGAGGGCAAGTACGCCGGCCTTCGCCGCGGCTGACGGGACTACGAAGCCCGAACCGCTGGCGGAGGAGGCGTATGTAGTTACGATATTCAGCATCGTGCCGCCGCGTCCCTGCGCGATCCACCGTTTGCCGAGCTCAAGCGTCATGTAGAACGTACCGTGCAGCACGATGCCGAGCACCGCATCGACGGCCCGGTGGGATAGACGCTCGGTCGGACTGATGAAATTGCCGGCCGCATTGTTAACGAGCACGTCAATATGCCCGAAATGCTCTTCCACGGCATCCATAAGCGCTTGGACGGCCGAGGCATCGCGAACATCGCAGGCTTTATAGAATACCGGAGGCGCACCGGAAGCGCTCATGTCCGCGCTTGCCTGGCGCAGCGCCTCTTCGCGGCGGCCCGCAATCGCGAGCTTGGCGCCAAGCGCGAGAAAGCATTCCCCCATGGCACGGCCAAGGCCGGTTGCCCCGCCCGTAATGAGCACGATTTTACCTTTCAGCAAATCAGGTGCAAAAGGTCCCATAAGCCGATTCTCCTTTACGCGGCAATATGGTTATAGGTATGTACGCGGGGGAATGCGCATGCATATGCAGTTCCGTTCAGCTGTTATATAGCGATCTTACTCAGCTCCGGATAATCGTCAAAATAGCCGGCGTGCTTCAGCTCAAGCAGCGCCTTGCGGATGGTCGTTTCATTCTCGTCAGATTGATCGGAGAGGGCGAGCAGCTCCTTGACCGTGATGTTAGGATGCTCCTTGCAGTAGGTAAGCAGCCCTTTAGCCGCCCAGGACAGGCGATCATCTTGAAATTCGCCGACCAGGTGTCGGAACACTTTATGGGAAATCAGCTTCTGCTCGGTCAGATCCTGCATCGCCTTGATGGCCTGCTTGATCGTCATCCGTCCTTTGCGGGCTAATTCGTGCACGTTGACCGCCAAGGCATCCGAAGAGAAGGAGCTGAGTACGAAATAGATCATTTGTGCGTAAATATCCAGGTTCGGCGTCGCAAAAATTTCGCTCGAAACCGTGAAGCTGCGCCCCGGGGACTGTTGAGTTTGTTGAGTTTGCTGAGTTTGCTGCGTATCATTCGACATGGTGAGTCGGCCTCCATTCCTAATTTTGGGCATACCTATAGAATACGGGGCGGAGAAAGAGATTCAGGGATAAATGAAAAGTTTCTAACCTTGCTTGCCGATGCAGGCCCGCGCAGCGTTATGTGCCATGCGATGCAGCGCGTTGCCCGCCTTGCGGTGATGCATGTAACGGATGGCGACGTCAAAGTGAGGGTAAGCGAGCTTCAGCCGTTCAAGCAGGATATGGATTTCATTACACGCATTAGCGTAAGATGAATCGGCAAAATCACATTTAGCGAGCAAGCGCGAGGCACTGCGGCAATCCGTAAAGATAACGGCGCAGCGTGGGGCGGGGCTCAGCTGCAAGCGGCCATTCGCAAGCTCGTTCGCAAGCAGCTCGAGGCTGAAGCGGATCGCCAGCAGTTCACCGTAATCGGAGCCGAGGCTGTAGTCATGCTCGAGCCTGTTGGCGTGCACGCGAACCGACCGGTTGAAGACAACCGCGCAGGCGACACCGTGGAGATGCTGCTCGGATCCGGAGTAGTCGCAGTAGAGCGACATCATGCCGGAGTGGACCAAGCTGGCTCGGACCGCCGGCGTTGCGTAGGCTTGTTTAGTTAAAGCATCTATTGTGGTATCTATGGGGCGCATGCGGCAACCTCTCCTTTCTGTCACTAGCGTTGACAAGAAGAGGCCGGTTCAAAAGCAAGAATCGCTTTCGAACCGGCCTGCCTGTTTGATTGCTAGTCTCCTTCGGAGTTTAGAATGTCGGCATAAAACTGCTTTGACGTCACAAATAGACCTTTGAGCGCGGCATTCAACTGCTTCTTGTTGCGGGAGGCGAGCGCGGACAGGATGGCGGACCGCTGCTTGACGCTGTTTTCCTTGGCGCCCGGCACGCTAAGCAGCTTGAGGCTCGTTTCCCTTCGCAGATGAATCATCATCTGCATCAGCTTATGATAGATCCGATTATCGCAGCGCTCACCGATCCGGAGGTCGAAATCATCGAGAAGCTGAAGAAAAGCTTCCGCATCCAGTTGAACGGAAGCGGTCATATGGGCAAGCTTCCGCTCGAGAGCGGCTAGATCCTCGTCGGAAAGCTGTCCGGCGGCGGAGAGGTACACCTCGGTCTCGATCAACTGCCGGGCGGCATATACTTCGTCGAGGTTATGCTTCTCCCGATGGAACATCCACGCGATCGTATCGGGCGGAATCGGCTCTTCCTGCAGGTTAACGAAGCTGCCTTCGCCCGCCTTTATCGTGATAAGGCCGATAAGCGCGAGGGCGCGAAGCGCTTCGCGAACGCGTCCGCGCGTGACGCCGAAGCGCTCGGCTAGCTCGCGTTCGTTCGGCAGCTGCTCGCCGGGCTGCAAATGGCCATTAGTAATCAGCTGGGCGATCTGCTCCATGATTTGCTCCGTGACGGTAAGGCGTTTGACAGGCTCGATCTGTATCATGCGCGAAACTCCTATTCTAAGGGCCTGAGGCCGGATGAAAGATGGTATTGCTGGAGAAATGCCGTTCATGGTAATCTGGTTTTGTGGTACTACCAGAGAACCGAAAAGCGCAACCAAATCGTACCATGAATCAGGCGGCGAGTAAAGAAACAGGCAGTAGATTGCGCCGCAATAGTGGTACTACCAGGATACCAAATCAAACCGGGTAAAAGGGGATGCCGAAGTGACGACGATTCTAAGGGGCATTACGTGGAACCATACCAGAGGCTACTTGCCTAAGGTCGCGACCGCGCAGCGATTTATGGAAACGCATCCAGGCGTAGAGATTGTGTGGGAGAAGAGGTCGCTGCAGGCGTTCGCCGACGAGCCGATCGAGCGGCTGGCGGAGCTGTACGACCTGCTCATTATCGATCATCCCTGGGCGGGGTTTGCGGCGGACAAAGGGATACTTGTTCCGCTGGAGCGGCATGTGACGGACGCCTTCCTGGCTGATCAGGCGCTTCATTCGGTCGGCCTCTCGCACGAGAGCTACCGCTTCGCGGGCATTCAGACGGCTTTCGCCGTCGATGCGGCGACGCCGGTTGCCTCTTATCGGGCGGATTTGCTTGCCGAAGCAGGGGAACAAGTGCCTGCGACATGGGATGAACTTCTCGCCTTGGCGAAGCGAGGGAAGGTCGCGTTCGCCGGCATTCCGGTCGATACGCTGATGAATTTCTACATGCTGTGCGTGACGCAAGGAGAAGAGCCGTTCAAAGACGGAGGGCAGGTGGTCAGCGAGCAGGTGGGCACGCAGTCGCTGGAGCTGCTGCGCGAGTTAACGACCCTGTGTCCCGAGGAGATGCTGAACTGGAACCCGATCCGTGTGTATGAGGCGATGTCTGCCGGCAAGACGATTGCGTATTGCCCGTTCGCCTATGGATATTCCAACTATGCGCGCCAAGGTTATGCGCCGAATGTGCTGCATTTTGCCGATCTCGTTTCGCTTGGCTCGCACGGTCCGCTGCGCTCGACGCTCGGAGGGACGGGGATCGCCGTATCGGCCAAAAGCAAACATGCCGCCCTTGCCGTCCAATACGCCGTTTACATGGCTAGTCCGGAAGTACAGCGCACGGTGTTCGCGGAAGCGGGCGGACAGCCGGGTCATCGGTCGGCGTGGGAGGATGAGGCGTTGAACCGGCGGACGAACGGGTATTTTCAGGCGACGCTGCCGGCGCTGGACCGCGCTTATCTGCGGCCGCGCTATTGCGGTTATTTGGATTTTCAGGATCGTGCGGGCGATGTCGTACGGGATTATGTCATTTCTGGCGGCTCGCCGAAGCAAGTGCTGGAGCAGCTTGACAGGCTGTACCTCACGTCGAGAACGGAGGCGGCGAGATGAAGCCATTAGAAGGACTGCTGGTGCTCGACTTCAGCCAGTTTCTGGCCGGTCCGTCGGCTGCGCTGCGGCTTGGCGATCTGGGCGCTCGGGTTATCAAGGTCGAACGGCCCGGATCGGGGGAGTTGAACAGGCAGCTGTCGATCAAGAACCGGATGGTGGACGGCGACAGCATGCTTTTTCATACGATTAACCGGGGCAAGGAGAGCTATGCAGCCAATTTGAAGGACAGCGAAGACCTCGAAAGCGTGAAGAGGCTCATCAAGCAAGCGGATGTGCTGATCGAGAACTTCCGTCCGGGCACGATGGAGAAGCTGGGGCTGGGCTATGAAGCGGTCAAGGAACTGAACGACAGCATCGTCTATGCCTCGGTTACCGGCTATGGCGGAAACGGACCGTGGAAGGATAAACCGGGCCAGGACCTGTTGATCCAATCCTTGTCGGGGCTTGCGTGGCTGAACGGCAATGCGGAGCAGCCGCCTGTGCCGTTCGGGCTTGCGGTCGCGGATATGTTCGCCGGCGCCCATCTGGCGCAGGGGATCCTCGCGTGCCTCGTAAGGCGCGGCCGGTTCGGGCAGGGCGGACGGGTGGAGGTCAGCCTGCTTGAATCCGCGCTGGACCTCCAGTTTGAAGTGCTGACGACGCATCTGAACGACGGCGGCGAATTGCCGCAGCGCAGTGCCGTGAACAATGCGCATGCTTATCTCGGGGCGCCGTACGGCATCTATGAAACGGCTGGCGGTGGATATATCGCGCTGGCGATGGGTTCCGTCATCCGGCTAGGGGAGCTTCTTGAATGCGAGGCGCTGGCAGCGTACCAGGATCCGAAGTCGTGGTTTACGGATCGAGATGACATTAAGCGCATACTCGTCAGCCATATGCGGACGCGCACCACGGCCGAATGGCTCGCGGCGCTGGAGCCGGCCGATTATTGGTGCGCCGACGTGCTGACATGGGAGCGGCTGTTTGCCCACGAAGGATTCCAGACGCTCGGCATGGTGCAGCAGATCGGGCGGCCGGACGGCACCGGCCGGCTGCGGACGACGCGCTGCCCGATCAGGATCAATGGCGAGCGGCTGTTCGACGATCGGGCGGCGCCGAAGGTCGGCGAGCATAACGCGGCCCTCGAGCAGCAGTTTCAGCTTCGGAACGCAATACCGGAGCAAGGGCCAAACGGAGGCGACGGCAACCGTGATGGAGCGTAGCAACGAAGAGAACCAATCGCTGCCGCTAGCCGGCTTGCTGGTGCTCGATTTCGGTCAATTTCTCTCCGCTCCCTCCGCCGCGCTGAGACTGGCCGATCTAGGCGCCCGCGTCATTAAGGTGGAACGGGCGGGCAGCGGCGACATCTGCCGCAGACTGTACATTTCCAACATGGAGCTCGACGGGGACAGCACGCTGTTTCATGCGATCAACCGCAATAAGGAGAGCTTTGCGGCCGATTTGCGCAATCCGGCGGATGCCGAAGAGGTGTTGGCGCTCATCCGGCAGGCCGACGTGCTCATTCAAAATTTCCGCCCAGGCGTCATGGAACGGCTCGGCTTTCATTACGAAGCGGTGCGGGCCGTCAATCCGGCTATCGTGTACGGCGAAATTACCGGCTACGGGCAAGACGGACCGTGGGCAGGCAAGCCGGGCCAAGACCTGCTCGTGCAATCCATGTCAGGCCTGACGGGCTGTCGGGAAGACAGCGATCTTGAAAGCGGCAGTCCGCCAATGCCGCTCGGGCTGGCCGTAACCGATATGATCGCGGGCGCGCATCTGGTTCAGGGGATCTTAAGCTGCCTCGTACGCAGAGCCGTGACCGGGCGCGGAGCGCATGTTGCGGTCAGCCTGCTGGAATCGGCGCTTGATTTGCAGGCGGATTCGATTACCGCTGAGCTAACGGCTTCTGCCCATCCGCGGCAGCCGATGCAAGCCATCTACAGCGCTAAGGACGGATACGTAGCTGCAGCGGCGGACGATGCGAAGCGCGCCGCGGCGGACACCTCCGCCATCCAAGCCGAGACCATGACCTCGGATGAGCTGGTCACGGCGCTGGAGCACGCGGGTTACGATTGCGCCAAGGTGCTCAACTGGCGGCAGCTGCGGGAAGAGGCGCATTTTCAACAGCTGGACATGGTGCAGCAGGTGACAAGGACAGGCGGTTCGCCGATGAAGACGACCTGCTGCCCGATTCGCATCGACGGCGGGCGGCTCCGTTCTGCGAAGGGCTCGCCGAGGATCGGCGCGGACACAGAGGCGATTCGGCGGGAGATGATCAACGCACACACCACCCCTATAGAGGAGGATACTGCCCAATGAGCAGGAAAATCGACGCGCATCAGCATTTTTGGAATTTGGAAAAGGCGGCTTATCCATGGCTCGATCCGATGTTCGGAAGCATTTGCCGCACCATCGAGGCGCCGGAGCTCGAACCGCTGCTGCAGGCGGCGGGAATCGACCAAACCGTCATCGTGCAGGCGATGAACAGCTACGAGGATACGGATTATATGCTGCAGGTCGCCGAGGAGCGCGACTGGGTCGGCGCAGTCGTGGGGTGGGTGCCGCTAAACATGCCGGACATCGCGGACAAGAAGCTGCGGCACTATGCGCAGAACCGCTATTTTAAAGGCGTCCGCCATCTCATTCACGAGGAGAAGGACCCCGATTATATCGTGCGCCCATCCGTCATTGAAGGGTTGCGCGTACTGGCATCCTACGACCTGACGTTCGATTTGGTCGCTGTCTTCCCGAATCATCTCAAGCATGCGCCGCTGCTAGCCAAGGAGGTGCCAAACCTGAGGATCGTCATCGATCACTTGGCGAAGCCGCCGATCCGGGAGAAGGCGATGGGCGAGTGGGCGGAGCAGCTCGCGCGCGCGGCGCAGTACGAGAACGTATACGCCAAAGTGTCCGGTCTCAATACGGCGGCGGATGCGGATACATGGACGGCCGAAGACCTGCGGCCGTATATCGACTATGCGGTCGAGCAGTTCGGCGCAGACCGGCTCATGTTCGGCAGCGACTGGCCCGTCGCGAATTTGGCCGGCGATTACGCCAAGGTGTGGGCGGAGACGAACCGCGCGCTTGCCGCCTATTCCGATGAGCAGCGCGATGCGATTCTCGGCGGCACTGCCGCTAGATTTTACAAGATGCCATAGGAGGGAACGCGAATGAAGCGTTACGGGAGCGTTATCCAAGTCAAGCCCGAGATGCTTGAGGAATACAAACGGCTTCACGCCGCGGTTTGGCCGGAGGTACTGGAGCGGATCAAGTCGTGCAACATTCGGAATTATTCCATCTACTATAAAGACGGCTATTTGTTCAGCTATTTCGAATATACCGGCGATGACTACGAGAAGGACATGGCGCTGATGGCGGCCGACGAAGCGACGCAGCGCTGGTGGGACGTATGCAAGCCATGCCAGCAGCCGCTCGCGACGAGGGCGGAAGGCGAATGGTGGGCGGACATGGAGGAAGTTTTTCATCTGGACTAATAATTAGGGAGCGATTATGATGCGTAGCTTATTTTACGAAGATTATGAAATCGGCGCGGCAAGAGCCACATTCGGCAGGACCATCACGGAAACGGATATCGTTATGCACGCCGGGCAAACCGGCGACTTTTACCCGCACCACATGGATGCGGAATGGTGCAAGACGCAGCCGTTCGGCCAGCGGATCGCCCATGGCACGCTCGTTTTCAGCGTGGGCGTCGGCCTGTCGGCGGGTGAGATGAATCCCGAAGCGTTCTCCTATGGCTACGATAAGCTTCGGTTCACGAAGCCGGTCTTTATCGGAGACACGATTTCGGTGCGGATCACCATCTCGGAGAAGCGGGACTATCCGAAGAGGCCTTCATACGGCGTCGTCGTCGAGCGAGTCGAAGTCATCAACCAGCATCAGGAAACCGTGCTCGTTTGCGATCACCTGCTGCTAGTTAACAGAAAAGAACAATTGCCAACCTAAGACGGGCATAGTATCGTTAGCTTGAAAGCGCCATCGGAGGCAGGCAAGGAGGCTTTTGCATGTTCAACGTGATGATCGTTGAAGACGAAATGCTCGTTAGGCTTGGCTTTAAAAATTCCGTGCAATGGGAGAAATACGGGATGACGGTTTGCGCCGACGCGGCTAATGGCCGGGAAGCGTGGGAATATTATGCAAACAGCGTCAAACCGGACGTCATCATAACCGACCTGAAGATGCCGATTATGGGGGGCATTGAGCTCATTAAGAAGATTCGCGAGCAGGATGCGCGTACCCGTATCGTTATTTTATCGTGCATGGAGGATTTCGACCTCATCCGGCAGGCGATGCAGCTGGGCATTTCCAGTTATATTTTGAAATTGACGATGACGGAGGAGGAGATCCATAATGTGCTGACGCGGGTCCGCGAGGAGCTTGGCACGCAGAAAACGCTCAGCGCATCGAAGGGCATCATTCACGACCCCGACGTCCTGAAAGAGAATATAATTAAGAACTTCGTTTTTTACCATCTCTACTCCAAGGAGGAGTTCGCCCGCCATATCGATCAATTGAAGCTGAGGCTTCAGCCTGAGCGTCTTGTCGTCTGCATGATGGAAATCGACCGTTTCGAGCAGGTGCAGACGAAGTTCAACGACGAGAAGGGCGAGCTGATCCGCGTGACGTTCCTTAACGTCCTGAATGAGCTGCTCGCGCAATCGCAGCGCGGCGAGGTGGTGTCGGACGAAGATAAGCGCTACCTGTTCATCTTCAGCTTCCGCGACATGGCGAGCGAATACCAGATCCGCGAAGAATTGACCTCGATCATGACGCAGATCCAGAAGGTGCTGGCACGGTTTTTCAACATCTCCGCCACGTTCGGCATCAGCGGCATGAAGAGCGGCTATTCAGCGCTGCATGCGCTTTACAAGGAAAGCGAGCGAGCCGTCGCGCAGAAGTTTTACTACGGAACGGAGCGGCTGCTATTCCTGGGCGACATGGACACCGATGCGGTCGAAGAGATGGTCCGCCGAAAGCTGAATCAATTCCATGAGAAGTGGTCCATGGTCGAGGAAGCCGCGCAGAAGGATGTAGAGGCGATCGTGCAATCGTTTCTTGCTTCCGGCCGGATGCGCCATGAGCAGGATATCCGCAAGCTGTTCGTCCGGCTGCTGCACTGCCCGTCGGTAACGGCGTCGCTGAGCGAAGCGGAAGTGACGGCGCTTGTGTCCGCCTACGGCGAAGAAATGCAGCGCTGCGAGACGCTGGATGAGGCTGCGACGGCCTACAGCCGATTCCTGACCGAAGTAATCGCCACGGGCGGCGTGAAGAAGCAGCTCAGCAAAGATATCGCCCATGCCGTGCGGTTCATCCAGGAGCACTACGGCGAAGACATCTCCCTGCAGCAGATCGCGCAGCATTTGGAATTGTCGCCAAACTACTTGAGCGCGCTGTTCAAGAAGGAGCTGAACATGAACTTCTCCGAGTATCTCAATCGGCTCCGGCTGGAGAAAGCGAAGGAACTGCTGCTCGGCACGAATATGAAATCGTACGAGGTGGCGCAACAGGTCGGTTTCAGCGACGACAGCTATTTCAGCCGCGCGTTCAAGAAGCATACGGGCGTCAGACCGAACGGCTTCCGCAAATTGTGGATCAACGACTGGACGGGAGCGGCGGATTCTTATGATGCCTAAACGGTTGCGGCTTCGCCAGTTTCGGCTCTCCGGCATTTCGCTCAAGGCCCAGCTCATTTTCTCCTTCATGGCCGTCACGTTGCTCGTGCTGTCCGTTAGTTCCTATTACAGCTACAAGAAAACGATGGATATCTTCCAAGCCCGGACGCAGGAAACGACGCTATCGCAATTTCGTCAAATCGAAATGAATACGCTTACACTTCTGAACGAGGTCGATAAGCTGTCCAAAACCTTTTTGATGGAAGGCAAGGTGCAAACCTTTCTCCAGAGCGACCGGCTGTCGAATCTCGAATTCATTGCGCTCGAGCGCGACATTATGGAACGCATCAACCAATATTTGACGACCTATAACTATTTGGACTCGATCTATATCTTCGCGGAGAACGGTACGGTCATCGGCGGCACGCTTACGCAAAGCCAGAGTACGGCGGAGATGGGCAGAAGCTATCCGTTCTTCAGCTCCGCCCTCTACAAGCAAGTGAAGGAGAGCTTCCCGCAGCCCGTCTGGCGCGGCGGCACGACGACGCTCGACTTTATGCGCAGCTCCATTCCCGACGGACTAACCAATGCCAGACTGATCTCCTCGCTTCGCGGCGTCAGATGGATCGGCGGCAGCCAAATGAGCGCTGAGCTTGTGTTTAACGTGAACGAGCGTTAT
The DNA here is from genome assembly GCF_003268025.1 of Paenibacillus montanisoli. Classification (GTDB taxonomy): domain Bacteria; phylum Bacillota; class Bacilli; order Paenibacillales; family Paenibacillaceae; genus Paenibacillus_Z; species Paenibacillus_Z montanisoli. Next base: position 531,077 of record NZ_QLUW01000002.1, on the reverse strand, counting down.
TTCAACTCCGGTTACAGCAGCCTGCAAAGCTCGCCAAACGGCTCGATGCACATCGTCGACGGCAGCGGCAAAATCATTTCGAGTACGTTGGAGGATACGATCAACGGGCAGTACTCGTTCTACGATAAGCTTGAGCCGCAGCAGGCGTTCGGCAGTTTTTCCGGCAGCCGCGGCGAAACGCAAGAGCAAATTATTTATTACCGGATGAAACAAACCGGCTGGATTCTCGTTGGCGAGGTACCGACCGAGCAGTATACGAAGGATATTAAACTGATCGGCCGCTTTACCGCGGGGGTCTTCCTGCTGTCGCTCATACTGATCGTCGTGTTCGCCTCGCTCTGGATGAACCGGATCATGAAATCGCTGCAGCAGCTGATTAAAGGGATGAAGAACGTCGGCCGGGGCAATATCGGGATGACGCTGCCGCAAGCGTCGAACAAGGAAATCGGACAGCTGATCGAGCAGTTCAACAACATGTCGACCGGCATCCTGGATCTGATGAGCCAGAACGAGGAGACGGAGCGGACGAAGCGGCAGCTGGAGATTGAGGCGCTCCAATCGCAGATCAACCCTCATTTTCTGTACAACACGCTTAATACGGTGAAATGGATGGCGGCCATCGCGAAGGCGCCGAACATCATGGAGTGCATGACGAGCCTGGGCAATATGCTGCGGCCGATCTACTACGATCCATCGCCGCTCTGGTCGATTCAAGAGGAAATTCAATTCGTGCAAAATTACATCAACATCATGAATTTCAGATACGGCGAAGAGATGAAGTTCGAGATCGACGTACCGGAACGGCTGCTCCAGTGCCAGACGCTCCGATTCATGATTCAGCCCTCCATCGAGAATGCGCTGATCCATGGCGAGATGCACAAAGGCGTGATTCAGGTATCCGTCTCCGAGTTTGGCAGCGATCTGCTCGTTGTCGTTCGCGACACCTGCGGTGGCATGCCGCCGGAGAAGGTCGAACAGGTCAACCGCAACATTCAATCGCAGCTGGGCGGCGACCGTCCTTCCAAAGGAATCGGGCTAAACAATGTGAACAAGCGGATTCGGCTGCATTTCGGCGAGCGGTACGGCATTGAGGTTAAGAGCGAGGAAGGGGTCGAAACCGAAGTATTCATGACGATCCCCGTCATTTACGACAGCGCGGCTTCATAAGGCGCAGGCATCATCGAAGAATGGAGGAGATCAGCTTGAAGCTTCCAGCTAGAAGACCCCGGCTAGCGATCTTAATGACCGTCATGCTGACCGTATTGACCGGATGCGGAGATGCGGGCGAGAAGGCCATGAAGCAGCAGAATGCCCGGACGGAAACCGAGGACGCGGCCTTGACGACGGGCAAGGAGCCGGTGACGCTCAAGGTCCAGCTGAGCAGCGTCGGCAATGATTTTGAAAATACGGAAGTTTACAACGAAATCGAGCGGCTGACCGGCGTAAAGATGAACATAGAAATGTATGACGAACAGAAGTTCAAGGTCGAGCTGGCAGGCGGCGATTTGCCCGACATCATTCAAGTTCCGAACAAGAACATGAAGGAGCTCATCGAAGGGGGCAACATCATCCCGCTCGACGATCTGATTAAGACGAACGGGCCCGAACTGCAGCAGCCCTTGTATGAGAAAAGCTTGGATTATATGCGGACGTTCTGGAGCGACAACACGAACAAGCTGTATATGATCCCGGTCCAAATCGGCAGCAGCGATTTCGGCTTCGAGCAGCAGGTCGGCTTCAACGTCAGATGGGACTATTACAAGGAGCTCGGCTATCCCAAGATCGAGTCGATCGACGATATGGTGAACGTTCTCGCCGAGATGGTCGAGAAGCATGGCACGACGAAGGACGGCAAGAAAGTATACGGCGTCAGCATGTGGAACGATTGGGGCACGTGGGGCATCCGGAGCATGGGGCTCATTACGGGCAACGGGATGTACAACGTGAATACCCAGCAGCTGGTCAACGATTATACCAATGCGGAACATAGCAGCATTTGGGATACCGCGCTCTTCTTGTACAAAGCGCAGCAGAAGGGCATTCTGGATCCGGATGCTTTCACGGCTAAATATAACGACATCGTCGCCAAAGCCTCGGAAGGCACGCTCATCTCGTCCATTGCGACATGGCCGTTCACGCGCGCCAACGCGGAGCTGCTTAAGGAAGGGCCGGACAAAGGCTTCGTGACGATACCGCTGGAATGGGGTTTTACGAATGTCGGCGGAACATCGGTCTCCGGTTGGAGCGACCGCGCCTTTGCCATCTCGGCGAACTGCAAATATCCGGAGCGGGCCATGGATTTGATCAATTTTCTTGTCTCCGAGCAGGGCTCGCGCCTGATCGGCAGCGGAATCGAAGGCGTCCATTGGGATTATGTGGACAGCAAGCCGGTCTTGAAGCAGGCAACGGTAGCGCTCGCGTCCGCCGGCGGCGACGACTGGAAGAAAACCGGCATCGGCATGATCGCCAACCAGCAGGGACTTTCCGACTATTCGAAGCTGAGCGACGGCGGCATCGTCAATCTGTTCAATACGCCGGAAGTGTTCGCAACGAAGCTCAACTCGCTGAACAAAGACTACGTCGAGCATTATGGCGTCAAATACCCGGCCGAAGCGTACAAGCGGCTTGTCGAGCAGGGCAAGGTAAAGACGCTGGCGAATATTCCGCAGGATGTTCTGAGCGCAATGCCTTCGCAGCCTGACGATATCAAGCGGATCCAGACCAAGGTCGACGAGCTGCTTGTGAAGGGCATGCCCGTCGTCGTGCTCGGCTCCGAGAACGACGACGCGTTCAAAGCCAACCGCCAGGAATTGATCGACAAGCTCATCGAAGCAGGCGCGAATACGTATTTCGACTGGTTCAAGCGGGAATACGAGCAATCGCGGGCCCGGCTAGCGAACCGATAGAACGATCGCGGCGGCAAATCGCCTATATAGGCTCACCCTCTTCAGCATCAGGCTGCAGAGGGTGAGCTTTTTTGAGTCCAAAAATCGTAGAAAACTCCATATTTACCTCTAGTGCAATTTCTTATACTTGGTATAGAAAAAGAAGCGATGGAGTGATCAGAGAGATGAAATACAAGGCAAGCCGCATCACGCTGTTACTGATGGTCATACCGTTTATCCTCCTGGTGTTCGCCTTCAACTACATTCCGCTGTTCGGCTGGATCTACGCTTTCTACGATTACAAGCCGGGCATCCCGCTCTCGCAGACGGAGTTCGTAGGATTGAAGTTTTTCAAATGGGCGATCGAGGAGAAGGAAGACCTGCTGCGGGTTCTTACCAACACGCTCGCACTTAGCTTTCTGTCCATTCTGGCATCCCCTCTGTCCGTCATCTTCGCGATCCTGCTTAACGAGCTGAGAAGCAAAAAGTTTCAGAAGCTCGTGCAGACGCTGACGACGCTGCCGAATTTTATTAGCTGGATTATCGTGTACTCGCTGGCATTCTTCATGTTCTCCTCCGGCGGCTTGGTGAACGAGGTGCTGATGAGGCTGGGCTGGATCGATGAACCGACGACCGTGATGGGCAATGCCGCCGCAACCTGGTGGTTCCAAACCGCGATTACCATTTGGAAGAGCTTAGGCTGGGGCGCGATCATTTATCTCGCCGCGATCGCCGGAATCGATCAAGAGCTGTACGATGCGGCCAAAGTCGACGGAGCGGGCCGGTTTCAGCGGATCATGGCGATTACCGTGCCGGGCATTATGCCGACGTTCTTCGTCCTGCTGCTTCTGAATGTCGCGAGCGTGCTCTCCAACGGCGCATCCGGCTTCGAGCAAAACTTCGTCTTCTACAATTCGCTCGTCGCCGATCGGATCGAAGCACTCGATTACTACGTTTACCGGGTCGGCATAACGACCGGAGAGATTTCCTTCGGTACGGCAATCGGCATCGCCAAATCGCTCATCAGCATCCTGTTACTATTCTTGATGAATGCGCTTTCGAAGAAAGTGAGAGGCCATTCGGTATTCTAGCTGGAGGTCATAACAACCTATGAAAAAAGATTCCTCGCTCGCGTTCGATGTGTTTAACTATACCGTTCAAATCTTGTTCACGATCATATGCGTCTATCCGTTCTATTACATTCTCATCTACTCGTTCAGCGATCCGCAGGAAGCGCTCAAGGGCGTGTTTCTGATCCCGGAAGGGTTCACGCTGGTCAATTACTCGACGATCTTCAAGCTCGACAATATGTTCCATTCCTTCATGATCTCCGTGCTTCGGACGGTGCTCGGCACGCTCCTTACCATTGCTTGCTGCTCGTGGTTCGCTTATGCCGTGACGAAGAATGAGCTGTATTTGCGCAAAACCATCTACCGCTTCCTTGTCATTACGATGTATTTCAACGCCGGCTTGATCCCGTGGTACATCACGATGAAAGAGCTGGGCTTGAAAAACAACTTCCTGCTCTACATCCTGCCGGGCGCGGTTGTCGCTTACTACGTCGTGCTGCTGAAGACCTTCATCGAGCAGCTTCCGCAGGCTCTTGAAGAGTCGGCCATGATGGACGGCGCCGGTTATTTCAAAATCTTCACCCATGTCATCTTCCCGCTCTCGATGCCGATCGTCGCGACGATCGCCGTGTTCGCTTCAGTGGGGCAGTGGAATACGTGGTACGACAACTACTTCCTGGTGTCCAACGACAACCTGCAAACGCTTCAATTGATTCTGTACAACTACTTAACCGATGCGCAGCGCATTGTATCCAGCAGCAACATGAGTGATTTGAACCGCGGCCTCGCATCCAAAATCTCGCCGGATTCCATCCGCATCACGATTACGATGGTCGTTACGCTTCCGGTCATGCTCGTGTACCCGTTCCTTCAGCGTTTCTTTGTCAAAGGGCTTATGCTTGGCGCGATTAAAGGCTAACCCGTACGGATGCAATAGCTCGCCCATACGCAGCTATCATCATAGAAATTACAAATAATCAGGAGGTCATGGTATGAAGGTAAAGAAAGCATTTCGCGGCAAAGCGTTAATGACTCTGGCCGCCATGCTGGTTGTGCTGTCGGGTTGCAGCGGCAACAACGGCAATAATACGGCCGAAACGAATGCGCCGGCTGCGTCGGAGAACGGGAACACGCCTGCGGAAACAAACAACAACGCCGCGGCGAATGACGGTGCAACGAACGCCCCTGCGGAACAGACGAAAGCGCCGATTACGTTCAAGGTCCAAGTGAACAGCACGACGAAGGACTTTGAAGGTACGGAGGTTTACAACGAGATCGTCAAGCAAACCGGCGTCACGATGGATCTCGAAACATTCGATGAAGAGAAATTCAAGGTTCAGCTGGCGGGCGGCGACTTGCCGGACATCATTCAAGTCAAGCACATCAATACGACTTACCTGAAAGATATGATTGAGGGCAATCACATCATTCCGCTCGACGACCTGGTGGCATCGAACGGACCGGACATCCAGAAGCCGATCTTCGAGAAAAGCTTGGCGTACAGCAAGCAGTTCTGGAGCAACGACACCGGCAAGCTGTATGTGATTCCTGTTCAAACCGGCAATGCAGGTTGGGGCTTCGACCAGCAAATCGGCTTTAACGTGCGCTGGGATTACTACAAGGAGCTCGGCTATCCGGAAGTGAAAAGCATCGATGACATGGTTAACATTCTAGCCGCCATGGTCGAGAAGCATCCGACGAACAAGGACGGCAAGAAAGTATACGGTACGGCCATTTGGAACGACTGGGGCACATGGGGACTTAACAGCATGGGGCTGCTGACCAACTCCGGCGATCCTGTTGTCAACAATTACACGGATATCGAGAAGAGCGGTTTCTGGGATACGTCTGAATTCTTGTATAAAGCGAAGCAAAAAGGGATTCTTGACCCGGATGCGTTCACGGCCAAATACGAGGATCTCGTGACGAAGGCTACCCAAGGCACGCTGCTGAACGCCATCGCTACATGGCCGTTCACGAACGCCAACGCCGAGCTGCTTAAAGAAGGTCCGGACAAAGGCTTTGTTACGATTCCGCTGGATTGGGGCTTCTCCTGGGTTGGCGGCTCCACGGTCGCTGGCTGGGGCGACCGCGCTTGGGCGATTACGTCCAACTGTAAAGATCCGGCCCGCGCGATGGATCTGATCAACTTCCTGTCCTCGGAGCAAGGCTCTCGTCTGATCGAGAGCGGCATCCAAGGCGTGCACTGGGATCTCGTAGACGGCAAGCCGCAAATGAAGCCTGAGGTCGTCGAATTGCAAAAAGCCGGCGGCGATCCTTGGAAGAAAACAGGCATTAACATGATGGCGAACCAGCAAGGCCTTACCGATAATACGGTTCTGAGCGACGGCTTCCCGGTCAACCTGTTCAATACGCCTGAGGTGTACGCAACGAGACTGAATACCCTGAATAAAGATTACTCCGACCACTATGGCGTTGCTTACCCGGCCGCCGCTTATAAGAAATACGCGGATGCCGGCCAGGTGAAGACGCTCGACGTCATTCCGCAGGACATCCAAGCGGCAATGGCGGCACCGCCGGACGATATCAAGCGGATTCAAACGAAGCTGGATGACCTGATCACGAAAGGCATTCCGGAAATCGTTCTGAAATCCAAAAACGATGAAGACTATAAGGCAAGACAGCAAAAGCTGATCGAAAAGCTGAACGAGGCGGGCGCGGATGAGTACTATCAATGGCAGCTCAAAGCGTTCGACGAAGCGAAAGCGAAGTTTGAGTAACCCCTATAATAGGCGTTAACGAGCGGCGCCGGACTGTTGAGCATCAACTTGTCCGGCGCTTTTTATTTCATCAGATTGAGGTGCGTTTAGCGATGAACATGGGTTATGACGGAAAATCATTTATTCGCGATGGGGAACGGATCTGGATCGTCGGCGGCGAAATCCATTATTTCCGCTATCCGCGCGGCGAGTGGCGGGACGTGCTGCTTCGGGCCAAGCGCGCCGGGCTCAACACGATTTGCACGTATGTGCCATGGAATTTCCATGAGGTGACAGAGGGCGTATATGAATTGGAAGGCGACAAGGATCTCGCCGGCTATATCGATTTGATCGGGGAGCTCGGCATGTACGCCATGCTGCGCCCGGGTCCTTATATATGCAGCGAGTGGGACGGCGGCGGCATTCCGGCTTGGCTGTGCGCCAAGCCTGTCCTGCGGTTCCGTGAAGACGACCCGGTCTATATGGCCGCTGTAGAGCATTGGTTCGACCGGCTGATTCCGGTCATCAGCGAGCGTCAGGTTACGAAGGGCGGACCGGTCATTACGATCCAGAACGAGAACGAATACCCTGGCGGCTGGGACGAGTCGATGCGCCGCTACCTCCGCAATATCAACGCGATCTATGAGCGGCATGGGATCGATATTCCGGTCTTGGGCTGCAATGTGCACGGCGCGACGCCGACTACGGTCAAGATTAACGATTCGACGGATGAGGCCGACCAGTTCCTCAATGGGTCCATGATTCTGACCTACAACCACCATGTCGAGGTGGAACCGGTTTACGATCTGAAGCGCAAGCAGCCGAACGCACCGCTGATTACGACGGAATTTTGGTGCGGCGCGCCGATTTATTGGGGCAACAAAGTGAGCGATTGGCCGAACCGGCTGGAACTCGCCCGCGCCGTCTACGAGTATACGTCCGCCGGTACGCAGGTTTGTTATTACATGTTCGAAGGCGGCACGAACTTCGGCTTCTGGGGCGGCAATAACATTGCGACCTCCTATGCCTCCGGCTATCCGGTCGGCGAAGCCGGGAAGCTGACGGACAAATACTACGCGGTTCGTCCGGCGAATTTGTTTATCGGACAGTTCAGCCGCTATCTGGCGGGCAGCGAGGAGCTGGAAGACCGCGGCGGCATGCAGTGCGGCGAAGGCGTGCGGCTTGTCGTCCGCGACAGCGGCGCGGGCGGCGCGTTCGCGTTCGTATCGGCCGCGGATGCGAGGAAGGAAGCAGCGGTCACGCTGCGGGACGGGAAGCAGCTGACCGTGCGCTTCGGGGAAGTTTCCGCAGCCGTGCTGCCGGTTGAGCTAGAGCTTATGGGCTCAGGCGCTGGATCTGGCTCCGGCTCTGCCGTGACGGTCGATTACAGCAATCTATGCTTGCTTGCGTTCAGCGAGGCGAAGAAAACGCTCATTCTATTCGGACCTGCGGGCACGGAGGGCGTCATCAGCATCAATGGCCAAGAGCAGCAGCTCCTTGTGCAGAGACGCAAGGTACAGCGCGCGACCGCAGCCGGTATCGGCATCATCGTCGTCGATGAGGAAATGGCCAGAAGATGCTGGATCGTGGGCGATGCGATCGCGTTCGGACCGGATTACGCAGGCGAGCTGCTTACGGACGGTTCCTTGGACATCCGCGTGAGCGACCGTACGCCGGAGGTCTTCTATCTGGATGCAGCCGGCCAGCCAGTCAGCTTCGCCTTCAAGCCGGTGATTCCGCAAGCCGAGCTGCCGGAGCTGCGGGATTGGCGAATCGCTCCGTGCGCCGAAGTACAGCCTTCGGGCGGCGACGGATGGGCTCCGCTTGAGCAGCCTTGCTCCCATGAGGCTTTAGGCGTCGTCCAAGGCTATCTGTGGTACAGCGCGGAGCTGGAAAGCGTGGAAGAGCGCGTCGAAACGATGTTCCTCAGCCATGCGCCTACGCGGGTGACCGTCTTTGTGAACGGCCAGCTGTGCGGGACGCACGCGGAGCGCCGGTCGGTGCGCATGCGCGACGAATACGGCCATCCGGCCGATTGGGCGTTCGAGGAGCTGACCGTCCGCTTGAAGAAAGGCAGAAACCGGTTCGTCTTCTTGTCGGATGACCTTGGCCACAATTACGATGTCCCGATCGCCGTAGGCATCCAAGGACCGGTCATGGTCGGCTCGCGCAGACTTCAGATCGAGCAGATGCGGGAAGCGGATCCTCTTCCGATGTCCGAACAAGCCTTCAATTTCCTGTACAACCGCCATTACCGGGAAAAGCTGCCGCTGCCGGCTGTCGAGTTTGAGCTGCCGATCAAGCCGGGGGACCAGGCGTTTATTCTGATGCACGGCGTCAAGGCGTGGGTGACGGTCAATGGCGAAGAAGTGCTGCCGATGTCGTATCCGGATTCGCCGTGGACGATGTTTTCGCAAATTAAGCGGTGGATCACCTGGCAGCTGCCGGCTTCCTATGCCGGTACGGCTCCGACGGTTCGGATCCACTATGCCGAAGGTACGCCGGAGTCCGTTAAAGAAAACATGTCGGTCTATGCCGCGCCGCAATCCGGCCAGCTGACCAATTGGCAGTGGAAGCGCTGGGAGGGCAGCGGCGATTTCACCGCTTCGCAGCTTGTCGGCAGCCAGCAGAAGGAAGAGGAAGGACTCCTCGTGCTCCTTCCGGCGGGCAGCCGGTTAGCCCGGAAAGGGCGGCTGCTGCGTCCGGCGTACTTGAGCGCGCGGTTTCCGCTGCCGGCAGGCGAGCGCCCGGTTTATTTGCAGATCGGGGAGCTGCAGAAGGGCCAGATCTTCTTGAACGGTCATAATGTCGGGCGGATGTGGGCTTACGGCGGTACGCAGGATCAATATTATTTGCCGCGGAGCTGGATGAAAGCGCACAATGAGCTCGTCATCTTCGAGGAACTCGGCTTGAACCCGCAGAATACGTCGCTCGTGTTTGGCGAGAGCGGGCAATGGTGCTCCGTGAAATTGCAATTCGATTTAGAAGGCGCGCAGAAGGGATGAGAGCAAATTGACGGAACACAAGGCAATTTATGTCGCGCCGCAAGGGCTTGATTCGAATGCCGGTACGGAGGAGCAGCCGGTAAGAACGTTGTTTGAGGCGATTTCGCGTACTCGCGAGGCTGGCCCGGAGTTGCCGAAACGAGTCATTTTGCGAGGCGGCAATTACTACGATGTATGCTTGAGACTTACATCGGCGGATGAGGGGCTATCGATCGAAGCCTATCCCGGCGAGCAGCCGGTTCTGCATGGCGGCGTTCCGGTTACCGCTTGGCAGCGTGAAGGGGACTGGCTGACTGCGCCGGTTCCCGGTGTCCGCGACCGCAGGCTGGATTTCCGCGCGATCGAGGTGGATGGCCGGTTCCGTCAGCGTTCAAGGCTTCCTGAGGCAGGGGCGTTCCGCCACTTCAACGAGTTCAAGGTCGAATGGCTGTCCACGTTTGCCGGCGGCTGGGCGCGCAAACCGACGACGGAAGAGATGATGTCGATACGCGTGAAGCGGGAGGATGTCGGGACGTGGTTGGACGTTCACAATGCGGAGCTGACGATTTACCACGAATGGGATGAGTCGCTCGTTGGCGTTGATGCCGTAAAGGAAGCGGAGCAAGGGGTCGAAATTACGTTCAAGAATGCACCGGGACATCCGCCCGGCGCGTTCTTCGAACGGAATGAGAATGCACGCACGTATGTCGTCTGGAACGTGAAGGAAGGGATGAAGCGCCCCGGCCAATGGTACCTTGACCGGACGAACGAGAAGCTGGTGTATTGGCCGCTGCCCGGCGAGGAGGCGGACCATATTCATGTCGTTATTCCGCGGCACGAGCATCTATTAGTATTGGAAACGGGGGCACACCGGATCAGGCTTCAAGGCCTTACCTTTTCCAGCGCAGCTACGCAGCTGTCCGCGGGCGGTTTCGGCGCTCTCTCGGTAAGCGCAGCCATTCATGGCGAAGAGGTGAGCGAGATCGAGTTTGAGCGTGTCACCGTGCGAAATACGGGCGGCTGGGCGTTCAAGCTGAACGGAAAGGGGATAAGGCTGCACGATTGCCACATTCATCATACGGGAGCAGGCGGCATTCAGTGGAGCGGCGAGCGGATTCAGCTTGAACGCTCGCGGATTCATGACATCGGCATGGCTTACCTGAGCGCAATTGCCATCAACTCCGACGGAACGGATCATGCCATCACGCAAAACGAGATTTATAATACGCCCTACAGCGGCATTGCGAGCAGTAGTCCCAATTCCGTCATTCAAGGGAATTTGCTGTACGACACCATGTCCTTCATGAAGGACGGCTCGGCGATTTATGTGTGCTGGTATAGCGATAACGTGAACGTCAGCGGCAACGCGGTGTTCGGCAGGCTAAGCGGCGGCGAAGCCGGTTCCGGACCGTCTGCGGCGCACGAGAAAGTCCGGCGATACGCGTATTACTTGGACGAGAAATGTACCAATTGTGCCGTAACCGGCAACTTGGCCGTCAATCTTGGCGTTCCGATGCTCAGCCATATGACGAAGGATTGCAAGTTTGCGAACAATATTTTTATGGATCGAGGGCTGCAAACGGTATCGGTATTGAATTCGTTCGGCGTGGCGTTCGAGCGGAATATACTCATTGCCGATGCAATCGAGATCCATTCGCCTAAAGGCAATCCGGGAGGTCTGGTCTCGGAGGAGTACGATTCCCATCCGTACATGTCCGCGTATTCGAAGTCCGATGGCATAACCTCCTTGCGGAACAACCTATTTTACAGCAGAAGCGGCCGCCAGGTGTTCAAGCACTATTTTCATTATAAACCGATTGAAGTAACCGATTTGGAGCAGAGCGATGGAAACGGCTTTGGGGACCCGATGGTTACGGATGCCGCGGCAGGCGATTTCGGCTATGCGGCCAAATCTCCGGCATGGCAGCGAGGAATCGAACCGCTGTCGTTCGCAGACGCAGGCTGCGAGGGGCGTTTCGCCGAGATCTACAAACGATGCATGAACGGCAGCAAGGATCCTATTGCGGGGGAGTAGAAACGATATGACGGCATCACATGTGAGATGGTTTATGAACGATCGGTTCGGGATGTTTGTTCATTGGGGCTTGTATGCGATACCTGCTCGCGGCGAGTGGGTGCGGAGCCTCGAGAAAATGTCGGTGGCGGAATATCAGCCTTTCTTCGAAGAATTTAACCCCGTTAAATACGATGCGAAGAAGTGGGCCAGAACGGCCAAAGAAGCGGGCATGAAGTACGCGGTTATGACGGCGAAGCACCATGACGGCTTCTGCTTGTTCGATAGCAAGCTGACGGATTACAAAGCGACGAATACGCCGGCCGGCCGGGATTTGATCCGCGAATACATCGAAGCTTTCCGCGAGGAAGGACTGCGTGTCGGGCTCTATTATTCCATTATTGATTGGCATCATCAGGATTACCCGCACTTCGGCGACAAAATCCATCCGATGCGCGATAACGAATCCTACCGCGACCACCGCGGGGAGTTTGAGCGCTACTTGACTTACATGCATGGCCAGGTTAAAGAGCTGCTCACGAACTATGGCACGATCGACGTGATGTGGTTCGACTTTTCCTACGACGACATGATCGGGGAGAAATGGAAATCTTCCGAGCTCGTGCGCATGATGCGGAGCATCCAGCCGGACATCGTCATCGACAACCGGCTTGGCGGCAATATGAAAGCTTCGGAGCCGGAGATCTATGCCGGCGATTTCATGAGCCCGGAGCAGCTGCTCCCGCCTGAGGGCGTTGTGAATGAAGCTGGCGAGCCGCTATCCTGGGAGTCCTGCATTACGCTGAACGATCATTGGGGGTATTGTGCGAGCGACACCAATTACAAATCACCGCAAACCGTCATCCGCGGGCTGGTTGAGTGCGTGAGCAAAGGCGGCAACCTGCTCCTTAACGTCGGTCCCAATGCCAAAGGGGAAATCCCGCGGCAATCGGTCGACATTTTGAATGAAGTCGGCAAATGGATGGACGCCAACGGTGCCAGCGTATACGGTTGCGGCCCTTGCAAGCTGGCGAAGCCTGAGTGGGGGCGTTATACGCAGCGTGGCAATCTGATCTATGCCCATATCTACGACAGAGGGATGGGCCCCATCAATTTCCGCGGCCTGCAAGGGAAGATCAAACGGGCGAGACTGTTGGCCGACGGATCGGAAATCAAAGTCGAAACGCCTTGGAATGCCTGGGAATATCCCGAGGACGCGTTTATCAGCTTCAGCAGCGCGTCTTTGCCCGATGAGATCAATACCGTTGTAGAGCTTGAACTTAGCGAAGAGATCTAATTCATGTCATTAAATAGTTGGCGGTACATCGCGCCGGATGCTTGTTCGAGCAAGCGTTCCGGCTGTTGTACCGCCTTCTCTTTCTGATTGGCCTGGAGTAATATGGTAAATGTGGAGGTGTTCTACATGAGCGATCATTTGCCGGACAAGATTTCGAGAAGAGCCTTTCTCGGTTCTTCGGCCAAGCTGGCAGTCGGTATTGCCGGATTGCTGGCGGGAACAACCGGATTATTCGTATATGGCGCGCATAAGCACCGCGGTTTGGGCAGCGGGGCGCGCCCAGGCCATATAGTGGAGCTTGGCGAGCTCGAATGGTTAAGGTCATTAAATACCGTGAAGAGGATGAACTATGAGGCTGTCTATGAGGATGCTTGGAACTCCAAGCCGGTGAAAGGCTTTGTTTTCGTTACAACCGAAGCGGACGGCAGCGTACTCATTATGTCGCCTGCGTGCACTCATTTGGGATGCACGATCGCGCCGTCGACAGATGTGGGATTTCACGAGGCAAAGGATGGTCAGCTCTATTTTCAATGTCCCTGCCACGGCGCACAATTCGACCATAGAGGGCATTCGATCAATCTTGGCTTGAACAGACTGGATTTATACGAGCCGATTATCGAAGGAAGCACGGTGTACTTTGATATGATGAAGCCGATCAGGCAAACAGAAGCTTAGAGGCGAGCCTTCATGTTGCGCACATCCTCCCGAATCATGTAGGATTTAAGAGAATTGCGATGATTGATGTCATTAAGGAATCGATAGGGAGGAAGCCGACATGGCGAATCGTGAAGGCTATGTGGATGTGCCCGGTGGCAGAGTGTGGTACGTGCAAGTCGGCGACAACGGAAACACGCCGCTGCTCGTCATGCATGGCGGCCCCGGCAATGTGCATGATCCGCTCAAGTCGGCGCTTGGCGCGCTGGCGGATGAGCGTCCGGTTATTTTCTACGACCAGCTTGGCTCAGGTCGATCCGATCGGCCAGAGGATGCGGCACTATGGAGGACGGAACGGTTTGTCGAGGAGCTTGCCTGCGTCCGGAAAGCGCTTGGCCTGGACGAGCTGCATCTGCTCGGGCATTCGTGGGGAACGATGCTTGCTTCATCGTATTTGATTGATCGGAAGCCGCAGGGGATACGCAGCGTGATCTTGTCCAGCCCGTGCCTCAGCGCCTTGCGCTGGAAGGAAGATGCCGACCGGCTGCTGGCGCAGCTGCCGGAAGACGAGCAGCGGTCGATTGCCCGCCATGAGTCGGAAGGGACGACGGATTCCAAGGAGTATCAAGAAGCCATGAAGGTATTCTATAACCGTCATGTATGCAGGCTTGAGCCATGGCCGGCGATTGTGACCGAGAGCAGGCCGAAAGGAAACAAGAACGTGTATATGACGATGTGGGGACCGTCCGAATTTTGTCCGACCGGCAATCTGAAGACGTATGACGTCACGCCGCGGTTGCATGAAATCCGCATACCGGCCTTGTTCTTGTGCGGCAGATATGATGAAGCAACGCCGGAGGCGACGGAGCATTACCGGTCGCTGGTTCCGAACGCCCGGCTTCATGTATTTGAGGAGAGCTCACATATGGCCTATTTGGAAGAAACGGAAGCATACCTGCGGGTCGTGCGTCAATTTTTGAGGGAGGCAGACGGGCGGGATGATCATTAATGGTTCGGAATTTCCATTAACCCGCGCTTCGATCGCCCGGGAACTGGCGCTGCTTGGGGTGACGAAAGGGATGACGCTGCTCGTCCATTCCTCGTTGAATGCTTTCAACCGATGGATCGTCGGCGCACCGGAGGCGGTAGTTCTGGCGCTTGAGGATGCGGTCGGCGAAGAAGGGACCCTGGTCATGCCGGCGCATAGCTCGGATCTGTCGGATCCCGCGCTATGGTCCAATCCGCCGGTGCCTGAAGCTTGGTGGCAAACGATCCGCGACGAGATGCCTGCATTCTCGCCCGATCTTACCGTCACGCGGGGGATGGGGCTCTTGGCGGAATGCTTCCGCCGCCAGCAAGGAACGCTGCGAAGCTATCATCCGCAGGTTTCGTTCACGGCAAGAGGACCGAAGGCGCAGTTCATAACCGGGCACCACTCGCTTGCTTACGGGTTGGGCGAAGGCTCGCCGCTGGCTAGGCTGTACGAATGCGGCGCTTATGTCCTGCTGCTCGGCACGGGGCACGCCAATAACACATCGTTTCACCTGTCCGAATACCGGTCGGATTACGCAGGCAGAAGCGAAGTCACGCTTGGTGCGCCGATTGAGGCCGATGGTGTTCGGCAGTGGGTAACCTTTCCGGATATCAACGTCAACTCCGACGACTTCGACATGTTGGGTGAAGCGTTTGACGAAGAGCTTGGCAGCACCGTCGTAAGGACGCGGCGTATCGGCGATGCCGAGGTGAAGCTCTTGCCTCAGCGGGAGCTGGTCGATTATGGCGTCCATTGGCTCGCGCATTATCGGCGATAAGGGGTAGAGAACGTAAAAGACCTTCCGTCATCTAGGATGATGGAAGGTCTTTTTGCGTGCTGCTCTCCGTGCCCTTATCCCTTCATGAGGAACTGATTCCCATCCTCATCATAAAACGTGGCGAACGTGCCCCATTGCATCTTTTGCAGCGGGCCTTCGAATTTCACTCCGTTTGCCGTCATTTTTTCGTATGTCGCTTCAATGTCCGTGCATTCGAAGACGATGGAAGGCTTAAGCTCGCTCCAGTTCTTCATCATCGCTTTCGGGTAAATGACCAGCGCCGATTCCGCGCCTTTCGGTGCAACCTCAAGCCAGGCGGCACCTGGACCCATCGGCGTTTCGCGTACAAGGTCGAAGCCGACCTTCTCGGTCCAGAATTGCTTGGCTTTCTGCTGATCCTCTACATATACGGCTGCTGTTGCGATCTTTGTAATCATCGTAAATCCTCCTTGATTGGTTCGGTCAAGCCCAATGCTATCATTCCCAGTCAACCTTCGTCTTGTAAAAAAACGACATGCTCCTCATCCGTAAACGCCTTCGACCTCGCCCCGATCCAGCGCTGGTATTCAGCCGGCGTGATGCCCAGGCATTGCTTGAAGGCCTTAGAAAAATGCGCGTAGTCATAATACCCCATATCAAGCATGCATTGATGCAGATCGATCGCAGGATTCCAGAAAATGCGCAGCCGCGCCTGATTAAATCTCGCGATAAGATGCAGCCGTTTCGGCGGCATGCCGATCAATTCGACGCATTTTCGCTCGAATTGCCGCTGGGAATACCCGCTCTGAAGCACGGCTTGCTGCACGTCAACGTCCATCGGCTGCCGGTACAGGGGAGATAGCGCCTCGATGAGGTTCATATCGGCCGCCGCCGGTGGCGAGGCATCGAGCAGAGCGAGCAAGAAGCATTCAAGCGCATGAACGGCCTCGTCAAGGCTGCATTCAGCCAAGCGAGCCGTCAATTCCGAGACTGTTTGCTCACCAAAAGCTTCGGATAACGGCACAAACGTATCGAGACAGGGCTTCGGGTCGATCCCAAACAACGGCTTCAAGCCCCAAGGGAGCATTCGTACGCCAAACAATCGGATAGGTCCATTCGCAATCAGTTCGTGATAACGGGTCAGCTGTCCGATCAAGAAGGCTGAAGGCAGCTCCGCGCCGCCCTTTGGCCGATAGCTGCTGCCGTAATGGAAGATGATTTCCTGGCAGCCATCCGGCCACAGCACCTCATTCGCCCCGGGCAACGAGTAATCCCGTTCCAAATGCCAGATGCATTTGATAAATGGCTGCAGCTGCGCCGCAGGTTGTCGTTCTTCGTAGTGCATTGGCGGCCTCCGGCAATCGAACGGTTTCCGTAAAAGGATAAACGTATTTTACCATATGCCCGCTAAATTTATGGCATCCGTTCTTTTTTTCGATGTCAGGTTTCTAGTATTTCATTTCGATTACAGATGCGTTCAAGCTGGTTTCTTGTCAGGCGAACAAGCATATTTTCAATGATTACTAAGTAAAAATGAGTAACACAATCAAATAGGCAAACAAGCAGACATTCCATCCATAGGAAAAGGAAGTGAGGCCATGAGGAGTTATCAGTGGATCAAGTGGCGTAAATTCCTCATCAGGCTAGCCGTCATCGTCACCATAATCGTGTTGGTGTGGAGTGGGGGGCCACAGGTTTGGAGTGTAACGTACACCGTTGTCATGCTCATATTTCAGCTGCTGTTTGCCATGATGTTCATGATCGTCCAGTTCGCTGCCTTGTTCTGGTTTCTGGCCAGAGGCAGGACGTACTGGATTCTACCGGGCGAAACCGGCTCCACCTGGGACGATTACCGGGGGAATCCCGAAATCGTGGAGAATGCGAAGCGAATCGTTCTCCTGCTTAAAGGCGTCAAAGAGTTCAAGGAAATGGGCGGCGAAGCCATTCGGGGCTTTCTGCTGTGCGGACCACCGGGTACCGGGAAATCTTACCTTGCGCAGGTCATTGCGAACGAGGCGCAGGTTCCTTTCGCATACGCATCTGCACCGAGCTTCCAGAACATGTTCTTTGGCGTCGGTAACCTGAAAGTCATGCGGATTTACGCAAAAGCTAGGAAAATGGCCAAAATGTATGGCGCCTGCATCATCTTTATCGACGAAGTCGACGCGATCGGCATGAAGCGGCAATCTGGCGGAGGCATGATGGGCGGCATGTTAGGCATGGGCGGCGGTTCGGGGCTGCTTAACGAGCTGCTGCTGCAGATGGATCCGCCGAACATCGATAATTCAAGGATCGCGAAAATGCTTCGTTTCCTCGGCTTGCGCCGCAAGAAAGCCGAGCGTCCGGCCGTCTTGACGATCGCCGCGACGAACCTTCCCGATGTGCTCGACAGTGCGCTGCTTCGGCCGGGACGGTTTGACCGGCAGCTGTGGGTGGATACCCCCGATTATGACGGACGCATTGACGTTTTCCAATATTACCTCAAAAAAGTAAGGCATGATGCCTCGCTCACTCCGGAGAAGGCTTCGCTTGATACGATCGGCTACAGCCCGGCGCAAATCAAGCATATCGTCAACGAAACCGTCGTCATTGCCCACCAGCGCGGCGTGTTGATCGCCGGGTACAGCGATTTCCGCGTTGCGATGGAAACCTACGAATGGGGCCTCAAGCAGCCGCTTCGATCGATGCTGAGCGACGAAAGACGAAACGTCGCCTATCACGAAGCCGGTCATGCGGTTGCCCAGTACTTGTTAAAGCCTCATGACCGCGTGTGGAAGGTCACGATCGTCCGTCGGGGCAATGCGCTGGGCCTGGCTGCAACGAAGCCGATGCATGAGCGTTATAACCGGAGCGACAGCGAGATTCTTGCAAGCATTCAAGTATGTCTTGCCGCCAGAGCGGTGGAAGAGCTGTTCCTTGGGAAAAAATTAAACGGCGTTACTTCCGACCTGCAGCAGGCGACGAACATGGCCGGCGCCTATTTGGGCGCGATCGGTATGGGCGATGAGCTGTTCAGTTTTCTGGCGGTCGGCTCCCATGCCGATGCGCTAAGATCGCTTCGTCCGAAGATTAACGAGCTGCTCAAGGATATGATGAATCAAGTTAAGAAACTGGTATCTGACCATACCGAATTCGTGCATGCCATCGCAGATAAGCTGCTGAGCCAGGATGACTTGAACGGCGAAGAGATTGAGCAGCTCTATTTTCAATTGTATGGTCAAACCCGTCCGGAGCCGCCGATCGTGCGCACCACGATTTTCGACATTCCGGTCAAGGCGAAGGAAGCGGAAGAAAAGCAGGAAGAACCGGAGGAACCGGAAACGCTTGAAGCTTCGCCGGAAGAAGATGAGGAGAAGGAGCCTGAAGGACCGGAGAAACCGGAAGATTGATTGTAACCTTATACCGGTTAACCGCAGCGGCTGTCCAACGGGCGGCCGCTGCTTTCTTATGCCAAAAGTCACAAAAAAGTCAGTAAATAAGACAAAGGAAATCGACGGAATAACTCGAATTACTTACCCAAGACAGTGGATATACATATCGTGCGTCAGCGCATCACTAGCGTCAAGGAGGACAAGCATGTTTGTGAAATTGGAGCCGGGTGACAAGTTCTTGGGAGAGCTTCCATTTATCCGCGATGAAGTGCAATATAATTTGCTGCATCTGATTACAGAGCAAGAGGGTTCCTATTGCGTGCGCACGGAAGATGGCAAAGTGCTGTTCGCTCAGACGCCAGGGTATAACGGCTGGTTGTGGATTGCAAGGGACGTGCCTGCAGATCAAGAGAAGGGACTCCTCGAGGAGCTGGTCCATCAGCTGGGCAGTCACCCGCTGCCCGGCATTTCCGCAGCACCGCACGCCGCATACCATTTTGCAAGCGTCTATTCCAGATCCAACGATTTTCGGTACTTCACGAAGATGGCGATGGAATCGTATGCCTGTCCGGCACTGCACCGCCCGCATCTAGTGAAAGGAAGCGCGGGCATGGCGACGCTCGGGGATGTGGATACGATTGCGGAGTTTTTGTCCGGATTCGAGCAAGAGGCATTCGGGAGAACGGTCGAGGCGGAGAGCCAAATCGAAGCGGCTAGCGGACTCGTCAAGAAAGGCGGGCTGTATGTGTGGCGCTTGGACGGAGAAATCGTCTCGATGGCCAATATCGCCCATCGGGCTCCGAGACACGGACGGATCAACGCCGTATTTACGCCTATCAAACAACGTAGAAAAGGGTATGCCGGAGCGGTCGTTGCCGCGGTGTCGGAACAGCTGCTGGCAGAGGGATTGACGCCGATGCTGTATGCCGACTTAAGCAATCCGGCATCTAATAAAGCGTACCGGACCATCGGCTTCGTGCCTGCCGGCCAAATTTCCGAAATGACCTTCAGCCCAAACAGCGCATAACGCGCCTGCAGGCATAACGTAAAGGGAATCTATAGCCGATTCATCCACGGGATGGATCGGTCAGAGTCCCTTTTTTGCTGTGGAGATGTTGTATGGGCGTGATTGGGGGAAAATAGGGTGAACTCAGCAACTTCACAGCGGAAGGAAAGAACGACATGCTTTATGATCAGCTGACCGCGTTAATTCCCAAGTTCCCTCAATTGAAAAAAGCCTATCAGGAGCAGCTTGACCGCGGTTATTCCATCACAGAGATCAAGCTTAAGGCGAACGCGCCTCATATCGGCTTTGTAGACGACCATCTGGATTTGATCATGGAGAACGCGAACGGCGGACGCATTCTGTTAAATGCAAGCAAAGGCCTCGTCAAATTCGTTGACTTGAACGACCTCCCGCCCGCCAAAGAACAGCTGCATGAGCGTATTGCGCTTCATGCGAACAGCGTACGCCATAAAAAATTCAAGAAACAGCTGATCGGCGGGTACCGGGAATTTGAGGTCGATCATTATTTGGATCTGATTGTTAGCGATTATACGGAGATGGAGAAGCTGCTCCGCAGCCTATGATGTCGAGGTAAGCCATTGCGCGCTGTTTTGAATGAGCGTTCTGCAGGACGGATGAAGGAAAGACGGCTTATGGTGGCCCGGCATCAAATAAACGATCCGGCCTTGCCCGCGGGCCGCTGTCCATGCAGCCGGAATGCGGCGGTCGTCGAGCTTGTACTCAAGCAGCACCT
Source organism: Paenibacillus montanisoli (assembly GCF_003268025.1). GTDB lineage: Bacteria > Bacillota > Bacilli > Paenibacillales > Paenibacillaceae > Paenibacillus_Z > Paenibacillus_Z montanisoli. The sequence continues at coordinate 510,532 of NZ_QLUW01000002.1, read as the reverse complement.
CGACGTTTGCCTCCGGATAAAACTCGAATTGATACGGTTCTTCGTCGAGCGAGAAGGGCTCGATTCCGTATGTAACCGGATGCTCGATATCCGTCTTCCGGAAGTCCAGGCGCTGATAATCCGGGTGTCCGGTGAACTTGCCGCCGATCAGCCTTGCGCATTCCTCGCGTGACTGCAGCGAGATACCGTTATGGATGATAAGCAGGCTGCCTCCGCATTGTACGAATTGAATGAGCGATGCGGCCTGTTTCTTCGTAACCGGGGCCGTCCAGCAGTCGGTGTATGAAATCATGAGGTCGTAAGCATGGATGATTTCCGGGTCCAGCGCGCAATATTTATCGGTCATATCGATTGCGTACCGATCCCCAAGTATGGCGGCGAGCTCGTCTTTAATGTTGCTTAGGGGGTGGTATGGCGCGCTTGCGTCGTCGCCCAGCACAAGAACATGTTTTGGTGTGTTCATCGCATGATTCCTCGCTTTCTGCAGCTTACCACGGCAATTCATTTCCTGAATAATCCCGATATAGCGGCTTCTCTCCGGGAGCGGCGTTCTCCAATTCCTGAATGCGGTCCATGATGTGAGCAGCGGATTCATCGGCAGTAAGGGTAGCTTCCGTATTCAACGTGCCGCTCATATAGGACTGCACCCAGCCCGGGTGGAGGAGCAGCACTTGACCGCCAAACTTCTTTACTTCGTTATGAATGAGCGCGGCCTGCATGTTCACGGCCGTCTTCGACATGCAATAGCCGAACCAGCTTGTGCGCTTGCAATCGGCGATGCTGCCGGCCTCCGAGGAGATCTGCACGAACAGCTTCGATTGACCGCGAAGCACTAGCGGCGCAAGAGCGTTGGTGACGCGAAGCGGCCCGAGCGTATTGACATTGTATACGTGCTGCATTTCGGCAAAAGGAAGCGGGTCCAAGATCGTCGCTTGAATATCGCCTAGTATACCTGCGTTATTGATGACTAGTTCCAAGGTGTCCGTAATGCGGGTTAATTGTGCAGCCGCATGGGCGACGCTTTGATCGCTGGAGACGTCGAGCTCCACGAGGAAAAGCCGGTCTTGCCATTCTTCAGCAAGATCTGCAAGCTCCCTATTGTCTTCCATATAGCGGCCGGCAATGACATGATAATCCCGACTTAGCAATCCCTTCACTAGCGCAAAGCCGAGTCCGCGGTCTGCGCCGGTCACGAAGGCATACCGTTTCATGGAACCTGCCATCTCCTTCAGCGGTGAAATTGAGGCCACTTGTGTATTAGGACCCTTTTTCCATTTTACTCTTTTTTAAGGCGCGTCTACAGGTTATATTTGGATAAGGTGTGAACAATGAAACGAAAAGGCGGACAAGAAGATGACCTCATATTCAAGCATTCTGGGAATCCCGGTTCCCAAACTGACGATGGAAGAAACCGTTGAACGGATTCTTCATGTCATAGAAGAAAATAGCGATGAGCTGTACCATGTCGTGACGCTCAATCCGGAAATAGCGATGGCGTGCAGGCATGACTCTCATTTGCGTTCGATCGTAGACGATGCGGGGCTGCTCACAGCGGATGGAATCGGTATCGTGATGGTCTCGCAATTGAAAGGCAATCCGCTCCCCGAACGGGTAACCGGGTGCGATTTGCTGCTGCGATTGCTGGATTCTGGGCCCAAGCATACAAGACGCGTAAGTTATTATTTGCTTGGCGCCAGCGAAACGACGAGCAAGCTGGCTGCGGAAAAGATTGAGCGGAGCTGCCCGAACGCGTTGGTGACAGGGAGGCATCACGGATATTTCGGCGAGGAAGAAGGGGAGCGCATCGTTTCGGAGATTGCGAAGCTCCGTCCGGATGTGCTTGTCGTCGCACTAGGCGCTCCAAAGGCGGAGCAGTTTATTTATCGGTACAAAAATCGGCTGAACGCGAAGGTAGCAATCGGTGTCGGAGGCAGCCTCGATATCGTTGCCGGAACGGTGAAACGCGCCCCGGCGATCTGGCGAAAATGGAACCTGGAATGGCTGTTCCGCTTGCTCAATCAGCCGTCCAGATGGCGGAGGCAGCTGTTGCTGCCGCGGTTTGCGGTTAGCGCGCTGGTGTTTAGGGACAAGCGTTGATGGTTTGAGGAACGGATACGAGCACCCTAACGCCGCTCTTACAGACAAAATCAGCCTGCCGAGGCCGGCAGGCTGATCATGGAAGTATTAGTCACTCTGTTAGTTGCTCTGCTGAAGCAAAACCCCATGGCCGCCAATCTCTTCGCTGTCGTACATGCTGATCGTTGCGCCCAGCGCCCGGAAGGAACCGACGACATCCTCGTAGCCGCGCTCGATGTGCTGTACCCCGGCAATCGTCGTTGTGCCTTCGGCGCGGAGGCCGGCCAAGATTAAGGAAATGCCGGCCCGCACGTCTGAAGCGTGAACGAGGGTGCCGTGCAGCGGTTTGCCGCCTGCAATAGAGGCGACGCCGGAGCGAATCTTGATATCCGCGCCCATGCGGACTAGCTGATGCGCGTGATTGAAGCGGGCTGGATAGATGCGCTCGCCGATGATGCTTTTGCCGCGGGCTTGCGTGAGCAGGGCGGTCAGCGGCTGCTGCAAATCGGTTGCGAAACCGGGATACATAGCCGTACGGACGCGCGTTGCTCGCAGAATGCCGGTGGAATGAGCGGTGATCGAATTGTCGTGAACCTCCAGCTCGATGCCGATTTCGCGCAGCTTCGCCAAGCAAGAGGAGAGATGTTCCGGAATGACGTGCTGTACGGTAACCGAGCCGCCGGTCACGCCGGCCGCCATCAGGAATGCGCCGGCGATAAGCCGGTCGGGAATGACGGTGTAGCTGCCTTCGTGCAGCGAGGAAACGCCTTCGATGCGAATCGTATCCGTACCGGCGCCGGTAATTTTTGCGCCCAGTTGGTTGAGCAGGTTCGCCGTATCCGTTACTTCCGGGTCGCGTGCCGCATTCCGAAGGACGGTCGTTCCCTTCGCCCGCACGGCAGCCAGCATGACGTTGATCGTAGCGCCGCTAGTAATCATGTCAAAATAGATGGTCGCCCCGCGCAGCTCCTTGGCTTCAACGGTGTAATGGGATGGATGGAACGTGAAGGCAGCGCCCATCATCTGAAGCGCTTTGATATGCTGATCCATAGGGCGGCTGACGAAGTCGTCGCCGCCGGGATAACCGACGGATACGCGTCCGAACTTCGCAAGCAGCGAACCGACGAAATAATAGGCGGCCCTGAACGATGAAGACTTGACGGGATCGAGGCTGCCATTGGCGATGAACCGGGGATCCAAGACGACCGTTCCGTTTCCTTCATGTTTGACTTCCAGTCCGATCTCGCTGGCGAGCTCGTAAATAACCCGTAAATCGGCGATATCCGGGATACCCATCAGAGTAACCGGCTCATCCGCCAAGCAGACTGCCGCCAGCAGCGCAAGCGAGCTGTTCTTCGAACCTGGAATTAGTACGCTGCCGTGTAGAGAGTCGGATCGTTCCACTTTAATGGCTTTCATCATTTGAACCTCCGCTTGCAAAGTTTTCATCTGCAATAATAACGTTGATTTTACGGTTTTCGAAATCTTGAATGAAGTGCTCCGGCGCTCCCTGGTCCGTGATGAGCACGTCGATTTGATGTAAGGGAACTGAAGTGGCGAAGCTTTTTACGCCGAGCTTCTCATGAGGGGCCAGGCAGATCCGGCGCTGCGAGGCGTCGGCTACGGCACGGATGAGAGCGGCGTTTTCCGGTGTCGCAACAGTAATGCCTTTATGTGAGATTCCGCCGCCTGTAATGAAGCCGATGTCGTAATTGAAGCGTCCGATCATCTCGAACGCAATCGTATCGATCATGCTGTCTCCGCTTGATCGAAGCTTGCCCCCGACCAGATAAGATTCGACTTGCGGCATCGTGCGGATCGTCTCCGCAATGGTCAGCGAATTTGTGACGATGGTAAAAGGAATATCGGCCGGGAGGTATTTAAGCATGCCGTACTGAATGCCTGCTCCTCCGATAAAGACGGTATCGTTAGGTTGAATGTATGACGCGGCCAGCTTGGATATCGCATTCTGATGCGGCGCGCCGTCACCATAGCGGATGTTCTTCGGCTGCGGCTTCGCCCTGACCTTTCTTGGCGGGGCATAGAGCGGTACCGCGCCTCCGTAAGTCTTCTGCAGCAAGCCTTGCTCTTTCATAATGGTGAGATCGCGGCGAATCGAGTCTATGGAAAGCTGGAATAGCTGGGCCAGCTCCTGCGCGACGACTCGGCCGTCTTTGGCAAGCATCTCCAGGATGCGCTGCCTTCGTTCCTCGGCGAGCATGAGAACCTCCAAAGGTGAATGGAAAATAAAAACAATATGCTCCTATCCTATTCCGTATTGTTCATGATTGTCAATGAATTTATTCTGTTTCTTTCATGGTTGCTCATTATTCATCAACTGGAGGTCCAAGCATGAACCTGCAAGAAAATGAAACGAAAGTCACGCAGTGGGCCGAGAGGAACGCTGCCGTTCTGGGCCTAAGCGGTTCGCCGATTACCGTTTCCTATATTTACAACCCGGGAGGATTTGTGAATCAGTCTTACCGCATTTCGGACGGGATAACGTCAAGACATCTTAAGCTTGCGCCGAGCGCCAAAATCCCGCGGCTCCGGCAATGGGCCCGCGTCAGCAAGCTGCTTGAGGATCGCTGCCGCGCGCCGAAGCTGATCTGCGAAATCGAGGACGAAATCATACCCGAATATCGATATGGGCTGGCGTTCGATTTTATTCCTGGCACGCAGTTAAGTAACGCCGCGGCTCCAGATTCCGCGGTACTTCAAGTGTTGGATACCCTCCGGCAGCTGCACGGCGACCGCGAGCTCGCAATAGCGCTCGAAGAGGGAGTCCCGACTGCGCTTACCTGCGCCGATGCTTTCGTGGACGCCTATATCAACCGATTTGAAGAAGACATGAAGAGCATCCGGACAGGGAAGCAGCTGCTTGATTTTGTGACCGATGAGACGCTCGATTGGTTCGACGCCGAAATTGATTCGCTGAAGAAGACCGTCCTTAATCATCCAGCCTTTCAACAACGAGCTCGGGACGTCGTGCACAATGATATCGGCTGGAACAATGTGCTGCTTGGCGAACAAGGCGGCGTTGGGATCATCGACTGGGACGATCTGTCGGCAAACGGCGACGCCGCGATGGACTATTCCGTTCTGCTGTGGCCTTACCATAACAAGCCCGAATGGACGTTCTGGCAGGAGAAGGTCAGATCCCTTGCCGGCGACGAACTGAATGATCGGCTGTCGCTTTATTTTCGCGCGAAACTGCTGGATGACGTGATCGACATTCTCGCGGATTACGTGGAATCCGAACATATCCCCGAGCTGAAGGAAATCACGCAATCACGCGCGCGGGCAATCCATCTGAAGGCGTATCCGGAATATGTGCAGCTATACGGTTAGTAAACGAATTATGGGAAAGGAGAATCAGAAGGTTGCAACTTAAGTCGGAACTCTTGCTTAGGCTCATTCAAATTGTCGAACCGAACCCGGTGCTTGAGCAAGCGTTCAAGCCTTATACGCGTGATGCGTAAACCCGGAGGCAGGAGGCAAATAATCCTGGGCGATTTGGAAAATATAAGCATGATTTAATCCAAGCTTTGAGCAAAGGAGTCATTCATCATGCGAAGACAGAACACGCCATTCGACCGGCAGGAGGCGGTTGAAGCCATCCGCAGCAATGCCCGCCGTTTGGAGAAGGACGCCGATCTCCAGCCGCTAGCGGAGGCGGCTGCAGGAGCCGCTTATGTTTTACTCGGTGAAGCAAGCCACGGGACGAGCGAATTCTATATGTACCGTACCGCGCTTTCCAAGCTGCTGATCGAGCAGCAGCAGTTTAATTTGATCGCGGTAGAGGGAGACTGGCCCTCCTGCTATGAAGTGAACAAATACATCAAACACCATCCGGAAGCGAAGGGCTCGCTGGATGAAGCGCTGCACGCCTTCGACCGCTGGCCGACTTGGATGTGGGCGAACCGGGAAACGGCGGAGCTCATCGCCTGGCTGCGCGAGCATAACCGCGATTTGCCCGAGGAGCGGCGAGTCGGATTTTACGGCTTGGATGTGTACAGCCTCTGGGAGTCGATGGACGAGATCATCAAGCATCTCAAGAAGACGAATTCGCCGGAGCTGGCTTCCGCGCTTAAGGCATTTTCCTGTTTCGAGCCGCACGGACGGGAAGGCCAGAACTACGGGATGGCAGCGGCGTTCTTCTCGGAGCATTGCCAAGATGAGGTTGTCCAGCTGCTGAAAGAGTTGGAGGCGAAGCGGAGCCGCGCCGAAGGCACTCATGAAGCGCTGCTCAACGATGAGATCAATGCGCTCGTCACCGTGAACGCTGAGCGCTATTACCATTCGATGGTTAGAGGAGGTCCGGAATCTTGGAATATCCGGGACCGGCATATGGTCGAGGCGTTGAAGCGCGTCATGCGGTTTCATGGGCCGAAGGCCAAAGCGATCGTTTGGGAGCATAACACCCATATCGGCGATGCGCGGGCAACCGATATGGCTGCAGACGACATGGTGAATGTCGGTCAGCTGCTGCGTGAGCAGCAAGCGGAGGGCGACGTGTTTGCCATCGGCTTCGGCACCCACAGCGGCCATGTCATCGCGGCGGACGCCTGGGCCGCTCCGCTCGAGGAGCTGCGGGTGCCGGAAGCGCGGCGCGGCAGCTGGGAGGATCTCATGCACGAGGCTGGCGCGCATGATCAATGGCTGATGTTCCGAGGGACGGATGCAGAGGCTTTTCGCCAAACCTACGGGCACCGGGCGATCGGCGTCGTTTATCATCCTCATTATGAGCGGGGCAATTACGTTCCAAGCGTTATGGCGGAGCGGTATGACGCCTTCGTTTTTGTCGATAAGTCGCATGCGCTTCAGCCGCTTGTGCCGGCCATGGCTTGACGAAGAGGAAATATCTCTTCATACCCGTGGACGGAAGTGATCTAACGGCTGGTTTGTGTGCTATGATGAAGGTATTTCGAGCATCTAGTTTAGCATGCGACTGAACTCTTCGAGGAGGTGTCCCACCGGCGGCGATTACGTTGATATCAAACGGGGTAATGAGTAGAAGCGGACGGTTTTCAATGGACCTGATGACAAGAAGGGGGAACCAGCATGATTTCCTATATCGGCTTTAGTCAACTGTCTGCCAATGAGATGGTTGCGTTATGGAACAAAGGGTTCGAGGGATACTTCTTCAATGCCACCATGGAACTGGACCGATTTCTGGCCAGGACGGTGAGCGAAGGACTATCGCTTGAGCACTCGCTCGCGATCGCCGTTAACGGTGAGCCGGTCGGATTCATCATGAACGGCTTCCGTATGCTGGACGGCAAGAAGACGGTGTGGAATGGCGGTACCGGAATCGCAAAGGATTTCCGGGGCAAGGGATATGGGAAGCTTCTGCTCGAGCGGACGATCGAAATGTATCGCGAGCAAGGGGCGGAACGCGCCCTGCTGGAAGCCATCGTTCAGAATGAGCCGGCGATCAAGCTCTACCAGGGTGCCGGCTACAAGATTACGGGCCAGTTGATAGGCGCGATGAACGAAAGCGCGCTGGATGCGAGCCTTCTGCTGCCGAGCTTTCCGCACAGGTTTACGATTCGGCATGTCAAGCCGATGGAGCTTCGGAAGCTGCCGTATTACGATTGTCTCTCGGCGTGGCAGACGCAATGGCAGAGCCATAAGGACGACGAATGCTGTATGATCTCGGACGGTGCCGAACAAGTGGGCTTTGCCTTGTACAAGCGCATCTACAGCGAAGATGGCAAGCTGAATTCCATCGCGCTTTACCAGTGCGAGGCAGCGCCGGGCAGAGCGGATAAGAGCAAAATCTTAAAAGCTTTGCTGCGTGAGGTGTACGGGCCGCTAGAGGCTGCATGCAAGCGAGTTACCCTTAACCTGCGGAGCACGAATGACGAGCTGCACGAGCTGCTTGACCGTCTGGGCTTCAAGCCTTACGTGGAGCAGGTTCATATGGAGTTGAAGCTATAACTACCGGATCATAACCAGCGGGCATGAAAGGCTACGAGCGGGGGAATGAACATGAGCACAGCAAGTCGCGGCGTCAATATCGGGCCTCCCCGGTTCAAAATCGCCGTTCATTCCATCGTCTGGCTGGCGAAGAGCAGCTGCATCCTGTCGAGTGCGATGATTGCCGACCAGGTAGACTCGCATGCGACCTTTTTGCGAAGAGTGATGCAAGCGCTGGCAGCGGCCGGTCTCGTCGAATCGAAGGGCGGCCGGGAAGGCGGCTACAGCTTGCGCAAGCCGGCTGATCAAATCACGTTAGGCGAGATTTACGCTGCCGTAAGCAACGGAACATCCGAGCCGGAGATGGACGTGGATTGCGGCGAAGCCGGCGAGCAGTTGGATGCTGAGCTGGAGCGGATTTTACTCGAATCGGAGCAGCAGACCATTGCGTATTTGCGACAATTTACGATCACGGACGTCATGAATCGGGTAGAATTTTTTAAAATAAATGAATAGTTAGGTCCTTTTCAAAGTTGTCTAAAAGGATTATAATGTGCTTTGTAAAGTTGCAATTATCTAAAAGGAGTGAATCGCCATGTTCGATATTATTATCATCGGAGCAGGTCCAGCAGGGGCCAGCGCAGCGTTGTTCGCAGCAAAGGCCGGGAAGAAAACACTTCTGATTGACAGCGATAAAAGCATGACCAAGAAAGCCTGGATCGAGAACCATTACGGCGTTCCGGAAACGACCGGACCGGCGCTGATCGAGACCGGCAAGAAGCAGGCGGTCAAATTCGGAGCGGAGCTCGTGCAGGACACTGTTGTCAACGTTTCCAAGTCGGATAGCGGCTTCCAAATCGAAACGGAGTCGCAGCAATTTGCAGGTACGCACGTGATCGTCGCAACCGGCGTGTCGACGGATCTCGCCGACAAGCTCGGTTTGGCAGTGAAAGAAGGCACCGAGCCGCGGATTAAACAAGTCTTCGCCGTAGATGCGAGCGGCAAGTCGAATGTAGACGGCATTTGGGTAGCTGGAACGGCTGCGGGCGTCAGCGTGCATACGATCATTACAGCCGGTGACGGCGCGAAAGTCGCGATCAACGTCATTAGCGAATTGAACGGAACGCGTTACGTCGATCACGATTTACTGAAATAATACGCGATTCAAATGAAAAGGAACTGCTCATTCGGGCAGTTCCTTTTGTTTGTTTGCCTGAATACGGTATAGGCATAGGCAGGAGAGGAGAAATGCACATGATCTATGTCGTTCAAGGCGGCGATACGCTGGAGAAGATCGCGGCGCGCTTCGGATCGACCGTCGCGAAGCTGCTCGAATCCAATGTTATCTGCAATCCGCAGCTCATCTTGGTCGGCCAGCCGCTTCTTATTCCGGATACGGATTTCGACTATCATCGGGCAGGCGGCTACCCGTATTACGTCGTGCAGGTTGGCGATACGCTGCAGTGCTTGGCGCCGCAATTCCTTCAAACGGAGGCTGCGCTTGCCGCTGCGAACCGGCTGCCTGCCGGCGCTCCGCTGACGGTTGGCAGCGAGCTGCTTGCAGGCTTTACGGTGCCAGACCCGCAAAAGCTGGCCGCCGATTGGGCGAAGACGGCGACCGATGCCGAGTGCAATTTGAATTCGATGGCGATGCACGGGATTTACTATATCGGCTCCTTCCAATGGGAGGCGCTGGGCGAAGCGGCAGTCCCTTACCTGACGCCGCTCCTGAAGCACACGTGCGATACGGTACGCCATTATACCGTGATGAGCTTAGGACGGATCGCAACGGGGAATGCGACGGTTGCGGCGCTGCAATCGGCATTGAATGACAAGGAGCCCTATGTCGCCGAATTGGCGAAGCATGCTTTGAAGCGGGCGCGATTAGTGCCGAGCTTGACGAAAAGGCTGCATGTGCTGACCTCGGATCAGCGGCTCTATTCGGAGCCGAATGGAAGCTCGACTTCGGTCCCCGTACCGGCCGGAACGGAAGTGTTCTCGATGAGGTGGAACATTCCGAGCGCTACCAACGAGGAAGGACCGCGAGGCGGTTTGGAATATTACGATCAGGTTCAGCTTCGAGATACAGGACAAATCGGATATTTAGGCCGGATAGGCTTCAATGACGCGGAGATTATTTAATCCCATTAACTAGTGGAAAAAGTACAATAAGTGCTGGATCCCGTTCATTGTCCGTTTATTCCGGCTCCTCGATAATGAGGATATGAAATCTTCATCTCATCTTCGAGGAGTGAACGGGCATGCTGACGGCCGAGCAGTTAAAGCAGTACGATGAATTAGGATACGTTATTCTAGAACAGCAATTTTCGGACGAAGAAATGGATCGCATTCGCGGAATTATCGACGTCTTTGATCTGGAGGGCGAGGAGGCGTTGAAGCGAGGCAGCAAAGGCTTCAATAACATCCCCAATGAAATCAATTTCACCTGTAATTTGGCAAGACGCCACGAGGAGCTGGAGCGCTTCATCGGCGATCAGCGCTTCGTGGATTTAACGACGACCGTGCTGGGCGGAGATATTCGGCTGTATTGGGACCAATCCGTCTACAAGCGTCCTGAAGCGAAGCGGGATTTTCCTTGGCATCAGGACAACGGCTATGTCCCAACCGATCCGGTTCAATATATGACCTGCTGGCTGGCGCTTGACGATGCGACGATCGAGAACGGGTGCGTTTGGATACAACCGCGCTCTCACCTTCAAGGCTTCGTGGAGCATTTCCAGACGGACACGGGCTGGCAGTGTTATTTTGGCGATGATCCAGGTCAGCCCGTACCGCTTAAAAAAGGCAGCATGGTCATCTTCAATTCGCTGTTATTTCACCGGAGCACCCCGAACTTAAGCAACGGGACGCGCAAAGCTTACGTCATTCAATATTCCGTCGAAGGCGCGCGAAATCCGGTAACCGGCAAAGTGTTCGACAACGGTCCATTGATCGCGCAGTGCGGCAAAGCCGTGATCGCACAATGACCTCGGTGTTCGTGGTTTGTTTGCGTAACCTGCAGGAGAATCGCCACGGCGTGCTGCTCGATCAGCTGGTAGAGGAAGGCCATGACGTTTCGCTTGCCCATTGCTTGAATCAATGCATCGGCTGCAGGAAGGGTCCGTCATTATCCATGGACGGTTCATGGATAGGAGCGGCGGATGAAGCGGAGCTCCGCGCATCGGTCAAAGCGAAGCTGCCGAAATAAACGGTTTCTTGCGCTTCCAAGCTAGTGTACACTAGTAGTATGACTAGCTGTTGGAATTGGCAGGTGAAACCGTGGCAATGAGCGCGACGACAAGCTTTGATCAGTGGCAGGTCAGCGTCTACCAGGTAGACGTCGGCCAATACGAGACGCTTAAGCATGAACAGATCATGTATCCGAATTGGGTTATCAGCCATGTGCGGCAGGGCCGCGTTATTACCGAAACGAACGGCGAGCAGCACGAGGTGCGAGCAGGAGGGGTTATGCTTCACCCTCCTTTTTTGCCGTTCTCCGAGCGGGCGGACGTGCCGGGTGTGCATGAATGGTTATCGGTTCAAATCCAGACCAGCTACAATGTCGATTTATTTCAGCTGTATCCGGTACAGCCGGTCGTGCGGCTGCTGGATCATGAAGCCTTCAGCCAAGTCTTTCAATCTTTGCTGCATACCTGGAGAAGTCAGTCGCCTTTCCGGGAGATGTCGCTCACGGCGGATATGCTGCGGCTTGCCGCAATGCTCCTCGAAAGCTGGGATGCGAGCGGCCGAGTCGGGCGGAGCGAGGCTTACTCGGCGAAGTACGACCGGTTCTTCCCGATCATCCGCTTCATGGCCGATCATATGGAGATGAAGCTTTCCCGCGATATGCTTGCGGAGAAGGTTCACTTGAACACCAATTATTTTGACCGCGCCTTCCATGAAGCATACGGCATTAACCCGATGCAGATGCTGAGGCAGATGCGGCTGAATAAAGCGAAACGGCTGCTCGAGACGACGGAGGAGCCGCTCAGCGAGCTGGCTCAGCAGTGCGGCCTGGGAGATGCCGCGTATTTAAGCCGGCAATTCGTCAAGACCTTCGGCATGACGCCAGGCAAGTACAAACAGATGATCCGATCGGCGAAAACCAACTTTATGAATAAAGAATAGGAGCGGATACGAACATGGAGCAAAGGGGAATCAAGGCGCTGAAGCTGGCTATGAAGGTAAACGGGAACGATTTCGTAGTGCACGCCGCGTTGCTTTGGGACGAGCGGGAGCTGATCCTCGTGGATACCGGCATCACCGGACAGACCGAAGTGATTCGCGAAGCCATGGCAGCGGAAGGTTTCGACTTCGATAAGCTGACCAAAATCATCATTACGCATCAAGACCGCGACCATATCGGTTCGCTGCCGGAGTTGGTCGCATTGTTCGAAGGACGGCTGGAGGTGATCGCGCACGAAGCGGCTGTTCCGTATCTTGGCGGCGAGCTTCCGCTGATCAAGAGCCAGGCATTCGCTCCGCAGGTTAAGGTCGATACCGCCGTTAGCGATGGCGTGCAGCTTCCGTATGCAGGCGGGATCAGAGTCATCTATACGCCTGGCCACTCGCCGGATCATATTGCTCTATACCACGTGCCAAGCAAGACGCTTGTTACCGGCGATTCGCTCACCGCTAACGATGGGGTACTGCAGCCGCCTGCCGCGAATTTCACGCCGGATTGGGAAACCGCCATCCGATCGGTGACCAAGTTCCAGTCGCTCGACATTGCGGCTGCTATCGTCTACCACGGCGGCGTGTGCACCGATCAACTTCAGGATCGGCTGGCTGACATTGCAGGGAGTGGCGCGTGAGGCATTTTTTATTTCTGTAGTTTCCCCGATTTCCGCCGAAAAGCGGAGGTCGGGATTTTTTTTTGCTCCGGATAGTCCTGAGGGCCGGTGAAAAAATAAATGACGAACCGTTATTGACAGGATTACCTTTGTGTTGTATTTTCTTATAGGCTTATTATCTTACCTGCTAAGATAATTAATCGGTAAACAAATGAACCGGCAAGCCAAATTACCTGTCCAGATCGGAGGGAGGACAATAAAAGAGCCTGACGGCAAGGACAAGAAAATCGCGGAGCTGCAGCTTCTTATGGAGCGATTCGCTCATCGGTCGAAGAAGCGGATGAAGGCGCTGGAACATCCGTATAACCTCGCAAACGGCCATATTTTTATCCTGATGTATTTGAACAATACGGAATTGTGCCGGGTCAACGATATCGTGAAATTTCTAGGCGTCACATCGGGAGCGGCGACCGGCCTTACGGATAAGCTCGTTTCGCTAGGGCTGATTGAACGAAACAGACCAGAGGATGACCGGAGGGTCGTTCAGCTTAGCCTGACGGATAAAGGCAAAGAAACGCTTGAAATTATTCGAAGACAACGCATGGAATGGTTTACAGATCTGGTCGGCCGGCTTGAAGAGGAGAAACTGGATCTCGTAATGGATGCTTTCACCATCTTACTGGATGTTTTAGAAGAGAAATGACATAAAGGAAGTGGAGCTTTTGACGAATTTATCACCTAGACAGCTCAAATGGATCGTTACCGGGCTAATGCTCGGCCTGCTGCTCGGCTCGCTGGACCAGACGATCGTATCGACGGCGATGCCTCATGTCATTGCAGAATTGCACGGATTTGAAATGTACAGCTGGGTTTTCACGATTTATATGCTGACGTCAACGACAGCGGTACCGATATTCGGCAAGCTTGCGGATTTGTTCGGCAGACGGCTGGTTTATCTGATCGGCATGGGCTTGTTCCTCATTGGCTCGGCCTTGTGCGGGCTGTCTCAAGACATGACACAACTTATCATATTCCGCGCGATTCAAGGAATTGGCGCAGGCGCGTTAATGCCGATCGCGATGACGATTATCGGCGATATTTTTCCTCCGGACCGCCGCGGCAAAATGCAGGGCGTTTTCGGCGCGGTATTCGGTCTATCCAGCGTAATCGGTCCTGCAGTCGGCGGCTTTATCGTTGACCATATCGCATGGCAGTGGATTTTTTACATCAATCTTCCTTTCGGTATTTTCGCGGCCATTATTCTTGCTTTTGCCCTGAAGGAATCGAAGAGCACGGAGAAAAAATCGATCGACTGGGGCGGCGCAGCGACGCTTACCGGCGCAATCGTAGCGTTCTTGCTCGCGATCGAAATGGGCGGAAGCGGCCCATCCGAGGGAGGCATGAAGCACTTTGCGTGGAATTCCCCGCAAATTCTCGGCCTGTTCGGGGCGAGCTTGCTGCTTATTCTGATCTTCATCTGGATCGAATCCAAGGTGAAGGAACCGATTATCCCGCTTCAGCTGTTTAAGCTTCGTGCCATTTCCGTTTCCAGCATCGTCGGGTTCATGATGGGGATGGGCATGTTTGGCGCAATTACGTATATTCCGCTCTACTCGCAAGCGGTTATCGGCACATCGGCTTCCAATTCGGGCTACATCTTGACACCGCTGATGCTCTCGCTTATTCTGTCCAGCATTATCGGCGGCGTTCTGATTAAGAAGCTGAGCTATAGGGCAATCGTGATGACGTCGATGGCGATCATGACAATCGGTTATTTCTTCATGTCGCAGATGGACGTAAATACTAGCAGCCTTGAGCTTATTCTGTACATGATTATCGTCGGTATCGGCATGGGTGCTTTGATGCCGGTGCTCACAATCGCCGCGCAAAGCGCGGTCGGGCATGATCTTCGCGGAGTTGCGACGTCGACGACCCAGTTTACGCGTGCCATCGGCGGCACGGTGGGCGTTGCGATCATGGGCGTCATCATGACGAATAACATGACGAGCGGCATTAAAGATATCGGCAAGAACTTTCAGGATATCCCTGCCGATAAACTAGAGCAGCTGGCGAATCCGCAGGCGCTCCTGCAGCCGGAAGTCAAAGCGCAAATTCCGGAGAAGCTGTTGCAGGCGTTGCAAGGGATTCTGAGCGATGCGATTACGTCCGTATTCGTGATCGGCATCATCGTCGTCTTGATCGGCTTAGTATCCGCGGTCTTCTTCGGCAAGCTCCGCATGCCGAAAACCGAAAAGGGCGAGGATGCCTTCAAGGCCGAGCCGGATTTGATCTAAATGGAAAGAGCGGACAGCATAGGCTGTCCGTTCTTTTTTGATGCACTTGAACTGAAGGTGAATTTTACAAATTATGTCGAATCCCCGTTCCCAAGGCGAACGGGGATTTTTTCGTTTGCTATGATGCGAAAATTCGTTCGAAAAACATTTCCGTATTCTGTTACTTATGTTCCTTATTTTTACTATAAAAGAAAAAAACATAAGACTAACATTACTCTTGCAAGCGATTACAATTCAGGAGGGAAAGTGATGCATTGTAACGTGTTACCGCAAGGTCCAGCCAGAAAGCTCGTCGTATTCGTAATGATGGCAGCTCTGCTTTTGTCGTTGTTGCCGCAGCCAAGGGCGTATGCCGACGGCAACGTCTATTACGTCGGGGGCGCCGGAGCTTCCGATGCCAATCCCGGATCCGAGTCGGAGCCGTTCGCGACGATTCAGCAAGCCGCGAACGTCGCGACGGCGGGAGACACGGTTAAAATTCGCGAAGGCGTGTACCGCGAAACCGTCGTGCCCGCGAATTCCGGATCCGTGGGCAGTCCGATCGTTTTCCAGCCGGACGGAGACGCCGTCGTCACGGTCAGCGGAACGGACGCAGCGGAAGGCGGGTGGACAGTCTATTCGGGCAATATCTACAAGAAAGCGATCGAGCTTCCGGTGACCGGCTACCGCGACTATATTACCGGAAACGAAACGCTGATCGCAAACCAGGTTTTCGTCGACAGCAAGATGATGATCGAAGCGCGCTGGCCGAACGTGACCGATTCGGACGATCTGTTGAATCGCGCGGATTATAGGGACGGCAAGGCGGGGACATGGACCGCCGCAGGCGCTACGCAGAAGCTTTCGGATGCGGCGATTCCGGCGATCGACGGCGGCTGGGCCGGCGGGACGTTATGGGCCAACGGCTGGTTCATCTCCCAAACCCGAAGCATTACCGCCGATACGGGTACTCAGCTGACGTTGGCGGGAAATCCGATCGACTCGGATTTCCGCGATTACTATTATTTAACGGGCAAACTCGGCGCCCTCGACACGGCAAAGGAATGGTTCTATGACGGAACCGACCTCTACCTGTGGATGCCGAACGGCGAAAGCCCATCGGACGTCGAAGTTAAAATGAGGAACTACGCTTTCGACCTCAGCGGCAAATCTTATATTACGGTTCAAGGCATCGACGTGTTCGCGTCTACGATCACAACGGACGAAGACAGCTCGAACATCACGCTCGACGGCTTGCGAGCCAAGTACATTAATCACAGCGTGACGACTCCGGGATCCGATCTCAACTATACGCACAACGAGGATACCGGCATTCGGCTGATTGGACCGGACAGCATCATCAAGAATAGCATCATCGAGTATAGCTCGGAAGAAGGGATCGTGCTCGGCGAAGGCAATATCGCCGAAAACAACGTCGTTCACGATGTTTCCTACGGAGGCAACTACGCCAGCGGGATTAGTCCGGTGCCGGACACCTCGGGACAGAAGATTTTGCACAATTCGATTTATCGAACAGGCCGTTCGAGCATTAACTTGCCGCCCGCCAAAAACGTGGAGATCGGCTACAACGATCTATACGACTTCGGCTTGATCAATACGGATACGGGCGCGATTTACTCCGCCCGCAACTCGGACCTGGACGGTACCCGCATCCATCATAACTGGATTCATGATCCGAAGGCGGATCTCGATGGAGACGGACTCGTAGCCGGCATTTACTACGACCAAGGCGCGGGCCCTACGCAAGTAGACCACAACGTCCTGTGGGGCAACGATGACGTGGACCTGTACGTGCAGCACGAAAGCACTTCAGAGCAAGTGCATCATATCTATAACAATACGTTCGTCACGAATGCAACAGCGTCATTCTTGAATTTCACGACAACGCCGAAGGATTTCCTGAACAACAACATTTACCGGGATCAAGTCATCGGCAATACAACGTCATCGACGGATCTAACGCCAAGCAGGAATCCGAAGTTCGTGAACGAAGGAGACGGCGGTCTGAGATTCCGTCTTCAAGAGAGCTCGCCGGCGGTCGATGCCGCTGCCGAAATCGCTGGGGTAACGGATGGTTATATTGGCGACAAACCGGACATCGGCGCGTACGAATTCGGAGGTGAGGACTGGATCGCCGGTTACATCGGACCGGATTGGTCCCCGGATTATGAAAATCCGGACGCCTCGACGCCGGATACGGACGATGCCTCCGGAGCAGCGACGGCAGGGAAGATTACGATCAACGACGCCGACATCGGCGAAGGCCAGAATCAATTCAACTTCGTCGGTAATTGGGGAGTGAGCCCGGAACCAGGATCGTATCAAGACAATGAGCATTTTTCGGGCGAGACCGATGCGTATTACGAAGTGAAGTTTACCGGAACGCAAGTGAAGGTGTACGCCCAGAAAAACCATTCCTTCGGCATCGCAGCCATATCCGTAGACGGAGGGCCGGAGAAGCTTGTGGACGGCTATAGTCCGACGAAGATCCATAATACGCTGCTTTACTCCAGCGAGACTCTCCCTCTCGGCGAGCACGTGCTCAAGGTACGGGTAACGGGAACGAGCAACGTGAACGCCGACGGTACCTATCACGTGGCCGACCGCGTGGTCATTACGACGGGCACGCTGGAGATCAACGATGCGGAGACGGGCAGCGGAGCGAATCAATTCGAATTTGCAGGCACCTGGGGAGTCAGTCCGGAAACCGGTGCATTTATGGACAACGAGCATTATTCGGACCAGACGGACGCCTATTACCAGGTGAGATTCGTAGGCACGCAGGCTAAGCTGTTCGCCCAAACCTATAAATCACTCGGCATTGTCGCCGTATCGGTCGACGGCGGTGAGGAAACCCTGGTGGATTGTTACAGTCCGACCAAGGTGCATAACACGCTTCTTTACGCAAGCGAAAAACTCGAATACGGCGGTCATGTCCTGAAAGTGCGGATTACCGGGCAAAAGAACGAAGCCGCGGAACACAACTGGCATAGCGCGGACCGCGTCCAAATCGTAACGGGCTTCGTCCCTTATTCGTCCGCCGTCACGATTAACGACATGGACACGGGTACGGAATTGAACCAATTCGATTTCCATGGAACCTGGGGAAATAGTCCGGAACCGGGCTCGTTCATGGACAACGAGCACTTCTCCAACGAGACCGGCGCTTACTATCAAATCAGGTTTACAGGTACGCAGGCCAGAGTATTCGCGCAGAAGTATTTGTCGCAAGGCATCGTGGGAATATCCGTCGACGGCGGAGAAGAAACGCTAGTGGACACCTACAGCCCCGTCAAAATCCATAATACGCTCGTCTATACGAGCCCTGTGTTGGAGAATGGAGAACATGTTGTCAAGGTTCGCGTGACGGGGACGAAGAACGCGGCTTCGAACAATACCTATCACAGCGCAGATCGGGTCGTCATTACGACGTTGCCGGTATACGAGGCGGAAGAGGCGAGTGTATCGAACGGGGCAGGCATTCAATCCGAACAAACCGGATATACCGGCAGCGGATACCTTGGAGGATTCGGCGGCGAGAACGCCTCGTCCGCGTTCACGGTAAATCCAGGAACTGCGGGCGATAAAAAGCTTACGCTGCGTTATGCGAACGGGAACGAAACGGCAGCCGGCTTGAGCCTCTACGTGAACGGAGAAAAGGCGAAACAACTGACGCTGCCGGGGACGACAGGCTGGAATGTATGGGACGAATGGACTGAAACGATTGCTTTAAACGCAGGAGATAACGAGATTGCCTTCAAAGTGGACCCGGAAGATGCGGGGAACGTTCTGCTCGATTCTATAAACGTTCCTTACGAAGAACCGGGCGTGCCTCCTCCGGCTTCGAACGAGCCGGATCCGGGAACCCCGCCTTCGAATCAGTTTAAGCTTGCGGGTACGCCATTCGGGACGGACGGAACATGGGGCCCGCCTGGCGACACATACGACAAAGTGTTTGACGGTGACACTTCGAGCTTCTTCGATTCCACGACAGCCACGGGAGCCTATGCCGGCCTCGACTTGGGCTCCGGCAATGCGAAGAAGATTACGTCGATCAAGTTTTATCCGAGAGAATCGGAAATAGGCCGCATGAACGGCGGCAAGTTCCAAGGCTCCAACACGAGCAGCGACAGCGGATTTACGGATCTGTATACCGTCACGTCAACGCCGGCTTCCGGCTGGAACGAGGTGACGATTTCGGACAATACGCCGTACAGATACCTCCGTTATATCGGCGGGACGGACAGCTATGGCAACGTTTCCGAGGTGGAGTTCTATTCCGACTCAGTTCTTCCTCCGGCTCCGAACACGCAGGACCCGGCGCCAGGCACGGTTTACGAAGCTGAGGACGGAACCCTCGACGGCGGCACTTCGGTGAACACCGACCATGCCGGCTACTCCGGAACGGGCTTTGTCGATCACTTCAGTGACCAAGGAGCTTCGGTAACCTTTACGGTTAACGCCGCGATGGCCGGCGAAAGAGACGTGACCTTGCGGTATGCGAACGGGAACCCTGCCTCGAGCCTGACGATTTACGTGAACGGAACGAAATTCAGACAAACGCTGTTGCCGGGACTCGCAGATTGGGACGCGTGGGGTTTTATCACGGATTCGCTTCATCTGAAGGCAGGCGAAAATACGATAACGTACAAGTACGATTCGGGAGACGCCGCCCACGTCAACTTGGATTATGTCAGCGTAGCCCGCGCGCCTGAACCGAATACGCAGGATCCGGCGCCTGGCACGAAATACGAAGCCGAGGAGGCGGCTCTCGACGGCGGCACTTCGGTGAACACCGACCATGCCGGTTACTCCGGAACGGGCTTTGTCGATCACTTCAGTGATCAAGGAGCTTCGGTAACCTTCACCGTTAACGCCGCGATGGCCGGCGAAAGAGACGTGACCTTGCGGTATGCGAACGGTAACCCTGCTTCGAGCCTGTCGATTTACGTGAACGGAAAGAAATTCAGACAAACGCCATTGCCGGGACTCGCAGATTGGGATGCGTGGGGCTTTATCACGGAATCGCTCCATCTGGCGGCTGGCGAAAATACGATTACGTACAAGTACGATTCGGGAGACGGCGCCCACGTCAACTTAGACTATATCAGCGTAGCCCGCGCGCCTGAACCGAATACGCAGGATCCGGCGCCTGGCACGAAATACGAAGCCGAGGAGGCGGCTCTCGACGGCGGCACTTCGGTGAACACCGACCATGCCGGCTACTCCGGAACCGGCTTTGTCGATCACTTTAGTGATCAAGGAGCTTCGGTAGCCTTTAAGGTTAACGCCGCAACCGCCGGCGCTAAGGACGTGACCTTGCGGTATGCGAACGGTAACCCTGCTTCGAGCCTGACGATTTACGTGAACGGTACGAAAATCAAACAAACGCCATTGCCTGGACTCGCGGATTGGGATGCATGGGGCTTTATCACGGAATCGCTCCATCTGGCAGCTGGCGAAAATACGATTGCGTACAAGTACGATTCGGGAGACGGCGCCCACGTCAACTTGGACTATATCAGCGTAGCATTCGATCCAGCTGCTCCGACGCCTGTGCCAACGCCGACACCAACGCCAACGCCGTCCGGCACGATAAGCGTGCCGGCTACGGTTGACGGCAATGGCAAAGCCGTTGCCAATATCGGCTCCTCGGCATTGAACGCAGCCATCGATGGCTCTGACGACAAGACGGTGCACATCGAAGTGACGGGTACGAAGTCCGCCAAGGCCGTGACGGTTAACATCCCAGCGGATTCTCTGAAACGAGCTTTGGATCAAGAAATCGATCTGATCAGCATCGATACCGGACTCGCCAGCGTGACGGTAGATACGGGTCTCCTCGATAAGGACGGCGTTTCAGGCGAGCTTCGTTTGACCATAGCGGTCGTCGATCCTGCAACATTGTCTAAGGACGCGCGGCAAACGATCGGCAACCAGCCGGTCTACGATTTCGGATTAAGCGTCGGAGGACAGACGATCGATAAGTTCGGCGGCAACGACGTCTCGGTATCCGTGCCATACACCCTTAAGCCTGGAGAGAAGCCGAACAAAATCATCATTTACCACATCAGCAACGAAGGCAAGCTTGAAATCGTTAAAAACGCAAAATACGACGAGAAGACCGGCACGGTCACCTTCCGTCCGAAGCACTTCAGCCTATACGCGGTCGTGCCGGGAACGTCTTCGTTCGTAGATGTAGGAAAAGGCTCTTGGTCGATCGAAAGCATTGAAGCATTGGCTGCTCGCGGCATTGTCCAAGGGTTGGGGGAAGGCAAGTTCTTACCGTCTCGCTCGGTAACACGCGCCGAATTCGCGGTTATGCTAGCGAACGCTTTCGAATGGACTTTAACGGGAGATAAAGCGAGCTTCTCCGACGTCTCGGAAGGCTCCTGGTACGAGGGAGCGGTTGCGGCGTCGCAACGGCTCGGCATCGTGCAAGGGTATCCGGATGGTACCTTCGATCCCGACGGCAGCATCACGCGCCAAGAAATGGCCGTGATGCTGTATAGAGCGGCATCGGCGCTCGGCGTTGAGCTTAAATCGGCCGGCAGCTTCCAGCCATTCGCCGATCAGTCCCGAATTTCGGCTTTCGCAAAGGATGCGGTTGAAATCGTGCATCAATCGGGAGTTATGGGCGGCTTCGGCAACGGAAACTTCTTGCCTCAAGCTTTCACGACAAGAGAGCAAGCCGCCGCCGTGCTTTGGAAGATTCTGCAAAAAAACTAATGAACGGACGGCTCCCGGATTCCCCGGGAGCCGTCAATGAACTCGCTGTCATTCGGTGAGTAAGGAGAGATGACGGAAATGGATATCCATGATTACATTCAAATCGCGCCCAATCGCAGGAGCTTTCAAACCCGCGACGGGGTACCGGTGTTCTGGCTGGGGGATACCGCATGGTCCTGTCCCGGTCGCGCCAGCTGGGAAGAGTGGACGGAATACGTGGATGAGAGAGCCCGTCAAGGGTTTAACGTGATCCAAATGAACGCATTGCCCCAGCACGATGCGTATCAACCGATTTTCCAAGGCCGAAAGCCCTTTGCGCTGTTGGAGGAGAAAAGCGAAGATGGAAGAATATTCAAGTGGAATTATGACGAGATCGACGAAGCTTATTTCGATACATTGTCCAGAATGATTGAGTACGCGAACGGCAAGGGCATGCTGGTCGCGCTCATCGTGGTTTGGTTCGAGCACGTGCCGGGCTCGCGGCCGACGGTCATTCCGCCGGATCATCCGGGCATGTCCGTCCGGCAGGCGACCGAATTCGGCTGTTATTTGGTCCGAAAAATGCGGGATTTAAACGTCGTGTGGATCATCAGCGGAGACGACGATTATGTCGGCGACGGTATTGCCGAATTTTATGATGCCGTGGGCAAGGCCGTGAAAGAAGCCGAGCTCTACGGAAGGCTTGTTACGACGCATCCGGTCGTTAAGTCGGGCGATGCGTACCACCATGCCGAGTGGCTGGATTTTAATATGGTGCAAACCGGACACGGAAACGGCCATCATCGGCCTCCCATGCTCGTACGGGAAGAATGGGACAAAATGCCCCCGAAGCCGGTTCTGAACGCGGAGCCTTGTTACGAATGGCATCCCGACTGCGGAAGAAAAGACCCCGTCCTGCGGATCGGCGTCCGCCGGGCTTGCTGGAGAAGCGTGCTTGCAGGGTCTTTGACGGGCCTGACTTACGGAGCGGAAGGGATATGGAACTGGGCGCGGAAAGGCGATTTTAACCGGAATCGTTCGCCGGAGCAAGTACATCCTTGGCAAGAGGCATTAAAGCTGCCGGGTGCTCAGGATTTGGTCAGGATGAAACGGTTGCTGACGGCATTGCCGTGGCAGGACTTAAAACCGGCGCAGGAGCGGTTGCTGAATGGATCGCAAGAAAACGTAAATGCAGCCGCTTCGGCAGACGGCCGGTTGTTGCTGGCCTATTTGCCCGAAAAGGGAACGATCGAGCTCGATGTATCCGGGTTGGATACGAATTCGGCACCGTACTGGTGGAACCCGGAGAGCGGGGAGCAGGTCGCTGCAGCGCCGATTGGCGGATGCAGGCTGATTGCAAGCTCGCCGTTCGAGCAAGATGCCCTGCTAATCATTCATTCACTATCCTAAAAGGATTTCAGAGGTGCTCACATGAAATATACCGTCAAGAACGGGGTCATCCGCAGTAAAAAGGGCATTCCATGCACGCCCCGGTTTATCGTCGACGGGCGGCTAAGCTTCAGGTACGACCAGACGGGCGTTGAACAGGTAGGCTTTAAGAATCCCGCGCAGGCGAAAGGGAACAGCAACGTATTTTTAAAGAAGTTATGGGACGGCTTTCGATTCTATCTTGAGAAAGAC
This sequence comes from Paenibacillus montanisoli, assembly GCF_003268025.1. Classification (GTDB taxonomy): domain Bacteria; phylum Bacillota; class Bacilli; order Paenibacillales; family Paenibacillaceae; genus Paenibacillus_Z; species Paenibacillus_Z montanisoli. The sequence goes on along the minus strand of NZ_QLUW01000002.1, from coordinate 487,098 downwards.
AAGCTCAACTATAAGCCTGAATATGCGAATACCGAGGTTTGGCCGTTCAGCATAGAAGCGGAATGGAGCTTTCTCAACGCCGTCGTAAGACATAAGGTCATGGCAGTCGACGAATCCATCGTATTCCAAGTCCTAACGCCCGCGAATATGCCTTCGGACACGGTTTTCAAGCTGGAGTTCTACAATGCGTTCGGTTTAACTCCCCTGGATGCCGAGGACATCCGGTTCTGCGATATGGGGGTGGACCGGAAGTGGGAGGAGTGGCAGTTCGATCAAGCCGGCAATCGGCTGCTCGGCGGCTTCCGGGAAACGGTGAAAGGCGTCGTTCGAGCTTCGGAGGAACGAGAATATGACACCAATCATTACCGGACGGAAGAGCATCCGTATGAGGGCTGCGAGCTTCATATCGGAATCGGCGCGGATTTTGCCGTTCATTACCGCAGAACGCCGCTCAACATAAAACACATCCTAAGCAGCCCGGTTCTCGAGCCGGGGAGAACGTACAGCTTCGTCGTTTCCTTTCACCCCGAGAAGACGGGGCTTTCCGAAAAAATGACGGAGCTTATCGGTCGGCTGGAGAAAAAGGTCGGGCAGCAATACGCAAGATATACGAAGGCCGCGGAGCTTTCGCCGAGACTGATCAGTCCTTACAAAAGGCTGAACGATTATTTGAGTCTCATCCCCGTATGCCATGAATCGTTAAAGGTAAACGATCGTCCAGGAGCGATCAAAGCGAATTCGTACGCATGGGTCTGGTGCTGGGATGGAATTACGGCCAGTTTTGCGACGGCGTACTGGAATGATACGGAGCATTTGCGGGACATGCTGAGATTTTACAGGGATACGGCCGACGAGAAGCTAGGGCTTGCCCTTGCGCTCAGCAACGACATGCGCTTCCTGATCGGGTGCGCTTTGCCATCTCAAGGGATGTATATCACGCTGCTGCAGCTGTATTATTCGGCGACGGGTGACGCGGAGCTCGTTCGGGAAATCTACCCTTTCGCCAAATGGTTGTTCGATAAAACGCTGACGCTCGAACGGAGCGGGACCGGATTATGCGAAGGTCCCTCGATGTATCCCGATTTTCCGATCTTCATGAAGGAAACGGGGCAGGATTTGAGCGGTTTGAATAACACGATCTTCTATTGCGCGGCAAGATCGATGGAGTATTTGGCCGTACTCGCCGGCGACCGCGATACGGCGGAAGAGGCTCGTCAGACTATTCGAAGGATCGAAGAGAATTTCCTGGATCTGTTCTTCGATCGCGACAAGGGTTACATCGTGAGTTCGGTGGATTCGGTTACATTGGAGAAAAGGAATTCCTTCAACTCCAATTCGGTCAAATGGGAGAACAACTATTGCCGCGAACTGATGGAGCCCGTGTCGGCTTCCTGCCTGGAGTTCTTCGACAAGCATATCGTCAGCGAAGCCGGCTTGCGGGAAATTCCGGCGTGGTCGGACGCTTACGATCAGGATGCCAACCAGCTGCATTGCTGGTGGCCGGTGACCGGCGAGTATTTCATGCGCCTGGCGAACGAGCACGACCGAAAAGATTTGATCGAGAAGTGGATCGGCTGGATCAGCTACTGGTCCGAAATGCTGATGTGCCCGGAAGGCATTTCCTGCTACGTCGAAACGAGCCGGCCGGAGCTGGACAGATGGAATACGATAAGCGGCCTTTGGTACGGATACAGCATGAGAGGCTGGTATCAAGCGGCCATTCATGGCGTGTTCGGATTGGATGCCGACGCCGGCGGAATTACCTTCTTCCCTTACTCTGGAGAGGAAATGGCGTTGCACAATTTCCGCTATAGGGGACAAATTTACGATTTCGAAATGAAGGGAAGCGGGCCGTATATCGCATCCATCGTCGTGAACGGGAAAGAGATCAAAGGCACTAACAAGCTGCCTTTCCTTGCCGCGGGGAATCGCAAGCGCAATAAAGTGCAAGTAAACAGGGTAACGCATCGTCCTCAACAAGCTTGGCTCAAATACGGCTACGGGATCGAGCTTCTCGATATCGATTGCGAGGAAGGGGCGATTAAGGCCAGACTAAGCGGAGTCGGCACTTGCAGGCTCAAAATCGCGGCAGCTGCGAAACCGAACGTCGCGATTGACGGTCATCCGGCCGAAACGCATTATGATGAAGCTTCAGGGATCGCGACTTTAGAGCTTATTTTTGAGCCGGGCGAGATCAAGAGCTTATTCGTTCAGTAGGCTTTGGCAGACAAAAGGCACTCCGGTCACGGAGTGCCTTTCTTCGTTAGTGCGAGCGGCGTCATTCCGACTCCAGCAGCTGTTTGACGAGCCGTTTGGGAGCAGCGTGCAAATACGCTTCCTTCAGCAGAATGGCCATTTGCTCCCAATCCTTCGGCGCGTTTACGCCGATCCAGCCGCGGTGTCCGATATAAGGCGGCTTATAGAATTGCTCCTGCTGAAGCAGGATTTCCTGATTTTCCAAATCCGACTTAAAGGTCATGCCGTGATCGCTCATGATGATGAATGATTTGTCTTTTACTTTGAATGTCGTATGCCCGAATCCGTCGATCACTTCGGTCGTTTCGGGCAGCTTGCCGCAGATGCCGCGGACCTTCTTTAGCATTTCGATGCCTTCGGGCGTGTGGATGCCTTGGTGATTCGTCACGTGGTTGTCCTCCTTGCATGCGGTATCGACCCGTTTCTATACTACCATTTTTTCGCGATCAAGGCTGAGATATCCTCTCCGGAAAGCAACTTTTTGACGTTTCATGCAGTCTGTTATATCGTAATCGGCATGGAGAGGGTGATAGAATGAAAGGCATCATGGCAGCCGTCTATATCGTTTGCGCACTCATGCTGGCGTTTCTCGTATGGATTTGGATACAAGTTCAGTCCATGTAACATGACCCGAATAGAAGGCGGTAAAAAATGATCACGCGATACATAATTGTTCGAAGCTCGCTTATTATGCTTGGTCTATCCCTCATTTTAGGTGGAATGCTGATAGTTATGGCAAAGGTGCTGAGCTCGAATCAGACGCCTAGAATTGTGCGTTTCCCGGCGCATGACTACCAGTACAAGGAAGTGAAGGCATCCAACGGGTTCATCCTTCATGTCGTGAAGACCGATCCCGCGAACGTGACCCTAGAGGCCGTGCGGCAAAATGTTACGTTATCCGATTATTACGGCATCAACGGCGGTTTCTTCTATGAGCAGCAGCTGCTGAGCATGGCGGTCGTCAATGGCAATCCGGTCGCCGGCGAAAATGACAGCTACGGCTCCGGCGTCGAAAATACGAAATATCCGCGCGGCACGCTCGTTTGGGACGGTGCGGCAAATCAACTTAGCGTCCAAATCGTTTCGAATGCTTCCGAGCTGCAGGTGACGGATCGATCGAAGTTTTGGGCGCAGGGCGGCATCAGCATGCTTCTTGGACGCGATGAGGAATGGTTCGCCGAAGCGGCAAAACAGCATGCCCCTTATATGGACGATAACCGGCTTCGCTCCGCAGTTGTATATGACTTCGCGGGCGAAGTCTATCTCATAGTCAGCAGCACGAAAGGGACGCTTGCGGATTTCCGCGCGGCAATCCTCGAACGCGTCGGAGAAGGGCGGCTCTCGGACGGCATTTTCTTGGACGGTGACGGCTCGTCGCAGCTGCAAATCGCAGAAGCTTTGCTTCCCGGCGACAGCAGGCCGGTCGTGCAGATGATTCGGATTGTTAGATAGCAGCATTTAACGGCCGACGGACACTTACAAATCCGCTCATTCTGTGGTAATCTAGTAGGAAACTTGCTTTATTGCAAAGAAGCGTCAAAGCACGAAACTACGAGACCGCGGGCGCACGACTATCGGCTAAGGAGAGGCAACGTATGACAATGAAGCTGGATCATCTAAGACAACAAATCGATGAAATTGACCACGAACTGGTTGCGCTGCTGGCCAAACGGTTCCAAATTACCGAAGAGGTAGGCAAATATAAAGCGGCTCACTGCCTGCAAGCCCAAGACCCGGGCCGGGAAGCGCTGCAGTTTAAGAAGATCGAAGAACTGGCTAAATTAAGCGGGCTGCATGCCGGCAATGCGGCAGCGATATTCCGATGCATTATGGATCAGGTGATTGCCCGGCACGAGGAATTAAGATCCGAGCGCGTTTCCAGCTGAATACGAAGCAAAAAATAATGGATAGAGCACCGGGATGGTTCCGATGCTCTATCCATTTCAATTTTGCACAAGGATCATATAGACCAGCGTACCGCCGGCTATGGATAAAAACATGTTTCTCTTCCAATTGTGGAGCCCGGCAACGATGATAATGGAAATGAGTTCGGGAACCCCGTGTATGCCGGATAAGAAGGTGACGTCTTTGATGCTATAGACAACCAGCAGCCCTAGCGCCGCAGCAGGCAGTACTTTGCCGAGATATTGTACATAACTTGGCGTAGGGCGTCCTGGAGGGAAAATCAGAAATGGGATAAATCGGGTTGCCATCGTCCCCAAAACGACCATGCCGATTGTAACGATTTGTTCGAATTGCGTCATTGCCATGCTCGTTCTCCTGTTTTCTCTAATTGGCCTCTCAATAACGTAAGTCCGCCGATCATGATGACCATGGAAGGAATAATGAAGCGGTCGCTGCCAAAAACATAGAGGCATAGCGAGGCTACCCCCAGCCCTAATAACGCGCTGTGGCGGGAAGTCTCCTTCTTCCATTGTTCCATGAAGATCACCACGAATAGCGCTGTCATCACAAATTCCAGCCCTTCGAGATTGACTTGAACCATCGACCCGAAAAGCCCTCCAATTGCTGCTCCAAGCACCCAATAACAATGATTGAGCACCGTTACGAAGAACATGTACCAGCCTTTATTCACATCTTGCGGTACAGTCGCCGCGTAATTGATGGAGAACGATTCATCGCACATGCCGAAAATGAGATAAGCTTTTTTTAGCCCGGTTCCTTTGTACTTTTCAAGCATGGAGATGCCATAAAACAGATGCCGTGCGTTCACCATTAAGGTGAGAAATAGAGCGCCCAATGGATTGAATGCGCCAAGCAGCAGATTGACCGCAACGAATTCCATGGATCCCGCGAATATAAGCAGGCTCATAAGAATCGGGTATACCGCATCAAACCCCGATACGTTCATGTAGATGCCATATGCGGTCCCCAAGAACAGAAAACCGGCAAAAATAGGGATTGTAGACGGAAAGGCGGCACGAAACGCCTTCAGCAGCTCGCGTTTACTTGTCATGTTAGCTAATTCTCCTAAAAAGGTTTACATGCCATTTTAGCAGTGCAAATCCATACAATCAACGATATAATTGTCGATACCATCTTATGGACACCGATTGTTGGCATGAATTTTGCAAGTACGGCAGGCAGAAGGGCGAGGACCTAACCAGTTCGCGCGCGTGGCGCGGAAGGAGAGCATGGATGGATAAGCAGAGAACGTATGTGAAGGTTTCGGGCGAATTTCCTGGTCCTAAGACAAGAGCGCTGCTGGAGAGACGAAAGCAAGCAGTGCCTCTTGGCATCGGCAATACGACGCCGGTCTTCGTGGAACGGGCGCAAGGCGCGCAGGTGACGGACGTTGACGGGAATCTGTTTCTGGACTTTGCCGGCGCGATCGGCACGCTGAATGTCGGGCACTGCCCGCCGGAAGTCGTTCAGGCGCTGCAAACGCAAGCCGCGCAGTACATTCATACCAGCTTCCATGTGGCGATGTATGAGCCGTACATCCAATTGGCGGAGAAACTTGCGGCGCTTACGCCGGGCGATTATCCGAAGAAAACCATCCTGCTGAACAGCGGGGCGGAAGCGGTGGAGAATGCCGTTAAGATTGCGCGCAAATTTACGGGGAAGCCCGGCATCGTTTCGTTCACGCGAGGTTTTCACGGGCGCACGCTGCTCGGCATGTCGCTCACGAGCAAAGTCAAGCCTTATAAATTCAAAATGGGTCCTTTCGCCCCGGCGGTCTATAAAGCGGCCTATCCCTATCCGCTGCACCGGCCTCGGGAGCTGACCGAAGAGCAGTACGCCGCGTACTGCGTCAAGCAATTCGAGGATTTTCTGCTGACGGAAGCGGCGCCGGAGGAGCTGGCTGCCGTGATCATGGAGCCCGTTCAGGGGGAAGGCGGCTTTATCGTTCCGCCGGTATCGTTCGTGCAGGGCATCTATGAGATTTGCAAGCGAAACGGGATCCTCTTTATTTGCGATGAAATCCAGACGGGCTTCGGCCGAACCGGCACGATGTTTGCCGCGAGCTATTTCGGCATAGAGCCGGATATGATTACGATGTCCAAATCGATTGCGGCCGGCGTTCCGATCAGCGCCGTAACCGGCAGGGCCGAGATTATGGATGCGCCTGCACCCGGGGAAATCGGCGGAACCTATGGAGGCAGCCCGCTGGGCTGCGCAGCCGCGCTAGCCGTGATCGATAAGATTGAACGGGAACAGCTCTGCGGCCGGGCGCGCGCGATCGGCATGCGCATCGTCAGCTGCTTCTCTGCGCTTAAGGAGCAGGTTCCGGTCATTGCGGAGGTAAGAGGCTTAGGGGCGATGTGCGCGGTTGAGTTCATTCATCCGTCTACCGGCAAGCCCATGAAAGACTTCGTTGCACGGCTTGTCAAAGCATCTTATGAGGCGGGAGTCATCGTGCTAAGCGCCGGCATTCATGGCAACGTGATCCGCTTCCTAACGCCGCTCGTCATCACGGATGAGCAGCTGGAGGAAGGATTGGATATCTTATCAGGCATCATCCGGCAATTGGATAGAGAAGATGAATCGAACCGATAGGGGGATAAGAGCAACATGAAAAAAAAGCTGTATATCGGCGGTCAATGGCTGGAGGCAAAATCGTACGCGGAGCTTGCTTCACCCTATTCGGGAGAAGCGATCGCCGAAATCCCCATGGCCGGTCCGGAAGAGACGGAACAGGCTATTGAAGCGGCCTATCGCGCAAGAGGCGAGATGGCGAAGCTCCCTGCCCACCGGCGCGCGGCTATACTGGAACGGCTTAGCCGGCTGCTTGCGGAGCGAGCGGAGGAAGCCGCGCGCATCATCGCAACGGAAGCGGCTAAACCGATCAAGACGGCAAGAGCCGAGGTCGACCGTACGATCCAGACGTACAAGTTCGCCGCGGAGGAAGCGAAACGGCTAAGCGGGGAAATGATCCCGCTTGACGCGGCGCCGGGCGGCGAAGGAAGGATCGCCTATACGGTGAGAGAGCCGATCGGCGTCGTCGGCGCGATTACGCCGTTTAATTTTCCGATGAACCTGGTTGCGCACAAAGTCGGTCCCGCCATCGCGGCAGGCAACACGATCGTGCTCAAGCCCGCATCGCAAACGCCGTTATCCGCTTTCTTCCTGGCCGAATTGCTGGAGGAAGCGGGGCTCCCCGCAGGTGCGCTCAACGTAGTCACAGGCTCCGGCTCCGTCATCGGGGATACGATCGTCAAGGATGATCGGGTGAAGGGCATCTCGTTCACCGGCAGCCCTAAGGTCGGGATCGGCATCCGCAACCGGGCGGGCTTGAAGCGCGTTTCGCTTGAGCTGGGCTCGAACTCCGCGCTCATTATCGACAAGGGCGTCAATCTGTCTAAAATCATTCCGCGCTGCGTAGTCGGCTCATTCTCCTACCAGGGTCAAGTCTGTATCTCGCTCCAGCGGATTTACGTGCATACGGAGATTTACGATGCGTTCGTCGCCGGATTTACCGCCGCAGCGGAGAAGCTGAAGATCGGCGATCCACTTGACGAGGAAACGGATCTGTCCGCGATGATTACGCCGGGTGACGTCGGCAGAGCCTTGGAATGGATCGAGGAGGCGGTCGGCAAGGGGGCGACTCTTGCATGCGGAGGCACATCATCAGGCCGCATGCTGCAGCCGACTGTGCTGCTCGATGTGGATCGAACGGCGAGAGTGTCGTGCGAGGAAGCTTTTGCCCCGATAGTGTTAATTAACCGCATTAATCATGTGGATGAGGGCATTGAGCTGATCAACGATTCCAGATACGGCCTGCATGCCGGCATTTACACGGACAACATTCATACGGCGATGAACGCAGCGGAGCGGCTCCATGTCGGCGGGGTCATGATCAACGATATTCCAACCTTCCGAGTGGATAACATGCCATATGGAGGCGTGAAGGAGAGCGGTCTCGGGCGCGAGGGCGTCAAATACGCGGTCGAAGAAATGACGGAGCTCAAGACGGTAATGATTAATCGGACCTAGCCTAACCGGAATACACTATAGGAAACCGACTGTATAGAAGGTGATCCGACAATGTCTTCGCGATATGGATTAGGGATGTTCCAGCAGCAGAAGCAGCACATGCATATGTCGCCGCAGCTGCAGCAAGCGATTAAAATTTTGCAGCTGCCGACCGTCGAGCTGCTTGAGCTGCTTCGCGAGGAGCTCGAGCAAAATCCGTTTCTGGAAGCCGAGGAAACGGTGTTTGCAGGTGCCGATCGGCCCCGTTCAGCAAAGCAAGCGGACCCGCTAGACTATATCGCAGTCCGGGAGCTGTCGCTGGAACGCCATCTGAAGGAGCAGGTCCGCTTCGATGACGGCCTTTCGCAGGAGCTAAAAAAAATCGTCTATTACATCATCGGGAATTTGGACGCCAACGGTTATCTGGACGTTACGGTCGATCAGTTGGCAAAAGCGCTTCAGGCCCAGCCGCAGATGGTATCGCAAGCGCTGCATTATGTGCAAAGCCTTGAGCCGGCTGGCGTCGGTGCAAGAAATTTGGCGGAGTGCTTGCAGCTTCAGCTCGATCGGTCGGGAGCCGGAAGTTCGTTATTAACGGCATTAATTACATCGCATCTGGAGGAAATCGCGGAGGTGCAGATTCCGAAACTGGCCAAAATGCTGCATGCCAAGCAAGAGGAAATCGTTGCCGCCGTCCATTTGATCAAATCGCTTCATCCGCGTCCCGGCGCGGCGTACGGATCGGATCATGCGGACATTATCGTCCCTGACGTGCTTGTCCGATCGGCAGGGGATCAATTCGTCGTATCGATACGGGAACCGGCGGCGCCGAGACTGACGATGAATGCCCAGTATGAAGGCATGGTGCAGGAGCTCGGCAGGACGCATGAGGCCGGCCGTTTTATGGCTGCCAAACGAAGCGCAGCCGCTTTCCTGATCAAATGCCTGGAGCAGCGAAGGCTGACCCTTCTCCGGGTGACCAGAGCGATCGTGGAGGAGCAGGAGGCTTTCTTTCGCAGTGGTTCCGCTTACTTGAAGCCTATGGTGCTGAGGCAAATCGCGGAAAAGGTCGGGGTGCACGAATCTACCGTCAGCCGCGCGACCTCCGGCAAATACGCGCAGACGCCATGGGGAACTTACGCGCTTAGCTATTTTTTTCCTTCCGGCTTCGGCGCAGGCGAAGATGATGCATCGTCAGCGGAAAGCGTGAAGGCGAGCATTCGGGAGCTGGTGAAGCAGGAGCCTTGCGAAGCGCCTTACTCCGACCAGCAGCTCGCCCGGCTGCTTGAAGAGAATGGCGTGCCGATCTCCCGCAGAACGGTCGCCAAATACCGGGAGGAGCTCGGCATCGCCAGTTCCTTCAAGCGCAAACGAGCGAAGGAGCATGGGGCAGACTAGCCGCTGGCTAGCTGTCCTGCAGCGTTTTGCACCATAAATTCATATCTTCGAATTTGTCGTAAATATCGCAGTTTTTCGTAAGCCGGCCTTGGTATTCGTAGCCGAGCTGGGCAAGGACGGCGTTCATCCCGAAGGAGAGTGCTCTTGACAGCGAGTAAGCGGTGCGGATGTTACGGCGCAGCAATTCCTCTTCAAGCGCATGCAGCAGCTGCCGCATCAAGCCATATCCTCTGTAGGCGGGCAGCGTGACGCAGTCGGTCATTTCCGCATTGCGGTAAACGCCGTTGATTTCGGCGGATGCCGCGCTGATCAGTTTGCCTTCGTGCTCCACGACGTAGAACACGGTGCCTTCCTCCATCACATGGGCGACATAAGCCTCTTCGTTCATTGGAATGGGGTAGGTTTGAAAAATAAGTCCGTATAAGGCAGCGAGATCTGCCGCATCGGACGTCGTCCCTTGGCGAAGCGTAAAGCCTTCAGGAAGCGGATCTCGCTCTCTTCTTGGCGCGAGCGCCAGCACCTGCTCCAGAATCCGGTCCTCTTCGATCCAATGGTCGCTTGTGCGCCGCTCGAGCTCGTTATATTTTGCCATGCAGTAGGCGTCTCGTCCGTCAAAATACCCATTATAGATCCCTTCCAGCATAAACCCCCTTGCGGCAAAAGCACGCCAATGCTCATCACGTGCCTTCACGAACAGCTTCGTAAACGGATGGCTCTCCATCATTTCGGCCAGCCGCAGACATATGGCTTGAACATTTCCCAGGTAATCATCGACACGAAGCCGTTTATTAAAATAATCCTTGCACACGTGCAAGGTAAATTCGGGCTCTTGAATGGTCTCCATTGTATAGTACTTCTCATCATGTGCATCGATCGTCATGCCGTATCCTCCAATCCCGTTTCCGCTATTCTACACCGGGTGGATGCAAAATCAATGCCAGATGCGCAGCATTGCCGGATTTGTCACCTAATTGGCACCGAAATTGCAGGAAGTTAGGCAAAAGTAACTGCGGATTGGAGGTATAACCATGACGCGCGAGCATTTGATCAAGCCGCTGCTGACCGCCCATTACCCGACCATCGCTTATGGCAAAGGCGTATTTCTGTATGACAGCGAGGGGAAAAGCTATCTGGATGCATCCTCCGGCGCGGTCACGGCCGGCATCGGCCATGGCGTGCAGGAGATCATCGACGCGATGCTGGCTCAGGCGCAGAAGGTTTCGTTCGTATACCGCTCCCAATTCACGAGCGAGCCGGCCGAGCAGCTGGCCAAGCGCCTGAGTGATCTTGCCCCCGGGCACGATTATTGGTCCTTCTTCGTGAACAGCGGTTCGGAAGCGACGGAGACCGCGATGAAAATCGCCATCCAATATTGGCAGGAGCAAGGCGTGCGCGGTAAAACAAAGGTCATTTCGCGGCGAATGAGCTACCACGGCATCACGCTGGGCGCGCTCTCGATGTCCGGGCATGTCGCACGACGAAGGCGGTTTATCCCGCTGCTGGAGGAGCTGCCGCTCGTCGCGCCCCCATACTGCTACCGCTGTCCGTTTCATTTGGAGGCGTCAAGCTGCGGAATGGCTTGCGCCGATGATCTGGAAACGGTCATCAAGCGCATCGGAGCCGAGCATATCGCGGCGTTTATCGCCGAGCCGATTATCGGCGCAGCAGGAGGCGCCGTTGTCCCGCCGGACGGCTACTATCAGCAAATAAAGGCAATCTGCGAGCGGCATGGAATACTGATGATCGCGGATGAAGTCATGACCGGCATTGCGCGCACCGGCGCTATGTTCGGCATGGAGCATTGGGGCGTCGAGCCGGATTTGATCGCTCTCGGCAAAGGACTTAGCGCCGGCTACACGCCGATTGCGGCGACGCTGGCGAAGGACCATGTCATGGAACCTATTCTGGCGGGCTCCAAGATCGTCATGTCCGGCCATACGTTCAGCGCCAATCCGCAGTCAGCCGCCGTGTCGCTGGCCGTGCTGGATTACATCGAGGGGCGCCAGCTCGCGAAGGCCGCCGAGGAGAAGGGGCGCTGCCTTCTGCAGGCTTTGGAGCGTGTCGCCGAGGGATGCCCCATCATCGGCGATGTTCGCGGAAAAGGCTTGCTGCTGGGGCTGGAGCTGGTTGCCGACCGGGCGGCGAAGACGCCTTTCGCGCCGGCGGTCGGCTTGACGCAGCGGCTGGTTGAGCGCGCGATGGCCAAGGGGCTGCTCATTTATCCTGCGGCCGGCGGCGTCGAAGGGGCCGGCGATGCGGTGATCATCGCCCCGCCGCTCGTGATCACGAATGAGGAGATCGATCTGTTGGCCTCACGTCTTGAAGAAGCCGTGCATGAAGTGATGGAAGAGGTGATGGGATGACGAAGCAGAAGTCGCTTGAAGAAGCGCTGCAATGGATTCATGACGGCTGCACGCTGATGTTCGGCGGATTTGGCGGCATCGGTACCCCGCCTACTCTTGTGGAGGGCATTTTGGAGAAAGGCGTGAAAGAGCTGACGCTTATCGGCAACGATACCGGCTTTCCATGGATCGGCATCGGCCGGCTGGTGACGGAAGGCAGGGTACGGAAAGTGATCACTTCACACATCGGCTCCAATCCCAATGCCGGGAAAATGATGGAGGACGGCCGGATGGAGGTGGTTTTCTATCCGCAAGGCACGCTTGCCGAGAAGATTCGCGCGGGCGGCGTCGGTCTGGGCGGCATTTTGGTCGATGTCGGCATCGGCACAACGCTGGAAGCCGGCAAAGAGAAGGTTGTAGTGGACGGCAAAACCTATCTGGTCGAGCCGGCGCTCACGGCAGACGTGGCGATCGTTCATGCGCGGAAGGCCGATCCATACGGCAATTTGATTTACGATAAAAGCGGTCGTAATTTTAACCCGCTCGTCGCGATGGCGGGCGATCGCACGATCGCGGAGGCGGATGAGCTTGTGCCGCTTGGCGAGCTGGATCCGGAGAGCATCGTGACGCCGGGTATTTTCGTGAATGCGGTCGTCGCCGGGAAAGGGGTGAACTGGCAATGGGTGTGGGAGAAACAAGCCGCGACCGGATCGCAAGGCGAGCCGCCCGCGAAATAAAGGACGGCATGGTCGTGAATCTTGGCATCGGCATACCGACGCGAGTGGCCGATTTCATTCCGGAAGGGACGCATGTCGTGTTTCATGCGGAGAACGGAATTCTCGGCGCGGGTCCCAGTCCGGCCGCCGGCGAGGAAGACGGGTTTCTTTGCAATGCCGGGGGCTATCCCGTAACGCTTGCAATAGGCGCATCATACTGTGACAGCGCGATCGCCTTCGCGATGATCCGCCGCGGTGCCATCGATATGACGGTGCTTGGCGCTTTGGAGGTCAGTGAGCAGGGCGACTTGGCCAACTGGATCGTCCCCGGCAAGCGAACGGCCGGCATTGGCGGGGCCATGGAGCTGGCGCAGAAGGCGAAAAGGGTCGTCGCCGTCATGAATCATGTGAACCGCGACGGCAAATCGAAGATCAGGAAGCAGTGTGAACTGCCGCTTACCGCGCAGCGCTGCGTCGATTTAATCATTACGGAGATGGCGGTCATGGAAGTGACGGATGAAGGACTTGTGCTGCGGGAAGTGATGTCGCCTTATACAGTGGAAGATGTCATCGGCTGCACGGAAGCCAAGCTGGTTATTCCGCGGCACGTGGATCGAATTACGTAGGCCATGAAGGAGGCGGGCGGCATGAGCCTGAAAGCGCAAATTCACGAATGGTTGGTACGGCATCGAGAAGAGGGCGTTCAGCTGCTGCAAAATCTGGTTCGCATGGCCAGCACGCAAGGCAATGAGCAAGAAGCGCAGCTGCTGGTGGCCGGTAAATTGTTCGAGCTTAACTTGGATGTGGATCTGTGGGAGCCGGATGGTGCGGTCTTGGAGAAGCATCCGTATTTCTATTCGCCCCGAACCCGGTTCTCGGGAAGTCCGAACGTAGTTGGCCTCATGCGGGGCACGGGCGGCGGCCGTTCGATCATATTGAACGGGCATGTGGATGTCGTGCCGGAAGGCGATCCGGCAGGGTGGCGCGTCCCGCCCTATGGCGGCGAGGTGCTGGACGGCAAGCTCTACGGGCGCGGGGCATCGGACATGAAAGGCGGCAACGTGTCGATGCTGCTGGCGATTCAAGCGCTTCGCGGCCTGGGGATTCGGCTGAAAGGGGACGTGATCTTCCAGAGCGTCATCGAAGAAGAAAGCGGCGGTGCAGGCACGCTTGCCATGATCGTCAAAGGCTATAAAGCCGATGCCGCCCTGATTCCGGAGCCGACGAATATGCGGATCTTCCCGAAGCAGCAGGGCTCGATGTGGTTCCGCATTGTCGTGAAGGGGCGTTCCGCGCATGGCGGAACTAGGTATGAAGGCGTCAGCGCCATCGAGAAAAGCATGCTTGTCGTCGCGCATCTGCTGGAGCTCGAGCAGATTCGGAATGCCCGCATCAGAGATCCGCTCTTCGACGGCAACCCGATTCCGATCCCGATCAATATCGGCACCGTTCATGGCGGCAATTGGCCTTCCTCCGTGCCTGATCTGGTTACGCTCGAAGGGCGCATGGGCGTCGCTCCCGATGAGACGCTGGAGCATGCGAAAGAGGAGATGGCCCGCTGGCTGGAGCTGCTCGTATCGAAAGACGAGTGGTTCCGGGAGTCGCCGGTGAGGCTGCAATGGTTCGGCGCCAGATGGGTACCGGGCAGCGTCGATCCCGCGCATGAGCTGATCCGGATCGTTTCGGAACAGTATGCAGCGGTTACGAATAAAGCCGCAGTCCTCGAAGCTTCGCCTTGGGGGACGGACGGCGGGCTGCTTACCGTACTGGCGGATACGCCCTGCATCGTGTTCGGCCCCGGCTTGACTCAGACTGCTCATTATCCAAATGAGCATATCGAGCTGGATGCCATGTTCGAGGCAGCGGAAATCATTGCGCTCACCCTCACGGAATGGTGCGGCGTTGCGGAAACCGCAGCTGTGGGGGACGCGGTTGGTGCGGCGAGTACGGAGGCGGTGGCCTCGAGAGAAAATGGTCCTGAAAGCGGCGTTAGTGATGAGTCGGCGACGGACATGGCAGCCATTAAAGAGCATGTTCCGCAAGTTCAAAGCAAAGAACACGATGCTCAAGGCGCCAGTAAACGAGAATAGCTGCGAAAAAGCCTGCCCGAGAAAGTCTCGGGCAGGCTTTTTTGCGCTCGCTTGATCGTCCGAAAGCACGAACTCGTGCTCTCGGATCCCAAACTAGCCATATAGCAAGCTGAGAGCACGGAATCGTGCTCTCAGCTTAACTTTCAAGGTTCCGCCAAGTACAACGAGCTGCTTCGAGCCAGCAAAAACGTTGCGCCCTCATTTATCGCCGTACCGCAGGCTGCATCTCATGGCAAGTGGCGCATGCATTGTGGCTGCGCTTCCGTCGGCTCCACTGGGGCGACCGCCATCGCGTGCCTCACTCGCCGCCCGTCACCGTAGGCGGTGCCGCATCGCCTACGGCGTCGCCCGCTTGCGGCTGCTGGGCGGCCTGCGCCGGCTCCGCCGGAGTGCCTGCCGATGACGGGGCGTCCTGCTGCTGCCGGGCCCGCATAAGCTTTTGCTTCATCTCGTCGCGCTTCTCGCGCTTATCCTTCAGCGAGTGGTGCTCGGCATCCAGCTGATACAGTTTGCGCCGGCCGATCCGGCGCAAATTTTCCGGCACCAGGTTGAAATTTTCATCCTTGATGAGCGAAATGATGCCGGTGCTGGCAGGCTCCTTCTCGATGCCGTATATTTCGTTGAAATATTCATCGGCGCGGCCGGGGATATAGCTTTTCGGCTCGGGGTACCCGACAATGACGCCTTCATAGTTGCGGAGAATGACTTTGTCCTGGCTTTGCGAGATCAGGTAGTTCGGCTGGAGCGCGATCTTTCCGCCGCCGCCTGGCGCGTCGACTACGAAGGTCGGCACCGCATACCCGCTCGTATGGCCGCGGAGCGCTTCAATAATTTCAAGCCCTTTGGAGACCGGCGCGCGGAAGTGCCCGATCCCTTCGGATAAATCGCACTGGTAGATGTAATACGGTCGCACGCGGATTTTGACCAGCTCATGCATGAGCTTCTTCATAATATGCGAGCTGTCGTTAATGCCTGCGAGGATTACGGATTGGTTCCCGAGCGGAACGCCCGCATCCGCCAGCATGGTACACGCTTTCTTCGCTTCATCCGTCATTTCGAGCGGATGGTTGAAGTGGGTGTTCAGCCAGATCGGATGATACTTCCTCAGCATATTGCACAGGTTCTCCGTGATCCGCTGCGGGAATACGACGGGAGCCCGGGTGCCGATGCGGATAATTTCGACATGGGGGATTTCCCGCAAATTTTTCAAAATATACTCCAGAATCGTGTCGTTGATCAGCAGCCCGTCGCCGCCCGAGAGCAGCACGTCGCGAACCTCCGGCGTATTGCGGATGTAGGCGATCGCGTCGTCCATCTGCTTCTTCGGCACGCCCATCCCGACTTGGCCGGAGAACCGGCGCCGCGTACAATAGCGGCAGTACATGGAGCATTGATTAGTCACCAGGAACAGGACCCGGTCCGGATAACGATGCGTCAAGCCTGGCGTCGGCGAATCCTCGTCTTCATAGAGCGGATCCTCAAGGTCGTACTTGGTCTTCAGCAGCTCCGCAGAGATCGGAACCGACTGCAGCCGAATCGGGCAGCGCGGATCGTCGGGATGCATGAGCGAGGCGTAGTAGGGTGTAATATTGAGCGGAATGGTTTGCGTAGAAATGTGAACGCCCATCTCTTCATCCGGGGTCAAATTAACGACTTGCTTCAGTTCGTCGAGCGTCTTGATCGTATGGGTCAGCTGCCACAACCAATCGTTCCACTGCTCATCCGTCACGTCTTTCCATAACGGCACCTGCTTCCAATGCCTTTTGCTGCTAAGGGGCACCTTGTCCGTGCCGTTATCATTTGTCATGCTCATGAATGGCGCACCTCCACGGATTATCTTCTTGCCCCTTTACATGCAAGAAGCGTGCCAGCTGGCAGCTCCGGGCTCGCCGTCAACGCAAAAAAGGCTCCTGCCCGATAAATGGCGGAAGCCAACGCACACGCCTGGCTATGGTTTCCTTGTAATGCCGTACCGGTTCAGCTTATACTGCAGCGCCTGGCGCTTCATCCCAAGCTCCTGCGCGGTCTGGCTAATATTGTAGCCATTGCGCTGCAGCGCCAAAGCTATCGCTTCGCGCTCCATCTGCTTCATCCGTTCCGGCAGCCTATCGGCCGCGGTATCGGCATCATCAGGATGGCTGCTTTTGCCCCGATCCGCAACTAGACCGGCGGGCAAATGCCGCTCCTCGATCAATTCCTCGTCGATTTCCGCCATATTGAACGCGGATTCGATCGCATGCCCCAGCTCACGGACGTTGCCGGGCCAGCTGTAGGCGGTCAGCCTGTTCAGCGCGGAAGGGGAGATGCCTCTGATCTGCAGCCCGAACACGGGATTCAGCTTCTCGATGAAATGATTCGCGAGCAGCGGGATATCCTCCGCCCGGTGCTGAAGCGGCGGCAGGTCGATCTTCACGACGCTGAGCCGGAAAAATAAATCGTACCGCAGCAATCCTTCTTGCAGCGCTTGAGAAGGATCCATGTTCAGCGCCGTTATGATACGGACATCCGCTTGCTGCTCATAGGTGCCGCCGATGCGCCTTACCATGCCGTCCTGAAGCACGCGCAGCAGCTTCGCCTGTAAATAGATATCCAGACTGTTCAGCTCATCGAGAAACAACGTGCCGCCGCTTGCCTGCTCGAACAGCCCCGCCCGGTCAACCGCTCCCGTAAACGCGCCGCGTGCGGTACCGAACATAATGCCTTCCAGCAAATCAGCGGGCACGGCAGCGCAGTTTTGCGCGATAAACGGGCGGTTGCGCCTTGCGCCGGCATTATGAATGCTTTGCGCGAACAATTCTTTTCCGGTGCCC
This sequence comes from Paenibacillus montanisoli, assembly GCF_003268025.1. Lineage (GTDB taxonomy): Bacteria > Bacillota > Bacilli > Paenibacillales > Paenibacillaceae > Paenibacillus_Z > Paenibacillus_Z montanisoli. The sequence continues at coordinate 469,549 of NZ_QLUW01000002.1, read as the reverse complement.
GTTGGACCGCAGAGCATAACGGGCGAGACGGTGCGCGACGTTTTCTTCGCAAGCGCAAGCGCTTCTTGGAAAGGCTTGCTCTTGCCGATGAGATCGCTGAATTCGTAGCGGGCCGTCCCTTTATTCTTGTTCTCCTTCTGCTTGGATTGGTACAGCTGATGCCGCAAATCCAAGATCTGATCATGCAGCTGGACGATGCTCGTAATGTCTTTGGCGACCTCGAGCGCGCCGACCAGCTTCCCGTTATCGTAGATCGGATAGGTGCTGTTGATCGTCATGATCCGTTTGCCGGTCACATTGAAATAAGTCTGGATATGAGCGGGATGCTGTTCGCCCGTTTGCAGCACCTTCTCGAGCGTACTCGTTTCCTGCGTCAGCGAAGGATAGAGATGCAGTATATTTTTCCCCAAGACCTGCTCACGGTCCAGTCCGTCAATTTCAGCCATTTTATCATTGTAGAATACGGTGTTGCCCGCCCGATCGATGAAATGAACGCCGACATCGACGGTATTCAAAATGTGCTCGAAATAGTCGGACACGATGCGATTTCGATTGGACACCCTGCGTTCGCCTCCATGCCGTGCCGCGGATAAGTTCCTTAGTGAACGCTATGCAAAAAAGTTGACCGCCATGCAGAATAATCATCACCCGGACTGGAACCTAGCATAATCTGTAGGAAGGTGGTGATGAAAAATGGATTTCTCGCTAGCTGCATGGATCACGTATACGATGTGGGCTATTTTTGCTCTGATGATCGTCGACTTCGTAATTGCTTTCTCCAGAGGGTTCTGGAAAGGATCTTTCGATACGACCTTCCTTCCATATCTGAAGGATATTCTGTACTATATACTGCCGCTCAATTTCATATTGTCGATGGTAGCAATCGACCCGACCAAATATACACTCATCGTACTCTTCTTCATAGGAGGAGCCTCCGTTGTAGTCAAATATATAATGGACATTATCGGAAGGTTCAAAGAATGATCGAATAGGAACGCTGTTTAGGGGCTGAAAGGGGGTGCCCCGGACGGCCTCTTTTTCCCGTGTTAAGTTTAGGCTATAATTGGGAAGTCACGTCTGCAAGCGTAATCATCCTATCATTTTCGGAAAGGCAAGGTGCGGTTTATGAAATTTAGCGAGTATCAGTACGAGCGGCCGGATGTCCTAGCGTTCGAGCAGAAGTTCAAAGCCGATCTGGAAACGTTCCTATCGGCGCAAAGCTATGAGGAGCAGGATCAAGCCATGACCGCGCTGAACAAGCTGCGGAGCGAATTCGACTCCATGGCGCAAATCGCGAGCATACGCCACTCCATCGACACCAATGACGAGTTTTACAAAGCGGAGCAGGACTTCTTCGATGAAAGCGGTCCGGTCGTGCAGGAATACATAACGGATTACTATCGCGCGCTTGTCGGGTCCAAATTCAGGACGGAGCTGGAGAAGCAATGGGGGCGTCAGCTGTTTCAGCTTGCCGAGCTCTCGTTGAAGACGTTCAGCCCGGAAGTCATCGAGGATCTGCAGCAGGAAAATAAATTGACGACGGAATATTCGAAGCTGATCGCTTCGGCCAAAATCCTGTTCGAAGGCGAAGAGCGGACGCTCGCGCAGCTGGGCCCTTTTCAGCAGTCGAAGGACCGGGACATGCGGAAGCGCGCAATGGAAGCGTCGTCCGGCTTTATGGCACAGCATGAAGCGTCATTCGACCGGATCTACGACGATTTGGTGAAGGTGCGGACGAAGATCGCGAAGAAGCTGGGCTTCGGCAGCTATGTGGAGCTTGGCTACGCGCGGATGAGCCGGACCGATTACAATGCGGAGATGGTGGCGAACTTCCGCAGCCAGGTGCTCGAGCATATCGTGCCGGTCGCTTCGAAGCTGAAGGAAGCGCAGCGGCAGCGTATCGAAGTTGACCAGCTTCTGTATTATGACGAGAATTTCGTGTTCAAGACGGGCAATGCGACGCCGAAGGGCGATCCGGAATGGATCGTGAATAACGGCGAGAAGATGTATGCGGAGCTGTCGCCGGAGACGGACGCCTTCTTCCGGTTCATGCAGGACAATGGCCTGATGGATCTCGTCGCGAAGAAAGGGAAGCAAAGCGGCGGTTACTGCACGTATATGAGCGAATACAAAGCACCGTTTATTTTCTCCAACTTTAACGGCACTTCAGGCGATATCGACGTGCTGACGCACGAGGTCGGCCATGCGTTCCAGGTCTACGAAAGCAGGGACTACGCCGTGCCGGAATACAGCTTCCCAACCTATGAGGCGTGCGAAATCCATTCCATGAGCATGGAGTTCTTCGCATGGCCGTGGATGGATCTCTTCTTCAAGGAGGAAGTGGACAAATACCGGTTCGACCATTTGGCAAGCGCGCTCATCTTCATCCCATATGGCGTGACGGTGGATGAATTCCAGCACTTCGTCTATGCGAATCCGGACGCGACGCCGGCCGAGCGGAAGCAGGCATGGCGCGAAATCGAGCGCAAATATTTGCCTCATCGCAATTACAGCGATAACGCGTATTTGGAGCAGGGCGGCTTCTGGCATAAGCAAGGCCATATTTTCAACAGCCCGTTCTATTACATCGACTACACGCTCGCGCAAATCTGCGCGTTCCAGTTCTGGAAACGGATGCACGAGGATCGTTCTGCCGCGTGGGCGGACTACCTCAAGCTATGCCGTCAAGGCGGAAGCCAGTCGTTTACGGAGCTCGTCAAGGTTGCGGGGCTCATCTCCCCCTTCGAGGATGGCTGCGTCGCATCGGTCATCGGAAGCATCGACAGCTGGCTGAACGAAGCGGCTGCTAATGTAGAGTAACCATATAAAAGGCTGTCGAGACGGTTCTCGACAGCCTTTATTGTTAAGCATTTGTTGGCTCCTTTCGCACAAGCGTGACGATCCAAAGGATCAGAGGAATCCCGATTGCGCAAACCGGAATGACGATTAAGCGCCACAATTTTTGCAGCAGCTCAATCGTGTTTTCGTTCGGAATGACCGTGGCAATGACGAAGATCAGCGGCGCGCTGAACCAAACCAGCTTCCGCCAATTGGCGATCCGGGCACTGCGCGCCATTTCAGAGCTGGTGAGGAACAAATAGAAGGACATTTTCGCAAACACGCCGAACACCCAGATGAAGATGACAAAAATATCTAAGTTTTGGATGAAGTTGAAAATGTCGATGGTCCGAACCAGCATGAAGTACGGAAACCGGAGTTTAGCCGCGACATTGGGACCGAACACGAGCAGGACCATAACCGTGGAGGCAAATACGAAGATGACCGACGCGGCTACCCCCAGTAAGGATGCGGACATCGCTTTGCGAGGTTTATCCAAATAAGAGACGATAACCAGCAGCATAAACGATTCCCCGAAGAACGAAGCAGGCGGATAGGAGGCCTCCGCAATCGCCCTCCACCCGGAATCGGCGTAAAAAGGTTTTATATAATGCCATTCAATATTGAAGAGATTGAGCAGGAAGCTGACAATGAGCGCCGCGACCGTAATCGGTCCGGCAATTTCGCAAAACCTTCCGATCCCGCTGAGGCCGCCGTTTAAGGTCATGTAGATCATTAAGGTTACCATCAGGAGCATGATGATCCAAACGGGCGTACTGTCCAGCAGGATGAGGTGGACGAAGTCGGCAAAGGTCCGGAGCACGTCGCCCGCAAGAATAAACCAGGCCGTCAAATACGGCAAGATGGCCAATTTTCCCAGCCACCGGCCAAGCAGCTTCTGGCTAAACTCGGCCAAGCTTTCATTGGGATGCAGCATGCTCAGATGAACGACGAGAAAGGTGATGGCGAACCCCATCAATCCGCCTGCAAGCATGGAAAGCCAGGCATCCTGTCTCGCTGTCGTAATGGCAGGCGAAATGCGCAGCCAAACCGCCATCACGATCTCGATAGTGGCTACGATCCAAAACAGCTGTATACGAGTCAACTTCACAAGTCTTTTCAACTCCTACCTGTAATCACCTTAAGTATTCGCCTACAGCATACTGTCAATGGCTGAATTCGTCTGGCCTGGATCCTTGCATTTCAGCTCGACTTTGACGGTAATGCGAAGCCGGGGGAACATGGCGTTCCACTTCGGACGGAGCGTCTTCCAACGATTGGGGTACTCGCGATGAATGAATTCCCCGAATCCGAAAATATCCGTGTTGTATTGTTTTTGAACCTTGTCCACCAGCGCTTGGACCGCCTCTTGCGTCGCTTGGCTAAGCTCCTTCTCAATCCGCTTCAGATCGTTGTTCTTCGTAGGATTCAGCGACGTGTTGTTCTCGGTGATGATGCCTGCGCCTTTCAGCATGACGGTGATACGGGGCTGATCCTGCAGGTCGACTTGAAGCTTCTTGCTAAGCGATTTTGCGTTTAGACTGAGTTCTTCGTTTCCTGGCGATACGGGAGCGGTGATGGATAAACCGGTTTGCCGCCCTATGATCCAATTCGCATAAGCGGATTCTTTGGCGTTCAAGTAGCCCACCAATTTCAAATTGTCATCCTTGTTTAAAATGGCTGAGCCGGCATACCGATATCGATTGCCCGGCGTTAAGGCAACCGCAGGCAATAACGGCTGCATCGCCTGGCTGAGCGCATCCGAAAGAAATTGCCGGTAGTAATAAGGCTTCATGCCGACCGCGATTTGTTCGCGAACGAGAATGGTGCTGATATAGGGATCGAAAGTCGGTTCAACGGACAGCACGTCCTTCGCCAGTCCGCCTTTCACGACAAGGATGCTGGAGCGCATTTCCGATTTCGGATTTCGGATGAACATATCCGTCAGGCTGCCGACGCCGTTCTTCGCGAGCCGTTCGCCGATGAGAATCGTTTGGCGATGCGCATAGAACAGAATGCGCGGCAGCTGTGCCTGCAGGTTCTGTCCGGCATCCATCACGTTTTTGCCCGTACCGCTCACGACGACGAAGCTTTTTTTGCCGCCGCCGCCGCCGCCGCCGTTCTCGCCGCCGCTGAGCGCCGCGGGCACCGCGATTTGAGAGGCGATCTCCAGCTGGCCCTCGTCGTTTAAATCAAGCCCTGCCGCGATAATAAAGGCAAGCTGATCCGGTTCTCTCAAATTCCAGCAGCCTGTCGTAACCGATACCAGGAGCAGAATGATCAAACAAACGTTTAGGGTTCTGTTCATGTTCGATCAGCCCCGTTTTCCGATGGATTCGCGGAAACCAGCTTCCTTGGCCAGCGGAGCAAGATATTTTTGATCTTACCCAAGTCGATCGGCGTCACCGGCGTCAGATAAGGCGTTCCGAACGGCGTTAGCCCTATTAGATGGATGAGAATCGCGATGATTCCGAGCGCAATGCCAAACAGCCCGAATAAACCGGATAGAATCAGAAGCGGAAACCGAAGCATCCGAAACGGAAAACTGAAGCGATACATGGGAATGACAAACGACGAAATTCCGGCGGCCGATACGACGATGACGATCGGGGCGGAAATAATGCCGGCTCTTACCGCGGCCTCTCCGATGACCAAGGCGCCGACGATGCTGACAAGCGGCCCGATCTGTTTCGGCAGACGGATTCCGGCTTCCCGCAACGCTTCGAACATGAATTCCATCAAGAAGATTTCGATAATCGTCGGAAACGGCGAAGCTTCTCTCAGTCCCGTGATGCTTAACATGAGCTTAGGAGGAACCATCTCCGGGTGATAATTGGTCAGCGCGATGTAGATGGAAGGAAACAAAATCGAGAAAACGGAAAAAATGTACCGAATCCAGCGATTCATCGATGCAAACAAAAACCGCTCGTAAAAATCGTCCGGAGCTTGCAGGCCCACCCAGAACGTCATCGGAGCGAGGATGACGTTGGGCGTCCCGTTCGTCAAGACGGCCACTTTTCCTTTCATGAGACCTGCGGAAACGATGTCCGGTCGTTCGGTGATGACCATTTGCGGAAAAGGAGAGTAGTGGGTGTCTTCGATTGACTCCTCGATATAGCTGGATTCCAGAACGGCATCCAGCCTGATCCGATGGATGCGCGAACGGATTTCATTTACGACGTTAGCTGGCGCTATCCCTTCGATATAAGAAATGACCACTTCGGTTTTGGTTAATCGCCCGACTTCAACGGACTCCATTTTCAGATTGGAAGTCGATACGATTCTGCGCAGCATCGTCGTATTCGTCCGCAGCAGCTCCGTAAAGCTTTCCCTTGATCCGCGGAGCGCCGCTTCATTCGACGACTCTTCGATGCCTCTCGTTTCGAATTTGGTGCAATTCAAAAGGACGGCGCAATCCTCGCCATCGGCCAAAATGGCGGCATTTCCCTTCATAATGCGGTCCTCGATCTCGCTGCAATCCGTGAGCTTCTCGCTTTGCATGACGGCAAAAAGCCCTAGATCGCACATTTGCGCAATGCTGTCGATTGTACCGAGGCCTTGAGGCAGGCCGTCATATAATAAGGGTTTCAGGACGTTGGTCGTCATGACGTCCGTATCGATCATGCCGTCAACATAGATGAGCAGCAGCTTGGTACCGCCGTTTATGGTCAGCTCGCGAAATTGGATGTCCGAACAGTGCTGGAATAGGTTTCGGAAGAGGAGCTCATTCTCCTTCACGCTCTTGCCAACGTTCATAGCCGTCCTCAGCTTTCTATTTCAGGTAGTCATGTTAGGATTCCCTTATTTACAAAGATTACCCATCCTTATAACAACAAAGAGCCGCGAATATCGCGGCTCTTCGTTATGCTCTTTTCTCCGCGGCCTCCAGCCAATGCGATGGGCGGACAAGTGAAGGAGGGAGCTTCGTGCTGCCGTTTCCTTTAGCCGAATTGATCTGGGCTTGGGTCAAAAAGATGGCCGTCGTCAAATCCGCGCCTCGCAAGTCGGCGTCACGCAGATCCGCGCCGATCAGATCCGCGTCCCGTAGATCCGCTCCGCGCAGATCAGCGGCAATCAGGTAAGCGCCTCGTAAGTTCGCCGCCCGCAGGTCGGCTTGCTTGAGCTTGGCACCGATCAGATCGTCGCCTCGTCCGTAGGCTTTGCCTTTAGCCGGCTTATGACGGCGGCGCGCTTCCGATCTCGCGAGCTCGCTTGCTTCGAGCAGCAGCGTATTGACGCCGGCCCGGTGCGCGGCAAAATCAAGCTTCAGCAGGGCATCTGGGTGCAGCTCCGTATACGCTTCTGATTGCGTTAGCGCATCGCTAATGGAGTCGCGGTGCTGCTCTGCCAACGCAGGCAATCCCATTGCTTCGTGCAAATACCAGATCAGCTCATGCAGATGACGCATGATCGGGAAAACCTCGTACATGCGCGCCGCGGATTCCGGTGCCTGCCGCCAATCTCTTCCCCCAAAGGTGATTTGCGATACCTTCTGTCCGGCGCCAAAGCAATCATAGACCGTGCAGCCGCGATATCCGCGAACCCGAAGCTGTCCGTGAATGCCGCACCGGAAATCCGACTGCAAATTGCCGCATGGCTGACCGGCGCTTTTGTCGGTCGCAAAATCAACCGATGCCGCGTAGGGCAGCGCAACGCAGCATAAACCGAAGCAGCTTTCGCAATCGGACTGCAAATAGTCGGCCGTTCGTTTCACCAGGATTCATCCTTCTTTCCTGCGACTTCCTCAGTTCCTAATCGTAAACCCCTGTAACGGCTGCGTCAACCGCTATGCAAGGGCTCTCAGCCGATCACATACACTAGTTCTAAGCATTACTGCCGGCTGGAGGGAGAGGAATGGAGCTGCTGGAAATGATCGGGGAATTCATTGCCGAGCTGTTTTCGGAAATTGCGGTATGGTTCTTCGTTTTTAGCTCATGGATGTGGTTTGCAGTGTCCGGCGTCAGCTGGACGCTGTTTGGGTTATTTTTTCATGGAGACTTGATGTTTTATATTTGCATCGGATTTACGGTATGGTGGTTTATCACGCTATGTATCCCGAGGGAGACAAAGGAAAGGCTCTGGTAACTATTCCTCATAGATCATTTTGCGCGTCATGCCGCCATCGACCACGAGATTCGTGCCGGTCACGAAATCATTGCGCGGATCCGTCAAGTAGAGGCAGGCTCTGACGATGTCGTCCGGCTTGCCGACGCGCCCTGAAGGATGCTGCTCATGGTCCTCTGTCCGCAGCTTCGAATAATCGCCAGTCTCGATCCAGCCCGGACTGATGGCATTCACTCTAATCCGATCCGGTCCCAGCGAGAGGGCGAGCGCATGCGTTAAGGACAAAATTCCGCCTTTCGAGGCGGCATAGGCTTCCGAATTGGGCTCGGACATCAGCGCCCGCGTCGAAGCGATATTGACGATCGCGCCGCCGCCGGCTCTCATCAGCTTGGCTGCTTCGCGCGAACACAGAAAATTGCCCCGCAAATTGGTATTGACGACGTAATCCCATTCCTCGACGGTCAGATCATACACCGACTTCCAGATGCCTAGTCCGGCATTATTGATCAGTACGTCAAGCCGGCCGACGCTTTCCTTCAACTCATTGAAGCATGAGGCGATCGCTTGCGCGTCGCTTAAGTCGAGCGTTCGGCAGACCGGCGGCTCGCAGCCAAGCCTATGAATCCGTTCTGAAGTTGCGGCAATCGCTTCCGCGTTGCGATCGACTAGAATCAATGAGGCGCCATGCTGGGCATAGGCGATTGCGATTTCCCGGCCGATTCCGCTCCCTGCGCCGGTTACCATGACGACTTGATTTCGATCCTTCATTCCCATGACCTCCTTTTCTTACTTCTACTGTATACGCCTTGAGACTATCAATGTCAATCGATAGCCCTGATATTAAACAGCTGCCGGTATCCGGCAGCTGTTTTGTGTAGAAGATTGGAATTCGGAACCAAGCCGCGTTACACGGAAACGCTTTTAAAAGCAGCCATAATTGGGCATATTTGTAAGATTACCGGAGTCATCGGACGATAGTGAGGGCATTCATTCAATGGATCACATTCTATTAGTCACAGGCTTCTTTATCCTAATCGTGACGTTTTTTGCGACGGAGAAGAGTCTGCATCTGCTTGAGTTGATATTCGGGTGGTTGCTTGTCGTCATCCTGCATGACGCCTATTTCACCCTTGTATCCTTAAATTTGAAGATGGTTGTCCCTTCCATGCGGCTGTCCGATTTTTTCGTGCGCATCTTTGCGCATAAGTTCATCACGCCAACGATCGTCGTTTGGGCGGTAGATCTCATGAACTCGAGCCGGTTGGCACGGCATAAGTGGAGCTGGTATTTGTTCTTTACCGCTTTATTGATCCTATTGAACATGATGCTAAGGCGGCTGGATATCTTAAAGGATGCATCGATTTGGGAGCCGTGGGTAACTTTTTCGAAAGCGCCGCTTCTGATCGCGGCCGCTTGGCTGGCCATGCTGGCTTATCGCCGTGTGCTCGGGAAGGATGGGGCTTTGCATGAGTTTCGTTGAGTTTCTGATTCAGAAGAAAAACGTGTTATTCACGTCTGCCTGCTTGATTGTCGCTTATACGATAATTTGGAGGCTTCGCAAAGCGCTTCCTGCTTCCGTCAGCATGATTATGATGCTGTTCAGCTTGGATTTAGCGTTTAGTCTGGATAATACATTGGGCTTGCCGCCATTCGATTTCTACAATACGAACATCATCCCGTCCTTCAACGGTCCAGATGCGCTCACGTTGCTGCTGTACCCTGCATTCGGCTTTTTGTTCACCTATTTCTATTATCGCTTCCGAATCAGCGGCGTCGCCATCACCGGCTATATCCTGCTGTGGGCTGTGCTCGGGGTATGTTTCGAAGCGTTGAACGTTCAGTTTGACGTCTTTCAATATAAAGGGTGGAGGCTGACTTATTCGTTTTACATTTACCTCCTCGTCCAAACGCTGATGGTGCTCATGTACAATTTCATTCGAGAAACGTTCGTCAGAGCCAAATCCACCACGAACATGAGGAGCAAGAGCCAATGGCACGCAGGCAGCAAGCGTTACTGAGCCTAGACGGATTATCCTGCCTGCGCTGGCAAGATCCCAAAATCATCGTTTGGTGGTCCATCTCATTCCCGGGCTTCGGCCATTTCCTGCTGCACCAATTCATACGAGGGTTTATATTGTCGGCGTGGGAGGTAGTCATTAATACGCTTGCTCATGTGAATGAAGCGGTCGCGTACTCCTTCAGCGGTCAGTTTCAGAAGGCTATTGACGTGTTGGAGCCGAAATGGCTGTTTGCCTATGCCATCGTTTATTTGTTCGCCATCTGGGACAGCTATGTAAAAGCGATTGACTCAAACCGGATGTACCACTTGGCAAAGTTAGAAAACGCCCGCTTCAAGGCGAATCTGATTAAACCTTGGAACATTACGAATATCAGTCCTAAACGTCCCGTTGCGGCCATGGCATGCTCCTTTTTCTTCCCCGGACTTGGCCAGTTGTACAACAACAGGATCGCGCTTGGTTTTTACGGCGTGTTCTGGTGGTTCACTTATATGACGATGTCACATTCCCACGAATCCGTCTTCTTGATCTTAACGGGCAAGCTAACCGAGGCGAATGCGATTCTGGAACCGCAATGGCTGCTCTTCATGCCTTCCGTCATTGGCGGAGCCATGTATGACGCTTATATGTCCGCGCGCGATCATAACCGTTTGTTCCGGCTTGAACAGAAGCGGTTCCTCTCGGAGCGTTATCCGCATTTCCGTCTACACTTGTTTGGAAGGGAGAAGGAGCCAGTTGTTGATCATTAGTACCTTTGAACATTCCATCGAGGTAGAGCAGGCGCTCGCCGTGCTTGAGGAGATTGGCGTGGAGCGGTCTTCGATCATGACGGTGATGATGGATAACAACGATGAGCGCATCGACAAAAGCGCGACCAGCCATCCGAACAAAAAAACGATGGCATTCGAATTCGGCATGGCCACGGCTACGGCGATGAGCGTCTTTGGCATCAGCTTCGGCTTTATTGCTCACTGGGGGCCGCTTATTTGGGGGCTTCTGGCAGCGGGAGCGGGATTTTTCGCGGGCTATACGATCACTAGGCTCATGCAATCCCGATACTTTAAACAGGTGTTCCGCGTGAAAGAGCGGCTGCCGGAGATTGCGGTCCTGATCAATTGCGAGGAGAACCGGTTTCATGACGTGCAGCGCGTGCTTTGGGAGTACGAAGCTTTATCGGTAGGCACGATTCATGCGTAACAGAACGAAGGCACCCCAAGAATGGGGTGCCTTTATTAATGTCGTCACTGCTGCTTTAGCAGCTTTAACAAAACCGACAGCGGGGTGGAGGCGGGCTCCATTTCAGTTATGCCGTAAAGATCGCTCCAGCTGTAAACGACAAGGAAGGGCAGCATTCCGATCGCAAGGATGGCTATGACGAAACCGATCACCAATAACCGCAAAGCTTTTCCTGTGTTCATTGACGTTCATCTCCCAGTTTTGGCTTGTCGATCATCCGCTCCTTTTATTTTTATGCCGCTGGAAAGTAAAACTGGATTTATTTTTTGATAAAACTAACGTTAACGTAAGCAATCGGTGCTATAATCAATCCAGCAATCGGTCACGTATGTGGTCCGAATGGCGCAAAGCAACTACGCTCGCGGCCTTGCCGCGAGTTATCAAGGAGACTTATATAACGATGCAAGACCGCACTGTACTATTCAAGCTATGTGCCGTATCGCTGCTTTGGGGCGGCAACTATGTTGCCAGCGCCTATATGCTGCGTGATTTCTCGCCGATTTATTTGTCCTTTGCCAGGTTAGTCGTCATGTCGCTCTTTCTGATCAGCGTTGCTCTGGTCGGCCAATCCGTCAGGCGTCCGACTATTCGGGAGTTCTGACTGCTGATGCTAGCCGGCATTACCGGCACGCTCATCAACCAGCTGTTCTATTTCACCGGCTTGCAGCATTCGACGGCCGGCAATGCCGCACTCATTATCGCGTTATCGCCGATTGCGACGACGCTGCTGTCCCGTATGTTTCTAAACGAAACGATGTCGGTGCAAAAAATATCAGGTGCCTTGGTCGCGCTTGTCGGCGTAGTCTGTATTGTGCTGTATGGGGGCAAGGAAATCGGAATCTCCAAGGGGGACATTTACTTGCTCGCGGCGATGCTTGGCATGTCGGTCAGCCTGCTGTTCATCCGCAAATTGACCATTACACTGACTTCTTATGAGGTGACGATCTATTCCACGGTCATCGGTACGATCCTCATGACGCCGGCAGTAGGCGTCGAGGCGTGGAGCGGACATTTGCACGGAAGCCACCGTTTGTTCGTCTGGGTGTTGTTGGTTGTCGTAGCGGTAATCGGTCAAGGATTAGCCGGGTTCTGGTGGAATCAGGGCATCGCGGTTGTCGGCGCATCGATGAGCGCGATGTTTATGAACATACCGCCTTTCGTTGCCATCGTGGTGAGTTACTTCGTCCTCGGAGACCCGATTCATGCGGCGCAAATCGCAGGAGGCGCGCTCATCTTGGTCGGCGTGGCGATCACGAATTTGAAGCGCCGCACGCCGCATGCAAGACCGGCAGGCTTGGACGTAAACGGGTAAAGCGAGAGTGGCTTTAAATGAGGTTCCGGTTCCCTGATAGGAGGCCGGAATTTTTTGCGGAAAGGCGATTGACAGGAAACCAAATGGTTGTATATAATCGGATTCATAAAGTGAAACCAAATGGTTTCGTATTAAACGACATTTATCGAAATGAGGGTATTGTTTATGCTGTTAAGCGAAGTAAATTACGGGGCGGTTGCGGTAACGGGCGTACTGTCATTGGTACTGGGCTTTCTATGGATGGCCGTCATCTGGAAGAAGCCTTATCAACGGGATATGTACGGTAAAGTAGCCGGCCCGGACGAACCGAGCAAGGCGACGAAGATTCAATCCTTTATCATCTACATTCTGGTTTCGTTCATCACATCGATTGCGTTTTCGGTATGCTTGCAGCTGTGGAAAGCCGGCGGACAGGCCTTCGGCTATGACGGCGATTCGCTGGCCGGCGCGTTCTGGTTCACGATGCTGCTCACTGCCGGCTATACGCTGCCGTTCACGGTCGGCAAGAAAGTTTGGCAGTTCAAGAGCTGGCTCGTAGTTGCCGTGGACACATCGTATGAGGTTGTGCGCTTTACGATGCTGCTGCTTATTTTCTGGTTCTGGAGCTAGTCCTGCATTCATCCTGACGGAAACCCGGTCCTGCGTAGTTGTACGCGCGGCCGGGTTTTTTATTTAGGGAGGAATCAATTCACCATAAATAGGCATATCTGGCATCAACCCGCATACGATTAGGCGAAGAATGCGGGGAGAGGGAGGATGCTGACATGGCCGCGAACGAACAGCAGCTGGTGCAAATCGCCTTGGCGAACATGCCAAGCGGTGCCGAGCTGATGTTGATCAACCCGTCCGCCGCTTATGCGGCGGTGTGTGCAGCGGATTTAAACGGTGACCGAATGCAGGAAATTGCCGCGGTTTACCGGTTTCGCAGCCAGCTTCATCTGATGGTGCTGCAGGCTCGAAACGGCGTTTGGGAGAAGGCCGCGGAAGCGAAAGGGCCGGGATACGGCGTTTCCCGGCTTACGGTCATGCCGGTGTTAAGAGCCGGGCGGAACAACTTGATCGTCGGCTGGCAGCTCAATGAGCAGTGGTCGAAGCTGTCGGTCTATGAATGGTCTAAGGAAGGACTGCGGGATGTTGCGCCGTCCGGCATGAGCTACAGCTATTTGGATGCGATCGATATGCCCGGTGACAATGGCCAAGACGGAAAGGCGGAGCTTGCGCTCTGGCTTCAAAACAGCGGCGAATCTTACCGGATCGAGGTGCTGAGATGGCAAGGCGGCGCTTTCGTTCCGGCGCAAGACGTTTACAGCTATTATTTTCCGCATGTCGTCCGCTATTATGAGCGATTAGTATGGCAATATCCGCAGTATCCGCTCTATTGGTACTGTCTCGCGGACGCGCAGTACCGCGCCGGCTCGCCGGAGCCCGCGCTCGTTTCCGTCCATCAGGCGCTGGCGTTTGCCCAGCCGACTCGGGAGACGCTGCTTGAGCTGGAGCAGAATATCCGGGATGTGCTGGAGCCGGTTCGCTCGCAGCGTGTAGTGGAATTGTTCCCGGCATCGCTCAAAACCGTGGACGGCATGAAATGGGGCTATATCGACAGCAAAGGAAGCATGGCGATACCGCCGCGCTTCGACGATGCAAGCGATTTTCAGGACAATGATCTTGCCGTAGTGGCCGAGAATAGGAAATATGGCGTTATCAATGCCTCCGCGCAATACGTCGTTCCTCCGAAATACGACTCGATCGGCCAATTTTCCGAACATCGGGCGGCCGTTATCGATCATCAAGGCTTCAAGCTGATCAACGAGAGCGGTACGGTTCTGACCAATCGGGCTTATCCGTATATCGCCGACATGAAGGGCGGAAGAGCCGTCTTCAATGACACCGTAAAAGATAGCAGCGGCCAGGATACGTCGAAATACGGCTATTTGGATTTGCAGGGCAACCCCGTTATTTCTGCGCAATTTGAAGAAGCGAATGATTTTCGCGATAACCAGGCGCTTGTCAAAGTGAAAGACAATGAGTACGCTTTGATCGGGCCTGATGGGCGCAAAATCCACACGTACTCCCCCTATATGGTCGTAGGCCCGCCTGGTGACGGGCTGCTGTCCTTCGTCAAAGAGGCAGGCGGAAAAGCCGGATATATGGACGAACGGGGCAACGTCGTCATTCAACCGGCCTATTCCACCGCGATGCCGTTTGAAGACGGCAGGGCCATCGTCAACACCTCCGAGGATTACCGGAACAATTACGGCGTCATCAACAAACAGGGAACGTATATCGTTAAGCCGGAATATAACGATGTCCGAAACCTGGGAAGCGGGCGCTTTGCGCTCGGCCGCGCGATCAATAAGGATCAGCCTTACCTTGGCTCGAACTTTGCCATTGCGGATTGGGACGGCCGGCTGCTAACGGACTTTGTCTACACTGATGTTTTCGATTACAAGGACGGCGTCGCGTCCGCTTCGGATGGGAAGCAGACCTATTTCATCGATACCTCCGGCAAGCCGGCGCCCGGCTTTCCGCGTGTCGACGGAAGCGGTATCCTTACACTGGAGCACGGGGGCCTCATCAAGTCTTATGTCGATCTGCGTCTTTCCTACCTGGACCGCGCAGGCCGCGTCGTTTGGCAGCAGAACACGGTCATCCCGCTAAAGCAGCCTTACTATGTGAAGGAGGAAAAATATAAGCCAAACCGGGATTACCTGGTTTACTATCCTCAGGTAGAAGGCATGTCGGACGAAGCCGCCAAACGGTCCGTCAATACAAAGCTGCGCGAAATGTCGCAAGTGAAGCCGATCCCGCCGGACACGAAGCTCGAATATTCGTACACAGGCGACTTTGAGGTGGCATTCTTCAAGCAGCAGCTGCTGGAGCTTGAACTGATCGGTTATAACTATCCATTCGGCGCTGCCCATGGCATGCCGACCAGGGTGTACGCGATTATAGACCTGTCGACCGGCCGTATGTATGCGCTGAAGGATCTTTTCAAACCGGGAAGCGATTATGTGAAGGTGCTCAGTGACATCGTCGGGAAGCAGATCAAAGAAGATCCGCAATATTCCTACGTGTTCCCGGACGCTTACAAAGGCATTCGCCCGGATCAGCCGTTCTATGTGACGGAGGATGCCCTGCATCTCTATTTCGAGCCCTACGAAATCGCGCCGTATGCGGCCGGGTTCCCGACGTTCACGATTCCGTTCGCCGAAATCAGAAGCATCATTGATACGGATGGCGCCTTCTGGCGTTCGTTCCATTAAGGTGTGACAGGCCGCGTTATGCGCGGCCTTTTTTCTTTTGTTCCCGGACGCTTTGTACTAGAATGAGAACAAATGTAATTAGCAAGGAAGTGGTGGATGTGACGCTGCAGCAGTTGCGGTATGTCATCGAGGTGGCCAACCGGAGCTCCATTAACGAGGCGGCCAAACGGCTGTTTATTTCGCAGCCGAGCCTGTCGAACGCGATCAAGGAGCTGGAAGAAGAGATTCAGATTACGATATTCGAGCGGACAAACAAGGGCATTCTGCTCTCGAAGGCAGGCGCGGAATTTCTCGGCTATGCGCGCCAGGTAGTGGAGCAGGCGGATTTGCTGGAGAGCCGGTACAAGAACGCAAAGCCTGCGCCGCAGCATTTCTCCGTCTCGACGCAGCACTATGCGTTTGCCGTGAATGCGTTCGTCAAGCTGGTGAACGAGCACGGACAGGACGAGTATGAGCTTGCGCTGCGCGAGACGAAGACGCATGAAATTATTGAGGATGTCCGGACGCAGCGCAGCGAGATCGGCATACTCTACGTCAACGAGTTCAACAAAAACGTCATGAACCGGCTGCTCAAAAACGCAAATCTGATGTTCACGAGCCTGTTCACGGCTAGAGCGCATGTGTTCATAAGCGTCTATAATCCTCTTGCCAAGCAAAAGGTGATTACGCTCGAGCAGCTGCAGGATTATCCGTATTTGCATTTTGAGCAGGGCGAGTACAATTCGTTTCATTTCGCCGAAGAAATTTTGAGCACGCTGTCCCATAAGAAGAGCATCCGGGTGAACGACCGCGCAACGCTGTTCAATTTGCTGATCGGTCTGAACGGCTACACGATATCGACGGGCGTATTGAGCGCCGACTTGAACGGCAACGAGATCATTCCCGTTCCGCTTGCGAGCGAAGAGACGATCCATGTCGGATGGATTTGTCACCGGAATGCGGCTTTGTCGAAGCTGGCACTGGAATATGTGGAGGCTCTTAAAGCTACGCTAGAAAATTAGGCTCTTTCATATAGCTTTTTGCTATAACCGGCAATAGTTTATTGGAGTTACCTTATAGCGGCGCGGGAGTGGTATCTTTTCCTTATCAACGAAACAAGGAGAGATCATCATGGTACAAAGCGCAAATCTAGGGTACCCGCGCATTGGGCGCGGCCGGGAATGGAAGAAAGCATTGGAGCTATATTGGGCAGGGCACTTGAAAGAGGCCGAGCTGCATGCGCAGCTGAAAGCGATCCGGCTTCAGCACTTGCGCAAGCAGCGGTCTGCAGGAATCGATATTATTCCAGTCGGCGACTTTACATACTATGATCACGTGCTGGATACCGCCGTCATGTTCGGTTTGATTCCGGAACGGTTCGGCGACCATGCCGCCGGCGGCAAGCCGGATCTGGCGCTCTACTATGCGCTGGCGCGGGGGAATCAAGCGGCGGCGGCCTGCGAAATGACCAAATGGTTCAACACGAACTACCATTATATCGTGCCTGAATTGAACGGGCTGACGCCAACGCTGACCCATAACCGGTTGGTCGATGCGTATCGGGAGGCGAAGAACGAGCTAGGCATCGATGGCCGGCCGGTTCTGCTCGGATTGTATACGTTCCTGAAATTGTCCAAGGGCTATACGGAGGCGGAAACGGATCGGTGGATCGAGGCGCTTCTGCCGCTGTATGCGCAGGTGCTTCGCGAGCTGGAAGCGGAAGGCGCGGCATGGGTGCAAATCGACGAGCCTGTACTGTGCACATCGCTGGATGCAGCTGAGTATGGTCGAATCAATCGGATATACGATGCGCTGCGCAAGGAGGCGCCAGGCATTCGCATCCTGCTGCAAACGTACTTTGAAGCCATCGAGGGTTATGAAGCGATTACCGCGCTGCCGGTTCACGGCATCGGGCTCGACTTCGTGCATGATGGCGGCAGGAACGAACAAGCGGTCCTAACGCACGGATTTCCTGCGGATAAAGTGCTGGGCGTGGGCATTATCGACGGTAGAGGCATTTGGCGGTCCGATTTGGATCGTAAACTGGAGACGCTGCAGCGGATTTGCGAGAAGATTGATGCTGATCGCGTGATCGTCCAGCCTTCCTGCAGTCTGCTGCATGTGCCGGTCAGCGCGGAGCAGGAGACAGCGCTTGACGCGGTGCTGCGCGGCGCGCTTGCCTTCGCCGATGAGAAGCTTGAGGAAGCGGCGCTGCTTGCCCGTGGAATCAGGCATGGCGAAGAAGCGATTCGCGCGGAATTGGACGAGTCGCAGCGCAGCCGCCAAGCGCTGCAGCAGTCGCCATCGCGTGCCCGCAGCGAAGCGCTGCAGGGGATTGCCGATCTTGCGACGCAGCCGTTTGCCCGGGCAAGCAGCTTTGCCGAGCGGCGGGAGACGCAGAAAGAACGCTGGCAGCTGCCGCTTCTGCCAACGACAACGATCGGCAGCTTTCCGCAATCGGCTGAAGTCCGCGGCGCACGGCATCAATGGCGCAAAGGGGCATGGAGCGAGCAGCAGTACGACGGGTTTATCCGGGAACAAATTAAGCGCTGGATCGGCATTCAGACCGAATTAGGGCTCGACGTTCTCGTGCATGGCGAGTTCGAGCGCACCGATATGGTTGAATTTTTCGGGGAAAAGCTTGCCGGATTCGCGTTCACGGCGAACGGCTGGGTGCAGTCGTACGGTTCGCGGTGCGTAAAGCCGCCGATCATTTACGGGGATGTGGAACTGGACGCTCCGATGACCGTGGAGGAGACGGTCTATGCTCAGTCGCTTACGGAGCTGCCGGTGAAGGGGATGCTGACCGGGCCGATCACGATTCTGAACTGGTCCTTCGTTCGCGACGATCTGTCCCGCGAAGAAGTAGCTTATCAGATTGCGCTTGCGCTGCGCAAGGAAGTCGAAGCGCTGGAAGCGGCCGGCATCGGGATGATTCAAGTGGATGAGCCGGCGATTCGCGAGGGTTTGCCGCTTAAACGGGAGAAGTGGCCGCATTACTTGAACTGGGCGGTTCGCGCCTTCCGCCTGGCGACGGCAACCGTGAAGGACGAAACGCAAATTCATACCCACATGTGCTATAGCGAATTTAATGAAATCATCGACGCGATCAGCGCGCTTGACGCGGATGTCATCTCCATCGAAACGTCCCGCAGCCACGGGGAATTAATTGCGAGCTTCGAGAATAAAACCTATGACAAAGGCATTGGCCTGGGCGTGTACGATATTCATAGTCCGCGCATCCCGGCTGTGGAGGAGATGGAGGCCATGATCGACCGCGCGCTTCGCGTGCTTTCTCCCGGGCAGTTCTGGATCAATCCGGACTGCGGCTTGAAGACCCGCAAGGAGGAGGAGACCGTGCTCGCCTTGCGGAATATGGTTGAAGCGACGCGGACGGCAAGACAGAAGTACGCCGTGCCTGCTGACGCATAATTCGAATAAGGAGTCGGTGAATCGCATGAATGAAGATGTCCACCGGCATGAGAAGGAATGTCCCATTTGCCATAACCGGAACGATTGCGAAGGAAGCCATGCTTGCTGGTGCGCCAGCGAGCTGTTTCCTAGCGGGATTTTCGAGCTGGTCCCGGCGGAGCTGCGGGGAAAGGCATGCATTTGTATCGATTGCTTGAACGCATTCCTGATGGCGACTGCGGCGAAATCAGGCGGGGAGCGTAAGGAGTAACCGTTAGATCGTTATACCGTAACCCTGAACCCGCTTCTTGAAGCGGGTTCTTTTATTGCGTTTACTACTAGCCAGCTGGAAAAATATTCTGTATGCTAGTCAAGCTGCATCGAAATAGGCGAGGAGGCGCGAACCGTAATGTTCCCTGACGTAAGAAACCATCCGGAGTATCGAAGTCCGCAATCACAGCCGTGGAATGAACAGCTGGCTGCGGCTGCAGGCAAGTACGAGTTTACGTGGAACCAAGACATCGAGGGCAAGCCGGCCGAAGACGCACTAACGGAGAAGCTTGCCGCCGTCATGCGCGGCAAGGTGCTTGATGTCGGATGCGGACATGGCAGCTATACGAACCGATGGGCAGACAGGGTGGAGGAGATCGTCGGGTTCGATCTGACGGCAGGCTACCTTGAGACGGCAAAGCTGGCCGGGAAGCCGAATGCGCGTTTCGTACAGGGCAGCACGAAGGAGAGCTTGCCGTTTCCGGATCATTACTTTGACATCGCCTACACGAAGAAAGGGCCGACGAGCTGGTACCGGGAAGGCAATCGGGTCGTTCGCCCAGGCGGCACGCTGCTGCTCTTTCATCCTGGGGATGGGAATGGAGAAGGGGCAGAGCTCGGCCGATGCTTTCCGGGTCTATTCGATCCGCCGGCGCCTGGGACGCCTATCCTAGATAGGATCGTAGAACGGCTTGAAGCTAGCGGGCTTCGGGTCAACGAGCTTAAGAGGCTGCAAGAAACGGTATGGATCCCATCGGCGGAAGATATTTTGGCATTGGTTTGCTTCGGTCAGCGCGATACTTTTGCAGAGTATGTTAGAGCGTTTTGCTATGAACGGATTAAAGCGGAGTTTGAGAAACATGCGACTGGGCGCGGAATCCGAACGACGGGCTTCTATTATCTTATCGAGGCCACGCCAGGAAGACAGGCCAAATAAATTTGGCCTGATTGTTCCATACTGTAGGAGTATGATCGCACGATCGCGACGAAAGGAGGGGCAAAAGCGCCGGACTGCGCTTATTTTCGGGTAAATGTCCGTAAAGTGAGATCAGGATCGGATAATAAGTTTAGTATTTCGGGAATAAAAGTGCTATTTTAGTAAAGGTATTACCTGTCCTATGAAGACATCAATTTCGTGAGGTGAATGATCGTGAAAGTAAGTCAACAAGAATTGGATACGCTTACTCTTAATGAAGAAACGATCCAGCTTGCCGTTAACCTGATTCGCGTAAACGGTTATGTGATTCTCGAAGGCGTCCTGCCTGAAGCGAAAGTCGTCGAGCTTCGCACCGCGTTCCAGGAAGCGATGGACTGGTTCATCGATAAGCATGGCAAAGAAATTTATTTGAATAAAACCGGCTTTAACGAAGGAACGAACCACCTCGGCATCTTCCTTCCGTTCCAAGCGCCGTTCAATGATCCGCTCGTTATCGAGCACCCGTTCGCACTGGCGATCATGGACCGCATTCTTGGCAAAGACTACTCCGTAACGCTGTTCTCGTCGAACACGTCGCTTCCTGGCGGCCAGAAATCGCAGCCGGTTCACCCGGATTACGGCGCTAGATTCGGCGATCTGTGCAACACGCACCTGCCGATTACGGATCTCGTCTTCAACATTCCGCTCGTCGACGTTCACGACGGCAACGGCCCGATGGAAATTTGGCCGGGCGGCACTCACCTGCTGCCTGATAACTACTACGGCCCGAACGGCCCGAATCCGGAAGAATTGGCGCCGCACATGCACTCGATCAAAGTGCACATGCCTGCAGGTTCGATCCTGCTCCGCGACGTGCGCATGTGGCACCGCGGCACGCCGAACCGCGGCGATTCGATTCGTCCGAACCTTGCGCTCATTTACAGCGCGATGGACCGCGACAACCGCGTTCAAATTCCGATCGAAACCTACGAGCAAATGTCGGACCGCGCGAAGCATCTGTTCCGCTGGCAGAAGATCGGCTACCCTGCGATCGAGCCTACGCACGAGTAATTTTGTTGTACAAGGACTCCAAAATCGATATGATTTTGGTAGTCCTTTTTTTTATTTTTAGGTAGAAGGGGAGAGCGAAGATGAAAGCAGCGGAAATCATCAATGAGGTTCAATCGGCGGGCAGACTAATCGCCATTACGTTCGACGACGTACCCGATCCGGAGTGGACGCCGCAATTTCTGGATGTGTTCAAGCAGCACGGCGCGAAGGCGACGTTCTACACCTTGGGAACGAATATGGCCAAATACCCGGAGATCGCTAGGCAGATACATGAAGAAGGTCATGAGCTAGGCAACCACAGCTTGACCCATCCGCATATGCCCGAGATCAGCAAGGACGAACAGAGGGCCGAGCTTCAGCAGGCTGAACAGTTGATCGTTGAAGTGACAGGGCGCAAACCGAACACCTTCCGTCCGCCTTATCTGGATGTTAACGACGATCTGCTCGTAGTGGCCGCAGAGCTTGGCTACAAAGTCATCCATGGGCTGAACTTGAGGGCCAATGATTGGGCCATGCCGGGAACCGAGCATATTTTGGCTGAGACCCGCCCCTCTATAAGGGATGGAAGCATTCTGCTGTTCCATGACGCTGGCGGCGACCGTTCGCAATCGTTAGAAGCGTTATCCGTGCTGGTGCCTGAGCTGCTGGAGCAAGGGTATCGGCTTGTCACGGTAAGCGAGCTGCTAGGGCTTGATCGATAGAAGCGATCCCAGGGAGGGGACGAACATGCAATCCTATCTATGGGCAGGCTGCAAAATCAGGCTGCGGCCGGCGCATCGCAGCGACTGGGCACTATTCCATGCGAACGATTTCGACTCCGAAAGCGCGAGGCTGTGCGATGTGATCTATTTTCCGCGCTCCGAGGACGGGACGCAGGCTTGGGCGGAGGGGCAGGCCGAACGGCCGACGGACGGCGATAACGTCTGGCTGGCGATTGAGACGCTGGACGGCGAATTGGCCGGCAGCATTTGCACGAACGGCTGCAATCCGCGCAGCGGCACGTTCAAATACGGCGTAGCGGTCTTCCGCGAGCATTGGCGCAAGGGATTTGCGTCCGAAGCAGTCCGAATCATCCTTCGCTATTACTTTGAAGAGCTGCGCTACAACAAAGCCAATGCCCACGTCTATTCGTTTAACGAAGGTTCTGCCGCATTGCAGGAACGGCTCGGGTTCAAGCAGGAGGGGCATCTGCGGGATATGATTTTCACGAAGGGCCGGCATTACGATGAGCTTGTCTATGGCATGACAAAGAGCGATTACGATCGCCTGAAGGAAGAGAAGCCCCTTGGATAAGGCTTCTAGGAGCGTCCGTAGGGCCGTTCCTTCAGATTGCAGAGAATCCCACCATCTGTTAATTGGCGGCTTTGTCGACTTTTATATAGTTAGCGTGTACGCGGTAACAGGAGAGAGCCGGAAATTCTAACGGTTGCTCCAGCGCTTATTTGCACATCAATAGCCTTTGATAAAATCTAACGGTTGCCAGAGGCGTTACTTGGTTCAAATCGGAAGAATTCACTGCCCCAATCGCCAAATAGCCTTTCTGAGAACCGTCAGCCTTTCAAAAAGGGTCATTCGAGGCTAAATAGCGTGCGTGGCAACCGTTAGCGTATGCGCGTTAACATGAGGCCATTTCGATTATCGAAGTCATTCAAGTTGTGGGAGATGCCACGTTAGAAATCGACGAAAAAGTCATCCTACTCGGAGGTGTAGCCGTGGAAACGTCCGTCCTTTCCGACCTGTTTAAAAGGTTCGCCGACCGGGAGTGCAGAGGGTCTAGTCCTCTCTATGAACAGCTTTCCCATCGCATCGCAGCCGATGAAGAGCTGCTTGGCATGCTTACTGCATGCAAGGCGGGACAGCCGGTCCCGAATCTGCTCCTGGCCGCTGTCCATTTTTTGCTGATTCTAGGAAGACAGCATGAAGTCACGCAGTATTACCCCAGCTTGACTGAGCAGCCTCGAGATCCATCATCCGCATTCCCCGCCTTCAAAGCGTTTTGCTTTCTGCACCGCAACGAGATCGTACGGCTTTTGGAAACCAAGCTCGTCCAGACGAACGAAGTCCGCAGATGCGCCTACCTGTATCCCGCATTTTGCCATATCCATCGGCTCGCCGGCAAGCCGCTGGCTTTGGTCGAAATCGGAACCAGCGCCGGTCTGCAGCTGCTGTGGGACCAGTACAGGTATCGCTACAATGGCGCGGATGAGTACTATGGCAACCCAGATTCGGATTTCGTCATCGAGACGACCATACGAGGCGCAAACAAGCCGTTCCTCACGCGGCATAGTCCACCGGTAGCATCGCGGATCGGCATTGATCTGCATGTGAACCGCCTGCAGGTCAAGGAAGACCGAGTTTGGCTGAAGGCGTTAATTTGGCCGGAGCATGCCGATCGGCGAAATCATTTCAATGCCGCTGCCCGGTATTTTCAGCAGCATGCGGTTCAGCTCATCGAAGGCGATGGCATCGCTTATCTGGATCTAATCACGGCGGATCGCGAGCATGCATTATGTATTTTTCATACGCATGTTGCCAATCAATTGACGAAGGAAGCGAAGAAACGGCTATTCGATCAAATTCATCGGCTGGGGGAGACTAGGGATGTGTTCCACCTGTACAATAACATGTGGGATGCTGAGCTCCACCTCGATTCTTACATAAAAGGCGTGCACGCTAGCGTGACGCTGGCCGAAACGGACGGCCACGGCCGTTGGTTCACCTGGAAGCTCTAATACGTACAAGGAAGTGACCGCATGTTCATTGAAAGCGAATATTTTGACGAGACCTTCAACAATATCCAATTTTCAGGGCAAGAGCTTGCCGATGTCAGCTTCTACGACTGCATCTTCACGAACTGCAGCTTCGGCGAGTCGCGGTTTGACGAATGCAAGTTCACGGGCTGTACGTTTATCCGCTGTGATTTGAACCTTTGCAAAATGACAGGGAGCAAGTTCGCGCAGGTGAGCTTCGTGCAATCCAAGCTAGTCGGCATTAATTGGACCGAGGCGGAGTGGCCCAGAATTAAGGTGCCGGGCCTGCTGAAGTTCGAGGCATGCACGCTCAACCATTCCACCTTTATCGGCCTTTCCTTACCGCAATGTTCATGGGTTGGATGCAGCGCGAAGGACGTTGATTTCCGGGAAGCGAAGCTGCCGAAGGCGGATTTGAAAGGAACGGATTTCAGCGAAAGCTTGTTTGACGATACGGATTTAACAGGCGCCGATTTGACGAATGCCGTCAATTACACCATTGATCCGAGCCGAAATCCAATTCGCCAAGCGACTTTTACGCTGCCTGAGGCGATGAACCTGCTCTACTGCATGGATATCAACATCGTTGAATGATAGATCGAAATCCTGGAGAGTAGGGCCGAATTCTTCGGGGCATACTTATTTTAGTTTAGCGGCGAACATGAGAGGTTCTGGATATCAGAGCCTCTTATTTCGTTGTTTAATATAAAAAATTGGTGTTGTGAGTTTATAAGTCCTGTTATATAATCAACTGTGCCCGGGCACACGGAGGGCGTGAAACCGCTGACACCGTTTCAGGCCAGGCGCTTTACCCACGAATGTATCGGAGGGAAAACATGAGCAGATATTCAGCTGAATGCCGCCAACAAGACGGATTTTCCATTGTGGTATTGACCGATTCCGCAAACGAAAGCGTCGCGGAGCTGCTGCCGGAGGTCGGCAACAACCTGTACCGCTTTACGACCGGCGGACGCGAAGTGATCAAGACTTCAGTCTCCATGCAGACACTGAAGGAAGAAAATTCTGCCGCTTCGAAATACGGCACGCCGATCTTGTTCCCGCCGAACCGGATCCGCCAAGGGCAATTCGAATTTCGCGGGCGCTCGTACAATTTCCCGATTAACGAACCGCCTGATTATCATCTTCACGGGGAGCTGATTGTCCGTCCTTGGGAAGTGGTCGACTACGGCGCTTCCGATGAACGGGGCGCATGGGTGACCAGCAGACTGCGTTACGCGGATTACCCTGAGATTTTGGCGTATTTCCCGCATGAGTTGACCTTTACAATTACATATCGTCTAGCAGGCGGCAAGCTGTACATGGACAGCGTCATTCATAATGAAGGCGATGTCGAAGCGCCGTTCGCCTACGGGTTGCATCCCTATTTTTCTCTGCCTTATGAAAGCGATAACAACATTAGGCTGCAGATTCCCGCGCTGGAGGAATGGCCGATTACGAACCTTTCGTTCGTGACCGGAAGACCGGCGCCGACCGATCTCAGCAATGAGATCAGACAGGACGGGATTGCATTAGGCTCATATCCGGAGCTAGGCTGTACGCTGCTGACGCTCGATCCGAACGCGGATCCGGTTTGCCGTATCGCGCTTCATGATACGGGGTACACGATTGCGTACGGGTTGGATCAACAATTCCCGTATGTGCTGCTGTTCCGGCCGAACTGGGATCAAGCGTTCTCGATTGAGCCGTATACCTATGTGACGGACGCCTTCAATCTCCCGTACGAGCATGAGCTCACCGGCGTACGCGGCCTGCAAGCAGGAGAAGAATGCCGTTTAACGACAGCATTATGGATCGAAGAGTCAGTAAAGTAGCAAAGGAGAATACATCCCATGAAACAGCTCGATTTTAACACGATTATTCGCCCTGAATTGCCGAAAAGAAAGGATTACCGCATAGGATGCATCGGTTCCGGCTTCATTATGCGCGATTGCCATCTCGTCGCTTACCGCGACGCCGGCTTCAATCCTGCAGCGATTGCGTCGCGTACGTATGAGAATGCTAAGGAAGTCGCGGAGCTTCGGAACATTCCGAAGGTGCACCGCACTTGGGAAGAGCTTGTCTGCGATCCCGAGATTGAAATTCTCGATATCGCTTTTCCACCGGACCGTCAACTTGAGGTCGTTAAGCTAGCGGTCAAACAGCCGCATATCAAAGGCATTCTATGCCAGAAGCCGCTTGCGATGAATTCGCGCGAGGCACACGAAATCGTAGAGCTGTGCGAAGCGGCGGGCATCAAACTCGCGGTTAACTCCAACATGCGTTACGACCAGTCCATTCGGGCGTTGAAAGCGATCCTGGACGGCGGTTACTTGGGCGAGACGGTATTGGCTACGATTGAAATGCGCGCGATTCCGCACTGGCAGGCTTACCTGGAGAAATACGAGCAAATTGAAATATTGAACATGGGTATCCATCATATCGATACGTTCCGATATCTGTTCGGCGACCCGGAGAAAATTACGGCCGTCACCCGCAGAGACCCGCGTACGAAGTTCAAGCATATTGACGGCATTACGCAGTACACCTTCCAGTACGCTAACGAGCTCATGGCAACAAGCCTGGATGACGTATGGGCATGGCCGGGTGAAGGAACAGAGAAAGATATCTACATCAAGTGGCGCGTCGAAGGACTTGACGGCATGGCAACGGGAACGATCGGCTGGCCGCGTTATCCGGAGCATTCCCCAAGTACGCTCGCGTTCACGACGAAGCAAGCGCCGAACGAGTGGATTCGTCCGGAATGGGATCAAGTTTGGTTCCCGGATGCGTTCCAAGGCACGATGGCGCAGCTGCTGCGCGCCGTGGAATCCGATACCGAGCCGGAAATCGGCGGCCGCGATAACCTGAGAACGATCGCTTGCGTAGATGCATGCTACAAGTCGATTGCAGAAGAAAGAACCGTTACGTTTGCGGAAATATTTAACCAAAAATAATTTTAGTGGAGGTAATTGCTATGTTATCCGTAGGTATTTTTAACGCGTACTACCCGTATTCGCTGCAAGAATCGATCGCCCGCATGAAGAAAGACGGCTTTTCCTGCGTTCAGCTGGACCTTGCCTTCAAAGATATGGATTTGTCGTACGACGCTTTGACTAGAGAGAAGTGCCATATCATCCGCGACGCGTTCCGTGACGCGAATTTGCCGATCGTCTGCGTCTCCGCATACACGAACTTGATTCACCCGGATCCGGTTAAACGCCAGCAAAACGTAAATAGCGTAAAGCAAATCCTGCAATTCGCGCGTGATCTCGGAAGCCCGTATGTTGTCAGCGAAACCGGCACATACAACATCGAGAGCGACTGGGTATGGGATCCGAAGAACGGCACGGAAGAAGCCTACGAAGAAGTGTGCAAGACAATCGAAGATCTGGCGAAGTTCGCCTATGACAACGGCTCGATGTTCATGATCGAGAACTACGTGAACAACGTCATCGGTTCGGTTGACCAAGTGGCGCGCCTGTTCTCCGACGTGAATCACCCGGGTCTTGGCCTAATGATGGACCCTACCAACTATTTCACGGACAGCAATATCGATCATATCGACGCTACGCTGAACCAGATCTTCAATACGCTGGGCGACAAAATCAAAATCGCTCACGCAAAAGACTGCAAACGCGCCGAAGACACGGGTGAGAAGCATGCCGCAATCGACGCTTCGGAATCGCATTCGTTCCGCGGCGCTGGCGCAGTCGAGCTTCCGGCGCCTGGCCTTGGCGATCTGAACTACGACTTGTACCTGCAGCGTCTTGCGAAGCAGCATCCGAACATTCCGATCATCATCGAGCATCTTGAAGAAGAGGATATTCCACGCGCGAAGAAATTCCTTGACGGCAAGCTGAAAACAGTCGGCGTATAAAGCCAACTTAGCGGCATTGAGTACTGCGCGAACAAAACGTCGGCCTTGCCAGGCAATAGGCTCTTGTGAGATCGCGGCATTCACACTATAATATTGAATGTGCCCGAGCACTAACGAGGCATAGGAGCGAACTATGACGGTTACCATTCGAGAAATTGCCAAGCAGGCAGGCGTGTCGCGCGGCACGGTTGACCGGGTGCTGAACGACAGGCCCGGCGTAAAACAAGAGGTCCGCGACCGGATTTTATCGATCGCTAATGAATTGAATTACGTTCCCAACATCGCAGCCAAAGCGCTTGCTTATCAGAAGAAGCCGTTTGTGTTCGGCATCGTGATGCCTCCAAAGGAGATTCAATTTTTTGAAGCCATCCGAAGCGGCATCAGCAGCGCGGCAGAAGAGCTTAAAGATCTTGGCGTGCGCTTGGAATACCGGTTTGTGGACAATCAGAAGCCGGAAGAAGGTGCTGCGGCGATTCGCGAGCTCGTGGACGAAGGCGTGAGCGGCATCATGTACTCATTCATGGATGATGAGCTTGTTCGCGAGAGCATCGATTTTGCTGCCGGCCGGAACGTGCCGGTCGTCACGTTCAACTCGGACGTGGAGGGCTGCAAACGGATCTGTTTTATCGGACAGGACCTGCATAAGAGCGGCCTGGTCGCGGCAGGGCTCATGAACCGGGTGTTACAAGCGGACGCGAAGGTGCTGATCGTGACGGGAAGCTTGAAATTTCACGCTCACCGATCGCGAGTAGAAGGCTTCAAGCAAGGATTAGCCGAGCATGGGAACCGGCTTCTCGTGCAGCAGGTAATTGAAGGCTACGATCGTTATGTGGATACCTTCACGCTGCTCGATCGCGCGTTGACGGAGCATGCCGATGCCATTGACGGCATCTACGTGGCAACGGGCGACATTGGCGCTTGCGTGGATGTCATCAAGAAGCACAAGAAGGAAGGCGCGCTTCGAGTCGTTTGCAACGATTTGATGCCGGCAGCCGAGCAAGGTCTCAAGGAGCGCATTATCGATTTTACGATCGTCCAGAATCCGGAGAGGCAAGGCTATTTATCGCTGCGGATTTTGTTTGACCATGTGTTTGCGGGCAAGCAGCCGGAGATGGAGCATCATTATACGGAAACGCACATTTATATTCCTGAGAGCCTCTAAGGCTTTCTTTTTTGACAATTTTCGTGCCCGCGCACGACAAAATTTTGAAGGAGGAGTTTAATATGGCAATCGTAGTTCAACGCAGAGACTACAGCTTGAAGGGCGCTGAAAGCAAGCGTGCCGAAGAGAAAGGCCTAGCGTCCGCCGAATGGCATGCGTCGCCGATTCCGCGCAAGACGATGAAGGAACTGATGAAGAGGAAGGATGGTCCGGCAATCCGGGACACGCTGATTTGGTTCATCGGACTTATTATTCTCGGAACGCTGGCTTACATGTCGTGGGGCACCTGGTGGGCGGTACCTGCATTCTTCTTCTACGGTCTGCTTTACACGACGCCTGGCGACTCCAGATGGCATGAATGCGGCCACGGTACTGCATTCAAGACGCAATGGATGAACGATGTCGTTTATCACTTCGCATCCTTCACCGTTTTGCGCTCGGCAACGCCATGGCGCTGGAGCCATTCCCGTCATCATACCGATACGATTATCGTCGGCCGCGATCCTGAGATCATTACGGCAAGACCGCCAATCTGGAAAATCCTTTACATGCAGCTTTTCCACCTGTATGGCGGACCGATCGAAATCAAACGTTTTATCCTGCATACGTTCGGCAAGCTGGAGGAGCATGAGAAAGAATATATCCCGGCTTCGGAGCATCATAAAGTTTACCGCGAAGCGCGCATTTATATGTTGATTTTCCTGGCTGTCATTGCCGCATGCATTTATACGGGCAGCATTTTGCCTGCGATGTTCGTTATTCTTCCTACGTTCTACGGTTTTCTGCTCGTTCTCACGTTCGGGGTCACGCAGCATCTCGGCCTTTACGAGGATGTTCTGGATCACCGTTTGAATAGTCGGACATTCTATACGAATCGGATCTTCCGTTTCCTGTATTGGAACATGAACTACCACATTGAGCATCATATGTTCCCGATGGTGCCTTATCATGCGCTTCCAAAGCTGCACGAAGAGATGAAGAGCGACTGTCCGGAAGCGCGGCCGAGCCTGTGGGCGGCACTGAAAGAAGTCATCGGCGCGCTGCGCAAGCAGAAAGACGATCCGTCCTACGTCGTCGTCAAGCCGCTGCCGGTTACGGCGGTTCCTTACCGTTACGGCCCGAACGAGAGTTATCCAACAAGGAGTGAAGCATAATGGCGGAATGGGTAGAAGTTTGCGATGATGACGAAATCGATGTGGAGGATGTTATCCGTTTCGATGAAGGAGACCGTTCCTTTGCGGTCTATCGTGACGATAAAGGCAATTACTACGCAACAGAAGGCTTTTGCACGCATGGTAAATTCCATCTGTCCGACGGACTTGTGATGGGCAAGCAGATCGAATGCCCGAAGCACAACGGCCGTTTCGATATTACGAACGGCGCGGCTGTACGCGTACCGGCTTGCGTCGATTTGCAGACGTATCCCGTAAAGGTAGAAGCAGGTACGGTATTTATCCAGATTTAGTGGAAGAAGAGAAACTCTGCGGAATGTCCGCCGAGTTTTTTTCTTTACTTATCCGCCGAAACACGAGTCTTTTCAATATACTCGCTTGCACCCATATAGCCTTATCAGCCTCTACACGGGTCTTTTCAATATACTTGTTTGCACCCATTTCGGACACCGGCTTTCTCTGGATATCGCGCATCCTGCTGCTGAGGGTCATTAAAAGAACGGAGAATGATGCAATGGAATCTTATATGAAAGAGAAAATTGAATCATTACGTTTCGAGATGTATGACCAGGCATGTAAACTTGGAAGTCTCACTCACGAGAAGGTCATTCATGTTAGCCAGCAATTGGACAGGTATATTTTTGTCTATCAAAAGCTGCAGCGAAAAAGATATAAGCGTAAATCGTCCTATTAATAGTTCTAGATCTCCTGCTAGGAACCCAAACGCAAACCGTGCTTTTCGCGGCCAGCGGTTGGGTTTTTATATGCACTATATCATGTTAAACTAGAGTT
Organism: Paenibacillus montanisoli; assembly: GCF_003268025.1. Classification (GTDB taxonomy): domain Bacteria; phylum Bacillota; class Bacilli; order Paenibacillales; family Paenibacillaceae; genus Paenibacillus_Z; species Paenibacillus_Z montanisoli. The sequence continues at coordinate 438,418 of NZ_QLUW01000002.1, read as the reverse complement.
GTTATTTTTTAACAGTTGCTGAGGGGGATTGGCGGGATGTTCCATGTCATGGACGTTGCAGATGCGCTTATAGATTATATGAAAACGAAATATCCGGACGAGATTGCCGTTGCAGCGTATTATGGTTCCTATGCTCAAGGCAGTGCCACTGCGCGGTCGGATTTGGATTTCTTCTTCATCCCGGCAACTTCGGAAGGTTACCGCGCAAGCTTGCAGTTTATCGTGAACGACATCAGCTTCGATTTCTGGCCGATCAGCTGGGAGAGGGCTGAACGTATGGCAGCCTTCGAGGAACAGCAGACGGCTATCATTTCGGATTGCAAGCTGCTGTATGTTCGCTCCGATGAGGATTATGAGCGATTCATGAAGCTGAGAGAGAGAGTTAGCGATATCCGCAACCCTAAGCATGGGAAACATTTCACGGAAAGAGCCGAAACGCTGATCAGCGATGCTGCGGTACATGTTTATGAAATGAGCAAGCCAGATCGCATGGACGATTTAGCCTGCATTCGCTTAGAAGCGCATGGCGTAATGACAACAATCCTTCAATCTCTTGCTCTATTAAACCAAACCTACTATACAAAAGGCTGGGGGAAGAACGAGGAACAGATTTCAGCACTGCCGCTCAAGCCGAAACGTCTGGAGCTGCTCACCCGTACAATTATGGTGGAACAGTCGGCCGCGGCAATTCGGCAAGCGTGCATGGAGCTTATGTCGGAAACGATTGCAATTGTGCTAAAGCAAAAAGCTTCTTACGCCGAAGCGCCCTCCTATCCCGACCGAATGAAGGGCTTCTATGAGGAGGTGAAGGGGGTGCTCGACAAAGTGAAGACCGCGTGCGAGATGAACGATTATCCGAGCGCGTACTATTGGGCGATCGGCGTGCAAGACGAAATCGCGCGTTTTCTGTTTTTTGCGGAGAAGGGGCTATGGCCAAGCCGCTTAAACCGACAAGAGCAGGAGTTGTATCTGAGCCATGGATTCCCAAATCTAACAGCCTTGCTTGACGCGCGGGACTTAGAGCCGCTATTTGCCGCAGTAGAGGAGCTGGACCGGAAGTTGGAAGGGCACCTGCTTCAAAGAGAAGTCACCATTAACCGATTCGCGACGCTCGAGCAATTTCAAGCTTTCTTGAAAGAGGCGTGATTCTCAGTATGTTCGATATGTTGAAGAAACTTGACGATGCCAGCGGTGCGAAGGAGGATCAAGGATGAACGACAGCCGCAGTTCAAACTTCCTTCGTGCGTTTATCATTGTCGGTTTCGGGATATGGCTCGTTTTTCGGTTGACCGATCTCCCGGAGCTGTGGACCAGAGAGATGGCTGATATCGTGAATGACACATCGGTTTTTTCAGATCGGCACGGTCATGCCGTCGATGGGGAATATTCCGTTTCGATTGATTTGTCCGATTTAGATAGCAACGTCGGCAAAGAGCTGTACAACGATGGGAAGCACCGGATCTATGTGATGTGGGTGGACAATGTAGGTGTCTCAGGCGGCGGATACCGAATCGGGTTCCGGGCAGTTGGAACTTATTCGCATAACGGCGCGTCCTTAATATCAGGCCAGTACCACGAGACGTTGGGCGAGCATGAGTTTACGACGAAAATGACGGCGAAGATGAAGGCCGAATATAAGGGCAACGTTTATGAAAGCGCGACATATGGCACTAGCGGCATCAATTTTAAAGATGGGGATGATTTTTCGTTCTATCTATTTCCGGTAGATGCCTATGAGAGCGGCGAGATCACATTGGATGAAAAAGGCATCGTTAAGCTGACATTGACGGGGCTTTATCAAAATCTTTGGCAGAGGCTCTAGGAGGGATTGCGATGTGGGAAGATTTCAGTCAAAAACTGGCGGATGCGAAGGAACGCGTACATCGCTTGCAGAAAGCGCAGCGCAGAAGAGAGGAGCTTAAAAAGCGACAGTACGCTCAAGAGCGCGCGATCGTTGAGTATGAATTGCAGCTAGAAGCTGAACAGGCGGATGTCGATAAGCTCACCGGACTTACGCTGACCAATCTTTTTCATACGGTGCTGCGCAGCAAAGCCGAGCAGCTGGAACTGGAGCGCCAGCAGGCGCTGGCTGCGGCACTCAGGCTGCAGGAGGAGAAGAAAAAGCTGGAGGACACGAAAGCGAATCTGCTGCAGGTTGGCGAAATGCTTGCCAGCTGTTCAACTGCTGAGCACGACTACAAACAGCTGATGGCCGCGAAAGAATCCGCGCTGCGCAGCGCGCCTGAGTCTTCCCTGGAACTGGCTGCGATGGAGGAGCAAATCGCGGACCAGACCGTGAGCGTCAAGGAGATCCAGGAAGCGCTGACTGCCGGTCAACGGGTGATGGCTTCGCTGGAGGATGCCTCAAACAGCCTGGAGAAGGCGGAAAATTGGGGCAAATGGGACTTATGGGGCGGCGGCGGTATGATCACTCACCATGCGAAGCATGATCATATTGACAATGCAAGGAACTTCATTCATCAGGCGAATCATCAGCTGCTGGAATTCCGTGATGAGCTGAAGGATTTGGAACGCACCATTCATGTCGAAATCGATATTAGCGGCACGTTGAAAATGGCCGATTTCTGGTTCGATGGCCTGATTACGGATTGGATCGTGCAAGGCCGGATTCAAAGCTCTCAGGAGCAGACGCTGCAGGCGATTCATAACGTTCGGATCGTCGTCAACCAACTCCGGTCTGAGCGTTCGGCGGCGGAAGCCGCGCTTTCGGCGTTGCGGAATAAGAGGCAGACTTGGATTGAAGAGACGAAGATGGATTGAGTGTTCAGCTGCGCAAGAAATTCAAAAAAAGATGGCGCCTAAAGCAGGCTGCCATCTTTTTTGTTTAGTCCGGCTACAGTTTGACCCAAGCCGTCAAGCCTTCCGGCTGATCCGGATTGAAGCCTTGCCGCTCCGCGCTGCAAAGGGCGACGATCTGAGGGATGAACAAGAACGGGATGCCTTGTACGGGCAGCGACAACTGCGACTCCGCGGTGATCGCAAGATCAACGTCAGACTGCGCAATCGTTACGGACGCATCGCCGAATGCTATCACTTTCGCGCCGCGTGCGCGGATGTCCTGCATCAGCTTTCGCTGATGCTCGGCGCCGCGATTCGTCAAATGCGCGATGACTAGCGTATCCGGGCCGACCGTCACCATCGGGCCATGGCGGACGTCCAGCACATGGTACGCATGCGCCTGCACTTTGGCGATTTCCGTCAGCGCAATCGCCCCTTCGGCAGCCAATCCGTTCAGCTCTCCGTCGGCGAGGATGACGGCGTTCGTCCATGCATAATCGCTGACCTGCCGAATGGATGATTCTACGCGGCTCATATAGGCATCGCCATCCGCAATGGCTTTTCCGATATCGGCGATAACCGCTTCATCATTGCCGAGAAATGCGGCGAGCATCAAATTCGCGGCAAATAAATTGGTAACGGTTCTCGTTTGGCATACGCTGTGATCGAACGCCCAAGGAAGCGTTAACGCGAAATCCGCGATTTCCGCCAGCGCCGAGTCGGCGACGCAAGAGAGCGCTAGTAAGGGAGCCTCGCCTTGAGACTTCAGCAAGCGGACCGCCTCGACGATTTCGGACGTCGATCCCGAGCGGGATGGCGCTGCCAGCAGCGTATCTCGGAGCAGCGGGGCATAGGCATCGGCATTCAGCAGCAGGTCCCCGCCGGCAAGAGCGGATGCGGGCAGCCCTGCCCGCAGGCGGAAAGAGAAGGCCGCCGAGACGCTTAGGGTATAGCTCGAACCGCATCCGATGAACGCGACGGAGCTTTTCCCTTGCGAGCGGACAAACTCGGTAATGGCGGTTCGGTTGCTAAGCATATAATCGTAGGTTTGCTGCAGGGCAGCGTATTGCGATTTGATTTCTGAATAAGTCAAGCTCATCGTCGAACGCCTCCTCCGAATGAATCGATCTCTGTTACTATCATAGATGCTTTTCTTGATGCTATCAATCACAAATTGATCGTTTGCATCAAAAAATGATTGTAAAGATCATATCAGCCAGCTATGATGAGGGTAACAGCGAATTATCCAACATGAGGAGGAGAAAAGGGTATGCCCCTTATTTCATCGACCGACATGCTTCAGCGTGCAAGAGAAGGCCGCTATGCCGTAGCCGCGTTCAATGTGCACACGCTGGAGATGCTCCAAGCGGTAACGGAAGCAGCCGCGGAAACGCAGTCCCCGCTCATCATTCAATCAACGGTGGGCACCGTGAAGCATTTGGGGCCGGACTATCTGGCCGCAGCCGCGACCGTAGCCGCTAACCGGACAGGATTGCCGATTGCGCTTCATCTCGATCATTGCACGGACTTCAATCTCATCGTCAAGTGCATTCGGGCCGGATACACCTCCGTCATGATCGATGCTTCGATGCATCCGTTCGAGGAGAACGCAGCCCGCACTTCGAAGGTCATGGAGGTCGCGGCTGCCGCAGGCGTAAACGTAGAAGCGGAGCTTGGCAAAGTAGGGGGCGTCGAAGACGATATCGTCGTTGACGATCGGGATGCGCTGCTGGCCGACCCGGACGAATGCGAAGCATTCATGGCAAGAACCGGCGTTCATACGCTCGCGCCTGCCATCGGCACGGCGCACGGCATTTACAAGGGAACGCCGAATATCGACTTCAAGCGGATCGCCGCAATCGCGGAGCGGGTGGCTGCGCCGCTTGTTCTGCACGGAGGATCCGGCATCCCGGCCGAACAGGTGAAGCTGGCGGTTTCGCTTGGCATGGCGAAAATGAATATCGCGACAGAGCTTCGCATCGCCTTTTCCGATGCGATCAAGCAGGTATTCGCTAGCCGGCCCGACGAGAATGATCCGCGAACGTACATGATACCGGCCAAGCAAGCCGTCAAGCAGCTCGCCATCGAGAAGATGCAGCTCTGCGGCTGTATTGGCAAGGCCGCACAACTACGCTAAAGCTGGAGGAAAGGCTGGATGCAATCGAAAGGCGAATTGCGCAGAACGAAAATGCTGGAGCGCATTAAGGAATCCGGTAAAGCGACGATCGGCGAGCTGATGGAGGTGACCGAAAGCTCCATCGCAACGGTCCGCCGCGATCTGGAAGCGCTCGAGAAATCGAACAAAATCATCCGCACGATCGGCGGGGCCATCTATGACGAGGGCAGCGGCAGAAATGCCGAGCTTGCTTTTGCCGATAAACGGTTTGTCAGCAAGGAAGGCAAGGAGCGCATAGCCGCCGCGGCTGCGGCGTTGGTCGAAGAAGGCGATGTCATTTGCCTCACGGGGGGAACGACGACGTTCATGATTGCCAAAGCGCTTAAGCAGCATCAGAACATTACGGTCGTTACGAACGCAGTCAACATCGCGGCCGAACTCTTTGATGCCGAGGGCGTTCAAGTCGTTGTCTCGGGAGGCGTCATGCGGCATAAAAGCTATGAGTTGATCGGGCCGCTTGCGGAGAGTGTCATCGAGAAGCTGAATATTACGAAAATGTTCCTTGGCGTTGACGGCGCCTCGCGCGAGCACGGGTTCACGACGCATTCCGAGCTGGAAGCACGCATTGCTCAGCTGTTCATAGCACGCTCAAGCCAGGTCTATGCCGTATTTGATCAAACGAAGCTTCGGAAAACGGCGCTGTTCACCATTGTTCCCTACGACCATGTTACCGGCGTCATTACGGATCTTAGCGAGGAATCATTCTAATCTCTTGGGAGGATGAAGAAATGATCCATGTAGCAGTCATCGGAGCCGGCAGCCGGGGGATGTTCGGTCTGGGCTCCTACGCGTTACGCAAGCCTCATGAAATCAAGTTTGTCGCCGTTGCGGAGCCGAACGAAGAACGGCGCCGTAAATTCGCTTCGATGTACGGCATCGCGCCGGAGATGCAGTTCGAAAGCTGGGAGGAGCTGCTCAACCAGCCCAAGCTTTGCGACGCGCTGCTGATTTGCACGATGGACCGGGACCATTTCAAGCCGACGATGAAGGCGCTTGAGGTAGGTTATCACATTTTGCTGGAGAAGCCGATGTCGCCGGACCCGAAGGAAGCGCTGCTCATGGCGGAAGAAGCGCAGCGGCGCAACCGAATCCTGACGATTTGCCATAGCATGAGGTACTCCGACTATTTCAGCGCGGTGAAGCGTTTGATCGATCAAGGAGCGGTCGGCCGTCTGATGACGATCCAGTGGACGGAAAATGTCGGCTTCGCGCATCAAGCGCACAGCTTCGTGCGGGGCAATTGGCGCAACAGCGCCCTGTCAAGCCCGATGCTGCTGCAGAAATGCTGCCATGATCTCGACTATTTGAAATGGATCATTGGAGCGAACTGCAAGAGCGTATCCTCCTACGGCAGCTTGTCTTACTTTCGCGAGGAGAATGCGCCTGAAGGATCGACCGCCCGCTGCACGGACGGCTGCAAGGTGGAGCATGAATGCCCCGTATCGGCGATCAAGCTTTATCTAAACGAGAAGGATGATTGGCCGCAAAACGTCGTCTCGCTGGAGCCGACGCTGGAAGCGCGCCTGCATGCGCTGAAGCACGGCCCTTATGGCCGGTGCGTCTACCGCTGCGATAACGATGTCGTCGACCATCAGGTCGTAAACCTGCTTTTCGATAACGACGTGACCGTGGCCTTCACCATGACGGCCTTCACGCGGGACACCAGCCGTTCGTTCAAAATCATGGGAACGACCGGAGAGCTGCTCGGCCATTCGGGGACGAACGAGATTGAGATCCGCCACTTCAACGGGAGAACGGAAATCATCCGGCCTGAGCAGCAGGAGGGCTCGCATGGCGGCGCCGATTCTGTGCTGATGCAGAGCTTCGTCAGACAAGTGGTGACGCAAAGCGAGGGGGTCAGCTCTGGCATGGAATCCGCGCACAGCCATCTGCTCGTATTCGCAGCGGAACAATCGCGCCTGACCGGTCAGACGGTAAGCTTCGATCGATACATCGAGCAGCTGAAGGCGAATTAATTAAAGGAGAAAGCGATGAGCTTGGCTTATCGCTTTTTTGTTTTTGCTACCGGAATTGCGGAAATCGATAAAATGATGAACAAGCAAAAATATCGCTCATAGCTTTTGCGCGGAGCTTCTCTTATGGTGAAAGTAAGTTTGATCATCACGCACAAGGAGTTGAGGCGACGGTGCCGAGGGAGATCAATATGGGACTTCTCTATCAAGGTCCCTTTCAAATCGAACAAGACGACTGGTATGCGATTTACTTGACGACGCCACCTAAGAAGCCTGTCCGCAATCCGGGCATAGTGGATCACGATAGGCGGTGCGGTGTATGATGCTGCGAATCGGCGTTATAGGCTGCGGCTGGCATTCGCGTGCTGCGCATGGCCCGAGCTTGAAGCGGTATAAGGCAGATCATCCCGATCTCCTTTTGGCCGCTTGCTGCGATCTGAACATGGAAGCGGCGGAAGCATACCGGGCGGATTTTGGCTTTGAACGAGCCTATACCGGCTTCGAAGAGATGTTGAAGGAGGAACGGCTGGATGCGGTCTGGGTCATTGTTCCCGATCAGCTTACGACATCCGTCGCGCTTCAAGTGATGGAAACGGGAGCGGCCGTCTTCTTAGAGAAGCCTCCCGGAGCGAACGCGGCGGAGGTCATCCTGCTGCACGAGCAGGCGGTCCAGAGAAGGATCAGGCATCGGGTCGCGTTTAACCGCAGACATGTCCCGATGGTCAGCAAGCTGATCGGCAAGCTGGATGAACAAACGCAGCAAGGCAGACGGATCTACGGCCTTACCTACGATATGATCCGCATTAAGCGGACGGATGCCGATTTCTCCACTACGGCTGTTCATGCGATCGATGCGGCGAAGTGGATTGCGGGCTCCGATTACGAAAGCCTTCGTTTCCACTATGACGAACTGTCCGCGATTTCGCCAGGGCTAATGAACATGACAGCCGAAGGCGTTACCTTTAGCGGCATCCGGGTGCGGCTGAATTGTTATCCGTACGCCGGTTTGGCCCGGGAGTCGGTGACCGTCCGGGGTGAAGGCTTCACTTACGAGCTGCATATGCCCTTGATGGAGAACGCTGGCAGCTTCGCAGGGCTGATCTGCTCGGAGAACGGAAGAACGGAAACGTTCACGGAGGAAGGAGATTGGGTCAGCGCTTTCGGCTTCTACGAGGAAAACAAATCTTTTTTGGACGCTCTCCAATCCGGTCAGGATTTGCAAGACGATCTTCGTTCGTCCATCCAATCGGTGGAAATCATGGAAGCGGTCCGCGGACGGGCGGAAGCCTATCACGGCAATCGTATCATCAATTCGAAACGGGAGGTTACGGGATGAACGATTTTTTGACGTCGCATGCGGCTTGGAAGCAGACAGGAAGCCGGATAACGAATGAGACGGCGATTGATTGCGGGATTTCATTCATCAAGGATTTACTGCTTGGAGCTGCGGCTAAGCAGCCGCTTGATGACGGGGCGAATTGCAAGGCGATCGCGTTCCGGTATGGCGTACCGGAGCAGGTTCGCCAGCAAATTCGCGAGCAGTTGAATTGCGAATACGCCGAGGCTGAAGAAGGGTATGTCATTCATGCGGACGGCGATGTAATTACGGTGTATGCCGGGCAGGAAAGAGGATTCCTGTACGGAGCGGTTACGCTGACGAAGCTTGCGGACCGCGGGAGAGGCTTCCTGCCTTCAGGCTTGCTCTACAACTATCCGACTTGTCCGGTAAGAGGTCTGAAGGTGTATCTCCCGACGGAGGAAGATATCCCGTATTTCAAACGGTTCGTCGACATGCTGGTGCATTTCAAATACAACACGATCGTCATTGAAGTCGGCGGCGCGATGGAATATAAGAAGCATCCGGAAATCAATGAAGGCTGGGTGCGCTACTGCGAAGAGATGTACGAATACAGCGGCAAAACCATCGTCATTCAGGAGAAAACGTTCAATTGGTACAAAAATTCGATTCATGCCGAGAACGGCGGCGGCCGGTACCTCTCCCAGGAGCAAGTACGGGAGCTGGTGGACTATTGCAAGGAACGGCTCCTCGACGTCATTCCCGAGGTGCCGAGCCTTAGCCACTGCGATTATTTGCTCATTAACCATCCCGAAATCAAAGAGCGGCACAACGACCCCTACCCGGATTCGTATTGTCCGTCGGACGATCGTTCCTATGAGCTGCTGTTCGACGTGCTGGACGAAGTATTGGATGTATTTAAGCCGCGCACGGTCCATATCGGACATGACGAGCTCTATTCCATCGGGCTGTGCGACAAATGCAAGGGCAAGCCTGCGGAGCAGCTTTATGCGGGAGACATTAATCGCATCTATGCCTACTTGCAGGCGCGAGGCGTTCAAACGATGCTGTGGAGCGAGAAGCTGCTGAATGCCGTTACGTCCGATGGCAAAACCTACGGCGGCTCCGAACGGCGCATGGTCGATTACTATACCGGCGTCTACTTTGGAGAAACGATCCCTGCGACTTACAAAGCGATAGACCTCGTGCCGAAGGACATCCTCATGATGCACTGGTACTGGGGCATCGAGCGGCATTTCGAGCAGGCGTTCTTCGAGCGGGGGATGCCGGTCGTATTCGGCAATTTTGACGGGCCATCGTTTGTCGATTGGAGCACGCGTCTTCGGCAAAAGCCGCTCGGCGGCATCATTTCCAATTGGAGCGCCCTGAAAGAGGAGAATTTGCAACGCAACGGCGCGCTATTTTCCATGGCCTATTCGGCGTATTTGTTCTGGCGGGACATCTATGACGATACGATGCATGAAGAGACGGCGAGCCTCGCCTTCGAGGAGCTGTACCGGTATCGCTATCGGGAGGCGCTGGGCCATGGATCGACGCAAAATTCCGGTACTGCCTACGTGGAAGTTCTCCATACGACAGATCATCTTCGGGAATACCACCAGTTCGTCGACGGCATTTATCTGGACAATCGGGAATACCGTATCGGCGAGTACATCCTGGAGTATGAGGACGGCTCGAAGGCTAGCGTCCCTATCACGTACGGCTTTAACATTTCGAATAAGGACAGGTTCTGGACGAGGAAGCTGGCCAAAAGGACGATCCATACGGCGGCGCAGTACGACGTGGATGCGATTTTGCTGGAAGCGGCATATACGTCCTTGCCTGAGCGGGCAGGCGATGAAACCTATTACAGATGGCTGATCGAGAATCCTCATCCGGACCGGACGGTTAAAGCCGTAAAGCTGCTGGTCGATCAACCGGTGGGGGGCAGCATCTGGGTCAAAGAGATGAAGCTGGTTCCTGACCGAACGGCGCTTCAAGCGGTGGAGCCGAACGATCGGATTCGCATTATGGGCGAAGCGAATTTGGCATCGAATTAGTGGGCCGCAATTATGTTCAACATAAGCAAATGCATATATAGCATATGGATCATACGGAGGGGCGGCCGATGAAAAAACATTATGACGCGGACAAAGTGAAAAGCGAGATTCCATTCGAGCCGATTCCCGCCGAGGTGCGGGCGCTCTACTTGCGGCCGGGCGAGCTGCTGGCCATTCAAGAACGATTCCCGGTCGCCTATCAGCCGCTAGGCACGCTGGAATGGCACGGACGACACAATCCGCTAGGCGTGGATTCTTTGAAAGCCGAGAGCCTGTGCATCGAAGCGGCCAAGCAGACGGGCGGGGTCGTCATGCCGGCGATTCATTTTGCGGCGGATGCTTATTGGGATGCGGGCTTCGGCGTAGGCTACGGGATGGACGCGACCGCCGGTTACGCGCTGCCGGGCTCCTTCTACCCCATCGATACGAAGCTGTTCCAGTCGCTGCTCGTGAATGCATGCCGCAACTACTTGAGCCGCGGCTTCCGATTAGTCGTGCTCGTCTCCGGCCATAATCCGACCATCCAGCAAAACGTCATCGACGAAGTGTGCTTCATCTGCAAAACGGATGAAGGGGCGGAGCCGGTATGCTTCACGATGGACTATTTGCTCATGGAGCCGGACGATCCGCGCCGCGCAAGCGATCATGCCGCCGGCATCGAAACGAGCATGATGCTGTATCTGCACGGCGACCGGGTCAACATGGCCGCGAATCAGGGGCAGCTTCGTGAACATCTGGGCGTAGGCGGAGAAATGCCGTACTCGGATGCGTCCGCGGAAGAAGGAGAAATTCGTTTTAAGCGCCAAGTCGCGGGATTAGTTCGGTTTGCGAAAGATCGGTATGGCCGGCTGTTAGGTTCCGAATAACGGAAACGAAGGAGATGAGGATGTGCCTGCTTGCTTTGCGAACGCAGCGATCTATACGCCGCATGGCATCGTAGAACGCGGCCGTCTCATAGTAGACGATGAAGGCAAAATCTCGGCGATCGACGAAGCCGGGCTGGCCGTCGACCCCGAAATGCCTGTTCAAGACGTAAGCGGCTTGCTGCTGGTTCCCGGCTTCATCGACGTGCATATCCACGGCGGCAACGGCTTCAGCGTGATGGCAGGCGAGCTCGAGCATCTGGATGGCATCAGCACTTACCACGCCGCGCATGGCACGACTGCTTTTTTGGCGACGACGACGACGGCTCCGCTCGAACGGATCATTCATGCGCTTGAGGCGGCGGCTTCAGCCGTCCAGAATTGTCGCTTAGGCGGAGCAGAACTCGCAGGCATTCATCTCGAAGGGCCGTATATCGATTTGAAAAGGCGCGGAGCGCAGAGTAAAGACGATATCCGGACTCCTTCCAGGCTAGAAATCGAGCAGCTCCTGGAAGCAGCCCGGCAGCAAATTCGGTTGGTGACGCTGGCACCCGAGGTAGAAGGCGGTCTGGATGCGGTCCGCCAATTGACCGAATCGGGCGTCACGGTGTCGGCCGGCCATTCCGACGCAACCTATGCGGAAATCCGAGAGGCGGTGGGCTGGGGCCTGCGACACACGACGCATCATTTTAACGGGATGAGTCCGCTGCATCACCGGGAGCCCGGACTCGCGGGAGCCGGACTGATGCTGGATGATCTGACTTGCGAGCTGATCTGCGACGGCATTCACGTTCATCCGGCGGTCGTCAAGCTGCTTTTCGATACGAAAGGGCCGTCGAACGTATGCATGATCACGGACGCTGTCACCTGTGCCGGTCTTCCGGATGGCGATTACGGCGATGTGACGATGCACGACGGTCAAATCTATTTGAAGGACGGCTCCAGTCTTGCGGGCAGCTCGCTCACGATGGCGCAGGCGCTGCGGAACGCCATCCGGTTCACCGGATACTCGCTGGAAGCGATTTTGCCGTCGCTCACGTCGGTTCCTGCGAGGCAGGCCGGTCTGTTGGATGCGAAGGGCACGCTGGAGGAGGGCAAGGATGCGGATTTCGTGCTGCTTGATCCGGAGCTGCAAGTGAGGCAGACGGTCGTTCGCGGTAAAACGGTGTATCGGAGGGAGTCCAATTGAATGAAACGGCGAATCCGCTTAAGCAGGCTTATGTAGGCGTAGATATCGGCGGCACCAACACGGTGATTGGCATCTTCGACAATTCAAGGAATTTATTGGGCAAAAAATCGGTTCCCACGCTTTTGCCTCATCTGCCCGGAACGACCGATCATCCGGCGGCTTTCTTCGATTTGCTGAAGGAGGAAATCGTCCAGCTCGCGCGGGATGCGGATTGCACGGATGGCTTGGCGCTCTGCGGGATGGGCGTGCCTGGCAAGGTTGATCCGGTTCGCGGAAGGGCGGAGGCGGCTTCGAATATGGGGTGGATCGGCGTTCCGTTCGCGGAGCAGATGGGCAGCCGTCTCGGGATTCCCGTGCGCATCGACAATGATGTGCGCATCTATGCCCTCGGCGAAGTGCTGGCGGGAGCCGGACAGGGCTACCGGAACGTGCTTTGTTTGACCGTCGGCACCGGCATTGCGGCCGCCATTATTGTTGATGGGCGGATTGTGAGGGGCGGTGATCATTTTGCGGGGGAGATTGGCCATGATCAGGTGGCTGGAGAGACCGCGCTATGCGCGTGCGGCGAGCGCGGTTGCGTGGAGAGCATCGTGTCGGCAACCGGCATCTCCCGAATGGCGCAAGAGGCGATCGCTTCCCATGGAAGCGGCACTTCGCTGAGCTTGCTGGGGCGCAAACCGACCGCATACGACGTCTATCGGGCGGCGAACGATGGCGATGCCGCGTCGAGGGAGATTTTCCGCTATGCCGGGGAAGTGCTTGCTTCGAAGCTGTTGACAGCGGTATGCCTGCTCAATCCGGATGCGGTCATCATTGGCGGCGGCGTTGCCGAAGCCGGCGAGCTGCTGCTTGGTCCCATACGGGAGAAGATTCATGGCAGGTATATCCACAGCAAGAAACCGGCTGTGTTGAAAGCGGCATTGGGCGACTCGGCAGGCCTCATTGGCGCGGTTGCATACGCGTCCCAATACGCAAATGAGGGGGAAGAGCAATGCGGGTAACGAAGCTGGTGTTTCCCGGCCCGTATACGGTTCGCTATGAGGATTGCGAGCTGAATCCGGAAATAGTCGAGCGTGACGTGCTGGTGGAAACGCACTATAGCTTGATCAGTCCTGGGACGGAACTGGCTTTGTACACGGGTACGCATGTCGATTTGCCAAACCCGAACAACCGGTTCGCTAAATTTCCGTTTTATCCGGGCTATGCCGCGGTCGGCGAGGTGGTGGCTGCGGGGGCGGGCAGCGGCTTCCGTCCAGGCGACCGCGTCTTTACGGGAGGGCATCATGCGAGCCATGAAGTGTTTCAAGCCTCGGAGGATGCAATTTTGCCGCTGTCGGACGGGCTGGCGCCGGAGCTCGCTCTGTTCGGCCGGATCGCCGAGATTTCGATGACCTCCGTGCTGCTGTCGAAGGTGCGGAAAGGGGATTATGTCGCCGTCCTCGGCATGGGGCTCGTTGGTAATGTAGCCGCACAGCTGTTTGAGCAGAAAGGCGCGATTCCGATCGGGATCGACGTCGTGCCTGAACGGCTCGAGCTGGCGAAGCGAACCGGCTTGGCGCAAGTTGTGTTGTCCGGTGGCGAGGGAGCGGAGCTGAAAGGCGCCGTTCATGAGATTACTGGGGGCAAAGACCCTGATATCGTCGTGGAGGCGTCCGGCGTACCTGAATTGGTCATTACCGCGCTGGAGCTATGCAGGCAGCTTGGGCAAGCGATTTTGCTCGGCTCGACGAGAGGGCTCGTCACCTTGAACGTCTATGACCTGATTCACCGCAAAGGCATCAGTCTAACCGGCGCGCATGCTTCGCTGAAAGGCATCGAAGGCCTTCCGACATCGGGCATGCTCTATAAAGAAGCGCTGCATATGATCGAAACCGGCGCGCTAAGCGTTGAGCCGTTCATTACGCACCGGCTGCCAAGCACGGAAGCGAAGCAGGCTTATGAGCTGCTGCTTCATAATAAAGATCGAGCCTGCGGCGTTATTTTGGATTGGCGGGCATGAGGGTGTAGGCGAAAAGAAGAGGATCCGATTCAAGTCCGCGGAAATCGCGGGCTTTTTCGGATTTCTTATGCACTTTAACAAAATTCTATAAAACAGCAAATTGCCTTGCGTATGTAATACTTATACTTATTTTGTGATCTTAGTGGTTTAATCCTTGCAGAGACAATTCTATAGACAACGAGAAAACCTTGATCTACTATGTAGCAACGAACATAATCCGATTCAAGTCAACGGAGATCGCGGACTTTCTATTTAGGTTGAGCTCTTGTCAATTGGCAAGAGGAGGAAGAAACAATACAGCGAACATAATAGAGGAAGCGCTATACGGTAAATTGTAGAGTATTTTACTAGAGATGAGAGGAGTTATCTAAGTGGCCATACTGATGGGCATTGATATCGGTACGTCCAGCGTGAAATCGATGGTAATGGACGATCAAGGGAACATGCTCGGTTTCTCGCAAATGGATTACGAAATCCGTATTCCGGTTCACGGCTATGCCGAGCAGAATCCGGACGATTGGTGGGGCTTGACCTGCCAAACTTCCTTAGCTGCCATTCGGCAAGCCCAAATAACGCCGGATGAGATCGCCGGAATCGGCTTCTCCGGCCAAATGCACGGTCTTGTTGCGCTGGATGCGGACGGCAAGGCGGTAAGGCCTGCGATCATCTGGTGCGATCAGCGTTCAATCCCGCAGAAGCAGCAATTGGAACGGCTTTTCTCGCCGGAGGAGCTTGGTCAGCTCATTCAGAATCATGTCGCGACCGGCTTCCAGTTGACTTCTTTATTGTGGGTAAAAGAGAACGAGCCCGAGGTGTACCGTCGAATTCGGACAGTCATTCTTCCCAAGGATTATGTCAGATACAGACTGACAGGCGTAATTGGCGTAGATACAACCGACGCATCAAGCACTTCAGCGTTCGATGTGGCGGACCGGGCGTGGTCGCAAGCGTTGTTGGAGCGCGTACATATCGATGCTTCTCTATTTCCGCAAACGAGCGAACCGTGGCATATTTGCGGGACCGTTACAGCGGAGGCGGCCGCGGAATCCGGCTTGTTTCCTAGCACTCCGGTCGTGTTTGGCGGTGCCGATCAAGCCATGCAGGCCGTTGGAAACGGCATTGTCCAGCCAGGGATGGTCTCCTGCACGATCGGGACGGGCGGCCAGCTCTTTGCGACGATCGATCGTCCGGCATACGATAAGGAATTACGGACCCATACGTATGTTCATGCGACCCCGGACAAATGGTACCTGCTAGGCGCCTCAATGAGCGCGGGATTATCGCTCAAATGGCTGGGCGGACAAGTATTGAACAATCGTGATTATGCTGCTCTCGATGAGTTGGCGAGGGATTGTCCTGCAGGGAGCGATAATTTGTTGTTTCTGCCGTATTTGGCAGGGGATCGGACGCCTCATATGGACCCTCATGCGAAGGGGGCGTTTTTTGGACTGACTTTACGTCATGGTACCAGCCATTTCGTGCGTTCCGTGCTGGAAGGCGTTGGCTTCTCGCTAAAGGACAGTTTTGATATTTTCAACCAGCTCGGCGTCAAGGCAGACAAGCTGATTGTGTCCGGAGGCGGGGCGAAGAGCTCGCTCTGGAAACAAATCATAGCCGATATTTTCGGTGAAAACGTGTATACCAGCAAGATGAAAGAACAGGCCTGCGTAGGGGCTGCCATTATGGCAGGCGTCGGCATCGGACTTTACGCAACCGTGGAAGAAGCCTGCCGAACCGTAGTACGCATCCAAGAAACGCCGGTTACACCTAACCTGCAAAACCGCGAAGTTTATGCGAGGCTTCATGCCGTATACATAGAACTGTACAACAACAATAAGAAGCTTTTTCCATTGCTGGATTACCAACCCGATAAGAACGGAGCGGATCATTCATGAACAAGCATGAGACAACACCGGCTGCGATTACCGCCGAATACGGCGGAGTACCTATTAAGCTGGACTGGGGACGAGTACGAGCGATATCGGTCGCCCTTGATATTGGAGGCCAAGCCGAGGGAGCTATTGCAGTGATCGCGTCTGCGGAAGCGGGCGCGCGGCTTCGTTTCTATAACGGCTTTTTGAATGAACATAAAGAGCAATCCTTGATCGCCGAACTGTTTACGGATGCCAAAGAAACGCCGCTTGTCTTATCCGCTCCATGGCATCGCATCGGCAGCTCGAAGCACACGGTGCATCTGCAATACTTGGGACATGCCGTTCGTTTATTCGTGGACGGGGTTCTCGTCGATGAGGATTGGCCGTTGGGTGCCATCGACCTGAGTGACGCTTCGATTCAGATGTACACGGCTGCTGAGCGTCTTCGCATATGGAATGAAGCGGTGTCGCCGGAGCCCGGGACACCGGAATTGGAGAATCGCATTCTGGGAATAGAGCCTGCAACCATACAATATTGGCGGCCAAAAGGATTCAACACGGGGGTCGGCGATTGCATGCCTTATTTTGACGGCGAAACCTTCCGGTTGTATTACCTGTTCGACCGCCGAGGCCATGCCAGCAAGTGGGGGCTCGGAGCGCATCAGTGGGCACAAATCTCGACGAAAGACTTCCGTTCGTGGGCGCATCATCCCATTGCGGTTGGCATTACAGCAGAAGAGGAAGGTTCAATATGCACCGGCTCGGTGTTTCTTAAGGACGGCGTCTATTATGCGTTTTACGCGGTCAGGGCTACCGACGGTTCCCCGGCGCGGCTGACCTGGGCAGAGAGTCGCGACGGTATCCATTTCGAAAAAACCAATGCAAGCATCCGTATGTCGGACCGCTATCTGCTCTCGTCCGTCCGCGATCCACATGTGTATCAGGATAATCAGGGAATCTATCATATGCTCGTGACGACAAGCCTAGTTCATGAGGTCAGAAACGAAGGCTGCCTCGCGCATCTCGTATCGGCTAATTTGACGGATTGGGAGGAACTTGAGCCCTTTATCGTGCCCGGCTATCACGACGAGCCTGAGTGCTCGGATTTCTTCGAATGGAATGGCTGGCATTATTTGATATTCAGCAACGACGGTCAGGCTCACTATCGGTATTCCCGCGATCCGGAAGGACCATGGCTGCGGCCGGCGATGGATGCCTTTGACTGCGTACAATGGCGCGTGCCAAAGACAGCTCCATTCCATGGAGGAAGACGGATCGCGGCAGGGTTTCTGTCCGAACCGGGCAGATACGGAGGCGAGCTAGTTTTCCGCGAGATTTTACAACGGGCAGACGGCGCTTTGGGACTTGGTTTCGTACCTGAGCTGCGTGAAGGGACAGGATCGGAATGGACATTCGACGACTTTACGGTTGACGCTATGAGTGGATTCAATGCTAAGACAATCGGCTCGTTCGACTCGGAATACGTTGTTACGTTTGAGGTGACAGCGAATTACCCCAACATGTATTTTGGCTTCTCCTTGTCAGATTCACCCCGTTTCGAGCAGGGTTACGATGTCCGATTCGAACCGTCGGCCCGAAAGGCGGGCATTCACCGAATCCATGCCAGCTCGCTGCAAGAAGATGAGTTTGCATCGATCTATCAGGTGGAAGGACTGAAGGAGAGAGTCGCCATCGAAGCTATTATCAAGGAAGGCTGGATCGATCTCTGCGTTGGAGGGACCAGAACTCTTATCTCCAGAACCGGCGGTGGGAATGGAAACCTTCGATTCTTCGTCCAATTCGGTTCGGCGACATTTGAGCGGATTATAGTAAAGGAGATAACGACAGAAGGGCATAACCGCGTGCGAAGGTAGTGATTTCTAAGGGACATAAATGACCGTTAGAAGCACAAATTCAAGTTTTCGAGATTGTAATGGACATTTATGACCGTTAGGGCTGAATTTATGTGGTTATGAGGCTGTTTTCGAGTCTAACGGTCATCCATGACCGTTAGACACTATTTTTTCAATAAATTAGGCTCTAACGGACATTTATGACCGTTAGAGTCTGGTAGATCTCTTGCATCCACCCAAAAGCAAGCAAAAAGTTTCTGCGTCGCACGCATGAGCTTTTTCATATTTGGCTCCAGTTCAAGCAGAACGTTGAAACCGCAATAAATAGGCTGCCACCTAACCATCAACATGGTTCCGGGGCAGCCTTTTTGCTTTGCTAAATCGGCGTGACCTGTACGCGATCGATCATCGCTTCCGCGTCCGCCCGGCTCACCTGGCCGGTACTCGGCGACATCGCGTTGACGGTTCCCGCCGCAATCGCGCAGCGCAGAGCGTCCGGGACATCCAGCCCTCGCGAACATGCGACCGTCCAGCCCGCGACGAAGGAGTCGCCGCTGCCGACGGGATTGACGGCTTCCACGGCAGGGGGGACGGCCAGCCAGAGTCGTCCGTCTGGCCGGGCTGCTAGACAGCCCTCGCGTCCAAGCGAAACTAGCAGCGACTGCACGCCATAACCGCCGAGCTGCTCGGCCACTTGTCTCACGGCCGTATGGTCGCGCGGATCGGTGCCGAAGCATTGCCGGAACTCCTCCTCATTCGGCTTTATCGTATGAGGCCCGCATTGCATCCCAAGCTTCAGTGCGGAGCCGCTCGTATCCAGTATAACGTTCGCCCCAGCCTTCCGTGCCTCCGCGACTAACTGGGCATAGAATGAATCGCCAAGTCCGCGCGGCAGACTGCCGGACAGCGTGAGCCATCTGCCTGGCTGGCAGAGGGTACGCCATAGCGCGAGGAAGCGTTCCTTCTCTTCGGGGGAGATTTCAGGCCCGGGCTCCAAAATCTCAGTTGATCCACCGGTAAGCTCGTCAATGATATTTAAACATATCCGGGATTCCTGCGAAATCGGCACCATCTGATGGGGCAAACCGATCTCATGCAGTTTGTTCATGATCCAGCTCCCGTTGCTGCCGCCCGCGAATCCGGTCGCCAGTACGGTAGCGCCTAACGATTGTGCGACGCGGGCCACATTCAATCCTTTGCCGCCTGCCGTTGCGTCAGCGTGGACGGCGCGGTTCACGGCGCCTGGCTGAAATCCGGGAACGAGCAGCCGTTTATCGATCGCGCTATTCAAGGAGACGCAGACGATAGACATGCCTGATGATTGCTCTACGTTCTGATTATCGTTCATGCAAGCTGCCGTCCTTCCGGCCAAAACCGCGCCAAGCCTTCTGAGGTAACAGTGCCTGCGCCGCCTATGGCGAGCGTGGAAAGCGCACCGCACGCATTCGCGTATTCGAGCGCTTCGAGATCCGATAAACCGTGGAGCTTAGCAGCGATGAAGCCGGCATTGAAGGAGTCGCCCGCGCCTGTCGTATCGACCGGCTGAACGGCGAACGGCCGGGCATGCTCGATCCGCCCGCCTTCGAAGATGCCGACCGAGCCCGCGCTGCCGCATTTCACGATTACAGCCCCGCGCGCAGACGGCAGACGCTCCGGCAGCTGCTCAACCGAACCGACCTCAAAAATCCGCAATGCCTCCTCCTCGCTCGGGATGAACCAATCGGTGTAGGCGAGCAGGGCAGCCAGCCGCTCACGGTCCCAATGCTCGGCTGGATCCCAGCCTGCATCGAAGGAGGTGGTCAGTCCTTGCGCCTTCGCCAGCTTGAACACCTCGATCCAGTGCGGCTGCATTTGTTCTTGCAGAAAGTAGGAGCCGAAATGCACATGCGACGCCTCGCGCATAAGCTCCGGCGGAATCATCGAAGGCGAAACCGAGCCGATCGACCCCATATAGGTGAGGAGAGAACGGTCGCTTCCATCGGTCAGCGATAGCGTTACGCCGGTTTGAACGGTTCTGTCTATGATTACATGCGATACGTCCACCCCCAGGCGTATCAACTCGCTAACGCTGAAACGGCCAAACTCGTCATCTCCGACAATGGAGACGAACGAAACGTCGAATCCGAGCCCGGCTAAACCGGCAGCCGCGATTGCCGAAGACGAACCGAGCGCCAGACGGAACTCGCGAACCAGCTTCTCCCGGTTCGGTTCCGGTTTAATGTTCGAATCCGCGAAAATCAAATCTACGTTTAACTCTCCGATGACGATCACTTTTTTGGTAGATGCCAGCGACATCGTTTGCAGCCTCCGTTTTCTCGTTTAGTTTGCTGTAACATCTATTGCTGAAGATGCGATCAATTCAGCCGCTTGCCTCCGGTAGTCGTCCCACTTGCTGCCGCAAGAAGACCAGGAGGCCTGCCCGCCCGCAACGGTTTCGTGCATGCCGATCGGCACTGCCTCCCGCGCAATGGCGTCCGCCGCTGCTTGATGGCCGCGCTGGGCTGCGAGCCACAAATATTCGTAGTCCTGAATGCCGCGGCGCAGATTTTTCATGCGGATCGAGCTGATCGGCCCGTCGATGCCGCGGTCCTGCTCACGGAAGAACGGCTCGCGGCCGGGATAGAACAGAATCCCGTCGCCATTGCCGAAGTGGACGCCGTCCTCGCCATAATAGGCCGCTTCATCCTTCGCGACATACATGAAGGTGACCGCATAACTGTAGACGTTCTGGTGCCAGCGTCCCCGCGGACCTTGATGGTTATGCCGCCAATGCGTGCCATGCCAGACGAAATAGCCTTCAATCCTATAACGGTACCGCAGCCACGAATTGACCCGCATGTCGACCGCTTCCGCTTCGAGGATCAGCGAGCCGTGATAGGGCCGATAGCCGTTGTAAAACCACAGCTTCTCTCCGGTTTCTTGACTGCGTGCCATTGATTCCGGATCGATTTTATGCGCGCACCAGATATCGATGGCATCTTCGATTTCCGGCGTATAACGCCGCGTCGTGAAGAGCGGCAGCCGATTGCCTGCGCCCGGGGAGCCATGAATAATGCCCGCTTGCTCCCGGATCCACTCGTACTTTGCCGGAAGCGGTTCGTCGATCAAGTAGTTGAAATAGACGCCGGGCCAATTCAGCTCCTCGAAGTACCGGACCCACTTATCGACTTCGCGCTGCATGGCTTCCTGCTCACGTCCGAGAACAGAGGCGCCGTACATGCCGATCGGAAAAACGCCTTCGCCGACTTGTTCCCCGGGTCCTTCATAGCCGTTCTCCTTCGAAAAGAACGATCCGTCCAAATACGGAGCGTACCGCGCGAGAAGCTCGGCATCGAACGGCTTCATGTGCACGTCGGAGCCGACCAGGTCGAAGCGGTGCCGGTGCGCCATGCGGCGGAACCGGTCCCGAATGTCCGGCGTATCCGGGTAATAATCGGACACATCGCTTGCATACACGAAGGTGACCGAATGATTCTCGTCCGGCAGCGCAAAGTCATAAAGCTGAAGCGATACCGGCAGCTTCGCAACCACCGCATCGCCGCACCGCACCGTAACGGAGCCGCTATACATCCCCGGCTTCAACGCCTCCTCGCGCGGAATATAGATATCGATCCAGAAGCCTTGATTGGATCGGGCGGACACGCGAACAGGCTGGCCGCCAAGCCGAGGGCGGGCGTTTGCGGGAATGAGCCCATCCGGAATCCAGCCGGAGCGGTGGAGAGGAGGCGCGGATTCCGCATAGAACCATTGTGGTGCCGTTCCTAAATCAGGGGAGACATACAGATAATGCTGAGTGAACACTTCGATTCGCCGGCCAACATAGTTAGTCGGGTCCGGGTCGAGCGCAGCGTCATTCTCGATCCGGCTTTCCTCATGCTCCGCATGGACGAGCCCGGACATCTCGACAGAGAGGCTTGAGGCCTCCTCGTCCCCGTTCTCCACGATGACCTGAAAAGCGATCGTCTCGTTTCGGGCGCCGAACAGCCGAATCGTGCGGCCGTCCCATACGCTGTTGCCGGTTTTATTCGGATTCGCCAAGTCCTCCTTCAACACCTTCTCGCCGTCGTTCACTGCCCATACCGAAAGCTCCATTTCGGAATCAACTCCTTCAAAATTTAACCGCTATAGCCATTGTGCGCCTAAGCCCTCCAAAGCGAAAGTGTAGGAATTTCGGATGGTTCACGAATTTACCGTACCTTAACTAGTCGCTTTTTTCAGTCCTTCACGAATTTTACGGCCAGCGCAAAATAAATGAACGAGTGAAAAATGCAGCAGTTTCATTTCCTATAGGGCTTACTGTACATTGGAATCAACGCAAGCGAACACAAATTGGAGGCGAGTCTATGAAAATAGCATTTTCCACGCTGGGGTGCCCGGCTTGGAGCTGGGAGAGAATTTTAAAAGAAGCGTCCGAGCTCGGGTACGACGGCATCGAAATTCGAGGTATCGAGCAAGAGATGGCGCTGCACAAATGCACGCCGTTTCTGCCGGACAATATCGAGCGGTCCAAGCGGCAGTTAATAGAATACGGACTTGAAATCATCTGCCTGGATACGTCCTGCGTCTTTCACGATCCGGCGAAGCTCGAAGCTTCGATCGAAGAAGGAAAGGCAGCGGTGGATTTGGCGGTCAAGCTAGGCGTGCCATACATACGGGTGTTCGGGGATGCGATTCCCGACAAAAACGCCCGCGAGGAAACGATCGCCCAGGTTGCGCAAGGCTGGCAAGCGGTTTGCCGCCATGCAGAAGGCACCGGCGTCAGCGTGCTGATCGAAACGCACGGCGATTTCTCGGATTCCCGGACGTTGCTTGCGGTGATCGAACAGGTCGGCAGCAGCGCGCTCGGCGTATTGTGGGACATTAACAATCCTTATAAGTACGGGGACGGCGAGCCGCTTGGCGTCACCTACGAAAGGTTAGGGCGCTACATCAAGCATGCGCATATCAAGGATACGCAAGGCGCGGAAATGCATAGCCAAATCACGCTGGTCGGCGAAGGCGACGTTCCAATCCGCGATTGCGTCAGGCTGCTCGCCGAGAAAGGCTACGAGGGCTGGTTGTCCTTTGAATGGGAGAAGCGGTGGGTACCGTCGATCGAAGAGCCGGAAGTCGCGTTTCCTCATTTCATCCGCTATATCAAGGAGTAGTTCGCACTCAATACGAAAGCGGGGAGGAGAAACTGCATGTCTACGACATCCGTGGAAGCCGGCAATACGGTGATCGAGAGCAAAAAAGCGCCGACCAGGTCTCTTGCCGCAAGGCTATTCCGGGAGCGCTACGGATTTCTTCTTCTGCTTCCGGGACTCGTCTACTTTATCTGGTTCCGGTACGTGCCCATGCTGGGCAACATTATCGCCTTCGAGGATTACAGCCCGTTCAAAGGGTTTCTGCACAGCGATTGGGTAGGCCTGAAGCATTTTAAGCGCATCTTCGAGGATGCGGAAGTGGTCCGGGTCATCGGGAACACGCTCTGGCTTTTTTTCCTGCAAACGTTGTTCGCATTCCCTGTGCCGATCATCCTTGCGCTCATGCTGAATGAAGTAAGGAATCAGCGGGTGAAGCGCCTCATTCAATCGGTCGTCTATTTGCCCCACTTCCTCTCCTGGGTCGTCGTTGTCGGCATCGTGACGATTTTCCTGAAGACGGAGGGGATCGTTAACAAAGGGCTGCACTTCGTCTTCGGGATGGAACCGATTCAGTTCCTCCAGGAACCGGGTTGGTTCATGCCGCTTATTGTGCTCGAGGTCATCTGGAAGGAAGCGGGCTGGGGCACGATTATTTTCCTCGCTGCACTCGCCGGCGTTAATCCGACTCTCTATGAAGCGGCCATTGTGGATGGCGCGAGCCGGTGGCGCCAGATGTGGCATATTACGCTCCCTGCGATTCGGGGCACGATCATTATTCTATTGATCCTGCGGCTTGGCAGCGTGCTTGATTCAGGCTTCACGCAAATTTTCCTCATGTTGAATCCGTTCACGATGGATGTCGGCAACGTCCTCGACACTTTCGTTTACTTCAAAGGGATCCAGCAGTCAGACTTCAGCTTCGGTACGGCAGTCGGGTTGTTCAAAGGGCTTGTCGGCCTGGTGCTAATCTTGGCTGTGAACCGGCTGGCCAAAAAGTTCGGCGAAGAAGGGGTATTCTAAATCAGGGAGGAGTGGGCGAGTCATGCCGATCAAGCGAACCTTGTCGGATCGGATCACCGATGGAATCAACCTGTTGCTGCTGCTGCTGCTGTCGCTTGTGATGCTGTTTCCGTTCTATTACATTACCGCGGTCTCGTTCTCTTCCTATGAAGAGTTCGTGAATACCGAGTTGCTCCTGTTCCCGAAAGCCTGGGTGCTGGACGCGTACCGGTTCATTTTCGACTCCAAGGAATTTATCCGATCCATCGGCGTAACGGTGTATATTACGATCGTCGGCGCTCTCGTTAGCCTTCTGCTCACCTCCACGATGGCTTTCTCGCTGACGAGAAGGCTGTGGGGCCAACGGTTCTATCTGTTCCTCGTGTTGTTTACTTTCATTTTCGGGGCGGGCATGATCCCGACCTACTTGATAGTCAAAGCGACGGGCCTGATCAACTCCTATTGGTCGCTTATCATTCCGGATGCCATCAGTTCCTTCAACCTCATCGTCATGCGCCAGTTCTTCATGAGCATTCCGGAGGAATTGAACGAAGCCGCCGTTATCGACGGCGCGAACGATTGGCAAATTTACACCCGCATCATTCTCCCGCTATCCAAACCGGCGCTTGCCGCCTTCGGCCTCTTTTACGCGGTCGGCCAATGGAACACCTATTTTAACGCGATCCTGTACTTGAACGATCCGGCGAAATGGACCGTGCAGGTCATCCTGAGACAAATCGTCATTCTGGACGACGCCGCCAACACCCTTGCAAGCGCCGCGCGCGATGCCGCGAGATCGGCACACTTGCCGCCGCCGGAGACGATCGGCATGGCCGCCATCATTTTAGCGACGATACCGATTTTGATCGTGTATCCGTTTCTGCAAAAGCATTTCGCCAAGGGGGTGATGCTGGGCTCGGTAAAGGGTTAATAAGCAGGATTGTAATTGCGTCCAGATTCGGCATACCATTAAGATGGATACTAGGGAGGGGCTAAGCATGAAAACGAAGAAAATCGTGACGCTGTTAGCGGCCGCAAGTATCATTACCGGGCTTACCGGATGCGGCGGCTCTAACGACAACGGCAATAACAAGCCTGCCAACACCGCTCAAACGACCGACTCCAGCAATACGCCGGCCGCGACAACCGAGAACGAGCCGGCTGCAACCAACCAGCAGCCTGCGGCTGATGAAAAGAAGCAGCTCGAAATTTCCACCATACAAGGCACATGGGCCAGTCCGCTCCCGGACCCGAACGGAAACGGCGCCAAGATGATCAATGAGAAGTTCAACGTCGATCTTAAGACGCAGTTCGTGCCTTATGACGAATATGCGAACAAGCTGCCGGTCGTCATGGCTGCCGGCGATCTGCCGGATGTCATCGGCATGGAAGGAGTCGATGCCAACTTCGTCAAATGGGCGAAACAAGGCGCGTTCCTCCCGCTGAACGATTACATCGACAAGTACGATGCGATCAAGAACATTCCGAAGAACGTCTGGGATGCCGTTACGGTTGACGGCAAGATTTACGCGATTCCGAATTATTTCCCTTCAAAATATGGCAAGAAGCCGATCATCCGCCAAGACTGGCTCAACAATCTAGGCTTGTCGATGCCAACCACCTATGACGAACTGAAGAAAGTCGCGATCGCCTTCACGAAGAACGATCCGGACAAGAACGGCAAGAACGATACGCTCGGTTTGGGCCTTGCAAAGTCCATTGTCTACGGTGCATGGATGGGCGCGGAGTGGGACAGCGGATGGTATCACAAGAACGAGAATGGCCAGCTGATTCCGGGCAATATCTCCGAAGGCTTCAAAAAGCAAGTGACGCTGCTGCACGATCTGTACCAAGAAGGAGCCATCAGCAAGGACTGGGCCGTCACCAAGTCGGCAGACGCCCGCAAAGATTTCTTCGCCGGCAAAATCGGCATCTTCTACGAACAACCGTATGATATTTCCGAAACGCGATTCAAGACGCTGAAGGAAACGAATCCGGGCGCGGAGCTCGCGGTCATTCCTCCGTTCGTGCAAGAGGACGGCCAGCAAGGCTTTACCGGCCTGTCGGGCTTTTACGAGCTGCACAGCTTAAACGCGAAAATGGCAGACGATCCGGACAAGATCGATCGCATTCTAGAAATGATCAACTACTTCATGACGTTCATACCGGTCGATCAGCGCAACGATCAAAATCCGGAGTATGATTGGCAGTACGGCGGCGTAGGCAAAGGGTACACGATGGAGAACGGCGTTGCCCTCTCGATAGATGGCGCGTTCAGCGAGATGCCTACGACGTATTTCGGCATTCGGTACTGGGCGCCGACGGATGAAGACACCCAGCCGGCGATGGTGCTTCAGGATCCGTTCACGAAAGGGTTCGTGCAGTCGGCGGTCGATCTGCTGAAGACGACGAAGACGTATCTGGACCCGGTCAACCGCATTCACTCCGACTTGTTGTACGCGAAAGTATCTGAGTTGGATCAGGCTGTTGTCGAACATACAACGAAGATGATTGTCGGTCAGGAGCCGATCGCCGACTGGGATAAGATGGTCGAGGAATATTTGAACGCGGGCGGCCAGGAAATCATCGACGACGTCAACAAACTGCTGGACGAAAACGGAATCGCGGGCGAATGGAAATAGGCCGTCCCAAGGTGTGAGGGAGAGAGGAAACTCTCTCCTTCTTTACATAGGACGTATTGAAGCGACAAGACGAAAGGAGCTGGCTATGCGTACATTCTCCTTGCAGGAAGAGCAGGCCAATCGGCGGCGAGAGCTGTCCTACATCGACGATTATCCGGATATCGAGCGGTTTCACAGCCATCCGTTCCGGCGCTATCTGGATAGGCTGAACGCCGATTATTTAGTCAAACGCAAGTCTGCGCTAAAACAGGTGAACGATAAAGCGTCGGCGATGGCGTACCGGCAGCAGGTTCGGGATGCCTTCCGCGCGTCCGTCGGTCCGCTCCCGGAAGAAGCCGGCGGCAGTGCTTTTGTAACCGGAACGCTGGATCGGGGAATCTACCTGATTGACAAGGTGTGCATCGAAACGGTCGCGGGGCTACTTGCAACAGGCAGCTTCTATTACCCGAAGCAGCGAAGCGGACCGCTGCCGGCTCTCCTGCTGTTCTGCGGTCACGCGAATGAAGGGAAAGCGTATGGTTCTTATGTGTCGTTCTGCGTTGAAGCGGTTATGAACGGCTTCTGCGTATTGACGTTCGACCCGATCGGGCAGGGGGAGAGGCGGGTTCCGCAAGCGGGCGGGAGCGGAGATGGGGCATGGATGGACCCGGTGGCCGCCCACTGCTTCCTGGATCAAAAGCTTAGTTTGCTGGGCGAGCATCTTGGCGCCCACATGATGCGCGATAATATCGCCGCGCTGTCGTATTTGCTTTCGAGACCTGAGGTGGACGCGACGCGGATCGGCGTGACCGGCAATTCCGGCGGCGGCACGATGTCGGCGTATATGGGGGCCTATGACGACCGAATCCAGGCGGTTGCGCCGTGCTGCTACATTACCGAGCTTCGCTCGCTGTTGTACCGCATCATGGCGCAAGACGCGGAGCAATGCTTGCCCGGCTTCATGCAGCGCGGACTCGATCACAGCGATCTCGTGACGGCCGCAGCGCCGAAGCCGTATCTGATCGGCGCGGCCATGTTCGATTTCTTCCCGATCGACGGCTTGCGCGATGCGTTCATTGAAGCGAAGAAGCTGTACCGGCTGCTCGAAGCGGAAGAGCTATTGGAGCTGTACGTATCGATGAAAGGCCACGGCTTCTGGCACGATATGCGGGAACAGGTGCTTCGTTTCTTCTGCCGAACGTTCCAGGTTGCCTACCAGCCTGATAAGGCAATTGATTATGAACGGCTGCCTACGGAGACGGAATTGCTTTGCATGGGGTTAGGCGAGGCATCGAGCGAATTCGCAGCTGACGGCACGATGCAGCAAATCATCCGGGAGCATCTGCAGTCGCTTCCTTCCAAGCTGGAGCCCGGAGAAGTCCGGGAGCGTCTGAAGGAGATGCTGCAGCTGCCTCTGGACAGCGATTTGCGGTTGTCGCCGCTAGCCGTCGACGAAAATGGCGGTATTGCTTTCGAGTCCGAGGAGGGCATGCGCATTTCCGGCTCCTTGCATCGTTTCACGACGGATCGGGGTACGGCCCGGATTTGCCTAGCGGTCGGCGGCATGAGCGAGAAGGGCCTTGAACAAGCCCGGGAGGCCGGGTATGACGCGGTGTTTACGATTCATCCGCGCGGCTCAGGGCCTGCGGCAATGGAGAAGGAATGTACCTTCGGCATGTTCGAGCCTGAAAATGCCAGCGGCTACAACGCCCGGATGCTGGGCCGATCGCTGCAAGGCATGCGGGTCGCCGATGCGCTCGCCGCGATCAGCGGTTTGAAACAGTTACGCGGCTTCGAAAAGGCGGAGATCACCCTATACGGGGAGGAAGAGCATGCGCTAACCGCGTTGTATGCTGCCGTGTTGACGGGCGGCATTCACAGGCTGCGCGTTGCGGGCTTGCTCGAGAGCTTCCGAGCGTTTGCGGAAGCTAAAGGACACCGGTATGAATCAGGCATCATCGTTCCTGGACTGCTTTGCGCCTTCGACATTCCCGATCTGGTTCAAGTCTTGCAGCCGGGCAACGTCTTCGTTGAGAGCTGGCTGGATCCGATGAAAAAGACAGTCACTACGCAGCATGGAGGTACATGGAACCGATGAGGGGACAACAACTGTTGAGCGGAGTTCACCAAGCGATCGGCAATACGCCGATGGTACGTCTCTCGAGGCTGACAGCCGGCTTCGAAGGCGCGATCTATGCCAAGCTGGAGTACCTCAATCCCGGCTTCAGCAAGAAGGATCGGATCGCCTTGCAAATCATTGAGGAAGCCGAAAGGGACGGCAGCCTGCTGCCGGGGCAGACGGTCGTCGAGCTGACTAGCGGCAATACCGGCACCGGTCTTGCCATCGTTTGCGCGGTGAAGGGATATCCGTTTGTTGCGGTCATGTCCAAAGGCAATTCCTATGAGCGTGCGCGCATGATGATGGCGCTCGGCGCAGAAGTCGTGCTGGTGGACCAGGCGCCGGGCTCGGTACCGGGGCAGGTGTCGGGCGATAGTCTAGCGATAGTGGAAGCGGAGGCGCAGCGTCTCGTTCGCGAGAAAGGGGCGTTCCGCGCGGATCAATTCGAGCGCCTCGGCAACACGCATGCCCATGAATACTACACGGCCATGGAAATGTGGGAGCAAACAAAAGGCGAAATCGACGTATTCGTCGACTTCGCCGGAAGCGGAGGCACGTTCGCTGGATGCGCCAAGGCGTTGAAACGCTGCAATCCAGCTATCCGCTGCTATGTCGTTGAGCCTGAAACCGCACCGTATCTTGCCGGGCAGCCGGTTACGAATCCGAATCACCGTATCCAGGGCGGCGGGTACAGCATGAAGCTGCCGCTGCTGGATAAGGAGGATGCTACCGATTATTTGACCGTATCGGATGAAGAAGCCATTGAGGCGACAAGGGAGTTAGCCCGCAAGGAAGGCATTTTCGCCGGCTTCTCCTCGGGCGCTAACGTCGCCGCGGCGCTGCGGCTGCTGCGCGAACGGGAGCGCGGCGCCCGGATCGCGCTCACCATCAACGATTCCGGTCTTAAGTACTTAAGCACCGATTTGTACGAATAAGCCCTAGGCTAGACCCGTTCCACCTTGCGGAACTCGCTTGGTGTAACGCCCGTAAATTTTTTGAACATCCGGTTGAACGAGTTAATGTTCTGGTAACCGACCCGGGCGGCGGCGTCCTGGATTTTGACGTCCGAGCGGGAGAGCAGCTCCTTCGCCCGGCTTATCCGGATTAAATTAACATAATCGACGAAATAGGTGCCGGTCTTCTCTTTGAAATACGTGGACAGATAGCTGCGCGTTATGTTTAGCTTGTCGGCCATCATATCGAGCGTAATATCATTGGCATAGTGCTGCTCCAAATACTCAAACACGAAGCTCGTAATATGATCCTTCTTCTCTTTCTTGCTCTTGATCAAATCCGTCAACCGCGGCAGCCATTCTTCGAACAGCAGCTCCAACTCGTCGAACGTATGACAGTGCTGCAGGCGGGCTTGCATCGTCTGGAGCAGCTCCGAATCGAGCTGATTGACGATAAAAGCCCGTTTGGTCCGGTCTACGATGCAGCTTACGAAGCTCTGCACCTCATTCTCGGTCGATTCCCGCTTCCGAAGCGCCGCAAGCTCGCGATGTATGAACTGCATCACTTGCGACTCATTCCCGTTGGTCATACAAGCATTAAGCTCTTCTTCCTGGGCGGGCATCAAATAATAATTCGCCAGCCTCGGATTGGCATTCTCGCGCAGCACTTGATTCATGTCGTTGAATTTCCGGTGCTGAAGAAGCGATTTGACCTGCTCGAATGACAGCTTGAACTCGTCCGGATGCTCGTACCGGTCGCTGACCGCTATCGTCGAGAAGCAGTAGGCACGGTCCAGATCGAGCACGATTTTGAACCCTTCCAGCGTTTCGTCCAAGCTAAGCTCGGCATCGCCGGAATAGATAACGGACAGCAGCTGATCGCTTTCGAGCTGGAACGTGAGCGATTCCGGATACTTCTCGGTCAAGATTTTATTGATATAAGCACTAATGAATAAGGTTGCGCGTTCCTCGTCATCATCGATTTCCTCCAGCAGCTGCGGCCGGAAGGTTAGCTTGAATAGCACGATCCGGTAGGGCTGGTTGCTCTTGATCAAATCTTTTAGGAAGCTGGCGTTGTTCCGGATGTTCTTCAATTGATTGATATAAGCGTAATGGCGCAGCAGGGAATTCTTCTCCTCGAGGTTTTGGCTGATGTCATAATTGGAATCGAGCAGGTGGCGGACCTTCTCCTGGATGATGGCAAATTCCTTGATTGCGCTGTTCTTGTGCCAGGGGAAACCGGTCGTCAGCTGCCCGATTGCCTGCACCAGCTGCTTGACCGGGCGGTTCAGCCGCAAGCTGAACAGGAAAGAGGCAAGGATGCTGATCAGGACGGCCAGCACGAGCAGCATGACAAAGTTGATGTTCCATTTCATCTGCGAGATGGTATCGTCCGGAATGACGTTCACGTAGGTCAGCCTGCTGCTTTGGCCCTTCTTATAGAAGTAATAATTGCTTCCATCCCTCAAGAAACTGGCATTCACGTCGAAGACCGGGAATGCTTCGTGTACCTCGTCGCCGCTTACGAAATAAGGCCGCTGTACATCGTCCACGATATAGAAATCATCCGTGATGGATTGGTGAAACGCCATGTACATCTTCTTCGCATCCGCAAGAGCGATGATGAGGACGGACGGATTAGTCTGGTTCTTAATGATAATCGGAATGAGCTGCCTTGTAATCTTCTTGTTCGAATAGTCATATTCGGAAAATATGGAGGAGGGCAGGATGCGCGTTACATACAGGTTATCGAATTGCGCTCTCCAAAAGTCGTAGGAATAGTCCGCGCTGGCAAAATAGCGCTGAAACATGACGTCGGCGTCGGCGCCGCGCGATTTTTCAATGGTCACGTTGCTTTTCTTGAAGTAGACGATCATATTCTCGAGGTAGAGAGATTGGTTCATAAGGAAAACTTGAAGCTCGTCGATCAGCTTGCTGCCGGCCGCATAATCGAAATTCGGCTTGTCCAGGGCGGCGATTTTTTCGTTCATGGAAAAGGATAGGACGGAATTCTGGATCAGGCTGATATTGGCCTCGTAACTGTCGATCGTGTTTTTCAAATTGACGGTATTGTAGGTGATGACTTCATCTTTAATTTGGCCTTTGTAGAAGAAAACGGAATATAAAATGAATGTAACAAGCAGGATCACGATCGTCATGTAGCTCAGCAGGAGCCAGAAGAAAAGAGAGGGAGATTTTATACGAGCGTAGGGTAACTTTAGAAGCGTCGCAATCCGATTCATGAAAACAACCCTTTCTCGTCGTGGTCTGTTTTCAAGCCTATTTACATCTATATTAATTAATAGACGGTGTTTGAACAATGGTCTTATTTTCATAACTTCACAGTTTTTTTGGGTATTGCAAATTAAATGAACGATAACAAATACTGCCCGTTTCAGGCGGTGCGGCGATTCGTTATAGTGAGGGCATGGAGACGTGAACGGCAAAGGAAGCAAGAGGGGGAGTAGCATGATTAGAACGATAAAGCAGGAGGAAGCCCGGCAATCGCTCGATTTGACGCAGGCCGCTTTTGCCGTCCGATTCACGGAGAGCGACATTCAGGACCGCCTTTCGAAAATGAACATGGAGCACTATCTGGGATTCTATGTTGAGGAGCAGCTGGCAGCGCAGCTGGCTGTATTGCCGCTTCGGATCTATGTGCAGGGAGAAGTCATGGAGATGGGCGGCATTGCCCATGTGGCTTCCTATCCGGAAATGCGCAGGCAGGGGATGGTCGGCAAGCTGCTCGTCCGAAGCTTGAATTCGATGCGCGCAGCAGGACAATCCGTTTCGATGCTGAATCCATTCTTA
The DNA here is from genome assembly GCF_003268025.1 of Paenibacillus montanisoli. Taxonomy (GTDB): domain Bacteria; phylum Bacillota; class Bacilli; order Paenibacillales; family Paenibacillaceae; genus Paenibacillus_Z; species Paenibacillus_Z montanisoli. The sequence continues at coordinate 405,706 of NZ_QLUW01000002.1, read as the reverse complement.
TACGGATTCTACCGGAAATACGGTTGGGAGTACTTCTCGACGCAGAGCGCGTATACGCTTGAGATGAGCGCCGTGCCGAAGTGCCAAGCGCCTTTAGGCACGGTGAAAAGGCTTCATGCGTCGGATTGGGCGCAAGCCGATATCGTCTATGACTCGTATGCAAAGCGGTATAATGGCATGCTGCAGCGGGAGGAGAACTGGTGGCTGCGCCATGTCTTCAAGCGGAAGCTTGGCAGCTTGGCCGTCTATTATCCGCATGGCGGCGGGGAACCGAGCGGTTATATGCTCTATGACATGAAAGACCGGTTCATGACGATCCACGAGCTTGTCTATCTGGACAATGATAGCCGAAACGGCTTATGGCAATTCATCGGCAATCATGATTCGGTCGTGTCGAGGCTGAAATTCACCGCGCCATGCGATGATCCGTTTCTGTTCGCGTTGTCCGAACCTAACCTCCAGCATGAAGTGCACGCGAATTTCATGGTACGCGTCGTCGATGCCGCGGCTTTCGTGAAGCGGTACCGGTTCGACGGTTCGCCGGCGAGCCGCCTGCACATCATGCTCGATGACGAGCATGCCGCTTGGAACAGCGGCCTCTGGGAAATTTCCGTGAATGCGGATGGAACCGCAGCTGCTTCACGAGTAGACGACGAAGTGAAGAGCCGGGAGGCAATCCGATGCACGATCCAAACGTTCTCAACCATGATGATAGGCTGCCAGCGCCCGGCGCAATTGGCCCTTCAAGGCCGCTTGGACGGGTCGGCGGAAGCCGTTGCCGCATGGGAGCTGGCTTTGCCGCGGCGCATTTCGTTTATGACGGACTTTTTCTAAGAGGAGGCCGGTTCTTAGGTGAGAAGCTATGCTTTCGTAGGTGCGGGCAATCGGGGAACGTATATGTACGCTGTTCCGATGAGCCGGGATTATCCGGAAATGGCGACAATCGTCGGTGTCTATGACACGAACGCCAGGCGCGCGGCTTTGCTGAGATCGCGTGCCGGCGGCCATTTTCCTGTCTATGAAGATTTTACGGCGATGCTATCCGAGGCAAAGCCCGACGTTGTGATCGTCACTTCCATCGACAGCACGCATCACGCTTATATCGTTCAAGCGCTGATAGCCGGATGCGATGTCATCACGGAGAAGCCGCTTACGATCGACGAAGACAAGTGCAGCCTTATTCTGGAAACCGAGCGGCGAACCGGCAAGCGGGTGACGGTTACGTTTAACTTGCGCTATATGCCGTTTATGGGCCGATTGAAGGAAATGGCGGGCGAAGGTTCGCTCGGCACGATTACGCACGTCCATTTCGAATGGTTTCTGGATACGAAGCACGGCGCCGATTATTTCCGAAGGTGGCACCGCAAGAAGGCGAATTCCGGCGGGCTGCTCGTCCACAAGTCGACCCATCATTTCGATATCGTCAATTGGGTGCTCGCGGATGAGCCGATAGAGGTGCATGCCTTCGGTTCGACCCGATATTACGGTCCGACGCAAGAGGAACGAGGCGTGCGCTGCTTCGGGTGCGATTATGCCGGGAGCTGCGAGTTCCATCTCGATATCCGCGAAGGGAACTATAAGGAGCTGTATGCGGATTGCGAGGAAGAGGACCGGTATTACCGGGACGGCTGCGTCTTTGCGGACGAAATCGATATCGAGGACACCGTCAGCTTGACGGTACGGTATGCGCGGGGTGCGATGATGAGCTATTCGTTAACGGCTTACGCCCCGTATGAAGGATTTCGGATCGTCTTCACCGGCACGAAGGGCAGGCTGGAAGCGGAATATTTGAATGGATCGACAGGCCCGTATGCCGGTCAAACCGTACAGACCATGCGGGTGGTGGGACGGAATAACGCGGTTACGGAGATTCCGTTGACCGACGAGGGCGGCGGCCATGGAGGCGGTGACGAGCGGCTGCTCCGCGCGCTGCTTACCGGCGCGGCCGATGACCGGCAGGCGTCGAGCCTTGACGGCGCTTTGTCCTGCGCGGTCGGCTTCGCCGCCAACCGTTCGATTCGGGAAGGCAAACCGGTCCGGATTGCGGACCTGAACACATTTTGAAAGGATGGGGAACGGTATGGACATACATGTTCTGGAAAACGCGCAGCAATTGGGCGAGCAGGCGGCGGCTCATGCGGCGGTTATTTTGCAGGGGGCCATCGACCGCCAAGGGAGAGCGAGGCTGCTGCTGTCGACCGGCTCCTCGCAGTTTGAATTTTTCAAGTCTTTCGTCATGCAGCCTGTCGATTGGAGCAAGGTCGAGATGTTCCATCTTGATGAATATGCCGGTATTGAAGCGTCGCATCCCGCCAGTTTTCAAGCTTATTTGCTGGAACGGTTCATTCGGCAGGTCGATTTGGGCGGGTACCATCTTGTCGACGGTTCAGGCGATCTCCGCGCGACGATCGCGGGCCTGAACGAGGCGATCCGCGAAGCTCCGATCGATCTGGCCATGATCGGCATCGGGGAGAACGCTCATATTGCTTTTAATGATCCGCCGGCTGATTTTGACACGGAAGAACCGTACATTGTCGTTGAGCTGGATGAGGCTTGCAAGCGCCAGCAGGTCGGGGAAGGCTGGTTTGCGGGCTTGGAGGACGTACCGACCCATGCGATCACGATGAGCGTCCGTCAAATTTTAAAGAGCAAGGTCATTCTCTCCTGCGTTCCGCATGCGGTGAAAGCGAAAGCGGTCAGACTTACGCTGGCGAGCGAACTCACGCCTAATGTGCCATCTACTATGCTGCGTACGCACTCGAATTGGACGCTTTATCTGGATCGTGAGTCGGCCGCGCAAACCGAATTGGCGGTAAAGGAATAGATGGGTATGCGAACGCGATGGACCGGAAGGCGCTGCGATTCGGGCGAGCGGGTACATATTGAAGCGGAGGATGGCGTGATTCAATCTATCTTGCCTGCAAGTGAGCCGGTTGAGAGAGAAGATGAGCTTTGGATCTCTCCGGGCTGGATCGACCTGCAGGTCAACGGCTTTGCCGGGTTTGACCTGAACGGCGACGTGACGACGGAGCATGATATCGCCGAAGTGGCGCACGCCTTGTTCAGTCATGGCGTGACGTCCTTCTGTCCGACCGTCATAACCGGCAGCGCGGCGCGCATCCGTCAGGCGATGCGGGCTATTCACGCCGCATGCGAGAATAACGGGCTGCTTGCCGAGGTCATCCCCGGCATCCATCTTGAGGGCCCGTATTTGTCGGCCGAAGACGGACCCCGCGGCGCGCATGATCGGGCGCATATTCGCAATCCCGATCCTGCCGAATTCGCGGATTGGCAGCAGGCGGCGGGCGGGAGAATCGCGCTGTGCACGGTCGCGCCGGAGAAGGAAGGCGCTGCGCCGTTCATCCGGGAGCTCTGCGAAACAGGCGTCAAGGTCAGCATCGGCCATACGATGGCTAACCCGGAGCAGCTGCAGCAAGCGGTTGCCGCAGGCGCCGCGATGTCGACGCATCTTGGCAACGGCGCGCATCCGGTGCTGCCGCGGCATCCGAACTATATTTGGGAGCAGCTGGCGGAGGATGCTTTGACGGCGATGTTTATCGCGGACGGACATCATTTGGGCGCTTCCGCGCTTAAATCGATGCTTCGGGCGAAGCAAAACCGCTTCATTCTCGTGAGCGACAGCGTCATGTTCGGCGGCATGCCGCCAGGCCGCTACCGCAGCGCGATCGGGCATGAGGTCGAGCTGCTTGCCAATGGAAGGCTGCAAACCGCTGCCGATCCGCGCATATTGGCCGGCTCCGCCCAGCCGCTTGTCTGCGGCATCGAGAATGCAATGAAGCTCGGCGGCATCTCCTTGAAGGATGCCATCGATGCGGTCACGAAGCGCCCGGCGGAAGCGATGGGATGGCCGGGCTTGGGAAGCCTGCGGGCGGGGGCGAGAGCGAATTTGACGCTGTTTTGCGTGGAGGCGGGCAGCCGGATTCGCGTTCGGCAGACCGTCGTCGGCGGGCGGACGGTCTGGAGCGAGGAGCTGGCATCGCGGTAAAATCTGTGTGCCAAGACGAGCCGGTCCGCTCGTTCGCTCGCTCGCGGAAGCAGGATGAGAGGAGCTGATGGATGGAGTGGAGAGCATTCACGATCGATTAGGCGTAATTACGGACGAGGTTTCATCCGATATCGTTGCCGCACTGGACTTTGCGGCAGCCAAGGGGCTGAAGCATGTCGAAATTCGTACGGTAGACGGCAGAAACGTGCTCGCGCTAAGCAATGAGGAAGCGGACCATATTCGCGCGGAAGCAGAGAGGCGCGGTCTGTATGTTTCCTGCATTGCGTCTCCGGTCTTCAAGTGCGCGCTCGATGCGTCAAGGCAGGTCGCCGAGGGCGACCGGTTCAACCAGGAGGAACGATCCGTCCATGAACATTTCTCAATGCTGGAACGCGCTATGGAGCTCGGGGAACGGCTTGGGACGAACCGTATCCGCATCTTCTCGTTCTGGCGGGAGGGGGAGCCGATCGTACGCTTCGAAGCCGAGATCGTGCGGCAGCTGACGCGAGCCGCACGGCTGGCGGAAGCCAGAGGCATGCTGCTCCTGCTGGAGAACGAGCCTTCCTGCAACGGGGGCTTTGCCGAAGAGGTCGCCCGTTTAGTCCGAGCCGCAGCTTCCCCTGCGCTACGCGTTCTGTGGGATCCTGGCAATGAGCAGTACGGCAACCGGCCTTGCTTCCCGGACGGTTATGCGGCAGTTCGCGGCATGCTCGCCCATGTGCACTTGAAGGATGTGCAGCCGGATGCGGAAGGCAAGCCCCGAGCGGTCCCGATCGGATCGGGCAGCGTGCCTTATGCCAAGCAGTTTAGGGCTTTGCAAGACGATGGCTACACCGGTCTATTTACCGTCGAGACGCATTTTGTCCCGAAAGGCGGTACGGCTATGGAAGGGACAGCGATGTCGCTCGATGGGCTGTTTGCCCTGCTTGATCAGCTCCACTCTGAAACGAGGTGATGACGTTTGTGGCGTTTCGGGATCATAGGCTGCGGGACGATCGCGGATTTTCATATCGAAGCGATCCGCGGGCTGGCCGGCGCTAGCTTGACGGTCGTCTCCAGCCGGACCGCCGCAAAGGCGCAGGCCGTCGCGGAGCGGGAAGGCTGCACTTGGACAGGGGACTATATGGAACTGCTGCGGAGGGAAGACGTCGATATCGTTTGCGTCACCGCCTCGAGCGGCAGCCATTACCGCATCGGCTGCGCTGCGCTCGCGGCAGGCAAGCATGTCGTGATCGAGAAGCCGGTCGCGATGCGTGCCGCGGAAGCGGCGGAGCTGTGCCGGATGGCGGAAGAGCGGGCGCTCACGCTGTCCGTCATATCGCAGCGCAGGTTTGAACCGCTGCACCTCGAAGTGAAGCGCATCATCGCAGAGGGACGGCTCGGGAAGCTGCTGCTCGCCGAGGTGGAAGTGCCATTTTACAGGTCGCAGGGGTATTATGACAGCGCGCCATGGCGAGGGACGATCGCCGAGGACGGCGGGGCGCTCATGAATCAAGGCATTCATTCGATCGATCTGCTGCTATGGTTCGCAGGAGAAGCCAGCTCCGTGTACGGACGAACGGTGACCGCAACGCATCGCATGGAAGCGGAGGATTTGGGCGTGGCGATCGTTCAGTTCAAGAGCGGGGCCCTTGGTACGATCATGGCTTCCACCAGCATTAGTCCCGGATTTCCGGCCGCCATTCGCTTGTACGGTTCGGGAGGGACAATTAAGCTCGCGGGCTCGGATATCGTCCATTGGTCGGTTCCCGGTTACGAAGCTCCGCCTTCATTCGGGTCATCGCCTGCCTACGGCGGCGTATCGGATCCGCGCAGCATCAGCCATCACTATCATCAGCTGCAGCTTCAGAACGTGATGCACGCCATCGAATCCGGAAGTCCGCCGAACGTGACGGGCGAGGACGGATTCAGAGCCGTCCAGCTCATTGAAGCGGTCTATGAGAGTTCTGCTGCCGAAAGGGAAATCCGCATTGAATCTCACTCGATTCTATTAGACGAAGGAGAATGATACGAATATGGGCCAAACCATTCTAAAGGTCGGCATTATCGGTCAAGGCCGAAGCGGAAGGGATATCCACGGGCTGACGCTTGCCCAATTGCCGGATCATTATCAAATTGCTGCGATCGCCGATTCGCTCCCGGAGCGGCAGCAGCTTGCGGAGAAGGAGTTCGGCTGCAAGGCGTATGCGACTTGGCAGGAGATGGTCGCGAACGAGGAGCTGGATCTCGTCGTGAACGCTTCCCCAAGCCACCAGCATGTTCCGATTTCGCTGGAGCTTCTGAACAGGGGCTTGAATGTGCTGTGCGAAAAACCGCTGGCCCGGACAGCTGAGGAAGTCGACCAGCTGATCGAGGCCTCGGAGCGAAACGGCAAGCTGCTTGCGGTGTTTCAGCAATCCCGTTATTTGCCGGCTTATGTGCGCATTCGCGAAGTGATCGAGAGCGGCGTGTTAGGCCGCATCGTGCAAATGGATTTCACGAGCAGCCGGTTTGCGCGCAGATGGGATTGGCAGACCCTTCAGCGCAACAACGGCGGCAGCCTGCTCAATTTGGGCTCGCATGTGATCGATCAAGCGCTTCAGCTTTTCGGCAGCGATGCGATGCCTGACATCGCGTGCGTCATGGAGCGGGCCAATACGTTCGGCGATGCGGAAGACTATGTGAAAATCCTGCTTCAAGGCCAAGGGCGGCCAACCGTTGATATTGAGGTATCTTCCTGCAGCGTATTCCCGGGCGACATGTTCGTTATTCAAGGAACGAATGGGGGCTTGCGGGGCAATAACGAGCGGCTGGAATGGCGGTATTTCAAGCCGGAGGAAGCGCCCGCCCAGCAACTGATTACAGAGCCGCTGGTCGACAAGAATGGCCTGCCCTCCTATTGCCGCGAAACGCTCACCTGGCACTCGGACAAGTGGGAGCTTGCACTGCCAAACGGTAAAGATGAGTATCCGTATATGGCCGAGCAGCTGTATTTTATGCTGCACCGCACGATCGTAGACGGTGACCCGCTCGAAATTACACCGCAGCAAGTCCGCAGACAGCTGGCTGTAATCGAAGCATGCAGGCGGCAAAACCCTCACATCTACCGGCAGAATTCAGAGCCTGTTCGGGGATAGCTGACAAAAGGGGATGCAGAGCGTTTACAGCGCTCCGCATCCCCTTGGTTTATCCTTTCCGGGCCGTGCTTTCCCGGATAATTAGCTCCGGCTTTTTAGGCGGCTCCGGAATCACCGGCACGCCCTCGATGCGCTGCAGCAGCATGTCGACGATCTTGCCGCTTGACCAAGCGATATCGAAGCTGACGCTGGTCAAGTTCGGGCGAAGCTTGCGGTAGAACTCCGCGGGGCCAAACCCGATCACCGAAATATCCTGCGGTATCCGGTAGCCATAATCGTAAAAGTAATTTAGCGCGGCTACGGTCGTAATTTCATTGGAAATCAGAAGCGCCGACGGCTTCTGCGTTTGAAGCAGCTGATGGATCCCGGCATAGCTTTCATCCATTTGGCCCGGAATCCGGATGATGAGCTCTTCATGAAACGGGATGCCATACTCGTCGAACGCTTTCATAACGCCATTCATTCTTTCACTGTTGAAGGAAATGACCTGGCCCTTGATGCTGCCTACGATAAAACGGATGTCGGTGTGATTCAGATCCAGCAAATATTTGGCCGCCACATATCCAGCCTCGACATCGTCATAGGACGCATAATAGATGTCCTCGGGATTGTTCGAATATCTCATGTTGAACACGTAAGGGATGCCTGCTTCATCGAGCTTCGAGGCCAGCGTATCGCTGCCGGACGGGCTTAGAATGATAAAACCGTCGGCGGCTTGGTTCTTGATGACATCGAAGAACGATTCGGAGTCGGCATTGGCCGACGTGATGATCAAGATGTTGTAACCCTCGGCGTGCGCTTTCTCGGCTAATGCTTTAAACAGCGCTTGAAAGCCGGCGTTATAGATGAGCTCGCTAATATGCTGAGCGCTGACGACAAGTCCAAGAATGCCGCTCTTGCCGGATTTGAACATGCGGGCTGTTTTATTTGGAACGTAGCCTAGGCTTTGGACGGCATCCAGCACGCGTTCCCTGGTCTTCGGCTTGACAAGGGTGGAGCCGTTCATAACCCGCGATACGGTGGAGGGCGTCACTTTCGCTTTTTCAGCGACATCGTGTATGGTTGGTTTTTTAATCTTGCTTTCCTCCTCGGCAATGCCAAACTTAAAATGATAACGATGCCATACAAAAGATTTTAATGAATTTGGACGCAAAATACTAGGTAAAAGATTGATAAATTTCGTCTGAATCAGGTTGACAGTACGTTTTGCAATACGATAATATTGGCGAAAGGGCTTACAAACCATTTCCTCTGGCAAGATTGCAGCCGATTGGCCTAGGAAATGTGCAGTGAGTTTTTTTCTTCAGCCAAAATGGCAACGTTGCCAAAAATAATTATATCATTCTAGCAAACTCAGATGAATGATGCAGGTTGGCACTGTTAAGAGATTCACCGGTTCTTAATGATGATTTATGGCAACGATAACATTTCGCTTGATAGATTCACGCTATTGGGAGGGATTCGAACATGAAGATTTCGCTAGGATGCGATCACGCCGGGTTTCATCTGAAAGCGGCGGTCGCCGCCCATCTGCAATCGCTTGGCTGCGAGGTCGTCGATCATGGCTGCCACAGCGCAGACGCCGTCGATTTTCCCGATATTGCCCGGCTGGTCTGCCATTCGGTGCTAAACGGCGATGCAGAACGCGGCATTATGGTTTGCGGCACTGGCGTTGGCGCATGTATCGCCGCTAACAAAATTCCAGGCATCCGCGCGGCCGTATGCCACGACTTTCACTCCGCGCACCAGAGCGTAGAGCATGACGATGTGAACGTGATGTGCATCGGCGCTCAAATTGTCGGCGCATGGCTGGCAAAAGATTTGATCGCCTCGTTTATCCAAGCAACCTTCAGTACGGAAGAACAATTCCGCCGCAGGGTCGAGAAGCTCGCCGACCTCGAACGCGAAGCCGCTCAGAAGCAATCACACTAAACGACCAGGAGGCACATTCATGCAAACGACACAGGAGCCTGGCATGAAATTTCAAGTGGATCCGTCCAGTCAGATAGAATTGGAAGAGCTTTGCAATTCCATCCTTAGCGGGGTTGTGGATCGGATTATCCATAAGCAAGAAGATACGGCTCCGGAACGGATTCGGAAGGAGGCGGTCGCGCAAGAATCGATCGCGATGTTCTATCAATCGCTAACGACGGCTCTGAAGCAGATGACAGGCCAAACCGAGTTCAATTATTGGCACAGCAAGGACCGGAACCAGCGCAAAGTGGAAGAGGCGCTTGCCTATATCGACGAGCATTACGAGGAAGATTTCGGACTAGCTCAGGTCACGGACATTATGCATTGTTCATCTACATATCTAAACCGGCTGCTAAAGCGGTATACCGGCAGCACGTTCTACAGTCTGTTAACCCGAAAGAGAATTGAGCATTCGAAGCAGCTGCTGACGATGGACGGCCAGACCGTGAATGAAATCAGCTCCGCCGTCGGCTATACCAATGTGCATAGCTTCATTCGCGCCTTCAAACGGAGCGTCGGCGTAACGCCTGGCCAATTCAGAGAAGGTTTTGCAAAATCTTAGCCGAGTTAATCACCCTACTTAGAGGAGAGGACGAGCAAATGAGCGAGCAAGCGGCGTTATTTGATAAATTTTACGGCTGCATTGCAGGTGTTCACATCGGTTCCGCCATGGGCGCGCCGGTGGAAGGCTGGGATTTCGATCGCATAGAAGCCAAGTACGGCATTCTTGAGGAACTGCTGCCGTACGAACATTTTCATAATGGCTGGGTGCGCGAAGCAGGCACGACCGAGGATGGCGTCGAGCGCCAGAAGCTGATGATCTCCGCCATTATGGAGAAGCAGGACCGTGTCTCGGCAGAGGATGTCCGGAAGATGTGGATTTCCAAAATCAAACCGGAATCGGCCGGGATGATCTCGGAGCCGTTCGAAGCGGTGCTGCTGGCCATGGCCAAAAGCGGCATCCCGGCCCGGGATATCGGCAAATATTGCGATTATGCGGGTCTCAACAGCTTCTCGCGTTCTTGCCATCCGATCGGCCTCATCAATGCCGGCGATATTCCGGGCGCTATCGATGATGTGAATGATGTCGGCCAGCTTTATCAAACGACGAACGGACGCGGGCTGAAATGGGCGACCGTTACCGCGGTGGCGATTGCATCCGGCACGAAGCCGGGCGCAACCGTCGATAGCGTGCTGGGCGCCATCTATGATCATTGCGATCCGGACATGGTTGTCGAGGAGCTCGACCGGGAGCTGAAGCGGACGGCGCAAATTCAAGACTACCGCGAACTCAGAAAAGCTCTGTACGATTCGTACAATATCCGGGGCATTCCGTATGAAGTGAGCTACGCGAATGAAGTGGTCACGAAGGCGGTGTGCATTTTCAAATGGGCGAAGGGGAACGTCAAGGACGCGATGGTCGCAGCTGTCAATTTGGGCCGGGACACGGATTGCGTTACCGCGGTTGCGGCTGGCATATCCGGCGCGCTTACAGGTACCTCGACCATCCCCGCATCCTGGATCAAACAGACCGATTATGCTACGACCTTGCATGTTGTGACGAACTCCCAACGTACGATCAAGGAGCATGCGGAAGGGCTGTATCAGGCATATCGCTCCAGGCTGCTGCGGCTGAAGGCTTACTCCGAGCTGATGGGCGCGCAGTAGCGGACGGATGGACGGACCGATTCTACCGGAGCAAATCATGAACGAGGAGCGTGCTGGAATGCAGGATAGAGTCAGCTTGAAGGAAAAATTTTTCGGTTGCATTGCAGGCGCTCATGTCGGTGCGGCATTGGGCGCCCCGGTGCAAGGCCGGAGCTGGCAGGAGATTGAGGAAGAGTTCGGCGTGCTGGACAAGCTCATGCCATACGAACGCAGCTGGGCTCGGGCAGCCGGAACAACAGAAAGCGGGATCGAGCGGCAGAAGCTGCTGATTACGGCGATTTGCGAACGGCAGGACCGGGTGACGGCGGAGGACGTGCGCGCGATCTGGAACGCGGATCTGTGCAGAGGAAGCGCCGAGAAAGTGATGGAGCCCTTCGACATCGGCTTGCTGGCCGTTGCGAACAGCGGCATTCCGGCGCGGGACTTAGGTAAATATTGCGACTATGCGGGGCAAAGCAACTTCGCCGGATTTTGCCACCCGGTCGGCTTGATTAATGCCGGAGACGTCAAGAACGCGATTCGCGATGCCTTCGAGCTCGGGCAGCTGTATCAAGCCTCCGGAAGTTACGGCGTAAAATGGTCCGGCGTTACAGCTGCGGCAATCGCAGCCGCGACAAAGCCGGATGCGACGATCGACAGCGTTATTCACGATTTATTTACGCATTGCCAATACGCCGATGTCGGCGCACGGATCGACGGCTACAAATACGGCTATCTGCGGGACAATGTGCCCGAAGAGCTTGAGAAAGGCTTGAAGCTTACGGCAGGCTGCCAGGACTTCCGCGAGCTGCGGCAAGCCTTCGACCGCATCTATCACGGCTGCGGCGTGCCATACGGAAGCAGCTTCGCGAACGAGGTCGTGACGAAAGCGATCTGCATCGTGAAGATGGTGGATGCCAACGTGCATGATGCTATCATCGCCGGAGCGAATATGGGCAGGGACACCGTCGGCGTAACGGCGCTTGCCGCAGGCATTTCCGGGGCAATTCGCGGTTCTGCAGCGCTGCCGAAGTCATTCGTTGCTCAAGTAGACTATGCGACGAATTTGAACAAATACACCTGCAGCAAGAAGACGATCGCTGCGCAGGCCGAAAGCTTGTACCAAGCGTTTCAATCGAGGCTGCTATCGATAAACAGCTTGGTTGCGGAAATGATTGTATAAATAACTAATATAGGGACTTGTCATTCAGATACTTCAACAACATAGAACACAAACAAGAGCAGGGGCATCGCAGCCCTTGCTCTTGCTATTTTACCCCGTATATGCGGCTGTATTTAGATGTGCCGGTCTCCCGCCGACTAGCCTCTTGGCGCCCAAAGGATCACGGAAACGCCGATGATGCAAATGACAGCTCCGATCCAGTCATACATGTCGGGCGTTTTCTTATCGATCAGCCATCCCCATAGAATCGCAAGCACGATGAAAACGCCGCCGTATGCAGCATATACCCGACCGAACGACGGGAAGCTCTGCAAAGTTGGAATGATGCCATACAAAACAAGGATGAATCCTCCGGCAATGCCGTACCAGAGCGGTTTGGATTCGCGCAGCCAAAGCCAAACCAAATAGCCGCCGCCGATTTCGGCAAGCCCGGCAAGGATGAAAATAAGAATAGCCAACAGCAATTCAAGCAGGCTCCTTTCAAGTTCGAAACAGGTAAAGTATGCCCACTATCATAGCTTAGTGCTTGCCGGAATGACAACTGGCGATTCGATCAGCCTAGGCTGGGCTTTCGAGGATTTGCTTGCAGGCAGATCAGGCTCGAGCTGCGGGCCGTATTCGGTTTCAGGAGCTCGTTTCCACTTATGTACGACATGCTCGAGTCCGATAGGATAAATGGTTAAGCTGCCGGTAGAATCGATATGGATGCGCATGAAATTTTTCCAGTTTTCGATCTGAAGGGACGAGAACGCTTCTCCGCTGTGCCGCCCGAAGCCGTTCAAGGAAATAAGCAAATAAAGCCCCATGATGACCGATCCGATAATCCACCCGCCATATGCGATGAGAAGACCGGTGAGCGCGAGCGCCCCAATTCCCCATTGCAAGTTGAAACCGGTGTTTACTAGATAGACGGCTCCGCATCCGATGAAGAAGGCGGCGGCTACATGACATGCGCCATGCATGCATCCCGCAACCCATTTATACAGCCGGGAATGCGTATCGGTAAATAGCCAGAATCCGCCGATGATGATGATCATCCATATAAACGCGCTTGGCGTGACGGAGATTTTGGTGAGCGAGGATTTGACCAGATCCATATAGGTTGCCGAACTAGGCGGTGCGGAAGTGACGGATAGAACCGAGTTGCAGGCTAACAAATAGAGAATGGCCGTCACGATCCCGAACATCGGATTCTTCCATGCGAACAGGAGATTGCCCCAAGTCAGCTTTCTCGAGGCAGCCACATCCGGAAAATCCTTCTTTCGATTAAACTTGATGGGATCCGGATGATTGGACTTATGCTCATAAACGAATTCATCCTTCAGGTCATGTGTCGGATGCAGAAAAGCGCCTCCGCCGCCTGCCGTAATTTTCTCCACTTTGCGGCTATGGTCTTCCGTTCCGTCCGCTCGCTTCGGAATATGCTCGAATCTGCGGTAGTGATGAAGGTCGCCGGCAAGGAACACTTGAATGCCGACATCGCGTTTGTTAAGGATGCCTTCAAGAAAGGCCAAGTTGTTCTCATTGTAAACCGGATCGAATTTGCCGTATTTATGCGCGGATACCCAATACGGTTCCGCGTTACACAGGATCACGCGCTCGCCCGGCAGCATCTGGTCGGCAATCGATTCGAAGAACTGCACCTGCTGGCCGTCGATATCGGAGTTCAGCTGCACATCCGTTCCGAGCAGCCACCAGCCCTGAGGCAGCTTCAAGGCAAAGTAGCTCTTCTGCTGCGGAGCCTGCCAGCCATTGAACCAACTGCGAGAGGTGAAAATGCGCGAGAACGATATCAATCCGTCATACCAGTCGTGATTGCCTGGCACCGCATACACTTGCGGGTGAGGGACCGTCGTATAGCTTTGCGCGATATAGTAAGGTGCAATTAACCTGGTTAAATACTCGTCGCGGTTAGCGGTAGGGTATACTTGGTCCCCCCCGAAAATAAGCACATCGCCGCGCTTGGTTGAGACGGTCTTTCCCGTTGTCGGGTCCTTAACTTCCAGCTCCGGGCGGGTTATATAATAGGCGACGGAATAGGTGGAATCGAAACCGTCGCCCAAATCGCTTACATAATCGATCCAGATGTCTTCCCGCGGCTGCAGCGGGTCATTTAAGTAGAAATTGTCTTTATCAACCGCGTATTCGCCGGCGTCGTCTTTCAGGAAATGCTTGGAATAGTCGGTGTAGGGAGTGCCTTGCCGGTTAAAAGCCTCAATTAATCGAAAATCGGAGTAGAGGCCGAAAATTGTCGATAGCACGGTCTTCGTCCCCGTCACGACCAGTTGCTTCGGATTGAACCATTCCACCATGCGGGGGCGTGCGCCTGGCTTCTCTATCATTTTATCGGCAAGCTGCTTGATTAAACTCATCAGCATCCGTTTCTCCTTTCGGGTGAGGGCTGTTTCTATTATTTCATGCCTCACTCGCAAATCCCGTCGAACTGCGCAGGGGACGAAGAATAATTGTTCAGCATACAAACAAGCAGCCTGCTGAGGGGACAGCAGACTGCATGTTGGCGTTAACGGAAGCGCTGTAAAACGATATAGCCGCTTAAGCTGGAGGTTCTCTTGCGGAATACCACTCTAAAGTCGCCGACATCATTGTCGAGCAAGCAGTTAAGGGCATCTCTAAGCAGTGAACCGGGTGTCAGCGTGAATCGGCAGGGGAAGGCGGTACCGATGACACGGGTTTCAACGATTCTTCGCCGCGAGCCGGAAAACCGCCTCGACCAGCTGATAAGAACCAGATCCGGTTGATCGGAAGAGAAAGTACGAGACATATTGATCACCCCATTTTTAATAGATCACTATAGTAGATGATAGGTTGATAAATTGTGTGCATCAAACACCTAACAACTTCACGTCTTGCGATGAATACGTTGTTATACAACTAGTTCAATGCATAAAGGGGATGGATATGGCACGTTATATTGGCAGCAAATGGCGTAAGACCGTCGCAATCCGCAAGAATAAGTATTTGACACGGTTCGTACCCGAAACGGCGCGTTTGACCAAAACGTCGCTGCGAAGACAATTGACCCGATATCGGATGGTCTATGTGAAACCGGAGTACGGCAGGCACGGCAATGGCGTCATGCGAGTAGAGAAGACGTCATCAGGCTACCGCTATCAGCTTGGGAATACGATCCGGAACTTCGCGGCCTTCGATTCACTCTTCAAAGGCATTACGACAGCTACGAAGCGCAAAAGGTACTTGGTCCAGAAAGGCATCCATTTGCTTAAGCATAACGGGAGATTTTTCGATATCCGCGTCATGACGCAATCCCCGGCACCCGGGAAATGGGTCACGACCGGGATGATCGGCAGAGTGGCCGCCAAACGGAAAATCGTCACAAACTACCACAACGGGGGGAAAATCGTGACGGCCGAACGTCTCCTGAGGCCATATACGCGCAAAGTCAGCGTCAAGCTCGCGTTGCTTTCTAAGCTCGGCGTGCTGGCAGGGAGAAGAATGTCCGCGGCATTTCCGGGCGTTCGCGTGATCGGCTTGGATGTTGCGATCGATAAGTCGCTGAAGCCTTGGCTGCTGGAAGTCAATACCGCGCCTGATCCCTATATTTTCCGCAAACACCCGGACCCGCGCATCTTCAGGCGGATCATGAGGCTTGCGAGAACATACAACAGGTAGAACGAAGAGAGCTGCGAGCTTGCAGCTCTTTCATTTTCTTTTCATGTTTTCCCTGCTGGCATGAAATAGGTTAGAATATGGTATATTCGCGGCGGCCGACAGATGGCGGGGGGGGGATTCATCATGAAGAAAATAGGCTGTTTCCATGCGCACTATTCCAATATTGAGCACATTGAACGGGCGCTTAAAGATGTCAAAGTGGAGCTCATTCATTTTGTCGATCCGGGACTTGACCGGAGAAAACAGGACGAGCGGTTCACTTTAGAACAGGCGGAGCGCAAAGTTGAGGAATCGCTGGGTTGGATCGCAGGCTCGCATGTCGATGCGGTACTGGTGACGTGCACGTTTTTTACGGCGCTATGGGATGAGGAGCGGCATCGTCTCCCTGTGCCGATCGTGAAGATCGACGATCCGTTATTCCGAGTCCTTGCCAAGCAAAATAAACCGGTTTTGTTCGTGTTTACGAATCCGGCAACCGTCGACGGTACGATGAAGCAGTTCCAAGCCTATGCCGAACGCCATGGGGCATCGGTCCAAGCGGCAGCTGCGGTGCTGCCAGGCACGTTCGAGCTGATCATGCGAGGCAAGAAGGAAGAGTATTTCAACGAGGTGACAGCAGGATTGATGCGAATGGCGGAGGAGAATCCGGATACGGCGATCGTTGCCGCGCAATTATCGATGGCTCCGGCAGCGCAATATGTCGAGAACATGACGGCATCCGCAATAGGGAATTCGCTTGTATCCTTGGCCGGTTATATGCAGGAGAAGCTGGGGCTCGATACGAAATGAAATCGGATATTAGCAGTAAGGAGTGATTGTATGCAAAACGACTATACGGTGGTAAAACGCACGCCGACGCTCGCCGAATACAAAGAGCTCTGCACGGCAGTCGGCTGGCGGGACTTTATGAATTTCGAGGCTGCGGAGCATTCGCTAGCCAAGTCCATCTTCGGCGTTGTCGTTCAATATGACGGCGAAACCGTCGGTATGGGCCGGATCGTAGGCGACGGCAGCATCTACTTCTATATCCAGGATATCGCCGTCCGCCCCGAACATCAGGGCAAAGGAATCGGAAGTCTGATTATGGACACGATCCGAGCGTACATAGAGGACCATGCCCCGGATAAAGCGTTTATCGGCTTATTCGCCTCTCAGGGCAAAGAAGCTTTCTATAACAAATACGTGTTCCAGAAGCATGACGGAATGACCGGAATGTTCGGCGTTGTGCATGCGGGCAAGATCCAATGACACAAAGAAAACCCCTGCTCCGCGAATTAGTCGGAGGCAGGGGTTTCTTTCGTACGGATGGCAGGATCAAGCGAAGCTTCGCTGCCGCGCTGAAGCCGGAAGACCAGCGCGAAAACCGCAATACATACGACGGTGATGATGAAATTGTAAAAAAATACGCTGCGCATGCCGAATGCTTCGCTCGCGACGCCGCCCGCCAGACTGCCGATGATGCGCGCAATGCCGAGCGTGAGCAAGCCGTTCAACGTTTGGCCGCTGGCCTTCAGCTCGACCGGCACTTCCTTGTTGATGACATTCGCCATCGTGACGGAAAGCACGATAAAGATCAATCCGTGCAAGGCTTGAGCAGGCAGCAGCCAGGCCGAATCGTAGATGGCCGAGAACAAGTACCATCTGAGCGCGGCGGCTGCCCCGGCTCCAAGCAAGATGTACGAAGGTTGAACCCGCTTGAAGATTTGTTTGGACAGCAGCAGAAACGGCACTTCGCTCAGCGACGAGATGACCATCGACCACCCCAGCCAAGCGCTGTCTCCGCCCATCTCCTTGAAATAGAGCGGGAAGAAGGAGTAGTAGTAGCCAAGAGTGATCTGAAACACGAAGTTTGCGCTTAAGTACATCACCAGCTTCCGGTTGCGGAACAGGACCCACACCGGCATTTTGCGGCTGTTCTTGGCTTGATGTCCTTCTATAACAGGAAACCGGAGCGCTAGCAGAAAGCAGACGGCCAGGATGACGGCATAAATGCCGAACAGCAGGTCAATGCGTTTCTGGGCGATCAATCCGAATACGATCGACATGACGGCGAAGCCGAACGTGCCGCCCATCCGGATAAGGCTGAAATTCCCGCTGCCGCGTTTATCCAGCGCCTCTAGCGTAATGGCGTCGCTCAGCGCAAATATGGGCGATTGGAAGAAGGTGAAGATGCAAATGAACACCATGAGATAGGCAAAATGGCTCGAAAGCGGATAGAGCAGCACCGTAATGCCGGTTCCGGTAATGAGCAGCAATAGAATGCTGTTCTTCGTTCTCGCGCGGTCGCTGAACAGCCCCCAAACCGGCTGCGCTAGAATCGCGATAAGCGGGCCGAGCCCGAGCAGCGTGCCGATCTGTGATTGGGTGAAGCCGGCATCTTGAAAATAAAGCGGGATAAACGTACCGTAGACGGCGTTTCCCATGTAGACGAAGACGTAGAAGAACAGGAAATAAGCGAGATTGACTGGCATATGGAACCTTCCTTCATCGGTAGCTGCATCCCTACTAGTTCCATGCCGGGAGGCAGATTCCTGCCTGTCAGCTGTCTGCGGCAAAGCGAGGGGACCTAAAAAGGCTGCCGATTGGCAGCCTTCGACGTTTAAATATGCGAGAACTTGGAAAATTTCTGCTTGTACAGCTTCTCAAGACCGATGGAAATCAGATGGAAGCCGAGAATAAAAACGATGTAGGCTATGAGCGGAATGACCAAGATCCATTGGTTAATGAACAGATTGTTGCGCGCTTGTCCGATGAGACCGCTCCATTCGTTCGTGCGGCTCACATATTCGACAGGATCGAAGTACATCGTCGTCCCGCCTACGAAAATATTGAAGATCGCCAGCTGACCGAACAATCCCAGAATGAGGACGATTTCCTGCACGAACAGAATTAGGAAGCTTTCTTTTAGATGAGGAAACAGATGCGTCCGAATAATGGTCCAGTGGCCGGCTCCGATCGACTTCGCCGAGAGGATGAACTGCTTCTCCCGAATGACCAGCGTTTTCTCTTTGACCGTTGACGCGACGGACGGAATGCCGACCAGCGCCAGCACAACGGAGAGAATGAGCGCCATCGTGAAAGGAGAGGCCGAAGGATTCATCGTAACGCCGATCATAACCATCCATACGATAATAAAGATCGGTATGCCGTTCAGCACGTTCCATATGGGAACGCGATCGGTACGCGCCGGTTTCGATTTGCTGAGATAACCGATCAGCAGTCCTATAATTCCGCCTGCTGCGATGCGGACTACGGCGACCGCAAGCGATGCGATAATGGTATATTTAGCGCCGGCAAGCAGCTTCGCCATCATATCGTAACCGTATTTATCGGTTCCGAACGGATAGCTGGAATTCGGGGCTAACGGCGGAACGATGAGGTTGCTCTCGCCGTTCTCGTCCACCAGATAATCGATGCTGACATGCTCGCTAAGATCATGGGGCGCGAAGTATTGGCCGAAGAAGGAGGCTGCGAGCATCAAGATGGTGATGAGAAGCCCTGTAAGCAATGTTTTGTTCATCGTGCAAACACCTTCCCCCAACCGTAAACTAACGCTTTCAATACCGCAAATATGATGGCATAAAGCAGCAATAAGGTGAATATCCCGTTTACGACCAAGCTATATTGATAGCCTTCGCGCGTAAATGCGTTCGAGAAGACAAGCATCGTGACGCCGCCTAGATTGTATAGATATTCGAAAATAAACAAATTGCCGAACAGGATTGCCATGAACTTGTGCAGGTCCGCTTTGACGAAAGGGAGTACGTTAGGCAGGGCATGATAGAAGATAATGTATCTTTTCCCAAGTCCGCGGGCTTTGGCGAAGCTGATGTAATCCTCAGTCAGCGTCAGATTCATATGAAGGGCGACGTTTCGAATCATGTAGATGGCCGGGATGATGATCGTCGATAGTAAAGGCAGCGCGACCGCCGGTTCATCCGTCGAGAAGCTCGCAACCTGAAAGACGACAATTCCGGTTTCCGATGCGATGAAAACGATAAGAAATTGGAGCAGCATCACGATGACGAAATCCGGCAGCACGCTCGTCAGCTCCAGCAAGCGTTTCAGCCAATGAGCGCGGGTAACGGCAAAATAGATGCCGAGCAGGATGCCGATGGTCATCCCGATCACTGCGCCGATCATCATGTAAGTGAACGTCACGGTAAAGCTTCGCCCGATTTCAATCCAGAACGACAGCTCATTCGTGCCGGACATGTAGCGGAACGTTTCTCCTCCCGCCATGCCCTTGAAATAACCGCTGATGCTGGAAAGCCCTTTCGTCCATTGAAATTGAAGCGAACCGTCTAGCCGGTCAGGCTGTAGGACGGCGGGAAACATCGCAAAAACAAGTACGAACAATAAAATGCCAACTATGATGAAGGAGACCCGAGTTACTTTTGCCATACTGCAACGAATTCCTTTCTATCCGATTCGACATCATTCTATCAAATCAAGTATAGTGATTTGTTTAATTATTTCAAGTCTTGACCGTTCCTTAATAGAGTAGAATCGTTAAACTATGGTAAAATGACTACAGCTTGGTATTGGGATACGGGGTAACGTTAAACCTAAAGTCAAAAATGGAAAAGGGCGATGCAGATATGATGTCAGAGAATCATTCGAAGATGGAAGCGGGATGGAGATTAGATAACAGCTACGCCCGACTGCCGCAAACGTTCTATAGCTTGCAAAACCCGGCCCCTTCGCGGGCGCCGGAATTAATCGCATTGAATGAAAAGCTTGCAGCCGAGCTTGGGCTTCGCGCCGAAGCGCTGCGTGAAGAGGACGGCATCGCAATATTTGCCGGCAACCGGGTTCCGGAGGGCGCGACTCCCCTTGCGCAAGCGTATGCGGGGCATCAATTCGGGCATTTCACGATGCTGGGGGACGGACGGGCGTTATTGATCGGCGAACAGCTTACGCCTCAAGGCGAGCGAGTCGATATCCAGCTGAAAGGCTCCGGCGTTACGCCATATTCTCGGCGGGGAGACGGCCGGGCGGCACTAGGCCCGATGCTGCGCGAATACATCATCAGCGAAGCGATGGCCGCATTAGGCATCCCGACGACGCGCAGCCTGGCGGTTGTTACGACCGGCGCATCCATTATCCGCGATACGGTGCAGCCCGGTGCGATTCTGACCCGCGTGGCGGCAAGCCATATCCGGGTCGGCACGTTCCAGTATGCGGCGAGCCGCGGCAATATCGAAGAGCTTCAGGCGCTCGCCGATTATACGATCGCGCGGCATTACCCGGAGGAGGCGGATGACGAGCAGCCATATCTTCGCCTTCTTCAAGCGGTTATAGAACGGCAGGCAAAGCTGATTGCGAAATGGCAGCTGGCCGGGTTTATCCACGGCGTCATGAATACCGACAATATGGCGCTGAGCGGCGAAACGATCGACTATGGACCATGCGCGTTCATGGACGCCTATGATCCGGCGACCGTCTTCAGCTCCATCGATTCGCAAGGCCGCTATGCATATCGCAATCAACCGGGCATCGCCGCATGGAATCTCGCGCGGTTTGCGGAAACGCTGCTGCCCCTGCTGCACGAAACGGAAGCGGAAGCGATCCGATTGGCTGAAGAGGCGCTAGCGGGCTTCGCGGAGCAGTTCCATCATCATTGGCTTACCGGCATGAGAGGCAAGCTCGGGATCTTCGGCGAAGAGGAAGAGGATGAAGCGCTTGTCGATGACTTGCTTCGCTTGATGCAGCATCATCACGCCGATTTTACGAATACGTTCCGCTCCTTAACGTTCGGAAAGCCGGAAGATACGGAGATGTTCGGCTCGACGGGATTTACGGAGTGGCATGAGCGGTGGCAAGCGAGACTTGGCCGGCAGCAGGAAACCCGCGAAGCGTCCATGCAACTGATGAGAAGCAGCAATCCGGCCGTCATTCCCCGGAACCATCGTGTTGAGGCCGCTCTCGAAGCGGCCGTGAGTCAAGAAGACTATCGAGTGATGGAGCGCCTGCTTGAAGCGCTGGCGAACCCTTTCGCTTATGCGCCGGAGCAAGACGAATATGCTGCCTTGCCTGAACCGTCTTCTTGCGCGTACCGGACCTATTGCGGAACCTAAACATGAAATACGATTTCGACCGCATGATCGACCGCAGAAACACTTCGAGCTTAAAGTGGGACGGATTAAGGCGCTATTTCGGCAATGGCGACGAGTTGATCCCGATGTGGGTAGCGGATATGGATTTTGCATCGCCGCCTGAAGTCGTAGCAGCGCTCAAGAATCGCGTCGAACACGGCGTTTTTGGCTACTCCTTCCGAACCGATTCCTATCTGGACGCGATCAAGGACTGGCTGCGGCGCCGACATCGCTGGCAGGTGGAGCGGGAGTGGATCTCGCACAGCCCGGATGTTATTGCCGCCTTGAGCCTTATCGTGAACACGTTCACCAAACCGGGGGAGCGTATCGTCTACCAAGCTCCCGTCTACAATTTTGCCCGAATCATAGAGGCGCAGGGGCGTGAAGCCGTAAACAATCCGCTTATGCTGGAGAACGGCCGGTATACGATGGATTTCGACGACTTGGAGGCGCAGCTGAGCAAAGGCGCGGCCATGCTCATATTGTGCAGTCCCCACAATCCGGTCGGCAGGGTATGGTCGAGAGAAGAGCTGGTCCGGCTAGGAGAGCTGTGTCTGAAGCATCGGACTTTGGTTGTTTCCGACGACATTCACTGCGATCTCATTTATAAGAGGCATTCCCATACGCCTTTTGCCTCGATTTCGGAAGCGTTCGCCGACCAATCCATCACATGTGTCGCACCTAGCAAAACCTTTAATTTATTAGGCTTGCATGCTTCAAGCGTCATCATTCCGAATCGGACGCTGCAGGCGAAGTATAACCAGGCCGTTCAAGCCTGGGGAATCGAATCTCCGAATACGTTAGGAACCGCCGCCTTAGAGAGCGCCTACCGTCATGGGGAAGAATGGTTAAATCAGCTGCTTGGGTATGTGCAGTCGAATATCGAGTTCGTTATCCATTTTTTGAATAAGCGGATTCCTTTCATTCATGCCGTGAAGCCGGATGGCACCTATTTCGTCTGGCTGGACTGCCGAGAACTCGGGCTGACTCGGGACGAATTGGATGACCTATTTATCCATAAGGCAAAAGTTGCGCTAAATCAGGGGTGCCATTTCGGAGCGGAAGGCGAAGGATTCATGCGCATGACCGTAGCCTGTCCGCGATCGGTGCTGGAGAAGGCGCTGATTCAAATCGAAGCCGCCGTGAAATAATAGTGCTGTAGAAAAGGAGGTTTATTCCAAGCCATGACCATTTCGAAAGCACAAGCCCGATTGGACGGCAAAGTCGCGCTCATCACCGGCGCAGGCTCGGGAATCGGGCGAGCGGCGGCGCTTCGGCTAGCGGCGGAGGGCGCACGAATCGCGGTTGTCGATTTGAAAGAAGACCGGGTGCTGGACGTGAAGAAGCGAATCGAGGAGGCGGGAGGCGAAGCCATTGCGGTCGAAGCCGATATTGCAAAGCCGGAGGATGTCGAACGTGCCGTGAAGGGGGCAGAGGATGCGTGGGACCGGCTGGATATCGTGTTCGCCAATGCCGGCGTGAATGGAACGCTCGCCCCGATCGAGTCGATGACCCCTGAGGATTGGACCAAGACACTCGATATAAACTTGAAAGGCACCTTCCTGAGCGTCAAATATGCGATCCCGCTGCTGAAGAAAAATGGCGGCAGCGTCATCATCACAAGCTCGATCAACGGAAATCGGGTGTTCTCGAATATCGGCATGAGTGCTTACAGCACCTCAAAGGCAGGTCAGGTCGCCTTCATGCAAATGGCGGCGCTTGAGCTTGCCCAGTATGGCATTCGGGTTAACGCCATTTGCCCTGGCGCGATCAAGACGAATATCGGGCAAAATACGCATCCGGTGCCTGAGCTGGAGAAGGTTCAAATCACGGTTGAGTATCCTGATGGCGATCAGCCGTTAGAAGGCGGGCCGGGCCGGGCGGCCCAGGTCGGCGACCTCGTCCTGTTTCTGGCCTCCGATGCGTCGAAGCATATTACCGGTACGCCGATTTATATCGACGGCGCGGAATCGCTGCTTCACGGATAGAAACGAACGATCAGGAAGGAGAATGCTGGAAAGCGTCGAATAGATCAACTTTATTAGGAGGCGATTTCAGTTTGAACACCAAAGAGCGTTATCTATTCGATTTGCAAGGGTATTTAGTTATTGAGAATGTACTTTCCAAAGAGATGCTCGAGCGGATGAACCGTGCCGTGGATGAGCGCCAAGGCCAGCCAAACGATTCGATTTTGCAGTGGGGCGAAGATTTCCGAAGGCTGATCGACGACACGAAGTTGAATCCGTATTTGGATGAAATTCTTGGACCAAGCTACCGGCTGGATCACGAATACGCCATCATTCACCGCAAAGGCGCTCCGAAGCTGGGTCTTCATGGCGGCAGCATCCCATATGATCCGGGTCAATACTATACATTAAAGGGTGGACGCATTTACAGCGGACTTACCGTCGTATCGTATGCTATAACGGATATCGGGCCGGATGATGGCGGTTTCTGCTGCATTCCGGGCAGCCATAAGTCGAACTTCCCGACCCCGAAGGAATTTCTTGACTATTCGGAGATCGGTCCATCCATTCATGTGCCGCAGAGAGCGGGGGACGTGCTGATCTTCACGGAGGCGTTAGCCCACGGTACCTTCCCTTGGCAAGCCGCTCACGAGCGTCGCTCCCTCCTGTATAAATTCGCGCCCGCGATGATTTCATGGGCCGAGTATTCGCGTGAGCAAAGCCTGCTGGATCAGCTGACGGATGAGCAGAAGGAACGGATGCTTCCGCCGGCTTCGCTCGGCTACCGCTATTTCGGCTATTAATTATAAAACGCAACTAGAAGAACAGGCTGCCGTTCCCCGGCAACCTGTTTTTTTTACGAATAATGCCAATTAAGGAGGAGAACGCATTTGACAAAGATAACGAAGTTCGCGCTTACGCAGGAAATGGTGGAGCAATTTTACCGTGAAGGGTATTTTTACGCACCCGGCTTTCTGACGATCGAAACGGTTGAGGCCATTAATTCGGAGCATGCCGAGTTTGCGAATCGAAAAGGAACTGGCTCTTGGCAGAGCCAAAATATCATCAATCTCGAACAAGCGAAGCCTACTTTCCCGCATACGGTGGATTTTCTGACAGACCCGGGGGTTGTTGCCATTCTTGAACAGCTTCTCGGTGACAAGGTGCGGATCTGGATGGGCATGTATGCGGTCGTGGAACCGCATGGCAACGGGCTTGAATGGCATCAGGACAATCAATATACGCATATTCTCGGTCATATGCTGAACGGCTTTATTGCGCTCGATCCTATCTCGCAGGATAATGCGGGCTTATGGATTGCCCCTGGCTCGCATAGGCTGGGCAGGCAGCCCAACTTGAACCCGGAGGGCGGGCATAAGCGGGCGGCGGAACCGGAAAACGGTATGCCGTGCAAGCCGATGGCGCCGGGAGATGCGGTGTTCTTCCACCGGGAAACGCTGCATCACAGCAAGCGGAATCATACGGACAAGCCGCGCCGCGCGTATGCCTTTCAAGCAGCTGCGGCAAATTGCCGCTACGCGGCCACAGGCAAGCTGCTGGAGGATCGCATGCTGTTGTCCGGTTACCGACGTTAAGGACGGCTAGCTACATCGTAACTAGAGTCATCGCGCCGATCATGATCGCCATTAAGCTGACTAAAAGGAAAAATACGCGCGAAACCCACCATGGCAGCGACTGCAGGATGGATGCCAGGATGGTGGCGAGCAGACTCGGATTGCTTGTTGTCAGCTTCATGCTTCGGTGAGTTTTTTTCGAATATTTAAACAATGCTGCATACACGCCGGTGATTCCTAAAATAATAATGCCAATGCCTAGTACGGTATCCAAGTTCTATCATGCACCTCTCAGCCAAGTATGTGTGTTTTTTCCAGCTACGGCTCGTCGCATTTAGCTTTACCGATGCAAAGCTTTTTAGTACTATTGCCCTCTGTGCATAAATAACGAACAATTAAAGGCGGATCACATCATGAGTTTATTTCGCAAAAAATCCATTTCCACCTTATTGGAAGAACAGTCGGGCAAGGGCGTCGGCCTTAAAAAGGCGCTGGGCGCGTTTGACTTGACAATGCTTGGCATCGGAGCGGTCATCGGTACCGGCATCTTCGTGCTGACAGGCGTAGCGGCGGCAAAATATGCGGGGCCCGCGCTTGTCATCTCCTTCATCCTGGCAGGACTTGCCTGCGTATTCACGGCGCTTTGTTATGCAGAGTTCGCATCAAGCGTGCCGGTATCGGGAAGCGCGTATACGTACAGCTATGCGGTATTCGGTGAATTCATCGCCTGGATCCTCGGATGGGCGCTTATTCTGGAATACGGGCTAGCCAGCTCTGCGGTCGCCAGCGGCTGGTCAGGCTATTTAAAAGGCTTGCTTGATGGGTTTGGCATTCACCTTCCGCTCGCGTTTTCAGGCGCGTTTAATGCGGACAAAGGGACATTCGTCGATTTGCCGGCGATGCTCATCATCATTCTCATCACGCTTGTTTTGACCAGAGGCGTCAAAGAATCGTCCCGCATGAACATGGTCATGGTCGTCATCAAGGTGGCCGTCGTGCTCCTGTTTATCGGCGTCGGGGTCCGGTATGTCAAACCGGAGAACTGGACGCCTTTCATGCCCTTCGGATTTGACGGGGTAGCGGCTGGCGCAGCTACGATCTTCTTCGCTTACATCGGGTTTGATGCGGTATCGACCGCCGCCGAAGAAGTCAAGCGGCCGCAGCGCGACATGCCGATCGGCATTATCGCCTCGCTGCTGATTTGTACGGCTCTCTACATTATCGTGTCCCTCATTCTGACCGGGATAGTGCCGTATGAGCAGCTGGATGTGAGCAATCCGGTTTCGTTCGCGCTCGATTATATCGGACAGGATTGGATTGCCGGTTTTATTTCACTTGGGGCGATTACCGGGATTACGACCGTACTTCTCGTCCTGCTCTTCGGTCAAACGCGGCTGTTCTATGCCATGAGCCGTGACGGCTTGCTTCCGAAAGCACTATCGACCGTCAATCAGAAGCGGCAAACGCCGATGGTCGGCAGCTGGGTAACAGCCGTGCTCGGCGGCACCTTCGCAGGCTTCGTCCCGCTTGACCGGCTGGCGGAGCTAACGAATATCGGTACGCTGTTCGCCTTTTTCGTCGTCTCGCTCGGCGTTATCGTATTACGGCGGACGCAGCCGGATCTCAAGCGCGGCTTCCGAGTACCGTTCGTCCCGCTCATTCCGATCCTTGGAGCATTCTCCTGCGCGTATCTGATGCTGCAGCTCAAAGCGCTTACTTGGATCAGCTTCGGCATCTGGCTTGCGATCGGTCTTGTCATCTACTTTGTATATGGGTATCGGCACAGCGAGCTCAGACGAAGCCGGGCAAATTAACGAAAAGGCAATCTTGGATAACGTCCGAGGTTGCCTTTTTTTTATGGATAGCAACTTTTTTCGCGATTCCCCGTTTAAGAGGTAGATTGGATTGGATGTTGATGAAAAAGCTGTATTTTTCATGTCGTGCATGATATGCTTACTTATCGTTATTGGGGGCTGCTCGCCCGGGAAGAACGAGCAACCGAACGGTTTGCAAGCCATTGAAGAGCATGGCATCGGGGAAGCCAGCATCTACAAGTCCGAAGGCTTCGCATTGTTATCGACCGTAAATCGACGCACGCCTTGCTGGCGTATGTAAATTAGGAGGGATCGACATCAAAACCGAACCATCTGTAGCTGCGAAATCGACCTCATGCGCGCGCTGCGCCTGGGTGAATGAGGACCCGCTCTATATCGATTATCACGATCATGAATGGGGCGTCCCGGTCCATGATGACCGCCTCTTGTTCGAAATGCTGCTGCTTGAAGGGGCGCAGGCCGGGCTGAGCTGGTATACGGTGCTGAAGAAGCGGGAGGGGTACCGGCGCGCCTTCGACGGGTTCGATCCGCATAGAATCGCGGTTTATGACGATGTCAAGGCAGACGAGCTGATGAAGGACGAAGGCATCATCCGCAATCGGTTAAAGATCCAAGCTGCCATAACGAACGCAAAGTGCTTCTTGAAGGTTTGCGAGGAATTTGGCAGCTTTGACAAGTATATTTGGCAGTTCGTCGGCTTCGAGCCGATTCGCAACCGCTGGCGTGACATCCGCGAGGTACCTGCCACCACCAAGGAGTCCGATGCGATGAGCAAGGATCTGAAGAAACGAGGCTTCAAGTTCGTCGGTTCGACGATCTGTTACGCTTACATGCAAGCTTGCGGCATGGTGAACGACCATACGCTCGATTGCGATTTTGCCAATGCCGATTGAAGGAAAAGGAGAAGGCTGCCGGTCCACCCGGCAGCCTTCCGTTTTTATTGCGTACCGCAAGAGCAAGAAACGATTTTGCCGCGGAATCTCGGTACCGCCTCAGGACCTAACGTACACGATCCCAACGAAACGAAGTTAGTCAGCTTTAGTCCGGATGGGAGCGTCTTTCGATTCAACGGGATAAATTCGATGACTGCGGCTTTTCTCGAGCCGTTTCGGAATAGGTTGGCCAGGAAGATCGGTCGCTGGCCGCTAAAGCAGTTCGTAGGGGAGCCGGCATTTTGTCCGGAAAAATTTTGTATGACGATCCTGTCATTCCTATTAAGCGGACGCGTAATCGTAGGCGCCAAAAATCGTATGCAAGCCATCCAAACCTACCTCCCAAGTGGATATTCGTTTATACATATGAGTCTTGGGAGCCGTCTGATTGGGCGCGGTAATCGTTGGAGCCGTCAGCGAAATGGTATACAAACGGCGAGAGATCGTTTACATTATAAAGACATCATGCGGACAGAGGGAAGATAGATGAATGGAACGCAGCTTTTCATGAAGAGAAGGAAAGATTCGAACGGTCGTAAATACTTGAAGGTCATTACGAACGAAGGAATTTCGGGCGTGCTGTTGGCCAGCTTGATCGGGGGACCGTTCTTGACCGGTTTCATGCTCCATTCTGGGAGCAACTTCGGCGCAAATCGGTTTCGCGCTCGCGATTCCGGCTTTTGCCAACCTCGCGCAAATCTTTACGGCGATCGTCACGCACAATGTGGATAACCGCAGAGCATACGTGCTTGGCTATGGCGTGCTGTACCGGCTGCTATGGGTATTGACGGGACTAATTCCGTTCGTGCTGCCGCAGAGCTATTGGGTGTATACGTTTATCGTGCTATACCTGCTTTCATATTTGTGTTCCAATATAGCAGGCGTCATCTGGGCCTCCTTGATCGGAGATATGGTCCCAGCTCAAGTGCGCGGACGATATATGGGCATCCGCAACATGATAGTCGGCGGAATCGGAGCGGCTGCCGTTTTGGTTGGCGGCCAGCTGCTGGAGTATTTTTCGAAAGAGACGGGGTTCATCATTCTCTATGCGTTAGCGGCGGTATGCATGTTGTGGAACGGATATCATCTGTTCCATTACCCGAACATCCCGATTGAGAAATCAATGGAGTCCCAGAAGCTGAAGCTGCTGGTGAAGCCGCTGCGCGACCGTTCCTTTAGGCGCGCCTCGGTATTTCTGGCCTTATGGATCTTTCTGCAGAATCTGGCGGTTCCGCTGTTCTCGTATGCCATGCTGGACGTCATCCATGTAAGCATCCAGTGGGTTTCGGTCATTACTACGATTCAGATGATCGTCATGATGATCAGTTACTATGTATGGGGCAATCTGAATGCCAAATACGGCACCAAACGCATGCTGTTCTGGACGCTGCCGATCATTGCTGCTTCCTGTTTGTGCTGGGGAGGGATCGCGTGGTTGCCGGCGATTCCGGTGTTGATCGTCGTTCATATTTTGCTGGGGATCGGGACTGGCGGCTTTACGCAGTTGACCTTCAATTTCACGATTGAAGAAGCGCCCGGCTCCGAACGGTCGATCTACGTGGCTGTATATGCGGCGCTCACCGGCTTTACCGGTTTTCTCGGTCCGATATTGGGCGGCGAAATTTATCACAAACTGACATTCATGCCTGCATGGTTGGAGCAATACGGCTTCAGCGTGTTCATGGGCTTGGCTCTGCTTGGCGTCGCGTTTACGGCAGGCAAGACGATGCTGAGCGCAAGTTCGGCTAAGTATGGAAGGGCCGGCTTGGTCAGAAGCAAAGAGAAGGAGCTGTTAAGCTAATCATTAGCTTAACAGCTTTTTTTTCGTTGAAGCCACAATTGGCGGCCGTATGCTATACTCGAGCAGTGGACGAACGCCGCCGCCATTCAACTGTCGGTTGAATCTCGTTGTTCAACTGACTATTGATAGAGTAGGGCAACCCATCGTGCTATTCTGATTCCAGACAGTGCGCACTGTACAATGATGCAAGTGGAGGCGACCAATCATGGATATGCGGAAGATCGGAGCATTCATCTCAAGTCTTAGAAAAGAAAAAGGAATGACGCAGGCGGAGTTCGCCGAGCGTTTAAGCTTGAGCCATCAAGCGGTATCGAAATGGGAGCGCGGCGAATCGCTGCCCGATATCAGTCTGCTTCCGGCGATCAGCCAGCTCTTCGGCACGACGATCGATGAGCTGCTTGCGGGCGAGAAACGAATTGTGCTTGCGCAGGTGGCCGCTGCGGTTGAACCGGCATCAACGGGAATTGGCGCTGATGCAAATGTAAATGTTGATGTAGATGTTGATGTTGATGTAGATGTTGATGTTGATGTAGATGTAAATGTAAATGAAGATGCGGATGTTGGCATCGATGCAGAAGAGAATATCGAGATGGCTGATTCAGTCGATGACGGGTCGCAAGAGGAAGCCGGCCAAACGGAGAGCGCAGATGATTCCCACCCAAGCATGCAGGCGATTTTGCAATTGGCGCCGTTTCTGAGCAGCGAAACAATTGACGAAATGCTCGGTTACGTGGAAGAGGGACAACTTGATTCATCGATCATTAATGGATTGGCCCCTTTTATCAGTCAATCTTCGTTGGCCCGGCTCATCGATAAAGTAGAAGCAGGCAAGCTGGATATGCGGCAGCTCTCAGGGCTGGCTCCTTTCATGGCGCCCGAGCAAATTGACAGGCTTGTTATGCAAGCGGAACAAGGAACGACCGATTGGGATGCCGTTCAATCTTTGGCGCCGTTTATCAGCCAAGAAACGCTAAACCGACTGGCCGATCGGGTCGTAGAAGGCAGCTTGGATGCCAAACGCGTGCTTGCGCTTGCCCCTTTCTTATCCGCTGAAACGATTGAGAAGCTTTTGGATCAAGTGAAATCAGGTCATTTGAGCGCCGATGTCCTCTCCGGCTTGGCGCCGTTCATCCGCAAAGATTCGCTGGAGCGGTTGATTCGCGGCATGCTGGAAAAGTCGCTGTCTCGTACTTAAGCAATTCATTAAGCCAGGAGCCTTCCGGAGGATCCTGGCTTTTAGTGTTAGGCCTTGTATCTAGGATGCCGGTTCATATAACATGGAAAGGGATTGCATTATCTTCGAGGAAGGAGCTTCATTCCAATGTCAGAGAAAAATTACCAAGCTTTAATCCATGACCGGATCTTTATGGGCGGCGCCGCGGACGTGGAAGCAATGGTCAAGAACGAAGACGTTGACGTCGTCGTCGACTTGCGTGCCGAATCAACCGGCTGCGCATATGACGGCGCGGAGGTGGAATGGATTCGGATTCCGCTTGGCGACAATTCGCCGGATGACCATTTGCTGTTTCGGCAGGCGATTGAAGAGGTCGTCAGCGCCTATGAGAACGGCAAGAAGGTCGCTTTTCACTGCGCGGGCGGCGGCGGCAGAACGGGTGTCGTAGCAGTCGGAACGCTGATTGAGCTAGGACAAGCGCAAGGTTTGGCCGAAGCGGAAGAGAAGGCGGCTGCCATCCGTTCCCGGATCAACATCAAGCCTCCGCAGAGAGAAGCGCTGCATAAATTGTATAAGAAATAATCTTGAAACCTGCCGTTACCGGCGGGTTTCTTTGTTTCTTATTGGTTGTGAATATAGTTGTTTACAACGGGAACGTACGTACGCTATAATTGGAATTACTTGTAAAGATAACCATGGCTAAGGGGAATCGGATGATGAATCAAGCTGAGGTTCAAGAGATTTTCCGGTCGGCGCTCGATCGGATTACGGACAAGCTTCGCAGCGACAATAAAGTCATCGCCGCGTTCGTTGGCGGAAGCCTGTCCTATGATCAGGTATGGGAGAAGTCGGATATCGACATGACGATCGTTGTGGATGAGGATAAGCGTCCATATGCGTCGTTTATGCTTGTCGAGAACGGGATTTGCATTTCGGCCAATGTTACCAATCGGCAGAACTTCAAGCAGAACATGGAGCGCTCTCTGCAGACGGGCTTCTTCCACTCCTATTTATATAAGAGCACCATGATGTTCTGTCATGATGCGGCCATTAAGGACATTTACGATCGGCTTAGGCATGTTGGGGAACGGGATCTTGACATTCAACTGATTCAGACTGCTTCTTGGGCACTAACCTCCTTGGAGAAGGCGGAGAAGTGGATTGTCGTCAAGAGGGATCCGGTATACAGCTTCGTTTGGCTGATGAAAACATTGGAAGCGCTTGCCCAGATTGAGGTTATGCTGAACCTTGATATTCCGACAAGGGAAGTCATTCAACAGGCACTGAAGTACAATCCGGAATTTTTCCGATCC
Source organism: Paenibacillus montanisoli (assembly GCF_003268025.1). Classification (GTDB taxonomy): domain Bacteria; phylum Bacillota; class Bacilli; order Paenibacillales; family Paenibacillaceae; genus Paenibacillus_Z; species Paenibacillus_Z montanisoli. The sequence continues at coordinate 373,435 of NZ_QLUW01000002.1, read as the reverse complement.
ATGTATTCGGAACTGATCGAAGCTCCCAAAACGATAGACGGCATGACAGAGGCCGTGCGGCGCGCAGATAACTATTTAGCCGAGCGTCATGAACGTCTATTTAAGCTGGTGTACGACTACTTGCGTGAAGAGAATGATATCCGCTCGTTCTCGGAGATGATGCAGCATTTGAAGAACCGGTACAAGATGGAGGACATGCTGATCGTGCACGGCTGCGAGTGGCTCGCGCAGAAAGGCTACATTCACCGCGCTTCCTCATCGCTTAAGCTGACGCCGCGCAGCCGAATCGAGGTGGAGGAGCTGGCTTATTTCGACGGGAAGGGGTTTTTTTGAGTGAGACAGACGATTTCGATTCGCGGCGCCCGCGAAAATAATTTGCGCAACATCTCCGTCGACATACCGCGGGAGAAGCTGACGGTCATTACCGGCGTAAGCGGTTCAGGCAAGTCTTCGCTTGCATTCGACGTCATATTCGGCGAAGGACAGCGGAGGTTTATGGAATCCTTATCTTCCTCGTATGCCAAGCGGTATATTACCCAGCTCAAGAAGCCTGACGTCGACTTTGTCTACGGTCTGTCGCCCGTCGTTTCAATCGAGCAGAAGACGGGCACGCCGAATCCGCGCTCGACCGTAGGTACGATGTCCGACGTGTACGACTTCGTCAGACTGCTGTTCGCTACCATCGGCGTACCGCACTGCCCGAGGTGCGAAGCGGAGCTCGAGGCGAAGTCGCCTGCCCAGATCGCTGAGCATATACTCAAGCAGCTGCCTGGCTCGACCATTGAGATCTATGCGCCGGTTAGTAAAATCTTCGGAGAGGATTACAACTTTCTATTCGATGAGATTCGCAGCAAGGGGTATCGCAGGTTCAAAATCGACGGCGTTATGCACGATACCAGCGATCGCATCGAAATCGACGAGCACTCGCCGCATGAGCTCGAGGTCCTCATAGATACGTTTAAAGTGAAGAAGGATATTTACAAGCAGCTCGTCTTGTCCATCGAACAGGGATTGAAGATTGGCGAAGGTTTTTTGCATTTCGTGCCAAGCGGAGAGAAAGTGACCGAGAAGGTCCTTCGTCAGTTCTATGCGGGCTTTGCTTGTCCAGATCATCATATCTCCGCAGGCGAACTGCAGCCCTATTACTTTTCGTTCAACGACCCGGAAAGCGCATGCAGAACTTGTCTAGGCATCGGGTCGTACAAATACGCCCAGCCGGAACTGATGATCGCCAACCGTGAACGAAGTCTCCGCAAGGGAGCGTTGAACGAGCGGATTTACAACTTGCGTAATCCGAAAGCCTGGCGCAATATGATTATCCATAGCCTATCCAAGCATTACGGCTTTAGCTTGGACACGCCGTTCAAGGATCTTCCGCCGCATATTACGGATATCTTGTTCTATGGCACGAAAGGGGAACGGTATCCGTTCATCGGACCCGAAGATGGCAGCCGCGATCGCTGGTTAGAGCCGTATATCGGCCAAATGTGGACGTTCGACGGCATTGTCGGCGATATCGACCGCTGGTACCGGAATTCCCGCAAGAAGCAAGATTTAAAAGGCTACGAGGAATCGATGTTCAATCTGGTCATGGTCGAGCAGACCTGCCCGGAATGCAAAGGTCACCGATTTAAGCCGGAACGGCTGCTCATGAAGGTTGGCGGCAAATCCATTCACGATGTCGGAGCGATGGCGCTTGACGAGCTAAAAGCCTTCCTGCAGGCACTTGAGCTGCCGGATCGGAAGAAAGGCGTCGGCGGCCAGATTATGTCGGAGCTGACGGGGCGCATAGATTTGCTGCTCGGAATCGGTCTGGATTACTTGAACTTGGACCGGCGCTCCGATACGTTGTCCGGCGGTGAAGCACAGCGGATCCGGCTGTCCACGCAGCTTGGCTCCGGGCTCATGGGCATGCTGTACGTGCTCGATGAGCCCAGCATCGGCTTGCATCCGCGAGACAGCCATAAGATGATCGAAACGTTGAAGAAGCTGCGCGATTCCGGCAATACCGTCATCATTGTCGAACACGACACGGAGACGATGGAGGCGGCCGATCATCTGATTGAGATCGGGCCTGGTCCGGGCCAGCACGGCGGTATCGTTGTCGCGCAAGGCACGCTTCGCGAAGTCAAGAACGATGAGGCTTCGTTGACGGGACAATATCTCAGCGGCAGACGGAGCATTCGCCTGCCGGAAGCGAGGCGGCCGCTCGGCGATAAGTGGCTGCGCATATTCGGCGCTAAGGAGAATACGCTGAAGAATGTCGATGTCCGCATTCCGCTTGGGGTCATGACATGCGTGACCGGCGTATCCGGGTCAGGGAAGAGCAGCCTTATCAATGATGTCCTATATAAATCGCTCTATAAGCATTTCCAGGATGCGCGCATCATTCCTGGTCAGCACGAACGGATTGAAGGGCTGGAACAGATTACGAACGTTATCAACATCGATCAATCGCCGATCGGCAGAATGCCGTCATCCAATCCCGCGACTTATGTCGGGGTGTTCGACCGGATCCGTAAGCTATTTGCTTCGCAAGAGCTATCGGTTGAACGGGGATATACGGAATCGCATTTCAGCTTCAATGCCAAGGGAGGGCGCTGCGAAGAATGCAAAGGTTACGGTACGATAACGTCGCAGCTGCTCTTCATGGCCGACTACGAGTCCGTCTGTCCGACCTGTAAAGGCAGCCGTTACTCGAGCGAGCTGCTGGATGTTACCTATAACGGCAAAACGATCTCCGATGTTCTGGAAATGTCGATCGAGGATGCGGAAACATTCTTCAAGAATGAGAAAACGGTCGCCCATAAACTGAGAGTGCTGAACGAGCTTGGCGTCGGCTACTTGCGTCTAGGGCATCCGGCTACCGTCATGTCGGGCGGGGAGGCGCAGCGCGTCAAGCTTGCTGCCGAACTCGGCAAGCTCAAGCGCGGCGCGCATAACCTATATATCTTCGACGAGCCGACGACAGGGCTGCATCTGGCCGATATCCAGAACCTGCTCGACTGCTTGCACCGTCTCGTGGATGCCGGTCATTCGGTACTGATTGTCGAGCATCACTTGGATGTCATTAAGACGGCCGACCATGTCATCGACCTTGGACCGGAGGCGGGTCGAAACGGCGGCTATATCGTTGCTGCCGGGACGCCGGAGGAGATAGTGCGGGTCTCCGCATCCTATACGGGGCATGCACTGCGCGGCTTACCTGAATTTGCTGGCGTTACGGTCTAATCTGACTCAAATTCCGAGTATGATGGGGAATATGGCTTACTCAGATGTAATGAAATTTCCGGTATTGACGGAGATAGCTTATTCCGATGATGAGTTGACGTTCTACGAGAAGGCGAAAGTGATCTTCATTGTTGAGGATGGTTCGATTAAAGGGAAATAGAGAAGGAGAAAGAGGCAGCCTATTCTAGGCTGCCTCTTATTCATCTGATCGATTCAGCTTGAAATGATTCGGCAAACAGAGGATAATTCATAGAGCCTAACTTATTTCAATCAAAGGAGCACCCGCATGACACCGATTCTTCTAATACCGGTAGCCATCATGGTTCCGGTTATTATTTTTATCGCATTGATTTTTATGTACCACAAACGGAATAAATCCGATCGAGCCGATCATTAACCAATGTTAAATACGGTGTATGGTTAAAGCCCGGATAGCGTTCGGCCATCGCGTCATCTGCGAACGTTCCGGAACTTTGAGGGCATGACGCCGACCGAGTTTCGGCGAAGCCTGCTGGATCAGGGTTGAAAAAATGGTAGATATCTGATCTTCTGCAACAATTCGAGACCCGTTCTCGTCAGTGCATGTATGAAAATCATGGCTGAAAAGGAGAACGGCAAATGCGAAAACAATTACTCGTCCTTTCCCTTACGTGCTTGACGCTCGCAAGCGGAGCGGCGCTGCCTATTCATGCAGCGGCGGACAGCGTGACGAAGAAGCCGCTGAACGAAGCGTTCGATCAATTGGTGGTCGTTCCGTACGATTATCAGAACAAGCTGTTCGTGAACGGTCAATTGACCGACTACATGGGCGATTACCAGATGGCCAATCGAAACGGGCGCGTACTGGTGCCGATCCGTTTGATGGGAAATTTGGCTACGCAAGCCTCCGGTTATTCAAGTACATGGGAAGCGGTGTGGCAGCCTGAGCATCCGAACGACGTTATTTTGAAAAACTCGAATCTTCGCAAGACGGTTAAATTCACCGTGGGCAGCAAAACGATGCTCGTCAACAACGAGCCCCAAACGATGGATGTCGCACCGCAGAAGATAAATGGCCGGATCATGCTGCCATTACGAAGCGCTGCCGAGGCGCTGGACAAGCGGATCGATTGGTTCGACGGGTTAATTCTGATCGGCGATGTCGCCGTTGATTTGAAAAGTCAGCAAACCGCAGCCATAAAGGATCAAATCAAATCCATCCTATCCGACCGCAGGAAGAGCGTCGATTATCAGAAAGCCGTTAACCCGCTCACGAAGTTCGGCAGCTCGGTGTATTATTACAAACGAACTTATAAGGATAACACGGAAACTCAAGAGCTATACCGCAAAGATGACGGGAAGAAAGAGACCCGCATTCCGCTCCAGGGCCGCGTAAGCTTCGATTACGCCAAGATCATCGATAACGAGCTGTATTATCTATCGAATATCAACAACAAGACCGAGCTGGACGCATTTGCGCTAGGCAGCAACAAGACAAGAAAAGTAAGCGCCATCGACGAATGGAACCTCGGGGACGGCTGGGTATCGGATATCCGGAAAATCGATCAAGAGCTCTACATCAATCTTCATTACGGCGATCTGACGATGGGGAGCGAGACGTTGTACAAGGTCGATCACGGTGCCCTCGAAGAGGTTTCGTCTGCGAAGAACTACATCAATTATGTCAAAGCAGGAAACGTCCTCTATCAAACCGATTTCCATCCGATGATTGAAGGAACCGATAATTTATACCAAATCGATTTGAACACCGGTAAAGAAACCCGGCTGGGCACGAAGGGCTTTACGTATGGCGTGCACCGGATTCTAACCGATACTAGCGCCAGTTATGGTTATAACCAGTCGTTATATGTGCAAGGCGGAAGCTTGTATGTACTAGGTTATCTGGATAGCGATGTTAAAGATGTCAGCGCGGTATACAAAATCAACCTGACAGATCAGTCGCAGGTGAAGTTGACCGGTCCGGCCGGCGATTTCTGGTTGTCCGGCAATTATATCTACTATATCGATTCCGTTAGCGGCTACCTGAAGCGCGTCGACTTGAACGGAGGCGGCAGCAAAACGGTGGTTGCGCGAAAGCTTCTGCAGCTACAGCTCGTAAACGGCAGCGTATACTGTACGTCCGGCGAGAACGTCAACAAAATCGCGCCGATTGGCAAGCTGTACCGCTACGACATAGCAACCGGTAAAGAAGTAAAGCTTAGCGGCAATTCGGTCAAATCTTTCTATGTCGGAGCTGCCGGCATTTATTTTGTGTCGAGGGGATACGATTTAGGACTTTACAAGGTTGGCGCTAACGGACAATCGACCCGTCTCGTGAAAGACAGCATCGACTCCGCGATCTTGACCGATGCCGGGATGGTCTATACGCTGAAGTATCAAGAGGGGATTTATTCCGTCAAATAGCACTAAAACGATCATGAGGGGCTTGCCAAATGGCAGGCTCTTTTTGCTATGCCTACCGAATGGTGAGGATAGTTCATCCGATGGCTGAATAAATATTACTATGGATCCTTCGACATCGTCTGCAGGCGCTGAATAAGATGAACGTAAAGGTAAAAAAAGGATGGGACAGCATGAAAAAACAACGAAAGCTTGAAGGGCAATCACCTGATTTTTTTCCGGTACGTGGAATCGACTACATCGAGATGTATGTCGGCAACGCGAAGCAAGCCGCACACTACCTGTGCAAAGGCTTCGGTTTCAAGCCTACGGCCTACGCAGGCTTAGAAACCGGCGAAACCAGCAAAGTATCTTATGTGCTCGAACAGAACAAGGCGAGGTTCGTTATTAGCGGGGCGCTTGCGCCCGATCATCCGATCGCGGAATTTGTCAAATTGCACGGCGACGGCGTAAAGGACATCGCGATGCGAATCGATGATGTCGAGAAGGCTTACCTTGAAGCGGTATCTCGAGGCGGGATTCCGATTATGGCGCCTCGCGAATATTCGGATGCCGGCGGCAAGGTGACGATGGCGGCCATTGGGACCTATGGGGATACGATCCATACGTTAGTCGACCGAAGCGGCTACAAAGGCTTGTTTCTGCCCAACTATGAGTCCTGCGAGATGAGCATTCCCCATCAGCCGACCGGGCTGATCGGCATAGACCACGTAGTGGGCAATGTCGAGCATATGGAAGAGTGGGTGCAGTACTACGAGAACATCATGGGCTTCAAGCAGATGATCCATTTCGACGATAAAGACATTTCGACCGAATATTCGGCGCTCATGTCGAAGGTGATGTTCGGCGGCGGGCGGATCAAGTTTCCGATTAATGAGCCGGCTACCGGCAAGCGCAAATCACAAATCCAAGAATATCTGGATTATTATCACGGAGCCGGGGTGCAGCATATTGCGATTTTGACCAATGACATTATCGATACGGTAACCACGCTGAGGAATAACGGCATCGAGTTTCTGAGTACGCCGGACAGCTATTATGAAATGCTCCCGGACCGGGTCGGCGAGATTGACGAAGAGCTAGCCATGCTGAAGGAACTGAATATTTTGGTCGACCGGGATGACGAAGGATACTTGCTGCAGATTTTTACGAAGCCCATCGTTGACCGTCCGACGTTATTTATCGAGATCATTCAACGCAAAGGCGCCGTCGGCTTCGGGGAAGGCAACTTTAAGGCGCTGTTCGAATCCATCGAACGCGAGCAGGCGCGTAGAGGCAATTTGTAATCCAGGCGCGACGGTGAAGGGAGAGGATCGAGAATGCCGTTTTATCACCGTATGGGGGAGATTCCGCCGAAGAGGCATACGCAGTTTCGCAAGCCCGACGGTTCGCTGTATCGCGAGCAAGTGATGGGGACGAAAGGCTTCTCGGGCATTCAATCGATCCTCTATCACCACCATGCGCCTACTGAAATTACGAATGCGCAATTACTTGCGGTCTACAGGCCGCAATATGAAACGCAAGGCGCGCTTCGGCACCGGCATTTCCGGACTGGCGGATTAGCCGCGAAGGGGGATGCGGTCGCCGGCCGGCAGTACTTGCTCGGCAACGACGATCTCTTGATCGGCATCGTCCATCCTACGGAAGCGATGAACTACTATTACCGCAACGGCGACGGGGATGAGCTGCTGTTCGTCCATAAAGGGACCGGAACCGTGGAGACGATGTTCGGCACGCTGCGATACAGGCCCGGAGACTATATCGTGCTCCCGATCGGCACGATCCATCGGATTCTGCCCGATGCCGGCAAATCCAAGCTGCTCGTCGTGGAGACGAACAGCTGGATCACGACGCCGAAGCGGTATCGCAACGAGCACGGGCAGCTGCTGGAGAACAGCCCGTTCTGCGAGCGTGATATACGGGTACCGGAAAAGCTGGAAACGTTTACGGAGAAAGGCGAGTTCGAGGTCCGGACGAAAAAAGGGGGTTATCTTCATTCGCACGTCTACCCCCATCATCCGCTCGACGTGGCGGGCTGGGACGGTTATTTGTATCCGTGGATATTCAACATCCGCGATTTCGAACCGATTACCGGCCGCATTCACATGCCTCCGCCGATCCATCAAACCTTCGAAGGGAACCAGTTTGTCATCTGTTCGTTCTGTCCGAGGCTGTACGATTACCATCCGCAATCCATTCCCGCGCCGTATTATCACAGCAATGTCGACAGCGACGAAGTGCTGTACTACGTAAAGGGCAACTTCGGCAGCCGCAAAGGCATCGAGGAAGGCTCGGTGACGCTTCATCCTTCAGGCATCCCGCACGGGCCTCATCCTGGGAAGATCGAAGCCAGCATCGGCAAAAAAGAAACGAACGAGCTCGCGGTGATGATCGATACTTTTCGCCCGCTGCAAGTGGTAGAGCATTTGCAGGGAGCCGAGGACAAGAATTATGTGTACAGCTGGATTACAAGCTAGGTTGCAGCCATCCACCTCAGGAAACGTAAGGAGTTGCTGAATATGGGGCTAAAGCCGGTTTGGCGCCCGACGAAAGCCGATATGGCAAATACGCGGCTGTTTCGCTTGATGCAGCAGCATGGGTTCGACGATTATGACGCGTTTTACCAGATGTCAATAGGAGACATCGCCTGGTTCTGGGAAGCGGTCGTGCAGGATATGGGAATCGCTTGGTTTCGGCGCTATTCGCAAACGGTTGACCTCTCCGCGGGCATCCGCTGGCCGTCGTGGTTTGCCGGCGGACGGATCAACGCCGCCTATAACGCGGTCGATAAGTGGCTGAAGGACCCGGCCGTATCGAGGCGAACCGCGCTGATTTGGGAAGGGGAGGACGGCACGAGCCGCAGCTATACCTATCGCGAGCTTGCCGTGCAGGTGGACCGCGCGGCGTACGGACTGCTGCGTTTGGGCATCCGCAAGGGGGACCGCGTGGCCGTCTATATGCCGATGATCCCGGAAACCGTCATGGCCATGCTTGCCGCAGCCAAGCTGGGAGCGATCAGCGTACCGGTCTATTCCGGATATGGCGCTGATGCGGCAGCGAAACGGCTGACAGGGGCTGGCTGCAAGCTGGTCGTGACGGTGGATGGATTTTATCGCCGCGGTAAACCGGTGCTGATGAAAGAGGAAGCCGATCATGCGGTGGATGCATCCGGCTGCGTCACGAAGGTCGTCGTCGTGCGCCGGCTCGGTTGTCCGATATCATGGCGATCGGAGAAGGACGTCGATTGGGCCGAGCTGACGCGTTCCGCTAGTAGAGAGTCGCCCGTCGCGTATCCCCTCAGGAGCTCCGACCCGCTCATGCTGCTCTATACCTCCGGCACTACCGGCGCACCGAAAGGCATCGTCCATTCGCATAGCGGTTTTCCGATTAAAGCGGCGTTCGATGCCGGTTATGCCATGGATGTTCGACCCGGTGACGTCATGCTATGGATTACGGACATGGGGTGGATGATGGGGCCGTTCCTCATGTACGGCACGCTGCTCAATGCCGCAACGATGGTATTGTACGAAGGTGCGCCGGATTATCCCGGCCCCGACTGCATATTCCGCCAAGTCCAGAAGCACGGCGTTACGCATCTCGGAATTTCGCCAACATTAATTCGCAGCTTGATGAAGCACGGTGAAGCTTGCTATCGGGATTGCGATTTGTCTTCGCTGAGGGTCATCGGTTCGACAGGGGAGCCATGGAATCCGGAGCCTTGGATGTGGCTCTTCCGTGACGTCGGCAAAGAACGCGTGCCGATCGTCAATTACTCGGGCGGGACGGAAATATCCGGCGGCATCCTCGGCAACGTGCTGCTGAAGCCGATTGCCCCGGCCGGCTTCAATAGCGCAATCCCCGGCATGCATGCGGAGGTCTATTCTGCGGAAGGGAAGCCGGTTAGAGGAGAAGTGGGGGAGCTCGTCCTGAAGAGCCCTTGGCTAGGCATGGCAGGCGGTTTCTGGCAGGAGCCGGAGCGTTATGAGAGGACGTATTGGTCGCGCTGGCCGGATATTTGGGTACATGGCGATTGGGTTCAGCTGGATGAGAACGGCTATTGGACCATTACCGGCCGTTCCGACGATACGCTGAATGTCGCGGGCAAACGGCTTGGACCTGCGGAGCTGGAATCCCTGCTCGTCGGCCACCCGCAGGTTGTCGAAGCTGCGGTCATCGGCGTACCCGACGAGGCGAAAGGCGAGGCAGCAGTGTGCTTCGTCGTTCCCGGGAACCGCCAGCTGCCTGACGAAGCCGCATCGGCTGCATTCGTCGCGGAATTGTTCAAATGGATTGCCGATCGGCTAGGGAAGGCTTTCAAGCCGAATGCGATCCATCTGGTTCAAGCGCTGCCTCGTACCCGAAACGCGAAGGTCATGCGAAGAGTCATTCGGGCCGCCTATTTGGCGGTTGATCCAGGCGATTTGTCCGCGCTTGAGAATCCGGAGGCAGTCGACGAAATTCGGAGTCTGGCCATGCGAGGCAATCTAGGCAGCTGAATCGTTGAATCTTGTAGCTTCGATGGTGAAGGAGGTGCGAGCATGCTGTTAAGCGCAAAGCAATTGTTGACGGAGTTGATTGACTATGCGGGGCTGTTCCCGCCGGCGGAGCTGCCGATGGAAGATGCGATTCGTCAATTCGCTCGCTATGCCCGCGATCAGGATCAGTGGATGCTGGGCAAGTTCGTGGTTCCGGTTTCCCGGCTGGATGAATTGGAGCCGCATATAGGGTTATTTTCGCAAGCGCAGCCGCTTCATCTATCGGCGATCGGCTATCGATGCCGCAGCAGCGCCGAATGCTTGGAGCTGCTGAATGGCAGCTTAGCCCGGATACGTTCGTTCCATGCGGATGCGCAGGATGCGGCCGTGATCGACACGCTCGATTTGCCTGTGCCGCCGATACCGGTACAAGGCCAACTCTTGACCGCGGTCGGAGCTGAGACAGCCGGTGCCGGGTTGCGGACCTTCTGCGAGTTTACTTACGCGCTCGACTCGCACTGGGAGTCCAATATGCTCGAGGCGATCCACCAGCTTGCGATATACAATGCCGCAAGTGAAGCGAAGCTAGGCTTGAAGCTGCGAACAGGCGGACTGTCAGCCGAAGCGTTTCCTGCTCCGGAACAGGTCGCGCTCGTGCTGCAAGCATGCAGGGATAGTGCCGTTTCCCTCAAATTTACGGCAGGCTTGCATCATCCGATCCGCATGCATCGAACGGAAGTGAGCGCGAAGATGCACGGTTTTCTCAATGTGTTTATTGCAGGGCTGCTCGCGCATGCTCATGGTTTAGACCGTAAACGCATAACGGAGATCGTGGAGGACGAGGATCCGAACCATTTCCGCTTTACGGACGATGGCTTGGAGTGGAACGCTTTCTCGATACCGACGGCAGAAATTCAACGCTATCGCGAAAAAGCTTTAACCGTGTACGGAAGCTGCAGCTTCGACGAACCGCGCGATGAGCTGAGGGAGCTGTATAAACTGGAGCGAAGGAGCTGATCGAATGGCGCTTGCGCGCTCATTTATAGACGTGGAGCCGGAATCTCACTTTCCGATTCAGAATCTCCCGTATGGCGTGTTTCGTCCCCGGCAAGGCGGCTCCCCCCGGATCGGTGTCGCAATCGGGAGCTATGTATTGGATTTGGCCGCCCTCGATGATGCCGGCTTATTGGCGGACACAAGTGCCTCCGGTAAAGGAGTTTTCGCAAAGCCGTCGCTTCAAGCCTTCATGGCGCTTGGCCGCCCGGTTTGGAATGAGGTTCGCGCTGCCATTAGCCGTCTGCTGGATGCCGATGAGCCGGCCTTGCGGGATAACGAGGGGTTGCGGCGAGCGGCCTTGTACCGTCAAAGCGAAGTAGAACTGCTGCTGCCGGTTGAGATCGGGGATTATACCGATTTCTACGCCTCCAAGGCCCATGCAACGAATGTCGGCACGATGTTCCGCGGCAAAGAAAACGCATTGATGCCGAATTGGCTTCATCTGCCCGTGGGGTATCATGGAAGATCAAGCTCGATCGTGATCAGCGGAACGGACATCCGTCGCCCGAACGGGCAAATGAAGCCGCCGGATGCGGCCGCGCCCATCTATGGACCTTGCCGTCAGCTTGATTTCGAGCTGGAGATGGGCTGGGTGATCGGCACCGGCAACGAGCGGGGGATGCCGATTCCGATCGAAGAAGCAGAGGACCATATATTCGGTCTAGTGCTTGTAAACGACTGGAGCGCGCGCGATATTCAATCCTGGGAGTATCAGCCGCTCGGACCCTTCCTGGGCAAAAATTTCGCCACGTCCGTTTCGCCATGGGTCGTGCCCCTGGAAGCGCTGGCGGCTTTCCGCGTTCCGGCTCCGGAACAGGAACCGAAGCCGCTGCCTTACTTGTGCCAGCAGCGCCCATGCACATACGACATCCATTTAGAGGTCTGTCTGCAAAACGCAAGCTCCGAGCGGCCGGATCGGATCGCGGCAAGCAACTACAATCATCTCTATTGGACCATCGCACAGCAAATCGCGCATCATACGGTTGGCGGCTGCAACCTGCGCCCTGGGGATTTGCTCGCCTCCGGCACGATCAGCGGGGATACGAAAGAATCGCGAGGCTGCATGCTGGAACTGACATGGCGCGGTACGGAGCCGATTCGGCTGAGCAGCGGCGAGGAGCGGGTGTGGCTTTCGGACGGCGACTGCTTGGCTCTAACCGGGTGGTGCCAAGGAAATGGCTACCGAATCGGATTCGGCGAGGTAAGCGGGCGGATTCTCCCGGCATATTAACAACAACATCTTGGTGCAAACAGAAGAGGGAGTGAAGCAAATGAAAGTGATTCCTCCTCATATAACCCCATATATAGCCGAGCAAGACTACGATCGATACACGCCTATCGATCATGCCGTTTGGCGCTACGTCATGCGCCAAAACCATCATGCGCTGCAGCATACGGCGCATGCCGCATTCGTGGACGGCCTAAGACAGTCCGGCATCGAAACGGAAAAGATTCCCCGCGTTTCGGAGATGAATGCCTGCCTGTCGAAGATAGGATGGGGCGCGGTTATCGTAAACGGGCTTATTCCTGGCGCGGTCTTCTACGAATTGCTTGCTAGCGGCATACTGCCGATCGCGGCGGAAATTCGAAAATTATCGAACATCGAGTACACGCCTGCACCCGACATTATTCATGAAGCGGCGGGCCATGCGCCTATTCTGTTCGATTCGGAATATCGAAAGTACGTGCAGACCATCGGCTCAATCGGCACGAAAGCATTCTCCATGAAAGAGAGATCGGAAGCGTTCGAGGCGCTGCGCAAGCTCACCATTGTCATGGAGGATCCGAAATCGACGCCGGAAGAGAAAGCGGCAGCCCAGAAGCTCGCGGAAGAAAAGCAGCATGCCGTGCTCGAATTAACGGAAGCCGAAAAGGTGTCCCGTTTATTCTGGGCAACCGTCGAATACGGGCTGATCGGCGAGCTGGGCGATCCGAAAATCTATGGCGCCGGTTTATTGTCCTCGGTTGGCGAGAGCAAGCATTGTTTTACCGGCGCCGTCAAGAAATTGCCGTATTCGGTGGAAGCTTGCGCGGCTAGTCCTAAGATCGTTACCGAGATGCAATCGAAGCTATTCGTATGCAGAAGCTTCGATGAGCTGATGGAAGGCGTTCAAGCGTTAGCGGATACGATGGCGTTCCGGGTCGGCGGAACGGAAAGCTTGGAGAGAGCGGTGCGCTCACGAAGCGTGGCCACATTTGAGTTTAACTCCGGTATTGCTGTAACCGGCGTCGTCCATGGTCTCATCAAGGATTCGAACGGGGAAGCGATTTATGTCAACACGACCGGTCCGACTGCGCTTTCCGCGAATAACCGGCAGCTGGAAGGGCATGGGAAGGATTACCATGCAAAGGGCTTCGGTACGCCGATCGGGAAGCTGCAAGGCCACATTGCGATTGAAACCTGCGATGACGATGCACTGGCTGGGATGGGCATTGCAACAGGTAACACCGTTCAATTGCAATTCGAGAGCGGCGTAAGCGTCAGCGGCCGTATAAAGGGCATGTTGAAAAATGGACAGCGTGCGATGCTTATTTCATTCGATGATTGTACCGTTACGCTGGACGGGAAAGAGTTATTCAAGAAGGAGTGGGGAACCTACGATATGGCTGTAGGATCGCGCATTGTCTCCGCCTATCCCGGTGCGGCCGAACCGTCCTCGTATTATGACCCGCCTGAACCGCAGCTTGCTCCGCCGCACGAACCGCCTGCTGCATGGACGGAGCTGGAACGTCTCTATCAGCAGGTCGCAGCGATTAGAGAGCAGAATAATCTCACGGCCGGATGCATCCAAGAGCTTCTCGACATTCATCAGGTCCTTTGCCGTTCTTATCCGAATGATTGGCTGCTGCGGTTAGAGCTGCTCGAGCTTGCGTCGGAGCATGCCGGGCTCAATCAGCTCGAACTGCCGCTTAGAGATGAACTGCAGGAGCTCAGTAAGGTCGATTCCTTGGCCAACCTCATTAAGAATGGCTTATCCGTTCTGTAGTAACCGACAAAAGAAAGGCCCAACAACCGGAGAAGGTTGTTGGGCTTATGCATGCCATTAACGATTTGAATGCTCATCCAGCTTCTGCCGGATCGCTTCTTCAATCGCATCCATCGGATCGGTTCCGGGTTTCGGAATATAGCTGCTCGAAGGTTTTTCCGGTTTCTGGTAAAGGCCGCTTGCAACCGCAAAATCGACTGCAATCGCGTCTTTGTCTTCGACCAGCACTTGAATTAGCGTTCGTGTACTGCCAGCTTGCTTGGCCAGCAGTGCCGAGTAGGCGGCTTCTACCATGTCGCCGCGAAGAAACGGATTGGCAGTTGTCAGCCGCTTAGCGGTAGCTGCCGTCAGCAGGCCATTTTTCTGCGACAGCTCGGCAGCTTTGGCCGGCGTTGCCTCAGGGTAGCCCAAGAGCCGGTTAATCAATGTCAGAAATTCCTTGCCTGTCATCAGGCGATCCGGGGCAAAGGCAGTGGAGGATGTTCCTTTTACATACCCTTTGCTCACGGCATAGGCGATGGAGGCGGCGGCCCAGTGCGATGCTTTGACATCTTTGAAGGCCGGCTTTAGCTTCGCTCTGTCCGCATCATCCGCTTCGCCGGCGAGTCGAAGCAGCATGACCGTTCCTTGCGCGCGGGTAAATGCGGCCTCGAGCTGATAGCCTTTGTCCGTTCCCGAGAATAGCCCGAGCTGCTTCAATGTATCGGCCTGCTTCGCTTGGCTGCCCGATCCGGCATAAACCGAGGAGGATAGCAGGAGCAGCATGGCGGCTAGAAGCAGGATAAATATACGCTTCATCTTCATGGCTGCGTCACCTCGGCTGCCGGCTTAACGGGCTCCGGCAGCGGTTGCTCCGGCGCAGGCTGATCGATGATCGGCTCATCAGGCTTCGGATTTTCCGTAATCGGCTCATCAGGCTGCGGCTCGACTTCCTTGCCGTTTATTTCGCCTGTATGCTGAAGGCTGTCCGGATTATACGCGTATGAGCTGACGTAGTCCGCGAACGGATCAAGCGGCATTCCCGGATAGATCAACGGCTGCGCCTGCAGCTGATAGCCGCTGATCTGTCCTTGCGGACTCAATGACTGGACAAGCGTCACCGACTTCAGCGGTTCGGTAAAATCTTTCACGACCGTAGTGCCGTCCAGCTTCTTCCCCGACCAAAATTGGATGGACGTCTGTTTCTTCAGCGTGCCGGCCTCATCGTAATAATCGTTGCGAATGGAATTGCTCAAGAAGCGTTCCGAGCCGCCTTCGCCGGTCATTTTAATGAATTGCTCTTCGGTATAGCGATCTCCGTTATACAAATGAACGACGCCGTACATCACTTGAATCGGCTTGTCCGGTCCGCCCGCAAGCATCGTCAGCCAATGATCGGAAGCCGCATAACTGGCAGTCATCGTAAATTCGGAAGCATACACGACGTCAATCCGGTCAAAATCATACGTAAATGTCTCGGCCGAAGCATGCGTGAGAGGGAGAAGCAAGAGCAGGGCCAGCAGCAGAGACGCCAGCTTGAAACGAATGGCTTTCAAACCTATTCAACACCTTTCTTGTAAAAAATCTACCATTTTCAATTTTACAGAGGTGTCATAGGTTTGTCACTAAGCTATTCGCCGCGCATTTATTCTAGTATCGTTCCCAGGATGATAAGCAGCCCAAAAGAGATGAGAATCAAAGCGAGCAAATAGGTCCATCTAAAAGTTTCGAAGAAAACAACAAGGATCAGCCATATGGAAAATTGCTTAGTTTTTCTGGCCTCTATAACGCCGGTATAGAAACGAATCAATAGAATGCCGCCAAACAGCACGATCAGGCATGCGAACAGAAACGGAACCGGTTTATCGATGAGCGTTCACCCCTTCAGGTGCATTATTGCCTCCCGATAGTTAATTGAAACGGAACAGCAGACCGTAATTATGCTTTAAGGCCTATGGACGCAGGGGTCTGCAAATGGTTAAATTGTACTAGCTAAAATTTTATGACATTAACTATTCACGGAGTGAAATAATGAAAAAGAGATTCGATTACATACCGTGCCATTTATTATTAAAGGGGATATTGTGCGCCAGTGTCCTTTTCACTGGACTGCCTACGGCTTTGGAGGCATCTCAACCGATAGTTTCGAAACCAGTCGCCTCGGCTCCGATTAAGGTCTATGTGAACGGACAACCCATTCATCTGCCGGTAGCTCCATTGATCATGAACGGGAAACTGATGTTGCCTGCCAAAGCTATGTTTGATGCGATTGGCGCCAGAATTCATTTGCAGAATAGACGTATTACGGTTGTGAAGGGGATGAACCGAATTGACGGGCGGTTATCTTCCAATAAAGTCATTAAAAGAAACCAAACTTTTGCACTATCGGCAATGCCTATCCTAATAAACAACCGTTTATTTGTGCCTGCGAAATTCGTTTCTCTTGTTTTGGAACGGGAAGTTACGTTCGATTCAAAGTCTAAGTCCGTTCATTTCGGCTATAGCGAAGACCAAATGCAGAGTTTTCAAAGACAGCTCTTTCAAGCTGCGGGAACAGGGGATGTGCTTGCTATCGAGGCTATAATTCGCCGCGGTGTTGATATCAACAAGATTTTGATTCACGAGTATGGATATGCTAGGGCACTTGATTATGCCATTATCAATGACCACATCGAAGCCGCTAAAGTTCTTCTTGAACACGGAGCAACCTATGATAAGCAAAATGCGTTCAGAGTATTGATTACGCAAAATGGCGCAATGATGAAGCTTCTGCTTAAGCATGGTTTGGACCCTAATTTAAAATCACCGGCTACGAATCAAACCTTGCTCAGCCAGGCTTGCGGCACCGTTTATGCGATCAATCCCGATCGGAGTGAAACGCCGATTATCCCTAGCGTGCAAATCGTGAAGCTGTTGCTCGATGATGGCGGAGATCCTTCGCGGGACAATTCCTTATCCAATGCTATTCGATCCACCAGTCGTACCAACGTGCAGTTGCTAATTCAGCATGGCGCCGATCCATACTTGAAAGACTCGTCCGGGGCTTCACCGTATGAGTGGTCCGTGGCTCTTGGAAATTCCAGCTGGCTTACACCTATCCCCGAACATGTCATTCCAACGTTAGTCATCCAACGCTCTAACGGAACGCCTCTCAAGAGAGGTGCGCTCTTACTTAAAGGAATAAGCAATATAAGCTTTAATCAACAAAGCTTTGATTGGTCTGGGGATGAGCTATATTTCGATGTGCCTGACGGCGAGTACGGGATAACGGGGATTGTGAGCGCGGGTGCTGCCTATATTTTTGAAAACGAAAAATTGCGAGTAGAGTCAGGGCGATCGGCCCCCTCCAGTTATCGACTGCCCGCATTGAATATTGATGTGACTGTTTCGACTGCAGGAGCGGATCCGCAACGCGGTTTTATTTCGCTACTAGACGGGGACGGCAAAAATCGTATTACGTATATTGAGGTCATTGACGGTAAATTTAGTCTTCATCTTCCGCCAGGCAACTACCGGTTTGAGCATTATAAGCAGCTGCATTCCATCCATGATCTCTCAGGAGATACCACGTTTACAGTAACAGGGAATGGTGAGAGACGAAATTTGAATGTGTCGGTTTTATAAACTGCTATTGCTAAACTCAAGCCCCGTTCGTAATCCGAACGGGGCTTTTGACGTTTAAGGCGTATAATTGACATTCGCCGAGTACTTGTTACTGGCGTTCCAGATGAGGTATTCGTGGATGCCGGCGTCTTTGAGCGCTCGAATTTGCGCGTCTACCTGTTCTTTGCCGTACCGAATGTAGCTGCCGCTTTTCAGCCAAGATGCGGTAAAATCTTGAATCCAAGGCCGCGAGATCGGAGGGGAAGCGAGCGCGCTGAGCTTTTCCTTCTCGCGTTTCGCATATTCCTGCACCAGGCGGTACGGCTCGGTATCCGGATGCTTAATGCCGAAATAACCGTCATTCCAGTGGCTCGGATAGATCATGGAGGAAATGACGTCGACATTTTCGGAAATGCGGCTAAAATTTTGCCCGATTCCCGGCGCTTCGGGAAGCGTGGCGGAATAGCCAAAAATGTCGACCGAAACTTTGACCCCATACGGCTTGAGCTGTTCCCTCGCATATTGCACGAAATCCGTTACCGCATCGACACGCAGCTGCGTATAGCGTGCTTTCTCGCTGAAGTCCGGTGCTTCCGGCTTCGTTTTCTTATAATCGCTAAGCGCTTTCTGTGCGGCATCCCGAGCCGCCTTGTTGTCATCCGTCGCGGCCCCGTTATAGGCCGTCTCCGCGGTATCGAACGCCTCTTGAAGCGGGGCGAGGCCGGCATCGTACGCGGCCATCGCTTCCGCATACGCTTTCTCTTCCTCTATAAACTTGGCAGGTTTCTTGTCTTTGTATTCGCCCATGGAGTAGTCGAGCACCTTATCCTTCTTCTCGAAGCCTTCGGGAAACCGGACATAGTCGAATTGAATCTCCTGAAACCCGGCTTTGGCAGCTAGTATGGCCGCCTTTATGTTATGGTCCCAATTTTCCTTTAAGAACGGATTGATGAAGCCGTCGCCATTCCCGTTCCGCCACACCTTGCCGTTCAGCACATAGGAGAGGTCGGGCCGTTTCTTGGCCAGTACGGTATCTTTGAAGGCAACGATCCGTGCGATCGGATAGATGTTGTGCTCGTGCAATGTCTTAAGCAGCGCCCCCGGATCGCGGATATAGGCTTGCCCGAACTGGCTCAATTCGCCTTCAGGCTTGAACGTAATATAGCCGTCATCGTCCTTGATGTCGATGACCATGGCATTCAGCTCCGTGTCATCGACCAGCTGTAGCAGCGTCTTCATGCGCTCGCCGCCGGCTGACCAGCCGGTCACGTAGATGCCTCTCACGGCATCGGGGTATTCGAATGTATACGGAGGCGTGAAGCCGGGCTCAGGCGTTGTTGACGGATCGTCAGCAGGATCGGTGGAAGGATCAGTAGAGGGATCATTGGAAGGGTCATTGGATGGCGACGTTGAAGGATCGTCGGTTGAAGGATCCGGCGTCGTAGACGGATCATTCGATGGTGTGGTTGCCGGATCATTGGCAGGAGCGGTCGTCGGATCTTCCGCCGGCGTCTCGTCCGGATCATTCGATGGGCTGGTCGACGGATCATTCGTTTCGTTGGCGGCAGGTTGATTCTGGCTATTGCTCGCAGCCGGAGGGTCCTTCGTCGAGGTGCCTGAGGTACAGGCGGTTAGAGCCAGCAGCAGGGCGCACAAAAGAACAGCGGCAACTTGTTTTCTCACGGCTTGTGCTCTCCTTTGTGGTACATGTTATTTTCGCGTTGCGCAACATATGATGTAATGTCCTGTACTTAATTATATGGTGAAAACTAAGCGCGAATGCTCGTTGGACAACCCGGCTTGGTCATATGGAACTGCCGAGCCGCCGCAAGAACTACTTAATAGAAGGAGGTTAACGATGAAACGAAGATGGGTGCTGCTTTTCACGTTGTTTGCCGGGCTGCTTATGCTAACCGGCTGCGTTCCTGGAGACGGGACCAATACGGTCCAGAATCCCGCAGGATTTTTCTGGGGGATCTGGCACGGATGGGTTGCGCCGATCTCGCTGATTATCGGGCTGTTCAAAGATTCGATCCGGATCTATGAAACCCATAACACCGGATGGTGGTACGATCTCGGGTTTTATCTCGCCGTTATCAGCGGCTTCGGCAGCCTGTCGTTCAGGCGAAAATCAAAATCATGCAGCGATTAGCCGTTCAAGCAGAATGCTTTGCTCTCCTCCGTAATATGGTTTTAAGAGGGATTTGAAAAGGAGGTTAGCTAAAGCATATGGCGGATGAATTTGTGGCGCGCTCCTTGGAAGAGATCCGTTTCTGGTCGCGTATTATGAAAGAGCACTCGCTCTTCTTGAAGCTTGGCTTTCGATGCGAAGATACGCAGCTGATCCAAGAAGCCAACGGCTTCTACTCGGTATTCGAGCAAATCGAGGCCAAAGCGAATGCATTCACGACGGCGGCGGATCCTCAGCAAATCAGAGCTTTCAATACTGAAGTATGCACGGCAGTGTCGCACATTTGGGTATGGAAGCGCAAAATATTAGGCCTCATTCTGACCTGTCAATTGCCGGGCGGCAATAACTTTCCGCTATTGGTCGACCATGTCAGCCGGGAGGCGAATTATTTTCGAAACCGGCTTCACGAGCTGAACGACGGGCAGCTTGAGCCTTTAGCGGACGCCATTATCGACGAGAATGTCTTCTTCCTGAAGATTATGGCGGATCATGCCAAATTTATCGGGCATCTGCTAGACCCTTCGGAGCGGAAATTGGTGGATCAGGCAAGGGAGTTCAGCCATGATTTCGATCAGCTGCTCTTTCAGGCGCAGGATCTAAGCTCCATGCGTCCTCAATCGCAGACGGTGCCGCTGCTAGATCAATTTTTGGACCAGAACCGGGTTTCCGTGGTCAGCCTTCGCGATTTCAAGAAAACCGCTCGCGATCTGATCGAAGCTTGCCGCATCAAGAGCATTATCCACCCGCTGCTTGCCGATCATGTTTACCGGGAAGCGGAACGCTTCCTGACGATTATCGATATGTTTGAGCGGAGCTTGCCGGGCAATAGTGCGAATTAATGAAAAAGGCACCTTTAAAGGTGCCTTTTGTTTTATTTTCAGGGTCAAAACAATCTGCGCGCCGTGACAAACCGCGTCCTCCATTGGCCTTCGAATTCGGCGAAATGAACGCCCAGCGTATCCGAATACGTATGTAAAATCTTTCCGTCACCCGCATAGATCCCGACATGGCCGATCGGAAGACCGCGGGCGGTGAAGAACATCAGATCGCCTTTGCGAAGATCCTCGAGCTTCACTTCCTTTCCTTCCTTGGCTTGGTCGTAAGAGGTGCGGGGAAGATCAAGGGATAAGACGCTGTTAAATACATGCTTGACGAAGGACGAGCAATCGAAGCTTTGGGTTTGATTGGTAGCCGCGCCGAACTCGTAGTCCGTGCCCAGGTACTTGGATCCGAATGCGATGATTTCATCCGCTTGCTTCATGGCCAATGCCGAGCTTGAATAATCGGAGTATTTGGGCTTGGCAGACATAAATCCGATCGTACGATCCGCGCTTTGAACCTCGAGCCAATTCGCGTCGATTTCCCGGATGACATGAACCCGCTCGCCTTTCGCCAGCATACGGATCACGTTGGATTGCTCGGTTGAATTTGGGGCAGTCCGCAAATTGACCCCGTACTCGACTTCGGTTTCATAGGTTTGAGCGGAGGAAATGGTGATCGAACGGGAATAGTCGTGCCACTGCACGATATTTCCGAGCGTTTCGCTAATGAATCGAAGCGGAACCATGGTCGAGCCGCCGATGATTTTGCCGGGGACAGGAACCGTAAGCTTCTCATCGTTTCGCACGGCATAATCATCGCCGATTCGATAGCTGATGAATGTGTTGTCTTTCAAAGCATGGACCGTATGGGCGGTTTCATCCCAAACGACTTTGGCGCCTTGTGCCTCAAAAATAGGACGCATAGGAACAAAACTGACGCCGTTCTCGATGACGGTCTGCACAGGGAAAACGAGCGGATGCCCATCCAGAAATAAGGAAGGCGGCTGTTCATCACTTGCTGCTTGCACGGGATTCACTTGCAATGACGTCAACATCAGGAGGGTGACTCCGGCAAACTTCAGGTTTCTGGCAGTTAATCTCACGTTAGGTACACCTCTTCCTACTAAGGTAAAATATAGACGCAGCAAATCCGATTTTGTTGCGATGTAACAATATGTTCATTAGGCATGAAGGGGACATGCAGGTATACTTAATCCATATGAACTCGCCCGGAATCGGGTCGAGCCTGGAGGTCTGCCTATATGTCATTCACCACATCCATTGGCCGTCTGCGTTTAATAACGCTCTTGGAAGGACTGTCCTATATCGTTTTGCTATGTATCGCAATGCCGCTGAAGTATGCTTTCGATTTGCCTGCGGCCGTGAAGCTCGTCGGTTCGCTGCATGGTCTATTCTTCGTCCTCTATCTGCTGGCGGTCGCTCATGTGACGTTCGCTTATCGCTGGTCGATCTGGAAAGTACTGTTCGCGGTGGCGGCGGCTTTCGTCCCGCTCGGGAATTTTTTGCTGGACCGCCGCTTGCTGCGGAATCCGTAAAGGCAGCCTTCGGGCTGCTTTTTTAGTTTGAAAGGTACCGCCCGCGGGACTCGCATAGTTGCGAAAGAGTCGGATCGTTGTATACTGTTCTATGAAGCGCTTACGTGCAGAAATGCTGCATTTAGATTGGAATACAATCCATCACGAAGGGAAGCATCAGCATGACCCAAATGGAAAAAATCAAACTGACCTCACTTTCCAGCAAAGGCGGCTGCGGCTGCAAGATCGGTCCAGGCGATCTCAGACAGGTGATCGATAGCCTTCCGCCGGCTGTGCCGAACCCGAATTTGCTTGTCGGACTGGATACCAGCGACGATGCAGGCGTCTATAAGCTGACGGACGAGCTGGCGATCGTTCAAACCGTCGATTTTTTTACGCCGATCGTGGATGATCCTTATTCGTTCGGCCAAATCGCCGCAGCCAATGCGATCAGCGATATCTATGCGATGGGCGGGACGCCGCTGACGGTGCTGAACATCGTCGCTTTCCCGATCACCACGCTGGATAAGCAAGTGCTTGCCGATATTCTTCGCGGCGCGTCGGATAAAGTGAAGGAAGCCGGAGCTACTTTGGTCGGAGGGCATTCCATCGACGATAAGGAGCCTAAGTTCGGGATGGCGGTCACCGGTACGATCCATCCTGACCGGATTCGCACCAATGCAGGGGCGCGTCCAGGGGACAAATTGATTTTAACGAAGCCGATCGGAGTCGGCATTATGACAACTTCTATTAAGAAAGACCAGCTGTCGGAGGAAGAGATCGCGCGCGTGACGAACGTGATGGCCGCACTGAATAAGACGTCCGCGGAGATAATGAGCAAGTACGAGGTGCATGGGTGCACCGACGTGACCGGCTTCGGTTTGTTGGGACATGCCTTGGAGATGGCGAAAGGCAGCCAAACGGTCATTACGCTGTCCTATGAGCGCGTGCCGGTGCTTCCTAGAACGAGAGAGCTGGCTTCGCTCGGATTCGTACCGGGCGGGACGAAAAACAACTTCGCTCACGTGAGCGGGGACGTTACCTTCCCGGATTCGATGGATCAGATCGACCGCTGGATTCTGTGCGATGCGGTCACGTCTGGCGGGCTGCTGATCTCCGTTGAAGAAAGTCAAGCCGAGGCGCTTCTGGCGGAGCTGCTGAATGCCGGGATCGAAGCCGGTTTAATCGGCGAGGTTACGGGCAAGGACGAAGGCGCAGGCCGCATCATCGTAAAGCACGAGTAACCGAAACGTAAAACAAGCGAGGGACCTAGCATATGCTGCAAGAGATTACGATAGAAAACTGGAGAGCGCTTAAAGAGCAAGGAGCGCTCACGACGATCGATGTCAGATCGCCATCCGAGTATCGGATGGCCAGCATACCGGGAAGCTTGAACATCCCGTTGTTCGATGACGCAGAACGCGCCGAGATCGGGACGCTGTATAAGCAGACCAGCGTGGAAGCGGCCAAGCAGCGGGGGTTGGAAATCGTTTCGGCCAAGCTGCCCTCATTCATCGGAGAGTTTGCGGCGATTCCGGGCAAGAAGGCCGTCTTCTGCTGGCGCGGGGGGATGAGAAGCAAAACATCGGCGACGTTAGTGTCGCTCATGGGCATTCACGCTTACCGATTGACGGGCGGATACCGCGCATACCGCCAATGGGTCGTCGACCAATTGACGAGAATCGATATTCAGCCAAGCGTGCTCGTGCTGCATGGCAACACGGGCAGCGGCAAGACGAACATGCTGCGCAGGCTGAAGGAAGAGGGCTATCCCGCACTAGACCTTGAGGCGATGGCGGGACACCGGGGATCGATTTTCGGCGAAATCGGTTTGGATGCCCATAATCAAAAAATGTTCGATGCGCTGCTGGTTGAAGAGCTGCTTGCCTTACGAAGCAAGCCGTTCATCGCCATTGAGGCTGAGAGCAAGCGCATCGGCAAAGTGATCCTGCCAGAACCGGTAATCGTCAAAAAGGAAAGCGGCATTCCGATTGTCATCGATCTGCCTTTGCAGGAGCGTGTAAGGCAAATTATCGAGGACTATCAGCCATGGCATCATCCGGATGCGTGCATGGCTGCCTTCCAACGGATTAAGAACCGAATTCATACGCCGATCGCGCATGAAATTCAAGGCTGTCTGGAAACGCAGCGGTATGAAGCGGCCGTTGAGATGCTGCTCGTTTATTATTATGATCCGCGCTATGCCCACGCAACGAGATACATGGATGACCGGCCAATCTATCACATCAAAGCGAAAAATGCCGAAGAAGCCTATAACGAATTGCTCGGGATCATACACCGCTTCGGATAGGGAGGAAGGAAGATGAGACCCTTATGGAGAAGACTATTGCTGCTGGGCATGGTCCTTCTGGTTATCCTGCTTCTCTTGTTCGGACTGCAATGGTTAATGAACGCGCGCAGCTTTCAATTGTTCGGAGGCATTACGAATCATGTGGAGACGGGCGATAAGGTTGTGGCGTTAACCTTTGACGACGGT
Source organism: Paenibacillus montanisoli (assembly GCF_003268025.1). Lineage (GTDB taxonomy): Bacteria > Bacillota > Bacilli > Paenibacillales > Paenibacillaceae > Paenibacillus_Z > Paenibacillus_Z montanisoli. The sequence goes on along the minus strand of NZ_QLUW01000002.1, from coordinate 348,660 downwards.
CCGTCCGGCAACGTCGAGCCAATTTTGCAGCTGCTCAGCAAGTATGATGCCAAAGCGACCTTCTTCGTCATCGGCAGCGAGCTGAAGAGCCGCATGGAGGAAGGACGTATGATCGTACGGGCCGGACATCAGCTGGGCAATCATTCCTATTCGCATGAGCGGATCCTCTTTAAGAGCCGCGCCTATGTCGAGCGTGAAGTCGAACAGACGAATGATCTGATTCGGGAGGCCGGCTACCTCGGCGAGATTGATTTTCGGCCGCCATATGGAAAGAAGATTTACAGCCTGCCGCATTACTTGCACGAGCAAGGCATTCAGACGATCATGTGGGATCTTGAGCCGGATACGTTCTACGCGACCGCACAAGAGAAAATCAAAGCCGCCGTGGAAGGCGCGCATCCGGGCTCGATTATTTTGCTGCACCCGATGTATGACAAGACCGGACAGGAGCTGCAGGTCATCGAGGGCATACTGGATGGATTGACACGGCAGGGCTACCGGTTCTTAACGGTAAATGAGCTGCAGAAGCAATAATCAATCGGCAAGAAGGAGCTGCTGGCTATGGATAAAATCATGTTTATCGAAATCGGCATGGGGATCGATCTGCACGGCCAAAATGTCACGAAAGCCGCGGTCAGGGCGGTTCAGAACGCCATCCACCACAACTCGATGCCAGGCTTGCGTTCGGTGCTGCCTGACAATGACTTAGCGAACATGAAAGTGAATGTCAGGCTCGCCGTGCCGGCTGACGCGGACAAGCTGGAGCTGGATGCAGTCAAGGCAGAATTGCCCTACGGCCAAGTCACGTTCGAAGTTGTGGCCGGAGGAATGCTGACTTCAAGCGGAATCGTCCTTGCGGATAAGGACGATCGCAACGACCTCGCATACGTCGTTATTGCGTCGGTGGAAGTCGGATATTGAATGTTGCTTCATAAATAGCCATTAAAGGAGAGGTTCGCATGATCAAGTTATCCGGCAATCCGATCGTGCCAGGCTGGTACGCAGACCCGGAAGCACGCATATTCGAAGGCCGTTATTGGATTTATCCGACTTATTCCGCTCCGTACGAAGAGCAGAGGCATTTAGACGCTTTTCATTCCGCAGACTTGGTCGAATGGGTCAAAGTGCCGAACATTTTGGACATGCGCGATATCTCGTGGGCGTGGCGCGCATTGTGGGCGCCGTCGCCGATTGAACGCGGAGGTAAATACTATCTCTATTTTGCGGCGAACGATATTCAGAATAATGACGAGCTCGGCGGCGTCGGCGTCGCGGTGTCCGACGGGCCGGAAGGGCCGTTCCGCGATGCCCTCGGCAAGCCGCTGATCGATAAGTTCCATAACGGGGCGCAGCCGATCGATCCGCATGTCTTTATCGATGACGACGGAACTGCGTACTTGTATTACGGCGGATGGGGACGCTGCAATGTCGTCAAGCTGCAGGATGACATGGTGAGCTTGGGCAGTTTTGACGACGGCTCTACCTACATCGATGTGACCCCTGATCAGTTCGTCGAAGGGCCATGCATGCTGAAGCGCAACGGGCTCTATTATTTCATGTGGGCCGAAGGCGGCTGGGGAACGCCGGATTATTCCGTTGCGTATGCCTGCTCCGAGTCTCCGTTGGGACCTTTCAATCGCGTCGGCAAGATTTTGCAGCAAAATCCGGACGTAGCGACCAGTGCCGGTCATCACGGTTTCCTGCAAGTGCCCGGAACGGACGAGTGGTACATCGTCTATCATCGCAGACCGTTGACCGAGACGGACCGCAATCATCGCGTGCTCTGCATTGACCGTATGGAATTTGCGGAAGACGGCAGCATCATCCCTGTTCAAATCACCTTCGAAGGCGTAGGAGAACGCCCTATTAAATAGGAAAACTGAAAGGACCCTACCACGGGTCCTTTTTTCGGCCTTTTTAGTCCAAAAATCGTAGGAAACTGCCTTTTCGGCCTGTTCATTCGTTTCTTATACTAAATTGTGACAACAGCCGGTGCGCTGCTCAAGCAGCATGCCGGCTGTTTTATTTTGAATTGCAACCTAATGTGCTGCCAGCTCGTCTGTATGGCAAAATGGATCGGGAGGTGCGGCTATGAGAAGATATTTAATCGCATTAACTTTATTGGTGACCGTATCGCTGATGCTGGTCTCTCAACCTCACCGCGCATTCGCTTGCAGCTGCGCGAGCGTGGAGCCGAAAGAGGCGATCGAGCAAGCGGAAGCGGTGTTCATCGGCACGCTCGTACAGGTCAAACAACAACGCAAGCAGCCGGGCATCGTAGGCCCGATCGAATATCGGGATGCCAACTTGTTTGAGGTGACCACGGTATTTAAGGGGGTTAACCAATCGCAGGTCATCGTCTACGATAATGGAGCGGAAGAATCCTGCGGGATCGATTTAACGGCAGGTCAATCCTATCTTGTCTATGTCTATGCGAATAAAGAAGGCGAGTATTATACCAGCTTGTGCAGCCGTACGGCCGAACTTTCGAAAGCGGGAGAAGACATAAGCCTGCTGGGCGAAGGCATGAAACCGGAGAAGCAAACCGACCTTAAGAGCGAGATGAAGCGGATCTCAAACAAAGACTATGACTTGGAGCTCGTTATCGGTACGATCGCGATTGTACTTGCGGCTGCGATTATCTTCATCAGAAGGAAAAGAAAGAAGTAGGAAACTTGTCCCGATGCCGATTTTTCACTATAATAGTGCAGTGGTTATCTTATCTTAAGTTAATGGCATTGCCGATAAATTTAGTAAGAAAGCGGGTACAGCATGGGACGCAAATGGAATAATATTAAAGAGAAGAAAGCTTCGAAAGACGCCAACACCAGCCGGGTTTACGCCAAGTTCGGCATCGAAATTTACGTTGCGGCGAAGAAGGGCGAGCCAGACCCGGAATCCAACCAAGCGCTGAAATTCGTGCTCGAACGCGCGAAGACTTACAATGTACCGAGAGCGATCATCGACCGGGCGATTGAGAAAGCGAAAGGAAACTCCGAGGAGAGCTATTCGGAACTGCGTTATGAAGGCTTTGGCCCGAACGGCACGCAAATAATCGTCGACACGCTCACGAACAACGTGAACCGTACGGCGGCTGACGTGCGTTCCGCCTTCAATAAAGCCGGCGGACGGATGGGGGTCAGCGGTTCCGTCGCGTATATGTTTAGCCCGACAGCCGTAATCGGAGTGACGGGAAAAACATCCGAGGAAGTGTTGGAGCTGCTGATGGAAGCGGAGCTCGATGTCCGTGACATTATTGAAGAAGACGACGAAACGATCATCGTGTACGCGGAGCCGGATCAGCTATATGCCGTCCAGACGGCGTTCAAGAATGCGGGCATCACGGAATTTACCGTAGCCGAGCAGACGATGCTGGCGCAAAATTACGTCACGCTGTCGAGCGACGAGCTGCCGCAGTTCGAGAAATTGATCGATGCGCTCGAAGACTTGGAAGACGTCCAGCACGTGTATCACAATGTCGAATATCCTGATGGAGAATAATCAGGTTATCCAATAATCAAGATGAAAACCGTGCCGACAGGCGCGGTTTTCTTTTGATCGGATTTGACGTAAATCGGCCAAGCGCAGCATCGAGATGAAGCCGACCGGCACAAACGCGCTAGTCGACGGCAAGAGCGTACCGGTTAACGGCGAGATGAAGCTGATCAACGGGCATACGATGGTCGGCGTTCGATTCATAGCGACACTATCCAATAAAACGGTCAACTGGAAAGCGCCAATAAATTGGTTACGATCGCGGATAAATAAAAAAAATGCTGCCGGGGATATCACCCCGGCAGCATTTCCCGATTCTATAGACACTATTGTCCGGCTTCATCCTGTTTCTCAGCTTGGAAATCTTGGATGCTTTCTCTGCGCCGCTGATTTTTGGCTTCAATGATGTTCTTCTCATCCGCGCTTATTTCGCTCGCATGCTCATCCAGATAGCTTTCCGCTTCCTGTATGTTAGCTTGCGTGTTTTCGATGTGCTGCTGCAGATGGACTTCATTATCTGCGCGGTTGTCGGGTTTAGCCATGAATTTGCCTCCATTGGGTGATTTTACGAACCTTTACATAATGGCCTAAACCGGGAAACGATATTCCTGTTTACAAGGAATTTATAATCCTTCCGGCTAAAAGCGCAGCACTTTGACCATCAACCGTTTCATTGCGCCTAAGAGACGAGGTTTGGTCCATAGAGGCGAAACAAATATCGTATACATCCCTAACCGGTTGCCGCCCCACATATCGGTAATTAAGCCATTCCCGATCACAGCTGTCTGATTGGGCTTGGTACCAAGGATGTTCATCGCGGATCTAAACGCTTTTTTCATCGGTTTACCTGCTTTGAATATGGCGGGAATTTCATTTACCAGCTCGTTGCCTTGCGCTGGCGGTTTGCTGTTCGAGACGATTACTAGCTTCATGGCATACCTTGACTTAAAATCGTCAAACCAGTCTTGGATCTCGTCGGATACGGAATCGGCATTGAACGGAAGCAATGTATTCGTCCAATTGAAGATGATCCCCTTGATTCCCGCTCGCTGAAGCGCAGCGCCGTCGATTTCGCGCAGGGAAGTTACGCTTATTGATGGTTTGAAAATAGACATGAGTTTCCTCCGCAGCAATAATGGATAGGATTAGTTTTCCATTCCTAGACGACATCAATACCTGATTATCCGAAGGAATAGGGTAGAAACAAAAAAAGAAGCGCGCTTCTGCGAGTGGCAGGAGCATGCTTCCTTTTGAAAATACCGATTCTATTTGCTTTGCAGGATGCTGCGGATGAACGCAACGTCCTCCGCATTCAGAGGCTTGCCCGCGCCTTGTGCATTGGATTCGACCTGTCGGTCGTTCTTAAAGCCAGGGATGACGCATGCGTTAGGGGATTGCGCAAGCGCGAATTGTATCGCCGCCCGCACCAAATCTTGCGCCTCCGTGCCGAAGCGTTCCTTGATCGGCACAAGCTTCTGGCGGATTTCCAGGAGCCGCTCCTTCGAGTAGGCCGTATTGGAAGCCCGAACATCGCCTTCACCGAATTTCGGCGGGTTTTCCGGATCAAACTTGTCCAGAAGCAAGCCTTGCGCGAGAGGACCGAACAGTACGATGCCGATATTGCGCTCATCCGCCCAGCGGAACAGATTCGTATCCGGCCGATCGAACGAATTGCCGAACGCATTATAGTGGAATTGCAGCACATCCGGCCGGGTGACCGGGCAGACGCGCATAAAATCGCCGTAGCTGTAGCCCGATTGTCCGATTACGCGGACTTTGCCTTCCTTCTGCAGTTGGCGCATCGTATCCGCCGCTTCTTCCAAGTAGAGATCGTCTGGACCGAAGTTCGTGTTATGGAAATAATGAAGGTCCAAATAATCGGTACCTAGATTCATAAGCGATTGCTCCAGCTGATGACGGATATGGATTGGCTGCATCGCGTTCGGTGCCGTGCCGCGGAACCAACCGACTTTGGAGGCAATGACGACCTGATCGCGCGGAACCTCCTTCAGAAACCGGCCGATGACGCGCTCCGAATGGCCGTCCCCATAAACGTCAGCCGTATCGAAATGATTGATGCCCAGCTCGAACGCGCGTCTCAAACCGCCAAGCGATTCGTTATCGTTATTTCCCGACCAGCCGACCGCTTCGCCGTCGCGCCACGAAGGCCCTCCGATTGCCCAGCAGCCTAAGCTTACTTCGCTGACCCGCAAACCTGAACGTCCAAGAACACGGTATTCCATAAATTCCACTCCCTATCGAAATAAATAAGTTCGTCTCCATATGAAACTATAGCGAAGATGAGGGCTTCACGGAAGTACGCACTTTCGTTTCAGCTACTTACCTTGATGATACTAACTAACGAAGATTGGAGCATTTTGTCGGAACATTTCTAATTAAGTCACAAGGGAAAAATTGTGTTGAAAGCGCTGCATCTCTTGATATATGCTAGTGAGGTTGAAACGTTTCGATTGCTGCTGTCAATCGATGCTGCTCATCTATTATGCTAGAAATTGAGGGAGAGGATTTTAGAAAATGAACGCAACAAACGTATTTCGAGTCGCTTTTATCGGCTGCGGCAAACGTGCGCATGAACACGCAATCGGCATCAAAGCCGACAGCAGACTTGAGGTTGTCGCGTTGTCCGACATCGCGGCGGCATCCGCCGAAACATTGAAATCCGAGTTTGGCTTCCAACAAGCCAATATCTATACCGACCATAAGGAAATGCTGGCGAAGGAAAAGCCGGATGTCGTACTCATCTGCCTATGGACACCGCTGCATTTGCCGGTATTCCGCGATTGCGCGGAAGCAGGCGCCAAAGCGGTTCTGTGCGAGAAGCCGATGTCGCCGACATGGGGCGAATGCCAAGAAATGGGCCGCATCGCCGACGAAACGGGCTGCCAGTTGACATTCTCGCTGCAGCGCCGATTTGCAACGGGGAATCAGACCGTGCGTCGCCTGATCAAGGAAGGACGCATCGGACAGGTGCTTCGCCTGGATCTCTATTCTCCGCCAAACCTGCTCGATTGCGGCATCCACACGTTCGACCAGGCGATCAGCTTTATGGATGAAACGCCGGCGAAATCGGTGCTGGGAGCGGTCGATACGACTGAAGTCTACAACTGGTTCAATGTGCCATCGGAATGCGGCGCGTCCGGACATGTCGTGTTCGCAAACGGTGTTCAAGCCTCGCTCTATTCTGGTACAATCGATGTATGGGAGCCAACCCAGGATATGGCGAAGATTTGGGCCGGCGTACGCGTGATCGGCACGGAAGGCTTTATCGAAGTCATGTGGGACGGGCAAATCGTCAAAGCCGTCAACTATGAGGATCCGGCATGGAAGCAGGAGATGGAACTCTCCTCCATGTCCGATCAAATGATCGGTTATGTCAAGCATGCGATCGACTGCTTGGTGTCCGGCGAAGAGCCTGAAGTATCGCATCGCAAGGCGCTGCGCGCATCGGAACTGATTTTTGCCGTCTACGAATCGGTCCGCCGCAACGCGCGCGTATCGATTCCGCTGACAAACGTATCGGACAGCCCGTTTATCGCGATGTTGAATAACGGCCAATTCTCGAAAGAAGGAGCGTAATGCCAGCCATGACTAGACCTAAACTTGGATTAATCGGAATTATCGGCGAAGAAGCGAAGCAGGATTTCTGGGGCACGATGAAGCGCGTAGCGGAAATCGGCTACAAGGGCATCGAAGGCGGCGGCGAGCTGCTTAAAGGAGACATAGGAGCGAACGTCGCGCGTTTCCACGATCTTGGACTCCAAATCGCGACTCACAGCGTACCTAGCAAAGAACTGCTGCGCGACGAGAAGGAAGTGGATCGTCTTATCAGAGAAGCGCACGCGCTGCAAACGAAGGACGTCACCTTCTGGTGGGATGTCGTCGATTCGCGCGAGCAGCTGCTTCGCGATGCCGAATTATACGATGCGGCGGGAAAGCGGTTTGCTGAGGAAGGGCTTCGATTCTGCTACCACAACCATGCGCATGAGTTTGAGCGGACCTTTAACGGCCTGTACGCACTGGATATTTTGGCTGAGCATACGGATCCGAAGCATCTTTACTTCCGCATGGATGTCGCTTGGATTACGATTGGCGGCGCCGATCCTGCGCATATTTTGCGCAAGATGTCGGGCCGCGTGCCGGCTATCCATCTTAAGGACGTATACGGAACGGATGAGATCGGAAAGTGGACGGCCGTTGGCACGGGTATCGTGAACATTCAAGAATCCATTGAAGCCGCGACGGAAATCGGCGTGGAGTGGATGACGGTCGAGCAGGACAAGCTCCGCAACCTGACAGGTATCGAAACGGCGTTGGTGAGCTATCTGAACTTGAAAGAGAAGGGCCTATTGTAATAGATGATGAAGAAGCCGCGGCAACCGCGGCTTTTTTTATTGATGATGACTTCGAACTCATTGTAAGCGGTCACGAAATTTGAGATGATAAACGCATCTGAGCTAGCAGAAGAGCTCGCCAACAAACCGTATTGGAGATGAAGAACCGATGATCGTCACGATCGTAAAAGTTGTCGTTATACCGGAATTTGTGGATGATTTCATTGCCGCGACGCTGGACAACCATCGAGGCTCTGTACAAGAGGCCGGCAATCTGCGGTTTGATATTTTGCAGCATCTGGATGATCCTGCTTCGTTTACGCTGTATGAAGCTTATGAATCGGAGGAAGCGGCGGCCAAGCATAAAGAGACGGCGCACTATTTGAAATGGCGGGATACGGTAGCTCCTTGGATGGCCAAACCGCGCGAAGGCGCGCCTCACCGGGTGATCGCACCGGCGGAGAGATCGCAATGGTAATGAACGCTTTTCAGTTTACGGGAACGCCCGCAATTCATTTCGGCAGCGGCATGGTAGAAAAGCTGGTTGATGCGCTGCCGAAAGGGACTCAGCGAATCTTGTTTGTTATGGGAGGCTTTCAGCGGACGAATGCCGAGCATTGGAAGCGAATCGCCGCATCGCTCGAAGCTTCCCGGATTACATATGAAACCGTTCATATCCATCAGGAGCCGACTGTGGAATGGGTCGATGAAGTCGTGGATCGCTTTCGTTCCCGGAACGGTAACGCGCAGCAGGCGATCGATGCCGTCGTCGCAATTGGAGGCGGAAGCGCAATGGATGCAGGCAAAGCCGTTTCCGCCATGCTGCCCACTGAGCCTGGAGATACGATCCTGAATTATCTGGAAGGACAACCGGCTTACCGGCTGCATAGCGGCAGCAAAGTATTCTTCGCTGCCGTCCCGACGACTTCGGGGACCGGCAGCGAAATGACGAAAAATGCCGTCATCTCCATCCCTGGCGGATATAAACGTTCACTTCGTCATGACCGGTTTATCCCGGATGCCGCCATCCTTGATGCGCGATTGACGATAAGCTGCCCGATTTCCGTCAAGGCGGCGAGCGGCCTGGACGCGTTAACGCAATTGATCGAGTCCTATGTATCGACGAAAGCCTCGCCGCTCACGGATGCCCTGGCACTATCCGGTATCGAGGCAGCCTCCAAGAGCTTGGTGCATATTTGCACGACCGCTGCGGAGGATGTATCGCTGCACGAGCAGATGGCTTACGCTTCCATGCTGTCGGGCATTACATTGGCGCATGCCGGGTTAGGGCTCGTCCATGGCTTTGCTTCACCGCTTGGCGGCATGTTCCCGATTCCGCACGGCGTTATTTGCGGGACCTTGCTCGCGGAAGCAACGAAACGAAACCTCGGAGCGTTGAACGTAGAAGCGGGAGAAACGGCGGCGCTTGCACGATCGAAATATGCAGCCGTCGGGGCGATCTTAACGGGTCACGATAAGCGCGATACGGATGGCAGCTGCACCCGGTTGGTGTCTGTTTTAGAGGAATGGACGGCACAGCTGAACATTCCGAGATTAGGCGCATATGGCGTCAACGCGAACAATATCGATGCCGTCGTCAATGCTGCCGATAACAAACAGAGCCCCGTTCAGCTGGATAAAACGGCCATGCGGGATATTTTGCTTGCACGATTGTAGCAGGTGACTGGCAAGAGAGAAGGGAGCTGTGCCTTGTAGATGCATGTGGAGATCAGATTGTTAAATCGGGAAGACTATGAACGCGTTCACGCATTTCAATGCGAATATTTGGATCAAGAGAGCATGGAAGATTTCACGGATCGTATATCAACGAACCATGATCTATACCTAGGCGCGTTTGCGGCGGACGAGCTTGTCGGGGTTTGCTATGGACATCCTTCGCGCAGAGATAATGCCTCCATAAATCTGCAAGGTATTGCCGTAACGCATGAGGAGACCAAACAGCTGCTGCGAACCGGAATCGGATCGAAGCTGATCGCGGCGTTTGAAGATGCGGTCAGAAGCAAAGGCTATCGGAAAATCGGCCTCGGTTCCGCGGAGGATCTGAAGGTGGAACGATTTTACTTGAAAAACGGCTATATTCCCTTCGAATTAGTCGCGAAAGGATCTCATCACCACGAGTATGAACGAATTTCCGTTCACGATTATGACGTCGGCAAGGTCCTGCAGGAGGAATTGCGAAGGCGGCATCAAGCAAGCGAGGTTATTTTTATCTTTGAGAAGATGCTATAGAGGAGGCAGACGATGCAAAAGGTCATCCCTGCGTTTCGCATAACCGATTATCCGAGAAGCAAGAAATTTTACGTAGAGGGGTTGGGCTTTCGCGTCGATTGGGAGCATCGGTTCGAGCCGCATTTCCCTGTCTTCCTGCAAATCACGAAGGATGACATGACCCTGTATTTAACCGAACATTCCGGCGACTGCCAGGTCGGAGGCTTGATTCACTTCTTCGTTCCGGATGTCGATCGTTGGTACGACGACTTGAAGCACAAGCCGGACATCACGATCGCCGAGCCGCCTAACGAAGATTTGGAAGGGCTGCGCACGATGACGGTCGTCGATCCCGACGGCAATCAGCTGCGTATATGCACCCATTTATAGTTGGGATAATTCTATTGCTAAATAGAAAGGAAGTATGCTATGAAAACAATGTCCCTTAAAGAAAAGGCCGTGAATTTCTTGCAGCTTGTCGCTTCAGGGAACGTGCGCGAAGCCTATGAAAGCTATGTAGGTCCGGGTTTCCGTCATCACAATCCCTATTTCCCAGGCGACGCGAGCTCGCTAATGGTTGCTATGGAAGAAAATGCGGCGAAATTCCCGAATAAGGCTCTTGAGGTCAAACGCTGCCTCGAAGAAGGGGACAGCGTTATGACATACTCCAACGTCAAGCATGAGCCGGGTGTTCTCGGGGCAGCCGTCGTTCATATTTTCCGCTTCGAGGAGGGACGCATTGTCGAGCTGTGGGACACAGGCCAAGCGATCCCGGAGGATTCTCCAAATGAGAACGGCATGTTCTAATTTGCGATCAATAATTTAGCGGCCGAGGATCTCGGCTTCTTTTTTTATTCATTCGGCAGGATCGGCAGGGTGAATTCCGAATTCTAGTTAAGAAGAATCTGGATGATCAGGGAAGGTGTCCGGCATGTTGAAGCTGTTCGAGTACAACTGGCAGGTACGCAACGAGTGGTTTAATTGGTGCGAGCAAGCAGACGAGCATGAGCTGACGAAGGAACGCACAGGCGGCATGGGAAGCATACTCTACACGCTGTATCATATTGTGGATGTAGAATACAGCTGGATCAGCGGCCTGCAAGGAAGGGAGCCTCAGTATGTTCAGTTCGAGGACTGCGCAGATGTGCGGAAGCTGCGAGAATACGCCGCTCGCTGCCGCGCTGAAATTGCTCCTTTCATCCACGGTTGGAAGGATGACTTGGAAACGAATGTCTTAACCGATCAAAATAACGAAGGCGAGTGGGAAAACTTCAGCTACGGGGAAATCATGCGCCATGTGATCGCCCACGAGATCCACCACATTGGCCAGCTGTCAATCTGGTCGCGAGAAATCGGGAAGAAGCCGGTTACCGCAAACCTGATTCGCAGGGGATTGTTCAAGGAAGAAATCAAAGCGGAAGGCAAACATTCCTTATGACAGCCGAGAAATCCGCAGGGAGCTTGGGTTTCACGTTTGATCATGGCGATCGGCAGCCGCTGGCTTGTTTTATAACTCCGCGTATACAAGAGATGTACAATCGTTTTAAGGCGAATGGCGTGAACATTGTCAGTGATATTCCGGAAAATAGACCTTGCGGTCCTAACTTTCGATTTTGCGATCCGGATGGGAATTTGTTCGAGATATGGCAGCCGTAAGTCTGGCTGTGCTGTACAACGAAGGAGGGGAATGCCTGTGGCGTCATCCATGATCAAGGAACAATTCCAAATGAACGGGTACTATGTGTTGAACCGATTATTCACCGAGGAAGAAGCGGCAGAGCTGAAGAAGGAAGCGCAAAACGTTCTGGACAAGAACGGGGTCGACAAGTCAGGCGTCTATGTCGGCATGGCAGTCGCCAGTCCCCTCTTTAAGGAAGCGGCCGCACATCCTCTTCTTGTGAAAGCGCTGGAAGAGATCATTGGCGATCATGTTATATTCCTAAGCGATAAGGTAGTCTTCAAGAACGCAACGACAGACTTCGGATCGCCGTGGCATCAAGACTACCCTTATTGGTATGGCAGCCATAAATATTCCGTATGGATCGCGCTCGATGACGCGACGATCGAGAACGGATGCTTGCGCATCGTTCCCGGCTCGCATCACAGCAATATGGAGCATGCGGATTTCACGGGCAGAGAGGAAGGCTTCAGCAACCGGTTAAAGGACGAGGATATAAAGCCGGAAACAATCGTTGACCTCACAGCATCTCGAGGAGATGCGATTATTTTCCACGATTTGTTGTTCCATGCCTCCTATCCGAACCGCTCGGGCAAAGACCGCTGGGCGTTGATTTCGACCTACAAAGACGGGAACCTGGAGGACCCCGATTATGCTTGGGCGAAGGCGGCGTTTCGTGTGAACGGACAATAAATGTGTGATTTCTGGAAATACGATACGACCGCCTGGGCGACAGGCGGTCTTTTTAGTTAATACTTGCCATAATTCAGCTCGGTCGTAGACAACCCGCAGAATCCAGGGAAGTTTCGTGCGATTTCCTTGGCCTCTTCCTCCGTCGCAGCGGCACCGAGCTGCTCGATCCGGCGCAATCTCGCTCGTTCGGACATCTCGGCCGCGGTAATGAGATGGTTGATTTGTTTGTACAGCTCCGGTCCCCATTTTTTGCCGAAATCGACATGCATTCGTTCATCCGCCATATCGAATTCGCATTGGATCGCGGACAATTCATCGCCGTATTCCCGGAAGCCCGCGGCGCTCTTCCGCTTCTTGATAAAGGAGCAAGGCTCCGCCACCATCGTTAGGCCTGCGTACATGTCAGGGAACCATTCCGCCGCCAAATCCTGAAGCCCTCTGCCGGGAGAGCCTTTGAAATATTTGAACTGCGAGGTCTTATATCCGAGCTGCTGGAGCCGACGAACGCCCATTTGGCAATGCCGTACTTCGTCCCAAAGATGCCGGGCCAAGTCGAAGTAGAATGTCAAAGGCATTTGCTGCACGCCATAATACAAGTAACAAAGCGTTTCGGCGGCGCCCATCTCCGTCGCGTTAATATAATGCATCTGTTTAATGCTATCGTTCAGCGGTGACATCGAGGGATCGGAATAGGAGGTTTTGTATGCATCATTGAATTCATAGATCGGAAACCGCTCCTCATCCCAAGCGGATACCGAGGGCAGAGGTCCGGCCGTTTCATAGTTAGGGATTGCAGGCCATTCGACAGCGCCCGGCGTACCCGATTTCGCAGCAGCCTCAAGAGCGTTCCATAGCTGTTCCACATAGCTTCGCCATACAATCAGCTGCTCAGCCAGCAGCGGATCATCCGCTCCGGCAAAGAACGTCTTGTCATTCGCGTATCGAAGCATTTCCATGCGATCTTTTAGGATGTATCGAAGCGTATCCAGCGTCGGCGCATCAAGAATAGGATCCAGCCGGTATTGCAACCGGTCATACGTTTCGTACAGCTTTCCTAAGACAACGGCATACCCTTGGAAAAAAGCGGCTTCGGAAGGAGCCGAAAACGCTCTTTCGTACGCTTCCCGAACATGAACGGGGGAAAGCTGGCGCTCCAGCGAAGGGCCGGGCAGTTCCGCAACACGCTCGCTCAAGAGCTTGGCATGGCCATTGTGCAGATAACCGAATCTGGATAACGCCCCTTTTGTTTCAAAATCCTCCATCGCAGGCAGCCAGCCGAACGCGGCGCGCGAGAGCTCGAATTCCTCCCAGAAGAGCTCGGTTAACCGCTTAGCCGTATCCTCCGGACTCAGAAACCGCCCGCGCTGATGGGTTATGATTGTTTTGTTTCGTCGATCATTCATAATGAAATCCTCCTCATGCTTATTGGCTTCATTCTAGCCAACAAGAGGGAGGAAAAGTGTCATCGATTCGTGCTAAAATATCGTTAAATTGCTATCCTATCTTCGGAACACGGCGGTGTCAGCTATGAAATTGATCGATAATGTTCTTCGAAGCCATCCTTATTTATTCGCTCATCGGAACGTGACAACCGATAATGGCGGATATGCCGTTTTTCATGCGCATCAAGGGCTGGAGCTGCTGTATGTGGAACAAGGAGAAGGGCATTTCATTCTGGAAAATCGAATCATGCCGATCAAACCGCAGACCCTGTATCTATTTCAGCCCTTTCAATTGCATCGCGTCCATGCGCCGGCGAGTCCGCAAAACCCCTATATTCGCAGCGTCCTGGTCGTTGAGCCTTTCTTTCTGGAATCCTACTTGAGCGCATTTCCGGAATTCAAGACATTTTTTCAACGAATATGGAAAGTGGAGCTTCCGGAGCAAGCATTTGAGCTTCCCGATCTGGCCAGCCAATTCGGCCTGATGGATCAAGAGCTTCGGCAGCTTAACGGTACTCAAGCTGCAGAGATCGCGGCAATGGGAACGATATCGATTCTTCGCCGGCTTCGCATCGTTATGGAAGCTTCGGTTGGTCGGAAGGAGGCGCGTTCGCCTCGGAAAACGGAGTTGACGGAACAAGCGATGGCCTGGCTGGACGTCAATTTCAAAGAGGAGTTTTCACTTTCGCGCTTAGCTGCGGAACTGCATCTATCCCCTTACTATTTGTCTCATCTCTTCAAGCAGGATACCGGGAATAGCTTGACCGAATATTTGACCGCCAAACGCCTTCGCGAGGCATGCCTGCTGCTTCAGAGCACGGAATTGCCGGTGGCGATCATTGCGGAGCGGGTCGGTTTTGCAACGGCGTCTCATTTTATCCATACGTTCAAGAAACATATTGGCGTAACTCCTTACAAATACCGTAAAGAGGTCCGGGAAGGGAAGGGGAGGCTTCGATAAAAAGTGGCTGCCGTCAAGATGGCTGTAAAAAACCGTTCCTTGTAGCACAAAGGAACGGTTTTTTTGATGCCGTTTTCAGCCAGTTCAGCACAGGAAGTGTGGACTCGCAATCGTAGTGGGCTGCAGGCGATAGTGTCTGTCTGCTTTCGTAGCAAATACGATGACGTCCTCGACTAATTTCCAATCGATCGCCTCTTGTTTGTTTCCGTTAATTTCAACGATACTAAGCGCACCATCCGGCCATGGGTTAAAGAGGCGGCAGACTCTTCCGCGCTCACTTGTTATCTCTACAAATTGAATCATGCCATCCTTCAACTCGCTCGAGACAAGAAACGCTCCAACGGCTCTCAGAGTCATGAATTGGGCGTTTCTTTCATTCGGCCACACAGGGAACAACCGGATGACTTGCTCATGGCTTTGCAGCAGCATCTCATTAATGGCCGACGGAACGCCGCTGCAGCATTCAATACCGCCTCCGCCAAAGTAGATAAACAGATTCGGAAAACTATGTTCAAGGCATTGATGGCGAAGCTGATGCAGGATGATCGCCGGATCATAGCCTACACGCGCCGCGGCGGTAAATATCGTCGGAAAGCCGTTATAGTCTGTCCAACGATTAATGACCGAAATTGTATTTCTAGCAATTTCGAGAAGCTGCGAGTCTGAATCGAGACCGATCGCTCCGGCAGGCCAAATATGCTGAATCGCCAGCGTATTGCTATCCCACCATGAGCGCCCTTGTTCAGTTAGTCTAAATATCGTTTTCCCATCACGCTCAAACGTAGGGAACTCGCTCATATGCATCAGAATATGGGACCACTTGTCCCGCCGATTCACATCCAGTCCTAATTCGTTCGACATGTCAAGCAACCCCTTGAAAACTGCCCGGAGAAGCCCCAAAGTCAGAATCGGATTCATATCCTCGAACTCCTGCAGCCAATCATCGTTAGGGTGTGATTCCTCCCAAGTCCCAACTTCATGTATGGCATCTCGATAAATGACATAGCGGTTGTCCTCGAATGCCAGATACGATTCCCAAAAATCGGCAACCTCGAGTGCATAGGGATAGGCAATCTGACTTGCATATTGCAAGTCATAGGTCGCATAAAAACGCATCAGCATGTTGATCGTTGTATATGCTGCATTGCTTTTCTGTCCCAGGAACAGATGACCGTGCTCGTATTTCCGGCTTGCTTCAGTATTCGATAATGCAGTAGGCAATCCTTTCGGACCAATTCCGACATCATAATAAATACCGTTCTTTCCCAAATATTGTTCAGCGTATCGCTTGCCATTCGGCACATATTCCAGCAGCGGCGCATCATAAGGCTCACTCAATTCAATATGATTGGAAGAATAGACGCCCCACCACGGCGCTTGAAAGTTGTAATTCAAGTGATAATCTCCTGCCCAAGCAGGGCTGTCCGTTGTAATCCAGCTGCCAAATAATCCCGGAGGAAACGATTTATTGCGACTGCAAGAGGCCATGATGTAATGAGAGCCGTACCAGAACTTCTCGAGCAGCTCATCGCCGATATCGATCGCTGATTTTGCCCAAAAATGCTGCCACCAGTCTTCATGCTTCGCGTACAGCTCGTTCAGACGACTTTCATCAAACCTCTTTACGCTCGCTACCGATTCTTGTAAATAAGTATCTACATCATGATTCGTCAGCACATAGCTTATGATATGCGTTATTCCGCCAGGCTTTAATTCGAATGAAGTACTGCTTTCGGATAAGCATCGCATGGCAATCGCACCTGCGGTTGGCCATTCCAGCTCTGCACCGTTAAATACGCGAGTAGCCCATGTCACATCGGTCTCTGTCCCAGCATCGGTTTGCGAGTCATGACCGGACTTTGTCCACAAATCGAGCGAAACTGTTGCAGTTCCCTCAACGCAAGCCAGCTCTACAACAACTGCATTGTCTGTAGCCGAGACCCAAGCCGTCATCGTCACAGTGGAAGCAGCTCCACGAAACGTTGACACAACTTTGGCATCAAGCAGCCGTTGTTCACTATAGTAAGATGCCCCTGACAGCTCCGGTATGTAGATATCGATCCCCCCGATCAAACTCGGACTTCCCTTAGTATAGATCAGTTCGGACTTCCAGAAATCTGTCTTCGATATCCATACTCGCTGCTGCTCTGGCGGGCCGCTTAAGACAACGCCGATATCGCCGTTGCCAATAATAGGACCGTCAACAACCTTTTTGGACGGCACCTGTTTCGGAGGCTCATTAAAGATCCCCTTGTATTTCTCTAGTTGGCTTTTCCATTCCATGTTCAACTTTGTTCCCTCCTACAACACGCTTCTTTTAATTTGAAACCGCTTTCATACCCAGTCGTCAATAGCAACTTTAAATGTTTCAAATATTAGTGTCAATATTGAATTTGGCATGGCAACAATGAAATTTGGATCCAAATAATCCATTGACACATCGTATTTTTCTCATTATTATAGCCTTATTCAAGGAAAAATTGGTGCAAATATCTGTATTTTGTCTGCCAGATATGCGCCAAACGAGAACCAACTTGTTTTGATTGGAATCATATCGAACGCGAAATACTGAAATGAGGTGAGCTTAATGGCAACAACTGCTGAAAAAATTTCGAAGATGTCTATTTTCTCCAAATTTTTGTATGACTGGAAATGTAACCGCTCTTTTTTGCTGATGTCGATACCAGGGTTAATCATTATCGCCTTATTTGCTTACTATCCTATGGTTGGTGTTTTAACTGCTTTTCAAGATTACAGTTTGTTTAAAGGCATGAGCGGCTCTGAGTGGATCGGATTTGATAACTTCAGACGTTTTTTTGAAGATCCAAACTTTTTCAGGATTGTGAAAAATACGTTCCTGCTCGGTCTTTATAACTTGCTGTGGTCTTTTCCCGCACCAATTGTTCTGGCTTTATTGATCAATGAAATGGTACATCCAAGAATTAAGAGATTTGTTCAAACGGCTACCTATTTGCCTTACTTTATATCGGTCGTCGTCATCGTTGGTATTATGAAATCGATGTTTAGCGATGCAGGTATAGTGAATGATATGTTAGCAGCGGTCGATGCTGATCCGATCCAGTTTTTTAACGAATCCGGTTTCTTTAGAAGCATGTATATCGGCTCGGACATTTGGCAGGGAGTCGGCTACTCCAGCATACTCTACTTGGCTGCTATTACAGGAATTGACACTGAAATGTATGATGCGGCTAAGATCGACGGCTGTTCGAGGTTCAAGCAGATTTTTCATATCACCTTGCCAAGCATGCGCCCGACCATTATTACGTTGTTCATTCTAGCTGTAGGAAGCATTGTCAGCGTCGGTTTCGAAAAAATTCTGTTAATGTACAGCCCTGCCACTTATGACGTAGCCGATGTGATCTCCACTTATGTTTACCGTAAAGGGATATTCGACCAAGATTATGGATTCTCAAGCGCTATCGGACTGTTTAACAGTGTTGTTTCTATTATCTTCTTGCTAGGAGCAAACTATTTCTCCAAAAAATTCTTAGATGAAGGTTTGTGGTGATGTCATGAGGAATCCGAACAGAATTAGGGATCCAATCGAAGATCAGGTTTTTCTTGTCATCGTCTATATCATATTAGCGATTACTGTATTGGTTATGCTGTATCCCTTTGCATACGTTTTATCTGTTTCGATCAGTGATCCAGCAGAAGTCATGGCCGGGAAGGTTTCGTTCTTTCCGCGCGGTTTTGACAAAGGCGCATACCAGACGATGGTTAATCACCCTGTTTTTTATACAGCTTATAAAAATACGATTTTATATACCGCGGTTGGTACAATTTTTACATTATTTTTTACTTCCATTACGGCTTATCCGCTTTCCAAAGATAAGTTTCAAATGAGATCCTATATCGCCCAAATCTACATTGTAACGATGTTTTTTAGCGGCGGTATGATTCCGACCTATCTAGCTTTTAAGTCGATGCATCTGATCAATACGTTTTGGGTTATGGTTCTTCCCGGGGCATTGTCCGCATGGAACGTAATTCTAATGAGATCCTTCTTTAGGAATATACCTGAAGCCTTGAGTGAATCCGCTCACATTGACGGCGCGACGAATTTTCAAATTTTCACCAAAATCTATTTACCGCTTTCCAAGCCAATTTTGGCCACAATCGGTTTATTTACGGCAGTTGGCATTTGGAATGGATATTTCTCAGCGTTGCTCTATTTAAATGACAATACAAAATACCCTTTGCAAATGATTTTAAGAAGTATTTTGATAACGGCATCCGTCGATCCAAGCGATAAGGGCGCTTACGCTGAATTAACTCACTCTCCTACAGAATCGTTAAAAATGGCATCTATTGTTATTTCCACGCTTCCTATTATGTGTATATATCCTTTTATACAAAAATATTTTGTGAAGAGTCTGATGGTTGGCTCAATAAAAGGGTAGTATATAAAATTTAAAAAACAGGGGAGAGTTGTGTCATGAAAAGATTTTTGGTCTTTTTTGTAGCAATCATTGTGTTGATTGTTACGGGGTGCAGCAGCAATAACAGCAATAATAATGAATCTGCTACAAACACAGAACCTGCAGCAACTAATGCTTCAACAGATGCAGATAAAGATGCAGAAGCAAGTGCAACCGGAGCAGAAAAAATCAGCGCAAAGCCAATAGAAGTAAATTGGTTCTTTACGGCTAATACCCCTTACACTGGGGACGAAGAAGTCTTCAAGACGATTGAAAAGTACACAAATATTAAAATCAAGCCTATTAACGTATCCCGTGCAGACTCTGCAGAGAAAATCAATACGATGTTGGCATCCGGCGAGCTGCCAGATATGATGTCACTGCAGGGTGGACAAAAATATGCGGATAAATACGGCCCGCAAGGCGCATTCTTGGATTTGACGACATACATGGAAGCAGGCAAGCTTGATAATATGAAAGCGATGCTGGAGAAATATTCGCCAGCAATGGATTTGACTCGTTCGCCTGATGGCAAATATTATGGCGCTCCGAGGATGTATGATGTTCCTTATCGTGCTGACGAGGTATTAATCGGTAGAACTGATATTTTTGCAAAAAACAACTTATCCACGAAGTTCGAATCGTTTGATGATTTATACAACACTTTAGTAGAGCTGAAGAAGCTGTACCCGGATTCCTACCCATATTTTGTGAGATGGGGCACAAATCATTTAATTTGGAACCAAGCTTACTTTAGAGGCACAGACACTTCTTTCCATCTTGATCAAGCGTCGCAAAAATATGTTTACGGTCCGGATAGCCAAGCTTACAAGGATACGCTGATTTTCTTGAATAAGCTGTATTCCGAAGGACTGCTGAATCCAAACTTTGCCACTATTACGGATGAAGAATGGAATGAGCTCTTGGCTACAAACAAAGGTTTTGTGACGATTGACTATCCACAAGCCGGCGACGAAATTATTCAAACAATGGGAGACAAAACTCCTGAGGGTTTCGAGTTTACGGCTATGCTTCAGCCTAAATACAACGATACTAGAGTAGGTACAATTGTTTTAAGCGGTTATTACGGAGCTTTGAAAATGATTTCAAGCAATTCTAAATACAAGGACGAATTGGTTAATTTAATTAACTGGATGTACAGCCCTGAAGGGATCAACGCAATGCAATTCGGTATCGAAGGCGAATCTTATGAAAAGAATGCCGACGGCACTGTGAAGTTTTTGAAGGACTTCCAAACTCCTGCAACACCAAATGGCACGATCACGAATTCCGGCTTGAACAATCAAGACCTTTTCACAGTAGTAAACCAAGAAGCTATTAATACGTATGAGCTGAATGGTGCTGCAATGAAAAAGTCGGTAGCTTTCTTGAATGAGAACAACGCCTTTGGTAAAGCAACCTTTAATGCCAAATTTACCAATGACGATGAGCAAAAGGAATATGGCGATATCAAAACAGCTATTGATACGTATGTTGAGGAAGCTTCGGTCAACGTAATTATCGGCAAGCAAAGCATTGACACTTGGGATACGAAAGTAATTCCACAGGTGAAAGAGCTTGGTTCTGAGCGAGCTTTGGAGCTAATCAATAAAGCTTACGACGAAACATTTAAGAAATAATCGATATCTATTCAATTGTAAAAAAGGAGTGTGAAGAGCTTTCACGCTCCTTTTTTATCTTAAATCTTGGGAGGATCATATGTTTAATAAAATAACCATTCAAGACTATACAGAACCACCACATATCAAGCCCGGCGATTCCTTGCATTGTGATTTTGTACTTGATGATTCGGATTTTATCGCCGAGAATGATTTCAAAATCATGTTAAAAGGCGAATATGCCATGCACCCATCTTGGATGACAGAGGGGGGATATCCTTATTTATACCGCATGATTGATGACTGTCTGTGTCCAAAGGATACCCATCATAGTCAGTTTAGTTTGCGTTTCAAAGGTAATGGCGAAGAGTATCGAAAGCGTGCCTATTATAAATTTGTAAAGCCTGAACATGCTGGCAATCAATTTACCTTCTCTATCTATGCAAAGGCAGAGCAATTAATAAAGTCTACCGATGCTGAATTGGAAATTGTTTTTGAGAAGCGGTTGATCAAAGAAGGAGTGAACAAAGCTTCAATCAGTTTAGATCCGGATGAAGTGATTGTTATTCCAATCGAAGAGGGAACATACTCCTGGAAGAAAATTGAAACGGACTTTGCCCTTGAGGATAATGTCGCTTCTGTTTTGGTTTATTTCCATGTAAAGGGATGCACTGGCGATCTTTACTTGGAAGACCCCTATTTAAAAGGGAACTTCTACTGTGAGCCGGGCTATAACTATTTGCCGCAGTTTACGATGTTTAATCCTTTTCATGAAGATATGAACTGGTTTGGAGAAAACCTCTCCAAAAAAGAGTGGGCAAACCTTCAAATCAAAATCAACGGTGAGGTATGCTTTGACGGCGAGTTTTTTCAACGTTCCCTACGGTTTACCGAGAAAGAATTTACGATCGATAGAGCTTTATTGCAGATAGGAAAGAACACGATCAGCATCACCAATCAAGCGGACTATTTTATGCCTCATCCTTACCTAGTTAAATCAGTATATTTGCTCTATAAGGAAGCAAAAAATTTAACCGTAGTTGGTTGTAATGATTGCATACCGCTGCATACGCCTATTCCTGTTTTGATTTACTTGAAGCAACCATCGATCGTTACTGTAAGCGGCAATGAAAACTTGATTTTTGAAAAGACGCATGAATGTAACAAGGGCTTTAACGTAATCAATTTTACGGCAACAGCCCATCAAACGAATTTCAATATCCAACTAAATTGCGGTTTGGAAGAAGAAACGGTCTCCATAACCCGTACGATAGAAAAAAAAGACGACAATGTATTAACGGGAACGTCGGATGCCATATATTTCGCTCAGGACATGGATGAGTTTGATGAGTATTTCTGTTGGTACATCAACAACAGATTGGGTAATTTTATTACGTTAAGGCCCGTTTATCGCTGGTCTGGAACGAGAGAATTAAACACTGATTTTTGGACGCACGTTGTCAATCTGTTTACAGAGCTTCGCTATCATTATTGCCACATTATAGATGGACGCGAGCTTCCGGGTATGAATGCAAACCCAACGAGAGATATGTTAGAAGGACCCTATTTTGTTGGAAATCAGGGACATGAAAGAGACGGAGCCTTCTATTATTGGGGTATTCGGCGTGGCGAGAAATTTGCATTTTTTGACGAGCTGATGGAGCGTCTTACCGATAAAATCAAGGATGGCAAATATCTAACGCCTCCTGTTTATGCACTTAATCGCGTTTTTGCGAATTATAATCCTGTGAAGCCAAGGGACATGGAAGAAGCGGCTAATCAGCTTGTCGATAACGTTCGCTATTCGTTAAACGGCGTTAAGAGACATTCGGGTCCAAGCACGCTATTCAAATATTTCTACGAGGGCGGCGTAGAAAGTGCAGGCAGCGAATTGATGTATGGCCCGCATGAAATTATAATCGCAGCCCAGAGAGGGGCGGCAATTGCGTATAACAAGAAAGATTTGTTGGCACATTTGGCCGTTCAATGGTCAACGTTGCCTCATGATACGAAAGAACGGTTTAGAAGGTATCAGCTTTCTCTTTTTGTTTGTTACACCCATAACATCAATCACATCAACACGGAAGAAGGACTTATGCATATCGAAAGTGAGCTGGCCTTTTTCGATCGCTTCTCTCCGGCTTGCCTTGGGCACTTAGAAGTTCAAAAAAACTTTGCTCATTTTGTAAACACGCATACAAGACCGACTAATATGATTGTCCCACTTGGATTTTTACATGGAAAGAATGATGCTTGGGTTTGTTTTACAAGGCCTAATGCATGGGGACAAATAGGTGAGCAGTGGAAGTTTGACCATATGGAAGAAAGCTGGGATTTGCTAAAAGTGTTCTTCCCGGATTCTGTTCTGAATGCGATTTATAGGTACCCATGTGAAAACAAACCGCAAGGGTTTTATTCAAGAACCCCATATGGCACGGTTGATATTTTACCTATAGAGGCCCAGCAGGCTGCTTATCAAAATTATAAAGTGCTTGCATTCTTAGGATACAATACGGCTACAGAGCAGCAGTTTAAGCAGATCCTTGCGTTTTGCGAAAATGGTGGCACGGCGATCTTGACTTGGGCGCATCTGTTTACCACAACGAATCGAAATGAGGCCATAACTGGAACAAGTGGCGTTATCGATAAGGGCTTAATAGAAAAGCTGCTGGGGATACAAGATTATACGTTCCCTGAATATGTAGAGGATCCGAAAAGAATGGCGGAACTTACCTTGCAAGATACAGCAACAGTCGTCCGGTCACATCAAGGCAAAGGGCTAATTATTCATAACAGTGTCGGCAAAGGCAAAGTGATCTTTATTAATTCACTGAACTATCCTGCCAACCCGGCAATTCGTGAAGAATACGAAGCTGTCTTAAAGCAAACTGCTGAGGAAGCTTGCAGGGCGGAGTATGAGAAAGGGTATATCGTTAGTGATGATACTGTCAACTTTACAGTGTTTGACCGTGAAGATGGTTTAAGAGTCATCTATTTGCTAAACATCGATTGGTGGAGTGACAAAGAAATTGCCAAGGCAACATTGAAATGGAACAATCAATCGTTTGAAATCAATATTGAGCGTGATAAAATCAATATGATTACGTTATCCAAATCGGTTGGCGTCCTAACAAGGGATATGGATACCGAGGTGGTTTCAATCCATGAGTCCAACGGTGACACTATCGTTCGCTTACAAGGATATGGGACTACATCCATTGAGGTCATTACGATGAATGGCGTTCGAGAAAATACGATTTCGATTAACGGCTTTTATGACATGACGTGTTCAACGTGTTCATTTTGTTGATGAAAGAGCAAATGAAGGGTATCATACATTCGAGGAGGTGTTAATTTGCCTACATTGAAGGATATTGCCGATCGACTCGGAGTATCGATTTCCACTGTATCACGTGCGATTAGTAATGATGCTAATCGCCCTGTCAGTAAAGAGACAAAGCGCAAAGTATTAGAAGTTGCGAATGATATTGGCTATGAAATAGAGGCTGAGGAAACACCTTCGGCGGCGAAAACTCAACATCAAATCGAGAAA
Source organism: Paenibacillus montanisoli (assembly GCF_003268025.1). Classification (GTDB taxonomy): domain Bacteria; phylum Bacillota; class Bacilli; order Paenibacillales; family Paenibacillaceae; genus Paenibacillus_Z; species Paenibacillus_Z montanisoli. The sequence continues at coordinate 324,196 of NZ_QLUW01000002.1, read as the reverse complement.
TCAATAGGCTGTATTATGCCTCAGTCTTTATTTGATTATCATCCGTATTTTACAAGCATTTTGTCTGGCTTCCGCAAGAAGTTATTTGAGCTTGGGCGAACTCCCGCGTTTTTCACAGCGAGAGAAGAGTTGGGGAGTCCCAATTACTTGCGCTCCTTGATCAGGGAAACGGGAGTGAAGGGCATTCTTTCGATTGCCTGGTACGATAAGGAGCAATTTGAGGTCATGAAAGAAGAAGGCGTGCGCGTGCTTGGCGTCAGCCTGAATTATGATAGCTTAGCCGTACCCGTTGTTGATTGCGATCGCCTCTCGGCCGCGCGCACTGCAGTCAGGCATCTGGTTGCACAGGGACATAAGAAAATCGGATTTATTGGGGGACCAACCTTCTTTAATGAAATGGATGAGGATGAACGATTTTTAGGCTATAAGTTCGGTATGCTCGAAACGGGAAGCGAACTGAACAGAAGCTGGATTATTAATGCCAATTGGAATGTTGATATGAGCTATAGTTTAATGACAGAGATGCTCGATAGGCTGAATGCGGATGAAAGACCAACTGCAATGTTTTGTGCAAGCGACGCTCTGGCGTTACCCGCACTTCGCGCCGCCGTAGAGAAAGGTTATCGCATTCCCCAGGATATCGCATTCGTCGGCATGGATAATATTGAATTAGCGCAATATTCATCGCCACCACTCACAAGTGTGCAGGTGCCGAAGTCGGAAATCGGCGAAGTGGCTGCAAACATGTTGGTAAATTACGTTGAAGGTCACTATTCACTTCCGCTCAAAGTGTTGCTCCCGTATGAACTTGTGGTTCGGCAATCGTCATCCTCATAAACAAGAAGTGCTAAACGACATAAGCTCTAGAAATAAATTTACCTCTAAATGTCGTTCATCCAATCGGGTGAACGACATTTAGAGGTTCTTTTTTTTGAGCATGCAGTGTACACCACAAGTTTAATGAAAATTTGGATCCAAATATACGTTGACATGAAGTGATTACTCCAAATATGATAGCTATAATGAAGTGAATTTGGTGCGAATAATGAGCGAAGTTTTCAATTTGAACTGACAGAGGAGAAGAGCAAACATGAAGCAATTAACAGCTGTTTTAATCGGAGCTGGCGCGCGTGGTGCAAGCAGTTACGCGCCATACGCACTCCATTATCCGCATGAGCTCAAATTCGTCGCAGTAGCGGAAGCCGATCCCGGAAGGCGGACTAAATTCGCTGATGACCATAGCATTCCAGCCGAGCGTGTGTACGAATCATGGGAGACGCTGCTCGCTGAAGGGAAACTAGCGGATATTGCTGTCATCTGTACGCAGGATCAGATGCATTTTCAGCCGGCAATCCATGCGCTGAACAATAAGTATCATGTTCTTCTGGAGAAACCCATGTCTCCCGATCCGCAAGAATGTCTTGAGATGGAAAGAGTCGCCAAAGAGAATGACAGACTTCTGACCATATGCCATGTACTGCGCTACACGCCATTTTGGAGTACGATCAAGGAGACGATTCAAGCGGGGCACATCGGAGACGTCGTATCCATTCAGCTGAATGAAAACGTTGGTTATTGGCATATCGCTCATAGCTTCGTCCGAGGCAACTGGAATAATTCCGAGCAATCGAGCCCAATGATTCTCTCTAAATCTTGTCATGACATGGATGTTCTATCCTGGCTGATGGATCAGCCATGCACGAGGGTCAGCTCGTTTGGTTCCCTGATGCATTTCCACGAGGCAAATGCACCAGAAGGGGCAGCAGAACGGTGCCTCGACTGCCGCGTGCACTCGACCTGCCCTTATGCTGCGCAGCGCTTTTATTTGAGTGATCAGTTCAAGGCCTGGGCAAGACATTTTGCGCCGGACCTTTCCCAAGAGAAAATCGTGCAGGGATTGAGAGATACGAACTATGGTCGTTGCGTCTATAAGAGTGACAACAACGTAGTTGACCATCAAGTTGTCAACATGGAGTTTGCGAGTGGAGCAACGGCGATCTTCAGCATGTGCGGCTTTACCTTCGAGCAAGAGCGGCGAATTCAAATTATGGGGACAAGAGGAGAGCTTCGCGGAGAAGGGAATACAGTCACTTTGTTCGATTTTCTTACGCATAAGAAGACAGAAATCACCATTGCTGAACAGTCCAGCGGCCACGGCGGAGGCGATGCTGGCATCGTCAGCAGCTTCCTAGATGAAGTGAGGAACAACGGTGGCCAAGAGAGCTTAACATCTGCATCCGCTTCGGTACGAAGCCACTTGATGGCATTTGCCGCAGAGGAATCGCGTTTGAACGGCGGGAAGGTAATCGATCTGGACGAGTACGCTGCTCATCTTCGTTCCGTAGATGTCCGAAATAGATGCACGGTTTGTTAGACATACAACCAGTAATCGTACTTTATAATACGTTCTGTGGAGGCTGCATGTGAAGCGCTTAACCTTTAGACGAGCTGCAACGCAGTGGACGGAGGCAATGCCGCTAGGTAACGGAAGAATCGGTGCAATGCATTATGGAGGCGTAGAGAAGGAGCTCTTCCAGCTTAACGAGGATACGTTATGGTCAGGTCCCCCGGCTCAGGATAAACGTTACGACGATAGGGAAGCACTGCGGAAGGTAAGGCAGCTAATCGACGAGGAGAAATATGTCGAGGCGACAGACGAGGCGAAAAACATGTTCGGCCCGTATGCGCAAGGGTATTTACCTCTTGGCGATTTAACGATTCGGCACTTTCATGGAAATGACTGCGCTAACTACGAGCGTATGCTAGACATCGACAATGCGGTCTCATCGGTTTCGTACAAAATCGGCCAATGTGAATTCGCACGTGAAGCGTTTGTGTCCAATCCCCATCAGGTATTGGCTATTCGGTTTACCAGCTCCGTTCCCAAACGGTTAAGCTTTACGGCGAGTTTAGATAGCCCGCTTAAGGCTGAAACGGTGTCAGAGGATAATGCTTTGGTGCTGCGGGGGATTTGTCCCGAATATATCGCGCCTCATTATTATAAGGAAGATGAACTGCCGATTGTATACGGGGAATTTGGTGAAACGAAAGCGATCCATTTCGAGGGCAGATTATGCGTTTGCGCCGAGGATGGTAAGGTCGAATATCGACATGGCAAACTGTGGGTCCAGGGCGCGACGTCGGCTGTTCTTTACTTTGCGGCTTCAACGTCATTTAACGGCTTTGATCAACGGCCGGGCAATGATTTCGGCGCGCTGGCCGAGCGTAATTCGACGACGCTTTCGAAGGCTATGAATAGTAGTTATGATCAATTGAAAGAAGTACATACTCTGGATTATCGGAGGCTGTTTGATCGGGTCGAGTTTTCACTTGGGGATGTCATCGAGGAAGAAGAGAAGCTTGATACTGATAAAAGGCTGCAACAATATGGTGCGGACGATCCGGCAATGGTCGCCTTATTATTCCATTTTGGACGATATTTGCTGATTGCTTGTTCCCGGGAAGGGACACAGCCAGCTAATCTGCAAGGCATTTGGAACGATATTACGCGAGCGCCATGGACAAGTAACTACACCTTGAATATCAATACGGAAATGAATTATTGGCCTGCGGAATCGACGAATTTGTCCGAATGCCATCGTCCGTTACTTAAAGCGATCCAGGAGCTTGCTATAAACGGCGAGAAAATGGTTAAAGAGCGGTACGGATTGAAGGGCTGGACGGCGCATCACAATTCGGATTTATGGAGACATGCGCATCCTGTGGGCGCCGAGCGTCATGGCGATCCGGCGTATGCATTCTGGCCGATGGCCGGTCCATGGCTGTGCCGGCATTTATGGGAGCATTACGAATATACGCAGGATAAGCAATTCCTATCCGAAGAGGCATACCCGATATTGAAAGGCGCGGCACTATTTTGCTTGGATTGGCTAGTTGAGGACGATGGAGGGCGCTTGATTACATCGCCGTCGACATCACCGGAGCATCACTTCTTTACAGAGGATGGTCAGCGGGGAGAAGTCACAAGAGGCGCGACGATGGATCTTCAGCTCATCGACGATCTGTTCGCCAATTGCTTGCAGATGACCGCAATCCTTGGGGTTGAAGAGGAATGGGTCAAGAAAGTGAAAACCGCTAAAGCTCGTCTATTCCCGTTGCAAATTGGAAGGTACGGTCAGTTGCAGGAATGGCTTATTGATTATGAGGATGAAGACACGCGTCATCGCCATATTTCACATCTATACGGTATTTATCCAGGGAATCAATGGATGGATGAGGCCTTGACTGACGCGGTTCGGCAAACCTTAAACAGGCGCGGGGATGCCGGATCAGGGTGGAGCCTCGGATGGAAAATATGCCTTTGGTCCCGACTGAAAGACGGGGAACGGAGCATGGATCTGCTTCGCCGCTTTTTTAACGTAGTTAAGGAGCCTTCAGGCGTGTTCGGTTCCAAAGGAGGCATTCTTCCGAATCTGCTCGGCGCCCATCCGCCATTTCAAATCGACGGAAATTTCGGCTATACCGCGGGCATCGTGGAAATGATCGTCCAATCTCACAACGAATTTGTTGAACTATTGCCAGCCCTTCCTTCGGCTTGGCAGAGTGGGACGATATCCGGTATACGCGTTCGAGGAGGATTCGAAATTTCTCTAAAATGGGAGCGAATGCAAGCATACCGACTGACTGTAAAGTGTTGTATTAGCAACACGTTTAAGCTGAAATCCGATACTCCTGTGCTGATTTGCGAGGAAGGGAAGGAGAACCGAGTCATCGAGCCTATGGAGGGCTTGCTCTCCGTGGTGATCCAAGCAAACAAATCGGTTTCCCTGATTTTCCAGAATGCAAGCCAATGAGCAAGAATGTGGTCGGTGACCATCGTACAGGTTCGTGGATTTCTGAAAATTGTTGATGAAAAGCTAACCCGTTTAATGATGAGAAAATTAAATTTCAAGCGTGTTTGTATCAGATAGAGTAGAAAAGCAAAAAAATAGAAGTTTCGAATTGACCACTGGCCAATCGTGTAATGACTGTCGCAGATGTCGGCAGCCTTTTTTTTGTCTCAAATGAGGAAAAGAGCTTCTTTATTTTGTTGCTTCTCGGGTATCATCGGTAGAGTCGGAGCAAAACATACTGAGTAGACATCATCGCGCCAATGGAGATTCTCGGCCAATATGCGCAAGAAAGGTGATATACGCTCATGTCTATCGTACATAATCTGCCGTTATGGGCTGCCATCCTTGCCATCGTAACGGCTCAAGCGATTAAAGTGCCGATCGCCTATTTCGTTTCCCGTAAGTGGAACCTGTCGCTTGCATTCACAACCGGCGGAATGCCGAGCTCTCATTCGGCGGCTGTCGTATCGCTTGCAACTGCGATCGGATTGGACCAAGGCTGGTCATCGACCGGTTTTGCCATTGCCTCCGTTGTCGGTGCCATCACCATGTACGACGCAATAGGCATCCGCCGGCAAGCCGGCATTCATGCCGTCTACTTGAATCAAGTCATCCATTCCTTGCGCGAGGTTCATTCAGACCGGCCCACAATGTTCGCAAACGCGGGTAAATTGAAAGAGCTGCTTGGCCATTATCCGATTGAGGTCGGCATTGGGGCAATCTGGGGGGCTCTCGTCGGTATTTTCTTGAACTATTGCTTTGCATGAAGCCGTGCTGGTTGGCCGCGTATTTTTCATTCTCAGGAGACGCAAGGCTTCTTCTCGGGACAGAAGACGATCGATGAAACCGCGGATGCGATTCAGAGCAAAGTCGAGCTTTATTTGAACGAATAAGATCAGGTACGAATGGACCATGTCGATTCAGACCCGTAGTCCGACGATTGAGGGCGGACGGGGATGGTATAATGGAGGCATCCCCAATAGGAGGTGATCCTTGTACTAGTTGAAACGGTCCAGCTTCAAAACTACATGCATACCTTTATCAGCCGTCCTAAGGTAACATGCTGCCTTGAATGTCATGGCCTCAATAAACCGGTAACGAACGCCAATTTCGTTATTCGCGATGTGACGGTACAGTCCATCCCGCTTTATGCCTGCGAAGACTGCGGCCGGAAAGTCATCGATGCCGCGTTGTTTCATGCCATCGAGAAAGTGATCCATGCGCGAGGCATCGTTGGAGAAATCATGTTTTCGTCCTTAATGAAGCTCGACACGACCAAATAATCGCATAGTCCATATAGATCAAGCAGCGATGCGGGGACAGTTTCCTGCGTCGCTTTTTTTTGCGTTCATTCGATTTACAAACTTTTTGTATTTACAGATTGCAAAACCGATAGTAAAATCAACTAACAACTTGTATACAAGTATACTTGTAGTTCTGGTGAGGTGTTAGACATGAGAATAGGCATGATCGGTCTTGGAAAAATGGGTTATAATCTGGCTCAAAATCTGCTTCAAAACCAACATCAGGTTATAGTGCATGATGTGAACCCGGAGCCCGGGAAGCAGTTGGCATCCGAGTTTGGCGCCGAATTTGCGGCATCCATTGAAGAAGTGGCAGCAGGCCTGCAATCGCCTCGCATGGTTTGGATCATGGTACCTGCCGGCAAAATCGTCGATCAAGTGCTGGATACGCTGATTCCGGTGCTGGAGAAAGGCGATATTGTCATCGATGGCGGAAACTCGCACTACAAGCAGTCGATTGCCCGGTCTGAGAAAATGCAGGCGCATGGCATCCGGTTCCTCGATGTCGGTACATCCGGCGGGACAGAGGGCGCGGCACGCGGCGGCTGCTTTATGATTGGCGGAGAGCAAGAAGCATTCGAGCTGATCGAGCCGCTCTTTCAAGCGATCGCGGTGGATAAAGGTTATTTGTACGCCGGCAAGTCCGGCAGCGGCCATTTCCTGAAAATGATTCACAACGGCATTGAATACGGCATGATGCAATCGATCGCCGAAGGCTTCGAGCTGCTGTCGAAGAGCGACTTCGATTATAATTTCGAAGAGGTCGCGCGCGTCTGGTCGAATGGCTCCGTCATTCGGAGCTGGCTAATGGAGCTTACGGAGAACGCATTCTCCAAAGATCCGAATTTGGACCATATCCGCGGGATCATGCAGAGCTCAGGCGAAGGCAAATGGACGGTTGAATCGGCGCTTGATCTACAGGCAAGCACGCCGGTCATAGCGCTGTCCTTGCTGATGCGGTACCGTTCCTTGGAAACGGACACGTTCCATGGCAAAGTGGTCGCGGCGCTGCGCAATGAGTTTGGCGGTCACGCGGTCGTAAGCAGCTCATAGCGGATGCCGATGTCTCCTCGCATAGTAATAGGCATCCTAGTTGTGATAAAATCGGTAGTACTATTTACAATGCGTAGGAGAGTTGAGGCTAAATGCGGTATCCATCTGCTTGGTTAAAAGGTGTTTCCCGCGGGGAAGCCATAGCGTGCGAGCTCAGGCTGCAAATGATTAAAGGAACCATCAAGCCGGGCGAGATTATATCGGAGAACCGGGTCGCCGCCGACTTCGGCACGAGCCGATCCCCGGTTAGAGAAGCGCTGAAAACGTTGTCAAACGAAGGCCTGATCCGTCTGGAACGGATGGGCGCGGTCGTACTCGGCCTCAGCATGCAGGATCTTGATGAGCTTTACGATGTACGTTACTTAATCGAAAGCTTCGCCCAGCAGCGGTTGGCTGCCGGTGACCATCAGTCTCTGCTGGTCAGCCAGAAGCAGCTCATCGAGAAGATGGAGCTGGCGATGAAATACAACGATTATGTGGAATTTTCGCATCTCGATTTCCAATTTCACGAAGCGATGATCGTGGAAGCCAAGCATGCGCGAATTATGCACCTTTGGAAGAGCATTCGTCATATTGTGCTCACCGTCATGCTCATAACGACGGAGGAAGTGTTCTCTCAAGGGCAAAGCAAATTGATTGCCGTTATTGAAAAGCACCGAACGCTCGTTAACGCGCTTGAAACGAAGGACGTGACGGTCATACAGAACGTCGTCCAGGCGTATTTTGCCGATTCCAATAAAACGCTTCATAACAGCATCCCGTAACTGAACCTTAAAGCCGCGCCTTTACAAAGAGCACGGTGAAGGTTGTCGACAAGTATACAATTTTAAGAATCGCTTGAAAGCGGTTTAATGGTGTAAAAGCCAAACATAGGCAATACTATCCACAACTCGCAAAGATCCGCACCAACTAGAGGAGGTTCAGCATGAACAGCATCTTTGGCTTCAGCCATGACGTTACTTTGATTATCTGGGCGCTCGTGTCCATCGTTTTTCTTGTTGTCATGATTGCAAAATTTAAATGGAATCCCTTCGTAACTCTTCTTCTTTCAGCAATATTACTTGGGTTTCTTGCAGGCATGCTGCCTGCAGATATCATCAAGGCGGTTACCGGCGGTTTAGGCGGAACGCTCGGTACGATCGCGATCGTCATCGGTCTTGGTACGATGCTTGGCAAAATGATGGCGGAGTCGGGCGGCGCAGAGCGGATTGCCACGACATTAATCGATAAATTCGGCGAACGAAACGTCCACTGGGCGATGATGATTGTCGGATTTATCGTCGGCATTCCGGTCTTCTTCGAGGTCGGCGTTATTTTGCTGATCCCGATAGTGTTCATCGTTGCGCGAAAAACACGCATGTCGCTTCTGCAAATCGGTATTCCCGTACTTGCCGGTCTATCTACCGTTCACGGTCTTGTCCCTCCGCATCCGGCGCCGATGATTGCCATCGATGCGTATCATGCGGATTTGGGAAAAACGATCTTATATTCGATCATCATCGGTCTGCCAACGGCCATTTTGGCGGGTCCGTTGTTTGGTAAATGGATCGGTAAACGCATCCAGGTTGAACCGCCTGCCAATCTGGTCGAGCAATTCACGACCACAGGAAACCGGGAGCTTCCTGGCTTCGGCATCACGCTGCTCACGATTCTGATGCCGGTTATTCTTATGCTGATCGGTTCAATTGCCAGCATCATCGACCCTGACGGCATATACAGCATTACAACGTTTTGCGAATTTATCGGCCATGAGGTCATTGCGCTGCTCATCTCGGTTGTTTTCGCCTTCTACACGCTTGGCTTCGCCAGAGGGTTCTCCAAGGAGGACGTGTCCCGATTCGCGAGCGAATGCTTGGCGCCTACAGCGACGATTATTTTGATTATCGGGGCGGGCGGAGCATTTAAGCAGGTGCTGATCACAAGCGGCGTAGGGGATGCCATTGCCGCGATCGCAACGTCTTCTCACGTGAACATTATATTTTTCGCTTGGTTTATCGCGGCTTTGATCCGTGTTGCTACCGGCTCTGCCACTATCGCGATGACAACGGCAGCAGGGATCGTCGCACCGATCCTGGCTCAAAATCCGGATACGAACGTCGAGCTCGCCGTTCTCGCGACAGGTGCCGGCTCGCTCATCCTATCTCACGTCAATGACGCCGGGTTCTGGATGGTGAAGGAGTTTTTCAATATGAGCGTACCGCAAACGCTGAAATCATGGACCGTGATGGAAACGATCCTATCCGTCGTCGGATTGGTCTTCATTTTGCTGCTTAGTATGGTAGTATAATCTGGAAGCGGAAATGAGCACATCACCAACCACCAGAAAGAGGGTTCATTCAGTTGAGTCAGCCTATGTATATGATTGGGGTGGATATCGGCACGACTAGCACCAAATCCGTCCTATTCGAGAAGAATGGAGCCGTCGTGACCAAAGCGGATGAAGGCTATCCGCTTTACACGCCGACTTCATCCATTGCCGAACAAGATCCGGAACAAATTTTTCGCGCAGTCATTCTAACCTTGAAACGCGTTATGGAACAAAGCGGCGCAAAGCCCGAACAAATCTTGTTCGTTTCCTTCAGCTCCGCCATGCACAGCGTTATTGTCATGGATGCCGATGCCAAGCCGCTCTCGCGCAGCATAACTTGGGGGGATAACCGGAGCGCGGTGTGGGCCGATCGGCTAAAGCATGATTTGAACGGGCATCAGATTTATTTGCGTACAGGAACGCCGATCCATCCGATGTCGCCGCTGCCGAAATTAATGTGGCTTCGTCATGATAACGAGGAATTGTTTCAGAAGGCGAGTAAGTTTGTCTCGATCAAAGAATATGTATTTGCCCGGCTATTCGGCGAATATGTGATCGATTACTCCATTGCGTCCGCGACCGGGATGATGAACCTCGAGAAGCTCGATTGGGATGAAGAGGCGCTTGCGCTTGCAGGGGTAACGCGGGAACAACTGTCCAGGCTTGTCCCGACAACGCATGCCATGCAGGGAATGCAAGAGACTTTCGCTCAAGAAACCGGCCTCGCCGCCTCCACGCCGTTCATCGTTGGAGCAAGCGACGGCGTGCTTTCAAATCTTGGTCTTGATGCGATAGAGCCGGGCGTCGTCGCAGCCACAATCGGTACTAGCGGCGCTATTCGCACGGTCGTGGACAAGCCGGTAACCGACCCGAAAGGACGCATTTTCTGTTATGCGCTTACGGAAAACCATTGGGTCATCGGCGGTCCGGTCAACAATGGCGGGATGCTTCTTCGCTGGGCGAGGGATGAGTTCGCGGCAGCCGAGGTTGAAACCGCCAAGCGGCTTGGGATGGACCCCTATGATTTGCTGATGCAAATCGTGGAACGGGTCAGACCGGGCTCGGACGGGCTGCTATTTCATCCTTACTTGGCCGGCGAACGGGCGCCGCTTTGGAATTCGAATGCAAGGGGGTCTTTTTTCGGTCTTAATATGCACCACCGCAAGGAGCATATGATCCGCGCAGTCATGGAAGGGGTTATTTTCAACCTGTATACGGTGCTGCTGGCGATGGAAGAGAATATTAGACGGCCAAAGAAGATCAAGGCATCGGGAGGCTTCGCCCGCTCTCCTTTATGGCGTCAGATGATGGCTGATATCTTCGATCAGGAGGTTGTCATTCCCGAAAGCTTCGAGAGCTCCTGCCTCGGCGCCGCGGTGCTTGGGTTATATGCAACCGGCATGGCGGATTCCTTGGATATCGTGTCGACGATGGTCGGCGCCACGCATGAGCATGCGCCGATCAAGGAGAATGCCGGGATTTACCATCAACTGCTTCCGATCTACATCCAGCTGGCGCGCAAGCTCGGCAGCGAATACGAGGCGATTGCTCAGTTTCAACAGAAGTACAATCTAGGATAGCGGTTGCGTTAGTCCCGTTTCTCGATCGGCAAATGGATCGGAACATCAAATTTCCATAACAGCAGAGTCGCAATCACGGCTGAAATCAGATAACAGAGCAAAGGCTTCTTATGATGCAGAATGAGCATTGGGAACATGATCACATCAAACATCAGCGACCAATATAAGTTCCAGCCGTTATCATGGATCATGCGTTTCGATGTCAGAAGCACGCATTCCATCACGAAGTAGTTCGCGATCCACATGAGGAAAAAGCCGATGATCTTCAATGGCTTAGATGGGATATGGGGCAAAAACATAAGTACGGTAGCCGGCAGAACAATAAAGCCATAGAGAGCTTCCGTTATCGCGTAGTGATAGAAGTAGCTCTCCGGTTCATATCTCCACAAGAAGTTGTTTGCGGTTAAGAAGAGATACAGTAAATTCGCCATGACGATATAGAGCATCGTCGTGTGATACGACTGCCAATTGCGCCAGTCTCCCCATTTCCAACAGGCCGCAATAAATAGAACGATAATCAAAATATGCACGCTGGTGCCATTCCCCCGTTTTGCCAGAATGCCAAGCCATCTTAGTTATTGCCAAATTATCCCATAATAACACAAAGGCCTGCTAAACCCTTCAGAAACCGCGAATACCGCGGTTTCTTTTTGTTATCGCTGAACTTCAAAAAGCACGCACAAATTCTATATTCCCGGTGGTACGATTAGGCTGAAATGCGGCTGCAGGCCGGTTTCAGGCGTTTCAGAGCGGAGGGGTGCACGGGGACGTTCGGGATATGACCATAACAAAAAACGAAATAAAAAAGAACAAAGCCCCTTGAACAGGGGCTTTGTCTGTGTTACGAATCCGAGGGATTAATCTCTGTCGTCATGATCGTCGTCGTGACCGCGGCCATGATCGTTATCTTCATCATGGTCGTCGTCCTCGTCATCATCGTCGCCATGAGATTTGTTCTTTTTAAGCTCCTCTTTGGCTAGCTTAGCTTGTTGTTTATCGCTGTCCTTTTGAGCCTTTAGCTCTTGTTTTGCTTTGTTCTTTGCTTCTTTAAACTCAGCTAGAGCTTTCATCTTCGCTTCTTTCGCTGCCGCTAGTGCCTTCTTCTTTGCTTCTTTCGCTGCTTCATGAGCTTTCTTCTGCGCTTCTTTCTCTTTTTGAGCTTCTTGCTTTGTTAGCGCTTGTTCAGCCTTGTCTTCCTTGTCTTCCTTGTCTTCGTTGTCATCATCGTTGGCCGACCATTTCAGCTGCGCTGAAGTTACCGCTTGAGTTGGCTCGATTTCCAATGTTTTATAAAGCGACGCTACGAACTGCTCTTTGGTCATTTTTTCGTTAAATCCGATGGCCGCGAGCAGCTGGATGATGAATTGTTTCGCTTCATCGCCCTTCAGTTTGATTTCGTGATCGTCGGCTTTCTCGATCTCCACTTCGTACTTGACCGTTGCTTCCTTCTCGAGAACAAGCTTCAGCTTCAGCTTATTCGCCTTCAATTGGATGTCTAGCTTTTTAATCTGATCCACTAGCAACGTACCGTTGACGGAAGCGTCGGTATTCTTCGTGAATTTCTCGAGAAGCGCTTGAAGTTCCTGTGACTGAGATTGTGTTGGTGCCATTGTTGATGTGCTTGTTACAGTCGCTTCCTTCTCAGTTGTTGACGTATTGGCTTGATCCGCGAATGCGACGACGCCATAGGTAAGTACGGTTGAGCATACCGCGCCGATAAGCATATAGGCAATTTTCTTTTTCATCTTAATCCTCCTGTTGTGTGTAGTTTTTGATTATGCCAGCTGACAGTTTACAGAGTTCGGGGGCAACATGATTTTTAAGTCGTAAAATGCAGGAGGATTAGAAAACCCTAATTGAAAAAAGAAAAGAACCCGCATAAAACGCGGATTCTTTACCATAAAGCGGTACTAACGGAAGATAGTACTCGTCAAGGCTGCTAACATTCCGTACAATGGAGTTATACATATTGTCGCAATTGCGGCGGCTTTATTAGACTTCCGGCTTTGCTTCGGCTTTAGCGCCAGCGATTGACGATTTCGTTTTCGTCGCTTCCGGTTTTGCCTCGGGCTTAGCATAGACGATCACTCTCGTGCCTTCCGGTTTCGCCTCGGGTTTTGCTGCGAATGCGGGAGAGGCCAGTGCGCCAAAGAGAAGCGATGCTCCAAGCATTGCCGTAACCGCGATTTTACTTTTTTTCATCTTCAATCATCCTCCTTAGGTTATGTGCAAGTCGGTTCGTCGTACCCTTGCTACACTTCGAATTATATCTAGCCTTTGGTACGGCAATAAGGTTGAACTTTTATCACCCTGCTTAGGGAGGCGCTCGGTATGGTATTTTTTTATTGCGGCATATTTATCACGCTCTGGACGATTGCGGCGGTCATGCTGATCAACAACCGGAAGCTGGCATACACGAAATGGGTATGCCTCTTGTTAGCTGTCACCGGGTTGGCCAGCTTCTCCGTCGTCATTCAACTCGAGGTGCTGCCGTGGATGAGAGCATCTCTCCATGCAGCCGATCTGACCGAAGCCGTAAGGGTATTCACGATCGCTGCGTGGGGAACGGAATACCATTTCGTTCCGTTTCTGTTTCTCATGTGCGCCATTGTTTTTACGCGGCTGTTTTCTGCAAGGATGCTGACCTGGGTAGGCATTGGACTGTTCGTTCCGATTGCAGCCTACCTCGCCACAGTGCCTCCTTTGTACCCGGAAGCTCGGCTCGGCCATCCGTACTTCCGCATCCTGGCCGGCATTTACGTCTTGATCGGCGTCGTCGTGTATTGGATGCGGTATTGGACGGAGAGCAATTCCGCTTACAAGAAGAACAGTCTGCGAACGTCGATCACGATGATGCTGTGCATGAGCTTTCTATACGCAACGGACTATTACGGGTTAAACTACTTCCTCATCGGGAAAAACGAGCTGGTCATTTCAAGCAACAACATGTGGCAGTTTAACATTATCATCGCAATCGTGTTCATGCTGTTCTTTGTCTACTATGGGATGAGGTACGGATTCCTGGGCATTAAGCTGCGGATCGAGCAGCAGAAGATGGATTATTCCATGAAAAATTTGACGCAAGGAGCGTTAATCCTTAATCACACGCTCAAGAACGAAGTCCAGAAGATCAATTATTTAAGCAGCCGGATGAAATCCGCCCTTGCCCAGGATAATCGCGACGAAACGATGCATTACTTGTCGAGTCTCGATAAGGTGGCGGATCATATCCTCGACATGATGAATCGGATCAAGGAACGAACGGGCGAGATCGTCCTTAACGAGCGCAACGAACGGTTAACGGAGCTGCTCGATTACATTCTTCGCTCGATTGCACCAACCTTGCAGGAGCATGGGATCGAGCTGGAGAGGAACTATCAGATCGATCCGCTTGTGTATTGCGACGGCGCGCATATCAAAGAAGTGCTGAACAATGTGCTGGTCAACGCCGTGGAAGCGATGGGAAGAATGAACGGCGGAAAACTGAACGTCTCCGTATTGGAAATAAAGCGGGATGTCGTAATCTGGGTTAAAGACACGGGAAGCGGGATATCGGCGGAAAACGCGGCGAAAATATTCGACCCGTTCTTCACGACCAAGAAGGGCGTCGTCAATTACGGGCTGGGGCTGAATTACTGCTACGGCGTCTTGCATAAGCATGGCGGCAACATTCGGCTGGTTGATACGGAGCCGGGCAAAGGCACGTGGATGGAAATCCGTTTCCCATCCAAGCGGGTACGGGGAAAACAAGTGCCGGATCGATCATTCGCCGCGGAAGGAGGAGTGCCGAGTGGGCCATCCAATAAAGGTACTGCTTGTTGAGGATGATCCGTTCTGGCGCGAACGGCTTGCCGAAGATTTAAGCAAGGAGCCGGACATCGCGGTCGTGATGGCGGCAGCCACCAAGGAGGAGGCGCTGCAGGCCGGCAACTCGATGGATATTGACGTCGTGCTGATGGACATCAACTTAACGGAAAATCAGCTCGACGGTTTAGAGATTACGAGAGAGCTGACGCTCGCGAGCAAAGCTGCGGTTAAGATCATTATGCTGACTTCGCTTACGGAACGGGAAGTGATTATAAAATCGTTCCAGAACGGAGCCGTCAACTATATCAATAAATCGAATTTCGAGGATATTGCCGTCGCGATCCGGGAAGCCAGCTCAAACTTAGCCTCGATTCACCCGGATGCCGCTTTTGCTATGAGGGAGGAGATCAGACTGATGCAGCTCACGCCTTCCGAACGCGAAATCCATGATTTGAAGGAAAAAGGCTTCAGCCGCACGGAGATCGCCGCGCTATTGCACAAGTCGATGAATACCATCAAGACGCAGGTCCGAAGCATTCGAAATAAGTTGATGAAATAAGGATTCGCCACCCCAATCCCGTTTTGGTTTGAACGCGGGATTGGGGTATTATTTTTTTTATCATTCCCATGCAGCGGTTCTCGCTTCATGACCGTCTAATAGGGTGGAGGTGGTTATCCAGTGAAGCCGGCCGGCTCAAAGATGAAGAACAATTTCGCTCAGGATCCCGCGCAAGCGCTCGAGCAGCTTATGGAAAGCTTCGGCTCAATCGTTATGCGCACCGCTTATTTCTATACCGGTGATCGACATCTTGCGGAGGATATCAGCCAGGAAGTATTTCTCCGCGCTTACCGGAATTGGACGTCGTTCAGAGGGGAAAGTACCGTTAAAACCTGGTTGACGGCAATTGCCGTCAACGTCTGCCGAGACAAAACGGGCGTTCGGATGTTTACCGAGCAGCCGACCGACCCAAGCCGGATGGAATCCAGCCGAACGATCAACGTCGAGGATGAGGCGCTTGACCGGCTGCAGAAGAGCGAGGTGCTGCGGCATCTGCTTCGTCTGTCCTTGCCGCACCAAGAGGTGCTCTATCTGTATTATTATTTGGACTTAAACACGCGGGAGATCGCGGATGCGACGTCGTCGCCCGAAGGAACCGTACGAAATCGACTTCACCGAGCGCGCGAAGCGATGGCTCGGGAGATGCATAGGGAGGAAAAGATCAATGACGGATTTTACCGATCGTAACATGCAGAAACAGCTTCAAGCCGAATGCGATGATGTGCTTTTTGCCGGAATGGAATTGAGCGAACAACTGAAACAGAAGATTCGGCAGCAGACGGCTTCGGTGAAGAAGCCAAGCCGCCGATTCGCCTTCAAGCGAGCTTGGATCACGGCAACGGCGAGCCTGGCATCAGCCACTATGCTGATCGCGGTTGTCCTGATGCTTCAGCAGCCGGCCGTTCACAGCCCGGCCAACAATCAAGTTGGAAGCGTGCCTCCGGTAACCAACGACGGCACGGCCGGTTCGGAGCTGTCGGAGCTGATTACGACTCCGCTTGGCTCCGCGGAGGATGCGAAGGCGGCATTCGGACCGAATCTCCTTGTTCCGAGCTTCGTACCTGATGGGTATACACTGAAGGAGATCGTCTCCGTAGGGATGAAGGGCGAACCTGTAAGAGACGTGATCTTCACGTATGCGGCAGGCGAAAAGACCCTTACGTTCACCGCAAGCCGCATGCCGGCCTCGTTCCCGGCGGATATGTTCACTGCAACGAAAGTCGGCAGCGCTGATGGGTCGATTTTCGAACAGCCCGGACTTACGGAGCTGTTCTGGACGGTCGCGGACGTTCACTATTCCATTACCGGCAACGTTACGGGCGATGAAGCCAAGAAGATCGCCGAATCGGCGCAATAAGAGGAGAGAGCCTGCCATAATCGGCAGGCTCTTCGCTTAACAGGGTGAAGAAAGACCAACCTGTTCGCTGTTATCGTCACCTCCTATAATTCATATCAGAGCGATCAAGATCGATCGAATCCGATAGGATGATGGAGGAATGCGGCAATGTCCTGTCATTATCAAAGTAATCCCAAAAACGGCTTGAGGCCTTCTCTCCCCTCTCATTGACAGCGATCCATTCTTGCAATTTCCACTTACGTAGACTAAACTGAACACAAATTGAATAAGCGCGGGAGCTTGCGGAAGCAGGCTGAGAGTACGGCTATGCTGCCGTAGACCGTTTAACCTGTTGGGTAATGCCATCGTAGGAAAAGTACTGCTTATGCGTGCGTTTATTTATGCGCCCTGCCTGCGGCTTTCGCGGGCAGGGCGCTTTTTCGCGTTTGATCATGCCAAATTTGGTTCAGTGAGAGGGAGATGTGCAGTGAATCTACAGGAAGTCGTACAGATTTGGTCGCAGGTCAAGCAAGCAGGTCCGCTCGTTCATAACATCACGAATGTGGTTGTGACCAATTTCACGGCCAATGGGCTGTTGGCGCTTGGAGCATCGCCGATTATGGCTTACGCGAAGGAGGAAGTCGCGGATGTGGCCAAACTATCCGGGGCGCTCGTGCTCAACATCGGAACCTTGAACGAATCGGAAATCCAGGCGATGAAGCTGGCAGGCGCGTCTGCCAATGCGCATGGCGTTCCGGTCGTATTCGATCCGGTTGGAGCCGGTGCGACGGCTTACCGGACGGAGACGGCAAGAGAGCTTATGAGCACGCTGCGAGTGAATATATTGCGCGGCAATGCTGCCGAAGTCGCAAACGTCGTCGGGCGAGAGTGGAGCATTAAAGGCGTTGACGCGGGGACAGGCGACGGGGATGTCGTGGAGCTTGCCCAATATGCCGCCGAGCAGTTGAATTCGATTGTGGTTATTACCGGCAAAGAGGATGTTGTTGCGGGCGGGTCAACCTCGTACGTCGTGCGCAATGGCGATGCAATCCTTACGCGAGTTACCGGCACAGGCTGCTTGTTGTCGTCGGTGATCGGCGCATTCGCTGCGGTCGAAGCCGATTATGCGAAGGCTGCGACAGCGGCGTTAGTCGTGTATGGCGTGGCTGCGGAGCTTGCTGCCGCTAAGACGGCGGAGCAAGGACCGGGCAGCTTTCAGATCGAATTTTTGAATCTATTGGCCAATGTTTCCGCTTCGGACATCGAGCGGCTCGGCCGGGTGGAGGGGATCAACGCATGACAATCGCAAGAGCATTAACGGTTGCAGGTTCCGATAGCGGCGGGGGAGCCGGCATTCAAGCCGATCTGAAAACATTTCAGGAGCTTCGCGTTTTCGGCATGTCCGCGATAACGGCGGTAACGGCGCAGAACACGCTCGGCGTACAGGGCATTTATCCGCTATCCGCGGAAGCGGTTCAGCAGCAGATGGATGCTATCGGGCAGGATTTAGGCGCCGATGCGGTGAAAACCGGCATGCTGTTTTCGAGTGAAATAATCCTAGGCGTTGCCGAGAAGCTGCAGCAGTATAAATGGGAGAAGGTCGTCGTTGATCCCGTAATGATCGCCAAAGGAGGTGCGGCGCTTCTGCTCGAAGAATCGGTTCGCGCCTTGAAGCAGACGCTGCTGCCGCTTGCTTATGTCGTTACCCCAAACCTGCCAGAGGCTGAAATACTGGCAGATATGAGGATTATCAGCCTCGAGGACCGCAAAGAAGCGGCGAAAAGGCTGGCTGCATACGGCGCGAAGCATGTCGTGATGAAAGGCGGCCACGATCCTGCCGGAGGTGACGAGGTAGTGGATTTGTTGTATGACGGGCGGGATTTCTATGAATTCCGCAGCGCGCGCAAAGAGACGCGCCACACGCACGGTACCGGTTGTACGTTCGCGGCGGCGATCACGGCTGAACTGGCAAAGGGACGATCGGTACTTGATGCCGTTCCGGTCGCCAAAGCATTCATCCAAGCCGCGATTGAGGATTCGCTGCAGCTTGGACAAGGCCATGGTCCTACGAATCACTGGGCTTATCGGGAACGGAGCCGGGCTCAAGCCCAGATGAGCAGCCGATGAGCGATCTCGTATGGAATGAGACGGCGATCCGCCGCGCCATGCAGCTCTATTTCATTATGGGCAGCAACAACTGCTCGAAAGCTCCACTACACGTTCTGAATGAGGCTATCGAAGGCGGCATCACGATGTTTCAGTTCCGCGAGAAGGGGAGCGGCGCTTTGAAGGGCGATGGGAAAACGAAGCTAGCCTATCAAATGCGCGAAATGTGCAGGCGGCACGGGGTTCCTTTTATCGTCAACGATGACGTGGATCTGGCGCTGGCGATCGATGCCGATGGCGTTCATGTCGGGCAGAAGGATGAGGCTGCCGCGGCGGTCCGGCTGCGAATCGGCAGCAGGCTGCTTGGCGTGTCCGCTTATAACCGCGAAGAAGCGGAAGCGGCGATACGATGCGGAGCGGATTATGTAGGCGTTGGGCCGTTGTTTGCGACGAAGACGAAGGAAGATGCGAAAGCAGCATCGGGGCTTCATGTTCTTGCTGAACTGCGTGAGGCAGGGATAACGATTCCGATCGTTGGAATCGGCGGCATTACGGCGGCGAATGCAGGCGAAGTCATCCGCTTCGGCGCTGACGGTGTTTCAGTCATCACCGCGATTTCGCTTGCAGAGCAGCCGGCTGCGGCGGTACGGGAACTGCGCCAAGCGGTTCTGGCGGGTAAAAGTTGACAGTCGGATAAGAAAATAAGACTACCGCTTATCTATGGCGGTAGTCTTATTTTTCAGATCGACATTAAGACGCTCGGTTCAAAACAGCCTTGGACTCTTCCTCGGTTGCTTGCTTTACGCGTTTGATGAAGAAAGAAAGCAATAGGCCAATAATGCCTATCCCGACGATTACGAGATAAGCATCGTTTATCCCTTGGATAGAGGCTTCCATGATTAAATGTTCTTGCGTCGCATCCTTGGCTGCGCCCGTCGCAATCATATCTTGCATATGCGTTTTGGTGCGGCTGGTCATGACGGTGACGAGCAGCGATGTGCCCACGGCGCCGGCCACTTGACGAATCGTATTCGAAATGGCTGTACCGTGCGCATTCAAGCGATTAGGCAGTTGATTCAGGCCGGCGGTTTGAACCGGCATCAGCAGCAAGGCCATCCCGATACGGCGGCCTGTAGACATAAGAACCAGATAGGTATAGCTGGTCGAGTCGGTTAGGTTGATAAAGCCAATCGTGGTGCCGATTGTAATGATAAGGCCAATAACCGAGAGCCATTTGGCGCCAAAGCGGTCAAACAACCTGCCGGCAACCGGCATAAGAAAGCCCATGACCAGCGCGCCCGGAAGCAGCAGCAAACCGGATTCCAAAGCCGTATAGCCGCGTGCGTTCTGCAGGTAAAGAGGCAGCAGCATCATATCCGCATACATCACCATCGTTACGGCGATATTAATGATAGTCGTCAGTGTGAACATATTATACCGGAATGCCCGAAGATCCAGCAGCGGATTCGCAGACACCAGCTGGCGCCATGTAAACAGGGCAATGGATACAACGCCTGCAACAATTGACCAGATGACTTCCGCGCTTGACCAGCCTTCGCTGCCTGCCCGGCTAAATCCATATAACAGCGCCCCAAATCCGATGGTTGAAAAAATGACGCTCAGCATATCAATTTTGGTGTCGCCCCGCTTTGATACATTTCGCAGAAAAATAAATCCGCAGACTATTACGAGGATGGCAAATGGAATCATGCCGTAAAACATCGATTCCCAAGCATAGTTTTCTAGCAGGTATCCTGCTAGAGTAGGCCCGATCGCCGGGGCGAAAATAATCGCAAATCCCATCATACCCATGGCTGCTCCGCGTTTTTCAGGAGGGAACAGCGTTAGGATGACATTCATGAGCAGCGGCATGATGATGCCGGCGCCGGCTGCTTGAATCATACGCCCGGTAAGTAAAACAGGGAAGGTGCCGGCGAGAGCGGATACGATCGTTCCCGCCAAGAAAATGATCATAGAAGCTTGAAATAATTGCCTCGTTGTAAATCGCTGCATAAAATAGGCAGTTATCGGGATTAACACCCCATTCACGAGCATATAGCCCGTTGTCAGCCACTGGGCGGTAGCTGCCGAAATGCTGAAATCCTTCATGAGCTCCGGGGTAGCTACGCTCATGACCGTTTGATTCAGCGTCGCGAGAAAGGCACCCAAAATCATAATGAACAGGATCGGTCCCTTTTTAATGGAACTGACGTCTGTTTGCTGATTTGCACTCATTATTGCATCCTCTCCACTCTCTATAATCTAGACTTAATTTACAATGTGTAAGATAATCAACATTGTATAAAACTAAATTATAGCCAGAAAGCTGCACCTTACAAGCGACGCTTTTCGCTGAAGTGTCACTTAGTTATCATTCCGGATCAAAGTGTAGTTTTAGTCATTTTTATACGACATATCCTGGATTCATTGTAATGCCAGATTGAGGTGGGGGATGAAAAATGAAGGATTCAGCGAAGCCTCGTACAGATCCGAGAATCGTTCGCACGCGCCAGTTGTTGAAGGATGCTTTTATTGAGCTGCTGCAAGAGATGGACATTGAAAAAATATCGGTGAACCGCATCGCTGAACGTGCCACGATTAATCGTGTCACTTTCTATCTGCACTATCGTGATATTCCGGACATGCTGGAGAAGATGGCGGATGACATGATCGAGGAGCTTCAGGCTGCGGTCGAGCAGCCGCCACCGCCTTCGAGGTCTTCCGACGATATCGATTCGGTAAAGCTGGTCAATTTGCTGGAGCATATCGCAGCGAATGCCAAGTTCTATAAAGTGGTTCTAGGGAAAAAACGAACGCCGATCTTTACAGAGCGTTTATTAAAGATGCTGTCGGAATCGGTAGCCTTACGAATGAAGGAGCTTGGAAGCGACTCTATCATGACCAAGGCGGGTATTCAGAAGGATATTGCCATATGGTACGGCTCGGCATCCCTCATCGGCACGATCGTGGCCTGGATTCAGCACGATATGCCGTACACGCCGCAGTACTTGGCTAAACAGTTTTCGCTGCTGCGGAGGCACCAGTTTATTGATAAACCGCTTTAATATATAGGGGGAGGTTCATATGCTGCAGAATCTATTTACGCAAATGCTAGACATCCGTTACCCGATTCTCCTGGCGCCGATGGCTGGAGGTCCCGGTACGCCCGAATTAGTGGCGGCCGTTTCGAACGCCGGGGGACTGGGCAGTTTGGGAGCAGGCTACTTAACGCCGGAACAAATTCGCAGCGCCATTCTGGACATTCGGCAGCGAACGGATCGGCCATTTGGCGTCAACTTGTTCATTCCCGAGCAGACGACTACCTCGGAAGCAGATATCGCGGAAATGAATGCCTATCTGAATCCTTATCGATCGGAACTTGGTTTAGCGCCAATCAAGAAGCTCCCGGATCTGCGGGAGACGTTTGCGGAGCAAACGCAAGTCTTGTTGGAAGAGAAGGTCCCGGTATTTAGTTTTACCTTTGGGATACCGGCTGAAGCTATTATCCAAGCAATGAAACAGAGCGGAACAGTCGTCATCGGCACGGCGACGACGGTGGATGAAGCCATGCAGCTGGAAGCGGCCGGCGTACATGCGATCGTTGCTCAAGGAAGCGAGGCGGGCGGGCACCGCGGTACGTTCTTGAAGCGTGCAAACGATGCCCTGATCGGCACCATGGCCCTCGTGCCGCAAATCTCAGATTATGTTTCAGTCCCGGTCATCGCTTCGGGAGGCATCATGGATGGACGAGGGCTCGTTGCAAGTCTTGCGTTAGGAGCTTCGGCCGTACAGATGGGCACCGCTTTCTTGGCTTCCAACGAGAGCGGCGCCCATGCCGTCTATAAACAGAAAATCTTATCGTCTACAGAGGATTCAACCGAAGTTACCCGCGCCTATTCCGGCAAACCCGCGCGCGGCATTCGCACGGCATTTATGAATGAGCTCCGTTCCTACGCAGGAAGCATTCCGGATTACCCGATCCAGAACGCGTTGACGAGAGACATTCGACAGGCGGCTGCCAAAGCCAATAATCCGGAGTACATGTCGCTTTGGGCGGGACAAGGACTTCGAATGGCCAGCGGACGGGATGCGGCTGCGATTGTCAATCAGACGATCGAGCAGGCCGAAGAACTTGCGAAACGGATGCCTTCGCTTATATCGCGCTAAGCCTGAGGGGTGAATGAACTACTTTCCGCCGATCATATACTGGAATGAGTGTTCCGATCCTTCAGAGTGGGAGTTGTTCAAATGGCCAAAATCATCGTCATGTACGAGAGTATCACGATCGTAGAGTAGAGGGGTGACGTTAATGCAAGTGAACATCCTTCCTCCATTGACCGAAGACGATAAGGAATGGCTTAGAAACTTGTGGTTAAACGAGTGGGGCGGCGAAATCATGATCACTAGGGGTAAAAAGCATCATGTTCAAGACATGGGTTCGGTCATTGCCTGGGCAGATGGCGTGCGAGTCGGGGCGGCTACCTATCGTCTAGGTGCAGGCGAGTGTGAGTTGATGAGCATGAATGCGACTGCAGCTGGCCTTGGTATCGGGAGCAAGTTGATTTCTGCCGTGGAACAAACCGCTCGGCAGTCTGGGATGAATCGGATGTGGCTCATAACGACAAACGATAATTTGGATGCTTTGCGGTTTTATCAACGACGCGGATATCGAATAGCCGCCGTATATCCAAACGCGATGGACGAAGTTAGGAAGTTAAAGCCGACAATCCCGCAAGTAGGTTATTACGCTATACCCGTTCATGACGAAATTGAACTTGAAAAACGGTTATGATCATTTGAGATAAAGCAAAACCCGCCAAGCATGGGCGGGTCAGGCTGTCGATCATCCACATCTTGAATGACTTTATGAATCGAATTTGCCTCATCCTGCCGAGATACGCTTACGGTTGCCACGCGCGCTATTTAGCCTAAAATGGCCCTTTTGAAAGGCTAACGGTTCTCAGAAAGGTTATTTGGCGATTGGGGCAGCGAATTCTTCCGATTTGGGCCAAGTAACGCCTCTGGCAACCGTTAGATTTTTTGAAAGGCTATTTATGTGCAAATAAGCGCTGGAGCATCCGTTAGAATTTTCGGGTGATCTCTCATGCTGCCGCGCACACGCTAGCAGTATAAAAGTCGATAAGCCGCCAATTAATCGATGGTAGGATGAGCTGTATTTTAACTTTCTTGCAGCCAGCGTAATTGCTCATCGCTAACCGAGATCAACGGTTTGTTCAGCTGCTTCGTATGGAAGCAGGGGATGAGCTCCTGAGCCGTGACAGGCTCGAGCCGGTCAAGCCAGCCAGCCAAACAGGCGATCAATCCAACGAGCCGTTCAGGCCGTGCGCCTTCCGCGCGCAGCGTTGCAAGAGTCAGGCTCTTGTCCCGCTTGGATAATCGGCTGCCTTCGGCATCCGCAAGCAGAGGAACATGCGCAAACCGAGGAGGCTTCAGGCCGAGCGCGGCGTAGAGAGCAAGCTGTCTAGGCGTGGAGTCGAGCAGATCGGCCCCCCGCAGCACATCCGTAATCTCCATGGCCGCGTCATCTACCGTTACGGCGAGCTGGTAGCTGAACATGCCGTCGGCTCGTTTGACGATAAAATCACCCATTTCTTCTCGCCCGAAATTTTGAACCCTATGTATGGCATCCTCGAAGCTGCTTGATTCATCAGTCATCATGAACCGAAGCGAGGCGGCTTTCACCGTTTCGTTCGCATGCCGCTCTTCGTTTGTTAAATGACGGCACAAGCCAGGGTACGACGTGCCTTCCGAAGAAAGTCCGTGAGGCGCGCTGGCAATGGAAGCTAGATCGGCGCGGCTGCAATAGCACGGATAAATTCGTCCATCCGCTTTCAGTCGCTCCAGCGCGTTCTCATACAGCTGCTCGCGGCCGCTTTGATAATAAGGGGCGCAGGGTCCGCCTGCTTGCGGTCCTTCATCCCAGTCGAGTCCAAGCCATCGCAGATCGTCGATCTGCCGCTCCGCGAATGCAGGGCGGGATCTTGATTTGTCGATATCTTCAATCCGCAGCAGAAATTGACCGCCGGCTTGACGAATTTGCAGCCATGCGCAAAGCGCCGTGAAGGCGTTGCCGATATGCAGCAACCCGGATGGGGTAGGGGCGAATCGTCCGCGACGAAGCATATTCATCACACTCCTGGGTATGTCATGCCTGGAAATGCAAAAAAAGAGCAGCTGCGCCGCTCTATGCTCTCGTTTATAATTTTATTGACGCATGGGATTAAAATGGCGGAGCCGACGGGATTCGAACCCGCGGTCTCCTGCGTGACAGGCAGGCATGTTAGGCCTCTACACCACGGCTCCACATTTTAATAATGTGCGCTAAGCACAAGTAGTATACTATCATGAAGCTAGTCCGCTTGGCAAGCCATTATATGGAGTAAAATACTTCATCATAAACCATGAAGGAGGTGAGGGTCATCAAAGTTGTTCTCGGTTTGGTCATGCTCATTCTGTTTGCGCTCGTTACGTTCTTTGGTCTAGGCCCGGTATTGTTCGCGGACGGGAGCGATCAAGAGCGCATGATTACGCTAGGTATCGTCCTGGTTGTTTATGTCGCGTTAGCGATCGTTACTTATTTCATTTTCCGGAAAAGGTAAATGGGGAGAAACAAGCGCACTGCAGCTGGCAGTGCGCTTTTTTTTTGCATCTTCTAAAAAGCATTCATTGTTAATAGAAATAGATTGTGATACGTAATGTATCTCATTTTCATAGGAGAGAAGGGAATCTATGAAGCGGCTTGCATTGCCAATCGAACAGCTCAAGCCCCAATATGAAGTCGTCGTCATCGGATCAGGTTACGGTGGATCGATTACTGCGTCACGTCTTGCAAGGTCCGGACGGAAGGTTTGCCTGCTAGAAAGAGGCAAAGAGTTCATTTCCGGCGAATTTCCCGATACGGAAGCCGAAGCGTTGCATGAAATGCAGGTGCATGCAGCGGACAAACATATCGGGCCGCGGACCGGGCTCTATGATTTTCACGTGCACAATGATATTAACGTATTCGTCGGCTGCGGCTTGGGCGGCACCTCGCTAGTCAATGCGAATGTATCGCTGCAGGCCGATCCGCGCGTATTTCAGGACCCGACATGGCCGACGGAGCTGCGCGAAGACGTCAACGGGAGACTGAAGGAAGGCTATCAGCATGCCGAGCGCATGCTTCGGCCGGTTGAATATCCGGCTGCATTCCCCGCGCTCGCCAAGCAGGAAGCGTTGAAGAAATCCGCAGCCGCTCTCGGCAAGCCGTTTAAACCTACACCTATCAACGTCAACTTCCAAACGTTTAAAGACAATATCAATCCGGTCGGCGCGGAGCAGAAGCCATGCAATCTATGCGGCGATTGCGTGACGGGATGCAACCATGATGCCAAGAATACTTTGCTCAAAAACTATTTGCCGGATGCAAGAAATTTTGGCGCGGAGATCTACACCCAGATTGCCGTACAGTACATAGAGTCCTGTGACGACGGCGGGTATCGGGTCCATTATCAGCTGCTAGGTACCGGTAGAGAAAAATTCCAAGCAGCCTCGCTATTTATCCAAGCCGATATTGTTATCTTGGCAGCGGGAAGCCTTGGCAGTACGGAAATCCTGCTCCGCTCCAAGGAAAAGGGACTGTCCCTATCCGCAAAGCTGGGCGAACGGTTTACCGGAAACGGGGATGTATTAGGGTTTGGCTATAACAACGATACCGCGATCAACGGCATTGGCTTTGGCGCTCGGAACGGAAGCGATCGGGAAGCTGTCGGACCGTGCATTACGGGAGTGATCGACAGCCGAAACACCGATCGGCTGGAGGACGGGATGGTGATCGAGGAAGGCTCGATTCCCGGCGCGCTTGCGAACCTTCTGCCGGGCATGTTAAAGCTTGCCGCCCAAGCGAGTCCGGAGGAGCATGATCTGCAAGCGCCTCAATTCATCCAGCGGAAGAAACGCGAGATGGAAAGCTTCGTTCAGGGGGCGTATGCGGGGGCGGTCAAAAATACGCAGACCTATCTTGTCATGGCCCATGACGACGGTAACGGGAAAATGGAGCTAAAGAACGACAACTTGTGCATCGAATGGAATGGCGTCGGTAAACAGCCGATTTTTAATGCCATTAACGATACGCTGGAAAAGGCAGCGGAAGCAAATGGCGGCGTCTATGTGAAGAATCCGACCTGGAGCAAGCATTTCAATCATCACTTAATTACCGTACACCCGCTAGGCGGCTGCTGTATGGCCGATAGCGCCGAGCATGGCGTTGTGAACCATAAAGGACAGCTGTACGCAAACGAGGCCGGCAGCGATGTTCACGAAGGGCTTTACGTATGTGACGGCTCCATTGTGCCAAGGCCTCTAGGCGTTAATCCGCTGCTGACGATATCCGCGCTCGCGGAACGCTGCGGCAGTCTGATCGCGGAGGATCGGGGATGGAACATTGACTACTCGTTCCCGGAACCTGAACCTCTGCCGGAAGTAAAGCAAACGATCGGCATTCAATTCACCGAAACGATGCGCGGCTATTTCTCTGCTAACGAGAAAGCGGATTTCAAGCAAGGCTTCAAGCTCGGTAAGCATGAGGACAGCGCGTTCGAATTTACGCTCACGATCAGAAGCGAAAATTTGGACCATATGCTAGGCAGCGCGGAGCATGCGGCGTTCATGACGGGAACCGTTAACGCGCCGGCTCTGTCAAAACAACCGCTCACCGTAAGCGAAGGGCGGTTCCAGCTGTTCGTTGACGACCCTCGGCGGCCGGACTCGAAGGAAATGCGGTACCGGATGAAGCTCATCGCCGAAGAGGGGAAGACGTACTACTTTACCGGATACAAGAGCATTCATAACGACAACAAGCTCGAACAATGGGATGACACGACGACGCTGTTTATATCCCTCTACGCAGGCGAAGACGAAACAACGCCGGTGCTTGGTCGAGGCATCCTGCATATTCGTCCGGACGACTTCCTTAAACAAATGACGACGATGCAGGCTCTTCACCATCGAACGCGTGCAGAGCAACTGGAAGCGTTAGCGAAATTCGGGACCTATTTTGCCGGGTCGTTATTCGACGTATACGGCGGCATCTTCGCCGCTAATCAAGTGTTCAACCCAGGGGCTCCGCTCCGGAAGAAGCGACCGCTACGGGTGGCAAGTCCGGAAATTCATCCTGTCGTTACAAAAGACGGCGTACACATTCGTCTTCTCCATTATAAAGGGGGGACTAAAGGGCCGGTCATGCTCTCCCACGGGCTTGGCGTGTCTAGCACCATATACGCGATCGACACCGTGGACACGAATTTGGTCGAATACCTGGTCGCTAACGAATTCGATGTATGGCTGCTGGATTACAGAACGAGCATCTCGCTGCCATCTTCTCAAGAGCAATGGACTGCGGATGATGTAGCTTCCTATGACTATCCTGCCGCCGTAGAACGAGTTCTAGCGGTCAGCGGAGCGGATTCTATCCAGGTGATCGCGCATTGCGTCGGATCCATCACGTTCACCATGGCCATGCTGGCAGGCCTTGAAGGAGTCCGTTCCGCCGTTTGCCTGCAGGTAAGCACTCATATGCATGTTCCGAAGCTGACCAAGTTCAAGACCGGCATCTATCTGCCTACGGTTCTGAAGAAGCTCGGCATCGATTCTTTGAACGCTTATGTGGATACGAATGCGGACTGGGCCGATAAATTGTTCGATAAAGCCTTGAAGCTGTACCCGGGAGAATTGGAGGAACGGTGCACTAGCGCGGTTTGCCATAGGCTCAACTTCATGTACGGCCCATTGTACGAACACGACCAGCTCAATGCGTCCACGCACGAAACCCTGCATGAAACGTTCGGAAGCGCCAGCATCAAGATGTTCGAGCATCTGTCGCTCCTCGCCAGAGAAGGAAGCCTGCGCGGCGCGGATGGTTCGGATCGTTATCTGCCTCATGCGGAGCGGCTTTCCATTCCGATCACCTTTATTAGCGGCGCTGAGAACGGCACCTTCCTGCCGGAAAGCACGAACCATTCGTATGAGTTTCTTCGCGAGAAGGTGGGCGAGGCGCATTACCAGCGGAAAGTCGTTCCGAATTATGGCCACATCGATTGCATTATGGGCAAAAATGCGGTGAACGACGTCTATCCGCTAATTTTGGAGCATCTGGTGGATTTCGGGAAATAAAACTTAATGGGATTAAATAACCGGTCCTTATACTAGGACCGGTTATTTCGTTTGCTCGTTAGGAATCGCCGCATCGAAACGTTTCTTACATATTTTTTCCTTCAATGGTTACTTTAAGGAAGTCAGTCCTGTTAGGAGGGATACGCGTGAAGCTAAGTCCATCAGTGGAAGAGACAGAACAATACTTCAAGCAGCTGTTCATCGACCAAAGCGACTTTCAAGCGAAACGGCTGGTCATCGGTGGAACGGAGTTTAGGCTGTTTTATTTCGACACGTTGATTGATCCCTCCAATGTGCAAGACTTTATCTTGAAGCCGCTGCTTCTTCGTCCGCAGGATCCTATTCATGAAGTCGTATCGATTATCGACTATGCGGAAACCGAGCAAGCAGATGAAGCGGTTCACGCGATCATGTACGGCAAAACCGTGCTGCAGCGCAGCGGGGAGAGCAGGCTTTATCTGCTTGGAGCGGATCTAAAGAAGGAGCGCTCGATCAATATCCCGTCCAATGAACGCGTGCTGCGCGGCGCGAACGAAGCGTTCATTGAAAATATAGATACGAATCTCAACCTGATGAGAAAGCTGATCAATACTACGGATTTCGTCGTCAAAACCTATACGCTGGGAAGGCTTTCGCAAACGAAAGTCGCTATCATGTACATCAAGTCGATTGCGGATACGTCTTTTGTAAACGAGGTAGACAGAAGGCTTCAAAGCATCGACATCGACTACGTCGAAGCCCCGGGATTTATCAATGAGCTGATCCAGGATCAAAAGTTCAGCTTATTTCCTCAGCTGCTCATCACGGAACGTCCTGACCGCGCAAGAGCCTATTTGATGGAAGGCAAAGTCGTCGTCTCCACTGCCGGGTCTCCGGACGTGATCATAACGCCGGTATCGTTCTGGTCGTTTTTCCAAAGCTCCGACGACTATCAGATCAGCTGGATACTAGGCACGATCTTTCGGCTGCTTCGTATATCCTGCTTCTTTATTGCAATCGGTTTGCCTGCCGTTTACGTATCCGTCAGTTCCTTCAATCCGAACCTGCTGCCGATCAATTTCGTCAATACGCTGCAGAGCTCATTGAAATACATCACGTTCCCGCCGGTGGTCGAGGCGCTTGCGATGATGCTGCTGCTCGAAATTTTAAGAGAAGCAACGATTCGGCTGGCCAGTCCCGTCGGTCAAACGATCGGCGTCGTCGGCGGTATCGTCGTCGGAACGGTCGTCGTGCAGTCGAATCTGGTCTCCAATACGATGGTGATCGTAGCCGCTTTAACGGGACTGGCATCGTTTATTATACCGTCGTACGAGATGAGCAGCGCCATTCGCCTGCTGAGCTATCCGGCGCTCCTTCTTGCCTCGCTGTTCGGGTTATTCGGACTTGCTTTCTTTTTTATGATGATTTGCATTCATCTATGCCAAATGAATACGATAGGCCTCCCTTATTACACGCCTCCGTTCGCCATGAATCCGGCGAAAGATACGCTGCTTCGGGCTCCCCTGTGGGCGAAACGTACGCGGCCCTCCGGAACGGCGAAGGCCAATAAAACAAGGCTGCGGAATCCAAGGGGGTGGAAACGATGAGCAAGGAGGAAACCATCAGCGGAAGGCAGCTGTTCGTGTTGGTGTTCATGACGCAGCTTGGGACCGAAGTCTTATCGCTGCCGCATGCAGAGGCTGGAATTGCCGGTCATGATACTTGGCTTGCCGTGCTGCTAAGCGGACTGTTTGCGCAGGCGGGCATCGTGTTGATTTGGTGGGTTGGAAGCCGGTACCCGTCACTGAATTTCTTTGCTTACACATCCCGTATCGTAGGCAGGCCGATCGGGGCATGCCTCAATTTGATCTATGGCTGCTACTACGTCCTATCCGGATTCTTATTGACGCTATCCTATTCCGATATCCTGAATCGATGGATGTATATCCTTACGCCAAGGTGGATCATCACCCTCATGATTCTCATCGTTGGCGGCTATGCGGCGATTTCCACGCTGAAAAGGATTGCCTTTGTTTCCCAATCCTTCATGATTCTTGCGATTCTCGGTTTCTTGCTCATCGTCTTTAGCGGGATCTACGGGTTTGACATCCGGAATTTGCTGCCGGTTTTGACCGACGGCTGGTATCCGGTCATGAAGGGAACCTACACGGCATTTACCGCTTATGTAGGCTATGATCTGTTGCTTTACGCTTACCCGTACGTGAAAACGCGGAGCAAGAAGAAGGTGTTGCTCGCAATGACGCTGGCAAATGCCTGCACGGCCGTGTACTACATCGCGGTTTGCCTGATCAGCACCACGACGTTCGGCTTGAAACAGCTCCTCGTGATCCCGGAGCCGCTGGTCTTTATTTTGAAAAACTATCGGGTCGAGGTTCTGCAGAGCATTGACAACTTATTCCTTATTGTCTATGCCTGCATTGTATTGGCAACGATCTATGTATATTTCTACTTGGCGGCTAAAGCATTTCAGCATCTGCGCGGCAGTGGCTTGGGCAAACAGCAGATGTGGGTATGGTCCATTGTAGTGATTTGCTTCATAGGCGGTTTCTTCATTGAGAAGCGCAGCGACATTCGGCAATGGGCAGAGATACAGGATCGGTTGTCTGTTATTCTTGTCGTCGCTCTGCCGTGCCTATTGCTTATGGTTTCCGCGATGCGCGGCGTTACGAGGAGCAGTCTATGATGAGAGTGATTGCGGCGTTTATCATCTGCCTGCTGTTGACAGGATGCTGGGATCAGACTCAGCTGAAGAAGCTCCTATTCGTCGATGTGGTCGGCCTCGATTATGCAGGCGACAGCAAGCAGATTCAATTGAATTATGTCATTTCATCGCTGCGGGAAGCCAGTCAGGGCGGAGGCAAGCCATCTGGACTATTCGTTCAGTCAATAGGCGGCACCCTCTATGATGCGGTGAATAACACGAATAAGGAAATGCCAGGCGTCCTTAACACGCTAGAGACCAGGTTATATCTGATCAGCAACCGATTCGCCAAGGATGACCCGCTAAGCTATCTGAATAGTACCGCTCAATTTATTTCCAATCCGTTATACGCTTACCTGGCGGTATATGACGGCGATCTTCCGAAGCTGCTGGCCAAGAAGAAGGTGAAGAATCTGACCGTAGCGGATTTCTTGGTCGGCATACTGGATGAGGAGAAGAAAAGAGGGAGAATACCGACTAACAAATTACTCCACCTTATTCTCGGAGGTACGGAATTCCTGAATGATTTCGCGCTAAACCGGTTTGAACCTTATGGAGAAGAAGCCCGTCTTGCAGGTACCGCTTTATTCAGTGACGGAAAGTATACCGGGGTAAACTTAGACAATGAGGAAACCCAACTGGCCTACCTGCTGGAAGGAGCCAAGGGCAGAAATCAGTTCTTCTTCAGTCAAGCTGAAGATAAGAAATTTTCGGCTTTGCTCCTGAACGCCAAACGGAAGTTCCATATCCTTTCAACAAGTGAAAGCGTGCGGGAAATCATTATCTCGCTCAAATTGGATTTGAAATTAGTCGAAGATGGAAATGGAAGTAAAAACTACACGAAAAAAATAATGAATGACCTGGAGAAGACCATAACGGCAGATCTTACTGTAAAATCGGCTAAAGTGATTGCGACATTGCAAAAGGCGAATTGCGATTACTTACAGCTAGGGCATGAGGTGGCAGCATATCATCCAAATCTGTACAAAGCAATGAACTGGCGCGAGCAGTATCCGAAGCTTAAGATTAAGCCGATCGTAAAGGTAAGAATACTCAACACCGGAATTGTGGAATAACAAAGCTAAGCCTGCACTTGATTACGCTGCGGGCTTTTTTGCAATTTACAAACGAACATACATTCGCTAATATAGGTGTTGGATGAAATTACCACAAGCGCGGTACCATGATCAATTGAGAGGAGAGGGTATCTATGCAAGAGGAGATTGCCATAGATTTGATCGAAGTGGCGCCGTTCAAAGCGTTGGCTGTACGGACAGGGATGACGCCCGACAAGAGCGGGACAAGAGAAGCATGGAGCAAGCTTATCGCGCACGTACCGCTTGACGATGAGCGGCTAGTGGAAGGACCTTCAGCATTTGTATTCATTCCGCAGGAGCAATGGAGTCAGCAAGTCGATACGCTTTGGGTTGGACTGGCCGTCCACGAATGCGGAGTTGTACCGGATGGTGTTGAGTCTTTGGAGGTAAGCGGCGGGCTATGTTTGTCGGCTCGCGTAAACGGAGATGAAGCGCATATGTGGCGTGCGTATGATGCGATTTTCTCTTGGGCGGAGCAGTCGCCTGAATATGAGTTTGACCGCCGTGAAGGCGTACTTGGAATGGAAACCGTGCCATTCGAGCCATTTAACGCGCTTACCGTTCCATATTCGGAGATCAAAACGTTCAACTATACGATGCTATATCCCGTGCGCAGAAAGTAATTATGAATGATTGGAAAACCGCGAATATCGCGGTTTTTTTTCATTACTCTCTACTCTATTTCTTTTTCCTTAAAACTTCAAAAACGCCAAGAAGATTGATGAATAGAAAAATATACAGCAGTGTTCGATCATCAACCCCCGCAACCTTCGCAAGACCGCCAACGCTACTCAACATTCCACCACACTCCAAGTTTGTCTTTGTCTGTTCAGCTTATGCCCATGAGTGGGAAAGTATGGTAAAATTGGTCGGGGATATGTTTATGTAGGTACATCATGGAAGGAGGCAAAAATGGCCTATATTCGTTTAATTGTTTTAGTTTTGGTCATGGAAGTAATCATAACGGTCGTAGTCGGGCTTGGCATGTATGTTGGATTTTCCGTTTTTCCATTCATGCAAGCGCCCGTAACGACTTCAGGAACAGCCGTTCAGTCTGCTGGCGTTAACGCAACCATACCGTTATATATGCCATCGCTTTCGGATCTAAAAGCTCCCTATACGTACCTGAAGAACAACGGACAGTCAGCTTGGGGGATTATGGCATTCGCAGTGTCTGCGGCGATTATCGTAATGCAAAGCTTTATTCGAGGAATGTACCTAGGTGGGCTAAAAGGATGGGTTCAAGACCGAAGAACGGTCCCGCTGCTAGCATGTGGACGAAGGTATTTCCGGGACCTGTTAGCTTGGTCGATTTTTCAACATCTGATTGGCGTCGTAATCATATTTATAGCAGCCGTCTTCTTTCCAGTAAGTCTGATCTTGATGATCGTCCTGTTGTTCTATTCGCTTACGCCATATCTCATCGTTCTCCAAGATCTTCCGTTCCATGAATCACTGGCCAAGGCGCCGCGCTTGTTCAGACGGTATTTCAAATCTCTGCTGCCGCTCGCGCTCCTCGCCCTGTTATGCACGATGATTATCAGTTCCTTTCGATCGCTCATGCCTCCGATGGGCTACGCGGTGCCGCTAGTCGCATACGCGTGCATTGGAACGCTGTTGATCGGAGCGCTGATGAATCAGCTAACCATGAAGCTAAAGGAGGATCTGGAACGGACTCCGAATCTGCCGTTTGGGGAATTTCGCAGCCGTCGTACCGTTAACTATTTATCCGTTCTTCTAGTACCGGCTGTAGTCGCGGCAGGTATTTACGCATATACCGGCAAACACTTAAACGTTCTCGATTTTGGCAGTAAAAAAGAGCTTAACGGGGTCTCGTTCCATTCGAATTTTTCCGATGTCTTCTACTCGTCCGAGCAGCGGTATACCGCATATGAGTGGCAAGCGAACGATTACCGGATATCGATTCGTCTTCCTGATTTGACCGGGGATCAAAAGCCTGATGAACTGCGGGGGATAGCGGTCATTACCTGGCAAGTGAGTGAGGAAAGAAGCGTCGTCAACGGGAACATTACAAATCATTATGTAGAACCTGTTACGCGAAAGAGCCGATTGATGTACCGGCTTGTTCGCGAGACTTCGGAAGACGGCAGCAGCTATTATAGCAGCATGAACGGCTCAGCTTCCATTCTCCTCGGAAAGGAGCGTCCGCAAGATCCACTGGCCGTGCAAGTCATGCTCAGCGGGGACGGCAGCCAACTTTTCGTCCTGCAATACCCGGCCCGCTTCGACATCTCGCAAGTATTCCGTGTTTCGAATGATGGGCGGTACTTGATAACAGGAACTAGTCCGGTAAATCCCGCAGATTTTCGCACCTATTGGTTCTCTGCCGAGCAGCGTGCAGATCAGGTATTCGAGATTCTGGCCGCTAAAAACCAAGCCAATTATATTCCATCGCTTAACCGGTCTTATTTGGCACTTGCCTGTGCCTTACAAGAAGGAGACGGGCGCATGGTTGTCGAGGTGTTGGATACCATGCGTCGGGGTGACGTAGACGTTCAAGCGCCCGACTGGGATGAGAAGACATGGTCGGACTACTTGCGAAGCCAATATAAGGGCATCGACATGCAGCAGACACTGGCTTATATGTCCGAGGCTGGCGCTCAAGGGACTTACGCAGGTATGGAACAAGTGGACGAGAGTAACGAAAAGACGGGCTTATACAAGTTCGAGGTTTCATTCCCGCGTGACCCAATTCCAATCCTTTATAAGGAATCGAAGGAAGACGGCAGATTATTGTCAGTTCAGGTAATGATAGGAGAATCATAGGGTCATGCTTGTGCCGCCATGCGATTGGCGGCACTTTTGGTTTTAATATGAAATTGGATTTGGAAAAGTTTCTCTTTTCGGTCAATGTCGGGTTGATTATACTGATAGGGCCAGGTAGGCATTCATAGAGATAATTGAAAGGAGTACAATTATGCCGTTGCCTTTAGTTCATATGACGATTACGGATCGGATGTTTAGACAGAAGGGGATGGAAGTGAATGCTCCATTTTTGTTAGGGTGCATTTCTCCGGATGCCATACATATGAGGGAGAATACGACTAGGGAAGATAAAAACAGAACCCATTTTGATATTAAGGAAGGCTGTACCGTTAACGAGCTCTTTCAGAGGATGCGTCCCTTTATAGATGAACATGATGGTGGACAGTGGAACATGTTTGCTCTCGGGTATGTCTCTCATGTATTGACGGATTTGATCTGGACGCATACGATTTACGATGATTTTAAACGAAAAGCGACAGCCGACCATATTGAGGATTTACGAACTCTGTACTATGCTGAAACCGACCAAATCGATTTTAATCTATATCGAAATGAACCCTGGAGACCGCAAGCATGGGAGGCATTGCAGAATTGCGCCCCTCCAACAGTTTCAAGCCTACTGTCGAAAGAAGAAGTAGAAAAGTGGAAAAAGCGTATCCTCGAATGGCATACTCAACTTGAAAAGGAGCCGTGTATCGAGCCAAAGTACATTACCGAAGAGAATGTACGCAGCTTCATCGAGGACACGTCGGTGCAATTGGTCCGTCTTTTTGAGCAGGCGAGGTGCTTCTAATAGTTAAACATATTGTCATTTTCTTTTGTACAGCTATCGTTTTATTAATAGTTATCGGGTGCAGCAAACAACTGCCAGACGAGCCTGTAAGACCGACGATTACATTGAATAAACAGAATATTGGGTATCTCGATGGTCAATCATGTTGGTTTGTCGCTGACCAGGAAGCAGGTGTATGTGCTGATCCACCGCATCCGGATACGTTCAAAAAAAGCATTAGGGAAAAAGCAGTTGTTGCAGACTCTGAAGGAGTAATCCGAATCAGGTTTCCAATTAAGCCTGACGACTTCACGTTATCCGTTTCAGATTCAAATGGTCGCGAGGTATCAATAGGTAAACTAGAACAAGAAAGTTACCAACTTCCAAAAAATCCAGGGTATTATCAGTACCGTTTGTCGGCAGTCTGGGAGGAAAGAAACACAGCTTCGTATCACTTTGGCATTCAAATAAACAAATGAGCAGAGGTATCCGTGATTAGCATCCATTTATTAAGAGAACAAGACGAAGAAGATCTAGTTGAGTTTGAGTCCCAAAATAGGCTCTATTTTGCGAAATATGTACCGGATCGTGGCGATCCCTATTTTATCCGCGATAATTTCAGATCGATCCTGCAAGGCCTGCTTGAAGAGCAATATAGAGGGTTGTCTTACTTCTACATCGTAAAAAACGAAATGAATTCCATAGTCGGACGCATTAATTTAGTTGACATTGATATCGACAAGCGGTCAGGTCATGTCGGGATATTTCGGAAATCCATGCCAAGACAACCCCTATCAACGTCGCTTACCAGAGGGTATAGGAAAAACTGAACTTTAGTAAGACACGAGCGGAAAGAGAAGCCGAAACGATGCATCATGAAAAGTTGGATTTCATCCATTATTTGCGCACGTTAACCTAAATGAAACAGAACACGAACGAGAAAAGCAGTGAACTCGCAAAAAGAGCTCACTGCTTTTATGTTTCTATCAGCTTACGAAGGCATCGGCGTCGGCGTAGCTTTTGCATAACCTTCCGAGAAGGTCTGGTCAATAATCGTACGAATTTCTTTGACGGACTTCCCTTTTATTTTCATATCGGCTGTCATCATGGCAATATCCATACATACCCCGCATCGCGTGCCATGATCATCCCAAACGACAGTTCCATCCGATTGGACTTGTTGAATAAAGCAGTTCAAATTACTTTGATGACCGGCACTGTCCCCGCATCCGCAATAGCAAGGAATGTAGGGGAGTACATCCGAGACGCCGGCAGCTGCTGCATAAGCTAACTTAACATGATCGGATGCGTGATCCAAAAATGCGGGAAGTTCCTCAAGAGATGCTGTGGTTTCGCGCAGATCGCCGTTTGCGGCATGATGCGTATCATCATGTTCCTTATTACCGCCACAGCCGCTTAGAAGCATGCTTGCCGTCAGAACAGACAGAACTGCAGCGTGTAATCGTTTCTTCAAAGTCAACAACTCCTCCGGGGCAACTGCGAATCATGCACCGATTATACCATAGGCACGAATGACATGATCGCGGTTGCATGTGGCGCAATTTCGAACGATTTCAGGCAGGGTACCATAAGGAATTGGTACTATTCCAATCCACTCGTTCTTCATACAATCGAATGGAATCGCATCGAAGCTTATACTGGAGGTCAATACATTGAACGTTCTAAAGAGATGTAGTTTGTGGTTAACCATGCTTGCTTTAGCAGTAGTCGTATACAACATGACGGGCCGGGACGACAAAAACTTATTATTGTTTTTTACGAGTCCGCCTTTTTGGGTGACGGAATATGCTGGCTGTCGAATTCCCACTGCCGTGCATTATGTTTTGGATGTAACGTTTTGGTTTGGGCTTGGAACGATCATTGATCTTATGGTAAGAAAGAGAACTCCTTGATCTTCCGGTTGATCTGTTCGTTTCATGCAAAAAGAGCATGCTTCCAATGAAAGCATGCTCTTTTTGATGTTTTATGAAGATAAATCTGACATGGGACGAACAGGACTGCCGATACCTATTGGCTTACCAATTCCTTCAGCTTAGACGCTAGCTGCGTTCGGATCTCCTCAACCTTCGAGAAATCCGTCGCCCCTGCATAGATGGCTTTTAATTGGGAATCGATGGCCTCGGCTTGAGCCAAGCAGGCGGTGGCTTCCTTCATTTTAACCGAATAGCGGTCTTTAATGGCGGCGATCTCCGCTGCATAGGCTTCATCGGTGCCGGAGGTAATTGTCAGGGGATACATATCCAGGATTTCGTCACCGTTCCGATCCGGAAAATATTCATGAGGGGCGGTGCTGTCGAAGATGGCTGTGCTGAGCTCCGGGAAAATCAGCATATCCAGGCTGTTAGGGTCAAAGCCGCAATGGAACACCTGTACTTCGAGGCCTTTCTTCTCGGCCGCGGCAGCCAGTTTCTTGAGCAGCGTCGATTTGCCTGACCCTGGTCTTCCTTTGATGAAAATCCGTCTCTCGAGCTGAGCCGTCAAGCTTTGAATATAGTCGAATGCGCCTTTCGGTGTGGCAGCTCCGAAGAACATATGCCGTCCAATTGTCGGAGTATCCGATTCATGACCCGCGAACAGATCTCGAATCAGCCCCTGCGTCACCTGATCCGCTTTCTCGAAATCCATGTTCTCGATATAATATTTTTCCCATTCGTCATGAATCCTTAATGCCGTTAAAAATGTTTCGTAGGCTTTAGCATAGGCACCATCAAGTTTGCTTTGAAGCTCTTTAATCGTGCTTGCATGGTCGGGGGTGAAACGGCTGTTATCGAGCGGTTCCTCGAAGTCCACATGCACAATTTCACACGACTCGTTCCCCGTGATGCCTTCACAGACTCGCCCATCAACGACGCCGATCTTCAAATCCGTTGCGATGATTCCATCCAGCTCGGCGGGACGAAGAGGGGAGTGGAAGCACTGCACGTGCTGGCCTTTCTCCAACAAGCTGTCGCTCAAGCTGCGAATGACGGTCGATTTTCCGGTACCCTGAGGACCCGAAAGGACAAAGATTTTGTTCAATCCTTGAAAAGCTTGCCGATACAAAAAATGGGCTCCGCGCGCTGTATTGCCTCTGGCAAAGTAGTGGGATGATTTGTTCATCACCTATAACACACTCCTTTGTGGGATAAATGCCTATGTCATTTGTATATTCATGGCGATGGTGAGAGGTGTCGGGAAATCGTAAGCGGCCGAGAGTCAGGACCGTCCTTCAATAAGGTCGTTTTTTCGCGGTATTTCGTGCTTTATTGGTTTACCTTATAAATGCTATAAGATCATCTGTATTGTTCAGCCAAGCTTTGCATGTTACGTTATGTATATGAATGTTTGCAATCGAATCCGAAAAATCGGAATTATCCGAGGCTAATCGAGTGAGGTGGGTTGAACGCATGCTGCAAGTAACGAACAGTCCATTCGGGCAGGAGCAAGTGGAATTGCTAAACCGCTTGCTCCCCACATTGACGGAAGGGCAAAAGATTTGGTTAAGCGGTTATTTAACCGCATTCCAGGCCGCGGGTACTCAGGCGGGTACGGCAGCTCCGCAAGGAGTGCCGGCAGCAAGTATACCGGCGGTATCCAAAGAAGTGACGGTGCTATTCGGGTCACAAACCGGAAACAGCCACAAGCTGGCGAAAAAATTGGCCGGCAAGCTTCAAGATCAGGGTCTTCAGGTCACGACGTTATCGATGATCGACTTCAAGCCAAACACGCTAAAGAAAGTGGAGAACCTGCTCATTCTCGTGAGCACGCATGGCGAAGGGGACCCGCCGGACAATGCGATTTCGTTCTACGAATATTTGCACAGCAAGCGGGCGCCTCAATTGAGCGGGATGTCTTTCTCGGTCTTGGCGCTCGGCGATACGTCCTACGAGTTCTTCTGCAAGACGGGCAAGGACTTTGACCAACGTCTCGAAGAGCTTGGGGCCAAGCGGATTGCGCCGCGCGTCGATTGCGATGTCGACTTCGACGATGCTTCCGAGCAGTGGTTCTCAAGCGTGCTTGCGTCCCTGGGACAGGCGGCGGCAACGGCTCCATCGGCAACGGCGGTCCTAGACTCTCCGGGCGCCGGAATCGGGCAACCAACGGAATATTCACGAGCTAATCCGTTCCAAGCGGCCGTGCTTGAGAATTTGAATTTAAACGGGCGCGGATCGGATCGGGAAACGCGTCACCTGGAGATTTCGCTGGAGGATTCCGGCATTCAATACGAACCTGGCGACAGCATCGGCATTTATCCGCAGAATCATCCGCGTCTAGTCGACGAGCTGATCGAAGCGATGGGATGGCAGCAGGATGAACCCGTATCGCTCCCTAAAAGCACGGAGCCGTGTACGCTTAAAGAAGCGCTGACAAGCCACTATGAAATTACGGTGCTGTCCGCGGCATTGATAGAGAAGATTGCTGCGATTGCCCCGAACAGCGGATTACAGCATTTGCTTTCGGCAGGCAATGAGCAGGAATTAAGAGCCTACTGCAAGGGCCGCGATCTGCTTGATCTGGCTCAGGACTACGATTTGAACGGCATAGATGCAGGAGCGTTCACGGCCCAGCTGCGAAAATTGCCGCCGAGATTGTACTCCATATCCAGCAGTGCCAAGGCCTATCCGGAAGAGGTTCATTTGACGGTCCGCAAGGTGCATTACGAGAACGCGGGAAGAGTCCGCTACGGCGTCTGCTCGACCTTCGTATCGGAGCGCCTTGAACCGGGACAAAATCTGCCGATCTTCGTGCAGGATAATCCAAACTTTAAGCTGACTTCCAATCCGGATACGCCGATTATTATGATCGGTCCCGGCACCGGAGTAGCACCATTCCGCGCTTTCCTTGGCGAACGCGAGGAGCTTGGGGCGGAAGGTAAGACTTGGCTGTTCTATGGCGATCAGCATTTTGCAACGGATTTTCTGTATCAAGTCGAATGGCAGCGCTGGCTCAAGGAAGGCGTGTTAACCCGCATGGACGTCGCCTTCTCGCGGGATACGGATCAGAAGGTATACGTACAGCATCGCATGCTCGAAAACAGCAAGGAGCTGTATCAGTGGCTGGAAGAAGGAGCCGTTGTCTACATCTGCGGTGACGAGAAGAAGATGGCGCATGACGTTCATGCCGCGCTGCTGACGATTTTGAAGCAAGAAGGCGGTTTGAGCGAGGAAGACGCAGCTGCATACTTGTCCAAGATGCAGCAGGAGAAACGCTATCAACGGGATGTCTATTGAGCCTAGGGGCAGAAGAAAGCAAGGAGGCAAAGGCATGTCAGACAATAACCTGCTATCGCCTAACAGCGCGCCGCACAGCGACGTCGAGGCAATCAAGAGCAGAAGTAACTATTTGCGAGGAACGCTGGAGGAGTCGTTGAAGGACCGGATTACCGGCGCCATCTCTGAAGACGATAACCGGCTGATGAAATTTCACGGAAGCTACATGCAAGATGACCGCGATTTGCGCAACGAACGAAACAAACAGAAGCTGGAGCCGGCTTATCAGTTCATGGTGCGCGTTCGCGCCGCCGGCGGGATTGTAACGCCAGAGCAATGGCTCATGATGGATCGGATTGCGCAGCGGTATGCCAATGGGACGATTCGGTTGACGACGAGGCAGTCTTTCCAGCTGCATGGAGTCATCAAGTGGAATATGAAGAACGTGATCAAGGAAGTCAACGATGAGCTGCTCAGCACGCTTGCAGCATGCGGTGACGTCAACCGCAACGTTATGTGCAACCCGAATCCTTATCAGTCTGAGGTCCACGAACAGGTATACGAGTGGGCGAAGAAAGTGAGCCATCACCTCGATCCGCATACGCGGGCCTATCACGAAATATGGCTCGATGAGGAGAAAGTGGCGGACAGCAGAGACGGAGAAGAGCAGGAGCCAATTTACGGAGCTGTCTATTTGCCGCGTAAATTCAAGATCGGTTTTGCGATTCCGCCGGAGAATGAGGTCGATGTATTCTCTCAAGACTTGGGCTTCATTGCGATTCATGAGAACGGGCAATTGCTCGGTTTCAATGTCGCTGTCGGCGGCGGCATGGGGATGTCGCACGGCGATCCGAAGACATATCCGCAAGTGGCGCGCGCGATCGGGTTTGTTACGCCGGAGCAGCTCGTCGATGTGGCGGAGAAGACCGTTACTATTCAGCGCGATTACGGCGACCGCGCGGTCCGGAAGCATGCGCGGTTCAAGTACACCATTGACGACCGCGGCATCGAGTGGTTTATCGACGAGCTGCAGCAGCGGCTTGGATGGAAGCTGCAGGAAACGCGAGCCTACAAATTCGACCGTAACGGAGACCGTTACGGCTGGGTGAAGGGAAACAACAACAACTGGCATTATACATTGTTTATCCAGAACGGCCGAGTGAAAGACGAGGGCGGTTATCAGCTCATGACCGGCTTGCGGGAGATTGCCAAGATCCACAAAGGGGATTTCCGCCTTACACCGAACCAGAATCTGCTTATTGGCAATGTATCCAGTCAGAAGAAGAAGAAAATCGACCAGCTCATCGAGACCTATCAGCTTACGGATGGAGCAGCTTACTCTGCGCTGCGCAGAAGTTCGATGGCCTGCGTAGCGCTGCCGACTTGCGGTCTGGCGATGGCGGAGTCGGAACGCTACATGCCTACGCTGCTCGATAAGCTTGAATTGATTTTGGATGAAGCGGGTCTTCGAGACGATGAGATCGTCATCCGGATGACAGGGTGCCCGAACGGCTGCGCCCGCCCGGCACTGGCGGAAATTTCATTCATCGGCAAAGCACCGGGCAAATACAATATGTACTTGGGCGGCGGCTTCGTCGGAAACCGGCTCAACAAGCTCTATCGTGAGAATATCGGCGAAACCGAAATCCTAAACGAGCTTCGTCCGATCTTAAACCATTACGCCAAGGAACGCAAGGATGGCGAGCATTTCGGAGACTTCTGCATTCGTGCAGAGTACGTCAAGGAAGTCCATTCGGGCCTTGATTTTCATGACTGATCACGCACAAGCAGTGAACCCTTAGCGGGTTCACTGTTTTTTTGGTCAAACCTATCATTCATAAACAAAAGGCGGTATTGCATAGTGAAGTACCCGGATATTGAAACAAACCTTCAATCGCAGCGGCTTCTTCAGAAGCTGGGTTTCATTCAGGAACGTGAACCGAAGGAAAATTTACTATATTTTACATTGAGCAGCAGGGGATAGTAACCTCGATATCGAATTTTCTAGTAAAGCACATGTAATGAGGTGAGCAGA
The DNA here is from genome assembly GCF_003268025.1 of Paenibacillus montanisoli. Classification (GTDB taxonomy): domain Bacteria; phylum Bacillota; class Bacilli; order Paenibacillales; family Paenibacillaceae; genus Paenibacillus_Z; species Paenibacillus_Z montanisoli. The sequence continues at coordinate 280,521 of NZ_QLUW01000002.1, read as the reverse complement.
TGATTCCCATCACTTCTTTAGAGGATTTCAAAACGTATAAGGGAACTCAGGGGTACTTTATCATCGCCGATGACGTGAACGGCCGGAAGATGCACTCGAACCGGTGTACCGCAGTCGATATCACTCATTTTCGAACGAAGGTGCTTGAGAAAGAGGGTCAGCATGGCCGCTACTTTTTTACGGAAGACTTTTTTGAAGCCAGAGAATACCCGAAGGTAAAGAAGTGCGAGCTATGCCGTAAATTCATGTAGGGGGCGATCTTCAAATGCAGACGCGTCAGGTTGAGCGAGTGGACAGAGGGGAAATCCGGCTGATAGGGTTCGAGATTATCCAAAGCTTGAATCAAGTCCTAGAATCGAAAATCGTCGGCACACTGCGCGAGAACCTGGTGCAGCGGAGGGATGAGTTGGAAGGCGTATTGAACGCGGGCGTCTATTTGGTGCAAATCTATCCGGAAGACGGATATTGGACCCACGATCGACCGTACCGTCACATTATTGCGCTTGAAGTTGCCGAACACCAGACGCTTCCAGCAGACATGATCGCCCATACACTGCCCGGCGGACAATATGTGAAAACGATCCATCTAGGCCCGGAATCCCGGATTTCGGAAACCTACGAATACATCAACGAGCATCTCGGTCATCGGCCTGTCGACATCGAATATTGGCACGATGTTCATGCCTTGGAACGGGAAGACACTGTAATTGAGATGTATTTTCCGGTTGTATAATAATACGAAAAGCCGCATAATCGCGGCTTTTTTCATGTAGTATTGGAGCGATTAATTTTACATGCTGCTGACGTCGACGCCTGTTCGACCGCTGTAGCCGTGTGAATGAGGGTTTCGGCCATCAACCGTCGTAACCCCTTCAAACACATGATAATGCCCTCCATTGGGAAGGGCAATCGCAGGACCGGTCGTTCCTTGGATGGTATGGGTATGGCCCTGGCTGACAAATGTGACCGTACGATAGTTGTGCGTATGAGGTACGCCGGTTGGGGCAGGGGCGGTCCAATTCACATACTGATGATCATGACCGTCATTTACGGTGGTCATCCCGGATATGGAATGAATATGGGTTTGGCGAGAACTGCCGTCCCAAGATGTGATAAAGAGCTTGTGGGAGTGGAGGGAATCATCTTCACCGGAATCGATGATAAATCCTGTAACGGGGATTTTCATGCTCAAGCTCCTTTCAGGATCAATGATTACTTGTATCGGGATAGTGTATGGCGGAAGAATGCGGCCGTGTAACGGCATTTGCCTATACAGTTCAAGGTGAATATGCTATTATAAGTCAGGCAATTTATTCCATATCTCGGGAGGCAAAGCTCATGCTAGAGCAAATGAAAGCAACTCCAATCAAGCCCATTTTGCCCGCGGTATTTGTCTATGTAACCGATATAAAACAATCCGTAGACTGGTATTGCCGGTTGCTGGGATTGCCGAGTCCGGAAACGGCCAGAGAAGATATCCATATTTTTAATTTCAGCGACAGTCGTTGTTCGAATCTATTTCTAGAGAAAAGAGAGAAGGTAGACCCTTCTACGGCGCCCATGTTCAGCTTAACGGCACCGGATCATCAATCCGCTTTGCAATTCCTCACTGATCTTGGAGTTGAAATTGTCTATAAGGATGCGGAAGTCATCCACTTTAAAGACTTGGACGGAAATGTATTGATGGCTTGCTCGATTTAACGAATAAGAAGGAGTTGCGGCGGCGACTTCTTTTTGTTTTAAAGGAAAGGAGTGAGGAATTTTGGTTTCAAATAACGACTACAAAGCATTGCGCAAAACGTTTGACCAAGCCGCCGACCTCTATCAACAGGCCCGGCCGGACTACCCGGACGAATTGTTCGGCGAGCTGATCCGTGCAGCAGGCTTGAAGTCTGGGGATCATTTATTAGAAGTTGGCTGCGCTACAGGCAAGGCTACAATCTCGTTAGCCAAGCGCGGATTTTCGATTACATGCGTAGAGCTTGGCGCTGCGCTTGCTTCTGCTGCACGTCGAAACCTTGCCGGTATGGACGCAAACGTAATCGAGGGACGGTTTGAGGATTGGCAGCCCGAGGCGGGAAGGAGGTTTGATCTAGTATTCGCCGCAACAGCTTGGAACTGGATCGATCCCGAAGTCCGGTACGCCAAGGCATGGCAGGTTCTGCGTCCCGGCGGACACCTGGCATTCTGGCATGCAGCCCATGTGTTTCCCGATGGCGGAGATCCGTTCTTTCGTGAAATCCAAAGCGTGTACGAAGAATTAGGCGAGGGGAAACCGGACGACTCATTCTGTCCGCGGTCAGGCGAATTGCGTGAACAGAGTGAAGAGATTGAGCGAAGCGGCCTGTTCGAGGTCGTTCATATTCGGCATTTCGACTGGGAGCGTATCTATCAGGTTGAGGCCTATATTCAGCTGCTCCGAACATTTTCCGGCCACATCCTGATGGAGAAATGGAAGCAGAACAAGCTCTTCAGCGAGATTCGCGAGCGTCTCCTTCGACGACCGGATCGATCGGTTCGCCGTCATTGGGGCGCAGTCCTTCATGTTGCCCGCCGGATAAGTGATGTGAAATAACGATTTCCGTGGCGTGGTCAGCCGAAGCGTAAATATCGAACTCTAGTAAAAAAGGAAGTTATAGAAGCAAAAGAGGCGTTCCCTAAGCAGCAAGTGCCAGCTTATAGGAATGCCTCTTTTTTCATGTCTGGATCTCGGGCTTCCGCAACAGGTCCGGCTCCGCGCGGTGATCACGCTTTCGGAGCAACTGGCGCAAACTGTCCCAGTTGACGATAATTGTCCCCGTAATGATCGTAACGACGCCGAGCTGCGAAACCCAAGTTACCGTTTCGTTATAGAACGACACGCCGACGATCAACGCGATGAGCGGAGAGATATACAGCCATGTGGACGGAAAGACAGGGTTCGTCTTGGCGACGAGCCAGTAGAACAGGCTGTGTCCGACCATGGAACCGATGACGATCAAGTAGAGCATGGAGCCGATCGCTTTCGGCGCCAGCATGTTGCTGACATTCAGCGGTTCTGTGCAAACCGACAGCAGCAGCAGCAGAATCCCGCCATAGAGCATTTGAGCGGCATTCAGCGCAATCGGCGACGTGTCCCGGAAGCGCTGAATGACTCCTTTGGAGTAGAGCGCACCTGCGCAGTAGCAAAATTCGCCGACTAGAATGGCGATGCTGCCGATCACCCACCATTTGCTGGCCGACACTGTCAAGCTAGGCAGCAGCAGCAATATTACGCCGGCAAAGCCGATGAAGCAGCCGACGAATGCCCGTTTGTCGGGCAGTTTCCGCAGCGCAATCGTTTGAAGCACGAGTATCATCATCGGTCCTGTAGCTGACAGCACCGCTGCGATACCCGAGCTGACGTATTGTTCGGCCCAGTACAAGGTGGAAAACGTACCGAAAGTCAAACCGATGCCCGTCAGCAGCATTTCTTTGCGCAGCAGAATGGACCAGCGGGCTTTTTTCCTCCACACCATCCACAGAAATAAAATCAAGCCGGCGGCAAAGAAGCGCACACCCGCTGAGAAAAACGGCGGCGCCGAAGCGTCTACGCCGATCTTGATCGCGAGAAACGTCGTGCCGAAAATAAGACATACAATCAAATAGTTGACAATAATCATAGCTGCTCCCCCTTTGTTAAGTATCATACTCGCATGCAAATAGAACAGAGGAATAGCGATAGAACAGATTCGATTGAAAATCGTGTACAATGGTAACAACGTAATGGGGGCGAGAGCGATGCTATACAGACAAGTCTATGAGTATGTGGTGAATCAGATCGAGCGCGGCGATTGGAACGCTGGGGAGAAGCTGCCTTCGGTTCGTCAGCTGGCATTGGAGCTCGACGTCAACCGCCTGACGGTGTTTAAGGCGTATCAGCATCTCAAACAGGAAGGCAAAGTCGAGGTCAAAGAGAAATCGGGCTACTATGTGGCTAGCAGGCACAAGCCGCAGGTCGAATCGGATGATTCAGAGCGCCATTGGAAAAACAAGTTATCCGAAATCCAGCGCAAACCCGCTATTTATCAGTTTTCGACGGCGATCATCGATCCGAACTTGCTGCCCAATTTGTTCCTGTCGGACTATGTGAAACAAGTGTTCGATATCTATCCGAAGCTAATGGGCACGTACTCCACGGCACAAGGGGATGAGGAATTACGCGAGCACTTGAGCAGGTACATGGTTCGAAAGCACCGGCTGCAGCTGACGGCAAGCGAGCTGCTTATCACATCCGGCGCGCAGCAAGCGATCGACTTAATCGCTCGTACGTACATACGGCCTATGGATGCGATCATGGTCGAGCGGCCGACGTATAGTGCGGCGCTGGACGTATTTCGTGCGTATGGCGCCCGTTTTTTTGCCGTGGACATCACGCCGGAAGGCTACGATTTGGAGAAGGTTGAGCAGGTGATGAAGCAGCACCGGCCGCGATTTTTTTACATGAATCCGACCTTTCACAATCCGACCGGTTACACGGTGCCATCGGCGCAGCGCAAGCAGCTTGTCGAACTGGCCGAACGTTACCGCTGCCTGCTCATCGAGGATGATGCGTTTAACGATATGTATTTCGATCAGCCGCCGCCGCCGCCGCTGTTCTCTTACGATACGGAGGGGTGGGTCGTGTACATCCGCAGTTTTTGCAAATATGTCGCCCCGGGGCTGCGAATCTGTGCGGTAATGGGGCGCAAATCGGTCATTCAGCCGCTCATCTCGTCTAAATCGTTGGCGGATAACGGTACTCCTCTCGTCAATCAAAAGATTTTTCTGCATTACTTCGAATCCGACCGCATGCAGCAGCATTTGAAGAAGCTGCGCATTGCCCTGCAAATTCGGCGCGACATTATGGAGGAAGAACTGATCCAAGCGCAAGCGCCTGACTGGCAATGGGTCAGTCCAAAAGGCGGGCTGTATCTGTGGATCAAGCTGCCGGATGGTTTCCCGGTGACTCCTTATTTGGATGAATGTTTGCGGCAATCCGTATCTTTCATTCCGGGCACGATTTGCGATCCGATGAACGCTATTGATGACCGCATCCGATTGTGCTTTTCGTTCGTCAATGAAAGTCAACTGCGCGAAGGCGTGAGGCGGTTAGTAACGATCGCGAGACATTTCTAAAGCTCGACAGGCAACATAATGAACCGAAATCTCGTCTTAATGTTCGAGAAGGAGAGGTGTTCCATGAAACGACAATTACTATTCAATCTGCTGCTGGTTAGCTTAGCCGTACTTGTCGTTAGCTGTGATCCGCGGATGGAAACGAGCGGCAGCAACGATGAACCTTCTACAACATCATTAAGCGGCGATTCCGGGAATGCCCCGCAAGTCGATACGGCTGACCGGAATCCGGCAGGTACCGGCACGATCAATGCGGCGGCTGAACCAGGCGGAGTTCGCGGTTTTTTGGACGAACAACAGATTGCAAATGGCGATATCTATCTGAAAGACGGGAAAGTATACATCAATATCGTAGGATTGAATGATGAGATCAGGCAATTGCTTGCTGACCAATATGCAGCCGGCACTTATCAATTAGTCCATGTTGCTCATTCGATTGAAGAGCTTGAAGAGGCACAGCAGAAGCTTAGTGATCGCGAGCTTTATCGTACATTGAATTTATACGGCTCCAATATTGATGTAATAAAGAACAAACTTATCATTTCGATGCCCGATACGAGTGAAGCTAAAGCAAAACCGGAAATTGAACGACTGATCGACCCAGCGTTGATCACTTACGACATCCAAGCCTTGAGCGAGAAAGCGGAGTTTGTCGGAACCATTGTAAAGATCGACCCTTCACATCGTCAGATTCTCATTCTTGAAGAGGGTAAGGAAGAGCCCAGTATCCTATTCGGATTCGGGGAGCATTCGGAAATCGTCAATGCACAAGGAGCTCCGATCACATTTGAAGATCTTAAAGAGCAGCAAGAGGTACGACTATGGTCAACAGGAATGTTTAACGATTCCCTTCCCGTTCAAACTTCAGCACGAAGACTGGAACTCATCGATGAAACAACAAAATAGGGAATGGGAATTAAGGAGGCGATGAGGTGGCTCCAAAGCATTTCGTATCTGCAGCAGCCAAATCGTTAGAGGTAGGTTTTTTCTCGATCGAAGCCGCACTCGAGATGGTCACTTGGAGAAATTTCAAGCAACGAATCGAGCTATGTTTACAAGAAGAGCAGCATCCGTTTTATGTGGAGTTTTAATGATCGATTATAAGGAGGCGTACAATGCGGGTAGGTTTTTTAATTATTGACATGCAAGCGGTCTATTTAGAGGACCTAGACAAGAAAGTAATCGAACATGCGTGTGCTTATATCAATCATGTTTCAGGTCTCATTCGCGATAAAGGCCATGTAGTCATTCATATTCAAGATGTTGAAGGCATGCTAGAATCGAATCGTGAATCATTCGGGATTATTCCAGAAGTCCGCATTGATGAATCCGACTTGAAGGTGTCGAAAGAGAGCTCCAATGCATTTTGGCAAACCGAACTGGAACAAATTTTATTGGAGCAAAACGTTGAATTGGTGATTATCGCAGGCTTTGCGGCAGAGCATTGCGTCTTATTTACTTATAATGGAGCCATAGAGCGCGGATTCAAAGCCGTACTCTTGCAAAACGGAATTTTAAGCACGCATGCCGACATCATCGCTTCCACATATCGAGATCGAAATCTGATCTCGCATACCGCAATCAACTATCTGGCTGAGCACTCACATTGATCTGCATTCTCCCCTTGCGCTAAAATAAAGGGATGATTGCATTTTTTTACGCTTAAAGGAGCCGACGATATGTTTCATACGAAAGCCTACAGCGGATCACGCGAGCAAAATTATGACTTGGTGATCAGCCAACTTCATGCCCTGCTGCAAGGAGAAACGGACCGCATTGCCAACCTATCCAATGCATCGGCGCTGCTCAATCAGTTTCTGAATCGAATCAACTGGGTCGGGTTTTATCTGTATAAAGAAGACGAGCTTGTGCTGGGACCGTTTCAAGGACTGCCGGCTTGCGTACGCATTCCGCTCTCCCGCGGCGTTTGCGGCAAAGCAGCCAGCTTGAGGGAGACGGTTCGGGTCGAAAACGTTCACGAGTTCCCGGGCCATATCGCTTGCGACGCTTCCTCTCAGTCGGAGATCGTCATTCCGATGATGAAGGAGGGCAAGCTGCTAGGGGTATTGGACATCGATAGCCCGGAGTTGAACCGCTTCGACGAGCTTGATCAGGCATACTTGGAAAAGTTTGTTGAGCAGCTATGTTCCCATCTGTAAACTCATGCAGCCTATGGACTACAACGTAACAACGGTTTGGGATGAAGCATTATGGCTGAAGGCGGAGGTCGTTTAGAGCGAGGCTTTCCCAGAGCACAAGGGGAAGAACCGCTCCATAATTCGCCGCATGTTCGAACGAAAGCTATGTTCGCTGCACACGTGGAACGAGTTTGGTGAAGTTGCCGCAATGGCACTCACCTCCACCGATCGGGTCGCGCAAGTGGTTATTCTCGATCATTTGGCCGTGCGGGCAAGCAGGCGAGGGAGCGGTCTCGGCCGCGCATGCGTCGAAACCATCCGCACTTGGGCGGAAACGTCTGAGGCATGCCGCGCGATTATTATCGAGGTGGAAGCGGAGCCGACAGCCGAGAATGCGGAGCGCATTCGATTCTGGGAGAAAGCCGGTTTCCTGCAGACGGATTATGTTCACCGCTATATTTGGGTACCCGAAACTTACCGCGCGATGTATCTGCCTATTGTTCCTGCTTTCAAGCCAAACGACACCGGCAAATCGCTGTTCAAAATCATTACGAAGTACCATGAAAAAGCCTACCGTAATCGAGAGTGATTACAGAAGCCCGGACGATACAGGATCGCCGGGCTTCAGTTTTTGTATGACAATTAGGATTGCGAGCAGCCACAAGTTTGTTTTTGCACGTAGATCGTGACATGGCTGATTTCAGGAAGGTTGCCGCCATTGTTGTCCGGGTGAAATAGATATTTTAGTTAACGCTTAATCTAGTAATATTCAGTAGTGATATCAAAATTTAATAATTCAACTACTTTTTCGATTTGCCACAAATATTCCTTTACAGGAATATTCCTTGTCATGTATATTTAAATCAAGACAGAGATATAATTAGTGATGAAGGAGTTGGAGTTATACCAAGAAACCATCACTTAATGAGGTGAATGACATGTCAGGAAATCTTCCGGGCATGGACGTGACGACGTTGAGCGCATTGGCAGAACCTAACCGTATGAGAATCGTCGAACTGCTGCGTGAAGGTCCCCTGACCGTAGGGGAAATCGCAGACCGGCTGGGACTTCGCCAGCCTCAAGCATCGAAGCACTTGAAGGTGCTTAGCGATCACGGGATTTTGGAAATGAAGGCGGAAGCCAACCGCCGGATTTACAAGCTTCGGGCTGCGCCGTTCCAAGAGTTGAATGATTGGTTAAAGTCGTTCCAACGCATTATGGAAGACAGATTCGATAATCTGGATGCCTACTTGCGTGAACTGCAAATGAAAAATCATGAGGAGGAATAACAATGTCCATGAGTGCAACAGTTTCAAGAGTAGAGAACGAAAAGGTGCTTGTCCTTGAGCGCGTGTTCGACGCGCCGCGCGATCTCGTGTTTAAGGTATTTAGCGAGGCAGAGCATCTCAAGCGCTGGTGGGGTCCGAGAGGCTGGGAGGTTCCGGTTTGCAAGATTGATTTTCGGCCGGGCGGTGTTTGGCACTACTGCATGAAGTGCATGGATCAGAGCCAAGGCGAGTTCTATGGCATGGAATCCTGGGGTAAAGGCGTTTATAAAGAAATTGTCAAACCGGAGAAAATCGTCTACACCGATTACTTCTCGGATGCGGAAGGCAACGTTGACGAGAACTTGCCTGCGACTGAGGTCACGCTTGAGTTTGTCGATCAGGGCGGCAAGACAAAGCTTGTCAACCGTGCCGAATATGTGAGCGCAGAAGCTCTCAAGACGGTGATTGACATGGGTATGCTGCAGGGTATCTCCGAAACTTGGGACCGTTTGGAAGAACACTTGAACGAAGTGAAATAAAGAAATAACAAAAGAAAGGAATCGTATCTAGGTCTTCTAACTATGGTTCCTGTTTTATGTCGGAGCAGTTTGCGCGTTCTAGGCATCTCGCACAATTAAATAAGAACCGAGGAATGGAACAGTTGGCTCAACAACTGTTCCATTCTTATTTAACATACAGAATACCATTGGCAGGGAGATAGTGTTAAAATAGCTCAAGATGCATGGCCAGTTTTATTTGAGCATCTTGCATCTATGAACTGCAGAAGAGGTGAGGAGCATGTACCAAGTAACCGAATATTATGAACAGCTGCCGAACAAAGTGAAAGCGTTTTTCGACAGACAGTACAAGGATTCCTATGCCTTATTCGATGCGTCGCGAAATCAAAGAACGGGCTTGTACGGAGATGGTTATTACGCATTCCGTGACAATCCCGAAGCCAGATGCTCCATGGCAGCCACCGGTGTAGGTCTGATCAGCCTGTGCGTTGCCGATATGGAAGGCTGGGATGAGCATGCCGCCGAGAAAGCGCTGGTCACATTGCGCTGCGTTCTGGGACAAATCGACGGATGCCGTCCTGCTCGCGATGAAGCTACCGGATTTTTCGCGCATTTTATCGATATGGAAACCGGAGAAAACATCCGTTCCGAAATATCGACCATCGATACTTCGTTGTTAGTCGTCGGTGCGCTTATTGCCGGACAACATTTCAAGGACCGGGCTCCTGAACTCGGACAATTGGCGCAGGAGCTGTTGCAGTCGATCGACTGGCGCGTGGTTGTAGCGGATAAGGACAAGGGCGTAATCAACATGATCGTGAAGGATGGTCAAGGCACTGCGCCTTTGCCTGCGTATAACGAATATGTATTGGTTTCTTATCTTGCTCTGTTGTGCCAGCCGGACAATCAAGACATTCAGGATCTATGGCATAACAATTTCGCGGAGGAACGCATCAAAGAGCTGCCGATTTCGCATTACCGCGATATTCCGGTGCTTGCCGATCACCCGCCGGTCTTCTTGTCCTCTTTCGTCCATCAATTTCCTTTCTATCTGGTGCCGGAATACGCGACGAGCCCGGTTTACCGCGAGTTTTATGCCAACGCTTGCATGGCTGACCGCTTGAAGTGGAAAGAATTGAATGTTCCGTCCTATGTTTGGGGTTACGGAGCCGGCCCGAACGGTGGTCTGGAGGGCGAGGGCGTGCCGGGCTACCACGCGGATGCGATCGACAGATCGCCGGGGGACATTGCTTCAGCCTACGTCGTCGCAGGTTTCCTGCCGGTTTATCCTGCAGGCATCTATGATTTATACGCTCTCTATCAGACGCATATCCCATATGACGTATACACGAATGAAAACGATCGGGAGGATGAGCAAAAGTTTAGAGCGGCTTACAAGTACGGATTGCACAGATATTCATGGCCGCATCTCGAGCTGCCGAACAGATGGTATCCGACGCATGTGACCTTGATCGACTGGAGCTCGATGTTATATGGACTGTGCGCATTCAAACGCGGGATTTCATTCTTCTCTGAGCGGCTAGTAAGAAAGTAATTGACAGGGCAAGATAGAAGAAGAAGTCATTTGGTCACGAGAGAAGGATTTATTCAGTGAGAAGCAGATGGTTAAAATACGTTGTCGCATTTATTTGGTTTGTGCTGATGGATCGGCTTCGGGATGCTTATGATTTATCGAATCTTCTTGTCTTTGTAATCGTTGGCGCAGGCTTGGCACTCATCTTTTATCTATTTGAGCAAATGGATAAAAGACCGAATTAAAAAGAGACCCTGTTCGGGTCTCTTTAGATTGCAGAGAATCCCACCATCGTTTGATTGGCGGGCTTACCGACTTTTATATGGTTAGCGAGTGCGCGGTAGCACGAGAGAGCGCCCGAAAATTCTAACGGATGCCCCAGTGTTTATTTGCCCTAAAATAGCCTTTCTTAAAATCTAACGGTCGCCAGAGGCGTTACTTGAGCCAAATGGGAAGAATTCGCTGCCCCAATAGCAAATAGCGGTTCTGAGAACCGTTAGAATTTCAAATGGGCCATTTGAGGCTAAATAGCTTGCGTGGCAACCGTTAGCGTATGCGCGGTAGCATGAGGCAATTTCGAATAGTTTGCCTTCCATCTGGAAAAAAACAAAAGAGAATCCCACAGTTTGAAAAATGTAGGTTTCTCTACACTCTAAAGAGACCCTGTTTGGGTCTCTTTATTATTTAGCCTATGTTATGTCTTATTGTTAAGTTCCAATCAAAAGAAAAACCGCCATTATAAAGGCGGTTCTGCATTTTTTGGTCTCCGCGGATTCAGGAGGTTCTGTTAGCTGTTGAAGTTAAATAAATAAATTGATTCCGGATTGATCTGCCTTTCCAAGATAGTAACCGACTCCGCCGATTTTCACCCCGTCGATCAGTTCTTCAGGTGTAATGCCCATCACGTCCATAGACATCTGACAAGCTACAACCTCGACACCTTGCCGGATCGCAGTCTCGATCAATTCCTCCAAAGACGAAATCTGTTTGCCTTTCATGACTCCCCGGATCATTTTGGCACCCAGGCCCATCATGTTCATTTGGGACAGCGATAGCTTTCGGCTGCCGCGCGGCATCATCATTCCGAACATTCGGCCGATAAAACTTTTCGTTACCGGTACTTTATCTGGCTTCCTGATCACGTTCAGTCCCCAGAAGGTGAAGAACATCGTCACCTTCTTGCCGCTGGCTGCCGCACCGTTGGCAATAATGAAGGAGGCAATCGCCTTATCGAGATCGCCGCTGAATACGATCATGGAGCTGCCTTCATTACGTGCTGCCGCCGGCTCAAATGGCGATATACGTGCGGGAGCTCCTTTTCTTACCAAAGCCTCAATCTTGCCGCTTAGTGTCTTAGCTACTTGAAGCACTTCATGATGCGACATTTGGGCCCAAGCCTGAATGTCTTCGTAAAAACCGGGATCGGAGGCAGTAACGCGCAGCAGCTGCCCGTCGTCCAATTGATCCATCTTCTGTTTAACCTCTATAAGCGGACCCGGGCAGGATAGACCGCAAGCATCCAACACGACATCAGCTCGCAGCTCTTGGTCTCGCTGTTCTAGCGCGGCTGCTGTTTCAAGACGGCTATCGGCATCCGTATTCCGTGAAGCTTGCGGCGCTATATATTCGGACGGCGTATATGTCGCCATCTGATAGGTCTTGTAGCCACCGGACAAATTGCGAACGTTAAAACCGTTTTGCATCAGAATTCGTGATGCGATGTAACCTCTCATACCTACTTGGCAGTACACCCAAATCTCTTTAGCAGGATCCAATTCATTCAAGCGTCCGCGCAGCTCATCAACGGGGATGAGGAGGGAGCCCGGAATGTGTCCGTTCTTATGCTCGATTTCCGAACGAACGTCCACCAGCATCATTTGGTCAGGATTGAACTTATTCAAATCCCGGGGCACGAACGCCTGGGTTCGGCCGGCAAGAATGTTTTCAGCCGTGTAACCGGCCATATTGACCGGATCTTTTGCAGAGGAATACGGCGGCGCATACGAAAGCTCGAGTTCAGCGAGGTCGTGCACGGTTCCCCGGAAGCGAATGACGGTTGCGATATCATCCATACGCTTATCCACGCCGTCAAAGCCGACCGCTTGTGCGCCTAATATTATGCCCCCTTGATCAAACAGCAGCTTGATAGTAAGGGGAGTGGCGCCGGGATAATAAGAAGCATGAGAGCTTGGGTGGACATAAGTGACGTGATAAGGAATCCCTAAACGTTGAAGCGTCTTCTCGTTATTCCCCGTGGCCGCTCCGGTTAGGCCAAATACCTTAATAATCATTGTCCCTTGCGAGCCTTTATAGGTCGTACCTAGACCGCAAACATTATCCGCCGCAATTCGTCCTTGTTTGTTGGCAGGTCCGGCTAGAGGGATCGCAGTCTTGTTTCCATTGATAAAATCTGTGACTTGCACTGCATCGCCGACAGCAAAAACACCATCCATACTGGTTTCTAACCGATCGTTAACGATGATATGTCCCTTCGAAGTTAGCGCAATGCCGCTATCGCTCAAGAAAGCGGTGTCAGGCGTGACGCCAATGGCTAATATCACCATATCAGCGGTTAACGTTGTTCCGCTGTCTAGTGCGACCTGGATTTGATGTTCGGTTTCTTTGAATGATTGCGCGGTATCCGAGAAGATTAGCTTCACGCCATGGTGTTCCAATTCTTTGGCAAGGACATGGGACATTTCGGAATCAAGCGGCGATAAGAGCTGGCCTCCGGATTGAACCAGGGTTACATCGAGTCCGGTCTCTTTGAGATTTTCAGCCATTTCCACTCCGATAAAACCGCCGCCGATGACGATCGCTGACCTTGTATTCGCAGCTGTAATCCGTTTTTTAATGCGATCAGTATCGGCCATGTTGCGTAAGGTGTAGATTTTGGAGCTTTCAATCCCTGGCAATGCCGGACGAATAGGTTTAGCGCCAGGCGACAGAATAAGATAGTCATAACGCTCGTCGTAAACACCGCGTTCTTTGCTGTGTACGCGGACCGTTTTGGATATCGGGTCGACGCTTATGACTTCACTCTCTGTCCGTATATCCAAATTAAAACGCTTTTTCATCGCTTCCGGCGTTTGCACGAGCAGTTTAGAGCGGTCTTTAATCGTGTCCCCAATATAATAAGGCAGCCCGCAATTGGCAAAGGAGATGTATTCGTCGCGTTCAAACATGACGATGTGCGCATGTTCATCTAAACGGCGCAGCCGCGCAGCCGCAGATGCGCCGCCTGCAACACCGCCGACAATCAATACTTTCTTGCTCATGATGGATCCTCCCCGAAGAAAATCTGGATGATTTGTTTCACTCGATCGTCAGCGATGGTGTAGATGACTTCAAGTCCATTGCGTTCCGTTGCGACGATGCCGAAGTTTCGGAGCTTTTGTAAATGCTGGGATACGGTAGACTGCGGAAGATCCAAGCATTCTTGCATATAGCCGACGTTGCAAGCCCCTTTTTGAAGAAGTCCTTTTACGATACATAGTCGTACGGGGTGAGCAAGCGCCTTTAGTATGTCTGCAGTCTCGTTAAACTGCTTTAAATTGAGTTCCATTTGAAAAACAACCTCACTTGTTGAATCGTAATATCGTAATATTATGATATAGTGATACCGATTGCAAGGGTAGTCATCAAAATAAGCTATTTCACCCACTTGAAATACCCTATGGGGGTATGGTATTGTATGTGTAAGGGAGGCTGAATCCTAATGATGGAGCAAACGGATAACGAACATGCTCAACATTGCCATACCGATTCCAGCGAACGGAAAAGTCATCATTCCGATAAGCTGAAAAGCAACTTGATCTCGCGATTAAATCGCGTTGAAGGTCAGGTTCGCGGGTTAAAGGGCATGATCGAGAAGGACACCTATTGCGATGACGTACTTAATCAAATCGCCGCAGTCCAATCCGCTTTGAATAGCGTTGGGAAGCTGCTGCTTGAACATCACATGAATAGCTGCGTAATCGAGCGAATTCAGGAAGGCGATCATGAGGTCATTAAAGAACTTATGATTACGATGAATAAATTGATCAAATAATAAAGGGAGAGATGAATCATGCAAACTACGATTTTGAAAGTTGAAGGGATGTCTTGCGGTCACTGCGTTAATTCCGTTGAAGGAGCTGTAAATAAACTAGGCGCTACCGGCAAAGTAGACTTGAAAACCGGGTCCGTTACGATTGAGTTCGATGAATCCAAAGTCACATTGGACGTCATTAAAGAAGCGATTGAAGAGCAAGGCTATGAGGTCGCAAAATAACGGGGGCTGCCGAGCAGCTCCTCCTTGGCACTATATTTTTTTGATTAAAATATACCCCTATAGGGTATTTCGAAGATGAGGTGAAGATAGATGAAAGCGAACGTATCCGAAACGGACCAAGTGGATTTTCAATTGGTAGGCATGACGTGTGCGGCATGCGCGAATCGAATTGAAAAAGGGCTCAACAAACTTGCCGGCGTAAGCCGTGCCACGGTGAATTTTGCCGCGGAGACGGCGCATGTCGAGTTCAACGCAAATGATATATCGGTAACCGATATGATCAAGAAAGTAGACCATCTTGGATACCAAGCCATTCGCAAGGAAGAAGCCGCGGACGGCGACTACAAGCAAAGAGAAATTCGTCATAAGAAAATCCAGCTGCTCGTGTCGGCTGCCTTATCGCTTCCGCTTCTCTGGGCAATGGTGGGCCACTTTACCTTCACAAGTTGGATCTTTGTCCCCGAAATTTTTATGAATCCTTGGTTTCAGCTCGTTCTGGCTACGCCGGTCCAGTTTATCATCGGCAGCCAGTTTTATGTAGGCGCCTATAAAGCCCTTCGCAATAAAAGCGCCAATATGGATGTGCTTGTTGCGCTTGGCACGTCGGCCGCATACTTTTACAGCTTGTACTTAACGCTTAAGTGGGCAGCTTCACCGAATACTCATCATTCGCCGGATATGTACTATGAAACAAGCGCGATTCTGATTACGTTAATTATTTTAGGTAAACTGTTCGAAGCTCTCGCGAAAGGGCGCACATCGGAAGCCATCAAGAAATTGATGAGCTTACAAGCCAAAACGGCCACCGTTGTCAGGGATGGTCAAGAAATCGCGGTCCCGGTCGAGAACGTGCTGATCGGGGATCTTGTTCTCGTTAAGCCTGGAGAGAAGATTCCAGTCGATGGAGAAGTGCTAGAAGGTCAAACTGCCGTTGACGAAGCCATGCTCACTGGCGAAAGCATGCCGGTTGAAAAGAGAGCAGGCGACACTGTCATTGGCGCGACCGTTAATAAGCATGGAGCATTGAAAGTAAAAGCTACCCGTGTCGGCAAAGAAACGGCACTTGCCCAAATCATTAGAGTGGTCGAAGATGCGCAGGGCTCAAAAGCGCCGATTCAACGCATCGCGGATTCGATTTCCGGGATATTCGTGCCGATTGTCGTGGGCATAGCGGCGATAACATTCGTGATTTGGTTTGTTTTCGTGTCCCCCGGGGAGTTTGCTTCGGCACTGGAAAAAGCGATTGCGGTACTTGTTATCGCGTGCCCTTGCGCGCTTGGTCTAGCCACCCCCACATCCATTATGGCCGGATCGGGACGGTCGGCAGAGTTCGGCATCCTCTTCAAGGGCGGAGAGCATTTGGAATCGATGCATCGCGTGGAGACCGTTATTTTAGATAAGACGGGTACGGTGACGAAAGGGAAGCCGGAACTGACGGACGTGAGAATCGAAGGGATGGAAGAAGCTGCGGCGCTCATGCTGATCGGTTCGGCGGAGAAGCAATCGGAGCATCCGCTCGCCGAAGCGATCGTGGCTGGAATCGCCGCGAGAGGGATAACGCTTGCTTCGGCAGCACATTTTGAAGCTATTCCAGGCTATGGCGTACGTGCCATTGTTGAAGGCAAGGAAGTGCTTGTTGGGACGCGTAAGCTGATGCTTCGTGAAAACATTGATTTCGGTCAAGCAGACAAAACGATGGAGCGGTACGAATCAGAAGGCAAAACCGCGATGCTGGCTGCCGTTGATTCCGCCTTTATTGGAATAGTAGCGGTTGCGGATACCATCAAGGAAACTTCCAAAGATGCGGTAGCAGCCTTGCAGAAAATGGGCATCGAGGTCATCATGATTACCGGCGATAACAAGCGTACCGCTTCAGCGATTGCCGATAAAGTCGGGATCAAGCATGTTCTTGCCGAAGTGCTTCCGGAAGGTAAAGCAGATGAAGTGAAGCGGCTGCAAGCCCAGGGCAAAAAAGTCGCAATGGTTGGCGACGGCATTAATGATGCGCCCGCTCTTGCGACTGCTGACGTTGGGATAGCGATTGGAACGGGGACCGATATTGCGATGGAGGCAGCCGATGTGACGCTGATGCGCGGAGACCTCACAAGCATTGTTAGCGCGATTATGATGAGCCGCAAAACGATGGCAAACATTAAGCAAAATTTGTTCTGGGCACTCGGTTACAACACGCTCGGCATCCCGATTGCAGCTGTCGGACTCCTTGCGCCTTGGGTGGCAGGGGCAGCAATGGCGCTCAGCTCCGTATCGGTCGTCTTGAATGCGTTACGGTTGCAGCGGGTGAGACTATAATGGAGGTAACCATGAAGAAATTAGCGTTTACAATAGTGATGATGGCCGCTATGTTAACGGCTTGCGGCAAATCTAGCCATGATCAGCATAGCGGGCATAAGGACATGGCGGCTGTAGCCGGTCAGTCGCAAGCGGACAGCGTGAAAGCCATTTTGAAGCTTTCCACGGACAAACCCGAGCCCGCTCAGGATACGAAGATTACAGTTCAAATACAGGATAAAGACGGAAAGCCGATCGACAATTTCGATGTTAAGCATGAGAAGAAGATGCACATGATCATCGTGAGCAAAGATCTTTCTTTCTTTAACCATATTCACCCCGAATACGATGGGAAGAGCCAGTTTACGATAACGACCCGGTTTCCGTCCGCTGGACAGTATAACATCATTTCTGATTTTGCGCCTACAGGCATCGGGGCATTGAGTAAAAGCCAGTGGATTTCGGTACAAGGAACAGCACCGGCGGCAAAGCCGATTGAACCAGATGCGGAATTAGCAAAAACCGTCGACGGCAAGGAAGTATCGCTTTCGTTTGACCAGCTTAAGGCCAATACGGAGCTAAGCTTGACCTTCACGATCAAGGACGCGCAATCGAAGGAACCGATTACCGACTTGCAGCCGTACCTTGGGGCGGTAGGCCATGTGGTGATCCTTAATCAAGAAGGCGAGGAATATCTTCATGTGCATCCAACGGATGAACAAGCCTCGGGACCGGACGCCGCATTTATGACCTCGTTCCCGCACAGCGGCATTTATAAAATTTGGGGACAATTCCAGCGGGATGGTCATGTTTTTACAGTACCATTCGTTGTAAACGTTCCGTGAATGATTGCATAAGACCTTGAGGGAAGAGAGTCCTCAAGGTCTTTTCTGTCTGCCATCATGTTTTCATAGTCTTCGGAATATATTTCGATATCGTGTGTTCAGAAGGAGGATGGCAGATGCCATTTCCAATGTACCCTTATATCGGATGGAAAAAACAATGCACGGATGTGCCGATTGTTTTTCCTCCCCAACACCAGAACCGAAGGCCGGGGTATGAGTATCTCATGAATCCTCGGCCCATCTCCGAAAATCCGGCATATACCGGAAGCGGGAGACTGCAAAATAAAGTGGCTATCGTGACTGGAGGCGACAGCGGCATTGGCCGGGCAGTTGCGATCGCTTTTGCCAAGCAGGGCGCCGAATTGGTCATCCCTTACCTAGACGAGCATCGGGATGCAGAGGAGACGAAGCAAAGAATCCGACAACTGGGCCGCAGATGCGTCACACTTGCAGTGGATTTAAGAGCTGAAGGGGCTTGCGCCCATGTGGTGGAGACCACTCTGAAATCATTTGGCAAGCTTGATATCCTCGTGAATAATCATGGCGTTCAATATCACCAGAACAGCATTTTGGACATTAGCCGTGACCAGCTGCTGGACACGTTTCATACCAACATCATTTCATTCTTTGAGATGATTAAGGCGGCCTTGCCTCATCTTCCTTCCGGAAGCGCCATAATCAATACGACATCAGATACAGCTTTTTCAGGAATGGCAAATATGATCGACTATACCGCTACGAAAGGCGCCATTGTTTCTTTAACCCGCTCTCTTGCTCTATCGCTGGCTAAGCAAGGGATTCGGGTAAACGCTGTGGCTCCCGGTCCAACCTGGACGCCACTAATACCAACGGCGTTTACGGCAGAAGAAACGACTACGTTCGGCACGGATGTATCGCTCGGAAGACCGGGACAGCCGTTTGAACTGGCGCCGACCTATGTGCTTCTGGCCTCGGACGATGCTTCCTATATTACGGGGCAAATCGCGTTCGTAAACGGGGGAACGATTGTAACTTGATACGGATGAGTAAAAGTCTGCCCTCCAGCAGACTTTTTCTATATGGCAAGGCTTGCTTGGTTATGGTGCATAAGAGGAGGAACGAGATGGATCGGATCACGTTGGAGCTGGCCATACATTTGATTACAACGGCTGAGCATCGCGCTTTTCAGATCGGACTGCCCGTCAACATCGCGATTGTAGATGAATGCGGGGATTTGATCGCGTTTCACCGGATGGACAACGCCGTGCTTGTTGGAATCGACATCGCGCCCAATAAAGCCTGGACTAGCGTAACCATGCAGATGCCGACTGCGGAGCTTGCCCGTTTAGCTCAGCCCGGTGGCGATGCATATGGCGTGAATACCACGAATAACGGGAAGGTCGTCATTCTAGGAGGAGGGATTCCGCTCAAAGCCGGGAATCAAATCGTAGGCGGGATCGGGGTAAGCGGCGGAACCAGCGCACAAGATCTGCAAGTGGCACATACGGCGGTACAGGCTTTTTATCAAATCGTCGGGCGAACCGGATCAGTCGTTTCCTATGCTCAGCCTCCATTTGCTTTCTATCGCAAGAATGAGCTTGACTACATGAGCTTAACCTTGGCAAAACATTTACTTGCGGCTTCCGTGCACAAAGCGGTACTGATGGGACTTCGCTGCGACATCGCCATCGCAGACGAAGGGGGGAACATGGTTGCCTTCTATAGGATGGATCAAGCGCGGGCTGGCGATATCGAAGTTTCGCAGAATAAAGCCTGGAGCAGCGTAGCCTTGAAGATGCCGACCTCAGTCATCGCTCAGATGGCTCAGCCGGGAGGCGATGCATATGGCATCAATACGACCAACAATGGCCGGGTTGTCATTTTAGGCGGGGGGATCCCGTTGCGCAGCCGCAATAAAGTGATTGGCGGCGTTGGCGTCAGCGGAGGAACTAGCGCTCAAGACGCGGAAGTGGCAGATGCCGCGGTTCAAGCTTTTCATTATCTAGCAAGTCATGCGACATAACAAATTCGTATCGATAAAGTGGTTAGAGGTGATAATAAAGGGAAAATGATCTAGGTGGAGATAGTGAAATGAAATTTATTAAACCGACAGTCGCAAGTCAAATTAGCGATGCAAGCGACGCCAATGATGTCTTGACCTCTGCGGAACAAGGCAAACTGTGGGCCACTTATATGGGAAACACCATGGCGATTTGCGTGATGAGTCATATGTTGGAGCATGTACAAGATCCAGACATAAAAAGAGTCCTTCAACATGCTCTCAGCACATCCGGGCAGTTCGTCCAAACCATAAAAGATATCATGACGAAGGATCATTTTCCAGTACCGATCGGGTTTACGGAAGACGATGTGATCAAAGGGGCGCCGCGGTTGTTTGCGGACGACTTTTACCTGCACTATTTGAAATATTTGGGCAAAGCCGGACTAAGCATGTATTCCATCGCCGTTCCGATCGTCACAAGACCCGATATTCGCGAATTTTTCACCCAATGCGTAAGCCTTACTCTGGACTTGATGAACATGGTCAACGATGGGCTAATAGCCAAAGGATTAATAACGAAGCCCCCGTATACCCCTTATCCGAAAAAGATCGATTTTATCAAAAAACAAAGCTACCTGAACGGTTTTTTTGGAGAAATAAGGCCGCTTCAGGCGATGGAAATCACGCATTTGTACGATAACATTGAAAATACGGCAACAAGCAAAGCCGTTCTGATCGCTTTCAGCCAAGTTGCAAAATCGGAGCAAGCCAAAGCTTATTTTGTAAGAGGCAAGGAGATTGCGGGTAAACATCATGCACAGTTCAACAGGTTTCTTGAACGAGAAAACCTTGCTTCACCGCCAATTGTTGATCATTTGGTTACGGCTTCCACGGTATCTCCATTCTCGGATAAATTAATGCTGTTCCATAAGCTGGATATGTTTGCGATGCGTATTAGATCCTATGGGAATGCGGTTTCCTTGAGCGCAAGACATGATTTAGCGGCGAAATATGGACGCTTCCTGCTGCAGGTAGGCGATTATGTCGAGGACGGCGCCAATATCCTGATCGATCATGGGTGGCTGGAGCAACCGCCGGAAGCTGCGGATCGCGAAGCCTTAATAGCCTCGGAATAAGGTGTTAGAAGACGTCCGTAAAATCAGCGGGCATATCGTAATAAGAGGTCAGCCAGCATGTACGGGTTGGCCTATTTTTTGCAGGCAAGATTCCTTTTAGAACAGCCTGCGACAAATAGATTATGTTTTCCCGTGGGACACTCCCATACAATAGTTGTATAAATACCAGCAGCAATGGGAGTGATTACATGGAAAAGCAGCTGTTAACCGGTCTTGTTACCGAACAGGAGAAGCAGCAATTTACGCAAAACGGCTTTCTTCTCAAAAAGGGACTGTTATCGATAGAGGAAGTAGACGAAATTAAAGATTACTTCATGACGCTTCATGCCAAAGGATCGTTTCCAGGATTTAAGCCTGTTTCATTGGAAGAAGCGGAAGGGGACCTGCTCCGGGTTTATCCGAGGATGATCAATCCCCACAGGGCGGACCCGAATATCATTCCGTTTATGATTCACCCGAAGATTATGGGCGTGCTGGCTGATTTACTTGACGAGGAGCCTTTGGCGTCGCAGAGCATGTTCTATTTCAAGCCTCCAGGCGCGAAGGGACAAGCGCTGCATCAGGATAATTATTATCTTAAAGTATCTCCCGGAACATGCATGGCGGCATGGGTATCGATCGACGATGCCGATCAAGAGAACGGCGGCATGGTGATGGTTCCTGAATCGAGCCAGCTCGATACCCTTTGCCCTCATGAGGCCGATCCGGAAACCTCCTTCACGAACGACGAAGTGGATGTTCCAGAAGGCATGTCTATCGTTCCAGTCGATATGGCTGCCGGAGACATTTTGTTTTTTAACGGAAGCGTTATTCACGGCTCCTACCCGAACACGTCGAAGGATCGGTTCCGCAGGTCGTTTATATGCCATTATGCGGGCTATTCGGCCGTAAAGGTGATGGAAGATACGCTGTATACGCATCGGGGCGAACTCGTATACCGGGAAGTGGATGAAAGCGCAGGGCCATGCGGAGTCGAGTTCGATTATGTAACGAGCAAAGCTTATTACTGATACAGGGTAGAAGGGGCGCCAGTAAAGCGCAGGAAGCCCCGATTGAGTTGGTTTTTGGGTCGGGGCTCCCGCATACGTGCTGTTTACTTATTTAAGGCGGTGCGGCGTATCTGCTGCTTCGCTCGGTGTTCGGTCGGCGATACGCCGGCGATCTTATGGAACACTTTCGTGAAATGGCTTGCGTTCACAAAGCCCAGCTGCAGCGCGATGTCTTTGACGGCGATTTCCGGATAGTGAATCAAATCTTTTTCAGCCTGCAAGATTTTGAGCTTCATAAAAAAATCTTTCGTTGTCGTGTTGAACCGGCTGCGAAACAAACGGTTCAAATGCTGCCTGGATATGCCTAGATTGTCGGCCAAGCAGCTGATGTCGGTTGGGGTCTGGATGTTGCTCTTCATCCAATCGATCGCCGCATCGATCAGATGATTCTGATTGATCGGATTGCTTGCCGAATGTCTAGACTTATACTGAATAAAAAACTCGATCAAAATGCCATACATCAACACTGAGGTGCGTTCAATCAGATAGGACATATCAAAATGCTCTAGGATCGACATGATTTGCATATGGATCCTGGGATAGAAGCGATCCTGAATGACGGCATGATTGCAATCGTCCGGTAATTCGTAATCCTTAGGGAGCCGCTCCATCAAGTAGCCGTTAAACGATACCCAGGAGAGGAAGTACGGATTGCCATCAAGATGGTACTCATGCTCGGTATTAGGAGAGAGATAGAATATCGATCCTTGGGACAGGCGGTAAACGTTGTTGTCGATCGTCACGCTGCCCTCGCCCTGATAACAGCACACAATTTGATAGAATGGCCAGCTGTGTTTGTAGTTTTCGGTTATTTTCTGATAACCGACGTCGATAAGAGACAAAGGCAGCTGCCGTTCATTATTTTCCGAATCAATATAAATATGCAATTTCGATTTCTCCCGGTTATAGATGAACTCTTTTCCTATTATAAACATAAACGCTTAAGGAGGAAGCAGCAGTGAAAAAATTAAGAGTAGGCCACGCAGGTTGTGGCAGCGTTTCCATTAGAGGGATTTTACCGCATATTACGCAGCCGGATGCGCAGGAGCATTTGGAATTGGTCGCCGTTTGCGATGTAGACGGCGAGCGCGCAAGAGCCGTCGCCGATCAGTTTGGCGCGGAGCGCAGTTATAATAGCTTTGAAGAACTGATCCAATCGGACGATATCGATATGGTAATCATTGCTACTCCGATTTTTTTGCATGCGGCGCAAGCCGAAATGGCGCTTAGAGCCGGAAAGCACGTGTACGTGAATAAATCGATGGCGCTAACGCTCGACGAAGCCGATCGAGTCATGCAAGCGGTTAAGGATACCGGGTTAAAGCTGGTGTCCGCGCCTGGTCAGATGCTTGCGCCTTCGCTTAGCAAAATTCGCGAACTGGTCCAGAAAGGCGATTTCGGCCACATGTACTGGGGCTTTGCCAACAATACGGGCGGCGGTCACGGCGTAGAAATGTATCAATCAGGCAATACGTCGATTCGGCGAGACCCGACTTGGTATTATAAGAAACCAAGCGGCGGCCCGATTTATGACATGGGCGTCTATTCGCTTCATTCCGTTACGGGCATTCTCGGCCCAGTGCGCAGAGTAACCGCAATGTCCGGCATTGTCCGCAATGAACGCCGCTTTGACGATCAGGTCATCGATGTGGAAATGGATGATAACACGTGGATGGTACTGGATTTCGGTCATAACTGCTTTGTGACGGTCGGGGCCGGGCTTTGCCATCACGGCGTACATATGTACTGGGGGCAGCTCGCGTTGTACGGAAGCGATGGCGGTGTGGAGATTTCCAAATTGGATGATGCGACAGGCTGGCCTTCCGAGCTGCGCATTCTCCGCGGAGGCAGCGAGGAGCTGATCCAGACGCCGATTTCCGAGCATCCGCTCCTGCGCGGAGAGCACCTTACGCTTCCAGAGCCGCACATCTATGTAGACATTATGCACCTTGTCGATTGTATTCGTCATGAAAGGACGCCGGTTGCATCTCTTGAACATGCGCGCCACGTTGTGGAAGTAATCGAGAAATCGTATATTGCGGCGCATACCGGAGTTGCGCAGCAAATCACCTCTACTTTTTAAGCGGTATTGACGGAGTTAGCGAGTACGCACTCGTCCCATAACCAGGGATGGGTGCGTTCTTTTTTGTTTAAATGAATAGCCGCAAGGAAATAATTTCTATTATACATCATGAATGACAGGATGGTGCATGCAGATGGAGAATAACCCAAGCTTGAAATCCGGCCTTCATGAGAATTTATTGGCGTTGAAGCAGCGGTTAGGCGAAAGCGATGATCTGCTCGTCCGTGAGTTTCAAAGCGGAGCGGGCGGTGTCCGGCGGGACATGGTCCTCTTATATATTGACGGGTTGGCAGAAGAGAAAATGATTCAACAGTTTATTTTAGAGCCGCTGTTTCAAACCGAGACTGCTGCTGGAGGCAAAGAAATCGTGCTGGAGCAGCTTCCGGGATATTTGAAAAATTCCGTGCTGACGGCAGGGCAGGTCGCGGAAGTTGGCCAGCAGGAGCCCGCGGCCGATGCGCTCATAAATGGCTTTGCGATTCTTCTTGTTGACGGTTGTGCTTCCTGCCTCAAAATCTGCATGGCGAATTGGGAGCAAAGGACGGTCTCCGAGCCGTCTAACCAGTCTGTCATTCGGGGACCGAAGGAAGCCTTTACGGAAAATATCCGTGTCAACACCGCACTTATTCGGCGCATCATCAAAAATCCGAGCGTTATTCTGAAAAATCAACAGATCGGAAAAGTGACGAAAACGAACGTTTCGATCATGTATGTACAAGGCATTGCCGACGAAACGGCATTGAAGGAAGTCAACCGGCGGCTCTCGGAAATCAATACCGATGCGATTCTGGAAAGCGGGTATATCGAGGAGTTTATTCAAGACGAGACGTATACGCTCTATCCGACCGTTCAAAATACGGAACGGCCGGACGTCGTTGCCGCCGCGATCCTGGAAGGACGCATTGCGATCCTGATTGACGGCACGCCTCATGTACTGCTTGTGCCTGCCTTGTTCGTGCAGTTTCTCCAATCGGCGGAGGATTACTACCAGCGCGCAGATATCAGCTCGCTGCTTCGGATTCTCCGTTATTTCGGGCTATTTATCGCTGCGCTTGTACCAGCCCTTTATATCGCGGTCACCACGTTTCATCAGGAAATGCTGCCGACTCAGCTGCTGATCAGCTTGGCTGCCCAGCGCGAAGGCGTACCGTTTCCCGCTTTTATCGAAGCGATGATTATGGAAGCGACTTACGAGATTTTGCGGGAGGCCGGCATCCGCATGCCGAGAACCGTCGGTCAAGCCGTTTCCATTGTCGGCACGCTCGTTATCGGCCAGGCTGCGGTAGAAGCGGGGATTATCTCCGCCAGCATGATTATCGTCGTGTCGATCACGGCGATTTCGAGCTATGTCATACCGGAGTTCGATATGTCCATTGCGGTAAGGATTACGAGATTCTTGTTCATGGGACTTGCCGCAGCGTTCGGCATGTTCGGCATTTTCATCGGACTGCTAGCATTGCTGCTTCATTTGAGCAGCCTGCGCTCTTTCGGGGTGCCTTATATGGCTCCGGAAGGGCCGATAACGTTCCAAGACCAGAAGGATGTCATTGTGCGGGTTCCCCATCCCGGCTTGAGAAAAAGGCCCAGCATGTTCAGCAAGCTGAATCCGGTACGCCAGCGTAAATCCAAAGGAAAGAATGGCAGCTAATATGACGTTCAAGCGGATTCCGATCCTGTTGTCGGTACTGATACTCATGCTTCCGCTTACGGGCTGCTGGGACCGGCGGGAAATGAACGAGCTCGCCATCTCTTTAGGGATGGGGATCGATCGGGTAGGCAAGAAATATGTTGTGACGGTACAAGTCGTAAATCCCTCACAGATTGCTGGACAGAAAGGGAGCGGCAGCAATGAATCACCTGTAAGGACGTATACAGCGGAAGGGCCGACCGTTTATGAGGCGATACGTAAAATGACGATCGCCAGCCCCAGAAAAATATACGCGGCTCATCTTCGCGTTCTCATATTTGGCGAAGGTATGGCGCGGCAAGGCATAGGGAAATCCATCGACCTTCTCTCCAGGGATTATGAGCTTAGGACGGACTTCTTTCTGCTGGTTGCTAGAGGGACGACAGCGGCTCATGCCCTGAACATATTGACGCCGCTTGAGAGAATTCCGGCCAACAAGCTGTATAGATCGATTGAAACTTCTGAGAAAGCATGGGCACCCGTTACAACGGTCACGCTTGACGAATTCGTGAATGACATCGTGAGCAAGGGGAAAAATCCGGTCATTAGCGGTATCCGCCTTACGGGAACGGAAGATGGGGGATCGTCTACGGACAATATAAAGACGACTCGGCCGGCAATTCAGCTGGAGAACAACGGCCTTGCCGTGTTTCGTAAGGACAAGTTAGTCGGCTGGCTGAGTGAAATGGAAAGCAAAGGCTATAACTACATTATCAATAACGTGACCAGCACGGTTGGCCATGTGAGTTGTCCGAATGGCGGCAATCTTGCTCTCGAAGTTGTGCGCGCTGATTCGAAGATGAAGGGTACGGTCAAGGAGGGCCGGCCTCATCTGTCCGTTGAACTTCGCGTGGAGGAAAACGTTGGAGAGGTCGAATGCAGCATCGATCTGACGAAGGTAAGGAGCATTCAAGAGCTGGAGAAGCGGGCCGAAGAAAGATTGACCCGAATTATTCGCCGATCGCTGGATGCCGGGCAGAAGAAATACAAATCCGATTTCTTCGGGTTTGGCAATGCCGTTCACCGCAGCAATCCCGGGTATTGGAAAGCGGTGCAGAAGGATTGGGACGAACGGTTTGAAGATGCGGTCATTGACGTGAAGGTGAACGTCAAGATAAAGCGGACCGGCACCGTAACAAATTCATTTATGGAAGACAAGGAGGAGTAGCTTAACGATGTGGGCGATTGCTGGTGTCATTGTCATCTCAGGCCTTTGCGCCGCGATTGAAATGCCTTCGCTCAAAGGGCAAAAGAAGGAGCAGTGGGTCTTTTGGCTGCTGCTTGTTCTTGGTGCAGGGCTAGGGATAGCCTTCGCATTGAAGGTCCCGATCCCGAACCCTCTTGATCTGATAGCTTTCCTATTCAAGCCGATCGGGTACTGGCTTCACAATGCCCTCCAGCCGTCGCAATGAAGGGAGTGTTGCAAGAGATGTCGGAAAACGGGAAAATTTCCGTGCTCCAGCTGATGGTGCTTGTCTTTCTATATACGATCGGGACGACCGTACTGGTCATTCCTTCCGGTCTCGCTGCCACGGCCAATCAGGATGCGTGGCTCGGAGCCATTGTCGGCGTTTTGATTGGAACGGTGGTGCTCGGTCTGTATATCGCGCTATGGATTGTTTATCCCGGTCAGACATTTGTCGGCATTTGCAGGGCTGCATTAGGAAAGTGGGCCGGTTCGGCGATCGCCGTTATTTTTATGGGCTATGGCTTTATAGGTGCATCCACCGTCCTGTTCTATGTCGGTAACTTTTTCCAGACCCAGTTCATTCCGCGTACCCCGATCTGGTGCACGGTTACGCTCTTTGCCCTTGTTGTCGTGATGGGGACGCGCCTCGGGCTCGAAACGATATCGCGGGCTGCCGAGCTTATGCTGCCGTGGTTTCTGTTGTTCTTCGCCATTCTAGTCATAACGCTGGTCCCGGCGGCAAAGTATGTAAATGTCAGGCCTATGCTCGAATTCGGCTGGAAGCCCTTATTCGAAGCAGGGCTGTCATTTGCCGGGACGGCGTATATGCCGATCGTGTTTCTGTTCGCCGTGTTCCCGCATGTGAAGACACCTGAAAAGGCGAAGATCGGCGTCTATGTTACCGCGCTGATCGGCGGTCTGTGCGTCGTACTCGTCACCCTGCTCTGCATTTTAGTTCTTGGCCCTAATATTACGGCAAGAAGCATGTTTCCGAGTTACGCGCTAGTCAAAAAAATAAACATCGGCAACTTTCTCCAGCGGGTGGAAGCGGTTATGGCGGGCATGTGGTTTATTACCACCTATGTCAAAACGACATTCTATTTCTATGGGGGCGTAACAAGCTTGTCGGAAATTCTCAACCTGAATAACTATCGAAATGTTACGCTTCCATGTACGATGATCGTGATTGTGTTATCGCTCATCGTCTATCCCGATGTCGTCTATATGCAGTACTGGGATTCAATCGTATTCCCGCCTTATATCCTGCTAATGGGCGTTTTCATCCCGCTGCTGCTTTGGATAATTGGTTTATTCAAAACGAAACCGGGCCAGAATGCGGCGGCGTCCGGGAAAAATCAATCGTGAAACGCAAAAGGCTGCCAGTCTCATGACGGCAGCCTTACTGTTCTATTTGAGCTTCATCAATATGGCGTGCAAATCCGCGATCAGCTGATGGCCTGCGTCCTTCGGATGCGGGTCTCTTGTGCTTTCGCAGAAATGCGTAAGCTTGCAGGTGTCGCCATTCACGCCGCTGCCGAAGCTGCCGTATACATCAACTGTGCTATAGTTATAAGCGATTTTGGCCGCCCCGTTATTCAGCGTGTCGTTCATGATGTTATTGATGCGGGTAATGTAGCCGTCTGCAGTCAAGTAATTGCTATCATTCTTGAGATAAGGGTTATATAAGGTCATTAGAACGATTGGAGCGGACGGATTCAGATTGCGGATTTCCTTTAAAATGTTCGGTAAATCGCTGCTAAAGCCCGCAATGCCGGCCTCTGCGCAAGCTGCGTTAATAACGGTGTAGTTACTGCTCGCACATCCAAGCAGATTATTGCCTCCGATGCTGATGGTAATCACGGTTGCTTTCTTGAGCGCGGCCCTCGTGAACAGGTTCGATTTGATTTTGCTTAAGAGCTGGCTTGACTTATCGCCAGGGAAGGATTGATTAGACAGCGTGGCGCCCGTCATGTAACTTTTTAACCGGGGTACATAGCCTTTCCAGCCCGTTGCTCCGATTCCGAACGCAATGGAGTCGCCGAGCGCTGCGTAATAAGGAGCCGGCGCGGACGCGGCATAGGCGAGATTCGTGCTAAGCAATAAAGACAAAATCATCGTGCAGACGAACACTCTCATTCTCCATGTGATCTTACCCATAGGATTCCTCCTTCAAGTATGTATGTCATCACTATGATCATAAGAGTTTGTTACTTCCAGATTCACTACCACTTTACTTCCAAGTTGCAACATACCTCTATTTCCGATCGTTATAACAGTTGAAAAGGGGGATGATTATGAAATCATTGTTGATCACACTAGTAACCATATGTTTTTTCATGACTGGGTGCATGAAAACCGAGAAAACCATTACCGCCGGGCAGATCCAGGACTTATTTGAAAAACATGAGATTCCGCTCAAAGAACCTTCTGCTTTAAATACGGAAAGCGTATTTCTTATGACTTTGAATGGGGTCAAGCCTCAGGCTTTTTTTATTCATGACGAACAATTAATCAGTATCTACATTTATTCGTCCAGCCGAGGGGCTAAGAAGGGGATCAAGGATTTTGAGGATAAGACGGCAGCGGCGGATGTGGTCGCGCATGGAAGATACCAAGCGGCGAATATCTTGATTTTCTATAACTACGAAGGCCATTCTCTTAAAGATGAACGGGTTGAAATGGTAGTAAGGGATTTGAAAACCCTCCTTACATCCGATTGATTTGATCCATGATCGGTTCGATGCGGTGGATCCAATTGTAGCGCTGAACTTCCTTGCGCTTTTCTTCCCGCATCTCAGGCGTCATCTTATGGAGGTCATCAGCCAGAATATTGGGGTGCAGTTCGGATGCCATAAAGAGGAGCTGCTTCCCCGGTTCCGCTAAGCAGCTCGTGTGCGCTTGCACTTTTGCCAAGTAAGTCATAACCGCATGCCGATCGTTCATGAACTGCCAATTCGAACCGATGTCTTTTCCCAGATAGCGCTGGACATGAGTTTGATCCAGGCCGTTTCGAAGCGTTGACACGATGAAGAAGACCTGATCATGTTTTAGCCCATAGCGTAATTTGGATACGAGCTCGTCAGCGATTTTGTACCAAGCGTCCCCGCGAATAAACCCCATATCGGTTATAAATCGGATCGCGCACACCGCTTTCCCCTCTTTGAACACATATACAAACCCGTCCGTTTCCCGTTCCGCCTGGAAGGTGTCGTCAAGATGTTTGCTAAAGAAGGCGCTTATCATGCTGGTCAACTCCACGTTAACGCGCCGGCCGGACTTTTTCGCATTTCCTAAACGGATCCGCTCTTCCTCCTCATGATAATAAACATCCGTGACAGCCAAGAAAAGCTCCGCATTCAAGCTCGGTCCGGCAGCGGGCCGGGCGGGTTGTTGTTCCGGCAGCATATTTTCCTTCAACTTCGCGAGAATGTGAACATTACGCATGCCGTTCGCTATTTCTCGCTGATTGGCCATCAGTTCCTCTAAAAGCTTCATCCTTACATCGCTCATATTTTCATTCCTCCATTCTTAACTAACTTTATTTACAAGATATTATAATTTAAAAACCATGATAATAGCAAAAGATGGGAGGAGCCGATGCCTTCGCCGGCGCCAAAAGGCCATTTCTACACTATACGGGTCTTTTCAATATACTTGTTTGCAACCGTGTGTCTAAAAAATCAACACGAATCCAGCAGCAGCGTTTAGAACTGCAGCCAGATTCGAATCTAGGTACAGAGGGGCAAAAGATCCGGTAAAAAGGAGAAAAGAATTGAGAGGAAATCGTCGTTCCAAGTAGAAACGTAAAGATATGGATTAATAGGAGGCGGCTGCGCTGAAAACATCTACACGTCCGTCCATCATCTGATCGCATTCGCCGCGTAAAAATCGAAGCTGGAAGGCAAGCTTGTTCATATAAAGTCGTATGTAGAGGAGCCCAAATCCCATGTCAAACCATAAATCGTTAATCCCTGCCTTCAGTGACCATCAATGGCATAACTGGTCTCCACGGCCGGAGCTGTCGCCTGTTTTCAATCGGGAGAATGTGAACGGCGCAGATGTCCTTCATGCGGCTTCCTCCGGTAACTACAACGGCTTTGGCTACTGGAGATGCGCGATTGCCGCAATCGATGGAGGCGCAGCTTACGCGTTCAGCTTTGATTATTGCCCGGAACGGATCGATCATGAAGATATGAACGTTATTGTCATCTTGACGTGGCAGTCTGAGCACGGTGAAATGCTGACAAGGGATTATGTCGGCGAGCGCACGGAAATCGGGGAAGGCTGGAAGCAGCTAAAACGAACGGTTGATGCTCCACTGGCCGCCATTTCGGTGATTGTCGAATTAGGCTTACGGTGGACGAAAGAAGGAACTGTTCGTTGGCGAAATCCTGCGGTTGTCCGAACGGAACCGATTCAGCATCGAAAGGCGAGGGTGGCCACCACCTATTTGAAGCAGCACGGAGATTTGACGGCAAATTTGAATGCCATGCTGGATGTGATCGACCGGGCAGGCAAGCATCATGCGGATATTATTTGCTTGAGCGAAGTTTACTACGATCGGGGTATGTCCTTGCCTTTTGAAGAAATCGAAACGGTTCCTGGCAAGCTAACGGAGCTTATTGCCGAGAAAGCCAGAGCTAATGGGGCTTATGTCATTCTGTGCATGAAGGAAAGAGCAGAGGAGCTTCTTTACGTTACCGCCGTACTCATTGACCGTCAGGGGAATATAGCGGGTAAATTTCGAAAAGTGCATATCCCTCTATGCGAAGCGGAGGACGGGGTCTCGGCAGGCACGGAATATCCGGTGTTCGAGACGGATTTCGGGAAAATCGGCATCCTGATCTGTTTCGACCTGATGTTCCCCGAAGCGACCCAAATCCTTGCTAAAGCCGGCGCGGAGATGATATTCAGCCCTACGCTCGGCGATGCGCAGCTGAGGGCGAGAGCAAGGGCTGCCGATCACGGCATCCATGTCATTATCAGCGGAGCCAATGAGCCCCGTTCCAGCCTCATCATCGATCCGCTGGGTGAAGTTATTTCCGAAGCAAGCGAAGCGTCCGAGGGCTTGTGTCTGGCGGACATAGATCTGGACCAAAGGCATTATGTGTATTGGCTTGATGTTGGACCTGCCAACGGCGAGCCGCTTTATGTGTATGCAAACCAGCGGCGCACGGATACGTACCGAGGGGATGATTTTCCACGATAGCGAGAGGGAGAGGTAATCGGCTATCGCGGTTAGATGGAACGGATGCGTTGGAATGATTTGAAGCGGCTCTATCCAATCGAACAAGGTGACTTCTGATCATCAGAGGTCACCTTGTTGCGTACGCGGTTTTATTGATCGTGGCAGGCTTTCATTTGATCGGCCAAAGCTAACGTTTCCTGCTTGATGTCTTCGGGAATGATCAAATCGGGAAGTCCGAAGCTGCGGGATGCCTGCATCCCCATGATGACGTTGCCAATGTGGTTGACATGAACCCAATCATGCATTAGCTTCGCATATTCCTCAGGTTGTTTACGATAGAAAGGCTCGAATAGCCGATACTGGTCGATCAGAGGGAGATCGAGTTCTTTAGACAGCAGCCTGTTCACCTCCATGAAGCTTTCAAACGTATCCTGAAAATCAGCAGCCCCTAGGCTATACATCGGGCAGTAATAGGTTTGAAGAACGGGCAATGCGTTATTGCTGCGAATCAGCGTGCAAATTTGCCGCAAATTGTCCCCGTACTGCTGGCGAGAGAAGCCTTGGAACGTATCGTTTCCCCCAATCGTCACAATGACGACTGAGGGGTGAAACGAGAATACGTCTCTATCGATTCGCTCCAGCAGGTTTTTGGTCGTATCGCCGGAAATTCCTTGATTAATGACACTCACATGCCTGCCGATATGCGTTTTCAGGTTCAAATTGAGCCATTCCACCCAGTTATGCTTGCCTGACCACGATACTTCGGTGTTGCTCGAACCAAACGCGATCACGCGAAAGGATTGTTCCGGAAGATTCTTCCATTGTTGTATGCGTTCCAACATACGCACGCTCCTATCCTATGGAATCATTAGAATGGCTGTGCAAGCTAAAAGAGTAGAATTGACCCGCCGGTCATCGGAAGCATGACGATTGCGGTTTTCAGATAGGGGATAGGAATGCGTTTCGTAAACTTCGCTCCGAGATACGATCCCAGCATTAAGCTTGCCGTTACTTGCAGCAGGAGCCAGCCTTCCACATCGCCCAATTGATAATAGCCCATTCCTCCGCCTATGGCGATGGGAATGATCACAAGCATGGTCGTACCCGCTGCAAGCCGCACCGGCATTCCTAGCACGGACATCAGCCCGAGCTGTATGAACGGTGTAGCGCCGATGCCAAACAATCCGGATAGGCCGCCGGAGATGACCCCGACTCCGCAGGAGCCGATCCATTCTCTCTTTCGGCTAGCGGTGAGCATTTCCGCATCCGCAAGCTTTCCGCGGGAAACCATGATCATGCGGAGCCAAAGCGCCGCCCCTGACAGGAACAGCATCCCGGCCGTCATCCATTTCAATTCATAGCTTGGAATGCCGTGGGATAACATGGAGCCCGCCCATGCGCCAGCCGCTCCGATACCGCCGGCAACGATTCCTGATTTGAAGACGATGTTGCCTTCGCGATAATGACTGAATGTACCCGCTAGCGAAGAGAAGATCATGGATATGACCGCGGTGCCGAATGAAGTATGGATGGAGAAACCGAACCCGACCGTCAAGATCGAAATGATAAATCCCGATCCGCCTGCGCCAACCAAGCCCAAAATCATGCCAACCGCGAACATAACTGCGATAAGTTGAACCATCATAGGCGGCTTCTCCTCGCCAACAGGAAGGATCTCCATTCCATTTTCAGCTAGACGCCCCACTCCTTGCGCAGCTGCTCGATTGGCTTCGGCGGAGCCGATTGCTGGGCAAGATGCTTCTTCGGCTTTCTGCCGACCCATCGTTCGTCCGTTGGCTCCGAGGCTGGCTGATATCGCGTATCGGAGCTGATTCTCACGTGGTTTGTCGTATTATTGAGCGAACCGTGCATCATGAACATCCCGAAGATGATCGCATCCCCAGCTTCGAATGCTGTCGTCGCCCATTGTCCGCCATACTTATCCACGATTTCAATCGGATCTTCCGTGAACCACCCTGGAGCATTGTCCCGGTCTACATCCACTTTCCCATAGGTTTTTCGGATCTTCTCGTAATGCTGCGATCCGAGCAGCATAGCCAGCGTGCCTTGATCCGGCGGGATATCTCCGAAAGGGGTCCACATCGTATAGACATTCTGGCTGCCTCTGCCCATATAGACAATATCGTAATGCGCTCCGGTATTTCCTCCGTATCCGACAGAACGCAGCCATTTATAATCAAAGGTTAATGAGGGCTCGCCTAACAAACGATCAAAGAAGCCCATGACGGCAGGGCCGTTAACGACGTCTAGAAACGGTTGAAACTCGTTTTCCAGCTCTTCCGCGGTTCCGCCCGATAATCCGCCCCACTTGGTACCGTCCTTCAAGAGTCCTTCTTCGACCGGCGCAGCGTCGTCAAGCAGTCCTCGTTCGTGCATATTGCGCAAGAAGGCCATTCTAGCTTTTTGCACTTTAGCACGGTCATGAAACCCCCGGATCAACAAGTACCCGTCTTCCCGCAGCCGCTCTCTCAAAGCCGCCGTATCCTCCCAGATGTCATTGGAGCTTCTTAATTCCGTCAGGTACATGCTGCCCATTTCCAATTCTCGTTTTCCCATCGGGTATTTCGTCACGGCATTACATCTCCCTTTCATAAAGTACATCCCTGGTATCATGTTACCACACGTACGAGAGAGGCGAACATTAAAGTAAAGATGTGTTTGCAAAAGTAAGAACAAGTATATATAAGCACGAAATCCGGCAGCGCTATAATCAAAGCGATAGGGAATCACGTACGAATGGAAAGGGGTTCAATCATGGGACAAGAAGCTCCGAGTATCGTGGTCAGAACGACGTTTATCGATGATTTGCTCATCAATCCCGGCATCGGATTCACGACCTTTCAACGTTTTAACGGCGACCGATTGAATGAAGGCAAAGGCTGGACCGAAGGCTTCCCGATTGAGTATCAACCCTTCACCGGCAGTGTGCAAAATGAAGATCATCCGGATACTTCCATTGCCTACTTCCGAGTCTATTGGCGGTTTCTTGAGCCGGAAGAGGGTCAATATCAGTGGGCCTTAATCGATAAAGCGCTGGCGACGGCTCGCGAACGAAAACAAACGCTGATGTTTCGCGTAGCGCCGTACGGTCAAGCGAAGGGTTCGGATGTGCCGGATTGGTACCGGAATAAGGTAGGGAAAATGACGAAAGCCCAGAAGAAACACGACTGGTGGAAGGTAGATCCGGAGGATCCGCGCTATGTCCGCCATTTCGGAGGACTTATTCAAGCATTTGGCCGGCGCTATGACGGTCATCCTGATTTGGATAGCGTGGATATGTCCATTGTGGGCCCATGGGGGGAAGGGGCAGGCTCCGCATTGCTTACCCAACCAACAAGAGAGGCGCTGGTCGATTGCTATATCGATTCGATTAAGAAGACCCCGCTCATGATGCTGTTGACGGACGAGCAGACGAACCGGTACGGTCTATCCAGGGGCGATGTCGGATTTCGGGTGGATTGTCTCGGCGATATGGGCGGATGCTGGGAGAATCAAGGGGATTGGTCCCATATGAATGATTATTATCCCCAGCAGATCATTTTGTCCGGCATGCAGGATGCGT
This sequence comes from Paenibacillus montanisoli, assembly GCF_003268025.1. Lineage (GTDB taxonomy): Bacteria > Bacillota > Bacilli > Paenibacillales > Paenibacillaceae > Paenibacillus_Z > Paenibacillus_Z montanisoli. Next base: position 244,624 of record NZ_QLUW01000002.1, on the reverse strand, counting down.
GGAAAAAAGCCCCGATTTCGTTCGAGGTATGCTGGGTGGTGCAGCATTGGAAGGATAAGGGCTGGGATATCGACTACATTATAGATCAATCGCTCAAATGGCATATTTCAACTTTTAATGCGAAATCGAGCCCTATACCGAAGGAATGGCAGCCCCAAGTCAATCGTTGGCTGAAAAAAATGGGCTACAGATTCGCTTTGCGAAAGTTTGCTTATCCGGCCGTCGTTCATCCAGGCGGTAAAATGGCGATCTCTTCCTGGTGGGAGAATCTCGGAGCCGCTCCTTGCTATAGAGAATTCCCGTTAGCGCTGCGCTTACGGAACGATCATTGCAGCGAGATTATCGTCACCGGCGCTGATATCCGGCAGTGGCTGCCGGGGGACAGCCTATTCGACAGCACCATCAACATCCCTGCGGCAATCGCTCCCGGGCATTATCTACTAGAACTTGGCCTGCTCGATCCTCACTCCTGGCAGCCGGCGATCCAGCTCGCTATTCAAGGCAGACAGTCTGACGGCTGGTATGCCATGGGGAACATTGAAGTCAAATAAGAGCTTCAACTAAAAGCAGAAAACGTGCTGATCGCCAGCACGTTTTCTCTTCTTTTACCACCAAATGATATTGCCGACGTCGGGTGAATGGAACCGTGTGATTTGTTTATGGCTGACGTGTTCGAGCAGATCCGGAATGTCAAAATAATTCAAAACATCGGGCAAATGAAAACGGGCATCGTATTTGAAATATCGCTCAGATACGATTTCCTCGAAGGATGCAGGCATATTTTCCAAGTATAAACTGTCCGCCGCATCCTCCGCTACAGCCGCAAGCAAAGCATATAACGCGCTGATGCCTTTTCCCGCAAGCCGAATCCGCTTGCCTGGATGGTGCTGCTTGATATAATCGCAAGCCCGTAGAATATCGTAAACGCGCAGCCCCGCAAGCGTCATTCTCATCATGATGGCGTCGCAGTTCAGTTTATATTCCGTCCCGAACATTTCATAGAAGGGACGAGGGTTTACCGGTCTGCATTGTACCGTGCCCATTCCCCGCGGGTCAAAGGCGAACACATCGCCATCGCGAAGAAGCTGATTGATTAAATCATTTTCTTTGAAAATATGGTTTACGCCTTCGTCATGCATAAATATCGTGCACAAATCGCTCTGTTTCCCGGCAGCGCTGACATAAATACCGGTGACGAAAATATCGGGCTCCGAAAAAAAGAATAAATACTCATAATGGATATCGCTTTTCAGATGGTTTGGATTGTCGATATGGTCTTTTCTAAAGATTTTGGGGTAGATGGGCCCTTTATACTGCGGCATATTCAGCCAAGACTTCACCCGTTCTTTGAACAAAGCCGGATTACCGACGCTTCTTTGTGCTCGATGCTCCTGCATAAATTGAACAGTTAAATCATGGATGGTTCGCGCATCATCGAACTCCGCCAACACTTGGCCGCTAGCCGTGCACTGCAGCGTTTGTTTATCTTCCACCATCATGGACCGATCCGTCACATAGGTTCTCGGTTCGCCTTTCAGGTATTTGATAAACCAGTTGACCGCCGTTTCACGTAAATCGTCATTGTATTCATGCGTCCCTTTCACTAGTCCGAGGGAGACATTCTCTTCGCAACCGTAGAGTCCGTAAATCTTTCTAGCCCGTTCATAAGCTTCCGATGTGCCTTCGAGCAGGAAGAAGTCCGATTCCACAGCTCCGATCATCACCGGCTTCGGTGCGAAAAAGGTTAGATAATCGTCGAAATTCAAACCCTCGCTGATAGCACCATAGAGAATTTGTTCGCCATCCTGCGAATGCCCGGCCTTCATATAAATCTCCCGGGAGGTGATATAGGTGCATGGAACCGCAGCTTGCAGCCTGTCATCTACCATCATCATATAAGTGGTCTGGATGCCTCCGCCGGAATTGCCCGTCATGCCGATTTTGGTTTCGTCGATTTCGGGGAGCGTACACAAATAATCGATCGTCCGGATCAGATCCCAAACAAAATAGCGGATCACATTGCTGCCTGCCAGCTCGCATTGAAGCCCGTGATAAGTATGCTCGGTGTGCCATCTGACAAGGTTTCTGCCGATCTCTTTATCGTAGTACTGCATTCGCTCCCCTTGGGAGATCGGATCGACCGAAAATACGGCGAATCCGTTCTGGACCAGGTCGATGCACACTTTCTGATAGTAAGGATAGGCTTTGGCCGTTTCGACATGTCCGCATGTGAAAATGACGACGGGAACTTTTCCCGATCGTACTTTGGGCATATACAAATTACCGGTAACATACACGCCGGGCTGGCTTTGGAAAATAATATTCCGAATGCTGTAGGATTCCCGTTCCGTTTCTCCCGTGCAGATCGCATGAAGCGGTGTCTTCTCCTTCGGAAGCCCGCCGATGGCGGATAAGAAGTAGGCTCGTAAGTTCTCCCTTCTTTGTTCGAATTGTTCCTTGGTCCGAATGTCTTGTTTAACGGCGTTTTCCGCTTCGAAATAGTGCTGCGCCACTTTCCTTAAATACTCGGGAAGCTGCATCTTTACATCGAACAAGCCATTGATATGATCATTGAAGCTCATTCCGGCACCTTCTTTTCGTAGGAATGGTTTCTTCATTCTTTGTACGATATTTGAATTCCTACCTGCACTTGACACGATGTAAAGATGTGTATGGAAAAGTAACAACTTGTATATATCGGGCTCAATTTTCGATGCTTTATGATGAAGCTAGATGAGCTTGGAGCGAAATTGCGGGATGCGGTAGTTTCCTTAAAAGTTGTAAACCCTTACATCCAAAACGAATCTTGACTGCTATAATAGTCTTACTACACGAATCCGGCGGTCGACTATGATGGCGAAAGGACATTAGCTCATGCGCAGACTATTGATTGTGGACGATATGCCTATTATTGCTGACGGTTTGGTGGATCTCTTTCAAGGTGCCGATCACCTGGAGCTGGAAGTTTATAAGGCTTACTCCGCTTTTGAGGCGCTTGATGTGCTGAACAGAATGAAGATCGACATCGTATTGTCGGATATCCAGATGCCTATGAAGACAGGAATCGAACTGCTTAAAGATATTCGGGAGAAATGGCCGCGCTGCAAAGTGATTTTTTTGACCAGCTACAATGAATTCAATTACGCCAAAGAAACCATCACTTGCGGGGGATTCGATTATATATTGAAAACCGAAGGCGATGAAGCGATCATGAAAGCTGTGGTGAAGGCGATGAATTCCCTTCGAGAGGAGCTGGAAAATGAGAGTTTTATCAACCAGGCGCTTCAGCAAATCGAATTAACCCGGCCGCTGCTGCAAAAGGAGTTTTTGTCGGAGCTAGTCGAAGGGAAGAGATGGTCGGCGGAACATAGAGCCAGTCAGTTTGCGGAGCTCAAATTGCCCTTCTGTCCGGCATCTTCCGTCATGCTTCTGTCGGGCCGAATTGACGGATGGAAGAACGAGGTAGGCGGTATGGACCGCATGCTGCTGCTTTATGCCGTTCAAAATATCGTACATGAATTTCTCTCCCATTCCGTCGAGCTGCTATCCATCGTATACGAGCGTACCAGGATCTTGTGGTTCATTCAGCCGAAGCAGACGGCACGTTCCAAGGAAGAGCCGTGCTGGGAGAGGGAATTCCGATTTGTGTACGGCACGCTGGAATCCATTCAAGATACATGCAGAGAGATGATGAAGCTGCAAGTTTCGTTTCTGCTCAGCAGCGCTCCCGTTGAATGGAGCAGAGCTCCGGATCAATATCAATTGCTGAATTTCCTGCTGAGCCGGGGGCTTGGACTTGGCAAGGAAATCTTGATGACGGACACTGAATTGCAAACGAACGGGATTGGCAACGAATCAGACCGGGATGAATCCATCACCTTCAAAAAGAATTTCCGGATCGGGAAGTTCAACATGCTTCCGGATTATCTGAATAATGGTCAGAAGAACGAATTTTTCGAGCTGTACGATGAATTGACGAACGACCTTTCTATTGAATCGAGCCATTTGCTGAATTTCGAAATCTACCATTTCCTGTCCTCCATTTTCCTTACTTATTTGAACCGCTGGAATCTAAGCCAGGAAATAAGCCGCAGCCTGGATTTGAATAAGCTGTTGCGTTTGAAGGACGGCGACGATTGGACGGAAGTGAAGGATTATTTCAACGCATTGGCCAATCTGATATTCGATAATAAGCATAACGAGCAGGAAGAAAAAACAAATACGCTAGTCGCCGAAATTCAGCAGTATATCCATAACAATCTCGGCGCGGATTTGTCGCTAAACAAGCTGGGGGATTTGGTTCATCTCAACCCTTCCTATCTTTCGCGGTTGTATAAGCAAATGACGGGGGTCGGGCTATCCGCCTACATTACGGAAATCCGAATTCAAAAAGCCAAAGAGATGTTGAAGAATAATCGGTTAAAGGTCCATGAAATTGCCTTTGAGCTTGGTTACCTGTCCAATATCGCATTTACCCGCTGCTTTAAGAAGCTCATGAATATTTCGCCTCAAGAGTACAGAGATGCGCACTCGAAACGGTTCGCCGAGTATTAAGCGATTGATCCGCTAAAGGAGATGAGACCATGTCCTTGCATTCGGCTTGTTGGAGGAACGCGACGATTTACACGCCTGAAGGCATTGTGAATCAAGGCACGCTTATTGTTGACGAAGACGGGAAAATCACCGCGATCGGAGGCCCTGAGCTAACCGTGGAACCTGATCTGCAGACGTTTGACGCGTGCGGGTTGCTGCTCATTCCGGGCCTGATCGATGTGCATATTCATGGCGGCAATGGCTATGGGGTTATGGCTGGCGAATATGAACAGCTGGACGGCATAAGCCGGTTTCATGCCGCACACGGAACAACTTCCTTTCTGGCGACAACGACGACCGCTCCGCTCGATCAGATCAAGCGTGCCCTGCAACAGGCGGCGATTACGATTCAGAGAGGGGTGTCGGGCGCAGAACTGCTCGGCATTCATCTGGAAGGGCCGTATATCAACGAGAAGCGTCGCGGCGCCCAAAGCAAATCGGATATACGGTTATCAACGACGAAGGAATTGAAAGAGCTCTTCGAGGCGTCAGATCGCCAAATCAAGTTGATCACGCTCGCTCCCGAAGTGAACGGGGGGATGGAAGCCGTCCGTCAACTCGTAGATTGGGGCGTGACGGTATCGGCAGGGCATTCGGATGCCACATATGAAGAGGTAAGAGAAGCAGTCCGCTGTGGACTTCGTCACACAACGCATCATTTCAACGGCATGAGCCCGCTGCATCACCGGGAGCCCGGCCTTGCCGGTGCGGGACTGCTTCTGCCCGAGCTGACGACTGAATTAATTTGCGACGGCATCCATGTCCATCCGGCCGTTGTGAAGCTGCTGTTCGAGCTGAAAGGTCCTATGAACGTCTGTATGATCACGGATGCGGTAGAGTGCGCGGGACTTCCGGATGGCGATTACGATGACGTAACCATGAAAGATGGTCATATTTACTTGAAAGACGGCTCTAGTCTGGCAGGAAGCTCTCTTACGATGATCCAGGCTTTGCGAAATGCGATACGATTTACCGGATATCCGCTAGAGAAAGTATTGCCTTCTTTCACGCAGGTTCCTTCGCGCCAGATTGGCGTGGATGGCCGTAAAGGATCGCTGCAGCCGGGAAAAGACGCGGATCTCCTTCTATTGGACCGGGATTTGAATGTCTGCGCCACTGTTGTAGGAGGGAAGACGGTCTACAGGAGGCCGGCGAATGATTGAACATGCGCATAAGGAGAAAAAAGCTTATGTCGGTGTCGATATCGGCGGCACCAATACGGTCATCGGTATATTCGATGAATCACGGGTTCTGCTTCGGAAAAAATCGTTTCCCACTCTTCTGCCTCATTTGCCTGCCAAGACGGATCACCCTGCCGCCTTCTACGACAAGCTGACGGAAGAAATATTCGGATTAGCTCAGGAGGCTGGCTGCACCGATGGACTGGCGCTCGTTGGCATGGGCGTTCCCGGACGGATAGACCCGTATCAGGGAAGAGCGGAGGCTGCATCCAACCTGGGATGGTTCGGCGTTCCGTTCGCAGAGCAGATGAGCAAGCGGTTAGGCGTTCCAGTGCGCATCGACAACGATGTAAGAATCTATGCCCTAGGGGAGCTGACGGCAGGTGCCGGACAAGGGTATCGAAATATGCTTTGTCTCACAGTCGGAACCGGGATTGCTACAGCGATTATTGCAGATGGCTGCATCATCAGGGGGAACGATTATTATGCCGGGGAGATCGGGCATGATTCGGTAGAGGGGCAAGTCGCTTTATGCGCCTGCGGGAAGCGAGGCTGCGTTGAAACGATTGTTTCGGCGGCAGGCGTCGTTCGATTGGCTCGTGAAGCGCTGGAGGGTGAAGGAGGCCATTCTTCATTGAGCAAGCTTGATCGGGTTCCTACCGCTTTCGATGTTTATCGAGCTGCCATCGATGGCGATCATGCTTCTCAAGCGATTTTCCGTTACGTTGGCGAAGTGCTTGCAGCTAAGCTGTTGACAGCCGTTTGTTTGCTTAGTCCGGAAGCCGTTATTATCGGAGGCGGCGTTGCGGAAGCGGATGAGCTGCTGCTCGGACCTATTCGGGAGAAGATTCATGCGGGATATGTCCACGCTAGGAAGCCTGCTATTCTGAAGGCTAGATTAGGCGATACGGCGGGCTTAATCGGAGCCGTTACATTTGCAAGTAGTTAAGGAGTTGATGGTAATGAACCTTGATCCCCAGATTACGCCGCAACAAACCATAATCCGAATTCCCGGGCTTAAACAACCGTTAACGATTCTGCAAATTACGGACTGTCATCTGACGGAATGCGATGAACGCGAAGAGATTGATATACGTACAGAGGCCGTCAAGCGAACTTCCGTGTTTGCATCGCAATTGGCAGGCGGGCCGTCTACGGCAGACCTTTTCGATCGTTTGTTGCGAACCAGCAATGATTTACAGGTGGATTTCACCGTATTTACGGGAGATATCATCGACTTCCCCAGTCAAGCCAATATCGAGCATCTGCAGCGGCAATTCGACCTCCTGAGATCGTCGTACTTATATACCGTCGGCAACCACGACTGGTATTTCTCCGGCAGTTTTACGGATGAAGTGCGCGCGGCTGCTTATCCGAAATTCCGCGAATGGATATCGGAGACGCCGGGCTGCGAGATCCGAACGGTTGGCGGAGTGAAGCTGATCGCGCTGGATAACAGCAACTATCAGGTGACGAACGATCAGTTTGCCGCCATAAAACAAGCAGCCGCAACAGGCGAGCCTTATTTATTGTTCATGCACATTCCAATCTATTTATCCAGCCTGCAGCAAGATGTAGTGGACAAATGGGGAGCGCCCATTATGATGGGGGCATCCAATTGGAATGCAGCCTCTCGCGAAGCCTGGCAGGTACGAACGACGGATCCTTCCACGAGCAGGTTTTGCCGCTTTCTCGCGAGCGAAGAGAGCGGGAATATACGCGGCATCTTCTGCGGACATGTGCATTTCAACCATATCGATGCTTTCCGGGCAGGCCGATATCAATACGTGACAGCGCCAGGCTTTACAAGTCAATGCCGGCTGATCAAGCTTATTGCGGAGTAAGTCTTGTCCGGCATCAATAACGAAAGAAGAACCTTCTTCCTGGCTGAGGGTTCTTTTTTTCATATATTAAGAAAATATTTTTAAAATATTTTTAAAATATTTTTTTATTTCGGCACCAATTTATGTCTTGTAATCGCTTCCAACACTCATTTATAATGAAGGCGCAGTCTTCCTTAAACGTTTCGGATAAGGGGGGAACGACTTCATTTTAAATCCAAAGGAGGTATCGAGCGTCCACATCTTTGCTCCGTAGATTGGAACCACACCAAATTTTCAGTCATGCATCACCGTGTACATGAAACTAAAATTCGGGAGGTTTGTCCATGAGAAAAATAAGTTTGCTCATCATCGCGTTGATCCTTGCCGTATCATTAGCGGCTTGCGGCAGCAACGGCAACAACGGCAACAGCAATAGCGGTACCGCGACGAATGACGGCAGCTCCGAGAATTCAAACAGCGGCTCTGCAAATGCAGACAGCGGCAAAGAAGTCGTCATTAAGTTCCCTAGCTACAAAACGGGGAATAACGTCGGGGCCATTTTCTTCCTTCCTCAAATTGAACGCTTCAATACCAAATACGCAGGCAAGTACAAGATCGAAATCGAGGAAATCGTGCAAGACGAATACTCGAAGAAGATCAAACTCCTCTATCAGCAGAAGAAACTCCCGCCACTGATCGAAGTCGATAAAGAGCTCGCCGAGATCATGATCGACAACGGCGATCTCTTGGATCTGAAGCCATACATCGACAAAACGCCTGAAATCAAAAACGTCTTGATTGATGAATCCGTTACTTATAACACAGACAAGAACGGCAAATACGTGTCGCTGCCGCTCGCATTCGTGCGTCCGATCGGCATGTACTACAATAAAGAGCTGCTCCAAAAAGCAGGCATTACGGAACTGTCGACGACTTGGGACGGGTTCTTCAGCGACCTTGACAAGTTGAAAGCAGCCGGCGTCACTCCGCTGTCCTTGATGACCGGTGAGAACGCTTGGACAACGATGCTGCTTGCAACGGCGATGCTCGCTTCCGAGCAGGAGGGTCAAGACATCCTGACGAAGGGCGATATCGTCACCAACTTCGACTCGCCGCTTTGGACTAACACCTTCACGAAAGTGCAGAAGCTGCTTCAAGAGTACACGACAAAGTCGGCGCTAGGCGCGACGTATTCGATCGCTGCCAATGAATTCTTCAGCGAGAACACGGCTATAATCGCGAACGGACCATGGATGGTCGGCGATTTCAGCAATCCGGACAAAGCGGGCGAAGGCTTCGCCGCTAAAGTAGGCGCTACGATTTATCCAGGCGGCGTAGCGCTTGGCTCCTCTGATGGTTACTGGTATTCGATTCCGAAGGATACGCCGCAGGAGCAAGTGGACGGACTGATTGAATACTTCAAATTTATTTATTCGCCGGAAGAGTTGAATGCGTTCCTCGTAGCGGAAGGCGGTTTTGCGCCTAAACTGCCGATGCCGGACGCTGACAAAGCCAAGCTGGATCCGATCCTCAGACAACTGAACGATGAAGTCGGCGCCAAAATGAAAACGCTCAACCGCGCGATCTACAACGTCGTTCCTCAATCCGTATCGGATCTGTTTGCGAAAAATCTGCCGCTTCTGGCTACGAATGATATGACGCCTGAACAATTCTGCAAGGCCATGACGGAAACAGCGGAGAAGTTTAAGAAATAATATCGATCCAAATGAGATTGGTTGCGCAAGAAGCGCATGGCTGCTGCCTATGCGCTTCTTGCATTCCCGAACCGGATCAATCTTGTTTGCATGCGGCTTTCGGAAGGAGTGTTGTCATGTACAAGTACAATAAGCTGTGGGTATACCTCTTTATTGTTCCGACGCTGATCGTATTTCTGACGTTTTATTTCGTCCCGATCCTGACGGTATTCACGACCGGTTTTACGGAATGGAACGGGTTCAATGCCCCTAAATTTGTCGGATTCGACAATTATAAAATGATCTTTACCGATGATAACTCCATCACGGTTTCATTGATGAATCTGTTGAAGTGGTCGCTCATCGCCACATTCATACATGTCCCTTTCGGCGCTCTGGTCGCTTTCATAATTTTTAAACAGCCTTTCGGCTGGAGATTCGTGCGCGGCGTATTCATGATTCCGAACGTTATCGCGGTATCCGCATGGGCGATTATTTATCGGTTTATTTTCAACGATCAGATGGGACTGCTTAACAATTTTATCCGGAAGATCGGTTTCTCCGACTTTCATACCAACTGGTTCTTCGACTCGCAATATGCCTTCTCCGCAATCAGCTTGACTTGGGTTTTCTACGCCGTTATCGTGACGCTGCTCGTCTTATCCGATCTAATGGCAATCCCGAAAGAACTGCATGAGGCCGCCAAAATCGACGGTGCGACGGAAGCCCAGATTCACTGGCGCATCAATTTCCCGTTGATTCGGGGATCGCTGGGCACTTCGGTCATTCTGTCCGTCATTGCGAGAATCACGATGTTCGAAGCGATCTTCTTGACGACCAAAGGCGGACCGGGCAACTCAACCTACAATATATCCGTCATGCTCTATGACGGCATTATTAATTATGAATTCGGTTATGCCAATGCGGTGGCTACCATCATGATTATTCTGGGGATCGGTGTTCTGGCCATCACGACGAAAGTGTTCAAGATGAATAAAAGCGTATACAACTGACAGGTGGTGAGGACTGCATATGAAGGCTGATCTGTTGAAACGTGGCCTAGTCTGGCTATTCAGTTATTTGGTGCTCATATTTACCGTTTGCATATCGCTCGTGCCGCTGCTCTGGATTACGGTTTCTTCCTTCAAATCCAACAAAGCGATATTAAATACGCCATTCGCGCTGCCAACGGAAATTAACTTTCGTGCCTATGCCTCCGTACTTCAGATGAACAACTTCTTAAGCAATACGTTCAACTCTGTACTGATTTCAATTTCTTCCACGCTTATTGCGCTCCTGTTTTACGCGCTTGCAGCCTATTCGTTCGCGAAATTCGACTTTATCGGAAAGCGGACGTTGTTTATCCTATTCTCGGTCACGCTCTTGATCCCGGGCCATGCGACCGCGCAGCCTATCTTCTCCTTTATCAATCTTACCGGGCTTTACGATACGAGACTGGCGCTCATCATCGTATACATTTCGGCGGGACTGGCTGTATCGCTATTTATTTTGCGGGCATCGTTTCTATCGATTCCAAGGGAACTGGATGAAGCCGCTTATATGGAATCGGCGAGTTTCTGGCAGGTGTTCTTTCATATCAATTTGCCGCTTGCCAAAGCAGGATTGGCAACCGCGGGCATTTTGATGTTTTTGGGCAACTGGAACGAGTTTTTTTATGGATTTATGCTGACCGCTTCTGCCGAGAATCGAACGCTGCCGGTCGCCCTGCAATTTTTCACCGAGCAGTTTTCGTATAACTACACCCAGCTGTTTGCGGCACTGACGCTTGTTACGCTGCCGAGCATTATCTTGTATATGCTGGCACAAGAGCAGGTGCAGCAAAGCGTCGTGAGCGGCGGCGTTAAAGGCTGATCCGAGCGAGACTCATCCATTCCTAACTTTGGCAGGTGGTTGTTATTGGCAACGATTAAAGACATTGCGCGAATTGCCGGCGTATCGACGACGACCGTCTCCAGGGCGCTCAACGGCTATGACGATGTTAGCCAAGAGACGAAGAAGCGGATTCGCGAAATTGCCGCTCAGCTCGATTATTCGCCTAACGCCGTAGCCAGAAGTTTAGTGTCCAGTAAAACGCGCACCATCGGCGTTATTTTCTCCGGACTTAAACATACGGGCGGCAAAGACAACCTTGCATTCGAAATTCTGATTGGCATCAACGACCGTGCCATCGAATTGAACTATGATATCTTGTTGTTCAGCACGAGCCCGTCCAAGCAGCGGATCAAATCGTACTACAACTTATGCAAAGAGCGGAATGTGGACGGAGCCATCATTTTTGGCTTAAAGGTCGACGACCCCTATCTGGAAGAGGTCATTGAGAAGTCCAATTTCCCCTGTGTCCTCATCGATATTCCGTTCTCGAACGAACATCTGGGGAATGTCACGACCGACAATGTTGAGGGGGTGCGAAAAGCCGTTCACTATCTGATCGATGGGGGGCATACGAAGATTGCCATGATTAACGGTTATCCCGAAGCGCATGTGAGCGATCAGCGGTTAATCGGTTTTAAGAAAGCGCTCTCTGAATTCGGAATGGCTTACGATGCTTCCAAAGTTGTCGATGGAGCGTTCTCCGAAGAGGGGGGAGAACAAGCGATGCTGCGGATTTTGGACGAACATCCGGGGGTTACGGCCGTATTTTGCTCCAGCGATTTAATGGCGCTCGGCGCGCTGAGAGCGCTTGACAAGCGGGGACGAAAAGTTCCCGATTCGGTATCGGTCGTCGGCTATGACGACATCATTCTTTCCGCTTATTGTACGCCGAAGCTGACCACCGTCCATCAAAACAAATATCAGATGGGCTGGGAAGCTGCCAAGCTGCTTATTGAGATGCTCGAAGGCAGAAACGTGGACCACAATGTGGTCCTAAAGAATGAATTAATCGTGCGCGAGAGTACAAAGAGCATACGGTAAATAGGATAGGGTCAATTCTAGCAATATCCCTAAACGTTTAAGTAGAGGAGATAGAAGAGCCTTGAAACTAAGCGCTGAAGAGCTGGAGAGCCGGTCGTTAAAGCCGGAAACCGTGAAGCAGGCCGTCGAGCAAATCCGTGTAAACGGTTATGTCGTCTTTGAAGGCGTGCTGCCCGAGGACAAAGTGAATGCTTTGCATGAAAGCTTTATGCAGGTTTTCGAAGCCCATATCGCCAACAATCCGTTAAACCGGGGCAAAAACAGGACGCAAATGAATGTACCGTTCATCGAGCCATTCAACGATCCCGATGTCATTACCCATCCTTTCGTGCTTCCGGTCGTCGAGGAGCTGCTTGGACGCAATTGCGCATGCCGGTATTTTGCTTCCGATACGCCGCTTCCGGGATCGGAATACCAGCTTGTGCATTCCGATTTGCAAGCCTTATATCCGGATTCATCGGTCATTTTGCCGACAACGGGCATCGTGCTCAACATCCCGCTTGTCGACTTTAGAGAAGATAACGGGCCGCTTGAAATTTGGCCGGGCGGAACGCATCTGATGCCCGAAAATGCAAACCGGGTCGAGAACCTGCAGCTGCTGGCGCCTGTCATGCATTCCGAGCCCGTGCTCATGCCGGCCGGGTCGCTTCTGCTTCGGGATATCCGGATGTGGCACCGGGGAACGCCGAACCGATCCGATGCGGCGCGGCCGAATATGGCGCTGGTCTATTTCCGTTCCTGGTTTAATACCGAGTCCAAGGTCCGGATTCCGCTAAAGTCATATGAATCTTTAAGCGAAAGAGCGAAGCAGCTGTTCCGGTTTGAAGAGATCGTCAACTAATTCATTTCGCAGTTATTGGAGGATGGTAGGAATGAAGCTTAGCGCTGAAGAGCTGAAGAATGGAAAATTATCCGCGGAAACGTTAGAGTTGGCTATCCAGCTCATCAAGGTCAACGGGTATGTGCTGTTCGAAGAAGCGCTGCCTAGAGCGCAAGTGGAGAATCTGTATGACAGCTACGTCGACTTATTGGATCCCTATTTCGAGAAGAACCGTGAAGTCATTCTCAACCCTGGCAACGGATTTAACGACGGAACGAACCACGTTCGTCTCTATTTGCCGTTTGAGAAGCCGTATTGCGATGAAGCGGTTATTGCGAATCCGTTCGTGACGGAAATCGTGGATCAGCTATTGGGCGAGGATTGCTTATTAACGTATTTTGCGACGAATACCTCAATGCCAGGCGGCAAAGTACCGCAACCGGTTCATTCGGATACCTCTTCGCGTTATGGCGACAGACATCCGGCGAATTTGCCGATTGCCAATCTCATCGTCAATTATCCGCTAGTTGATGTGACGGAGAACAACGGGCCGATGGAAATCTGGCCGGGCGGCACGCATCTGCATCCAGATAACTGGTATGCGAAGAACGCGTTCAGCAAACCAAAACTCGCCGAGCATATGCACAGCGTCAAAATGCTCATGCCGGCAGGCTCCATCCTGATTCGGGATGACAGAGTCTGGCATCGCGGCACGCCGAACAAATCGGATAAGCACAGACCGAATATCGCGCTGATCTACTCGGCGAACGGGCCGCGCACGGGTACGATTCAAATTCCGCAGGAGACGTACGATCAGCTCTCGGATAAGGCGCAGCAGCTGCTGCGCAAAGAATTGATCGGTTACCCGGTTGCGGAGCCGAAGCATTAGTCCGCAGCGCGAAAAACCGCATTGCAATGCGGTTTTATTATTCGCCGTTCCTGAAATCGGAGAGTACCTCATAGGATACGATCATTTTATGATAGGATACGTTATAATAATAGTAAGATTCATTTTAATTGGGAGGTAACAAACGTGGATAAGCAGTACGCCATCGAACGATTCAAGCAGGCCGTGACGAGCAATGATACGACGGCGGCAAGCCAGTGCCTGAACGAGTTTCCCTTTCTAGCAGAGCAGATTAACGAGCCTTGGTTTTCGTTCGATTCGCCCGCGATCGTTACTGCAGCGGCAAGCGGAAACCGCCAAATGGTCGATCTATTGTTAAATTACGGCGCAGATTTGCATGCGAAAAGCAGCTGGTGGGCCGGGGGATTCGGGGTGCTTCACCATGACCAGCATGAGCTTTCGCGCTATCTGATCGATAGAGGGGCTCCCGTCGATATCCATGCGGCAGCAGCGCTAGGGATGATGTCGGCCGTGCAGCAAATGGTCGAGAAGAATCCTGCCGCCGTCAATGAGCGCGGGCCCGATGGACAGGTTCCGCTTCATTTTGCCGCCGATCCGGCAATCATTGATTTCCTGCTCGATCATGGCGCAGAAATCGATCGGCGCGACATCGATCATGGCAGCACGCCGGCTCAATGGGCCATTGATCAAACGGCAAAATGCAGACATCTCATTAAGCGTGGCGCATCAGCGGATATTTTTATGGCGATTCAGATCGGCGATACGGAGCTGACCCGCCATCTCATTCATACCGACCCGGATTGTCTTCAAGCTCAGGTCGGACACGGCAGCTTCACATCCGGCGATTCCAACGGCGGGCATATATACATTTACAAAATAGGAGCCAATACGCGTCCGCTTTTTCTTGCGTCGCGATGCAAGCATCGGGAGATCGTGGATCTGATTTTGGAGCATAGTCCCGTCACGCAGCGCTTGCTGCTTGCTTGCATGGAAGGCGATCAAGCGACCGTACAGACTTTGCTGGGACAGGATTCGAAACTGGTACAATCCCTTACGTCCGAGGATCAAAGCATGATCGCAGACGCGGCATGGAACAATCAGGTACAAGCCCTTCGTGTCATGCTAGCGTCCGGATTCAACGCGGATGCCCGTCGAAGCTCAGAGGATTTTACAGCATTACATAACGCAGCCATTCACGGAAACGTCGAAGCGGTACGGCTGCTACTTGCACACGGCGCATCCGCTCAGTTAACGCACGGTTATGGCGGCAATGCATTGGACAGTTGTTTGTGGGGCTCCGTTCATTGCTGCGATCCGGCTGGAGATTACGCGGGTGTCGTAGAGCTGCTTATTCAAGCCGGCGCGCCTTTGCCAAGCCAAGTATCCGGAAGCGAAGCCGTTAAAGAAGCGCTCGCCCGTCATCATAATCACTAGCACCGACTAAAATCCGCAACCGGGTCAGGTTGCGGATTTTCACGTTAATAAGGGATGGAATGAAGCGCGACTACCTCGTCTCCATTATTTAATGCAATTAACTACTGGCGAAAAAAGTCGGAATTAAAGGGAAATGCCGTGCGATTGTGGAAAAGAGTAATACCCCTTAAACAATTGCGAGGTAGATCATGATAGCCATAACGGAAGTTTACATCGATAGTTTGGCGCCTAATGCGGGCGCGATGAAAAATGGCCGAGACTTGGTCAAAAAGAATAGCTTTGCCCTTCTCTGCGTGACGGATGACGGCACGCTGTTATTCGGAGATTGCAAAGGCAGCGGCAGCGAGCCCTATCGGTGCTCTGTTGATTTTGTTCAGGAGGATAATCCGGTGTTTCGCTGCTCTTGTCCAAGCAGACAGTTTCCTTGTAAGCATACGCTTGGAATCTTGTACGCATATGCGTTAGGGAAGACCTTCGTGAAGGCGGAGCTCCCGCAGGATATCGCGGACAAACGCGAGAAAGCGGAGAAGCGCGAAGAGAAGAAGAAAGAAGCGGCAGCGGCGGAAGCAAACGGTGAGGGTACGAAACCGAAGCGCAAAGTAAATAAATCCGCCTTGATCAAAAAAATGACTGCCCAACTGGAAGGGTTAAGCCTGTTGGAGAAGCTCATTCTGCAGCTTGTCCATAACGGACTCGGCAGTTTGGATAAGAAAACCATTCAGCTGGTGGAGGATCAAGCCAAGCAGCTGGGCAATTATTATATTCCCGGAGCACAGGCGAGCCTTCGGGAGCTTGTCCTTGTCTTACAAGCCGAAGCAGATAAAGAGAAAATCCACGCAATAGCGATTCAGCAGCTCATCGGTCTGCATGCTTTGGTCAAAAAGGGCAGGAGTTATCTAGAACAGCGAGCAAGCGACCCTGATTTACCGATGGATACGGAGTCAGCGTTGGAAGAGCAGCTCGGTCATGCCTGGCAATTGGCGGAGTTAAAGGAACTCGGCCGCGTGAAGCCGGAGACCGAACTGCTGCAGCTTTCTTTCTTGTCTTACATCGATCAAGCTCGGGGCGAATATGTCGATGCCGGCTGGTGGGCGGACCTTCGCGACGGCGCTATCTATGTCACGCGTAATTTACGGCCTTTTCGCGCTGCGAAGTCGATGAAGGAAGAAGATACGGTGCATGGCGTTGCCGGCTGCGAGGAGTTGTTCGTCTATCCCGGAGATCTGAACGCAAGGGTCAGATGGGAAAGAGGGCGTTACCGTGAAGTTGCAGAGTCGGACTTTGCTCAGGTAAGAACGCTCGCAAACGGTTCATTCACGGATGTTTTGAAACGGGTGAAAAATAGCATTAAGAACCCGCTCTCAGACAAAAATCCGGTGATGCTGGTCGCATTTCAAGCCATCGAACGGATTGGCGATACCTTTGTCCTGAAGGATGCACAGGGCAAGCAACTGGTTGTAGTGGCGAATATATTGCCTGCACCTCAACCGGTTCAGACGATGATCCCGTTGCTGCAAAGCGATGATTTAAACGACCAAGCAGCGCTGGTCATGTTTGAACACGACATGGAAAGCGGCCGATTAGCCGTTCAACTGCTGAGTATCATCACAGGTAGCCGAATGATTCGGCTGCTGTATTAGAGGAGTGCGCGACATGAGTGTAGATCTATTGCTTAACTTGCAACAGGAGGTAAGCCGGCTCTTCGTCGCCGGCAGCGCGATGGCCGAAGGAGATCTTCGGCTGGACAAGCTGCTGCCGCAATTAAAAAGGCTGGGTGATTCCGCACCGGTGTTCAAAAGACTTGCCGAAGCGACGGAAGGTCTGCTGACTTCACCGCGCGATGAAAGCCCGGCGAAGCTGCTCGAGCTTGCGACTCTTCTGAGCGCGGTGCTCCATACGCAAGGCAAAACGGATTTGCCTGGCGAGCCGCAGGCATTCGAGGGCTTCGGAATCGCTTTGTCTACGGGCGATTCCTTCAGGAAGCTTCAGCCGCTGCTCGAAGCGCTGACCTCCAAAGGGCCGGGCAGATTGGAGCAGCTGCGCCAAGCATACGAAGACAGAAGCTTTCTTGATTTGCGCGCATTGCCTTCATTAGGCAGGGGGCTTGATGACAGTTACTCGGAAATTCCCGATTTCATACAAGACAAGCTGTTTCCGGAAGTCGGCGCTGACGCAGCTCCGGTACTGCGCGGTCAGCTCAATCTTCAAGGCGGCAAAGGGGATGCGCGCAGACTCCAGCTGCTTTATCAGCTGCGCGGCGAAGCTGCGTTGGAAACCGTGCTTGAAGCCGCAAATTCAGGTTCGGTTGAGCCGAAAGTGGCGGCAATTGGCATTCTCGGGGCGTTTGCCGAGCAAGAGCCTCTTATTCTTGACCTAAGTCGAGAGAAAAGGAAGGAAGTCCGGCAAGCCGCTTTCTTCGCGCTTGCACGATTAGGCTCTGAGCAGGCGGTTGACCGTTTATTCGAAGCGGTATCGTCCAAAGACCGCGAACTGGTTGTAGAGCCAGCACGCCAATGCTCATCACGATCCTTACAGCTTCGGATCGTTGCGCACGCCGCTGACGTGTTTGACCGCTATTTATCCAGTGAAGGCTCAATGAGGACCGAGGCGGTTCAGCAGCTGCATATCAACCTTCGCTGCTTGGAGGGATCCGGCAATAAAGTCGCGGCAACAGCATTCCCGCTACTGCAAAGGATGCTTTCCTCTAAGGCATTCATTACAACGGAGACCGAAGCCGTTCAAGAAATAGCCGCCGAGCTGCTGCTGGAATTGAATCTATATGAGGCTGACCATTTTGCATTGGAGCTTCAGCATGAGCATAAGAACAAATTTATCGGCTTCAGCTTCCGTTCCGCATATAAGCTGCTGACGCCGGCGGAGTTATTTCATCGGTTCGCAGGTGAACTTAAAGGCCGATCGGCTTCGGCCAGAGAGCTGCAGCGTGCCTTGAGAGGCATCGTTTCCGGTCAATTGAAATCCGATGAAGACGAATGGCGGGAGCCGTTTGTGCCTGAGCAAGCTTGGGATCCTCGCTGGCGGCAGCTGTTTGTCGAGCTGGATCTGGTCGATCTTGTTTGTGCCTTTACCGCCTATAGCGATCATGGCGTCTCCAACTATTTGGCGTCGAAGCTGGCTGCCGGTGTTCGTAAAGAAGGGAATGAAGCGGAGATCCTGCTCGCCCTGCACCGGATCGGATACAAATATGCTCAAGACTTGCTGATGACCGTGCTAGAGAAAGAATCTCGGTACATGTACGTCTTGGATTGGCGATTAAAGCCATTGATCGCCGCTTTGCCGAAATCCTATATCGAAAGACTCCGCCAATTCGCTGCGGGCTTAGCTTATGAGTCCGTGCGCAATGAAGTCACAGCAATCGTCGAAGCTATCGAAGCTGCACCAGATCATACATCAGAGGAGAGTGGAACCGGAATATGGGGATGGATCAAAAACAAAATGTCTTAAGATTGCCGGCGGAGAAGCTGTACGCACATGAACTTGAGGCGCTCAAAGCCGCGGATAAAGATGCGAGGCCGGCTGGCTGGCAGCTATCGCCTAAGGCTGTACTGACATTTATTACAGGCGGTAAAGCAGGCGGAACCGATATCACGCCTAAATATATCGGAAACAAACGGCTCGTCGAAATGGCGATTGCAACCTTGTTGACGGATCGTGCATTATTGCTGATCGGGGAACCGGGAACAGCGAAATCCTGGCTTTCAGAAAATCTGACCGCCGCTATTCACGGCGATTCCTCCAAAGTCGTGCAAGGAACGGCGGGTACGAGCGAGGAGCATGTTCGTTACTCTTGGAATTACGCGCTGCTGCTAGCTCAAGGACCGTCGGATCAGGCGCTCATCCGCAGCCCGATCCTTCGCGCGATGGAAGGCGGCGGCATTGCGCGCTTCGAAGAAATATCCCGCTGTGCCTCTGAAGTTCAGGATGCGCTGATCTCTATTCTTTCGGAGAAGACGATCTCCATTCCTGAGCTGGGCCGGGAAGTCTCCGCGGAACGCGGGTTCTCTATCATTGCTACCGCAAATACGCGTGACCGCGGCGTAAACGAAATGTCCGCTGCTTTGAAGCGGAGGTTTAATATTATCGTGCTGCCGGCGCCATCCGATATTGACACGGAAATCGACATCGTGCGCAGGCGCGTCGGCGAAATCGCGGCAAGCTATGAGCTGCGCGCCTCACAGCCTGACGACGAGGCGATCCGCAAAGTGGTCACGATCTTCCGCGAGCTGCGCGGCGGGCTGACGCTGGACGGCAAGGAGAAGGTAAAGCCGCCAAGCGGCGTTATCTCGACGGCTGAAGCGATCTCGCTGCTGACCGGCAGCATGGCGCTGGCCGGAAGCTTCGGCAATGGCAGTATCAGCGATGAAGACGTAGCGGCAGGGTTGCAAGGGGCGATCGTGAAGGACGAGGCGAAAGACCAGCTTGTCTGGAAGGAGTATTTGGAAAATGTCATGAAAAAACGGGGTGCATCATGGCGGAGCCTATACAACGCTTGCGCGGAGATGAACGGGTAGACGGTGACCGGGAGCCGCATTATTACGGCATTCGGCATCTGTCTCCTGCCGGCTCCTTCCATTTGCTTGCGCTGCTGCAGGAAGTTCAGCCAACCGCGCTCCTGATCGAAGGGCCGAGCGATGCCGGTCATTTGGCCGTTCAGCTGACTTCACGCGGGGTCGTGCCGCCCGTTGCCATGCTGGCTTATACCGAACAGCTGCCAATACGTACGCTTCTCTATCCGTTTGCCGACTATTCGCCTGAATACCAAGCTCTTCAGTGGGCCCATCGAAATGGCTGCCATGCCGAGTTCATCGATCTGCCGACGGGAATCGCATTGGCGCTGAACGAGAAGAGGCATGCTTTTGCTGCCGAGGATCATCCGGAAGAGAGCGTATCGGATGCCAAACCGCTCGCGGAGCCGGATAGGAATATGGGTACCGTACAGCATCATCTGCATACCCGCATAGCCGAGCTATCAGGTGAATACGATTATGAATCCTATTGGGAGCGCAATTTTGAACATCAGCTGCAGCCGGGCGTCTATCAGCGGTCCATCGTGCACTATTCCGCGGAGATGCGTGCGCTGACCGAGCAGGATGAACGGCATCTCGCGCCTCAAGAATTCGCGTACAACGAAATACGCGAATCCTATATGAGACGTAAAATCCGCGATGCCATAAATGCCGGTCATTCCCCGGAGAAAATTGTCGTTCTCAGCGGAGCGCATCACACGCCTGCGCTGACCATGCGACATGCGGTCATGACAGATGAGGAACTGGACCTGCTGCCGCGCGTTCCGACTAAAATGACATTAATGCCATACTCCTACTATAAGCTATCCTCGCATTCCGGTTATGGAGCCGGCAATCAGGCGCCCGCGTATTTTGAACTGCTTTGGACATGCATGCGGCAAGGGGAGATGGGCAAGCTGCCGGCTTTATATTTGTCTACTGTCGCATCCCAATTGCGCGAGCGCGGCACATGGCGATCTACGGCTTCCGTCATTGAAGGCGTCCGTTTGGCAGAGGCGCTGGCTTCTTTGCATGATGGCGTACAGCCTACCTGGAAGGATCTTCGCGATGCGGCCGTGGTCTTGTTCGGCTTCGGCGATTTCGCGGTCGTTGCAGACGCATTAGCCAGAACCGATATCGGTACCGCCATCGGAAGCTTGCCTGAAGGCGTCAGCCAGACACCGGTGCAGGACGACTTAAACCGCGAGCTCAAACGATTGAAGCTGGAAAAGTATAAAACGCTGGTAGCAGCTGATTTGGAGCTCGATTTGCGCGAGAACCGCAGGGTGAAATCGGAGGAACTGGCTTTTATCGATCTGCATCGTTCCGTATTTCTTCATCGTCTGGCCGTGCTCGGCATTCGTTTTGCCCGCAAGCAGCAGGTAAGGCAAGCGGATGCAACCTGGGCGGAGCATTGGGTGCTGCAGTGGTCGCCTGAAGCGGAGATCGAAACGGTCGAATCCACGTTGAAAGGCGAAACGATCGAGCTGGCTGCAGCCTATGCCATTCATGAAGAGCTGCTTGCTTGTGCCACTATCACAGAAGCCGCTAAGCTGATTAGGAAGGCCTGCGAATGCGGTCTGCCTCATATTATGGGACAGGCGACAAGCGCCTTGCAGCGGCTTGCCGTCGATGCCGGTAATTTTGAACAAATTGCGATGACGGTGCACGAGCTGTCCATCCTGCTTCAATATGGATCGATCAGGCGAATCGATACGGGTTCGCTCATCCCCTTATTAAGGCAGTTATTCCTGCGCGGAACGCTGATGCTGCATGATGCGGCAAGCTGCAACGACGACGCGGCAGCTGCTATGGCAAGCGCGATGCATGCCATGCATGCAGCTGCTCAGGAACACTATCAAGAGGTTGACGAGCAGCTTTGGATTTCAACGTTGACAGCTCTTGCAGCCCGCGATGACCGTAACGCGAAATTGTCCGGCTACGCGTTCGCAATCGTATTGGAGAGTGGCGTGGCAGGCGAAGCGGAATGCGCGCAAGAAGTCTCGCGGCGGCTGTCGCCGGGTATCCCCGCGGACCTTGGAGCCGGATGGTTTGAAGGGCTGTCGATGAGGAACCGGTATGCGCTGCTGTCCCGGGACTATCTTTGGCGTCAGCTTGACGACTATATCTCCTCCTTGGAAGCGGATTGCTTTAAGCGCTCGCTGGTTTTTCTGCGCAGAGCTTTCGGCTCGTTCGAGCCGCGGGAGAAGGCGGCGATTGCCGAGCTGCTCGGCGATCTCTGGGGGAGCGGTGCCGAAGAGACCGGGGAAATGCTGCAGCACCCGCTGGATGAAGTAGAGAAGGAACAACTGGATGAGCTTAACGACTTTGACTTTGGAGATATTTAGCCTATGACGAATCTTGATTCCGAACTAGTTAAACGTTGGCGCTTGATTTTAGGCGCGTCGGCGGAGGATAAACTTCAATCCGTTCTTACGCGCGAAGAAGCGGGTATTCCGCTGCTAAATGAAGAAGATATGCTGATGGATGAAGCGCTGGCTGCCATTTACGACGGCACTTCAGGTATTTCCGGCGCGGATTCCGGCGGCAATTCCGGAAACTCCCGCGCACGTTCGGCTGGGCTCGGCGCGTCTTCACCAAAGCTTGCGAAGTGGCTTGGCGACGTGCGAGCCTTCTTCTCTCCGGATATCGTGTCGGTTATTCAAGCCGATGCCGTTAACCGCAAAGGGCTCACGCAGCTGCTGTTCGAGCCTGAGCTGCTTTCTCAGGTCAAACCCGATATTAGCATGGTCGCAACGCTTATGTCGCTGCGAGGCCAAATCCCGGAGCGAACAAAAGAAACAGCGAGAAAGCTGGTACGGGAAGTCGTCGATGAGATCATGAAACGGCTGGCGCAAGAGTTGACAAGAGCCGTAACGGGTGCTCTCAACAAACGGCAGCACTCGCCGCTCCCGTCCATGTCGGGACTCGATTGGGCCACAACCATTCGCAAAAACTTAAAACACTACGATACCGGCCGCAAACTGCTCATTCCGGAAAAAGTCTATTTTTTCGATCGTGCCCGCAAAAGCAAAGAATGGACCGTTATTCTCGATATCGATCAGAGCGGCTCTATGGCAAGCTCCGTTATTTATGCCTCGATCGTGGGCTCCATCTTTGCCAGTATGCCGTCGCTCGATACGCGTGTAGTTGCATTTGATACGGAAGTCGTTGACTTAAGCGAGCAGTGCGCGAACGATCCTGTCGACATGCTGTTCGGGATTCAGCTTGGCGGCGGAACGGATATCAACAAATCGATTCAGTACTGCGAATCCTTCATTGCGGAGCCGAAGAAGACGATGTTCTTGCTCGTTTCCGATCTATATGAAGGCGGAAACCAGTCCGAGATGATTCGCAGATTAAGAGACATGCATGAAGCAGGCGTCAAGACGATTTGCTTGCTCGCGCTTTCTGACGACGGAGTGCCTTCGTATGATGAAGAAGTTGCCATGAAGCTGGCCCGTTATGGCATTCCCTGCTTCGGCTGTTCACCGGACAAGCTTCCAGAATTAATCGAAGGAGCGCTCAAAGGATTGGATTTGAAGCTGCTGGCTGAACGTACGGGACAACTCGGCAGCCAGCGTAGATAACCCAGCTGAAAGGGGCATGAAAGGGACATATGGAAGTTCAATATCGGATAGAAGATCAGATCCTCCTGTCTAGCCTTAATCAAAGTTACGGGATCCAGGCGGAAAGCATTCATTTCATTCCAATGGGCGATTCGGCTTATTCTTACCGCGTGGAGTGCGCGAATGGAGACCGATTTTATCTTAAACTGTTTGATCATCAAAATGATCGGCAAAGAAAAAGCGTCGAGAAGCTGACCTGCTATTTACCTCTTAATTGGAGCATGGTTCATCAAAACCTTTTTCCCAATATTTCATGTCCAATCAAAACCGTTGCCGGTGACTATCAAACGACATGCAATGCGATCACTATCGTATTGTTTACTTTCATTGAAGGGGAAACGTTAGCGGAAGCCTACCCGTTCACGGAGGAGATTCTCGCAGAGATTGCAAAGTCGGTCGCTGCCATACATCGGATCACTCCTTCTATCGACCACTCTTTGCTATTGACGGAAACCTATGATCTCTCGTTTGATCGTGACCTTGAAATGTGTTTGTCCTTGCTTGAAAATCCATTAACGGTTGCCGACCCTATCAAACAGGCATTGCGAGAACAGGTTGGGTCAAATAAAGAGCAGATCCTAGCGATGTTGAAGCGTGTTCGTCATCTCCGCAGCTTAGCGATTGCCCAAAATAAAGAAAAAGTACTGTGCCACGGCGATCTGTGGGGCGGGAATTTGATTCGCCATCAAAACAAGCTGTATGTCATCGATTGGGAGTCATCCGTCATCGCACCGCCGGAATACGATTTAGCAGGATATATCGGAGAAGCTTTCGAAGTTTTCTTCTCCGCCTATGAAGAGCAAATGGGCAGCTCCATGACGATTAATCCGGATTTGTTACGGTTCTACTCCTATCGCCATCATCTCCGCAATCTAACGAATTGGCTCATGAATATCTTATTCCGCAACACCGAACAAGCCCAGAATGAAAATGATCTGGACATGATTGTTCATCACTGCATGAACCGTTGGGATCACATTGAACCGAGTGTCGAAATCGTAGAAACATTCCTAATGAAACGCTCATCCCGTTAGCAGATTTTACTACATGACTTCCATTCTCCGTTAGCGTTTAATAAGAACTACAGCTTAGCAGAAACGGAGACTTAGAATGTGAATCAAGCAAAGAAATACAAGATTACGACGAATATATTGGTCATTATATTGATGGTTATTATGGTTGGCGGGTATTTGATCCATAAAGAGCTGAAGCATGAAATGGATCAACTGAAAAGCGAAAAGCTTGCAGAAACACGCAATTGGGTACA
Organism: Paenibacillus montanisoli; assembly: GCF_003268025.1. Classification (GTDB taxonomy): domain Bacteria; phylum Bacillota; class Bacilli; order Paenibacillales; family Paenibacillaceae; genus Paenibacillus_Z; species Paenibacillus_Z montanisoli. The sequence goes on along the minus strand of NZ_QLUW01000002.1, from coordinate 219,858 downwards.
TATGCAATTCATGTATACTTATTCATTAGATGTTGACCTCGCCAATATTCTTGCTTCGAACTCCGCTTCCTATCGCAAGAAATATTTAGCCGATGCCCATGAATCGGCTTCTTATATGGCGCATTCGCACTGGTTCTATCCAGCTCCAACGATTCTAAACCACTTTCAATTGAATCTAGTCGAGCCATTTTGGAGGCAAACCGCTAATTATTTGGGTTACTTATTGCATGATGGCGGCGAAACGCTGACGAAGCTTCAACTGCAAAACCTATTAAAGATGCGAGATTACACGCTCAAAACGGTTCCGGTGATGCGTCAACTAAAAGATAACGTAATGTATGGTCCTCATGTGGACGAAGTTCCTTCCGAGGAAATGAGCCGATTAATAGCTACTTTAACGGCCAAGCTCGATTCCAATCCCACAATCGGTGATAAGGACAAGTCGTTCAACGACTACCAGTACAGCTTATACCCCTATAAACCTGCTCAAGTTCTGGTGTTTAAGAACGAAAAGCGAGTGCATAAGGAAGAATTGCAGACGAAAGTAAAATCATTCATGAATTTGGTTTGGAAGGACGAAAAAGATAATCAGGTTACGTCCAGCGGCGGAGGGGGGCACCGGAGTTTGGGGATAGCCTCAGGTTCTGGTCCGGCAATGGCAAGAAGATGTTTTATGAAGTAGAGATAAGCGTTGCTGGAGCGCATTTATTACGAATTTATCCGTCTGATAGCGGACCTAAGAAGCTCGATAATGGCAAAATGACAAAGGAAGAGGCCATTCAATTCGCCCAATCCCTCGTACAACGGTGGGGGGAGGCTCCTCTGGTCATCGATCATACAGCGGCAAGGGACTCTCTGCTAGATGTAATATTAGTACCTCAAGCTGGCGGCGTTCCGAATTCGGACGCAACCGTTCAAGTTACGATCAATATAGCAAAAGGAACCTTGCAAAATTTCGATACGACTACTTATTATTTGAGAAGAGACAGAATAGTCCAGACGCAAGCAAGCGTATCACCGGAGACCGCGCTTAAACAGATCAACGATGAATTAGTAGTCACCGGTCAACCAAAGCTGATGAACCGTAATGGGAAACTGGTTTACTCCATTCCTGTGAAAGGTTATGAACGAGTGACAAACGTCTATGTGGACGCCCAAACCGGGAATCAAGTCGACATTGAATATGTAGATTGAGTCATTTGAAATAGGCCTGAACAAGTTAAAGCCGCGCGTTGCGGCTTTTTTTTGTTTTACATTGGCTACAAACATGAAGATTGTCATGTAGTAGAAAACTGGAAACCTTGTTATAGTAAGATTAACTAGAGGTGAAGTCTAGTCTGGTTCAATAGTAGACAAACGGGAGGAAGCAAGAGGATGGAAAACATAGATACCCCAAGCGCAACAAAGTCCGAACCCAAGCTGCTCAATTTAACTTGTATTTACCTGCCGGCTAAGCATCCCTATACGACTGCAAAATGGTATAGCGAGATTTTTGGACTGGAGGCAGCTGATTTTGCGCCGTTAGACCCTCATGCGGATCTTGTCGTATTGAACTTCTCCAAGGATATCCCGGGAGGGGGAAGCCTTTTTTTCGTACAGTCCAATGATAAGTTTTCAATGAATTTCAATAATATAGACGGTTATAATCATGCGATATTGATGTTCCAGGTCAAGGATATCGAGGATATACATGAAAGAATGATAGTGAAAAATGTCGAGCTTGCTACGGATGGAATTAAAGATCGGGGCGGATGCGGCAAAGAGATCGCTTTCTACGATCCGGACGGGCGTAAAATTGAAATTAATGATTATGGTACTCGATAAACTGGCCAAAAGCATGAAAATGGTCGATTGATGGGAGAATGTTCCGGTTCGAAACAGCGGCTTCAGGGTAAAGATAGGTACCTTGTATGAAATAACGAGAGGTGTTACCGTAAATGAGCGATATAATCGACTATGAAATCCGATACAGTACAAAGAATATAGCCGACATGCTGCGGATTGAGTCGGTTACGGTGCGGAAATATGCCTCTGCTCTCGAGCGGGCAGGGTATGCTTTCGACCGAAATACCGCAAAAAACCGATCTTACTCCGGCCGAGACGCCGCGGCTTTCAGATTCATGCATTTGATACGCATGCAGTCAGGCGTAACGGTGGAAGCAGCTGCGCTTATGACGGTGCAGCGTTCAAATGCCGCTTCAACGGAACTGCAGCCTGTCGATCGTAATGAAGACGATTTGTTACCTCAGCCCTATAACGGCCGTTACGAAATTATAGCCTCAGAGGTTCTCAAGATCCGCACGGAATTTGAAGCGGTCAGAGATATGACGGTTGAGCAGACCGAACGCCTTAATCGGATTGCTGCCTTATCCGAGCGATATGAGCAGATGGTGGGATTCCAGAAGGAATTGATGCTGCAGATGCAGCAGCTCGCCGCAGCCGAACAGGCCGAGGAGCTTAGAACCCAGCGCGTGAATGATCAACTGATCGAGCACCGGATCAAGATGAATTTAAAGCGTACGGCGCTGTCTATATGGAACGAAAAGCCGGAGCGGGAGCGCACAATGAAGGCAGGCTGGTTTAGGCGATTGGAGAATGAAGCTGCGCGTGAGAGCTTCATCCGAAATTACATAGATGATCATTACGAAGAAGAACTTAGAAAAGCGCACGGGCTGGAGCCTTAGTGCGCTTTTTCTTATCTTAGCAAGCGGAATTTTCTGGAAACCTGGGGGTTATACTTAATGTAACGACCTAATTTGGAGGGGACATCAATCCTATGACAACTGAAAACAAAGTGACGATTAAAGTAAACGACAACGGATCGCTGAGAGTGACGGGACCGGTAGAGCTGGTAGACGCGGAAGGCAATCCATTCGATCACAAAGAATCGTTTTCGCTTTGCCGATGCGGAGCATCGAACAACAAGCCATTCTGCGATGGCACGCACAAATCGATCGGCTTTGAAAGCGCGCCGAGAGCGAAGAAGGAATAGAGAACACAGAAAACCGGCGGAGGAATATCCCGCCGGTTTTTTTGTGGGCAACCGAGTCCGCGAGTAATCGTGCACTAGTATGCGAGATCATCTAACGCCCGGAAACGAAATCTCAAATACGCTTCCCTTATTAATTTCGCTTTCCACATGGATTGAACCGTTCATTGCCTTAATGATGCTAAAAGCTACCATTGTACCGAGGCCCGTGCCTTTTTCTTTCGTAGAGTAGTAAGGAGTGCCAAGCCTTAAGATCTGATCCGCTGTCATGCCGGAGCCCGTATCTTGGATTCTTATGATCACATACTCACGCTTCATACGAACGGCGATCTCTACTCTTCCATTTGATGAAGCTTCAATGCAATTTTTGACCAGGTTGATTAGACTCTGACGGAGCTGCTGGCTGTCGCCAAGGACCGATAGATCGGACTCCAATTCAATCGTTAACGTCACTTGCTGCATGTTTGCATAAGGTGTCAAAACGCTAACGACATGCTGCAGCTCCGTTGTCAAATCAAGAGGGGTCAATTTGGCTATTTGCGGTTTAGCAAATGTCAGATAATCGGAAATGATGTTTATAGCCGTACTTAGTTCATTTAATGCGACTTCGGTTAGATTCGCACGCTTATCCGTTGGAAGTTCCTTTTCTTTAAATAATTGTAATAATCCCTTGACTGTCGTTAGAGGATTTCGGATCTCATGCGACACGCTTGCTGCAATTTGACTAATGACCCTCATTTTTTCAATCTCTTTAAGCTCCATTTGGAGTTTGAAATGATTGCTCACAAACTCTATAAGATAAACCGTAATGCAAATCGCGGTGAACTCGATAACCCTGAACGCTACGGAAAGAAAAGCTTGGTTATAGGTGATGTAGTTCAGACTGAACAAGATCAGCTTAATAGTGATTGGGATGAGTGCCGTTGATACAATAAGAGCTCTAAATATTTTAGGGAGACTATTCAAACGATATTTAGTCAAAAAGACCAAAAGACTAAAATAGGTACCAGCGGCCACAATCGATGCGATGTAGAAGCCATCTCCGCCGCCAATGATATATCGGTATGTAATTAAAATAGCAAGAAGAGCTGCGCCAACCCATGGACCGCCGTATAAAATGCCCAGCACAAGAGGGATCAGTCTAAAATCGAAAAGAAAACCGCCATCATAATGATACGGGAATGACATGCATAATAGTAATGTTGTGCTTAAAAATAGAAACAATACGATTTTCGAAAATTTTCCCGTTTCCGCACCATATTTCGTCCAGAAAACGAAGTACAAAATAGATGGAATACAGATAAACATATAATTTCCCATGATGCTTTGAGCCAATTTGTTCCCACCCTTTAAAAATATTTTTTCTCTATTCAAGTTTTATGGTTTTGAATCCTTTTCAGCCACAAATTGGTTAATCTATTATTCGCTGTATGATTCAATAATCCTTTTGTATAATTATTCCTAATCGCAGAAATAGCTCGATTTTGATCTATAATCCGCCCAATTACTCGGATAAAAAATTATATTAGGGGATTGCCGCAGCTAGATCCATTTTTAAGCTGTCTTTCAGCTTCGTGTGCTATGTTCTCTAGTAGAATAGGAGGAGTGCGTTTGATGAAAGGGAATTGGATTCAAGGGCTGATGGCCGCGTCAGCGCTTTCCGGATTAATTTGGCTGGGCGGGCTGGGATGGACGCTGCAGGACTATTTCGCGGGTGCGCCCGATACTGCGGGGACATCGATACCGGCTGCTGCGGAAGAAACGCCGGCGCTTGCCGTCGATGACGGGAAGTTCCGCGTCGTAGCGCTAGGCGACTCGATTACGCGCGGAGCCGGGGATCCGGATGGCAAAGGATATGTCGGGTACATGGTGGAGGCATTGAAAACGAAGGCGAAAGATCAGGAAATTCTCGTGAAGAATTACGGCATCAACGGGATGCGGACGCCTGATCTGGCTGCATCGCTCACTGAGCCGGCCGTACGAAGCGAGTTAAAGGCAGCGGATGTCATTGTCGTCAGCGTTGGCGGCAACGATCTGTTCCGGGGCGGCGAGACGCTTGGCAATTTGAACCCGGACAACATCGCTTCCATACAAGAAGCGTATCTGGTCGATCTGGACGGCGTACTGAAAGATTTGCGAGGGGTCAATCCTTCCGCAAAGCTGTTTTTAATCGGACTATATAATCCGTTCATCGCGATGAAAGATACAAAGACGACGACCAAGATTGTGCGGGATTGGAACTATCAAGCGGCCGAAACCGCAGCCGTATATCCGGACACCGTACTCGTGCCTACCTTGGACTTGTTCCAGCTGCAGGTGCAGGATTATTTGGCACGGGATCAGTTTCATCCTAACGCGGAAGGCTACCGGCTCATTGGAGAGCGGGTCGCTTCGCTGATCACATGGAAGGAGGAGAGCGAATGACCGGCTTAGCAAAAATGGCAGATCAAGAAGAGATTACGCTATCGGTACAAGGGCTCCGGAAGGTGATCGGCAAGCGGGAGATTATTAAGGGGCTCGACTTCGAGCTGAAGCGCGGCGAGGTGTTCGGCTTTCTCGGGCCTAATGGGGCAGGCAAGACGACGACGATCCGAATGCTCGTCGGCCTGATCAAGCCGACTGCGGGCACGATCCGGATTTGCGGCTACGATCTGCACCGGCAGTTCCCGGAGGCAACCGGAAGCATGGGCTGCATCGTGGAAAATCCGGAGCTATACACCTATTTGAGCGGATGGGGGAATTTGCAGTATTTTGCTCGGATGATGCCCGGAATTAACGAAGATCGGATGGACGAGGTCGTCCGGCTCGTCGGGCTGTCGACGCGCATACACGACAAAGTGAAGACCTACTCGCTCGGGATGCGCCAGCGGCTCGGAATCGCACAGGCGCTGCTCGGCAGGCCAAAGCTGCTTATTCTCGATGAGCCGACAAATGGGCTTGACCCGTCGGGCATTCGGGAGATGCGTGAATTCATCCGCTATCTTGCCGAGCATGAAGGACTCACAGTGCTCGTGTCGAGCCATCTGTTGAGCGAAATTCAGTTGATGTGCGACAGGGTCGCGATTATTTCGAAGGGAAGCGTCATCCGTGTCGATACGGTGGACAACCTGCTGTCCCAGCAGGAGAAGGTCAGTTGGCGGCTTACGCCGCTGGCGAAGGGCGAATTGCTGCTCCGGGAGCTAGCCGGTTCGGCTGAGGTGAAGGGAGATAAGGTGCTAACGCCGTACAACGAGCTGGAGATCGGGCGCTGGAATCAGGCGCTTGTCGAGTCCGGCGTGACGGTGACCGAGATGAGCCGCAGGCTGCCTTCGCTGGAGGACCTGTTCCTTGAGCTGACGGGAGGTGAAAGCATTGATTAACCTCGTCTATAACGAAATGGTGAAAATCACGGGCAAACGCAGGCTGGTCGTCGTCACGCTTATCATCGCGATACTAATCTCGCTGTTCACTTATGCCCAGTTCCAGCAGGCGGCGGAGAACCGCAAGCGTTTCGGCGACGTCGACTGGCGCACCGCGCTGGAGCAGCGGATCGCGGGCTGGGAGTCCCGTCTTGCCAACGGAAGCGGGCGCGGCGACGAAGGCGAGCTGGAGATGCGCATCGCCCAGCAGCGTTACTACTTAGACCGGAACATCAACCCCTCGGAGCCCGGCGCGCCGACCTTTGTTCGCGGCTTCGTCGAGAACGGCATTACGCTGCTGCTGCCGCTTATGATGATGATTGTCGCCGCCGACCTTGTCTCTTCCGAGCATAGTTCAGGCACGATTAAGGTGCTGCTCACCCGGTCGGTGAGGCGGTGGCGTATTCTGCTAAGCAAATATTTGGCGCTCATGCTTTCAGTCTCGATCATAATAACGTTGTTCGGGGTGCTGTCGACGGTCATTTCGGGACTGGTGTTCGGCTTCCAAGGCTGGGATGCGCCTGTGCTGACCGGCTTCACTGTAACCGGAGGCGAACTGGATACATCAGGCGTGCGCAGCTTGCCCCAATGGCAATTCATTCTGATGGAGCTCGGGCTCGCCTGGTTCGTCTCGCTCGTCGTGGCGACGATTACCTTCATGCTGTCTGTCTTGGTCCGCACGACTGCTGCGGTCATGGGGATCATGCTGGCCTGCCTCATAGCGGGCACCATCTTGCGGGAGATGGTCGAATCCTGGGAGACGGCCAAGTACCTGTTCATGGTCAACCTCGAACTGATTGATTACTTGCAGGATGCGGACCCGCCGATTGCGGGCATGTCGCTCGGCTTCTCGCTGCTCGTGCTGCTCGTCTGGGGCATCGGGGCCCTGATCGTATCGTTCGTCTCGTTCACGCGGCGGGACGTGTATTAACCCATTCCTAGGGTTATATCGTTAGCAGGGAAAGAGGGATCCCATGAACTGGAAAGTCGCCGGCTATTTAGTTTTGGCGCTGATCATCATCCATCTGCCGTTTATCGGCATTTTCTTCAAAATCGTCAATACGCTCATTCACGAGTCGGCCCATGCACTTATGGCATTGGCACTGCATGGCAAGGTCGTCCAAATTCAGCTGTTCTCCGATACATCCGGTGTCACGTACACACTTTCATCCAGTCACATAGGAACAGTGCTGACTAGCCTTGCAGGGTATATCGGTTCTTCTCTATTCGCCCTATTGCTGGCTGTGTTATGTCATAGAGGGAAACACGCGTTAAATCTCTGGCTGTTTGCAATCATATCTGTCGTCAACGTGCTGCTGTGGGTGCGAAATCCGTTCGGTATCCTTTGGCTAGCGGCATTTATCTGCTTGCTGATTCTATCGCTTTGGAGAAAAGGAAAGTGGATCTCAGCTTTTTCCATCGGGCTATTTGTATTCGTGGTTGCGGAATCCGTATCGAGCAGCTTCGTGATTTTATGGCGTAGCTTATACTCGCCGACAGAAGCAGGAGACGCGGCGAATTTGGCGGAAGCGACATTTTTGCCGGCTTCCGTCTGGGGCGTCTTTTTTATGCTGCAGGCTTGCATACTGGCCTTCATTAGCGTGAAAAAGGTACTTAGGCAGGGCAGAAGGAAAGGACATGGCAGAGGAGCATCCAAACCCATCACCTTGTGAAGACAAACAGAAAAAGGGATGAGCGGGCGATACGGCCTGCTCATCCCTTTTGTCATCAGGTTTGAAAGAAGCGTTTTTATTCTTCTTTAGGTATAAACTGATAGATTTCCCCGGTTTCGAAGGAATCGATTAATCGCAAGAGCCATCTGTAATATTTCAGCGCCTCAACGATCTTTTGTTCATCGATGGCCGATATGGCTTGGAGCTTCTCGTTGTCTGGATCGGATTCCTGCAGCGTCCGAATTTCCTTCAGCGATTTCTGCAGCGAGGCCGTATTGCTCTCGACCGCTTTGCGCCATTTAATAGAAAAGAAATCGGTGAAGTTTTGGTGCCAGTCTGAAACGACCTCGTAAAAATCCTTCCTCGAGCCTTTTCCCCATACTTTATCGATCATTTTCAAATCCATCAAGGTGCGCATGCCCGTGCTCATCGATGTCTTGCTCATTCCCATCGTTTCGCTCATTTGATCCAAGGTGATGGGGCTGTTTCGAAAGAACATATACCCATATAAGTGACCGATGGACAAGGTAACGCCATACAGGTCCATATTTTTTCCAATGGAATCGATCACACGCTGACGTGATGACTGCAGTGCCCGAATCTGTTCAGCTGTTAAACCGTCTAATTCCTCCGACATAAGTGCCTCCTAAGGACAGGTAGTCCGACTATTGCTTATGAAAACACATCTCAAAATAAATGTAAAGAACCGTTTCATGCAGGAAATGCGAGCATACGGGCGTATTTTCTACGATACCATTGTAAAGTTAAAACTGTACGTAATTTATGAACGATACAAACTGTTGACTGAATATTTCAAACGCTCTAAACTGTAACCAGCTAATGCAAAGGGAGGGATAGGGCTGCGTATGTCCATCATTGAAGTCAATCAATTGACCAAAATTTTCGGCAATGAACCTGAAAAAGCAATTCCGCTCCTTAAGCAAGGGTGGACGAAGGAACGCATCTTGAAGGAAAAGAAGCTGACCGTAGGCGTAAACGCCGCCAGCTTCTCCATCGAAGCAGGCCAAATCTTCGTTATCATGGGACTATCCGGCAGCGGCAAATCCACCTTGATTCGCTTGCTTAACCGTTTGATCGAACCGACAAGCGGGGAGATTTTGTTCCACGGAAGCGATATTGTGCGGATGAATGCCAAGGAATTGCGAGAGTTCCGCAGGAAAAGCATGGGGATGGTATTCCAGAAGTTTGCCCTGTTTCCGAACCGAACCGTGCTTCGAAACGTCGAATACGGACTGGAAGTGCAGGGCATCAGGAAACCGGAGCGGCAAGAGATGGCGCTTGCGGCACTCGAATTAGTCGGTTTAAAAGGGTGGGAGAACAGCTACCCCGATCAGCTAAGCGGGGGCATGCAGCAGCGCGTCGGGCTTGCTCGGGGGCTTGCAAACGATCCGGACATTTTGCTGATGGATGAAGCCTTCAGCGCGCTGGACCCGCTCATTCGCAAGAACATGCAGGATGAGCTGCTGCAGCTTCAAGCCACGATGCAAAAAACGATTATTTTCATCACGCATGATTTGGATGAGGCGCTCCGTATCGGGGATAAAATCGCCTTAATGAAAGACGGCTCGATCGTTCAAATCGGGACGCCTGAGGAAATATTGATGAATCCCGCTAATCGCTATGTGGAGAAGTTTATCGAGGATGTAGACTTGTCCAAAGTGTTGACGGCCTCGCATGTCATGACAAGGCCGGAGACCATTACGCTTGAACGCGGTCCGCGCGTCGCCCTTCAACTCATGCGCGACCGCGGCGTATCCAATTTGTATGTAACCGATAAAAGCCGGCGGCTTCTGGGCGTACTTACGGCCGAGGGCGCTTCTGCGGCACTCAAAGAAGGTCTTGCGCTCGAGGATATTACACTTGAAGAGGTACCCTCCGTATCGCCCGGAACCTATCTGAATGAGCTGTTCGAAACGATGGCTGCCACGAAAATTCCGCTTGCCGTCATCGATGATACGAAGCGGCTGATCGGCATCGTCATTCGAGGCGCCGTTCTTGCGGCGTTGGCAGGAAATGCCGTTCCGGAAGCAGGTGAGGCCGGGTGAATCTTCCGAAGCTGCCGATCGGCAGAGGGATAGAGGCGCTTGAAGCATGGATGGAAGATCAGTTTGGCCCGATTTTTGACTTTATCCGCATTATAATCGGCTCACTAGTTGACTTCATACATATGGCGCTAAATTCAGGGCCATCTCTTCTAATGATTGCGCTCTTGACGGTGCTTACCTGGTTTTTGGGAAAGTGGAAGTTGGCTTCGTTTGCTCTCATAGGGCTTTTGCTGATCGACAATTTGGGTTATTGGGATAACGCGATGGAAACGTTATCCATCGTGCTTTCCGCATCTCTGCTCTCTATCGTAATCGGTGTTCCGCTCGGCATTCTGTGTGCCAGGAGCGGACTCATTCAAGGAATTGTCACGCCTGTGCTGGACTTTATGCAGACGATGCCTGCATTTGTCTACTTGCTGCCAGCCGTCTCGTTCTTCTCGCTTGGCGTTGTGCCTGGCGTAATCGCTTCGATTATTTTTGCCGTTCCGCCGACGATTCGGCTGACCAATCTGGGCATCCGTCAGGTGCCGGGAGAGCTTGTCGAGGCGGCTGATGCATTCGGATCGACGCCGAATCAGAAGCTGTTTAAGCTGCAGCTTCCGATTGCGCTCCCGACTATGATGGCAGGCATCAATCAAACGATCATGCTGTCCTTGTCGATGGTGGTCATTTCCTCCATGATCGGCGCGCAGGGACTCGGAGCCGATGTCTATCGGGCCGTGACCCAGACGAAGACAGGAACCGGCTTCGAAGCCGGCATTTCGATTGTCGTGCTGGCCATCCTGCTAGACCGGATGACGCAAAAGATGGTGAACAAAAATAAACGCCAGAGGTGATGGGATTTGAAAAAATTCGGATTCATATTGTCGATTATCGTGCTAGCTCTGCTAGCGGCAGGCTGTTCGGTGAAAGGAGAGGAGAAACAAATCAAGCTCGCTTATGTGGCATGGGATTCAGAAATCGCAAGCACGAACGTCGCGAAGTACGTGCTGGAATCCAAGCTGAATTATAAGGTTGACCTGCTGCAGGTCGATGCCGGTCCGATGTGGGCCGGCATCGCGGATGGCAGCGCGGACGGTATGGTAGCCGCATGGCTGCCGACGACGCACGCTTCTTATTTGGAAAAGTACAGCCCGAATATCGAAGATCTCGGACCTAATCTTAACGGAACGAAAATCGGACTTGTCGTTCCTTCCTATATGGACGCCGCCTCGATCGAGGATTTGCAAAAAGATGAGCTCGGAAGTCAGGTTGGCAATCAGATCATCGGGATGAACCTGGTGCCGGTCTTATGATGTCCACCGAGAAGGCGTTAAAGGATTACGGCCTTGAAGGCAAGTGGAAGCTCATCGAAAGCTCGTCATCCGCGATGGCTCAGGAGCTTCAGAAGGCCTATGATGCCAAAAAGCCGATTATCGTCACCGGATGGACGCCGCACTGGATGTTCGCGAAGATGGATTTGAAATACTTGGAGGATCCTAAAGGGGTTTACGGCGGAGATGAGCAAATTCATACCATGGTCCGCCAACATTTAAAAGACGATATGCCGGAAGCCTATACATTCCTCGATCAATTCGTCTGGACGCCGGACGATATGGCGGAGGTCATGGTTGCGATTCAAGACGGAAAGTCGCCTGAAGAAGCAGCTAAGGAATGGGTAGACAGCCATGAGGATCTAGTGAAGACTTGGATTGCCGGTATCAAATCGTCATAAAAGAAAGAAGCAGTCTATCCATTGCAGGGGATAGATTGCTTCTTTTACTATATCCCAAATCTTGTGTCGTTCTAGGAGTAAGCGAAATACAAGGTCGGTTATATTCTGCAAACTTCCTTTGGGCACGCCTGACAAGTTGGACATTGGCAGATTTTGCGCAGCTCATTCAGCTTCAAAATAACGATTCGCCCTTGGCGCATTTCGATCGTGCCCTCGTCCTGCAAGCCGTGAAGCATTCGGTTGATGCTTTCGCGAGTCGTGCCGATCATTTCAGCGAGCTCCGAATTCGTGAGCTTCAGGGAAATCCGGATGCCGTCCGTGCAGGCAACGCCGTATGAATTAGCCAGCCGGATGAGCGTGGACGCCAAAGCACCCGGCTTGCCGAAAAGGAGCAAGTCGCGGAACTTGGACTCGGTGACCCGGTGCATGAGCGCCATCCAATTCATGAACCGAACAGCAAACTCACCGTAGCGATATAAGAGTATCTCTAGGTCTTTCCATTGAATCACGCCGAGTTCAGCATCTTCGATCACTTGCGCGCTGAATTCGTGAACCTTGCGCAGGCCGTCCTCGGGCTCGCAAAGCAAGTCGCCTGCTTGCAAGACGGAGAAGATGAAATCTTTACCGTCTTCCGTCGACTTCCGCAGCTTCACTTTTCCAGACCGCAAATAATATAACTTGCCTGTCGGCTCGCCTTCCCAGAAAATAACACTGCCCGCTTTCACGCGTCTGGGATACATGATTTCCTCTATTCTCGAAAACTGATCTTGGGAGAAGAAATGATGGATAGCGAGTGGATTCTCGCATGAATCCTGTTTGCCTGTCATCGGTTCGGCCATGGCCATGAACGTCGACCTCCTGATTAACTGTTGACCTAATCATACCGCGTCCGCGTTGCTGGAACCATCAGGGAGCTTGCTGAAACTGGAGGGGGAAATCCCTTAAATTGCCGTGGGGGAATCGGAGACCGCGAGCAAATTCGGGATTTTCCCCGTCCGTGATTTCAGGGAATTCCCCGACTTACGCGACCGGCAATTTCCGTTACACTGGATGTACAAATGAAGTATGATGAAAGAAGGGTTTAGCAATGGAGGGGTACGAGTCGATATCGCCGGTTTCGGTACGGCTTCACGAGTTAAGGGAAGCAATCGGTTCAGATTTCTGCTCGCTTGGCGTCCTTCAGGGCGAAGAACGACTGCTTTACTGGATCTCGGCTTCGGGCAACCGCAGCGATCGATTTCGCCAAATATTAGAGCTGCCTGCGAAAGGACTATCCGGTACGGTGTTGAAGGTAGGCAGGGCGATGACGTTCCAAGCGGAGTCACTTTTGACGAGTCGGCAGCTGCAGGATTACCCGATCATGCTCGCCGAGGGACTTCAATCCGTAATAGCCGTTCCCTTACTCGAAGGGTCATATACGACGGGCGTATTGCTTACGGGGGACCGAAAACCGAGGATCTACTCCCTGAACGAGAAGGCTTGCTTGCAGGAAGCGAGCAAAGTGATCGCGAACCTATTATACGAACAAAGAACAACCCTGACAGGAGGGGAACAAGTATGATTCGCCTCATAGTGGTGGATGATCACGCTGTTGTTCGCTCCGGGCTCGTGTCGCTGCTAAATGGCAAAAACGGCATACAGGTCGTAGGAGAAGCAGCGGACGGGGACGAAGCAATCTTGAAAGTGAACGAGCTTCATCCCGACGTTGTTCTCATGGACTTGAGCATGCCTCACGGCAAAGACGGTCTGACCGCGACCGGGGAGCTTAAAAAGCAGCACCCCAGCGTTGCGGTGCTCGTCTTAACGATGCACGATGACGAAGAATATTTATTCCGGGCGATCCACGCCGGAGCTTCCGGCTATATACTGAAAAGCGCTCCCCATGAGGAGTTGGTAACAGCCATCGGCCTTATCGCGGCAGGACAAGCCTACTTGAATCCTTCGGCGATCAAACGGCTCATGAGCGATTATCTGGACAAATTCAAGCTCGGCGAGCATGGAGGAACCTACGAATCGTTGTCTGACCGCGAGAAGGAGATCTTAGTGAAAGTGGCGCAAGGCTACTCCAACAAGGAAATTGCCGAGCAGCTCATCATCAGCGTCAAAACCGTCGAATCGCACAAGAGCAACCTGATGGAGAAGCTCGGCCTGAAAACGAGACCCGATCTTGTCAAATTCGCGATGAAGAAAGGACTGCTGAACTTTGAATGATGTGTCGAACAGCGAACGCTATCCGTCCGAAAACATCGCGGCGAATGTAAAGCCGCTGCTTGAACGATTGGAAACCGACATCGACGACGAACAGTTCCGCAACCAGCTTCGGCGTTCGCTGAAGCAGCTCGCCGACGTCAAGTTCGCGCTGGACGAAGCTTCGATTGTCGCCGTTACAAATCGGAGAGGCGTCATTCAATACGTGAACGATAAATTTTGCGAGATATCAGGCTATACGCGCGAGGAGTTGATCGGCAAAGATCATCGGATCGTCAATTCGGGCCAGCACGGCAAAGCGTTCATGGGCGAGTTGTGGCGAACGATATCCTCCGGAAAGGTATGGCGGGGGGAAATCAAAAACCGCGCGAAAAACGGCGGTTACTATTGGGTTGACACGACGATCGTTCCGTTTGCGGACAGTGAGGGGAAGCCGAATCAATATTTAGCCATTCGGCACGAGGTCACAAGGCTGAAGGAGACGGAAGCGCAGCTGCAGTCAGCGATGGTGCAAATGATGAATTTCCAGGAGGAGGAGAGGCGGCGCTTTTCCCGGGATTTGCATGACGGCATCGGCCAAAGCCTATTCTCGCTCAAAATCGAAATTGACCGGATGGTTTCGGACGGATCGCAAGAAGGGCTAGGCCGCCTTGGCAAACTTGTGTCGCAGTTGATGGCGGAGGTCCGAGGACTTGCATGGGAGCTGCGGCCGTCGGTGCTCGACGACCTTGGCATCGTTCCGGCCTTGCGTACGTATATCGAACATTACGAGAGACATTACGGCATTCGGGTTCGATTCGTTTGCGATCTCGGCTCACGGCCGGATTTGCTTGTCGAAACGGCAATTTACCGCGTCGTCCAAGAAGCGCTGACGAACGTAGGGAAATATGCAGAGGTGTCCGAAGCGGACGTTAGCTTGTGCCGCGACGGCGATATGCTGAAAGCGGTCATTTCCGACCGCGGAACTGGCTTTAACCGTGACAAAGCCCGCCGAGGAGTCGGCTTGTTCGGGATGGAAGAAAGAGCGCGAGCGGTATCGGGGACGCTGCGCGTCGAATCGTTGCCTGGACAAGGAACGACAGTCGTTCTGCGCGTGCCCTCGAAACTGGCCAACCGTTAAATCATGAGCCATATCTGAAAAGTCGTCCGCTTTATGCGGGCGATTTTTTTATATACAGCTCGCGTGACCGCCTATTTTCAGAATTCTTTCACGTTGTGTGACGGATTTCACATTATTCGCGGCTCGAACCCTGCATACTAAAGGCGTAGAGAAAACAAACTCAACACAAGTCCCGAAGGGAGATGGCCATGATGGTCATGAGATGGTTCAAACAGAACGTATGGGCAGCGGTGCTAGTTACGCTCGCAAGGATTTATATCGGATGGCAGTGGCTGGACGCAGGCTGGCACAAGATGACGGGCGGCTTCGATGCGACCGGTTTCTTGAAAGGCGCAGTCGAGAAGCCTGTCATCGATCGTGCGACACAAGAAGCCGTTTACCCGAATTTCGTGAATTTCCTGGACCACTTCGCGATTCCTAATGTGAAGCTAATTAACTTCTTGATTCCCTTAGGTGAATTCCTGATCGGCGTCGGTTTGATCGTCGGCGGATTGACGCTGGCTGCGACGTTCTTCGGCATGATGCTGAACTTCATGTTCCTGTTCGCCGGCACGGTAAGCACGAACCCTTGGCTGCTGCTGATCGCTATGATCGTCTTCACGGCAGGTGCCAACGCCGGAAAATTCGGACTGGACTACTACTTGATTCCGCTGATCCGCAAAGGCTGGAAGAGACTGATGGCAGCTATGCGCAAAGAAGGAAAGACGCACGCAAATATCGACGGCCGCACGCTGCCTCGTTAATTCGAAAGCGAGGGGAGTAAAATGGATTCAGCTTCAGTTACGGGCGCAATTTTGGCGGGAGGACAGAATGCAAGCATGGACGGCTTGCTGAAGCCGCTTCTTCCGCTCGAAGGGATCACGTTGATCGAACGGCAAATCCGGGAAATGAAACGGTTTTGCGATGAAATAATCGTCGTCGCGAGCGTGCCGAAGCCTTTGTTTCAAGTCATAGATGATTCGGTTCGAATTATTACCGATTTTTATCCCGAGCGCGGGCCGCTCGGAGGTATGCACGCCGCATTGCATCTGGCGAAGCATGAGGCGGTTTGGATTACAGGCTGCGACATGCCGTTTCTAAGTTCGGATTTGGCAAGACGATTGTTCACCGATTTTTCACCGTCCCATGATGCAGTCGTTCCTACGCTGCATGGAAAACCTATTCTGTTACACGCCATATACGCAAAGAAATGCGCACCTATCTTGTCCGAATTGCTAGCTGCGAGAGAAAGTAATATAAATGACTGTCTCGGCCATATCGAGTGGCTTGGCGCACCTGCTGATTCTAGGCTTGCGGCCGGGAACGAACAAAGCGATTTCTCGTTTTCCATTCATGTTCCGGAGGATTATATAGAAGCGGTTCGCCGATTGTCCGGAAAAAAATTAAAAATATAGAAAGAAGCAGTCTATCCTCGGTGGATAGACTGCTTCTATTATTATATAACCCGACGGGCAGTTACATAATGATTCTTCCAATAGCCGGAAGTCAGAGAGCTTGTCCCGACACGGTTAGTAGGCGAGCTGTGAATAAATTTCCCGCTTCCGATGTAGATGCCGACATGATTGATCTTGCGGTCGTTGTTCGTATCGAAAAATACAAGATCGCCTAAATGGAGCGTAGACTTGGATACATAACGGCCGACTCTAGCTTGCTGATAGCTTGAACGCGGCAGCCCGAAGCCGTGCTTCTTGTTATATACAAGCTGGACAAAAGCGGAGCAATCCGAGTATCTGTAGCTTGTATTCCAAGGCTCCGATCCCCATCTATATTTAAAGTCTCCGAGATAGTTTTTAGCCGTCGCAACGATTCTGCTTCCCGTGCTGGTTGATTTCGAAGCGGATGTTGATCCGGATACAGGACCGACATAATTCGTCGATACATAACCAACCCTGCTGCCGGATTGAACCTTGAGCCAGTATCTGTTTACCGTTTTTAAGACGGTAAGCCTCGTGCCTGATTTCAAATAACCGTAAGTTGTGCTGCCTGTGCTCGGCGCCGTTCGGAAGTTAACTGTTCTCTCGACCGTTGCCGTTGCTGCAAACGCACTGGACGCTCCAGTCAATAAGGCGCAACCGACTACGATTGCTGCTATCGTCTTCTTCAAAGTTATATCGCCTCCCGATACTTCCTTAAACCTCTCAACAGGAGGGGAAACACGTAAATTTTGGTAGAAGCCTGTCGGGAGCCAGGAAACGGATGCATTTCATTAGTTAAGAGTCTGCGGTACCGAATATCCTGTATAATGTTTACAGGAGACGCAATCGCATTTTCTGATCATTGGGGGTTCCATGATGGGGATATGGGGAGAACGGATTGGTAGAGTTCTGAAAGTGAGCGGGAAGCTGCTTTGGGTGTTTGTGCGTAAGATAGTAGTCCCTGTTCTGATTGCACTAAGTAAATACCTTTTGATTGCTCTATGGTGGCTTCTGAAAAAGCTAGGGGGACTTCTCAAGCTAAGTTATTTACGCATCCCTAGAAGGCGTACGGTTGCCGTTTCGCTACTCTGCGTTTTACTGATGGGAATCGCCTCCAGCTACTATTTCCCGGCACTCCGGCCAAGTTTCATGACAAATGTCATCCATCTGTTTAAAGAGAAAGGCGGCAAAGAGCAGCATCAAATGGTGCAGCGGATACTAAGCGGAAGCTGGGAGGAGCAGCAGCAGGCGGCGAAGGAGGTGCTTGGCGGGGTGGGCATTGCAGCAATAGAAGGAAAAGCCCTCCCGCAAACCGGCTCAACATTCGTCATACCGCCTGAATTGATGCTGTTGACTGACGATGCCAGCCGGAAGGAGACCGGCGGACGTCTCACATTGGAGCAATTCACTTTTATGCTGGACGATTTCGGGTTTCCTTTTGCGGAGGGTAAAGATCCCGTGCTGCTGATGCAAAATGGCATTCGCGACTGGGTGAAAGCGGCTCTGGAAGATCCGAATCAACCAGGGGCCCACGCTCCGCTGTTCCTGCAAGCTATGGCCAATCAGCAGCTTCCGGCCATCGATTTGACGGCGGAGGACTGGGATCCGACGGAATATCGCTTGACCTATCTGGAGATGGAAGTTTTCCTTGGCGCATTTATCCAAGCGCTTCCCCAAGAGCAGAAGCAGGCAACCGGTCTGCTGGAATGGCTTGGGGGCGAAACCGCTTACGCGGCCGATGCGCCAGGTCCTTGCACGTACGCGAAAGAGTGGTTCACCAAGCTCGGAGAGAAGAATGGGGTCGGGACGCTAACAGGCTTCAATATCGGTATCATCAACCAATTGGCGTCTGCGTTAACAGGCAAGGCAATCGACGCGCTTGGCGAACTCGTTGGCACGGTGATGTCCGTTGTCGGACTTGCGATGAAGGTGATGAAGCTGGGCATGCTGTACTGGTCGATTGAAGTGAAAGTAGAGCCTACTCCAGGTATGGTACATAAACAAGCGCCGGACGAGGCCGATCAGGAGATTACGTACGTCGCAACCGCAGGCGTGAACGAGCAGAAATATAAATCATATTTGGATGGATGGTCCGCTACGCCGCTGGCCAAACAAATTAAGGATTGTTTGTCGTTCGCAGGTCTTCCGATGCCAACGGATACCGGCGAAATTGCGGCAGACGTCGAGAATTGGAGCGTAGAGTGGGACCTTGTCCAAGGCGGGGGGACACATGCGTTAATCGGGTTGGATCACAATAATTTTGATTACAAAGGCCAGCTGCAGATGAAGCTGCAGCGCGTAGACAAGATCAAAGGCCAAGCCAAATTGGTGGTCGATGTCACGGATGAAAAGGTGAAGAAGCATGAGGGCAAGGAGAAAATCGCCACCGTCACCGCCCGCGCAGTCGTCGAAACGAGCGCTCCACCGGAACTTGCGCTGCTGCTTGGCGGGGTAAGTCAAGGAGCGGATGAAGCGGATTCAGGCGTTTTTGAATTGTTGTCGATGACAGACACCTTGATTGACCTTGCTGCAGGGTGGTTTCAGGAGTTGGTCGAACCGGAGGCATTTGGGTACACGCACGTTACTTATCATGCACCGGAGTATATTCAGTATTCATATGAGGGATGGATTTCGGCCGTTTCGCAGTGGGAGGAATCGAATGAGCTTGACGGCGGAAGCGAGACCTACAGAACGAACGCATACGGCCGATGGAATGTTACGTTTAGTTCGTTAAGCGACTTGAAGTTCGGTCCTATGATTGTGAGCGATAGTCAAGGGAATGTGAAGCTTACCTCTCAATACTCGATATACACGAGCGGAACGGGTGAATGTGCCGGCGGAACCGTGACCCATACGTCTGAAGGCTCCAGTTCGGGGCAATTCTCGTATGCAGGCAAAGCGGAAGGCAAATTAAGCAGAGCCGATTCCGGTAATGGGGAGTACAACTTCACGTTTGAGCCAATCGTTGGGGTTATGAGCGATTCTCTAACTGAACATCCGGTAAAGATCACCAATATACAGACTCCGCATGGCTGCGAATTCGTTGGCTCCGCCAAATGGGATAACGAGAAATCGATTTATCCGACTATTGACTTTGATCAGATAAAAGCAAGCATGACTTCAAAGGAAGCTTACCCGGAGACGATTACCGGCAGCCAGTCGTTTACAACGGAGACAGGCGCAAAGGTGATTTGGACTTGGAAGTTGACGCGTGTCGAAGGCAATCCGAAAGCGAAGAACAACGGTCCTATAAGCAGCAAGCCAGTAGGCGGTTGATACTAAAAAAAAGGCTTTCCCGGGTCACTTTTGACCTCCCGGGAAAGCCACCTGATTAAGTTACCGATTGTAAGTGTTATTCGGCGTCATCCGCGGTGTCGCTTTTGGCGTTACTCTTGGCGGTAATTTAATGTCCTCATCATCAATAAACAAGTCATCGCGATCGGAATCGAATACCCGATTGTCCCGATCATTGTATTCGGGGTCATTTCTTAGCGGAACGTCTTGTTTTCTCAAAGGAAGATTGTCGTTGTTGTAATTCCTCATTTTCATCTCTGGTCGGCCGTCATAATCGTTGTTTCGGCCGCATGCAGTGAACAAAGCAAGAGTTAAACACAGGCAGCTTAACAGTAGTACGATCCTTTTCACGTCATTCGCTCCTTAATGTTTAGTCGAGAAGGTCACACCTTATAAAATTGCGCTATATTTCTGGCCTTATACATGGCCATTTAATGGGTCGAAACAAAAACAGCAGCCGCTTTGGAATAAATTCCAAAGCGGCTGCTGTTTTTGCAGTATGAGACAGAGGCATAACTATATGGACAACTTAAAATAGTTCGGAGCTGAGAAATAAACCGAAGCAGGCAGCGTTTAATAAAAAAGTAACCCCCGCACCGATCAGCAGGCCTTGAAAGATGCCGGTATTATTACGGAAAACAATTAACGCAGGGATCAGATAAATAAGCTGCGCAACACTAATGAAGAAAAATGCCATAGGAAACACGAATAGCAATAAATGCAGCAAGGCCAGCAGTCCTATGCCTTTCCATACCTGTTTGGCATGGCTTCCTTTGCGGCCATCATCACTCATGAGATTTCCCTCCCGGCTGTAAATCGAATTCACGCCGCAGTTCGGCTAATTTCTTCTCCTGATCGCCTCGATAAAACATATTGTATGTGTCAAAAGGGATAATTCTGCCATCCGGATGAACAATATGAACACAAGATTTTTTGACGGAACGAACATCAAAATTGTACGGATCCAAGAACTGCATAATAATGACACGGAAAACATTATCGTAGCTGATATTTTCAGGAACGGCTACGAGCGGTAAGCAGCATAACAGGTTTTTCAATGATAGCGCTGACGAAGTTGGAGAATGGGCGGTGGAGAACAGTTCGAAAATTTTGGATTTGAGCGTTTGATCCTGTTCGAATACGATGGTATTCCGGCCGCCTTCCAGTAAGATTTGCGGGTCCATCAAGCCTGTAAGCGGCAGCACCTCATCGCCAAGCTTAAGCGCGTAACCCATGGCCAGGCAATCCGGATGGCATGGGACAGGGATCATATCCTCGGCTCGAAAGATGCCGGATTGCTTGATAATACGCTGCCGTACCTCGCTTAGCGTCAGACGATCCTTTGCCGGATCATAGTCCTCTAACCGTCCGGCAGCTTGTATAGGCTGAAAAGTAACGCCGCGCACAGCGGGCTGCTTCAAACCAAACTGAATAATGTCGCCGATCTCATTGTCATTCAACCCTTTTTTGAGCGTAGCGACTAACGTGGTTGAGATATTAAACTCGTTCAAGTGCGCTAAAGCCCGGAGGCGAATATCCCTCAAATCAGCACCCCGCAGCTCACGCAACGTTTCCTCCTGAAAGCTGTCAAACTGTAAGTAAATTTCAAAGCCAGGCATATAAGCCGCTAATTTTTTGGCAAACTCACGATCCTGGGCGATTTTAATGCCATTGGTGTTGACCATGATGTGCTTGATGGGCTTGCTTTTGGCCAGGTCGAGAATGTCAAAGAATTGGGGATGAATCGTCGGCTCGCCGCCGCTTATTTGCACGATATCGGGTTCACCCTCGTTTCGAACGATCGCATCGAGCATCTTCTCGATCTGTTCCAGCGAGCGCCACGATTCCCGATGCGGGGAAGATTCGGCATAGCAGATCGGACACTGCAAATTGCAGCGATCCGTAACCTCGATCAATGTCAAGCAGCTATGCTGCTCATGATCGGGACATAACCCGCAATCATAGGGGCAGCCATAGCGGATCGGCGTGTTCCAGTGCTGAGGCATCTCCGCAGGCTTTAAAAACTCGCGGCACTTCTTGTAATAGGCGGCGTCACTCGCGATTAACACTTTTTCGCGTCCGTGCTGTCCGCAATATTTGAGCAGAAAAACTTGATCATCCTCGATAATGACCTTCGCTTCCACTTTTCGCAGACACTTGGAGCAGATGCTGTTGGTCAGCTCGTAGAAGATGTAGGGTCTATTTTTGGTTGACACTGTTGTACTCCTCCTTTGGAGAGCGATGTGATTTGCCTAGCCATTTGTTCAGTAGTACCAGGTAATAAACTAATCCGGCCAAACAAGCGAGCTGGATATTGTTTAACCCTAGATAAGGGTGCGGCGTTGGCTTAATGAAGTCAACCGCAAAGCGAAACGAGAGATAGCCTGTCATAAATAACTGAAAAACGGTTCCATCGGGTATGGTTAAGGACGTTGTGCGTACCTGGATCCCGCCTTCGCGAATGCGTCGTTTCCATCTGAGCAGCAAGCCGCCTAGCAGCAATAAGAACAGGATTTCATAGAGCTGAGTCGGATGCCGGGGAATGCCATCGCCAAAATCAATGCCCATAATCATAGATGTAGGCGTACCGTACGTATGATCATCGAGTCCTGTCAAAAAGCAGCCAATGCGACCAATTGCCATTCCCAAAATGATCGGCAGCGCCATATCATCGCCAGTGGATCGCGTAATGCCGACACGCTTCTTCATCCATTCCACGCCGATTAATCCGCCCAGCAGTCCGCCGACAATCGTTTTACCTTCCATCAAATAGGTGTAGCTGTTCCAATTCTTCATAAGCTGCTGGGGGTCCTCCAGCCAATACAGAACTTTCGAGCCGATAGCGGCTCCGAGAATGGCTCCAACAATGACCCATATGCCTTGTTGAATCGGAAGCTTATTCTTACTTCGAGTGTGCAAGTACACACGGAAACCGATGAAGTAAGCCATGGCTTCAAAAACCGCATGGGGATGCAGCTTTATAAATCCTAGATCGATCCAAACGGGAAATGTCATCGCGGCCTCCACTTGAGCTTGGTCAGAAACATAATGAAGTATTAATTTCCACATAAAACAGGTTAATCCTTTATAATAACGACAGGAGGCGTATAATTCCGAAGCCGCAAACCAACGAAGGAGATTACAAAGAGTGGAGAAGGGTATAAGCAAAGATAAAAAGATTTATATCATGCAGTTGGCTACTATATTTATAGGGTTCATCATTTTCGGATTTTCGGAAAATATTAAAGGCCCGGCTATTCCGCGTATCCAATATGATTTTATGCTGAGCGAATCGCAGCTTGGCACCTTATTATCCCTGAATGCCCTTGGTTATTTGCTCGCTTGCTCCTTTACAGCCTATCTAACGAGAATCTGGGGAATTAAGCTGGTAACGATGATCGCTTTTGCGGTAATGGCAGGCTCGGGGATACTCATGTTCTTCTCGCGTTACTATCCCATGTTCTCAACTTCTTATTTCCTTATGTACATCGGAAACGGGATGCTAGAGATCGGCCTTGCTATTTTGGGCGCGCGCATCTTCGTAAGAAATACCGGGACGATGATGAATTTGTCACATGGCTTCTATGGCCTAAGCTCAACGGTCGCCCCGCTCATCGCAACAGGACTGATGGAGGTTACCGTCAATGGTCATATGCTGGACTGGCGCGGTATGTACCTCGTCATGCTTCTGCTTTCGGTCGTGCCGATCATTTTTGCATGGTTCAGTACTTTCCCGGGGGATGACAGGAAGCAGGAGGAGCGCGTTCCTATCAAGACGCTGGCGAAAGATCCGGTAATCTGGTACATGGTCCTTATTCTTACATTTGGCGTCATATCGGAGCTTGCCGTCGGCGGATGGCTGGTTAACTTTCTGGAAAAAGCCTATAGCTGGGAGACGGTCACCGCTTCCGGGATGCTGTCCGCTTTTTTCTTATGCTTCGCGCTTTCCCGGCTGTTGTTAGGCCCGCTGACCGATCAAATCGGGTTTACCTTATCGTTGATTATCTTTTCGGGATTTTCAGCTATTTGTACGGTTGCCGCCATTTTAGGCGGAGAACGGTTCGCATTTTTATTTGCCGTATCCGGTATAGGCATTTCGATCATTTATCCGACGGTCATGGCATTTATAGCGAGAAGATATTCGAACGGTAGCGATACAGCGATCACTTTCACAGTTACGCTGATGGGATTAGGCAGCGTTATCGGTAATTACGTCATTGGCGGCGTAATCGATATCGTCAAAAACCTTAGCGGCGCAGATTCACCGACCGGACTGCTTCGCGGACTTCAAGCCGGATACGGAGTTATCGCTTTATGCGCGGCGTTGTGCTCGGTAAGCGGCCTTGTTTTATTTTTCTATTTGTCCAAGCGAAGAGAAATCATTTAGGAGAATTTTAAAGCGTTTTCGCTATACACAATTATTGTTTTGCGCTATTGTAGAATTATCCAAATTAGGAAGATTCATATGAAGGCTTGCGGGAAATCGATTCTTCGACATCGAACGAAAAGGAGCTGACGGAAGCATGGGATTGCGCGTGCTGACAACGGAACAGATCGAACAGTTCATGGACAAGGGTTATGTACATATCAAAGGAGCGTTTCCCAGGGAGCTGGCTCTTGAGGCGCAGTCTTTCCTCTGGGGCAAGCTTGAAGAGAAAGCTGGCATCTTGCGCGATGATCCTTCAACCTGGGGCGAGCCGATGGTCAGCATACGGGAGAATTACCGCAATCTCGCGTTCGACGCCTGCAATACCGCGATGTTCGCCGACGCAATCGAGGATTTGGTGGGTAAAGGCCGTACCGTCCATCGCTTCGTCACCGACGAGACCGATTCCGACCTGCTGCCGGGATGGGGCTGGTGGCCCGTCAATTTTGCCGTCGGCAGCGATGAGCAATGGACCGTGCCTACGAATGGCTGGCATTGGGACGGCATTCATTTCCGGCATTACGTCGATGCGCCGGATCAGGGGCTCCTGTGCTTGTGCCTTTTCTCGGACATCGGCCCGCAGGGCGGGGGAACGCTGGTCGTTGAAGGCTCGCACCGGCCGGTCGCGCGTTATTTGGCACGGTTCCCGGAGGGAGTCGAGCTGGGCGACGGCATCCGCGGCTTCTTCTCCGAGCACCCCTATTTCGCGGAGCTGACGGGGAAGACCGGCGGAACGATGACGGCCGAGGAGCGTAACGCCTCTTTCATGGAACGCGCCTATGTCGACGAGGACGGCTCGCAGCTGCGAGTGGTGGAGACGACCGGTGAAGCCGGGGACGTCATCCTGTGCCATCCGTTCCTGATTCATGCCGCATCCTCCAATCACAGCGGCAAGGTCAGGTTTATGTGCAACCGGACGTCTAAGTTGAAAGAGAAACTGGCGTTGAACCGCGATGTGCCGGAAGAGGAGTCGCCGCTTGAGAGAAGCATCCGAACGTCCGTATTCGCTTGAACGAAGGCGGTCAAAGCAGGGAACGGTTAAGAACATAGAATCACGAAGATCCGCGGATTCCGCGGATTTTTTTATTTAGCAGGATCGTTCATTGCTGTATCGAATACTTCAAGGACAGTATTTTTTTGATGGATAGACCCCTGAGTATACACATAAGTATACAAATATGAATATATCGTCGTTGGAGGTTTCCATGGGCAACTTTGGTGAGGAGATTCGGCAATTAGAAGACCAATTTTTTGTTGGGCGAAGCATGGAGCTGGATGCCTTTCGAACGATCGTCTTCAACTCGGAAAGTAAGTCAACCATCCTGAATATTAGCGGTACAGGGGGAATCGGAAAAAGCTCCTTGCTGGATCAGTTCCGGCGAATATGCGCCCATGAAGGAGTTCCGTTCTTCCATTTGGACTGCGTGGACTTTACGAAAACGCCGACGGGGTTTACTTCGCGGTTACTTACTACACTAAATTCCGAAGCAGCTGCGGAAAGCCGGGAAAACGAATTGTTGCTGCAGGCAGAGCAACAGATGAATGATTTGGCTGGTCACGGTCGGTTGGTCTTGGCAATCGATACCTATGAGGAAATGGATGAGCTGGACGATTGGCTCCGAAATTCCTTCTTAGTAAGATTATCCAGCCGCATCATTATCCTGTTAGCCGGTCGATTTCCGTTAAGAGGCGGTTGGGTTTCATCTCCCGCGTGGAGAAGAATGATCAAATTCATGCCACTGTCGCCATTTGACTATGAAACCTGTAAAGCATACAGCTCCATTTACGGAGAGCGTGACGAAAGCTTCATTAGAAAGTCCTATATGATTACGAAGGGGCTTCCATTAGCGTTATCCCTTTATATGGGCGTACATAATCGGGAGCAGGAGCCCGAGTTGCTGCTTTGGAAGGAAACCTTTAAAGAAATTGCGGGGCGGTGGCTGCGGGAGCTTCCGGATCCCGCCTTGAGCGAGCTGCTGGAAGCGGCAACCATGGTCCGGGTGTTTAATCACGAAATTCTTGAAACGATGGTTGACAGAGAAATCAGCAACGAGGAGTTTGACAAACTGATTCATCTTTCTTTTGTCAGAAAAACAGAGCGGGGATGGTATTTGCATCAGGTTCTCCGCAAAGCGCTATACCAGGATTTCAGATTAAGAAAGCCTCAAATCTATCATCGTCTATGGCAGCGAAGCGTGAAATACCACTATGGCCTTGTTTCCTCAAGCCATGTATCGATGGAAGAAAGAAACTTGCTCCTGTTAGATTATATCTATGTTGTGGGAGATCCCGGCTTTCGGGCCATGTTTTTCGATGATGCGATCGATCAAACTTACTATATCGAGTCCATAAACCAAGACAACCTGCATGAAGCGGAGCAATATGTTCGAGATGTCCTTGCGAACCTGAAAGACTTCGTTCAAGAGATGTTCGATCCGGTTACGAATGAAAAGTACATCTATAAAATTCCGAAATCAGTCAATGAGAAATGGTTTACTTCGATTCAGCTTTCCGAGATCATTACACTAGGAAACGATGCAATCAGATTGCTTAAGAACGAGAGAAACGAAGCGGTGGGCATGTTCATTTATATTCCCATTCATCGTCATTCTCTTCGGCTATTAGAACAGAACCCGATTACCCAATCTTACTTCCGAACCTTATCCAGACAAGAGCGGGATAAATTCAACGTATCGCCTGAGTCGCCTGCTGGTTGGTTTCAATACAAGATCGATTTTTCGAAGGACGGCAGCGCAGCCGCTCGGTTCATGTTCTTCCAATCGTACCTTTCCTATTATTTGAAAGGCGGATTGATGATTTACACGACGCCTATGAAATATCTTCAGGAAGCAGTGAAAGGAATCGGCTATATTGAGGTACCAAGAGCCGCGCATAAAGCCTTTGGTCCCGATTTTCCGGCACCGGTGTTTGTTCTCGACTTCAGGGAAGATAAAGACATGAAGAAATTCGTGGATAATCTATATCGGTCAACGAAGGTCGATAACAAGGATGAGGCTCTTGACGCCGTTCTATCGGGACTTACGCCGCGCGAACGGGAAATTGCGCTTCTGGCCACAACCTGCACTTCCAATGAGGAAATTGCCCAGAAGCTATACCTATCGGAGATTACGGTGAAGAAGAATCTGAGCCGAATTTACGAGAAACTGGAAGTGAAGGGAAAGACGGAGCTGGTTAAAAAGCTATTGGCTAATCAATGAAACGACGAAGAAAGCCCAAGAGGATGGTCTCTGGGCTTTTTTACATTTGGCTGTAAGCGATGCAGAAGTATACCAATTTGTATACTTTGGTGTCATTTCGCGCAGCGATCTCCCCGGTTATGCTGGTTGAGGGAAAAAGAGCGTGTGAAGGTTGACCAGCATTGGAGGTGTTTGCTCGGGCGAAGCGATCCGATACAGACCGCATGATGAAAAGTACCGTAAATTGGGGAGTTGATTGTCATTATTCGAAAGCTAGTTGCGATGATACTAACCTGCTTGCTGCTTATCGGGGTTATTCAACCTGCAGCGATGGCAAACTCGGGGCTCGGCCAGTGGATCTGGTGGACCGATGAAGGCGAAGCCTATAAAATATTCGGCGGAAACGCCAGTATTACGATTAACACCGGAAAGATGCAGATTATTCCGCAATGCGCGGAAGGAAGCCCTGACGGGTTAACCTCTTGGACCGATCTCTATATCGTGGAGAGCGGAAGCCTGAACGCCCTTTCCCACGGGGAGGAGCTAGAGGATGCGGGCGGCGAAGGACCGAACACCGTCATGAGCCTTTCGAGCGGAATCTTCATATCGGAAACGATCGGCTATACAGGGCCGGATGGAAAAATTCCCCCTGGCGAATATGCCGTCGTGTTTGACGAGTGTCAAGACGGCAAGTTCGACTATCTCGTCGATGGCGTCATTGATCCTGCCTTCAAAGTAGAATATACGGCCGGCTTCGTTCCGCCGCTTGACCTGACGCAGCTGAAGGAAGATGCGGGAAAGCTGGCGGAGCGTTGGGAGAAGTACCGGGAATACGCAGACAAATTGTTCAAACTGCAGAAAGCGGCCGATGCCGGAAGAAATCCGAACGAGAAATTCGTCGATTTCCTTATGCGCAGCGGCCTTCAAGATCCGAGGACAGCGGCCTTGCTTCAATTGGCCAATCAAGCCAAGCACTATCAAGGCATTAAGGATGACCCGCCGGATCCGGATTACAAACATATTACTCCGCTTGGAGAAAGGCCTCTTGCCGATTTCCAAGGTCACGA
The DNA here is from genome assembly GCF_003268025.1 of Paenibacillus montanisoli. GTDB lineage: Bacteria > Bacillota > Bacilli > Paenibacillales > Paenibacillaceae > Paenibacillus_Z > Paenibacillus_Z montanisoli. The sequence goes on along the minus strand of NZ_QLUW01000002.1, from coordinate 191,291 downwards.
GTTTATCGATGTCGCCATGCAGGATCTCGTGAATGATATTGCCAATGAGCAAGCCATAACCAGACAAATGTGGACGCAGCTCGAACGTTATCAAGGCGCGCAAGCGGCGGGTGATGTGAATTGGGCGCTGATCCACGGGAAGGCGCTTAGCGACAACATCAATCTGTTGCTTTATCAGCTGCAATTCACGAGCGGAAGCATCTCCTGGTTCAAACAAGCGCTCGAGCAGGATAACGGAGCGTTGAACGAGAAAGCCGCCGAACTGTCGCAGCTTCAAGCGCGAGTTGCAGCGTCAGGCTTCACGGAGGAAGAATTGCAATATTTCGGCTCGCTTGGTTTTACAGAGTCGGAAATCAATCAGTTTAAATCAGATTTCACTGCGATGGATTTCGAATTTACGAAGCAAGCCATGCTGGCTGAAGGCGCGGCCATCATGGACGCCAATAACGAATTCGGTACCAACTTATTAGACTTCGGCAGTCATGTGGTCGGAATCATCAACCAGCTATTGCAGGATCCGACCGTAATCGATGACGCTCCTGTTGCGGATGCAGGCGGTCCTTACTCCGGCAAGGAAGGAGAAGCGATCACATTCAAAGGCACCTGGTCGGAAAGCGATGCCGGCATCGCTGCTTATGATTGGGACCTGGATAGCGACGGATTTTTCGATGATGCACAAGGCGTGCAAGCGACACACTCGTATACGAAGCCATTTAACGGCCTTATCGGATTACGAGTAACGGACAATAACGGAAAACAAGCGGTTCATTATGCGCAAACCGTCGTTTCCGACGTGAACCGTTCACCGCTTCTTGTCTCTCAATCGCCTTCCGCCAATCAAGTGGAACAGCATGTAGGGGAAGCGACATCATTTGAACTGACGGCCATGGATCCCGATAACGATCCTATCGCTGTCGAATGGTTTGTTGACGGAGCAACTGCAGGCAGTACAACCGGCAATAAATTTACGTATACGCCGGATTCCGTCGGGTTGCATGCAGTGGAAGCGGTCGTGTCGGATACGCATCCGCTTGGCGGAGCCTTTCGGGTTCGTTGGGTGGTAAAAGTCGTTCAGCAGCAGCCGCCAGCGGTCATTGAGCTGACTCCCGAGACCGCATCCCTCACGCTTGGCGCAAAGCATACGTTGAAAGCGACCGTCCTTGACGAGCAAGGCCAACCTGTGTCCGGGACGCCCGTATCCTTCGTCATTACCGGCGCTAACCAAGGAACGCATAGCGCAAGCACGGATAACGCCGGCGTAGCAGCCATCCAATATACGGGCACGCAGACGGGAGAGGATCGGATCGTCGCACAGGTCGGATCGTTATCAAGCAGCCCTGCGACTGTGGTCTGGAGTACGGAGGATGTGACAGCGCCTGCCACGACAGCAGCCTTGTCCCCAGCTGTGCCGGACGGCTCAGGCGGTTCGTACCTCTCCCCGGTAACGGTTACGTTGACGGTCGAAGATGACAGCAGCGGTGCGGCGAAAACGGAATACCGGGTAAATGATGGAGACTGGGAAACGTATTCCGCTCCGTTCACCTTTAGTGCGGACGGTACGTACACCATTGCTTATCGAAGCACGGACAACGCAGGAAACGTCGAGGCCGCGAAGCAAGTATCGTTTATGATAGGGGCATCGGAGATTCCGCATGCGTTCTTCAATCCCGTTACTGCTGGCAAGAACGTCGCGCTGCTCGAAGAACGAGCCAAGGTTGAAGATGTATCCGGCAATTACGACTCCGGTCATAGCGCGGAGAACATGCTGCGGTTTAGCGCCAGCAACCCGTGGGCGACAAAATCGAAAGTCGATCAATGGGTGAAGATCAGCTTGGCGGATGGCGGGACGTACCTCATTGACCGGATCCAGATCAGACCGCGTATTTCATATGTGGATCAGAGGGTAAAAGATTTCGAGGTTGCGGTTTCGGAGGATTCATTAACGAATTTTACTACGGTTCTAACCGGGACGCTGGAGGACAATGGAGAGCTGCAGGAATTTATGCTTCCTAAGCCAATGAAGGCCAAGTATATTTTGTATAAGCCCCTTTCCTCTCAAGGGAACGGTTCAATCATTTCAACGCAGCAATTCAAAGTCAAGACAGGTCAGATCGGCGGCGAAACCGTCACGTTCCAAAACCTGTCCACGGATAAAAACAACGATATTGTTTCTTATGAGTGGGATTTCGGCGATAACAGTCCAACGAGTACGGTGAAGGAACCTACCCATACCTTCCCGGCGCCTGGCACCTATCCGGTTACGTTAACGGTAACGGATTCGCAAGGCCAGACCAGCAGCTTCACGCTGGAGCAAACCGTCGAGCCTGCGGATTTCGAGGTCCTTCAACAAGACCCGCAAGAAGGGTATCCGGTCACGCTCGTCAATACGACGGCCGGCGGGGACCAAGGCCTTATATCAGCCAGCACGTGGAATTTCAACGACAACACCTATACGGATTACGGCATGACCGTTAACCACACGTACTGGGATAACAACACCTATTTAACTTCGCTTGAAATCGTCATGAAGGACGGAAAGAAATATACGGTGACAAAGCCGGTCACCCCTGCGAACATAGCGCCGACTATCGATGTAGGGAGAGATGTAACGGTCCTTGCCGGGCAAAAGTTCTTAGGAACTACCCGAATCACTGATCCGAGCAGGGAGGACCGCCACACTTGCGTATGGGATTTCGGTGACGGCACAACATCCACGACGTGTCACTTCGATCATGCCTATCCTGCGATGCCACTGGATTCGCCTGATAAAACGTATACGGCAACCGTCACGGTTACGGATGACGATGGCGGAGTAGGCACGGATTCATTCAAGGTGACGGCCCGCGCGGAGCAAACGCCTAGACAGATCGCATACTACACCTTCGACGGCAATTTCCAGGATTCATCGGGTAACGGAAACCATGGAACGTCGAAGATCGGCAATCCGACCTTTGTCGAAGGGATTGTCGGGCAAGCGGCGAAGTTTGACGGAAAGAGCGGCGTACTAGTTGAGGATAGCGATTCGCTTGATTTGGCGACATCCTTCAGCTTCTCCATGTGGGTGTACAAAGAGACTGCGGGCACCGGCGGCTACGCGCCGATCTTATCCAAAGGCCACACGGAAAATTACGGACCGTATTCGTTCTTGCATGACGGCGGGGGGAGTTCTCCGGGCATGCGCCTCGTAAGCGGCGACCGCAGCGGATATACGCATCTCTTCCCGACCACGCCGATGCCAATGAAAGTATGGTATATGACGACCGTAACCTGGGACGGCTCTGTAGCTAAGTACTATATTAACGGGGAATACAAGGCTTCGATGCCGTTTAAGGGCATTTTTGAAAATACGTCTGAAAAGCTCACGATCGGGTTCGATCCTCCGGGAGCGACGGAATATTTCAATGGCATGATGGATGATTTCAGAATGTATAATTATCCGCTCACCGAGTCGGAAATCGAGCAATTGTATGACATGAAAAATCCGGCGCCAGCGGAAGTTGCGGTTACGTCAGATCCAGCCGTTCTTAGTGCGGGCCAATCGAGTACCATAACCTCGATTGTGAAGGATTCGAAAGGGCAAGTTATGCCGGGCATCGAGGTCACGTTTACGACGACCTTAGGCACGATTACCCAAACAGCCGTAACCGATGCAAACGGCGCGGCAACGGCGGTATTGACGTCGCCGGTTGTCGGGAACGCAACGGTTAAGGCGCAGGCAGCTGGCGGTGCCTTCGGAGAAACGGTCGTGCAGTTTGCGAATACGCATCCGGTTGCGGCAGAAGCATCCGTTCAAGGGCTTGAGGATCAGCCATTGACAGGAGAATTGCACGCAAGCGATGCGGATGGAGATCACGTCACCTACAGCCTGGTGACTCAGCCTTTGAAAGGGACGCTTTCCGTTAGTCCGTCGGGACAATTTACGTACGTGCCGGGCGCAGACTGGAACGGATCCGACAGCTTCACCTTCAAAGCAAACGACGGCATGGCGGACTCCGAGGCCGCAGTTGTAACGGTTACGATTGATCCGGTCAATGACGCCCCGACGTTTAGTAAAGGAGAGGACCAAAAGGCGAATAAGGTTGATGCGGTCCAAGGAGTAAGCGTCCCGGGTTGGGCTGAAGACATCTTAGCCGGTCCGGCCGACGAGTCCGATCAAGCGCTTGCGTTCAGCGTTGTCAATGACCGTAACGACCTGTTCGTCGTTCAGCCTGCAATCTCATCGGACGGCACATTGAGCTTCACGCCGGCTGATAACGCCAGTGGCAAAGCAACGGTTTCCGTCACGATGACGGATGACGGAGGTACGGCAAACGGCGGCGATAACCAATCCGCGGCTCAAACCTTTACGATTACGCTGGACTCCATCAATCCGGAAATCTCGGCTGCTTTCCCTGCCGATTGGACGAACGACGACATTGACGTGTCGGTGGAGGCTGACGGAACGGGCAGCGCGGTTACGGTCATGAAATGGGCAGCCGGCGAGCGGACAACCGCGTTTTTTGCGACCGAAGGCGACAATATCGCGGGTAATCGCATTATGGCGACCTCGAACGGCAGCTACACGTTGTACGCAGAAGATGAAGCAGGTAACCAAGCGATCAAGGTGATTCGAGTCGACAACATCGATCGGGTCGCTCCGATCACAACAGCTTCCGTTAACCCGGCAGGATCAAGTGGATGGCATACCACCGATGCGGTTCTAACGCTTGCGGCATCGGACGATTTGTCCGGCGTAGCCAAGACGGAATACCGGATCAATCATGGCGATTGGATCGCATTCACGGGTTCAATCCCCGCATTCGAGGACGGGGAGTACTTGGTGGAATACCGAAGCGTAGACAACGCAGGGAATGCGGAAGCGGAGCAAGCGATCGCGATTCGGGTGGACACAACCGCTCCGGCCTTAACCGTCGACCTGAACCAATCCACCATGTGGCCGCCGAATCATAAAATGGTCGATATAACGGTAACGCTTGATTTCGGCGATCGCACCTCCGGAATTGGCTCGGTCGTATTGACATCGATTACGAGCAGCGAGCCGGATGAAGGACTCGGCGATGGCGATATGCCGAATGATATTCAAGGCGCCGACTATGGCACGCAAGATACCACGTTCAGCTTGAGGGCGGAACGCTCAGGTCAAGGTACCGGACGTATCTACACGATTACCTACACCATTACCGATACCGCCGGCAATCAAACGGTGCAAACCGCGACTGTCACGGTGCAGCACGACATTTCGGTAACCGTTCAATCCAATCGTAAATAACTTGCAGAATGTCCCTTGAGGTTTCAATGCCTCGGGGGACATTTTTTTTAATTGTGAAAAGATTCCATATACCCATACATTTCATCCTTTAGAATCATTTATGCCAAAAAGTTCCGGAATACGTTAATAAGTGGTTGAATCTGGGTAATGGAGGGCATCACCAGGGTTTGATTTCCAAGAAAAGGGGGACGGCAATTGATTACTTTTCGCGGGGTACACAAGTATTTCGGTACCTTTCATGTCTTGAAAGACATCCATCTTCAGATTGAATCCGGAGAAGTCGTAGTGGTCGTCGGACCTTCCGGGTCCGGTAAAAGCACGATGCTGCGCTGTATCAACCGGCTCGAAACCATTACGGAAGGAACTTTGACGGTTAACGGCTACGACCTGACGGCCAAATCTACGGATATCAATCTGGTGAGAAGAGACATCGGCATGGTGTTTCAGCATTTCAATCTTTATCCGCATATGAAGGTGATCGACAATATCACCTTAGCTCCAATTCATGCGCTTGGGGTGCCGGCGAAAGAAGCGAAGGAAACGGCTATGTTGTATCTGGAGAAAGTAGGGATCCCGGAAAAAGCGGACCGTTATCCATCAGAGCTCTCAGGCGGCCAGCAGCAGCGGGTCGCGATCGCCCGCGGGCTTGCTCTTAAACCGAAGATTATGCTATTCGACGAACCGACCTCAGCGCTGGATCCCGAGATGATCGGAGAGGTACTGGATGTGATGAAGACACTCGCTCGGGAAGGCATGACCATGGTTGTGGTGACGCACGAAATGGGTTTTGCCAAAGAAGTGGCCGATCGAGTGGCGTTTATGGACGAAGGCCGCATCGTTGAACAGGCTGAGCCGCGTCAATTTTTCGAGCAGCCGGCAGCCGAACGCGCGCAGCTGTTTCTCAGCAGGCTCCTTCGTCATTAATGGCGCCATTCATTTTTCACATAGGGAAAAGGAGAGGATTGATCATGGCAAGGAAACGAATAGGCGGGTTAAGCTTCATACTGGCGACGCTGCTGCTGATACTGGCCGCATGCAGCAACAGCGGGAACGGCAGCGGGAATTCCGACAACGGCGCTGCGCAAGAAGGCGTATTGTCCGAAATAAAGGAACGCGGGAAGCTCGTTGCAGGTGTTAAGTTTGACACTAAGCTGTTCGGTCTGAAGGATCCAGGTACGGGGGAAGTGGAAGGCTTCGATATCGACATCGCCAAAGCGCTTGCCAAGAAGCTGTTCGGTGACGAAAGCAAGCTGGAGCTGAAAGAAGTAACGTCCCAGACTCGCATCCCAATGCTGAATAACGGCGAGATCGATATGATCATCGCTACGATGACGATTACGGAGAAACGTAAGGAGGAAGTCGATTTCTCGGATGTGTACTTCAAGGCCGGCCAGTCGCTGCTCGTGAAGAAAGGCAGTCCGATTAAAGGGCTTGAAGACGTAACGAAAGACACGAAGGTGCTTGGCGTGAAAGGGGCCACCTCGATCAAGAATATCGAAGATAAGGTGCCGGGCCTGAAGGTTCAGCAGTATCAGAACTACCAGGAAGCTTTTACGGCGCTGAAAGCCGGCCAAGGAGAAGTGTTGACGACAGATAACGCCATTCTATACGGAATGACCAAGCAAGATCCCAATTACGAATTAGCAGGCGATATCTTCACCGATGAACCGTATGGCATTGCCATGAAAAAGGGTGAGCAAGCCCTGGTCAATTACGTGAACGATTTTCTAGCGGAACTAAAGTCCAGCGGCGAGTACGACAGCATCTATGAGCAATGGATCGGGGAGAAGCCTGCGGCACAGTAGTTCAAGACGATCGGATGGGAGTGGAGGTGCCGTGTCATGATCGATTGGACGATCCTTACCGATAATTGGGAGCTCTATCTCGAAGGGATCCGCAATACGGTATTGGCCAGCTTGCTAGCTCTGGTCGGCAGCTTTGTATTGGGCATCGTGATTGCGGTTTTTCGAATCGCGCCGATCCGAATACTGAATGTCATCGGTGCCGCATATGTGGAATTTTTCCGGAATATCCCGCTGCTGCTAGTCGTATACTTGTTCTTCCTCGGATTGCCGGTGCTGGGGCTTGTTTTTAACGGGTTTATATCGGGAACTCTCGGGCTGATGATTTATACCTCTTCGTATATCGCGGAGGCTATTCGGGCGGGCATACAAGCCGTTCCCATCGGTCAAAAGGAGGCAGCCAGAGCTTCTGGGCTCACCTATATCCAGGCAATGAGGCATGTGGTCTTGCCGCAAGCGCTCAAGATCGTCATTCCGCCGATCTGCAACCAGTTTCTGAATCTCGTGAAGAACTCCTCCATTCTTGGCGTGGTGGCCGGGATGGATTTGATGTATTTCGGGGATATCGTGAACGCCGATACGTATGATACGGTCAGCAGCTATGCGTTTGTGTCTTTATTCTATTTGGTACTGACGATCCCGCTCAGCCTTGCGTCACGAAGCCTTGAACGCAGGCTCGCGCGCAGTGGTTAAGGGGGACGGTTATGGATTTTCTAGGGGCTTATTCGCCTGATAATCTAAAGTTTTTGCTGCAGGGCTTCGGCTTGACGCTTTGGTTGGCGCTGCTGGCGATTGTGTGCAGCTTTATTCTCGGGTGCCTGCTTGGCGTTCTGCGATATGCGAAGATTCCGATCCTTTCACAAGCGGTCGGCCTAATCGTAGAGACGATTTCGTAATCTGCCGCTGCTGCTGCTCATCTTCTTCGCGCGATTCGGTTTACCGGAGCTTGGGATCAGTTTCAGTCCGTTCTGGGCGGCGATCGTCGCATTAACGGCCTTTGAGGCTGCCATGATCTCCGAGATTGTGCGAAGCGGGTTGAACTCGGTGGAGAAAGGGCTGGTCGAAGCTGCGCGTTCTTCCGGGTTAACCAACGTGCAGACGCTGCGGCACATTGTGTTCCCGCTCGGTTTGCGAAGAATGGTTCCGCCGATCGTTTCTCAGTTTATTTCACTGCTGAAGGACACGTCGCTTGCCGTCATCATCTCGCTAGCCGAGCTGATGCACAATGCGAACATCGTCATGGGACCGGATTCGCGGTTCGTGTTCCCGATTCTGTTGTTGGTCGCTGTGCTATACTTCAGTGTAAATTACGCCTTGTCTATCGTGGCTAAACGGTTGGAGGCCCGGCAATCATGATGCAAAAAAAAGAACCCTTTGCAGGGTTCTTTTTTTGTTCTGCCAATCCCCGATTCGCGAGGCGATTAGCTTAATCCGGCTTTGGTTAATCCAAACGCCGCGTCAGCGGAGCCCGGTACATTCTTGAAAGCAACGTTAATACGGTTCCAAGCATTGATCGCCATGACTGAGAAGGTAAGGTCCGAAATCTCTTTTTCAGACAACTGCTCGCGGACACGATTATAAATATCGTCTGAAACACCGTTCTCAGGCAGCTTGGTAAGGATTTCGGTCCATGCCAAAGCAGCTCGTTCACGCGGAGAAAACAGATTGGATTCCCGCCATATGGAAGTATGATAGAGTCGAAGCTCGCTCTCGCCATGAATCTTTGCTTGCTTGATGTGCATATCCAAGCAGAACCCGCACCCGTTCATTTGCGAAGCTCGAATATGAACGAGATGGAGGATCTTCTCTTCGATTGCGCTGTTCTTCTCGGCATTGCTGAGTTCCATCATCTTCTTAACGAACTCCGGGGATTGCGCCATGTAATTTAAACGTTGTGTCATTTCTGTATCTCTCCTTCTGCATCAGCAATTTGTCTTTCGGACATATAACGATGCAGAGATTCATTTTGTGACACATATCCTTATTTGACATTGGATTTAAGCTTGAACGCAACGCTAGCGATAATAAAAAGGAGCGGGATATAGGCAAAGATGAAATAAAAACCTAACTCGTTTATAAATTTATCTAGCGCATCGATCTGTGTTCGTTCTTTGAACGAAAGCGCGACGATGAAAAGGGCTGCCAGTACGAGAGGTAAAGACAGTCGAGGTTTAAGCGCGGCAACTCTTTTCATAATTCTTGTGCAGCACCAAATCGGGATGCAAACCGTCGGGATGATGATCATAAGCCACATAAAAATATAAATATATTCGAATCTTGCGATGAAGGATAACTCGATGATTTTCGACATCGCCAACGTTGGCCAAAGCGTATGTTTCAGCAGTCCCTGACTAAAATACATCAGGGTGATCATCATTAATAACAAGTATTTGATTGTAGTGAAAAGAATGGAAAAATGCGCCCATTTTACGCTTTTTTCGGGTAATTTTAAGAAAGGAAAATAAATGAGCAAAGCTTCAAGTCCGAAGAAAATGAAACAGGAAGACCTCGAGCCTTCAAGCAATTCAATAAAAGAATGATTGAGAACAGGCAACAAGTAATGGAAATTGCCTTGTCGAAACGGTAAGTAAAGCAGAGCGAGCATAGGGATCAGAGCCATGTAAAAAAAGCTGAACCCGGTAACAATCCTGAATCCTCCGGATACGACATAATAAATCATGCCAATTAAGATCCCTGCCAAAGCCCATGTTCTAAAGGTTGGAAAAACCCACACTTGAACGATTTCAATGTATGCGCGGAAGTAAAACAGAGCCATTAAAAAATAGTATCCGACTAATAGCAGTGAAACGGCATTGCCCAAGAATTTGCCGAAAATCGATCGATGGATGTCAATGACGTCTTTAGCCGGATTACCGAGCATCTTATAAACCATCCAGATGATGAGATGCAGGCTCAACCCCGCAAGGATAATCGATATCCATGCGTCTTGACCGGCATCCCCAATGACAAGACTTTGGAAATTCATGATGACGGCGGCAGCTTGGGGAACGCCGATTAAGAAAAAGACAAAGGATCCGGATATCGCGTAATTTTCTTTTACCCGATTCTGCACTAATGCCCAACCCCTGCATTTAAAATAAGAATGTTCGTTTTCACTTCAAAATCCAGATTCGGATAGGTTTTTTCATAAAATTCGTTCTCGCTAAACGTTCTATGCTGCCACCTGTATTGCTCTCCGAAGCCGATCGGATCGACGTTGTTCTTTTGTAACCGGACTAGCAATGTTTTGATTTCCGTTGATAATCGATTTTCGATCTGTTTCTTTACTTCGTGCAGATCGTCTTTGTTCTGAATGTTCATGTTGTTCGGAATTTCTCTAAGCGCGATGGATAATGCAAGGGTTATCGTTGTCTTTCCGTTCTTAGAGATGGCTATTTTGCTCTTTCCGCGCAGAATGGTAAACGAATACATCTCTTTTGGCCCGGTCTTGAAGTCATATTCGCCTGTCAGGGATTTGTCGTTAAGAAACTTTACATACAGCCCTTCTTCGCCCGTTAACCAAAGCTTTAAATCGTCTCCTTTAAAGACGCAGACGCCATCCATATGCAATATGCCCTGATCTTGATTGAGAACGGGCAGATAAACATCCTGGCCTTCCCCATAATACTGATTGACGAAGGAATGATAATTGGTCGCCGGCGTATTCCCATGCTGCATGTTTTGTTCGATAAGCTCCGACAAGTAATAAGGCGGTTTGTTCGAGGTTTCGGATATGATCGAGTTAGCTGATTGTTTGGTGATCACAATAGTTGCATTGCTGCTTTTAATGAATTCACGGTTGATGAGGTCGGCAAGCTCCGGGATGGCTTCTCGAGCGAATTTATCGCTGATGACCATCGTGCGCATTTGTCCCAATTCGACAGGATGAGAAGACTTAGTCGTTAGGGCCGTGAAAACGCCGTACATGATGTTTGACTCCGCGGTTATCGAGGATTCGGATTGCTTCGGGGAAGCTTTGATATAGCTTGGAATAGAAGCGCTCAGCTTATACGTCTCTCCTTCGATGTCTACGCCCAAGCTTTGGATGATATTGATCCTGTCTATGATCCGCTCTTGTACGCAACCGGATACTAGGAAACAGAAGAAGAGAGCTAAGATAGACCGTTTCATTCTTCATTCTCCAATCAACACAGTCTTTATTCATTATTGTAGTCGTCGCCGATATCTTTATTTTTCTGTACCGAATATCTTTTTGTGGAGCGCGGACGCGTCGTAAAAAACCGGTTAGACAGATAGGAGAAGGATGAGCGGATAAAGCTATCGCTGTAACTGTTACTGCGAAAAGGGAACAGGGGTACGATATACGGCGAGCCTAACGATTTTAGACGCAATAAATGGCCGAGAATAAACATTAACCCAAGCATGATGCCAAAACCGCCCCACAAGGATGCCAACACAATCAAGGGAAAACGCAAAAACCGGATCGTGTTGGAGATTTTGAAGATCGGCGTGGTAAAGGAAGCCAGTGCCGAAAGGGACACGATGATGAGCAAAATATTACTGGTTAAACCGGCTGCCACGGCCGCCTGTCCAAGTATGATACCGCCCACAATGCCCAACGTTTGACTGACTTTCGTAGGCAGTCTGGACCCGGCTTCGCGCAGCAGCTCGACGGTGATTTCCAAGAACAAGACTTCAAGCAATGGAGGGAAAGGAACGTTCGTTCTGGATTCGATGATCGGACCTAATAGATCCCTCGGGATGACGGTGTAATGAAAGGTAAGTGTCGCAACATAAATGGACGTAGCCAGAATCGAAAACGCAATTCCAAAATAACGAATGAGCCGAAAGAACGAGCCCATGATCCATGGCAAATAGTAATCTTCGGGAGAAATTAAGAAGCTAAATAAGCTCGTGGGTCCCGTAATAATAGAAGGAGAACCGTCGCATATAATAGCTATTTCCCCGTTTATCAACGCATACATGATTCTGTCCAGACGTTCGCTTGATAAAAATAACGGGAAGGGTGAATTCGAGTTATCGGTTATCAGTTGTTCCAGAAGAGAAGTTTCGAACACCACGTCAAAATCGAGATCCGAGAGCCTCTGCCTTGCCGTATTCACATGCTGATGGTTGGCAATCCCCTCTAAATAAGCGATTACGATTCTCGTTTTTGAAAGAGAACCGACGATGATTTCCTCATAGATAAGTTTTTCGCTTACAAGCCCTCTTCGAAGTAAAGTCATGTTGGTATCAATATTTTCGACAAAACCGACTTTCGGGCCGATGACGCTGTATTCATTTTCGGTATCATTATGATCGCGATGGCCGAGTTGTGGATCCGCGATGTTCACGATAAGTCCTTCATTTAGATGGGGATCCAGTTGAAGAAAGATGGAACCGTGAGTCAAGCTTTGTACAATTTCTTGCAGGTTTGAAGAAACCATGGTTCCTTCCAAGGGAATCAAGGTTTTTATTTCATGCAAATGATTGATTTCGCAATTCGAGATTTGAATATAAGAGAGTAAATCATGGTGCAATTGTTCATGGTTGATAAGCGATTTATAGTAAGTCAGATGAATACGTTTATCTTTGACATGTAGGGTTGTTTGCAGAAAATCGTTTGATTTTATGCTCTCTTTTAGAGCCTGATGCAGATTTTGGAGCATACGACGTACCACCTGTCTAAGAAAAATAACTCGTCTTATTATGGTTCCGGACGTCGAAGTTATACCCTATATTTTACATGACAAAATGTCGAAATTGATGTCACAGATGAGCCTTGTCGATCGTTTACTTAATGATCATCGTAACAAGAAGGGGTTCCATTTATGATAAAAGCAGCTCAGTATACATCGATTTTCGTTGGCATTTTGTTGTTCATACTCGTTTTTGCCATGGTTCCCGCCGTTCTGCAGCCAAGCCCCATGGACGGTTCACTGCAATTCTATTGGTGGGAGGGCCTTTCACGTCTCGGCAGTTATTTCGATGGTCTCGCAAACGGCCAATCGTTCTTGTATTTGGCCGGCAAAACCGAGCACTCGTTCATGGAGCAAATCGGAAGCAGCTTTGCCGTTACGTTCTCTTACGTGATCATCGGTGCTTCCATCGGCATGACGATCGGCATGTTGCTAGGCGTCTATTTTGCGGTTACTCGCGCGCGTTGGCTGAAGAGCCTGCTGGAACTGTTGGGCGTGCTGCCGGATTTCGTCATCGTTCTGCTCTTGCAGTTTCTGATCGTCATCATTGCGGACGAAACCGGACTCGTCGTCTTCCAGATCGCGAGCTTCTCGACGGATGATCCGGCTGTCGCGCTTCCGTTGATCTCGTCCGTCATCATTCCGGCCATCTATATGATCCGCAACGTCGCGCTGCACATGAGCCAAGCGTTGACGGAAGATTATATCAGCTTCGCAAAAGCCCGGGGGCTTGGAAAACGCTACATTATTTTCTATCATGCGCTGCCCAACGTGCTGCCCTTCGTCAAAGCGGATTTGCATAAGTTCATGGGAATCCTGTTCGGGAATTTATTCATTTTTGAATATTTATATCATTTGAACGGCGTGACGTTGCTCGTATTCTCCAACGCCTATGCGTTCGAAGGCTACCAGTATAACTTGGTCGTGAACGGCATTTTCACGCTGCTGCTGCTTTATGCCATTGTATTTACCTTATTGAGAGCATTGATTTTCGGCTGGGAGAAGGTGTTCACGCGATGAATAAAATATTGACGGCTGGCTTGATTATCACGCTTTTGATGATGGTTGCTGCTTTCTTCGGTCAATTTGTCGCTCCCCATGGTCTAAGCGAGCATGTCGAGGTCGATTACCAGATCGACGAGAATGGCGATAGCGTGCTTCTTGCTCCGCCATATCCACCGTCTGCAAGCAATCCATTCGGAACGGACAAATACGGGTACGATTTAATGGCTAAGCTAATCGCCGGAGGGAAGTATACCATTATCGCAACAATTTCGGTTGCCGTAGTCCGGATCGTGATCGGAGGCGCGATTGGTCTGCTGCTTGGCTATCTGAGCAAAAGCAAGCCGTCGCGGGCAGACCGCCTCCCCATATGGAACGCATTAAACGGCATCCCGACCTTAATCATCGTTTGGATGATCATGATCGGCATTTCCATGAATCCTGAGGCTTCTCCTTTTAAGTTGGCACTCATTCTTTCCGTCGTAGCGGCGCTTGTCGGAATTCCGACGGTCGCATCGACGGTGAAGGAGAAAACGATTGTACTTCGAGACAAGCAATTCGTGCTTTCTTCGAAGTCGATCGGAGCAAGCCATTGGACGATTATCCGGAGGCATCTCATTCCGCACTTGCAGGAAAGCTTCCTTATCCTGTTCGTGCAAGAGATCGTATTGATCCTGGGCTTGTTCGGACAGCTGGCGATTTTCAATATATTCGTGGGGGGAACGTTAGTGTACAACAACCCGTGGCCAGAGCCGCCCGAATATGTGAGCCGCACGAACGAATGGAGCGGACTAATCGGGCAAGCCCTCAGCAATTTGGTCAATCACCAATGGCTGCTGTTCATTCCGCTGCTCGTCTATACCGTGTTCATTCTCGGGTTCCACATGATCTCGCTTGGGCTAGAGTCGATGTTCAAGCGGAGGTTTTCCAAGTTCTCGCATATCTAACCGATGTCACAGATAGCGATCGCTAATTGTCTTTATAGTGTACATGCCCTGATTTATAAAACTAGGAGGAATGAACATGAAAATTACCGTTATTGGCGGCAGCGGGCTTATCGGAAAAAAACTTGTAAACAACCTGCGTCAGCTTGGTCATGAGGTAGTGGCAGCATCCCCATCTTTGGGCGTCAATAGCATTACCGGTGAAGGTTTAGCTGAAGCCATTCGCGGCGCGCAGGTTGTCGTTGATGTGACAAGCCCGCCTTCGTTTGAAGATCAGGCGGTTATGGAGTTCTTCGAGACATCGACTCGTAATCTCCTTGCTGCGGAAGCAGCCGCTGGAGTTAATCATCACGTTGCACTATCGGTCGTCGGTACTGACCGCCTTCTCCAAAGCGGTTATTTCCGCGCGAAAATGGCGCAAGAAGAGCTAATCAAGTCTTCCAAGATTCCTTACACGATCGTCCGCGCGACGCAGTTCTTCGAGTTTGTCGGCAGCATCGCCTATGTGGCTACTGAAGGGGATACCGTACGGTTGCCTTCCGCGCTCACGCAGCCAATGGCTGCGGATGATGTAGCTGCAGCGGTGGCCGACTGCACAATCGGGGAACCAGTGAATGGCATGGTCGAGGTGGCTGGTCCAGATCAGATCCGCCTCGACGAACTCGCTCGACATTTCTTAAGCGCAACGGGGGACAAGCGCCAAGTGGTCACCGACGAAAACGCGCTCTACTTCGCTTCAGTAGCGGTGAATGATCAATCTCTCGTTCCAAGCGATGGCGACGCACGCGTTACCTCAACTCGCTTTGAGGATTGGCTCGGTCAGTCCGTAAAGCAGGTATAAATAATGAGCTAAAGCGATACACTCCGTGAAAAGAGAGGGGAACCGGCGTTGTGGGAACCCTTTCTTTTTTAAATTAACTTTAAAAAAATAAGTGTTGTGTTTTTTGAACCGCGGGTGTATATTTCAATTATCTTAAATTTAAGATTTATAAATTTGAAATAGCTTAATAGATGCGATTAGAACATGTTAAAGCTCCACAAAATAAACTAATTTATCAAAGGAGGCTGTCGGTCATGACAAAACAAACAGCAGGAATTCATCACATCACCGCATTTGTAAGAAACGCACAGGCAACTGCCGATTATTACGCCGGTGTTTTGGGACTGCGTCTTGTGAAAAAGACGATTAACTTCGATGCTCCGGAAGTGTACCACTTGTATTTCGGTAATGAAGTAGGAAGTCCGGGTACGGCAATTACGTTCTTCCCGTTTGAAAACGGCAGAAAAGGGCTTATCGGCGGCGGACAAGTTGGATTTTCGACATTTGTGGTGCCTCAAGATGCTCTGCCATTTTGGGAAGAGAGATTAACCAAATTCTCGATTTCATTTGAGCGTATCCAACGATTCGAGGAAACCTATCTTCAATTCAAAGATCGTGACGGATTACAGCTGGAGATCGTAGCGCGCGAACAAGGCCCGAATAGCAAGTGGTCCTTCGGTGGAGTACCGGCCGATAAAGCCATCAAAGGCTTTGGCGGAGCTGTGCTATATAGCATGGCGCCGGAAAAAACAATGCGCACTTTAGAGCATGTCTTGGGGCTTGAACGAATGGGTGAAGATCAAGGCTTGGTCCGCTTTAGAGCGCCAGGAGAGCTTGGCAACTTAGTCGATGTCAATGCTGCGGTCATGGACAGGGGTCACGGCGGTTCCGGCACCGTACACCATATCGCATGGCGGACCAAAGATACTGAAGATCAGGAGAATTGGAGAAGTTTCGTGACCGAGCAAGGGTTTCAACCGACCCCAATTGCCGATCGGCAATACTTCACCGCCATTTACTTCAGGGAAGCCGGGGGGATTTTGTTTGAAATTGCAACGGACTCTCCAGGATTTGAGCGTGATGAGCCGTTTGAATCATTGGGCGGGAAACTCATGCTGCCGAATTGGTTCGAACCTAATCGGGAACAAATCAAGCAAGGCTTGCCGCCGCTTGAAATCCGCGTATTGGAGGAAGATTTATGATGAAGCATATTTTCCAGAAAGGAAGCGACCCGGCAGCGCCAACATTGCTGCTTCTTCACGGAACCGGCGGAACGGAAGAAGATCTGCTGCCTCTTGCTGCGCGAATGGATGCTTCCGCCTCTGTTCTGAGCGTTCGGGGCAATATACTTGAAAACGGCATGCCGAGATTCTTCAGAAGATTGGCCGAAGGCGTATTTGATGAAGCGGATTTGATAGTCAGAACGCATGAGCTGCATGAATTTGTTGACAAAGCTTCAACCGAATATGAATTTGATCGAGATAATGTGATTGCCATCGGTTACTCCAACGGCGCCAACATTGCCGGAAGTTTATTGTTTCACATTCAACATTCGCTTAGGGGAGCCATTCTGCATCATCCGATGGTTCCTCGCCGGGGCATCGAGCTTCCGAAATTAATGGCAACACCGATTTTTATCGGTGCCGGGCGCAATGATCCCATCTGTTCTCCTCAGGAAACGGAAGAACTGGCAGAGCTGCTCCAAGGAGCAGGAGCTTCAGTCACTTTACACTGGGAATACAACGGTCATAAATTAACGGGAACAGAAATGAAGGCAGCGGCTGATTGGTATAACGAGCACATTAAAAAATAAGGAGGACAGGGGAATGATCGTTATCGATCCAGCGAACCAAACCGATCGGGAAAACTATAAATTACTAATCGGCAGCATTGTTCCCAGACCAATCGCTCTTGTTACTTCGCTTTCGAAAGATGGCGTATTGAATGCCGCTCCTTTCAGTTACTTTTCTATTGTAGCCAGCCAACCGCCTATGATCTCCATATCGGTTCAACGCAAACAGGGTGTCATGAAAGATACGGCAAGAAATGCGAATGACGCCGGGGCATTCGTGGTTCATATCGTGGATGAGTCCAATGTTCGAGCAGCGAATCAAGCAGCGGCCAGCTTGCCGCCGAATGTAAGCGAGCTTGAAAGCGCAGGACTTACCCCCGTAGCTAGCGATGCTATCACCGTTCCGGGCATCATGGAAGCGAAGATCAGAATGGAATGCGTGCTTGAACGATCGATCAGTCTCGGCGGGAATGAGAAAGAAGCGGCTTGCGATTTGTTGATCGGACGCGTCGTTCGTTTTCATTTCGCGGATGAAATCTTTGACAAGGGCCACATTTTAGCTGATAAGCTGAACCCGGTTAGCCGCATGGCAGGCAATCATTACGCTGCATTAGGAGAGCAGTTTTCCTTAGACCGACCGCTGTAAAGCACCTCTTGGAGCCGGCGACAGCAGCTCCTTTTTTTCGTTCCGCTATAACTATCATAGAGAGAAAATAGATAAGAGTGGATGTGAATAAATGCAAGAGATGTATACCCAATATAAAGGATTGTTGTTTAAGCTTGCTTATCAGCTTACCGGCTCCGTTTCCGATGCGGAGGATGTCGTTCAGGATGTTTTTCTGAAAATCTATGATGTACCTCCGGAGAAGCTTGCCGAGCCCAAAGCCTATCTATGCAAAATGGTCACGAATCGTTGCCGGGACTTGCAAAAAGCGGCTCGCAAGAAGCGGGAGCAATATTACGGGGAATGGCTTCCTGAGCCATTTATCAGCCATTATACCGATTCGATGGATGCCGTTGTAAACGATGATCTCTTGTCTTATGCCATGCTCGTTCTATTGGAGCGGCTGTCGTCCTCTGAACGGGTTGTCTTCGTTCTTCGCGAGGCGCTCGGCTTTGAATATCAAGAGATTGCCCGGTTTACGGAGAAAAGCGAAGTCAATTGCCGTAAGCTATTCAGCCGCGCTAGTTCAAAGATGGGACTTGACGCCGAAGAGATCGTTCATACCGAAACAGCCAGCCAAGAGTGGGTTCGGGGCTTTTTAGAAGCGCTTAAACAAGGGAATATGGATCAAATCTTATCGTTGCTTGATCCAAATGTTGTATCGGTCTCGGATGGGGGAGGCAAAGTGCCTGCCGCCGTGGATCCCATCGAGAAGCGAGATGCAGTTGCGCGCTTTCTTCTCGGTCCGGTTCGTAATTTGGCTACGATTAATGGCGCTGTGATGATCGAAATGGTGCAATTGAACGGGCAACCGAGTTTGATTATTCGTTCCAGCGAGGGGATTCATACGGTAGGGATGCTGCATGTCGAGGGCAACCGAATTCTCAACCTTTACTTTGTCAGAAACCCAGATAAACTCAAGCATGTAAATGGATAGATACCGCAAAGATAACAGGCTGCCGACTCGATCGGCAGCCTGTTCTGCATTCTCATAAAGAAAGAAAAGGAAATATAGTAGCGCGAATGGAATTAATACTAGAAGCCGATTGTTAGAAGGAGGAAGTAAATGAGTAACCCTATTGTAAGAACAGGCGAGGCACTAATCCGTGAAATCAACGAAACCCGTGTTCCTTATGGCATGCTTGCCATCTGGTTTCTCGGGCAGGTCAGCGTCGTCGTTAAAGGGGGCGATACGATCGTTTATATTGATCCGTATCTGGCCAATGCCCCATATCGGCGATTTGAGCCGCCTTTCCGGCCGGAGCAGGCGGCAAACGCCGATTGCGTGCTGATCACTCACGAGCATATCGATCATCTGGATCCGGATACGATTCCATGGATGGCGAAGATCAACAGCGATACGGTGTTCATGGCGCCAGGGCATTGCCTCGACGCTCTCGCCGAATACGGAGTGCCTTCGGAACGGCGCAAGCATGCAAAGACAGGCGAATGGCAGGAGCTGAAAGGGTTTCGCTGCAAGCCGATTCCTGCGGCGCATGAAGAGCTGGAGTATGATCCGGAGCTCGACCACCGGTTCGTCGGCTATGTGCTTAACCTGAACGGAGTGACGTTCTATCATGCGGGCGATACGACGATTTATCCAGGACTGATCGAGGCCGTGAAAGCAGAAAACGTCGACTGCGCGCTTTTGCCGATTAACGGCCGCGATCCTTTCCGGCTAGCTCGTAATATTGTCGGCAACATGAACTTCCGTGAAGCTGCCGAGTTTGCGGTCGCAGCCGGCATTGATACGGTCATTCCGGCGCATTACGACATGTTCGACGGCAACACGGAGCACCCAGGCCATTTCATCGATTATTTGTACGAGAATTACCCAACGCAGAAAAGCCATGTCATGGCGCGATTCGAAAGGTACGTGTACATATCCGGCCGCGCGCTGAAATAGTGAATAAAGAAAAAGATAGTAAAAATTAATAGTGGAGGCGGTTACGAAGTGAAGGCGATTGTCAATTACGAAGCCGGACCCGGTAGAGTCGAAGTCCGTGAAGTGCCGGTCCCTGAATTGGGACCGAAAGATGTGTTGATTCGCGTGCAAGCCGCCGGCGTATGCGGCAGCGACTTACATATGTACCATGATTCCCAAGGCTTCCCGGTCAAACGGCCGGTTACGCTTGGTCATGAATATGCCGGCGTGGTCGAAAAAGTCGGCTCGCTCGTAACCGCATTCAAAGCAGGGGATCGCGTTGTCAGCGAAACGCCGGCCTACATTTGCGAAACCTGCATTTACTGCCGTACCGGCCAATACAATCTATGCCCGACACGCAGAGGCTTCGGCGTGCTGGAAGACGGCGCTATGGCCCAATTCGTCAAAACGAGAGAAGCGATCGTGCACCATGTACCGGACGGCATTCCGTTCGAGATGGCTGCGCTAACGGAGCCGGCATGCGTTGCCTATAACGCCGTATCTCATCATTCGCGCATTCGCCCAGGCGATTATGTTGTCGTATTCGGTCCTGGCCCAATCGGACTCATGTGCGTGCAGATCGCCAAGCTATTTTCTCCGGGACGCCTTACGGTTGTCGGTACAGCCCGCGACAAGAAGCGTCTTGAGGTCGCGTTGCAATTCGGCGCAGATGAAGTCATCGAAGCCGAAGGCAGAGACGTTGTAAGCGAACTGCTCTCGTACGGCGACGGATTTGGACCCGATCTCATCCTTGACGCGGTAGGCGTATCCGCTACATTGAAGCAAAGCATAGATGCCGTTCGACCGAACGGACAAATTACGAAGATCGGCTGGGGTCCGGCACCTGTCGGATTTTCGCTCGATCCGTTAATTCAGAAAGCGGCCCGTTTGCAAGGTTCCTTCAGCCATAACTATCCGATGTGGGAAAAAGTGCTTCTGATGATGGCAAAAGGTGAAATCAACCCGCTGCCGATGGCCAAATGTTATGGCATCGACGATTGGAAAGCGGCTTTTGACGAGATGGATTCTTTACAGCACGCCAAATCTATCATTTTACCTCAACAATCATAGAGAGGGAGTAGATAGGACTATGGAACCGATTGTGCAGATCTCATTGGATTTAACGACGATTAAGGATGCGTTGGAAATGGCCGAGGTTGCCGTGGAGGCAGGCGTGGATTGGATCGAAGCCGGGACGCCGCTGTTGCTGGGGGAAGGACTGCATGCGGTTGCGGCGCTCCGCAAAGCATTCCCGCATCACCCGATCGTGGCCGATTTGAAAACGATGGATGGCGGCTACCTTGAGGCCGAAATGATGGCGAAGGCCGGTGCTACTCACGTTGTCGTCATGGGTGTGGCGCATCAAGCCACGATTCGCGCGGTAGTGAAAGCAGCCCGCGATTACGGGATCAAGGTCATGGGCGATATTATGGCTTCGCCGGATCCTGTAGCTTGCGCCAAAATGCTGGAAGCGAACGGGGTCGACTACATCATCGTCCATACCGGATTCGATGAGCGGGGCGAAGATAAGGAACGTACGCCATATGATCATTTGGCAGCCGTAGTAGGGGCGGTGAATGTTCCCGTACAGGCAGTTGGCGGACTTTCCATCGATCAAGCTGCAGATATGCCGAAGCATGGCGCGCCATTAGTCGTTATCGGCGCTCCGCTCGTTATCGATAAGCAGGAGTTTAAACCAAGCTCGGACCGCGAGCAATTGAAAGGCATTCTGCAGCAATTCGTGACCCGCGTTAAAGCGAACAAGGTCGAGAGGTGACATATGAAATCGGCAGCACGCGTAGCGGTTTTCCCAAAAGGCTTTATCAATGAGCTCTCCGAAGGCACGATGAGCTTGTGGGAGTGGATCGAACTGGCCGGCACGCTCGGTGCGGATGGTTTGGAGATGTATCCGCGGTTTCTTGAAAGCTTGGAACCGTCCTACCTCCATTCTGTTCGGGAAGCGTGCGACAAGGTGAATTTAGCCATCCCGATGATGTGCTCGTCACCGGATTTCACGCAGCCCGATCCAGCTCGAAGAAGAGAGGAAATGCAGTACATCAAATCGATGATCGATGTCATGGCCATTCTCGGGCCTGAAGATTTCAGAAGCTGCCGAGTGCTGTCCGGACAAAGGCGGAATGAAGTCGGCAGGGAGGACGGCATTCGCTGGACGGTCGAATGCATTCAAGAGCTTCTGCCCTATGCCGCCGAGAAGAAGGTCCACTTGGTAATGGAGAACCATTATAAGGATGGATATTGGACCGCGCCGGAATTCGCTTTGCCATGCGATATTTATTTAGAGATCATCAGTCAGATCGAATCGCGTTGGTTCGGCGCCAACTATGATCCTTCCAACGCCATCGTTGCAGGTTACGATCCAATTCTCTTACTAGAGCAGATCCGATCCAGAGTATCGACCATGCACGCCAGCGATCGATATTTAAAAGAAGGCTATACGATGGACGATATTCGCGAATATCTGGATCAAGGCTACTCCAATGCGCTGCAGCATGGCGTCATAGGAAAGGGGATGAACGATTACGATACGATCTTCCGCATGCTCCAAGAAGAGAAGTTTGGCGGCTGGATCTCGATTGAAGATGGAGTAAACGGTCTGGACGAGCTGCAGGAATCGGTCAATTTCATCAAAACCAAAATCGCGCAGTATTTAAGCGGAAGCGGACTTATGAAAACAATCGTCTTGAAAAACGCCAATTCTGAATCCGCGGAAGTCATCGTAGCGGAGAAACCCCGCCCTGAATTGAAGTCTGATCATGAAGTATGCATTAAAGTGCTGAGCGTCGGACTCGACGGCACCGACAAGGAGATTATTTTACATCGTTACGGCGTGCCGGCTGAAGGAGAAGACGATCTCATCATTGGACACGAGCTGATCGGCGAAGTGGAACAAGCCGGAGCTGCTTCCGGGTTTAGCGTAGGGGACGCTGTAACCGTACTGGTAAGGAGACCATGCTTGGATCCGGATTGTCTGAATTGCCGTGCTGACCGCTCGGACTGTTGCCAGACCGGCACCTACACGGAAAGAGGAATCAAAGGCTCGCACGGATTCATGTGCGAATACGTGGTCGAGGATGCGAACTATGTGGTGAAAATTCCGGATAGCCTTAAACATCTGGGCGTGTGGGTAGAGCCGCAGAGCATTTTCGAGAAAATATGGTCGACGATCTCCCATATCCAGCAAAGATTCGTTTGGAAGCCTAAGCGGGCGCTGGTGCTGGGTTCCGGCCCGATGGGCTTGCTGTCCGCCTTGTCGTTCCGATCCATGGGACTCGAAACGCATGTATGGTCTTTGCATGCTGAGGACAGTATTCAGGCGAACGTTCTGGCTAACATCGGTGCTCAATTTCAAAGTGCGTACACCGACGAATCGGACGGCTCAGGCAGCCATGGTATTGTCCGTCATTATGGCGATAGGCTCCATCTGAATTTTGATGTCGTGCTCGAGTGCACCGGATTCACTCCGCTGCTTAGTGAGGCGATGCAATTGCTCGATAGAAACGGCAGTATCGGCTTGCTCGGCGTTACGGCTATGGACCGCCATACTACGGTGCCGATTGATCGGATCAACCAAAATTTCGTCATGGGCAATCAATGCATGGTAGGTTCAGTGAATGCGTCCAAAGCTGATTTCCTTCGTGCGATCGATCGGCTTCATCAAGTAGAGCGCTGTTACCCCGGCACATTAAGCGGGCTGATCACGGATGAGTTTACTCCTGAACAAGTGGCTTCCGTTGATTTTGATCGGATTGGCGTAAAAGGGATCGTACGAATGAGCTGACGCGAGAAAAAATAAATCCTGCCGAGATCGTTTGCTCGGCAGGATTTATTTTTGCATCGACAACCTCAAAACGTGGGCAGATTATCTAAATTATTACCGGCAAATCCGTCCGGTTCACTGCGAATGATGTCACGGCCGTATTTATGGAACACATCCACGTGAGCCAAATTACCGCTTTTCGCTTCTTGCAGAGCAGTCAAATAATCGAGTTCTCTGCCGGAATCCGTTTTGAACGCAATGAGATCGCCTTCTTCGTTTTTTCGAACCGCTACGATTTGCTCTTTGCCAGGTTCATCTTGAATTTCCTGCGCTGCTTGCTGCTGGCCTTGCTGGCGGTACTGATGGTAGATTTCCTCGAAGTTTGAATTGTTGTTCGGCATCCATGCACACCTCCACCGGGTATGCTTCCCAGTATCGGCGACCATGATTCTATAGATTGTGTCTATGGCGAGATTGGCAGCGTGATATCAATCATGGTTCCTTTGTTTACTTCGCTTTCGACATGGATATGACCGGAGTGGTTTTCTATGATTTTTTTACTTACCATGAAACCTAGTCCGGTTCCATTGTCCTTCGTCGTATAAAAAGGCTGCCCTAATTTGCTTAGCACCTCTTTAGGAATTCCGCATCCTTCGTCAACGAGACGAATCGACATCTCGTGATCGTTCACGCATTTGACTTGAATGTTAATCGTTCCGCCTTTTGGCATGGACTCGATCGCATTTTTAATAAAATTGATAAACACTTGTTTCAATTGATTTTCATCGCAGTAAAGATGGGTAACACCCGGTTTAAATTCAGTCGTAAATTGAACATTGTTCAGGTTAGCTTGCGAATCAAGCAGCGTCATCACTTGACTCAGCAACACTCGAATATCTTTTCTCTCGTACTTGATCGTTTGCGGCTTGGCAAGGATTAATAGCTCGCTTAGTATCATTTCAATCCGTTCGATTTCGGAGGTCATGATATCGAAGTATCTCTGTTTCTCCCCAAATCCTGCTTTCATTAGTTGTACGAATCCCTTAATAGAGGTAATGGGATTTCGGATCTCATGGGCGATACCGGCAGCCAATTGTCCGGCTACGGATAATTTCTCGGCATTTTTCATATGTTCTTGAGCCAATTTCCACTCTGTAATATCCCTGATCGTAACCGACCAGCCATTCTGATTTCCTTTGCCGTCGAGAATAGGAGAACCCGTTAAAATCACGTTCATCAATTCTCCGTTTTTTCGTTTTCGGATGGTTTCAACCCCGATTACCGATTGTCCGTTTCTAACCATTTCATAATTGTTAATCACTTCATCCAAACCATCTGTTGGAATGATCGGAAGATCGTTCAACTTCTTACCAATCACTTCCTCTTTCGACCATCCGAACGTATGTTCAAAAGCTTCATTGACTCTCTGAACCTGACATTCGTTATTAAAGATTAATATGGTATCCGCATTGTTGTCGATGAAAGACTCTAATTGCGTCGTTTTTGCTCGAAGCTCTTGTTCAGCATGTTTTCTAGGCGTAATGTTTCGGCATATCCCGGTGATGCCGAGGATCGCTCCGCTATGATCCCGAAGAGGGGATAGCGTAGCCTCCACATCCAGCAATTGACCGTCTTTTCGCTGGCGAATGGTTTCCAAACCGATCACCGTTTCTCCGGCTTTTATAAGCTCATGGATTTGACCCATGGAATCCTTGAGGAAATCAGGAATGACGGGTAACCGGTTACCTTTTATTTCTTCTGCGGACCATCCGAATAATAGTTCAAAAGCGGGATTCACTTCTAAAATGGTTTCCTCTGCATTAACCATCCAAATGGCATCCGCGTTGTGTTTGATAAAGGACTCCAATTGCGCCGTTTTGGCTTGAAGCTCTTTTTCGGCACGCTTTCTGCGAGTAATGTTCCGGCAAGTTCCTGTAATGCCGATTACCACTCCGCAATGATCCCGAAGGGGGGATAGAGTAGCCTCCACATCCAGCAATCGACCGTCCTTATGCTGGCGGATGGTTTCCAAACCGATCACCGTTTCTCCGGCTTTTATGAGCCCATGGATTTGGCTCATGGAATCCTTGAGGAAATCAGGAATGATAGGAAGCTGTTTACCTTTCACTTCATCAGCGGTCCATCCGAACAGCTTTTCAAAAGCGGGATTCACTTCTAAAATGGTTTCTTCCCTACAAATCATCCAAATTGCATCCGCATTATGTTGAATAAAAGACTCTAATTGCGTGGTTTTTGCTTTTAGTTCCTTCTCGGCAAGCTTACTTTCCGAAATGTCTTTAATCTGTGCGATCAAACAGCAGGGCTGCATATGCTCGTCCCTCATGATCGAGAGAACTAATGAAACCCATACGATAAAACCATTTTTATGAATATAACGTTTCTCGAGTCGGTAAACGTCCAACTTACCATCCAAGAATTGATTCATAACATCTTTCGAGGCGATAACATCATCTGGATGAGTTATGTCCTGAAATGTCATTCCATGAAGCTCCGGTTCCGAATAACCGATCATTTGGCATAGAGATGAATTGACTTGTAACCATTTTCCTTCAGTTGATACTAATGCCATGCCTATAGGAGCATAGTTGAAAGCACTAGTGAACAGTTCATGCTGTTGTGAAAAGTTTACTTTAGCAGCCATATTTCCTCCTAAACCTAATGGTTTCCAGTATAAGGAATTAAATTAGACAAAATAGCGTTAAATCCTTTAAATTTTTTTGCAGAATATAAAGCAAATGTTTGCATACGAACGAATGTGCGAGGTAACATCACTTATTTATTCGGGCACGGTTTCTGTTAAACGGCAATTATTTATTGCAATACGATAAATGGGGTGTTAAAATCAACCTGAAATAAACGAATCGAGGTGCAAGTTATGGAATGGGGAACAGCCCTCTTTTTAAAGGTCACTGTCTTTCTGCTCGCAATTCCGATTCTTGCTTTGTGCGTAGTTGGGTTGCCTATATTCGCTAAGGGGGCAGCGGATCTTTATTCGGCTTATTGGTTATATCCCTTATTAGCAATTATCTATGCAGCCGCAATACCGTATTTCATTGCATTGTTCCAGGCTTGGAAACTATTAAGCTATATTGACAAGAACCAGGCTTTCACGGACTTATCGGTAGAAGCGCTAAAAAAAATCAAATCCTGCGGATTCACGATCAGCATCTTGTTTACAGCAGCCATGCCATTCGTATACTTCATTGCTGATGAAGACGATGCCCCGGGCGCCATCGTTCTCGGCATGGTCGTCATGTTCGCTTCATTCGTGATTGCAGTCTTTGCAGCCGTTCTTCAGAAGCTATTAAAACAAGCCATCGATATTAAATCCGAAAACGATTTAACGGTCTGAGGTGAGAACATGGCGATTATCATTAATATAGACGTGATGCTGGCAAAAAGGAAAATGAGCGTGACGGAGCTATCGGAGCGGGTCGGAATTACGATGGCTAATCTGTCCATTTTGAAAAACGGAAAGGCAAAGGCGATTCGGATCGCAACGTTAGAGGCGATTTGCAAAGCTTTAGACTGTCAGCCCGGGGATATCTTGGAGTACAAAAATGATGAAACCAATCCAAACTAATCGATCCTATGTGAACGGACTAGATCAACGGTACTTGCCTCGGTTGAACGTGAAAGAGGCGGTGAAGCCCATCAAACAATTGCTGCATTTTGTTTATCATCAGGCGATGAGCTGCATTTTTCCTGTTGCGATCTTCGGCACGTTAGCCCTTTCCGGTATCGTAGAGGTGCCCTTCATGTACCGGTACGATGCCATTCTTCTTATTCTGCTTGGCGTGCAGGTTCTGATGTACCTTAGCGGATTAGAAACACGCGATGAAATCAAAGTAATCTGTGTATTCCATGTTATTGGGCTGCTGCTGGAACTATACAAGGTCCGGATGGGCTCATGGTCATACCCTGAGCCTGGGTTTACGAAGCTGCTCGGAGTACCGCTCTACAGCGGATTTATGTATGCAAGCGTAGCAAGCTTTATGTGTCAGGTCTGGCGCAGGCTCAGGATGGATATGACCGGCTGGCCGGGGCTTCCTGCTGCGGGATTGTTAGGTGGAGCCATCTACCTGAACTTTTTCGCCCATCATTTCATTCCTGATTTTCGCTGGTGGCTGACTGCGCTCGTGCTTATCGTCTTTTGGAGAACTTGGATCATTTATCGGGTTCTGACCGTAACGTATCGAATGCCTTTGACGCTTGCTTTTCTCATTGTCGGTTTCTTTATCTGGTTAGCCGAAAATATCGCTACATTCTTCAATGCTTGGAAATATCCGGACCAGCACCTTGAATGGAAGCTGGTTAGCGTCAGCAAGATCAGTTCATGGTTCCTTCTGGTCATCATAAGCGTCATCATCGTTGCCCAACTTAAACATGTAAAAGCCGGCAGGAAGACGGCAAGATAGAAAAAGGCGAGAGCTGCCCGGTTAACGGGCGGATCTCGCCTTTCTATTTTGCTGGTCAGTTCAATTGTACATAGAACGTGGTCTTCTCGTTCGGCACGCTTTTGGCAAAAATTCTGCCCCGGTGCTGCCCGATGATGGACCGGGCGATCGCGAGACCTAAGCCGTAGCCGCCATTTTTGCGGGCGCGGGAGGTATCGGCGCGATAGAAGCGGTCGAATATTTTGTCCAAATGCTCGGCGGGTATGCCGGGACCGGTGTTGGTCACTGACAATTGGATATGGCCAAGATGCCTCTTGAGCGCAACCTGTATGGAACCGTTCGGATTTGAATATTTAATCGCATTGTCGAGGAGGATCATGACCACTTGTTTCATCTGCTCGTTGCTGCCTGTGAACATCAGATTAGGCTCAATATCGTAATCGAAGGTCAACTCCTTCTCGTAGATAATGGCTTCCATCGTGAGGATGACGCTTTCCACGGCTTCGCTAAGATCGAAAGGCGCTTGGATCATGTGCTCTCTGGCGTCGTCCATCTGCGTAAGGTAGAGCAGATCGTTCGTCAAGGTTTTCATACGTTCCGTTTCCGACTTAATATGATTCAGCCATTTGGCCTGCGCATGAATCGTATCCTCGCCATTGGCGAGAAGAACGTCAGCATTCGTATTGATGACGGCCAGCGGCGTCTTCAGCTCGTGGGAGGCATCGGCGATGAATCGCTTCTGCTTCTCGAAAGCTTCCTTGACCGGTGCAATCGAGCGCCCGGCGAAATAGCGGCTAGCTAAAAAGATTACCCCCAGCATGATGATAGCGACTAAGGAAAAGGTATAAGTAAGTGTCGTTAATATGGTTTGCTGCGCAGTAACATCCATATAGACAATCGAATAGCCCGAAGGAGTCGGCGATACGCTGTACGCCCAGCGCGTTCCGTCCATGGTGAACTGGCCGAACTCGACAGGATTTGCGGACGCTTTCTCCGCAGCGGTGGCATAGATATCTTCGCCCAAGTCGAAGGGAGAATTGGCTTCCGTAATATTCCACTCCAAGTCAGTCTTCAGCACGAAAACCGCCGAGCGTTCATGAGTATTTATCGGAAAATCTCCCTCGGGTCTGGGAGGTCCCTTAGGGCCGCCCATTAAGAAGCCGACATCGGCCATTCGCCTGATTTCCCGATGAATATCGTTCTGGACGTTCCGGTACGTAATGGCATAAATAGTCGTAAAGGCGGCCAGCATGATGAGCGAAATGATGATCATGTTCATGAGCAGCAGCCGGTTGCGAAGCCTGTTGAACATTAGGCGTTCGCCTCCTCGAGTACATAGCCGACGCCCCGGATCGTATTGATACGAACCGCCGAATGGAGGAAGGCAAGCTTTTTCCTCAAAAATGAAATGTACACTTCCACATTATTGTGCTCCGCGTCCGAGTCAAAGCCCCACAGTTTCTCGATGATCTGTTCCTTGGAGGTTACCGCCTGCTTCCTCGTCAACATCAGCTCGAGAAGCTGGCTTTCCTTCAGAATGAGCTTTAATTCCTTCCCTTTGCATGTGAGCTTCAGATGTCCCGCATTCAGCTCGATATCTCCGAATCTCAGCCCGTCCTCGGGCACGACCTCGCCTTTGCGCCTAAGAGCTGCGCGGATACGCGCAAGCAGCTCACCGGTCGAGAAGGGCTTGGCCATATAATCGTCTGCGCCATAATCGAGCCCGGCGATTTTGTCCGGCTCTTCGCCCTTTGCGGTTAGCATGATGACCGGCGTCGCGATATCCTGCTTTCGAATCTCCCTGAGCAGCGTGATTCCGTCCATGCCGGGAAGCATAATATCCAGCAAAATTAAATCGTAAATCCCGCTCTGCGCGTAATCCAGTCCTTCTTGCCCGTCATGAACGAAATCGACGGCATAATGATTCTTTATTAGAATCTGCGAAAGCGCCTCCGCTAGATTGACCTCATCCTCTACGATTAGAATTCGCATAGCCCCACCTCTTTCTGCTGTCATGTCTATAGTGTAGGAAAGAAACCTTTAATCTACCTTAAGCGTGCTTCCCGTTTTCTACTTATTATAGATGGCGTAAGGTCAGGTTCCAATCATCCGTGCGCTCATTTTATTTTTACAATTCCTTAACCATTTAAGATTCGTTAAAGGTTCGCGTCTTAATCTACAGACATGGAAGGGCTAAACGCCTTGAGAATTTGGAAAGGGGCGCTGAACATGGCGATTGAAGTGTTTAACCGATATGAGAACAAGTATCTGATGGATACCAAAGGGTTCTATCACTTATGCAACCGTCTCATGGACTATATGGAGCTGGATGCTTACAACAAGAACGACAGGTTTTACTCCATCAGTAATCTGTACTATGACAACGAGCATCATACGCTGATCCGGAACAGTCTATCAAAGCCGAAATACAGGGAGAAGCTGCGCGTTCGTGCGTACGGGGTTCCGGAGGAGAATGCGAAAGTCTACCTGGAGCTGAAGAAAAAAGTATTCGGTCTCGTCAACAAACGGCGGACGGCGCTAAAGCTGCAAGAAGCCTATGAGTTCGTTCGGACCGGGCAAGCGCCTTCGTTCCGGGAAGGAATGAACCGGCAGGTCATTCAAGAAATCGAGTACTTCTTGTCCAGATATGAGCTGCAGCCGATGGTTTATTTGGCCTATGACCGGATTGCGATGTTTTGCAAAGGAAACCGGGATCTGCGGATAACGTTCGACACGAATATCCGGTCGCGTCGATACGATCTGCGGCTCGAGGCCGGCGACTATGGCGAACAGCTGATGGAGAAGGGCCAGTGGCTGATGGAAGTGAAGGCGGAGAAGACGATTCCGGTGTGGCTGTCTAAATTGCTGTCCGAGCTTCAAATGTACCGGACGAGCTTCTCGAAGTATGGCAACGAATATAAAAAATCGATCCGCCACGCACATGCGGACGCGAATTCAAATGAGAAACCAATGGAAAGGGAGCTTAGCATCCTATGATCGAATCACTTTTTTCAACAACAACGGTGACGGAATTAACGTTTACCCATGCGGTATTGTCCTTTATAGTCGCGATTTTGCTCGGCGGTCTCATTAGTTTGACTTACATGAAAACACAGCATTCGTATTCCACGAGCTTTACGCTCACGATGATGGTGCTGCCGGCAATCGTCACCATCATTATCATGCTGATCGGAAGCAATATCGCCCGCGCCTTCAGTCTGGCCGGGGCATTCTCGATCATCCGGTTCCGCAGCGCGCCGGGGGATTCGAAGGATATCTCGTACGTGCTGTTTTCGATGGCAGCCGGTCTAGCTTGCGGTGTCGGCGCTTATGGATATGCGGTGCTGTTCACGGTTTTACTATGCGGGTTGATGCTTGTTCTGAAGAAGCTGAAGTTCGGCGCAAGCAAAGAGGCATACAAAACGCTGAAGGTGACGATTCCCGAAAGTTTGGGCTACGAGGAAGCATTCAACGAAATTTTTCAGAAGTTCAACATCGAGTATGAGCTGAAAAAAGTGCGCACGACCGAGCTTGGCAGTCTGTATGAGGTCATCTATTCGGTGAAGCTCGGGCCGCACACGAATCAAAAGGAATTGCTCGACGCCGTACGTACGCGCAACGGCAATCTGGATATTACGCTGACGATGAATCCTGTTGTACAGGAATATTAATACACGAGTGAGGTTAATAAAAATGAACCATCCAAATAAAACTAAGATGATTACCATTCTGCTTTTCAGTACGATCTTGTCTGCGGGCTGCAGCTCAAAAACCGCCGATACGACGACTGGCGCTACTGCCGCAGCGACAACCGGCGCATCCGCGACTGCTGCCGCCGCGGCAGAGCAGACAACTGCAGCGAATTCCGCTCCCGTGCAGCTGGCCAGTCAAGATGCGAGCGAGCTGGCGGTAAGCTGATCGCAGCCGGCAGCGCAGGCATGGCACAAGCGCCATCCGATACATCTTCGCAATTAGCCGTGATGATGACATTCCCAAGCACGCTGGAAGCAGGAACCCTGGTCACGCTGACGGACAGCTCCGGTAAGGTCGTTGCAGCCTTCCAGCCGGCGAAAACGTTTGGCAGCATCGTAA
Organism: Paenibacillus montanisoli; assembly: GCF_003268025.1. Classification (GTDB taxonomy): domain Bacteria; phylum Bacillota; class Bacilli; order Paenibacillales; family Paenibacillaceae; genus Paenibacillus_Z; species Paenibacillus_Z montanisoli. The sequence goes on along the minus strand of NZ_QLUW01000002.1, from coordinate 159,126 downwards.
TCTCCTCGCCGGATCTGAAGAGCGGCGAATCCTACACGATCGCAACAGGCGGCACGGCTAGCGGCAAAGCAACCGACGGTTTCTTCGAAAGCGGATCGGCGAGCGGCAGCACCAAGGTTGTCACGTTCGAGATGGGCGACAAAGTCACCTATGTGAATGAATCCGGCGTTACAACGGCTAGGACCGGCGGGTTCGGCGGCGGAGGAAGCGGCCGTGGCGGACACGGCGGCGGCTTCCGAGGTCAAGGCGCTCCTGGCGATGCGCCTCCCGGGGACGCTCCAAGCGGCGGCCCGGACAGTGCTCCAAGCGCAGGTGCAGACAGCTAAAGGTTTTAACTGAATAAGTAAGAATAGAAGAGGCAATTTCCCGCTGCGGCAGAAGGGAAATTGCCTCTTTTCATTTGCGTCGGCTACTTGATTAAGGAAATGGAGTCATCATGAAGGCAGTATTGTTCCGGTACATCAAGCATGGCTGTCCTCATCTTCATTCCGTTCAAGTGTTTGATCCATTTGCACATCAGGTGCCTCGTGAAGCTCGAACGTATGGATAAACTCCTGAATGAAGGCATCGACGGCATTCAGTTCCCCGCTGACCACTTGCTTGATCGTTTCATACTCCGGTTGACTGAGCTGCTGTTGCAGGGTTGAGCGCATTAGACGAAGCTTCTCCAAAAATGCGATCGCCCGGCCGCGGCGAAAGGTTTGGGCAGCGGCAAAGTCAAGTTTACCTTGGCTTAACTAGGTAAACTTAATCGACGAGAAAATCAATTTGCGCACCTATTCGCACCCGCTGGTCCGCCACGGAAAAATCGGCAAAGCCATTCACTGCGTAATGGCCTTTGGCATATCCGTTTTTGCGGAAGTTATCGATAAAGTCCTTATAGGCTTTCGGGTCGTTCTCGCTATAGCTGCCGCCTCGGATGTTGAACGTGCCGCGCAGCGGTTTGCCTTTGATCAGCTTCGTGCTGGCGCCCTCATCGGTCATTGCGTAGTCGATAACGTAGCCCGTTGTCAGCTCCTGAATCGGAAAATTAAACGGCGAAGCGGAATGGTTAATCGTGATGCTCGCTTCATCCCCGATATACGTCAACTCCGCGTAAATCGGAACTGTTTCCCCGCGGCTGTATTCGGGCTTCGCCGTCACGAGGCGGTAGGTGAAATCGCCTTCGGTAACAGCGACTTCCGTCGTCGGATGGACCATCGCCTCTTCACGCGAGCCGCAGCTGGCTAGCAGAATGGAGAAAAAAATAAGTCCAACAATTGCATACGTACGCATCGAATCCCCCAACTCCCTCTGACAAACACCCTAATAATATTGTAACGCTGTAAGCGCAAAAAACGCCAGCTCCATTACAAGAGGAGCTGGCGTTTGGACTATGAATTAAGTTATCGTTCTGGACGTTCGGGGAAGCCTCCTTGCCTGGAAGACGAATTGATGCTGCGACCAATAGCTGAACGCGAACAGCGATCCTTCGGTAAACAGCTTGGCGACGAGAAGGGGGAGTCCAAGGCTTTCCTTGAAAAGGTACATGAAACCGTAGTTAAACATCAGGATCAAAACGACGAGCGCAAAATATTTCGGTGCCGAAGATAGGATGGAGGACTTTTGCTTGCGGTCAAATACGTAGCGTCGGTTCATCGCATAATTGAATAGGGAGCTGCCAATCCTTGCGCCGAAGACCGAGATGAGCAAACTGTCAGTCATCATCTGCAGCAGAACGAGGAGAATCCAGTCCAAGGCGGCCGACAGTACGGAAGTCGAGCAAAACTTCAGGATCGGCGCATACACCTGGAGCGAATCGGCAATCGGGCGGAAATGCGATGATTTGTTGTTTTCCAAATAAACCGTATCGATCGGCACCTCGTGCATCCTATATCCATCCTTCTGAGCCGCAAGCAGCATGTTCATCTCATATTCGAATCGCTCGCCGGGAATTTGGCACAGCCAATCCAGCATCGATGCCGAGAATCCGCGCAGGCCGGTCTGGGTATCTTGAATACGCCGGCCGGTCGTAAAGGTATAAACCAAACGGGTCACGTTGTTGCCAAAGCGGCTGCGAAGCGGGACGGTACCCGTAAAATGCCGGCTTCCGAGCACGATCTCGTTCGGATGCTCGGCCACGGCTTCCACGATCCGAATGATATCGGATGGCAGATGCTGTCCGTCGCTGTCCGCGCAAACGACTCCCTCAGACAAGCCGCTCTCGCTCAAGTAAAGGAATCCCGTTTTAAGCGCACGGCCTTTGCCGAGATTGGCCGGATGGGTGAGCACGGTGCATCCGGCCTCGCGGGCACCGTTGAAAATATCGCGATACGCATCGCCGCTGCCATCATCGACTATAACAATATTCATATCGCTCTCCGCTTTCTTCAAATTCTCGATCAGCGATAGCAGTCTATGGTCGGGTTCATAAGCCGGAATCAGTACATTCATTTTTTCAGCCTCCTTGGTAATCAATCACTGCCATTACTGCCATTAATCGGCGAGATAGATAATATCGCTGACGCCGCGCTCATCATTCCCTCTATTGCCTGGACTGTTGACGACGCGGCCCATGAAATACATGGTGGACGAGCCGCCGCCGTCGAGATTGTAGGCCTCGGTTACGCCTAAATCCTTGAACAGCTGCGCGAATTCATCAAGCGTCATGCCTCTGCTGTAGTTCTCTTGCCGGCCGTCAACGACGACGAAGACATAATGATTTGGCGAGATGACGCCAATTCCCGTACGCGGGTTCGCATCGTCGATTGAGCGGTTGCCGAAGTTCGTATCAATCTTCAGGTTGTCGAAATTGTCGATAGCTTCGCCGTTCTTCACCAGGACGGGGCCGAAGGAGAAGGTGTTCGTAACGCCGCTTGCGAGCAGCTCATCGGCCGAAACTTCCTCCTCGTTATACGATTTCATCGTGCCGTCGCTATACAAGGCTAGTCCGTCACGCGCGGGCTCGTTCCGGTAGAGCGTACCGTTTCGGATAATGACGCCGTCATTTCGGAATCCGTAATAGTCGCCGTTAACGGCGAATATCGCGTTGTTCGCGGAAGCAATCTCCGATGTAGCCTCGGTAATGTTGCGGCCGAAGGCGTTATCCGCAAAAGCAGTCAGCAGCTTTGAAGCCTCCTTTACCTGGACATCGGCTACGTAATAGGTGATTTTATCCTCGCCGGTGCCGTTTTCCACTTTCTTGATCGCAATATCCGTAGTGTCGCTGGAATAATTCCAATCGTCGGACGTTGCCTGATTTGCTGCTGAATTCGATTCTGTTGACGAGTTGGCTGATGCCGCTGCAGTGACGGCGGTGCCGGCCGCCGACGCCGGCTGGACGACCACCTCCACGTGTTCGATCAAGTACCGGTCCGCCAATCCGTATAGAACAGCCCCAACGGTCGTTAAAGTTATGGTCAGGCCGATGATCAGCTTTCGCCGCGGCTTTCTCTTCTTTTGCGTCATCTGTCGGTCACTCCAATCTTTTTGATACCTTAACAATAGGCGGGGTTACTTAAATGCAGCTTAAATGGATTTCAGAAATAGCTCGTCCTTTATGCTAGAATAAAGCCAGTGTGCAGGATGGGGGGCGTTCGGTTGTCAATTCGGTTTCGTTTGTTATTCTCGTTTACATCGGTGGTCATCGTTTCGGTGACGTTGTTTATGCTGGCAGCGTACTTGTTATCCGTCGCGGTTACGGGAGATCTACGGAGCGTTCGAAGCTTCTACACGATCCATTACTCGCTTCACCCGCTGTCGGAAGAAGAGGAGAGCATTTTTCTCGATTTAAAATATTTGGCCAAGCATGACCCGGCCAAGCTGAAGGACCTTGCGCTGCTCAAGGATTACGACACCCAGCTCAAAATGGTGCAGGCGGGCCTGCTTGTTCGCAGGGGAGACAGCCTGCTGTATATGACTCCGAATATGCAGGAAAGCGATTTTGCGCAGGCGCTGCCCGATTACGAGATGGGGAACTATTCGATCCGCAATACGATGAATGTCGGCAGCCGCTTCTTCGCCTACGCCAAATTCGATTTCTATTTCGATGAAGCGGCGCAAGAGATGGGGAGTATCTTCGTCATCCGTGAGCGGAGCCCGTTTGCGGAGCTTGTTCGTAACATGCTGCCTGTCTTCGTGGGGTTGTTCGCGTTCATTGTGCTGCTTACCGGACTTGTGCTTTATCGCTATGTGACGCGCAAGATCGTTCTTCCGCTCGAAGGGCTTCGCAAGTCGGCCGAACGGATCAAGGAAGGCGATCTTAAAGGCGAGCTTCGGGCGACATCCAAAGATGAGGTCGGACAGCTCATTCTGAGCTTCGATGAGATGAGGCGGCGGCTGCAAGACTCGATCCAGTTGCAGCTTCAATACGAGGACAACCGGAAGCAGCTGCTTTCGAACATTTCGCATGACCTGCGGACGCCGATCACGACGATAAAAGGCTATGCGGAGGGGATCCGGGACGGCGTGGCGCGGACGCCGGAGAAGCTGGAGCAGTACGCGCGCGCCATTCATACCCGCGCCTCCGATATGGAGCGGATGGTGGAGGAGCTTTTCTATTACTCCAAGCTTGATCTGAAGAAGGAGCCGTTCACGTTCGAGGAAGCCGAAGCGGTGTCGCTGCTGCGCGAGCTTGTGGACGAGCATGCGATCGACTTCGAACGGGAAAGCGTGCAGCTGAAGTGGGAGCAAATGCCTGTGCAGCCGGTCTTGATCCGGGCAGATCGGGAGAAGCTTAAGCGCGTGATCCGCAATCTGCTCTCCAATAGCCTCAAATTCATGACGCGCGAACCTAAAATCATAACCGTCAGTATTCGCGCGGTTGAAGAGGAAAGGTTCGTATCCGTCATGCTTGCCGACAACGGACCGGGCATCAAGGCAGAGGCGCTGCCGCTCGTGTTCGACCGCTTCTACCGGGCGGACGAATCCCGCGCATCGGCTGCCGGCGGAAGCGGTCTGGGCCTGGCGGTTGCGAAGCAAATCATTGAAGGCCATGGCGGGTCGATAACTGCCCGAAGCGAAGAGGGCGGAGGGACAGAGATTCATTTTACACTTCCACTACTAAAGAAAAGACGGTGATGCGCATATGAAACGAATCTTGATCATTGAAGACGATCCTTATATCGCAGAGCTGCAGAGGGATTATTTTGGACTGCACAATATGGAAGCCGAGATCGTACACGATGGGCGTGAAGGGCTGGAGCTAGCGCTTGGCGGGGGCTTCGATCTGCTCATTCTTGATCTGCAGCTTCCGGGAGTCAACGGTTTCGATATATGCAAGCAGGTGAGGGAGAGGCTGGACATTCCGGTGCTCATCGTATCGGCCAAGAATGAGGAAGTGGAGAAAATTAGAGGCTTTGGGCTTGGCGCGGACGATTTCGTCACAAAGCCGTTTAGTCCAAGCGAGCTGGTAGCGCGGGCGAAGGCGCATTTGGCCAGGTATGACCGCTTTACGAAAAACCGGGCGACGGAGCGGAAAGCCGATCCGGATGTGCTCCGGATTCGGGAGCTCACGGTCCATAAAGCCGCTTACCGCGTCTTCGTGCGCGACCGCGAAGTATCGCTGACTACAAAAGAATTCGAGGTGCTGCTGTTTCTGGCCGAACATCCGAACCGGGTCTTCAGCAAAGAAGAGCTATTCGAGCGGATTTGGGGGCTTGAATCCAGCGGCGAGATCGCAACGGTGACCGTCCATATTTCGCGGATCCGGGAGAAGATTGAAGAGGATCCGGCGAATCCGCAGTTTATCGGGACGGTTTGGGGCGCGGGCTATCGGTTTACCGTATAGCTAGCCATCCGGTTTAAACATTGTTTCGTCTTTGTTTATATATTGTTTAGACTTTCTTAGAAGCCGGTTTAGAGCCGTTCGCTATGATAAACGTGTCAAAGGGAACGCCATTAAACCAGAGCCGAGAGGAAGATGGACATGAACAAGACGAAGCAGCAAGCAGCTAAAATCGCGATGGCGGTTGTAATCGGAGGAGGAGCTCTGTTACCGTTTCATACGCCTGCTTCGGAAGCAAGCGCAAGCGTCGCAAAAGCAGGCAGCACCATCCAGCAAGCAGTGGATAAACTGGCGAAGCAAGGCATCCTTCAAGGAACAGGAGATGGAAAGCTGCACGAAGAGCGTCAAGTAACGAACGCCGAATTCATTAAGATGGCGGTCTTGGCGCTTGGCTTGGAGCTCGATCAGACGGAAGCCCCATCGCCGCAGTCTAAATGGTACGATGCCTACGTAAACGCCGCGATTAAAGGAGGCTTGCTGCAAGGGGATGCAGCCTTCCATCCGAATAAACAGGCTGAAGGCTCCGAACTTGCGCCGATCATCGCCAAGGCGCTGCAGCGCGATGTCAAATCGGTGCAATATTGGATGCAGACTTTACAAATCGGTCAACATAAAATAACGCGCGGCGAAGCGGCACGGCTGCTCGTTTTCGCGCAGCAAGCGGTCCGCAGCGAGTCTGCGTCGATCGTTTCGGTAAAAGCGCTCAACAAGATCACGCTGGAAGTTAAGTTCGACAGGCCAATGACGTTGGGAGACGAGACGACGGCCGCCGCGCAAGCGAATATGATGCTAAGCAACGGCTTGAAGCTTGTCAATCAGCCTAGGCTGAAGACGGGATCGATCGCGACCTATATCGTGCCTGTCCAGACGATGAAATCCGGCGAGGTATTCTCGCTGACGTATAAAGGCAAGCAGACATTCAGCGTGACGTCCGGCGAAGAAGCGATTCGTCTGAAAGACGTGCGGCAAGTAACCGGCGACACGTTCGAGGTTAGCTCCTCGCGCGAGGAAGGCGTCATCGATTATGGCTATGTCATTTCCGCTTATGCGGGTGGCCGCGGCGCGAATGCGATCGTTCTTGAAGAGGACAACAGCTACAATGGTAAGCCGCTGCAAATCATCTCTTCCCTTGCGAGCCGTCAGGCAGTGCTAACGCCTGAAGGCGGCATGCCGATTACCGTGAACTATGTAGGCTTCACGCAGTCGACCGATGGCAAACAGGAACCGAAGTTCCGTCTGCCTGCAGGCATATCGCTCCAGCCAGGCGTATCGTATACCGTGACCTCGGATTGGTTTGAGCTTGAGAATAACAAATTCACCGCTCAGCAAACCGAACCGCTCGTGATTGCTTCAGCCGCGAATATCGACGGGGCATCGATTTCCTTATCGCTGTCCGCCGATCCGGGTGACGAGCTGTTCGCATATCGCTCCGTCCAGTTAGAAGGCAATGACGGTTCGATGCTGAACGCTCAATATCGAGTGCAAACGCGCAAAGCAGGGACCGGAATTTTCGATATCCTAAACGGCGGCAAGCTGGCTGCCGGGGTGACGTATGAGGTATCTCCAATCGGGACGTGGGCAACGGCGCACGGGATTGAGATTGATGTAAAATAACTTATAATTCCGGTAAAAAACCGGCTCTCAACGGGAGCCGGTTTTTGTTATGCATATTTGGGTTAGACTTGGAGTTGTCTCTATCTCTAAGCAAATCTGTATTTCAGATCTGGGAAAAGGTGTTTTTTGAAAAAAAATAAGGCATCTTATAAACAAAAGCAATAGCCGCCATATCCAGACTTGGACGGTGGTTATGTGAAGAAGGTGAACGCATGCTGCAACTACATTGTCTCGTCGATGCTTTACTCGTGAAAACTATCATTGGCGACGCCGACATCACGATCTATGATATTCAAACGGATTCCCGATCGGTTAAGCCCGGAGATCTGTTTGTATGCGTTCACGGTTTCAAAGTGGATGGCCACGACTTCATCGAAGAGGCCGCGCGAAACGGTGCCGCAGCGGTTGTGATCCAGAGAGAGCTGCCTCTTCCCAAAACCATTGCGGCTGCCGTAATCGTTCCCGATACCTACAAAGCTTTAGCCGTGCTGGCGAACATCTGGTACGGGAATGACGACAATTCCACGAAGCTGATCGGCATTACGGGCACGAACGGAAAAACGACAACCATGCATATGATTCATCATGTTCTCCGATTCGCACGTCGAAGCGCAGGCATGATCGGCACGCTGGGATTCCGTATGGGAGCGGAGCACGAATATACCCGGAACACAACCCCGGATGTTTTGACGATACAGAACTATTTAGCCCGGATTCGCAAGCAGAACGGCGAGTATGCCTTAATCGAGGCCTCCTCACACGGCCTTGAACTAGGCAGGCTTCGCGGCTGCGATTTCCGTACGGTCGTCTTCACGAATTTGACGCATGATCACTTGGACTTTCATCACACGATGGAACGTTATCTCGCAAGCAAGAAGCTATTATTCGCCCAATTAGGCAACGGTCATGAGTCTTATCGCAAAACGGCGGTATTGAACGGTGATGATCCGGCAAGCGCCGAAATCGCCAGCCATACGAGCGCGCAAGTGCTGCGTTATGGATTGAAGGAGCACGCGGAAATCACGGCACATCACATCGATATGCGCAGCGATAAAACAACATTTACTGTGCGCACTCCTTGGGGGGATGGCGAGTTTGCCTTGCCTCTTACGGGTATACATAACGTTTACAACGCGCTTGCCGCGATTTCCGTTTGTTTAGTGGAAGGGCTTCCCATGCAGGCGATTCGCGAAGGCTTGAGCGAATTCGACGGCGTTAGAGGCCGTTCGCAAGAAGTTCCCACCGGGAAACCCTACCGGGTTGTTGTTGATTATGCCCATAATCCAGACGGCTTGAATGCGATCATTCACGCGACAAAACAAGGCGTAAAAGGAAAATTGCTCGTCGTCATGGGGAGCCGGGGAGATCGGGACCGAGAGAAGCGGCCCATTATGGCTCGCTTGGCATCCGATCATGCGGAAATCGTGATCTTAACTTCGGATAACCCGGGGACGGAACATCCGGATTCTATTCTTTCAGACATGATAAACGGCTTGAATGTCGAACAGCGGGATCGTTGTTTGGTCATTCCGGATCGGCAGCATGCCGTACTGCAAGCCGTGAGCATGGCAAATGCCAATGATTGTATCCTTATCACCGGCAGAGGACATGAGAATGAATTAGAAATCGGCGGCCGGCGTGCGGTTATGTCGGACAGCGATATTGTCATAGAAGCCTTAGAGAAACACGGTACCATAACGCAAATGTTTAACATCTCCGAGAAAAAATGAAATCAGACGAGTTGAAGATCCGCAGAGACTGCGGATCTTTTTTTGTTTTTTTAATTCGATAGACCTATTAAATGAGTTATCGATTCAGGGAGTATGGAACCATTTTTGCGGATTTACTAGATATTTACTTCCTCCTATCATTCTGCAAACAAAACTGCACTAAATTGGTGCCATTCCTATTTTAAGAGTGGAGGCAGTCAAATTGGTTAGGAAATGGTTCCGTTTTATCCTCGCAGCTGTTCTGCTGTCTGTTATTGCGCTTCCCGGCTCCCGCGTCTTTGCGCATACCGACAACAGTGAAGGTTTCTCCCAGATCACCGCAGCGCCTGGGGAACTCAGGTACGAATTGATGCTCGATTACTACGAACTGGGACGCGTTGTCATGCTTGACGCGAGTCCTGGCGCACCGGCGAGCGAACTGCACCGATTGCTGGAACTGCACAAGCAAGAAGTCGGCGGCTATATCGGAAATCATCTTAAGGTCTATATCGAAGGGGAAGCGGTCGACGCGGAGCTTGATGAATTGAAGGTCATCTCAAAGCTTGGCCGGTATTACGCCAGTCTAAGCCTGCGGTTTCCGAATGCTTCGAATTCGAAGGGGGTTCAGGTCGACTATAACATTTTTTTCGACGACAACGATTCGATGCACCGCAATATTGCCGCTTTCGAGTTTGACGGCAAGGAGGGGCAATTCGTCTTCAACAGCAGCGACAGGGAGCTCGGGCTCGGTCACACATGGTTTGTCGGACAAGCGCTGCGCTTCATCAAGCTGGGCTTTCACCATATCATGATCGGTCTCGACCATATTTTGTTCGTGATCGCACTGCTGCTGACAGCGACCAGCTTCCGTTCATTGATCAAGATCGCGACGATTTTTACGTTGGCCCACAGCGTTACGCTCGGATTAACCGCATTCCATGTGCTCAACGTGCCGGCAGAAGTGATAGAGCCGTTAATCGCGCTCAGCATCGCTTATGTTGCAGTCGAGGCTTTTTTCCTGAGCGGCAGCAAAATACGCCCATTCGTCGTTTTCGGCTTCGGACTTGTTCACGGAATCGGCTTTGCCGGCGCCTTGGAAATGACGGGTGCGGTTAGTACAAGCTCATTGCTGTCCCTCGCCGCTTTCAATATCGGCGTCGAGCTGGGGCAGCTGCTCGTCATCTCGCTTCTGTTCCCTGTTTTGATCTACATCCGCAAGTTCCAATGAGCACGACACGCGCAGGCGGCGGCCGTTACGCTCATCATTGCATTCGGTTTGTTCTGGTACGTTCAGCGGATGGCGGCTTAGTTTTTTCGGTTTCGGTCAAGTTGGAGGCAATCGCATTGAGAGGGGGGATGCCATCGGGGTGATGCCTGAGAGAGTAGTAGAACCAACGCTGTAATCATCCATTTCATAAAATTAAAGGAGGAAATAAAATTGTCTTTCGCACGCAAATTGAAACGCAATAAGAAAAAGCTTCAAGCCGTCACTACCGCCGCTATGGCAGGATTGGCGCTGGCCGCCGTCATTAAGCCCGTTATGGCGGGAACGCCGGAATCGACGGTGAGCGGGGTCGTTTTCGCGGATAAGAATGGGAATGGCGCACGAGATATTAACGAGCAAGGGATTCCAGGCGTTCGCGTATCGGACGGCGCATCGATCGTCGTATCGGATTCGCAAGGAAATTATACGTTGACGGTGAACCCGAACAGACGCAAAACGGATCTGGTGTTCGTCACGGTTCCGGACGGGTATAAGGTGCCGGTCAATGAATCGATGATTCCTCAGTTTTATCAAAATCTGGGCCAGCTTCAAGCCGATGAGAGCCGCGTGGCGGATTTCGCGCTGCAGCCGGCACCTGAGACGCAAAATCCGAACTTCGACTTTGTCGGCATTGCCGACGTTCACGTACAGGCCGGAACGACCAACAACCGCGAACGTTTTACGGGGCAGCTGGCACAATTAAACGAACTCACGGGCTCGCCGGCCTTCATCACGATCAGCGGCGATATTACGAACGGCGCGTCGGATAACGAGTTCAAGGATTTTACGGCTAGCACGGCCACCTCGAAGCTTCCGGTCTACCCGGCGGTGGGCAACCATGACTTTACGGGCGGAGCAGATTTCTCGGCGCGGATCGACCGCTACCGCAATTATCTGGGACCGGAATGGTATTCCTACGATTATGGCAAGAAACACTTTATCATCCTGGAAAACAACTTGGGCATGAGAGAAGCGGATCAGATGGCATGGCTGAAGGCCGACCTTGAGCAAACCGGCAAGGATACGGAGATCGTTGTCATTACCCATCGGCCGTTTAACAACCCGCAAACGCCTGACGCTGCTGAGGCGAAGAAATATATCGATCTGCTCGGGCAGTACAATACCCGCCTCGTGCTGATGGGTCATACGCATGTGAATGATGTGGCAACGGATACGATCAAATCGGCCGACCATGTCGTAACGAACTCGAGTTCTTATACGATCGACCAAACGCCAAACGGCTTCCGCGTCGTTTCGTTCCATGGCGGCAAAGAAACGCATCCTTACAAAATGTACGGCGTAAATAAAAATCTCGTCATCGTAAGTCCGGCTCCCGGAAGCAAAGTACCGCAGGGGAACGTTCAACTGCAAGCGAATGCGTATAACACGTCAAGCCGCGTGACCGAAGCGATGTATCGGATCGACGGACAAGAATGGCATAAGCTCAGTCCAACCGGCGAAATGACGTGGTCCGCGGAATGGAAGGCGGACAAAGAGGCGCTCGGGGAGCATACGATTGAGGTGCGCGTCACCGATGATGGCAGTCGCACATGGTCGGAGAGCAGCAGGTTTACGCTGGTCGGCGCGGATGAAGCCGCAATTCCCGCTCAAGGCGCGAACTGGCCGATGTTCCATGGCAACGCGCAGCATACAGGCGAAGCTCTCGATGAACTCTCGCCGGAACTTCAGCTTGCGTGGAGCCATTTGACGGACGGGACGATTTTGACGTCTTCGCCGGCGATCGTGGACGGCAGCGTCTTCATTGGCACTAGGGACGAGAACGGCACGGAGCAAAACAGCGTGTTGTCCTTGGATCTGAAGACAGGCCGCGAAAATTGGAAATTCGTTCCCGATGCGCAAATTCAAGCGTCTCCTTCGGTAGCGAACGGCATTGTGTATGCATCTTCCATCCGCGGCACGCTCTACGCGCTTGATGTAAAAACAGGCCAAAAGCTTTGGGAGAAGTCAATCGGGCAGCAAGACGTGCAGCGTGCGTGGATGTATTATTCGCCGACCGTGGCGGATGGGATCGTCTATCAGGCATACAGCTCCAAAGGCGGCGGCGAAATCATGGCGCTTGATGCGCGCACGGGCGACGCGGTTTGGACCGCCAAGCTCGCAGGGGGCTGGATCGCGGAAAACGCTCCTGTCGTTAAGGATGGCAAAGTATACGTCGGTGCGGACGGCGGTTATTTGATTGCGCTGGATGCGAAGGACGGCAAGCAAGTATGGCGCAAGCAACCGGCCGGAGGCTGGATGCACTCCTTGCCTGCAATTGCGGATGGCAAAGTTTACATGGGCTATGGCGGCGGATTGCTTGTCGCGCTTAATGCGGAAACCGGTGCGGAAGTATGGCGTTATCGCAGCGAGGGCGAGTCCTATATCGCGGGCGGCACGACCGGATCTTCGCCGGCGGTGGTCGACGGGGTCGTCTATATGGGCTTCCCGAACGGAAAAGTTGAGGCGCTTAAAGCGGACAACGGAGAGAAGCTTTGGAGCGCAGCGACGGAAGGCGGCATTATCTCTTCGGCAGCCGTATCCGGAGCTACGGTGTACATCGGTTCCAACGACGGTAAGCTGTACGCGCTGGACAAGCAAAACGGAACCGTCCAGTGGTCGTACAAAATCGGAGCATGGGTTGCTTCTTCGCCGGCCATTTCCGGCAACTCGCTGGTCGTAGGCGCATTCGACGGCAACGTTTATGCCTTCACTTCCGAGAAAAAGTAGCAGTCTGAAAAATGAATCCCCTTCTTTACCGGATTAAGCGGTGAAGAAGGGGATTCTTTTCGTAAATCGGATCTATATCGATGATCTAGCGCTGCGCGGCTTCGCGGTCGATTCCCGGATCGTTAATTTCGGTGGAAAGAACAGCTTCTTCGTATCTTGCTCCGGGTTTTCGATGATGGAGATGAGGAGCTTGGCGGCCTCTTTGCCAAGCAGATTCTCCTCCTGGCTGATGAATGTCGGCATAACGCTATAGAATTCTGAGAGTTCAAAATCGTCGAAAAAAATAAGGGAAAGGTCTTCCGGCACTCGAATTCCCATCTCCGAAGCCACTTTAATAACTTGCAGCCCAAGTCCCGGGTTAATGGCGAATATTGCCGTTAATTCGGGATGTCTAAGCAGAAAATCGCGAATTTTCTCCTTAATAGGCTTGGGCTCGCCGAGCTCGATATCGACATACCGATAGCGCCGGTCGATCGGAATTTGATTCTCCGCAAGCGCTTTTTCATAGCCTGCCAAACGGTCCTCTATGCTGCTGGTGCCGGATATTTCGGTGGATAGAAACCCGATATGACGGTGACCGAGCGAGATCAAATGATTGACGCCTTCCTGTGCGCCCTTCAAGTTATCCGGACATACGCAATTCGTGTCGATACCGCGCAAATAGCGATCCATGACAACAAGAGGGAATGAATCAAGCGTGAGCTGCAAAATTTCGCGGTTATACGACTCGCCGTCGACAGGATAGATGATCATGCCAGCTACATTTCGTTCTACCATCTCCCGGATGGTGCGTTCTTCCTTCGCAATGGAGTTCTCTGTGTTGCAAAAGAGAAGCGAGTAGCCGGCTTCCGATAGAATGCTCTCGACGCCATTCAGCAGCAGGGCGTTATGCTGGTTGTTGATGAAAGGGAGCAGAAGAGCAACCGACTTCGTTATCTTCGGCTTGACAGCCGGATCTCCCGCCGCGTGACTCCTGTCGGAAGCCGCAACATAGGTGCCTTTCCCTTGGATGCGGTAGACGATCCCTTGTTCAACCAGATCGGACATGGCTTTCTTAACGGTAATGCGGCTTACGGAGAATTGCTTGGTCAACTCGCTCTCGGAAGGAAGCCTATCATGGGGCAGCAAATGCGCGAGTTCGATCTCCGTAAGAAGATATTGTTTGATTTGCTCATAGAGGGATAAATGTTGTACGTTATTCGCCATAGTATGACCCCACGCATATTTGACTTGTTATATATCATCTTATAGGTTGGTATAAAAATTGTAAAGGTCAGCGTAAGTCAAATGGATCGAAGAGTGAATGTTATTCCAAAATGGAGTATATCTGCGAAAATGAGCAAAATGGGGCGGTTTTCTTCATAAAACCGGGTTAATTGGCGCTATATTGCCATTTACAACTTTTTCCTCCAATGCTATTATTCATGCCAAGTACATAATATGTTCATATCTGAATATTACAAGTACATACCAAGTATTACAAGGGATCCGAACACAACACAACCTCGTCGCACAATTCAGTGCTTTCTCCATCACAGGCCCATCTGCAAGCTCAATCATTGCACTCATCTCTATGATACCTGCCCGCAGCTTTTCGCAAATTGTAAGCGCATTCCCTAAGGTGTGTTGAAACATTCCGAATCCGGAATATTTCATAAATTGGATCAGACTTTGAATAAGGGGGCTATCGATCGATCGTCGGATTAGAAAGCTATGTTTGTCTTGACATCACGACGCAGAAGATTCCGTTCTGCTTCAACCTGGCTCTGGCTCGAGAAATTGTTGAATGTCACTAAGGAGGATGAACATGGATCAACAGAAAACGAAAAAGAAACAATTGATGAAAGCCGGATTGTTATCTCTTGTAGTCATCATGTTGCTCAGTCTATTCACCGGTTGTACCAGCAACAACAATACAAGCTCATCGACAGAGGGCAGCACGAATGGGGAAGCGGCGGGGGATAATGAGACCGGCGATACGAGCGGCGATAGTTCGGAGCCTCTAAAATTCAGTTATTCAAGGCCTACGTGGGGACCTGCCACTTATACCAAAGGCGGCGCCTATGAGAAGGAGTTATTTAAGCAAGGCAATGTCGATATCGATGTTAGGATTATTCCGGTCGTTGACTACGATGCCACGATCAAGACGACGGCAGCCGGCGGCAATATGCCTGACGTAATCTGGGGCTGGGGTCCGGTTGATGCGTTCTGGAAGGATTTGCAGGATCAAGGCGCTTTCCTGAAGATCAACGAATATCTGGATCAATATCCCGCGATCAAAGACGCCGTGCCGGCTGGCATCTGGGACAAGATGGCGGACGACAAGGGCGATATCTACTTCATCCCGAACTTGATCTATCCGGTTGTTCCGTTCTTTATTAACTACCGTGCGGACATTTTCGAGGAGCTTGGCATTGCTGAGCCGACTTCTATTGCCGAGCTTCAATCGGCATTGGAGAAAATCAAAGCCAGCGGCAAAGACATCGTACCGATGACTATGGGAAACACGGTTCCTTTCTGGGCAGGGAAGGATTTGGCAACGGCGTTCGGTTCCGGCTCGGGCTGGGCACCTTCCAAAGACGACCCGAATAAGATCGTTCCTCCCGAAATGCAAGAGGAGCATCTGAATTACAAGTTTTGGCTGCAGGATATGAAGAAAAAAGGATTATTCGATGAAGAAGCCGGCGTAAACCCGGACGCTTCCTTCGGAGAAACGAAATTCAAAGCCGGCCGCGCGGCCGTTATTCTTGGCGGGAATCTTCAATCCCTTTACCCTGAGCTGAAGAAGAGCGTGCCTACCGCGGACATTAAGACTTTGTCGCCGCTGACTGGCTTGAATGGCGAGAAGGGCGGAACGCGTGTCGTGTTCCCTCAGGACCGTGGCTTCTACGTGAACGTGAAATTCAAGGATAAAGCGGACCAATTCTTCAAGTTCCTGAACTGGTCATTGACCGATGGCACCGAGCTAAGAAGATACGGCATTGAAGGAAAGATGTTTACCGTAAATCCGGAAGGCAAAAAAGTACCGATTCCGGATGATGAGCGTGAAAATGATTATAAAGGAGCGCAGATCGAGCCGCTTAAGTTCATTGATCCAATGAGCGAGAAGCTGGACTGGGAAGCGCAAGAGCTGAACTTCATCGGCGCGGGGATCCAAGATAAGTTCGAATATTACAAGGGCATGTTCGAGAAATACGCCGCAAATGCTTACAACGATTATAAAGATCCGACCGTAACTTCACCGACCCAAGCCGAGATCGGGCCGCAGATTTGGGAGGATTACATGGCGAAGGTAGACGGAAGTATTTTGACCGACATGAATCTGACCAAGGACGCGTACAAGGCAGCCTATCAAAAATATCTGGACGCGGGCGGGCAGAAGATTATCGACGAGATCAATGAGTTGCAGAAGAATAAGTCCGAACCGAACTATGTAGATTAAGGGCCAGTTGCCGGAATAGGGCAGTTCAATTGCCCTATTCCGTTCTTTGCCTTTGAAAGGAGTGATTCCAGTGAGCGCAAAACCCGTCCACGCTCTAGGTACACGGATCTGGAAGTCGCGATTTATCTATCTGCTGATTCTGCCGACCATCATCTATTTTGCCATTTTTACGTACGCGCCCTTCTATGGAATCACAATCGCATTCAAGGACTACAAGATCATTGCGGGCATTATGGACAGTCCTTGGGTTGGTTTTAAACATTTCGAAGCCATGTTCACCTCGGAGAAATTTCCGACGCTGCTTAAGAACACGATCATTATCAGTTTGTATCGGCTGCTATTCGGCTTCCCGATTCCGATTCTGTTTGCCTTAATGCTTAACGAAGTAAGGCACATGTTGTTTAAACGCTTCATTCAAACCGTTACATACTTTCCTCACTTCCTGTCATGGGTCGTGTTCGCGGGAATCATCTACAATTTTATCGGCCCAAGCGGAATTATTAATTTGGTTCTGGTGAATACCGGCTTGGACAAATTCAATTTTACGACCAACCCGGACGTTTTCCGTACCCTAGTGGTCATAACGGCCATCCTCAAGGAATTCGGCTGGGGAGCAATCATCTATTTGGCCGCATTGTCAGGCATTGATTCGCAGCTGTACGAAGCTGCCAAAATCGACGGGGCCGGGAAGCTAAGGCAAATTTGGCATGTTACGCTGCCCGGAATCAGGCCGATCATTGCCTTGCTGTTCTGCTTGCAGCTCGCAGGCATACTCGATGCGGGCTTTGACCAAATCTTCATGTTTCTGAATCCTGCTCTATATGATGTCGGTGACATCATCGATACGTATGTATACCGTTTGGGGATTCTGCAATCGCAGTTCGAGCTCGCAACGGCCGTCGGTTTGTTCAAAGGCGTCATAGGGATGATCCTCATCATCACAGCCAATACCATCATACGCAGGATGGGAGAGAAATCGTTATGGTAGAACAAACGGCTCATGCCACACAACCCGTCAGTGAGCTGAAGTTTAGCACGCGGAGAAGCTTGGATGCGAATCCGTGGTGGGCGCAAAGCCTGATCTACCTCATTCTTATCGGCGCAGGCTTGATTACCTTGCTGCCAATGGTGAATGTATGGGCGATTTCCTTCAGCGAAGCGCATGAGATTTATAAAAATCCGATGATGCTCTGGCCCAAATCGTTCACGCTTGAATCGTATAAGTACATCTTCAATACGCAGGTATTGTTGAAAGCATTCGGGATCACGGTATTCGTCACCCTCGTGGGTACCTTCTTGAATCTTCTATTCACGGCAACCGGTGCATATGGCTTATCGAAGACGCATATTCCGGGCCATCGTTTTTTGTTATGGATCGTCATTATCCCGATGCTGTTTGGCGCCGGACTCATCCCGATGTATATTTTGCTCAAAAATATAGGACTCCTTAACAGCATCTGGGTCATGATTATCCCATCGCTCGTCGCCCCCTTTAACCTGATCCTGATGCGCAACTTCTTCTGGAGCATCCCGGAAAGTCTGGAGGAGTCGGCCCGAATCGACGGGGCTTCGGATATGCGCGTGCTGTGGAGCATTATTCTGCCGCTGTCCAAACCGGTTATCGCGACGGTCGGCTTGTTCTACGCTGTCGGTCATTGGAATGATTTCTTCTCCGGCCTGTTCTTCATCAGCGATAACAGCAAATGGCCGCTTCAGATGGTGCTGCGTTCGATAATTATCGATTTCAACATGCTCAATATGGGAACGCAGAACACGAATACCTTGAATGATTCGAGCAGATTAATCGTCCAGCCGGAGAATATTAAGGCCGCTACCATCATTTTCGCGATCGTGCCGATTCTCCTTGTCTATCCATTCTTGCAGAAGTATTTCGTCAAAGGCATTATGCTGGGCTCTGTCAAAGGTTAACCATTACGCAAAGCGAAAGAGAGGTAGGTAGGTTATGAGTTCGAACGCTGTTCAAACGACGAAAGAGGAGATTTTGGCGCATTATAAAGAAAACGGTTTCGCCGTCATTCCCAATGCTTTGTCTCAGGAGGAGCTGGACTACTTGAACGGCCTGGTGGATGAGTCTCTGAAAGAAACTCCGGAGCACTGGCATAAGCCGATCGAGGGCGCAGTCGGCACAGGCAGCTTTCTCGCGAAGCATCCTCTAGAGATGGATAAATTCATCCGTCACCACAAAATTTTTCCGCTCATTCAGGAAGTGCTGCTTGGAGAGGCGCGTTTTGCCCAATTTGACTTCCGCGATGTTTCCGTCGAGCGGGCGAGCGCCAGCGAAATGAATTACCACCGCGATATCAGCTATTACGGCACGATAGGAGGGAAAATCTACGATCCGGAGAATCCCTATATCAGCACGTACGCTTGTGTCATTTATTACTTGTCTGACGTACACGATTGCTGCCCGGCGTTCAGCTTGGTCCCAAATAGCCATATGTATGCAACGCTCGATGAAGCGAAGGAGAAGCAGGGGGAAGCTTTCCGGGAGATCCCTATTCGGGGCAAAGCCGGTACCGCCGTGCTGTACAACATTACGACCTATCATACGCGCAAGGGCGGGCAAGCGGACTGTACGCATGGCCGGCGGACGATGCACAACTATCATTCGCGGGCGACGAGCTACCCGCTGACCAACTGGGCGACGGTACCTGAAGTGCTCGCGCTAAGCGACGATCATGATACCCGCTTGTTCTATTCGCAATGGACGCCGAACCAAATTAAATTCGCTAAGGAGACCTACACGAAACCGATCCCGCCTTATTACCCGGTTCATATGGTCAAATAGCCACGATCAGGGCCGCTCTGAACAGCGGCCTTTTTATCGTTATATAATCCAGAGGAGGATTAATAGATGTCCAAGATTAAACGGATTCGGATTATTCGCACGCGCGAAAACGCAAGCTGGACGATCGTGAAAGTGGAAACCGATCAGGATGGGCTGTACGGCATTGGATCGGCAAACGATTATTTCAATCCAGGCGCAGTGGCTGCCGTTATCGAGGAGCTGCTTGCGCCAACGCTGATCGGTCGAGATGCCGGAGCCATCGAGGATATTTGGCAGTCCATGTACCAGAGCGGATACTGGCGCAATGGTTCCGCTCTCATGACCGCAATTGGCGCAATCGATATGGCACTTTGGGACATCAAGGGGAAGGAGGCCGGCATGCCCGTGTACCGGCTGCTTGGCGGCCCATGCCGTTCGGCTGTCCCTTGCTATGCGCATGCAAGCGGAAGGGATATCCAAGAGCTATCGGAGGATATTGCCCGCTATATGGAAGAAGGCTATCCGGTGATCCGATGTCAGCTGGGCAATTACGGCGGAGGAGGCTTCATCCCCGCCGAACAGGCAAAGAGGCCGGCAAATGCTTGGCCGGCTAAGGCCGTATTCGACGAAGAGGCTTACTTGGATGCGATCCCTAACATGTTCGAGGAGCTTCGCGCACGGTTCGGACCAGGCGCTAAATTCACGCACGACGTACACGAGCATCTCAGCCCGCAAGGTGCTGTCATATTGTCTAAGCGGCTAGAGCCCTATCGCTTGTTCTTCCTCGAGGATGTGCTGCCGCCCGAGCAGATCGCATGGTTCCGTTCGATTCGGCAGCAGAGCACGACGCCGCAAGCGATGGGAGAGTTATTCACGAGTCCGCATGAATGGATGCCCCTCATTCAAGAGAGGTTGATCGATTTTATCCGCGTCCGCGTGTCCAAAGGGGGCGGCATATCAGCCTGCCGGAAAATCGCCGCCTTTGCGGAAGCTTATGGCGTCCGCACGGCATGGCAAGAAGGCGGCGACAACGATCCGGTCAACCAGGCTGCGGCCATGCATCTGGATATGGCCATCTGGAACTTCGGCATTCAGGAAGAAAATACGTTCCGGGCTGAGGAACTGGAAGCATTCCCGGGGCATGCGGTTCTGAAGGACGGACATCTCTATGCTAATGAGCGACCTGGGCTAGGCATAGATATCGACGAGGAGAAAGCGGCGAAGCTTGTGAATCCGGAGGCTAGGACACGGATTTATCATCAGCCGTATCCGATCGACCGGAAGGCGGACGGCACGATCGTACGTCCATAAGATCGGATCGAATCAGAAGGCACCATGCCATGGTGTTAACCCGAGTTGCGCTGAGTAGGAGATAGGCCGCGCAGGGTGCGGAAACGCTGAAACTGTGTGTGCATGAGTTGCGCTGAGTTTTGCATCAGCAGCCGATAATCAGTCGGCTGCCCCATTGCGATGCAAAATTGTCACAGTTTTCATTATTGATTCTAGGATTCAACTTCATGCAAAAACCGAGATATCAAACACTCTAAAATTTCTCCCATGGTTTTTCCCACTTCCAGAACTTTCGGGTTTTGAGCAGGGATGTTGCAATCAAGAACGCTCGATAGGATAAGTTGCCGAACAGAACGAATACGCGCGTTAAGGGAGGGCTTTTGATAATGAGGAAATTGCTGGGACGATCCCGACTCGCTTTACTGCTGCTGATGATATTCACGCTCGCGCTGCCGCCCGCGCTGGCCAACGGCGCAACGGCGCCCGCTGCCGGCGAGCCCGACACCAGCGAATTGACGGTGTTCGATTTAAAGACGTTCATCGCCGCCCAACCGACATCCAAGTTAAGCTATGACTACTTGAAGCTGGCTACGGCGCTGCAGGGCGTCGTGAACCGGACGAATACGCGATTGTATTATTTCTACGAATCCAATTCGATCGCCAAAGAGGCGGGAATGGATATCGACCATTTCTGGCTGGACGAGCTGCGCAAAGAGGGCGGCGCTTTGGCGTCGCGCACGCTGACAACGGCTGTATCGTTCTCCGCCGTACTCGACCAGTTTGCAAGCGCATTCAATGGCGTGGTCGTATGGGATCAGAACGTTCCCGCGACAGCCAACGTCGCTTCGACGGCGGCTGGTGCCGAAAATTTGCTGCCGGTACGGTTCGATGAAACGCCGGGCAGCCCGTACGACGAGCTGGTCGTGAAACGGCAAATGCCGGTAGCGGTCAACCTGGTCGGCAAATTTACCGGACAAGGGACGATTCCGGACACGGACCTCACTTCGACAGGCAGCGCTAAGAACGATGCTTACCTGTGGGCAAAAGTTCGTTATTTGGACAGTGGCCTGACCAACCCGACGATGATGGCTTACGGGCTGGACGGCGTATCCTGGTCGATCAACCAATCGGCCAAAGATTTGAGCGGTCAAGTCGTATCGATCGCCATGCCCGCCAAGCTGAAAGTCGGCCAGGAAATTGAAGTGGCGGTCACGTTCAAGAACACCGGCAAGACGGCTTGGACGATGGCGACAAACGACCGGCTCGGCGCGCTTGGCACGAACCAGTTCAAATGGGGAAACCTGAACGGTGGGTTCTCGATCGATCCGGCCAATCAACGGGTATTCATGAGCGCGGATGAGCAAATCGCAAGCGGGCAGCAGAAGACATTCCGCTTCTCGATCATCGCGCCGAATGTGCCGGGCGTTTACAAATTCGACGCGGACATGGTGCGCGACGGCGTGACATGGTACGGCGCCAGCATCCAGCGGACCATCGAAGTGACGGCCGAAGACCAGTCGACCGTGCCTCCGGCCGAAGTGCCCGTTCCTCAGGAAGGGCAGCAATTCGTCTATCCCGACCTGTTCAACTCATTCCTGCCGAACGCCGACTATTTTATCGCGAACAAAGCGTTCTTCTTCGACTTGAGCCCGGACGAGACGACGAAGCCTATAGACGACCGCAACCAGCCGCTCGGCACCGACTACAATACGTTAATCGAGCTGCTGCGTTCCCAGAACGCCAGAGCGGGTGAAACGATCTTTACGATCGGCGGCTTCGTGCCGTGGTGGATCAAGTATACGAAGCATGCCGATTCGCAAGCGGGGCTGGAGCCGGTGCAAGCGGAATGGAAGTACGCCGACATCATCTCCAAATACAATGCGCAGAAAGACGCGGACGCCTATGGCCTGATCGGCTTGTCCAACGCATCGGCGTTCAAGAACGTACCGCTGAATGCGACGTTCACGCAGAAGAACGATAAAGGCAACAATGGCAAAACGTACGACCCTGCCACGAAGTATGTCGCCTTCTACATGGGCGACTACGATGCCGGCGCATGGACGGCCGGAGCGCTGCCCGCGCTCTGGAACGACCCGAAGCGTGGCGAGCTGCCGCTCGCATGGCCGCCGGTTATGGGCCTGTCCAAACGGATTCCGCAAATGTTCAACTACCTTTACGAAACGATGTCGCCGAACGACTATTTCGTAGCCGGCGATAACGGAGCCGGGTACTTGAACCCGATCATGCTGCTCGAAGAGAACCGTCCCGACGGGCTGCCGGATTTCTTGCACGTCTGGGAGCAGTACAACACCGAGATGTACGATAAATTCGACATCGACATCACCGGGTTCCTGATCAGCGGCAACAGCGGTTCGGTTCCGCTCCGCGTCCAGGAATCGTACAGCCGCTTCTCGCCGAACGGCGTCGGCAACAACGGCGGATTCGAGCAGCCGGTCGTGAACGGCACGCCGTTCGCCTGGGTGCAGGATTTGGGACACGAAGTAAGTGATGCCGCCGTATACGGCGAACAGATCGCCGCGCAGCTGAAGAAGAATCAAAAGTTTTTCATGTTCCGGAACATCCTGACCAAGCCAAGCATGGTCGTCGATGCCGTCAATTATGTGAAAGAGCATTATCCCGAGCTGAAGTTCGAGGTCGTCGACCCGTACACGTATTTCCGCTTCTACAAAGAAGCGAAGCCGTGGGAAGTGAAGGCCCCGATCAACTACGAGTCGCAGGAAGCGAAGCCTGCTATCGCTGTTGACGGCGTTGCAGCACCCGGCGAGTGGGAGGATGCCGCGGAAATGATCGTAAGCCCCGAGTCCGAGGACGTGAACAAATACGGAACGGTCTGGGGAGCGGAGACGGACGCCCCGGACATCACCTCCAAGTACCGGATCAAATGGGACGACGACAACTTGTACCTGCTGGAGGAACGGACCGACGACGCTCTGCAATTTACGGAAACCGGATCGAGAATGTATTTGTCCGACGCGACGCTGCTCTTCCTCGATCTGGACCGCGGCAAGAACGGCACCGCGTTCCGCGACGGCGACTACTCGATATTCGTAACGCCGAGCGGTCCGGACGGCCAGCCGCACATGTTCATGCGCGAAGGCCATAACGGCGGCGTGCAGGAGTTCCCGTACACGGACGGGGCGATCGCTTCCACCGTGCGGACGGACGGCTACACGATGGAAGTAGCCATTCCGTGGAGCAGCCTGCAGGTCATGCCTTTCTCGCCTGCCGATGGCAAGACGGTCGGGATGACGCTGCTGGCGACTGACAATGACGGCCCGGACAACTGGGGTCAGATCATGTGGCTCGGGGACGGCGACAACCAGCTGAACTGGGGCGATATGAAATTCGTCGCCAAACCGATCGCGACCCCGGCTGAAGGTATTGCCGAGCTTCGCGAGCTGATCGAATCCGGCAACGTCGGTTCGGTGCTCAAATCGAATTTGCTTAATTGGTTGGAGCAAGCCGAGAAGCAGTTCGGCAAAGGCAACAAGGACGCCGCCGCGGCTCAGTTCAACGGGTTCCGAAGCAATCTGAACGCGGAGGATTTGCAGTCGCAGATCACGTCGGAGCTGAAGGCGAAGCTGCTGGAACTGGCCGATCAAGTGGTACAATTGATAGAGCAATAAGAGGAATCGACAGGAAACCCGTTTAGAGGGAAGGCTTCTCGCTGAGGTGAGGTCATGGAGAGACTTACTGTTCTGGATAAGACCAGTAACCTGTTAGACGGTGTGTGCCAGGTCGGAGACGATCGGCTGCCTTCGTTCAGCTAACGGGCAGATAGTTGGATGGACGTCCCGACAAAATTGCGTTGGTTGCGCACCCGCTTCTTTCCGCAAAGAAAAGTTTTGGATAACAACGGTTTGCATCAATTTTGCATCAAATGGATTCTTATGTCAGGTTTAAACCTTGTGATTACTGGAGTTACTCCTGTTTAAAGGCACCATGTCATGGTGCCTTTTTTGTCGTACAGGGGGATGGCTGCAACAAATTCGGTGCCCAGCTCGTCCATGCACTAGTAACTGTTTTTCTTGTGAGTCAGAGGGTTAAATAGAATTATGCAATTTTAGCATGGAGGGATAAAACGAATGTTCCGAAAACTGCTTATCGTACTGGGTGTTCTCGTTGTCATATTGGGCGGAACCTTCCTGTATTTTAAAGACACCATTATGGGAACGGTCCAATTCGCCAAACAAACGAAGGAAACCGTATCGACCGTAAATGCGGTAAATGAAAAGATGCCAGCATTGATTCAAAAAGCAAAGGAAAATCAAAAGAAAGGAACGGACTCCGAAGTAAAACCGGATAAGTCGGCAGAAGCAGAAATCAAACAAGAATTAATAACGGTAAAACAAGAAATGAAGAAGCTTGTTGAGACGGAGCCCCCGGCAAAATTAAAGAGCATGCACGGAAAACTCGCCGCGCACTCGGATGAGGCCAATCTAAAGATAGACGAATACATTCGCCAAATCGATAACGGTACTTTCAACCCGGAAGAGTTCCAAGCCTTATATGAACAAATGAAAGATTCGCCGGAATTCAAGGAAGCTGAAAAATACTTAAATCTGTTACGATGACCGGTCAACAGATCCGATTTAGAAGCCGCATGATTGCGGCTTTTTTTTTATTTCGTTCCAAAAAGCCGCAGCAATTTTGTTCGATTGTTGCGTTCGGCCAACGTTTTCGGGGATTCTCCTTCTTTGTTCGTTTGATTGAAATCTGCCCCGTACCGCAGCAGCAATTGAATGTTCTCCAATCTATAATTTCGTTGTATCGCTTGATGCAGCGCCGTATTTCCATCCGGATCGGCAAAATCGACATCCGTGCCGTTCTTTAAAAACCATTCCGCCATTCCGAATCTTTTCCAATTGAACGCGGCAAGAAAGGCTCCATCCTCAATGTCCGCTCCGTGTTTTTTAAATCGATCGGCCGCTTCGACGTCGTCGTACCAAGCAATTGCAAACATGCAGTGATTGGGATTCGCGCCTTCGTTTAGCAAATAGGTGTACAGCTTCTCGTTTCTGCCGCGCGTATATGCGTACCACAGCGGGGTGGCAGGGAAAAACCCGCAATTGTTATCCGGAATTCGATGAACGGCATTCATGTCCATGCCGCCGTTTAAGAGCAGCTTTAGGATTTGAAGACTCGCTTCCACCTTCTGCGGGTCACTCGAAGTAGCCAGACCGCACACATAATGGAGCGCATTTTTGCCGTCTTCCTCCGACCACTGAAGCCACTTTGCCTCTTTTTGAAGCAACTCTTTGATCCCTGCAGCATCTAAGGCTTTCACCGCTCGAATGAATTTGTTCATGCTCCATTATCCCCTTTTTACCTGCGAATTCAGTACATGCATTCACGATTCACTTCCACAATTCCTTCTAAGAGCAGAGACCTGACAACGAAATCCGAGGGAAATGAATATTTGAAGTAATATCCACCATAATAGTCAAGTGCACCTACTATGGATTGGAGGATTAAACATGCTCGAAAACCTCGAGAGCAATTATGATTGCGCCAATGCGGGCGATGATTTGCATCAACTCAAGCAGGAGCTCGAATCGCTTCGAAGCCGTCAAGCAGACGACAATGAAACACAGGAAGCGGTCAATCGGCTTGAAAATCAAATCACGTTCATATTAAACAAATGCGATATCAACCACTAGTTTGAATTTGAATACAACAACGAATCCCCTTCTTTACCCGAATATGCGGTAGAGAAGGGGATTTGTTTTTTTAAACGCAAGAGTTACTTCGATTTCTTCTTAGCCGCGGATCTGCCTTGCTTCTTCGGATCATTCGATGGCGGTGCGGCATGTTGCGAGCCGTTTGGTCTCGATTCGGTCATGTTTAATTGCTCCTTTCCTGAGATTGCATTAGTTATGTGCAGATAATGCCTATTTATTCTGTTACTAGCGGGATCATAAAAGGGGAAGTAAGTTCAATAGATTCTTCACTTTTTTTCCCTTTTTACCGGTAGCATAATAGGAACGAGAGGAGGATACGACATCATGCAGCATTCAAATCATAATAAGGAAGGTAGAAGAAAGATGCTAAAGAGACAACTAATGATGATTTTGTTGGTACTATCCATAGGTTTTGTACTGGGAGCATGCTCAAACAAGGATGAAGGTTCAGATATGGATAAAGAGAACGCATACACATCAGCTAGAATCGCAGAAGATAAAGTAAATACATTATTCGCTACAGCACTGCTAAAGGATGAGAAGACGCCAATCCTTGATCCTGTCATTGGCACTGAAGCGAAAGCAAAAGAGTTGCTTCTTAGTTACTTTGATGAATCGTTAGTTGACAAGATCCTTGCCCACTATATCACGGATCAAAAAGACGGGGACAATATTATTGTAAATAATGAGCCCTTCTTCAGCGCTTCAATTCTATCAACCTCTCAACTTGACGATGTTAAGATTGAGGGCAGTAAGAAAGAATACACACTTACTACATCGGATCAGGGTGTCTATTCACTGAAATGGATCGAAGATGACGATAAATATGTTGTAAGCAACTACGAGAAGAAGTAATGATAAAGAGCCCGGAACATGCGTTCCGGGCTCTTTATTTAGGTTTGGATAATTTTCCAGCGAATAGACAGAATAAATCCAAGCATGAACCGGAATTGAGGTATCCGAATGGGAATGGAAAAACGGGCTGAACAGCCGGAGCTGCTCGGATCCGACCTGCAGTCGAACATGGACAAGGTTAAAGCGGCGTTCGGAAACAGCAGTGATATCGTAACCGAGCGCATCAGCATTGCTCCAGGCAGTCATTTGGAGATCGGATATATTTACACCGAAGGGCTGGTGAGCTCGGCACTAGTCCAGAACATGATGCTTGAGTCCTGCGAATCCTTGCGCAGGTGGATCGATGTGTTTACCGAGGCAGACGAACCGAACAAGCTTGACCTGATCCGAGGCATACTTGCGCCTGCCGGTAAAATGAAGGACATCATCGATTTCCAAAGTCTGTATACAAGCGTAATGACCGGCGTCACGGTCCTATTAATTGATGGCTTCTCTACAGGGTTAGCGGTTTGCACACAGGGCGGGGAAGACCGTTCCGTCGAAGAGCCGGAGACTCAAAGCGTCGTACGAGGACCGCGGGTAGGTTTCACGGAGAATCTAAACACAAACATTGCACTGATACGAAGACGGATCAAATCGACCGACCTGTGGCTTGAATCCATGGAAATCGGCAAAGTTACCAAAACCAAAGTGGCGCTTATGTATGTGAACAGCATCGCCAGCGACAAGATCGTTGAGGAAGTCCGTCTCCGATTATCCCGAATTGACATTGACGGAATATTAGAAAGCAGTTACATCGAGGAATTGATTCAAGACGAAACGTTTACGGTATTTCCGACCCTTTACAATTCAGAGCGGCCCGACGTCGTTGTTTCGGGACTGCTTGAGGGACGGGTTGCCATTTTTGTAGACGGGACGCCATTCGTATTGCTCGCTCCGGCCTTATTCGTGCAGTTCTATCAATCCGCGGAGGATTACTATCAGCGTTTCGAATTCGCAACGTTGATCCGGCTGCTGCGCTATATCTGCTTTTTTATTTCGCTGCTCGCCCCATCGCTGTATATCGCCATTACGACATTTCATCAGGAATTGCTGCCGAGCCAGCTGCTGCTTAGTTTGGCCGCCCAGCGTGAAGGGATCCCTTTCCCTGCATTCATCGAAGCGGTTGTGATGGAATTGACATTTGAAATTCTTCGCGAGGCGGGTGTACGGTTGCCGAAAACGGTCGGTCAAGCCGTATCGATCGTTGGAGCGCTGGTTATCGGTCAAGCAGCCGTCGAAGCGGGTCTCGTATCCCCGGCCATGGTAATCGTGGTAGCGGTCACGGCTATTTCCAACTTTGTCATCCCCTCATTCAATATGGGGATCTCTATTCGCATAATCCGATTTATAATGATGCTCTTTGCCGCTACGTTCGGCTTGTTCGGCATAACGGTCGGACTGATCGCGATGGTGCAGCATCTGTGCAGTCTGCGGTCATTCGGTGTTCCTTACATGTCGCCGATGGCACCGCTAAATATGCCCGACCAGAAAGATACCATTCTTCGTTTGCCGTTATGGGGGCTGTTCTCGCGGCCTCGGTTTATCGGGGATAAAAATAAAACTCGGGAAGCAAATCCGCCGACGACTAAGCCGAATAAGAAATAAATTTATCCGGGAGTACTGACTTAATGAATCGATATCTGCTCTTGATCTGTTTGGCTTTGATCTCCGTCGTCTTATCCGGTTGCTGGGACAGCAATGAACTCAATGATCTTGCCGTTTCCGTCGGGATGGGCTTGGACAAGAAAGGAAATAAAGTTCAAGTGTCGACTCAGATCGTTAACCCTTCTGAAGTCGCAACGAAGCGAGGCGGGGGCTACAGCGCACCGGTAACTACGTTTACCGCGACGGAAAGGACAACATTAGAAGCGCTTCGCAAAATCACCTCCGTCTCACCGCGGAAAGTGTTTTCTTCTCATCTGCGCATACTCGTAATCGGCGAAGCACTGGCGAGAAATGGCGTGGCGGAAGTGATGGACAGCATCTCAAGAAACCATGAGCTTCGGTCCGATTTTTATATCATCGTGCCGAAAGGGACGACAGCGAAGAGCGTACTTTCGATTTTGAATCCGATCGAGAAAATACCGTCCAACAAAATGTTCAGTTCCCTTGAAGTTTCCGAGGGCACGTGGGCTCCTGCTGCGAAAGTAGAGCTGTTCGAATTCATGGCTGATCTTTCCGACCCTTCGAAAGAAAATATTTTGACTGGGATTCGAATTGCGGGCGATGCAAGCGCGGGAAATAAATTGAGCAATGTGGAGCAAATCGTACCGTCAGCAATACTGCAATACTCGGGGATTGCCGTTTTTAAGGGGGATCGTCTCGTGGATTGGCTGAACCAGGATGAAAGTAAAGGCTATAACTATATCGTCGGCAATGTAAAAAATTCAATCGGCCATATTCGATGTCCCGATGGCAATGGCGTGCTGACCGTCGATGTTACACGTACAATCTCCAAAATCAAAGGGATCCTCTCGAACGGCAAGCCAAAAATCAAAATCAATCTGTTTATCGAGGAAAATGTTGCCGGTGTCCAATGTCAAATCGATCTCACGAAGCCGGAGACGATCCGGGAAATCGAAGATTTGTCCAATCAAAAGCTCACGACAATGATGGAATCGGCGATTCGAAAGGCGCAACGAAATAAAGCGGATATTTTCGGCTTTGGACAAGCCATTGAAAACGCCCATCCGCGGCAATGGCAAAAGCTCAAGAACGATTGGCCGGATCGCTTCTCCGACCTGGATGTTGACATCAATGTGGACACCCGGATACGCCGTTTAGGGACCACCAGCAACTCGGCGATCGAGTCATGGGAGTGAGACAAAGTTGTTCTGGAATCTATCGGGAATCATCGTGGCAAGCTTATTCGTCATTGGGGTTGAAGTCCCTTATCTAAGGCGAAAAGGATATAAGAAGGAGCTGCTTGTATTCAGCATGTTACTGGCAGCCGGTATATTGCTTTCGGTCCTTGAAGTGATCAAAATCCCATTGCCGAATCCGCTGGATATGATTACGGCCGTCTACCAGCCGATCAGCGACTTTGTATACGCACTACTTGGGGCATCGAAATGAAAGCAGGTGAAACCATGATTGAGCAAGGCAAAATCGCGCCCTATCAATTTACGATTCTGGTCATTTTATTCACGGTCGGCAGCACCATTCTCATCATTCCATCGGGGCTCGCATTCGAAGCGAAGCATGATGCCTGGATATCCAGCTTGATCGGTCCGGCTGTCGGTTTGATCTTCGTGGCGCTGTATCATTTGCTAGGACAGCGTTATCCGGCTTTGACGTTTGTTGAAATTGTTATGCATACGCTCGGCAAATGGATCGGCGGAGCGATTTCATTGCTGTATGTTTTCTTCTTCTTCATCCTTGGAGCGCTTGTTCTCCGCAATCTCGGCGACTTTATGACGACGCAGGTACTGCCCAACACGCCGATTCAGTATATCCATATCTTGTTTGTGCTTGTCGTCATCTCCGGCGTCAGAAACGGACTCGAAGTGTTTACCCGTACGGCGGAAATCTTTTTGCCATGGGTCATTCTCTTCTTTCTTTTCTTGATCGTGCTGCTCCCGTACCAGTTTAAGCTCGACAATCTTCTTCCGGTCGTCGGCTACGGCATCGCTCCGGTCGCTAGAGCGGCTTTGCCTTATATCGGTTCTCCCTATGCTGAGCTTATTACGTTGCTGGTGTTGTATCCTTATGTAAGCAACAACCGCAAAGCGGGGAAAGCATTTGCAATTGGAGTCCTGATTGCCGGATTCATTTTATTTCTGATCGTGATGACTACCATCTTGGTATTAGGTCCTAAGATTACCGCCGTTCAAATGTTCCCGAGTTACATATTAGCCAAAAAAATAAGCGTGGGGCATTTTTTGGAGCGCGTGGAAGTCATTATGGCCGGGATCTGGTTTATTACGATTTATTTCAAATTAACGATTTGCTATTATGCTTCAACTGTAAGTTTAGCGCATGTTTTCAAGCTAAAGGAGTGCCGGCAGCTGTATTTGCCGCTCGGTTTCTCATTGATTGTGCTCTCGATCATTTCATACCCGAATACAACTTACTTCTTTCACATCGTCACGCGGATTTGGAGCTTTTACTCGCTGACTTTCGGCGTGTTGCTGCCGCTGATCATACTTGGCTTGTCGCTTATGAGGCGTCAAGGAGCGGGAAGTTCGTGAAGAGGGTTGAAATGATTCTTTGTCTATTTATGCTGTCTGGCTTATTTGAGTCTAATGCACAATCGACTCCTGTAACGACAATCGAAACCATTCCTGCTCCCGAAGGAGGCTGGACTTATATCCCCGAAGGCAGGGGAGAAATGATCATTCACGTAGAAACCTCGAACGCAAAGGAGATAAAAGTGTGGAGAGTGCCGACGGGAACTCAACAATGGGAGAACAGGCAGCTCGTTTGCGCAGCATTCGGAAACATAACCAGTTGGAATTGTGTTTGGAAATACAATGAGGACGATACCATACATGATCATTTCGTGATTTGGATCGTTGGCGAGGGCTGGGAATTTAAAGATAGCATCAATGTCACTCGTAAAAGACTTTTAGGTAAAACTAGTATATAATCTGAACTAGCGATGGACGGATTTCATTTCTAGTTCATTAGGATTTGCAAGCGCTTTCGATGTATATTTATAGGTCATGTGATCGTGATAAGGAGCGTGGAATCGATGAATGCAAGTTATCAATTTGACGAGGTTGCTAGACTTCCCTTACCCGGGGATAACTGCGCCGTTGCGATTCGCCCACTGAACGCCGGTACCGTCATTTATTATGAAGGTCATGCTTTGACCTTGGATTATACGGTTATGGAGGGCCATCGTTTTGCTGTGAAAGCAATAGCTCCCGGCGAAGAGCTGCTTTCTTGGGAATTGCCTTTTGGCGTGGCGACACTAGCGATCCAGCCCGGTCAATATGTGATCAATGAGGCGGTATTAGACGCGCTTAGCGTGCGTCAGCTGGATTTTGCTCTGCCGGCTGAGCCCAATTTTACGGATCAAATTCCCCCGTATGCGCTGGACGAGGCAAACTTTCAGCCTGCCCCGGCATCGCCCGCTTATTCGGATACGCGTACGTTCATGGGATATCGCCGCAGTGAAAACCGCGGTGTAGGTACTCGCAATCACGTGGTTCTGCTCGGCACTACCTCGCGAACAGGCAGCTTTGTGAAGCAGCTTGCCGCTCGTCTGCAAGGCGAACTGAAGAACTACCCCCATATCGATGGGATTGTACCAGCGGCGCATACAGAGGGTGGCACGGAAAAGCCGAATAATCTGGATTTACTGCTGCGGACGCTCGCCGGATTTATGGTGAACCCCAACGTCGGTGCAGTTCTGGTTGTTGATTATGGCATTGAACCGGTAACCAACAAGATGGTGGAGGCCTATTCACGCGAATACAATTACCCGATCGATGAAGTGCTGCACAAGTTTATGTCGCTCCAAGGCGGCTTTGAAGAGAATCTGGCCAAAGGCGAAGCGATGGTCCGCGAGTGGCTGCCGACGGTTAATGCGATGCAGCGGACGCCTGAATCCATAAGCCACCTGAAGATCGGACTGCAGTGCGGTGGCTCGGATGCTTTTTCCGGCATTTCGGCGAACCCGCTGCTTGGCTGGATTTCGGAAGAATTGGTGCGCTACGGCGGCTCTGCCAGCCTGGCTGAAACCGATGAATTAATCGGCGCGGAGCCCTATGTCCTATCGAAGGTTCGCAACGTGGAAACCGCCCGTAAATTTATGGAGCTCTTGGAACGGTTCAAAGAGCGCACGGCTTGGCATGGTTCCAGCGCGGAAGGCAATCCATCCGGCGGCAACAAGTACCGTGGCCTTTATAACATTTATCTCAAATCGATTGGTGCGGCCCGCAAGAAGGATCCAACCACCCGCCTCGATTATGCCACAGAGTATGGGGAACTCATGAAGGATGGCGGCGGATTTTATTTCATGGACAGCCCGGGCAACGACCTCGAGAGCATCGCCGGACAGGTGGCTGCAGGCTGCAACATGATATTCTTTACGACAGGTAACGGTTCGATTACCAATTTCCCTTATGTGCCGACGGTCAAAGTTGTCACGACGACGAACAGGTTCCAATTGCTGTCCAATGATATGGATGTCAACGCAGGTCAGTATCTGGAAGGCACGTCTATGGATGAGCTCGGAAAAGAGGTATTCGAGCTGACGATCCAAATCGCCTCCGGTCAGCGCAGC
Source organism: Paenibacillus montanisoli (assembly GCF_003268025.1). Taxonomy (GTDB): domain Bacteria; phylum Bacillota; class Bacilli; order Paenibacillales; family Paenibacillaceae; genus Paenibacillus_Z; species Paenibacillus_Z montanisoli. The sequence continues at coordinate 125,697 of NZ_QLUW01000002.1, read as the reverse complement.
GTAGGCGAGAAAGCGGGCCATGCCCAGGTACAGATTTGGCGCAACTGGCGGCAAAATGATGCAAGTCAGCTAGAGAAGTTGCTTCATGCTCCTGCGCCGACCGGCGAACCTATCGAAATTCAAGAGGAAGGAGCCGCCACGGCTAGCCCAATCCAATTTAGTTTCACAAGGCAGCATGACGGCCGGTCCAGCGACAGCATCGGCTTGATCCTGCCGACCAGTCTTTGCGCCGGACAAGTAGCCAATATGATTACGCAGCAGCTGAACAAACAGGGTGCCGGGCAACCCGTCATCTCGCGTTATGTGGCTTTGGCTCATACCGAAGGCTGCGGGAATTCGGGGGGACAAGCCGAGCAGCTGCATGCCCGAACGATGATCGGCTATGTCACCCACCCGATGGTGAAGCATTGTCTGCTGTTAGAGCATGGCTGCGAAAAAACCCATAACGACTACATGCGCCATCAGATGGATGAGATGGGCGTTGACGCGAGCCGTCTTGGCTTTGCCAGCATTCAGCTTGACGGCGGAATTACGAAGGTGACGCAAAAGGTAGTCGCGTGGTTTGCCGGTCAATTGGCAGCCGATGGTGAAGCAGAGAAGGAGACGGTCGGGCTGGAAGGGCTGCGTATTGGCATCATGAGCGATGGTCCCATCTCCGACGAAGCCGGAGAGCAGCTGGCGAAGCTGACCAAAATGGTGGCCGGCGCAGGCGGTTTGGTGGTCGTGCCTGAGAACAGCGGACTTCTTTCCACAGCTGCTTACAGAAATCCAATTTTCGCTACATCCAATGTCCGGCCATCAATCGCCTATGGTGAGCATGTACGCTGCAACGGCTTCCACATCATGGAGACGCCGACGGAGCATTGGGTGGAGACGGTTACGGGTTTAGCCGCCACGGGAGTGGAAATCATGATCGCGCTTGTCGGCAATCGTCCGATGCAGACGCATCCGTTCGTTCCTATGCTGCAAATCGCATCGGAACCGGCTATGCTGCAAAACTACGACAATGATTTGGATTTGCTGCTCATGGGAGATGCGAACGCTTGGACGGAACAGATTCTCAAGCGCATAAAGCAAACCATTGAGCATGCCTATACGCCTCGTCTTTACCAGCAGGGTAACGTCGATTTCCAATTAACGCGCGGCTTTTTGGGTGTTTCGTTATAATTTGAATGTCGATAAGATGCAAGGAAAGCACGCGAATCCGCGTGCTTTTTTTTGTGGGACATAGTTAAGTTTACAATTCAGATTTCATGTGAAAACTGGAAAGCATAACTTCTAGCAGCGGAAGATGGAGAACGATGAAAAATATTGCGTTTAAAGCCTTATCCATCACAAATGAAATCGATCTAAACAAAATTGCAATCCACTTGGGCATTCCAAAAAAATTCACATGGGAACAGCCTCTAATCATTAGAGAGCACCAGCTTAAACAGATTTACCTAACTCATGTACATGAATTACAGCAAGTGCTGGTATTTTCATTTGGCAGCGTCGTCTTTGTGAATCACTCGCACAAGGACGAAATCTATAGCTTTTTGAAATTCATCCAAACGTTTGAGCCGGATATCGATCTCACGCAAGCCGAGATGTTCACGGATGATTATAGTCTTCATATCGAAGAGATCGAGAGCATGGAATTGACCGACGAGTACGTAGTCGTGAATGAGTATGAATACTTTTTGCCTGAGTTGATTTCCACGGTTTTGGCCAAATCGGTAGCGCTTGAAAAGGCAGAGCAGCAGTTAGGGATCATTCAAGATAAATTGGAACTTATGATCGACAGGCTGGAGAAAGGAAAGCTTCGGATTGGGAACAAAGAATTAGCCAGAACAACGGCAAAAATCGTCCGCCATGAATTTAATACCCTTGCCTATATCATGATTTTGGACAAACCCGAGGTCACGTGGACCCATCACTCAGCAAGTCAGTTTTACGATGGGATGATGGATTTTTTTGAGTTGAACGACCGCTATAAAATCTTGAAGAGCAAGACGGATATTTTATATCACATCACGGAAGGGTTCTCGGACATCAGTCATTCGATCAGAGGCCTATTCGTCGAATGGATCGTTGTCATTCTGATTGTGATCGAAGTGCTCATTACCATTTTCCAAATCTTGGGATGGGTCCCCTCGCATTAATAACCAATCAAGGCATCCGGAAATATCCGGGTGCTTTTTTTGCGCCAACAAACAGGCTTGCCAGAAACCAATTCCGTGTAACCGGCCTAACAATTTCATATGCGCAGCTGAATAGATTGTCTGGAAAGTTGTACGTGGGAGGTCTGCTCTGGTGGCTGCGACTAACAGAAGAAAGAAGCGGCGAAATCGCCGTATCGTGAAAGGCAAACCAAAGCAACGGAGAAAACGAACCCTTCGAAAGATAAAAAAGCGACCGCTTCGAAAAAAAATTCGAAATAGACGTAAGCGCATCGTTCGGAAAAAACCGAAAACGATCGGTTATGTCATTTCGAGCTGCGATATATCGGGCGGAGTCGCCGTTATATGCCAGCACGTGAACAGACTTCAAGCCCGAGGTCTTCGTACGGTTCTGATTAGTATGGATCAAGCTAGAAGCACCATAGATTGGTTCCCTCGGCAGAATGTGCCGATCATTACGCTTGACGCTGCTTCGCAGCGGCATTTCGACGTCGTAGTAGCCACGCATTGGTCAACCGCTCACCCTGCGCTTCAATTATCCGCAGACCGTAAAGTGTATTTCGTCCAATCGATCGAAAGCCGGTTTTATCCCGAGGGCAGCCCCGAGTTTGAAGCCGCCTTGCAAACGTATACACTGCCTTTCATCTATATGACAGAGGCACACTGGATTCAAAATTGGTTACTGCAAAACAACGGCCATCAATCCGTCTATGTACCGAATGGCATAGAGGAAGCGCTATTTCATCCCACTGAACCCATTGAATTGAAAAGCGGCAGGGTTAGAGTGCTGCTGGAAGGCCCGATTCTTAATCCGCTCAAGGGAATGGCAGAAGCATTCCGCGTTGTCAAAGATCTGGATTGCGAAGTATGGTGTGTTTCGAGCAATGGAGAACCCGAGCCTGATTGGCGATGCGACCGGTTTTTCTCCCATGTTCCGATGGAGCACATGAAGCACATCTATTCCAGCTGCGATATTTTATTGAAATTGAGTCAGGTTGAAGGATTTTTCGGGCCCCCGATGGAGATGATGGCCTGCGGAGGTACTGCTGTAGTGGGAAATTGCACGGGTCATGAAGAGTACATTATCGATGGCTATAATGCCTTGGTCGTTCCGCTTGGCAACGAGGACGCGGCGAAGGAAAGTTTAAATCGGTTGATCCATGATTCCGAGCTGCGTCGGCAACTTACTCAAAATGGCATGGCTACCGTCCAGAATTGGCGATGGGACAATACGATCGACACCCTCTACCGATTGTTTAGCTGATTCGACTCGCGCAATAATTTGTTCTATCATCGTGCAGGTTAACGTGAAGCCGGCGTAGAAGATCATTTAGAGAAAACGATTTAGGAGGCTAATTCATTGACTAGTCAAACTAATTTTACGCTAACCGAAGCACAGATTAATCAATACCGAGAGGACGGCTACTTAATCGTAGATCAAGTATTAACGATCGCCGAATGCGATGAACTGATTCAGAATGCCAATGATATGATTACCGGCAAAATACCTCTTGGCGCAAAAAACGGAATCTATATGGAACCGGAGGCGGTCGCGCTAGGGCTAGTCACGGACGATGAGCCCGATCCGGCTTATCTGTTTAAAATAGGCCATCGCATGCATATGTCAGATGAGATTTTCCGTTACTATGCGATGCATGACAAAATAGCAGATGTCCTGGTCGATTTGGTCGGATCAGATATTAAGTGCATTCAAAGCATGTATATTGATAAGCCCCAACATTTAGGGGTCGGTCAACCTTACCATCAGGATTCCTACTATTTAAAATCCAAGCCGGACACGTTAATCGGCGTCTGGATCGCACTGGACGATGTCGATGAACAAAATGGCTGCCTGCATGTTATTCCGGGGAGCCATCGCGGGCCGATTTATCCGCACGAAGTACCGATTGACGAGCGCCAGCGGAAGTATTTTTCGGAAGTTCATGCCGCGAATAAGAATAAAGAAGTTCCATGCCGTCTTCCGAAAGGATCGGCCGTCTTTTTCCCGGGGACGATGCTGCATCGATCGGGGGATAACGTAACGACGGATCGCCAGAGACGCGCATACGTCCTGCATTATTTAAATGCGAGATCGAAACAAGAGAACCAAACGCGCAACCCGCATCTGCTCGTGCGGGGACGCCAATATCCGGGCTGTGTATAAAGCCTAGAAAGAAGCCGGGGATCAAAACGATTCCCGGCTCTCTGACGTCGTTCTTGTTCATGCAGCTATAGCTTTAATCGTGCCAGCTCCCTGCGGACGATCGGAGCGACCTTCGTACCCAATAGTTCAATGGCATGGAGGACCTCGCGATGCGGCATGGTTCCAACGTTCACGTGCAGGAAGAATCTTGTGACGCCCAGATTTTTGCGGAGCAGGACGATCTTCTCGGCGACATATTCCGGATCACCGACATATAGGGCGCCGCGCAGGCTCCTCGCGGCATCGTAAGTTGCACGGCAGTAAGGCTGGCCCCAACCCCGTTCGCGGCCGATGACATTCATCTGGGCTTGCGTAGGCAGGAAGAAGGCATCCGCTGCTTGCTCTGTCGTATCCGCGACGAAGCAGTGCGAGTGCGTGGCAATCTGCAGCTTGTTCGGATCATGTCCGGCCTGCTTGGCAGCCCGTTTATAAAGCTCGGCAAGCGGGGCGAATTGCTCCGGCATGCCGCCGATGATGGCAAATGCAATAGGCAGTCCCAGCATGCCTGCCCGCACGGCGGACTCGGGGTTGCCGCCGCTTGCAATCCATACCGGAAGCGGGTCTTGCACGGAACGAGGGTAAATTCCGATGTCCCGGAAAGCAGGGCGATGGCCGCCGCGCCAGCTCACTTTCTCGGATTCGCGAATGGCGAGCAGCAGCTCCAGCTTCTCTTCGAACAATGCATCGTAATCCTCCAAGCTATAGCCGAACAGCGGGAATGATTCAATGAACGACCCCCGGCCCGCCATAATTTCAGCTCGTCCGTTCGAGATACCGTCAAGTGTAGCGAAAGATTGATAGACCCGTACCGGATCGTCGGAGGACAGCACCGTAACGGCGCTGGTCAACCGATTCGCTTGGTCAAACCGGCTGCGGCAGCGAGCGCAACCACTGGCGCAGAGCCAGCGTAGTCCGGACGATGATGCTCGCCGATTCCATATACATCAAGCCCGACCTGATCCGCCAGCATGATTTCCTCCACGGCATGGCGTAAACGCTCCGCGTGGTTCACCGGGGCTCCCGTAACCGGATCGGGCGTCGCTTCCAAAAAAGTACTAATGCCAATTTCCATGTCATGAGCTGAATGGTTCATTTCTGGCTCGCTCCCTTCATCTAATAAGTGTAACGAATCTATTTCGGATGCACAAATAGGCTATTGAGAAAATAAAAAAATCCGCGATTTGCGCGGATTTGATCATGCCTCTCTTTATAAGAGCGTTATTCACTTTGAGTGTCGATGATTTCCTCCAACACTTCGGAGTGCTGATTGCTAGCTTCAAGCACCGCTTGATCCGTAGCATTGCTGCCCTGAATTTCTTCGGCTGCTTGCGCTTGCTGATTCAATTGTTTCTCCACTTGCCCGATTCCATGAGCTCCTTGATGGCCGCGACTGGTTGTCATCGTTTCTCCGCCTTTCGTGTTTTTTGTGCCAATTCTAAACTAGTGTCCCCAGGAGCTTGAATTTCATCCATTAAAGGAGAGGTTCTTTGACATGATCGTATCCGATGAAATCTTGCAGAAACTAGGCGTTCAAAGAGACGATTTTATTCGACTCATGAATGATGTGAGAGCGAATACCGCAATACAGACCCTGGATATTGAGTTTTCGGAGCTGGCGTCCGATCGCGTTGTCATGACGATGCCGGTCGGCCCCAAAACCCATCAGCCGGATGGCATTCTGCATGGCGGCGCGTCTGTGTTGCTCGCGGAAACGGCTGCTTCTATCGCTTCGTTTATCAATATCGACAGCAATAAATATACCGCGGTAGGTCTGGAGATTAACGCCAATCATCTTAGAAGCAAAAGCAGCGGCATTGTAACCGCCGCGGCTACCCCTTTGCACAAAGGCCGAAAGACGATGGTCTGGGACGTGAAAATCACGGATGAACGAAACAAACTCATTTGCGTTTCCCGCTGCACGGTGGCGATCATCGACAAACAGCAATAGATGTAAGGAATTATCAACTTCGTTGTCCAAAAAACGTAGTAATGTCCATTTGTTTTCAAGAGTTCGTTGACTATACTTTTATTCAATTCCTGCCAAGAAGAAGGGATGAGTAGATGCGATGTCGGAAGTTAAAATAACGCATGTGGAAACGATTCTGTTATCGAGAATGCATGAACCCGAGAGGCAATGGAAAACGTCGACCTTTCGGACGATCAAAGCGGAAGGGGCAATCGTGGTCGTTCGCACCGATGCCGGCATCACAGGAATCGGCGAAGCCTGCGCCTATGGCGTACCCGGATTAATCAGCGACACGGTACGGCGAGTCAGCCCTTTGCTCATTGGCCGTGACCCGAGAGACCCTTCCATCGTACTTCATCCGAACGGACATTCCTGGGCTTACGATTGTGCGATCTCCGGCATTGATTGCGCTCTGTGGGATATCCGCGGAAAATTAGCCGGCAAGCCGGTTGCTCAGCTGCTCTCGCCTAACCCCATAAACAAAGTGCGTTTATATGCTTCCGGCGGCTGCAGCTACGATTGGAGAGAGCGGCCTGAACAGCTGATCGAAGAAGCCTTATCGTATATCGCCGAAGGTTACGAGGTGTTCAAGTTCAGAGTAGGCACGCATTGGGCTTGGGATGGCGTGACCGTAGATCGCATGCTGGGTCTGATCCAGGAGCTGTCTCAAGAAGTGAAGGGCCGAATGGAGCTTGCCATTGACGGAAACCAGCGCCTCACGGAAGAAATCGCGCTTGCGCTCGGTAAAGGTCTTGATCGAATCGGAGGATTCAAATGGTTCGAGGAACCGATCCCCCAGAAGGATACTGACGGCTATGCGAGGCTGAACGCAGCCTTGAATACGCCAGTTTCCGGAGGTGAGCAGTACACGACTGTAGAGCAGTTTATCCCTTACATGGAACGGAAAGCGTACTCGATCATTCAGCAGGATGCGGGGATTTGCGGGATTACCGAGGGAATGAAGATTGCCCGATTCGGCATGCAGTATGGTATACCGACAATTCCTCATAACTGGCATAACGGCGTTATGACGATGGCGAACGCGCATCTGGTTGCCGCTCTTCCGGATCCGATCATTTTGGAATTGTGCCGCATTCAGGGGCCTTTGCAATGGGGAATGGTGAAGGAAAGCCCGATCATTCGGAGCGGATGGCTTGAGATTCCGGATAAACCCGGTCTGGGAGTGGAACTGGCCGAAGACGCGCTAGAGCGTTTCCCTTTTGTAGAGGGGAATTATTACGTCACGGTTGAGAGATGAAAGGACATAGATGTCCATTAGTCGTTTCAGGTTAGGACCTCGAGTCTTTCCACCATCGTTTAATTGGCGGGCTTGTCAACTTTTATATGGTTAGCGTGTGCGGGGTAGCATGAGAGAGCGCTACGAAATTTCTAACGGATGCTCCAGTGCTTATTTGCAAAATAATAGCCTTTCTTAAACTCTAACGGTCGCCAGAGGCGTTATTTGGCCCAAATCGGAAGAAATCGCTGCCCCAATCGCCAAATAGCCTTTCTGAGAACCGTTAGCCTTTCAAAAGGGCCATTTGTGGCTAAATAGCGTGCGTGGCAACCGTTAGCGTATGCGCGGCAGCATGAGGCAATTATCGAAGACTCGCGATTGATCCTAATTACTTTATAGATAGCTTGAGGGGCTCCAAAGATGGGAGCCCCTTATTTTTTCTGTGTTCTTGTTTTGCCTTGCCTATCCTTTATTTGTTTTATAAAAATACGAGCGGATAAAGTGAAAATAAAGCAGCGCCAGGCAGCTAACCACTAAGTAGATTGGAAACGAATATGCGATTGTCCAAGATTTATAATTAAAGACTTTGGCCCATGCAGCTAATGCTTCGAACCCCAAGGAGAACAACGACCACAGTAAAACGTACGGGATAAGAGAAAAACTTCTGATGCGCCATCGATCATACAGATACAGGAAAAAATAACCGAACGGACTATACATGAACCACGTTAGCATATCGAAGATATCCGTTTTTTTCGTATCGTTTATATCATATAAATCAAAAGGCGGCGCGGCTAAAATTTCATCCGTGGTAATCGAAACGAATAAACAATAAGCCCAGATCATTAACATCATCGTAGACGAAAACCGCTTGGGAAGTCTCCACATCAACGTATAGGTAATAACAAGCGTAATGATAATAAACCATTCATTACCATCAAACCGATTCGGTAACAAATTCATTGATTTTTTACCTCTCGTTTAGCAATAAACTGAAAGAATCCTCTTGCCGCTATACCGGCAAGAACCAACGAAAACCAGAATAACATGCTGTGATAGAGATACCATTTCTTTCGCTCTAATATGTGCAGCCCGATTTCCCAATACTCTAATGCAACTAGGCACGTAACACTTACGAGGATGATTGCGATTTTTGCGTATACTCGACTCGCGATCAACAAAACATTTTGACCTGCAATAATTAGTGATGGTACAACGGTATAACTAACGAACATGAAGAGCCAGTATTTATCCATTTCTTTAGGGAGCAGCAACATTTCATTATTAAGCGAAATTTGAAAATACGCATTTGCTTTGACGTATGTAATGATTGCCCACATGAAAAGGATCTCAAGAAGGTGAAGTCTTTTTGGGGCAATGATTAGAATCATCAATACGATCAGACATATTGAAATAAAGAATGGAATTGCCATATGTCCCCCAAGAAAACGTTGAATTCAATAACTTTAAGCTTATACATTCAGAGAATGTTATATACCCATGAACATAAGAATAGTTACTTTCAGGTAACTAACTGACAAACATTTCAGTCCTTATTGAAGGAAAGATCTTCTTTTATAATAGAGAAGTCAATAGGAAAGCTTGGCTCATGGGTAATGCCAAAACGGCTATATCTTTATTTAAGGAAGGTGTGATGCAGGATGGAGCAGCACCGGGACTTGAAGTTCAGCCCGAAAATAACCCGCACAGGTATCATTGATTGCGATGTACACCCTTATCCCAAAAACGCAGGAGAGATCCGATCTTACTTGAAGCAGCCTTGGAGGGAGCGTTATAACGGAGGAGGACGCGGGTTTTACGGCAACCCCGTGCATGGGGACCGCCTGGATGCAAGACCTCCACAGGGAGGACCCTCGGGGTCCGATCCGGAGCTTCTGCGAAAACAGCTCGTCGAGGAGTACGGCTATGCATATGCGATTCTAATGCCCCGCGCATTCTGCAACCTGCACCCCGACCCCGATTTCGGCAATGCAATCGCGGCAGCCTATAACGATTGGCTCGCAGATACATGGCTCAGTAAGTATAATCATGACGGCGTATTTAAAGGATCCATTACGGTAAATCCGCAGGATCCTGCGGCAGCCGCCCGCGAAATCGAGCGATGGGCAGGGCATCCGCATTTTGTGCAGGTGATGACCGATTCCGGCGCACGAGCCCCGTTTGGACAGCGGCAGTATTATCCGATCTATGAAGCGTGCGAGAAATTCGGACTCCCTTTTGCCATTCACCCCGGTACCGATGGGATGGGTATTAACGTGCAGCCAAGCCCCGGTTATCCGACCCATTACATCGAATGGCATACCTGTCTGTCTCTTGGCTTCCAAGCCCATCTGGTCAGCTTCTTGACAGAAGGCGTATTCGAGCGTTTTCCGGGTTTCAAAATCGTCCTTGTCGAGGGCGGCGTCTCTTGGCTTGCACCGTTGATGTGGCGTCTTGACGCGGAATATAAAGCGCTGCGCTATGAAGTTCCATGGCTGAAGCGCAAGCCAAGCGGATATTTGCGCGACCATGTACGGATTACTTCGCAGCCGTTGGAACGGCCGGACAACGATCAACATTTGCTTCAGATCTTCGACATGATGGATGCCGAGCATATCCTTATGTTTTCCAGCGATTATCCTCACTGGGATTTCGATTCTCCAACCCGCGCATTTCCGAAGCTGGATGAATCGTTGCGCCATCGAATCTTCTTCGAAAACGCCCGCGAGTTTTACAAGCTGTAATCAAGGAGGGGTTTGTATGGGTAGACATATCATCGGAGCAGTCTCCGATTTTCCGGCGGGATCGCGAAATATTGTGGTTCTGGAGGAACGATCGATCGGGGTTTTTAATGTGAACGGTACTTATTACGCGCTGAAAAACAGCTGTCCTCATCAAGGAGCGCCGCTATGCGTCGGTACCGTAACCGGGATGACCCTTCCATCGGCGCCGGGGGAATATTTGTACGCACGGGAAGGCGAGATTGTTCGCTGCCCATGGCACGGATGGGAGTTCGACATCACCAGCGGCAAGTCGATATTCGACCCGCACAAATGTCTGGTCAAGACTTACGATGTGACGGTTGAAGCTGAAGAATCTGCCGGAGTAGAGACGTATCCCGTCACGGTCGACTCCGGAAGAATCGTCGTGCATTTGTAGTTCTGATTTAATCGGACATGCTATCGGTATTATTGATTTCTTTGTACATTGCTTCTACCTTGATTGTTTGGGTCGTTAGATCGAGAAGGAGTATGCTTTGGCATGTTTTTTTCTTGTTTGGCTTTTTTGCTCATGTTTATCGTTCACCTCCTGACTTCTTCCGTAAAAAGTATTTCTCCAAACCGCTTTACTTATTAGTAAAGGTTTCTCTTACAGAATGAATACTTGATTGTGCGGAAGCAAGGAAAGGAAGTGTTGTTGGAATGAAGCCTCGATTGTCTCCCGAGTCCATCTTGGCCGCGGTTGCGCGAGATATGGGCAGCCTTTCCGAGTGGGCGCCTGTAGCAGAAGGAGAGGAGTCGCAAGCTTTCTCCATCCGCTTCGGCGAAGACGAATGCATTCTTCGCGTCAATCGTTCTGCCGAAGGCTTTCGACAAGACGACTTTTGTTATCGTCACTTCTCGTCACGGGATCTTCCGATCCCGGAAATCGTTAATATCGGAGAACTCGATGGCGAGTATGCGTACTGCGTCTCCCGGCGCGCGCCGGGCGTTACACTGCAGGACTTGCCGTTTTCGGACTTGCCGTCGGTGACGGGGCCCGTTATGCGCGTCATGGAATCGATAGCGGGTACAAACATTGCGGGAACAAAGGGGTTTGGCCCCTTCGACGAGAACGGAATCGGCCGCTTTGCGAATTGGCGCGATTTCATTATGAACATTACGAATTCGAGCCAATATGATTGGGGAGCCGTTAAGCTGCTTATTGTCGATCAACGAATCGAATCCTATTTTCGTGCGGTCGAAGCGTTTGCGCCGCGGTGTCCCGAAGTTCGCCAACTGGTCCACGGCGATTTCGGATCGAACAACGTGCTGACGGATGACGGCTTGATCACAGGTGTCATTGATTGGAGCGAGGCGATGTTTGGCGATCCGCTCTACGATGTGGCGAACATCTTCTTCTGGCGTTCGTGGCTCGATTGCATGGAAGTGCAAGCCCGTCATATCGAGAAGCAGCATCCCGAAATTGCGCATCATGCCGAAGCCTTGCGTTGCTACAAGCTTCGTATCGGGCTTGATTTGATATACCAAAGCGCCGCGGCGAGGGAACTGCAGCTGCTCGCATGGGCGATGGCGCGATGCGACGAGATTATCAAAGAAAAGGAGCCTTCATAGAAGGCTCCTTTCATTCATGAAGAAAAGTTATAAGAGCTAAACCTAATCGCATTACGCACGCTTGGCCAAACATCGGCGCTCTCTCCGCCCATATACCAGTAACCATACCCTGCAATGGCATGCAATTCGCCTAAGCTTATTTTTTGGGATAACGATCGGCCATCCTCCAGCCACAATCGGTTGGACAAACCTGAATCGTAGTACTGCCCATAATATTGACCAAGCCGATCGTCCCATAGAGTCGTGACGTTTTTCGTCAGCACGAGTTCATTTTGCTTTAAAAGGCTTATATCCTCCGATTTAGTCAAACCATTCGCGTCCTGCTTCCAATTACGCGTATACAGTGGCAGAGCGAGGATGACTTTGCTTGCAGGAGCCTGCTTAAGTAACGTTTCCAGTCCCAGGCGAAGCCAAGGCAACGAGGAGACGGAACCTGCTATTGGCGAGCCGCCCCAATGCTCGTCATAGCCCATAAGGACGATATAATCGGCATGTTGTGCAAGAGCTGAGTAATCGAATACGGCCGTCCAGTCCGTTCCCAAATCAGGGGAGACATTTACGGATAGTTTCGCGGGAATGGACTTCATTGCATCATGCAGGTCAATAATAAATGCGGTGAAAGCATTTCGATCCTCGGGCATCATATTTTCGAAATCAATATTTAATCCGTCTATCCCATATGTTCGGACACGTTCCGTCAAATGACGTACAAAAGCTTGCCGCTGATTTACGTCGGTTAACATGCTATGCGTAGACTCTTGACTGGAGCGATTGCCGACCATCGCCCATACCGACTTACCCCGTTTATGCGCCCAAGTTATGAGGGAGGCGTCCGTTTGATCTTCGAATTCGCCAGTCTTACTTAAAAAGTACCAGCGCGGGGATAGCGTGTTCACTTCAGAGTTCGCAACTTGCTGTTCAAATTGCTGTGTCGTCTGGCCGTACTGCCAACCGAGTTGAATGACGGCCGGCTGCGCAGCCTGTAACTGTTCCGACCATCCCGGATGCGTCCATATCCGGTTCATAAGAACGGCAGCTTCTTGTCTGGTTATCAAGTCCTGGGGAAGGTAGTTTCCATTATTCCCGGCAACCAGTCCCATGTGAAACAGCCGATCTACGGATGATATTGCCCATGGATGGATTAGCTCTTGATCCTGAAACATCTTATCAGGCACATCAGACGAGGCTTCTACATTCTGCTGCAAAGCGCGCGCCATAATGACGGCGGCTTCTTCGCGGGTGACGGAGCGGCCGGGTTCGAAGCGTCCAGCTGAAGTGCCTTCGGCGATGTTCAATTGTACAGCCGGCTGAATCCATTCGTAGTACCATGCCGTCTTGGGCACGTCGGAAAAGGAAGGAATCGCGCTCGCAACGGGCTTAATAGCAAGCAATCGGTCGATCATCGTAATGAATTCAGCTCGGGAAATGGCTTTGAGCGGCTCAAATCGGCGTCCGCCCATTCCGTACATGATATGGTGCTTCGTCATATTCAAGATGGCATCTTTCGCATAGTTTTGACGGATATCGTCATACGGAAGCGCCTTTGCAGCTTCCGCGGCATTAGCATCCCGATCAGCCGCAAAGAAGATACTTGCACAAAGGAAAAGGGCAGTAAATATTCGCATAAATTTATGATTGCGCTGCATATCTCGTAAACTTACCTTTCTAGTATGATTAGAGTACAGTTATTAATCGTAACCAATCGGCATTTGAAAGCCTAGCCTCAATAATTGGAAGGCGGAGAATGACAACATAAACTAAAACGGGGAACGAAAAACAGGGAGCGACTGCCGCGGCAGCTGCTCCCTGTTTCATTTGATGGATCGACCTCATATTCATAACTATTAACTAATATAGTAATAAAAAAGAAGTTTCGTTAGCAGAGAGGGCGAGATCCATGGAACTTGATCAGAGACTGATTTCCTCCATCGAAAATCGAATAGGGGTTGCTTTAATCACAGTCACAAGGATCCGTGTTCATGTCTCAAGCCATCCCTGTCGGCTAAGTGCGGCTGAGGTGGGAACCAAGCTGCTGGCATACTCCGATGGTCAAGCATGGTGTGAACAAGAGCTTGCATTGGCAGAATGGCAGCCTGTCTTAGACAATGCGAGAACGGCATTGGCCCATCAAAAGTCTAAAACGTTCATCTTGCAAACAACATTCTGCGAAATGGAATATTTTGTGGACGTATACCCGCCGCCGCTCCATGTAATCGTTGCTGGAGCCGGGCATGTGGCGAAGCCTTTGGTGGAAATGGGCAAAAAACTGGGGTTCTATATCACCGTTATTTGCGATCGGCCTCAATATGCGAATGTTGATCAATTCCCTTGGGCAGACGAGGTGATTTGCAGACCCTATATGGACTATTTCCGAAGTTTGGACATAACGGATAAGCCTTATATTTTGCTGCTCACGCGCGGCCATCAATATGATGTGGCGATTCTCCGCGAAATCCTTCATCTTTCGGTTCCTTACATAGGAATGATCGGCAGCCGCAGACGCATTTCAGGCGTATTTTCTCAGCTCCATGAGGCTTATCCGGATTCCGAATTCGAGCATGTATACGCCCCGATAGGCCTGGATATTGGCGCACAAACGCCCGAAGAGATCGCAGTCAGTGTATTGGCGGAAATTTTAAGGGTGAAGAACCATAAATCCGGTAAATCGCTGAAAGAAGAAATCGGCCATTTTATCGTGGACAGGCAGGTGGAAGATGAATGAGCGAGCTTGAGCTGCTGAAACGGATCGTGGAGATTAAATCTACCGGTGCAAACGCGGCGCTGGCTACCGTAATTCGCACGAAAGGTTCTACGCCCAGAAAGGTCGGCGCCAAAATGATCATTTATGCCGATGGAACAATTGCCGGGACGATCGGTGGTGGCTGCGGGGAAGGCGAAGTGATTGAACAAGCCATTCAAGTGATAGCCGAAAAAAAGTGCACCCAGCACACGGTTGATCTGACTGCAGGGCTGTTCTACGAAGACGGAGGGATCTGCGGCGGCATTCAGGTTGTATTTATTGAGCCCATTCATTGAGGACCGATGCGTATATCTGCCTAACGCGTGCTAGAGCTTATCCAAGTTATACGAATTTTTCAGAAGCATATATTATCTACACTAGGGAGGCCAAATGGTGGAAGCGATGGAAGCGGTCATCCTAGCAGCAGGCTATTCGAGTCGAGCAGCCGAATTTAAAATGACCTTGAAACTTGGGACGATGACCGTATTGGAGCATACCGTTTCCAAATTTGAAGGCATATGCAAGAAAGTTATCGTTGTATGCGGATTCGAAGCGGAACGAATAAAAGAAGCTGTATCAGAGATGATGAACAATCACAAGTATGACATGGATATCGAATGCGTAGTCAATCCAAGTTTTAATCAAGGGATGTTCAGTTCCATTCAAAGAGGCTGCAGAGAAGTGGCAGCGTCTAGTTTTTTTATTACGCCTGGGGATTGTCCGCTTGTCGATAAGGTTACAATTCGAAATCTTGCAATCGAACAGGGGCAGGTTGTGATTCCAAGTTTTCGGTTGAAAGGCGGACACCCGATTAAATTAGCAGGGGAAATCAAGACACGGATTCTTGAAGCCCCGGCTCATAGCAATCTGCGAGAGATTCTTCAAGGTTATGAAAAGACTTATCTGAATCTAGAAGATCCTGGTGTCCTCATGGATCTGGATACGCCGGAAGATTTTGAACAAGCAACCGAATATTTCAACGCATGCGGCAAGAAACGATAACCGTTATTCCGAAGGGGTGCCGCTCCTATGAATGCAAAGGATATTAGTATCTCTGTGAAAAAGAAAGATCACGATGGGAAAGTATCGGGTCAACTCGCTTATATAGGCGACGTCAAAGTAGACTTGATGCTCTATGGCGTTTTGTATCGTTCGCCTATCGCTCACGGCAAAGTACGATCCATACAGCTGCCGCCATTGCCTGAAGGTTATGCAAAGATTGGGGCCGAACACATCCCCGGGGCTAATTTTGTCAAGTTGCTGCATAAAGATCAGCCCATTTTTGCCGATGAATGGGTCACTTATATTGGCGAGCCCATGTTCATGCTCGTTGGCCCAGAGTTCGACATTCTTCATCAACTGCTGGATGAGGTTGAGGTGGATATTGAAGAACATCCAGCGATCCTTACCTTGGAAGAAGCGATCAGGCAAAAGGATCACACGGGCGTATTCGCCAGTCATGAATTTGGAGAACGTTCCGACGTGATTAAAGCTATCGAACAACATGCTCATCAAATCATAGAAGAAGAGTACGTGACGGGTTATCAAGAGCATGTTTATTTGGAACCCCAAGGCATGCTCGGAATCTATACGGACGAGGAAATCCTTGTAGAAGGATCCATGCAGTGTCTATATTATGTGAAAAACGCATTGATTAGTGCACTGGCATGCAAGGACGATGAGGTTAGGGTGATCCAAAGCCCTACGGGCGGCGGGTTTGGAGGAAAGGAAGATTTCCCGTCTTTGATGGCTTGCCATGTTGGCATAGCCGCTAAGGCTGTCCAAAAACCGGTCATGCTGTTGTTTGACCGGGCAGAGGATTTTGAAGTAACGACAAAGAGACATCCCGCTAAATTTATCTATCGAACGGCTTTAGATGAACAAGGAAATATCCTATGCATGAACGTGGAGCTGTACCTTGACGGCGGGGCGAATGCAGGTTTAAGTCCAGTCGTATTGCAGAGGTCCTTATTAAACAGTGCAGGCGTTTATAAGATTCCGCACTTTCATGCTAAAGGGTATGCGCTGAAAACCAATACGGTGCCCAATGGAGCTTTTAGAGGGTTTGGCGCACCGCAAAGCTTTGCGGCAATTGAAAGCCTGCTTGGACACATTAGCGGGAAGGTCAATCGGGACCCCATTGAATATAAACGAAACTATATCGTGAAACAAGGCGATCCCACCATTACTGGCGGGAGATTTAAAGATCCGGTTTTGATCGACGACATGATCCAAGATTTATTGCAAACCGTGGAATACGCAAAGAAAAAAGCTGAGTTCCATGCCTTCAACCAACATAATAAGCGGTATAAAAAAGGAATAGGAGCTTCCTTCTTCTTGCACGGCTGCGGATTTACCGGCAGTGGGGAAAGAGACCATATTAAGGCTACTGTAAAGCTAGCAAGAACAGAAAACGATCAAGTGCTGATCAAGATATCCAATTCGGATATGGGGCAGGGCGCGTTGACAACGCTGAGTAAAATAGTAGCCAACGAGCTTGGCCTGCCTTACGAAGACGTCTCGTTTCCGTATCCGGATACGAAAGAAGTTCCTGATTCCGGTCCGACCGTAGCGTCCAGAACCACGATGATCGTCGGCAAATTGCTGGAACGGGCGGCAAGCAAAATGAAAGCGGGATGGCAATCCGGCGTATCTCAGGAGGCAGTCGAACACTACGTTCATGAAGAAATGATCCCATGGGATGAGGAGAAATTTTCCGGAGATGCTTATCCGGCCTACTCGTGGGGAGTCAATTTGATTGAACTCGAAGTGGATACCTTAACCGGAAACGTGAAAGTGGAAAAAGTATACGGCAGCTTCGATATCGGAAAAGCGATTGATGAACAAATTGTTAAAGGCCAGATCGACGGTGGCATGGCCCAAGGAATCGCATACGGTTTTATGGAAAAAATGACGTCTAAATCAGGCAGGATCGAGCAAAAAAGCATTTCAGACTATGGACCTCCCACGGCAATGGATGTTGTCCATATTGAGAGCAAGCTCTATGATAATCCTTTTGCCGGCGGACCTTATGGCGCGAAAGGCGTAGGAGAGCTGCCTCTAACGGGAGGAGCTCCTGCCGTTCAAGCCGCGATTGAGGATGCATTGCAAATCGACTTTTATCAAATTCCTGTTACGCCGGAATTGATTATCGAACGATTGACTAAGAGGGCGGGGGGAAGCGATTGATTAAGTTTATCCTGAACGGAAAAGAAGTAGAAACAGTCGCTCCGGCCACGGTAAGATTAATCGATTTATTAAGAGATGACTTTCAATTGATCGGTCCGAAGGAAGGCTGCGGCGATGGAGAATGCGGAACTTGCAGCGTCCTTGTCAATCAACTTGTGCAAAATAGCTGTCTCATTCCCATTGGCGCCATTGAAGGAGCTGAGATTATCACCATTGACGGCTATTGCAACACGGAACAATTTCAACTACTAAGTGAATGCTATTCCGAAGCAGGCGCCGTTCAATGCGGTTACTGCATACCGGGCATGATTATGGCAAGCGAAGCCCTATTATCCCAAAATCCACACCCGACAGAAGAAGAGATTCGTGAGGGCATCTCCGGAAATTTATGCCGTTGCACCGGTTATAACATGATTGTGGATGCGATAGACTTAGCCGCGAAAAAGGGTGATGGCTTATGGTGACGAAGGCCATTGCATCCTACCGAATGAAAAGTTTAGATGAAACCCTCTCTCAACTAAGCAAGGAAGACTGCCAGCTTATTGCGGGCGGCACGGATCTCATGGTACAGCGGAAAAGTCCGAGAGGGGCCCCTGGCAGGTTTGATAAACCCGTCGTTTTTATCGATCATTTAAAGGAATTGAAGCAGATTTATCGGGTGAATCAAGACATTCATATAGGCGCTTGTTGCACCTATAGCGAAATGATGGAGCACCACCTCATACCGAACATACTTAAAAAAGCAATGAAAGAAATTGCCGCGCCGGCCATCCGAAATCGAGGTACGATCGGCGGGAATATTTGCAACGCCTCACCTGCAGGGGATACTTTGCCCTTACTATATATCTTTAACGCAAAAATACGATTGAGATCCGCTAAAGGAGAACGGGCAGCAGAGATTCGGGATTTTATTCAGGGGCCAAGAAAAGTGGACCGATTGAAAGACGAACTCGTTACGGAAATCATTCTGCCAGAGGTGCCGGAAGTTCAACCTTATTTTGTTTTTGAGAAAGTGGCGAACAGAAGAGCGGATGCCATAACCAAAATTTCGTTTGCCGGTTCGATGCGCTGGGACGAAGGCCGTATTCAGGATGCTCGATTAGCTTTCGGTGCGGTTGGACCAACCATTGTACGTGCCGCGGATATTGAACAAAAATTAGTCGGGCAAGCTTTTCCGCTTAACGATAAAGTCATTGACGGAATTGTTGCTGAGTTTGAAAGCCTGTTGAAACCAATCGATGATCACCGCTCTACGGGCGTTTATCGGAAAACAGTCGCATTAAACTTATTGCGGCATTTTCTCGAAGTTCGCGCGTAAAAAACGACTATATCCGTTCTTTCGCTTGCCCGAGCGCATCATCGTATGGCTTAATATAGATGTCGGGCCGACGAAATCTTCGCGAAAGGAGCTGATTCAGTTGATCAAGCACACGGAGGTGATTTCCGCCTAAAGCGGAAATCGCCATACAGAGGGAGGCCTTGCGGCCTCCCTTTTATCAAATCGAATGGATGACGGGATAAACCGTTTCAATTATACTGGTAAAAGAAGCGCGATTGCGTTGCCTAATCGTGTTTTTTCTATTTTGATGAGAGGGGGAAGGAAACGTGAACAAATCGATTACTGCTGGCGTTGCAATGGCCGATACGATTAAGGAGGTTTACGTTGAACTACAAAAATGGAAAAGATGTGCTTCCCCCTAGACTATTGGAAGAGCTACAGCGCTATATACAAGGAGAACTGCTGTATATCCCGAAGCAGCAGAGCGAGCGCGCCGCATGGGGCGAAAAGAGCGGGTCGCGCGTTATGATCGAGCAGCGCAACGAGGAAATTTACCGGCGCTACGCAAACGGAAGCACCGTACAGGAGCTTGAACGGCAGTATCATCTGTCCAGCGAGAGCATTCGAAAAATTATCATCAAGTTGCGCAGTGCAGCTGCGCCGATCGCGTACGAAGCTGTACAGGCAGGCAAACACTGAACCAAACCGATGATAACAATATGTTTACATGAAAGGCCGCGTAAATCGCGGCTTTTTTGCGTGTCAACGAACCAAAACGGGGTATAATAGTCAATTGTTGGCACTTTAGGCTGACTGACGGTATACAAGTTGAGATTAAAAAACGGTATTGACACGACACCAAATGGTGGCCTATAATCAAAAGCGTCACCAAATGGTGTCTGATTGGGGGATATCAATACTTAGGAGAGGGTGTTGTGAACGAGAACAACCGGGATGTTTTTGACGCGATTGCGGATCCAACCAGGCGCAGGTTGATTCGTCTGTTGGCAGAGGCAGATGAACTGCCGCTTCACGAATTAACGGCACAGTTTCAAATGGGCCGCACCGCGGTATCCAAGCATTTGACAATCCTAAAAGAGGCAGGACTTGTAGTGGACCGAAAAGTCGGCAGAGAAACGCGGTTTCGGTTAAATGCCTCCCCGCTCAGAGAAATTCAAGATTGGGTAGCTTTCTACAGCAAGTTCTGGAGTATGAATATGTTGCGATTGAACCAACTATTTGAGGAGGAAGAAGAATGAGTCTAGCATTATCCATGGATTATCAGTACACAACATCGATCGAGAAGGCATGGGCTGCCTTGACCGATTCAAACAAGCTTGCGAAGTGGATTATGGAAAATGATTTTAAACCAGTCGTAGGACATCGTTTTCAGTTTCGCACGCAGCCATCCGAATGGTGGGATGGCATTATTAACGGTGAAGTGCTGATCGTGGACGAACCAAACAAGTTGTCCTATACGTTTGCCAGCGGCGGAGAGGAGCACATCGTCACCTGGACGCTGCAGGATTTAGGGGATGGAAAGGTTAATCTTCATCTCGAACAAACCGGCTTCTCGAATGCTCAAGGACTCGAAGGCGCTAGGTATGGCTGGGGCAATTGGTTCGGCGGGTTCGAACAGGCGTTGGAACAATAACGGCATTCAGAGTGAACATAAACCGGCTGCAAATGACATGCAGCCGGTTTATGTTCATTCGGACAGGATTCAATTTCCATTTTGTCGGACTCAGTATGCACGTTGAATGGTACAATGGAGTAGAAATTGACGACGCTATCGGAAGGATGTTCGCATGAGCAAATCTATTCAGGAGTTTATCGAAATCTCGGGTGCGAGGGAAAATAATCTGAAGAACGTGTCCCTGCGCATTCCCAAGCGGAAGATCACGATTTTCACCGGGGTATCCGGATCCGGCAAGTCATCGATCGTCTTCGATACGATAGCCGCTGAATCCACGCGATTGCTGAATGAGAACTTCAGCATGTTCGTGCGCACGTTCCTGCCGCGCGTTCCGCAGCCGGATGCGGACGCGATCGAGAACTTGAGCATGGCTGTTATAGTGGACCAGAAGCGGCTGGGCGGCGGCTCCCATTCCACGATGGGTACGATTACCGATATTTCGCCAATTTTGCGTCTTCTCTTCTCCCGTGTGGGACAGCCCTTTGTTGGACCCTCCCACATGTTCTCGTTTAATGATCCGCTAGGCATGTGTCCTGAGTGTAACGGGATCGGCCGCAGCATGTGCGTCGACATGAGCAAAGCAGTGGACATGTCCAAGTCGTTGAATGAAGGGGCAATCTTGCTACCGGGCTATGCGGTGGACAGCTGGGAAATGAACATGCTCGTGCAGTCGAAAGCTTTCGATCTCGACAAGAAGCTGAGCGATTATTCAAATGAGGAGATGGAGCAGCTTCTACACGCCAAGGCGAGAAAAGTAGAGATGGATTTCGCAGGGAAAGCCATGAACATTACAGTGGAAGGCGTCATCGAGAAATTCACCAACAAATACATTAAGAGAGACTTGAAGACGATGTCCGAGCGCACGCAGCAAACGGTTGCGCCATACATCATAGAGGGTACGTGCCCCAGCTGCCATGGTGCGAGACTCAGTCAGGCCACGCTCAGCTGCAAGATCAATGGTCATAACATAGCGGATCTGTCGGCCATGGAAGTGGGGCAGCTCATCCGCGTCATTCGAGAGATTGATGATCCTGTTGCAGCGCCTGTCGTCAAGTCGCTGTCGGAGCGGCTGCAGCATCTTGTCGATATCGGACTTGACTACTTGACCCTGGATCGCGAGACGGATACCCTGTCCGGCGGAGAGTCGCAGCGCGTCAAAATGGTCAAACATCTGAGCGGCAGCCTGGTTGACGTCACGTACATCTTCGATGAACCCAGCGTCGGCTTGCACCCCCGCGATGTCCATCGGTTAAATGAATTGCTTCAGAAGCTTCGTGACAAAGGCAATACCGTCATAGTAGTCGAGCATGATCCCGATGTGATAAAGGTAGCGGATCATATCGTAGACGTCGGGCCTCGCGCAGGCAGCCGCGGCGGGAACATCGTTTTTGAGGGAAGCTTCGAAGGATTATTGGAGTCAGGTACGCTGACAGGCAACTTTATGAAGCGGCCGCTCCAATTGAAGCAAGATTGCAGGCAGCCAGCCGGCAAGCTGTCTGTCAAGGATGCCACGCTGCATAACCTGCGGAACGTAAGCGTAGATATTCCTACCGGCGTTCTGACCGTTGTTACCGGTGTCGCCGGTTCAGGCAAAAGTACGCTGATTAACGACGTATTTCTAAGCCAGCATGCGGATGCGATCGTCATCGACCAATCGGCGATAGGCGTGTCATCACGATCGAATCCAGCGACCTACACAGGCATCATGGACGACGTGCGCAAGGCGTTTGCTTCGGCGAATAAGGTCAACCAAGGCTTGTTTAGCTTCAACTCTAAGGGTGCTTGCGAGAACTGCCAAGGACAGGGCGTCGTGTCGATCGACCTTTCCTTCCTGGACAGCGTAGATCTGCCATGCGAGGTATGCGGAGGCAGACGTTTCAAAGAAGAGGTGCTCGAATACAAACTTAACGGCAAATCGATCGCAGATGTGCTGGAGATGACTGTGGAGCAGGCATTGGAATTTTTTCAGCTCAAAGAAGTTGTTCGCAAGCTCCAGGCGATGAGCGATGTGGGACTAAACTATATTACGCTCGGCCAGCCGATGAGCACTCTCTCGGGTGGTGAGTGCCAGCGCATCAAGCTGGCAAGCGAGCTGCATAAGAAAGGCAGTATTTATGTCATGGACGAGCCGACGACCGGCCTTCATATGTCTGATATCGGTCTCCTATTGCAAATCATGAACCGCCTCGTGGATGCCGGCAATACGGTGATCGTCATCGAGCACAATCTCGATGTGATCAGCCAAGCGGATTGGATTATCGATATGGGACCGGACGGAGGAAGCAAAGGCGGCCAGGTCGTGTACGAAGGCATACCTTTGCAGATCACCCATGCGGAGCAGTCGATCACGGGAATATATTTGAAGTAAAGAACTCGAGGGCAGCCGGCTAGAAAAGCATGGCTGCCTTTTCTCAGCTTACAAGGATGTAGAGAAAGCGGGTGTACTCGTTGCAGCACCTTATCCGAGAATATGAAGTTCATGATTTTGATCAGGTATTGCGCATTTCAAAATCCTTTTATGATGGGAAAGAAGGTTCGTTTTCGCTAGTTGACAATATAATGAGCGCCCGAATGATAGAGAAGTATGTAATCGCAGAAATTGAAACAGGTCTCATACAAGGATACGCTCTGATAACAGAACAGATTCATCCCGGAATCAGACTAAGATTAGAGCTTGTCGTAAAAAACGAATTCAACGAATGGGAAATCATTCATGATCTTTATAACAAAATGGAGCAAGTCATTAATATAGCGGCCCCATATTCAATTGAAGTGCGTTTGTTCCCTGAAAACACTAATGAAATTAATTTTTTTGAAGGGAAAGGGTTTAGCGAGAATCATCGTATGGTCAAACAAATCCTTGATGTTCAATCGGCTAACATTGACTCTTATCTCCATATCGAGAGTGAATTGAACAAGAACGGAATCATCATTAGGACTTTGGCTGAAGAGCAGTCATCACGGCCAGATTGCATGAAGCTCTTAGAACAACTGGTATTGGAAACCAACATCGATTTTCCAGATGAGCTGCCATCCCATTTAAGGCGACCGCGAACGGATACTTCGTGGTTATATCGTTCTGAAATCATACCGGAAGCTTTTTTTATCGCACTTCATAAAGGGCGTTATGTCGGCTATACGCATTATTCTAGCGGTCCAAATCACGCATTCACGCAAAGCTTCACGGCTGTTTGCAGGGAGTTCAGAAATCTTGGCATTGCTACGTCACTCAAGTTGAAGGGCATATTGTACGCCAAGTCGATTGGAATTGATAGTATTTATACTTCGAACCGATCAACAAACGACTCCATGGCAAGAGTTAATGAAAAACTGGGGTGGATGAAGTATGATTGTGAGCTTCGTATGCAGAAGTTAGTAAGCGCACAACAAGATAGGCAGCTATACCCGAACAATTGCTTCCCTACCAAACACCCAATCCAATACATAATCCCGGACATATCTTGAATAGAATCTAATCTCCGGGAGGTGCAATTCAATGTCCGGTCATGTAGGTGGAGCTTTTACGAACGCAGGCACGATTTTGGTACTCTTTATTCTGCTTGTCATTGTAATCTGTGGTTGCTTTAGATAAGTGGAGCGAAATTTTTCCCATGTAAACAGAGGGGTACAAGAACATGCAGCGGCCATCCTGTGATCCATAGCTTAACTGACCCAATAGTCTACAGTAACTTGCCTAGCTGGCTCTTCAGCTGTGGGAAGCGATAAAAAACCAACTGCAAAAACGAAACGGCGCTTCCATATAGGAAGCGCCGTTTCCATTCAGCGGGATCGTGCCGTGACTAGGCATTTATACCCGAACAGTTGCATCCCCTCCAAACACCCAATCCAATACATCAACACGGACATAACTTATATGGACTCTAATGTTCAGGAGGTGGAATTCAATGTCCGGTCATGTAGGTGGTGCTATGACTAGCGCAGGTGTCATTCTGGTGCTCTTCATTCTTCTAGTCATTGTAATCTGTGGCTGCTTTGGCGGCGTTGGTGGTTATCCCGGACCTTATCCAGTTTCGCCAGTTGCTGGAGGACCATGCAAAGGGTATTAAGATAACTGCATATCATCGCATATAATTGAAAGGGGGCTTCCCAAAGTCACTCATAATGACGGAGGAACGCCCCTTGCAATTAACATGGAGCAGACCGACGCGGCAGCTGCTCTTATTCGGCATTCATACGTTCCGACTAATTCCGGATATACTTCCGCGCGCCGATTCTCGCGCAAACCGCGTTTGGGTTCGGCCGACCGGCTTTATGGCTGAATTTGCGCATGTCGGCTGGCGCGTATTTGGACAAATTGTCAAAATCGGGATAAATGAACTGGTCTTCTAAGTAGGCGGATTCCGTCGCTTGAGGAACGCGGTGTTTGTTCAGGGCCCTTATGATTCCCTTCGCGTTTTTGATGCCGATACCGTGCCCGAAAAAGAGATCGTCGTCTATCTTGATGACATTCTCGCCCCGCCACTCCATTTCCTCGGGATCAACCTCCGGGTTTTTGAAGTATAACACGTCGCCGGGCTGCGCATTAGCGCTGGGCGCATGTTCCTGAATCAGCCCTAGATCGCTGTCAATCTGCCAGGAGTACAGGTGCAGATTTGGGAACAGCTTGTTGAATTGATCGTTTCCAAGCGTGTCCAGAACGCCTTTGTATATAATGATGATGATGGCCGTCGCGCATTCGAAGCCGTATTTTTTTCCGTTCGAAAAAATGTCCTGAATGCCTTCGGATGGTGTTTCGCTTTTCCTCAGCAGAAATCCGCCTTCATTCGTCAAAATCCAATAATCTTGATTGCAAAACGATGTGCGAAAAGTTTCGAATTCCGCTCCGCCTCGGCTCAAAGCTTTGGCCGCCTTTATAATATTCGCCCGTAACGTCGGTTCGAATTGCATGTCGGTTCCGCCCTCCTGCTTGCATGCCTATTCCATTGTATGGGCGATGGAGTATGCATGTGCTTCAGCGTACTCAGTACGAAACGATGGCAATCCGTTTTACGATCGGTTGCAGGAGTTCTTATACATAAATAGAATAATTTGAATAACCGTTGTACAAGGAGGTAAACCAGTGAAAATAACGAATATGACCACATTTCTTTTCCCATGGGGCAGTCTATTTATTAAACTGGAGACTGACGAAGGGATAAGCGGATGGGGGGAATGCTCACCGATGGGCGGACATGTTCTTCAAGCCATGGCTGTACATGCCTTGAAGCCGCATGTCATTGGCGGCAACCCGTTTGATGTTGAAGTGCTGTGGGAAAAGATGCTGCTTGCGCCCTATAAACTCGGCCCGTCCGGCGCGCAATTGGAAGCGATCTCAGGCATTGATCTTGCCATGTGGGATATTATCGGCAAAGCGACGAACAAACCGATCTATGAGCTGCAAGGGGGAAGATTTCGGGATCGCGTTAATATTTATTACAGTTATGGATGGGATGGACGAGCAACGGTTGATGAAGTTGCGCGCATCATGAGCTCCCAGGTGGAAAATGGTTTTACGGTACTAAAATTGCGCATGAACTATGGACCTTTAAAGGGAGAGATTGCTAACGATCCTGCGATTCCTATGATGAAAGCGATCCGCGCTGCCGTAGGAGACGAGGTGAAAATTGGCTTTGATGCGAACAATGGATATACAGCGCATAAAGCCATTCAGATCGGGCGCTATCTGGAGGAGCACGTCGGACTTGCATGGTTTGAGGAACCAACGCCGCAATACGATTATTTAGCCATGGCACAGGTAGCTGATGCGCTTGATACCCCAGTTAGCGCAGGGGAGCATGAATACACGCTTTGGCAATTCCGAGATTTAATCCTGCAAGGTAAAGCGGATATTATCCAGCCGGATTTAGTAAAATGCGGCGGAATCACGGAAGCAAAAAAAATAGCTGCCTTGTGTGAGGCTTTCAGCAAACCAATCGTCGTCCATAATACCCAACCGACGATCGGAACCGCCGCAAGTTTACATTATTGCGCTTCAGTCTCCAATGCGATGTACCATCAAGAGTTCACCGGGCATAATGATAAGTTATTAGCGTTATTTCATAATCAACTGGAGTTTAAAGATGGCTATTTATTCGTGCCGGACGGTCCGGGGCTTGGATTAGAGGTAAACGAGAAAAGGGTGAGGGAAACAGCGATTTCCATTATGTAAAGATCTGGCTACGGTTGAAGGCCATCCTGCAAAGGATGGCCTTTGATCAGTTGCTGCGAAAGGATAGTTGGACGATTTAAACCATTGTCATCTATGACGATGGTTTTTTTTATGCCATCATGAGGAGAATGGTAAGAATAGGAGCTGCGTCACAATTCTACATTTTATGAAACGTCGCGGCGCATTTTACAGTATGTATGGCTAAACTGATATTTCCAAACGAGGTGCTCGTTCCATGATGACGAATATAGAAACAGCGGATTATCTAAAGTCGGAATTACGACTAATCGAACAATGGGAACACGAACAGAAGGATCTTTTTTTCTGGGAAAAACTCGGCAGGCTGCCTTTTGCCCTCCTGGACCGGATTACTCCGAAGTTCATCCAGGAAAAGATAGGAACGGCGCTTGACGAGCTCGGGAGCTATGTCCAGAACGGTGGACGCTATCTGATCAGCAAGGAGCAGATGTACCGCAAATTTTTCCCGAATGAGGCGCGGGATGAACTACCGGCATCGGACCGGATCGGTCAGCTTCCGCTCGGCAGAATGGATGAGATGGCTGGCAGCATTATCGAATCAAGCAGCAAGACGGCGGCGGTGCAAGGCGCAACTACGGGAATCGGCGGCATTTTCACGCTCGCGATCGACATTCCGCTCCTGCTTGGCATCTCACTTAAAGCGCTGCAGGAGATCGCGATATGCTACGGCTACGACCCGACCGATCAATCGGAGCGGATCTTTATTGTCAAGTGCCTGCAATTTTCCTCCTCCGACATCGTCGGCAAGAAAGCGATTCTTGAGGATCTCGCCGCTTTCCATTCGGGTGAGAAAAGCGGACAGGTCATGTCCCAGCTGCAGGGCTGGCGCGAGGTCATGTTTACGTACAGGGACAACTTCGGCTGGAAAAAGATGTTTCAAATGATTCCGATCGCAGGCATCCTGTTCGGTGCCTATCTGAACCGCTCCACTCTTCAGAATGTCACGGAAACAGGTAAAATGATGTACCGGAAGCGCAGAATTCTCGAAAAGTTGAACTAGGAGTATAGGATATGAATGCATACGTTCAAAAGCTGGTTTCTGATTATTTCAATGGAGCGCTAAAACAGCAGCGTGCGTACCCCTTAATAATCAAAACAATGGATACAGCTTTAATTCTAGTAACGGGTAGTTACTCTTTTGGAATGTCTAACGAAACTTCTGACCTTGATATCGAATTCATCTTACCTGATTCGCAACATACTGCTATACTCGAAGAGGCGGGCGGAGTCCAAAATCTCTGGGTTCATGATACAGCCCATCAACCTTTAGTGGATATCAAAATCAGGCCATTGTCATGGCTCCGAAATCGTTTAACTGGAAGCGATCCTGAGGTTCTATGGATATACCAACACGCAGTTTCAATTCGGGATCGCGAACAGATCCTAACCAAACTTCTCGATGAAGCAACACAACGTTTCCATTTCGCCATTTTTGATTCTATCACAAAGTCATATAAAGATTTTCGAACTGGAATAACGGTTTCGGCGGCTAGAGAACCGCTTGGCAAATCACTTATCATGAGTAAAACAATTGAAGCTGCGTTAGTTTTACCTTTCCTGGCACGGAATGAACCATACCCATATCCGAAGTGGAGAAGTATCTGGCTGAAGAATAACCACAATGAAGGAGCGATGATTGTATCGCTTTGCGAGCAATGGTTAGCTGGAGAGTCCGCGTTTATTTCGTTAAGGGATGAAATTGATACCGTTTTGATTGAAGCAGGATACCAGGATTTGATCACGCACTTTTGGCGTAAGGTCTAACATGAAAGGCGGTCACCTGTAATGAGGCTTTTGTTCCCGCAAGTGAATACTGCGGACGAAATTTCCGAGGTTGCTCAATTGGCAGCAGTGATATGGCGCGATTATTACGTATCCATTATTTCTAGTGAGCAGATCGAATACATGATAAACAAATTCCAATCGATTTCGGCGATAACGGATCAGATCCATCATCAGGGCTATGAATATTACTCCATCCATCACGATGGAGCCAATGTCGGATATATGTCAGTCAGACAAGACGAGGGCAAGCTTTTCCTTAGCAAGATTTATATAAGCAAGGAGCACCGGGGACGCGGGTATGCCAGCCACGCGTTTGAATTCCTTGAGCAGCTCTGCAAAGAAAGAAAGCTAAGCCGTATCTGGTTGACGGTCAATCGTCATAACGAATCCAGCATTGCGGTATATAAGAAAAAAGGCTTCCGGACCATACAAGTACAAATTGCTGATATCGGGAACGGATACGTAATGGATGATTTTATTATGGAAAAAGAAATTCAGTGAGGATGCGCCATGATTGAAGTTTATTTTGATGGAGCCAGCGCCGGCAATCCGGGTCCTAGCGGTGCGGGCATATTTATTAAAAATAATGGTGAAGTGGAGCGGTTTTCCATTCCGTTAGGCGACATGGAGAACCATGAAGCAGAATACCGTGCGTTTATTCACGCACTGGAAATATGTATCGAAAAGGGATACAAATCAGTTTCATTTCGGACTGATTCACAGTATGTAAGTCAGGCCGTTGAAAAAGAGTTTGTGAAGAACAAAAATATCGCGCCTCTTCTGCAAGAAGCACTTCGGCTTACGAGACAATTTGATTTGTTTTTTATCATGTGGGTGGCAAGCTCTGAAAACAAAACAGCGGATGAATTGTCCAGAGCTGCAATCCGAAACAATAGGTCTAAAAACTAGGTTAGCAAAGAAGACCTCAACCGATGTTGAGGTCTTCTTGTTCATTTTATTTCGAAATCCGCACCCAATGCAGCAGACAAATCGGTCATATAGCCGTCAAGCCTCTTAACGATCCGGTATTGTCCGGCCTCAAGCTTCCGGGGAAACACAACCTTCTCGACGAATGACTCGCCGGGTTTTGCCTGAAGGCCTATAGTTACTACAGCGCTGTCATCAGGTACGAGCATCCAGCCTTCGGGCACTTTGCGGTAAATGGAGTAACCATAACCAAAGTATAAGTTGGTAGGACCGGCATTATATAGCGTTAATTCGGTTTGATCGGCGCCAGCTTCCGGCGGTTTGACCGTTAGTCGAGCGTTCAACTCGTGAGCCGGCACATAGACTGGACATAGAAATGTATCTTCAACAACATCTTCAGCGCCAAGAATTTCGACACTAAGGATATAGTTCGTGTTCGGCTGCTCAGGCAACTTGAATGAAAAATCGAGACGACCATCTACAAGATTGCTGCTATCTGCGATCTCATCCTTAATCAACGCCAATCGTTTGCCTTTACTGTCGCGGCTCGTGATTTGGAACCGTACGGAACGACCTTCTGGAATTTTGCTTAATCCGGTACCGATCACCGATCCCGCCTTGACTTCCCCGTAAACGGTAGATGTCAGGATATTAAATCCGTTTTCACCCTCGAACCATTTTCCGGTTCTAGGTCCGTAATCCGCAGCTGCCGCGGTTAATGCTTGATCATGAGGGAGCAAGGACGAATTTTGCTGCGTATCGGGATCGCCTGCAAAATCCTTTAATTGCGCGATCGTCGGATCAACCGCTTGAACGAATTGATCTGTGTTTGATGCAGAGTCGGGATCTGCTTTACTCCCGCAAGCTGACAGTACCAGAGCGAACGCAACGAGTAGAAGCAACTTTTTCAATGATAACCCACCCTTACATAATTGACGGTGGAAGAAAAGATAATGTTACGTGGAGGTAGACCGCATACCATTATTTTCTTAGAATAGATGTGGTCGGGCAGGATTAAGCGGTAACTGCCTTGAATGAATTCAAGAAAATAGAAGAGGGGTATCCTTGATGACAAAGAGTGTGCTCATTTCTCCCTATCATCTGCGGTTGTTCGCGCTTTTCATCGATTATTTGGTCATTTCGGGATACGGGGTTTGTCTCGTATTCCTCTCTTTCTTGCTGCGGCCTGTGCTCACTCCTTTAATGTCCGGCAGTCCGATCGTTGCTGAACTAACGGGGTTTATGTTGATTACATTACCGGTTATGGCTTATTTCGTGTTATCGGAAGCCTCGCTTTCAATGGGGACGATCGGTAAACGCAAGTTGAATCTTCAAGTCGTCAATAGTAGCGGCCACAGGATTGATCTATTCACTTCCATTCTCCGGTCCATTATAAAATTCATCCCGTGGGAAACCGCGCATTTTGCCATATGGCGGCTCCGACTGCCGTCTGCTGTTCCTCAAAATGCCCTAATGGCTATACTTATCTTAGTTAATGCAGCAATTGTAATCTATTTGGTATTTCCGCTGGCGAATAAAAAGCGAAAAGCGATTCACGACTGGGTCGCCGGCACGAATGTTATACATAATCGTAAATAGCAGGGGGAATCAGCCTATTGGAAGCGTCATCCGATTATCAATTCATCAATCGCTGCTTGTCAAGATTAGGTTATACGCTTGGTAACGCAATTACTTTCGCAAAGATAAACGCTGGAAGAAGCGGCTCGAATCTTTATGAAATCAAATTGAACGATAAACCTATGATTTTAAAATATACGGATACGAAAATGAATCGCGATGGTAGGTTGAGAGCGTCAAGAGAGCAGCGGTTTTACCTTGATATGAGCTCGATCATTGAAACTCCAATTCCCGAATTGATCGGCTCCTTCGTAGATGAGCAAGGGGGTATTGGATTGCTTCTTAAGGCATACCATCAAACTCCTGAGCCGAGTCGTTGGAATTCGGAGCTTTGTTTCGACAAGATCCGGATGATAGCAAGATTGCATGCGGTTTTCTGGAATGACGCAAGCTCGTTAGCTTCTTTCGAATGGCTGACGCAAAAAAATGAGGTTGTTTCAACCGCAGCCCAAAACGCGGCTGTACAAGCCTGGAACGAAATTCTCGGCAGCATGCAGAGAAACACAAACGAAAACCTCGTATCTATTAGACAAATCGAATACATGATGGGCAGGCTGGAAGATATGGTTTCGTTAAAACATCATTTTCCGAGGACATTATGCCACGGTGACTTCCATATGGAAAACGTGTTGCAACAAGCGGACAACTCACCGGTGATTAGCGATTGGCAGGAAGTATGCATCGCAAGCGGCCCGGAGGACGTTTCTTTTTTTCTTCAAAGAGCAAGTGCAAGCGGAAACCCGATTTCATCCGATGCCGTAATTGAAGTCTATACTGAAACAGTTAATGACATTTTGCGGGAGAACCTATCCATTCGTTCCGTTAGAGACGTGATCGATGCCGATAAGCTGCATACCATGCTGGTTCATTGGCCGCAGTATTTGCTAGGATCTTCTCGCGAAGTTATCCTCGGAATAAGCAGTGAAATGAAAGCAGCCGCAAGCAGGTTAGGTTTTCTTCCTGACTAGTCTTTCCATGCGCCAATCGCTTCCGTATTGTTTGCGGTTGAATTGTTAGCTTTCGAATTGCGTCTACGAAGCCTGGTTCCGATCGCCTTAGCAAGCGGCAATGCTGATTTCACGCGAACACTGGTGATTGGAAATCAAGCCGTTTTCCCAAGCACCGTCGTACCTGATTCCCATCCTTCCAGTTTGATCTTATCCCTATTATTTGGGATTGTTGGTTCATTCCTTGCTTATCTTCTAACAAAAGCGATTTATGGGGTGGAGGAATTATTTGAAAAACTCCCCATACATTGGATGCGGTGGCCAGCGATCGGTGCTGTTGCCATCGGGGTTGGGGGATACTGGATTCCACAGGTGCTCGGAGTGGGTTATGATACGATCGGCCAATTAGCAGCAGGTCAATTCGTCTTAAAAATGGCTATTGTTTTTTTACTTGTTAAGGCTGCCGTTTGGATTATTGCGCTAGGGTCCGGCACGTCGGGCGGCATTCTCACTCCGCTACTAATCATCGGCGGAACGTTAGGCAATTGGGTTGCCCATGTGTTTCACAGTCCGCATCCCGGTGTCTGGGCTATTTTGGGCATGGCCGCATTATTTGCAGGCGTTACGCGTTCACCGATGACAACGGTTATTTTTTTACTGGAGCTTACGCACGATATCGAGATGATGATCCCCACCTTGATCACTTGCGGTGTTGCTGCAGTGGTATCAGCCCTGATTAAATAAAGTCATGCAACATGCAGGGGAAAGAATGGTAGAAGATTAAATATCGGGAATAGCATGTAGAGGACTGAGGGAGCTGCTGCCCTTGGTCTTTTCTTGTTTAGGAAAACTCAATCGGAGTTGCCCGAATGTTCCGCTGACTGCTGAAATAGAATCAAAAGGGGCGGTTGTAGCTTTCCATAGGCACGTGTACCATAAACCGGCATATAGTATTAAGGCATCAAGTTTGGCGCTTATATAGCGAAGCGCAATTTTTGACATAATGAGGTGGGATGATGCAAAACGGCGGTGTTGCGTATTTCTCGGCAGAGTTCGGCCTTGATGAATCCTTACCGATTTACTCGGGCGGCCTTGGCATATTGGCAGGCGACCATATCAAGGCGGCAGCAGATATGAATATTCCGCTTACGGGCGTAGGCATATTTTACGGCAACGGTTATTTCCAGCAGCGTATTGACGATGGCGGTTCGCAGCAGCATCTATTTCCAGAGGTTGACCTGGAGGCGAGCGCCTACCCGGTTCAACTCTTGCGGGATGATAAAGGTCAGCCTCTTATCATCGCAGTTCCTTTGAATGGCAGGCAAGTGTATGCGAAAGCGTGGTTCGTGCAGCTGGGCTCAGTCACGCTGTACCTGCTTAATACGGACGTTGAATCGAATAGCGGCTCGGATCGCCGCTTGACTGACAAACTATATCCTACTGATCATGACGTCCGAATAAGCCAGGAAATCATCCTCGGTATCGGCGGTGCGAGACTGCTTGCGGCGCTAGATATCCGGCCGGACGTCTGGCATATGAACGAAGGGCACTGCGCGTTTCTAACGCTTGAGCGAATTCGCATGCTGTCCGCTGAAGGCGTGCCTTTCGAGACGGCACTCGAAGCGGTCAAGGCAAGCACCGTCTTCACGACGCATACACCGGTTCCGGCCGGGCATGATGTCTTCTCCATCGACATGATGGATCGTTACTTCGGCGACTATTACTGGCAGCTCGGGACTGACAGAGAGCGGGTACTGTCGCTCGGCCGTTTGGGCGGCGCGTTCAACATGACGCGGTTTGCCGTCAGTACATCGTCGAAGGTGAACGGAGTGAGCAAACTGCACGGTGATGTGACACGGGAGATGTTCCACCGTTGGATGCCTCATATTCCGAAACAGGATATTCCAGTCGATTCGGTCACGAACGGCATCCATGTCGGGACATGGCTGGCTTCCGGCATGAAGGAGCTCTTCGACCGGCATCTCCCGTCCGACTGGACTGTCCGCACAGCAGAACAAGAAGTATGGGCCGCTGTGCGGCATATTCCGCACAATGAGCTGTGGGAGGAGCATCAGCGGGCGAAATCCAAGATGCTCCAGGAATTTGGACTGCCGCTTACCACTTTCGGCGAAGAGCCATTGATCATCGGTTTTGCCCGACGGTTTGCGACGTATAAACGTGCGCTGCTTATCTTTAGCGACCCGGAGCGGCTCGCGCGCATCCTTGGCGATCAGGATCGCCCAGTATGCCTCGTTTTCGCCGGAAAGGCGCATCCGGCAGACGGACCGGGGCAGGATTTAATCCGCAAGCTTGTGGAGCTATCTCGGGAAGAAAGGTTCAAGGGCCGCGTTTACATTGTTGAAAACTATGCGATGGATAAGGCGAAGAAGCTTGTTCAAGGCGTCGACGTTTGGCTCAACACGCCTGTGAAGCCGATGGAAGCGAGCGGCACAAGCGGGCAAAAGGCCGCCCTGAACGGCGTGCTCAACTGCAGTGTACTGGACGGCTGGTGGGTGGAAGGCTACAACGGGCGAAACGGCTGGGCTATTGAGGGAGCAACGGACGGCGACCTCGAGCACCAGACGAAGCAGGACAGTAAAGCGCTTTATCGGCTGCTCGAGGAAGAAATTATTCCGCTGTTTTACAAGCGTGATGATCAGACGGTCCCGATGGAATGGGTCAATCTAATGAAGGAATCGATTTGTTCGCTTGCGCCCGTCTTCAACACCCACCGAATGGTAAGCGAGTACTGGCACAAGGTTTATGTCCCCGCGAGCGAAAGAGGAAAGCGGTTCGCAGCGGATAACTTCGAGGTCGCGTCAAGGGTTGCTGCCTACAAGCAATTCATCCGCAACAACTGGTCCGGCGTCCGTGTCAGGAAAGCGGACATTATGGCGGATCAAAGCAGCAGGATCGGGCTTAACAAGACGGCTTTCCGCGCCGAAATTCAACTCGGCGCCATCTGGCACAAGGACGTTCGCGTGGAAGCGGTCGGCTCCGACGGCCATTGCGGCATCTGGAAGGTGAAACTGGAGCCGGTACAGCAGCAAGCGAAGGGACTGTACGTCTATGAGGGCGCTTATCCCGACGTCTCGATCAACCTCTGGAAGGCCAACGTGAACGTGCGGGTCACGCCGATCAGCCCTGATTTCGCAAACGATTTTGAGATGGAGTTGTCCGCTTGGGGATAACGGAAGAACGATAGCTCTATGAGAACAAGCTGCCGATTATATCGGCAGCTTGTTCTTCCACATCCGGTTAGTTTACATAATTATCATTATGTAAATTTTTTTCTGATTCGATCATATATTGAAGTCGCCGTAAACGAACGAAATAAACTGAATGGCGCTCCTTTATTGGGGGCGCCTTTTATTGTTCAAGAAATTGAGTGGAAAAAGGTGTACTTTAGGTGATCAGTGGCAACAATAGCCTTGTTGTTTTCGCCCATTAAAGTGGTTTACATTTTACATATCGATCGGAAGGATTGGAAAACTTGGCAGGACGCGTTATCCTGATAATGTGGATCTATTCAATTATGAGCGCCGGCGTATTAAAAGCAGCACCGCTTGAAGACAATGTGAGCTTGGTGATCGACAAGTCGGACCATAGATTACAAGTCTTTTTAAATGAAACTCCGGTGTATTATTTTGCTATTGCTACTGGAAAGGGCAGTTTGACACCTGAAGGAGAGTTTAAGATTGCCAATAAAGTCAAAAACCCTTGGTATCTAAGGAAAAACATTCCTGGGGGAGATAAAAAAAATCCGTTAGGAACACGCTGGATGGGCTTGAGCGTTCCTAACACAGGCGGCTATAAATACGGAATCCATGGCACTAACAATCCTTATTCGATCGGACACAGCGTATCTTCCGGCTGCATCCGCATGAGAAATAAAGATGTGGAATGGCTCTTCCGGCACATCCCGATTGGTACGAAGGTGAGTATTCAACAATAGTTGAAAATACGCGTGCTTCAAGGAGGATCGAAAAAAATGATTCATGGGAGAAAGCTGGAAAATCGGATTGCGCTCGTCACGGGAGCATCAAGGTTAAACGGAATCGGGGCCGCCATATGCCGCTCGCTTGCGGCCGAGGGCGCTGATATTTTCTTTACGTATTGGAAGAAGTACGATAAATCCATGCCATGGAGCGTTCAAGACCAGGAGCCGGATATGCTGAGGAACGATCTCTTGAACCTTGGGGTGAAATGCGAAAAGCTGGAGCTTGATTTATCCGATATCAGCGCTCCTTCGATGCTTCTGGATAAAGTCGAAGAGATGATTGGCGCGCCATCGATAGTAGTGAACAACGCCACTTATTCGACTGAATCCAATTACGAAAACCTGGATGCGCGCACGTTGGATTTGCATTATCAAATCAATATACGCGGTACGGCCTTGCTAAGCTCGGAATTCGCGCGAAGGTTCAACATGCATCGAGGCGGGAGAATCATCAATCTCACTTCCGGTCAATCACGAGGACCGATGGCGGGAGAGATTGCATACGCGGCAACGAAAGGCGCGATCGACGCCTTTACCGTTACGTTATCGGCAGAGGTTGCTTCCAAAGGCATCACCGTGAATGCTGTCAATCCGGGCCCTACGGATACGGGGTGGATGAACGAGGAAATCAAGAGTCACCTCATCACGAAATTTCCTATGGGAAGAATCGGGCTGCCGAGCGATGCGGCGCGTTTGATCGCTTTTTTGGCGAGTGATGACGCAGAATGGATCACCGGGCAAGTGATCCATTCCGAAGGCGGGTTTATGCGGTAATCAACTAAAGGCTTCGCATGGATGAACGCATGCGAGGCCTTTTTTTGTTGACTAGTTTTCGTGCAGTTCGGACGGTTATTCGACGCTTCCTTTGTAGGTTTTGCGATATTCCGATGGTGACATGCCCTCCGCTTTGTGAAATGCCCTTGTAAAATGATGCTGGTCGTCATATCCGATCCTATCCGAGATTTCCTTCATCGGAACCGATGTCATGAGCAGCAGCTCTCTGGCCATCTGAAGCCGGATACTGGCTGCATATTTCATCGGCGAGATATTAAGCTCCTTTTGAAAAAGGAAGCGCAGATGCTCCTTGCTAAGCGACGCATGCTTGGCTAATTCGTCCAATGTCGGCCGCTTGCGAAGATTATCTTTGATATAATCGCAAATTTCGTAGACTCGGATATCGTAGGTGAACGGATGCTCCGGAAGCTGTTGCCGAAGTAGTTCGATCAGCTGGTGAATCCATAGGCTTCCTAAGGAACGAATCTTCAAGTACCCGATCGTTTGCGTAGTGTTGAAGACAAAGTAAGGGTCCGCAGTTCGAAAAATCTCGTCCTGGAAATCGCTCATCAGCCGGTAGAACTCGCCTGCTAGTTCATGCCATAGGCCGACCAGATGGGCAAAGCGATGCGGATGCCGTGGCTGCTCTTTAACTTAAACGAAGATCCGTATGAACAGGTGAACTTGGCCTATAACAGCAAATTTTGGGAGCTGCGCAAACGCCTTAACAACCGCTTGCAGCGTTGGATTGATGAAACCGGAGACAGTTTCAGCCTGCCACAAGCATAGTCAGGGCGGGGATGGGGCAGGAATGACGGTTCAACAGCATTTTGCGAACGAGCGAACGTTTTTGGCCTGGGTACGGACCAGCATTACCGTTGCAGGAGTTGGCTTTTTGGCTTCGGGCGCCGTGTTTCGCTCCGCCCGCTTCCAATCGATTGGCCAGCTTCTGGCTGCCGCGATCGGGATCGGCTCTGTACTGCTCGGAAGTTTGATGGTTGTGCTGGCCGCAAGAAGCTACTTCATCAAGCGGCAAGGAATAAACGAAGGCCATTTTCATGCGGAACGGTTTACCATCATGATGATATTCCTTGGTTTAATCATCATAGATTTATTCATGATAGCATTTATAGCGATTTTATTTTTAGCCTAGCGGAACAAATCATGAGCAGATTGCCGGCGGCAACTGCTCATGAATTCATTTATAGGATTGACCGGATCTGAGATTAATTCGGGATAATCCGCTGTACTTTGACGATTCGGCGCATCCAGACGGAATCCAATACCTTGATATTCACGCCTTGTCCGCTTGGGTTCGAATGAATCATGATATCTTGCCCCTGTGTGTTCTTCCCCATATAAAGCCCTACGTGGTCAATGCCTTCCCGACTTGAAACCACGTCCAATAAAATCAAATCACCTTTGCGAGCGCTTTCAAACGGAACGGTTTGTCCGACCTGGCTTTGCTGCTTTGACGTCCGAGGCAACTTAATGCCGTATTTGCCAAAAATATATTGCATAAAGGAGGAACAATCAAAAAGTCCGTCGTTTTCATATTCGGCGCCAAATTTATAAGGCACTCCAAGGTATTGCTTGCCATAAGCTATGATCTCATCCGCCTTGACCGACCAGGCTGGGACGACATTAACCGTACGAAAACTAGAAAATTTCGAAAGGGTGGTTACATAGCCAACAATACCTGAAGCATCGTTTACCTTGGCCCAGGTTGTTCCGGCGATCCGCTCAATAACTCTAAATTCTTCGCCTGGAGCGAGGTAACGGATACGGGCGTATTGCGTTCCCGGACCCTTACGGAAGTTGATTCCCGTGTCGTTGACATTTACCCCCACTTCATAGGTGTATCCAACCTCGACGTGTTCAATAACGGTTATTGCCGGAGGTGTTTCAGCGAAAGCCGAGCTTGACGCGATCAAGAGCGACAGCACCATCAACCAAACGATTACAATCTTTTTCATTGAGAACTCCTTCCACACGCATGTTTTTTTGGCTAAACCGAGTTTCGGTTTTCCATGATTGAAACTTATGCCCGGACTT
The DNA here is from genome assembly GCF_003268025.1 of Paenibacillus montanisoli. Lineage (GTDB taxonomy): Bacteria > Bacillota > Bacilli > Paenibacillales > Paenibacillaceae > Paenibacillus_Z > Paenibacillus_Z montanisoli. The sequence continues at coordinate 86,557 of NZ_QLUW01000002.1, read as the reverse complement.
GCTCGTCTAGCGTTAGAAGTTTTTAATACTGGTAGTTTTAACCAGCCTACAGAAAAAGGATCAGATTCTCGTCATTTGTCGATGACATGAACCTGATCCCGTTAGAGACTTTATGACTAGCACGCGTTATATTGTCGGTCTTTGCGTTATCCTTTGACCTGCCGTCGATTCATTGGGGTTCCGGCATTCCCGATATTCGAACTCGTCGATTTTGCCTGACGTTAGAAGATAGTATATGGTCGCTTCCTTATGATAGGATGTTTGTCTCGAAATGCGGTTGTTGCGCTGCAAAATATCAGAGAAGCGGGCCGGATAATCATAGTGCACGAGATGATTTGCCGCCGTTAGGTCGAGACTGGTATTGACCCCGTCCGTAATAAGCAGAACGGTAGATTCCGGAATTTTATTAAATCGCTCGATCATTTCATTGGCCGCATGGATGGATAGCTGCGCAGTAATCATCAGAACACCTTTGATATCCTCGTCAGCAGAGAGCTTGTCGAATAATAGGGAGGCGACGGCATTCGATTTTGCGATGACGATCGTCTTTTCCCTTCTTTCGCTCACCTCTCGGATGATGGATTTCAGCTTGTTCAATTTTTGCGTATTCTGATTGCACAAAAGCGCCATTTGCTCTTTTATCGCCATGAGCTGTTTTTTTTCATGAATGGAGGAGACCCGGCTGTTTCGCTCGGAAGCTGTAAAATAATCATTCAACAGCTGTAAGTATTCGGTTTCATTCTCGGGCTCCAAGGTAACGACGATCTGTTTTTCAGTAATGTTCACGATATCAGTCATCCTTCCTGTTTTTCCTATTCTTGATTCGGTTCAATGGAACGGCGATATTTATTACCCACTTCCGTCGGTTTTGATTGCCGAACCATGCAACCTTCCAATCCTTGGAAGCGTACAAAAGAACATCATATGAGGGAGTGTGATTTGAAGATGAGTGAAAAAGGATGCATCAAATGCGGAAGCAAGGACGCAAGAACGAAAGAAGTAGCAATGACGGGCACCGGGCTTTCCAAAATGTTCGATATTCAGCATAATCAATTTGTTGTCGTGTCCTGCACGAATTGCGGTTATTCCGAATTTTACAACAAGCAATCATCGGCCGGTTCTAACGTTCTTGATTTCTTTTTCGGTTAATCGACAAGAAAGCTGTTCGAATGGGGGAGGGCATCGGCTTGAACACGAATAACCCAGCCGGCTTCTGGATTAGATTCGGCGCGTTGCTTCTTGATGCACTTATCGTCGGAGTGCCGTTGGTCATTATTTCGCTTATACTCACCGGGGGATCTGGCGACGAGATTTATACGAATATAATCTCGTTCCTGTATACATTGCTGCTTCCGATTTTTTGGAATGGCTATACGATTGGTAAACGGATCTGCGGTATTCGGATCGTAAAAGTTAGCGACGGGCTGCCGCCGAGTCTCGGAACGATGCTATTGCGAAATGTTGTAGCCGGCCTGATTTATGGGTTTACTCTCGGCATTGCCGCTATTGTAAGCGCGACGATGGTAGGGGCACGCGAGGACAAAAGGTCACTGCATGATTTTATCGCCGGGACGGAAGTCGTGCATGAAAGGCTCTAAGTTTGTTTAAAGATGAAGGATGGGGCAGTTTGCGATCAGCAACTGCTCCATTTTCATTGCGCTAACTGGCAGCATAGTGCAACTAATACCATCCAGTTAGCGTCATACCATTTGTGGAGGGGATGGTAATGAAAGGGATACTTTGTTCGTTGCTTATTGCAGTGTGTGTGATGACGGGATGTTCTAATCATTCGGATTCTGTCATAGGAAGCAACACGAGATTGGCGGAGGCTGTTAAGCAGGAGACCGAAATGCCATTAGAAATGCCAACCGACTTTAATTTCATGGTGAGCTTCGGCTATGGCGAGGTAACCAAGAATGTAATAGACACCTATAAAGGAACGTTTACGAAAGATTTAGTTGTGAAAGGCTCTGCAACAGCAAACATCGAGTTTAGCACGGTTGAATTACGTGACATATACAATAAAATGAAAGCAATAGACATAATGGGACCCAAAGAATTGACTATGGATGGAGGTTGTTTCACAACGCCAAGCAACGAAGATAAGTGGAAAATAACGGTCAATGGCGAAACTAAAACCATTTCGTGGACTGATAAATACTGTGCAATGACGGAAGATGCGAATCAATTACTGGAATTAAGAAATTTCATCAAGAACATAGTCGAGAGCAAGGAGGCCTATAAAGCTTTGCCTGAAGCTGAAGGCGGTTATGACTAATCAGGGATTCCGTTTCCATTACGTGTTAAACTATTACCGGATAAGAACCATAGATGTAAGGAGTGCGAGTGGAAATTGGGTACGTTTCTTTCGAATATACAAGTGTTCAGCGGAGCACTTAATAGCAGCAAATTAATGAATGAACTTGTGCTTGCAATACGAGACAGTCTAGACGGGGGGCTGTATGAAGAAACGGACGATGCGGAATCAGCCGATCGTTCACTGATTTTGCATGTCTCCTCTGATCGATGGATCTCCCTCTACGACCAAAAGCTTGATGAGCAGCACTTGGATGAGATGGACGCGCTTGGCAAGGCTATTTCTCGTGTGGGCGTCTCCGCTGTCGGTTCCGTACTGCATGATAGCGATTTGCTCGTGATGCGCCTGTATCAGAACGGCCGAATGGCAGATACGATCATCAACGACTTGGACTTATTTAATGAAATGTCAGAGGGGAGCCGTCCGAGGAAAAGAAACGGTCAGCCATCGAAGTGGTCGGAGGTTTGCGCGCCAGGCGTGAGCCCGGCGGATTTGAAGGCGATCTGGGAAAAAGAGACGATTTTCGCAGACGACGCGCTGGCGCTGGCAGCGGAGTTGCTGGCAATTCCTGACCACGCTATACTGCGGGGCTATGAGGTTGATCAAGAGTTTCAACAAGATAAGGTGATGGAAAGTAACGTGAAGGTTCTTCATTATCGCAGCACGATCCGTTTCTCCGATTACGTTACGCAACACAATGGGCCGAAGTTGGCATTTACGAGCTGGAACGCTTACGCAGCAGCAGATGTCGGCAGCCCGGCTGCCATTGTATTTGGACTGAGAAATGAGGGACAAGCCTTCACAGGACTTGACGTACTTTTGTGGGGGCCAGCTCTTGATGAGCTTCATATCGAACTCGGCCTTGGAAAGCTGTTCCGGACATTACCTCATTTTCACGTTCGAGAAGAATGGGCAAGCGATCCGGAGTCACTCGAGCTGGAAGCAGAGGGAGAATTAATCAACGGTTATCGCTATCGGTTCTCTGAAATCAACTTTCCGGAAGGGGGGCTACAGGGACTGTATGCTGAGGATGCTGCCAAGCTTGGTCTCATGAAAGAGTGGATGGAACAGATGTATCAGCCTCAACAATCGTTCCAGCTTACATTGACAGGAAGAAGCGTAAACAAGTCCAATCTCTACATAGGATTCGTACCGAGTGAAACTCCTGAAGGCCAAATTGGTTTGGGGATACCTGTTTTTATCGGTTTAGAGCCGGACAGGAATTAGACATCCGAATGATTACGCAAATGGTGGCGACATAAGAGAGGGAAGTTGAGTTTGTTTGAAAAAAGAATGGACTTTTGAGATAGAAATAAAAACAAAAAAAGCGAAAGTTCTTACGTGTATTGCAGCTTTTTTATTCGTCCTTTTCATTTTATGGTTTTATAGAACACCCATTGATGCAAGTGATATTATGCTAAACATATCGAGACTACGGCCAATAATAGTGCCAGCATGATATACATCTATATGCCAGGAGATATTTTTGGAAAGCAAATTTGGCCGAAATAACTATTCAATACATTGAACTATTCAACTAACAAGTAACGATAGCTCAATAACAACAGGCTGCCGATAATTTCGGCAGCCTGTTCAACTAATGAGCAGAAAAAAACTATTCGCGCGAGAATTGAACTTAGTCAATCCTTTGTTTTTCCGTGTACCAAGCCTTATGTGTTCGCTTTGGCTGCGTAGACATTGATGTGGTCAATATGCGCGAATTTGCCTTTGACGACTTTGCTTGGGCCGACGAATTTTAGTTCGTACGCACGTGCAGGGCGGTAGACGTAAATTTTGTCCGTGCCGGTGAAGCGAATTTCTTTGGGCATGCCAAGGGTCTTGATGACGGACGCGAAGGTTAACGACTTGATGCCGACTGTCTGATCAACGGACTGCCCGAAATTGCGCAAATCGTAGATGACACCGGATTTGTTGATACCGAAGCCGTAAGCGCCTTGTCCCATACCGAAATTGTACACTTCGTAATGGTTCCCTTTCAGGTCGCCGCCAACTTCCGGATCGCCCCATTTGTAATGAACGGCGGAGATCGGCGTTTTGCCAGCGATGGCGTTTAATCCGGGAATTTTCCCTTCGCTCGCAAGCTTATAGATGTTCTTAATATATACGCTGCCCTTTTGTGCGCTAAAGCCGGCATCGGCGGTTGCCGCGAGGACATTCGAATGGAAAGCCGCAGTAGAGCTTACCGCAATAAGTGCAGCCAAGGCAAGTTTATTAAATTTCAAGTGTTTGGATATGTTCAGCATAAAGCAATCACCTCTTCTGTTTTGTGGTGACAAGGGACGGTTGACTTACAACCTCATAGTAACCAACCCAGCCGCGAAAGGAATGACAGAAAGGTAACGAAATAGTTACATGAAGGTAACGAAACAACCGCCGGCTGAAGAAGTGATACTGGCGGTCTTCAACTAACGGGTAGTTATTGAAAAAGGGTTTTATTACACGGTATAATGTTGGTAAATATTTCAAGCGGGGCTGGATCGTGTTATTGAAATTATATAAACAGAAATTAAAAATTATGGTTTTATTGCTCCTAGTTTCAAATCTGATTTCAGTACGTGAAACGGTTTCCGCGCATCCATTAAGCAAGACCCCATACATTGATGAGTCTGCTTTTCAAAATGAAGAACTTGAATGTGTGCACGTTATTAACTCTGCAATACGCTATATTAATGAAAATAATGTAACTGGTTATAAACGATTATTGACTGAGCTATACCGGAATGGGGCTGCCAAAGATGTATCTTTTTCTGATACAAATATAACAAGTGTTAAACTGAAGAGTCTTGGTGGAGGTTTAAATGGTAAAACGTTTTATTATTTTGCTTATGTTGAAGTTGAAATAGATAAGCACTCCAATTTATGGTTGTATGTTCTTAAAAAAGAAAAGAATAAATGGCTTATTGAGAAGGCTGATTAGCAAGCAAATAGAGCTTTAAATCTCATGTCGGGAGTTAGATACAATGATAAAAGGCTTCGGAGGAATATTTTGGAGAACTAAGAATCTTGAAGTTGTAAAGAAATGGTACAGTGAAGTGTTGAAAATTGAAATAGATAATTGGAATGGGACCGTGATAAAACCCCAATCAGGAAATGAGACAATCTTTTCTTTCTTTACCGAGGATGACAGTTATTTTCCAACAGAACAACAAGTGATGTTAAATTTCGAAGTACATAATCTAGACGAAACGATTAAGCATCTTGAACAAATTGGCGTACCTCTTGCAAAGAAAAAAGAGATTAGTGAATTTGGAAAGTTTATTTGGATTGAAGATCCTGAAGGCCGACTGGTCGAGCTTTGGGAGAAATAACGAGTTGTGAGTCATTTTTCGTATTATGTGGGATATACTTGTAAATAGTCCACTTTGTTGGGGCATAATGTTTAAACTTTGGAGGTTATTAAATTAATGGAAACAGGTACTGTCAAATGGTTTAATGCGGAAAAAGGGTTTGGTTTCATTCAAAGGGAAAACGGTGACGATGTATTTGTCCATTTTTCTGCTATTCAAGGCGAAGGTTATAAATCTTTGGACGAAGGCCAACGTGTTGAATTCAATGTTGTAAAAGGTCAACGCGGACCTCAAGCTGAGAATGTTGTAAAACTGTAATACAGAAATCAAGCCTGGACTTGACGATATGTCAGGAACAGGCTTTTTATTATTAATTGCCCATGAAGCTAGTGGACGGGTACGATAGTTCAGAAATAACAAAACGGTAGCTGGCTAGCCAGGTCTGCCGTTTTTTTGACTCTCGGGTCGCCAGCCCGATTTTTAAGCATGCTGCGTCAACGGCAGCGTGATGAAATACGTGGTACCTTCGCCTTCTTTGCTGCGGACCTCGATCTTGCCGTTCATGCCCCGAATGACGCTGAAGATGACCATGGTCCCAAGACCGGTGCCCTTGTCTTTGGTGGTGTAATAGGGTGAACCCAGTCGGTTAAGCTGTTCCTCGTTCATGCCGATACCGGTATCGGCGATCGTGATGGTGACGATTTGGTTAGGCTCGTTTACTGTGTAAGTCAAGGTCAACATGCCCCCGCCGGGCATCGCCTCTATGGCGTTCTTGCCGATATTAATGATGGCTTGCCTGAACTTGGACTTGCTGCCGTATACCGTTGCAGGGAGTTTTATGTCCGTGACGATCTCGACGTTCTGCAAATTGGCGTAGGAGCTCAGGATTTGGGACGCCTTGGCGAGCGCCTCCTCCAGGACGATCGGTTCGAGCCTCTCGATCTGCGGTTTGGCGAGCGATAAGTAATCGGAAATGATCGATTCCGCCCGGTCCAGCTCCTCGAGTGTTATGGCGGAGAACTCTTTACGCTTCCAGTCGCTTAGTGCTGGATCGGACAGTAGTTGGATGAAGCCGCGGACTGACGTTAACGGGTTGCGGACTTCATGCGCTACGGACGCCGCGATTTCGCTGACGACCTTCATTTTCTCCGCATGGATGATCTCCTCTTGCATCCGATTTTGCGTGCGGATCATTTCAATTATGAACACCAGCATCACCGCCATGATGCACTGAACGAAGATGATGGGCAGACTCGGAACAAACGACTCCATAAAAAAGGAAGTCTTCCCTTCGAGCAGAGCGTACAGATTGACGACCGTCACGCGCAAAAAGAAGCACACACCGGCAACAAGCAGCATTCTCTTCTTGGCGCCGGCTTTCTCGTACATCTTAATGAGCATCAGCAGCAGCAAGAACGTCGGCAATAGCGAAATGAAGTAATCAAATAGATCGATACCGCCCAAGACCTGCCTGTACGCAAGCAGGCTGCCGAATAAGAGCAGCGTCGTTAACAGTCCGCCGTAGAGAGAGCCGATCACGAGCGGAATTCCTCTTAGGTCGAGCACCGAATCGAAGATGTTTACCGGAAAGGTCATTGTAATGATCATGGGAATCAAAAACAAAACATACACGAAGAGCGGGTGCTTGCGTTTATAGAAAGGACGGTAAAAAATCAAAGGCAGGAAAATAATGAACGCATTGAGGATGAAGGCGGAATGGAAAAGCATGGGGTTGCTCCTTTGCTGAGTGCTTACCTTTGTTTTCGAGAAAAGGGCTGTTGTTTCCTTCATCTCGAGGAGAGAATTTTAACATGAACGTAATTGAATCCCCCCGGGGAATAATCGACCAGAGAGGTACTGGCTGGTTTTTTATGAGATTTCAATGATGAGTGATCCCTAAAAAGAAGCTGCCTGATCACTGGATGGGTATGAGTGACCACACGAATGGAATCTTGGCAGAATAAGATTGTCTAAGGGAGAAAGCAACGTGTGATGTCAGCCTAAATAGAGGATGTGATTGAGTGGAGCAGCGTTTGGCCCTGCATGCCAGCCGCATGTGGTTACGTTCCCGTCAATTCCGGCGTTTTATTAAGAAGCTTGGCTGTAAAAGAAGCCAAACTTTACATTTTACGCTTGTCCACGATACGATGGCACGCAAGCCAGTTCAGCCTACTTCGCAGAGCAAGGCGAGGGCGATGACGCTGCATAAGCAGATGAAGCAGCTAGAGCGCCAGCTGTCCCGGATTACGCTGCTGACTCGTGCGAAGCGGCCCGTTCCGCTGCTGCGCAAAAACAAAGAAGGCTACGCGGTGTTCATGACCGTCAATTACCGGGAGCAGGCTCGTGGCGACTTTCAGGCGGTTCGCGCTCACTTCATTGACGTCGACCTCAACAAAATCTCCGAATTGCTGCATACGAGCGAAGAGGCAGAGCGCCGCAAGCAGGAGCTTCAAGCGGACCCCGTGGAACAGATCGAGTCCATCAGCGTGACACGCACTAAACAGGGACTTTATCGGCTGCTCGCCCAACGAGGCAAGCGAAGAGTGTGGCAACTAAAACGGAAGTTTCTAGTCAGGCACCGGAAGCTCATTCGAGGTTCGATGATCGTCGAAACCAAAAATGGCTACCACATATATTGGGTAATCCGAAAAGGATCGATCGGCTGGTTCGTGCCCATTCAACGAGCACTAGTCCGTAAATTCAACTCCGATCCCAAAATCACGGACCTCGCTCGCGTCATGCGCGTTCCCGGCTTTTACCACCGGAAGAACCCGGCAAGCCCTTACCTCGTTTGCGTGAAGCGCTGGGGGAGGAAACAGCCTTTTACGCAGGCTGAGCTCATCCGGAGCTTAGCATTATCATTATAAATTTTATAACGACGAACTGATGTACTTTTTCCAGGGAAAAATCTGAGGGCTAATCTTATTCGCAGGGGATTGTATTCACCAAATGACAATACCGCATTGAGCTAACAGGTACGATAGTTCAATAAAAACAAGGAGCAGACCGTCGCGGCGGACGGCTCCTTGTTTTTATTGAAGCAGAATTGCTGTAACATTATCCAAACAATATGCCAGAACTCGCAACAAGCAGCCGGTTAAATCTGGCTGCTTAAGGAAAGAACCGGGCACCGCAGCCGAGGGATATTGGTAGTGCGGTAATTGACTATATGATGAACACGGTGGAATGCCTATCAAAAACAACTCTACTTCGACATTAAACAATTAATTTTGCGCAGATAGTCTGACATTCTTTTTTCAGTATGTATCATAAAATGTAGATAAGCATAAATTCTCTATTATCCCAAAATGGAGGAAAAGTTGATGAATGAACAGTTTTTAAAGAGGTTACATATGCTGGATCGACGAGATGAATTAAGATCAAGACTTCTAATTGATAGTGCTAAATTTATACTAAAACGAAATAAGGATATGAGTTGGCTAGAAAGGTATTTAAAAAACAAGAAGAAACTAATTATCCCAACAAGATACTAAGTAAGCTATAATTCTTAACGACGAACAGGATCTTTCTGCTGAAATATGCAGTTGAAATGTAAAGCTCCTATCGATGCGATCGGGATATTGTGCTGCTGTTGGAAAGATTAAAAATAACTCGGTGGAACAAGTGGTGACCTTGTTAGCCGGACGCGCCAGCTCAAATCTCGACACCGCCATGCGGCTTAAACTACACACATTGAATTTATGCACATAGAATATTGTAAAATCAAGTTAAGCGAACTCGTTAAAAAAGAAATGGCGTCATTTGAATGGAGTGGCATCATCATGTACGACTCGTTGAGAAGCGTCAAAATCATTTCGCTCATTCTTATCGCACTCGGTATTGTCTTTTTTATGTTAGAATTAGCGGCCGCAGGAAGCGTATCTATATTTGGTCTAGTTTTGTTCATGACCGGATTCGGGCTGAATTCATTGATGCGCGCGGTAAGAAGCGAACTCGAAAAACTTCGGTTGGAGAACGCCGAATTGAGGCGTCAAATGAAGGAAAAATGGAAATGAACATATTCTAACTATGAACCGCGCTCTGCGCGGTTTTTGCATTCTATTTGGATCAGTTTCGATTTCAAACGCAATCCCCATCAGAATGATATAAGACATAGCAATGAACCCCCAAGCAAATTCAGTCGTGCCCGGAGAGTATATTGCTTTAACGACAAAAGATGGATACTCTCAGAGTCTGATAGAAAGTACAAAGATATTGGAGGAAAGCTTGAAGCATGTGATCAAGCAAGCAAACTGCGACTGCTAATCCTTATTCAGATATTGTATATGAACAAGCCGGCTGATTTAAAAGCCGGCTTTTTTTATGAATATTTCCTGGGTAACCGCAGATGTGTGGCAATTTCGACAATAAAGACTTCAATTAATAGATTTTGGCCGCGAAACCTCGCCGGCAAGTGATCCTGATCAGTGATGCTGGTCGAAGGGGGTAAGGCGGCTTAAGAGTTGGCCGACAATTGGCGCAAAATGGAGCGGAACGACGACATGTACGCGCTGCAGCCTTGCCTGGCGAAATTGGACGAAGTGAAGTAGGAAGCGATGCGCTTGACTTCGGTCAGCGGCTCCGGGACATAGTTTTGGAGTCTTTTTTTCCTTATAGAGGAAAACCGACTAAGACATAGAATAATTAATCTGAAGAAAAATGGAAGAGGATAGGGGAGATCGGGATGAAAAGCGTGAAGTTGAAAAAGGTAGTACTAGGAACGATTGCAGGACTACTCCTAATAGCAGGGGTAGCAAGCGCAAGCGTATCAGGCTTTACTGATTCGGGATGGTGGAGCGGAGCGGCTGAGTGGGCAAGGGAAAAGGGCATTATGCAGGGCTACCCAGATGGCTCATTCGGCGGCGACAAGAACATTACCCGAGGCGAAGTTGCCACCGTTATCAAAAACATGCATGAGAAAGGTATTCAAGGTCCCGCCGGTCCTGCCGGACCTCAAGGCTCGCGGGGTGATACCGGCTTAACTGGTGCTCAAGGTCCCGCTGGTCCTACCGGGCCTCAAGGTCCCGCCGGTCCTGCCGGACCTCAAGGCTCGCAGGGTGATACCGGCTTAACTGGTGCTCAAGGTCCAGCCGGCCCTATCGGACCTCAAGGTCCCACCGGTCCTGCCGGACCTCAAGGCTCGCAGGGTGATACCGGCTTAACTGGTGCTCAAGGTCCCGCCGGTCCTATCGGATTAACTGGCGCTCAAGGTCCTCAAGGTCCTCAGGGCCCTCAGGGTCCTAAAGGGGATCCGGGAACCTCGGGTCCTTTGTTCGGCAACCCTAACATTACCTCTGGAGGTGGTGGTGGTGGTTCCAGCGTGGATAAAGTTTTGGGAGAAGTATGGCTGTTTGCCGGCAACTTTGCGCCTAGCGGTACCATGGTTTGCGATGGGCAACTACTGTCCATCTCTAACAATACGGCATTGTTCTCCCTATTAGGAACTATGTACGGAGGGGATGGTCGTACAACGTTCGGCATTCCGGATTTAAGTGATTATGCGCCGGCAGGCGTCAGTTATGTCATTCAAATCGAAGGCGTATACCCATCGCGCCCATAGTGTAAAAGAAGGCCTCAGTAAAAGTTCCTCTTTAAGCGAAAAAGGTACATTCCCTCAAATTTTAGAGGAGGCTGTACCTTTTTCATTATATACGGGAACTAAAGCACAAACGACACATGGCCGCAGCCTCGCATTCAGAGAGGGGATTTCTACATGCCTTTGCTGAGATTGCTTCTAAAAAATCAATTCGTTTAAGTGCCTTTATAGGTGCATTAATATCTGTTATTTCGTTCTTTTTTTCATTAATTGTTGGAGTTTTTTTAATAGAGCAATTTATTTTCCATACATTTCTGCAGTTCAGGAGGAGACATGCTTTCATCATTTCAACTTTTTCTAATTCAATTTGTTTTTATAACTCCCATAGTTATAGTAGTTAATTTTTTTAAGAGAAAATCATTTCGATTTCAATTGTATTCTTCGATGATCTCTATATATTTATTTGCATTATTATCAATTACATTAACTCCAGTCTATATTGACTTAAGAGTAATTGAATCATTAAGAAGTCAAGGATATGGATTTGGTATTCCAGTAAATATGACTCCTTTTTTTAGCATTAAGAGCTACGATTTGAACTCATCCATAGGTAAAAGAAATTTCTTTGGAAATTTAGTATTGCTAGTTCCTTTTGGAATGATTATCGGTAAACAAGTAAAGAGATACATCCTATTGTTTTCTTTATTTGGAATTTTCATTTCTGGCGTCATTGAGTCAATTCAATATTTGCTGACTTCTCTTTACGTAATTCAACCTAGGTCCACTGACATTGATGACGTGATTTTAAACTCGATTGGATTTAGTTTTGGTTTATATGTTGTTTATTGGATAAAGAAGACCTTGAAAAAAGATGCAAAAGTTCAAACGAATATTAGGGTAAACACAAGAGGGCATTGAGGTTTCACCTAAAAGAAGTCTTGATAATCTTTAAAACTAGCTATTTCGGTAACCGTAATGATTGCAGGATATGTACAAATAAATAACTCTGTTTTGTGGGGTAGAGAAATTATAAGCGATTTTATGAGGGAGAAAATGCAGAGTAGTATGGATACAGACTAGCCCATTATGCGGACTGTGGTTCTTATTTCGTAACCAGGCAGCCGAGATCCGGAAGCACCGGTTCGAATCGGCTTTCGCCAGTGTAATATCAAGTGACGTCTATCTGCAAACAGCGGGGGGCTGATGGCCGGCCGCGTTTAGTTACTATACTCAGGGTTACCTGCTGAGAAAATTTTCACTTCTTTCAAGGCTTCAGCGGACGGCCTATAATGAAAGACGTCAAAACCAAGTCCAATCGACGAAAGCGAGGCGGCCTGTAGGATGGAAAAAAGGCAGTACGGCAGAACCGACATGAACGTGAGTATTCTCGGCTTCGGCGGCGCCGAGATCGGCTTCGAGGGCGTTAGCGCCGAACAGGCGGACAAGCTGCTCGGCAGTGCGCTCGACGCGGGGCTGAACGTCATCGACACGGCGGAATGTTACGCCACGAGCGAGGAGCTGATCGGCAAGACGATCGCGAGGCGGCGCGGGGATTATTATTTGTTCACCAAATGCGGCCACGCGTCCGGATTTGACCAGCCCGACTGGGATCCGGCCATGCTGGAGGCTAGCATCGACCGCAGCTTGAAGCGGTTGCAGACGGACTACGTCGATGTCGTGCATCTGCACAGCTGTTCCGAGGAGCTGCTGCGCCAAGGCGACGTCATTGACGTTCTGAAAAGGGCGAAAGAGAAAGGAAAGACACGCTACATCGGCTACAGCGGCGACCATAAAGCCGCGCTCTACGCCGTGCAATGCGGTGCTTTCGACTCCCTCGAGACGTCGGTCAACATCGCCGACCAAGAGGCAATAACGCTGACGATTCCTGAAGCGCAGCGGCGGGGAATCGGTGTCGTCGCTAAACGGCCGATCGCGAACGCGGCTTGGAAGACCGGCAAGAAGCCGGTATCAGGGTACCATCACACGTACTGGGATCGGCTGCAGGCCCTCGGCTACGACTTCCTGCAAGGAGACCTTAGCGAATCGATCGGCACGGCGCTCCGCTTTACGCTGTCCGTACCGGGCGTGAACGCGGCCATCGTCGGCACGGCGAAGCCGGACCGCTGGACGGAGAATGCCCGTCTGCTGGAGCTAGGCTTGCTGCATGCGGAACGTTACGAGGCGATTCGCGCGCAGTGGAATGCGAAGGCGCAGGCCGATTGGATCGGTCAAGGCTGAGATTCCGGAAATGGCTGCCGAACAGGCGGGCAACGAAAAAGGAGGCTGCCGAGTGCGGTAGCCTCCTTTTTCGTATGCGCATCGAATATGATCCGCCGCGATTCGCCGAACGCTTCGGCTCGCTGGCGCATCAGGGAAGTATAGCTCAATCGTAATATGAATGGCAGCTGGCCAATACAGCAACTCCAAAGATATCCAAGTGCGTGTAACGTAACATTGTTCTATAATTTGGAGCAAGTCTAATTTATTGGGAGCGATCGAAGTGAATCGTAAATTTTTAAGCTGGCTGATCGTCTTAATCCTAGTAGGTATCGGCATATACTCCATTTGGTATTTAACACCCAAACGGTATACGAAAACAATAGATGGTGTTTTCTATCAGCTTGGAAAAGAAGGAGTCATTGAGCCTATTAAAATGCATCTTGATGGGAAGCTGCGTACTCATATCAATGGCAAAAAATCGTTTCATGGTGCGGTTGAGTTTGAGGGAAAGGAAGTCCCTCAACTTCCAAAAGATCGAACAAAACTAGAGATGTACTATACTGGCGAGAATTTTAGCACAATATTATCTACTTCCCGAATAATAGATGCAGCAGGCCGAGTTGCACCTGATTTTTATTTCTATGGCAGTATATATATAAATGACGATTTTACTGCTTTTACAATAAAGGTGCTTGTTAATGAGTCCAATGATGCTGCTAGTCCTTGGTCTGAATCAGACGGGTACATGATAACGGCACCTGCGAAAGACAGAGACGAAGCAATGATTACATCCAAGGAATTGATTAAGGAGTTTGAAACAAAATATTAAGCTTCCCCTGCGAAATTCTAGAGGTTGTTCGGTTTAAGTGGACTAAGTATCCGGTTAAATGAAAGGTAATCAGGGAGGCGAGGGTGCTAATCAGATTGATTCTGAGCTGGATGCACATATATTCGCAACTGGTTGAATACAATTGCAAATAAGCCGGGCATAACCATTTCTATTCAAAACCAAGGAGGTTGATCGATTTGCTGCAAGCAGTGGATGTCAACTTGGACGCGGGTGAAATGGTCCTTAAGCTGGAAAAGGAGAGTGCTCCAAAAACCATTGAGTACAGTAAGCTTGAGCGGCTGGAAGTGGGGAAGGAACCGGTGAGAAAGCTGCTCTGGACCGTTGAGGTGAAGGTGATCAAAGTTCATGTCAGAGGCTCGGAGGATGCATTCGTTATATCCAGCAACAAGGTTGGAGATTATGATAACATCGAGCAGCATTTATTGAAGATTGCCGAGAAGTACGAGATTGCAGTCGAGCAATAGCCATGATCAAAGACCGCCTCAGCCGGACAATCCAACCGGGTGAGGCGTTTTTTTTGCTCTTGTCATTTCCCACAAAAAAACAAGCCTGAGATTCAAGAACCCCAGGCTTGTTGGCTTCCGCTTACTTCTTGCCTTTCGATGCCAGCCATTCATCCAGCTGTTTCTGCTTCTCGGCCAGTACTTTCTCTGAACCGGCTTTGTTCATTGCATCAACCAGTTTTGGAATGTATTCGTTTGGATCGACCGCACCGGTTGTGACTGCGGCTTCATACTCTTTGTAGACGGCATCCATGTTAGCCAATTCCGTCTTGACCGGCTCTTGGTTGAATTGGAATCCCCAAATTTCCGGTACCATGGCCGAGTTGTTCAGCTCGATTGTTTTAGGCCACGTATCGTCCGCTTGGCCTTCCAACAAGTAACCGATCGTAACGTTACCCATTGCCCATGCTACGTTCGGAGCATATCCGCCGTCTGTCTTGACCTTGATGTGCGACGCATCGAGTTTGTCGTAATGTTTGCCTTCAACACCGAAAGCGAGAAGATTAAACAATACCGGATCCGTATTTGCCAGATTGAGGAACATCATTGCTCTTTCCGGGTTTTTCGACGTATTGCTGATTGCCGTCATCGTCGGTTGTACGCCGGAAAACCGCGGTTCGTACAAGGGGATAAAGATAACGTCTTTACCGCCCATGTTTTGCTTCATCTCGATTTCTCCGCCCGGTTTCAGGGTCCATTCGTAGAAGGAGACGATTTTTCCGGCTTTTTGATAATCCGCGAAATTGGCTGTTGCCACGTCTTTATTGACATAGCCTTTTTTGAACCAATCGTACAGCAATTGATGATGAGCCAAATATTCCGGTGAGGCCAACACATTTTCCAGCTTGTAGTTAGGATCGCCGGTTCTGTATTCAATTCCTCCAAGCCCGTCAAAGCCATACATATACGGAACGAATGTATTCGTTCTGGAACCGAAAGCAATTTTATCCGGTTCGCCGGCTTTGACTTTCTCCAGGAATGGCTCGAGATCCTTATACGTCTTAATGGTGCTTACATCCAAGCCATACTTTTCGGCCATTTCTTTCTGAACGACGAAGCCGCCGCCTTGCGCGATAATTTGATAGTTCGGTATCGCATACAATTTGCCTTGGGAGTTTCTTGCCCCTTCAACCGCAGCTTTAGGCAGGCTATTGATGAAATCGGGAGCGTAATCTTTGACCAACTGCTCCAAATCCTTGAATGCGCCTTTTAGCGAGTTAGTCTCATAGTTGAATGCCCAGTTTGATGTCCACATCATATCGAATGTTTCACCGGCAGAGACGACCGTGTTCATTTTCTGGTCGTAGTCTCCAAACGGTATGGACATCAGTTTAACCGTCGCATTGATTTTCGGTTTGATGTAGTCGTTCACCGCAGCTTCAACCGAAGCAATATCCGGCTGCAATTCAGGCTGAGGGATATAATAGAGTAATTCTACAGGTGGAAGCTCTTCTTTTGCAGGCTCATCGGTAGACGTATTCGTTGAATCGGTCTCTGTGTTAGTTGTAGTTGCAGGTTCATTAGTCGAATTTGCAGACTCATTGTTCGTATTGTTACCGCCGCAAGCGCTTGCAAGTAAAAGGATTAGCGTACTTGCCAATGCCAATTTCAGAAAGGCTTTCTTTTTCATGTTCAGCTTACCCTCCTAAGTGATTGTTTCGCACTTCGAATCAACCCTGCCCCAGCGCTATCATGGTAACTGCGATTCTTTACCTCCTCTCGTAAAGTTAACGATGAAACTTATTAACGTCAGCCTTTCAATGAGCCGACGGTTAAGCCTTTAACAAAGTACTTCTGGAAGAACGGGAAGACGAACATCATCGGTCCGGCCGCCAACACCGTCATGGCCATTCTTGCCGATAAGTTAGGGAACTTGGACGTATCGATAGATAGTCCGCTCATAAATTGCGCGCTAGTGGTCAAGAAGTTGATCGTATTCATCATTCGCGTAAGCAAGAGCTGAATGGGAACGAGCTTCTCGCTGTTAATGTAGAGCAGTGCCGGAAACCAGGAATTCCAGTAGTTAAACGAGATGAACAGACCTAGCGTAGCGAGAGCGGGCTTCGATAGCGGCAAAATCATTTGGAAATAAATCCGCCACTCGCTGGCCCCATCCACTTTCGAAGACTCGATGAGCTCCTTCGGGATCTCACCGATGAAACCTTTCATAATAAGGATGTAGAAAGGGGAGAGCATCCCTGGGAGAATGAGCGCCCAAATCGTATCTTTTAGATGCAAGTACTGCGTAATCAAGATATAGGAAGGGACGAGCCCACCGCTGAACAGCATGGTGAAGAAGATATAGAACGTCGTCGGCTTTACGTATCGATAGTCTTTTCGGGACACGACATAAGCCGTCATGGATGTGAGCGCCAGACTGGCAATCGTACCGATCACCGTTGTCAGAATGGTGACCCAATACGCTTGAATCAAGATCATCGGCGATTTAAAAATATAACGATAGGCATCCGTGCTGAACGCTGGAGGAATCAAGTGATAGCCCTTTGTAAGGATCGCTTCTTCGCTCGTTAAAGAGATGGCAATAACCAGCAGGAAGGGGACGACCATAGACAGAGCGACGAGAATAAATAAGAGGTTGATCCACATTTCGACGAACGACGATTGTTTACCTGTCCTAATCATGATCCACCTACCATAACGAATTATCAGGATTTATTTTTCTGACCCACAGATTGGCGCAAAGCACGAGAATCAACCCGACTACGGATTGGAACAATCCGACTGCTGTAGCCATGCCAACATCTCCGATTTTGGTCAACGCACGGTAAACATAAGTATCGATAATGTCTGTGGTAGGGTAGGTCATGCCGGCCAAGGCACCGTTCGGAACAAAGTAATGCAGGCCGAAGTCTCCGGATATGAGTCCGCCGATGGCTAGAATTAGCAGAATCATAATTAAAGGCATAATCATCGGAATCGTGACTTTGCGGGCAATTTGAAACCGGGTGGCCCCATCGATCTTGGCTGCTTCGTAATAATCCGGACTGATGGCGATGATACCGGCATAATAGACGAGCGCACTGAAGCCAATGCGTTTCCAAAGCGCGACTACGTTCAAAATGTAAGGCCAAGGCCCAGATTCCATGTACCAATCATGGGATTCTAAACCCACAGCTATAAGCAGCTTGTTCAATATGCCGTTATTGATATCGAGCAATGTGAAAACGATATAATACACAACGACCCAAGATAAGAAGTGAGGGAGGAACAACGCGGTCTGATACACCTTCACCGCTTTACGCGAGATTTCGTTTAACAAAACCGCGAAGAGGAGCGCGAACACCGTTGTGAAGAAGATGTAGCCGATTTCATACAAGACGGTATTGCGCGTAATCCGAAACGCATATTCCGATACGAAAAAAAACTCGAAGTTCTTAAAACCGGTCCATTCGCTGCCGAATATCCCCTTATCGTAATGGAAATTTTTGAATGCCATAATAATGCCGATCATCGGTAAATAAGAAAAAATGAGAATATACAAAACTCCGGGGATGCCAAGCGTGAACAGTTCATGGTTTTTTTTAAAATGGCGCCACTCGCTCGCGATCCGTTTCCGCAATCCTTTCTCCAAATTGCTTACCCCTTTCCTGAAGGTTTCTTGGTCGATGAGTCCATTATTGCGGTTTTTAGACTCGAATATCTAGTGTACTATTTAGGAATGAGTAGCCTTTTGAACTGTACTTTTGGTGTTTTACTCCCGAAATCCGTACATTTTACGAAGAAAGGCCAACCGGAGAGGTTGGCCTAAGGCATTTCATTATCCTTGAAGTGATTTTTTCAACCGATACTCCCCGGGCGTACAACCGAGCTTCTTCTTGAACAGTCTGAAAAAGTAGCTCTGGTTAGCAAATCCGGTTTGGACCATGATTTCGTATACACTGTGATTTTTATGCTCCAGCAGTTCTCTGGCGATACCCAGTCGCACTTCATTAATATAGTCGGCAACGGAAATAAGCTCGTTTTTGCGAAATAATCGGCCTACGTAATCCGCAGACAATTTCATCATGCTTGCAATCGATTGGAGGCTTAGATTAACGTCGCTGTAGTTTTGTTTTACAATCTCCTTGATCGTCTCAACAAGGATGTCATTGCGATCATCCAATCCGCTTCGTTTCTGTTGAATGATGTCTTGAAGCGTCTGCCACAGCTGCCGATGAATATCATCGAGCGAATCCATCTCCAGCATGCTCAAGCTTACTCCATTGATATCGATCTCGATGGGCTGAACACGGTTTTGATTGATTTCTTTCAGTGTTTGCCTAATAATCAGCGGAATTTGAGTAATCGCCGTCATGATTTGATCATAGTTGCATGCGGCATTATGGCGGATGAGTTTCTCGAGCGTATCTTCCAAGAGCATTGCGTCATCCGACTTGATTCCTTCAATCAGTCTCTTTTCCAGCTCCGGTGGTATGGATTCACTCGTATTGAGCATATTTTCCTCGACCGAATCCAGAGAAAGAAGCGCTTGTCGTCCATAGACGAGCTTATACATCATGATCTGCTGGGCTTGGTGATACTGCTTGGAAATGTCGGTGAAATGAAAGGACCTTTCGCTCAAGGCAGCGCTAATCATGATGTTGTAATAGCTATGCACCGTTTCTTGAACCAAGAGCACTTGTTCCTTCAAACGCTCGATTGTTTCGTCGAGATCGTGCTCAGCGCTGACAATAAACGCCAGATGATCGGACCTCATTTCGGCTCCTACGCAGCAATAACGGTTTCCGATGAGTTCCTCCGCAATGTTCAAGATCGCGAAATGAAACAGCTTCATTTGGCTTGGTTGCAGCAAATGGCTTATTTTTCGGAAGTTGTCTATGGTAAATACGACAACGACGTAAGAACCGTTCTCCTGGATCTTCACCCGGTTTGACCGAATAATACCGATAAATTGCTCTTGACTGATCGCCATGCTGCTCGTAAGCAACTGCCGAATATAATAAGAATCGATAATGTCCCGATTATCCCGCTGCATCTTCTTCATGTCGTGCAGATTATCCACGACCTTGGAATAAACTTCGGACAAGTAGGCCAACTCGTCTTTGGATGAATGGTCTCCGATGCCAAACTGGTTTTTTTGAATTTGGCTGATCAGTTTGTCAATTGGCTTGTAGAGCCTTCGTGAGACGAACATCGCAGCAATTATGGAGAGAAGCAAGAATAAAATCGTCAAGCCGATGGTTGTTTTTCGAATTTGCTCGATGTTATGGATAACGGCATCGTAAGGCTGCACGCTTACGATATACCAATCGGGAATGATCAGTTTGGAGTAGGAGATGATTTGTTTCTGACCCCCTACCTGCTGGATCATGTACCCGTCCGATTTGTTTTCTTGGAAGGAGCCGGAGAACAGATCTTGATATTGGAATAGATCGTAGCTTTTATTCGCATATAAAACTTGGCCTTCGCTGTTCATCAGCAGGAGGGAGCTTTCTTTCTTCAATCCCAATCCATTGATCAGCTTGATATTGTTAAACAGCCATTCCGGCTTAATATTCAATACCAATGCGCCTTCGCCCGGATTGAACGTACCTAACGAATCGTACATGACATAAGAGAATACATCGATTCCGGTGCTTCTCTCTTTAAGCTTCATTGGAATGAACTTCATTTTCTGCACGGCATCGCTGTTACGAAGAAACTTGAGCATTTGCTGCGTCTGCTCGCTCCCTTGATTCTTCAGCGCCGAGTTTCCTCCTGCGTAAATCCGTTCGCTGTAGCCGTTATAGACGATAATGGAATCAAGAAAGGAAGTGGTACTAACGACGGTATCCATTTTATGAATTTTATTGGTCAAATCAAAGACAAGCAATTCTTGGTTCGACATCAGCGGCTTGAGTTGAACATCCCAAAATAACGCGGATACCATGTTTTTTGCGATTTCTTCCATTGAATTAATGTTATAGTTGATTTGTGCCAAAGTCGCTTCATTGTACTCTTTTTGCATCTCGATGACGGAATTTTTGGAGGTGTAGAACAGAGTGGCGGAGGAGCCGACAAGGAAAATAACGGTTAGGACTGAGATAGACAGCAGGATGCGCAGCAAGTATTTTTTCGATTGATAGATTTTAAAAAGCCGCATGATGGTCATACCTTTCCGTCGTATTGGTCCGTTTACGTCAGGAAACGATGGCTAGTACGTGCTTTCAGTACTAATAATTTACCATATAGGTTGAGGTTTAGGATAGATGAGGCTAATGAATGGCCAAACGTTCGTCGATTTCCTGCCTGAAAGGAGCATTAACGGTATGATTGTGATCCCTGAACCATTTGTTGAAAGGATGCGTGAACTCCACGGTGAGCAAGGTGTCGGATGGTCAAAGGCACTGCCTGGGCTGATCAAAGATTGCGCAAGCCGTTTTGACTTTCGTCCGGAAGAACCATTTTCCAATTTATCTTATAACTTCGTGCTGCGTGCAAAGCTTAGTGACGGGAAACCGGCCGTCCTTAAGTTATCCTTCATGAAGGACGAGCTTTCGAGGGAAGTTCATGCTCTTCGTGCCTTTGAGGGACGCGGGGCGGTTCATGTGCTTGAAGCGGATGAGGAGATGGGCGTTGCCCTTTTAGAGGGTGTCAACCCCGGCACGCCGTTGTCGGCAATTGAAGATGATACGCATGCGACGGAGATCTTTTGTAACGTATTTCGCCGCCTTCATCTGCCGGCGCCTAGCGGCCAACTGTACCCGATCATGAAACAGCATTTCGCGGCGATTGAAAGATACCGCGAGCGCTTCGACGACGCCGACCTTACCGCGCCGCTGCCTGAAAGTTGGGTGGAAAACGCCGAAGAATGTCTGTCATATCTCATCTCGACTACGAGCGAAAATCTATTGCTGCATGGCGATCTGCATCATGAGAACATCATTCGCCAAGGCGAAGAGCAATGGGCTGTCATTGATCCCAAGGGCATCATCGGCGATATCCATTTCGATACGATCCAGTATCTGTTGAATTATGAGGATCGAGGCGGTGACTGCGAGCAGGTGCTGCGGCGCCGAATTGCGATTATGGCCGAAGAACTCGGTTTGGACCCTCGCCGGATCGCGATGTGGGGCGTGGTGCGGGGCGTGCTTGAAGCTTGCTGGACGATTGAAGATGGAGGATCGGATTGGCACAGAGGCATCCAAATAACGGAGCGCTTCGCCCAATGCCTGGTCTGAGAACTATCAAAAAAAAGGGGCTGCCGATGATCGGCAGCCTGTTTGGCTAGTACCAACTCCCACCAAAGCTAGTACCATAAGTAAATACATATTTCGGTTTCCTATTATCACCGGTCCTCGTCCAATACAGGTCCAACCGCTCAAGTTTCTGCCTCGAATTCCACTCCAGCCAAAGTTGGCCTTGAAGGGTACCCTTACGCAAGCTTTCAATATCCGGCCGCATCCCGTTTTCTGAGTTGTAGACATAACCTTCTTTTGCCCTAAAGTCTATACGGTAGTTCATTCCGTTTGAATGATGATGGATAGGTACTTTAAGATCTTTCAGGATTTGTTCGACAGCTGCACGATCCGTCCCGTATTCCCAGTGGCGGATGATGAAGGCTGCAACGTCTTCAATCGATGAAAGCTCCGAAAGCGCAGGAGGCGGATTTCGCATCAACAATTCATCCATATAGAGGTCCTCACTGTTCACGGACATAGGTGTTTCATGGATCACGCGCAAGGTGCGGGCACTCGGATCGATGGACCATACGAGACCTTCATCGATTGTAAGCCGTTCCTGTAATTCAATAAGAAAGGTACTGAATTGAGATCCCTTCGCGGCTGTAAGCTCTACTTGGAAAATGGCTTCAGCGGTGTTGCCTTCAGGCGACACATCGATGTTCATAATTTCCGTCCGGCCCAGCTTTACGCTGTTAGCTTGAATCGCTTCTCCTATATACTCATTTAGACTAAGGGAGTAAAAGTACTTGTTTAAAAAATGGCGAATTTGCTCCTCCTTCGTCAACTTGTCCGTATGGTTGATATGAACCGACCGTTGTTCACTGTTCCAGCGGACTTCAGCCCCGGAAGCTTCGGCAATGTAGCGGAGCGGAACGTACGTTGTTCCTTTCGTAAGAAGCGGAGGCTGTGACAGCCAGTATTGCACCTCATTTACAGCGCCGATCACGCTGTCGAGACGAAGGGCGATGTCGGTGCCATACCGCTTAGCGAGCACCGTGCGTTCGGCTTTATTCCATTGCACGGCATATCCGAGTTTCTCGAATATAAGCCGAAACGGTACCATTGTTGTTCCTTCCAGAAGCAAGGGCTGATGCGTGAATGCGATATTGGCTCCATCAATGAAAATCTTTATCGGTTGTTGTTCTTGTGCGTGCAAATGTCCCGTTACAGGCAAGCCGAAAGTCAGGAATAACATAACCCCAAGCACTCTACTAGTTCGTTTCATCTTTTCTGCCTCCGTCAGTATAACAGCAATCTATCAGAGACATCGTACATGAAGACTTGACGAGTATGGAAGATACCTCAGAAGCAGGACGAATGACTTAGTCGATGAAGTGATACAAGACAATAGTTGGCGGCAGTCCGAATAGCAGAGATCCTCTTCGTGGAATACTATTCCAACTAAGGAGGAATCTTCATGCCATTCGATTGGATCTGGAAAGCAATACTCATCGTTACGTTCGGCTCGCTCCTTCTGAGGCTTGCAGGCAGGACGTCAGTCAACAAGCTGTCAATAACCGATGTGCTGCTTATGCTCGTTATCGGTCCGCTGCTTATTCGACCCGTGGAGAATCAAAACATCTGGACTACCTTCGGGACCGCGATCGTGCTCATTTTGACCGTTATCATTTTTCGGGGCTTGTTCATGCAATCGGAACGAATCCGTTCGGTCTGGAACGGAAAACCGATTCCCGTCATCGTGAACGGGAAGCCCGAACCGGGCGCAATGGCATCGCTGAAGCTGACGGACGAATCGCTGGATGCGCAGCTGCGGGCTGCCGGAATCTATGAGCGAAGCCAAGTGGAGTACGCAGCATTCGAAGGAAGCGGTAAACTGTCCGTAAGACTGAAGCCGCACATGGCACCGGCGACAAAACAAGATATCGAGCAGCTGAAGCATGCTATCATGGAAAAACACAACCTCACATAAATTCCGTCCCTCTCTCTCAACCCCCAAACCTTGTAAAATAGTGGAGCAATCCTTTAGCAAGGTGTTTTGAAAGCGTTTACGAAAAAACTTTCAGAAGTGAGAGGGGATTTTTGATTGATACGTTTTTGCCGTAAGCCTTACTTCCATCTGTTCCTTTGTCTGTTCCTCCTTTTCGAGCTTTTCCCGGCTACCGGCACGGCTGCGGCTGCACCGATCGTGACGCAGGACTTCCAATCGTTCACATTAGATGCCGGCCCGCATGTCGGTAACAGCTATGAGTCCGGCTGGGTCAAAAACGCGAGCGGTGCCGACTGGCGAATCGTCGAAGATGGCACGCTCGGCGACGGCGTTACGCCGAACAAAGTCGTTCGCCAGATCGCCGATACCGGGTCGGCTTCTTTCTTCGCCTACGACTCCGTGAAGGGTGAAGCTATTAACGACGCAGCGCTCAGCGTGAAAGTTAAGCTGACGAGCGCCGCAAGAGCGGGCATCGTCGGCCGTTATTCCGACGGCAACAACTATTATTTGCTGTCGTTATCGGGGACGAATCTGGAGCTGAGGGCCAAGCAGAACGGCACGAACTACACGTTGCTGACGACTCCATTCGCTGCAGCTAACGATGCATTTTACACGTTGAGACTAACGATGAAAGGCAGCGCGATTTCGGGGTCCGTTGATGGCGGCCCTTCAATTACAGTAGAAGATACGAAGCTGCCTTCGACATTGGCGGGCGGAAGGGTCGGCTTTTATACAAGCAAGTCCGCTGCCGTAACGAGTCATATTGCGACGTTCGACGACTTCGAGGCTAACGCCATGCCTCAGACGGCGAGTTTGATTCCGATCGTATCGGTTAACGACATCGAGAACGACGGCAATATTCCGCAGAACATGCTCGATAACAAGATCTATACCAGGTGGTCTTCCAGCGGAGACGGCCAAACGGCGACCTTTGACTTAGGAGCGGTCAAGAAGATTGGCTACGTCGGCATTGCTTTCTATAACGGAAATCTTAGAACGTCGACTTTCAGTCTGGAACTCTCTTCGGACGGTACAGACTGGTCCAATGTATTGGATCTCCAGACAAGCAACGGCACGACGATTATGCCGGAAGCTTTCGACTTCGCGGATACGGATGCCAGATATATTCGTTTTATCGGACATGGCAATAGCGCCGGCGGCACGTCGGGGTCATGGAACAGCATTACGGAATTCCAAGCTTACGCACCTAATTCCGAACCGATTATAGTGACCGGCATGATTGAAATCGAACCGCCGTCGGCACCGGCAGAGCCGTACACGAAAGCTGGACTTTATCATCCGGACGGTACGCCGGCGACGATTCATACGCCGAATCCGGTTACCGGTGCGGTCTTAAGCGTAACGGATTTCGGCGCGGATCCTCAAGATAACGGGGTGGACGATGCAGCTGCCATTCGCTTAGCACTGGCGGCAGCCCAACCGGGAGACGAGATTTATTTTCCCGATGGCGTGTATAACTTGAGAACGACGATCCCAAGCGATACGGCGACTCATTTAGAGCTAAAATCCAAAGTCAATTTGAGGGGACAAAGCCAGGACGGCGCGATTTTGTCCTCCGCGTTCGACGACGGGGTATCCGGATTAACCCATACAAGCAGCCGAATCGTCAAAGGATTTAACAAAAACAATATTTCCATCAGCAACCTGACTTTCACCTCCACGTGGAATAAATCCTATCCGACTGATCCTACAGTCTCCCATCCGGAGCGGGGCGGACCGAAAAACATCCTTTACTTGGATGATACGAGCGGATCCGGCTGCTTCAATATTACGATCGACCATGTCACGTTCGAGAAGTTCGAAAAAATGGCGGTCAGAATCAGCGAAAGCAATAACGTCGTCGTAAGAAACTCGCTATTCCGTAACGCGACGGATATGGCGGCGGTGCCGGCTACGGCGTATCCATCCAAGGCACTCCGAAAACGGACCAGCTCGGCAAATTGAATGATACGTATTTTAACGTCGTGGAGAACAACAGGTTCGAAGGACCTTACATCCGCCACGGCGCGCTGATCCAATATTACGCTCACAACAATTTGATCCTGAACAACGTGTTCGACGGGACGGTTTACGACTCCATCGATCTGCACGGCGAGGACGAGTACTTGAACGAAATTACGGGTAACGCGATCTACAACACGAGCATGGGCGGAGGGATCGGCGTCGGCAACACGGGCGGCACCGCGCCAACCAACCATGATGCATCCGGACCTAAAAACTATATTCACCACAATACGATTTCGGGAGCCCGCGAGGGAATCATCATATATATGGGAAGTCCTGACACGGTTATTGAACATAACGTGATCGAAAATACCGGCAGGGAAGATGCCATCGGCATCATCGTCCGAAACGCGCCGGGCACCGTGTTGAAGGATAACATCATCCGTAACAACACGGGATTGAACTTTTGGTCGATCGCGCTGCAGCACGATAACGGAGACGTAAACGCAGGGGAAGCGGGTAAAGGGGATCCGTCCAACGTTCTAATCGCCGATAACACGATTGCCGGTAACATGAACGGAATCCGGATTGAAGCGGGAACGGGAATCGTTTTGCGCAATAACGGTTTAAATAACTTAGGCACCGAGCTATACTTAGCTCCGGGGGCAGGCGTTGATACGACGGAGCAACCGTTAAAACCGGACGTCGTCGGCGGGCTTCAAGCCCAGGTCGGTGACGAACGAATCGATCTAACGTGGTCGCCATCCGAAGGAGCCCTCTCCTACACCGTGCTTCGCTTGGAAGATCAAGAGGGGCATTATGAAACGATAGCTTCCGGCATTGAGGCACCTGCATATACGGACACACATGTCTCCATAGGTAACAAGTACTTTTACAGAATTATCGCGGTTAACGACATCGGAGAAAGTACGCCGTCGGAAGCTGCGGGAGTGACACTTGTCAACTTGTTTACGGTGTCGGCGCCGGTTCTGCGGGACGCAAGCGGAGCGATCGCCCGGGAACTCGATCCGAAATCCGCCATGACCGTGGAAATTACGGCGGTAAACCGTTCCGAAACCGGCAAGTCGCTGTCTCTTGTCGCTGCTTTGTACGATAAAATGGATCGACTGGAAGAGATCAAAATCATCGAGAAGGAAATTGCCGGCGGAACGACCGAAGTCGTGACAGCTGAGCTGTATATCCCGAACGGGCTAGGACATGGCTATCGGCTGCAAGTGTACGGTTACAATTCGATGAGCGAGCTCGTTCCACTAACGGAGCCGGTTATTTGGGAGTGACAGTAAGAAAGCAACGTATCCCATGATAAGGAAGGCGATCCAACTATGAAAATTGAGACGAATCGGCTATTGTTGCAAACGCTTGATCTTCAACTAATCGAGGCAGCGGCCCAGCGTGATACGCAGGCAATTGAAGCGCTGGGGTACAGAACCAACGGCGAATGGCCGGGCGAAGATTTTTATGAAGCATTACCATACTTTCAGGAGCTTCTTATTAGAAACAATGGAACGAATGGGTTTGACTCTTGGATCATCGTGGCGAAGGACACTAATGAAATCGTTGGCGGTATTGGCTTTTTAGGCGATCCCGATCCGGACGGCAGGATTGAAATCGGATTTGCTACAAACGAAAGCCACCGCCGCAAAGGATATTGTTTCGAAGCTGCCGGGCAGTTAATAAATTGGGCCATAAATCAAGATTCGGTCAAACAGATCAACGCTAGGTGCGAAGCTGACAATATAAGCTCCAAACATGTATTAATGAAATTAGGATTTAAAAACGACCGCGAAGATATCGAATTGCTTTATTGGACCTATCAACGCAGCTACTGATAAAGGTGTCCTTTACGTGAAAAATCGACATTTCATCCTTTCAACCGTTCAATATTATGATAAGCTTTAACTATGAACGAAATCTCCTTGGATTTTTTAACGATACTACTGCCCTCATACTTATTCTTTTATATGGCTGTGTCTTTGTATGCCCGCAATAAGAAGAGATTATTAAATCGCGTTGCATCCTTGCTCATGCTGACGCTGCTCTTTTACTTTATGGGGGAGTATGTCAAAACGGCGTTGTTTCCTCAGATCGAGAGGGAGCTCGTCCTCTATTGGAATGGGCCTATGCTGTTGTTAACGATCAGCTCATCCGTTCAACTCAGCGTTCTTGTTGCCGGCCTTAATTGCCAACGGGTGAAGCGGCTTGTCATATTGGTTTACGCCGCTCCGCTTCTTTCGCACTTGGCCATGCTGCTTATCTATTCGCCGAAGGAACTCTATCATTCGAAAGCAGACGGGTCTAGTCCTCTTCATCCGATTCTGCTTTTGTTTGCTGTCTCCTACGTCGCCGTCTATTTGCTTAGCTCGGTTGCGATTTCGTTCTTAGCGTGGCTAACTGCCAAACAGGTAAGGCGCAAGAAGCTTCTGATGAACCTTATTTTAAGCTGGCTGCTTTTATTTGTTTGGATCCTGTTCGTGACCTCGCTGCTGTTTTTGCAGGCCGCAACAAGCGAAGCCGCGATGGCATTGTATTTCACGGGAGCGCTGCTGTGGGTAGTCAACCTTCGCAGCTTGGTCAGCAAATACGATTTTTTGCCCCGTTACCGGGACTTGTTCCATAACCTATTCCAATCCGCGCCGACGGCTATCGTGCTGCTCGACATGCATGGTAATCAGAAAGAGATGAATCCGCGCGCGAAGGAGTTGTTTGGAGAGGCGGCGAATACGAACAGTCCGATCCGCGTTACGCAGTGTCTGTTCTTCGACGATCATGCGAGTTTAGCTGAGCGGTGGGAAGAATATCAAACAAAGCGGGAAGCGGGAATGAATTGGGAGATGAGTTTACGGGTTCAGAACCATGACCCGCTGAATTTGATCGTGAGCATGGAACTCATTGACGGCACGGACGCAGAGGAAGGACTGCTAATCCTGCATTTGACGGACATTACCTCTCTGAAAGAGACGCAGCGACGATTAATCGAATCCGAAAACAGTTATCGTCATTTAGCGTATCATGATCCGCTTACCGGTTTATCCAATCGGATGGCCATTCAGGAGCAGGTGCGCGGCAAGATCGCAGCGGGGGAGCGGTTCTCCCTCGTTCTGATTGACTTGGATAATTTCAAGTCCGTCAATGATACGTTCGGTCACTTGATCGGCGATCAATATTTGCAGCATATCGCATCGAAGCTGAAACAGAATGCCAAGCCCGGAGATATACTAGGTAGACTTGGAGGGGATGAGTTCGTGCTGCTTATCCCTTATCGGCGGAGCGAGAAACAAGTTTATCTGGATGTCAAGGAGCGCTTCGATTCGATCGCGGCGAGTCCCTTTTATGTCAGACAAACGATGATTCCGGTCTCATTCAGTGCCGGGATCAGCGTGCATCCCGATCATGCCTCCGACATGACGACTCTGCTGATAAAGGCCGATGAAGCGATGTACCGCGTCAAAAGAAGCGGGAAGAATGCGATAGCGGTTCACGCGAACGGTGTACGATAGTGGAATGAAAAAGGAGCAGGCTGCCCTAGGCAGCTGCTCCTTTTTGCTGTTCAAATCGTACCGCTTCTGCGCTGGCGATGAAGTCATCTAATAATTGGTAAATTTAGCAACAGAGGCTCGTACTCCAATCACTCTGTAACTGGGTATCCGCATATCATGAAGGAAATCGATATGAAATGGGGAAATCCATTTGTATTACAGCCCATATCCTTATTACAGAGCTGATTGGAGTTTTCGCCAAACGGGCATGCCATTGCCTTATTCTGCTCTACAGGAATCGATGAGAATCATACATGACACGGCGGCTGGGGAAAGCAATGCGGAAGCATTTTATCGGAGGCTTCTAGAATTAGCGCCGTCCGAGGAAGAACGTACCATCATTTCATCCATCCGGGATGACGAACGGAGACATTTGCAAATTTTGCGGGAAATTTACTTGGCCTTTACAGGCAAAGAAGTTCAGGTGTCCGTACCGATTTCGGTGTATAATGAGGCTACATCCTATGAGGGAGCTTTGAAGCAGGCATTATATACAAAATGGAGGATGATTGAGCAAGCAGGCAGCATTCTGGCGGCCATGCCTACAGGCTATTATCAGAATTTACTTGCCAAAATTGCGGTTGATAATGTGGCGATTGTTTCGAAATGGAATTATTTGCTCATAAGTCTTCTTCATTCATGATTTACTAGACACCATAGATCAACTAACCGTCTTAGCATTGGGGCGGTTTTTCTTTTTTTGCGTCAAGCGAACAATGTCGGACAAGCTGCGCTGGGAAAGGAGATCAGAGAACCGATATGGGGAACGAACGAAACGGCTGCGAGCAAGTGGAATTTGAGCTGAATGGACGCAAAGGGATTATGATATGTCCGAAAACGGCCGCATTCGGCAAGCCCTGGGTATGGAGAGCCGAATTTCTGCACGCGTTCGATTACGCCGATAACGCCCTGCTGGAGCTGGGATGGCATATCGCCTATTATCAGCTGAGCGATATGTTCGGTTGTCCATCAGCCGTCCGGCAAATGGAGACGTTCCGCGAATATATTGTCGACGAATTTTCACTGGAGCCGAAGGCGGTTTTGTTCGGCTTCAGCCGCGGCGGATTGTACGCCTTTAACTATGCGGCTGCATATCCCGATCGGGTCACGGCACTTTATCTGGACGCTCCCGTCCTGGATATCAGAAGCTGGCCGGGAGGAAAAGGCGAGGGGATTGGCTCGCCCGCGGATTGGCAAGCATGTCTGGCCGTCTATCAAATAACCGATGAAGAGGCTGACGCTTTCGATCAGAATCCGCTGGATGTTGCTCACCATGCAGCGGCAGCAGGCATTCCGATTATCGTTGTAGCCGGTGACAGCGATATGGTCGTGCCGTACCGCGAGAACGGCGCCGTTCTCGAGCGGAAATATCGGGAGTTGGGCGGGACGATTGAAGTAATCTTGATAGAAGGCAGAGAGCACCACCCGCATAGCTTGGAGGATCCGCAGCCAATCGTTGATTTTATCAAAACTGCCAGGCAGAAGGCTTCTTTAACGTAGCCGATAGGAATAAGGCGATATAGCAAAATAATATGAGGAGGAAACAGGCGATGGGACTTACGGTCAATGAGTCAAAGAACTTGATTTGCAAGGGAGCGGCTCCGTTTTTCCTGCTGGCGGATACGGTTTGGGATACGTTCGGGAATGCGACGCTGACCGAATGGGAGCAGTATTTGTCCGTACGCAAACATCAGCAGTTCAATGCCGTGCGTCCTCCAGCAAAGCCGAAACGGATTACGCTTGCTCCTTCGGGGACGGAGCTGACATGGACCTGGCATGAAGGAACGGCGGAAACGACCGTTCCTGAGCTTCATATTCACCAGATGGTCGTATTGGAGTTCTAATGAATCCATTCATGAAGATCCGCGGTTTCCGCGGATCTTTATTTCTTGCGGGAGATGCATGGTTTAGAAACTGGCGGGATAACCTATGGCTGGAAAAAGTTAGGATCGGAGGGCCATGGAATGGATTTTTTCAAAGGCCAGGAGTCGTTAACCGCAATCGAGTGGATACTGCGCAGCATAATCGGATTTGTATTTCTGATGATTGTCGCCAAAATGATGGGCCAGCGCTCCATTTCGCAGCTTCGGTTTCTTGATTTCATTATCGCGCTGACGCTCGGAAACATTATTGCCCATCCGTTATCGGATGAGCGTCTTGGGCTGAAGGGCTCCATGATTACAACCGTTACGCTCGTAATTCTATATATGACCGCAATTTGGTTACACCTGAAAATCCCGATGCTCAAGCAGTTCTTCGATCCGCCGCCTATTACGCTTATCCAAAACGGAAGGCTCGATTTCCGCAATCTTGCGAAAGCGAAGCTCACCATCGAATTCCTATTTGCCGAACTGCGCAAATCCGATGTTGAAGATATATCGAAGGTTGCTTTTGCAGCCTGGGAGCCGGGCGGTACATTATCGGTCTTCCTAGAAACCGACTATCAGCCGGTAACGCCAACGGACATGAAACTGCCGACGAAGCCATTCAATCTGACGAAGCCGATTATTACCGACGGGCATATGAAGCATGCGCTGCTGCATGAAATCGGCAAAGATCATAAATGGCTTCAATCCCAGATCGAACCGCTGTCCATCAACAATGTGATCTTAGCAACCGTCGACAGTAAACAAACCGTAAAGGTCCATGAAATACGAAAATCGCAGAATGCCTAGCCGGACGATTTTCGCGGATTTTTTAGACGAATATTCTGAATATTATTGGAGGATTTGGAGAAAGTAACATCATCCCAAAAAAAGGAGGATAAACAACAAATGGCAAGTAAAACAT
This sequence comes from Paenibacillus montanisoli, assembly GCF_003268025.1. Lineage (GTDB taxonomy): Bacteria > Bacillota > Bacilli > Paenibacillales > Paenibacillaceae > Paenibacillus_Z > Paenibacillus_Z montanisoli. The sequence continues at coordinate 54,379 of NZ_QLUW01000002.1, read as the reverse complement.
TAGTGGTACCACAAGCGTCTCAAGCACTTGATATGCTCAAGTTTGAGGTTGCACAGGAACTCGGTATTCAGCTTTCTCCAGATGGGTATAACGGTAATTTAACGACTTACCATGCAGGTAAGATCGGTGGCTCAATCACGCGCAGACTGGTTCAAATCGCAGAACAAAGCCTTGGCGGCAGCTCGCAAAACTGGAGATAAACAAAAAAGGCGCATGCAAATGCGCCTTTTTTAATTTTTTGGCGCCAGAGAAGCTGTCCATATTGCAGGTCCATTAGCTGAATATCCATAACAGAACCCCACCAACAATGGTGGGGTTTTGTTTTTGCGCCGAATCCGACGATTGCGAAAAAAGCATTGACATTCGTTGCAAATGCAAATAATCTATTAGTGCACTAGTTTAATAGTGCACTGGTTCGCGGTCTAAAGGAGGATCGAACGTGCAGCTGAACTTTAACAATCCCAAACCGATTTATATGCAGATGGTAGATGAAGTCAAGAAGGCTCTGGCCAGAGGAGAACTCTCGCCGGGAGATAAAATTCCTTCACATAAAGAGAGGGCTCAAATGTCGCAAGTTAACCCCAATACGGTGCAGCGGGCTTATCAAGAGATGGAGCGGGAAGGGCTGACGGAAACGCTTCGCGGCCAAGGCACGTTCATCCGCAACGATCCGGCATTGCTGCAGACGATCCGGTCTGAAATGGCGCTGGCCGCAGTCAAGCTTTTCATCGAAGAAATGCAAGGACTCGGCATCGAGCCGGGAGAGACGGAGCGCTTGCTTCGCAGTCAATTATACGATGAGAGCAAGGAGGGATAGCTCGTGACCGCGATTGATCAAAGTCCGACCATGATTGAAATAAAGGGCGTACATAAGCGTTATTTGTTAAAGCAGGCTCTGAATGGTATCGACCTTCAGATCAAGAAAGGCAGCATCGTCGGCCTGTTAGGTCCTAACGGAAGCGGAAAATCGACCTTGCTCAAAATGATGGCCGGTTTGATCTACCCTACCTCAGGCACCATCCTTGTTAACGGAAGAGAGCCCGATGTTCGAAACAAACAACAGATTGCCTACTTGCCCGAAATCGACAGCTTATACAGCTGGATGACGGTCAAGGAGACCCTGCAGTTCATCTCGGCATTTTATAGCGATTGGCAGGTGGATAAGGCCTCCCTTTTGCTGCATGCGATGGAGCTAGACGAGCGGCAGAAGGTCCGGAATCTCTCTAAAGGTATGAGGGCCAGATTGAAGCTGATCGCTGCATTAGCTCGAAAGGTTCCGCTGGTTCTGCTGGATGAGCCGTTCTCGGGCATCGATCCGATGTCGCGCGCAAAAATCATTCACTCGATTATCAGCGAATTTCAAGCAGATGAGCAAACAATCCTGTTATCCACGCATTCGGTCAAGGAATCCGAGCCCATGTTCGATGACGTCATCTTCCTGCAGAACGGTCGAATCAAAATCCATGACTCTGCGGAAAACTTGCGATCGGAGTTCGGCTGCTCGCTTGAGAATATATGGGAGAAGGTGTATGCATAGATGGCATTCCGGAAATTGTTCCTGAAGGAATGGAGAAGCATTCTGCCTATGTACGGCGTTTTTTCCGCGGCTGTGCTCTTGCTGCATGTTCTGGTTTTGTTCAAGAGCGGCGTTTGGGGCGATGAAATCGTGATGATTCTTTCCTTATTCATCCCGTATTTGTTTGCGGCCTTAATCACGATCGGAACCGGCTATTATCAGCTTCATTCGGAGTGGAGAACGAACTCGATTTATCTTCTCCTGTCCTTGCCTGTACGCGGGTGGAAGGTGTTGACGGCGAAATTGACTGCCGCGCTTTCCCTGTTGATCCTGACGAGCTTATGGATCGGAGGGAGTTTCATCCTCGTGCTGATGTTGGCCGATTGGGATGATTGGAGGGCGAGCGAGGAGCTGCCTGAGCTGTTCCCAACGCTCTTACATGTAACGGCATCCGGCTTTTTGCTGTACTGTTTTACGGTCGCTTTCCTGCTAATTGTCGTCCAATTCGCATTTTTGTGCGGGCAGCTGGTCGCCAAGCTGAAGTGGCTTGTCATTCTCGGCGCGTTTTTGGGAGCTTTATGGCTGTTGCTGCGCCTAAGTCCCATGCTATCGGGACTCCTTCTGTGGACGCCCGATCTATTCATAGTGAGCGATGATGCCGATATCCTGTATTTGCACTCGGGGCCTTTCATCGGTTTAGTGCTTCTAGGCGCGGGTTTAGTTTGGCTGAATGGCTACATTTTTGAAAAAGAAGTGGAGGTGTGAAGGGGATGTTTCGTAAGAAAAGGACGCTTCTTCTAACCTCGGTCGCCGTTTTGGTTTTCCTCTTCATCGCGGATATTTGGACGAGACAGGTGCAGCTGTTCGAGAAGTTCGCCAATCAATTCGTGAATGAGCAGAAGATGCGGGAATACGATGCGGCACACCCGGACGTCACGGCTACGGCCTCTCGGGAACTTGTGGTCAAGCGGAAGGATATTGATCAGATATCGCTTTCCGGTGCAGGTGGAACGATCTCGGTAAAACGGTCATCGGATCCCGAGGTGCGCTTGCAATATACGGTTACGGTTTCCGCCAGCAATCAGGATGACGCAAATCGAGAACGAGATGCGGTCAAGGTGGAGGAGGAGTTCGCAGATGGGAGGCTATCGTTCGTTTCCACGGCGGATGGGAAGCCGATCGACCCCCATTCCGAAGCTATCGATTACGTGCTTCTCATCCCGGATGAGATGAAGCTCTCCATTGCCAGCGAATATGGTTCCGTACTGATCGATGGGATAAGAGGGGATGTCGATGTCGCTGCGGTCAGCGGGATGCTGGAGATGGTCCATGTAACCGGAAAGATCTCCGTAACGTCGACTTACAGCAGTGCCTACTTGTCCGATATTTCGGGGAATATTGGCTTGGTCAACAGATCCGGGGATGCAAACTTGGACCAAATTACAGGTCAGATCACGCTTGACGCCGATTCTAGCCGCAATTTTATTTCACGGATTAAGGGCGGGGTTTCAGGAGGAACGGTGGACGGGCCTGTTTATTTGCGGGAGATTACTGGTCCCGTAAAGCTGCAAAGCAAGTACTCGAATATTCAGTCGGATCAGATCCAGGGCGATACCCATATCACGTCTCATTCCGGCCAAACCAAATTGATCTTAGCTGAAGACGAAGGCTACGCGCTGCATGCGAAAACAAGCGGAGGCAGCATTCAAACGCATCTTCCCATTCCAATCGAGCAAGATCAGAACGACGACAACGTGTCGCTGCTGAACGGCGTAGTCGGCGACGGTACATGGAGGGTAGAAGTAGAGGCTATTTCCGGCGATATCGTCATCAATTCCAAATAAATTAAAATTTTTAGTGAAAAAAAGGGAGATGCGACGCATGAGCAATGAATCGGTCGTAAGCTTACGAAATGTGACGAAGCGTATCGGACGTACAACGATTATCGACAATCTAACTTTTGACGTACCGCAAGGAGAAATCTTCGGATTTTTGGGTCCGAACGGAGCGGGGAAGACGACGACGATCCGCATGATGGTCGGTTTGATGTCGATTACCAAAGGCGAGATTATCATTAAAGGGAAAAATATTAAGAGTGAGTTTGAGCAAGCCATCCGCCATGTCGGAGCCATTGTAGAAAATCCGGAAATGTACAAGTTTTTGAGCGGTTATCGCAATTTAATCCATTACGCTCGCATGGTGCCGGGGGTGACCAAAGAACGGATCGATGAAGTGGTAAGGCTGGTCAAGCTGGAGAATCGGATTCACGATAAAGTGAAGAAATACTCGCTGGGCATGCGCCAGCGTCTGGGTGTCGCCCAGGCACTGCTGCACAGACCTTCGCTGCTGATCCTGGATGAGCCGACAAACGGGCTTGACCCGGCGGGCATTCGCGAGCTGCGCGACTACCTGCGCTATTTGACCCGGACAGAGGGGATTACCGTTATCGTTTCCAGTCATTTATTATCCGAGATGGAGCTGATGTGCGACCGGGTGGCGATTCTGAAGCAAGGCAAGCTGGTGGATGTGAAATTGATCGAAGATTTCATCGGATCAAACGATCGTACGCAGACTTACCTCATTGAAGCCTCGCCGGACGAAGAGATTATTGAGGGCATTCGGAGCATGGCCGGCGTCAAGGATGCGAAAGCCGTTCCGGAGGGGATGGAGGTCATCACCGAGCGTGACCGGATACCGGACATTTTAACGCATCTGATGAAGCTCAATATCAGTATTTATGGTGCCCGCGCCGTACGCCAATCGCTGGAAGATCGATTCTTGGAAATGACAGGGGGCGAGCAAATTGGTTAATTTGGTTCTCAATGAAAATATGAAGGTATACCGCCGCCCGCGGACTTGGATTATGATCGGGCTTATGGTCATTGCGGTCCTCATCGGCAGCTTCGTCGAATGGTATTACGACGGCAAAGAAGCGAAAACGACCACATGGCAGCAGCAGGTGACGGAGGAAAACCAAGTCTTTGATAAGAGACTGAGCGATCCGGATCTGGATCCGGAAAGCAAAGCGTATTTCGAAGAAGCTAAGATGGTGAATGATTATCGGTTAGAGCATCAGATTCGCCCCACGGATAGCACGATGTGGGAAGGCATTAACGGTTCCGCGCAGCTGGTCATCTTGATTACATTATTTACGGTTATTATTGCAGGTGACAGCTTGGCAGGCGAGTTCGCCACCGGTACGATCAAGCTGCTGCTCATTCGGCCGGCAAACCGGTTCAAAATTCTAGTGTCTAAATATATATCCATGATCATGTTCGGTTTCGCGCTGCTCATTATATTGTTCATCGTATCTATACTCGTGAACGGACTGCTTTACCAGTTCGGGAATATGGATTTGCCTCTATTGACCGTTAACTCTGAAGGGCAAATCGTCCAGAAGAACATGGTCGCGAACTTATGGCAAACGTATTTGCTCAATGGGGTCTCCACGATCATATTCGTCACCATGGCATTCATGATCTCTTCCGCATTCCGCAGCAGCACAATGGCGATCGGCTTCTCCATCTTTGCCTTGTTCGCAGGTTCCATTCTGATGGAGCTGCTGCAGTCTTACGATTGGAGCAAATATATGCTGTTTGCCAATATCAGTTTATCGCAGTACCTGAGCGGAAGGCCTTATCAGGAAGGGATGACGCTCGCATTCTCCATCAAGGTGCTGGCTGTTTATTACCTCTTATTTAATTTGGTTGCATGGGCGGTCTTCACCCGAAGAGACGTGGCCGCATAGACGAGAGTGCCATTTCGGCCATTCCATGAGATAACCCCGCCTATACAAGTGTTTGGGCGGGGCTTCTTTTTAAACGCTTAAATGATGCTATCCATATTAGCCCGAACTTCCGAAGAATCAAGCATTGCCGATCTAGAATCCGAGGGATCGTTATTTCCCAGTACAAGTAATGATGTTCTTCTGGCGTCACTCCAATTAACGGATACGGTTAACCCCGTATATTTAATATTAAATTCCAAGGAATGAAATAAATGGTTGAGTTCAGATAGATTCCATTCTCGTACATGGCAGGAGTTTTTAGGCGGACCAAACTCATCCATTCCTCGTACAATGTCTCTTTCCGGAGTCGACAGCAGACATACGGGAGAGAACTCCATCATCTTTTTGAGATTCCATAACAAATAAGCCGGATTAACCAAATGTTCAATCACATCTGCGCAAATAATAATCGAATCTTTTAAGATCGAATCTTGTATTTGCAGCTTCTGAGGACGGTCAAGATTATGTTCAATCCATGTTCCGTATGGATAACTGTTCGTGCAGATCTGCAGATTTTCACCATAATCGATGCCGATAATACGGAAATCGGGATATAATTGTATTAATTTTATAGCCGTGCTGCAGCCAATATCGATAACATACTTACAGCCTAGCTTCATTCCTAAATAGTGTGCTAAAACATAAACCTGAGGCTGAGAAATACCGTTTTCCCCAGTCCCATAATAATAGGCAGGTTCTTTTCTGGATTTATAACCGCTTTTTAGGTAAAAGTTATTTTTAACAGCATGTTGGATAAGCGGATTGTCCAATAGAATCACTCCTCTACGTTGAATAAACGCTTACTCATCTGTTAATTTATTCAAGTCTAGCAGGACATGCTTGGACGATCTCTGAAACAAGCCTCCTCCGGCTGCATACCGGGGGAGGCTTGTTTATTTTGTCGAATTTTCGCATTTCATATATAGTTCTGTCACTATATTTAAACTTTTAGCGAAATCGCTTACAATTACATTACTGGAAGGGCTAATTGACGAATAGGAGTTGATGTCAGGATGAATCTGCCTTTGCTTCATCTTTGCGGTGATTTCGTTGTTAGGCGCAGCTGGAAGCTGGATAAGCGTGTATTAGAGCAGCATGAACTCGTTTTTTTTCCGTTAGGAACAGGAACAATCTACCGAATTGCTGATCGATCCTATACCATTGACCGTCCTTGTTGGATTATTACGAGGGCAGGTGTGACGCATAGCTATCTATTCAGTGAAACATCCGCCACTAGGCATCAGTTTCTTCACTTTAGCGTCGACGGGTCGTTCAGCTTGGAGCTGTTAAGCGAGAATGGACCGGACATGATTCCAATCCGCGAAGGCGGCTTTCAAGAGCAGCTCATTCGTCATTTGTTAGAAGTATCTTATTGGGACAAAGACAGAGGCCGGAGCAGCATCCTGCTCGCTGCACTGCTGCATGAGCTGAATCAGTTGAACAACAAACAAAAAGAAACCGTTGCCGGTTCCTCTTATTCCCTGATTGTGAGCAAGGCACTCAAATATATGCGTAACCATTTGGTCAGTCCCATTACAGTGTCGGATATCGCAAAGCATTGCAAGCTGTCGCCCGAGCACTTATCGCGGTTGTTTGCAAAGGAAGTAGGCATTCCGGTTCGCCAAATGATTACACAGATGAGGCTTGAGCGCGCGGCGTACAGCTTGCGGCACAGCACGCTTAGCATTAATGAGATTGCCGCTCAGTGCGGATACTCCGAAAATCATTACTTCTCCCGAACATTCGCCGCTTATTTCGGAATTTCCGCTTCCGCTTACAGAGGCAAATACGCGACTCCGAGCGACAATCATATCGTGTACGAAGAGAGCATTGACGAGAAATACCCCATCAATACATACATTTACGTTAACCCTTAATGCCCGTCATCGTAATGCCTTCAATAATATAGCGTTGAAGAAGCAGGTAAACCAGAAGGACAGGCAGCACGGCAATCGTTGAGCCAGACATCATAAGCGTCCAGTCGGTAACGTACAAGCCTTTGAACGTGCTCAGCATGAGCGGAACGGTATAATTGTCCGTCGTGCTAAGGAAAATAACCGGTCTAAAGAAATTGTTCCACGTACCAAGAAAAGCGATGATGGCAAGAGCGGCCAATGCCGGCTTGACGAGCGGAATCATAATGCGCCAGTAGATCGTCCACATATTGGCCCCATCCACATAAGCGGACTCGGACAAGTCGCGCGGAATGCCAAGAAAGAACTGACGAAGCAAAAATACGCCGAACGCGCTGAACAACGAATCGGGAACGATCAGCGAAAGATGCGTATCCAGCCAGCCGAGGTTTTTAAGAATGATATAAAGCGGCACGATTGTAACCTGCTCAGGCACCATCAACATGGACAGGAAGACGATGAACAGAAGGTTGCGCATCGGAAAGTTGATTTTGGCAAACGCGTATGCGGCCATGGAGCAGGTGAGCAGCTGTCCGATGACGATCGATACCGAGATGTATGCACTGTTGAAATAAGCTTTGTCGAATGGCATCGCCGTTAACGAACGATGGATGTTTTCCCAGTACCACGGATGCGGGAACAGGGTAGGCGGGACGATGAAGATTTGGGATATATCCTTCAAACCGCTGAACACCATCCATAAAAATGGCGCAATCATAATGGTCGAGACGATGATCAACACAAGGTGGAGTACGAGTTTAGAGATATCCAGCTTCAAATGAGGAGCGCGGTGCTGGGTACGCTTCTGAAGCGCTTGAACCGGCTCCGTCTTAACCGTATTCATTAGCATCCACCCTCCTTAGTCAGCGTAATGTACCCATTTGCGGGACAAATGAGTTTGCAGCAGCGTGAAGAACAGTATAATGACGAACAGAACGACTGCAGCAGCCGAGCTCTTGCCGAATTGGAAATTTTTGAAGGCCAGCTCGTAGAGATGGTAGACCATCGTATAGCTTGCTTTTGCCGGGCCTCCGCTCGTCATAACAAAAGCAGTATCGAACACTTTAAACGAGTCGATGACGGCAATGATGGTCACGAACAGGGTTGTCGGCGACAGAAGCGGCAGGGTAATGCGCCAAAATTGTTGGTTCTTAGTCGCGCCGTCGATCATCGACGCCTCGTAGTAATCTTTGGAAATGCCCTGCAGACCTGCGAGGAACAGCACCATATTAAAACCGATGCCTTTCCAAATGCTCACGATGGCCAGCGATGGGAGGACAAGATGCAGATCGGTCAGCCATTGCGGTCCTTGTATGCCAAAGGTGAGCTTAAGCAGGACATTGATGATGCCGAAATCTCCGTTCAACAGCCACATCCAAACGATGGCTACCGCGACGGAGCTCGTCACGACGGGCATGAAGAAGAACAAGCGATAGACGACGCGCATGCGCACATTGTTCAGGGCAACAGCCGTCAGCAAGGAGAGGAAGATGCCCATAGGAACCGTCAATACGGAGAAATACAACGTATTCGTCATTGCTTTCTGAAAATCAGGATTTTTGAAAGCATAGGTAAAGTTGTCGATTCCGATGAAAGCTGCTGCGCCAAACCCGTCCCAATCCAGCGTGCTGAGCACGAAGGCCGCAATGAGCGGGATTAGTGAGAACGCTAGAAGCCCAATCAGCTGCGGTGCAATAAAGACAAATCCCCAAATCGCATTCGATCGTTTAGGATTCATGGTGGCCCTCCTGAATACATGGATTGAATAGTAGAGAAGGGGCGGAATGAATTCCTCCCCTTCAGCAATGGTTATTAGTCCGTTATTTACCGCCCGCTTCGGCGATTTTCTTATTCACGCCTTCAGCCATCTTCTTCAGCGTCGTTTCTGCGTCCTGCTTGCCGAGAAGGAGCAGGTCGTAGTTATCCTTCACGACATCCGATGCGCCTGGTACGCCGGATTCCGACGGCCAGAGCGCATAGCCGATTTCACGAGCGTCGAGGAAGTATTGCGCATGCGCAGGCTGTGCATCTTTATCGAGAACCAGATCATCGACTCCGGATACGGAAGGAACGGCATTGCCGCCTTTCAGACGGAACTGTTGGCCTTCCTTGGATACGAAGTAGGAGAGGAACGCATAGGCTTCCTCAGGATGAGCTGTCTTTTTATTCATGACCATATAAGCGGTAGGGATGCCGGCTGGCTCCATTTTATTGCCGGTATTCGTAGGCAGCGGAACGATATCATACTGCAGCGCCGTGTTAGCATTGAACTGCGGTACCCACCAACGGCCGGCGATGCCGAAACCGACTTGGTTGGACATAAACATCGCATCCGGACCTTGACCCTTCGGCAGGGAGCCGGAGAAGACGAAGTTTTCGTTCTTCACGTTGTCGGCTAAGTATTGGAACGCCTCAATCGTCTTTGGATCCTTATCGCCGACGAATTGGCCGCCTTGTTCTTGATCGTACACTTTACCGCCGTTCGTCGTTACCCAGGAATAGATCGGGGAAGACCAATCTTCCAGTACGAGGCCGTATTTGCCGGCCGCTTTAATTTTCGCGGTCAACTCGGAGAGCTTCGCCCAGTTCCACTGGCCCGCTTCATACAGCTGGTTCGGATCTTCGGTAATGCCTGCATCCGCCAATACTTTTTTATTGTAGTACATGACAAGCGGGTTACAGTCGACGGTTACGCCGAAGATTTGATCGCCCTTCTTGGCGCCGCCCCATAATCCATCGGCAAAATCAGAAGCTTTGATCGGGCTGCTCGGCTGGTCCATCATTTGAGTCAGCTCGGAAATCGTGCCGTTAGCGATCAGCTTGACGACCGTCTGGTCGCCTGCGTAGAAAACATCAGGTGCCGTACCGCCCTGAAGCTGCGTAATGATCTTTTCCTCGTACCCGTCATTAGGAACGGCTACGAGCTCCACTTTTACGTTCGGGTGATCTTTGTTATACTGATCCGTCAATTCGTAGAAGCGCTTCAATTCTCCGGGGTTGCCCCATGTGCTCCATTTCAGGGTAATGACTTCTCCATCGGATCCGCCAGAGTTGCTACATCCAGCGAGAGTCATCGATAGAATTGCAATCGATCCGGCTGTCAGCTTCCATGTCTTCTTCATTGCCCACTCGACCCCTTCCAAAATTGAAAATCACCCAATTATAGTTAATACTAGTGAGAGTCTAAGATGTTAAGCAGATTATAATGCTGAAATGGTAACGGTTTCAATGTGAATTATCCGTACAAGATATGGACTTTTTTGATATCGAGGCGAAGGAGGATAAACTGATGTGCAAAGAAAAAGCGCTTGGTCAAATCGTTATTTTAAACGGAACGCCAAGATCCGGCAAGTCAAGTATCGCCGCTGTCATTCAAAATGGATTTGATGGGGTGTGGATGAACATGGGGGTGGATCTGTTCATGCAGATGACACCCGAACGCTTCCGGCCGGGAATCGGACTACGACCTGGCGGAGAACGCCCCGACCTTGAGCCGCTTATTGCGAATCTGTATGTTGCCATGTATGAGTCCATTGCTGCGCACAGCCGGCTTGGATTGAATGTTGTCGTTGATGTTGGTCATCACGATGAATATTCTGCGCCGCTTGGGATTCTTCCCAATTGTGCCCGAATTCTCAGCGGGCTTCCCGTTTTGTTTGTGGGCGTGAGGTGCCCGATAGAGGTTGTGATGCAGCGGCGGATTGCAACGTGGAAGGCCGGTTACGAAAAGGATGGAACCGTCCCTTATCCGGTGAGGTTGTGGCAGGATGCCGTCCATACGCCAGGTATATACGACTTGGAAGTCGACACCTCGGTTCAAAGTCCAGAAGAATGTGCTGGTAAAATACGCCTGCGCCTCGAAGAGGGGGAACCGTTTTCCGCATTCAAGCAAATTGCGACTTTATAAATGATACGTTCATGATCGCAATGAGATGGATAAAGGGGATGAATGTGCGTTGACGGATCATGAAATCGGAAAAGATATCCAAAAAGCAGTGACGGATAATGCAGGAGGCGGTGTCCGCGGTCTTCGCGCACAACCATCGGCAGAGCTGTTTCAGGCAGTGCGTCACTATTTTGGGCTGCATATCCTAGAAGACGGCACCGACCTCGGTGGATCAGATACCTTGAACTTGCTAGTTACAGATATCCAGAACCGCTATGTAGTTCGTGTATACCGTCCGTACGTTACCGAAGCCAGACTGTCGGACATCCAGCTCGCTCGTCAAGCGCTTAAAGTAAACGGCGTACCAACATCGGAAGTGATCTTAACACGGAACGGTCACCAATGGATTACGTTTGACGAGCGACTTGTAGAAGTCGAGAAATACGTAGAGAAAGATGCCCGCATGGCTGTATATGACAACTTAATGCTCGGACTTCCAGTGCTAGGTCAGATTCATACGATACTTAAGGAAGTACAATTTAGCGCGGCAGGAAGGAGCCCGCTATTTGCAAATCACATCGAGCCGCAAAAAGCGATAGACATGACACTGCGAGGCACTGAACGAATCCGTGAATGGAAAAGCTCAAATCATCTCAGACTCGCAGAGGCTGCAGAGGAACTGGCTCACTTGGTCTTTGAGGGTGAACAAAAGCTTGTCCCAATGCTTCCGCGGCAGGTGGTGCATGGTGATTACTGGGATACGAATGTATTCATCCGTAATGATCGCATCGTACTCGTTGCCGACTTTGACTTCATGGGCGAACGTGCACGAATCGACGATCTTGCATTGACACTGTACTTCTTCGATTGTGCCAATGAACCAGTCTCGAAGAAGCGTTTGAGCAGATTACGAAATCTTATCGACGCATATAATGAGGGGTTGTCCGAGCGCTTGTCAATCATAGAACGAATGGCTCTCCCGCTCGCGATCGCACGGCAACCGCTTTGGTCCATCGGCGGGTGGATTGCCTTGCTGGATGATGAGGAAGCAGCACGGCGGCATGCGTCGGGAATGCTTGATGAAGTAGAATTTGCATTGCGCATTGTACGGGAATTGGATAAATGGCAGGCTGCGTTCATCTAGTTTGCTTTTTTAATATCGTTAATTATTTATGATATTGAATATTCATGGGATTAACATTATTAGGAGGGGCTTATCCGGATGCGATGAAGCTATGGGGAGAAACATTGGCATCGATTGACAAACAAAAACCACCACGTTCCATGAACGTGGTGGTTAGCTTTTTGGCGTTATGGCGCAGATTCAGGCGATGACGGCCGTTTCGGCTGCCCGGGCAGGCGGTTCGCCTGCTTCAACGCCTCGCGAATAATAAATTCGAGATGTCCGTTTACGCTGCGGAATTCATCGTTGGCCCATTGCTCCAGCGCTCGGTAGATGTCAGGATCGAGACGAAGCGGAAATGCTTTCTTATCGGTCGCGATATGTCATCACACCTTACGTATACAGCGTGCCCGTGTTAATGACGGGAGTTGCGCCTTTATCCGATACGATTGCTACCATCAGGTTGTTCGTCATCGCTGCGCGCCGTTCGCTGTCGAGCGCGATGCCGTTCTCCTCAAGTCGGCGCAAGGCCATCTCGACCATGCCGACCGCGCCTTCTACGATGAGATGCCGAGCCGCTACGATGGCTGATGCTTGTTGACGCTGCAGCATGGCGCTTGCGATCTCCTGGGCATAGGCCAAGTGGGTAAGGCGGGTTTCTAAAATCTGCACGCCGGCAATGGACAACCTGTTCTGCAGATCGGACATCAATTCATGCGCGACCTCGTCAGCGTTGCCACGCAGCGTGAAGGAACCATGATCCGCGAAGTTGTCGTAAGGATATTGGGCGGCGATATGCCTGACGGCCGTCTCGCTTTGAATTTCAACGAACTTCTCGTACTGGTCCACGTCGAAGGTGGCTTTCGCCGTATCGACGACCTTGAAGACCACAACGGCGGCGATTTCCACCGGATTCCCTTCGGCATCGTTAACTTTAAGCTGCTGGCTGTTAAAGTTTCGCACCTTCAGCGACACGGTTCGTTGCGCAGCAAAAGGCATAACCATCCAAAAGCCGCTTTCAAGCACGGTGCCGACATACTTTCCAAAGAAGGTGATGACCTTGCTTTGGTTCGGATGAATGATGACAAGCGAACTCAATCCGATTAGTAAAAGCAACATTAGTACGGCGGAACACGAAATAAGCAGCCCGCTCGGGTTTGCGCCTACTCCGTAAACTAAACAAATTACGGCGCCTGCCGCTATTACAGCGAACAGTAACAATGCAATGAATCCATTTACGTACCAGGCTTTCCTTTCGATCATTGGCGACACCTCTCGCTTTCCTGAATATCATTATGATATAGTGATGATATCACTTTTAGGATTATTTTACAATTCGATTATTGGTCGGTACTTGAGGAAAAGCTGGATACTATCGCGTTGCAGAAGCTAGGTTAATGAAACCCTTTTTACCGACATACGTAAAAAAACATAATAAAAATCAACGGAAGGAAGAGATACTGGTATGAGAAAGCTGATGATGCTTTTATTCGTTCTTTCAACCATGACGCTAAGTGCATGCTCTCTTATAGAAAAAGCAGACCAATCCTTACAGTACGTAGATCAAGCTCAGGAACATATCAATAAATTGGCTGATTTTGCGGAACAAGCACCGCAAATGATCCAAGATGCCGCTACTAATCCTGAAACCAAGCAAAAGCTAGAAGACCAGCTAAAGGCATTAAAAAAGGAAATCGAACAATTTAATCTGACCGAAGCCCCTGCGATCGCAAAAGATTTACATCAACAATTGATCGATAAAAATAACGTATTATTGCAAGAGATCAATAAAGTGTTGGCAGAAGGCCATCTTGCACTGGATCAGCTTCAGAACTCACCGATCATAAAAACAATCAACGAAATAACGAGCTTGATGAACCGAATCGAAAATTTAGGAGCGTAACTGCCGGACGTCCGGTAGTCGGTGATCCATATTCCGGATATGAAGATCCGCGGTCTCCGCGGATTTTTTTTTAGGAGGACTGCAATGCAGCCACACGAATTGATAAACGATATAAAGTCAAAAGAGGATTTTCTCAAATTTCTCACAGCTCTTAGGAATGACTTAAGCACGAATGATGAAGACTGGGAAAACCCAACCTTAGCTAGGTACCTCGAGGCCATGGAAGCCTGGATTACGGATTCGGATGCTTACTATATCAACACAAACCAGCTCGTTCCAAAGCAACCGACATGGAAGACGTTTGCCGATATTTTATATGCGGCAAAAATTTACGAATAAATAGCATTCGTATACTGGAGCAGTTTGCCGAAGGCAACCGCTCTTTTTTTCATTTCATGAACGGGCAACATAGTTTTATGAAAAGCGGGCATAATACTTCCAAAAAATGGGGAAAAATGTTATTCAGAAAGGAGAAGACAGGATGAAAGGTCAAGGTATTCATCGGTTGTTCCTGATCGGCGCAGCCTTCATTGCGTTGATTTGCGATCCGGCGCAGACTTTGGCGCTCAAATCGGAACAACCTTCCGTCCAGTTGATCGTCAAAACCTCGCCCAATGCGGCCTTTGCATCCAAAATGACGCTCGATCCAGAAGTTTGGGTCAATGCGGTTGCGGAAGGCACAACACAAAAAACAGAATATGCTCCTATCACCGATACCTATTTGTCGATCAACGATAAAGCCTATAGCATCGATCTGGCCTATCAGTTGTACGATACGGCGCACTCCCTGGCGATTCAGCTCAGCGGCAACATGAAGCAACAGCTTAAAACCCATGTATCGGCTCTGAAATCGAAGCATTACGGAAGATTGTTATCGTGGCCTGAAGCCAAGCAAATCATTACGATGAAATCGATGGTCACCGTTGTCGATCTGGAAACCGGCCTGAGGTTTGAGGTGCAGCGGAGAGCGGGCAGCACGCATGCCGACGTTCAGCCGTTAACGAAGCGCGACACGGAGATTATGAAGGAGATTTATCAAGGAAAGTGGAGTTGGAGAAGAAGGGCCATCCTTGTTGAGAAAGACGGCAATACGATCGCCGCTTCCATGCACGGCATGCCTCACGGGGGAGACGGCATTCCGGATAACGACTTTAACGGACATTTTTGCATCCATTTCCTGGGTAGCAGCACGCATAAAACCGGGAGCGTAGATCCGGATCACCAGACGATGGTACAAAAGGCGGCCGGCAAGCTAACGCGGTATGTGCAGCATGCTTCGCCAAACGATGTTGTGGAGCTGTTTTTTATCTCGATCAATCAGCGGGACCCCGAAATCATGACCGCGATATTCCCATATCGCAACCATGAGCAATTGGCGCGCCTGAAGCAGGAGGCGGCCGGCATTATTGCCATCCGCAGAATGTCCGATTTCGCGGAGAGCGAAGCATCCGATCTGCTTGCCATCGATATACCGGCCACGGCGGTTATTTATCGCGACGGTTTCCGGAAGGCGGAGAAGTCGCTTGTCTTTCAATTACGCAGAAGCTCCGTCTTGCAGGCCTGGAAAATCGAACATGTGGAGAACGCCTTATGAATTGGCTCTGGATGACGGGCATATTGTGGCTTCTTCAGCAGGGCGTCAGTGAAGAGCAATTATCCGTGACGCTTCAGGGGCGATCCCCCGTCGTGATCAACCGCGCGGATTACGCATCACCCGGTTTCACGATGGTGGATTTGGACAAATTCGACCGGCTTGTAAAAACCTTGGAGCAACAAAGCTATGAAGCCCCTCGCAACGCGGCCATTAACGATCAAGGGGGAATCATACCCGAAGAGAATGGGCACAGACTCGATCAGAGGGTGTTTACCGAAAAGTTTTTCGAGTTCTTTTACGGCACAGGTTCATCCGTTATCGATGCGCCGCTTGTCGACGTCTATCCGCGGGTTGACCGCGAGCTGCTGGCGAATATTAAGGAAAAGCCGATCGGCCAATATGCGACCTACTATAACAGCCGCAATAAAAACCGTTCGCATAACATCAAGCTGGCAGCAAAGGCGATTAATAATACGGTCATTTTCCCTGGAGAAACGTTCTCTTTCAACAAGGTCGTCGGCAAGCGTACGAAAGAAAAAGGCTACCTGGAAGCTCCGGTCATCGTCAGAGGCGAATTATCGGAGGGGATCGGCGGCGGGATTTGCCAAGTCTCTTCAACGCTGTTCAATGCGACCGACCGTGCGGGGCTGCGTATCGTGAAGCGTTATTCGCACAGCCGAAACGTGCCGTATGTGAGGCCGGGGCGCGACGCGACAGTCAGCTGGGACGGTCCCGATTTTGTCTTTCAGAACCTCTACAATCAGCCGATCCTCATTCGAGCTCAGGCGGTTCCCGGCAAATTGTTCGTGGCTATCTATTCCTCCGACGTCATCGAGTACAAGCCGCGCGAGGTGCCCGGCATGTCATTCGGACATCTGCCTGAGGAAATATCCGCATCTGATGCAGAAAACGAAAAAGCCGGCCACATCCATTGATTGTGCAGTTGGTTCAAGAGTAAATAACAATGCAGCCGTTATCGACGAACGGCTGTTTTTTTTCGCTAGCTTGCATGGAATGAGTTAAAATCTATTTATTCTAAGCTATTGTGAAGGGTCAGCATGCGAGGGGGAATTCGACATGGGTGACGCGTTTAAAGATTCAGATTATCCGATGGTATACATACCAACGGGCATCGCGCAACTAAGGGATGATCGAATCAAGAAATCTTGGACGGTTCAGGTAGATGCTTTTCGGCTTGCGCCGATACCGGTTACAAAGGCATTATACAGCTTAATCACGCGACAAGAAGCCTGTCCTCCTCATGCCGCGCAGACCCCTGTTACAGATGTGTCATGGCAGGACGCAATCAACTTTTGTAATTTGTTTTCCAGGCACAGTGGTCTAAAGGAGTGCTACTCTATAGGCGGCGATGGTGAGGTCATTTGGAACACCGAGGCTGACGGATATCGTCTCCCAACCGAGGCGGAGTGGCAATACGCGTGCAAAGCGGGAACTAACGGTTACAGGTACGGCGAACTGGATACCATCGCTTGGTACCGCGATAATTCGGAAGGCTACGTCCGAGAAGCAGGGAGTAAGGACCCCAATGCGTGGGGCCTTTATGACATGCTGGGCAACGTCTGGGAATGGTGCTGGGATGTATACGACGCAAACGTATATGGTTCCTACCGAGTTTTCCGTGGCGGCAGCTGGGCGGAGGAACCCCGGGGCTGCGGAGCAACGTGCCGCCGCCGCAGTCATCCGACATTTCGGATTGACGATCTCGGCTTTCGAATCGCGAGGTCTTTGTAACGTTCTATAAATAAAATCAGGGCCTGAAAGTACCTGAACCATGGTACTTTCAGGCCCTTTTTTTCAAAATGGATCAATTCAACGCATTTACGATGCATTTCAATTCAGAGCCTACCGCCTCCGGCAGTTCGGTAACCGATCCGTCAGGGAGCGATACCGTCACGGGCACGCCCGGCGGAGCATCGATCTGTAAGCAGAATGCGTTGTTGTCATCATATCGCCAAGAGACATAGACCATCCCTGCCGAGGTAGGCACGGCCCCGGATGCCCATTGAAGCGTTCCCGGGCGGGGAGCTACGGCAATGCGGGCAAAGCCCGGTTCAGCCGGCGTAATGCCCAGTATTTCCGCTGGAAATTCATACAAAGGAGCAGCCCCCCAGCCATGGCAATCGCTGCGCTGCCATACGGGGTCTTCGACCCAAGCGGTCAAGTGGAGGTCGACTTGTTCGCGCCATATATCCCACAACGATGCGGTCTGGCCATAAAGGCCGGTTTGCGACAGCGCGCGGAAGAGGAAATGGACGTACGCGATGGAAGCCTTCGGAAGTCCGGGATCGGCAAGCATGCTCCGCATCAGTACCTCAGCTTCCTTACCAGTTACAGCGCCGGATACTACAGCCCAAATTTGCGGATGTTGGCTGTATTGCTGGACGGAGGGACCGTCCCGGAACAGGCCGCGATCCGATGAGTAGCATGACGCACGAACCGCGGCGTTGATGCGTGCCACTCGTTCCCGATACTCGGCGGCCACGCAGCCGCGGCCCGTATACGCATTGAGGTCGGCCGCTTTCTGAAGCGCATCCGCATACATCAGATTGATGACGGTCAGCGGCCCGACGCGGCTTGCCGGAGGCGCGCCGTACAGTTCTTTCCATTCTTCGACCCAGTCGATCATCTGCCAATAGCTTTCCGGCAGCTGCCCGACCAGGCCATCCGCACCAACGCGCCGGGCGAACCATTCCAGAATGGCGTCGATCGTCGGCCGGTAACGCGCAACCAGGGCAGCATCGGAAAAATGGATATAATGGTCGTGCACCATCAGAATCCAGAAGAAGGAGAAGCCGGTGATTACTTGCGGGATGACGGACGGATAACGCGCTTGAAGCAGACCGCAGGGAAGAAGGGAACTGTGAAAATCATGGATGGCTTTGCGGGCTAGCCGATCATCGCAGCTGACCATATAGGTGTAAAGAATCTGCAGCCGAGTATCCATCGTATATTGCATTTGCTCATAATACGGCGTATCTTCATAGGTCTCATGCATGCAGCGGGCAAGCGTGTTCAAGCTGATGTCCCAAAGCGGGCTAAACGATTCGTCCGAGCAAGCGAAGTGCCCCGTTACTTCAAGCGGGTAGCCTGTATCGCGGTACGTGAGGCCGATCACGGTGAGCGGATCTGACTTTGCCGTCACTTCAAGCCGTACAAAACGAAATCCGCGGAACCAGAAAGGCTCGTAATATTCGGGATTTCCCGCAACTCCCGTTCCAGCTGCCGCATAGATGTCCGCTGGACCATACAGCGCTTTACCTTCCTTCCATTCGTCACGAATTCCTTTATCGCGCTTCCCGCCGGGCGCCGAGGGATATTCATAGCACTCCGAGCAGAGAAGCCGAACCTCGGAACCGGACCCGCCGGCTAACCGAAGCTGCAGATACCCGGTACTGAGCGCGCCGGCGTCGAGCTCGAACCAATGCGTCTCTCCCGCGGAAACCGCATACTCTGACAGATCAACCCCGACTCCGGAGAACGGCTCCTCGTTTACCTCGTTGCGAACCGTCTCCACACCGCCGCGAACAACTCCCGACCGCATGATCCGCCTGAACTTTCGTTCCGTCTCATATAAAGCAGGTATCGTCCGAGCCGTCAATTGCCAAGGCATTTGCGCGCCCCACATCCCGTCATGCGTATCGCTGACCGTCTCGGCAGCTGACCAGCCGCCATCGTCAAACCCGGCTCGCTCCCAGCCGTGGGGGACTAAGGCACCATCAACCGTCTCGGGGCCGCCGACGAACAACGTAAATGTTTCTTTCTGGTATCGCACGGAACGGTCTCGAAGCGCGAGCCACGAACCTGATCCGGTATGCAGCGGCTCTATGACGCTGCCATCCGAGTCTTCGAGCTCGCCATTTAATAGAAAGGCCCCGCGATCGGACCGCCACACGGAAGCCGGGCTGCTGACTGCATTTCTACTGTTCATGACATACGGAAAATGCACAACCTTAGCGGCAAGCACATTGTTTCCGGACCTCAACCGGTAGGATAAATCAATCGTCTCGTAAAAGTAGGCGGAGCCGTCGCCTTTGCATGGACCAACGGAAACGGATTCCCCGTTCAGTAACAACCGGTACCGGCTATCCGCGGAAACATCGATCGACAACCGGCATGCCTTGCCTTCCGGAACATGAAAGGAGCGTCTGAAATAGACAATATCATGACTCGACGCATCCGCCGAGCCAACGTTCTCCGGCAGCCAAATCCACTTTGCCCGCCAGGCTTTATTTTCCTCCACTACGAACACTCCTTCTGCTGAGTATGCGAATATGCGAATCTCACTCAGTAGTACTAGAAGGCAACCGCATTTCCTGCCAACAATTACTAAGAAGACATGAGAAGACAAGAAAGATAGAATGTTTATATATAAAAGCGTACGTATAAATACCCATAATGGCAGAATAGCCCGCATTGCATTCAAATAGGAGGTTATCGTTAGATGCAGCAGAGAGCGCTAGAGGTGTTCAATTCCAAATCGATTTTCTCCAAAATAATCATCGTTTTCATGTGCGTTATTGCACCTCTGTGCGTACTCAGCCTATTTATCAATTCGAAGGGCGAGTCGGCTGTCAGACGGGAAATCGACAAATCGCTGGGTGCGCGAACCGCTTATTTCTCCGGATTGCTCACCGTGGAACTGAACCGGATGATTCAGCACCAGAAAGAATTCATTTTCGACCGCGACTTGCAAAGGTTGGTTTATCTGTACAATACGCTTGGCAAATACGAGTGGGGCGAGACGATTCTAAGGGCGCAGGAGAAAATGCAAATCATTAAAACGTCCAGCACATATATCAAAAATGTTTCCGCTCAAATGCTGGAGACCGGCAAAGTCGTCTCCAACGACAACGCGATCGGCACCGTCGACCGGGATGCGGTGGACGCGTTCGTCAAGCAATTTCACGCAACCGGCTCCCCACTCATGTACTACCAGGACAGGCTGCTGCTAGGCTACATTTATCCGGACGCGATCCTGACGCAGCTCAAGCCGGATTACGTCGTTTTTATCGAGCTTTCCGTAAGCGAGCTCCGCAAGGCGCTTGCCACCTTTACGAAAGATTATGAAGGCGCGGGCGCCGTACTGGCCGACCTCCAGCAAGGGTGGACCATAACGAATGAGCAGGACCGTACCTTTATCGCATCCATGTTGGACAACATCCAGGTCCGGTCCGACAAGGAGCCGGAAATCAAATCGTTTCGATCGGGTACGACGGACTATCTCGTTTCCTATCAAATGGATCCAAGCACGCACATGGCGCTGCTAGTTTATATACCGGAGAAGCAGGTGCTCGGCGACCTCAGCTCCTATCGCATCTGGTTTTGGCTGCTGTCGGTCATATCGATGCTGATCATTGCCGTATTCGCGCTTTGGGTTTACCGGCTAATCCACAAGCCGCTTACCAAGCTGGTGTTCCTGTTCCGCAAAGTGGAAGACGGCTATCTCGAGCCGGCTGCTCTTCCCAAAGGCCAGGACGAGTTCCGTTATCTCTATGAGCATTTCAATTCGATGGTATCGAAGCTGAAAGACCTCATCCACAAGCTGTACGAACAGGATATGAGAGCCAAAAATTCAGAGCTGAAGCAGCTGCAGTCGCAGATCAATCCGCATTTTCTGTACAATACCTATTTCATCCTGCACCGGCTTGCCAAGATGAACGACAACGAGAGCGTCATTCTTTTCAGCCAGTACCTGGGTGAATATTTCCAATTTATAACGCGCAACGGCGCATCCGAAATTCCGCTGGAGCAGGAGCTCAAGCATGCCCGCTTATATGTGGACATTCAGCAGATCCGCTTCTCGAACCGGATTGACGCGGAATTCGATCCGCTGCCGGATGACTGCAAGGACGTGCTCGTACCGAAGCTCATCGTGCAGCCGATTATCGAGAACGCCTATAAATACGGGGTCGAGCGCATGAGCGACGACGGGCTTATCTCGGTCAGGATTGCATCAAACCCGGAAACGGTCCGGATTATAATAGAGGACAATGGAGCGGGAATGGACGAGGTTAGCCTGCAAAAGATGCAATCCGAGCTTGGATCGGCTATGGACGGCGAGGAGATTACCGGGATTCGGAACGTGCATCGCCGGCTGCAGCTGCAATTCGGCAAGGAAAGCGGCATCGTGCTCGGTCACGGAGAGAACGGAGGGCTCCGAGTGGAACTCGTCATCATGCGGCCGCAAATGCATGAAGAGGATAAGAAACTTCAACGGATGACGGATTTTTAGTATATTTTGACCGAAACATCCGCCTCTATAATGAAATTGTAAACAAATAGATAGCGGAGGAGTCAATCAAATGGGCAAAAGAAGGACTAACTTGTTGCTAGTCACTAGTCTGGTTTCCATGATACTCGTTTCAGCTTGCAGCTCCAACAATTCGGGCGGCGCGAACACCGCCGGCTCGAATGACGCAGGTTCGAACAGCGCTGGCACGAATTCAGCGTCGAGCTCGAATACCGCAGAAGAATCGATCGATCCATTAGGCAAATATGATCCTCCAATCGACCTTACCACTGTCCGCAGCACGCTCGATGGCACGAAGTTTCCGAAAGGCGACTCCTGGGACAATAACACCTGGTCACGAGCATACGAAGAATTTTTAGGCATCAAAATCAAAAACAATTGGAACGTATCCAATGCCCAATTCGATCAGAAGATGAACGTGTCCATCGTTTCCGGCGACTTGCCGGATTTGATCCCGGTCAACGCGAAGCAGCTGCAAACGCTGGTGCAGGGCGACATGATCGAGGATATGACGGAAGTGTTCGAGAAATATGCTTCCCCCATGCTGAAAGAAACGATGGCGGCAAATAACGGACTGCCTAAGAAGTCGGCTTCGTACGACGGCAAATTGATGGCGATTCCGGGCTATGTCCGCGGCAACGACGATGTAGATATGATCTGGATTCGCGAAGACTGGCGAATCAAGCTAGGACTGCCGGAGCCGAAGACGATGGACGATCTCGTGAAGATCATTCTGGCGTTCGCAAACGACGATCCGGATGGCAATGGCAAGAAAGATACGTACGGTCTAAACCTGAACAAAACGCTGTGGGACGGCTACTCCGGCCTTCGCGGCTGGTTTAACGGATTCCATGCTTACCCGTACAGCAATGAATCGACCTCGATGTGGATTAAAGACAAGGACGGCAAGCTTGTGTACGGCTCCATTCAGCCGGAAATGAAAGCGGCCTTGGCGAAACTGCAGGAGATATACAAAGCCGGCGCCATCGATCCGCAATTCGTCGTCTATGACGGCCCGAAATCGGCCGAGAACGAGAAGAACGAGAAGACCGGCGTTCATTTCGGACACTTCTGGAACATCGGCTGGCCGATCGATCCAACCGACAAACAGAAAAATCCGAACATGGAGTGGAAGCCTTACCCGATCGTCTCGGTGGACGATAAGCCTGCGCAAGTAGCGGTCGTTCAACCGCAATCCACGTGGTTTTATGCGGTGAAGAAAGGGTACAAGCATCCGGAAGCGCTCGTGAAAATGCTGAATCTGTACTACGAGAAGCTTTATGGAGAAACATCCGAGCCGTCCGTCTATCACACGCAAATCATCGACGGCGAAAACTATGGCATTTTCCCGTTCTCGCCGGTTGACGGTCAAGTCCCCCAGAAGAATCTGAACGCATGGCGTTTGCTGCAGGATGCGTTCAAGAGCGAGGATACGTCCAATCTGAATCCTGAACAAAAGCAGTACTATGACGCCTATATGAAATACGTGAAGGATAAGGACGTGACGAACTGGGGAGCAGACCGCACCTGGGGTCCTGAAGGTTCGTACTCCGTCATCGCCAATTACACGGATAACAAATTGATGCTGACGAACGAGTTTATCGGCGCTCCAACGCCGACGATGGCGCAGAAAGGCTCTATCCTGATGGACATGGAGAAGCAGATGATTACGAAGATCATTCTGGGCGAGTCGGTCGATTCCTTCGACACGTTCGTGGAAAACTGGAAGGCATCCGGCGGCGACCAAATTACGAAAGAGCTTAACGATTGGTACGCGGCCAACAATCAATAAATCTTGAAGGAAGAAGGGAAGGGTTCCTTCCCTTCTTCCTTACTTATAAGGGGTGCAGCGATGAGAACCAGAAACAAAATTCCGGACTGGGGCTTACACCTCATGATTTTGCCCGGGCTCGTGATGATTGTTTTGTTCAGCTATTTGCCGATGGCCGGCTTATCGATCGGCTTTCAGAACTTCATTCCGACCAAAGGCTTGTTCGGTTCAGATTGGATCGGATTCGATAATTTCGAGTATGTGTTTACAATGCCGGACACGACGACCGTTATCCGCAATACGATCATCATCGCGGTGCTCAAAATGATCGCAGGCCTCATCGTGCCGATCATTGTCGCGCTGCTTCTGAATGAAGTCGTCAAAGCGGTCTACAAAAGAGTCATTCAAACGATTATTTACCTGCCACATTTCTTGTCTTGGATTATCCTCTCCGGCATTTTGATCGATGTGCTGTCTCCGTCGAATGGGATCGTGAACCAGTTTCTATCGATTTTCGGCGTAAAGCCGATCTTCTTTCTCGGTACGCCGGAATGGTTCCGGCCTTCCTTAATCGTATCGGATGTTTGGAAAGAGTTCGGGTTCAGTACGATCGTTTACTTAGCCGCGCTGACCAGCATCAATCCTGCGCTCTATGAAGCCGCCGAAATGGACGGCGCCGGAAGATGGAAGCAGACCTGGCATATCACGCTGCCCGGCATGGCGCCGATCGTCATTCTTTTGGCTACGCTTAGCCTAGGCAACATTCTCAATGCCGGCTTCGACCAAGTGTTTAACCTCTATAGCCCCGTCGTATATGAGACCGGCGACATCATCGATACCTATGTCTATCGGCTTGGATTGATCAACTTCCAATTCGGCATCGCGACGGCCGTCGGGTTGTTCAAGTCCGTCGTTTCGTTCATCTTGATCTCCGCATCGTATTTCTTGGCTTACCGTTTTGCGAATTACCGCATTTTCTGACAAGCTGCTCATCATTAAGCATAGCCGCAAGGAGGGGACGATATGGTACGCAACAACAGCTTTGGCCGTTACCTGTTTCAATATGGCAACCTCGTATTTCTCGCATTGCTCGCCTTTCTTTGTTTGTTTCCCATGCTTCAAGTACTCGCCATTTCATTCAGCTCCAGCCATGCGGCCGCCAGAGGCGCCGTTACGTTCTGGCCGGTAGAATTTACGCTCGACGCCTACAAATATGTAGCCGATAAACCGGAGTTTCTGCGGTCGCTGCTCGTGACGGTGGAACGGGTCGTACTGGGAACGGCCGTCAACATGTTTCTCGTCGTGCTGATCGCCTATCCGTTATCAAAAGAATCGTCCCAATTCCGCTTTAGAACGCTTTATGTGTGGATATTCGTGTTCACGATGCTCTTCAGCGGCGGCATGATTCCGACGTATCTGGTCGTAAAAGAGCTTCATTTGCTGAACTCTATCTGGGCTTTGGTGCTTCCCGTGGCCGTGCCGATCTTTAACGTCATCCTGCTGCTCAATTTCTTCCGCAACATTCCGAAGGAGTTGATGGAGGCATCGCATATGGACGGGGCCAATCATTGGCATACGCTGTGGAAAGTCGTCATTCCGATTTCGCTTCCCGCAATCGCGACCATAACGCTGTTTGCAACCGTTTTCCACTGGAATTCCTGGTTCGACGGCATCATTTATATGAATTCTCCTGAAAAATATCCGCTCCAAAGCTATATGCAGACGATCATCGTCGCGCGCGACATGACGAATCTATCGGAAAGCGAACTCGTATCGCTCAAAAATTTATCCGACCGCAACGTCAAAGCGGCGCAGATTTTCCTCGGCGCTTTGCCGATATTGCTTTTGTATCCGTTTCTTCAGCGTTACTTTATGACAGGTATCGTGATGGGAAGCGTCAAAGAATAATAGGGAGGTCATCAACGATGTTGTTCAATTGTCCGACAACGGTTCGATCCTACGCCGCTACCGCGGAAAATATGAAGTCCGAAAGAGGCGCAGGCGGCCAGGCCAATAACGGGCGCAAAGGCTCGGCCTGCGTGTCGCCATTCAAAGCCGGCGCCATCCATACGCTGCTCGACGTGGATGGAACGGGCATCGTCAGACATATTTGGTGCACGATTCCGCCCGGTAACGTAACGCACATGCGCAATCTGATCGTACGGATGTACTGGGACAATAACGAGCAGCCGAGCGTTGAAGTGCCGCTTGGCGATTTCTTCGGCGTTGCGCACGGCAGACAGCGCCATATGATCACGGATTATGTCTCGATGCAGGACGAGCGGGGATTCAATTGCTGGATTCCGATGCCGTTCCGCACGCATGCCCGCATCACGATCGAGAATGACGCGGGGATCGATGTCGAAATGCTCTTCTATCAGGTTGACTTCACGCTTGGCGACAAGCTGGACGAGGAAGCCGGTTATTTTCACGCGCAGTTCAGACGGCAAAATCTGTGCCCGCTGTTTGAGGATTACGTCATTCTTGACGGCGTCGAAGGGACCGGGGTCTATCTCGGCACGGTGATCGGCGTCCGAAGCATCCTCCAGGAGAAAACCTGGTTTGGCGAGGGCGAAGTCAAGTTTTTCATTGATGAAGATAAAGCCTATCCCACGATTTGCGGTACGGGGCTCGAAGATTATATAGGAAGCGCATGGGGCTTGCGGGAGGTCGTCACGCCTCAGCAGGGGGCCCCGATGGTGGACTACCCGAACGCGCTCTTCTCCATGTACCGGTTCCACGGCAAAGATCCGATCTATTTCCGCGAGTCGCTGAAGGTGACCGTGCAGCAGATCGGGTATGGACCTCGGGAATCCGCAACGCTTGCCTATGGCGAGCAAGCTGTCTGTTATCCGGCAGCCGGCAACGGGATAGAGAACTGCCTGCATGAACGCAGCGATGATTACAGCTCCGTCGCATACTGGTATCAGACCGTGCCGAGCCGTACATTCCCTAAGCTTCCCGATCGCGAGCAGCGGCTTGCCGACCTTCTGATTGACAAGGAAAAGGGCCCGGTTCGAGCCGATCAGTAACACAAGTAAGAAGGGGGAATTCGATTGTATCGATTATTGATTGTAGATGACGAGCCGATCATCGTTGACGGACTGATCGATTTTTTCTCCGATTTGAGCGAATTTCCCGAGCTGGAGCTCTATCATGCTTATTCCGCGCAGAACGCAATGAATATATTGCGTTCTACGCGTATTGATATTGTGCTGTCCGACATTGAGATGCCCGGCATGAACGGTCTTGCCCTGCAGAAGGAAATCATCCAGCGGTGGCCGAGATGCAAAGTGATCTTTCTGACGGGGTACAACGACTTCGACTACATTCATACCTCGAGCCGCAACGGCGCAACCGATTATGTCCTCAAGACCGAAGGCGACGCGCAAATACTCGGAGCAGTCCGCAAGGCGGTGGAGCAGCTGGAATCCGAGCTTGCGCTCGAGCATTTGGTGCGCAAAGCCGAAAGCCAGATGACGCAGGCGCTTCCGCTGATGCAGCGCGAATATTTACTGGAGCTGCTGGGCGGCACCATGGCCGCGGCGGATAATAAAGCCTGCAACGCGCAGCTGCGGGAGCTGAAAATCCCGCTGCAGGCTGATCGGCCGCTGCTCATGGTCATGGGCCGCGTCGACGCTTGGCGGGAAGAGATGAGTCAGTCCGACAAAATGCTGTTCCTCTATGCGGTTCATAATATCGCGGAAGAATACTTGGCTGATGCATTTCATTTAATTCAAATCAAATACGGCCAGGACCGGTTCGTTTGGCTGCTGCAGTCCAAGGATTCCGATTCGGCGGCGATTGGCGAGGAACGGACACGGCCGATTCATATGTTAAACGGTTATATGGAGCTCATCCAATCCTCCTGCAGCAGCTGCTTGAAGATCCCATGCTCCTTCATGCTTGTCAGCGAGCCGTTCGAATGGGATCAAATATCACAGCGGTTCGATACGCTTTCCTTTCTGTTCGCGCGCGGTCTCGGGACGAGACAGGAAATCTTGTTGTCGGATCAGCAGTTGTTCGAAGCCTTTGAAGAACGGCAGGACGGCAGAACGATGATGCGTACGGTGCAGCTGCTTTCCGATTTTCTCGACAAAGGGCAGAAAGAGGAGTTTATGGAGCTGTTCCATTCGTTTATGGGGACGATTAGCGGAACATCAGTCGCCAAAACAGGGACGGCGGTCGAAGTGTTTTATTCCGTCGTCTCGATGTTTATCTCGTACATTAACCGTTGGGGGCTCATGAAGACGGTCTCCGAGCACTTCAACATCAGCAAGCTGTTCAGCATTGAAGAGCATGCGACCTGGCGGGATGCGGCCGCACAATTCATGAAGCTGGCAAACGTGCTGTTCGACGAGAAATCTAACGAGAACGAGCAGCAGACGAACGAAGTCATCCGCAGCGTCCAGGAGTATGTCAAACATAATCTAGGCGGCGATTTATCGCTGACTCGGCTGGCGGAGTTCGTTTATCTGTCTCCTTCGTATTTGTCCAAATTGTACAAGCAGGAGACAGGGGCAAGCTTGACCGACTTTATCATCGAAACCCGCGTGCAGAAGGCAAAGGAGCAGCTGCTCCAGAGCAGTTGAAAATTCATAAGATCGGCAGAGCGGTCGGCTTCGAGTCTGCCGCCTATTTTGCAAGATGCTTCAAAAAAATGACCGGCCATACCCCGCAGGAATTTAGAGACGGAGTCCGAAAACTTTAAGGGGGAGGGATGGAAAAAATGGAAACGTATGCATTTCATATAAATCGTGTGATGGGCCGATTTATTCGAAGCATGACGTGCGATACCATCGGGTCGGTAAAACCCGAAGTGACGAGCCAATGGATCAACGAGCATACAGTCAGATACAATCTGGCGTTTCAGCTTGATACAGCGGTGCAGCAGGACGATTGGCAGCTTACCATCGAGCCATCGTTCACTCCTACGTTCCACTGGGCTCCGCATCTGACGCCAACGGATCGGCATATCATCGACCAGCACAGCTTCCGGTCGCCGGCGCTGATCGCCATGGATGGCAAGAAACTGCTGATCCTCGTGCCGGATCTTGATCTGATGCGCGAAGGAACGCCTGTCCGCTGGTATATGGACAATGACGCGCTGCGCAACCGGCTGACGCTCGGCATGAGCGAGTATCAAGTGACCGAGCATGTCTTGTACGAGCGGAAGGCGGGTGCGCAATATTCGGCTGGCACCGTTCAAGCGGGCTTCTACTTAATGACCTTCGAGGATGAAGAAGCGCTGAACAACCCTTGGCGGCCGGTGCTGGAATTGCTGTGGGAGCGATGGGGCAGCCCGTTGTTCCACGGGGGAGCGCCGGAGGAATTGCCTCTCGACCGGCTGGTGAGCCATACCTATAAATGGGCGTTTGATAGCTGGAAGGACGCCGTATGGCAGGAGTTCGAGCTGGATGGCGTGAAAGTCGGAGCGGCGGCCTTTATCGTGAATGTGACGCAGAGCCCGAATTATCCGGGCCCGGTTAATGAACGGGAGTTCCGCTCCATTTGGAACCAGGCTTGGTTCAGCTCGCTGCGTTCCGCTCAGGGCGTGTTCCGGTACGGGCTGGAAACGAATGACCCGCAAATGCTGGAGCGCGCGCGTTTGACCAAAGAATTGGCGCTCGCTGCCCCGCAGCGCGGCGGATTGTTTCCGACCGTCATCGCCACGGAAATGGAGCGTCTATCGGTGGATGGCGTGGAGGTCAACCGGTCCAAAGGATGGGAGACGGCCTACTGGGGCAATTCGAACCGAAATCCCGTGAGCGATGTTCATCCGGTTCGCACGGCGCCTTATCATGTGCTTGATATGAGCTGGACGGCACTCCTGATGCTGCGCTGGTACGAGGAGCTCGAAAAGGACGAGCGTCTTTATGATTATGCGGTTCGTTATGCGGATGCGCTGCTCGGACTGCAGGACGAGCGAGGTTTTTTCCCTGCTTGGCTGGATCACGAGACGCTTGAGCCGCTCGGGATTTTGGACGATTCGCCGGAAACCGCCATGTCGGTCACCTTCCTGCTGAAATTGTATGCGCTTACCGGAACGGAAGCTTATTTGCAGTCCGCGTTGAAAGCTGCGGATGTGATTGCCGTCGAGATCGTTCCGACGGGACGCTGGGAGGACTTTGAAACCTACTGGTCCTGCTGCCGTTACGGAAGCAAGGAGCTAGTGGGCCGCAAAGTGGAACGCAACAACATGTTCAAGCAGTGCAATTTCTCCATGTTCTGGAGCGCGGAAGCGTTTCTGGCCTGCTACCGGCAAACCGGCGATGCGTCTTATTTAGCGCTCGGCGAGCGTTGTCTCGATGAGCTGCTCATGACGCAGGCCTCCTGGCAGCCGCCGTATATTTATGTCAGCGCGTTGGGCGGCTTCGGAGTCATGAACTGCGACGGCGAATGGAACGATGCGCGCCAAAGCTTGTATGCCGAGCTGATCATCGACTATGGCCATGCGCTGAATCGGGAGGAGTATATCGAACGCGGGCTCGCCGCTCTTCGCTGCTCGTTCGTCATGATGTATTGTCCGGAAAACCCGACGTCGAAAGCGCAGTGGGAGAAAGCCCATCCGTTCTTCAACGAGAAGGATTACGGCTTCATGATGGAAAATTACGGCCACGACGGAGTCGTGAACGACAATGGTCTCGGGATCGGCGTGTTTACGATCTTCGATTGGGGCAACGGCGCGGCGGCGGAAAGCTATTTGAGAATGAAGGCGCATCACGGCGAGTTGCTGGAACGATTTAGGATAAGCGGTTCGATAGGGGTAAAGGGGGAGCAGGCATGAGAGGTGCGTCCATGTTGAAGGAAACCGGCCGTACGATTACGGTGGGCGGAGCCGGATGCGACATCGAAGGATTCACTTCCGCTGCCATTCAGCAGGCGGTAGGGGAGCTGCTGCGCAGCGGCGGAAGCGGGACGATTCAACTCGACGAAGGCGCGTACCGCGTGACCGGACAAGTACGGCTATATGACGGGATGACGTTAGCAGGCAAAGGCCCGAAGACGATTTTGCGCAAGTCCGACGGGATCAAGACGCGTTTTACGAGGGATGCCGACACGGGCGAGCTTCAGGCCGAGGTAGAAGATCCTTCCGGATTCGAGCCCGGCATGGGCATGCAGCTGTACGACGAGCCGCAAAAATGGGGGTTTAACGAAAGTACGGCCACGATTACGCGGATCGCAGGAAATACGCTTTTCTTCGACCGCCATCTTGAAAGAGATTACATCTCGGAGGATGGCGGCACGGTGACGAATGCGTGCTCGATCATCGAGGTGCTCGAAGCTCGCAACGTACGCATTATGGATCTTGTCGTGGATGGCAACGGCGACCGCAATTATCCGATCGGCGGCTGCAGAGCCGGCGGGATTTATTTATACAAAGCGGGAAGCTGCCGGATTCGCGATGTTGAAGTCCGCGGCTTTCATGGCGACGGCATTTCCTGGCAAATTACCGAGGATATCGAAGTGCGCAACTGTACCGTGACGGGATGCACCGGCTCCGGACTCCATCCGGGGGCCGGATCGGTTCGCTCGGTTGTGGCGGACTGCACCCTCGAACGCAACGGTTTGGCGGGCTTGTTCATTTGCTGGCGCGTCCGGCATGGCGAGTTCAGCCGCAACCGCATGTGCGGCAACGGCAGCTGCGGGATTTCGATCGGCCATAAGGATTCGTATAACCTCTTCACCGATAATGTCATTTCCGAGAACGGAAACAGCGGTATCCAGTTCCGGGGAGAAAAGCAGGGGAACAGCTCGAACGGCAACCGCTGGCTCCGGAATGTCATCGAGGATAACGGCAGTTTCGAAGAAGGCGGCTTCGGCATCTATGCGATTGGCGCGGCGGCGGACAACGTCTTTATCGGCAATCGCATCGAGGATACTGGCACAGGGCGGCAGAAAACGGCCGTGTGGCTGGGTGAAGCGGTGAGCGGATTTACGTTCGAGTGACGCTGATGCGAGTCGGGGGATTGCGATGAAAATTACCGGGTTGACGATTTTAAAAGTGCCGCCGTCTTGGGTTTGGGTGAGGATCGACACGGACCGGGGCATCAGCGGTTTAGGCGAACCGTACCTCGAGGATCACCCGGAGGTGGTCATTGCGGAAGTAAAGCGGCTCGAGCCGTTGCTGATCGGGGAAGACCCGACCCAGGTGGAACGGTTATGGCGCAAAATGTATGAGTCAGGAAACGGCTATCGCGGCGGTCCCGTGAAAATGAGCGCCATTAGCGGAATCGATATGGCGCTGTGGGATATTACCGGCAAAGCATACGGGGTGCCCGTTCACAAGCTGCTGGGCGGCCCTTATCAAGACCGGATCAAGGTCTACCGGGCTTGTCACGACGAGCCGCCGTATACCGTTGAACCCGGCATGCCTTATCGGCCCGGTCCATTGGCTGCGTTAACCGGCACTGGCGCTGGCGAGGGAGCTTCCGCCCAGGAACGGATGGCGCGATCCGCAGAAACGCTCGCGGAGTGGGGCTTCAAGTGCTTGAAGCTGCATTTCGGCCCGTCGGATTCGCTGGCGGTCGCTGCCGACCTCGAGGACATCGTCGCCTGCGTGGAATCGGTTCGCCGGACCGTCGGCCGTTCGATCGATATCGCGGTCGATATTCATAACACGCATATGAGCCGTGCGCTCAGCCTCGTGAAGCGCATGGAGCCTTCGGGGCTGCTGTTCGTGGAAGAACCGCTGCCTTTGGAGCGCATCGACCTGCTTCGCCGCGTGACGGAAAGCACGCCGATCCCTATCGCGGCAGGCGAACGCTGGATGGGGAAGTGGGCGTTCCGCGAAGCGCTGGAAGCCGGCGCAGCCAGGGGTTAGCTTGTACGAGGTCAACCTGGAAAAGCGGGTTGACCTTTTTTGCGCTTATGCCGCCCCTTTTTCAAACTGGATAACAAAGGACAACGAAAACGCGATATTTACTATATGTTCCGCGAGCGCCCGGATCTATAATACGGTCAAGACCGGTTTGATGATGAGAGGAGAGCCAGGCATGCTGCATGACCGTTTTGAACAGTTGGATTTGAAGGCGGCGCTTCTGCCGCGGGAGCGGATTCTGCCATTTCCGAAGGCGGAAGACCGCGCAGCTTGGGAGGCGCTGCTTCCGGAAACCCGAAACAGATGGATCGCCTTGGCCGAGACGTATATCGATTACGAGTGGCCGGCCTTGAAGGTCGAGCATTACCGGGATTATTGGCGAAGCGGTGAACTGCATACGCGGACAAGAGCGATATTCGAGCGACGCAGCGTGCTCGGTATTTTGGCGATCGCGGAATGCATCGAAGGGCAAGGGAGATTCATGGATCAAGTCATCAACGGCATATACGTCATCTGCGAAGAAACGACTTGGGTTCCTCCTTTGCATCGTCTGCATGCCAAAGAGAACATGCTGGAATGCATGCCGGATGCATCGGATCATATCGTGGAGCTTGTGACGTGCGCGACGGACGATCTCCTCATTTGGATCCGGTATACGATGCAAACATGGTTGGACGAGGCGAGCGTTCGCATTAACAGGCGAATCGAGAAGGAAGTCCGGGACCGGCTTCTCGATCCCTATTTGAAACGTGACGATTACTGGTGGATGGGCTTCAACGAGGGGATCCGCGTCAACAACTGGAATCCATGGTGCAATAGCAGCGCGCTAATGGGCTTTCTGATGATAGAGGAAGACTCGGAGCGACGTGCGGAAGCGGTGCGCAAGATCATGCGCAGCTTGGATGTGTTCATAGGCACGTACCCATCAGACGGATGCTGCGACGAGGGTCCCGGTTATTGGGGGCCCTCCGGAGGCGGTCTGTATGTTGCGCTCGAGCTGCTGGCAACGGCCACGAACGGTGTAATCGATATTTTCCAAGAACCGCTGATCCAGGACATCGGCAATTACATCTACAAAGCGCATATCCACGGCCGGTACTTCGTGAATTTCGCGGACGGCGACGCGATGCCGCTGATCGGCGGAGACGTGATGTACCGCTATGGCCGAAGCATAGGCGATCCAGACCTGCAGCGTCTTGGCGCCAGCCTGCCGGAGGGAGAACCGGTCATCCATATTTGGTTTGAAATGTACGCGCAGCTGCAGGCGCTGTTCCTGGAGCGCGAGCGTCTTGAGTCCGGGGCTAAGGCTCCTTATGTCCGCGATGCCTGGCTGCCTGCAACGCAAGTGATGGCTGCACGGGAAAGCGAAGGAAGCGAGGAAGGGTTATTTTTGGCCGCGAAAGGCGGTCATAATCTCGAATCCCATAATCATAACGACGTGGGCAGCTTCATCGTGTTCGTCGATGGCTATCCCCTCTTCATCGATCTCGGCACCGAGGAATACAAAGCGCAGACGTTCGGGCCGGACCGGTATGAGCTGTGGTACTTGCAGTCCCAATATCACAATCTGCCGACGGTGCGCGGCGTGCTGCAGCAGAACGGCGGCCAGTTCCGGGCAAAAGATGCCGAGTATGCGAAGTCGCTCGAAGTATCGAGACTTTCCCTCGATATTGCGGATGCGTATCCGGACGCAGCCGGCATTGCTGAATGGAGGCGTTCGTTCATGCTATGCCGCGGGGACGAGCCATACGTCGAGGTGACCGATCAATTTCGGGTGAAGGAAGCAACGAACGCTATATTTTATAGTTTAGTGACGCCTTGCGAGCCGATTCCGGCGGCGGACGGAGCGCTGCGATTCGAATATGCGCCGGACCGATGGGCCGTGCTGACGTTCGACCACGCCGTGCTGGACGCGGTCGTCGAACCGATCGACAAGATGGAGTCGAGGCTGAAGCGGAATTGGGGCGAACGCATGTACCGCATCGTGCTTCACGAACGGATGGCCCTAGAGGCCGGTACCCGAACGATATCGATTAGAAGGGAGCAGAGACGATGACGCAATTGGATCGAAACGAATGGATCGATGATGTCTGGGAACGAACCGCGGCGAAAATAACCCGCAACGCATCCGAAATCGGGGTGAAATTCCCTCATGCATCGCTCAACGGCGCGTACAATTCATGCCCCGCGCATGACTGGGGGGCAGGCTTCTGGCCCGGACTATTATGGTTAGGATACCGTGAGACCGGGGACGAGCTGCTTAGGATGACGGCCGAAGCGTTGGAGGTCAAACTTAGCGTAACGTTGACGTCCTATGATGAGCTCCATCATGACGTTGGTTTCATGTTCAGCTTAAGCAGCGTGGCACAGTATAAATTGACGGAGGACCCGGTTGCCAAAAGGCACGGTCTAATGGCGGCCAATTTGCTGGCAGGCCGGTTCAATATACAGGGAGACTTCATTCGGGCATGGCCCGACTGGAACGGCGAAGACCACAGCGGCTGGGCGATCATCGACTGCATGATGAATTTGCCGCTGCTTTATTGGGCTTCGAATGAACTTGGCGACCCGAGGTATAAACATCTCGCCATGCGGCATGCGGATATGGCGTTGAAGGAGTTTATGCGGCCTGACGGGTCTGTCTATCATATCGTCTGCTTCGATCCCGAGACAGGAGAACGTACCGGCGCGCTGGCAGGACAAGGGCATGCGGCCGAGTCGGCATGGGCACGCGGGACGGCTTGGGCTCTGTATGGGTTTGCGCTCAGCTACGGTTATACGGGAGAAGAGAGATATTTACAAGCCGCGAAACGGACCGCGCATTATTTTGTGTCGCGACTGCCGGAAGACAAGGTGCCCTATTGGGATTTCCTGCTTCCTGATCAAACCGGAATGCCGCGGGATTCGTCTGCCGCCGCGATCGCCGCATCCGGACTGCTTGAGATCGCGTCGCATTGCTCCGGCGCCGACGCTGACTTTTACCGGAGGGCGGGAGCGGAAATCATCCGGTCGCTGGACGAAAAATACGGGGCATGGGATCAGTCGGAGCAGGGGCTGCTGCTGCATGCAACGGGCTATTACGAGAAAAATGCCTATGTCGATGTGCCGATCATCTATGGCGACTATTTCTTTACGGAAGCCGTGTTGAAACTGAAAGGGAGAACGGAATTTTTCTGGTAGGGAGGCCAGCGGATGACAACGGCAATGAGTTCCTTGGTGTTTAACGTGCTTGATTACGGCGCGGTTGGTAACGGCGAAACCCTTGACACGGCGGCGATCAATCAGGCCATCGCGGACTGTCATGAGCTGGGTGGCGGTACCGTATGGCTGCCTTCCGGCACCTACCTGAGCGGTACCGTTTTTATGCGGAGCAACGTGACCTTGCATCTCGATGCCGGTTCGGTGCTTCTCGGAAGCCCGAATATGGAAGATTATCCGAAGCTTCCCTATACGAGCGAATTTCGGAATACGGCGCTCATCGCTTCCATAGGCGCGACGCATATCGCCATTCAGGGCAGCGGGGTCATCGACGGCAACGGCGACTCGTTCGCGCGTTATGATCAGGCGGATCTTCTTCGCGATTTTGATGCGTCGTTCACGCGTCAGGGCAACGATTACTTCCGGGAGAACGATCAAGCGGATGACGGTCCCGTTGACATGAACGAGCGACCCGGAATTCTGATTCTCATCTTGAACGGCATAGACGCACAGGTCAGTCAGGTTCGCATCCGGAATGCGCCGAATTGGTGCCTGCACGTGGCCTGCGCCGACGGCGTGCTGCTTCATGGACTCGATATCCGCAACAGCCTGCTTATTCCGAATTCGGACGGCATCGATGTAAGCCGCAGCCGCAACGTACGCATCAGCGATTGCAATATCGAAGCCGGCGACGACGGGCTAGCCTTCAGTCCATGCGCGGAAGGGTATGGCGGCGGAGGCAACGAAAATGTCGTCGTGCAGAACTGTACGATCAAATCCCGTTCCGCCGGCATTCGGATCGGTTGGGATACGTACGGCTTCCGCAACTTCATGTTCCACAACATCGTGATTCGCGATTCCAACCGCGGCATCGGCCTGTTCCTGCGCGAGAGCGAGTCGATTGAGAACGTCGTGTTCTCCAACATCATGATCGAGACGCGGCTTCACAAAGGCAAATGGTGGGGCAAGGCGGAGCCGATTCATATTTCCGCGGTGAAGGGCTTCCCGCATTCCGGAGAGCCGGGCAGCGTGCGCAACGTGACGTTCACGAACATCACCGTGAAAAGCGAACACGGCATCGTGATCTACGGAAGCGAAGAGTGTTCAATCGAGAACGTGACCTTCGAGCATGTTCGCATGCTTGTAAAAAACGGTCCGCTCCAGGAGTCGTTCGGCGGAAATTTGGATTTCCGTCCAGCGCTGGATGATCGGCTGAAGGTATTCGGCCATGACATCCCGGCACTGTACGCCAAGCATGTGAAAGGCTTGGCGATTCACGGCTTTGACCTCGAATGGTCGGATGATTTGCCTACATTTATGCGGAATGGCCTTGAAATTGAATCGTTTGAGGAGGTTACGATCGATGGCTTCAAGGGGCGTCAGCCTCAGCTTGAGGGGGAAGGCGCGGCAATCCGACTTGCGAACGGGCGGCAGGTAAATATCCGCAACAGCATCGCCAAGGCCGGCACGATCCGCTTCGGCGACTTTGAACAAGTCGAGGAAGCCGGGATGTTCATCGGTAACGATCTTTCGCGTGCCGAGCAGCCTTTAAAGCCGGGAGCGTACGGATTTGCCGTATTCGGCTGCCGGGATGGCGGCAGTTTGGTCTAGCCAGCGGAAAAGAAGCCGCGTTGTCCGCCTACTGGCGGATGACGCGGCTTCAAAACTGTAACGGTCATCCATGTCCGTTAGAAGCCAGTTTTTCCGATTTTGTGTCTCTAACGGACATTTATGTCCGTTAGCTTGAAAAATCAGCATTTTTAGCTCAAAAAATCAGTTTAACGGTCATTTATGTCCGTTAGAAGCCAAATTATCCGATTTTGTATCTCTAACGGTCATCCATGTCCGTAAAATTAAACAATTTAAAGCCGCGTCGTCCCCCTACTGGCGGATGATGCGGCTTTTTGGCGTTATTCGATCAGAAACCCGGCAATTGAAGACAACTCGTTAGCCGTTGTCACAACAAGCTTCCCATCCGGCAATTCGTCCGGCTTCATGGTGCGCACGCGGGAAAGTTTGCCATCAACTACGGCGTATGCGTGAACCTGTTGAAAAGGGCGCTCTAACCGAAGCTCGCCAGCGGAGAATGGAATGCAGACGAATGATGCGGATACCGCTAGATCGGCATCATCTTGAGCGATTAACGCCCAACTTCCCATGAACGTAACTGAACTGGCAACGGCGGCATATTGGATCGGTTCCGTTCGGTTGTTCCGCAGAGCCAGAGCGGTTAATCGCGGGGCTGAATCACCGCCTGACTCATCCGCTGCAGGTGCCTCATCGGACTCCAACCGGCCCCATGACACGAGCTTCGGCTCGCCTTTGCTGCTTCCGAGCTCGGCTTCGAGCCAGAGCGGCTTCCAGCCGCAGGTGCGTCTGCGCCACGTTTGAAGCGCGGTCCACCTGGTTATGTCCGCTTGCGTCATCCGCTTCCCGTCGTTATCGGTTTCGCCAAGCGTCAGCCCGTTTACGCCGACGACGGCCGTATCGAGCAGAATCTCGCTGAGCGTATCCCAATAGTAGCCGGTCGATGTATTTACCGCCATGCCGTGCCTTGCGGCCAGAGAGGACCATAAGCAGCGCTGATTGTGCCCGGCAGCTTCATGCGCGGCGCTGTCTCCGGCGTCGCCGAGATCATCCAGATTGATCAGATCGGACACGCTTCGCATGAGCGGATGAATGCCGTAATAGATGATTGTAATACCTGGGTCAACCGACTTCGCAGCGTCGTAGATGAGCTTCAGCAACGTGAAAGCAAGCCGTTCTCCGCGGTACGCGGGGTTGCGGGGCGCGCAGGCGTCCGGGCCCGGAAACCCGTAGCCGAAGTCCAGCTTCAATGCGGCGGGACGCCAACGTTCCACGATCCGCACAGTCCGCTCGCGAACCAGCTGTCTGGTCCGTTCGGAGCTAGGATCCAGCAGGTAGTGGCCGCGGCTGCCGAAAGGACTTCCCGACCAGCTCCACTGGCGCGGCTCGCCATCCGGTCCGCACAGTAGATCATTCGCGGTCAAGCCTTGCGCCGCAGGATCATCGGTCCAGCCCACGCTTTGCCAAAAGGCGAGCTCATACCCATGATCCCGAATACCTTCAAGATCCGCGTCAAAGTCCGGGAATAGCGCTAGGTTCGGCTCTCCGCTGCCGTTGAACGTCTCCCAGGAGTCATCCAGAATGACCATGTCTGCGGGCGTGGCGGCAGATACCCGTTTTGTAAATTGCTTTAAGTCGTAACGCTTCTCCTTAAAATCTCCCCATGTGCATATGAAGGAGCGAAGATGGCGGGAAGATTTCGGCTCGAAGGGTCCGAAGGAGTCATACAGCGCGGCAAGCGAGTCATAGGCAGAGCCGCCCCAAGCAAGCCGAAGGGGCTCCGTCCAAGAACGTCTGCGCGGGTCAGGCGCACCCCATAAATCCTCGCGATACAAGTAGTGAACGCTGGCCGTAGCGGACTGAAGCTGCAGAGAGAGCGGTGCGTCAGGCACTTCGCCTGGGCCGAAAGCGAGCCAGCCATGTCGGCCGCCCATCGCCGCAGCGTACATCGGTCTTGGAAAAGCTGCGGCATACGGCGTACCCATGGCATCGCCGTAGCTGCCCAGCGGCAACCGCGCGTCCCCCATGTCCCATGCGCGCCAGAACGAATGGGTGGGAGAGGAGCCTGCAGCCGGAACACAGTAACCCTCCGCGGCCCAGTCCGGCCAGAATACGCAATCCGCGCGCGGTGTTCGTCTGCGCTCTTCAGCCGTGAGCAGCCGCGTGCCGAACTGCAAGGACTCAATGCGTATATCCCTGGACCACTCCACTTCAAGCTTCATCACGCGGAATCCCCAAGGTTGCGCATCGCATAGAAGAAGCCCGGTGCCGTATTCGCCTAAATCGAGCGAGATCCGCCATTCACCGTCCGAGCCGAAAGAGATGTTAGCTGCCGCAGCTTTTATATAGAGTTTCGAATCAATCACAAAGGCCGGCAGCAAACTGCCGGTCCACACGGGAGGGAAGTCAGTTTGCCCCGAATCCGTTTCGGTACCGATCGGCGATAAATCTGCCCTATCCTTGTCCAAGTCCCACTCCAGCTTCATGCCGCTGCCTACATGCGTAAGTATTCGATGCTGCACACCATTTGTCATGACGGAAATCATCCCTTCCACGATTCTATGTTTATTATAAAATCGGGCGAAGGAAACGTATGTAGCCGGCATTATGGAAAGGGTGTCCAAAATAGCGATTATCTTTTTTGGTCGGGACGTTCGATATGATGATCGGTTTCATAGAGGGAGGAGCAGAACTCCGTTAAGCTCATGCCCGTTTTCTTTTTGAACATTTTTCCGAAAGCATGGACATCGTTGTAGCCGACTCGCTCCGCGATTTCGCTAAACGAAAGCGGCGTCTGGAGCGCAAGCTCCTTGGCCTTCGTAATGCGGGCCCAAATCAGAAACTGCATGGGTGTGATTCCGAAGGCCTGTCTGAATTCCGCGATGATATAATTCCAAGTCAACCCGCTTAGCCGTTCAATCTCAGGGACGTCGAGCGGTTCAGCGAGATGATTCTCGATTTGATTTTTGATGAGTACCAGACGCGCCAAATTTTTGCGGGATTCTGCCTTCGCGGCACCGGAGCTGCGGGATAGCCCGGACAGAAGGGACAGAAGCAAAGACTGACATTGCATGCGATTCGCAAGACCCGGCTGACGATACAGCGCGACAAGCTCGGCGAATTGATGTTCGATCGCATGGCCCTCGTAGCAGCCCAGCATAGCAGCGCCTTCAAGCAGCTCATCCACCTGAAACGGCATATCGGCAAAATGGAAGACGACGGTTATGGAGATAAAAGGGGCTCCCGGAAGCGACCGAAGCCCATGCATTTCATAGGGCCGATAGAAGAAGACATCGCCTTTGCCGACCTGGTAAACCGTGCCTTCGGCCGTAAATTCGCCTCTGCCGTCAATGACATAATTCAGAGCATATTGCTTGAGCTGCCGGTCAGCGAATCCCCAGTCCGATGGCGCGTGAAAGATGTGGGCAAGCGTGATATAAGGAGGAAACCGGAAGTCATGCAGGGCCTCCAGTGTCTCCTTCGGATGCAAGGCTGCTAAATCAGGTTCCCTCATAAGCTCGACCCTCTCCTTCATAGAAGTCATTTCCTTCATTATAAACGTTACCGCTGCGACCCGGTATTAGAATAAGATGTGTTGTATAGGTTAATGGTTATTTGAGGAAAATAAAACGAAAGGAGGTCAAGTATGTGGCTTTTATTTGTAACTGTTATCGTATTTAATGTGTTATTCATATTTATGCCGAAAAGGCTGACGTCCATCGAGTTTTTTTCTACTTGTATGTTTGCTATGGTTTTACAACAAATTGTCGATCTTGCGTTCGACTTGAAACTTGATTGGTATGGTTATTTCGCCCCAGGGGTACAGTGGTGGTACTTCCTAGTCATCGTAGGTATATACCCTGCAGTAAACGCTATTTTTCTAAATTACTATCAGTGGATGAAAAGTAGAGCCATGAAATGCTGGT
This sequence comes from Paenibacillus montanisoli, assembly GCF_003268025.1. Classification (GTDB taxonomy): domain Bacteria; phylum Bacillota; class Bacilli; order Paenibacillales; family Paenibacillaceae; genus Paenibacillus_Z; species Paenibacillus_Z montanisoli. Next base: position 13,083 of record NZ_QLUW01000002.1, on the reverse strand, counting down.
ACATTGGGGGATGGTCTGTTTTCGCTGTTGTTTACGAGTGGTTAGCCGTTAAAGCCGGGTACTTTTACCACCATGAATGGAAGCTTTGGCTTTCTGCTATTATGTATCCACCCTTATATTTAATCCTGTTGTGGGTATTGAAACTCGTTCGAAAGCTGGTTCATAACAGCGTTCCGGTTGCATGATTGGAAAATGGACCCCCGCAGCTAACGCCACCAATGTCCGATTGAAGTCCGCGAAGCCGCGGGCTTTTTTAGTTATCAATTCCGATTCATTGTTTACACAAATACAATCTAGATTTTATAAATTCCACAAAGTCCTTCTGTATACTTGAATTGCTTGAAAAGCGACTCATATGGACTAAGGTGGTAGTTTACATGTTAAAAAAACATGATTTGCATGAATGCCATTCTCTGCACAAATTAATGATGGATCCTGCAGTTTTTCCTTACGTCCGTTACAAGTGCCAATCGTATGAAGAATATTTATTCCTAACCAAACAGTTGGTCGTTGCAGAATTACAGGGAACCTGTATCTCTAGGACGATTTTGAACGAGATGGGACAACCTATCGGTACCATTCATCTGTATGATATAGAAAATAAAACGGGCTTTTTAGCTACTTGGATTGGTGCTCCTTATTTTGGAAAAGGTTATAACCGACGAGCGAAGGAACTCTTTTTTACGGAATTGTTTCTTGAACATCAGATCGAAACGGTATTTTTGAAAATACGAAAACAAAATATCCGATCGAAGAAAGCGGTTGAGAAACTGCCGTACGCGAAATTAGCAAATGATTTGAACAGGCAATTGTATCAGTCGATCAATCACTCGGAACAGATCTATGATTTGTATCAAGTGGAGCGGTTCAACTTTTTAGAAAGCAGTACAGTCATGCAGCATGAGGTTGCTACTTAAAAACTGTTCAAAAAGAGGAATAAGCAAGAAACAGAAAGGATGATTTGAGGTGAATCGTTCAAATAATTCATTGAAATTTTCCGGATGGATGTCGATAATCGGCGGCATTTTGCTTGGAGCAGCACACTCGATTGATTATTTTGCAAGTCAAGAGACTCTTTCAGGGAAGGGTATTGTATTTCTTGCTCATATTGTTCTTGTTTTTGCTTTTTTCGGGATACATGCGGCTCAGGCTGATAAAAATCGAGTATTAGGCACATTAGGGCTGATTCTTGGGGTGATCGGTTCAATGATCGTGACCGCCATTATATTTGTAGAGATGGCTTCGGTTACAGGTGTCCAAACGAAACAAGTATTGACCGCTTCTCTAAACGGTCCTATACAATCCTATGGACCACTGTTGTTTGTTCTTGGAATGATTCTTGTCAGCCTGTCCATATTGAGAAATAAAGTTCTTTCCTATTGGGGAGCGGCACTGCTACTGGTGGGAACCGTTATTTTTGCTTTAGGAACGATTGCCGGCAGTGGGGAGCTGCTTATAACCATGATCGGTTCTATTTTTAAGGGGATCGGGTTTATTGTTTTAGGATACCAAATTGGTCTGACGGCGACTCATCAACAAGACAATTCCGCTTCGTTGAACTAATGGGCGATCGCTCTAGGAGCCCATTTTCCAATTTGGGCGGCGACGAGTGAAACTTATTTACAATCCAGATCGTCTTTGGGGCATCACGATTTCAAGGATGGTGTTTTATGAAAAAACTTGCATGGCTCGTGGCCGCCGTCATCCTGCTTGCTGCACTCAGCGCTTGTACATCAGATCCAGATGGGAGCATGGAAACGACAACTGGTACGACGCCGTCAGAATCCGCCGCAACGAATTCTTCTGTAACGAATGGCGATCCGCAGACAGATGAGACGGCTGGAACACCGGATCCGTGGAAGAACCTGCCGGCGACGAAGACCGATACGATCGAGCTGGAAGGCATGAAGGAATCCTTCGAATTCACGTTGCATGAAAGTGCGGCATTGGGATTCTCGACGTATATCGCGAACGACTTACTTGCAGAAGAGGCTAGCTCCGGCGAGGGGGACGCGATGCTCGTCTATGCGAATTTCGCCGGGCAGAAGAACGAGGACGCAAAGGTGCATATTTTCACCGGAACGATCACGACGATCGAAGAACAAAAGGCGTTCGCAGAGCAAGTCGTGAAGAACAGCGGTTTTGAGATCAGAGAGCGGACTGAGCCGAGCCGAAACCGTTTTGAATGGTCGGAGAGCGAGTTCGATATTGCCGGCAAAAGCGGAAGCGGAGAGACCATTTTGGGAACCGTCTCGATATTCCAACACGGTGGCCGTGTCTACCATGCGATCGTTCAGTATCCGGTAGAATATGAAGAGGGATTCATCCCGCGCATCGTCAAAATGTTCGAAGACATCGTATGGCACCAGGCATAGATTTGAGTTGTTTCAGGAAAAGACTTGATTGCATGTTGCGATCAAGTCTTTTTATTTTTGTTTATGGGCAACATTGCCTGACCTTATCGATATCGATTGGGCGATTGGGATTGTTTCTTGTTTGCCTTTACTGGCCGGAGTTCTTGCCGGTCTTAGAATGTAGGAAACTTTGGTGAGAGCAGAAAATTGAACATTCACATTAAAAAGCAGCGATTTCGCTGCTTTTTAACGTTTTATTTCGAATCAAACCATCCAGGATCAGTATCTGTTATTGGGATTTAGGTCGACCCTGTTAGGCAGAGCCTTATATCTACACCTTAGTTTTTTCAGGGCTTTTTACAAAATATTAGTTTCCAAGTTGCACCGATTTAACATATCTCCTCTACACTTCAATTGAATGAACCCTGAGAGGAGAGAACTGATGTGGACAAGGATCAAGATTTGAAAGCATTGGAAAAGCTATTGGATTCCAGCCGTCTGAATTTGAAGGAAATGGACCGCCTCGAATTTCTTCGTCTGTCCGGAAAGGCAGCGGTACTTTCGCTAGGTTTGACCATTGCAAGCACCCTGAAGGGCGGCAAGCCAACTTTTGCGGAGGAATCCAACCCCTTCAACCACCAATCATACCCGTTTACGCTAGGGGTTGCCTCCGGAGATCCACTGCCGGATGGCGTTGTTTTGTGGACAAGACTGGCACCGGATCCGCTAAACGGCGGGGGCATGCCCCATTATGACGTTCCGGTAAAATGGGAGATGGCGCTTGATGCAGACTTCAATAAGATCGTAAAACACGGCGTTGAGTTTGCAAGAAACCAGTTGGGACATTCGGTACACGTGGAGGTCGAAGGCCTGCAGCCGAATACCGTTTATTACTATCGATTTAGAACCGGTCCGGAGACCAGTCCCGTAGGCCGAACAAAGACGCTGCCTCCTTTTGCAAGCGATGTAGCTAAGATGTCGTTTGCTTTCGTTTCCTGCCAGAACTGGCAAGCCGGATATTATACCGCATACGAGCACTTGGCCAAAGAAGATCTTGACTTGGTATTCCACTTGGGGGATTACATCTACGAGGGCGGCGTCGACACCTCAGCCGTTCGTCAGCATAACAGCCCGAAAATCCTAACATTGGAGGATTACCGCAACCGTCATGCCCTCTACCGCAGCGACGTTCATCTGCAAGCGGCCCACGCGGCTTTTCCTTGGGCCGTTACGATGGACGATCATGAAGTGGAAAACAACTATGCGGGCCTGCATCCGGATCAAAAGCATACGTTGGAAGAGTTTATTAAGCAGCGTGCTGCCGGCTACCAGGCTTATTACGAGCATATGCCGCTCCGCCGTTCTTCCTTGCCGTATGGGGCCAATATGCAGTTGTACAGAAGACTGAACTACGGCAACTTGGTTGACTTTCATATTCTGGACACTAGGCAGTACCGCGATGATCAAGCAAACGGGGATGGAAAAAAACCGCCTACTCCGGAATCCATGGATCCGTCTCGTTCCCTTATGGGGGCGGAGCAAGAGCGCTGGCTGCTGGACGGGCTGGGCCAATCCAGAGCACGTTGGAATGTGCTTGCGCAGCAGGTCTTCTTTGCCGTCCGGGATTTTAAGAGCGGAGTCGGCGAGCAGCTCAGTATGGATGCGTGGGATGGCTATCCGGCCAACCGGGACCGAATTCTGAACTTCATTCAAGAACGGAACCTCTCCAATTTCGTTGTCATCACCGGAGATGTGCATAACAGCTGGGCGAATGAGCTGAAAGCGGATTTTAAAAATCCGAATTCGGCAAATATCGGCGTTGAGTTTGTTGGAACCTCGATTTCGTCAGGAGGTGACGGCTCGGATAGCGGAAACGCCGCGGTTTTGGCGGAAAACCCGCATATTAAGTTTTATAACAACTACCGCGGTTATGTACGATGCACCGTCACGCCGGATCATTGGCAGGCCGATTACCGCGTTGTTCCTTATATCACTCGTCCGGGTGCCCACGTTGCGACTAGAGCTTCTTTTGTCGTGGAGAACGGAAAACAGGAACTGAATAAAATCTATGATGCTCCCATTACCGTAACATCAGTATAAGGCACTTGGCACAGGTCAGGACATGCGGCTACGACTGGGTGGTCATGGTCGAGCGTCTGTGATGTCGGTTATCACATTCCTTTATTCCGCCACAATGTTATGCGGGGAATGAACCTTCCAACCCTTATAATGGGACTATTGGAAGGAGTGGTGTTGACTATGTGGAAAGGTGCAGCGGCTGTTTGTATTAATGAGGAGAACAAGCTGCTCATGGTTTTGCAAGGGAAGCCGGAGGAGGAGAAGCGCTGGTCGGTTCCGTCAGGCGGCATGGAGGAAGGAGAATCATTGGAGCAGTGCTGCTTCCGGGAGTCTTGGGAGGAAACCGGCTACAAGGTTGCCGTTGGCAAGCAGATTCATGTGAAAAGCGGCGAATCTTATGGCATCAAGTACACGGTCCACTACTTTGCTTGCGATGTTATCGGCGGAGAACCGGCTTTTCAGGACCCGGATGGGTTGATCCACGACATTGCCTGGAAATCCGCTGACGAATTAAGAGCATTGCCGCTTAGCTTTCCGGAGGATTTGCCGTTTCTATTGAACGTACTTTCTGCGAGTCAATCGAGTGAACAGATGTAGCGATGATCAGGTTAATCCGCAGAAATTGCATTCGTATAAAGCCCCACAAACTGCAGAATCGCAGTTTTGTGGGGCTTTTGATTTCTCTTAAAATCTCTAACGTTCGTCGAACAGATGTTTATTGCCTGTACCCTGGCTAGCAATCGCGAGATCCACATGACCCGACTAAGGAATATTATCCCTATTTTTCTCAAATTATAAGACGTATGGTTCGAGTATAATTCGCAGGGTGCTGGTCATGACAACATTTACAACCTCGATGAACGATAATAAGCAAGCGTTGAAGTCGATGTTTAATCAAGCGGATGATTTAAAGTGGCATGAATTCGATTTTGGCGGCAGAAGATGTCAGCTCTGTTTTTTGGCAACGACTGTCGATAAGAAGACGCTGCATAAGAACCTGCTCGCTCCTCTGCTTCAAGCGGAAGATAAGGCAGATCTGCTTCAGGCGATTCCCATAACGGGAATCGAGCGGAAAGAGGTTCTTACCGATGCCGCGGCCTCGTTGGTCAAAGGCAATGCCATCATTTTGCTGGAAGGGGACACTTGCGCATACGCGGTTCCCGTTCCGTTTAACGAGGACAAAACGCCGGATGAGCCGCAGAATGAAAAGAGCGTTACAGGCGGTCATATCGGATTTGTCGAATCGCTGGAAACCAATATTGCCTTGATTCGCAAATACATTGTGAACGATAAACTGGCCGTCAGATACTCGGATTTCGGTCAATTTAAACATACGCAAGGCGGTCTGCTGTACTTGGAGCATGCGGCAGATTCGCAAACGGTAAGCCGGATCGCCAGCCTGTTGGCCGATATCAAGGACACTGACTTGAATACCGTCCAGCAGATTAGCCGCATGTTCATGGAGAAGCGCTATTCGCCGTTTCCGCAGATCATGATTACGGAACGGTTGGATCGCGTTCTTTATCATTTAGGGAAGGGAAAGGCTGTCATCATCCTTAACGGCAGTCCTTCCGCCGCGATACTGCCGGTTTCGTTCTTCAATTTTTTCGAGTCTACCGAAGATTTCATGAACAATATCTATATCGGCAACTTTTTTTACCATTTACGGGTATTGGGATTTTTGATTTCGATCATGCTGCCTGCCTTATATATATCGGTGGTGGCATTTCATTCGGATATTTTACCTGCCAGCGTGCTTTACAACTTCAAATTAGGCACGGAGTTTGTCCCATTCCATCCTCTTGTCGAGGCCATATTGATGCAAGTGATACTTGAGCTTCTTCGCGAAGCGGCCATTCGCCTTCCGACCAGCATAGCCAGCACGATCGGTGTCGTAGGAGGCCTTGTCATCGGAAACGCAATCGTCGAGGTTAATTTCGTTTCGATGCCGATGATTATCGTAATTGCGATTACAGCTCTTGCCTCCTTTTGCATCCCGATCGCAGAAATGAGCAGCATCTCCCGGTTGATGGGGTTCACCTTCATGCTGGCGGCGACGCTAACGGGCTTCCTTGGGGTGTCACTGGTTTTTATCATCATGCTCATTCATTTATGCGCGATCGAAGTGCTGGGCGTGCCTTACTTTACGTTGAAAGATATCTTGCACCTACCGGGACTGGAGCAGTATCAGAAGCTGAAATCCACCTCAAAAACACGGAAGCTGAACACTCGCAAAAGAAAGGGTGGCCGATTTGGATAAGGCGGGCAAAATATCGAATATCCAATTTTTTTTCATGGTCTTCGCGGCACAGCTCAATCTCGGTATATATGCCATGCCGTCACCGCTGTTTACGGCAGCCAAAGGCTCCGCATGGTTGGCCGTTATCGTAGCATGGGGAGCAGCATCGGCTTGCGCGATCATTATGTATATGCTCGCCAGACAATTCCCCGGACAGTCGATCTACGAATACAGCAGTATACTGACTGGAAGGACATTCGGCACATTCCTGACGATATGCTACGTCATCTATTTTTTGACATTCGGCGGTTGGATGCTCTGGTCACTGTGCGAAGTGCTGAAATCCTGGATGTTCTTATGGACGCCCAAGTGGTTTCTATCCCTTTGCATCGGCATAACATGCTATTTGCTGGGGGAGAAATCCATCTCGGCCATCGCCCGTGTTTGTTCCATTGTCACGTGTTTTTCCGTCTTGATCTTCCTTATCTTTCTACTGCTCTCGTTCAAAGATTACATGCGCTACGGGATTGAACCGTTGCGTTTTATGCCGTTTATTCAATCGGATGTCCGTGATCTCGCTAAAGCCATTCAAACCGCGTTCATCCATATGCTCGGCTTTCAGATCATAATGATTATTTTTCCGTTCGTAAAACCAAGCAAAAGCAACGCATTCAAAGCGCTCATGCTCAGTCTGCTCGGCACGGCTATAATTTTCATGCTCGTTATTTGTTCGATCACCTTATGTTTAAGCAAGCTTGAAGTAACGCTCATGGAATACCCATGGCTGTATATCCTGCAGGGTACAGCTTTGCAAACGGTGAACCGATTAGACCAGTTGTTTATCCCGATATGGCTGAGCGTAGTCATCGTTTCCATTTCACTTCAAATTTATATCTCCTCCCAAGGTTTGAAAATTCTCTTTCGCCTTCAAAGCCACCGGAAACCTGCGTTGTGGGCAGCAGTCTTGATCGCCTTGACGGTCACTCTGCCGATCAGTCACGACACATTGAAGACGTTTAATCGGTATCTGGCTTGGACTTCCTATGCTTTAGTAATAGGTTTTCCGCTTCTCCTTCTCATGCTGTCGAAGATTAAGGCGAGTTCTATTGCGGAGGCAGGGCGATGAGCCGGCTTCGCGTGCTTTTCCTGATAGTAACCATGATCTTTCTTTCAGGCTGCTGGGATCAACAGCTTCTGAGAGATAAATTGATGATTAGCGGGGTTTCAATCGATCAGAATGAAGAAGGCAAATTGATAGTGGGCGTTTCATCCATCGACGTGACCGGAAAAGGCGGCGGACAATTCGAAATCAATTCACGCATTTTTACGGCGAATAGCGGGAATCTCGTAAGGGCAGGAGAGCTTATGTCCTATCAAGGAACAGGAAGTATAGAATTGAGCAAAACATCTTTGCTGCTTATTGGGGAACAAGTCGCATCGCACGATATTTACCCGCTGTTCGACGTACATTATCGAAACGTGAACACCAATATGGGGGCGAGAGTTGCCGTTGTAAAAGGATCGGCACTGCAAGCTCTAACCAAAAATGCCAAACAGGCCAAGAAACTGACGGGCAGCCTTGTCCGATTAATAACCATGGAGGAACGGAAAAAGGGATTGCCTGCTGAAAACGTAAGATCACTTCTTACGGAAATGACAGGACCGGAACAGGATTTTATATTGCCTTATATGGAGCAATCCGGCGGCAAACTGCAGATCGGGGGCGCAGCCTTGTTTCATAACAGAGCTTATTCAGGCATTAAGCTTACGATGAATCAAATGGATGTCCTTTCCATGCTGCAAGGAAAACGAACGCAAGGCATTACGTATGATATTCAATTGCCCAGCCGCGAAACCGGAACGATCAGAATGGCCTCTTTGGTTGTAAAAGACACGCATATTGACAAAAACATTCATGTCAGCGGCAAGCGCATTACGGTTGACCTTCACCTTCGCGCGCAAGCGGATTTGGTTGAATATCCCAATTTGATCCATTTTACGGATACGACCTATGCGGAGTTGCGCCGGTTAACTTCCGAGCAGCTGTTAGAAGACATCAAGAAGGTGATTACAGCGATACAGAAGGCGAATTGCGATGCGCTCGATCTAGCCGAGCATATCGTAGCCTTTTATCCGGGTTTATGGAGCAGCATCAAGTGGGATACGGTCTACCCGAATATCCAGATGAATCCGTCAGTAGACGTTAAGGTTGAAAGCAACGGAGTTCTTAAATGAGCACGCAAGCCGCATCGAATCGATTCGGCTTGTTTAGTTGTATTCATGTTCGAACGATGCACGAATGAATGGAGCGGATTGGTCGGACAAACACGCAGCAAATTATTTATCTGACTTCAAAGGCTAAACGGCAGCCTTTTGAACTGGAGGAGAAGAGGTTGAGACCGTGTACTCTCGCATTGCAAGCAAAGCTACGCGTTCATGGCGCATGATGTTTTACTAGCAAGCATGCTATAATAAGTACGCCAAACACATATTTTGCGCACTTTCGTTTTTAACAGACTTTCTTTTATTCATAATCCATTAGGATTTAAAGATTGAGGTGATCGATTCATGCTGAACAGCTGCGAACTGGAAGAACTATACAAGACAGAACTGAAAGCCTTTAAGCTCTGGATGAAGCAAGCCGGATACACATCATCGACTCAAAAGGAATACCTAAGAGAAGCAAGTGCCTATTTGCAATCCCTTAGTGGCATCGATGTCCAAGAGGCAGGGAAATTGAATGTGATCGAGTTTCTGGTCGCCAAGCAAGAGAATACCAATGACCGTACCCGGAACCGCACGCTGTCAGCAATACGATCCTTTTATGCCGCGTTAATTGACTTCGAACTGTCCTCGCGGAATCCGGCGACCGAAGTAAAGAAATCCAAGACGGAGAAAAACAAGAAGCCGGTCTATTTGGAGGAGGAGGACCTCGTCAGAACCCTTGCGTTTGTTGACGGCCGCTATCGAAACCGGAATCTGGCGATATTTTTGCTAATGAGCTATTGCGGTCTGCGAGTCGGCGAAGTACATCGCTTGAACTTAAACGATCTCAGAAAAACGAGAAGGACGATCGAGGTGTTCGGTAAAGGGAGAAAGTGGAATGAGATACCCGTGCCTGATGTCTTGATGTCGGTTCTAGTCGAAGTCGAACGGGAGAGGATCGTTCCCTACCGGGAAAAGGAAGAGGCTTTCTTCGTTTCCCAGAAAGGGAAGCGGCTGTCGATTCGTCAAATTCAGAAAATCGCAGAGCAAACCTTCGCCGCCTTCAAAACGGAACATCCGGAGCTCAGCGATATGAGGCTGTCTTGCCACAAGCTCAGGCATACGTTTGCCACGATGCTGCTTCGAAACGGCGTAGATATCCGGGTTGTCAAAGAACTGCTTGGCCATTCGTCCATTGAAACGACGATGATTTATACGCATGTGAACGACGATCAAAAGAAACAAGCGATGTCGACGATCAAGATACCGGCTCTGGTGTGATTTACCAATGGCTTAGGTGCATCGTGTCCGTCGCGCGACCGATCCATTGTCGTATAATATCAGCTAGAATGGATGTACTTATCAATTCAACTTTGGCAAAGATAAATTCATGCTTCGAAAGTTGAGTTAAACCACGGAAAGGGGGTGAATCTCATTGTTTGAGCTTCATGATGCGCTTCTCTATGTGATGTCGATCTGTACGCTTGTCTCGTTGGCTTATTTATGCTTGGTCTGGATTCCGTCCGAAGCAGTCGCTATGAGGCGGACGCATGTTCGCGAAGCCGATAACCTAATACCGGCAAACAACCAAACATCCGGTATGCACGAACCGCGGAGCCGCCGCCTAACGCGGCAGACGAAACGCAAAGAAGCGCCTGACGATGATTCATCCCCGTGCATGTCCCTGTTGATGAACTAAGCATTTAATCAACAGGGAGGATTTTATTAACCATGCTAAATATGTACGCTCAAGTTGGAGTATTTCATCAATATGTTGTCTCGCCGTTTTCTTGGCTGATCGATCATTTCGCAGCGTGGTTCGGCGGCAGTTTCGGGCTGGCGTTGATCGCGATCACGATCCTAGTACGTCTGGCGCTTATGCCTTTCATGATCAAGCAATATAAGCAGCAGCAGCTCATGAGAATCAAAATGACGGCCATGCAGCCTGAGATTAATGCCATTAAAGAAAAATACGCGAACAGTAACGATCCCGATAAACAGCGTAAACTGACGGAAGAAACGATGGCGGTGTACAGCAAGCACAAGTATAATCCGCTAAATCTGGGATGCTTGCCGATGCTACTGCAGATCCCGCTGCTAACCGGCTTATATTACGCGATTCGATCTAACCCGGAAATGTCCAGCCACAATTTTCTTTGGTTCCAGTTGGGCACCTCGGATCTGATTCTTCCGTTTCTGGCCGCAGGCGTTTATCTGATTCAAGCCCTGATTGCCAAATCCTCGATGCCGCAAACGGAAAGCACGAAGGGGATGGGCTGGATTATGTACCTGTCGCCGGTCATGATGGGCATTTTCTCCTTCACGTCGCCTGCTGCGCTGCCGCTATATTGGTGCATAGGCGGATTGATACTAATCGGGCAATCTTTGCTTTCTAAATGGATGTACCCGCAGGAGCGGATCGCCGCTTTAAGTGAATCCGTAAGTCCATCGAGTTAACCTTGCGAAAATGTTGCGTGCGATGGGCAATACCCATAACGGCACGGGGCCGACAAAAATAAACAAATGGATCGAACAAAACCCACCATAGCTGGTGGGTTTTTACTTGGTTATTGAGCTGTTGAACTTAGATTTCTCATTTCACGGGAGCCGTGTAGCGCTTAGGAAGCTTAAAACCGCGCTGCTCCATGACATTACGCAGACGGTCCGGGTAATCGGTTATGATCCCGTCCACGCCGTCGTCGATAAGCTTTGTCATGGTAGGCTCGTCATCGATCGTCCATGGTACGACCTTCATGCCAAGCTTGTGCGCATCATTTACCATGCTCTTCGTCACGTAAGGCACGTAGTTCTCTTGTGTGACTTTTCCGTCCTGCGGGAAACCATGCACGGGGGAGATGGCGTCCGCTCCAAAAGAATGGGCGGCGGCTACGAGATCGCCACCGAAGTCGTCTATATCAATGCCGCCGAGCCACGGAGAGGCGCCCGGTTGTCCCGGTTGGAGAAACTGTGGACCATTGGTCAGTGCGACGATGGGCAAGCTCGGTTCAACCTCGCGCATGCGCATGAGTGCGCCCCAGTCGAAGCTTTGGATCGACACCCGGTCGAGCATATCGGCTTTACGAACCTCGCGGGCGACGATTTGCACGAACTCTTCACGGGGGGCAGTCTGTTCCGGTGCGCCGGCTTCGACTTTGGTCTCAATGTTCATCCAGACCTTCTTCGCATTATAGAGTTTGACTAGGTCAAACACCTCGCTAAGTAATGGCATCTTTGCGTCGGGGCTCGGACGTTGTCCTGGGAATTGCGGCAAAGTCTGCGTGCCAACATCGAGCGTTCGTATCTGGGCGAGGGTAAGGTCCTTAATGTACTTACCAACGTAAGGATACTCTGGGTCACCAGGGAACGCCGGTCCCGTATCCCGGACTTTGGAGGCTGAGATCTTGCGGTCGTGCGTGATAACAGCATAGTGGTCTTCGGTGATCTGCACGTCAAGCTCAAGCGTACTTACACCGACTTCGAGGGCGTGTGAGAACGATGCGATCGTTGATTCTACGGTGAGTCCGAGTCCGCCGCGGTGCGCTTGCAGGTCGAACTCTTTAGGACCGAAGCTCTTTAGCTGTGAATCGTTCTCTGAGGCAAAAGCGGGTAGTGCTGAACACATCATAAGGGCAGCTGCGGTTGCTAATACTGTCTTTTTTCTAATCATTAACTCCACTCCTTTTAAAATCTATTACTTTGTCATCATAGATAGGCAATGTAAACTCCCGATCAATTTGATGTTGAGAAACTTTTAAGGATATGAAATGGTTAAATACGCCTCTAACATTTTGGAAAATTTTAATAGTAGATTCATCGATAAGCTGTATGCTATTATGTAATTCCGCCGCTGAGAGCAACGCGAAGCTGTGGTCGAAACGAAAAACAAGTTTAAAAATAATGCTTGCAATTCGGTTTCGAACTATGATATATTCTAATTCCGGCCGCAAGCCGGATGGGAAAAATAACTGAATTTGTTCCTTGAAAACTGAACAATGAGCGACCTGTCAAAAGGTTTAAAAATGAAGCAAGTCAGCGATGAGCTAACAAGCCATCCCTGAAAATGGGCGAGCTTTGCTCGGCCACTTTTATGGAGAGTTTGATCCTGGCTCAGGACGAACGCTGGCGGCGTGCCTAATACATGCAAGTCGAGCGGATCTTCCCTTCGGGGAAGGTTAGCGGCGGACGGGTGAGTAACACGTAGGCAAC
>NZ_QLUW01000012.1 GCF_003268025.1 Paenibacillus montanisoli | reverse complement strand
CCGGATTCCCACGAGGTTTCACGTGTCTCGCGGTACTCAGGATCCGTCTCGGAGAGTGCTGACTTTTGGCTACAGGGCTTTTACCTCTTATAGCGGGCCTTTCCAGACCTCTTCGCCTAGCCAACACCTTTGTAACTCCATGTGAGACGTCCTACAACCCCAGGGAGCAAGCTCCCTGGTTTGGGCTAATCCGCTTTCGCTCGCCGCTACTGACGGAATCACTATTGTTTTCTCTTCCTCAGGGTACTTAGATGTTTCAGTTCCCCTGGTATGCCTCTTATGCAACTATGTATTCATTGCATAGTGACTGGATATTACTCCAGCCGGGTTTCCCCATTCGGACATCCCCGGATCAAAGCCTGCTTACGGCTCCCCGAGGCATTTCGTCGTTCGCCACGTCCTTCATCGGCTCCTAGCGCCTAGGCATCCTCCGTGCGCTCTTAGTAGCTTAACCATCGACAACATCAGATGTTATCGTTACTTCGTTAATCTCAGCTAAGAGATATTTCGCAAATTTCATATCCAGTTTTCAAAGTGCAAGTGATGGTTGTGTTTGGTGGAGCCAAGCGGGATCGAACCGCTGACCTCCTGCTTGCAAGGCAGGCGCTCTCCCAGCTGAGCTATGGCCCCAAACAAATTCCATCAAAGCTGAACATATAGGTTCACGTCATGTCTTCAACGGTATCGTTTCCTCGTCGGGAAACGGTATTCCTTAGAAAGGAGGTGATCCAGCCGCACCTTCCGATACGGCTACCTTGTTACGACTTCACCCCAATCATCTACCCCACCTTCGGCGGCTGGCTCCCTTGCGGGTTACCCCACCGACTTCGGGTGTTGTAAACTCTCGTGGTGTGACGGGCGGTGTGTACAAGACCCGGGAACGTATTCACCGCGGCATGCTGATCCGCGATTACTAGCAATTCCGACTTCATGCAGGCGAGTTGCAGCCTGCAATCCGAACTGAGACCGCCTTTTTAGGATTGGCTCCACCTCGCGGCTTCGCTTCCCGTTGTAACGGCCATTGTAGTACGTGTGTAGCCCAGCTCATAAGGGGCATGATGATTTGACGTCATCCCCACCTTCCTCCGGTTTGTCACCGGCAGTCACTTTAGAGTGCCCACCATTACGTGCTGGCAACTAAAATTAGGGGTTGCGCTCGTTGCGGGACTTAACCCAACATCTCACGACACGAGCTGACGACAACCATGCACCACCTGTCTCCTCTGTCCCCGAAGGGCCGCCTCTATCTCTA
>NZ_QLUW01000010.1 GCF_003268025.1 Paenibacillus montanisoli | reverse complement strand
GATGAGATTTCCCAATTAGTAAGACCCCTGGAAGACGACCAGGTTGATAGGTTCGAGGTGGAAGCGCAGCAATGTGTGGAGCTGACGAATACTAATCGGTCGAGGGCTTATCCTAAATACTTCGAATCAGCTAAGCAAGAAACCTTCGCAAAGGTTCGTATCCAGTTTTCAGGGTGACAAGTGCTCCTGAATGTCTTGCCGGTGTAGCTCAGTTGGTAGAGCAACTGACTTGTAATCAGTAGGTCGTGGGTTCGACTCCTATCGCCGGCACCATTTTTTACTTGAGCCATTAGCTCAGTTGGTAGAGCACCTGACTTTTAATCAGGGTGTCGTAGGTTCGAGTCCTACATGGCTCACCATTTTCGTACTAAACGATCATGGGGGCACATATACTAAGCGCGTATGGCGGAATTGGCAGACGCACCAGACTTAGGATCTGGCGGGCGACCGTGGGGGTTCAAGTCCCTCTACGCGCACCATACCTTTATTTGCGGAAGTGGCTCAGCGGTAGAGCATCGCCTTGCCAAGGCGAGGGTCGCGGGTTCGATTCCCGTCTTCCGCTCCATTACAACTTGAATTCAACTTTACATAGAAAAGCTGTTCTCCTCTGGGGAACAGCTTTTTTTTTTGTTGTTCAGCGGGGAAACTCAACAACCGAGAGCGCCTCATACATCGGGCGCTGCTGTAATCTGCTCTTATAGAGCGTGATTGCATCGACACTCCAAGTGACAGCTGCTGCAGCCGGCACGTTATAGCGGTCAAGCAGTGAGCGCTCGAATGGCTCTTCCCCCGTGTAGTTGCGGGCAATCGTGAGATGAGGATGGAAACGGCGCTCCTCCGGAACGAAACCGAGCGGCTCAAGCAGTTGGGATACCGACTTCTGAAGCAGCTGGAGCTGCGTTAGGTCGCCTTCCACCCCCGCCCAGAGGATAGAGGGGGTTGCGGGACGTCCGAAGACGCCGAGCGATGTCATCCCAAGCTCGAAAGTCTGAGCCGCTGCCGCTGCCTCACGAAGAGCCGAGATGATCGCAGAAACCCGCTCGCTAGGCGTATCGCCTAGAAACTGCAGCGTAATGTGGTAATCCTGCTCGTGCACCCATTTGCGAAACGGAAGCTGCTCTTCGATGTCGTTGCACCAAGAGGAAAGCAACTGTTTCACGGAATCCGGCACGGAAACGGCTGCGAATAACCGTACGGAAGACGATGCGGCTGGGGAGTCCGCTGATCGCATAATAAAAGACCTCTTTTCTTAGAACGGAATGATCAATCTTCAATGATATAGCCATGCCCCAATTCGATTTCCACAAACCCTGCCATCTTCCTCGCTTGATATGGAATTGTGCCGCCTCCCCCCACAAGAATGTAATTCCTCCGATCGGCTGCGCTGGCCGCTGGCAAGGCGAAGGCTTTCACGTTCGGGAACACTTCCCGTAGCGTCGCGTGAATCGCGGCAATATTAGCATCGTTTTCGCTTTTGCCCATGAGATTGATGATGATGGCACCCTCCTCATCCAGCTTGGAGGCGGCCAGCTCGAAGAAGCCCGTAGACGTCAAATGCCGTGGCGTTCCTTTGTCCGAGAAGGCATCGAGCACTATAAAATCGTAGGAGTGAGCGGACTCGTTGGCGAGCAGCTCACGGCCATCCCCGACCGCTACATTCGTACCGCTATAGCCAAAATACCGCCTGCTCAATTCAACCACCTGCGCATCAAGCTCCGCTGCTTTGACCCTTCCTGTGCAATGCCTCGCAATCGTCCCGATCCCGTGCCCAATGAGAAACACGCTGCCTGATGAGACACCGCTGCATGCCATCAGATGCAGCATCGCCTGCGGATATTCGAACAAAATCCGCTCCGGCTGATCCAAGTCCATCGCGCCCTGCATGGCGTTATCCGAAAACTGCAGGATACGGAAACGTCCCCGCTCACCGCTGTATTCGTCGGTGTCGTAGACGGTAATTTCATTTTGCTCACCGATTTCCCGGTAAAGAATCCGCATTTCGTCGCTCAAACTCCTTTACTGCAAGGCCTAGTCGCTTTCAGCGTAACGCAATGCGGCAGCATATTCAACGGAGAAGGCGTACGTAGTCGTTTTAATGCGCCGCTACACGATTTTTATACTATTTTTACACCATGCCGTTTGTTCTTTACCCCCTTTTTACGGCGCTTCGTAATAAGATTTCACTATACCGGCGAGGGGAAAATATGCAGGTATGGTTTGGATGTTAAATGATCGAATGAAGCAAATTATGGGCATATGGAAACGGGAGGAAGGCAAGCATGAACGATTTTACGATCATTCTATTGTTTATCGGCGCATTCGTCATATTCTGGGGATTCCGGAAGTTCTGCGAGAAAGCCTGAGGAGGTCAAGCGATGACAGTCGTAGCCATTATTGCATGTGCGTTAATCATCTATCTCGGATTTGTGTTAGTAAAACCGGAAAAATTCTAATCGGCAAGAGCGGAGGATTTCAACATGGGTATCGGTTTTGTGCAAGTAGCCATCACGCTCATCATCATCATGTTGTTGGTTAAGCCTGTTGGCAGTTATTTAGTTAAGGTATTCCAGCAAGAGAAAACAGGACTCGACCGCGTATTCGGTCCAGTGGAGCGATTGTTATACCGGCTAATGGGCGTACGAGAGAATGAAACCATGGGCTGGAAAATGTATGCGGGGGCCGTGCTGCTCAGCAACTTTGTCATGATGCTGCTGCTTTATCTCGTGCTAAGGCTGCAAGGCCATCTGCCGCTGAACCCGGACGGCGTTAGTAACATGGGAGCCGCGCAAGCCTTCAATACAGCCACTTCGTTTATTACGAATACGAACTGGCAGTCGTACTCGGGCGAGAATGGGCTGTCCTATCTGTCTCAGCTGTTGGCGGTTACGTTCCCTATGTTTACTTCGGCAGCGACCGGCTTCGCCGTAGCCGTTGCGTTCATTCGCGGACTTGTGGGACGGCAGGACAATCTAGGCAATTTTTACGTCGATATGGTTCGCGGCATTACGCGCGTTTTCCTGCCGCTCAGCTTCATCGTCGCGTTGTTCTTGGTGTTTCAAGGTATTCCGCAAACGTTTCAAGGCGCAGTGGACGTGACTACTTTAGAAGGCGCGAAGCAAACGATCACAAGAGGTCTTGTCGCGTCGCTGGAATCGGTGAAGCATCTCGGCACGAACGGCGGAGGCTGGTTCGGTACGAATGCAGCGCATCCTTTTGAGAATCCGACTCCGCTGTCCAACGTGGTTCATATTGTGTGCATGATGCTGCTGCCTACTGCGCTTGTCTATGCTTTTGGGCTTATGGTTCGAAATAAGAAGCAGGGCTGGGCCGTTTTCGGAGCCATGGGCTTAATCTTCGTAGTTATGCTGACGATCGCATTCGTTTCGGAGTACAAAGGCGTAACCGCGCTCGATACGGCAGGTCTTCACGGCAATATGGAAGGTAAAGAGGTCCGGTTCGGCGAAGCGCAGTCTGCTCTGTTTACGACGGTGACGACGGCGGCGACAACGGGCTCCGTCAACAACATGCATGAATCGCTGACTCCGATGGGCGGCTTCGTTCCGCTGGCTGAAATGATGCTGAACAACGTGTTCGGCGGCAAGGGCGTCGGGCTTCTGAACGGTTTATTATATCTTATTTTAACCGTCTTTATTTGCGGACTGATGGTAGGCCGGACGCCGGAATTTCTGGGCAAAAAGATTGAAGGCAAGGAAGTGAAGCTGGCCGCCATTGCCTTGCTGATCCATCCGCTTATCATTCTTGCGCCGACTGCGCTCGCGCTGTCAACGCCGGCTGCGATCGCCTCGATCAGCAACGGAGGGACTCATGGCATATCCGAGGTGCTGTATGCCTTCACATCCGGTTCAGCCAATAACGGGTCCGCATTCGCCGGACTGAACGCCAATACGGATTTCTATAATGTGGGTATCGGCCTAGTCATGCTGTTCGGACGTTACATTTCCATCATAGCGATGCTTGCTATCGCAGGTTCGCTTGCAGTTAAACGGATCGTGCCGGTCACGACGGGTACGCTGCGCACCAATACGCCGCTGTTCACAGGCATTTTGATCATGATCATCTTGGTCATCGGGGCGCTTACGTTCTTCCCGGCGCTTGCGCTTGGACCGATCGCCGAACAGCTAGGCATGCCTAAATAAAGTTACGATGCAGGTTTATTCATAGGAGGATCAATATGTCGGCACGTAAAAAAACGATTACGAAAGATATCGCAGCACAGGCCGCGCTCGATGCATTCAAGAAGCTGAATCCAGCCGTTATGATTAAAAACCCGGTCATGTTTATCGTAGAAGTAGGGACGGCCATTACAATGCTGCTGTCCATATGGCCGGCTCTGTTCGCTGCGGACCATGTCGGGCGGGGCTATAATGTAACGGTGTTTATCATCCTGCTGTTTACCGTATTGTTCGGCAATTTCGCTGAAGCCCTCGCAGAGGGACGCGGCAAAGCTCAGGCGGACACGCTGCGGAGAACGAAGTCGGAAACGATGGCTAAGGTGCTGCAGCAGGATGGCACTACGCGTAACGTTCCCTCGACGCAGCTGAAGAAAGGGGACATTGTCCGCGTCGATGCCGGAGAGCTGATTCCGACGGACGGCGAAATTATCGAGGGTCTTGCCTCGATTGACGAATCCGCGATTACGGGGGAATCCGCTCCGGTCATCAAGGAAGCCGGCGGCGACTTCTCTTCGGTAACGGGCGGAACCCGGGTTGCATCGGACTACATTATTATGAAGGTCATGACCGATCCCGGCGAATCGTTCCTTGACCGCATGATTTCGCTGGTAGAAGGGGCGAAGCGCCAGAAAACGCCGAATGAGATCGCCTTAACTACGCTGTTAGCCGTTTTGACGATCATTTTCATGATCGTTATCATGACGATGGTTCCGATGGCCGATTATTTGAACGTACAGCTCGATATTGCGACGCTCATTGCCCTTCTGGTCTGCTTGATTCCGACTACGATCGGCGCACTGCTCTCCGCGATCGGTATTGCCGGCATGGACCGGGTCACGCAATTCAACGTGCTCGCCATGTCCGGGAAGGCCGTCGAGGCAGCGGGCGATATCGATACGCTCATTCTGGATAAGACCGGTACGATCACTTACGGGAACCGGATGGCCGCGGAATTTATTCCGGTCAAAGGGACTGCCGCAAAGGAAATGACCTTCATCGCCCTGCAGGCATCCGTGAAGGACGAAACACCAGAAGGCCGATCCATTGTGGAGCTTGCCAAGAAATTAGGCGAGTCTTGGGCGGAGAATGAATATGCAAGCGCAGAAATCGTGGAGTTTACGGCGGAAACGCGGATGTCCGGCCTAGATCTCTCGAACGGCACGAAAATCCGCAAAGGCGCGGTTGATGCCATTAAAAAATTTGTCGGCGCTAATGGCGGCAGCATCCCTGCGGATTTGGACGAGATCACGAACCGGATTTCGAGAGCGGGCGGTACGCCGCTGGCTACTGCGGTAAACAACCGCATTTATGGCGTCATTTATTTGAAGGATACCGTGAAGCCGGGGCTTAAGGAGCGGTTTGCGGAGCTGCGCGCCATGGGCATCAAGACGATTATGTGTACGGGCGACAATCCGCTGACGGCAGCCACGATCGCGCTTGAAGCCGGCGTGGATGATTTTATCGCCGAAGCAAAGCCGGAGGATAAGATCGCCGCGATTAAGAAGGAGCAGCAGGAAGGCAAGCTCGTGGCCATGACCGGCGACGGGACGAACGATGCGCCTGCCTTGGCGCAAGCCGATGTCGGGCTGGCCATGAACTCGGGGACGATGGCGGCCAAGGAAGCGGCCAATATGATCGACCTCGATTCCGATCCGACGAAGCTGCTGTCCGTGGTCAGCATCGGCAAGCAGCTGCTCATAACGCGCGGCGCGCTGACGACGTTCTCGATCTCCAACGATATCGCCAAGTACTTTGCGATCATTCCGGCTATGTTTATTTTGGCTATGCCGCAGCTGGATGCACTGAATATCATGAACCTGGCTTCTCCGAAATCAGCCATCCTGTCCGCGCTGATCTTCAATGCCATCATTATTCCGCTGCTGATTCCAATTGCGATGAAGGGCGTTAAATTCCGTACCCTCTCGGCAGATAGGCTGCTGACCCGCAATGTGCTGATCTACGGGGTCGGCGGCATCATCGTACCGTTCGTCGGGATAAAGCTTATCGACCTGGTGCTTTACAGCTTGAACATTGTCTAACATTATGTTTGTAGGAGATCGATCATTTATGAAAACGATATTCACCGCGATTCGGGCATCCGTCGTCCTCATGCTGCTATGCGGACTGCTGTATCCCCTAGTGACGACCGGCGTTGCCGGGACGCTGTTCCCCAAGCAGGCGAAGGGAAGCTTGATCGAAGTTAACGGGGCTTACGTCGGCTCTGAACTGATTGCGCAGGATTTTACATCGCGGAAGCTGTTTCACCCTCGCGTCTCCAACGCCAAATATGATCCGACGGCATCGGCCGGTTCCAACGTCAATGTCACTTCTCCGGATTATGTGAACGGGATGCTGGAGAAGATCGATGCGCTGAAACAAGAAAACCCGAACCTTAAAGACATCCCGGCAGACCTTGTCACGGTTTCCGGCTCCGGCTTCGACCCGGATTTGTCGCCGGAAGCGGCGAAGGCGCAGGTACCGAGAATCAGCAAGGAGACAGGGATCAGCGAGCAGCAGCTCAATGATCTGGTTGATGATCATACGCAATCGCGTCAGCTAGGCGTGTTCGGAGAGCCGCGCGTGAACGTAACCGAAATCAACATGTCGCTTATGAAGCAAGTCAGTCCATAATTCGGCAGCCGCCCTCAATTATTGGGGGTGGCTTTGCCGTTTCTTCATGTATCCATTGAAACGAAGGGGAAATCGGCCTTGGAAAGCTTTAAGCGGAAAACACCTGAGGAGCTGCTGCAGTCCATCTCCAAGCTTCACCGCGGCACCTTGAAAATCTATATCGGTCCGGTTAGCGGCTCCGGCAAAACGTACCACATGCTGCGCGAGGGCCAAACGTTGAAGCAGCAGGGCATCGACGTTGTCATCTGCGCGGTATCTACGCTGCAAAGGCCCGAAACCGTGGAGCAGTTAGGAGATTTGGAGAGAGTCCCGAGCATCCACTGGTTTAAGGATGGCGTGGAGCGGAAGGATTTGAACCTGGATGCGCTGCTGGAGCGGAACCCGGAGGTCGTACTGGTCGACGGGCTGGCTCACTTCAATCGCGAGGGCGCGCGCTTCCGCACGCGGCTGGAGGATATCAAGTTTTTGCTCTCTCATGACATCAGTGTCTTCACGACCGTTAACGTCTATGAGCTTGAGGGTTATACGGAAATTGCCCAGAAAATGACCGGCATTGAAGCCGAGTGCACCGTGCCGACCGATACGCTGGAGATCGCCGATGAGGTGCGGCTGATCGACGTGACGCCGGAAACGGTATTAACCCGGCTGGCGGAAGGGCATCTCCGCGGAAACAAGGATGCCAGCGTATTTAAGCGCGGCAATATTGGCGTTCTGCGCGAGCTAGCGCTCAGGCTTGTGGCCGAGGATGTAAACGCCTCCCTCAATGAACACCGCGAGGAAATGGGCCTCGTCGGCCCTTCGGGTGCGGCCGAGCACATCCTTGTCACTACGCAATACCATTGGAACGGCTCCATCTATGTCCGGCGGGGTCAGCAAATTGCCAAACGGTTAAACGGCGACCTGCTCGTGGTCACCTTCCGGAATTTTAAAAAATCGTTGTCCAAGGAAGCGGCAACCTTCCGCAGAAGCATGATCAAGCTGGTCGAGAAGGTCGGTGGCCGGTTCGAGGAGCTTCCCTTCCGGAGCCGCCGCTCGATTCCGCGGACGCTGGTGAACTTCGCCGAGCAGAACCACGTGACGCGTATTGTAATGGGGCATTCCAAGCATACGAGATGGCAGGAGTTATGGCAGGGCTCGATCGTCAACGAACTGCTGCGGGTTACGCGAAACGTCGATCTGTTTCTGGTAGCGGACTCTACCGCGCACGAGGGAGAGCGGGTGCTTCCCGCCCGGATTGCCGCGGACAAGGAGCAGCAGAAGTATCGGCGTCTTAGCACGCAAGAAGTAGAAGAGAAGATCGAGCGGATCAAGCGCGGCAAATTCAAAGTCTACATCGGCGCTGCCCCAGGTGTCGGCAAGACCTATATGATGCTTCGAGAAGGGAATGACCATCTCAAGAAGGGAATCGACGTTCAAATCGGATTGCTGGAGACGCACAACCGAAAAGAGACCTTCGAGCAAGTCGGCCAGCTGAACATAATTCCGCGCAAGCGCATCGTTTATCAAGGCGTCAATTTGGAGGAAATGGATACGGAAGCGATTATCCGGAGCAGGCCCGAGGTTGTGCTGGTGGACGAACTGGCGCATACGAATGTGCCGGGCAGCAAATACAAGAAACGATATGAAGATGTGCTGGAAATACTGGACGCGGGCATCTCCGTCATTACGACGGTGAACGTGCAGCATTTGGAAAGCTTGAATGATGCGGTCGAGCAGATCACCGGTATCCGCGTAAGGGAAACGGTGCCGGACAGTATCCTCCAGATGGCCGATGAGGTCCAATTGATCGACGTGGCGCCGGAAGCCCTTCAGCATCGGATGAGGGATGGAAAAATCTATGCTATGGCCAAGGTCGATCAAGCGCTGAACAACTTCTTCAAAACCGGCAATCTGATCGCGCTTCGGGAGCTCGCGCTCCGGGAAATTGCCGACGATGTCGACGAGCGGCTGGAATCGCTCGAGCGGAAGAGCTCGCTTCGCGGGCCCTGGCGCAGAAAGGAAGTCATCTTCGTCTGCGTGAACAGCACGCCGTATGCGGAGCGCCTCATTCGACGCGGCTTTCGGACGGCTTATCGGCTCAAAGCGACGTGGTATGTCAATTACGTGTCGGCCCCAGGCAGTCGTTCATCTGAGCTGGAAAAGCGGCTTGCCGAACTCGAGCGGTTGACGGTACGGTTAGGAGGAAAATTCATTATACACGAAGCCGCGCATCCGAAGCAGCTCGCGCACGTGCTTGCTTCCAAAGCCGGCGAGGTGGAGGCGACGCAGCTTGTCATCGGCCAGCCAAAGCTTACATGGTGGGAATCGCTATGGCAGGACTCCGTCGTCAACCGGCTTATTCGGCTGACTCGGCATATGGACATTTTAATCGTGGCTGATTATGATCTGCATAAGACGCTTTAGGTTGTGTTGGGAGTGAGACTATGAGAGATTTCAGGCTGCATGCCGGTTCTTGGGTTCCATACGCGCTAATCACGCTCATCATAACGCTGCTGACCTACCTGCTCATTCAATTCGGGCTGGGCTATGACAGAGTCAATATCGTTCTGCTTTACTTGTTCCCGGTGCTGTTCAGCGCCGTATATTGGGGGATTCGCCCCTCCTTCTATGCAGCGGCGGTAAGCGTGCTTGCCTTTGACTTCTTCTTCATCCCGCCGGTTCTCAGCTTTAGCGTGGACGATTTTCGCTATTTATTTTCCTTCTTCGTCTATATGGCGGTTGCCGCGCTTACAGCGACGCTGGCGGCTAGACTGAAGCAGCAGCTTCTTCTCGCGAAGCAAAGCGAGCAGCATACGAATTCGCTCTATGCGCTAAGCCGGCAGATGACCGCGATTTCAGATCTCCGCACGCTGCTGGATAACGTTTGCCGTCAGGTATCGGAAACGCTTGATGCCGAAATCGCCATTTATATGCCTGATCGCACGGATGAGCTGGCGCTTATTGCCTATTCGCAGACTGCCGAGTCCTGGGGGCGGGGTGAATCCGAAATCGCCATTGCGAAGTGGGTATACCGCCAGGGGCAGATCGCCGGCAAAGGCTCAGGCATGTTAAGAGATTTTCCGGGGTTGTATGTGCCGCTTAAGACAGAGGAGCGGATCTACGGCGTACTGGCCGTAAAGCCTATAGAGACCGGGCTCGAAATAAAAGGTTCATTTACGGCAGAGAACCGGCGGCTGCTCGAAGCATTCGGAGGTCTAACGGCTACGGCGATCGCACGCGTGAAATTAAGCGAAGAGGCGAAGCTTGCCCACTTGATGGCGGAATCGGAACGGATTCGGACGGCGCTGCTAGATTCAGTGTCTCACGAGCTTCGCACGCCGCTCGCAACCGTGATCGGCTCGGCGACCGGTTTGATCGAAGGCGAGCGGATTTTCTCTTCGGAGGATCGGCTGGAGCTGCTGGCTACCATTCGGGACGGTGCCCTGCGCATGAACCGGCTCGTGACGAACCTGCTGGGCATGGTCAAGCTGGAGAGCGGCATGCTGCAGCTGCGGAAGCGCTGGTGCGATATCGAGGACATGCTCGGGGTCGTGCTTGCGCAAGTGAAGGAATACCAGCAGCACCGTCGTATCCGCATCGGCCTGTCGGAGCGGGTTCCGTTCTTTGAAGGGGACGATGTGCTGCTGGAGCAGGTGCTGGTCAATGTCGTCAGCAACGCAATCAAATATTCGTCCGATTACTCAGAGATCGAGATTGCCGTGAACGAATTCGAGGGCAGCGTCGTCATCACCGTAACGGATGCCGGTATCGGCATTGCCGAGAGCGAGAGCGAGCTGATCTTCGATAAGTTCTACCGCGGCAGCAGGACCGGGCACCTCCCGGGAACGGGCCTTGGTCTCGCCATATGCAAAGGAATCGTAGAAGCGCACGGGGGCACCATTTCCGCCGAACCGGCGGCGGGGAAGGGGACGCGCATCCGAATTGCGCTTCCGGCCGGGGACCGGAGGCATGGGATCGAGCGGCTGAGCGATACGGAAGAGGAGGTGACTTAAGCGATGACGATCCATTCGGGCGGAGGCGCACGCATCTTAATCATTGACGATGAACCGCAAATTCGTAAATTGCTCAAGGTAACGCTGCAAGCGCACCGATTCGACATCCATGAAGCGGAAGCGGGCGAAGCGGGCATTTACCAAGCGAGCATCGTTCACCCGGATCTGATCGTGCTGGATCTCGGCTTGCCGGACATGTCCGGGATGGACGTGCTGAGGCGGATCAGGGAATGGTCGAGCGTGCCTATCATCGTCTTAACCGCCAAGGAGCGGGAGGAGGACAAAATCGCCGCGCTAGACGGCGGAGCCGACGATTACGTTACGAAGCCGTTTGGCATGGGCGAGCTCCTCGCGCGCATTCGTGTCGCGCTAAGGCATGTGGCGAGCTCGGTGCAGGAGCCGGTACTTCGCTTCGGCCCGCTGGTCATCGATCTGGCCCAGCGGCTCGTCGAGCTGGACGGCAGCCGGGTGAAGCTGACGCCGACGGAGTATGATCTACTGAAGACGCTGGCCACAAATGCCGGGAAGGTGATGACCCAGCGGCAGCTGCTTCAGCAGGTATGGGGCGGCCATCACTACGAGTCCGACAGCCATTACCTGCGGATCTACATCGGCCATCTGCGCAAGAAGCTGGAAGAAGACCCGACCCGTCCAAGGTTCATCGAGACGGAGCCGGGCATCGGCTACCGCTTCCTTTCGCAAGATTAGCAGCGGACATAAAAGAGGCCGTCTTCCCGGGAATCCCCGCGGAAGACGGCCTTCACTTATTTGCTGGCTTTCCAAGCGTCAATCTGCTTCTGCATTTCCGCGATAATGGCATCTGCGCCGGCAGACTTCATTTTAGACAAAAACTCATTGTATTTCTCTTCAGACGACACGCCCAAGTTAAACGCACGGTAGTACTCATCCCATACCGCGGTGGCCTTCGCGATTTCGCCTTTCACCGGCTCGGCGTCGAACGTAAAGCCAAGCAATTTCGAAGGCAGCGCCTCCGCGTTGACCTTCTTCGTTTGCTCCCACACGTCAGCCGGCATGCCTTTCTCCACATTAGCGAGGAAGTTGGAGGCGAACATCCAAGGGACGGAAGGATTGTAGCCTTGTTTGTTATCGCCATCGATCATAAGACCGTCCGCATCGAGCTTATAATGCTCGTCTTTGATGCCGAAGTTGAGCAGGTTATATAGGTCTTTATCCGTATTCAGCAGCTCGAGCAGCATCATCGCGCGCTCCGGATTTTTGGAATTGCGGTTGATCGCCTGCATCGTTGCCGTAATCCCGCCTGTCGTCAGGTGGGCCGTTCCGGCAGGGACCTCCACATACGGCTCGCCGCCAAGCGTGGAAGCGAGGTTGGCGCCGCCTGGCTTGAACGCGCCGCCGATCGCTAACGCGAATTTACCGGCTTTTCCTTCCGCCCAGTCATCGGATTTTCTTGAAATCCGCTCCTTGGAGTTCAGATAGCCCTTCTCGTTCCATTCGCGCATCGTGGCCACGAACTTCTTGAACTTGTCGGACTCGAACTGGTTGATGACGGTCAGCGAATCGTCGCTGAATTCGACCGCGCCCGGCACGTTAATGCCGACGATGGCTTCCATATCGAAGAAGTCCGGATCGATGCCGATCGATGGATATTTTTGCGGATAATCCTTTTTGACGGCTTGAATGAACGGCTCGAGCAGGTTCAGCGTATCTTGATTGATTTTGCCTGAGATCGAATTCATATCAAGTCCGTATTTCTCCACTAGCGCGACCGGTACCGACACTGCAGGCGTCCGAGCCGAGATTTGCTGATTAATGAAACCGTAGATTTGTCCCTTGATTTTGGTCGCATCCCAGAAGGAAGCCGGCATGGAAGCGTACGTTTTCGGAGCGTACTTAGCAAGCAGGTCATCGAGCGGGAGGAACGCGCCTTTCGCTACGTTTTGCGTATAGTTATTGATCCAGCCTGCGGTGAACGCAATATCGTATGGCTCACCGGATGCGATGACGACTTGCATTTTCTGGTCGTAGTCGCCGAACGGCAGCGCTTTGAAGTCTACTGTGGCATTGATTTTTTCTTTAATGACCTTATTGACTTCCGCAAACACTTTTTCTTGATCAGGCTGCGGGAAGTTTCCCGGGAAATACCAGGTCAGCTTCACTTCAGGAAGGTCATCGGTTGTTGCCGCGTTCCCGGAGGAATTGTCGCTCGTTGCCGTATCGTTTTGCGCAGCCCCATTGTTAGCCGCTTTATTATTGCTGGTGCTGTCGTTATTGCCCGAGTTGCCGCACGCGGCAGCCAGCATGCTGAGAATCAGGAGTAGAATCGTACAAACGAGGCCAAGCTTTGATTTTCGGACGGCTCTTTGCATTCATGGATCCTCCCTTTTTTGTTTGCCTTGCTTATCTTAAAATGGACTCGCGATATCCATATTTAAGCTTGGAACGATCAGCCTTTCACTGCGCCTACGGTTAGCCCTCTAACAAAATATTTCTGGAAGAACGGGAACACGGCCAGCATCGGACCTGCCGCTAGAATCGCCATCGCCATGCGGGCGGATTCGGAGGGGAGCTCGACGTTCTTGAGACCCGGCGGCATCATATTCGTGGAGCTGGTCAGGAACGATATGTTGTTCATCATCCGGTAGAGCATGTATTGCAGCGGAACGAGGCGTTCTTCCTCGATGTAAAGCAGGCTGAGCCACCAATCGTTCCAGTATTGCAGCATGGTGAACAAGGCGACCGTCGCGAGGCCGGGCTTCGCAAGCGGCAGAATGATTTGAAAAAAAATCCGAAGCTCGCTTGCCCCGTCGATCATGCATGATTCGATGATATGGAACGGTATCTTCTGCATGAAGGAACGAAGCAGCAGAATGAACCAAGGTACGGCGAGATAGGGAAGGATGAGCACCCAGATCGTGTTTTTCAGATGAAGGTAATTGCTGATCAAAATGTAGGTCGGTACCAGCCCGCCGTTGAACAGCATCGTGAAGAAGACGTAGAAGCTGAGCTTGTTCTTGTATTTGTAGTCCGGGCGGGACAGGGTATACGCGATGCCGGCCATGGCGAGAACGGCCAGGAACGTGCCGATGACGCTGACTAGAATCGATATTTTGAACGCACCCAGCAGCTGGATCGGACGGTAAAGCACGTAGGCATAGGCGGTAAGATCAAACACGCGAGGAAATAGGCTGTATCCGTTCTTCAGGATGTCGACCTCGCTGCTGAACGAAACCGACAGGACGGAGATCAGCGGAATGATGCAGCTTAAGCTGAACAGGATGAATACCAGATGAATTAGCAGCTGCGGGATTCGTCTCTTTAGCGGCACGGCGCTCACCTCCATTAAAATAGTTTGTTATCATCATCGATCCGCTTCACGACATAGTTGCTGAACAGGACGACGATGAAGCCCATGACCGATTGGAACAGCCCGACCGCCGAGGACATCCCGATGTCGCCCGAAACTTTGAGCATCCGATATACATACGTGTCGATAACCTGCGTGACCGGGAACAATTGGCCGACCTCCCGCGGGACGAAGAAGAAGAGGCCGAAGTCGGAGTAGAAGATTTTGCCGATCGACAACAGCGTCATGATCGTAATGAGCGGCATGAGCAGCGGCACCGTGATGTTGCGGATGACTTGAAGCCTGGAAGCGCCGTCGATTTCGGCCGCCTCGAAATATTCCTGCGAGATGCCGAGAATGCCGGCGTAGAAAATAATGCTGACATAGCCAAGACCCTTCCAAATATTGATGAGCGTCAGCAGAATCGGCCACACCCATGTCTCCGAATAGAAATCGAATGATTCGAAGCCGAGTTTCTCGATCCACGTGGTCAGAATGCCGTAGGGTCCGATGAAGGAGTACGCCATGTAGGCGACGATGATCCAGGAGAAGAAGTACGGGAAGAAGAAAATCGTTTGGTACGCTTTCAGCCATGAGCGGCGGATGACTTCGTTCAGCATGATCGCGAATACGACCGAAAGAAATGTGCCCACCGCGATAAAAACAATATTGTAGAGAAGCGTGTTCCGGATGACCATCCAAGCGTCGTTGGAAGTGAAGAAGAATTTGATGTTCTCCAGACCGACCCATGGACTGCGCAGGATGCCGTCCGAATAGTTGATATTTTTGAATGCAATGAAGATGCCGCCCATCGGCAGGTAGGAGAAGACGAAGATGATCAGGAAGGCGGGCAGCGCAAGCAGCGATAACTGCAGGTTCTTTTTGAAATGGCGTGACGAGGGTATGAAAGGAATTTTATTCACAACCGGCGTTCGACTCCTTCGCGTGGATTTGCAAGCGCTCTCAAGTGATGACATCAGCATACATGGAACTGCGTCTTGTTGACAATTTCTCAAATGCCGTTTCAGTTCGTTTTCGAGTGAATATCGCAGTTCTCAAAATCGCTTTTTGTTCTGAAATTGTGCTTTTGATCGGGGAATGCAGTTTCAAATTGAATCATTTTTGCGTTCTGTGATAGGCTTGGTGGTAAGGGAGGGCGACTGCATGTATAAGAAATTCGTGCTTAAAAATCCGTTTCAGCTCTTTCTGACGATCCTGCTTCCGTTCCTGCTCAGCACCGTGCTGCTGCTGTTCGTGCAATCGTCGCTGCTAAGCCGCAATTTCGAAAACTTTGCGCTAAAGCAGGTGTACCGTGAGCAGTTGGCGGACCTTCAATATACGAGCCAAAATGTAAGCGCTTTAGAACAAACCGCCAGGTCTGTGTCGACGACGGCATTTTTCGATGATACCATTACCGATCTGCTTTACACCGATATCAGTTCCGAGGAAATCGTCAAATACCAAAGCAAGCTCCAGTCGTACAAAAATATTTACCCCTTCCTGCAATCCATCTATATCTACAACGGCAACTCCGTGTACGCCGTACCCCGCGAGAAGTTTATCTACGACCGCACGGCCTTCGACGACAAAGGGATCTTCCCGATTCTCGATGACATCAAGAACAACCGGTCGCACAGCATCGTGCTGAGACGGATTCCAAACCCGATGTCCGGCATTGCAACAGGCGCCGATAAGGAACTATACGTCTATTCGTACTTATTCTTTGATTCACAGGTGGCCAGCGGCAAAGTGAACGAAGCGATTATTTTGAACATTTCCGAGGAATGGCTCCGCCAAAGCATACATCCGCAGGATGACGAGAGCGGCAGCCGGATCTTCGTGATTGATCGCAATGGCAAGCTGCTGTCGGACGATCAAGCGCATCCGATGCTGTCCGATTTGTCGGCGAAGCCGTATATCTCGCGGATTCATGCGTCCGAGGAGCCGGCCGGCAGCTTCCGCATGAATGTGGATGGCGCAGATTCATTCGTCACCTACACGAGCGCCGATGCTTTTGATTGGAAGCTCGTCAGCATCACCCCTTACAATTACATTGTCAAAGATATCGAGCGCATGAAACGGAAAACCTATCTGTTCGTTGTCTGCTTTATAGCCGGCAGCATGCTCCTTACCTTCTATTTCTCCCGGCGATTGGTTGTCCCAATGTCGCTCATTATCCAGCGGTACAATCAGCTTGAAGAAGAAAAGCGGGGCGAATTCAATGACCGCAAGCAGCAATTCCTTCGGCGAATCATTCAAGCCAAGGGCACGCTGTCCATAGAGAAGCTCGGTAAACAATTTCATGGTTACGGCATCTCGCTCGATCCCGCCGCCGGGTTCCTGATTGTGTTGTTCAAAGTCGATCGGTTCTCCGAGTTCTGTTCTGCTTATAACGCGGGAGATCGCGGCTTGTTGAAGTTCGGCCTCGTTAATATTGTGACGGAGCTGATGGGGCCGGTAGCTCCTCACGTTTGCCTGGAGCTGGAAGAGGATCAAGTCATCCTTCTGCTGCAGGAGGACACGTTTATCGCGCCGTCCCAACAGAGTGCGCTTGTTGACGTGATGAAGCAGGTGCAGCATAACGCGAAGGACTACTTACGGCTTGGCGTTTCGGTTTCGTTCAGCGAGCCGTTCGAGACGCTTGCGCAAGTCAATTTCCACTACTTGAAGACGGTAGATCTGTCGTATTACCGGCTGATCTTTGGACATGGCAGCATGATCTTCAGCGAGAATATAAGCGCCCGGACCGACGATTTCAAATCGTCGCAGGAGAAGGACGACGAGTTGACGGAGGCGCTCATCCAAGGCCGGCTGCCAGAGGCGAAAGAGGCGCTGGCGGCCATGCTTGCGGACGCCACGGCATACAGTTATTCGGCGCTAAGTTCGATGTTTATTCGGATCCTGCTGCTAATCCGGCATGCCATCGGGGTGCTGGAGGCTAATCACGCAATGAAGGTGGACTTTGAGTTTAACGCCTATCTCATGAAGCTGCAGAAGATGGAAACGACAGATGAAATTTTGAAGGACTTCTATGCCCTCTTCGATCGCCTTGCGCTTGAGCTTGAAGCCAAGAAGGACAATAAATATTTGAAGCTGCTGGACTTGGTGAGCCAGATTGTCCACCGTGAGCTGGCCAATCCGTCGCTGTCGCTCGACTATATTGCCGATGAAGTGGATCTGTCCCCGCCGTACTTGGGCAAGCTGTTTAAGAAGCACCGGCTCGTGTCGGTCTCGGACTTCATCAATAACGTCAGGCTGAACTACGCCAGCCAGCTGGTGGCCACGTCAACCGATACGATTACGGAAATTATGGAGAAGTCGGGCTTTGCGAGCCGCAGCCACTTTTTTACCCAGTTCAAGAAGGCCTACGGGCTGACTCCGAGCCAGTACCGCATGAACGCGAAGCAGGCCGGTTATGTGCGGAAGCCAAATCTTGACTTTACGGAGCCGTTTTAGTAGCGTGTAAGACGATATGATGTTGAAGGAGCTTGAGTGATTTGGCAATTGAACAAACAGAAGAAGCAGTAGTAGAGAACTCGGCTGCGGCGAGCTTTGAAGAGTTGAAAAAAGCTGCAGGACGGTCAGCGAATTGGCGCGAGCGGCTTCGCGCGGTGGAGGAGCTGGGCAAGCTAGGCGGCGATCAGGCCGTAGCGCTGCTGTCGGGGATCGTGAAGCACGATGCCGTGCATCAAGTGCAGAAGGCTGCCTATCGGATGCTGCATGAGCTTGGCGTGGATGCGCAGCAGCCGGCACGTAAGACCGGAGAGCTCGTCAAGGGCGTTAATAAAATTCTCGTCCGCATCAAGAAGAGTCTGCCGGAGGGGCATACTTTTGCGGAGTTCAAAGAGAAGCTGCAGAAGATGAGAGCGGACGTATACGATATTTACGAGGGCGATAAGGAAGCGGATTTCGACCAGTGGCTTGAAAGCACTTGGGCTTCACTGTCGAGAAGGTAGGCCGCTATGGCGAAGAGCAAAGGCGGCGGAACAGGGCGGGGAACCGGCAAGAAAGGCTGGAACCGCTGGCAAGCCGCTGAGAACCGAAAGAAGAGCGCGCCAAAGCCTTACAAGAGCAAGGGGACGAAGAAGCCTACGGAATCTTCTTCGTAGGCGAAAAGCCGTTCATGTTCATCATGAACGGCTTTTTTCGCGCTGCCCGCGAAACTCTGGACCTCAACGAGTTATTATTGTTTCTTTTGAAATACAACGTAGGTTTTTTTTACATATTTTGAACGTTCATAAGTCTTAAGAGCCGCTGCGTTATTCATTCCTGTAATTACTTTTATTTCTGTGGCACCGCGTTTACGGAGTTCTTCTTCTAAAAATGATAGTAACAACGTGGCTAATCCCTTTCTTCGAGCCGTTTCTTTGATATACATTTCGGTTATTTCACCTTGTGAGTCGCGATAACAAAACGACTTGAAACATTGAGCGCACGCAAATCCAACGGGTTGGTCGTCCAGAATTGCAAGCGCAATTAACTCGTTGGTACTGCTAAGGCTATTTTCCACTTCGTCTGCCGTTAATTCGACCCCATTAAACTCATGATTGAGTACGGTGAGAATTTCGGCATCATGCTCGTTTGCCCACCTAACATATTTGCTCATTTTTATCCCCCGATTCCTATAAGCTTCGGCCAATAACTAAGCTATCCTGCCCCTGCTGCTTAAAAAAAAGATTACTCATGCCGAAAAAGCCGTTCATGTTGGGCATGAACGGCTTTTTTGCGTGTTTGGCCGCCCCGAAACCGTTACAGCACCCGCGACAGCTTGCGGTACATGCTAGGCGACAGCCCCTCCTGCTTGCGGAATTGGCGGCTGAAGTAGTGGATGTCGGGGCAGCCGATGCGCTCGCCTACTTCCTCCACCGACAGATCGGTCTCTCGCAGCAGACGCCGCGCCTCGCGATGGCGGATCGCGCGCAGGTACTCGCCGGGCGGCTGGCCGGCAACCTGCTTGAAGAGCTTGGCGGCATGATCCTCGTTCATGGACAGCGTCTCCGCCAGCCGCTTGCTGTTCCAGGACTCCGCAGGGGAGGCCTCCATCTTCTTCATGAGCGCAAGCAGCCGCTGGCCGTGCACCGTGTCCGCCGCCCGCTGATGGATCGTCGACCTCGAGCGCTGCAGCTGCGACAAAATATTCAGCATGATGGCCTTGCAAGCCAGCTCGTAGCCCGGCGGACGCGCCGTAAATTCCTCGACCAGCTGTTCCATGAGTTGGACGCATGCAAGGGAGGGCGTATAGACGACCTGCTCGGAGAGCGGCGGAAAGGTCTCGTTCGTGGCCTCCCGGCAAAATTTCTCCGGCAGCGGGTTGGCCTCATTCACGACCATATCCTCGTCCGACCCCACCTCCAGCTCATCGAAATAGTCGAAATGAATGCCGGTGAAATGCGTTGCCGGCCCTGCGACGACTTCATTTTGGTGGTACACGCCGGCAGGGAGATAGATGAGCTGACCGCTCTTGAAATTGTACCTTGTATCGCCGATCGTCGTTGCGGCTTCTCCTTGGCTCACGTACAGAATCTCATAGTCATAAAGCCTCCGCCTCGGCAGTTTTCCCGGCGGCAGGCTCTGATGCTGGGCATAATGGATGCTCGGCGACCACTCGCGATATGGGACATTGGCAAGCTTCCGCTTCTCCTGTACCGGCTTTTGCTCCATCGTTCAAACCTCGCTCTACCAATCGTATAATCTCGGAAAAGGTCAAATTAAACCTGTATCCGCTAAATATTTTCAAGCTTATTTACACTATAATTTGATTATAATCGTTAGTTTTATTATAAGCGATCACTGCGCTGCAATAAACAGGAAAAACACAAATTATCGAGGAGGCATGCCCTATGAAGAAGGGGATTAACATTTGGTCGTTTCCGCAAGGAACGACGATTGCCGAAAGCATCCGCATTGCAAAGGACGCTGGATTTGAAGGAATCGAGCTGTCGCTGAACGAAACCGGCGAGCTGAGCCTGGAAGTGACGGAACAGGAGATCCGCGACATTAAAGCCCGCTTGGAAGAGGCACAGCTGGACATTGCCGGCCTTGCGACAGGTCTTTACTGGTCGTATTCCATGACGAGCGAGTCGGAAGCCAACCGCACGAAGGCGATGGACATTACGCGCAGACAGCTGGAGCTTGCCGCTAATTTCGGCGTGGACGCAATCCTTGTAATCCCAGGCGCTGTAGGAGTTGATTTCATTCCAGGCAGCGAAGTTGTCGACTACGACCTTGCATACGAGCGGGCGCTGGAATGCATCTCGACTCTTTCGTCCGACGCGAAAGCGGCAGGCGTCTCGATCGCGATCGAGAACGTGTGGAACAAATTCCTGCTTTCTCCGCTTGAGCTGCGGACGTTCATCGATACCGTTAACTCCGAATTTGTCGGTTCTTACTTTGACGTGGGCAATGTCGTGCACAGCGGCTATCCGGAGCAATGGATCAAGATTCTTGGCAAGCGCATCAAAAAGGTGCATTTCAAAGACTACCGCAGACAAGCAGGCGGCTTGCACGGCTTCGTCGACCTGCTGGCAGGCGACGTGAACTATCCGGCGGTCGTCGAGGCGCTTCGCTCGATCGGCTATAACAACTATGTCACCGGCGAAATGATTCCGGGGTACGCCCACCACGGCGAGCAAATCATTTACAATACTTCCCGCGCCATGGATGCGATCCTTGGGCGAATCAAATAACGAGGGGGCTGCAGCATGATTAAAGTAGGTTTGATCGGCTTCGGATTTATGGGCCGGATGCATTTTGACAACTATGTCCGCTTGATGAAGGAAGGCTCCCCTGTCGAGCTGAAGGCGATATGCGATATCCAAATCGAGGAGCTCAAGAACGGCAAGGCGATCGGAAATATCGCAACGGACCAAGAGCTGTACGATCTCAGCCCGTTCAATCTGTACACCAACATTGAAGACATGATTGCTAATGAAGAGCTGGATATGATCGACATTACGCTGCCGACCGGCCTTCATGCGCAAATCACATGCAGCATGCTGGAGAAAGGCTACCACGTGCTGTGCGAGAAGCCGATCGCGCGGACTGCGGAGCAAGCGTGGCAAATGGTGGAGACCGCGAACCAGACGGGCAAAAAGCTGATGATCGGCCAATGCCTGCGTTTCTGGCCGGCTTACGAATACGCGAAGGCTTGCGTCGAGGACGGCCGTTATGGCAAGCCGTTCGGCGGATCCTTCTTCCGCGGCTCCGGCCTGCCGGCGCCATGGTTCCTTGACGGCAGCAAGAGCGGCGGCTGCTTGATGGACATGCACATCCATGACACCGATATGGTGCACTGGCTGTTCGGCGCGCCGGATAAAGTGTCGACGATCGCCCGCAATGTCATTCCGGGCAGCGGCTACGATATCGTGTCCACGCACTATGTGTACGACAGCGGGCTCGTGCTGAATGCGCAAGCGGATTGGACGCTGCAAGGAGACTTCGGCTTTGAAATGTCGTACCGGATCAATTTCGAGGGCGGCAACCTGATCTTCGCGAACAACCAAGTGAAGGTGAATCCGAACGAGGGCCCGAGCTTTATCGCCGAGCTGTCGGAGGACATGGGCTACTACTTCGAGATCCGCTCGTTCATTGAAGCGCTGGCTAACGGCACGGAGCTGACGGTTTGCACCGCGGAAAGCGCTGCGCGCACGCTCGATATTATCGAGGCGGAGCAGAAGTCAGCGGACAATGGCGGGGCATTCATTACCTTATAAAAAATACAGCCGCTTCCCTAGCATTAGGGAGCGGCTGTTTGATTTTTATCCAATGGAATAGTTGACCCAGTCACCTTGAACGCCGCCCATTTTATCGAAGAAGACTTGGGCTTTGGCGTTGTCCTTCGCCGTTATCCAGGACATGCGGGCGAAGCCGAGGTCGTGGGTGTATCGCTGGCATGCCAGGAACAATTGCGATTCCGCGACGGTATCCTTGTATGCCTCCATGACGAACAGGTCGTTCATCACCGTGATGCGTTCCGCCTTCATGGTGCTGTATGTGAAGTAGAGCGTTGCGAATCCGACAAGCTCGCCGTCTTGCAGCGCCACGAACTGGATACCTTCTTGTTTTTCAAGCAGCGTATGGATCAACTGGCGAACCGTGCGGTCGCCCGGCCAAGCTTTGCCATAGAAATCTACGATATAATTATGCATTAAGGCTGCCAAGCCATTAACATCCGAAAACTCGGCATTGCGTACTACAATTGACATTAAAGCTCCTCCTTAACCGTCGTGTTATGAATAATTATATGTCACTTAGAATAAATATACAACTCTATTCATGAAAATACATTTCTACAAAAATCGGCAATTTACGCCCCTTTACAGATTCTTCCTTGTCTATGACAATAATGACGGGTTCTTATTCGTACAAGGAGCGTGATGTTGATGTCCAAGAAAATTCTTATCCTTACGGGAGATGCAGCCGAATCATTGGAGGTGTATTACCCGTATTTCCGCGTGCTGGAGGAAGGCTTCGAAGCGGTCATAGCAGCCCCGAGCGTGAAGACGCTGCGGACGGTCGTTCACGATTTTGAAGGATGGGATACTTATACGGAGAAGCCGGGCTATCAGTTGAATTCCCATATCGCTTTTGCCGATGTGGACCCCGCAGCATTTGACGGCTTGATCATCCCTGGCGGCCGCGCTCCCGAGTATATTCGACTGGACGCGAACGTACCGCGAATCGTCAGCCACTTCTTTGAAGCGAATAAGCCTGTCGGCGCGATCTGCCATGCAGCGCTCATTCTCAGCGTCGTGGGCAACCGCTCTTATTTCGAAGGCCGCACCATGACGGCATACTCGGCTTGCCGGCCGGATGTCGAGGCGCTCGGCGCAGCCTATGCGAAGGAGACGCTATGCGTGGACGGCAACATTGTTTCCGGTCACGCTTGGCCGGATCTGCCCGGCTTTATGCGGGAGTTTTTGAAGCAAGTGAAGGAACAGTAGTATCAAACGCATCGGCATTTGAACAGCGGCAGGCTAAGGCGAGGAAATGAAAGCCTTGGTCTGCCTTTGGTTTCTAAACTAGAGTGCAAACGGTTGCGTATATCACTCGATATGTTAACCAACTTCTGAAAAGCGACTTCGGATTTTCAACACTGGAGATTATTGACTATAAAGCGTTTTCATAATAAGATGAAGGCAGCATAATAGGCTGATTTACTTGCATTTTAGGGTTATATTTCCAGTCACGCTTGTCTGGTGGGCATGGGTAGGCTTCGTTCACGAAAGCAAGGGAAACATGATCTTTACAATGGAGAAGGGGGTTTTATTCACTTTTTGTGCAAACGTTTGCTCGTTTATTGGGACTGATTAAACAGGGAGGCTAACGGATGAAACCTGGAAGCAGCAAGCGTCAACCTCGTTATTGGGCATTATTCTTATCCATTCTTATGGTTGTGCAAGTGATCGGAATCCTGCCGCAGCAGGTGGCGGCGGATTCGGCCGGGGGAACGTATGTGGAGAACGGGAAAATTCACTTCGCGCTGCCCAAAGCCGCGCTTGCCATCACGGCCAAAGGTGAATTCAACGGCTGGGGAGATCCTGCGGCGACGCTGGCTGACGCAGATGGCGACGGCGTATATACGGCCGATATCGCGGTGGATGCGCCGAATAAAGACTACGGCTACAAGGTGCTGGTGAACGGCAACTGGCTGGGCGATCCGAATTTGACGATCACTTCGGACCCAAACGGCATCATTCACCTCAGCTATGCGCCGCATCTCAAAGTAGCGGGCAGCTTCGATGCGAACGCGTTTGAGGCGCAGCATGATTTAACGCTGGCGTCCGATGCCTATACATTCGTGATGGATACGCTCGCTGACGGCGAATACGCCTATAAATTCATTGCGGCGGCGGATGGCTTGCCGAGCATCTGGTTCAATGATCCGACGAACGGCGCCACCGCGGACGGCAACAACAAAATCACGGTGGGTACCCCGCCGGTGTCGTCCATTGTGGCGGATACCTTTGCCGAGCAGCCTGGCGGCAATCACAAGTGGGTCGTCGTCGGCTCTTTTCAAGGCTGGAACAACGGCTCGACCGAGACGCAGATGAAGCATCTCGCAGGTGAATTTTACGCCTACTCCACGGTGCTGGATGCCGGCCATCATGAGTTCAAAGTCGTGCATCAAGGCACATGGGACGGATATTCGAACAATGGCAATAACTTGGCGTTCACGCTCGCGGAGCGGACGAAAGTGAATGTTTACGTCAATGACGAGCTGGGACAAGTGCGCATCAACTTGCCGGATGTCACGGGCGCGCCGCAGTATGTTCCCGCGCTGAGCGCCGCGGAGTGGCCGCGCCTTGTCGGCGACATCCAAACCGTATTCGGCGAGTCGAACTGGTCGCCGGATCAAGCGAAGCAAATGTTCGTCGACTACAATTTCGACGGCTCTGTGTATAAGCTTCAGCGGACGCTGCCGGCTGGCCGTTACGAGATGAAGGTCGTGCAGGGCGACAACTGGAACGCGAACAACTATGGAGCTGGCAACGACAATTTCGTGCTGCAGACGCTGGATCCAGCGGACGTGACGTTCTCCACCGTACTAACAAGTCGCACGATAACGACGAACTATAAGCCGGCGGACAGTCAATTTGACGGCATGATTCATCGCGACAAGCTGGCGTTCGACTCCCGCTCGGTCACGTACAAGAAGCCGTTCGGGGCTATCAAGGAAGGGACCGAAGCGGTGACGCTCCGTATCGCCACCGAGGCGGGCGATGCCCAAGTGGTGCGCGTCGAGCTGAGTAATCCGCAAGGGCTGGCGTCGGCGTTCGATATGCACAAAGCGACTTCGTTCGATGAGAAGGATTACTGGGAAGTGACGATTCCGGCTTCCGCGTTCCAAGGCATCGGCGTATGGGGCTACAAGTTCATTCTCATCGACGGGACTGCGAAAGCGGAGTACGGGGACGACGGATCGCGCGGCGGCAGCGGCGCTTCGGCGGACGAAGGTGCTCTCCCGTATGAGCTTACGGTCTACGAAAAGGATTTCAAAACGCCTGATTGGATGAAGAATGCGGTCGTATATCAGATCTTCCCCGACCGTTTCTTCGATGGAGACAAAACCAACAATCGGGCCAAACTTGTTGACGGCTACCGCGGCGGCTCCACGCTTCCGGGCGAAACGCTGACGGAGAAGAACGGCCATAAGCTGCAATATTTTGACGGCGGCGTTTCGAATGATCCTGCATCGGATTGGGTAGAGGGCTCTTGGTCCGACGTGCCGGAGAACCCGGACCGGACTAAGCCGGAGCAGCAACCGTACTTCCCGGATGCAACCACTGACGGTTTATGGACCAATGAGTTTTACGGCGGCGATATCGCAGGCGCTTCGCAGAAGCTCGACTACTTGAAGGCGCTCGGCGTTAACGTGATCTATTTCAACCCGGTCGCATGGGCAGCTTCCAACCATAAATACGATGCGACGGATTACAAGCATCTCGATCCGATGTTCGGCGAACCGGTCTATAATTCGCCGGGTGACCCGGAGTCGGGATTGGACTACGAAGCGACGCGCATCGCATCGGACCGCGTGTTCACGGCCTTTACGAAGAAAGCGAGCGAAATGGGCTTTAAGCTGATCGTGGACGGCGTGTTCAACCATGTGGGCGACGACTCGATTTATTTTGACCGCTACGAAAAATATCCGGAAATCGGCGCGTACGAGTTCTGGGCGAAGGTTTATGATCTGGTGAACGAGGATGGCGCGACGCTTGACGAAGCGAAGCAGCAAACCATCGATGCGTTTACGGCTCAGATCAATCCGGCAACGGGGCAGCATTATGCGTATCCGGGGGATTTTGACTTCATCCATTGGTTTACGGTTTCGAATGAACAGGTGGACGGCCACTACAAATACGAAGGCTGGTGGGGCTACGATTCCTTGCCTGTCGTCGATGCTCCGCAAGCTGCGAACAGCGACGCAGAGGGGCTGCCGGGCAACCACGAGTGGAACGTGCAGGGCTATCGCGATCTGGTCATCGGACGCGACTTGACCGGCAAATCGGACGAAGAAGCGGCAACTATGATGCAGCAAGCCAATTCACAGCGCTGGGAGTGGATGGGCGCGAATGGCTGGCGCCTCGACGTTGCCCCTGACGTGTCCTCGGGCACGTGGCAGCAATTCCGCAAAGCGGTCAAATCTACGGCCGGCCGCTCGGACAGCAACGGCAATATCATTCCCGACCCTATCCTTCTGGGCGAAGAGTGGGGCGTCGCTACGCGTTTCCTGCTTGGCGACCAATTTGATTCCGTCATGAACTACCGCTTCCGCGGCGCGCTGCAAAGCTTCATCCTCAGCGGCAACGCGAAGCAGTTCAATGAAGCACTGGAATCGATCCGCGAGGACTACCCGGCTGAAGCGTGGCAGGTCATGCTGAACCTGGTCGACTCCCACGATACGATCCGGTCCATAACGAAGTATGACAAACCGGAGTGGGAAGAAGAGCATTTGGCCATCGCGCCGGAAGCATCGGATAAAGCGCTCAGCATGCAGGCGCTGACTGCGATTTTCCAAATGGGCTATCCGGGTGCCCCGACGATTTACTACGGCGATGAGGTTGGTTTGGCAGGCACGAAGGATCCGGATTCCCGCCGCACGTTCCCATGGGAACGCGTTTCCGGAGCTGACGGCGACTATGCGGGCGTCGGCCAATATGCGAATTTGTTCGATACGTACAAGAAGGCGGCTAATATCCGCCAGCAGCATGCAGTATTCCGTACGGGCGAGTTAAAGAACGCCTACAATCAAGGCGATGTCATTGCCTATGCGCGCAAGTCGGAGCAGCAGGCAGGTCTTGTCGCGGTGAACCGCGGATCGGCGGATGTTACGATCAAGGCGGATGTTGCCGGGTTCTTGCCGGAAGGCTTGACGCTTGCGGATGAGCTGGGAAGCGGCGTTCAAGGGACCGTTGCCGGCGGCGTGATCGAGCTGACGGTGAAGGCGATGTCCGGTCTGATGATGACTTCGACGGAGGATCTTGTCCTTGTTCCGCAAGTGCAGCATTTGGCTGCGTCCGGCGGCAATGGCGAAGTTACGCTCACATGGGACGCGGTTGAAGGCGCAACGGGCTATAACGTGTACCGCGCGGCCATCGAAGGCGGCCAATTGCAGCTAGCCGGCCATGCGGATGAAAACGCTTGGACGGATACATCCGTCGTTAACGGAAAGAAATACTACTACACCGTTACTGCCGTTACGGACAGCGGAGAGAGCTTGCTAAGCGAATATGCATCGGCAACGCCTTCTTTTGCCATCACAGAGGTGGCCATTACGCAAGGATCGGAAGCGGTTACGCTAGGCGTCGGCCATAAAACAACCGAGATCCAAGTGACGATCGATATTCCGGGACTGACGGACGATGAAGCCAATGCAGGCAAAGAAGCGCCGCGCCTCATTTCGCGCCTTGCCTACTACAAGGAAGGCACGGACAAAGCGAACGCGGCAGAAACGAAGCTGCGCTACAAGCAGGACACGGAAGACGGCAAGAAAATATACTGGGCGACGTTCGAGCCGATCGAAGCGGGCACGTATGTTTATTTTGCCAGCGTGTCGAGCGATAACGGGGATACCTACACCGAGTCTTCGCAGCTGAGCGTTGATGTTCACGCGGACAGCAGCGATACGACTGCGCCGGAAGCGCCGGTTCTGGCAGCTATCATGACGGAGTCGAACCGCGTGCAGCTGAACTGGACGGCGGCGGAATCGGAGGAAGCGGCGCACCATTACGAAATCTATCGCAAAACCGCTGACTCGGATTATGTGCGTATCGCAGCAGTCGACCAAACGGCCGCTACGTACGTAGACTTTACGGTCAGTAACGATACCGCGTACACGTATAAAGTGGCGGCGGTGGACAGCGCGTATAATCGCGGGTTTTCCTCGGAGCAGTCCGTTACGCCGAAGCTCGTCATGGTTGACGTGAAGCTCCGCGTTCATCTTCCAAGCTATACGCCGGTTCAAGACGATATTTACTTGGCGGGCGATTTGAACGGCTGGAACGCATCGGGCTATAAGCTGAGCGTGCCTAGCGGAGCAACGACGCGCGACGTAGTGGAGTACAGCTTCAAAATGATGGCGGGCAAGTCGATCCAATACAAATATACGCGCGGAACATGGCCGACCGAGGCGCTGACTTCGCATGCGCGCAAGCCGAACGACACGGAGGATGCCGGCAATTACGCCTACTCCTCGACGGATACGAATATGCATCTGACGATCAAGAACCAAGGCGGAAACGCGATGGTCGTGGACGATTACGTGCTGCGGTGGGTGGATATGCCGATGATCGTGTCGATGCCTCGGATCTCGTACGGCGAGGACATCTCGTACACAACGGATGAGGATCATTTTACGCTAAAAGCAAACGTGCCTTATGGCGTCGATTTCACCATTAACGGCGAGCCGATTCAATCGGAAGATATGAGTGCGGCGGGGGATGTGCTCGTTGAGAATCTGCCGCTTGCGGCAGGCGAGAACACGTTTACCCTGCATATCGAGCCTAGCGCTGAGACGCTGGCATTGCCGTGGTACACGGACGCAGGCCGTGCCAGCCAGGCAACAAAGACGCTGAAGCTAGTCATTACGCGTGAAGGCGGCGGCGAAACGCCGGTTCCGCCTGGAGGCGGCAGCGGCAATGCAGATAAAGACAAGAAGACGCTAACGGAAGCGCAATTGAAGGCTGCGGTCAGCAGTGCTGCCGGCGGCAAAGTAACGGTGAACATGGAAGGCAAGAGCCAGCTTGTGCTGCCAGCCAATACAGCCGAACTGCTCGGCGGCAAGCAGCTCGACATTCGTCAGGGCGATGCGGTCATCGGCGTGCCGGCTGATGTTCTGAACGCGCTGACCAAGCAAGGCGGCCAAGTAAGCGAAGGCAGCAGCATTGCTCTGCAAATTAAGCCGCTGAATGCGCAAACGAAGCAACGACTGCTGAATTTGGCAGAGCGGCAGGACGAAGCGGGATTGCATGCCGTTTCGGAGATCTACGATTTCCGCCTGGCATTGATAGGCGCGGATGGCAAGGAAACAGCTGTACTAAGCGAGTTTGCAAAACCGGTCACGCTAACGTTCAAACTAATCAGCGGCGCCAATAAAAAGCTGACCGGCATCTACTATCTCGCCGATAACGGCAAGCTGGAGTATGT
Organism: Paenibacillus montanisoli; assembly: GCF_003268025.1. Classification (GTDB taxonomy): domain Bacteria; phylum Bacillota; class Bacilli; order Paenibacillales; family Paenibacillaceae; genus Paenibacillus_Z; species Paenibacillus_Z montanisoli. Next base: position 2,096 of record NZ_QLUW01000010.1, on the reverse strand, counting down.
TGGCGGCAAGCTGAGCGAGGACGGTTTGACGATGACGGCGGAGATCTACCACTTCTCCAGCTACGGGATACTGGAGTATGACAAGACGTTCACCGATGTATCGGCTTCCCATTGGGCGGCATCGATGATTCGTGAGCTGACGGCGAAGCACGTCGTGAGCGGAGCGGGCTCAGGCCTATTCGAGCCGAGCCGCAGCGTAACCCGCGCCGAGTTTGCGGCGCTGCTTGTCCGTGCTCTTGATCTGAAGGCCGCGAATCCTGCTTCCTTTGCGGATGTCGCTTCGGACGCTTGGTATGCCGAGGCTATTGCGGCGGCGGCTGAAGCCGGGCTTGTTCACGGCCGCAGCGCATCGTTGTTCGCGCCGAACGAGACGATTACCCGCGAGGAAATGGCGGTCATGCTCATGCGCGCGTACGAAGCGAAGAATGGCAAGACGGAAGGCGGCCATGCTGAGCTGTCCTTTAATGACGCGGCGGCAATCAGCGGCTGGGCACGCGACGCCGTCAAGGGAGCCGTGAAGCTGGGCTTCCTGAACGGCAAAGACGGCGGAGTCTTCGATCCGCAAAGCAGCACGACACGCGCGGAAAGCGCTAAAGTGATTTACAAGCTGCTCGGCTCGTAAATCGGAAAACCTGTCTCCCGGTTACCGGGGACAGGTTTTTTTTATTCCATCACTCATGGTTCTTGTTTAATTCGGGAGCGGCTTCAAGCTATAATGGAGTCGAAGTGAAAATGCGGAAATACCCGAGGATGAAGGAGTCGTTCGTGTTGCCTGTCTATAATAAGCTTGTTCGTGACCGCATTCCGGAAATCATCGTAAACAGCGGACGGGTTTGCAGCAGTCGGATACTCGATGAATCTGCATACAAGGTTGAACTGCGCGGCAAATTGTCGGAGGAGCTGCGTGAATACTTGGAGGCGCCCGATGATGAGAGCGCCATCGAAGAGCTGGCGGATCTGCTTGAGCTTTTGCATGCTTTGGCGGCTGTTCACGGCTTCAGCGCGGAACGTTTGGAAACGATAAGAATGAAGAAGGCAGCCGAACGCGGCGGATTTGAAGGACGCGTTTACTTGGAGGAAGTGCGGTAATTTCCTATTCATAAGGAGGATTCAGCAATGACTGAGGAACAATTGAAGCTAGCCAAAGAAAGCTACGACCGCGACGGATATGCCGTCTATCCGAATGTGCTCGATGCATCGCTTATTCAAGAGGCCAAGGAGCACGTAGAGTGGCTGATGGAGAAAAACCCTGGACTGCGACCGGAGAATCTCGGCCATACGCTGATGAAGGATGACCCTTTCTGGGTGCGCCTGATCAGCGACGATCGGCTGCTTGATATCGCTGAGCAGTATATCGGTCCGGATATCGCGCTGTTTGCCTCGCATTATATTAGTAAACCGCCTTTCGACGGGCGTCCTGTCCTGTGGCATCAAGACGGCAGCTACTGGCCGCTTGAACCGATGAACGTTGTGACCCTGTGGCTGGCGGTCGATGACTCTTTGCCTGAGAACGGCTGCCTGCGCGTGATCCCCGGCACGCAAACGATGGAGCTGCAGGAGATGAAAGCAAATACGGCGACCGCGAATGTGTTGGAATCCGAGGTGGATCCGGCGCTCGTTGAGGAAGAGAAGGCGGTTGACCTTATTTTGCGAGCGGGCGGCGTTTCCGTTCATCATCCAAGCATCATTCACGGCTCAGAGCCGAACCATTCGCCATTGCGCCGCTGCGGGCTTACGATCCGTTACATACCGACCTCAACCAGAATCAAAGTGCCGCAATGGCCTTCGGCATTTCTATTGCGAGGTAACGCTGTACCCGGAATTAACGATTACTTGCCGTTTCCTAAATATGAGGAAGGCCGCCATATGCCGTTTCAAGGCTGCGAGAACTGGAAATAGCCTTGGGTTGGGAAGCACGCTTGTATGCGCAGGCGTGCTCTTTTTATGACCGGAAATTATTTTTTTTAAAAAGGCTTGCCATATCGTGTCGAACCATGGTATATTCTAATTCCGCCGCTGAGAGCAGCAAGGACGCGGTGGTCGAAACGAAAAACAAGTTAAAAAATAATGCTTGCAATTCGGTTTCGAACTATGAT
>NZ_QLUW01000001.1 GCF_003268025.1 Paenibacillus montanisoli | reverse complement strand
AAGATGAGATTTCCCAGTATGTAAGACCCCTGGAAGACGACCAGGTTGATAGGTTCGAGGTGGAAGCGCAGCAATGTGTGGAGCTGACGAATACTAATCGGTCGAGGGCTTATCCTAAATACTTCGAGTAAGCAGCTAAGCAAGAAACCTTCGCAAAGGTTCGTATCCAGTTTTCAGGGTGACAAGTGCTCCTGAATATCGTGCCGGTGTAGCTCAGTTGGTAGAGCAACTGACTTGTAATCAGTAGGTCGTGGGTTCGACTCCTATCGCCGGCACCATCCTTGCTGTCTCTGACAGTAGAATAGTTTTTATGGCGATCGTGGCGAAGGGGTTAACGCACCGGTTTGTGGATCCGGCATTCGTGGGTTCAAGTCCCATCGGTCGCCCCATAATTACTTCTGACAACTTAAAATTGTTGGGGATTAGCCAAGCGGTAAGGCAACGGACTTTGACTCCGTCATCCCTAGGTTCGAATCCTAGATCCCCAGCCATTTATTCACTTCTATAATGAAAACCCTTGCTTAGGCAAGGGTTTTTTGCTGTCCTTATTAGTTGAATAATCATAACGCGTTATCTACATATTAAAGTAGGCTTTTATTACAAAAGGAAGTCATCAGCATCGGTGGGCAAGGAATCCATCTAAGTGCTAGCTACACCTTAGCGTGTTATACCTTAAGAACGGTTTTAAACAAAGGAGGAAGATCAATGCAACCTGAGGAAACGGATTGGATGCCGGCTTTCGTTAGTCTGCTAGGCGTTCAAGCAGCTCACCCCGACTATAAAGCACCTCTCCCGAAGGCCTTCGCCGATGACGTGGTGCAACGGGTCGGGACAGCCTGGCGGCAAGAAGACGGTAGTTACATTATCAACCTAACAGCATTCCCTGTGAGTAACCAGCTTCTGATTAGGCGGCCGAGACCCGAGGAAAGCCCGGATGACACGACAAAGGAGGAGCAGTGATGACTATCCAACACTGGCGACATCTCTGGAGATCGGCCCCCCGGCTAAGCCGCTACACCTTCCATTGGGATATCTTAAAGAACGATTCGTTCGTGGTAGTTACCGCAGCTGAGGCAAGGATCAGTGCTACCGTACCAGATCGATTTATTGGTGACGCTAAGCCGATCGTGGTTGGAAACATTGCATCTCATGACGGCTTCGTAGAGTTCACACTGTGGTGGCAGGGGGATTTCCCGTATCTCAATATCTGGACGGATATAACGGTTTTCGACCCTTCGGACCCTTCGGGCGCGAATTAATTCAAAAGTAATTGAAAAAACCGAGTGGTTTTGGGCTCGGTTTTTTACTTCCAAATCAAGCCGTCAGGCTTATTTGGACACCGGATAAAGCACCACATCACCTGGATGTAGGTCAACCGATTTCATATCGTTATGGTCTTGCATGACCGCAATTATGTCGCGAGTATCTTCCTCGACATTGGACATCTTCGCGATGGACCAGAGCGTATCGCCGGAGCCAACAACATATTGCTCCCACTGCACATTGTTGAAATCAGACTGACCATTGCGCCAGATGACGACGGATAAAAGAGTAAATACGATAAGTGCATATATGGATACGCGATGTTTCATTAGCATGATCATAACCTCCGATTTGATAGATAGATAACGGTGGGCGTCTCCATGACTGCGTTCGTGCTTTGTAATACATCGTATGAACTCTAAACGAAAAATATGAATCTCACTATGAAAAACAGCGTCAGCTGCTATTTCGATAGAAAGACAATAAATAAAGGAGAGCTATACGCTCCCCTTGAAGTCAATTGATCTTCCTATGTAGCATCCCATTGAAGTACCCGCTTGCCCGGAGCCACTGAATAGCAAAGAGTATCTAACCAAAGCGATCGGTGAGCGGGCAAGCGGGTTTGGATTACGTTATTAGATATAGATCTGCAACAAAAGCCAATGCTGCTGGATTGAATGATCCCGGAGGCGCAATACTATAGTTAACAGCTTGGAAAGATGGGATAATGAGAATGCTGTGAAAGTTACGTTCAGCAGGAATAGGAGCAGTAAAGATAGAGTAATAGCGAACATTTTGCCAGTTGAAAGGTACGTCGTCGACAACTCCGGTATTCGGATCTAATAATCCATCGGTTAGATTGCCTATTGGAGTGAGAGTCGTAAATAAGTTCCCGGCCGTGGTGTCAAACAGGTCAATCTGCAGGTCATGCGCATTATCGCAAAATACAGTTATGTTGATAAGAATCTGCATCCCAGTGGCCACTGCAAAAGAAACTCCTGTTGCGAAAAAACTCGTTTGGGGAGTGGTCGTAACCGAATCCCATACATACGATGGAGGCGTTTTATTCAAAACGCTGTTGTCATTCGAGTATGGCAGCAATTGCGGGCTTCGAATTAGACATTCGTATATTTAAATGAATTTACAATTCAAAAGGATGGGGAAAAATGGATATTTCTATCCGAAATGCTCAAAAAGAGGATTACGAATCGTTATTATCTTTGTTTTGGCAAGTTCATCATTTGCACGTTATTGAACGGCCGGACCTATATAAAAAGAACTCGACTCCAGTGGGGGAAGAGTACTTTAATAACCAACTAAACGATGATAAGCAACATATCTTTGTGGCTGCTCGGGGCATTGAAATAGTCGGCGTCGTTGTAATGAAAGAAGAAGAAATACCTGAAAATTCATTTGTTCATGCGAGGAAGATCTTACTTGTCAACAGTTTATGTGTTGCTGATACGGTTAGGAAAAAGGGGATCGGAAGAACACTCATGCAATATGTGTTTGATTTCGCAAGAGGATTGAAAGTGGAAAGTATTGAATTGGGGGTTTCGGAGACGAATCAAAATGCAATCCATTTTTATCAGTCCATTGGAATGTCAACAAAAAGCAGAAAAATGGAGTTTAGATTAAGCTCCCTCGAAATGAATTCGCAGGATTTCATCCTGTAGTTAGCGGAACTGCTTCCTGAACTTGCGAAATAACAACAAAAAATGCTTGTATAAATGTCCTACCGGACGTTTCTGCAAGCAATTTTGTGTTATTTAACGTGTTTCGGTCATATCCGCAATAGGTAGAAAAACAGAAAATACCGTACCTTCATCGGGCCGGCTCGTAACGCGGATGAAACCGCCATGGGCTTTTACAAAATGGTGGGCGATGGATAATCCGAGCCCCGTACCGCCTGAATACCGTGAGCGCGCTTCGTCTACCCGGTAAAATCGATCGAATAGGTGGGGCAGCTCATCCGCAGGTATTCCGATGCCGGTATCGATCACCGAGACACATGCAAAGGACGCATTCCGATCAACGATCCGGTCTTCGATTTCAACCGTAATCTTCCCTCCGCGCGGGGTGTAGCGAATCGCATTGGTCAGCAGGTTAAAAAATACCTGCGTGATCCGTCTCGCATCGGCGATTACCGTAACCGCCCTCGAACTCGTATAAAGGCGAATGTCCAATCCGTTTTCTTCCGCTTCGTATCTCACGTCGTCCACGATTCGTTCCAGATGTACCGTCAGATCGAGCGGTTTGCGATCGAGCGACAACCGGCCCGCTTCGGCAAGCGACAATACATGAAGATCGTCCACAAGCCGACTGAGCCGAATGACCTCATCTTGAAGCCGAAGGAGCATTTCAGGCGGGACCTGATGACCGGCCTGCTGAATATTTTCCAGTTTAAGCTGCATCACGGACAGCGGCGTGCGGAGCTCGTGAGCAACATCGGCTACCAATCGTCTGCGTGCTTCTTCGGCCCCACGCAGCTGAAAGGTCATTTCGTTGAACGTTTGGGCGACCTTCCCATACTCATCCTTTGTGTCCACAGGTACTTTGACGTTCAGGTCGCCTTGTGCCACACGTTCTATGGCTGATATAAGCTTTTTGAGCGGGAGGGTCAGCACTCCCGATATCCAAAAACTGAAGATCAACCCGATCGTAATAAAAAAGAACAAGCGCGCGCCGTGCGTGACTTGAAGTAATTCGTTCAGTTGCATTTTGTCATGGAAATAAGATCTTAAGATTTCGATTTGCTCTTCGGGCGTGGCACTCAAATAGTCAGCATTGATGTGTTTCTTTTGAAATTGATCGATCAAGCTATCCGTGTATGCTTGTGTTGTTAGGGAGAACGTAATGCTAACAATGAGCACCAGCAGCCCCATACAGGCGAATATTTTCATGCGGACCGTCATGTTCATGAACGTTCACCGAATCGATACCCGAAGCCATATACTGTCTGAATGTAACGAGGCTTGGCAGGGTCGTCTCCCAGTTTGCGGCGAAGATTCCGGATATGGGAGTCCATCGTTCTTTCGTAGCCCATGTATTCAAACTCTAAAGCAGTCTGTAACAATTGCAGACGGCTGAAGACGATGCCGGGCCGACCCGCCAGCGTGAACAGAATTTTGTATTCGGTCGGTGTCAATTGGATTTCCTGACCGTCTTTGAATACCTGACATTTAACCTCGGAAATGAGCAAGTTGTCTCTCTCCATGTACACCGACTTATCTTCCAGACCGCGCAAGCGGCGAAGTAATGCCCGGATGCGGGAAGCGAGCTCGCGTAAGCTGAACGGTTTAGTCAAATAATCATCCGCGCCGATTTCCAAACCGACGATTTTGTCCGATTCATCCGATCGGGCCGTGACCATAATAATGCCGCAATGCGAGGTTTGCCTTAATTCACGGCATACGTCGATGCCGCTTTTCTCGGGGAGCATCCAATCCAGCACGACGAGTTCCGGCCGTTCAGACCGGGCAGTCGTCAGCGCTTCCTTGCCGGTACGGGCGGTCAATACCCGAAACCCTTCACGCTGCAAGTAGGTTTGCATCTCCTCCAGCATGCCCGGTTCATCCTCCACAAGCAGCAATTTCGGTTCCAATCCCATCACATCACTTCTTTCCCTGTTAGTCTGCATCCTGCTTCCATAAAGCAGAGTTAAATCGCTTACCGAAATTATACCGTGATACGGCAGGTTCTGAAAGAAATCCACGCAAAGAGAGGAAGATCTGCATAAGTTCTCGACATTCGTAGAGTAAACTGGCTGAGAAAAGCGGGAAAAATTCGCGGATAAGGGAGGAGATTCAACAAATGAGAATGAAGCTGGTTTCATTCGTTATACTTTGCGCATTTCTGCTTGTGCCAACAATTGTCTCTGCTGAAGCGGCCGGCGGTAACGCCGGATACGCATTAACTACTGGGCGGCTCTGGGCTACGACTGACGCGGTAGTGGGGCTGATCAGCGCAGTAATCGGCGGGCTGTCTCTGGCCCGCTCCGCCGGTCGTATCGGTAAAGGCACCGGTCGACGCGGGGCTATCGTGGCAATGGTACTTGCGCTGATCGTCATCGTCTACGCCGTGGTGCATATGGCTATCTTCACAGGTGATTTCGGTACCGGAAGCGGGCGAGCCGGGGCCATCGTTGCTATCGTGACCGGGCTAACCGGCGCGGTCCTCGGTGGGCTTACTCTGATCCGCTCCCGACGCACCGGTTAACGCTTCACAGAGAGAAAGGATCCTAAGTATGCGCGGCAGCCGGACAACATGAGCTCCCGTGATGCCAGCCGGAAATCAAAAAAGAACCTGGTCAAATTGACCAGGTTCTTCTTATATTGCGCAAAAACAGACACGATGATATAATCAAATCACGACTGCGCGCGAAATAATGAGCATAGTTAGTTCATCTTACAATTTAAGTATACCACGTCGGAAAAATCTTGTCAAATGTATTCTCATTTTAATGGTAAGGAGTGATGTAAGAATGAGTTCTTTGGTTCTCGATTTTAACGAAATGGATAAAACGCAGCTTTTGCTCGTTGGCGGAAAAGGGCTACATTTAGGGGAATTATCAAAAATTCAAGGCATACAAGTACCGAAAGGATTTTGCGTTACGACGGCGGGATATCGACAAGTTATCGAATCAAATGAAACATATCATGCTTTGTTGAGTCGACTAACCATGCTGAACGTAGAAGATCGAGACCAAATTGGTGAAATTAGCGGAAAGCTTCGGCAAATCATTATGGATGCCGAAATTCCTTCAGATGTTTTGAACGCAGTTACTCATTATCTCTCCCAGTTTGGCGAGGAACATGCTTATGCCGTGCGTTCTAGTGCGACTGCAGAAGATTTACCGCATGCTTCTTTTGCAGGTCAACAAGACACTTATTTAAATATCATCGGCAAAGAAGCCATCCTGCAGCACATCAGCAAATGTTGGGCTTCTCTATTTACGGATCGCGCGGTAATCTATCGTATGCAAAACGGATTTGATCACAGTCAAGTATATTTATCCGTTATCATTCAAAGGATGGTGTTCCCGCAGGCTTCAGGGATTCTATTTACCGCTGATCCCATTACTTCCAACCGAAAGCTGCTATCCATCGATGCCGGTTTTGGACTTGGAGAAGCGCTGGTCTCCGGTTTTGTATCCGCAGATAGTTATAAAGTACAGGAAGGACAGATCGTCGATAAGCGGATCGCAACCAAAAATTTGGCTGTCTATGGACGAAAAGAAGGCGGAACTGAGACCCGGGTGATCGATCCCGCTCAGCAAAAGACTCAAACGCTTGCGGATGAACAAATTTTACGCCTGGCACGCATCGGAAGACAGATCGAAGCTTATTTTGGCTGCCCGCAAGATATCGAATGGTGTTTGGTTGATGAAACATTTTATATTGTCCAGAGTCGGCCAATCACGACTTTATACCCGATCCCTGAAGCGAATGATCAAGAAAATCACGTTTACTTATCTGTCGGTCATCAACAAATGATGACTGACCCCATAAAACCGTTGGGATTGTCGTTTTACCTGTTAATCACTCCTGCACCCATGCGTAAAGCTGGTGGAAGGTTGTTTGTTGATGTTACACCTATGCTGGCTTCACCTGGCAGAGAAACCGTATTAAATACCTTCGGACAATCCGATCCGCTCATCAAAGACATGCTTATGACCATAATCAAGCGAGAAGATTTTATTAAACCGCTGCCAACGAATGATCCAAGTTCGAGTCCAAGTACGAGCAGAAATGGCAGATCGCCCGCTGGTTCCCAAACCCAAATCGAACCCGATCCGGCAATCGTTTCTGACCTGATTTCGCGTAATAAGGCTTCAATAGAAGCGCTCAAACTTAACATACAAGCGAAATCGGGATCGGATTTGTTTGAATTTATCTTAGAAGATATTGGGCAGGGGTTAAAGAAGTTCTTATTTGACCCGCAAAGCACATCTGTGTTTATGGCCGCTATGAACGCTTCACACTGGATCAATGAACATATGGAGAAATGGTTGGGTGAAAAAAGCGCGGCAGATACGCTTTCTCAATCTGTACCTAACAATATTACTTCGGAGATGGGGCTGGCGCTGCTTGATGTCGCGGATGTGATTCGTCCTTATCCGGCAGCCATAGCTTATTTGCAACAGGTAACGGACGATTATTTTTTGGATGGACTCCTTAAGTTCGAAGGCGGGCAGGAAACCCGAGACGCAATCAATGCTTATCTCAACAAATACGGAATGCGATGCGCCGGAGAAATCGATATCACTCGAACACGTTGGAGCGAGAATCCTATTACGCTTGTCCCGTTGATTCTGGGTAACATCAAAAACTTTGAGCCGAATGCAAGCAATCGGAAATTTGAACAGGGGCGTCAGGAAGCATTAAAAAAAGAAAAAGAGTTGTTAGATCGATTGAAGCAATTACCGGATGGCGAACAAAAAGCCAAAGAAACAAAACGAATGATCGATCTCATCCGGAATTTCATCGGTTATCGGGAATATCCAAAATACGGCATGGTGAATCGCTACTTCGTTTATAAGCAGGCTTTACTGAAAGAAGCCGAACAACTCGTCCAAGCTGGCGTTATTCATGACAAAGAAGATATATACTATCTTACTTTTGATGAGCTTCATGAAGTCGTACGCACAAAAAAACTGGATTGGCAGATCATCAGCAAACGAAAAGACGAGTACAAATTATATGAAAAACTAACTCCGCCACGTGTGATCACGTCTGATGGCGAAATCATTGTTGGTGCATACAAACGTGAAAATCTCCCAGCCGAAGCGATTGTAGGTCTACCCGTTTCTTCAGGAGTCATTGAGGGACGTGCACGTGTCATCTTACACATGGAAGATGCTGCTTTGGAAGATGGAGATATTTTAGTCACCTCCTTTACTGACCCTAGCTGGACACCATTGTTTGTATCCATAAAAGGCCTAGTCACCGAAGTTGGCGGATTGATGACCCATGGAGCAGTGATCGCACGTGAATACGGATTACCAGCAGTTGTCGGAGTGGAGAATGCTACCAAACTAATAAAAGATGGGCAACGCATTCGCGTACATGGAACAGAAGGATATATCGAAATCTTGTGATGGCAGAATGCGTCAAGAAAAGCAGCCCATGGTTCTATTAGAACCATGGGCTGCTCTTTTCGTTATCTGGCCTTATTTGCAACATCCAAAAGATTCAATGCGTTAGATAAGTAATGGCTCGATGTGGGGGAGTAAAATGAAAAAACATTTTTTAAAAATAGTTGTACTGTTGCAATGTGTTTCTCTGATTGGTTGCAGCTCGAATGATCAATCTTCAAATGATTTACATTTTAATGAAATAATAAAGGGGAATATAGCTAAAATAACATCACGAAATAGTGGCACCGGGTTACTGTATTCAATCACAGATAAGAAAAAAATAGACCGATTTGTTAAAACGATGGACTCTACAACGTATACAAAGGTTAAAGCATACGAACCTGTGACAGGTAATTCCAGTCTAAAGCTTTTTAATGAAAATAATGTAGAAATTTCATCTATAACTTCAAATGGTAAAGGCGTTTATCATATTGGAGAAGGGTATTATAAACTAAACAATGATATTGATGCAAAACTAGGTTCTTTTTATAAAGAGTTTTATAGCAGTGAAAATCTGGTTAACGAATGAAGCAGAAAAAAGAGAACCACAGTCCATTATGCGGACTGTGGTTCTTCTGTGATGTTATACCTGAATGATGATCGTAAGGATCATCGGTCTTCTCTTCGTATGGGTGTATACAAACTTACCGATCGCTTCTTTAAGGGTTAGTTTATAATCGCTCCAATCGGTATTTTCTTTATCACTCTGAAGCTGAGTAATGGAAGAGCGAGCAATTCGCTGCAATTCTCCTATGAGGCCTTCGGATTCCCGCACGTACACAAAACCGCGAGAAATGATGTCAGGGCCTGAAACGATTTTATTATCTGACTTCGCGATGGACATGACTATGATGAGAATCCCATCTTCTGATAAGACTTTGCGGTCTCGTAGAACGATTTGGCCTACGTCTCCAATTCCCAGACCGTCAACGAGTGTATTCCCGTTGGGAATTTTTCGTTCCTGCCGGGCTTCAGAAGCCCAAATGTCTATAACATCCCCGTTTTTGACAATGAAAATATGGTTAGGATCAACGCCTACTGCCTCCGCAAGTTGACGATGCTGGTGAAGCATTCGATATTCCCCGTGTATCGGAATAAAGTATGTTGGCTTCATCAAAGTAAGCATGAGCTTTAATTCCTCTTGGCTGGCATGTCCCGATACGTGCATTCCCGTCACCGTACTTGAACCATAAATAACGGATGCTCTCTTCTCGAACAAATGATCGACAATTCGTCCTACGTTACGTTCATTTCCAGGAATAGGGGAGGACGCCAAAATAACGGTATCGCCAGGATCGATGTGAATTTGCCTATGGGTGCCATTCGCTAACCTTGCCAGTGCTGCCATAGGTTCTCCTTGACTTCCGGTGCAAAGAATGACCAGTTCGTGCGGTGCAAACCGCGTACATTCTGAGGCATCTACTAGCATCCCCTCCGGTAACCTCAAGTAACCGAGGGAGGAGGCGATATCGACGACGTTGACCATACTCCTGCCAAGCAGAATCAATTTGCGGTTTGTCTTCTCTGCTGCGTCAATAACCTGCTGAACCCGATGGACGTTTGACGCAAAGGTAGAAAGAAAGATTTTACCTTGAGCTTTCTGAAACGCCTCTTCGATATGTCCACCGACAAGACGCTCCGAAGGGGTAAAACCTGGCCGTTCAGCATTCGTGCTTTCGGATAACAGCGCAAGAACGCCATTCTTCCCGATCTCTGCCATCTTATGAATATCTGCATATTGTTCGTTAACCGGCGTCAGGTCGAACTTGAAATCTCCTGTATGTACAATCGTTCCCAGGGACGTTTGGAAAGCAATGCCCAGGCAATCGGGAATGCTGTGATTTGTACGAAAGAATCGTACCAGAATAGAACCTAAAGTAAGTTCAGAATTCGAATCGATTTCATGGAGCTCTGAATTTTTTAGTAATCGATGCTCCTGAAGTTTTACTCTTATTAGACCGAGTGTAAGGGAGGTTGCATAAATCGGCATGTTCAGCTGTTTAATAACGTAAGGAACTCCACCGATATGGTCTTCATGCCCATGGGTAATAATCAAACCCCGAATTTGATCTTGGTTCTCAATCAGATAGGAAATGTCCGGAATAATGAGGTCAATGCCAAGCAAGCTTTCATCCGGAAATTTAGAACCGCAGTCCACCACTATGATGTCTTCGTTACATTGAATCACATACATATTTTTGCCGATTTCATTAACGCCACCAAGTGCAGCTATTGAAATTCGGTCCTGCCTCGAATTTACGGACATGACGGCAAACCCACCTTAAGTCGAAAATTTATAACCTAAAGGAACGAATATAATGTTTCTCGCTTTAGCGGTATTTATCCATATCAGTGCAGAAGGCGGACATGCGAGATAGTATAATATTAGATGAAATGGTTAATAATGCCATTGATTATAAGTCTATTTAGGAAGTGAAACGAATGGTTGCGCTTGTATATGCTACACTCTGGATTATCGCATCCTTGAAATTAGCCGATCGCAACTGGAAGCCATATTATCCTACACTTCTTTACGCGGCGCTTGGCAATGGGTTATACGAGCTCCTTTGTTATAACTATCCACTTTGGAGGATGGAGCCGAATGGACTGCAATACTCAATGATTCCGATTCTGTTGCTTACGTTGATTGGAATGCCTCTTTCGACGTGGATCTATCTTTCTCATTATCCATCGGGGAAGAGACTATCCTTCCAAGCCTTGTACATTGGACTGTATTGCATTGTTTTCGTCATTCTTGAGTATGTTTCCGTAAAATTAGGAGCAATTACTTACCATAATGACTGGAATTTGTTATGGTCGCTTTCTTTCGTCATCATTATGTTCGTCATGTTGCGTTTGCATTTTCTAAGACCGCTGATTGCGCTCATGCTATCTGTTGCCGTTTCCGTTAGTCTTTGTCTCATTTTCACCGTTACCTTAGATAAAATGAAATGACTAAGTCGAAACATTTAAGAAATCCTTGGAATGCATAAACCTAATCAGGAATACACAATCTAAATGCAACTTTTTAAGGAAGGATGTAAGGATAAATGGCAAATAACAACTATAATCCTAACAAGTATGATCGTACCGATAATAATGGACAGCGAGAGAATTCAGTACATGGCGGAGAGTTTCGGAATGGACGTAAAAGCCAGATCAAGAACAATAATCCTAATGGTGAAGCTGTGCAAAATGAGTTTTTAAGTCAAAAAGATTAGCTAGAGACAAAAAACAATACAGCAGCCGGTAAGATAATCGGCTGCTGTTTTTATTGCGCTCAAGTACTATTCAAATTGCCGCCTACTCCTCATGCTCCATTTTCTCGGCTAGCCAATCCACGAGCGTCGCTACGCGGCCGGGGAACTTGGCGCTTCTTGCGAGAAACCCGACGCCATGCTGCGGCATAGGGTCCTGATCCGTCGACTGGTAACGAAGGTCGACGCTCCAGCGGACATGATCCGTATTATTCGGCGTCGACATATGCAGCACCCGGTCGTTGAATAAGATTGCGGTCCCTGCTTTAATCGGCAGCGCGATCGTCTTCCGGGAACCGAGTTGATGATCATGCAGCGCTGTATAGCTTGTTCCGGTGTAGGATTCCGCATGCCACTCGAGAAGCTTCTTATTTTGCGTGCGCGGTTTAATGTGCAAGCAGCCGTTCTCCAAGGTTGCATCGACAAAAGAAATCCAAACCGTAATGACCGGGTTGGCGTTCGAATCCGGCCAGTAGGATTTATCCTGATGCCAAGGTACCGCGCCGGCTGCAACGCGAGGCACTTTAGGAATTGCCGATGATTTGTTCGCGAATGGACTGATTACCGATAAATTGGAGCACGAACCGTTCAAATATCGACTGGCGAAGCTGTTCGACGGATTGACCGATAAAGATTTATTGAAATTCAGCCGCAGCTGGCGAGATCGGATTGAAGGTTATTATCACCTGTTGAGCAAATGGACACCTTTTCCTGAAGTGCCTGCCTAGGTGCATCCATATCTTCGTCATTCAGCAATCCTTCCAGAACAAGATACCCCTCTCGGTTGTAATGCTCCAGCTGCTGATCCGATAAACTGCCGCGCATTGTGCGGTGAATCGCCATTTCCAATACCTCCATATCATGTAGTGCTGACAAGTAAAATGTATCACCGCATCGCGCAAATGTATTTTTTCGCCGATTTGTCATAACTTCCGGTAAAATGCTATTTCACGGTAATAATCGCATAAACCTCCTGTCCGCATAAATCGCGGGCTTATTTGCGTTTAAGCAGCGGATTGTTTTGATTATTAAATAATTAATGGCGTTAGAGCTATTTCGACAGACTTTGCGCTTGTAAAGTGAAATATTGAACTTGACCAAATAACGATACAAGCGATTCAACCTATGGAAGGAGTGTGAGCTGCAGCATGTTTTCATTGGAAGGTAAAACAGCGCTGATTACGGGAGGGACACAGGGGCTTGGGCTGGAATTTGCCCGTGCGCTAGGGCGCGCCGGAGCCGAAGTTGTCGTGACCAGCCGGGATTTACACAAAGCGGAGGAAGCGGCGGCCGCGTTGACCAAAGAAACGGGAAAAAGAGCGGCAGGAATTGCGCTCAATGTGCTCGAATACGCACAGATAGAGCGGGCGGTCTCCGAAGTCATCGAGAAGTTCGGGCATATTGATATCCTGATCAATAACGCCGGCGTGAATGTACGCAAGCCGATTCTCGAATATGACGAGGCAAGCTGGGAGCTCGTGCAAGGGACGAACTTGAAAGCGCCATTTTTATGCGCGAAAGCAGTCGTGCCGCATATGATCAAGCGGAAATTCGGTCGGATCATCAACATTGCATCCATGCTGGGCACAGTCGCGCTGGCGGAACGGTCGGCCTACTGCTCCAGCAAGGGCGGTCTTATTCAGTTAACGAAGGTGATGGCGCTGGAATGGGCGGAGCATAACATAACCGCCAATGCGGTCTGCCCGGGTCCTTTCGCCACGGAGCTCAATCAAATCGTCATGAACAACCCTGAAGCCAATCAATTCTTCATGAATCATCTGGCTATCAAACGCTGGGGCAAGCCGGACGAGCTGTCGGGGTTATTGGTATACCTCGCTTCCGATGCATCCAGCTTCATGACTGGATCGTCTATCGTCATCGACGGCGGATGGACGGCTGAATAAGGAGGGAGGTACGAGATGAGATTCGGACTTACCGCTTACGGTACGGTATATCATATGGGGCTGCCTGCCGGGTCTAACCGGGTCCGCATTACGGCCAAGGAACAGATCGATATGGCGGAGGCTTATGGCCTTCAAGGCGTAGAAATTCCTCTGGACATACTTGCGCAGAGCGACCCGGCTGAAGTTGCCGCTTATGCGAAGCAGAAAAGCATGTTCATCAATGTCGCGACCGGCGGTTACGATACGGCCGCACTAGCGAAGGCGCTTCAGATGGCCAAGCAGGCCGGAGCAATTACGCTCCGTACTGTAGTGGGCGGCGCTAAATTCGGAGGCGACCGGCGGCATATGGAAGGAAAATGGCAGCCGTTTCTGCAGCAAATTTTGAGCGCGTTTCAAGAAGCCACTGAAGTCGCGGAGGCGACCGGAATCAATCTTGCGGTGGAGAACCACCAGGATCTGGCTTCCGAAGAATTGCTTTGGCTGTGCGAAACGATCGGTTCTAAACGGTTCGGGATTACGCTGGATACCGGCAACCCGCTCGCCACGGCCGAACATCCTGCCGACTTCTTTCGGAGCGTCGCGCCGTATGTCAAGAACGCGCATTTGAAGGATTACAAAATCTATTGGTCGGAGGAAGGCTACCGGCTCGTACGCTGTCCGCTCGGACAAGGAGTCATCGACTTTCCGGATCTTTTCCAGGTGATGGGCGAGATGAACCCGGATGTGACGATGTCCGTGGAACACGGCGCGCTGGAAGCGCGGCATGTGCGGGTGCTTCAGGAGGATTTCTGGACCGAATATCCGCCGCGCACGGCAAGGCAGCTAACCCGTCTCCTTCGCTTCGTGGAGGATCGGGCCAGATATAAAGGCGATTGGAGAACGCCATTCGAGTTAGGGCAGACACCGGATGAGATTGCGAAGTACGAGATGGAAGAGATGGATATCGCCATGGCGTACCTTTCGAATCAAATCCGCAAGCTTGAGAAGCGCAGTGAATCCACATTGACTCAGGGGGGATAGCTTTGCTTACGACGGGATTGCAAGGTAAAAATGCGTTAGTTACCGGTTCCAGCCGGGGACTTGGCAAGCAATACGCCCTAGACCTGGCCCGCGCCGGTGCCAACGTCATCATTCATGACATTCGGGATAGTTCGGCAGCCGAATTCAACGAAGCGGCCTCCGGCCATGCCGTTGCCGAAGAAATCAGACAGCTTGGCGTCAAATCGGCATTTATCGCAGCCGATTTGGCCGATCCGGCTCAAGTGCAGCGGCTAATCGAAAACGCGATAACCGAGTTGGGTTCATTGGATATTCTCGTTAATAACGCGGGGGGAGATATAGGCCTTAACACGCCTCGCCCGGATCCGAACGATGCCCTTGATATTTCCGTTGACGATATTCGTTCGGTTGTCGAACGAAATCTGCTGTCCACCATGTATGCCTGCAAATTTGCGGGCTCGCATATGAGGGAGAGGAGAGCCGGCAAGATCGTGAATGTTGGCTCGATTGCGGGGCATGTGCCGGTGACAACGGGGATCATTTATGCCGCGGCCAAGACGGGCATTTCTTCGTACACGAGAAGCCTTGCGGAACAGCTGCGTCCCTATGATGTGAACGTGAACTGCATATCGCCGGCTCCGACCTATACCGGCAGATTTCTTGCAACGCGGACGGTGCGAAGCGAAGAAGGGCGATCCCGCCTGCAGCGCATCGCGCAGCCCGAAGACATGTCAAGCATCGTCCTGTTCCTGTGCGGCTCCGCTTCGGACGCCTTATCCGGCGATACGATTGTATGCTGGAAATAACGTACTTGAGGGTGAGGTAAAGCAATGACAGAAGCATTACGTTTCATCATGGGGCCGGAGGAGCCGAGCCATTATGACATCTTCACCCACGCAGCAGGCCCGGAGGGCAAGCTGCCGCTGACTTCCGATATGCTGATGAATCTCCCGAGCGGGGATTTATTCGGCATGAGCCAAAATGTCGGCATGGGTTGGAAGCCGGATCGGCTTCTCGGCAAGCAGATTCTTATTCTAAGTACGCAGGGCGGTGTCCGCGGCGAGGACGGAACGCCGATCGCGCTCGGCTACCATACCGGCCACTGGGAAGTAGGCCTTCTCGTAAAGGATGCGGCGCTTGAGGTGAGCGCGCTCGGCGGGGTGCCGTTCGCCGCCTTTGTCAGTGATCCCTGCGACGGCCGTTCGCAAGGGACGACCGGGATGTTCGACTCGCTGCCCTACCGCAACGATGCGGCAATCGTATACCGGCGCCTGATCCGTTCGTTACCGACAAGGAGCGGCGTCATTGGGGTGGGCACTTGTGACAAAGGACTGCCCGCCATGATGATTGCCCTCGCGGCGATGCATGATCTTCCCGCGATCATCGTACCAGGGGGCGTCACGCTGCCGCCGACTGTCGGCGAAGACGCGGCCAAGATCCAGACCATCGGCGCGCGTTTCGCGAATGGTCAAATCACGCTGGACGAAGCGGCCGATTTGGGCTGCCGCGTGTGCGCCACGCCGGGAGGCGGCTGCCAATTTCTCGGCACTGCCGCCTCGGCACAGGTTGTCGCCGAGGCGCTGGGCATGTCACTGCCGCATTCGGCGCTCGCTCCTTCCGGCCAGCCGATCTGGCGCGACATTGCCAGACAATCGGCGAGGGCTGTTCAATGGATGAACGCTAGCGGAATGACCATGCGGGATATCTTGACTGACGCATCCATCGAGAATGCCATGGCGGTTCATGCCGCATTCGGCGGTTCCACGAATTTGCTGCTTCATATCCCCGCTATTGCCCATGCGGCCTCATGCCGCATCCCGGATGTAGCGGATTGGACCCGAATGAACAAGGCGGTTCCGCGGCTTGTGAGCGTACTTCCGAACGGACCGGAATATCATCCTACTATTCGAGTGTTTATGGCGGGCGGCGTTCCGGAGGTCATGCTGCATCTTCGTAAACTCGGTCTGCTCAATCTGAAGGTAAAGACCGTAGCGGGCGAATCTCTTGCTAATCTATTGGATTGGTGGGAGGATTCCGAGCGGCGCCATGAAATTCGCAAACGGCTGCAGGATACCGACGGCATTGACCCGGATCAGGTCATTATGAGCCCGGAGCGGGCATCCGCCAGGGGATTGACGTCCACGGTGACTTTTCCAACCGGTAATCTGGCCCCGGAAGGATCCGTCATCAAGTCCACGGCAATCGATCCCGACGTTGTCGGCGAAGACGGCTTTTATCGCCATATCGGGCAGGCCAAGGTTTTCACATCCGAGAAAGAGGCGGTTAAGGCGATTAAGCTCGGCCAAATAAAGGCGGGCGATATTATGGTGCTGATCGGCAGAGGTCCTTCGGGAACGGGGATGGAGGAAACCTACCAGTTGACCTCCTCTTTAAAGCATTTGCCATTCGGAAAGCATGTGACGCTGCTCACGGATGCCCGCTTCTCCGGGGTGTCGACCGGAGCCTGCATCGGTCATATCGGTCCGGAGGCGCTGGCCGGCGGTCCAATCGGTAAAGTGCAAAACGGCGATTGGATTGAAGTCTGCATAGATCGCAATAAGCTGGAAGGCAGCATTCATTTTATCGGTCAAGGCGATGAGCGCTTTAGTCCGGAAACCGGCGCGGCTATACTGGCTGCTCGTCCATTGCACCAGGACCTTGCGGCCGATCCAAAGCTGCCGGACGACACCCGGCTTTGGGCTGCTCTTCAAGCAGCAAGCGGAGGAACGTGGAGAGGCAGCATATACGATGTCGATCGAATCGTCGAAACGCTGCAAGCGGGTATGGAAGCGTTGGCTAGATCCAAGCAATAGACGGGAGGGTGATGGATCATGCGTAACCGTCTGGATGGCAAAGTGATCGTAGTGACCGGCGGGACGAAAGGGATCGGGAAAGGCATCGCCCTGATGTGCGCGGCCGAAGGCGCGAAAGTGGTGATCAGCGGGAGGAACGAACGGGACGGGAGTCAGGTAGTCTCGCAGATTGCGGAAACTACGGGCACCGAAGCGCTGTTCATTCAAAAAGATATCGGCAGCGAGGCGGCTTGCCGCGAATTGTTCGAGGAGTCGGCAGCGCATTTCGGACGAATCGACGGTCTTGTGAATAACGCGGGCATTTTTCCCCGAGGTACGATGCTGGATACGACGGAGGAATTATTCGATTCCATATTCGATGTCAATGTAAAAGGGGCTTTCTTCTGTTCGAAATATGCCATACAGGCGATGATGAGGACCGGTGGAGGCTCAATCGTTCAAATCGGTTCTACAAACGGATATAAAGGATCCAAGGATCTTGCGGCATACGCCTGCTCAAAAGGTGCGCTGCGGACGCTTAACCGTCATATCGGGGTCAATTATGCCAAGGACGGCATCCGTTCTAACTGGGTAACCGTTGGCTGGGTGGCGTCCGAAGGGGAAGTGGAGCTTCATGGGAAAAACGGCATTTCCGAGGATCAGCTGCATGAATGGGCGGCAACCCGCATTCCGAGCGGGCGCATGCAGACTGCGGAGGATATGGCGTATGGGGTCGTTTACCTGCTGTCGGACGAATCCAGCCAGGTAACGGGAACGGAGCTCTCCATCGCCGGAGGGTTAGGTATCTAGTCGTCAAGAACACTGTCCGAATGGAGTCCGCGAGAAAACGCGGGCTTCTTTCAGTTTTCGATCAAGTTATGAAAACGAAAGGTCTAATTTAAGCTTCACAAATCAACGTGATTACCAACGATTAGATCCGCGGTTTCCGCGGATGTTTTATTTTATGCTGTCGGAAAGGTTACTGGGTAACCCATGTGGAAGTTTACGGTATAAAGCATGGTGTGGGGCAGAGGCAATGGAGAGTGAGATTACTTTAAAAAAGGAGAATGTAGACTATGTTGAACAAAAAAATGAGTGGTGCAGACGTGATCGGATACTGTTGCATGAGAGTTCCAGTCACGAATTTGAAAAAATCGGTGGATTTTTATTGCGATGCGTTGGGCTATGAATTGATTTCAGCGGATTATTCATTTGGAGAGGCGCATGTTGCTTTGAAAAACGGAAACGGCCCGGGTATTTTTTTGATGGAAACCAAGCCGGAGGATGTCACGCAATTGAAGTTTGTATTTCCTCGTTCATTCTTTATTACAAGCAGCATGGGGCACGTGACGATGGTTGAGTTTTTAACGAATGATTTGCTAGCTTTGCATGAACGGATTAAACAAGCCGGAGCCCATATTGATCATGAACCTGTTTTTACTGATGCTTTCGGTTATTTTACCTTCTATGATCCGGATGGGCACTATTTTCGCGCGGTCGAAGAATGATGGTCAATAAGGAGAGTTAAAGGATAATTTGTATTAGCATCTATTAATTCGGCAATAATTGAATTAATAGGCACATGACCTGGCTGATACTAGGGCATGTGAAATAACTGATAGAGGACGGATTGTCAATGGCCAAACAAAGGTGGGAGATGACACTTCAAGAACGGTTAGAAAGAGTCAGAAAACGAGTTCCTAAAAGCGTTAATATGAATGATTATGTTGTTAAAACCGTTCACGACATCCCTTTTGAAGACAGAGAGAAATTCGAACTGAAACTACGAATGGCTCTATACACATTGGGGTTGCATTATTCATGGTGGTTAAGAGTGCATGATGAAATATCGAAACCAGAATGGTCAAGACCCAAATTGAAGCTTATTAAGTAGCCCGCTCCACTATGGAAGCGGGCTTTTCTTTTTAAAAGCGTTCTATTATCGTGTTCGTTCCATTTGTGGTAATATAAGGTGGACTCTAACAAGGTTGAATAATGGAGGTTTTTTCGTAATGTCGGATAATACGGCAAGCAATCCAGGAAAAATGCACTTCATGTTATGGTCTATGCCGCCAAGATCCACTTTTCATCAGGATATGACCGTAGAAGAACGAAAAATCATGCAGCAACACATCGCCTATTGGACGGACAGGCAGAATCAAGGAATTGCGCTGGTTTTTGGACCGGTTCTAAAGCCGAACGATCCTCATGGACTCGCCATCATTGAAGTCGAGAACGCAGACCAAGTTCCACAACTCATCGCTGAAGATCCTGCCGTAATCGCAGGAGTGATGACGATGGACTATTATCAGATGATGGCGGTCTTACCGAAATAAACGCAAGAAGATCCGCGGTTTCCGCGGATTTTTTACTTTGTCGGAGGACATGAACATTGTCCGAACAAAGTTCGGTGACGGATTTGATTTCCGAATTTTGAAAATAAAGTGAATCATGCGAATTGACGGATTGAAGTAGCCTCCTTTATTCTGAAAGCGTTCTATGTTTAAGACATGATCACATTTTTCGGAAAAAGGCGGGAGAGCAATGGCAAAGCCAAACTTGATCATTATTTATTGCGATGATCTCGGGTATGGAGATCTTGGTTGTTTCGGATCGGACATGATTCGGACTCCTCACTTGGACGCCCTAGCCGCGGATGGCGTTCAGTTCACGAATTGGTACTCGAATTCACCAGTTTGTTCGCCTTCCAGGGCAGCCTTGCTAACGGGTAAATTTCCGGCTAGAGCGGGTGTCACTGAAATTCTGGGCGGCAGCCGCAGAACCCTCGGCTTGAAGCCGGATGCGAAGACGTTGGCGGAGCGAGTGAAGGAAGCCGGTTATCGTACTGCCTTATATGGCAAGTGGCATTTGGGCTCTACCGAGGAGTGCCGCCCTAACGCACGCGGCTTTGATGAATACTTCGGATTTCTGTCGGGATGCGTGGATTATTATTCGCACATTTTCTATTGGGGTGTCCCGCACGTGAATCCGCTTCACGATTTGTGGCACAATGATGAGGAAGTCTGGAGCAACGGCGAATATTTGACCAATCTTATCACTCAGAAATCAGTGGACTATATTGAAGCTCACAAGGAGGAGCCGTTCTTCTTGTACGCGGCTTATAACGCGCCGCATTATCCGATGCACGCGCCGCAGAAGTATATGAACCGCTACAAGCACTTACCTTGGGACCGTCAAGTGATGGCGGCGATGATCTCCGCCGTGGATGACGGCGTGGGAGAGATTGTGGCCGCGTTGAAGAGAAATGGGTTGTACGAGAATAGCATTATCTTCTTCTCCAGTGATAACGGACCATCATCGGAATCGCGGAACTGGCTCGATGGGACGCAAGATGTCTATTACGGAGGCAGCGCCGGAAAATTCAGGGGACATAAGGCAAGCCTCTTCGAAGGAGGCATTCGCATGCCTGCGATCATGGCCTATCCGGGGACGATTGCCGGTGGGCAAGTATGCGGTGAAATCGGCATGATGGCCGATGTTGTACCCACCATGCTTGAGCTGGCAGGACTTCATACCGTTGAGCTTAGCGATATAGACGGACTTAGCATGGCGTCTGTCGTTACCGCAGGTATACGAAGCCCGCATAAGCAGATATTCTGGGAATCTGGCGGACAGCTCGCCGTCCGTGAAGGCAAGTGGAAGCTTGTCCTAAACGGCAAATTGGACTTTGACCGCGGACAGCCGGACGTCGTCCATTTATCCGATTTGGAAATGGATCCTGGCGAGAGAATCAACGTTGCATCTCAATATCCGGATATTGCTCGCCAACTGGAACAAAGTGTGCGTGAATGGTCGGCCAACTTGCTGGTTGAGGCGAGTTTTTAGATAAGTTATCTAACCGCCGGGCAGGATTGTTGAATCACTTCGCCGAAGAATATCGATGAGTAATATGCCGGTTGTGCAACTAAACATGGGAGGGATACCGTATGAATATTAGCATTTGTTCTTTCAGTTTTCACAGAATGTTGGCTGCAGGGGAACAGGATATTTTCCAATATATTCAGGATTGCAAACAACTCGGGTGTACGCAGCTTGATCCTTGGAACGCGCACCTAGCCCAGCTGAATCATGGAGCCGAGGTGCTGCATGCCGGTGCCAACCCGAACCAATCCCAGCATCTGACGGCCATGGACGACGAATTTCTGGAACGCGTGAAGCTGGCGGCCGACGAAGCCGGGTTGCCATTCGGCTGTATCGCCGTTGACGGGGCGCATATCTATGAAGAATCGGAAGAAGCGCGAAACAGCAACCGGCAGCGGGCATATCGCTGGATCGCCATTGCCGAGAAACTCGGCGCATCCTCGATTCGAATCGACTCCGGCGGACCTCAGCAGTGGACGGATGAAGTGTTTGACATTGTTGTTGATGGCTATCAAGATATCATTGACCGTGCCCAAAAGGCTGGTATCAAGGTGATCGTGGAAAATCACTGGGGGCCAACCGTAGATCCGGATAATGTCGTCAAACTTCTGAATGCAGTTCCCGGACTGGGATTGTTGCTGGATTCGTGGAATTGGGCGCGTGGGAAGCAGGCGGAAGGCTGGTTGAAGTGCGCAAAATACGCAACTGTCACCCATATCAAAACCTTCCATTTCACGGAGGATGGACAAGAACTGACCCAGAATATTCCTGCCTTCTGCAAATTGCTGCAGGACAACGATTTTCAAGGCACCTGGGGTGTCGAAAGCGTGCCGGCTGACGGCAATGAGATCGAAGGCGCTCGCAAGACGATTCAGCTGATTCAACGGTCCATTTCATAGGTTAACGAAAAGGAGCCTTACGGGCATCGCGCTCGCAAGGCTTCTTTGTTGGACGAAAATCGGTATTCTACTATATTTAAGTTGGAAAACCAGTACCATACAGCTCGACAATATATTGAAGACCTGCAGGAGGTTGTTATGAACACGCAAGAATCGCTTGTTCCTGTGCTGAATATCATTGGGCCTGTCGGCATTGGCAAGTCCAGTACCGCTGATGCCATCTCAGAAATTTTGGAGTATGACTATTCGCTTCCTCATGCGGTAGTCGACCTTGATCATGTAAGGCGTGCATTCCCTCCGCCAAGCGAAGACACTTTCAACATGGAGCTTGGGTTTAAAAATCTTGCTGCTGTCTGGAATAACTATCGTTCTGTTGGAGCCAAGTGTTTAATTATACCAAGTGTCATGGAAAGCAAAGAACATCTGGACAAAATGCGAAATTCTGTACCGGGAGCTGATATATTCGTCGTACGCCTTGTTGCGTCACTTGAAGTCAACCATGCTCGGATACGTGGCAGGGAAAAGACCATCGATTCACTGAATTGGCATCTACAACGCTCAACCCAGCTCGCCAAGGAACTCGCGCAAAAGAAATTGGAGCAAGCAATTGTAGACACTGAGAATAAGTCACCTTCTGACATAGGTCGGGAAATTATCGGCAAATGGGGGATCGTGGAGTGGCATGGAAGGGGAGATACATGATTGAAAAGCCAAGAGGTACATGAAATTTATACGAACAAAATCGAATATAAAAAGGGCAATACACTGAAATTGCTTGTCTGTGTTGAAGGTAATCTTCACGATTTTGCTGCTAACGGGTTTGGAGTAGAAGTAATTTTACATAACTGGGCTTATATGGATAAAGGAAAAACTATCAAGCCTTTTAAATTACTTAACTATGTACTTATCGATACCGACAAGTTCGAGGCACATTTGGATGTTATTAAGAAATCAACTACCATGGATGAAGTCATGTTACTGTGCAATGATGTAATGGATATTCTCAATACGTATGATTTATCTATAACTAAATGGGAAGTCCATCTCTAAGATGGACACCTGAAATATCTTGACAACAAGGTGCTTTATAGTATTATTGAAATAATTGAATATGTTGAACTTTCTTATCAAGAGTAGGTGGAGGGACTAGCCCGATGAAACCCGGCAACCGACAAACCTTTGCACAACAAAGGAATGCACGGTGCTAATTCTTGCGGAAACGCTGCGTTAAGCGAATCTGGGAGATAAGAGCGAGGATCTGACTTTGAATTTTTATGACCTTTCTCTTATTGCAGAGAAGGTCATTTTTGTTTTCATGAACTAGTTTAAACATGTAAAAGGAGGCACAGTATGCCGATCACGATTCCTGACATTTTTACGATGGATGATAAGTTTGAGTATCACCAGGATCCCCTTCATTTTGCTTTGCTGAATATGAAAAAATCGGCGATTGGTCTTGAATTATTGCAGCAGTTCAGGATTACTCGAATAGAATGTTTTCGGTTTGACCATAAGCTTACGGAAAAGCTGCAGCTTGGAGACGAGACGGATATCTGCGGGCTAATCGCAATTTCCACAAATACAGGAATCGTTGGTATAAAGGAATTTGCGATTCCTTGTAAATGCCTGAAGGGCGATTTGATTATGTGGGCAGCTCTTTTTCAGAAATTGAAAGGGATGACCTTGATGGAAAGCATCAACTACCCCCAACAAAAACAAGACGTATGGGGCCCGATTAGAGTAGAGTTAATTGAATCGGCTTTCGTGGATATCATTGAGAAAATCGGACGGAGATTAAAGGAAGGCGGGGATCCAAGAAACTTCTTGGATCGAGCATTCTTATTCGACCATGCGCAAGCGTACATCTCGTTTTAAGATTTGCGTGAGTCAGCGGAGCCCTGTTGTGGAGCAGCATGAGAATTGTTGCTCTTTTTTTATTGGCTTTTGGTCTCAGCTTGAACGTTTAAAATCCTCCAAGGAGAATTATTAAAGCGCTGCATTAACTTCGCTT
Organism: Paenibacillus montanisoli; assembly: GCF_003268025.1. Lineage (GTDB taxonomy): Bacteria > Bacillota > Bacilli > Paenibacillales > Paenibacillaceae > Paenibacillus_Z > Paenibacillus_Z montanisoli. The sequence continues at coordinate 2,000,684 of NZ_QLUW01000001.1, read as the reverse complement.
ATAAAATCACTTATATATTCAGTGATTATTAAAAGGGGGGTTACGTGAATGAACGTTGGTGGCGTAAACGCATGGTTAGACTTGAAGTTCAAACACATCGGCAATATCCGTAGAGATATGGAGTTTGGCTATTTTGAACAGCCTTGTTATTATACGGAATCTTTAGACAGGTGGTCTACAGAATGGGCGAAAGAACCTTATTTATATTGTTTCCAACTTGATGGTTCTGCTAGAAATAAAATCGATCCGCCGATCGGAATTAGATCGGCAGTTCCCTTGGGCGGCTTAGGTGCAGGTACTCTGGAACTTAGAGGCGATGGGAGCATTAAGGAGTGGAATATCTTTAATAATTCCCCTGCCGGTGGAGGGCAAAAAGTAGAGCTCAATGAGGCTTTGTTCGGTATCCGCGTTAAAGACAAAGATAAAAAGATAACGACGCGCTCCGTGAGAACGTCTCCTCCTGAAGGAATACCCGCTATTGAGGAAATTCAATATTCCGGAGCATTCCCCGTATCTCGCCTTAAGTTGAAAGATTCGGAAATGCCTATTGATGTAAGTTTGTTTGGCTATTGTGAATACCACATCGGCGATCCGGAGGCATCTGCTGCACCTGCAGTCATTTTCAGCTTCAATCTAAATAATCCTTCTGATTCGGATATGGACGTGGCTTTAATGTTCACGCTTCCCAATCATATTCAAGGGCGTTTTTCAAGAAGAGAGGGATTAGCTCTGACTAAGGATGGGGATGATGCAACCAGCGGTTCTATGGCCATCCATCTGAAAGGGGGGGACGACTACATTTTTGCAGGAAGTGCAAACGATCTCTCGCAATTGTGGACTGAATTCGCTGCGAATGGGACGATTTCCGGATTGAATCAATTGGATCGACTTGGCGCAATTGGAACGAATATAACCCTCCGGCGAGGTGAAACGAGAACAATCAGTTTTATTCTTTCGTGGTACTTTCCCAATCGAATGCACGATATCGAAAGAGTCGGCAATTATTATTCAAGACTCTATTCTAGCGCAAATGATGTAGCCCGAAAGGTGGCTGCACGGATCGAAGCAACTGTAATAAAAATTCTGCAATGGCAACGGCTTGTTTTTGATAACGATTTGCCGGAGTGGCTTCAAGATGCAATGGTCAATAGCACGGCTGCGATCTATAAAACCGGAATGTGGTTTGAAGACAAAAGATGGAGGCAATGGGAGTCATTTTCTTGTCCTAACGTATCTCCGATCCACATTGATTTATATCGTTCTTTGCCCTATATCATGTTTTTTCCATCTCTGCTGAAAAGCATGATCAGAGGTTATGCTGAGTTTCAGTGGGAGGACGGTTATATCCAGGAAGATTTAGGAACTAACAAATCAACCAAACCAACGAATTTCCGCCCCATGGGAGACTGCAACCCGGCCTTTATTTTGCTTATGTATCAACAGTATCTGTGGTTGGGGGATAAGGATTTCATTGATGAATTATGGCCGAACATTAGAAAGGCCGCTTTATGGCAAGTTCGGCGTTGTGAACCATTCGGTCTTCCTCATCATTTGCTCAATACGTATGACTGGTGGGAATTCGACCATAAAGATACGGTCTCTTACAATGCCGTTTTGCACCTTGCAACAATCAAGGCCGTGCAGAAGCTGGCAGAGATCCATGGAGACAAAGAGCTAGAAACCATATGTCAAGAAAATAGCGTCTCCTCCCAACAGCAATTCTATGAAAAGTTCTGGACGGGTGACTATTTTCGTTCCTGGTGGATGAATAAGGAAAATTATCCCGATGCATTGCACTCAGATACGCTATACGGACAGTTATGGTCGTTCTTGCTGGGCTTAGGTCCAGTGCTGGACAGCGAGAAAATGAAATCGCACTTAAACTGGGAAATGAAAAAGAATAACAGTGAATTTGGTCTTAAAGTGATGCAAGGCGATGGACGCGACAACGATAGTTATCCCGATCCCATGCCTGAATTGATTGGGAGTAATGGTCCTCGTGACAACTTAGTTTGGGAAGCGGCTTCTTTGGATTGGAGTGCGCTTAATCTTTATTTAGGTACTGACAAAGAAATTTGTCTGGCTGAAGCTGAAAAAATAGTATTAAAGTGGCGTGATAAACTAAGAGACCTATGGGATATTAAAGATTTAAGCACGGGCTGGAACGGGTACCCTTGGTGCAACTCCCATTATTCAAGGCAGCTTATCCTCTGGAGCATTCCAATGGCGCTCATCGACCAGCAGTATTCGAAACCTGATAAAAGTTTATCTGTAAAACCAAAGATGGCCGTACCGGTCAAACTCCCTTTCTTTACACCCGATGCCTGCGGAATAATTGAAATAACGGAGGAGGTTACGTATATCATTACTGTCCTATCTGGAACATTGGATTTGAATAAGTTGTGCGTTGGAGACAAGGTCATTGATCAAACCCTATCTCTTAAAGCAGGGGAATCTAAAATGATTAAATAAATGTAAAGACTATATTTTTATTAGGGGAAATAATACATGGTATCGTCATTAGGCCGTTTAATCATCTTTCTATAATTTGACGGGGTGCATCCAAAATAGCGTTTAAATGTACTTGAAAAGTATTGTGTCGTCGTAAAGCCAGCATCCAATGAAATTTCGGTGATCGACTTGTCCGTTGCTAGGAGTTCTTCTCTTGTTTGTTCTAATCGAAGTTTCAAAATGTATTCATTGGGCGTCAATCCAACTTCGTTCTTGAAAGCATTATATAAATAGCTCTCACTTTTATTAATAACGTCTGCTATTGTTTTAATACCGATATCCTCCGAGCAATGTTTCTCCATGTATTCGATTGAGGCTTGTATTTCATTTGATACCTCCAGAGATTCACTCTGTCTAAATGCAAAAGCGCATTCTATTATAATCTGACATAAAATACCTCGTATCATGGGTAATAAATGAGTTTGACTTTCATCGGACTGAAAGAGAAAGAATATTTTTTTTAATTGCCGCAAGAGCTCGATTACAAAAGAATTGATTTTAACGATTCCAGGACCTGCCATGGAAAATATTCTGTAGATCTCGTTCATTTCATGCTGGGTAAAAGGAGTATGTCTTAAGGTTTCTTGATCGCCCGGTTGAAAAACAATATAGGTCATTTCGCAAGGATAAGTCACTTCGTCCAAACCTCTATGCGCGACATGCGGAGGCATCAAGGACGCGTACCCATTGGTAAGATGCTGGGTAGGATGATTATGAATTTCCCAATGTACAATTCCTTTGTGCACGAACGTAAGTTCAAAACCATGATGCTTATGCCAGCTCAGCCTGTCAGCTGTTTGAAATGCATTGAAGCCTGTTACGTTAATAAAAGGCATTTGGATTTGATCGCTAAACAGCTGAATTCTGATCATAACATTCATCCACCTCGTATTGGAGTGCGACCCCGCCTCGAACGTTCAACTACACTAAACTTGACTTAGCAAGGGATAGCTCAAATAACGATCCAAAGCAAAATTGGCTGCGCCTAGCGCACCTCCAAATTCCGTAATGGATGCGCGCGTTACATGGGTCACATCGGAGAGAGAGCTCATCGAACGTTGTTTCATGACAGAAGTGGCAATTTCGACATACCGACTGCTGGCCATCGCTATCGAGCCGCCTAAAATAATCGCTTCCGGATTGAATAGATTGACGAGATTGGCCATCGTGATTCCCATGTATTCTGCCGCCTGACTAACAACCTTTAACGATAAGTTGTCGCCTCGCTCGGCTTCAGCACAAATGTCTTCAGCTTTAAGTAATTGCAGATCGCCTTTGGTGCCAAGCAAACTGCTTGTTTCTCCTTGACGTATTAGCTTTCTTGCCTCTGATTCCAACGCAGGTCCAGCTGCGTATACTTGTAAACACCCGTGGTTACCGCAAGGACATAAGATCCCGCGAGGCTCGATCGTAATATGACCAACCTCGCCGGATCCCCCGATAGCGCCATGAATAAGCTTACGATCTTGAAACAAACCCGACGCGATACCCGAACCGACCCCGATGTAGATCATATAATTAAAGTCCTTGCCCGCCCCGAACCGGCATTCCGCAAGGCCTCTCGCTTTATGGCGATTTAAAATGGCAGAAGGCCAACCTAGTTCTTCATCGATCATTTCTTTGATGGGGACTTCTGACCAGTTCAAGTCGACTGCACTCTGGATGATGCCTTTCTCTGTATTGATTAGCCCAGGCAATCCGAGTCCGATAAGCGGTATCGTCGTTACATCCAGTTTCTTAATGAATGGACGTATCTCGCGTATGAGAATGCCTAGGGTTTCCCTGGGCGAATGAGCGAAAGCAGGAAACGAAATAGTCTTAATCGTATTTCCGTTCAAGTCGAAGGCTCCAAGCGTCCAAGTGTTATTGTGCAAATCAGCCCCCAGAACGGCGCAGGTGAAAGGGACCATCTCGAGCGTGATAGCCGGTCTGCCTCTCGACGTTAATTGCTTTTCGGCTTCGGACACCCATCCTGCTTCGATTAACTCGCCAACGCAAGTTGAAATTGTCGCCCTGCTTAAGCCGGTTAGTTGGGTGAGCGCAATGCGGGACATAGGACCGTGAAAATGAAGGTTTCTTAAAATTTGCGTCTTGCTTTGCTTTTTATCTATAGGATTCAGAGACTTGCTCATTCGTATCACCTTGCCTATATAGTTTAATATTATACATAAATAAAGTGGGTATATCGTACAACAAATTATAGTACAACACTCTAATTAGATCAATATTCTCTAAATGAAACCAATATTTAATTCGATTATTGACGTAAATAGAGCAGTGATTTATCATGAGCTTAAGCATAACGGATAAACATCGATCGAGGAGTTGATTAGAAATGTCAACCAATGATATTCAATTTTCCGTATTCACAAAGCCATGGAAGAATTCTTCTATAGAGTGGGTCGGAGAATTCGTTAGCGGCCTGGGCTTCGACGGAATAGAGTTTCCCCTGCGAGATGGCTTTCAGTTGGAGCCGCAAAACGCAGAATTGGGATTGCCTAAGCTTACGGAGAAGTTGAAGGCGTATGGATTGAGCATCTTTAGCGTCGCAAGTTCAACCAAAGAGAACGTATTCGCCGGCTGCGCGGCTGCAGGGGTGCCAATGATTCGGATCATGATTGACATCGGACCAAACGGTTATATGGCGACGCTGGAAGAAGAGCGAAAAAAACTGGAAAGCTTACTTCCTCTATGTGAGAAGTATGGCGTTAAAATCGGGGTTCAGCAGCATTACGGGGACAACTTGGTTGATTCGATGAGTTTAAGGTATTTGCTTAACGGCTTTGATTCCAAATACATAAGTGCAATTTGGGATTCTGCCCATGATGCTTTAGCGGGCCAAGTGCCCGAATACGGACTGGATACCGTTTGGGACCATTTGGGAATGGTCAACTTCAAAAATGCGTACTACTACCGTCAGAATGGACCTGAAGCTCTGAATGCGGTATGGGAGCGCTACTTTACGACAGGCAGGCAAGGTCTGGCTTCTTGGCCTCGTGCTGCCGACTATTTGAAACAACGCGGTTATAAAGGGGTTATTTGCTTAACTGCGGAGTACGACGACGTGAAATCGCTCGATCGGCTTATCGCCGAAGATATTGTTTATGCGAAGTCATTATTTTCATAAAAACCACGAAGGGGGCATTCAAACATGGGTAAAGTTCAATCCGAGAAAGTCAGAGTTGCGGTGGTAGGGGCTGGGGGGATGGCCAATGCGGTCCATTATCCGTCGCTTCATTCTCTTCCGGATGTGGAAATCGCCGGCATATGTGATATTAACCCCGATAGACTTCATGCAACCGCCGAGAAGTATCTTATCCCTCGGAAGTATGACGATTACCAGAAGATGATCAAGGAAGTGGAGCCGGATGCCGTTTACGTGATCGGACAACCGCATATTCTGTACGACGTTTGGGACTGGTGTCTAGAGAATGGGCAAAATTTGTACATCGAAAAGCCGATGGGCCTGAACATGCATCAGGCGCGAGCGCTGGCTTACAAAGCCGAGAAGCATGACTGCATCACGCAAGTCAGCTTTCAACGACGAAGCTCGCCGATGGTGTCTCAGTTGAGGGATGAATGCTTAAAGAGAGGCCCAATCGTTCATGCGGTTTGCAAGTTTTACAAAAGCGAAATTAAACCGTTTCTAGGAGCGCGCGATCACATGCTGGACGACAGCGTGCATTCAATCGATACGTTGCGGTGGATGTGCGGCGGGGAAGTGGTGCGCATCGAGAGCGAAACGAAGCGGATTCAAGTGCCGAATATTAATTTTATTTCTGCGACGCTTCATTTCGATAACGGCTCCACTGGATATTTGATTAATAGTTGGTCGAGTGGAAGACGGATTTTTTCGGTAGAAATGCATGCGCCGAACATCTGCGTTGAGGCCGAGCATGAAACGAAAGGGTATTTATACGCAGATGGAGATACGAAAGGAATCGAGTATGATGCACGAGAGATCGCAGGCGGCAATGAGCTCTATATTTATGGGGGCTTTCAAGCCAAACACCGCGAGTTTATTGATTCTTTAAAATCAGGAACGCTCCCTTCCTCTCACTTTGGCGATGCCGTACATACGATGGAGGTCGCAGAGAAAATATTGGCTCAGGCCATGTTAAGCGGCAGGGGGTGAAGCTGCAATGCTCAAAGGAATACCTTCGATTATTTCTCCCGAGTTAATGACCGTATTGATGGAAATGGGACATGGCGACGAAATCGTTATTGCGGACGCAAACTTTCCCGCTGTGTCAAACGCACGGCGTATCGTACGCTGCGATGGCCATCCTGCGGCAAAGCTATTGGAGGCGATCATGAAATTTCTTCCGCTCGATTATGCGGTTGAAAAACCTGCGGCGGTCATGGCATTAAACGCTGGCGATCCAACACCTGAGGTGTGGCAAACCTATCTTCAATTGATCGCGGAACATGAGACAAGGGTTTGCGATTTCGATTATGTCGAACGTTTCGATTTTTACGAACGAGCCAGGAAAGCTTTTGCGATCGTCACGACGGGCGAGCAGGCGTACAAGGCAAATCTTCTTTTGAAGAAAGGTGTTTATCGCGAAAGCTGAGAGGAGCGCCGGTATGGAGAGCAGACAGTTAGGTCAAAGCGACCTTCGAGTCAGCGTGCTTGGCATGGGATGCTGGCAATACGGCGGAGGGAAATATTGGGGAAGCCAGGATCAACAAGACGTGAACGAAACGGTAGCATTAGCGATTGAACGAGGCGTTAACTTTTTCGATACGGCAGAAGTTTACAACGACGGGGATAGCGAACGTTCGTTAGGGATCGCGCTTAAAGGTAAACGTGACCAAGTTATTATCGGAACGAAAGTGAAGCCATCCAACGCGTGTCCCGAACTCCTAAGGCTCCATTGCGAGCAAAGCCTGCAGAGATTGCAAACCGATTACATCGATTTGTACATGCTTCACTGGCCGGTCGAACGTCACGCGATGGCTCATTTTACGACGGATGAAGCGGTTCTCGCCGAACCTCCTGCTCTTGCTGAGGTTTTCGGCATGTTGCAGCAGCTCCAAAAGGAAGGGAAAATTCGTCAAATTGGCGTTAGCAACCACGGGATCAACCAAATGGAGGAAATCTCGCAAGCCGGAGGGTCCTATATCGCCAATGAGTTGGCATACAGCCTGCTCTCCAGAGCAATAGAGGAAAATATTCTGCCCTATTGCAAGGAACGGAACATAGGCATCATCGGTTATATGCCGCTTCAACAAGGTCTGCTGACCGGGAAGTACACCTTCGCGGAAGAGGTTAAGCCGATGCAGGCCCGCTCACGTCACTTTCATCATTCTCATGGCGAAGGGACCCGACATGGAGAAGAGGGAGCAGTGGAGGAAGTATTCCGGGCAATAGCACAAATTCGCGAACTGGCAAACGAATTAGGCGTACACATGATTTCTCTATCGCTTGCATGGGCGATTGCGAACCAGGGACTTTCCACCATTCTTGTTGGCTCTCGTAACCGAGAACAGCTGATCCAGAATTTGCAAGCGTTTTCCATTTCGTTGTCCCCTGAGACGGTGTCGGAACTCAATAGCATTACCAAGCCCGTGCTAGATAAATTGGGCAACAATCCGGATTACTACGAACATCGGAATAATAGTCGAATTCGATAGGAAAGTCCCCGGGAATGAGCACCGGGGACTTTAACAAACCTAGCCGCTTGCATTATCATGGAATGGGAAGTGTTGATCATGAATGATGTCAATGTTAGTGTCAGTGAACTGCTTGACCATTTTGAAACGGAAGGTTATTGCATCATCCGGAATCTCCTGGACCCCTCCGTAATTGAAGACCTTCGGTTGGAAATTGAACAAATGGTTGAAGAGTACGCGCAAAAGCTGCTTGCCGATCATAAAACGATCGACTCCTACCCAAACGATCCAATCGAGAAGCGGCTAATGCGTTTGTTTGAGAATCATTTGAGCGAAGCTCCATCCATGTTCCGTAAACAGCTGCATCGAGAAGGATTTTATGGATTGTTTTTCAACCGTGGATTGCTGGATATCGTAGAAAAAAAGTTGGGGGAAGAAATTTTGCTTTACCCCAATTATACCTTGCGTCCAAAAATCCCCGAAATGGAGGCAGGCCGCGTTTTATGGCATCAGGATGCAGGCTATACGGGTAACGGGGAGGAGGTTGCTCAATTAAGAATGGTTAATTTATGGACTCCGCTCGTCAAAGTGAATGTGGAAAATGGATGCATGCAGTTCATCCCAGGAACACATAAGCTAGGTGCTGTTCCTCATGTAGAGAAGACATACTATTTGGAAATCGCGGAGGAAGAGCTTCAACCAAGATTGAAGGATGCCATTAATGTGGAACTTAACCCTGGCGATGTTGTAATGTTTCATAACCTGTTGTTTCATCAGGGACTGCCCAATCATTCCGATCATATTCGCTGGAGTTTGGATTGGCGCTATTTGGACGCGACGCAACCAACTCTCCGCAAAGAGAAAGGTCATATCGCCCGTAGCCGGAGTCATCCTGAGAAGGAAGTACATAACAAGCAAGCTTGGGCACAACTCAGTTTAACTTAGTGCAAAGGAGGTTTTTCTTTTGAAGGAATTCATTTTGAAAACACGCCGGCTGTCAAATGGCGATGGAAGAAATGAAGTGATAGAGGAAACCGTAAGCTTAGATGCTGCGAAAACCGCAGTTATTGTTTGCGATATGTGGGATAAGCATTGGTGTGTCCGAAGTACTGCACGAGCAGCAGAAATGGCGCCGCGAATGAATGAGCTGATTGATGAATTGCGAAGCAAGGGTGCTTTGATTATTCACGCGCCAAGTGAAACAATGGCGTTCTACAGCCACTATCCTGGAAGGGAACTGGCCCGAAGCGTTATGGTGGAAGGAAAGAGCTTGCCAAATGATTGGAAAAATCTTAATCCTGCATTGGAGAGTCCGCTGCCGATTGACGATTCCGACGGAGGATGTGACTGCAGTCCTCCATGCGTGGAGCGGCGTGCTTGGACGAGGCAGATCGAGTTGATCGACATCCTTGATTCCGATGCGATTACCGATACTACGGAAGCCATACATTTGATGCTTGCTAGAGGAATCGTAAACGTTTTTTTTATGGGCGTTGCGACCAATATGTGCGTATTAGGTCGTCCGTTCGGCATCCGTAATTTGGTGCAACAAGGTTTTAACACGATTCTTGTGCGTGATATGACCGATTCGATGTATAATCCGGCAATGCCGCCCTATGTCGATCATTTTACCGGAACCGAGTTAGTTATTCGCCATATTGAGCGCTATTGGTGCCCGACTGTCACCAGCGATCAATTTCTAGGCGGTTCGCCTTTTCGATTTAGAGAAACGGTTGAAGGATTTGTTGAACGGGAATAACCGATTGTCGAAGGCAGGCGATATAGTCAATGCCTGTGTGGATGACTTAATGAAGCCCTGTGAGCATTGTGCTCGCAAGGCTTATTTTTGTTGTTACAGCTCAACAATGTATTGAAGACCTGCAGGATTAATAAGTCCATTAAGCGAATAGTTAGTCGCTTCAAAGGATAGTACGTACATCTGCCGGGAATTCAAAATCAAATTTATGCTATACGATTCCGAGAATTGCGAGATGGTTTTTGTAACTTATTCGATTGCGTAACCGAATATAGAAGTGAAAATCATGTGGAGGTGGTTAGTTGAATGGAGTCAGGTGTTAGTTATAGCTTTTTAAAGACGGACGGAAATGTAGATGTAGAACTAACCATTAAAAACATCTATGAGGAACATTATAAAGCGGTGTACGGGGTTTCACGGGTAATAAAAGCGACGCAGAAGATTTAACACAAGAGGTGTTTATTCAGGTTATGAAATCAATTGCTTCGTTCAATCGGGCATTTCAATTACGAACTTGGATTTTATCCATTGCTAAGCATGTTGCTATTGATCATTACAGACGAAAAAAGTTTTACTTCTTGTTCAAGGAGAACTTCTTAATCCATATGGTTTCTAAATCCGGATTACCTCAAGAAAGCTTAGAAAATAAAGAGACGAGAAGAATGATTCAAGAATCGCTTGCAAAACTGAAAACAAAGTACAGACTCGTTTTTATTCTGCGGGCTATTAACGAACTATCCATAAAAGAAACGGCTGTCATTTTAAATTGCTCAGAATCAAAGGTTAAAGTGGATTACCATCGTGCATTGGGTATGCTGCAAAAAAAGCTAGCAAAAAGGTTGAAAGGAGAATCGGATTGCTATGACACGGAAAAATGAAGAATTCATAATAAACACTTTAAAACATTCTCCTGATATGAATCCCAGTATCGAATTCGTAAACCGAACAAGACAAGAATTACTGCATAGAGCACAAAACACAAATACGAATGAGAATATGTTTATTAAATATTTACTAAGATCGGGGTTAGTTGCCGCCTTAATGCTTGTTGCTTGGTTCACCTTTTTCTCAGGGAGCCAACAATTAAATACAGCTATTCATGCAGGTCTCAGTATATTCACCTCCAGATCTAGTGTGATCTCAAATACAAACGCCAAACCGGTAGTGTTTATCTATCATACTCATAATCTTGAATCATTCAAACCTGAACTAGGAAGTTCCTTAATTGGAAAGTCAGTTGAATCTCGTGATATTAACATTACACGGGTGGGGAAGTATCTTAGTGAAAAGTTAGAGGAGTTTGGAGTAAAGACGCTTGTGGATCAAACGGACTACACAACGAAGCCTAACTATAATTTCAGTGACTCTTATCAATTATCAAGAACAACAGTGTCCTCTGCTTTAAAAACAAACCCTTCACTAAAAATGGTGTTCGATGTCCATAGGGATTCTTTAACTCGAGATAAAACGACCACAAAAATAAATGGTAAGGACGTAGCGACAATTCACTTTGTAATCGCAAGTTCAAACGAAAAATATAAAGAGAATTTGAAACTAGCTTCTGAACTAAAAAAACAAATTGAACAATTATATCCACGTCTTTCGCCGCAGATATCATTGAAAAATCCTGCCGGGGATACAAGTCGGTCCTATAATCAAGAGCTCTTTAATCATTCGCTTTTGATCGAGATTGGAGGAATGGAGAACAGCCTTCAGGAAGAATATCGAGCTGCAGAAATCTTAGCTCAAGCCATTTCGAATATAGCTCGATAGACTAAGACTTGCTCAGTGATATCCTGACTGGATGCGCCACGGCGTTGCGAGTGCGCTGATCGCCGGCGTCGCTAACTCACAGGGCGGACCATTGCTCCGCATGCACCTCGATATCACTCATACTGGCAAGACATAGAAACATGTAGATCCGCGGTTTCCGCGGATTTTTTTCATTAGCTAACAAAATTGGATGGTCCCAGCGGCATTTAATTGGACGGTTACAAACGCTTTGAACATGTTTATGATACCAACATAAACAGTTTGTCATCCGGAGGGGATCAAAATATGCAGGTACCAGCTGGTGTATGGATTGCCGCCGCTGTAATTGCAATCGTATTAACCTGGATAACAATATGGGTTACGAATAAGGCTTATTCGAGAAGATGGGAAGACAGCAGCAACGAAAACGATGGACGGTTTTAATTAGGAGGGAGTAGATAAACATGTTCGATTTTATTTGTATGACGATCTTATCTCTTGTTCTGGTTGGGGGATCGCTTTTGCTCGGTGGAGGAGCCTTGTACCTGATCAAGCATGATATTGAGTAATAGAAAAGATCACCCGCAGGACGCCCTGTGGGTGATCTTTTTTTATAGCAATGGCTAAAGCGCTAATTATTCAATTGCCGAAACGCCTCGCAAAAAAGGGATATTCCCCGTTCAATATCTTCCGTTTTGGGTCTCGAAAAGGTGAACCTGACGAATCCCGGGTCCGATCCGTATACGCTGCCCGGAACAAACACAGTCCCCCTTTTTATGGTCTCCTCAAGAAGCCTGCCATCTTGAATCGCGCTGTTTAACCTACACCATAAATGCAATCCTCCATCGGGGATGGTGTACGCAAGCGCGTCCGGAAGTTCCTTATTCAGCGCTTCGATTGTCAAATCCCGCCTAAATCTCAATTCCATGCGCAACCGATCCAAATGCGGCTCGAAAAGCGAAGATTGCAAAAACTGTCCAGCTACTTGCTGAGGGATCACGCTTAAACCGAAATCCATCTGCTGTCTGGCATCGGCTAGACGTTTAACAATGGAATGGGGAGCCACCATCCAGCCGATTCGCAAGCCGGACGCGGCTATTTTAGAAAAAGAGCCAATGTATATGATGGACCCGACTTTATCCGATGCTTTTAAAGGAGAAGGCGGGTTGCCATCGTAAGCGGTTAGACTGAAAGGATCGTCCTCTACGATTGGAAGCCTAAGTTCGCTTGCGATATCAAGCAATTGCCGACGGCTTGCATCACTTAGCACCGTTCCTGTGGGGTTCTGAAAATTGGGATTGAGAAACACCATTTTAATCCGATGCTTTTTGAACAACGAACGAATTTCCTCCGGCTGAATCCCTTGAGAATCGACCGGAAGCCGGAATAATCGGATTCCTGCCGACTGGAACATGGGAAGCGAGTAGCAATAAGATGGATCTTCGATAGCCACTGCATCTCCTGGGGACAGAAGACATTGCGTAATTAAATATAACGATTGCTGGGAGCCGGATGTAATCAAAATGGATGATTCTGTCGTCCGAATTTCCCGGTATTTCTCCAGATAGTCAACCAGAGCTTGTCTCAACGGAATCGATCCTTGGGGATTGTCATAGCCCAAATAAGAGGTATATTGAAATCCGCTCATTAACTTGGCTATTTCTTCTGACGGTGCCAAATCGGCCGCCAGCTCGCCGCTTGCAAAATCAATCAATGAAGGCTGCTGGATGAGCGCTTCCCGAATCCTTCTCATAAACGGCAAGTTAGGAAGAAAGTTTCCTCCTTCGGCATATCGGCTCCAATTAGGGGTGTGTCTCGGTGTCGCCCCCCACTTTGTGGCACTCACTCGGGTTCCGCTGCCAGTACGGCTGTCGATAATGCCCATGGATCGAAGCTCGGCAAAAGCCATGATAACGGTACTTCGATTTACGCCGAGTCGATCCGCGAGTTTTCTCTCCGAGGGGAGCAGACTGCCGGGAGGAAATTCCCCATACGAAATTCTCTGTTCGAGATGATCGGCAATTTGTTGATAAAGAGCTTTTTTACTGCCGCGATCTGGCTTCCACATCATACCGATCCCCTTACCAAAATAGGTCAATTCAGATCATTATAAAATATTAACACAATAGTTCAACATTAAAAAAACGGATGGTTCTGATTTCAACCGATTGGATGGTTTCAAATCAGGATCATTTCATTATTATGAATGCAAGGGATTATCTTCGTAGCGGGGAGGAATTAGCACGAACATAAAAGTGATAACGGCTGGATTCATGTCAGCACTACTGGCTTGTACTGGCGGCGCGATATTGCTTGTAAAGGCCGCCGATGAAGCGGGATTAGCAAAAAGCGAGCTAGTATCATGGTTTGCCTCGGCTTATATAATCGGGGGCTTGTTAAATCTGTTACTGACCTTAAAGTATAAGATTCCTTTTGCAGGCGCTCATTCCATTACGGCAACAGCTTTTCTCGGTACAACAGCGCTTGGGCTCTCGTTCCCTGAATTAGCAGGCGCATTTATCATGTCCGGAATGATCATTTTGTTGGCAGGATGCAGCGGGCTCTTTGCTAAAGCAATGAACCGGATACCAAAACATTTAATTGATGCCTTGCTCGCGGGCATGCTTCTTTCTTATGTAGTTAAAATGGTTCCTGCAGGCATTTCATTGCCGTTTTCCGGGATACTTGCCGGCATCGGTTATTTCGCCATTCCAGTCATCGAAAAGAAGCTTCCACCAACCTTATGGGCGCTTATTTTCGGTTTGATCGGCTTGAGCTTGGAATTCCGGTTCACCTCTCTGCCCAAATCCGAGTTTATGACCGCATGGCCCGTCATGCCTCAATTTACTGTAGAAGGGTTGTTCTCGGTTGCAATTCCCATGGCCGTGCTGGTCTTGAGCAACGATCTTGCAGTAGCTCTTGCAGCATTAAAAAGCAATCAATTTGAACCGCCCGTTAATAAAGTTCTAGCGGCATCCGGCATTGCGACCATGTTGGCGGGGGGATTTGGCGGAAATGCAGCAAATGTGGGTGGTCTTATGAGTGCCCTTTGCAGCAGTCCGGATTCGGGGTCAAAGGACAAAAGATATTGGGCAGCCGTCCTGTCGAGCGTAATGGTTATGTGCTATGGAATATTGGCTTGGAGAGTGGTTGATCTGATTACCGTCATGCCTTCTTCCTTTATTACACTGATTACGGGTTTATCCTTGCTGGGATTGTTTATAAATGGGCTCCGAAGCTCACTTTCAAACAAAGGGCTGCTCATTCCATCCCTAACTACCTTCACCGTTGCCGCGCTTCACATCCATTTACTTGGGATCGCGACGCCGGTCTGGGCTTTGTTAGCCGGCTGCATCGTCATGAAAGCCATCCATTTGGGAAGGATGAAGCGATCGCATGGCGAAGGGCCAGATTAAGAAACGCAATTTCCGATATTGTTATTTGAACACTTTGGCAGCACTTCAGTACATGGGCTGGCTGCTAAGCCTATTGTCGATATTCTGGTTGGGACACAATCCATTGTACGTCTGACAGAAGTTCATATTGAAGCTCTTGCGAAGTTAAACTATGATTTCTAGGAGAGGACGGACGAAGACCGGGTCGATTTTTCTTCCGAAAAAGAGGGACGAATCATTTTAACATTTGAAAGAACGTGCGCAGGTTTGGTATGGTCTGGACAATAGACAACACTAAGCTTCACCAACAGAATAGCGTGGTTGCCTAACTGGGCATATTAGCCTGTAAGGAGCGTTACCGACACCTGGCACAAACCATCAGATATATCTGGAGGGAAAATACATCGCTAATCTGGTTGTTAATCTGTCCTTGGAGTATACTGAAGGCCCATTCGATGATTCTCCAAGAGTCATTACCATCTTGTCTGATGATAATATCGTAGTAGATAAAGAAGATTTATCTAAAAAAATGGATTTTTGTTTATCTGCTACAAGGATTAAAATTGTCATTGAGAGCATGAAAAATAAAGGTAATAAGTATAGATTTATATTTTACCTAATATCTATTTTGGATAGTATATTCAATGGTTTTGGTCTAAAGAGTATTGTTAATTCAAGGATTAAATATGTATTAAATCTAAAAATCACAGGTGAAGAAGCGTACATATCCGTGAAGTTCGATGCTTACCAAAACAAAGACCCATTTTTAATTGGGAAGTCAAATAATGTTGAAGTAGTCAGTTGTGAGAAAACAAGAAATAAATAAGACCAAGACAAGTACATGGTCCAATTGAAGTCCGCGGAATACGCAGGCTTTTTTTGATTTATCGGATCCAAACTAAATTGGAACAATGATCGGGCAAAGAACATAAAGCATTTTATACAGAATGTGGTTTTGTTCCATGCTCCGGTGGACTGTGGAGAAAAGAATGATTCAACTTGATGGGTGATCCAAAATGAAATAATAAAGCCGCATATTTGCGGCTTTTTCCATTTTTTATAAATTTTTATTGTTGTCAGATACCAATTTCAGTGAAGCGGATGCAAACCGGCTTGGAAACGTAAAGCTCGCTGCCTGTAGGTTGCAGCTTGCCCGTCTCGGCATCGCGGCTGAACGTTACGATATTGTTACCATCACGATTTGCGACAAGCACGAACCGTCCGTCCGGCGACAAAGCGAAATTTCGCGGGTGTCCGCCGAGCGTGGGTGCGTATTCAATCGGCTCAATGCGGCCATCATCCGGGTTGACTCGGTAGACAACCAGACTGTCATGCCCTCGATTGGAGCCGTACAGAAACTTTCCATCTGGGGACAGGTGAATGTCCGCACAAGCATTGTCGCCCGCGTACGAGTCCGGCAGCGTGGAAATCGTCTGCACGACACTGAGCCGCCCTTCATCGGCATCGTAAGCATATACCGTGATCGTGCTGTTTAATTCGTTAATACCGTATCCAAATGGCAGCACCGGATGGAAGACGAAATGGCGAGGACCAGATCCGGGAACGATCGTTATCTTAGAGTGAAGCAGCATGCGTTGATGGGGCAAATCCAACTCATAAACAAACAGAGTATCAAGGCCGAGGTCGGACACCACAGCATACCGGCCTGCGTTGTCGACGATGATCGAATGGGCTCTCGCCTGCGTTTGTGCCGGATGAACGCTGGAACCTTCATGCCGGTGCATGTCGGTTGTCGAACCAATTCGACCATCGTCGAGAATCGGCGAGAGGCTGACCATACCGCCGTGATAGCTCGCCGTCATGGCAAATTGGCTCGTCGCGTCGATTGTAATATGGCATGTCGTGGCAGGAAGCGTGATCATTTCGTTCAAGCGAAGCAGGGTGCCATCGGCCGGATCAAAACGGTATGCGGCTGCGGCACCGCATTTACGGCCTTCGCTATCTTTTCCCTCCATGATCGTATAAATCGTCCGATTCGCCCCGTTAGGTGCGAGGAATGTCGGATTTTGCAGACCGTCCGCTTGACCGATCAGCGTTAATGCGCCAGTTTGTTTGTCATATGCACAAGCGTAAATTCCAGGTTGGTCAGCGTCCGCATAGGAGCCGAGAAAGGCAAAAGTAGAAGCCATAGTCAAGCACACCTCCATGTCTTGGAATATATTCGTCCTAAGCTAGCATTTTACCATTATTCGCTGAAAAAGGCACTCGAGGATCGCCGGGGCTGAAGCGACGTCGACTAACGCGGTATCAATATTGTTCGGCTTGCTTTTCGCAAGGCATTCATCAATAGAAAAGCAGCGAAGTAGATCAAAAGAGAGCAGATGATTGATCCAACTACGCTCCATAAGAACGAGAAGCCTTGGACCACGGATAGATATTCAAAAGACCAGTGACCGCTAATCGCCATTAGCAGCATGGACACACCGACCGCCAAATAGGGCTGAATACTCATATAGATTCCGATCGAGCTTGATATCGAGAAGAAGTTTAACAGTGTTTGCATGACGATTCCGATTCCGATGCCAAAGGTGACGCCGACAATGCCAAACTGGCTTCCAAATACGAATATCGCGATGGCTTTGAATGAAGTGGACACAACATAGTTCCAAAACGTAGCATTCGCGCGGCCGAGTCCGAGTAGAATCGCATGCAGGGGAGCGTCGAAGTAGTGGAGGAAAAACATTGGCGCTAATATTTTGAGCAGCAATCCCGCTTCAGGCGCACCGTAGACAAGTTTGGTAAGCGGGATTGCCCATTCGAAAAGAATAACGGTAGCCGGTGCGCCAATCAGCAGGCCTAAGTTCAGCGCTTGATTCATCCTTTCATGAACTAACCGATCCTTCTTACTCGCAGCAGCCTCCCCGATAGCCGGCACGAGCGCGGTGGACAAGGATTGCGTGATAAAGCTAGGCATGAAGAGAAGCGGAAATGCGTAACCAGCCAACATCCCGAATTGCTTCGTGGCTACCGCCGTGCTTATACCGGTCATAGCGAGACTGGTCGCAATGAGCAAAGGCTGGAATGCGCTATATACCGATTGCACTACTCCTTGTCCTGTTGTCGGCAGGCCGATCTGCATCAACTCTTTTAGAGTTTGTTTACCTTGCTTCAAATGTCCGGCCCATGTCTCGCCCGGCAATTTGGCTTCACCTCGTACCTTATAGCTAATCACGAGGAACAGAAGACTAATGGCTTCGCTAATAACAGAGGCAGCCATTGCACCTGCTGCCGCGTACGCAACGCCATATGGCAGAAGCAAATGTACCAAAGCGAGGACGCAAGCAATCTGTACCGAATACTCGAGTACATCTGAAGCGGCGATGATTTTCATTTGCTGAATGCCTCTGAAGTACCCTTTCAGCACCGCAGAGACTGCGACAATCGGCGCAATCGGTGTAATCGCGAGCATGGCATAATAAGCGCGCTGGTCGCTAAGCAGGATAGATGCGATCCACTGGGAGCCAAGCAGGGAAAGGGTCGTCAGCGTTATACTCAAGAAACAGGTCAAAGAAAGTGATACGTATAGTATACGCCTGACTTTCATCTTCTCATCTCGAACATAGGCTTCCGCAACAAGCTTTGAAATCGCAACTGGCAAGCCGAGTTCAGTAATCGTAATGACAAGCGGCACCAGAGGATGTGCCATCATTAACAAGCCGATTCCTTCCGCACCTAATACGCGAGCGACAAATATGCCGCTTATAAAACCAAGTATGCGATTGATGAAAGCAGCGACAGATAAGGTCATCGTCCCTCTCATGAACGATTCCTTCTTTATTGCCATTTCTTGTCCTCCTGATCATCGAATACTTAAATGTATTCATCATACGGAAAAGCATGCGAACGATAACCGATTTAGGAACGGGCAAGTTACATACGCGAAAGAAAAAGTATATATACTAATAATGATAATTTGAAACACTCAAACCGCCTTATATTCATGAGATGATTACCAACTAGTTGGAAAGCGCTTTCAATGAATCTTGCGGAGGAAGCACATCTATGCTCAATGAAATCTCTCTGAAACAGATGTACATTCGAATTTTCCTGATCATGACGATTTTTTTTACCATGATCATTATTCCTTTTTCATTATTTTTAACCAGGCAATTCTCACAATACGCTCTGGAAGATATTGATAGGTTCACGCTCGATAAAATGAATCAAACCATCCAAAACACGGAGTTCGTATTGAAAAATATCCAGACAAGCGGTCTTCAAATTTATGAGGATCAGAGAATCCGAAGCTGGTTAATCGCGCAAGAAGAAAGCCCTACCTTGCAATACAAAGCCAATGAAGCGATTCGATGGTATCTCAATACGGAGCCGTTTATCCATTCCGCGTATTTAATAAATTTTTCAACAAAGCGAGTTATTTATTCCCAGGGGGAAATCGCCGGAGATTCGAGAAAAGTCGGGATCAGTGTATTCGATGATTTTTTCGACCAGGAAATGCTTCATCTTGTTCAGAACAATCGGCCTCACTTTTTAAGATTTATCAGTCATGAAATGACGAGCGCCCAGCCCGGCTTGGACTCGAACCGAAGCAAGACGCAGGCTCTTGCCTTGATCATTCCGTCGGTGCCTTCGAATAAACTTGAGAATGGCTACTTGATTCTTTTACTGAACAATCAGCTTTTGGAAACCTACTTGCTGCAATGGAACGAAAGCGCGCGCAGCGAGGTCATGCTGATCAATTACAGCGGAGAGGTCGTATTAGGACACCAAAAGAGCGAATATTTCAAAATTGCCAAGTCCAATTACGTAAAAGACCGATTCGGGCGGTTTGATTGGAACTTTGCGGGCAAAAATTATTCCGTTCGCTATGCAGACATGGAAACGATCGGCTGGATTCTTCTTCATATCACGCCTACAGAACAGTGGGAAAAGAATTTAAATGGGTTTCAAAATAAAATCATATGGTCATGCGTTATTCTGCTTGTGACTGCGGTGATCATGTCATTCTGGATTTCGAGAAAAAATTACAAGCCATTTAGTGAACTGGTTCAGCAAATTCAGCAAAAATTTAAAATAGATGCAGTCGGCAGGGAAACTGCTCGTCATTTTAATGAAGTTGAGGTTATTAAACATAGTTTTGATACGCTGCTTGGCAAAATCGATCAGCTTGACCACGCCATGAAAAGCAATCAAAGCTTGGTTAAAGAAGAGTATATTCGACAATGGGTTTTGAGCGGTAAGCTGACCAAGCCGATAAAAGAATATTTAAGCAGGGAATCGGACCTATTACATTCCGAGCACATCCGATTGGCCGTCATCCGAATCGATGCCTATCCCTCGTTCTCGGATGCCTATGATTTTTCTTCCAGAAAACTGTTAAAGTATGCGATGGGGAACATTGCCATTGAAGTTTTGGGAAATAAAGCGGAAAAAGGGGAGGTAATCGATTTTGCATCGGATCACATCGTTCTTCTGATTGATTCCATGCAATATGAAAAAACCGAGTTAACTTCAATGTTCTTGGAAATAAAGAAACAATTACTCCACTGGATACATATTTCCGCAAGTATAGCTGTAAGCAAGCCTCAGGCGCATGAAGCGGATTTGCATTTCGTGTACGAAAATATATATGAGCTATCCATGATGAAATTTATTACAGGCCAGGAACGTATTTACCACGAGGAGGATCATCCCGAACCAAAACCGGTGAGCCTCACTTTATTAGACGAGCAAGTATTGGATGAAATGTTGAATTGCACGCGGCTAGGTCAAAAAGATCAGATGAAGAATTGCTTGAACATCCTGATATCCCACATGTATGCGCTCCCCTACACGGAATGCAAGCTGCAGCTAATCCAAATCACTTATTGGATTTATAAATCATTTAAACAAATCAATCTAGCTCAAGGGATCACGGGCATTGAGGAACAATTGAGTCATTTTGAAACAATTAAAGAAGCGGCGGAGTGGTTGGAATCACAGCTCCTTTCTTATATGGAGCAAATGCAGCAGAGAAAAAAACACAACCGCAAAGAGGAACTAATTTCAGAAATTATTGAATATATCAAGAAAAATCTATTCAATCCGATGCTGTCCATTCAAATGATCTCCAGTCATGTATCCCTTTCGGAAAATTATGTGCTTCAGATCTTTAAAGACGTCATGGACCTTTCCGTATCGAACTTTATTTTAGATTTAAGAATCAAGCATGTACAAAATTTATTAATTACAACAGACTGGTCAATATCTGAAATTGCCGAACAAACCGGGTTTCAGACGAAGAGCCACTTCTATACAACATTCAAGAAGATGACAGGGATGACTCCGGCTCAATACAGAGATGCAATGGAGGGAGGGAAATTTCTATGAGCCGTTTCATTACATTCCGGGCCGTACGGTTCCGGTTTTTTTGTGTCATTCAGGACTGATATTAAAATAAGTACCCCTAGTTTTAGTGGATTCAGAACTGATTCCGAAGAATGAGAACTATACAACCAGCTAAGCTTTAGCTACATTTCTAGTCATGGACCCACACGTTGATAATGAACGGGGTGTGACCTAAATCTCTTGGGGAGGCGCATTCATGCAGAAGAGAAAAAAGTTCTTTGTTATGCTTTTGGCCGTACTGCTAGTTTTTTCTGGGGTTGTTGCATGTAGTAAAGATGAATCTGGCAAATCCGAGCCGGCATCAGATGCAGCAGCATCGACAACAAACAACTCTGCAACTGAGCAAGCCGAGCCTGAACCGTTAGAACCGGTCACCCTAAAAATTCTAGTCCCCGGGGATAAGCCGAATAATTTGGGAGAAGTATTGGCCGAAGCGGAGAAGAGAATGGCCGACACGTTGAACGTGAAACTAGACATGACATTCGTCGGGTGGGCGGATTATGGGAAGAAATTGCAGGTTTCGTTGGCTGCGGGAGAGGATTACGATTTGGTTTTCGACGCTCCGTGGAATATCCAAACGGCAATGATTCAAGCAGGGTACTATGAACCATTGGAAGCATTGCTGGACAAATATGGACCTACGATCAAATCGTCCCGTCCTGAGCAAATGTGGGAGGCCAATAAGCTGTTCGGCAAGGTTTACGGTATCCCGCTAGGAGTTTACAACGTTTCGGGACGCGGATACTATATCCGCAAAGATTTACGGGAAAAGCTGGGGATTCCCCCTATTCAAACCTGGGACGATTTTGAGAAATTTTTATACGCCGTGAAAGAAAATGAACCGAAAATTTCACCGATCCACCCGGGCGGACTGGATTTGGTAAGTTTCCAGCTCCTTGCAGACCAGGATACGCATATCAAAAATTTCTGGGGTGGCTATACACTGTACTATAAAAATAATGATGGAAAAGCATATAACATGTTTGAAGAAAGAGATCCTAAATTCTGGGAGGCTATTCTGACCGTACGCAAGTGGTTTACAGACAAAATAATCGACCAGGATGTTCTGGCTTCCGGAAGCGGCGTTGAAGCCTTTAAAGCGGGAAAAGCAGCTTCCGCTTCAGCTAATGGCTTTGACTTGCCCAAAGCGGTCGTTGATGCACTGAAGTCCGTAGACCCTGCGGCAGAAGCGGAATTTGTGACCTTCTTCGACAAAAATAAAAAGATGGTCTCTGATTTCAAACAATGGAACTTCATGCATGTTCCGGTCAGCAGCAAGAATAAGGAACGGGCCATTATGTTTCTAAATTGGGCAAATGAAAAAGAAAACTATGATTTATTGGCATATGGCATTGAGGGTAAGCATTGGGAAGCCGTGGGAACGGATGCTTATAAAGAGCTTGACGAACTTTATCCTTGGTTCCCTTATGCATGGATTTGGAATCCCGAAAGCAACCGCGAAAATGCGGCCCAGTCCGAGGAGATCCGCGGTTGGAACCTTTGGTCCAAGGATCCGAACAACTTTATTGAAGACAAATTAACCGGTTTTACTTTCGATGATACGAAAGTAAAAGCCGAAAGCGAACAGGTTGCCGCTTTATTTTCCGCTATCAGCGGACCCTTATTTTACGGAACGGTAGATCCCGAGAAAACATGGGAAGAGTATAAAGAAAAAGCGGCCCCTTTCACCAAAAAGGTTCAGGAGGAAGCTCAGAGACAAATCGATGAGTTCCTTCAAAACAAGCAGTAGCGTAAGTTACTCTAACAGTCGCATCCCCGGCGGGCATTCGTTGAATCTTAGCGGTCCGGCCGGGGATAAGCGAGTAAACAATCCACAAGAAAGGAGTGTCGACGATTTTGCTGACTAGATCGATTCAGGAGATAAGAAGAAATATCCATCTCTATTTACTTGCTCTGCCGGCTTTAATCTATTTGATCGTCTTTGCCTATGTCCCTATGTTCGGACATCTTATTGCGTTCAAGAATTTCAGGCCAACCGAGGGTCTATGGGGCAGCGAGTGGGTCGGTTTCAAGCATTTTTATTTTTTCTTTTTGAATGACTACTGGATTACGGTTACTTGGAATACGCTATATTTGAATTTTTTGAACATCTTTTTCGGCACGATATTTGCTATAATTACGGCCGTGTTTTTGAACGAGATTCGATTCGTGCTCTTTAAAAAAATATCCCAATCGTTTATTTTCCTGCCTTTTTTTCTTTCATGGGTGGTTGTAGCCTATATGGTATTTGCTTTACTCAGTACAAGAGACGGGCTTATAAACAATGTTCTGACGCAATTAGGTACGGATGGCGTCTCATGGTATGCTTCGCCGCAATATTGGCCGGCGATTATTACGACTATACAAGTATGGAAAGGAGTAGGAGCAGGGGCAATCATCTACTTGGCCGCCATGTCCGGGATTTCCGGAGAGTACTATGAAAGCGCGAGAATAGACGGCGCGAACCGTTTAAAGCAAATCTGGTTCATTACTCTTCCTTTGCTGCGTCCGACGGTGATCATGCTGACTTTGCTTGCGGTAGGAGGTATCTTCTATGGGGATTTCGGCTTGATTTATTCGATAGTCGGTGAGAACGCGCTGCTCTTTCCGACAACGGACGTTATCGACACTTATGTCTATCGTGGACTTCGCAGCAATTTCTCTTCATCCGCCGCAATCGTATTATGGCAATCCTGTATGGGACTGATTTGCATTTGTACAGTGAATTGGATGACCAGAAAATTAGATAAGGATTCAAGCTTGTGGTAGGGGGAGCCGTAACATGCCATATAAGTCTGCCTTTACAACGAAACGGATTGCAGAGGATGCAACGATATCCGAAAAATTGTTTCACTTGTCTATGTACGTTTGGGTTATGCTTCTTTCGCTCATCTGCGTAATCCCGTTTTGGCTTGTCGTCATTGGTTCGTTTACCGCGGAAGGAAGTCTCCGGTCTCAAGGGTTTTCCTTGTTTCCCCAAGAAATCAGTTTAAATTCTTACCGGTTTCTTTTGTCGGGCGAACAAGTATTTGTGAGTTATAAAAATACCATCATCATAACGGTAGTCGGCACGTTTCTAAGCGTTCTGATTACGTCGATGATGGCTTATGTTATGGCCAACCGTAAAATTAAATATCGTGGCGTTCTATCGTTTATTGTGTACTTTACAATGTTGTTTGGTCCCGGGCTGGTAGGGTTCTATATATTAGTGGTCAATTGGCTGCATCTTAAGGATACCCTCTGGGCCATCATCTTGCCTGGACTATTCGGGCCGTGGAACGCTTTTTTAATGGTATCTTATTTTCGCACCATCCCATATGAGATCAATGAGGCCGCAACGATTGACGGGGCCAGTGAAAGTTATATTTTCTTCAGGATTTATATGCCGATATCCAAACCTGTGATCGCGACCGTTGGTTTGTTCGTTTCGTTACGTTATTGGAATGAATGGTTCTATGCGATGTTGTTTGTGGATAAAGAGGAGCTCCATCCGCTGCAAATTATGATCCGGAGTCTGATGTCTAATATTGATGTACAGCGTTATGTTCAAGGAACCGATGTCAATATTGTCACGAACGTTCCGGCTATGGGCGTTCAACTGGCGACGGTCTGCGTAACGATCGGCCCGATCTTACTCGTATATCCTTATGTGCAAAAGTATTTTGTAAAGGGCCTGACGATCGGTTCAATTAAGGGATAGATTGTATGGCACCAAAGTCCGAATGCCGAGAGCGGATGTTTCCGTTCTGCAGATTGGCGCTGAAAGCTAGCAAAAGGAGAGGACGACATGCTTACACAAGAACAATTAAAGCAATACGAAGAGTCGGGTTTCATTATTTTCGAGGATTTGTTTGATGAGAAGGAAATCGATGAACTTAGAGAACGATTGGATAAATACGACGAAGAATATGAGCGTTTTCTGCGCACCAACGGGGCTCAATGGATCAACATCCCTAACCAAATCACGTTCAGGGCTAATACAAACTTGATCGATCCTTATGTGCAAAAGTTTGCCTGCCAGCAAAAATTCGTCGATATTTCCACCGCCCTCCTCGGACCGGATATCCAACTGTACTGGGACCAATCGGTTTATAAAAAACCGGAAGCGAAGCGCGACTTCCCTTGGCATCAGGACAATGGCTACGCTCCCATCGAACCCCGTCATTATTTGACCTGCTGGCTCGCGTTGACGGATGCGACCATCGAGAACGGATGCGTCTGGGTGATGCCGGAGTCGCACAAACAAGGCGTAGTGGAGCACAAGGAGACGATAACCGGCCTTCTGTGTTATTTCGGTGAAAATCCTGGGCTTGCAGTGCCGCTAAAAAAAGGCAGCATGGTCGCGTTCTCATCCCTCCTCTTTCATCGGAGTACTCCGAATTTGAGTCAAGATGTGCGAAAAGCCTATATCATGCAATATTCGCATGCGGGAGCGAAAAATCCGGAAACCGGTCAAGTATATGCGAACGGTCCAGTACTTGCGCGCGACGGGAAGTGCGTCTATGTTCCGACAGTCTGATTCATCGAATAGTGGGGCTAATCATGAAAGCTAATACAACAATAACAGGCTGCCGATCCATCGGCGGCTTGTTTAGCTTTTAGCGGCCAATGAAACTGACAACCTGGTTCGAAAGGCTGGGGTTATGGGTATTGTAGATAAATGCTTAAGAAGCCGCGTGGTTGCGGCTTTTTTCATATGAGGTCGGACAGTAAGTTCTGTTAGCCTCATCATTCGAACTGGCAGGACAGTTGCAACGGTTATCACATGTTAAGCGTTATATAATTATGGATATGAAAATGAATCCTTCGACGTAAATCATGACAGAACAAGAAGGAGAAGATGGTTATGATAGCGGACTGGAAACAAGTTGAGGAAGCATTGAGGGATATTGAGGTCATTGGACATGAACACAATAAGCCTGTTTCCGTCATTGGTTTTTCAGAAGATTTGCGTTGCATCGGTATCGGAACGGATGCCGCGGTCTTTTATTACCTGCACACCCCTAATTACGCATACAAAGTGTATTCCTCTCAGGCATTAGAGAAAAAGGAAGTGGAAGCAGGTATATACGAACGCTTAAAAGGATCACAGTATTTCCCCAAATGTTATGGAGCCGGACCCAACTACTTGGTATTAAGTTTTGAACAAGGAGTTACCTTATATGATTGTCTACTTCAAGGTGTCCGCGTTCCAGAGCAAGTGATACAAGATGTTGAAAATGCAAGAGAGTTTGTCCGCAGTCAAGGGCTGAACCCAAGGGATATTCATCTAAAAAATGTTCTTTTACAAGATGGAAGAGGAAAGGTTCTTGATGTATCGGAATATATCAAGGAAGGAAACGATAGTCGATGGGAACACTTGGTATGGACCTACAAACATTTTTATCCTCTGATAAGCGAGGTTCAGGTACCTTTATGGATCCTGGAAACCATAACGAACTGGTATAACCGGATTGATACGGCAAGCTTTGGAATAGAAGACTTCTCTAAACGAGTGAGTCAACTTTTCTTAGGGAAACGCAAATGAAATGGGACATGGTGGTTATCTAAAGTATAGTAGATATAGAACGTATAATTTAGTGATAATATTTTCACTTCTTACGTTATGCATCCTACTTACTTATAATAGTTAACGAGTCCAGTTGAGGGCAAATCCGAGCAGAAAGAGAGATGAGCCGAACATGCAATATCGGAAATTGGGTAAGAGCGGTTTAATGGTCAGCGAGATTAGTCTGGGCAGTTGGCTGACTTATGGAGGATATGTCGAGCGGGAGAACGCGGTCAAATCCATTGAAACCGCCTATGGGCTGGGCATTAATTTCTTCGATACGGCGAATGTCTACGAGCGGGGTGAGGCCGAGAAGCTCATGGGTGAGACGCTGCGGGCATTCCCTCGCGAATCGTACGTACTAGCGACCAAGGTGTTCGGGCAGATGGGCGACGGTCCTAACGACCGTGGACTGTCGCGCAAGCACATCATGGAGCAATGCCATGCAAGCCTGAAGCGGCTGGGCGCCGAATATATCGATCTGTACTATTGCCACCGATTCGATCCAAACACGCCGATGGAAGAAACCCTTCGCGCATTGGACGATTTGGTAAGACAGGGCAAAGTGCTGTATGTAGGGGTCAGCGAATGGACGGCATCGCAGATGGCTGAAGCGCATGCGATCGCTGATCGTTACCTGCTCGATCGTATAGTGGCTAATCAACCGGTCTATAATATGTTCAATCGTTATATCGAGAAAGAAGTCATTCCTTACGGGGAGCGTGGCGGGATCGGACAAGTCGTTTTCTCTCCACTTGCTCAAGGCTTACTAACAGGCAAATACGTGTCTTTGCAGAACCTTCCTGCAGATAGCCGGGCGTCCAAACTGGAGGGGATGCGCAAGGGTATCACCGAAGAGAAAATCGCCAAGGTGCAGCAACTGAACGAAGCGGCTGCCGAGCTGAACCTGACGGTCGGACAGTTGGCTTTGGCTTGGATTTTGCGGCAGACGAACGTAAGCAGTGCCCTGGTAGGAGCTAGCCGGCCTGAGCAGGTAGAAGAGAACGTAAAGGCAGCCGGCGTTCAGCTGAGCTCCGACATGATCGAGCGCATTGAAAGCATACTGGCATAACGGCCGATAGAGGAGAAATAGAACATGTCCAAAGTAGTAGTTACCGGCGGAAGCGGGATGCTGGGAGAATGGGCGGTAAAACATTTCGTCGAACAAGGCTATGAAGTGGTAAATGCAGACTTCAAACATCCGAAACAAGCCTTATGCAGAACCGTGATCGTTGATTTGACCGATTTGGGTGAAGTATATGGCGTTTTGGCAGGAGCTGACGCAGTTGTGCACCTTGCCGCCATTCCCGTCGCGTATTCGCATCCGAACGAAGTAACATTTCGCAATAATGTGATGTCCACGTACAATGTGTTGGAAGCGGCAGCAGGCTTGGGGATTCGCAAGGCCGTCATTGCATCGAGCGAGTCATCCTACGGGTTAGTTTTCGCAATGGAACGCTTTAGTCCTCTATATGTCCCGGTGGATGAGGAGCACCCTCAGCTACCTCAGGATAGCTATGGCCTATCGAAGGTTGTGAACGAACAAACAGCGGATATGTTCCACAGACGCACGGGCATGCAGATCGTCTCGTTCCGCCTCGGCAATGTCATCGCACCGGACGCTTATAGTCGCTTCCCGCAATTCATACACGATCCTGCTGAGCGCGATCGGATTTTATGGAGTTATATCGACGCAAGGGATGCGGCGGTTGCATTTCAGCTGGCGATCGAGGCAGACGGGCTGGGCAGCGTGGCGCTTAATCTTGCGGCGGACGATACGAGCATGGACATCGCGAGCCGAGACTTGATAGCGGCTAGGTACCCGGATGTCACGGATTTCCGGCAACCGTTCCAAGGGAATGAAACTTTCTTAAGTAATGAGAAGGCAAAGCGTCTGCTGAATTGGCAGCCCAAGCATGCTTGGCGTGATCAAATTTAGAACTTGGGGGCAGACCGCCGTGACCGGCAGCTGCTCTTTTTTTCATTTGTCAGGCAGGGGTTAGTTACCAATTGAATTCGGTTTGTGGTAATATTGTTGAAACCAGCAAAGGGGACTGTAGGAATTGCATGAAACCCTTGGTCGATGGTTTCGTAATAAGCAATTGTAACTAATTCGGGAGGGAATACTTAGAAATGGAATCCGACAGTAGACAGAGCACTTTCTTTGAATTACTGAAGAAAGGGAACACCTCATCGGCAACAGCCGCAATCGGCAATACTGGTCTTGCGATTGTGAAAGGAGTTGCTGCTGCAATTACAGGGAGCGGAGCAATGTTCGCTTCTACAATGCACTCGATTGCTGATGCCGTAAACCAGGCTTTTGTATTTGCCGGAAGTGTTCTGGCAGAGAAGAAACCGACACGCCGGTTTCCGACAGGGTTTGGTAGGGTGATAAATCTGTTCTGTATGGTCGCTGTAATTGTAGTTACCGTCATGGCCTACGAGACCATAAGGGAAGGTTTTCATTTATTGGCACATCCCGTAGAATCACATGGATTCTGGCTTAATTTATTCGTTTTACTGTTATCTGTTGCAGTTGACGGATTTGTATTGATAAAGGCAATGAAAGAAATTGTTCATGAATCAAGAGTAGAAGCAAAGGGCTTCGGAATTGTTACTCAAGCCTTTCGAAATGTTGGACGCGCTGCTCCTCCAACTCGCCTAGTTTTTTATGAAGACTTAGTGGCAACAACAGGTGCACTTTTGGCATTAGTTGCCGTTGTCGTAACGTCTCTTACAAGCTTTACGCTTCTTGATGGAGTTTCGACGGTCCTTATTGGCTTCTTAATGATCGGTGTAGCCTTCAAAGTCGGTTATGACAATATGGTCGGGCTGATTGGGGTTTCCGCACCTAGAGATGTAGAAGAAAAGGTCGCCAAAATCATTTTCGCTAATCATTATGTTACCGACATTTATCAGATGAGGATTCTCCAAGAAGGTCGCTATTACCATATAGAGGGACTCATTGAGTTACGACCGGGATTAACGTTGGCCGATGCCGATGATATTAAATTCAGAATTAGAGACAGCTTGCTCAATGATGCTGATATCGCAGATGTTACCATTGGCATTATTGAAGACAACGGCATCAAGAACTGGAACCCAGAGCCAACCACAAGCTAATAAGTATACTTCCAAGGAAACCGCGCTTTGCGCGGTTTTTTTTGTTGTGGATGCACCAATTATTTTAGACAGAGTATTATAATACAGAAAGTACCTTGACAGTCACAGTAATATGCTTTATGATGCAGTTATGGAGGTGATTGTAATGAGCGAGAACAAGATCACATCCGACCTGCTTCGCGGACATACAGATACGATGATTTTACGGCTCTTATCAGAAGCTGATCGATACGGTTACGAGATTGTCAAGCTGATTGCCGATCGATCGGACGGCGAGTATGAACTAAAGGAAGCCACGATGTACTCCAGCTTCCGGCGGCTTGAAGCAGACGGCGACATCGAATGGTATTGGGGCGATGAATCACAGGGCGGACGACGCAAATATTTCAGGATTACCGCAAGGGGCAAGGAGACTTACGCCCGCAACAAAAGCAATTGGGAGTATGCAAAACGCGTATTAGAAAATTTATTATAAGGAGATGGAACATTATGAATCAAAGAGTGACGGATTATTTGAACGGCGTTTTCACGCCATACAACGGGGTAAAGAGCGTGAACGAATTAAAGTCCGATCTGCACACGGATTTGCAGGAACGCTTTCGTGAACTCAAAGCGGAAGGTAAGGACGATGAGACCGCGTTCAAGATGACAATTGATAGTATTGGCGATATCGAGCAAACCATCCTTGAGGTTGCTAATCTCTCCCGATCGCTGGAGAGGCAAGTACTGACAAACTTTAGCGGCAGCAATTTGGTGAATAGCGACTTTGCAGGCGTTAAAGCCCATAAAGGTCGGTTTAATGCCAGTGCCTTACACGGTTCCGACTTTTCTGGAGCCGATCTGACAGGGAGTACGTTTAAGAGCAGTGACGTGCGCGAAGCCAATTTTGACGGCGCGAATCTGACAGACTGCACCTTGTCCACGCTGGACCTGACGAATGCAAGCTTTAATAAGACGATCCTTGTACGAACCAATTTCAGCAAATCGGGCCTTGATGGGGCCAAATTCACAAACGTAAGACTAACCGACGTGACGTTAACGTTGACCGATCTTAGAAAAACGACTTTTGAAAGCTGTGTATTTGATGGGGTCGATTTTAAGTACACCGATCTGACCGGGCAACGTTTAGATGGCCAGACGTTCATCGGCGTAAAGTTTGACAAAGCTGCATTAACCGAAGTCTCGTTCAATGGTGCTACTTTAAACAATGTTTCTTTCCAGCCTGGGTTTACGCTCACGAATAAGTACTATCGTATGATCAAAACCATCAACTTTGACGGTGCGACGATGGATAAACTGACTTTTGCTCATCTCAAAGGCATGGGAGCCGACTTGTCAAAAGCTAAAGTCATTTAATTATGGGAGGGAAACCGATGCAAACCTTGCAAACCAAACCCATTCAAGTAAAAGGACTGCAGAAGTCCTACAAGCAGCATCACGTGCTGAAAGGCGTAGATTTCGAGGTAGAAAAGGGCAGTATTTTCGCCCTCCTCGGATCTAACGGGGCAGGCAAGACTACGGTTGTCAAAATTCTCACCACGCTGCTCAATCCAGACGGCGGAACCGCAGCCATAAACGGATTCGATGTTACTTCAAAACCTGATCATGTGCGTCAGGCAATCAGTCTGACCGGGCAGTTTGCCGCCGTGGATGAAATTTTGACTGGTCGGGAAAATCTGATCATGATTGCCAAGCTGAGATACCTCAAAAACCCGCGCCAAGTTGCGGACGAAATGTTAAAACGCTTCGGCCTGACTGACGCTGCAGACCGCAGAGTGTCCACTTACTCAGGGGGGATGCGCCGCAGGCTCGACATCGCTTTGAGCCTTGTGGGAAAACCACAGATCATTTTTCTGGATGAGCCGACCACCGGGCTTGACCCCGAGGCACGGATCGAGGTTTGGAAGATTGTCAAGGAGCTTGCTGACGGCGGGACGACAGTCCTTCTCACCACGCAGTATTTGGAGGAGGCCGAACAGCTGGCCGACCGGATTGCCATTCTGCACGAAGGTAGAATTATCGCAAGCGGCACGCTCGCGGAGCTGAAAATGATGTTCCCGTCCGCAAAGGTAGAGTATGTCGAGAAACAACCGACCTTAGAGGAGATTTTCCTCGCAATCATCGGTAAAAAGGAGGAGAAGTAGATGGAAACGGCAAAAAGCCATTTCTTCACCGATATTACCGTTATGCTTGGACGTTCCATGCGTCACATTTTCCGCAGCATGGATACGATCATCACGGTTACCATCATGCCGATCGCAATGATGTTGCTGTTTGTCTATGTATTCGGCGGAGCCATTCAAACCGGAACGGATAACTATGTGAATTACCTTTTGCCTGGAATACTTCTTATGGCTATTGCCAGCGGAATATCCTACACGGCATTCCGTTTGTTTACCGATGTGCAGCGAGGCATATTCGAGCGTTTTCACACGATGCCGATTTCACGTTCCGCTTTGCTTTGGGGACATGTGCTGACTTCGCTTGTATCCAACGCCGTATCGGTGGTCGTCATTATTCTCGTCGCGTTAATTATGGGATTTCGTTCGACCGCGGGAGTGCTGCCATGGCTTGGCGTAGCTGGTATACTCGCACTGTTTACGCTGGCCCTAACTTGGGTCGCAGCTATAGCCGGACTATCCGCAAAATCTGTCGATGGAGCAAGCGCTTTTTCTTACCCCCTAATCTTCCTTCCATTTATCAGTTCGGCTTTTGTGCCAACCGAGTCGATGCCGACCGCCGTTCGCGTATTTGCCGAAAACCAGCCAGTGACCTCAATCGTAGAATCCATCCGCTCATTGCTGTCAGGTCAGCCGGTGGGCACCGACATTTGGATCGCACTTGCGTGGTGCGTCGGAATTATGCTTATAGCTTATATGTTTGCAATGAAGGTGTATAAAAAGAAAGTCTAAACGCATTACACGGTTGGCAGCTGATTCACTTAAGAAATGATCGGCTGCCTCCGTTCATCAAATCGCCAAAGGCTGCAAGCACGCGACACCGCTATGGTAGGTACAATAATACTGTGAAGCTTTTCCGGTTAGTTAACCTGAAGAGGCGGTGAGCGTGATGGGTTTTTGGTTCAGAAAGAAAAAAAACCAGACCGATTTAGGGGCAGCACCAGCATCATCCGAGACAAGCGAGGCACTTCCTGAAACTGTGGCAGAAGAGGAACCTGCTAACGACGTTGCTGTATCATCCAGGCAGTATTGGAACTCCGGGATGTCCGCGCAGGATTGGATCAGCGAGATGTATCGGGAACAGGAACGGAAAGGGGCTTTCGAGCATTTGGCAGGCAAAGGCAAACCGCTTGATGTCCCGTCATGCGATTTGACGAATAGTATCCTGAAGGAGGCAAACTTCTTACCGGCTTGGCTTACGCTGCAGCATGAAATCCATGATCAGCTGCAGCGGCTGCTCGAAACCGATTCCGCCGGCATTTCGGATTCTACACTCGAAGAAATTAACGCAAAAATTACTAAGTACAATAGCATGGTGCCAAGCCCGATACTGCAGAAGTGGAAGCTGACCCGAGAGAACATGCGGCAGCAATTCGAGCGTTGGAAATCGTAAAGTAGATGAGGTCGCTAGCGTGGAGCTATTTATATTTCGAAACGGAGGCGGAGACGCTTCCGTTTTTTTGCGCATTCATCCATATTTTAGCTGTAAGCACTTATTTATAAACCAACCGAATCTTCGCAGCATATAAAACCCATAACTAAGTATACAAAACGCGAAGAGGGATGAAGGATGAATTTAACCAAGGAAATCCGTTTGGCCATCGTTATGTACGGAGGCGTATCTCTTTCCGTGTATATGAACGGAGTCGTGCAAGAGCTGCTGATGGCGACGCGAGCGCGCAAAGGCGATCCATCCGATGCGGAAAACAATCCTTACACCGATTTGCTGAAACAAATGAACGCCGAAATCGCCATCGACATTATCGCGGGCAACTCCGCAGGAGGCATCAACGCTGTGCTTCTTGCCAAGGCGTTGGCGACGGGAGCCGATCTGAACGTCGAGGAAATCAAAGATTTGTGGAGAGACGCGGCGAACCTTCAAACATTGCTCGATTTCCATGGCAAGAAGCCGGATACGTTGTTAAACGGAGAGTTCATATTCGGCAAACTGAAAGAATGCTTCCGCATAATGGACGAACAAACGGGCAGGGATACCCCTAACAAAATAGCATCGAATCGGCGTGATAAAGTAAGCATCTTGGACTTATTCGTCGCGGCGAGCGATATCAAAGGGCGGAGGTGGGGCGTCAAGGACGACAAAGGCAACGATATTAAAGGTTACACGCACGACGTCATGTTCCAAAAGAAATACCGGAAAAAGTACGGACCGAACGCAGAAAGAGGGTATGACCAGAACGATTTCTCCGAGGATAAGAACGATGCCCTTTCGCGAATATCGAGAGCGACTTCGGCGATTCCTACGGTGTTTCCGGAGGAATCGTTCACGAACGCGGAGGTTTATGCCGGCAAAACCAATTACGATAATCGGGACGAAGTGTATCTTCATGACGGGCTGCTGACTGACAATAAGCCGTTCGCTCCGGTGCTGAACGCGCTTTTCCATCGTTCCGCCGACAGCAAAGTGGACCGCTGGCTGCTTTTTCTCGATCCGGTGCCCCCAGAGTCGTTCGCCGATCATTACGATAAGGCTCCGACCATCATGGAAGCGGCGACTAGCCTCGTATCCATTCCTCGGTATCAATCCATTTACAAGCATTTGAAGGCGATCGAGGACCGCCAAGAGCAAGTGGAAGCCGTCATTAAAGCGTTCGATGGCATTGATTTGGCCGACGGTACCGCAGATGCCGAAAAGATGCCCTCGTTTTTACCGTACTGCAGTTTAAGAGAGTCTCAATGGAAAAAGTCGCTCGTTGGTAACCTCCGAACGTACATGCATCACTATTCCGCGGACGGCAAACTGATTCCCGCCGATCACCCGGCTCTTGAGTTGTTCAAGTCATTCGAGGTCGATAGGATAACGAACGGGGATCTTGCCGCCCTGATCGCGGACAATTGGCTTCCCGATATCGCGTTTTGCGTTCACTTTTTCCATTCGCATATTCAGAAAATCAACCGCAAGCTGCAGGATATTCCGGATGAGGATAGCCGGCTGCCGACGCTTCTTAAGGAAAAGAATCGACTGTGGGAGATCGTGGAAGAGCTGCGCCAACTGGAGTGGACGTGGTGGAACGACGAGGAGGACAAGAAGAAGCTGGATCCTCCGAAGCCATATCATCCGCTGCTCGCGGAAGCAATCAAACGTTTCTATCTTCGGCAAGAAACCTTGGAGGCTGCCTATATCGTCGATTACATGCGCCAATCGTTGAACGGGTACTTGGAGCGGCTGCAGAAGGATGGCTTCGTCGTCTCCGAAATCGGCGATCTAAAAAAAGCGATGCGCGGATTCCTCTCGTTGGATGTCTTTCTGTTCCCGCTGAGCATCGGCCGAGAAGGCGAGCTGAGCAGAATCGAGCTTTTGCGGATTAGCGCTTCGGATACGAAAACGATCGAAATGAACGGCAATGACAAGCTGGTCGGCAACGATTTAGGCGCATTCGCCTCTTTTTTGAACAGGAAGTGGCGTGTAAGCGATATGATGTGGGGACGAATGGATACGGCGGATATTTTGATCGAGCACCTCTATCAATCGTACAAGAATAACGCTACGGATTCCGAGGCTTGGAAAGCGCGCGGCATGAGAGCGCGGGCAGAACGCCTTCTCGCGATCGCCGAAGAAGAATTGCCGTACGTGGACAAGGAATTGTACGCGAAGTTCCGCGAGCGTAAGCTTCATGGAAAGCCTCCAGAAGAGCAGATCAAGCAAATTAAGCAATTTTTCGAGTCGGAGTATAAGGTCGGAAAAGAGTCCTGGAAAGACTTGCGTTTCGCGGTAAAGGCGAAAATCATCGCGGCAGGCATAGACAACTACCTGATCGCCTTGAGCCGGTACGCGCACAATAGCAATAAAGGAATTTTTATCCGAGTGACAATCGGAACCTTGCGCGTCGCGGCAGCGATCTTCAAGGGAGTGACCAGGCTTTTATAAAGTGAAAAAGTCCGCAAACGACACACCCGCCATTCGACGAGTATGGCGGGTTTTAACATTCGGTTATTTACATGAGACGGCCTTTTTCGTTATGCTTAAAGTGTTGTTTCCATAAATAGGAGCTAGGGAAGGGAGCACTGAAAGAAAATGAGAATAGGCTTAAGCTCATATAGCTTGCATCGTGCCATTCAATCGAAGGAAATGACGGTTCTGGAAGCTGTCCAATGGATTGCCGACCATGGCGGTCAGCATATGGAAGTAGTGCCGATCGGGTTCGACCTTAACGGCAATCCCGAACTAATCGATGCCATCCGGCACAAAGCTTCCGAAGCCGGCATTGAGTTGTCTAATTACGCGATTGGCGCTGATTTCTTGAAAGCCGGAGACGGAGCGTTCGAACAGGAAATCGAGCGCGTCAAGCGTGAAGTGGACATTGCGAGCAGCCTCGGCTTGAAGCTCATGCGGCATGACGTTGCATGGTCCTCCGACATTTCGATTAAGCATTTCAACGAAGCGCTGGAACGAATGGCCTCGGCTTGCAGACAAGTTGCTGATTACGCTTCTCAGTTCGGGATTACGACCAGTGTGGAAAATCACGGCTATTTCGTTCAAGCCAGCGATCGGGTACAGGCTTTGATTCATGCCGTAAACCGTCCGAACTTCAAAACGACGATGGACGTCGGCAATTTCATGTGCGCAGACGAGGATCCGGTTTCCGCCGTGAAGAAAAATATCGCGTTTTCATCCATGCTCCATATTAAAGATTTCTACCTCCGGCCATCGGATCAGAACCCTGGCGAAGGCTATTTCAAGACGGCAAGCGGCAATTATTTGCGCGGTGCCATTGTCGGTCAAGGCGACATCAATATGAGAGAGGTACTGCGCATTATTAAGCAATCCGGGTATGACGGGTATCTCTCGGTTGAATTTGAAGGCATGGAAGACTGCAAACTAGGCTCCAGAGTTGGTATGGACAACTTAAAACGCCTGTGGTCGGAAGTATAAGGCGAGGGAATCTTCACGTAAATATCGTAAACGCTCGAAAAATGGCGGCCGGAATATGGGCTGCCATTTTCTTATTTAATGGCAGGATAGTTAAATCAATCCGCGAAGCAAAATAATTATAATTTGTGTACACTAGGAAGTGATCTAATTGATCGATTTGACGAGAACATTGTTAGTTTGGTCCAAGTACTTAATTTCTTTGAAAGAGTACAAACTGACTTCAAGTATGGTGAGTCATCGTAATCACAGACGGGAGGAAAAATGAGCTACAAGATTCTTTTATTTGATCTAGATGATACGTTGCTGGACTTTGGCGCAAATGAAACGGCTTCGTTAACCCAATTGTTTCAACAAAACGGATATACGTTTTCGGATGAACTGTTTCAATTATATAACTCCGTCAACAAACAATTATGGGCCGATTACGAAAACGGGATCATCGCGCTTGATGTCGTGCTGAATTCCAGATTTTCAGAAACGATGGCTAAGCTGGGGCAGATTGTGGACGGCGCGGAGTGGGAGAATCAGTATCGAGAACTATTGGGTGATGGAGACCAGTTGCATATGGAAGGCGCTTTGGAGGTCTGTCAGCGCTTATCCGCAACTCATCGACTGTTTATCATCACGAACGGTATTACACGCACGCAGATCAAACGATTGAAGCAGTCGGGACTATACGATTTTTTTGAAGACATCTTTGATTCGCAAAGCATTGGCTATTCCAAGCCTGCCATTGAATTTTTTGATTTCGTGATGAATCATATTTCTGATTTTAGTCGAGAAGATGCGCTTGTCATTGGGGATACGCTAAATACGGATATCAGAGGCGGTATTCAGTCGGGGATAGATACCTGTTGGATCAACAGCAAGGAGCTAAAAAGCCCGGCGGCCATTCAAAGCACGTACACAATCTCGAGCTTAACTGAACTATTTGAAATCTGTTAATTAAATGGTGTGTAACCACTTTGCCAAAATGAAGAGCCTCATCGAGTCGATAGGGATGGACCAGGTTGAAACCGGGCTTTATCCCGATGGATTCGTTGGGGCTCTCTTTTTTTGTATAGAGCATTTTAAAAATTCAGGGTTAACAACTCACGAAATCAATAAAATCAATTTCACAATTAACATAATTGATTTTTTGAATTTACAAATTGAATATGTTGATTTATAATTCAAATTAAGAAAGGGGTAGAGTATGAAATATCCCATCATCACACAGTGTCCTGTATGTGCCCATAAGCTGCACGCCGTCAAGCTGGAATGCGGACATTGCCGGACGACGATTGAGAACAATTTTGAATTATCAAAGCTCGCTCTACTCACGCCAGAACAGCTCCATTTTGTGATCACATTCCTAGTGAGCAGGGGCAACATTAAGGAAGTGGAGAAAGAGCTCGGCATATCTTACCCGACGGTGCGCGGCAAGCTCAATGATATTATTACGGCCCTCGGATACGATACGCGGAAGAAGCCGGAAGTCGATAAGAAGAAGGTAATTTCCATGCTGGAGAATGGCGAAATCACTGCGGATGAAGCGCTCAAAATGTTGAAGGATGAATAAGGAGGAAGAACCGATGAAAGAAGAAATCAGTAAAGTGCTGTCCATGATGCAGGAAGGCAAAATTGATTCAGAACAGGCTTCGGAGTTGATTGACGCGCTAAAGGAGAAGCCATCGCAAGCCGTGCAGGTACTGGGGAAACCCGACTACTCGAAGAAATTGTCATCGGCATCCGGCGGTTATTTAGACAAAACGTTGAAAATACGGATAACATCCCATGAAAACGATAATGTCAGCATCAATTTGCCGATTAAACTGGTGAAGGTTGTTCTCGGAGCGGGGCACAGCATCGCGTCCAATATTCCGCAGGCTGCGAAATATGTGAAGGATATCAATATCGACCTGCTGATCGATGCAATCGAGAACGAACTTGACGGGCAAATCATAGACGTCCGCTCCGGTGAAAAGGATACCGTCACCGTAGTGATTGAGTAACGGGCTATGATGATTGTGAAGGTTAAGAGCAAGGAGCACGCTTTTACGATTCCGATCCCTTATTCCGTATTGCGCATGGGGAGCGGTATCCTGACTTCCAATTTAGTCCAGCGAAAATTGAAGGTCTGGCTGAACAAGCACGATTCGGATAGCAGCCGGAACGGGATTGATATGGTGCTGTCGATTCTCGAAAACCGAAGCACGAAGCGAGCGATCAGGCGGCTCATCAAGGAGCTGCAGCGCTGCAAAGGGACGGTTCTGGTCGATGTCCGGGCACAGGACGGCACGGAAGTGTCGATTAAATTGTAGGCGAAGCATTCATTTATATCATCTCATCAGGTGTTATGTCGCGAAGTTGAGTTTTTAGAAATCCGCCAATTATGAATTGGCGGATTTTTTGAATGAAAATAGAGGGATATAGGAAACGGAGAGTGAGTCTTGCAAAATCATTTATTTAAAAAAGAGAAAATGGGTCGGTACCGGTCGTGGCTTTCCATCCGACGGGTGATTCACGACGCGGCCATTGAAGACGAGTGTCGACGAGCCCCCACCGTCCAGGTTATAGCCATCGACCGCGCCGTACCGTTGAAGCAGGAGCTGCGCCTCCATCAGCGTCGCACCCGAGCTTCCATTCTCGTTACGCCCGTCGATGACGAGAAATAGCAGCTGGTTGTCCTTATAGTTGGCGATGACCGTCCTCGGAGCACGCAACGGGCTTAACCGCCACCTGTCTGGAATTGGCTGCGGTACGCCGCCCTGCAGCAGCACCGGAACGAAAGAAGCGCCGAATCTCGGCTTTTCGCGGTCCAAATGAGCCTTGCTCCTGTATTTGCCTCCGATAAGCTTCAGCTTGTCATTCAGCCCGACGAAAAATAAATCCTTGAATGACGGATCGAAGCCGTTCAAATACTTGCCGTTCATCACCGTGGTGCTGAGCGGATAACGTTTACCGCCATCGTCTGCGAAGCCGCCGGCGTTCACTCCGGCAATTGCTTGATAGCGCTTGGCAGCGGCCAGCGTCGTCTCGGCCCCGCCGCTCTTGTCGTGACCGAGTACCATTTTCATCGATTTGGGCGTTTTCAGCAAGACTTTCAGCGCGTAGCCATTGAAGTGCTGTGCATGGATCGTAAACAACTGCGCACGGACGTTGCCGGACTCGATCTGTTGCGCAGGTGCGCCGATCTTCCGCGTAATGCGGCGGTCATAGATCCGATAAGGCCTATCTGCCTGCGCGATGGTGATCGAAACGATGGCGTCCATGCTTTTGCCCGTTGTTGAATAGATGCCGATCGATTTCTTGAGTGACTTGGCTGTCACGAGCGCCGTCTGCTTCGCTTGATCCAGACCTGATGTCAGCTTCTCTAGATCCGATGGCACGTTCACCTGCGGCAGGGCAAGTTTTGGAAATGCACTGTCCGGAAGGGTGATCGACTTATCCGCGGCCATCAGCCAAATGACAAACCCAATGAACGGCGCGCACAAAATGAGGCAGAAACGATTGATTCGCTTGATGGTCAACTTCATTTCAGCACGTCCAAACTTTTTTGCAGCTCATTCAGCTTCTTCTTTACTTCGTTCAACTGCGAGAACAGCTTATTGCTGTTGTCGGTTTTTGAATTGGTGTTATCCTTCGTAAATTGAAGCAGCTCGTTGAGTGCGTCGACTTTGCTCTGCACCTTGATCAACTCGCCTGAGAATTGGGTCTGCATCTGCTTCAGCTGTGTATCGTAATCTTGCTGCATCGCCGTAATTTGCCGTGCCGTCTGTACGCTAATGTCTTTAGTCAGCTTGGCCTTCAAATGGTTGGTATACCATACCGAGCCGATGACGCCACAGCCGATCAACAGTACCCAGACTGCTAGAAACAACGGGACAGAAGACTTTGATTTGCGTGCTGTTCTTGCGGCAGAACGATTTGGTGACGTCTGGATGTTCGTTTCCATACTTTTGAATCTCTCCTCATACTTTCACTGCAGGGATCATACGTCTCCCTTCGACAAAATGCCTACCAATCAGAACATCTATTTTACCAAAAAATTAGAAGAATTAGAAGAGAAATTAGAATGGTTAGATAGCCGGAGGACATTATCATGGATACACTAAGATCCGCGGTTTTAGTGGTTTTTTATTTGTATGATCATATTCTGTGATAATGACCGGAATCTACGAGGGAATATTTTACAATCATTCATGTGTTCTTAATTCGGAAGAACGGTGAAAAGGAATGGAATTATTTTTTTACCGTACTTTTACCGTTTGTTTGGTATACTAACCTATTATTTCGAATGAAGCGGCGGTGAGCGTAAACGTGAATATTTTGCTGGCGGAAGATGATAAGAAGCTCGGCAAGCTTGTCAAATACATACTGGAGAAGAAGGGCGGCTATCACGTCGATTGGGTGGAAAACGGCGAGGATGCGCTCGATTATGCCCGTGGATCGGCTTATGATGTGCTCATCCTGGACTGGATGATGCCGCTCATGGACGGGGTCGACGTCTGCAAGCGGCT
This sequence comes from Paenibacillus montanisoli, assembly GCF_003268025.1. Classification (GTDB taxonomy): domain Bacteria; phylum Bacillota; class Bacilli; order Paenibacillales; family Paenibacillaceae; genus Paenibacillus_Z; species Paenibacillus_Z montanisoli. The sequence goes on along the minus strand of NZ_QLUW01000001.1, from coordinate 1,959,044 downwards.
GCGCGGCGACAATTATGGACAAGCCATCGTCCTCTTGACGGCTAAGGATTCGCTGCAGGATAAAATATTCGGCCTCGATGCGGGAGCCGACGACTATCTGACGAAGCCTTTCGAGATGGATGAGCTGCTCGCTCGACTTCGCGTGCTGGCACGGCGGAATTTTGCCCCGAGGAAGTCGGATATTGTAACATTCGGGCATTTCACGCTCAATCGGACCTCACACCAGCTATCGCGAGACGGCGCGGAGATTCAGCTTAGCCCGAGGGAGTATCAGCTGCTCGATTTCTTCCTGCAGAACACCGGCAATGTGCTGACGAGAGAGGCGATTCTCAATCGCATCTGGGGGCTCGGCAGTGATGTCTCCTACAAAAATGTCGATGTTACCGTGAAGATGCTCCGGGACAAGCTGGTTGATTCCGGAGGGGAACCGGTCATTCACAGCATCAGGGGGGTAGGCTACCGGTTTGAAATGGACGCTTAAAAAAGGGAAGAAGCGCGACTTATTCCAATACACGCAGAGGAAGCTCACGGTTACCTACACGTGGCTCATCATTCTGTTTCTGGCGTTATTCTCGATCATCGTATCGCTCTTCTTCATCTTCATGGCATACCGGGAGCAGAGCAATTCGCTCTCTTCAACCATGTATGCGACACAGGACGGCCGCGTTGTCGTTCCGGATTTGGAGAACAGCCGCAGCGATGAGTTGTACTTCTTCTATGTGCTTGATAATCGCGGTCAAGTGCTTGCTCAGAGCGATGCAATCCCGCAGCTTAGCGAACGCAATTTGGCGGAGATTGAGAACTGGCAGCCAGACGGAGATTCGTTTCGTTTGCGCTGGCAGCCCGAGCAGCAGCAACGCTATGGGGACCTTATAATCAGGACGGATGACCGGCTGCTCTTCGTAGGCGCTCATCCTATTATGACGACGAATGGACCGGCTACGATCTTTGCAGCCAAGGATATCACGTTTTATTGGGATATACTCCGCAATCTGCTCATCGTGTTCATCATCATTCTTATTATTTTCATTATTGCAGCCGTCAAGCTCAGTTCCTCGATGTCCAAAAAAGCGATGATTCCGATTCAGCGAACGTTCGGGCAGCAACAGCAATTTTTGGCGGATGCTTCTCATGAGCTGAGGACGCCGCTCAGCATTATGAACACGTCCCTTGATGTGATTGAGCTGGAGAACGGGGATACTATTACGCCGTATTCGAAGGAAGTCGTTTCGGATATGAAGGAAGAGATTGACCGGATGAGCCGCATGGTGCAGCATCTGTTGATGCTTGCCCGGTCCGACGCAGGCTCAGTCGAGTTCGAGATGGGCGCTTTCGACATTGCGCCGAAGCTCCGCCAGTGGGTGCTTGCCTTCGAAGGCGTTGCTCAGAAGAAGGCGATCACGCTGCGGACGATGCTGCCGGATACGCTGACCGTGAAGGGCGACCCGGAGCGGCTAAAGCAGCTGGTCTATATCCTGCTGGATAATGCGATCAAGTACACGCCCGAGGGAGGCAAGGTCGACGTTGGTCTTGACCCTAACCCGAAGCAGTGGCGGATCATTGTCCGGGACAGCGGCATAGGCATTGCCGAAGCGGATCAGCCGCGCATCTTCGACCGGTTTTACCGGGTCGAGAAGCATCGCTCCCGCGAAGAAGGCAGCGCGGGGCTTGGACTCGCGATTGCGAAGCAGATCGTTATCGCCCATCGGGGCTCGGTAGTTCTCGAGAGTTCGCCTGGGAAAGGAAGTACGTTTTCCGTAGAGTTTCCCGTATAGCACGCGAAGAAGTCGAGGGGCTCTTTCTCTTTGGAAGATGAAGCGGAAGGGTATTTTTTTACCCTTTACCGTACTTTTACCATTGATCGATATAGTTGTACATGTAGAGACAAGAACACGGTTAGGAAAGGATGATCAAAGCGTGAGACGCATTAGACCATGGGTGAAAAAAGCGCTGCTCGTATCCGTCATCATCGTAGCTGTCGGAGCCGGCTTAAGTTTGGTGGCTGGTGAGCACGGGCGTGATGTAACTGTTGTGGGGGTTAGTCAGGAGTTTCATGCCAAACCAGCAGGCGACATGAAAGTGGAGATAAGAGGCGGCGAGGTCCCGGCTGTGCCGGCGCTGCGCGGTGATGCAGCAACTGTGCCAGTACCGGGTAAAGCGCTGATGCTTCGAGAGGGCGGCATACGCATCGAGCGGGGTCATGAGCATGGTATTGGTCCTGGCGTAGCGGTGGGCGGAACGATTCTACTTGCCGGACTTTTATTGTTCTGGATGAGCAAGCGACGCAAACGGTCAAGAATCGCGGATGGGGCGAATGTGCTTGCAGGCATTCCGACGGCATCGGACTTCCTGGACCAATGGGAAATGCAGCAAAATCAAACGAAGGAGTCGAAGTAAGATGGGTATCTTCAAACGTGTCAAAGATGTGTTTCTAGCCGAAACGAACGAGTTGATCGACAAGTGCGAGAAGCCGCTCAATATGGTGAATCAATATATGCGGGAATTTAGTGTTGAGCTGGAGAAAGGGCAGCGGGCGCTGGCGCGCCAGCTGTTTATTGAGAAGCGGCAAGCGGCGATGATCGCGCATGCCGAGACGGTAGTTGAGAAGCGGGACCGCCAAGCGAGGCTTGCTGTGGCCCAGGGCGAGGATCAGATCGCGAAGCTGGCGCTGCAGGAGAAGCTGATGCAGGAGAAGAAGCTGGCCGTCTACCGCGAACAGTACGCGACGATCCAGGAACAAACGAAGGTGCTTGAGGAGCGCATCGCCCAGCTGCAAGTGCAATCGGAGGAGTACAATCACCGCCGGCTGCTGCTCGAATCCCGGGTTAATGTGGCAAGCTCCCTGAAGGAGCTGAACCGGAGCGTTGTATCGTTTCAGACGGATGGCATTGTCAGAGGATTTGCCCGCGCGGAAGAGAGAGTGCTGATGATCGAGGCGGAGCTGGAGGCCATAAATCGTTTTAACACGCCGGCTAAACGGTCCGCGCCGCAGTATCTCGATCCGACGTTAACGTCAGAGATCGAAGCGTCACTGGCAGAATTGAAGCAGCAGCCAGCAGCAGAATAATAGCAAGTGGAACGAGCTCAGACGGCATAATCGTGAGCAAACGTATATATGCGATAGTAAGGTGAAAAACCGGCAGATTCTGCTGGTTTTTCACCTTGCTCGGTAGTGCTAATTTGAAATATGAAATATGAAATATGAGGTATTATGAATAAACGAGAACGAATTAAAACAATTTTTTTATATGGTGTTTTCATTTTTTACATAGTTTTTTTGTTTAACTTATTGTTCTTATCAAGAATTTCACTTTTGGAGATGTTTAATAGTCAAAGGGCTATAAATAGGTCAATCAATCTTATTCCTTTTTATAGTATAAAGGAATATACGATTGGCGGTTCTGCAACTATAAAAAAATTCGCTTTTAGTAATGTAGTTGGTAATATATTTATTCTTACTCCTCTTGGTACTTATTTGTCATTATTCAAAAAGGACAAAAGAGTAATAACCAATCTATTGTTTATATTCTTTGTGAGTTTATCTGTTGAAATCAGTCAGGGGCTTTTAGGCATCGGAACATCAGATATTGATGATATCATTTTAAATTGTTTGGGTGGATCGATTGGTATTTCAGGGTATAAGTTTCTAGCATTTATATTACGAGATGAGAAAAAAATACGTACCGTAATCACACTAATATCTGCTATAGGATTACCTGTTATATTATATTTATTGTTCATGGTGAAATTGAGACTCTGAATTGCGCTTACTGGGTACGATTGTTTAATGAACCGCCTTTTCACAAAGGTGGTTTTCTTATGTTCATATATCAACATTAGGATACGGGAAGAGGATGAATGGAATGTTTGATCTAAGTGGAAATGAGGTATAGATGGATATCCGTCCGAATATTGGAACCGATTAAATGGAGGTGTTCAAATGTTTCAAGTTCAAGCAATAAGACATCGTACAAGGCCATTCATACTACTTACGTCTTTTGTGCTCGCCATTTTTATTTTTGGTATGTCCGTGCTGCCGGCATATGCGGCAAATCCCGGGAAAACGGTGAAGGCTTCGGCAACACTCGCCTACAATCTCAAAGGACTTAAGCACAATGCGGCTGTCCAGAAGGCTTACATCGCATCCAAATATGTCTACATAACTCAGCGGTCAGGGGGTAAATGCTATCTTTCAAGATTGCTCATGAAGGGATATAACGCCACATACGTGGATGAAATGACCATCACCAATTCCGGCCATTGCCAAACCCTGGATATGTACACCTATAAAGGAGTCAATTACTTTTATTTCAGTTCAAAAGCGGATCCTTCCACCTCGTATTACTGGTCGCTCCAGGTGGCAAGACTTCAATACTCGCCGGGCAAGACAGTGAATTATACGGATCTCCATCGATTCACCTATATGAACTACGCCAACAAGACCGGTACAAGATTAGGCACGACATACCGCGTTGATGGCGGCGGCAACAGTATCTATACCGTTTTCCGCGTACAAACTTCGGAAGGCACCGTCACTTGGTCCATCTATAATACGGCGGCGTTGAACAAGCTTCTGGACAGCAAGGAACAGGTACGACTTGATAGCAAGGCGGCGAAAAGCGCGTGCGTTGCAAGCTTTAAGCAGTCAGGCAGCGCTATAATCAGACCGAATGGTTCTTTCCAAGGTCTCGATATGTTAGATAAAACGGAAATCTATACGACGGGCGGCGCGGAAGGTCAGACTCCGCAGATTGCTATGCTGTCAAACACGGGGGCATACAAAACACTTGTGAAAATTACAAATGTAGGAACCCATGAAATCGAGGGCGTCCAGACCAAAAACAGCAAAGTTTATTTTACTGTCGTTACTGATCCGGTCAATAAGCAAAATACTCAGAAAATTTATTACGTTCCTGATACAATATTTTAATTGTTTTTTGGAAACAACAGGCAGCCGGTCATTAACGATCGGCTGCCTTCATTTTTCAAGTCAAAGTAACAGTAGCCTTTCATATAACTTGACTTTCAAGATTGGAAAAGCCACCAGGAAATGATATGGTCCTGGTGGCTTTTCCCGTATTGATCTTCGAAAATTACATGAAAAAATGTTGGAATCCGGTGAACCGATCTGCCAGCTGAAACATCTAAATAATAGGTCTATATAACCAGGTCTTCAGAATGACTAGATCCTACTGTTTGGAAATGGACTTTGCTGTAACAAATAGACAAAAGAATCCGCCTATCATAGAAAGCGAACCGCACAACATATAAGCGTTCACTACGTATTCAAAGAAGATATTGTATTCCTCACTTCTAGAGCTAGACCAACCACCTTTATCGACAAAAAACAGATCTACGGCTCTCGATCCAAAGTAAGGAGCTCGTAAAATAAGAAACGCTCCTATAAAGATAAAAGTAACGGATACAGCTATCATAACCCAACGACTCTTGTTATTCATATCCCATCCCCTCTAAGGTAAAGTGATTCTACTCTAGTACTTTATTCATCACACAAAGGAGGATTACCTTATAAAGATTACCTAAAATACCATATTTTTTAATTAATCCGCTAGACTTCCGCAAAACCTCCTATTATTATTATATTTAATTAAATAACATATATGGTATCGATTTCAAGTTAAATCAAAGATATATTTACTCAAGGAATGAAGGATGTTCCTGCTAGAAGTGTTTTCAACAAGATCATGTTTTGGATGATAAAAGGGAAGGACAGTTCAACTCAGACAAAGCCATCAGGAAGTTTTATATGGTCCTGATGGCTTTACCTTTAACGAACCTTGAAAGTTTTGGAAATAAGCTGTAATCCGTGAACCGAACTACTAGCTAAAACATCTAATTAATAGAACATCATGACCGGGCAGCGGGAGGATCAATAATTTGGAATTAGTCGAATACGTAAAGCTTGCCCAACAAGGGGAATGGGGAGCTTTTACTCACCTTATAAAGCAATATGAAAAGAATCTGTACGTTGTGGCCCGATCGATTATCAAGCAAGATGAAGATTGTGTAGATGCGATCCAAGAAACGATTTTGAAAAGTTACCTTTCACTACATACCTTACGAGAGCCGGCTTTCTTCAAAACATGGTTATTACGTATTCTTATCAATGAGTGCAACAATATTTTAAGAAATCAAATAAGGACGATACCTAGAGAAGTTCATTCTAATGAAGTCTTATATAATTGCGATGTTGAGAAAATCGATCTGAGGGACGCAGTGGATCGGCTAGAGAACAGGCTTAAGATAGTCATTATTCTTTATTATTTTGATGATATGTCTATTAAACAGATAGCTGAATTGCTGGAAACGTCAGAGGGCACCATTAAATCTCGCCTATATCGTGCACGATTAGATCTAGCTTCATTATTACAAGCTCATGAAAGGAATGTTGATCATGAATATTGACTTGGATCAAAAATTGAGGGAGTATTTCGAGATTCAGTTTGCCGAGCTTCCAGATGTGGTTAGTTCGAAAATTAATCAGGCCATGGATTTATGTCAGCTGCTTACGATTTCAGAAAAGATAAACCCATAGAGTTTTGATGGTAGCCAGCCATAGCCGGAAGCTGCTACATTGCGGTTAAAAATGAGAGCAGCCAATTGATTAAGGATGTAGCAGTATCTATTCAAGTTCAAGTGAGTTAATAAGGGCTCATGTATCTCAAGAAGGGTGAAAGAAATGGCTAAAAATATATACGTATTCTGGATAGTATTGAATGATGGCTCGTCATTCGCTGTCAAAGTAGAAGCAGATGACATCGAAAAAGCATGGGAAGAAGTATTTGATCAACAAGTCTTCCCATTAAGGTATAAAGTTCGTAGGTTAGAATTGTTGGAAACAAGCGAGAAACAAGGGATTGACTAAAATGTAGTGCTTCATCTGCTGTTGAAAAGCCGCGATGCTAATTACAGCCGTAAAAAGGGAAAGAATTAACTCAAAAAAATTGGACTAATTAAGGTTGTGCTAATTCCTTATCAAATTGTCAGCAATCATTCTATAGCAACTAAATAAGTTTTTATAACGTCAAAGAATCGGAGGAGCAAATGAGAAAAACAGTTTCGCTTACAATTATGCTTGCAATTAGTTTCTCGATTATTCCAAGTGCTTTTGCTGCTAATTATTGGTATAGTTCAAAATATCGTTTTTCAGGCGGAATAGGGGATGGAATATTTACTAACAATGCCGTTTATAGTAGTTCATTACCAGATGGAACTGTCTATAATATGGCTCAAACTGCAGATGGGGCTATGAACCAATGGAATAACGATACAGAGGCTTATTTTGCACCCACCAATAGCTCGGCTAGTGCATTTATTTGGGCGGAAGGTTACAGTATGGGCGATATTGGATTGAACGGTTGGACAGAGTTCTTAAAAACAACTACTTCTAGCCCAACAAATCTGCCGACAGACAATTATCAAAAAGCAGTGGTATATGGAAATTCATATGACATGTGGGATGGTACTCCAATGACTTACAATCAAAGAAGAGCTGTTTATACACATGAAATTGGTCATGCGCTAGGTTTAGCTCATCAAAATACTAGTGGAATAGCTTCCATAATGAGGGATGGTGTAGGCTTTATTACTAATAACTGGCTTGTTCCACAGCCAGATGATATCAATGGAGTAAATAATCTATATTAATTAAAGAGGAGGAAACTTACTTTTATGAGGTATAGTATCGGTATTATACTGGGTATTCTCTTATTTGTTTTATCAGGATGCTCTTCAGCAAATGAAACTACATCTTCAAGTACTAATGAATCTGTTGAGCAAGATGTAACTCCAGTAGATTATTCTTTGATGGATATTGAAACGGAATATCAATCATTAAAAGAAATTGAACAAGATTCAGCGTTGGTAGCAGTGGTTAAATTGACTGGAAACGTAAAACCAATTGCATATCAAAGTGCTAATTTTACACTCACAGAAGCAGAGATCCAAAAAGTTTTAAAAGGAAAACATGATTTGCACTCGAAAATTAATCTACTTGAAGTATCAGTTTTTAATTTAAACTTGACTAAAAAAAGTGATAAATTGTTATTGTTTTTGAAAAAGTATGTAGGGCCTATAACAGAAGATGCGTATACTATTGCAGGAGTTTATCAAGGAAAATTCAATGTCATTTCAAATAAAGTAGTCTATGACGGAGATGACTACAACGGAATTAATACCTTTCAGAAAGCTTTTGATAATAAAGATCTGACAGAAGTTGAGCAATCTGTACAACAAGAAGACCAATAATAGCAGGTTAATACTAAGAGCAGATTGCTGCGGATCAGGCAATCTGCTCTTTACGTTAGTTTAACTTAAACAGCTTCTGGGATGGAAACGAAATTGCTTAGAAAACATCATCAGAATTATGTCTGTAAGTAACTCATTTCCCGCTCAAACGGATTTGGTTTATGACTTGAGCCAAAATATCCATCATTCGATTAGATTCAGCAAGCGTATTTGCAGTTCCGCCGACTTCGATCAGTGCGCTGGCAGGAGAGTAGTTTTGATTATACCACCCGTTACAGACGCTTTTATCTTTATAGTAGATTCCTAAGGGGAATGGGGAACTTTTACTCACCTTTGAAAAGTTACTTTTCATTACATACCTTACGAAAGCCGGCTTTCTTCAAAACATGGTATACATATTCTTATTAATGAGTGCAACAAAATTTTAAGAAAACAAATAAGGACGATGCCTAGAGAAGTTCACGCTAATTAAGTCTTATATAATTGCGATGTTGAGAAAAAGGTGAGGTATGCAAATGACATCAAAAATAACGCGAGAATGATTAGTACTGGTTTTAAAATGCTTAAAGACTCAGACGGGGTTACAGATTAATAGAATTCTATTGTTATCAATAACTGAGAGTAAGGGAGTCGAAGAATGAAATTATCAAAGAGAAAAATAACAGTGATGACTATTTGTATGGGCATGGCAGTATTTGGATCAATGTATTTAGTGCCCGATGCGAACAATGGAGGATCTTCTCAAAACCAAACCGCTTCTCTTCGCCTCAGCAAGTAGGAACAATACATGCGGAGGTTGAGGCTTATACTCTTAATGAGGCCGTAAGTAAGGCAGATTTAATTGCTAAGGTCAAAATTACTAGTAAGATAAAAGAGATAAATGAACCGTCAGAAAAAACGTTGTATCAAGCTGAAGTTGTTGAAGATTTCCTGAATAAGACCGATCTGAAAGAGATAAATGTTATGCAAGCAGGAAATAGTCAGTGGAAATTTAATAATAACAAATTATTTAAATCTGGAGATTCATATATTCTTTACTTGAAAAAAGCTATTGGTGAAGCATATGAAAATTTTAATACTTATTGGATTCTAGGGGAAGAAACAGGTATCTATCAAGATCTAGGTTCAGGTAAATTGATGAAATGGGCATATCCTGAGACATTCTTATCCGATATTGAGGATAAGGCAAGGACTAATGAACTACTCATTTCAGAAGGCGAAGTTCAAGTATTAGATGAAGCGAAGTTTATAGAAAAAATAAATGATATTAAAAATGTAGGGCTTGTAACAGATCTGACAGAAGTTGAGCAATCTGTAAAACAAGAAGACCAATAATAGCAGGTTAATACAAAGAGCAGATTGCTGCGGATCAGGCAATCTGCTCTTTACGTTAGTTTTACTTAAACAGCTTCTGGGATGGAAACGAAATTACTTGGAAAACGACATCAGCATTATGTCTGTAAGTAACTCATTTCCCGCTCAAACGGATTTGGTTTATGGCTTGAGCCAAAATATCCATCGTTCGATTAGATTCAGCAAGCGTATTTGCCGTTCCGCCGACTTCGATCAATGCGCTGGTAGGAGAGTAGTTTTGATTATACCATCCGTTGCCGACGCTTTTATCTTTATAGAAGATCCCTCTGGATAAACCCGGATATTTGGCCTTGACCAGAGCTAGTATTTTTTTGGCGAAGGCATCGTTCTGCTTCCAATTCGGATTTTCGAGCCCAATCACAAAATATATTTTGGCATAATTCGTGCCGCGAATGTTGACAGTCGTCTCGCTTCTGGGACTCGTATCACGATGAATATCAAATACGTATTTGATTTGCGGATGCAGCGCAAGTTGATTGATAATCGATTTTTCCGAATAAACGTATGATTTCGCGTAATTGAATTGGTTTCCGTAAATAGAATTGTAGTCGTAGGCAGTATGATAAACCTCCGCGCCCATCGCTTGCAGGATACCGGTCAACCGTGCCCCTAACATGGAGACATTGGTTGTCGCATTGTATGCGAGATCGGGGTTCGTTACGCACGGTAATTCGGGGATCCACGATTCCCGATTATGCGAGTGGTAAATATAGATCGCCGACTTCGAATCCGGTTTTGCGGATGATGCCGAATTAATACGAATGACCAGCTTAGAAGGGTCGCCGGTGTTTTGGATCTGGTAGCTCGCTTTCTGTTTTAAATACGCTACGACTTGAATGGTTGATGTTTCCGGATCCTTCATGATGTAACGGATATCCGAAATATAAGGGTTGCCAGGAGAGATGTTCGATACTTCACCCATTGTATTCTTGGCAGGCTTACTAATGGGCCCCTTAAACGTTACACCCGGAAGATTGACGACCAGACGATCCGGATTGGTCAATGTGGTAACGCTAGGAGAGAAGCTCCCATCGGTTGCTATAGTTAGTTGATTATTTTCCAATTGAATCGTTTGCAGCGCAGGATATTGATCCGGAGGTATAGCGGGCACGCTCGGATCGGCGGCCGGGTCGCTGCCGGATACCCCGCTATTCGATCTCCATAAACTGACAGCGTAAGCTGAAGCATCCCACTTCACGACAAGACCTAGGTTTTCGGCGACGAAACGAATCGGGAGCAACGTTACTCCATTAATGATGATTGCCGGCTGTTCCAAAGGCATCGTTTTTCCGCCCAGAATCGCATAAGCACCGTTAATCGGTAGTACAATTGTCGTCTTTTCATTGGAGAGGGTGGTGATCTGGCTCTTCTTATTCCATTCTACATTAACGCCTAAACCTTCCGCGATGACGCGAATCGGCACCATCGTGGTCTGATGGATCAGGCGGGGGGCAACGGCCGAGCTTAGCTTTTGACCGTCAAGAAACAGTTGGATCGTTGTAGGTGCCGCATAGGAGGCCGGAACAGCTAAAGTGAATACGAACAATAGCGACAACAATGCAAGAATCGATCTTTTCATCATCCACCTCTAATCTAGTTGTCATATCTAGCAGCTTATTGGCACAAAATAAAAACGAAAGCTTCTTTAAAATAAGTAACTTTCGCCATTTTCTCAATGCTATATTTTTGGAAATGATAAACTCGAAGCAAAGCTAAGAGGTAGGCATACGTTTTGACTAGCACAATAACAACAGGCTGCCGACTCATTTCGGCAGCCTGTTCCGCATTCTTCTTCCACCCGACTAGAGTACGCGTCTAGCTGTTACGTAATGCGTGGACCAATAGCCGGAAGTCAGTGAATTGATCGCAAGCCCGTCTTTGGACGGGGTATTGTGAATGAATTGACCGCCGCCCATGTAAATCCCGACATGATTGATGACTTTGTTGTTGCTTCCGATCGTATCGAAGAAGACGAGATCGCCTTTGCGCAGACTGCTCTTGCTCGCGTAAGAGCCTTGGTACTTCTGGGATCTCGTGCCCCACTTAAGATCTACGCCTACTTTTGCGAACACGAATTCCGTAAACGACGAGCAATCAAAGATCAGCCTCGACGGATTGCGCGTTCCGAAATCGTAGTGGACGCGGCCCATATAGCTTTTGGCGATGTCGATTACGCGATCGGCTTTCGCGCTGCTAGAGCTTGAAGTGTTTGACGAAGAAGAAGATGAGCTTGAACCGTCATAGCTAGTATATTTATCGTTTGCGGATATGTAGCCGGTATTTCCACGTTTATCGGTGACCTTAAGCCAATAGCTATTTACCTGGGAAATGACGTGAACCGATTCACCGGTCGGAATAAGGCGGACGACGCGGCCGCTCGTGCTAGCGCTTGCGCGCATATTCACTCCGGACGTGACCTTCGTTTCATAGACGGTTGCGGCAGCTGCTTTCGGCAGAAGCGAAGCTTGTCCGATGCTTAAAGCTCCGAATCCGATAGCGGTGCATAGGCCAATGGCCATAATTTTTCGTAGATTAGACTTTGCAGACATGTGAATCCCTCCCGGATTTCAATCTATCACATATCCAAAATCCTAATCTTTTCCTCTGAGAGAAAAATTTCCGTTAGAACGGCCATTTTGGCACTTTATGAGAAAATAGTGAGAATTTACTCAGACTTGAAAGATAGATTGCGAACAGGGGTATCCAGCCTGTCGAAATCAAGCAAGATTGGGGCTTGACGTTCCCGCTCCGCTCTTATATTCTTACTACTATTATGGGGCACGCCATTATCGGCGTGCCTCTCTTTAGTTGGACATTTTGAAGAAGAATAGGGGAGATTGTCATGGCCAATAACAGCGATCAGTCCGTAGTTAGACTGGCTTTGCTGCTGGGCTTATTTTCGACACTAGGGCCATTTACTATCGATATGTATTTGCCGGCATTCCCGGAGATTGTAGAGCAATTCGATTCAACTGCATCACTAGTCCAGTTCAGTCTAACCGCTTGTTTACTGGGACTCGGCGTAGGCCAACTCGTGATGGGCTCGCTAAGCGATGTATACGGCAGGCGAAATCCATTGCTTATTTCGATGGCCTTTTACGTCGCCTCATCGCTCGCATGTGCATTTTCGCCCAATATAGGGCTATTGATCGCATTCCGGTTTGTGCAGGGTTTTGCAGCTTCAGCGGGCATTGTCATCTCTCGCGCGATTGCACGGGACTTGTACAGCGGTAACGAGCTAACCAAATTTTTCTCGTTGCTGGTGCTTGTTGGCAATTTGGGACCCCTCGCGGCTCCGGTCGCAGGCAGCGGCATGCTTTCATTAACGTCTTGGATCGGCGTCTTTATCGCGTTGGCTCTGCTTGGAACGTACTTATTTTCGATGACCAAATGGCGTCTTCGGGAAACGCTGCCTACGGCTAAACGAGGTCCTATAAATTTCGCGTTTCAGCTGCGCAGCTATGGTTTGCTCTTGAAAGATCGCCAATTTTTAGGATACATGCTGGCTCAGGGCATTATGATCGCGGGGGTATTCGCGTACGTTTCGGGAACGCCCTTTATTTATCAAAATATCTATGGGGTCAGCCCCACCGTATTTGCTCTTCTGTTCGGGTCGAACGGCATCAGCCTAATCATCGGCTCCCAAATCGTAGGACGGATGGCGCATCGCGTATCCGAACAAGCCTTCCTCTTATTCGGCTTAGGGCTTGCCTTATTGGCTAGCGTCGCTGTTTTAGTGGTAGCCACGGTCCATGGACCGCTTTTCTCATTGGTGATTCCATTGTTTTTCTTTGTAGCTGCAATCGGTATTACATCAACGGCTGCATTTCCTCTTGCGATGGAGGGTCAAGCTCACATGGCAGGTAGTGCAGCTGCATTGCTTGGCGTCGTTCCATTCCTTCTAGGTGCGGTTGTCGCTCCGCTCGTTGGCATTGCAGGAGAAGATACCGCCGTTCCATTGGGCCTCATTATACTCGCGTCGAGCACCACTGCAATGCTCGCATACTTTTTACTGGGACGGTCTGGACAAGGATCGACATCTAATGCTACAGCCGATACGTAAGAAAGGCCGCGTAAATGAACTGCACCCCGTTTGTTAGATGCCATCTAACAAGCGGGGTGTTTTTTTGTTGGGGAAATGGCCGATACACGCGGAATCAATGAGGAAGTATTTGACAATCATACAGGTATGCTTAATTCGGAAGACCGGGAGGAGTGCTTGAAATGGAAAAAACCGCTCTACTCAACGATTCTAATCAAAAGAGGTTTCTGTTCCGCGTTGGCTTAAGCTGGCTGTTCGATGCGATGGACGTGGGCATCATTTCATTCATTGTGACGGCATTAGCCGCGGAATGGCATTTGAAGGCGCAGCAGATCGGTCTCTTGACTGCGATCAACTCGATCGGAATGGCTGCCGGTGCCGCTGTGGCCGGATTGCTTGCAGACCAGTACGGCCGCAAGGCTGTGCTGCTGTATACGCTTCTCATCTTCTCGGCCGCTAGCGGGCTTTCTGCTTTGGCGGGAAGCTTTGTCATTCTGTGCATTCTGCGTTTCATAACCGGATTCGGCCTCGGGGGAGAACTCCCTGTTGCTTCCACGCTCGTTTCCGAGACGATGCCTACCGAAGAAAGGGGACGTGCTGTCGTACTCCTGGAAAGCTTCTGGGCAGCAGGATGGATCTTCGCGGCTCTGATCTCCTACTTCGTCATACCTCATTTCGGCTGGAGGATAGCGTTCGTCATAGGCGCGATTCCGGCCGTTTATGCGTTATATCTCAGACAGGCCATTCAGGATTCGCCTCGCTATGTAGATCAAGATGCCCGAAAACCGCCGATCGGAGAACGCGTGGCATTAATTTGGTCGGCCGAGTATCGCAAATCAACTGTGATGCTTTGGATTTTGTGGTTTACGGTCGTGTTTTCCTACTATGGGGTATTCCTTTGGCTGCCGACGGTGATGGTGCTCAAGGGCTTTGGGCTCGTGAAAAGCTTTCAGTACGTTCTGATCATGACGCTCGCCCAGCTTCCCGGATATTTCACCGCAGCTTATTTCATCGAACGATTCGGGCGCAAATTTGTGCTCGTTACCTATTTGCTGTTCACTGCGGCAAGCGCGATTTGGTTCGGCTCGGCCCAGACGGTGACATCGCTGCTTACCGCAGGAATTTGTCTTTCGTTCTTTAATCTCGGAGCTTGGGGGGCCATGTACGCTTATACGCCCGAGCTGTACCCTACCTCGATCCGATCCACCGGCGTCGGTTTGGCGGCTTCCTTCGGGCGCGTCGGAGGAGTTATCGGACCGTTTCTTGTCGGCATGCTGGTTGGGAGGGAAATGCCCCTGTTATCCATTTTCATGATATTTTTCGTTGCCATATTGATCGGAGCCTTCGCCGTGCTGGTTTTGGGGATGGAAACGAAAGGGTCGAATCCGGAGTAAAATAACTTTTCATACATAATTGTACATTCATTAATCCAGCCTAAAGCGAGGGATGGTGAAAAGGAATGGAAAGACAATCAAAGCAAGAACCGACCAATAGCAATCTCAATAAAAATACGGAATTTGATTCAGATGTTAATGAGGACCTTGGGCGCGAGCAGCAACTGGATGCTTCTTTTGAAGACTGGTACCGGAATATGGGAAAATGGGTACAACAAACGGAAGACATGACACAAGTGCCGGAATCTAATGTTTTTGATGTCGCAGCCAATATGGATACCGAACAAGAATAAGATCGATGCGCGGCTTGCAGAGGGAGGATATGATGAAGGAACAAGAAGCATTATCGCAACAAGAACAGAACCAGAAAAACAATAGTAAATTCAGCGAAAACAACGAATTTAACCACGAAAATAATGAAGTTGCCAAAGCTCAGAAACAAATCGCATCACAGGAGACTACAGGAGTACTAGACCAAACCTAAATATCCTTGTAGATAAGCTGGTAACAATTGGTGGATCCGCGATTTCCGCGGATCTTTTTTTGTTTTTGTCAGTTTCCGAATGAAGTCCGACCCGCGCCAGAGGCGAAAGTGGGCTGGGGAGTTGGAGCAAGGTGAGTCAAAGTGCCATGAATGGGTTAATTGATGATAAGCCGGCAGACATGACGCTATCCATTTGGAAACAAGGGAGGATGATTGAATTGCCACAAGCAGTAGATGTGAATCTGGATGCAGAAGAAATGATGTTAAAGCTGGAAAAGGGAACTGACGCCCAAACGATCGAATATTACAAGCTTGAGCGATTGGTGAGGGTGAAGGAAAAGGTAAGGAAGCTTCTTCGCACCGTTGAGGTGAAAGCGATCGAAATGCACATCAGAGGCGTCGATGATCCAATCGTCATCGCCAGCAACAAGGTCGGGGATTACGATAATATCGAACAATATTTGATGAAGGTTGCCGAGAAATATGATGTAGCCGTTGAGTCCGCGTAATTCGCGGGCTTTTTTTTATCGGATTAATGGCACCAAATAATAATCGATACGGTCACGTTTATGCGAGATCTCATCGTCTCACTCAAACAAAAGAACCCATCCATATTGTGGTATTATGGAGTTATGAAGAAAAAGGAAGGATAACGATGATGATGACACAAAAAGTAATGCTGTTCAACGTGCAATCACAACTTGCAATTGACCTGAATTGCTCAATCGATGACCTGAACGGCGAAAAGGACAGCATTATTTTTGTTGAAGCTAAAGAAAATCCCGGATGCAGACCATTCCCGAGGAAGGCACGGTATTTCGAAATCCTGTCCATGGGAAAATCAATTGTAGTATCGGCTACACCCGAACGGTTGTTCATTGCAAAAACACAGATGCAGGGCATTAACAGGGATACCGTATTCTCCTTACCATTTATCAGAGGTCTTTACTTGCATTTTCTGCCTGATGTAAAAAGAATAAAGCCAATGTCACCGCCGAATTTTTTTTCATTTGAACTGATTAAGCGAGAAGAAGTGGTCCGTTTATTTGATGTTGCAAGATTCAATGAAGCAATAATATATGATACGAATCTTCCCTGGCAGACTGATCTAGCTGTGCTTGCAAAGTAAGATGGGGAAATTGTCGGTGTGGCAGGAGCAAGCAAAACCTGTGCAAAACTGTGGCAAATTGGCATAGAAGTATTACCCGAATATCGTAATTTGGGATTGGCTAGTTATCTAGTAAACAGGTTAACTATGGAAATATTGGAACGTGGAGAGATACCGAGTTATGATGTCATCGCCAGTAACATTGCTTCACAGAGAGTAGCTCACCGATTAGGGTATTTTCCCGCATGGGTGTCTGATTGGCGATGCAATTTTGAAGGACTTGAACAGTAATTGTATCTCAAGTAGCTTCAACTAAAGGGTAAGATTGTCTGGAAGCATTCGTTGTCAAAGAAGGGATGAATGGAACTATTCGCAATTCACCGAGGATTTCAGAGGAACATCTTCGATCTTGTCTAAGGGAACAGTATGATTTGACTCCCGCCACACTTGAGTTTCTTCCGCTGGGACTTGATTACAGCTCCGCAGTGTATCATGTCATTAGCGAGCATGGAACCGCCTATTTGCTCAAAGTCACGTCTAGGCCTTTATACGAACCGCAATATCTCGTTCCTCGATATCTCAACGAGCAAGGGATTACATGCGTCGTAGCTCCCTTTTCTACCAGGAGCGGTACCCTGTGGACCCATCTAGAGGATTGGACTGTCGTTGTCTATCCCTTTATCAACGGAGAGTCAAGCTTCATCGGGATGTTAGCCGAGCAGTGGAAGACGTTGGGGACCATCTTAAAACGGATTCACCAGATCATTTTGCCGCCTGAAGGATTTAAGCCGCTCCGACAGGAGACCTTTGATCCGACGGAATATGTTCGATGGATACGGTACTTTGAGGAACAACTTGCACTCTTTGAAAGCGGAAGTACATTGGATCGCACACTACATGCTTCTTGGGTAGAGCATAGGTTGACGATACACTCGAAGTTGACTTCATTGGAAAAGCTGGCAGGGTTGCTCCAGTCGCGAACAATCCCGTATGTAATTTGTCACGCGGATCTGCATCCGGCCAATTTGATCCGAGATCAGGTTGGGCAAGTGTTTGTAATCGATTGGGACGAGGTGATGCTCGCTCCCAAAGAGCGTGATTTCATTTTTGTCAGTCATCCATATGCCCAGGCATTTTTTCAGGGGTACGGAGCCGTAGAGGTTGATGAGAAGGTGCTCGCCTACTACCGTTTAGAAAGGGTCCTTCAAGATCTAATTGAGTGTGCTCGAACCGTATGGATCAGGGATGATTTAGGAGAAGAAACCAAGGTGGAGGCCATCAAGTTGTTTCAAGGTATCTTGGCGGAGGAAGCTGCTTGGTAACACAAAATCATAAAACCTTGGGTCGTATAACACGATCCAAGGTTTTTTAATTAGAGGCGAATCAGTCTGTCTGTATTTCATCTCTTTTGAATGGATAAACTGATATGGATTAAGACTATAGAATAAAGAATTTTACAACTCTATGATAACTTTCAATTACCGAATTGCTATCATTACGTAGGGGTGTATTCTTATGGCGAAAATACTGATTGTAGATGATGAGAAGGCAATTAACGATTTGATTGCCTTAAATATAAAGATGGTCGGGCATGAGTATGTTCAATTGTATAGTGGAGATCAAGTATTGAACACATTAAATGAAATGCGAATCGATTTAGTCATCCTGGACGTGATGCTGCCTGGCAGGGACGGCTTTGAAATCGTGCAGGATATTGTGAAACGGGGCGTACCGGTTATCTTCTTAACCGCAAGAAATACGGTTTCTGATAAAGTGCATGGCTTGGAGATCGGAGCGGAAGATTATATAGTCAAGCCTTTTGAAGCAGTAGAACTCATTGCTCGCATCCATGTCGTATTAAGAAGAAACCAAAAGGCCGCAAACGAATTTAGGCTGGATGACACCATAGTAGATTTGGAAAAGCATATTGTGACTGTCCATGGACAAGAAATCGAAATAACCAATAAGGAATTCCAATTATTAGATCTCCTTGTGCAAAATAAAAATATCGCGCTATCCCGCGAGAAAATTATCGAGCAAACCTGGGGTTTCGATTTTTATGGAGAAACAAGAACCGTTGACGTGCATATTCAGAAGCTGAGAAAGAAACTAAATTGGGAGAACCGGATCAAAACGGTTTATAAATACGGTTACAGGCTAGAGGTGTAGAGGTGAAATTCTGGCAGAAAACGTATCTGAGCGTGTTGATTGTATTTCTGATCGCCTTCGACCTCGGAGCCTATGCTCTTCTCAAAAAGAGCTACCAATTAAACGAACAGTTGGATATCTCAAGAGGTGTGAGCGTATACGGGAGCATTGAAAATTCATTAAGCTATATCCTTGGCGTATATAAGGAAAGCACGGGCAGCACCAACTATGAAACGGTAATCGCTAGTTTTGCGGAAAATTATTATAAAGAGGATATCCTTTTAGAGGTTTACCAAGCGGATCAATTGATCTTTTCCAATGCCTATCAATTCACAGGGGATCGGGCAGAGCTGCGGGGAGATCCATACCATTCCGTTTACAGAAAAATGAATGACGAGCTATGGTTGTTTATCGGCGGGAAAATGGAATTCCAGGGCTTAAGACTCGTTATGTCAAGAAAATCGGAGTATTTGCAAGACTATCATGTTACTTTACGGCAGTACTTCATTAAATTGAGCATTGTGATTTCATTGATTTTATCGGCGGCGCTTATTTTTCTTTTAATTCAATTGACCGCACCTATTCGCAGGTTAAACAAAGGCGTAAAGGCGATTGCCGCAGGAGCGTATGATCAACGAGTGAAAGTGGGAGCAAACGACGAATTTGGGGAATTAGCCCAAGATTTTAACAGGATGGCTGATGCTGTTTCCAATCATATTGACACGATCAACAAGGCGAGCGAAGACAAAGAAATATTCATCAACAACCTCACTCATGAACTAAAAACACCTATTACGGCTATTAAGGGATATAGCGAGTTTTTAAATCATGCCAATCATAATGAGGAAGAAAGGAAAATGGCGGTCCAGTACATTTATGAGCATATTGCGCGGCTTGATGTTCTCTCAGGAAAATTGATGCAATTGTTATATTTGAAGAGTGAAGAGATTGCCTTGAAACCCGTTGATATCGAGAAACTGTTTTCATATGTGGCAAATATGGAGCGGCATCATCTAGAGGCAAAGCAGATGACGATCATACGTGAATGCTTGGCCGATGAAGTCTATGGGGATCAGGAGCTACTGCAGTCCATGTTCATTAATTTTGTTGAAAACAGCATCAAAGCTTCCTCGTCCGGGGGGATGATCAAATTGAGAAGTTACCATGGCCACGAAGGCGTTGTGCTTGAAGTCTTGGATAATGGCAGAGGCATACCTGAGAAGGATATTGCGAAAATTACGGAAGCGTTTTATGTCGTGGACCGATCCCGTTCAAAAGAACTGGGTGGGATTGGGCTTGGCTTATCCATCTGCAATCAGATTGCCCAGCTCCATCATGCTAACATACAAATCGATTCAAAAGAAAATGAATATACAAGGGTCTCCGTTTATTTTACAACTCCGTTACAACTTGAAGATTAGTTCATTACGCGGCTCCATTATAGTTGGTTTGTAGCTACGAAACACCAAAAAATATTGGAGGTAATCAACAATGAAAAAAAAGTTTGTCACTGCAGCAATGACTCTAGGAGTAGCAGCCGTTCTGGTTGCAGGAAACAGTGTGATTTCGGCTAATGCTTCTTCATTTGACAAGGCTCAACAGGTGGAGGTCACCGGTAAACACCAGCAGCCCGAAATTGCACAAATCAAAGATGCGCCGGTGAGCCTAAAGGTAGCGGTTGTGACTGCGGAGAAAGCGATTCAAGAAAAATTCAAGGTTTCATTAAGCGGCTTTAAAATTTCCTATGATTTGGGCACCCGAGTAGACATGGAAGGAACGTTCTATTTTATAACCTATTCAAATTCAGAAATGGATGAGCTTTCCGACGACGAAATCATCGAAGCGAAACGGAAAGTAAAGGCAGGCAAAGATCACGGCTATAAGAGCGAAATTTACGCGGTATTTGTAAACGCCGAAACCGGGGAAATCGTTTCTGTTGAGAAAAATCCAACGGCACCAAAAGGAGCTAATTAAATCACGGACATAAAACCTTGGGTCGTATAAGTTTATACGACCCGGGTTTTTTTTGCGAAAGAAGCAATAACGAAGCTGCTTCGCCGCTAGAATTACAGGAAACGCGAGCACGCCTCGGACTTTTCTTCCTTCATGCCCCAGGATCGAGGCTGAGCGGCCGATTCGGGCCAAGACGGCAATCGAACGCGGCATGCCTCCCGTGCTACAATAAGCTGGAAGTCAAAATCACTATAGAAAAGAGATTCGCGCCATGATCCCTATTAACAGAATGGAAGCGGAGGCCGAGCTCCGGAAATTCATCGGGGCCGAGGCTTATGTCCACAGCGAAGCGACGTCATTCTTGTTCGTTCGCAATTTCAAGGTACGGGTAACGCACGCTTTTATCGCTGGGGAAGGGTCTTTCCGCGCCGCGCTCCGTTTCGACGGCCATGGCTGGCTGCGGATGGAAGCGCTCACGCATTTCGAGGTGGACGGGCAGGGCCGCCTGCTGCTGGCTGGCTATGACGATAGAGGGCGCATGAACGTAGCGCTGCATCTAGGAAGGGAGCCGTTTCCGGAATGAACCATGAACAAGCGCCGAAACGCAAGCTGCTGGCGGTATTCGCCCATCCCGACGACGAGTCGTTTATTTGCGGGGGCACGATGGCCAAATACGCCTCCGAAGGCGTCGAGATCACGCTAGTAAGCGCAACGAAGGGCGATATGGGCCGCCGAATGGGCAACCCGCCGTACCTCAATCGCGAAACGATGGCCCTCGCCCGCGAGCAGGAGCTGCGGGAAGCCTGCGACTGCCTGGGCATCGGAAGGCTGATTTTCTTCGGCATCCGCGACAAAACCGTTGAATTCGAGGACGAAGCATCGCTGATCGGGCGCATCGAATCGCTTATCCGCGAAGTGGAGCCGGACGTCGTGCTGACGTTCCATGAACGGTACGGCGGACATCCGGACCACTGCGCGATCGGCAAGGCCGCGACGGCCGCCTTCCGGCGTTCGGCGGACAAAGGAGCGCTGTACTACATTACGTTCGGCGACGCGATGGAGCGTCCGGAGCGTTACGGATACACCAAAAAGGACGTCGTCCGTGTCGACGTGCAGGCGCACAACGCAGCTAAGCTTGCCGCGTTCCGCGCTCACCGATGCCAAACCGAAATCGACGAATGGGTATGGCAATCCGATAAAGCGGCGCTGACCCGGTTCGGAAAGTATGAATATTTCCTGAAAGGGGACGTCAACGCGACGCAGCGGGCGAATGACGATTTGTTTTGAATGTCTTAAATTTTACGTCCATGAACGGCACAGAGGCCGCTAGTAGAATCTAGCGGCTTCTGTGTCCGTTGTATTTACAGGACCTTAGCTCAGCAGCCTCGCGCGGTCCGTGCCCCCGGCGCGCATAATAACGCCGAAGGCGCCTTGTTTCAAGACGCAGCGCGATGGCGTCGGCCGTGCATCATCAGCAGCGGCTCGCCTACGAAGGCGAACCCTCGCCAAGCGCGGACGCGGCCAGCGTCTGGATGACCGAGCTGTCCATCGGCGGGTTGTGCAAGCCGGCGCGGACGTCGCGGTAATAGCGCTCCAGCGGATTCGCGCGCGACAGGCTGGTGCCGCCGACGATGCGCATCGCCAAGTCGACGACGCGGATGGCGTTGTTCGTGACCGTATATTTCGCCAGGCCGAGCTCCGGCTTCATCGCGGTCCGTTCCGCCGGTTCCTTGTCCCATTTGTCGGCCGACTCATACAACAGCGTGCGGGCGGTGCGAAGCTCGACCTCCATCTCCCCGATCGTCTGTTGAACGGCAGGGAGGGCTGCAATCGGTTTATCCAAGGAATTGGGCTTATACGTGCGGGCGAATGCGAGTGCATAGTCGCGCGCGGCCAGGGCGATGCCCATATAGCAGGCCGGAATATGCAGCAGCCAGCCGCCGCCGTCATCCGTGCCTTTGCCGGTCAGCCGGCTGTCCGCGCCAGCGAAAGCTCCGTCCAGCACGACGTCATGGCTGCCCGTCGCGCGCATCCCGATCGTGTCCCATGTTTCCACGATCGACACCCGCTCCGACCGATGGACGAGAAAGTCGGCCGTACAGTCTTCATCCGGGATATAGGCGGATACGACAAAACGGTCGAGAATCGGCGACAGCGTGCTGAACGTCTTGCGTCCCGTGATCCGCCAACCTCCGTCCGCGGCAACCGCGGTCGTTTCCGGACGGCCGCCGCGGCTCGGGCTGCCGGAGGACGCTTCGCTGGCGAACGTATTGATCATCGTGCCTTCCTTCACGACGGAGCGGCACAGTGCTTCGAACGTCACTGCCGGCCACTTTCCGGTCGTGCGCAAATGCATGATCTGGCCGAGATGCCAACCAACGGCAAGCGCGGTCGAGCCGTCCCCGTAAGCAAGCCGTTCCTGCAGCAGGACGAACTCGTACAACGGGATTTCGTCGCCGCCGAAAGCCCGGGGAACGGTCAGCTTTAGATATCCGTTCTCCCGCAAGTCGGCAAAATTATCGAACGGAAACGAGCCCTCGCGATCGTACCGGGGCGCTCGCTCCGCGAATCGGGCTGCCAGCCGCTCGACGAGCAAGGCACGGCTGCGTTCTTCCTCGTTGCGAATGGGGCTGTCAATGAATCGTTTCATCATGGCTCACTCCTTCATCTCGTATTATAGCAACCGGTTCAAGGATTGCGCGAGTGATAGGCGAGAACATAACGAAAGGAGTATCGATTGCGTGCAAAACGTCGGCACGACGCTGGATCAGATGATCCTAGGTGATTTTGAGGACAGAACCTGTTGCTGCGATGATCGGCCATGAAGAAGGCGGCCTCCGAAATTTCGGAGGCCGCCTCTCGGTGCTGTATCAAGCGCAAACGTGCTACTGGGCTTGCTCTTTCCGCGGGCACAGTCACGTCCGGGCAGGCTGCACGCGTTCCCGTGTTACTGGAAGCCCAGTACGGGATGCGGCACGTACAGCTCTTCCAGCTCCCGGATTTCGTCGGAAGTCAACGCAAGCGAGAGCGCCGCGGCCGCGTCGTCCAAATGACCGGCCTTCGTCGCGCCGATGATCGGCGCTGTGACCGCGGATTTGCTTAGCACCCAGGCCAGCGCGACCTGGGCATGCGATACCCCGTGCTCGGCCGCGATGCGCCCGACGCGTTCGACGATCGCGCGATCCGACTCGACGGCGGACGTATACAGCGTCTTGCCGAACGCGTCGGTTTCCGACCTTTCGCTGATATCGTCCCAGCCGCGCGTCAAGCGGCCGCGGGCCAGCGGGCTCCACGGGATGACGCCTACGCCGAGATCCCGGCAGAGCGGAAGCATTTCCCGTTCTTCCTCGCGGTACAGCAGATTCAAATGATTTTGCATGCTGACGAATTTTGTCCAGCCGTGCTTTTCCGCCGTGAATTGCGCTTTGAGAAACTGCCAGGCGTACATGGACGAAGCACCGATATAGCGGGCCTTGCCGGACTTGACGACATCGTGCAGCGCTTCCATCGTTTCTTCGATCGGCGTATGCGGGTCCCAGCGGTGAATTTGATAGAGATCGATATAGTCCGTGCCGAGTCTTCTCAGGCTGTCGTCGACTTCGCTCAGGATCGCTTTGCGCGACAAGCCGGCGCCGTTCGGGCCGGTCCGCATGCGGCCGTGAACCTTGGTCGCGATGACGACGTCCTCGCGCCGGGCGAAATCCATCAGCGCGCGCCCGACGATTTCTTCGCTCGTGCCGTCCGAGTAAACGTTGGCGGTATCGAAGAAATTGATGCCTAGATCAAGTGCCTTGCGGATGAAGGGGCGGCTCCGCTCTTCGTCCAGCGTCCACGAATGCGTTCCTCTTGACGGTATGCCGTAGCTCATGCAGCCCAGACATAGTCTGGATACCTCCAGGCCGGTTTGGCCCAGGCGGGTGTATTCCATTTTCGATTCCTCCTCGGATTTCGTCGATCGATTTGGCGAACGGAGTCTGCTAATCTCGCTGTTGACTCTATCGTAACGTTTTTTCGATGGGATCACAATTTCCTTCGGAATCGGAAAACCGTACAAACTAATGAAGGAGGGGGAATTATGGTGAAACTATACATTTTTTTGTTCGTATCTAAAGAAACAAGTAGTAAAAACCAAAGGAGGTATATAGATGAAATGTAATCAATGTCAAAATGAAATGATAAAAGATTGTAACATTAAAGTTGAAGGTGATCTGGCTGGAATTAAAATATCTAAAAAGAGAAAAGGACTTTTCAACAAAGTATCTGCAAAAACTAAAGCAGCCGTTTGTTCAAATTGCGGTTATGTAGCTTTTTACATTAATGAATACAAAGAATTTAGTGAATAGTATGTACGTTTGTTGAATTGATAACTCGAAACAAGGCTGCCGACAATAACGGCGGCCTTTTCCGCTAACGGGTGGCTGGACCTATTAATTCAGAATCAAAAGGATAAAATAGAATGAGAAGTGATTATGCGAAAGAAAAGGGATTGAACGATGACGATTAGATTGTATTATAATTCTTCCTATGTAACCGAATGGGAGACGAACATTACGAAGTCGCTCAAGAGAGATGATGGGTGGTATGTCCTCTTGGAGGAAAGCGCCTTTTATCCTCATGGAGGGGGCCAACCTTGCGATACGGGAAAGATTAACGGTGTCCCTGTACTGGATGTTATTAGCGAGGAAGATGAAGTGCTGCATAAAGTAGAGCGATTGCCGGAGGGTTCGGCAGCGTCATGCCGGATCGATTGGCAACGAAGATTCGATCATATGCAGCAGCATAGCGGTCAGCATCTGCTGTCGGCGGTCTGTCTAAAGTTATTTGATGCGATGACGCTAAGCTTTCACTTGGGCATCGAATTCGCGACTATCGATGTGGCAAAGCCCGAGCTAACCCCGGAGCAGCTATCCCATCTGGAACGGGAAGTGAACCAGGCCATCTACGATAATCACCGAATTGCTAGTTATATGGTTTCCGAGGAGGAGGCTGGCAGTTTGCCGCTGGCAAAGCCGCCGAAAGTGTCGGGGAACATACGGATTGTCGAAATTGAGAGGGTGGAATACAATGCATGCGGCGGGACGCATGTTTCGTCTACGGGTGGAATCGGGATGATCAAGTTGCTGAGAACGGAAAAGATGAAAGGGAATACCCGAATTTCATTCAAATGCGGTAACCGCGCCTTAAAGGAATTTAACGATTGCTTGGGGATTATAGGGAAGCTGTCTTTAAAATTCAATACCGGTAAAGATGAAATAATTGCTCGCGTTGAAAAGTGGGAGCAAGAGCAAAAACAGTTTCAAACAGAAATGGCCGCTCTCAAGGAGCAGAATGATTCGTTTGTCGCGCGAGAGCTCTTGGAATTGCAGGAAAGCTGCTTGATCGCGCATCAGTTTGAGAACAAGCCGTTGAAAGATATGCAAAGCCTGGCGATAAAGCTCACGTCTTTGACCAACGATCCCGTGCTGCTCGCCGATCTTGCTGATTTGAAAGTAGTACTGTCGCATAGCGGGAGATTCGAGCTTTCTTGCGGCGCATTTTTCAAGGAACATCTAGAGGCGTACGGCGGCAAAGGCGGAGGCAGCAGCACCATGGCTCAGGCTGGATTCGGGACACTGAACGAAGCATTGGCGTTCTACGAATTCGCTAGAGCAAGGTTCCAAAACAGTGTCGTTTGACAAGAACATTGTCCGAATGAAGTCCGCGTAATACGCGGGCTTTTTGGTTTATCGGATCAAGTTCTTGTCATTTGGCGATGACAAATACCTGGATCGAATCATTTGGATGGAATTTCGAACTTCGTGAATACCATTCCTTAAATACCTGAGAAAGAGGACATACAAAAGAAATGGGAACCGTGATGACAATTTTAGTAGTTATATTACTGATCACGATAATATCTGGAGTTATTGTTTCGATATTGTTTAGGAAGCAAAAGGGAGCAATGTTAGGATCAATCATTGTGACATTATTAATTGGCATACCACTCGTATTAATTGTTGCAAAATTGCATGATGATAATTTAAAGAAAGAAATTGCTCGTGTGATTGAGCAAAGAGGTGGCCAAGTTATTCTAATTGAAAAAATGAATGTGGAGAAAGACTTAACTCCATTTGAATCAGAAGCAGGAAATTACAATATCGTCTTTAAAATCGAATATACAATAGGAAATACAAGGCACATTGCTTGGTATCGAGGTGTTAAGACCATCAACAATATCCATGATCAGAGTCCTGGAGGCGGGTTCGATAATCGATATGGAGAGAAGTGGATTTTTGGTGATCAGTGAGAAATTGTGGGGATTGGCTATTTATTATCGCTCACTACTTTGACAGAGGAACACATCCGCTTCACGTACAATATGATGAGTCTAGAAATAAAAAGAGGTGAGCCAATGGCAGTCGTAAAGGCCAGGAAACAGGATATTGATATGCTGGCAAGGTTGCTTCGAGCTGAAGCTGAGACCGAAGGCGAGATGGGCATGCTCCTTGTTGGAAATGTTGGCATCAACCGAATAAGAGCGAATTGCTCTGATTTTAAAGGAATCCGGACAATTCCTCAAATGATCAACCAGCCGCACGCGTTCGAAGCGTTGCAACATGGTATGTACTATCAAAGCGCAAGAGATAGGGAACGCCGTCTGGCACAGCGGACTGTGAATGGGGAGCGGAATTGGCCAGCCAAATTCTCCCTATGGTATTTCCGTCCAGGATCGTTTGAAAATCCCGGACCATGTCCGCCAACTTGGTATAATCAGCCGTTCGTAGGACGATGGAAGAAGCACTGCTTTTATGAACCGACCGCGGAAGAATGTGAAAATGTATATAATACGTTTTAATTTTTATAAACGAACCGAGCTCAGGATCTCTTAACCTTATTTGTCACAGCCATGTGTCGGATGACAAGAACTTTATCTCATTATGTGCCGCGTAAAATCGCGGCTTTTTTGTGTTTAGTGGAAAAAAACTGTTTTCACGTTCATTAGTGCAACTGTCGGTTGACATGAACATTGAATCGAAAAATATATCCGCGCTGTACGCGGTATTCATGATGGCCGTTGGAGGGGTTTGATTTTGTCGAAACCGGCATGGTACTTTAAAGAAGCCATCATCATTCCAGAGGGGAGCGGGTTGCAAGCCTATGAAGGAAACGAACGTCGAGAGCCAGACGACCGCCGGAGGCGGATGGAGCGATTCCCGAACGTGGAAGTTGATTTTCGGCACCAAGCTCTTTCTTAATTTAGCCATGGCCGGCATCTTTTATTTTGATTATTCGATCGACCTGTTTTGGAGAATCAGCTTTATTTTCATCTCCATCGCGGCCTTTATGTTCGTCAATTACGTCTACTTGAGAAGGAGCAGGCGGCGAAGCGGGCTATTTCACCTGCTCATCCTCGATTTCGTCATATCCGCGGCGTACGGCTATATCTATATCGGGGGGAACTTCCCGAATCATCTCTTCGTCGGTATTACGGCACTGGCGATTTTGATGTTCGTCCAGGGTACCCGCAGGATCATCTTGACCTGTCTATTGCTGCTGCTGGTTTACGCGATCACGATGGGGAGCGTGGATTGGTATGTCTACCGGGAATTGGATGAAATCGGCTATTTTACGACCGGGTCTTTTATCGTGTTCGCGGGCATCGTGAGCGTTCTGATCCAGGTTCAACGGAACGCGCGCGACAATACGCTGAAGCTGTTCGGGGAATTGGCGCAGGCTCATGCGCAGTTGCAGGCGTACGCGCTGCAAACGGAAGAGTGGGGCGCGGCCAAGGAGCGGATCCGGATCGCGCGCGAGATACACGATACGGTCGGCCATAAGCTGACGGCGCTTCTCGTGCAAATGCAGGCGGCGCGGAAATTAAGCCAGGTGGATCCGCAGCGCAGCGAACAAACCTACGCGGAATGCGAGAACTTGATTCGCGCGTCGCTGCAGGAGATTCGACTGTCGGTCCGGGCGATCCGCGAAGAGCCGGTCCGCTCGACCTCGCTGAAGGAGCACCTTGAACAGCTCGCGCAGGAGTTCACCAAGTGGGCCGAAGTGAAAACGACCCTCCATGTGGAAGGCCAGCCTGTCGAGCTGCCGGGCAAGCTTCAATTGACGGCGTATCGCATCGTGCAGGAATCCCTTACAAACGCCCAGAAGCACGGACATGCCAGGAAAGCCGAGATCGTGCTGGCCTATGCCGAAAGCGGATTCTCGCTTCGCATCCGAAACGACGGCGAAACGCCAGGGGAGCTCAATCCGGGCTTCGGTTTGATCAATATGCAGGAACGAGTACAGGAGTGGAACGGAGAAGTGCATGTCGGGACGGAGCCGGGAACGGGCTTCGCGGTCGACGTTCGCTTCCCGTATTTCTCCGGCGGAAACGGAGCTGTAGCGATTGAAAATTCTTATCGTTGACGATCAGCGTCTCATGCGCGAAGGGCTTGCGACCATCATCGGCCTGGAAGAGGGCATGGAGGTGGTGGGGACGGCTGTTGACGGAAGAGACGCCTACAACCAAGTCGTCGAACTGCGGCCGGACGTGGTGCTGATGGATATCCGAATGCCCGGCATGGACGGTGTGGAAGGGACGGAGTTGATTCTCCGGCACTTCCCGGAAACCAAGGTGCTGATTCTAACCACGTTCGACGACGCGGAATTGATTTTGCAGGCGCTGGAGAAAGGCGTTCAAGGGTATTTATTAAAGGACCTGCCCTCGGAAGCAATCGTAAGCGCGATCCAAACGGTTTACAACGGTGGGACGGTGCTCCAGCCCGACATTACGGCGATGCTGCTAAGGGAAATGAAAAAAATGCCGGAGCTGCATGCGGACCAAGCGCCTCCATCGAGCCGACAAGAAACGCCCGACGAATTGGCGCTGCTGACCGAACGGGAAAAAGAAGTGCTAGCACGGCTGGGGCAGGGCTTCAACAATAAGGAAATCGCGGAAACGCTATCGATCACGGAAGGCACGGTGAAAAATCACGTCTCGAACGTGATCGCGAAGCTGGGGCTGCGCGACCGCACGCAAGCAGCCGTGTATGCGGTTCGTCATTCGATCTGAGTACGGTAAGCATTACTTTTGGCATAGCGCATGAAATTCGTCATGCGCGATGACCGAAGGCGATGCTTTTTTTTCTGCATATTCATGACCTTCAACACGTTTGGCGGTCCGCTATCCTTGGTAAGATCAAGGTGCAAGATCGAAGGCGAGCGCAGCAGCGCATCCTTCGGTTGAGCTCATTAAGCGTAGGAGAGTGGACATGATGGCGGAGAAAAAGGTCAGGTTAACGTTTCGGATCGTGACGGTGTCGCTTCTGCTGGTGCTGGTGGTCGGCTCTTTTTTTGAACTCAATTGCTTCTTGAATTACTGAGCGCATGTGCGGGCTTGGGTGGATTCCGTCGGAGGTGAAGGCTTATGAGATTAAAACGAATCGTGCTTCCCGTTGGGGTGATGGCCATGGTGTTGTTCGCCGCATATGGCTCGTATCACAAACGCGATACTGCGGAGGCGAAGGGCATGACGAATAAAGTGAATCACATTGTCGAAAAGGTTGCCGGCGACACCAAGACCGCCGTTTTCGCCGGAGGCTGCTTTTGGAGCGAGGAGGCTCCGTTCGAGAAGCTGGACGGCGTCTTGAACGTCATTACCGGCTATACGGGCGGACATACGACCGATCCCACCTATGAGAAAGTATCCATGGGAACGACGGGGCATCTCGAAGCCGTCCAGGTCCGGTACGATCCGAGCCGGATCTCGTACAATCAACTGCTCCAAGTGTTCTGGCGCAACACGGATCCGACTGATGCGGAGGGGCAATTCGCCGACCGCGGGAACGAATATCGTTCGGTCATCTTCTACGACGGCAAGAAACAGCAGGCAGCCGCGGAAGCTTCGAAAGCGGCGCTGGCGGCGCAAGGCAAGTTCGATAAGCCGCTAGTGACGAAAATTTTACCGGTTTCCGAGTTCTATCAAGCCGAGGACATCCATCAAAATTTCTTCAGAACCCATCCCGACGATTACAAATACAACGACGTCGCCTCCGGACGAGAGGCGTTCCTGGAACGCGTATGGGGCGATGACCGAGAGGTGAGAGAGCTGGAAAGCCCGTATTTCCGAATCGATAAAGACGAAAGACTGAAATCGCTGACGAAGCTGCAATTCGCGGTCACGCAGCAGGATCAGGACGAACCGCCGTTCCAAAATGCGTATTGGAATAACACTGATAACGGTATCTACGTAGACATCGTCTCGGGAGAGCCGCTCTTCAGCTCGAAGGACCAGTTCGACGCCGGTACGGGCTGGGCTAGCTTTACGCGACCCTTGGAGCCGGACAGCGTGGTCTACCGGGAAGTCGGGGGATTCATCTCGGATGAGACCCAAGTGAGAAGCCGTTACGCGGATTCATTCCTCGGCCACGTGTTCGAAGACGGTCCCGAACCGACGGGACTTCGCTACTGCACGAACTCCGCATCGCTGCGCTTTATTCCGAAGGACGAACTGGCACAAAACGGATACGTGAAATACGTCAAACTATTTCAGGGGGACGATAAACAATGAGAAACGAGTTTATTGGGGAATTATTGGACAGCCGGCTCGTTAGCAAAATGAACACTTGCTCCGCTCATAGCTTAAATGGTGACTTCGACAAAGAAGAAAAAATAAAGTCTCTAACGAAAATCCAGTATAACGTAACCCAAAAAGGTGCGGACGAGCCGCCGTTTCATAATGAATATTGGGATAACTATGAAGAGGGGATATACGTCGATATTGTTTCAGGCGAACCTTTGTTCAGTTCCAAAGATAAATACGATGCGCATACAGGCTGGCCTAGCTTCACGAAGCCTTTAATATCAAACAACGTGGTCTTTAAAAGCTATGGATTATTTACGGCAATTACTGGCATGGAAGTTCGAAGCCGTAACGCCAATTCGTTTCTTGGCCATGTGTTCAACGATGGACCACAGCCGACCGGACAACGGTACTGCATGAACTCCGCATCCATGGCATTTATTCCGAAAGCCGATCTTGTTCGGAGAGGATATGGGGCATATGCTGCGCAATTTAGTGATGACTAACTTATGGGGCGTTTATTCCCGAATAAATGAAATCATGCAGGCATATGGGAAATGGGTTGAGGAGAATGAACAATACCTGGATTGCTACTACTGGTAATCCGCAGGCATAGGATAACGTGGATATTCGCGATGTATACTAATGAACACAAAAACACAATGATAACCTAGATGATGTGTCCACAAAAGATAATGAACAGGAGAATATGCGAAAATGAACAAAATTGAAAAGAAACTATACACAGCAACTGTAACTGTTCAAGGCGGAAGAGATGGCAAAGCGGTTTCCAGCGATGACAGGCTGAATGTAGATTTGCGATATCCGAAGGAAATAGGCGGTAACGGAGAGGGAACGAATCCGGAGCAATTGTTCGCCGCAGGATTCGCGGCTTGCTTTGAAGGCGCGATGGGCACCGTCCTTCGTTTGAAAAAAATCAAATCGGAAGGTATTTCCATTGTTTCTAACGTCACGCTCGGCAAGGATGCGAATGACGGCTATGCGCTCTCTGTGACGCTGGACATTACGATTAAAGGAGTAGAGCGCAGCATCGCGCAAGAAGTCGTCGATGAAGCGCATAAGGTTTGTCCTTACGCAAAAGCGACTCGAGGCAATATTGAAGTCATCTCGAACATCGTCGGTTAAGGCTTATCAACAGCTGTAACTACATGAGGAGGTCGTAAGGTTGGAGGTCCATTCATTATTCAAAGAAACGTTTAGGGAACAAATTAGTCATGGAATCACACTAGTAGACTTCTATAAACCCGGAAACGACTCTTGTCACGAACAGCTTTCCATTGATCATAGCCTAGCTCAAGAAGTAAGATATCAAGCTGCTGTAGCCAAAGTCGATATAGATCAGGAGAAAGAACTCGCAACTGAATACGGTGTGTCGAGCGTGCCAACGTTAATGTTATTTAAAGATGGATATAAAGTAGAAACATTAGTCGGACAACAAAGTAAAGACGTTTTGCAGAAGTACATCGTTGGCTATGCAACTATGAGCGATTCTTGCGTGTGAGGGTCTTAGTAGCTGTCATGTTAGAAAATGCATAAGCATTTCCGATCGATAGAAAGCCAAAAGGAGCGATACGAATAGCTTCTTTTGGCTTTTTCATGTTTTGGCGGAATCGCAGTAATCAGGGATAATTGCATAATTTTCGACTCGCAGAGAGACAATGAATTTGTGACATTGACATGCAGGAAAAGAGTGATGAGAAATGACTTCGGTCCCTCGAAAATGGAAGGAGCTTAGCGAATCATCAGATTTCGTCTGCTACGAACATCCAACGAACAATGAGCCCATTTTTATCGGCTATTTTCATTCCCTTATTGAACCAAAAGTATTGCACGATCATATCCTAGGTCCTCTGAGCAACGATTCGAACCTGTCTTTCGATGACTTGTACCGTTCCATCCCGGTTGGGGAAAAAGAAATAGCCTTCGACTGGGATACTATTCAAAACAAGCTTCTGCGGGGATATGTCGCCATTCAATACGGCCTTCAACCCGATCAATGCATGGTGGTCAATGCCGTAGCATCCAAGGGACGAAGCATCTCGGCGCCCGAAATCGAATTTACGGTGGAAGGGCCCAAAGAAGCTTTCGTGGAATCGTTGGACATGAATCTCAATTTGATTCGCAAGCGCGTCCCCTTTCCCGAGCTGCGCGTTAAGGAGCTTGAAGTGGGGGAATTATCAAAGGCGAGGGTAGCGGTATGTTACATAAAGGGATTAACGAACGAACAATATTTAAATACGTGCATTCAACGCATAGCGGATGTGCAATTCGATCAAATTACGAATATCACAATCCTTCAACAAATGATTGAAGATAACTCCAACACCATATTCCCGCTGACGATCGGGACCGAAAGGCCGGATTATGCGGCTTGGGCCGTTTCATCGGGGCAAATTTGCGTGTTGATGGACGGGTCCCCGATTGCGGTTTTTGCACCGGTCAATCTGGGGTATTTTTTTATTACGTTCGAAGACTATTATTTGCCATGGATCGTTGGCTCGATTTTGCGGATCATTCGCATGTCTTCCGTGCTATTTTCAGTTTTTGCCTCCCCCTTGTATATTGCCGTGATGACCTATCACGGTCAGGGCATTTCGAACGTTTTTTTGCCCACGATCGTTTCTTCGAGGATCAATGTTCCTTTTCCTCCTTTCGTGGAAGTGCTCATTTTGGAGCTTGTCATTGAACTGCTTCGGGAAGCTGGCGCCAGATTGCCTACGAAAATCGGGCAAACCATAGGTATTGTCGGAGGTATCGTTCTCGGTACCGCGGCTGTCGAGGCCGCGCTGACTAGTAACTTTTTATTGATTATCGTAGCGTTATCGGCGTTGGCATCCTTTACTACCCCCATATTTCGTATGAGCGCCACCATACGCCTTCTTCGATTCCCATTTATTTTTTCCGCGCAATTAGGGGGGCTGCTAGGCATTTTTATTTGCACCATTGCCATTTGTGCGCATTTGCTGCGATTAACGTCTCTGGGGATGCCTTATCTCGTTCCGTATTATCCTTTTCGCGCTTCGGATGCGTACGATACCGTGATACGACCTTCCTACTCTAAGTTTCATCATCGATTAAGCTACTTCAGGTCGCAAAGACCCGTGAGAGTCGATAAGAAACAATTGAACAGAAAAAAAGACATAGACGAATGAACTTTGGGAGGGAGGCAAGATGAAGGCAATGGAACAAGCGCGTTTTACCGTATCGCCTTATCTCGTTTTTCCGTTGGTTCATTCGATGCAGTTCGGGTCCGAGTATCTCAACATGTCGATCAAACCCATCCAATTAGCCGGCCACGACACATGGATTTCCGTCATTCTTTGCGGGCTGTGTTTCCACGTCGTCATTTGGATGGTTTATCGCATTCTTAACCGCAACGAGACGGATCTGATTCAAATTCACCGGCGATTTTTCGGAAAATGGGCGGGTGGAGGCCTAAATTTCATTTTCATCGTTTATTTTTTGCTCCATGCAAGCTTGTTGCTGAGACTATTTATCGAAATCGTGCAAGTATGGCTGTTTCCCGATCTTGCGACATGGCTGTTGGCGTCGGTGCTGCTTCTTCTTGTTTATTATATCGTTGCCGGCGGTTTTCGGGTGATCGTCGGCATCTGTTTGTTTAGCTTGTTGCGGCATTTATTAATCGCAGCCATGCTATTTACGGCAGGTTATTTTCATTTCAATAATTTGTCGCCTGTCATGGATCATTCATTGAATGAGCTTCTTATGGCGGTCAAGGAGCTGGCATTTCCTTATGTTGGCGTAGAAATACTTTTCTTCGTGTATACGTTCATTAAAACGCCTGAAAAGTCGGAAAAATGGGCGCACTTGGCCAATTTTGTTACGACGGTATCCTATCTCATCGTTGTTCTATTTTCATTGTTATTGTTCAAATTCGAACAATTATCCACTCAAATATGGCCGCAATTGACCAAATATAAATTTGTACGGTTCCCTTTTATCGATCGATTCGAATTCGTTGGCGCGTCTGCCCAAATTTTTTTCGTGATTCCAATTATATGCCTATGTATTTGGGCTTCTAGCAGGGCAGTCAAAATCATGTTTGCCGTTAAACAGCGGACCGTTCTGCCGATATTCTTGATTTTGGTGTTTGTCGCCGTAAGCCTGATTGCAGGGCGCAATCATATTGAAGCTTTTCAAGACCTGCTGTCCCAAATCGGCTTTTACATGATATTTGCGTACATCCCGTTTGTTTTTTTAGTCGATATGGTCAGAGTGAAAGCGGGAAGAACGGTATGAGCCGTATTTTTCTTATGCTTGCGGTCAGCTGTCTCCTATTAACCGGGTGCGCCAATCAACAGATCTTGGACAGAATTACCTTGTTTATCGTCTGTGCCTTCGATGAAGCTCAGAACGATCAAATCGAAATTACGCTTGCGACGACCAGGTTTCAGACCGGCAAACCCGGCTCGATCTCCAATCAATTGCTCTCGAAGGTCGGCCATACAAGCGTGGGGATTATCGAGCTAATGAACACTCGAATGGACAAACCCCTCAATGCGGGAAAGCTTTCGGTGGTATTAATTGGAACAGATCTGGCGGCAAAAGGGGTACGGAACGAGTTAGATATGGTTTTGCGCGACGCACAAGCTTCTCGAAGGATGTATTTGGCCGTTGTTGACGGAAATGCAAAGGAAGTGCTGCGGAAAAATTTCAGCTCGGATGAAGAAAAAGGGTTGTACTTGTATAACTTGCTCGACATGAACGAACGGAACAAGCTTGTTCCCAGTCAAAATCTTCATGAGTTCGGGTACGCCTATCTGGGCAAAGGAATGGATCCTTATTTGCCAATGCTTCAAATAAAGGATGATCACATTTACATTGCCGGTCTAGCTTTGTTCAAGGATGACAAATATGTCGCGAAGCTGAACGAAAAGCAGATGCGGGTCATGAAGCTGCTTAAGGAAAATGTGAAGCACGGTGCTCTTGAGACGAAGCTGAACAACGGAACGTATGTTGCAGTCGAAGTTATAGGCTCAAAAGTGCGTTTTCGGATCGAGAAAGATACGGAAGGTTCAAACGTTTCGTTGAACCTTCGGTTAAAAGCCCGAATTGTCGATTCAAAGGCGGTGACCTTGACTAGACAAATGATTAAGAAAATCGAAACTAGTTTCGAAAAAGATCTCATCGATTCTGGAACCGAACTTATCGAAAAGTTTCAGAAAGAAGGAATCGACCCGCTCGGCTTGGGGGATTTCGTTAGGAGCAAAACGAGAAATTGGAACGAAGAGGAATGGAAAAAAGAATATAGCTCATTAAACGTCAAAATAAAAGTAAAGATGGATATTGAAGAGACGGGAATCACGAAGTAGAGCAAATGTCGGTTGTCAAGAACATTGTCCGAATGAAGTCCGCGTATCCGCAAATGAGAGTTTTCATGATTGCTCCAAAGCGGAAAAATCCTTGGATTTGTGCCAGAGCATCGTTGGGATGAGCAAATAAACCAGAACCGAAAAAACCATTGATGATTAATGATACTCTTCGCTAAATGACAACAGGTTGCCATTATTATGGCAGCCTGTTTCGCGTTATATTCGATGTGTTAGTTATTGTATTATGGATATAATAGAATGACTTCCTTTATAGGTATTAACAATTTAGAACGTAGGTGGATTACATGTCCTGGAGCAAATTGAAGCAACAACTGGAGAGTTTTCTCTGTCCTGCATTAATTGGGAGGGTCGAATATCTTGCAACCAGCTACCGTTATTTACCCGATAAAGCAGGAACTTGTTATATTGCGGTAGATAAAAAGAACGTATTCAATATGAGTGATGTAACTTCGTTAATCAGATGGTATCAGACGGAGCTGGAAATTAAGAATGATTCGGATATTCAAATTCCTATCTACAATGAAGAAATTGAAGCGGTCAGAAAAGATACCAAGGGGCTAGTTCCCGAGGAGCGTTTAAAAGTAATTGCAAGAGGTAGAAAAATATCGGAATATGCAAAAGATCTTTTGTCAGCACAGTCAACCTTAAGTAAATCAAACTTTAATGTTGAAGCCACTAGGTTTTTAGCCCGTTCTATTGAGGAAAGCATAGAGAGCAATGATATCTTAATAAATGTTCTAGCATTGGTGGATAGACGGATTGGAAAAAAGCGGATTTTAAACATGCGCGAAAAGATAAAATTAAAGCATCCTATTGTGCAGTATTTTTATGAACTACGGCTTAGTACGTTATAAAC
Source organism: Paenibacillus montanisoli (assembly GCF_003268025.1). Lineage (GTDB taxonomy): Bacteria > Bacillota > Bacilli > Paenibacillales > Paenibacillaceae > Paenibacillus_Z > Paenibacillus_Z montanisoli. The sequence goes on along the minus strand of NZ_QLUW01000001.1, from coordinate 1,921,487 downwards.
AGGTCGCTTCGGTGTTGATTCTTAATATAGAACTTTCGAAATGGAAAATGGAGGGTGAGCGGGCAGCAGGCTGCCAACATTGTTGGCAGCCTGTTCCGCTAACGGGCAGTTACGTACTAAAAATTTGTTCGAGATGGTGATCCAAGTGCTCAACATAGTCTTTTATAAGCCACTCTAACGTAACAAGTTTTTCTTCTCCAATGTCGCATAAATATAGCAACTTGTCTTCAGGAATGTTTGCAATGACTCCAGCTACTTGCTTATTCAATATAACCCAAAGAGTCAAAATGTGATCAATACTTAGGTTTTGGTAATTCATGAGTTCCACCCAATGATTCTGGGCGTATTTTAACACTGAGTAAGGTTGAGATTCATATTGAGAACGCACAAATCGCTGTAGATTTGTAAGTGCGGAGTCACACAGATGCCCTAATATCTCCTTTTTTGACCAACTATTGGGTCGGGTACGAATAGAAAAATCGAGTTCAGAATCAGTATGGATTCTGGATGGAACATCCGTAATCCTATAATTAAGTTGTTGTAAGATGGCTTCCATGGTTTTTCCTCCAATTTGTTTTATAGATTGTACCAACACTAATTTTGTAGGTCAACAACTGGTTATTGCGCTAATGCTGCAGTTAATTCCTTAAACTAACGGGCACGAGAGCACAGCTATAGATCCAATCAATCGCTTTTCTTCAATCACTGTTAAGCTGGGGTAGGGAATTTATAACAGTTGTCGAAATAATAGACGATCCAATTGACAAGGAGGAGTAGTCATGATTTTTCAGTTCATACCGCAACATTACTATAATACGATAGGCCAGCATCCACCTATATTGACGATTCGGGATGGGGATACGGTCATTACGACGACAGTCGATGCAAGAGGCTGGGATATCAACGGCGAAAGCGCAGCTACTCGCGGGAATCCAATGACAGGACCTTTCTATGTGGAAGAAGCGATGCCCGGTGATACGCTAGCGGTTAAATTCGAATCAATCACTCCGAACCGCGATTGGGCTTGGACAACCAACATGCTTGCCCCAGCAGTTATCGAACCATTTGTTGCTGCTTCATTGCCGGCATCGGACATCGTACGCTGGACGGTGGATGTTTCACAGGGGGTTGCTTATCTCAAGGAGCCATCTCCGGGGCTGGCTGAATTGAAGCTGCCTTTGCGGCCTTTTCTAGGCTGTTTTGGTGTAGCACCTTCAAATGGTCAGTTCATCTCAACTGCTACGAGCGGCGACTATGGCGGAAACATGGACTATAAAGGACTGGTCGCAGGCACTACAGTTTATTTTCCGGTGTCGTCCAAAGGTGCATTGTTTTATTTAGGTGATGGACATGCTTTGCAAGGCGATGGTGAAATCATTGGTACAGGACTCGAAATATCTATGGATGTTCGGTTCACAGTAAGCGTTCAAAAAGGAAAAATGATAGGCTGGCCGAGAGGTGAATCCGATACGTATTGGTTTTGTATCGGCAATGCACGGCCGCTTGACCAGGCGCTTCAACATGCAACGACCGAAATGTATCGGCTGTTGCAGGAAGATTTCGGCCTAACGTCTTCGGAAGCCAGCTTGTTGATGGGACAGGCAGTGGAATATGAAATTGCCAACACGTTTAATCCCGCCTATAGCGTAGTTTGCAAACTGCCGAAATCGGTTTTATCGCAATTAAGCTATCGGGAGAGTTCAATAACATCGGAATGAGGCTGCCGACAAATGGATCAGGTAGCCATAAAACTGGAAGCCTGGAAATAGGGAATCGGAGTCCGCGTAAATCGCGGACTTCTTTAGTTATCGGATCAAGTTCTAGTCATTTTGAGACAGAGGAGTCAAGGGAAATAATTGAAGCCATGTTAGAGTGGTTACCTTCTAGAACAATGAAAGTAACACACCATTGAACAGGCTTCCGAACAATATCGGCAGCCTGTTTCGATCATGGAGAGGATAATATCATAGAAGCAAGGAAAAAATACCCTTTAAATCGAAGATAAGACTTGCTTGGGGGTTCAAAAAATGAAAATTATTGTTACTGTTTTCCTATCTCTATTTGTATGTATTCCGATTTGTCATGCTGCTCAGCCATCTTCAAGTTCAATTAATGAATTACAAAAAGAAAATTCCTTTACCATGGAACCGAAAACCCGTGTTGAGCAGCTAGAACGTGTTCTTATTCTTGAGTTGCAGCGGAAAGTACATAGTGTATTGCAGGAAGAATACTTTGTGCCAGGCACAGGTGGATACACGTTTGATAAACCATTCACTGTAAAAGACATACAAAAGCGACCGAGAGGTGGTTATACAATAAAAGTTGAAGGGGAAATCCATCATGACAAAAAGACAGATCTGGTTTTTATTTGGTTTGAAAATACAATACATCGTGGGTTTGTCGTAACCAAATTCAGCGTCTCTGAAAAGAACCGTTAAGCTAATGGGCACGATAAAAAGACAAAACATATGACGTAAGATTATGAATCATGATTAATTCTAGTATCCTGTTGACCATGAAGCTTCAATCTGCTCCAACCATGACTTGGCACTAGCTTTAAACCCCTGGTAGGATTCTTCTCCCCAGTGCAGATAGGACACCGAAATGAGCTCGACTGTTTCAAAGAGCTGATAATATAGCTGCTTGATATCAAATAAAGGTGACAGCTTGCGTAGGGTTGAATAACCTGCCATGAATGCCTGCTGCATCTCCGATGCATCCGTGAATACATCCTTGAAATGCAGCGATTTGAAGTCGAACTCCGGATCGCCGGCAATCGACCACTCCATATCTAGAATAGCTGTAATCTCTCCATCTACGCACAGCATGTTCGCAAAGTGATAGTCGTTGTGAACCAACGATGCTGTTGATATTCCACTGAACAAACTAGTTGCTCTCTTATATACGAAGACATAACGCTCGGCTTCCTCAGGATTTAAAATTCCAAGCTTCAGACAACGATTGGTTCTTTGCTTCATGCCTTCTACTAGATACTGCTGCCAGCTGTCATATTGATTATTAGACGAGAGAGCAAGCTCTCCAAACTCATCCCGCCCAATACCATGAATTTTGGCAAGTAAAACGCCCGAGTTGTATGCCATCTTGATTTTTGATTCATCGGTAGCCGTCTCCAATGCTTTCCATATATCAATGCCTGGCATCTTGCTTGTAATCAATATTTCATATGGTAAATGTTCATGGCTGTTATCAAATACATAAACATCTGGAACCGGTATGCCTTCCGATTTCATCATTCGAAGCGCTTGCTGCTCATTGTCAAATTTCGGGAGCTCCACGTCTCTAGCATTTACTCTAACTACATAATGATCGTTAATAAAAACACACGGATTCACGATTCCCCGATCCGAATATTCTATACGATCAATTCGTCCGAGGCTATGCTTCTCGAGGATATCTTGGATTGTTAAGATATCAAATCTCATAGATTTCATGGCATGTCCTCTCATTATTTTATAGTAGTAAATAAATGTAAGCACTTTCAATAAACACATCATAACATGCGTCAGCATGATAAGGAACGACAATTATCAAACGAAATCGTTCAGGCCGATGGAAACGCGCCAGAAGTGGATAACCTATATCAAGTTACGTTTAATTCCACTCGCGATGCGATGCTAGGACCATTTGTCGTATACGTTGACGGATCTATAAATCAAATACTGGGTTACGGGGCAAGAAAGTAATCAGCGAAATTGTAACGAATTAAAACAGCATCCGAAGTAAACTTTTAGATAAGCGATGGTTCGATGGCAACAGCGTCGAATTCGTTGAGCTAACGAGAACGATAGCTCAACAAATACACAAAGGCAGCTGACCAGGAACGATCGGCTGCCTTTGTTCAACTAGCGGCATGTACAAGGGGATGGGGGATGGTTCATTCAAGGTATGGGCGGCGACGACGTCGGCTCCAATTGGAACAGGAAATAGAAAGTCGCATCGATTCCTTCGCTGTCATCTTTGATTCTAGGGCTAAAATTCATTGCAAACGGACTTTGCGCATTTTGCGGTTCAATAGAGAAAGAGAAAGATGATTCTGCAATGTCATCAAAGAAGGGATCATCTTCGACGACTCGTACATCCAACGTGAATTGATAAGGCATGTTTTCAACCTCGATAAAAGTATGGTCGACGATCGTTTCATTGTAATGGAATGATATCGGGAAAAGCGCTGCCCCAGAAGTGGTTTGCTTCCGCTCAAAAACGATCAAATCACCAAAAAACTTGATCCGAAAGATATATTCATTCCTGAAAGGCTCATTGAGCTTGTGGAGATCGATCTGCTGCAACTCGATCTTTACACGGAGCGCCATGGGATTTTCGCCTCCTCTGGCAAAATAGATTCCTTGGAACCAGGCTCTGACATACTATTCAGGAAGAATTTATTTTGAACTTACTAATGCCTATTTCTTTGAATCCACATTAGCGGCTTTTTGTCGAAAGACAGGGAATCGCATGCTGAAGGTAGCCCAGCTTGAAATGACCGACTACGCTTCATTGAGGCTTCCTCAGACAAAGTTCGCAATGCATTCCAATATGCATTCCAATATTGCCCCGTGTCGCTTTGCATACGGACAAATCTCCCAAACCATCATCTTTTGTCATTCCTACATGTAAAATCTTTCGTTACCTACTTGTAACTGTTTCGTTACCTGTCTGTCATTCCTTTCGAGGCTGGTCTGGGTAATATGAGGTTGTAAGCCAACCGTCGCTTGTCTCCAATAAAATAAGAGGTGAAATTTTATGTGTTGAACAAATCGAAACACTCGTATAAATTAGCCGCAAAGCTGGCCTTGACCGGATTGATCGCGGTAAGCTCCATGACGGCACTCTCCCATTCGAATGTCCACGCGGCAGCAGCCAGCGCTAGCACAAACTCGCAGGAGGGCTAAATTAAGAGTATCTACAAGCTTGCGAGCGTAGGAAAAATCCCAAATGAGGCGAACCGGATGTAGGCGGTGACCTGAAAGGCAACCATTACGAAATGTACAATCTCGGCATGGGAAGAGGCGGATATGGCTTCGGCGTCAATAAATCCGGCGTCATCTACGATTTGCGCAATTTTGGGACGTACCTTATTTCGTATCCATGTTTAAAGCTATGACGACACCGAGGCCTTATAAGATTTACGAAAGCGATTTCGTCTCACTGGCCGCTCGCGGTAGTGAATTAAGGTCAAAATAAAAACGAAAAGCTTTTGAGGAGGAAATGAACATGAAAAAGAAAAACAAGGGAGCCGCAGCGCTGCTGCTGCTGGTTGCTGTAGTCGCCGTATCCGTACCGGCTATAGTGTCCGCAAACAGAGCGAATCATGCTGAACAGGTAGTACCAATCGTTGCACAAGCGAATCAAGTTCACCAAACCGTCTATGAGAATACCCAATATGGCTTCCGTTTCACGCTGCCGGACAGTTGGAAAGGGTACACGATCGTAACGGACAAATGGAATGGTCAGGATGCGACAGATGGTAAGGTCGCAGAAAGCGGCGCGTCCATCGGCATCCGCCATCCCGAATGGACAGCTGACAAGCCTAGACAGGACATCCCTATTTATGTCTTTACGATCGATCAATGGAACGCGCTTCAGCAGGAGAAATTTTTCATCGGCGCAGCGCCTATGGGACCAAGCGAACTAACTCGCAATGACAAATATGTGTTCGCACTTCCAGCGCGATATAACTTTGCCTACCTTGATGGCTACCAAGAAGTGGAAGATATCTTGAAGGACAATCCCATTCAACCGATGTAATCGAATATAAAGAAAGAAGAATCCGCTGAAACAGCGGATTTCTTCTTTCTTTTACATCATTTTATTGGAGCAGCAGGACAGTCGCGAAGATGGCCCACTTGATCAACTCAGTTGAATATCGAACACTCATACGCATGAATTTCCGTCATCTCGAATCCCGCTCCATGTTACCCATACTGCCTTGGCGTCATAGGTCAATAAAGTATCGCATAAATTTGTAATCACACATGGAAATATTAAACACCGCAATATTTGCTATATATCCCTGAAACCGTTAAGCCGTTCACGGCGGTACATAGTTTAGAATTATTACCTATGCCTAAAAAGTAGGAAGTGACCATCAATTTATGAGCGATTTTCAATCATTTGGAGACACTGCGAAAGGCTTGTCGAAAAATCCTCTGGGAATCATAGCGCTGTTTATCGTGTTGGTATATGGATTCGCCTCATTAATCATTGTTTTTTCAAATTCGTTAACTACGCAAGAGAGGCTGCCGATCATCTATTTTCTTGTTTGTTTTCCTGTCTTGGTCCTCGGAGTATTCGCATGGTTGGTTAGCCGCCACACTGGAAAATTGTACAGTCCGAGCGATTATCGCGATGAACACAACTTTATTCGTGTTGCCTCGGCATTAACTGAAGCAACGATTCGAAGACAACTGAAAGATAATAAAATGGACATCAACAAATTGCCTGACAATATACCCGACAAAATAGCTGGTGCCATCAAAGCAGCTGCTCCTAATAGCAGCGCGTCTTCGAGTCTCTGGCATAAACGAATCCTTTGGGTCGATGACAATCCAGATAACAATATTATGGAAAGAAAAGCTTTCGAAGAGCTCGGTTTGAAGTTTTCTATAGCAAAGTCAACAAATGAAGCACTTGATATGCTCAGATACAATAAATTTGCAGCCATTATTTCAGATATGGGCAGGCTTGAAGGGCCTAGAGAAGGCTATGTATTATTGGAATCGACCCGCAAGATGGGTAATTTAACGCCTTTCTTTATTTATGCCGGATCGAATCTACCGGAGCATAAACGAGAAGCTTTGGAGAAAGGTGCCCAAGGAAGCACCAATAACCTGCAAGAGCTGTTCGTTTCAGTCAATAAGGCGATTATAGATGGGGCTACCATTAGATAAAGGGTATTCAAATGAATTTTAACGGAATGATGCAAACATTCAAATCAAAAATAGGCATTTGAGACTATTGGAAAAATAAGACATATAGCGAAATAATAGTGATATGAACGCACTGTAATATTTTACTTAGCGTATAGTAGCCACACCTAATAATAACAAAGGCAATAATAGCCCAAATGTTGATGCGTATGGCATCCATATTTCTTCAATAAATGTATAAGCAAAAGTAATATTGAGGTATGCAACAATAGAAAAAACAATCAATATCATCCCCATGGGATAGGATAAAAATCTGAAGTCCTTTAAATTAAACGCCTGGCCACAATGTGCAGGTCGGCACCGAAAATCAATTCATTGTATCTAGGGGGAATCCGGGAACAACCGCGATTGGAAGAACATTCGCCTGCGCAGTGAATGCGGTTAAAACCAATTGCTTTTAAGAGAAAGGGGCTGTCCCTTTGTCATCATTGATGACTTTTGGGATAGCCCCATTTCGGTGTAAAGCTGATCGGGTAAAACGTTCCGCTAGTTTAAACAGCCGGCAGAATCCCTTCATGCTGCATGATGGAGCAAACTATTCACTCGTTCTATACACGACCAGAATCGAGCTCCTCTGCTGTCCCGTGCCGTTCAGAGCTGCCTTCATGACCGATCCATAACAAATATTAACAACTTGACTCTCATCGAGTGTTGCTAGAAACTGATTGACCTTTTTCTCTGCAAAGGAGTTATCCGTATCGATAAATTCTTTCACTTGTATCACACAATCACCCTCCAAATTGAATACCTTCAATATTAATTTTTATTACGCCCAAAGGTATATCGAGTTCATGGCTCTGCATGACTTTCGACAGCAGTAATTTTCTCCCGATCGGGGAAAGAAACGAAATCCGATTCAATTCGGGCTGCGCTTCATTCGGAAAGACAACCGTATAGCTCTCACAGGAGTCGTCGTCCTCGTATCGAAGCTTCACCCGACTTCCGATCAGAACGGTTGAGTGCAACGTTGTTTCGTTTATGTTCGAAACGATAATTGTAAATTCCCATATCTTTTCAATAGATATCATGAAGCACATGTCGCTGTGCGTACATTACTTCTTTTTTGAATAAATCGACAAAGTTTTGAGCGGCTTTTGATAAGCAATGATTCTCTAACCATATGAATCCGACAGGGGAAGATATCTCAGTAACGCTGGAGATTTTGTGAACATGTATAGAATACCCTTTATACCGTTTAAGCAGTGTTTCAGGAACGATCGATGCGCCAAAGTCAGATGAAATCAAATCCATCAAAAGCATAATGTCGGAACATTCGCCAATAATGTTTGGGCGTAGATGGAGCCTGGAAAATGACTCCAAAATTAAATAGTGCACGCCTAATCCCGGGGTACTTGGTAATAGGAGTGGATGGTTTTGAATGTCCGCAAGCGATACTTCATGGTCAAACTGTCTTTGATTTTGGGATGTAATAAAATAAAACGGCTCGGTATACAGGTGCATAACTGAAAAATGGCTTAGCTCGAGTGGCAAGCGGATAATCGCAAGTTCGATTACCCTGTCTCTCACTAATTCACAAAGATGAGCCGATTCATTTTGTTGAATTTTATAAGTCACCTTCGGGTATTGTTTACGAAATCGATTGAGGAGATCAGGCAACTCGACATCCGAAAACGTATTGATTCCTAAATTTAGTCTACCGTTTACCCCGTTTCCAACTTCCTTCACTTCCAATTTAGCCTCTTCCATTAACTGATCCATTTGTAAGGCATATTTATACAAGGCTTTACCTGCTTCTGTTACTTCTAAAAATTTACCACTTCTTTCTACTAATGTTGAGCCGAGTTCCTCCTCCATTGCTTTCAATAATTGGCTTAATGGCGGTTGAGAGATATGGAGTCTTTTCGCAGCAGCGGAAATTTTCCTTTCCTCCACAATCGCTATAAAATATCGCAGTTGTCTGATGTCCATTGTCGAAAGCCTCCTCATTTATATATATGAAAAACTTAAGTAAAACGTAATTATAATATATTTTTCATATAGTTATTATCATGTTAGCATAGTTGTATAGAGGGAAAAAGGAGTCTGATGATGTATCGCCTCTTCATGATAGTAGTTGTTATTTTGCTTACCGCGTGTCGTACGGTTCCGAACTCCTCGCAGAATTTACCGAAAGAAACGATAATTAAAGAAAAGAAGGTGGAAATGATGAACGAACAGTTGATTATTGCGGCAGAGAAAGGAGACACTGAAATCGTTCTGAAACTGCTTCAAGACGGAGCAGACATCAATGCAACGGATGAACGCGGAAGAACAGCCGTCATGGCAGCGACTTACAACAATAATGTCCCAATGGTAAAGGCTCTTATCCAAAAAGGTGCGGACATTAACATCCGCGATAACAACTTAAATAATGTTCTCTTGTATGCTGGAGCGGAAGGCTTGCTCGATATCGTAAAACTTGCAATTGATGCCGATGCAGATACGAAACTTACGAACCGGTATGGGGGGACGGCGCTCATCCCAGCTTCGGATCGTGGACATGTTGAAGTAGTTAATGAACTTCTTACTCATTCGGATATAGATGTCAATCACATCAACAATTTGCATTGGACAGCATTATTGGAAGCGGTCATTCTAGGTAACGGAAGAGAAAAGCATCAAAAAATCGTACAACTGTTAGTCGATCATGAGGCCGATGTACATATTGCGGACAAGGACGGCGTAACACCACTCGCGCATGCCAAGAGGCGAGGCTATAGCGAGATCGAGCAAATTTTGCTGAAAGCTGAACAAACCCGATAGAATGTACGCACATAGGGAGGCGAAGGTTATACAAGAGGATTTTTGGTTGAGGAATGTCCGTTTGGAGATTGGACATTTAAAAGAAAACGGTTCCATCGCGGGAACGGCGACGGATTTATATCATCTGCGGATTGAGAACGGCACGATTGCGGAAATCGCGCCGGCGATCGAGACGCCGCATAGAGCAATGCCCGATGAAGCGAAATCAGATAGAGCGCTGTCCGTTCTTGATGCGCGCGGCATGCTCGTGCTACCGTCTTTCGTTGAGAAGCATTGCCATTTGGACAAGACGCTGCTCGGCGACCGTTGGCGTCCGATTCGTCCAGCGTCAACGATATTTGAACGTTTCGAGATCGAGAAGAACACGCTGCCCAAGCTGTCAACAACGATGAAGGAGCGAGCCGAAATACTGCTCGGCATCTTGTTGCGGGCCGGTTCGACGCATGTTCGCACTCATGTTGACATTTATCCGGAAGCGGGCCTCCGGAACCTAGAGGCGGTTCAAGAGGCGCTGGCTGCTTATGCAGGCAAATTGTCTTACGAGATTGTGGCGTTTCCGCAGCACGGACTGCTCCGCACCAAGTGCGCAGATTTGGTCAGGGAAGCGCTGCGCAGCGGAGCCGGCTTGGTGGGCAACGTCGATCCGGCTACCGTCGACGGCAACATGGAAGCGTCTTTGCAGCGAATGATGGAGCTTGCGGTGGAAGCGAACGCGGACGTTGATTTGCATCTGCATGATGGGGGCAGGCTGGGTCTTACGACCATCAAGCGACTGGCGGCGCTCACGGAAGAAGCGGGTTGGCAAGGCAGAGTATCGGTGAGCCACGCTTTCGCTTTAGGGGATATGGCCGGACAGGAAGCCGACGAAGTGGCACAAATGCTTGCCGAACTCGGAATCACGATCATTACGAGCGTGCCGATCGGCAGAGCGATTCCGCCGGTCAACTTCCTTCAAACGAAGAAGGTGCCGGTAGCGGTAGGGAGCGATAACATTTTCGATTCGTGGTCTCCTTTCGGAAACGGAGATATATTGGAGCGTGCGGGCCGTTTAGCGGAGCGTTTCGGAAGAAGCACGGAACTGGCGCTGGCCGAAACGCTAGGGTTCATTACCGGCGGCATAACGCCGCTGAACAAAGAAGGTCAGCGGACTTGGCCGAAAGTGGGGGACGAGGCGAGCATGGTGTTCGCGGAAGCTAGCTGCTCCGCCGAAGCGGTGGCCAGAAGAGCGAATCGGTCAGCCGTGATGTACAAAGGGATGATCGTAGCCGGTTCCCTTGGACGAAGATAGGTCTGTTCAGCAGAAGGAGGTCGTATGCCGCATGAAGCCCAACGCATTTTGGTTAACGAATGTTCGCCTGGAAAGCGGGTATCGGCTCGAAAAAGGCATCGTTACGGAGACGGAGAGCGAATCGTGCCAGCTTCTGGTTGAAGATGGAAAGATTGCCCGCATCGTGTCCGCCGCGCATGCCGTTGAAACGGATCTTCACAAACAGGATGCAAAAGGCCTTTTGGCGCTTCCGCCTTTTAGAGAAATGCACAATCACTTGGACAAGACGTACTTGGGAGGACCTTGGAAACCATGTACACCCGTGAAAAATCTGATCGAACGATTGGATCTGGAAGCGAAAGAACTTCCGATATTAGTAAAAACCATCAAAGAACGAGCGGAACTGCTGCTCACCCTTTTCGTTCAATCGGGAGTGACCCATGTACGCACCCATGTCAATATCGACCCGTACATCGGTCTGAAAAATTTGGAGTCTGTGCGGCAGGCGTTGGAACATTTCGAAGATAAGCTCACGTACGAGATCGTCGCTTTCCCGCAGCATGGATTGCTGCGCGAACAGGTGGCTGGTTTAATGAGAGGAGCGATGCGCGAGGGGGCCACACTGGTTGGCGGGATTGATCCCGCTGGAGTCGATGGCCGGATCGAAGCGTCTTTGGATCAAATGATGGACATTGCGGTGGAGAGCGGCGCGGATATCGATATGCATCTGCACGATCCGGGCCATTTGGGATGGTATACAATGAAGAAACTGTCCGAGTTGACGCGAGATTCCGGTTGGCAGGGCAGAGTCGCCGTCAGTCATGCATTCGCCCTAGGTGAAGTTCCGCACGAGCATGCGAGTGAAATGGCGCACATTTTTGCGGAATTGGGGATATCCGTCATGTCCACGGCCCCCATCAACAGGCTGATCCCTCCGGTACCTCTGCTTCGCGAAAGGGGAGTCCCGATTGCGCTAGGCTGTGACGGGTTCTATGATTCCTGGGCTCCTTTCGGCAATGGCGATGTTCTGGAGAAAGCGCGGCGTCTTTCCGAACGTTACCGTTGGGTCGACGAGCTTTCTTTATCGCAAGCGCTGGGGTTCATTACAGGCGGTATAACTCCGCTGAATACCGAAGGACAGCGCGTTTGGCCGAAAGTTGGGGACGAAGCGAGCATGGTATTCGCGGAAGCAAGCTGCTCCGCGGAAGCCGTAGCCAGAATAGCGAATCGACCCGCCGTCATGTACAAGGGGAAGTTAGTTTCGGGAAGCTTTGACTGACGAGTCGGGCAAGTCTCCGGATTAAAAACCAATTTACCTTTGAAAGGATGAATGGAATCATGAGCTTGACCTATTGGCTGGCAAATGTTCGGTTGGAAAGCGGATATCAATACGAGAACGACAGAGTGACGGGTACGGAGACGGAAATTTGCCATATTCGGATTGAAGACGGCAAAATCGCGCAAATCGTATCCGATGCGCCTCCGCAATGGGGTGACCTGCCGATCATGGATGCAAAGCAGCTTTTGATGCTGCCTTCGTTTAAAGAGATGCATATCCACATCGACAAAACGTATTATGGCGGATCCTGGAGAGCGGTCAGACCGGTAGCGGACATTTTCGGGCGGATAGAAGAAGAGCGGGAGCTCCTTCCGAAGCTGCTACCTACGGCGCGGGAAAGAGCGGAGAAAATGCTCGACCTGCTGCTCGGATTCGGTTCCACGCATGTCCGTACCCACTGCAACATCGATCCAGTAATCGGACTGAAAAACTTGGAAGCGACGATGCTGGCGCTGGAGTCGTTCTCCGGTAAACTATCTTGCGAAGTCGTCGCGTTCCCGCAGCACGGACTGCTGCGTTCCAAGGCTGCGGATTTGGTCAGGCAAGCAATGCGTCAAGGCGCTGCCTTCGTGGGCGGCGTCGATCCGGCTACCGTGGACGAGAACATCGAAAAATCGCTGCAGACGATTATGGACATTGCCGTCGAGGCGAACGCTGGGATCGATGTCCATATTCACGACAGGGATCATTTGGGTATTTTCACAATGAACAGACTCGCCGATCTGACGGAGGAAGCCGGCTGGCAAGGGAGAGTGACTGTGAGCCACGCCTTCGGTTTTGCAGGGGCCCCTGCGGGAGCGGCCGCCGAGCTTGCGGAGCGGTTTGCCGCACTCGGTATTTCGGTTACATCCACCGTTCCGATCGGTGCGGTTCAGATGCCGATTCCGATGCTGCAAGATAAAGGCGTCAAGGTCGAGCTCGGCAATGACAGCATCACCGACCACTGGTCGCCGTTCGGCATCGGCGACAATTTGGAGAAGGCCGGACGTTTAGCGGAACTGTACCGTTATATTGACGAACGCTCGCTCGCCGAGGCGCTCGGCTTCATCACCGGAGGAGTGATACCACTCGACGCCGAAGGAAAACGTGTCTGGCCTGCGGTTGGCGATGTAGCCGACGCCGTATTCGTGCAAGCCGGTTGCTCTGCGGAAGCGGTAGCGCGGAGATCAAAGCGTGAAGCGGTTTTATTCGGAGGAGCGATCGTTTCTGGATCATTGTGACCCATAATGAAGTGGAGCAGTTAAGTTGACTGCTCCTTTTACTCGAAAGGAGAGACTTTTGTCGGACGACAAGAACATCAATACTTATTTATTTTATTGTATAGATGTTCTTGTCGTTTGCGTTTGCTCAAGACAAGAACTTCTATACAAAGCCGTACTAGGACAAGAACATCTATACAATCCCGTGACCCCGAAAGAGCAGGAATTATATCATCCTGGCTGCATCGGCAGAAGGACAAAAACGCGCTAGAGAACAGTCTGTATTCGCCGTATCAACGTCGAAGGCATCTGGGCTGCCGGCACTTGCGCGGGCGTCAACATGCATACGATCGTTAAGGCAGGTGACGGCGCTGAACGGCGCGCGTTATGTCGACCATGACCTTTTGAAATAGGCATCTTCCGAATTCCAAACTCTCTCTCTTCTTATGACGCAGCTACCTGCATAGCCTTTGAAGTGGGGGAGTTTTTTTGCATGCGTGCAGGAGTTGTCGAAGCAAGGTGGAAAGTGTTAATTGAAAACGCATTCTTGCGGAACATAAGTATCTCATCGACTCAAATAAGCGGAGGGTGAAGCATGCAGTTAAGCCAAGCGCAAATCGATTTCTTCGAGACGTTCGGATTTCTCAAGTTTCCGCAGCTGATGGCGGACCGCCTGGACTGGATCATCGATGAATTTACGAAGACGTTTCCGGAGGAGAACAAGCATGACGGTACGAAGCGGACGTGCATCGTACCGTTCATCGATCAGCGGATGTCCGTGCTGCTCGACGATCCTCGCATTCTCGCGATCGGCCGGGCATTACTGGGTGAGGACTTCAATTACATGGGCAGCGACGGTAATTATTACACCGGCGACACGGGCTGGCACCGCGACGGTTATCATGAGAAATACAGGCATATAAAGATCGCCTTCTACCTAGACCAGCTGGGCGGGGACTCCGGCGCGCTTCGCGTAATTCCGGGCTCTCATTGGCTGCATGATAAATACGGTGATGATCTGACGTTCAGAATGAGAGATTCATTGAAGACATGGGATGTCGTGGGAGCCGACGTGCCGGCGCAAGTGCTGGACGTGACGCCGGGCGATATTCTGGTCTTCGACCACAATATCTTCCATTCTTCGTGGAAAGGCAATACGAGCCGCAGAATGTTCACGATCAACATGTGCCAGCGTTATGCGGAAGAAGACGTTCAGGAGCTGCGGGACTATATCGCCGGCGCTGCGAGATTCTGGATCGACCGCGCCTTCTCCGAGACGATGATGAACACGGCGTCGCCGGAACGCAGGGTGCATTTGGAACAGGTGATGGCCAATGACGACCATTTGGCAGCATTGAGTGCCAAGGCGCGCCTGGAGATGGCGGAGCCGGCGCGCGGGTGATCGCTCTGAGGCAGCAGGGGCTCAATCTTTCGTCGCCCGGCGAAAATCCCCTGTCGGCTAGTCGGCCGGCAGGGGATTTTCGTGTATTGGAGAAATGAAGCATGCGTATACATTTTTTTCATCCGGATCGACGTCGTCACCGGCAAGAGCAGGAAAGGGTTCGAGATTTCGTCGAGAGCCATGCAACTGTCCGAATATTGGGGTATCAATCCCGGCGATGACGTAGAGCGGCCATAGTAAAAACGAAGATTTTTGCATGATAAATGCGAAAAGATGGATAACAAGAGTTAGCCGGTGTCGCGCTGCTTGCGGCTGCCATCGCGCTTACAGGCTACTGGGAGCAGAAGACTAAGACCTTTCAAGGCGCTGTCGAACGCGTGGAGAACGGGCGAATATCCGTCAATTGTTCGGATGAAATGAACTGTCGGGTGACAAGAACATTATCTCATTAATTGCCGCGTAAAATCGCGGCTTTGTTATGTTATGGGATCAAGTTCTTGTCAAAACCAAGTGACAAGAACTTGATCCCATTTCCGAATTTGACAAGAACTTGATCTCCTTCCCGACGATAGGCAGGAAATCGCATAATGAAGGCGGCCATCGGCCGCATCTGCGCGTTTCGTCAGCTCAGCTTCTATTTTAATAGCCTACGTACTATATAATATAACGATTTATTTATTATACATTCTTTTTCTACCTTACTATAATTACGTTAGGTAGATCTCCTATTAAAAGAACTTTTTAACAATAATACTTACATTCCCTTGGGAGCGGCATTATCGACCAATGGCAAACTTATCATAAAGTTATTTTGGCAATAATTTATTTCAATATATTAAATAACGATGTGCTAAATGAACAGGATTGAAGAATTTTTTAAAGAAATTGCAAATGGAGATTTAAACAAAATAAGATTTTTTATTGAAAATGGTGTAGATATTAACGAAAAAGATGTAAACGGCCAGACGGCACTAATGGTAGCAGTTATGAATAATTACCCAGCTGTAGTGAAATATTTGCTTGAAAACAAAGCTGATGTAAATGCTTACGGTATTCATACTGAAGACAGAAATCCTATAAATTATGCTTCTGCGAATGGCTTACTTGATGTTGTTAAAATATTGCTTGAATATAAACCAAATATGAAGCTTCTAAATATTTATGGCGGAACTCCATTAATACCTGCTTGCGAACAAGGATATTATGAAGTGGCAAAAATACTGTTGGAAAAAACAGATGTAGAAGTTAACCATATTAATAAATTAGGATATACCGCTCTGTATGAAGTAACATTTCTCCCTAACAGAGGGGAAAAATATGCAGACATAACAAATTTACTAATTAAACACGGTGCAGACATTAATATTAAAGATAAAAACGGAAAGACTCCTTTGGAAATAGCAAGAAAAAATGGATTAACCAGTATAGTTGATATTTTAGAAAAAACCAGGAACAATTAAACAACTAATTTTCACAAAAACTAGGAAACCTGAATACATTTTTGCGCACGGCTTTTCATTTGAATATCACCATCAAGTCTGATAAGGATGGCTAGCCGGTGATGCCCGATGCCAAGTCAATTGCCTTAGATCGCAAGTATGCGCTTTTTGACCTATGGACTAGGGGGGGAGGGGAGGAGACATGATTAAATGTTAGATAATTTATGCCATTAATGATTTAGGGGGACAAAAACATTGATTCATGAAGATCCGCGGTTTCCGCGGATTTTTTATTTTATGTTACCAAGTTCTTGTCCAAATGTCAGGACAAGAACTTGGTAACATTGCCGTATGAGGACAAGAACTTGATTACATTACCGTATGGTCTACGAAACAAAAGGTAACACAGGGTTTTCACGAATAGATAAGCGATGGAATCATGTAAGCAATTAGCCGGCTCGGCAAAAACATTAAAGGAACAGACGGTATAATTCGTGAATCTCTGGTGTATGCCAAAGTAATCGGTAGTGATCTGGGACCGAAAATCAATTATATTGGTGAAGGGGAAATTAATGTTAATCCTAAATTAGGGATTACTAAATGGCTAAAAATACGCTAGTGGATCCCCATGCCTTCTCATGCGCTCGATCAAATGAAGTTTGAGGTTGCTCAGGAACTTGGTTTCCAGCAAACCTCACGACTTACAATGCTAGGAAAATAAGCGGATCCATCATTAGTTCGGATCGCTGAGCAAAGTCTTGGTGGTGCGCAAAGCGGCTGGAAAATGTAATAAATCAAAGAACGGGCCGGCTATTGAAAATAGTCGGCCCATCAATGTCTAGGGAGGCTGGCTGATTATGATTTATATCTATAATGATTATGGCGGGACACATACTACATCTCTGGCAGCTGCTTATCATTTAAAACAATTACCTCAATCCGAACTAAAATTATCGACAAGGGAAATATTAAACGTTAATTATTTCAATAAGCTAACTAAAAAAGATTTCGGAAAACTCATCTATCACGGGATAGATGAGGATAAGAACCCCGTTTACACAATAGGACGAAAATCCTCGAAGCTTGTTGTTCCTGCTTTAAAAGACTTAACATTATTACTGCAAAGCAGACATCAATTTGATGAGACCATCATATTCTCCAATACATCACCAACCGTACCCATTGTCATGTCAATAGGAGGATTCTTCTCCAGAGGATTAAAAATTGATTTTATAGGTGTACCCTTATTAGTCATGGGTGCCAAACAATGCTGTGATCAAATTTTCCGGTTGGTTGAAAACACGAAACAAACAGGGAAGACAGGGAAGGCCACAAATGGACAAAAAGTGATTGTATTGGACAATAAAATTTATAAGTAAGCAACCAAAAATACAGCATCAAAATTCTGGCAGAACATTCGAAAGAGTGGATGAAAATCACATCATTAAGATGACAATGGAGCTGGAAAGAATCAATATTAAGACTAATTTAATTAATTTTGATAAAAACTACTTAGGAATTTTTTGTCGGCTAGAGCCAGTCATTTCGTGAAAATGAGCAGGGTGTGGTGAATTCGGTGGACACTATCTTAAATATGAGAGTAATGACCTATAATATACGACACGGAAAAGGCATGGATGGGCAAACCAATTTGCGTCGCTTAGTAGAAGAGATAGCGAAAGCGAATGCAGATGTTGTTACCCTACAAGGGGTTGATCGTTTTTTACCTCAGAGTGGCTTTAAAGATCAGTTGAAGAAGCTGGCCAAACAGCTCAGGATGTATTCCTGCTTCTCTCCTAGTGTGAACCTCCTCATTGTCCAATATGGTAATGCCATTCTGAGCCGCTATCCGATTATTTCAAAAGAAATCAAGTATATTGGTGGGTCTATAGAGCGAAGGAGCGCCTTAACTGCAAGACTTCAAATAGGAGAGGAATCGGTCACCGTATTAAATACCCATTTAGGGGTACATACAAAGGAACGAATGAAGCAGATCCCGATTCTTTGGGACGCTTTAAACAAGCTTGAACGTCCTGCGATCATAGCTGGGGACTTTAATATGGAGATGGACGATCCTTTAATGAAACAATTGAAATCCCGTTGGCAAAAAATCGCGTTACAGAAAAAACATTCAACAGAAGATAATGGTGGAGAGATCGATCATATCTTTGTAAACATGCTGATCGAACAAGCCTCAGCTTGGGTACAACCTTCGGATGTCTCAGATCATTATCCAGTCATTGCAGAGCTTCGCTGGAGACTAGATAAGTCTTTATACACTACGACTTAAACAACTAGAGACGTGTCGGATGACAAGAACATAGATGCTTAAGAAGCCGCATAGTTGCGGTTTTTTTCTTTTTAACGATAAATGTTCTTGTCAAAAGCCGGTGACAAGAACATTTATCGTTAGCCGAATCAGGACATGAACTTACACTGTTAACCGCAGTTGATAATGGATCTCAGTGAAACGGATTTGAAAGGAGGCTGCCGGCAAAATCTTAGGCCGCCGTTCGTTACCGGCATTTTGTTGAGAATGAAGAAAAGCCGCCCGATTCAGGCGGCTTTATTATTTTCTAATTACTTTTTCAATTTCTATTTCTATTTTGGTTGTTATTTCCCCCAAATACGACAGCTTACCCCTCGAACGGATAGACAAGCCCCCACTGGGCTCTTAAGGTATCCAGCGTCTCGGCGACCGAGATCGATTCGTCGAGCGTGATCAAGGCGTTCTCCTTCCGGCCTGCCCGCAAGTCTTCATGTACGGCTGTAAATTCATAGCCGAATCCTTCCCCGATCCGTTCATCCTTGATTGTGTCCTCAAGCCGATCCCCTATGATTAATCTGGCTTCTCTAGGGGACCAGAACCGCGGAACTTCAATATGGCCCTTGGTTCCGATGATGCGAACCTCTTGCGGCGTCGAAGTCGAGATGGAAGAGAAGAGCGAAGCCATCTGTCCGTTCTCATATTCCAGCAAGCATGCCATTCGGGCATCCACTCCAGTAGAAGTGGAGCGGGAACGACTGAGCACCTCGATGGGCTTGGAGCCGAAAACCATCGAGGCGTAGGAGACTGCGTAAACGCCGACATCGAGCAGACTGCCCCCGGCCATATCGGGATTGAACAGGCGCGATTGAGGGTTCTCCGCAGCAGAGAATCCGAAGTCCGCCGTTAAGTAATGCACGTCTCCGATGGCGCCGTCCGAAACCCACTGCATGACCTTGCGCGTTACCGGGAAGAATCGGGTCCACATCGCTTCCATAAGGTACGTTCCGGTTTCTCTCGCTTTCTCAACCATCTTCCGAACCTGCGCGGCATTCGGAGCGAACGGCTTCTCGCATAACACCGGCTTGCCTAATTCAAGTGCCAAACAAGCATGTTCCATATGGAGATGGTGCGGCGTGGCGACATAGATGGCATCCACTTCCGGGTTCCGGATCATGGCTTCGCAGTCGGTGTAAGCCTTTGCACCGTAAGGCAGCGCTAACTGCACCGCATTAGCTTCCGTACGGGAAAACACAGCGACCAATTTAGCATCGCTCAATTCCTTGAAGTCGTTCATAACCCGCTTCGTAATTCCGCCTGCTCCGATAAAACCCCAACCAATTACAGATTTCATGGGCTCACTCCGTTCTTTCGCTTCTTCCGCCGACCCTCAGAGGCTCGGCCATAAGATTAATTTACCATGCCCCCGACGAGGAGGCTATCTTAACTTAAGCCGAAGTCACCGAATGGAAAAAGAATCGCGATGGTAATTTCGGATTCATTCGGATAGCGTAGGTTTTCGTTATAGTTGTCTGCAAGGCGAAGGGAGTGGAGTGCGATGATTGTATTTCAGCACGTGGAGAAGCATTTTGGCGATTTTCATGTCCTGAGAAGCATCAATCTGCACATTGCAAAGGGTGAAGTCGTCGTTGTCATTGGTCCGTCCGGCACGGGGAAGAGCTTACGAGCGGCAGTCTGTCCGTCAACGACATCGACGTGACCGACAAGCTACAAGCTGAGGCGTGAAATCGGCATGGTTTTCTCAATACAACTATGTAGAAGCTGCCGGCACGATCGGTGGCTTCATTACGTTTATGGGCAGGATTGCTCAATTACATCATAGAATAACTATAATGGAATATGATGCAAGGGGGAGAAACCTTGAGAGAGTTTTAAATCAGGAGAGTTCCACTGTTAAAGGAGAATTATTATGGCGATCAAAACGGAGTTTTCCGAAGGCGAGTTGTCAGAAATAGTTGAGGAGTATGATTTGGGGAAATTTGTTAGCTCATTTTCTCTTTCTGGAGGTACAGTACAAACAAACATAGGGATTATCACAACAAAGGGAAAATTTGTTTTCCGATATTATGAGCATCGCCCTCCCGAAGCTGTCTTGTTCGAAATGGACTTGCTTCTCTACCTTAAGGAGCACAATTATCCTTGCCCAGCACCATATAAAAACAATCAGGGGAGTTATGTCGGGAATTGCAAACACAAGCCGTACGCAATATTTGAATGTATGGAAGGTGCTCACATCGGTCAACCAACTGCCGAACAGCAACAGAAACTGATTCAAAAAGTGGCGGAGCTGCACAAGCTTACGGAAAATTATTTGCCCGTCCATAAGGACATGAGATTGAATTATAACGCGGAGCGGTGTCGGCAATTAGGCGGTGAGGTAGCCGAGCGCATTAATAATTATAATGCATATCAAAAGCTGGCGTGGTTGGAAAATGAATTGGGTAAATTAGAGCTTCCAGCGGCATTGCCGATGGGAGTGTGTCATGCTGATTTTCACTTTTCCAATGTGCTTTTTATAGATGATGAAGTTAGCGCTTTGTTGGATTTTGACGACGCTAATTATACATATCTTCTCTTCGATTTAATTGGATTAATCGAGTATTCGGCATGGCGTCGTGATAAAGACCACGGACTAAATTTTGATCAAGCGAAGAAGGTTGTGTTTACGTATAACTCCTTTAGACCGTTAACGACAAATGAAGCTGAACATTTGTTTGATGTTTATAAATTAAGCATATTAATTGATTGTATTTGGTATTTTGAACGGGGGGATGCAAGTGATTTTTATGAAAGAAGAAAAATAGACTTTCTTAACCAGTTGGGTCGGAAGGGATTTAGTCGGAAGATTTTTGGGTAAGTTGAACATCAAATTATTGAACGTTCCTAAACTTGATTCATATATTGAGGAGGAGCGAAGTTTTGGTTAATAATAAAAAGTCACTTGCTATAATTTTTGGAATTGTGCTTTTGGGGCTTGTACTGTTATTTTTATACGACCGCGAAGAGTCGATAGAAGAACCTGTAATTCCACATAAAGAAATTGCATCGAATGAAGTGGTAAATGTAAAAATGACAATTGGGTTTCAGGATGGTCCAACATGGAAATGGAAGAATGTCACTTTAAGCGAACTTGAAGTTAATGAAATTCTCTCTTGGTTTAATTCCGTACCAGAAAATGAGATTACCGAAGTGGAAAACTACACTTCAGCTCTCGTAGCAGGGATTGGGATTGAATTAAAATCTAACTACGAAATCCGGATACAGTATGACCAAAAGAATGTATATGTAACAAGAAATGATGTGAAGTCAGGTAACGCACTGACTAAATACATTCTGAATGGGTCAGAGTTAAATGATTTCTTTGATAAGAAAATGAATCGTAGTAAATAAGCAAACGGGCACGATAACTTAACGATTCACTCATGCAGCCGATCACAACGATCGGCTGCTTTTGTTCTAATGAAAGAGGAAACAATACAATTTTATTGTAATTCGATAAAATAATTGTTAAAATCAAAGACGAGGTGAAAGTGATGAAAAAAGAGACGTTATTTTTAAAGATCGTCCTATTTGTAATGGCAGCGCCGGCGCTGGTCATGTGCTTTTATGGACTGCCGGCGATGGCGCATAGCATGATGCCGGATTTTCCGGAAGTGAAGGTTTATCTTTCCGCCTTAGCAGCGTATGCGGCTTCCATTGCGTATGTCTTCACGCTGTTTCAGGCATTCAAACTTCTGATGTACATCGATAAAAATACGGCATTTTCGGAAAAATCCGTTTTGGCGCTCAGAAAAATTAAGCGGTCAGCCGTTGTCGTATCGTTCATGTTTGCATGCGAGCTTCCGCTTTTCTACTTCGTAGCTGACGGAGCGGATGCGCCGGGCGTCATGGTCATGGGACTAATTGCAATCTGCGCGCCGGTCGTCATTTCCGTGTTTGCGGCAGTGCTGGAGAAGCTGCTTCAAAAAGCGATCGAGCTGAAAGACGAACAGGAGCTGACGGTATGATAGAAATCAACATCGACGTCATGCTTGCCAAGCGGAAAATGAGCGTAACCGAACTGTCCGAAAAAGTCGGGATTACGATGGCAAATCTTTCGATTCTCAAAAACGGCAAAGCCAAAGCGATTCGCATGTCCACGCTGGAGGCAATCTGCAAAGCGCTCGACTGCCAGCCCGGCGACATCCTCGAATACAAAGAATAGAAAAAAAACAGGTGACGGTTAACCATCACCTGTTTTTTTCTATTCGAAAGAGAATTAGATCTGATGATACTCTGATGATTGATAATAACGGGTACAAAAACAACACAATATTGAACAGGCTGCCAATATCGGCAGCCTGACTGACATGATTGATAATAACGGGTACAAAAATGTCGGGTGACAAGAACATATATGCTTAAGAAGCCGCGTGGTTGCGGCTTTTTTGTTAGATGGAGTTCAAAGGAGGCTGCCGGCAGAATCTGCGCTTATTCAGCTAACGGGCAGATTAGTAAAGAATTATTTGGGAAAAATGTAAAGATAACTTGTAATGAAGGGGTTTTTATGAAACTAATCAAAATCATTCTGCTGCTCACATTTTTGTTTAGCTTCTTGCCGAATCAAGCATTTGGTAAAACAGTCGAGAACGAAATAACATTAAAAGAAGCGCTTCAAATTGGAGTAGTAAAGGCGAAAGAATGGAATAGGGATGGTAAGTTAGCTTGGATTACCAGTGTCGATGAAAACAAAGGTGGTTCTAGAGGATTTAATGGGAGACGATTTAATTGGAATTTAGTATTTATAAACCCTGAACGAACAGAAACCCTTATATTATCTGTTTCCGAAAAAAGAATAACTAATAATTTTATTCATAAGGGCTTGAATCAGTATGAACTCGTCAATCTCGATGATGTTAAAGTTGACTCGCCAACTTTAGTTGAAATAGCAAAATCTAAGTTAAAATTAAAACCTGGAACTGAATGGGCTACTGGATACCATTTCCATTTAAGAATTATAGACGAACAACATTGGTCGAGCTTATGCTGTCTTAAGCGATGCTAGCTTTAGAGCAGATGAGATGTATGCTCATTATAAAAATGAGAATGAGATCCGGGTTTGGTATTATATTGGTCGTAGTATGGACAACGCATATAACAAAATTGGGAAATTAATCAGCAAAGCCAAATTGGACGAGGGGGAGTCGCAACTCGGCAGCCTGACTGACATATGTATAAAATACGGGTTTTGTGAAAAAGTTCTTCTTGAGCTTTTTTAAATCTGACGGATTGTAATTTTTCACTATATCGACTTGATCTAATGTAGGACTAGATTTTTTTGTCCATTTATAAGTAATGAAATAAACCTGACCAACCTCAATTAGGTTCCATGTGTTTTCTTCACTTACTTTAATCGTTGCTTTTTCCATATGCTCTTTGTCCATTGTAAATCTTGATATTGTAATGCTCCCCATTTCTTTTTTAGAGACTAAGCCAATCGTTATCTATAGTCCCGCGGGAGTCATTAGTTTTGGATCCCGAGAAGCTCATGCCTAGATTGTAGAAGGTGAGGCCAACAAAGATGTACCGGTAACTGAGCTTTAACATTTTTCTCTGTATTAGAAAAGAATATATCCAAAATTATATGAGACTTCTCATTGTTTATACATGTCTCTATTTTTATCCTTTTTATTCCAGTCCTATTTATATAAGCAAGAAAATTACAATCAATTGTCTAATGAGCTCTATACAAATAATCACGTAGTTTTTTATCAATCAGGTGATTTACAACGGTAATAATCGAATATGGCAATTCTATGCTTGAATAAACAGCAACCAAGACATCCCTTTGGCCAAGAGGGCATCAGTTCCAAAAAGTCACCATACTAATTAGACGGTTTGACTGATGACTCCGAAAATTAAAATAGTTAGACAAGCCTGATCCTGATGCAGAACTTAAACTCCTCATTCAGAGCATCTACGAGGAGCATAAAGGCCTTTACGGCTATCATCGTATCCGTGTATAATGCTCGAAATAATTTTCTGGATACTTTTCAACCAAACACTCTCCAATATATCGTTAAAAAGAAAAAAGCCGCAACCACGCGGCTTCTTAAGCATATATATTCTTGTCACCCGACATCGGAACGAGCGAATGAAAGGGAGGCGGCTTCCCGTCCTCCCCTTCCCGATCCGTCCGGTCAGTCGAAGTAGACCGGCTTCCCGGTTCCGGCGGAAATATAGACCGCCTCCAGAATCGCCGAAACAACCATCGCCTCTTCGGGCTTCACGAGCGGCTCCGCATCGTTCACGATGCAGTCGATCCATTGCTTGGCTTCGTACTCGAAGTCCGTCAGATTCTCGCCTCTGAAGCGTTCCCTCGCCTTCGGATCCACGTCGATGACGTTCAGGAACAGGCTGCCGTCCCGCTCGCCGTTGATTCGCAGGCCGCCGTTGAAGTCCGCTCCGCCCTTCGTGCCGCACAAATACGACCCTTCCGTCTTGGCGACATTGAGCGCCCAGCTGGTTTCGATCGAAACGACGGCGCCGTTCTTGAATTTCACATAGCCGAAGGCTGAATCCTCCACTTCGAATTCCTTCGGATCCCAGGAACCCCACTCGTTCGCCGCATTCTCCGTATACTTTAATTTGTGGAAGACGCTGCCCACGACACTTTCCGGCTCGTAATTGTTCATCAGCCAGAGGATGAGATCCAGAGAGTGGGTGCCGATATCGATCATCGGACCTCCGCCCTGCTTCTCTTTATCCAGAAACACGCCCCATGTGGGGACGCCCCTCCGTCTGGTCGCGACCGCTTTGGCATAATAGATTTCTCCAAGCTCGTCGTTCTCGATCAGCTTCTTCAGCAGCTGGGACTGCGCCTTGCTCCGGTTCTGGTAGCCGACCGTCAGCTTCTTCCCGGTCCGGACATGAGCGTCGTACATGGCTTTCGCTTCGGCTCCGGTTTTTGCCATCGGCTTCTCGCACATGACATGCTTCCCGGCCTCCAATGCCGCGATCGAAATCTCGGCATGCGAGATATTCGGCGTCAGAACATGAATGACTTCGATTTCTTCCATGGCGAGCAGTTGTTTGTAATCCGTGAATACCCGGGCGCCGAGCGCGCCGTACTTCTCGGCGGCTTCGCGCGCGCGTTCCTCGATCAGATCGCAGAAAGCAACCATCTCTGCCTGTTCCACTTTGGCCAGGCTCGGCATATGCTTGCCGTTCGCGATCATGCCGCATCCGATGATTCCTATCTTGACTATACGCATTGCTTACATCCCTCCCGGCTGCTTGAACTCGACCGTTCTTCGCTCGCGATGCGCAATATAGGCCGTTTCTAGCAGCTCCGTCAGCTTCGTGCCATCCTCCAGTCCGAAGGGCATCGGCCCGTCGTTCAGGACGCCGTTCACCCATTGAGTCAACGGCAGCGGCTGCGCTTCGGGCAGCCGGTAGGGCGCAATCCAGCCCTGCAGCGGAGAATCGGCATTCTTGGATGCGACTTGCACGCTGTCCCCGGAGACGATGAGCGTTCCTTCCGTTCCGTACAGCTCGAAAGCCGGCGGCGTCCGGTAAGTGACCAGACTGGTTTCCAGCAGCGCGACCGCATTGTTCGCGAACTCGATCGAGCATTGCGCGTTGTCTTCGACTGCTCGGCCCGTGAAATGGTTGAACATCGACGTGATGCGCTTCGGCTGGCCGAGCAGCCAGCTGGCCAGGTACATCGGGTGGCAGCCGAGATCCATCATGGCACCTCCGCCAGCTAGTTTCTCGTCGTACCAGTAGTCGGGCAGCCAATTACGGAGCGCGCCGTCATGGCCGTTCCGAATGCGCATTAGCGTGATCGCGCCGAGTTGGCCCTCGTCCAGCAGTTGCTTGGCGAACAGATGATGCGGTCTTGTCCGGGCGGGGAACGAAATGCAGAACTTGACGCCTGCCTGCCGGACAGCCGCCGAGATAAGGTCGCATTCCGCGACGGTAAGCGCCATCGCTTTCTCGGTGAAAATATGCTTGCCCGCGTTCGCGGCGGCGATCATCACTTCGGCGTGCATGCTCGTCGGAGCGTCGACGACAACGGCGTCCACATCTTCCCTGCGGAGCAGCGCATTAAGGTCGGATTCGAACCCGGCTCCGAGCTCTTCCGCCCAAGCGCTACCCCGTTCCTTGTTTTCATCCCATACGGCCGTAATGTTAGCGTTTCCAAGCGATTGCAGGTGTTTGGCGTACCCGTCGGCATGAACATGCCACTTGCTGAGCATGGCGACATTTAGCATTCGAGAATCCCTCCAAGTCCATGTTATAAACGGCGGCTCGCTGCTTATTCGACTTTGGGTGCATTCGTCTTGCAAAGGTTAGTCAGTGCGAGCAGTCATACAGTGGAAGTGGTCAATTAATGAGAGCAGTCAGTTCAGTGAGGGCAATCAGACAGTTTGAGCCGTCAATCAGCGGCAGGGGCAGCTAATGTGCATGGTATAGCGGTCGTAATCGTCATCATACGTGTAGGTGCGGTGCCAGACGGCGTTGTGGAAGAGAAAAACGGAGCCCAGGTCGGGTCTCGGAATCAATTGAGTCAGCGCGGACTTGAAATGCAACACCTCTCTTTTTGCAGCAGGATCACCCCCAACGCGTCACGTTCAAGCAGAATATATCATATATATAAAATATGAAACAATATTACATAAGGACAGAAAAACCATGAGATCGCGACGAAGAAAAGGATCCTGCTAATTCATAAGCCTGAGTAAGGAAACTGAATCATTTCTAGGGAGCTGAACAGATCAAAAGCAATCTCCTTAGACTGCACCAAATTGATTTATATACTTACCAAACTTCACCGAGAGTTCTGATATGGCTACATTCCCATGCAAAATTCTTGTTGTCCGACAGTTAATGAGCAGTTTCTTTTCTTAAAGCGGACTGTCACGCAAGCAGGAACAAGAAACCCGCTTCCAAAAAGGAGCGGGTTTCTTGTTCTCTTCTAAGGCACGTAGCCCAATACCAGGCTTGGCAAGGCTCTCTTAATATAACCTATTTGTAAGATACGCAATATGATCATTGGATGACAAGCCTGATATTCCATTAGCCTCATCTGATGATGCGGCCGAGACTATTTCGGTTATACAGAATCGGTGCGTTGTTGCTGCCGCTCGCTTGCTTTTGCACGACCTCGTGCAGCCGCTCTGTCAGCTCCGCGAACCATTCTTCGTCACGCGTGGCCAGCGCCAGCTCGATAAAATCTAGGATCGGCTCCTCGTAGTCCAGCATCTGCACCGCAGGCTGCTCCTTGATCCAGCTGCTCAACACGGCGACCGTAGTGCCGACCGCCGTATCGTGATCGGATTGAACGACATAAACACTTGCAATGTTTTGTTCTTCGTTCATCGACGTAATAAATCCTTGAATAAGTTCCCCGTCCTTCGTTCTGCCTTGTACCCAATCACTGATCGCAAAGCTCATCGTCAGCACCACCTGTCATTAGAATGGATAACCAAACTGTAACTTACTTGATTACAGTTCGGGTAAAAAAAGAGGACGTTGCATAAGCAGTTTGCCCGGCTAGCCGTCCTTCTTTTTTCTCGTTACTGTAATTATATGAGTTACAGTTCAAAATGTCAAGGACGTACCGAGGGAGTTCAAGTGTTCTGATACTCGTTTGCGGAACGTTCCCAATTACCCAAAGTCCACGCATAACCGCGGAGTCCAATGTACTCGCCGGACGAACGCACTCATGGTCTTATCATTATTAGGTCAACGAGTTGAATCGCTAATCTAAGATATCCAATTCATTAAAGGAACTGTTCATTCTCATGCCTTGTTGTATGCGTTTCTCTCGAATTGAATTATTATTTTTAGATTTTGATTTTAGAGGTGCGTCTTTCATTCTATTTTGTTTCACAGGTGTTATATTTTTTTGGAAACTCTTCTTCTCGTGATCGCTATTTTGGCTTAAAACCATATACACATTTCTTAAACGATTCCTAGACCGAAGTATTGGGATGGACTTCCAAACATTCATGTTGATAACCTCCACTTTTACAGATACATTACTCTTTTGAAAAAAGAAAACTCGATATTATCTTATGTGGTGTTCTTGTTACGGTATGTACTCCTGTCGCCATCATACAATCCATATAATCTCGATCAATCGTCTATTTTTCCTCATTAGCCTCAAGGTAGCACCACGTTATCCTGCCTCTAAACAACATCATCATCTAATTCATACAAGAATGAGCTCATGCAGCAGTTTGCTTGTGGTAAAGCTTATAACCTGTGATTCAGGTATTCAACAATTGGGGTGAAGCCGGATTTTGCATCGTTATCCGCTCCATTATAAACATATAAAGAATACTGAATTATGTCCTCTTACAACTGACTGATCGCAAAGCTCATTGTGCACCACGACATCGGATGACAAGCCGTTAGCCTCATCTGATGATACGGCCGAGATTATCTCGTTTATACAGAATCGGAGCGTTGTTGCTGCCGCTCACTTGCTTTTGCACGACCTCGTGCAGCCGCTCCGTCAGCTCCGCGAACCATTCTTCGTCACGCGTGGACAGCGCCCAGCTCGATAAAGTCTAGGATCGTTGCGTTTTGCCTTGTACCCAATCACTGATCGCAAAGCTCATCGTGCACCACCTGTCATTAATATGGATAACCTAACTGTATCATATTTGATTACAGTTTGAGTAAAAAAAAGAGAAATTTGCATAAGCAGTTTACCCGGCTAGCCGTCCTTCTTTTTCTTGTTACTACGGCCGAGATTATCTCGTTTAAACGCACGAGTTAACTTTGTTGATAACAACACACCTACACTCGAAGCTGTTCCTTTTGGTAATGAACGTTGACTTCATGGCAACTGATTGACAATTTCCAGATTTGTCCTATACTACGTGCTGAGGCCTTTTTTATCCAATTTTTTCTCACGAACAACTATTCGGGGAGTGTGAACGTATTGCCAGCGAACAAAGCGGAAATTATGGCGATTTATTCAAAGCTTCGAGTTGCAGATGTGCGAGACGGAATGGATTGGTTAATGCTTCATCATATTGGTAGCGTCGGGCCGGAGATTCGCCCATTGGAGAGGACGCGGTTTTGCGGCTTTGCGCGCACAGTGCGCTATGTGCCGACGAACCGGAGCATCCCTCCTATGACGCCCGAGGAATACTACAAATTCGTTGGCGAATGGTACACGAGTATTGCGAACTATCCGTTCGAAGGCCCTTCTTTTACTCAATTATCGTTACCGATCGCCTGCTTTACGATCAAAAGCCTCGATCTTCTCCGCAGGGATCTTCTTCTTGATGTGTTTGGGAATATGAGAATAACAATAAGTCATTCTAGTACGATCAAGGTTCGGTATATATCCGAGCAGTTCCCATTCATCTCGAGACAGCTTGACGCCGCAGTTCGAGAAGATACACTTGCGATCCACCATCGATGCCGACTGCGTGTTCGTGTCGTGCAATGCAGGCGGGGCTGTCTTGAGCAGATGCCGCAGCGCAGGGTTGCTCCCCCAATCCTTCGCGTCCTGATAGTACGGTGCAAGGTCCTGCCAGCCGATTTCCCATGTATCAAGTGCCTCACGAACAGCCTCAGCCTTTGCTTGGTCAACCGCTGTTGCCAGCCTCTTAGCTTTACCGCTCTCATCTATGTTTATTTCGCAAAAGCCGATGCCGTCACGGAAGTGGGGGCCAATCGTGATTCGGGCAACGACCTTCACGTATCGATGCGGGACATTGATCTCGACCTCCCGAAATTCTTGGTTCCATTGGCTCTGCGTAGCTACTTCCACTCGGTCATTATAAACTTGGTTGGGAATGTAGGCGCGGCCGATATCTTCCCGCTGTTTTACCGTGCCTGCAGGAAAACGCTCTTTGATCCGCGCAATCACTTCCTGGTAGTTGAACTCATTCATGGAGATCCCCCCACCCTATTTCAAATTCATTTTCCCGAACTTCTCGATGTACGAGTCAAAGCTATCGTAAACACGCTTTGCACGTTTCACCCGTTCCGGCATCTCACGGAGCATAAGCTTAAAGTATTCCATGCCCGAATCCGTAATTCGGTAGAATCGATTGTACCGGTTATCGCCGTCCCAGTGCCGCGTGACGTGTCCAGCTTCGAAAAGTGCCTTTAAACGGTTGCTGAAATACGCGTCATTGACGCCGACACCATTAAACGTTTGGGTAATGAATTGTTCCATTTCACTATGATACCTCTGCCCTCCCATTAGGTCGGAAAGAACCATAAAATCAATGACCTGCTGTACTTTAACGACATGCCCAAACGACTCTGTTTTTTCAATCGGATTTTCATTGCGTGGCATAACTTGTCCTCCTATCTAATAGAGAAAAGTTAAACGATTTGCGAATGATAGATACACTTCATTAATTCAAATGTAGCTTTTGTATCCGACCAGGCACGATGCGGCTGCTCATTCACAATTTCAAATACTTCGCAAAGTGTGGCTAGGTCATAGTTAGAGATCGGCAGCTGCAACTGCCGGCTTTGCTTCATCGTACAAAGCAGCTTGCCATTCCACAAACGCGTTTTTGCTTTGAGGGACATCGCCTTTAAGACGCGATAATCGTATTGAATATTGTGGCCAACGAGCACTGGCACCCCACCGAGGAATTTATTGAGCTGCTTGATAGCTTGGAAGGATGTCGGCATTTCAGAAACATCTTGATCGGTGATACCGGTTAGCTCTCTAACCTGCTTCGGGATTTTCGATTTCGGATTGACTAGGGTATGGAAGGAATCGATAACTTGGCCGTCTTTGAATTTTATAGCGCTAATCTCAATGATCTTGGCATACTCTACAATAGGAGAAGTTGTCTCAAAATCAAGCACAACGCCTTCACTTGGCATGGTCAAGTCGCTATAATAGTCAAACTTCCTCCGATTCTCTCTTTCAATGTTAGGAGAGCTTTGCTCGGCTGCGTCCACTTCTTTGAGTTTGTATCCTTTTAATTCACCCTGTTTTATGGGATCTACAATGCTAAGTTTATGGACTGTATCCAGGCGCTCATGATAAGGATCGCAAAGAATGTGCCGAAACGAAGCAAATTCCTCTAACATCGCAAGAACGTTTGGTCTTGCATTTCCGACTAAAGAAAACAGTGCAGGAGATACGGCCAGTTCAATACTGAAACTGCGGTAGGAGCGATGAAGAATAGAAACGACTCTGTGAAGTCCAGACCAAAAAGCACGATCAGCTCTGCCGTACCCCATGTTGAGTGCCATGCAGCCTTCTTTTACACCAGGGATGAGGCAATAAAATGCCATACGATTTTCGGCATTGTGTTCATAGAGCTTTGCCGCTAATATCATCGTTTGATTCATCATCTTCACCACCTCTTATGTAATTCTCGCTTTCCGCGCCCCATTCCTCCAGAAAAAGAATACCTTACATAATAATCCTCCTAAACCACATTATACCACAATATGGGTGCCATCACTATACTTGTTTCCACCCTTACTATGAACTCGCCACCTCACTTCAATCTTCTTATCTTGCCCCTTTATACCTGATCTTCCTCTGTTGTCTGTACCTAGACTCATATCCAGTCGCAGATCTGCAACTTTTCAACTATATTCGTGTTTATCTTTTGGCTAAGTACGTACCTAGTTGAAGTCCCCCTCCCTACTTCTTTATCCGGATCAAGTTACTAAATCCGACCGTCGGGGCGGACGCCGCGCAAAGCGCGAAAACCGGGTAGAAACGGGAAAACCAATAAAAAAATGGCAGACAAGCAGTAAGAATCGGTCGACGGTGGCAAAAGATCCCCCGATGCACGAATGAAATATGAAAAGATACGTGGCAGAACGTCCCCCGGAGTAGCTAAAGGAGATCAGACGGCCGAGCGAAAGATAGATGAGTAAGTGATTCACGGCAGCAGGATGCGCGATATGCGGAGAAAGCCTGGTGCCAGGTATACACATGGGTGCAAACAAGTATATTGTAAAGACCCGTATTTTGAAGAAGCTGGCCTAAAGCGATCGGGACGGAATGAAATGTATGATACATAATAATATTTATGTTAACTTAATAGCCATAAAAAGGCTTCCTCTTATAAACCAGACCGTTCGTAAGCCGAACCATTGAAAGAACATAATGAGGGAGTTGCCAGTCGATACCTCAAATGCGGGTTCAAATAGATATATGTTCTTGCCCTCTTACACCAACATAAAAAAAGAAAAAAGCTTGATTTCTCAAGCTTTCACTCAATCATTTATGTAGGAAGACTTGTGTCCCTAGACACGACTCTTTCTAACTCTTACAGAACCGGAGTCTGATCGGGCACCCTATGTTTCCGCCGCCAAGCTCGCTATGATGCTTTCCATCCGCTTCTTAATAGCCAAACATTGCTGCCAGCGGTCAGTTATTTCAGTATCCGCGTAGCTGCGCACCGTTCTTGCAAGTGCATACGGCGGTGGCCCTAGTTCAACGATAAACGGGAAAATGTCGCCGGGACCGGCTAGTTTGAGCCAATGGCGCATCCCCGTTTCCCACCACTTGTAGAATCTCTCGGCTTGCGTCTCGTTACCATCTGCCCCAATATCGGCCTGTACCTGATGGCCATTGGAAATCCGCGCATGAATGCTAGAAGCTCTTTGTAACAAAAG
Organism: Paenibacillus montanisoli; assembly: GCF_003268025.1. Lineage (GTDB taxonomy): Bacteria > Bacillota > Bacilli > Paenibacillales > Paenibacillaceae > Paenibacillus_Z > Paenibacillus_Z montanisoli. Next base: position 1,888,231 of record NZ_QLUW01000001.1, on the reverse strand, counting down.
CTGAAAGTAAGATTCCGCCGTCGCTGCTGTTTCCGGCACAAAACCGTCCAATTCCCCGTTCACAACATAATGCGAGAAATCAATCGTGAGCCTCAAATCGGGGATCGCCTTAACATAGGCCGCAGTACGGATCAAATCCTGCGTGATTCGGCCCCGGTGCGTCTCTACGAAATGCGGAAGACCGACCCGCAGCGCAGTTTCCGTCATCTGATCCAGCCTGCGAATCGCCTCTTCGTCAATGACGAAATTATCAAGAACTTGAGAATTGAAATACATGGCTCCTTGCTCTTTAGCTCTTATCAGCATGGGTTCCAGATCGTCTGCGGTCCATGGAAATCCCCCGCTGCCATATTTCAATCCATAACGTTCTACCCTCTTCTTAAACGATTCCGAATCAGGAACCCCGGCTATTCCCGTGAAGCCCGCCTCAGCGATTTTGTCCAGTTTCTCCTCGATCGTCCATTCACGACCGTTCTCCCCAAGCCCGACCATCCCCCACATGGCTTGGTGAATTTCGATCCGAGGCGGCTTTTTACTTCCATCATTCATATGTAATCCCATATGTTCCACCCCTTACCAATAGAATTTCTAACCTCATGTTAACACAAGAAGACGGATTTCGTGAATGAATATAAATGCTAACGCCATATTTTTCAGCCATACTTTTGCTGCTCTTGATTATCCTGAGGTCCGAATCTGTAAGGGCGTGCCTTGTCAGAAAGAGGGCGGACGATACAATAGGACGGAGTTTTTCTCAGGATGGCAAGTAAGGAATAAATCTCCCTAAGCGCAGCCCAGAGGCTGGGGTATGGCGCCGGGCAATCGTCTTTCATCTCTTTATGCAAAGCCGGAAGCGCGTGAAAAGGAACCAAAGGAAACATATGATGCTCGATATGATAGTTCATGTTCCAATAGAGGAACCGAAAAATTGGATTCATATAGTACGTCCGCGTGTTTAAACGGTGATCCAATACATCTTCGCTTAATCCTAAATGCTGTGCCATGGTGATCAAATAGGAAAGAGCGGTTCCGTAGAACATCGGCAATACAATGAACATGACAGGCAGCATGCTTTTTATGAGGATGGACCAAACGATTACGCCCAATAGAAGTGTCATGGTTATTCTCGCTTCCCAAATGACCTTGCGGTATTGAGAAACAGGGACGAATTCCCGTTCTTGCTTATCCAGTCTACCGAAACAGTGCAGAAAGATCTTCATCATTTCTTTCGGAGCGCCGTTCAATCTTAGGAATTCCATGAGTAAAACATAGTAAACAGGCGGCCTTACAGGAGTCTCCGGATCACGTCCTACAACAATGGTATCGGAATGGTGCCGGACATGGCTCCAGCGCCCCACCGTTGCATTTTTGAAGGTCATGAAGCTAAGCAGCCGAAACATAACCGTATTGAGCCATGAAGTTTTGAACAAGGTGCCGTGGCCGGACTCATGCCAACCGGAATCAGAAGGCGTGACGTATAGAATGCCGTACAGAAAGAAGGCGGGGATCGCCCACCAAGTGCCCCAAGCATAATATGCGACGATCCCTGAGCCGGCAAGGAGAACGAACCAAATGAACGTGTGAAGTAAAGCGGGACCGTCCTTTCGTTTCATTAACTCCTTAAGCCGTTTACTGGGTACCGGGCAAGTATACCAATCAGCCGATACCAGTCCTTTTTCCTCCGCCAATTTGCCTTCTGTTCCTAGGAGACTATAATCTCTTTTATGGATGACTTCAGACACATTAGCTCCCCCTTCTTAAAAAGCCGTTATTGAATTCCAAAATTCCGTCAGAATGTGTAGGCGTGTTCCCCTCAAAATCGCATATTTTCGCGAATAAGAGGCGTCTTAAACCTCAGATGCTCCGGCCCGACAAATGATGCATGATGAACATAGTGGCATACATAGGACCTGCGCCAACGGTTGGTTGACCTGTTGAGAGTGGAAGAGTGGATCAGCAGATTATGAAAGATTAATAGATCACCCTTTTCCATAATCACCGGAATCTGTTTTCCCAGATCGATGCCTTCGGTCTCGTGGGTCCAATGTTCATGTTCGACTAAATCCTTCACTTCGCCATGGGTTAACAGCCCAAGCTTATGGCTTCCCGGGATCACCCAGAGACATCCGTTTTCTTCATCCGTTTTATCCATGGCTATGGAGGCGGCAATCATCGTATTCGGCTCCGTTTTAATATAATAGTAGTCCTGATGGGCGGCCTGGCCTTTTGCCCCCGGCTCTTTGAAGAAATACATGCTTTGAATGCCAACCGCCTCGTCCCCCATCAGCTGGCAAAGCGCCCCCCTGATAATGGGCAGCTTAATCATTTGCAAAGAAAATCCGTCTTGCTTATGCGGATTGAATAAACGGGTGGAAAATCGGTCCTTATCCGTCCAGGTTTTGCCCGGTACCGCCCAATCCGCAATTTCTTTTGCCGAGCGAATGGTATAAATGTGCGCATTAAAGGCATCAATTAAATCTTCACTGCACCCATTTCGGATAATAACGTAACCGTCTTTCTCGTACTGATTGATTTGTTCGTCTGTAAGCGGCCTCATCAACATGCAAAACCACTCCATTCTTTCAAATCTCGCTTTGTCCTAATTATCAAAATGAGTACTCTCCATCGGGATTGAGATACTCCCATTTCGCCGAAGGCGAGCCGAAATCGGGAATGCTCAGCATTTCGCCGCCGCGCAAGCACGATTGATGGGCTACCAATCCGGGAGCGCAATATTTGGCCGCATTCCAGGCATGATTCGGAGGCAGCTTATGCGCGGACACCGATTTCACGAAATCATCCACCAAAAATTGATGCGATCCGGCGTGGCCGTTCCGAAGTCCTTTGAATTCATCCGGAAGTCGATGGACCGGGTGAACCTTAGAAACACAGGAGTAATAGTCCCGTCTCGTATATTGATGCAAATAATCGTGCTCATCGCCGATAGGCGCTTCACTGCAGGCGAGAAGCTCGGTTAAATCCGTGATATCCTCGCTGTTCAGCGATGTCCAGCCTTGGGCATTCGCTTGTTCTTCATAGCTGCCGAGCGTGCCGTAGAGGCTCATGTGGACACTCCGTTCCCCTACGCCAATCCAGCCTACGCGCCGGAATTCATTGATCCGCATGGTGCTGCCGTCGGCCATTCGCATCAATGCGGTCTGATTGCTGAAAGGATTGTCCCAATAATTTGCTCCCGCCTTAAATACTCCGTCATCGTGCTGATCGACATATCCCAAACAAGCAACATGAGTGGCGTAGGTCCCGGTCACCGATATGGCCATGCTGACGGAATGAGTGGGATAATACATCGGGGGAAGACCGGCTGCCTTTTTCCAATTAACCCCGTCAGAATGTTGATAAGCGTCATAGAAGCCGTGAGTCATATCATGAAGATAAGCGGCTTCCGCATGCACGATTTTGCCGAAATCTCCCTTTTTGAAGCGATTGCGGCAATAAATGGCCGACGGGTAATAATAGCTGGTTTCGCCGGTCATATAGATTAAATCCCGCTGTTCCACTTCCTCCAGGATGGTTTGAATATCCTCCAGGCTGGAAGCCATCGGGACGGCGCAATATACATGCTTTCCGGCACGCAAGGCTTGTATCGCATGCGGACCGTGCAGATGACGGTTCGTATAGATAGCGATGGCATCAACGTCGCTTTTGCATAATTCATCGAGGGAAGAGAAGGTCCTGCGGATGTTATATCTCTCCGCGATTTCTTGACGCCGTTCCGGAATCAATTCTGCTACGGCCACCTCCTCCACAAGGGGGTGCGCTTGATACAGAGGGATAAAAGCGCTTGCGAAGCCTGTGCTTCCGACGACGCCGATTTTAAGTCCCATGAATAGATCACTCCTATTTTGGATTCGTATCCCGCGAATTTTTAAGCTGTTGTTGATAATCGAGTTTTTCGGCAGCGAGCGGAAGCGCAATTCCCCTGATCGTTTCCAAATTCTCATCGAACATGGCGGGTGTCCATTTCCTCCCAAGCTGCGCATGGACCACTTCATCCGCCCAATCATAATCTTGGAATAGCGTCATTAATGGATGCTTGACGACATCCCGGCAAAACTCGTATTCCCCGACCTTTCCCGGCCTTTTCATCGCCTTTTCTTCTACTCCGAGAGATAGCCACGCATACCGTACCGCCGGGACTTTGGGGAATACGAAGTTATAGTCCGACACGAATTGGGGGCGGCTTCGCCAGTTGTATCCTTCCGCTTCCAGCGCCGCTTGACCAAGCATGGTATGTCTGATTTCATCCCACAAATGCCTAGCCAAATCCGTATAAAATTCCCAATCCATTCCCTTCTGGGAATAAATAACGCCGGCGATCGTCTCCGCAGCGCCCATTTCTTCCTGCCTTATTCGCATCATGTCTGCCAGAGCTTCTTGATCAGGGTTATCAAATGGGATCCCCATTCCGGTTCGATAGCTGACAGACGGACCCATGGAAGAGTCGCGGATTGACTTTGCAGGCAGAACATAGGGCGTATGTGAGCGGCGCCGGTCCGGAAAAACAAATGATTTATCGCCGTTCGCGTCGAAACCGCCCGCCGTTTGCACGATATCTTTCAGGTAGTCGATATATTGCTCTTGGTCCGGATCCAGCGATTCCTTTGCCTTTAGGTGCGCTATCATTCTCTCCCCCCAGGCCGTTTGCTCCTCCAAATCCCAAATGATCGGCCGAAGCATTCGAACTGTAGGATGATCTACAATTTGTTGTGTCTTCCGGATGTAATCGCGGTAGATTCGCAGCAGCTCTGGTTTCACAAATCCATAGATCAGCACTGAAAATTCCAGATCGCTTCGGACATGGATCAGCTCATCGAAAAACAGCTCCATTAGTGGATCCGAGAGCTTGCCGAGCGAATGGGCCGGTGTCCTAAGTTCGGTTATTCTTATCCTTAGTGCCGAGGCTGCCATGCCATCCTCATAGGCATGGCGCCCGATTCCTTGCTTCAGCTCCCAATCGGCGCGCGCCGGGAGCTGCCCGCAGCCGATAAGCATAAGCTGTTGATGAAAATATAAGAAACGCAGCAGCTTCTTCGCGTTTTCCTTAACACCGTATTCTCCGACCCCGCAGGGATTGGGAAGTCCTGTGAATTTTATTGAATCATCCATCCTATGTAGCCCCTTATGATTCTAGTAGGGTTCAATATCATTAAACAATCTGGATCATCGTCTAAAAATTTGTTCCCTCGCCGTTAAACAATGAACTGTTCCAAGTGCCGCTTGGAGAGACTTAGACATTGTTCAAGATTTTCCATCCAATAGCCTGAATGAGGTTCAATCGCAATGTCACCCTTGTACCCGGCCTCGTATAACAGGGCAATGATGCTGGCCCAATGAATATCTCCCATTCCCGAAGGGACATAACGGAAGTGGGTAATTCCACTTTCATAATTGGATGTACGGTTGAGGGCAATTTCATCTTTTGAGTGAATGTGGGTAATGAAACTGCCGTATTTGATGACTTCCATCCGATAATTCCTGCCCGCTTGGGCCGAGAACGAGGGGTCGTATTTCAATCCGAATTCCGGAACCGCCTCCAGCATAACGTCCCATGATTCCGGGTCCAATCCGCAGCTTTGCACCGCTATCTTAACACCTTTATCCTTGGCAACTTTACAGATCGGTGTCCAAAATGTCTTAAATGCCGCGATAGCATCACGATCCTTATATGTAAGCGGTCCCAAATGCGCGACGTAAACAGCGCAGCCAATAGATTCAGCGAATTCGAAGTCTTTTCTGAACCCTTCTAAATCCGTAGGCGTACTGGTAGAACTAACGGTCATTGCCGAAGGTTTCAGCCCGTATTCTCGCAATAAGCCTTTTACCTCATCCGCCCGCGACTTCGTCACAATCTCCCAATTCACTTCAATCACTTCTATGCCGAGTCGCATGGCTATTTCCATATCCCGCTTGGTAATGAATGACCGAAAACCGATTTTCATTTTCCCAACACTCATTTCTAATTGGATTATTTCAACCCGGATAACGATCATGAACCGCAGTAATGATTTCCTCTAACCAGCAAATATTGCTCGTATTCGGGTTTATGTTTCAAAATGGAACGAGCATTGCAATAATGCAGTACATACGCTCTTCTCTGACGATCCGCCGTTATGTTATTTCCCGAGCGATGAAGCATCGTTCCAGGAAAGAAAACGACTCCTCCCTTCGGCAGTGGACAGGCTATTTCAGGTCGTTTTCTAGCCGAGTGTACCTCCAGATACAACTGCTTTTGCCGAACATCAATCGCCGTCTCATGAGGATGAACCTCTTCCCGCTGGCTTCCGGGAATCACATGAAGACAGCCGTTCTGCTCGTCGACATCGTCCAAAGCAATCCAGACACCGATCAGTGTATCCGGTTCCATCCGGATATAATGCGAATCCTGATGGTAAGGTTGGCCGATCCCTATCTTTCTGGGCTTATCGATGTACATGCTTTGAACGCACAATAGATCGGGCCCGATCAACGAAGCAATGGCGTCGGTAATCTTCTTGCACATGGCATAGTGCCGAAATACAGGATTGCTGACATGAATGCGATGGCCGATTTTGAACAGATATGCCGGATCCGGATTCGTCTGCGAAGCAAGTCCCAACGATACGGCCGCCGGCTCCATCTCAAACCCGTTGCCTTCCTCGAGCGGAATTTTGCCCATTACGATATCCGCTGCGGTTCGGTTAAGTTCATCGCATTCTTCAGATGACAGAAGTTGCTCGATGAGTAAATATCCATTCTGTTTGTAGTGCTCGATCTGGATATCCGTTAAATCATGGTTTTCATCGTGAGACATAAAGAGCCTCCCTTTCCCCTCCGTTTACATTCATTTACTCTCCACGCATTGGACGTATCCGATTAAAGGCAAATGGCTGCGCATTTCCTTCATAACGCGGCCACATCGGCTCCAACAACTGCCTCACATGCTCAGGCCATTCGTTCAAATCCTCCGACATTCGGGCTGTTTTACCCCACCCTGCATAAAAAGCTTGTTCGCGTTCCGATAAAGCCTCCAAGTCGGGAAAATACCACATGGTGATCACTGTCCTGCGTTCTGGCGATTGATTGGCATGGGCGGCATGAATCAGCCGGGCATCCCCTATCAACAAATCCCCCGCTTTCACCGGAACGTCGATTTCATCGGGACGCGATGAAAATGCCGAAGAATCCATATTTTTCCCCGCCCTTAGTTCCAAGGTGTGCGCTTCGCCCAATTCCTCGTGAAACGGGTTGTCGTGCCGGTGCGATCCGGGCAAGACACGAAGACAACCGTTATAGGGGGTCGTATCCACCAGATAATACATTAGAAACAACTGCTGCGGCGTTTCACCGAAGCAACCCGGATCGTCCCAACCGGCATAATCAAAATGCCAGAACAGCCTGGGGCTATGCGGCGGTTTGCTTATAATATGGCCGCTGGTAAATTTCGGATTCGGGAATCCCAATGATGCAAGCGCTTCTAAAGCTTTCGGACAAAGAATCAGCTTGACAAAGAATGGATCCTTGAAAATGTGAATATCACTTCCCATAGACCGATGCGCCTTGATCTCTTCCTCAGTCTGTTTCTTGATCAACTTTTCCGTAGCATCCCTTAATCCTTGCAGCAGCTCATCGTCTAGCACATTCTCGATTACGCAATAACCGTCTCTGATCAATTGTTCACGTTTTACTTTAGCCGTGACATTCCTGTTCATCCTGTCTCACCCTACTTTCTACAGGTAAATGAAGCGAAAACCCTTTATGTGGAAGAAGTTAAATTCTAGTGCTATATTATAGTATATAAAGCGTTTTCAGAATGTTTCGGGAGGGGCGGCCTTTGACTTTTGAAGAGAAAATATATGTCGAAGAAAGAAGAAATAGAATCCTTGAGATTATCCAAAAGAAAAATCGGGTTAGTGTAGCGGAACTTTCCAAAGAATTCAATCTTGGCGAAATTACCATTCGCAGAGATTTGAGCGAACTGGAAGAACGCGGTCTCATTCGCAGAACGCATGGCGGTGCAATTCCAATAGATAACGGCCTTGATGAACCTCCTCTCAAAGAGAGGGAGATGCGTAATCGCAGCCAGAAGGAGCGGATTGCCCAGTTCGTCGCACAACTCATTCGCAATGGCGAGTCGATTATGATCGATGGCGGGAGTACCACATTACAGATAGCCAAGCATCTGAGAATGAAAAAGGATTTGACGATCGTCACGAACTCCATGAGCCTGGCCGATGAGTTTATGAATTTTAATGAGTGCAATGTTATCGTATGCGGTGGTGAGCTGCGGCGCAGCACGGGAATGATGATTGGCTCGATCACCGAACGGACGCTTCGTCTATTTCGCGCCGACAGGGTAATTATCGGAATGTCGTCGATGATGCCGGAAGAAGGTTTATTTACCGTAAATGCCGGCGAAGCCGAGTGCAAGCGGATCATGATGGAATGCGGAAAAGAAATTATAGTGGTTATGGACAGCAGCAAAATCAATAAAGTTTCTTTCAGCTTCGTATCCGATTTTTCAAAAGTGGACAAATTCATAACAGACGACGGGATCTCCGACGATATCGTTACTAAATTGGATCAGGCCGGGGTTGAAGTGATTGTGGTTTAACGGTATGCCGCTCGGATTTAGGCAAATGACAAATAAAACGGGCGGGGTATTCTCCGCTCGCCATTACTATACGCCCAAAGGGGTTTTCCACCAGTCGGCAGGACCTTTAAATGCGGCTTTATCCTCTTCTATCCATTTTTTCCATTTCACCTCATCCGGATCGAGGCAACCGTAGTTGATTCTGCCCTGATCCATCAACCCAAAAACGCCAAGCAACCGAAGCATGCGGCGGTCGTCTCTTTCAGCAGCCTGTTGAATCAAACGCCGTACATTAGGCCCGTCAAAATTGCTATTTGGATGTTTGTACCAGCTGAAACCATACATCCCTCCCAACCAGATTCGATACTTATCCGAAGTATTGTAACCGGCGGAGTGCAGTACACCAGAGAAAACGATCACGTCGCCAGCTTTAAGCGAAAGAACCACTTCATCTGGATGCGGCAAATAACGTTCATGAGGCTGTATTTCGATCGTCTTCCGATGGGAACCGGGAATCACGCGCAAAGGGCCGTTTTCCGCAGTCATATCTTCCAAATAGGTAAGAGCCAGAACTTGACGCGGAATTTGATAATCGGTACCTCTGGGCATAAAATTAAACTGGTCCCGATGCCAGCCGACCACTGCACTCTTGACTGCCTCTTCGGGCTGGGGAGCGAGTCCGTTGAACCCATGACTGCCGATTTGGATGAAGGGTCCCATGATCGATTCGAGAAAATCCAAAAGGATACCGTTCGCCGACATAGATAACATGAGATCCGGAGATCGTTCCACCATGTCCGGAATATTAATATTGTGCGGATGAACGACGTCGCCGAACAGCTCGATCCGATGCTGATGGAAAGCATCCTTCCACTTCGCAACCTGCTCTTTGTCAAAAAGCCCGTGAAAGACGGTATAACCGTTTTCTTGAAATTCAGCCACGTGTTTGGTTAAATCTATTGACTCCGCCATCAATTATTTCAACTCCCCGACGTTCATATCAAAATGAAAAAAAGGGAGAAACAGCAGCGACTGATGCGATTTCTCCCTCTTTTACGCCTTGCTATTGCACGCTATCAATTGCCGGTTTTATGTGTTCATCATAGAGCTTTTTATAACGATCCTGCATAGCTGCCCATTCTTTTTTCCATAATGGGTCATCGTACATTTTCATATAATCGGCATAGTTCGCCTCAAAGTCTCCCGGCTTTCCGGTTATCAGTTTAGCTATTTTAGTTTTCCCGGTTTGGCTGTAATAAGCTTTGTTGGCATCTTGTTTGTCAAAATCGCCCTTAGGGTCAAGATCGGCAAACGACCAGCCCTGTTGCGGATAGTATTTCATGCCCATATCCCTGAAATGTTTGTGTTCTAAAGCAGAGAGCAAAGCTTCCATGTTAAAATCCTCAGTCAAGTCAGGAGGATATACAAGCGCAGGCGCGAGCTCATAAGGATAAAGCATGCTTACCATTTGCGTTTCATGGTTTACATACGGAACGCCATTGTTCGGGTCTCCGTCAATTGCCGCCCGCAGACCGTAATACCATCCATCTTTATCGCTCTTGATCCCGCGAACCGCCCAATCCTCAAGCGCCTTGTATTCCGGTTTGAACCTTCTGTCCGCGCCCGTCCCGGTGCTGAATTCAGGAAGACCCCAAGTGCGCAGATCTGCCGCTTCTTCACTTGAATTCCAGTCAAACCAGTTCAATACTTGCGGCAAATCTTCATCGCTTATATTTGTCGTAATCAGATACATGGCAACACCAGCGTTAAGGCTTGCCGGTCTATACCTTAAATCCTGATATTTGGTAACCAACTCGGAGTTTGGAAAATACGGAATCATTCTATAACCATAAGGGCGATTTTCTTTCTTCACCACGTCGCGAGCCTGTGCGATAGGTCCCCATCCGCTGAAGACCGCTAGCTCGCCGTTGATGATTTTCGCGTTCAACTGGTCGTCCTTCATAATGAAGGACTCCGGATCGACCAAACCTTCATTGTATGCCGTGTTCCAGAATTTGAAGTAATCCTTGTATTCCTGTGTCATCGGCGAGTAGGTCAGCACGCCGTCCTTCTGCACTCTTTCACCCGTTTCCGACCAGAACCATCCCGGGAACGTAAACATCGACCACAGTACGGAGTTGATGTTTGTCGTAGTAGACTGCAGAACGGCCGATACCGGTTTGTTGCCTTCTTTAATGTTCAACTCTTTCACTTTACGCAAATAGTTGAGCATATCGTCCATGCTGTTGATCGGAATGTCGGAGGTCATATCCTCATAGGTCAGCTGGCCTTTCTTTTCCACATACAATTGTCTAAGCTCTTTTTCCGTTCTGGCGTTCGGAAAAATCTTCTTGAGAATATCGTCGCGGAAAAAGGCATTGTACTGATTTACCCAGCCCAAATCCATCAAACGGGTGTCTTGCAAGCCCGGATAAGCCCCAATCGCCCCCCCCATTGGAAGACCATACATTTTTCCGTCCTCGGGATCCTTGTTGGCTTCCATCACCTGATCGAGAGTAACGCCATATTTCTCCAGACGTTTCACATACCTAGGCATCCATTTCTCGATGTCTTCCTTGGTAATGACGTGAAGCTTATTTGCACCCTTCAACAGCTTGTAGTTATCCGTACCAAATCCGGCGCCGCTCGTTAAAATCGAGTCGGGCAGATTGTCGGCCGCAAGCCTCTGCTGTATCGTCGGCCCACCGGCAGTACTGTGTTCGCTGCAATCAAGTTTAACCTTCGTCTTTGCACGCCAGATCGGCGTCAGAACATCCTGTCCCGGAACGTAACTGGTCGTTTGCATGTTGCACACCCCAGTTAAAGTCAATTCCTTCCAGTTTGCCAGCTCGGGCGGATCATCGGAGCTGACGGCATCGCCCGTATTCGTGCTTGTGTCATTCGAACTGCTTGTGTTCGTCGCTGTGTCGTTGTTTGAATCGTTCGTCGCTGCGTTTTTATTCCCGTTTGTATTGTTCGATGTTGCGTTGTTATTGCTGCACGCAGCAATAAGCGAGAGAATGAGTACAATCGACAGAGAGAGAGATAACCACTTGTGTTTCTTACTCATACCTGAATGTACACCCCTTAATTTTTTTATTTGACACAGTGTTGCCGTGCACTGCCCCACTGTGAGCAAACCACAAAGAACCGGTGTCTCGAAGGAGGTTCAACCGTTTAAGCCTTGATTGCACCAACGAGCATCCCTTTGATAAAAAATCTCTGGAAGAACGGATATATGAACAGGAGCGGCAAAGTGACAATAACGAGCGTAGACATTTTCAGAACTTGCGGCGTCGGCTGGGCGGAAACGCCTTGGGCTGCATTCTGTATCGCCGCACCTACCTTCATTGCATCCATAAAATCGGTGTTGCTCTGTCCGAGAGTCACAAGATATAGCCAGTACTGCATGACATACAACGATTTCTTGGTTATATAAAACAGGTTCGACGAGAAATCCAGCCAGGCGGACACCATCACGAAAAATGCCATAGCGGCCAGGATCGGCTTCGCCAGCGGAATAATAATGTGGTAAAAGACCCTGAGGTACCCGGCTCCATCAATCATCGCCGACTCTTCCATCCCTTCGGGCAGTTGTTCGATGAAGGTGCGGATAATGATCATGAAGAAGAAACTAAACGCTCCCGGTAAAATGTAAACGAGAAAGTTATTCAACAATCCGAATTTGGCAATGACCAGATAATTGGTAACGACATTGCCGCCGATGAATAAAGGAATCATGAAGAGAAAGATATAGGTCTTGCGGAATTTCAGATACCGTTTTGATAACGCATAAGCGGCAAGCAGCAGAACGGAAATCGAGAGGAGTGCTCCTAGCACCGCACGGGCAACCGTTACTAAAAAAGATTGAATTAAGTAGGGATTATTCAACGCATACTCATAATTTATCAATGTGAATTTCCGAGGCCAGAACCAGATCGGTCCGGCCATCGCATCATTACCCTCATTTAATGACATGACGATGATATACCAGAATGGATATATGGTTATAGCAATCAACACCAGCATGAACAATATATTTAACGTATCGAAAACTCGCTCACCTGTTGAAACTCGGATTTTATGGCGTTTCCGCACGGCTGGCATTGTATCTACTGCACTTGCATTCGCACTTGCATTCGTTCTTGTATTCGTACTTGCATTCGCCATCTGTATCTGTTCCCCCTAACTTATACGATCGACGTATTGCTGATTTTTTTGCCTACGTAGTTGCCTATCATTAGCAGGATAAAGCTGATTACTCCGCCAAACAGACCGACCGCAGTCGAAATGGAAAACTGTGCCCCTTTTACACCTTGATAATAGATGTAGGTGGAGATGATATTCGTTTGATCCTGAATAACGATGTTCTGCATATTGAACATCTGATCGAAATTGCCGCCGAACAACGAGCCCAAAGTAAAGATCATCAATACAACCGTTGTCGGTACAAGCCCCGGAAGAGTGACGTGAATCATCTGCCGCCAGCGTCCCGCACCGTCGATCGCGGCTGCTTCGTACAAATGAGGATCGATCACGGAAATGGCCGCCAAATAGAGGATTGACCCCCAACCCATCTCTTTCCATACTTGCGTTACAATGAGCAGCGGTAAAAACAATTTCGTATCCTGCATAAAGATAAGCCGTTCCCCGCCAAACAGCGCAACTTTGATATTATTCACGAGTCCGTTCATATCGACGCTGAGAAACATATAAAGCATGGCTGCTACCGTGACCCAGGACACAAAATGCGGAATATAGGAGACGGTTTGGGCGATCTTCTTGAACAATTGATTTCTCAATTCATTAAGCAGCAGCGCCAGAATCAGCGAAGCGGGAAAGCTGAAGATTAGAATGGAGATGCTGTACGTCAACGTGCGAAGCGCCAGGTCGTAGAACCACTGTTCACTCAAGAAAGTTTTGAAATTGTCTAATCCGACCCACGGGCTGCCCAGCCCCATCCAGCCGTCGAACATGCTGTAATCCATAAACGCTACGACATTGCCAAACATCGGCGCATAATTGAACAACAGAGTGAGTACCAACGCAGGTATTAAAAATAAGTGCAGCACATACTGCTTTGAAAATTTGGTGACATTCATGAGTTGAAATACCCCTTTCTTTATCACTATGTAGGTGTTTTTTTAATCATTAAGAAAGTTAACTGCAATCGCTTTCATTCATTTGAACGAGCGTCATCAGGAGAAAGGCCACGGTACACCACCTTTTCTTCCACCAAGTCTAAATGCTGCCTCTTTATTTGTTAGCGTTTTCACAGCAAACTACGTTATAAAACTTTTCTGATTGACTCTATGATTATATATGATCGTATTATGATCATATGATGATCATCATATGATTATTTCTTTTGTATATACAAAATGATTACTTTAGATATCATTAATTAGTTTCGTTTGTGTATAGATGAATAGAACGAATGATGCATCGACCTTTCGCTTTTCCGCAATCCAAGATGTATGGGTTATACCGTGGTCGAGATATTATTGAAAATGCACAGTTTCTCCTGTTTCGGCGGAGCGGTATATGCCTTCGATAATTTGCTGCACCTTAATGCCTTCATCAGCGGTGCATATCAATTCACCTTGTCCGGAGACGGCATTGACAAACGTTTCGATTTCTGATTTGCCGGCATTTGAATCCGGTATGTAAGCTGGAGTAATATCAATCAAAGTTCCATGCTTGTCCTGAAAGATGGAAAGCGGCGAGAAGTTGCAGCCCCCTTCGGTACCGTGCAATGTTATGTTCATGACATCAAGTTCTTTCATATGTCCAATAAAACTCGTTTCCAGCTGAAGCGACGCACCATTCTCGAATATAATCATCGCCGTCGCCATGTCTTCGATGGAAATATTTTTATAGTCCCATCTTCCTCCCCAAGTCGGCGTCAACGGACGATTGCCGAGTTCTTGGTAAGTCACGCCCATTATTGTCTTCGGTTTCGGGTAGCCCATCAAATACAGCGCGAGGTCGAGCATATGCACACCGATATCGATGAGCGGTCCTCCGCCTTGCAGTTCTTTATTCGTAAATGCACCCCAGCTTGCAATCCCGCTTCTGCGAAGAGCGGAAACGCGACCGGTGTAAATGCGCCCCAGTTCGCCGGCATCGACAAAACGCTTTAAAATTTGCGCCTCGTTCGTATGTCTAAAATTAAAACCATAAGTTAAAATTTTTCCGGCCTTATCCGCCGCTTCTTTCATTGCAATCGCTTCTGCACCGGTCATTGCTGGCGGCTTGACGCAAAGCACATGGCAGCCGGCATTTAATGCAGCAATCGTCGCCGGAGCATGAAACTTGTTCGGTGTGCATACGCTAACCGCATCCAGTTCTACATCGGCCAGCATTTCGGCATAATCAGTGAAACCGTATTGAAACCCGAATTCGTCTAGATTTTGTTTCACAATTTGCTCGTTTACGTCTGCGAGCGCAACCAGTTCAACCTTGTCGTTAAGTTTTTTATAGTTGACGATATGCGAGGCTCGTGAGAATCCTCCCCCGCCTATTACGCCTATCCGAATTTTCCTCAGTCCGATCATCTCCTTTCATTAATCTCCCTCTTTATCAGCCTGCCGATAATGCGCCCCGCTTCTGTAGATCACTTCCGTATTCATGTTCCGAATAATTTCTTTATTAAAGGAATTAATATAGTGTTTAAAAAAAATTCTCCGTGGCATTTAGATATTGTAATAGACTTTATTAATCTACATCCCAACGATACTTTGGCACAAATCCAAGGATTTTTTCCGCTTTGGAGCAATCATGAAAACTCTCATTTGCGGTATATTGCTTATTGAGCGGGATATTCGGATAATACAGATCGATCAACTGCTGTGATGGGATCGCTGATGAACTATATTTCGCCATGATATGGAATACCTCATGTCCCTGTAAATCGGCTTCGATGGCAAGACGGAATGCGCGCGCACAATCTCGAATGTCAGTATAGGACCAGAAATTACCACTTGGTTTCAATGAGGTCGTATGTTCAATAAAAGAATCACTTAAATACTCTTCGGGCTTTATAGCTGCACTTATGCGTAAGGAAGCGATCGACATACCAAAACGTTTAGCGATGCCCTTAGCTACCTGTTCTCCTACCAGTTTAGATAAACCATATCCGTCATCCGGTGCTGCCGGGTGATTCTCATCAAAAGGCAAATAAACCGGGTTAATCTTTTGGTGAGCCATGGCAAAGCCCAATGCACAATCACTCGAAGCGATCGCCAGCCGATGAATGCCTGATAAACCGCAGGCCAAGGCTACGTTATAGACACCCATTACATTATTTTGAAACACCTCGCCATCCTGATCATCTCTGGGCCCAGGAATTGCAGCAAGATGAATAACCGCATCACAACCGTTAATTGCCTGCATAATTTGTTTAAAATTCGTAATATCTGCAATCCTATGCTCTATCAGGACATCCCCTTCCCACGAATGCAAATCTATTGCTCTCACCTCATGTTGATGCTCAAGCAACTCCTGTACGACTTTCTTGCCTACTCTGCCGTTTGCACCTGTTACTGCTACTTTCACCAATGGTCTCCTCCTTTAAATGATTTTACCTGTAGCTCGTAAAAAAAAGCAGTTGCGGTCTGGAATAAGATCATAAATTCCTAGACTGGCAACTGCCTTTAATCAACTATGATTCCCGTCAAATTGCGGTTATTGGTCACGACAAGAAGAAGGTTTTATCTTCCTCACGGAGATATTTCGACGCTTTGTTGATGTTAAATTCAACGCCTAGGCCAGGTTTATCCCAAACTGTTATATGTCCGCCCCTAATTAATTGATCCGGCAGCCCATCGACGATATCATACCACCATTCGGGCATGCAAGAACCAAATTCGAAGGCGATGTAATTATCCGGCATGGTTGAACATACGTGCGTCAACGCCGCAATACCAAAGAGTCCGTCGGCTACACCATGCGGAGCCATCATAATTCCATGCAGATCAGCGTATTCAGCAATCCATTTCAATTCCGCGATTCCGCCAACATCCGCCGGGTCAGGTCCGATTACGTTGATCGCATGCGTTTCAATAAGCTCGCGGCAATTTTCACGCAGGTAAAGTTGTTCCCCCGTATGTATAGGAGTCGTCGTATTCATTGTGATATCGCGATAAATATGCGCAAGCGTGTAGGGGGTGAAATCTCCAGCGATGGTGTCTTCCAACCACAAAAGGTTCAGCGGCTCGACAGCCTTGGCCAGCCTTAACGCATCGATAGATGTCATACCGGGGCCACAGTCAACTGCAAGCCCTACTCTATCTTTTATGACGTCTTTGACTCTTGCAATTCTGTCGATACACGAATGGAGTCCTTTTTCAGTAAGCAGTCCACCTATCTTATAAGGAGATCTGTCGTTTGGATCGGGATATGCGTTATAGGTGTAATCGGTTAAGCTGATATTCTCGTGGAAGTGGCCGTGAAACCCGACTCCCATTTTCGCAATTGTAAAGCCTTCTGGCAGTTCGTTAAGCGCAAGGATATTTTCGCCGACTTTTTCCGGCGTATCGGCGATTAGGTGAGGTCGATTTGGATTGACATAGTTTGTGTTATAGACCCGCACTTTGTCGCGAACCTTACCGCCAAGAAGTTTGTATACAGGGAGGCCGGCATCTTTGCCCGCTATATCCCATACCGCCATTTCGATGGCACTCATGATTTTGCCCCAAGGTTTAAAACCGCCGAGGCGGCGCATACGACGCACGACGGAAGCCACGTTCGTAGGATCGCAGCCCTTAATTACTTCTGCAAAAAACGGAATCAATGGCTGTACATAATCTTTGCCATACTCAACCGCGCCATAGCCATCAATACCTTTGTCAGTGACTACTCTTACTACGATATTGGTACCAATAATTGCACTCTTAACGTCTATGATCTTCATTAGATATCCCCCTATTTGATGAGCTATCTTTACAAAGAAATTATTCGTAACCGCTTTCAAATTGTTGTCGCATTTGTAGATCAGCGCCAAATCATGAATTCTTCCGTTACACTTCCCGTATGCTATTTTGTATGTACCTTTTCGGTTGATTCTACTAACGAACATAAATATAAATACTTTTATAAAAGTATTAATTAATGATCTTGAGATGAATTATATAGTACGTAAAATTTGGTGTCAACAGTTTTTTCGTTAGAGCTTTTTAAGATATTCGTTTCCTAAGCCCCGGCTCATATTGCGGCTATTGGTTATTTCAAGAAGAAGTTTCTATCTTCCGGATCGAGATATTTCGACGCTTTGTTTATATTAAATTCAACGCCAAGGCCGGGTTTATCCCAAACTTGTACATGTCCGTCCCTAAGGAATTGATCTGGTAACCCTTCGACGATATCGTAGTACCAGCTTGGTCTGCCTGGTGGGAATTCGTAGGCGATGTAATTATCGGGCATGGTTGAACATACGTGCGTCAACGCCGCCATACCAAATATTCCGTCACCACCACCATGCGGAGCCATCATAATTCCATGCAGATCAGCGTATTCAGCAATCCATTTTAATTCCGCGATTCCGCCAACATCCGCCGGGTCAGGACCGATTACGTTGATCGCGCGCGTCTCAATAAGCTCGCGGCAATTTTCACGCAGGTAAAGTTGTTCCCCCGTGTGAATCGGAGTCGTCGTTTGCATTGTGATATCGCGATAAATATGTGCAAGCGTGTATGGTGTGAAATCTCCAGCGATGGTGTCTTCCAACCACAGAACGTTGAGCGGCTCGACAGCCTTGGCCAACCTTAATGCATCGATAGCTGTCATACCGGGACCACAGTCAAGTGCAAGCCCTACTCGATCCTTTATGACGCTTTTGACTTTAGAAATGTAGTCAACATACAAATCGAGTCCTTTTTCAGTAAGCAATCCACCGATTTTGAAAGGAGTTAATTTGTCATTTGGATCGGGATATGCGTTATATGTATAATCGGTTAAGTCGAAATTCTTCTCGTGGAAGTGGCCATGAAATCCAATTCCCATTTTCACAATTGTCAAGCCTTCAGGCATTTCGCTCAGTGCAAGAATATTCTCGCCGACTTTTTCCGGCGTATCAGCGATTGGGTGCGGTGGATTTGGATTGACAACGCCTCCGTTATATATCCGAACTTTGTCGCGCACCTTACCGCCTAGCAGTTTGTATACAGGAAGGCCGGCTTCTTTGCCTGCGATATCCCATACTGCCATTTCAATCGCGCTCATGATTTTACCCCAAGGTTTAAAACCACCAAGACGGCGCATACGACGAACGACGGAAGCCACGTTCGTCGGATCGCAATCCTTAATTACATCTGCAAAAAACGGAATCAAAGGTATTATATAATCCTTTTTCTCCATCTCGCTAAAGCCGTCAATACCCTTGTCCGTGCATACTCTCAATACGATCTGTTCGCCTATAACCGCGCTCTTAATGTCTGTGATTTTCATACCTATCTCCCTCTTTGTCTCATTTGGGTGAACATGCTTCATGTTACACCGTAGTTGCCCAGATATTCACCGGATCACTCAAGTCATTGATTAAGCCATCTTCGGTTGATGTTCTTTCAGCCACGTTCGCAATGGGACGTCTTCGTCAGTCGGAGTATAATATCCGTCGCAGTTCACAGCCGCACTGAGCAGTTGCCGGCGAATCGGATCGCATTTATCCCATAATTGCTCTACTGTGGTTTCTTCCCGCGTGCGAATCCAACGATATCCATAACCGTAAAAAAGTACTTTGCGCGTGATGTCCGACCAGTTCATGGTTCCTGCATGCCATATCCGTCTATCAAACAAGACTGCCGTACCCGGCTTAACGCAAACCGGGATCGCTCCTTCGGGTTGGCCTTTCTCTGGTAACTCCAAGTTTTCATATAAGTGGCTTCCGGGAATAAGCCATAAATTTCCACGGTCCGGTTCCGAGGCATCGGACAAGAAGTAAGCCACCTTAAGCGATAAACGCGGCCGCGGGTGAAATTCCGGTTCATGATTCACCTGTCCGCTATCCTGATGCCAGCTGAACGTGTACTCTTTCTTTTCCAGTCCAGTCGGAGGCGTCAACATCATACTGGCGTGATATAAGTAAATGTTCCAGCCTAGAACGCCCCAAACTTTCGGCAAAATCTTCTCATAGTCGACCATATCAAGAAATAAATCGGAGTCGGGAACAAAATTTTTATGAGTCAGCACCGTTTTCGGGTCATATCCTTCTCTGATCTTTTGCTGGTGTACTCGGTCGCATTCCGCCGTCAGCATCCTGACTTGCTCGGGGGACAACGCATTCTCCACGATCAAATATCCGGTTTCATTGAACGTCCTTCTCTCTTCCTCAGTCAAGGCGTACTTCAAACAAGATGGATTCACCAATACCCCTCCAATGATTTGGATTCATCTTGAGCTGGACTTGGAGATTAGGATGTAATTCTCTTTAAATGTCTGTAAGCTCAGCTCGGGATCCATTTCAGGTTTATATTCCAACCCGAGAAAGCCTGTATAACCAGCCTGTTCGATAGCCCGAAGGATATTGTGATAATTGATTTCACCTGTTCCGGGTTCGTTGCGGCCAGGATGATCGGCAATGTGGAAATAACCGATCTTATCAAGATTATTGATAATATTCGGAGTAAGGTTGCCTTCGGAAATTTGCTGGTGGTAAATATCGAAAAGCACTTTTATATTCGGGCTTCCCACCTCGTCAATGATACTGAAAGCTTCTTGAGAGGAACGCAGAAAATAGCCTGGATGATCAAACTCATTTAAGGATTCCAATACGATCGTGATCCCGGATTGTTCTAAATGGGGGGCCACTCTTTTCAACCCCTCGACAATACTTTGATATTGCGATTCCCGCGGAATTTCGTCATAGGTTTGCCAACCGGTGAGAGTCAGCAGGTTTTTCGTCCCGAGGCGTTGAGCTACAGCAATGCTCCTGATGACTTCTTCTTCATAATGACTACGGTAGTTCGGATGAATCAAAGGAGACGCGTTCGCGATAAAAGTGGCTGCCTTGATTCCCAATTCGTTTTGTACGTTTTCTACTTCATTCAAGTCCAAATCGGTCCAGCTCCAAAACTCATATGCCGAATAACCTAGTTTATGTACTTTACGTACTTTTTCCGAGAAGGAAAGGTCATGATGAGAAAAGATAATATCAATACAAGGGGAAAATATCACGTCGAGCACACTCCTTCGAATAAGTCGCTCTACCTAATTAACGCCAATTGAATAAAATGCCCATCGTTTGTCGAATGGCTTCGTTTGCAGTACGGTAAGCTTCGACACACTCGTTTGGCCTAAATTCATGCGAGATCAGTCCTTCTAGATGAAAGCGTTTGGATTGGACATAATTGCAAAATGAACGATGAATCCGATGCGCGTTCCACTCCCCAACTGCCAACCCGTCATGTGCGCCAACGATCGTAATTCCTCGGGTAACGACATCGCTGATCAATTCCTGTTCCGAAAATCTTCCGCAATCCCCCATAATGACAACTTTACCTTGCGTCTTAACCAAGCTTAACGCGGATTTAAGAACCTTCGGGTTTGCTGTCGAATCAATGACGATATCCGGCAGTCTCCCGTCAAAATGGGACTTAATCCGATCAACGGAATCCGTAACAGGCTGGTCCAGTACGAAGCTTGCGCCGCCTTGTCGTGAATATGTAAGCCTCTCTTCAAAGAAATCAGTGGAGATGATGCGCTCCGCTCCAAGCGCGTAAGCCCAACGAAGCGTCATTTGCCCAACCGGCCCTGCTCCAATAACCAGTATATTTTCGCCCATACCGTAATTCGCGGCTTTAGCTCCCAAGAATGTAATCTTCGCCAAAGCGAACCATGTGGCATCCTTAGCATCCATATCGGAAGGAATCGGGAAACATTCTTCTTCCGAAACAATATGATAGGAGCCATGCCCTCTGCGTAGAGCGACCAAATCACCTTTGTGAATCGATGTTACATTTTCCCCTATGTCTACGACTTCCCCTACAACCGCATAGCCGGGATAGAAGGGGTATTTTACCCAGCCCGCCCAATGGGTCCCTTTCTCAAAAACCTGATTAAACGCAATATTTTCTGTTCCGGTGCTCAATAAAGAATAATAACTTTTCACACCAACTTGACCCGATCCTACCTCTTCAGGTTGATACGTCTCAAGCTCCACTTGTTGTTTTCCGGTAAACACAATCCGTTGTTCCAATTTGACTTCCTCCTTTATCATCTACTCGATCCTTTAAGATCCCTTTAAAAAAGCTTGTCGCTGCCTGCCGGAACCGGTATGCAATTCCTGTCCACCTGGTCTAAGGTGCACGGATTGGATAACGCGTTGTAACAGACAATGAATGAGCGCCGGTGTTGATCGGAAAGGTTAGGGCCTGACGCATGCAGCAGGTTGCAATGAAAAAACAGTACGGAGCCTGGCTTCATTTGAACCTCGACTTGTTCCAACGTTTGTTCAACCATCATTAATCGTTCAAGGTCGGCCCCCAACTGGCCGCCAAGCATTCCGTGGTCGATTCGGCCAAGCTTGTGAGAGCCCTTCAGCACCTTTAAACAACCGTTCTCGGAAGTTGCCTCGTCGAGAGCCGTAAAAGCGCTGATCATATGCGGAAACATAAAGCTAGGGTACCAATATCCGTAATCCTGATGCCACTCCCACGCACCTCCTTCGTGCGCTTTCTTCAGCATCACTTTCCCATGATAAAAAGAGATTTCTTCACCCAGTAAAATTCGAACCGAATTCGCGATTCGCGGACACGTAGAAACGGCCGACCAGATGTCGTCTGTAAGGTCTTCCCAAATGGCCAGCTTCGCCTTCCTTCCCCGCTTATCGCTCATTTCCGCCGTCAAAGCAGACACCTTTTCACCGTGCTCGATCTCATGAAGCATATAATCGACTTCTTGCTGAGTGAATACATTTTCCACCAGCAAATATCCATCGCGATGATATTTCTCTACATCACTATGCGTCAAATTCACCGAATCTCCTCCTTCCTCAATTCACTTTCCTTTTACCGTATTGACCAGTACGGAGCGCTCCTTCGTCAGAACAGGGTATAAAATGTCGAGGATTACCGCTAGTTTCTCTTTCACTTTGAATCAGCTCCTATTGATTAAAGTTCAGCGGTATTTTGTTTATTTCAGTTTCAATCCCTGCAGATATTCCAAGCTCATTTGTACACTATCCCAAGGATTTCCAGGGCATTCATCCTGCTCAACCATATACCACTCGACCCCGTTTTTCTCACCCCAGGCGATAATGGCAGGAACGTCGATAATTCCGTTTCCGACTTCGGCATACGTTCCTCTTTCATCGCCCGTCATATCCTTCATATGAAGGATCGGGGCCCTGTTCGGATATTTGCTGATGAACGCAAGAGGATCTTGACCGCCTTTGGCCAACCAATAGATATCGAATTCCGCCAGAGCCTTGCTGTCCTCTTTACCGTGTCCAAGCAAATAATCCAGCCCATTCGAACCATCTATTTGAGTGTTAACTTCCCAATTATGATTGTGCATGATGATCCGAAAACCGTTTTCCGCCGCCTTTACGATTGTTGCATCCAACAGTTCCTTATGTTTTTTGTACCTTTCCACCGTAAAGTCCGGCCCGGTCCCGGGAAAAACCAGAATTTCGGTTTGCAGCAGACGGGCATCCTTGACTATTCGTTCCCAGCACTCCGGATCGGAGAAATCTTCCAAACTTCTGTGTAAGGATACCATTTTCATGCCGGTTTCCTTTAGCATTTCGGCAATCTCTTCAACCGTGTAGCCGAAGTAGTCCCCGGTTTCTACGCCGACACAACCCATCTCTTTCAGCCTCTTTAGTCCTTCTGGAAGCCGGTTCGGCAGCACGTCCCGCAAGGTGAATAACGCTACAGCCAATTTATGATTGATCAATTTGACCCTCTCCTTAGTAACCCCGAAATGCTCATGGGAATTATAATTGCTGCGATAAGCGTTAAATCGACCGTTTCCATCGTCAAATTGATCTTCAGCCCAGTGATTGGAATCCATATAAACAGAAGAAGGAACAGCTATGTTGAAGCGGTTCCTTCTTCTGTTTGATTCAATTATCGAATACTTCAGACCGTTGATTGCCGGCTTAATGTGTTCGTCCTGATAGTTTTTCTAATAGTCTGAAGGCTTGCCGGTTGCACTGTAGTATGATGTGGTGGAATCGACTTTGTCGAAATCGCCTTTCGGGTATAGGCAGGCGATATGCACATGAAGAAGGAAAGAGCAAGTGCGGGATTTCTGTCCTACTTCCGACAGAAAAACGGTTTGGGGCAGGGTCTGACCATCAAGAGTAAAAATGATCTAGCTGTAGAGTTGATCGAGAACTTTTACGCAACGCTTCTAGGTCTTTTAACATAAATTAAAATACTTTTATAAAAGAATTAATTAATGATCTTGAAATGAATTATATAGTGCGTCAAATTTGGTGTCAACAGTTTTTTGTTAGTGCTTTTTGAGATGTTTGTTTCCTAAGCTCAGAACATATGGATTAACCACTCTCCCCGAAAGTGGTACTCTGCACGCTATGAACTTGCCGAAATCCGTGGTCTATAATGATCCAACAAAATCTCGAAAAAAAACAAATTTATCTGAAATTACTCTATATACATGTACTGTTAGAGACGAAGATGCGCAAATGCTCATTGGTCGTTTATGATCAAAAACGTTTGAAAGAAGGAGCTGGGAGATGTTGGCTGGTACTATAGATTTCGCGAAGCATTTGGAACAATTTAAGAGAGACGGATTCACGATATTGCCTCAACTATTCGATCGAGGACAAATTGATGAATGGAAGGAAACCTATCAACAGGTTCGAGAGGAAGTTTATGGAGACCGCGAACAAGGCACTTACGTCATTACTGACATGGTGGAACGCAGACCGAGAACCATGCTGGCCATGACCGCACACCCTGACATTTTGGATTTCTTGGAGCTTGTCATGGGACCGTTTGTTCAAATAGGCGATGCCAATTTAAATGGATTCCACCCCCAACCTAAAGAGACCTCAGCAGGCAGGGTCAGTGGATGGCATCGCGATATGTATGGGTTTGCTCCGAACGGCATGGACTATCAGATTCCGCGCCAAGCCTTGGCGCTGACTTACCTGGAGAATATGACCGAGGAAACCGGGCCATTACGAGTCATTCCCGGATCCCATCGGAACGAAATTTATATCGATCCGGAAGATCAATTTAAACCTCATCCGGATGAAGTCCTGCTTTCCCTGAAGGCCGGTGATGTGATTATATTCTCCGGCATTTTGCATTCGGGCACTCCCAATACTTCGAACGTCAATCGTATATTAATGGGCGGGATGTATACGTATTCTTGGTATAGACCTACTTGTAATTTTAACGGACCCAACATTCAGCGGCTGATTCAAAAAGCTGCGGAACTGAAAGATCGCCGTATCTTGCGTTTGCTTGGCGTTAATGGACAAATTGAGAAAAGCCGTGCGAATAGCGGCTTTACTTTACCCAATGAAGCCAAGTGGAAAGAATGGATCGAAGAAGATAAAGCCTATTTGAACGGACCTTTGGATTGGTGGAAGGAGCCGATAGGCGGTTAAGGTCCATTAAACGAATGAAAACAAGCCTGCACGCCGAATCGGCATGCAGGCTTTGCATGTTTATGCATCAAGCTGCGGTTACAAAGCGTCCTCTCCTGTTACTTCTTTAACCAGCTTGCTAATATAAGAATAAGATTGCTTGCAGTATTGCGGCAGATTTTGCGGGTCTTCGACTTCCATTTCCACAGCCAGTGCACCTTTATAATCGATCTTGTGCAGCTCTTCGATCAGTCCGTGAAGATCGATCTCCCCTTTGCCGATTTCGACGGATTGTTTACCGATATGATCCTTGAGATGAATATTGTAAATTTTGCTTCCGAAATCGCGGATGATCGCTTTCCAGTCCACGCCGGCCGAATGGAAGTGGCCGGTATCGATCGTAATCCCTACGCGAGAATCGTCGATTTGCGAGAACAAGTAGTCATAATCGGCTCTAGTCTGAAACTGCGAACCGAAATGCGGCTCTAGGGCTAGCCTTGCCCGCTTGTTTCGAATCAAAGGGAGCATTTGGCGAATGCCGGAGACGGCCGCCCGCAGTCCGGTTTCTCCGTTTGGTTTGCCGCCTGTAATGACGACGAGAGGGGCTTGAACCGCGTCGGCTACGTCGAACATCAGGGCGACGTCTGCCGCAGCCAGCTCCGCCGACTCGACGGAATCTGTCGGGAATGAGGGGCCGTATGCTTCGGTACAACCGACGAAACCGCTTTGGGTGGAGTAGCGGTGGACCTTATCCGCGTCAAACCAGCGTGCGGCGCCAAGCGTCCATAAAGGAGGGCCGGCAAGGCCCCAGTACTTAAAGCCTGCTTGGGGGGCATGCTCGAAGGTGCTTAGAATTTCGTCTCTCCCATAACCTCTTAACGAACAAGTCGTACATGAAATCATGAATCGGCTCAAGATTTTGCACCTTCCTTTCTCTCATCCTGATCATTCGTTGAGATTCCATTTCAGCAGTTGTATGACTCGCCTTTATTCAAATTTTGCTTAGACCGTGCTCTAAATCTTCTAACAGAGTATCAACGTTCTCCAGTCCAATGGAAACCCGCAGAAGCCCTTGCGGGATTCCGGTCAGCTTCGACTGATCTCCCGTCATCCCTACACCGGGTGTCGTTACCAAGCTTTCGAAACCTCCCCAACTAGGGGCGTTTGTAAAGTGGCGCAGCCCGTTCACCATCTCCATAATGGCGTCGGCACTGCCCGTCGGACAGAAACCGAACAACCCGGTGTATCCCGTCAATTGTTTACGTCCCAATTCATACTGAGGATGGCTCGGCAAACCTGGATGCAACACCTGCGTGACTTTAGGATGCTGGTCCAGATATGTTGCAATCTTCATCGCGTTTTCCTGATGCTGACGCATGCGAACGGGAAGTGTACGCAAGCCGCGCAGAAGCAGCCAGGATTGATGCGGATCCATACAAGCCCCGTAAAGAAGCCGCTCTTGCGTAAGCTCGGCTATCATTTGCTTGCTGGCAATCGCAACCCCGGCAACAATATCACTGTGCCCTCCCAAATATTTGGAGGCGGAATGCACGACAATGTCGATACCGAAAGCCAAAGGATTCTGATATAACGGTGTTGCCCATGTATTATCAATGATTGTCTTGATCCCATGGGCTTTGGCGAGCTCTGCGATGGCTCCCATATCCTGCATGGTAAATACATAGGATACAGGGCTTTCCAAAAAGATTAATTGGGTGTTCGGCCGAATCGCCTGCTCGATTTCCTCTATGGATGTCCCGGAAACAAAAGTGGTTTCCACACCGAAGCGTTGCAAATATTCACTAAGAAATACCCTTGTCGGATGATAGGCGTTCAAAGGACAAATCACATGCCCATCCTTGCTCAATACCCGCATGATCGATGCACTGATGGCAGCCATTCCAGAAGAAAAGCATCTGGCTTCCTCCCCCTCTTCCAATGCGGCGATTTTCTTCTCGGCGATTTCCGTGGTGGGGTTTGCACCCCGCGTGTACGCATAGCCTTGATTATCGGATAAGGTAAAGATTGAGGTCTGGAAGATGGGGGGGACTATGGCTCCCAAGAAACGAGCGTAATCATCGCCCAAATGTGCGCAAATATCTTCTTTCGTTTTAAAGTTATCGTTCATGATAGGTCTCCTCCCGAAAAACTGCAAACGGAAGCGCCGATAGACGCGTTCCGTTTGCAGCCTTGTCTACTATTAAAATTAGTTTTCGAACGGCACGGGAAGCTCGAGTCCTTCTTCGGCCGATTTGGTCGCGGTTTCGAGAACAGCGATAACGCGTGCAACCTGCTCCGGTTTGACGATTAACTCCGCTCCATTCGTCAAATGATCGAGAATATTATCGTAAAACTTCCTCCAGTTTGCATCTCTTGCTTTCTCTCCATACGGATATAGAAACGGAACCTGCGTCTCTACGAGAACTCCATCTATTTCCGAGTACAGTCGAATGATTCTCTCTTCCTCTGGGCCTTCCCCTTTGGTGCAAACAATTGCCCCCTTCGTTCCCAATATGCGGAATGAATGCTTGGGGGCATACGCGATGTTGGAGGATTGAGCGTGTACAACGGCGCCGCTTTCAAATTGAATCATGACGTCCAGATGGTCTTCATTCGAGTAATCGTGCCACATCCGTTTCTGTGCATAGCCGCGGATCGATTTCATTTTCCCGGGGATGATTCCCAGCATCCAGTCCATATAATGGGCGCCCCAATCATAGAAAGCTCCGCCGGATGCTTCTTTGAATGAACGCCAAGTCGTCCCCGGATGTCCGAAGCCGCTAAAGTCGCATTCAGCGCTGAAGATATCACCCAACAAGCCTTGCTGAATGATATGCTGCGCTGTTACATACCACGCATCCCAACGGCGGTTATGATGGATCGACAACATAACGCCTTTTTGTTTGGCTAGATCGATCAGTGCCCATGCGTCGGATGCGTGGATGACGAACGGTTTGTCGACAACGCAGTTCTTCCCGCTTTCCAACACCTGCCTGATCAAATCGGCATGCGTATTATGCGGCGTAACGACAACGACTAAATTAATATCAGGCTGTGCCAATAATTCGTCAACACTCGCGTAAGTACGGATTTGCGGATAATCGATTTTCGCCTGCTCTCTCCGGGACGGATCAGGCTCGCATACCGCGACAAAATCAATTCCCGCCTCCGTCATAAGGTACGCATGATGCTTCCCCATGCCATAACCGATAACAGCAGATTTGACTGTTGAGCTCATTTTAATTAGCCTCCCTGTTTATACTCTTGTTCTATGACCAATACGGTATGACTTCCAATCGACTGAGCTACGTTCGATTTCCATACCCCCGCTTGGGTCTTTTCCGGGATCCCATCAGGGGTTCGGCGGTTCCTTCATAAACGGCAAAGAGTGGTTCGACCTTCTTCTTTGCCTCCTCCGGCCATTTTTGCCATCCTTCAGAAAGCTTCATATTATACTTCGCATAGGCTGCTTGAACCGTTTCCGATAAAGCCTCCACATCCAGATGGTACCATAAGGTAATGACTGTCCTGCGGACATCCGACTGATTGGCGTGCGCGGCATGAAGCAATCTGGAATCTCCGATCAGCAAGTCCCCTGCCTTGACCGGAACATCAACCTCGTCGGGACGGAAGGAGAAAGCCGGCTGATCCAGGTCAAGCGTACTCCTCATGTGAGCGGAGTGGGCATCAGCCGTCTGGAGCAGCTCATCATGCAGCGGGTTGTCGTTTACATGTGAACCCGGGATCGCCCGCAGGCAACCGTTAAACGGCGTCGTATCCACCAGATAATACATAAGGAACACCATCTGCGGAAGGGGACCGAAACCATCCGGAGCCGTCCACTCGGAAAAGTCATGATGCCAGAACAGTCTCGGGCTGTGCGGCGGTTTGCTGATAATATAACCGCTTCTGAATCGAGCTTTGGGAAATCCCAAGGAAGCCAGAGCTTCCAATGCCTTCGGCCAAGCAATCAATTCGGCGAAAAACGGGTCTACCTCTACAGGAATATCGCTCCCCATATTACGGAGAGATCTGGTTAATTCTTCTGATTGCCTATCGAGTAGATCGTTGGTTTTGTCGCGTAGCTGCTCCAGCAGCGGCTCATCCAGTATTTGTTCGAATACACAATATCCATCCCGCATCAACTGTTCATATTTTTCTTTTGCCATTGTATTTCCGTTCATCTGTTCCCCTCCAAAAAAGGATATGAGGAAAGCGGTGAGGGGTTGGCCCCCCACCGCCCTGTTCGTTCTTTTTAAATTAATTCGATGTCAAGAGTTCAGAAGCATCATCGGAATTTCTTACTGTTACTTTGTTGCAGCGTTCAACACAAATCGACCGGCTTTTCTCGGACTGGTGAGGGGCTTTGCCCGTATACCCGTCCACGACCACATTTTCGCAATCGTTAAATTCGAGGCCATGCTCGAAATAAGATGGCGGATTTCCATTCCAGTGCAAGTTAAAATTGTGCACCCTCAAGCCGTTGACTTTTTCGGCATATAAGCCGCATTCTTTATGTTCGAACAAACCGAAAGTGATATCTTTGACCGGTCTGAGGTCGATATTGCCGCCATATCGCTCCGCCAGCTTACTCGGAGTGATTTCAAAACGAACGTTGTCGAAAACCACATCTTCGATAATGCTTTCCGGACATCCGTACAGCAGCATCCCGGATTCAGCTTTCGCGAAGATGTTGCTGAAAAGAACATTCTTTATTTTACCGAAGCCTTCGGCAGAATTGTGAATCGTTGAAGTGATAGAAATCGGTTCGCCTTGTCCCCACCAGTGTCCAGTGTGCAGTCGGGTTTCGATTACGAAATTGGAGAAGATGATGTTCTCCATGATTCCTGCATCCCGTTGGAACACAGCAATGCCGCGGTTGGAATTTTTTATAATGATATTATTAAAGAGCATGTTCCGCATATTCGATTTGCCATAACCCATGCGAATGGCAGAGGATCGGGAAATCAACGTACAATTTGTGACCACTACATCCTCAGTAAAACTGCCTTCGGGTCCGTATCCTGTAAATGCAAATGCGTCATCGCCGCATTCAATATGGCAGTCGGATATACGGACACGTTGGCAATTCTGCAAATGGATCCCGTCTGAATTTGGAATAAGGAGATTCGATTTAATCGTAACACCGGATATCACGATATCTTGGCAGCCAGTACATTGGACGGTCCATTGAGGCGAATCCAAAATCACGATATCCCGCATCGTTATATTCTCGCATCGGTGGAACTGCATATGATTCCCCGGACGTTCTAGATCAAGTGCGGGACCGTCTTCTACGCCGTCATCCATTTTTCTGAATGTTTCCTTCTGGCGCGTACGCATTTCATCGTAGTCGAGGACACCAGCGTCACCTATTCGAGCACGGGAAGCATCCATAAATTTCATACCCTGCAAATCAATCGTTCCCACTCCGGTGATAGAGATGGATTTTGCATCTATCGCCCGAATCATTCCGGCCCTTTGATTTTCAATATTATCCGGATATTTCGAGAGGTCTGTCGTAGCCAAAAGAACGGATCCCGATTCCAGGTGTAAATTGATATAGGAATATAATACAAATGGCGAGCACAAATAAGTCCCCTGCGGTACGACTACTTGGCCGCCGCCCTTTGCACGGCAAGCTTCAATGGCCGATTGAATCGCTGCGGTATCATCTTGGATCCCGTTTCCAACAGCTCCAAAATCTCTAATATTAAACAAGGTTGATCAGCTCCTTATTTTAAAAATCGATGTGTTTAATCCGCCACTTGCTTCGTCACATCAATGACACGGTTTTCCTCTTTCTTCGTATAAGCTGTCCTCCTATGTATTTTTGAGTGATACCGCTTTCAGATATTGCAGATGTTAGTATTTTTAATAGGTTCGTATAGCACCTGAAAGCCGCAATTCGACCGCTTCTCTACATCCGGTTCAAGTGGCGGTCATACCATTGTTCCCATGTCGTCTCTTTCGAGGGGTCGGAAGGCCGTTTCACAATCAAATTCGGAAATCTTTTGCCGAAATCAGGATCAATATGCCAGGAAAAAGGTTGGTTGGCCGGGCTGTAGCGAAGATCGATCGACCATCGGACATGTTCGGAAAGATTCGGAAGCGAACGATGTAACGTGAGCTGATTGAAGAACAGAACATCACCCTTTTGCATTTCCATCGTAAGAATTTCGCCCTTCTCTTCGACATTTATGGCGGGAACCAAATGATTGTGCTCATTCATTTGGAACGGGACGCGTCCCCATTTATTGCTACCCGGGATCAGCTGCAAGCAGCCGTTTACGGTGTCGACGTCCAGAAGGGGAATCCAAACGGATAGGATATGAAAATCCGGATTCCACGCATCTTGTCCGCCATAGTAAAAGCTGTCCTGATGCCAGGGATATGTGGTTTTATCCTCATGAGGCAGCTTCGAGCGTACCCACCAGTCGCCGTTCGCTGCAAGCTCTTGGCCCACAACCTGCTCTACGAATTGGACCAATTTCGGATTGCGGATCAAATCATAGACTTCCCGGGAGAAAAGCTCGAGGTTCATAAGCCCTTTATTCTCATAATGCATGCTGCTAATCTTGGCCCAGCGGTCATAAATGGAAAGGTGTTCAAACTTGTCTGAAATTTTGCCTTCCGCATACCACTCTTTCGCCTTCTGGTCTATAAATTTCGATATCACGCCAATGACGGGGTTCAGATCCTGTTCCGAGAGGACATTTCGCAAACAAACATAGCCTTCTTCTCTGTATTGATCTACGAATGACATCACGCACCTCCGTAAATATCAATATCATTCATGTCTTTCCTTGCCGTTAACTCTTAAATTGCGGCAGCCATTCAGCCTGAGATTCGAACATTTCCGTTACCAAGGAATCAATTTGCTCCAGCGTACATGCGGCTCCGGCAAGAGGATCCAGCTTGACGGCCTGGTAAATCAGAGATTTGTCTCTGTGCAAAAAGCCCTGTACAGCGAGTTCTTGAACGTTCAAATTCGTTTGATTCAGCGCTGCCAGCTGCACCGGGAGCTCACCCACGATGCAGGGACGAATCCCCGAAGCGTCCACAATGCACGGAACCTCTACGCACGCTTCCTTCGGCAAATTGAAGATACTGCCGTTATTCGTTACGTTTCCATTGATGCGCAGAAGCGAGTTGGTTTCTATGGCATGGATAATCCGTACGCCGTATTCATTGGAACGGCAAATGGGAATGTTTGCATCCGGAGCAAGTTGTTTCTCGAAAAATTGGTAATAATCCGCCACTCTCTCGTTTCGGGTATAATCCAAGGCTCCCGCAGTCCGGCCAAAGCCGTACCAGTCCGTGGACGGATGAGTGAATTTGGTAACCAGTTCATCTATTTGCTCCTGCCGTTTTCTGAAATAAGGGTAGTATTCGGATGCATGCCCGCTCGACTCCGTAACGAAATATCCGAAATGCTTCATGAGGTCAAAACGGACCGGTTCCATCCCGTAGATTTCCGGATCGTTGTAGCTTTGCCTTAGTAAGGGGTAGGCATCTTTGCTATTCCAATTGAATTCGAGGAACCAGGCCATATGATTGATTCCGGCTACCCAGTAATCTATCTCACCGTAGGGAGCGCCGATAAATTGTGCCAATTGCTCCGAGGTGCCTTGAACCGAATGGCAAAGCCCCACGGTGCGGATGCTTGAAGAGGCCGCGACCGCACGGCATATGATTCCCATCGGGTTGGAATATTGCAGGACAAGCGCGTCCGGGCTTACTTCCTCGAGTTCTTTGTATATCTCCGAAATGACGGACAAATGCCTCAGCCCGCGAAACACTCCACCGGGTCCCATCGTATCTCCGACACATTGCAAAACACCATGTTTGCGCGGAATTTCTATATCAAGAGCAAACGCGTCCAGCCCTCCAACCTGAATGGTGATGATGACATAATCGGCGTTCCGCAACGCCTCCCGACGATCCGTTGTCGAGTGCACCCGCATGTTTAACGACTCTTGTGCAATCATCTTTCTGGCCAGCGCATCCATCATTCCAAGCTTCTTTTCGTCGATGTCCATTAGGCAGATTTCACTGCCGTCAAACTCCGGATACGTCATTAAGTCCGATAAGAAATTGCGCGTGAACGTTAAACTACCAGCACCGATGAACGTAATTTTGAACAAGGATTCAGCCCCTTTCAAATTATTCAGGCAATTCGGATTTCATACGCTCGATCACGTCAATCGATTCCGGCGACAGAAGCGGCAGCGTTACAAGCCTGTGCTCCAGCGCGCTTAAACCCAACCCTTCCAAAATTTCATAGCCGTGATAGCTGGTTTCGATATTGCAGGAATGAACCTTGCTGTCGTCATCGAGCCAATCCGCAAGATCTTTAAGGTACGGGGTTTGAATCAGATGCTGCTGAGCATCCCAGTCAGGCCCTTCCCCGATCACCATATCCCCTTTGGTTGCGGAGGTGAAGCCTCCCCAACGGCCGTCCGAGTCTGCCCAAGCGTAGCCGTGGGTTCCATGAACGGTCAGCCGGTTATCCGCCCAGAATTTATCCTTCATGAAAGAAGGGCTCAAGTAACCGCATTCAATATAGGCGTGAATGCCGTTTTCAAACTGGACCTTGCCCAGCATGTAGTCGGGCGAAGGATGGTGATCCGACAATTTATCTTTCCCGTGAACGTGGCCAAGCACCCATTTGGCCTTGCCTCCCCCATTGATCCAAATCATATAATCCATGAAGTGGGTGCCCAACTGAGATAGCCAGGGAATCGTAGTGGCATGTATTTTGGTGATTGCTCCGATTTCCCCAGAGTCGACGATGGACTTCAGCTTTTGGAAGGAGGTCAAATATTTTTGCTGGTGGCTGACAATGGCTTTGATTCCGTTCTCCTTGCACAGGGAAGTGATGTAATGCGCTTCTTTCAGGGAGGTCGCCATCGGTTTCTCGAACGCGAGCGCTTTTACTTTGTGCTTTACCGCAAGCTCTACCATCGAGCTTCGTACATCCGGAAGCGTGGCGAAGCAGAACACATCCGGTTTTTCATGGGCCAACATCGAATCCGCATCCGTATAAATCCGCCGGATTCCCGATGTTTCCGAGACTTCACTTAACATTTTCTCATTGATGTCGCATAAAGCAATCACCTCGAAACGGTCGTTGTTGTCCAAAAACCCCTTTAGGTGGGTTTTCCCCCGCGTTCCAAGACCAGCAATCGCAACTTTATACGTTCCCATTCTCGTTCCTCCTTTCTACTTCATTAGAAAATGTTATCCGTTCCAAATAGATCCTGTTTTGGGGCAGCTGCGATTCTCTTTCCTTGCGTCCCACGATCCATGATGCTTCTTCCTCGGCTATAATCCATCCCTTGTAACCTGACCTCAATATCGAACCTCAATCATTTGGTAAGTTTCGAGTTTAGGGACAGTAAATTCAGCAAACCCGCCGGTCGCGGAAAAGTTAAGCTCTATTCCATCCGTTATAGAAAGGACGCTCTTAATGGAACGATCCATTATTCTCAGCCGGACATTTATATCATAGACCGGGAGATTCGGCATCGGATCCTGGAAATTAAGCATGTTAACGATATACCTGCTCCGATTCGGCTGGTGGAAAGTCGTCAGCTCCACCGGTTTAGGCGCGTTGCTTTCAACCGTGAACGGCTCTCCGGCAAGAAACCGGATAAGCCCCGCGAAGGTTTCTTCATGAAACTCCGAATTTTCCAGGTCTCCGGCCATATATAAGCTTAAACCCTGACCATAACGATTCAGGATGGCTGCATCGTAGTCCGTCGCGTTGCCCGGCGGATGATTGAGAATGGAAGCAATAAACCGATGTTCTTTCGGATGAACGAATGGAAGCACTGTTTTCGCAAGTATATCCGCATCATCGGAAGCGCGAACCGTCAATTGCGACGAATATAGGCTCAGCGGATATTCTGTGGTCGAACCGCCAAGAAGCTCCGACCCGTTTCCAATTCCTCCAATGTAAGTAAAGCTTTCAGCTGTTTCCCCTTCGTAAGACGCACCGAATACATCGCTTAGCATAAAATTGTCCAGGCGGTTGCCGTCTTTGGTTGTTAATGAAGTAAATTTGCTGGCATAAATTTTCCCGCCTGCTTTCACATATGCGCGGATGCCGGCGCATTCTTCATCATCCATCATTAATACATTAGGCAGGATCAGAACTTTGTATTTGGAAAGATCATGGATGTTTTTCTTGGTGACAACACCGAACGGGATATTATGGCGAATTAAAGCGCCGGTCGTCTGCATGAGAGCATCCAAATGGGGGGATTTCCCCGAAGCTTTCATGACAGGCTTCCCGTTGTCGTCGAAGGTCATTTTCGATTCGGTGCTGAAATAAATCGCAGCTTCCTGACAAAGTTCTCCACCGAGGTACGGCAAGTACTTTTCCGTATTTTTGAAAATGTCCCCCATCGTGGCATGCACTTCATGACGAAATGTCCCAACCGGGTCGATCGCGTCGATAAACAGGAATGCTCCGCCGTTCGCAAGCGCCATGCTGACCTTCGTTTCCAGCAAAGCCTTGCTCTTGATGGTCATATGGTCCTGCAAAGAAACGCCGCTCGAGGTTTCATAGCAGAACGGCCAATGATCGCTGAGATTATAAAATAATTTGCAGGCGAACGATCCGCCGGCGTGGCCGCCGTAAAAATCCCCTTCCAGCAAGTCGCTGCTTTTGCTGAAGTCCGATGTAATGCCTTCTTTCCATGAAAAAGTATAGGTTGATGATTGATGCTCGACGGTGACGTCAGGCTTGATCGTCCGCACAAGAGAAGTGGCCATTTGGGCGAATTCATTGATCCATCTCTCCCGAGTCCGTTGGAAGCGCACCCATTCCGGGTTCTGCCAATCCACGACCCGCGGAGGCTCTCCTCCCGTCTCCCCGGCATACTTATCCAGGCAATGCTTGCAATAGCATATGTGAGGCCAGAATGTCATATCGAATCGAATGCCGTCGAAGTCATATCGACTGGCAACCTCCGTAACCCGCTTCACAACCAATTCCCGGTATTCCGGATTGTTGGGACATACGACTTTGGTTCTTCCAAAGAGCTTCTCATCCAGCTCTTTCCCGTCCGCCGTGATAATACGCCATTCCGGATGGTTGTAGAAAGCCCAATTATCAAAGATCAGCGTGTAATACAGCACGATATTCAAATTTTGTTCACGGCATGAACGAATCGCTTCGCCCAGAATATCCCGGCCATTGAGAGTTTTGTGCATCTCTCCGTATTTCGTCGGGTAGTAACACAGCCCTGTCATGGCTTGTGCAATAACGATAACCGAATCGACCTTGTTTAGCCTGAACATATCGACATACCGGTTTACGTCCAATTTGCTTAAATACCGATCGTCACTATCGCCTATATGCATATCAATAATGCAGCGCCGCCATGATCGTTTATACCAATCGTTCATCGAATAGACTCCCCTAATCGAATAATTGAAGTTGATATCAAAAATTCGGACAAACAGGGGCACCGAATCATTGTTCAGGCGCCCCTTTAATTTTCGTGAGTTTATTGTTCGATTTCGCAGCGGTCGGTCGGATCAAAAGAGGCATTGAGAAGAAAAACAAGGGGTTCATTTTTGCAATATTTTATGTTGGGGGTTACTCATTAAAGCAATAATTTATTGTTCGCGCTTAATTTGAACAGATCCTCGATGACCAAGGTGGCTGCTCCGATCTCAAAGACATCCTTCGTCTTATTTAACTTAATTCTGACTTGCTTTCTATCTGTCCAATGGGTTCTTTTAAAGAATTGTTCCGCAGCAGCTTCCAATAATTCTGGAAAAGCTTGAAGCCATGAGCATTCAAAGATGATTTCTTCCGGATCATACACTTTAACGATGTTGTCGATGCAAATGATGATATAGTTGCAAATATCTTTCAAAACATCCATGACGATTGGATGCCCTTCTTCGCCTAATCGTATTACTTTCTCCATATTCCAGTCCGCCGTAAGCCATGGTTTGATGCGGTCCGTAGATTCACTTTTTTCCAGCTCCTGCTTTATCCTTGCAGCTATTGCTTTATCCGAGATCATTAATTCCAGACAGCCCTTGTTTCCGCAATTGCACATCTCGCCGTCATACTGTACCGATATATGCCCAATCTCGCCAGCACTGAAATGTTTTCCGTTGAATAATTCTCCGTTGTATAGGATCCCTGAACCCACACCGCTGCTGATCGCAACATAAACGATGCATGAATTTTCACTGATTTCTTCCATCCATTTAATTCCTAGGATCGTAGCTTTATTATCGTTCTCAACGAAGACCGGCAATTTCACTTCTTGCTCGACCATGGTCTTTAAGGAAACCTTGTTCCACATCGGCATATTCGTAAGATTGTTAATCGTGCCGCTTTCAGGATTAACTTGTCCGGGGACCGTGATACCGATGCCAAGGCATTGTTTATATTCGGATCCGTAATCCGCCATCATATTCTTGATTTGCTCTGTCATGAGATTAATGACTTCCGTAACGGACAAATTCTCGAAAGAGACTTCCCGCGCAACCTTTTTTTCCATGCTAAAATCAAACAAGGCAGTTTTTATGCCGGTTAAAGTCAAGCATTGACCGATAACATATCCGAAACTGGGATTCAATTTGTAAAGTACCGGCTTTCGTCCTCCGTTTGATTCTGCACTACCGTATTCTATGAGAATCTCTTTGGCTATTAATTCACTAATAAAGTTATGAATCGACACGGCAGTCATCTTCGTCTTGTCCGCCACATCGAGTTTGGTGATAGGACCATAATTTTTAATTGTCTTAATGACATTCAGAACATTATTTTTCTTCAAAATAATTCCGTTACTCATAGGAATCTCTCCCCTGCAAACGCTTAGATGTGAATTACAAAATAAAAAGCTTTTTAAATGGCTTTATTTAATGTGCTGTCATCCACATACTATCTTACGG
Source organism: Paenibacillus montanisoli (assembly GCF_003268025.1). Taxonomy (GTDB): domain Bacteria; phylum Bacillota; class Bacilli; order Paenibacillales; family Paenibacillaceae; genus Paenibacillus_Z; species Paenibacillus_Z montanisoli. The sequence continues at coordinate 1,850,156 of NZ_QLUW01000001.1, read as the reverse complement.
AGAATCGGCTGTCAATAAGGGTTTCACCGATCCACGCCAGTGCAAAGCGACTCCCTTTTGGATAGTTTTTGCTGACATAAGAACTGGTTTTTTTCACGATAATTTTCATTCGATACTGTAACTCTAATCATAGTCATCTCCCCTTCTCTGTGCTTTTTATCGCCAGTGATGAGGCAGAACGAGCACATCCCTGAAACCAAGTGGAAGCTGCTAATGTAGGTCCATCGTGTTACCAACAACTATAATTCACTTTTAATCTTTTAGTTTTATATAATGTGTTTATTTAAGAAATTAATTAAGTATATAAAAAGCTTACTTTAAGTGGCTTTTTTAGCTCGTTGTTGTACCTTTGCGCAATTCTTCTGTGCTTTATTTAAATCTAACAAGCATCAGTGTAAATACTTTTATAAAAGTATTAAATTATGTTATTTACCCAGATTATATAGTCCGTTAAATTTCATGTCAACAGTTTTTCGTTAGGGGGTGCAAACAAGTATATTGAAAAGACCCGTGCCTCTACCAATAAAAAATGTGCACCCAAACATCCAGGTGCACATTCAAATCTAATTGTCTTCCTTCATTCTATAGCTAACGAATGCCATTCGACTGCTGTCGGGAGACCAGGAATTGACGTTAATGGTTCCCTGTCCTCCGAACAGCTTGACAAGGGTACGATATTCGCCGCCTGAGCTGGGCATGATGCGGATTTCAACATCCTTGTTTGCGGGATGGTCACCGGGAGCGACATCGCCCTTGCGGTAAGTAATATAGGCTACCGTTTCTCCATCGGGAGAGATATGCGGAAACCAATTGTTGCTCTCATCGAACGTCATCTGAATCTGCTCGCTGCCATCGGCATTCATGCGCCATACCTGCATAAGACCCGTGCGTACGGAATTGAACCAAATGTGTTTGCCGTCCGGTGAATATTCGGGTCCGTCATTAAGTCCGGCCGTATGCGTTAACTGCGTTTCGATGCCTCCGTTTACGGGAATGGCGTAGATATCATATTCACCATCCCGCTCGGCGCAATAAGCCAGCGTGGTTCCGTCCGGCGACCAGCCATGCAAATAACTGGGAGCCATCGGAGTGACAAGCACCGGATTGCCGCCCTTCAATGAAAAGATATAAATGCGGGACTGGCCATCCTCATATGTATGATGGCTTACCGCTACATGGGAGTTGTCAGGTGAAAGCACATGGTCATTATTGCATTGAGTGGCAAATCCCGATTCGATGACCTTGCTATCCCCCGTAATGAGGTCAAATGCATAAAGACGCCCCAAACTGTTATAGATGAGATATTTGCCGTCGCGGGTCCAATTGGGCGCCTCTATCAGATAATCGAACTCGGCCAGGACGCTGCGATCGCCGCTTCGCACATCTACGGTTTCCAGGATACTAGTTACGTTTCTTCCTACTTCTTTACGGGGCTCTTTTAATCGCTTCATCCGACATTCTCCTCTGTTATGAATTAAATTCTACGACAAGATTCTCTAACAACCAGACTGCAATCAAGCGTGATCTCTTTCACAGTCAGCGTCTTCTGTTCGATTTTTTCGATCAGATAGGTAGTCATGCGCTTCAGCATAGCGCTAAAATCGACGCGTATCGTCGTCAAGGGCGGGTGATGTTTTTCGCTGAGGGCATGATCATCGAACCCAATAATGGAGATATCGTCGGGTACAAGCAGCCCATGTTCTTTAATCGCCCGAATTGCCCCAAACGCTACGCTGTCATTCGCGGCTACAATCGCTGTAGGCAGCTCAGACTCAATACCGAGGAGCGTCTGAATGGCATTATAACCGCTTGTCTCGTGAAAATCGCCGTCCATCACCCACTTCGGATTCACCTGCAGACCGCACATTCGCATCGCCGTTTTGAAGCCCTCGTACTTCGTCTGGCCGGATAGACGATTCATGTCGCCATTGACGACTCCAATTCTGCTATGACCGAGCCCGGCCAAATACGCTACAGCTTGTTTCATGCCCGAATCATTATTAAAATTGGATACGATCCGGTTGGGCTCGGGGTGATCCGGAAGTTCTTGGTCAACGACACCTACCACAAAGCCCTCGTCAATCAACTGTTCAATGAACGGTTCACGATTCGCTGCTCCGATAAAGATTCCTCCGTCGATTCTGCGTTGATAGAAGATTTCCCTGACATTTCGAATCACTTCGGTATCCTTTGCATTACGAATAATGTGAGTCAAGACGTAATAATCCAATACCGAGGCATGTTCAATCACGCTTACGATCAGCATATTCGTCAAAATATCGCTAGAAACGTTCCCCTGATCAATGAGAAAGAGCCCAATTGTGCGAGCACGCTTCCCCGCGAGAACCTGGGCGGAAGCATTTGGAAAATAATTATATTTTTCAATCACTTTCAAAACTTTGTCACGCGTTTCAGCAGGTACGTTTGAATAGTTATTTATAACCCTGCTTACCGTACTTCTGGATACCCCGGCAAGCCGGGCAATCTCGGAGCTATTGATTTCTGATTTTTTCAAGTTACTGCCCACCCTCTTAATAAACACGCGTTCACGAATTCATCATAACCATGCCATTCAAACGTTGTCAATATTTGTACGCTACCTGCATTAACGATCAAAACATACAAAAAGGGGCCTTCATCTATTCACGAAGTCGCCCCTACATACGCTCATACTATTTCATCTATTTTTGCACTCAAACTATTTGACAAAATCAAGCTCAGCTGCACGCGCATTTGCCTCTACTTGTTCTTTGCTTTTACACCCCGGAATGACGCAGGTAACCGCAGGATGCTGGAGGCACCACGCCAATGCCCACTCTGCCATGCCTATACCTTCAGGTACTTCCGTTTCCCGTATCTGCTCAACCAGCGCCAACTTTCTGTCGATATCTTGACGATCGTGACCTCTCCTCACGTTGTCCACGAAGGTTGCTCCAGGCTTGTATTTGCCGCTTAGATAACCGCTCGCAAGCGGAACACGTGCAAGAACGCCAAGATCTTGTTCGATGCAGGACGGGAAAACTTCGCGTTCCGCGGCTTGATCTATTCGGTTATATACGACTTGGATCGCCTTGGCGTTGATCTCGGTCGCTTTTGCGGTCTGGTAGATATTATCGTTCGCACCGATCGAAATGCCTAAATGACGGATTTTGCCCGCTTGTACCTGCTTATCCAGCATCGTCCATAGATCGTCGTTGTTGAATACCTCGTCGCTTCCCGAATGGAATTGATAGAGGTCGATATAATCGGTTTGAAGTGCTTTTAACGATTCTTCCAATTGTACGCGAATTTCGGCAACGCTCCATGCATGGTTCCAATGATCGTGCCAACAGTGGCCGAATTTCGATGCCACTACCCAATCCTCTCTTCGGTCGCGACGTAAGAAATCACCGATAAAAGATTCGGAGCGGTGATGCGGACCGTAACACTCTGCCGTATCGATTAGGTTGATGCCTAGCTCTTTCGCGCGTGTCAACACGCCATCAACTTCAGATTGCGTAAACTCTTTGCCCCAATCCCCGCCAAACTGCCACGTGCCTATGCCTACTACAGATACATTCAAGTCCGTCTTCCCTAAACGTCTATATTTCATGATCTTCGCCTCCGCTTACGTTAAATGATATAAGGATTTGCCTCCATTGACTCCGCTTTTGCAACAGCTTCCTCTAATGACATTCCGGTAAATGCCTGTGCATGTAAAAATCGTCCGCTCTTTTTGTCGTCTGCAAAGGCGCCGACTGCGATTCCTGGGATCACGCTTTCCACTGCATTTGGCGCATGCTGCCCGCCTAAATCCGTTCTACACCAGCCGGGGTCCGTCAGGTTCAGCATAACATTGGTTCCTTCAAGTCTTGATGCCAAATCCTTTGTGAATTTATCAAGGGCTGCCTTGCTTGCCGCATACCCGGCCTGTTCCGGTTCATTCTTTATTCCGCTTGTTGTATTGATGACACGGCCGTAGCCCCTTTCGATCATCTTAGGGATCAAGCGATTGCAGATCATTGCAATAGAAATAAAATTGATTTGAAAGCTCTTTTCAAAATCTTCAACCGGCGTCTCCCAATAATCTTTTCTATAAGCAATTTGCACCGCGGCATTATTGAATAGGATATCTACTGGGAATTCCTTAGCTTCAATTTCATTCAGCATGGCTGCTACTTCTTCGTAATTTGCAAGTTCAGCCTCGACGCTATATGCCTCAACGCCAAGTTTTCTTACCGCTTGCTCTACCTCTTTTGTATGTTCTAATTTTCTGCTGTGCAGAATTAGGTTGCATCCTTGCTTCGCCATAAAAATGGCTGTCTGATAACCTACTCCTCTGCTTGCACCTGTAATTAGTGCCCAGCGGCCTTTGACGTTAAACATGTAAAAGCTCTCCTTCCCCTGCCAATATATTGCCCAGTTTTGTGAACACGGTTTTATGGTCTCATCATACACAACGCATTAAAACGCTGTCAATGTTATAAATAGTATATAATAGAGCGAGTGAAATAATCGCCATTGTGTAAACACGCGTTTATGTTATACTTACAAACAAATATTCAATCAAATATATGAACCTAATAAAAGGATGGGATTCCAATGCGGCTGGGCGGTCAGGTCTTTCTTGAACAAAAAAATCCAGAGAGCTGGGCGAATGCGATCAAAGATGCGGGTTTTCGCGCAACAACCTGCCCCATCAGCGGAGAAGAAGACATTGCCGAGCTTGATGATTATCTGAAAATAGCAAAAAAATATGATATCTTAATTTCCGAGGTTGGCGCCTGGAGCAACCCGATCAGTCGGAACGAAAACACAAGACACAAAGCCATAGAGTACTGTATCAAAAGATTGGAGCTTGCCGAGCGGATTGGCGCTCATTGCTGCCTCAATATTGCAGGATCACGAGGCCAGCAATGGGATGGGCCGGATCCGGAAAATTTCAGCAGCGAAACGTTTGAATTGATCGTAGACACGACGCGTGAAATCATCGATGCCGTTAAACCGGAGCGCACGGTATTTGCGTTGGAAATGATGCCGTGGGTTTACCCGGATTCCGCGGACTCTTACCTCTCTCTGATCAAGGCAATCGACCGCAAAGGCTTCGGAGTACACTTCGACCCGGTGAATATCATCAGCAGTCCTCGTATTTATTACCGCAACGGCGACATGATACGCGACTTTTTCGCAAAGCTCGGTCCTTTTATTCGAAACTGTCACGCAAAGGACATTTTGTTGAAGAGTCATTTAACGGTTCATCTGGACGAGGTGATACCGGGTCAAGGTAATCTTGACTATCGAACATTCCTCACGGAATTGAACAAGCTGCATCCGGATACTACGCTGATCATCGAGCATCTGTCGACCAACGAAGAGTATCGGCAAGCTGCCGATTACATCAGAAACACTGCCATGGAGCTTAATATTTCCTTGTGATAGTTGTCGAAGTCGGCTATCGGACAAGGTTCTTGACATCGCCAAATGACATGAACTAGATCCGATAAAAACAATGAAGTCCGCGTTTTCCGCGGACTTCATTGTTTTTTCGCTTGATCATTCATCATTATTTCTTCCCAAACACATTCCGGATCGCCTCTAAATAACTCAATCAACACATACGATGTCGCGCTATATATAGATACATAATTTTAATTATGTAAACAAATGTACATAAAAAAAGCACGTCCAGTCGTTAAACGGGACATCTCAACACAGCTTTCCACCGTCTCGGACCCTGAGTTATTTATTCAAAAAAGGGCATATAGCGGCCGTACCCCTCCGTCTCCAATTGTACTACCGGAATAAAGCGTAATGAAGCGGAATTGACGCGGTATTGAGGCTTGTTACCATCTTGGACTAGATGACCCAAATGCGATTTGGATATTCGACTGCGCAGCGCCGTTCGCACCTGACTATTGCTTAGATCGGATTCTTTCCGAATCCAGCCCTCTTCGATGGGCTTTGAGAAGGTAGGCCAGCCGGTTCCCGCATCGTACTTGTCCCTAGAGCTGAACAACGGATCGCCGCTTATGACATCGACATAAAGCCCCTTACGCTCGTTATTCCAATATTCGTTCTGAAATGCAAGTTCTGTCTCCCTATTCTGTGTAACCCTATACTGCAGCTCCGTTAACTGCTGACGCAGATGATCCTTGTCTTTCTTCGTGTTCCAGTTTCGTTCGACGAATTCTTCTCGTCCGCTGCCTTCAAGATACAGATTGTAGGATCTTCGGTGCGTATTGTAATAATCCTGATGCTCATCCTCTGCAGGAAAGAATTGCACCGCTGGTACGATCTCGGTCACAATCGGCTTCTTGAATCGTTTGCTCTTCTGCAGCGCTTGCTTAGAGGCTTCTGCCTTCTTGCGCTGTTCCTCATTATGTACGAATATCGCGGTTCGGTACGATGAGCCACGGTCCCCGAATTGTCCGCCACGATCAGTGGGATCAATTAGCCGCCAATAGATATCAAGCAGTCGCTCATAAGGAAACAACTCCGGCTGAAATGTAATTTGAACAGCTTCGGCATGACCTGTCGTTTCCGTACCGACTTCTTGGTAGGTCGGATTTATAGTATGGCCGCCTGTATAACCGGAAATGACAGAATCAATCCCGGGTAGTGTGTCGAACGGCTGCACCATACACCAGAAACAGCCTCCTGCAAATGTAGCGATCTCTGTCCTCTGAATTGCGTTATCCATTACATATGCACCACCACTGTAGATTTCATTTTTTCCTTATATCGAGGACTTGGCCTTTTTGCACTAGGAGTCGTTTCATGGTTGGTTTTGATCCCAACAAAGCTGTGACTCATGCTATGATGACAGTTCTCTACCCACGTCGGTTGTCACATCATCAACGTAGCCAAGTGCTGCAAAAGCTTGGAACCAAAAATTTACTCAAGAAAACCCGACAATGGTTTATAGAGCGCTTCGAACATTTGCGTAGGACCGGGTACCTCGGGATTAAATAGCAGCAACAAGGCAAGTGCATTTCCGATGACTGTAAGTACGACGAACGCGGCTCTTTCTTTTCGAAAGTGCCGAAGTTTTGGCCATTCCATCAAGATCAATACTCGTGATCCCGATTAGAGCTCCCCACAGCATGGATTCTGCCTCCTTAATCTTTTATAACTTCGCTTTCAGGTCTATTGACACCGGAATCGACTAATCCCGGACTTTCAATTTTCGAATTCACCTGAATGTGAACTTGGATTTCCGGAAATTTCTCCTCCCAGTTTATATTCTCCCATTCCTTAGGATATTTCCTGTAAAAGGTCTCAGCGAAATCAAAGATGTCTGCGTGCATGTTCTTTTGAACGAGTAATAACGCGTGTTTGATTTGATTTTAGATGTATTCGCTTAACTCGTTTTCCAATCGATCTGCCATTTGCGGATTTTTATATGATATCGCGTTTGTGCTTTGGGTGAGCCTGGCATCAATCTTGATTTTGGCCATCTTTGATCCGAGGCAGCAATTTCGTTTTGCTTTTCAAAGCCAGCGATACTAATCCGTGCCCTTCCTTTGGAGTGAACGTTACGGTATTCATTCGCATTTCGTTTCTGAGCAAGAGAACCGATTTGGTGACGTCTTCGTCGATTCTCCCGATCATTCGACCTTTCTTGAAAACGGCCGACCCTTTCACATAAGGTGACCTCTGGTTAGGGCCAGTTGGTTGTCCCGGAGGAAGAATCACGACTAAGGGTAATGCAGCAGCACCGGATTTTCCGGCTAGCATTTGGGCTAACGATTTGATCGGTACATCTAAGATGGAATGAAGATCGGTCATTTCCCGCAGCGCACTAGCGGTGCTGTGTTCCAATGGCGGCTGATGCTCCAGCACGTTCTTAGCGCTTCCTTGACTGACAAACATTTTAATCGCATGCGAGCTTCCGGAAAGCGCATCTTGACGTCGACGGCATCGCGGATCCCTTCTTCTTTGGCCATCTTCTCGCCGATAATCAGAATCTTATCATATATAGAGGATAAGGATTGTCCAGAAACATCCCATTATATTTCTCGCATATCCGTCATTTCCGCAGGTCGAATATTTCGTTACTACAACTGCTAGTTCGTATTTCAACTATGTTTATTTTACAACTCCATTACAACCTGGAGATTAGTTCATAACACGGCTCGATTATAGTTGGTTTGTAGCTTTGAAGCACCAAAAAATATCGGAGGTAATGAAGAATGAAAAAAGATTTTGTCACTGCAGCATAAAAGCGTGCCGGCAAAGCTCATTAAACCGTTGGAAATCTTCTTTGTCATTTCTGCAGGTCAAATATTTCGTTACTTTCTTGTAACTGATTCGTTACCGTTCTGTCATTCCTTTCGAGGTTGGACTGGGTAATATGAGGTCTTAAGTCAACCGTCACTTGTCTCAAAAAAATAAGAGGTGAAATTCTATTATGTTGAACAAATCGAAACAAACGTATAAATTAGCCGCAAAGCTGGCCTTGACCGGATTGATCGCGGTAAGCTCCATGACGGCAATCTCTCATTCCAATGTCCACGCGGCAGCAGCCAGCGCTAGCGCTAGCACGAACGCGAGCTATATTAAGAGCATCTACAAGCTTGCGAGCGTAGGAAAAATCCCGGGCTTAAACGCCATCGCGGGCAAAACGCCGATCTCCGCCGTTCATTACAAATGGGGCGAACCGGATGTAGGCGGTGACCTGAAAGGAAACCATTACGAATTTTACAATTTCGGCATGGGACAAGGCGCATTCGGCTTTGGCGTCAATAAATCCGGCGTCATTTACGATTTGCGCAATTATGGGACGTCCGTCGATCGGACGGGGGGCATTAAATCGCTGACCTTCGCGTCCGTCATTAAAACGCTTGGCAAGCCTAAAGAAGTCCGCTTCTACGGCACGGACAAAATTTATGTTTACCATCCATCCAAATCATATGAACTGAAATTCGTTGGCCCAAGCAAAGTTGCCAAAGGCAAAATTGCGCATATTGACCACATCAATGTCTATGCGGGTAAAGCGAATAAGTAACGCGAGGCAACGCAAAAAACCGTCCAAGCTCGGCACCTGCCAAGCTTGGACGGTTTCTTTTTGTATACTCTACTACAACTGCTAGCCCTTCAGATAACGTCATTTTGCGCACTTCATAAAAATCCGTCGCACACCTATTGTATTCGTGAAGTATGGGTAGCCATCCTGCTTGCAAGCTCAATAGGTTTACAGGCCAGCCGAGCTTGTCGGGAATCGGACAATGTTCTTGTCAGGAATCGGGAATCGGATCAAGTTCTTGTCAACCGACAGGGACGTGCCTGCTGTTCTTACTGAAAATCTTTCAAAAGGTGCCCATATCCCTCTTTCTCCATCTCATCCTTCGGGATAAAGCGAAGCGAAGCGGAATTGATGCAATAACGGAGCCTTGTCGGACCCGGACCGTCGTCAAACACATGGCCAAGATGGGAATCCCCTTCCCTGCTGCGCACCTCCGTGCGGATCATGCCGTGACTAAGATCCTGCTTCTCTTTCACGTTCGCGTTCACGATCGGTTTCGTAAAGCTCGGCCAGCCGCAGTGGGAATCGAACTTATCCTTCGAGCTGAACAGCGGCTCGCCGGAAACGATGTCCACATAGATGCCTTCGCCGTTGAAGTTCCAATACTCGTTGGCAAAAGGCGGTTCGGTACCGTTGTTCTGCGTCACCTCGTACTGCATCGACGTCAGAACCGATTTTCTCGCTTCGCGGTCCTGCGGGGTGTTCCAATGCCGGTCTATGAAGGCATCGCGGCCGGAGCCTTTGCGGTACATCCGATAGCGGAGCGGATTTTTGTGGTGGTAACCTTGATGATAGTCCTCTGCGGGATAGAACGGTTCCGCCGGGACGATTTCCGTCACGATCGGCTTATCGAACCGCCCGCTTTGCGCCAGTTCTTGCTTGGAGCGTTCTGCGGCGGCCCGCTGTTCCTCACTATGGTAGAAGATTGCGCTGCGATAGGAGCTGCCGCGATCGTGGAACTGTCCCCCGGCATCCGTCGGATCGATTTGCTGCCAATAGACATTAAGAAGCTTCTCATATGGGTAAATCGCGGGATCGAACGTAATTTGCACAACTTCCGCGTGGCCGGTCGTTTCCGAGCACACTTCTTCATAAGTCGGATTTACGGTATGCCCGCCCATATAGCCGGATATGACGCTTATGATGCCAGGCTGCTCATCGAAAGGCGTTACCATGCACCAGAAACAGCCGCCGGCAAAGGTGGCCTTTTCCAATTGTTCCGTCATCTGATCTCATTTTCCCCTTTCTATTTGTCGAATTCGCGCTGGTTTTATCATATCAGAACGAACAATTCTTTCCAAACGACACGATTCTCATTATTTTTACCTTATTCATGAGAAATTTCTCACGCAATTCTCATAAAGGGGGGCACCCCTATGAAACTCTCGGATTTGTCTCCTAATGGGGCAAAAACCGGGCTTTTTGAGTGTGCTATAGTATAACAAAGAACAAACGGCACCTTGAAGAAGAGCTGGAGGGAAAATCTATGAAAGCGATACAAAAACGTTTACTCAAGAGCATCCTAAATGTGAGCCTTTGCACTGCAGTCGGATTTACGGCACTTGCGCTTGGCACATCATCGCAGGCGAATGCCGCGACGGCGAAATCGATGAAGCTTATCTCCTTCGGAGAGAAATACATAGGTACACCTTATCTATATGGCGCAGTTCCTTACATGACGAATGCCTTTGATTGCTCATCTTTCACTCAATATGTATACGATAACTTCAATATCAATTTGCCGCGGACTTCAATAAGCCAAGCTTCGAAGGGACAGAAGATTGCGAAAGGCTACCTCAGCATGGGCGATCTCGTCTTCTTCAAAACGAATGGCATCAGCATCAGCCATGTGGGCATCTATGCCGGCAATAACAAGATTTTGCACAGCTCCAGCAAAGGAGTCGCCATTTCCGATATGTCGAGCGGCTACTGGAAAAATACTTATGTAACGGCAAGACGCGTACTCAGCTAGCGCAAACAAAGAGCCTGTTATCAGCGAAGCAGCGGATGTTCTCCAGCTTCTCTGATGAACAGGCTCTTTTCTTCTACCCTGCTAGATTCGGAATAATCCGTAACCGTCAAACTGAACGATCGGTTCTTTGTCTTCCTTCAATCCTTCACCCTGGCCGTGAAGCGCGACATCGACCAGCCACTTCGTAAATCCGGCTACGTTCATCGACTCCATCTCCTGCAGGCTGTAAAACCCGGCCGCATCGACCTCAACGCCGTCCGGCACCGGTTCGCCGGCAACGTAATCCATCGCGAAAGCAATGTAGACGTTGTGAATATTCCTAGGATAGTCGCGAACGGCAACGATATTCCGCACCTCCGCCACTACGCCGGCTTCCTCCAGCACCTCGCGGCGGATCGTCTCGTGAATCAGCTCGTGCTGCTCGATATAGCCGCCCGGATTCGTCCAATAGCCTTTGCCCGGTTCCTGCGCCCGGCGAACAAGCAGTACCTTCTCATTACGGACTACTAGAGCGCCGACGCCGACGCTGTAATTGCCCCAATGCACGAAATTGCATCCTTCTGCCATGCAGGCTTTTCGCGGCGTGCCGTCAATGTCCCTTACTTCGAGCGGAGCCCCGCAGGATAAACAATAATTGATTCCCATTCATTCATTCTCCCGAATTGTCCGAATTGAACTGCCGCAAGTAGAGCTAAATTATAACTTCGTTAATCATAGCGCCGACAGACGTAAAGTTCAATAGATTCGGAAGAGGACGACACGATCGGAGTTAACCGATTACTGCTGCTTCACGACGACCGAGAACGTCTTCACGTCGCCGATCCCGTTGTTGCTGATAAACGCGGTCAATGTGACCGTCTTATCGCCTTGGCCGCGGGCAGGACGGTTGATGAGGATGCCGTTATCCAAAATCAGGGACGTATTGCTGGAATACCAAATAATCGTGCTGCCATAGAACCCTTTCGTCGGCAAACCGATCGACCTCGTGACGGAAGCCGCATTGTCGTTGTCTTTAAACGCGATAGCCAGCTCCGCTTTATCGGCGGCGACTTTCTCCGAGCTCGTAAAATCCGGCTTCACGGTGAGTACGAACACTTTAACGTCGGAGACCGGACCGCTGGAGATGATCGCTGTCATCGCTACGTACGTATCGCCACTGCCGGCAGCTGGACGGCGAATGGTTTTGCCATCGGAAGAAAGCACGTTAGGATTGCTGGACAGCCACTTGATTGTCGAGCCGTTCGCGCCAACAGCCGGCAATCCGTCCAATGCGCGCGTCACGCGAGCGGCTGTGTCAGAACCGCCGAAGTCGATTTCCAAGGCTGCTTTGTCAGCAGCAACCTTCTGAGCGTCAGGAAGCTGCTCTTTAACCGTCAGAATAAAGATTTTAACATCCGAGATGTTTCCGGACTTGATGAAAGCGGTCAGTACGACGGTCGAATTGCCGGAGCCGTAAGCAGGACGGTTGACCTTCTTGCCGTCGCTCGAGATTACATTAGGCAGCATGGAGGTCCATGTAATGGAAGAGCCGTTTACCCCTTTAGAAGGCAGTTCTTTAAGCGCCTGTGTAACGCTGCCTGCATTATCGGTGCCGTTAAACACGATCTGAAGCGCTGCTGTATCCTTCGCTACGCGATCGGAATCCGACATTGCCGGTATGGTCGATTTTACGATGACGCGGAAGGTTTTGCTTACTACGGCATTTCTGTAGCGGATGACAGCCGTTAAATCGACGGCTGCATCATTATTTCTTGGGCGGTTGATCACTAAGCCGTTGTTCGAAATGATGGAAGGATTGCTGGAAGTCCATGTAATGGTGGAGCCTTTCGTACCCTGGGTGGCAAGGATGACAGGGAGCGTAACGGAGCCCGCATGGTCATTGCCAAGGAATTTGATCGCAAGAGCCGCTTTGTCGGCATTTACTTTCGCCAAATCCTGTTGATACGTGCTGCCCCCGATTACTTCGCATTCGGCTTTAAATTCTGCAATCATTCTCTTCAAAATCGTGCGAGTGCGTTCATTCTTCACCTTCGCTAATACTTGGTTCAGCCTGGACACGACGTCTTTGCAGTACAGGAGCTGCTGCCGGTGGTCATCGTTCCCTCGATAGCTGCTCTTTCCACTGGCGAGTGCGGTGCTGCTGCCAAGCAGAAACATGGAAAGGACAAGCATTAAGACTGTCCACTTCTTCATGAACCTCTCTCCCTACACCATAATTTAGTGAAAACGCTCACTACTGATACATTTCGTCGCTATGAGCATTTTTACGGGGGTGAATAGGAACATTTTGTATTTAGTGCCGTTAATTGTAACCGTTCCATCCGTTTCGCGTTTTCATCTACTTTTCAAACGATGACTCCTTCAAATAAGTTGCATGCTTCAAGCACAAAAAAAAATCCGCCCGGGAGCGGATTTTCTTATTCACCTTTAGACCGCGAAAACATGGCGGCCAATTTTCGTTGTTACTTTGCGAGTACGAATCCATTTCGATTTGGCAGTAACGGGATTATAATAATAAAGCGCCTCTTTCGTCGGGTCCCAGCCGCGGACGGCGTCCTTGGCAGCCAGGCGTGCCGTGTTGTCCGGCAGCAGCCAATATTGGCCGTCAGCAACGGCTGTAAACGCATACGGCTGCATGATGACGCCGGTCAGCGTCTTCGGGAAGAGCGGCGACTTCAGCCGGTTCATGACGACGGCGCCTACCGCTACCTGCCCTTTGTATAGTTCACCGCGAGCTTCTGAATATATGATGCGTGCCAGCTTCGCCATCTCCGGCTTATTGACGGACAGCTTCTTCAGCTTCCCCCAAGTCATCGGTCCGGCTATGCCGTCAGCTTTAAGGCCGTTCGCGCGTTGAAAGTTCGCGACGGCGTTTCGCGTTGCCATGCCATATGTCGATGTAATATTAGCTTTGAAATAACCGAGCGTTTGCAGACGGAATTGAAGATCCGCTACGTCGTTCCCCTTACTGCCTGCCTTAAGAATTAAAGCGGCTGCTGCATGTGTCTCCGTACCATAGAGCGAAGCGCCGGAAAAGAGCACGCAGAATGCAAGCGCCGCCGCCAACCTTTTCTGTTTGAACATGGTGTAAAAAACCCCTCCATCACGTATGGTATGAGGCTGATTGTAGCATGTACACAGCCTCTTATGCGGATTAAGGGGAAATTCTAATGAACTAAAAAATATCTCATCTTTACAATTCGTCCCAGCTTAAACAGTTGCCCTTCTCAGCAGCAAATAGGAGCCAACCGATAAACAGACTGTAATCGGAAGCAGCCAAAGTGCAATATCAAGCGCCGTGAAGCCGATGAAGAAATCCCGGATGGAAGGCCACCATTCGAAATAATTGGCCATATAAAGCAGCAGCGTAATAATAATGAGCCCGGCGATCGCAAGCACATACACCCCGCTTTTGCCAAACCTGCGGTGGAGGCTCGCCCATAGAAAGCCGATCATATACAGGTTTAGCATGACGGAGAAGTAGATGACGAGCTGCGACAAGATGCCGCCGTCACTGATATACGGCAAATGGAAGAAGTATAGTCTGACGCCCCAGCCATCGATAACGTCTCCTTCAATAAAGGACAGCAAGCACAAGATAACGGATATGCCGATGCTGATCAGCGTAATCATGAGCATGGTGCCCATGAAGAAATCATGTCTTCTAACACTCATGCCTAGGGCGAAAGGAAAGGTTTGAAACATCGAGAGAATGCCTGCTACCATCATATAAATAAAAATCGACATCAGTCCGCCGGTGACAATCTTCTCATCCATCGGAAGAAAAGCCGCGATGATTAAATTCACCAGAAAGCTGGATAACAAGATGATCCATGGGAGATAGAACCATCCCCACTTGTCTCTGGCATACATTTTAACAACGCCCTGCACCCTATTCATCTTACCGTCGCCTCCTTGCGGGCCGAACCGCTCGTCAGATAGACAATTAACTGCTGAATCGTAACCGGCGCGATATCCAGTCCAGCCGCTTCAGCCGACTTCTGGTCGCTTGCGAGCAAGCTGCCATAGATTGTTGCGGACCGGAAGTTGCCGAGCATTTCGCTGTTGATGACTTTTTTGCCGGCAATGAACGAATCGATTCGCGCGGCTGATCCCGTTACCGTATAAGCTCGGCCGCGCAGCGCATCCGCCTCTTCGTTAAGCAGCAGCTTCCCTTCATCGATGACGAGAATATGCTCAAGCAGCCGGCTCACTTCATCGATTAAATGCGTCGAAAGAATGACCGTCCGCGGATGTTCGGCGTAATCCTCCATTAACTTGTCATAGAAGATCGAGCGCGCCACCGCATCAAGACCCAAATACGGTTCATCGAAAATCGTAAGCGGCGCCCTGCTCGCCAAGCCGACGATGATGCCGACGGCAGACAGCATTCCGCGCGATAGCTTCTTGATTCTTCGCTTTACCGGCAGCTTGAACGCTTGCACGAGCTCATTCGCATAAGCCCGATCCCAATTGGGGAAAAATAAGGCAGCCGTCTCCAGCACATCGTTAACCCCGAAGCTGTCCGGATATTTCTGGCTTTCTTTAATGAAACAAATTTGCCGCAGCACCTCATTGTTCTCGAACGGTTCCGCCCCGAATACGCGAAGCTCGCCGCTCGTTTGGAACAACTGCGCGGTAATCATGTGCATGACCGTCGTTTTGCCGGCTCCGTTTCGACCAAGCAGGCCGTAAATCTTGTTCTCTTCAATCTGGAAGCTGACCTGATCGACTGCGGTGTGCTGGCCGTAAACTTTGGTCAAACGCTTCGCTTCAACAATAGCCGTCATAGGGGTCACCCTTTCTTACGGATCATATCCGTTAATAGATCGATTGAAATGCCAAGCTTCTCGGCTTCCTGGATCATCGTAACGACGTATTGCTCGTAGAACTGCTCTTTCCGCTTCTCCATCAGCCTTTCTTTGGCCCCGGTTGCAACAAACATGCCAATCCCCCGTTTCTTGTACAGAATTTCTTCATCGACAAGCAAGTTCACGCCTTTGGCTGCCGTTGCCGGGTTAATGCCATAGAAGGCGGCGAATTGATTCGTCGAAGGAACCTGCGTTTCCTCCGGCAATCCGCCTGCTATGATGTCATCCTCGATTCGTTCGGCAATTTGGACGAATATGGGACGGCTGTCATCCATCATGATTCCCATCGCTTCACCACCACACTGGTTAGTTACTCATGTAACTAACTATATAGGTAATGCGGTTTCCCGTCAATGGGTTCCAAAACATTTCCGCGAATGACCCAGGTGAAAGGAGAATTGCCGTTGTTTCTCAAATTCATTGCAGCCATTCTATCCGCCATCACGATCGCTGCCGTTGCAACTTACTTGGACTACCACCCCGAGATGGCCGCCAGTGATGCCTTTTACTCCTATGAGCGTCAACTGGCTGGCGGCATGGTCATTATGCTCACGATCTATATCGTGTTTCTTATCCCCCTCTCGGTCGGAATCGACGGCATGATCGCACGCTATTATCCTTACCGGGGCTTCGAACGGACAATTGCGGCGTTAGCATCCTACTTCGTCGTGCCCGCCTTTGTGTTCTTCATCGTATTTTTGGTGTTCACTTCGACGACTTATGCCGCGGAGCTCGGTATGCTGATCGGGATCGGCGGTCTCATTCATTGCGTGGTGCAGAAGCTGCTTCGCAGGCTGTGGGAGATGGTATTACGAGGAAAATAGAGCAATGAAAAAAGCCGCTATATGCGGCTTTTTTCATGATGCTTGATGATAAATCATTGATTGCTGTCATGTGCGCCTTCGTAATCTGACCAAACCGGTTCCTTTATTTCTGCTGAAGCACTTGCAGCATCGCGGCTACTACTCCATTATGATTGGATAAATGCGCCGCAGTCGTAAGGATCAGCTCGCCGTAATTTTCGGCTTTCTTGAAGTTTTCCGGTACAGGCTCTTCCAGTCTGTCTTTCAACGTGTTGTAAATATACTCGCGCTGTTCTTTCAATTGAGCGATCATCGTGTCCCATGCAGGCAGCTGTGCCAGCTGCTCATTCTTCCACTCCGTTGCTTTCGTTCCATAGAAAAACAGGTCTTTGTAGGTTTCGGGAAGTGTCAAGGTTTGTTGTGAAAGACCAAACACATGAAATTCGGTAATGAGAAGCACATGTCCTAAATGCCAATACAAACTGGTGTTGAAGCCTTCTGGGATCGCCATGCGCTGCCCCTCCGGACATTTTGCCATCAAGTTCATAAAGTGATCATGCTCGACATTATAGAGGTGGAATACGAAGTCTTTTCTCATTTTTGCCCAATCTCCTTTATCGTTTGTTCGTTTATAACGATGATTATTGTACGGTTGCTTTAGCGTAATATCGGTGAAAACGGACCGAATAAACAAGCACATAGATCACGAGCAGCACAGCGAAAAGGTTTAGAAGAATCAACGACATGTTCAAATTAAAAAATTGAGTCAGCACGCCGACGCCTACTGGAGGTACGATAAACCCGGCATACGCGCATAAATAAAAGGCCGAGATAACTCGCGGTCGTTCATCCGGCTTTGGCAGCTGGCTGGCAAACCGCAATGAAACTTGAAACGTCCATCCTGCGCCTATTGCTTGAACGAATATGCCGGCCCAGAGCATAACCAAGCTCGCGTATTGACCAGATAGAACGATAACCCAAGATCCAACGGCAAGACACAGGATGCCCATACGCATCCGTACTACGGGATCTCGAGGCCAAGGAAAGAACTGCATCAAGGCTCCGCCGCCTAAAAGGACCAAGATCAACAAACCGGAAACCGAGAGATTGCTGGTGTGGATGACGTTCTTCACGAAGGAAGGGATAAGCGAGAATACAATTCCGCCTAAAGTGAACACCGTAAAGATCGGCAGTCCGATGATCGACCAAAAATGAGAGCGAATATCGGCAGGTATACCGAGCGATAGTTTCGTTTTGGCCGGTTTTTGCGCCGCAGCGTCTTCGTGCTTCGGCAACATCTCCAGAACCAATAAAGAACTGGCTAACATGGCAAGCAGGAACCAGTAAGGCAGCCGAAGCGGCTCGATTCGCAAATATTGGATGATCAAGCCTGAGATGGCTGGACCTAAGCCAAAGCCAACGTTAATCGTAACGCCTGACAGCTTAATGGCCGTGCTTATTTTTTCTTTGGAGGTTTGTTTTATTAAAAACGCGCTGGCCGTACCCGTGAAAGCTCCGTATGCGATGCCTTCCAGAACCCTGGCAGCATAGATCATCCAGACATTATCGTTCCATAGAAAGAGCAGAGTCGATGCCATGGAGGTCCAGATACTGAAGCGAAGCACCTTTTTCAAGCCCCAAGCGCTCCCTCGGGCACCGACGATAAGCAACGTCGGCAGCAGGACCACGGCATAAACGGCAAACAGGATGGTGATTTCCAGACTGCTCAGCTTATAATGTTCACCGTATAACGGGAATAGCGAGGAAATAAATGTAGCTCCGCAGGACATCATAAGAACAACCCACAGCATGCTTTTCATGATTTAATTTTCCTCTCTCCTATCTATATACCTACTAGTAGGTAAGTATTTTTTGAAGACAAACCGTCTCTTACAACTGAACAAGACGGTTTAACTGATTCAAAATCTGGGGCAATACATCCTTCCCCAAAGTTCGTTTATATTGCAATGCACCTTTTATGCAAGAAAGAACTGTATACGCCAGTGCTTCAACTTCTTCGGCAGCTTGATCAACATCTTTATTGTGCCCCTCAGTCAGAATGGTTATTAAAATCTTCAATTCAAACTGACTAAGCTCCTTTACCTTCTGTTTCATAAGATCAGGCAAGGATAAAAAATCGGATTGTAACGATGATATCGGACAGATCCCTTCACCGCAAAATGCAATTTGACGAACGGTGTACTGCTTAAGCTTCTCTTCCACCGTCATCGCGGATTTTGTAATCGACGATAAGAAGCTCTCTAAATTTTGACCGATCCGCTCGGTAACGGCTACGCCTAAATCCTCCTTTTTCTCAAAATGATAATGGATGCTTGCCTTCGTTACGCCTAACTGCTTGGATAAATCATCGTAGCTGATGGCTACATAACCTTTTTCGCGAATCAACTGAAGTGCCAGATCTACTATTTGCGTTTTGCGATTTTCTTTTTCCATGATCGAAATATAACTTACTAGTAGGTAGAAGTCAAATTTGTCTCCCCTTCTCAGTTTGTATGTGAATGCAATTGCATTACTTTGCTTTGTTTTGTCCCGCTCCTGCATATTAACTTACTAGTAAGTAAGCTGTCAATCGGTATCGGCTCCAGAAAAGCTGGAAATACTTCTTGATCTATGACGAACAAGCCCCCGATCACAGAATGATCGGGGGCTTGCTTACTCTTTCCTCATTACCCGGAAATCGACACCGTGCGGCTTGCGCCATCCCAACTGATGCTAACCCCAAGCTGCTTGAGCAAGGAGCAGGGCACCATCGTGACGCCGCTCCATGCTCCGGTCGGATAATCGATCTCCATGGCTTTGCCATCTACGACCAGCTTCGCTTTATTCCACCCCAGCTCGGCCGTATTTCCTTTGTATTCGATGATCATGAACTGGCCTTCGTAATTATTTACGGTCTTGAAGACCGCACCGACAACGGCAGCAGTATCCCTTAGCGGAACAAGAATCGATCTGCCCCTCTGGACCGCTGGAAAAATCGATTCCAATCGCTTCCCGTTTGCCGTCAGATTGATCTCGCGCTCCACTTGTACCGGCTTATAAATCATGCCGTCAGGCGATGTAGGCGGCGTGCCGATTTCGTACCATTTGTCCGCTCCCCAGCCCCAGATCCGTCCGCTTGCATCCAGCGCAAGTCCATGATAACCTCCGGCGGCAGCTGAACTCGCGGCGGGGAGTCCGGATCGTTTCACGAGCTTGCCGGGCTGCGTCTGGCTGTTGGTCCACACTTCACCGCTGCTCGTAACGAAGAGGGCATAGCCGTCGCCAGCTTTGACTTCCTTCATTTTCATAACAGCTTGAATCTTCTTCGGCTGGCCGATCTGTTTAATGGCATTAACTGAATAGCTGCCCTTAACTCCGCCGTACGTCCAAGACCAAGACCACGTACGGCCGTTTTCATCGATGCCATAAGCCGTATCCCAAAGCAGCGCGACTTGTTTGATTTTCGGCAGCCCCGTTACGCGAATAGGCTTCAATGGCTGGAAGGCAGCCTCCGATGCCGATGCGTGCCAGAGCCACACAGCGCCCTCTTTCGTCACCGCCGCTGCGAGGTCGCCATATGACGTCAGCTGTACAACACCTGAAATCCCTGCAGCCCGCGCAGGTCCATTCGACGCATTCGCGGCGGCGGCGCTCCCCTCTCTAGGCCAAGCCCATAAGGTGCCGTCCCGCTTGACAGCAAACCCGGAAGTTGCGCCTGCTTCCACGGCAGCCACCCCATTTATGCCTGCAACCTGTCTCGGTCTAATTCCTTGCTTGACCGATTGCAGCGATCTGCCCCACTCCCATACCGAACCATCCGCCTTCGCCGCTAGCTGATACCCGCCGCCGTTCGTCGCGATGGAGACGATCTCGTCTAGCCCCGCCAGCCTCACCGGTGCGGCGATCGATGTCACGGTCATATGTTCTTGGATGCCAAGCTCGGACCATAAATTTCGGCCCCATGTCCATACCGAACCGTCATTTCGCAAGGCCAGCGAGTAAAACGTTCCCGCTTCCACTTGCGTAAATCGACTGACGGGCTTTTGCCCTGCCGTCTTTCCCGCTTCTGCCGCAACGGCCCTGCCTGGCATGCTTGCTCCCGCAAGAAGCGCCATGAGCAGCGTTCCGACGGTTAACATTCGGGCCGAAGACCGGCATGTTTGTTTCATGTGCATATTCGAATTCTCCTTCCACTACGCTTCTATATAAGCTTAGACGCACAATAGCCCGATAAAGTTACGGCATTCCAACGAACGGGAACGCTTGTTCCGTGCAGTGGTTTACTTTGCCAAGCCGCTGCATTAAAATGAGAAAAGATGGAGGTGGCAACTGATGAATATAATCAAAATCAAAGACCGGCAAGAGCTCGACCGGCGGACGCCGACCATGCCTTGGTACATCGAGAAATTCATTAATTATAAACTGCCTGACCTCTCCCCGTCCTCGCTTCTTGAGTATATTCGGGATTACGATGCGTTCCTGTCCTGGCTGCTGGCGGAGGGGCTTGCTGCCGGGCCGACGGTCCGTGACGTGAAGCTCGAAGAACTGGAGAAGCTTCATATGGACAGCATCGATCATTTTAAAATGTTTCTGGCCACGCGGCCGGAGCAATCGAATAGCCGTACGACCATTTCCCGCAAGCTCTCATCTCTGCGCTCCTTGTTCCACTATTTGAGCCAAATTGCCGAGGATGAACAGTTCTATCCGCTCCTGAAGCGGAATGTGATGGCCAAGGTATCCATCAAGCGCACCTCGAAGCCGAAGGATACCGCAGCGAGGCTCGAAGGCAAGCTGCTGCAAGAGCAGGAGATCGATGAGTTTATCCGTTACATCAACGAAGATTACGGCGCGGAGATCGCGAACAACAAACAGGCGCTGTACGCCTACACGAACAACCGTACGCGCGATACGTCGATTGTCAGCCTCATTTTGAATTCCGGTCTTCGTGTGTCGGAAGTCTACAATATGAATGTCGATGACATCGATTTGAAGAAGCGCCTGCTCTACGTATACCGCAAGGGGAAGAACGACGATACCTTCAAGACGCCGGTCTTTTTCCGCCAAGAAGCGCTGCGCGATTTGCAGCAATACATGTCGCAGCGGGATTCGCAATACAAGGCGCCGAAGCGGGAGAAAGCGCTCTTTCTTGCGATTGCGAACGGCAAGAAGGAGGGCGCCCGCATGACGAAACGGGCGATCCAGGAGATGGTGATCAAGTATGCGAAACGGTTCGGCAAGCCTTATCTGTCCGTACACAAGCTCCGCCATTCTTTCGCAACGGACTACTACCTTCGCAACGACTTGTACAAGACGCAGGAGCAGCTCGGTCACGCGTCGCCGGAAACGACGCAAATCTATGCGCATCTAACGGACAAAACGATGGCGGAAGCGATCGATCGTCCAAAAGAAGCTTAAGTCGCAAGAAGCCCCATGCCGCTGATGACGGTATGGGGCTTTTTATCGCGTAATCGAGCGTTATTCGCAGGACATGAAGATCTCGGTTTCGAGCTTCGCGGGATCATCCGACCAGTGGCCGTATACTTCTACAAGCGGCGGCGTATCCGTTTTCCCATGTGCGGCTAGTTGAGCGCGCATTGCATCATACGTTTCGCAAAGCCGGTCATATGGGCCGATATGCTTGCCATATAGATAATGGCTAAGCGTCACTTGAAGCCTTTCCATCCCATGCTTTCCGGATTCAGCGGATGACGGCTCCAGCTCTACGCCTGCAAAGACTCGCCCTCCCGCTTCGTACACCATATGATTGATGCCGCGATGCGCCAAGCCGTGCGTTTGGATGTCACCCCATAGATTTCCCATCAACGCTTTGACATCTTCGCTGTACGGGGTACCCTCCACATGGATCTTCGAATGCCCGTACAAGACGAACGACTTCGGTTCCTCAATAAACCGTATCATTGCCATCATGACTTCCACCCTCCTAGATATCGCACATAGTTAGCTTCTGTCGCGCAGAACGGCCGTAACACCATGAAGCACATCCGAAACCGCCTTTCGCTGCGCGGCTCCTTCGCTCCGTTCCTTCCATTCAATCTCGCCGTCCGCGATCCCTTTCCCGACGACGATGCGAACCGGAATGCCGATCAGATCGCTGTCCTTCAGCTTCACGCCCGGCCGTTCGTCCCGGTCATCGAGCAGCACATCGAATCCTGCGTCCGTTAAACATGCATACAGCCGTTCCGCAGCCTCCACCTGCTGAGCGTCATGCAGCGAAACCGGAATCACATGCACGTCGAATGGAGCGACCGAAGACGGCCAGATCATTCCGTTCTCATCATGATGCTGCTCGATAATCGCCGACAGCAGCCGCGAAACGCCGATGCCGTAACAGCCCATGATAATCGGCTTCGTTTCGCCGTCGGCGCCAACGAATTGCGCTCCCAGCTTCTCGCTGTACTTAGTCCCTAGCTTGAAGACATGGCCGATTTCGATGCCTCTCGTCGTTTGGAGCTTGCCGTTCTCGCAGCTTGGGCAGCAATCGCCAACCTCGATATTGCGAAAATCCCCTGTGCGCGCAAGCGGGAAGTCCCGGCCAGGCACGACGTTTCGGACATGATAGTCCGTTTCGTTGGCACCGGCCACCCCTGACCGCATCCGGCTCACTTCCACGTCGACGAGCAGCGGGATCGTCAAGCCCGCCGGACCGGCAAACCCGGTACCCGCGCCGGTGACGGCCCGGACCGTGTCAGCGTCGGCAAGCGTTAAGGAGATCGCGCCTAGTGCGTTCATCACTTTCGTTTCGTTGATGCTGTGATCGCCCCGCACGAGCACGGCGACCGGCTTCCCGTCCGCTGCGTAAATGAGCGTCTTGATCAGTTCTTCGCGGGCAATGCCAAGTCCTGCAACCAAGTCATCGATGGACTTCATCCTCGGCGTATGGAATTTCTCCATCGCCGTTTGCCTCGAATCCGTGCCGGCATCGCGCTCGGCGCCCCGATTCATCGCTTCAAACTGCGCGGCGGACAAGCTTTGCGCTTTCTCCATGTTCGCTGCATATCCGCACGAGTCGCAAGTCACCACATCATCCTCGCCGGACTCGGCAACGGCCATAAATTCATGCGTTCCGCCTTCGCCGCCGATCGCGCCGGCATCCGCGTGAACAGCCCGAAACGCCAGCCCGCAGCGCTCGAAAATCCGGTGATAAGCCTCATACATGGCTTGATAGGTCTTATCCAGCCCTTCCCAATCGCTGTCGAACGAATACGCGTCCTTCATCACAAACTCCCGGCAGCGCAGCAGCCCTGAACGGGGACGGCGTTCGTCGCGGAATTTGGTCTGCAGCTGAAATAACGTTACCGGCAGCTTCCGGTATGTTGAAATCTCTTGGCCGACAAGCTGCGTGATAACCTCCTCGTGTGTCGGTCCAAGAGCAAACTCCCTGCCGTTGCGGTCGTGCAGACGAACAAGCTCTGGGCCGTAGATCTCGTATCGGCCCGATTGCTGCCACAAATCCGCAGGCTGCAGAGCAGGCAGCAGCACCTCCTGCGCGCCTGTGCGCTCCATTTCTTCCCTCACGATCGCTTCCACCTTGCGAAGCACGCGGCGGCCGAGCGGCAGGAATGAATACACGCCTGCCGAGAGCTGGCGGATAAAGCCGCCTTTAACAAGCCACTTGTGGCTGATTGCTTCCGCATCTGCAGGCACCTCCCTCATCGTTGGGAGAAAAGCTGATTTTTGTCTCATGGGGATCGCCCTTTCTTTGTCCGAGAGGAAAATAAAAAACACGCACCCATCCCTGGTTAAGGGACGAGTGCGCGCTCGTGGTACCACCCAAAATTCAGCCGTCGATTACGGCTCTCATTTCCTGATAACGGGGCGTGCCCGGCTGCAAATACGGAGTACTGACGGTTCCTTGCAGCGACTACAAGGCGGGGCGATTCCTGCAGCTGCGGGGAGGCTCTCAGCCGATGGTCTCCCTCTCTGCGCACAGCTTCTCAAGAATGCATGTCCTTGATGACGGTCGTTCAACAATTGAATGTGAACATTAAGTTACAACAAGTTCGGCTGCAAGTCAACGGGAAAATGCAACGGCCAAAAAAACGCAGCCCTTATCGGGTTGCGTTTTTTTAGCTATAAGGCTTTAGTTTACATAATCATAATTATGTCACTAACCGCAACCGTCACCTACACACTCACAAACAAAGCCGTCACGTACATCAGCAAGATCCCGAGCGCCAAGCCGCCGAGGTTCAGCCACGAGACTGCCGGCTTGCCGGCTTTGCCTGCTTCCCGGACGATCATTTTGCCGATGACATAGATAACCTGCATAATCGCCCCTGCGCCAATGCCGAAGAACAGCGCGGCGAAGGTTTCGTTGAACACGAATCCGCCGGTCCAGGTGCCGATGATCGCCGGCGCTCCGCCAACGACGGCCAAGCCAAGAAACGTTCGCCACGTCGGGCGCTCGTTCAGCAGCGGCGCCGCTATCCCGATTCCTTCGGTTATGTTGTGCAGCGTAAAGCCGATGACGAGAAACGTGCCGAGCGCCGCTTCGCCCGCAGCGAACGCCGCTCCGATGGCCAGACCCTCGCCCAGGTTGTGCAGCCCGATGCCGCCGGCAATCTTGTACGCCACGATTCGGCCGTTTGACGCGTTTCGTTTCTCGCTGGATTGGTCGATCGCGAGCAGAAACAAGAAGCTAAGAAACGCGCCGAACCAAACAAGACCGGTGCCATGGAAAATGCCGGGCGCTTCCGCCCCCAATTCTAGCCCTTCCTGCAGCGTATCGACCACAAGGAAGAATAGCAGCCCGACGGTAAGCGCAAGTACAGCCTGTATGCCTCCTTGCGAAAATCTGCGCAGAAACGGAAACCAAAGCAGCCCCAGTCCGACAGGTATGACGCCGACATAGAAACCGATCAGCGCGTATTGTCCGACTCTTGCGGCATCCGGCACCGGCGTCTTCGCAGCGACCGCCACTTCTCCCGTGAAGATAAGACCGTTCCCCGTAATCAGCTTGATTTCATACGGATCTCCTTCGACCCAGCCATACGGGATGGTAATTTCCGTTTCACCGAAACGGCTTAACGTATCTCCGTTGCTAAACTCGGCATTCCAGAACGCATCATTGACGAGCACCTGCGCAATGGTCACTTCCTCCGGTCCCGTGTTCAGCACGTTAACCGTAAAGCCTTCGTCGTTGAGCGTGATTTTCTGAACCTCCAGCACTTCAATCGGAGCGACTGGCTCATCCTTGATGCCTGTGCCAAGCGTCGTAATAAAGTAAATCATGAAGCCGAGCAGCACAAGCGGGAGAATCCCCCACAGCCACGCCAGCCTTGGCAGCCTGCGGTTCGTGTTAGCGGTTTTGACCGTATTCGTCTCCATCTCGATCCCTCCCCCTCCTAAGCCTTCGCTTCGAAGAAGCCCATCCAGCCGAGCTCCGCGAATTCGCTTTGATGCGCATGGAACATATATTGTCCCGGCTCGGGAAAGACCATCTCCAGAATGCCGCGCTGCCCCTGGCACTGCATGACCGTATCGGTGAATACCGGCCTTGCATCGGGATCCGCGCCCACTTCATAGTACTTGAAGAAGTTCGCATGAAGGTGGAACGAATTAATCAAATCAAACTCCGTTAGATTGCTGAGGTATACTCGGACAAGCTCACCGACCTTCACCGGAATCGGCCATGCCTGATAAGCGAACGCATACCCGTTGACGGTATAAATTTCATTCTCCCCGTCAAGATCGAGGTCAAAGCCGTTCATCACCATGTTGAGTTCACGGGCCGGCTTTCTCGGTTTCTTCGGATCGACGATAAAATTGCCGTACAGCCCTTTATGAATATGCTTCGCAAGCGGCGGAATGTGGCAGTGGTAAACATGCATGCCGGCCGGCTTCGCTTCGAACTCATAGATGAATTCCGTGCCGGAAGGCACCGGCTGGACGCCGTCCATCTTAGGGGGATGAATGCCGTGAAAATGGATGGAATGCGGGTGCGTCGACCCGTTCCAAAACTTCACGCGGATGATATCCCCTTCCGTGCAGCGGATCGTCGGGCCCGGAATCGTCCCATTGAAGGTCCAGCCCGGAAATTTGATTCCTTTGGCGATTTCGACAGTGGTATCGGACGCAATTAGGTTATATTCCCGAACGGTGCGGCCATCCGCTCGCGTGCTTGCTTTCCCGTAGTCGAATGCTGTCAGCGCTTCGATAGCGGCCTTCAGTCCGTCTGTTTGCTCCTTCCCCGGATCGTAGCCGTGCGCCATCATCTGATGCTTCTGATGGCCCAATGCCGAATGAACGTCATGCTTCGACATTGCCTTTACCGGTTTGCCAAGCAAGGACCCTTGGCCAAACAAGCTTCCGCTCATAGCGCCTATGAACCCGGCAGCTCCCCATTTGAGCACATCCCGTCTTGACACGCGGCGGTTAAAATTAATCGGCATCTATGCCCACCTCCATTTTTGCGTTAAGGAAAGTTTTTTTTGCTAGTGCAAATTAATAGACAAAAAAATATGATTATGGACAAGGGACAAAATGTTTCCCGTGTGCAAAACTTAGATTAACTTAAATATATGCGGTTGCGTGGAATTTGTAAACCAAAATTTTATCAGCTTGTTCGACAAAAAAAAGCCCGCGAAAATCGCGGGCCTGCATATATTTAACTGCATGAATTAACTATTTAATTGCATGAATTACTTCTCTTCCGTCCAGTTTGTTACGCGAGAAACCGACAAATTCCATGAAGGCCAGCCGCCTCTATTCTGCGCCGCAAGGCGCATGCTGCGCAGCAATTCATCGCTACTAGGTTGCAATTCAGGCGCCTCCACCGAGAGTTCTGCAATAGCCGGAAAGGCGTCCGACGATCGCGATCCCAAGTAGTTCAAATCGATTTTGCCTGTCGCGTGGTAACGAGCAATGTTCTGCTCCGCGATAATGGCATCCACATTGACGTAATTCATGACCACATAAGCCGCTACCGCCAGCCCGATATAAGCTTTCGCCAGCGAGAAATGCTCCCGCCATATCCGGACGAACGAAACAATCAGAATGAGGCCTAAGAAAATCATGAAGCCGTGTACCAAAATTCGCGTCTGCGTGTACCCATAGGCGGATTCATAAAGAGACAATCTGCTGTATGCCGACACCAGCATCACGATCGTACAGCCGACCAGCAGGGAAAGCGACAGCTTTCTTGCGGTCTCGGCGCCTTTCCCCTCTTTGCGAATGCCATGCAGTCCGCCCAGAAGAAGCGCTAAATTGATCAAGGCCACGACAACGAGCTGAGCAAAGCCTTGCCTTGCATACTCCGCGTAAGCAGCCTCTGCCGGCAATAGCCCATGAGCCGCTCCGAACAGATACGAGAATTGAATGGCGGCAAAAACGATGTAGACAACGTTAAAGCTGATCAGCAGCGTAACGGCAGTCAAAGGATCGAGCGCAATACCCGGCATAGACCCGTTCACCGCCGTTGAAGCCTCTTTCCAGCCGTCCCCGGATTTACGGAAGAGCAAAGTCCATAGGTAGCCAAACGAATAAAGCGCAATAATGCCGGCTACGATTACCCTTCTTAGCAAGGAGCCGATGGACAGCCCGCCGAACAGTTCAGGCAGCCGGTTCACCAGATCCATGAAGATTTGGTCCGCAGATGCGAGCAGCAAGATGACCACGACAAGCGGCGGCACTGCCAGCAGAAGGCCGAGCGCGATTCTCCGCAGCTTGCTGTTTTGCATCTGCCCCTCTTCACTGCCCGCCTTCGGAGAAATCCGGTTCGCGAGGAGCCCAAACGGAACAGCAAAATAGGAGACGGGCTTGATGAGAGCGAGGTACAGCACATCCTGATAGAACGCGGTCCGATACCACGGCTTTGCGCTGCTCCGGGACAGCAGTACGGTTTGTGCCGCGATTAGCGCGGGCAGCACAACGATGTTTAAGCTCCGAAACAGCTCATTATGAAAGAGAACGTAGCTTAACGCCAATAAGGCGATAGGCAGAATGAGCAGCCACCCCGACTTGGATTGGCCTCTCCATTGGTCGAAACCGCCGATTCTTCCCTGTACGGCATAGAAGAACAAGCCATAGAACGCGCCTACAAAGAGAAGGACGGATAGGCCGAGCGCATTCCCAACGAACAAATATTGACTGAATAGTCCGTACCCAAGCGAACACACCGCCATCGTTTCGTATTTTCTTTGCCACGGCGCCGGATCTCTCAACATGACTCACTCCCGTTAATAAGCTGCTCTGGCAGCGATTGTGCTTTTCTCCTTTTTATTGTAGCCTATAAAATAAGAACAAAAAGTGTAAGTTTCCTCAGCGAAATTTCATATTTTAGACCGGGAGACATGCCAAGATGAAGATGAGGCAGCATTATTTGGCCTTGCGCAGCGCCTTTCCTCAGCTGCAGGAGCAAGAGCCGTTCGAGGTGACTACGCAGGAGCTTGCGGAAGCGCTTGACTGCACGCACCGGAACATGGTTCTGCTGTTGCAGCGCATGCAGCGAGAAGGCTGGCTGAGCTGGACGGCGAAGAGGGGGCGCGGCAACCGCTCCGTGCTGGCGTTTCTCGCGAAACGGGAAGACATCGCGCTGCAGGAGGCGCAGGAAATCGCGCAAAAGCAGGACTTGCAAATGGCCATTTCATATTTGCAAGCGATGGAGCAAGAAAGCCCGCGGGGGCTGCGGGTACAGTTTCAAGAATGGCTGGCGGAACGGTTCGGGTTCCATTCCGAGGTGCAGGGCGAGCAGCGGCTCGATCTTCTCCGGTTTCCGCTGCCGCAGCGCATCCATACGCTCGATCCGGCGGCGATTCACTACTCCGGTGAATCGCATCTGGTGAACCAGCTGTTCGACGGTCTTGTCCGCATGAGCGCATCCGGCGATGCCATTCAACCGCATCTGGCTTTTGCTTGGGACGTTGATGATTCTCGCACGACGTGGACGTTCTATCTGCGCAAGGGCGTCCTCTTTCACCATGGACGCGAAATGGCGGCAGCGGATGTGACCTACACCTTCAAACGACTGCAGGCACTCGCGCCCAAAGGCTTGTACAATTGGGTCTATATGGACATCGCGCAGATTGAAGCTTGCGACGATCGTACGGTGCGGTTTGTGCTCAGCCGGCGAAATGAAGCCTTTCTTGCCTTCCTCTCGACCAACCGGGCGTCGATCGTTCCGGCTCCGAAGCGGAACAATCATACTGAAGACGACAGCCCGTATCCCGTCATTGGCCTTCAGCCTATCGGCACCGGACCGTTCCGGCTCGCGGACCGATCGAACGGCGTCATCGTGCTGGAAGCGTTCCAGAACTATTTTCAAGGCCGGGGCTTTCTTGACCGCGTAGAAGTATGGTCGCAGGCGGACCGTCAGCCAAATGACGATGAAGGCGAGCTTCCCCCCTTTCAAGTCATGCACAACGTGCGGCTCTCGGATCCGGCGGCAGAGCAATGGCAGCAAATTCGCCAGTCCGGCATGACCTGCAAATTTTTGACGGTCAATGAGCTGCGTCAGGGACCGCTTGCCAGCGCAGACGTTCGTGAAGCGTTCGACTTCGCCCTCGATCGGTCAGAAATCATCGAGCGTTTATCCGGCGACGTCATCGATAGAGCCGAAAGCTTTTGGCCAGCCCGATCAACCGGCACAACCGCCGCGCAAGCATCACCTGCAATCCGCCCTGCTCCATCGGACGTTCAAGAGCGTTTGGCCCGTGCCGGTTACAGAGGCGAACCGATCGTCCTGGCTACGATTCCGCAATATGAGCAAGACGCGCTAATCGTGAAACAGGTTTGCGAGCCGGCGGGTATTCCGATCACGGTCAAGCTGATTCCGGCCGAACAATTTCAAGGCGAAGATCGGCTTCATGCCGACCTGCTCCTCTTCGCCGTCATGCTGGACGAGCATCGCGAGCTGCGGCTCATCGATTTGTTCAAAAGCATGCAGCACCACATGGCACCGAGCATACGAGCGTCAATAGATCGCCAGCTTTCCGAGCTTCTATCCGAACAGAACGCCGAGCGCAGGGCTGATCGGTTTCTAGCGATCGAACGCGAGCTGACCGCCTCGCACAGGCTGCTCTTCCTTTACCGCAAGCATCTAAAAACCGCGTTCCACCCTTCCATTCGCGGCATTTCGCTAGAGTCGCTGGGCTGGGTGAGGTTCCGCGATTTGTGGTTTACCCATGCATCCGGCAACAAAAAAACTGCCCCGCACGGTCCCAATTGACCGTACAGGGCAGTTCTTCTACATTAAAACACCTTCGTCGTCCATGATTCGCAATTCCAAACTTCCGTCACGACATCACGGTAAAATTCCGGTTCGTGCGAGATCATCAGAATGCTGCCTTTGTACGCCTTCAGCGCACGCTTCAGCTCATCCTTCGCATCGACGTCCAAGTGGTTCGTCGGCTCGTCGAGCACGAGCACGTTCGTCTCGCGGTTGATCAGCTTGCATAGCCGTACCTTCGCTTTCTCGCCGCCGCTTAGTACCGCGACTTTGCTCTCGATATGCTTCGTGGTCAAGCCGCATTTCGCCAGAGCCGCGCGCACTTCGAACTGATTAAATGAAGGAAATTCATTCCAAATTTCTTCGATGCACGTATTGTAATTCGCGTCCTTCGCTTCCTGCTCGAAGTAGCCGATCGCAAGCGTATCGCCTAGCTGCACCGATCCGGAAATCGGCTTGATCTCGCCAAGAATGCTGCGCAGCAGCGTCGTCTTCCCGATGCCGTTCGCGCCGACGAGCGCGATCTTCTGACCGCGCTCCATCCGCAGATCAAGGGGTCTGGACAAAGGCGCATCGTAGCCGATAACGAGCTGATTCGTTTCGAAGATCAGCCTGCCCGAAGCTCTCGCGTCCTTAAAGTTGAATTGCGGCTTCGGCTTCTCCTTCGCAAGCTCGATCACTTCCATCTTGTCGAGCTTCTTCTGCCTCGACATCGCCATGTTGCGGGTTGCAACGCTAGCCTTATTCCGCGCAACGAAATCTTTCAAATCCGCGATTTCCTGCTGTTGGCGTTTGAATGCGGATTCGAGCTGCTGCTTCTTCATCTCGTGGACCTGCTGGAAGTGGTTGTAGTCGCCGACATAGCGATTCAGCTCTTGATTTTCCATATGGTAGATCAGGTTAATTACGCTGTTCAGGAACGGAATATCGTGAGAGATCAGAATGAACGCGTTCTCGTACTCCTGCAGATAGCGCTTCAGCCATTCGATATGCTGCTCGTCCAAATAGTTCGTCGGCTCGTCAAGCAGCAGAATATCCGGTTTCTCGAGGAGCAGTTTCGCAAGCAGAACCTTCGTACGCTGCCCGCCGCTCAAGTCATTGACGTCTTTATCCAGCCCGATATCGGTCAAGCCAAGGCCGCGCGCCGTCTCTTCGATCTTGGCGTCGATCATGTAGAAATCCTGGTTCGTGAGCGTATCCTGGATAGTCCCCACGTCCTCGAGCAGCTGCTCGAGCTCCTCCGGAGTAACGTCGCCCATTCGGCCGTACATGTCGTTCATTTCCTGTTCCATGTCGAACAAATATTGGAACGCGCCTTTCAGCGCGTCGCGAATCGTCATGCCTTGGCTTAGCACCGCATGCTGGTCCAAGTAACCGACGCGCATCCGCTTCGACCATTCCACCTTGCCGTCATCGGGCTGCAGCTTGCCCGTAATGATATTCATGAAGGTGGACTTTCCTTCGCCGTTCGCGCCGATCAGTCCGATATGCTCGCCTTTTAGCAGACGAAAGGATACATCGTTGAAGATCGCCCGGTCACCGAAGCCGTGGCTCAGTCGTTCTACGTTTAATATGCTCATCTATGACACCTTTTCTGTTAGTCTTTTACTCGTTATATTATAGCGTCACGTTTCCGACAACTCAATCATATTAACGCATTTCTCCGTAATCCTTGATCTCGGTGTCCACACGGATCCTCACGTCTGCTTTGGCGAAAGCATCCTTTTCCCAACCGTCGCTTACCTTCTTATAGGCCGCGTACTGATAGGCGCGCGCGAAGAGTCCGAGTCCGGTCGGGTCCACCTTCGCTTTTTGCAATTTTGCGATCAGCTTCCCCATCTGCTGCTCCAGCTGCTTGTCAATCATGGCTTCGAGCCTGGTCGCATTTTTATCTACATTGTACGCAAACAACCGTTCCGTCAAATGAATCGGAAGGTCCAAGTCAATATCGAAAATGAACTTGCCGCCGGCGTAGCCCACACTAACCTTGCGCTTCACGTCCGTCACATAAAAGCTGATCGCCCTAGTCTCAAAGACGGATTTCTCATGCTTCACATCAGGCAGAACGAGCGTCAGGGATAAATCCGCCAGCTTCTCGTCTTGGATAATTTGAAGCAGCTCGTTCTCCTCGAGGTTGATCGACGTTCGGTAGATGCCTTCGTTATCCAGCAGTGCCGTACCGGGAAGCACGATTTCGGAGTTTGACAGACGGAGCTCTGTCATATAGGGGGTGATCGATTTGTCAAAGAGCAGGCGGTGAAATTCAAACAGCGTCGACTTCTCGACCAAATTCCGTTCATGCGCCGTATCGACCAGCTTCGCGATATGGAGCGAGAGCCTTCGCTTATCGTCCGGCGCGAAATACATCACCGGCTCAACCGGACCATCCACCGCAATGAGTCTGGCATTCGTTTTGGCTTTCGAATCGCGGTACAGCACATCGAGCAGCTGCACCCAGCCTTTATGCCGAAGAACGCGCTTGCCGATCAGCACGTTCTGCAGCTTGCCAATGCTGATTAGCGCCGACACCCGCGCTTCTAATTCGCCTCTTGCTTCGCGAATGGTAGTTGCGGTCACCTTTGAAGTCTCGTTCTTCGACTTCGCTTCTTTGCTGAATACGGGTGATGACGAATATAGGACCAAATTATTGTCCTCGTCCAAATCGATGCCCACCATCAGCACGAGCGTTATATTTTCCAAGTCGAGCCGGTCCTTGCAGCCCGAGAGCAGCAGCGAAAGCAGACAGACGGCAACCGTCATGCAGCAAAACTGTTTCTTCCTCATTTCTGCCACCTAGGGAACCAGGACATGACGGACAGCAAGCACCATAAGGCGACCGGGAAAATAAACGCCATCAAGAGGCCGAATTTTGAAAATAGGGCGATCCACTTATCGCTTGTCAACCAGCCCGGATTCCAAATATAGGTCACCGCCAGCATGCCGATCAGCAAGAGAAGCAAGTGGGTGGCAGCCTTGCCGATCGGCACGAGCCGATGCGAGCAATAAACGGTCATGTGCAACGCGGGGATCCACGTTTTCGATATGACGAGCAGGTAGAAGGTCAGCATCACGATATCGAATCGCTCCACGAACCGGTATTCAATGATTTTCGCCAGCGTCAGCATGATATCGTTGTAATACGTAATTTCATCCGGGCTGAACACGACAAAGCACAGGATCGTCACATAGAGGTATACAATCAGCGTTAACGTATTCGCCACGAAAATGCCGAGCGACGCCTTCTTCTTGTTGCCGAGATGGGGATAGAGGAAGAAAGCCGCCTCGAAACCTAGAAAAGACAGCACTGTTGCCGGAACCGTTGAAAAGACAGGCATCCATCCTTCCTTCAGCACGGGCAGCAAATGCAGCCAGTGAGCTTGATCGAACAGCGTGAGAAGCATGAACGGCATCCACAGCGAACAGAGTAAGATTATCTCCGCATATCGCCCCAATGCGCGCCAACCGCCTTTCACGATCATATAGGCCGGGATGACAAAGAGCAGCATGAGCACAAAAGGCCGGGATTGCTGCATAATCCAGCTGTGAATGAGCAGAATCATCCGATCCAGCAGCAGATAGGCGTAAAGCGAGAAATACACGCCGAAGACGGCTGTCATGAGGTAACCGGACCATCTGCCAAAAAAACGCGAGATCAAGTCGATGATCGTGCCTTCCGGATGCTTCTTCATAATTTGAACGATAAGAAGGCTGGCGACGAGGGAACCGGCGTAGCCGATAAACAGCGCGATCCAACCGTCCGTCCCGCCCGTATCCGCAAGATCTCTGGGCAGCGAAATGACGCCGATGCCGAGCTGCATGCTATGAATGATCAAGATATATTGCAGCAGCGTCACTTGATTTTCTTTCGCCGGTTTGAGGACCGATCCCGTCATTTGTTCTCACCATCCGACCGATTGCTGCCCATTCGTTTTTTCTGCAAGGAACGCACGCTTCGCGGCCGCGTCGTCATTTTCCAAAGCGGGAGACGCACGAAGACATCCTTCCAGTCGCTTATTCGAATCGGCGCGATTGGCACGCTAAACGGCTCAGAAAGCGAGGTTAAGGAGATAAGATGCGCGATCAGCACCATAAATGCGACGATAATGCCGACAATGCCGAACATCGATGCGATAAGCATGACAGGAAAACGAATAAGCCGGATCGCCGAGGCCATATCGTAGTTCGGCAAAATAAAGGAGGCAACGGCGGTTGACGAAACGACGACAACCATCAGATTGCTGACGATGCCGGCCTGCACGGCGGCTTGCCCGATGACGATACCGCCGACGATGCCGACGGTTTGTCCAACCGGCGCGGGTAGCCGAATGCCGGCCTCTCTGAGCATTTCCAACGTTATCTCCATGATTAGCGCCTCTATTAATGGCGGGAATGGAACGGCGGCCCTGAACTGGCCGATCGACAATATAAGGTCGAGCGGAATGACCTCATGATTAAAGGAAATGCAGGCGATATAGATGCCGGGCAGAAAAGCGGCGAGAAAACAAGCGAAAAAGCGCAGCAGCCGCATGAAGGTTGCTACAGGCCAGCGCGTGCTGTAATCGTCGATGCCCTGGAAGAATGCCGCGATGCCTGCCGGGGCGATCAGAACGCTTGAGGAGCGGTCGACGATCACGCACAGCCTCCCCTGCAAAATTTGCGAAGCAGCGGTATCCGGACGTTCGGTCGTAATGAACTGCGGCAGCAGCGAGAACGGATTATCCTCGATCAGCTCCGCGAGCTCGCCGGTATTCAAAATGCAGTCGACATTTAACGACGTTAATCGCCTTTCCATTTCCGCCAGCAATTCCGGTTCCGTCACATCCTCAAGATACAGAATGGATAACTTGCTAGCGACACGGCTACCGACGGACAGTTCTTTGATCTTCAGCTCTCTGCTGCTAATATAACGGCGGATAAGAGCCACGTTCATTTCCGATGTTTCGATAAAGCCTTGATGCGCGCCCTTTAGTGAAGCTTCGATTTGCGAATCGGAGATCGCCCGCTGCGGCCAGCCTTGTGTGTTGAACGCATACGCCTGTTCAACGCCGTCGATGAATAGCACGCTTTTGCCATGCAAGATCGCAAGCTCGAATTGATCAAAGCTCGAGATCGTCGTAATATGGCCGAGCGTCACGGGCAGCAAAGGGAGCGTTCTTTTACCGAGCCTTCCTCCTTTGGCGACGCCGATATCTTCCGATTCGAACATGAGCTGATAGAGAACGTTGTTGTTAATCGAGTTTTTATCCGCAAGCCCGTCGAAATAAACCAGAACGGCATGACTCTCCGTTGGCCGGTAGAAGAAGCTTCGCATCACCATATCGGGCGCCTTGCTGAAGATCGCGCGGATCGCCTCGATATTGGCTTTCAACTGGCTGTGAACATGGCCTCTCGCCGGTGCCCGGTTACCGCTTGATGGGCTGGAAGTCTGGAGGCTCCGGCGATTGAAATATTTGATTATTCGAAGCAATAATTCCATGGGGCACCTCGTTTCCAGAACGTAGGTATTCGTACTTCATTTTGCCAAATGCCCATGCGAATTATTCCAGATTAGCCCAAGCCGAACAGGCTGCCCTAAAGTAAGGGCAGCCTGAATAGCTAGTGATGTGTCTATTACGCGAGCATTATTTTATGTGATTAAGTTTCTCGTTCAGCAACCGAAATGCGTCCTGCAGCAGCGGCTTCGGTATCGCCTCGTACCGTTCGCCGAGACTGACTTCAAAATAGCAGGATGTTTCATTAATAGCATTAATATTCCGGGTCAATCCGATTCCGGTCTCCTTATATAGGTCGAGAAAAAGCGGAACCAGCGTTTCCTTCGATACATCCGCATGGACGTGGAACATGTTCAATACGGGCACTTCCGGCTTGGTCTTCAATCCGGTACACCTATTATACAGTTCCGCAAGCTCCATGGCGGCCGCATAGTATTTCGCCATCTCCCCTTTGCGCCGCTCGAAATAATAATCGCTGCTCACAATGTATGGATATAGGCTGATCAGATCGCCGCCATGCCGTCTCTTCCATATTTTCGACGTTTCCGTAAATGCCTCGCCGCCGGCAAGAATCGCGCCTGCAATGCCGCCGATTCCCTTGTAGAACGATACATAAACGCTGTCGAACAGCGCGCATACCTCTGCTGCCGTCTTCCCGTAATAAGGCAAAACTTCGAATAACCGCGCTCCGTCCAGATGCAACTTGATCCCCCGCTTGCGGCAAAGTTCGGCAACGGCCTCCAGCTCCTCAAACGCCGGAAGCTGCCCGCCAATCTCCCTCTGCGGCAGCTCAAGCAGCAAGCAAGCAACATCCTCCTTCATATTTCCCACATCGCTTAGCGTGATCAGTCTGTCCTTGTCCGCAAGCAAAACCGGCTCGAGGTGATGCAGCTCCTTCAGCCCGTCCTTCTCATGGATCTCCAGATGGCACAGCGGATGGTACGCCACCTTCTTCTTCCCCAGCTCATCGCTCCAGATCCGAAGCGCGATCTGCTGCGCCATCGTGCCGCTTGGAAAAAACACCGCCCTTTCTTTACCCAAGAAAGCAGCCATTTTCGCTTGAAAATCTTCGATCAGCTTGCCGTTTCCATATATATCGCTATCCGTATCCCCGTCGATTCCTTCGAATGCTTCCAGAAGCAGCCGAACGGAGAATTTGCCGCTTCCGGTCACCGGATAGGGGGTTTGGTTAAAGGCTTCCAAGATCGGATTAGCTTGCGCCATGACATTCACCATCTCCTTCTCATGCTATCGGCCATATTGTACTCGTTTCCCAGCCGCCGTATCAAGCTTTTCGCCTATGGCTTGCCATATAATTGGACGTTTCCCCAGTACGACTGAGGTCCATGCTTCATATGATATCGTATGCAATAATTTATCTTCCTACGGGGAGGTGATTCTACATGACATTTGCACTCGCAGACATGATGCTCTACTCGATGTGGGCCGTTCTTGGATTTATGGGTCTGAACTTCTTGTTTGATTTCTTCAAAATGTTGAAGTCCGGCTCGTTCTCCACCGATTTTGTAATGGGTTATTTGAAAGACATGGTGCTCATCGTTCTTCCGCTTTTCATGTTCGCCAACATGCAATCCCTCGATAATACGGGATGGATCATTTTGACCGCGTATTACATCGGTGCAGTGGCAGCTGTAGTCAAGTACCTCATGGACTTGAAAGGAAAAATGTAATTGCGTCCACGGGCCGTGGATACAGCTTTCAATGACCGCCTAAAATACAGGCTGCCGCTTCGATCGGCAGCCTATTTTGTTTTGAAAAGTTGCTTGTCACAATCATTTAAATATGTTAAATAAGTAAAGGACGAAATCGTTTAGGAGAGATTATATGGCACAGCTCTATTACAAATACGGCACGATGAACAGCGGCAAATCGTTTGAAATCATCAAAGTCGCCCATAACTACGAGGAGCAAGGCAAACGCGTTCTCATCTATTCCCCTTCGGTCAGCGCACGGGACGGCGCCGAGCTGGTCGGCTCCCGTGTCGGCTTCGAGCGGCCCGCAATTCCGGTCGACGATCAAACGAACCTGTATGAAAGCGTCAAATCCCATGTGTCAACATCCGGTCCTAAACAAATTTACTGCGTACTTATCGATGAAGCCCAATTTCTGAAGAAGCATCACATCCTGGAGCTGACGCAGGTCGTCGACGAGCTGAACATCCCGGTTATGGCGTTCGGCCTCAAGAACGACTTTCAGAACCAGCTGTTCGAAGGCAGCTACAACCTGCTCGTCCAAGCGGACAAAATCGAAGAGATCAAAACGATTTGCTGGTACTGCGACCGCAAAGCGACGATGGTGATCCGCTTCCGTAACGGAAAGCCGGTCAACGCGGGCGAGCAAATCCAGATCGGCGGCAACGAGGATTATAAGCCGGTATGCCGGCGCTGCTACAATCAAGCGTTCCGGGGGCTCGAGGAAGCATCGGAATAGAACGAAGAGAGGCGATTTGAGCCTCTCTTTTGTTGTTTTTGACTCCTTTTTGACATCGCTCGCGACGGTAAGTACAGTGGTAAAGAAAGGTATATTGAACGACATAGGGGGGGCTGTCATGACTTCAAATCAATCCGATTCACCCGTTATTCCGTTTACATCCATGCGGCAGCTGGCAGGGCCGCTGCTGGCCATCGTTGTCGGCATCTTCATGGTTATTCTCGACAGCACGGCCGTCAATGTCGCAATACCTGCGCTTGTGAAGGATTTCAACAGCTCCCTCAGCGCCGTGCAGTGGACGATCACCGGCTATGCGCTTGCGCAAGCCGCCGTCATTCCGCTTGCCGGCTGGGTGACCGACCGGTTCGGCGCGAAGCGGATTTTCATCGTATCGCTCATCCTGTTCACGATCGGCTCCGTCCTGTGCGCCATGGCAACGACCGCCGTGCAGCTCATCACCTTCCGCGTTCTGCAAGGCCTGGGCGGCGGCATGGTTACCCCGATCGCGTTTGCGATGACCTACCAGCTTAGCCCGCCTGAGAAAGCAGGCTCCATCATGGGGCTGATGGGATTGCCGATTCTGCTCGCTCCGGCGCTCGGGCCCATCGTGGCCGGCTATTTGGTCGATTACGTCAAGTGGGAATGGATCTTCCTCATCAACGTGCCGATCGGCTTGGTCGGCGTCGGCCTGTGCATGGCGCTTCTGCCGAAGCTGCCGAAGAAAGCGTTCGCTTCGCTCGATCTGCTGGGCATCTTGCTCGGGCCGCTTGCGTTCGCCGGTCTCTCGTACGGGCTAAGCGAGGGCTCGACCAGCTGGACCTCCGACAAAACGATCATCGGTCTCGCCGTCGGTACGCTCGCTTTGATTCTGTTCGTTATTGTGGAGCTGACCCGCAAAAAGGAGCCTCTCCTGGAGCTGCGCGTATTTCGTTCGCCTCTGTTCACCAAAGGCATTATCGTGCAGTGGGTGCTTCAATTCGTCATGTTCGGCATCATCTTCACGGTTCCTTATTTCATGCAGATGCTGATGGGCATGAGCGCATTCCACGCCGGCATGTGGACCTTGCCGCAAGCGCTGATGGCCGGCTTATTCATGCCTATCGGGGGAAGGCTGTACGACAAGATCGGCGCAAGACCGCTTGTCCTGATCGGACTCACCATCGTCGCCGTCGGCGCGTACCTCATTTCGCGTATCGATCCGACCGACAGCGCGTGGACGTTCTTGATTCCGCGGGCGATGCTCGGCATGGGCATGGGGCTGTCCTTCCTGGCGCTGAACACGCATCTTATCCAGTCCGCCCCGGCCAATCTGGTCAGCAGGGTCACCTCGCTAACAAGCGCCGCGCAGCAGGTTGTGACATCTTTCGCGGTTGCGGGATTAACGACATTAATCGTCAGCCGCACGACGCATCACGCCGCTGAAGGCGAGCAGGTGATGCCGGAAGCTACTACGCATGCGTTTCATGACGCGTACCTGGCGCTGGTCGGGCTCGCGATCTTCGGCCTGCTGCTGGCCGTAACGCTAAAGCGGCCTCAAGCAAGCAGCGTCAAATCGCCTGCGCATGCCCCGGAAATGGGCTAACGCATGCGCCTCTGGACTTGTGCATGATTTCCTCTCCCTCCGCTCATCTTATGGAAGATGGAGGTGAGCAGCATCATGACGGGTCGGAACAGCAAACCGAAGAACAAAGGTCCGGCATCGCATCCGGGTCGTTTGGATCAATACGGCGAGAGGCTTTCGGAACAAAGCGATGACAAGTCCGGGCAGCAAGGCAATCGCTGCTGATAAGAAGAAACGCGGTCGTCGGCCGATAATCGGCGCGCGAGTTTCTTGAAAAAAAATCGCCGGTCCTCTAGGAGGGCCGGCGATTTCTTGTTTAACGCTAGTCGAAGCTCATGGCCGATTGACCGCTAATATACGTACCTGCATGCTTTCCTTCACAGACGTCCGTCATCGATCCCGGCTTATCGAAATCAAACACATGGATCGGCAGGTTATAATCCCGCGCTAGCAGGAATGCCGATTGATCCATGACTCTCAGGTCGTGTTTGATGACATCGTTATAATGAAGCGAGCTGTACTTTTTCGCATGCTTGTTCTTCTTAGGGTCGGTTTCGTAAATCCCGTCTACGCCCTGCTTCGCAACGAGCAGCGCATCGCAGTTCACTTCGATTGCCCGCTGTACCGACGGATAATCGGTTGTAACGAACGGCTGCCCATTGCCCCCCGCGAAGATAACGATATACCCTTTTTCCAAGTGGTGAATGGCCCGAAGCCGAATATACGGCTCCGCAACCGAGGCCAGCGGAATCGCGGTCATGACCCTCACTTCACGGCTGCACTTGGATTTTAGAACCCCTCTTAGCATCAAGCTGTTCACCACGGTCGCCAGCGTGCCGATATTATCGGCTTCAGCCCGTTCGATGCCCCAGCTGTCCGCCATATTGCCCCGGAAAATATTGCCCCCGCCGATCACAAGCGACACCTCCACTCCCTTGTTCACCACGTTTAAAATCTCATTGGCAATATGATCGAGACGCTCCGGATCAAACCCGAACTCGCTTTCGCCTGCTACCGCACCGCCGCTTAACTTGATCAGCACCCGCTTGTAGTTGCTCAAGTCCCTACCCGCCTCCTTGTAAAAAAATAAAACACTAAAGCAGCAATTACGCTTTAGTGTTTAGGACCTTCATATACGGTTGGAAACGGATGACGAAGCCTCCCATCAAGGTCTGCTGTAGCTTGTTCTTCACGCGCACCCGCTCCTTCCAATCATTCCTTTTGCGAAGATTATATACGAAGACAGCGCTGCCGATCAATGAATATTTAGGCCCTTGATTTGTACGAATTTCAATAAATTGACACCAATGGTTACGGTTCTCGTATGAACTGAAATAGTGTAGGATTGTAGAGTGCTTCATTGCTTTACGATCACGCTTGGACGCAGGAGCCAGGAAGGAGGTACGGCCACGAATGCCGTTATTTCTGCATTCCCTTTCATTAAAACTGCTGAGGCTCAAAAACTCAGCCATATTCTTCTTTTTCATCTCGTTCCTGCTCATCACGTCCACGCTAGCTTATATGCTTGAGCCCGATACGTTCGGAAACTGGTTCAACGCCCTCTATTGGGTCATGACCACGATGGCAACGGTCGGATATGGCGACTTCTTCGCCCATACGTTCGCCGGAAAGCTGCTTACGATCCTCATTTACATATTCGGGATCGGATTGCTCAGTTTGATTATCGGCAAAATTATCGATTCGGTCGGACAATTTCATCGCCAAAGGAGGGCTGGGAAATTGAAGTATTATGGCAAGCAGCATTTCGTTTTTATCAATTGGAGCAAGAAAGCCCGATATGCCATCGAAGAGCTGCTGACCATCTCTCCTGCAGCGCAAATCGTCATCATCGACGAGGCCGATCAGCATCCGTACGAGCATGATCAGGTTCATTTCGTAAGCGGCGATCCGAGTTCCGGCGACATTCTGGAGAAGGCGGGCATCGCAAGCGCCCAAGCTGCCGTCATCTTCGCAGACAATCGGATCGACGAGCCTTCGCTCGTGGACGGCAAATCGCTGCTGATCGTCTCCAGCATCGAGAGCATCGCGCCGCAGGTGCATACCACCGTTGAGATTATGCTCGAGAAGCATATTCAAAACTTCAAGCATGCGAACGTGAATGAATTCGTGCTGTCTCATGACGCTGTCGCGCGGCTTGCCGTCCGTTCGGCGCTCAATGACGGAAGCGTGGAAATCTTCTCCCAGTTGCTTAGCCGCCAGCATGGCGCGGATGTGTTCCCGGTTCCCGTCTCTCCGCAATGGCGAACGTATGAGGACGCCTTTCTTTCTCTCTTGAAGCAAGGCGCTACGCTCATT
Organism: Paenibacillus montanisoli; assembly: GCF_003268025.1. Taxonomy (GTDB): domain Bacteria; phylum Bacillota; class Bacilli; order Paenibacillales; family Paenibacillaceae; genus Paenibacillus_Z; species Paenibacillus_Z montanisoli. The sequence continues at coordinate 1,807,501 of NZ_QLUW01000001.1, read as the reverse complement.
TCGGATCGGGGCGACATGTCCATAAATACGAAGCTGCAAGAGCCGATACCTGCGGACGCCAAGCTCTACATGGTCTGCGATATCGCAACTTACAAGCAAATAACGAAAGGAGCATAACCGCTCATGCACACGATTTACTATCAGGACTGGGATGAAGCCGGTCAGCGCGTTCAGCGGACGCTCAAGCAATACACGATCGGAACCGATGAATTGTTCGTACGCAAGCTCGTCAACGCAACGGTGATTCAAAATTTGCTGCTGCACCACAGCTCGCACGAATCGGAAGCCGGCGGCAATCATCTCATCTATGCGGCGCCGTTTCAAAGCAGCTGTCTGGATCGGTACGGTTCCGAAATCAAGCCCGCGCTGCTGGAGCGTTGTGACCGGTCCGTCTTTCTGGAAACGGAATTTCTCTATTGGAACGGCAGCCGGTTCGAGCTCGGAGAGCCGTTGATGCATACGCCGGACGCGCTCGCGATTGCCCGGCTGCTGCTGGATCATTATCTTGTAAAGCAAGAACGCACTTATGAATCGCTCTATACCGTGCTTGATGACGACCGCAACAAAGTTCTATTTTACCTGAAGGAGGTTCACGTTTAGATGAAAGAGGATCACGATTCCGCTGCACCTCGCGCAAACGTTGCCGGTATGGCATCGCACCCGTCCGGCCGTCAGGCAAAATTGCTCAAGTTCGCCCTGCTGCTCGCGGTGCCGGTTGCGCTAAGCGGCTGCAATACGACTAATTATGGCTGCGATCCGTATTACGAAGACTGCGATGATGATGGCGGCTCCAGCGGCGTTTACTACTCCGGCAGCGGATCTTCGAAGAAAACCTACAGCTCATCCGGCAGCAGCAGTTCCGGCTCCTACAAAGGCTTTGGCAGCAGCGGCAGCCACAGCAGCGGAGGCTAAGCCGTGGTAAGGATAATGCAGCTCGATGCTGCGCATGACGACGTGTTCAAGGGTGATATCGCACGCAGCATCCCCTATCACCGCATGAACGGGAAGCAGTATTGTCTCCCGGCGCTGACGTTGTTCGAGCCGGAAGAAGCAGCTGCATTTAGAGAGGCTTCAGAAGCGGTTGACCGCATCTACTGGAAAACGCTGAGTTTTGTCCAGCGCGATCTGCCCGATAGTTTCCTGGTGCATCGGCTCGGGATTCATCCTGCCCTTCTCCCGGCCGCCAGAATCGAGGTCCCCTACCATGGGGTATCGAGACAGGATTGGATTCTGAACGAGAGCGGCTTGAAATGCATCGAGAACAACACCGATACGCCGACAGGCATACCGGAAACGGCTTACCTTGCAGCCAAGCTGATTGGCGACTATACCGACTTCTCGTCTGCATCTTCCGGGATGCGCAGTGCCATTCAAGCCGCTTTCGGCCAATTGATCGGTTATTATTCCGAGCAAGGCTTGGATGGACCGATTGCTTTCTCCAGCTACGGCTGGCATCTCGAAGACCGTACCAATACGGAATATTTGATGCAAGCGGTGCAAGAGCTCGGCTGCGACACGATGTACGTGCCGCTGGAAGAGCTTGAAATCGTGCCCGGAGACGGGCTTTTTGCGAACGGCCAGCGCATTGCCTTGCTTTATCGGCTTTATCCGCTGGAATATTTGGTGCATGACACGGATGAACAGGGCACCGAACCGATCGGCGAAGAGCTGCTTCAGCTCGTCGTCGACGGAAGACTGGGCCTGATTAATCCCGCTCAAAGCATCATCACCCAGAGCAAAGGATTCATGGCGCTTATATGGTCGCTCTATGAGCGTCGGGATCAGATCGAAGACTTCGTCGGACGCATGCTTTTCGATCGGGAGGACTTCGAGAATATCGAACGTTATCTGCTTCCGACCTATTATGATTCGGCTCCTTTCACCCAAGCGGGCCTACCGTTCGTTGCCAAGGGATACTGGGGCCGCGAAGGCAAAGGCACTTCCCTGTACGACGGCGAAGGACGTTTCATAGAGGCGGAATGGGGACATGACGAAGCGGAGCTTCAAGAGGTCCAAGACTATTATGACCGCCAGCCGAAGGTGTATCAGCAATTATTCCCTCTGCAAACGCTCACCGTTGATACAGAGGATGGGCCCTATGAGGGCTGCCTGCTAGCAGGCGCTTATGTAATTGGAGGACGCCACGCCGGACTGCTGCCCCGCATTGGCGGCAAAATTACCGGAGATATGGCGTATTATTGTCCCGCAGCTATTTCATAATTCTTAAAGGAGGATCTTGGTGTGAATCATTTTGGAAATGATTTGTTGAATGTAGGTATTGGCATTATCATCTTGCTCGCCGCTCTAGTCATCGGTTCTTTCGTGTTCAGCAGACTGACTCGATTCAACGATTGGGAGGAAATCAGAAAAGGCAATGAGGCGGCCGGCATGTATATGGGCAGCAAGCTGCTCGGGCTTGGCATTATTGTCGCGATGGTCTCTTACAGCTCCCATGACTGGTGGGCGATGCTGATCTGGTCCGGAGTCGGGATCGTGCTGCTCTGCATCGTGTATGTCCTGTTCGACTTCCTGACGCCTAAGCTGAATGTTTGCGATGAAATAGCCAAAGGCAACAAAGCCGTCGCTCAGCTGCTGCGAGCCATCATTCTTGGCTCATCCATCGTCATCGGCACTTTCTTGATGTAACATGTAAAGCCCCTGAATCGTTAGTAGATTCGGGGGCTTTTTGTCGGCTGGACTACGATAAATAATCGATAATTCCATTTACGATCGCGTGGGAAACCGCCGTCTGGAACGCCTCTGAATTCATCCGTTCTTCCTCGGCTTTGTTTGAAATATACCCGAGCTCCAGCAGCAGCGCAGGCTTGACATTCTCTCGGAGTACCTGATAATTGCCTTCCTTTACTCCCCTGTCCTTCACATCGACGCCGCCAAGAAGCGCGTCATGCATGACCTCTGCGAGCGTAAGATCCGAATTATGATAATAATAGGTCGTCATTCCGGCGACGTCCTTGGATTCAAACGCATCGTAGTGGATGCTAATAAATAGATCCGCGTTGTTCTCTCCGGCCATAGCGGCCCGCTGTTCCAATGGTACGAATTCATCCTCTTGCCTCGTTAGGACTACATCCGCTCCTGTTCTCTCCTTTAGCTCATCGCGAATATGATGAACCGTATCAAGCGTAACTTCCTTCTCGAACGTCCCCTTTTGCCCGATGGAGCCGGCATCCTCCCCGCCATGTCCCGCATCCAGCACAATGGTCTTGCCTGCTAGCAGCGGGTTGCTTTTTACGGCAGCCGCGGTTTCGACTGGCGGCTTGTCTTCTCCGGAGCTGGCCGCCCGATCCTGCGCCTGCAGGATAAAGGAAGCGGCAGCAAAAACAATGAGCGCGATGACAGCCGTACCGGACAGATGGCTGCGCTTCCTCCGCTTCCGATTCATAACGTTGCATTTCCTCCTCGTATGACAGCATGCTACTTCTTATTACCCTAAATGCCGAAAATGAATATTAGATGAAGCTAATCTTAATAACGGCTAAAACCGGTAAAAAGTTTAATTTCCAAATTCTTCATGCATAAAAGTCTGGTTGAGGGGCAGTATATAGTTTGTTGTCGTTCAAAATCTATGAAGGAGGCATATACATGGCTAACCAACAGAACCAACAGAACCAAGTATCCAAAGCTGATGTTCAATCGACCGAGCAGAACAAACTGCCGGTAGCAGGTGCTGCCGACACGGAATTCTCCGCTGAGCAAGCGGCAGAGGCGTTTCAAAACAACGCGGCAGTGAACCAAAGAGCTGCTAATGCTGCAGCAAACGAAGCCGAAAACGAGGACCTTGAGTAGTTAATCGCGACTGTACGACACGAAGCCCGTTCCTTACCGGAATCGGGCTTCGTCTTATTTATGAAGTTGCAGTCAGCTTCTTGGAATCGTTCAGCATGCCTTTGAGCAGCTCCGGCAGCGTGACGCCGAGCAGAACCAAGGCGACTCCCGCCCATTGCAGCATGCTCACATGCTCATGAAGCACGACCGCGGACAGCATGACCGCTACCGGAAGTTCGGATGCTCCGAGGATGCCCGCCATGCCTTCGCCGATATGCGGAACGCCCGCCGCGAACAGGACCGGCGGGATAAAGGCGCCGAACAAACCTAGCAGGAAGCCGAACAGCAGCAGGCTGCTCCAAATCACGCCATTAAACAAATACACCGGCGGGAATAAAATGAAGACGAAGATCAGCCCGCCTGTTATCATCCATACGCTCCGGTACGCCGGATGGGCGGAAGATACGGCTTTGCCGCTGAATAGAACAAACAGCGAGTAGCTGATCGCTGCAAGCAAGCCCAGCAAGACGCCGGTTACGTTAAACTCCGCAATGCCTTGCTCCAAAATGCCAGCGGCAAGCACAGTACCGCCGAGTAGCACCGACAGCGTCAGCAGCATAATCCCGTTTGGACGCGTGCGCGTACTAACGGCATGGATGAGAACGCCCATCCATGTAAATTGAAACAGCAGGATGATGGCAAGCGAGTTCGGAATAAATTTCAGCGACTGATAGTACAACAAGCCTGTCATCGCCGTCGGAATCCCTGCAGCCATCAGCATGAAGCGCTGCTTCCAAGTGAGCTTCGGCGCAGTCTTTACGATCTCGCCTGCCGCTTTCGCCTTCGCAGCCGCGCGTTTATTTCGTAGCTGCAAACCCAGGACAAGCAGCCAAGACAAAATAAAACCGGTCAGCAACTGCGTGCCGACTACTTCGCCCAGGCAATATCCGTCGCCGTAAGCATGGACGACGATCGTCGACAAAATGCCGTAGCTGACCGCTCCCAGAAAAACAGAAAGCATGTATTTCATATCTATGATGCCCCTTTCGAACATGACTCATTTTTTACTTGGATAACGCAAAAAACTTCCTAACCGCGAATACGAAATAATCGCCAATCGATCATTTCGCATTCGTAGTTAGGAAGTTAAGGCTTCCCGTAGAAACCCTCACCCTGTCGTCGTGAGGTTATACGAATCAAAAATTATTTAATTATTCCGTAATCACTCTTCGAAATGTTACACGACCGGCTTGCGATTGTCAACAGGTGTTTTGCGCCACTCTGACTATACCAGCTTATTGTAATCGCTTTTCATGATACTACGGACAAGTCCTGGCCAGCGCCCGTTCGCCGGACAATATTTCTTTGCCACCTTCTCGATGGTCGTCAAGCCGCGTTCAACGTAATTGTCCGAAAGTAGTTGTCCGAATTTTCGGACGCTATCCCCCTTGGTGGCGAAGGTAAATGCCTTTCTGTAAGCACTTTTGCCCGTAACGGCGTTTAAGCCGAATAGATTGTTTTTATTTATCGCCAACTTGCTCTTCCCGTTACCGCTTTCAAGCTTCATGACGGCGATCGTAAAGAAAGCGTTAATTCCGTATTTATCTTCAACGGCAAGAATGGCATTTTCAAGCCCATGGCCTGAAAGCTTCGTCCCGGCCAGAATCTTTTCGATATGCTTGGCGGTTAGCCCGGAGTCCGAGCTAACTTTAGTGGTAGGTCTTACCGGTTTAGACGGATTTATGGCGGTCTGAGCGCCCGCCTTTGGCTTTCTAGTCAAATAATCGTTTATTTTCGCCGGTACGGCTTTGCGAACGGGTACGATGGATACGGAAGCTGCAGCTACCTCCGACTTCGCGTCCTTCACTTGGCTGGCGGCGGATGCGGCAATTTGGACAGGTGCTGCTTCATCAGATGGCTTGGAGTCAGCGCTCGCAGATATCAGTTCGGCATAGCCGCCATGGACGTAACCGCCGCCTTTAAGAGCCAGCCATCCTTCCGGGGTCACCGCTTTGACCTGAAGCAGCGCTCCCTGCTTTACTAAATCTACGATTTCGGAGCTCGCATCCGGCTTGGAGCGAACATTGAGGAAGAACGAGGTTACTTTATATGTATATGTATTTTTATTCGTATATGTAGGAGTGGAGGCTGCCTTCGGAACGACGGCAGGAACGGGGATTGTAATCGTCGGATCTTCTTGTTTAATCGAAGGCGTTTTCGGGATAACTGTTGCCGGCTGGAACAACGGGCCTCGGTTTGCTTCGGTAATCGTCAACGCAGAAACGGTTTTGCTTGCCTCGGATGAAAGGAACGACAATCCGGATGTGCGGGAATCCCACAAGGCGTTCGAAATCGTAAACGTTAGGATGAGCGACGTTACTAGCGCCGCGAAGAGCATATATGCTACTACATTCCACCCAATGGATCTAGTCATTGATACACCTCTTCCAATGAATTTAAGAGCCTTTCCGATATAGGTTAGATTGTAAATGCTAACTTCTGAAAAGCGTGTCAAACCTTCTGCAAGAAAAATATGTACTTTTGTCGAGGGACATGACTCATTTGGCGAACAAAAAAGAAGCCTGTGTCATACAGGCTCCTTTATGAGTGTTTTTTAATCTTTTTTCACGCTTCCGGAAACGCTTTGCGTCCCATAAAACCGTCATTCCAGCCATGATAGTGGGTAGCGCGCTCTTCGCCTTGCTTCCAACAGATTAGAATTTCCTCACCATTAAAAATCGAGGGAAAATCGATCAATCCGGGATTAATCATCTTGAGCAGGACGCCTTTTCTGTCAAAATTACCGATTTGCATGTCGATTTCTATCCGCATGAACTCGAGCTGGCTCTCCAGTTCAAAGTACGGATCATGGCCGACATCCGCTCCGCCGCTCATTTGATGCTTTCCCTTCAGCATTTGCAGCTCCTCGAATTTCTCTTCGAATTGCTGCGTGAGCAGCTGCAGCTTCAGCAGGTCTTCCTGCAGCTGCGGCAGTATGGCGTTCGCTTCGCTTAACGTAAATAAGTTCGGTTGCAAGTTCGTATCACTCCTTGCTACAAGTGTACTAGAATTCGCGTGAAAATAAAAACGGGAACCTGGTGTCCGTCCGCAAACGGACACCGGTCCCCGCCCTCTTATTAATTGAAATAAGTCCGCAAGTGCTGCGCTGCCTTCACAATCCCTTGCTGTTCCCTTTCAAGCGTGCCCCAAAACCGATGATCCTCCAGCTCAATGCCGATAGCGCCTTGATACCCGATCCGCTCCAACCGAACTGCAACCTTGCCCCATTCGACTGCGCCATGGCCGGGAATTGTATACCGCCACGAGCCCTCCGAGAAACCGTATTTTGGACCGAATGTAGCTGCCAGCGTGCCGGATTCATAGAGCTCCTCCGGCAGCAGCTCCGTATCCTTGCCGTGGCAATGGTTGATGCGTTCACCGAACTCATCCAAGGCGCGCAGATAGTCGATACCGAGCCGTACGAGGTGCGACGGATCGTAATTGAGGCCAAAGTGCTTCGAAGGGATCGCTTCGAACATCGCGCGCCACATCTCCGGCGTGCAGCCGAGCGTCGGATAATGCGGAGCCGGCCCCGGCCAGCCTTCGATGGCGATATAAAGGCCGCGCTGCTCCGCATGACGAACGATCTCGGGAAACGAATCTTTCCAGATGGCGAAGCCTTCTTTGCGCGGGAGCGTTATGTCCTCCGGTACGAGACACATAAACAACACTTTGCCGCCTAGCTCCGCGATCGCGTCCAGTTGGGACTTCATTGCAGCAGCCGCCTCTGCCCGAACGGCATCATTCCGGCTAAGGAGCTTTGCAGTATGCCGCACATCGACCGAGCCGATGCCTAGACCGGCATCCCGGCATGCTTGTTTGATTTCAGGCGTTAAATCCGGTACGTCCAGTACATCGAGCCCCACTTCCGCAGCCCATGCCGCGGTTCGCTGGATGCCGGCTCTGCCGATGATCGGCGGAATCCGCATGCCTATTTGAAACGTCATGCACGCTTCACCTCTTCTTCTTTCGCATAATCCATCGGTGAGTAGCCCGCGGCTTCATAAATCATTTCGGAAAGCTTCACAACCTTGAGCGCGAATTCACCCGGCACAAGCACTTCATGCCGCCCCAAAATCGCATCGATGAAGCTCTTATCTTGGTTTGTCGTCTGGCTTGGCAGCTCCGGCACGATCGGTTCCTGCTTCAAGCGGCGGAGCGTAATCCGGCCGTTCTCATAGAAGATACCGCCATTTTCACCGCAAAACGCAAACGTCTCATGCCAGCAAGGGGCATAGCCCACCAGATTAAGGCCGGCAACAGCCCCTTCAGCGAATCGGATGGACGTGAACGTATCGATCTCGACCGGCGCACCGTGCATATGCATTTGCGTTTTTACATCAACCGGCGTTAGGCCCGTTGCCCAGAGAAGCACGTCGATGATGTGGCTGCCGGAATCCATGAGGAAGCCGCCGCCGGATAGCTTAGGATTCGCCCGCCAGGAGCCTGGGGTACCTTGTCTCCATTCTTGATAGAGGGAGGCCGTGACGGACGTAATCTTGCCGATTTCCCCTCTTGCGATGGCATCGCGAATATAGAGGAACTCAGGCTGAAAATGGCGCTGATACGATACTTGCATGACTTTGCCCGCTTCATTGGCAAGCTTGATCAACGCTTCCGCCTCAGCGGACGAACAAGTCATCGGTTTCTCGATCATTACATGAAGTCCCTTGCGAAGAACGGCGCTTGCTTGCTCGAAATGCAGCGTATGCGGCGAACAAATGATAACCGCATCCAGTTCGGCCTCGTTCAGCATTTCATTGTAATCCGAATATGCCGGAATATCGGCAAGCTGGTGATGGGCGATAAACTTATCTCTGCCGGCCGCGTTCGGATCAGCGACCGCTGCGATCTGGGCGTCTTCCAACTCAAGCAGCTGGCGGGCGTGCCAATTGGCGATTCCACCCGTACCAATAAAGCCTACGCGAACTTTGCTCATCTTCTTTTGTTAGCCTCCCATGTCATCCATTTTGGTCAATAAAGCCAGTCAACCAATAACCTACCATAAATAAAGGGATCCACCAATCCAAATATACGACAAGCTATGTAAAAAAATACGTATTGTTTGTCCGGCGTAAAACTAGGCAATGATAAGCAGGAAAATGAAATTCAAGTACAGGAGGATTAACTTACAGCATGAGAAAATTCGTTCTACGCACCGGCCGGACAGCGCTATGCTTCGCGTTTCTGGCAGCTGCGATCGGCGGAACAGCCGGCGCGCATCCTATGCCTGAAGCTAAGCCCGTACAGGTGAAGCTTATGAATACTTCCGGCGCTGATGTAGGATTCGCTACGCTCACGCAGAAGGGCGATGCCGTCGTGCTTCATGTGGAGGCCAAAAACTTGCCGCCCGGCGTTCATGGCATCCATTTCCACGAGACCGGCAAATGCGAGGTGCCTGATTTCAAATCGTCAGGCGCGCATCTGAATCCACAGACGAAGCAGCATGGATTTAACAATCCGAAAGGCTTCCACGTCGGCGATTTGCCGAATATTACGGTTGCTGCGGACGGCACGGTTAAAGTGGACATCGAGTCTCGCATCGTGACGCTCGCTCCGAACCAGCCGAATTCGCTTCTCAAATCCGGCGGGACCGCGCTCGTCATCCACGCGCAGGCGGACGATTACGTCACCGACCCGGCCGGCAACTCCGGCGATCGTATTGCTTGCGGCGTTATCGGACAATAGCATTGAAGCCATGGCATCCGCTGGTTCATTGGGATGCCATGGCCATTTACAACCTCGCCTGTTTGGGCTAAATTGGTACATGGAGCTGGAGATATCGAACAAATCGAGATTGATTAAAGGAGAATTCGTAAACACATGCTGACAACAGAATTATCGCCTCTCGTGAAGGCGCTTGACCTCAAGCCTCATCCCGAGGGCGGCTGGTACAAAGAGCTATGGAAGGCTTCATTTGAAATTCCGCAAGCCGTTCTGGGCGAACGCTATTCCGGAGCCCGGGCAGCGGCTACTTCCATTTACTTTGTCCTTCACCCGGATGAAACGTCGGACTGGCACACCGTACTATCCGATGAGCTGTGGCTATGGCATTCCGGCAGCCCGCTTCTGCTTCGCCTTGGAGGCACGGGCGATAGACCGGAGACAACCGAGGAGATTATAATCGGACCGGATATCGCGAAGGGACAGCGTCCGCAAGCGCTAGTGCCGGCAAACGTTTGGCAGATGGCGAAGCCAATCGGCGATAAACCCGTTTTCGTATCCTGCGTTGTAGCGCCTGGCTTTCATTATGATGATTTTAAATTGATTAACCGCACTTAAAATTTCACTTAATACCGTTTTTAGGCCAATCAGGCAAATCCTGATTGGCCTTTTCTTATTGTCAACGGAGCTTTTATGAAGCTTTTCTCATCGGATTCTAACAATCAGCGCGAATCCGTTAGTTTTGAAGGGCTTCCCTCCACATTGGTAAGTTGTGGCATTTTTTACTGTGCTATAGTGTTCCAAGGTGATCACGCCGACCAGTAATTACACCATAAACTCATCATACAGGAGGAAGTCATGAATAACACAACAAATAAACGCGTAGGTAAGAAATTGCTTGGAGTCGTACTAAGCCTATCCGTTGCTTTTGCCGGAAGCATGCTTCTTGCACCTAAGACGACACATGCGGCGACCGATGCAGAGACTGCGGCTCGAATCATCAGTAAAGGCAAGCAATATTTGGGCACTCCTTACCGATTCGGCGCTAGAAGCGGCATTACAAGCTCTTTTGACTGCTCTTCGTTCGTTCAGTACGTATATAAGAAATACGGCGTCAAATTGCCTCGGGGCTCAAGGGATCAAGCTCGCATGGGCAGAAAGGTTCTGAAGTCGAACCTGAAGCGGGGCGATCTCGTTTTCTCCGATACGAATCGCGATGGCAAAATCAATCATGTCAGCATCTACATCGGTAACGGCAAATTATTGCACACGTACCGCGTCGGCATCGGCGTGACGATCTCGAACTTTAAGGGCAGCGTTTGGGACCGTACGTACGTAACCGCTCGCGACGTTATCTAATCATCAATCGTGCAGGGCACTTCGGTGCTCTGCACGTTTTTCGTTTCGGGGGCAAGCTTCTAGGCACGGTAGACGTATGGATCCTTCGGCTTCGGAATGATTGTCCACTCCGTCACCTTCAGCATTGGAATCGTTTGTTTGAACGGCTGATAGAATGACCAAGCCAGCGTTCCCGTTACGCGAACCCATTGATCGTCGCGAAATGCCGTCCCTTTCGGAAAATCGGCCAGCATCCCGAAGACGCCGGAGTCCGCGACGCAGTGGATAAACCCGAAGCGGAAGACGAAGAACTGGTTGTCTTCCGTCTGTTCGCCCCGATAGACGAACCCTTCAAAGCTCAGCTTCCTCGTGGCGAACGCATCCGGGAAATTGTAGATCGCCTCCAGCCCTTTCAAATAATTGGCATCCGTCAGTTTCACTTCCTTCAGCGGCAGAAATTCCCGCAGCTCCTGCTCCGAAACCTTCGCGTAGCCTTGCTTGCCGTAGAAAATGCTGGAGTCCGGCTTTAAAAACTGATGATTCCCGGGATTATCAGCCGATGCGCCGAAACCGGGAAATGAGAAGCCTTTCGCTTTCACAAAGCTCGAATCGAGCGTTTGCACGGGCAAGAAGAAACCGGTAAGCAGCGGAAAAATCAAAATGCCGTACGAGACGACCCTTTTCCAGCGGACAGGCTGCTCGTGAGAATGGCCGAAATGGCCATGGTCATCGTGATCATGGTCCCCATGATGGCCATGTTCGCATCGATCATGCGGATGCTCCATATGCTTCGCATCCCGAGGAAGCAAATGCGATTTGCGCCTGCTCTCTTCCCTCTCTTTTACATACAGCCGCACAAACTCAAAGATGAACAACACGATGAGCAGTACGATTGCGCTCTCGGATAGATACGCATATTTAACGTTAATGTATTTATTCAAATTGCCGCCGAGGTGCATCATAATAAACAGACACGCGAAGCCCGCCAAAATATAGAGACGAATCATCCAAGTAGCCTCCCCACGATGAGCGAAGATACAAGCGTGATACCTGCAACCAGCGTTATCAAGACGATGACGAATTTGCCGCGGAAGACGGCCAGGAGCATCAGCGTGTTTTTGATGTCGATCATCGGACCGAAGACGAGAAACGCTGACAGCGAGCCGATCGAGAACGTCCCCCGAAACGAGGAAGCTATGAAAGCGTCGGCCTCCGAGCAAAGCGACATGATAAAAGCGAGTCCGATCATAACGAGCGAAGCCGTTACAGGTGTATGACCGAGATTCATTAGCGCGGAAGTCGGGATGAATGTCTGCATCGAAGCTGCAATGAAGGCGCCAAGCACCAAATATTTGCCCACCGAGAAGAACTCGTCAATCGCGTGCAGCATTACGTCATACAACCGGCGCTTAAGCGAAGCCTGTGCCGGGACGGAGAGATCCGAAGCCGCCGCGATTTCAGCGCTCGCAAGCTCCGCCTGCCGGAGTGGCAGCTTCGGATAAAGGAACGATACGGCGATGGCCGTCGCATAGGCGACAACGATAGCCATCCCGGCGCGGACAAGCACCATTCTCCAATCGTTCCCGAACGCAATATAGGTGGAGAACAGCACAATCGGATTGATGATCGGACCTGTCAGCATAAAGGCAATGCCCGCATGGAGCGGAACTCCCTTTCGCAGCAGCCGCTTCGTAATCGGCACAATGCCGCATTCGCATGCCGGAAAGAACAGACCGACGCCGCAGCCCAGCAGCGAGGATACATAGCGGTTTTGGGGCAGCATGCGTGCAATCCACCGCTCCGACAGAAAGGTTTGAATAAGGCCGGAAATCATGACCCCGAGTAAAATAAACGGAATCGCTTCCATGATCATGCTGAGAAAAATCGTATTCAATTGAAGAAAAGTAACCATGGGGCACCTCCTGTATGTCTTTACGTATCCTCATAAATTTATGAATTTATTATGGAGCAACATGGCCGAAATAGCTACTTTCACTGGCTTCGCAAGCTTAACGGCCCTTCAAGACAGCAAGGCCTAATTCTGTTACAATGAAGGACGACAACTTTGCAGCGGAGGTTTCATCATTGGACTACATTATTTTAGACATCGAGTTTAACGGACGTAAATTTGCAAGCGACCTCCCCATGGAAGTCATCGAAATCGGAGCGGTTAGGCTAAACGCCGCGTTGGAGCCGATTGACGAGTTCTCCTCCCTCGTTAAGCCGGTTTATTTCGCCAAGCTGAACGAGTTTATCAAGCAGAAAACAGGCATTCCTCAGGAAGGCATCGATGCCGCGGAAGGCTTCCCGGCCGTGATCCGCGACTTTATGAGCTTCCTTGGCCCGAATGACAAGTACCTCATGATCACTTGGGGCGGCGAGGATTTGAAGCGGATCGTATTCGATACCCGCATGCACAACATGGATGATGCATACTGGCTTGCCGTCAACTATTTCGATTTGCTGAAGGGATATATCCGTTATAAGGGCGTTCCTAATGACGTGAGCGTCGAGACCGCATTGAACGAGCTCGGGCTCGGCGGCGAAGACAACAACGCCCACCGCGCCCTGGAGGATGCCCGCATGACTGCCGCTATCTTTAGAGCGGTATTCGAGCAGATGGATTTCGAACGCATTCAGAAGTACAAAGACGTTTTTTCCAATGCGAAGGAACGCAAGCTCGTCAAGAATGCGATCCGAATTATCGCGGCACAGAAGGTAACGCCGACTTGGGCGATGATCGTGGAGCATGTGCTTACCGGAAAGGTTTCACTTGAGGATCCGCGTAAAGCCGCCGAGCTCGAAGCTTATTTCGAAGTAGAATTGGCCAAAGCGCCTCGCAGGGTACGTAACCCGAAGCCGCCGGCAGAGAACGGAAACGAGCCTACGAATCCATAAATAATAAAAAAAGCTTGGTGCCTACGCGCACCAAGCTTTTTTAGCCGATCCAAAATGACTTATAATTTGCGAAAATAGTGCAAGTACGTTTCGTCCTTCTCGTACCCATTCCGTTCGTACAACCGCTGGGCAACCCGATTATCCTGCGCGGTCGAGAGCTCTATTCCTTTCGATTCCGTCAGCTCTCCGTATTGCTTCGCGGCATCGAGCAGCAGCTGACCTGCGCCGGCGCTCCGATAGGCCTCCGCAACGTATAGATCGTTGAGAATCCATGAACGCTGCATGGATATCGAGGAGAAGGTCGGGTATAGCTGCGTGAAGCCGATCATTCGCTTATCCTCGTCGCAGGTAACTGCGGCGAAAATGACCGATTGCCGGTGAATGAACCTTTCCTTCAGAAAGCGCTTAGCGCCATCCAAATCGGAGGGTTGATCATAAAACTGCCGGTACTGATCGAAAAGTACAGATAATTCCTCAAGGTCCTGGATCGTTGCTAGGTAAGTCCGAATTGCGTGCGTCATAGCGGTATGCCCCTCTTTACTGCAAACGAAGGCTTACATCATGGTCGAAGCCGCAAGGCACAACTCGCGCGCCACTCGTTCCCAGATCGTATCAATCATCACAATAAGGTTCGAGCCGCGCTCCGGATGAATGTAGGGCGCTTCTTTGCGAAAATAATGCTGATGCCCGCCCATAAGCGGAATTGGAATAATATGCCTAGGAGCATATTTTACACGATTCCAGTACCAAATGCCATACCGGTTTCGGCTGATGCCGCCCCAGCTGCCGATTCTGGTAATGAAGTCGGCGCAATCGCCCTTATCGTTGACGGCTACGACATAATGCACCTTGCTCATATATTCCGTTTCAATCGGCATTTTGGGCGATCCGACTTGAATGACCCGCCAATCCGGAATGATGCCTTCTTTATGAAGCATAACCGCAGCCTGGTACGCCGCAACGCCTCCGCCGCTGTGGCCGATAAACAACACGGGCTTGCCAGCTGAGAACTCGCGCACCTGCCCGGCTACGGCGCGTGCGCCCGACTGTACGGCCCGGCGGAACCGGTAGAGATCCTTGCGCACCCGCAGCAGCTGATGGAAGAAGTTTTGGGTATGGTCGCCGTACGGAAACAATTCGCGAATGCTTGATGAGCGACCGGCTTCTTTATACCGCCGCTGCAGCTCCTTGACGCATTCGGTAAAAATCGCTCGGGTCGAACCGACACCCGCCAATAGATAAACATCCCAATCTAAGGTAACATCTGCCTGCATGCTGTTGTCACCGCCCTGTTGTTTACGCCGCAGGGACATGCCATGCGGCCTCTGCAGTTAGTATGCGGCGGTGAATACGTTGCCATACGCTCTCATTCACTGCTGCAAACGTTACCTTATTATATTCGGGACCCTTTCCCTCCGTTTCAGATTCAGTAAAGATTCTGTAAAGATTCAGCGAATGCTTAGCTGTTTCTTTTGCGCAAGCAGCCGCTTATACTCTTCATCCAACACCGCATACTGGCTGTCCGTCGGTTTCAGCAGGCTGATTTCACTAAGCAGGGTCACGATTCGGTTCGAGATCACCAGCATCTCTTCTTCCAGCTGCTGCTTGCTCTTGTCTGCCGGCGCAGCGTCCGAGCCAGTCGCCGCTCTCGGACGCTCGCGATATTCTTTATAACCGGATTCAACCCGGCGAATGGCTCCACCTTCAATGACAAGCAGCTTATCGCAAATCTTGTCGATCAGGTACCGGTCATGGGAGACGATAATCAAGGTGCCGTTATACTCGGACAACGTTTCCTCCAGCTGCTCGCGGCTGGCTAAATCGAGATGGTTCGTCGGTTCATCCAAAATGAGCAAATCCTGTTCTTTCATCATGAGCTGCGAAAGCTTGATCCTAGTTCGCTCGCCAAGGCTTAATTGATGGATCGGCTTCTGCAGCATGGCGGCATCGAAACCCATATTCGCCAGCATCGTGCGCGCTTTACCCACATCGCTTCGAATTTCGTAACTGTCCTGCAGCAGCTCAAGTACGGTGCGCTGCTGATCCAGATCCGTGACATCCTGTGTCAGATAAGCGACATTCGCTGTCGGACTGATCCATAACCGGCCGGAATCGACGGCCCTTTGGCCAAGGAGCATCTGAATCAAGGTTGTCTTGCCGCTTCCGTTCGGGCCGAGCAGCCCGATCTTCTCGCCGCGCTGCAAATAGAAGGAGCTGTCATTGAAGAGCGATCTCTCGCCATATGCCTTTCCGATCCGCTGCGCTTCCACGAGCCGGCGGCCCCGCTTATCCGGCTGGTCCCAGCCGAAATAGACCTTGGCTTCCTCCTTCGGCTTCTTCACGCCTTCGAGGTCGATTTTCTCGAGCCGGTGCAGACGCGATTTGATCTGCTTATCCATGTTCTTGGCTTTGCTGCGGTAAAATTCCTTCGTACCGCGCATCTCGGCCATTTTGCCGACCTTGCCGGCTTCTCGGTGCGCCTTATCCGACCAATTCTTCAGCCGGTTAATCTCCGCCTCGATCTTCTGCTCGTATTTCTGCTGCTCTTCGTATTGGTGCAGCTGGCTCTGGTAGCGGCGTGCCTTCTCATCCCGGTAGAACGTATAGTTACCTGGGTATGGCGCAGATTTGCCGTTCTCCAGCTCGATGATGCGGTCAACCGTTTGATCGAGGAAATAGCGGTCATGGGAAATCATGATCGTCGTTCCGTTGTACCGCTTTAGCTCCTGCACGAGCCAGTCGACGCCTTCGAAGTCCAAATGATTCGTCGGTTCGTCCAGCAGCAAAATATCCGGCTTGGAAGACCATATATGCGCAATCGCCAGCTTCGTTTTCTCCCCGCCGCTGAGCCCGGCAAGCCGCTCGCCATCCCACTCCATTACCTTGTGCAAGCCTAGATGGCTCGCGGCCTCCAGAAACTGAGCGGTTTCGCGGGAGTCCGGCTCCTGCTCCATCATCGTGCTGAACGCGTGGACCGTATAGGAGGTCGATTGCAGCAGGTAACCGATGCGCAGCTGATTTTTGTGAAACGTCAGCTTGCCTTCATCGGGCTGAATCGACCCGAAAATTAAGTTCGCCAACGTCGTTTTGCCGGCCCCGTTCATGCCGACCAGGCCGATCCGTTCGCGCATTGCGAAATCGGCGTCCACGTTCTCAAGCACCAGCATATCGCCGAAGCTTTTCTTGATGCCTCGTAATGTTAATAATGTCATACCAATCACCACTTTTAGTTTAGTTGAACAACTGACAAGGGCGATGATTGTCGAAGACAACAAAAAAACCGCAGACATCGCCTGCGGCTTGGAAATACGGACATACGGATAGCGTGAATACACCTTGATACGAATGCCGAAATCCATTCATCGGCATGCATCAACGCAAAGGAGTCGTCTCCTATAGACACACGTAACCTAATCCGCTCCGCGCACAGGCTGAGCATCTCATTTCTTATCGTCATATTCGAAAATCATGATCGAAAGAAAATTAGGTCCACATGATGTCTAATTGGATACCTCCCACCGTTAAAGTTACCCCATTATAGCATGCCTTTTCTGGAAATGCACCCCTCCCTAAGAAAAAAGGACGAAAACGCCGCGCAATCCTAACAAAGACCGGCGAATGCCCGCCGGCCATGTTTGATGCTTCGGCGGTCAGCTCTTGTTGGCCCGCCAATCCATCTTGCTGTTATTCAGCAAGTATTCAAAATCATTTTCAAGCCGTTTCTTCTCGGCCGCTCGCGCTTCTTCTTCCTGCTTTCGCAGTTCCGCCTTGCGCTTCTCCTCCGCGTCTTTCAGCTCTTGCGCGGCGCCCTTCAGCTTATCCAGCACGTCCGGACGAAGCAAATCCTTGAGCGTCGCCGGTTTCTCCTCGCCCGCCTGCTTCTGCCCCGCCTGAGAAGGCTTGAATTTGTTCTTCTTTGCCATCTGTATCACCTGCCTGCCATCATTATAGCAAGCAACGCTTAACGGTTACTAGTGCCGCTGCTCCAGTTTCATTGTCTTCCAGACGGTAACGGAGACAACCCAGGCGACAACGAAGAGCGCGACCAGAAAATAGCCGAGGTCGCCGAGGTCCAGAGCGCTGACCCATTGCAGAAACGGCCCTTGAAGGTTCAGCCGCTCGGTCAGGATCTGCAGCAGCTCGACGATGCCGATCAGAAGAGCCGAGACGACGGAGACGCTGGTTACGGTAACGTTGTAAAACATTTTGCGAAGAGGCGTATGGAAGGCCCATCGATAAGCTTCCGTCATAAACATGCCGTCAGCCGTGTCAAGCAGGCTCATCCCCGCAGCGAACAGCAGCGGCAGCGCGAGGATACCCAGCATGGAGACGGAGCTTTGCGCGGCCCCGGCGGAGATCGCCATGAGTCCCACTTCCGTGGCGGTGTCGAAGCCGAGTCCGAACAGAAAGCCTAGCGGATACACATGCCAGCTGCGATTAATGAGACGGAACAGCGGCTTGAACAAACGCGAGAAGAAGCCTCTGGCCTCCATGAGCCGTTCCAGCTCGTCATGATTATGACTGCCTGCGCGCATGGCGCGAAAGAGTTGAAACAATTGAATCAGAATGACAAGATTGATGATGCCGATCAGCAAGAGAAAGAGGCCGGACACGGACGTGCCGATCAGTTTGCCCGTATGCTGCATCATCGGCATCTCAGCCTGAATCCATTTGACCGAGAATGCGATCGCTAGCACCATCAAGAAAACGACCGAGGAATGTCCGAGCGAGAAATAGAAGCCTACGCCGAGCGGATTGCGCTTCTGCTGCACCAGCTTCCGAACCGTATTGTCGATGGCCGCGATATGATCGGCATCGAACGCGTGCCTCATCCCGAGCGAATAGGCCAGCAGCCCAAGACTCCAAAAGCCGGCATCCGCACGAACCGCTATCATGAGGCCGAAAAGACCTGCCAGATGCAAGCCGATAACGGCAAAGACGTAGCCCGCCCAAGATTTTCGAGATTTCCAAAGGGTATTCATCGCCCCCTCCTCCCCTGCATTCCATGTCATATTATTTAACATTATAAGCGGATCTTACGGGAAAAAGCTATAAAAAAGACCGATCGCCAGACCGGTCCTACTTCGATTCTATACACGATGCAAAGCTTTCGCTCCGGTTAACAATTGTCTGCGCGTCCATTCATTCGCAATGACCGGATCTTCATCCGCCGATAGTTGGTCAAACAGTAGCTTTCTTAGCGCAGCAACCGTCTCTGCGTGTTTCTTCTCGCCTATGACATTCGTCAGCTCGCCCGGATCGGCATGAAGCTCATACAGCTCGTCAATATCGGTTAAATTCCAGATATACTTCCATTCTTGCGTACGAACCATGCGCTGCGTATACAATCCGAATTGCTGGCCATTGTAGGAGGCGAAGACCGCTTCGCGCCATTGCTGAGAAGAAGGCTCCGCATTCTGCGCAATCAATAACGGGACAAGCGACCGGCCTTGGAAACTCGCGCGCGCTTTCGACTCGATTCCGGTCAGCTCAAACAACGTCGGGGCTAAATCCAGCAAATTATAGACGAACTCTTTGCGAGCCGCGCCAGCTTCAATCTGACCGCCCGGCCACGTTATCATGAGCGGCACGCGAACAACATCGTCATAAAGGATGTAGTGCTTATCCATCATTCGGTGCGACCCGCACATATCGCCATGATCCGCCGTAAAAATGACGATCGTGTTATCAAACGCTCCTATTCGATCCAAAGCGGTCAGCACCCGGCCGATTGCGTCGTCAAGCTGACTGATTGCTCCATAATACCTTGCCACGATAGGCGCCCAATCTGCCCACGCGAAGTCCTCAACGCCCCAGCTTAGAAGCTGCTGTCGTTGAATGTAGGGCTTGCCGTCAAACGTCTCCGGAAAGCCCAGCCACTCCGGAATATCGTTCGGATCATACATATCCGCGAACGGACCTGCCGGGCGGCAAGGCAAATGCGGCTCAGAGAAATGAAGCGCCATGTGCCACGGGCTCCCCCCTCCCTGAAGCCTTTCCATCGCCTCGATCGCCCGGGCCGCAAACCATTGCGTCTCCGCGTCCTCCAGCGGAATCGGATTATTTTCGCCGAAGTAGCCGTTCGAATAGGCCACGTCAGGGTAGCTGCTTTTCCGGAACGCGCTGTAGTCCGACTCGCTCACATAGGAGCCGTAGCCGAAGGCGGTCGGATCGAAATCCGGATTGACGCCCCATTTGCCGAGGAAAGCCGATGCGTATCCGTTCTCCGCCAGTTCAGCGCTCCAGGAATATTGATCGGGCTGCAGGCAGCCGACTGGCAGAAACGCATTGTAGTTCCACAAAGCGCCGATCGTTTCGGCCCTTCTGCCATGCAGCATCGACTGCCGAGCCGGACTGCATACGGGAATATGGGAGTACGCATGGTGAAACACGGTGCTCCGTGCCGCGAGCTTATCCAGATTCGGCGTTTGCACTGGATAGATGCGGCTGTAGCCGACGCAATCGTAACGCAATTGGTCGGCTGTAATCAGCAAAATATTAGGAGGGCTCTGTGCCATAGGCGATTGTTGTCTCCTCTCCGGGTTAGCCGCTCGCGCGGTATTGGCTCGGTGAACAGCCGACATGCCGCAGAAACAGACGGTTAAAGAAGGACTGGTCCTCATAGCCGACCATCGTCGCGATGACGATCACCTTTTCGTCCGTATCCAGCAGCAAATGCTTGGCCCGCTCGATCCGCACCTCGTGAAGCGCTTCGAATACGCTTCGGTTATATTCCTCCTGCATGAGCCGGTTCAGCTGCCGGATGCTGACATTGAACAAGGACGATAGCGATTGCAGGGTAATCTGCTTCTCATAATTGCGCTCCAGATAGCCATAGATCCGCTTCACGGTCATTTCGCGTTCCATTTGGCGCGGCGAAGGGTGGACGCGCTGCTGATGCATCAGCGTGTAATACCGCGAGAGCAGCACGAGCAGCTCGATCAGCTGCAAGCGAATGAGCGTTGTATGGCCGATGGAGCGCCCGTTCATCTCGCGGATCATATTCTCGAGCAGCAGCAGGACATGCGCTGCGTCTTGGCCGTGCAGATTCAGCCGATGATTGAACCGCACCTCTTGCTTCAAGAACGGATGCACATAGAAATAATCCATGGAGCCGGTAATTTCGAGCTCGGCCAAGAGCGCATCCGGAATGAAGGACGGCATGAACAAGCAGTTGATGATTTCCATCTGCTCGTCCTTCTCCACTTCATAGGCATGCGTTTCACCGGGATTGATGATGAAGACATCGCCGGCATGCACTTCATAATGGGTGCCTTCGAAGACATGCATCCCTTTCCCGCGAACAACGTAGACGAGTTCAACGAATTCATGGCCGTGCTCCCTAATGGAGCCTTGAACCGTTCGTGTAATCCAGAAAGGAAATTCAACCTTCATATAGCCATTGCTGCTCAAAATATCCTTCATACACGCCCACCTTCCAAGTCTGCCGTGCAATCATGCTGAAATTATTTGCTGCGAGTGTGTTTGCTGGTTGCTTCGTCAAACCGGGCGCGGTCCGGGTTGCTTTTCCATTCGTCCCACGTCATGCCCGCTCCCGCCAAAATCTGCTCAATCCGCCTGCGGAAAGGAAGACCTCTCTCCTCCAGCTGAATGCGCATCGGATCGATCCGGTCACCCAGCTTGCGCGCAACCCAATTTTCCAGCTCTCGTTCGAAGGCATCAGCCAATTCCGGCTCTGCCGAAGCGAGATTCATCGTCTCGGCCGGGTCGACGGTAAGATCGTACAATTCGCGCGGCGGCCTCGTGAACGGTCCGGCATCGTACGTGCGGATAAACTTGTAGCGGTCCGTTCGGATCCCTCTTGCCGCCTGCCAAGCACATTCGCTCAAGAAGACGGTTTCATGCGTCCCCTCAGCCTTAGCCTCGATCGCATCCCACAGGCTTCTCCCGTCCAGTCCTCCAGGTTCGGACAGCTTGGAAAGATCGATACCGGATGGCGCCTCCCTCCGAATCGCCTCCAGCAGCGTCGGAAGCAGATCCACCTGCTGAACCAAGCCTTGCGCGCGCCTTCCCTGCGGCATTCTGCCCGGCCACCTCATGATGACGGGCACGTTGACTGTCGGCTCATACAAGCCGCAATGATCCCAATAAATATCATGCTCGGTCAAACTCTCGCCGTGATCGCCGAACAAGACGAGCAGCGTTTCTTCCTGGATGCCCAGCGCAGCCAGATGGTCATCGAGCTCCTTCAGCCGGTCATCCAAATAGCGGATTTCCGCATCGTAGAGCGCGTCGTAATAGTCGCTGTCGGTCACGTTGCCGACTAAATCGTAATGGTGATGCTTGAAGAACGGGTATGCGGAATGGTTATACGCCGGCTCCATGCTTTTGTTGCGCGGATCGTACGGATCCTTGGACGTATCGTAAAATTCCGGGATATAGGACTCCGGCGGCAAATACGGCGTATGCGCATCCCAGTAGTGCAGGAACAAGAAGAACGATTCGTCCTTGTGCTGCTCGATCCAAGGCATCGCCAGCTTGTTGACGGTGCTGCCGTCGATCCAGCGGTTGCCGCCTACGCTGTTGATGTAGTATTGGAATCCGCGGGCAAACCATTCCTTCAGCTGGTATAAGTTATCGACCGCTCCCGTCGTAAATCCGGCCGTGCGAAGCAGCTGCGGCAGCCATGCCACCGATTTCGGCAGCTGCGTCAGATCGGAGCCGTGCGAGACGACGCCGGTCGTGAGGCCGATTTTGCCGGTAAATACGCCGGTATGGGCCACCTCCGTCGGGATATCGGCCGCATACGCCTGTTCGAACAGAACGCCTTCGCGGGCAATGCGGTCGATATGCGGACTGGTTGGCTTCGAGTAACCGTAGCTGCTGAGCCGGGATGCCCGAAGGGTATCGAGCGAGACCAGAATGATTTTCATCGTCCACCTAGTCCTTTCCTGCTGTCGATATGCACGACCGATGCGGCCTGTTCAAGCCATGCGAGCACGATCTGGACGTTCTGCTCGAGCGTATTGCTGGACGTGCACAACGTAATATCCGGATTGACCGGTTCCTCGTATGGATCGGATATGCCGGTAAAATGTTGAATTTCACCGGCTCTCGCCTTTGCATATAAACCTTTCACGTCACGCATCTCGCAAACATGAAGCGGGCATTTCACGTAAATCTCGACGAATGACGGGATTTGCTGCTTCGCAGACTCCCTCATCGCGGCGTACGGGCTGATGGCTGAAACCAGCACATCAACCCCGTTGCGCGACAGCAAATTTGCAATGTAGGCAATTCTCCGGACATTCTCGAACCGGTCCTCCATGCTGAAACCGAGCCCTTTGCACACCGTTGCCCTTAATTCATCGCCATCCAGTAACTCGACGCGGCGTCCGCGCTCGCGCAGCTTCTTCTCTACGGCTTGGGCCGTCGTCGTTTTGCCTGAGCCGGATAAGCCGGTAAACCAGAGTACCGAGCCGTAACCTTTCTTCGTCATCGTATTCCCTCCGTCTCTTCTGCAGCATCCCTAGGTAGCAAGAAGAAACGGCTGACGCCGTCTTTGGCGGCGCGGTAAGTTTCTTCCCTTTGAAAGGTAAGCAATGTATATGAGGCACTTATTCGCATTTAGCTTTGGACTGTAACCGGCGCTCCGCCAAGCTGGTGCGACCGGATCGCCGCTTCGATAACTTCTTGGGCGGCGAGCGCATCCGCTCCCGACGCCGTTATTCGCTCAGGCAGGACGCCCGCTTTCAGTTCTTCGATAAAACAATCGATTCGCTGCTCGAACGTATCGTCGAAGCCATTCATGCCGCCGAACAGCGGATTGCGCACAACCGTCAGCTCATCGGAATTGTGCGGGTAATACGTCATGCTTTCATACACGTTATCTACGACAAGGCGCCCCTCATTCCCTGCTACCTCGCAATATTCGATCGGATGGCGCATCGACATGTCGTAGCTTCCGGTTAGATGGCCGACAGCGCCTGACGCGAATTCTACGTTTACGGAAACCGTGGACCAGGACTCCCTGCCAGGCGCTTTCGTCATAAACGACTGCACGCGGCGGATATCGCCTGCGAAGTAACGCATAACATCAATGGAGTGCGGATGAAGCGCCCGCATGTGCAGCCATTCCGTATCCTCCTGCGGATTGCGGATCGTCAGCCGCATGTTGAGAAACAATAGCGTTCCCAGCTTGCCCGACGAAACGAGCTCCTTCGCTTTATAAGCGGCAGGCGTAAACCGGTGATTCAAATTGCATGCGAGCCGGACGCCGCGTTCCCTTGAAGCCGCGACCATCGTCCTCGCTTCTTCGATGTTGTTCGAAATCGGCTTCTCGACAAATACATCCTTGCCGGCCTCGACGGCGATCATCACCGGGGCAAAATGGTGGCTTCCCTTCTCCGCGCCTGCTGTCGCCACGATGACGACGTCGACGTCTTCCTTGGCCAGCAGCACGCGCAAATCCGTGTAGTAGGGGACGCCGTGCAGCTTTCCGGCTGCTTCCGCCCGCTCGGGCATAAGATCGCACACCGCCGCAAGTACCGTGTCTTGACGCCGCATGTACGCCTGGCAATGGATTTTGCCGATATGATTGACGCCGACGACCGCGACCTTAATCATTGCTTTCCACCGGTTCCTTAGCTTCTTCCTGCTCCTGCGCTTTCTGCTGCAGCTTGCGGGCGTTGATAATGGATCCGATATAGAGCGAATCGTAAGCTTCCTGCGAGGAAGCGAAAAATTTATGGTTGCCGTTCCAGTTGGTGTTCGTGAAGATCGGATTGACGCGATTCACCTGCTCTTCGCGTTTGGCGATATGGTCGTTCATCCGCTTCAGCAGCAACGCGACCACTTCCGGCTCCTGATCGGCAACGTTCACGTTCTCCTCCGGATCGCGGATCAAATTGTAGAGCTCGATTTCCGGCTTGAAATGGAAGTCCGGCTCCAACGCGCAGATGAGCTTCCACTCCGGCGTCCGCCAGCCGTGCTTGCGCATCCACGTGCATTCCGTGATATACAGCTCGGTAAGCTCATCGGCCGGTGACGCAGTGCCGTCAATGAGCGCGTTCAGATTGCGGCCGTCATACTGCGTGCCTGTCTCGATCTTCAGCAAATCGAGTACGGTCGGCATAATGTCGGAGATGACGCTGACGCTCGGAATGCGTTTGCCTGCCGGCAGACGTCCAGGGAACTTCAAGATAAGCGGCACGACGAGCGTTGCGTCATATAGGCCATGATGGTCAAAATAGCAATCGTGCTCATACAGCGTCTCGCCGTGGTCGGACGTAATGACGATGAGCGTATCCTCTTCCAGTCCCATGTCGGCCAGCTTCGCGAACAAGTTTTGGATGCATACGTCCATATACGCGATCGAACCGTCGTACTGGGCCGTTACATATGCATGGTCGGTGACGTCTTCGCCGATCCAGGATTTTAAGAAATCCCCGAAAGGCTTGAAGCCGTAGACCGGCTCCATGGACGTATTCGCCGGATCCTTCTCGTCTTTGCCATAGAACATTCGCTCGTACGGCTGCGGAGGCAAATACGGGGAATGCGGATCCATGTGACGCAGGAACAGAAAGAACGGTTTATCGTCGGCCGCGAGGCGCTCCAGCTCCGGAATCGCCACGTCATTGAGATTTTCCGCTTTCGGGGCGCGCCCGGTCGCCTCGTCCGGCATCCATGATTCATAGTTCAGATAGGTTTGGAAACCGCGGGAGGACGGATTGCCCGTGAACCCGATGCAAGTCGTGTTGTAGCCGTTCGCTTCAAGCACCTCGGCCAGCGTTTGCACATGGCCGCCAAGCGGGCCTTCGTGGCGAAGGGCGACGACATCGGTTCCGAAGACGTCCATGCCGGTAAGCATGGAAGCGTAAGCCGGCGTCGTCGGGATGCTTGGGCTAAAGTGCTGCTCAAAAAGTACGCCTTGCGAGGCGAGTTTATCGATATATGGCGTCGTCAGACGCGAATAGCCGTAGCCGCTCATATGGTCGCGGCGCAGGCTGTCGATGCCGAAGAAGAGAAGATTAGGTTTTTTCGCGGACATGGATCGGAAGCCTCCTACTGATCGATTTTATGAATTGCCTTTGCGAATCAACGTGCGTTAAGCTTCTTCAAGCATGCGTTCAAATAACCGTAAGATTCTGCGGCGACGGCCGTTACCTGCTCAATCGTATGCGCCGGCTGCGCGCCGATGACTTCAAGCACGACCGGACCGTCGTAACCGCCTGTCACCATCGCCTCGCAATAGCCGTACAGATCGATGTCCCCTCTGCCGCATGCTTGCAGCTCGATCGGACCTGGACCTTGCTCGCGGCCTTTGCAATCGCGGATATGGATATGCTTCACGCGGCTGATGACCGCAGGCAGCGCTTCCTCTGCGTTCTCGCCGGACCGGTGGATATGGCTGGGATCCATATCGATGCCGAACGAAGGCGAAGTGATTTGCTCCATCGCGGCAAGCGTCGTAGGCGTATTGTAGATCGCGTTGCCGACATGCGCTTTCACGCAGAGCGTAACGCCGTAGCTGCCCGCGATTTCGGACAGCCTGCTCAGCTTGGCGATCGAAGCGTCCAGATCTTCGGCTACGCCGGATTTTCCGCCTGGTCCGATATTGACGATCGGGATGCCGATCGCTTGAGCGGCCTGAAAGGCAAGCAACAGACGGTCTTCGTCCAGCGACGCGACCTCCATGGAGAGGAACTTGAGCCCGTTCTCCCGCACGATCGCCTGCAGCTCCTCCTTCTGCTCCTGCCAGCGGCTAAGGTCAAGATGCTCGCACATGCCTTGAATGGCGGCAATTTCTACGCCGTCGTAGCCGCAGCGGGCAATCAACTGCGCCGCCTGGGCAAAATCATAGGATTTGAATAATACCGAGTTCACGCCAACTTGAATCATTTGCGGTGCCTCCTCTATTTTCGATTCGCTGGATTATTTCAAAAACAACGGGTCGCCGTGCAGCGGCGGCAGCGGGTGCGGACGCACCATTTCCCCGCCGCGCTCATACGACTCGATGACGGCAAAGGTATATTCCAATACGGCGAGCGCATCGCGGCCGTTGGCGCGCAGCTCCTCGAACGGCACGCGGTTCGAGACATCCTCCAGGAAAGCGTGGAGGCGGTGATTGAACGTCCGGTTGAAATCGTTCGTGCCATAGTCGGTCACTTCCGGCTCCGGCTGCACGCTAATCGCCGGAATGCCTTTGGCCGCTTTCCAGTACGAGATCTTCTCGACGCAGTTCTCGATGCAGAACGTGCCTTTCGAGCCGGCCATCTCTAGGCTCCACCAGCCGCCGAGCCCGTACACCGCATCGCCGCGCTGGCTAAGCAGATAGCCGACGCCGCCGTTTGCGAATTTCAGATGGATGCTGTTGATGGAAGCCATCACATCGCCTGCGTTTCTGCGGAAGCCCGGCCGGTCGGAGAAGGTTTGAATATGGGTAATATCGCCGCAGAAATAACGCATGACGCTGAGTGGGTGAGTCAGAAACGCCTTCATGTGAAAATACGGATGGCCCTTCACTTTGCCGGAGCCCGCAGGACCGTAGTTGGCTTCGCCGCCATTGAAGCCCATCTTCGCCAAGCAGTAAACCAGTTCCCCGATTTCGCCGTTCTCGATATACTGTTTGCCTTTCTCGGCCGGCGGAGTGAAGTAATGGTTCAGGTTGCAGCCTAGGTACACCTTCTTCTTCTCGGCAAACGCGACCAACTCCCTTGCTTCGCGGATGTCGTGGCAAAGCGGCTTCTCGACCAGCACGTGCTTCCCGTAACCGATCGCCTCCATGGCCGGCTCGAAATGCCAGCTGCCGTTGTCGATGCCGCCGGTCGTGACGTCGATGACCTCGATGTCCGGCTCGCTTTCAATCATGTCTTTCAAGCTGTAGTAAGCTTTTACGCCATACTTTGCGGCAGCGGTATCCGCGCGCTCCTTGACGACGTCGCACACGGCGACCAGATCCGCCAGTTCATCCTCTTTATAACAAGCTGCATGCAGGTTCCCGATTCCGTTCATGCCGACAATTCCGATTTTAACTGCCATTGCCTAGTCCTCCTCATCGATTAGGGGTTGGTACTTACACTTGCTCGATCTTCAGATCGCTCAGCTGCACGCGGCGTCCTTCTTCATTGGATACATAGGTGGCCAGCACCATCCGCAGCGACGTACGCCCTTCTTCTGCCGTTGCCAAAGGTCCGCTTTCCCCGCGCAGGAAATCGGCAAGCGGCTTCGCCAGTCCGCGAATGCGGTAACCATGATTCTGCGGCGAGACGATGCCGCTCGCTGTCCAAGTGCCGGTCGCAGTCGTAAACTTGATCAGGCCGGCTGACGCGCCGTCGTCCGGTCTAGGTACATTGCAGCTAGTCGCATCGCCGTAATTCTGGACGATCGTGCCCAGCTCGCCGATGATTTCGGTCGTATTTACGGCGGAGGTGCAGGTGAACGAGCAGCTGACTTCGGCGATCGGACCGCCGGAATAGCGATAGACCGCGATTCCGTTGTCCATCGGGATTCGCGGATTATACAGCGAGCCGATTTCGGCGGTTACGCTGTCCGGTTCACCGAGCAGCCAGTGGATGAAGTCGACCGGATGCGCGGAATCGTCCGCCCAAATATCGCGGTTCGCCGCCGGGTCGACATGCCATGTGTCGGCAAAATCGGCATTCAGCCCTACCGGAAGCCCATGCCTGCGGCGAACCATGAAAATTTGGCCGAGCTCGCCGCTTTCGATCCATTGCTTCATCTGGATGTTCTGCGGATCGGTGCGCATCTGCCAAGCCATCGTGAACGGCACCTGATGATCGCGGACCGCGTTTACGATCCGGTCCGCTTCCGCCATGGTCAACGCCAAAGGCTTTTGCAGCACGATGGCTTTCCCGCGCGCCGCCGCCAGCTCAACGAGTTCCGCATGTCTGGACGTTTCGGAAGCGATCACGACCGCCTGAATGTCGGACCGTTCCAGCAAACTGTCCGCATCCGCATAGCCCTGTAAGCCAAACTGCTGACATGCTGCCTCCATCCGCTGCGAATCATGGTCCCAGCCGGCCCTCACCGCAATGCCCAGCTCAGGATTTTTCCATTCGTCACAATAAGCATGGACATGCCCGTGGGCAAATCCGAGGATACCAACGCCGATGAACGCGCTCATACATCTCCTCCACTTGTTTACGACTATGAAAACGATTACTTACCCCCATTCTAATCAACCATTCAGGCAGAATCATGGTCGATCTGGACAATAAATGTTTCGATCTGGACATAATTGAATGATCGGCAAGAATCGGGCTCGCTAAGATTGGGCAACCTATGATCGCCTCAATCCTCAGGCAACTATATGACGAGGAGGATTCACGTTGTCCAGAAACAAGAACAAGACGCTGCAAGGCAAAATGGAAGCGATGCAGATGGCGTCCAGCCAGGCTGAAAACGATGTAGCAGGCTCGACTGACCGGAATCGAAACCAGAAGGGCACTGTGCCAAACAGTCCGTCCACGGGCTAAAAAGAACGCAAAAAAAGACAGCGGGACATTTGCCTTAAGGCAACCTGCTGTCTTTTTTTATGGATTTGCTAACAGTGGATCCATGTTAAATCGTGGCGAGATCGGTAATAACCCAGCTTTTGCTTCCCGCATCCGTAATCAGCTCCGCATAATCGGCAGCTTGCGCCGTCGCCGCCTGCCGCTTGTCCATTTTGTTCAATACCGAGTACGCCCGGGCAGCCGCTTCATAAGCATAAGCCATGTAGAAAGCGTCCAGCTCGGCATCAGCGCTGACCTTGATACACTTATTCGCATATTCAAGCGCAGGGCTGCCTTGGCCGATCTCGGCATAAACGCGCGCCAGCTGCCAATACCCGACGGAAAGATTCGTTGCCGTATGCTCTTCTACTTGCGTCCAATGCCAAAACGAGCTGTGGCATAAATGCACCATTTCATCATTTTCTTGTTCGGTTCGGTCTTCCTTGCTCAACAAGTCCCACACCTTGTTGAAACACGACGATGCCAGCTCTTTGTGCGTTAAAGTCACTCCCACAAGCCTCCCCAAGTGTGATAGTTAACGGTACAGCACTATCATAGTGATTTTTGAAACCGCTGCCAACAGACCTAAGAACCTTTCTCCCGCATTTTTGCATCCGGCCTATATGCGGTAACTAGTACCTCTCTCTCATTGATTTAGCGCATTTTCGAGCCCTAAAGCGATAACTTGTACAGTTTTACCCTCACATCGGCTCTCGCAAGCCAAAAAAATAGGTGTCCCAAAGCCGAATTAGGCCTGGAACACCCACTACTATTTTACCGGAACTCCGGCGGCGTCCGCCGTGCGACATTGGTCAATATCGCCGCTTCGATAACCGCCTTGCGCACTTGCACAACCACCTGCTCATTGAAGATACTCGGGATTATGTAGTGCTCATTCAGCTCGCCGCCCGAAACCACCGACGCGATCGCCCTTGCGGCAGCCATTTTCATCGGTTCGTTGATCCGTCTTGCGCGGCAATCGAGCGCGCCGCGGAACAAACCCGGGAATACGAGTACATTGTTAATCTGGTTCGGATAGTCGCTGCGTCCCGTCGCGAAGACAGCCACATGCGGCAGCGCTTCTTCCGGTGAAATCTCCGGTTCCGGATTCGCCATCGCGAACACGATGCTGTCCGGCGCCATCCGCTTGACGTCCTCTTCATTCAACACCCGCGCACGCGAGACGCCGATGAATACGTCCGCCCCGTCAATTACGTCCTTCAGCGTGCCGCTTCGCGACTCCACCTGAGGCTGCTCGGAAAGCCACTGCCACATCGGATGATGCTCGTAGCTCCCGCCTCGCACGATGGCGCCATCCCGATCAACGGGCACAAGCCGCTTCACGCCTGCTTGGAGCAGCATTTTGCAGATCGAAACGCCAGCCGCGCCGATGCCGTTAACGACAACGCGAATGTTTTCCATCCGTTTGCCGACCACCTTCAGCGCATTCAGCAGCCCGGCGATAACTACGACAGCCGTACCGTGCTGATCGTCATGAAAGACCGGGATTTCGAGCTCGTCCGCAAGCCGGCTCTCGATCTCGAAGCACCGCGGCGAGCTGATATCCTCTAGGTTGATGCCGCCGAAGATCGGGCTCATCACCTTGATCGTCCGGATGATTTCCTCCGTATCCTTCGTATCGAGGCAAATCGGGAACGCATCTACGCCAGCGAGCTGTTTAAACAGCATCGCCTTCCCTTCCATGACGGGCGCCGCCGCATGCGGACCGATATCGCCGAGCCCCAATACTGCCGTACCATCCGAGACGACGGCAACGGTATTGCGCTTGATCGTCAGCGAATATGCCTTATGCTGATTCTCCGCGATGGCCGTACACACTTTGGCTACGCCAGGCGTGTACACCTTCGAAAGATCGTCACGGTTCTTGATCGGCAGCGTCGGCTGGATCGTGATTTTACCGCCTAAGTGAACAAGAAATGTTCGGTCCGAAACGTTGACGACCGTTATGCCGTCGATGCTGCGAAGCGCATCGATCATAACCGTTTCGTTCTTGTCGGACAGATCGACCGTAATATCGCGCGTAGACGTATCATGGCCGGGTCGGATGACGTCAATCGAAGTGATGTCCCCGCCCGCCTTGCTGATCGCTCCGGCCACATCTCCGAAGCTGACCTTCTTATGATCAAGCTCTAGTCTGAAAATAATGCTCGTTTGTGCCATCTTAGACCCAACCTCTCCAACGTACGGCTTCCGCAACTCGTTTCAGGCCAACCATATAGGCTGACAGTCTCATATCGGCCTTCTTCTCTTGCGAGGTACGGTAAACGTTATGGAACGCATCCACCAAAATTTTAGTCAGACGTTCGTTGACCTCTTCTTCTGTCCAATAGTAGCCTTGATTATTTTGTACCCACTCGAAGTAGGATACAACCACGCCGCCTGCGCTAGCCAGCACGTCCGGCACGATCATGATCCCGCGCTCGGTCAAAATTTGCGTCGCCACATGCGTCGTCGGGCCGTTCGCGGCTTCAACCAACAGCTTCGCTTTGATCAGATGCGCGTTATCTTCCGTAATTTGATTTTCGATTGCCGCTGGAATTAGGATATCGCAATCCTGAACCAATAATTCCTGATTCGTTATCCGATTTGGAAACAGATTCGTAACGCAGCCGAAAGAATCGCGGCGTTCCAGCAGATGCTCGATATCAAGTCCGTTCGGGTCATACAGCGCCCCTGCGGCATCGGAGATGCCAACGATCGTAGCGCCGGCGTCATGTAAAAATTTAGCCAAATAGCTGCCCGCATTGCCGAAGCCTTGGATGATGATGCGCGCCTTCTGGATCGGAATGCCAAGCACCTTAGCCGCTTCGTTCATGACGATGCTGACGCCAAGCGCCGTCGACGACTCGCGGCCGATCGAGCCGCCAAGCACCAATGGCTTGCCCGTAATAAAGCCCGGCGAATCAAACTCGCGGATGCGGCTGTATTCGTCCATCATCCACGCCATGATCTGCGAATTCGTAAACACGTCCGGCGCCGGAATATCCTTCGTAGGGCCGACCAGCTGGCTGATCGCACGGACATAGCCGCGGCTCAGCCGTTCCAGTTCGCCGAAGGACATCGTGCGCGGATCGCATTGAATGCCGCCTTTGCCGCCGCCGTAAGGCAGATTCGTAATGCCGCACTTGATGCTCATCCACATGGAGAGCGCTTTCACTTCCTCCTGCGTCACATCCGGGTGGAATCGGACGCCGCCCTTGGTCGGTCCGACCGCATCATTATGCTGAGCACGGTAGCCGGTGAACACCTTTACCTTGCCGTCATCCATTTTCACAGGGATACGCACGGTCAGCAATCGAAGCGGTTCCTTCATCAGCTCGTAGTAAGCGCTGTCATATCCGAGTGTAGTTAAAGCCGTTTCGATAACCTGCTGCGTTCTTGCGAGTACGTCAACATTTTCTTTGACCTTCATGAGCAATAGCCCCCTCTGGAATGTGAAAAGCCGCATTCGGATGAAACGTGAAAAAAAGGCCCTCCATGCTGTTCGCTATAGAGGGCCGCAAAGTTCATTAGATTTTGCGGGATGTCAATTTGGCTTGCGTGAAGAGCAGCAGGTAATCGTAACCGCCTGCTTTGGAATCCGTACCGGACATATTGAAGCCGCCGAACGGATGCACGCCTACAAGCGCGCCTGTGCACTTACGGTTGATATACAGATTGCCGCAGTGTACGGTCTCCAGCGCTTCCGCGATGCGATCTTCATCCGTGGAGAAGTAAGAGCCGGTCAAGCCGAATTCCGTATCGTTGTACATCGCGATCGCTTCTTTCCAGTCCTTCGCTTTCGCGAGCGCCAGTACCGGCCCGAAAATCTCTTCCTGCATGATGCGCGCTTTGCCGCCTGCCTCGCCGAATACCGTCGGCTGGATATAGTAGCCGTTGCCTTCCGCTTTGCCCCCGCCAACCAGCAGCGTGCCTTCTTGCTTGCCTACTTCGATATACTCAAGAATACGCTCGTAGGATGTTTTATCAATTACCGGACCTGCGGCGAAATTTTGCTCCTGCGGGCCGACTTGCAGCTGTTTCGTCAGTTCGACAACGCGCTCGGCGACTTGATCGTAGACCGATTCCACGATGATCGCGCGCGAGCCTGCCGAGCACTTCTGGCCTTGGAAGCCGAATGCGGATGCCACGATGGCCGTTGCCGCCGCTTCCAGGTCAGCTGTTTCATCTACGACGATCCCGTCTTTGCCGCCCATTTCGGCGATGACGCGTTTGATCCAAATTTGGCCTGGAGCCGTGTCCGCTGCCAATTTATTGATGCGCAGGCCAACTTCCTTAGAGCCTGTGAAGCTGATGAAGCGCGTCTTCGGATGCGTCGTCAAGTAGTCGCCTACTTCCGCGCCGCTGCCCGGAATGAAGTTGATGACGCCTGCCGGCAGGCCTACTTCTTCCATCAGCGCGAAGAACTTATGCGCGATAACAGGGGTCGTCGATGCCGGCTTCAGCAGCACCGTATTGCCGGAAACTACGGCAGCCGTCGTCATGCCTGCGCAGATCGCAAGCGGGAAGTTCCATGGCGGAATGATAACGCCGACGCCGAGCGGAATGTACGAAATGTTGTTGTCTTCGCCCGGAATTCTCGTTAGCGGCTGCGTTTCATTCACTTGGCTCAGACGAATCATTTCGCGGCCGTAAAATTCCAGGAAGTCGATAGCTTCGGCAGTATCCACATCGGCCTCGACATAGTTTTTGCCGGATTCAAGCATCATTAGCGCGGAGAATTCATGCTTGCGCTCGCGCATCAGCTTCGCGGCTTTGAACAGATACTCCGCACGCTCGCGTGCGGGCACCTTTTTCCACGTCTCGAAAGTAGCCAACGCCGCTTGCATCGCTTGCTCGGCAAGCTTCTGATCCGCTTTGCTTACGTAACCGACCACTTCATCAACGTTGCCGGGATTGATCGACGTGATTTTCGCTTCCGTTTCGATCTTCTCGCCGCCGATCGTGAGCGGATAATGACGTCCCAGTTCAGTTTTCACCTTGGCAATTGCCGCTTGCATCGCTTTCTTGTTCTCTTCCAGCGCAAAATTCGTAAACGGCTCATTCGCATAAGGTTTTACTTCCGTAAATGTTTTCATGTTCGTCATTTCCCCTCTCTTATTTAAACATGTTCTTAAGCACGAACCATACATTAGCCGGCCGTTCGGCCAAGCGGCGCATAAAATAACCGAACCAATCGACGCCATAAGGCACGTATATGCGGATACGGTACCCTTCTTGAACGAGCTGCTTCTGCAAATCCTCGCAAATGCCGTACAGCATTTGGAACTCAAAGCGGTCCTTCGAGATGCCTTCGGCTTGCACGAACGTTTTCGTAAAATCGATAATGGCCGGATCGTGGCTTGCTACCGCCGTATAGTTGCCGTTCATCATATGCATTCGGATGATTTTCTTCAAATTCTCATCCACGTCTTTCTTCTCCGGGAATGCCACTTCAGGCGATTCCTTGTAGGCGCCTTTGACAAGACGCAGGTTTGCGCCAAGCGCGTTCAGGTTTTGAATATCCTGCTCCGTCCGGTACAGATAGGCTTGAATGACGATGCCGACATTGTCATATTCCTTGCGGAGCTCTTCGTAAATATCGAGCGACACTTGGCAGTGCGCGTAATCTTCCATGTCAATTCGGACAAAATTGTTATGCATCCTTGCCCGGTTCAAGATGCGTTTCATATTGCTCACGCAAAGCTCATGGCTAATGTCAAGGCCGAGCGACGTCATCTTGAGCGACAGGTTGGAATTAATGCCGGAGCTTGCGATCGCGTCCAGCGTCTGTATGCACATCTCTGCGGACTCCTTCGCCTCTTCTTCGCTAAACACGAATTCACCCAAGTGATCCAGCGTCGCCATGCGACCGTCATCATTGAGCTTGCGAACTGCATCTATCGATTGTTTGATCGTTTCGCCTGCCACGAAACGGGCAGCTCCGAAGCGAAGACCGTATTTCTTGGCCAAACGGTTGGCAGAGCGGCTCTTGCCTAATGCTTGAAACATATTTCGAAGCATTACTTCCATTCTGTCGTGTCCCTCCCCAAGGAGTTGTACAATGTTGTTCAATCATCTGAGGTCAATTATACATCTAACCTTCGATTTTGAACAGTATTTGTTCAAAAATTGTGTTCAACCAATCTTTTGAACAGTTGTGCAGCGCGACCATGGGCTTTTTTGTTGTATGCATCGCCAATATTATGGTAAATTTGAGTCATCCTACACACATTGCGAGGGCCAATATGTTCAATATTGAACACATCTCTATAAACAATCAGATCACGCATATGGACAAGTCAATTTCGGTTGAACAGCTTAAGCGGGCGCTTCGGGAAGGCGAGGCGGTCATGTTCGCTGATTCTAATGATCATGATAAAAATAGTGCGGTCTTCGTTGTTCCGGGCGATCTGCCGCTCATAGAGGTTTGCTGCCCGGCAGCTGAAGCGTCAGCGATGGCTGGCATTTGCGAAATGAGTTGGTTCCGGTCACCGGTCTTTGACTTAACCGCCGCTAATTTATTAACTACATTAAACAGTAGGACAAACCGCCCCGTGCTGCTTCGAGATCCTAACGGGAAGATCATCGGATATGCCGGACTAGCCGAGCTGTTGCGGCATGCGATTGTCGAGCAGCAGCGCTGGGAGGCTTATTTCAAGACGCTGTCGGAAACCGTAACAGAAGCGGTTACGGTCGTAGACCGAAGCGGCGAAGTGATCTGCTGGAACCCGGTAGCCGAAGAAATCTACAATTTGCCCAAAAGCGATATTCTCGGCCGGCGGATCGGCGAGCATTTTGAAACCGAAACCTTAATGGTGTTAAAGATTCTCGACGAAGGCCGGCTTATTCGCAACACCTATCACCGCCCCCGGGAGGATACGCATGTGCTCATCAATGCCTCCCCAATTCGCGGTGCGGACGGCGCCATTATCGGCGGCATCGCCGCGGAGCAGGACATTACGCAGCTCGTTCGGCTGAACGAACAACTGACGTCCGCTCATACGTTATCGCATCTGCATCGGTCTGCGGACAAGGAATTGTTCTCATTGATCAAAGGCAAAGGTCCGGCTATCGGCAAAGTGATGCAGTGGGCCCGTAAAGTTGCCGCAACCGATACCCCGGTCTTGCTGATCGGTGAGGGGGGCGTCGGCAAGGAGCAGCTTGCGCAAATCATTCATAATGCCGGTCCGCGCGCAGAGCATGCTTTTCTATCCGTAAACTGCGGCATCGTGCCAATGGGCCTACTCGAAACGGAGTTATTCGGCTTTCAAGGCGGCGCATTTACGGGCACGGAGTCCGGTCAAGCCGGCAAACTCGAGCAGGCGAAGGACGGTACGCTCTTTATCAATGAAATCGACCGGATGTCGCTCGAGCTTCAAGCCAAGCTGTATCATTACATCTCTCAGCAGACGTTTACCCGTTCAGGCGGCAGCAAATCCATCGAGGTGCGCACGCGAATTATCGCGGCTTCCACGCAGGACTTGGCTTCGCAGGTCGCGCAGGGTCTCTTCCGCTCCGATTTGTACTATGCGTTGAATGTTGTCTCGCTTGTTATTCCGCCGCTCCGCGAGAGGCCGGAAGATATACCGGCGATGCTGCACATGTACCTGAAGCAGTTTTCGCTGCAATACCAAAAGCCGCTTCCTGCCTTGGCGCCGGAAGTGCTGCTCGCGTTCTCCAACTATGATTGGCCGGGCAATATCCTCGAGCTGCGCAACGTGATTGAGCGCTGCGTCATTCTGAGCGATGAAGATACCATCACGCTGGAGCATTTGCCGCCGGCCTTGCAAGCCCAGCAGCCAAGCCTTTCCCACCCTGCTGCCAAGGAGTCGGACCTTGCAGCAGAGGCGGCAGGTACCGAGAAACGGCTTAAAGCAAGCATTAGCAATGACGAGGAGCAGGCGCTCATTCACGACGCGCTCGCACGAACAGCCGGCAATAAAAGCGCCGCTGCCAAGCTGCTTGGCGTCTCCAGAGGCACGCTTTATAACAAAATGAAAGAGTTCGGACTGGAGTAGAAAGCAGAACACAGCTTTGAAAGCAAAAGCCGTTACTTCGCGTAACGGCTTTTTGGTGATCGATTAAATAATCCGCTTGCCCAGCAAGGAAGCGATAAGTCCAATGGCTAGACGAGCCGTGCGCCGGCTTTCGTCCAGCTTGGAATTGACTTCAACGACGTCGATGGAGATAATCCGTCCGGTTTCGGCCAGCAGCTCGCACGCAAAATGGGCTTCCCGGTATGTCAACCCGCCCGGTACCTGATTTTCCACCCCTGGCGCTTCGATTGGATCAAGGCAGTCCGCGGAGAAGCTGACATGGATGCCGTCGGTTCCTTGTCCGGCAATATCGATTGCCTTTGCGATTACCTTCTCGATGCCCATCCGGTCAATTTCGTGCATCGTGAATACGGTAATCCCTTCAGCCAGAATGAGTTCACGTTCCTCAGGCTCCACATCGCGAACCCCGATCAAGACCACGTTTTGCTTGTTTATAGCCGTTTCTGAGACGCTTCCGGCGATGTCGGAAAGCTTCAGCTTCGCCATGCCGAGCGCGACCGAAAGGGACATGCCGCCCATCTTGCCGTCCGCGTTCAGCCCCGCATGCGCGTCAAAATAGATCACGCCAACCTTGTTAACGGTTGTTGCCAAACCGGCAAGGACACCGATGGTCACGCTGTGGTCGCCGCCCAGTACGAGCGGGATATGCCGATTGCCGACTTCACTGGCAACCAGCTCAGCCACTTGCGCGCCCATTTCCTTAACTTCGGGCAGATGCTTCGGATCTTTGGAATCCGCTGCCGGCTTCGCGCAATTGATTTTATAATCCCCGGCGATTTCGCAGGCTGTCTTGCGGAGCTGTCGCATCAATCCGGCTTGCAGCATGCTCTCGGGGCCCTCCTCCGTTCCGGGGCGGACCGTACCTAATCCGAAAGGCACCTGGATCAGGCTCAGCTTCTTCGTATTCACAGTTACTTGGTTCTTCTCTGCCATTTCGAACACCGTCCTATACGTCTTCTGAATCCTTTACCGGCTTGTATGCCGGATTAGAAAAGCTGCTTTATTCGTGCGAGCGCCCAATCGAGCTGTTCCTTCGTAATCGTTAGCGGCGGCGCGAAGCGAATCGTCGTTTCATGCGTTTCTTTGCATAGAATGCCGAGCTCCTTCAGCTTCTCGCAATAAGGCCTTGCTTCGCCATGCAGCTCCAGGCCGATAAACAAACCTCGTCCCCGCACCTCTTTGATTACCGGATTCGCGATCTGGCGAAGCTGTCCGATGAAGTATTCGCCAAGCTCCTCCGAGCGCTTTACGAGCGCTTCGTCTTGCAGCACGTCGAGCGCCGCGATAGCCACCGCACAGCCGAGCGGATTGCCTCCGAACGTGGAGCCGTGCGAGCCGGGATTGAATACGCCTAAAATCTCTTGGTCAGCCGCAACGGCCGAAATCGGGAATACGCCGCCGCCCAGCGCTTTCCCCATGATGTACATATCCGGTACAACGGATTCCCAGTCGCAGGCGAACGTCTTGCCGGTCCGGCCAAAGCCCGTTTGGATCTCGTCGGCGATAAGCAGCACACGGTTCGCTTTGCACAGCTCAGCCGCCGCTTTCAGGAAGCCTTCCGGCGGCATCACGATGCCGGCTTCGCCTTGAATCGGTTCCACGAGGAACGCGGCCGTGTTCGGCGTAATGGCTTTTCTCAGCGCTTCCAGATCGCCGTAAGGGATGATTTTGAATCCCGGCGTAAACGGACCGAAGCCCTCCTTGTACTCCTCCGATGAGGAGAACGAGGTAACGGTAATGGTACGTCCGTGAAAATTGCCCTCGCAGACGATGATTTCCGCTTGATCGTCCGTGACTTGCTTTACGGTATAAGCCCAGCGGCGAACCGCTTTAAGCGCTGTCTCGACCGCTTCAGCGCCTGTATTCATCGGCAAAATCATATTTTTCCCGGTCAGAACCGAAAGCTTTTCGTAGAAAGCCCCCAGCTGGTCGTTATGGAACGCGCGCGACGTAAGCGTGACTTTATCCGCCTGCTCCTTCAGCGCCGCGATGATGCGCGGATGGCGGTGGCCATGGTTGAGCGCGGAATAGGCACTGAGCATATCCATGAATTTGTTGCCCTCCGGATCCTCGACCCAAACGCCCTCCGCCCTTGAAATGACGATTGGCAGCGGATGATAATTGTGCGCGCCGAATCGTTCCGTTTGTTCGATAATGCGATTAGTCACGGTGACCATACTATCACTCTCCCTTACACAATC
The DNA here is from genome assembly GCF_003268025.1 of Paenibacillus montanisoli. Taxonomy (GTDB): domain Bacteria; phylum Bacillota; class Bacilli; order Paenibacillales; family Paenibacillaceae; genus Paenibacillus_Z; species Paenibacillus_Z montanisoli. The sequence continues at coordinate 1,768,018 of NZ_QLUW01000001.1, read as the reverse complement.
TCATACAGCATATGCACCTACAGGATCCGTTCGCCAAACACCGATCCGATCAATTCAACTGCGGCCATCGCCGTCTTATTATGCTGATCCAGCATCGGGTTCACTTCCACGAACTCGGCGGAAACGAGGATATTGCGTTCGAACAGCATCTCCATGGCAAAATGGCTCTCCCGGTACGACATCCCGCCCGTGACCGGCGTGCCGACCCCCGGCGCTTCGAACGGATCCATGCCGTCCAGATCCAGGCTGAGATGAACGCCGTCCGTTCCGTTCGACACGATTTCCATCGCCTCTTCCATGACCTGCTTCATGCCGTTGCGGTCGATATCATGCATCGTGAAGACCCGAATGCCCTTTTCTTTCAGAAAAGCACGCTCGCCGGGATCGATCGACCGTGCGCCGATAATGACGACATTTTCCGGGCGCAGCTTGTTTTCCGCTCCTCCGATGCCGACCAGATCGGGATGCCCATATCCGAGCGCCGCCGCAAGCGACATGCCATGGATGTTCCCGGAAAAGGTGGTTTCATGCGTATTGACGTCCGTATGCGCATCAAACCAGATGACGCCAAGCCGTTTCACGTGCTGCAGAACGCCTTTGATCGTTCCGATTGCAATGCTATGGTCACCGCCCAAGACGAGCGGGAATTGTCCTCTGGCCATCTCTGCCGACACCTTATCGCAGAGCTCCGTATTGACGCGGACGATTTCCTGCAGATGCTTCAGCTTCTCGCCTTCTTTCGGCGTTTCCAGCCTGCGCTGCACGTCTAGATCGCCAGTATCTTCTATGTTAAATCCAAGCGTCCTCAACCGTTCGTGAAGATTCGCCCCTCGAATCGCATCCGGCCCCAGGTCAACGCCTTTGCGGTCTGCGCCATATTGCAGCGGCACGCCGATAATGGAAATATTGTTGTTTTTTACCGCGTTCATAAGCTGCACTCCTTCCTTATCCTTCGAGTATGTCCATTGTAGCATGGGGATTTTATTAGAAAAAATTGAAATAACTAATGATAACAATTGAGAAATCCTATGTATGATTATGCAATGTGAGGAGGTTCAGAGGCGCGCGGGGAAAACACAAGGAAGCTACAGAGGCGCAGAAGGAACGTGCAAGCTACAGAGGCGCGTGGATTGACGCTTACGCTTCTCCACTCCCGCACCCCTCCCTCTCCCTGCTGTATGCAGCTTGGGTCCAACCTTAGAGCAAAACCTTTCCTCGCCGTGCGGTGAGGAAAAAAGCCTTCAATCCTGATTACCACCGGATTGAAGGCTTAAGTTAATATTAGTTCTAATTCCATTCCTTCCAGATGCGTTGAACAATGTCGGAGAAGGACTGGATATTTTGTTCGTCCATCCTCTTCTTCAGGATGACCATGGACGTTTCGATTTTGCCTGGGAAGCGGTGAATTTCGGCTAGCGTGCCTTTGCGCAGCTCGTCCTCGACGAGTGCGGAGCCAAGCAAGGCGGTTCCGGTATGATAAAGCACGGTGCGTTTAATCGTTTCGTCCGTGACGCACTCGATGATTTTGTCCGGGGTGAAACCGTACTCCTGAAGGCATTCGTTCATGAGCCGCTGAATGTTGGAGCCGGTTTTATACGTAATGAACGGATAGCTCTTCAGCAGCGTTTTTACGTCGTGCTTCTCGAACAGCTCCTTGGTGGTCACCAGCACTAGGTCTTCCTTCCCGAGCGGCAGCGACTCCATTTGCTGAGATTCGCACGGTCCTGCTATGATCGCCAAATCCGCTTCGTTCGAAACGACTTTCTTCATCGCATCGTTGCTGTCGCAGGAGAACAGCTGCAGTTTGACCTGCGGATTTTCCGAAATATAGGAATGAATGATTAGCGATAGATATTGCGTACAATAAAATTCGGGCGCCGCTACGGTCAGCACGCCATGCGGCTTTTCAAGCTTGCGCAGCTCCGTCTCCATCTCGTCCAAGAGCGCGAACGTTTGGTCGATGTATTGCTTGACCAGCTTTCCGGAAGGGGTCAGATAAGTCTTTTTCCCGACGCGATCGAACAAAGTTACGCCCAACTCGTTCTCGAGCGATTGCAGCTGGAGCGTAATTGTCGGCTGCGTGTAGCCGAGCTGTTTGGCGGCATTCGTTAAATTCAGCGTATCGGCAACGACTTGAAACGTCTTATATTTTTTGAAATCCATGCGACAATCCGCCTTTGAGAACCATAATGAATCATTATAGTAGTCCATGAAAAGAAGGGCAAGCCTGCGGCCCGCCCCTCGTAATCCGGCTGTTTATGCGTGCGCTATACGAGCTTCATCCAGATGTCGTCTTCCTGCTCGTTAAACGTGATCTGCAAATCCCGATCCTCTAGATACCACAAATTGTCCGCTTCCATGAAGAAGGTAATGCCCTCGACTACTTGATGAAGCCCCGGATCCCTTGGTTCATCCTTCATGATCCCGAGCGAATATCCTGGTTGAAAACTGCCGCTGCCACCTAGCCGAACGAAAATACGCAAATGATCGCCATCCGATAAATCCATTTCTCTGATATACCAGCGTGCAGCCGACTGTTCAACCACTATTTTCATCGCTTCCATCTCCTCGTTTTGGATACGGTTACATGATATATATATACGCCATCGGGATCGCATTTACCTCTTTACCCGGGAAAGAAACGATAGGCGTTCCTAATTTATAGTCCGCGAGAACGCTCTCGCTTCTTGCGATTGAACCGAATATAAGCCAGGATGGCCAAGTATACGATTAGTCCGAGCCAAGTAAGGAAAATCGTCAGGTTCGTGCTTCCGGATGGCTCTTGCTTCTCTAACTGGACGGAAGCAGCCGATGACATCTCTGGCACTTGTTCCGGTTCGGCCGCCGGCGCTGACAGCGCTACAACGGGAAGCTCGGGCTTCACCGGCTCCATGATGCCAGCCGTAACGAGGCCCATCGAGCTTTGTACGATGACCTCCCCTTGGACGTTAACGGATACGGATGGCGTTTCACCCTTAGGCACAACCGTCCATATCGGCTCTCTCGTAATGAATTCAGCCGGCTCGGCGCTTTCGAACGGATAGGCCTGATTGGCCGAAAGCAGCTGCTTCAGTTCAAAATGCTCAAATCCAAAATCGAGTAAATTGCGCATGTCGCTGTAAACCGCAGACTTCGAAGGAGATTTCAAAAGAACGCCGATCAGCTCCATATCGCCGCGCTTGGCCGAGCCGACTAGCGTAAACCCCGATGCTTCCGTGTAGCCGTTCTTAATCCCCGTCGCCCCATCGTAGTCTTTGAGCAGCTGGTTGTGATTGATTAGCGAAGATGTCCATTCTTGCCCGACCCAAGGCATCTTCTTCGTTGCGACAATTTTGCGGAACGTTTCGTTCTGCATGGCATATCGGCTGATCCGGGCCATATCCAGCGCCGTCGTAACCTGGGCCTTATCCGGCAGTCCGCTCGGATTGACGAAATTCGTATGCTCCGCGCCCGCCTTCTCTTTGACGAACGCATTCATCCGCTCCGCGAATTTCGCCTTCGAGCCGTCTATATATTCCGCGATCGCCGTGGCGGCATCATTGCCGGAGTTCATGAGCATGCCGAAAAGCAATTTATCTAGCGTCACCTGCTCACCCTCCGCCAGATAGATGCGAGTTCCATCTTCGCGGCGGGCTTCTTTCGACACGGTCACCACGTTGGATAAAACGCTTTCATTTTCGATTGCCACAATGCCAGTCACGATTTTGGTAATACTCGCCGGAAACTGCTGCTTCTCGGCATTTTTCTGAACCAATACGATGCCTGTCCGGGCATCCATCAGAATCGCCGATTCCGAGGCCAGCTTAAGCTGATCCTGTTCTTCCTCAGCCGCAATGACCGGTGACGCAAAGCAGAAGACGTTGATTAACAACAGCAGCAGCGATGCGCCTAGGCGCGAAATGCGGTGTGCGATCATGGATTGGCTTGACCTCCTAATGCCGATCATAGCAAGCGTTTGCTATTAACGTACCATCTGGAAAGGCTGTACTTCAATTATTATTTTCTGCCATGCGTCGACAGCTCAAGGACAGCAATCGGCACCGCTTCGTAAGCAGTCAGCCGATTTCCGTGAAGCACGCACTTATGCTCATAGCAAGGCTCGTCCGACAGGACGGCAGGCAAATACTCCGGAATGATAACGCCAACGCCGTAGTTTCCTTTTGTTAAAACCCAAGCTTTCTCTTTCCACTCCAGCAGCCCTTCATCGATGCAAACCGGCGTATCATATTCCGCATGCTCCGGCAACGTTGCGCAGAACACATGCATGCCGCCGATATCTGCTTCGTCTACGCGCCAAGAAACAATTCCCCGGTATCTAAAGCTTGTTAACCTCAGCCCCGTTTCTTCAAACACTTCCCGTTCTACGCACGCTAACGGCGTTTCTCCGGGTTCTAGCTTTCCGCCCACCCCATTCCACAAGCCCATCGCGGGAGGCTTGTTCCGGTTCAGCATCAACAAGCGGCTGCCTTGCTCGATAAAACAAATCGTATACGTGTACATCAATTCCTCCGGAAGTTATCGAAGTCGCAAAAAATAAGGTTGAACAGGCCAAGCCGGCCTGTTCAACCATCGTTTACTTCACAAGGACATCCTGCGGATGGCCGGCATCCAGCAGCTCGACGACGCTAGCATTCGAATCGACCTGCGCAGGGCTCTTGCAGCCCGGGATCACCGCCGTCACCGCCGGATGCTTGAGGCACCAAGCAAGCGCCCAAGCTGCCATATCCACGCCCGGCGTAACCTCTTCTATCGCGATGCGCTGTACCTCCTGCAGCTTTTGCACCGTGCTTTCACGGTCATGGCGGTGCCGCACGTCGGTCACGTCGAAAACCGCATCCGGCTTGTATTTCCCGCTCAAGTAGCCGCTTGCGAGCGGTACGCGCGCAAGTACGCCAAGGTCCTGACTGATGCAGGATGGGAACACCTCTTCCTCCGGCGCTTGATCAAGCCGGTTATAAACGACTTGAATGACTTGCGAACCGACCTTCGTCGAAGCATCAACCTGGTGAATGTTGCGGTTGCTCCCGATGGACGTGCCCAAATGCTTGATTTTGCCGGCTTGCACCTGTTTGTCCAAAACCGTCCAGAGCTCGTCGTTATCGAAGACGGCATCCGGCCCGGAATGGAATTGATACAGATCGACGTAATCCGTCTTCAGCGCGGCTAACGACGCGTCTAACTGTCTGATGACGTCAGCCGGGGAAAAATCGTCCGTGCGCGTGAATCGTTCGTGGAAATGATGGCCGAATTTCGTGGCGACGATCCAATCTTCCCGCTTGCGGCGCGACAAATAGTCGCCGATTAATGATTCCGATAGATGATCGCCGTAGCATTCCGCCGTGTCGATCAAGTTGATGCCGAGCTCTGCGCCGCGATCCAGAATCGCATCCGCTTCCTCCTGCGTGAACGACTGTCCCCATTCGCCGCCGAACTGCCATGTTCCGATGCCAATGACCGACACGTTCAGGTTTGTCGATCCAAGTCTGCGATATTTCATGCTCATGTTCACCGTTTCCTTTCTATTTTGAAAAAATGGCTTTAACCCGATTGGAGGCTCGACTGCGCGACCAGCTCCGCAACGAGACTTGCTGCCGCTTCCGCGGAGTACGGCTTGCTCGCTTTCTTCGCCTGCCTGCGCATCGTCTCCAGACGGGCTTGCGATCCAAGCAGCATGCGCAGCGTGCCAAGCAGCTCCATTTCATCTTCGATATGGATGGCCGCGCCGCACTGTCGCAAGTAGTTGGCATTGTCGATTTCTTGGCCGGGCAGCGGCTTGTAAATGACCATCGGAAGGCCGGCCGCCAGCGCTTCGGATGACGTTAAACCGCCGGATTTGGTCAGCAGCAGATCGGACGCCGCCATCAGCTCCGGTACCCGGTCCGTAAAGCCGGTAACGACCATCGGCAGCTTATGCGCGAACTTCAGCTGCGAAAGCTGCAGCCTTAATTTGTCGTTATGCCCGCACACGACGATCAGCTGCATATCGAGCTCCCTGCGCGCCAATGCCATACATAGCGTCTCACCGACTTCCTGGCCCATCAACCCATTGCCGCCGCCCATGACGAGCAAGGTGCGGCGATCGGGATCGAGACCGACTTCCGCCCGAATCGCCTCTTTATCGTAGACGCGGTTATACTCGGAGCGAATCGGAATGCCGGTAACGGAAATGATCTCGTGCGGAACGCCCACTTTGGTCAAGCTTTGGGCGACCTCGCTCGAGCCGACGACATAATAATCGGTCTGCGGATACAGCCAATAGCTGTGATCCGTGAAATCCGTAATGACCGTAACGGTCGGCACATCGTAAAGACCGTTGTCTCGGATAAACGACATTGCGCCTGCCGCCAGCGGGAATGTGGACACCACAACCGCCGGCTTCACCGTCTGCAGCATCGTTAGAAACTTGCCTAGTCCAAGCGCCTGCACGAATTTCAAACCGCTGGACAACCGGTTGTGATGCCTCGTCTTGCCGTAAATAAAGCCATAGGTCTTCGGGAACGTTTGGACGCCGCTCAAATACACGTATTTGCTGATGGGATGGACTCTGGGGTGAGCCTCAGCCATATAATCCATCACTTCGACCTTGAGCTCAGGCTGAAGCGCGAACAGCGCTTTGCGCAGGGCATGCGATGCTTGTATATGTCCTGATCCATAATCGCCGGTCAGGATTAGAATCGGTCCTTTCTCCACCACCGTCTCCCCTTTCAAGCCGTATCCCGGGCAAATAGCCGTACCGCACGCTATCCTTGCATCCCCCGCGCCTTATTGGCTAGTACCACCAATATACGTTAATGTAACACGCCTAATGCGCCTTTACGCCATTCTTTCATCTAGCTTTTTTGTAAACTTCGGTTTCCTTCTTCTTTCGGTATAAAGCACCCATTTTCCTTCATTGATTGCTGCACAAAGGTGAATATCACCCTTACCAACTCTTAGCGTATCAAAAAAAACCGCGGTTAGGAATCGTCATTCTAACGATGTCCTACCCGCGGATATATCAATCTTCGGATTCCACGAATCTCTGCAGCGCCGACAGTTTATTTTCCCAATAACGTTCATAGTAATTCAGCCAGTTCTTCAGTTCCTGGAGCGGCTGGGTCTCTAGACGGTAACGCGTTTCCCGTCCTACCTTCCGCTCTTTTACGAGGCCGGCTTCGGCCAGAATGCGAAGGTGCTTGGAAACGGCGGTGCGCGTCATCGGAAAATGTCCCGAAATGGCCGTAACCGGCATTTCTTGATCCACGAGCAGCTTCAGCACCTCTCGCCGGGTCGGATCGGCGATCGCCTGGAACACGTCATGCTTCCCTGACGGAAGAGCCATCTTAAGCCTCTACATATCTGCCGAGAGCTTGATGCAGGCCCACCCAGCCTTCGTTCATCCGCTCGCGGATAACCGCATGCGGCAAGCCGAACTCGGTGACGGTATCCGCCTTCCAGCCGGAATGGATGAGCGTGCATTCCGTCTGGTTGTCCGCCAGCTCGTTCAGTATAAACGTAATGGTCCAATCCTTGCCCCAGCTGAAGGCAATCCGGTTCGGCTCTTCGACTTCCTTTACAACGCAAGGCTGAATGCCGAATGGCCCCGCATCGATTTTGAACGCATGGCCGACAACGGCTTCCATATCGTTCGGCATAAACCATGCGCCAAGGCCTTCCGAGGTTGAAACCGCAGCCCACACCTTCTGGATCGGGGCTTTAAAAACGAGCGTTTGATTGATATCGGGTATCTTGTTTTGCGTTTCCATTGTGCGGATCCCATCTCCTTCACAGACTAGTATTCGATGTTGGACTTCACTTTATCGGTTGCCGGAACCGCATTTTCTGATCTTGTCCAATTAAGAAGTCATATGGATTGAAAAAAGCGAAACCATAAGGTTTCGCTTTAATTATAGAATGCTAGCTGCTTCAATGTCAATGAACGGCTATCCGTTCTTGTTACGGCCCGGCTCGTTCTCCACGTTATGATCTTCCCATCGTTTGGAGTAGGCTTTATTGGTTACCCAGATCGTCATCCAAGTGAGAACAACCGCTATAACCGCTGCTGCGATCCAAACCCCTGCAGGCACACCCATGTCCAGTCTCCCCCTCTTCCGGCAGCTTACATGCCTTCTTTTCCCCATCATATCATTAGCTCGTCGCTTATTGCGCATAGACAAATGAACACATTATGACGAATTCATTTTCGTTTATTACGATCTCCACGGAGCGATCTGCCAATTCATTGCTTTCCCTTGCTAGGACTGGCCTTTGTGTGCATAATGGGATAGGTCGCACCGTTCATACTTGAAATCGAAAGCCATATAGGAAGGAAAATGTCATGACATCGCCGTCTTCATCCAAATTGCCTTTTTCGCCGGTGATCCCGCTAATCGTGGGCATGCTGGCCATCTCGTTCGCGCCGATTCTGGTCCGTTATTCCGACGCGCCCGTTTCCGTCCAAGGGATGTACCGCATGCTTTTCACCTTTATTCTGATGCTGCCGTTCGGCTTCAAGCAACTGCCTGCCATGAAAGCCATCTCGCGTAAAGACTGGCTGCTTCTGATTGCCGCCGGATTCTTCCTCGCGCTTCATTTTCTGTTATGGATGGCTTCACTGGACTATACATCGATCGCGAGCTCCACGATCATCTTGGCGCTTGAGCCGGTATTTGTCATGGTCGGCGCATTTATGATCTTTAAGGACATACCGCGCAAGCTTGCCGTGGTCGGCATGATCGTCGCCCTCGTCGGCGCCATGAGCATCGGTTCGGGCGATATTTCGCTGTCGCAGACCGCCTTCTACGGCGACGCTCTGTCCTTCTTCGGGGCACTGGCCGTTGCGGTCAACATGCTGATCGCCAAACAGATTTTGAAGCGCGTATCGTCCTATCTGTACAGCTTCATCGTCTTCGGCGTAACGACGGCTTGCTTCGCCATCTATAACGCCGCTACGGGAATACCGGTTCTTGGGTACGAGCAGCGCGAGTGGCTCGTGTTTCTGCTGCTGGCCATCGTCCCGACCGTCTTCGGGCATATGATCTTCAACTGGCTGCTGAAATATGTGAAGCCGACCACGATTTCCATGTCCGTGCTCGCGGAGCCGGTCGGCGCCAGTCTGCTCGGCATCCTGCTGTTCCGCGAGATGATCACCGGCTTCCAGCTGATCGGCGGCGCGTTCATCATCGTAGGCCTCGTCCTTTACATGCGCGCCGAGAATCAGGCACCCATAGAAGTGAAGAACGAAGCGCTCAGCGCTTAACCAAAAGAGGCCGTCACTTAAAGTAGATGTATCTACTTCAAGTGACGGCCTCTTCGCAATCAAAAAGCCGACTGCACACCTGCAGTCGGCTTTTTGCAAATTAATCCAGTCCATGCTCCTCGCGAATGCGGTACAGGCCTTGAATGATCGGCTCAGCCGGGTCGCGGTTCAAGAGATGATGCGCAATCAGCATGTGGAGCGGCAGCGCGCATACGTTATTGCCATCGCTAATTGACGTGAAGCCGGCTTCAAGCACGGCGCCGTGCTGTTCGTTCAAGTCCAGGTCGACGTGAACCAGCTCGTCCGGGAACTCCGCGCGAATCGTCTTCGCGCAATACGGCACGATCACATTATCGATCAACGCTTTAGCCTCGTCCTCGGTTTGCGGAGGCATCGGAAGCAAACGCTCCCCTTCCGAATCCATCAGATCCAGGAAGAACGATGCCAGCCAGAGCGAAGGATCTTCGTTGTTTTGGAATACGTTGAGCAGCTCGCGCATAAAGAAGCCGCACGCATACTTATGTCCGTCTTTCACTTCGATCTTGTAGGTGAAAATCGGGCCGTACACTTCATGGTTCAATACTTGACCATCCACTTGGTCTTCTTCGAATTTAAAGCGAAGCGCTTTAAGCGCGTTGTCATGCAAGGCTTTAATCAAACGTTTGAATTCCTCTTCCGGAATGCCACCTGTCTGCTCTTGCGTATCGTTCGGATTGGATACGTTGTTTGTTGTCATAGTCAATCACCCATCATTCATCATATAATGTTCGTTTCGCTATTGTCTACTCGTAATTTTTCCTATCATGCGTTCATTTCATGTGGACGAGGCTCCATCACATAAGCCAGAAGCAGCGCGGCCGTACCCAAAATGGCTTCGCTATGCGTACGCTCCATGCTGTGCGAAGCGTGCACGCCAGGCCCGATCAACGCGGCCTTGATGTTGCTTCCGCCGCGCAATGCCGCGGATGCGTCCGAGCCGTAATGCGGATAAATGTCGATGGCATATGGAATATTTTCCCGTTTGGCCAGGTCGATCAGTTTCGTCGTCATTCCGTAATCGTAAGGGCCGGTGGAATCCTTCGCGCAGATCGAAACGTCGCGCTCGGTTGCCGACAGATCATCTCCGATCGCTCCCATGTCGACGGCAATCATCTCGGTAATGTCAGCTGGGATATGCGAGCTGCCATGCCCGACCTCTTCATACGTCGAAATAATCGCTTTCACCGTGCGTAGAGGCGCCTTTCCTTCGCGCTTCAACCACTCCAGAATGCCGAAGATGGCGGCTACGCTGGCTTTATCGTCCAAATGCCGCGACTTGATGTAGCCGTTTGAAAAGAACCGCGGCCGTGCATCCCAAGAAACGAAGTCCCCCGGAGCGATGCCGAGCTTCAGGACATCTTCCTTCGAAGTAACGGGCTCGTCGATGCGGATTTCCATATTCGCTTCATCCCGCTTCAGCTCGCGGACATCGGAAAATACGTGTACGGATGGCTTTGTCGTAAGCACCGTGCCTTCGTACGCGCGACCGTCACGCGTATGAATCCGGCAGTATTCGCTTTCTACCGTATGCATGGAATAGCCGCCAACCGGCGTAAAGCGCAGCGTTCCCGACGATTTGATCGAGCGGACCATAGCGCCGAGCGTATCGACATGCGCTGTCAGCGCGATAACTTCGTCATCCCGGTGGTCGATGCCTGGAATCGTAATGATGCCATTGCCTTTCGGCGTTATTTCGAGAGCGTAGCCGAGCTTCGCGGCTTCCTCTTGAATGATGCGCATGATCGCCATGCAAAATCCGCTGGGGCTTGGGGTAGTCAGAAGCAGCTCCAACAGGCGGTGTATATAGTCTCGGTCAAGCTTGGGCTGAATCGGCGTCGTCATGGCTGGCCGGACACTCCTTTCGATAATGGACACTTGTTCTATCATAGCCGATTCCAAGGGAATTGCCTATTGCCATAACCAGAAAATAAGCAGAATGGCAGCGCTTGCCGCCGCAAGCAGAGAGTCGCGGCCTTTCCATCGCTCGGTAATCAGCAGCGTAGGCTGGCGCTCCATGCTTACCCCTCTGCTCTCTAGAGCGTCCGATACCTGCTCGCCAAGCCGGAAGAGAGCCAGCATGAAGGGAATGGAAGTCTCCTGCAGACGCTTGAACGCACCGCCCGGCGTACGCCGGATTCGTTTGCCCCTGGCCATGCCGATCCGGGCGAACCGTTCCCATTCCGATAAGAGAACCGGAATGAAACGCAATAGCAGCGTGACCGTCAAAATCAATTTAGTCCCCCATTGCGGAAGGCGGCCGAACACAGCGAACAGCTGCTCCAGCGACCGCCTAAGACGCAGCGGCGTGACGGCTAGCGGCAAGCCGAACCCTAGCAGCATCGCCAGCAGCGGCCGAAGCAGCGATTGGAGCGACGCAAGCGCGGCATCGGTGCTCCAATATCCGCCGTCTTCCTGCGGACCCAGACCGGCAAGCAGCGCAACGGAGATCGTGAAGGCGGTGAGTGCCATAATGGCGCCGCGCCAGCGTCGAAGCGGTATTTTCCCGAGATGGATCGACAGAGCCACAAGCAGCGCCATCGCTCCAAGCCCAGTCCAGGTGGATTGAATGAGAATAGCCGCGGAAAATAAAATATAAGCAAGCCATACGGCCCTCGGATCGAAATTGGAGAGCGGCGACAGCGGTTTCTCGGAATCGCGTTTCGCAAACGGAATTCGGCGGTCCTGCCGCTTACGAAGCAGCTTTGACTCAGCGTCCCGATGGATGGCAACCGCAGCGTGGGCTGCCGAATCGGCCGGACGCCAGATTTGTTCTGGCGGAACGCCTATGCACATCATCCGATGCGCGACCCGAAGCCATGCCGGTATTTCCATGCCGGCCTCCTCCAACAGGCCGGGGTTTGCGAGCAGCTCCTCTCGATTCGCAAGCTGCACGCTCCCGTTCATATGCATGATAAGCACATGATCCGCCAATTGAAGAGCCCAATCGCTCTCATGCGAGATCAGCAGCACGCCTTTCCCTTCGGCCGCGCTCCGTTTAAGCCGTATGCCCAGCCTCTCGTGACCGGCAGCATCCAAGCCGGCCGTCGGTTCGTCAAGCAGCAGCCAGGCTGCGGGCGCAGCGAACATGCTCGCTAAGGCCGTGCGCCTGCGCTCTCCCCCGCTCATCAAATAAGGGTCGCGGTCGAGCCAACTCTCATCCCAGCCGACAGCGGCCAATACTTCCCGGCATCTAAGTTCGCTTACCGCATGATCAAGCTGATACGGTCGAAGTACATATTGGAGTTCGTCGTGAACAGACCGCGCAAACAATTGCTCCTCCGGCGATTGGCAGGAATAGCTGTAAGCGAGCATCGCCTTCTCATTGCGAAGCAGCATGTTGCTCCGCAGCCGGCTGTTTTTCCGTATCCATAACGGCTCGGTTCCATACGAAATCGCAAGCCCATCGGGATCCCGCAACCCTGCAATCGTTTCCATAAATCTTGTCTTGCCGACGCCATTTGCGCCCAGCAATACCGTAATGGTCCCGGCTTCAAGCCGGAGCGCGCCGGTATGCGTATTGGACATCCCCTTATCGGCCCGCGCTCGCGTCATTTTCAAACCTTCGATGACCAGCGTCATACCGGCACCGCCACTATGCCTTGAAGCACGGCTTCCCATTCTTCAGGCGTTTCCGGATAGGGAGGTTGAAGCTTGCCGAGCCTGCCCAGCTCTAGGGCCAAGGCGGACAGATACGGAAGCCGCAATCCGCAAGCCTGGCACGGCGTCAAGCCAGTTTCATCGTCCGCGCCGTAAAGGAAAGCATGCCCCGTGCCGTCGAATACGATCTGCCCTTCCGTGAGCGCCGCTACGCGCGATGACGCTTCGATTTCCTGCAGCCGCTGCGTCACCCAGACGACCGCCGTCCCTCGCTCGTTTAGCTTCCGGGCCAGCCGGTAAACGAGCTGCATCGATTGCTCGTCAAGCATCGAAGTCGCTTCATCGAAGACGATAAGCGGCGATTCGCCTGCTGACGCCGCAGCTACCGCAGCCAGCTGCCGCTGCCCCCCGGATAGATGCTCCCACGGCGTATCCCCGATCGCGGTTAAACCGGTAAAAGCAAGAATCTCCTCCGTAAGCTGCATAATCATATCAGGTTCCAAGCGGCGCCATTCGAGCGCAAACCGGACCTCTTCGCGCGGCGTTTCCGCAAACAGCTGCGCGTCCGGATGCTGCATTATATAAGGAGACGGCCGGTTTCCTGCAAAGCCGCGGCTCCAGGTCCCCCGCACGCCTTCAATTGTTAACCCGGCAAGCAGCCTCGCTAACGACGATTTGCCGCTTCCGTTGACACCGGCCAGATTGACCCATTCCCCGGGCGCGAGCGCGAAGTCAAGCTGCTGCAATCGAGGGACAATCTGACCGTTTTCCAATATTCGGTCAATCGAGACATCCTGCAAAACCAAGCTTTCGGAGCTATTTATGTACGTCATGTTAGTCCCCTCTTCCCAAATGGATTCCCACATGTTACTATTTCAATTGTTAACCTCATATAGATAACAAGGTTAACACTAGAGAGGAGAATTGACAATGGAAACCACGACAACCCCATCAAGCCCGAATTCCCCGGTGCACGAACCGATCTCGGCAAGTCCGCAGTCCGGTTCCGCCTATTGGATCCGCGGCATCGTCTTTACGGCGCTGTTCGCCGCTCTGTTCATCGCCTTTGGCTATGTCAGCATACCGCTTGGCTTCACATCCGTGCCGATCACGCTGCAGACGTTCGCCATCATGCTGGCAGGCGGTCTGCTTGGCGCCCGGTTCGGCTTCTGGAGCATCGCGATCGTCGTCCTGCTCACGGCGGCAGGCTTGCCGCTTCTGCATGGCAACGGCGGGCTGAGCATTATTTTCGGCGCAACCGGCGGTTACATATGGATGTTCCCGATTTCTGCGCTTCTGATCGGCTTCGCCAGCGATCGCCTCTTCTCGCGGACGAACAAATTGAATCGCAGACAGATGCTGCTGCTTTTCCTCAGCCTCGTACTGTTCAGCGTCGTCCTCGCGTATGTCGGCGGCGTACCGTGGCTTGCTTATAAAGCCAAATTATCGTTTTCCGAAGCCATGATTAGCGGCTGCTATCCTTTCTTGTTCGGAGATATGGTAAAAGCGGTCTGCGCCACGTTCTTGATCGGCATTCTGCGCCCGCTGCTGCCGAGGCTTCGCTAATCGAATAAGCAGCCGTTCACGTTAGCCGGCCTGCCGCTTCGCCGCTTGCTCCAGCAGCGACTGAAGCTCGCGCAGCGTCGGCTTTCGCATGCTTACGACCAAGCCGCCGTTCTGGATATGAACCTCTTTTATATAAACCAGCTCGGGAAGCTGCGTGCCAAGAGGAATGACAATATCCTCGAAGTACTTATCGGGAAGCGCAATCCCCCGCAGTTTGGCTTCGTCCACGCTCGCAATAAGGTTCGGGTTCTTCCACTGCAGCTTATAATAAATGACGATTCCTACGGGCAGCCGATCCTTCAGCCGAAGATTCAAATGCGCGGCCAGGCGTTCGCCTTCAAAATTGAACCTGGCTCCGGTAACAAGCACACCCGGACGGTACTCCGGATTGAGCGCAATTGCGGCTTTGCCGATGTTGTCGATATCGGCCGCCGTCAGCACGAACTCCGTGCTCAGATTTCGGATCATCGTGAAAGCCCTCTCCATAAGCGGCACTTCCTTATGGTTCAAATCCAGCTTTTCACGCGGCTTCACGTATTGAACGGCGCCTATACCGCAGCTTAAGAGCAGCACGATCAGCACAATGAGACTGATTCCGAGTTTTCTCAGCATATAACAACCTCCTAATGCAGTGCCTTTATTATACGCCTCCCTCCGTTTACCCTACTACCCGGTCCGCAAAACAATCCGATAGCAAACAAGCCGGTCTCCCGTTGGGAAACGCGGCTTGTTTCATCCATTCATGTTACTGCGAGACTGCGTTGCGCCAAGATCCGTAAACCGTAATATCTTCGGCGCCCGCCTCGGCCTCCGCATACGCTTCGCAAATAAACCCGGGCACCTCGGTCCCGTCGCTCAGCTCGACCTTTCCGATGCCGAGCGGCGCCGGAATGGAGGCGGCGAAGCCGCCGAATGCAGCCAGCGGCATTTCCCATAATTCCAGCGCGATTGACGCACCGCCCTGCTTCTGTTTGATCATGCCCGGCTTCGCGGGCGTGGCGGACAGCTTAATGAGCCGGTATTTGGCCGCGCTGATGGCTTCGCGGACGAATACGGCGCCGCACGCTTCCATCTGCTTCTCGAGCGGAAAGCCGCGCATATGCAAGCCGCACACGGCCACAAGCGTCGCCGCCGGTGCCACGGGGCCCAACTGCTGCTGCAGCTGCGCTTCGCCAGATACGGTAACCGGCTCGCCGTTCGATGCGGCGGATTGAGCCTCAGCCTCTTGCTCTAGCCGCTTAGCAGC
Source organism: Paenibacillus montanisoli (assembly GCF_003268025.1). GTDB lineage: Bacteria > Bacillota > Bacilli > Paenibacillales > Paenibacillaceae > Paenibacillus_Z > Paenibacillus_Z montanisoli. The sequence goes on along the minus strand of NZ_QLUW01000001.1, from coordinate 1,752,332 downwards.
GCCGACCGCCGGGAATGAAGATTCACCGATCGCCATAATAAACCGCTTTGCCGCGCCGATCAGCAGCGACTCGTTCTCCGCGGCAGCGAAAAGCGTCACGCCGAATGGCAGCGCCTCCTCAGCCTCTCCGGCTTGAACCGCTACCGCGGCCAGGTCCAGCAGGTTGCAATGATTCGTATAGCGGCCCATATCGCTATTTGCTCTGACCGGATTAGCCCGAACTTCGTCACGCGACCATGTTCCGCCGCAGGTCGGCAGCATCAGCACGGCATCCTTCAGCAGCCGCTTCGCTTCCAGCTTGAGGCGCTGCAGCTTATGCGCGGCTTCGAAGACCGACGCCGCGGTATAAACCGGGGATGAGCCAGTACGGAGCACCTGCTCGGTCACCGGAAACGCGGCGCCGGGATGGCTCTCGATGAACGGACCGAGACTCGCCCATCGTTCGGCTACCCAAGGCCCTCCGTATAGAATCGCTGCGGCTTCCGCGAACAGCTCCGCATCGACGTACGCAACGGTCACGCCCATTGATTCGGCCGCTTGCACTGCTTTGGCCCATGCTTTCTCGTATGAGCTGGCATAGGGGCCATAAAAATCCGGCGCGTTCCCAGGCAAGCACACCGAAGCCGGCATACGTGCCGTGAACGGGTGCGGAATCGCCCGCGACCAAGGATCCGATTCCTCCGCGCCGCGGGCGAACCGGTCGACCGCGAGAGCATCGTCGAGACTGTTCGCGAAAACGGTGACGCAGTCTAGGCTCGCGCAGGCCGGCACGACCCCCTTCGTCGGCCAAGCGCCAACGCTCGGCTTGTAGCCGACCAAGCCGTTCAGCGCGGCAGGCACGCGGCCCGAGCCGGCCGTATCCGTGCCAAGCGCGAACGCGGCTTGCCCGCGCGCGACGGCAACGGCCGAGCCTGAGCTCGAGCCGCCGCTGATCAGCTCGCCGCGCAGCGCGTTATGCGTTTCGCCATAGGGGCTTCTCGTGCCGACAAGCCCTGTGGCGAACTGGTCCAAATTCGCTTTGCCGACGGGGATCGCTCCCGCGTTAACAAGCCGCTGCACAACGATGGCGCTTTCCTTCGGCGTATAAGCGAACTCGGCGCAGCCGGCCGTTGTCGGCACGCCCGCCAAGTCGATATTGTCTTTGACGGCGAACGGTATGCCCCAAAGCGGGGAATGGTCCGGCGCAATCTGCGTCAGCCGCTCCAAATACGGCTCGATCAGCGCCATCGAAGGCGGCGTAATCCATATATTCATATCGGCGTCCGCTTCGGCTCGGCGCACGATTTCCTCCATCACCTCGCGTGGCGTAAGCATTTTCGAAGCATATTGCTCGCGGAGCCATGCCAAGGTCAGCTTATTCGGCCATTTCATCTCCGTCATACATGCGACACCTCTCTTTCCCTTTCCTTGACCAAGCCAACGATCAATTGACCCGTATGCACCTCATCGCCAGGCTTGACGAATACGGCGGAGACGAAACCGTCGCACGGCGCGGTCTGGGAAAACTCCATTTTCATGCTCTCTTCAACGATGAGCGTATCGCCCTTCTTCACCTCTTGGCCCGGCGCAACCAGCACTTTCCAGACGCTGCCCGGCATCGTGCTGCGTACGGCGATCGTCCCTTCCGGCAGCGCATCCTCGGTTGCGGCTTTGCCGGTATCCTGCTCGCAGCCATATTCGGCGAGCCCGAGCGATTTCCACCTTTCCCGTTCCGCTTGAAACGCCGACTGCCGCATCGCTTGGAACGCATCCGCGCTCTCCTCGATCGAACCGAGGAATGCCAAGTATTCGCTAAGCATGAAGGTCGTTTCCGTAATGTCCGCCTCGAACCGTCCGCGCGTAAAGTCCTCGCGCAGCCGCGTCAGCTCATCCGCGCTGACGGGGTAGAACTGGATCTGGTCGAAGAACCGGAGCAGCCATGGCTTGCCTTGATGAAAGCTTTCCGTCTCGCGGTTCAGGTTCCACATCTGAATCGTCCGTCCGACGAACTGGTAGCCGCCGGGGCCTTCCATGCCATACACGCACATATAAGCGCCGCCGATGCCGACCGCGTTCTCCGGCGTCCATGTACGCGCCGGATTATACTTGGTCGTCACGAGCCTGTGCCTTGGATCGATCGGCGTTGCGACCGGCGCCCCCAGATAGACATCCCCAAGACCGAGCACCATGTAGTTCGCTTCATAGACGATCTTCTGTACATCGCCGATCGAATCCAATCCGTTAATCCGGCGGATAAACTCCAGATTGCTCGGGCACCAAGGCGCATCCGGACGAACGTTCCGCTGGTAGCGTTCGATGGCCAGCTGGGTCGAGGGATCATCCCACGACAGCGGAAGACGGACAATGCGCGACGGCACAGACATCGTTTCGAGCGGCGGCAGACTGCCGTCCAGCTCTAGAATCCGCGCGCAAGCTTCTTGAACCGTCGTTCGTTTCGGATCGATATGCACTTGCAGGGAACGAATGCCAGGGGTCAAATCGAGTATCGGAATCGCTTCGCTCGCTCGAATGGCCTGCATTAGCGCGTGCACCTGGAAGCGAAGCAGCAAATCAAGCTCCATCTCCCCGTACTCCACCAAAATATTCTCATCGCCGCTGCAGCGGACCGTTATCGGGAATCTGCGGCCGGCGGACAGGTGCGCAAGCAGCGGATAGTCCGGCGTCAAGGCCGGTCCCGCTTCCGGCAGTGCAATCGGTGTAAGCTTGCTCCACTTCCCCTCGCCGATCGCTTCGAGGTTGCGGTTCTGTTCCTGGCGCAAACGGCCGGCTTCTTCCAGCGAGATCAACCGGAAACGGACCTCATCGCCGGGATGCAGCTGTCCCAGTTTCCAAAATTCGGCGGATGCCGTTGTTACCGGGCAGACGAAGCCGCCGAGGCTTGGGCCGTCAGGGCCGAGCAGAATCGGCATATCGCCCGTCAGATCGAGCGTGCCTACTGCATACGCGTTATCATGGATATTGGACGGATGCAGGCCGGCTTGACCGCCGTCCTCCCTCGCCCAGCGCGGCGCAGGTCCAATGAGCCGCACGCCTGTCCGCGAGCTGTTGAAATGCACCTCGAAGCTTGTTTCCGCAAGCTCCTTCAGATAGGCAGGCTTCAAATACTCGCCCGTGCAGTGCGGGCCGGGAATAACGCCGATCGTCCACGACCGTGTCATGGCCGGGCGGTCCCGTTCCTGCAGCCGCACATCTGCGACTGGAGTTTCAATCATCATGCCGCTTCTATTCACGCCCAGCACGTCCCCGGCGCGAAGCGCACGTCCTCCGTGCCCCCCGAAATTGCCTAAGGTAAAGGTCGAGGAACTGCCCAGGATGCGCGGCATATCGAGACCGCCTCGCACGAGCAAATAGCCGCGCATACCCGCTTTCGCTTCGCCGAAGCTCAGCACTTGGCCTCTGCGCGCTTGAATCGGCCGATACATAGGGACGGCCTCGTCATCCAACGCTGCTTCCATATCCGCGCCGGTCAAGCAGATCCACATGTCGTTCCGGAACTTATAGGCGCCGCCGCGAAGCGTCAGCTCAACGCCCGCTGCGAAGTCCGCATTGCCGAGCAGTTTGTTGCCCATCCGGAACGAAAGCGGGTCCATCGGTCCGCAAGGCGGAACCCCGACATCCCAGTGCCCCGTCCGTCCAGGCCAATCCTGCACGGTCGATTGAACGCCGCCGTCCACAACCTCAATCGCGTGTTCGGACGGCTCGAAGCCATTTAACAGGCGGGTGTACACATTGCCGCTCAAACAATCTTCGTGGCCGAGCAGAGCATGAACATACTGCAGGTTCGTCGTCACGCCATACAGACGCGTTTCCTCAAGCGCTTTGCTTAGCTTCGCAATCGCCTCCTGCCGATCGCGGCCATGGACGATAATCTTCGCCAACATCGGATCGTACAGCGTCGTCACCGTGATGCCGTCCCTAACCCATGATTCGATGCGCGCATTCGGCGTAAACTTCACTTGATCCAGCTTGCCGGCGCTAGGACGGAACTGCTGCAAACAATCCTCCGCGTAAACCCGCGCTTGAATGCTGTGGCCGACCGGTGGCTTCACGAGCGAATCAAGCTCCTTTAACTCGTCGGCCGCTTCATGTAACATCCATTCGACCAAATCGATGCCGAGCACTTCTTCCGTGACGCCATGCTCCACTTGAAGCCGAGTATTCACTTCCAGAAAATAAAACGCGCACGTTTGCGGGTCGTACAAATACTCGATCGTACCCGCGCTGCGGTAACCTGCTTCAGAAGCCAGCCTCTTTGAAGCGGCGAACATCGCCTGCCGCACGCTCTCCGGCAAATTCGGGGCCGGGCTTTCTTCGATGATCTTCTGGTTGCGCCGCTGGATCGAGCAATCCCGTTCGCCCAGCGTTACCACCTCTCCGAAACGGTTGCCGAAAATTTGGACCTCGACGTGGCGCGCCTTCTCGATATATTTCTCGAGGAAAATACCTCCGTTCTTAAAGTTCGTCTCCGCCAAATACCGAACGCCCTCAAACGCGGCCCGCAGCGCATTCTCGTCCTCGCATGCCCGCATGCCGATGCCGCCTCCGCCGGCAGTGCTCTTCAGAATGACCGGATAACCGATCGTTTCGGCCTGCGACAACGCGTCATCCAGCTCGGAAATCAAAGGCGTTCCCGGCAGCATCGGCACGCCTGCGCGCTCGGCAATCTCCCGCGCGGAATGCTTAAGGCCGAACATCTCCATCTGCTCCGGCGTCGGGCCGATAAAGACGATTCCCCGTTCGCGGCAGGCTCTGGCGAAAGCGGCATTCTCGCTGAGGAAGCCGTAGCCCGGATGAATCGCCTCCGCGCCTGTATCGATCGCGGTTTGCAGGATCCGCTCCGCATCCAGGTAACTCTCCTTGGCTGGGCCGGTTCCGATGAGCACGGCCTCGTCTGCCCCGTCGACATGCAAACTGTCTTGGTCGGCCTGCGTATAGACGGCAACGGATTCGATGCCGAGCTTTCGGAGCGTACGCTCGATCCGGACGGCGATGGCGCCGCGATTGGCAATGAGCACTTTTTTGAACACGGTCATGGTAGTCCCTCCCAAATTGAGTCTCTCTATGGATTCCAGATCAGGACCCGGATCGGGGTCGGATTGTAAGCATTGCATGGATTATTAAGCTGCGGACAGTTGCTGATCACGACGATCGTGCGGCAGATCGATTCCAGCTCGACGTAGCAGCCGGGAGCAGACACGCCATCGGCGAACCGTAAATCGCCTTCCGGCGTAACAGGTACGTTCATGAAGAAGTTGACGTTCGGCGCAAGATCCCGTTTCGTATAGCCCCCGTCATGCTTTGCCAGCTGCAGCATAAACGTATCGCGGCAATTGTGCATGTGCAGCTTCCCATGGGCGTAACGCACCGTGTTGCTTTGAGCGGAACACGAGCCGCCGACCGTATCGTGCCGGCCGCATGTGTCCGCGACGATCTTGATCAGCTCCTTGCCGGATTCCGCGCGAAGCACGGAGCCGGTCGTCAAGTAGATGTTGCCTTGCCCGGCGATCGTCGCCACGGCGCTGTAGTGATCCTCCGGGTTATCCGCGTCGAAGAACAGCGTATCCGCCGCTTGGTTTCCCTCCATATCCACGATTCGCAGCACTTGTCCGGGCTGCAGCTCCTGCATCCAGCCGTCGCCCGCAAGTATGATTTCATCGATAATGGCCGTTTCCGGCGCAAGCGAGCTTTCAAAGCGGTGAAATGCCGTCATAAAATCGATTCCTCCTCGTAATCGTTTCGTTTGGCTCATCGGCCCGAGAGCAGGTAGTATTCAGCCGTGTTCTCGAAGGCTCTGCGGTTTTCAGGTCTGAAATGGAAGCTGTAATCGTTCGCCGGATCGAAAGGGGGCGCCGCCGAAATATCCAGCTGGACGGCAGCCATCGGATAATCAGAACTCGGGTTTAGCGGATTCGGCGTATTCGACAGCACAAGCAGCAGATCCATGTCTGTCCGCAGCGTCACGGCCTTGCCTTCCTTGCAATGGGATTCGTCGTATATCATCCGGCCGTCGTCATCGCAGTACACTTTCGCAAACAAATTGACGACTGGTCCCATATCTCTCACGCCAAGCCCGTTTCGAACAAGCTCTACCGCAAAATTTTCATAGCCGCTTCGCAGCCAATCGTTGCGTTTCTCCTGGTAACGGGTCAGCCCATACTTCGCGTCCGTCGCCTCGCGCGTCGTATAACCGGTAATCGCGTCATGCCACCCCAGCTCATCTTCGACGATGCTTGCCAGCACGCGGCCGTTATCGCTCATTAGCACGTTCCCGCGCGTCAGATGCGCGGTATGCTGGGCTTTCAGCGTATCCGGCATATTGTAGCGCTCTGTCAGTTCGTTCGCATGAAACAGCATCAGGGACAAATTCGCGTTCGGTGCAAGCGCCGTAAAACGCAGGTACTTCCCTTTGCCGATGACGCCGGACCATTTGTCCCCTGCGCCGATGGTTTTGCTCCATAAACTTGTCATAGAGTGGCCTCCTTGGATCTGGATAAATAAAAAAAGCCGGGAGCGATGATCTCCCAGGCTTTTATCCTTCCGTGTTATGCAGCGCAAGCCGCACACCGTCTCTCGGACCTGCTTGATGGAAGAATTGCTCACCAACGGAACCCTAGACAGTTGCTCGTTCTCAAATATCTAACATGAGAACCGATATTAAATTGTTAAAACCTACTATTGATTCGTATTATAGGCCCGAAAATCGATAAGTGTCAACCGATATGTTAGGTTTAATTACATAAAATTCAAAAAAAATGCCTCCCACCCATGCGAGACTCGCACAAGCAAGAGGCGTTGATTCCGTTTATTAACGCTTTGGAAGAGACTTCACGTAACGGTCCGAGACGTCCATCAGCTTCATGATATAGTCATAGTCTTTGCGATATGGCGTTAGATCGGCAACCGGCTCCAGCGTCCGGATATTGACGGCTTTGCCGTCCTCGAATCCTTTGCCGGGCACAAACAAGATGTCATCGTTATAGAACGAGCCCGTCGGCAGGTAGTACCTCGTGCCGAGCACATTCCGGTCGATATTGAGCAAATCGTGGCCAAACGCCGTGAATCCTTCGTCCTTAAGCGAAATGCCTAGCAAATTCGCCACAGTCGGTAAAATATCCAGCTGTCCGCCAACCCGCTCCACAACCTTGCCCTGCGTTTCGCCCGGCGTGCGGATGATGAGCGGGATATTGAACCGCGAGATTTGCTGGTCATATTTAATGCCGAGCGTCTTCTCAATGACCGCCGGATCGTTGTCATTCGGCTGCAAGCCGAAATGATCGCCGTACAGCACAAGAACGGTATCGTCCCATTTCCCCGCCTCTTTCAGACGGTCGATCAACGTACCGATCGCATAGTCGGTGTAGTTAATGCCGAGCAAATAGTTGCCCAGCTGCGTACCTTCCAGCTCCGCCGGAAGTTCCATGCGCATCCGTCCCTTCGGCACCTCGAACGGAAAGTGGCTGGAAACGGTCACGAACTGTCCGTAGAACGGCTTTGTTCCGCCGCTAACCTCCTGCAGCTTCTCCACCCCGACCTTGTAAAGCTCCTCATCGGATGCGCCGAAGCTGTTGAAGTGATCGTTTTTGAAATAAGGCTTGTCAAAATAATGATCGAACCCAAGCGCCGCATACATCTTGTTGCGGTCCCAGAACGTTACGTCGTTCACGTGGAATGTGTTGGCCACATAGCCGCTCTTCTGCAGCAGCTTCGGCAAGCTTGGAAGATTGCGGTCGCCGTAGCCGGTCGACATGGCGATCTTGGCCGTCGGATAGATCGACGTGTTGGACATAAATTCGGCATCGGACGTATTCCCTTGGCCGATTTGCTGGAACACATGCGGGAAGTAGAAGCTTTCGTCCGCCAGCTTGTTCAGCACCGGCGTAATTTCTTTCCCGCCAAGCTTCAGGTGAATCGGGAAGTTCTGGAAGGCCTCCATCTGGATGACGATCAGATTCTTCCCTTTCGCAGACCCGAAATATGCCGTCGTTCCATCTTGCCCGTCTTTATACGGATAGGCGGCTTGAAGGTCTGCCGCCTCCTTCGCAAGCTCGGCCGGATCCCCTTCCGCCGCCACGCTGTTGTCCTTCGCCGCCTTAATTGCCGCGGACACTTGATAATTCAAGAAGCCTTCCTGTTCCGCCTCGACCAGCTCGTTCTCGATCGGCATTCCGGCTTGAATGACGCGCGCCGAAATCGCAAGGCTTAGTATGAATACGACCGTAATCACGACCCGGTACATGGCTGCCGTCCCCGGGGCGCGCAAACCGCTCGCGGAACGCCGCGCACGCTTAAGCAGCAGGACTGCCGCGATCACAATTGCGACAATGAGATCAACGAAGAACAAATAATGGCCAAGCTGGATCGTGGATTCAACGCTCGATTGGATTTTCGTGACTTGATGCAGCTCATACAGAGCGGTATAAGTCGGAACCGTCCCGAAATGCTCGAAATAGACCGCCGATGAGAACAGCGCGAATGAGTAGATCAGATTGACCGCGCCGTAGGCTGAAGCCCGCAGCTTGGCCGGCGTAATGAGCTCCACGGCGCTAAGCAGCACCAGAATGGCGCCCATATCCGCAACTAGACGCGACCATGCGATATCGTGAAAAAGGAAATAGCGCAGCAGCAGCATTTTAGCAAAGAACAATACGATTGCGATATAGTAGAACGGAATTCGCGCTTTGCTTCCCCGGTTTAAGGAAAGCATCTCCTTCCGCTCCTGAATCGGCAAAACACTCATAATCGGATGCTACACCTTCTTTCTTGTTAACTGAACCGCTGCCTGAAACCGCATTTGCGGCACAGCTCCTCGACGACCTCCCTGCGGGAAAATCCGTCATACAGCCGGTTCGCGCGCTCGCCCTCGATAATTTCCGAGAACGGCGTTTGATGCACGTTGCCGAGATTGATGACGCCTTCGCCGTCGAGGCAGCAAGGCACGACCGTTCCGTCAACGAGTATGCCGGCTTGATTGCGAAGCGCGTGGCAGAAGCCTTTGCCTTCGTCCTCTTCTTCCTTCAAGTCCGGCCACTTGAATTCCACCTCATGATTCAAATAAACGCGTTCCGCGATCTTGAAGCCGTTTCCGCGCGTAAACTTCTCTTGGATGCGGAAATCGAGCTCGAATTCCCGTTCGATCTGCTCCAAAATGTCTTTGTTCCGGTTGCGCTCCACGTTAAGCTCGTTGTTCTCATCCAGATTCCAAAGCCTGAGCGAGACGATGAGTTCGGAGGTCGCGACGGCTTCTTTGACAAACGAAAGCACGCTGCCGACATAGCCCTCTTTATCAACCGAGCCTTCATGGCCGTCAAAGCTGTGCAGCGAGAAATTCATTTGGCGGAGCGCCGGCTTGCCCATGATTTTGTCCTTGGCTTTATGAAGCAGCGTCCCGTTCGAAGTAATGTTGACCTTGAAGCCGCGCTCGTGGCTTAGGTCGAGCAGCTCGTCGATCTTCGGATGCAGCAGCGGCTCGCCTTTCAGATGGAAGTAGATAAAATCCGTATGCGGCTTGATTTCATCCAAGATTTTCGTAAACTCGTCGATCTTAATAAATTTCGCCTGGCGCTTCGTTTGCGGGCAGAAGGAGCAAGCCAGATTGCAAATACTCGTGATTTCGATATAAAACTTTTTGAATTTTTTCATCGGCATTAGCCCCGTTCATCCACTCAAAATTGGTTGCTTCGCGATAACATACCCTCCATTATACGGCGGCCCGTCTAGGCCTGTCCACTTCATAGCACTGGAAAGAAGCAATCTTCCGTTGACACTACCACCATTTTCGTCATATAATTTCTACTTATTCGAGTGAGAATTATTATCAGGGAGAGTGCAGCGATGTCCACAATGGATAAGAACACGATCGACTTCTCTTCATTCGGCTCCTACTACATACGCATATCGCCGGACGGCGCGGCAAATCCATCCTTTGAAATGCCGGCAGCGGACTTTCTGCGAGGCGAAGCCGTAATGGACGCCATCATCGCAGGCGGATCGGCCGTTCGCCCAACAGGCCATGAGCTGGCAGCCTCCTTCATCGGCGGCAATTTGTTCGGGCTTTGCGCGCTGCGGCTCCTCTTCCTGGCCCAATATAACGCCGTACTCGACCTGTCTTTGGACAAAATGACGTTTCAAATCGAGCATTTCGGCACCTACAACCTGTTCGGCTTCAAACTCGGTGACGATTACAGCTTTACCGGCGTGCCAGAAGATGCGGAGCGGGGAGACTATGTGCAGGCCATTCTCGAGCACGATTTGAAATCCGTCGTCGCTCCCATGCTAAACGCACTCGCTTCGGCAGCTTCCATGAAACCCGGCATCATCTGGATCCAGTATGGCAGCATGCTGGCAACGCTTATGAACATGGTGGAAGCTAAAGAAACGCAAAGCGAGGTGCTTCAGCGGTTCAAGCATGATTGCTCCGTGCTGCTGGAACGCATGGACACGAGCATCTTCGGCAGCAACCGCAATCCATTCGCCCATACCCCGCGTTACATCGATAACCCCTACCAGCCCGGCGGCAAGATGATGATCCGCTCCGGCTGCTGCATGTATTACTGCCGCGAAGACGGCGATATGTGCTACAATTGTCCGAAGCTTACCGCGCCTGAACGGGATGCGCGGCGCGCAAAAATAGCGGCTGCCAGCAATAGCGCGTAAGCCGCACACGGCAAACGCATGCCAAAAAGGACCTTCGCCGGTTGGCGATGGCCCTTTTTTTAAGCTTATCATTCCATTCCGCTTCTTATTAATCTGCCGACTCGGCGTAATGCGCTTTGCAGAAAGAATCGATGACCTGCTCTTCTTCTTCCTCGAGATCGAAATCCAGATATCGGTCATTGATCCGCTCGTACAGTTCATATTTCACGATGCTTGCATGATCGCCGTCCACGCGGTAAATAACCCGGATGTAAATGCCGCTATCGACATGCAGCTCGTCATCCTCCGGCACGTCGACATCCAGCCTGAACTCGTACCGGTCGCCAGCTATTATGCCGAACGGATCTTTGATTTTGTCCACCGAAAATTCCGTAATCGTAATCATTGCCTCATCCTTTCAAGCTTGTGCCTCATCTGCCATTATAACACGCCTTCCAGCCGCAGCAGCTGCTCCTTCGCTTTCATGCCGCCGCGGAAGCCGGTCAGCGATCCGTTCTTGCCGACGACGCGGTGGCATGGCACGACAATCAGCACCGGATTGGCGCCGATAGCCGTACCGACGGCACGAACGGCGCTAGGCTTGCCGATCTGCAGCGCGATGTCCGAGTAGGAACAGGTTTGCCCGTGCGGAATCCGTTTCAACGCTTCCCATACCGACTGCTGAAAAGGCGTTCCCCGCACGCTGAGCGGCACGTCAAACCAGGTCAGCTTTCCTCCCAGGTAATCGCGCAGCTGTCTCCCGTACGCCGCCATCCGTTCATCGTCCCGCTCAAGCGTGCATCCCGGATAATGCTTTTTACACCATGTCTCCGTTTCGTCGAACGGCGCATCCGGCGAGCCAACGTAGCAGAGCCCGTCGTCCGCTGCGGCCAAGTGCAGTCGCCAAGGCCCTTCATGCAGCAGCGTTCAATAGATTTTCTTCGTCATGTCCCTTCCACTCCCTCCGTGTCGTTTCGAACCGCCATTCGGTATGTTGTCGGCGAGCAGCCGGACTCCTTCTGAAATACAGTGGCAAAATGCGCCGCATTCGGGTAGCCGACCTGGCTGCCGATCTCGCTAATGGGCGACTCAGATGAGCGCAGCAGCCGTTTGGCCGCCTCGATTCTGACCCGCTGCAAATATGCGGCCGGCGAAGCGCCTTTCAAGCGCTTGAACATGCGCTGCATATGATAAGGGCTGGCATGGGACAGCTCAGCCAATTTGGCTAGCGTCAACTGCTCAGCATAGCGGGCTTCCATAATCGCCGCGATGGCGTCGACCCATTCTTCGTCCGGCAGCTTCAAGCCGCCGGGCTTGCATCTTTTGCAAGGCCGGTATTGGTCGGCAAGCGCGGCATCCGTGCTTGAGAAGATCCGGACGTGCTCTTGAAGCGGCGTTCTCGATTTGCAGGAAGGCCTGCAAAAGATACCGGTCGTCCGGACGCCGTAGAAGAACTTGCCGTCATAAGCCGCGTCGCAAGCCTCAATCGCCCGCCACATTTCATTGGTCATCAAGCGCCTGCACCTCCAAGCAAAGTATAACCGCTTTCCATGAAGGATGTAAGCTCGGCAGCATGAGAGAGCAAGATTAGAAAAGCAGCCTTCCCGCAAATATGGTACAACTAGTAAGGTACAACAATCGAAAAAGGAGGCGTTCGCGTTAACGATGCACGCCATTACATTACATCCGCCGGCAGCATTCAGCAGTGCCGCCATCATCGATTATTTAAAACGCTCGAGCAATGAATGCCTGTTTCATGTCGAAGGAAATACGGTCAAACGTCTCATACCTACGCCTGAAGGACCGCAGCTTATCTGGATTACACCTGAACGCGATGCGCTGAGGATTGCTTTTCCAGCGCTCCATGATGCGCCTTCCGAAGAACTGCAAGCGGCAGCGCATAGGTACGTGTGGGAATGGTTCGATTGCGGCAGGGATTTAACGCCGTTCTACGGCTTGGCGGAACAGGACGGACTGTTGCGCGATGTCGCGAAGCAGTTCTATGGGCTGCGGATCGTAGGCATCGAGGACCTCTTCGAAGCGATGAGCTGGGGCATTATGGGCCAGCAAATCAATTTGGCCTTCGCCTACACGCTGAAGCGTCGATTCGTGGAACGCTACGGGTCTGCTTTGGATTGGGATGGCCGACGCTACTACTCGTTCCCGTCGCCGGAGACCATCGCGGAGCTTGAGCCTGCCGATCTGACTGCTTTGCAATTTACGGGGCGCAAAGCGGAATACATGATCGGGACCGCAGCCGAGATTGCGGAAGGCAGGCTCTCCAAAGCGCAGCTGCTCGCTCTGAACGATTGGACGGCCATCGAGAAAACGTTAACCCGGATCCGCGGTATCGGACCCTGGACGGCCAACTATGTGCTGATGCGCTGTCTGCGCATGCCAGGCGCGTTCCCGATCGAAGATGTCGGGCTGCACAATGCCCTCAAGCACGTTCTTAAGCGCGAAGACAAGCCTACCATTGCCGAGATTAAGCAGCTGTCGTCCGGCTGGGGCGATTGGAAAGCGTACGCGACGTTCTATTTGTGGCGGACCCTTTATTAGCAGCTGCTCGCCTTTCGCCAAGCTGCTCCGATCTAAAGGCCAATAAAAAAAGGCCGCCAGAAATGGCGGCTAAAAGTCAAATTCACCCTTCTTTTTGCGCGGCTGCGATTTGATTTTGTTCTGAACGGCCGGCAAATGCCTCATGCTGCGGTGCATGGGGCCTTTGCAAATCGGACAGGTCTGTTCCGCCTCCGCGAATTCCTCTCTCACCCACGCCTTACAATCCGCGTTTTTGCATTTCCAAATCTTAGTTGGTATAAGCTTCGGCTTTTCTACTTCTGTAGACACTGAAAACATCCTTCCCCTTTGCAGAGCAGACGAAATAACGCCCGCCATAAAATTTTCAATTGACGTCCCCATTGTCGATGTTATATTATCTGACATGTCAACGAAACAGAATATGCCTTACTTTATAAGGAGTACTTTGTGGCGCTTTTTTAGTTTTCGCTAACCTGCCGAGGATTACTCGGGGGCCGCAAACCGATCTCCCTTCACCGCGCTCCGACAAACAGGCACGCCCCATCACCGATTCCAACAATACGAATCGCGATCGTATTATATGTAGCTCCACTGCATTTCACTCAGCTTTCTTACATGCAAACCCGCTTGCCGCAACTTAAAAATAATAGCTCCTGCGACGCTAAGAAGCAAGCATGGCCCGAAAAAATCAAAAAGCACCCTGCAAGGGTGCTTTTTATTCCGTTTTTTATTCCGTTTAAAACCAGTATTTACGCAGTCTAAACCTGACATTTAAACTCATTTGATTTGAATTGATGATAAACAAATTTTAAACCAGTTTTTTCACATCAGAAGGGATGTCTTGGGCACCAATTTTTCTTTGCGGAAGCAAGTAGCTCAGTGAAAATTGATGTAGACCGGAGTTAGACATATTGTGCACAGTATGCAGGCATATGAAGAAGCCGCGTAAACATTAGGTTTGACTTTGCAGGAATTGCGGACAGTTGCACAATATAAAATAGTTTCACATCAAATTATTATCAATCACATCAAAAAGAGCCGTTGCCAATTGCATCCGAATTTCGTTCTCTATTGTAAAAATGTTTTTTCATTGTACCGTTTATTGGATTTTTTTTGATAAAAAAAACGGGAAGCACACTTGCGCGGCAGAGGGTCTGATCCGCAAAGAAGCTAGGGGGAGAATTCGGGGTCTGCAGCGTTTCATCCTTTGCTTGCTGAAAATGCAGCGTCCCGGTACGTCCGGCAAATCGGCTGCTCATTTGATCGATAATGATCCGGCTCTGTGTAGCGTCGCGCGTACGGAAAGGACGTTTATCACTGACAGCGATGAGGTCAGGGTTCGGTTTTCCTTGGAATCTATACTTCGCATACCGGGAAGAACGTAAAATAATCCCCACCTAGCGAGGATAGGGATTACTTACGCTTAATCCAAAAACCAATTTAAAAGTGGAGCTGAAGGTTAATTTAGCCAATAAGGTTAACCTCACCGTCAAATACAATTGGACAGTTCCCGCCTCCAAAGGTGATACTCAACTGATTGGTCAAGAGCATACCGCCAACTATCTGTGCAGCTTCCTCCGGCTGCATGTCCGGAGTGGCGTGATTAATATCTTGCGCGATCACAAAGTACTTCCAACTGCCCATGCGATCGTCAGCAGAAAAGTATTTGACGCCGGTGTAGGTACCGTCGTTGGCTTCTCTATCTTCGCCAACACCATTGTCTTGCAAGACGATGCTGCGCCACTCGCCAGACGGCCCGATGAGGAAGCACTGCACAAAGAGCTGATTGCCAACAAAGAGATTGTTGTCGGCATCATAAAATTGAGATTTAACGATAAACGGTTCTTGGAGACTAGCCTCATTCGGTGCAATAATGTCGTACTTGGACAGGATATGAATGTTAGTATTAGTCTCCGAATCCTTATGGGTGTATGTTCCTTCCGTGGTGATGCGTTGATACTGCCAGTCGACACTGACCTTGAATGCCTTGCCAGGCACAATTTCTTCAGGATAAATGAAACTCAATTCCAGATCTTCAGCTATCGTTAGTTCTCCCTCACTGGCGGGTGCAGTTTGGTCCTGACCTTTGCGGAAGGTATCACGGACGTCGCTCGTACCAGCAATAGCTGCAACCGTAGCTGCACCTGCCAGCAAGCCGGCCGCTACTTTGCTAGCACCGCCGCCAGTGGCTGTAGGCGTACAGTACGTGCCGCCGCTGCTATTGGGCAGATCGTGCGTACCACCTCCCCCTGCAGTAACGTCGCCCGAACCATCGACGGCTTCTGCAATTGCAGCGGCTACAAGCAGAACAAACGTTACAACGGCGAGGATAACCTTCCACCATGGATCTTGAAACGGCAAGTCTCCATACTGACCCTCATATGGTTGCGTCGGCTGAATTTGAGCTTTGAGTTTCCCAACTAGCAATTGTGATGCACACAGCGTAAAGTTTGGATTATTTGTAACACTTATACCTTCGCTGAGATAACTCAGCAGATTGCAAGACTCACGATCGCTGGATTGAAGTTTGCCAACAACGTTAAGAACATCAAGGATGGTCGACCTCGTATCGTATCGGTCACTGCAACAAGAATTATCTATTTTATTATTTGAACATTCACCTGAACCGATCATTTCTATAAAAGCAACATCGAGTACTGCCTCTGACGTGGTTATTGAAAACGAATGGGTGGCTGGATTGAAATTCATTTTCGTTACAAATATCGGTTTGATTATCCGTTCGTGCCCTTCAGCCGTTACCACAATAAAGCTCACCATATGTTTTCCGGGCGCTGCTGCGCTAAAATCAGCTTCCCAGCTAAAAAGATGGGATACTCTAGTGGCAGCGTGGACAATACTATAGGTTTTCGGTGTTACAACAATGCCTGGGTCTGAGACGCTCTCAATATAAACTAGCACCTGATCGACCTCTGAGCCGTTATTCATAATATGAGCGTTAATAATTTGCTTTCCAAGAGCGACCTCAAAAATGCCATCTGGCGTCATTAAGCCAGTGATCGGTTCTGAAGCAAATGGCCGATTGGGGATTTCAAATTGTGTCATAGCGTTCACTCTTTACCCTCTTCCTTCTCTTACTCTTTATTCCGAAAGACTAGGACGCTCAGACCACCGACTTCTTTCTCTTCAGTATTTTGAGCAACATGGAGGAGCGCTATATCACCCTCGAGCATCCCCACAACTGATAAGCCAACCTTCGCACCCGGGCCAATCTCGAGTTTGACGACAGGTTCTGCTTTTTTACTCTCATCCTCGTCTGGACAGGGTTTAGCTACAAATCCAACATGTGCAATCTTACCTTCGCCATAATGCGGAATGTCGGGATCAAGATATGGCAGCAACGGCTTAATCTCCTCAAGGCGACCAACTCGAGAGGAGATGCGATATGATTGTGCCAATCGTGAGGTATTATGTATTTCAAAGCTCATTGTAAAATGTTCTTTTTTCCTAGCCAACTTGAGTACTGTCAGGTTACGTTGCGCAACATGGCGGTCGGTTGGAACGTTGAAGTGTGGAGCGGATGGCAGTGGATCAAGGTAGCGGTGGTAAGCTTCCGCCATCACGCATTCATGTCCATTATTGACGAAAGTCGGGTTCCATTTGCTCAAGCACAATACATCCCGCGTCTCGCCAGCATAAAGGGATACATTAGCAGTACCAATAAAATTAGCCGTATTGCGATCAAACCCAACGGCCGGATTCGCCCAGTAAAAGCGCACATTGGCGTTCCAAACGGCGTCTTTACCTTTGTTGTGAACACGTGCCCATATGTAGCAAGGTTGGCCTTCGATTGGCTGACCCGGCGGACCCAGCGGGTCTTCGCCCGATACAGTCCAAATATCAGGGCTCAAATACCAAGGTGATCCGTCCTCGATTTCTAACTTTATATCCATCTACCACTCCTCCTTAATGTTAGATATCCAATTTTCAAATCTCGTATATTCTTTCCTGTTCAATTCCATGTTTCTCGAGAAATTCCCCAACTAAGTTCCTTCCGTATTTGAATAAATATAGAACCAGCTCTCGAAATCGCTAGCGCGCACACCTGCCCCTGAAGGAAAATGCAAATCGATCGGCATACGAAACGATGGCCCCGATGGCGGCGGCGGAAAGCCTAACATTCTGAGAATCTTCGCATCTATGGGCAAGTTGGATCGAGCACCGGGCAGACCGAGCGTCTGACCGTCCAGGTAAGATCGACGTCCTGGTTGACAATTCAAATGCTCCATATTAAGTGACCGCTCATCGGTTCGACAGATAGCATGTCCTTTGAGGGTAACTCGCACTGGATCTACATCAAAGGCTCTAAAGAAATCATTGTCTTTTTTTTCCTGTTCGAAATGGAATCGCCAGTGAATCACATTATCGATGACATCAATTTGGCCAGGTAGTGTCAGAGTCATTGAGTCGTTTTGCACGGTGACGATTACTGTGATTCCATTTAGCAGCGAGTTTCGATCAGGCTTTCCGTCCAAAAAAATGAACAAGCCATAGTTATAGAAATCTTCTCTTCTCATTGCATAATCATTAGACCAGCTTGTCCGAATTACATGGAGAGCTGGAAGTCGAGCCGTCAAGGACGGAAACATAGAACGGCAATCCTGCACATGAAAGATTCTTGTTTGGAGTTCCTTGGCTGAGCAAAGCATACCATACAACCCCGTTAACTCCTTTTCGACAATGGACGTGTCAATCTGTGAGAACAGCTTGGAGGACAGGCCCATTGGTGAGGTAGGCAATTTCGCGGGCAGGGATTCTGGCACTCTGCTAAGTTCTCTTTTCAGACCATCGGGAGAACCTGTATCCTCATTAGGCGGCTGGCGATCGTTATTATGCCAAACCAGTGCCAGACGTGAATAATGGTGTTTAATGCCCATGGGAGGTTGCGCAAGCGGTGTACCGTCTGAATCACTTGGCCATTCGATTTGCCCGCTGGCGGTACGCGCGGGAATTAGCCAGTAATCGCCCGTCCTATAATTCCCGGCAGCGAATTGGATCTGGATACCATCTTCCAACACGATCCAATCGTCTAAAGTGACATACCCCGTTCCATCCCATCGCCTCATTTTGGGATGCAATGTGTAGTCGACGGCAAGCGCTTTATCAAGAGTAATTTGTAGGGTCGCAGGGTTGATATCCGTGATCGATACCAGTTGCCCCGGCTTACCTGATAGTTCCAAAGTATCATCGGTAATTTCTACAAGTTGCGTCTTAGCAAAACCAAGTTCTGTATCCGGTCCCAAGCTTGCAACGGTTACCTCGGTTGCGCCCGCGGGGATCGGGTCCACGATAGAGGTGACGACCGAGCCATTATCGCGTGACCAAACAAAGGTGACATTGTCCTGGGCCGGATCTCCCCCTTGCAAAATTTCAACACGGTAGAGCTGGTTCTCCAGCCGTTGGAAGCCGGCCGTTGGCGGCAGCTGACAGGGGTCACTGCTAGAACCGGAAGGTTGAGTACGCGCATTAAGTACCCTCTCAGGCTCGGTAATCAGATCCCTCCATTCGGGAAAGTCCTGTTTGCACAGATTGGCCTCAAATGCCAAAAAGCTACCCACTAGCAATAGAATCTGCTTCTCTGTGTCATCCCTTAAGCTCTGTATAACTTGTTTCGACTGCACTGGTTTCATCGATCGCAAAAATCTGATTAATGTATTGATGGTTTGAGAAAAAATATCAATCACTTTATCCAATTGATCCGTATTCTTCCCTTTCAGAAAATCAACTATGTCGCCTGCGATACCAATGATCGTCTTGTTAGACTTACTGAAAGTCGCATTCTGCTTCACAAGATTGTTTAAATCTGACTCTACACTCTTCAACGCGGCAATAAGTGAACTGAGATCGGGTGTCACCTGCATGACTTTGACTTGCCAGACTGTCTTAAGCCGTGTTGTCGTATCCGGTCCATCTGCACCTAGCGCCTGCTCACGAATAGAGGGATCGTCCAAGACGGTAATGTGGCGTTGCCATGAGTCCAAGTAGACTAGTCCCAATTGGTTACCCTGGTTAATTAAGAGTGTTGCCGGATCAGGCGGGTTGGGTAAATCCGGCTGTTGCATATAATCGATCGTGGCTTCGTTCTCACACAGAAGGCCGTCTACATAATAGCGACCGCCACCAATTAGCAGTTTGTCATCATGGGCGGAAATAGCAAAGCCTGCCTCTTCTAAAGGTGCACCACCGGCACCAATAACGTCAATGTTTTCAGTTACTTCGTGATACTGGGCTATGGCTTGCTGCTCGTTCCAATCTGCATCAAGCTGGACGCGTCCCTGCTGCATCAGTATGCCGCTATAGTGCTTACGCCGATCAAATGTCTGTCGACTAAAATCGCCTTTCATGATAGATCATCCTTTATGTATTGAGTTTCCTGATTGATTCTCGAAGAGGCACCAGAAATGCTAGGTAATGTATGTAAGACCTGCTTCCATGCCAAACTTGAGAAATTCATCGAGATGCGAGACCAGATTCACTTCTCGCTGTGTTTGAAAGACATCGTGGAAAGCCCCCATCTCAGCCCCATCATCCGCCCCGGTTAGAATTTCCGCTGGAGTATGCCAGTCCATCTGTGCGAAAGCAGGCTGTCCGTATATCTCTTGCGTAAAGCTTGGTTTGAGCCTCGCGCGCACCGAATCGGCAATATGATTCTGCTCGGCCTGGCTAAGAAACGGATCCGCCCTTAAAGCATCGGCTACCGCCTGTTGGACAGCCAGGTCGGGCTGACAACGATAACGACGAGGAGTTTGCGATCCGGCCGGCACATAGCTAAAGCGCACGCAGCCTGCTTGACGTCGCTCGCAGGTAACCTGCTCCGTAAATAAGCAGTTAGAGGCAAGGACCATTTCCTGCACTGAAACCTTACCGAAAACGGTGACACGTTCCAGTGTACTCGCAGGTCCAGGCACCGATCCTGCAGCGTCGGAGGCCAGCGCGACACCATGCTGCATGCTTGCTTTGTCAAGTGTCATGTCCCGCAATTCTCGCAATGGAGGAGCGTTGATGATGCTGTCTTTCACGGTCAGTTTAACCCCATCCGCCGGCATACGCATCGGCCCGGTAATACAATGGTCGATCAGGATCGTAATAGGATACTCCGGATCAGCTTGGACAATCAGGCTAGCCGCTCCGGGCTGTTGGGGCTCCCCCAGATTATCGAGCATCAACCCCGGCACGAGCGTACAGTGACGTAAGGTGACTCTCTGCAATTTGCCGCTTACATGCAACGTCCCACCGCTGATCAACAAGCCGTTGAGTATCACTTCCGTATTTTCATCGCCGCTGATTCGCAGTGTATTATTTAATAGTAGGAGCGGACGTGCCCCATTAGCAGCACGCAGTTCGATTCGCTGGTTGGCCGCCACCTTAATGGTTGGTGTCTCCTGGTAGCGCCCGCTATCCAGAATTTGCACCATTCCGCTCCCATTGAGCGCGGTAAGTGCATCTTGGATGGTGGCATTCGGTTGCGGAACCAATTGTAATGCCATTGTTTGCAATTCGGGATCGAACGTTGAAGTGCGATCGTATTCGCCGCCGCCCAGATCCATGCTAAATCCTGAATAGTAGGTGACGCGCACGCTAGCTGGCGCGCGGTCGGGCGGAAAGGCTAAACGCCCCAATACAGGATCCAATGCGATTTTCTCGCCGGCCGAGGGCATATGTGCCCAGCCAATGATATTGCCCAGAGCATCCACCAGGTCGCTGAGATTACAGATGTTGAGGGCGTCCGAAGGATGTTGGCCCACAGCCGGCAAGTCGTACCCATCGATCTGAAGAAAAAGACTGCGATCCTTGCCATAGTAGGACTCGTTCAGATATCTATCTAACACACGCCTGCCGATCGGCATGGGTACATCAAGCGGCCCCGCTAGCTCGGTAAAATCGCCTTCATTCATCGGATGAGTAAAGAGCTGCGTGTTGTTACCCAGGGGGCTAAAGGTATAGCGCAGCGCGTCTGCCTGAAATACAGCCGCGGGCGAAGAAGTCAGCGGATATGCACGTAGTCGCCATAGAAAAATACCGATATTGGGAATGTTATGGCGCCCTCGGCGACTGGCAATCCGTCGGACATCTACGGTACGGGGAATGCGATCAAATGGCGTGTTCAGCCACTCCAAAGGTTCCCACTGACGTAGATTGGGCGTGGCAATGTTCGTTGGTCGCAGGTGATGCATGGATTGCGTCATTGCCAGGACATGGAAAAACTCGACGACACGGGCATCCCAACCGGTGATATCGCGCGCCAGTTGCTCAAGCATGAGAGCGGTGCCCTTGCGCCGTCGGTAGGCCAGTGTATTTGCGACAAATGCCCGCTGGCTAATAGTAGCCGTAATAGTCGCCTGCAAGCTTCGTACGCCGAGCAAATCTCCCAAATACGGTACGACCCACTCAGCGCAGGTTTCGATAAACTGATCATCGTAGAGTTGCGTGAGGTTCCCTTCTATCACGCTCACTTCTTCAGCGATTACTCCCAGTAGTTCCCTAAGGGGTCCTCCTTTTATTCCATCGCCCTGCTCGATATCGCGAATCCGATAGATAGCCGGGAGCAATTGATACAATCGATCTACAGTAAAACTCATCGGGCTACATACACTCCTCTATAATTTGACCGTCATAATGAGATCAAGCGGTCCGGGGTCCAACGTAAGCAGTTCTGCGGCAGAGACCTTAAAACCCGCGCCAGGTTGCGGCATGGAGGCGTGCAAAATCTGATGTAATCCTCCAGTATCCAGGCTGATGGGATAGCTGCGATAGAGCGCTTTTATCTTCACTGCCACAACTCCCGGTACATTCTGTATAGGCGCGACCACTTCGCTCAAAAATACCGGTTGACCGAAGGCGCGCGCTGCAAAGGAGAACTGATCGCGCAGCTTTGACTCGATGGCTAGCTTCACATCATCCGGGAGATAATCAGGGTTGATTGTCACCACCGCACTGAGAGTGAAAAACCGTCTCTGATAAGATTGTACGCGTAGCGGAACAAAGGGATCGCCAGCATGTCGAATGGCTGTCAGCAGATTGGAAAAGATCGCGTCTCTGGTGCTTATCTCTGTTCCCTGAGCGCCTGCGATGGTCAGAAAGACCCCACGCCGCTGGCCGTCCCAGGTCCAAGTGGCCAGCGCCTTACTCACCCCGGCAAAGGCACGCGCGAAATCCTCGTAATCGCGGAGGGAGACTACCCGGCCCAGTGTCAGTACCGGCAGTGGTGCGTTTTGCCGGGCATCGTCCGGCGTTTCTGGATCAGCTGCCCCGCTGGCAGCCATGGGATTGGTTACTCCCTTTACGCCCGCCGGCTGCGTTAGAAGCAAACTCAACTGGCCTGGCCTTACCATGCCCGCCAGGCCGATGCCGGTGCGGTAAACCGTGCGTACATTCTGTTGCCCGCTGGTTAACCTCGCTCCGGTAATGCCATCTCCGCCCTCAATCGTGGTTATTCCGCTGTTGTTGCGGCGTGTGATATAGATGTGCTCTTTTGATCCATGTCCATAGAGCGCGGGTACTTCATGCCAGAGCATATCATTGACGTATACTTGGAGTGTGGACTGTGCGCCGCTCGGACCCGCTACGCTGACATACGTCAGTGGCGACTGGCGCAAAGCAAACTTCTGATATATCTTACTGCCATCACCGCTGCCCAATGGCTCCTCGCGTGACTGTCCATGTGTGGCAGGCGCGATATTACCGTTGATAACAACACTGTTGCGCACATACGCATTTTGAAGACCGCTGCTCGCCAAGGTGACGCGGGTAAAACCCTCGTCTTCGGGATGATACTCGACATTCTGAATGATGACGTATTCACATGCATGATTCCCCCGGTTCTGATCCAACTCACCGCAGATCATCAGTCCCTGTCCGATGGAAAGCCCCTCAATCAGGCCCTCGATATCAAGAACAGGGCCGCTGACGGGGTTAAGAATGGGTAACCTTGCCAGCGTCAACTGCTCGCTCTGCGCGTATACTGTCGTTGTACGAATGCCAAACGAGCTAAAATTGTCGTTATTATCCAGCGTCAGTTTAGTCACTTTACCGGTCAGGGTGAAATCTGCTACGGACATGTCACTCGTTTCTTGAACTTGGTGAAGTCCCCAATTAATCCCATTACGCAATACAACATAGCTGTTGGGTGCAATCGATGGGTATGTTGTATCGAGATAGACATCGGTACTACCGTGGGTACCACCCACTTCAGGAATTGGATACTTATTAAGGTTGACTTTATCAACCCAGCTATTTTTACGGCCATGATAGGGACCTTCCTCATCTGTAAGGCTTGCAGAGAGAGTCTCAAATCTCGGCGCGTTATGCCCAAAGATCGCTGCCCGCGTGCGAAAGGTAAGTACGCCGGGGGGAGAGGCTTGGCTCGCCTTAAAGTTGGCGAAGATGGCCGGCATCGAGAATCCTTCGACCAAGGCGATTGTGTTGAGCTCGACCGCGCTGATCCCTTGCGCTGTATGTGCCTGGCCAAAATAATTGCTGGTGGCCGAAGCTCGTACCTGTAACGCAGGGATGAGAATCGATCCCAGGTGCGGGTTCAAGGAACCGATGGCGGGGGATGAGCCCTCCACTATTTGGATATCGACCTGCGTTCGTTTGAGATCGTGCTGGACAGAAACATAGGTGATCTGGCAAAACACGGGAGCATGCTTGTCTTCCGGATCATCATCTGGGACGATGATCAAAACATCTCCGTTTTTGAGATTGGTCGCTGTGCCGGCAAAGTAGAAAGTTGAGCGCAGCTTCCCATCCGGCATAAAAGGGTGGCGCGTAGTCAGACGAGGCGTCATGGCGTTCCAGGCGGCCCGTGCCTGGATTTGCGCGACGGTCTCAAACGTCTGAGCCTGCTCGCCCGGACCAGGAACACTCTGTATCTGTGTTCCCACTGGAATAGTTGTAACATGGGGCGCACCTGGCGCATTCTCGATTGTAAAGGCCAGGTAGACGCTGGCGGCCACACCGGGACGAAGCTCGTACCCGATCCTGCGCGCCAGTTCAAGCAATGAAAGCCGCTCGGTAGCAGTGCGCAAATAGGATTCGTTGGCGATGCGCTCCTGGTAGAAAGTCAGAATGTCGGCGACTATGGCCCAGGCATCCAGCAGAGCTATGGCAAAATCGTCATCGCTGCGCGTAGTCAGAGACGCCAGCTCAGGCCGCTGCGAGTTAGATAGTCGTGCCAGCATGCTCTGCTTAAAGGTGCTATGCGTGCCGACGCGATAGGCAATCTCCGCCATACCAGGCGGATTATCGATCGCGACCGGCGTTTCCACGTGTTGCCCCTCACAGCGACCACAGCTGCAGTCATTGAGATGACTTAAAACCATAGATTCCTAACCTCCTTTGAGTGCCGATTCATATTTAACGCTCTTCTATATGAAAGATACCGTGTTCAGGGAAATTTCGATCATTATCCAGTCGCGCCACTTCCAAGGCACCAATTTTGAGCACCTCGGCTCCGCTCGCATCTGTGGCAGGCTGCCCCAAACGCTGAAAGGAGGTGATCTCGACAAAAGATACGCCAGGTACGGCCTGCGCCGCCGCGAAGAGAGGGCTGAGATAGACATCCTGTCCGAACGTAAAATTGTCCGCGTGAAAAAGGCCACGCCGGCCATCGGGAAGCAGCCGATTGCTAAAAACCGCGATCAGAGCCTGCTTGACGTCGCTCCAGAAGTACCCATCTTTGACGCAAACTTTCATTGCAATTTCCAGCGGAACGTATCGCGGTGCGTTAATTTCAATGTCCTGTCCTTCCATGCGAAAGCGTTCCAGGAACTGCAGCATTTCCGATTTGAAACTGTCATCGACCTCCAATCCAGCCAGTCGATCAATGCTCAGAAAAACAGTTCGCCAGCTTCCCGTCCAACGATAGGTCGCGACCGCTCGCTGTACTCCGGGATACCGCTGAGCTGCCGCAGCATAGTCGGCTAAGATCACGGCCCGTTCCTGGGAATTGAAAGCGACCGGCGCACTCAAACGTACATGCTCCATACTTTCAGGGTCTATCCCACCCTGTGCGGGCAAAGGATTCGTCACAGCAATGATCGAAGGATCGTTGGAGACAATATGCGTGAGGGTACAAGCTCCCACGTTGCCTGCCGTCCCGTTGCCGATGCGATAGGTAGCCAACCAACCCGGCTTGCTTTGGTCGGTATCC
This sequence comes from Paenibacillus montanisoli, assembly GCF_003268025.1. Taxonomy (GTDB): domain Bacteria; phylum Bacillota; class Bacilli; order Paenibacillales; family Paenibacillaceae; genus Paenibacillus_Z; species Paenibacillus_Z montanisoli. The sequence goes on along the minus strand of NZ_QLUW01000001.1, from coordinate 1,726,993 downwards.
GGCCTCGGCTGCATTCCATAGATTCCATCGCCAAAACGGAGAGTAGCCAGGCCATTGTCCTCAACCTCAGCCAAAAAATGCTTGTCGAAACCATCACTTGCCAGGAGATCACGTTGAACATTCCATCGCGCGCCTGAGCTATCAGTGACTGATATCGCGGGCACAGCCAGCCCTAGATCCCATTGCATCGCCGCGCTGGCGGGCGCCTGCGGGTCGAAATATAAGACCTGATGGTGCCGTCGCCCGGCCGAAAGCACACTTCCACCGGTGCTAGTAATACGTTTAACCCGGCCCCTTTGGGTCAGAGCCCCCTGCTGCAGCTGTGGGCGAAAAAGCGGCGGCGCCAGCACGAGCTCTTCTGACTGACAGGTTAAATCGGTTGGTTGCGCACGCGCAATTTGCGCCGGTGGGACATAGCCTAATGACTGGGTAACTGTACGACCATGATCGGCCAGGATGACATTACCCAGTGCAACGCTGACATCCGTAACGTATTTGTTCCCATGCTCCGCGTCGGTTCGAGCTGAAAGACAGAGCGCAAATGGTAGCGCGTCAGCCTCGGCCCAGGTAATCTCGGTGATATCGATCGGGTCGCTGCTCGGAGGAGTGAGAAACAAGCCGCCAAGAGGATCATTATTGGTCATCACGCCAGTCAAACGCACAACGCAGCGATGTGCCGGATTCGCATCACCCGCAATCCCTGTGTTTGGTCCGAGCTTTTCCTGAAAAATCAACAAATCCCCTACCTGTAAATTTGGGAGCTTGCCAAGCAACGTCGCGCGTGTAGAACCCGCCGGTAAGCAGCATTCCCGATCGCCCCAGGTATAGAAAGAAAGCATATTGTGGGCTGTGAAGACCCGCGCTTCTTCCATAGTTTCGAAAACCTCGGCACCCTGAGACAGCGCCTGCTTATATTCACTCGAAGCCATTAGAAGTAGCGGCTGTTTCTCCTGGCTGCTAATCCGGGTGAGGAGTTGGGTTTGGATCGGCAGGATGAGGTTATTGCTCACCTGGATCTGCACCCAGACTCGTGCGTTACAGCCATCGTGCATGGGATAATCGACCAAGCGCGCGTGACGGCGCATGGAAATCCGCCGCCGCGCGGTGCCTGGATATGCCTCGTTGGCAATGGCATCTTGCTGGTAGCTCAAATAATCACCGACGTAACAGAGCAATTCTACCAGCGCGATGCCCATGTCTGCGGGATGGCTCTCCTGCCATTGCGGCATCAGCAGCGCCAAGCGATCCATAATCGTTCGGCGAAAACTGGCGTAGTCTTTAGCCAGGTAATCGATGATTGGTTCTTGCTGAATTTTCGGTGGGCAAGTTATTGACTGCTGGCAGTCAAAGTCGTTGGCGCATTCAATTTTAAAAGAAAAATCAACGGATGATAGTAGCGCGTCAAAGCCAGATGGTGGCTGGAGTCGGCCGGCATCGTGAACCAGAAAAAGCGTGTAGGTGGAGAAATCCCCCGGTTCGGAGACTCTGATCTCCAGCACCGTGTTATCCACTCCTGGCTTTACATCGGTCACTGTAATGTGCTTGATCCGCTCGCCCCCGGTGATCAGAAAATTCCGTTCGCTCAATGAAACGGTGAGCGAGTTGATAAAATGGACAGTTAACGTGCGCTGACGCTGCGCAATAGACATACCCGGATCATCCACAACTTCCAAAAAGTCGATACCGTTAAATTCAGGATGATTGCTAATCACACCGCGCCGGCGCTGATTATTGCAAAAATAAATCATAATCCACCTCTCTGTGTGAACTCCGCCACCTGCTGCCGCTGCGTCCGCCTCACTAGGTACTGCACCGTAATCTTAATTGTGGAGTCCGTTGCGTCAACCTGCACTGCCTGAACCTCAATAAGGTCACCGAGCCACTGCTGTAAGGCACCTTGAACCAAAAATTGCGTGGTCGCGGCCAGTTCGGTACTGTTGGGTGCAAAGATCATTTGCAGCACCCCGCAGCCAAACGTCGGGCGATTCACGCGCTCGCCCGGTGAAGTAAAAAGCACCTGCTCAATCAGGTCGCGGAGATGATCTTCGTCGCTGGTTTGCGCGGTTCTTCCGCGGCCATCAAAATACAATGGATAATCGAATTTTGTCATGTACCGCTCACTCTCGTTTGGGTTGTAATAAGCGTTGGCGGCCCCTGCGGAATCTGCTCAGCACTCTGGCAAATTCCCGAACTACTTTGAAGAATCGCTGGCTGGCCGTTAATAAAAACCCTTACGGCCGGAGCTAGCCAGCGCACCGTCATACATGGCTGAGGCCTGCCAGGCGGTACGGTGAACGCGCAGCCCGCAACCTGCGAGGTATCGCTCTGCACAACGACCGCCATACCATTTACCAGAACCTTTTGATTGCTCGATAGAGTCGATACCTGGCCGCCATGTGAACAAAGGGCACTGGCGCCTACGTGAAAAAGAAATGCTGGCATACACCTTACCTCCGGCTCTTCTGTCTATTCGGGTTCCTCTCACTTTTAAGTAATAGTCAGTGCGGTCCCATTAATGGAGACTGATGGGCCAATCATCGAAATGGTGGCCCCCTTGCCGTTTGAAAGGACAATTCCCTCGTCATTAATGATAACCATGGCTCCTGAATTGACCTTGAGCGTAATGCCCGGTCCTCCTGGCACGTCGCTGATCACCATGAAATTCTGGCCGCTTGTCTGGAGCAAGATATTGGGCATATTCGGTATACCCGCCAGAGCCATTGGTGGTACCTCGGCCACTGTACCCCACCAGCAGCCTGACCAGATGGGGTAGTCAATGTCCCCCTGTTCATATTCCACCCAGACGCCCGAGCCAATAGGTGGCACAACGTGGATTCCCATCTGTGTACCGGCTAACGGCAGGCACGGCATTGCCCATGTCGAAGGCATGACGTTTGTGACTCCAGTGACCTGTACCATCAGCCGCCCGCGTTGCTCGGGGTCTACATTGTTGATCACCGTGCCACGATATTTGCCGTAAAACCGGGGAGTTACATCCTTACTCATACTGGTATCCTCGATTGTAGTGAAATAAGAGCATTTCTGCTCAGCGAAAAATTTTGTTTGTACTCACCCTGCTTGATGCTGTGCGTCACACTGGTGACATAATAGAGGCCATCGTAGGTCGGACCTGTTCCTCGAACACCGACCAGTTGACGCGCTTTCAATATCTGTCCATATCGCAGAACGTCCAAAGAGCCTGAACCAGTGATGACATCGGTTGACTTCGCAACCTCCGCCAACCCGACCGCGGCCGCCTGCAGTGGCGTGTATTTGGCTGTCTGCGGTATCCGTTGCACCCGCAGGGGCAGGGGAATTTTCTGACCTAGCGGTGGATTGAGCGGTGTTACATCAGGAATAGGTATTGGAATTGTTTGTTTTGTCTCTGGAATCTGTATTAACAATTCATAGAGCGTACTGGAAAAGCCGTCAAAGGTAAAACTCAGCGAATCAACATTCGTCTGCGCATCCATATTGATGCTCAGTGCCGGTTGGACCGCGCCAAACTTGATCTCCGGTCCCCAATAGGCGATATTCGTCCCCGGTTGTGAACCCGGTTCGACGTAAAAGACGTATCCGACTTCACTGGCCAGCCGATTGATATATTCGAGATCAGTGCCCTGATGCTGCGGAATTTGCTTGGTTGGAATAGGAACATTGAAGAGAACACTTGGAATGATCAGCGGGACAATGCCATAGACGGCGTATTTGGCCAAGATCATTGCAATGCGCGCTTCGTTGGACATGGCGGGATAGGGCAACCCGCTAAGATCGGCCAAGTCCATCATCCTGGTCAGGTCTTCTCCGATGACAATCAAGGTAGATTTCCCCGGATCGCTGCTTGGCGTAATAGTTTGCCGGGTAATCACACCGTCCATCACAACATGAGGTGTACCGTTTACCGTGACGGTCAGTATTACTCGCGTCGGAGGATCAAAATAGCCATTGGGCAAGAGTGTCGTGTTAAGCAATGAAAGCTTGCTCAGCCCAAAGGTTAGCTGGAACCCGCTGCGCTGCCCGGAGCTGACGGTGACTTCCGCGCTGAGGAGCGAGTCAACAACGGCCTTCGGCGCCGCTTGGGGGACGCCCATTCCGATCATTAACGTGAGATAAAAGCCCTTAAGCATTTCTCGCCCCCGGAATACCCTGAGGCAAGGTAATGCGCAGCACCCTGCCGGCACTCTCAGTCAATTCATTGGGATCAAGAACATTATTGGCATCACAGATGCGCCAGAACTGCTCCGGATCGTTCATATACTGTGCGGTGATCACATCTAACCGCTCTCCGTCTTTAACTACATGCTCGGTGAGCAGATCAAACTGATCTGGCTGAGGTACAATACGCCTGCGCAGATACGTAATCTTTGTACCATCCGCCTGGTACGTGGCCGTCTCGATGCCGTAATAACGGCTGGTCGGCGGAAAGTGTCCCGGTTTGATAAGTAACATCGGATTAATCATAATAATGCTCCTTCTCTCCAACTCATCTCAAAAGCTACACCGTAAAGGCGTTCGCGCCGATGCCTAGCGCGCTCAGGGTGCCGCCTGCATGCCTGCTGGCGAGTCGCTCTTTCTGCTGCTGATAGGCCAGGTATAGACTGCTTGCCCGCTCATTGAAGCCCACATCGTTGATGCTGAGTACGCGCATCGAAAGATTAACCTTAGCCCTAATAGGATTGAGCGAGGGATCAAACGCCTCCTCGGTAATACTGAACTCCGTCAGAATCACCGGCACAATGCGATTTTTGCTCCAGATAAACAGGGTCAGCGACGCCTCTGCAGGCATAATTTCCAGAGTGCCTCCTGCCGCCAACGCATTGTTAGCTTGCAACGTGCTGCTGGTCGGGTAGACAATCGTCTCCAGCGCAGCCAACTGCGGATAGAGCCCGACCTCGACGGTTGTCTGGTCCACGACTTCCAACTGATCGGTCGCATCGATCTCAGCTTCCAGCTTAAAAACTTCTGTAGGCGGCCCCTTGAGTCTCATTGCCTCCATACGGTCACCCGCCTCCGCCGAGATTCCCTGGATATGAAGTGTACGCGTCAAGGTATCTGGGTTATATTGCAATGCTATGATACGCTGAACCGCGCCGCTGGCAGGATCAAGCAGCACGATGCCGCCTTTGAGTATGCGCGGTGAACCAGAAAATGTGGTCATAGGGCTGCTCCTTTGTACAAAGCTACAATGACTTTTTACTTTTTACCCATTTAAACTTGCTTCTTTGTTCGGAGAAAAATTGGCTATACAATTGATCTATTTCCTTGCGTCCGTCCTCCAGATACTTTCTGACAAATTTTTTATACTCTTTAGTCCCTGGTTTCAGTCCTTTCTGAGCTATCAATTTATCAAGTTCCCTATAATGTCGGTCCCAAACCTCACGAATCTTCGAGTTGTGTAACTGGGTCTTGTTATCAAGTTCATGTGGGATACCTCGCATGTTTTTGAAATTATTTAACTCAGCTTCGGTGAATACACCAGGATATTTATCGAGAGTTTGGAGTTCGATAGCATGGTGAACTTGACCTCCTTTACCTACTCCCAGCTTTTGTGCATAACGATCCCTGATCTTGTCGAATTTATCGCGGGCTGCATCACCTTGACCTTTTGTTACCGGCTGAGCTGGTTTTGGACGACTGATCGGTTTCTTGCCTTTCCCCGTATATTCAGTGAATGCGTGCTCAACGTTTGCGTCAATGTCAGGATCTGCTTTCAGAGGAGGTTCGTGAGACTCTGCTGACGGATGTTTTGCATACTGCTCAGCGGAAGAGACATGTTGTTCTGCAACAGTTGCCTTTTGTTCAACTGTTTGGGTGGCATGTGCGGTTTTCTCCTCGATTGCAGGAGCGGCATGTGAGGCTTCCTTCTCGATTACAGGACCGGCATGCGTAGCCTCTTTTTCTAGGGTAGGAACGAGGTGTGCCGCCTCCTTCTCGACGGTTACGGCACCTTTCCCGCCTAAACTTAACGCCTCGCGTTCAACTCCAGCCAACTTGCGCGATTCAAGGAACTTTTTGAGTAGTGGGACTTTTTCCATTGCTTCTAGAATAACCCGGCCAAGACGTGTTCCTTCGGCTGCCTTTGCCGCCATGGCCCCACCGCGAATAGCAAGCTCCTCGGGACCGACAAAGAGAAGAGCAATCTCTATAAGAATTGTGCCGATGACTTCGCCAACAATTTCTCCTTTAGAAAAAGATGAAGCAGGCATAAAATCCTTTGTAAACCATTTGCCGGTTTTATTCCCTAGTTCTTGGCCAAGCTCGTGCGCGATTGTCTCCAAGACACTGGGGTCTTTGACCACCACCATGACAAATTCATACAGTGCGCTCATGAAAGCCTTTATCTTCATATAGTTCTGTAGTTTTTCTTGGTAGTAGTCCCTAAATCCCAGGCGGTACAGCAAAGACGATTCACTTCCTACCTGATATATAGGACTGCTCTTAACCACGAACTCGATCAGGCCCTTTAATGAGCCCCTGATGTCCTTCGCAGCCCCTGCGACAATCCCGGCCAACTCGCCCGTGATAAATATAGCCTGATTTTTAGGCTCACTCAGTTCATTTTGTAGCTGCTTAAAGCTTTCAGGAGGGATGACATTGCGTGCCGCATCCAGAAAGCTGGTGATAAATTCTATGGAAGCATTCTTTTCAGCCAGGTTTATTTGAGCCCCTGTCTCAAGCAGCGTGATACGGCGTTGCATAATACCACCAGGGGTTGCCGACGCACCATAGCTGATACCACGCGCCGCTAGCTCTGCCTCCTGTTCTGAGGGATGATTCTCCGAGGCGATGCTCTCACCGATAGAGCCTGGATGACGATTGGTTTGTACCACGTGAGTCAGTTCGTGCGCCAGCAGAGATTGTCCGCGCGCCGTTAGCGGGGCATACATACCGGTATCGAAAACTAGATCTTGACCCATTGTATAAGCGTGCGCGTTCACTTCCCGAGCCGACTCAGCCGCGCGCGAATCCGTATGTACGCGCACGCGGCTGAAATCATGGCCAAAACGCGGCTCCATGAAAGCGCGCGTGGATGTGTCCAGGGGCTGGCCTGGCGATTTCAACACCTCATGCACAATCGGCGGGATTGCCGACGGCTTCTCTGACCGTTTGGCGCTACGCTGGAGCAGCCCTTTTTTTGACTCTAATTGAGACGATTTTGCCTGCGGAGCTTTCGAATACACGCGTGTTTGGCCACTCATCGGGCTTGCTCTCCTGTACCGTTACCCAACCCCTTCTCGTTCTGGACAGCGCCACCGATACCCGCATTTGGAGCAGCCGGACGTTCGGAAACGGTTTGTGCTCCCAGACTCAATCCTCTATACACCGCATGTGCGATTTGTGTGCCTATTGCTTCCGGCCTGGCTCCCTGATTCATATGGAAAGCGCCGGTTGCGATATCCACCAGATCACCTCCACGCAGCAGTTTGGGCGGTACGCCCTGCTCAGTGTACAGGCGTACCAGTTCGCGCTCGACCGCAGCGCCGATGCGCACACGATCGCTTGCAGGGAATTCGCGCAGAATCAGTTCCTCGATATGCAGTTCAATGCCCGGTTGCATCTAAGAAACCTCCAATCTTGATCTCGGTGAGCGCCTTTTCCAGCTTGGCATACTCGCTCTGGGCTGCTCGCAGCAGATGCGTCATCCCTACTGGCTTCCCTTCGTCCGCGGCAAGAAAGGCGGCGTTAAGGGCGATATTACGAATATTACCGCCTGCGATTTGCAGGCGCGCCAGTTGCCCCAAATCTAATTCCTCGGTGGGCGTCACCGGCGGGTAGATACGTCGCCAAATCTCAGCTCTGTGCTGGGCATCCGGGAAAGGGAACTGCACTACAAAACGGATGCGACGTAAGAAAGCCTGATCGAGAGCGTTTTTCATGTTGGTCGTGAGGATAGCCAGACCGCGATAGGACTCCATGCGCTGCAGCAAATAGCTGACCTCGAGATTGGCGTAGCGATCATGACTATCTGTAACCTCGCTGCGTTTGCCAAAGAGTGCGTCAGCCTCTTCAAAAACCACAATAGATCCGCCATCCTCGGCGGCGTCGAAGACACGCCGCAGGTTCTTTTCGGTCTCGCCGATGTATTTGCTAACCACCGAACTAAGATCGACGCGATAGAGGTCCAATCTCAGTTCGTTCGCCAGCACCTCCGCCGCCAGGGTCTTGCCGGTACCGCTTGGACCGGCAAAGAGGGCACTGATTCCCAGGCCTCGGCTAGAGCGTGCGCCAAGCCCCCAGGTATCGTAAACAGTAACGCGCTGGCGTACCTGGGCTGCGATCTCGCGCAGCATTTGCATCTGCGGCTCGGGTATGACAAGATCACTCCAAGACGCGGCAGAATCGATGCGGTGCGCGAGATCACTCATGCGCGGACGCGTTTGAACGCGGCAGGCATCCCATAGAGCCTCTGGCTGGTCAAATCCCTGGGCTCCGACCGAATAGATGGTCCCTGTATTGAGATTGAACTGAGAAACCAGCGCATCCGCTCTAGCGCTGGCATCAGGTATTTCATTCCCTATCACACTCTTCCAGACAGTCTTCTGTTCGTCCGCGCTTGGTTTCTGAACCTCCAGCACCAGCATCTGACGATGCTGAATACGCCGCTGCTCACGGCTGGAAACAACCAGGACGCCGTTCATCCGCTCGATCAGACGTATTAGGGCATTTGCTCGCGCGGTATCCGTCTCTTCCAGCCTGTCGCAGTCCAGCAGCAGAGCGGAGTTTGTCAGCAACGCCTCCCGCTCCCAGAGAGAGAGTAGAGTATCGAGATCGGCCGGCAGTGTGGGGATGAGATCCGCGGCTAAGACAAAAAGGTTGATCCCTCTGAGCGAACAGGCTGTAGCTGCAATATTGCGCCTTACAACGCTGTCACCTCCGCATAATTGGACGACAGCCTCCCCATTGGTCTGTGTCCAGGTAGCTGCAACCTGTTCTGCTAAAGCTTCTTGCGAGGGTACAAGCCTGGCCCCCTCTCGCAAAGGCTCGATCAATCCAACCAGGTGCTCGTCCATGTATGATGCTCCAGCCAGGTAATGAAGTGTCCACTCATCGATGCGCAGCGGGCTGAATACAAGTTCATGGCCCGCGCCAATCTCGATTATCCTCCAGCGGCGTAGCGGAGCCTCCGGAGTGAGCGCGCTCCAATGGCCGTCGGGCAAGAGTGCAAGGGCCAGACTAAAGGTTGGGTATGAACGGTTAGGGCCTCCCTGGATAGCTGAACAGAGCCTTGAAAAACTGGCGTCCATTTCCATGCCAGCGCATAACAGGAGGATATTGCGTTCAAACTGCGACAGGTTCAGCGCTCTGCAGAGGACATCCAGAGCCGCAGGTGGTGTCATGTCCGGCAGCGCTTTATCTTTCTCAAGTAGGTTCTTCCGCTTAATTGGTGCATCATGAATTGTATCCTCAATTGTTTCAACGCGATTACGGAGGAATGGACTTATCAAGCGCTGAATGAACTTCGGGCGTGTTCCGGTATGTAATTCGATCGAGTGCATCGTGTGTTCGCCCTGTGTCTCGCGCGCGTAATGCTCAAGCCTATTACGCACGTTCGCTAGCGCGATGGAAAGATACTCCTGGTTGGCATCATGCCAATTCTCTATGATTACTCTGCTCATAAAACCCCCACGGTTGGCTTATAGGGCATATTAAACGTCGGACTTCCCTGCAGGGTATCAATTTGGAGATTACTCTCCGCGCCGTCAACCCTCACTCGCACCAGGTATGTTCCTGTGGGAATACCCGTCGTCTCAAAGGTCAAAGAATTGCTATCTGCATCCCGCGGCAGTGCGGGGATCGTAAAGGTTAGCGGCTGTGGTGGTGGCGATGTGTTGGGAGCTGACAGCGAGACTAACTCGTTGAGCAGCAGCTCGGCACGCTGTTGCTCACCAACTGCCGGTGCAACCTTAACATCGAAATGCTGGGTCCGCGGCAAGCCGGATACGGAATTGCTTATCTGACTGAATGTGAGACTCTCTAGCACCGGTTGAATAACCAGAGTGGCGATGTTCGACTCATATCCAGGACGCAGATGACGATCTCCCACATCGATCTGTCGCCTGACCTGAACAGCGTTGATGCCTGCACGCGCATTGGCCGGCAAATGGATCACGAGGCGATCGGCTTGTGGCGGGGAATCAGGCGTCAGTAGTTTGTTGCCAAGAGCCACCTGCGTGACGCTGCTCTCATCTTCCGCCTGCAAACTGCTACCCCGAATCGTAAACGGCGCACCCGCCTGAAAGGCAATTGCAGACGGAGTGATCGTGGCAATCTTCGGATAGCTGAACGGCACGACGGTAACGATTGGCTGGCGTACCGGCAAGGGAGCAGCAAAGGTGTCCTCACTCTCAATAAAGACAACGCTGGCTTGATAAGCGATAGAAAGTGCGTAATCCACTTGAAAAAACACAGACCAAAGCTTTGATAACTCCTCCAGGTTCAGTGTCAATGGCACAAATTTCACCAGTTCAATCTCATGAGCCAGGTCGGAAGTAGACAAATAATGATATTGATTCATCTGAATCGTATCTTGAATCATTTTGCGCGTGAGCACCGGATACGTATGGATGGTGCGCGTCACACTGCCCAATAAACGCTGCGGCACCAATAGACCCTCTTCGCCATAGAAAGTAAGCAGGTAGTGCAAATCTAAGGCCATCCGCGGGCGTTGGACAAGTTGAGCATTGGAAGCATTCCGCGTCGGAAGATCGTTATTGCGCCAGTGAGGATTTGGCGTCACCTGGTAGAGAAAAATATTCACGCAGGGGCTGGGCATCTCTTTATTCGGGCGCTGTGTAGTCACAGTGACCCCCTGCACGTCATGCTCATCTCTCCCAATTGCGGATTGCAACAGGTTTTTCAGGGTCGCGGTGACGGTAGCTACGGCAAGAAAATTGCTCATAGCTTTCCTTGGTTCCTTGCTTCCAGGTACTCTTGCAAAGCAGAACGGGGCGCTGCTGCTTGAGCCACCTGTCGTGATGGCGCGGGCGCGACAACCGCGCGAACCTCAATACGCCCGATGCTAACCTTGATCACTGGAGCTACAGCTGCGGATGAAGCTTCGCGTGTTGCAGACTGCCGCGGATCTTCTCCAGACTGTCCGCCGCGATTTTGCTGCATATGCGTTGTAGGCGCAAAGACTGAGTCAAGCCGCGGAAAGCCTGCTTCTTTGATTAACTGTTGCGGCTGCTCACTCTGATTTTGTTCTGTAGGCAAGCCGTTTTGCTGCTGCACATACGTGGTCGGCGAGAAGACCGCTTCAATGGCTTGCTGCGGCACAAATGATAGTCTATCTAACCGTTGTAGACGCTCCTTCTGCTCTGCCGATTGTCGAGAAGAAGCAATAATCATACGTTCTTGTTGTGGAGGGCTCGCCGGTTGCATCGTACCCAATACTTCTTCTCGTTCAGACTCGCTCCGCGTCTTCTCGCGCCGTCCAAAAAGTCGCGACCTCTCCACGAGAGAGTAAACGGTACGCGGCTCACGCTCATCTTTACTGCTCCAAGCTTGCTCCCGCACCTCCACTCTCGGTTCTCCTTCCAGCGCGGGTGCAAGCGCAAAAAGGGGTGCGATCGCCTGACGCGGCAAAACCGGACTGGCCAAGGTTCCTTCTTTCTGCTTTGGCAAGGTGAATGCTGGTGAGCTTTCAGCAGAGCGGACTAAAAGGGTTCTACTCGCCATTTGTGTGAAAAAATCGCTCATTCCGTCACCATCTCCAGGTAGAATTGCCTGCGTGGAGTGCTCAAGGCGAGAATATCCGACTCGGTCCACCCATAGGACCGAGCCAACGTATGGACTTCTCGCAAAAGACGCCGGGCTTGGGACTCAATTTCTGTCCAGAAAAACGAAACAATGTCAAATTGATTCTGCCAGGACCCTTCACAGGCCGGACAGTTCAGATCAAACTCAATCAGCGCATGCGGATCACCCTGTTCTACATGCCTGGACAGCGCGACGATGACATGTTCCGGCAATTCTTCAGCCTGAATCTCCCGGCCATCCAGCCATGCTCGCCTAACGCAACGTCGCGCAAGTTCTTTACGTACATCTTCCAGCCTGTTTTCCGTGCGACACGCACACAAGTCGGCGCTTGTCAATAAACCAAAATCAACTGTATACTTTTCCTCTACAAACAGCCGCTCTTCTTCCGCCTGCTCTAGCTCCAGCCATCCTACATCAGCTGAAATTCCCAGATCCCCTGCTTCGAAGTCAAATTCCAATCGCTCACCGCAGGCCGGACACGCAACCAGACTCGGTAAACGCTGCCCAAAGGTCAGAGTACGTGCGGCGAAGAGCAATTCATCGCGTCGTCCGATAGGCAGTATGGCCAAACGCTCGCGTGTACAAGCAGGAAAGACATGTTCCAATATTGTTAATGCTCGGTCAACCCAGACCTGACCTCGACCTCTCTCCCAGATATGCAGGATTTCCTGTCCCCTTAAACCCTTCATATTTATGCCAGGTCAAAGCTGACTTCAACCGGCTCTGTCACGCTGATATCGCGCTCCCAGCCCTCGTTCTCCAGCTTGATGTGCTGAATCGCAACAGCGTTAGCATTGGAATCCAGATCAGGAAGGGCCTGGTATTCCGACACCCAACAGCGGTAGACATGATAGGAAAGTGCAAGTTGACCGCTTTCGTTGTAGAGTTCAATAATCAGATCTTTGCGAAAATCCTTGAGCGAAACTTCGCTCCCCAGGCCAGATCCATAATTCCACACCTTGCTGGCCCAACGCTCAAACTCGGGATCATGGGTCACTCCGCGTTCCAAAATGATGGCATCATACTCCGTTTTCCCCGGTGATTTGCGGCTGCTGCTTGGATCTCCGCCCTCGCGGTGCTTGATTACCTCGGTTGTGCGTTTAAGAGCGCCGACCTTGCTGACACCGGCGACGTATTTTCCGTCCCACTTCACGCGAAACTTAAAGTTTTTATATGGATCAAACCGCTGCGGATTCGCAGAAAACTGTGCCATCGTGTCTCCATCCTCTCTCAGACTTGAATTTGACCGGCCATCTGTTGCAACTGAATGATAACAAACTCTGCGGGTTTGAGCGGGGCAAAGCCTACAACGATGTTGACAATCCCGTTGTTTATGTCGTTCTGCGTAGTGGTCTCCGAGTCACATTTGACTAAGTAGGCATCCTTTCGACTTTGTCCCTGAAATGCTCCCTGTCTGAAAAGACTCTGCATGAAGGCGCTCACGTTGAGACGAATCTGCGCCCAGAGAGGCTCGGCATTGGGCTCAAACACGACCCACTTCAGTCCCTCATAGAGACTCTGTTCAATGAAGAGCGCTGTTCGCCTTACCGGTATATATTTCCATTCACTGGCTTTCATATCCGCGCCGTCAAGCGTGCGGGCTCCCCAACTCACCGTGCTGAAAATGGGGAAATTACGCAATACATTTATTCCCAATGAATTCAAATTGCCATTAACCTGATCGGTCAATTTGAGCGGCAAATCCGCCCCCACCAAAGCAGCATCGGTCCCTGCTGGAGCCTTCCAGACACCGCGCGTGGCATCGGTTCGCGCGTATATCCCCGCTAGCGTGCCGCTTGGTCCAACGTTTCGCGGTCGATTCTCGTTGAGTGGATCGGCAATATGCAACCGTGGGAAATAGGTCGCAGCATTGGGATTGATGCGCAATTGGTCAAGCGTTCCTTGAAAATTACTATCCATTAGCTTTTCAACGGTATCAATGATTGTCGGGATGTCCACTAGCACGACGGCGCGCTTATCCTCGCAGAAGGGAATAGCTTTCTTATATGTCGAAAGGTAGTCTTCGTTTCCCAGATTGGCCGTTGCCGGAATGCAGAGAATATTGAAATGAAAAGGCGCAATGTTATCTAGCGCATATATCCCCGTGTTCTCCTTCTGATCGCCGGTCAACGCCTCGCTGAAAATCGTAAATCGATCGGACTTCAATTGCCCATCGCTATCGAACAGGTCACCATCGTCACCACCGGTCAGGGATTTATATGCATCGGTCGCTGAGTCGTTAACAACGCTTGAAGCAATAACATCTTCAATTGTTGTACTTGTGCGTGATGGCAATTCCACTGAACCCGTACCGGTGTTAAGATCAGTCAACGCAATGAGTGCTGAGGAAGCATTGACAACATTGACCGCGTAGCGGGCATTATTTTTAGTCATGGTCAAATTTCGATAGATCTCACTACTGACCACTTTCTTCTTGCCATTCACGGTTGCAACTTCACGCACTGCGAGATTGAACTGATCGGAAGGATCAGGGGTATTTTTATCGATGGCTACCTGCACGCTATTGGGTGAGTTGCCGGACGAACCCCCTGCCCAAGTCCCCGGATTAGCCGCAGTAACTTTCAATGTGCTTCCCAGCGTATAACTTGCGGAAACCATTTTCATCTTGTCACTGTTAACGCGAACAACCCAGGCAAGCTGCCCACCGTTGAGATAAAACTGTTGGATTGCATAGCTGGCTTCACTACGCTTATCCAACCCTCCAAAAATACGTTGAAAATCGCCAAAATTAGTGATCTGCGTAGCCTTGTTGATTGGTCCACGAGGGAAAAAGTCTACAAAGGCCGCCACAGATGTACTAACTCCAACAATAGGGTGGACCCCACTGGGGATTTCTTCGACATAGACACCTGGATATGTAGGTCGTATTGGCATGAATCCTCCTTAGATGACTTGCCAGCAGGCAGGACAGAATCAAACGCATTTTAATTTACTAAGAAAGGACGCAATGGTTTCCCAGTATCTTCAAAAAGAAACCCGATAGAATAATCAACTAGTCAGTAAGTTTATGTAAATTATTCCCAAATTTACATCCCTTTAGGAAATTAAGATCTCCATTATTCGTAAATATATACCTTGGGAATCGGATCATGTTCTTGTCATCGCCAAATGAAAAACTTGATCCAAGTACTAAAAACCAGCTAATACTTATCAAGCATTTCATATTTGTCATGCATCACTTTGCTGGTATACTCTTTTTTAGGGACAACAAATAATCCTTTATTGGCGTGAAGGATTATGGGTAATTATGGTTAAGCATTGAAGGGCTCGCTTTTACTAAGGATGGCAAAGACGTGATGGAGAAGCTTGTTGGCGCAAGCGATCACGACCACCTTGTATGCTTACATGAACTCAGATAACGATTCAAAGTCCACTATAAAAAATGCTGCCCGAAGGATGAAGCTAATTTTAAATTTATTTTATTTCGCTGACCAAAACACTTGATGCATCTAACAATTAAGCAGGGTAAATTTTTCTACCGCATGTGACCCTTCCAGCAGGAAGAGAACAACGTTCAACTCCCTGGAGCTCCTCTCCGCCATTCCTCGGCTGCTGTAGCTCCCGCTCAAGAGAGCTACGCGCAACTGATTGACCTGAGCATCAGCTCGCAGATCTTTGCCGTCGAGTAAGCTACCGAGCCAGAATGACGTTCGCGAGTTACTAGAGAAGGGCGATGAACGGATTGGTGTTACGATATAGCGCTTCGGAGACTGGTATGACCTTACCATCGCTCTCGCGAACGCCGGCGAATTTATCGCTCCGGAGAAAATGACGCTCAATGCATTCGTCAAAGAAAAGCTCGTTGAATATAACCCAAAAATCCTTATGTATCATTGCTTTACAGATTTTTTCGATTTGATCCGGCTAAAGTAGACTGAAATTAGTGGGGCAGATACCCCCTATAGCGGAACAGAGTGGGACATTCTATATATAGAAAACCCAGAAACGGCGCGGGTTTGCGTTTCCTGTCCCACTTACGGTTTATGCCGGCAAATGTGCGGAAGGTGAAGCGCCCGAAATGGAACCAAACCGAAATGAAAGTATACACCCGTGAGGACTTCCCTGTTCTACTTGCTGCATTGGAGCATGAACCACTTATTTATCGCGTTCTTGTCAATCTGGCGCTCGTATCTGGACTACGTCAAGGGGAATTGCTCGGCCTAACCTGGGATAACGTTGACCTTGATACCAGTACAATCACCGTTACGCAAAGTCTCAGCTATACTATTACGGAAGGCTTACAGCTTAAGGAGCCGAAAACAAAAGGCAGTAAAGCACAAAAGCCATTACAGGCGAAGCTATCCCCCTGTTGCGCGAGTTGAAGCGGGAGTGCGCGAAGAACCGCCTTAAATGTGAGGATCTCTGGCAAGGCGGGGATCATTTTCTAGTATTCAGCACATGGGACGGAAGACCGCTAATAGGTACAAAGGTAACCTATGGTGGATACGGTTTGTTAACCGTACAGAAAGATTGAAGGCAGTTAGGTTCCACGATCTGCGCCACTCCTGCGCTACATACCAACTACTGCAAGGTGAGCCGCTTAGATACGATCTTTAAAGCGAAATGAAAAACAGACCGCTCCCCCATTACCGGGAAAGCGGTCTTTTTGATGTGAATGATGTGAAACTCTTGAATATGATGCGAAACTCAGCGCAACTCCTGCGCATACAATCCCAGTGTTTCAGCGCCTTCTTCGCACTCGTGCATACTGTATAAAACTATCCTCAACACCCTGCAAGGGTGCTTTGTCGACTTAGTCGTTCACCGTATTTGGCGCGGCGCCGTCGCTGATGCTGCCGGTATCAAGCAAGCTGCGCAAATCCGGTTCGATCGCTGCCGGGTCGGTTGACGCCGGATATTGTTTCACGACGTTGCCTTTATCGTCGACGAGAAATTTCACGAAGTTCCACTCAATCGTACCTGTATGGTAAGGCGCTGGCGCCGCATCAACCAAGTATTTATACAGCGGATGGGCATTCTCGCCGATGACGTCGATTTTGGCGAACATCGGGAAGGTGACGCCATAGTTAAGCTCGCAGAAGCTTGCGATCTCTTCGTTCGTGCCCGGCTCCTGGCCTTTGAATTGATTGCATGGGAAGCCGAGTACGACTAGGTTCTCGTCTTTATGCGCCTCGTATATTTGCTGCAAGCCTTTGTAGTGCGGCGTAAGCCCGCATGCGCTGGCCGTATTGACGATCAGGAGCGTCTTGCCCTTATAAACCGAAAGCGACTGCTCCTCGCCGGTGATAGTGCGAACGGTAAAATCATAAATGCTCATCAGTGGTTCCCTCCCGAATATGAGTTCATAGTATATTGCATTTAATTAAATTGTATAAAATTATTATAGCCTATGGACTCCATCCCGGGCAACCCCTAAATCCTCGCACTACTCCTTTGTCAATACTTTCTGCACCAATTTAACGAGGGATTCCGTATCGTCCCAATAGAACGGTCTGACGCCTAGAGGGAGCTGTTGATCGTCCGAAGCGGACTTGCATGTCCACAAGACGGGAATTTCGTTTCCGATTGCAAAACCGACTCGAAGCCATAGCTCCGCATTCGGCTCCGATACATCGGCTATTAACAGCTTGGAGCTGCTTACGCTTTGCAGCTGCGCCTCAATCGGCTTCGGATCAAGCCGCTGCGACAATTCCTCTTCCAGAAACTTGGGCGCGTAGCCCAGCTGAATCAATCTCGGGAATACCGTTTCGAGCCACTCTCTTCCGATGCTCTCCTCGCTGCCGCCAAGCAGGACATAGCAAGGCATCAAAGCTCTCCCGCTTGCGCTGTTCGCCGCTTCCACCCAGCCCTTCTCAGTCAGCTTGAATGTCGAACCGATCCGCTCGATATAGCCTTCTTCCTTCAGCTTTTCCGTAATGTAGACAAGCTCCTGCAGGTTCAGCGAATACGTCAAATTGTGGCTTTGGGAAAATTGGCTGATGACCACAGGTTCACCTGGTCCGCTCGTGTGCCGGTGCAAATAGCGAAGCAGCCGAACGCCCTTCTCTTCGCTCGTCACCGGAATTTGCGGAGATTGCAAGATGGCCTGCCGTTCCTCATAGGAGATGACGACTTTCTCGTCGCAATCCGTCTGCTCTCGAATATAGGCGGACATAATCGGAAACGTGCCCCGTTTCTCCGAATGGGACAGCAAGCGAAATTGCTCGTAGCTGCCCTCGCGCAAACCGTACGATTCGCCGGGAGCGCACACACAATCAATGAACCACTCGCAGCCGCCTTTTCTTTTCACCTTCACAAGATCATCACAAAATAAACAGCGTTTCGTCTCCATGACTTCCATCTGATCTGATCACCCCTAACTGTAGGATTCGCAGCAGCCGCCTCATATCAGGGTGCAGTAGGGATTAAGCTTCTCTCATTATTCCTCAATTTTCGTCATTGTTCGGCACAACAACCCAAAGTTTGCCGTTCCAAAGCAGGTTGTCTCCGGTTTTAACGCCCGCCTCCGCCCGATCATGGCGGAGCGTCAATACCTTTCCTTCCACCTCAATCGTGACGCCGCTCGGAACGACAGCCACAACTCTTCCCAGCCGTTGTACCGCACACTTCGCTGTACTATTGTTGCCTTCCATCACTATGGCCCCTTTTGAACATATTTAAACGATAAAAAACGGGAAGGATCTGTCACAGCCTCACATGACCCTTTCCCGTTTATGCGTTTCTTTAATCTCGATCGTATAGTGAACCCCATTTCGTCCCCGATGAGCCGGCGTAAAACTCGGCATACACCTTCTCCGCGTAAGCGTCGGTCATCCCCGCGATGTAATCGGATACCATGCGTTCCCAAGGCCAGACACTCTTCTGCCGTTCGTAGCTTTCCAGCCAATCCGGCGGAATAATAAGCCGCCCGGTATCCTGTTCCTTAAAGCTGTCCCAGAGCCGCTTAATAATGATTTCGCTTCTTTTATGAAGCCGCTGCACTCTAAAGTCCTTAATCAGCATCACCCAAGCGAGCTTCTTCAATATTTCCATCGTGCGGAGCAGCTCCAGGTCCTGTTCGCCGTCCCGGATAAAGGTCACCCGTTTCCAGCCTGTCGCCGGATCGTCAATGATCCCGACGCCGCTGACGAACTTCCTCACCCATCGTGCCTTCATCTCTCTGCGCGTGCGCGACGGCTCCCGGCCGCACTCGATATAGATGCTCTCCCATTGCTGCAAATAATGATGCAGCGCCTGTTTGACCATCAGCTTCATATCGACCTGCTCCCAGCGCATAACGTCGTTGCCGGGATCGTCTACGATTTCCTGAATGACGCTCTCAACCAGCCGGTCATCCTCGAACAAGCTGGGGTTCATCACGATTTTGCCGGCCCTTATACCGTCTTCGATATCGTGCGTCGAATACGCGATATCGTCGCATAGATCCATCAGCTGCGCCTCCAGCGTGGCACAGCCCTCCGGCATCTTCCATGCGCTGCGCAGCTCGCCAATGCCTTCCCACTCCATGCTGTAGACCCCTTTGAGGCGTCCCTGTTCTTCCAGGCAGAACGGATATTTATTGATGGCGAGCAGAACGGCCGCCGTAAGATCAAGCCCGCTGTCGCTGCCCGCTCGTTTCTCCAGAAACATAAGGATGCGGAAATTTTGCGCGTTACCTTCGTATTTCAGCCCATATTCATCCTTCAGCAGCTGATTCAGAACTTCCTCGCCCTTATGGCCGAACGGCGGATGGCCCAAATCATGCGCGAGCGCCGCAACCTCCACAACCTCCGGCTCCAGCATCAGCCCGGGATGCTCCTTCTTGGCCAGGAACGCATAGCTCTTGCCAAGCTTGCGCGCGACCTCTCGTGCGATTTGCGACACTTCCAGCGAATGCGTAAGCCGCGTCCGGTAATAATCGCCGGTTCCGGCGCCGAATACTTGCGATTTGCCCTGCAGGCGGCGAAATGCCGGTGACTGGATCAATCTGGCGTAATCCTTCTCATATTCGTCCCGATCCTCGCTGGAGCGGACGTTTTCGAAATCAAATAACCGCATTTTCCGCACGTTCATCTGCATTCGCCTCCAGTTCTCGCTGTCTTACAACCATTCTATGAAGAAAAGGGGGCAATAGCAAATAAAAAAACCTCATTTGCTGACGTGCGGGGATAGAAGCCCTAACGTCAACGAGTGAGGTTGGTGTTTGTATATGAAAGCCGGACTAGCCTTCCAGCAGCAGCGATTCGGGATCTTCGAGGAGCTCTTTCACGGTGACGAGGAAGCGTACCGCCTCTGCTCCGTCAACGATCCGATGGTCGTACGAAAGCGCGATGTACATCATCGGACGGTTCTCCATGCGCTCATTGTCGATTGCGACAGGACGCACCTGGATTTTGTGCATGCCGAGAATGCCGACCTGCGGCGCATTCAGAATCGGCGTGGACAGCAGCGAGCCGAAGACGCCGCCGTTCGTAATCGTGAATGTGCCTCCTTGGAGATCATTCAAGGACAGTGTGTTGGCGCGCGCTTTGCCTGCAAGATCGGCGATTTGCTTCTCGATCTGCGCGAAGCTGAGACGGTCCGCTTCGCGAACGACCGGCACGACAAGCCCTTCCTTCGCGGATACAGCAATGCCGATATCGTAGTATTGCTTCACGATAATCTCGTCGCCTTGAATTTCCGCATTGAGCAGAGGGTACGCCTTAAGCGCGCCGATTACGGCTTTCGTGAAGAAGGACATGAAGCCAAGACCGATGTCATGCTTCTCCTTGAACGCATCCTTCCGGCGTTTGCGGACTTCCATAATAGCCGTCATATCGACCTCGTTGAACGTCGTCAGCATGGCAGCCGTTTGCTGCGCTTCGACCAGACGCTTCGCGATCGTGAGGCGGCGGCGGGACATTTTGCGGCGCTCGGCAGGCTTGCCCTGATCAGCCGCAGGAGCTGCAGCAGAGCTTGCGGGAGCAGGTGCCGCCGGCATTTTAGGCGCTGCGGCTGCCGGAGCTTTAGCGCCCGCAGCATGCGCTTCTATGTCCTCTTGGCGGATACGGCCCAGCGGGTCATTCGCTTGCACTTGCGCAAGATCGATCCCCCGCTCTCTCGCGAGCTTGCGCGCCGCTGGCGTTGCCGAGAACACGCCCGCGCCCGTTTCGGCGGCAGAAGCAGGAGCCGCCGCAGCAGCTGGAGCAGGAGCCGCAGCTGGAACAGGAGCAGGGGCAGGAGCCGGTTCAACCGGGGCGGCAGGCGATACGGGATCGGAGCCGGACGGTGCAACAGGCGCCTCCGCGGCTGCCGGATCGCTGCTTGGCGACATCGGAATATTGCCGTTGCTGACGCCGATTACGCCGATCGTTTCGCCGACGGCTACCGTTTCCCCTTCGCCCCGTAGCAGCTGCTCGATGAAGCCGGCTTGCTCAGCGCTGATCTCGATATTGACTTTATCCGTCTCCAGCTCGGCCAGCACATCGCCTACATTGACGCTGTCTCCAGCCTTGACATGCCATTTCGAGATCGTGCCTTCTACGATGGATTCGCCCATTTCGGGAACTTTTATTTCACTCATGGCTGTTCTCCCCTTTAGTTGTCGTTGTAAGCGTACTGCGATTCAGCGCTACGGAAATGATGCGCTGCTGCTCCATGTTGTGCACATATTGGAAGCCGCTCGCCGGGCTGGACCGTTTAGGCCGTCCGATGTAACGGACCGTTGTTTCTTTCGTTACGCGCGCGCGAATACGCGGTTCGACGTAGTTCCATGCGCCCATGTTTTGCGGCTCCTCTTGGACCCAAAGCACTTCCTTCAATTTCGGGTACCGCTTGATGATCTCTTCGATATCCGTTTTCGGGAACGGGTACAGCTGCTCTACGCGGACGATATGCAGCCAGTTCCACGCATCCGAAGCTTGGCCGTCCTTAAGCTCCAGAGCCGTTTCGAGGTCGATGGCCACTTTGCCGGTGCAGAAGATCAGCCGCTCTACTTGATCCGGCCGCTGGCCGAGCCCCGGCTGTTCAAGCACCAGCTTGAACTTGCCATGGCTGAACTCCGTCGGGTCGGAAGTGATGCTCGGGTTACGGATCAAGCTCTTCGGCGACATGA
The DNA here is from genome assembly GCF_003268025.1 of Paenibacillus montanisoli. GTDB lineage: Bacteria > Bacillota > Bacilli > Paenibacillales > Paenibacillaceae > Paenibacillus_Z > Paenibacillus_Z montanisoli. The sequence continues at coordinate 1,705,179 of NZ_QLUW01000001.1, read as the reverse complement.
CGATGAGCGGACGCGCTTCATCGGTGTTGATGATCGCGGCCTGGCGGCGCAGCAAGTGGAAATATTGAGCCGCGGAGGTTAAGTTGACGATCGTCAGATTATCTTCAGCCGCGAGCAGCAGGAAGCGCTCGAGCTTCGCGCTGGAATGCTCCGGACCTTGGCCTTCATAGCCGTGCGGCAGCAGCATGATAAGGCCGGATTTCTGCGACCATTTCACGCGGCCTGCCGTTATGAATTGGTCGATGATCACCTGCGCGCAGTTGGCGAAGTCGCCGTATTGCGCTTCCCAAATAACGAGCGTCTCCGGGGAGAAGACGTTGTAGCCATAGTCAAAGCCAAGCACGGAAGCTTCCGCGAGCGGGCTGTTATGCACCGCGAAGGACGCGTTCGCCTGAGGCAGCTTGTGCAGCGGCGAGAACGTCGCATTCGTCTCGACGTCGTGCAGCACCAAGTTACGGAAGGCGAAGGTTGCGCGTTCCGAGTCTTGGCCGCTCAGCCGGATTGGCGTGCCGTCGGACAGAATGGTCGCGAACGCCAGCGTCTCTGCCAAGCCCCAATCGACCTTGCTTCCGTTCTCGAGAGCCGTGGAACGGCGCATCAAAATCCGTTCCAGCTTCTCGTACACATTGAAGCCTTCCGGCCATTTCAACAGCTCCTCGTTAATTTCTTTGAGCTTCTTAAGCGGTACGGAAGTAACGATGTCTTTCTTGCGGCGCTTGCTCTTCTCATCGATCTTCGGCTGCTTGTACTCCTTGTCGTTCTGCTTCACCTCGTCCAGCGCCGCCTGAAGCTTGGCAAGACCCGCTTGACGCATGCCCGCGATTTGGTCCTCGGAGAGCAGCCCCTTCTCTTTCAGCCGTTCTCCGTAGATGCGGGCAGCGACCGGGTGTTTGCGCAGCTTCTGATACAGCAGAGGCTGCGTCGTTTCCGGATCGTCCGTCTCGTTATGGCCGTGCCGGCGATAACCGATCATGTCGATCAGGAAATCTTTATGGAATTTCTGACGGTACTCGCATGCCATCCGAACCGCTGCGATACAGGCCTCCGGATCGTCCGCGCTGACGTGCACGATCGGAATTTCATAGCCTTTCGCAAGGTCGCTCGCATAGTAGGTGGAACGCGAATCGCTGCTCTCCGTCGTGAAGCCGAGCCGGTTATTCACGATAATATGAATCGTGCCGCCGTTCTCATAGCCCGGAAGCTTCTTGAAGTTCAGCGTTTCGCCGACGATGCCTTCCCCTGCGAAAGCCGCGTCGCCGTGCATCAGGATAGCTGCCGCGCTGCCGAAATCCGGCTTCGGATAACCGGACGTGCTGCGGTCGTCCTGCGCCGCGCGAGTATAGCCTTCCACGATCGGATTGACATATTCCAAGTGACTCGGGTTATTCGCAAGCGAAATACGGGTCTCGACCGTTTCGTTCTCTTGCAAAGAGCGGTGCGCGCCAAGGTGGTATTTCACGTCGCCGGTCCAGCCAATGTTGATGCCCATTGCGCCTTCGGACGGGAACAAGTCCTTCTCCTTATTCGGCGAATGATGGAACTCCGAGAAGATAGCCGTATACGGCTTGCCAAGTACATGCGTCAAGACGTTCAGACGCCCGCGGTGCGCCATCCCCATCAGAATGTGCTTGGCGCCGTCATGCGCGAGCTCGCGAACGATTTCGTCGAGCATCGGCACAAGCGTGTCGGTTCCTTCAATGGAGAACCGCTTCTGACCCACGAAAGCGCGGTGCAGGAATGTCTCGAATTGCTCGACAGCAATCAAGCGGTCCAGAAGAGCGATCCGTTCCTTCGCGCTCATCTGCTTGCTTGCCATGCCGATTTCAGCCTGGCGGTGCAGCCAAATCCGCTCGTCCTCCGCATGAATATGGCCGAATTCAAACCCGAACGAATTCGTGTAAACGCCTTTCAAGTGGGCGATCGCTTGAGCGCCCGTCCGAATCGTCCCCGGCGCTTCCTCCCAGATCAATGAGGCCGGAATGGATTCCAGATCGTCCTGCGACAGCTTGAAGGTCTGCGGCTCAAGCAGACGCGTGTCGGGCGGGGCGACCAAGCCAAGCGGATCGTTATCGGCAGCCAAATGGCCGTATGTACGGATGTTCCGAACCAGTTTGCCGGCATCGACGATTTTTTTCAGAAATGCGGGATCGATCGTTTTAATGCTATCGGAACCGGAAATACCGGATGCGAGCGGCGGGTGTACGCTGACGACGGCTCCCGCGGAAGGCGGCGGGCCCCATTTCGCGAAGGAATCTCTGAATGCCGGCTCTACGGACTCAGGGTTCTGCAGGAAAGCTTCGTACATCTCTTCGATGTACCCCAAGTTCGGTCCGTAATAGAGTTCCCATGGCGACTTCTGGCTATTATTCTCTGCTGACATTGCAGGTAACCTCCAACTGTTTAGATGCGCTATTTAAAAAATTAACCCTTTGTTCATTCATCCATACATGATAGCAGAAACCCTATAGGCGGGACAAATGAACGGGTAAATGTCCTTGAAATGTTCATAATTTGGCACTTCTATCCTGATTGACAGAAAAAATGCATACTTATGCAGTCGAATTGATGAGAAAACGGCTCGTTTTCGCACAAAAAAAAGAAGCCCGCATGGGCTTCTACTCTTATTATAAGGTATCTTGCACGCTTACCGTTTCTTCCGCTTGCTCTTCCTCTTCCGCCAAATCCTCTTCGGAACGGCGCGCATTCAGCATCAGCATCGTGATGAGCGCAAAAGCGATCAGGGCCAAGAACGGAATGGTCACATACCCGCCGAACCAGTCAAGGTAATCGTCGCTGCAAGGGACGCCGACGGTACAAGGAAGCATCTTGGCAAGAGCCGGAATTTGCTGCTCCGCATAATGGTACGCAGAGATCAGTCCGCCGACGAGCGAGAGCGGCCAAATATACGGGATCAGCCTTCTGTCGTTCCGGTAGCTGGCCATACCGAGCAGCAGCACGAGCGGGTACATGAAAATGCGTTGATACCAACATAGATTACATGGAATAAAATGCATGTTTTCGCTTAAATATAAGCTCCCGCCCGTCGCCGCAATGGATACGATCCAGGCAAGGTATAATGCGTATTTGCCGAAGAATCCGCGGCTCATTCGGATTGACCGGCAGCCAACGCTTCATCGATGGCTTTCTTGATAGCCGCGTAGTCGCTGAATTGACCCGTAAACTCTTCTCCGTTAATGAACAGCGTCGGCGTCGACAGGACCTTTGCCGCATTCGCTGCTTTGGAATGCTTGTTAACCTCCGACTCGTATGTCCCCTCTTCGATATCCTTCTTGAGCAGGTCAAGGTCGACATCAATTTGGTTGTCCTTCGCCAGCTGGACCAAATATTCCGGCGTCGCCCATACGGTGTGCTCATCCTGCTGGTTCTTGTAGAGCGCATCGAAATATTTCCAGAATGCATCGTTATTCTGGTGGTACACGGACTGCGCGGCAATCGCGGCCGTCGTGGAATCTTCGCCGATGAACGGGAAGTTAATGAAATACAGCGCTACCTTGCCGGATTCGATATATTCCTTCTCGATCTGCGGCTTGATCTGCTGGCTGAACACCGCGCAGGACGGGCATTTGTAATCGCCGAATTCGACGATTTTGACCGGCGCGTCCGCTTTGCCGAGAATCGGCAGCTGGTCGTATTCGAATGCGGTAGGATCGGGCTTAGGCGTAAAAATCAGGGCAGCGATAATGCCCAGTACGGCGACGATGCCTATTGCCCAGAACAGCTTCCTCATCGCCTTGCGCTGCTTCTCCTGCTTCTCCGCCTCGGCTTTGCGCTGGCTTTTGTACGTGGATTTCTTCATTGGCTGCGACATATATGGATTCCCATCCCTTTCTATGAGCCTATTCTATTCAAATTGTAGAGACAGATTTACTAGATGTCAATTCGCTAGACGCTCAGGAGCTCCGGCCGGACGCCTTCGGGCAGAATGCGGTTCACTTGATCCAATACTCGTTCATCCGCAAGCTCATTTCCCATGATCGTAATCAGCCCTGAGTCCTCGCTTCTGCGAATGAGGCGGCCAAGTCCTTGCTTCAACCGAAGCAGCATATAAGGCATGTCCACCGTTTCGAAAGGCGCCGCAGCATCTCTGCGTTTCGCGGTGAATACCGGGTCTTGAGGCGGGAACGGAAGCGACCACATCATAACGTGCGACAGCGACGGTCCCGGGATATCTAGTCCTTCCCAGAGCGTAACCGCGCATAGCACGCTTGCTTCGTCGCTTTGGAAGGCGTCGATCAAGTGGCTGATTTCCGCCGTTCCCTCGAACAGAAACCGGAATGCGGCAAAATCAGGGATGGCCGCAATATCCAACTTGAAGCGGAGCAGCTCTTCTTTCGACGGGAACAGAATGAGCGCACGGCCCTGCGACTGCTGCAGCCGTGCGAGCGCCAGCTTCAATTTCTTTTCCTGGCCGCCGATCGCGGCAACTGCCGCGCTCATTTGCCGCTCATAGTCGTAAGGCGAAGCGACCGAGAACGACAGCGCCTGCCGGATGCCAAGGCTGGCGGACATATAATCGAAGGATCCGCTCACGGACATGGTGGCGGAAGAGAACACGATCGGCATGTTTTTCGAGAACACGCGCTCTTTCAAGATCTCCTTAACGAGCTTAGGCATAATGACCAGCGTTATGCCCTCCTGCTCCTGTTCAATCCATGAAATCAAGCCGCTCGGCCGCTTGAACAGATTAAGGGCTAGCTGCAGCATTTCCAAATGCTCTTCCACGATGGTCAGCTGATAGGCGTCAAGCGTGAACAACCCGCTTTCGAAGACGAGCTCCTCTTCAATAGCCGCAAGCACGGCACCGAACCGGTTCACTTCCTTTAACAGTTGATCCGACATCACGACCTCCCGGCGCTCCGACCCCGCGATTGCGCGGCTGCTTGATTCAAGCAAGCGGAAAAGATGTTCGCTTTGCTCGATTGCTTCATCAATTGTCACCGCGAGCGATTCGCGGATTTCGCCATTCAGGAGACGCGTAATGATGGATTCGAATACGCTGTGCTTTAATTTGTAGGTAAGTGCTTTCTGTGCGGCCGTTTCGAGCAAATGCCCTTCGTCAAATACAACCGAGCTGTGCTCCGGCAGCAGCGGCAGCTGTCCTTCGCGTTTACGCGCCTCATAGGTCCAAACATGCTCCATGTAGAAGTCATGCGAGCAAATGATGATATCCGCCGCCTTGCGGTAATGCTCGCGCGAAAGCGTCTGGCCGCAACGGTGACGGCGGCTGCACACGAGACAGTCCTGGAACACATCCCAGCCGATCGCTTTCCACTGCTCATCCGTCAGCTCCGGATAGTCTTTCCGGTTGCCGTAAGGGTAGAAAGCTTGCATCGTCGCCGGATTGTGGACGAAATCGGGAAGCGAAGCGTAAATGGAGCCATAGGCTTCCGCATCCTCGATGCCTCCCCGCGCGTCTTCCAGCTTATTCAAGCATATATATTGATCCATCGATTTGCCGAGCCGCGCATCGATTGTCAGATCCAAGTGGCGCGCTAGCTTGGCGATATCGCCTTCCGGCTTCACCAGCTGCTCGATCAGCGACTCGTCCGCGCATGCGATAATGGCCGGTTTTCGTGTATAACGCGCATAGTTAATGGCGTAAAGCAAGTAAACGAGCGTTTTGCCCGTGCCAACACCGGCCTCCGCAAAAATCGTTTGTTTCTCGCTATAGGCCCTTTCCAATTGAAAGGCCATGTAAATCTGCTCGTCCCTCAGCTCGAAGCCGGCTTCGGGCAGCCGCTCATAGAACACATCCGCAATCCAATCGCTGGCTTGCTGGATGAAAGATTGTTTCGGATCAAAGTCAAACGGATACGTATTTGCCAATTTCAAAGCCTCCAGCATTCAGTCAGGATTCAAACTGTAATCATAGCATGGTTCCATATAAAAAGGCTAATCCGAAAAAGGATTAGCCGGCTTGTAACGGTTGCCAATCAGACGACATCGAAACCTTGATCTTCGATCAGCGACTTAATCCGGTCCAACGTGATCGCAGTCTCCTCGAAATGAACCGTGACGCGGCTGCCCCTCAAATCGACCTTCGCCGCAACGCCGCTCTTTTTCAAAGCGCCTTCGATGCTGTTTACGCAATGCTGGCAGGACATGCCTTTCACTTGAATGACCGTTGTCATCGCTCATCTCTCCTCAGCTTTGATACAAAAACACGGCAGCAAGCACGAATACGCCCAGTCCGAATGCGAACGGATGCAGCAGCGGCGTCTGTTTGGCTCCGTCGGCCGCTTCATTATTCTCTTCCTGCGACTCCTCCCGGATCAGCTGCAAAACAATCAATTGTATAAATAGATACAACACGTCGATGAAGAGCACCATCATGGCAGCGTGCTTTCCGGCCATGACGCCCAGCATCGCTCCCATCATGCCGCCCATGATGCCCGCAAGCATGCCGTCCAGCGCTGCCATCGTACTAACCGGCTTTCCCGCCAAATAACCGCACACGACTCCGAGCAGCACGGCTCCCGCGGTAGGAACGGTCAGGTCTTGCGGATAGAGGATGCCTGCGATCGTGCCGACCGATACGCTCGTCATCATCCCGATCGTCATCGCGATCATCATGCCGGCCATGCAGCTTAGGAAAGGACTTCTAATGTACGTACGCATAATCGACCAGCCGGACAAGCCCGTAACGGCGAGAATGCTCCCAATATAAAAGTACAGCATCGTACAAACGCTCCTTCGTCGCCTCATCATTCCAAGAATGTATTCGGACGCGTCTGTCAATATGCGTTCTATGAATATTTTCTAATCGATTTCTCATAATTCGGCTCAATCCCTTGTCTCATGCGATGTATACGCTTTCTAAGTAAATGATGGAAATTTTAGATGTGCTATAGTGTTTGAGCGGGCAATTGGTCCTGCGCCAAATTGCACATCATGAATCACATCATAGGGGGAATATGATCATGAAAAACAAACTTACTAAAATCGTAATGAGCGTAACGCTTAGCTTCTCTTTGCTGCTTGGCGGCACGGCAGCCTTTACAGCAAAACCTGCGCATGCAACTACTACTACAGAAGCGAACAGAATCATCAGCACAGCTAAAAGATATCTTGGCACACCATATAGATTCGGTGCTTCGACGAGCACGACGCGTTACTTCGACTGCTCTTCTTTCACTAAATACTTGTATAAAAAGCAAGGCATCTACCTGCCGCGTGAGTCCAAGGACCAAGCTAAAAGAGGCCGCTATGTCGGCAAGAGCAACTTAAAGAAGGGCGATTTGGTCTTCTTTTATAAACCGATCCACCATGTAGGCATCTACATCGGCGACGGTAAAATCATTCACACGTACGGTAAGCCTGGCGTTATGATTTCCAGCATCAGAACCGGCTGGTGGGCTAAGCATTACACGACTGCACGCCGCGTATCTTAATAAGAATGACGCAAGAAGGAACGCTCATAAACGAGCGTTCCTTCTTTTTTTGTATTGTTGATGCAGCAATTGAATGCCTGGGACTCGAATGTAATACTTCGGCCGGTTGACGCCCGCCAACTGCGCGCTGTAGATCCCCGTATGACCGGAAACCATATAGCTGACCACGCAAGCGAGCAGCATGTATCCCGCGCCTGCAGCGCCGAACAGCTCCATACCGAGCACAAAGCATGCAATCGGCGCGTTTGCCGCTCCGGCGAATACGGCAATCAAGCCGAGGCCCGCCAGAAATCCAGCATTCATGTGCAGGAACGGCGCTAATGAGCTGCCAAGCGTTGCTCCGATGACGAAGAGCGGCGTAACTTCACCGCCAAGATAACCGGAGCCTAGCGTGACGACGGTAAAAATGGTTTTCCATATGAAGGCCGCCGCCGGCAGGTCCTCCTGAAACGACTGCAGCAAGAGCTGCAGGCTCAATCCCAAGTAATCGCGCGAATCGGCCGCATAGACAAGGGCGATCACGATAAGTCCGCCAACGAAAGCTCTTGCCCAGCCTGCAGCGATCAACTTCAAGAGAAAGAGTTTGAATCCTTGAACCGATACTGCAAACAGCAAGCTCATCAAGCCGAATGCAATGGAGGCAAGCATTACGTTCAAAACAACCATCCAACTAAATGAAGGTATTTCGCCCATGTCGTACGCCAAGTGAGCGATTCCCCATGCGAGCGTCGTATAATTTCCGATCAAAGCCGCTGCCAGACAAGGCAGAATAGCGGAAAAAGCAACCCGTCTGCCCATCGTCACTGCTTCCAGCGCAAAGATCATTCCCGCCCATGGCGTACCGAATACGGAACCGAAGCCCGCACTGATGCCGCATAGCAGCAAGACGCGCCGTCCCTCCGCATCGGCTTTCAGCAGTCGGCTCAGCCAATCCGCCAGGCTTCCGCCCATTTGAACGGCTGTACCTTCACGTCCGGCCGAACCGCCGAAAAGATGCGTGATCCAAGTGCCGATCAGAATAAACGGCGCCATCCGAAAAGGCACTTCTTCAAACGACTCAGCTTTCCGATCGCCACGCCGGACTTGCTCGATGATCAAGTTGTTTCCCTTGCTTGAATTACGGCCAAACCTCGCATACAACAAGCTGACAGCCGCACCTGCAAGCGGCAAAACATACAGCAGCCAAAAATGCTCGATCTGAAGATAAGTTGCATATTCGAGACCAGCCAAAAATAAAGCGGCAGCCGATCCGACAATCATTCCCGTCAAAGCCCCATACACCAGCCACAAAATTTGCCTCTTCATCATTCCCCAATTCGCCTTCCGTTCCGCGTTCTACGATATGTTCCATCATAGCCGCTAAACCGCGAAAGGCGCAATAAACTTCGCGGCAAAGGTATAAAAGGCATGACAAAAAGACCATCCTAGATGGGAACGGAGGTGATTTATAATGGCAAAGGATGTACTCTGCGAAGTGAATTCCTGCAAGTATTGGGCGGCAGGGAACCACTGCAACGCTTCCTCGATCTATGTCGTCAACAATCGCGGGAAGCAAGCGCATAATTCCGAAGAAACAGATTGCAAAACGTTTGAGCCTAAAATCTAATTCAGCTTCACTCAGAAAAATGAGCCGCCTCGTCCAGAAGGCGGCTCATCCTGTCCTTCTATACATTAGTATAGCCAACAGTGATAATAATTATCATTGAGAATGGAATTTCCGAATTTTTAACGGCTTACGCCTGCCATTTTTTTACGTTTTCTTTGAAACGTCTATAGATCCAATCGTTTACTTCCCACAGATCCGCAACCGGTACGTTCGTGTGCGGCAGCGTGTGCATATAGCCTGGAGGGCCGAATTCCGGCACTACCGTGGAGATCGCGTTACCTTGAGCGGCGCGGCTTTGGATCATTTCTTTCCACCAGCCCTCGAACAAAGCGACTTCGGTTGCATACTCCGGTGCCGACGGATCCGGCACTTGCGGGCCTTCCGCATAGCCTACGCGGGCATGAATGTGGAGCGTGCGGGATATGGCGATCTCGATGTCCGCTCTATTGTCAGCCAGATGCGATTCGCAAACGCATGTCCAGTGGCTGAAGTCCGCCGTAATTTTCAGCTCTGGCAGTGCTTCCAGCAAGCGAGCTGTCGTCCAAGGCGTAAACATCGCGCGCTGGCGGTGCGTTTCATGGCCGACTGCAAGGCCTGTCGAACGTTCAACGGCAAGCGCCTGCTCGAAGAAGCTAACTTGCTGCTCAAACGTAAAGTGGTCGCGCGCGCTGTGGGAGTTGACGAACAGCGGCTTGAAGGATACCGCACGCTCTACTTGCTCCGCGAAGCTGGCCGCATGTGCCGCATGATCGCTGCCGCCCGTGAAGATTTGCGGAATAAAGTCAAATTGGAACTCTTGAAGCAGTTCCTTGAATTCATTTTCGTGCTCGGCATCCGGCATCGGCGTTTCGACACCGTCGAAGCCCGCAGCTTTAATCCGAACAAACATATCCCGGTAAGGAGTGCCTTCCATCCCCCAGAGTGCTTTCAAAAATTTCGTTTGCATCGTATATTCCTCCCTGACATTCACTTGATTGATTAAAATTGCCACCCTTAACTATACACGGGCCCGTCCATGCTGACTACTCTAATTCTACGGTTTCTTTCTCTTGCAGCCGTAGCTGCTGCGTGGCAAATTCCAAATACATCGGGTGCGTCTCCAGCAGCTCCGCGTGCGTGCCGCTGCCCGTCAGCCTCCCCTTCTCGATAAACAAAATGTGATCGGCATCCACGACCGTCGACAGCCTGTGGGCGATGACGAGCCGACCATTAAATTTTTGAGCGCTTCCTGCACGACAACCTCGGATTTGCTGTCGAGGCTCGACGTTGCCTCGTCCAGCATCAATATTTTCGGGTCGCGCAGCAGCGCCCTTGCGATGGCAATCCGCTGACGCTGACCGCCGGAGAGTTTGATCCCGCGTTCGCCAACCTCTGTATCATAACCGTTTGGCAGCTCGCTAATGAATTCATGTGCGTAGGCCATTTCGGCTGCCCGCACTATGCTCGCCTCGCTTACTTCATGACCGATGCCATAACATAGATTGTCCCGAATCGTACCCGCAATCAGCGGGCTTTCCTGCGAAACATAGCCGAATTGACTGCGCCAAACCTCGAGATTAAAGCGGTCAATCGGATCTTGGCCGAGCTTGATGGAGCCGCCGGTCGGCTCGTAATACCGTTCGAGCAGCGAGAAAAGCGTGGTCTTGCCGCCGCCGCTGGGGCCGACAATCGCCGTTACCGTACCCGGCTCGACGCGAAAATCAAGCCCCGACAAGACCGGCTCGCCGTTCGAATATTGAAAGCTGAGGTTATTGATCGAAAGGGTCTGATCCGCTTTCACGACGGGAATGCCGCTCTCATGATCCTCCTCCGGCGCATCCAGAATCGTGATGATGCGTTCCGTGGCGCCGACCGTCTTCTTGAATTGCGTAAAGAACGACGTAATTTGCGTCATTGGCATGACGATCTGAATGAGATAAAGAATGAATGCGACCAGCTCGCCGGCCGACAATGCGCCGGATGAGACGCGCATGCCGCCGTATCCGATAATAACGACGAGCAGCATCATCATGACGAAGAACATGAGCGGCGCGATCATCGCTTGGATGCGCGCTTCCTTCAAGCCGAACTTAAACAGCGAGTTAATGCCTTTGCTGCCGGCTGCGTATTCGCGCTTCTCGGCATTCATTGATTTGACGAGCCGCACTTCGGACAGCACCTGCGTCAATGTCGTCGTAAACGAAGCGGTTTCCTCCTGCAGTCCTTTCGATACCAGATACATTTGCCTGCCGAGCGGTGCCATGAATAGCGCCGCGACCGGAATGACGCCAAGCATGACGGAGGTCATTTGCCAGTCCATATAGAACAAGACCGCGACGGAGCCGATGACGGATATGATACCGGTCAAGAAATTCGTCAAATTATCCGCGATAAGCTGCTTCACGATACCGGTGTCACTGGTCATCCGGCTGATCGTTTCTCCCGTCCGATGGTTATCGTAGTAGCTGACCGGCAGCTTCAGCAGCTTCCGCCACAGCTTGTCGCGCAGGTTGGCGACGACGCGCTGCCCGATCGCGTTCAGCAAATACATGGACAAGCCGCTTGCCAGCGCTTGGAGGACGAAGACGCCGCCGAACATGGCGATTTGCTGCCAGCTCAACCGGCTGATGGAGAAGCCGTCAACGAGATTTTTCGTAAACAGCGGAATAACGAGCGAGATCAGCGTTCCGATCAATCCCATCGTAACGGCGATGATGATCAGCCCTGCGGAGGGCCGGGTCTGCCGGATCAATCGGATCAGCTGCTTCCAATTTCCTTTTTCAACTTGATTCGGGCGTTCTTCCATTCGGATCAGTTCCTCTCTAATCTGTTCGTACGCTATAAGCATATCAGCGGTTTTTGAACAGATTATGAACAGAACGGAACGATATGCTTATACAGCAGCTCCTTCGCGTAGATCGCGCCGCTCTTGCCTTCGGGCTCCTTGCGGATCGCGGCAACCAGGTCGAGCGACGGCACGATGAATATGTACTGGCCGCCGTAGCCTTTGGCAAAGCAGCAATCCGCCACGCCGTTCTGCGATTGCAGCGATATCCACCAATGATAGCCGTATTCGCCGAATATCGGGGGCTCGTAATGGGCAAGTCCTTTGTGATGCACCGATGTGGAGACTTCGACCCACGACCGCGGAATAAGCTGATCCCCTTCCCAGCGGCCGCCCTGTAAGTATAGCTGCCCGAATTTCGCCATATCGTTCGACGTCAAATGCAGGCCTGCTCCGCCTTCATAGACGCCATCATGGCTGTTCCATCTCGGCTTGCGAAAACGCAGCGGCCGGAACAGCTTCTCTTCCGCATACGCGTAGGTTGAAGAGCCCGTGGCTTTCGTCAGAATCGACGAGAGCAAATGAGAGCCTCCGGAATTGTAGGCGAATGCTTCTCCGGGATCTTGCGCCATCGGCTGCGAGAGGATAAATACGATCCAGTCGTCGGTCCGCTTCATTTTCCAATAAGGCTTGTCAAAATCCGGCCACTCAAGTCCGGAGGTCATCGTCAGCAGGTGCTTGATGAGGATGCGGCTCTTGCGCTCATCGGTATTCAACCCCGGAAAATAGTTGGAGATCGGCTCCTCGATGCCGCCTATGTACTTTTCTTCGATGGCGATGCCGATAAGCGCGGAGAGGATGCTTTTCGTGCAGGAATACACCGCGGCCAGCCGGTCCGCCCCGCTGTCATGCCACTCCATTAGAAGCTCGCCGCGCCGCAGAACGATCACATCGTGTATTTTCCAAACTGCAAGCTGTTCCCGAAGCGTATCTGTCAGGAGCTCTTGTCCTTGCATCGCCGCTTGCATTTTCATTGTTTTGCAGCTCCTTTCTCTATGCAGCTTCAAGTTCGACCCAAATCGTGTAAAATGAAAGAGCTAGTCCTAACCACATCTTCTATAACCGGAGGTTGAACTTAAGCATGGCATTAATCCAATGCGATTTCCATTCCGAAATACTCGGTTTATCGATGTCGATGAACGTTATTTTACCACAGTCCGCCCCTTCGCAAATCGGGATGGCCTCCAGCGCCGGCTCGGCAAAGTTGAAGACGCTCCTTCTGCTGCACGGCTTATCAGACGACCACTCCATCTGGCTGCGCCGGACCTCGATCGAGCGTTACGTCGCGCCGCTAGGGATCGCCGTCGTAATGCCGGCCGTTCACCGCAGCTATTATGCCGACATGGATAAAGGCATGAAGTATTGGACTTACATCAGCGAGGAGCTGCCTGCGATCGCCCGCTCCTTCTTCCCGCTCTCGGACCGCCGGGAGGATAATTTTGTGGCCGGTCTGTCGATGGGCGGTTATGGTGCGTTCAAGCTGGCGTTCAATTTCCCGGAGCGCTATGCGGCGGCAGCCAGCCTGTCTGGCGCTCTTGATGTGAGAAGCTTTCATGACCGCTTCCCGGCGGATTACAATCTGATTTTCGGGACGCACGAGAAAGCCGATGCGCTTCCCAACAATGTGTTCCTGGCCGCCGAACGTCTCACCGCTTCCGGCAAGCCGGTTCCAAAGCTGTTCCAATGCTGCGGCACCGAGGATTTCCTGTACGAGCACAACACCCGGTTCCGGGATCATGCGCTCAAGCTGGGTCTTCCGCTCGAGTATGAGGAAGGGCCGGGCGAGCATGAGTGGGGCTATTGGGATGCGAACATTCAGCGCGTGTTGAATTGGCTCCCGCTCTAAAATTGATCAAAAAAGATAACAAAGCCGCGGAGGAAGGAAGCTTATTAGCTTCTTTCCTGTCCGCGGCTTTGCTTGTGAGAAGGACGGTTCAATCGAGCAAAATCGGTGAAATAGCGACGCCAGAAGGAAAGCTGCCCGTTGGCAAGATGGCGATCGGGAGCTGGCTTGCAACATCAATGACGGCGACGTAGCCGAAGGTCAGTATCGTCACGTACACCTTCAACCCATCCGCCGTTATCGCGATATCGCTTGCATTGCTGCCTGCCGGGAGCTCGATGCGGGTCAAAATCTCGTTGCGGGACAGATTGATCACGACGATCTCGTCGCCTCCGCGTATCGCCACATACGCAAGCGCGCCGTCCGGTGTTATGACGAGCTTCTGGGGGTCGTTGCCCTCATCGAGCATGATTGTCGCCGCAATCGCGCCACTCTCCGTTTGAATCGCGTAGACCCGCTCGAATCGGACGTCCGTCACGTACGCGATCGCCCCGTCAGGCGTAAATGCGATCGCGGACGGCTTCGCTCCCGGCGGCAGCTTAATCATCGACTTAAGGGCATGCGTGGCCGTGTCCAACACCGCAATGCAGCCTTTGTTGATTAAGCAGCAGTATGCGTGCTGACCGTCCGGCGTCACGGCCAGCGCGATCGGATCGCTGCCCGGCGGGAGCGGAATGAGCTTGACGAACGCTCTTGTTTCCGTATCGACGACAACGATGTAATCCTCCATCATCGTCGTCACATACGCTTTGCCGCTATTTCGCGAAATGGCGACCGCAAGCGGCACAGCCCCTTGCGGAAACGTAATTTCGCCGACAATGGCGTGGGTCATCGCATTGATGATTTTGACCGTTTTATCGCCTTGACAAGTCACGAACACTTCCCGTCCGTTCGGCGTAAAATCAAGCTGCCGCGGACTGCTCCCGGCCGGAAACGGGATGGTCGCCACTCGCGTGTTGGTCGCGGTCTGAATCACCGTAACGGTATGTCCGGTGTGATTGGCAACGTAGGCGTGCATCATTTCGTCCATGAGGGCGGTCATCACCTGCAGATTATGCTGGGCGATCATCTCGCCCCTCTCATCCAGCTCGGCCATCGAGGCGAACACTTCTCCCGCGGCAAGCCCCCCGGCGGTGATGCTGACGCCAAAGACAGGCCATTCCCTCACGTCGTGCTGAACCGTAAACGTACCGCTGGCATACCCGACCGGCTGCAGCTCGACGATCGCGAGTCTCCGCATGACCAGCTTCCCGTACCCTCCTCCCTGTTGCTCGCCGTACAGCGGCGGCGGCTCATGCCCGCCAGCCTCTTCCGACGCGATCGTATACACCTGAATGCCGGCCGACGCTTGCTGCCTTCCGCGGTTCATGACTGTAATTCTTAGGCTTGCCGTGCGCCTTAACTCTCGGTTAAACAGCAGCCCTGTGTCCAAGATCGGCAAAGGGGACGCCTCCTCTACTCTTCCATTCCTCTATCGTATGAGTCGCTAGAGCAAATGGCTCGAGGCATATCACTAGGTGGAAATAGTAGATTGCAGCCCTAATTTTTAAATGATATATGCCCTTCCGAAGATAGCAGTCATCGAATAGGATAGTTTAACTAGAAAAGGGAGAGAGGCTAGCGACCGAGGAGTTTCCATGTTTCGGGCATCGATTTTTCATTGGAAAGGAGACTATTGATGGGAAAATTAATAGATTACTTTGAAAATAATAACAAACGGTTGATCGATAAATGGACGCACTATTTCGATATTTATGAGCACCATTTTGGCCGCTTTGTCGGCCGAGATGTGAATATTTTGGAAATCGGGGTGTTTCATGGCGGGTCCCTTCAAATGTGGAAGCATTATTTCGGAAAAAAGGCCTCCATATTTGGAGTTGATATTAACCCTCTATGTAAGTCATTTGAGGAAGATCAAATCAAGATCCTGGTAGGCGATCAAGGTGACCGGACATTTCTGAGGGAGTTAAAGCAATCTTTGCCTAAGATAGACATTATCATCGACGATGGCGGTCATCTCATGCACCAGCAAAAAATCACATTCGAGGAACTTTTCCCTACCCTTTCTCCCAATGGGGTTTATCTTATTGAGGATTTGCATACAAGCTATTGGGCAGAGTTTGGGGGCGGATTACGCAACCCCAATAGTTTTATCGAATATTCCAAAAGCTTGATTGACAATTTAAATGCTTGGCATTCTCGTAATCAATTATCTCCAGACAATCATTTCACGTCCTCAGCTTGGTCGATGAGTTATTATGACAGCATGCTGGTTATCGAAAAGAGACCTCAGCAACAGGGTATTAGAAAAGTCACTGGAAATCCGTCCATGTAATGAACGGCAAGTTAAAGAGCCATCCCCCAAAGGATGGCCTTTTGTTTTATCTGGCGCGCTCCTATTCCAGCTGAATGGTTCACTAAAAAAAGCTCCCCGGATACCCGGAAAGCTTTATTCCTGCCGTTAGCCCTGCGGACCGTCAGAGAACAGCGCGCGAATCTCTTCCAGCCTGGCCAGCATATGCTTAAGCTCGATCGCCAAAAAATCTTCGTTCGCCTGATTGAACGCTTGCTGCAGCTTCGCGAGGCTTGCGGTCGCTTCCGGCAGCAGCTTGAACGCTTCTTCGGCATGCTTGTAAAAGGGATGGACTTGAACGGATTGCGGTTCTGACATGGCTTTTCACTCCTTGCGCGTGTGCGTATGTAGGCAGCCTTTACTCTACCATTTCGCAAGGAAATATGCAAAACCTTCCAGACTAGCTGCCTCTATATGTGCTGTAACCCCCTGGCGCGACAAGCAGCGGGATATGATAATTCGCCTCCGGATCGTCGACGACGAATCGGACGGGTACCAGATTCAGAAAATTGCCGTCTCCGAAATAACCCCCGACATCGAAAACAAGCTCATACTCGCCATAGTGCAGCTCCCCTCGGCTAAGCAGCGGCGCATCCACCCGGCCGTCCGCGTTCGTGTGCACCTCCTTGATCAGCTGGGGCGCCCTGCCGAGCGAGGAACGGACCCAAAGCTGGATGCGCATGCCGGCTGCCGGCTTGCCGCGCGTCGTATCGAGCACATGCGTAGTCAGCTGCCCCCTCATGGCGAAACGACCGGCTTTCCTTCAGTTTGGGCCTCCGGCCCGGCATCGTTCCCGAGCTCATTCGCTAGCTGGAAATCGCCGCGCTCCGCATCCGCTCTAGTCAGCGAAAAGCCCTGGAAACCATATGGCGGCCTCGGTTCCGTATACACGCCGGCATGCGTGAGCGGATCGGGCTCGACGACCGTTTCCCACGTGCGGTTGTTCGACTCGAAACGGACCTCGGCAAGCTGCGGGAACCGGGTCAACAGTTGCAGACCGATCTGACAAACCAAATATTGTATGGACGGCGACTGAACCGCATGGAAAACGGATTGGGCCAAGTCCCGGATTTGCTCCGCCGCGACGTATCTCTCTCGAGCGCCGTCCAGCGCATCGTCAATGTCCGTATAGCGCCAATAGACATTCAGATAAATTAATAGCGGCCGGTCATAGCTGTCCGGCAGCGTTGTATATTCATCGCGGATAAAACCATGGAACGAGCTGCCGCTCACCTTGATCAGCTGCACATCCTCCAGCCCGCAGAGATGCCCAGTGCGGACTGCCCCGCCTTCAGGCGCGCGCTTCAGCTCTAACGCAGCTTGAGCATGCTCGTTATGCGAACGGCGGAAGACGAGCCCGCTTTCGCGATGTCCGGCCGCGTCGCCGACTGGCAGCGTCTCGAACGGCAGCCGCGCTCCGCGGATTTCGATCTCGTCGATGTGAGGATAGCGCTCGAGAAAAGCTTCTGCCGCATAAGCCAGAAACCCTTCCGTCGTGCTTCCCCCGTAGCTCGCTGCATGCCGGAGGATGAAATTTTTCATCGAATCGGTGGCGACGACGTGTGAATTGTCACCTTCGCTGAAAGAGCCCAGCAATGCTTCACCGCTGACGGAGAACGTTACGTTGTGAGCAAAAATGACATTGGCATCGCCTCGGTAAGCCGATTCCGGAATCGGCGCAACAACTAGCGGTACCGCATACGTGCGATACGTCAACACGTCGCCTTTGCCATAATAAAGCGTCCGGCCGTCTCGAAGCTTCATCATGCCGCATCCTCCCCTCGTGTAGCGATAAGCTTATTCCTCAATCAGATCGATCAGCCGCAGCAGCGTAATCCGATGAATCTCAAGCAGCGCCTGCTTGCGTTCTTGCTGAACCGTATGGCCCAGCCGCTCCTGCATGGCAGCGAGCAGCTCCGCTTTCGTTTTCCCGCGGACCGCCATAATAAACGGAAATCCGAACTTTGCCGTATACGCGGCGTTCCGTTCGGCAAACACGCTGAACTCTTCAGGAGTCAGCTCGTTCAGTCCCGCGCCGCGCTGCTCAGCAGCCGAATAAACCGTCAATTGTACGCGCGAAGCCAAATCCGGATGGGCGCGCAGCAGACTGGTCACCTGTTCTTCATCGGCGCCTTTTACCGCTTTCATCATCGCCTCGTGCAGCTCGCTTATGGAGTGGAACGGTCTTCTCTCCCAAGCTCTCTCCGCGACCCAAGGCGAATGCTCGAACACGCCGCCGAGCTGTGCCAAGAAGATCTCTTTGCCAAACGTGTTCAGCTGCCATAAACTAATGCTCATAAGCTGCACCCCGCAATCGCGGCTGCCGTCTCCGCTTTGATTTCGCCGAACGTGCCGATGAGTTCAATTGGTTTGCCGCCGCAGGCAAACGCGTTTGATTTGCAGCTGGCCTCCTGAAATTCATACAGATGCCGCTCTTTTTCGCTCAAGCCGGATCCCTCCTTGTTCGATGGCCCGCGCGGATGATGCCGCCATAGCCCGCACACCGCATTGCTTGCCGGTCAGCACTTCCTAGAATTCCGCCGGCGCCGGATTCGGCCCTGCTGCCGCATCCGGCGGATGCCAATCTAACGGCAGGACAGTCATGGTGACGATCATCCTGATCACCTCCGAACAAGACCCGCTCTCTAATATATAAGGCGAAAAGGCTAATAACATTCACGGCAGTCAACAGAAGAGTAAAGACTTAACGTAAACTTATATGACATATATTAAATTTCTGTACCGCTACTTGGCTTTTAATTGCAATCGGGACCAAATCCGTTTCGCTTTCTCTAGCTGTTCCATCGTATCGACGTCGAGAAACGCCCATTCGGCGGCATGCCGCACTTCCTTGCCCCTGTATTCCGGCGACTGCAAAAGCTGCCATGCTCCGCTGTCTCCCTGCAACGCGCATAGCATCGGGAACAAGGACTTGTTGAATATGACAGGCGGCCCTACAACTTCGCCATACCTGCAAGCAACGAAATCCGCGGCAGGATCGTCCCGGTATACCGATATAAGCCGCCTCAGCAGCGATGCCGATACAAACGGCTGATCCGCCAGCGCGATTAACGCCGCGTCCGCGTCCTCCGCCATTAGCGCTTGCACCCCTCTCTTTATCGAGCGGGACACCCCTGCATGCGCATCGCGGCAAGGCGCAATACGGTATTTTGGGAGGGCGCCATGCCGTTCCCTGCGGTCATAGAGCCACAATAGCGGATCTTCCGGCCGCACGACCACGATGATCGGGCGAACTCCGGAATGCCGCAGCTCAAGCAATGCCCGGCTCCCAACCGTAATACCGGAAGCAAGCTCCATCGACAGCTTCGCTTCGCCCATCCGCTTGCTTGACCCGGCCGCTAAGTAAATACTGCCGATTTTCATTGCGCTCCTCCTCCGCTTGATATTGCCGCAGCCCGAACGATCAGCAGCTGCGATGCCGCGCTCACGTTCTTTGTGTCATCTTATATAACATGATAGGTTGAAAATTGTAATAATTCAAGTCAATTATGTTATATAACCTTACATATTCTATGCCAAAAAAACCTTCTTGCTGCACGTCCGACACGTTACAGGCAAGAAGGTTTTTCAATAGCCTATTCAATTGGTTGTTATTGCATGTATGGTCTTCCTGAATTAGCGGGCAAGCTGCTCTTTACTTGAGCCATGGCTTGCTGGATTCGCTTCTGTATGAGCTGGATCTGACGTTTCTGAGCATCCATCTGCATTTGCAGTTGATTCTCCGCCTGCTTCAACTCCTGCTCAATGTTATACAACTCTTGAACGAGTTGCTGCACTTGCTGGGAATTGCGGTCCAAGCCCGCGCTGCGCAGCGCCTGCTGCGCCTGCATTTGCTCCTGCTGCTGCTTTTGCTTCACCTGCTCTTGGAACTGTTCATAGCTTAACTGCTGGCTGTTGAACGGTTGCCCGCTTTGCATATTCATAGATAGCCTCCTTGCGCGAAATCTTGTTCCGGCTTAGAGTGCCCCCATCGCTGGATGATTATGCCATGAAGCCCGGCGGCCCCGCTCAACGTTTCACGCCGCCGTCCCGATCAATCAGCTGCTCCAACAACTCGTTCGCCACATTCTCTTTGCCGTACCGGACGCGCTGATACGCTTCCAGCAGCGCCGTCTCGCCGGCGCTGCTGCCGCCAAGCGTCTGCACATCGGATCCAATCTCAAGCGGCGTACTATGCGGCTTAAACGTGTATCCCTTCTTGACATAAGCTCCAATCCACCGTCTGTACAAGTACCGGACACGCGCTTCGTTGTCGGCCAGATCCTTCCACTTTAGCTTGTGCTCCTTGGAGCGGTTTTTCCAGAAGCTCAACCGGCTTCCCGTGTTTCGGATCCGTTCTACCTCGTCGACATACCCGCTTGCCATCACCGAGCGGTCGCGTCGGAAGAACTCGGCCAGCTTGCTTTGCAGCCGCTTCAGCCATTCCGGCAGCTCCTTGAGCTTGCGTAATAGCAGCCACAGCACGAAGAGGACAAGAGCCCCCGCAATGCTGTAAAAGATAAGCTCCACCCAGAACGGCAGCCCTTTCGAACCTTCTGCCAGCCCGGGCATTTCTGGCGGCGGCAGCGCTTCTTGCCCTGTTTGGACAGGCGGCTCCTCGCCGCCGCCGCTAAGCAAGCCGCCCAGCAAGGACTTGATGCCGCGTCCAAGGGCGCCGAATACTTCCTGCAGCTGGTAAGTAAGCACGATGAGAACCGAGATTACGGCCGCGATGCCGACAAACAGACGGTTATGTCTTCGTACGGTCCGATCCACCGCCGGCTTCGCATCGCCTGACAGCGTCTCCCGGCCCACCGTGCCGCGGTTCGCCTGATAGAGCGTTAAGCCGAGCGTAAGAAGTCCGCAAGCCAAGTATAGCGAACGGTAATCGCGAAACGTTTCATTGAATTGATAGACGACCGACCCGGCAAAATAAAACGCCGTGCCGAGCACGTACGTCCTCGGCAGCATGCGCAGCACAGCCGGCGTCACCGCATAGCCCGAGCCTCGAAAAATCGCAGCCGCCAAGTAAACAAGGGTTACGGCGCCTTCAACCGTAAGGCCATACAGCAAATACCCGCATGCGCCTGCCAGGATTACTCCGATCATCACCCGCGGGAACGGATGCGTAAACTTCGTCAGCGCATTGCATACGCATCCTGCCGCGTAGGCTGCCAGCAGCAGCGCAAGAAGCACGATGAACGGCACCTCGAATTGCGGCCGCCATAGATAGACGGCGAGCACTACCGGCAAGAACAGCAACAGCTCGGTCAACCCGGCAACGAGAAGCGAACCTGCGCCTCGCGCGAACGAGCTCCATTTGGTCATCCCGCCGCCACCTCCGCATCCGCAATGCGCAGCCAATCGACGGAATGGCCAGCACTGCGCAGCTTGGTCATTTCCCTTTCAATCGGTTCGCTCATGAAGGCCGATATAATGACGATGTCGCAGCGCTCCTCCCAATCCGCGCTCAGCTGCTCGAGCATCGCATCGAACGGCAGCGCCCGCGCGATGACAAGCTTCGCCAGCTGTCCGTAGAGATGAAGCAAATGCTCGCTGCCGCTGCCCCGCTCCACCGTCATAACGGTACCTGGCTGGTCGAGATCGTGGCCGTTGCACGCAAAGGCCGTCTCCATGCCCTGCTCCGTTGCATACTGCAAAATCGCAGCCGCATAACGGACGCCTTCCTCGATCAGCGCCGGGTTATTGACAACCTCCCACATGCCGGCATGATCCTCGACGTTTAGCAGCACGATAAGCCGATAATCCGCCGTATAATCGCGCCGATGCACCTGCATCGAGCCGGTTCGCGCCGTCGCGCTCCAATTGACCATTTTGAACGAATCCCCGGGACGGTACTCTCTGACACCGCTGATGCAGAACGGATCCTCGACGATCCATCGCCGTACCGCGATATCCCCTTGCCAGCTTCGGGAAGGGAGCTGGATCAGCGAACGGTCGGCCGGCTGCGGATAGACGAGCAGCTCCACGTCTATAGGCACCGAGCGCCACGAGCTGAACATGCCGAACAGATCGCCGAACGTAAGCGAGGCGCTCGTCAGCCGATAGCAGCCTCTGGCGGTAGCAAGCACGGAATGTCGTCTCGTCAGCTGCTTGTTTCCCATAAGGCTGAACAGGCTCCGGTGATTTTGATAAAATTGCCCGTTGCTCACCGCGAAGTTGCTGTCGCTCTCGAATTTCAGGCCGATGTGAAGCAGCGATTCCACCCGAAGCCACGGAACCGGCATAAGCTTCCGGTTCGCCAGGCGCTCCACCATTTCGATGCGGTCGCCTTCAAAACAAGTCTGAACGTTAAATGAACGCGAATACGCGACTCCTCTCATCCCTAAATAGCGGAATAGAAACCGCTGCGCGAGGATGACAAATAGCGCGCTAAGGATATACCAATGTATGCCCATGCTTCATCTCCTCCCGCGCCGCACGCGCTTACGCTCTCCCGACGAGCGGAGGGTCGGCCGGTACGGGGACGGACGCCAAAATGCCGCCGATCACTTGCTCGGCCGCTTCCGGGCGCATCCGCTGCACGCTGCGAAGCGCGATGCGGTGGGCCAGCACCGGAAACGCCATCGCTTTCACGTCATCCGGCAGCACATAGCTTCTGCCTTGGATGGCTGCCCGCGCTTGGCAGGCGCGCAACAGCGCTTGACTGCTGCGCGGACTGGCGCCCAGCGCCGCATCCGGGTGTTTGCGCGTCGCTTCCACGATTGCCAGCATATAGCCGAGCAGCTCGTCGCTTACCTGAACGCCCGTATACAGCTGCTTGGCGGCTTCGATTTCATCCGCGCCGATCACCGGCTCAAGCTGCTCCAGCGGGCTATCCGCCATGAACCGCTTCATGATGGCGATGCCTTCCTCGGTCGAAGGATAGCCCATCTTCACCTTGAATAGAAAACGGTCCAGCTGCGCTTCCGGCAAAGGGAACGTTCCCTGCTGCTCAATCGGATTTTGCGTTGCGATGACGAGGAACGGCCGGCCAAGCGCATGCGTCGTGCCGTCGATGCTCACTTGCCGCTCCTCCATGCACTCCAGCAAGCTCGATTGCGTCCTCGGCGTCGCCCGGTTGATTTCGTCCGCCAAGACGATATTGGCGAAGAGCGGTCCCGGCCGGAATTCAAATTCCGCCAGCTTCTGGTTATAGAAATGAATGCCCGTCAAATCCGACGGCAGCAAGTCCGGCGTAAATTGAATCCGCTTAAACTCGCCGTCGATCGACTTGGCCAGCGCTTTGGCCAGCAGCGTCTTCCCCGTACCAGGCACATCTTCCAGGAGTACGTGGCCGGAGGTGAGGATCGCAATAATCAATTTGTCTACGATATCTTCTTTCCCTACGATAACTTTACCAACATTAGCGCGAATCCGATCTGCGGCCTGACTGATTTTCCCCAAACTCATGCAGCCTGCTCCTCTCGTTTTTCCAGCGGATGGAAGTATCCCTTCAAGTATACCCGCAAAAGGGGAGACAGGCTAGACCTTATCGACATGCTGCGGACGAAGCTCCGACAATCCTCTCATATAGGGACGAAGAGCCTTAGGTATATGGATCGAGCCGTCTTCGCGCTGATGGTTCTCCAGGAGCGGTATGAGGATGCGCGGCGTAGCGACCATGGTATTGTTCAACGTATAGGCAAAGCGGGACTTGCCGTTCTCATCCAGGTACCGGATATTCGATCTCCTAGCCTGAAAATCAAGCAGCAGCGAAGCCGAGTGCGTCTCGCCGTAGCCGTCCCGGCTTGGCATCCAAGTCTCGATGTCATACTGCTTGTAGTTTTTCTGCGACATATCGCCGGCGCACACCGCTACAACCCGATACGGCAGTTCAAGCAGCCGGAGCAGTTCCTCGCCGTTGGCCGTCATTTGCTCAAGCAGCGCTAGTGCCGTTTCAAGCTTTGCTTGGCATATCACGACTTGTTCTACTTTGGCGAACTGATGGACCCGGTACAGGCCGTGAACGTCCCGCCCCGACGAACCGACCTCGCTCCGATAGCAAGGGCTGACGGCGCCAATCAGCTTCGGTGCCGCCAGATCGAGCACCTCGCCGCTGAAATACGACACAAGCGGTACCTCCGACGTCCCGATAAGCCATTTGTCCTCGCCTTGGATGCCGTAGGTCTGATCCCGGTTCGCCGGAAAATAGCCCGAAGCGACCAGCGTCTCCTCCTTCACCAACGCCGGCACGTCCATCAGCTCATAGCCTTTGTCCGCAAGCATGTCGAGCGCGAGCTGCTGGACGGCCCGGTGCAGCTGCAAACCGCTGTTCTTCAGCACATACTGCCTTGTACCGCCAAGCTTCACTCCGCGCGCGAAATCGAACATGCCGTGCCGCTCGCCAAGCTCTACATGGCTTAACGCGTTGAACGGAAAATCCGGAACGTCGCCCTCGCGTCTAACCTCTACGTTGTCCGCGTCGCTCTTGCCCATCGGCGTATCGGGCGAGGTGAGATTCGGCACGCGGAGCATCAGCTCCTCATACCGGTACGCCGTCTGCCGGAACTTCGATTCCGCTTCTTTCAGCCGCTGAAGCAGCTCGGCGGTTTCCCGTTTTAATGGCTCCGCCTCTTCCTTCCTGCCCTCGAGCATAAGCCGCTCGATCGCCTTCGAGCGGCGGTTTCGCTCCGCGCGCAGCGCTTCCGTCTCTTGAAGCAGCTCCCGCCTGCGGTCGTCGGTCTCGATCAGCTCTCCGATCGAGATCGAAATCCCTTTCCAATCCGCCGCCTCTTGATAGTCGTCCGCTTGCTTCCTAATCATGTTCATGTCCAGCATGTTCAGCACTCCCTTGTCAAAAGTCAGATGCGGGACAAAACAAAATACGCGTTCCTGTTGTCCCAAAACCATGGGACGAAGAACGCGTTCGCGGTGCCACCCAAATTAGCCAATCTGCCGATTGACTCCCTCAGTCCGCCGATAACGGTGCGGTGCCGGAATGCTTGGAGAGCCTTCGGACGGCGAGAAAGCTGCCGCAAAAACTCTGTACGCAACGCCTCCGAGTTGGATTCTCATCATTGGCCTGTGTGCTTATTGCTCGTTAGTATAGCAAAGCCGCAATCGGGATGCAAGCGGCAAATGCCATGGACTGAATCTTAAAGAACGGAAGAAATAAGCTCCTTGTCGAGCACTTCGCGCTCAAACTCTTCCGCATATTTGGACATGCAATTGCAGTAGTAATCTCTTCTGCAGATTGGGCAAGGAACGGTCAGAAGACGGTTCACGCCAATCAGCTTCCAATCCGGCTTCTTCGTGAAGATCAACCGGCATTGCGTGTTATCGGACATCGTAACGACAAAATGATATAGTCCATCTGCCACATTCATATCTGCAGCTGCAAAATCTTTGATTTTCATGTTGAATTTCATAATCGATCTCCTGTCTTACAGATTTGAAAATTCCTTGTAAGCTTATTAAATTTGCGGGTGAATGTCAATTTATTTTCTAGTTTATCCTTGTGCTAAAACTCCGAAACATTACTTTGGAGATTTAGCGCATTGCTAAAACTCCGAAACATTCTCTTCGGAGATTTAGCGCATTGCTAAAACTCCGAAACATTCTCTTCGGAGATTTAGCACATTGCTAAACTCCGAAACATTCTCTTCGGAGATTTAGCGCATTGCTAAAACTCCGAAACATTCTCTTCGGAGATTTAGCGCATTGCTAAGCTCCGGAACGCACAATCGACCGCATATGTAACTCTAACCCCATAGTGCAGCAGCCCCTCGGAAATTTCCACCGCTCTCGCTGACAGCTGCCCGCATACGAGCTAACGAACCATATTGAACTTATTTGCTTGAAAAAGGCCGCATTTCCGGTTTAACGAACTCCAGAAACGTTATTTGTTGTATAACCTGCCGGATCGGGCAATTTGAGCAGCGATAAGGTTGTTTGAGTTCGTTAGAATTCAAAGCCAGCGTTTATCACGCAATTAAGCACGATAGAATTCGTTAGCAGCCGCACCCTAACCGGCTACAATAGCTGCTTTCAACCTGCAAACGCTGCTCCCCTTCCCAGATATCAAAATCATAAAAAAAGAGCAGCCCCGACTGATCGGAACTGCCCCCCCTTTTACGCGCCCGTCTGCATTGCGAGCGATTGCTGCATTTCAAATTGCGTCATATAAAGCTTCTTGTAGAGCCCGTTCTGCTTTATGAGATCGTCGTGCGAGCCATGCTCGGAAATCCGGCCGTCCTTCACGACGAGAATAACGTCGGCATCGCGGATCGTGGACAGCCGGTGCGCAATGATGAACGCGGTCCTCCCTTCCAGCATCGTCTGAAGCGCGGCTTGGATGTGCTGTTCCGTCTCCGTATCTACGCTGGAGGTCGCCTCATCCAAGATCAGTATGCGCGGATCCGATAGGAGGACGCGGCCGAATGCCAGCAGCTGGCGCTGGCCGACGGACAGCTTTGAGCCGCGCTCTTCGACCTGCGTCCGGTAGCCGTCCGCGAATTGCGAGACGAAACGGTCGATCCGCACGTTCTCGGCCGCGCGGCGCAGCGCCTCATCCGTTGCGTCTTCGTTGCCGTACCGCAGATTCTCTTCGATCGTCCCGGAGAAGATGAACGAGTCCTGAAGCACGATGCCCATCTGTCGTCTCAGCGATTCCAGGGTAACCCCCTTCACATCCTGACCGTCAATTAAAATCCGGCCGCCGGTCGCGTCATAGAAGCGCATCAAGAGATTGACGATCGTACTCTTGCCCGCGCCGGTCGGACCGACAAGCGCGACGCGCTGGCCCGGCCTGATGCGCAGATTGACATCCTTCAGCACCTCCGGCTTCTCCGTCTCATAACGGAACGATACGTTCTCGAAGACGACCTCCCCTTGAATCGGCTTCATCGGCTTCGCGTCAGGACGGTCCTTCACCTCGGGCTCGGAGTCCAAGATTTCGAAAATTCGTTCAGCGGAAGCCATTGCCGCCAATACTTGGCTGTATACCTTGGAGAGCGCGCTCAGCGGCCCCCAGAAACGCCACAGATAGTTGATGAAAGCCATGATGAACCCGAGCGTCAGCTCGCCGCTCAAAACTTCTCTCGCGCCGAACCAGAGTACGACGCATGTGCCGATAACGCCGATCATCTCCACCGCCGGAAACACCAGCGACTCCAGCGTGACCGCGCGCATGAACGCGTTCTTGTTCCGCGTGTTCAGCGTCTCGAAGCGCTTGTTGTTCTCCTTTTGGCGCGAGAACGCCTGAATAACGCGGATCCCTTGAAGCGTCTCGTTCAGATTGCCGTTGATCGCGGACATCGTTTTGCGCGAACGCGACCAGGAGCCTTCGATCTTGGACTGCATGCTGCCTACGACGAGGTAGAGCATCGGCAGCGTGATGAACGACAATAAAGCCAGCTTCCAATCCATCCACAGCAGGATTGCGACGATACCGATGAGGTGCGTGAACTCCATGACGAGCGTAATTAAGCCGCCGTTGATCAATTCTCCGATCGCGTTCGTGTCGTTCGTGATCCGGGACATGATTTTCCCGGCTGGCCTGCCGTCAAAGAAACGGAACGATAAGGATTGCAAATGATTGAACAGCTGTTGGCGCAAATCGAACAAAATCCGTTGTCCGGTGAAGTTGATCATCCGGGTGTGGAGAAAGCCGAACAGCCAACCTATCGCTTTGATGGCCAGCAGCGTAATACCGACCATATGAATGATGAAGAAGTCTTGTTTCATGATGCCTTCGTCGATCACGTACCGGATCAGGAGCGGCTCGGCAAGGCTTAAGCCCATGTTGAACAGGACGATGAGAACGACGATGGACAATACTTTGCGGTATGGGAGCACGTAGCGGAGCAATCGCTTCATGTACGCGCGGTTAAACGGCTTCTCTTCTAAATCGTCGTCTGCATCCCATTCGACTTGACTCATAGAGGTTTCCCTCCTTTTATGACATTAATTAAATTGATTTATGCCGTTAACTAATTATTTGGCTGCGGCAGCCTCTTGCATTTGGAACAGATTGCGGAAAAAGCCTTCCTGCTGGAACAGCTCTTTGTGCGTTCCCTGCTGGACGATTCGTCCTCCGTCAAGCACGATGATGCGGTCGGCCCGCTTCACCGAGGATAAACGCTGCGCGATGATGAACGTTGTGCGCCCCTTCATCACCTCAAGCAGTTCTTCGTGAATCGCGGATTCCGTGGCCGTATCGACGCTTGCTGTCGCTTCGTCCAGCACGAGTATCGGCGGATCCATCAAAATGGCGCGCGCAAGCGCGACGCGCTGCCGCTGTCCTCCGGACAACCCGACGCCGCGTTCGCCGATCAAGGTGTCGTAGCCATGAGGCAAAGACTCGATGAAAGAATGGATCTGCGCTTTGCTCGACGCCCACTCGATCTGCTCCTGGGTCGCTTCCGGCATCCCGTAGGCAATGTTCTCGCGGATGGTCGCCGAGAAGAGGAACGTTTCTTGCGGCACGATGCCGATTTTGCGGCGAAGCCCCTCGAGCTCGTAATCGCGGACGTCGACGCCGTCAATGAGCAGCCGGCCATGGCTGACGTCGTAGAAGCGCGAAAGCAGCGAAATGAGGCTGCTCTTCCCGGAGCCTGTCGCGCCGAGCACGGCGATCACCTCGCCCTGCTTCACGCCGAAAGAGATATTTTCCAAGATGCCCGCTTCCTGCTCGGGATCCTGGTCGGCGAAATAGAACGACACGCCGTCGAAGGTCACGTTGCCCTCGATGCGGTCGGAATTTTGGGCCTTACCTGACTCGGAGCTGATATCTACAGGCGTATCCAGCACCTCGAAGACGCGCGGCGCCGCTTTGATCGCCTGCTGCATGATGTTGATTTGCCAGCCAAGCATGTTGAGCGGCCAAATAATGCCCCACGTGTACCATTGGAACGCCATGAAGGTCCCAAGCGTCATGGTGCCTTTGGCAACGAAATAAGCGCCGACCCATACCATCGTCAGAAACACAAGCCCGCCGTAGAAGCTCATAAGCGGGAATGCCTTCGCCTCCAGCTTCGCTCTATCCATGTTCGTTTCGAAGTTTTGATCGTTGCGCGCCTCGAATTTGGACTGCTCCACATGTTCGCGGGCAAACGCCTTAACGACGCGGATCCCCGAAATATTTTCCTGCAGCGTCGTCGTCAGCCGGCCCATCTGCTCCCTGATTTGCCCCCAGGCAGGGCCGACCTTCTTGTTGAATTGATAAAGCGACAGCAGCAGCAGCGGTACGCTTGCCATGCAGAGCAGCGTCACCTGCCACTGGATGAACGCCATAAAAATAATCGTGCCGATAAAGGTCATGATCCCGGTCAGCATGGCCATCGCGCCGAAGCCGATGAAGTTTTTGACCGATTCGATATCGCCTGTCATCCGCGACATCAGCTGGCCGGTCTGGGCCTTATCGTAGTAGCTGAACGACAGTCTCTGCAAGTGGTTATACAACTGCTCCCGCAGCGTATGAACGACATTCTGCCCGACCAGCTCCTGCGCTCTCCCCTGCACGAACATTGCGATGCTCTTGATGACCTGTATGCCGAACAACCCCAGCGCTACGATTAAAACCATCTTCATGTCGCTTTTGGCAATGCCCTCGTCGAAAACCAGCTTGAGCATCCACGGCGCGATGAGATCGATGACGGTACCAAGGATCATCGTCGCGAACGAAATGACGACCCAGCTAGTGCTCGGACGCAAATACCGAAGCAGCCGTATCATATTGCGCATGGTTGAATTCCCCCTTTAAACAAGCTTGCGAGTGTTCCGCTCTTCGTCAACGAAAAAAGGAGACCTCAAGCCGCATGGCTCAAGGTCTCCTTATGCGCAGACAGAATCGTACGGCTAATCAAAGCCGCCGTCTGCGAAAGAAGTCGGGCCGATGGACTTGCGTCATCATCATTTCATTGCGCACAACAATAAACGTGATCCGCATAGCCATCGCCCTCTTTTCGTCGAATTGTTTTCCGTTTCCTGGAACCGGAACAACCAAATCTTAACACCACCTCCGCTCAGCGCGCAAGGGGCGTTTGCGAAATTTATTTTTTCGTTATACAGGCATACAAAAGCCCGGCGTTAGCCGGGCCCTCGTTGTCTTGCGCTCGCTACAGGTCGCTGGTGGACTCGAAATCCGCCGCCGTAATGCCCTGTTCCACGGCAAATTCAAAATCCTCGATATCGTAAACCTGGACCGGAACCTCCGCCTCCAGCAGCTTATCTTGGAATTCGAACTGATCCGACAGCAGCGGTACGCTGAGCTTCAGCGAAGTCAGCAGCAGCTCCGTCTCGATCGGATCGAAATATTCGCCATACTGCGCGTTGTCCACGGCATGAACGATCGTGAATTGGATTTTGTCGTTCAGCAGCAGCGGCGAGCTTTCGCGCCACGGCATTTGCAAGGCGCGCTCGATTTTCTTTTTGTTAAACGGATCCTCGAAGAACGCAATAAGCTCGCCGATTTTCGCTTTCACATGAGCATCGTCATCGGGATCGTCCATGACCGGCTCAGATCCTGCTTTCATATCATAGAGCTCCATAATTGTCGAATATGGCAAGACAAAATCGACAGGCCGGCTTGGCACGAGCAGATGACCATACGTAGCAACCATTACGGCTTCAATGACGAATCGCCGTCGCATTCTATCTCCCCCCTTGTAATAGGGAGTTTGACGGAGTCAAACTCTCTCTGATTAGGGAGTTTGACGGATCAAACTCTCCCTGCTAATCGTAATAGGGAGTTTGAAGGAATCAAACTCTCTCTGAGTTGGGAGTTTGACGAAATCAAACTCTTCCCGATCAGGAAGTTTGACCCCGGTCAAACTTTCCTACCTTTCGTGAACTTATTATACAACATATCATCTCGCATACACAGAGCCAAATGCTTGTTTTACAGGAAGCATGCAGGGCGAAGCTGTGTTAAAATAAAAACTGGTTCTGCCCTGATGTTACATGTGTATTGGAGTTGATTAAGCAGTTATGCATACCGAACAAGTAATCATCATCGGCGCCGGTCCGTGCGGGCTGGCAGCCGCCATCGAGCTGCAGGCGATCGGCGTCCAGCCACTCATTATCGAGAAACGCAACGTCGTTCATTCGATATCGCAATATCCGACATACATGCATTTTTTCAGTACGCCTGAGCTGCTCGAGATCGGCGGCATTCCGTTTACGACGGCGAACGAGAAGCCATCACGAATCGAGGCGCTCACCTATTACCGCAACGTCGCTTTACGGCAAGAGGTACGCATCAACGCCTATGAGGCTGTCGCGGCTATCCATCCGCAGCATGACGGCACCTTCATTCTGGAAAGCCAAGACCGCTACGGCGAGCGAAAAGAATATCAGGCTAAAGCCGTCATCGTTGCTACAGGCTATTTTGACCATCCGAACGAGCTTGGCATTCCTGGCGAGCAGTCGGATAAAGTCACGCATTTCTTCCGGGAAGCCCATCCGTACACGGGAATGAAGGTTGCAATCATCGGCGGCAGCAACTCGGCTATCGATGCGGCGCTCGAGCTGGAGCGAGTCGGCGCCAAGGTTACGGTCGTTTACCGCGGTGCGCTATATTCCACGAGCATTAAGCCTTGGGTGCGGCCGATCTTCGAAAGTCTCGTCCAGAAGGGCCGCATTCAGATGCGCTTCTCATCGCGCGTCGTCGAAATCCGACCGCGCAGCGTCATCGTCGAAAGCGCGAACGGACGGGACGAGCTGCCGAATGACTTCGTTCTCGCCTTAACCGGCTTCCACCCGGATCGGGCGTTCCTCTCGTCTTTCGGCGTAACGATCGAGGACGAAGGCTACCCGACCTTCAACGATGAAACGATGGAGAGCAACGTACCCGGCATTTACTTGGCCGGCGTCGTCGCCTCGCGGCATGAAGCGAACGAGATCTTCATCGAATCCGGCCGGTTCCACGGCAGGAAGATCGCGGCTCACCTCGAAAAGACAGGTGCGCTGCAGCGCGGGCAATAGGAAAAGGCATTGGATCCCTTACGCGGCCGCAGCCGCGTCTTGCGGATTCAATGCCTTTTTGTCGCTTTATCGCATGCTAAAGGCTGGCGATCGGCTGAAGACCGTCCTCGTCAACGCCTTGACAGGTCATCACGGTCGCTATTTTCTGCAGCCTGATATATTCATTGTTCATTAACTCGGTACGGAAATAGGCGAACATGTAGGCCGCTTCGATAAAAGTTAATCCCGGGTACACGGCAATGTTCTGATTGCTGAACGGATTGTCGAGCAGCACCTGCCATTCCCCTTCGCGCTGCTCCGGCGGAATTGACCCGAATACATGCTGCTTCGTGCGAATGATGCCCTTGTACTCCCGCCAGATGTACGTCCATGAAGGACTTGTCCGGCCGGGCTCGGGAACCGCCAGCTGAGCTCTATGCAGCAGCTCCGCAGCCTCCACGCACGCATCATCCACGAACGCTCGCAAATATTGCCTGAAATCATCCAGGAAATGCCTTAATGCGGTGAATCCCTCCGACTTTATCTCCTTGCCGAATGCTTCGATTTCCGCTTCGGACTTCAGCCCTTTTAGCTGCTCAAAATAACTAGAATTCGTTTCCTGCATGCCCGATACCCTCCCGCACTAACGCTTCTATGGCTTAAGCAGCTTGATTGCTCCGTCCTGTTCCAGCAGGAGCCTTCGTCTGGGATCATTATTCAGCTTTACGTTAAACAGCTTCAGACGCTCTTCTTTCACTTCAAGAATATCCCAGTCTGCGAATCGTTCATATCCGTGTTCAGCCAGCGCTCGCTCGGCTGCTTGCCCCGCTGCATCAATATCCTCCCACCAGAGCGCGCCATAATATGCAAAATCATACACATTTCTCAGCATGCCGCAGGCAATTTCCCCGGTTATGCGGTCTCTCAATACGAATGGCATCGTGAGGCAGTCTCCTTCGGCGTGAATAAAACAAGGCGCGGCGCATTTTCGCCGCCGCGCCTTATCCGGTTCTACAGGTACATATTCTCGTGTTTTGCTTTCAGACGCTGCCAGCGGCGTTCCACTTCATTCTCGAACGACTTCAGCGCTTCAGCATACTCCGGACGAGTCATATGCTTCGTTTTGCCCATGTTCTTGAGCCAGTCGCCAAGCGGAATCCGCTTGCCTTTATCCTCCGGATTGTACGTAATCGTCGTAATGCCCTCCTCGACATCGTACAGCGGGAAGAAGCAGGAATTCACCGCATCGTCGATCAGAGTCTGGCCGATCTTCTCTTCAGACAGCCAGTTCAACGGACATGTGATAAGGATTTTACCGTAGACGAGTCCATGGTTCTGCGCGTAGTACTGAGCTTTCGCCGCTTTGCGGAGCAAATCCTGCGGCAGGGACTCCGAACCCGTGAACACGTACGGGATGTTCGTTGCGGCCATAATTTGCGCGGTATCCTTGTGATGGAACAGCTTGCCGCCTTGATGCTTGCCGACGTTGGACGTCGACGTGCGGTGACCGAGCGGCGTCGAATACGACAGCTGCGCGCCTGTATTCATGTAGCCTTCGTTGTCGTACTCGAGGATGATCATCTTGTGGTTACGGAGAGCGCTGCCGATCGCAGGTCCCATCCCGATATCCATCCCGCCGTCGCCCGTAATCATGACGAAGGTGAAATCATCCTTGAGACCGTATTGGTCCAACTCGCCGCGGCGCTTGCGCTCCCAGAACATTTCGACCACGCCGGACAGCGTTGCCGCACCGTTTTGGAACAGGTTGTGGATATACGTAGCTTTATGGGAAGAGTATGGGAATCCGGTAGTGACGACCATCGCGCAGCCGGTTTGATAGAGGGCTACGATATCGCCTTCGATTCCTTTGAAGAACAGCTCCAGGCCGGAGAAAATACCGCATCCCGGACATGCGCCGTGTCCCGGCGCAAGGCGCTTCGGCTTTTTCGTCAGCTGGCGGACCGGCGGCACTTTGACCTTCAGCTTGCCGGTCGCCTCGTCGCGGTCAACCGTGATTAGGCCGGTTTTCAAATCTTCATACTTCATCGGTTCAAGCACGCGCTTCGGCGCTTTGGTTGGATCGCCCGGCGTGTGGCCCCAATAGTCGAATGGCACCGCGACTTTGCCGGTCGCCGCCGCTTCGATCGCCAGCTCGAACAGGTGATGGCCGTCCTCTGCATAGAAGTCCTTGCCGCCAAGGCCGTAAATACGGCTAATGACCAGCGTATCCTTCACGCCTTGAGTGAACAGCGCCGCCTTGATTTCGTTCGTCATGTTGCCGCCGTGCCCGCCGTACGAATCCGCACGGTCGCCGATCGTGACCGCCTTGACGCCGCGCAGCGCTTCGGCAATTTGCTTCGCAGGGAACGGACGGATCATGTTCGGCGCGATGGAGCCTGCTTTAATGCCCTGGGCGCGAAGCTGGTCGACGACATCCTTAATGATTTCCGATGCGGAGTTCATCAGGAACACGGCCACTTCGGCGTCATCCATCCGGTACAGATCGAGAATCGGGTAATCGCGGCCTGTCAGCTCGGCATACTCTTGGCGAATGCGGTCATACACCTCGGACGCATTGTACATCGCAACCGACTGCTGATAGCAGTTGTTGATGTAGTCAGGCTCGTTCATGTAAGGTCCGACCGTAATCGGATTATTTCGGTCAAGCACATGCTTGAAGCCTTCAGGCGAATGCTCGCCTACAAAGGCATGCACGTCCGCGCGGTGAGCGAACGTTTGGACGCGGCGCTTCTGATGCGACGTGAAGTAGCCGTCGGATGCGACAAGCACGGGCAGGCGCACCTTCGGATCCTCGGCAAGCTTGAGCGCCATGATGTTCATGTCGTACACCGCCTGCGGGTCGCGGCACATGAGAATCGGCCAACCGGTATTCAACGCATAATACAAGTCCGAATGGTCGCCGTGAATATCAAGCGGCCCGGAGACCGAACGGCATACGAGATTCATGACCATTGGAAAACGCGTACCGGATTGGACTGGCATTTGCTCCAGCATGTACAAGTATCCGTTGGAGCTCGTTGCGTTAAATACCCGGCCTCCTGCCGCGGATGCGCCGTAACAGATGCCGGCCGAGCCATGCTCGCCGTCTGCCGGGATCAGTTTTATATCGTGCTGCCCGTTCGCTTTCATCAAATCGAGGAACTGGGCAACCTCCGTCGACGGGGAAATCGGAAAATACCCCATGACGTGATAGTTGATTTGATGCGCGGCGTACGCGGCCATCTCGTTGCCAGACTCGTATACCATCCGCTGCTCGACTGTACCTTTGCTCACTTCTTTTTTAGTTTCAACGGCCATCTTTCCGCTCCTCTCTACCGTGCCTACCCGGCACGGCCGTTAATTCGCTTTAGCCCAAGCAAACTTGTGCGGCACGCGGTGCTCTTCGCCATAACCGTCCGTCTCCCGCTCGGAAGCGAGCGCCTCGGTCGGACATGCCACGACGCATTTCAAACAGCCCTTGCAATATTGGTAATCGATCCCCTGCAGAAACATCTGCGGACGTCCCTTCTTGTCCGGCTGCTCCTCCCAAACGAAGCAGAAGTCCGGGCATGCGGTGTCGCAGGCCGCGCAGTGGATACATTTCTCATCGTCGAAATGCGGCATCATGCCTTGTCTGGAAATACTGATATCCTTCAGCACGCTGTTCCCGGGATTGATGATCATTCCGCCTATCGGCTGCGTCTCATAGCCGAGCGAAGGCACGTCCCACCGCGTTGGCTGCGGCATGGTTTCGCCCTCCGGAAGCGCGTACGTTTGGAATTTCACTTCGTCGTAGCCGCGCTGGAACGTACGCAGCGCGGGCTCGACGGCCTGCGGATATTTCTTCTCCAGCGACTTGCGGATGATGCCTTTCATATGCTCGAAATCAAGGAAGCTGCAGAGCCGGAACAAGCCGCCCAGCATCGCCATATTGACGCGGTTGTTCTCCTCCAGCGCGATGCCTGTAGCATCGACGACGGCAAGTGTACCGGCGGCAAGGTTCATCTTCTGCTTCAGCAGGTCCGTCGATTTGCTAGAATTGACAAGAACAACGCTGTCCTCGTAAATTCCGCTGATCACGTTGACGGTTTTCGATAGGTTTTCGTGAAATACCCCGACGATATGAGGACGCTCGACAGGCGTCGTATCCCGAATATTCGTCTCCAAATCGCAAAACCGGATATGCGCCTTTACCGGCGAACCCTTCTTCTCGGAACCATAGGAGGAGAAGCTCACTCCATTGAATCCGCTTCCAACAACGCCCGCTTCAGCTAACATCTTTCCGGCCAAGTTTGCGCCCAATCCGCCAATCGATTCCAGTCGAATTTCGAAAAAACCAAGCTCGTTCTGCTTTGGAAGTACCGCCACTTGCTCCACTCCCTTCCCGAATTAACTGAATACTTCTATAATTCACAACTATCAGTATACCATCATCCTCAAGTCGCGGGTAGCGTTTCTTTCATAAACAGATCTTCTAAAACAGTAATACAGCTCTTTCGCAGCCATACTGTGTTAGTACAGCTTGTCCCATATTAATGAACATGTCTATCACAGAAGCCGCCGTTTCCCGATCGGACAGCCTCTGTGCAATGATATTCAAGGCCTGGAAATTCTGCGCTGGTAATGGCGCAGCTCCTTCCAACCGATTTGTTTGATGCCTTCGCTTTGAAGCACATCCTGAACTTCTTTGTCCCGGAAAATATCCATCTCCATCCCCCGCTTCAGCGGCTCTCCGTGAAACGCGCTCAGCTCATCGGTGACGAGCGCCGGATGGATAATCAGCTCCGAAACGCCGGGCTTTAACTGCTTCAGGAGCGCAATCATCTGCGCTTTGAACTGCGCGTAGGTCTCATTCGGCGCCGCTTGGAATGGGAGCGCCACCAAATAGTCGAGCACGACAACCCCTTTGCGGTCCGCTTCGGCTGCCACCTTGAGCGCTTGTGCCGCCAGCTCGGGAGGCGCAGGAGCGCCGGATTCCAGCAGCAAGAAGCGCGGAAGCCGAAACGGCAGACCGAAGCCCGCGCATACGTCGAATACTTCAGACAGAAAATCCCTTCCCGTCTGAAGGCCATACAGGCTTCCCATATGGTTATCGGCGTGAGTGACGTTTACGCCCATCTGAAGCGCCATCTCGACCTGCGCGATCAGCTCGAGCCTGACCTGCTCGGCATCGGCGCGCCGCTCGAACGTTTTGGAGTCCCGGTGGAAATACCCTTCCATATTGACCAGCGACTCGGTCGAGCCGCCCCTGTAAACCGGTCCCCACTTCATCAAATCCCATTCGCTCGTAAACGTGAAATGCACGCCGACATCAAGCAGCGCATGGCTTGCGCTCCAGACACCCGCTTCCCTGGCCCAGCCGCATGGCATCATAATCGTGGCGGACGACACGACGCCGTCCGTCAGCAGCTTCTGAATCCCTTTGTTGCTGGAGTGGCACAAGCCAAAGTCATCCGCATTAATGATGAGCACCCGTTCGTTCGGTCCGTATCCCAGCATCTCCGCCGTACTTTTCATATGCATGCCTCCCTGCGATGCGTCAGTTAGGACGCTGAGGTAAACCTACATTAGGCGATACAATGTTATCTATATTCAACAAACAAGGCCGATCATGCTCCGCTGACGGAGAATGGATCGGCCCTGCGTGTCCTGCTTTATTCGGTTAAGTTACGCCTGAAAATTTCCGATATCGCATCTGCGTGATCCTCTACCCATCTGCATACGAAGGAGACGCGGTCGGTTTGATCCAGCCACACCTGCTCGGGATCAAGCCCTGATTGAAGCCTGCCCGCGAAATGCAGCCAAACGTCGATCATGCGCAGCTTGATCAATGCCGGCAGTTGCTCCTGCTCCCGTTGGTTCAATTTCGCCCATTCGCCGAACCCTTTGCAAAACAGTTCGATATGGCGGATCGCCTCTCCGCTTGCCTCGCTCGGAAACTCCGCAAGCACAACCGCCAGCTCCATCGCTCTGGCATCGACCGTGCAAAATTCGAAGTCGAGCAGGCCGGAAATTAGTTCCTCATTTGCTACTGCATTCGTAAAGACTATATCGCCATGAATCCATTGCTGAGGCAGCTTGGCAATGCAATCCCTTAATGCCGTTAAATACTTTCTTTCATGGAGCAAGCCGATTACTTTCTCCCGCCTGTCCTTAAGTTGTTCGTTACGTTCGCAAAGCTGCAGCAGCGCGTCGTCTAGCATGGCGCCATGGTTTTCGGCCAGCTCGTAGTACGGCTTATATTGAGGTATCAGTTCCGCCCGACCGCTCAAACGAGCTAATGCATGTGAAAGCTCGCCTGCCGCTTGTCCGAGTCCGTATACATGAGCGTCTGAATTCGGGTTCGGTCGCTTACCCGGAATAAACCTGTACAGAGCAGCCAGCTTGCCTTC
This sequence comes from Paenibacillus montanisoli, assembly GCF_003268025.1. Classification (GTDB taxonomy): domain Bacteria; phylum Bacillota; class Bacilli; order Paenibacillales; family Paenibacillaceae; genus Paenibacillus_Z; species Paenibacillus_Z montanisoli. The sequence goes on along the minus strand of NZ_QLUW01000001.1, from coordinate 1,666,843 downwards.
CGGCCCGACTGTTATCGTTTCCCGATGCCGATTTTGAACGGCTGCCGGTACCTTGTATGTCAGCTTCGCCCTCAGCAGCTCATTCAGAATCGCATGTTCCGTTACAACCAGCGCGCGATCCCGATGGTTCTCGTAAATGCGCAGCACCAGCTTGTCCGCACCGGCATATACCATCCGAGTCGTATTGTTCATGCCGCATTCTTCTTTCTTGATGTGCCAGTCCGGATCGATCGGATAGGCATCCAAGTATTGGGCATACTCGCGGCTTGTCATTGAATTCATTAGAAACGATGCCTCCTGCTTGAATCATGAAAATGGGTTACGGCCAGCGGCCCTGGAAATCAATCGCCGCCAAGCTTGAACAGCCTGCTTCCGAGCGACTGCCGCCAGCTCTCGGCCAATTCCGGGATGGCGAGCAGCCTTGTTATCCCGTCTCTGTCGAATTTGTCGAGATGCATGATCCGGTTCGCTTCGGCAACCGTTATGCCCGCGGGATGCGGTTCGATCAGCTCCAGCTTGTCCCCCTGCGTGACCGCTCCTTCCGTTAAGACACGCAGATAAAATCCGGTGAATCCGTTTATCTGCACGTCTTGGGCGAGGCTCGGCAGCTGATGCTTCATGCCAAGCTTGAAGCAGGGCTGTCTCGGCTGGCTGATTTGAACGACCGCTTGCCCGACCGCCCAAATATCCCCGATCGATACCGATCGCTCAGTGATGGCTTCAACCGTGAAATTTTCCCCGAATGCGCCCGGCAGCACCGTCCGATTCCATCGCTCCGCCCAATACGGGAAATGTTCGGCAGAATACACGCACACTGCCTTGTCCTCGCCGCCGTGATAAACAAGATCTCCTTGACCGTCTCCTTCAAGTCCAGTGCGGGAAATAAAAACAGGCCGATTTCCGACCGATCGCTTGTTGATACCGGTGAGAACCTCTTTCGATCCGTAGGGAACGGCAACCGGCAATGCCGTATTAATCGAGATCACCTGTCCAAGCATCATCGCTACTCCTCCTTAGTTATTCGAATTATAAGCCAGAAACAAGGAGTGCAGCAATTGTTCATGACGTTAAATACCGTCGAAAACGCACGGATTTTCTGCATTTCGCCAAGCTGCTACAGAACGTGTCGAAAGCGCGTATTTTGTGTAATTTCATGCGCTTCCCCGGGAAATAGTCGCAGCCGCTCAGGAAATATTTCCGGCGGACGGCTCGTTTATTTCCCCGTTTCTCTCAATAATGTTGTGGGAATTTTCTTTCAATTCTGATACATTCGTCCATCGATCTTCGGCTGAACCGAATCGAGCCGACCACCTTGAAAGGCGATTTCCTTAGCATTGCCCTGTACTTCCATTCGATGATTAACCCTGCTGCCAGTACCGCACAGATCAGGCCGAGCGATGTCATTGGCTCGAGCAGGGCAAGCGCCGATGTGCCGGTGACGGTCAGCCAGCTTAAGGAGGCAACGTCCACGGCCGTACCGTATTTCCCAAGATGCCACGGCCCTCTGAGCCTAGAGCGGTTGCGGTTCATCGCTCCCCCATATAGCTTCGCGGCGATCGGCAGCAAGCAGGCCGCATGCATGGCCGCAACGCTGAGCATCACTAGCTGCATTAGCATGGATTGCGGCGTTGCGCCGCTGGAAGTTACGGCTTTGAGCGCGATCGTCATGCAAGCAGCCGCTGAAGTGACGGCCAGCACCGCGCTTAGCGGGGTGCGGAATTGGACGGAAACCGCCATGAGCTTGTTTGAGAACGGCACCGCTTCGTCTCTAGCCATCGCAAATAGCGTGCGGGATGCAGCGGCGATCGAGACGCTCCCGCTCATCCATACCGCCCAGATCATCAGAATGATCATGATGCCGTTGACGAGCGCCCCCCATTGATCCCATATTCCCGCAAGCCAGAAGCCGATTTCTTGATAACTCGTGAACCCGCCCCTGCCTAAAGGATAAAACATCATGACGAGCACGTATAAAATAAAACCAAGGAAGCCCAGCATCACGGCTGAGAAGAAAATCGACCATGGCACGTTAATGCGGGGGGCGTTCGTTTCCTCCGCCATTTGACCGGCGCTGTCGCCGCCTAGAAATATCCTTTGCAGTAGCAGCATTCCGATTAGGAGAGCAGGCTCGCTGCCGGAAGGCGGAGCTGCCTCGGACAGCATTCGAAACGGGTACATGCTCGGCCCAGCCGCAGCGAGGAGACATATGATGAATGCCAAGCCTATCGACAGTTGCAAGACTGCCGTAGCTCCGGCAAGTTTCCCGAGCGCATGCACCCCTCTCACGTTCAAAAGCGCCTGCGTGATAAAAAGAAAGAGAATCAGCATGAAACGCAATTCCCCGCCGCCTGCATAGCCAAGCCGCTCCTCCATCACCTTGTAGATCCAATCCGCCAGCAGCAGATTCGTCGTTACTACCATAAGAATGGTACCCGTTAAATGAAGCCATCCCGTCCATAAGCCCATGCGCCGCCCGCCGGCAGACAGCGCCCAGTGATAGCAGCCGCCAGCCGTCGGAACGGCGGAAGCCAATGCCGCGAGCGAGCAAGCCGTCACGATTCCGAATATGGTTACGAGAGGCCAGCCGAAACCGATGATTGCAGTCCCTCCCGCAGCCGCTGCCGGTCCCAGCAGCAGCACCGCGCCGCCAATATAGGAAAGAGCCGAGAAGGACACACCATATGCAGATAACCCGCCCATATGCCGCGTTAGCTGCTGCGCAAAGCCAATTCCGTTCAATTCATGCTTATCCTGCATATATCGCACGTAAGGCGAGCCCTGTTGCAGCGACCTAGCGTCCCCGCGCTCCGCCTTCCGGGCAAAGAATAGGGAGAGCGCGCATGACGCCATAAAAACAATGCATCCGAGCCAAAGCATAACCAACGCAGCCACCTCCATATATGACTGTATGAGAGGGCCTGCAAGGTCAGCACAACCAAGAAGAAACAACATATCTCGTTTTGAATGTAAAAATCCGCCGAAGCAGCCGGCGGCTACTCCTGCGGATCTACTTTGCAATCCATTTTCGTCAAGCTGTTCATGACGCTGTTCTTCACATGCTCGATATCAAACGGCTTGGTGAAAAACGATTGCACGCCCAACTGTTTGGCCGTCTCCAACGTGCCTGAATCCCCAAATGCTGTAATCATCGCGACCTGGACGGTTCTGTTTGCCCGCCGTATGGCGCGCAGAGTTTCTATCCCGTCCATATCCGGCATTTTCAGATCCAGCAGGATGAAGTCCAGCGGTGTTTGCCGTACGGTTTCGATTGCCGCAGTGCCATTGCCAGCTTCATGGACGGCCACTTCCTCCTGCTCGAACAACTCCCTAAGCAGCATGCGGATCGCCTGCTGATCGTCAACGATGAGAATGCTGAATCTCGGCCTGCCCGCCTGATTCTGGGCGGTAAACGAAGGCAGATGCCCGTGTCCGTGCGGCAGGTCGGATTGTTGCAACGGGCTGCGGTCATAAGCGGCGATAATCGGTTTATTATTCTCGTGCTGTCTACGTTTGATCAGCATGACCGTCAGAATCAGGCTGACCGGCAGCAAGATGAGAACATAAATCATAGAAATCTCCTTAATAACTGTTAATTGTTCATCGCCATCCGTCCAAGCGGCCCGTTCGGATTAATGATATCGCTGATATCGTAGACCGAGATCGGAAAATAAGGAAAGCCAAAAGCATACGGCGTTAGCTCATACAGCGCAAAATAAATGACCAATGACCGGTCTGCAATATAATACGGCTGATCCGGCCTTATCGAATGAAAAGGCTCCAGCGTAGAAATCTGCCGTTCGTCGATCTGAGCCTTGATGAGGTCAGATAGCCTGCCGACATAGTTGCTGCCGGGCTTGAAAAGCTCCGAAAGCGTATATGACTTTCCGGTGCCCGTATCAAACGTAAGCGACTCCTGCAAGGTTAGTCCATGCGCGCCGCCGGTATAGGCATAATTAAATAGCGATAAGCTGAGCACGTCCTTTTCGTTCGTCTTGATTTCAAAATAGCCTTGCATCTCCGCCCGCGGATCGTCAAGGGAACCTTGATCATGTACGAGCTCACTCACGGTTTTGCGGATTTTGCCGTTGATTTGGTTGCGCGCTGCCGTATTGTGAAGTCCGCTTACGACCGGTACCCAAAGCTCGGCTTTCGGGAACGTCATGCGCGAGGCATGAATGACGGCCGGAAACTGGAATGCCATGATGGAACACCTGCCTATTCTAGGTTAATGCTCCATTGTATGCCGTTTTCCTAGCCGATGACTCTTCTCATCTCATGCCATTCAATGCCGCCGTGCTGCGATGCGGAAACACCTATGTATTCGAAACCGAGCCCTTCGTAAAATGCGATTAGATGCGGTTCGCACATCAGCGCGACGGACTGCAGCCGATCGAACTCCGCTTGTCTCAGAAGCGCTTTCATAAGCGCGGTCCCGACGCCGCCCAGACGTCGGTCAGGATCGACTGCCACCGATAGAACCACGAGATGTTTACCATCTATATCTTCGCTGTGCGCGCTCTTCACGGCATCGTTCTCGCAGCTGCTCTCCGACGAAAGGACGCCGCAGCATAGCCCGATCAGCTCGCCGCCTTGCCACGCCGACCAGAAATAGCCTGGGAAATGCTTCTGGCGGAATGCGAAGGCTTCCCTGCTCGCAGCCGCTTCAGGCGTGTAACAAGCAAGCTCCAACCGGTGCGCGGCATCCAGCTCGTCGCATTTGATCGGCCGCAGCGTATAGTTAACGGATTCTTTTACGGTCACAGCAGCATTTTCTCCCGTTCCGTCATTCTTCTTCCCTTGATGTCCAGCACGAGCTGTCCGTTGTTCAAGCCGAGTATGCGGTCGGCGAACCGCTCCGCCCAATCGCCTTGATGCATGACGGCAACGACCGACACGCCTTGCGTCTTGCACATGTTCTTCAGATCGGACAGCACCTGTTCCGCCGCATGCGGGTCAAGACCCGATACCGGTTCGTCGACGAGCAGCGTCTTGGCGCCGTGCACCAAAGCGCGCGCGATCGCAATCCGCTGCTTCTCTCCGCCGCTCAGCTTATCGCCTTTCTGATGCGCTTTTTCGAGCAGCCCCATCTTCTCGATCATATCCATCGCGCCCATATAATCATCGCTGCGCACCATGCCGGTAATTCTGCGCCAGATTGGCGTCTGGCTGGCGGCGCCGATCAGCACGTTCTTAAGAGCCGACCGCTTGGCGATCAAAGACGGCTTTTCCTCGAGGTAGGCCATTTCGCGCCTGATTTTCATTTTGCCGGACAGCCCTTTTTTGAGAATGTCGACGCCGTCGACAATATAAGAGCCGCTGCTCCAGCTTTCCTGAAGCGCCAAGCACTTCAGCAGCATAGACTTGCCGCTCCCGCTGGCCCCTTTCACCGCAATGAACTCGCCTGGCTCTATATTGAAGCTAATGCCGGACAGCACTTTCGGCCCGCCGGGAATTTGTTTCGATAATTGCTCGACTTTGATCATGAATGGCGCTCCTTTATGATTGCGTTCGTTAGCGTCTATAGTTAACGATCTATTTCTATGTCAGCTATTAATCTAGTTTAAGGGAAAAAAATAATAGTTTCCATACGAACAAATGTTTGCTATAATAAAAACAAGAACAAACGTTCTATTTTCCCGACAATTGTGAGGAGGCTGACCATCATGAATAACTGTGAAAACTATCGGTTTATCGAAAATCATCGACCATTCCGGGATTTAACCTTCAAGTTCTATTCCAACGGTTCATTGACCATTATCGACAACAGTGCTGATGAAGTCATCAGCCCCCGCGAATTGAAGGGTTCGAGCTACGATTTCTATGTCCGCAAGCGGCTTGCGTTTATAAAGCAGGATCTCACTGCTAAACTCCAAAAATATGCTTAACGGAAGCCATCGCCGTACAGTCTCTATATGGCAACCGCGAATGCTCGGCGCATGGATATTCATATAGAGACTGTCCTAACCTAATCCCGATCTGCCGTATGTATTAAGGCAGCTGTTTGTTAATGCCGTTTAAGCTTGGCGGCCGGTTTGCGAATTTCTCCGTCTTAATGGTAGGAGAATACTGCCTCATTCCAGTCTCTTTATCGCGGTTTTTACTGCTGTTTCGATTGATTGCCATTTCTGAATCACCTCCATCTACAGTATTTGTAAATCTTCCCAGTACTATTCGATTTGACGGCGAATCCCAAGATGCGGTAGATTGATTCTACAGCGAAATCATCTGGGGAAGGAGCCGTGCCTAAGATGAAACAAAGTATTCTATTCGATCTCGATGATACGCTAATTTACTGCAACAAATATTTTTACTTCGTGATTGACCAATTTACCGATTTGATGAGCGACTGGTTTAGGGGTCATGGCGTTCAGCCGAAAGAAATCCGCGACAAGCAAACCGAAATCGACATAGCCGGCGTGCATGTCTCCGGATTCCAGAGCGATCATTTCCCGCAGTCCTTTATCGGTACATATCGGTATTTCTCCGATCTGCTCGGCAGAAAAGCCTCCCCTGTGGAGGAAGATTTACTTTGGAAGCTTGGACGAAGCGTTTACGAGCATGCTGTAGAACCTTATCCGCATATGGAGGAAACATTAGACGAGCTGGCCTCCCGGGGCCATGAGCTGCATCTTTATACTGGCGGCGAGATGCTCATCCAACAGCGAAAAATCAATGATATGAAGCTGGAACGGTATTTCGGCCCGCGCATTTACGTTCGTTCGAAGAAGAACGTTGAAGCAATGGAAGCGATCCTGCGTGAAGGCAATTTCGACCGGAAATCGACCTGGATGATCGGAAACTCCATTCGGACCGATATCGTCCCTGCCCTTTCAACTGGGATCCACGCGATCCACATGAAGACCGATACCGAGTGGGCCTATAATATTATCGGCATTGACGTTGAGCCGAAGGGCGCCTTTATAACACTGGATCAGCTGCGTGATGTCCCTGTCAGTATTTACGATTACTTAAAGCAGCTCGGTCAGCTGCCATCCAATTAACGCGCCTTTTCTCCGCCCATAAAGATAGAAGCTTGTCACCATGGGAGCAATCGCTCCCGCGCGTGACAAGCTTCTTTTGTTATTAGGCTGGTATTTGGTTCTTTAGCTGTTCAATGAACTGAGATCCGGCGGAGATACCTGCTTTTTCCATCGCCATTAGAATAGCGCCAGCCGCCGGCGGAAGCGCCGGTTCCACGACCCGGTAGCTCTTGTTGGTCGGATGGGACAGCGCCTGTTCGAGCTTTGCTTGCACGTACGGATCGCGCGCAACGCTTCCGATTAAGGCGACATTAACGACATCCGAGGCAAAACAGCGACCCAGCAGCCGGATACCGTCATTCAGCGCCGTGACGGCCGTACCGCATACGTTCTGCGCGACGGGACAACCTTCGCGGGCAGCGGCTGTCACCATGGGTCCCATACGGCCGAATTTGAGCGTCCGTTCGACATAATCCGCGATAAAGCCGCTTGCACCGACCATGGCTAGCTCCGAAATGGATGCAACATTCCAGTAGTCAAGCGCGGCTTGAACGAATGACTCATCCTGCTCACCAATATTGCCTGCGATGATTTGGTACACCGCATCATAGGCAAGGAAGCGCGCAGCAGTCGGGGCATAGTGATGGAAATCATAATTGCATAAATGGCGACCGTCTTCATTCACCCCGAATATCGTCGACCCGGTTCCTGAAATGGCCACGATCCCCGGCTGATTCATTAGTGCCCCCGCGTGAGCGACGACCGCATCATTGACGAGAACCTTAGGACAGCTTAGCCCCGGTAATGCCGTAAATTCCGCTGCCCACGAGGAGTCATCGTCATTGTCAAACCCTGCGAATCCGGCGCACAGCGCAATTACGTCTCCGCTATCAACATTCGCTTCAGAGAGCGCCTTCCGTATCCCTTCCTGCACATGTTCCTTTGCATTTGGGTCTTTATCCGGATTGCTGCTCCCTTCCTCGGCATACGCAAGCATCCGCCCCTGCGGGTCTACCGCCATTATGCGCGTAGTCGTGCCCCCACCATCGATCCCAATCACGATCCGCTCAGCCATACCTGTTCCCCCTATGGGGATGAACGAAACTCGACGGTACCCGTAGCTTGGTCAACCAGAACCAGCTTGCCCGACATAGTACGGCCATCCTCTAATTTAAATGTAGACGATCTTGTAGTACCGCTGACTGCCAGCATTTTCGCCATTGCAGGCGTGACCGCTCGTCCCTGCTGCTCCTTCCAGATGACGAACTTACAGCCCTCTCGAAAACGAATGCAGCCATACCCGCGCTTGCCTTCAACGAGCTGTCCTCCACAACCCGGGCGAGGACATGGCGCAATGACTTTCGGTGAAGCCGCCGCGGAAGGCGCTTTGTCGCTAGATGGCGTTGTCGCCGCGCTGCCTTCCGGTACGTCGTCCATAGTAATCTGAGCATTCGCGGCTTTCGATTTAGAAGCAGTTCTACGCGGTGCAGCGGCTTCTTTTTTCGCCGATGCAGCTTTCGAGGTCACGCTTTTCTCCCTCGAGGACGTACGCCCGCCCCTCTCGCTCGATGTACGAGTACCCTTGCTCCTGCCTCTTCCGCTCGTCTCGCCGCCAGCTCTCTCCGGCTCTGCAAACAAGCTGGCATCCGCTTGCCGCTGCTGCTTCACCTTCGCAACGATCATTTCGGCGAATTGTTTCACCTTCGCGATGAATTGCTCGTCCGATGCTTCACCCTTCGAAATTTGGTGCAAGCGCTGCTCCCAGCGGCCGGTCATCTCCGGCGACGCCAGCAGCTCGACCCCTGCTCCGCGAATCAGCTCAATCGCGGCGCAGCCTTTAGTCGTAATATCCAGCCGTTTGCCCGTGGGCTTGATATAGCCGACCTGCTTCAGCCGTTCGATCGTCGCGGCTCGCGTCGCAGGCGTGCCCAGCCCGGTCTGCTTCATTGCATCGCGAAGCTCTTCGTCCTCGATTGCTTTCCCTGCGCTCTCCATCGCTTTAAGGAGCGTGCCTTCGGTATACGGCTTCGGCGGCTTCGTTGCCTTCTCAAGCGCGGCCGCGGTTTCACAGAGTACGGGCGCACTCTCGTCTACCGAGAACGGCCGATCCGTTTCCACCAAATCATCCTCTTGATCTTCTGAAGCCTCATCGGATTTTTTCTTCGATTTGCCTTTTGATTTGGCGTTACCATCTTCCGAATCGCCAAGAACGACGCGCCACCCTGCGTCCAGCTGCTCCTTGGCACGAGTGCGGAACTGCTCCTGCTCCACCTCGGTCAGCACATCGTGGTTGTTGTACACGGCAGGCGGATAATAGTGAGACAGAAACCGGCGGACGATCATGTCATAGATGTTCTGCTCTTCCGCGCTAAGCGTGCCCGGCCGTTTTGGCGTCGGCAGAATGGCATGGTGATCCTCAACCTTCGCCGGATTGCATACGGCCTTGTTGCCTTTATGCACCCTGCTGCGGTCAGCGCCGCTGGCGAGCTCGCCGTAAGCGGTTTGTTTAAGCATGTTAAGAACATTGCCCATTACTGGAATATTTTCTTCCGTCACATAGTTCGAGCTTGTCCGCGGGTACGTAATCACCTTGTGTTTCTCATATAGAGACTGTGCGATGTCGAGCGTTTTTTTGGCCGGATAGCCATAGCGACCGTTCGCTTCCCGCTGGAGCAGAGTCAGGTCATATAACCGGTAGGGGTACTCCTTCGATTCATTGACCGTATAGCTGGCAATTTTGGCCGGCTTTCCAGCAACCTTTGCCGCTAGCGCTTCGGCTTGCTCTTTCTTCGTAATCCGATCGCCCTGCCAAACCCCTTTATAGCTAAAATCGCGCTGGCTGAACTGGGCTTGGACGATGTAATAGGTTTCGCTGTCGAAGGATGTAATCTCCGTATGCCGATCGTACAGCAGAGCCAGTACCGGCGTCTGTACGCGTCCGACCGAAAGAAGCGTTTTATGGCGAATGGTAAACGCCCGGGAGGCATTCATCCCGACCAGCCAGTCCGCCTCGCTCCGCGCTCTCGCCGCACGCGTCAGCGGATCGTACTCTTGGTCGCTGCGAAGCATGTCGAAGCCGCGCCGGATCGTCTCCGGCGTCAAATCGGAAATCCACAGCCGGTCCGTTGGCTGCGGCATTTTCAAATACTGGCGGATCAGGTGGAATATTAGCTGGCCCTCGCGCCCGGCATCGCATGCATTGACAAGCCGGTTGCAGCGTTTCGACAGCTCGCCGATCGTCATGAGCTGATCCTTCGTTCGCGCATTCGCCAATAGCTTAAACCGGTCCGGAATGATGGGTAAATCCGCTTCATTCCACCGTTTGTATTTCGGATCGTATTGATCCGGCTCCGCGAGGCCGACCAAATGGCCGATCGCCCATGTAATAATATAGTTCTCGCCTTCCAAATAAGCGCGTTTATTCTGCGCCTTCGGTTCTACGACAGCGGCGATCGTTCGACCCATATCGGGCTTCTCTGCGATTATCAATGTTTTCAAGCCATCGCCTCTTTACCGTTCGTTAACCGTCATAATTTGACGTTTCATTGCTTCTAATATACTGCGAACGCCTTTATGCCAATTGACGTCTTCAGCATATTTTTTATTGATCCACGCGATCGCATCCATCTCGTCGGGCCGGCCTTGGCTTCTATGAAGGATCGTATTGCTCGCGATCCTGGCCGACTCGCTAATGGTCGTGTTGAACTCTCTCCAGCTGTGGAACACGTTAAACGGGTTGTTCGCAATCTTCTTCGCATTCTTATCTGTCTTCGGTACAAAAGCCTGCTCCTGCCCTGTAATGGCAAACAGCAGCAGCGGGTGAATGTCATTATCTTTAGCGGCATTAAGAATTGTGCTGAGATACGGCTCTTCCGCCAGCAGAGATGATTTTCCCGACAGGTACTGAACTAGCCGTTCCCGATTCACATCCACGAACCGCAGCTCTTCAGGCAATTCATTCCGATATTTCGGCTTCACCTTCACCGGAGCCGGTTCCTTTGGCGGCTGCTTTTGCTTTACGACGACTGTAGGATTAGGCTGCGGGACTTGTACTTGCATAGGAGGATGAAGCATCCACCAGCCGTAGATCAAGGTCGACGCGCTGAGCAGTACGGATAGCAGCAGAAAGCGGCTTGATCCGGCTTCATCGCGAGACTCTACTCCGTCATTCGCGTCCCTCCTGCCGGGCAGGACGATGAACTCGGCCAACCGGTCAGACGGACGATAGTAAGCTGCTGCTCTTCCTAATATGGCATCCCAAGCTTCTACCTCAAGCTGAGGCGATCGGGCGATGCGAGCTGCCTCATCGACGATTTCCTTGAACGTTTCCCTCTCGATCGTCACGCCGATTCGCTGCTCCACCCATTCATGAAGGGCATGCAAAAGCTGAGGATCCCGATAATCGAGCCTCATGCATGCTGCAAAAATATGTTTCTCGCTGACCGAAACCGGCTTGCTTGCTGCAAGACTCCGAAGAAGCGCTGCCGTAACTTTCCGCTTGTCTTCCTGCGGAAAACGAGGCAGCTGGCGCATGACGATGCGCTGCAGCTCATCATCGACGATTTCGGCACGGCGATCGCTTGGCAGATCACCGTATTTATGCTGGACGTAATGCCTGATTTTATGAATCTCAGTCGGTGTAAGAACTGCTGCGGCCGTGCTGTACAATCGCATCTCCTCCCGAAAGAAACGATAACGTTCAGCTTATTTTACCACATCTTACCTTAACTGAGCGCGAGTTTCGCAATCTCCGCTTGGATTTCGTCCGACTCGATGTAGGATGCAATCTGCTCTTTCTCATCCGAAGTGAACTGAAATTCGCAATCGCAGCCCTCGTCTAACGGTATGATTTGCGCAATAGCACCGCTATGCGTGCAAATGACTAGAATCGTCAAATCGATGAGCCCGCTTGGAATCGGCGTTTCATGACTAACTTCCGCACGAAGCTCGATATCGATCCATTGATCGTCACGGCGCTCCATACGAGGATAAAACGCTAAAAATTTCAGCTGCGTAATCGTATCGGATCCATACTGAATCATTGTCTATCGCTCCTTAGAAACGAAATAAAAGCGCCCGAAGGCGCTTTGTATTTCAATTATGGCTTCACTTATGGAAGCATCGTCGATCCCATCAAGAACCGATCCACTTCACGCGCAGCTTCGCGGCCTTCGTTGATTGCCCAAACAACCAAGCTTTGACCACGGCGCATATCGCCTGCAGCGAATACTTTGTCCACACTTGTACGATATTCGCCGTAAGCGGCTTTGACGTTGGAGCGGCGGTCCGTCTCCAGGCCAAGCTTCTCGACCAGCGTATTCTCAGGACCTTCGAAGCCGACAGCGATCAGAACAAGATCCGCTTTCCATACTTTCTCCGTACCCGGAATTTCCGTATAAATTCTGCGGCCGGTTTCATCGACTGTACGTTCGATTTGAACCGTGTGCAGCTCTTTGATGTTTCCGTTCTCGTCGCCTACGAACTTCTTCGTCAGGATGGAGAATGCGCGGGGGTCTTCGCCGAACAATGCGCGCGCTTCTTCTTGCGCGTAATCAAGCGTGTATACGTTCGGGAATTGAGGCCAAGGATTTTTCTCTTGGTCGCGCACTAGCGGCGCTTTACCGACCGTACCGAATTGCGTAATCGATTTACAGCCATGACGAAGCGCCGTAGCTACGCAGTCCGTACCCGTGTCGCCGCCGCCCATGACGATGACGTTCTTGTCTTTTGCCGAAATATAGTTGCCATCTTCCAGGTTGGAATCCAGGTAGCTCTTGATGGTGCCATTCAGGTAATCCATCGCTAGGTGAATGCCGTTCAGGTTGCGGCCCTCAATGTCGACTTCACGTGCTTTGGTCGCGCCGCCGCACAGAACAACCGCATCGAATTCATTCATCAGCTGATCAGCCGGCACGTTCTTGCCGACTTCCGCATTCGTAATGAAGTTTACGCCTTCCGCTTCCATTAGATCAACGCGGCGTTGAACGATATTCTTATCCAGCTTCATCGTCGGAATACCATATGTGAGCAAGCCGCCGATGCGGTCTGCACGCTCGTATACCGTAACCGTGTGGCCCGCTTTGTTAAGCTGCGCCGCGCAAGCCATTCCGGCAGGACCGGAGCCTACGACAGCAACTTTCTTGCCAGTACGCATTTGCGGCGGCTGCGGTACGACCCAGCCTTCCTCGAAACCTTTGTCGATAATCGATTGCTCGATGGTTTTAATCGTAACCGGATCGCCGATCAGGCCGACCGTACAGGAGCCTTCACACGGCGCAGGACAAACGCGTCCTGTGAATTCCGGGAAATTGTTCGTTTTGTGCAAACGGTCAAGCGCTTCGCGCCACAGTCCGCGGTAAATGAGATTGTTCCATTCCGGAATGAGGTTATTCACCGGGCAACCCGAAGCTCCGCCTGGAAGCTCGATCCCTGTATGGCAGTAAGGCGTGCCGCAATCCATGCAGCGCGCGCCTTGCGTTCTCAGCTGGTCTTCATTGAAATGTTTATGAAATTCATCCCAATCCTTAATCCGTTCCAGCGGATCGCGGTCAGCAGGCAGCTCGCGTTTGTAGTCCATAAATCCAGTAGGTGTAGACATGATCGCATTTCCTCCATCCATTTTCCCATTGCCGAATGTTCGTTATCTCTCTAAAACTATATCGGGAATCGACATTTAATTCAATATCAAACTTTGCCATTAAAAACCTGATAACTATTTACAATATCTTAGCAACAAGGCCTAGTTCATGAAATGGATTTTCCGTACAATCATTTGCACTTTATCGCATAATGTTAGGCATTTGCATGATATTGCATTTAGCTTTTCAGCCCGTCTCTGATATAAGTGACAATAGCAAAATCATATGCATTTTGCTCATCCTTCGTGTATGGGTCGCGATGCGACTCCGTCCACTCGCTTGCGCGAAATTCCGGGAAATAGGCATCCCCTTCCACCACGGCGTCCACTTCCGTCAGCAGCAGCTTGTCCGCATAGGGCATGAACTGCTTATAAATCTCGGAGCCCCCCATGATGATTAGCTCCTCCTCGGGGCTTCCATAGCGGGCAAGCGCTTCTTCGACGGAATGGACGATTTCGCAGCCCTCCGGGTTGTAGTCCAAGCTTCGCGTCAGGATTACGTTTCGGCGATTCTTGAGCGGACGGCCGAGCGATTCGAACGTCTTGCGTCCCATCACGACTGTCTTTCCAAGCGTGGAGCGGCGAAAATGCGCCATTTCGGCCGGCAGATGCCAAGGCATCCCGTTATCAATTCCGATCACGCGGTTGCGCGCCATTGCGGCGATCATCGTAATCATGCTGCTTCCCCCTTCTTCGCAGGCCGTTATACAGCTACCGGCGCTTTAATGGAAGGATGCGGTTCGTACCCGTCTAGCTTGATATCGTCCAGTTCAAAATCAAACACGTTTTTCACATCGGGATTGAGCTTCAACGTCGGCAGTAGTTTGCCCTCGCGGCTCAGCTGCTCGTCGATTTGATCCAGATGGTTCAAATAAATATGCGCATCGCCGATCGTATGTACGAATTCCGATGCTTCCAAGCCGCATTCCTGGGCAATCATATGCGTCAGCAGCGCATAGCTGGCAATGTTGAACGGGATTCCCAGAAAAATATCGCCGCTCCGTTGATAAAGCTGGCAGGATAGCTTACCATCAGCCACATAAAACTGGAACAGTGTATGGCAAGGAGGCAAAGCGGAACGCTGCGGCGTCGCATCCTCCGGCGACCAAGCCGTCACAATCAGCCTTCTGGAGTCGGGATTCCGCTTGATCTCCGCAATGACGTTCGCCAGCTGATCGATCGTCTCGTTCTGAGAGGTTTGCCAATTGCGCCACTGCTTGCCGTAAACGTTACCGAGATCTCCGTACTTTCGCGCGAATTCCTCGTCGTCTAATATACGGCGAATAAAAATGCTCTCTTGCTCCTGATATAGCAGATTAAACTCGGCATCCGTCTGCGACCGCAATCCGAAGTTCGTCATATCCGGACCGGTATACTCTTCGCTCTCGATCCATTTCTTAAACGCCCATTCGTTCCAGATGTGATTCTTGTGCCGCAGCAGATAACGGATGTTCGTATCGCCTTTTATAAACCAAAGCAGCTCGCTCGCGATTAATTTGAACGGGACGCGTTTGGTCGTCAATAGCGGGAAGCCTTCTTTGAGATCGAAGCGCATCTGATAGCCAAACACGGACAACGTCCCTGTGCCTGTCCGATCTTCCTTCTTCGTTCCATGCTTCTGCACATGCCGAAGCAAGTTCAAGTATTGCTGTTCATTCAAGCTAGCCATCATTCAACTCCCGCTCCACAAAAAAATATGATATTAAATTATATCACAGATTATGTCGATCTGTCCCGTTTTCGTTGCATCCGGAGCTCATATCTTTCCGGTGCGGATTCATGAAGCAACCGTTCTTCCTCCGTTTGCGGAATGATTCCAGGCACTGGGGTGGGCTTTCCGTGTTCATTCAGCGCGACGAAGGTAAAAAAGGCCGTAACCGCGGTCTTGCGGTCGCCCGTATAAACATTCTCCGTTTGCACCTTCACGTAAATCTCCATAGAGCTTTTGTGCGTCCAGGTGACGAACGCTTCGACATCGATCATGTCCCCGACCTTAATAGGCGCGACAAAATCGAGGCTGTCCGTCGATGCCGTAACGACCGGCCCCCTGGCATGGCGCATGCTTGCGATCGCGGCGATTTTGTCCATATATTCCATCACCTTGCCGCCGAACATCGTACCGTGGTAATTCGTATCCAGCGGAAAAATAAGCTGCATCATCGTCGATCGCGATTCGCTCGTTAATTTGCTCTCAAGGCCTTCGTTCGCCATCATTACCGCCTCCAAAAAGAAATACCTGCATCTATGTATAGAAGAAAGAGGCCCGCCGCAGAACGCTGCGGCGTGACCTCTTACTAACGTAAAACCAGACTTGATTAACGATGTTAATCTTATTTGGAAATCGCGTGAATCGGGTGGCCAAGCGCCACTTCCGTTGCGTCGAGTACGATCTCGCCAAGTGTCGGGTGCGCATGGATCGTAAGGGCGATATCTTCCATCGTTGCGCCCATTTCGATTGCAAGACCGATTTCCGCAATCATGTTGGAGGCTTCGATACCGGCGATTTGCGCGCCAAGCACGAGACCGTTATCTGCGTCCGCGATGATTTTGACGAAACCTTCGTTTACGCCAAGGGACAATGCGCGGCCGTTGATATTGAAAGGGAACTTGCCGACTTTCACGTTGTGGCCCTTCTCTTTCGCTTCCTTCTCGCTGTAGCCTACGCTCGAGCATTCAGGATCGGAGAAGACGACAAGCGGAATGCACTTGTAATCGATTTTGCTTGGTTGACCGGCAATCGCTTCAGCTGCAACGCGGCCTTCGTACATCGCTTTGTGCGCAAGCGCTGGACCAGCAACGATATCGCCGATTGCGAAGATGTTCGGAATGCTTGTACGGCATTGATCGTCAACTTCGATGAATCCGCGGTCGGTCATCTTGATGTCGATCAGATCGAGTCCAAGCTCGCCGTCCGTATTCGGGCGGCGGCCGACGGTAACGAGCAGGTAGTCCGCAGTTACTTGTTTGTCTTCACCGTTCACCGTATAGGTTACCGTAACATCGATTTCTGTTTGCGAAGCGCTCTTCGCTTGTGCGCCGGTAACGATTTCTGCCTTCGCCGCTTTAAGCTTCTTCGCAACGAGCGAGGACATGTCGCTGTCGAAACCGGGCAGGATCGAGTCGGAGCCTTCAATAACCGTTACCTTCGAACCGAAGCGCGCATACATTTGGCCAAGCTCGATGCCGATGTAGCCGCCGCCGATGACGACCATGCTCTTCGGAATTTCCGGAAGGGACAGCGCTTCTGTAGACGAAACGATGCGTCCGCCGTAAGGGAATGCCTTCAGCTCGATCGGACGGGAGCCCGTCGCGATAATGCAGTGCTTAAAGCGGTAACGCGGAGCTTCCTGCTCGTTGAATACGCGCGCTTCCGTGTCGCTGATGAACATCACTTCGCCGCTGAAGAATTGGATCTTGTTCGCTTTCAGCAGGGCGCCAACGCCGCCTGTCAGTTTCTTGACGACGCCGTTTTTGAACTCCTGCACCTTGCTCCATTCGACTTTGACATCGGAAGCCGTGATGCCGAAGGACGAAGCATGGGAAATCGATTCATATTGATGCGACGCCGAGATCAGCGCCTTTGACGGGATGCAGCCTACGTTCAAGCATACGCCGCCGACGTATTGTTTATCTACAACCAGCACGCTTTGGCCGAGCTGTGCCGCTCGGATTGCCGCGACATAGCCGCCGGGGCCTGCGCCGATAACGAGTAAATCAATATCGAGTGAAGCGTCTCCTACTACCATCGTTTAGACCTCCATTACAAGTAATTGCGGATCAGCAAGCAGCTGTTTGATGTAGTTCATGAAGTTTTGCGCTGTTGCGCCGTCAATGAGACGGTGGTCAAAACTTAGGGACAGAGCCATGACGGATCCAATGACGATTTCGCCATTCTTCACGACCGGCTTCTCGGAGATGCGGCCCGTACCCAGAATCGCAACCTCAGGGAAGTTGATGACCGGCGTAAAGAACATGCCGCCCGCGGAACCGATGTTTGTGATGCTGATGGTGCTGCCTTTCAGCTCGGCTGCGGAAAGCTTGCCGTCGCGGCCGCGCGTTGCCAGATCTTTAATCGCATCTGCAACCATCCATACGTTCTTGCGGTCCGCGTCCGGAATAACGGGCACGATCAAGCCGTTCTCCGTATCGGTAGCGATGCCGATGTTGTAGTACTTCTTGAATACGATTTCTTGCTTCTCTTCGTCGAGCGTCGCGTTCATGATCGGGAACTGGCGGCATGCCGCCACGAGCGCCTTCACGATGAACGGCAAGTACGTCAGCTTGACGCCTTTCTTCTCGGCAATCGGCTTCGCTTTCGTCCGCAGCTCGACAAGCGCCGTTACATCCACTTCGTCCATGATCGTAACGTGCGGAGCTGTGTAAACCGATTTAACCATTGCATTCGCAATGACTTTGCGGATGCCTTTGAACGGTACGCGCTCTTCGGCGCGATCGCCGGATACAATGACTGCCGGTTGAGCAGCCGGTGCAGACGCTGCGGATGCTGCCGGAGCTTCTTGCGCAGCCGGTGCTGCTGCAGGTGCGCCGCCTGCCGCAAATGCGGATACGTCTTCGCGCGTAATTCGGCCGTTCTTGCCCGAGCCTGCTACAGTCGCGATGTCTACGCCTTGCTCGCGGGCGAATTTGCGTACGCTTGGCGTTGCAAGCACTAAACCGCCGGCAGCTTTGGCCGGTGCCGGTGTTGCTGGAGCTGCCGGTGTTGCTGGGGCTGTCGGTGTTGCTGGAGCCGCCGCTGGTGCCGGTGCAGGCGCTACAGCCACGGCAGTTGCAGTTGGCGCAGGAGCTGCCGGTGCAGACGCCGGAGCGCTATGGCTGTCGCCAGCCGGTGCCGCTTGCTCAGGCACATCGCCTTCCGCATCGATGATGGCGACGATTTCGCCAACGTGGCATACTTGACCGTCCTTTACGAGCACTTCAAGCACTTTACCGTTCACAGGACAAGGGACTTCTACGATAGCCTTGTCATTTTGCACTTCCATGATGATATCTTCATCCGTTACCGTCGCGCCCGGCGTAATGTGCATTTTGACGATTTCGCCTTCATGCAGACCTTCGCCGAGCTCCGGGAAACGATACTCGAATTTTGCCACGTCCCGTGACCTCCTCCATGGTCTTCCCAACCTGTGTCTCTAAGCTGGTTGCCTCTATTGATTAAAAGTTCAATACTTGGTTAACGGCCTTCACAATCCGAGCAGGGCTTGGGAGCCAAGCGTCCTCAATTTGAGCGAACGGATAAACCGTATCCGGACCGGCTACGCGCAGGACAGGAGCTTCCAGGTGCAGAATCGCATGCTCATTGATTTGAGCGATGATTTCCGCTGCGGCACCGGATGTTTTTTGCGCTTCTTGCACGACGATGGCGCGGTTCGTTTTCTGGATCGACTTCACGATCGTCTCGATATCGAGCGGAAGCAGCGTACGAAGGTCGATGACTTCGGCTTTAACGCCGTTCTTCTCAAGCTCTTCGGCAGCTTTGACCGCAGTATGAACCATGAGACCGTATGCGATGATCGTAACATCGGAGCCTTCGCGAACGACGTTAGCTTTGCCGATCTCAACCGTGTATGCCTCTTCCGGCACCTCTTGACGGAACGCATGGTACAGGTTCAAGTGCTCCATGAAGAAGACCGGATCGTTGTCGCGGATTGCCGCAACGAGCAGACCTTTCGCATCGTACGGGTTGGAAGGCACGATTACTTTGATGCCTGGCGTTTGGATTGCCAAACCTTCGAGCGAATCCGTGTGAAGCTCGGCCGCTTTAACGCCGCCGCCGAATGGCGTGCGGAATACGATTGGCGAGTTGTAACGGCCGCCGGAACGGTAACGCATACGTGCCGCTTGGATGAACATTTGGTCCATCGCTTCATAGATAAAGCCGACGAATTGGATCTCAGCTACAGGACGGAAGCCTTGAATCCCCATACCTACCGCCATACCGGCGATTGCGGATTCAGCAAGCGGCGTATCAAATACGCGGTCTTCGCCGAATTCTCCTTGAAGTCCTTCAGTCGCACGGAATACGCCGCCGACCTTACCGACGTCTTCACCGAAGACGTACACGTTCGGGTCATTTTTAAGCTCCACGCGCATTGCGTCGCGGATCGCTTCTTTCATATTCATTTGAGCCATTGTCGCGAGTTCCTCCTTAGCTTGCTTCTGTAGTCATCCCATTATTGAAAATCGGCTTTTTGCGCTTCCATATGTGCCGGAGTATGTTCGAACATGGAGTCGATCAAGCCGCTAACTGTCATTTTCTCTGTTTGCTCCGCTTTTTTGATGTGCTCGTTAACAGTCGCTTTCGCTTCTTCTTTCACGCGAGCTGTATCTTCGTCGGTCCACAGACCTTTCTTCTCAAGGAACTTAGCGAAGCGAGTGATTGGATCTTTCAAGCTCCATTCTGCTTCCTCGTCCTTCGTACGATATTTCGTTGTGTCATCCGCCATGGAGTGCGGACGGAAACGGTACGTCAGCATCTCGATCAGCGTTGCGCCTTCGCCGTTACGGCCGCGCTCAGCCGCTTCTTGAACGGCTTTAATGACGGCAAGAACGTCCATGCCGTCTACTTGAACGCCGCGGATGCCCGCTGCTACTGCTTTATGCGCAACCGACAACGCGCCGGTTTGTTTCGCGTATGGGGTTGTAATCGCGTAGCCGTTATTTTGTACCACATAAATAACCGGGAGCTTAAATGCGCCGGCAAAGTTCATGCCTTCGTAGAAATCGCCCTCGGAAGAACCGCCGTCGCCTGTATACGTGATCGCTACGCGCTTCTCGCCTTTTTTCTTGAATGCCATTGCTACGCCTGTCGCGTGCAAAATTTGGGCGCCGATAATGATTTGCGGCATGAGAACATGAACGTCCTCAGGGATTTGGCCGCCGTGCTGATGGCCGCGGGAATACAGGAAAGCTTGGTACAGCGGCAAGCCGTGCCATACGATTTGCGGCATGTCGCGGTAGCCTGGGCAAATGAAATCGTCTTTGTTTAGCGCATATTCACTGCCGATCATCGATGCTTCTTGGCCCGAAACCGGAGCATAGAAGCCGAGACGGCCTTGTCTTCCCAAGTTAACGGCACGCTCATCCCATGTACGGGTGAAAACCATGCGGTACATAATTTCTTTCAGTTGCTCGTCCGTCAATTCCGGCATTAGAGCCTCATCGACAATTTCTCCGTCTGGAGACAGGATCGAAAGCGGTGTTACCGGTTCCGTCTGAACTTCATAAGGCAGCTTGCTCATATTGTTCACCTCAGTTGAATATTTGAAAAATCGAGTATCCCTGTTATAGAATGATTATAAACCTGTTTAACCGAAATGGTCAAAGTCAAATGCACTATAAACCGTTGTATTTTGCAACATTTTCTCTATTACCCTGCTAAATTGTATATGTAACAGAACTAACATCATAGTATTACAGTATAATACAATAGGGCAGAATCCTAGAAATACCTGCGCATACCATGCACGGACAAAGGAGTTTTTATACATGACCGACCCGCGATATTTGAAAAGAACGATCGTGAAGGATGTCGTATCCAGCCGATTTTTGCCGGAGGGTTTCCGCGACATACGCGTCTATCTGCCGCCAGGCTACAACGAGCTGTTGAGCTATCCCGTCGTGTACTGCCAGGACGGCGAGCAATTTTTCAACTTTGGCCGCATTGCCACCATCGCTAACCAGCTGGTCTTGGATGAGGGAATCGAGCCGTTCATTATCGTCGGCGTCGATGTCGACATCAAGATGCGGACGGCCGAGTACGCCCCCGACGGGGGCCGGCATGCCGGTTACGTCGCCTTTATCGGCGAAGAACTCATCCCTTACGTTGAATCCAAATACGCGGCCAGGCGCGAAGCCGGCGCGCGGATTCTTGCAGGCGATTCGTTAGGCGGTTCCGTCAGCTTTCATATCGCGATCACTTATCCGGATTTGTTCCATCAAGTTATTTCCTTGTCCGGGGCGTTTTATCCCGTATCGCGCGCGATTGCCGAGCAAGCGGAAGACTTGAGCCGTCTCGAGCTGTTCATGATCGTCGGACTGCAGGAGACGGCCTTTAAATCCGACCGCGGCGTATTTGATTTTGTCGCGATGAACAGGGAGATGAAGGCGATCCTCGATGCAAAAGGAGCGGTCTCGCACTACGGCGAGCACGATGGCGATCATGTATGGGGATTCTGGCAGCAGCACATTCCGGCTGCGCTTCGCACCTTCCTTCATCCAGAAGCGTAGAGTGAATAGTTGAATATCAAAAAAGACCGTATCTCCGCTCAGCAGGCGGAAATGCGGTCTTCTTTAATTACAGCCGATGCTCTCTGCGAATGCGCTCCAGCAAATTGCTGCAGCCCTTGGAGACAAGCTCATAAACTTCGTCGAAGTTACCTGTATAATACGGGTCAGGCACGTCATTTCCCGGCTTGTCCGGCAGTAAGTCCATGAACTTGAACACTTTAGTTTGCTTATCGGAGCCGCTGCCGAAGAGACTTCTCACGTCGCGTTCGTTCGCGCTATCCATGCAGACGATATAGTCGAAGGATTGATAATCGTTAATTAACACCTGCCTCGCGCGCATTCCCTCATATGAAATGCCGTAACGATCCAACAGCGACCGCGTTCCTTCATGCGGCGGCTTCCCCAAATGCCAGTCGCCGGTACCCGCGGAATCAACCCTCACTTTGCCATCCAGCTCCCGCGCTTTCAATTGATGACGCAGTACCGCTTCCGCCATCGGCGACCTGCAAATGTTCCCGAGGCAAACAAATAATACGCTAATCATGGACGTTCTCCTTCTGCTTGTTCATTCTTGGCTGCTTCCGCACGCTGCTTATCGGAATGGACCGACTGCGCCAGCGCGTATTTGAGCGAGCGCCTTGGCAGCCGCCAGCCGTAATGCACCGAGAGCATTCTGAAAATAATGACGATCATAAATAAGACTAGCAGCTGAACAGGCGATTTGAAATAGCCAAGCCCGATAACGGCGCCTGCGCCCAGTGCCCAGACCGCATAAATCTCATCGCGCAGCACGAGCGGCTTGCGCCCTGCCAGCACGTCCCGGATCATACCGCCGCCGATTCCGGTCAGCATGGCTGCGACCATAACCGCGCTAAGCGGGTATTTGCCCGTCGCGTACAGCGCCCCTTGGATCGCGAAGGCCGATAGCCCGATCGCATCGAAGAACGCTTCGCTTTTCTTCCAATGGTTGATCCACTTGACCGGCAGCACGAACGCGATGGTCATCGCGACGACCGCGGTCTTCAGCAGCATCCCCTGCGTCCAGATGCTTGTAATCGGTACGTTAATCAATAGGTTTCGCACAACGCCGCCGCCAAATGCAGTGACAAGACCGAGCACGTAGACCCCTAAAATATCGTACTCTTCTTCCATAGCTACGATGGCACCGCTGACCGCGAAAGCGATCGTTCCGATAATGCTGAAAACAGTGAAAATATCCATGTCCATCTGTAAACTCATGTCCTGATGCCTCCGCCAGCTCCGCTCATTAATAATCCTTACTCATTTTAGCCGCGGCCGGCGGATTCTTCAAGCATTACGTTTGCGCAGTCTTCAAATCGACTGGTCAACTGCCCTCACGAGAAGTATACTGACTTAAAACAAAGGAAAGCAGGACGAATGATGAATACGGAACGGATCCTTATTTTTACCGGCGGACGCCTGGGACGTTGGGCAATTGAACTCATTCGGCCGGGCGACATGCTGATCGGCGCTGATGCCGGCGCGATGTTCCTGGTCGAGCATGGACTGCGGCCGGATATCGCGCTCGGCGATTTCGACTCCGTCACCCCGCAGCAGCTCGCTTATATCAGGGAGAAGAGCGGGGAGACGCTGGACTACGACCCCGTCGACAAAGACTATACCGATACGGAACTCGCGTGGCGTCTCGCCCTGTCGAAGCAGCCGAAGGAGCTGCTCATGCTAGGCGCATTAGGCACCAGATTCGACCACTCGCTGGCCAATGTCCATTTGCTGCGGATGGCGCAGCGGCAAGGCACGGCTGCGATGATCAGGGACGATCGCAACTGCATCCAGCTTGCGACCGATCGGATCACGCTGGCTAACAAAGGCTTTGCGTACGTGTCCCTGCTGCCCCTCTCGGAGCAAGTGACAGGCATTACGCTGACCGGCTTCCAGTACCCGCTGCATGACGCCACCCTCGAAATCGGCCAGTCGCTGGGCATCAGCAATAAGCTGCTGGGGCAGGAAGGATCGATCGAGGTGAAGCAAGGCATGCTCCTCGTGATTGAAAGCCGCGACTAAGCACCGGAGTTCCGCTTTCAAATCGAATCGGCGGCTAGGCGGTCTTAAGCAAGTGCGGTAACTGTTACCGCTCATTCGCGTTTCTCCGCCGAAAGCCCAGCAAGTGCGGTAACTGTTACCGCTCATTCGCGATTCTCCGCCGAAAGCCCAGCAAGTGCGGCGAATACCCATCTGCCCCCACTACAAAAACGCGATGAGGTGCACCTTGTGATGAGACGTACGTCACAGGGCGGAGTCATTGCATCTCCCGCTACCCCCTCGGGTGCTCTTCCGGCGGCGACTCGATCGAAAGGCCTGGCACGTATTTGCACCCCATGAGCTTGCGCGTTTTGCGGTTTGCCTTCGATTCGAAAACAATGTCCATGTCATAATCGCCTTCCGGGTATAGCTGCGCGCTAGAGATATAGAGCGAGAGCCGTTTCCGGTTGAAGGTCATCTTCGTTTTCTGAACCTGCACGACAACATCCCCCCGCTCATTGGCCGGCTGGAACACGATCCCCGTCCGCTTGAGCGGATAAATCCACACGCAATCTCCAACCTCGAAAGGTTTTTTCCCTGCGGGCGCAGCTCCATCCCGATTTTCTTTCTTGACCTTGGCGCTTGCCTCCTCCATCGACTTATTCCATTTCTCGGCCTCTTCAGTCGCAAAAACCGCCTCAGTCCGCTGCCCTTCAGAATTAGTGCGTTTGGCGGCTTCTACCCGCTCTTCGGCTCGCTGGATAACCCGCTCAGGCAGCCCGAACCGTCTAGCAATCGCAAAAGCGTAGCTATCCCCCGCTTCCCCGATTTCCAGCCTGTACACGGGCTTCAGCGTATCGGCATCGAATGCCATCCGGGCATTCGTACAGCCTTTCATGACAGCGGCAAACCGCTTAATCTCGTTAAAATGCGTTGTCGCGGCAACTAGCGAGCCTCGCTGCAGCAGTTCTTCGAGAACCGCGATAGATAAAGCGATGCCTTCTCCGGGATCCGTGCCGGCGGCAAGCTCGTCAAGCAGGATCAGCGTGCGGTTATTGGCGCTGCGCAGCATGCCGCTCAAACTTTCCATATGAGCGGAGAAGGTACTTAACGATTGCTCAATGCTTTGGCCGTCCCCTACATCCGCGAGAACGCCTTGAAAGATGCCAAACTCAGTTCCCTGTCCCACAGGCAGAAGCAAACCGGATTGAAGCATGAGCGCAAACAAGCCGATCGTCTTCAGCGCAACCGTTTTTCCGCCCGTATTGGGACCTGTGATGATCAATTGCCTCCACTCGCCTCCGATTTCGACGTTAAGCGGGACAGCCTTCTCGCCGAGGAGCGGATGTCTCGCGCCTATCAGCTTGATGTATGGCTTCTCGCAGATTGCCGGAGCAATGCCATTGTAGGTGCGGGAAAGCTTCGCCCGGGCGAAAATAAAATCAAACGAAGCCATCGCCTCCACATTCCATTTCAGCCGCTCGCTCTCCGCTTCCGCTAAATCCGACAGCCGCGATAAAATCGTCGTCCGCTCGCGTTCCTCTTCGCTTTTCCACAATTGCCATTCCGCCTGCAAATCGGCTACGTCGACGGGTTCGACGAACAGCGTCTGGCCGCTTGCCGATTCATCCCATACCGTTCCCGGCACCTGCCTGCGCAGCTCCCTCTTGACCGGGATGACAAAATGGCCGTTCCTCTTGCTGACCAATTGATCCTGCAGCGCGCTCTTGTATTTGCCCAGCAGCTGGCTCAGCTTGCGTTCGATTCGATCCTCGGCGGCAGCGAGATGTCTGCGGATGTCTCCCAATGCCGGGGAGGCCTGATCGGTCAGCGCGCCGTGCCTGATGCAGCGGTTCAGTTCCTGAAGCAGCTCCGGACAATCGTGCATGGAATCCGCATAGCCGCTAATGGTAGGCGCTATCATGCGTTTACTGTCCATATAGCGCTTCATTTGCCCAACGGCAGTAAGCCACACGGCCAGTTGGCCCAACTCCTGCTCCGAATAGATTTTCCCTTTGCCGAGCAGCGACATAAAGGTTTGCATTCCCTCCATCGCGGAAATCGGAACGCTCGCTCCAGTGGCAAGCAAGCGCACCGCTTCCTCCGACTCTTGCAGCCACGCTTTCACCCGGCCAGGCTCCGCGCTCGGCTCATGCCGCTCGGCAAGGATCGTCCCCGCCTCGGATACGATGTAAGACATCAGCATCGATTTGATTTTATCGAATTCCAATTTTGTTATGGCTTGCGTATTCATGGTTCAACCATCCTCTTCGCGTATTTGGGTATAAAAAAACAGGGACAGAACGCATACGCATCCCATCCCTGTTTAAGGACTTTCGGCAAACTCGAATTCGTGTCTAAGGAGAAACCGCCATTATGCATGCGGATCCCCTGTAGAACGAAAAAAGCGTGCTCGAAAGAGCACGCGAATTTGCCGTCCAGCAGGCGGAAATCGTCATGTTCTTAACTTATTGGCCGCAGCAGCTCCCACACACGCCACCATACAAACCTGCTCTAAATGATGGAGCAAGCCTGTAGCAAATGTATCGTGAAAGCCGTGCACCCGGCAGCGCTTCTGGCGCCGGGTATTATCCAATTTAGAAGTTAAGAACCATAACCCGCATCAAAATTTCCCCTTACTGCATAAAGTTACACTCATCATACCGGGAAGACACGCCGAAAGTCAAGGATAAACCGCCTAGATCGTGACGGTCATGCCTGTCCGCGCATAACAGACGCCTTCCGGTAGCCGGTAATCGCGAGTCAGATCGATATCGTGCGACATATGCGTCAGCCTAGTTTGACCTGGCTTCAGCTCTTCAATAAGAGCCAGCGCTTCCGTAACGTCATATACGGACCGAGTTTCGAACGGATAGGGCTCCCGATAGAAGCTCGTCCCCAAAACCAGAAGATCCAAATCCGCCAGCGGCAGCAGCTCATCGCCTTGAAGCGCGATCGAATCCGAGCAGTAGGCGAAGGATCGTCCGCGTTCCGCGTCCGTAAACCGGAATGCATACGCATAGCCGTTCTTCCCGTGAT
Organism: Paenibacillus montanisoli; assembly: GCF_003268025.1. Classification (GTDB taxonomy): domain Bacteria; phylum Bacillota; class Bacilli; order Paenibacillales; family Paenibacillaceae; genus Paenibacillus_Z; species Paenibacillus_Z montanisoli. The sequence goes on along the minus strand of NZ_QLUW01000001.1, from coordinate 1,639,939 downwards.
TCACCTTCCACGTTTCTACGTCCCAACTGCCGAAGCGAAGCGGACCCGCAATCGGATGAAACTCGATGTGAGAGGACAGCCATGGAAACCGAATCAATATGTCGCGAATCACATCCGGCATCGCATATGCCTTGCCACGGCATTTCAGCCACCGGCATAGATCCGCCCATTCGGGCAGTCCGGCAATATGGTCGAAATGGGCATGAGTAATAAGCACGGTGTCGATCCGCTTTAAGCCGGCCGTTTCCATTTGGTTGCGCCAATCCGGTCCGCAATCGATCAGCATCGTTCCGAATTGCTCGTCTTGCAGATGGACAAGCGACCGCAGCCTGCGGTTCACGCCGCCGGTTCTTGCCTCCTCGCATACGGCGCAGGAGCAGTACACACGCGGAACTCCCATTGCATCACCCGTTCCCCAGAAGGTGATCGTAAGCGCCATCGCAGGTTCACTCCTTATATAACTGGATTTACAGCGGCTTCAAGGCGAGTTTCGATTTCTGCTTCAGATCTTCAATCATCGTATACCATTCATCCGGTTTGTTCGGCAGCGCCGAGTAATATTCCGTCAGAAACGCTACTGCAAGCGATGCGTCCAGCTCTGTCAGATTCTCATCCTGAGGCAGGAAGCACAGGTCCAGACCGCCGACAGCGGCTCCGTCCTCTTCCCAAGAAGGGTGAACATAAGGGAAATCTAGCCGCATATAGCCGATATGAGACAGCACCTCGCGGCGCACGAACGGACTCATCGGGTAGACGCCGCCAAACTCATATGCTGCTTGCGCAGGATTATAAATTTCAGCGAACATGCCGATCGGCTCCGTTCCGCTCTCCCGCGCCAAACGTTCCAAATCGCGCGCCCGGCCGCGCATGAGGAACCGGCCGATGCCAAGTCCCGGACGGCCGACGATCGTAAAGTCCGTCATGGCCACTTTCATGCCGGGATAGTAGCGATATTCCGTCGTGCCGACGACCTCGCCTTCGTGGACGGCGACATAAACATGAATGCCCGGATCTTCAAGCGGTCCGGCCCATTTCTCAAAGGCAAGCACTTCTTCGGGCGGGAAAATCGTTTTCATCAAGTCATGCATGTTTTTAAATAGCGGATTGTCGATCGATTGAATGCGTATGTAGTCCATCGTGCATTCGTCCTCTCTACTCGTTGTAAAATGGGTTCTTCCACTCCATGAGAGCGGCATTGTTGCAAGACTCTTCGTCCTCCAAGTAATTCGGCATGACGCCGACCGGCATCCGGCCGCACCTCAGCAGAAATGAAATGACGGGATCGTTATATTCGCCAATCGCCACGCCTGTCAAGTAGTCCTCCGCTGATACGGTTTTCGCTAAGCGATGGTAGCCGGGCATCCGGCCGCCGCCTAACAGCCTTTTCAAATGCAGATGGACCACGACCTCGTACATGCTCTGCATGAGCCATTTTCCGATGCCGGCTTTGCGCATTTCCGGAACGACGCACACATCGACGACATACAGCGTGGAACCGTTCGGATCATGGTTGCGGATATATCCTCTGTCCGTAATCCCTTCCCAGGTATGGCTGCCCTCCAACTGGCCATCGCTTACGCGCAGCCCGGTCATAGAGCCGATAAGGCGTCCTTCCATCTCCGCGCAGAGCGCTCCCTCCGGGAAACGCGTCACATGCTCCCGCAATTGCTCCTCGTTCCACCACAGCTCGGATGGAAAAGGCGGCGGAAAACTCGCGCGCTGGATGGCGATCATATCCTCGAGATCGAATAGCGTATAATTGCGGATCACGATTTCGGTCGGTTTGCGATCCAGATAAACGATCAGCTTTTTGCGCACTATCGTAATCTCCTTCCTGCCTAGAGATCATGACCAATCGCAGTACAAATCAGTGCGGCGGTCACGCCAAGTCGTAACCGAGCCGGCCGCGCGTACGTCGTGCAGCAGTTCGACGTTCAAATCGGCTACCACGAGCATATCATCGTTGATGACGCCTTCAGTCATGATCCCTGCTGGCGGAAACGGGATATCGTTTGGCGAAATGACGGCCGCTTGGCCGTAATTGGCACGCATGAAATCGACCTTGCGCAGCGATCCGACCGTACCGGTCGTCACGATATAAACCTGATTTTCTACAGCTCTTGCGTGACAGCAGTAACGGACCCGGTAGAAGCCGTGCCGGTCATCGGTACAGGACGGGCAAAAAATAATGTCCGCTCCTTTGGCTCTAGCCATCCGCACGACCTCGGGAAACTCGATATCGTAGCAGGTCAGCATCGCGATTGTCCCGAATTCCGTATCGAAGACGCGAAGAGACTCGCCGTGCGACATATTCCATTCCTCGCGCTCGGTCGGCGTCATATGAAGCTTCGCTTGCTGCTCCACGCGTCCGTCCGGATAGAATAGATGGGCCGCATTGTTGAGTTTGCCGTCTCCAACACGGATCACGTGCGTGCCGCCGACAATATAAACCCCATACTCGGCAGCGAGCGACTGGAACAAGCTGATGTACGCTTCTGTAAAGTCGGGCAGCCGTTCGATGGTGAGCGGACGCCCATCCTCATCACCGATCGAAAGCAGCTGCGTTGTGAAGAACTCCGGAAATAAAATGAATTGAACGCCATATTCGGATGCGTTCCGGACGTAATGCCGGACTTGATCCGCGAATTGCTCGAAGCGCTCGATATCCGCCAGCTTGTACTGTACGGCGCAAACGCGTAATTTACTCATGTTTTCCCCGCCTTTCGCGATAGCAACGTTATTTACGCTGAGGCAGCGCAATCGAAATCGTTGTGCCCTGCCCTAGCTTGCTGAATACGTCAATCTGGCCTTCATGCAGCTCTACAATCCGTTTGGCTATGGACAAGCCTAGGCCGACACCGCCGGTCGAACGGCTTCGAGCCCCGTCAACGCGATAAAACCGCTCGAAGAGATATGGGATTTCAGCTTCGGGAATGCCCATCCCTTTATCGGAAACCGATATTCGGATGACGCCTTTGTTGGCGCTAAGCGTAATATCGATCGGATCCTTGCTGTATTTGATGGCATTATCAAGCAAAATCACGAGCAGCTGCCGGATTTTATCTTTGTCGCCTATCATGCGGATGCCCTGCTTGCCGGTATGTACGCGAATCATGCGCTGGAACGTCATGTGCAGCATGTCCGCGGTTTCGTCCGCCAGCTGCACCAGATTGAAGTTCTCGAGATTGAGCCAGTCCTCCTGCTCCGCTTGGGCCAGCTGCAGCATCGATTTGGTCAAGTTTTGCAGCCGCTGGGCTTCCTTGCTGATAGCGTCGATCGCTTCATCGCGGATGTTTGCGTCGTCGCGCCCCCACCGTTTCAGCATGCCTGCGTAGCTGCTAATGACGGTAAGCGGCGTTTTCAATTCATGGGAAGCGTCAGCGACGAATTGCTTCTGGCGCTCGAACGTCCGGTCCAGCCGATCGATCATCTGGTTGAACGCGCGCGCGAGCTGCAGCAGCTCCGCCGACTGGTCTCGCTGGGCGAGTTCGATCTGCCTCAGCTTCCCGCTGCGGTCGATCTCCCTCATCGTTTGCACCATGTGCTGAATCGGCGAGGTCAATCTGGAGGTGAACCAATAGGTGCCGAAGATTGCGAACAGAATCGCGCCGATACTCGTAATCGTTAACGCGATTACGAGAACTTGAAGATAGCTGTCAAGCAGCGTCAGCTTGCGGTAAAGCTCCAGCGTGCCGATCACTTCGCTGCCCATGTAGAGAGGAACTCTCATATACAGCACGCGCCGCCCATCGAGGAAGAACATGCCGGTGTCATGCTGCGTTGTGAAGTTCGGCTTAAGCGCCAATAGCTCGGAATCGGAACCCTGCGAGTTGACGATTCTGCCGCCGGGATCAACGATGCGAATCAGCTCGCTGATATTGTAGAAGTCCCGCAGCAGCTCGCTGTTTGACAGCTGGCTGGCATCGAGGATTCTAGGATCCTCGAGCAGAATATTGACCTTGTTCGTGAGCAGCTGATCCTCGCTGCGTATCGTGATTTTTATCACAAATAAATAAACAAATATGTTAAACAGGATCAAGATAAAGATCAGCCAGAAAATCGTAAAAAACGTAAACCTTCTGCGGAGCGTCATGCATCCGGCTCCTTGAGCATGTAGCCGACGCCCCGGACCGTATGGATGAGCTTATGCCGGTAGCCTTTATCGATCTTTTGCCGCAAATACCGGATATACACGTCCACCAGATTGGTTTCGCCTATAAAATCGTAGCCCCACACCTCGGACAAAATATCCTCCCGCGACTTCTCCTCGTTGCGGTGCTCCGCCAAATAAACGAGCAGTTCGAACTCGCGCGGCGTCAGCTCGATCGCGTGATCTTTGCGGAACACCTTGCGCGTGCGCAGTTCGATGGAGAGATCCGCCGCTTTCAGCACGTCCGGACTTTCCGTTTCCTTCGGCTGCTGCTGAAAAATACGGAGCAGGTTGCGAACGCGCGCTAACAGCTCCTCCATCGCGAAAGGCTTCGTAATATAATCATTGGCTCCATGCTCGAAACCGCTTACCTTATCCGGAATCGTATCGCGTGCCGTCAATAGTATGATCGGGATCTGATTGCCGGATTGCCGCAATCTTCGCAGCACTTCGACGCCGTTTAGCTCAGGCAGCATCACGTCGAGCAGCAGCAGATCCCATTCGCCGTTGCTTGCCTGCTCCAGTCCGCTTCTGCCGTCAGCTGCGCGGCCGACCGTATACCCTTCGTGCTCAAGCTCAAGCTGCAGGACACGGGCAATGCCGTCCTCGTCTTCGATGACAAGAATGCGTTCGTTCATTCTCGCAGTACACCCACTTTTTATAGACTTCAACGGGTCAGCCCGTTCCCCCTATCATAAAGAAGCATTTGCGCCTTTGCAAGCTGCAAAGCCGCCATTTATTGTTCAGCGGAATCATGCTCCTAATGCACTAGGCTGCAGCAGGCAGCAACGTATAGGTTACGGCCCAATACCGATCGTTAGGCCGGCAGTCTCAAAGCCGGGACGATCATCAACGATCTTGCGGTTGCGGTACCGCTATTTCCAGCACAATCGGCTTAAACGCACGTTCCAGCATAGGCAGCCAGGCTTTATGCGTCGTAGCCCATTTGCCGGACCAAAGCTGATCGGCCCATTGCTCCGGCGGCAGTAAAGGCACTGAACAAATAGGTTTGACCGGAAGCATGGACAGCCATTCGCTCCTCTCTCGGAACGAAAAGTCTTTATTGGCAATCCAGTGCGTAACGCGATTGGCCTTCATCCGTTCAAAGCACACACGTTCGACCGCTCTTAGCCGCTGTGTCGTCCATTTCGACACGAAAGGATCGACGACGAAGAGCAGTACGTCGCATTGCGTTAGCTGAAGCTCATGCTCCGAAGCCATCCATTTGCTCGAAACATCCGTAATCGTGATTGGGAATGAAACCCCTTCAAGCATAAAACGGAATTTCAGCAAAGCCTCCGCATCATCGGGTTCCGGTGACGGCTCAAGCATATGCCAATGCAGTCTGCGCGACACGGAAGGCATTGTCCGGTATTTGCCAGGCCATGCTTGCTGCACAGTCGAATGGAACCGCTGCTCTTGATCAAGCGAATAAAGCAAAGCTTGCCACTCCGGCTCCAGCTCCGGATGTTCGATGGCAGCGCACTCAAAGCCTTGCCTGTCCAAGAGATGAGCCAGCGTAATCGCGACGAATGTCGCGCCGGCTCCGGGAGCCAGCGAGGCTACCATAACCGACCGCTTGCGTTTGTTGGCCAAACCAGGCTTAGCGTGGTTTCGAATAGACGGTGCGGATGGCCCGGTCAAACAAGACTCAAGCGCTTTCTTCGCCTCCTCCATCGAACCGTACCTGCAGGAAGGCCGTACATCTGCCATTCGGTTGATGACCGATGCGAGTTCCGTCCCGAAATGCGGAAGCATCGTTGGGTAAACGTTGCCCGCTTTCGAATCAAGCTTCCGTCCCCCCGCCATCAGATAATAGAGAAGCGAGCCGAGCCCAAACACATCCGTACGCGCGTCGCTCTGGCCTTCCCCCGCCTGCTCGGGCGCCGAAAATCCCGGCGTGCCGAGCATGACCGTATCTTGCGGCTTGCCCGGCTTAAACTCCCTTGCGATGCCAAAATCAATCAAACGCACGAAGCCTGTATGATCGATCATTACGTTCGTCGGCTTCAAATCGCGGTGAATGATCGGCGGCTGCTGAGCATGCAAGTATTGCAGCGCATCGCAGAGCTGAATGCCGATCGCAATCGCTTCAGAAGCTCCGATGATGCCGCTGCAGGCCGTCAAATACGCTTGCAATGTCATGCCGTCGATGAAATCCATCACCATGACCTCGCAGCCATTGCCTTCCGCGCTAGTTAAATAATCAATAATTAGCGGCAAATGAGGATGGTTGAGCCGCATCAGTATGGCCGCTTCCTCTACGCTGTGTCCGGTCCCGCTCCTGCCGGCAAGCGCAGATGTGACCTTCAGCGCGCGCAGCTTGCCATGCAGACGCATATCTTCGGCTGCGTAAACCACCCCCATCCCGCCTTGTCCAAGTTGTCGGACGACGCGGTAACGGCCTCCAATGACAGCGCCGGCTTCCCACAGAACGAATTTATGATCTCTTTCACTATCCATAGCCTGCATGAAGTTTCCTCCCTTAAATGAAAAAAGCATCCCGATTGCCCAGACCCGTACCGTTCGCGGTCTGTTCAATCGGGATGCTTTCCCGTTTTATTTCTTGATTAAGTATAACGTAATCTCGTCCCGGTTGTGAAACAATTGCTTCGCCTTCTGCAGGACAAACGCGGTCTCGAGCTTCGAGACGACATCGCGGATTGTCTGCAGCGGTTTCTTATGCATCAGCTTAACCGTAATGATCGCCGTCGCGCCATCTGTAAGCGCGTCCGTTTTTTCCAGCACCAGCTTGGCCATCTGCATCGGACTCCAGCTCATGTCGCATACAAGCAGATCGAACGTATTCGGCGCAAACTGAACATCGGATGCGTTCTTCTTCATCTTCGTCAGACGTGGATACGCAGACAGCGAAGGATGCAGCTCGGCCGGATCGATGGCCGTCACCCTTAGTCCCCGCTCCAAGAGCAGATGCGTCCAGCCACCCGGCGCCGCGCCGATATCGAGCGCCTCCCGGAAGTTTTCTAAATAGAGCTTAAAGGCCCTCTCCGCTTCCAGCAGCTTGAACTTCGCCCTGGAGATCTGTCCTTCCTCGCGTTGAAAGCGAACCGCGCCGCCCGGCCAGTCCGACAGCTGCTCGTCAGGCGTACCCCAACCGACGTACAGCTCCTCCGCGCCCGCGAAGATGGAGAAGATCTGATCGGGCGATTGCATCGCCGTATCGCCGCCCAGCTCCATAATGACGGCGTCCAGCACCGCCTTCGTATCGGCGGCGGTATAGACGAACGGCGTCCCTTCGACGCGGCGCAGATGGATGGCGGTCGTTCCTTCCGCGCAGCGCATTCTTGCGCTGCGGATAAGGTCCGAGAGCGCCTGCAGATCATCCGCGTTACCGTGAATCGGAAGCGCGCGGTCGATCGGCTGAAGATGTCTCAGAAAGATCGGTTCATTCGTCCGAATGACGCCCAGCATTTCTTCCCGGCTAAGCGGAACTTCCATTTTGAATGCTTCACCGGCAATTAGCTGCGTAAATTTAATGCCATTAACAAGCCTGCGCAGCTCTTCCATCGCAAGCGATGCAAATCCGTGATTAGCCGTTCCAATCCAATGACTCACTTCTATTTGCCTCCTGATAATGCTCGAATCCACGGCCGGTCGTCGGCCCACTCGACAGCCACCGGCCAGTCATACGCGCGGCTAAGCCATTCCGGGCTAAGCACGTCCTTCTTCGGCCCTGCAGCAAATATGCGGCCGTCCTGCACGAGCGCGACATGCGTGAAGAGCGGGATGATTTCTTCCATGTGATGCGTGACATAGACGACCGTGATGTCGCGCTCGCTCAGCCTATTCAAATCAATGAGCAGCTTCTCGCGCTCGTACAGATCAAGACCGGCGCACGGCTCGTCCATAATGAGCAGCTTCGGGTTCGACATGAGCGCCCTCGCCAGCATCACTTTTTTGCGTTCGCCCTGCGATAGCGTTGCAAGCGTCTGTTCGGCCGTGTACAGCAGCCCAACCTCATCCAGCAGGCGAAGCGCCTTCTGCTTCACGTCCTCGTCAATCGTCTGATAGAAACGAAGAAACGCATATTCGCCGGTTGCAACGACTTCCCAGACCGGGTCGCGAAGCGTCAGCTTCTCGATGACCGATTGGCTGATATAGCCGACCTGCTTCCGCACCTCGCGCACATCGCATTCCCCGAAGCGATTGCCGAGCACGTCTACCGTTCCCGACGAAGGGAACAAATAGCCGGTCATCATTTCCAGCAAGGTCGTCTTTCCGCAGCCGTTTCGGCCCAAAATGACCCAATGCTCGCCTTTGTTGACTTGAAGGTTAACGCCATTAAGAATCTGTCTTTCTTCGCGTCGAAACGTGATGTCCTTTAACGTAATCAAAAGTTTTCCCCTCCCAGAACTATGCGCTTGTTGACCCGGCCGGCTAGCCCTCTTCAGGCATCGGACCGTTATGAATGCGGACATGTTGCGGCGCGTGCCGGGTAAGCAAATGAACCATTTGCATTCTGCCGGAAACGCTTGATGTATGAAAATAACAAGCTCGCGGATAGCGGCCGCTGTCGACGATGTACTGGACGACCGCCAATCCGTTCTGCTGCCCCCAGCCAAGTTCAAAGTCGAGCGATAATAGATCGACCTCTTCGTGCTCGAGAAGAAGGATGCACTCCTCCGCCGTCTTGGCCAGCACGAAGCCTTTCGGACAAGGCCGGTAATCGTCCAAGTACACGTTGATCATGCCCTGCTCTCCCCTCCAAGCTTCCGGATCAGCTCAAGCTGCCCGCGGTGCGTGCCATCCGCATCGGAAGGCGTTTCCAAGATGAAAGGAACGTCCTTCAGCAGCGGATGCCGCAGCAGCCAGGTCAGCCCGCGTTCCCCGATGTGCCCTTCGCCGATCCGCGCGTGGCGGTCTCTTCTCTCGCCGCTCGGATAGACGGAATCGTTCAAATGAATGGCCGCCGCATGCTGGATAACCCCAAGCTCGATCGCTTTGTCCATCCAGGCGGCATCCGGAGCGCCGTCCCAGACACCGCTCGCGAACAGATGACAAGTATCTAAGCAAAAGCCGATTTTGTGCGGATCGATGCATAAGCTGCGGATTTGGGCAAGCTCCTCCATGGTCGTCCCCATGAAGGAACCGTCGCCCGCCTGGTTCTCGATCAGCAGTTTCGCGCGGCCCTGCCACTGCGACGTCACCGTACTTAGCGTCAGCACCGCATTACGGTAGCCCTCCAGCGGGTCCGTCCCTTTGTAGACGCCGAAATGGACAACAACGCCAAGCGCGCCGCACGCTTCCGCGATCGCAAGATCGTTGAGCAGCGACTCCACCGTTCGGGCGCGCTGCTCGATCTCCTCCGATGCCACGTTGGTCGGATAAGGAGAATGGGCGATCGATACGATGCCGCGCTCCTCGCAAAAAGCCGCGCAGCGCCTGGCATCGCTCTCATCGATTGATTTCACGGACAGGCTGCGCGGGTTTTTCGGGAAAAATTGATAGGCCTTGCACCCATGCGCGTCCGCTCTTCGTGCCGCTTCCCGATATCCGCCTCTAGTGGAAACATGAACACCATCGCGCATGTCCGCTACCTGTCCTTCTGGCAGGATGGGCAGTAGAAAACTTTGCGCGAGTTCAGCTCTTCCTGAACGATTGCCTCTCCGCATTTCAAGCAAGGTTGACCGCCTCTGTCGTACACCATGCAATGATCGTTGTATCCGCCCGTGACCGTGTCCTCGTTTGTTAAAGGCATCTCCATGTAACCGCCATAGGATAGGGCGTCCTGGAGCACCTTGTGCATGGCGCGATACAGTCTTTCCCATGTTTCCGGCTCAATGGCAGACAGCTTCGCAGTCGGGCGTACGCCCGCCTCGAACGCGATTTCGTCGGCATAGCAGTTCCCGATGCCGGCAATGACGCGTTGCTCGACAAGCGCCGTCTTCAGAGAACCTCTGCGGCCTTTAAACCGCTCCTTGAATTTCTCCAGGGTCAGCCGCTTGTCGAAGGGCTCCGGCCCGAGTTCGGCCAAGCGGGCAACGGCCTCCTTCACCGTCAGCAAGTGGATATAGCCGAGCCGGAGCCCGATAAAGCACAGCTCACCCTGCGGGAATCCGATCGTGACCTGAACGGTGCGGTCAGGCCGTTCGCCATCGCCCGCCTTCGATTCGTAGCGTATCATGCCTCCAAGCATTAAGTGCAGCACCAGCCGCTTGCCGTTGTCGAGATGGAAGAGCAGCATTTTGCCCCGGTGCTCGACGAACCAAACGACTCTTCCGACCAACTCCTGCCGGAATTCATCCACAGGCACGTTGATCGATTTCTGGCGGGTTACCAGTACATTCGTAATCGGCTGGCCGGAGATCCGCTCCGCCAGCATGTTGCGGTAATGTTCCATTTCCGGCCATTCCGGCATCATGCAACTTCCTTCCTAACGGCTTTGCCGGCTGCTCGCCAGCCGCTCCCCTATAAACTGCTTTAATGCGAATAAATTATCGATAACTGCAGTCGCCTCGCATCCGGCTGACGCGAGAAGCTCTTTATAATTGTCGCCCGTTGCAAGCCCGGTTAAAACAAGCGCGGACGGACAGCCGACAGCATGCGCCGCCGCTATATCCGTAGCCGGATTGTCGCCGATCATCCACGTCTCCGAAGCGTTCAGCCGCAGCCGGTTCAGGGCGAAATTCATCAAGATCGCGGAAGGCTTGCCGATGACGGTCGGCTCTGCGCCGGAAGCCGCCTTCAGCATCGCTCCGATCGATCCCGCGCCAGGCATAAGTCCGTGCTCTGCCGGAACAAGAAGATCGGGATTCGTCAAAATAAAACCGGCGCCTGCGCGAATGTGGCCGACCGCCTTCGCAAGCTTCTCGTATGTAAACTGGCGGTCAATCCCTTGGACGACGATATCAGGCTCGTCCTCTACAAGCTGCAGGCCCGCTTCCGCCAAGGCCGCGCGCAGGCCATGCTCGCCGACGACATAAACGCGCGCGCCCGGCAGCCGCTCGGCGATATAGGCCGCAGCGCCTTGCGCGGACGTACATACTTCGCGCGGTGCCGCCGGAATGCCCATCGTATTCAGCCGCTCGGCGAATGCCTCCGGCGTTGCCGAGGAGTTGTTCGTCACAAACAGAAAGCCGATTTCAAGCCTGCGCAGTTCCGCAATCAGCTCGTCGGCGCCTGGAATCATAATGCCGCCGTGATACATCGTTCCGTCCAAATCAATGAGCAGACCGCGAAGCGAATTGACGCTCATCTTTCGTCCACTCCTTAAGAACCGAAGGGGGATAAAGGCCGCCCTCAGCTCGAATATTTGATAAGCTTCTTCTGCAAACGTTCGATCCGCTTGCGCAGCAACTCAAGCTCCGCGCGGCGTTTGCCTTGAAGACGCAGGCCCGCCAGCCTGCGCTGTGCGATCTCGTAGGCCTCTTCGGCTAAGACGAGCGCTTCATCCAGCTGCTTCGTCTTATGCTCGTAATACATGGCCAGCTCGATATGAGCCTCATAATCATGCCTTCCCGCACGAGAACCGGCATCTTCTACTGCCTTCTGCCACAATATCACAGCACGCTGCCAATTTCCACATTTCTTGTCTCGTTCAGCCAGCATGCATAAGCATTTGCGAGTCGGCCTTGGATGCTCTGCAACGGCGGCAAACAGCGGCTCCGCCAGCTCGGTCTTGCCCATCTTCTCCAGCCAGAGTCCTGTGCGCAGCAGCTCTTCCACTTCCTGCGGCATCGGAACAGGGCCCTTTCCTAAATTGCCGCCCAGCAAATGTCCGAAGCGGATCGCCAGCGCAGCCAGCGATAGCATGTCGATTTCGTTATGCTCGAACACGCCTAGCAATGGCGCAGCCTTGCCGTCAGCCAGAAATTGAAAATAGATCGCCGGCGCAAGCGAACCCGGCACATCGTCCTTGCGCGTGATGCCGAGCCGTTCTTCTTCTACGTGGCTAAGCTTGCACGATACGAGCGTGTTGCGCCATACCGATCGTGAAGGATGCAGAAGGTCAATATGAATCGGTTCCCATTGAAACGTTCGGAACCCGTGTAAAATAAACCGGTTATATAGGACCGGCCAATCGAAAGTCCGCCCGTTATAGGTCACGAGGTGGGTGAAGCTCGGCAGCAAATTGCTGAGGTAGCCGATCATGGCCCGCTCTTCCGCCGGATGCCGAATCAGCATTTGCTCGACGATGAACGATTCATCCTGCGCATAAGCCAAGCCGACCATGAAAGGAACATTGCCCGCACCAACGCCAAGACCAGTCGTCTCCAAGTCGAGAAACAATAAATTGGCATATCCGGGATCGGCGTTTTCCGGCTTGCGAAACGAATCCAAACTGTGCTGAACCTCGGCCAGCTCGGTTAGCTCATGAATGCCATGGCGATGCATGAGCGGATAGCGGCTCTCGCGTACGAGAAAGGCGCCCTCGGTCGACTGTACGATGCGCACGCCCATCTCCTCCCACTCCGGAGACAGCGTCTCTTCCGGACTTTCCGAAGGAGCGGCAGGAGGGCCGGCTTGTACGGCTTCTTCCAAAGGCTTCTGAGCTTGAACCGCTTCAACCTCCGGCTGGCTTACAAGTCCTGCCTGCCGTTCCTCCTGCGCCGTTTGCGAGCTCCTCAGCCGCAGCAGCTTGTCCCGTAGCCCGCTCATGACGGAACGCCTCCGCTGACTAGAACTGTTCCAGCAGCCGCATACTTCTGCGCTTTCCATTGATTCCTATGATTTCTGTACCGATACATGCAGGGCATCCATCCTCGCAAAGGCATTTGCCTATAAGGTTTTTTGCGGCTTCCTTGATCTCGTCGAAACGCTTGTATACGTCTTCTGCCAATCCGATACCGCCAGGGTAATGATCATATAAAAACACGGTCGGATGTCCGGTATGAGCAGCTTTAATTTGCGAAACGACATGTATATCGCTGCGGTCGCACATGACCATGACCGGTACGATGTGACGCAATACGTTTGCAATGCCTAGCAGCAGCTGTTCCAGCGTTTTTATCCCAATATCGGAGTCTACTTCTCTCAGCTCGACCCAGGCCGCGCTGGTGTGAAGCTCTTCCTCCGGCAGATTTATAGGCCCGTAGCCGATATTTTCGCCGGTCGTTAATTTGATTTTTTTAAAAATCGTCGGGATCGCATTGATCGTTACGTCCCCGTAATTCAAGGCAGTCTTTTTCCGCGCGTTCGTCTTATCGATTTCCAGCACTTTAAGCTGTACGGCCAAGTTCGCGTCCGTGTAATACTCCACGTCGACTTCGCGCACATACGCTTTTTTATGCTCCCAATCGAGCTTTTCAACTTGGAACTGCACCCCTTCGTGCAAGTAAATCGCTTCGTCATGCAGCAAGGTCATTGCGCTAAAACGGTCCATTTCGCCGATGATTTTGACGTTGGCAACATTGGACTGGTCTACGATAACGACATTTTCTTGGGATGCGGAGCGAAGGCTGATGGTATTGGCCGGGAAGGACTGATTTGCCCAGTAGAACGTATCCCCGTTTTTATGCAGAATCCGTTCCTCGACCATGTATTCCATAATGTCCGTTATATCCAGCGTTCCGAATTCTTCCGTCTCTTTAAAGGGCAATTCATAGGCCGCGCAGCGCAGATGGTCCACTAAAATAATCAGGTTCTCGGGATTGATTCGCGCGGATTCCGGGTTGCGGTCGAAGAAGTAATCGGGATTATTGACGATATACTGGTCGATCGGGGTTGAACTGGCAACCATGACGATGAGCGCTTCCCCGTGACGGCGTCCGGCCCTTCCCGCTTGCTGCCATGTGCTGGCTACGCTTCCCGGATAGCCGGTCATTACGCAGACTTGCAGCTGACCGATGTCAACCCCAAGCTCCAGAGCGTTCGTGCTTACTACGCCCAGAATTTCTCCAGCCCTGAGCCCTTTTTCGATTTCTCTGCGCTGATTCGGCAGATAGCCGCCCCGGTAGCCCCGGATGGATTTAGACCCAAGCTGATTCTTAACCAGCTCCTGCAGATGGCTTAGAATGATTTCTACCCGTACCCGGCTGCGCGCGAATACGATCGTTTGAATCTTGTTTTTTAGAAAGTCCGTCGCCAGGTGGTTCACTTCGACAGAAGCGCTTTTTCGGATATTAAGGGCCTTATTCACGATGGGCGGGTTGTAAAACACAAAGTGCTTTCTGCCTCTTGGCGCCCCGTTATCGTCGATCAGCCGCATCGGTTTTCCCGTTAAATGCTCCGCCAGTTCCTTCGGATTCGCAATCGTCGCGGACGTACAGATAAAAGTAGGATTACTGCCGTAGAATTTGCAGATTCGCTTAAGGCGCCTCAGAACGTTCGCGACATGGCTTCCGAATACGCCCCGATACGTATGTAGTTCATCAATGACGATATACTTTAAATTTTCGAACAGGCTTACCCATTTCGTATGATGAGGCAAGATGCCGGAATGCAGCATGTCCGGATTCGTAATGACGATATGTCCGGCCTTTCGTACGATCTGGCGAATGGTCGGCGCGGTATCGCCGTCATACGTGAAGCTTTTTATGTCAATTCCCATTTCGTCTATGATTTCGTTCAGTTCGCTCTTTTGATCCTGCGAAAGCGCCTTGGTCGGAAAAAGGTATAAGGCCCTGCTCGTATCGTCTGCAGCAATCGCTTGCAAAACCGGCAAGTTATAGCACATCGTTTTACCTGAAGCCGTCGGCGTGACCGCTACGATGTTTTCGCCCTTGGCGACAGCTTGGTAAGCGGAATATTGGTGGGAATAAAGCTGCTCGATCCCCCGTTTCGCCAGCGCCGCCTTAATCCGAGTGTCTACGGACTCCGGTATAGGCGCGTACCGCGCTTCCTGCGGCTCGATTTCGTGCCAATGCACGATATTTTCATTGCTCCGAAGGTCGTTGATCACTTCGGCAAGTGATTTTTTTCTAAACATCGCCTGTTCACCTCTCATACCAGTTTAGCGAATCTTTGTTCGCTTGGCTAGAGAACGCTATATGCAAAAAATCCCGCCAATATCGGCGGGATGCTTCGAATCGTTTGGATGATTTACCTATTCTCTTGCCGGCCGCTTGATCGGAAACTCGGCAAAATCGGCCGCGGCCTCCGTATTCGCGAATATATGCCGCGCGTCGGCCACAAGCTCCTGCACGGCCGCATCGTCGAACCGCGAGCTGAAATGCGTCACGACGAGCCGTTTGGCGCCGGCCGCCAATGCGATTTCAGCCGCTTGCCGGAACGTGGAATGGCCGTAATTGGCAGCCTTCTCCTCCATGCCGCCGGCAAAGGTCGCCTCGTGAACGACAAGATCGGCGTCCTTCGCGAGCGTTACCGCATTATCGCACGGCTTCGTATCGCCGAGAATCGTGACAATCCGTCCCGGCAGCGACGGTCCGACGACATCAGCGGGCGTAAGCGTCCGGCCGTCCTCGAGCGTAACGGCTTCCCCCCGCTTGAGCTTGCCGTACAGCGGTCCCGGACGGATGCCCATGTCAGCGAGCGCGGCCAAGTTGAGCTGTCCCAGCTGCGGCCTCTCGATGATTCGGTAGCCGTAGCACGGCAGGCGATGCTCCAGCTCCGCAGCTTCGACGACGAACCGGTGATCCGACGAAATTTCGCCCGGCGTAACCTCGATAACGTCAAGCTCATAGCCCAAATGTACGCCGCTGTAGCGGAAGATGCATTCCAAATAGGCTTTCAGCCCCGCGGGTCCGAATACCTGCAGCGGCCCGGCTCCTTCAAAGTACGTCCGGCTGCTCAGCAGGCCCGGCAGGCCGTACAAATGATCGCCGTGCAAATGCGTGATAAAGATGCGTTCCATTTTATTCAGTTTCAGTCCGCTGTGCAGAAGGCGGTGCTGCGTGCCTTCGCCGCAATCGAACAGCCAGAATCCGCATTGCGGCTCCGGGAGACATAGGGCAACCGATGTGACATTGCGCGTTTTGGTCGGCCTTCCCGCGCTCGTGCCGAGAAATTTAAGCTGCATGCATCCTCCCTCCAATCCTCACTCTATAACAATACCCTCCAAAGCTGTGGCTTTATACCATAGCTCGGAGGGTAGTGATCATTTTACGCTTACGCTTTCTCCACGTTAAAATATTGCGCTTCCGGGTGAGCGAAGACCATCGCGGAAACGGACGCTTCCGGCTCCATCATGAAGCCTTCCGTCAGCTGAACGCCGATATCTTCCGGCTTCATCAGCTCGAACAAAGGCTGCTGGTCCTCCAAATTCGGACATGCCGGGTAGCCGAACGAGACGCGGATGCCTTGGTAACGCGCGCCGTGGCGCTGCTTCATCGTCATTTCCGGGTGATCCGGGAAGCCCCAAATGTCGCGCATCATATGATGGACGCGTTCCGCAAGTGCTTCTGCAACCTCTAACGCAACGGATTGCAGAGCGTGCGAGCGCAAGTAGTCGCCATTGTCCTTCAGCTCGCTCGCCTTTTCCCGCACGCCTTCGCCTGCGGTAACGACGAGGAACCCAACGTAATCCATGACTCCGCTCTCAACCGACTTGAGGAAATCCGCCAAGCAGAGATATGGCTCCACTTGCTGCCTTGGGAACGTGAAGCGTTTGATTTCAACGCCCGGGTTCTCCGGATCATAGATGATGATATCGTTGCCCGATGATTGCGCCGGGAAGAAACGGTACATCCCGTGCGCGTGTAGCAAGCCCTTCGAGGCATCGGCAAGCAATCCGTCAACCGTCGCTTTAAGGTTCACGGCCTTGTCGTTGCCCTCGGCCAGCAGCGCATCGACGTTGCCCTTTAAACCTAGGTGATGGCCAAGGAGCATCTGCATATTGATGTACGGCACAATATGCGGAATCGGCACATTCCGGAGCACGTGGCGGTCCGTATCCGGCGGGATATAGACAGGCGCGTCGGTCGATACATTCGATTTCACCGCTCGCGTCAGCTCCGGCAGCGGCTTCTTCTCGGCTTCTTCGGCATAGCCGGAAGCTTTCAGCGCAGCCATTTCTTCCTCGTAGATGCGGCGGCGATCCTTGTCCATCAGCTTGTTCGCGATATCGAGGCCGTCCATGGCGTCCTTGGCGTACAGCACCAAGCCGTCGTATTCCGGTCCGATGCGGTGCTTGGTGAACTTCCGCGTCAGCGCCGCGCCGCCGACCAGAATCGGCGCGTCGATGCCCGCGCTTCGCAAGTCTTGCGCGGTAAGCACCATTTGCTGAGCCGATTTGACGAGAAGTCCGGAGAGGCCGATCGCATCGACAGGCTCTTTCCGATACGCCTCGATGATTTGCTCAGGCGGTACCTTGATGCCGAGGTTGATGATTTTATAGCCATTGTTGGACAAGATGATTTCTACCAGGTTTTTGCCGATATCGTGCACGTCGCCTTTAACCGTAGCGAGCATGATTTTGCCCTTCACGGCCGACTCGGTCTTCTCCATGAACGGCTCCAGGTAAGTAACGGAAGCTTTCATGACTTCTGCGCTCTGCAGCACCTCGGCCACGATCAGCTCGTTGTTGTTGAATAGACGGCCGACCTCTTCCATCCCTTTCATCAGCGGCCCGTTGATCGTATCAAGCGGCGAATATTTCGTCAGCGCTTCATCCAGGTCCGGATAGAGCCCTTCCTTCGTCCCCTCGACGACATAAGACGCAAGTCGCTCCTCGAGCGACAGGTTGGATACCTTCTCTTTCTTCACGACCTTCTTCTCGCGAAAAGCCGCCACGAACGCAGCGAGCGTATCGTCGTTCGTGTTGAAGATGAGATCCTCGGCAAGCTTGCGTTCATCTTCCGGAATGGACGCATATCGCTCCAGCTTTTCCGTGTTGACGATCGCATAATCAAGGCCGGCCTTGGTCGTATGGTACAGATAGACGGAATTGAGCACCTCGCGGCCCGCATCCGGCAAGCCGAAGGAAATATTGCTGAGTCCCAGAATCGTCTTCGCCTTCGGATACTTCGCTTTAATCATTTTAATGCCTTCGATGGTCTCGACCGCGGAGCCGATATACTGCGGATCGCCGGAGCCGACCGGAAACATATTCGGGTCGAAAATAATATCTTCCGGGTTCATGCCGTATTTCTCGGTCAGCAGCTCGTACGAGCGCGTCGCGACTTCCATCTTCGCTTCGCGGGACACCGCTTGGCCGCGTTCGTCGATTAGAATGCAGACCACGGCAGCCCCATAGCGGTGAATAAGCGGCAAAATTTTCTCGAACTTCGATTCGCCGTCTTCGAGGTTAATGGAATTTATGATCGCTTTGCCTTGCGAATATTTTAGCCCCAGCTCAATGATATGATCATATGTCGAGTCGAGCATGAGCGGCACCTTAATCTTCTTCACGACCTCCGGCAGGAACTGGTGAACGGCATACGCCTCGTCGATATCCGTGTCCTGAAGGTTGATATCGATAATGTGCGCCCCGCCTTTGACTTGCGATCGGGCAATTTCCGAAGCTTCGTCATACTTCTCTTCTTTGATCAGACGCTTAAATTTGCGCGAGCCGGAAATGTTCGTCCGTTCGCCGATCATGATCGGGCGGTTGTCTTCTTCAATGTAGACCGTTTCGATGCCCGATACGGCCGGCGGATGCTCGCCCTGCTTTGTACGCGGCGCGTAATTCGCCAGCGTTTCGGCTAG
Organism: Paenibacillus montanisoli; assembly: GCF_003268025.1. GTDB lineage: Bacteria > Bacillota > Bacilli > Paenibacillales > Paenibacillaceae > Paenibacillus_Z > Paenibacillus_Z montanisoli. The sequence continues at coordinate 1,621,224 of NZ_QLUW01000001.1, read as the reverse complement.
GGCGCGGATATGGTCCGGCGTCGTTCCGCAGCAGCCGCCCGCGATATTCAGCCAGCCCTGTTCGGCAAAAGCGGCAACTTTCTTCGCAAGCGATTCCGGCGATTCGTGATAGTTCCCGTTCTCGTCCGGCAGCCCCGCATTCGGATAACAGCTGATCGCCGAATGGGCGATCGCGGAGAGCGAGCGGATATGGTCGCGCATGAATTCCGGTCCGGTCGCGCAGTTAAGTCCGATCGAGATCGGCTTCATATGCTCCAAAGAAATATAGAACGATTCAATATTTTGACCGGCAAGCGTCGTGCCCATCGGCTCGATCGTGCCGGAAATCATAAGCGGCAGCGTTTGGCCCGTCCTCTCGTAGGCCTTGTGGATCCCGATCGTGCCGGCCTTTACGTTCAGCGTGTCCTGCGATGTTTCGAGCAGCATGGCGTCTACGCCGCCTTCAATGAGCGCAACGGCTTGTTCGTAGTAGCTCTCGACCAGCTCGTCGAAGGTGACGCCGCCTGTGACGGAAAGTGTTTTCGTTGTCGGTCCGAGCGCTCCGGCCACATAGCGAGGCTTGTCCGGCGTCGAGTATTTATCCGCGGCGGCACGGGCTAGCGCGGCGGCAGCGAGGTTGATCTCCCGCGCTTTCTCCGGTATATCGTATTCGGCAAGCACGACGCTAGTCGCGCCGAACGTATTCGTTTCCAAGATGTCTGCGCCTGCAGCCAAATATGCCTCGTGGATGCCTTGGATGACATCGGGACGCGTCAGAACGAGCATTTCATTACAGCCGTCCAGCTCGTCGCCGCCAAAATCTGCCGGCCCCAGGTTCGCCTGCTGGATCATCGTGCCCATTGCGCCGTCAAGGATTAGAATCCGTTTCGCGAGCATTTCCTGCATTGTCGGTTTCGTCAAAAGATGCACTTCCCTTCCATATACGCAAAAATCATTTCCCTATACTCTACCAGAATTCCCCCCCTGTGCAAAGAACCTTTTCAGGACATTGGATTTGTTCTATACTTATTCTGATCGGAATTACGATTTATGCGAAAAGAGGGATTGTACGATGGCTGAAATTCGAGTACGCACAACGGGCGAACGCATTTCCGGCGAGGAAAACGTCCGCGCCTTTCTAGAGAAGCAAGAAGTGCTTTACGAGCACTGGGACGCAAGCAAGCTTCCGGCCGACCTACATAACAAATTCGTTCTGAACGATGAAGAGAAGCAAACGATACTGAACACGTTCGACGCCGAAATTCGCGATCTGGCCGCACGCCGCGGTTACCAGATTTGGGATGTCATCTCGCTTTCCGACGCGACGCCGAACATCGAGGAATTGCTCAAGAAGTTCGAGCAGATCCACACGCATACCGAAGACGAAATTCGCGGTATCGTAGCGGGCCGCGGGATCTTCATCATTAAAGGCGACGAGCAAACCGGCTACTTTGACGTTGAGCTTGAAGCCGGCGACGTCATCTCCGTGCCGGAGAACAAAGCCCACTTCTTCACGCTGATGGATAACCGCGAGATTATCGCAGTGCGCCTGTTCATCGAGAAGGACGGCTGGATTGCGAATAACATCGAAGATCCTACTTTCGTATAGGCGAATACAAAAAGACCTGTCCGCGGACAGGTCTTTTTTATGTGCTCTGTGAGCCGAGCGCTATACAAGCAGCGGCAGCAGCTCCTCCAGATGCTTGATTTCATGGGATGGAATGATTTCATCCGAACGCTTCATGCCGTGGCGGTTAATCCATACGGAAGTCATGCCGATCGTATTGGCGCCAAGAATATCCGTCGTCAGCTTGTCCCCCACCATAATGCCGTGCTCCGGCTCAATGCCGAGACGCTCCAGCGCATGATGGAAAATAGCCGCCGCCGGCTTGCCTTGACCGAACTCGCCGGAAATAATGACGTGATCGAAATAAGGAACGATATCCGGTACGCCGGCCAGCTTCTCGCGCTGTAAATCCGGCGACCCGTTCGTGAGCAGCAAGAGCTTATACTTGCCTTTCAGCTGGTCCAGAACGGCGAAGGTTTCGTCGTACACATAAGGGCGTTTGCGGCGTTCAGCCGGAAACTGTTCGGCCAGTTGAGCGCCTAGCTCGGGATTCTCGATGCCAAGCGACTTCAGGCCGCGCGTCCAAGCTTCGCGGCGATAGGCTGGAGCAAGCTGCTGCAGTTTGCGGAACTCTTCCTGCTCGCCTTCCAGGAAGTTTGCCCATAGCCCCTCGAATGGATTGATGCCGATCATCTTCGTGAACGGGAACGTTTCGTACGATTCATAGAGCGCCCGGGCTTCGCGGCGAACCGCATCCTCCAGCTCCTTCGCGTTCACGCCGGTCTGCGCCGCGGCAGCTTCGCAGGTCGCTTCGAACGCTTCCTGCACGCTGCGGTCGTCCCATAGTAAAGTATCGTCAAGATCAAAGAGAACTGCTTGTTTAGCCATGATGTTGTCTGCACTCCGATTCCGGTTTATTTTTCATTAAAAGCAATGCCATGCTGCGCGCAGAACGCACGTAAGCGATCCGCCATTTGATCCGTCGGGAAACGGTTAATCACGCGGGAGAACACCCAGTTGCCGCCTTTATGCTGCTCCACGACGATGTAGCCCTTCTGAGCGGAAATCGCCTTGATGTTGTTAGCGTAGATCGAACGATCCCCCGTGAAACGGCGGGAACGGACAAAATCGCTGCCTACCGACAGATACGGACGGCGAAGCATAAACAGCAGCGCTAGAACAATGTAACACCCAACGGTAACCCAGAACATCGTGCCGGTTTGTTCATACGCCTCTGAGCTGACCGTGACGATGACGTAGAACAGGATAAAAAGCAGCAGGAATGCCGGCATCAGATAGCTTCTGCCTTTAAAGGTATCCACCTTCTCGGCGCTTGATTTGGCTGCCATTAGCGGTGCCTTGCCCAGCTTCTTGCGCTGTTTGTTAATTTGTGCTTGGTTCTTCTGTACTTTGCGTTCCCACGATCGAGACAATGATGTTCCTCCTTCATAATCCTGAGGCAAAGATAGGCCTCTGTTTACAGCTGCGGAAACGGTCTGGCGAACTTCGCGATAAACCGGTTCGGGTATTCGCTCGGCAGGGCGCTTATCTCATCCAGCCTGTTCCATACCGCATCCGGCATCGTCCAGCCGGCCGCTCCCATATTTTCTTCGAATTGCTCTAAGGTGCTTGCGCCGAAGATCGGGGATGTAATACCCTTCCGTTGAAGCAGCCATGCGAGAGCAATCTGCGCCGGGGTCTTGTCCAGTTCTTTCGCCGCGCTCCGGACGGCCTCCAGCACGGCAAAGTTATTTGCCGTCGCCCGGTTCTGCCAGGAGCTCTCGCCTTGCTTGGAGGTCAAGCGGCCGCTCGTCGGCTCTTCATTCGTATAGCGTCCCGTCAAGAACCCGCCGCCAAGCGGCGCCCACGGAATAATGCCTACATTCTCTTCCAAGCATAGCGACAGCATCTCACGGTCCATCTCCCGGCTAACGAGGCTGTACTGAGGCTGGATCGAGACGAAACGGACATACCGGTTCCAGTCGCTGACGGCCAGCGACTTCATCAGCTGCCAAGCAAAGAAGTTGGAGCAGCCGATATAACGGACCTTGCCTGAAGCAACCAAATCATCGAGCGCCCGAAGAGTCTCTTCGATCGGCGTCGCATGATCCCAAACGTGAACCTGGTAGAGATCGATATAATCGGTTCCGAGACGCTGCAAGCTGGCATCCACAGCATCCATAATATGCTTGCGCGAGACGCCTGCGCCGTTTGGATGATTCGATGTCGCGAATCTAACCTTCGTTGCAAGGACGGTTTCCGGACGGCGCGACTTGATCGCTTTGCCGACGATTTCCTCGGAGCGCCCGGATACATAAACGTTCGCCGTATCCAAAAAATTGCCGCCCTTCTCGAAGAACCGATCGATCATTTCAATGGAGTCGGCCTCGCTCGTCGTGTTGCCGAACGTCATCGTTCCCAAACAAAGCTCAGATACTGCTAGTCCGCTTCGACCAAGTAAACGGTATTTCATTGGCACAAGTCCTCCCCTTCGATTGACCGTTATTAGTGCTTGATTGAATCTTCCCCGTCCTCTTCATCTTCCACATATTTGATGTTATCCAGTTGATTGCGGAAATTGCGTTTGAAATTATCGAGATAAATGCGGCGAAGCTCATCGCGTTCGATCAATTCTTCCGGCGTCAACCCTACCGATTTGTTCTTTCTGGATAGTTCGTTGATTCGGGCGATAATCTTTTCCATAGTTGCACACTCCCTTCCTGTTTCGGCCAACATGTCATTCTTTACTTTGACATTTTGAGCCGCCCATTGTCAAGGCGATTCGGGCCTGTTATATAGACTATGAAAACGGCATAGAAAAAAGCCTGAGCAGTTTAACTCAGGCTTTCGTCCATCACATGAACGTGCTAATTCAATTATTCCGCAGGAACGATCAGCGATTGTCCCGTTTGCAGCGTGCTGGTCGATAAATTATTGCGCTTCTTCAAGCTGTAGACGACATGGCGAATATCTTCGCCTTCCTTGCGAACGCGGCTGGCAATATTCCAGAGCGTGTCGCCAGCGCCTACAACGACGATCCGCTCCGAAGCGGTCGGTTCAGCCGGGTGCTCGCTGTTTGCCTGGCTTGTCATGATCGTCAATCCCGTGAAGAGCAGTACGAAAAACAGCGTTGCGACCCCTAGTCTCAGTAAAACGCGTTCAGCCCTTCTCTCTTTCCCTGTGCGATTGTTAGAACGTGAATTGCGAGTCGTACCTTTATAAGTAGAAGAGTAAGTGGAGATCGTTGTCATCATCTTCAGCACCCCAAACGTTTGTTCTGTATTTGTTGAATTCAGAATAACACGAACGCTTGTTTGCGGTCAAGCGCTATTGGAACATTTGTTCGCAAAAATATGCGAACCTGTGTTTCTCGAACTTATGTTTGTACGAACTCCGGTTCTATGCTATAATTTGACACAAATGAATCTTTGGAGTGATTCCGATGTCGAAACTTTCAAACCGCCAACAGGCGATACTAGAATTCATCAAGACGGAAGTACGCGAGAAAGGCTATCCGCCTTCTGTTCGCGAGATCGGCGAAGCAGTCGGACTCGCATCCAGTTCGACCGTCCACGGCCACCTTGACCGCCTGGAGAAGAAAGGCCTGATCCGCCGCGACCCGACGAAGCCGCGCGCCATCGAGATTTTGGACGGAGAGGACAACGAGATTCCGTTCCCGCTCGCGATTGCCAAGGTTCCCGTTGTCGGTAAGGTAACCGCCGGCGTGCCGATTACGGCGACGGAGAATATTGAGGATTACTTCCCGCTGCCTGCCGATAAGGTAGGTGACCACAACGTCTTTATCCTCAACGTAATAGGGGAAAGTATGATCGATGCGGGCATTCATAACGGCGATTATGTAATCGTCCGCCAGCAGCAAACCGCTTTGAACGGCGATATCGTCGTCGCGATGACCGAAGATGACGAAGCAACCGTTAAGACGTTCTATCGGGAGAAGGATCACATCCGTCTCCAACCGGAGAATGCCACGATGGAGCCGATCCGCCTGCGTAATGTTTCCATTCTCGGCAAAGTCATTGGCCTTTTCCGCGACATCCACTAATAAACGCGCAAAGGGGCATGCCTCCTCGCTGCAGTTGCAGCGAGGAGGCATGCCCCTTTCTAAATTCCACGCGATGTCAGCTAACCTACAATTTCTCGGAATAATAAATGCCGGTACGTAAACTTGCTGCTGCTGTACTTGAAGCTTAAAGCAGCGCCGGAGAACTCGATGCGAATGGATTTGAGTGCGCTTGCCGTTATTTTCTGTCGAAGCAATATTCTTAACCGCGTGAGCTTGTTGCCGTTGATCGCCGCAGCGACCGCCGCCGCATAGCACGAGGACGATGCCAGCGCCCTATAGAAGGGCAGCGCCGCTCGCGCGATCGCCCGATGAATCGGCGTCGAGAACGTAAATTGCGTCGTGCCGGGCGGAATCGTTGTTCCGACGGAATACTGAAGAACCGGATCCGGAAAATCGAAATCGAAGAAATAGCCGATGGCGTTCGTCGAGAAGCCGTTCAATTTCGCTCCCGGCACAGCCAGTTTGAACAATGCGCTCAGCGTATCCAAATCCGCCGTCCGCACCGCCTTGGACCATTTCAGCGCATACGTGTAATTCACCGCAATTTTCTTGAAGAAGGGCACCATCGTCGCTGCGATATGGGACAGCATCGGTCCGGTTAGCCGAAACGGCTCATTTGCTGATGCCGCCCTTTTCTTCGCTTTCCGCGTCATGTCCGCCACCTGCTTTCGCTTCACGTTGTTGTGGCATTGTATGCATGAGCCGGCGTACAAGTGCGGATGCCCCTATCCATCCCTATATTGCAAAAAATCCCTGCCGCCAGTAGGCGGCAAGGGATTTCGGTTCTAGAACAAGGTCAAGTATTGATCGCGTTCCCACTCGTGGATTTGCGTGCGGTACATATCCCACTCGATTTCCTTAAGCTCGTAGAAGTGCGCGAGCGCGTGCTCGCCAAGCGCATCACAGATGACTTCGCTGCGGATCAGCTCCGTCAGCGCTTCTTTCAGGTCATCCGGCAAGCTCGGAATGCCTTCTTCGATCCGCTCTTCGTCAGTCATTACATAGATGTTGCGGTCTGTTGGAGCAGGCAAAGGCGTCTTGTTCTTAATTCCGTCAAGACCTGCTTTCAGCATAACGGCAAGTGCAAGGTACGGGTTAGCCGCCGGGTCAGGACTGCGGACTTCGATCCGCGTGCTGAGGCCGCGGGAAGCCGGAATCCGGATCATCGGGCTGCGGTTGCTCGCCGACCATGCCACGTAGCAAGGCGCTTCATAGCCGGGAACCAAACGCTTGTACGAGTTGACGGTAGGGTTCGTGATCGCCGCAAACGCGCGTGCGTGATTCAGTACGCCAGCCATGTAATGGCGGGCGGTTTGGCTGAGGCCAAGTTTGTCGCTCTCATCGTAAAACGCGTTCACGCTGCCCTTGAACAGCGACTGGTGACAGTGCATGCCGGAGCCGTTTACGCCGAACAGCGGTTTAGGCATGAACGAAGCGTGCAGGCCGTGCTGGCGCGCGATCGTTTTCACGACGAGCTTGAAGGTTTGAATTTGGTCGGCTGCCTTAATCGCATCCGCATATTTGAAGTCGATTTCGTGCTGCCCCGGCGCCACTTCATGGTGGGAAGCTTCGATTTCAAAGCCCATTTCCTCCAGCGTCAATACGATTTCACGGCGGCAGTTCTCGCCGAGATCCATCGGAGCAAGGTCGAAGTAGCCGCCCTGATCGTTCAGCTCGGTGGTCGGGTTGCCCTTATCATCGGTCTTGAATAGGAAGAATTCCGGTTCCGGTCCAACGTTCATCGCGGTATAACCCATTTCCTCCGCTTCCTTCAATACGCGCTTCAAAATGCCGCGCGGATCGCCGGCAAACGGCGTGCCGTCAGGCATATATACGTCGCAAATCAGACGGGCGATACGATCTTCCGCGACCCAAGGGAAAACGACCCATGTGTCTAGATCCGGATACAGATACATATCGGATTCTTCGATCCGTACATAGCCTTCAATGGACGAACCGTCAAACATCATTTTGTTATCGAGCGCCTTTTCCAGCTGACTGACCGGGATTTCGACGTTCTTGATCGTTCCCAGCAAATCGGTGAACTGAAGACGAATAAACCGGACATTCTGTTCTTTAGCAATGCGTCTGATGTCATCTTTGGTGTAGCTCACAGAATCATCTCCTTAAAGCCAGGTAGTGGAATTATTTTTTGTTATAGAAACGGGACAGCTGGCCTTGAATCATCGAAGCCTTACCCGGTCTCTTCTCAATCAGTTGCTGCTTCAGCAGCCGATGCAGCTGCGCATCGGAGAGCTCACGGCGCTTCACCTCGGACAGCTCGCTAACGACGGTAGCGTCTTCGGATTCCTTGGATACCGGATTCATGACTTGCTTAATGCCCGCAATATTAACGCCCTTCTCGATTAACGATTTAATCTCAAGCAGCCTCTCAACATCGTTGAACGAGAACAGCCGCTGGTTGCCGGACGTACGAGCGGGTACAATCAGTTCGTGCTGCTCGTAGTAACGGATTTGCCTCGCGGTCAAGTCGGTCAACTTCATGACGATGCCGATCGGAAAAAGCGCCATATTTCTGCGTATTTCGTCACCCATGTCGCATCAACCTTCCAGTTTCTGATATATGCTTCCATTGTACCTCCATGCCAAAAACGTGTCAAGGTGTGTAAGGTTTAATTACAACCAACTCGCGCTCAGCAAGTACCGTTAAAGCATTCAGAACCCCGTATTTGACATGCGCATACGTCAATCCGCCTTGCATGTAAGCGATATAAGGCTCGCGGATCGGGGCGTCCGCGGAAAGCTCCAAGCTGCCCCCTTGCATAAAGGTCCCGGCAGCCATAATGACGGGATGCTCATAGCCCGGCATGTCCCATGGCTCGGGCACGACATGCGCATCCACCGCCGATGCCCGCTGCACGCCCTGCACGAAAGCGATCAGCTGCTCCGCTTTCTCGAAACGGATCGCTTGAATCAAGTCCGTCCGCGGCGCATCATAACGAGGATTGCTTTCGAAGCCAATCAGCTCGAACATCGCCGCGCCGAACACGCTGCCCTTAAGCGCTTGTCCGACCAAATGCGGCGCCAAAAACAAGCCCTGATACATCGAGCGCAGCGTTCCAAGCGTCGCACCGACCTCGCCGCCGATGCCGGGAGCCGTCAGCCTGTATGCCGTCAACTCCACCGCTTCTTTCGTACCTGCCACGTAACCTCCCGTTGGCGCCAGCCCTCCGCCAGGGTTCTTGATCAGCGATCCTGCCATCAGGTCAACGCCGACCTCCGTCGGTTCCAGCTCCTCCGTGAATTCGCCGTAGCAGTTGTCCACGAACACGTACGCGTCCGGCTTCATCGCCTTTACTTGCTTGACCATTTCCCCAATCTCGGCAACGGTGTAGGAAGCGCGCCAGTCGTAGCCTCGCGAGCGTTGGATGCCGATCACTTTGGTCCGCTCCGTGATGCGCGCCGCAACGGTCTCCCAATCGATGGCCCCGTCCGCCAGCGGTGCAACCTCGCCGTAGCCGATGCCGAAATCCTGCAGGGAGCCTTTTCCGTCGCCGGGTTTGCCGATTACCTTATGCAGCGTGTCGTACGGTCTGCCCGTTATGTAGAGCAGCTCGTCCCCAGGACGAAGCAGCCCAAATAAGGCGCAGCTGATCGTATGGGTGCCGGATACGAAATGCGGCCTGACGAGCGCCGCTTCCGCCCCCATGACGTCGGCATACACCAAATCGAGCACCTCGCGACCCCGATCGTTATAGCCGTAACCGGTGGACCCGTTAAAATGATAATCGCTCACGCGATGCTTCTGAAACGCATCGATCACTTTCCACTGATTGCGTTCGCTGATGCCATCGATGGAACGAAAAACAGGGGCGGCCTGCAGCTCCGCTGCCTCCGCCCACTTCGTTAATTCCAGCCATTTTTCACTCTCTTGCTGTTTCACTTTCTTCTGTCTCTCCTCATGGGTTGCATTTAGAATTGCGTATGTTGCATCTGCTGCGCGTGCGAATCATGATTCCGATCGCTGTTGTTATCGGATTTCTTTTGAATTTCAAATGCCAGATGGCAGTTGAAATCCGATAACAAAGGCGACCACTCCGTTTCTCCACCATGATCGCTCGCTCCGCTCCTGCCAACGCAATTCTGGTGTTTTATAGCAGTCAAGCTTGCTCTACGTACTCGGCAAGCTTATGCCCGTGCACTTCGTAGTCCTGCTTGTTCAGCTCGACCGTCAGCTTAATTACATCACCGTCGACCGCTTGCTCGAGCACTTCGCCGGTCCGGTATGCAAGCGCGATCAAATCGCCCCGCTCCGCCGGCAGCAGGAAGGTACGCGTGTCGCCGGAAAGCTTATCTTGGATCGCTTGACTCAAACGCTGCAAATCCTCTTTATTATAGGCGCTGATGACGAGCGTATCCGAGCCGCCTGTCGGCAGCAGCAGCTTTTGCTCAGCCGAACAAACATCGATTTTATTATAAATCGTAAGCTGCGACTTGCCGGCAGCGCCGAGATCGCTCAAAATGCCTTCAACGACCGAAATTTGCTCGTCTCGCATGACGGAGGAGCTGTCAACGACATGAAGCACCAGATCGGCTTCGTTGACTTCTTCCAGCGTTGCCCGAAATGCGGCGACTAAGTCATGCGGCAAGTTTTGGATGAAGCCGACCGTATCCGTCAGGACGACCTCTTTGCCGCTTGGAAGTTCCAAATTGCGCGAGGTTGGGTCCAGCGTCGCGAACAGCTGATTCTCGACATAGACATCCGCTTGCGTCAGCTCGCGCAGCAGCGTCGATTTACCCGCATTCGTATAGCCGACGAGCGCGACCTGCTGTACGCCCGATTTCCGTCTGCGCTCACGATGAAGCGTCCGGTGGCGGACCACCTCATCCAACAAGCTCTTCAAATCCGATATCCGGTTGCGGATATGCCGTCGGTCGGTTTCAAGCTTCGATTCCCCCGGCCCCCGGGTCCCGATCCCGCCGCCTAGACGCGACAGGTTCTTGCCGTGCCCGGACAAGCGCGGCAGCAAGTAGCTGAGCTGGGCAAGCTCAACTTGAATGATGCCCTCGCGCGTCTTCGCCCGTTGCGCGAAGATATCCAGAATGAGCTGCGTGCGATCGATGATTTTCAGATCCAGCGCTTCCTCCAGGTTTCGCACTTGAGCGCCGGAAAGCTCCTGATCGAAGATCGCCGTCGTTGCGCCAAGCTCATCCGACAATGCTTTCAGTTCTTCTACCTTCCCTTTGCCGATGAACCACTTCGTATCGACGCTTTCTTTATTTTGGGTAACGGTCGTGAGCACTTCTACGCCGGCTGTCTCTGCCAGGCTGACCAGCTCCTGGAGCGAATGCTCCGGGTCGCCGGGACCGCGCTTAATATCAGGAGTCACCAGGCTGACAAGAATCGCCCTGTCCTGAACATCCGTATCGGTTTCATAGGTTGATTGCCGCATTGGGTACAATCGTCACTCCTTCGTCATGGCCTGTTACTTCTCCCATTTCAAATCTTCCGGCCTCACCGCCATCAGTTCCTGCTTCCCCGGCGATGCGGAAGGGTATTGGTTCAACAGCCGCACGGCCTGATGCCGGAACGCCTTCTCGATGACGTTGCGCACGTAGCGCGCGTTGCTGAACGCAAACATCGTCATCGTCTTCTCCTGCATGAGGTGCTGGCGCAGTTTAAAGATCGACTGAGGCATCAGCGTATAATCGCGTTCTTTGGCCATCAGCTCGGCGATTTGGATCAGCTGGTCGATCGAATAGTCCGGAAAATCGATTTGGATCGGAAACCGGGACGGCAGCCCGGGGTTGGTCAGCAAAAAATGCTCGATTTCAAGCGGATACCCGGCCAAAATAAGCACGAATTGATTCCGGTAGTCCTCCATCGCCTTGACCAGCGTATCGATCGCTTCTTTGCCGAAATCCTTCTCTCCGCCGCGGGCAAGGCTGTACGCTTCGTCCACAAAGAGAACGCCGCCGAGCGCCTTGCGGACCAAATCGCGCGTCTTTTGGGCGGTATGTCCGATATATTCGCCGACGAGATCGGCCCTCTCTACTTCGATCATATGCCCCTTTGAAAGCACGCCCATCTTGTTAAACAGCTTGGCAACGATTCTGGCGATCGTCGTTTTGCCCGTTCCCGGGTTCCCCGTAAAAATCATATGGTAGACATGCGAGCCTCCCGAGAGCCCCGCATCCGAACGCATCCGGCTGATTTGCAGCAGCGCGTAGATTTCATAAATGAGCAGCTTTACGTTCTCGAGGCCAACCATTTGCTCGAGCTCGCGCCCTATTTCCAGATACGGATCATTCGGCGGCAACGGCCTTGCTACCGGTACCGATTCGCTTTCCAGTGCTTGCGCCGAGCTGCTTGCGGACGCATAAGACTCGCTGCTGCGCAGCACCACGTTGATCTGCCGCGAAGGTCTGCCGCTCCCTCCTGTCGATACGACTCGTTCGTCCATCTGCTTCATCACCTATCCTTCGCTGAATCATCGGCATCAGCTGCACGTATAATCCATTGTATTCTAGTGATTTCAGCCATATTAACAGTTTTCAAAGGCATCCGGTTAGAACGAATTCGGCAATTTCAACCCCATATGGAGCAGCAGCTCATCCAGTTTCCATTTCGTAAAGGCAAGCACTTCCCGGGTTTGGTTCTTCGCGACGGACAACACCTGCGATTTCAACCCAAGCGCCTGCGTATCCGCCGGATACTTCAAATATTCCGCGATATCCGCCGCCCGCGGAGCATGATAGTCATGCGTGACCAGGAGCACGTTCTTCCAGCCTCGTTTTATCGCCATCGGCCGGCTAAACAGCAGGTTCTCATAAGTGCTCCGGGAATCCTTTTCCAGCACAAGCCGATCGGCCGGCATGCCTCTCTCCACCAAATAATTGCGCATGCCTTCGGCTTCGGAGATTGTAGACCCATTATGATCATGTCCGCCTGACAAAATAAAATACTTCACGTTGCCTTGCTTGTACAATCGGAGCCCGAAGTCGAGCCGCTCACGGAGCCCGGGACTTGGCTCATTGGACCAAAGCGCAGCGCCCAGTATGATCGCCGCATCTGCTTTCGGAATCGGCTCAGGCATTCTGTAGCTGTTGATCGACCACAACAAATATGCGCACCAAAATGCGCCGAAAGCCGCGACCCAAGCGCAGATCCGCAGCAAGAGGATGAGTGTGCCGAATCGTCTGCGGACGCTGCGCTTTTTAGGCCGTTTGGTTATGATGGCTTGCTTCATGATTCGCTAAGCTCTCCATTCTGGGCAAGCGCCTTGCGATGCTTCAAGCTAAGCGTAAAATAGCGGAAACGCCCATTTCGGATGGTCGACAACAGCCGTCCCGCCGTCTTGCGCGCGAGGGCGGCATCCTTATTCGTTACCGTCCCCTGGCTTACCGCTTCTTCCAGTTCATCCTCATCCAGCAAAAACACTTCCCCGCTCGGCAGCACGACAACATCGAGATACAGATCATCGAACCAAGGCACCTGCTGGTCCGTCAGCCCTTGCGTCTTGCAAATATCGATATACCATTGAACGACCCGGTTCTTGTCATCGAACATCGTCGTCACGACAAAATGCTCGCCGCGCGGAAAATGCTGCATCCACAAATATCCGCGGTCAGCCAGGCATAATTTCCGCCCGTTGTATTCTTTCCAAAGCGGTTCGCGCAATTCGTGAATGCGGTAAAACGTCACGAGTCCTTTGAACTCGTCAGCGTCCATCGCGAGGCACGTATAGCTTCTACGCAGGATGCGGCGCCAATTGGCTCGGTCAGAAAATTTTCGTTTCATACGGAACGACCTTTCCGTTAGGATCGCGCCATAAAATTAGGCGCGGAACGCGTCCAACTGCATGTATTGCCCTCATTCAACCGGGCTAGCAGCAGGGTAGATTTCCCTCATTAAAAAAAGCTTACCACAACTTACCGTCCATCTCCAGCGAAGGGGGAAAATAAACCAAGCCCCGCCTTGTCCCCTGCGAAAAAAAGGAGAGCAGCGTCGGCTGCTCTCCCGTTCGGACAATCTTATTTCTCGGAAATGCTGATCGATTCGATCGTCACGTCCTCCAGCGGCTTGCTATCCGTAGGCTCTCCGTTGCCCGGTCCTACCGGCGTGCTGGCGATGGCCGTTACGACATCCATCCCACTCGATACCTTTCCGAAAATCGTGTAGTTCGGCTGCTGGTTGAGGAAGTCCGCGCCCGCGCCGGTACAGATGAAGAACTGGCTGCCTCCGCTGCCGGGTCTGCCTGTGTTCGCCATCGCGATGATGCCGGCCTCGAACTTGTGCCCGTTGTTGAACTCATCCGGAATGGTGTAGCCCGGTCCGCCCGTCCCGTTGCCCAGCGGGTCGCCGCCTTGAATCATGAAATCTTTTATGATCCGGTGAAACTTGATTCCGTCATAAAACTTCTCTTTCGACAGAAAGACGAAGCTGTTCACTGTTTGAGGCGCATCCTTTGCGAACAGGTCGACCGTAAACTCGCCTTTATTCGTCTTGAACACGGCGCTGTACGTTTTCTCTTTGTCGATGGACATCGCCGGCATTTCCGGCCACGATTTCGGCTCGTTCTCGTCAGCGGCGCCTCCGGATGAATTGTCGACCGTTTCCGTCGGCGTGCCTTGGTTCTCTTGACCCGCGTTGTTTAGTTTAGTTCCGCATCCAGCCGTGACAATCAACATGGCCGAGAGGATGAATACTAGCGCAGTTCGGTTCAACATCTTGTGATAGTCCTCCAAATGTGAATGTTCGTGTGTTTATGCCGCGGTTACGGCGATGCGGGCGCGTTCCCAGCGCCTGCATCGCCGCCGTTAGTCGGCTGGCCGTCAGCCGGAACGGATCCGTCGTCCGGCGTCGTGCCGGTATCGCCCGTACCTCCGTTACCTGTTCCGTTACCGGTGCCATTGCCGGTTCCGTTACCGCTGCCGTTGCCCGTACCGGGCTCTGCCGGCTGTCCGCCGTTATCCGGCGTTTCGCCGTTGCCAGGCGTTCCTTCATCCGGCGGCGTCGTGCCGTCACCAGGGGGCACCTCCGTTCCGTCTTCAGGAACCGTATTTCCTTCGTCAGGCGGGATGACTTCACCCGGCTCCTCAGTTTCCGGCGGCGTAATTTCCGCTGCCGGGATCTCGACGGTCAATTGGTCGGATGGCGTGCCCTCCATCTCTTTCCTCGGATCGTAAGCCGTGACGTAATACGTATAGGTCATGCCCGGCGAGACGCTCATGTCGTCAACGTCCACCGCTTCCAGCGAATCGAGCAGCTTCGAGAAGGCGGCCTCGGATGCTTCTTTCCGGTAAACGCGATACTGGATGCCTTCGCCTTCAATCGGGTTCCACGACAGCTTCACCATCGCGGACGCCTCGTCATAGATCGCGTTAAAGTTTGTGATGCCAACCGGCGGTTTCTCTTCTTGCACGTTTGCCGGCTTGGTAAAGCTGCCCTTCTTCACGCCTTTGATCGCGTCGCGCATGACCTTGCCGAACATGGCTGCGGACTGCGAGCTGCTCTTCTTGATCATATGGTTCTTATCCGTAATATCATAGCCCATCCAGACGACTGCCGTCCACTCGGGCGTATAGCCGGCAAACCAAGCATCGCGGTTATAACCGGTGCGAAGGCCTGGAATGCCGTGCTGCGTCGTACCCGTCTTGCCCGCAACCGGACGGTCGATACGGGCGCCGACGCCTGTTCCGCCCTTCTCCGTTACGGCTTGCATCATATCCGTCATGTAGTAAGCCGTTTCCGGACTCATCAGCTGTTCGGCCGAAGGAGCGCTATAATCGTAAACCGCTTCGCCGGTTTTGTCGATGATCCGCAGCAAGGAGTGCGGATCTACCGATTTGCCATCGTTGGCGAAGGCGCTATAGGCTCTAGCCATATCGAATACCGTAACGCCGTTCGTTAAGCCGCCAAGGCCGATCGCCAGGTTGCGGTCCTTCTTGCTGTCGAGCTCGAAGCCCATTTTTTCCGCAAATTTCATGCCGGTCCTGACGCCGATTTCGTTCAGCAGCCATACCGCGGAGGCGTTTCGGGATTCTTTGATCGATTGCCGCATGCTGACGGGACCGATATATTTGACCTTATTGGAATCAGTAGGGCAGTATGAACCGTAGCATGTTTTCACGTCCTGCAAAACCGACCATGGATACCAATCGCCGCTTTCGACGGCAGGGCCATATACCGTTATCGGCTTAAAGGCGGATCCCGGCTGGCGCGGCTGCTTGGTGACTCGATTGAGCCCTTTGTTTACATAGTCGCGGCCGCCAACCATCGCTTGAATTTCGCCATTGCGATGATCCACGATGATCATCGCGCCTTGTACCTTCTGCTCGTCTACGCTTTTCTCGAAATTATCGTCATCATCAAATTCCCGCTCCATCACGGATTGCGCCTGCGTGTTCAGCGTCGTATAGATCTTGTAGCCGCCGATGCGCAGCTCCTCCTCCGTCATGCCGCTAACCTTCTCTGCCTCATCAACGACATAATCAATGAAGGCGAGATACGAATCGTTCGAGGTTTTCGGATGGTCGACCGGCACGTATTTCGCGGCCTTAGCCTCATCCATTTCAGCTTGCGTAATATAGCCTTGCTCAAACATGAGCTGCAATACAACCTTCCGCCGCTCAAGCGAGTTTTCCGGGTTGTTGATCGGGTTGTAGTTGCCCGGCGCCTTCGGGATGGCCGCAAGCGTCGCCATTTGCCACAGCTTCAAATCTTTAAGCTCCGTGTTGAAATAATACTTGGACGCAGCCTTAATCCCATACACGCCCTTGCCGAAGTAAATCCGGTTCAGGTACATCGTAATGATTTCGTCCTTCGTCTTCTTGTGCTCCAGGGCTACGGCGATGGATGCTTCCGTCGCTTTGCGGAAAAACGTTTTGTCCTCCGTCAGAAACAAGTTCTTCGCGAGCTGCTGCGTAATGGTACTGCCGCCTTCGACCGCGCTGCGGGCAATGATATCTTTCACGAGCGCGCGGCCGATGGACCACAGGTCGATCCCGGAATGCTCTTCGAAGCGCCTGTCTTCCGTTGCGATGACGGCCTGCCTCATCAGCTCGGGTATTTCGGCGAACTCAACGTTCTCGCGGTTTCCGCCGGCTTGCGAAAGCTTCGTAACTTCCTTGCCCTTCGCGTCGTAGATCGTCGAAGCCTCCGGCAAAATGAATTTATCCTGGTTTTCTGCAAGAATGCGCTCACCGTTCAATATAATTAACAAATACCCGATAATGCCACAAACGATGGCTACCGCGCCGGCAAAAAACAGCCAAACCCCAAGTTTGCGCTTATTTACCTTCTTCTTGCCTTTCATCTCCGGTTTCTTGCTCTTCGTGCTGCGTGGTCCGTCTGCCATAAGCTTAGGTCCCCTCCAGTCCTAGATGTTTCTCTCTCTATTTATACCCTATATGTGTAAACGGCAACAGGAGGAATGAAACAACTTGCCGGATCGCTCGATTCCTTCCCAAACAAAAAAGAACAACCCCGCACGTCGCAAGGGTTGCTCTGTCGTGCCGCTATCCACTTAAACGTTGCATGCTATGAAAAGGTTTCAAAGCATGCGCTCCGATCGTTTACGCTTCGGTCTCTTGAACCTGCATGAGCGAAACATTGCGCTGCGGGGTAAAGGTCGAGATTGCATGCTTGTACACCATTTGTTGGCGGCCTTCGCTGTCAATGACGATCGTGAAGTTGTCGAATGCTTTGATGACACCGCGAATTTGGAAGCCGTTCGTCAAATAAACGGTTACCGGCACGCAGTCTTTGCGGAGTTGATTCAGAAATGTATCCTGAATGTTGATTGATTTGTTCATTGCGCGTTACCCCCATCGTCAAAAGGTTGGTTAAAAGTATATTCAAGATCCATCCTAAACTTTCCTGCTATTATACCATGGATTGCTTGCAAATTCTCCTGAAAATTTTCATCGGCGTCAATCCAATGAATATCGCTCATATGCCGGAACCAGGACAGCTGCCGTTTTGCGAACCTCCTTGTGTCCCGCTTGAGCATTTCCACCGCTTCTTCGAGCGTGAGATGTCCCTCCAGGTAAAGAACGATTTCCTTATAGCCGAGGCCATGCATCGAAACGGCGTTAGCAGGGACGCCTTCGGCGAGCAGCCTCTTGACTTCGTCAACCAGCCCTTCCTGCATCATGATATCGACCCGCTCGTTGATCCGTGCATACAGCTTGGCGCGGTCCATCGCGAGGCCAATAATACAGACTTCGAAAGGCGACGTCTTTTTCTGACCCTCCAGCTGCTGGCTGACGGTCGTTCCCGTCAGGTGGTGCACCTCCAGCGCGCGGATGACCCTGCGCTGGTCGTTCGGATGCAGGCGCTCTGCCGCGGCCGGATCGACCTCGCGCAGCCGCTCGTGAAGCGCTTCGGCGCCATGCTCGAGCGCGAAGAGCCGCTGTTCCTCCCGGTAGGCGTCATCCGATCCGACCTCGGCAAAGTCATAGCCATAGGCGACGGATTCGACGTAGAGGCCAGTTCCTCCGACGATGAAAGGCAGTTTGCCGCGGCTTGCGATTTCAGGAATCAACACTGCGCATCGTTCCTGAAATTCAGCTACGGAGAATGCGTGGGTCGGCGCGCAAATGTCAATCAGATGATGCGGAATCCCTTCCCGCTCTTCAGGCTTGATTTTGGCGGTGCCGATGTCCATGCCTTTATACACTTGAATGGAATCGCCGGAGATGATCTCGGCGTTCCAGGCTTTTGCAATTTCCAAACTCAGTTTGGTTTTCCCGACAGCTGTCGGGCCGATGAGCGCAAGCAGCTTCGGTTTGGCGTTGTCTGTCTTCGTCGTAGCCGGGCTCATGTGGGCTGAATCACTCCGTAAGCAATTTTGTTGATATGCCGGCGCTCAAAGCCGAGACGCTGGAATTCTTCGCTGTCCTTATGCTCCTTGAGCACCACCATTTTGCGGGCGACCCGGACAGCTTGGCGGACCGACTCTTCGGTCAGCGCGGCATTGTTGGCAAGGCCTCTTAAAGGCTGCAGGGCGGATGAATCGTGCATCGGCTTGCGGAACATCGGATCGAAATAAACGATGTCGGCGCTCTTGTCCGGCAGACGGCTCAAGTATTCGAGATGGTTCATGTTGCGCATTTCAATGCGGCGGAACGCTTCATTGACGTCCTCATGCTCCGTCTCGTACGTCTTGAGCCCTTCGCGGACGACTGTATACAGCATTTGCTCGCTTTCAAGAGCGGTTACTTGTCCTTGCGGACCTACCCCATAGGCGAAAACAATGGCATCGGAACCGAGCCCCGCCGTGCAATCGATGACGCGGTCGCCAGGCTGGCATCCCGTAAGCGCGATCAACGGGTCTGCTTCGCCCTTCCGCATCCTTTTTACGCGCACGTAAGCCATGCTGGGATGAAAATACAACGGCTCCTCCGAATCCTCATAATAGCGCAGTCCCCTGTCGTCTGCAACAAGGAGCCGGTTGTCGCCATACTTCGCTTTGAGCAGGCTGAGCGAATCCTGTTTGCGGGGGACGAATCGCCCACCCAGCTCCTCGGCCAGGCCGATTGCATACGCAGTTTGTTCCTGCGTCGGCTTTTGCGGCGTCGTTATGATCAAGACATCACCCGCTTGAACATTTTCTCGAGCTGATAGGTCGTCATATGAACGACGATCGGCCTGCCGTGAGGGCATGTATACGGCTGTACGCATGCGGCCAGCCGCCGAAGAAGTCCTTCGCCTTCTTCACGGGTCAACCTATCGTTGGCTTTAATCGACGCTTTGCAGGAGCACATGATCGCCGACTTTTCCCTCATTTTGCCGACATCTACGGCGCCGCGCTCGTTAATGAGCCATTCCGCCATCTCTTCGATGACGTTATGCTCCTCGCCTTCAGGCAGCCATTCGGGATAGGCACGAACAAGAAACGTATGCGCGCCGAACGGCTCCAGCTCCACGCCGGCTTCCTTCAAAAAGTGCAGCTTGCCCTTCAGTGCCGCCGCTTCGGCCTGCGTAAATTCCATGGTCAGCGGAACGAGCAGCTGTTGGCTGGCCTGCTCCGGCCTGCTGAATTTCTCATAATAATACTCGTAGTTAATCCGCTCATGCGCTGCATGCTGGTCGATAAGGAAAAGTCCTTCTTCATTTTGAGCAATGATATAGGTGCCGTGCAGCTGGCCGATCCAGTAGAGCTCCGGAAACGCGGGCTCGTTAGATGCTGGGGCATCGCATGCAGCGGACAAGCCTTGAATGCGGCTCGCTGCTGCTTCTTCCGAAATCGCGCTTGATGCCGCGGATTGCGCTTCGAGTTCGTTTGAAGCGAAGCCCGGATCCGGCGAAGTCCCCCCGGAGGCGCTGCTTAGCGAAATGCCGGATGCTGCACGATCAGCGGTCGCGAACGGATTCGCGGACGCCGTCTCGCGGGCTGCCGCGCCTTCCATCCGAGCGCCAGGCGGCGCATATAGACGCTCCGCAGCATCCCTCGGAACCGCGGGAGCGGTACGCTGGCCGCCTGCCTGCCAATCCGGCGCATAGCCGTACTGCCCGGCAGGACGGGCACTTCCCGTCCCGCCGCCGCTTCCCGCAAGTGAGGAACGGCCTGAAACAGGGGCTGAAGGCGCCTTCCAGTTGTCAGGAGACTGCCGCTGCGCGGTGTTGCCGGCTGTGCCGCCCGTGATGGCCTCTTCGGCAATTTGAAGCGCGGCAGCAATCTCCGATACCGAGACCTGCTGTCCTCCCTGCGCGGACGAAGGTGCCAAAGGAGCACCCTTCGGGAACGAATCCTCGGGCTGATGGAACGAAATCCGATCCTGCACATAGACCGGCTTCGACCGTTCGGCCGGCGCGGCAGGTCCCGGAATATGCCGCTGTTTGCCAAGCGCGCGCTTGACCGCTTCCTCGATAAACTCGCGAAGCTCGGCCTCCTTGCTGAAGCGCACCTCCATTTTAGACGGATGCACGTTCACGTCCAGCAGACTCGGATGCATGCCCAGCTCCAGTACGATCAGCGGAAACCGGTTGATCGGCAGGAGCGTATGGTAGGCCTGCATGATCGCTTGGTTAATGATAAAGCTCTTGATATATCTGCCATTCACGACGATCGTGATGCCATTCCGGTTCGACCTGGTCTGTTCGGGCTTGGAAATATAGCCGCGCAGCTCATAGTCCGGATGCTCGCCGGACACCGGCAGCATCGCTTTCGCGGTTGCCGACCCGTAGATCGCCGCAAAGGCTTGCAGCCGGTCGCCGCTCCCTAACGTCCTCAGCAGCAGGCCGCCGTTATGCTTAAGCGTAAAGGCGATGCCCGGATGCGCCAGCGCGAGGCGGTTGACGTAGTCCGCGATATGACCGATCTCCGTTTGGATCGTCTTCATATATTTAAGCCTGGCAGGCGTGTTGTAAAACAGCTCGCGCACGCTAATGTCCGTTCCCTGAGGCGCGTTCGTCTCTTCGCTCAAAGTAATGGTGCCGCCTTCGATGACGAGCCTTCGGCCAAGGCCGGTTTTCTCGGGTGAAGAGACGCATTCCACTTTGGCTACCGCAGCGATACTCGGAAGCGCCTCGCCGCGGAAGCCGAGGCTCGCAATGCGGAACAAGTCTTTGCTCGACGATATCTTGCTCGTCGCATGGCGGTAGAACGCCGTCTCGATATCGTCGCCTTCGATGCCGGAGCCGTTGTCCGTTACTCGAACCAGCGTAAGCCCGCCTTCCTCGATGACGATATCGATGGCCGTGCTGCCCGCGTCAACCGCGTTCTCCACAAGCTCCTTCACGACCGATGATGGGCGCTCCACCACTTCGCCCGCTGCGATTTGGTTGGCCAGCTGCTCGTCCAAAATGCGGATTTTGCTCATTGCGCTTGACCCCTCCTAAGCTTCTAGTGCTCTTCGTTTAACTTCAGCTTCATATCATTCAGCCACTGCATCGCTTGCAACGGCGTTAAATTGAACAAATCCAGTTTGCGCAGCTGATCGGCGACCTGCTCCGCCCGCGTGCTGCCCTTGCGCTGCTTGACGGCTGCCGGAGCCGGTTCTTCGAAGATCGAAAGCTGCACGACTTCGACTGCCGACGGCTCGGCCGTTGCGGCTGGAGCTGCCGGAGCAGCCAATTCTTCCGTCGTCCAGGCCGCTTCGCCTGGAGACAACGCTTCTGCGGACGGGGCTGCATATCCGGCCGCCGCTTCGGCTGCATACGGCAGCTTCGCCGCCGCAGCTGCCGCCGCCGCGTCTTCCTGATCCGTATGAAGCTCAAGCAGGGAGTAGGCCCGCTGAATGATGCTGTCAGGCAAGCCAGCCAACTGCGCGCAATAGATCCCATAGCTGCTTCCGGCTGCCCCCGGGACAAGCTTGCGCAGGAAGGTTACGTTGTCGCCCGTTTCCTGAACGGCCATGCAGGCATTCGCAAGACGCGGCAGCGCGTCGCCTAGATGCGCCAATTCATGAAAATGCGTAGATACGAGCGCTTTACAGCCCACTTCGTAATGGACAAACTCGATGACCGCTTGCGCGATCGCCATCCCTTCGCCCGTTGAAGTGCCGCGGCCCAGTTCGTCGATGATGACGAGGCTTTGCTCCGTTGCTTTCTCCGTCATGATCTGGATGTCCTTCATCTCGACCATGAACGTGCTCTGGCCGCCGATCAGATCATCCGCCGCCCCGATGCGCGTAAAGATGCGGTCAATGAGCGGCACCTCCGCGAATTTCGCCGGTACGAAGCAGCCGATCTGCGCCATGATGCTGATGAGCGCGACCTGGCGCATGTAGGTGCTTTTCCCCGCCATATTCGGACCGGTAATAAGCAGCATCGACGATTGATCCGCCCCGCTGGCGAGCGAGGTGTCGTTCGCAATGAAAGCCGCGTCCATTACCGCTTCCACGACGGGATGGCGTCCTTCCTGAACGATAAAATTGTATTTATCTGTCACGATCGGCTTAACATAGCGCTGCTCGCCGCTTACCGTAGCGAGGGACTGGAATACGTCGATGGACGCGATCACTTCGGCCAGCTTCTGCAGCCGGTGCAAGTGCGCGGTCAAGTGGTCGCGGAGCTCCAGAAATTTGGCATATTCCAGATCGACCATTTTATCTTCCGCTTCGAGAATGAGCGTTTCCTTCTCTTTCAACTCGGGCGTGACATAACGCTCGGCATTGGTCAATGTTTGCTTTCGCTCGTAACGGCCCTCCGGCAGGCTGCCGATATTGGCTTTGGACACTTCCAGATAGTAGCCGAACACCTTGTTGTAGCCGATCTTGAGCGACTTGATGCCGGTAGCCTCGCGCTCTCTGCGCTCCAGCTCCGCGAGCCACTTCTTGCCGTTCACGCTCGCCTCGCGCAGCTCGTCCAAATAACTATCGTAGCCGGCGCGGATAAGTCCGCCCTCGCGCAACGAAACGGGCGGCTCGTCCACGATGACCGTCTCGATCATCTCGGCCAGGTCGGCGCAGCGGTCTACGCCGTCAACGAGCTTACGCAAGGTCGCGGAATCCGATTCCGCGCATAGCTCGGCAAGCGCAGGAACATGCCGCAGCGACGACTTGAGCGCATTCAGGTCGCGCCCGTTGGCGCTTCCGTAAGCTACCCTGCCAACGAGCCGCTCGAGGTCGTAGATCTCGTTCAGCTCCCCGCGCAGCTCATCGCGCAAAATAAAATTGCCGTACAGCTTGTCCACCGCTTCCAGCCGTTCATCGATCGCCGCCTTCGACAGAAGCGGCTTATCGATCCACCTTCTGAGCAGACGTGCCCCCATCGAGGTACGGGTACGGTCCAGCAGCCAGAGCAGGGAGCCTTTCTTGTTGCGGTCCCGAACCGTTTCGACCAACTCCAGGTTGCGTCTAGTAAACGGATCGAGAATCATATATTGATTCGGTTCATAGGCCGAAATGCGGCGAACATGGCCCAGTGAGCGCTTTTGCGTTTCGTCCAGATAGCCGGTAAGCAAGCTGACGGCGCGGTGACGCGCCGGCGCAAGCGCTTCAAGCGCCAGTTGGCTGAATTGTTGGGCTAACCTAGCCGGGTCCATCGGCGTCCGCTCCGTGAAGATCACCGGCCGGTTCCAGCCAGCCGCCAGCGGCCTAAGCAGCTCCAATACGGCGGTATCTCCCACAATCTCAGAAGGATGATAGACGTTTACTTCGTCCGTTAACGACTCCAGCGCGGCAGGAAAAGAAGTTACGTACAGCTCTCCCGTCGTCAAATCGCACGCCGCCACGGCATAAGCGCCGTCGTGTTCCGCTGCGGAAACGATGAAATTGTTCGCTTTATCCGCCAGCGATTTGGTCTCCATGACGGTGCCGGGCGTGACGACGCGAATGATTTCGCGCCGGACGACGCCTTTGGCAGCCGCAGGGTCTTCAACCTGCTCGCAGATCGCAACCTTATAGCCTTTCTCGATCAAACGCGCAATATAGTTCTCGGCCGAATGGTAAGGCACGCCGCACATCGGAATTTTCTTGTCGCCGCCGCCCTCGCGTCCGGTTAGTGTGATCTCGAGCTCCCGGGAGGCATGAATGGCATCGTCGAAAAACATTTCATAGAAATCGCCTAAACGAAAAAAAAGAATCGCGTCCTGCGCGCCCTCTTTAATACTTAAATATTGTTGGATCATTGGGGTATATGCAGTCATGCGGATCCTCCTTGAAATAAACGTTGAACAACAGGATTTCATTATAGCAGAAAAGTGCCCCTGTCAGGAGATCGCGGCAAAATCCGTTCCATAATCGTCAATTTACAATTCCGGGAGCGCATTATACAATTAATCCCAATCAGATGACAAAGGCGGGATGACTGTGGCAACCATGATTTCCGAGCTGCGCAGCGTGACATCGAAGCAGTTCACGACGTTCGATCCGCAAACCAGGAGCAAAACCAAACGCGTGATGCCCGGCGCGCCGGCCACCACGCTTGTCGAAAGCGATACCCCCGGGATGATCACCAGGATGTGGCTGACATTCCCGGGCTGGTTCTGGAGGCATTGGGATCCGAAGGCCGAGAACGATCCGTCGACGCTGAAGAAGCTCATTCTTCGCATCTATTGGGATGGCGAGGACTATCCGTCCGTGGAAGCGCCGGTCGGCGATTTTTTCGGGATCGGCCACTGCGAGTTCCGCCATTATGTTTCCCGTTATTTGGGCATGTCGAGCGGCGGCTTCTACTGCTACTTCCCGATGCCCTATAACAAGGTGCGCATTGAAGTGGAAAATTTGCACGATAGCATTCCTATCGACATTTTCTTTAACGCCAATTACGAGGAGTACGACAAGCCGCAACCAGGACAAGGGCGATTCCACTGCCTGTTTCAGACGAACCGGTTAGGCGGCTCCGAACCGTTGCCGTTGCTGGATGTTAAAGGAAGAGGGCACTATGTCGGCTGCTGCTTGTCCATGCAGGGCGAAGAGCTGAATTATTTGTCCTACCTGGAGGCACCGGAGTACATCTACATTGATACGGAAAGCGGCGAGCCGACGATCGTCGGTACGGGGCTGGAAGATTATTTTAACGGCGGCTGGTATTTCCGTGACGGCGAGTTCAGCAGCGAGCTGCATGGCGTGCCGCTCAAGGACACGCTCCGATCGATGATCAGCATGTACCGGTTCCACGAGCAAGACGCGATCGCATTTAAGGAAAGCTTGCGCATCGCATTCGTCAACCCGTGGGAGGCCCAACATTTGAAGCCGTATTGGTATTCATCCACGGCTTACTGGTACCAGGACCGCGCTTCGGCGCTGCCCGGCAAGCTCCCTGTCGATAGACTGATGGGCTTGTACAGAATCCGGGATACGGATCACCAGTCCTATCCTTAAGGCGCAGGCGTTCGTAACTTGTTCATAATCGTTCGCCCCTTAGGAGAAACAAACGGCCGTCCCGACAATCATCTTTTGATGACTGTTGGGACGGCCTTGCGCGAAACTAGCAGGCCGCCGTTGCCATGCTAGCAATTAGGTGCTATCTTCCACTTCGCACGGAAATCCGATGCCGTATCCCACGTTCTGCGCTTCCGGATCGCCTCCAGCAGAGGCTCAATCCAGCTTTGCAGCTCTCCGTACGACTCCGTCTTTGCCATTGCCGCCGCTAGTTCGTCGAGACAGCCGCGCAGCTCGTCGCGGTCTCCGCTATAGTAGGCTTCGATGAACCGTTCTTCCGCGGCTGGACAGCTGGTCAGCGCCGCGCTCTCCCGCGCGCAAAGCAACGCCAACGCGAATGAGGCTTTGGCGGCAAGGGGCGATACGAGCCAGCTCGGCAGCGTCCGGTATTCGAAGCCGCCGTGCGGCTGAAGGCGGAAATCGCCGAGATAGCCGTATTTCGGGCGTCGCGCTTGCTCCGCAGGCGACTCGATCATCGCGAGCGGGAACGCCACGTAGCTGTCGAGCAAGCGCAGCAGCCGGCCCGTCAAGGCGACGCCGCTCAAGTGAAGGTGGCCGCCGAGCGCGAACCCGGCCGCCGGCATGCCGCCGGCAGCCCAGCGCAGCGGCGGCTCGGCCGGGATGCGCTGCGCCGCCTGCTGCAGCAGCCTGCGGATGTTCCGCGCCAGCAGCTCCGGCGATTCGGCGGGCGCCGGCCGAAGCTCGGCGATCGGGTACTTGATCTGCCCGCGGATCACAACCGCGTCGCAACCCGCGCCATGCCCGCCTTCCAAATACCGTGCGGCGGATACCACCTTGCCGCCGCTATCCAGTAACAGAAATTCAGGGTCTGCGCCAAGCAGAATCGGCGTGCCGCCCCCTTCGCCACGCCGATTCCCGATATTGCTCCGCAGCTCAGATGCCAGCCGAGCAGCCGCTTCTCGCCAAATCCCGTTCAGATAGCCAGATTGGGCAGGCAGCGCGATGCGCGAAACGAAGCAGCGGCCCTGCTCATCCTCGGTCAGCTCGACCTTGCCGTTGTCCAGGCCGCAGGCATAGAGCGCCCGGGCCGCCAGCCGGGCGAGCGGCTTGTACCGCGTATCCTCCGGCTGCAGCATCGTCACCGGTGCGCCGCTTAGTTCAGCTTGGCCGACCGTTCGGCGACGTTCCACGGCGATCGGCAGCAGCTGAAACAGGGATGCCTCGAAGCGGCCGACTCCGCGCTTCGCCGGATCCCATACCGCTACGCCGGCCCGGGCTAGGCGCCTCCGCACTTCCTCTTCCGGCCACCTGGCGAATTCAGCCGCGCCCGCGTTGATGACAAGCGGCTGAATGACCGATGCCGGCCACTCGCGCTTCAATCCGTTCCGGCCCGCAATGACGGCATCCCCGGCCTCCGGCATGACGCCGCTAGCCATCCCGTTCACGCTTTCAACGAACGGGACGACCTCCGAACCGTCGCACAACCATACCATGCCCGCCATTGCCGTCTCTCCTTTTTCCTTTCAGCCGGTCCGAACAAAAACGCTCTTCTATCTTTTCGAAAAAAAAGAGGGCTCTCGCCCTCGAATCTTTCCCCGCCCGTGCATACGATACATTAACCTACTGTAACCCGCGAAAATTACAGTTCGTCGTCGAGCAGCTCCGGATCCAGATCTTCGTAATCACCGTCATCACCGTAGTCAAAATCTTTGCCGTCATCCGCACCGCCTGGCAATGTGGCTACCCAGACCTTCGTTTCAGCGACCAGAACAACCGCAAATTCGCGCTCCACGCGAATTACGACGCCGTTCCCGCTGGACGAAATGTTCGCCTCAATGCAGTTTGGCTCTTGCGTAGCCTCCGCAGATACTTCCTCGGTCGAAGCCCGGTGCTTCGGATCTAGGTAGGAAAGCGGCACATGTTCGACGTAGGATAATGTTTCCTTTGCTACGTCAGTCTGCGAGTTTTTGTTGTAAGAATACCAAATGTTCACATCGTAAGTACCGATAACTTCGATCCCGTCTCCGGAACGGACCGCCTCATACTGATGGTTAATAATCCATGCGCCCAGGATGCTCGTTGGGTGATGAGGCGGCGTAACGTTATGAGTTACTGTGGAAAACTTACGACCTTTGCCGCAGACAGCTTTGGTAATTATTTCTCTAGCCTTAAGCTGTTTATCTGCATAAGCCATCGATCTAACCTCCTCCATACAATCATTCAATTAAAGTGTATGCAGGACATTCGTCTAGGGTGACTATTTCTTTTTGACCTGTACAAATTTTATAGGCCGATTCATATATTTAACAGAAGCGGCCTAATCAGTCAGATTCGCGTACGGCAGCCATCAGGCTGTTTTTCTGTTTTTTAAGCCGTTTGGCGATGGCCAAATAGCGATCCAGCTCATGTACCAGGTGCAGAAGCGCCGCTCTCATTTCGAATTCTTCGCGCGATACCGGAAGCGGCATCGAGCGGAAACGGGCCTTCAGCTGCCGCCGTTGCGCTTCAACCGCCCCTTCGTACACATCGGATTTCACGTCGTCCGATAGATGCTCGAACAGCTCCGCAGCCAGCTCGCCCTGCGGGAGCGACTCGTAAATCAGCGCCAGCTGCGTCAGCATCGAGCTGATCGCGTCAAGCTGCTGCCGCCGCATCTCAAAATAATTCGGCCAATAGAGGACAAATTCGCTCCCATGCCCCCAAATCCGGTTGGCGCGGCTAATATCCGACCGCCTGATGCCTTCCTCGATGGCCTGCTCCGCTTCAAGCAGCTCTTCCCCGTTCCAGACCAGCGCCGGCGACCGCAGCGACATCGCCATCCTCTGAAAGATCCGCCCGAATTTCTCCTCCGTTAAATGCCTTAGTTCCATTAGTTTATGCTCTTCCTTCGGCATATAGAGCATATTAATGACGGTTGCCCAGCCGAGACCCGTCAGCAGCAGCATAATTTCGTTGCCGATCAGCGACGTCGTCACCTCTTCCTTGGCATACACGTGGAAGACGATAACCGCGCTTGTCACGATGCCGTCCTTCAGATGAAACCGGGAGAGGATCGGGAACGCAAGCAGGACGAAGATGGAAATGGTCCATAGATGGAACCCGAGCAAGATAAATAGTAATGAAGCAAAAAACAAACCGAGCACCGACGCCATAAACCGCTCGAAGGCGCTTCTGAGGCCGCGCATCCGCGTTACTTCCACGCCTAAGATGGCGAGCAAGCCGGCGGAAAGCGGCGTTTCGAGGCCCAAATAATGAGCCGTATAGAGCGCGGCAAGCGCAGCGATCGCAGTTTTGATGACACGAATTCCCATGGCAGACTCCTTCGCGTTGTCGGCCGTTATCCGGCCGCATATGCTTCTTATCGTACTGCTGCCATTCTGCGGCAGTCAACTTGAGCGTCAAATAGGCCTCCGGTTCAGCGTCGACGCCGCTTTGACCGGAGGCCTTCTGGTTTCTACTTCTATTTAGCAGATTCTGCCAGTCGGATCGGCAGCTGCCCCGCCACGTTTCTCCATTTTGCTGTTATCCGCATCGAAATACACTTCGACGGAGTCATTGGTCAGTTTTTTGTCATCCGTCACTTCTACGAGCAAATAAACCCTTTTGCTATCCCACATCCACATCGCGCGCCATTTTGCGGAAAGGACATTCGATACGATGAGCAGTAAAAAACCGCCTCCGCGATCGTGAATCGCGCGAAGCGGCCTCTATTCGTTACAGCTTGTAAATAGCCGAATACTTCTTCTCTAAATAGGTGAACAAATAATCCGGATCCAGCGGCTTGCCCGTAATATCGACGATCAGCTCGGAAGGCGTTTTGAGCTTGCCGTACTGATATACTTTGTCGGTCAGCCAATCCTTGATCGGATGCAGGTTGCCGTTTTCGACCAGCTCCCAGATATTCGGCATTTCGCGTTCGAGCGTGTCGGTTATTTGGGCAGCGTACATGTTGCCGAGCGAGTAAGACGGGAAGTAGCCGAACGCTCCGCCGGACCAGTGAACATCCTGCAGCACGCCCTCTCCGTCATTCGCCGGCTCAATGCCGAGATACTCTTTATACTTTTCATTCCATAATTCAGGAAGCTCCGACGCTTTAACTCCTTCATTAAAGATCAGCTTCTCCATCTCGTAGCGGATGATGATGTGCAGGTTGTAAGTCAATTCATCCGCCTCGATCCGGATCAGCGAAGGCTGAACGACGTTCGTCGCGCGGTAGAAATCCTCCATCGGCACCTCGAGCTGATTCGGGAAATGCTGCTGCAGATCGCCGTAATAGCGGCTCCAGAAGCTTAAACTGCGGCCGATGACATTTTCCCAGAAACGGGATTGCGATTCGTGGATGCCCATCGATGTGCCGGTGCAAAGCGTCGTGCCGATCAGGTCTTGGCGGATGTTCTGCTCATACATGGCGTGCCCGCATTCATGGATCGTGCCGAAGAGAGCGCTGGTCACGTCATCTGTCAGGTAACGCGTCGTGATCCGGACATCGCCCGGATTAAGCCCGGTCGCGAACGGGTGCGCGCTTTCGTCCAGACGGCCGCCTGAGAAGTCGAAGCCCAATTGATCCAAAATAAACAGGCTGAACTTCTTCTGCGCTTCCTTGGCGTACGATTGCTTCAAAAATCCGGTTTCCGGCTGATGCGGCGATGCCGCGATCGCAGCCGACAGCGGAACAAGCTTCTCGCGCAGGCCGCCGAAAACGCGGTCAAGCTCCGCCGTCGTCATGCCCGGCTCGTACATATCAAGCAGCGTATCGTAGCGAGTGCCCTTCACGCCCCATAGATCGATAAATTGGTTCGTATAGTTGATGATCTTATCCAAATACGGCTCGAACGACGCATAATCGCTGTTCGCTTTCGCTTCTTCCCAAAACGTCTCCGCCTGCGACGTCAGCACGACATATTCCTGATACAGCTTCGGCGGAATCTTGACGCTGCGGTCGTAGTCCTTACGCGTTTCCGTAACAAGCCGTTTATGAACCTCGTTCAATCCCTCGTATGTATCCGGCTTTTCCAGCTCTGTCAGCCACTCGCCAAGCTCAGGCGCGGTTGCCAGCTTGAACATTTCGCCCGATAGGTTGCCGATTGACTGCGAGCGGACATCCATTCCTTTGCGGGGCGCTCCCGTGCGTAAATCCCAGCTGAGCAAAGCCAGCGATTCTTCATAGCTCTTTATAAGTCCGATCCGTTCAACAAACAAATCCAATACATTTGTCATCAAACTGTCATCACCCTTCCACTTTCGTTTTGCGGCTACTACTTGATCATACTTTTTGCAAACCGTATAATCAACCTAATCATCACTTTGCACGACATCCGGCAAGAAAGGAGTGATGGACTTGCATTTTACGTTTACCCCGTCTGCGATCGAGAAGCTGGCTCCCTATCTGAAGGATGGCCGCAAATCGCTCAAGCTGCTCTATGACACCGAAGGCTGCGGCTGCGTCGTCAGCGGCGTCCCGATGCTGCAGCTCCTGGATCAGCCTCATCAGGATGACACATTGGGCAGCGGCACGCCGTATTCGGTATGGTACGAGCCCCGCTACGAGGTGTTTTTCGAGCCGAACCTGAAGGTGGATTATAATGAAGCGCGCAGCTCATTCAGCTTGAAGAGCGACAGCCAGATTTACACCGCGAATTTGCGGTTAATGAACGTCTAATACTAGTTCTTACAGAGAGAGCACTTATTTTTACACTCGGGTTGGAGGGAACCTCATGAACAAACTAAAGGATATTCTTGCATTTAACGAGCAATTTGTCGCCAATCGCGACTACGAGAAGTATTTGACCGACCGTTTCCCGGATAAAAAGATGGTCATCGTCACGTGTATGGACGCTCGCCTCACCGAGTTGCTGCCGAAGGCGCTTAACCTTCGCAACGGCGACGCGAAGATCATCAAGAACGCCGGCGCGATCGTGACGCAGCCGTTCGGCAATATTATGCGAAGCATTCTGATCGCGCTCTATGAGCTGGGCGCTGACGAGGTTGTCGTCATCGGCCACCATGAATGCGGCATGACCGGCATCAATCCCGAGGTCGTCATCGAGCATATGCTGGACAGCGGCGTCTCTCAGGAGACGGTCAGAACGCTGCGCAATTCCGGCATGCATCTGGAGCGCTGGCTGACCGGCTTCGACAACGTGCATGACAGCGTAGAGCGAAGCGTCGGCATCATCAAGAACCATCCGCTTCTCCCGCCGAACACCCCCGTGCACGGCTTGATCATTGACCCGCAAACCGGCAAGCTGGACCTGGTTGTGAACGGATACGAGCCGGTTAAATAAATCCGGGAACATATAATAAAGCTTCGCTTTCAAATCAGCATCAGCATGGTTTGAAGGCGAAGCTTTTTGTCGTTTATGACTCAGTCAATCCCTGTAGAGGCTAGCGCTTCTTCGCCTTCGCGGCCGCTTCACGGGCTGCAATGACACCGCTCCGGTCGCGCAGCGTGTGGCGATTGATGAGCTGATCGTCCATGCTGCTAGACGCCCCCCACCGTTGTCCTTCCTTCTCCGCGGTTTGCATGACGCGGGCCAGCAGCTCTTGATCGGCAAATGGCAAGTCGATGTCTTCGAACGGCTCCATTCGCTCAAGCGCCGCTATTCTCTCCTCCGCAAGCGCAAGAAGCGCAGCGCCTTCGAGTCCGAGCTCGCGCAGACGCTCCGATGTCAGCCGCTGGCGGCAATGCCGCATCATTTTCAGCGCGCCGCGGTAGTTCTTTCTCCGATGATGATAGGAACCGACGGCAAGCTGAATGAGACCGACCCAGGTCGGACCAAGCGGATCGCCGGGATGTTCCTTCCAATATTCCTCGAGCAGCTCATGGCACTCGAAATAATCCCTAGTCGCATGAAACTCATAGAGAAACGACTCATAGGCCGCCGGGTATTGTTTGAACGGCACTGCCATCCCCCGCCTTCGTCTTTTTGTTCGAAAAAAAGAGAATGAAAACTGAAACCTTTGATTATATTAGACGTAATTGTACTGATTGGCAATATAGGCTGTATTAGCAGCATATCAGGAGGAGAATGACAGATGAAAAAGGGTTTACTCATGCTGATGGCTTTCGCGCTTTTCTTCGCGTTCAGCGCAGGCGCGGTCGATGCGAAGCCAAGAGGCAAAATTTCTTCGCCGAAGAAGAGCTTCACGACCCCTTCTAAACCTGCTGATAGTGTAAACAAAAGCACAAGCGGGACAAGCGGGACACCGAAATCGGGGGCAGCAACAACCGGCAAGCGCGGCTTCTTCAGCGGCGGCAGCTTGATGAAAGGACTCATGATCGGCGGCTTGGCCGGTATGCTATTCGGCGGCTTGTTCGGCAACATGGGTTTCCTCGGCGACATGTTCGGCTTGATTATCAACGTGCTCGCGATTTACATTCTGATCGTCGCGATACGCGGGATATTCCACTATTTCAAAAATCGTCGCAAGCCAGCGCGTCCCGATGACCGGAGAACCTACTAAGCGATGAGAATTTACACGGACGAGATCATAAACGCCGTTTGCCTCCATATGGCCGAACGCAGAGGTGTCTCGCCGACGGATGTCGAAGTGCAGCTGTCATGGGAGGAGCAATACGGATTTACCGCGGAGGTTTGGGTTCAGGGTCGCAACCAGTACTTGGTCGAATCGAACCTGCTCGAAGCCATCGAACAGTATTTATGGAAGCAATACCAGCTGCGGAAATTCCGGTCGCAGATTAAGCTGGACGCGGACGAGGAGTTCTGGGCGGATATTGAGGATTAAGTGAGAGACAGACGGGATTGGCGCCAAACGCCGATCCCGTTTTTTGTTTTTAATTATCGTAAAATGTCGATTCGGACGCAACCTCCCGCTCTATTCTACGTCTAATAGAATAGATTTAGAGAGGAGTGTTATGCTGACCGATGATTATTCGCAAGAAATGGACGTTCGTCGTCGTTGCTGCCGTCGCTTATCAAGCGATATTCGCGCCGATTGGAACGCCCGAAGCCGACGCTGCCGGCAGTTCCGACTACACGACTAAGTACCGTGTCTACCACAACGACGCCGCATTGAAGGAATTTGCTTCCGAAAGCAGCGCCATCGCGTACGCCAAGCGGTTCACGTATACCCACGTGGAGAAAATCGCGAACCGCGAGTGGATATGGGACAATCTGCCGCGGTATAAGGTGTACGAGAACGGCGTTACCTCCGGCGGACGCGAGTTCCGCACGCTATATGAAGCGAAGCAATTTGCAGGGAAGGTCCGCTTCGCGCAAATTCGCGATTTGGAGAAGCCCGGCTTCGTGCAAAGCGCCTATCCGAACTATCAAATGTATCAAGGTGACAAGACTCTGGCGAACTGGTCGTTCGCAACCCTTGCCGAAGCTAAGAAAGCAGCGAAGGCCTATAGCAACATCCATATTATCGAGCTGGCAACGAACCAATGGATTTGGGACAACCTGTCGGCTGCCCAGGAGGATACGCAGCGCAAAGCCGAGCCAAAGTATGGCATCATAACGGAAAATACTCCCGCAAGCGCTCCGGAATACAGCTTCTTGCTCGATGCGATTCGCGCTTCAGCGAAGGTACCTGGCAGCAGCGTCGTCAATACGGCAACCGGACAAATCATACATAACAATAAACCATCATTCAACGTCATACAGTCCGGACCGGTTGTGGCCTCCTATCATAGCATTCAGAGCGCAATCGCCTATGCAAAGACGCTTTCCGGCGCCTCCGTCGTCAAGAACGGCCTCACCTGGTGGACGAATTCGCCTTACTTAGCCGTTTATCAAGGCGACAAGAAGCTGAACGCCTTCCATACCCGGAAAAGCGCTGTCGCGTTCGCTGCAAGCTATACCGGATCGGTTGTCATGACATCGGATTTCCGGCCGCTTTGGAACAACATGAAGAAGCTGCAGCTGCTCGCCTGGAACGGGACGTCCCGGACGTCAGCGGTACTCGAGCAAATCAGCCAGACGCAAGGCCTCGATGTGGATTCGCCTACCTGGTTCGAGCTTTCAAGCGCTGACGGCACCATAACGGACTCCTCGGATCCTGCATTGGTAGAGGAATTGAAGACATCCGGCATTAAGCTGACGCCGCTCGTCAGCAATCAGTTCGACGCAGCGCTTACAAGCGCATTCCTGAGCGATCCGGCTGCCATGAACAAATTCATCACTACGCTAGTCCGTCGGCTTTCGGAGCTGCGCGTCGAAGGCGTTAACGTCGATTTCGAAGGCATGGCAGGCAAGGACCGCGCTCTTTATACCGAATTCATCCGCAACTTAACGGGTGCCGCGCACAAAGCCGGCTTGACGGTTTCCATCGACTTGCCGAGAGGCGATGTGAAATGGGATCTGAAAACCGCATACGATACGGCGGCTCTCGCTCAAATCGTCGACATGATTATGATCATGGCCTATGACCAGCACTGGAAAGGCAGTGACGAAGCGGGCTCCGTTGCCGAACTGACCTGGGTGGAAGACGGCGTCAAGCAATTTTTGGCCTATGGCGTGCCGCGCAGCAAGCTGATGCTTGGCATCCCGTTCTATGTGCGGGAATGGCGCGTGGATGCCTCCGGCAATCTGGTGGATAATAAAGCGATCTACATGAGTGATTTGCCTCGCGTGATTGCCGAGAATGGCGCCACGCGCACCTATGACGCAATCGCCGGTCAGTGGAAATACATGTACGCAGGCTCGGACGGGTATACGCATGTATTCTGGGCCGAAACGGCCGATACCGTGAAAGCGCGCGTTGCGATCGCGAAGAAATACGATTTGGCCGGCATCGCCGCTTGGCGCCTCGGATACGAGCAAGCCGAGCTGTGGACGATGCTGCTTCAGCAGAAATAGGCTTACAGCTGAGACCGGGCAAAGTAGTACATCCGCCGATCGTTATGGTATGATGATGAGGTTGGTTGTTCTGTAACTCATTTCATAACAGTTAGGAGAATTCGGATGTCCCAATTAAAAGAAATCCAAACGATCGAAGAATGGCAAGCCGCTTTAGAAAGCTCGAGCAAGCGTCCGCTTGTTGTGTTCAAGCACAGCACGACTTGCCCGGTCAGCGCAAACGCGTTCACGGAGTTCTCGAACTACTTGAAGAATAACGAAGCTGCATCGGCCGACACTGACTTTATCCTGGTCAAAGTCATCGAGTCCCGTCCGGTATCGAACCAAATCGCTGAGGATACCTCGGTGAAGCACGAATCTCCGCAAATCATCCTGATCAAAGATAAAGCGAAGTACTGGACCGCATCGCATTGGTCCATTACCGAAGCGCATATGAACGCGGTCATGAATTAATCAAGGCAAAAAAAGCCAGTCGCTGATATCAATCGGCGACTGGCTTTTTCATTTCGCAGGAGACTAAAGCTTCTTTAGCATATGGATGTCAAGAGGTTCTTTATCGAATAATTCCTTATCGATTTCGGATGTAATTGCGGAACCGCAGCTGGAATAAAACTTAACCGCCGACTCCGTTTCGGTCGAAGAGATGTATAAGTACTTTGCGCCTTTTTCAATGGCCGCTTGGCTTAATGCATCCATGATCCGCTTGCCGATTCCTTGTCTTCGGTATTCCCTTGAAACGTACATAAGGTCGATCTGAAGCCGGTTTTTCTCCTTCCCCCTAAACTTGTGGGCCAAGACGCCGAACCCGACCAATTTATCCTTGTCGTATGCTCCGTATGCAGTCCCTCCGTTCTGGACTTCATCTTCGTACCTAGCAATGATTTCAACAACATGATCTTCTTCCCAGTTCGGGCATTCATGCCCCGCTTTCTTTTCTTCGAGTACCCCGTTGCTGCATGTATAAATCAAATGAATGGTTTCCGAACGGTCAATATCATGGATCTTGCAGGAATCTTCGAGTTTCATTTGCTTGATTGAGACCATATTATCCTCCTGTACCACTTGCGTGATATAAACCTGCAGTAAAATTATAACAGATCCCATTCAAGATGAAATAAAAACAAAAAAGCCGGTGCGCTTCTCGCTTCGCGCCCGGCTTCCGCCTATGCAAATACCATGTTTTTCCCATAGAAGATTTCGTCCATTTCCCATTTGACGCTTTTCTCTATTTCCAGCTGCTCCTGCTTGCTCAGCGTATCCTTCGTATAGCCGAACAAGTAATTGTTTAAGTCAAATTCGCGCAGCTTGCATTTCGTATGGAAAATGTTTTCCTGATACACGTTGACGTCGATCATCTGGTACAGGTCTTGAACCTCTTGCGGGATATAGTTTTGGATCGAACTGATCTCGTGGTCAATAAAGAGCTTATAGCCGTTAATATCGCGCGTGAATCCCCGAACCCGGTAATCGATGATCATAATGTCGGTGTCGAAGGAGTGGATGAGATAGTTTAGCGCCTTCAGCGGCGAAATCTCGCCGCAGGTAGAGACGTCGATATCCGCACGAAACGTACAAATCCCTTCGTCCGGATGATACTCGGGATATGTATGTACCGTGATATGGCTCGTATTGAGGTGCATGACCACCCCTTCCGGCAGCGGGCCCGGCGACTCCTCGAACGATTCGTCCGGCGCCTGCTCGACCGGTCCTTCCGAGACGAGCACCGTCACGCTGGCGCCTTGCGGCTCGTAATCCTGCTTCGCAATATTGAGCACGTGGGCGCCAATAATGTCGGCGACGCTCTTAAGAATGGAGGTTAGGCGGTCGGCATTGTACTGCTGATCGATATAGGCGATATACGCTTCGCGCTCTTCCTTGGTCTTGGTATAGCAAATATCGTACATGTTGAAGCTCAGCGATTTCGTCAGATTATTAAAGCCATGCAGCGTAATGCGCTGCTCCGATGTTATGGTCATAGAAGCTCCCCCTAAGTAACGCCAGCGGCGCGGATGTCTGAATAGCTTAAGCTTAGGATGGGAAGACGGGTCTTCTTCTATTCCATATTTCGTCATAGAAGTTCAATATTACTGCGTGCGGACATACAAACGATCCAGTCCGCGGAACAGCACGCTTTGCGTCCGTTTCAGCGGGCGGTCAGCTTGGCGCAGCTTAGGGAATCGATTCATCAGCACGGTCAGTGCAATTTCGCCCTCCAGCCGGGCAAGCGGCGCACCTAGACAGAAATGCGCGCCTGAAGCAAAGGCTAGATGCCGATTCGGCGCCCGTTCGATGTTGAACCGATCCGGCTGGTCGAACTGGGCCGGATCGCGGTTCGCCGCCCCCAGCATCACTTGCACGACCTGGCCTTGCCGGATCTTCTGGCCGCCAAGCTCGATATCGGCGGAAGCTAGACGCGACGTCATCTGTACCGGACTTTCGAATCGCAGCGCTTCTTCAATCGAGGAGGGAATAAGGTCGGGCCGTTCTAAGAGGCGCATCCGCTGTTCCGGGTGGTTAAAGAGCGTCAGGACCGTATTTCCGATCATATTGACCGTCGTTTCATGTCCGGCGACGAGCAGCAATACGCAGGTAGCGATCAATTCCTGCTCGGTTAACCGGTCTCCTTGCTCCTTGGCGGCAATCAGTTCGCTGATCATGTCTTCTCGAGGCGAAGATTTGCGCTGCGCAATCAACGTGCGGAAATAATCCGTGATTTCGACCGCCGCCTTGGCGGATTGCTCCGCAAAATCAGGAGGATGATCGACGCCATCCAGCACTCTGGCGAACGTATTCGACCATGCCTTGAACAAGTCGCGATCCTCCGGCGGTACCCCTAGCAGCTCGGCGATGACGATGACCGGCAAAGGAAACGCGAACGATGCGATGAGATCAGGCTCTTCTTCTTCGGCCATTCGCTCTGCCAGCTGCTCCGCGATACTGACAATGCTCTGCTTGAGCTTCTCCATCGCTCTTGGCGTAAAAGCGTGACTGACCAAGCCCCTCAAACGCGTATGAGTCGGCGGGTCGCGAAACAGCATCCAATTGTCGAGCATGCTCATCATCGGGTTCGACTCGGCAGTTGTCCCCTGCTGCTGTGCCTCGTTCGCATGCGGCGGCATCGCATTTCGGTTCTCTTTGACAAAGACCGTGTCCTTCAAGATTCGGTTGACGTCCTCATACCTGGAATACACCCAAAAATTATTATCCTCCAAAAAACTTCGCCGGCTCCTGCTTGAGCAAATAAGCGTAGAACGGATAAGGATCGCTATGCCTCTCTTCCGAATACGCTCGAAACCATGCTGACAGATTGAACATTTCCGAGAGATGCGATTGATTTTGCATCAAGCTCACTCACCTTTCATAGGGGCTGGATTCGGTCATGCATTGGGCTTGGATATCCACAAACATACAATTTTGGACGCGCGGTGACAATACTCTTTTTTCTATACGAAAAAAAAAAACAGCCCCCGTGTCCAAACGGAGACTGTTTTCTTTGTCCAAAAGACTATGCCCGCTTCTTCACCGGGATCCAAATTTCGCTTCTGAAGGTCGGCGACGAGGTATCCTTGCTCTCGGTCCACAACAGCTCCGGCCCGTTGATCTGCTCAAAGTTATAGGATGGAAACCATTCCGAATAAATGCGGCCCCATATATTTTGCAAGGTTTCCGGGAAAGGTCCTGCCGCTTCAAAGACGGCCCATGTGCAGGCAGGCACATCCAGCTCAGCGAACGGCTCCGGGCAAGCCAGCGTTGTGGCGACGCCGATATAGTGGTCCAACTCTCCTTTTTCCTCCATCCGTTCTTCGGAGAAATTCGTGGATGCGCTGATGATCCCCTTCGGGTCCATATTTGAGAGACCTTTCAGCGCGGCAATTTTCTCCGCGTTCAAGCTCCCCCACATCGCCGCGATTTCCGAATTGACGCCGTTAAAAATAATCGGCACCCGCTTCATGATCCCTACAATGCGAAACGCTTCCTTCTCCTCGATGCGATACTTCATTTCGTTTCCCCCTTTGATGGTGAGCTGAAAGCTCATTCTCGGATAAGCCTTCAACGTCTGCCCTTTGCTTCTTGCTTCGGTCGGAGTCAAGCCATGCAAACCGCAGAACGCTCTCGTGAATGAATCCGGCGAGCTATACCCGTATTTCACGGCGATATCGATGATTCTCGCGCTGCTGTCGCTCAGCTCGAATGCGGCAAGCGTCAGCCTTCTTCTACGGATGTATTCGGCGATCGATATGCCCGCAAGAAACGAAAACATCTTCTTGAAATGAAACTCCGAGCATAACGCCAGCCGCTCGACTTCTTTGAAATCAAGGTCATCCGCCAAATGGTCTTCGATATAGCCCAGTGCGCGATTCAACGATTCCAGCATGCTCATGAGCACCTCCCCCGCATCTCTACAGTACTAGATATTGCTTGCGGCCATCCGACTATTCTCATCCTATTTTAGTCGGACTCGTCTATCGTACGACGATATGAAAAAACGCTTTGCTCCTGCAGCGGAAGCAAAGCGCTATATGATCAATAGCCCAAATCGTAACCTGAATCGCGAATTTCGTCAATTGGCATATCGCATATGTAAAATATACTGCTTGGCGGCATCAAGTCCCCCGCTGCAATCGACAGAGGTCTGAATGCCCTCATAATGCTGGTGCATAAAAGCATGAATGATATCCATGCATACTGCCTCGCCGCAGTCGAACAGGTCTTGCAGCCTTGCGGTTGGATAGGCGGCGTTCACGATGTGCAAGTGATAGCTGTGCCCTTCCAATTCATGATACAAATGATACCGCGCGCCTTTATACCGGAATTCGAGCATATACATCTTCGGGCAACCGCGAAGCTTCGTTGTGTTCGTAATGCGCAGTTCCACGTTAAGTCCGCATTCCGCAGCAAAAGAGGTCCAGCTAGCGTTCAGTTTGTCCAAGTACATCGCGCAGCTTCAACCTTGACGCAGCTTTGCGATGCCGAGCGCATGATTTTCCCACAGCACCCGCTCGATCCATTCGCCCTGATTTTCCAAGCAGTCGATCATGATAAAGACTTCGGCCGTTAAGGCGTTGGCTTTCTTCACCGCCTTCTGCTTTTTCATGAAGATATACTTTAACAAGAGACCGAGCCCAGCCCCGAGAATGAATCCGATGATGCCCCAAATAATGGGGCCCCACTCCAAGACGAAGCCATATATGGCGCCGAGCAGCATCCCGCACGTGGCCAGCACCGCCGCAACATCGAATAAACTATAACCGTCCGAATAATGCATGGTATCGAATATCCGTCGCGTCTCAGGGCCCTTGTCAAGAGGAACCGCGAGAATTTGCTGCTTGCGGACACCATGCTGCTCCAGCGTTTTCAGCGCAATTTCCAAATAGATCGTTTGTTCGAACGACGCGATAAGGTACAAAGCGTATCACTCCTGACTCAGTCTCGGCATCTTGAAGCCGGCAATCGGATATTCCTCCCGCAGAAACTGGGATTGTTCCTTCTCGAACAGTTTGTTGTTCTCAACAGCGTCTATATAGCAATCCATCATGGCAAACGCATAGGTCGCAGGCAAATACAACAGCCATTCCGTATCTAGAGCTGCTTTCGCTTCAGGGAAGCGGCAGATTAACGTAAGGTGGATCGCCTCTAAGGCATGCGACATATATAGAACGATGATACTCCATCCAATCATGAACAAGCCCGAAACGACCTTATGCAAATATAAATAGCCCAGCCCCGGCATAAAAGCAGACCACATGACAGCCACCCATGGAGATCGCTTATCCATGAAATTGATGTCCCAGCTTGCGATGTTAAACGTCTGAAGCTTGGCATCCTCAAGATCGGCAAGCCGGTACTGTTTATTCAAATCAACGGTCCCGCGGTATCCATCCCAAATGCCGTACACATATACGGCAAGATAGAGTATAAACCATCGTTTATCGACGACGCTCTTGGCTAAATCGAACCGGCCGGTAAACGAATACACGATAGCTAGATTGATTTGTGCTTTCACATTGATGAAAATACCCCATATGACGGTTACGAAAGCTTTTAAGGTACGGTCCTGCATGAAATACCCGAGCCCCGGAGACATCAAGGACCAGAAGGTGACGACGAACGGATTTCGCAGATGGATCTGCGTCGTATTGAACTGGGACAGATGTGCCCTGTTGCGGCGCGATTGCGATTGATATTGTTGCGATTGCGATTGGGAATTCGTAGTCAAACCATCATCTCCTTAAGGACTCTGCTCCCGGCCGGATGCGGCAGGCATAGGAAAAGCGCTGACCGGATAGTTGTCCCGTAGAAATTTAGATTGCTCTTTCTTCAACAGATTATTGAATTCTACGGCCGATACATAGCCGTCGAATAAGACATAGCCGTAAATGGACGGAATGTACATCAGCCACTGCATGTCCAGGCTGGATATCGCTTCGCCGATGTTTCCGGTCATGGATAGATGAATGGCTTGCAGCACATTCGATTGAAAGACAACGACAACCGTCCATATTATCATGAAGAGGCCGATAATGACTTTAAATACATACAGATGGCCTAGTCCCGGCATCAGCAAGGAAAACACGGCCGCAAGCCATGGCTTGCGAATGTCGGTGAAATTCATATCGACCGCGCCCATCGTAAACGCCCGGGTAGGCGCATCCTCCATATCGGCCAGCCTATATTGCTTGTTCAAATCGATCGTCCCGCGAAAGCTGTCCCATATTCCGTACGTATACAGCCCCATATACATCAGGAACCATTGTTTATCGACGACCTCCTTTGCCAATTCGAACTGGCCGAGCAGCGAATAGAAGATCGACAAATTGATCTGGGCATTCGTGTTCACGATCAGCTCCCAAACGATGAGTATCATGCCGATCACTTTTCGATTCTGGACAAGATTGCCGCAGCCGGGAAACGCGAATGACCAGAATGCGACGACCCATGGGTTTCGCAGATGCAGCTGCGTCGTCGAGATGGTGGATAAATTAGATCTAAGTCGTCTGGCCTGATACAAAAGTCATGCACCTCATCACGCATCCGGAAGTTATGGCTAGTATTTCCCGGTTTTACATCCCCTAGTGATGACGGATTAACCAAAAATTAGAACATTCTAATCAGAGGAAATCGACTTGAATATCTGCGCGCGACACAGGGAAATAAATAGAGATGCACTATCCATTCTACGATGAAATGATGTGGTCCCTGTCATGGACAAAGTTCCTTCGCACTATGAGAAAGTATTGGAGTCCATCAAGCAGACATCAACCCTATTCCATGAGCATTGGAAGACCTATAGTTTGTTTTCTACGCAATTCTGGGTCATCATCCTCCTAACGCTCATTGGCGTTTTCATCGTTTGGAGGCTGGTCGATAAGAGCCGTCTCCTGGGGCTGCTGTTCTACGGGCTCATTTGGACGGCCGTAGCGCAGCTGCTCGATACGATCGGGACGAGCTATGTATTATGGGAATATCCGATCAAGGTGACTCCGATGTACACGGTTTTTATTAACAACGTGTTCTATCTGCCGCTGTCGTTTATGCTCATTTATCAATATTTCCGGTCCTGGCTCAGCTACCTGATCGCTTCCCTTATTTATTCGGCTTTGGTTGCGTTTGTCATCGAGCCCATCCACATCTGGGCGGACCTTTATCTCCTGATAAACTGGAAACTGATCTACTCGTTCCCCATCTATTTCGTGCTGGCCGTCCTTATTCGCTGGTTCGTGGATAAGGTGCAAAGCATCCAAGCCAGCGCGCAACAATGACCCGTAATCCGGCCTATCTGACTAAGATCGCGCCTTTCGGGTCATTTCTCTTTTTAGTCAAATAACAGCAGGCCGGCATGAAAGCAATGGACAAAAATACCTCGGACAAGTTTTCTTCCGAAGCGAAAAAATGTTACAATATGTCAGTGAAGATTACCTTCTTCTACAATATCGTTAAGGAGTGAACGTAATGTCAGTTGATGCTTACCTGAATTTCCAAGGGAATACCCGTGAAGTTGTCGAATTTTATGCCGAGGTATTCAATACGGAAATTTCGAACCTCACGACCTTCGGCGACATGCCGTCAAGTCCTGACCATCCGCTGCCGCCTGGCATGGGAAACGGCATTATGCATGCACGCCTTAATGTTTATGGCAGCAACCTCATGTTCTCGGACACCTTCCCGGGCATGCCATTCACCATGGGCAACAACATCAGCCTTGCGATCGTCATTGACGATGCGGAAGAGCTTAAGCGCGTATACGCGAAGCTAGGCGAGGGCGGCCAAGTCGTTATGCCGCTTCAAGAAACGTTTTGGAGCAAACTGTACGGGATGGTAACGGACAAGTTCGGCATCGGCTGGCAGTTTAACCTGGGCAGCGGCGAACAAGCTTAAATCGTTAGAAGGAATGGCATTTAAACTGGCATCAGTTTGAATGCCTTTTTTATTTGCCAGACTGCAGGACACTTAACTAGTCACCTCCATCATAGATTCATATCCTGTACAAATAGGATGGGAGGCTTACAACATTACGATTCATAACGATCGTCGTAAAATCACGTGGATTCAGAAAGCGCAAAGCGGCGGTCAGATCGTCAAAGATGCAGGCTTTAACGCCAATCAAGGCGGACAGAATGCGGTTAACCGCAGCAAGAATACACAAAAAGGTCCGCGGCCGGTCAATTAAACGGATCAGGGTACCCAGTGAGCGCCTGTACAGGCGCTCAGACTGTGGGATAAGTAACAAGGATCAGTCGCGAGTCCGGATGGTTGACTTAGCCCAGGCTGCTTGTCGATTTCTATCGAGGAATCATCTAAATCTCGAATGACATCGAGAATCGTAATTGCCTCATGCTGCCGCGCATACGCTAACGATTGCCACGCACGCTATTTAGCCTTAAAATGGCCCTTTTAAAATTCTAACGGTTCTAAGCAACGCTATTTGGGGATAGCCCCACTGGCAACCGTTAGAAGTTAGGAAGGGTTATTTTTGCGCAAATAAGCACTGGAGCATCCGTTAAATTATGCAATCGCTCTCTCGTGCTGTCATGCGCAGCTACCCCTATAGAAGCGACAAACCCACCTGTTTTAACGATGATGGGACTCTCGACATTCAAGACCTCCTTCCCATATAGCGCCTGTACAGGCGCTTTTTTTGTGCATGAAATATTACTTTGACACGCAGAGTAATATATGTTAAATTTACTCCATCAGATAGAGCTATGACAGATAGAGCACTATGTGGCAGAGTAAATAGATGCGGAACATTTTAGATGTACAGGAGGACCAAGCATGATTCGAAGTGATCTCATTCGCGGACATCTCGACGCCATCATCCTGCGGCTCATTTATGAAGATGACCGCTACGGCTACGAGATTTCCAAAGAAATCAGCTTGCGGACCCAGGATCGCTTTCAGATCAAGGAAGCAACGCTGTATGCCGTCTTTCAACGGCTGGAACGCAAGGAGCTGATTGAATCTTACATGGGCGACATTTCGCACGGAAGCAAGCGGCGCTATTACAAGATTACGAAGCTCGGGAAGGCTTATCTGAAGGAAACGGTCGAAGAATGGCACGAAATCAAAGAGATCGTCAATATTTTCATGGAGGGGTTATAAGATGAAGAAGATTCACGCGCACGTTGAGGAATGGTTTCAAGAAATCGAGGA
Source organism: Paenibacillus montanisoli (assembly GCF_003268025.1). Lineage (GTDB taxonomy): Bacteria > Bacillota > Bacilli > Paenibacillales > Paenibacillaceae > Paenibacillus_Z > Paenibacillus_Z montanisoli. The sequence continues at coordinate 1,576,367 of NZ_QLUW01000001.1, read as the reverse complement.
CAGCGAGCAGAAGCAGGCCATGCAGGAGGAAATTACGCAAAACCTGGAGGAGAAAGTGCAAGACCTGATGCGCCGCGGCAAAACCGAAGAGGATGCGATCAACAAAACGATCGTCGAATTCGGCGACATCTCCGATATTAAACAAGAGCTCGGCGTAAAGGGAACCGACAATCGTGCCGCCAAGCGGAAGCAGTTCGGCCTTCACCTTGGGTTCTCCATTTGGGGCAGCAGCCTGATCATCGCCCTCTTCGTCTTTATCAATTTGTACTACACGCCAGGGACGATTTGGTTCGTGTATCCGACCTTTGCCGTAGCTTGGTGGCCTCTTGTTATGTTCTACAAGTGGCTCGGCTGGAAGTAAGGAGGCGGCGAGATGAGAAGTCCCCGCGTTGCATTCGCCGTTATGGGCAGTCTGATGACGTTCGTTTTTCTGCTGCTCGTCAATCAATTGACGTCCCCCGGTTATTTCTGGGTGATCCACCCTGCTTTCGCGCTGTTCCAATGGCCGATTGCCATGTATTTCGCCGCTGCGGGCAGAATTAAACCGTATTCGGCGGTTGCCAGCTTGCTGATCATCCTCTATTTGTTTTTGGAAAACATGTCGCATAGCCCCGGCCATCCGTGGTTCTTATATCCGTCGTTAGCCATTATTTGGTGGCCGGTCCTGATGTACGCCGGCCGGTACGCAGGCACGCTGCGCATGGCTCTGATCGGCAGCTTCTTCATTATCGTATCGTACGGCCTGCTGAACTTGCTTTTATCGCCCGCTTTTCCATGGGTCATTTTCCCCGCCTACGCTGCGCTTTGGTGGCCGATGTCCATTTATTTCAGCCGCAGCCGAAAGTGGTTCGAATTCGCGCTCTGCGCTTCTCTTCTAACGAGCGCTTTGTTTATCACGCTGAACGCGGCCTCTTCGCCTGACCAGATCTGGGCGATATATCCGATCTTCGCCGTTGTCTGGTGGCCGCTCAGCATGCACTTTTACGCGAAACGCCCGCCCGTTTGATAGCCTCGCGCGAGGGATGCTACAATAGGATCAAAAAACGCAAATGGAGAACTCATATGGCATCCTACACGATGAAATTCAATCACGCAAACGCACGCATTCGAGTATCCCAAGCAACGGCATCCGACGCTCCTGCCGTTATGGAGCTCTTGGTCGGCGCGGCCAAATGGCTGAAAAGCAAAGGATCTACACAGTGGAGCTCGCTGCTTTCCGGCGATGATCACCATAACGTAGTCGGTCATATCGATAAAGGCGAGCTCTTCATGTTCAAGGATGGCGACATCCTGGCCGGCATCGTCCTGCTGATGCAAGTGCCGGGCGATTGGGATCACCGCCTATGGGGGAGTGACGGCCATGAACCGGTCGTTTACCTGCACCGCCTCGCGATCAACCGTGATTACGCCGGACAAAGGCTCGGCGCGGACATCGTCAAATGGGCCGAGGAAGGCATCTCGTTCCCGGGCAAGGATCGCATCCGGCTTGACTGCATCGCCGATAACGAGAAGCTGAACGCCTTCTACAGCGGGCTTGGCTACGCCTATAAAGGCACTTCTCAGGGCGGATTTTGCCTGTACGAAAAAATGTTATAGCTAGCAATTTAAATGGGGCAGCCCCGTATCGTCATTCGTGACGTACGGGGCTGCCCCTCTTTTATGGCGCTGGATTAGAATGCCCAGTTCCCGCCGCGGAACAGCGGTTCGACCGAGCCGTCCGGCCGTACGCCGTCGATGTCCAAATCGGCGGTGCCAATCATGAAATCGACATGCGTTAAGCTTTGGTTCAAGCCGCGCTCCGACAATTCGTCCTTGCTCATTCCGAGGCCGCCTTCGATGCAAAACGGAAAAGCGAAGCCGATTGCGAGATGGCAGGCCGCATTCTCGTCGAACAGCGTGTTGTAGAACGTGAGGTTCGTATCGGAAATCGGCGATTGGAACGGTACGAGAGCGATTTCGCCTAAGTAATGAGAGCCTTCGTCGGTTTCGATCAGGCCTTTCAGCGCGTCATACCCCACCTCGGCCGTATATTCTGTAATACGGCCTTCCTTGAAGGTAATCGAGAAACGGTCGATCAAATTGCCGTTGTAGCTCAGCGGCTTGCTGCTGACGACCTTGCCGTTAATGGCGGTACGCAGCGGAGAAGTGAATACTTCCTCCGTCGGCATGTTCGGAATAAACGTTGTCCCCTGCTTGTTGCGGGTACCCGCGCTCACCCAAATATGCCCCTCCGGCAAGCCGATAGACACCTCGGTCCCTACGGCATTGCGGTAGCGCAGCTCCTTGTAATTCCGCTCGTTCAGACGGCCCGCTTTCGAGCGGAGATTGTCAGCGTGCTCGCGCCACGACTGAACCGGATCGTTCGCATCGACGCGCGTCGCCGCGAAGATCGCCTCCCACAGCGCATCGACGCGATCGGATGCCGGCAGCGCCGGGAACACCTTCTCCGCCCACTCCGGCGTCGGTACGGCGACGATCGACCACGAAACCTCGTTGCTGAGCGTAAACTTACGGAACGGCTGCAGAGCAGCCTGCTGCGCTTTGGTTGCCAGCCCCACGCGGGAGGCGTCGATGCCGTTCAGCAAATCCGGGTTTTCGGCGACGACCCATAGGAAGGCAGCTCCCTCTTCGGCCAGCGCGACCCGGCCTTTCGCATGCCATTCCGGATAATAAGACAGTCCTTCCTCCGGCGACTTCTCCAGTCTCGTGCGCGTGAGCAGCTCGTCGCTCCAATCGACGTGGACATAGCTTGCGCCAATCTCGTAGGCGCGTCTAGCAACCTCGCGAACGAAATCGGCAGCCGCGATTTGCGAAATGATGCACAGCTTCTGGCCGGGCTGTACGTTGACCCCGACCTCTACGGCAAGCGCCGCATATTGCTCTAGACGGTGCTGGAAAGATTTCATGGAATCGTCTCCTTTATGTAAGCGATAAGATCAATCCGTATTACAGCTTCCAATTATACCAGCGGCGCGGCGCCGGATGCAAAAAACACCTGATCGGCACGTTTGAGGCCGTTCAGGTGTATAAGCCGTTTAAGCCGTTTAAGTCGTTTGGAATTGCGCATAATGCAGCCGGCTGTAGTGGCCGCCAGCCTCAAGGAGCTCCTCGTGCTTGCCTTGCTCGGATACGCCTTCCTCGGTAACGACGACAATCCGGTCGGCATTCTTGATCGTCGCGAGACGGTGCGCAATGACAAGCGTCGTGCGTCCCTGCGACAGCTGAGCAAGCGATTGCTGAATGGCGGATTCCGTCTCCGTATCCAGTGCGGAGGTAGCTTCGTCGAGAATGAGGATTGGCGGGTTCTTGAGGAACATCCGAGCGATCGCGACGCGCTGCTTCTGACCTCCGGAGAGCTTGACGCCCCGCTCGCCTACGACGGTATCGAGACCATCCGGCAGCGACAGGATAAACGCTTCCAGCTGCGCCCTCTTCGCCGCCTGCATGAGCTCCGCGTCCGTCGCATCCATTTTTCCGTATTTGATATTATCGCGAATCGTGCCGGAAAACAGGAACACATCCTGCTGGACGATGCCGATGCCTTTACGCAGCGAAGAGAGCTTTATGTCCCGGATATCGCGGCCGTCGATGGTGATGCTTCCCCCATCTACATCGTAAAACCTCGGAAGCAGGCTGCAAAGCGTCGTTTTCCCTGCGCCGGAAGGGCCGACGAATGCAACCGTCTCGCCCTCGTGTATCGTCAGATGGATATGCTCCAGCACGTTGGATTCATTTTCATAGCCGAAGCTGACATCCTTGAATACGATTTCGCCCCGCAGGTTCTGGACAGCCGCCGCGTTCGGGCGATCCGCAACGTCGGGCTCGGTTTCAAGCAGCTCCACGTAGCGGCGGAAGCCGGCGAACCCTTTCGGGTAGCTCTCGATGACCGTATTGATTTTCTCAATCGGGCCGATAAACACGTTTGCCAGCAGCAGAAACCCGACAAACTCGCCGATCGACAGCTCCTGCTGAATGACGAACCAAGTGCCGCAAACCATGACGAACAGCGTAACGAACCGCTTCAGCACGTAGCTGATGGAAATGTTGGCCGCCATGATTTTGTAGGATATCAGCTTGGTCAGCCGGAACTTCAGGTTGTTCTCCTGAAACAGCTTCTTCTCGAACTCTTCGTTCGCGAACGATTGCACGACGCGCATGCCGCCTACGTTATCTTCCACGCGCGCATTGAACTCCGCTATATCTGTGAACAGCTGATGAAAAGCCCGGGTCATCTTCTTGCTGAAGAGGATGGCCAGCCAGATCATGAGCGGCACCACGATAAAGGTTAGGAGCGCCAGCTTCCAGTTGATGTACAGCATGAGCGAAAACGCGCCGATCAGCGTCATGACCGCGATGAACAGATCCTCGGGCCCGTGATGCGCCATCTCGCCGATTTCCATCAGATCATTGGTCAGGCGCGACATGAGATGACCGGTCTTGTTATTGTCGAAGAAACGGAATGAGAGCTTCTGAATATGATCGAACAGCTTCCGCCGCATGTCGGTTTCGATGTTGATCCCGAGCATATGACCCCAGTAAGTGACGATATAGTTGAGCAGCGCGTTCAAGGCGTAAATCGCCAACAGACCCAGGCAGGCCCAGGCAATCAGACTCCAATCCTTGCCCGGAAGCAGCTGATCCACGAACTGATTGACCGCAATCGGAAAGCCAAGCTCGAGAAAGCCCGCGACGATCGCACTGAAGAAGTCGAGGTAAAACAGCTTCTTATACGGTTTGTAGTACGCGATAAAGCGTCTAAGCAGCATAGGACGTTCCTCCTTTTCACTTTTTTGGCGTTACCTGGCCCTTGTCAGCAAGTAGAGAAAGTAAGGCGCGCCGAGAATGGCGACGATGATTCCCGTTGGCACCTCGTACATTCTAGCCAATGAATCCGATACGATAAGCAAAAGCGCACCCGTCATCGCCGATGCCGGCAGCAAGTAAGCATGGTTCGGTCCGACGAGCCTGCGTGCCAGATGAGGCCCGATCAAGCCGACGAACGCGATGCCGCCGCCGACCGCGACGCAGGAACCGGCCAGCCCGATCGCCGCCGCGTATAGATACAGCCGTTCGCGGTTAAGCGCAGCGCCGAGGCCAGCCGCCGTTTGATCGCCCAGATTCAAGACATCGAGGACGCGGGATTTATAGAAGACGAACGGCAGCAGCACGATGATCCACGGCAGCAGCGCGGTGACGAAGCGCCAATCCGTGCCCAGCAGGCTCCCCGCCATCCAAACCTGAACGAATTTGAACTGATCCGGGTTCAGCTTCAGCGTAAGCACGATCATCGCCGCGGCAATGCCGGCTGAAACGGCGATGCCGACCAGCAGCAGCCGGATCGTCGAAATGCCGTGATGGCGCCTGTAAGAGAGGCTGTAGATGAGAGCCGCCGTCGCGCCCGCTCCGAGCAGCGACAGGAACGGCAGCAAGAAGATCGAGTTATCGAGCGGCATCACGGATATGTACAAGATAACGATCAATCCCGCGCCGGCGTTAATGCCGAGAATGCCGGGATCGGCAAGAGCGTTTCGCGTGACGCCTTGCAAAATGCAACCGGAAACCGCGAAGCCCGCACCGATCAGCACCGACATCACTATGCGCGGGAGCCGGAATTGATAGAGAATCAGCTCTTGCTGATCCGTACCTGATCCGAGCAGCGTTTGAAGCATCTCTGACGGCGACAGGCGCAGCGTGCCGGTATTCATGCTGATGATGAAGACGGCCACGACCAGCCCGCCCATCAACGCCAGAATACGGAACGCCCGCCGTTTGCGCGCCAATTCGGCAGGCGTTGCCAAATGGTGGTTAACCATTTACAGCTCCCTCCTTTCTCTCATGGCCAGATAGAGGAAGAAAGGCACGCCAATAAGCGCGATCAACGCGCCGAGCGGCGTTTCGGAATACGGATTGAACAGCCGGGCGCCGATGTCCGCCACAATAATCAAAAGCGCGCCAAGCACGGCAGAGCATGGGATGATCCAACGGTAATCGACGCCGACCAAATATCTCGCGACATGCGGAATAATGAGTCCGACAAACCCGACGGCGCCGACGACGCTGACGGAAGCGCCTGCAAGGATAAGCACCAGCAGCATCCCTAGCGTCTTGATCAGCCCCGTCCGCTGACCCAGACCGATGGCGATTTCTTCGCCTAAACTGAGCAGCGTAATCGAACGCGAGAGCAGCACGGCGCCGATCAGGCATCCGATCACCCACGGAGACATGATGCGAATTTGCGCCCATTCCACGCCCTGCATGCCCCCGGCCATCCAGAAAGCAAGGTCGCGCCCGACCTGATAGTGAATGGCGATCGCGTCGCTGATCGCAAGGAGCAGCGCGGTGACCGCCGCGCCTGCCAGCACAAGACGCACCGGCGTCAGGCCGCCCTTGACGAATGCTCCCGTTCCGAATACAAGGATGGCTGCCGCGGCCGCCCCGACAAACGAGAAAAGCATGAGCGACACGAACGACATGCCCGGAAAGAAGGCGAAGGAAACAGCCAGCATGACACCTGCGCCTGCATTGATGCCTAGCAGGCCTGAATCCGCAAGCGGATTTCTCGTCATCCCTTGCATAATGGCGCCTGATGCGGCAAAGGCCGCGCCCGTCAGAGCGCCGGCGAGCACGCGCGGGATCCGAAGCTCTCGAATGATCTGATGCGAAGTCATATCGGCATTAAAATGAAACAGCGCATCCCAAACGGTCGAAATCGAAATATCTGCGGCGCCGACGCAGATCGATATGGCGGCGCTGACAACGATTGCAATGATACCGCCGATAAGAATGAGCATGGCCGCGACTGGCCGCGATTGAACGTGAATCGCAGCAGGCTGCGCATGCGGGGAAGAATGTGCTTCCACGAACCTAAACCACCTTTACTGATGTCGAGCTGTGATGCAAGCGGCAAATTCGCATCAATGAGAATTATTTTCATAATATAGAGTTCATGGCGACTTGTCCACCCATCATGAACGATTCTGCCGGCATCATAGACTACGATAGCGAGGTGATTGATTCCAATGAACCAGCGTATTCAAGCAGGCATCGATAATCTGATCAACCGTTTGCTGTCCAGCCAAAGTGCTGACGGCAGCTGGCGGCTCGGCTTTATTGAATACGGAATGTCGACGGACGCGGCCGCCGTCCTGCTGCTGACCAGCGCAGGCATCAACAAGCCTAAGCTGGTCTCTTCGCTGCGAGACCGTATTCTAGCCAAGCAAAGCGATGACGGCGCGTGGCGCGTCTATCCCGATGAGAACGGCGGAAACCTATCGGCGACGGCGGAATGTTATTTCGCCCTGCAATTCGCCGGACTATCCGCGTCGGAGCCGCGCATGGTCAAGGCACGCGAAGCGATAAGGAACATGGGCGGATTGTCGAGCATCGACAGCTTGCTGACGAAGTTCATGCTCGCTGCCGTCGGACAGTACGAGTGGCCGCGGTGGTTTCCGGTCCCGCTCTCGCTGCTGCTGCTGCCCCAGAGCGCGCCGGTCCATTTCTATAAATTCTCGTGCTATGCCCGCGTTCATATGGCCCCGATGATGCTGCTTGGCGACCGCAAGCCCGCCTTCAAGCTGCCTCATGTCGAACCGCTGCCGTCGCAGCCGTCTACCGAAAGCTGGCTCAATCATTTCGACCGTCGCTTCATCGAGATGTACAATAATCGGCTCTTTGACATCCCAGGGCTGACGGCGCCCACGCTGCGCGAACAAGGCACCAAGAAAGCGCTTGATTTTATGTTCGAGCGGCTTGAGCCGGACGGTACGCTATACTGCTATGCCAGCGCAACCATGCTCATGGTGCAAGCGCTGCGAGCACTAGGGTTTGCCATTACCGATCCGATTATTACGAGGGCGATCGGCGGTCTGGAAGCGCTGCTGACGCAGGACAACGGCCACGTCACGATGCAAAATACGACTTCGACCGTTTGGGATACCGCGCTCATCAGCCATGCCCTGCGCGAAGCGGGCGTTACGGCCGCTCACCCGGCCATCCGTTCGGCCGGCAGCTACCTGCTGTCCCGCCAGCATACCAAGCTCGGCGATTGGAAGCTGCGCGCCGATGCGGAGCACCCGACTCCAGGCGGCTGGGGCTTCTCCGATCATAATACGATCAACCCGGATATGGATGATACGACGGCGGCGCTTCGGGCACTTGAGGCGCTGAGCGGCATCGGTCCTGCAGGGATGACCTATCAGGATGCTGCCGAGCGCGGCCTGCAATGGCTGCTGTCCATGCAAAACTCCGATGGCGGCTGGGCTGCCTTCGAGCGCAATACGAACAGCCGCATCATCCGTTTTATCCCGCTCGACGGCGCCGAGGATGCGGCAACCGACCCGTCGACGCCGGATCTGACCGGCAGGACGCTGGACTATCTTGGCCGCCATGCCGGACTGACCGCCAAGCGCAGCCGTTTCGTCCGCCGCGCTGCGGATTGGCTGTACGGGACGCAAGAACGGAACGGCTCTTGGTACGGCCGCTGGGGCGTGTGCTACCTCTATGGCACATGGGCAGCGCTCACGGGACTGACTGCCGTCGGCGAATCGCCGGAGCATCCCCAAATTCGCCGTGCCGTTGATTGGCTGTACCGCGTCCAGAACAGCGACGGCGGGTTCGGCGAATCGTGCCGGAGCGACAGCGTGAAAAGATTCAGCCCGCTTCCCTACTCTACGCTCTCCCAAACCGCGTGGGCGCTTGATGCGCTCACAGCCGTAACGGCCGGAAGGCCAACCGAGGCCATGGAACGCGCCTGTTCGTTTCTGCTTCAAGAGTTGAACGCGAATGGCCGCGCAGCGCAATACCCGACCGGAGCCGGTCTGCCGGGCTATCTCTACACGCGCTACGACAGCTACTCCCTCATCTGGCCGCTGCTCGCGCTGGCGAACTACCGCAACAAATTCGCACCATAATAAAGAGAAGGACCATCCGCGGATAGTCCTTTTAACCGGAATCCTATCATTATCGCAATAATTTATCGCCGTTTTGCTACGAAATGCTTGACATTGATACAAAACGTATCATAAATTACTAATAGTAGGGTTAGAAGGATACCCTGCCTACTAGTGCTAGAGGTGAGATTGATGTAAGGAGCTACAAACTATGACGATGGGAGATCGCTTGAGAGAGCTTCGACTTCGAAAGAACATTTCTCAAGAGGAAGTCGCGCGGCAAATTGGCATTACCCGTTCCGCTTACAGTCACTATGAAATCAACAACCGCCAGCCGGTTTACGAGACGTTGAAGAAATTGGCCGTCTTATTCAACGTTTCGCTTGACTACATCATCGGCGGGGAGCCCGGTAAACCGGAAACGACGGTGACCCCTGAAGCGATCGAAATTATCCGCATCTTAAACAACATGGATCAGGAACGCCGCAAGCAATCCATCGACCGAATGATGGCGGTCATCAAGCAGGCTGATTAACGCTTGTTAGCGTTGCAGGCAGCGCGAACCAAATCATTGTCCCTTTATCCAAGGAGCTGACAGCTCCGATGGTGCCGCCGTGAGCTTCTACAATTTCTTTGGCGATCGCAAGTCCGAGGCCGCTTCCGCCTTCAGCCGAATTTCGAGAAATTTCCTTCTTGTAGAACCGGTCAAAAATAAAGGGTAGATGCTCCTCTTCAATCCCGCTGCCTGTATCACTAACCGTCACGATGACCCGGTTTGCAGTCTCATCGAAGAAAAAGGAAAGCGCTATCTCTCCCCCCTTCTCCGTATGCTTGATCGCATTGTAAATGACGTTCGCCAATACCTGATCCATCCGCGGCAAATCCAAGCGGAGCAGAATGCGGTTCTGCTGCTCTTTTTCATGAGCGTGTCCTTCAAGCGGAGAGCTAGCGCTGTGAAAGTCGCATCGGAACCGCAATCCGCTGCTGACGACGTCGATTTCGTACAAGTCGTTCAGCTGCTTGATCCATTGCCCAAGCGGGACGTCCGCAAAATCAAACCTTGTCTGACCGGCCTCCAGCTTCGTCAGCTCAAACAAATCGTGAATGAGCCGATTCAGCCCGCCGACCTTGCCAAGCATCATTCGCAGGTAGCGCCGCTGCTGCTCCTCCGTTTTTACGACACCGTCCTGAAACGCCTCCAAATACCCTTGAAGCAGCGTTATCGGCGTACGCAAGTCATGCGAGATGTTCGACATGAGCTGCCGTCTCGATGTCTCCGAACGCTGCAATTCATTATTCGTTTGCTCAAGCGATTCATTCGCTTCGCTCAGCGCGACCGTCCGCTCTTTGATCCGCTCTTCCAAATGCGCATTCAGCTCCCGAAGCTCGTTCGATACATGCTCCACCTGGAACATGGCGCTCGAGAACCGCTTCGAGATAATGAAAGACTGCATTAGCATGAAGAAGAACAATCCGAGCGGCACAAGCTGGGTATATACGAGCCATTCGTTATAGAAGAGCATGTCATTCAGCACCGTGATTACGAATACCGCCAACCCCGCAAGGACAAAGGCCGACCCGATCCTCTTCCTTGCTCTTGCCTTTATAAGCACGACCAGCGTATAGATGCTAACGGCTACGACGAACAGCTGAAACCATGCGAGCTGTTTCGTATACACGATGGCCGGGCTGAACATGACGAATACGACGAAGGACGTTCCGATGCCGATTACAAACGGAATGACGCGCTTAGACGCATCGAGCGGAAACAGCCGGTAGACATACAAATACCCCGAAACCGCGCTGAGCGCAAACGAGATGTATTCGATTTTCATCCCGCCCTCCCACGAGATCGGAAGCAGCTGCAGCACGTAATTTTCCCCTGTCACCCCCGCCCTTGCCGCAACGAATAGACAAAGCAGCCCGAAGTGAACCGTAAATCGCTCCTGCCTGCGGAACGCATATAGACCGATATGATACACGCCGATAATGACCAAACTGCCGAGGATGATCATATCCTGAACTGTCGTCCGAAGCTGCGTTCCTATGATGGTATCGCTGCTCCCAAGACTGAACGGTACCCAAATGCCGCCTTTGCGGTGCTGGAAATTGGATACCTGCACGACGATCTTGATCTGCCCCGTGGCGGCGCTAAAGGACACGATCCGCGGATACTGCATCGCCTCCGAATCGCTTCTGCTCGTGCCGACCTTCCCTTGCTCGGCAAGCAGCTTTCCGTTGATCCACAGTTTGTAGCTGCTGAATATATTCGGCACGCGCAGCGCAAGCACGCGGTCTGTCGGCCTGATCTGCACCGTTAGTTTATAAGTGGCGAAACCTTGTCCGTCCCGGATGCCGGTATCGCCCGGATAGCTGTTCCATGAACGGGGAACATGGACGCTTGAACCGTCCAGCTGATCCGCTTCGAACGGCGTCAGCAGCCTGCCGCCATAGAACGACCACTCGCCGTTAAGCGGCAGCTCGCCGTTATTCGCGAACGACCAATGCCTTAAATCAAGAACGCCTTTCTTCGCGGAAGGATGCTCCCCGCCGTTCTGCGCGATGCAGCCGGAAAGCAGCAACATGGGGATAATCAAGGCTAAAAGTATTAGGACTGATCGACGTAACATATGGGCCTCCTGGAAAAACGCTGATTGCCCACCCCTCCCTACATTCGCTATAATAGCCTAGGAAGAGGGGGTAGCAAGAGATGAACGGTACCAAAATTCTTGTCGTAGACGATGAAGCCGATATTACCGAGCTCATTACTTTATATATGGAACGCGAAGGCTTTGCTGTATACACAACCGATAATGGCGAAGATGCCGTCCGGCTGGCAGCCGAGCTCGAGCCGGATATGATTCTGCTCGACATCTCGCTGAAAAATCTGGACGGCTTTGATGTATGCAAGCAGATCCGGACGACTTCCAACGTCCCCATTTTGTTCATTAGCTGCAAGAGCGATGATACAGACATTATACATGGTCTGACGTTAGGCGGCGACGATTATATGACGAAGCCGTTCAGCCCAAGCCAGCTGGTCGCTCGGGTGAAAGCCCATTTAAGACGACAATCCGTAACCGGCAAAAGTCCAGTCGACCGCTCGCTCGGCGAAATGCTCGTGTATGACGGGCTGCAGATCGATCTGCCGGCGCGCACCGTCCATGTCAACGGCAAGGAAGTGTCTCTGTCGGCCAAGGAGTTCGAGCTGCTCGTACGCCTGGCCAAGAGCCCGAACCGCGCTTTTTCGCTGGATGATCTGTACACGATCGTTTGGGGACATGATAGTATGGGCGACACGCGAACCCTTATGGTTCACGTCAGCAATTTACGCAAGAAAATCGAGCCCGACCCTGCAAACCCGATCTATATCATCACCGTTCGGGGCGTAGGCTACAAATTCAATGCCAAGGAAGGTAACACACATGTATATCGCTGATTTATGGAAAGATTACGAGCTGCTCGACACCGGCGGCGGCGAGAAACTGGAACGCTGGGGCCGTTACGTGCTGCGCCGGCCGGACCCTCAGGTCATTTGGCCGATCGTAAACGAAACCGGACTGTGGAAAACCGCGGACGGACATTACCATAGGAGCTCTTCAGGCGGCGGCGAGTGGGAATTCCGCACGAAAATGCCGGACCGCTGGAACATCTCGTACGGCGAGCTCAAGTTTCATATCCGGCCGACAAGCTTCAAGCATACCGGACTATTCCCCGAACAGGCCGTGAACTGGACTTGGATGATGGACAAGATCCGCAATGCAGGCCGTCCGATCCGCGTGCTCAACCTTTTCGCCTATACGGGCGGAGCTACGGTAGCCGCTGCGGCAGCCGGCGCGGAAGTATGCCATGTCGATGCCGCGAAGGGCATGGTGCAATGGGCCAAAGAGAACGCCGAGCTGTCCGGACTCGCCTCCGCTCCGATCCGATACATAACCGACGACGTCTTCAAGTTCGTGCAGCGCGAAGAGCGCCGCGGCAAACGGTACGATGCCATCATTATGGACCCGCCGTCTTACGGCCGCGGACCGAACGGCGAAATGTGGAAGCTGGAGCAAAACCTGTTCCCGTTCCTCGATTTCTGCACGACCATCCTAACGGAGAACCCTTTGTTCGTCTTGATCAACTCGTATACGACAGGCCTATCCCCAACCGTGCTGCACAACATGCTTCATATGACGGTCGGACGCAAATACAAAGGGTCGATCCACTGCGGCGAGATCGGCATTCCGATCACGAACAGCGGACTTCATCTGCCATGCGGCATTCTAGGGCGCTGGGAGGGCAAGTAGCATGGTGAGCGATCCGTTTACGGCGCCTGCCCCGCTCTTGCCCGTACTTTACGAGGACAATCACTTGCTGGCAGTAGTCAAGCCTCCAGGTATGCTCTCGCAAGCGGATGAGACCGGCGAGCCGGATATGGTGACCTTGCTGAAGGAGGATCTTAAAGTCCGCTACCAGAAGCCCGGCAATGTCTATGTCGGGCTCGTCCACCGCTTAGACCGTCCCGTCGGCGGAGCGATGCTTTTCGCAAAGACGTCCAAAGCTGCTTCCCGGTTATCCGAATCGGTTCGAAGCCGCAGCTTTGACAAGCTGTATGTGGCGGTCGTGCACGGTTCGCCCGCCTCTTCCGCGGGGCGGCTGCGGCATTTCCTGCGCAAGGATGCCGGCCGGAATATCGTGACGGTCCATCCGAAGCAAGTGCCTGACGCCAAGGAGGCCATACTGGATTATGCGGTTGTCTCGAAGCAAGGCGGGCTGTCGCTAGTTGCCGTCAAGCTGCTGACGGGGCGCTCGCATCAAATCCGCGCGCAAATGGCGGCCATCGGCTGCCCGCTCGTCTATGACCGCAAGTACGGCGCTCCGGCCGTCCAAGGCGAGCAGGATATCGCGCTCTGGTCGACATCGATCGGCTTTGCGCATCCGGTGACGAAGGAATGGCTGACGATAAACGCCCTGCCGCCGAAGACAGAGCCATGGAGCCGGTTTCGCGAGGATGACTACATGCGGGCGAGATCGATTTTGCCGCAGGAAGGAATAAGCCAATCATGACAAGACGGCCTTTGCGGTTTATGGTCCTGCTCGCGTTATCCCTCCTCCTGCTCAGCGGCTGTTCGCAAATCCCGAAGGACCCGGTACCGGAGAGCAGCGCTTCGCCTGAACCGGCGCAGCAGACTAAGCCGCCTGCAGAACAGCAGCAGCCGGATTCGACCCATCCTTCCGGAGAGGTCGGAGAGGCCGGAGAGGCCGGTAATCAAGCGCCGGAGAAGGATCCGGTATCTTCTCCCCCCTCAGACGATCAGAAGCCTGAGAGCACGCCTCCAGCCCCTCAGAAGTCGGCTGAAGCGCTCTGGATGGCCGTAGGGGACATCATGATGCATATGCCGCAGCTTCCGGGCGCCTATAACGAGAAAACCAAAACCTACAATTTCGAGGGCTTCTTTAAGCAAGTCAAGCCGATTCTGGAGCAAGGAGATTGGACGCTCGCCAATCTGGAGACGCCGATCGCAGGCAAGTCGCTCGGCTATTCCGGCTTCCCGCGCTTCAATGCGCCGACCGAGCTCGGCGACGCGCTCAAATACGCCGGCTTCACAACCGTGACGACAGCCAATAACCACGCGCTCGACCGCGGAGCAAAAGGCATCGACTTAACGCTCGAGAAGCTGGAGAAGCTCGGCTTCGAAACTAAAGGCACGGCACGCTCCAAGGCGGAGGCCGATCGGATCGTCCTCGCGAAGCGCAAAGGGATCGCGATGGGTCTGCTCGCCTATACGTACGGGACGAACGGGATTCCGCTGCCCAAAGGCCAGCCCTACGCCGTTTCCCTGATCGATGAAGCTAAGATCATCAGCGATATCCAGAAGCTTCGAAATGCCGGCGCCGACTTTATCGCCGTCGTCCTGCATTTCGGCGTCGAATATCAAACGCAGCCGAACGACGCGCAGAAGACGCTCGCCCGGAAGCTGATTGCAGCCGGCGCCGACATCATCGCGGGCGCCCACCCGCATGTCGTGCAGCCGTACGAGATGGTGGAAGCGACGAATCCGGACGGCACCGTTCGAAAAGGACTTATTATCTATTCCATGGGTAATTTCATTTCCAACCAACGCGGCGATTCCAAGGATTACGGCGTCATTTACAAAGTAAAGATCCACAAAGACGGCGCAACCGGCCGAACGACGCTGAAGGACGTAGAAGCCATCCCTACCTGGGTACACCGGACTCGTAATAACGGAGCGACCCAATACGCGATCGTCCCGCTGCAGCAGGCGATTGAAGCCAAATCGCTCAAAAATCTTGGCGCTTCGGACTACAGCGACCTGAAGCGGATGTACAGCCAGCTGATGAAGCGGATTAAGTCGATGTCAGGCCAACCCTTTAAGCTTACGGGCTAGGGAAACCTGCTTCCTTGCCCAGCCCTGATCAAACAAGAACTGCCCTTACGGTTAGCCGTAAGGGCAGTTTCGTTCTTCCTATGCATTCGCTACTTTGCCCAGCAAGTATACGAGAAGCTGTTGATTATGCGAAGAAATCCGGTCAAGCGCTTCGCTGATATAGGCATCGCGGATTCCAACGCCTCGCGCAGCTTCTTCCAGCCCCTTATCCGTGACCGTAACCCATACGATCCGGCGGTCGCTTTCGTCCCGGTTCCGCGCGACAAGTCCGCCGCGCTCCATCCGGTCCAGAAGCGTAGTAATGGCTGCAGGGGTTGTCTCCAAATAGCTGAGCAAATCCGACGGCTTCATAGGCTGATGCTGCAGCAGCAGCTCCAACACGGTCAGCTGGCCTTCCGTCAAATTCGGTGACAGCTCCTCCTCCAAATGCGACTTCCATTCCTTTGTCATCTTCATCCACAACCGGGCAAATTCTGTAGTTACGATGACCTTCACCCGCCTTTTATCCGATTTTATCCTATGTCTTATTATACCATGCCGCTTTGTCGAATATAAGGTTAATGAGGTTAATATTTTGTCTAACTAATCGATACAATAGAGAACCATTTGACATCTTTAGACATACATTGGTTCTATAGGCTGTTGTACCGGCTCGAAATTAGGAATAGGAGCGTGATTCGCAAATGGAGGAGCGCAAGCTCGAACTCGTACGCAAACTATCGCAGCTCGGCATACAAAAAGACCCACATTGGCTACACCGGCTAGATGAACCGGCCCCTTTGTGGGTCGTGCTTGAACTTATGATGGAAATGATAGAGGGAATGAACTCGCCCCATCATCAACCTTTTGACTGAACCGTTACAAATCGGCACGAACGAAGAACGTGGTCAATACATCTTTCTTATCCACCGCTGCAATCGCGCGGCCCGTCGATTTCCGGTCATCGATCGGCGCCTTCTCCGTCGAGACGTTCTGAATTGCGCCGGCTGCCGTAAGCAGCACGAGTTCGCGCTCTTCCTTACAGTGAAGGCCTCCGATTAGGCCTTCGCCGTTGGAGCGTACCCGCTTGCCTTCCTTAAACTCAAAGGTTGCGACGCCTTTGCCGCCGCGGCCCTGGATCGGATAATCGAGCAGAAGGGAACGTTTGCCATAACCGAGTTCTGTCAGGACAAGCACTTCTCCCTCATCGCCCGACACCCACTCGGCCGCTACGATTTCATCGCCTTCGCGTACCGCAATGCCCCGAACGCCTGCCGCTACGCGGCCCATCGGATTGACTTCGTTTTCCGGGAAGCGGATGCCCATGCCGTTCTTAGTAATGAGCAGCAGTTCTTTCGTATTATCGCTAAGCGCAACGCGAATCACTTCGTCGCCGTCTGCCAGCTTCACAGCCGCAATCGCCGTTGAGCGCGTCGACTTATATTCCTTCAGCTCCGTCCGCTTGACCTGCCCCCGCTTGGTGACGAAGACGAGCGTGCGTTCCGGCGTTTCGAAATCCTTCACCGGAATGACGCTGACGATGCTGTCGTCCTTCGGAAGCGGCACGACGTTAACGACGGCCGTACCTGTATCTTTCCATTTGAACTCCGGAATTTGATGGACGGGCAGCTGATAATACTGTCCCTTGCGCGTGAAGAGCAACAACTGGTCGATCGTGTTTACGTCGAGCAGCGTGCGGATGACATCGCCTTCCTTGACGCCGGCGCTGCCCAGCTCGCCTCCGGAGCGCGTGAACGAAAGCTTGGAAGTACGCTTGATGTACCCTTCTTGGCTGAGCGTGACTAGCACATCCTCCGCAGGAACGATAACCTCAAGGTTTACCTTCAGCTCCTCGACCTCGCCTTGAATATCCGAGCGGCGGTCAATCCCGTATTTCTCGCGGATCTCGTTCAGCTCGTCCTTGATGACGGAGAGAAGCTTCTTCTCGCTAGCCAAAATGGAGCGCAAGTACGTGATGCGCTTCTGGATATCTTTCAATTCTTTCTCGATCGACGTAATCTCCAGATTCGTCAGACGATACAATTGCAGCGTCAGAATCGCATCGGCTTGCCGCTCGGTGAACGTAAACTTCGCCACGAGGTTTTGCTGCGCGTCCTGGCGGTTCTTCGAGGCTTTGATCGTGGCGATGACCTCATCAAGCAAATTGAGCGCTTTCGCGAGGCCTTCCAAAACATGCGCGCGGTCTTCGGCCTTTTCCAACTCGTACTTGGACCGCTCGGTCACGACTTCCTTCTGATGCGCGATATAGGCAGTCAGCATTTCTTTCAAGCCAAGCTGCTTCGGCGTTTTGTTCACGATCGCGACCATGTTGAAGCTGTAAGCGACCTGCAAATCCGTCTTCTTGAGCAGGTAGGCTAATATGCCTTGCGCGTCCGCGTCCTTCTTGAGCTCGACAACGATGCGAAGGCCTCCCCGGCCGCTTTCGTCGCGCACCTCGGCAATGCCTTCCACCTTTTTCTCGATCCGGATGTTCTCCATCGCCGTTACGAGACGGGATTTGACCACTTGATACGGAATCTCCGTGATGACGATCTGCTGACGGCCGCCCTTCAAATCTTCGATCGTCGATTTGGAGCGGTGATAGATCCGGCCTTTGCCGGTCTGATACGCGTCGCGGATGCCGTCTTCGCCCATGATAAGTCCGCCTGTCGGGAAGTCCGGGCCTTTCACGATCGTCATCAGCTGCAATAGCTCGATGTCCGGATTATCCATGACAGCGTTGCAAGCATCGATGATTTCTCGCAGGTTATGCGGCGGGATTTCCGTCGCGAAGCCGGAGGAAATGCCGCTCACGCCATTGACGAGCAGATTCGGATACCGCGACGGCAGTACGACCGGCTCTTTCGTCGTATTATCGAAATTGTCCTTGAATAGGACCGTACGTTTCTCAATATCGCGCAGCAGCTCCATCGCGATCGGCGACAGGCGCGCTTCCGTGTAACGCATCGCCGCGGCGGGGTCGTCGTCGATGGAGCCCCAGTTGCCATGGCCGTCGATGAGCATATGCGCCATTTTCCATGGCTGTGCCATGCGGACCATGCCTTCATAGATGGAAGAATCGCCGTGCGGATGATAGTTGCCCATGACGTCGCCGACCGTCTTGGCCGACTTGCGATACCCTTTGTCCGGCGTGTTTCCTGCATCATACATCGCGTAAAGGATGCGCCGCTGCACCGGCTTCAATCCATCCCGTACGTCGGGAATGGCGCGGTCCTGAATGATGTATTTGGAATAGCGCCCGAATCGGTCCCCTACGACCTCCTCTAGAAACGCCGGCAAAAACTGTTCCAGGCTACTCATGCCGTAACTCTCCTCAATTGTTATTCCTCAAATTCGGTAAAATCGACGTTCTCGACGATCCACCGTTTGCGCGGGTCTACCTTGTCGCCCATGAGCGTCGACACTCGGCGCTCGGCTTTGGCCGCATCCTCGATTTGAACCTGGAGCAGCGTCCGAGTTTCCGCGTTCATCGTCGTTTCCCAGAGCTGCTCGGGATTCATCTCGCCGAGACCTTTATAGCGCTGAAGCTCGAAGTTTTTGCCGAACTCCTTCAAGTAGTTCTGCAGCTGCTCGTCCGACCATGCGTACCGGACCGTTTCAAGCTTGCCGGATTTGCGCGTGATCTTGTAAAGCGGCGGTTGCGCGATGAAGACGCGTCCCAAATCGATGAGCGGCTTCATGTAGCGGTAGAAGAACGTCAGGAGCAGCACTTGGATGTGCGCGCCGTCGGTGTCCGCGTCCGTCATAATGATGATTTTGCTATAGTTGCACGATTCCGCGTCGAACTCGGGTCCGATCCCTGCGCCGATCGCCGCGATAACCGACTTATATTCGTCGTTCTTGAGAATATCGATCAGCTTGGCCTTCTCCGGGTTCATCGGCTTGCCCTTCAGCGGAAGAATGGCCTGGTACTTGGAGTCCCGGCCCTGCTTCGCGGAGCCGCCGGCCGAGTCGCCCTCGACGATGAACAGCTCCGTGCGCGTGACGTCCTTGGACTGAGCCGGCGACAGCTTGCCGCCGAGATTGGAACTTTCGCTCCTCTTCTTGCCGCTGCGGATTTCGTCGCGCGCCTTGCGCGCAGCCTCGCGGGCTTTGGACGCTTGTACCGCTTTCTTGAGCAGCATTTGCGCAATCTGCGGATTTTCCTCCAGGAATACCTGCATCTTATCGGACACGATCGCATCGACCGCGCTTCTGGCCGACGAGCTGCCGAGCTGGTCCTTCGTTTGGCCGACGAACTCCACCTCGGACATTTTGATGTTGATGACCGCCATCATGCCTTCGCGAAGGTCGTTGCCGTCGAGGTTTTTGTCTTTCTCTTTGATCAGCGCGTTCTTGCGCGCGTAATCGTTCATTACCCGCGTGTATGCGGTTTTAAAGCCGGTCTCGTGCGTACCGCCGCCTCGCGTCGGGATCGAGTTGACGAAAGAAGCCATCGTTTCGGTATAGCCGTCGTTGTACTGCAGCGCTACCTCAACCTCAATCTCGTCGCGCTCGCCGGTAAAATGAATAACGTCGTGCAGCACGGTTTTATCCTCGTTCAAAAATTGAACGAACTGGCGCGCGCCGCCTTCGTAGTGGTATTGATCCTGCTTGTCGCTGCGTTCGTCCTTCACCGTAACCTTTAAGCCGGAGTTCAGGAACGCGATTTCCTGCAGGCGCTCGGACAGCGTGTCATAATTGATCGACGTATTGCCGTGAAACACGCGCTTATCCGGTTTAAACGTGACTTTCGTACCGGTGCGGTTCGTGTTGCCGATAATTTCAAGACCCGTTGCCGGCTCGCCGACATGCTCCTTGCCGTCTTTGTCGACCCAATATTCGAAGCGCTGCTTATGTATTTTGCCGTCGCGGTAAATCTCCACTTCCAGCCATTCGGACAGCGCATTCGTCACGGATGCGCCGACGCCGTGCAAGCCGCCGGACTTCTTATAGCCGCCGCCGCCGAATTTACCGCCTGCGTGCAGCATCGTAAAGACGACTTGAGGCGTCGGAATGCCGGTCTTATGCATGCCGGTCGGGATGCCTCGCCCGTTGTCCTTTACCGATACCGAGCTGTCTCTATGAATGATGACGTCGATCGCCGTGCAGAATTTGGCCAGATGCTCGTCCACGGCGTTGTCGACGATCTCCCATACCAGATGATGCAAGCCCGAAGTGCTCGTGCTGCCGATGTACATGCCCGGCCGTTTCCGGACGGCGGTCAGCCCCTCCAGCACTTGGATGTCATCCGCACTATAGCTGCCGGCAGCCGAATTCGTCTCGCCCGCAAACAGATTCAACTGCTCAGTCATAGGCTCCTCCTAAAAAACTCTTCTTTTTTGCTCATATTTCCCAAACCTGCCGATTCGCTCACTTCAAGCTATTCTAATTCATGATGTCCTGTTTCGTAAAGACACCGAATGAAACGATAAGTCCGATTGCCGACCAAATGGCAAGGATAATTAACGAGAATGAAAGCGTCATGCCTTGGATCGGCGGCGGTGAGCCCGCCAAGTAATCGGTTAGCTGCAAATTGACCGCGAATACGTATTTCGCGCTCTCCCAGGATGACGACATGGTGGAAAGTATCGTACCCGCGATAACCGCCGCCATCATCGTCACGATGCTGGCCGCCGTGCTCCGCACGAGTACGGATACCATAAGCGCCAGAATCGCTACCGTCATGGACGAGACCCAAATCAGCCCGCCTTCCATGAGCACGTATAACCATTGCGGAACGGCATGCACATAAGTGCTCTCGACGGTCGAGCCGTTGATGACAAATCCTGTAAACACAGGCATCCCCCAGCCGCCGTAGCCGAATACCGCGCCTGATATAAGATAACAGAGAATCGCGCTGACCACAACGGTTAATGAAACATAGAGCGTAAGCGCGATCAGCTTGCTAAACAATATTTTCCAGCGTCTTACAGGTCTTGTCAGCAGCATTTTGATCGTTCCTGCCGATCGTTCTCCGGATACCAAATCCGACGCAACCGCAAGCACGAGCAGCGGATAAAACAAGTTTACCGCATTCGCCATGAAGCTGCGGGTGAACGTAACGCCGTCTGGAGAATTAGGATTTACATCATGATCCAAATAATACTGCAGCTGCTGAACGGCAATCCGGCGGTTCCGCTTCCATTCCTCAGGAATGCGCTCGCTTGAGAGCATGTTTTGATATTCGTTGATTTGCTGAACGAGCTGATTGCGCCAATCTTTGAAATTTTTCCGATTCGTTTCGGCGATCTTCAGCTGGGCATACGTAAAAACCGGAATAAGGACGATGAGCACGAGCACGACGACATAGAAACGCTTCTTCTTCCAAATCTTCAGCGTCTCGTTCTGTATGAGCGGCAGCAGCCTATCCAATGCTCTCACCCTCCGTCAGTTGCAAAAATAATTCCTCCAGCGTAGGCGCGATCCTCTGAACCGATGCGACGCCGATTCCAGCATGCACGGCCTTCTCCACCAGAGCAGTGATCCGGTCGGCATCCATCGAGGTAATGACCGCTTCCTTCAATCCGGCCAAAATACTTTCGTCGATCCGGTGCTCGTCTTCCTTCACGAACCGGATTCCCTGTTCCGCCGCCAACAGCCTTCTTCCCGCTTCCGGATCGTCAAACTGCCAAACGACATAGCTGCCGGTCTGATTCACCAGCTCGTCGACCGCGCCTACCGCAAGCACCTCGCCGTGGCTGATGATGGCGACCCGGTCGCACATCAGTTGAATTTCGCTAAGCAAATGGCTCGAGATAAACAAGCTCATCCCTTGATCCGCCAGCATGCGGACAAATTCGCGCAGCTCCTTGATCCCTTTCGGATCGAGTCCGTTCGTCGGCTCATCGAGAATGAGCAGCTTCGGGCGGCCTAGCAGCGCTTGGGCGATGCCCAGCCGCTGACGCATGCCGAGCGAGTAGGTTCTCACTTTGTCGTGAATGCGGTGCTGCATCCCGACGATGTCCACGACTTCGGCGATCCGGTCTTGGCCGATGCCGCGCTGCATCCGGGCAAAATGCTCTAGGTTCTCCCAGCCGGTCATATAACTGTACACCTCGGGGTTTTCCACGATGCAGCCGATATGGCGCAGCGCCTCCTCCGGGTCCCGCTGCACGTTGCTACCGCAGATCAAGATATCGCCCGAGGTCGGTTTGATCAAGTTGACCAGCATGCGGATCGTCGTCGTTTTGCCGGAGCCGTTCGGTCCGAGAAAACCGAATATTTCGCCGCTTCTAACATCGAAGCTGACGTTCTTGATAATCATTTTGCCGCCTATCCGCTTTTTGACGTCTTTCACGGAGAGGACAACGTCAGATTGTGCCGCCGATTGCATCTTCGCTCGCTCCTCCTAATCCAGCGACTGCGCGATTCGTTCTGCGATTTGCGCGTAGCCTTCATGATTCGGGTGAAAATGGTCGTTCGACAGGTAACTGCCGATCGAACGTTCGAACAGATCGAAGGACGGCACCATCATCATGTTCGGATATTGGTGCAGCAGCGAGTAGGCCTCTTCATTCCATTTCTGCACCTGAAGGCTGCCATCCCTCAAATCGGTGATGTTGTAAAAAGGGTTATATAGACCGGTATACACGATATGAGCATTCGGATTGATCTCGTAGAGCAAGCGAAAAACATTGTCCAGCCGATCGATTCCCTGGTTCAGTCCTTTCTTGACCGTCTCCAGGCTGATATCGCCGGTCGCTTCGCCGGCCGCGCGGCCGTTTGCGATTTGGAACAGATCGTTGCCTCCTATCGTGAATACGATGAGGTTCGATTGCCGCAAGGCGTACCGATAGCCTTTGTCCGTGCTCAAACGCTGCGCCAATTGATCGGCCCGTATGCCGTTAACGGCCAAATTGTTGTTCAGCTTGACGGGAATGGCCGGATATTTCTCCTTGAGCAGCGAGACGAGCTGCTTGACATAGCCATCTCCGGTTGCATCTCCGGTCCCTTTCGTGAGGGAATCGCCGATAGCGGTTACGTTGATTTCCTTCGCGCGGCTAAGCTCCTTATGCTCGGGAAGAACCGATTTTACAGGTGCCCCCGTGTACGCTTCCGCGCTTGGATACAGCATGTCCTTCACGGCATATCCGAACCCGCCGGCCAATAGAAGAGTCGAAGCCAAAGCGGAAAAAGCAATGCTGCGCCATAATGCGCTTGATGATGTTCTGCTCATATACCCGAATCTCCTTTTGCCTATTTCGGATGTAATGGTGGTAGATGACTATTCTTTTTTTAAAAGTAATGCTTTCGGCCCTAATTTGCAAATTTCGCCAATAACGCAAAAAACCGAATATGCGTCTCAGGCAGCTTCACAAAAGAAACTGCCGGAGCGGAATCAGCATACTCGGTCAACTGAACTTGCGTTTATTCGTATTGAATCGTAAGCGACTGCGCAGCTTGCTTCGCCAGCTCGCGAGCCTTGCCGCAATCGTCGGCAGAGCTAAGCGCTACTGCCATCCGGCGGCCCGGCTTCGTCACCGGCTTGCCGAACACGCGCACTTGCGTATTCGGTACGGCGAGCGCTTCCTCCAAGCCGCCGATGCGGAAATTTTCGGAATCGCGGTCAGCCTTTAGCGTATACGAAGCGCCCGGCGTCAATAGGCGGATCGTAGGAATCGGGAAGCCGAGGATCGCTCTGGCATGGAGCGCGAATTCGGACAAATCCTGCGTAATCATGGTGACCATCCCCGTGTCGTGCGGACGCGGCGACACTTCGCTGAACAGGACGCCGTCCTTGGTCAGGAACAGCTCCACGCCGTAAATGCCATAGCCGCCCAGCTCTTCCGTAACGGCACGCGCAATGGTTTCCGCGTCATGAATTTTCTGCGCGGTCATCTCATGCGGCTGCCAGGACTCGATATAGTCGCCGTCCCTTTGCACGTGGCCGATCGGCGCGCAAAACGATGTGCCCGATGCCGAACGCACGGTAAGCAGCGTGATCTCCGATTCGAAATGAACGAAGCCTTCTACGATGACGCGCGTTCTCTTCGCGCGGCCGCCTTCCATCGCGTAATCCCAGCACGCTTCCGCATCCGCTTCGGTCTTGCAGACGCTTTGCCCTTTGCCGGATGAGCTCATGATCGGCTTAATGACGCAAGGCGTGCCGAGCTCGGCAACCGCCGCCTTAAGCTCGTCCAACGTATCCGCAAAACGGTATGGCGCCGTAGGCAGCTTAAGGGTCTCCGCGGCCAGGCGGCGAATCCCTTCGCGGTCCATCGTTAGCAGCGCCGCGCGAGCGGTAGGAATGACGCGGTAGCCTTCCTTCTCCAGCTCCACAAGCGCGGAGGTCGCGATCGCTTCGATCTCCGGCACGAGCAGGTCGGGCTTCTCTTTCTCGATAAGCGCGCGAAGTGCGGCAGGGTCAAGCATATCGATGACATATGAACGGTGCGCAACCTGCATAGCCGGCGCATTTTCGTAGCGGTCTACGGCAATCGTTTCTACGCCTAGGCGCTGCGCTTCGATAATGACTTCTTTGCCCAGCTCGCCTGAGCCGAGCAGCATGATTTTGCGAGCGTGGGATGAAAGCGGTGATCCATACATAAAGAAAAAGAACCTCCCGGAAGATTGTTTTCTTCCATTGTGGAGGTTCTTTGACGAAAAATCAAGAATTATGCCGATAAAAAGCGGTACTGCGCTTCGATAAGCCCGTTATACGTGCCTCTCTGGCGGATCAACTCGTCATGGCTGCCTTGCTCGACGATTACGCCGTGATCCAGCACTACGATCTGGTCGGCATTGCGGATGGTCGACAGACGGTGCGCCACGATAAAGGACGTCCGGCCCTTCAGAAGCTTCTTGAGCGCCTCTTGAATCCTCAGCTCGGTCTCCGTATCGATGCTGGCCGTCGCCTCATCGAGGATCAAAACGCGCGGATCGGCAAGCAGCGCTCTGGCGAAGGACAGCAGCTGGCGCTGGCCCATTGAAAGGCTGTTGCCCCGCTCCTGCACCTCCGTGTCGTAGCCGTCCGGCAGGCTCATGATGAAATCATGGGCATCGACCGCCGTTGCAGCCTTTACGATCTCATCGTCGGTGGCGTCCAAGCGTCCGAAGCGGATATTTTCGCGTATCGTGCCGGAGAAAATAAACGTGTCCTGCAGCACGACCCCGACCTGCGAGCGCAGGCTTTCGATGCTTACGTTGCGGACGTCGATGCCGTCGATGCGCACCGCGCCTTGAACCGGATCATAGAACCGGCAGAGCAGGTTCATGATCGTGCTCTTGCCTGACCCTGTATGGCCGACGAGCGCGATCGTCTGACCGGCCTGCACATCGAGCGAAATGCCTCGAAGCGCAGGGCGCCCCTTCTCGTATTCGAATACGATGTTGTCAAACGAAACGTCGCCTCGGATCCGCGGAAGCTCGATCGCGTCCACCTGCTCGCCGACCGTCGGCTTCTCGTCGATGAATTCGAAGATCCGCTCCGAGGACGCCATCGCGATGAGCAGCTGTGCGTACATTTGGCCGAGACGGTTGATCGGATCCCAGAAGTTGCCGACATAGTTGGCGAAGCCGACGAGGACGCCGATCGTGATCTCTTCCATCTGAATCAGATGCGAACCGTACCAGAACAGAATGAGCGTTCCGATGGCGGACGTGATTTCGATAATCGGGCCAAAGGTCTGGTTAAGCGCGGACGCTTTGTTCCAAGCCTTAATGTTGGTGTTGTTAATGTGCGTGAAGAAGCTGAAATTCGCTTTCTCCTGAGTATACGCTTGAGTAACGCGCATGCCCTGGATGCTTTCGTTCAAATGCGCGTTGATCCGCGACTGCTTCATCCGCACATCCTGCCAAGCAAATCGGATCCGTTTGCGGAGCGCCGTGGAGACGACGAACATGATCGGAACCGTAATCATGATGGCGAGTCCCAGCTTGAAATTCCACACCAGCAATATCACCACGATGCCGGCGAGCTGCACCATGTCCATCAGCAGGTTGACAACGCCGTTCGTGAACAAGTCCTGCAGCGCATTGACGTCGTTGGTCACGCGGACGAGGACGGAGCCGGCAGGCCGTTTATCGAAGAATCGGAACGACAGCTTCTGGATATGGCGGAACAAGTCTTGGCGAAGATCGTAAATGACCTGCTGGCCGATCATATTCGTGTATTTTATCCGGTACGTGTTAGCGGCCCATTGAATAACATAAAGGACGCACATCATTGCTGCGAACATATAAAGCTTGCTTAGACTAGGATCTCCGCCGTTCTTCGGCTGGATCGCTTCGTCGATCGCCATGATGATGATGGCCGGAATCGAGAGGCGCGTAAGCGTTCCAAGCACCATCGTCACGATAATGACGGGCAATAACTGCTTCCGGTAAGGCTTCATGTACGAGAACAGCCGCGTGACTTGCGCCCAGTTAAACGGTTTTTCGATCGCATCGTCATCCTTGTAGACGAACCGTTCGTTGCTTGCGCGCGACTGCCCTTTCTGCTGCTCGCTCACTGTGCGACCCTTCTTTCTGCTGCCGGAATTGCGGTCCCGGCGCTTGGCCGATCCGCATATTGAATGTTATAGGTATCTTGGTACGGCCCTTGCTCGGCAATCAACTGCTCATGAGAGCCGCGCTGCACGATGTGCCCCTTGTCGAACACAAGAATTTCATCGGCATGACGGAGAGACGAAATGCGGTGGGCGATGACGAATGTCGTTCGTCCCGCCATCAGCTCGCTGAAGCCCGCTTGAATCTCGTGCTCGGTCTCCATATCGACGGCGCTTGTCGCATCGTCAAGAACCAGAATCCGCGGATTCTTGATCAGTGCTCGAGCGATGGCAATCCGCTGCTTCTGGCCGCCTGAAAGACCCATGCCCCGTTCGCCGACGATCGTGTCGTAGCCTTCAGGCAGCTCCATGATGAAGTCATGCGCCTTGGCGAGCTTCGCCGCGCGGATGATTTGATCCATGCTGACATCCTTCACCGCGTAGGCGATATTGTCGCGGATCGAGCAAGAGAACAGGAACGTTTCCTGGAACACGGTCGCGATCTGGGACCGGAGACTCTCAATCGAAATATTGCGGATATCGTTGCCGTCAAGAGTAATTTTGCCTGTCTTGACGTTGTAGGCGCGCATCAGCAGCTGAATGACCGTCGATTTGCCGGAGCCGGTCGGACCGAGAAGGCCGATCACCATGCCAGGCTTCGCATCGATATTGACGTTCGTAAGCGCTGGGGCTTTATCCGCGTAGTTGAACGTTACGTTATGGAACTCCACATGACCTTCCATCTTGCTGTCGTCAAGCACGATCGGCTTTTCGACATCCTTCACGTGAATATACTCGTTCAGCAGCTCGACGAGACGCTCGCCGGACGCTTTGGATTGCGTGAAGTTGTTGATCAGGAAGCCCATCGCCCACATCGGGTTGATGATGTACCACAGCATGCTGAAGAACGCGACCATCTCTCCGAGCGTTATGGATCCCCGAATAACCAAGGTTCCGCCAGCTACGAGGAGAATGACCGCGCACAGGCTTGCGAGCAGCTCCATCACCGGAAAATACTTGCCCCAAAGGCCTGAAGCGGCGATTTGGTTCTGTTTATAGGCCGAACTGCGGGTTGAAAATTTGTCCATCTCGAACGATTCGCGGGCAAACGACTTGACGGTTCGCACGCCGGTAATGTTCTCTTGGACGGCCGTTGTCAGATGGCTCATCGCTTGGCGCATCTCCCGGAACGCCGGATGGATGAGCCGTTCGAACTTGAATGCGACGAACACGAGCAGCGGGATCGTCACCAGCGTGATCAGCGTGAGCTGCCAATGTATCGAGAACATCATCGCCGCGCCGAATACGACCATCAGCATCATGTTGAGAATTTGCGCGAAGCCGAAGGCGATGAAGTTCCGCACGCCCTCCAAATCCGCGGTCAGCCTGGACATCAGGTCTCCGGTCTTAGCCGTGTCGTAGTACTGATACGACAGCGTTTGCAGTTTGGTATAGCAGGCGTTGCGCAGGCGGAAAGCCACCCGGTTCCCTAGGCGCCCTCCGAAATATCCGTGCAAAAACTGAAGCGAACCTTTTAACGTTACAACCCCGACCACTGCGAGCGATAGCTGCGGCACCCACTCAAAGTTTCTGGGACGGATGACATCGTCGATCAAAATCCGCAATAAATTCGGATAAACCAGTCCGAGCGCCGTAGCGCAGATCAAACAGACGATCGAAGCAATCAGACTTTTGCGTTCGACCCAGTAAAACGGTTTAAGTTGCCTGAAGACGTCCAATGGGTAACCCACTCCCTGCTGCTGTTTTTGTATTTATTTATGAGCCTGAATGAATATTAACAGCATCATTCCGGCACAGCAAACAGAGTTCAAGGGCATTTTGCTGACAATATTCGCTTTCTCTTCCATCTCGCGCAAAAGTATGGGGGTATTCTCCGATATCGTCGCAAATCATTGCCATTTAGGGCATATTGCTCCGTTTTTGCACATTTGCCTCCGTTTTTGCATGATTTCATTTTCACAAAATAAAGAAGCTTATCCGCCTCTGTTCGAGTGGCGGACAAGCTTCTTTTTTACGCGTATTCGCTAGATCGTAAGCAGCGCTTCATGCACGCGCCGCAGCTCCTCTACGTCGGCATTGCCGGACAAGGAAGCGATTTTGCCTTCGCTGAACGCGTCGATATCTTGCCTGAGCGCGGCGGCGCAGCGCGCCGTTGCATCCTTCCACAGCTCCGCATATCGAACGCTCCACGTTTCTTCGGCGGATTGGAGCCAGCGCTGCAACGGCGCTGTCAGTTCGTCTTCGAGCGCGCGGCGCAGAGCCGCTTTTCCTTCGCCTTCGAAGAAGTGTCGCGGCGACTTGAATTTATTCCAAAGCAGCTTCACGTCGACTTCCTTGGCTTGCCACGCCGGCTGCTCCTCCGGACTATCCGGCTGTGCCGGCTTGAAGCCGGACGGCTCGAAGCCCTGCAAGAGTGCGGACGCCTCGGCGGCCGTTTCGGTAAACTTCTTCAAGGTCAGCTTGCCGAGCAGGTTATCGAGCCGCAGCGAAGTCGCCTCGAGCTCTTGGGCCAGCTCGATTTGCAGCAATCGCTGCAGCTCGAGCCAAGATGTCCAGATCGCCTTGCGCAAATCCCGGCCGTCATCTTGCAGCGACGATGGATTGAAGGCGAAGTTAAAATGGTCGCCGAACCGCAGCTGAATCCGTTGCAGCACGTAGAAAAGCAATTCCTTCAGTTCTTGCTGCAGCTGGGCGCTAGGCTGCGGCGCAAGCAGCTCCTCCGCGAGGCTGCGCGCACGCGCCGCTTGCGAGGCAATATCTGCTCTTGCCTGCTCGCGGGTCAGCGCATCGCCGGAGGCGGCCTCCAGCCAGTTCGCGATCGTGCTCCGCGCGCGCGCCAGCTCCTGTTCCGCTGCGCTTACCGCGAGCGCGCCGAGGTCGCCGCTTGTAAAGCTGAGGAACGACGCTTCGAACGCGGCTATCCCGGACTGCTCGATCAGCGCCTTGTTGCCCGTGCGCTTCCCGTCCAGCGCCTGCAGGCTGGAAATAGGGAACATACGCGGGAACCGGATGCCATGCTGCTGCAGGTTCCGCTCGACGTGGGCAAGCACGCCCTCTAATTCTTCCTGGTCAGCCGCCAGATCCGCCGCATTGACGAGGAAGAACATTTTATCGAGCTCGAATTGATCCTTCACGCGGCCGAGCTGCAGCAGAAACTGCCGGTCGGCCTGCGAGAAGGCATGATTATAGTAGGTGACGAACAGAATCGCGTCCGCGTTCTTGATATAGTTGAAGGCCACGCCGGTATGGCGGGCATTGACGGAATCGGCCCCAGGCGTATCGACAAGTACGATGCCCTGCTTGGTCAGCGGGTTCGCATGGTGCAGCTCAATCTCGCTCACGAAGCAAGAACGCGATTCTTCCGCTACATACTGGCGGTATTCTTCGCCGCTGACAGCCAGTCTCTTGCCCAGGTTCGCTTCGTGCGCCGCCCAGCCTTTGGCTGCGGCTTTCAGGAAGCTGTAGTGCGGCCGGCCGCCGGCGTGCACGGCGTCAGGCGTAAGCTTCGCGATCGCAGCAAGCAGCTGGGCATCGCTCAGCGCATGCGCATCCTCGCCCAGCAGGCCCAATGAGTAACGCAAGTCATCCAGCATCGCCTCGCGCGACTTCATGAGCACGGTCGCCGTGCCGTGCGGATGGTCCGCCGACGGCGGTACGATGCGGTTGACCGCGGCCGTCGTCGGGTTCGGCGACACCGGCAGCACCGCCTCGCCGAGCAACGCGTTGGCGAGCGACGATTTGCCCGCGCTGAACGCGCCGAACAGCGCGATCGTGAACCGGCTGCTGCGCAGGCGCTCCGCCTTGTCGCGCATGCCAAGCACGGTTTGCGCGAGCGACGCGTGCGGCGCCAGCAAGGCGGCGGCCCGGCTCAGCCGCTCGGCCGCTTGGCGCTGCGGCGCGAGCGCCTCGCCGGAAGCGCCGGGCTGTGCCGGCGCTTCCTCGAAGGCCGCCGCGGCTGGCGCAGCTGCCGCGGCAACGCCGGTGCCGGAGGCGCTAGCCGCCGCCGCCGCCGGCGCGGCGTCGGAGGCGCCGGGCGCCAGCGGCTTCGGCAGCGCCGGGCGCGGCGGCGCGGGCGGCAGCAGCGCCGCCAGCCGCGCGAGATGCGCGGCCGCGCGCTCCGCCAGCGCCGCCAGCTGCGCGAGCGCGCCGTCTTGCAGCGCCAGCGCGCCAAGCCGTTCGCGCAGCGGCGCGGCGGTCGCTTCGCCTGCCGCGGCCGCGCGGTCGGCAAGGGCATCGATGAACGGCATCGCGCGCTTGCGGAACAAGCCCTTCACAGCCGCAGCAAGCTCGCGGCTGTAGGTCATCGTATACTCGTTCCCCATGACGGCGCCTGGGTTCACGAGCGAAATCAGCAGGTCCGGCGTCAAGAGTCCGCCGAATGCCGAGGATAGCTCGCGTTCGAGCGTTTCGTCTCGCCAGCCCATACCGTCGGCGGTGCGCCGGAGCAGTTCAAGCACATGCCATTCGATGCCGGCCTGCACCTTATCGGCAATGTCGGCATAAAACGCTTGAAGCCGCCGTTCTTGCTCCGCCGCCGTCTTCGCGCCGGCAAACAGCAAGCCGGCCTTAAAACCGGGCTTTCGGCTTTCAAGAAAAGACTGCGCCAGATCGCGCGTCGCGGCAGGCGTAATGTTCGCGTTATCGAGAATGCTTTGCACGTCCTGGCGAAGCTTCGCGCGCACGCTCTCGCCTTCGGCGGCAATCATGCGCAGCTGCTCCTCCAGCCCCGCGATCTCCTTGCTTACCCGCTGAGCTTCGCCTTCTCCGCCGGCCTGCTCCAACAACCGCTCGCGTTCCGGCTCGGCCGCTTCCTCCATCGCTTTGCCGTGCATCCGGACGACATGCCTTGCGGATGCGTCAACGCTGCACAGCGCAAGCGGTCCGCGGATTTCGGCAAGCGACTCGAACAACCCTTCAAGCGCAGACCACTGCGAATGCGGGTGATCCGGCTGGCGCAACGACAAATAGACGATGCCGCTCGGCTCCAAATGCCAGTTCCCGAACGCTTCGTCCACGCTTTGCTTATAATCCTCGAAGGAAAGCTCGTTCTCACGGTGCTTGTCGATCTGGTTCACGATCAGATAGAGCGGCTTTCCCCACTCCTTGAGCTGCTTCGCGAACGTAAAGTTGATTTCCGACTGCACATGGTTATAATCCATGACATAAAAAACGACGTCTGCCAGATGAAGCGCCGATTCGGTCGCCATCCGGTGCGCGTCGTCCGTCGAATCGATCCCCGGCGTATCGAGCAGCACCGTATGGCTGCCAAGCCTTGGAATCGGATATGACAACGAAACGGACAGGACCGTTTCGCCGTCCTTGCAATAGTCGTTCACTTCCCCAAGCGGAACGTCTATCGTTTGCTCTTGTTCTTCGACCAGCTTCTTAATGGTCGCTTTCGCTTCCCCATTTACGATGCTCACGACATTCGCGCTCGTCGGGATCGGGCTGGACGGCAGCAATTGCGTGCCGCAAAGCCGATTGACGAGCGTCGATTTCCCCGCCGAGAAATGACCGCAGAAGGCAACGGTCAACTTGCCGCCCGCCAGCTTATCGCGCAGCTCCAGCAGCCGCTTTGCATCCTGCGCATCCCCGGCGGCTGCCATGATCGGCGACATGTCGGCAAGCGAGGCATCCAGCGAATGAGCGGCTTTTTCAATCGTTTGGCTCATTTCTCTCTCTCCCTGTCTCCTACTCAATCATGCTCGATAAAACACTAAACCAGTTGAACTTCAGGCATGCAAATTTCGAACACGTCGCCATGCTGCAAAATCGTAATGTTGCGCTCCTTCTCCTTCATTACGACGCATTCCGGTTTCAGTCTCATACGTTCAATATATTGATCCGGCACGTCGCCCGCTCCGCTTACCGTGATGCCTTCAACGACAATTTCTTCATTCTCGGCCGGCGGCGCTTCCATGATTTGCTCGTAAATATCGGAAAATAGAGCGAAATCTTTCGTGTATACGGAAATGCATTTCATAGTGGCAATCATCCTTATCCATTGAAATAGTGGTAAACGATCTTCTTGTTACTTAGCCTTTCGGTTTGAAGCTGGTTTCATACGCTGTTTGCCTTCTTTGCAATAATCTGTCACCGGACAAACCGAGCATTTCGGGTTTTGGGCTTTGCAATGGTAGCGTCCAAAAAATATGAGCCGGTGGTGCGTTTCCGTCCACAGCTCCTTCGGAACGAGCTTCATCAATTTTTTCTCGACCTCAAGCACGCTATCGTCAGCCTTGGCGAAGCCAAGCCGCTTGGACACTCGCTCCACATGCGTATCCACAGCGATCGCTGGCACCCCGAACGCATTGGATACGACGACATTCGCCGTTTTTCGGCCTACCCCAGGCAATTTCGTCAGCTCCTCGTGCTGATGAGGCACCTCGCCGCCGTAATCGTCAATCAGCATGCGGCAAAGCTTCTGAATGAACAGCGCTTTGTTGCGATAGAGTCCGATCCGTTTAATGTCATGCTCTAGCTCATCCAGCGGAACCGCCAAATAATCGGCGGGCGTCTTATACTTCCGGAACAAGTCAGCCGTTACTTTATTAACGGTCTCGTCGGTACATTGCGCAGACAGCAGCACAGCGATCGTAAGCTCGAACGGATTGGAATGGTTAAGCTCGCAATGCGCATCGGGAAACATTTCGCCGACAACGCCCAAAAAATGTTCCATTTTCTCTTTCGCTTTCAACCGATTCACTCCCAATTCAACCATCGTCTCACAGTTTAGCGAATATTGTCGTATTAATCAACCGAAAATGACCCTCTGCTTGCGGAATTTGCGCATAGTTTCACAGAATTGTTCAAAAAAAGTCCCGGCTGATTGAGCCGGGACAAAGTTGTTGTTCGTTCGTTAAGCCTTCGCAATTTCGACCAACGCATTCTGATAGAAATAAAGCAGAATCGCGTCGCCGTCTTTCAATTGCGAGATCGTAATCGGCTGACCGGCTTGCGTAATCTTCGTCGCGGAAGTGACCGCGTACGTGTTTAGCTCCGTTAGCGTTGCCCGTTTGACGGACAACTCGCCTGTCGCCGCATTGTATTTCCAGAACTTTTTGCTGATGCCGCTGATCACCGTTATCGCGAGCTGGTCTTTGGCATCTTTCTTCACTTCAACCCGGTCGCCCGCTTGCAGCGCAGCTGCTGCCGCGCTTCCCGTCAGACCGTTCTTCGTGACGGAATAAGCAGACCCAAGCGGAAATTCCACGACATTGCCGTTATAGTCAACGACCGTAATATAATCCGGCGTAACCGCGGTAAGCCGGCCTACCGTGACTTTCACGAGCTTGAAGGATACGGCTCCGGATCCGACATAGTGCAGATTGCCGAATTGACCTGCCTTCAGACTGGACAGTGCGAGTTTGTCGCCTTGTTCATTCGTCAACTCAAGCAGCGCAGCATTCAGATCCACAATCGATCCGTCACTGTTTTTCAGCTTCAGTCGTTTGCCGATCACATCGACTGCCGTTACCTCCACTTGCTTGGCTGTATGCACTTGAAGGCTCGTTACTTTATCCTGATTGCCGTTCAGCAATGCCGTCACCGTGTCGCCCGCTTTAACATCGCTAAGGGCTGCCGGCGTTTTGCCGTTGATTTCGACCGCGCTTGGAACATCCATCGGAAGCGTTACAACGGTGCCGTTGCTTTGCGTAATGGTTACTTGGCTCGTATTCGTATTAATGCCGGTTACCGTTCCGCTGTACTTGTACACGAATTGAACGAGCACGGCTTTATCGTCCGTATAGCCGATCGTCAGCTTCCGATTTTTTGTGAGCATCGGCGTAGCCGCGCCGAGCGTAATGGAAGTGCCGTTCATATCGAATTTCGTCTTGTCGGTCAGGAACACCGACACGAGCTCGCCTGACGCTTTCTTAAGAAATAAAGCTTTCAATTCGCTATCGTAGCTGAGTACTGTAGCGCCTGCCAGCAGCTCTACCTTTCGGTTTACCACCTTGATAGCCGCTACTTGATCCTTCTCGTTCAGCGTAATATCCATGATGTCGCCTTTTACGAGATCCGCCAGCGTCGTGCCGATCATGCCGTCAATCGTGACTTCGGCGTTCGCCGCGACGAATTTGGCCTCCAAGGCGCTTTGCGCCGATCCGGCGTTCTTCAGGTACTGAATCGTTTTGCCGTCGCTGCTAGCGGAATAGAACTCGCCCCGTACGAGCTTCGCCGACGTCTGCGTAATCGTTATCTTGGTCACGACCGAGTTCTTCACTTCGTACGAAACGACATCGCCTACGCGAAGTTGAGATAAGCCGCCGTCCAATAACTGCCCCTGCCAAATGACATCCGCTTGAGGCGAAACATTGAATTTGGATTCATTTCCCGTAACGCTGTCCTTCACCGTTACGGAAGCCGGGTTAAGCTGCAGCGAGCTTACCGTTCCTTGGCCGTTCTTGTTGACCGGCGCTGACTTTACTTTGATGGAAATAGCCAGAGGCTTCGTTCTGTATGTATCACGCGTAATTTCCACTTCGCTGTCTACCGCAAGCGCGCCAGGCGTTATAACCGATCCCGAGCCGTCCGTGACGACTGTCTTATTGTTGTATGGGATCGCTACCGGCTCGTCGCCGATCCAAACCCATACCTTGCTGTCGTTTGCCACAACCCGTTCAACGGTACCGCTCAGCTGTTCGACCTGTTCTTTCGCATCGAGCTGCTCCACATAGAGCGCTTTAGTTCCGCTTGCAATGACCAGAAGCTTCGTGTTCGGCGTAAGTTCGGACACTCGCGAAGGCTTCTCGGAATCGAAGCGGTAGACGTATGTATCCGGAGAAAGCGTCAGCGTCGATTCTTTGTCGCCTTGATAGAGATGCAGCGATGCTTCATCGGCGCTCGTAATAATGCCCGTCAACTGCCCGTTGTAGCTTACGGGGAATTGGATTTCCGCCCTGCTGAACATCGTGGCGATCGCCGCGCGGGTAATCAAGCCTTTCGGGTCGAACCGGTCGGCCGATACTCCTTTGATCAGCTGCAGGGACACGGCCGCATTCACATAGCCTTTATAATCTGCACCGACCTTGCTGCCATCGGAGAAGCTGACCGCGTCGTTCGCAAGCGCCTCCGCTTCCTTCTGCTTGCCGATCGCTTTAATCATCAGCTTCGTAATCCATTCGCGCGAAGCTTTCTTCGTTCCCCAAGCCGAGCCTTGGTCCGCTTCCGCAAGCTCGAATTCCTCCTGCCGGTCAAGCAGGCCTTCCTGGAACGCAAGGATGATGTAAGGCTTGAAATAATTGCTGACTTCAAACGAATCCGGGAAAACGATCGCATCGTCCACCCGAACCGCCTGCTCTTTCCCGATAAACCGGATCGCGAGCGCTACCGCTTCTTGTTGGGACACGTTATCCGATGGCTTGAAGGCACCGTTGTTCCCTTTAATAATGCCCTGCATGGCCAGCTTCGCGATATGCTTCTCCGCCCAATGTCCGGCAGGCACGTCGCTGAAACGAGACGTTACCGCCGAATCGGCATGCGCCAAGGAACCGCCAGCCGCTGAATATCCTGTCAGTACGGAAAATACTAACATGGATGAAACCACTTTAACCCATTTCTTCTGCTGCGGCATAATGTGCGAGTTCCTCCTTAAGGTTTGTTAATGGGATGATCAAGCGATTCATGGCCCATTAAACTTTCTACTGCTTCTCCGTCAACCAGCAGATCGATTGACGTTACGTCTTGAAGCTGGAAAAACGCGCGGGTAAGCGACTCGATGGCAAGTGCTTCTCCAGGCGCGCCCAGCCTTGCTTCATCTGGCAAGTGGAGGTCTAGCGTAACCGCCGTACCTTCCAGCTTCGCGCTTAATAGCTCGGCGCTCTTCCACAAGGAAGTCTCGCCGTTAGCGCCATCCTTTTGCACGGCCGCAAACACGGCTTTAAGCTTCTGTTCCACGTCTTCGTATTCAATGTCCGACTTCTGCTCATGCAGCTCCATCATGTCGTCATCGGTGTAAAACACGGAAATCTGCTCCTTGGTCGGCATAGGAACCTCCGCCTCAGCCGGCGCATCCGTATTGGCAGCCGGTTCGGCAGGCTCCGTGACTCCGCTGTTCTGCTCATTCGCCGGGACATTGCCGCCGGCTTGAACCTGCTGCTCCTGCTGACTTTGCTCCTTGACTCCGCAAGCACTTAGAGGAACGATAAGGGCGGCCGCAACCATGATCGACAATACACTGGTAGTCATATGACGTTTCATCGGCATTCTCCTAGCTTAGTTTTAGATAGGCTTTGATTCCGGCAACAATTTCCGCCGCGATCTTGCTCTGCTTGGCAGCGCTGAACAAAGTGGCGGTGTCTCCGCTGTTGGAGAGATAACCGGCTTCAAGCAATACGGCTGGCATCGTCGTATACTTGATGACCCTGAAATCGGCTTGTCTCACGCCGCGGTCCCTGAAGCCTGTCCCGGCAATCAAATGCTTGTGGATGACATTCGCGAAGGCGATGCTGTCCCCGCGATAGTAATACGTCTCTGCTCCGGAAACCGTTGCACTTGTCGCTTTGTTCGCATGGAAAGACAGGAACAGGTCGGCGCCAAGATTGTTGGCGAATGCCACACGGTCGTCCAGCTCGACGAACGTGTCGTCGCTGCGAGTGAGGTAAGCTTTGATTCGCGGCTCATTATCGAGCAGCGCCTTCACTTTCAACGTGATCGCCAAATTGTATTCCTTCTCCCTGCGTCCGTTCACGGCGAGCGCGCCCGGATCTTTCCCGCCATGACCGGCGTCCAGCACGACCTTGTATACCTTAGGTTGAGGCGGCGGCACGACAGGCGCCGGCCCGGTTTGTTCCAGGACGTCGATGCGGATCGACTGGTCTTCCTTCGCGGTTTGAACATTGGTAGGAGCGAGCAAATCTAGCACAACTCTTACTGTATCAGGCTTGTCCGAGTAATAGGAATACCTGATTTTTTTCAGCGTCGGATGCGAATCGATCATAATTTCTCCCAGCTTAGCCGCGCTGTTTGCGTCCGTAAAGCCAGGCGTGAACGATTCGGCATTGAACTTCATATACGGAAGATCGATGACGACCCGCTCCGGATTGTGAAGCACTTCGGTTTTCAAATCTTTGAAATCGCCTTCAAAGGAAAGGTAGATACTGCCAAGTCCATTATACTCGATAGAGTTGAGACTTGCAGAGCTAATTGCCGGCGACTCCCCGCCGTTTCCGGAATCCGGCGTTTCTGCCGGAGGCGCATCAGGGATTGGCTTATTAAGGTAGACGGACCGCGTTGTCTTGTCCCAATATACACTTACACCAAACTGTTCGCTGACAAATCGAAGCGGCACCATCGTGGAGCCCGACGTGATGATAGCAGGTGCGTCAAGGGGAACAACACGGTCGTTGACAACGGCGTTTTTATTGCCGATAGTCAGCACCATATTCGTTTCGCCGTTCGAAATCGTGACATGCGGCTTCTCCCAAGCGACGTCAAAGCCAAGCCCTTCCGTTACCGTACGGATCGGAACGAGCGTCGATGATCCAACGATCCTCGGCTCTGCCGCGCTTTGGAGCAAAGTTCCGTTGAGATAAAGTTTTGGGGCTACCGCTGCTCCCACGATGCTAGGGAACATAGAGATGAGTAGCGACAACAGCATTACAGCGGATACAAACTTCTTCATCATTCACCTCGTGTTTCTGTTTTTCGTCATGGAACCGGTAAACAGAGACCACGCCCAGACGAATATTAGACGCAGTTTGTCAGAAAAAGTTGCGTAAAGAGGAAAAATGTAACTTTTTCGAACATGCAAAAAAGCAGCCGGAACGCAAGGTTCCGACTGCCTGAATGAATCGTTATCTATTCATTTTGCTTATTGGCCAGCTCCAGCTCTGCAAGAAATGTTCCGAAATGATGCCGCGGAGTATAGCCAAGCTCGGTGCGTTCCGCCGTGAGGTCCGTCGCTTGAATTTGCTTCGGCAGCTGGAAGCGGTGCTTCTGAATGACGGCTTTCGCTCCGGGATACGCTTTCTCCCATGCATCGATCGGAGAAGCGGCGTAAGCCTCGACATCGTTCTCCGTGAACGGATCATGGCGGACGATATGATAGGCCCCGAAAGAAACCGGAGCGTGAACCGCGGCGACTACGGCTTGAATAACATCCCGGCGATCAACGCCGCCATGCAGCAGCCTTTCACCATAATGAAGCTGGTCACGGAATGGCGTAAAGTCGGACGGGCGCAGCATAATCACTTCAATGCCGTGCTGTTCATGATAAAACGTGCACAGCTGCTCGCCCAGCTTTTTCGTATACGCATAAAAATCCGACCCGAAGAACGACATGCTCGACAGCCAAACCACTCTTCGCACCTTATTGCGGACGGCGGTTTGAAACATATTAAACGTACCTGTTACGTTCAAGTCGTAGAACTCCTGCTCGGAATGCTTCCCCATATGAATGCCATGATACGCAGGAGTATGGATGATAACGTCCACGCCTTCGGCCGCTTGATCCAATGAGCCTGTCATTCTCGCGTCGGACAGATAGAACGGCAGCGACGTTTTGATTGGCTTCGCATCTGCTAACCGCAGCTGATGCTGGCCGGCAAGCGCCTCCGCCGCCCCTGTCCCTACGCTTCCCGATGCACCGGTGATTAAGATGTTCATTCCATCCGCTCTCCTTTATCAGCTTCATAACTTCCTCCCCCAGTATAGCTACTGCCCGTACGATCGGGAAAGAACTGAAACGATGATTAGTTAGTTACCTAGAGGATAGTACCCGTACATCTTGCCTATGAAAGAAGCCCCGGCAGCAAAGTACCAGGGCTCTTGTTTGATTTAAAATACGACGCGGCTTGCTTCGTAAGCTGCGATTTTGTCTTCGTGCTGGAGCGTCAGACCGATGTCGTCCAAGCCTTGAAGCAGGAATTGGCGGCGGTGCTCGTCAAGTTCGAACGCAATGTTCAGGCCGGCATCGTCCGTCAATGTTTTGTTCTCCAGATCGACATTCAGCTTGTAGCCTTCCGTCTTCGCCGTGCGTTGGAACAGCTCTTCGACTTGCTCCTCGCTCAAGCGGATCGGAAGAATGCCGTTCTTAAAGCAGTTATTATAGAAAATATCCGCGAACGACGGTGCGATAACGACTTTGAAGCCGTAGTCCAAAATCGCCCATGGCGCATGCTCGCGGGAGGAGCCGCAGCCGAAGTTAGCGCGGGAGATCAGAATCTCCGAGCCTTGGTAACGCGGCTGATTCAGGCTGAACGATTCGATAACGTTGCCTTGCTCATCCCAGCGCCATTCGAAGAACAGGAACTGGCCAAAGCCGCTGCGCTCGATCCGCTTAAGAAATTGTTTCGGGATAATTGCATCTGTATCTACGTTTACACGGTCTACCGGGGCAACAAGACCCGTTAGTTGTTTGAAAGCTTCCATGGTCGTTTACTCCTCTCGTCTCTCTTGCTACTGCAACCGATATCGCGTTATGTTACGCGATTCGATTGCGTGGTTACTAGTTCAGTACTTCGGATTTGATTTTCCAATCGCGCACGTCTGTGAATTTACCCATGATGGCAGCGGCTGCAGCCATTGCAGGGGAAACCAAGTGGGTACGTCCGCCGCGGCCTTGACGGCCTTCGAAGTTACGGTTGGACGTCGATGCGCAGCGCTGGCCCGGCTGCAGGACGTCAGGGTTCATCGCAAGGCACATGGAGCAGCCTGCATCGCGCCATTCGAAGCCAGCTTCGGTGAAGATCTGGTCAAGGCCTTCTTTCTCCGCTTGCAGCTTAACGCGTCCGGAACCCGGAACGACGATTGCCGTTACCCGATCGCTTACTTTGTAGCCTTTGGCAATTTCTGCCGCAGCGCGCAAGTCTTCAATACGGCCGTTTGTGCAGGAACCGATAAAGACATAATCGATTTCGATCTCGCTCATCGGCGTACCTGGAGTCAGACCCATATATTCAAGCGCCTTCTCGGCAGCTTTACGTTCGTTCTCCGTCGGGAGTTCAGCCGGTACCGGAACGTGCTTCGTGATGTCCGTACCCATGCCTGGGCTTGTGCCCCAAGTGACTTGCGGGATCAACGCGTCAACGTCGAATTCGATAACGGTATCGAATTGAGCGCCTTCGTCCGATGCAAGCTCTTTCCAAGCCGCAACCGCACGGTCGAATGCCTCGCCTTGCGGGGCATACTCACGGCCGCGCAGGTAATTGAACGTCGTTTCGTCCGGTGCGATCAAACCAGCGCGAGCGCCGGCTTCGATGGACATGTTACATACTGTCATGCGCTCTTCCATCGACAGGCTGCGGATCGCTTCGCCCGAGAATTCCATAACGTAGCCGGTACCGAAGTCCGTGCCATACTTGGCGATAACGCCAAGAATCATGTCTTTCGCCGTAACGCCCGGCTTACGGGAGCCGATGAAGCGGATTTCCATTGTCTTCGCTTTGGACTGCTGCAAGCATTGAGTTGCGAGGACGTGCTCAACCTCGGAAGTACCGATACCGAAAGCAAGCGCGCCGAAAGCGCCGTGCGTGGACGTATGGCTGTCGCCGCACACGATCGTTTTGCCAGGGTGCGTCAGGCCAAGCTCTGGGCCCATAACGTGTACGACGCCTTGGTCGATGCTGTCAAGATCGAACAGCGTAACGCCGAAGTCTTTACAGTTTTGCGTCAATGTATCGATTTGCTGTTTGGAGATTGGATCAGTAATGTTGAAACGGTCTTTCGTAGGCACGTTGTGATCCATCGTCGCGAACGTCAGATCCGGACGGCGCACTTTACGGCCCGTCATGCGAAGACCTTCGAACGCTTGCGGAGATGTTACTTCATGCACAAGCTGCAAATCAATATAGATAACGCTCGGTTTGCCTTCTTCAGAATGAATGACGTGATTATCCCAAATTTTCTCAAACATCGTTCTTTTCGTCATTTGTATTCACCTCATAAGTTCATTTGCGATAAGTTCGTTTGCGCGTAGCAATATTTCAATGAAGCCATCATATCATTTCTTTCTTCATTGATCTAAGATATAATATCTATAACAGCAATAGGTACGGCCTATGACGGTATGTTTTGCCAAAATCAGGTTGCGGAGTGGTGGTCTATGGAATTTCGCCAGTTGCAATATGTCATTCAAATCGCAAAAGAGAAAAATTTCTCCAAAGCCGCCGAGAAGCTGCACATCGCCCAGCCCTCGCTTAGCCAGCAGCTCTCCAAGCTGGAGAAGGAAATCGGCGTGCTGCTGTTTCG
The DNA here is from genome assembly GCF_003268025.1 of Paenibacillus montanisoli. Taxonomy (GTDB): domain Bacteria; phylum Bacillota; class Bacilli; order Paenibacillales; family Paenibacillaceae; genus Paenibacillus_Z; species Paenibacillus_Z montanisoli. The sequence goes on along the minus strand of NZ_QLUW01000001.1, from coordinate 1,534,403 downwards.
CCGCACGACGAACTCCGTCGAGCTCACGCATGCGGGTGCCGTTTTCGTCGACAAGGCGCAAAATATATTAGACAACATCGAGCAGTTGAAGCAAGAGCTCGACGACCTCGCCAACATGCGCAAAGGAAAGCTCGTCGTCGGCAGTTTGTCGATTACCGGTTCTCACGTTCTTCCGATCGTGCTTCCCATCTTCAATAAACAATATCCGTCGATCGAAGTTGTCCTCGTCGAGGATACGCCGTCCAAGCTGGAACAGCTCACGGCAAGCGGCCAGACCGATCTCAGCCTGCTGGCGCTTCCGCTCTTCGAGCCGTCGCTCGAATGGGTTCCGATAATAGAAGAGGATATTATGCTCGCGGTTCCGCCCGATCACCCGTTGGTTAAAATTAAGGATCCCGTCCGTATCGAACGGCTTCGCTCAGAACCGTTCATTGTATTGAAAAAAGGGCAAGGTTTCCGTCAGAATGTCATGGAAATTTGCGAAAAGGCCGGCTTCGAGCCCCGGATCGTCTTCGAAAGCGTCAACATCGAAACCGTCCAATCGCTTGTCGCGGCAGGGATGGGCATTACGTTCGTCCCGAAAATGCTGATGCGTGATAAAACCGACGAGAGAACGCCGGTTTACTTGCCGATCGCCGCCCCTTCACCGATCAGGACGCTCGTCATTGCAAGCCGCAAAGGCCGCTATCTCTCGAGAGCGGCTGAGGCATTCATTGATACGATGAAATCGACGTTAATAAAGTGACGGTCTGCGGTCTTCGAATACCGGAATTTTGGCGCGGACGGCATCCACCATGTCCAGATCGATTTCCGCTCGCACGATAACTTCCTCTTCTCCCGCTTCCGCGATGATCTCGCCCCATGGATCGATCACCAAGGAATGGCCGAAGAAAGTGCTGGTGCCGCTCGCGCCGCAGCGGTTGCAAGCGATGACGAACATTTGGTTCTCGATGGCTCGCGCCATGAGCAGCGTCCGCCAATGATGCAGTCTTGGATTCGGCCATTGCGCCGGCACGAACAACGCTTTTGCTCCGCCGAGCGCCAGCTTGCGGGCAAGCTCCGGGAACCGGATATCGTAGCAGATCATCATGCCTGCCTCCGCGCCCGCAACCTCCAGCCGTCCAAGCTTGTCTCCCGCTTGCAGATGCTTCTCTTCGTCCATAAGACGGAATAAATGGATTTTGGAATAATCCGCCATAACGTCCCCGTTTGCGTCAAACGCATAGATCGTGTTGTATACCCCGCCCTCGCGCTTCTCGGCAATTGAGCCGCCAATGATTTGAACCTGATGGCTGCGCGCAAATTCGGAAAGCAGAGCCTTCGTCCGCTCGCCTTCGAAATCCGCGATTTGATCGATTTGCTCCAGCGCATAGCCGGTGTTCCACATTTCCGGAAGCATGATCAGATCCGGCTTCTCCGCCGTTTGAACGGCCTCGTTCAGTTTTTGCCGCAGCCGCGCATAGTTTACATCGGGGTTCCCCGCATCGACGTGCATTTGCACGATCGCAAGCCGCAATTTCCTCTCGCTCATTCGACATCCTCCTGAATTGCTCAGTTTTACCTAATCATATCGTCTCATGCTTCGCTGTCAAGATGGGTACCGTAAGAAGGAAACCATTCTGAACCGATCGAAGGAGACTGCATAAATGAGAATATGGAGCACGAAAATCTTAGCCGCCCTGGCTCTGCTTTTGTTCATTTTAGCGCTTCCCGCTGCAGCGAGCGCAGGCGCAATCGATGAAGGCGGCGCGATGCAGCGCCCAGTCCAAGCTTTCGATGTCGTCGCAGGCAAGGTTGTGAAATCCGTACCGAACAGCGCGGAATTTCAAGGCTATGCCAAAACATGGCTCAATTCCGTTACCGGCCTGTCGCCTAGATTGCAGGCGGAGGACAAATGCGGATACGTATTCCGGATTCCGCTGGACGAGCCAACGGCCGTAAAGGCTGGCGAGATCCAAATCATGACGCAGGACGTCTTCCTATTCTATTGCCCGAAGAAGCCGCAGCTGCTGCTCGTATTCGATGAGAACCGCAAGCCTTATCTGCTGCAGTTCAAAGCGAATATCAAGCCGTTCCTGAAAGCGATGGATCTATAAGGCTTAAGCGTTTATGAAGCCGCTCCGCCGCTGTCGAAGCTTGGCGCTCGACACTCATTCCAACATTATGCTACATTTAGGCATAGATTAACGGTGGAGTGATCAATAATGGATGGATTAAAAACAGTTCAAATCAGTCCGGCAAACCGTATGACAGGTTTGCCGGCGCAATTTTTTGCAGGCCTTGTCCGCAAAGCGAACGCCCAAGCGGCCAAAGGACGCGACGTCATCAATCTGGGGCAGGGCAATCCCGATCAGCCTACTCCCCCCCATATCGTAGAAGCGCTTCAAGAAGCTGCGCCGAATCCGATGTATCACCGCTACCCGCCTTTCAGCGGCTATCCGTTCCTGAAGCAAGCGGTCGCGCAACGCTATAAGGAAGACTATGGCGTGGAGCTTGACCCGGAGAAGGAAGTCGCGATCTTGTTCGGCGGCAAAACCGGACTGATCGAAATCAGCCAGTGCCTGCTTAATCCTGGCGATGTCTGTCTCGTACCTGATCCAGGCTACCCGGACTACTGGTCCGGCGTTGCGCTTGCGGGCGGAGTGATGGAATTAATGCCGCTCACGGCGGACAACGCGTTCCTGCCGGATTACGGAGCGATTTCGCCGGCCGTTGCAGATAAAGCGAAGCTGATGTTTATCAATTATCCGAACAATCCGACCGGCGCAACCGCAGGTAGCGAGTTTTACAAGCAAACCGTCGAATTCGCAGCCAAACACGGCATCGTTGTCGCCAGCGACTTTGCTTACGGTGCGATCGGCTTTGACGACAAGCAGCCGGTAAGCTTCCTGCAGACACCGGGCGCCAAGGAGGTTGGCGTGGAATTCTATACGCTGTCCAAAACTTACAACATGGCTGGATGGCGCGTCGGTTTTGCGCTCGGAAATCCCGAAATCATTTCGCTTATCAACCTGATTCAAGATCATTATTACTGCAGCTTGTTCGGCGGCATTCAAGCGGCGGCGGCGGCGGCGCTTACCGGTTCGCAGCAGTGCGTGGCAGAGCTCGCATCGGCTTACGAGAACCGTCGCAACGCCCTATTCGGGGCCATGGCGGAGATCGGCTGGCAAGCGGCGAAGCCAAGCGGCTCGTTCTTCTGTTGGCTGCCGGTGCCGAAAGGCTTCACCTCATCGTCCTTCTCGGATCTTGTGCTTGAACGCGCGGACGTCGTGCTGGCGCCGGGCGTCGGATTCGGCAAGCATGGCGAGGGCTATGTAAGACTTGGCTTGCTCGCGCCGGAAGAACGGCTTCAAGAAGCCATTCACCGGATCGGCAAGCTCAATCTCTTTGGATAGCAGCCAGCTCTCGTCAGCTGTAAGGGACAACACGCAGAAGCCCGTCACAACGGGCTTCTATTTATTAGCTTTATTGCTTTACAGCATAAGGCGGACTATGGTAAGATTCTCTTTAATTAAAAACGATTAACGTCTTGATGGGGCCAAGTACGCATCCCGCAATGCGCCCAGAGAGTAAGTTCGTTCGCTGTGAGAACTTACCGCTATTGCTGCAGAAACCCACCCCGGAACGGCCGGCGATGAGTCGGACAGCGGCCTGCTGTTATCAGGTCTTATTGAAAGCGGAACGGCATGCTCGATCAGCATAGCCGTTAATAAAGGTGGTACCGCGGAAGTGAAACTTTCGTCCTTTGTATTGTACAAGGATGAAAGTTTTTTTTATTGTTCAGAGGGGACGGGAGATCCAACATGACAGATACTATTGTAGTCAAAATCGGCAGCAGCTCCTTGACCTCCGAGGAAGGCGGCATCAATCGCGAACGCATCGCCTTCTTCGCCCACGAGCTCGCTGCCCTTCATGAAGCAGGTTATCAAGTGCTGCTTGTCACCTCCGGCGCGATCGCCGCCGGATTCAAAAAAATCGGTTATCAAACCCGGCCGAAGCTCGTTCATGAGAAGCAGGCGGCCGCTGCCGTCGGCCAAGCGCTGCTGATGCAGGCCTATCAGGAAGCATTCGCTTCCTATGGCAGCCAAGGAGGCGTCGGAGTCGCTCAAATTCTGCTTACCCGCGCCGATTTCTCCAACCGTAAGCGCATTTCGAACGCGCTGATGACGATCGAGGAGCTGCTTCACCGACGGATGCTGCCGATCGTGAACGAGAACGACACGGTCGCAACCGAGGAGCTGAAATTCAGCGAAAACGATACGCTCTCCGCGCTGGTCGCGAACCTCGTCAAAGCGAAGCGGCTCGTTATTTTGACCGATATGGACGGCTTGTATACGGAGGATCCGCGCAAAAATCCGAACGCCGTCCGGATCGACCGCGTTGAACAAATCTCGGATGACATTTTACGAATCGCGGGCGGTGCAGGCTCTTCCGTCGGTACGGGGGGCATGCGCTCCAAAATCGAAGCTGCGCGTATCGCGATGCGCGGCGGCGTGCCGGTATTTATCGGCCGCGTCTTTGAGCCGGGCGACTTGAAGCTAGCTGTTTCCGGGATCGGCAAGGGCACGTATTTCGATACGAGCTTGCACAACCTGCCGATGAAGAAGCAATGGCTTGGCTTCCACTCGATGCCGCAAGGCCGGATCTTCGTGGACGAAGGCGCCGAACGGGCGCTGCTGGATGGCGGGAAAAGCTTGCTTCCTGCGGGCATCCGCACGATCGAGGGCGATTTCCACCCCGGCGATGTCGTCGAGGTGTTTAACCAGCAGCAGCAATCGCTCGGCCGCGGCGTCGTAAACTATGCCGCTTGGCAAGTGCAGGCCGTTGCCGGCCTTAGTACCGAAGAAGTGCGCAGACGGGTTGAGGTTGCCCGGATCGAAGTGATTCACCGTGATGAGTGGGTTACCCTCAGAGCTTAAAATCATCTATAGGGAGAGAGACCATATGAGCGAATTGCGGGAAAAAGCGGCCCTTGCCAAGCAGGCGGCGGCCATCATGAATTCATTGACGACGAATCAGAAAAACGAAGCCCTTCTCGACATGGCGGCTGCTTTGATCCGCCAACAGGATTCCATCATTGAAGCAAATCGGATCGACATTGAGCGCGGCCGCGCGAACGGCACGAGCGAATCTTTGCTCGATCGCCTTACGCTCACTTCCTCACGGGTCGAAACCATCGCGGAGGGCCTCCGCCAGGTCGTGGATCTGGAAGATCCGGTCGGCCGCGTGCTTGAAGCCTTTGAACGCCCTAATGGCCTTCGCGTGGAGAAAATTTCGGTGCCGCTCGGCGTGATCGGCATGATCTACGAGGCGCGTCCGAACGTGACGGTCGATGCGGCCGGTCTTTGCTTGAAAACCGGCAACGCCGTCGTTCTGCGTGGCGGCTCCGCGGCGCTTGAATCGAATCGCCGCATCGTGGAGGTGCTGCGAGAAGCGCTTGCCTCCACAGCTCTGCCGGCCGATGCGCTTCAGCTGATCGAGGACCCGTCACGCGCATCCGTCGACGAAATGTTGAAATTGAACGGCCTGCTGGATGTCGTCATCCCTCGCGGCGGCGCATCGCTAATTCGAAATGTTGTTGAAAATGCGACCGTTCCGGTCATTGAAACAGGCGCGGGCATTTGTCATACTTACTTGGATGAAAGCGCGCAGCCGTCCATGGCGTCGGACATCGCCTTCAACGCCAAAGTTCAGCGGCCTTCCGTTTGCAATTCCATGGAGACGCTGCTCGTCCATGAATCGTTTGCCTCCCGCCATCTGCGCGAATTGGCGGACCGCATGCTTAACGCAGGCGTCGAGCTTCGCGGCTGCGACCGGACGCGCGCTATCGTGCCGGAGGCGATTGCAGTCACTGCTGCCGATTTCGCGACCGAATATAATGATTACATTTTGAATATTCATATGGTCTCCGGCCTCGACGAAGCGATTGACCATATTCGCAAGTACGGCACGATGCACTCCGAATGCATCGTGACGGAGAACCGGGAGCATGCGGAGCTCTTCCTTCAGCAGGTTGATGCCGCCGCTGTCTATCACAACGCGTCCACCCGCTTTACGGACGGCTTCGAATTCGGCTTCGGCGCCGAAATCGGCATCAGCACGCAGAAGCTTCATGCAAGAGGCCCGATGGGACTTCCGGCATTGACATCAACCAAATACCGCATCTACGGCAGCGGTCAAATCCGCGGATAGACAGGAGGAATCACGATCATGACGTTAATTTCATCTTCGAATGCAACACATAAAATCGCGTCGCTGAAAATGTGCTTCTATGGCGCGGGATCGATGGCGGAAGCCATGGTGCGCGGTCTCCTCGACCGCGGGCTGACGGAGCCGGGCCAAATCAGCATGATGAACCGGCAAAATGCCGCTCGCATGGAAGAGCTCACCGCCCGCTACGGCGTCAATACCTCGATGATCGAGGCGGACAAATCCGCCATGCTGAAAGAAGCGGATATCGTGTTTCTGATGATGAAGCCGAAGGATGCGGCTGAGGCAATCGGCCAAGTGCGGGAATTGCTTCACCCTGGGCAGCTGATTATCTCCGTCATCGCGGGCATGACGATCCGCACCCTGGAAACGCTGCTTGGCAAGCCGATGCCGATCGTCCGCACGATGCCGAATACGTCCAGCACGATCGGGCTCGGAGCGACCGGCGTAAGCTTCTCGGCTGCGGTGTCGCAGGAGCAGCGCTTGCTGGCCGAAACGATGTTCCAAGCCGTCGGGTTGACGACGGTCGTGGAGGAACGGATGCTTGAGGTCGTAACCGGCTTATCCGGGAGCGGTCCAGCCTATGTGTATTACCTGATGGAAGCGATGATTGCGGCAGGCAGCGAGCTTGGCCTGTCGGAGGAAGCGGCGCGCGAGCTTACGGTGCAAACCGTACTAGGAGCTGCGCATATGGTGAAAGCTACTGGGGAGAACCCGGCGGAGCTGCGCCGCAAAGTCACCTCTCCGAACGGCACGACGCAGGCCGCAATCGAGAAACTAGATGCGAACCAATTCTCGCAGGCGGTCATCAGCGCGATTTCGCGCGCTGCGGAGCGCGCCGCGGAAATGGGAGCAGAGATTGAAAGGAAAGCAACCTCATGAGCAATCAAGCCGTATGTATCGCTACCTATCGAAGTTACGATGACAAAGCTGATTTTCATAAGAAAGCGCAAGGGATCGCCGTCGGGCTGACCGTTGGCAGCTGGACCGATTTGCCGGAAGCGCGCAAAGCCGAGATGGAGAAGCATCTCGGCCGCGTCATTTCCGTCGACGTGCATGAAAGCTCCGTACCCGGAGAGCGTTATGCCGATCTCCGCATCGCATATCCGGACGTCAACTTCAGCCGGGACCTCCCTGCCCTGCTCGTTACCGTATTCGGCAAGCTGTCCATGGACGGCCGAATCAAGCTGCTGGATCTCGATTTCTCCAGCGAGTTCGTATCGGCATTTCCTGGACCGAAGTTTGGAATCGATGGCGTCCGCAAGCTGCTGGGCGCTTATGAGCGCCCGTTGCTAATGAGCATTTTCAAATCCGTCATCGGCCATGACCTGCCTAATTTGCGCGAGCAATTCTATCAGCAAGCGCTTGGCGGCGTCGATCTCATTAAGGATGACGAAATTTTGTTCGAGAATCCGCTGACCCCGCTTGAGAAACGCGTAGAAGCTTGCATGGAAGCGGCGCGCCAAGCCGAAGAGGTAACCGGCCAAAAACTTCTGTATGCCGTTAACCTGACCGGTCCGACCTCGAAGCTGGCTTCGCAGGCGAAACGCGCAATCGGGGCGGGCGCGAATGCGCTCCTGTTCAATGTCCTTGCGTATGGCTACGATGTCCTGCACGAGCTAAGCAGCGATCCCGAGATTACGGTGCCGATCGCGGCGCATCCCGCTATGGCCGGCGCCTTGTATCCGTCCACGCATTATGGCATCGCAGCTCCGCTCCTGCTTGGCAAGCTGATGAGACTCGCCGGAGCCGATCTGGTCCTCTTCCCTTCGCCATATGGCTCCGTCGTCATGCCGCGGGAAGAGAATTTGGCCGTTCAAGCCGCGCTCATCGATCCGGCACTGCCAGTAGCGCCCAGCTTCCCGGTTCCTTCGGCAGGCATACATCCGGGACTCGTTCCGCTCATTCTGCGCGATTTCGGCACCGATGTCGTCGTTAATGCAGGCGGCGGCATTCACGGTCATCCGATGGGAACCGCAGCGGGCGGACAAGCGTTCCGTATCGCAATCGAAGCGGCAAGAGCCGGCGTTTCTCTGCCGGACGCAGCTGCTAAGCCGGGTAACGAAGCGCTTCAAGCCGCGATTGACAGTTGGGGGTATAAACAATAATGACAGCCAGACCCGTAAAACGCGTTATTTTTTGTGATTTTGACGGCACCATCACCGAGAACGACAACATCGTCGCGATTATCCGCCATTTCAATCCGGCCGGATGGGAAACGATCGTAAACGACATCGTCGGCCAGCGCAAATCGATTCGCCAAGGCGTCGGCGAGCTGTTCCGCCTCCTCCCGACCTCCATGAAGAAGGAAGTCGTGGATTATGCGATTTCGAACGCCAAGATCCGCGCAGGCTTTGCCGACCTTCTTGCGTTTTGCAAGGAGCATGACATCCAATTCTACGTCACAAGCGGAGGAATCGACTTCTTCGTCTATCCGCTCCTTGCGCCATTTGGCATACCGGAGGATCATATTTACTGCAACGGCAGCGATTTTTCCGGCGAGCGAATCGATATTACATGGCCGCATCCCTGCGAAGGCGAATGCAAAACCGACTGCGGCATGTGCAAAACAAGCATTATCCGCCGCTTCCCTGCCGGCCAATTCGAGCGTATTCTCATTGGCGACAGCGTAACGGATTTCGAAGGCGCCAAGCTCGTCGACGTGGTATTCGCCCGCTCCCACCTGACGCAGAAATGCAAGGAGCTCGGGCTGCCTTACCATGAATACAAGACGTTCCATGACGTCATCGATGTACTGAACCTGCAGGAGGCGACCACTTAACGATGTCATTTGCACACTTAGCCTTAGAAGACAAGCAGCGCGTGCTTGCAGAACTAACCGAAGTAAAGAGCCTGTTCGCTTCCCGCGGCTGGTTTCCCGGAACGAGCGGCAACCTGTCGATCCGCGTTGGCGATTTCACTCCGGAGGAGTTTCACTTCGCCATCACAGCCAGCGGCAAAGACAAGTCCCGCTCGACGCCGGAAGACTTTCTGTTCGTCGATCAAGACGGCAAGCCAAGCGAGCCAACCAAACTAAAGCCGTCGGCAGAGACGCTGATCCACTGCGAAATTTACAAGCAGACCGGCTGCGGCGCGATTTTCCACGTACATACCGTATTCAACAACCTCGTTTCCGAGCTGTTCTGGGAGCGCACATCGATTCCGGTCGACGGCGTTGAGCTCATTAAAGCGTTCAACATTTGGGACGAGGAAGCTCATATCGACATTCCAATCGTGTCCAACTTCGCGCATATCCCTAGCATCGTGCCGGAAGTAACCGAACGGCTGGATAAGCGAATTCCGGGCATCATGCTGCGCAAGCACGGCATTTACGCTTGGGGCGCGAACGCCTTCGAAGCGAAGCGGCATTTGGAAGCCTTCGAGTTTCTGTTCGAATATGTGTACCGCTGGGAGCTGCTGAAAAGCAGAACGTGACAACGAAAGGCGATAAAGGAGAGCTTGAACAAGCTTTTCTTTATCGCCTTTTCTCTTGCAGCGGAACCGCCGGCTTTATACGCTGTGCTGCCATAACGGCCAGTTCGATTTTTTTGATTCCGCTGCAGTGCTCCTCCGTAATTTCGAAGACGTCGGGGAGCGGCAGCGCTTTGAAATATGCGGCAACCTCTTCTGCGGCTTCTTCCGAACCCGTGAACCAATCCGACCGGCTGCCGATCTCGACGGGCACGTCCTGCCAAGCCATCTCCAGCTCCGGACTGGACAGCTTTCTTGCTCCCCGCTTCAGCTTGCAGCCATCCAGCTTAACGGCGTATCCTTTCGCGGATGTGTTGCGCGGTTGCTTGGTAAACAGCTGAGGCGCATAGTCGGCGCGCGAGCCGGTGTGCGGAACGGCACGCACAAACGCCAGCACGCCATTCTTCACGTCCGTGACGCCGAACAAGATGGCGTAGAGCCGTTTGCCGAATTCGATCCTTTCCTGCAAGCTGCGGAAATTTTCGAGCACGAGGCCGGCCAGCTTCATCCCGTCTTCGCTCGGCGCCCCATACGGCATGAACACCGAATTTGTTTGAAGCGGCGCTTGAAGGAGAAACGCCGGCTGCCGCAGAACGTGTTCCTTGAAGTAAGCGCTGCGAACGATCGGCTCTTCGATGACGTTCTGCTCGTTAACGATGAGCGCAGTCGTTAGTATGGCTGCATCGCGGCGGCGCCAAAACTGCGACCAGACCGGTCGCATGAACCTCGACACGCCAAAAGCAGGCAGCAAGCCGAAGTGCTCCCGCCCTTCCTTGCGCGACGCTTCATAGAGCAGCAGCTGAGGATACGCGTCCTGGAAAATAAGCGCATTCGCCCGTTCCAGCAGCAGAAAAGCATGCTTCCGGAAGGAGCGGCCAAGCAGACGCGGCAGAAGCTCGCCCTGCAGGTCGGTCATGTTCCAGCCGCCATTGCGGGATACCAGATGGGCGAGCAGCGCCCAATGCAGCTCGGGACAACGAAAATAGAGCGCACGGTACGCTTCCGTTCGGGTAACGTTATTCCGGTTTGCCTTCTCCGTTTCCTGGAGGATTCGTTGAATGAGGGCGCGTTCGCGCTCGCTATGCGCATCAGCGGATGCGAAAAGCGGATCAGCGGATGCAGGCGACGAAGGCGCCGCGCTAGCGAGCCACGCAGCGTTCAGCTCCCGGACTGATTCCGGCTTCAATTCAAGCCGCACGGCATGCCGGGACAGCAGCTCGGATTCGCGCCTGGCTTTACGCTTCGCTTGCACGTATGCCGCTATCCGGGCAGGTAACCTTCGCAGCGCAAGCACAAACCTTTCGAAGAAGGACGTTCCCGTTGTATGGCGTTGCTCCATCCGCTTATGCCGCTCCTTTCTTTCGTATACAATTTAGTATGGGCTTCTCTACATTCCATTAGCCGCTCGTAGTATACTGAGGGGAGTAGTCCAACCGTTTCGAGGAGGCACGAACAACCTATGTGCGGACGATATACGATTACAGTATCTTTGGAAGAACTTATGTTACGTTATTGGATTTCCTCCACGAATGTGCCATACCATCGGCCCAAATATAACGTAGCCCCCGGACAAATGGTGTTTGCCATCGTGAGCGACGGAACGCAGAACCGTTTGGGCGAGCTCAAATGGGGGCTTGTCCCTGCATGGGCCGACAACCTGAAGGTCGGCAACAAAATGCTGAACGCCCGTTCCGAAACGGTCTGGGAGAAGCCCGCTTTCAAGCAGCTGATCCGCCGCAAACGCTGCATCATTCCGGCTGACGGCTTCTATGAATGGCGCAAGGACGGAGAAGACAAGCAGCCGATGCGCATCGTGAAGCGCGACCGCAAGCTGTTCAGCATGGCCGGTCTTTACGATACGTGGGTGTCGCCTGCTGGCATCAAGCTGAGCACGTGCACGATTCTGACGACTACGCCCAACAAGCTAATGGAACCGATCCATGATCGGATGCCGGTCATTTTGCACGAAGAAAGCGAAGCGCTATGGCTGGATCGAACCGTGCAGGATCACGAGCAGCTGGGGGCCCTTCTCCGCCCTTTCCCGTCCGAACTGCTGGAAGCCTATCCAGTCGCCAAAACGGTCGGCAGCGTGGCCAACGACGATGCTGCCTGCATTGAGCCTCTATAAGCGGCAAAAAAAAAAATCCGCCGATCCGAAGATCAGCGGAACATCGCCCACAGCTTAATGAGATGCAGCGTATTGGACGGGTCGATTTTTTGGCCTATAACAAATGCGATTAATTGATCTTCTTGCTGTTCAGTCAGATTTTCCTGCAAGATACCGGCCGAGGTCCGAATCAGCTTCTTCACCTTGGTACGGTCCTGCAAATCATATTTGGTTACCCCATTGAGCAGCATCTTAACTCGATCTTTCATGACCGGATTCTTCATTTTCACCTTGACTCGCTCGACCAGTTCGGGACGTATCCCATATTTCGTGTAGCTCATCCTAGGGCAGCACCTCCGTCCGGCTTCTTAGGCCATACGTTGTACTATATGCCGCAGGCGGCGCTTTAAAAACTAGTCCAAGAGATCCCCTTGAAAAAGTTGCTCCTTCCGAAGCACCTCTCGCAGTCGAGCATAGGCCGCAGCCGTCCAGAAATCGGCTTTCGCCGTCATGTCCGCCGCGTCGTCCCGCGCCTCCTCCAGCACCGCAAAATCCGCCGCCATATCGGCCAGCTTGAAATCCGGTACGCCGCTTTGCTTCGTGCCGAAAAAATCGCCCGGTCCCCTCAGCTCCAAATCCCGCCTCGAGACCTCGAAGCCGTCATCGGTTTCGGTCATGATCTTCATCCGTTCCCGTCCGATTTCCGATTTCGGATCCGCGATCAGGACGCAGTACGATTGGTGTCCGCCGCGGCCGACACGGCCGCGAAGCTGATGCAGCTGCGACAAGCCGAACCGTTCGGCGTCCATAATGACCATCAACGTCGCATTCGGAACGTCCACCCCGACCTCCACGACCGTCGTCGCCACGAGCACATGCACCTCGTTCTCGCTGAAAGAGCGCATCACTTCATCCTTCTCCGCCGTGGAAAGCCGTCCGTGAAGAAGACCGACGCGGAGATCGGGAAAAGCCTGCTGGATTTGAATATGCAGGTCGATCGCGTTTTGCACGTCCAGCTTATCCGATTCCTCGATGAGCGGACATATGAAATAGCATTGGCGGCCTGCCTCCACTTCCCGGCGGATAAACCCGAGCACGCGGTCCAGCATGCTGTGCTTCACCCAATTCGTCTGAATCGGCTTACGGCCTTGCGGACGCTCGCGAAGCGTAGAGACATCCATATCCCCGAACGCCGAAATCGCAAGCGTTCTTGGAATCGGAGTTGCCGTCATGGTGAGCACGTCCGGATTCATCCCTTTGCGGCGCAACACGCTCCGCTGATTGACGCCGAAGCGATGCTGCTCGTCGGTAACAACGAGGCCAAGGCTGCGGAAATTGACGCCTTCCTGAATGATCGCCTGCGTGCCGACAATGACATCGATAAGTCCCATCTGCAGACCTGCAAGCACGTCGCGCCGTTTCTTCTCCGTCAGGCTGCCGGTCAGGAGCGCAACCTGCAGCCCTACGCCGCCCAGCAGCTTCTGCAACGAGCGGTAATGCTGCTCGGCGAGTATTTCCGTCGGCACCATCAGCGCCCCCTGATGACCTGCTTTCACGGTTGCAAACAGCGCAACGGCCGCGACGACCGTTTTGCCTGAGCCGACATCGCCCTGCAGCAAGCGGTTCATGCACGATGGATGCCGCATGTCGATAAGAATCTCGTTCACGACTTTCTTCTGCGAGTCCGTCAGCTCGAACGGCAGCGTCCGCACGAACACCCGGATCGACTCCCCGTCCACTACATGGGCGACGCCGTCCATCCGTTTGCGGTTCAGCGAACGGTACGCTTGCAGCTTCAGCTGAAACAGGAACAACTCCTCGTAAACCAGCCTGCGCCGTGCCGCTTGTCCTTGCGCAATATCATCCGGCTGATGAATATGCAGGACCGCATCGCGCCGCAGCATTAACCCATGCTTGTCCATCAGCTCGACGGGTAAAATCTCTTCCACCATCGGTCCATACTGCTGCAGCGCCTGCTTCATCAGCTTGCGGATCCATGGCTGCGTTACGCCGCCGCCTATGGAGTAAACGGCCTGCAGCGTTCCGGAGCGCGAAGCGCCTTTATCGGGGAATTCCGATTCCGAAACCGTAATCTGCAGCCGCTGCTGCTCCCATTTGCCTGTCAGCACGATATCCCGTCCGGGAATCAAATGCTCCTGCAGGAAATGCCGGTTGAACCAAACCGCCGTCACCAATACGCCGTCGATGGCGACCTTGCACGTTAAGCGGTTCTTGGCGCGGCCGTACCGCTGCAGCAGCGGATTTCCCATGATTTTACCCTCGAAGGTTGCCTTCTCGCCGTCCTTCGTTTCCCCTAAGCTCCGTATGCGATAGTCCTCGTATCGAAACGGAAAATAATCCAGCAAATCCGCGATCGTATGAACGCCAAAGGCGTGAAGCTCCTGTTCCTTCTGAGCACTCACGCCTTTCATTTGCCGGACCGGTATTTGATCCAGCTTCATCCCCATTACCTCACACCCGTGTTATAAATAAGGCAGCCGCGCCCGGGCCTGCGTGCGTGCCGATAACTGCACCGATCTCGGTTTGGCGTATATTGCGAACGTTAAGCTGCGTTTGCGCCAATGCCGCCAGCTCAAGCGCCAGCTCGCTCTTATGCGTCCATCCGACCGTCATTTCGATCGGATCGCTGCCGAAATCGCTCTTCAGCAAATCAACGATGCGCTGCATCGCCTTCTTCGTGCCGCGAACTTTATCGACCGCCATAACTTCGCCTTCGCCATCAATCGTCAGAATTGGCTTAATGTTCAGAATCGAGCCGAACAATGCGGCAGCTTTTCCGATACGGCCGCCCTTCTGCAAATATTCCAATGTGTCGAGCAGGAAGTACATTCTCCTGTCTTGAATCATTTCTTCCACTTTGGCGATGATCGCTTCCTTGCTTTCGCCGGCAGCGACCATTTCCGCCGCCTTCACGACAAGCATGCCGCAGCCGTAGGAAGCGGATTTGGAATCGATGACCGTTATGTCGCCCGGCGCATCGAGCAGATTCGAGCCAAGTACCGCAGACTGATAAGTGCCGCTCAGTGCGGAAGACAGATGAATGGAAATGATCGAATTGTCCGCCCCGGATGCAAGCACCTTCTCGTAGGCCTCCATGAACTCCGCGGGAGAAGGCTGCGAGGTCGTAGGCAGCATCTCCGATTTGGCCAGTCGTTCGTAAAATTGATTGTTCGTGATGGTTACCGCGTCCAAATACGTATCTTCCCCGAAGAGCACCTTCAGCGGTACCATCTCGATGCCATGCTGCTCTCGGACACGCTTTGGCACATCGGCCGTGCTGTCCGTCATAATCTTGATCGCACCCATTCGGAGCACCTCCTATTCCACTGCTATCAGATAAGGGTAAAGCGGTTGACCGCCTTCATGAACCTCTAGCTCGGCATGAGAGAAGGTTTCATTCGCCCATTGAACGAATGCCTTGGTTTCGGCTGCGTCGGCCTGCTCGCCGGTTAGGACCGTCACAAGCTCTCCGCCGTCTTCAAGCATCTTCGCAAGCAGCTCCCGGCATGTATCCTGCAGGCTGGCAGAAGCGGTTACGATGGATTTCTCCATAATACCGATATAGTCGCCCTCTTGAATGGAGATGCCGTCAATCGATGTATTGCGAACCGCGCTCGTCACTTGGCCGGAACGCACGGAGCCAGCCGCCGCGTTCATCGCTTCCGCATTCTCTTCGGCCGTCCTGTCTTCCTTGAACGCGAGAACCGCCGCAAGTCCTTGCGGAATATTCTTCGTCCGGATGACGGTGACGCTGCGCTCTAACAGCTCTGCAGCCTGCTGAGCAGCCATGATGATGTTGCCGTTGTTCGGCAGCAGGTAGATATGCTCCGCCGAAAGCGATTCGATCGCATTCACGAAATCTTCCGTTGACGGATTCATCGACTGTCCGCCCGACAGCACGACATCGACGTTGTTGTCCATGAAGATCGATGCGATGCCTTCGCCCATCGCGACTGCGATAATCCCGAACGGCGCCCACTCATGGGCTTGCTCTGTGGAGATGGATTCCGCAGGCGTGCCAGTCAGCACTTCGGGAACGGCAAGTCCAAGCGCCGCTTCTTCTACGATCGCCGTTTCTTTCAAGCTCTCGCCAGCAGGCGCGGCAGTGCCCGTACCGCTCAGGCCCGCGGACTCTTCATGCAGAAGATCGCGGTGCTGCTCGCGCATGTTCAGTATATGAATTTCCGTTAGCTCGCCGTATGGAAGCGCATAATTCAGCACATCCCCCGGCTTGCGTGTATGCACATGAACTTTAATGATTTCATCATCGGCAATGACCAGAATCGAATCCCCGTCCCTGCCAAGCATGCCTTTGAACAAGGCCTCGTCAAAGCGCAGCGCATTGCGGCTTGCAAGCTTCCGGTTAATGAAAAATTCCATGTCATATAAAAACTCGATGTTCTCAGTCGCCAGTTGCGATTGCGCGCTTGCCGGCGCCTGATTCAAGCGCGGTGCGGGCGTTGCAGGCGCCTTCGCTGCGGTAGAAGAGAATAATTCCGGCAACGCTGCCTCCGACCCCATTTGACTGTCGTCGGCCGTTCCGGCATTTTCATTCATCGCTTGCAGAAACCCTTCATAAATACAGACAAGACCTTGGCCGCCGGAATCGACGACGCCGACCTGTTTGAGCACCGGCAGCAGATCAGGCGTGCGTGTCAGCGACTCATTGGATTTCGTAACGACCTCGCGCAGCATTTCTGTAAGGTCTGTCGTGCGCTTGGCAATGGATACGGCATGCTTGGCGGTATCCTTCGCTACGGTAAGAATTGTCCCCTCAACCGGCTTGACGACGGCCTTATAAGCCATATCAACCCCGTTTTGAAGCGCAGCCGCAAACTGGACCGAATCGATCTGATCCTGATTGGCGACGCTCTTCGCGAACCCCCGAAATAGCTGTGACAAAATAACCCCGGAATTGCCCCGCGCGCCCATAAGCAACCCCTTAGAAAGCGCTTCCGCAACTTTGCCTATGGCAGGCGAGGTTTTGCTCTGAAGCTCGCGTTTGCCGGATGTCATCGTTAAATTCATATTCGTCCCGGTATCGCCGTCGGGAACCGGGAACACATTCAGCGCGTTGATGCGCTCAACATTTTTTTGTAAACTTTCCGCTCCGCTCAGTACCATGCTTGCAAAATCTGAGCCGTTAATAAAGCGTTTAATCAAACGTGATTACCCCTTCCTACCGAGATACCCGTACGCCCTGGACAAAAATATTCACGACGTCGACCTTAATGCCGATAACCTCGTTCATCACATATTTCACTTTGGACTGAATGTTATGTGCGACCTCGGAAATTTTTGTGCCATAGCTGACGATGATGTACAGATCAATGTGTAAGTATTCGTTCTCTCGGTGGACTTCAACACCGCGCGACAAATTATCTCGACCAAGCAGCTCGGCGATGCCGTCTTTCAACTGCTTTCTTGAAGCCATACCTACCAGTCCATAACAATCCAGCGCCGCTGAACCGGCAAGAACGGAGATCACATGATCGGTTATGAATACATTGCCTAATTCCGAATTAATCTGCAGGGGCATGGAAAACCACTCCTTCACCGTATTATTATGGACTAAACAACATTGTACTATAAATAATAACGATTTTGAAGTCCAACGCCCATTTTACGACCATTTTCTGCATTTTAAGCGCTTTATATACCTGATTTGCGCGGTTACTCATGCTTGATGAATGTCCAGAGATATGATATTATATTGGAGTCTGTTTGTTTGCAGTGAATCTTCAAGGGAGGTGTATTCCATGTCTCGCAAATGTTTCATTACGGGCAAAGGTCCAGGGGTAGGTAACCACGTTTCGCACGCTAACAACAAAACCCGCCGCTCTTGGGGCGTTAACGTTCAAAAAGTTAGAATCCTTGTGGACGGTAAACCAAAGCGCGTTTATGTCAGCACTCGTGCTCTGAAATCCGGCAAAGTGACTCGTGTATAACGGCATTCAGCCATGGACAAAAAGCACCTGATCTTTTCAGGTGCTTTTTTGCATATCTAGGCACAGGTGGAACAGAAAGCCGCGATCTGTGCGCAGGATCGTCCGTCTCGAACCGGCCGCTGGGGCCGGTTCGCATTCGTTCAATTTTTCTGGAACGTATTTAGAATCGCCTTCACGAAGCCACCCAAAAACTTCGGCAGCTTGATCGTGTAAAATTTCATGCTCCACCCCTCCTAAAAGTTTTGCGGATGCAAAACTACTTCGCAAGCATACAGCGTGAACCGGATTGTACGTGAGCAAAACGTTCTTTGTATGCTGAATAAACATCCGTAACGGTCCTCGCCTTTTGGTCCCAATAAAAAAGGCTACAAGAACGTTAGTTCATGTAACCATCCTATGCGATCTATGATTGTCCTATTCCAAACCCGGGACCATCGTCCAGGCGGCCGCAGCCGGCATCGGATGCGAACGAATGTAGACGACGATGGCGATCACGACGGTAAAAAGCAGGAAGAAAATCAACGTCATTACAACGAATACGATGCGCGAACGAAGCGAAGTTGCCCGCTTGAAATAGAATATCCCGATCACGAGCGCAAGTATTGAGAAAATAAAATTAATGCCTGTCTTCACATTCGGAAAGATCGCCAGCATCAGCCCGCAGCCTAAGCTATAAAGGGTGCACCACAGCGCTTTCTTTACGGTTTCGCCCATGGTTGTCCTCCTAGCGAAGCGCGGCGATCGCAGCCGCACGGTCGCTCTCTGTAAATACGGCATTGCCCGCAACAAGCACGTTAGCGCCCGCTTCCCTAACGAGCGGTGCCGTAGCTGCGTTGATCCCTCCATCCACTTGAATCAGCATGTCTCCTTGACCATGCGACTCCAGCAGCTGACGGAGCTGGCGAAGTTTCTGCAGCGATTGCGGGATGAATTGCTGCCCGCCGAAGCCGGGATTCACCGTCATGAGCAGAACCATGTCGATATCGCCCAGGACGTTCTCCAGGGCATGGATCGGCGTAGCCGGGTTCAACGCGACGCCTGCAGGCAATCCGGCTTCTTTAATTTGATGGATCACGCGGTGCAGGTGGACGCATGCTTCGGCATGAACCGTAATGCGGTCGGCGCCTGCCGCGACATAAGAAGCGATATGATGCTCCGGATGCTCGATCATTAAGTGAACATCGAACGCAAGCTTCGTTGCTGGCCGAACGGCGCTGATGACGAGCGGTCCGAACGTCAGCGTGGGGACGAAATGGCCATCCATTACGTCAATATGTATCCAATCCGCTCCGGCACGTTCCACGTCTTTGATTTCGTCTGCGAGTGTCGCGAAATTAGCCGACAATATCGATGGTGCTATGATAGACATTTCAGTACCTCCGCTTTTTCTCTTTCATTTCCGCCATGAACAGAACGTAGTTGCTATGGCGTGAAGGCGCGATTTCGCCGCGTTCCAGCGCCGCAAGCACGGCGCACTCCGGTTCATGGATATGGGTGCAGCCGCGGAATTTGCAGGAGGAAGACAGCTCGCGCATTTCCCTGAAGCAGCTGCCCAGCTCCTCGATGCCGAGCTCGGCGAAATCCAGCTGACTAAAGCCGGGCGTATCCGCGACATAACCGCCGCCAATGTCGATAAGCTCGACATGGCGCGTCGTATGCTTGCCGCGTCCCAGCCGGTTGCTGATCGCGTTCGTTTCAAGCGTTAAGCCCGGTACCAGCGCATTTAGAAGGGATGACTTGCCTACGCCCGATTGACCGGCAAACACGGCAAGATGGCCTTGAAGCCGTTCAGACAGCGCAGCCGTTCCTTCGCCTTGCCGCGAGCTCGTCACCAGCACTTGATAGCCGATCGGCTCGTAGATGCGGAGCACGTCGTTCATGGCGCTGCGAGCCGTTTCCGCATCCTCGCTGTCTACTGCTAAATCTTGTTTGCTTAAGCAAAGCACCGCCTCGATGCCGGCGTGCTCGATATGAACGAGAAACTTGTCCAGCAGCTGCAGGTTCAAAGCCGGCTCCGTGACTGAGAATACCAGAACAGCCAAATCGACATTTGCAACTGGCGGACGAATCAGTTCGGAACTGCGCGGCATGATCCGGTTGACGGCGCCTTCGCCGTTCTCCGTCTCTTCGAATTCCACGACATCGCCGACAAGCGGCGATTCGCCGCGCTTCTTGAAGATGCCGCGGGCTCTGCATTGAATCGGCTCCTCGATCGAAGAAGCATCGAGCGGCTTTACATAATAATAGCCGCTCAATGCTTTTACGATCCTTCCTGTTTGGCTTGCTTTACTGTCCATTTTGGTCTGTCTCGTTTGTGGCTGGATCGCCTTCATCAGTCGGATTCTCCTCGGTTTGCGCCGGCTGGTCTGCCGGCGGCGTTTCGTTGCCCGGTACCGTTTCAGGCGCTCCGGTTGCGCCCGATTTCACCTCATCGTAGGTTTTGGAGAAGGTATCGGTAAATTGATTATCTCGATAGATCGTAACCATCGCTTCCGTGTTCGGATCCAGCACGACTTTCACCGGGAAGGTCTGGGTATCTTTAATTTTACGTTTGCCCCATTCGATATTCTCGCCGCGCGCATCGGTATACACAATGCGGATACTGCTAGTCTTCCCGGCTTCGGCCGGCGAAATAACGATATTGAACGTATATTCGAGCGCTTCTTCAGGCAAGCCGGAGCTGACTGTGAGCGTAATAGCCGCTCCTTTGGTTACAGGCGCTTCCGGATCGAACGGATACTGGGCGATAACGGTGCCTTTCTCTTTATAGCTAGGCTCGCGTACGATGTCTTCTTCATTGATTTCGAGCCCCTTGGATTTCAGCAGCGCAATCGCTTCTTTCTCCGTCAGGTCAGTCAGCTTCGGCATCGGGAACGTTTCCTTGCCTTGGCTGACGGTAAAGCTGAATGCCGCGTTTTTCGGATCGAATTCCGTTCCGGCCTCGGGCGTTTGACTTAACACGGTCCCCGGCGCTTCATCGCTGTATTCCTCGTCCTTCTCGATGTTCACCTCATCAACGCCAAGGGCGACCAGTGCCGCGACGGTATCCTCGTAAGACTTGCCGGTATAATTGCCTGCCTTCTCAAGCTTCGGTCCCTTGCTGACGTAAAGCTTAATGAACGAACCTACTTTCACCCGCTGGTTGGGCTTGGATTGCTCATAGACGACGTCCTTGGGCACGCCTTCCTTCTCCGTGTAAATCGATGGCTCCTCTACTTTAAGTCCCGCTTGCTCAAGCGTCGTTCGGGCCTCGGCTTCGGTCATGTCTACCACGTAAGGGACGTCGACCTCTTCGATATCGAACCAGCTAAGAACCGTCATAGCGCCCCAATAAACGAGTCCAATGATAATAAGCGTCGTTGCGACGGTGATGACAGGTTTGACCCATTTGCGTTTGCGCGGCTCTTCTTCAAGTCCGTCCGAGCTCCAGCGATCGGCATCCGAATCGGCAGCCCCTTTCTCGCCGGGACCGGATCCTGTGCCGGATCCTGAACCTGAACTATTTGGATCGGAGGACTTCACGCTCGACGTACTTGCCGTCCTATTATCGGAAATGCTGCCGCGAATTGCGGGCATGACGCGCGTCTCGTCAAAATCCGGATTGCTGAACGTAATCTTCGGTTCGCCCAAACGGTCCGGCTGCAGGCAGCTTTCTAGATCGCCAAGCATCTCCGAGGCGGAATCGTAACGCTCGCCCGGATTTTTGCGCATCGCGCGCAAAATGATATTTTCGACGCTTTGCGGTATGTATGGATTAATCGTCCGCGGCTCCGCAAAGTTTTCCTGCAGATGCTTAAGAGCGACGCTGATCGGGCTTTCACCCAGAAACGGCAGCTTGCCCGTCACCATCTGATACAGCACGATACCCAGAGAATACAGGTCGGATTTCTCGCCCGTAACGACGCCCTTGGCATGCTCCGGAGAGAAATAGTGAACGGATCCGACGACAGAGCCGGTTTGAGTGATCGTTGAAGACGTTACCGCCCGCGCGATGCCAAAGTCCGTCACTTTCACGCGGCCGTTCTTGCCGATTAGAATATTATGCGGTTTAATATCGCGATGAATGATTTGATTATGATGCGCGTGTTCGAGCGCGTCGCAAATTTGCTGCGCGATCCGTACTGATTCTTCCGTTTGAAGCGGCGCACGCTCTTTGATGATTTCGTTCAAATTATTGCCTTCTACATACTCCATGACGATATAGTGGGTATCTTCCTCTTGCCCGACATCGTAGATACTGACGACGTTCGGATGGGAAAGCGCTGCCGCAGACTGCGCTTCGCGCCTGAAGCGGCGAATAAACTCCTCGTCGTGCACGAACTGCTGGCGCAGCACCTTGACGGCCACGTTTCGGTTCAGCAAAATATCATGGGCTTTATAAACAAGCGCCATGCCGCCCCCGCCGATGCGGGTAATAATTTCGTAACGTCCTCCCAATTCATGTCCAATCATGTCGATCACCCCTCAAGCTCTGTGTTTTCGGCATGATGCAGCAGGATTACGGTAATATTGTCTTCTCCGCCGGCTTCAAGCGCCAGCTGTACGAGTCGATCCGCTTTCTGGTCCAGATTCAGATCTTCCCGCCCCAATGTTTCAACAATCGACGACGGACTCGCCATGTCAACCAATCCATCGCTGCAAAGCATAAGCATATCGCCGGCCTGCCACGACGTGCAAATGATATCTACCTCTATCTGCTCATCCGTACCGAGCGCGCGTGTAATAACGTTGCGCCGCGGATGGGTAGCCGCTTCTTCAAGCGTGATTTGCCCGGATTTAACAAGTTCATATACAAGCGTATGATCTTCGGTCAGCTGCGTCAAAACGCCGTCTTTCCATTTGTACACCCGGCTGTCGCCGATATGTCCGATAACACTGGTATCATCTTGAATAAGTGCGGCAACGACTGTCGTTCCCATATTATGAAATTGCTCATTGTTCGAACCCAAATCGTAAATCACTTCGTTCGCCTGCAGAATAGCTTGGCTCATCAGCAGCTTCCGATCCTCCAAAGGCAGCGCCGCAGTTACATGCTGCAGCGCTTCCCGGAACGTATCGACCGCCAGCTGGCTGGCTACTTCTCCGGCCTTATGACCGCCCATACCGTCGGCAACAATCGCCACGGTCAGGCCGAACTCATACGAGTCCGACCAAGCCGTATCTTCATTCACTGACCGAACTCGCCCAACATCGCTCCGATACGCGATTATCACAACTCATCACCCCGCCGTAGACTCCATATGTTTCGCACGTAGCTGTCCGCATGCCGCTGCAATGTCATGTCCCTGTTCTCTGCGGATGGTGGCATTGATCTGGTTCTTCTCTAAAATCCGGTGGAACTCGAAAATTTGCTCGCGCGGCGTGCGCACGTAATCCCGCTCCGGCACATGGTTAACCGGAATCAAATTGACGTGGCAGAGCATGCCTTTCAATACATCAGCCAGCTCCTGCGCGTGCTCGTTCTGGTCGTTCACGCTGCCGATAAGCGCATATTCGAACGTAATCCGGCGTCCGGTCTTCGCGATGTAATACCGGCACGCTTCCATCACTTCCTCGAACGGGAAACGGCGGTTAACCGGCATCAGCTTGGAACGGAGCTTATCGTTCGGAGCATGAATCGAAATCGCCAGGTTGATTTGCGTGTTCTCTTCGGCGAATTTGTAAATGCTCGGAACGATGCCGCTCGTAGATACCGTAATGTGGCGCTGGCCGATATTCAGCCCTTTCTCGTGAATCATGAGGCGCAGGAAGGTCATCGTCGCATCGTAATTCTCGAACGGTTCGCCGGATCCCATAATAACGATGCTGGAAACGCGCTCCTTCGTTGCGTCCAGCAGCTGCTGCGCAACGACGACCTGCGCAACGATTTCGCCCGCCGTCAAATTCCGCTTCAAGCCGCCGAGCGTCGAAGCGCAGAACGTGCAGCCGATCCGGCATCCCACCTGCGTCGTAACGCAGATGCTGTTCCCGTAATTATGGCGCATAATGACGGTTTCGATGGCATGGTTGTCGTGCAGCCCGAAGAGGAACTTGACGGTTCCGTCCTTCGATTCAAACTTCGTGATCTCGGTAAGCGTAACAAATTGAAAATGGTCGTCCAGCTTCTGGCGAAGCGACTTGGAGAGATTGCTCATTTCGTCGAAGCTCTTTACTCGTTTCACATACAGCCATTCGAACAGCTGGGTTCCGCGAAAAGCGGATTCGCCGTTCTCTTTCATCCAATCCTGCAATTGCTCTAACGTATAGTCGTAGATGAACGGTTTCATCGATATGCACCTGTTTCTTTTCCAAAAATATGTGCGGCACGCTTTATGAAAAGAGTGCCCCTGATTATTTTACCACAAACGCCCATAACAGGCCACTTGTGCCGTCATGAGCGTTTATTGGTCGTGTTTTCATCTATTCGCCGCGCTTCATGCGGGCGATAAAAAAGCCGTCGCTGCCGAACTGCTGCGGCAGCAGCTGCACCATCCCGCCAAAGCTGTCATCGACCGCCCGGCCTTCCCGAAGCGGCCGCAGAACCTTCGGCGACCAATCGGCATCCAGCTTGAACGCCGGGTGAGTCTCCAGAAACCTCTCTACCTGCCGTTCGTTCTCTTCCCGTTCGATTGTGCAAGTGCTGTACACGAGCGTTCCGCCCGGACGCACCAGCTTCGCCGCCACCTGAAGCAGGTCCGACTGCAAGCCGGCGATGGCGTGCACATCCGCTTCGCTCTTCGTCCATTTGATTTCCGGCTTGCGCCTGATGACGCCGAAGCCGGAGCATGGAGCGTCAAGCAGGACGAGATCAAAGCTCTCCGGCTCGAACCGGGCCGCAAGATCCAGCGCATCGCCGGTAACGGCTTGTACGGTCTGAAGGCCAAGCCTTGCAGCTTGCTCTTCGATCAGCTGCTTCTTATGCGGATGGACGTCGTTGGCGATCACTTGCCCGCGGTCCTCCATCAGCTCGGCCAGATGCGTCGTCTTGCCGCCCGGCGCCGCGCAGCAATCGAGCACCTTCATCCCGGGAGCCGGCGCGCATACTTCGGCGACAAGCATGGAGCTCTCGTCCTGCAGCGACCATAGACCGGACTGATAGCCTTCCGATTGAGCCAGATTTCCGCCTCCGCTTACGATTACCGCGGCGTCCGAAAGCCTTGATCCGGCTGCATCGAAGCCGCTTTCCTTCAACATCCCGATCGCCTTATCCCGGGACAAGCGCAGCGGGTTCACGCGAAGGCTGCTGTGCGGCGGCTCGTTGCCGGCGGCACAGATCCGCTCTGCCTCCGCTTCGCCATAGGCGTCGATCCAGCGGCGCACGAGCCAGTCCGGGTACGAATGGGCAATGCCGATCCGCTCGGCCGGATTGTCACGCTCGATCGGCTGCTTAAGCTCCGACAATCTGCGCTCCATGTTGCGGAGCACGCCGTTCACCATGCCGGATATGCCGCTGTGGCCGCGACGCTTCGCAATGACGACGGCCTCGTTGACCGCGGCATGAGGCGGTATCCGGTCCAGCATCAGCAATTGATAGGCGCTCATCCGAAGGAGCGCAAGCACCCATGGCGTCAGCTTTTGAAAGCCTTTCGTTACGAGAATGCTCAGCCGATCATCGAGGTAACGCTGATGCTGAATCGTGCCGTAGACGAGCTCGGTGGCAAGACCGGCGTCCGGCCGCGACAGCTGGGCTTCCTGCAAGGCGCGGTTCAACTGCAGATTGCTGTAGGCGCCGGCTTCCGCTACTTTAACTAGCGTATCGAGCGCTACTTCGCGCGCGGTTCTCTTTCTCGGCTGCTGCTGCGGCTTGACGGACTTCCCGTCCTCAGGCTTCTTGCCTGCGCGGGCTTGTCCGGCCACGGCGCCGCCTTTGCCGCGGCCATTTCCTGCTCCGCCGCTCACGCTTCGTCACCGCCGAATCGAGTGCCGGCTTCAAGCCGCGCGCCTTTCAGCCATTCGGAGGCAGGCATCGCCTTTTTCCCTGCCGGCTGGATCAACGTAAGCAGCAGCGCTTCTTCGCCGGTCTGCACTACGATGCCTTCGTCGGCAACGGCTGTCACCGTACCCGGCTGCGCCGTACCGCTGCCGCGTTTCACGACCCGGCAGCCCCATACTTTAAACGGCTCGCCGTTCCAGATCGTAAAGCCTCCGGCCATCGGAGACAGCCCGCGGACTTGGTTATAGACGCTGCGCGCAGGGCGGGTCCAATCGATCCGCTCGTCATCGCGCGTCAAATTCGGCGCATATGTAGCTTCTTCGTGGTTCTGCGCCGTACGTCCGGCCGTTCCGGCTTCAATTGCCGGCAGCGTCTCGCCGAGCAGCTTCGCTCCCGCTTCGGTCAGCTTCGCAAATAACGTGCCGGACGTATCGTCCTCGTCGATCGGCACCTGGACCGCGCTGATCATATCGCCGGTATCCAGGCCTTCAGCCATGTACATGATCGTGACGCCGGTCATCGTCTCGCCGTTTATGATTGCGCGCTGAATCGGCGCCCCGCCGCGATAGCGCGGCAGCAAGGAGCCGTGAACGTTGATGCAGCCGAGCCGCGGCACGTCGAGAACAGCCTTAGGCAAAATCTGTCCGTATGCCGCCGTTACGATAAGATCGGGCTGCAGGTCGGCAATTTGCTGAACGGTTCCCGAGCCTCGCAGCTTCTCCGGCTGAGCGATCGGCAAGCCGCGAAGAAGAGCCGCTTCCTTGACCGGAGGCGGCGTCAACGTTTTTTTGCGTCCTTTAGGACGATCGGGCTGCGTAACAACGAGCTCTACCGTGTGACCCGCGGCAAGTATGGCCTCAAGAGACGGGACGGCAAACTCCGGCGTCCCCATAAATACGATTCGCACGCTGCTCACTCTCCGTCCCGTGGAGGGCGGTTGGCGGAATCATAGATCGATTCGGCGATATCCGTAAACAATACGCCGTTCAAATGGTCCACCTCATGCTGGAACGCGCGCGCCAGGAAATCGGACGCTTCCATCTCGAACGTCGCGCCGTTGCGGTCCTGCCCTCTCACTTTTATTTTCTGCGCTCTCCGGACATCGCCGCTCAGCTTCTGGATGCTGAGGCAACCTTCAGGTCCGAGCTGCTCGCCGGATGCCTCGATGATTTCCGGGTTGACCATTTCGATCAAACCGTGATCGTCGCCTACATCGACCACGATTACTCGTTTGGAAATGCCCACCTGCGGCGCCGCGAGGCCAACCCCTTCCGCATCGTACATCGTTTCAGCCATATCGCGAAGCAATTTATGCAAATTTGCGTTAAACTTGGTCACTTGGGCAGCGCGTTCGCGCAGCACCGGATCCGGATCTTGTACAATCAGTCGAATAGCCATCGTCAAACCTCCTATAATAAACAATCCTCTTATAAAATAACTTGCGGATCGACATCCACGCTTAACTGCACCGGCGGCTGACCCTGCGGCCCCGACAGCATCGCGATCGCTTTCTTCAGCAGCTCGATCGCCCCTGCGTTTCCACGATATTTTACCATACATTGAAAACGATAGCGATCTTTCATCCTAGGAATCGGAGAGGCGACTGGCCCTAATATATCGATAAACCGCGTGCCGTCACTGTCGATCGAGCCCTTCACGCCGGACTCGTAAGCGAGCTGGCGAAGCGTCGCGGCCAGCTTGTCGCCAGCCGTGATCAAATGCGTCAGCTGCTCATCCGACAACGTCACGACGATCAAGCGGCAGAAAGGCGGGTATGACATGAAGCGGCGATGCTTCAATTCTTCCTGCACAAACCCGGCGTAGTCATGATGCTGAGCCGTCACGATCGCATAATGGTCCGGGTTGTACGTTTGAATGACAACCTCGCCCGGGAGCTCATGTCTCCCTGCCCGCCCCGCGACCTGCGTCAGAAGCTGAAACGTCTTCTCCGCCGCCCGAAAATCCGGCAAATGCAGTGAAGTATCCGCCGCAATGACCCCTACCAATGTAACGTATGGAAAATCGAGCCCTTTCGCCACCATCTGGGTGCCGAGCAGCACATCCGCTTTGCGTTCGCCGAACATCGTGAGCCATTTCTCGTGCGAGCCCTTCTCGGTCGTCGTATCCACGTCCATGCGAATGACGCGAATGCCGGGAAACAGTTTGGCCAGCTCCTCCTCCACCCGCTGCGTGCCCGTCCCAAAAAAACGGATGTGCTCGCTCTCGCACGAAGGGCATTTCTCCGGCGCTTGTTCGGCGTGGCCGCAATAGTGGCAGCGCATGACGCGGGATTTCTGATGATAGGTCAGCGAGATATCGCAATGAGGGCACTGCGCGGTGTATCCGCAAGAGCGGCACATGACGAAGGTGGAATAACCTCTGCGGTTCAGAAGGAGCACAGACTGCTCGCCTTTCTCCAGACGGTCCAGCAGCGCTTCGTGGAGCTGCCGGCTGAACATCGACCGGTTGCCCGCTTTAAGCTCCTCCCGCATATCGATCAGATGAACCTTAGGCAGCGGCCGGTTGCCCACTCGGTTTGGCATCGCAAGCAGCGCAGCTCCGCCTGGTGTTCTAGAGCTCGCCGAAGCGTCCGTCTGCGTTGGCGAGAGCACTCGGGAAGCCGCTGCATAGCTTTCAAGCGACGGGGTTGCCGAACCCAACACGACCGACGCGCCATGCTGCCTTGCACGCCTTACCGCCACGTCCCGCGCATGATACTTCGGACTCTCTTCCTGCTTATAGGAGGATTCATGCTCTTCGTCGATAATGATCAAGCCGACGCGCGGAAACGGAGCAAATACCGCCGATCTTGCGCCTACCGCGACTTGGGCCCGTCCCTCGCGGATTTTACGCCATTCGTCGTACCGCTCGCCGCTTGAGAGGCGGCTGTGCAGCACGGCTACGGAATCTCCGAAACGGCCTTTGAACCGCTCGACCATCTGCGGCGTGAGCGCGATCTCCGGCACGAGCACGATCGCTTGGCGTTCGTGCTGCAAACAACGTTCGATCGTTTGCAGATAAACCTCCGTTTTGCCGCTGCCGGTTACGCCGTGAAGCAGAAATACGCGGGATGACTCGGCATCCAGCGCTTCCGCGATCTCCTCATAGACGGCCTGCTGTCCCTCCGTTAACGGAAGCGGCTCGGTCTGCTTGAAATCGCGGCCCGCGTAAGGATCGCGCTGCTGCTCTACCTCGCGGATCGTAATCCAGCCTTTGTCCGCGACCGCCCGAATCGTAGCGGATGTCGTGGACAGCGCCTCCACGAGCGCGGTCAGCGCGATCGGTTCGGGATGCTCCAGCATATAGCGCAGCACGTCCCGCTGCTTGGCCGCTCGGGCCGGGTAATTCGCCAGCGCCTCCTGCGCGAGCGCTGCTTGCTCCGGCGGAAACACGGTCAGCGCTTTGCGGACGGCAAGCCGATCCCGGATCGAAACCTGCTCGGTCAGCGCGCCAAGTTTGACCGCTTGCTTAATGGCCGCCGCGTCCGCAGGAAACCGTTCCTGCAATGCCGCCATGCGAACAGGACCGCTGCTCGCCCGAATATAAGCAAGCCACGGCGCCTCACTGTATACGGCATTCGAGAACAAGGCCGTGTCCTCGTCCTCGGAGAGAGTCACAACGGAGTCCGCTTTCCCTTTGAGCGCCGACGGAATCATCGCCTGCAGAGCCGTCGTTAGAGCACAGCAGTATTTGTCGCTGATCCATTGCGCCAGCTCAACCAAATCCGGCGATAACGGCGGAATATGGTCGAGCAGCTCGGCAATCGGCTTCAGCTTGCTTTCGTCGATGTCGGCAAACTCTGCCAGCCCGATCACGAAGCCTTGCAGGACGCGGCCGCCGAACGGCACGCCTACGCGGCTTCCGATCTCTACCCAGCCATACAGGTCCGCCGGAATTGCATAATCAAAAGGCCGATCCGTCGCGCGGCTCGGCACATCCACAATGACTTTCGCAATCATTCGGCGGCCTCCTTGGCCGTCTTCGCCTTCATACGATTAACGATAACACCTAGCAACCGGTCCGCGACTTCCCGCTTTTGCAGCATCGGCAAGGCCTCCACCAGGCCTTCTTCGCCATAGATATGCACGATGTTCGTATCGACGTTGAACCCTGCGCCTTCTTGCGAAACATCATTGGCGACAACGAGATCGCAGCGTTTCCTCGTGAGCTTGT
Source organism: Paenibacillus montanisoli (assembly GCF_003268025.1). Lineage (GTDB taxonomy): Bacteria > Bacillota > Bacilli > Paenibacillales > Paenibacillaceae > Paenibacillus_Z > Paenibacillus_Z montanisoli. The sequence continues at coordinate 1,504,561 of NZ_QLUW01000001.1, read as the reverse complement.
CCATGGCGTACCGCTCGATCTGCTCCGTTTCAGCCGCAAAACCGACCAGAAACTGATGCTTCTTCCGCTCGCCGAGCGTCTTCAATATATCCGTCGTCCGCTCCAGCTCAAGAACGAGCTTCTCTTCGCTCTTCTTGATTTTGCTGTTCGCGCGAACGGCCGGACGGTAATCCGCTACAGCAGCGGCTTTAATAACCAAGTCCGCCGTATCGTATCGCTCCAGCACCGCCTGCAGCATTTGCTCGGCCGATTCGACGCGGACGACGTTTACGCCTTGGATAGGCTCCGACGTAGTTCGCGCCGCGACGAGCGTGACATCCGCGCCGCGATTTGCCGCTGCTTCCGCTAGAGCGAAGCCCATTTTGCCCGAGGAATCGTTCGTCAGGAAGCGTACCGGGTCCAGCCGTTCAACCGTTCCGCCCGCCGTGACCAGCACGGACTTGCCGGCCAAATCCTGGCTGTGCGCGAACCATTGCTGCACGGCATGCACGATATCTTCCGGCTCCGCAAGCCGCCCTTTGCCGACATAACCGCATGCAAGCAGCCCGGTGCCCGGCTCCACAAAGCGAACGCCGCGCTCCGCGAGCACCTCCATGTTGTGCTGAACGGCCGGATGGTCGTACATATGCACGTTCATCGCAGGCGCGACAAGAATCGGCGCCGTTGTCGCAAGCAGCGTTGTGCTCAGCATATCGTCGGCGAGCCCGTTCGCCATCTTGGCAAGCACGTTCGCAGTGGCCGGCGCGATCACGACGAGATCCGCGCTGTCGGCGATATTGATATGCGCTACGACGGCGGGATCGAATTCATCGAACGTATCGGTATAAACCGTATGGCGCGACAAGGTTTGCAAGGTAAGCGGCGTGATGAACTTCGTTGCCGATTCCGTCATGATGACGCGCACATTCGCTCCCGCTTGCACCAATCTGCTGCATACCGTCGCCGCTTTATACGCCGCGATTCCGCCGGAGATCCCAAGCACGATCGTTTTCCCTTTCAGCATCTAAGCACTCTCCTCGCACACTTGCATCCGAAATAAAAACTCTTTTAAAACATGCTCTTTCTATCATAACCATCCTGTCAAATTGTTCAACCTGTGCACCGAATAAATCTAGTTATTTGCCGGTATCCTTTCTATGAATCGCGACGTGCAGCGCTTCGTCCGGATGCTCCACGATATTCGCTTCCCCAATCTTCAGGGCCAATCCGCTAGCTTGCAATAATTGCAGCGGCTGTTTTTGAATCCCGGCTAAAACGACCGAACCGCCATCCCGATGGATCCGATCGACGATCATGTCCAGTTTATGTTCACCTGTTGAATCGATGAAAGGAACGCCCGCCATTTGTAGAATCGTCACGTTCGGCTTCGGAGGCATCGAGGGCTTGAATAGCTCCTCAAATCTGCTTGCCGCACCAAAGAAAAGCGGACCTTCGATCGTAATGATGCTGATCTGCGAAGATCTCTGATCAAGCTGCACTCTAGTTACGGTTAATGCGCTCCTCATGCGATACACAAAAATAATAGCCGCCATGAGAAGCCCCAGCTCGACTGCCGTAGTCAGGTTCGTCAGAACGGTGAGGAGAAAGGTTGCCGCCATGATAAGAGAATCGCTCGTCTTCAGCCGAAGCACTTGAACGAAATGTTTACGCTCGCTCATATTCCAAGCAACGACCATAAGAATGGGCGCCATGGCGGCGAGCGGAATGTCGGATGCAAGCGGCGCGAACAGCAATAGTATGAGCAGCACGGCTACCCCATGGACCATGCCTGAAACCGGCGAAGCGGCCCCGCTCTTAATATTGGTTGCCGTGCGCGCAATCGCTCCCGTAGCCGGAATTCCGCCGAATAGCGGAGCCGCCAGATTGGCGATCCCTTGCCCGATCAACTCCCGGTTGCTGTTGTGTTTGGTGCCGGTCATGCCGTCTGCGACAACGGCGGACAGCAGAGATTCAATGCCGCCAAGCATGGCGATTACAAAAGCCGGCTGCAGCAGCTGAATCACGGTTTCAAACGTTAAATGGGGAATAACAAGCACTGGGAACGAGCTTGGAATCGAGCCGTAAGCCGAACCGATCGTCGTCACTTTCCCATGAAAGAACAGAACCGATACAATGGTTGAGATGAGGAGTCCTAGAAGCGAAGCGGGGACCTTCGGAAGATACCTAGGCATGAGAAGCATGATGATCAAGCAGATAAACGCGGTCGCTACGCTGTACATATTGATGGTTGACAGGTGCGAAAGGATTTCCCCTAGGTTTGAGAGAAAATCATCGTGCCGCTCGATGCCGCGGAGCCCGAGGAAATTAGAGATCTGTCCGGAGAAGATAATAACGGCGATGCCTGCCGTAAAACCGATGGTGACAGGGCGAGGAATGAATTGAATCAGAACGCCAAGCTTGAAAATCCCCATGAGAACCAGCATAACCCCTGCAAGCATGCCGGCGATCAACAATTTCTCATATCCATATTGCAGCACGATGCCGAGCAGGATTGGAATAAACGCTCCGGTCGGCCCGCCAATCTGAAATTTCGATCCCCCGAGCAATGAAATGAGAAAGCCTGCAATAACCGTCGTATAAATGCCGAATTGCGGGTTTACGCCTGAAGCAATAGCAAAAGACATCGCCAGCGGGATCGCGACGATCCCGACAATCAAGCCCGAAACGATATCCCGCCGCAACGATTCCAAGCGATACCCTTCGAATCTGCCCGACCATTTCATACTGGAACCCTTCTTTTCTTATAATATTTGAATATTTGAATATATGGAGAAATAATAACTCCGAGCACAAAAAAAATCAACGCCTCTTAGGCATTGATTAGTTGTTTTCTGCTATCATTCCGTGCGCATATTTTCAAGCATCGTGATCGTACCGACCAAGTGATTGTCGAAGATGCGCTTGGCCACGCTTAACAGATCCTTTACTAAGGGGTCGCGCAGGCTATAGATGACGGTCGTGCCGTCTTTACTGCCATATACGACGTTCTTGCTGCGCAGGATCGCAAGCTGCTGGGATACCGCCGAGCCTTCGCTTCCGATGATGGATTGAATTTCGTTCACCGTCCGGTCGCCTTCCGACAGCACCTCCAATATCCGGATCCGCATCGGATGGGCCAGCGCTTTAAAAAACTCCGCTTTAAACTGTTGCAGTTCAAGGTTCACAACATTATATTCCCCTTTAACCGTAGTGTTGGGATCAAATGGCCTTTGTCCCGTTAATCAAATAAGGCCACTCCTCAAAAATCGAGACAGTGACCTTACTGGAATGTTGATGAAGTCGAATGGATGCGAAACTAGTCTTTCTTATTCAGCGTGCTCTCGACGACCAGAATGTCGTGGTAGATCTCCTCGAGCGCAACGCCGACGTGTTTATGGGACTTTGGCGTGCGAATTTCGGTCTTGCTGCCGTCGCGAAGCATTCTTGCACGGCGGGATGCCGCAACTACCAAGGAATACTTGCTGTCAACTTTCTTCATCATTTCATCGATCGATGGATATAACAACGTTCCCTCACCTCACTCATGCTAGGCTTTCTCGGAAGCTTCTTTTACTTCCTCAAGCTCTTCGATAAACCGGTCGCGACGGCAATGCTCCGCGACGATAATGCTCTGTATGCGATGACATGCTGCATCAATCTGGTCGTTGACGACCGCATAATCGTAATAATGAATCAGATTCATTTCTTCCACCGCGACGGTCATGCGATGGTCAATAATATCGGCATTCTCCGTCCCGCGTCCTGTAATTCGCTGCTTGAGCACATCCAGGGATGGCGGCACCAAGAAAATAAAGACACCTTGAGGAAACTTCTCTTTCACCTTTAAAGCGCCTTGCACTTCAATTTCAAGAATGATGTCCTTCCCCGATTCCAGCGTACGCTCAACGAAATCGCGGGGCGTGCCGTAATAGTTGCCTACATACTCCGCATGCTCGAGAAGCGCGTCGTTCGCGATCATTTCTTGAAATTGCTCGCGCGTCTTGAAGAAATAATTAATGCCGTCAATCTCCCCCGTGCGGGGTGCGCGAGTTGTGGCCGAAACGGAATACACGAGGTCGCTCTGCTTATGCCGAAGTTCGGAACAGACCGTCCCCTTGCCTACGCCCGATGGGCCGGATAAAACGATTAACAATCCCTTTTTCATAATACTCCCCGTCACCGTTATTCGTCGTGATCGTCATCCTTGGTCGATAGCCTGTGCGCGACTGTCTCCGGCTGCACGGCGGATAGAATGACGTGATCGCTGTCCGTAATAATGACAGCGCGTGTGCGCCGTCCGTATGTCGCGTCGATGAGCATATGGCGGTCGCGTGCTTCTTGAATAATTCGTTTAATCGGCGCCGATTCCGGACTGACAATCGAAATAATGCGATTGGCGGAAACGATGTTTCCGAATCCGATATTGATGAGCTTAATGGCCATGTTTGTTCCCCTCCGGTATCTCCCGTGCATGATCATGCAATTGAACACGATGTATAGATAAGCGCAAGAATGATGGAGTCTAATCTTCTGCCAAAAACCTTGATTCATAATGACAGAATATTGCATTATTCTTGACGAAAAATGTCCGGAGCATACGTTCGGCCAGCCGATTGCTTGCGATCCCCTCAGTGACAGTCAGGTCACCTATTCTATCGCATTCGAAGCGGCATGGCAAGTGCATCCATTGACTATTCTAATTCATTTTCTTTAGTCGAACAAGTGTTAAAGCGTAAACGAGAGAAAAAACGAGGTTAACCCGTTTTTTCTCTCGTTTTTTGCCATACGTATTCCGTCAGCTTGACTGTCATGTCATAGAACATAAACGGCGTAATCAGATAGATGCCATTGAAATGCTCAAGCGCGGTATCTAGCAGTTCTTCGGCGATTTTCACGCCTTCCGCTCGGCCTTCTTCGCCTTCCAGGCCCGCCATCCGCTTGCGGACCTCGTCTGACAGCTGGATGCCCGGCACCTCGTTGTGCAAATATTCGGCGTTCCGTCCGCTTGCCAGCGGCATGATGCCGATAAAAATCGGCACGGACAGATGCTTCGTCGCTTCCGCGATCCGAATAATCAGCTCGTTGTCGTACACCGGCTGCGTCATGATATAGTCGGCCCCGGAATCGATTTTCTTCTCCAGACGCGCGATCGCCTTATCCAAATATTTGACATTCGGATTGAACGCAGCCCCTGTGATGAAGTTCGCCTTCTGCTTCAGCGGCTTGCCCGAGAATGCAACGCCCTCGTTCAGCTGCTTGATCATGCGGATCATTTCGAACGACGTCAAATCGTATACGGAGCTTGAGTCCGGCAGGTCGCCGAATCTCGCGGGATCGCCCGTCACGGCAAGCACATGGTCGATACCGAGCGCATCAAGCCCCATCATATGCGACTGCGTACCGATCAAGTTGCGGTCACGGCAGGCGATATGCACGAGCGGACGAATGCCGACCTGCTGTTGAAGGAGCGATGCAAGCGCAATGTTGCTCATGCGCGTGACGGCCAGCGAATTGTCGGCCATCGTTACGGCGTCCGCTTTGCACGCTTTGAGCGCCTTTGCGCCGTCCATGAACTTCTGAATGTTCAGGTCTCGCGGCGGGTCAAGCTCTACGATAACCGTGTGGCGCTGTTTCACGAGCTCCACGATGTTCGGCTCAGCCTCTATAATGCCGCCGGCTTCGGCTGCTTTGATCGGACCGGGTTCAGGTGCCACGGCCGGTTGAACGACGATCGCTTCGGGCTGAACCGCAGGTTGGACCGCATCCGCTTCGACCGGCTGGGGCGCGTAGCCGTCCAGCGCCTTCGCGATTGCCGCGATATGCGCCGGCGTCGTACCGCAGCATCCGCCTATAATCCGAGCGCCGCGGTCCGCGAATTTGCGGGCGGATTCGGCGAAGTACTCCGGCGTCGCCGAAAACTTATACTTACCGTCCACATAATCCGGAATGCCCGCGTTTGGAAAGACCGACAACGGCAATTCGACGTCGCCGACGATCGAGTCGATCGCCCTCAGAATGCCGTTCGGGCCGCTTCTGCAGTTGAAGCCGACGACATCGGCGCCTTCCTGCCGCAGCCTGTCGAAGGCCGCTGCGAGCGGTTGTCCGTCCAGCGTCACAGCCTCTTTCTCAACCGCAAACTGGCAGAGGACCGGCACATTGGACAGCTTGCGCGCAATGCGCAGTGCGAGCAATGCTTCTTCTAAGTCATAGAACGTCTCCAGCAAAATGCCATCGGCGCCTGCACCGAGAAGCGCGTCGATCTGTTGCGCGAACAACTGCTCGAGCTGCTGCATGCCGATATTTCTGCGTTTGCCGGCACGAATCGAACCGACCGCGCCGACAATGTACGCATCGCTTCCGACCGCGGCTCTTGCGATCTGCACGCCAGCGCGGTTAATCGCCTCAACCTGGTTATCCAGCCCATAATTCGAGAGGCTGGCCAGGTTCGCCGAGAACGTGTTCGTCTCGATGACCCGCGCCCCTGCTTCGTAATATCGACGGTGCACGTCCGCGATGACTTCGGGACGCAGCACGTTAAATTCTTCGTATGAAACGCCGACAGGGAACCCCATCCCATACAGGTAGGTTCCCATCGCGCCGTCCCCGGTCAAGATGCGCGCACCTAGCGCTTCCCGCAAATCCGGTTTCATTGTCAAAACTCCTTCATTTCAGCCTTAGACGGTTACTGTCCCCCGATACACTTCGGCTGCAGGGCCCGTCATATATACATAGTTGTTCTCTTCATTCCATTCGATCAACAGCTCGCCGCCTTTTAGCGATACCGTCGCTTTGCGATCCGTGAATCCATTCAGCACGGATGCGACTACTGTCGCGCAAGCGCCCGTTCCGCAAGCCAGCGTCGGGCCTGCGCCGCGCTCCCAAACGCGCATATCGGTGAAGTCCTTGGAGCGGACCGTTACGAATTCCACGTTGATTTTACGAGGGAACAGCGGATGCACTTCGAGCTTCGGCCCCCATGCGTTCAGGTCGAAGTTGACCGCGTCGTCCACGTAGATGACGCAGTGCGGGTTGCCCATCGAAACGGCCGTAAACTTGAACTCGCGGCCGTCTACTTCGATCGATTGGTTGATCACCGGGTTGGCGTCGATCGTCGTCGGCACCTTCAGCCCTTCAAGGATCGGCTGGCCCATGTTCACGCGTACGAGCACGGCTTTGCCGTTGTCAACAGTCAGCTGAACTTCCTGCACGCCCGCGCCGAGCGTCTCGATCGTCAGCGTTTCTTTATCCGTCAAGCCGTTGTCGTACACGTATTTCGCTACGCAGCGAATGGCGTTGCCGCACTGCTCCGCTTCGGATCCGTCAGAGTTGATGATCCTCATCCGGAAGTCCGCATTTTCCGAAGGTAGTATATATACGAGTCCGTCGGCGCCAATGCCGAAAAAGCGGTTGCAGAGCCGTTCTGCCAATTGTGCCGCATTCTCCGGCAGCTGCGTTTCGCCTGCTACGACGATAAAATCATTTCCCAATCCATGCATCTTTGTAAAGTTCATCTTGCTTGCGCTCCTTTTATCCGACCGAAATCATCTGATTTACTTGCTAAGGAACATTATAATTTATTTAGTGTACCTTAATCTTTGCATTTTTGCATCACTTTGTTGCATTTACATCCCCCTAAATCCCCCTTTTCTAAGGGGGACCCCAAGGGCTCCGCCCTCTGGACACCCGGATGGCATAACGTCTGTGCGGCAGAGAACCGCCCCCGGGGTCATGCGTGCTTGGAATTCGCTTTCGTCCCATTCGGGACACGCTTGACTTTTGGCGCTTGCGATCGGCCTGTTGTCCCTTGCGGGACACATGGGAACGTGATGCCTAGCAGAGACGCGTGGATGGGAATGCGAGCTTGGACTCGCTTTCGTCCCATTCGGGACACGCTTTACTTTTGGCGCTAGGATTGGATTGCCAGGGGGGCAGCTTCGCCGACCCCGGCAATCCGGGCCGCCGGTTCTTTGGCGGCGAAGTTAGTTTGGGGGGATTGCCAGGGGGGCAGCTTCGCCGACCCCGGCAATCTTAGGCCGCCGGTTCTTTGGCGGCGAAGTTAGTTTGGGTGGGATTGCCAGGGGAGCAGCTTCGCCGACCCCGGCAATCTGGGCCGCCGGTTCTTTTGGCGGCGAAGTTAGTTTGGGGGGATTGCCAGGGGGGCAGCTTCGCCGACCCCGGCAATCTTAGGCCGCCGGTTCTTTTGGCGGCGAAGTTAGTTTGGGGGGATAGCCAGGGGGGCAGCTTCGCCGCCCCCGGCAATCCGAGCCGCCGGTTCTTTGGCGGCGAAGTTAGTTTGGGTGGATTGCCAGGGGGGCAGCTTCGCCGACCCCGGCAATCCGAGCCGCCGGTTCTTTTGGCGCCGAAGTTAGTTTGGGGGGATAGCCAGGGGGGCAGCTTCGCCGCCCCCGGCAATCCGAGCCGCCGGTTCTTTTGGCGGCGATAGCCTCAGTAAATATCAGATACCGAGGTTTAATCGAACCGTCTCCACCAGACGCCGGTCCATTCGGGCAAGTCGCGGGAGCCGCTTGATGAGACGATGTCGGCAAGCCAATCGCCGAAGAAGAAGCCGGTAAGCGCGAGCGCTTCTTCAAAGGATTCGAAGCGATAATCGGTGCGTATCGCTTCATGATGGAAGTCGTAGTCCATCTCGAGAGCGGCAAAATAGCCCGTTAAAAAATCCGGCGGATTGGGGACGGATGAGCCTGTGCCGAAATTTTCGAAGATGATCGCCGTGCCTCCCGGTTTTAGAACGCGGCGGATTTCGGTCATGATACGGTCGAGCTGCTCCCGCCAATCCTCGATCGTCGAACTAGTGCAGTAGCAGATGGTCCATCCTGCCGTAAGAAGGTCGATCGCGTCCGTCTCGAGAGGCAAGCAATCATGGCTGCCGGCTTTCGTTTGCCAATTGGCATAGCCTCCCGCGGAAAGCTTGAGCGATGCCCGCTCCAGCATGGCGGCGGAGCTGTCGATCGCGGTGACGCTCCGGACAAGCGGCGCAAGAAGCGCCGTTACGCGGCCGGTACCGGCACCTATATCGGCGGCGTTCATCGCGGAGGCGTCCGGGACGATTTTACGAATCGTTTTCAACAAATTCCCTTCGACATCTTCTCTCGATACGAGCCGTTCATAGCGTTCGGCCTCAAACTGATAAATAGAGTCATGATCTGGCATGCGAGGGTTCCCTCCCGATATTGGCTTCCAGGCAAGGGTACGGCCTGACCTTAGGTGAAGGTCAAGTCAATGCTTGCGAACCGCATACACGACATGAATCCATTCATTGACACCATGGGAAACCGTGATATAATCCCGATTTCGGAACCACTCCAGCAGGTTGCCGCGATCGGTCGGGTGCTTCGTCGAGTCAAGCTCGGGGATCGCCGTAGTTCTGCCATCCATCATCAAACCCGCAACGCAAATCCGTCCGGCCGGCATCAGCACCCGGTCCATTTCCGCGAGCGCGAGCAGCTGCTGACGGGCGTCAAGATGATGCAAGGCGAACGCTGAAACGATAAAAGCAAACTGTTTGTCCGTATAAGGGAGCGCCATCGCATTCCCAAGCTTAGCCGTTATCCCCGGGAATTTCTCTCTGCATCTTGCCAGCATTTCTTTCGACTGGTCGACGGCCGACATCAACGCGCCTTGGGCCAGAAGCTTTCCCGCCAAATTGCCTGTTCCTGTCCCGATATCAATCCCCTGCTCTCCCGGTTTCGGAGCTATCCACTGCACGACAAAATCGAGCGCGGTCTCGTATTCCTTCTGCGACAGCGCCGATCCGGCGGAGTGCTTGGCCGAGGAACGGTCAAACTCAGCGGCCAGCCGGTCAAACCCCCATTCATCCAGCCAGCTCGCTTGGCTATGATGGATTTGCTTCAGCTCCCCAGCCAGCTGAAACAGGTCCGTCATATCGAGCCGTCCCTTCGATTCAAACCTCGCGATCAGCTCGTCCAGCATCCCGATGGCGTATTTCCATTCCACCCATTTGGCGGCCAGCGCCATGCGCTGCAGCTCGAGATAATGGTGCACGGTCGCCGAATCGCCTTGCTCCAGCTTCACGAGCAGCGATTTGATCTGCTCCAAGCTGAGCCCGATTTCCCGCAGCGCCGAAATGGTCTGCAGCCGCCAGGCATCCAAGTCGGTATAGTACCGGTAGCCGTTATCTTCGCCGCGCTGCGGCTTAAGCAGCCCCTTCGCCTCATATAAGCGAATCGCCCGCTGCGTAATATTCAGCTGTTTGGCCAAATCATTGATTTTCATCGCATTAGAGCCTCCTTAAGCCAGTATAAACCATAACCTAAGGTGAAGATTAATCCCTCGCAAACGCAAAAAAAAGCCTGAGCGGCGGGTATGACCCGACCTGCTCAGACTTTAGCGGTTATCTCGTTACCGACTTTGGCCCGCTAAGCGGCCAATTCGATTTTTTCTTCTTCTCAGTCGTGCCGAGCACGCTGCCGATACCCATCATGAAGGTTGGGATGCCCGCAGCCACCATGACGAGGCACCAGTCGCGGAAGTTAAGCGGCACCGTTTTGAAAATCGGCTGCAGCGCATCGATATAGAGTACGCCGAGCATGAGGATAACGGATGACAGCACCGCGAACAGCAAGTATTTGTTTTGCAGAATGTTCCGGTGGAAAATCGACCTGGAGCTGCGGCAGTCGAAAACATGGATGAGCTGCGCCATGACGAGAGTCGCGAAGGCTACTGTTTGCGCATGAACCAGATTGGCCGGCGTGTTCGGACCGGATTTCAGCGTGATCCAGAACGCAGCCAGCGTACAAACGCCGATCAAAATGCCGCGGCTGATGATTTTCCATCCAAGCCTGCGAGCGAATATATTCTCTTTTGCAGACCTCGGTTTCTGCTGCATCAGATCCTTCTCCGCCTGATCGACGCCGAGCGCCATCGCCGGCAGACCGTCGGTGACGAGGTTGACCCATAAGATTTGAATCGGCACGAGCGGCAATGGCAATCCGGCCATCATCGCCAAGAACATAACCAATATTTCGCCTACGTTCGAAGCCAGCAGGTATCGGATGAATTTGCGGATATTTTCATAAATGCCCCGGCCTTCCTCGATAGCCGCCACGATGCTGGAGAAGTTATCGTCGCTCAGCACGAGGGAAGAAGCTTCCTTGGAGACGTCGGTACCCGTAATCCCCATCGCGATCCCGATATCCGCCGCCTTGATCGCAGGCGCATCGTTAACGCCGTCGCCGGTCATCGCCACGACATGCCCTTTACGCTGCAGCGCTTTGACGATCCGCAATTTATGCTCCGGAGAAACCCTCGCATACACATAAATATTGTCGATGAGCCGGTCCAGTTGTTCCTCATTCATTCCGTTTAGCTGCTGGCCGCTCACGGCAATCCCGCCGCGCGGCATGATGCCGAGCTGCCCTGCGATCGCTTCGGCCGTTAACTGGTGGTCGCCGGTGATCATGATCGTTTTGATGCCGGCGCGGCGGCAGTTGGCGATCGATTCGCGAACCTCGCGGCGCGGCGGATCGATCATGCCGGAGAGTCCGACGAAGATAAGCTGGTTTTCCACGTCGGCATCCGCATCAGCCGCATCGTGCGGACGCAGATCCCGGTAGGCAAAGCCGAGCACGCGAAGCGCCGATTGCGCCATGTCCTCGCCTGCATTCGTCACCTTCTGCTTCAGCGTCGCCGTGAACGGAACGACCTTGCCGTCCCACAAAATATAGTTGCACTGTTCCATCAGCATGTCCGGCGCGCCCTTCGTACAGATGAGCCGCCCGCCTTGGTGGCTGACGAGCACCGACATCCGCTTCCGCTCCGAATCGAACGGGAATTCCTTAACGCGCTGATAGAGGCCTTCGAGCGATTTCGCCGTGACGCCAAGCTTGGATGCAAGGACCGTCAGCGCTCCCTCCGTCGGGTCGCCCTTCAGCACCCACTCATCCTGAACGAACGTCGTTTTGGACTTTTTGCGCTTTGCTTCCTGCTCGTCGTCAATTCGGGAAACGACGGCATTGTTGCATAGCGCGGCGATTTGCAGCAATCTGCGAAGCGGCAGGTGATGCTTGATATCGACCGCTTTCCCGCCTTCATAGCAGGAGCCTGTCGGCTCGTACCCTTCGCCCGTAACGTCCATTGCATGGCCGCCGATCCAAAGCTTCGTAACGGTCATTTTGTTCTGGGTCAGCGTCCCTGTCTTGTCCGAACAGATGACGGAGGCGCACCCGAGCGTTTCGACGGACGGCAGCTTGCGCACGATAGCCCGCCGTTTGATCATACGCTGCACGCCGAGCGCAAGAGCGATCGTCACGATGGCCGGAAGCCCTTCCGGAATGGCGGCAACCGCAAGGCTTACCCCGGCAAGGAACATTTCATAAGCAGGTTGTCCGTGCAGAATGCCAGCTAAGACAACCATGACCGTAAGCGCCAAAGCCACAATGATCAAAATTTTGCCCAGCTGCTCCAAGCGGTGCTGCAGCGGCGTTTCCATCGATTCCGTTTGCTGGATCAAATTCGCGATTTTGCCCATTTCGGTTCCCATGCCCGTTCGGACGACGATGCCTTTCGCCGTTCCGCGGGTGACCATCGTGCCCATGAATCCGATGTTTCTCATGTCCCCGAGCGGAAGCTCCTCAGCTGCGATCACATCGCTGTGCTTGCTGACCGGAACGGATTCGCCGGTAAGCGCCGACTCCTCGGCGTAGCAGCTGTTCGCTTCGATAAAGCGGATGTCGGCCGGAATCCGGTCGCCGCTTTCAAGCTCGACGATGTCGCCCGGCACAAGCTCGCTGGCCGGTACGATAACGGATTCGCCGCCGCGCAGCGTTTTGGCAAGCGGCGCGGACAGCGCCTTCAGCGCGCGAAGCGATTTTTCCGCCCGAAATTCCTGAACGAAGCCCAGTATGGCGTTCAGGACGATGATGGCGACGATCGTAATCGCATCCAAATATTCGCCGAGCAAGCCGGAAATCAGCGTCGCCCCCATCAGCACCAGCACCATAAAATCTTTGAACTGGCCGAGGAACAGCTTGACCGGAGACACCTTCTTGCCCTCCGTCAGCTCATTGCGCCCGACTTGCTGCAACCGTTCCGCCGCAACGCTTGGCGTCAGACCGGTATCCAAAGAAGATTGAAGCGCCTCCGTAAGCTCGTTTGTTTCCATTTGATGCCACTTCCTATGTTCCATGCCCCGTCTCCCTCCTGTTACGTGCCGCCTGACGGACAGCCTCTATGGCCTAAATGTATTCGGACAAACTGCAAAATATCCCAGCTTGGGACTTAAGTTTTTGTCTTGAATATGGCATGATAGGGGAATGAAACGGAAACAAAGGGGATAGTGAACGACATGGCTTTGGACGGCATCGTTACCCGCGCGGTCACGCACGAGCTTCAAACGTTGATCGGCGCGCGCATTCATAAAATACATCAGCCCACTTCTAACGACCTGGTCCTGCAAATTCGCGGCAACGGCGCGCAGGGCAAGCTGCTTCTTTCCGCAAACCCGACCTACCCTCGCGTCCACTGGACCGAACAGAGTTACGTCAATCCGCTCGAAGCGCCGATGTTCTGCATGCTGCTTCGCAAATATTGCGAAGGCGGCGTCATCGAAGCGGTGAGGCAAATCGGCAATGAGCGGATCATTCATCTGGATATCCGGACCCGCGACGAGCTTGGAGACATGTTTTTCAAACGGATCGTCATCGAGCTGATGGGGCGGCACAGCAACATTATTTTGCTTGACGCCGCCACGGAAACGATCCATGACGGGATTCATCATGTAACGCCTGCTATTAGCAGCTATCGCATCATTATGCCCGGCGTTGCTTACGTGGCGCCTCCGGAACAAGGGAAGGCCGACCCGCTCTCGTTCTCGGAGGAAGGGGCTTTCGCGAACGCGCTGCTGCACGCGGCTGAATTTCTGCTGAACCCGCCGATTCCTGACGAGGACAGCATTCATTTCGGTACGCAGCCGAAGCCGGTTCATCCGGGCTCGCTGTCGCCGGAGAAGCTGCTTGTCGAGGCATTCAGCGGGATCAGCCCGCTCCTGGCAAGAGAAATCGCTCACCGCGCGGCCGTAGACGCACCGGAACTCTTTCCCGAGCATGGCGCGGATACGCCGCGCTCGGCTCAACTGCTGTGGCCGGCATTCCGGCGCATGATGCAGCGATTCGCCGAGCATCGCTACGAGCCTCAGCTCGTTACGATCGGCAGCAGCGGCAAATCCGTTTTCGCCGTGACGGATCTGACGCATATCGTAGGCGAGAAAACCGTCTATGAGACCGTAAGCGGATGCCTCGAAGCGTTCTATGGCGACAAGGCGCAGCGAGATACGGTGAAGCAGCGGGTTGCCGACCTCGTCCGGTTCATTCAGAACGAGCGGAACAAAAACGAGAAGAAGCTGGAAAAGCTGGAGGATACGCTGAAAGAGGCAAATGAAGCCGACCGTTTCCGCGTACTGGGAGAACTGCTTACGACGAACATGCATGCGGTGAAGCGCGGCGACGCCTTCGTAGAAACGATCGACTATTACGATGATGAGCAGCCGATGATCCGCATCCAGCTGGACCCGCAGCTCACGCCTTCCCAGAACGCTCAGCGCTATTTCAAGAAATATACGAAATTTAGAAACAGCCTGGCGATCGTGGCCGAACAGATGCAGCGGGCGCGCGAGGAGATCGACTACTTGGTTTCCCTGCTGCAGCAGCTGGAAAGCGCGTCGCTATCGGATATTGACGAGATTCGCGACGAGCTTGCGGAGCAAGGCTACTTGCGTTCCCGCGAGAAGCGCGGCGCGCGGAAGAAGAAGCCGAAGCAGCCTGCGCTGCTGTGCTACACTTCGTCCGAAGGCATTCCGATTTACGTAGGCAAGAACAATACGCAGAACGAGTTCTTAACGAACAAGGCGGCTGCGCCGAATGATACTTGGCTGCATACCAAAGACATCCCCGGGTCGCATGTCGTCATCCGCGGGACCGGCTTTAATGACAAGACGCTGGAGGAAGCCGCGATGCTAGCCGCCCACTTTAGCCAAGCCCGCTCATCCAGCCTTGTGCCTGTCGACTATACGCTGATCCGGCACGTGAAGAAGCCTAGCGGCGCCAAGCCCGGCTTTGTCATTTACGACCATCAGAAAACGCTGTTCATCACGCCGGATGAGCAGCGCTTGAAGGAACTGCCTAACCAAATCAAATAAGCAAAAAGGGGATCTCATCCAAGCTGAGATCCCCTTTTAATATTCAAATTCTGCTTGCCATCCACCTATCGCGGATAAATTGACTGCCGGCATTTTTCTGGGATTCGTTCAGTTCCCCCCGCTCGAACCGCTCGCCAAGCTCAAGAAGCGCCGGCTTAATCACTTCTGCAAGCAGCAGCTCCATGGAGCGCAGCGCTCGTAACTGCTGGTATACCTTCTCCGCTCCGCACAGATCGGCTTGCTCCAGGTAATGCAGCAGCATGCCGATCGGCCCTTGCCTCTCTCCCTCTCCGTCGACGCTATCTGCTAGCGGCGGCTGGATATTCGAGTAAAGCAAGCTTTTTAGCTCCATCGCAGCCATGCCAATCGGTTTGCCTTCATCGACGCGCCGCTTCAACCATCGGATCGTTTCGATATCTTGCGCCGTATAGCCGCGGTAGCCGTTAGGCATGCGCAGCGGATTGACCGCCGCATATCGCTGCTCCCACTTTCTAATCAACTGGGTCGATAGCCCCGTCAGTTCGGAGACCTCTTTGATCGTGTAAAGCGCGCCGAGCAATGGCATCACCTCCGAGAAGGATTTAACTGCCGCAGCACTTCCATCGGAGCGGTCTTGCTTCCCATTTCGCCATGAAATACGACGCCATGGCGTTCCCCGTGAAAATCGGAACCTCCCGTAATGATCAACTTATACTTCTCTGCCAATTTAAGATACCGCGCTTCGTCGTCCGGCGAATGATCCGGATGGTACACCTCGATCCCATCGGCGCCGCGAGCAATGATCGCTTCGACCAATTCATCATTGCCGTAAATGCCAGGATGCGCGATGACGCTTGTTCCGCCGGCTTCCTTGATCCACGTCAGCGCTTCGGATGGATGCAGCCTAGGCGGATTCGCATAGGCCGCTCCTCCTTCGCCCAAATAGCGGTCGAACGCTTCCTGCATCGAACCGACAACCTGTTTCTCGACCAAGACGGCTGCAATATGCGGACGGCCAAGCGAGCCGCCGTCCTTGCCTTGCGCTAGGGCAGCTTCCAATACCTCTTCCATAGAAATGGAAATGCCTAATTCGTTTAACCGAGCGATAATCATTGCGTTTCGCTGCTCACGGGTGCCCGCCAGCGATTTTAATTTCGCTTGCCACGCAACACTATTCCAGTTAATGTAATATCCCAATATATGTATGTCGCGCCCATCTGCGACAGTACTGATTTCTACGCCCGGAACAACGGTGATGCCCAGCCGCTCGCCCGCTTCCAACGCCTCGGCAATCCCATCAACCGTATCATGGTCGGTAATCGCAATGGCTCCCAACCCGCGTTTCTTCGCCATCGCAACATTATCCGCCGGCCGCTGCAAGCCGTCGGAAGCAGTCGTGTGCGTGTGCATATCGGCACGATTGTTGAAACTCATTAGAGCCATTGGCGCAAATCCCTCTCTCTCAAGAAGCTGAGAAACGTTACCGCTGAAATCGGCAGCAGCGCGGATTTCAAGAAAATCGAATAAAATTGGCGTTTGAACCGTACATCCCGAATCGGAATCTTCTTAATCAAACCGAGCGCGACCTCGTGCTTCACCGACGAACTGGATACGAAGGAGATGCCGAGCCCCGCTTCTACGGCGGATTTTACCGCACCTGTGCTGCCGAGCTCCATCACGATTTTCATCTGCGCAAGATCGATATTTTTCGCCCTCAGCTCATCCTCCATGACAAGCCGCGTACCGGAGCCTTGCTCCCGAAGCACGAACGGATAATTCATTACATCTTCCAGCTCCACGATCGTTGCGTCCGCAAGCGGATGGTTCTTCCCGACGATCAGCTGCAGCTCGTCGCTCATGACCGCTTCCATATGCATGTCCGGATGATTAACCGGCGCCTCGATCAAGCCGAAGTTGAGCTGGTGGTTGACGATTTCCTCCATGATCTGCGCCGTATTCATCACTTTCATACTGATGGAGATATGAGGGTATTCTTGTCCGAACGGACCGAGCAGACGCGGCAAAATATACTCACCGATCGTCAGGCTTGCTCCTAGCTGCAGACGACCCTTCAGCTGCTTCGTAAATTTGGACATGTGCATATCCGTATCGCGTATCAGATCGATGCTGCGCTGGGCGAAAGGCATCAGCGCGCGTCCCGCCTCGGTCAATTCGATCCGTTTCGTTGAACGCAGAAGCAGCTTTGTCCCGAAATAATCCTCCAAGGACTGGACCTGCATCGTAACGGCAGGCTGCGTCATGTGCAGCGCCTGCGCAGCGGCCGAGAAGCTTCCCCGCTCCGCCACCGTATAAAAAATATGGAGCTGGTGAAAATTTAGCGCCATGAAGGGCATCCCTTCCTTTCTGTCAGCTTTCATTATACATCAAACCGCCATCATTCTCCCAAATAATTAAAAAAGCATGAGTGCAGCCACCCATGCTTTCCTTATGATCACGATTATTTCCGTTTCCTGCTATTCTTTATTAAAGTCATTCTCCGGGAATGTCTCAGCCATGAGTAATAAGACTTGAGGTCTCGTAGTTCTATAGTTTCGGACATTCGTCCGAGGAAGGTTACGACGATCATCTTGTGCAGCGGATTCCCGGCCAAATCGGTTTCCTTCTCAAGGACAGCAAACTCGGCGACAAACACGAGATCGTCATCGATCAAATACACGTCTTGCTCATTTCGGTAATAAGGCTCGATCCGCCCCTGCTTCAAACACTGCCACATGAAATCCGCAATGTCCTCGAAGCCGGTTCTCTCGCTCTCGACGCGATCGGTCCAGCGGCTCTTCGCATGGTTCGTGATGACGATATCAGCCACTTTCTTATCTCCAAGCACGACGTGGAACGACTCATACGTGTTCCATCTTTCCGTCATCTTGTCTTTCACCCGCGATTCACCCCTCCCCACGCAATAGGCCTTATGATCTATATGTACTTTCCATATTATTGTAGCATGCCTGTCCAAGATTTCAATAATAAAATAAAGTCACACCAAAATTGTAATTTAATGGATATAAATGTGATATAAAAACAGCCCCCAAACGTAGTCACGATCGGGAGCCGGCAATTCCATTACAAACTATAGAAACGTGTCTTATCAGGCACGCCCTGCGTGTATTCCGTCTTGATTTCATTGCGGTATGAACGTTCAATCCGTTTCACGTACGGCAGTCGCCCCATGTTGCGGACGACTTCCTCGGAACGGTCGGCATTCATATACATGACGACATAGTGCATTTTACGGGACACGTAATGGACTGTTCCGTATTTCTCCAACGAACGGGCAGCTTTGAGATCGCTTACCCAGACAATATAACCGACGCGTTCCGAAAACATGTAAGCTCCCCCCGTTTCCTCTCTTCGTTACCCGCATCCTCCGCTGCCGCAGCTGCAGGAACCGCCGCTGCCGCAACCGCCGCCTTTAGGCAACGGGTCGTTGCTTGGAACCTTGATCGTCTCCGATACCGAGCTTGCGATCTGCTTCGCGATTTCGTGCAGCAAATCATCCACCTGCTGCTCTGCAGCCTTGAACCGGCTGACGCTCTCGATCTCGTTCAATTGCTGTTCAATCGCTACCACTTTATCTTTCGCTGCGTGATAGTCGGGATGAAACCGTCCGAACCGTTCGCAATCGGCGAACTGCTCTTTCGCTTTGGCAAATTGCTTGACGAGCTGGTGTACCCGCTCATCTTGATCGACAACCGATTTCCAATATGCGTATTCGGCCACTTCTGCCGATTGGTTAACCATATCGCCAATTTCATAGGCGCTTAATAGCAGATGCCCCATATCAAGCGAGGAATGACTACTCATTTCAAGCTCTGCAGGGTCTGATAATGGCATTGTTTGCATAATATCCGCCCCTTTTATGAACAATAGGCTGCCGCCTATTTCGTATCATACCATACCATAGACTGAAAAAGGTAGAGCGGACCGCTAGATTGAGCCTAAATACTGCCAATATCGACCGGCAATACCAGCATCATTTCCTGCCACATGTCCGGTTTAAGCTCTGCGGGCGAGAAGCCGTCCTCCGATTGGAAATGGCCGACAACGCTCCAGCGGCCGTCCGCGTCTACGATGCGTTCAGGCACGAATGGTCTTACATCACCTTCACAGCTTAGTTTAACCGGGGTTCGCCAGCTTAACGCCAGTTCCATCAGTTCCCTTCTCGTGGAGCTGTGGTAGGCTCTGAACTGCTTCAGCCACATGGACGGCACTTCATCAATGCCGGTGAATAACGCTTTTAACGGAAGCCTTTCCGTCAAGAGTTCATAAGACGCCTTATCTCCGCTTGCGTTCTCCAATAACGGCATGGGCAGCAGGCTTACCGCGGGATCGGATCCTTGCAGTGTAACTGTGATGCTTCCGAATTCATCCGCTATAAAAGCGCGGACGGTTTCCGGCAGTCTCTCTCCGGACGCCTCCTCCAGAAATTCGGTAAGCGCCATTGCCGAGATGCTTGCCGCTGCATCCGGTTTGAGGCTGCGTCGGTCTAAACGGTAGACGGCAATGTGGTCGGTTCGTTTTCGGACGGCGAGCCGCTCCAGCTGCCAGATCGTCGTACAGCTGCAATCGCCCGGGACGTATATATCGCCATCCGGCGTAATTTGCGCAAGTCCGGCGCTTTGACGATCGTCCTCTATCGTCCCCTGAGCCGTTATGTCAGCAGGAATGAGCCATCGAAATACCTGCTGGCCCTGCTCATCCGAAGCGATTTCCATCCACCCCAGGGCGCGGAGGAGACCGCACCAGGCCTGCAGCGTCGGAGCAACCGGCTTCGTTATCGCCGCATGAGCTTGCCGGAGCGAGAGCTGGTTTTCCACATCGTCCAGCCTGAACCAGGAATAGGGCGGGAGCAAGCACAGCGCTGCAACGCCGATGGCGACGGCTGCGCTTTTATCCATATACAGCGACAAGATATGTTGAAGCAGTTCCGTTTCCCGATGCAGCGGCTGCTGCTCCAGCCAGCTATTCCAGTTCTCTTCACGCAGCGCGTATGCGTGAGGGAGTTCCGCTAACCAGCCTTTTATCGCCGCAAGTTCAAGGAAGATCGCCAGCTGCAGCGGATATGTCTCGCCCGTTTCGGCAGCGGGTACAGCAGGCTCTGATTTCGCCAATGGAGCAAAATGGCCGCTTTGAACGTATAACTGGTCGACGCACTTCTGAATCGTCCGCTTCGTTAGCAGCCCTTTGGTCGTCCGTTTCATGCCGCTATTCAGCAGCTCTGCCGTGACATATACGCATTGCAGGCTAAACGGGGGCGTGTAGCCGTTCTCTTCCGATGCGACGACCTCCCATGCTTCAACTGCTTCCGGCACAAGAACGATAGCTTTATCCTTCTTTTGCTGCATGGTCACCATCGTTTCATACCAAATGGGATAGTTATCGGCCGGCAGCACAAACTGCTTTTCCCCCCAACCTTTCCGCACGGCAAACAAAATGCCCGCCTCCATCAGCTGAAGCAGACCAACGCGCAATTCCGCTCCCGCCACGCCGGGGCGGGCTGCAGCTAGCAGCTGCTCCTCACTGAAAGCCATCGGACCGAACGCGCTCACGGCCGTCTCGAGCGCGTACTTGGCCTCTCTGGATAAAGCCTGCCAAGCGTGTTGTGTGCCGCTGCGGCTCCACAATATGTCCGGCCACGTCCCATCGTTCTTACAAGCCTGCCATAACGGACTATTCCCGAATGCGTCTTTATGGCTGTCAGACAGCCTGGTCGTTATGTCCTTCAGATTCATTGCGCCGCCTCCCTGAGACCGCTGCCAGCCTGGTCGTCGGCTTCAGCTTCCAGCAGCGCCGACTCATGCTCGGACCATTCCTTAAGCTCATAGTGGTATCCCTGCTCCAGCAGGAAGAGCTGCCTTCTGCTTGCGTATTCCGTCTCTCTAGTTCCTTGGGACACGAGGGTATAAAACCATGCTTGGTTATCGCCATGCTTCGGGCGCAATATCCGGCCGATCCGCTGCGCTTCCTCCTGACGCGAGCCATAGCTTCCGGAAACTTGGATGGCAACGGCTGCATCCGGCAAATCGACGGCAAAATTAGCGACCTTCGAAACAACGAGAACCGGGATCTCGCCCGCTTTGAATGCCTCATAGAGGCGAGCCCGCTCTTCATGCGGCAGCTCGCCTGTTAGTACAGGCGCATCCAGCTCTTCGGCAAGACGGTGAAGCTGGGTTAAATATTGGCCGATGACTAGTGCCGGCTTCCCTTTATAGACTTGCAGCAGCCGCTTGACAACGTCGATTTTGACCGAATTTTCGCCTGCGATTCGTATCTTCGCCTTTTCCTCAGCCGCAAGGTAACTTTCAAGCTCGTCATGGGCCATCGGCATGCGGATCTCGGTGCAAGACAACGAAGCAATCCAGCTTCTGGATTCCAGCGTCTTCCAAGGAAGATCGAAACGCTTCGGACCGATCAAGGAAAACACATCTTCCTCCCGGCCATCCTCACGAACGAGCGTTGCCGTTAGGCCGAGCCGTCTCGTCGCTTGCAAATCGGCGGTCATCCGAAAAACCGGAGCTGGGAGCAGATGAACTTCGTCATAGATGATCAGCCCCCAGTTCCGCTGGCCGAACAGCCTCATATTGCTGTATTCGTCTCCCTTTTGCCGGCGGTTCGTCAAAATCTGATACGTCGCGATCGTGACTGGACGCACCTCTTTAGCCGATGAGGCATAGGTGCCGATTTGCCGCTCGGTTAACGTCGTTTTATCGAGCAGCTCCGCTCTCCATTGGTTGACGGAGGTGACGTTCGACGTCAGGATCAACGTATCGCAGCGAAGCCGGGCAAGCGCCGCGATGCCGATAATGGTTTTGCCTGCACCGCAAGGCAGCACGAGCACGCCGCTGCCGCCGTCGGCTTGACCTTCGCGGTAAAACAAATTGACCGCCCGTTCCTGATAATCGCGCAGCTGGAACTGTCTGCCGCCCGCGCTCGTCTCTCTCATTTCCACCTCGAGCGCTTCGCCATGCCGGTAGCCGGCTAAATCGAGTACCGGATAACCCATGCGGATCAGCTCCTGCTTGAGAAGCCCTCTCGCCTCAAGCCGTACCGATCTCTTCTCGCTCTCTTTTGCAGGATATAGGTAGCTCGCAATTGTTTTGTTCGTGCCTAGCGTCGCCAGCAATTCTTCCTCGCCGAGCAGCAGAAGTTCACCGTCTTGGGTCTGCTGGAGCATGAGCTTTCCATACCGGTCCGCCAGCTTGCGAATGCCGCTTGATACGGGGAGCGGAATTTCATAACAGCTGTACTCCGACAGCACGCGCAGCATGTCTTGAGGCGTCATGCCTAACGATGCTGCATGCCAAAGAGACATCGGCGATATTCGATATGTATGCAGATGTCCCGGCCTTTTCACGAGGTCGGCAAACCGGCACAGCTGCTCCCGCGCCGCCTCCGCATCCTGATGGCGTTCATCAAGAAGCACTGTAAAATCCGCCTGTACGCACAACGGCCGATTTTCGCGTTTAAACATCCTATCCTCTCCTTGACTCGCTGAAAGTGCATGCACTTCGCCTAATGTATCATTCTGTCAGTATGAAAACTTTTAGCCAAAAATATGCATAAAAAAAGCGATTCGGCCATTTCGGCCAAATCGCTTCCTACATTTAATGAACTACAGGGTGGTGATGCTCGTTATGATTCTGCTGCGAAATGCTGCTGAGCGCATCTCCCGCTTCGTTAACGAAGATCTCCCGAACCGCTAGATCCCCGATCGCCACGATCCCGACGAGGTTGCCGTTCTCGACGACGGGCAGCCGGCGGATTTGATTGGATGCCATTATTCCGGCAGCTTCATCTACCGAAGTGCTGGAATCAATCGTCACGATATCGGTCGTAATCACTTCCGATACCGCGGTCGATCCGGAATGCTTCTCGGCGTAGCCCCGAACGACCAAGTCGCGGTCGGTTACGATGCCGATCAGCTTCTGTCCGTCGACAATCGGCACAAACCCGATGTTATGGTCCCTCATCAAAACCGCAAGCTCATAAACGTTATCTTCCATCTTTGCAGTTACACAATCGGTTGACATGATATCCTTGATTTGTCGCGTCACTTACTGTTCCCTCCTTGATGAATCACAGAACACGTTAAAGTATGCCTGGACTTCATCCGTTAGGGTTGCCGATTGCGGATTTTTTATGAATGTGACGCTGCAGTCGCGTCCGCGGCATAATCTTCCGCCATCGCAATCATTAGCTTAGCCGCCTTCAGCATCGCTCGTTCATCGAGATCGAAGCGCGGGTGGTGATGCGGATATACCGCGCCGCACTCTTCGTTTCCTGCCCCGACGAACATAAAGCAGCCCGGGACCTTGCGCAAATAGTAAGAAAAGTCTTCTCCCGCCATAATCAGCGTCGATTCCATCGCCCCTTCGATCCCGAACTCCGCGGGCGCGATCTTAAAGAACCTGGCCGTTTCAGCCGCATCGTTCATAACCGGCGGATACCCTTCACGGTATTCGAGCTCAGCCGTGGCGCCATACATGGCGGCTGTCTGCATGACGATCGTTTTCAGCCTGTCTTTGATAAAGGCCCGAACTTCCTCTGTAAACGATCGGACGGTTCCCGTCATCCTGCACTTTTCCGCAATGACATTGGCCGTCGAGCCTGCATGGATGGAGCCGATCGATACGACGGCGGGATCAAGCGGATTGACATTGCGGCTTACGATGGATTGTATCGCTTGAACGATGGCCGAAGCGACCACAACGGCATCGACGGTTTCATGCGGCAAGCCGCCGTGTCCGCCTTTGCCTTTAATATCGATATAGATTTCATCCGGGGCAGCCATGAACGGTCCCGGTCTTGTTGCCGCAGTCCCGTAAGGAAGCGGCGTCCACAGATGTACGCCATAGATCGCATCCACGCCATCCAGCGCTCCTCCTGCGATCATACCGAGGGCGCCGCCTGGGCATACCTCTTCCGCAGGTTGGAAGAACAATCGCCGTTCCCCTGCAACAAGCGCTTTATTCTCGGCATAGAAACCGGCGATGGCAAGCATCGTCGACGTATGCGCATCGTGTCCGCAGGCATGCATGACGCCTGGAACCCTAGAGGCATACGCTGTTGTTTTCTCGTCTTGGATCGGCAGCGCATCCATGTCGGTGCGCAGGGCAATGACCGGTCCGGGCTTATCGCCGCGTATCGTAGCGATCAAACCGTAGCCGCCGCCGATCCCCGTCTTCACCTCGCAGCCCAGTTCCTCCAGCCGCTGCGCGATCCAGCTCGACGTTTCCTTCTCCTGAAAAGACAACTCCGGGTGCTGGTGCAAATATCTGCGCCATTGCACCATGTTCGGATAGACAGTTTGCAGCTGTGCCTCCATCTTGCTCGTTATACTCACGCTTACAAACCCCCTCGATCACAATTGACTTATCCTCTATTGTATCAGAATGAGAGAGTGAACAGAAACTCGGTTTGAGCGAAAATCACGAACATTTTTCGTAAATATGTCACTTTTGATACCTTGCGCCCTCTGGAGTTAGGCTTGCGCTCGTTCATGAAAAATACTATCATGGATAAGAAGAAAACCTGTTCTGAAGCTTGAAGGAGGATCACCTGATGATAATTGAGAACTCGGGCCTTAACGGCATGACTAGCGAACTTTCGCATCTTGACGAGTCGGCGGAGAAGCTAGGCTTTGTTCGCTGGCAATGGGAATATTACCGCGCTACATATGATCTGAAGCTGGAAGACCGCACGAACCGTGAAGATTACTTCCTGCGCTTCAATGTCCGCGCAATTGAAGGCAAGCTGGAATCCTCTCACGCTGTGCTGCAAGTGGAATCCGTGTATATCGGACGAGCTACATTCCCGCATGGTCTAGACTACGAATCGCAGATTCCACAGCCGATTCTGAATGCGGCAAATGCTCGTCTACAAGAATTGAAGAAACTGCTCGCCTAATTGGCTATGAAGCCACAAACGACGAAATCGAAGACAAACGGCCTGCGCGGCAGGCCGGATTTCTTGCTCCTGGTACTCACGCTGCTTCTGGTCGGTTTCGGACTTGTCATGGTGTTCAGCGCAAGCTCCAATACGGCCGTCATCTCGAAGGATGCCAATTTCGACGCTCTGTTCTTTACGAAGCGCCAGCTGATGTGGGCCGTTCTCGGCACGATCTCGATGTTCGTAGTCATGAACATTCCCTATAACGCGTTTAAAAAAGGATTCATCCTCTACTTTTTCCCCGTCATGGTTACGCTCATTTTGGTCCCTTTCATTGGCAAGGAGTTAAACGGCGCTCAGAGCTGGCTCTACGTAGGGCCGATCGGCATTCAGCCGACCGAGTTCGCTAAACTGGCCTTGATCCTTTATCTAGGCTCTCTCATTGCTAAGAAGGGCGAGAAATTTAGAGATTTCAAAAAAGGCCTTATTCCGGTGTTCGTGATTATCGCGTTTTTCTGCGGAATCATTATGATGCAGCCCGATTTAGGCGCTTGTATCGTCCTTTCCGCTTGCGCGCTCATCATTATCGTCGCCGGCGGTGCCAATTTGAAGCAGTTGTTTCTTGCAGGCATCGTCATCAGCTTGCTCGTCACTGCCATTGCAAGCATCTCCATCATGAGCAATCCAGAAGGCTGGCAGTATAGGATCAATCGCTTCACCGCATTTATGGATCCGCTTTCCGATGAACAGAACAGTACTTATCACTTATCGCGCTCCCTGCAGGCACTCGGCCACGGCGGCATAACCGGCGCCGGCTTCGGTCACAGCGTGCAGAAGCTCAAATATTTGCCGTATCCGTACTCCGACTTTATCTTCTCGATTATCGCCGAGGAATTCGGATTTATCGGAAGCATGATCTTCTTGCTTTTCTACTTATTTTTCCTTTGGCGCGGGCTCATTGTTGCCCTGCGATGTCCGGACAGCTACGGCACGATCGTCGGCGTCGGCATCGTAGGCCTGATCGCAGTGCAGACGCTTGTCAACATCGGAGGCGTGACCGGTGCGATTCCGATTACAGGCGTAACGCTTCCATTTGTCAGCCACGGCGGTTCATCGCTTATCGTATCGCTGCTCAGTATGGGCGTTCTGCTGAGTATCTCCCGCGAGTACAACCGGCCGGACAAGCCTGTGCCGCAACAACGCAAATAACAAAAAAAAGGCATGCCCCGCTTGGGAGCATGCCTTTCTTATTTCGCCGGTCTTACTTCAGTCTTGCCGCCTCTTCAGCTTCTTCCTCTTTGAAGGCGACGCCTTCCACCTTAACGTTCACTTCGACGACATGAAGTCCCGTCATGTTCGCGACCGTCTCACGAACATTCTCCTGCAGCTGGCGGCACACTTCTTGAATCGGGATGCCGTACTTCACGATAATGCGCAGATCGATGGCCGCTTCAAGCTGACCCACTTCAACGGAAACGCCTTTTTGAGCGTTTTTCCCGCTGAGCCGTTTGGCGAGCCCTTCCGAGATGCCTCCTGACATTGCTGCAATTCCCGGTGTTTCAAGTGCAGCCAATCCCGCGATGGTGGCGACTACGTCGTCTGAAATACGGATAATGCCTGTTTGAAGTTCTTCTGTCATGCCACTCACTCCTTGTTCACCTTATGTTTCCATTGTAATTGAATGGCAGATGCGAAGCAAGGCATAACCGTTTGAGCCGGTTTATTTCCTTGTCCATCAAGTCCATCAAGAAGTGATCGTTACTTTCTTGTCATCTTGGTCCCATCCGGTGTTGTAGCCAAAACTTTCACTCACGAATCGGAGCGGCACCATCATTCGGCCGTTCAGCACTTTTCCCGGCGCATCCAGAATGATCGCTTTCCCATTGACGGTCGCCGTGTTGCTGCCGATCGTCAATTTAATCGTCGTATTGCCTTTTACCGCAGTGATCGTTCTTCGTTGCTCATCATAGTCGACCTTAGCGCCTAATGCGGTAAACAGTTCCCTCATCGGCAAGTAAATCCTCCCGCGTGCGGCAACCGGCTCGGTCTTTAGGCTAAGCGGCATGCCGTCCAGCCATACCGTAATCGATTTGTTGGCCTGCATTTGGACGGAAGTATCTTTGAGCGCGATCATATGACCGGTTGAACCGCTCGTATATGTCGTGTAGTACACACCGTCCGTATCCAACAGCAACGAGCCGCTTGGATAGCCGGACAGCGGCGCAAACAGAATTCGCCATGTCTCATTCTTGTTAATCATTACTATTCGTCCGAATTCCTGCCAGAAAACGATGCGTCCTTCGCGATCCATCACAGCATTTCCGGCAACGCCGCCTGTGTGAATCGATTTCAACAGTCGACCTTTCGTATCAAATAAATGAAAGTTATTGTTAGAGGGATAATAGAGGATGTTATCAATGAGCGCGGCCTGCCCGGGAGAAGACCATTCGCCCGCCTGAGGCTTGTACAACACCTTGCCGTTATGATCAACGATATAGAAGACATCGCCGTCTATCGCATAACCGCCGTCGAACACAATGGGCGCTTCCGTCCGGGCTATAGCTCCCTTGAGCTCCGTCTGCCACAACGGGAAACCGTCTTTATCGAAAGCGAATAGGGTCGATTTATCCATATAGGCTGAAACGGAACCGTCCTCGGATGAAATTTGCCTCGCCAAAGGTTCACTCTTGTCAACGATCATGTCCGGGTAAGTATGCAGCACCGCCATCGTGCCGTCCTCGGATACAGCAACCGGAGACAGATGTCCGCCATTTGCAATCTGATCTTTCCACAGCAGGCTTCCATTCGTGTCAATCGCATAAACCGTGCCTGTCAAATTCGATATCGCATAGACAATATCGTCATGAACCGTCGGCATTCCCGTGACAGTGTCCCCTTTAGGGGAAAAGGACCAAAGCTGCTCGCCGGTCGCGCCGTCCAATGCCCGGAGAGTTCCGTCTGTCACATAGACCCTTTGTTTCATGTCATCCAAGACCGGCGTTCGAGAGGAGACCGGCAAATAACGCTGCCATTTGACTTCCCCTTCCTTAGTCAGCGCATAAAGCGTGCCCGACTGATGATCCTCCGTACTAATGACATAGAGCATGCCGCCGTTCGACATCGCTATTTTGCCTATGTAACCGGGAACGGAAACATGCCAAAGCTGTCGAATGAACGGGTCATTGCCTTGGTCTGCTGCTCCTGCGGTCTTCTGCGGCATAATCGCTGCAATCAGCATGAAGATTAAGGCAACGGTGCATAGTACCGGCGTGATCCGATAAATGATAACAGGAGACGATTTCAAAAAACTAACACCCTTCCCCACTTTCTGTTATATAATTCCAACATAATCGTCGCTCCTGATTTTTGTCAATCGAAATGCTGATTTGCCATTTCCTTCGTTTACACATCCGGCATAATCAGCTATAGTTGTTAACAGATTTCCAAATTTCCACATGCAGAACGAGGTGCCTAGACGTTGAATCAGAAATTGTTTTTCACTTTGCTTTTCGGGTTGTTCCTCCTAAGCGGCATCAGTCACTACGCGCATTTTGGCACGACCATTGAGTTTATTATCTCTGCGGCTGCCATCCTGTTCGTAGCGGGCTTCTTGGGCAAAGCGACAGAGAGTGTCGCCCATTACGCCGGACAGCGGCTCGGCGGTTTTCTGAATGCGACATTCGGAAACGCGGCGGAGCTGATTATCGCGATTTTCCTTGTACGCGAAGGGCTTTTCGATATGGTGAAGGCGAGCATTACCGGCTCCATCATCGGGAACCTGCTGCTCGTGCTCGGAGCGAGCGTCCTGCTGGGGGGCTTGAAATTTAAGGAACAAAAATTTAACGTGCAGCTGGCCAGTCACAACTCATCCCTGATGATTCTAGCTGTGATCGCGCTCGCTATTCCGGCCATCTTCATTTCGAACCAGCACTTCTCTGCCGGCAGCGCTGAATTTCTAAGCATCACGATTGCGGTCATTCTGATCGTTGCTTATGTGCTCTGGCTGATCTTCTCGATGGTCACGCATAAGGATATTTTGGAGGATGTCGAAGAAACGACGCCTGACCATGGAGAAGAGCCAGCCTGGTCGAAAGGCACCTCCATTATTTTCCTCGTCTTGGCAACGGCCATGACGGCTTTCGTCAGCGAATGGCTGGTCAGCACGTTACATACGTTTACCGCGGACTTCGGGTTCTCCGAAGTGTTTGTCGGCGCATTCCTCATTGCCATTGTCGGCAATGCCGCCGAACACAGCGCGGCGGTTCTGCTCGCGATGAAGAACAAAATCGGGGCAGCCGTAGAAATCGCCGTCGGCAGCAGCTTGCAAATCGCTTTGTTCGTTGCGCCTGTGCTTATTCTGGTCAGTACGCTGTTCGGACCGACGATGGATATCGTATTCAGTCCAATCGAGCTCACCGCAATTGCCGTATCCGTCTTCATCGCCAAGTCCATTTCAAGGGACGGCAAGACGAACTGGTACGAAGGCGCGCTCCTCTTGATCGTCTACATCATTCTCGGCATTTCCTTCTATCTGATCTAATGCAAAGAAGACGTCCCGGTGATCCGGGACGTCTTCTTTATGTACGCCAGCTGTCAAGAGCCGCGGAGATGAACCGCGTCTACCCATTGTTTAACGCTTCATACAGCTGCGCTAAGTTCCGTTCTAGTTTGTTGATGATCTCTTTGCCTTCCGCCTCGCCAACCAGCCCTGCACGAATCGCAAAATCGATTTCTCTGGAAAAGCCGTATATTTGAGTGTCCAATACCTCTTCGTAGAGCGGACATTTTCTCGTCGCCAAATTTTCCATTTGCACTTCGATCAACTTTTCGATTTTTTTGGCATCCTCGTGAAGGAGATTGAGCGCTTTTTGATGCAGATGAATAAGAACATCGGATGAAGACATCGTACTCCTCCTTATTGCGTAATGCTGATCCAATTACCTTTCCTTTATATTAGTCGAAATTGGCGGAATGTACAAGGTCAAAACAAGAAGCGCCCCGCCGATGGCCGGCGGGGCGCTTCTGTTTATGATGAACTGCGTTTTATTCCACTACGTTTACTTTAAGATTATGCTTCTCGAACACCGCAGCCAATGCCGCTTTCGCTTCAGCAGCGTCTCCGCCGTGAACGTGGAGTTCGTAGGAATGTCCGCCGACCAATGTCGTGAAAAGTCCGAGGATGCTCTTTACATCGATATACTTATTGTCGGCTTGAAGTACGATGGACGATTGGAATTTATTCGCCGTTTGGGAGATATCTACGATAGCCGCGTTATTGGACATGGGAATCCCTCCATAATTTAGTTGATTTCGTTAACTTCATTCATCATAACTCGTTTTATGTCTTCCAGCAAGAACTAATTACTTTAAGTTTTCAGGATTCAATCCTTCCAGTTCAGGAATGACAAAAAGGCCGTCCTTGCGGATCAAACGGTCGTCGAAATAAACTTCGCCTCCACCGTACTCCGGTCTTTGAATGAGCACTAAGTCCCAGTGAACGGCAGATCGGTTGCCGTTGTCGGTTTCCTCATAGGCTTGACCAGGCGTAAAGTGAAGGCTGCCCGCAATCTTCTCGTCGAACAAAATATCCTTCATCGGGTGCAGGATATACGGGTTGAAGCCAAGGCTGAATTCCCCGATATAACGCGCGCCTTCATCCATGTCCAGAATCTGGTTCAGCTTCTCCGTATTATTGCTTGTCGCTTCGACGATTTTGCCATCCTTGAACGTAAATTTAATGTTCTCGAACGTCACGCCGGAATATACAGACGGCGCGTTATACGTGATCGTACCTTGTACGGATTCGCGAACCGGGCAGCTGAATACTTCGCCATCCGGAATATTTTTCTCGCCGGAACATTTTTCGGCACCGATGCCTTTTATGGAGAACGTCAGGTCCGTTCCCGGAGAAACGATGCGCACGCGGTCGGTCTTCTGCATCAGCTCCGCTAGCGGGTCCATCGCTTTGTCCATTTTGGCGTAATCAAGGTTGCACACGTTGAAATAGAAATCCTCGAAAGCTTCCGTGCTCATGTTCGCCAACTGCGCCATGGAATCGTTCGGGTAACGCAAAACGACCCATTTCGTATGCTTAACCCGCTGCTCGGAGTGGATCGGATGGCGGTAATACTTCTCGTACAGATTCATTTTATCGCTAGGCACATCTGCCAGCGAGTTGATATTCTCGCCTGCGCGGATCGCAATATAGCCGTCCATCGCTTCCATCCGTTTCAAGTCGAACGATGCCCAGAGCTTGATTTGCTCCTCGGTCGCGTTCATGAGCATCGTACGCAGCACGGAACGGTCGCTTGTTTCTACGAATGGACGCCCGCCTTTCTTCGCCACTTCTTCGATAATGGCTTTTGCAAGCTCGCGCTCCGAGCCGATCATATCAATAAGAACATTCTCACCGGGCTGAACATTGATGGAATATCCGACTAGATTTGCCGCAAGCTTCTGCATACGAGGATCACGCATGGTTCAATAACCTCCAATTTATGAATTCTTTCCTATCCTACCATTTTTCGCACGAAAATGCACGTATGAGCGTTATAACGCTCCGCCATTCAAGTTCATGAAAGCCAGCTTCGTCAGCCTGGTTTCCGTGCGCGTCTGCCCGTCTGCCCTGTACTTCAGCTTCGTTTTCTCCTCCAGCTTCAGCGGCAGCAGCTTTTTCCTGTCGATGATTAGCCGATACTGGGATTGAACTTGCAACGTGGAGAGCATTTTTTCGAGTTGGACTTTAGAACGTGCAAGCTCTTCCATCCATTCCTTCTCCAACGCAGACTCACTTCCGTTCCCGCCTCCCGGCTTGCTTTGCGATTTGCTGACTAATGCAGAAGGCACCTTCTTCTCTAAGGCGCTGAATTCGTTCCTTAGCCTGGTTGTCCAAATGTCCTTCGCTTTCTTCGCGTCCGCCGTAATCCGGAGAACGGCCGTACGATTGCCGGACTCGGCAGGGAGCAGTTCCGTCTTTTGCGCCGAAGCTTCCACCTGCCTGAGAATTTCAAGCGGATGGATGGCTGATGCCAGCGTATTCGGTTTATTTGCCTTCACCTGTACATTGCTATGGTTCTCGACGGTTCCTTGAAAGGACATCGCTTTAATCGGCGAGATTTCCGTCAAGCCGATCCCCGTATTTCCCGAGAATGCGTATCTGTCGACGCCTGACAATCCGGATACGGATAACGCTAACAGCTCCTCCGGCGATTTGTTATCAGCGGCTGAGCCGCAGCCTGCTGCCATAAGCAGCACGCAGCAACATGTAATCCATCTCTTTATGCTCATTCATTCAGCCTCCAGCTGCTTGCAGTTCTGCATATCTCCCGTTAGCGTCTGTTGGATCGGCTGTCTTTATGTACCGGATGCAGCACGAAAAAACGGCAGCACCGAAGTGCCGCCGTTTGACAGGTATCGCGATCTAACCGATCATAATTCGGTTGCGCCCGCTGTTTTTCGCTTCATACAATGCCATATCCGCCCGATAAAACAACGATTCGACGCTGAGCTTGTCTTCCTCGAAGGTCCATTCCGACAATCCGCAGGAGACGGTGACCTCCGGCTTCGTATGCTGCTCCACCATACTGCGGATTCGTTCTGCGATACGGTAGGCTTGCATAGACCGGATTCGCGGCAAGTAAACCGCAAGCTCCTCGCCGCCCCAGCGCGCTGCGATATCGCTGTCGCGTATGCAGGACCGGATCACTTCGCTCACCTTCACGAGAATGCTGTCACCGGTAAGATGGCCATAAGTGTCGTTTACTTTTTTGAAATGGTCGATGTCGACGAGCACAAGCGAACCGCAAGGATCCTTGCGCTGACGGAACTGGATCTGCTCGTTCAAATAATGACGGGCGTAAAGCCCCGTCAAATTATCGGTAATTACCATCCTTCGCACTTCCGCATGCAGCGAAGCGTTCGAAATCGCCAGCGCGATATGGGTAGACAGTATCTGGAGCAGCTTATAATTCTCGTAGGAGAAATAATTTGGGTTCTTATGAGATACCATGATCACGCCGATCACCTCGGATCCGGACATAACCGGGGCTGCTATCAGCGAGCGGGATGCGGTGCCGTCCATCAGCTTGGAGTCGACGACCCGATTGGTCCAATAATCTGATAGGATGAGCGGTTCCTTCGTCTGGTTCACAATGCCGCAGAAGCCGTAATCGGTCGAGTAAGTTTCGTTTGCGGCCAGCGGCAAGTTGCTTGCAACAACTTGAAATTGATTGCTCTCCTTGGATAACTGAAGCACGTTGCAGTAGTCTGCTTTGAATATAGCCAACAGCTCGTTCTTTGCAAAATCGAACACTTCGTTAAGCCGGAGCGACTGGTTCAGCCTTTTGGTGATCTCGTTAATCAACTGCAATTCGGCAATCAGCAGGTTTGACTGCTCGAACAGCTTGGCGTTCTCAAATGCAGAGCCGGCCGTATCCGCCAGCATGACCAGCGCCCGCATATCGGACTCGTCCCAGTGCCCGGAATGAGTCACGAAGCTGAGTACGCCGTATACGGCTTGCTTGCCGCTCATGGGTATCGCCGCGTAAATGGTTTCATCCTCGGAGCGAATAAGCGGTATAGCAGACAGGAACGAACGGGCATAGATATCCTCTGCAATGTTTTGGAGCAGCAGCGGCTTCACCCGGGAATCTCCGTTGACATGATCCTGCGACAAATAGAGATTCACATTCGCCCGCGGATACAGTTCCGCCATATCTTGAAGCAGCACCTGAAGCACGGACGAAACGTCATTCTGGTCGTGCAGCCGCTTCGCAATCTTGAACATCGTATCCTGCTGGCGGGCTTCCTTCTCGTGAATTTGCTGCCGGCTGTGCAAATCCTTGAAAAATATCATGTCCAGACGATGGTAGAACATCTGGCGGAGCTGCAGCGCGGAAGTCATCAACAGCGCTTGAAGTTCCTTGCTTGAGTTCTGCCGTTCATGTACCAATCGTGCAATGCATTGCAATTCGTTTGTCCGCTTCGGCAAGACGGCTTCCATTTGAAGGAGCTGACCGCCTGCGACTGGCTGATCATCCCGGATGACCGCTTGCCCGTCCCGCGAATATAAACTCAGATTGCCTTCTAGAAGAGGTGATTCGATCAGCCGCGCTTCATGCTTCCATTGAAGGAAGCATTCTTTCAAAAGCTCGATCGCTTGCCCTTCGTCGATATCTTGGATATCGCATTGCGGAAATAATGGGCTAGGCTGCTGCGTATTCGTGGAAGTTCCCGACTTGCTGTCTGCAATATTCATCCAATCAGCGTTCAGTGCAGCATCGCCTCATTCCTATATTTCCTTGTTGGATTAACCTTCTATTCTACAACTATACTTTAAGTATGCTATAAATGCACTACTTTTGGCACTAGTTGGATAGGACTTACGGTTCACCATTTACCTTGGAGCCTCTAATGAAAATTCGTCTTTATTTTTCTAAGCGCTGCAGCTTGACATTAGGCGCTGAGCTTATATAATATTTATAGTTGAATACATGGGAGCGGTTTTGTGTCACCCTCAAGAGACTGTCGCTAACAGGACTGCGGCTGAACATGCCTGTTAGGACTCATTGTTAATCAATGCGGCGTAAGACAGCACTCGGCGAAACACCCATTTTCAAACATCCCATTTGAAGAAGGAGTTTTACGACACATGTCAAGATATACAGGCCCTAAGTTTAAACTAAGCCGTCGCCTCGGCATCTCCCTTAGCGGAACAGGCAAAGAATTGAAGCGCGCATTCCCTCCAGGCCAGCACGGTCCAGGCCAACGCAAGAAAATGAGCGGCTATGGCATTCAATTGCAAGAGAAACAAAAACTGCGCCACATGTACGGCGTGAACGAAAAGCAATTCCGTAACCTGTTCGATAAAGCATCGAAACTGAAAGGTATCGCCGGTGAAAACTTCATGGCCCTCCTTGAGAGCCGTCTGGACAACCTGGTTTACCGCCTTGGTTTCGCGAACTCCCGTGCAGGAGCTCGTCAGCTTGTATCCCACGGTCACATTACTGTAAACGGCAAGAAAGTCGACATTGCTTCTTACACAGTTCAAACTGGCGACGTAATCGGCCTGCGCGAGCGCAGCCGTGCACTGAAATCGGTTAAAGAAGCTTTGGCAGGACGCAACTTCCTTCCGAACTACCTTGAATTCAACGACAGCGCTGTAGAAGGTAAATACGTTCGTCTTCCAGAACGTGCTGAACTTCCACAAGAGATCGACGAGAAGCAAATCGTCGAGTTCTACAGCCGTTAATAACGAGAACGGTCCGAAGCTTACGCTTCGGACCGTTTTTTATTATTCAGGTTTTTTCAACTTAGCGGCTGCTTCTTGGACAAGCGAATCTGGCAAAGATGTTTGGAGCGCGCTTGAAGTAAGCTGCGATTTGTTCGTTAAGCCGCGGACAAAAGCGTTCAAGTCGATGCCCGATACGCTTTTGAGCATTTCCGGCGCG
Organism: Paenibacillus montanisoli; assembly: GCF_003268025.1. Lineage (GTDB taxonomy): Bacteria > Bacillota > Bacilli > Paenibacillales > Paenibacillaceae > Paenibacillus_Z > Paenibacillus_Z montanisoli. Next base: position 1,469,077 of record NZ_QLUW01000001.1, on the reverse strand, counting down.
GTCGCCATCAGCGAAGTCACGTAGTTGCTGACGCGGGCCGCACCTTCGCCGTTGCCGGTATCCACGACAGTCAGCTTATCGATTGCGCTGATCGGCTCCGCAACTTTGCCTGCCAGTTCAGGCAGCATCTTCACGATAATATCGAGAACGGCCGCTTCGCCGAAGAGTTCGAACGCTTTCGCGAGCTTCTCTTTCGCTTCCGCTTCCGCCAAACCGCGAAGCCGGATGACCTCTGCCTCCGCCGTACCTTTAGCACGTTCGGCATCGGCGATGGCCATCCCTTCAAGGCGCTTCTGCTCTGCGTTTGCACGGGCTTCGGCTTCGATCTTGTACTGAGCGGCATCGGCTTCGCGCATCCGCTTCGATTTGTCAGCTTCCGCCGCTTGCTCAACCGCATAACGATCGGCATCCGCTTTTTTCTTCACTTCGGCGTCATACTGCTTCTCGCGGCGCAAAATTTCTTTGCCCTCAAGATCGATTTCCCGCTCTTTGCGGACGATTTCGACCTGCATCTGCTCCTCGACCACCTGCTGCTTCGCGCGCGCTTCTTGAATCGCATACGCTTGGTCGGCTTCCGCTTTGGCGGAATCCTGCTCCTTCTTAAAGGAAGCAACCTTCAATTCCTTCGCCTTTAGCGCTTCCGCAATGTTCGTATCCCGCAGCAGCTCCGCTTTCTGCCCTTCCTCTTCCGCTCTCGCCTTCTGAATCCGGGAATCCCGGACCGCCTCCGCCTCTGCGATATCGGCGTCGCGCTTTACCGCCGCAATCCGCGGCTTACCGAGCGCATCCAAGTAACCGTGCTTATCGCGGACATCCTTGATCGTGAACGAAACGATTTGGAGTCCCATTTTCTTCAGATCCAATGCAGCGACGCCTTGAACCTCTTGCGCGAATTTATCGCGGTTCCGATACACTTCTTCAACCGTCATCGAACCGAGAATCGCCCGCAGATGGCCTTCCAATACCTCTTGCGCCTCGCTTTTAAGCGCTTCGGTCGGTTTTCCCATAAACTGCTCTGCAGCGGTTGCGACCTCTTCCACGGCGCCGCCGATCTTAATGATCGCCACCCCGTCGCAAATAACCGGAACCCCCTGCTCCGTATACACTTCCGGCGTCGAAACATCCAGTTTATGCGAGAGCAGCGATAAGAAGTCAGCCTTTTGAAAGATAGGCAGGATGAAGGCGCCGCCTCCGCGGACGATTTTGATCCGGCGTCCGGTTTCATCAACCGTGGCATTTTTGCCGCCGAGGAAAGAGCCGGTAACGATCATCGCTTTATCCGGTCCGACGGTACGGTACCTGGCCCAAAATGCAAGCCCTAGAACAATGAGAACACCTACTACGATTGCTGGAATTACTAAATAATCTGGAAACACGCTTCTATCCCCTCTCGGTCGTCGTTTGCTTATAACTCCAATATCGATACTAATAAGGTGTGTCCTTCGACGCGAATGATGACAACGCGCCTGCCTGCCGGAATAGGAACGCCATCAAAACTGGCTGCGATATGGCTGGTTAAGCCAGCGCCTACTTTTATCATGACTTCGCCGAACCCTTTCTCCGGAATCGGAATCGACACTTCGCCAATAGTCCCTGCCAGCTCCTTCAACGAGTAGCCGGTCGAGTTCTCGCTCTTCTCCATCGGCCGAACGTAGAAATAGTACACGCCCAATCCGGCCGCCGCGGCACATAGCGCGGAAAGAAGCAGTATGACTGCCGTGCCAAGTCCGGAATGCCTTTCAAGCAACAAGCCCGCTCCGCCGAAAACGGTAATGCCGCCGACAATCGCTGTAGGCTGCAGGACCGGATGTCCGTCGAGCGACAGAAAATCAAGCATGCCGTCAAGCGAGGCGCTCAGCCAGTCGCCAAGGACGACGCTTACGATGGCAAAGAGAATGCCGCCGATCAAGCAGCCGATGAATAATCCTTCCAAAGCACTCCCCCCTTCTTTTATGAAGGTAAACCAATATTTAGAAGATCGACCGGTATTTATTACGCAAGCTTTGCTTATAAGTTTCGATGCCGAGCTAAAGTAATGTTTATCAGCGCCAGCAAGCTCGAAGTATTCAAGCCTCAGGCGATCCCGGATTCACCATAAATCTCCGGAAAAAGTCCATGATTATCCGACTTTTTGCCCATGCATTTGGAAGGAACCGTTATGTTTAGACAAAAACGTACGCGAACCTGCAAACCGCTTGGCGATTTATGCTATAATAACACTGTTAATCGGAGGAGGCTAATCATTCTATGAATCAAGATCGTCAACAGAAAACAAAAGGATACAGCAAATGGCGGACTTTTGGTATCGTGACGCTCGTTACTTTCAAATGGCTATTCATTTTTGGATTATTGATCGGATTGTTTGCCGGAGCTGCCGTCACTGGATACGTTGCGTCCTTTGTGAAGGATGAGCCCGTGCGCCCAAGAACGGATATTGAAACGAAGATTAATGAGAACGCCATCACCGGCTTCGTTTACTTTAACGATGGTCAGACCCCGGTAGGCCAATTGCGCACGGAAGAGGACCGCAGGCTGATCAAGCGCGGCGATATTCCGCCGCAGGTGATCAATGCCGTTCTCGCAACGGAGGATAACAATTTCTACAACCACATCGGCATCGATTTCAACGGCATAGTACGAGCCGTGAAGCAGAAGGTGCTGAACGAAGAGACGCAGACAGGCGGCAGTACGCTCACGCAGCAGCTAGCCCGCCAAGTGTTCCTCACCTTGGACAAGACCGACAGCCGGAAAGTGAAGGAGATCTTCCTCTCCTTGCGGCTTGAACGTTTCATGACCAAGGATGAAATCCTGACGGCCTATTTGAACAAAGTACAGTTCGGCACCGGCAACAGCGGCTACAATCTGTACGGGATCAAGGCTGCGGCCAAAGGAATTTTCAACATCACCGATTTAAATCAGCTGAATATCGCGCAATCCGCTTACCTTGCCGGCTTGCCGCAGCGTCCATCGGCCTACACGGCATTCACAAGCAAAGGCAAATTCAATGAGAGCGGGTTCAAGCTTGCCGTGGACCGCCAGCATCTCGTGCTCAAGCGGATGCTGGAAACCGGCAGAATCAGCTCGGATCAGTACGACGAGGCGATGGCCTTCGATATTCGTGGCTCGCTAGCCAAGCCGACTGAGAAAGCGTACTCGACCTTCCCGTATTTGATGCTGGAGGCCGAACGCCAAGCTGCCGAAATTCTGCTTTTGCAGCAGAATCCGAACTTGACCCTTGCGGACATTCACAAGAAAGAGAACGCCGCACTCGTCGAAGACGCCCGGGAGCAGCTGCTGCGCGGCGGATACCGCATCATTACGACGATTGACAAGCGCGTTTACAACGCCATGCACAAAGTTGGCACGGATCCGAGCAACTTCGATCCGGACAGCGCAGAGAAAGGCATGGAGCAAACCGCCGCTGTCATGCTCGACCATAAGACAGGCGCTATCCTCGGCATGCTCGAAGGCCGTGACTTCTATACCGAGCAAATGAACCATGCTACGCAAATGACGCGACAGCCCGGTTCGACGATGAAGCCGATCGCGGCCTACCTGCCGGCCATCGATAAAGGCTTGATCCAGCCGGCCAGCATTATCGACGATGCGCCTATCGTGCTCAAGGACGGCCAGAAGGGCTTTCATATCCCGATGAACGTTACGAAGAAGTTCTACGGACTTGTGACGGCGCGCGAGGCGTTGAACCGCTCCTTGAACCTGCCGGCGCTCAAGCTCTTCAATGAGACGGTCACGATTCCGGAAGCGTGGAAATTTGCACGCAAGCTTGGCATCTCGTCGATCCAGCCGCAAGACGAATACGCGCAAACCGGCGTTATCGGCGGTTTAAGCATCGGCGTTTCCGTAGAAGAATTGACGAATGCGTATGGCTCGATCGCAAACAACGGCGTTTTCAACGATGCATATATGATCAGCAAAATCACGGATGCCAACGGCAAAGTTGTCTATAAGCATGAACCCAAGCCGCTGCGCGTCTTCTCGGAGCAAACGGCGTTCCTCATGACGGACATGCTGAGAACCGTTATTTCCGATCCGAACGGCTCCGGTCATTCCATCGTTTCGAAATTCAAGAACTATAGTAAAATTCCGGTCGTCGGCAAAACCGGTTCCACCCAAAGCTACGGCGACGTTTGGTTCATGGGTTATTCCCCGGATATTACGCTGGGCGTATGGGTCGGATATGAGAAACAAATCTACTCGCTTTCCAAAGACGGCAGAAGCCATGCGCGGAACATTTGGTCACGCATCATGAATGAAGTGACGCAAGAACGGCCCGAGCTGTTCCCGACGAAGAAATTCAGCATGCCGTCAGGCATTGTCAAATCAACCGTTTCCAGCGTCAGCGGAAAGCTTCCGACGGAGCTGACGCGCAGCGAGGGCAAGCTGGTTACGGACTGGTTCAACAGCAAGTTTTTACCGAAGGAAGCGGATGACGCGCTCGTCAGGATGGCAGTCATTTCTTACAACGGCGTCAACTATATTCCGCAGCCGACAACGCCTGCGGACATGATCAAGGAGCTCACCGTCGTTAAACGACAGAAGCCGCTTGATGTGCTTATGAAAGAAATCGAGGCCGCGCAGCAGAAATTGCCGGAAGACAGCCGCAGGCCGATGAGCGTTTACTTGCCTCCGGATGCAGGCAGAGACGCGCCATCCATTGTGGACCCGCGGGTGGATGACGGCAAGGCTCCATCTTCACCGTCGAACATTAGGCTGGAGACCGTTAGCACGACGAACGCGTATCGGATCATCTTCGCTCGGTCGCCGGAGAAGGATATTGTCGGCTACAGATTGTACAGATCCGTCAACGACGGACCGTACGTCTACACCAACAGTCCGGTAATGACTGGCCAAGATAGCCGATTCGTCAACTATGTCAGCGGCTTCGGCACGTTCAACTATTACGTAACGGCCGTCGATGTCGCAGGCAAGGAATCGGCGCCGAGCGCCGTTGTATCGTCTGGATTCGGAAGCAATCCGTTTCCGCCTGCTCAGGACTTCCCGAACACGGGTGAGATGCAAGGAACCGGGAACAATAACGGCATCATTCTGCCGGATCCGGGCAATAACGGCCCGGTTGCCCCTTCGACTCCGGCGAATGTGAAGCTGGAGACGACGGATATCGGCATTAAGCTGACCTGGACCACCAGCGCGGCATCCGAGCAGGTTACCCGTTACAACGTCTATTACAGCAAGAACAAGAACGGCAGATACCGTATTATCGGCTCGACGGTCGAAGCCAGATTCGAATACGTCTCCCCGCTGTCCGCCGGCTATTTCCAAGTCAGCGCGGTCAACGACAGCGGCGAATCTGCCGCTTCTTCACCGGTCGGGATCAAATAAACGAAAGAAAGCCGCCAATCGCATCAGCTCGATGCGATTGGCGGCTTTCTTGTTGCCGTCCGTTTAGTCTTCGATTGTCGACAGATCGCCTGTCGGCAGGTTCAGCTCCCATGCTTTCAGAACGCGGCGCATGATTTTGCCGCTGCGCGTCTTCGGCAGCTTATCCTTGAACTCAATTTCGCGAGGCGCCGCGTGCGCGGACAAGCCTTCTTTTACGAATTTGGCAATATCCGCCTTCAGCTCATCGGAAGGCGCGAATCCTTCACGAAGCGCTACGAAAGCTTTAATGATTTCGCCGCGCATCGGGTCAGGCTTGCCGATAACGCCGGCTTCGGCAACAGCCGGATGCTCAACGAGCTTGCTCTCCACCTCGAACGGACCTACCCGCTCCCCTGCCGTGTTGATCACGTCATCAATCCGGCCTTGGAACCAGAAGTAGCCATCCTCATCCCGATAAGCGGAATCGCCGGAAATGTACCAGCCCGGAATGCGGAAGTATTCTTCGTATTTAGCCTGGTTGTTGAACACTTTGCGCATCATGGAAGGCCATGGCGTACGAATCGCCAGATTGCCCATCCGGTATGGCGGCAGCTCGTTTCCGCTGTCATCGATAATGGCCGCTTGCACGCCAGGAATCGGTTTTCCCATGGAGCCCGGTTTAATCTCCATGCTTGGATAGTTACAGATCAGCTGAGCGCCGGTCTCGGTCATCCACCACGTATCATGAATACGCTGGTTGTACACTTTCAGTCCCCAACGGACAACCTCCGGATTAAGCGGCTCGCCGACGCTCAGTACGTGGCGCAGGCTGGAGAGGTCGTACTTCTGCACGACATCGTCGCCGGCTCCCATCAGCATGCGGAAAGCCGTAGGCGCGCTGTACCATACCGTTACGCCGTATTTCTGGATTGTCGCATACCAATCCTGCGGGCTGAAACGCCCGCCGCGGATCACGTTAGCCGCGCCGTTCAGCCATGGAGCGAAAATGCCGTAAGACGTACCGGTTACCCAGCCCGGATCGGCCGTGCACCAGTAAATATCGTCCTCCTTCAGATCGAGCACGATCTTGCCGGTAAAATAGTGCTGAATCATGGCGTTTTGAACATGGAAAATGCCTTTCGGCTTGCCCGTAGAACCGGATGTATAGTGCAGGATCAGGCCGTCTTCGCGTCCAAGCCATTCAATTTCGGCTTCCTCCGAGGCTTTGGCCATCTCCGATTTGAAATCTACAATGCCGCCGCCTGCTTCCACGTCATCGCCGAATACGATAATATGCTTCAGATCAGGCAGCTCGCTGCGCGGAATACGCGGGAGAAGCGCGGGAGTCGTTACGATGGCGACTGCTCCGCTGTCCTGCAAACGGTCTCTGACAGCCGTCTCCATGAAAGCTTCGAAGAGCGGACCGACGACAGTACCGACCTTGAGCGAGCCCAGCAAGCTGAAATACAGCTCCGGCGTACGCGGCATAAAAATAAATACCCGCTCGCCCTTGCCGATACCGAGACCGCGGAGCACATTGGCAAACCGGTTCGACTGCCTGGACAAATCCTCATACGTATACGACTCGTCCCTGCTGTTATCGCTATAATAGAGCGCAATTTTGTCGCCTCGGCCAGCCGCTACGTGACGATCAATCGCTTCATAGGCTATATTGACTTTGCCGGTTTCAGACCAGGAAAACTGTTGTTCAAGCTGTTCAAAACTAAAATTAGAGTATGTTTCATCATAGCTTGTCATGTTGGAGCCGGATGCCGTCACTGGAATCCGTTCTTGATGCATGTTCGTCATTCTTCCATCATCCTCCTGCCCATTGTGCAACGGTTTTCTAAAGGGACAGCCCCCGTAATGGCTTCCTCTTGCGAATACGCTTTCAATTATAGCATGACAGGCGATATTGAACCATGCTTTTCAAGCCATCTTTTTTTTGCTATAAGTAGGTTAGTACGCGAAAGGAGCCATCATTATTGGAACATCGCAAAAGGTTGCAGACGGAACGACTGCCTTATCGTGATCGAGAAATCGTCATAGAAGGACCTATGCCCGCAGCCGCACTTGCACGGCTAAAGCTTCATCCGCAATTGGATGCGTTTCGCAGACCGGAAGAACAAATGAAAGCCCTCATCGAGATCGCCGAGCTGCCGGAAGGAAGAATTATCGCAGCCAGCGACGGCGAAACGGTCGTCGGGTACGTCACGTTCCATTACCCGGACGAACTGGAACGGTGGTCCGAAGGCGGGATGACCGACTTGATTGAGCTAGGTGCCGTGGAAGTATCTGACGACTATCGGGGACTTGGCCTGGGGAAGCGGATGATTCAACTCGCATTCTCGCAAGAGCAGCTTGAGAATGTCATCGTCTACACGACGGAGTACTACTGGCACTGGGATCTCGAAGGCACCAAGCTTAGTGTCTGGGAGTACCGGGCGATGATGGAGAGGCTGATGAAATCGGTTCAAATGGAATGGGTCGCTACGGATGACCCGGAAATATGCGCCCATCCCGCGAATTGTTTAATGGTAAGGGTCGGCAAAGAAGTGCCGTTAAGCTCAATCGAGCAGTTTGACCGGGTCCGGTTCAGACAGCGGTTTATGTATTAAGCGATGCTGCAAGAGGCGGCAGAAAGGGAGAACGGATGCAACATGGCGGATAAAGCCGTTTACATACGCCAGCCCGAGGAAGGGCGGTATAAATTCAACAAGGATCATCCTTTCGATCCGATACGATTAACGTTGACGCATGATTTGCTTGAATCGGTCCAAGCTATCAAGGCTGAACAATGCATCATAGCGGCTGAGCCCGCTTCTGACGAGCTGCTCGAACTTGTGCATCGGCCGGACTATATCGCTGCCGTTCGAACGCTCAGCAGCGAATCACCGCCGCCGGATGCCATTCAACGCGCCGGACAGTACGGTTTGGACACAGAAGATACGCCCTATTTCGCAGGCATGCATGAGGCGGCCGCAGCCATCGTCGGCGGATCGGTGCAAGCGGCAGACCTTGTCATGAGCGGACAGGCCGATCATGCCTACCATATGGCCGGCGGCTTGCATCACGCATTCCCCGAACGGGGCTCCGGCTTCTGCGTGTATAACGACGCCGCGATCGCGATTGCCCATATTCGCAAGAACTATGGCGCCCGTGTGCTGTACATCGACACCGACGTCCATCATGGAGACGGCGTGCAATGGACATTCTATGCAGAGCCTGACGTTTGCACCTATTCCATCCACGAAACCGGTAAATACTTATTTCCGGGCACCGGCTTCGTCCATGAACGCGGCATTGATGCCGGCTTCGGAACGAGCATCAACATGCCGGTCGACCCTTATACGGAGGACGATTCCTGGCTTGCTTGCTTCAGCGAGACCATCGCTAAAGCTGCAGCCGCGTTCAAGCCCGATGTTATCGTCAGCCAGCATGGCTGTGACGCGCACGCCTATGATCCGCTCTCGCATATCCATTGCAGCATGCGCATCTACCAAGCGATGCCCGCCATTATCCATCGATTGGCGCATTCCTATGCAGGCGGACGATGGGTCGCCGTCGGAGGCGGCGGCTACGACCTCTGGCGGGTCGTTCCCCGGGCATGGTCACTGGTTTGGCTCGAGATGTCGGAGCACCCGATTGCAGCCGCTCTAAGCGGCGCTGAAGCGAATGAGCCCCTTCCTGCAGCTTGGCTGGACAAATGGGCAGACCGCAGTCCCTCAGCATTGCCGACGCATTGGCTTGATGACTTGAACGATTGGGAGCCGATTCCCCGCAGACCGGATATTGAAGCACGTAACAAACAAACAGCCGAAATTTTACTTCAGCAGTTATAAGAAACACCGGACAGCAAAAAGGCAGCTCCGCATGATCTTCCGAAAGGGAGCGATCATGAGGAACTGCCTTTATTTCGATGCGGCTGTTCTGCACAGCTGCCTACATGTGCTTAAGCATTTCATCGATAATTCGATGCGAATTGACCGATGCTTGAACCGTAAATTCGTTGAAATTCACATGTGCGGAGCCGTCAGCCTTATCGGACATGGAGCGGATGACGACGAACGGAACGTCATTCATGACGCAAACCTGTGCCAGCGCCGCGCCTTCCATCTCCGTACATGCGCCGCCCAGCTCTTCGTGCATCTTGCGAACTTCGCCGCGGTCCGCAACGAATTGATCGCCCGACAGCACTTTGCCCTTCACGCTGCGGCCTGGAAACAACGTTTCGCAAGCTTGGCTGGCGATCTCGACGAGTTCAGGCGCCGCGTGGAACTCCCATGTCTCCTGAAACGGGATTTGACCGCGCGCAAAGCCAAGCGGCGTGCAGTCCATATCGTGCTGCAGGCAGCTTGTCGATACAACGATATCGCCGATGTTCAAGCTCGGCTCTACCGCGCCCGCAACGCCTGTAAACAGCACGCAGTCCACGCCGGCATCGATGAGAAGCTGCGTACATACGGCTGCATTCACTTTGCCGACGCCGGATTTGCAGAAGACGACGCGCTTGCCGTGCAGCATCCCTTCAACATATTCAATCCCTGCTTTCGCGAAGGAACCTGTCTTCTCGACATGCTTGTGAAGCAATTCAATTTCTTCAACCATGGCACCGATGATGCCAATTTTGTTATACGATGCTGTCATTATGGATTATTTACTCCCTACCGACTGACGGTTCACAATTTCATGCGGAAGCACAACCTTCGGATTATCGACGGTTTCCTTCTTCATCAGCTTCGTCAGCAAACGCATCGAAACCGCGCCGATATCGTACATCGGCTGCGCGACCGCGGTCAGCTGCGGACGAACCATGGACGCCATGCGGCTGTTGTCCACGCTGATGACCGAGATTTGATCCGGAACTTTAAGTCCCGCGTCTTGGATACAGTGGATCGCGCCGATCGCCATCTCGTCCGTTGCGGAGAATACGGCCGTCGGAGGCTCATCCAGCTCCAAGAAATATTTCATCGCGTCCGCGCCGGATTCGTAACGGTAGTTGCCGATCCGCACGAGCGTTTCATCGTATGGCAAGCTTGCAGCTACAAGCGCGCGCTTGTAGCCTTGGAAACGGGCATAGCCGTTTGCCGGATCCTGCAGCGTTCCGCAAATCATGGCGATGCGCGTATGTCCTTTGCTGATCAGCGTTTGGACGGCATCGAATGCGGCTCCCTCGTGGTCGATGTCGACCGAAGGTATCGTGCCGTTCTCATCCGTCGTCGCGCAGAGCACGATCGGTACGTTAGCCGTCTTGAAAGCCTGTAAATGCTCGTCCGTTACAGCGCCGCCCATGAACAGCAACCCGTCCACCTGCTTCTCAAGCAAGGTGTTGATGACGCGAATCTCTTTATCTTTCTTCTTATCGGCATTGCACAAAATAATATTGTAATGATACATATTGGCAATATCCTCGATGCCCCTTGCCACTTCGGCAAAGATCGCGTTCGAGATGTCCGGAATGACTACGCCGACGGTTGTTGTTTTCTTGCTTGCCAATCCGCGCGCTACGGCATTTGGACGATAGCCAAGACGTTCGATGGCTTCGAATACTTTCTTGCGTGTCTGAGGCTTGACGTTTGGATTGTTGTTGACAACCCGCGACACTGTCGCCATGGAAACGCCCGCTTCTCTTGCTACATCATAAATGGTTACCGTCACAGTCCTTCTCTCCATTAGTTCAAATTTTTATCTCGCGCCGCACTACTTTACCGTAATGATACGACAAAATATTACTTTTCGCAATGAGTACCGAGATGCTCGTCTAATGTTGAGTAGGTAATGCGCCAGTGAGATGTATGCCAAGACACCTTGCCGCCCTTCACCAATATGAGCTGAGGCGATTCATGTTTGAGGCTCAAAGTCTCTGAAATCAAGTTTGAAAGCGGACGATTGTCCGGCACCAGAACCATCGCAGGCCGAAGCGAAAGCCGGACGGCATCCTCCAGCCAGGCTGACAGTTCATCGTAAGCACCGCTGCTGATCGAGCAGCTTGTACTGTGCTTAAACACCAGCAAGGGTTGCTCGAACGAGCCGTTGTATGCCTCTTCCCATTGCTCGGCGGTTATCATCGGAGGGGGCAGTTTCATTCCCTCGCTCCTTTCTCGATCAAGTTCGGCTTCCGTACTGCACCATGCTTCTGCTTAGTTGGCTAAGCCGCTTATGTATGTCAGCAGTCCATTCTTCGTCGCCTGAAGCTTGTGCTACGGAAAACAAGTCCAGCAGCATGTCGATCCGCTCTTCCGTCATGCGTCTCATGATCGCCGGGTCGGACAGCTTACTGTCGTGGTAGGCCTCTACCAACAAATTTGCCCATTCATTCCATTCGTTAAACAGGAACGTCTGTTTTACCGGTTGAGCGCCCAGCTTCCCGATCAGTCCGGTCAGATCCGGCTTTACTTCCGGGAACACCTCGCTGCGGTTACAGGATTTGCACGAATAAATAGGAACGTTATCGATTTCAACTTTGTTTGAATAAATGACGGTACGCAGCTTCATTGGCATGTCGTCGCCGCAAGCACAGCGCTTTTGCAAAGTGGTCCACTCCTTCTCTTAACAGCAGCACACCTTAAGGGTAAATAGGCGTTGCTCGACGTTAATGATATTCGACCACCCGCAAAAAAAGTCCTGCTTGTAAGCGAGTTGTAATTTTTGCATCAATCGGATGAGGCAACCAGTCTGCGCCACAGGTTCTTCACGCCCGGCAGGGCTACGAGGACAACGGCAATCGACGCTCCGATGCTGTCGTTGCGAAGATCGGCAGCGTCGGGCATGCGGCCCGAAACGAACGATTGATGATACTCGTCGGTTACTCCGTACAGCAAGCAGAGGCCAACGATAAGAACTTTGACCGGCCATCGTTCCGCGCGCCGGCCGAACCCGTAATCGAAACTGAGCGCCAGCGCGAAGTATGCGATAAAATGCCCCCAATCAAAGCTCTGCATCTGCGGAAAGAGCTCCTGGAACCAGGGCAGAAACGTGTTCAGTTCATCGCTCGTGCGGGAGGAGAGCAGAAAGATAGCTGCCATTATTAAAACGGCCGGAATAAAGCGGACCCAGCCTTTAAGCGTTTGCTTCATACGATCACCTTCGATACAATGGATAAGTGCATGTTGAATATTTTCTAGAGAACCAAGGAGGAAACCCGGTGTCCTTACAAGGTAAAACGATTATTTGCCTGCTTGACGACGAGTTCGAGGATTTGGAATTATGGTATCCCGTGTACCGCGTCCGCGAGGAGGGCGCAACCGTCCTGTACGCAGGACCTGAGAAAGGCCGCACTCATATTGGAAAATACGGCGTTCCCGCAACTGCCGACATGTCCTTCGACGAAGTAGACGGCAGCAAAATCGACGGCTTGCTGGTACCTGGCGGCTGGGCGCCGGACAAGCTGCGCCGTTACCCGAAAGTGCTGCAGCTGGTGAAGGAAATGGATGCGTCGCGCAAACCGATCGGCCAGATTTGCCATGCCGGCTGGGTGCTGATTTCCGCAAAAATCTTGCAAGGGCGCAAAGTTACATCGACGCCGGGCATCAGAGATGACATGGAGAACGCGGGCGCAACATGGATCGATGAGCCTGTAGTCGTTGACGGCCATATCATTTCGGCCCGCCGTCCGCCGGATCTGCCGCCATACGCCAAAGCGTTCGTCGATGCGCTGAAAGGCAGCTAATCCCACCCAATCGGCTCAAAGAAGGGCGGCAACCTGCGGGTTGCCGCCCTTCTCTTGGCTACGGTGATGACTTCGTTACGATTTCCCGGCCTGCCGCAATCGGCGCGTCCTGCGAAGCAGCCAGCAGCTCATGAATTTGGGCGCTCGTGCTGCATCGAAGCAGCTGGTCGAATAAGGAACGCGCATCCTGCTGCTTCAGCGTAAGGAGCCGTTCTTTGACCGGCAAAATCGCATGCGCCGACATGCTCAGTTCATCCACGTCAAGCGCGAGCCAGATCGGCAGCGCCTGAAGATCTCCGGCCATTTCGCCGCAAACGCCGACATGAATGCCCGCGCGCTTGGCCGCCTCGATCGTCAGCTTCAACATTCGCAATACGGCCGGATGATAGGGCTCGTAAAGATGCGAAATTTGCTCGTTCATCCGGTCAACGGCGAGCGTGAATTGCACCAAGTCGTTCGTGCCGATGCTGAAGAAATTCACTTCCTCAGCGAGAATATCAGCGATCAGAACGGCCGCAGGAAGCTCGATCATGATGCCGACCTCGATATTTTCCGCGAAACCGATTCCCTCGGCTCTTAATTCCTGCTTGCAGGTTTCCAATAGCGCATTGGCTGCTCTTACTTCTTCTACGGAAGAAATGAGCGGATACATGATTTTCACATTGCCGTAATGGCTCGCGCGCAAAATCGCTCTTAGCTGCGTCTTGAACAGCTCCGTCTTATCGAGGCAAATGCGGATGGCGCGGTAACCGAGGAACGGATTGCTTTCCTCCGGCAGCTCGAAATAGTCGAGCTGCTTATCGCCGCCGATGTCGAGCGTACGAATGATAAGCGGTTTCTGGTCCAGCCGCTCCGCAACCGAGCGATAAACTTCGTATTGCTCCTCTTCCCTGGGAAGACGGGTACGGTCCATGTAGAGAAACTCCGTTCGGAACAAGCCGACGCCGTTCGTTCCGCTGCCTAACGCGACGTCCAGCTCTTTAAGCGAGCTGATATTGGCACTGAGCTCGAATTCTTTGCCGTCCTTCGTCACCGGCTTGACGCTGACGATTTGCTTAAGCTGCTGCTTCTTCTCTCTCTGCCGCAGCTGCTTGCCCGTATACAGATCGATCAGCGATTCCTCCGGATGGAGATGGACGATGCCTAAGTCGCCGTCGATGATGAGCTGGTCGCCGGTTTGAATCGGTTCTTCAAGCTTGGACTCGATGCCGACTACAAGCGGAACGCCAAGCGCTCTTGCCATAATGGACGAATGCGAGGTCGTGCTTCCGGCCAGCGTGGCAATGCCAAGGACGTGATTCGGGTTCAAATGGACCAACTGCGACGGCGAGAGCTCCCTCGCAATCAGAATGAACGGCTGCGTATCGGAAGGCAGCGTAATTTCCGGTGCGCCAAGCAGATGCTTAAGCAGCCGGTTGCCGACATCTTTAATGTCGAGCGCACGTTCCTTCATATATTCATCGTCCAGCAAATCGAACATCGTCACGAAATGATCGATCGCTTCTTTGACTGCTACTTCCGCGGCTTTGTATTGGCGCTGAATGATGCCCTGGATCTCGTTCATGAAGACAGGATCGTCCAGAATGGCCAGATGGGCGTCGAAAATGCTCGTCTCCTCGGGACCGACCACTTCGCGCAGCTCATCCTTCATCTGCTCGATTTCTACCTTCGACGTCCGGATGCCTTCGTATAAACGGTCAAACTCGCGCGCCAAATCGGCGACGTCGATTTTTTGCTCCGGCAACTCCCATTCCCAGTTCGGCAGAACGAACGCTTTCCCGATGGCGATGCCGGATGATGCTCCAATACCTTGAATCACGTTGTTTCCCCTCCACCGCTTCTCTCTTTTAGCACTACCGACATGACGGAAGCCTGACCTCTCTTAACCGCTTTAAACGGAGCGAAACTCCAGGAGCTGACCAACTCCGAGTTGGTGATGACCATAGGCGTCGCAAGCGACTTGCTCCCTTTGCGTATTTTCTGCATGTCAAAGGTAATCAGCAGCTGCCCCGGCTTCACCTGGTCGCCTTCGCGGACGACGGCATGAAAACCCTGTCCCTTCATTTGCGAGGTATCGATACCGATGTGCAGCAGCACCTCCAGCCCTTCGGGCGTTCGGATGCCGATGGCGTGCATCGTAGGATAGACATGAATGACCTTTCCCTGAACCGGCGAAACGAGCTCGCCTTTATCGGGCATGAACGCAACGCCGTCGCCGACAAGCTTGCCGGAAAAGATCGGATCCGGCACTTCGCTTAGCGGAAGCATGCGGCCCTGGACAGGCGAACAAAACAGGACTCTAGATATATCCCTTCGTATCGCTTTGTCCATTTCCTCCCGTATGAGCTCGGAATAGGTGCCGAAGACGATCTGCACGTTGCCGCCGCCGAGTCGGATGACGCCGGCCGCGCCAAGATTCTTCAAGGCGTTAATATCGATCAGCCTGTCGCTGGCTACCTTGAGACGGAGCCTTGTAATGCAGGCTTCCATCTGCATGATGTTCTCTTTGCCGCCGATCGCTTGAAGGATAAGCGGCGCCCGATACGGAATATCGCCGGCCCATTCGTCCAATTGCGAGCCTTCCTCGCGGCCGGGCGTTGGAATTTGAAAGCGGTGAATCGCCCAGCGGAACAACACGTAATACAGAATCCCGAAGAGCAGGCCGATCGGGATGAGCAGCCACCCCTTGGTCGCAAGATGCTCGTTAATGAGAAAATCGATCGCGCCGGCCGAGAATGAGAACCCATGCCGGATGCCAAGCTCGTACGTAAACCACATGATCCCGCCCGACAGCAGCGCATGAATAACGAATAAATAAGGGGCTACGAACAGGAAAGCGAATTCGATCGGCTCCGTAACGCCGGTCAGAAAGGCAGCGAGAGCAGCCGTTGTGAACGTCTTGCGGATTTTCGGCTTCAAATCTTCCCGCGCCTCATGAATGATGGCGAAGGCGATCGCCGGCAGCGCGAACATCATCGTCGGATACAAGCCGGCCATAAAGCCGCCTGCGGTTGGATCTCCGGCGAAGAAGCGCGGCAAGTCACCGAACACCACGCCGCCTCCCGTGTCATAACCGCCGACTTGAAACCAGAAGACATGGCTGACTAGGTGATGCAGTCCGAACACGACGAGAATGCGGAGCACAAAGCCGAACAGAAAGACGCCGAAGCCGCCGCCCGAGTCCACGATATTGCCGAGCTCAATAAGCGCGTTATGGATATAGGGCGCGATTTGGACCATAAGAATGGCCCATAACGTCGAAAACACGCTCACGATGAGCGGAATAAACCGCGGCCCGCCGAAAAACTGGATATACTCCGGAAACTTGATCGACTTGAACCGTTCATTGAATATGCTGGTGACGACCCCGATGATGACGCCGGTAAACACGGTCGGTTCGAGTTCAAAATGGCTGGCATTAATGATGCTCGTATAAATGAACATGCCCGCAATGGCAGCTAGTCCTGCCGCAACAGCGTTGCTCGTCATGCCCATCGCGATGCCGAACGCGAACAAATAGGGCAGGAACGTGAACAGCGTCTCCCCCGCGGTTTGCAGATGGGTCTGTATGCTTGGAACGCCCATCGCGTCCCACGGCAGCGCGCTCAGACTAAGAAAGATGGCTGCACCCGGCAGAACGATCGTCGGAAGCATAAGCGACCTTCCGAGCTGCTGCAGGTGACCCATAATGTTCATAGGCGTCCTCCTCTTTACGTATGACATTTTTCCGCAAAACCTCTACTCTTGATCGTAAGGGTTGGAACCGCCTTTGTCAAAATAAAACGGCAGACCCGAAGGTCCGCCGTTCGTACGATCCGTTGTTTTCTAAGCTTTAGGTTTCCCGTTCGGCAGCAGAATCGAATCTTCTACCTTGATGCAGCGGTCCATGATGACCTGCACTCCGCCGGCTTGCGCAATTGCCGCCGCTTCGTCGTTCGCGATGCCAAGCTGCAGCCACAGCGTCTTTGCGCCGATCGCTGCCGCTTCCTCGGCGACGGGAGGCGTATGCTCGCTGCGACGAAACACGTTTACGATATCGACCGGGAACGGAATATCTTTAAGCGATGCGTAGTTTTTCTCGCCCAGAATCGTATCCGCTCCTGCCGGGTTTACCGGAATGATGCGGTAGCCTTTGGCCTGCATCGCTTGCGACACCATGTAAGAAGTGCGGTCCGGCTTGTCGGACAACCCGACAACCGCAACCACTGTGCTTTCTTCGAGGATCCGTTTGATTTCATCTCGTGAAGGATTCGTAAAGGCCATGCTCATACCTTCCCTTCTCTCCTAACGTATTCCTAGCTTAGACTGCCTATTTCCTACTCAATCCATTCGACATTCGCGCCGAGCGCCTTCAAATGATCGAAGAAAATCGGATACGACTTCGCGACATGGTGCGCATCGCGAATACGCAGCGGCTGCTTGGCGCGCAGACCGACGACGGTCAGCGCCATTATGACGCGGTGATCGTAATGCGCGTTGATTTCCACGCCGCCTTCCACGCCTTCCGGACGGCCATGCACGATAATTTCGCTTTGGCGTTCTTCCACATTGGCGCCAGCTTTGCGAAGCTCGTTCAAGTAGTCCGTAATCCGGTCGCACTCCTTGTAGCGCAAATTCTCGACGTCGTAGAAACGGGACGTGCCTTCCGCGAATACGGCTGCCGCAACCATCGCGAGCACCGCGTCCGTCGCTTTGTCGCCGTCGAACTCGACCGCCTTCAGCTTCCCGTTGCCTTGCACGCGGACGATGCCGATCTCATGCGTTAGCGGTACTTCCATCATACGCAGCACGTCGATGATTGCTCGCTCCCCTTGCTTGCTGTTCTCCTCCAGACGGTGCAGCGTCACGTCGGATTGCGTAACGGCAGCGGCAGCAAGAACGGCGGCGGAGCCTGGGTAGTCGCCCTGCACGACATACTTCTTCGCTTCGTATTTCTGGCGTCCCGCAACTTTATAATGCATCAGATCATCGCTCGCTTCGATAACGATGCCGGCTTGCGTCAGCACTTCAAGCGTTTGGCCGACGACAACCTTGGACTTCAGGTCATGCAGCACTTCGATTTCGCTGTCATCTTCGAGAAGCGGCGTCAAGAACAGAAGCGCGCTCAGGAATTGGGAGCTGACATTGCCGGACACTTGAATTTTGCCGCCCTTGGCAGCTCCGCCGCGAATCGTGATCGGCAGCTTGCCGTCATTGTGCGTAACGTCTACGCCAATTTGGCCAAGGGCGTCAATGAGATCGTCGTGCGGGCGTTTGCCTAGCGATTCCGGGTACCGGTTGATGAAGGTCACGTCCGGCGCCAGCGCCGCGATCGCCATCAGAAACCGCAGTACCGCGCCTGCGTTGCCGACGTCGAGCTCCTTCACGTCTTTCGGATTGCGGCCAAAGCCTGTAATCGTAATTTTCTCGTCGTCTTCTTCAATGACGGCGCCCAAATCGCGGATGCAGCGGCGCATCGCATCGCTGTCTTCGCTGTGCGCAGGGTAATAAATCGTGCTGGTACCTTCCGCCAAAGCGGCCACGAGCAGGTAACGCGTCGTGTAGTTTTTCGAAGATAGCGCTTGAAGCTCGCCTTGCAGCTTCGGTGTCGGGGTTACGAGTACATCCATCGTTAGTCGGTCTCCTTTGATTGTGAAGTGTTAGAAACTCATCTTGATGCCGTGCTCAATCTGCTCCACGACCTGACCTACGCTCAAGTTCGACGTATCGATCGTCAAATGCGCAAAGTCATAGGCATGCTTCCGGTCCTCGAGCAGCTTATAAACGCGTTCGCGCACTTCGCCCTGCAGCAGAGGCCTGTCCGGATCCTCCATGACGCGGGCGATAATCTTCTCCGGATCTGCCGTCAGCGCCACGACGAAGCTGTCCTGCAGCATCAATTCCCGATTGCGCTCCGACAAGACGGCGCCGCCGCCGGTTGCGATGACAAGCGGTTCGGTCCTGCCGAGCACATCCGCAAGCGCATCGGTTTCCACGAGCCGGAACGCTGCTTCGCCGCGGGTTGCGAATATATCCGCGATCGCTTGGCCTTCACGCCGGACAATTTCAGCGTCGATATCAGCCGTGCCGCGCTGCAATCGCTGCGCAAGCTGCTTGCCGACAGTCGACTTGCCCGTGCCCATGAAGCCGATCAGGACAACATGATGAAGCGGTTTAGCCTTGACCATTGAAGACACCATCCCAACTAGTGCGTTAGAAAAAACATATTCCAGTGATTATATCATTTTTCTCGAATAACGGGTATAAAAAACTTGTTTCTTCCGTAGAGTTGATAGTACCGATTCCCACTAATGAATGAAGGAGTGACCTCCAATGGCTCAATTCCCCGAGCCTTTCTCCGTCCAGTACCGCGTTGACCGGATCTTTAATCCCGATTACCCGCTTTCCAGAGAAGATGTGCTGTGGACCCTCGAGTATATGAAAAAGAAAATGGCTGACGAAGCGCCTGAATTACTCAGTCTTCCTCAGCCACTCTTATTGAAGAAATTTCAAAGCTTCGCAGAAGCGTCGCTTCTCCTGCTGAAGCAGCAGCGCAGCGTTTGCGGCCAAGAGTCCGACCGGCTGCGCCAGTGCCTGCAGGATGTCATTCGCGGTCTTACGATTGAATCCAATTGAAGTGGAATGTGCCTTCTTTGTCCACGCGTTTGAACGTGTGAGCGCCGAAGTAGTCGCGCTGCGCCTGCAGCAGGTTCGCAGGCAGACGCTCCGTACGGTAGCTGTCGTAGTAAGCAAGCGCGCTCGCGAAAGCCGGTACCGGAATGCCTTGCGTTACCGCAGTTGCGATTACTTCACGCCATGCGCCTTGGTACGACTCCACGATTTCTTTGAAGTAGCTGTCAAGCAGCAGGTTCGTCAGACCCGAATTGCGGTCGTATGCGTCCTTGATGTTTTGCAGGAAGCCTGCGCGGATGATGCAGCCGCCGCGGAAGATCATCGCGATATCGCCGTAGCGGAGGTTCCAGCCGTACTCGTCGCTTGCCGCGCGCATTTGCGCGAAGCCTTGGGCGTACGAACAGATTTTGCTTGCGAACAGCGCTTTGCGCACCGCTTCGATGAACGCCGCTTTATCGCCTTGGTATGGCGCGGACTGCGGTCCTTTCAGCAGCTTGCTTGCCGCCACGCGCTCTTCTTTCAACGCGGACAGGAAACGGGAGAATACGGATTCCGTAATGATCGACAGCGGTACGCCCAGGTCGAGCGAGCTTTGGCTAGTCCATTTTCCCGTACCCTTCTGGCCCGCGGAATCAAGAATAACGTCAACCATTGGCTGATTCGTGTCCGGATCGTATTTGGAGAAAATATCTGCCGTAATCTCGATTAGGTAGCTGTCCAGCTCGCCTTTGTTCCACTCGGTGAAGATGGAGTGAAGCTCTTCGGTGCTCACGCCAAGTACGCGCTTCAGCAGGTCGTACGCTTCGCAGATAAGCTGCATGTCGCCGTACTCGATGCCGTTGTGCACCATTTTCACGTAGTGGCCGGCGCCGTCCGGACCGATATAAGTGCAGCAAGGGTCGCCGCCGACTTTCGCGGAGATCGCCGTAAGGATCGGCTCAACTAGTTTATATGCGGATTCTTGACCGCCAGGCATGATGGACGGTCCTTTTAGCGCGCCTTCTTCGCCGCCGGAAACGCCCGTGCCGATGAAGCGGAAGCCGCGTTCTTCCAGCGCTTTGCTGCGGCGCTGCGTATCAGGGAAGTAGGCGTTGCCGCCGTCGATGATGATGTCGCCTTCGGAAAGGTGCGGAACGAGCGCATCGATTGTCGCGTCTGTGCCCGCGCCTGCTTGTACCATGATCAGAATTTTGCGCGGCACTTCAAGCGACGCCACGAATTCTTCGATGGAATATGTACCTACAAGGTTTTTGCCAGGCGATTCTTTCAAGAGATCGTCCGTTTTCTCGCGGGAACGGTTATACACGGATACCGTAAATCCTCTGCTTTCAATGTTAAGTGCAAGGTTCTTACCCATGACGGCAAGACCGATAACGCCGATTTGCTGCTTAGACATTTGGTTCTCCACACCTTTTCTCTTTTATAGTAATGACGAAGTAACGGCGAAGCATTGATCTTCGCAACCAAATACAATACTCCTATTTTACTCCTTTTGGGCGGGAATGAAAACCATTATCTCGAAGAAAAATGTCGGTTCGCCTCGCAAGCTGCCGAATAAACAAAATAAACCCCCGGTTTGCAAGCATCCCGGAGGTTTATTTCCTTTCAATTTCCGTGGTCAAATCAAAGCTCAAGCTGGATCATCTCAGTTCTAAGGGATTGCAGCCGCTCTTTGGATAAAGCCATGTCCGCCTCTCGCCCTTCCGTGATCGCCTCATGGAGGACGGATAGCTCGTAATCAAGCTCATACCGCAGCACTGACGCTCGCTCTTCAGCCCTTTTCGACTGAAACGCCTGAATGACCTCCTCTACCGTAACGAATGGTTTCTTTTGATAGATGATGCGATGTTCCATGCCAGACACCTCCACAAGTCGGATAATTTCGCCAAACATAATGCTTTCGATGACAATTTGCCGGTCCTTGAACCGTTTGACTACTGCGTGGCCGCGTGAATCATTGATGAGCTTCTCCAACAAATCCGACAGTTTCTCATCCTTGATCAGATAATCGCCAACGATTTTGTAACGGTTGCGCACCCGCTGAAACCTTAGCTTCACGAGCTTGCGACCGCTGCGAACCGATATGAGAAAATAGACGTCCGTTTCGCTCCAATACAGTGAATAGCCTTCCTGGATCAAATCCCGAATGAGATTCTGGATTTGCCGCCTGTCGAAACGCAGCTCCAAATTGCAGTATTCAACTTCGTAACTTTTGTTCATCGGCAATCCCTCCCTCCGTCAGCCATTGACGAAATGTTCTGAATATTCTCTCATATGATTATCTTATACTCCATCTTATGTTCTGGCAACTTGGATTATTGACTATTTTTCGCCGTTTCGAGCCCATTTGGACAAACAAATTTGAAGACGCAAAAGGCTGGCGCGGCCCTTGTTGAACAAGCTGCTGCGCCAGCCTTTTTTGAACGCCTTTTGAACCTGAAACGTCAATCAGACGAACCACTGATTCAGGATGAAACCGAATGCGATCCCGCTGACAACCGCGCC
The DNA here is from genome assembly GCF_003268025.1 of Paenibacillus montanisoli. Taxonomy (GTDB): domain Bacteria; phylum Bacillota; class Bacilli; order Paenibacillales; family Paenibacillaceae; genus Paenibacillus_Z; species Paenibacillus_Z montanisoli. The sequence goes on along the minus strand of NZ_QLUW01000001.1, from coordinate 1,446,951 downwards.
CGCGAAGCTGTACCAGCCAGCGCGAAACCGCTGCTGGAACATCTTCAGGATGCCTAGGCTCAGCAAGGAGAAGATGAGCATGATAAACACCGCGCCTGTGATGAACAAGGCTGCGGATATTTCGCTGACATCAACCGTAGTCACGCAGAACACTCCCTATGCAAGTCTTTACTTGCATTATAGCGTTGCCGCCCCGGCATAGCCAGCGGGAGGAAGCTGGAAGATCGGACAAATTCGTGACATTTGGGCCGCCAGCGCTACAGCCCTTGAATCGTCGCTACATGAGAGCGCTTGCTGGGCGGACGTTTGCGGAGCTTGATCTTTAACACCGAGCCGTCATACTCCGCCGCGCAGGTTCGCGGCAGCACCAGCTTCGGCAGCTTGATCGTTTCGGCGTCCTTGCCGGCGATCCCGCTCAGCTTGATCCGGTCCTCCGACACCACCAGCCGGATGGATGACAGATCGACGGACTCTCCGATCGGGTAGGTGACCACCACATGCCTCTTCGTTTCCACAATATTAGATGAAGCGGGATTCAGCGCGGCCGTCGCCGCGGGCAGCGCTTTCGCCATCATGCCGTGGACGTATTTCTCGATCCAATCCGATTGGCGGAAAACGTCAAACCCTTTGGGCAGCTGCTGCCCCTCCATCCACTCCTCCAGTTCCTCCCATTTCGATTTCGATTTTGCCATTGCACCACACCTCCGACCAACCCTTTATCACAACCAGCATATGCGGCCGGCCCAGACGGCGTTCGCAGCGGCACCGCCGCCTCGGCGGAAAGGTACGCGGGAAAGTCACGTCTAGGCGTATGCCGCATAAGATGTAACAACTGCTCGCTGAAAACCAAACCTAGGAGAGTGAGACGCATGCCTGCAGTTGTAGGGTTCGTGAAAGTAATCAGCGTCGGCTCAAGCGCTGTCGTTCAATTCGGTGATTCGGTTCAAATCTCTCCCTCTAGCTCATCCAAAACCTATGCCGGGTCAGGCTCCTTTCTCACCGGCGGCTTGACGAACTCAAACAACGCCGTCAGCGCGACGAATACGAACGATCCAGATATCCAGGACAATACGAACAATCAGGTTGCGACCGGAGTGAATATCTAATGCAGCTGACCGTGCACCAGACCATCACGATTCACCAGCTTCGCGTTGACAGCGTAGCCAGTTCATCCGTCTTGCAGGTCGGGACGGCAGGAGCGATTTCATCGCTTTCGCAAATGTACAATTCCGGCGGATTTACAGGTCCCGCACCGCAAATCGGCGAGGAGGCCGGCGCCGAGAATCCGCTGAACTTCGTGCCGCTGCCGAATCCGAACTAACGAGGAGGTGCCTCGAGCGCATGCAACCGGCAAACAACCCGCCGACGCCATGGCAGCTATGGACGGCGTTCACCCAGCATATTCATAAGCTGCAGTGCCAGCTGGATGAGCAGCAGGCTATGATCGACCGGCTGAATAAGCGTCTCGAGGCGCTGAACGGCCGCTTGGACGCCGCGGAAGCGAAGCCAAGCTATCATATCGATACGATTCAGTATCACTTTGACCAATTGAAGGTCGAGAAGCTCGACGGCACTCTCAACATCGGACTGACGCCGCCGAATGAAGAGCAAATCAAAGAAATCGGCCAGCTGGTCATGCCAAACGGTACCAGCACGGTAGTCGTCAATGACCCTGTACAGAAGCCGGGTGGCGGCAAGCCGACCGTCAACAACGAAAAGCCGAACCAGTTCCCGATGACCCCATCGAACGGAGGGCCAGCCGCGGTCATGCCGGCAGCCCCTTATCCGGAAATTCGCTTGGTCATCGACCGCTATTTGGATCAGAACGCCCCGCAGCTGCTTGGCGAGCTGGAATCCGAGTTCGACCTCGCGCTCGACCCTTATCACCGCAGGCTTGTGGTCGAGGATATCCGCAAGCAGATGAGCGCGCGGATTCAGTTCTACATCCAGGCCGCTGAGCGCGAGCAAAAGGATAAGGAAGGCGGCAACGAAGGCGGGCAGCCACCTACTGACGGGCAGCTCCAACAGGATGTCATTGCGAAGACGACCCGCGATATCCATAGCGCGCTCCGAAGCTACATGTCCCGCTTGAAAAACCCATAAAGAAGGAGCTGGCCTTTCCATGCAGCTGAACGTCGTTAACCATGTACTCGCCGTAGGCAGCATTCAAATAACAGGCGTCGCGAGCGCATCGGTCCTCCAAATCGGCGATACCGAAGAAATTACGCTCATTTCGATGTTCGATACGCCTCCGGAATCCGTGATCGTCGGGCCGCTTGCACCGCTTCAGGAGCCGGAAGGCGCGAGCCGCGCCGAAGGAGAACCGGATGTGTATAAGAAGGAAACGTATGAAAATATCGACAAGCTAATGCATGCGGTGAACACATGATGGCTCCTCGCACGCAATCACATGATGCCGGAGAGGAGCAGGATTACCCGGTCCGGATCTCCGAGGTTGGCGGCTTGCACCTTACGAGCGTAGGCGGCGCCTCCGTGGTGCAAATCGGGGACAGGGCCGAGGTGAACGCGTCTCTCCGCGCGCTAGCCGTTCAGCGGGGAGCGAGCCATGCCGAATCCGGCAACGTTTATTTCGAATCCTATTCGATCTTCGACCGCGAGACGCCGACTTGGGACCCGCTTGGAACGGCATCGGACGAAGTTCCGGCCTTTATTCGGACAACCAACCGCCAGCCGGCGATCACCGTCGGCTGCATCGAGGTGATCGCCGTCAGCAGCGCCGCGTTGGTGTTGATCGGCAACGGTTTGAAGACGAAGGCCGAATCCCGAGTCAAGCATATCCGGCAATACGCCCGGACATTTCCTTCAAGCCGCTCATAATGATCGCTGTAGCGAAGATCGCTTACGAATAGGCAAATGGGCAATTGCCGTTCCAGGCTAAATCCCACACGCTGCAAGTGAAATGCCAGCTAGGCGAATGCGTAATTACAGATGCCCCCCGTCAAACGTCCAAACGATTCCTTGCCGCAGGCATATATTACAAATGTGATATGACACATCACAAATTATCCACTCAGGAGGTATGTACAGTGGGATATGGTGGCGTAGGCGGCGTAGGACATGGTTGCGGACCAAACCTTCTTTGGACTAGTGCAGGCGTAATTCTCGTCCTTTATATTTTGCTCGTAATCGTTCTTCGCGGCGGCTTCTTCTGATCAAACCGATATGTTTTACTGCAAAAACCGGTCCTGCTTTCGGGCAGGACCGGTTTTTACATGGTCAGCAGTTCACGCTAGCGGAATAAACACATTGGCCTCGGAAGGCCATTTCGGGTTATGGACGGGATACACCTCGAGCGCCAACCCGCGTTTATTGTTCGCGAGCCCGTTAGCCTCGATATAAGCATGAAGGACTTCAAATGGGTCGCCATCCGCGACACGGACCGTGACATAACGCTGCAAAGGCACCGTGAACCCGATCATTCCTTCAGGAATGAGGGGCAGCGAAGATACCTCCATGCAGAACAGATACGTAAACAATTGATCGGATACGAATGACGGACATACATAAGTTCCGCATCCACAAGCCCTTTGATTTCGAATCTGCGGGCAATGAACTGCTTCTTGAGCTGCTCCACGCACTGCGGATCATGTCCTGCAAAAGGCGACGTAAGCGCCATTCCTACATAATGCCTTTCCGGAAGAGTCACTTCCTTCACCATGTCGATCGCGTTCGCGCTAACATTCCCCCACTCGTTCGCCTTACGGGAAGTCCAGCCCCTGCCGAACTTCCCGCGCGTACTTGCTGTCAGTCTTTCTTCGAAGCAATCTCTGCTCTTAACCTCTCCATGAACGCTTCCGCACTCATGGCGCCGAGGTCACCAATCCCTCGCTGCCTGACCGCTGCTGTGCCTAACCCGCGCTCGGCTTCACCGAGAACCGCGATATAGGGCACCTTTTCCATCTGCGCCTCGCGGATCTTGTAGCCTAACTTCTCGCCGCGGATGTCGATCTCGGCTCTGACGCCGGACTGTTCGGCCAATCGTTTGACCTCATGCGCATACTCATGATCCGCGGCCGAGACCGGAACGATCTTCAGCTGCACAGGGGCCAGCCAGAGCGGGAACGCACCGGCAAAATGCTCTGTCAGGATGCCGATGAAGCGGTCGATCGAGCCATACACGGCGCGATGGATGACGACAGGCCGGTGCTTCTGCCCGTCCTCGCCGATGTAGGATAAATCGAATTTCTCGGGCATTTGAAAATCAAGCTGAATCGTCGCGCACTGCCAGCTTCGCTTCAGCGCGTCCTGGATGTGAAAATCGATCTTCGGTCCGTAGAACGCGCCGTCGCCTTCGTTGACGCGGTACGCGACGCCGCGATTATCCAACACTTGCGCAAGTGACGCTTCCGCTTGTTCCCACAGCTCCGGCCTGCCCATGGAGTCCTCCGGCTTTGTCGACAGCTCGATCCGGTAGGCGAACCCGAATACGTCATAGATTTCGTCGATGAGCGAAATGACGCGCCCGATCTCCTCTTCGATCTGATCCGGCCGAACGAATAGATGCGCGTCATCCTGGCAGAACGTCCGAACCCGCATCATCCCGTTCAGCGCGCCTGAGTACTCATGCCTGTGTACTTGCCCATATTCGGATAACCGGATCGGGAGCTCGCGGTAGGAATGCAGACTGTTTTTGTAAATGAGCATATGTCCCGGGCAGTTCATCGGCTTCAGCGCGAAGTCCGTCTCGTCCACCTTGCTGAAATACATATCGTCCTTGTAATGGTCCCAATGGCCGGATTGCTCCCATAGCCGCTGATTCATCATGAACGGCGTCCGCACTTCTTCATAATCCCGTTCCCGCTGCAGCTCGCGCGAGAATTGTTCCAGCTCTGTCCGCACGATCATCCCTTTGGGCAAATAGAACGGCATGCCCGGAGCTTCCTCCGAGAACATGAACAGCCCCAGCCCCTTGCCCAATTTGCGGTGATCCCGCTTCTTCGCTTCCTCCAGCATGAACAGGTGCTCCTCCAGCTGGGCCTTCTTCGGGAAGGCTGTGCCGTAAATCCGCTGCAGCACGGCATTATCTGCATTCCCCCGCCAATAGGCGCCGGCTACGGACAGCAGCTTGAACGCCTTGATCCGGCCCGTGGAAAGCAGATGCGGTCCCCGGCACAGATCGGAGAACTCGCCTTGATCATAAATCGATATTTCAGCCTCTTCCGGCAAATCCCGGATAAGCTCTACCTTCAGCGACTCGCCAAGCCCGCCAAATAGCGCTAAAGCTTCTTCGCGGGAAACGACCCTGCGCACGATCGGGTAATTTTGCTGAACGATCCGCTCCATTTCTTTCTCGATTGCCAGCAGGTCGGCTGGAGTGAGCGGTCGTTCAAGCGCGATATCGTAATAAAAGCCGTCTTCGATAACCGGTCCGACCCCGAGCTGCACCGCCTCTCCGCCAAAAAGCCGCTTCACGGCCTGCGCCATCAGATGCGCTGTACTGTGCCGGAGTATCGCAACCCCCGCTTCGTTGTCCAGCGTTACGATCTCGAGCTTGCAATCCGCTTCCAGCCCGTAGCTCAAATCGACCTCTCGCCCATTCACCCTGCCGGCCACCGCTTGCTTGCCAAGCGACAAGCTGACGGCATTTGCCACATCCGCCACGGAAGCTCCTGCTACACAGCTTCTTTCGCTGCCGTCCGGCAGCTTCACCTGTATCCCTTTTTCCACGAGTCTTCCTCCAATCGTTAAATTGAACGCAAAAAAACGCACATGTCCAAAAGGGACGAGTGCGTTCGGCTCGTGGTTCCACCCTAATTCGACCCAGCCGATCACGATCGGCGCGGGGTCCTTCTTAGAATCCGGTAACGGGGATGAATCGGTGCCATTTACAACCGCGACACGGAGTCGGCGGGTTCAATGTTACGGCTGCAAAGGGGTAATACCCATCGCAGAACAGAAGGAGCTTGCAGCAATCGCCCCTCTCTCTGTGCAGTCTGCCTTACGGGAATCATGTCTTTGGTCATCGCCTGCTATATGGTTTGATCCATATTATAGGGAGTATCCCTTTTAGGTGTCAATAGTTATTTATTTAATTTTCTGATAATTCAAAGGAACAATTAGAAGCTAGAGAGGCATCGCCGCTTTAGCTTCCTTTTGCGTTGCGCTACTCGAGCTCGGACAGCTCCGCGTATTTCTCAGCATACCGCGTTACCGTCTGCACATAAGTGGCATGAGACCAGGTTAGCGGCGCTACCGATAACGGGCCGCCATGAAGCGGATGCAGCTGCTCCGGCAGCATGCCGCTTGACAGCGCATGCCTGACGACCCAGTTGATCGTCTCGCGCGGCCTTTCCAGATCGCACAGCCGCTGTGCCGATTCGATCTCGAAATTCGCTATCCACAGCGTGCAGATGATCCACGGATTGCCCGGCACATTCTCGATATCGCCGGACTGCTGGAAGTAGTAGTCGTTCGTATAGCGCGCAACGCCGCCAACATCGGTACGGATCGTCAGACCATCCCGAATCGCATTCATGGTCTGGATGACACGTTCGTCGTCAACCGGCAATACCCCGAATTCCCACACGCCGAACAAGCTGCTCTCCAGCGTCATATCCTTGACCCAACGGTTATCCTTCTGAATAAGCCCGCGCGCGAAACGGCCGGACTCTTCATCCCACAAGTGGGTAAGCATGCCGTGCTTTATCGACTGAGCCGTATTGCGCAGATGGTCGCTGCGCTCGTAATCTCCGAACAACTCCGTGAAGAATGCGGCAGCCATCAGGCCGCCGTAAACGGATGCGACCGTGTACGTCCAGATGCCGTATCGTTCCTCCCACAGATCGTAACTCGGCTTCGGGAGGGAGAGACTGTGTTCCATATATTGGCTTAAGAAAGCCGCGCCCTTGCGGATCAGGTTGTTATACAGCGACTGCGGCAGCTCAATGACCTGGTGGCGCGAATAGTCTTTCCAAAGCGCGAACAGCACGAGCGCCGTTTCATCCTCTTGAATCGGCAGGCGCCTATTGCCCTGGACGATATACGGATGCCAGCTGGAGCCGACCGTCCCGTCGGGGTTGTATTTATGGAACAAATAGCCGTCCGGCGATAGCGTCTGCGCACAGAACTGGAAGAACGGGGCTATGACGCTCTGGAAGCCCGCCGCCGACATCGCATCAGCGATAAGCGCGCCGTCACGAGGCCACATATAGCTGTAATGATCGCGGTTATACTGCAAAATATCGGTGTCGTTGGCGGCAATTATCGCGCCCCGTTCGTCGGTTTGCGTACGCACGATCAGGAGGCTTAATCGGAACAGGTTGGCGGCTTCGTCCGACAGGTCGCCAAGATTGCTCTCCGCCCGATTCAGCCAGTGCTTCCAGTAAATGACGATCCGGCTCAGCAGCTTCTCCGGGTGGCTTTCCTGCACGTATTGGTTGAGCGACTTGACCTCTTCCAAATTTTTGCCGATGCTCATCCAGTAATAGACCGTCTTCTCGCCGCCCGGCGGCACGATCGTGCGGAAGCTGACCGTGCTGTCGACGGAGCCCTGCGCGATGGAGTTGCCCATGAGCGTCCCGTCCTCCGCATCGCGCCACGTGCCTTCCGCGGAGCCGAAGCGTTTGATGCCGGTCGAATACTGCATCATGCCGCCTTCATCCGAGAACCCGTTAAACATGAAATAGGAGGAGCGCTTATAGTGATACAGCGTATGATTCTCCGGATAGTAAGCCGCCGTGTCGCCGACTTCCGAACCGTCGATCATGAGATCGTGGTGGAAGAACAGACGGAACTCCCGCGGTTCCGAGCCCAAATTGCGGATGACGACCCGTTTGATGTAGATGCATTCCCGCTGATGGATGCCATCGTTAACATGCAGCTCGACCGCAAGCCGTTCATTGCGGGCGATGACGTTGGTCACAAGCGAATTTTCGATGTATGACAGCTCGAACTTCCACTCCGGATCCTCCAGCCAGGAGAATTGCCCCCCTGTCCAAATCCCGAATCGGCAATATTGACCGCCCACATGGTTCAGCTGCCCGACGAAGGGATAATAAATATCCCGTATATAGCTGTTATGGTCCAAATTGATAAGGATTTTGCCATTGCCGATTACGAGGTGACGGGCCATGGATGATTCTCCTTTCGTTTGGGGGCAATCGCACTATATAGCGACATATAGGCCTTAGCCGAACGCGTCCAGCTTATGTCTTCTTTGCCGCCGTTTGCAACAATCTTCTGCCATACCTCCTCATCCCTGTAAAATTGCAGAGCCCGCTGGATCGTATGCAGCAGATCATGCGCATTGTAGTTCGTAAAGCTAAATCCATTTCCTTCTCCCGTAAACTCGTTATATGCAGTAACCGTGTCCTTTAAACCACCCGTCTCGCGAACGATCGGCACGGATCGGTAGCGCAGCGCGAGCAGCTGGCTAAGCCCGCAAGGCTCGAACTGCGACGGCATCAAATACATATCGCTGCCTGCATAGATGCGGCGGGCCAATCCGTCGTTGAATCCGAACCAGGTTCTCACTTGTCCGGGACGGTTCGCCTCCGCGTGGCGGAACATTTGCTCGAATTGCCGGTCGCCGGATCCCAGCACGACCAGCTGGACGTCCTCAGACAAAATTTGCTCCAGCACGGCTTCGATCAGATCAAACCCTTTCTGGTCGACCAGCCTCGAAACGATGCCGATGAGCGGCGTGCTTTCCGATTCCGTTAAACCAAGCTCGCGCTGCAGCGCAAGCTTGTTCTTCCGTTTGCGGGCAAGCGAGCCGCGGTACGGAAACGGCACGGCGCTGTCGTTCATGGGATCGAACAATTCGGTGTCGATGCCGTTCACGATTCCGACTAAATCGGCGGAGCGGTACCGCAGCAGCCCCTCCAGCTTCTCCCCATACCATTCCGTCTGGATTTCATGAGCGTAGGTCGGGCTTACCGTCGTCAGCTTGTCCGCATAGCGAAGGCCGCCCATCATGCAGTTGCCCGCACCGTAGAATTCAATGCCTTCCGAACCGAATAACTCATCCCCTGAGCTCAGCAGATCCTTCAGCAGCTCCCTCCCGAACACCCCTTGATAACGGAGGTTATGGATCGTATAGACCGATGCGATATCGCGGCAGGCAGGGTCATGCTTATATCGGGTTTTGAGCAGGAACGGGATAAGTCCAGTCTGCCAGTCATGGCAATGGATAATATCAGGGCGGAAGTCCATATGATAGAGAGACTCCATCACGGCATAGCAAAAGAAGACGAAACGCTCCGCATCGTCGCCGTACCCGTATAGCCCCCCGCGCTTAAAATAAAACTCGTTATCGATCAAATAATAGATAACGCCCTCGATCTCAGCCTTAAGCAAGCCGCAGTATTGTCCCCGCCAGCCAAGCTGCACGTTGAATTCGGCGATTTTCTCGAATTGATCCGCCAGCCCGGCCGGAATGGACTCATACTTGGGCAGGATGACGCGGACATCGGCTCCGTCTTTCGCGTTCAGCACTTTCGGCAATGCGCCCGCTACATCGGCGAGGCCGCCCGTCTTCGCGAGCGGCACCGCCTCTGAGGCTGCAAATAATACTTTCATCGTATGGTTACACCTCTCCTATAGCTTTTCTATCTCTATCTCTCATGAATAGCGATGACTCGGCAAGACATGAAAGAATCAGATAACTTTTCTCTTAACGGCCAGGAATGGGGACACTTCGGCGCCGCGCAGCTCGCGGCCCTGTTCTACGGTAACGTCCTTATCCAAAATGACGTGGTCCACGAAACTATGCTCTCCGATGATGCCGTTCTGCATAACAATGCTGTTGCGCACGACCGCTCCTTTATGTACGTGCACGCCCCGGAACAAAATACTGTTAATGACCGTCCCTTCGATGACGCAGCCGTTGGCGACAAGCGAATTGGACGTTTTGGCTCCTTCGGCGTAACGGGCGGGCGGCTCATCTTTGACTTTCGTATAGATCGGGCCCGGTTCGAAGAACAGGCTCTTCCATACGTCGGGACGAAGCAGCTGCATGCTGTTCTTGTAATAGCTGTTCAGCGTATTCACAACGCCCAGATAGCCTTCATACTCATAGCTTTGAATATGAAGCTGATTGACGCGCGACATGATCGCATGGCGGACGAGATGATCCTGCCCCTGCGCGAGCGATGTATCGACAAGCTCCAGAAGGAGCTCCTTTCGCATCAAATACATCTCCATGGAGATCAGGTCACTTTCGAGCCTGCCGTAATGATCTTGCATCGCCGTCACGCGTCCGCGCTCGTCGATCTGCAGCTTGCGGGCTTTTCCTCCGAACAATTCCGGCTGCACTTTGGTAACAACGGTAATGTCCGCGCCGCTCGCTTTGTGCGAAGCCAGCATGGCGTCGAAGTCGATGTTGCAGATCATATGGCTGCGCGTAATCAGGACGTACTCCTGCGTGGAGCGCGTAAAATAGTCACGGTGCTGATAAAAGTGGTACAGGTCGCCGCGGCGCACCTCGTTCACGTCATCCGTTACCGGCGGCATGATGAACAAACCGCTTTGCCGGTGCTGCAAATCCCAATGCTTGCCGGAACCCAGATGGTCGATGAGCGAACGGTATTTGGTATGCGCGAACACGCCAACCTTCGTAATGCCGGAATTCACCATGCTCGAGAGCGTAAAGTCGATCAGCCGAAAACGTGCGCCGAACGGTACGGTAGCCAAGCAGCGGCTTGCGGTCAATGTCTCCATCTCATCGGATTCGTGGATTAGATTGATGACGCCTAGTATGTTGGAGTTCATGACTGCTCTACCTCCTGCAGCGAATGGGTTGCGTTTACGAATTCATCACTTCCGATAACGGTGACGGAGCTGTTGTCGGGACTGCCGATCACGGCGCCGTCGCCGATAATGGCTCCTTCTCCGATAATGGCACGGTAAATACGAGCACCTTTGCCGATCTTCACGTTCGGCATGATGACCGATTCGCGCACCTGGCTGTCGATGCCCGACTGCACTCCGTAGAACAGCACGGATCGGTGCACGAGCCCTTCAATGATGCAGCCCTCGGTGATCAGCGAGTCGGCGATATCCGCCGTAGCGGCCGAATAATGCGCCGGACGGTTCGGGTTCACCGAGTAGATCCGCCAATCGCGGTCGTTCAGGTCCAGCGCCGGCTTCTCCGACAACAAATCCATATTGGCTTCCCACAGGCTCTCAAGCGTCCCGACATCCTTCCAGTAGCCGTTGAACGTGTAGGACTGGAGTTTCACGCCGTCCTGCAGCATCGCCGGGATGACATCCTTGCCGAAGTCGTTGCCGGACAGCCGATTCGCCTCGTCGCGGACCAAATATTGCTGCAGCACCTGCCAGGAGAAAATATAGATGCCCATCGAAGCCAGATTGCTCGTCGGCACCTTCGGCTTCTCTTCGAAATCTGTAATGGCTCCGTCATCGTCGACATGCATAATGCCGAAGCGGCTCGCTTCCTTCCAGCCCACCTCGATGCACGCGATCGTCACATCGGCGCCGCGCTCTTCGTGCTCCTTCAGCATAAGCTCGTAATCCATTTTGTAGATGTGATCGCCGGAGATGACGAGCACATAATCGGGATCGTAGCGGTCGATGAACCCCATATTCTGATAAATGGCATTTGCCGTGCCCTTGTACCACATGCCGCCTTTTTGTTTCACATAAGGCGGTAGAATCGCCATTCCGCCGTCGCGCCGGTCAAGTCCCCAAGGACTGCCGATTCCGAGATACGTGTTCAGGACAAGCGGTTGATATTGCGTCAGCACGCCGATTGTGTCGATGCCCGAATGTGCACAGTTGCTTAATGTGAAATCGATTATTCGGTACTTCCCGCCAAAATGGACCGCCGGCTTCGCTAAATCTTTCGTCAGCACACCGAGCCTTTTTCCTTCTCCGCCGGCAAGCAGCATGGCCACCATACGTTTTCTGCCCATGGACACACACTCCTTCTTATCACTGCAACGGCAAGCTGCAGTAAGATGTAATGATTGCTGTTAATCGGTGCTACGTGGTCAAGCGATCTTCGCATTCAAGCTCACTTTGGGCAAATACCAGCATTTGAAACGAAAGCGGCGGAAGATCAAGCGTAATGCTGCAGGGTCTTCCATGCCATGGTGCCGTCTTGCTATATCGAACTTCCGGGACGTCCGTCAAGACACCGCCGAAAGCTGCCGCCTCACTGTGCAGAGCGATCCGGTATTCACCGGGTTCGGGCACGCCGATCCGGTAATCCGAGTAGCCATGGTAGGAGAAATTGCAGACGATTACGGAGAATTCATGACTTGCTTGCCCGCGCCGCAAGAAGACGATGATGCTTTGCTCGGCATTATGTACGTCAATCCATTCAAAGCCGCCGGGGTCGCAATCCCGCTCCCAAAGAGACGGCTGCTGGAGATACTGGTGATTGAGCGCTTTAACGTAACGGTGCATGCTTCCATGGGAGTCGTAATCGAGCAGCTCCCAGTCGAGATCCTCGGCGTCCTTCCACTCGTCGAACTGCCCCCACTCGCCGCCCATGAAGAGCAGTTTCTTCCCGGGATGCGTCATCCAATAACCGTAGAACAGCCTGAGCTGAGCGAATTTTTGCTCGTAGGTGCCGGACATTTTGTTTAGCAGCGAACGCTTGCCGTGCACGACCTCGTCGTGTGAAAGCGGCAGCACGAAATTTTCAGAGAATGCATAAAGGAGAGAAAACGTAATGAGGTTATGATGATGTCTGCGATCGTTCGGATCAAGCGCCATGTAGCGAAGCATGTCATTCATCCAACCCATGTTCCATTTGAAATTGAATCCAAGCCCCCCCATGTAGGTAGGAGCGGTAACATCGGGCCAAGCGGAAGAGTCTTCGGCAATCATCAAAGCGCCAGGGAAATACTGGAATACCGTCTCGTTCAACCGTTTCAGAAAGCGAAGAGCATCGGTATTTTCCTTGCCGCCGAAGGCGTTGTAGGTTAATAGTTCCTGCGGTTTGTCAAAATGCAGATCGATCATGCTCGCAACGGCATCGACCCGGAGGCCGTCGATATGGAAGACGTCCATCCAATAGATCGCGTTCGAGATGAGGAAGCTCTGCACCTCGGTACAGCCGAAGTCGAAAGCTAGCGTGCCCCAGAGCGGTTTCTCGGCACGCTTCCAGTCCTTCCCTTCATAAATAGGCGTGCCGTCGAAGAGCCGGAGTCCATGATCGTCCTTGCAGAAGTGACCGGGTACCCAATCCAGGATGACGCCAATGCCGCGCTGATGGCAGCGGTCGACTAGGTGCATAAGCTGCTTCGGAGTACCGTACCGGCTCGTAGGCGAGAAGTACCCGGTTGCTTGATAACCCCAGGATTGGTCAAGCGGATGTTCAGTTAAAGGCAGAAGCTCAATATGGGTATAGCCCATGTCAACGACGTAATCGACCAGAGCATCCGCCATTTCTTCATAGGTCCAGAACTGCTCCTTGCCCCGATTGCGCCAGGAGCCGAGGTGAACCTCGTATGTAAGCATGGCTTCACGATATGGGCTGTCTTCTAGCTTACGCTGTTGCCAGTCTCCATCATTCCATTTAAAATCGAAACCTTCTGCGACAACCGATGCGGTGCTTGGCCTCAGCTCGGATTGGTAGGCGAACGGGTCCGACTTGAGCAGCCTGTTGCCGTCCTTCGTAAAAATCTCGTACTTGTAAATCGTCCCCGGCTTGAGTTTTGGTATAAATAGACTCCAAACGCCGGTTTCGCCGATCAGCTCCATCGCATGCTCTACGCCGTTCCATTCATTGAAGGAACCGACGACCCTTACTTGCTTGGCATTGGGCGCCCAGACGGTGAAACGGACGCCTCTCTTATTGCCTTTCCGGACCGAATGCGCGCCGAACGTACGGTAGCTATGGAATAGATTTCCTTTGTTAAATAGATATAAATCGCGCGTTGATAGACTGTTTGCAGTTGTTGCAATAGCCATAGTTGGCAGGCACCTCCCCTAGTTCGCTAATCGTTAAGAAACTGTTATGTAAACTAACGTGGGCGCGATTTATTTCATTATACACTCCCGATTGTGAGTTGGCACGCTATTTTCTGAAAATTTTGATAGAACTTTTATCCCAGGATATGTTACCTATATGTCAGGTTTGTCAAGTGTTTTATTTGTAAAATTTTAGCGAAAAAAGCCGCCTCATGCCGAGGCGGCTTTCAATTTATTTTAGTCATGTGGATTATTGTCGGAAGCGTCAGTTTCGTCACAAAAGTTTAACATTTAAATTATATAATTCGAAGTTAAATAAGCCCATTTAATGTAAAAAAACTTTTTATTCGTAAATCATCCGATAAATAGAACCTGACATGACCGCGGTTGCAAATAGCGGAAAGCCGATAGCCCCTCCTTGCTCCTTGCTCCCCGCCTTGACTTCACTCGTTTAAAATCGATAAGATGGCAATGGGCAAACAAATAACGGAGGTGCGTCATGAACTCATTTTCCTTTCAAAATCCAACCAAAATCGTCTTTGGCAGCGGGACGGTCAGCCAGCTGGGCAAGCTTGCGAAGCCGTACGGGAAGTCGATTTTGCTCGTTTATGGATCGGGCAGCATCAAGAAGACCGGCTTATACGACGAAGTCATGAACCAGCTGAATGCCATCGAAGCGAAAGTCGTGGAGCTTTCCGGCATCGAGCCGAATCCGCGTCTAACCTCCGTCAACCGGGGGATCGAGCTGTGCCGCAGCGAGAAGGTCGACCTTGTTTTGGCCGTCGGCGGAGGCAGCGTGCTGGACGCGGCTAAGGCGATTGCGGCAGGCGCCTTGTACGATGGCGACGTGTGGGATTTCTTTATACATAAAGCCGTCATTCGCGACGCGCTTCCGCTCGGAACGATTCTGACTTTATCCGCGACCGGCTCCGAGATGAACGGCAACGCCGTCATTTCGAACTGGGAAACGAAGCAGAAGCGCGCATTCGGCAGCATGCACGCGTATCCGCGCTTTTCGATTTTGGACCCGACCCTTACGTTTACGGTCCCTCGCGACCAAACCGTGAACGGCGTCGTCGATATCATGTCTCACGTATTCGAACAGTACTTTACGCTGACGCCGAACGCGCCTTTGCAAGAGCGGTTGTGCGAATCGATCCTGCTAACGGTAATCGAGAATGCGGAGTCCGCGCTCGAGAAACCGAACGATTACGATGCGCGGGCTAATCTGATGCTCTGCGGCACGATGGCCCTGAACGGTGGACTCATCAGTGTCGGCACCGACAACGATTGGGCGTCCCACGGCATCGAGCATGAGATCAGCGCAATCTACGACATCCCGCACGGCGCGGGCTTGTCCATCGTTTTCCCGAACTGGATGAAATATGTATACCGCGAGCGGATCGATCGCTTTACCCAATACGCCGAGCGCGTGTGGGGCATCGAGCGCGGCTCGAAATCGGACGAGGAGCTGGCTCTCGCAGGCATCGAAGCGACCTGTGCGTTCTTCGACCGGATCGGCGCTCCTGCCGCGCTGGCGTATTACAATATCGGCCGCGAACACCTCGATACGATGGCTAAAGAAGCCGTCCTGTTCGGCCCGATCGGCAGCTTTAAGCAGCTGCGCGAAGCCGACGTTCGCGAAATTCTTGAAATGGCGCTGTAAGCGAAGTAAAGGCTGTCCCGAATGATCGGGACAGCCTTTTTTTGCATGTAGATGATGGCAAGGACTTGCTGATAGATGTACGGCAGGCTGTAAGCTTAATCGGATGATGCTTGCGGTGTTTTATCGGCTGGACTTGTCTTTGCTGCTTCCGGCAAAGCGCTTCCGGTAGGAAAGCGGCGTAATGCCGACATGCTCGGCAAAGGAACGCGAGAAGTGCGGCGTCTGCTTGAAACCGGTCTCATCCGCGATTTTGGAAATCGGCCAATTCGTCTTCATCAGCATAAGCTTCGCCTGATCCATCCGGTAAGAGAGCAAATACTGCTGAGGCGTGCAGTCGAACACTTCTCCCATGCAGCGCGCAATGTAGTTCGGATGAAGCCCGAGCACCTCGCCGAGCTTGCTGTTCGTGACGGTGGTGCGGAAGTGCATTTTGAGATACGCGGCCGCCTCCTCGGCAACGGCGATCGGCGCCTTGGCCGCATCGCTGCGCCAGCCATCGTCAAACAGCTGCAGCAAATGCAGGAACCACTGCTGGCGCTGCCAAAACGCCGCATGGGAGGTGCCCATCGCGGCATCGTGCAGCTTATCGAATAACGAGATGACCTCATCCGGATAAGAGAACGTCATCGTCTTCGGCAGCCGGATCGCATGCGAGTAATAGTCGCCGCGCAGCGTGCCGCAATTATTCTCGTTTAGTTCCTCCCATGGGCCGGCCGTTTGAAAATGAACCCAGTCAAACACCGTTTCCTCCGTGCATGGCTGCGTCGGATAATGCCATAAATCAGGCCTTAATATAAGCATCTGACCCGGGCCGATCGCCCAGGAATTCGATCCTTCGCCGATATATAACGTCCCGCTATGAACGAAAAGCAGGTCGAACACGCCGATGTTCCGGCGGTTAGGATGTTCGCCGCCCGGGCTGTAGGTACCGCGATTGGATTCGATGAAATACGGCAGCGGCGGCGATATAAAGGTAAGCAGCGGTTCGGACGACAACTTAGAGCCTCCTTGAAACAGGGTCGAGTCCGTATAGTTTACCAGACAATCGGAAAAGGAGATATACCTTTTATCCGTTTTGAAATAATTGCAATCTTGAATCTCGAATAACCAGCGCCAACGGCGCTCTCACAACGCTAGTGCTCGTGACGTTCGCGCAATGCGGCGGCATCTTCGACTTGTTTAATGCCTGAAAGCTGAGTGGCCAAGAACAGGATAAAGAGCAGCAGGACAAAGCCGATTCCGATTACGGAGCCATTGACGGAAACGTTCATCTGGCTGAGCGTCAAATAGATAAGCAGTCCGCTGACGGTCAGCACGTTCTCGGTGAAGTTCTGCACGGCGATCGTCTTGCCCGAACCGATCAAGGCTTTGCCTTCTTCCTGCAGCATCGTATTAAGCGGTATGACGAAGATGCCGCCGAAAATCCCGATCAGGAAGAGCAGCACGATCGTCAGCCACAGCTCGTAAGTCATGGAAGCGACCATGACGGACGCGACCATGAAGAGACCGTAATAGAAGGCGCGGTGCAGCTTCCCTGCCGGCACGAGTCGCGGGGTCAGAAATGCGCTGCACACGACGCCGATTGCCGTAATCCCGATCATCATCGACTGCTGGTCGGTATCTTCGATCCCGAGATTGAGCGGAAGCCAAGCAATAAGCGCAATGCGCAGCACAGCCGCCGTCAGCCAGAACGAACCGGTGCCGATCAGCGAGAACCTTGCGCGCGAGTTGCGGAACAAAAGCGAGCAGTCGCGCAGAAATTGAACCGCTTCCTTCCCGTAGCGAAGCGAGCTGTTGCCGGCACGCGCAGGAATGAGCAGCGTCATGAAGAGCGACAGCAGGTAGACGCCAAGGCAGGTAAGAACGGCCGGCAAATCCGAGTTCGCCGCAAGGAAGCCGCCTGCGACCGTCCCAAGCAGAATCGCTAGAATCGTGGAACCTTCCACTTTCGCGTTCGCACGCAGCAGCTCTCCCTCGGTCGAGGTCAGCTCGGTTAAAATGCCGTATTTTCCAGGCGAGTACACGACTGCGCCAATCCCGACGAACACATAGCACAGCGCCGGCGGCAAGCCGAAGAGCAGCAGCGCGATGCCAATAGCCTTCAAAATGTTGCCGAGAAGCAACACACTCGATTTTGCCTTCTTATCCGCAAAGGCGCCGACGATCGGTGCCAGAACGACATAGGCGCAAAGAAAAGCAATCTGAATGTAGTTGACCGCAATATCGGGATTGGCGACTCCCTGCCGCTTCACCATGCCTACGATTAGAAAAAAGTTCAGATTATCCGCGAATGAGCTTAGAAATTGAGTAAGCACGACCGTATTCAACGGTGACAGCAGACGTTTCATCCTCGTTCTCGTTCCCCTTCCACATTGAAACCGATTCACAATCTACCCAATCATACCTTAAAGCCCGACTCCGGTTAAAGCCTTATTGCCGTTTCCGCGCAAAAAAAGACCGGCCAGGCAGATGCCGCATCTGCGCTGTGCCGGTCCGTTCGCTCATCGCCGCCTTGTTACTCTGCCGCGACCGACTCTAGTCTTCGGCTTCTTCGATTTGCGCGGCTCCAGCCAGCTGCCGGACTTGCTTTCACCGCCGGAGTCGCGCGTAATTTTGCCGGATTTCGGGGGAGCTTTGTTGAACAGCCCGCCTTCGCCCACTTTGCTCGAATCCGCATTTTTCGACCGTTTGAAAATCGAACCGGTCCGGTTGACCGTCATCGGCGGAATCGCCTTCTTCTCATCTGCGGACGGCGCACGGTACTTGCCGCTCTTCGGCTTATAGAGGTCACGTTCCTTATAGCCTCGGTAATTGCCGTGTCCATATCGACCGTGATCGAACAAATCGTCTATGAGGCTGGCAATCAAGTAGCCTTCCAAAAAGCTGGAGTCGTAGTTGTTGCGGACGTATTCCTTGGAATCGACCTCAATCAAAGTATCCTCCGGCTTCGCCGTATCTTGCTGCAGATGGACGACGCGGTCCGAATAAACAAGGAACATATGGTCCGTCTTCTCGGGTGATTGCTGGTCCGGCTTGGACTGCTCGACCAGCGCCTTCGCCACGTCCGGCACGCTGACGCCTGCCGCCCGGTAGACGTACGACGTTTGCGAGCCGCTGCCGTTCACCGATTCCAGCGGATAGTTCTCTTCAATCGTGCTGTTAATGCCGCATGCGGCAAGAAGCGGAAAGATGAGCGAGACGACGAGCAATAGTTTAATCCAATAAGTTCCGGTTTTGTTGCGCATGCCGCTCCTCATCTCCTAACTTCCGCGAAGAACGCGGACATCGGCAGGAAGCACGTCTTCGCCTTCATAGAGCATGAACCGGCCGTCCTGCCATTCGATGCGCAGCAGCTTCATATCATCGGATTGATATTGCCAGACGTACTGCTCGCCGCCCTGTACGAACGGCGTTCTCCCCACTGCCGTCACAAGGCCCGAATATTGTTCTTCCAAATGATACGCGCGGTCATCCAGCTCGATGACGGTCGGTACCTCCTCGACCGAATCCAGCCGGCCGTCGATCGGATCGTAGAGCGCATATTCCGTCCGTTCCCGCTCTTCGATCGTTAAATACCGGATCGCCGCCCCGTCCTGCAGCGTCAGCACGATCAGATTCCGCTGCCTATTCTGCAGCCGGCCCACGACCTGATAAGTGACGAGCGACACCTCGCACACATCGCCTGGGCCGATCGTCAGCATGCTTTTCTCCGCCTTCGGAGGCTCCGGCTTTGCCATTATGTTTCGAATTCGTTTGAATAAGCTCATGGCCATAACTCCCTATTGTTCAAGTTTACAGACACGAACCGATAATGAGCGCACCTGCCAGGTGAAGAGAGCCCGCGAACAGCGCATGCGCCATTTTGTTCGCCTTCGTTCCTTCGCTTAAGTCGAGTCCGGCCGTCCTGCGCAGCGCAAATTCAACCAAGCTCTCGACAAGCAGCAGGATGACAAAGGAGATCACGGACACGAGCAGCGCCTCGCCCAGATGGTTTGAGGTCGAGATCGACTGCGACAGAATGTAGGCCTGCGCGAGCAGCTTCATGACGAACCGGCTAGTAACCGCCACGTTGCCTTTCTTGATTTCCTCCAAATCCTTATACCGCGTAAACAAGGAATCGACTGCCATCAGCACGATCAGCAATACCGCTCCCGCCCCGGTCCATACGAAAATCGCTACCATCTCATTCAATGTCATCCGAATATGCCTCCATCCTTAAGGTGCCGCAGCCTGCTTGCAAACAAAAAACGCCGCCGGCCGGGGAGTCGCGCCTATCGCGTGATCCCAGCCTGCAGACGTTCGTTCTTAGCGACCGGCTTGCGGATACAGCTGGTTATTCCTTGTTCTCGTACTTCTTCATCAACTCCGCGAGCTCATCCTCAACCGCTTTGTTCTTGCCCAGCTTCTCGAACTCGTCGTCCAGCGACTTCGCCTTGCTGTTCACTTCGTTGCTCGCCTCAGCCATCGCTTCCGCTTGGAGCATTTTCTCTTCCATGCGCTTCATCCCGGCCATCGCCGTGTCAGAGCTGAAGCCGGCCATCGACTTGTTGATCTCGGATTGCGCTTTCGCTGCCTTATAGCGGGCTACGAGCGTTTCGCGCTTGTTTTTCATCTCCGTCAACTGATCGCGCATTTCGCTAAGCTTGGCGCGAAGGTTGTCGGCGGACGCTTTGTTTTGCTCGTAGCTTACCTTATATTCATCGCGCTTCTGCTCAGCCGCTTTCTTCTCTTCCAGCGCGCGGCGCGCAAGCTCGATGTTCTGCATCGAAGCTGCCGTGTGCGCCTGCTCTTCGCGCTTCTTCACGAGCGCTTCCTGTTCTTCGTACAGCTGCTTGAACCGCTTCTCGATCGCAATTTGGGACGCGACCGCTCTCTCCGCATCCTCCAAGTCCTCTTGCATGTCGCGGATATATTGGTCCGTCAGCTTGATCGGATCCTCGGCTTTTTCGATCATTGCATATACGTTCGATAACGTCAGGTCCCGCAATCGTTTAAATACAGACATGGTTCATTTCCTCCTCGGTATGGTGTTCGCATTTGTTTCATGCTCACTAATACGATAAGCGGAATCGTTTGTTTCAATATTTTCATTCTTGCTGCCGTGCAGGCTAAAGACCCTGCTGCATCTTGCGCCAATCCGTCGGCGATGCGCCTTCCTTCTTCTGAAACCAGGCGCTGAAGGAGTGGATCGTCGTAAATCCGACCTGCTCGCCGATGAGCTGAATAGGCCTGCTCGTGGAACGAAGCAGCCATTTGGCCTCTTCGATCCGGCATTGCTGCTGGTACTGCTTGGGCGATACGCCATACGCTTCTTTAAATGAGGCCCGGTACGCCGATTCGGACAGCCCGCACCGCTTCGCGAGCGCGCTGATCGAAATTTCGGAGCTTACGCTGGAGCGGATAACATCGGCCGAGGCCGCTACAGACAAGCTCAAACTACCGCTGCTTTGATGCTGCAGCAGAAAGAGCAGCAGAAGATCCATCCAGGTCGTATAGCATCTTGTCTCGTCCTGCAGCGGCTGGGAGATCATCCGAAGCCACTGCCGATACAACCCCTCGTACTGTTCGAGCGCCATCGGGGAGAGCATCAAGATGCGCGGCTCATCCAGAGGCGCGAGTCGATGAAACAGGCTTACCGTCGGCTCCGGCATACGGGTGGCCTCGATGACCGCAAACCGAATATCGGTCATGCTGGCGTAATCATGCGTTAGTTCTGGAGGAATTAGAATGACATTGCCGGCTTCCAAAGGATAGTCTTTGCCGGCGCAGCTAAAGCTTCCCCGGCCTTCCAGCACGACGGAAACCTCTAAGGACGAGTGAACATGCGGCCCCATGATCCATCCGCTTCCGTGTACGACAAGAGAGCCTTTTACATGCGGACCTGACATGTTGCGCATCTCACTCCTCTTTACAGCCTTACCCTAATTTACCATAGGAGAGAAAGACAAGAAAGAGCCTTTCGCGGCTGCAGCGGCGAAAGGCTCCAAACTTATTTATACGCCCCACTTTGCCCGGGCATCCTCCATGCTCGTCGTCGGACCGGAATGCCAAGCGTAATGGCCTTTCGGCTTCGCGCCGATCCAGCGCTCGTCGACCGGCTCGGATTTGAGTTGATACCGCGTATCCGCGCTGAACCGGTAGCGGTTCGTTTGATTCGTGAGCGAAGCATGCATCGTATACATGCCGAATATAAGCGCGTCCCCGGCGCGGAATTCCGCCGTTGCCCACCGTCCGCCGTACTTGTTGATCAGCTCGAGCGGATCCGAGGAAAACCAGCCGTCAACGCGGTCGCGGTCGACGTCCATCTGCCCGTACGTTTCCCGGATGCGGTCGAAGTGCTGGGAGCCGAGCAAAATGGCAAGGCCGCCAAGCTCATACGGGATGTCGTCCATCGGCGTCCATAACGTGTACAAATTCTTGGTGCCGCGCCCCATGTAAACGATGTCGTAATGCGCCCCGGTAAACCCGCCGGTCTCGACGGCGCGTATCCATTTGTAGTCATACGTAATGCACTCGCCGCCAAGAAACCGTTCGAAGAAGCCCATCGTGGACGCGCTGTTGACGACGTCCATCAGCTCTTGCGGCTGGTTCTCGCTGCCCAGGAAGCCGGCAGCTTTGTTATCTCCGTTAATAATGCCGTCCTCCAGCGCCATGCCCGGCATCAGCTTCCCTTGCCCCTCCATCCTCTTCAGAAAAGCAAGCCGCGCCTGCTGCACCTTCGCGCGGTCATGTAAGCCCCGGATGAACAGGTAGCCGTCCTCCTTCAGCCGCTCGCGAAGCGCCGCCTCGTCATCAAGAATATCGTTCGACTCTCTTAGCTCCGTCATATAAGGGCCGTTCATCTCCAGCTCGATTTCGCCCATTTTCACCTTAACAGTCATGCTTCTCGCCTCCCGAATATGGTGTGTCATAGTTGTAGTATAAAGAATTCGGGGCAGACCTGTCTTTGCTGAAACCGCTTTAACATTTATGCAAAAAAGCAAGGAAGTACGAACGAACTTATACTACTCTAAAACAAAAGACAGTGTGTGACATTAAAAAAATCCCCATATTAAGGGGATCGTAATGCACTCATGTTTGTGTCGCCGGACAAGTTACTATGATTTTAAAACCACATATTATTTATCAGGTGTTCTATCCAGATAAAGCTGCGTTACCATCGTTGAGTCACCAGACTTTATCTCATTCTCGGTTGCTTTTTCTTCTAACTCTTCACGATCGTTCATTCCTGGGGCAATGGTTGGTTCATGCTTTGATTGTGTTTCCAATACTTATCACCATCCTTTTCTATAGTCTCTGAGGCGATTATTTGTTTTCTTTATTTTTTTGGTTGATCACATTGTTCACTAGATTTTGCGTCGCATCTTGCGTTGTTTCAACTGCATTTTCCACGGCGTTCTGTACATAATTTGTTGCGGACTGCAGACCATTTCTTACAGCGTTCGCTGCGTTCTCAGGAATACTATTTTGGTTTCGATTAGTTTCAGACATTGCATACGCCTCCAATTAATTGAATCTGAGGTATTTTTCCCATCTATAGATAAAAATATGTACTATAAATGACACAGACATCATCCCTTGTTTTCGTCAACAGATAATATGGACAGCGGATGTCTTTTGGCTTTACGAGCCAAATAACATGAAGTACCTGCGGCGCCTATGGTTCCGCAGATGATATCAACCATCGTATCAGTCAAGCCAAACTGGCTTGAAAGTCCAAACAACCGGTCGGTGGCGAACTCCCATATTTCCCAGCAACCTGCCATAGCCACGGCGAAGTTTAAAGCAAACCAAATAGCGATTGGGGAAGGGAATCCGTTTAATCTATGTTTACGAATCATTTTCCGTATGATCAAAAGTCCGATAAAACAAAGTATGATGCCGGAGAGCAGGTGCTCGATTTTATCCAAGTATGGGATGACGCCGTACAACCCGAACAAGTTGGCGAAGAGCATGGCCAAAGCAATAAAAAACAATACAGATAAACGGAGAGCCGGAAACAACTCGCTTTGCGTCCATTTGACCAAACCTCGTATGAAAAGCAAAACCAAAATAATCAGGATGCCTTGAATCGCTTTGGGATATTGGCTTTTAATCATAAAATAAACAATGCAAAAGCCGCTTACGAGGTACAAGGCAATTTCGAAAACGTCATTTAAGCGCTGCTTTCTATTCCAATCCGACATGATCCCGATTCCCGCCCAGCTAATGTGATGGTACTTCATGTATTCGTTATTCCCCTTTATGCTAAAAGAAAACATGCTATTCGCTTAAAATCCATCCCCGGACTAGTTCATTGAGGATTACTGTTTCGGCTTTACCGTTTATATACGGCGACGAGAAGTAAGGAACCGAAAGAGAGAGGGACCTGTTCCCTTTCTCTTTTGCGAAATTCGCCGAAACGAGCCTAAGAGAGGGATCTGTTCCCTCTCTTAGGCGGAATTCCGCAGACACGAACCAATGAGAGGACCCGGTTCCTTCTCAATATGCGGAATTTATTCGATTCGTCTGTTACCCATTCGCCAGCAGCCTTGACGTCCAATATTTGCGGGCGTTGGCGTTGCGCAGATGCAGCGTGACCGGATAACCGTCCGCTTCCGGCGGCGCAAGCTGAAGCTGATCCCCGCTAAGATCCTCGATGACGTTCACGATGCGGTACCCCTGCTCCAAATAGCCGTCAATCGCCGCCTTCTCCTCAAGAAACTCCTTATATTCCGACATGCCTCCCTCACCTGCTCTCCGCTGTGCTTCCATATTTGCCGCGCCGCAAATAGCGGCCGCATCCGGGCTGCCCGACAAACTTCCGATCCCGGATTACGAATTCGCCGCGACTCAGGACCGAAACCGGCACGCCCGACACTTCGGTGCCTTCGAACGGGTTGTAATCGACGTTCATGTGATGGGTCGCGGCGGATAGGGTTCGGCTCACGGACGGATCGAAAATCACGATGTCCGCATCGCTGCCGACGGCGATCGTCCCTTTCTGCGGGAAAATGCCGAACAGCTTCGCCGCCCGGGTCGAGATGACGTCGACGAACTGATTCAGCGTCAGCCTCCCTTTGCCGACGCCTTCCGAAAAGAGCAGGCTGAAGCGGTCCTCGATGATCGGCCCGCCGTTCGGGATTTTGCTGAAGTCGGCTGCCCCCAGCTCCTTCTGGCCTTTGAAGTTGAACGAGCATTGATCCGAACCGACCGTCTGCAGCTGCCCGGTCTTCAGCGCGTTCCACAGCACCTCTTGATGCTCGCGCGCCCGCAGCGGCGGTGACCAGACATATTTTGCGCCCTCGAATTCAGGCTTCTCCAAGCAGGTGATGTCGAGCAGCAAATACTGCGGGCAGGTCTCTCCCCAAATCCGCAGCCCTTCCATGCGCCCGTCCGCGATTTGCCGCACGGCTTCCTCGCACGTCACATGAACGACATACAGCTGCGAATCGGCTAGCCCCGTCAGCCTCACGGCACGGCCCGTCGCTTCGCCCTCCAGCACGGACGGCCTTGTAAGCGCATGGTAAATCGGCTCCGTATGCCCTTCCGCCAGCGCCTGCTTAATCAAATAATCGATGACATCGCCGTTCTCGGCATGCACCATAACGAGCGCCCCGTGCTCCTTCGCGCTGAGCAGCGTGCGGTAGAGGGTACCGTCATCGGCTTGCAGCACGTTCTTGTACGCCATAAACACCTTGAACGAGGTGATCCCCTCGTCATTGATTACGGCGGGCAGCTCCGCAAGCACGTCATCCGTAATCTCGCCGATCATGAGATGGAAGCCGTAATCGATGACGGCCTTCGAACGCGCTTTGTCGTGCCAGGTACGAATGGCGCCGCTTAGCGGCTTTCCTTTGTCCGTCAGGCAGAAATCGATAATCGTCGTAGTCCCGCCGTATGCGGCGGCAGTTGTCCCGGTCTCGAAGTCATCCGCCGTAATCGTGCCGCCGAACGGCATATCGAGATGCGTATGCGGATCGACCCCGCCGGGGAACAGATAGCAGCCGGATGCATCGATGATTTCAGCTTGCGGCGCCAAGCGCTGCAGGTTCTCGCCAATGGCAGCGACGACGCCGTTCTCAATGAGCAGGTCCGCTCGGCAGATGTCGGAAGCCGTGACGATGGTTCCTCCTTGAATGAGTTTGGCCGACATGGCTTATGCCTCCTTCCGTTTGAGCGACGCGATCGCCGCTTGTCGTTCGTTCCAGGTCATCGAGCCGAGCGCGGAAGGCTGCTCGACCATCTCGATGGCGCCTTCCACGGGACAGACGATCGCGCACAAGTTGCAGCCGACGCAGTCCTCCTCCCGCACCTTCAAATAGCTGCGGCCTTCGGCATCCGTTAACCGGTCAATGCACTGGTGAGCCGTATCCTCGCAGGCGATATAGCATTTATTGCACGAAATGCAAGTCTCCGTATCGATTCTCGCCGTAACCGCATAATTCAGGTCCAAGTTGCCCCATTCCGTGTAACGCTCCACCGAGCGGCCGGTCAGCTCGCCGACCCGCGCGATGCCCTTGCGATCCAAATACGTATTCAAGCCGTCCAGCATATCCTCAATGATCCGGAAGCCATGGTGCATGACGGCTGTGCATACTTGCACGCCAGTTGCGCCCATCAGCATGAATTCGACCGCATCGCGCCAGTCGGAAATGCCGCCGATGCCGGAGATCGGGACGTCAATGCGGGCATTGCGCGCGCATTCCGCCACCATGTTCAGCGCGATCGGCTTGACTGCAGGGCCGCAATAGCCGCCGTGCGAACCTTTGCCGCCGACATGCGGAATCGTGTTCCAGCTGTCCAGGTCCACCCCGGCGAGCGAATTGATGGTGTTGATGAGCGAAATCGCATCGGCGCAGCCCTTCACCGCCGCCGCCGCCGTCGCGGTAATATCGGTGATGTTCGGCGTCAGCTTGACGATCACCGGCGTGCGCGCCGCTTCCTTAGCCCAATAGGTCTGCTTCTCGACCAGATCCGGCTGCTGTCCCGAAGCGGAGCCCATGCCGCGTTCCGCCATCCCGTGCGGACAGCCGAAGTTCAGCTCCAGACCGTCGACGCCGACCGCTTCCACCTTCTTCACGATTTCATGCCATTTCTCCCGCTTCGGTTCCACCATGAGCGACGCGACGAGCGCCCGGTCGGGAAACCGTTTCTTCGTCTCGGCGATTTCCTTCAAATTGACTTCCAGCGGCCGATCGGTGATCAGTTCGATATTATTGAAGCCAGCGACCCGCTGCCCATTATAATGGACGGCTGCGAACCGGGAGGACGTGTTGATGATCGGGTCGCCGAGCGTTTTCCACACAGCCCCTCCCCATCCCGCTTCGAACGCCCGCTGTACCTGGTACCCGGTATTCGTAGGCGGAGCGGATGCGAGCCAGAACGGGTTCGGCGACTCGATTCCTGCTAGATTGATACGCAAATCAGCCATCGGAATGCCCTCCTTCCCTATGGATTAGAGACGCCTGCGGCCGCAAGCTGCTTGTAAATGGCGTAAGCGGCCAGCTTGCCCTGCTGCGCAGCCGACACGACCATCGCTTCCCCTTGCCCATCGCCGAAAATAATGTCGCCCGCCGCGTAAATCCGCGGATTCGAGGTTTGATAAGTCGCAGGATCGACCGATACGATGCCTCGCGAGTGCGCGAGGCCGAACTGGTCGATCAGCTGTACGTGCCGCTTCTGCCCGATCGCCTTGACGACCGCATTCGCTTCGATCACGAATTCGCTGCCCGGCACGGGCACGGGCCTCGCTCGCCCGCCGTCCGGAGATGGTTCCAGCTTCATTCGGATGCATTCGATCGCCTTCACGCGTCCGTTCTCGTCCCCGATGATACGCTGCGGCGCGGTCAACCAGCGGAACGCAACGCCGTCGCTCTTCGCGAATTCGTATTCGAACTCATAGGCGGTCATCTCCTGCTGCGTGCGCCGGTAGCAAATTTCCACATGCACCGCCCCCATGCGAACCGCGCACGTCGCCGCGTCGATCGCGGTATTGCCGGCGCCGATGACGGCTACATGCCGGCCGCCCAGCTCAGGGCTGAGCGAGATTTTGGTCCCCTCTACCAGTTCAATGGCATCGTAAACGCCTTCCAGCTCCTCGCCGGGAATGCCGAGCATAGGCACCTTCGACATGCCCGCGGCGAGCAGAACCGCATCATAGCCGTTCAAGAGCTCCTCAGCCGTGACATCTCTGCCGACCGCCGTGTTTGTCCGAATATCGACGCCGAGCCCCCGGATCTGCTCAACCTCCCAAAGCGAGATCGGCTGCGGCAGCCGAAAAGAGACGATGCCGTACGTATTCAAACCGCCCGCCTGCGCCCTGGCTTCAAACACGGTCACGTCAAAGCCGAACCGGGCTAGCTCGCGCGCCGCGGACAAGCCCGCCGGACCGCCGCCGACGACCGCAACGGAGCGGCCGATTCGAGCCCCCGCGGCAAAGAGCCGCTGCTCGTTCTTTATCGCCCAATCAGTCGCATAGCGCTGCAAATCGCCGATCCGTATCGGCTTGGACGAGTGATTGAGCACGCACGCCCCTTCGCAGAGCTCCTCCGTCGGGCAGACGCGCGCGCAGCTCGCCCCGACGGGGTTGGCGTCCATGATCGTACGGGCTGAGCCGGTCAGGTTGCCCGTCGCGATTTTTTTGATGAAGGACGGAATGTTAATGCCCGTGGGACAAGCCTGGATGCAGGGCGCGTCATAGCAATAGAGGCAGCGGTTGGACTCTTCGATCGCTTCCTTCGGCCGCATGCCCGCTTTCACCTCGGCGAAATTGCGCCTAAGAGCTTCAGCGGATATAAACATGGCTCATCCCCCCTCTCCCGTCGATAAACGCACCATCGTGCGGTACAGCAGCTCCGCGCCAAGCTCGATGTCGCGAGGCGCCGCGTATTCCAACGGATTATGGCTGATGCCGTCCTTGCACCGGACGAAGATCATGCCGTAATCGCACACTTGCGACATCGCAAGCGAATCGTGGAAAGGCCCGCTCATCAGCTCCGGCGGCACTTGGTCAAGCAGTCCAGCCGACTCCGTCCGCATGACGGCCTTGATCCGCTCCGCGCAATACCTTGCTTCGCTGTTCGTGTCCTCGCGCACCATGTACGTCAAACCGTACTTCACCGCGATATCGGCCAGCATGCGCCTAAACTGAGCCTCCCTCACGTCCCTGCGCACCATGTCGATGTCCCGCAGATCGACGGTAAAGGTGACCTTCTCCGGGATGATGTTTCGCGAGTTCGGGAATACCGTCAAGGAGCCGACCGTTCCGACCGTCGGCGCGCCCGGCACGGACCGGGCAAGATCATTGAGCGCGATGATGGCATGGGCAGCCCCGACAAGGGCATCCTTGCGCATCGGCATCGGCACGGAGCCGGCATGCCCGGCAAAGCCTGTCATCTCAACCGTCAGCCAGAGCGGGCCGGAAATGCCGCTGACGATGCCGACCGGACGGCCCAGCGCTTCAAGTACGGGCCCTTGCTCGATGTGCAGCTCCAGAAACGCCCCGATTGCGCCTGGTGCGTATTTGGCCGCGTCGAACCTGTCCGGGTCGCCGCCAAAGGAGAGAAGCGCTTCGCGCCTGGTCACGCCGGACGCGTCCGTCCGATCCAACTCCCCCTCCTCAAGTTTTCCGGTTATGCCGCGGACGCCGAACAGTCCTTTGTTGAAACGGCATCCTTCTTCGTCGCAGAAGGCGACGATTTCAATCGGCATCTCCGGCACAATGCCATGCTCCGCCATCGTCTGAGCGGCCTCCAGCGCGCCAAGCACGCCGATGACGCCGTCGTACCGCCCGCCATATGGCTGCGAATCGATATGCGAGCCGGCCATTAGCAGCGGCTTGCCGGCATCCTTGCCATCCAGCCAGCCGATCAGATTGCCGAACGCATCGATGCGGGTCTGCAGCCCGGCGTCCTCCATCCATTCTTTGACCAGCAGCACCCCTTGCAAATCCTCCGGCGACAGCGCGAGCCGGCATACGCCGGTATCGCCCAGCTTGCCGATTTGCGCCAATTCCTCGATCCGGCGATGCAGCCGTTCCCGATTGATCGTCAAGCCACTTGACGCTGTCATATCCGTTCACTCCTCCACCGTTTACGATGAACTGCCGAGCGCCGCTATGGCGGCAATTACGGTCCGTGCCACAAAATCAAGCTCGTCATCCGAAGCTACGAACGGAGGGCTGAGCGTGATGATGTTATTGAAGCCGGGCACCGTATCGCCATTCTTCCCAACGAGCAAGCCGCGGCTCTTGCATTCTGCGATCACCTTCAGCACTTTGTCCGCCGCTGCCGGCTTCTTGGAGGTCTGGTCCTCCACCAGCTCAATGCCGATCGCGGAGCCGAACGAACGGATATCCCCGACATTCGGATGCGAAAGCAGCACCTGGAACCGCCGGCTCAGTTCCTGCCCGATGAAGGCGGACCGTTCTACAAGCCGTTCCTCCTCCAGAATCGCTAGATTCGCTAAAGCCACTGCACATGACACTTGGTTGCCCCCGAACGTATTCACGTGTCTGAAATGGCTGTTCGCTTCCTTGCTCTTGAAGCTTTCGTACAGGTCCGCGCGCACCGCAGTTGCCGAAAGCGGCGAGTATCCGCTGGTGAGACCCTTGGCCATCGTTACGATGTCCGGCTTCACGCCGAAGTTGCGATGGCCGAACCGCTCGCCCGAGCGCCCGAAGCCGCAGATGACCTCGTCGATAATGAGCAGGACGCCGTGCTTGTCGCAAATGTCGCGCACCTTCGTCAAATATTCCGGAGGCGGGACGATAATGCCGCCGCCGGTTATTGCCGGCTCCATGATGACGCCGGCAACGGAATCGGCACCCTCCCAATTGATCGCGTCCTCAATCGCCTCGGCGCATTCCAGCTTGCAGCTGCCATAGGTTTGTCCAAACGGACACCTGTAGCAGTAGGGAGGCGGGACATGCTCGAAGCCGGCGCCGAGCGGCTCGTATTTGAGCTTGCGCTGCGCCTGGCCGGTCGCGCTCAGC
This sequence comes from Paenibacillus montanisoli, assembly GCF_003268025.1. Taxonomy (GTDB): domain Bacteria; phylum Bacillota; class Bacilli; order Paenibacillales; family Paenibacillaceae; genus Paenibacillus_Z; species Paenibacillus_Z montanisoli. Next base: position 1,416,409 of record NZ_QLUW01000001.1, on the reverse strand, counting down.
GCGCCGAAAGAGCTGCCGTGGTAAGCGCGGTGCCGGGCAATGAATTTATGGCGGGTCGGCTCGCCGTTCTGATGAAAATGCTGCCTCGCAATCTTGAAAGCTACTTCATTTGCATCCGAGCCGGAGTTGGAAAAGAAGATGCGGTAGTCTCCTCCCAGCCATTCGTTGATCTTCTCGGCCAACTCGATTGCCGGGATATGCGCCTGCATCATAGGCGAGTACGCGATGGTCCTCATCTGCTCGTAAGCAGCCTTCGCGATCGACTCTCTCCCATGGCCGACATTGACGCACCACAGCCCCGACATGCCGTCAAAGTACCTTTTTCCTTCCGCATCCTTCACCCAGCAGCCCTCGCCGGACACGAAAATCAGCGGATTGTCATTATGAGGCGAGATGTGATGCCACACATATTTACGGTCTTTCGAAAGCAGCTCCTCCGCGCGGTTTGCCGGTTGCCCGCCACTCATTTCCCCACCCCTTCGCCTCAAACTAAGCCTTAATTCAGCATATTCGGCCGTGCTCTTGCTTATGGCAACAGGTTGTCATTTCTTCAAAGCTGGGTAAATAAGATGTACATACGGAAGCGCTTAAATGTCACCCGGGAGGCGGTTATCGATGACCGAAGACTGCATTCATACGCAATTGAAGCTGCTGACGAGCGAGGATTGTTTTGTGCACCGGATTGTCCCGGCCAGTCAAGGCGATACGGTCATTCTGTACTCCCCCCGCGGTGGATTGGACATCCATGCGCGCATCGTATTTGAGTCCGGCATGGCAACCAAGCGCCATGTGAACGACCTTCATATGTATATCAGCCCCTTGGAAGGCGGGCAGGCATGGCGCCTGCAGTACATTCGCATTCTCGGCGATAAAATCAACCGCGGCTACGGGACGATCATGATGGAGCAGCTGCTCGAGCGCGCGATTCAGGAACGCATCCGCTTCATTGACGGCCGCATGCAGCAGGCTGAACATCGGGAGCATTGCGCGAGGCTGCGTCATTTTTACACGAAATTCGGGTTCTCGATCGACGAGCAGTACAACCTCCTGTGGGTCAATACAATGCTGCAAGAAAACCGACATGAAATTTCTAAAAAAGGACTTGCATAAATTAAAAATGATGTGGTAAGATACGTCTTGTGTTTGGGAAAAAACGCCGGTGTAGCTCAGTTGGTAGAGCAACTGACTTGTAATCAGTAGGTCGTGGGTTCGACTCCTATCGCCGGCACCACTTTCTTAAACGGGACGTAGCTCAGCTTGGTAGAGCACCTGGTTTGGGACCAGGGGGTCGCATGTTCAAATCGTGTCGTCCCGACCATTTGTACATAATGAAAGACTAGAATAGATGAAGAGAAGAAGCTCGAGCGGTTGCTCGGGCTTCTTTTTGGTTCGTTTTCGTGCATTGACGGCTGATTTTGGCACATGCTATATTCAGGAAATGATAGAAACGGTTACATCAATCACCTTCGCTCGAAAGGATGACTAAGTGGTGGCAAAGCAGCCCAAGATAACGGTGGCCGGAAGTTTGAATATGGATCTGGTTTTGAAAATGAAGCGGATGCCGAAGGTCGGGGAAACCGTCCAAGGCGAGGAAATTCATTATATTTCCGGAGGAAAAGGCGCGAACCAGGCGGTCGGCTGCGCCCGGCTAGGCGCCGAAGTCAACATGATCGGCGCCGTGGGCGGCGATGCCTTTGGCACTGAAATTATGACGCGCATGGACGGCTTCGGCGTGCGAACCGGGGCGATTTCGGTGCTGGAAGGGACTTCGACGGGTACGGCAACGATCATGCACACGCCCGAGGATAATTGCATCGTCATTGTCCCCGGCGCGAACGGACACAATTCGGCTGACAGTATTGCGGCGCATAAAGAGCTTATCCGCCAGTCGGACGTACTGATCGTCCAGCTCGAAATCCCGATGCCGGCCGTTGAAGCCGCCCTGCGGATCGCCCGCGAATCCGGCGTGCGCACGGTGCTAAATCCAGCCCCTGCCCTGCCTCTGACGGATGAGCAAATAGGGCTGGCCGATTATTTCACGCCGAATGAAACGGAATTTGAGCTATATTGCGGCACATCGATCGCGTCTGAGGAGCAGCTGTTCGAGCATATGAAGGCTTGGCAGCATCGCTTCCCGGGACAGACGCTCATCGTCACGCGCGGAAAGCATGGCATATCGTGCGCAACCGCGGACGGCATCGTCACCGTCCCCGCCCCGATCGTCCAGGTGGTCGATACGACAGGCGCCGGCGATTCGTTCAATGCGGCGCTTTGCTTCGGCATCGCCAGCGGCTGGACGCTGGAGCAAACGCTGCCGCTCGCCGTCAAGGCAGCCTCTTACTCCGTGACCGTGTTCGGCGCGCAGGACGGCATGCCGACCATGCAAAATTTGAGTTAACATCCCTGTTCGAACACAAGAAAGAGAGCAGCAGCCGACCGGCTGCTGCTCTCGTTTTACCCAAGCACATTTTTGATATTGTCTTTCAGAAACTTGTCGACTTCATTCGTTCGCTTATAGTCATTCTTCTTAAGAACGTCCATGAATTTTTGCAGCTTCGCTAAATAAGTGCTGGAGGATGCTTTGCCTGACTGAAGGATGGCCTCGAACGCTTTCTTCGCATTCGGCGCCAGCTTCTTGGTCGCAGGATCAAAAAGCGGCGTGTTCGGTACGCCATAGAACGTCATTTGGGTATAGATGCGGATCATATCCTTCACTTCATCGGTGTGGCTGGATCCGTCATACTTTTTCAGAAAGCTCTCGAAGCTAAGCACGCGGTTGATCATAGCCGAATAGCTGATTAGCAGCCCGCCATCCTTGACTGCGGGCGAATCGGTCTCGACCGTTTTCAGCCCTACATAAGCAGCCATATCCGCTGTGACGAACGGATTGTAGTGGCTGAAGAATTTGTAATTCACGACGGGGAAATAATAACCTTCAGCCGTCTCGATCTTGAAGCCCCTTATCGCTGTCGCTGTAAGCAATATTTTCAAATCCTTGTCCTTCGTCCGATCAATCAACGCCGACATGCTGTCTCCGGGTCTGTAAAGCTTCTGCAGCTTCAGTTGAATCGACGGCTTGCTAAACTTCGTCTCCATCGTAATTCGATCCCTTGTTACCGCGCTTTCCAGCATCACGACCATCGCCGTAGCATGTTCAGACGTCACCTCTCGTATGTGACTGTGAAGGAACGAAAGCATGCGGGGAACCGCATCCTTATATTTATACAGAAGCTCGTATTCATTGAACAATTTTTCGGAATTGCTGTGGATATCTTGCGCTTCTGCACGAAGCGATGCGTACTTTTGTTTCTGTTGATTCACGCTTGGTCCAATTTTTGCAGCATGCAAGGTACCAGCGTTAACGACTAGAACAAGCGCAGTAATTGCAGAAACGGTCCATTTCTTCGCATTCATCATTTCAAAACACTCTCCTTCGATTTAGTGGGCAACTGTAACAGTCAAAACATGCGCCTTTCGTTGTATCAACACCGGCTTGCACCGGAAGCGATCCGATTAGTTATCAAAAACGAGATTCTTGCCTCCCTCCTTCTATGCAAGTGTATTTCCGGCTGCAGAATCATTCTAGGCGATGTGGATGTATGGATCAATACAATCGTTTCTATGAAAACCATAGATGAAATCAATGATCCTGGCATGAAAAACTCCCCGTTAGGATAACGGGGAGTCGACTGATTCAGATGGTTTTGAACCGATGCTCCAAGCACCAAACCTGAATTCACTGCAGAAGATTCCAATCACAATGATAGCCGCGCCAAACCACCGAAGCCATGACATGCTTTCTCCGAGGATCAAATTAGCGGACAGCAGCGTAACCGGCAGCTCCGCAGCGCCAAGAACGCCCGCCGTTCTACCGCCGATCTTTGGAATAGCGGACAGCATGAACAAGTTAGGAATCACTTGGCCGATGACGGCCAGCAGCAATCCCCACCAAAGCAGCCCGTCTTTGAACACACCGGATATGACATATTCAGGCGGAAAGACAGGGAGCACTGCGGCCGCCGAGAAGGTTAAGGTGATCGCGGCGCGTACAATGACCGGCGAATCATGCTTCATGTACTCCGGCACGTACAAGCTGATGGCAAAACAAAACGCAGCGGCCAGACCGACCGCCGCAGCCCCTGCTGACGCTTCCTTCAGCTGGGGCCAATCCAGGCCGACAGCCAGCACCGTGCCGATTAAGATAACGGCGCTGCCGGTTATTTTCTGCATCGATGGCCGCTTGCGCTTCACGATTGAATCGATAATGGGAACCATCCATGTAAACTGAAACAAAAGAATGATAGCGAGCGAAACAGGGAGCAGCCGGAGCGATTGAAAGTAAAAAACGATGCCTCCTGCAGCAGCTGCCCCTGTTACGGCCATATAAAGAAGGTCTCTGCGGCGCGGAATCCGTTTGAGCTTTCGATAGGATACGAAAACGCCTAGCCATAGTCCAATCACGGCGAGCTGATATTGCACGTTAGTCAAATCCGGAATCGAGTATCCTGCTTCATATAAATAATCAACGAGAGTTGCAGATACGCCAAGCAACCCGGCACCGCATATCATCATGAGTCTGTAAAGCCATTGCGAATGCGTACGCATTTTACCCTCCTTTCTTTAAGGCTCGCTGTCGCAAACCTGCGGTTCCTCATCCCGCTTGAGCTCCTTTATGTGCGTCGACAATAGGTCGATAAAACCTCGCGAAGCTCTTCCCATATATTTATCCCGGTGATAGATGATGCCTACCTCCCTGCATAAGGTCGGGTTCTGAATCGGTATCGTCAATAGGTCATCGTAGCCGTACATCTCCAGCAGCGTTTTTGAAAGAATCGTCCCCCCGGCTCCCGAACGCACCAAGCCGAACAGCGATTCGATGGTCGTGGTCTCGATCAGCGGCTGCAGCTCGAAGCCCGAATTCGAGCAGGTCATATCGATCAATTGCCTGCAGCGGTGCGTTTCGGGAAACATAATGATCGGCATCGACTTGATTTCATCGAAATTCATCGCTTCATGTGCTGCATACGGATGGTCCGGCGTCGCAACGAAATAGAACTTCTCCCGGTACAAAGGGATTTTATGAATCCGGTCATCATCCAGAGGCAATATCGTAATCGCAAAATCCAATTCATTCTGCAGTACCCGGTTAACGATATCCTCGACACCGAAAACTTTGATCCGAACGCCCGGGTAATCACGATGGAAGTCCAGAAGCAGCGAGGTGACTAGCTGATTCAGTTCGCCCGGAAGCGCGCCGATCGATAAGGTTCCTCGCTCCATTTTCTGAAGCTCGCCGATTTGCTCGCGAGCGCTTGCCAAATTGCCGAGAACGCGCTTGCTTTGCTTATATAGAATCATCCCAGCTTCCGTCACCGCGATCCGTTTGCCGATACGGTCAAACAGCGGGACGCCCAGCTCGTCCTCCAGCACTTTGATTTGATGGCTTAAAGAAGGCTGCGTTATGCCAAGCTTGACCGATGCTCGCGTAAAATGCAGCTCCTCGCAGGTAGTAATAAAATATTCCAGCTGTCTTAGTTCCACGTTAATTACGCTCCACTCGTCCCTATTTCGTTTAATTAGGGTAACCCAAGCAATTTTCCATTAAACAAGATAACCAAGGTCCGAACGAATAAGACGGCAAGAACCGCTGTTAGCAATACCAGCAGTAATACGGCAATGGCCTTCGTCATCCACGAGCCGGTGAAATCGGCGTATTTCAGAGCGGCATTGCTGAGCGCGGCCATCGGAAAGCTAACAGCCCACCAAGAGGCAGAAAACGGGACCGATTTGCGAAACACCTTAACGAACAGAACAGCAAACAGAAACAGACCGAAATAAAAGAGGGCTGATGCAAAGTTGTCGATTCGCCCCGTAAACGTCGTATAGCCAAGAAAGCCGACTTCAAACGGGGCGATCAAGATAATGAGAGAAGGCGTCAAGCCCAACGGAAGCGGATCATGATGGATCAGCCTGTACACGATAAGCGTGAAGAACACTAAGGCGACAAACGATCCGATCGCCAAGCTTAACAAATTCAACTCATGTGCCCAGCCGAAAGGCATCGTTCCGCCGGATACGGCTATATCCAGGGCGGCAACACCAGGGATCAGCCAAGCGGGAACCGCGTGAGCGGCTTCCTGTCGTCCGCGAAGCAGACGACTAACGACCGTGTAGCTCAGCGCAAGTGTAAGCACCGTCCCGGCAATCCAAACTGCTTGTCCGATTGACTCGCTGTATGGCGCAATGACAGAAGACAACAGCAGAATGGCTATGGTGAAGGTACCGAAGAAATGACCGGCAATGGGATGGTTGAATTCCGCTTTTACCTGATCTGTATAGCGGATGGCTTTTACCAAGTAACTGACAAACAGAACCAAGAAGACGGCAACGGCAAGGATGCCAATCCCATCACCGATCATCGCATGGGTTCCAAATACTTGACTCGATAGCCTCCAAGCAAGCGCAAGGCCTGAGAGCCCCATGACAGCGCCGAATAAGTTGATCGGCAATTGCACTAGACTGGTAGTCCGTATTAAATGATCTTTACTCATGATAATTACTCCTCTTCGATGGTGGATTGTATCTCTTGTCGACACAGCCAGTATAGCCGAATGCTTTCCGGGCGATCAATTCAGCTTTTTCTATCGTTTTCATAGCTAGAAACTATGAAAATCGTTACCCTCCTATTTCATAGAGCCATCCAGTCAAATAAAAAAAATCCCTCCGAAGAGGGATTTTTTCCTGCTAGAACGTGCTCGCAGGCGTCGTATCCGAACACCAGCGCGTATTGAACAGCTCATGAAGCAGCACTTCGTGCGCTTCCTTCGTGCCGATATAGCGCAGCGCCTCAAGCGCGTGGCCGCGAACGTAACGGTTCTCATGCTCCAGCGATTGGGCCAGCGCCGGAACGGCTTCGGCCGCTTTCGGACCGATGCGCACGAGCGACAGTCCAGATGTGAATCGAACCTGCGTATCTTCATCCTGCAGTCCTTTGATCAGCGCCGGAACGACCAGCGAAGCATCGCCGCCGCAAATGCCGAGCGCATCTATCACCGAACGGCGTACCTTTACCGACGGATGCGCAAGCAAGTCCGCAATCTGCGGAATCGCACGCTCCGCGCAGTCTCTCAGTTCGCCAAGGGCGAACACCGCGTGGTTCACGACGTGCTCTTCCTCGTGGCCCAGCGCTTGGATGAGGCCTTCGACCGCTCCCTCGCCCGCTGCGGACAAGCCGTAAGAAGCGATTCGGGACTCTCTCTTCTCCAGCTGAAGCGCGCTCAGCAGCGCTTGAACGCCCGCTTCGCCTCTAGTCGCCAGCTCATAAGCCGCATTCAGAGCATCCGGCTCCTCACTGCCGGTCAGACGAGCGGACAATGCCGCAATCTCTTCCGGATCGCCTGCCTTCGTACCGGCGAGCGATGCCGTTCGGCCGGACAGCCAATTCCACATCTCTTCGCCGATCGGATCGTTCTTTCCGTCTTTGCCCTGTACAGCCGCCCAGGACTGCTCTTTGTTATCCCATGTTGGCGATTCAGGAGCTTGCGTACGCATGAATTCGAACTTCAGCATGAAGCGCGGCTGGCCGAGCAGATTCGGCGTCGAACGGTGCCAAATGTCATAGTGGATCAGCGCGAACGTGCCCGCTTCGCCCTTTGCGGTCGCTTCTTCAGGCGTCTCGTCGGAAACGAAATTGCGTCCGTCTTGATACTGCGTACCCGGCATGACGCCTGTCGGCCCAAGCTCAATCGGCGTGTCCTGCGGGAAGTACATGATCATCGCCCACCACGGATGATGGTTCCGCAGTCTGCCGTAGCCCCAGTAGCTGTCCTTATGCCAGCCGCCCGGCTTCGGCACGGAGTTGTAGTGGCCGTGTCGGTGCGTGTGAAGCAAATAATTCGGGCCGAGCACGCTTGTCAGCGCTCCGGTGATCACCGGATTCTCGAATACCCGCTGCAGGTCGCGGATGCGCGGCAAAATATTGTTGCCCGGGTTGCCTTCTTGATCGTAAATCGCATTCAGCTGCTCTACCAAACGAGCGTGAAATTCACGCGGGAAATCCGTTTTCAAGATCAGAAAACCGTCCGTAATAAACTGCTTCATCTGTTCGTCAGTCAGCAAAATCGGTTGTGCCGTCGTCATTTTGAATATGCCTCCCATTCGGTTATCCCTTCGACTTGATTCAACTTGATTATAGTTTCAAGCGTTTTCATATGTAATGGCTAGGAGTAAGAATGAACGTTCCAAAACTAAGATACCCGTTTCATGATCGGGCGAAATGCTCTATGATAAGAGAAAATCATTTTATGCCTCAGGCTTGGGAGACCTCCTATGACGATGAAACGTGCAGACAATGCCATATCCGATCTCTTGCGCGCGCTTCAAATCGATGTAATCACCGCCTTCAAAACTCAGGTTACGACCGATTGGGTCGATTTGGACTACGTGCCCGAATACAATAAGCTCTACTATATCGTGGAAGGCGAAGGCTGGCTGAAAGTAGACGGACACGAGATGTATCCCGCTCCAGGCGAGCTCTGCCTGATGCCGGCCTACACGCGGCAATCGTATTCCGTCCTTGCGAACAAACGGCCGTTTCTTAAATATTGGTGCCATTTCACGGCCTCGATCGGCCCGTTCGACCTGTTCCAATGGATCGGCGTGCCGCTCAAAATATCGATCGCCGACCAAGAGGAAATGACGGCGTTGTTCAAGCTGCTGGTCAGCCTCCGCGCGAGCGGCTCCATCATTTCGCGGCTGCGGGAGAAATCGATCATGCTCGAAATCATTGCCCGGTACTTGGAGCATGTGCCGATTACGATTTTGCAGCACCGCTCGGAAGAACTGAAACGGATCCAATTCATCCAGGAATACATCGACGGCCATATGGCTGAAAGCCTGCGCATCGAGGACATGGCGAAGGCGGCGCACTTGCACCCGAACTATTTTATCGCTTATTTCAAGAAGCATTTCGGCGTTCCGCCGCTGAAATACGTCAGCCGAAAACGGGCGGACAAAGCGAAGTTCCTGCTAGCTACGACGACGCACAGCATTAAAGAAATCGCGGATCAGATCGGATTTAAGGAAACGAACCATTTTGCGAAGTTTTTCCGCAAGGAGACCGGTCAGAGCCCGACCGAATACAGGGCGCAAAATAGCGGCTAAACGCACGAAAAAGGCGATCCGATGCAGCAGCCTGCTGCGTAAGCGGATCGCCTTTTCGCTGGAAAGCTATAGATTGCGTACGGTTGAAGTCAGCACTTCCCCCGTCATCCATCTGCGCATCAGCAGCAGGATCAGCAGCGGCGGGACCGTCAAGATAGCGGCAAACTGCAGCAATGCCGCCGGCGAATAGGTAAGGCCGGAGTCGCCCATTTGATGCATGGCCGTCATGAAGGTGAGCAGCGGAGGGAACGATTCGGGATTCGCCAAATAAATCAGAGGCTGGGTAAATGAATTCCACAGCATGACGGCATGCAGCGCGCCAAGCGCAAGAAGCGGCTTCCAAATGCTAGGCAGATAGACGTTGAAGAAGATATGCGTCTCCCCCCGGCCTGTCGCGGCCGCTTCATCCCTGCTCCCGGCATAGTTGGCGTTAAAGATACTCTTCAGGATGAAGACGGGCAGGATCGAGAAGAAACTCGTGAGGAAGATCGGAATGACCGTATTGACCGTATGCAGATTTTTATAAAATAAATATTCGTAAAAATGTACGCCTCCGACCGTAAGCAGCACGAGCAGAAGGAGCTTATACAGCCCCCTTCCCGGCAGGTCCTTCACCGTCAGCGGAAAGGCAAGCAAGGCCGTAATGCCCATAAATATGACGGCGCCTGCCGCGTTCATGAACAGAAACAGCGCATACCGATATGGCGAAAACAGCGTATCCAGCGCCGCGCCGGTCGAAGCCGGCATCGTGAACGGATAGATGAAAAGCATATACAGCAGAAGCAATACGCCGGACGCGAGCGCGATACTGCCGATGCCGAATGCGGCTGAAGCCGCTTTGCCGGAAGTGCGATTCGCAGCCGAACCTCGAGACGGCGTGAACAAATCACGCGCGAACGCCCCTCTTACGAGCAAGTACGCGAGCAGCGTACAAGCGAGCTGAACGGCAAACGTAATTAACGCGATAGGTCCCGCAAAATTAAATTCCGCATTCTGAAAAACAATCCGAAACGCGAAGCTGTCCAGCGTTTCTCCGGTCTCGTAAACCAGCGGATTGACGAGCAGCCGTTGAAGCTCCGGATCGATCGAAAGCGGCGTGCCAAGCAGCATGAGCATAAAGGCAGCTATGGCCCTTACCGCCGGAACGACATTGCGGTGTACAAAAGAGGCTCTATTCGGGATTGCGCCGTTATCCATTGCCGCCTGCCTCGAGCCGATCGCCGCCAATGCGATAAGGATCGGTATGCCGCAGGTTTTGAGCACTTCGCTGAGAATCAATATAACCGGGAACTGGCCGGGATCTCCGAGACGGAGCGACGAGATGCCAAAAGGAGAACCGCTCGGCGAAAGGGTAAGCATGACGATATAGGCGATTACGGCCGAAGGGATGAAATAAGGCATAAGAAATAACACCGCAAGCCCGCCTCTTAACCTCCTGTATCCGATGCCGCTAAGCAGCAAGGAAACGACAAGAGCAGCAACGCCGCATACAGCGGTATAGCCGAGCTTCAGCGAGATTGTGTTCGCGATCACGGAACCAAACTCCGGAAGCCGCAGAACATTTCGAAAATTCGCTAACCCTACCCATTCGCTTCGCAATAGACCTTGGAAGATGTTCAAATCTACGAAAGTCCCATACAGAAGCGTGACTAGCGGAATTCCTTTTAAAATACACCACAATAGCAGCGGCGGGACGACAATGATGTAATGCAGCCGGTATTTCCAGATTCGCTGCAGCAGCGATGCTTGCTCTGTCATCTCTTTGCAACCTCCGTATTATTAGTTTCTGGTTTCTTCTTCCAATTCGGCAAACAAAGAGGAATGTCCTCTTTGTCACCTAGATGACTGGAGAACATTCCTCTTGTTTCGCTTCCTTATTTACGAATACGGAACCCGAAAAACTCTTTCGTTTCGTAGTTAAAGCCGAGCGTCAACGGCCCAAGCAGCGCTTCTTGATCGTCCTTGTAAGTGACAAGCACGACATTGCCGTTCTTCGCCTTGTAAGCCTCGTAAGCCTTCTGCTTCTCTTCGCCCTGCGGGAAAATCGCCGCATCCGCAGCCGGCACGAGGGTGACTTCCGCTTCATCCTTCTTCGTGATCAGATGCTTCTTCTGTTCGTTCGACAATTGATTCCAAGCCAGATTACGATACTCGGTAGTCTCTGCTGGGGACAATGTCACAGTGCCGCTATTATCCGCGACCAGATAGAACAGCGGGCTGATCGGCGGCAGGCTCTTCGTCATGATCGGGCCGTAGTAAGCCGTGACTTTCATGCCCGGTTTCAACGCGGACCACTCAAGCGGTTGACGCTCTTGGTCCACCACGCTGGTTTCCTTGCCTGCGTTCAGGACAATCGCCGTTGCGTCCTTGCCGATACGGACCTGCCAGCCGTCGCTCGTTTTTTCGACCGACTGAATGACATCCTCGCGCACGAGGCGCTCCGTGCCGACGACTACTTTAGCCGCATGGGATTGGCCTGGATAGCTCATGGCTACGACCGGGCCGTACTCAGCGTACACTTCCATGCCTGCCTTCAGATTCTTAGCGGCAAACTTCTTGCCGTCTTGATCGGTCAGCGCCGTATCTTTGTCGACCGTAAGTACGATCCAGTTGCCTCTTCCAAGCACGGTAATTTGCACGTCGCCTTGCTGGTTGTAACCTACTGTCTCGATAACGCCGCTTACCGGAATCAATTTATCCACCTCGGATTCCTCCCTGGAGGTAATCTCGATGCGCTTCTCTTTGGCATTATAGCGCAGGTCATAGCCCAGCGCGTCGGCCTCGCTCTTTGCCGGGAGATAAGCTTTGCCATTGATAAAGACCGGTTCCATCGAAGTTTCCTGACCGTCCACCGTGACGGTAATGTCACCGCGAAGCATGCCGTTTACTTTCCTCAGGAAGCCGGAAGCCTCTGCGGCAACGGTCGTTCCCAAAAGTCCTGCTACTGTTGCGACGATGATGAGTTTCTTCTTGTTCACTAATTCGTGCTCCTTTCGCTGTCTGCGCAGATGATTGACTGTATTACACCAAACCAGACGGGACGTGGGTGGAAAAGGTTGCATAAAAAATAAAACCGGCCCGAAGCTACTCTCTTCGGACCGGAAAACCGCTATCGTTTTCGCCTTCATACCACGGATTCAAGTGGACCAGCACCTCATCCACCTCCGGATGCGCATCCATAACCCGCTGCTTGATCGTGCGGATAATGTCGTGGCCTTCCTGGATCGTCAGCGTCGCCTCCACGGCAACGCGCGCGTCGACAAGCACGTAGTGGCCGTGCTCTCTTGCACGCAGACGGTCGATCCGCCTCACCTCGGGCACCTCGCGCAAATGCTCGGTGATATCTTCGATTTTCTCGGGGCTAAGGCTCTTGTCCATCAGCACGTCGACCGTTTCCCGCGCCATATCGGCGCCAAGCTTCAGCACGAGCAGCGAAACGACAACTCCGGCTGCCGGGTCCCCGTAGCTCAGCCAGCCGATCCCATAATGCTCGCCGATCCAGCCAAGCCCGATCCCGACCGTCGCCGCCAAGGAGGCATAAACGTCGGCCAAATGATCGTATGCGGTTGCCAGCATCGCCTTGCTCTTCGTTTCCCTGCTGATTCGCATCGTATAGTTATAAAGAAATAGTTTTGCCACCAGAGAAACGATTGCCGCAAAAAACGCGATCAAATGCGCTTCGGTCGGCGGCGCGAAAAACGCCATTACGGCGTGATACCCCATATACAGCGCCGCAACTATGAGGATGAACGCCACGATGCCCGCGCCGAGCACCTCGGCCTTGCCGTGGCCGTAAGGATGGTCCTCATCGGGCGGCTTGCCCGAAACGCGCATCGAGCTGTACGCCGTAGCCGTGGCAATAATATCGCCGGCATTATGGATGCCGTCCGCGATCAATACTTGACTGTTAAACAAAATACCGACCAACAGCTTGATTCCGGTCAGAAGCACGTTGCCGACAAGAGAGATCCACATCGCGATCATTGATGACTTGCCTTCCATGAGTCCCTCATCACCTTCTTCTGCCTTTGCTCATAATAATGGTGATATTACACTTAATGCCAATTAAACGCAAGGCGGCTAAGCAAAAACAGGCTCATCCGATTCAATCGGACAAGCCCGTTTTATGTTCAGCGTTTAATGGCTAACGGTGGAACAGCTGTTCGCGTCGCGGTCTTACGGAAATTGTCGCGACCGGCACTCCAATGGCGCCTTCGACGAACCGGATATAATCCTGCGCTTCCAGCGGCAGCTCATCGAACGATCGAATACCGGAAATATCGGCATCGCGACGCTGCAGGGCGTCCCGCTTTCCGCTGCGTCTAAGCGGTTTCTGTCGATGCTGCCTTAACAAATAAAAACCGCCTTCCCATAGAAGGCGGTTTTCATTTGCGCTATTTCGACGGCAGCGGCGGAAGCCGCTCTCCCTGCTTGATCAGCCGGACGCCGGCCTCGCAAACGCCGTAGCTCCGCCATTGGCACGTGTAGCAAAGCGTGTTGATATCCTCGGGTACGACGTTATCACGCACGCGCGCAATGACCTCTGACCACGGCAGAACCATGCCATACCCGTAACCGAGCTTCTGTAAGATCCGTTCATCGTGCTTCGCGACGGAATCATTGCGGCAATGAGGTTCTACGTCAGCGGGAAAGCACGCGCACAGAGCGTCCGGTCCTTTCACGATCTCGATCGGCGTTTCCGGCCGTTCGCGCAGCTCGTTATAGACTCTGGTCATATTCGCCGTGAAGCCGGCTGAGTAGCCCATGCCCCGATATCCCAATAAACATAATAAATGATGGCCGCGCAGTCGAATCCCCATTTTGACCCCTCCCGTGTCAGTCAGCAGCCGCTTTCCCTCGCATAGGCTCTTGTTTTCACGCGATACCAGTACCGATAGATTTCCCGGTAATTCAGTTTCTGGTATAACCGGTTCGCAGCCCCGTTGCTCTGGACGACCTGCAAATACCCTTTCGACGCTCCGTTTGCTCGCGCCCAATGAAGCATATGACGAATCAGCTGTTCTCCATACCCTTGATTGCGGCTGCTTGGTGCAGTTACGATGTCGTACAAACCGATAAAGCCTCGTTCGATCACGCCCAGCCCGCAAGCGGCGGGACTTCCGTCAACCATAAGCGTGAAGTATCCCTGCTTCTGCTTAGAGCTCTCCATGATCCGGGCGGCAAGCGCCTTGTTCCGTCCCGTGATGCCGTTCATCGAGCACATCGTTTCGAGCCAGCTCTCGCTCATCGATGATTCGAACTCGACGGCGATCAGGACTGGCTGCGGCGTACAGTCCAAACTTTCCACTATCATAACACGAGAAGGGTCTGCAATGGCATAGCCAAGCCGCTCCAGCACGGCATCCAGTGCGGACGGCCCGAACGGCGTTATTTTGAAAATCGTATCTTGCCCCGACTCCGTGTATATTCGCTCACAATCAGCTATGCGCGCATATAGCTCTTCGGGCCCAGTATCCCCGCCAAGAATGGATACCGAATTCGACCGTTTCGTATAGCCATCAGCAAAGCGAAGCAGCCAGCCGTCGTATATAACCGTCTGAAGCGACGGCCATGCGTTTAGCGTAAGTTCCTCGATCATTCTCGTCATGCCGTATCCACTCTTTTCAATAACAAATAAGTATAAATATACACTCGTTATAATATTTATTCAATCCTTATGGAGTACATCCTCAGCGTAAAAAATGTTAAAATGAGACAAGCATCCAAATGAAAGGCGGAACATAGATGGCGCCAAACCGGTTGATCGCACCCAGTGCCTATACTCCCTTCGAGAGCGAAGAGGAACATATCCAACAATTGAAAGATTGGGGCTTGCTTTCCGAGAAAGCGTCCAAGACAAAATCATTTCAGTACAAAGGCAGCGGCATGCAAGCATCATGCTCCGTCACCGGCTATGTCGATAAGCTGACGGCAGTGCTTGAGCTTGAAGGAGGTCAGCTGCACTGCATCCACCCTTCTTACTTGAAAGAAATGCAGGCAGCCAGCTTCGGCCAGCGACAGTCTGCTCAAACCGTCGAAGCTGCTGAAGCGGCGGCCGAAGAAGCGGTCGTAAGCGGCGAACCGGCCGCAGCCGAAGCTGCCGCTGCGGTAGAAGCGGTGCTTGAAGAAGTAGTCGAAGCGCCTGCGGCACCGAAAGCCAAGGAGCAAGAGAAACCGGCCAAGAAAGCGAAGAAGGAGAAAGCGCCGAAGATCGAGCTGCCTGAGGAGAAGGTGAAAATGATAGCGACGGTCACGGAATTTACGACCGTGCCGAACAATTTCTCCGATACCGACGACGAAGTCGTCATCTACGAGAACGTTTCGGTCGAGGAACCGCTGCTGGAGCTAGGTACAGCATGGTCCAGCCACAGCGCAACGCTTAAGAAGCTGGAGCTCGCGATCGGCGATACCATTTCCTTCGAATGCAAAGTGGTCGCGAAGAAGCTGACGAAGCATCCGGTGCCTTACAAAATCAACAATCCAAGCAAAATCGTAAAGCAAGAAGCCTAGGGCCATCCCATACTGGCCAAATAAAGGCCGTCCCCTATAGCAGCAACTGTAACTGCTGCTATAGGGGACGGCCTATTCTTATTTATAACTAACGCGCGAGCCAGCCGCCGTCCACGCAGAGGACATGGCCATTCATGTAATCCGAAGCGGATGAAGCGAGGAATACGGCCGGTCCTTTCAGATCCTCCGGTTTTCCCCAGCGCCCTGCCGGAATTCGCTCGACGATCGCTTGATTGCGTTTCTCGTCGGCAATGAGCGGCGCCGTGTTGCGAGTAGCGATATAGCCGGGGGCGATCGCATTCACTTGAATGCCCTTGCCCGCCCACTCGTTCGCCAGCGCCTTCGTGATGCCGGTCACCGCATGCTTGCTGGCTGTGTAGCCCGGCACATTGATGCCGCCTTGAAAACTGAGCATCGACGCAATGTTGATGATCTTGCCGCTGCCTCTCTCGATCATGTGCCTGCCCGCAAGCTGGCTCAGGAAGAATACCGCGTTCAGGTTTAGGTCAATGACGTCGAACCAATCCGAACGGGAATGCTCCGCTGCCGGCGCACGGCGAATCGTGCCCGCATTGTTGACAAGGATATCGATGCCGCCGAAGAAGCTGGCCGACTCGGCAAATAGCGGCTCAAGATTGTCCGAATGGCTTAGATCGGCAGAGATTTGCGCGGCCTTCCGGCCAATCGAACGAATCATCTCAACGGTTTCGTCACTGTTCGAAGCGGATACCGCTACGATGGAAGCGCCTGCTTCCGCAAGTCCGATTGCGATCGCTTGGCCGATCCCGCCGGATGTGCCCGTGACGAGCGCGGTTTTGCCGCTTAAATCGAAGCTGTTCATCAAGGTCTTTTTCCTCCGATCAATAGTTGTGCGCCCTGCTGCCGGAACGGTTCAGCCTTCTCGGCGTTCAATCCCGAATCCGTAATTATCGCATCGACCTCGTGCAATTGAGCGAATGTAAACAGCGCGCCTTGGCCGAATTTGCGGTGATCCGCAACGACGTAGGCCGCCTTCGCCGTCTCCAGCCAAGCCCGCTTAATGTCGGCCGATTCGCCGGAATAGATCGTAAATCCGGACTCCGGATGAACCGCCGTTGCGGACAGAAACGCCTTGGCGATGTTCAGCCTGCGGATATAGGCGGCCGCTTCCGCGCCGATCAGCATGTTCCGCATCTGGTAGCCGCCCGGCACGACCAGCCGGATGGACTCCTTGCGGGCAAGCTCCGCGATAATATAGAGGTCGTTTGTTACGACCGTCAGTGACATATCCGGCAGCCGACTCGCTATCTCGAGCGTCGTGCGGCCGCCATCAAGCGCGATCACGTCATTCTGCTCGATCAACGAAACTGCCGTCCCGGCAATTTCCTCAAGCTCCGGCGCATCGGGAGACGCTTGATCCGCCTGCTTCGGCGAAAGGATGCCCCGTTGATTTTCCTGAGCAAGCACAGCTCCGCCGTGGATGCGCTGCAGCAGTCCTTTCTGCTCCAGCTTCGCAAGATCCTCCCGGATCGTTTTGCCTGTCACCTGCAATTGGTCGCTCAGCTCCGTCACCATCACTTCACCGGAAGCAAGCAAAATTTCCATGATTTTCTCGTATCTTCGCAAAGGGTTCATCGGTAACCGCCGCTTTCTTGCATACTCAACATTCTATTTAAGGTCGCTCATTGCGACCGCATCCATATCCTCGAAGGTTTGGTTCTCTCCGGCCATTCCCCAAATGAACGTATAGCTGCTCGTGCCGACGCCGCTGTGAATCGACCAGCTTGGCGAGATAACGGCCTGCTCGTTGCGCACGACAACATGACGCGTTTCCGACGGCTCGCCCATGAGATGAAAGACAACGCCGTTATCCGGCATATCGAAGTAGAAGTAAACCTCCGAGCGGCGGTTATGCGTATGGCAAGGCATCGTATTCCACATGCTGCCGGTCTTCAGCAGCGTCATGCCCATAACCAGCTGGCAGCTTTGAATGCCGCCCGTGTGGATATATCGGTAGATCGTACGTTCATTGGAATTTTCCCGGCTTCCCAAATGCACGGGGGATGCTTCGCTGATTGCAGCCTTTAGGGTCGGATACGTCTGGTGCGCCGGAGCCGAGTTCAAATAAAATTTAGCCGGCTGATCCGCAAGCTCGCTCGCGAAGATAACTTCCTTGGCACCGCGGCCGATATACAGACAGTCCTTGCTATCCATCGCGTACACGTCTCCATCAACGGTGACGGTCCCTCTGCCGCCGACGTTGATGACGCCGATCTCGCGGCGCTCCAGAAACGTTGCCGCCCCGATCGTAGCCGGATCGGCCTCCAGCTTCACCGGAACGGTCGCCGGTACCGCGCCTCCGATAATGAAGCGGTCGACATGCGAATAGCTGAGCACTAGCTTGTCGGCTGCAAACAGCTGTTCAATCAGAAACTCGTCACGTAAACGTTCAGTGCCATAGCCTTTCACTTCGCGGGGATGGGAGGCATAACGGATTTCCATTTCATCGATCTCCTTTTATGTTCATATAAGTTCATTTTCTTTCATTTAGGTTCATATTAAAGCAAATTCCGGAAGAAGACAATAGCAAAAATAAAAAGGTTGCCGCCCTTTTTCAGCCGAATCTTATGAAAAGCATGGAGCAAGGCCATACTAGTACATACGAAGGATGACCACATGCCATGCAAGTCCGGAAGCGATGCATTCCAACCGGTCAAAGAAAGGGGTTTCTTACCGCTATGCAATCAAACTATGAATCCGCAAAAGAAGAACATCTTGCAAGCCCCGCACCGAGCCCGGGCGCTAACGCGAAGCGCAAGCTTCACCCAAGCGTAGATTTGCAATTTGACCGCACCTGGCTTCATCAGCTGCAGGATCGCGTCGACCGCAACGGTCCATGGGATGACTGGACGATGTACCAATTGGCGATTGAAGCCGAGCAGTCGAAGCTGGTCGAGAGCTTCGATGATTTGCAATGTCTGCGGAGCCTGCCCTCCTTCGAACCGATGCCTCATCAGATCAGCACGGCACGCAGGGTGCTGCATGAGATGAGCGGACGCGCCATCCTTGCGGACGAGGTCGGTCTCGGCAAAACGATCGAAGCCGGACTTGTTCTCAAAGAATATATGGTTCGAGGCCTCGTAAAGCGGGCGCTTATACTTGTCCCGGCCTCGCTTGTTCTGCAGTGGGTACGCGAGTTGAACGGCAAGTTCGGGATCTCTGCCGTCGCGCAGAAGAAGGAACACTCCTGGGCTTGCGACGTTGTAGTCGCTTCGATGGATACGGCCAAGCGAGACCCGCACCGCGAGAAGCTGCTAAACCAAGACTACGATATGCTTATCATCGACGAAGCGCATAAGCTGAAGAACAAGAAGACGACCAACTACCAATTCGTCAATCAGCTCCGCAAAAAGTACTGCCTGCTGCTCACGGCGACGCCAGTACAGAATGATTTGGACGAGCTATATAACCTTATTACGCTGCTCAAGCCCGGTCAGCTTGGCGGCCAAAGCGAGTTCGCCGCCAACTTCGTCGTGGACAAGCGTTTGCCAAAGAACGAGGATCAGCTTCAAGAAGCGCTCTCCTCCGTCATGATACGCAATCGCCGTGGCGACGGCGGCATTCAGTTTACGAAGCGGATCGTAAAGAATATCCCGCTGTCGCTATCCGCGGAAGAGCAAGCGCTTTACGAAGCGGTCACCAAATTCGTCCGCGACCGGGTCGACGAAAGCCAAGGCGATTGGTCGAGCCTGCTTTCGCTCGTTACCTTGCAGCGTGAAGTTTGCAGCAGCCGCGATGCCGTGTTCCTGACGCTCGTCAACATGTTCAAGAAAACGACGGAGGATTCCCCGCTGCGGCCGAAAATTTGGGAGCTCGTCGAGGTGATCCGCGGCATAACGGCCAACACGAAAGCGGAGAAAACGATGGAGCTCGTCCGCGGGATGAACGATAAAGTCATCATTTTCACGGAATACCGGGCGACGCAGGAATATTTGCTCCAATATTTCCGCAACCACAATATGGTCGCCGTTCCATACCGCGGCGGCATGAACCGCGGGAAAAAGGATTGGATGATGGACCTGTTCCGCGGGCGCGCCCAGGTGCTTATTGCAACCGAGGCGGGCGGCGAAGGGATCAATCTGCAGTTCTGCCACCATATGATCAACTTCGACCTGCCATGGAATCCGATGCGGGTCGAGCAGCGGATCGGCCGTGTCCACAGGCTCGGCCAAACAAACGACGTACACATCTACAACCTGTGCACGGTCGGCACGATCGAGGAGCATATCGTCAACCTGCTGCATGAGAAAATCAATCTGTTCGAGCTTGTCATCGGCGAGCTGGATCATATTTTGGAACGGTTCGAGACGAAGAACGAATCGCTTGAGCAGCGGCTTGCCCGGATGATGCTGGAATCCGGCGGCAATCAAGAGCAGCTTCGCATGCAAATCGATGACCTAGGCAATTCGCTCAGCCGCATCCGCGACGAGGTCGAGCTGGAAGAGCCTCTCGATATGAGCGCAATTAATTCGGTGATGAATGCCGTCGGACAAACGATCGAGGTGAGACCATGAACGAGCGCCAAATTCACAAATTCGTTCAACGCTACTTAGAAACGACTGCCTGTCAGATTATCGAGAAGTCGCCGGCGCATTTTCAGGTGAAGCTGTCTCCGCGCGCCGACCGGGATTTGACTAACAGGCCCTACTATTGGAGCTTCGTCGACCGGACGGGTGCGGACCCGGAGACGATGACGATGCTGTTCGTCACCGATAAACAGAAATATGACCAAACGCAGGCGGCTGAGGAGACAAAGCCTGCGGGCGGGCCGGTGAGCGCGGCGGATGCTGCGCTTGGCCGCTCCTTCGGCTATATTAACGGTACGGCGCTTAACACGAACATCCGCGTTCCGCGTGAGGATCTCTATTTCGGATCGCGGCGTTTGAACCAGCTGTTCGAATCTGCGCGCAGCGGCGGCAATTATTTGTGCTTGTTCCAAGAGCCCGATAAGCGAAGCGCCCACCCGCTTCACTCGACCGCGTACAGCGCATGGCTTGGGGTTAACTTGAAGGTGGAGTTTGCTTGCGACATGAAACGGGAAGAGATTCATTCGTTCGGCGTCTCGCTCGCGACAGGCCAATGCGTCGAGCAATTCCACAACCGTCTGCTCCAGCACCGGATGACGCCGAAGCTGCCGCCTAACGTGCACACGGCCAAGAACGCGCTCACTTTAAACAAAGCCGCAGCGATTGCCGAACAAACGCTCGAACGGAAGCTGCGTACCTATGATTATTCCTGGGCGCAAGCCGCTGCCGAGCGGCTAAATGAGGAGCTCGCCACCATAGGGCATTATTACGAGCCTCTTCTGGAATCAGCCGATGATGAGAACAAGCCGCTCATTGCGGAGCAGTTCGAGCGCAGGCAAGAAGAGATTCGTTGGCAATATGAGCCTCGGGTCACAGCTTCCGCCATTAATTGCGGTATCTTCTATTTGCAGGGCATCGGCTAACAGAATCTCCGTTATTCCGTCAAAAATAGAACGGGGCTTGTCCTTTCCGCGTGACACGTTCCTACATCCTTTTCGACTCCGGTTAAGGTACAATGACGGAGCGGAAGCAGAAAATCTACAGAAAGCAGCAGGTGATGCAGAAATGCGCAGATGGATATCGCTTTTTGCCTTTGTCATCGCCACATTTCTCTTGGCACATACAAATGCCGTTTCAGCCGCAGCAGTCACCTATTCGCTTGCACCGAAGGAGCATGCGTCCAAGCTTGAAAAGCAGGTAGAAGCTTGGGCAGAGACGCTGTCGGCACAGCCGCAGTTTAAATCCTGGAAGAAAGCAACCGCTTCGATCGTACCGCTTGGTCCCGGAACGCACAGCTGGCTGGTTACGTTCCGGCTGGAGCGTCAGCCTGTCGGCTACATGATCGTCCATGCTACGGCCGAAGGCGGCTATATGCTCGGGGAATACGGTGCAGGCTCCCATCCCGCCTTCGATCCGAATACGCTCTACAGCTCCATGGTTCGTCAAGGCTTATTTACCTCTTTTGCAGAAGCCATCAAAAAACCGCTCCATCTGGAGCGGCTCTACATTTCCCCCGTGCTCGCCGTTTGGAAATACAAATCGGCTGGCGGAGAAACCTATTATTTAGATGCTTGGACGGGCGAGGCGCTGCCGATTTCCGACCGGCTCTGGAATGAACAGGTCAGCGCGCTTGCTGCCGCGCCGATTTCCGGATTGTCGAATGTATCTGTCGTTTCGAAGCTTTCGGCAGCGAAAGCGAACAAAGCGTTCGATCCGTATGAACGCCTCCCTTGGCTCACGAAATCGCCATTATCCAAGGAGCAGATCAATCGGCTTCCGGAGCTGCTCGACCATTTCAATCAAATCCGCTTCACTGCAGAGCTGTTTCGGGACACGGTCCTCTTCGTTTTTCCGGCTATCGGTTATCACCGCTGGGACGAGAAAAGCATTTTCGTTGCCTTCGATTCGTTAGGTGCCCGTTACATCCAAATGGAGACGTTGAAGCAGGAAGGCCGGTTTTATAACTAATTTCGTTTAGCTGTCACCGCGAGGTCTTGACCGCATAAGCTGCATAATTCCTAATCCGCCCATGCCAAACCAGCGCGTCAGCCATGGCTCCTTCGCTGCTTTGGCTTTTTTGCGGTTTTCTTTGCGCTCCGCTTGAGGCCTTTCGATGATTTCGATCATTTTGCCCGTCATGAACTTAATGTAATCTTCCGGTTTCTCAACTGCCATGTCCGTCATCTCCTTATGTTCTCCTGATATCTACAGTGTCTCCGCGATTCATTTCTTTCAAACATGAATGAGTTTCCTTGGACTGTGCCACGCTAACGTTAGCCAATTTGGAATTGGAGGTATGGTCCAACATGCTTTATCCTTGCTTCGCGAAACGAACGCTGAGCCGGTCGTTTCTTTTCTTTTGTTTAATCGCAATTTTTGCGTACATGCTTCCGATCGAACCGTCATTGGCCGCCTATCCGCTCGATACGCCTGCAGACGCCGATACGCAAGCCAAACTGCCGCCGGACTACCAGCGCGCGCTCCCATCCGCTGAAGTGCTGATTGACGTCGGACACGGCGGCATTGACGGAGGAGCGCATCATGAGGATGTACTGGAGAAGGATATTAATTTAGCCGTAGCCAAAAAGCTCTATTTGCTTCTGAGCGCCAGCGGCATCCGCGTCATCCTGAATCGAGACGGCGATTACGCGCTAAGCGACGATAACCGCTGGAACCCGGCCGGCTCTCGCCATCGCCGCGACTTATCGCAGCGGAGCCAGCTGACGAAGGAGATCCAGACTAAGATTCTGGTCAGCATCCACGTCAACTGGGCTCCCGACCGAACCGAGCATGGTCCGCTCGTGCTTCATCAAAACGAGGGAGAAAGCGCCTTGCTCGCCTTTTGCATCCAAGATGCATTAAACCGCAAGCATAATACGCGCTATCTCCCTCGTGTCGGTGCTCCGTTCTATTTGCTCAAGGTGGTGAAGCAGCCTGCCGTTATCGTGGAAATGGGCTTTATCAGTCACGAAGGCGACCGCCAAATGCTGACGGATCCTCGGCAACAGCTTCAGCTGGCCGAAGCGATTTCATCAGGGGTGCGGAATTATATCCTTTTCCGCTGATGGCAGCACCATTTCCGAAAGCTTTACAAAGCTGGTCGTAGCCTGCAGCCGCGGGATCGCATCCTTTAGTACCGCGGCTGTCAGCTTGCCTGGCGGTCCGACGTGGCCGATGATGACACAGCTATCGTTATCCTCTAAATATTTTCGCATCACGCCAACTTGTTTGGAGATGTGTTTCGTCGTATAGACGTCATCCAGGAAGACTTGATTCGAGAGCAGCGGTACCCCCAGCTCCTTCGTCACCTTCGGGAGAACAGTCCTATACGACGTCCGGCTGTCCAGGAAGAACATACCATGCTCCTTAACGACCGACAGCACAGCCCGCATGACACGCTCGTCCGATGTCGCCTTGGACCCCATATGATTGTTCATGCCGACGGCATGAGGCACATCCGCAATCGCGGCCTCCACCCGTTTGCGGATTTCATCATCGCTCATGCTTGTTGTAATGGCGCCAGGGCCAAGCCACTCCGGCTTTCCTTTCACGGGCTCCATCGGCATATGAACGATTACGTCGTCCCCGCGCTTGAATGCCAGCTCGGCATCTTGCTTGGTCGTCGGCATGAACGGCATCACCGCCACCGTAAAGCGGACAGGCAGCTCCATCATCTCCGGAGTTCCCGTCATTCCGTTGCCGAAATCGTCAATAACGATCGCCACCTGGCGATGCCCCTGTATTTCTTGACCCTTCGACGAGGCCGCTGCCGGTCCTCCCTGTGTAGAAAACAGGATGGCAGCCATAAGACTGCATGCCAAACCAGCGACTTTCCACTTATGCTGCATCATCAATCCATTCTCCTTCATCACATCAATCCATACGTACTCATTGTTTGTGAATAAAGGAAAAATTATGTACTTCTTAACGGGACATGCCATTCTATGAAAATAAAAATAACCCCTCGAATTTCTTCGAGGGGTTTCGCTTGTATGATTGGTGCGGTCGAGAGGACTCGAACCTCCACGGCTGTTACACCACTAGAACCTGAATCTAGCGCGTCTGCCAATTCCGCCACGACCGCATCTGGCAGTTGCCTCTCCGAAGTGAAGCGGCGAGAATTAATATACCATGACAACTGCGCTTAAGTCAACTACTTTTGCATTTTTTTATTTATGAAGTCCGCGGTGCATCGCATCCAACAATCGATAGGTCGTATCGCATTTATATTCCCAGAACATGATTCCCGCAAGGCCTTCACGCTGTACAAATTCCGCTTTATGCCGGAGCGACTCTTCGTCCTCATAAGTTATGAAGCTTTCGCCGTTGAACAGAAAAGGCGCCTTGGCTTCATCGTCCCAATAGCGCGTAAAGCCGTTCTTGTCGATATACGCCTCCGCCAGCTTGGTGAATTCCGGTCCGTACCCGCCAGACGTACCGGTCATTTGATGCAAGCCGTTATTGACATTCGGCACGCTCTTCCACATCCGGGAATAGAAAGCTGCTCCAATGACGAGCTTCTCCTTCGGTACGCCGGCGTTCACAAACATGCGGACCGAGGCGTCCACGCTGATGCGGAACAGATCGCCGGTCGAAGCATGCAAATTCGTATGATGGCCGGTCAAGGTTTGGAAGCCCCCGCGCATATCGTACGTCATCAATTGAATGAAGTCCAAATAACGCTGAACCTGATCCATTTCTGTTCCATCGATGTAGTACTGGTCCGCGCCGGCAGCTATCGTGAGCAAATAATGACGCCCCGTTTCCTCGCCTAAGCGGTCGAACGCTTCCCGGAGCTCCTGAAGCAGCAGCGTGAAATTCGTTTTATCGTTCGGACTTGAAGCAATCCCGGCTACGCCATAGCAAGGATATTCCCAATCCAAGTCGATGCCGTCAATCGGGTATCGGCGCAAAATCTCAATTGCCGTCACCGCCATCCGTTTGCGGCCTTCCGCAGTGGATGCAGCCTCGGAGAACCCGCCCGCGCTCCATCCTCCAACGGACAGCAATACGACTAAATCGGGATTGTATCGTTTTAGCGTATTCAAACTTTCGAGGTGCTTCAGGTGACGGATGCTGATCCCGTCATCGACGACATGGCCGAACGCCACGTTCAAGTGAGTGAGCTTCAGCGCATCTTCTTCTCTTACCTTCGGAAGCCAAGAGTCTCCTACATAGCCTGCTGTTATATAGTTCGGTTTCATTCGATTCTCCTCCATGTTTGCATATTCGACCGGCTATCGGCTTTGCAGCCGAATCACTGCCTGCACGAGCTCCCGGCCGACTCCGAGCTTATAGCCGGACGACTGATAACGAATACGGCCCTGTTCATCGATAACAATGACAAAAGGCATACCTGCCAAATCGCCTCCGAATGGCTGAGCCGCCTGCTTCAAAACATGCCATTCGCTGTCGCGTACTAGGATCGTGCCTTGCGGCAGCCTTCCCGCCGCTTCCTCTTCGCCGATCGCTACCATAATCGGCAATCCAAGCCTACTTATTTCCGCTTCCAGCTCGCCGAGCTCGCGAAGAAGATGCTTCGAAGGCTCACGTTCCGGCTCGATCCACGCAGCCGCTGTAATCCTTCCCTGCATCAGATCTCCCAGCGAGAAGATGCTGCCGTCCTGCCGTGCGAATGTCCAACTGCTGTCGGCTTCTGCGAGCAGCGGCAGCTCTGCGGCCATCGGGCTGCGGAAGGATAGAACAAGCTCTGTTAAACGGTTCGCTTGGATGTTGAAATACGTGAACCGTACAAGGACTGAGCCATCCTGCAGCCGTGTTCCGGCCGTCATGCGGTAGGAGCCTGGCTCAAGCTCATACGTGAGATCATGCACCTCGGTCTGGCCATGCGGGTAATGCAGCGTTTGATAGCTTCCTTCCGCCAGCTTCGCCAGCGTGAAATTGCGGTAATAAGCTGACGCAGCTTGATCTGCCGGAGCCGCCGGATCAGGCAGCAGCTTCAACTGGCCTGTTACCGTTTGTTTGGCGATTGGCAGGCCGTCATTAATCTGCGCATCCAGCCAGTCGCCTTGAGCGTTCCGGTATTGCGGCTTACGTTCGCTAGGGTGCAAGCGGGCTGCAATGCCGAAGCTCCGGCAGCCGGCGACGAATAGAATGTCGCGGGATAGCCGATCCCCTTTCAGAAGCTTGATGCTGCCTGCCGGCGCAGCCATGCCTTCGTAATGCGCCAATTCCGGCACGACCTCGAAATTCGCCGTTAGCCAGCCCGCCCATTCGGCGGGATCGTTGCGGAACTCATCAATCGCTTCGGGACTCACGGCTTCGCGCAAAGTCGATCGATAAGGCGTGATCATTTCAAACAGCACGCGCGGGCAAAGCACGTACCGGGTGAATGTCTCCGTATCGCAGCTGTGCGCATACATCATCGGGCCGATTAAATGATCATCCAAGGAGCGCCTGAAGGTGTCGGTCAAATCTTTCTTATTCAAGCTTTCGAGCAGCCTCAGCGGCCATTCCCCATATTCGGGCGTCCGCTCTTCCAGGAAAGCTGCGATTTCTCCGCTGTTTCCCCGCGCAATGCGCAGCATTTCCCATACGCGGTCCGCAGGCAGACCAAGCTTCGCGGCCAGCTCGCCGGCCTGCGACTCCGTATGAAACGTCTCTTCGAAGCGCTGGCGAATCGCCGCCCCCTCGCGCATACGCGCTTGATGCCGCAGCGCCTCTTCTGCAGTTACAGAAACGGCATTGTCGACCGGCAGCTCCGGAGGCGGCACCATGTCAAATTCATAGACCCCATCCGGCTGCTCATGCCGGTCGACGACAATCTCGGCCGCATCAAGCTGCCGAACGGATGCGCTTAACTTGAGCTCGCCCCATGCCCCCCGGTTCACGGCACGCACAAGCAAGTCGCCGTATCCGGTCGTGAACCGGACTTCGCCTCGCTCATTCGTCTTCATCTTCGCGATCGGGGAAAATTCGGCGAAGTTATAGACCTGGAACGATACCGCAGCACTAGGAATCGGCTCGCCGTCCGCATCCACGACGCGGACCGTTATGGTGCGGCTCGGCGCATACCCGTCCAACAAATTGATTTCCGTATACCACTCATGTGCCAATGTGACCGGCTCCGGACCCGGATAATTTGCCGAGACGCGCGTATTGACCAGCATCGCCCGCTTTGCCGGCGCGCTGAACCAGCCCTGATTCAGAGCCGGCTCCGGTTCGCAGGCTCCAATGAAGTGCCACTTGCCGTTCGCCCAAGCCTCCACCCAGGCATGGTTGGAGTCGCTGTGAGCCCAGCGAGGGGTATAGCATTGCCGGGCAGGGATGCAAAGGCTGCGCAGCGCGGCAACGGCTAGCGTCGATTCTTCGCCGCAGCGTCCAAGCGTTGCTCGAATCAAGGTCAAAGGCGAAACGGTTCGCGGATCGTTGCCGACATAAGTCGCTTTCTCATAACACCAATGATTCGTCTCCAGAATCGCCTCTTCCATCGACAGCCGTTCCACCCGATCCTTCAGTTCCCGGTACAAGATCCCTCGGCTGTCTTCAATATTTTCGTTATTAACCCGGTAAGGCAGAACGAAATGCAGGAAAAGATGGTCGGGAACCAGCTTTCCCCACGGCAGCTTCGCGCGGCTCTCCAGCGATTGACGGACATGGCTTAGAAACAGGCTCCCGTCATAATCAGCCAAGTCGTGGAGCGGCATATATGCGTAAAGAAATTTGAGCGCCCACCGTTCTTCCTCGCTGAGCGGTTCGCCGAACACGCCGAACAAAGAAGCATCCCGAGCAGCCGCGAGCTTCCGTTTCTCCTCGAATTTGCGCTCGATCAATGCCTGCGTTTCCCTATCCAACGAAAAAACCGCGTTCTTCGTCTCCATCGCTATGCACTACTCCTTCCATAGTAAGCCGTCTTCGCGTATGTAATAGGTGCCATCGCCCGCCGCCGAAGGAGCGGATATCTGAAATAGTCGGCCTGTCGTTTGAATGTGCGGCTCGATCGTCCAACGGTCCTCCCCCATTAACGAAGCGGCATCCGCGCTGAACCGACCGAATTGAACAAAATAATTCCGCTGGCGGTAATACAACCGGCGCAAATCCCATTTCACGAGTTCATCGGCAGGCAGCGCGAAGGATTCCGTGTCTTCCCCGCCGCCAAACACGACGTAGCCCCACAATTCCGGATAATGCATGTTGACCAGGCCCATCGGAGACCACACCCAGTTATCTTCCGGATAAGGCTTACCCGTATCGGGGTTAATCACCTTCTCGTATCGTCCGTTCCGAACTTCCGCCCGCCACTCGACGCGAGAGAAATTGACGCGCCAAAACTGGCCGGATCGGGGCCGCTTGCCTCCTCCGGCGCATTCCATCAAGCTCTTCCATGGCATGGCCGCCTCAACGCTCCAGCTTCGGTTAGCAGCCTGCGGATTATTCAGCTCGCCTTCGATATGCACCGCCGTCCTCAGTCCGGCGATATCCCATGCGTCGACAGGCGGCCCTCCGTCCCGATACGGCTTCACAAGCAGCAAGTCCCAAACCGTATTCAGCGCGTTGATCTCAAACTCGTAATACCGGTGCGAATCGCCGTCCGGATCGATGAATATTTCGAAATCGTTATCATAGAAGATGACAGAATCGCGCTCCGTCAGCGTTGCCCAAATCTGATCCTCCATCAGCTCCGCGCCGAAATAGAAATACTCGTCATCCCACAGCATCTTGACCCGCGTCCGCTTGCCCGGCTTCGGCTTCAGGTCGCCTTCAATGTCAACGAATTCATCCGTCCATGGCGCATTCGCCCAAAACGGCTTATCCAATCTGCCGTCCAATTCAAGCGGCTCGGAAGCCCGGCGGCATATGTAATGCTTCGGCGCATAGGTCAGCACGTTCGGCTCGGCAACTCCACTGTAGTTCATTTCCGTCTCCTCCGATGTTATTGATATATCTTATAAACGAAAATTATACCTGTTTCTCCTATATTATACTGGCAATCTTTCAATTGTGTAAACATAAGATATACCAATTATCATTGAAATAACCGAATAAAATATATCAATAAAAAAGCCTCCCCGCGAGTCTCCTATTAGACTCACAAGAAGGCAGTATGACTAGCTTAACTCACTTAGATCGTGCAGTTCCGGTCCTGGACCAACCGAATGTCTTGAAATCCACTTTACCGGTATGACGGCCCGCTCGAGTTGAAGCGTTCCATTCTCCAATTGATCGACAACCATCATAGCCGAGCGACGGCCGATCTCTTCGTAGTTCTGTTCCAGCGTCGAAAGCGGGATATCGGCTTGCAGGCTAAGATCGTTATTATCGAAGCCGATGATCGACAGCTCCTCCGGAATCCGGATGCCTAGATCAAGAGCCGCTTTCACGCAATCAAACGCGACCATATCGTGCTCGGCCTGAATGGCGGTCACGCGAAGCTCCTGCAGCCTGCCGAGCAGCTTTTTATAGAACTCCCGGCGTACCGGTGCGGCACCTTCCGCTTCACGCGGCAAATCGCTGAAAAACAAATCGATATCGAGCGGAATCCCATTGTCGCTCAACGCTTTGCTATAGCCGAAGAAACGGTCGCGCACCGTGCTCCGGTACTGGATCCCGACTGTAGAAATGAAGGCGATACGGGTATGGCCGAGCTCGATCAGCTTGGAAGCAGCCATGTACCCGCCTTCAAAGTTATCGGAGACGGCGCTCCCCATCGATAGCAGATTATAATATTGATCCAAGGTTACGATCGGATATTCGTTGACATGGAGCGCATGGACCACATCCAAATTATGCTGCGTGCTTACCGGGTAAAGGATGATGCCGGACGTCCCCCGTTTGGGCAGCGATATAAGCAGCTCTCTTTCTCTCTCAATGCTCCAATCGCTGTTATGGATGCTTAGGTAGTAGCCCTTGGACTCCACGTACTTGGCCACGCCTTGCATATGTTCCAATGAATTGTTAGGTGATACGAAAGGAAGAATCATCGAGATGATTCGGCTGGATGCAGGCACAGTCCGCACCTCGATTGCCGTCTTAGCCTCATCCCGCTTCTTGACGAAGCTGCCGCTTCCCCTTCGTCGGTAAATCAGACCTTCTCGTTCCAGTTCAATCAATGCGCGTTTGGACGTGATACGGCTGACGCCGAACTGCTCCGCGAGCTCAAGTTCCGTCGGGAGCTGCTGACCGGTAACATATTCCCCTTGGGAGATGCGCTCGCGCAAAATCCCGAGTATTTGACTATATAACGGTTTATTATCGTTCAGCACAATATTCACACCTCAGCCTATGAGTTCTTTTTCTCAGTATAGCTATTTTTAGCTAAGATACCAACATATTTAGCAAAATTAACCCGTGATTCCAGTACGCTCCACACTTTCCACGAAGTATCGCTGCACGAACAGATACATGACAAGGAGCGGGGCAATCGTCAACAGGACACCGGTGTTAAGCAGCATCGACGTATATACCGGATCCGGCTCCTTCAGTCCGACTCCCATATCCATCAAGCTTGTGGACAGCACCTTAACTTGCTTCAGGAACAGGCTGACATAATAGCTGTCATTCCACTGCCATACGAACGAGAACAGCAAGACGGTAATGATGGCCGGCACGGCGTTTGGCAGCATGATACGGAAGAATGTGCGCAGTACGCCTGCCCCGTCAACGAGCGCAGCCTCTTCGACCTCTTTGGGGATGCCTCTGAAAAACTGTCTGAAAATATAAATATATAAACCGTTCTTCAGTCCCATCGCCGTCCCTGCCGAAATGATGAACGGCCAGAATGTGTCGATCAAGTTCAGTCCCTTCTTGCCCGTAAACAGCTGAATAAGGCCGAACAGATCAAAGTAACGGTAGGTCAAGTAGAGCGGAATCATAATGGTTTGCGGCGGCACGACGATCGTGAAAATAACGAGGATGAACAGAATCCCGCTTCCCTTGAACCGAAGCCGCGCGAACGCGTAGGCAGCCAGCGTGCAGGATGCCATCTGTATGATCGTGGTGCTCGAAGAAATATAGACCGTATGCAGGAACGCCGTGAAATAATTCGACGCTTCCATCGCGATTTTGAAATTTTCGAGCGTAAAATGTCTCGGAATCCAAAGCACGGTCGGATCGTAGATATCTACCTTGCTTCGGAACGCGATGGAAATGCGCAAGAATAACGGAAACAAAATCACAAAGCAGAAACCAAGGACCAGCACCGTACGAATGACCGTCCAAACCAGCCCCTTCGTCCGGTCGACCGGATTATAGCGCCGTACGAACAGATCGGCATATGCAGCAGGCGATTTCATGGACGCCCCTCCCGATTAATCATAGTAGAACACCTTCCGCGAAATCAGGCCGACGGAAATCGCGAGAATGAGGCCGACGCAAAGAAAGAATACCCACGACATCGCGGCGCTAAGCCCGAAGTCGAACACTTGGAAGGCCGTCTCCGAAATAAGCAGATTGATCTGATTGCTGCTGAACGTATCCGTGATGGAATAGACCAGGTTCGTCAATATGAGCGGCGTTACCATCGGGAACGTAATTTTCCAGAAGCTCTCGTAGCCTGTCGCGCCTTCGATCTTGGACGCTTCGTACAAGGACGGGGAGATGGACTGCAGCCCCGCCAAGAAAATAAGAATTTGCACGCCCGAGGAGCTGATGATTTCATAGATGCGGTCAACCGCTCCCGTTATATAATCGACAATGACAGGCGATAGACCCGACTCGAGCATCATCTCGCTTAGCTCAAAGCTTTGCAGCACGCCGGAGCCTTCCTCTCCATTGCCGGTACCGATCGCCCCGCCGCCGACGAAGCTGCTGATATCCATGTTGGCGATCGCGCTGGACGCTAGAATAACCGGCAGGAAGAATACGGCCCTTGCGAATGGGCGCCCTCTGAATTTTTGATTGAGCAGCACCGCCGCAAACAGGCTGAAGATGATGATGAGAGGCACGTTCACGACCATCGTGACGACGGATTCGACCAGCGTCCGCGGGAAATCCGGATTGTCCGTGAATAGGCTCGTGTAGTTGGCGAAGCCTTCATAATTGACCTCGAAGCCGCCTTCCACCATATCAAGCGAGCTTAAACTGTAGCGGAACGATTGGATGAGCGGCAGTATGAACAGCATGATCATCCCGAAGATGAGCGGGGATGCGAACAACACCCCATACCATGCATTTTTCTGCTTGAGCGTCATTGGTTTCTTGAACAAATCATTCACCGCCTACCCGGAAGCTTTCGGCGCCGATCTCGATGCCGTTCACATTCACAGCTGTTTTGTTATAGTTCACGATAATCGCGACGCCGTTCTCGAAGGTCGTTTCCACCACGCGGTCCGCGAGCGCGCGGTGCCCCGTAATGGTCTGGCTGCGGACTTCCTTCAAGACAGGATTTGCCTCACGGTACAAGCTGACGGCTTCTTCGAGCCAATCGGCATAATGGAGCGCGTACAGATCGTCATATGCGGTATCCTTTACGACCGAGGCCTCATTGTAATACCACTGGTAATAGATCGCTGAGCCTGTCTCGAGCGCTTTAAGCATGGAAATGCGCGGGTTCTGGTATTCATTTCTGTTGAAAGGAGCGCCGGCCAAGTCCGCGTACCCGTGCAGAGCGATTTGATAGAACATAACGTCTTCATCCGTAATGTTCAGCCGGTTGCTCGAAGTCGGAGCGCCTACGATCAAATCGGCATACGGAACCGTATACGCGTTACCGCCGTTAACCATAAGGGAACCGCTCTGCTGCTTGAGCTTGCCGGTCTCTTGCAGCGCAATATCGCGCGCATCCTGACGGGTGACCGGACGGTCCGGATTAAAGTCTGAATTCACTTCATTACCCATATCCCGCAGCGATACGCCGTCCGTGTCAAGCTTCTCAAAGTCGGCGATGAAATCATCCACCGTTCCCTCCAGCTTGCCGGCTGAGAGCACATAATGTGAGAATGAGGACTTGTCCTTGATATACATGACAGGATCGTACCGATAGATGGCCGCGCTGCGCCGATCCAAGAAATCCGCGCTGTTCTTGGCGCCCTTATACTTCTCCAGGAAAGCGACATCCGGATACAATCCGATCCGGTTCTGCTTCGTGTACTCGATCAGCTCCTGCAGATCCTTCTTCCCGCCAAGCGCGCCTACGGCTTCGACATCGGCCGGGGAGCTATGGCGGATCCCGCCGTTGAACCAGCCCACGTAACGCAACGCGATGTCCTCGATTCCTTGCTCCTTGAGCTGCTTGAGCAGCTTGACCGCCTCGTCATAGGTCGTTAACGATTCCGTAGCGTTGTACGGAATGCCAAGGAACGACTTTTGCTTGCGGAATGCGCCTTCGAGCTCGAGAATAAACGGGGAATTCGGCTTCGGAGCAAGCTTCTCCAGCTGATGCTTGGCGACCAGATAATCCCGGTACTCGCCTGCCATCCCGATATAGTCCGCCTTGCTTCCGGATAGGAAGCCGTACCGGACTCGCAGCTCTCCTTGGTAAGGATGTTTCTGGAACATCGGCACGGAGCTCGTCTTCGTCCCCGAGCTGAGCGTGTAGTAGTCCATCGCGACGAACTGGAACTCGGCACCTACGCTGTTGTACGAGTCGTACCGGCCGCTGATGTCCGCAAGCACGCTTGCGAGCGCGTCGCCGTTCTCAATGATGCCGAACATCGCGTGATCATTTTGCTTCATTCCGAACACAGGCAGCCGGATCGGCGTGCTGGTAAGCACCTGCTCCTTCACGTCAAACGTGCCGTCCGCCCCGTACACCGGCATTTTGTACGGCTCGGCGTTCAGCCTTTTATTATTGAGCCGGATCAGCGCCCCGGAGCCGTCAGGGACGAAGATATAGCCGTCCTTCTGCACGTCCGCCGCACCGAAATGCTTCAGCACCTGCACGGATGCGAGCGGGAATGCCGGGCTGTATCTTACTTCCTTCGTATCGATGGATACGATAAATTGATCGCCATCCAAGCTGTATTCCAAGGGGATCGTAAACTGCGCCGACTCCTCCGCGGCTTCGCCGGCAACGCCGTTCTCCTCGTTGTCCTGCGCAGCGTCTTCCTTCGTATAGCCCGCAGCCGTCAAGTAACCGGACAATTCCAGCTTGACGTTATCTTGCAGGTTCCGGACTTCGTAAACCTGCTTGTCCTCATTAAAGCGGTATTTATAAGTGACCTGCTTGCGCGTATCATCGTCCGGCAGCTTCGCCAAGATGCGTTCTTCAAACCGCTTCTTGCTGATGATCGCCGGTATATTGTCGGTGCCCCCCGCAGCTTTCCCGAATTGATAGACGACTTTCGCGCCCGTCTTCGTCGGCGTGATGACAACCTGCTTCTTGCTGACGCTGTCGTCATAGCTGTTGAGACGATTGACTTGCCCCTTCTCGTTATAGTAGGTAAGCAGCAGCTGCGAAGACAGCTCCGACTTATAGAGCGGGGAAGCAATCGGATCGTTAGCCCGCTCGGCTGGATTGGAGAACCATACGTAGCCGGTTCGCTTATCCTTCACCGCGATTTCAGCCGTTTCCCGGTTGATGAACAAAGCGAGCGACTCTGTCTCGGACAGCTGCTCCATCCCGTTTAGCGCTTCATGCTCTGCCTTCGTATTCGCGGTATGCGCTGCGGCTTCAAGACCGGCATCCAGCGAGGCAACCGACACCTCCTTAGCGGCGGCTCCTCTCACGGACCGTGCAGCTTTTGACGCTTCGATCCGATCTTCGGCGGCGTTATTTGCATCTCCGTCCGCGAAGCTGCCAGCGGCATTGATTGCCGCCAAACTGGCGCAGAGGGCCGCGATGACGACTAGTTTACGTTTAACCACAACCGTTTCCCTCCATGTCATACACGTAAATTCCGCCGGTTCGTCACTGGATCCGGAACGACATCTCCTGATAGAACGACACCGCGAAGCTGATCATTTGCTGAAGCATGCTGAAGAACAGGACACCGAGGAACAGCATAATGCCGATCACCAAAAGCGTAAGCAGCATCGTAACGACCGTCTTTCCTGCCGTATATTGGTGGACGGTCATCGTACCGACGAACAGCAGCGCGATAAACCACACAATGGCGACCGTATCGAGCAAATAGTAGAACGAGCTTTCATCCTTGGTAATCACGTTGCTGTATAACGTTTGCGGCAAGTAGATGACGACAAACGGCATAAGCGAATAACCGGCGGCCATGACAATTTCCTTGAATTTGCCT
Source organism: Paenibacillus montanisoli (assembly GCF_003268025.1). Lineage (GTDB taxonomy): Bacteria > Bacillota > Bacilli > Paenibacillales > Paenibacillaceae > Paenibacillus_Z > Paenibacillus_Z montanisoli. The sequence goes on along the minus strand of NZ_QLUW01000001.1, from coordinate 1,381,023 downwards.
TCGCCGTCCATCAGCGTCGTTAACGACCAGTTGGCTACGCACCAGAGCAGGAACGGCAGGAGGATATACTTTAATTCATTAATGCTGTTCAGCGCGGCTGGATTGTTGAAATTGACCACGAAACCGCTGTATTGCCGCTTGATAATCGTCAACAGGACAAGCAGAAGCACGATGCCGACGGCGATTTTGATACGGCCTTTACGCTCGAACTTCATCTCCCAAAAGCCGTTGAACGGATGAATCATCGTATAGAACGGGTTTTTGAGCGCGCCGATCTCGGAGTAATAGCCGCTTGCCGCCCGTCTGCGCGCGAACCTGGTGCCTGCGTAGGCCAATCCGACAGCGGCCGCAATACAAAGCACGATGGTGCCGAAGTGGTCCATCACGATTTGCTTCCGGTAGCGCTTGAATGCTTCCGAATACTTCTCCCGGTTGTTGCCGAGCTTGAAATATTCCATTGCTGCTTTGTTGTCGCCTTGCTTCATCAGCGATTTCCCGATGCCGATATAGGCGACTTCAAAGTTGCTGTTCAGCTGCAGTACCTTTCCCCATGCTTCGCTTGACTGATCGACCTTGCCGTTATCTAGCGAAACGACAGCTTCGCGAATAAGGCTGCCGTAACGAGTCGGCTCAAGCACGGTCAACCGGTTGTTATCTTTATCCAGCACAATAACCTGCTCGCCAAGCATGCCGATTGCGGCCGGCGACCGGAATTTCCCCTGTTCGGCGCCTAATCCGCCAAACATGTAGAGCAGATTGCCGTCCTTGTCATACGTGAAGATGCGGCCGCGCTTCGAGTCGAGCGCGCTGTACATGCCGCTTACATCCTGCGTAACGTCCGCGAAGATGGAGCTGCCCGGAATGCTTCCCGTGTCCAGCGTCCGGATATCCCCTTTAGGCGGAAAATAGCCTTCGCTCCGCAAAATATCGACGCCCGAAGGATTCAGCTTCTTGATCGGCCGGCTTGAATTCTCCTCCACCGTCGTCGTGTACATGAAGCCGTCCGTATCGATGGCTATATTATTGAACTCAAGCGGAATAAACTGCTCCATTTGATCCCGCTGCTTCTTCGTCGAAATCCGTTTCCAGAACAGATCCATCGGATTGAATTTGACGCGGTTCGTGCCGACAAACCCGCTGAAGGCGCCGCCCGAATCAAACTCCATAATCCCTTCGTACGATCCGCGGCTGATGACATACAGCCGCTGCGCCTTGTCGGCGACGACCTTAATCGGCGCATATTGAAATCCTTCGCGGATAAGCGATGACTTCGGCTCGGCGATAATGCGTGTCAATGCGCCATCGGCGGCAAGCTCAACGATACGCCGATTTTGCGTATCCGCCACGAAGAGGCGGCCGTCCGCGTCCGCGAACACGCCCTCCGGCTGATTGAACGCGTCGTGATTGCTTCCGTTATCGAATCCGTCAATTACCCGCTCCACTTGAAGCTTCTTATTAAGGACAATAATTCGGCTGTTGCCCGTATCCGCGATATAAACAAGGCCTGCTTCTGATATATACAGATCCTGCGGCGCAGACATCGGTCCGATCCCCAAATCCTTCCCGTATACGACCCGTTCGGCGCGGTACGGATCCGGCGCCGGCACGGCTTCCCCCCAATACGAGTAGTTGTACCCGTCGTCCTCGGAGGCGAAAGCCGCCGGAGCGAAGATACCGGTCAAGAGGACGACCAGCATCCAGGTTACGATCGTTCGTTTGGCTGTCACAATCCGGCTCCCCCCATGCTTACTCTTTCAGCCCCGATGTCGACATCGTTTCAATGACTCTGCTTTGCGTAACGATAAAAACGATGATCGGAACGGACATCATCAGCAGCGTAACAGCCGCCACGGGCCCTGTTCTGGCGATGCCGCCGCTTGCGATTTGGCCGAAGACGGCATCCACGGTACGCAGCTGCTCGCTGTAAATATACTTGTGGCTCGTAACCGAGCCGTTCGTCCACAAGCTTTGAAGCGAGAAAATAATGAGCGTCATCCAAGCCGGTTTGACGATCGGCATGACGATTTGCCAGAAGATCCGGTATTCGGATGCGCCGTCGATCTTGGCAGCTTCGATCAGCGCATCCGGTATCTGTTCCATGAATTGCTTCATCAGATACAGCCCGAGCGTCGAGGCGAAGGCCGGAAGCAAGATGGCCCAATAGGTGTTGATCAGGCCAAGCCAAGAAATCGTCATATAGTTCGGCACCTGGGTGACGTACGGCGTGAACATCAGCGACATGACCACCAGGCTGAACAGCACGTTCCGGAAAGGAAACTTTGCCTTCGCAAGCGAGTAAGCTGCTGCCGAAGCGATAATGACATGCCCGGTCGTTCCCGTGATCGCGATAAAAAACGTATTGAACACGTAACGCGAAAACGGTACCCAGGAGTCCGAGAAAATGTTGACCAGATCGGTAAAATTTTTGAAATTCGGATTTCGCACGATGAATCTCGGCGGAAACGCGAATATTTCGTCCAGCGGCATAAACGCCCGGTTGATCGTGTACACGAGCGGAAGCGACATGAAAGCGGCGACGCCCGCAAGCAGCAGGAACAACAGAATATCGACGGACCAAGAGCGATTCAGCCTTTTTTTCATTAGAAACTTGAGTGCCAACGCCCTACTCACCTACTTTTCTAAGAAGCTTCTGCGTGATCAAATTGGTCCCCATCATAATGGCAAACAGAATCGTTGCGATGGCGGACGCGTACCCCATTTGGAAACGGATTGTCCCGTAATCGACCAAGTGGGTGACGATCGTATGCGCGGCATAGTCCACGCTAGGGAACCCGATCATATAGATCGAAATTTCCGCAACCGCGAACGCAGACGTAATCTGAATGACCGCGCCGAACATCAGTTGCGGCCGCATAGCCGGCAGCGTAATGAACCACAGTTCCTGCCAACGGTTGCGTATGCCATCGATCGCGCCGGCTTCGTACAAGGAACGGTCGACGTTTTGCAGGCCGGCGATGAAGGCAAGAAACGAAGTACCCAGGCTCAGCCACAGCTGGACGATCATCAGGATCGGCAGCATGTACCGCGGATCCTGCAGCCATTGGATCGGCTCCAGAATGAAGCCCCATTTGACCAGAAACGAGTTCATATACCCGTAGGAATCGCTGGAAAACAGCGTCTGCCAGATGAGGTACGTGTTGCCGGCAATGGATGGCGCGTACAGAATGAGCGTCAGCACCGCTCTCAGCTTCGGCGGCAGCTCGTTGATCAGCCAAGCGAACAGGAAGCATGCGATATAGCTGATCGGCCCCGTAATGAAAGCGAATAAAAACGTATTCTTGAGCGCGATGAGAAACACGTCGTCCGCAACGAACAGACGCGCGTAGTTGTCCCACCCTACCCAACGGGGCATCTCCAGCATGTTGAAATAAGTGAAGCTCAAAACAACCGACATGAATACCGGAATGACCGTAAATATGCCGAACAGGATGAAAAAGGGAGCCAACAATACGAGCGCGTGCTTGTTCTTAATCAGCTCGGCCTTTATATACCGCAATTTCTTCATGGATATGGCAGTCATTGATGATCCCCTCATTTCTCATAGGGAAGATTGAATTCTTGTCTTTTCGCGCTGATCTCATCGTTCATGGCCCGGACGTAATCTTCCATCGTTTCGCGCGGATCCGCGCCTTGCACGACCACTTTCCGGAAAGCGTTGTCGATATTGCGCCCGGTTAAGTAACCGCCCGGCACTTCCGGAATGCCCTTGGTCCATTTCATTTGCTCCATCAGCGTGTTTAAATCGCGGACAGGCCACGCAAGCTGCTGCAGCGCATCGATATTCGCCGTCGGATAACGGGCGGAGGTTCCTAGCCGTACTTCCATATCCCGTCCGAAAGCGAGCTGCGTTTCCTTGCTTGTCCACCATTTCATAAAGGCCCATGCCTCGTCCTTGTTCTTCGTATGCTCGAACATGACAGCCGCGCTGCCCCCTGCCCCGACGTCTCTGCGAACGGTGCCGTCCTTCTGCGTCGTGCCTGGAACGGGAACGAAGCCCCACAGCCCTTTAATCTCAGGCGCGTAGACGGACAGCTTGTTGTACATCGTATAATCGACGATGCCGATCGGCATCTCGCCTGTACGGAACCGGTTGGCGAAATCCGTCTGGATCGGAATCTTGTAGTTGACGTACAGGTCCGTCCATTTCTTGAATTGGCGGATTGCCGCTTCTTCATCCAAGCCGCTGGCTTGATCGCCGTCCTTGTAGAAACGGCCGTCGTTCTGATAGAGAAGCATCGCGAAGGTCGGGCTTGGCGGCAGCGTAATGATATCCGTCGTCGCGACGTCGTTGCCCTGCGCGTTAAGCCCCCGCTGCGGCAGCCCGAATTGAAGATTATGCTTCTGCAGCTCCGGAATGAGCGCGTAGACGTCATCCCAGGTTTGCGGCACCTTCAGCTTCAATTCGTCTTCAATGATATCTTTCCGGTAGAACAGCACCGGGAACGTCAGCTGCTCGGGAAGCCCGTAATATTTACCGTTATAGTTGTACGGCACCATGGCGCTTTCCGTGAACCTCGCGGCGGTCTCCTTGAAATCCTCAAAAATAGATAGGTCCTGCAGCGCATTGCGGGTCGCGAAGTTAACCGGCACTTCGTTGCCGACCTGCAGCGCCACGTCTGGGCCTTTGCCCGCAACCGTGGAAGGGAGCAAGATATCGGCGGAAACAAGCTTCAGGTTCACATGAATGCCCGTATCCCGCGTGAAATTGTCGTCTACCAGCCGTTTCAAGATTTGCGCTTGATCGCGCCCGGAAGTGACCCAGACCGTGATCGATTTCGCTCCCTGTTCATCGCCGCTGAAATCGTCGTAGTTCTCATAGAACGATGCCGCGAACGAAGCGATGCTGGATCTGAACGACTCGAGGCGCGTCGCTTCCGGGCTCGGGAGCTTCGCCCCGGGCGCCGACACGATTAAATAATCGATAGCGATCGGCTGCTCGTTAATCATTAGCATCCAGGAGCCAAGCGCGCCGACGTTGCTCTTGAACGTATCGATCCGGCTCGGCACCGTATCCGGCCGTTTCGCCATATCGGCGAGCTGGTATGCCAGCGTGTTCAGCAGCGCGGAACGGTCATTGCCTCCTACGCCCGGCGCTTGGAGCATCCGCGCGATCGCGTAGAGACGATCGCTTTCCTTGCGGAAAACATCCGTCATTTCGGGAATCCGTTTATCCAGCGCATAGTCGCGGAATTGATCCGGAACGACGCCGGTAAAGCTGATGATCTTCCGGTAGATGGCATTCAAATTCAAAATGCTGTTCTCTACCGTCCGCAGAACCGGCGCCAGCTCGCCAAGCGTCACTTCAAGCCGGATCGCGTGCTTGCCGGCCGTCAAATAAAACTGATAAGGCGTTTCCGCATTCTTGCCCAGCACCTTCATTTGCCAATCGCTGGCGTATGCGAAGCCGATTCTCTGCGCCTCTTTGAACGGAACGCTGCCGTCAATGGTGAGCGTGCGAAGCGCGGACATATCGGTCAAATAATTTTGCCGGTTCTTGAAGGCAATCTGATAAAGCCCGTCGACCGGAACTTCAACTTCCCATTCTATCCACTGGCCCGGCATGCGCCATGTCCAGCCGCCCATCGCATTGTTGCGCAGCTTCGAGGCGTGGAAAGGCTCGATGGCCGGGTCCGAGCGGTCATTGTAGGGGAGGAGCATCGGCGTCGATTTCAGCGACGAGGCTTCCCCTTGGATTTTCAAATAAGAGCCTTCTGCGGGCTTGTAGCCCTTCTCTTGATACTGCTTCGCCAATTCCTCGTAGGGTGCCGGATTTTCCGGCTTGGTCAGCTTCAAATAATCGATCACTAGCGGCTCTCTGCTGGAAGTAAGCGTAATTTCATGCTTGCCTGCACTGAAGTAGAAGAGGTACGGCTGCTCATAATAGCCTTGTGCGTCCCTAAACGCCGTCTCCTGCCACATCGGAACCTCAATCTGTTTCGGCGTTAAGTCGTTGCCGCGGTCATCGCGGTCAAACGCCGCCTTCTCGTTTTTCCAAATCCGGCTGAATACGAGGCTTCTCGCTTCGCTGAACGGCGTCTCGCCGTCGATCAGAAGCCCGCGTTCGATATCCGATTCTTTGCCCTTGACCGTGTAATATCTCATGCCGATCTGATACATGCCGCTCTGCTTAACGTCGACGGACCATGTGATCGAGCCCGTGTCGCCTGTCACCACCGCTTCACCCTGCTCGCCCTCGTAATTGCTGGCGACGGATGCATCCATTCCCGTTGCGGCTACGTAACTTTCGCCTTCAATCCGAATATCGGCGTCTTGCAGCGTTTCTCCCTTGTGCTTCGACAAGTATTCATCATAGCTCCCTTTCTTATAGGAAGCAGACAGCTTCGCAAGGCTTGCGGTATCGAGCGGCCGGTCTTCGGCGGCTGCCGGATGGCCAGAACCGCCGCCAAAGACTGAGGCTGCACCAATAACGAGCGCGACTAGGACCGCGAGAATCGAAATCGTTTTGACATAGGATCGCTTCATAGTTCCCCTCACAACAACGGACCCCTAAATCGTTCGATTATGAAGCAGCGCCGATTTAGGGGTATCCGTTCAAATTACATGAAGAATGATTGCGTTACTTCGTATCCGCTTGCAGCTTCTGGATGCCCGACTCGAATTGGCTCTTGATTTTCTCGACTGCCGTCGCAGGTGCGACTTTGCCTTCCGTAATATCCTTCAGCACGCCGTCAACCAGCTTATCCGCATCCGGAATGGCGATATAGCTGCCGCTGTAGCCGATTTTGTCGTACATTTGCGTGCGAGTATCCAGCCCATCCGGCGTGTACTGGTTCTTCCAACCTTCTACCGCAAGCTCTTTGTTCTTGCCGTGCAAGCTGATTTCATCCATGATCTTCATAGCGATTTCCGGGTGCTTGGAGTACTTGGAAACCATGTACATGTTGCCGAATGGCGTATAGGACATATAGTCGGATGCGTTAGGCGCTTTCGGGAAGAAAACATAGCCCAGCTCCGTATCCTTCATGTTGTCCTTCAAGCCGCCGAGCTCCCAGCTGAAGCCGCCGTACATGACGCTCTTGCCCGCAATAAACGCTTTGTCGTTTCCGTCCTTAGGAGCCGGCTGCAGAATCGATTTGTCGACGTTGTACATGTCCGACACCAACTGCAAGCCCTGAAGCGTGTTGGCGCTGTCCATCGCGAACTTCATGTTTCCGTTCTCGTCTTGGTCGAACGAACCTTTGTTGCCGTATACGAATTGCTCCGTGCTCACTTTCATGTCGCCGATGAAGCCGAACACGTCCGTCTTGCCGTCGCCGTCGTTATCCTTCGTTGCCGCCTTAGCTAGCTCGCGGAACTTATCCCATGTCCAGCCGCCGCTCTTCTGCAACTCGTATGGATCGTCCAAGCCCAGCTGCTGAACCAGCTTCTTGTTGTAGAAGATGCCGTACGGCGAAGGAGGGGAATCGACGAAACCGTATTGCTTGCCTTGGAAGTTGCCGCCGTTCTTCATCCATGAAATGTATTTCGGATCGCTCAGATCCAGCATGTCGTCGATCGGAAGAATGAAGTTCTTGTTTACGAGACCCGGGAACGACCAGAACAACTCCAGAACCACGACGTCCGCGAACGGATCGCCTGCAAGCGAGGTCGTTGTCAGATTCTCGACATATTTGCCGTAATCGCCGAACTTCACGAATTCAATTTTGCAGTTGTACTTTTTCTCGGCCGCCTCGATAAGCGCGATCTGCTCGTCTTCCGCCGGTCCGCGATCCTTCTCTTCAATCAGACGCGGGTCGGCGCCGTCCCACCATAAGCCGATCTTGACCGTTGCGCCTTTCAAATCCGCCGCATTTTCGGCCGGAGCCTCATCCGTAGTCGCGGCATTGTCTGTATTGGTTGCGTTCGTCGCCGCCGTGTTCGTGTTCGCCGGTGTATTTTCGCTTGCTTGATTATTCGAATCTTTCGTGCTGGAACAACCTACCATGGAAAAAGCCACAATCAACGCTGCTGCCGAGATCATCAAATTACGTGTACGAGTAATACGCATTTGTTTAGTCCTCCCCTATGAATGGAAAAAGTAAGGTTGATTCGAAACCCGTTTCTAGCCGCTTTTGTTGCTTGGCTACCTCCCCTCCAGTTGTTCCACTTTATGTAGCGTGCACATATGGTATATCCTAATTCGGTATATTAGATATACCCTTCCATTGGTTGCGTTTTCATTTTATGACTAATTTCTATTTTTGTAAAGAGTGAATATATCTTTTAACCAAATCTTTATGAGTCGACTCTAAATAATGTGAAAAAATGCCGGCCGTTATGCGTTTTCGGGAGATTTGAGTATATCTTTTTGATATGTCTTTTATATTAAATTCGGAACGTAAAAAAGACACCTCCGCCGAACTCGTGCAGAGGTGTCCTATATGGATATGACGGATTAGCAACAGCTGATGGGAAAAAGTGAAACAACAGCAAACGGCGTGCGAGTAGCACGCAAAGAAAGTCGAGACAGTCCGATGGGCCTGTCAATTCTATTGAGAGCGAACCTATAGATTCTAACGGACATGGATGTCCGTTAGTCGTTTCAGGCTAGGTCCTCGAGCCTTTCTCTACAATTTGACTATCCTTGATTAGGATAGTCAAATTGTAGAGAATCACACCATTGTTTTATTGGCGGCTTATCGAGTTTAATATGGTTGGCGAGTGCGCGGTAGCATGAGAGAGCGCCCGATAAATTCTAACGGGTGCTCCAGTGCTTATTTGTGACTAAAATACCCTTTCTTTACATCTAACGGTCGCCAGAGGCGTTATTTGGCCCATATCGGAAGAATTCGCTGCCCCAATCGCCAAATAGCCTTTCTGAGAACCGTTAGCCTTTCAAAAGGGCCATTCGAGGCTAAATAGCCTGCGTGGCAACCGTTAGCATATGCTCGTTAGCACATGGTAACTTCGATTCGCGAAGTCGTTCACGTTTGAAATCGACAAACAAGCCTGAGGTCAGCGAAACATCCGGACTCGCGATTGATCTTAACACGTCATTTTTACGAACTCCCATTTGACAAATAATGCAGCCGTTTAGGTCAAAGGCTGCCACGATGCTTCTGGGTTCCCGCCATTGGCGTACCTTTCATTTCGTTGAAGCATTGTTGCAATCTTTGTAAATGACACATGAACCATTAGCAGCAACAACATACACGAAAACAGCCAAATAAAAATAAACCCTTCGACTAAGTTCGAAGGGCTTCGTTTTAAGTATGGTGCGGTCGAGAGGACTCGAACCTCCACGGCTGTTACACCACTAGAACCTGAATCTAGCGCGTCTGCCAATTCCGCCACGACCGCATCTGGCAGATGATCCCGCGTACTAGCCGCAATCACGTTTTTTATAATATCATCCGCTCGCAGCGAAGTCAAGACAAGCCGCCGAAGTTGAAATTTTCTAACAATAGCGCGGATGCCTTGACCTCCGAAACGGGATCGGTTTATTCGAACAAATCTCCGAAAACATCAAGCATCGTCTTCTTCTTGTGCGGCTTTCCGTGCTTGCCGTGCTGGCCGTATCCATGCGAGTCATAACCATGCTGGCCGTAGCCTTTACCGGTATTATAGCCTTGATCGTGGCTGCGGTCGCGATACGGATCGTTAGGCGGGTAATTCGGGTTGGCATGGACGCTGCGCTCCAGACGCTCGTACTCATCACGAACTTCCCGTACGCCTTTCACAAGCTTGTCCAGCTCGCCCCGGTCGAGCCAAACGCCTTTGCAGTCCGGGCAAATATCGATCAGAACGCCGTCTCTCTCGACTTCTCTCATGCGCACATCCGTGCATACAGGACATTTCATTCAACCAGCCTCCAGTTCCGTTATTAGCACCTATACGAAGCCAATAGCCGAAGGTTTCATTTAATTACGACGCCTCACAGCTGCGTACGCGGCGAGTCGACCGGCTCGTACACATAGCTTCTGCTCAGTTTTACGACTCTGCGGCTGCGTTTGCGGATCACGACGGACTCCGCATCCCATGCGACAACAATACCGAACACGTCATTGGCTTCCATGCCGTCCCGGACGACGCGCAGAGCCGTTCCTTCAATTCGATACTGATCCAGTTGTTCTTCAGATATCATGTGCATACGCTCCATTCTATAAAAAAACCTCAATGACGGCGTGCACGCCGTCATTGAGGCATTTCGATATGATTGCCAGCCGTTAGCCGACATGCTCCTTGGAATCGTTCGTTTCGAACCACTCGTCAAGGACGCGGGAAGACATAACCCGGCTCGTAATGTATTCGGCCTGTTTCTCCGTAAACTGATCTCTCCAGTCCATCTCAAGCTCACTCGAGAGCTTCACGATCGTAAGAAGTTCCGACCACGCCACATAGCGTTTATACCAGAAAAACTGCGGATGCTCGATCATATAAGGGTACAAGTCATCAAAATCCGTATGCTTGCAATCAAGCGCACGTTCGAAATGGTTCTTCGCTTCCGACAATTTAGTCATTAGATAATCAGCAGATAATTGTCCCATACACTAGCGCCTCCAATCCGTCACTTACGATCATTATAAGCCAATTCTCTCATCCCGAAAAGATGAAGGAGCTGGAATTTATCAGGCAGCCTATTCAAAACGGATTTTGCCGCCTTCCAGCGAAGCGATCCGGACGAGCGACTCTACGCGGACACCTTGTTCGCGGATCGTGCGAGCCCCGGCTTGGAACGATTTTTCCACGACAACGCCAAGTCCGGCAAGCTTGGCGCCGGAGCGTTCGATAATCTTGATCAAGCCGCGCGCGGCATCGCCGTTTGCGATAATATCGTCGATAAAAAGAACCGTGTCGCTAGGCGATAAGAATTGACGGGAAACCATAATGTCCGTTACAATTCCTTTCGTGAATGACGGTACGCGTTCGCAATAAGCGTCCGGATCGGCAATGAGCGTTTTTTTCCGTCGTGCGAACACGAGCGGCACGCCGAGCGCCAGTGCGGTCGCATATGCGACTGGAATGCCGGAAGATTCAACGGTAATGACTTTCGTTATCGGCGATTCCGCATAAAGCCGCGCAAATTCTTTGCCCATTTCTTGGGTTAGCAGCGGGTCGACCTGATGATTAAGCAGAGCATCCAGCTTCAATACGTCTTGATTTAGAATAGAAGCTTCACGCAAAATGCGTTCTTTGAGCTGGTCCATTCGCTTTCCCTCCACCAAAAAAAATCTTTTCCGTTAAAGGTACCATAAGGTACGCCAAACGGCAACAACCGGCGAAAAATAGTATGCAGCGCTTGCAACTTTTTACCCTTCCCGTTTGTCTAATAGATACCGGTTTGCAAAGCGGACAAGAAGGAAGTGATTCATGATGAAAAAAATCAATATAGCCAAAAAAGCTGCCCTTACAGCCGCCGCATGTACACTGCTTGTCCTGCTTTCAAGCTGCAGGCTCGGTGTGATCGGCGCTGGCGAGACGATAATGGATCACCAGAACACGGGGCAGTCCGCCTCCTCGCTCTCCGCCGATCATTCGGACAGTCCGCAGAAATCCTATGCCGCCAACGATGACGGACAAGAAACCGCATTAATTGAGAACGCGCCTAGCGATAGCACGGCGGTGCATGATGCCAAGACGGAATCATCCTCCGGCAAAACCGGCACGAAGCAAGCAACCGCCAAGGAAGAGCTGAAATGGGACGCCAAGGCGCCAAAGCTTCACGGCATTGCCATCGGTGACGCTAAAACAGTCTTGGATATCAAACTCGGCAAGCATAGCGACAGCTATTCGATCGATGACGGAGAAGAGTCAATCGCCGTCTTAGAGTACGCAGGATTTTCCGTCGGTTATGGCCCGGACAAAAGAGTCAAATTTGTAGAAGTGTTCGAGAAGAGCGCTTCAACGGGATTGAGCGGTCTACGGGTCGGCGACAGCGAGAGTGCCGTTACGGAGGCGTTAGGCAAGCCGAGCACGCACACCTCAAGCGTGCTTGCGTATAAAGCGAACGGTGCGCTGCTCAAGCTAGACCTGGATCCTCAGAACAAACGGGTGCTCTCGATCAAGCTGTTCCTACTTTAAGATCAGCCATAGGGTCAGGAGCGAGCACAATAAGATCGGCGCAGTCAAGAGTAGTCCATACTTGGCGTATTCCCGCCAGGTCATTTCGATGCCGCCTCTTCGCAGCAGCTGCAGCCAAAGCAGCGTCGCAAGCGAACCGATCGGCGTCAGCTTAGCGCCGACCGAGGTGCCGAGCAGGCTGGCAAACGGCAAATAATGCGGGCCTATCGTCTGTTCGATCGCAAGCGAGGACACGAGCACGGCAGGCAGGTTGTTGACGGCGGCGCTTAGCAGCGAGAACAGGACGCCTGAACCAACTATGCCGAGTAACGGGCCTTGCTCCGTCATGGGCTCTAACACTCGCGGGAACCAGCTTACGGCTCCATGCAGATACATACTGTACACGATCAAATTCATCGAAAGCGCGAATACGACGATCAGCCACGGCGCTCCGCGGAGCGTCGTTTTTATGTTCCCCTGCCCAACCGCCATGCCGGCCAGCCACTGCACGGCTGCGCCGGTAAGCGCGATAGCGGCCACGGGTACGCCTATTTTCTCAGCGAGCAAATAACCGGCCATTATGGCTGCGATGATCAGCCAGGATAAGTAGAACAACCCCTTATGACTTACGGCCGAAGCCGGCTCAGGAAACGATTCAGGCGCATGGGCTCTGCCCTCTTCATTGCGTATGCTCCTGCCGAAATAACCGGCCGTCACCGTGATGGTCGCCAGGATAGCGGCAAGCCCCGGCATAAACATCGTTCTTGCATACTCCCCAAAGCTCAAATCAAAGAAGTCCGCCGTCAAAATATTCGTTAAATTGCTCATCATCAGCGGCGCGCTGGCCGTATCCGCCATCAAGCCCACGCCAAGCAGAAACGCGATCCGGCTGCGGCGCGACAGCTGAAGCAGCGCGGTCACCTCCAGCACGATCGGAATCATAATGAGAATCGTGCCGTCATTGTTGAAGAATACCGTAATGGCAGCAGCGAGCGCGCAGAGACCGATGAGCAGCCGAAGCTGCTTATGATGAAAGGTTCTGACGATATGAAGCGCGGCCCAGCGAAAAAATCCGTTCGCGTCGAGCAGCGTCGTAAATAGCATGATGCCGATTAAGGAAAAGGTTGCATTCCATACAAAACCCCAAATATAGGCCGCATCTTCAGGCGCAAGCAGCCGGGCCCCAAACAGCAGGGCTGCGCCGATAAGGGCGACGACAGCTTCGTGCACGCCTTTCGGCTTCCAAACGATCAGCGCGAGCGAAGCCGTGAAAACACTTACGGCGACTAACATAGCCATGGAAATTCATGCACCGCTTTCTGTCCAAACAGGATAATAGTCATGCCTGTCCCCGGTCGGACATACCCTATTTAGTAGGTGATTGTACGAAAGGCAGGTCATGGCGAAGTATGAAAAGAGCGAGTAAAATCATGCAAGTCGCATTTACGTACATGGGCACGGTCGTTGGGGCCGGTTTCGCGACAGGACAAGAAATATTGCAGTTTTTTACTCGGTTCGGGTTTCTGGGCGCCATCACGATCTTGATGGCCACGATGATGTTCGTGTGGCTCGGGGCCAAAATGATGCTGATTGCAAGCGACGTCCGCGCCAGATCGTACGAGGACGTCAATAAGGTGCTCTTCGGCGACCGGTTCGGAGGCTGGATCAGCCACTTTATGCTGATCGTCCTGTTCGGCGTGTGCGCGGTCATGCTGGCAGGAGCAGGAGCGATCTTCTCCGAGAATTGGAATATATCGTATCAGTCCGGCTTGCTGATCACCATATTCGGCTGCTTTCTGCTGCTGCGCAAAGGGATGAACGCGATACTGACGGTCAACTCGATCGTCGTCCCCGTCATGCTGCTCTTCACCGTCCTGATTATCATCGACACGGTTAAAACCCCGGGTTCAGAACGGTGGATGCTGCTCTCGAGCGATCATTCCCATATCTCGATCTGGGCGTCGCCCTTTCTGTATGCCGCCTTCAATCTCTCCATGGCTCAAGCGGTGCTCGTCCCGCTCGGAGCGGAAATCAAGGACCGTAAAACGATCGTCTACGGCTCCTGGATCGGCGGCATCGGGATCGGCTTTATGCTGCTGGCGGGCCACATTGCGCTGTCCGTCTATATGCCGGGCATACAGCAGTTCGAAATCCCGATGGGCGGCATTGCCAGGCAGCTTGGCCATGGCATCCAGTGGATTTATATTTTTCTGATCTTCGCCGAAATCTTCACGACGCTGATCGCCGACGTTTACGGCCTGACGCTGCAAATGCAGGAACGGCTGAAAATCTCCCGGACCCTGCTCACGATCATAACGCTTGCCGCTTGTTACATCGCAAGCCAAATCGGATTCGGCCCGCTTCTCTCCACGCTCTATCCGCTGTTTGGACTCATTAGCCTCGGCTGGCTCGCGCTGCTGATCCGGCACCGTCCGCCTGCCGGAGATTCGTGATCATCCTGATCAAGCGAGATGGTGATTCAAGTTCAAGTGAGATGAATGAGCTGTGCGTCCGGCAAGCCCGCAAGGGCTAGATCCCGCATATGGTCATGGCAGGTGAACAGCACGAGTTGACGGCGACCGGCCAGTTCGCTAAGCACTTCAATCGCCGCCTTCTGCCGGGCCAGATCGAAATTGACCAAAGGATCATCCAGCAATAACGGCAGCTCATGCGCAGCCGACGCTTCATCACCAAGCGCCAATCGCATCGCCAAATACAGCTGCTCAGCGGTTCCTCTGCTGAGCAGTTTGCTTTCCACCAGCCGGCCGTCGCTCGTTTCAAGCGCGATCCGCTGTTCTCCCTCCGGCATCGAAATCCGCATGTAACGGCCTTCGGACAAGCGGTTCATCAGCCGCGACGCCTCGCGAAGCACGCCAGGCTGCCGCTGCTCCTCCATGATCCGCTTCGTCCTGCGGATCATCGTCATCCCTAGCGACCTGGCCGCATAGCGGTGAATCAGCTGTTCCAGCGCCGCAGCCGCCTGCTCGCGCTCCATGATGAGCCTCGCCCTATCTCCGCTTTGCAGGAGCTGCTCCAACCGCTGCCGTTTGCGTCCGATGAGCTCAAGCAGCTCGCTTCGCCGCGCCTCGAGCCGCTCGAGTTCACGGCTGCAGTCCTGAAGCATCGCGGCAAGCTGATTGTCGTCGCAAGCGGCATACCATGCGGCAAGCTTCTCACGCTGTCCGCTTGTCAACCCTGCCGCCAGCTCCGCTTCCAGCTTGTACAGCTCCGATTCAATGACGGCGAGCCGTTCGGACCGCTGCAGCGCCGCCAGCCACTGGAGCTCGTTGTCCGCCTTCGCGGCGAGGTACCACCGCTGCCGCTTCTCTTCCAGCTCCGAAATGTGTTGAACTTGACGCGCTGCCTCGCGTTCGAACTCGCCCAGCCTTTCCTGCAGCTCTGCGGCTCTGACGCTAGCCGCCATGTGCCGGCCAGCTTCCGCATGCAGGCTGCTTACGGCCGCGAAGGCATCGCCATGCGCGCGGCCAGCGGCAGCGGGGAACGCTGCGGCCAGCTGCTCCGCCGCCGATTCGAAGGCGGCGATTTCCGCCTGCAGCCGGGCATGCTTGCCCGCTGCGCGGCTGTGCGCCTGCAACCGGTGCAGCGCCTGCTCGGCGAGGTCGAGCGTTTCGGCGGCCCCTTCCGGCGTTAGTTGAGGCGGAAGGCCGCATTCGGTCAGCCATTCGCGCCATCTGGCCGCGATGGCATCAGCCGCTTCGGCCGCGTGGTCCACCGCGGCGCGGGCGGCTTCTTCTTGCGCGCGCAGCCGCGCATGCCGGCGCGCGAGCTCGCCGCGGCGCTCGGCCGTGCCGGCGCGCCGGCGCAGCTCGTCCTGGCGCGCGTCAGCCGCCGCGCGCAGGCGCGCAAGCAGCCGCGCCGGCCCGGCGTCGCCGGCGCCTTCGCGCGCGGCCGCGGCCTGGCGGTACGCCGCGGCAAGCTCGGCCTGCTGCGGCCCGGGCGGCGCCTCGCGCGCGAGCAGCGCATGCAGCGCTGCCTCCGGCTCGCGCACAAGCCGGCGCACCGCGGCGGCGACGCGCTTCTCGGCGTCGGCCAGCACCGCCGCCGCCGCTGACGCTGCCATCGCACGGGCGTCCGCCTCGTGCGATGCGCCGGCGCGTCCGCGGCTCGCGCGTCCGCTGCCTCGCGCCATCGCTGCAGCGCCTGGCGCAGCCTGCCTGCGGCGCGCCCCGGCGCTGCCGGGCTTCGCGGCAAGCCGCAGCAGCGCAGGGACCGCGAACGCGGCTGCGGCAGCGCCCGCGACAGCCGCGGCGACGTGCTCGCCCGCCGCGGCCAGCGCGGCCGCGCCGGCGGCGGCCACTCCGACGGCAGCCCAGTAAACGCCGTCGCGGGCCCGCAGCGGCGATGCCTCTTCCCTGCCGCGCACCGTCGCCTCCGCCTCCTGCAGAACGCGCAGCTTCGCCAGCTCAAGCTCATGCCATACCTCTTCGAGCTGACGCATCGATAGACGCAGCGACTCCACGGAATCCGGCAGCAGCTCGAATTCGCCAGCTGCGCCGAATGCTGTCGGCCCTCTCCGATCCGCCGAATCCAGCTCCGCCAGTTGAGCCGCGGCTTCTGCTGCTTGCTGCGAAGCGGCACGCAGCTCCGCTTGAGCGGCGCTTGACGCCTTCGCTCCATCCTGCAGCGAGGACCGGAATGCCCGGACTGCCTCGCGATCAGCCACGCCGAGCGGCAAATCGCGAAGCTCCCGCTCTGTCCAGCCCGGTGAAATGCGATGCAGCAGCCGCTCGACCGCCTCCTCATGCTCGAGCAGCTCCGCTGCAAGCTCTGCCGAATGCTGCCTGGATGCGTCGATATGCTCCGCTGAGAGCAGCAGCGATTCGATTTCGGCAGCGCAGGCGATGAGCTCGTCATTATAGACCAGTTCAGTAAGCAGCCGCGAATGGTGATCCGCAGCATCGGATGTAAGCTGCCGATCGGCCCGCAAACGTTCAGCTTCGTCCACTAGCGCCTCCATTTTAACTCGGGCATCCGCGGCCAGCTTCGGCGTTGCGACTAACGTCTCCTGTTCACGCATAAGCGCCTCCCGGCTCAACCATGCTTCGCGAAGCTGAAGCGCTCGACGCAGCAGATCCGCCTTATCGCGAAGCTCAGGCAACCCCGCATCCGCCTCCGATTGCTCGGCTTCAAGATCAGCGAGAGCTATGCTCAGCTCATTGAACGCCGTAATGCCATCCTCAGCTTGGCGCAGCTGCGCTTCGATTTCTTCCAGCGTCTTGAGCAGCTTGTTCATCTGCTGCGTGCTGCCGCGCGGCCGGAACAGAAGATCAAGCTGTCCGCTCAAGAGCTTCTCCGTCTTGGCAATGGCGCTTCCGCCGTTCCAGCCAGCATGATAGAGCTGCTTGCCCAGCTCATCCCCTTCCAACATCCCGATCGCTTGCAGCTCCGATAGAGATATCGCGAATAACTCGCGAAAAAGACGCTCGCCGATGCCGCCCAGAAACTGCCGCTCCCACATCGCCTGACTCAGCGTCTCCATCCGGTCGTTCACCGGCCCGCCGCCGGCGTCTATCCGCCGTACGTTGACCTTGCCCGAAGCGCTGCTGTATCGTTCCAATACAAAATGACCGGATTGGTCCTCAAAGAACAATCGTCCGCCATGCCGGCCGCCATTTACCGGCTCAAGCCGTTCTGCCGGATTGCCTTTATTGGCAAAGCCGTAGAGCATGGCGCGAATAAAAGCCAGCAGCGTGCTCTTCCCGGCTTCATTGCTCCCGAAAATGACCGTAACGGGCGCATCCAACCGGCATTCGAGACCGCTCAGCTTCCCGAAGCCTTCCACTTGAAGACCGTTCAGCTTCATTCCGGTTCACCTTCCTGCCATGCATCATCGTGCCGGTTCTCCGCGCTCTGCCCCGTTTCGTCACGTCGCTTCTCTTCGCGTTGAGGCGCCGCATCCTCGATCAGCAGTCCTGCAGCAATCTCGCGGGCTTGCTGCAGCCACAGCTGTGCATGCTCTTCCTGAAGCGAACGGACAAGCTTGCGCAATCTTGCTTGGGCCGATAGCGGCTGCAGCGCCTCGCCCAATAGAACTTGCAGCTCGTCCACTTCCAAGGCATAGCTGCCCCGCAGAAGCTCCCCTATGAAGCTGTCCTCTTCGGACAGCACGGCCAAATCCAGCTCCGCGCCGGTTTCCGCCGCCAAGCCGCTAATCCAGCACCAAGGCGTTTCTGCCAGAGACGCCGGCCCCTCCATTTGACGGATGCGCTCCCTCAAGCCGTCAAGCAGCTCCAGCGCGAAACCGGGGTTCGTAAGCTGCCCATGCAGCTGTCCTCGGCCCTCCAAGCACACTCTCGCTACTAACGGTCTCCCTTCGCAGCGCTCCAATGCGTCCAAAGCAGTCCGCTCCAGCTCATCCATCAGCGACTGCTCTGCCGCAAGACCTTCGATTGAGACGCGCAGCGTCTCCCAGCGCACCGCATCGAGCGGGATGAACTGCAGCTTCGTCTCATGCGATGCGGATACATCGACGAGATAGCAGCCCTTCGCTCCCGTTTCCTTCGCATGTCTCCCTTGCGTATTTCCGGCATAAACGACATGCGGGTATGTATGCAGCACGGCGCGCTGATGAATATGCCCAAGCGCCCAATAATGGAATCCCGCGCCGACAAGCTCCTGCAAACTGCACGGGGCATACGGATCATGCCCGGCATGGCCGTCCACGTTGCCGTGCAGCAGCGCTATTTGGTAGACGCCTTCCATGTTCGCCGGTTTATAGCCCGATGCTAAGTTAGCGGTTACGGCCCGCGTCCCGTAAGAGATGCCATGTACATAAGCGGCCAAGCTTCCACTCCTCGTATAGGCAGGGACGCTAGACACCTTGTCCGCACCGAAGAAATGGACGGACTCCGGCCATGCCAGGTCGGCTTTGCCGCCGGACAACGGATCATGATTGCCGTGAATGACAAATAACCGCACGCCTTGGGCGTGCAGCTGCTGCCATTCGCGCTGCAGCGTAAGCTGTGCGCGAAGCGACCGGTCGGCCGTATCGTAGAGATCCCCGGAAACGACAACAAAATCAACCTTTTCCCGCAACGCCGTCTCGACCAAATTGCGAACCGCTTGAAACGTCGAGGATTGGAGCGCCTCGCGCACATGCGGGGGCGCCTCCGCCAATCCGCGGAAAGGACTGTCGACGTGCAAATCCGCCGCATGAATAAATCGAAATGAGACTCCCATGTTCCCGCTCCCCTACTCCGTCACGTCCGATTCCGGATTTATTTCCGTGTAGACTTGTTTCAATTGCGCTATGACCCGCTGCAGGGAGTAGTCCCGTTTGGCTTTATTCCAAGCGGCGCGGGCCATATTATAGCGGAAATCCTGATCCGACACGACCTTCTCCAGCGCGTTCGCCAGCGCCGTCGGATTCTCAGGCTCCACTAGCAGCCCGTTCACGCCGTCATCGATCTGCTCCGCGATCCCGCCTACGTTCGTACCGACCAGCGCCAGCCAGCAAAGCGCCGCTTCCGCGAATACGGAGCCGAACGCTTCAGCCCGCGAAGGCAGCACGAAAACGTCGAAGAAAGGCATAAACTCTTCCGGATGCAGCATATAGCCGTAAAAAATAATGTCGTCGTACAAATTCAGATTCTGCGCCAGCTGCTCCAGCTCGGGGCGGATCGGACCGTCGCCGATGATGTGCAAGACAAACGTATGCCCGCGCTCTTTCAGCTGCGCGCATGCCTTCAGCAGAATATCCAGACCTTTGGCCGGAACGAGCCGGCAAACCGTAATCAGCTGGACGACTTCGTTCTCATGGGAAATCGGCTTAAACCGCTTCTCGTCAAACCCGTTCGGAATGACTTGTATGCGGTCCGCGTCATTGACAAAACTGCGCATATAGTTGCGGAACGATTCCGACGGCGTGATGATCCTGTCTGCCTTCGACTCCAGTTCCCGGTAAATCGAAGTCAGGAACCGGTGCTCCATGCCGCCTTCGATGATTTTGCCGTTCAAAACAAGCTCGCGTTCATAACTGGAGTGTATGGTCATCACCAGCGGCGTTTCCGGAAACAGCTGCTTCATGACAAGAGCGGGAATCGGATGATGCGCATGAATAAGATCATACGTCTTCTGGATTCGCAGCTTCGTCCACCAGACGTAGTCGCGATAGGTTTGCAAATATTTATCGATAATGGCGTTGCCCGCATATTCGCTGATATCGAACGTGTCGAATGCGACCGGCTCTTGGCCCTTGCCCCTTACCCGTTTCGGGAGCGAGAACAGCTCCATCGGCCAGCCGATTCTGTTAAATCTCTCTTGAATATATGGAACCATTGAGGACACGCCGCCCGGCTGTTCCGGCGGAAAAAACAATGCCTGCAAAATGTTCATGCGCAAAGCCTCCTCAATCAAACCTGCATGATACTTCTCGACCTGCCAAAATTATGATATACTAGAACATATGTTTCTGTAAAGTTGGACAACCCGCGCTGCCAGGCGTGCTTACACCCTGCCATTACTTTCTGCTTAGGTGGTTGAACCCATGACAATTCTAGATTGGCTTGCCGGTCCGACCGGCCAAATTTTCGCTTCCGCGTCTGTAATGACGATTCTGGCGCTGATGCTCTTCATGGCCGTTAAGCTGTACAAGAGCTATCGGCGCAACCGCACTTACCTCATTCTTATCATCCTGCTCGCGGTCATGCTGGCGCAGAACGGAGCGCTTATTTCGCTGTCGTTTCCAAGCCAAGCTTCATCGGCGTACTTGGAGCTGACGAATGCCTTCGTCAGTTTGCTCTCATTTATTATTATAAACTTTGTCTTCATGAAATTGTATACCGGCCCCAGTGCAAGATTAAAGGGCATGCCTTTTCTGCTCATGGTGATCGGACTGCTGCTCATCGTAGGCGCGCAGGTTCCTCCTTCGCCTGACTTGCTTGACGATTCAACCGCCCGGGGCGAAACGGGGCTGCTTGCCATCGATTTCTACGGCCTTGTTCTGAACTTGATCATCTTGCTTAATTTGCGCGGCATCGACCAGCGCTTCAACTATTCAGCCAGCTTGATCGTTTATTTCATCTATCAGCTGTCCGTTTTGGCGGACAGCTATGTATACCACGGGAAAGTTCCGATGCTTGTCATCCTGGGCCATCTGCTCCCTGTAGTCTATTATACGCTTTTGTTCCTGCTCTTGTTCGAATGGGTGCTCGAGCGGCTGCTCATGACGTTCCAATCGTCCATCACGGACGGCTTGACGAGCCTGTATAACCGACGCCATTTCAACAAGAAAGCCGAGCAAATGCTGCGGGAGACAAAGCGGATCGCGATCATCTTCTGCGACATCGATAATTTCAAGAAGCTTAATGATTCGGCAGGCCACCATAAAGCGGACGGCGTGCTGAAGCAGGTAGCCGATATTTTGAAGGAAGAAACGGCCGGCATCGGTACCGCAGGCCGCTACGGCGGAGAAGAGCTGCTTGCACTCATCGCCGCTCCAGAGGTTAAGCCTGAGGGCGTCGCGGAAACGATCCGCAGCCGGGTCGAGAAGGAAACGATGGTTACGATCAGCATCGGTGTCAGCATAACGCGTGAAGGTACCTCCATTGCGGAAGTCGTCCGGCAAGCGGATGAAGCCATGTACCAGTCCAAGTCGGCAGGCAAGAATAAGGTCACGCTGCACCCTTCCATGAAGGAACGAAAACGTTCTTCTTCCGAGGAGACGAATGCAAAGAAACGCTTGCAAGCTTAGTTTCCATACAACTCCATTCCCTCGCAAAAAAGACAGTTCATGCGATGCAACAAGCAGCTTGCATGAACTGTCTTTTCCTATTTCTTATACGCAATCGGATCCGTTAAGCCCGCTTCCGCGAAGCCTTTCAACCGCAATCTGCAGCTATCGCATTCGCCGCACGCCTCGAGCTCGCCGTTGTAGCATGACGTTGTCAACTGATAGGGAACGCCCATGCGCATTCCTTCCGCTACGATGCCCGCTTTGGTCAAATGGATGAGCGGCGTCTCGATCGATATCGGCTTGCCTTCGACGCCGATTTTCGTTGCGATCGCGATGACCTCTTCCACCTTCGCGATGAACTCCGGTCGGCAGTCCGGATAACCGCTGTAATCAAGCGCGTTCACGCCGATATAGATCGCTTCCGCACCGACGGTTTCGGCGAACGAAGTCGCAATCGAGAGAAACAGCAAGTTCCGCCCTGGCACATAAGTTACCGGAATCTCGCCTGCCTCCTCCGGAACCGGATCAGCGCCCGTCTTCGGTACGGCAATTGTATCGTCCGTCAGCGCGCTGCCGCCGAACTCCCGCAAAAATCCGAGCTCTATGACCTTAAAACGGTCGCTTACGCCGTAAAACTCCGCAACCGCGCGCGCGTTGTTCAGCTCGATTATATGGCGTTGCCCGTAATTGAACGTGATCGGGTACAGCTCGTATCCCGCTTCTTTGGCATAGCCCATGCAAGTCGTGCTGTCCAACCCGCCGCTCAAAATAATGACTGCTTTTTTCATTCTCTTACACACCTCTCTGAGCCGGGTCCCAAATGATTTTATGCAGCTGCATATTCAGCTTTACGCCCGTAAGCCCGCTCGCCAGCATCTTCTCGACCAGCTTAGCCGGCGGCATCGTCTCCCATACCGGGCTAAACAACGCCAGCGCAGCGGTCGGGGAGGTTGTCAGCGTCCGAACGGCAGCGTCAAAATCACGATCCGACGCAATCACGAATTTCACTTCATCCTGCTCCCGCAGCAGCGCGAAATTGTGATGCAGCATCGCTTCATTCTCGCCTGAATCCGGCAGTTTGTAATCCATAATATAACGAGCCTTGGACGAGGTCACGCCGCGCAGAAACGGCTCAAGATCGATGGCGCCGTTCGTTTCCACGTGCACGTCCTTAATACGTTCGATATCGCATAATGCCTGTAGGAGGGCTGCCGATTTGTTTCCGTAAAGCAGCGGCTCTCCTCCGGTCATGCAAATATGCTCGGCTTTATATTGCTTCTCCACTTGGGCAACAATATCTTCGATCGACATCGTAAACTCCGCTTCCGCCGGCGGATAGCTGTACTTGGTGTCGCACCATACGCAGCGCAAGTTGCAGCCGAACAGACGCACAAAAACGGTCGGAAACCCGGCACGCGTGCCTTCGCCTTCGACCGTTTCGAAAATTTCCACCATTGGCAGACGAAAGGAGCGCGCTGCCGCAGCAGCAACGTTATCCGTCATTCTCGTCAGCCTCCATCATCTCGCGTGTTACTGCCGCAAAGCTGGTCGGCGTTTCCCATAGTCGGATTTCTTCAATGCGGATATTCGGATAATGCCCTTCTTCAATTAGAGCATGGTGAATCTGTTCATAAATCCAAACGACCATATTCTCTGCCGTCGTATTCATCGGCGGAAGCACTTCGTTCAAATAACGGTGATCCAGCTTGTCGATGACACGCTCCTTGGCAATCCGTTTCATATCGGCGAAATCGATCGTGAGTCCGCGATGATCCGTCTTGCCGGACAGGATCGTTTGAAGCTTATAAGTATGGCCGTGCAAGCTCTTGCACTTGCCTTCGTATAAATGCAAATGATGCGCGCTGTCAAAAGTAAATTCCTTGGAAACGATCACACGCCGGTTATGATAGCGGAGCTGGTGCTCCTGAATCTCTTCACCGAGCCGTTCAATCTGTTTGGGAATCTCGTAAGTCACGTTCCACACCTTCCCCTTTATGCAATTGCAATATGCTATTATACCACAAATCGCAGCTTGTATCCAGAGAAGGATTTTACCTGTCAGCCGTTTAACTGTCCGTTCAAGACGGTTACCGCTTGGCCTGTCATCAGCACCCGGTCGTTAGCGAGTTCAATATATAGTTCGCCGCCGCGCGCGGAAGCTTGATAGGCTGTAAACGCGTTTTGGCGCAGCCGCCGCTGCCAGTATGGAGCAAGCGCGCAGTGCGCAGAGCCTGTGACCGGGTCTTCCTTGCAGCCGGACGCGGGGTAGAAGCAGCGTGAAATAAAATCGTAGTCGCCTGGTTTGCCGGTCCCTTTACTAGTCACGATGATCCCTCTCGCGTCCACGCGCGCCAGCATGGCAAAATCCGGTTTCAGCGACTGTACCGTCTGCACGCTGTCCACTTCGACCAAATAATCCATCCGGTTAAGGCCGACATACCGCGGGATCAATCCAAGACCTTGAATAAGCTCCTCCGGCGCCTTCACCGGCGCAGCCGGCTCCGCAGGGAAATTAAGCCGGATCCCATTTTCCGTCTGCTCGGCCGTGAGCAGCCCGCTTCGCGTATGGAACGCTGCGATCCTTCCTTGCGGCAGATGGCTGTTTTCCCACAAATAATGGGCGCTCGCCAGCGTCGCATGCCCGCATAACTCCATTTCTACCGTCGGCGTAAACCAGCGAAGTCCGTAGCTTCCATCCTCTCTTGGCTCCAGGAAGGCAGTCTCCGATAGGTTCATCTCTGCGGCAACGTCCTGCATCCACTGCTCATTACGAGGTTCCTCCAGCAAACATACCGCAGCCGGATTGCCGCGGAACGGTATGGAAGTAAAAGCATCTATGATTGCAATTGAAATGGACATGAGTTTATAACTCCCTCCAGCAGATTTCAAGCCGCCCGCGTGGCTGCTGCCTTTAGTTTGCGTCTGTTGACGATTATGATTCCGATGCTGACCAGAGCCAGCGCCGCAAGTACGGCTGCCGAGAGCGGCTCTCCCAGGAATAAGGCGGATTGCAGAACGCCGAACACCGGGATGAGGAACAGGTACATGGACACGCTGCCTACGCTGTTATACTTCATGACATTGTTCCAAAGCATGAATGCAAGCGCCGATACGAGCGCCAGATGGAGCAGCATTAGGAAGGAAATGCCGTCGAAATGAAACGGAAACCAGCCTGTTCTCCACGCGCCGATCGCGCAGAGGACAATACCTCCGACCAGCATCTGATAGCCGTTAATATACGGGATACTATAGGATGCTGCCGCCTTCTTCGACATCAGGTTTGCGATTGCGGTAAATAGCGATGCTGCAATTAGCAGCACCTCTCCTAGCGAAAAATGCAGTCCGGAACTACCGTCATGCTTGGATAGCCCAAGCACGAGAAGCCCGATAAATCCGGCAAGCAAGCCGACGCCTTTTGCGCCGTTGATCTTATCATTCTTGTACAGGAAATGGGCCAGCAGAATCTGAAAGAAAGAGATCGTCCCGGCAATAACCGCTCCTACGACCCCTGCGCTCATTGATAAGCCTACATAGAAGAACATGTATTGAAGCACGGTCTGGAATAATGCGATCGAAACGACCATCCCGCCGCTTCCGCGCTGATAGTAGAGCTTTTCATTGCGGATCAACATAAATAGCAAAATCAACAGGCCCGCTAAGGAGAAGCGGTAACCGGCGAAAATAATTTGCTCCAGCGTGTCGTGCGATCCAATGCCAAGCCGCTCGTAGCTTAGCTTAATAAACGGGTAAGAGCTTCCCCAGAGCAAGGTTGCGCTGACGGAAGCTCCGAAAATGCCTAACGGATGCGTAAAAAATTTGGCTGCTGTCATTGCTGTTTCTCCATTCTCTATCTTCAGTGAAGGCAGCCAGTTGAACGAAGCTCTATTGTTCTACAATGGGAATGAGCAGTTCGACCTGTTCTTCCTCCAAATGTTCATCAATATAAAAGATTTCAAGGGATACCGCGTTTTCCCTCTTCAACAGCTTCTCCTCGTTCATCCAGGCGGTAAGCTGCTCATAGCCTTCACCGATGCGTTTATTCGTACAGGTCACCATCGCATACGTGCGCGATGGAACGGTAAACTGAACCATGCCTTTCGGTACGTTCTTCAGATGGGGAACCTCGAAGCAAGCCCAATATGTCGCAAACACTTCGTTGCCGAAATAAGGGCTGTAAAGCACGGTTGTCTTCACTTCTCCTTCAATTTCATGCTTTCTGGAAAGAAACTCGCTTTGCAGTAAAATCGCTTCATCCGGAAACGAAGAATACGGACCGCAATAGCTGATTCCAACCATGTTTAAGGCAGGTTTCGTAACTAATGTGCAATTGTGCATCGCGAATGACCTCCCATAAAGTGTTGTGACGCTTTAGGTTGACCCTTTATCAGTTTACCATGATCGCAAGCTTGTATGGTAACTATTTATTGCCTTTTTATTGGATAAATGCCAGAAAAAAAACCGCAAAGTCTGATAGACTTTGCGGTTCTGCATGCAATTAGCGGCGAACGGAGCCGTGCGGATCGATGACGAACTTCTTGGAAGCGCCTTGATCGAATTCCGAATAAGCTGCAGGAGCTTGATCCAGCGAGATGAGCGTCGCGTTTACCGCTTTCGCGATTTGCGCGCGGCCGCTTAGAATCGCCGTCATCAGCTCGCGGTTGTACTGCATAACCGGCGTTTGACCGGTGACGAACGTGTGCGATTTCGCCCAGCCGAGGCCGAAGCGGATCTTAAGCGTGCCGATCTTCGCATCTGCGTCAACAGCGCCCGGGTCGCCTGTTACGTACAAGCCCGGAATGCCGAGTCTGCCGCCCGCGCGCGTAACTTCCATGATGGAGTTCAGCACGGTAGCAGGAGCCTCGCCGTGCGCTTTGCCGTGTCCGTGCGCTTCGAAGCCTACGCAGTCAACGGCGCAGTCCACTTCCGGCACGCCGAGAATTTGATCGATTTGTTCGCCCAGATTCGGATGCTCGCGCAGGTTAACCGTTTCGCAGCCGAAGCTTCTCGCTTGCGCCAGACGCTCGCTGTTCAAGTCGCCTACGATGACGACCGCCGCGCCAAGCAATTGCGCGGAGTGCGCCGCGGCAAGACCGACAGGACCCGCACCGGCGATATAGACCGTGGAGCCCGGCTTAACGCCTGCGCTCACTGCACCGTGGTAACCGGTCGGGAAAATATCGGAGAGCATCGTCAGATCGAGGATTTTCTCCATCGCGCGGTCTTTGTCCGGGAACTTCAGCAGTTGGAAGTCTGCATAAGGAACCATGACATATTCCGATTGGCCGCCGACCCAGCCGCCCATATCAACGTAGCCGTACGCGGAGCCCGGACGGTCCGGATTCACGTTCGAACACACGTTAGTGTTGCGCTCTTTACAGTTACGGCAGCGTCCGCAAGCAATATTGAAAGGAACGGAGACGAGGTCTCCCTTCTTGATGAACTCTACGTCCCGGCCGACTTCGATAACCTCACCGGTAATCTCATGTCCGAGCACCAAGCCGCTCGGAGCTGTCGTACGGCCGCGCACCATGTGCTGGTCACTGCCGCAAATGTTTGTCGTAATGACTTTCAGAATAACGCCGTGATCGCATTTTCTGCCTACATTGAGCGGGTTAACTCCAGGTCCGTCACGCAAGATCAGCTCGGGGTACGAAATATCCCGTACATCTACTTTACCGGGTTCAACATATACAACTGCACGATTTCCTGCCATTAGTCAGCCACTCCTCTTTTGTCCATAATTAAATCCAGAAAATACTCACTCTATCATTGTAATCGCTTGCAGATTGAAAATCTATCCTATTCTCAAAAAATAGTAGGGTTAATTGCTTCCTTGATTCGATCGATCATGTAGCCGGCAAAACGGGTAAGCTGCTCATCGTTCGGAATTTGCTTGTCCGGCGATCCTATGTACGCGTTCAAGCCATATTGGGCAACGTCCCGATATTCGACCGGAAGAACCCTTACGCCCCACTCTCCTCCTTCTTTCTTGGAGGATACGACGCCTTCCTTCAGAAAATAGAGCACCCGGCATAGATTCAACGTGTAATAGACGGGTGCGCTGTGA
This sequence comes from Paenibacillus montanisoli, assembly GCF_003268025.1. Lineage (GTDB taxonomy): Bacteria > Bacillota > Bacilli > Paenibacillales > Paenibacillaceae > Paenibacillus_Z > Paenibacillus_Z montanisoli. Next base: position 1,353,241 of record NZ_QLUW01000001.1, on the reverse strand, counting down.
ATCTCGCTCGGCGCGTACTCTACGTCGGAAACAATGGAATGCACATAATGCTTCTTGTCGATTTCGGGAAAAATGTCCCTAATCGGCTTGCCGCATAACGTAATTCCGCGCCGATAGGTGACGACGATATGCGCCGCGAGGTCCGGGTCGTCAAACCCGCCGCACAGATAGTTTTCGTCCGCGCTATATTTTGCATGATGCCCGTCCGAATAGTGAAGCTCAAACGGGGTCGGATGCTTAAAATCGATCAAGTCTTGTTCTACTAGAACGCTAATCTCGAATCCGCTTGCTCCATCCATGCGTTCGCGCACGGCAACCAATTTTCGGGCAATTCGCTTACTCGTCTCTGCAGTCAGCTTGTGCTGCGCGACGATCAGCAGGTCGATGTCGCTCTTCTCCTGATTATAGCAGCCCATCGCCAGTGAACCGTGCAGATAAATGCCGACTAATGACCGGTCCAGCTCTTCTTTAAACAAATCGACGAGTTGATTCAGTATATCCTGCGCATTCATCTACCCTCGACTCCTTTCAATCCGAATACAAACGCATGTTATTCGAAAAAGCCCGTATCTCGAACCGAGATACGGGCTTGAACGGCAGCCGGCTTCCGCTACCGCTGAAAGCCTAAATAACGGGTGCCTTGAAAGGTCAGCTTGCCTCTATCGCCTTCCGCGAGCAGGCCGGATTCTTCTCCGCTTACCTGAAACTCCATGCGGTCGCCGCTTTCCACCTCGAACGTGACATAGTAATGGGTGCGCGTGCTCGTGGAATGATTGTGAATGCCGTTATGGGGATCGTGATGATGCGTCGTGCTTCTGACATTCGACCGTTTGTTGACGATTCTAGCCTGCACGGACAGCACCGGCTGCTTATTGTTGCGCTGCCGCTGCCGGATCGAACTGACGATCCCGAAAATGATCAAACCGAATACGAGAAGAAACATGGCCGGAAAAATAATCGACATGATGTTGAACATCCGTTCCCCAGCCGTGAATGGATCCATATTGCCCATTTGTCGGACCGCCCTTCGACATGAAGATTTCTTCCAGTATTACGGAGGTTAGCGGCAGTAAGTTACAACTTCATCATAGGAAAGGCTGCCGCCGAATATATCGAGCGCGCTTCCGATCGTAATATCGAGCTTGCCCCCGGTAATCGAACGGAACAACTCCAAATCTTGCAACGACCTTGCACCGCCGGCATACGTCGTCGGAATGGTTACCCAAGCAGCCAGCCGCTCCGCCAAATCCGCCAAAATCCCCGTGCGTTTGCCTTCCACATCGACCGCATGAACCAGATACTCGTCGCAATACCGCGCCAGCTCGCTGAGGTGGGCTTCATTTACCCGGAAATCGCTGAACGTTTTCCATTGATTCGTCACGACGAACCACTCGCCGTCCCGCTTCTTGCAGCTGAGATCGATAACGAGCCGCTCCTTGCCCACTTCAGAAACGATCCGCTGCAGGTTGTTCATGTCCAGCTCGCCATCCCGGAAAATATACGAGGTTACGATGACATGGGTTGCACCGGCCTCGAGATAGTTCGCCGCATTCTCCGCATTGATGCCGCCGCCGATCTGCAAACCGCCCGGGTAGGCGCGCAGAGCAGCAAAAGCCGCTTCTTCGTTGCCGCCGCCAAGCATGATCACATGGCCGCCGGTCAGTTGATCGCGGCGGAACATCGATGCGTAATGCTCGGAGCTATGCTCGGAAACAAAATTTTCCACGACTTGGTTGCTGCCGGCTCCCAACGTTTCACCGACGATTTGCTTTACTTTGCCGTGATGCAGGTCAATACAAGGTCTGAATTTCATCGCTGTTCTCTTCTCCTCTGCTTCTCGTTCGTAACTGGCGATAGGGGATCAGCACGCTAAGTTACCCGCTTCCGAATGAGGCGGTATATAACGGCCCCCAGCAGCGCCCCCACCGTATTAAGCAAGACGTCGTCAATATCGAAGCTGCCGCGATGCAGCAGCAGCTGGAGCAGCTCCAGCGTAACTAATGCCACGATGCACAACAGCGTAAAACGAATAAAGCGGATGCGGTACAAATACGGAATCGCTAATCCGAATGGCACGAACACCGCCACATTGCCGACGATATTCACAAGCCAGTAGACGGCGTTGAAGCTGTCCGCATGATCGAAATACAATCGGATCGTCCTGAACGGAACCAGATTGTACCGGTAGCCCGACCAATGCCCCGCCGACCTTCCAAAACCGATAAACATCCAGTAAAACAGCAGCATCAAATAGATAAAAGTAATAAGTCCGATTAGTTTTTTCATCATGGCCATCATCCCGCTAGTCGACATCGATGATCTTCCAGCCGGTATCGTTGACGTTGGACAGGGCATACGCATGAATGACATCTTGCGGCGTATACGCATTGACCACGATCATACGGTTCGTCTTCCCCGGCTTCTTGTACGTTTGATCCATGCCGGTTTCCAGCTTGGCATAGTTTAACTCCTGTTTTTCCAACACATTTTCAATGAACCATCTGATATTGTCGCTGTCCGCAAAGTAGAGGTCCCATTCTTTTGCATGCGCTCCCGGCTTCGTTTGGGCGGTTCTCATGAGATTCAGGATTACCGCTACGGCGTCCGGCGGGAGTCGTTTGTCAATGCGCAGCTCCTGCTCGCCTTCCTTCACCAGCTGTTCGGCTTGCGCCTTTAGCTGCTCCGCGTGTTCCGTGAGCGATTTCAGCTTGCCGTCCGCTTCGTTCAGCTGAGCGGTCAGCCTGCCGTTCTCCTGCTCCAGTCCGTCAAGTTGCTTCTGCTGCAGTGAAATCTGCTTCTCCAGCCGGTCCGACTCGTTACTGCAGCCTGCCGTCAGCAGGAGAGCGGCTGCCGCCATGACCGCCGCCAGTCCGGCTGTTCTCTTCCGAAACGAGTGCGTCATGCAACCCCTCCCGCCTTCGCCATCCAACCGAATTAGATCAAAATCTTCTGGAATGAAGCCAAGTCAAGCCAGCGGTCAAACTTGTAGGCAATCTCCTTATAGCATGCAACCTGCTCGTAGCCCAGCTTCCGGAATAACGCCATACTGCTTTCGTTTTCGGTGCAAATGGTCGCCACCAGGGAATGAAAATTCAGCTCTCTTGCAACGGACTCGATAAACGTTATCGCTTCTCTGCCAATTCCTTGACCGGTAAACGAAGGCTCCAAGTAAATGGTCACTTCGGCGGTAACGTTGAACGCCGGACGCTTCTTATGCTGCGTCAGCAGCGCGTAGCCTGCATATTGCCCGTCCAGCTTGACGACATAAGAACGATACATCTCCGCCAAGGGTTCGATCAGCTGCTTTATTTGCTCGGGGGAATAGGGATTCATGTCAAAAGAAACGGTTGTATGTTCTACAAAATAATTATATGTGCGGCGTACGTCTTCCAGAAATGGTTCGGTATATGCTTCAAACGTTAGATCTCTCATGCTCGCTGCTCCTCTTGGATGTTTTGGACCGACCTATTCCCAACGCTCGATACTGTACACCTTGAACGCATTGGTCTCTTTGTTCTCGGTTACCGTATAGATCCATTTATATTCGTTGACCGCCGAACGGCCGTCAGGATAATAGATGCCGATTTTCTCGATAATGTAAAACTTATATTCGCCGCCGATTTTCTGGATATTCATAATTTGATAGCGGATCAGCTTTTCTTTGATATTTTTGGCGCTTAGCCGCTGAACCAAGCTTTCTTGCTGCTTGTAAAGGGGCCCGTTCGGATCCAGGAGTCCTTCCACCAGCGAGAACCGGTTTTTGTTAACCGCCTCAACCATGGATTCCTCGTAAGCGTTCATGACCCGGTTCGCGCCGGTATCGCGATAGTCGATTTGCTCGCCGGTTGCCGTCCCGTCATTGCCGGGCCCATCCTTTGCCGTACAAGCACCGAGCAGCAGAATGAGGCTAAGCAGCAGGCTGAGCGTCGCCGTTCTGTACATCGCTTGTTTGCTCCCGTCATTTGGTATTGTTCCTCATCCTCTTATCGGACGGTTCGTTCATAAATGATAATGTCTTTCCCGTCCGGCAGCACCGCCGGTTTGACCGGCGTACAGCCGTTGCGCTGCCAAAATGCGTGCGCAGGCTCGTTCGCTGCCAGAACGCCCAGCCTGTAGGACTTAACGCCTCTTTCACGCATCATGGCATCAAAGAGGATCAGGGCTGCGTTTCCGTAACCGCGACCCTGATAGTTTCCGTTAATAACCAGCAATCCGATCCATGTGCAGGAGTCATTCGGATTCGTCATCAGAAATTCGAGAATGCCGATATCTTTTCCGTCGTCCCGAATGATATATCGTTCAGCGCCGGCTTGCTCCGCATCCTTCTGTTCGGCTGCAAGATCCGCTTCCGTCAGCTGTTCTTTGTCTTTGGAAATGGAATTGAAATACGGGTTTGAGTTCAAGATGGCAAGCTCGCTTGCCAGTAGTGCATGCGAAGATCTTATTAAGGTTAACATGTCAGCTTACCGCCGCTTTCGCTATCGTTCACTCGTGATAACTTTCATTTTACCATGACCCTACCGTTCACGCCACGAAGGATTAAGGAGCACCATATGGATATGATCCTCCCACTTCCCGTTAATCCGGAGATAATCCCGGGCCAGACCTTCGTCTTGAAAGCCCAGCTTCCGCACGACTTGAAGCGATGCGGCATTTCGCGGCATTATATTAGCTTCGATGCGATGCAGCTTCAGCTCGCTCCAAGCAAAGGAAATGATTCGGGCAAGCGCTTCGGACATATACCCTCTCCCTTGTTCTCGGGCATCCATCCGATAGCCGAGATGGCAGGATTGAAACGCCCCTCTTACTATATTGTTCAAGGTGACGGTGCCGATCAGGGGCGGATCCGTTTCATCGCGTTTGCTTAGCCAAAATTTAACGCTCTGTCCGCTGCTCATACTTTGCAGATCGTCCCGAATGAGCTGTTTCTGAAACGACAGCGAATAGTAGTCGCTCTTCCTGGCCGGTTCCCATGGAAGGAGCGCTTCCTTATTGCGCAACACAAATTCATAGGCCCTCTTCGCGTCCGATTCGTCTATCATCCGAAGCACAAGCCGCTCCGTACGGAGCGTAACGTTCAACTTTTCCATCATTTGTTCATCCTTCATCATGCCATTACGAAATGACAACCTGATATAGCGAATAGAGCCCGAAGGCTAATAAGATGACAGCCGAAAGCCGGTTGATCCAGCGCATCGCGCGAGCGTTCAATGTCTGTCTGATCGCGCCGATGACAACGCTCAGAAACAACCACCACAGCATAGAGCCTGCAAAAACGCCTATCACAAGCGTAATCGAGTCCGCCGCGCTGGCTTGCATGACGTTTAACCCGGCAAAAATACCGAGGAATGACAAAATCGTCATCGGATTGGTCAACGTCAGCAGAAAGGTTGTCGCATACGCGGCAGCGGCATTTCGGCTCAGCCGCGGCTCCGCTCCGGCATCCGCCGCTCCTGATCGGAAAGATTGATAGCCTAAGTAACATAGAAATAATCCGCCGATCAAACGAATCCATAACTGCTGCGCCATTAAACCGCTCGCAATCGCGTCGAACCCGAACGCGGCGATTAACCCGTAGATGCCGTCTGCCGTCGCTGCGCCTAATCCGGCCATCAAGCCGTATAGCCGTCCCTGATTTATCGTTCTCTTCATGCACAAAATACCGATCGGCCCGACAGGCGCGGCGATGGATAGGCCGATGATGATCCCTTTTAATGCGATGCTCATTTGTCTCTGCCTCAATTTCTGTTCTGTCTACTCGTAGATTGTAATCATCGGCCAATGCTCCTGCCACCGTTTCTTGCGAACACGTTCTAAATAATGCGACCGATCTTCAAAGTACGGGCTCTTCCGCACCTCCAACCGAAATAGATCGGATAATCCGTTCGGATGGCAGAGCTCCAGTTCATTATCGTCATTCAATCGGGCTCCGATTGAAGTGACCGTCTCCGGCCAGCGCTTAATTGCATCCTCTGTGGAGAGATACTGCGAGGTACCGTTTCGGAGGTGCATTCTTGCTTGATTTTTGACCGACCATTTGGCATTTCCGGTGGCGCTTCGCAGCAGATACTCGAGCTCCCGGTCGCGCCCTTCGCCGCAATTCGCTGGATCATAGTAAACGACGTCGATATCATCATGCAACGAACGGTTCCCAAAGCCATGCAAATAATCCCACACCAGGTTGCGGATATAGCCCGCTGCAATATAGCATTGAGGCAACCGAAGGCTGCGCGCCGTCTCAAGGTCCTGCATCAATGATTCGTTATTGGCAACGATCTTCATCAGCCTCAGCGTCAGCGCTGCCTCAGGACTCATCAGCTGCAAGCTCCTCCCCGATCGGCGTCATGTAGCCGTCCATGCTGGCCGCATTTTTCTTTGCGCGGTATTGCTTCAGCTTCTCGTCCCCCTGGTTGACGGCCCAGTTCAACAATAAGTCACGTTCGCCCTCGTAGGTATAATGGGGAACGCTGAAACCGCAGGAGGTCTTGGCGATGTCGATGTCCGCGACAATGATTTGCCGGTAGCCCGGATAAAGGTTAAACCCCATCGCAGCGTCGTCCCATTCCGGGGAGCTGGGTAAGATGACCCGGCCTTTGCCGTAAAGCCTCAAGATCAGCGGCTTCCCTTCGAAGGCGACAAACATGAACGTAATGCGGCCGGCTGCCGACAAGTGGGCGCTCGTTTCATTGCCGCTTCCCGTCAAATCCAAGTAGGCCACCTGATTAGGCGATAAGATGCGAAACACATCATGCCCCTTCGGCGATAGATTCACATGTCCTTCTGCTGCCGCCGTTCCGACGAAGAACATTTTTTGCCGGGCAATAAATTCAGCGTGCTCCGGTAAAATGGATGGATAAGCGGTTCCCATACGATCACCTCAATATGAAAGATAGGATTGCAAATTCAAAAAGTCGTGAATCGCCAAAAAACAGCCGGGTCTCTCCGTGCCCATCAGATCGTGGCCGGAGCGGTAGAACTCCGCCAAGCTCAGGCTTGGAAACATCGCTCGATATCGTTCCAAATCGGAATCGGACAGGAGCGAGCTGTCCAGCTTTCCCCGGAGCACAAGCGCCGGCATGGGCAGCTGTCCGTCAAGAAGGATGGGCTTGGATTCCTGTTGAATCCCCTGCACGGCTTCCAAACGTATGTTGCCGGTCCGATTATGCGGGATCAAATAATCATTGTAATACGACGCCGCCCAGCCTTCCGGCATTTGGCGATGCTCCGCGGGATAGTCGCTGACGAGGAGGGACAAGATGCTCGATGCGTGCAGTCTGGCATAGCCCAGGGCGTAGGAAGCGCCTCTTGAATGGCCGAACAGATGCAGCTTCCGAAGCCCCGTCTCTCGGACGACAGCCGCGATATCCGCAACATGTTCGTCTAGATCATATCCGCTTGCCGGGGTGTCGCTCCTCCCCCTGCCTCGGAATGACAGTACGATACAGCGCCTAGGAAGTAGAAACTCCAGCAAATCGGCATATTCCTCGGCCGTTTCCGACAGACCTGGACAAATGAGAAGCGGCTTCAGTTCCCGCCTTGCGCGGTCGCCGGAATCATAGAAATGAACACGCACGCCGCCGCTATTGGCCCATCCAGACGTAAAGCCCCTATCGGCCGCCTTCATACCTGCCGCCCCCCTCTTCCGCAAGCAGCCGAAGCTGCTCGTTGCGGTGCTCCAGAAATCGCTTCATATACCTCTTTAGCACGGCTCGTTCCACGATAAGGCCCAGCCACCCCAGAGGCGCCGAGAAGGTCAGCTTGTCGCTCATCAGCGTTTTGCCCTGAACGGCTTCGAAATGATGCTCATGCCGCAGCGACTTGAAAGCGCCGCGCTGCATCTCATCGACGAAATAAAACGGGGCACGGAATTCGCTTATTCGGGACGTCAGCCTCTGCCTGATCAGAAAATGAGTCGCTTCGAAGGTGACGGTCTCCCCGCCTTCGATCAGCCCGTTTGTCGTTCCCGCAACCGCCTTCTCTTTCGTATGCCGCCATACCGTGCGCGTATGCACATCAATATTCCGGGCTAAATCAAAGCAAGCTTCGATCGGCGCTTCGATCCATATTTCGGTTTCAACCGTAACCAACCGGGCTCCCCCTTTCCGAAACAAGTCGCTATACTCCGAACGCAGCCGGATACCGCAATTCGCCTTGCAGCGGCCGCAGCCCGTTCTCTCGCAGCTCGATAGCCATAAATACGTCGTCCGGCACCTGAAATTGCTTCAGAACAAGCCCGAACGTACGGGCTGGCTGAAATCCGAGCCGGGGATAATAGTCCGGATGGCCGATCAGCAGCACGCCGGGATAGCCCAGCTCCCGACTGCGCGTAAGCCCTTCTTCGATCAGCCTCTTGCCGATTCCCTGCTTCTGATGCGAAGGCGCCACGGCGATAGGAGCCAGAACGATGACCTCGTGGCTGCCGGCCTCATTGACGATGCTCGCTTTGCTGAATAAGGCATGGCCGACCATGCCTTCCTCCGCCTCTGCGACTAGGGACAGATACGGGATGAATCCATCCGATTGCCGGATGCGTTCCACTAGCTCGGCCTCGTCATTCCGATGGCCGAACGCCTCGATATTGAGCTGCCTAACCCGTTCATAGTCGGCTTGAGTCTCTGTACGAATGATCATAGCATTCGGTCACTCCTTCAATAGGTTGGCGGTTTACGCATGAAACGCTCCGAATCGCGGACAAACCCGTACTGCTCGTACAGCCCGTGTGCATCCCGCGTGCCAAGGAGACCCATTAAATCTTTGAGAGGTTCCGATTGGGTAATGACCTCAATCAACTTCTTTCCCAGCCCATGGCCCCGGTAGCGATCGTCGATAAATACATCGCAAAGCCAGTACATCGTGGCTCCATCCGTTACGGCGCGCGCAAAGCCGACTTGGATGCCGGCTGTGTAAATGCCGTACACAAGCGACTGCTCGATTGACTTCTCGATCCGCTCCTGCGGGCGGTTGCCCGCCCAGTAGCTTTCCTGCAGAAATTGCTGGACCTTGTCCATCTGAAGCCGCGCGCGGTCGTCGCTAATCTCAAACTCCCGATAGGTCACGTTCATGCTAATACCCTCCCTTTTTTCCATGTTTTTGCTAGCATACTAGACGGGATCACAAACGTCTATAGGTATTTCTTAGCCAGCGAATGCCTCGCGTACAACCGTCACGAAATCAGGACAAACGGCAGGCAGCATTTGCCCAATTGTCATGAAAGCCGGGCAGCTGTCCAATCATTGGAGCCTTTTTTTCATACTATACAATATACCGAGTGCCATCATTCGACGAGATCATGCTACAAAAGGCACCGTAAATACCTTAAGAGGAGGAACTCGTATGTCCGGTCTACACGGCGGCTTTACTTCCGCAGGCATAATCCTTGTTCTGTTTATACTGCTGGTCATCGTACTCCGCGGGGCTGTGTTTTAATCCTGAGGACTCATCCGTGATCTGATATGCAAAAACCGTCGGGGGCGTCACAGACCCCTCGACGGTTTTTCATGTAATGCGAATACATACGTCCGAAGAGCATGCGCGACGCCGTCTTCTTCATTGGAGCGCGTCAGCGCATCCGCCGCTTCCTTCACGCCGTCCGGCGCATTGGCGACTGCGACGCCAAGTCCCGCAAATGCAAGCATGCCGACATCGTTAAAATAATTGCCGATCGCCATCACGCGGCTCGGATCAACGCCTCTCACCTTGGCCAGCTCCCGCAGCGCCGTTCCTTTGCTCGCTTCCTTGTGCTGCACGTCGATGAACATGTCGCCGCTGCGGATATGCTGAAGCCCGTGCGTCCAGCCGTTCCATTCCGCTTCGACGATATCGAGATCGGCTTTGGTCCCAAACAGCGTAAACTTTACGAGTCCGTCCGGCAGCGGCTCCTTCGGGTCGCGCATAACCGGCTTCGCTTTGAACATCCGATACATGCTTTCCGCTTCCGGCGTGATCCCTTCTATCAGCATGTCGAGGGCCGTGTTGACGTCAAAATGAAGCCCGTTCCGCAAGCAATAAGATCGAAACCGCTCCACTTCGGTTGCCTCGATGCTGTATTGGTGCAGCACCTTGCGCTGCGCGGCATCGATGGTCGCAGCGCCGTTATGGGTAATCATCGTGCCCGAAAGCCCAAGCGCGTCCAGCACCGGCAGCGCGGATGCCGGCCCTCTGCCCGTGCACAAGACGATTTCCGCTCCGCGCGCATGAGCTTCGCGCACAGCTTCCCGTACGGCAGGCGTCAACACATGGTCGTCGGTCAGCAGCGTGCCGTCGACATCTAGCGCGATAATATCATAATTGATTGTTCCCATTGCTAGTTCCTGCCTCTCTCGTTGCCGCGGCCATTCTATCATCCGTTAAGTTGAACCGACTGCAGCATCGTTAATTCCTCATCCGTCAGCGGCCGGTATTCCCCAAGCGGCAGCGCCGGATCAAGCTGCAGCGGTCCCATGGAAATGCGGCGGAGATAGACAACCTTCTTGCCCACCGCCTCGAACATCCGCTTCACTTGGTGAAATTTGCCTTCATGAATCGTCAGCGTAATTCGGCTGAACACGCCGTCCTCGCCGCGAGACTCCTTCTCTCCGATGACAAGCTGGGCCGGCATCGTTTCGTAGCCGTCATCCAACGTAACGCCTTCGGCGAATGCCGTTCGGTCGCTTTCGCCGACGTCCCCATGCACAAGCGCCTCATACGTTTTCGGCACATGCTTCTTAGGCGACAGCAGCTCATGCGCCAGCTTGCCGTCATTGGTCAGCAGCAGCAGCCCTTCCGTATCTTTGTCCAGTCGGCCGACCGGGAACGGCTGTAGTACGCGGTCCTCCGGTTCCAGCAGATCGATGACCGTACGGTCTCGGTTATCCTCCGTCGCCGACACGACGCCTTGCGGCTTGTTCAGCATCACATAGATGGTCTCGCGATAGACAACCTCTTCTCCGTCGAATTGTACGGCCGCTTCTTCCGGATCGAGCTGCATTCCGAAATCCTTGACGGCATCGCCGTTCACGGTCACCCGTCCCTGCTTTACGGCACGCCGGATCTCGCTCCGCGTACCGAATCCCATATTAGCCAGCAGCTTGTCCAGCCGCATTCTTTTTGCCATATTGCTCCCTGCCTCCAACACGCTTCATGATCAACCTTATCATCCCATTGTATAATAAAGCCGCAAGCTTGACCAACCGGCGTCCGTGATTTTCCATAAAAAAAGCCCCCGCCAGGCCAAACGGCCATATGCGGGGACTACCGCCATATCGGATTAACTGCTAGCGCTCGTATACGACCGCAGCGCCCGCTTCCACAGCAACCTGGCACACAGTAGAAAGAGCAGCGCCAGCGCTAACGCGCCTATTGCATTTACAAAGCCTAAACGCCCGATAAGCGCCTCTGCGGGAACCGTCGTAACGAGGCCGATCGGCAGCACGTAGAGCAGCACTAAACGAAGCGCTCCTTTATACACCGTCACGGGATAACGGGACGTTTCGAACAAGGAGCCGAACAGAAACGCCAAATTATCCACCTTAACGGCCCAGAACGACATCACCATCATCCCGGTCCAAAGCGCATAGACGATCATTAACGATGCTATGAAGAGCAGCGCAAACAGAAGGATGCCGCTGAGACTCGGCCAGCCCGCTAACCGCCATACAGCAAAACCGGTTAAGCCTAGCCCGAGCGCGATATCGGCAAACCGCCACAGCACTAAATGACGGAAGCTGACGAAGAACTGGCTGTCCACCGGCTTCAGCAGCACGAAGTCGAGCGTCCCCTGCCGGATGTGCGACACAAGCCGCGACATATTCGGCTGAAGAAACAGCTCTACAAAACCGTGTAAAGCATTGAAGATGCCAAGCAGCGCCAGCACTTCGTCAAAGGACCAGCCTCCGAGCGACGGCGACCGGTAGAAGAATAGAATCACCGTCAGTACCGACATGGCGATCGAGAACAAGGTCGAACCGATATTGGCCGCGAAATTGGCCCGGTACTCGAACTCTTCCGCTAGGCACGCATGAAAGAATGTCCGGATTAACCGATAAGCTCTCACCATCTTCGCTCACCCTCCCGATGCGCCGTAGCGTTTAAGCCCTTGCCGCCACATGAGACGAAACGCCAGCAGTAGAATCATCAGCCAGCCTAGCTGCTGGGCGAAGCCGATCGCAATCTGCTGCGGCTCTCCGGCGAGTCGAGCGGTTAGCAGATCGACCGGAAACGCAACCGTCACGTAAAAAGGCAGCACTTTTGCCGCTTCGGCGACCCAATCCGGAAACATCGACAGCGGCGCGATCCGTCCAGCGAGAAACAAATGGACGCCTTCATATAAGGCATAGACAGCCGTAGCCCGGTTGCTCCAGAAGGCAAGCAGACCGAACATGTAGCCGATCAGGAACCGCAGCGCGGAAGACAAGGCGATCGCCAGCACGGCTAGTCCGATCGTGCCGATTCCGGCTGGCGTCCGCATAGCGGGAATGAATAGGGCCAACAGAAGCCACGCCGGAATCATCAGCGCAGCCCAAAATATTTTATACACCAAATTTCCATTAATGCTCCAATGAATCGGGTGGAACGGCCGAAGCAGCTTGCCGGAGAAGGTCCCTTGCCGAATGTCGCTGTCCAGCTCGTACACGTCCCATGACCGCGTAAGCCGGTCGACCAGCAGAACCGCGCAGAAGTAAAGCACGTAATCGGAAGCGCGGTAACCGGCGATCGAGCCGGTGCCGCTGAGCGAGGTCCATACCGCCAGGCTGACGAGCGGCTGGACGAACGCGCCGAACATCCAGATCAAGGTTTCGCTCCTGTAGGCCATCATGATCGCCCAATCCGCTTTGAAGACGACCATATACTTGCGCCAGAACCCCATTGTTGCGGCAATCATACGCCGATCTCCTTTGGTTCACTAGCCGCTTCCGCCGGCTGCGGCTCATCCGTATTGGCATAAGCCATGCCGATGACCGATTCCAGCGAAGGATCTTCAATCGTCAAATCGACGACCGGCAGCGAAGTAAGCAGCTTCGCAGACAAGCCCGTAACCTCTTCGCGCGGGGCTTCCACCTCAAGCTGAGGATAAGCATAGGAGACGAGCCGTCCGCCGCCGCTATGTACGGCCGCCTGTACCGTTTCGGCCGCTACCGGATCGCCGAGCACCAGCGCGATTCTTTTGTACGGCGAGAACCGGTCGATCAAGCTGTTGATGGCCCCGTCATAAAGCAGCTTGCCGTGGTTGATGACCAGCACGCGATCGCACAGCGCCGACACATCCGCCATGTAGTGGCTTGTAAGCAGGATCGTCGCTTTGTAATCGCGGTTATAAGCTTCGATGAACCTGCGCATCGCCTCTTGCATGTTGACGTCGAGCCCGATGGTCGGCTCGTCCAGAAACACCAGATCCGGACGGTGCAGCAGCGCCGCCACCAGCTCGCATTTCATCCGTTCGCCAAGCGACAGCTGCCGGACCGGCTTATCGATTACCGCGGCAAGATTGAGCATGTCCGTAAAATAATCGATCCTCTCCTGGTAGTCGGCAGGCGCGATCTCGTACACTTCTTTATGGATCAAGAACGTCTCCGACGCCGGTATATCCCAGATCAGCTGGCTTTTTTGCCCCATCACGAGGCTGACGCGCTTCTTGAACGCGTTTTGCTGCTGAAACGGAATAAAGCCGCCTACCCTGATCTGACCCGCAGTCGGGTGCAGAAGTCCTGTAAGCAGCTTCATCGTCGTTGTTTTCCCAGCGCCGTTAGGACCCAGGAAGCCCACAATTTGGCCTTCCGGAATATGAAAATCGATCCCGTCCACCGCCCGTACCTCCCGGTATTCGCGATGCCATAAGCTCCGCAGCGAAGCAGCGAAGCCAGGCTTCCGGACATGAACCTGATAAATCTTCGTTAACCCCTGCACATCAATCATCGGCTAATCCTCTCCATGAAGACGATTTTCAAGCGGAATTTCAGCAAGCGCTTTCGAAAGTTGGCGCAGCTCTTCATCGAGCACGACTAGCCGGAATGGAGCGAACGGAGGCGGAGGAGCGCTGCTTGAGGCGGCATCCCGCTCCAGCCATTCGCGCAGCGGCGTCAGACTGGACGCAATGTCAGCCCGAAGCTGCTTCAGATCAAGCCCCATCATGGCATCCGGATACTGGATCAGCTTATTCTCGGCCTGGGTAAAAAGCTTGACGGCGCCCGAGAAGTTGTCATTTCGGTAATGGTGAAGCCCGACCGCTGCTTGCAGCAAACCTTGGTACAGGACATTGCGGCCCTCCTCGAGCCACAGCTCCTCCATCACCTCATGGCATTCGAAATAATCCTCGTCCACGTTGAACAGCACGATAAAATGAACGAAACGCTCGTCATACGTCTGATCCGCTGCCACTTAGCTGGTGCCGCCCTTCTTCGCCGCCCGGTTGATCGCCGTGCGGATTTCATCGGACAGCATGCGGAGCGCGTAAGCATCCTCCTGCTCCCATAATTCGTTAAAACGCAGCTGGAATTGAACGGCTTCCCGCACGCGGTGAAAGAAATACAGCTCCTGAATGTCGCTTAGGATGCTGGATACCATATTCGATTTCTCTTCGAAATCCCGCTGCGCGTCCAGAATTTCGTTGCGGATGCTCGACATCTCCGTATCCAGCACGGATGCCGCTTCCGCTGCTTTCTTCAGCCGTTCGCGAACTTCGTCCGGCAAGCTCTCTTTATATTTATAGTTGAGCGAATGCTCGATCGTCGCCCAGAAATTCATCGCGAGCGTCCTGATCTGAATTTCAGCCAGCACATGCTTCAATCCGATCGCCGTCTGAACCGGATATTCGACAATCATATGGTAGCTTCGATAGCCGCTCTCCTTGAAATTGGTAATATAATCCTTCTCGTAGACGAGCTTCAAATCTTTGCGCGTCCGAATCAGCGCAGCGACGCGGTGAATATCGTCTACAAATTGGCACATAATGCGGATGCCCGCAATATCCTCGATGCCGGTTTCTATTTTCTCCATCGGTACGGATAACCGCTTCGACTTTTCTAATATGCTCGAAATCTTCTTAACCCGTCCGGTCACGAACTCGATCGGCGAGTAAGCCTCTCTATTCTTCAGCTCCGTGCGCAGCGTTTTGAGTTTTACCTTCAATTCTTCTACCGCTTGCTCGTATGGTTGCAAAAATAATCCCCAGTCTCTTCCGTCCATCCGTCCGCCTCCTGTCTAAGACCGATGATCTGCTCCAACCGCTTCTTTAATGGATTGAAACCCGTCCTTGCGCAAGCACTCCATTAGCCCTTCCGCAAGCTCGCGCAGCAATTCCGGCCCTTTGTAAATGAGTGCCGTGTAAATTTCTACAAGACTCGCACCTGCGCGAATTTTATCGTATGCATCGGCAGCCGTAAAAATGCCGCCTGAGCCAATAATAGGCAGCTTCCCGCCCGTCCGGCGGTAAACGTCGCGAATGACCTCCGTGGACCGTTCCTTGAGCGGCTTGCCGCTGAGGCCGCCCGTCTCTTTCGCGTTCGGATGCCCAAGGCCCTCGCGGCTGATCGTCGTATTCGTCGCGATAATGCCGTTTACGCCGCTCGCGACGATAGTATCGACCGTATAGTCGAGCTGCTCGTCCGTCATGTCCGGCGCGATCTTGACAAGCACCGGCTTGCGCGTCTTTCCGCTCTTCTTTGATTGAACCGCCATCTCGTCCATCACGGTGGAGAGTAGCAGCTTCAGCTCATCGCCATGCTGCAGCGCCCGCAGGTCCGGCGTATTCGGAGAGCTGATATTGACGACGAAAAAGTCGCCGTATGTATAGAGCGCCTGCAAGCATGCCCTGTAATCTTCGTGGGCAAGCTCGTTCGGCGTCGTTTTGTTCTTGCCGATATTGACCGCGATCGGAATCGGACGGTTCCTATACTTCGACAGACGCTCCGCCAGCACGGACGCACCGTCGTTATTGAAGCCCATCCGGTTAATCAGCGCTTCGTCGGAAGGCAGCCGGAACAAGCGCGGCAGATCGTTGCCGGCTTGTCCAACCGGCGTAACGGTTCCGACCTCGGCAAACCCGAAGCCGATATTTGCGAACATATCAACCGCCTTCGCATTCTTGTCCAGTCCTGCCGCAAGGCCGATCGGATGCGGGAAATGCAAGCCGAACAGATCGACCGCCAGCTCCTTTGTTTCCGATACGCCGTACATGGCGCGCATGAGCGCAGGGACGCCCGGCATACGGCTTGCCGCATGCAGACCGTCAATGACCGTATGATGGGCTTTCTCCGCGTCCATCCGGAAGAAATAGGGCTTGGCTATTTTCGTATATAGCAATGAAATTCACTCCGTTCTTCGTGTTAGCTCTATCGAACAGTTTAACGTGTCGGCAGGGAAAAATAAAGAGCAAGGCGCCTCTTTCGTGCGCACTCGCTCTTCACCCGCAACCGATTGCGATGTTGTATCCCTGCAAGAAAACGATTACAATAAGAGTACAAACCCATTTGTAAAGAAAGGTTGAGCCGTATGAGCCATGTCAAGAAAAGACCCCCTATTCTAAAAAGCAAGCAAAAGGAGCAAACCAACAAGAAAGCGCTCGTATGGATCGGTTCTATCTTCATCGTCATCGTCATTGTTATGGCCATATTGCTGATTCTAGATAAATAGGATACGGTGCAAAGCTAAGTTAACCTAACCATTTGCAAATGACAGCGGTGTTCGTCTCATCCTGCCCTCGGCTTCAAGCTTTAACGCTTGTCGTCCGGCGATTTCCGCGGGGCGGGAAGAACACCGCTTTTTATGTCGACACGCGTTCCAAGCGGTATCAGGTCATACGGATCCTCCAGATCCTCCAGTTCCATCCGAACGCAGCATCCCTCTAGTACAAGAAAAATCCCATCTCTTGTAGAAACAAGAAACGGGATTTGCTTGAGTGAAATGACTTCCTATGAAAAGAATTAGTTATTAAAAGGAGCGTCAGCGATTTTAATGGAGTCCGTCGGACAGCCATCAGCCGCATCTTGCAAATCGTCGTACAGATCCGATGGAATTTCCGTATTACCGTGGTTACCGTCGTTTCCGTAGATGACTTCTGCTAGACCCTCATCGTCGTAGTCGTAAATGTCAGGTGCCGTTGCTCCGCAAGCACCGCATGCAATGCACGTATCTTTCTCAACCCAAGTAAACTTCGACATCGTATTCCCTCCTATTAATTGTAAGCCAGTAAGCTTACTCATGTGTGCTCATTAAGCGAACAACCCTCATTCATCACTATATAACATATGCTCGTCTATTTGCAAGGATGTCCCTCGAATTCGTTTGTTCCGGATAAGGGCCGAAGGATCGTCGCCAAGCATGCCTGCCGTCAGCACGGCATCCTCGCCGAACTTATCTCGCAGCATATCCATGGTCTTCGTCAAAGCAGCCTTCTTCGGCTGCTCTTTATACTCAAACAAATCTAGCTGGACGGCCGTTTCTTCCTGCAGCGATAGATTTTGCAGCGTAATGCCGAGCAGCCTGACCGGCTCTCCATCCGGCCAGTGCTTATCGAACAGCTTGCAGGCTTCCTTATGGATATCGGAAGCGGAATCCGTCGGTACGGGAAGCGTCACCGACCTGCTCAGCGTGGTCATATCCGGTCTTCGGATGACGATCTGCACCGTGGACGCCATCATGTTCTGGCGGCGCATCCTGCGGCCCGTCTGATCGGCCAGATTCAAGAAGATGCGATGCGCCTCCGCACGGTCCTTTACATCAGTGGGCAGCGTCGTCGTATGGCCGACGGATTTGTTTCGCTCCCGTTCCGCATTGACGGGCGAATAATCGTATCCGTGCGATGCGGCCTTCATCCACGAGCCGACGACGCCGAAATGCTTCGTCAGCATCGCCTCGTCGGCTTCCGCCAGCTGCCCGATCGTGCGGATGTTCAGCTTAATGAGCTTCTCGGCCGTCTTGCGGCCGATGCCGAACAGCGCGTCGCACGGCTTATCCCAGAGCAGCCTCGGGACATCGCGGATGCGAAGCACCGTAAAGCCGTTCGGCTTCTGCAAATCCGAGGCCATCTTCGACAGCAGCTTATTAGGCGCAATACCGATGGAGCACGGCAGGTTCCACTCGTTTCGGATACGGTCCTGGATAGCGTGAGCGATCTCGAGCGGCTCCCCGAAGGCGGAGGACCCCGTAATATCCAGGTAGCATTCGTCGATGGACGTCGCTTCAACGAGCGGCGTATACTGTCTGGCAATCGACATGAACCCGCGCGAATAGGTCCGGTAGAGATTGAAGTCGGGAGGAATAAGGATTAACTCCGGGCACTTGCGCATTCCTTCCCGCACGGTCATCCCCGTCTTCACCCCTTTCTTCCGGGCCTCGTAGGACGAGGTAACGATGATGCCCTTGCGCAGCTCGACGCTTCCGGCGACTGCCGTGGGCTTTCCTTTATATTTATGCGGCTCCTCGGCTTCGTGTACGGAGCAGTAGAACGCATTCATGTCCAGGTGCAGAATGACTCGGTTCTTGGCGGCCGGCTTATCCACGGCGGCATTCCTCTCCTTATATGCGCAAAAGTCCTTTATGCTCAGCATACAATCGCCAAAATAGCCCGTCAACTCGCGGCCGTGGAGCGCAAACAACGGAACATTTACGCACCGCATAAGTAATGCTATAATAAAAAATTATGACTAGCATTGGATTCAGTAGTGAAGGGGGCTCTTACATAGGATGGCAAACTTAATCTCTATTTTCGATACAACGCTGCGTGACGGCACGCAAGGCGAAGGTATCAGCCTCTCCGCGGATGACAAGATAAAAATTGCCCAGAAGCTAGATTTACTTGGCGTTCATTATATTGAAGGCGGAAATCCAGGCAGCAACAGCAAAGACATTGAATTTTTCCAACGCGCGAAGAACTTGAAGCTCGGCGCCAAAATTACGGCTTTCGGCAGCACTAGGCGCAAAAACTCGCTTGCCGAGCAAGACAGCAGCCTCGTGCGCATCGTAGAATCCGGCGTTCCTGCAGCCACGCTCGTCGGCAAGTCGTGGGACTTCCACGTGCACACCGCGCTGCAAACGACGCTAGAAGAAAATTTGTCGATGATTTACGACTCCTTCGCGTTCCTGAAACGCAACGACGTTGAAGCGATTTTCGATGCCGAGCATTTCTTCGACGGGTACAAACATAACCCCGAATATGCTCTATCGGTTCTGCGCAAAGCACAGGATGCCGGCGCGGACTGGATCGTTCTGTGCGACACGAACGGCGGCACGCTTCCGACGGAAGTCTACGATATCGTCTCCCGCATCCGCATGGAGCTGAACGCGCCGATCGGCATTCACACCCATAACGACTGCGAGCTGGCCGTTGCCAACACGCTCGCCGCGGTACAAGCCGGAGCGCGTCAGGTGCAGGGAACGATCAACGGCTATGGCGAACGCTGCGGCAACGCAAATCTGTGCTCCATCATCCCTAACCTGCAAATTAAGATGGACTACCGCTGCATCAGCGACGACCAGCTGCAATCGCTGACGAAGACGGCCCGCTATATCAGCGAAATCGCGAACGTCCATATGCCTGTCGGCCAGCCTTACGTCGGCAACGCGGCATTTGCCCATAAGGGCGGCATCCATGTATCCGCGATCATGAAAGATTCCAAAACGTACGAGCATATCCGTCCGGAGCTTGTCGGCAATAAACAGCGCGTGCTCGTATCCGAGCTGGCCGGCCAAAGCAACATTATCTCCAAGGCGCAAGAGCTTGGACTTGACGTGAACGCAAACAACGACAAGACGAAGCAAATCATGGAGCGGATCAAAGATCTGGAGCATCAGGGCTATCAATTCGAGGGCGCCGATGCGTCGCTTGAGCTGCTGCTGCGCGATGCGTTCGGCGAGATGAAGGAAATCTTCAAGCTGGAATCGCTCAAAATGATCGTGGAAAAAACAAGCGGCAGCATGAATGCCGAAGCGATCGTGAAAGTCAACGTCGACGGCCAGACCGTTTACATGGCCGCCGAAGGCAACGGACCTGTCAACGCGCTCAACAACGCGCTGCGCAAATCGTTGGAGCAATTTTATCCAAGCATTAACGATTTCCATCTGTCCGACTATAAAGTCCGCGTCATCGACGAGAAGGACGCTACAGCCGCTAAAGTCCGCGTGCTGATGGAATCGACGGACTTCAAGAACACTTGGAGCACCGTAGGCGTTTCGAGCAACGTCATTGAAGCCAGCTGGGAGGCGCTGGTGGACAGCATCCGCTACGCGCTGCTGAATATGTCCAAGATCGATAACGCGCACGATGAGCCCCGCGAGCAGTTTGGCTTGGTGAACCACTAATAGAAAGAACGCCGGCATCGGCCTTAATGGCTGATCCGGCGTTCTTTTTTATTTCTATGTGCTGCTGCTCTGTTCTTCCTCCACGGCTAGCCATTTGTCGATAATGGCCTTCCACTGCCCCTTGGATATCGCGCCGCCGATTCGCTCCCTCACGATGCCCTTGCTGTCGATCAGCAGGCTGGTCGGGAATTGATTGACTTTATACAAATCGGTCCCTTTGCCGTCGCGGTCCATTAAAATCGGGAAGGTCAGCTTCTGCTGAACCACGAATTCCCTCGCTTGCCGCTCTCTGTCCATGCTCGTCGCATTGATGCCGTAGAGCTCCAGCTTGTCTCCATACTCCTCCGCCAGCGCCTGCATATCGGGTGCTTCTATCTCGCACGGTCCGCACCAGGACGCCCAGAAGTTCACAAGAAGCAGCTTCTCCCTTTTGCCGCCGACCGCGGTCTCTTTATCGTTCAAATCCGGAAGCTGGAGCGTCGGAGCCGTGTAACCCGGCTTCGGCAGCATGTCTTCGGAAGCTGCAAGCGCCTCGCTTTGCTTGCCTTTATTTTGGTATACTGCCGCACCTGCCAGAATGAGCACGATGACGATCAGCACCATAGATCGTTTCATAGCTGCGCCTTCTCTCTTATGCGTTTTACTTATCTTGTACAACCTCACTACATGTTACCACGCTTGGGAATGGATGCTCAAGTTCGTGGGCACATTAGGGGCGGGATGACACAAAATCGCCATGGGAGCTGTTCTAATGAAGCAATCGACGAAATCCGGCTGGTCGCAAGGATCGAAAGGCAACCTGCGGACGGTGCAATCCGGTGGCGCCGATGCCGGTCAAAGCAAAGGAAAAGGAAAATGGCTTGAATATAGCGCCCTGGCAACCGTACCGCTCGTACTCGTGCTGGGCAACTCGATGCTCGTTCCTATTTTGCCTGATATGGAACGCGAGCTAGGCATTTCCACCTTTCAAGCCAGCCTTGTCATTACGTTGTTTTCCGTGGCTGCCGGCCTGATTATCCCGATCTCCGGCTACTTGTCCGACCGCTTCACCCGCAAAGCCGTCATTTTGCCCTCTCTAGCCGTCTACGGAATCGCCGGTATCGCAGCGGGAGTCGGTGCCGTGATGCACTCCTACTGGCTGCTAATTGCGGCTAGAGCGCTTCAAGGAATCGGCGCAGCCGGCACATCGCCCATCGCCATGGCGCTCGTCGGCGACATGTACAGAGACGGCAGCGAGAGCGAGGCACTGGGCCTCATCGAAGCCTCTAACGGCGCAGGCAAAGTGATAAGCCCGATTATCGGCTCCCTACTGGCATTGATGGCATGGTATGCGCCTTTATTTGCTTTTCCGCTATTTTGCGCCGGCTCTTTCGCAGCGATGATGTTCCTTATTAAAGAACCGCCAAACGAAAATAAAACAAAAACACCTGTTAAGCAGTACATTTCCGATATCGTGAAGGTCTTTAAGGAAAAGGGACGTTGGCTCATATCCGCCTTCGTGTCGGGCTCGCTAGGGCTCTTTATTCTGTTCGGCGTCCTGTTCCGGTTATCGGACGTTCTGGAGGAAGCTCCTTACCGCGTGGACGGCGTCGCAAAAGGCGGCGTTCTAGCCATTCCGCTTCTGTTTCTTGTGGTTACAGCTTACGTAACCGGCCGCCATATTAAAAACAACGGCAAATTGATGCGCCGGCTGATGATGATCGGCTTGACCGTCATGAGCGGCGCGCTCGCTGCCGCCGCCTTCATGCATGCCAATATATATGCGCTGATCGGCTTCGCCGCGCTAAGCAGCACGGGTACAGGGCTATTGCTCCCTTGCTTGAATACGCTGATCACGGGCGCGGTCGACCGCGAGCACCGCGGCATGGTCACTTCGCTCTACAGCAGCCTGCGTTTCCTGGGCGTCGCCTTCGGCCCGCCGTTATTCGGCTGGATAGCCAAGCGCTCCGATACGCTGCTCTACGGCATTGTAGCCGCGCTCTCCCTAGGGGCGCTGCTCATCATCGTTTTCCTCGTGCACCCGCCTAAGACCGCAGGCGATGTCTAGGCCGGACTACTAAGGAGGGCATCAACCCGTTATAATGAAGAAAAGAGTTAAACTTTGAAACATGCAAGAAACGAGGCTATGGACAGGATGAACGAAGCAGGAGATTACCGGCTGCATGCTCAGCAAGCGTATGCGACAATTACGGCCGATGCCTATCAACGCATGATCGACAGCTGCGTACGCGCATTGCCGAACGAGGCATGCGGCATTCTCGCCAGCGACGCAATTCTGCCTATCGGAGACAGCGAGCAGTCCGCATCGCCGATCCTTACCGTTACCAGCGTATATCCGATTCCGAACCGGTCGCGGCAGCCACGAAGCCGCTTTGATTTCGATCCGGCAGCATGGATCCAAACTTGCTACCGCATGCAAAAAAACCGACAATCGCTTGTCGGTTATTTTCATTCCCATCCTTCGTCGCTTCCGCTGCCTAGCCCATCCGATCTGAACGGTCTTCACGCCTCATCGACAACCTACTGGATTATTTCGCTTCTAGACCCGGACATGCCGCGCATTCAGCCCTACCGGGTCGATGGCGGCACCTTCATTCCTTTAATGCTGACTCAAATAAGCATATAAGTCCCCGAGCGTGATGACGTTCCGGCTTTGAATGCGCTGCAAGTAATTTACCCACAGCCTCGCCGTCATGAATGAATCCTCCAGCGCATGGTGCCGCTGCGTTATATCAATTCCCGCCAGCTCAAGCAAGTCATCCAAACTATAGGATTCCCGATTCGGCTCCAGCCACTTGGCAACCATCATCGTGTCCAGCACCCTGTGGGTCAAATACACCTTCGAGGTCCGCCAGAGCGCAGCATTCAGAAACTGCTTGTCATGTCCGCTCGCATGCGCAACAAGCAGCCTCCGCCCGACGAATTCCATAAAATCATGCAGGACCTGCATGAGATCCGGCGCATCCCCCGCCATTTCATTCGTGATGCCGGTCAGCTCCGCAATATGCTTGGGTACTTTGCGTTTCGGGTTAACCAGGCTGTAGAAGGTGCGATCCTCGGCAATCCGGTCCCCTTGGACGAGTACGGCTCCGACCGACAAAATTTCGTCCCCGTTCGTCGGGTAAAATCCGGTCGTTTCCAGATCAAAGACGACATACTCCATTTCGTGAAGCGGCTGGTCCATGACGGAATCCTTCCGCTGCTCCTTCGACATGGAACGAATGAAGGCCATTTGCTGCGCGTTTTGAGCGCCCATCATGGAAGCGATCGCCGGCGTTATCCCGCCCATTTTGTATAAATGCCACATCCTGCCAACACTTTTCTGCTCCTTCATGCTACTCCCCTCCGCCTAGCCTACTGCCTGCCCGTCATCTGCCGCTGCACGAACCGCCTCAGCTTCTTCACCCCTTTGAGCCCCGCCTTGAGCTCATCAATTAATTCTTTCGTCATCTTGGCGCGAGGCAGCTTCCCGTTATTCGTATACAAACCGTCATCCCTCTTCAAGGTGCTCATCAGCCGCAGCCGCAAAAATAATGCAAAAATATGCGCATACAGCGCATGATCCTCCTTTGAAACGACCCCCTGTTGATACAAGCGGTCGATTCGCGTTAACGTCGACGTTTCGCGTATGTCCGCTTGAATGCTCAACAATCGAATCGCGTTGACCATCGGAATATAAGCCCCGTATTTCAAATCCAGACCGCCGGCATCTTCGCCGTATTGCTCCTTAAGCAGCTGGCCGAACACGCCGATCAATACCTTGTGGCGCATCGTATTATTCAACATGTGACGCGCGATAACGGGATTTGCCAGCAGATCGGAAAAGAAATGATCCTTAAGCGCTTGCAATAAGCGGTTCTCTCCGTAGATTAACCGGCTGTCTGCAACGATGAGAAGATACCTGACAACCTCCCAACCAGGCTCCTCAAACCAACCGTCTAACTTCGCCCTCCACTCCGTCAGAGATTGACACCAGAAAGGGTTTGCGCTGATCACTTCGCCTTCACAAGGCGGATAGCCGAGTCGCTCCAGCGTTTGAACGACCATTTTGCCGAAAGTATGAAAATAGTCCCTCACCCGTTCAAGCTCCGACTCCTCCTCCGGATCGCCATAAATCATGCCGCTGTCCTGGTCGCTGGATAGCGTTTGTTCTTGTCTGCCCCCGCTGCCGAACAATAAATACGCGTAAGGCACGGGTGGGGAACCATGCCCCAGCCGTGCCATTTGCCCTTCTGAAAGTGAGATCGCCCGCCGAATAAACGCGTCATGCACCTCATTCAGATCCGTATAAAATTGTTCTGCCGGTTGTTCGGCATGCAGAGCTTCCATGCGCTCATGGATTTGATCCCGCAAGCTTCGCAGCGTAACCACATCATCGGCCTTCCCGATGCGTGACAGCAGCTTTGCACGAACCGGATCGCTCATGCGTTGCTCACCCCTATGTCAGTCAACGTATTATGGTTGTATCTTTGCTTCGTATTTCAATGGTTGTGTCTTTGCTACGCATTTCTATGGTTGTGTCTTTGCTACGCATTTCTATGGTTGTGTCTTTGCTACGCAAAACACGGCTTACAGGCTTTGCTGCGCTTTTTTCATTTGCTCCGGATACCCGAAAGTACCGTGCTCGGACAGGTCAAGGCCGATAATCTCTTGCTCTTCCGTTACGCGAAGTCCCATAACGACCTTCATGATGCCGAGCAGGATGAACGAAACGACGAGCACGTAGGCGCCGCAGACGAGCACGGATTCAAGCTGTACCCACATTTGGTGCCAGCTGCCTGTGTCGATGATGCCGCCTCTGCCGACATTCAGCTTCGTAGCCAGCTCCTCCGTTGCAAAGATACCATTCGCCAGCGTACCCCAAACCCCTGCCGCACCATGTACGGAAAGCGCATAAATCGGATCGTCGACTTTGATTTTCTCGAAAAATTTTGCGCTGAAGAAGACGAGTACGCCTGCAATCAAACCGATGAGAACAGCAGCCCACGGATCAACGAAAGCACAGCTTGCAGTGATGGCTACGAGGCCGGCCAGAGCGCCGTTCAATGTCGTAGGAATGTCAGCTTTTCCGTTTACGAGCCAGGAGATCAGAAGTGCGGAAACCGCGCCGCCGGCAGCCCCAAGCTGCGTATTGAATGCTACATAACCGAAGAAACCATCGCCTACGCCAAGCGCGCTGCCTGCGTTGAAGCCGAACCAGCCGACCCACAGAATAAGAACGGACAATGCGCCGAATACTTGGTTATGACCGAGAATTTCATTGGCGGAGCCGTCTTTGTTGAAGCGGCCGATACGAGGCTTCAGCAGCACCGTCGCCGCAAAGGCCGCAAGCGCACCGGTTAGGTGGACGACTGTGGAGCCAGCGTAGTCTTGAGCGCCTTCAGCGAACAACCAGCCGCTTGGGCTCCAAATCCAGTGAGAAATAACAGGGTAAATAAGTGCAGTAAACAAGATTGTGAAGACAAGATAAGCGGAAAGCTTGGCGCGCTCAGCGAATCCACCCCAAGCAATGGAGAGGGATACGGCTGCGAATGCAAGCTGGAAGACGAAGAAGATCGTCGATGGAAGCGATTCACCGTCAGCCGCCGCTACCGCAGGAGAGAACAAGTAGCTGCCCCAGCCGATGAATTTGCTGATCGAGCTCTCCGCGTTGTCGGAGCCGAAAGCGATCGCATAACCTACCGCCCAATAAACCAATGTGCAAAGACCTACTGTGAAAATCGTCTTACCGGCAATGTGACCGGCATTCTTCATGCGTGTCGAACCGGATTCGAGAAGAATAAATCCACCTTGCATCAAGATAACCAGAATCGCGGCGATCATTACCCAAATGGAGTTCAGTCCCATGTTGAGCGTGCCCGCAGATGGGTCATCTGCGAAAGCCATTGCCGGAAATAACAACGAAAGAGCACCTAAAGACAAAATCAACTTTTTGACCACTACGACCACTCCCTAATGTAATGTTTCTTAACACGAAAGGAAAGACTTAATGTCATTATAGTCAGAAGTGCCTTTTTTGACAATACAGTTTTTTCATTTTACCGAAAAAAATCTAACATTAGCTTCTTCGTTTGAAGCGAATGTTAAGTTTTTTCACAGTAATTATGTAAAATCTGCATCTCCATTGCTTTATTCTTCGCGTTTTGATCGCCATTCTACCCTATCCTATGTCAGTTTCTACTTTTAAATTACGAATGCCCTGAAGGGTTGAATATTCATGTCAGGTTTATAACTTGCAAATTCCGCCAAAGCATTACGTTTGACTGTATGGTTATAGATTCTGTATCATAGGAACTAGGAGCATTATTTACATACCTTTTAGTGAAAGAGGTGATCCTATTGTCCGAACCGTTGCTGTACCGGATTGGCGAATTGTCCAAAATGGCCGGTGTGAGTCCCCGCACCATTGACTTCTACACCTCAATGGGTTTAATCGAACCTGAGAAGCGGACGGCAAAAAATTATCGCTTATACAGCGATGAAACCTTGCACCGGCTCAAACGTATAGTACAGTTGAAGCAAGACAAATATACGCTCGACGAAATCAAAACAACGATGTCAGGCTGGCGTAAAGTTTCGTCGGAGGAACAAGTGTCAGGCAAGCTCATGGAGCTGCAGCTGCATCTTGAACAGCTGCAGCGCGAGGTACAAGAGATTGAGCCGGTGCTCAACCAGCTGAAGCCTGGGCAGGCCAAGCAGGTGTTTAAACGTCTTGTGCCTCAAACCGCCGCATGCGTCGAAGCGCTGATGCTGCTCCTTAACAAAGGCGGTATTATGTAGAACTCAACTTTCAATGGAGGGAACGACAATGTTTTTTCACCCAATGGATTTTCTAATTATTATCGCCTTTATTCTATCGTTGTGGGCGCAGTTTAGAGTCAAAGGCACGTTCAACCGTTGGTCCGACGTACAAACGATGAGCGGGCTTACCGGCTACCAGGCCGCGCGCATGATGCTTGATCGTAACGGCCTGCATGATGTTCCTATCGAGCCGGTGCCAGGAAGGCTTTCCGACCACTATGACCCGATCCACCGCGTCGTAAGGCTGTCTGAGCCAGTCTACTACGAGAACTCGATATCGGCGGTCTCTGTAGCCTGTCACGAGGTCGGCCATGCGATTCAGCACAGCGTTCACTACCCGATGCTGGTTGTGCGTCATAAGATTTTCCCGGTCGTAAGATTCGCTTCCGGCATAGCTCCGTTTCTGCTTATTGCCGGCTTCCTATTCCAGGCGACCGGATTGATCGGACTTGGCATTCTGTTCTTCACATGTGCCGTAGCGTTCCAGCTCGTCACCTTGCCGGTTGAGTTCAATGCAAGCAACCGTGCCAGAGAAATCATGATCGCCGAAGGCTTCATTACGAACGAAGAAGAGCGCGGTGTCGCCAAGGTGCTCAATGCCGCTGCGCTGACCTACGTCGCAGCCGCACTTATCTCCCTGCTGGAGCTCATCAAGTACATTATGATCTTCACGCAGAGCCGGGATTAATTCATATTCGAACGCGTAAAGAGGCGTGGGATAAATCCCACGCCTCTTTCTTGCACCAACCAGAAAGGCTGACACCAAGCAGTGTCAGCCTTTCCTATTTAGGTCCGGAAACGGCTGAGCGTTTCTTTCAGCCCCGTCGAGACGGTCTCCAGTTTGTCGGACAACCGCACCAAACCTTCGCTAATGCTGTTTTGTTCATTGCTCAAGGACGCAACTTCTTCAGACGTCGCGGACGATTCCTCCGCAACCGCACTTACGTTGCCCATTGCATCGGTGAGCACAGATTGCGAGCGCTCCAGCCTGCTGATCGATTCGGTAACCGAGCTAAGGCTGCCGACGAAGTCGCCCATTTGGCCTTGTACGGACAAGAAAATTAGATTCGCTTCTTTGACCGATTGGATTTGCTCTTGGAAGATCGGATAAGCATCGGACAATACATGAACCGTTTCGTCGATTTCCTTTTGGATCGTTTCCGTGATTTGGCCAACAACATCAATCGATTGACGGGATTGGTCAGCCAGCTTACGGATTTCGTCCGCTACGACCATGAAGCCTTTGCCCGCAGCACCTGCGCGCGCTGCCTCGATTGTCGCATTCAAGGACAAAATATTGGTCTGCTTCGTCATGTTGTTAAGTACATCGAGAATTTTTCGTATGGAACGCGTACTTTCCTTCAGGCGGTCTACTTTCTCCACCATCGAACGCGTCATTTCCTCCGTCATGCCCGTTTTCTCGATCAAGCCGTTCATATAAGCCGTACCTTGACGGCTTGCTTTCTCTACCTCGGAAGCCGCAGAGCCCATCTGTTGGTTCGCACGCATGACCTGCTGCATTTGCCGGCCGATTTCAGTTGTTAAATCGCTGCCCTTCTCCGCTTCAATCGCAAGGCTGGTTGCGCCATTGGCGATTTCCTCCGTTGCCACCGCGATCTCGCGCGCGGAAATAGCCGTTTTCTTCGAGGCGTCCGAAAGCTCGCCCGCTGTTGCCAGCACGTCCTGCGCGGATTGATTCGTTTGGGCGACAAGCACCGTGATTTGCGACATCATCTGATTGAAGCTCTGTGCCAATTGACCGATTTCATCCTTTTTATTGATGGATGAACGGACGGTCAGGTTACCTCGTTCTCCTTCGTTCATGAGGTTTCGCAGGCTGACAAGCGGAATCGCAACCATTCGAATTACGAGCATTCCGATGCCAATGGCGAGCATCGCAGCGATACCGGCGATGATAAAGGTCGCATTCTGGATTTGCTTGGCATCCTTCACAAGCTGATTAACCGGTACCGAACCGGCCAGCTTCCAATTTACCGACGCAAACTGGTTATAAATTGCGAGCACTTCTTCTCCGTTAGCCAATTCCTCAGTCGAGTTGCCGGAATCTTGATCCGCTGGGAACTCAATTGGCGATGGTTGTCCAATCAATGCCGGATCTTTGCTGAAGACCAGGTTGTTCGAGCTGTCAACGATCGTAACATCGCTGCCTTCTCCCAGATTCAAATCCTCAAGCTGCTTCGAAAACTCTTTCAAATAAATCTCGACAACGATGATATATTTGCCTTTGTTCGTAACCGTATTCTTCATGACCCGCCCCATGCCGAAAGTTGGCTCCGATGCGCTGCCGCTATAGCCTTTAACCTGTGACGGAAGCCAGATAAGCTTGCCGCCGCCGTCAACGATCTTCTTCATCCATTCCGTACCTTTAGCATCCTCCGTAGTGATGCTGGCAGAACCGACCGTAACGGAGGCGGACTTGCCGTCAAGCGGAATGATGGATGCTCCGACAATCGTCGAATTGCCGAGGATGTAAGATTGAATCGAATCGCTAAGCTTCTTCATGACATCAAAGCGGTCGTAATCGTCCTTGGCCGTTTCATATTTCGCCAAGTTATCTTGAACCGTCTTATCAAGCAGGATTTGCATCGATAACGCTTCGTAGTTCTTGAACATGAGGTCCAGCTTGCTTTTGGATTGCGCGATGGCGACTGCGCTGGAATCCGCTACTTTTTGCTTGATGATGTTTTTCGAGGTCGAGTAGGAGAATAATCCAACCACAAGAACGCAGACGAGAATGGCGCTGAAAATAATAAGAAACAGCATAAGGCCGACCGATTTGATCGGATTGGACACCTTCACATTCTTCAGTCCGTCTACCGACGACGAATAGAGCGCTTTCATACTTGAAATAGCCCCTTCATTTGTTTGCGTTTGAGTTTGTGTTCTCGTTTTCTCTCTCTTCACGTTAAGCTTCAATTTCAATGACTAGACACCACCTGATTGAGGATAGTTTTCCGAGTGCGGATCTTTTCGTATAGGGTAAACGCAATATCCTTAATATCGGCTTAACATCTTCGTAATGTTAGGGAAAAAGGAATTATTTTCACAAAAAAAATCATCCTAATCATTGATGATTAGGATGATTTAGAAACCGCTTTTTAACGAACCCTTTTGCGCATCATGTCCATTGGCTTGACCGGATGCTCGGTCTTCATGACTACATGCTGCAGCGGATGTCTAGCCGCATCCAGCCCGTTGCCGCTTGTGTCGGTGATTTGGCCAACGACTTGTTTAAAGAAGGTTCCATTCGGCCCGAAAAACTCCACTTCTGTTCCTGGCTTAAAGTGATTACGCTGCTCAACCACGGCAAGTCCGGTTGATTCATCATAGGAAACGACAACGCCTGCGAAATCGTATGGCACGGCTTTGTCTTCCGGTTCGTAGATATGGTCTTCGGCACCAGGTGTGTCATAGAAGAACCCCGTATTTACCGGTCGATTCGCCGCCTTCTGAATATCTTCCAGCCAAATTGGCTTCAGCTCGTAATTTTCCGGGTCGGCCATATAGGAATCGATCGCTTGACGGTACGCGTTAACGACCGTAGCTACGTAGTGCAAGCTCTTCATCCGGCCTTCGATTTTGAAGCTGTCGATGCCGGCATCGATCAGATCCGGAATGTGCTCAAGCATGCACAAATCCTTGGAGCTCATGGTGAATTTGTCCGCATCCATGCCGACCATCTGGATGTCGTCCTCGTAAATGTCGTACTTCCATCTGCATGATTGGCAGCAGCCGCCGCGGTTTGAATCACGATCGGTAAAATGATTCGATAATACGCAGCGTCCAGAGAAGGACGAGCACATCGCGCCATGAATAAACGCTTCGATCTCGATGTCCACGTGCGCCTTGATTTCGGCGATTTCCTCAATGCTGGTCTCACGGCCAAGCACGACGCGCGGCAAGCCTTCGTCCTTCCAGAACTTCACCGCTTGCCAGTTCAGCGTCGATTGCTGGGTGCTCAAGTGTACTTCCAGCTTTGGCGCTACGCGCTGCGCCGTCTCGATAATGACCGGGTCGGCAGCGATAATCGCCGCAATTCCGGCTGCCTCAAGCTCGCGCAAGTAATCCTCGAGGCCGCTGATATCTTCATTGTGGGCATAAATATTCGTCGCCACAAACACCTTGGCTCCATAACGGTTCGCGAACTCAACGCCTTCCTTCATCTCCTCGAAGCTGAAGTTGTCGGCATTGGAGCGAAGGCCGTACTTCTGCCCGCCGATATAAACCGCATCCGCGCCATAATGAACGGCAAACTTGAGCTTCTCCAAGTTTCCTGCTGGAGCAAGCAGCTCCGGCTTATCTAGACGATAACGTTTCCCCGTAAAGCGGGGAGCTGTCTTTGTTGTCACCTGCTTCACCTCCACGACTTCCATGGGTGACATCTCAATAAACTTGTTCTTTATAGAAAAATCCGTACGAAAGCTCCCGGGACGGATCTTGAACCTTCACAATCTCTTCGAGCCACTCTTCGTTGAAAGCATATCCTTCCGGATCGGCGCAATAAGCATCGATAGCGGCGCGGTATGCCCGAACGACGGTTTCATTGTACTCAATTGATTTTAACAGCCCTTCGATCCGAAAGCTATCGATATTAACTTCCATCAGCTCATGCAAATTTTCGATCATGCAGAGGTCATCCGAGCTCATAATATGCGTGCCGCCTGCGTCTTCGTAGATAGGGAACCGCTCGCCAGGGCGTTCGGCTTCCACTAAATACAAGCCGTCTTCACGTCTGCCGTAAACGGGAACCGAGACGGTCTCGCCGTTTTTCGCTTGATGTTGAAAATAATTTTGCACGAGCGGCCGCTTGGAATGATAGATATTGGTCAAACCGTGTACCTGAACCTGAACTTCAAGCTCCGTATTTTTCTTGATGTCAATGACTTGGTCCATATTGAGCTCCCGCGCCAGAACGAAACGCGTCGCTCCGCGCCTCCCCCAATAATTCGCCGTCGCGAAATTCGTGGATGTCATCTCCGCATTCCAGTGTAGTTTCATGCCCGGCGCCTCCGCGCGCGCAGCCATCAGCACGGCAGGGTCGCCGAAGACGATTGCGTCTACGCCCGCTTCCGCCAAGCCGCGAATGTAAGCCGGCAGCGTTTCGACCGTGTCATTGTCCATCAAATTGTTGACAGCCGCGTACACGGATACGTTATGCGAATGAGCCAGCTTGACTGCTTCGCCCATCATCGCGAGATCGAAATCGCCCGGCAATCTCATGCCGTAGCGCGATTCGCCGATGAGAAACGCATCCGCACCTGCGGCGATGAGCCGCTCCATATCGGCAAGCGAACCCGCGTCAATAAGCAGCTCCGGTTTTGTTGCCATTGTAAATCCTCCTATTGTCCTGCCGTTTGATTGCTTTTCTCGATATTGCGGTTGTGCTCCTTAAGCGTCTCCGCGAATAGATGCTCATGGCTCCCGTCTTTCTTGGTCACGTAGAAAAAATAATCCGTTTCCTTCGGGAACAGCGCCGCTTCAATCGATTTCAAGCTAGGTGAAGCGATCGGTCCAGGCGGAAGGCCATTGATTTTATAAGTGTTGTAAGGACTGTCCACTTTCAGATCGTCGAGAAGCAGCCGTTCCTTCTGTTTGTCGAGCAAATATTGAACCGTCGCATCAATTTGCAACGGCATGCCCTTCTTAAGCCTGTTGTAGATGATTCCGGCGACGATCGGGCGTTCTTCATCGACAACGACCTCGCGCTCCACGAGAGAAGCGATCGTCATCATCCCATGAAAATCAACGTTGTGAGCAGCAAGCGAATCTTCCCAATTGCCGGGCAGCGAGTCAAGCTTACGATCCAGCTCTTGGAGCAGTCTTTGGATAATCTCTTCCGGTTTGCTTTCTTTCTTCAGCTCGTACGTTTCCGGAAACATATAGCCCTCAAGACGGTGCAGCAGATCCTTATTCTTCGGAATATGCTTCACTGCGTCCGTGTCGCTCCACGTCCGGTCTTTATCCGCAAGGGAAAGGAAGGTCGCTTTGTCCGAGTATCCAGCCTTCTCCATCGTTTCCGCGATTTGCTCCACCGTAAACCCTTCAGGGATTGTAAAACGCATCATTTCCGCCTTCATCGTCTCACCGGCATTAAGCTTGGCGATAATTGCATCCTTATCCATTCCGGGCGTCAGCTCGTATACGCCGGCTTGGAAACGCGGCCCTTCATTCTTATAACGAAGGTAATATTTAAAAATAAATGCGTTTCGAATGATGCCATTGTCCTCAAGCACTTCGGAGAAGCGGATCGGCGATGTCCCTTTCTTCAATTCGACTTGGACGGCTTTCCCTGCAGGCGCTGGACGAAGGCCGTTCCAAATGTAAAGATAAACGCTGCCGGCCGCTACGATCATGAGGCCGAGTATGGTTGTGATGACCCAAAACGTAATACGTCCTCGCCTTGGTCCGGCGGGACGCATATCGCTGTCGTCTTCTGCGAACTGATGCTCTTCGATGCTCAAGCAACCTAACCTCCATTTCCATATCCGCGCGGAAAAAGGGCGGTATTCGCCGCCCCTTCCGTACTCCTATAAGAAAACCGGGCTGATTTCCGCCCCGTTAAAGGTGCAAGTCAAGGCTGTTCATCGCCTTCGAACTGCAAATCATCGTATGCTTCCGCGACGGCTTCCCATTCCTCATCGCTCTCGATGGATTCGAGCTCCGGATCGGCGCCTTCCTTCATCGTAATGCGGAAGAATGCTACTTCGTCTTCTTTGCGCATCTCGTGCGATTGCAATCCTGCATAGGAGTTGTCTCCCAATTGGAATTCAGCGACGATTTGGAACGGTTCCGTCCCGCCGTCCTCGCCGATCAGATCCACTTCCGTACCGTAAATATCCTTCAGGACGGAAATCCGTTTCAGTTCTGACACGCCGTTTAAGCTCCCTTCGACTGTAGAACGCTAAACGTTCTAGTCGTTATCGTCAATCTCAGCGAGAAGGGTGTTGAAGGTTTCCTCCACCATGTTCCACTCTTCTTCGTCCTCGATAGTGTATAGCTTCAAGTCGTCCCCGTCTTCCTCATAGCGGAATGCGTAGACTTCGTCGGAATCTTCGTCCTGTTCGTCTTGGGAATCGACGTTGAGCGGAACGACCATCATATATTTCTGATCGGAGCCGTCTACCTCAAACTTCATGACTACCTCGAATTCCTCTTCGTTGCCGTCTTCATCCGGAATGTAGATGATTTCCGGCTCTTCAAACTGCATGTTGTCCTTTGTCATCGTTACCCTCACCTTTTCGTTTTAGAATCGAGATAATTTTGCAAAATTAGCGTTGCCGCCATTTTGTCCACCACTAACTTTCGCTTCTTACGGCTGACGTCAGCCTCGAGCAGCGCACGCTCTGCGGCAACGGTCGTCAGCCGTTCGTCCCAAAGGTGTACGGGTACATTTAGCTTCTGCTGTAAATGTTGTGCGAATGCGATGCAAATTTCGCCACGCGGCCCGATGGTGCCATTCATGTTTTTCGGTAAGCCGACTACGATTTCGGATACTTCGTGTTCCTTTACGAGCTTGGCAATGACTTCGTCCTCGCCGTTGTCACGGCGCTTCTCAACGACGCTTACCCCTTGAGCGGTCCAACCGAATGCATCACTGACGGCGACGCCGATTCTGCGGTCGCCGTAATCCAATCCCATAAGACGCATACGACCAGATGCCTCATTTCCTTAAGGTGGTTATTTGCTGTGCTGACTCAAATAGGAACGGACTAATTCTTCAATAAGCTCGTCTCGTTCTTTCCTGCGAATTAAGCTTCTAGCATTGTTATGCCGCGGAATGTATGCGGGATCTCCGGACAAAAGATAACCTACGATCTGATTAATCGGATTATAGTCCTTTTCGAGAAGCGCATCGTACACCGACAACATAATTTCCCTTGAGGAAGCTTGAAGCCCTTCCGCTTTCACGTCGAATTTCATTGTCTTGTCCATCGAATTCATCGCCAGCACCTCACTTTCCAAGCCGCTTAACAGCCGAATGATATTCATATCATATCACATTTGTCTGTGAGAGAACCAGTTCTTCGGCAATTTGGAGGGCTTCACCCAATTTAGACGGATTTTTCCCTCCGGCTTGCGCCATATCAGGACGTCCGCCCCCGCCGCCGCCGCAAGCGGCTGCCGCTTCCTTGATGATTTTGCCGGCATGGAAGCCTTGTTTCACTAGCTCAGGCGAGACCGCAGCGACGAGGTTTACTTTGTCTTCGGCTACAGCGCCAAGGACGATAACCGCGCTGCTAAGCTTGGTCTTGAGTTCATCCACGATACCGCGCAGCGCATCCATCGATGGCGCGCTGACTTGTGCTGCAAGTACCGTCACTCCGCCGACAACCTTCGCTTGCGACTCCAGGGAGCCCGCTTCTATCCGGCTCAGCTTGCTTTGCAGCGATTCATTATCGCGGGAAAGCTCCTTCACCTGCGCGTGCATCGACTCGATCCGCTTCGGCACATCGGTTAGGTTCGACTTCAGCAGAGCTGCCGCTTGTTTGAGCAGGTCCAGCTGGCCTTCCATGTACAAGTACGCATGGCGGCCTGTTACCGCTTCGATCCGGCGTACGCCGGAGCCTATACCGCTCTCGCTGATGAGCTTGAACAAGCCGATTTGCGCCGTATTTGCCACGTGGCAGCCGCCGCAAAGCTCGAGGCTGTATTCGCCGACGCGCACGACGCGCACGACATCGCCGTACTTCTCGCCGAAGAGCGCCATTGCTCCCATCTCTTTCGCTTCCGTCAGCGATTTGTAATCAATCTGGAGGGTCGTGCCGAGCCAAATTTGCTGGTTGACTCTGCGTTCGATTTCAGTCAGTTCCTCGGCGCTGATGCTGCCGAAGTGCGAGAAGTCGAAACGCAGGCGATCAGGATCAACGAGCGAGCCCGCTTGGTTGACATGCTCGCCGAGCACGTCCTTCAGCGCGCGGTGCAGCAGATGCGTAGCCGTATGGTTCTTGATCGTATCTTCGCGAGTTTGCGCCGATACGGCAGTTTGAACCTGGTCGCCGACCGAAACGGTGCCGCTATTCACGACAGCGTGATGCACCGATTGGCCGTGAGGCGCTTTCGTCACGTCTTCTACCGTCAATGCAAAGCTCTCGCCTTCGATCGTACCGCTGTCTCCCACTTGACCGCCGCTCTCCGCATAGAATGTCGTGCGGTCCAGAATGACAAGCACTTGGCTGCCTTCGGAAGCCGATTCCACCAGCGAATCCCCGTTCACGATCGCAATGACCTTCGCGCCTTGCAGCGTCAGATCCTGATAGCCGACGAACTCCGATTTGGCCGTGAAATCCGCAAGCGGTCCGCCCTGCACGTTCATGCCGCCCGTATCTTGGCGCGCCGCGCGCGCTCGAGTGCGCTGCTCTTCCATCGAAGCGTCGAAACCTTCGCGGTCTACGGTCATGCCGTGCTCAGCCGCATAATCTTCCGTAAGGTCGAACGGGAAGCCGTACGTATCGTATAGCTTGAACGCATCCGTACCCCCGATCAGCGTTTGTCCGCTCGCTTTGGCTGTTTTTACGAGCTCGCCAAGCAGCGCCAAGCCTTCCGACAGCGTTTCGTGGAAACGCTCCTCTTCGGTACGGATCACCTTCTCGATAAATTCCCGCTTCTCGACAACTTCCGGATAGTGACTGCCCATAATGCCGCCGACGACGCTTACGAGTTCGAAAAGGAACGGACGGTCGACGTCGAGCGTCTTGCCGTACCGGACCGCGCGGCGAAGCAGGCGGCGGATGACATAGCCGCGGCCTTCGTTGGACGGCATGACGCCGTCGCCAACGGCGAACGCTACAGTCCGGATATGGTCGGCAATTACTTTCAGCGCGATGTCGATTTCCAAATTCGCATGATAGGTGACGTTCGCTATTTGACAGGTGCGGTCAATAATCGGACGGAACAGATCGGTGTCGAAGTTGGAGTCGACGTTTTGCAAAATCGAAGTCAGACGCTCCAAGCCTGCGCCCGTATCGATGTTTTTATTCGGCAGCGGCGTGTAGCTGCCGTCTTTATTATGATTATATTGCGAAAATACAAGGTTCCATACTTCCAGGAACCGCTCGTTTTCGCCGCCAGGCCAGCATTCCGGATCGTTCAGGTCGCCGAATGCTTCGCCGCGGTCGTAGAAAATCTCGGTGCACGGTCCGCACGGGCCTTCGCCGATATCCCAGAAGTTGTCCTGCAGGCGGTAAATCCGTTTCTCCGGAAGTCCGATTTTTTCATTCCAGTAACGGAATGCTTCTTCATCCTCCGGATATACCGTAACGGAAAGCCGCTCCGGATCGAAGCCGATCCACTGCGGGCTGGTCAGAAATTCCCATGCCCAAGTAATCGCTTCTTCCTTGAAATAATCGCCGATCGAGAAATTGCCGAGCATCTCGAACATCGTTTGGTGGCGGCGCGTTTTGCCGACATTCTCGATATCGTTGGTGCGGATGCATTTCTGCGAGTTCGTAATGCGCGGATTGTCAGGAATGACACGGCCGTCAAAATAAGGCTTAAGCGGCGCCATCCCTGCGTTGATCCACAAGAGCGACGGGTCGTTATGCGGAACCAAGGAAGCGCTTGGCTCGATTTTGTGTCCTTTGCTCTCAAAAAATGCGAGCCACTTCGAACGGATTTCGCTTGCTTTCATCACGGTTCATCCTCCAATAATAAAATAAAAACAAAAAAACGCCCCCAACATGCAGGGACGAATCATTCGCGGTACCACCCTGGTTATCGCACCTAAGTACAGCCGAGGCTGGACATGCGATCTCCTTAGACAGATGTTAACGGGTCTGAGCCGGTGAAGTTCGTTCACGCTCCGAAACAAGCCTTCAGCCATCCTTCGCCCTTAGAATTCTCGCAGCCGACGGGAGCGCTTCACGGTACATGTGCCCTCGAAGGAATTCTTTCTCTGCTTGGCGGTCTATGGCCTACTACGGTTTCATCAACGCTTTGCCAATAATAAACGTAATTGTCATTAGTATACCGAGGATTGGCATGCGTTGTCAAATCGTCTTCCGCCTAACGTAGTAAGCGAAGATGTGCTGAACAATCACCTTCAATGCCGCAAAGATCGGAACAGCCAAAATCATCCCCACAATGCCCGCCAATTCTCCCCCGACCAGCAAGGCAAAAATGATCGACAACGGGTGCATATGCAGCGTCCGTCCGACCACCTGCGGCGAAATGATATTCCCTTCGAGGATTTGACAAGCGGTGTTGACGACCACGACGAGCAGCATCATTTTGATGGATACGGTCGAAGCCATGATGAGCGCCGGCGCCGCGCCGAAGAACGGTCCGAGATAAGGAATGATGTTCGTGATGGCTACGACGCTTGCCAGCAGGATTGGATACGGCATGCCAATGATCAAGTACCCGATGTAAGCCAGCGTACCTACGATGACGCAGACAATGAACTGGCCCCTAATGTAACTTCCCAACGCATGATCGATATCCTTAAGAAGCCTTACTGCATGCTTACGGTGAGATTTCGGCACATACGTCAGCAGCGTCCGTTCGAACACCTCGAAATCCTTCAAGATGTAGAACGCAAGAAATGGGATGATGAACGCGATAAAGACGACGTTGATCATTTGCCCGATATTGTTGATAAACGCAAAAATGGCTTCGGATGCTTGCTTCTCCAGCTTATAGAGCGATTTATCGATTCCGGAGCGAATGCTCTCGGGCAGAAACGACGTGTTGTTGATGTCGTTCACGAAGTTCTGGGCTTTAATCGTAAAATCCGGCATGTGGCGGTTCAACTCTTGCAGCTGTTCCAGAAACATCGGGATAGCGTTCATCAGCACGACGGCGAGCGAAGCGCAGAATACGGCATAGATGAGCAGCACCGCAATCGTGCGGGGAACTTTGCGCTCGTTCAGCAAGCTAACAATCGGATTCAAGACGTATGAAATGATCATCGCTATTAAGAACGGAGCCAATACCGCGCGCAGAAACACGTAGATTTGGATGATAATCGGCTTGAGCAGCAGCAATAAATAAAGGGCGGTCAGCCCTAATATGAGATAGACAAGCCATGCAAACAGACGATTGTTCGTAAACCGTTCCACGGCTCCACCCCCTGATTCCGGCGTCTGCCTCGCCTTGCGGGCAGACGCAACCGATACTATTGTCAGTATATGTACTACTTGTACAAATCATCCCGGCAAGTACGAGCGACTGTCGGAAACAAAAAAGACGACCTCAGCAAGGTCGCCTAATTGATAAGCTAGCTATTCGTTCAGTTCGCGTGAACCTGCGGCATATCGTCTTCAAAGAACAGATCGTCCAGCGAGCTCAGCGTACCGTCTTCTTCCACCTGGTACACCGACATTTTATCGCCGTTCACCGTCAATTCAATGAAGCAGCCCCAGCAATAATACTGGTGAGATCCGATCTTTCCGATATCCTTGGAACTGCAATTTGGGCATTTCATCGTACATTTCTCCCTATATCCGACTCAGAAACTGCGACCGGCGCCAGACGCGCCTCACTGCCGGCCGGTACTATAATGACATCTTCGCCGAGCATGACCTCTTCGACAGGCTGCGGAGCAGGAAGCCACTTGCGGCCTTCCAAAATATCCGCTATGAAACCGTCTGTCAGCTCGTATCCTACTATCTGTGTACCCTGTATTTCGTCAAAATAAACATCGGATACACGTCCAAGTTGCTCGCCATCCACCGTGATGACGGGCAAATCCTTCAACCGGATCGATCCGGTATGAAAGGAACGCATGATTTCGGCTTGCTTCGTCTTTCTGACGGATGCTTCGTTCATAATGATGACGGCATCCTCGCCGCAAACCATCACATCGTTCCAGAGCACTGCCTTGATCGCAGTCAGAAACCGTCTGCCGGCGTCCAAGATGATGCCGCCAAGCTGCCAATGCTCGTCGAACCATGCATCCTTCACATGTCCGACATGCTTGCCGCCGCTCATCTCAATGACGGGCAATCCAATCAAATGCTGTAAACGCAACAAGTTGGGCAGAGCCTCCTAGGCATTAGTACGAACACGAGCCATAAAGGTTGCAACTTTTTTCGCGGCCCGTTCGAGTTCCTCCATAGTATTTCCCAACCCGAAGCTAAACCGAACAGCAGATGCTTGTCTTTCTTGAGAAACGTTCATCGCATTGAGAACATATGAGGGCTCGAGCGCGCCAGCCGTGCATGCAGATCCGCCGGAAGCCGCAATGCCGGCCAAGTCCAAATTCATCAGCATGGACTCGGTGCCGACGCCAATAAAGCTCAAATTCAAAATATGCGGTGCATAAAGAGATGCATGTCCATTGACTGCGATGTTCTCCGCACCTGCGATTTCGCGCATGCGCTCTATCCATGTATAACGAAGCCTTTCCATGAAAGGTTTCCGTTCGGCCAGTGAATTCACAGAAAGTTCAAACGCTTTGGCGAATCCGACGATGCCGGCAACGTTCTCCGTGCCCGCGCGGCGCTTGCGCTCCTGCGAGCCGCCGAACAGCACCGGCTCGAATGGCGTTCCTTTACGGATATACAGAGCGCCAATGCCTTGCGGACCGTTGATTTTGTGCGAGGAGAAGCTCATCAAGTCAACAGGAAGCTGTCGCAAATCGATCGGTAATATTCCGAGCGCCTGTACGCCATCGACATGAACCAGAACGCTATTAGACCGGGCGAGCTCACCGATCTCTTCGATCGGTTGAATCGTGCCGGTCTCGTTGTTGACATGCATGAGGCTAATTAACGCCGTATCCGCTGCGATGGCTCGCTCAACTTCCGCCGCATCGACCAGTCCTTGTTCGTCAACCGGAACAATCGTAACGCGGAAGCCTTCGCGCTGAAGCGCTTCACAGCTTTGGAGCACGGCCTGATGCTCAGTCGCGGAGGTTATGATATGGGATTTGCCTTGTTTGCGGGCAGCTCTGGCTGCGCCGATAAGCGCCGCATTGTCGCTTTCGGTTCCCCCGCCAGTAAATACCAGCTCGCCTGCCGTGCAGCCGATGCCGGACGCGATCGCATCGCGCGAGCGGTTCAGCAGCTGCCTTGCCGCTCGACCGAAGCTGTGCGTGCTCGAAGCGTTGCCGTACGTGCCGGTCATGACCTCGAGCATCGCTTTAGCCGCCTCGGCATGCAGAGGCGAAGAAGCCGCATGATCATAGTAAATTCGATCCATTATGCAATCATCCTTAAATATAGAACATATAGGAGTCCTGAGGCTCCTCTTCCTTGAACGATACGAGATCCGCCAGCGTCGTGGAATCCAGAACCTCAGCGATGCTGTCGCGGATTCTCAGCCATAAATCGCGCTTGGCCGGATCATCCTCTTCGGTGAAATCGACCGGTGAAATCGGCCCTTCCAAAACACGGATCACGTCACCTGACGTAATGTCCTGCGGTTCCTTCGACAGGATGTAGCCGCCGTATGCGCCGCGGATGCTCTTGACCAAACCTGCATTGCGCAAAGGAGCAATCAGCTGCTCCAAATAATGCTCCGACAAATGATTCCGTTCTGCGATGCTCTTCAGCGAGGTAGGACCTTCTCCAAACTTTGCTGCAAGCTCCATCATAATGGTTAGACCGTACCGGCCTTTGGTTGAAATTTTCAACTGCGACACCTCTTCCCGGGCTAAACTGTATCTTATTTAAAGGCTGGAGCAATCATCGTTTACAATTCATGGTATTCCCATATCATATCTATGTTAACATAATTGGAGGACAATATGTTGAGAAATCGATGACACTTTCATGAAAATCCTATGCAAACTATGTTACAATAGAGGAATTGAAGCGGCAAACGGCGGTTTATTGCGCCTCCTTAGCGGCTTTGTACTATCAAGGCGGTGAAATTAAAATGAGCAATTCATCCATTCGAGTCGTTGTCGGCATGTCCGGCGGCGTGGATTCTTCCGTGACAGCGCTGCTGCTCAAGCAGCAGGGATATGACGTCATCGGCATATTCATGAAAAACTGGGACGATACCGACGAGTTCGGCCATTGCACGGCCGAAGAGGACGCAGAGGACGTTCGCCGCGTCTGCGACCAGATCGGCATCCCTTATTATACGGTCAATTTCGAGAAAGCCTATTTCGATAAAGTATTTGCCTATTTTCTCGATGAATACCGTAGCGGCCGGACACCGAATCCCGATGTCATGTGCAACCGCGAAATCAAATTCGGCGACTTCCTGCAGAAGGCGATCGAGCTGGGCGCCGACTATCTGGCAACCGGCCATTATGCCCGACTGGAGCGCACTGTGAACGGCGAGGCGAAGCTGCTGCGCGGCGTTGATTCCAATAAGGATCAAACCTATTTCCTTCATGCCCTCCGTCAAGACCAGCTTGCCAAGGCGATGTTCCCGATCGGTCATCTGCCGAAGCCGGAGGTGCGCAGAATCGCCGAGGAATTCGGCCTTCATACAGCCAAGAAGAAAGACAGTACCGGCGTTTGCTTTATCGGGGAACGCAATTTCAAGGAGTTCTTGAGCGGCTATTTGCCGGCACAGCCTGGCCCGATGGTCGATATCGTAACCGGCGAAACGAAAGGCCGTCACGACGGCTTGATGTATTATACCCTCGGTCAACGCCAAGGGCTCGGTATCGGCGGCTCCGGAAGCGGCGAACCTTGGTTCGTGGCCGATAAAGATTTGAAAGAGAATATTCTTTATGTCGTTCAAGGCGATCAACATCCGAGCTTGTACTCCGGCAGCCTGACAGCGACCGGCATCAATTGGATTTCGCCGACTAAACCGCAGGGTCCGATTTCGTGCACAGCCAAATTCCGCTACAGGCAACCCGATCAAGCCGTGACCTTGACGCTAGGCGAGGACGGTACGACCGGAGAAGTCGTTTTCGAGAAGCCTCAGAAAGCGATCACGCCCGGCCAAGCCGTCGTCTTCTATGACGGCGATATATGCTTGGGCGGAGGTACGATCGATATCGTTCATAAAGGCTAAAATAATAAGGGCATTCGCATATGCGAATGCCCTTTATTTTATGATAGCGGTTAGCCTGTTTCAGCCTGCAGCTCAAAATCTTGCTCTACTTCCTCGCTGGTTAGCTTGCGGATGACGATCCTGGATACGCGCAGATGATCGGTCTCTTCAATGATGAACTCGAAGCCGTCCGGATGAGTAACTCGCATGCCCTTGGTCGGCGGATTCTCGATCTGAGCGTACATCCAGCCGCCAATCGTATCGTAGTCGTCGCTTTCGATTTCCAAGCCGAAATAACTGTTCACTTCTTCAATCAGCATCATGCCGTTGATCGAGTGCGACTCGTCATCTCTTGGCTCGATATCGGGACGCTCTTCATCGAATTCATCCTGAATTTCCCCGACGATCTCTTCCATGATGTCCTCCAGCGTAACGAGGCCGGAGGTGCCGCCGTACTCATCGATGAGGATGGCGATCTGCGTCTTCTTCTTCTGCATCAGCTTAAGGAGCGTGCTGATATGCATCGAATCGGGCACCGTCGTCATCGGACGGGTAATGGCGCGAATATCCGTTAGACCTTGATGGGTTACTTTCAGCAAATCCTTAATGTGGACAAAACCGATAATGTTGTCCTTGTCGCCGTCGCAAACCGGATAGCGGGTATGCATTTCTTTCAGCGCAATGGCTTGGTTCTCGTCAAACGAAAGCTCTGCATACAAGCAGGTCATCTCGGTCCGCGGAATCATAATTTCCCTTGCGTGCGTTTCGGCAAAATCAAATATATTATCGACAAGCGTGAGCTCCGTATTGTCTATGAGACCGGACTTGTGGCTTTCTTTCATAAGAATGCGAATCTCTTCTTCGGTATGGGCAGATTCATGCTCTGCCGCCGGTTCGATGCCGATACGCTTCAGCATCCAATTGGCCGTGCCATTAAGCAGGAAAATGAACGGATACATGATTTTGTGAAAAGCGATAAGCGGCATTGCTGTCCATAGCGTAACCGGCTCGGATTTCCGGATCGCAATGGTTTTGGGAGCGAGCTCCCCGAGTACGATATGCAAGACCGTAATAATCGAGAATGCGATGATAAATGCAACCGTGTGAACCGCAACGGGACTAAAATTGAATTTTTCCAACACCGGCGTGATGATCGATGCGATTGCAGGTTCGCCGACCCAGCCAAGACCAAGCGATGCAAGCGTGATACCGAGTTGACATGCCGACAGATAAGCATCCAAATTGCTTGTAAGTCTGGAGGCAAATCGGGCCTGCCGATTACCGTCTAGCACAAGAGAATCAATCCGGCTGCTTCTCACCTTCACCATCGCGAATTCTGCTGCTACGAAAAATCCGTTTAAAAATACGAGTACTGCAATTAATATGAGATTTAAAAATATGGGTAACGGGTCGCTACTCAATGATTCCCTGCCAGCCGCATGCTGCGACGAACAGGTGCACCTCC
Organism: Paenibacillus montanisoli; assembly: GCF_003268025.1. Taxonomy (GTDB): domain Bacteria; phylum Bacillota; class Bacilli; order Paenibacillales; family Paenibacillaceae; genus Paenibacillus_Z; species Paenibacillus_Z montanisoli. Next base: position 1,308,786 of record NZ_QLUW01000001.1, on the reverse strand, counting down.
TTCTCGGACTTGAAATTATAAAGAAACGTTATATTACTAGCTTAGTCGATGAAACAACTTTACGTCAAATGCCGTCATCCCACCTTCTGGCCCGTATTCGCGGTTTTAGTAATGTTTATTCAATGAAGGTCGGCCTTTATGCGCTATTTTCTAACTCCTGCTATCGTTTTTGAAGCATTTGGCTGTATTTTCACTCATTTTCGGCGCTCCTGGTTTTGTCGGATTTTGTCCTCCATCCCTTGATTAGTGGCATGATAAAACGTTTTTTTGGCGATTCGCTCAGGCAGATAAGCTTGTTTCACATAGTGGCCGGGATAGTCATGCGGATATTTATAGCCGACATGGCCAAGCCGCATGGCGCCGCTGTAATGCGTATCCCGCAAATGATGCGGCACTTCGGCCGAGCCGATCTGCTCGATCGTTTGCATGACATTGCCGATGGAGATGGCCGCGGCATTGGATTTCGGGCTTTCCACGGCAAATAGGATCGCTTGCGCAATATTGTATTTGGCTTCCGGCCAACCGATCTTGTGATAGGCATCCATCGCCGTTACGGCCTGTACCATCGCTTGCGGATTCGCAAGCCCGATATCCTCGCTGCACGCGACGATCAAGCGGCGCACGAACGTCATCGGATCCATCCCCAGCTTCTCCACGGCATAAAGAAACCAGAACAGCGCGGCGTCGCTCGAGCCTCTTACGCTCTTATGGAAAGCGGACAGGACGTCGTATTGCGTCGATTCGTCAGCGCGGATGGTCGGTTTGCGGATCGATTCCTCGGCTACCGCGAGCGTAATTCGAACAGAACCGTCCGGCTGCGACGGCGTCGTTACCGCAGCAAGCTCAAGCGCGTTCAAAGCGCGCCTTATATCGCCGCCGGCCATGGAAGCGATATGCTGCAGCGCCTCCTCTTCCACGCGCAGGTCCATGAAGCCAAGGCCCCGATCACGGTCGCCGAGCGCACGGCGCATCGCCGTTAAAGCGTCATCGCGAGTCAAGGCATGCAGCTGAAACAGAGTCGAACGCGACAGCAGCGCCCCATTTACGTAATGAAACGGATTTTCCGTCGTAGCCCCGATGAAAATAATGATGCCTTGCTCAACCGCAGGCAGCAGCGCATCCTGACGCGATGAATTGAAGCGGTGTACCTCGTCGAGAAACAGGATCGTTTTGCGGCCGTACATGTTCTTCGTCATCCGCGCCTGATCGATTACTTCTCTAACGTCTTTCACGGACGCATCCACGGCGTTCAGCTTGACGAAATCGCCTTGCGTGCGCTTCGAAATGATGTGCGCGAGCGTTGTTTTACCGCAGCCTGGCGGACCATACAGCAAAATCGACGTAATTTGGTCCGCTTCGATCGCTCTGCGGAGCAGCTTGCCCGGACCGACAATGTCGGACTGCCCGATATATTCTTCAATGGTTTGAGGCCGCATGCGGTCGGCCAGCAGCTTCGCTCTTGGCATCTGCTCCTCATTCTGATACGTAAATAAGTCCATTGCTCCCACATTCCTTTCCCGCCTATCATAGCACACTAGCACACACGTTCGCCATGTTCCTTCGCTTGCCGTAGATGCAAGAAGACCTTCTCCGGTCTGGAGAAGGTCTTGTATGCTTGCTGGCGCTAAGATTAGCCAAAGAAGGTCTGATATAGCAAATACACGTTAAGCGCGGCAATCACGATCGCAACCGTCCAGGCGAGCAATTTGAGCCAAAGCGGATTGGCAAACCGGCCCATTTTCTGCTTGTCGCTCGTAAATTTGACGAGCGGAATAACGGCGAAGGAAAGCTGCAAGGACAAGATGACCTGACTCAGAATGAGCAACTGGGCCGTTCCGCTCGATCCGTACAGCCAGGTAACGATAACGGCGGGAACGATGGCGATCAGGCGCGTGATCAACCGTCTCAGCCACGGGGCAAGCCTGATGTTCAGGAAGCCCTCCATGACGATTTGACCCGCTAGCGTCCCGGTCAGCGTGGAATTCTGGCCGGCTGCCAGCAGCGCTACGCCGAACAGGATGCTAGCCGCGGTTGTGCCAAGCATCGGCGCGAGCAGATGATAGGCTTCGCCGATTTCCGCGACGTCGCTGTGGCCTGACGTATTGAAGCTCGCCGCAGCAATGATCAGGATCGCCGCATTAATAAATAAGGCAAAGAACAAAGCAATGGACGAATCCCAAGTTGCGTATTTGATGGCTTGGCGCTTGCCAAGCTCAGTCTGCTCGAATTGACGCGTCTGCACGATGGAGGAATGCAGGTACAAGTTATGCGGCATAACGGTTGCGCCTAGGATACCGATCGCAATGTAGAGCATGGCCGGGTTGGAGATAATCTCCGCGCTCGGAATGAAGCCTTTCATCACTTCGCCTGCTTGAGGCTGCGACCAGAAGATTTCGATCAGGAAGCAGCCGCCGATCGTAGCGATTAACACGATGACGAGCGCTTCGATGTAACGGAAGCCTTTATTTTGCAGCAGCAGGATAAGCAGGACATCCAGCACGGTAATCACGACACCTGCGATGAGCGGGATGCCGAACAGCAGGTTGAGCGCAATCGCCGTACCGATAACCTCTGCTAGGTCGCAAGCGGCGATGGCCAGCTCGCAAATCACCCACAGCCCCATCGCGACGGGCTTGCTGTAGTGGTCTTTGCAGGCTTGCGCAAGATCGCGTCCGGTTACGATGCCAAGCTTGCCGGCTAATGCTTGCAACAGCATCGCCATCAAATTGGATAGCAAAATAACCGACAGCAACGTATAGCCGAACATGGATCCGCCTGCCAGATCAGTCGCCCAGTTGCCAGGGTCCATGTAACCGACGGCTACAAGATAGCCCGGACCGGCGAAAGCCAGAAATTTGCGAATCCAAGAACCTGATTTCGGAATTTTTAACGAACGGTAAACTTCGGGAAGTGTATGTTGGGTTCGTGCATAACGCCAGCCTTTCTCTTGGGCCAGCGGTGTCGACTGATCACTCATCGGTTTCACCTCTTCTAGGCATCCATCATCCTGTATACATCTTACAAATATGCTGGACTACACTCTTTGTTGCCTACTTTCATTGTACACGCACAAAAAAGTTTGTCAAAGGCAACTTTTGTTGATGAGGACAAAACCAGCGGTAAAAAAAGCCCGGATTTGCAGCCATGCTGAGTGTCCGGGCTTCTTTTTCAGGATCAAGCGTTCGGCTTCTCCGACGGACGCTTCAGCTTTAGCAGCAGCTTGTCGGTCATTTCATGGATTCGCTTCGCGCGCGTCACTTCCTGCTTCGCTTCATTGATCCAACGAATGTACTCTTTACGGTGCGATGGAGCCAGCTCGGCGAAGAACGCCGCAGCTTCGGGTTTAGCGTCAAGCGCGGCCGTCACGTCGTCCGGGATGACCAGCTCCTTGGCGACCGTCGCCGTGGGTCTGCCGATATCGGCGGCGCGGCTTGCGCGTGCGCTCCTCTGCGCCATGCCTACGGGGCGGAAACGCATCGCCGACCAAGTCTCGTCGACGGAGACGAGCGAAACGCCCTCCCAGCCTTCGTCCTTGACGGCCTTCCAGCCGCGGTCGCGGTTAATGTCCGTGCGAATTTTGGCCGTTCCCTTCGGGTAACAAATCCACAGCAGACCATCTCGTTTAACCGCCTTGAGCGCTTTCGGAGCATGCTCGTTCAAGCTCGCGATATCTTTTGCGAACAGCATGACAAAATCATAGGTGCCTGCGTCCATCTCGTCGAACGGCGGTTGATCCTCTACGCCGAGTTCTTCTAAGTAGGACGGCTCGGGCGTTTCCAAAACGGCAGCGCGCATGTCCAGCGACAGCCGCAGCTTGTTTACGAGTTCGGCGTTCATTTCGTTTGACCTCCCTTGGCAAGCATGTCTTTCACGACTACGCCCACCATAATCAGGCCGGCTACTGGCGGGACGAACGCGTTGCTGGCAGGCGGCTGCTGCGCTTTGCGGATTTCCGGCGCGTTCTCAGGCACGATGCGCTGCGTCACGTCCTCGCGAGGCTTCATCGGCTCTTCCGTCGAGAAGACCACCTTGACGCCTTTCTTGATCCCGTCTTTGCGCAATTTCTGGCGGACGACGCGCGCGATGGGATCCATCGACGTTTTGGAGATGTCCGCCACCTGGAACTTGGTCGGGTCCATTTTGTTCGCGGCGCCCATGCTGGAGATGATCGGAATGTTCCGCTCCAGGCACTGTTTGATCAAATGGACCTTGTACGAAATCGTATCCGATGCGTCGACCACATAATCCAGCGGATATTCGAACAGCTTCTCGTACGTTTCCTCCGTGTAAAACATCCGGAGCGAGACGGCATCGCATTCCGGGTTAATCAGCTTGATGCGGTCGCGCATCAGATCGGCCTTCGGCTGGCCGACAGTCGTCGTCAGCGCATGAATTTGGCGGTTGATATTCGTAATATCGACGACATCCTTGTCAATGAGGATGATGCGTCCCACGCCGGTTCGCGCCAGCGCCTCCGCGGCAATCGAGCCGACGCCGCCGATGCCGAGCACCGCAACCGTGCTGCCTTTCATCAGCTGAAGGCCTTCCGGTCCGATGGCAAGCTCCGTTCGGGAAAATTGGTGCAGCATGTCTTGAACACACCTCTTGGCTTCGTATTTTAAACCTGCTATGTAACGAAAAGAATCCGGCTTTCGCCGCGGCAAAGCGAGCGAAAGCCGGTTTATCGTAGGATTAGTTAGCCTGCGGCGCGGAAGCGCCGGCTGCAGCAGCCTCAGGCTGCTTCACAGGCTTCTGGATCGTACGGATATGCAGCTGCTGAAGCTGGGAAATATCCACTTCGGACGGCGCATCGGTCAGCAGATCCGTCGCGCTTGCCGTTTTCGGGAACGCGATCGTCTCGCGAAGATTCGTGCGGCCCGCAAGCAGCATCACCAAACGGTCGAAGCCGAATGCGAAGCCGCCATGCGGAGGCGTGCCGTATTCGAAGGCGTCGAGCAGGAAGCCGAATTTCTCGTGCGCTTCCTCTGCCGAGAAGCCGAGCGCTTTGAACATGAGCTCTTGCACATCGCGTTTGAAGATCCGCATGGAACCGCCGCCGACTTCGTAACCGTTCAGCACCAGGTCATACGCCTGCGCGCGAATTGCGCCCGGATTCGTCTCGAACAGCGCGATATCGTCGTTGTGCGGACGCGTGAACGGATGGTGCTCCGCCACGTAACGCTTCGCCTCTTCGTCGTAGCCGAGCAGCGGGAAGTCTACGACCCACTCCAGCTTGAATTTGGACTCGTCGATCAAGCCGAGCTGCTTGCCGATTTTCAGACGCAGGTTGCCGAGCACGTCCGCCACGACTTTCTTCTTGTCCGCGGAGAACAACAGCAGGTCGCCTTCTTCGACGCCAAGACGCTCGGTCATCGCCGCGATCTCTTCCGGCTTGAAGAACTTCACGATCGGACCGCGCCACTCGCCTTCCTTCACCGTAACCCAAGCCAAGCCTTTGCCGCCGTAACGGGCAGCGAACGGTTGGAGGTCGTCAAGCTCCTTGCGGCTCCAGGTCGCGCAGCCTTTGGCGTTCAGCACCTTGACGACGCCGCCGCTCGCGCTCACGGACGCGAATACTTTCACGTCGCTGTTTGCCACAATGTCCGTGATGTCTTCCATTTCCATGCCGAAACGAAGGTCGGGCTTATCGGAGCCGTATTTGTTCATCGCATCTTGGTACGTAATGCGTTGGAACGGAGTCGGAATTTCCACGCCGATCGTTTCTCGGAACAATTTGACGACGAGCTGCTCGAGCATGTCAAGCAGTTGATCCTGGGACAGGAACGAGGTCTCGATGTCGACTTGCGTGAATTCCGGCTGACGGTCTGCGCGGAGGTCCTCGTCACGGAAGCAGCGCGCGATTTGGTAGTAGCGCTCAAGGCCGCTGACCATGAGAAGCTGTTTGAAAATTTGCGGCGACTGCGGCAGCGCGAAGAACTCGCCCGGATGGACGCGGCTAGGAACCAGGTAGTCACGAGCGCCTTCAGGCGTGCTCTTCGTTAGGATCGGCGTTTCTACATCGATGAAGCCTTCTCCGTCCAAGAAATCGCGGAATACTTTAGCCGCTTTGGAACGGAGCAGCATCGTTTTTTGCATTTCAGGACGGCGAAGATCCAGGTAGCGGTATTTCAAACGCAGCGATTCGTCCACTTCGACGCCATCCTCGATTGGGAACGGAGGCGTTTTAGCCGCGTTCATGATTTCGATCTCGGTTACGCGAATCTCGATTTCACCTGTAGGAATGTTTGCGTTGACGGTTTCCGCGTCGCGCTCGACGACTTTACCGCGAACGGCCAGTACATATTCATTGCGGGCACGGTCTGCGATCGCCAGCGCATCTCCGGAGAAATCCGGGTTAAATACGATTTGCACAATGCCTGTGCGGTCGCGCAGATCGATGAACAATACGCCGCCCAGGTCACGACGGCGCTGCACCCAACCGTTCAAAGTAACCGTTTGTCCTACTTCCGCTTTCGTCAGTGTTCCACAAGAATGAGTTTTTAGCATCATAATGGGTAGAGGCTCCTTTTTTATAATGGGATAATGGGCGACGCCCTATTTCAAAATTTCATCGGCCAGCTGCTCGAATGCGACAAATTTTTGCTCGCCGGTCGCCATGTTCTTCAGAGCGATCTCCCCGCGGCTCAACTCGTCATCGCCTAGGATGGCCGTGAACCGAGCCTGCAGCCGGTCGGCCGACTTCATTTGCGCTTTCATTTTGCGGCCCTGGTAATCCCGTTCCGCCGATATGCCGCGGAGCCTTAGCCCGTGAAGCAGACGCGTCACTTCGCGTTCAGCCGCTTCGCCGAGCCCGACCATGTACACGTCGACCTGGTGCAGGTTATCCAGCTCCGCACCTTGGCTCTCCAGCAGCATGACCGTACGCTCCAGGCCAAGTCCGAGACCTACGCCAGGCTGATCCGGACCGCCGATATCGGCAACCAGACCGTTGTATCTGCCGCCGCCGCCGATCGTATCGATCGCGCCGATGCCTTCGGCCTTGTACTCAAACGCCGTATGCGTATAGTAATCGAGACCGCGCACAAGCCGCGGGTTGATATAGAACGGGATGTTCATCCCCGTCAGATGCTCCTGCAGCGCCTCAAAGTGCGTCCGGCATTCTTCATCCAGGCTATCCAAGATCGATGGCGCGTCTTCGAAGTGCGCCTGATCGGTTTTGCAGTCCAACACGCGCAGCGGATTGCGTTCCATGCGAGACTGGCAGTCTTTGCAGAGCAGCTCCCGCTTCGGCTCGAGGAAGCCGAGCAGCCGCTCGCGGAATGCCGCGCGAACGGCAGGCGTGCCGACCGAGTTGATTTCCACGCGGACGTCCTTCAACCCGACTTCGCTGTAGAACGTATAGCCTAGCGCGATAACCTCCGCATCCAGCGCCGCATCGACGGCGCCCAGTGCTTCGACGCCGAATTGGTGGAATTGGCGGTAGCGGCCGGCTTGCTGACGCTCATAGCGGAACATCGGCCCAATGTAGTATAGCTTCGTCAAGTCCGGCTCGCCGTACAGTTTGTTCTCCACGTACGCGCGAACCGCGCCTGCCGTTCCTTCCGGACGGAGCGTGAGGCTTCGATTGCCCCGGTCCGTGAACGTGTACATTTCTTTCTCTACAATGTCGGTTGTTTCGCCGACGCCGCGCTTATAGAGCTCGGTCATCTCAAACATCGGCGTCCGAATTTCCCGGAAGTTAAACCGGCGGCAAATATCGCGCGCTTTACTCTCGACAAACTGCCATTTCTCTACCGAGCCCGGCAAAAAATCCTGCGTGCCCGGAGGCTTCTGAAAGCCCATGTCCATTCCCCCTCAAAATTGCTGTTATTCATCATCAAAAAAAGCCCCCGCCCTCCGCCTCAAACAAGGCAAAGGGACGAGAGCTTATCGGATTCAAAGCTACCGTGGTACCACCCACATTCCGAATCAATGAATTGATTCGCTTCATTCGGTTAACGCCCGACTACGCAGTACAGCTAATGAGTAAGCGAGAATGCAGCCTACAGGTTCACCGTATGTCCTCTGGGAAGTCTGTCCGCTCATGCACGCCAAGGATTCTTCCAGCCTAGGAATCCCTCTCTGAATCGGTGCGGGGTAGAACGGATCGGTCCCTTCAATGGATCGACATAATATAACCTTTATTGTATCTCCCGAGTAAGCACGTGTCAAGTGCTGGAAGCAAAAAATTTGCCATTATTTATGTATATCCCACGATTCTGAGCGAGCCCTAGGTTACCGTGCCAAAGCGCAGCGACGCACCCGGTAACCTTCCCTCACACTAACTTCCCCGCGAAGGCGAAGAGCGGGCCCTAGGTTACCGTGCCAAAGCGCAGCGACGCACCCGGTAACCTTTCCCTTACACTAACTTCCCCGCGAAGGCGAAGAGCGGGCCCTAGGTTACCGTGCCGAGTGCAACGAGGCACCCGGTAACCTTCCCTTACACTAACTTCCCCGCGAAGGCGAAGAGCGGGCCTAGGTTACCGTGCCAAAGCGCAGCGACGCACCCGGTAACCTTTCCTTCACACTAACTTCCCCGCGAAGGCGAAGAGCGGGCCCTAGGTTACCGTGCCGAGTGCAACGAGGCACCTGGTAACCCCATCTTTTCCGCGCCGAAAGTAAAGCGTGTCCCGAACGGGACGAAAGCGAGCCAAGCACGCACCCACGTACAACGCGCCTCTGAATGGTCTACGTTATGATGTGTCTCGCAAGAGACAACAGGTCGATAAACAGCGCCAAACGTAAAGCGGGTCCCGAATGGGACGTAAAGCGAGGACTAGCACGTTACTACACTCGCGAGCGGTACTCTGTAACTTCCACGTTATACCATTCCGGGTGTCCAGAGGGTCGGAGACCCTTGGGGTCCCCCTGGAGAGGGGGATTTAGGGGGAAGAAAAAAACCTACAACACAACAACCGGTCGTAGGTCCAACAAAATATATATTCAAAAAAGGGGGTCGACTTTTATTATAGGCAGGCCATGTTAGAGAATCATTGAAAATAGATTACAGTTTGATTACAAAAAGGGAAGCGATTTCTCCCTGTTTCCCTGCCAAACGACGGCAAAAGACGGACAGTTTCGCCATTAAGCGACCAACTATCCGTCCCTTCCTCACATATGCTCGCCTCTCGGGGAGCGTTTGGGCGCCGCGGCAAAGCCGCCTAATTCGGCCGCGGCCTCGATCTGTTCCTCAAGCTCCGCGAAAATCAGCGCTTCGCGGCGGTCTGCATGAAGCAGCCTCCGCGAGATGCGTTCCACGCCTTGTTCCTTGCGCGACTGATGCATTGTCGAGAATCCCTCCACCGTTGTCGTGCCGCGCCGTGCCAAGCCGGCCGTGCACGTCTACGGTCTAGTGTTCCCGCTTCCAGCTATTCTAACACTTAAGCCTCAATCTTCCTTCGCTTAAGCTTTACTATCGATAATCAGCGTAACAGGCCCCCAGTTGATGAGCGACACATCCATCATCGCGCCGAACTTGCCCGTTTCGACGACGAATCCCATCGCACGAAGCTGCGCGTTAAAGGCATCATAAAGCGATTCGGCCTGCTCGGGCCGGGCGGCCGCCATAAAGTTCGGACGTCTTCCTTTGCGGCAATCTCCGTACAAGGTAAACTGCGAGACGGATAAAATCGCGCCGCCAACGTCCTGTACAGAATGATTCATTTTACCGTCCGCGTCTTCAAAAATCCGTAAACCGGCTACCTTCTCCGCCATCCAGCGGACGTCCGCTTCATTGTCCTCATGGGTGACGCCGACAAGCAGCACAAGACCCCTGTCGATTGCGCCGACCGTTTCGCCATCGACCGATACGGACGCCTGTTTGCTGCGCTGTACAACTACTTTCATAACCTTACTAACTCTCCCTGCCCTATAAACTCATGTTCTACGATAACGAACGGATGCTATTGCATAATCCTCTGCACCGAATAAATGTCTTTGACCCGCTTTATCCGTTCCACCACGGATTGCAAGTGCTCGATGTTCCTGATGAGGATCGTCATGTGGATCATCGCCAGCTTGTTCTTGTCCGAACGGCCGGATACGGCGGAAATATTCGTCTTGCTCTCCGACACGGCCTGCAGCACCTCGTTCAGCAGACCCGGACGATCATGGCCGGTAATTTCGATATCGACGCTGTAGTTCGCTTCGACGGACTGTTCCCATTCCACTTCGATGACGCGAGCCGCTTCCTCGCCGTCGGTGCTCGTAGACGATAAATTCAAACAATCCGTGCGGTGAACGGAAACGCCGCGCCCGCGGGTAATATATCCGACGATCGCATCGCCAGGAACCGGGTTGCAGCAGCGTGCGAAACGGACCAGCAAGTTATCGACGCCTTTGACGGATACGCCGTGCGTCGGGCGGGATTTGCGCAGCGTCGGGGAAGACTTCATTTCCTTCATTTCGCTCGAAAGCTCGATTTGGTTCGCCTCTTCGGCTTCCTTGCGCATTTTTTCCGTCAGCTTGGTGCAAATTTGGGCTGCTGTAATGCCGCCGAACCCGACCGCGGACAGCATATCCTCGATATCGTTAAACGTAAACTTGCCAGCCGCTTCTTGAAGCTGGGCGTCGGACATGAAGCTCGCCGGCTCCAGCCCGAGCCGCTTAAGCTCCCGCTCGATGCTATCACGGCCTTTAATGACGTTCTCCTCGCGCTTCTCCTTCTTGAACCACTGCTTGATCTTGCTGCGGGCATGGGAAGACTGGGCGATTTTGATCCAATCTTGGCTCGGCCCGTAAGAATGCTTAGAGGTCAAAATTTCGACGATATCCCCGGTCCTTAGCTTGTAATCAAGCGGAACGATGCGGCCGTTGACCTTTGAACCGATCGTCCGGTTGCCGACCTCGGTATGAATCCGGTACGCAAAGTCGAGCGGTACCGCTCCGGCAGGCAGCTCGAATACTTCGCCCTTCGGCGTGAAGACGAATACAAGGTCAGAGAAAAAGTCCATCTTCAGCGATTCGACGAACTCCGAGGCGTCGCTCGCTTCATGCTGAAGCTCGATAATTTCGCGGAACAGCGTCATTTTGTCCTCGAACGAGCCACCCGGGACAACGCCGCCTTCCTTATAGGCCCAGTGCGCCGCGATCCCGTATTCCGAGGTGCGGTGCATTTCCCATGTCCGGATCTGCACCTCCGTCGGTTCTCCGGTCGGTCCGATGACCGTCGTATGCAGCGACTGGTACATGTTCGCTTTCGGCATGGCGATATAATCTTTGAACCTGCCGGGCATCGGCTTCCACAACGTATGAATAATGCCGAGCGTGGCGTAGCAGTCTTTGATATTGTCAACAATGATCCGGATCGCAAGCAAATCGTAGATTTCATTGAACTGCTTGCTGCGCGCGGTCATTTTTTTGTAAATGCTGTAAATATGCTTCGGGCGGCCGGAAATGTCGCCTTCGATGCCCATGTCCTCAAGCTTTTCGCGAATGCGGCCGATGACGTCGGCAATGTACTGCTCCCGCTCCGCGCGCTTCTTCTTCATGAGGTTGGCAATCCGGTAATACTGCTGCGGGTTCAAGTATCGGAGCGCGATATCCTCCATCTCCCACTTGATCGCCGAGATCCCGAGCCGGTGCGCAATCGGACAGAAAATCTCCAGCGTCTCGTACGCGATCCGCCGCTGCGCTTCCTCGGATTGATATTTCAACGTCCGCATATTGTGAAGCCGGTCCGCCAGCTTGATGAGAATAACGCGCATGTCCTGCGCCATGGCGACGAACATTTTACGGTAATTCTCGTTCTGCTGCTCTTCCTTGGAGCGGAATTGGATCTTCTCCAACTTCGTGAGTCCGTCGACGACCGCCGCACATGCCTCGCCGAATCGGGACCTGACCTCTTCGAGCGGGACAGTCGTATCTTCAACGACATCATGAAGAAGCGCGGCAATAATCGACAACACGTCCATCTGCATGTTGACGAGTATTTCCGCGACGGCGACGGGGTGAAGGATATACGGCTCGCCTGATTTGCGCACCTGACCATGATGGGCTTGATCCGCAAACTCATAAGCTTCCTTGATCCGCGTCAAATCTTGTTCCTTCATATAAGTCGATGCTTTGTCGAGTAGCTGCTCTATGCCCATGAACGTCCCTTTCCGGAAAAGCGCGCTGCCAGGCGCGACATGTTTTTCCAAATCAATAAAATAAAATGAATTCGGTTCAATACAGCGCCCGAGTTTTCCTACTATTATGCCTGTTTTCAAGCCTTTCCGTCAACCTATGTTACTCCATATATACAGAACGCCGGACAGCGGAAGAAACCTTCCGTGTCCGGCGCTTTGGCCGCAAGCAGCAATTAATACGTCATAAGCGAGAAAACGTCGATGCCGTCCAGCTTCGAACGTCCATCCAGATAGCCGAGCTCGATCAGGAAAGCCGCGCCTACCACTTCGCCGCCCAGCTGACGGATCAGGTTGATCGTCGTCGCGATCGTGCCGCCGGTCGCAAGCAGATCGTCGGCAATCAGAATTCGCTGGCCCGGCTTAATCGCATCTTTGTGCATGGCCAGCTTGTCCTTGCCGTACTCAAGATCGTAGCTGGCTTCGATCACTTCGCCCGGAAGCTTGCCGCTTTTGCGGATCGGAACAAAGCCAACCCCAAGCGAAACAGCCAGCGGTGCGCCGACAATGAAGCCGCGTGCCTCAGGACCTGCAACCAGATCGATTTGCTTGTCGGCAACCGCTTGCTTGATCGCCTCGATCGCTTGCGCGTAAACTTGACCGTTGTTCGTCAAGGTTGTGATGTCCTTGAAGCGGATGCCCGGCTGCGGGTAGTCTGGGATGATGCGGATGTAATCTTTGAAATTCATGAACCAACGACTCCTTCGTTTAGGTGTAATAATGAATGCTGGGCTTGCGAGACGATCCAATCGGCCAGTACCTTGGCCGGTGCGCTTAACACTTCGTTCGCTTCGAATTTGCGCTGCGCGTCGCGATACGCCGCCGAATGGGACAGTTCTTTCTTTCCGGTTACGGGACTAAGCCGTATGTAGCCCTGATCGGTATGAATAAATTCCAGTTCGGTAAAAACCTTCAGCATGAACGTAATGACGTCGTCCGTCCCGTTAAGCTTTAATGCCAATTGTTTACTTATTCCCTCTTCCGGCAACGGACATTCGCGGCGAAGCAATTGATAGAGCTGCCCGAACTGCTCCCTTGTCGGGAAGATGGACTTTGCCTTTCGCTCGTCATAAAGCAGGTGAACCGCTTCAAGTCCTTCGCAGCTTGCTATTGCCCGCGAAAGCTTATCAGCTGATCCCGGCTTGCCCCATACAAACAAATGGGCGCAGCGGACTCTGCCCTGCCGTGCTAGATCGTCATAAGTCATGACCGGCAAGCCAACCGGTCTGCCATCAGCTGATTCGGCCGCATCGATCCACGCAGATCCCGGGACGAGAACGGCAGCCTCAGCATAACGGCCAGCTTGGATCAGCTTCAATAAGGCGCCTGCCGATTCGCAGTCGCTGTCTGCACGCCGATCGAACAACTGGATATGCGGCACGCGCAAGTCGGAAACCATGAACTGCGCTTTGCGCTGGCCATTCCACTCGTTCACCGAAAGCTCGCCGACAAGCTCGATCGCGGCGCCGTGCGCGAGTCTTTCGGTCAGATGACCGCTTCCGAAACAGACGGCATCGAGCATTTTGCCTTGCCCGCTTATGGCAAGCTTCAAATGCTTGCTTTCTTTCCCCATTGACTTGCGGTCGGTCAGCGTTATGCCGGTTAACAGCAGCTTGGGCGCTTCATTCCCGATGCCGAAGGGCTCAAGCAGAGCGAGCTGCTCCCTTACCCGAAGCGTCGCATCCTCCATCTTGCAGCTCAAATCAATGCTCGTCTTCGGAATCCAGTCTTCTTCCGTCAGCCAGCTGTCCGCAAGCATGCCTAGCCTTTCTTCGAATGCTGGCAAATGCTCCTTGTACAGCGTCATTCCCGCAGCCGCCTGATGGCCGCCGTAATGATCGAGCAGCTCGTCGCATTCGGTCAAGGCCGCGTGGAGATCGTAGCCTTCGATCGAGCGGGCCGAGCCTTTGCATTTGCCGGTTTCGCCATCCATGCCGAGAATGATCGTCGGCTTATAGTAGCGCTCGATCAGCTTCGAGGCCACGATACCGACGACGCCGACATTCCAGCCTTCGCCTGCAAGCACGATGACGGACGGAGCCGGTTTGCCCGCTTCCTCGGCAGCCTTGCACTTGGCTTCCCACATCTCCTGCGCTTCGGAGACGATAACATCAACGATTTGCTGTCTTTGTTTGTTGAGCAAATCCAACTGGAACGCATCGGCTGCGGCGGCATCGTGATCCGTCGCCGTCAGCAGGCCGACGGACAGCTTCGCATGCTCCAGCCTTCCGGCCGCGTTAATTCGCGGCGCCATGCCGAAAGCAACGTTCGTCGACTGAATCGTTGCCAGATCGATGCCTCCCACTTCCGCCAAAGCGCGAAACCCCGGCTTGTCCGTTAGGCGAAGCTGCTCCAGTCCTAATTTGACCAAAATCCGATTCTCATCGATAAGCGGCATGAGATCGGCGATCGTACCGAGAGCCACCACATCGGTCCATTCCGCCGGCGGCTCGCCGAGCAGCGCCTGCGCCAGCTTGAACGCGACGCCGACGCCGGCCAGCCCCTTGAACGGATAGCCGCAATCCTCCTGTTTCGGATTGATGATCGCATAAGCATTCGGCAAAACATACGGCGGCTCATGGTGGTCGGTTACGACGATATCGATTCCGAGCTCCTTCGCGTAAGCGATCTCTTCAACCGCGCTGATGCCGGTATCGACCGTCACGATTAAGGTCACGCCGATATCAGCCGCGGCACGGAGCGCCGCCTTATTCAGCCCGTAGCCTTCCAGCGTCCGATGCGGGATATAGTAATCGAAGTTTAGCCCAAGCCGCGTGAACAAGTATGTCATTAAGGTTGTGGAGGACACGCCGTCGCAATCATAGTCGCCATAAATGCGTACCCGCTCATCCTGCCTGACCGCTGCTTGAATACGTTCGACGGCTTCTCTCATCCCCTTCAATAGAAAAGGATCATGCAAGCATTCGACGCCTCCGTTCAAAAACCGTTTTGCCGATTCGACCCGATCGTAGCCGCGCCGCACGAGCAGCCGCGCAACGAGCGGCGGGAGGGCCAAGCTTCTGGCCAAGCCGGTCGCACGGGCTTCTTCCTCCAGGTCGAACGGAGCGAGCCGCCAGCGTGTTTTGGATTGCAGCATATGGCCTGACACCTCTTTCACAAAAAAATGAACGCTGCTGCTATTGCAGTAGCGTCGGTAGTTGTTCCTGGCTTGGATCATGATTGGTTTTGTATGGATAACCCGGATCGTACGGCTCGACATGAACCGCAACCTCGGTCATATGACTGAATCTCTTCATCAGAAAATACTTCACGCGCTTCGCGATCTCATTGCCTTCCAGCACCGAAATGCGCGGATTGACGCAGATGACCACTTCGGCCACCGCGTAGTGGCCATGCTCGCGTGCCCGCAGCACCTCAACGCTGATTACCCCTTCCATCCGCAGCACGACCGCTTTCAGCTCCGACAAATCCGCCGGCTCAACCTCCAGAAACCGGCTGCGCATGACGGATGCGGAAGCGACCCGATAGCCGCTCGTGAAGACGATAACGACGATGATAAGGGATGCCGCAGGATCCAGGTAATACAGGACAGGCATGCCGAGCGGCTTGCCCAGCAGCGCGCCGCCCGTTCCCACAAGCGCCGCAAGCGAAGCATATAAATCCGCTCCCCGTTCTTTGTTCGGGAAACGGATTTCCTTTAGAAGAAAGGCAAGGATGACGACGGCTGCCGCCGGCCAGCCCGGTCCTTCGTCCACGCCGTCGGCAATCGATTTAATGGCGGAAATGCCGATCTCCAGGCCTAAGATCATAAGCAATATGGATGCCATCACGCCGGTTGCCGCTTCCGCCCGGCCTCTTGCCGCCGGAACCGGCGCATGAGGCGATCCTAGCTGGCGGCACCTGCGCACGCCAGTCAAGGAGACGAACGAAGCGGCTGCATCCGATGCGGAGCGGCAGGCATCCGCCATCAACGACTGACTGCCCGCAAGCACGCCGATACCGCCTTTCATTGCTGCAATACAGACATTGCCAATCAGTCCGGTCCATGCGGCGGACTCGGCATTGGCATATCGTTGTGTCGCTGTCATGGACGCCTCCCGATAAAGCATTTGCGCTTAAATTATTGTACTAGAGGATGCGCCGCGGGGCTACCCTCTTTCTATCATACTACGAGGCTGCCGGAGACTTGACTGCCGCCTTCGGTTTTTGTTTATTTTTCAGGACAAGCCACAGCTGGCTCGCGATAAAGATCGACGAATATGCGCCGCTTACGAGACCGAATAGAATGGCCAGCGAGAACAGCTTGATGGATTCGCTGCCGAAGATCAGCAAGCACGCTGCGGCTACAACAACGGTCATGACTGTATTGATGGAGCGCGTCAGCGTTTGCCAGATGCTCTCATTTACAAGACGGGCAACATCTGCTGCTGTTTTGATTTTGGCAAAGCGCAGGTTCTCCCGAATCCGGTCAAAAATAACGATCGTATCGTTAATCGAGTAACCGATAATGGTCAGAATCGCAACGATGAACGGCAGATTCACTTCCAATTTGAAAATCGAGAACAAGCTGATGACGATGAACGCGTCATGAAGCAAAGAGACGATCGCTGCGATAGCAAAACGCCATTCAAAGCGGATGCTGACATAAATGACAATACCGATGCTGGCAACAAGGACCGCATACAACGCATTCGTTTGAAGCTCTTTCGCGATTTCGACGTCAACCGTGTTGACCTCGGCTGAAGCTTCTTTATCGAACTTAGCGGCAAAGCCTTCCTTGAGCGCCTTCTCCTTCTGATCTGTGAGTACTTCGTCGAAACGGACTGTAACTCGGTTTGCACCTACTGTTAGAGCCGGGCTGCCGAAGTCGTTATCCTTCAAATACTGCTCGATTGCGTCCTTCTGTCCGGTCAAGTCTTTCTTCACGGCAATGTCCACGTTCGAACCGGCTTTGAAATCGACGCCGTAATTAAGGCCGTGAATGCCCAGCGTAATAACGCCAAGCACCGTAATAATAATCGAGAAAATAAAGAAGTAACGGGCGTTCTTCACGAAATCGAACTTTCCTTCGGATACTTCTCCAAATCCACTAAAGCGCACGTACTTCACTCTCCTTGACACCGAAGTAGGATTTCTTCTTCACAATGCCGCTGCGGATAATCAAAGTGAGGAGCAAGCGCGAGAAGAATACATTTGTCAATACACTGATAATGATGCTGAGCAGCAAGATGACTGCAAACCCTTTAACAGAGCCCACGCCTATAAAGAACAGCACGAGCGCGGCAATTGTCGTCGTCACGTGCGCATCGATAATGGTACGGAACGAATGCTTGGAGCCGGCTTTCTGCGACGAAAGAATGCTCTTGCCGCTGCGCATTTCTTCTTTAATCCGCTCCGCCATAATGATGTTGGCGTCAACCGCCATCCCGATCCCGAGAATGAAGGCTGCAATACCTGGCAGCGTCAGCGTCGCATCGATCAGGTTGAAGCCCAGTAGCAGCAGCCAGATATACACGATTATACAGAAGCTTGCGATAATGCCAGGCAAACGGTAGAACGCCATCATGAAGAGAAGAATCAGAATAGTACCGATTACGCCCGCCCAAACGGTCTCCTGCAGAGACAGTTTACCAAGCGTAGCGCCTACGCTTTGCGTATATTTCTCGGTCAGCTTAAGCGGCAGAGCGCCCAAGTTGATCGTATTTTTCAGGTCGGTTGCTTCATCACGGGTGAAATTGCCGGTAATGACAGCTTCGTTGCTGTTGATTTCGCTTGAAACGTTAGGTGCAGACAATTGAGTTTCATCCAAGTAGATCGCAAGCTGGTTGTTCGGGCTCAGCTTGGCGATTTCACGTGTCACTTCAGCGAATTGCTTCGCGCTTTTCAGTTTGATCGCGATTTCGTAAGCATTCAAGTTCGTTTGATTCACGGAAGCGCCGTTCTGCTTAAAGTCGCTGCCGCGAAGCTCGACCTTACAGTATCCTTTATCAGCCGCGCAGCCGCGCGCGCTGCGGAATGTCAATTCGGCAGGCTTCTTGAGGATATCCCTTACTTTGGTTTCGTCAGTCACACCGGCGATCTTTACGCGGATCCGGTTGCTGCCCTCAGTCGTTACTTCCGGTTCGGTTACGCCCGTTGCGTTGGCGCGCGCTTCCAGACTCTTAGCCGTTTCGACCAGAGAATCCTTCGTCACCGTCCCGCCCGGCTCGATCGGCTGGGCTTCATACAGGATTTCGAAACCGCCCTTCAAATCCAGTCCGAGTTTCACATCGTTGAAAATCCAAGAGCTTGTTCCCGCTACAACGCCGGCCGATAACACGACGATGAGAATGAATGCTAGCAGACGATTCATATTACCCTCAGTTCCCCCTTAAAATCTTGTGTCAACATTCCTATTATACCGATGCCTCAAAAACGAGTCAAAAAAAAGAGCCCATCCGTCAAAAATGGGTCCCTTTATAGGCGCTTAGCGTCAAAAAATTCATGAATTTTGTCACTTTGAGCGACAAAATGTCGTTGACGACCTGATGAACCGCCGGCATGCCCGATTTCGTATACCGATCGCTTACGCACTGCCAAATTTCGTTTCCCGTGACATACTCATAGCCGATCATTCTGAACTCCTCGGCCTTGCTGTTGCACAGATGCTCGATGGTCGCGACCCATTCTTCCTCCGACAATGGTTTTGATTCGTCTGTCATTCCACGACCTCCTTTGCTCTATGCATTCGATGCCGGACCGCACATTCCTGCAACAAAACGCCGCATCTTGAAAAAATGACATGGAAGCGGACATGCTGCGCATAAACATAACGATAGGACAGGTTGACCGGAAACAAGTACTGGGATCGAATGTTAAGGGGAGAGGAATCGACCGTGACCAAGCAAACGTTTATTAAAGGGGCTTTAATTTTGCTGCTTGCAGGCATCGTGAACCGCATCCTTGCCTTTGTGCCGCGGATCGCGCTTCCCCGCATTATAGGAGCCGAGGGCGTCGGCTTGTATCAGCTCGGCTACCCGTTTCTAATTGTGCTGCTCACCATTATTACCGGCGGCATTCCGCTTGCCGTCGCCAAGTGGATCGCCGAGGCCGAATCCAAGGGCGATTCCAAGCGGGTAAAGCAGATTTTCCGCTCGGCGATGGCACTGACCGTGCTGCTGTCGTTATTTTTGACCGCGATGTTCATTGTCCTCTTGCCCTGGATCACGACGCATTTGATGACGGATGCGAGGGTACACCAAACGTTGTTGATGATGAGTCCGTTGTTGCTCATCATCGGGATCTCTTCGGTGTACCGGGGCTACTTCCAAGGTAAGCAAAATATGATTCCTACCGCGCTCTCCCAAACGATCGAGACGGTTATCCGGTGTGTTCTAGCGCTCCTGTTCGCGAAGTGGCTGCTGCAATACGGACTAGCCTGGGGGGCTGCCGGGGCGATGCTAGGGGTTGTTGCCGGCGAACTTGGCGGGCTTGCCGTGCTTCTCTTGCAGTATGCGAAAGACCGAAAACGCGTGAAACTCGGCATTGCGCGAGAGTCCGATAAGCAAGCGGATATACCGACAGCGGACTCGAAGCCGAAAGCGCCTGCTCCGCTGCGCAAGCGGGTTCCGGTCGTGCGCCGGCTCATCAGTCTTTCGGTGCCCGTAACCGCAAGCCGGATGATCGGTTCCCTCTCCTATTTGCTCGAGTCCATCTTGACCGCAAGAGCGCTGCAGGCCGCCGGTATCGCAGTGAGCAAAGCAACCGCGCAATACGGCGCCCTTCAAGGGATGATCGTCCCGATTCTACTTCTCCCGACCGCACTCACTTACTCGCTTGCCGTATCGCTCGTGCCTTCGCTCTCCGAAGCCGCCGCTAAAGGAGACCGAGCCACGATACACAAGCGGCTCCATCAATCCATGCGCCTTGCGTTGGTAACGGGAGGTCCCTTCGTTGTCGTCATGATGCTGTTCGCAGAGCCGCTCTGCCGCATACTATATAACCATGTAGAGATCGCGCCGATGCTGCAATGGATGGCTCCCGTCGGTTTGTTCATCTACCTTCAGGCGCCGCTGCAAGCCGCATTGCAGGCGCTGGATAAACCGGCTACCGCGCTGATGAACACCTTCGTCGGAGCTGTCGTCAAGCTGGTGCTCATCATCGAACTGGCCTCCGATCCGACTCTTGGCATATACGGCGCCCTAATTGCCATAAACGTCAACATCGTCCTCGTCACGGTCCTGCACTGGATCGCGGTTGTCCGTTATGTCGGCTTCAGCATGGAAATTTTGGATTTCATTAAAGTTGGCGTGGCCATGCTCATCATGGGAGCCGCGTCGCTCTGGGTCATGAACCTGCAGGCGCTGCCCGCGCTTTGGCATAACTTGATCATCGCGTGCACGGCCGGCATTATCGTCTACTTGATCCTCATGGTGGTCCTGCGCATCATCGACCGTTACGATGTGGAGCGCATCCCTTATCTCGGCCGATTCTTCCGTTCCTAATGCGCAATAAACACCGGCCCTATCCGAGCCGGTGTTTCGCATTTACCTATAGGGTCCCCGTCCGCGCCTGGAATCAAGGAAAATTTTTCCTCGGTGATCGATTGTGCACAAGAAGACTTGCTTCACGTCGGTAATCCCCCGCTGCCTGAGCTGATTGTTGAGCCAGAAGCGGTCTTTGCCGAGCTGCTCCAGATTTGTTTTCTGGATTTCGCCGTCCATAATGAGCGGCACCGGCAGCGTTTCGAAACGATAGTTTTTGGGGAACGGCTTCGGAAATTGCGAATCCTGTCTAGGGGCATGGCCTTCTGAAGAAGAATGCCCGTTCGAATCGCGCCCCTTCATGTCCTTTTGAATGATCGACAGCTTGCCTGTCGTCTCCAGGATGGCAAACTCGACATCCGCGATATTGGTCTTATTTTCACGGAATTGCAGCAGCAAATCGTCCAAATTGTACCTTTGCTTGCGCATCGCCTCCCGGTTCAGCTTCCCCCGCTCCACTAGCACGACCGGCTCGCCGTCGAACCATACGCGCAGCTTGCGGCTCTTCAGCGAGATAAAGGCAATCAGAATTTGGATGATAAGCAAACAAGCCATCGGCAAAACACCATGGAGCACCGGCCGCTTCGTATCTTCAATGACCACGACGGCAATTTCGGCGATCATGACGGAAATCACGAGATCGAATACGGACAGCTTGCCGATCTCCCTTTTGCCCATAAGCCGCATAATCAGAAACACGATAAAGTAGATGAGAAGCGTCCGGAACGCCAGAACCCAGTATTCCACATGAACCGCCTCCAGCTTTAAAGTACAACTATTGTCACCGGATGCAATGCTCGTCATACGAAGGGGGATATTCGAATTTCTGGTAAACAAACGGATTCCCTGCGGCTTCGAGGCTCCTTGTACTATTCTGACCGGCTTGACCATATGTTGTAATAATCGTGGACTCGAGTGTAAATAATTGGAGGGATAGGTACATGAAACCGATCAATGCCATGAAAAATGTTCCGAAGGCACACATGGCTTCACCGATGCTGGCCGGCCTTTTGTACGCATCGATTTGGCTGGCGGTCGGCGCGCTGCTGCTCTCGACGATGCTGCGCTGGGGGAGCATGCAGGAGACCCAGCTTCCGCTTTACAGCTTAATCGTGCACGGCTGCGCCTCGCTGGCAGGCGGCTTCGTTGCTGGCAAAAGGTCCGGCATGCGCGGCTGGTACTATGGCGGAATTCTGGGCATCGCTTATGGGTTGCTGATCCTGTTGGTCAGCTTCCTATCCATGAATACCGGCATTAGCGGCAGAACATTTACCATGCTGATCTCAGCCTTGCTTTGCGGCGCGTTCGGCGGCATTTTCGGCGTCAATATGAAGCGCTCCTGAGGGCTTCCGTATGTGAACAAATTTGGAAAACGTTCACGGCAAGCCGGAATGTGCTATACTAACTAGATCGAGCCGCTGGCACAAAGCTTTAGGAGGAAAGTACGTATCATGACTTTGTTTGACAACATGACGACGGTCGCGATCTATACGGCCATTACCGTTACGCTGCTGATTTGGTATGGAGCTGCAACGAACCCGTTTAAGGTCGGCGGACTGTTTCTCAGAGAAATGGTATTCAATCGCAAATACATGCTTCATTTCGCAGCCTTGATCTTGATTCTGTTCTGTAACAAGCTTGAGCTCCAAGTCGAGAAACATTTGACGAAGACCTATGACTTTGCGACCTTTTTCCAATCGATTGAAGGGAATTTCGTCGCCAACCTGCAGCATACATTCGAGAACAGCTACCTTACCGTTTTTCTTGCTTTTATGTACGTTGTCGTCTTCCAGGCGCTGCTTATCGCTTCCATAGGCATCTATACGAACCTAAGCAAAGACCGCCGGATGTTCTATGCGATCTGCTACGCGATTATGATCAACTACCTTGTTGCCATTCCGTTCTATTTGTTTTTGCCGGTAAACGAGGTCTGGTACCATGATCCGCAAAATGTTTCGTTCCTGATGCTGAACGTGTTCCCGGATTTCGAGAACCAATACCGCGCGCTGTCGGGCTTGGATAATTGCTTTCCCAGCCTGCATACGTCGATTTCGGTTACGCTGGCGATCCTGGCTGTCCGCTCGGGAATTAAACGCTGGGCATGGTTCTGCTGCATTTGCGCGGGGATCATCATTTTCGCGATTTTCTACTTGGGCATCCATTGGTTGACCGATATGGTCGGCGGCTTGATGCTCGGCACATTCGCTTCCGCGATGGGCATGCGTTTAAGCGCGGTGGATTGGAAGCTTCGCCGGCGCCGCAGCGGTTCGCTTGCAACGTCTGCTAAGCTCGGCTATTTACGTGAAGACGCCAAGTAAAATCAAGCATATCCGCAATAACACAAAGAGACCGCCGGTTGGCGGTCTCTTTTGTTGTTATTGATAAATGAGCGGCCGCACTTCATCGATCAAATGCTGCAGCTTCTTGGAACATGCCGCGTATTTCTGCTTCTCGTCTTCATCGGCCGTCATCAGTCCGTACATCTCCATATCCGCTTCGCACTTTTTAAGTGAAGCCAATAACGTCGCTTGGCTATAGCTCTTCGGCTGCTTCGCTTTATCGTCGTATAAATCCACCGTTAGCGCGCCAAAATCGTCGATCTGGGCAAGAAACACATCCTCGATCCTGAGATCGGACTTCTTCAGCTCCTTCTCCAGCCATTGCATGTTGTAGCCCCTCACCTGCAGCGCATCGTTCAGAACTTGCCCGTCCATAACGACCACCATCGGCTCCCGCTCCGACTGAACTTTAATGCCCAGCTGCTTCGGCGTTAGCGGCAAGTTTTCCTTCTTGAGCAGTACGTTTATGGCGCCGCTCGCTTCCATAATCGCGAACTCCACGTCCGCCACCCTGAACACATCCTTCAAGCGAAGCTGCTGCATCAGCTCGTCAATCGTCAGCCGCTCTTTTTTCAGATTCTTCTCAAGAATCTTACCTTTCTGGATCAATACCGTCGGCGTGCCGTCAATCCAATTCCGGACGCGTTTGCTCTTTAGTTGAACCAGCTCGATGATAAGCGATACGGCAACCCAAACCGCCAGCGACAGCATGCCCAAATACCATTTCGCATCCGTATCGAGCGATATATAACCCGCAATGTTACCGATCGTGATGCCGGTTATGTATTCGAAGACAGACAGCTCGGTTACCTGCCGCTTCCCAAGCAGCTTTGTCATCAGGAGCAAGAAGATGACGGCCGTTAACGTCCGCATCATGATTTCCAGCCATGTATTCATGATTTACAACCTCCATCAGCTCAAGGCTCGCAGGGTTCTAGTATGCGCACAAATGCTGGAAACTATGAGCATAGATCAATTTAGGGAACCTAAAATAAAAAATCCGCGGAAGCCGCGGATTTTCATGCCTCTATGTTCTTGTCCTCCGATATATGACTTAATCCAGAAGTTCCAACGCTTTCATCAGCCCTTGCATATAACCCACGGCATGCGCACGTGCGCGGTGGCCCCATGCAGAATCATTAATAACGCCAGGCACATGATCGTCCATCAAGAAACCTGTGAAACCGGAACGTTTCAATTCTAGCAAGACTTCTGCGGGATGATAGTTTCCTTCCCCGAGAAAGCACTCTTGAAACTTCGGCATAGTGCCCTGAACATCACGGAAATGAACATAAAATATTTTATTTCTCGATCCGAAATATCGAATCATTTCCATTACGTTAGCGGCTCCGTATACCATCTCCGAGCAGCAGCCAAGGCACAAATTCAATCCCCACGCATCGCTGTTCGCTATGGCCTCCGCTTTTTTAAAATTCTCCACTTTATAGAAAATTCTCGCTGTTCCGTCGAGCATAGCAATTGGCGGATCGTCCGGATGGAGCGCAAGCCGCACGCCCGATTCTTCTGCAACGGGAAGCACCGCCTTTAAGAAATAAGCGTAATTCTCCCACATGATCGATTCGTCCGGCACCCTCACTTCCCGATTTGAATCATACTTCACAAGATTGATGCCGCTGGCCGCGGCTTCGGAATCGAATGCGGAACATAAGGCTCCGCCCCGGCCTGGCTCCCAGGATGTCCTCCAAACAAAGTTCGGCATGAAATGGTGACCCAATATCGGAATTCCTGCGCGCCCCATATTGCGTATAATCGTGCAATAATTTTCGATTTGCTCGTCCCTGCCGGGTAAGCCGAGCATAATTTTATCGTAGAAACGAATAGGGACATTCTCGATCGATTCCAAGAACAAACCATTTTCATCGCAAGTCTTCTTAATAGTAAGCAAATCTTCATAGTCCCAACAATGTTCTCCTGGAATATTCGGGGTGTTGAGTTGGATACTCGATACGCCTAATTGCTTGGCAAAAGTCATTGTTTCATGAGTCAGTTCTTGCATTTGACCTAGGGCGATTCGCATGTTCTGCTTCACTCCTAATCACCGTCCAATTTCTTATTTGGAATCACGCTATTACACGTACATACGCCAACTAAATTGAGGCTGCCAATTCAAGCTTTGTCTTGCTTTTTGATTGCTGCTTAGCGACGTATGCCCTTCCAATGTGGTTCGAATATCAGTCACCTGACTGTAGTACTTAGAGTAAAGATCTTTCGTTTTTTCACGGGAAAGCGTGTCGTTGGCGCAAATTTCAAGCGGCATCGCTCCCAGACCGCTGGCTTCAATGCCTAGTCTGCAAGCGCGAGCGGCATCCCGGACATCGACATATGACCAAAAGAGCGGATACATGATCTTCTCCAAGTCTGGACGGTTGCAGAAATCGAAGTAGACATCCTCTGAAAGGATGCAAGACATGCGTAAAGATACAATTTGCATATCGGAGCGTCGATTGAACATCGCAGCCGTTTGTTCATTGACAATCTTGGATAAACCGTAACATTCTTGAGGCAGCAGAGGGTGATTCTCATCGACAGGAAAATAATCGGGCAAGAAAGGATGTTTGGCATAAGCGAATCCATAAATGGATGCGCTGGAACCGATTACAACTTTCCGTATTCCTAGTTGGTCAGCGGCTTCCAACACGTTATAGCTAGAAATCGTATTGTTCCGGTACGTTTCCTCGTTCGACAAAATACCCGGAGCCGGTATCGCAGCCAAATGAATGACTTCGTCAGCCTGTTCAAGCAGTCTTAATACTTGTTCCATCTGATTTAAGTCCACAAGAACGGAAGGACAAAGTGAATGCTTCGGAGCCGCTTGATCGCCGCTGATCACATGATGCCCTTCTTGCAATAATTCGCGAATCGCCCAGTAACCAAGCCTTCCGCTGCCTCCGGTTACAACAACATTCCCCATTTTAATATTCTTCCTCCCGCAATGGAGTCATTGGTACTATTGCAGCATATCCGTCCGTCAAATAATGAGTTCGTACAAGCCTTGCAAGCAGATTTCCGCATGCTTCATCATATCGTCAATTCGGACAAACTCATCTGCGCGGTGGACATTGTTGTCAACGCCGCCGTGAAGGCTTGCTCCAAAGGCAAGACCTCTGTTCCCCAGCTTGCGTGCGTAGGTGCTCGCGCTCATTTGGAGAAGGAACGGCTTTTCTCCCGTCATTTTCTCATAGGCCAGCCCGAGCTTGCATACGAGCGGATGATCGGGAGGGAAATAGACGGGGCGAAAATGCCGGCCCAAGTCCAAACGAACGCCATAACAACGGGCTTGTTCTTCTACAAAGGATATAATCTCATCCCCGTTATACGTGACGGGATATCGAATACCGACGGTCGCGGTTACGGTGTCCTGCTCTGTGACGATTTGCCGCAGAAACACGAGCGTTTCTCCCGAATATTCATCACTGTAACGGATGCCGAGCGATTCGCCGTTCGTTTCGTGTCCGATCTTATCCTTCAGAAAAGCAAGAAGTCCGTCTGCATTGGTAGAGCATTGCAGACCGCTGATCCATCCCGCCATCTCGGCGATCGCGTTTACCGGCGGATTCGACAGGGTGCCGTTCGCGGTTAATGCAACTTGATCAGGGGCCAGCCGCTCCGCCTTCAGATTGTGCCGGGATGCCTGAAGCCTTTCGATGTCGCCGCATACGGAAGGATCCGCCGAGATTCGGGCCATACAGGTTTCAGCCACAAGCATGCGCGGGGTTCCGCCGGATAATTCCACGATACGGAGCGACTCCGGCTCCGTATTTCGGTCCAACGTTTGAGACAGCAATACATTTACATTCCCCATCTCGACGTTAAAGAGCGGATAGCAGGCATCGGGCATAAACGCCTGGTCCGGCAAGGGCTCCCTGGAAAAATAAACATCCATATCCGACATATCGTTTTCCTCGTTCGTTCCGAAGATGATCCGTATTCGTTTATGCAGCGGAATCCCGAGTTCACGAATGGCCTTAAGCGCATATAAGGCAACAACGGCCGGCCCCTTATTGTCGGAAGCGCCCCGGCCGATAATGGAGCCGTCATGAATCTCGCCTCCGAACGGAGGAAAGGTCCACCCTTCGCCCTCGTGAACGGTGTCCAGATGAACGAGGATGGCTACGAGCTCTTCCCCCTCGCCGTATTCCGCATGACCGGCGTAACCGTCGATGTTGGCCGTGCGAAAGCCCATCTCTTCGCCCAAGGACAGCATATAGTGGAGTGCCCGGTCTATCCCCGGACCATACGGCTTGCCGGGTTCTCCTTCCTCCCTAACGCTTCTGATTCGAACCAATTCGGCAATGTGATGAACGATTTCTTCTCGATACCGGGCCATGTGATGACCGATCAACAAGGTTATCCCTCCTCAGCTTAGCACCTTTTTAGTCTTCCTCTTATCGTTGTTTGGCGCTAAATACGATAAACGATATCGATAGGGAAGCAGCCAGCATCAAAGCGCCTATGCAGACGAACAGCCCGTATTCCTGAAACCAGAACGGCCATGACTTAAGCGAATTCAACAGCTTTCCGCCGACAAGCGGGCCAAAGAATCCGAACAGGGATGTTATGGAGACCCAGACTGCGTAATACATGGACCGGCCTTCTTTGGGGGTGTCGCTGATAACGTATTGGAACGTCAGCAGATTGAACCCGGAAAGGCTGATCCCGAGCATCGTATAGACGATAATCAGCATCAACGTATCCGGCAGGAAAGCTTGCAGCCCCCAGAACAACACCGCGATGGCATTCAGGGGGAATACCCACAACAATAATTTTCTTGTGCTCCATTTCATGTTCAGCCTGCCCCAAATGAAGGTCGCGCCGATGGAAACAACCGTCAGAAGGGTATTGGAGATGCCCATCCACGCATAATTAGTCTTCATCAGCTCCAGCATGACATAGCTGAAGAGCGAAATCGTTGCGCCCTGTGCCATAAGCCAAAACGAGACGAACAGAACGGCTTTGAAAAAGCTTCGATCGCGCAAGGGCTCGAACATAAATTTCCATGACAAGCTGTTGCCTGCGCTCGAATAGAGAAGATTCGGATACCTCCCGTAATGAACCATGTTAAGCAGCGACACCGCGAGTCCGCAGCAATACAGGAGAGCGAAGCCGGTTGACATGGGCAACCGGTCGAGCCCCCAGCCGATTGTCAGCAGCGTAACGGATGCGGCGATTCCCCCGAGCGTAAAGCGGATCCCGAAATAGTTAGCCCTGAATTTTCTCGGCACCAAATCAGCCAGCAGCGTCACCGAAGGAGTTGCCGACAACGACCCTGACATACACCCGATGACGAAGAGGACAATAAACACTGGAACCCAATCCGCCTTCGGCCAAACAAAAGGAATGAGGCCGGTCCCAAGCAGAAAAATGCGGTGGAATAAAATCGAAATAAGAGTAGTCCGGTAACGGTTCGGGTAGTACTCCATCAGATAAGCAGACAAAATAACGACGATCGCGTTGGCCAAAAGCGGTATCGAAAGGATCAGACCGAGCTGGCTTGCATCTGCGCCCAGAAACAGCAAGTATCCGGTTAAATAGGGACCGGCGATCAAATTCATGAATATCGTGGAGCTGACGGCCTCATAGTGAGCGTTTACCATGCCTTCCCGGAATACGGACCTCTTCTTGTTCGGCATCCGGCTTTTCACCTCGCCGAACCGGATCGTGCCGAGCAGCCGTCTCATGGGTCTTTCCTCCGTTTTGCCGTTTAACTTGCGGAGTTGACTGAAAATAGGGTTTGACCACCTTCCGTAAAGCATAAGTCTACTCCTCGACGGCGGAATTCCGGATTCGGCTGCGGCTGCCTATAAACGCTCTACGAGTTCAAAGCAGGCCCTTGCATTATGATAGGGGCATTTCCAGGCGTCGACTTTGGGCAAGCTCCGGTCGGTCCTGCCATCCGCCGCCACCATGGCGAACCATTCGCCGTTTAGGCGGTCGCTGAACCGTTCTTCAATGTACCGCCAGCAGGCGACCGCCGCATCCATGAAATGCGGCTGCCCCGTCATCTGATAGGCGTTCACGAAGCCTACGACGCCTTCCGCTTGCGGCCACCACGTTTTATCGGTTGTGACCGGTCCATGCTCGTCGGATTCCTCGATAATGCCGCCGTCCGGTGCAATCCCTTTTTCGTAAATCGCTTGCGCCATCCCGATCGCGGTCCTCTTCGCAGCCTGCAGCAGCAATTCGTCGTCCAGTACATGCGCGGCCTCGTACAGGAGCCAGCTCCCCTCGATATCATGGCCGGAAGAGGATAGATTCGGGCGCAGCGAATTCCAGGCTTCGTCAAAATAGAGTTGAAAGCGGCAGGTGGCCGGATCAATGATTCGTTCCAACATCGTTTCAATCATTTCCTTCAAGGCATAACGTATCTCTTCAGACTTCCAGGCACGGTACAGATTCGTGAAAGCTTCCAGAACGTGCAGTGAAGTATTCATTCCCTTCTTCATCCCGGGAATGTCCGGGCCTAATCCGGATTGATCCGATGCCGCCCAGTCTTCCGAGCAAACCTCCCGATACCCATTGTTTTCCGGGTCATAGGCGTGCTCGCGCATGAAGCGGAACACATCGATGGCCTGCTGCAGACTGCCGGCATCGCCGGTTGCCAGATAATGCTCGGCGAATGCATAGACGGCGAATGCTTGCCCATAGATTTGCTTGTTCCGATTCAGCGCCCGTCCTTCGCTGTCTACCATCCAGTAATAGCCCCCATGCCGCGGGTCCAGAAAATGATTGCTTAAATAGTCGCTGGCTCGTTGTGCCAACGCCAAATATAGCGGATCTCCATAACTTCGGTACGCCTTGGCAAACGTCCATAGAATGCGCGTATTCAGAACCAGCGATTTCGGCGACTCCTTCACGGCAAGACGATCATCCGCCACTTTACCGTAAAAGCCGCCATTCTCATGATCAACGGTGTTGGCCGCCCAATAACCTAGGATGTTTTCCTTCAATTCTCTCTCAATGCGCGATTTCCACGTTGGTATATCCATAATCCGCCCCCCGTACGTGCATAAAAAATGAATGGTTGAAGCTTGAAAACGCTATTTGAAAATCAATTGATAAGTCATGATTTTCCAAGGCGCGAGTTGTACGTCCAGCGATTTCTCATGATGCGGGTATGAGGCGATTATATCTTCATCGAGGCCAAGGATATGGGCTTCCGCGATTTCCTTGAAGCAAGTCAACCGGCAAGCGTCATGCTTATCTGACATGTTGTACAATCTGACGACGACGCTGTTTTTCTTTCTATTCTCCGGCCTTTTGATGACGCTCATGCAGATCGACGATTCGGAAAGCTCGAAGTAGCTGACGGGATCTTCCGGCTTATAGGTCTCTTCGATTGGCCAAGCAGCTGCATAAACGTTCGTTTGCAGACGTTCTTGCAGCTTCGCTAAATCCGCAAAGCTCGTATCCGCCTCCATCAAGGCAAGGCAATACTTGAATTGCAGATCGCCGACAATTTGCCCTCCCTCTTCTCCATTCGTCATGATTGTCGTCCGAAACCCCCGGAACATCGTGACGGTTATCGTTTGCTCTTCATCGTCCAAGGCAGAGCATTCATGCAAACCATAAGCCGAGACAAACGCCAGTCCGGTGCCGTCCGCAGCCCGCTTGCCGACAATTCCACCCATTTGTTTCTCCGGCACGTCGTATTCCCGCCATTCCTGTGTCGTCAGGTCGATTCCGGTTTTGCGTTCCACGAATGCGAACGGCTGGTTCACGAAATAATGATTGCCTTCGATTCCGGCGGGCAATTTTAACCGAAGACGATGATCCTTCGCCCGATTGACGATCTTCGATTCAACATCGACGCAGGACGCGCCTCTTGAGAGCCCGATCTGCGAGATGATTTGCAGCGGTACCAATTCCTCCGAACGGCGGATTCCGTGAGAATCCCAGTTCATGGATTCCGGTACCATCATGCGGTGAGTAATGCGGAAGACCGTTCTCGACGGTCCGTTCTCAACCCGTTCAATCCGGCACTCGGAGCCCAAGCTGCTGATTAACCGGTCCTCCGCCGGATTGGCGTGATACCAGCCGTCCCCGATTTCACCGTCGTCCATGTAGCTGAGCATATTGTCATAGACCTTGTTCGATCTCTTGTCCGTAATCCGCAAGGTTCCGTTGGGATTGATTTTCAGCTTGATGGATTCGTTCTCCGCCTCGCTTTCATGCTGGGACAATCGGTCCAAATAACGGGAAGACGCGCTGAAAGGGACAATGCTGTATTCGGCCTTCCCCATCGCCGGAAGCTCGATTTCCATGGACAACGTATACCGGTCGACGGTTTCGGTTCCGGTCTGATTGTACACTTTGACAACGTGATTTTTTCTAATGGACTTCAACCCGTACGGAATCTCTTTTTCGCCAGCGTCGTAAATTTTGAAGCTGTTGATGGATTCGTATCCGAATGGTTCGGAATAACGTGACGGGTATTGAAGCGGGAAATCGATATCGAGCGTTGCCACTTCTTTGCGCGGATAGGGCAGCGGGTTCCAGATGGCCAGAAGCAGATTCCGGCTCGTCTTATCGATTCGATAAACGGCTTTCTCGAACGCCATAATGTCGGATACGACATTTTCGCCTAGCATTCTTGCCTGATCGAAACGGTACTCCATGTCCTTGTGAACCTGATCGATCGAGCAGCCGCAGATCGAATCATGGGGGTGGTTCAGCAGCAAATGCTTATAGGCCAAATTCACATAGGACGGTTGAACGGAATAGCCCTTTAAGTCCGCAAGGGCCGCCAGAGGCTCCGCCCATTTTTCCAGCAGGCATTGAATCTCGTCGTTGGCCTTCTTGAGCGGGTAGCGGCTTGACAGCGTATGCCGGATGACATGATTGTAGGGCACGCTTGCCTTGGCCGTATCGTATATTTCGCCTTGATGAATCGGCAGCTGATCCCGGTAACTCTCGAGCTGCCGCCCCATTTCCTCCAGGTTGACGTGCTTGACCTCCGCATCCGGATATAGTCTTCTGATCAGCTCTATGATCTCCGGCGTAGCTTTGCGGATGGGTTGATGATCCATTCCGTCCATGATGACGGTAATCGGTACGGGCGACCGGGCCAGCTCATAATCGATCAACGATTTGACTAGCGGTTCGATTTCCCGGATCGAAAGGTTCTTTTGCTCCATTTCATAGCCGACGCCAAAGGAGAAGCTGCTGTAGCCGCCAAGATCGTTCAGTTTAAAGGTGATGCATTCGCTTCCGTCCGGAGACCTCCATCTCAAATGCGCTTGATGGGTATGCTCGTTGGTTCCCCGGCCCAGCACGGCGTAATGGATGTCGAACCCGTTGAAGATTTGCGGCATTTGAGCGATATGGCCGAACATATCGCACACGTAGCCGTACTTCCATGGCGTCGTATCCCAGTCTCTGCAAATTCGGGCACCCGTCATGAGATTGCGGATCAGGCTTTCGCCCGAGAGCAGCAATTCATCCGGCATGACATACCACGGTCCGATCAGCAGCCGCTGATCGCCGATGAGCTCGGCAAGTCTCCACTTTCGATCGGGTTCGATTTCCAAATAGTCCTCGAGCATGACGGTTTGGCCATCCAGATGGAACAGCCGAAAATTCGGATTCTGTTCCATCACTTCGATCATTTCGTTCATCATTGTGACCAGGCGGTTGCGAAAGCCTTGAAAGCTTTGGCACCATTCGCGGTCCCAGTGGGTGCTTGAGAAATAATAGATGGTCTTCTTCCGATTATCCATTTCCATTTCAACACTCCAATACATAGGCTCTGATCGCCATATCTTCTGATAGAGACAATGCGCTATGCATATTGATAGACGGTATAACGGTCCACGATCGTCTGCACGATTCCGAGCTGGTCGCACAGCAAGCCTTCATAGCCTGTCGGCGTGCCGTCCCACCTGCGCCAATCGACCCCTGACCCTACCCCTCCGTAAGCGGTGCCGTTGGAAAGACTTTGGCAGATGCCTTGCAGGATTCGATCCCCTTCCTCAATCATGCCTACCTTATATAGAGCGTTCACGAAGTGGCGGGACTGGGTAAGTGACAATCCTCCGTTAGCGTAATATCCATAGGACTGATTGTGCTGATACGTGGCCATATCGCTGTCGGGAATGCACCATACATTGCCGGGGAGCCCGAGATGAAACTCTTTTAATCCCGCCTTCCCCAGCTCCCCCCACAACTTCCCGATTATATCGCGGCTGAGGGTATCATCTATGAGTCCGCCGCAAACGGCAGCGCTGTTCACATACAAGAAGCCGTAATCATGCAGTTTGTCTTCTTTGCAGCGCCAACCGGCCACCCAGCCCGTTTCCGGATTGAAGAAGGCAGGGATATATTGGGCTTGAAGTGTATCCGCCCATTCCGCCAGTCCTTCAGCCAGGTCCGGCCGCCCGAGACGGGGTAGAACCTCAGCGAGATTGCGCAGGCAAGAATATAACAAGGCATTCGTGAAGGCATCCTTCCACCCGAATGAGATGACGTCCATGAAGTTCGTGCTCCATTGAAATTGTCCGCTTATCCCGAGCCGGTATTTGCTTTCGATCAGTCCGTCTCCATCCAAATCCCGAGCCAGCATGAGGTTAAGCTGATGCCTGATCTTTGCACCGTAACGTTCGAGCCACGCCCGGTCTTCGCTCGACTCCAAATATTCCGCTATCCCCAGCAAACAGGAGACTCCGGTCATCAAATATTCGTCTTCCATCAGATGATCGCCCTTCGGCGAAGGCCCGCAGGCATAACCTACGCCTCCGTCGAGCCAGCGCTCCAGCGTATCCCGCAGCAAATCCAAAGCGGACAAACCGTCGGTCAGACTACCCAGACGAGTTGACAGGGCGGACCAATTGTCCATGCAAATCTGGGCGGGCATCGCATTGTTATTATTGGCGAAGGTCGCCATATCGGGCCGGTACGGAAGCGAAGTCAACACCGCTCTTACTAATGCGTCCTTAACAACCGGCGGCATATTCTCCTGCGGAATGTCGCTGATGACGCGGAGCGGCCGGCCGGCCTTTAATTCGAAGACGGCCGAGTGCTTCCCGGGCAGCAGCAAATAATCGCCTTCCGGCTGAGGCTCTTCGCCGACTTTGATCTCCGCGGTCGTCGCGAGAATCGGCCTTACGGAGTCCGACCGGAGCAGACCGGATCCGCTGATGGTCCGAATCTCCAAATCTCCCAACCGCGGGGCGTGGATCAGCGCCGGCAAACGCACGAGACCGGTTTCTCCGAAGCGGGTAATGGATCCGAGCACTCCTGTCGGGGTTGCCTTGCTGTCAAAGCTGAATTGCCAGACGCTGCTGTGCCAGGCGCGAATCGCCTTGTCGCCGATTCTCTCCGCCTTCAACTGCAAGCGATCCTCCTCTACCACCCACTGCAATTTAAAGTTCAAGCCCTCCTGGGCTTTAAATTCGTAGGTGACGATATTGCCAGCCACGCTTGTTTCTCCCTCGCATTCAGTTGGAATGCCGTTCACGTCCTGCATGCCGACGGAACGCAATTGAAAGCCTTGCGCCGCAAAACGGTTCAAGCCTTCCGCCGCCCCGGCCGAGCTATGGCCCCACGGCTCGGGATTCTCGTCCGTCACCAGCAAGTTGGTGCCTGTATTCCCGTTTCCGTCATCGTCTATCTCCAAGCTGGAGAACGCGGGACGATCCAGACGGAATCCAACCTCCAGATAACGGGTCTTATACCGTATCCCCGTTTCGGTTTTTGTCGCGGAAACGCCAACAGGCAGCCCGCTCAGATCGATCCCGGACACCTTCCACGATGAAGTCCGGATCGTTTCGGTCGGCGGCTCTTCCACGTCCCCCTCGAGTACAACGCCTGTCATCGCCAAATTCCAAGGCGTCCACCATCCGTCTATGCCGCAACGGCGAATTTCTACCAGGACAGACTCTGTGACGATGTCCGAGGCTTGCAGATCGTACCACATGATTTCCTCATCCTTGATCTCGCTGTTCCGAACGTTTCTATGAACAGGCCGGCTCTGTCCCTGGGTTGCCAGTACTTCCTTCCATTCCATGCCGTCACGGGCAAGCAACCGGAAATCCGTTACCCAATCGATGTCGTTCTGACTGCCGCATTTGAAATAACCGAGACCAAGGCGCAATCCGAGCCGGCGAATTCGAGCCGGACGGGTAAAATTCGCTCCCCGGATATGGATGATTCGCTGATCCGGGGCACCTGCTTCCCAGGCGGCCGGCTTGGTCCATACGGCTTTGCAAAATGATTGACTCGATTGTGAATCCAACAGCAGATTCATTTAAATCCCTCCCCTATAGTTGCTGACAAGAACAATTTCCCGCTCATTTTTCTTATCTGTTCCAGGGATCGCCGCTTGCGATGCGAAGATATTTCCGCTCCGCGTCGGTGCGGTAGCGGATGGTATCGGTACGGAAAAACACGTTTTTGCCGAGCTTAACGCCGAGGCCGGGCCTTGAATCCAGATAAATATGTCCGTCCCTGATATCGACGAGATCGTCGGTGACTTCGGGGAATGTCCCGTAAATCGCGCGGAGCGTCTCGGTTTCGATTGCGTTAGGAGTTGAAATGCAGAAATGGGCGCTGGCTTGCGTCAAGACCGGGCCGCCGCAGTTGTGGGTCGTAATCGGCAGCCTGTACGCGTCGGACATCGATGCGATTTTTTTGCCTTCGGTCAGTCCGCCGGTCCAGCCTAAGTCAATCATGATGATATCGGCCGCGCGCTTCTCGAAGAACGATTTAAATTGCGAACGGTTAAAGAGACGTTCGCTTGCCAAGACAGGAATCTTGACTTGTTCCCTTAACATCGCCATATTGTCCGCATCGTCGACGTAAATGGGGTCTTCGATCCACTTGATGTTGTATTTCTCCAGCGCTTCCGCAATGCGAACGGCCGAAGTGATATTCCAGCAGGAATGCATCTCCATCGCGATTTCCATTTCATCGCCGACCGCGTCGTGGATCTTTTTAACCGGCTCGATATATTTCTTGATTTCGTCCTTCGTTATATGCTGGCCCTGGTAAGTTGGATGGGCGTAATCAAAAGGCCATATCTTCATCGCCCTTATATTGCTCTTGAGCAAATCCTCCGCCAAAGTCCCCGCATCTTCCATATGCCATTCGTCATCCCTGCGGCCTGTGATGCGCCCGCCGTGGCTGCCGCACGTGTTGTAAATTTTCACGCTGTCGCGCACTTTTCCGCCAAGGAGCGCGTACACCGGCTGGTTCGTCACTTGTCCGAATATGTCCCAAAGGGCAATATCTAGCGCGCTTGCCGCTCGCATTTCCCCGCCTGCGCTGCCCGAGCCGTTGCAATAACGGTAAAACTGCGCCGAGTGGTGTTCAATACAGGTCGGATCCTGACCGATCAGCATGGGTGCAAATACATGGTGGATGGCCGCTGAGATGACATCCGGAAAATTGGTGGCTTCTCCCATGCCGATGATGCCGCTGTCCGTTTCGACGATGACAAAACAGGAAAGAGGAAACTCGGGCAGCTGGATCGTTTCGATTGCGGATATCTTCATACAAACACTCCTCTACCGGGATGAAAATCATACCTCGAATATGATCGCTTTGCCTTGAAGCTTGATCTTGCCGTCTATGACTTCAACGGCGGTTCCTTCAATTAAATCGCTATAGGTTCCGTCCTTAAGACCGCTTTCAATAAATCCCGTCTTGCTTTCAACATTGAAAATGCCCGCGATAATTCGATCTTTGTATTCGTAGGTGCAGAAGATGACCCCCAGCGTGGAAAGCTTCTTAACTTCATAGAAACCGTGGGCGAAGATATCCATTTCTTTTATTGTTTTAAGCCTTTTCAAATAGTCCGAAAAGCTGCCGTTCAAAACATCCAGATCCAGCCTCACTTGGCTGTCTTCGGTTGTCTTAAGATCGTGGGCCGCCTCCTGGCCCATGTGAAGCAAAACCGATCCTTTCTGGAAATAGGTGAAAGCCGTCCAGATTTTCAGCAGTCTTTCATCCGGAATAAACTCCTTGATTCTAGGCGTATCATGATTCTCGATAAAGCTCATTTTCACATAGTTTTCCGGATAGATATATTCTTGCATTCTGATCTTTTCAACATAAGCTTCGAGGGCGATCTTCCCGTGCAAGTAATCCATGAATTCGGGCCAAACGTCATAGCGGTAGGTCATGTCGAACACACGGTAGGTCTCGCAATCCGATGCCGTAATAAAGCCGTTCTTTCTATACTTGAGGGCATAAAAATTCAATAGACTTTCCGCAAGCCATATCACGTTTTTCTTTATCTTATCGACTTCCCTGCGCGCTTCTTCCCAGAATTCCATCGGCATCATGGGAGCGACATCGCACCTGAACCCGTCAACCCCCAGGCCGATCCACTGTTTCAACACATCGATCTGTTCCTGCCACAGCTCTTTATTGGAATAATCCAGGTCATAAATGTCGGCCCAGCCTTCTTCTTTCCGCATCGGCAATCCGTCGGGCCCGCGCAGGAAGAATTCCGGATGATTCTCGAATAAATACGAATCTTTGGATGCATGGTGGAACACAATGTCGATCATGCATAACATGCCGTATTCATGAACGCGGTCGACCAATATCCTGAAATCCTCCAGCGTGCCGAATGCAGGGTCGATCTCCCGGAAATTCCGAATGCAGTAGCATGAGCCGAACGCATCCTTGATCCCCTTGGGATAGAAGGGCTGGAACCAGACGACATCGACTCCAAGTTCCTTGATTCTCGGCAAGTCTGCATGAATCTCGTGGAAAGAACCGTATTTATCGACGCTTAATTCATAGATCAGCGATTTCCTTAGTTCCTTTGATGTAGCCGTTGCCATTTCAGTTGGCCTCCTAACAGCTTCTTTAATAGATTCACTTCCAAGCTTCCATCCCGCGGAACTGGATCGATGCTCCTTCGGCATATTTGGGGAATGGCATATATTCATTGATTCCTTGAATCGGTTTTCCTCTTAATAGGAATTGGCAGGGCCAAGGTTGTATGGAGATTCGGGTGCTAGTTGGAATATAGCGGATGGTCAATCCGCATCGGCGATGAGGAGATAGATTCGCGTTGGAACCGTGGATAATGTTTGGATGGTGTATGGATACGCTGCCCGCTTTGAGGATAAGATCAACGGCTTGCGATTCATCGACATGTTTCAAGTCAATTTGAGATTCAAGCGCGTTCGGAACTTCTTTATTTACGAAATACTCTTTTAAATCCAATTTATGGGATCCGGGAATGACGCGTAAGCATCCGTTCTCGGGCGTTGAATCGTCCACTGCGAGCCAGAGCGTGACGACATTCATCGGCTCAAGCGGCCAATACACCCCATCCTGATGCCATAAGACGGCCTCTCCCTCGAAAGCTTTCTTGTTGAAGTAGCTGGAGGCAAACAAGGCGATATCGGGTCCGATAAATTGCTCCGCAATATCAAGCAAGCGGGGGTCCGCAACAAGTCTGAGCCAAAAGGGATCGAACTGAACCAGCGTATGATCGAGCGTTTCGCGGCGATTCGGATATTTCCTCGCGAGCCATTCGACATGGCTGCGAAATTCAGCCATTAACTCGGCATCCAATACGTCCGGAATCACCACATAACCGTCTTTTTCAAACTGTTCGACATAGGTCACTGCAACTGCCTCCATTCATGGACTACTCTTCAGAAGTAACTCGAACAAGCAGATCATGCCGGAACTCGGGCAGCTTTAGGCAAACTTCACCGCCGCCCTGTACGGTTATGGACGGAGAAGGCAGCCCCGACACCGGCGAGAAGTAAGACACTCTACATGCACCGGCCGGAAGTTTAAACGAGATTTCTGCGTGCCGGATCGACTCGCCGGATCCTTCTGCCAGCTCGCGTTCGTCCGCAAGATAAATATGGATTTCCTTGCCTACGACCCCAAACGCAGCATCCAGCAAAGGAGCGGAAACGGCGGTTACAAATGACGGCAGAGGTTTCGCATGGATAAGATCGATCGAATGGACGAACTCGGAAAGGATTCTCATCCAGGTGCGGAGATGCTTTTGCGATTGCGGTGTCCCGGTTTCGCAATAATTGATGATCGAAAAATCGATGACGTCATAATGCGCTCCGCTAAGCAGCGCCGTCCATGCCCGCTTACGGTGTATCGTCCAGCCGTCCGGGTCTTTATACTGACTGGCGATGTTATCTTCGTCCATATTCAGCGGTTTTCGCTCATCATAAACGGCTAAACAGTAGTTGCGGAACGAACGCAGCTTCAATTGTTTGGACATGAATTCGCCAAGCTCATAAGCCGTTCCGGCATAAGTCGTGTTCGGGAGCGGGTGAATATTGACGGCATCGAACAACTCATCCCGGAATGACAGATCCGACGTCTGCTCCCACGGCTCGTAAGTGAACGCCTCCTGCCCCACGATGAGGTGTTTGTTGGGCAGCGCAGCTTCCGTCTCGCGAATCGTTCGCGCAATAACCGCTTGCCATTCGTTTACTTCGCTCGGGGTCGGATTCCGAGGGTCGGCCGCGAAACCGCCTCCGGGTTCGTTGCAAATCTCGTAGATCAAATTATCGTAGCCATTTGTCTCCTCGACGATTTTTCGAACATGGCGAAGCTGCCATTCGAGCAGTTTCGGATGGCGAAGGGACATATACTCGGGCCAATTGATCTCCTCGAGGTTATTGACGTTGTTTTTGCTATTTAGCGGGTTTAGCGCCCATACATCCGGACCGTACGTGTTGCTTAGCAGGGTCAGCTCAACAATGATGCCATATGTAGAGGCGAGTGATAGAAACCGGTGCAGACGTTCGAAAAATTCGGGATTCCACTGTTCGAGATCGTACAACGTCTGCCAATCAAGCGCTTTGCCTTTTCCGGTTCGAGCGAAAGGCGCAATAAAGTCCGGCGATTCCGGCTTGCATGTGGAGTATGGATTAAACGGACTTTGCTGCTCGCGGAACAAGACGAACAGACGAGTCAGCGTCTGTTTCTTCTCATAGGCATCCAGCAAGTATCGTTCGAACTGAAAGGGACGGTTCATTACAGCCCCGTAATGCTCTGTCGCGCAGACCAGCACTAGAGGCTTGCCTCGAAACTCGAATAATTTCGGATTGTCCGGGTGGATTCGGATGGTTGTTGTCATGACAGGCTCCTTGACCATTCAAGGTCATGATTTTTTCTTAAAACCAAGCATGTGTTTTTGCTTCCACCTTCATCGCTCCGAGCGAATGGCGTACGGAACGAATCATCAAGCCGCCGTCGGAGCCGAGGCCGATCATATCGAAACCCTGCTCGCGCCGCTTTACCGCATCGGCGGCGTCAATCGTCATGACGCCCGCGCTAATGCCCTTCGCTTTAGCCTTATCTCGAATGTCCACGATAAGCTCGGCCATGCCGGGTCCTTCCCACTGCCCAAGAAAACCGTGACTTGCCGATAGATCCGCGGGACCGAAGAAAATAGCTTCCAACCCGGGCACGCCGAGGATGTCATCGATGTTCTCGGCGGCCTCGCGGGTTTCGATCAGCGGAATGATCAGCGTTTCCTCATTCGCATAACTCAGGTACTCTTCCATTCCGAGTCCCCATTTTACGTTTCGCTCGCCGCCGATTCCCCTTACCCCCTGATGCGGATACCGACCGAAAAGGAATCCGGCTTCCAGATCTTGCTTTTCGCGCACGAGCGGGAGGAGAACCCCGTGCGCTCCCATGTCAAGCGCCCGCTTAATCAGTCCTTGCTCGATATCGTGAACGCGAACAAGCACGGCCGTTTCCGAATCGCGGACGACTCTGATGTGCCCCATGACATCTTTGAAATCGAGATGGCCGTGCTCCATGTCGATGGTAACCCAGTCCAGTCCAAGCGTAACGGCGATTTCCGTAATCGACGGGTCGTCCATCGTCACCCATAAACCTGCGGTTTGCTTGCCCTCTTGCCATTTTCTGCGCAAATGATTTCTGGCCGTGTTCTTCTCCATCTTTTTCCCCTCCGGCACGCAGATCTCTTATTCGTAACAGAGCCGCTTCATTTTGTTTAAAAAGCTATTTTTTTGAAGCACTTCTTTATTAACGACGTTGCTTGTCGGGAGCCTTTTCGCGAACGAGGAGACTGACGCGATGCTATCCGCCCACATGCCCTGATATAATTCATCCGTCCAACACAGACTGTGCGGCGTCAGAATGACGTTGTCCATATGCTTCAGCGGCGAATCCGCTACGAACGGCTCCTCTTCGAACACGTCCAGAGCCGCGCCTGCCAGCTTGCCGCCCTCTAGCGCGCGAATCAGCGCCGCTTCGTCGATTATGCCCCCGCGTGCCGTATTGATAATATAAGCTGTCGGCTTCATCAGACCGAGCAGAGCGTCGGACACTAGATGGTACGTTTCTTTGGAGAGGAAGCAGTTCACCGCAATATAGTCGGACCGTTCGAACAATTCCTCCAGCGAAACGAGCTCGACGCCGATGTCCTTCGCGATTTTCGGATCGATATACGGATCGTAAGCCAGCCTCCGCATTTCGAACCCCGCGGTCATATGAAACATCTCTCGCGCGATATTGCCGAGCCCGATCGAACCAAGCGTTTGGCCGGTAATGCGTTTGCCGGGATAGTTTATCCGGTCATTCCAGCGGTTTTCTTTCACCAGCCGGGTCTTTACCGGATATTGGTGCGC
The DNA here is from genome assembly GCF_003268025.1 of Paenibacillus montanisoli. Classification (GTDB taxonomy): domain Bacteria; phylum Bacillota; class Bacilli; order Paenibacillales; family Paenibacillaceae; genus Paenibacillus_Z; species Paenibacillus_Z montanisoli. Next base: position 1,267,222 of record NZ_QLUW01000001.1, on the reverse strand, counting down.
TAGTGCAAGCATATGGGTCATGATGGAATACGCTACGGGCTTGCGTACGCCGTTCGGCGTGATCGTAAGCGCGACGTCTGCTTCCGTGCAAGCCTCGACATCGACGTTATCGTAACCGACGCCAAACCTGGCAAGAACGAGCAAATCGTCTGCGCCCTTCAGCGTTTCAGCGGTATACTTCGGCGTTAATGAAATGATGCCGTTCCACGGGGCGATCTGATCGGCCCCGACCGGATCGCGGTGTTCATCGAAATAACCGTATTCCAAATGCGCATGCGATTGCAGCGTCTCGATCCCTTCTTCTCCGAAAGCGTTGCGGCCTTCGGCGTTCAGAAAGTCGCGCGACAACCCGACTTTAAATGTTCTCATGCCATCATCCGCCTTCCCGTATCAATCCATTCTGAAAACGACATTGTCGATGACTTCCATTTCCCCTTGCGTCACATCGGTGATGAGAATCTCGGACATATACTTCTCCCAGCGCTGCGTCTCGGGGTCTGCTTGAAATTTCGCCCATGCGGTGCGGAAATCGCCATCGTTATCGATCGTCGCGTAAAGCTGGTTGCCTTTCATGAACGTAATAAAGTTGCTGAACCCCGCATTTTTCAACGCTTGAACGACACCCGGCCAAACCTGCTTGTGACGTTCGACGTACTCGGCCTCGGTACCAGGCCTGCATTGGTACATAAAAAAGTATTTAGCCAATGGGATCGCTCCTTCTGCCGCTCTCATAAGCGGTCTCTATGATTCGCATCACGTTCAAATATCGCCTTCCCGACGTTTCCGGTTCCCGGCTTTCGGACAAGGCCTCGATCATATGCCGGTGCAGCCGGTTGTGGCTAAGCTGCAGATTGTGCGGCTCGTACTCAATCCGCCTAACCGTTCGGTCTGCATCGATTAGCTCCATGACTCCGTCCGCGGTCAGCCTGAGTCCGGCTTCACTGCCTTCGATCCACACGTATTCCATCAGATTCTCGCCTGCCGGCTGCTCGAACGAGCTGCCCGCAAACTCGCGGGACGCCCATCCCGCCTCCAGCATCCCGGTCATTCCTTCGTGATGGAAGAGCAGCACGGCGAGATCGTCTCCGATAATGTGAGGAGATACCCGCGTATAGAACGCATTCATCGCCTTCGGATCACCGAACAAATACCGGTAAGCGTCGATCCAGTGCGGCGCCATTTCATACAGCATCAGGCGTTCCATCCCTCTGAAGTAAGGCTGCGTCATCTTGGCCGGATCGCCGAAGGTCGGCGTGAAGAACCATTTCGCCACGATTTTCGCGAAATTGATCGCGCCAAGCGCGCCGCTATCCGCGATTTCTTTGAGCTTTCGGTAGTGCGAATGCCAACGCCAGCCCTCCGCTATCATCAGCGTGACGCCGGCCTCTTCGCAGATCCGCACCATCTCTTCGCATTCCGCAAGCGTCGGTGCGAAAGGCTTCTGGCACAATACGTGCTTTCCTCTCATCGCGGCCTTGGAGACGAGCTCGAGATGGGAGTCGGGACGGGTCACGATATCGATGACATCGATGTCGACGAGGTTCATCGCTTCCTCCAGGTCGGTAAACAGCTGTTCAGGCCTATAGCCGTACATGTCCGCCTTCGCTTTCAGCTTCGCTGAATCGAGGTCGACGATCGCGGAGATGTTCACGCCGGGAACGGACTGCCATCCCCGGAAATGAACGTCCGACCAATAACCTAACCCGACGATACAAACATTCCACACTTTGCCCACGCCTTCACCTATTTCTTATTAAGATCGTATTGGATATACACCATATGGGTTTGCAAATATTCCTCCAACCCGTGCTTGCCGTCCGCACCACCGATCCCGGACTTGCGCCAACCGGCGTGAAAGCCCTGCATCGCCTCGAAATTCTCGCGGTTCACGTACGTTTCTCCGAATTTCAGTTCATTGCTGGCCCGCATTATGACGTCGATGCTGCGGGAGTAAATCGAGGAGGTCAGGCCATATTCGGTTTCGTTCGCGAGCTCGATCGCTTCGTCCAGATTCTTGAACGTGACGACCGGAATGACAGGGCCGAACGTTTCCTTCTTGATAATGTCCATATCTTGCGTCACATTCACGAGTACCGTCGGCTCGTAATAAGCTCCTTCCGGGCGGTCGGCCCTGCGTCCGCCTGTCACGACTTTCGCGCCCGCTTCGACCGCGCTGGCGACAAGCCGCTCCACTTTCGCGAGCCCTTGCGCGTTGATCAGCGGCCCGTAGTCCACATCCGGCTCAGTGAGCGGATTGCCGAATTTAGCGCGCTGCATGGCTGCCGTCAGCTTCGCTACGAATTGTTCGGCCACCGCTTCATGCACGTATACGCGCTCCGCGCAGTTGCACACTTGGCCGGAATTAATGATTCGGGAATCTTTGATGCTTTCCGCCGCAAGATCGAGATCCGCGTCGTCCATGACGATGGCAGGCGCCTTGCCGCCGAGCTCAAGCGATACTTTCGTAATATTTTTGGCAGCCGCCGCCATAATTTTGGAACCGGTTTCAACACTGCCAGTAAAGGAAATCATGCCGATCTTCGGATTCGCCGATAGCTCCTGGCCGACAGTTTCGCCTTTGCCTGATACAAGATTGAAGACCCCTGCCGGCAGGTCGGTTTCAGCAACGAGCTTCGCAAATTCGAATGCGTTGTTCGGCGTTTCCTCGCTCGGCTTAATCACGATGGTGTTGCCCGTGATAAGTGCCGGAGCCATCTTGCGGGCGATCAGGAAGAATGGGAAGTTCCATGGCAGGATGCCGCCGATGACGCCGATCGGTTGTTTGAACATGAGAATGTTTTCGTTCGGACGATCGCTCTGCAGAATCTCTCCCTCGTACCGGCGCGCCCACTCCGCCATGTAGTCGATGTAATCGGCTGTGAAATTAACCTCGACTTCGGCGAGACCTAAGGTCTTGCCTTGTTCAGCCGAAATCGTCCGTGCGAGAAAGTTCACGTTTTCCCGGATTTTCTGAGATATTTTGCGCAAATGGCCGGCACGTTGGATCGCGGGCGTCTTGGCCCAAGACTTCTGGGCGCGCTCCGCCGCGTTAACAGCAGACCGAACATTAGCCGATGTGCATTCTGGAATTTGCGAAAGCGCTTCCCCCGTAGACGGATTAATGACCGATATATAGTCCCACGATGAAGATGAAACAAATTGACCATCAATAAACGGTTGATATTTAACAGCCGACATGCCTTCTCCTCCTTTTTAGTCTTAACATCTGACCATATGATATTATTTAAGATACTGCCTTAAGTTTCCTATTGTCAATGCAAAAATTAAAAACAAAACGGTTGAGAAAGAGCAATTCTCCTCTCAACCGTTGAATGTCATTCCTGCTGTGAATTAACTTGCTTCAATTCCTTATCACGCACTTCGAGCAGCAGGGCACTAACGGATTCCAAATGCTCGGTCATCGCTTGGCCGGCAGCAGCCGGATCCTTGGATGCAACTGCCTGGTATATGCGCTCATGCTGAGAAACCGCCAGCTTCTTTGACGATTCCGTCTGTATGACTTTCATAATCCAAGTGGCGGTAATATCATGCAGAATATGCAAAACATGAATTAGGAATGAGTTTTTTGCCATGTTGCCCAGCTGTATGTGAAATTGCAAATCCCCTTGCGTAAACTGAACGTTGTTCTCGGCGGTTCTCATCAATTCGAGGCAGTCGTGGAGCTCTTTCAACTCCTCTTCCGTGCTTTTCCATGCTGCCAATTCCGCCAGATCGGTCTCAATCTTGATGCGTGCTTCGATTAATTCCACGATGTTGTCGAAAGAGATTTTCGAGACGAGAGCCAATTGTTTCGTAAAAAAACCGCCCATCGTTGCAGATACGAACGTCCCCTCCGGCACGCGCACTTCGATCAGGCCCAGCGCTGCTAAAGCCTTGATCGCTTCGCGAAGCGAACTGCGGCCTGCGCCGAACATTTCCATAAGCTGAAACTCCGTCGGCAGCTTCTCCCCAGGCGCAAGCGTTCCGTTCATAATGAGTTCGATCAACTGCTGCAAAATGTTCTGGGCAACCGTCTTTCTCTCCACTTGCGTCACTTTGTTCCGTATCATAGTCTAAATACCTCCAACAGCTTCAGTATGATTTTCTAGTAATCTATCAATACTTTCCAACGTTCCGGCTTCCGCCTTCCAAATGAGGAACACTCAATGGTTACATGTATCGTAACCACAGCGGGAACTGTCGCCTATAAATGTTCCCGAACATTCGCTAAAGCAGCGCTTAATACTTCCGTTTTTTTCCATCTAAAGAGATGAGGTGTCCCGCCTAAAACCCTCTCAAGCGGAGATACCGTGTGACTAACATCATTTTATCAAATGGTCTGACGTTTGCATACAGAAATTTCCGGTCTGATGAAGCGGACAACCTAATCAGGTTGTCCGCCGGGTATCGAAGCTTGAATAGTAGTCAACCCCCGCTTTAAAGCATCCCTAAGCAGCCAAACATCGGCAGAATAGGAAAATAATCTTGCCCCGAAAGAATACCAGAAGTCCACATCGGTTTCATTGCAAACGATGCCGAAGGTCTTTCCCGCTTTCTCGCAAGCCCTTGAAATGTGAAGCACCGCCTCGCGAAATAGCGGATGGTCGTAATCACCCGGAATCCCTAACGAATGCGCCAGATCGAGGGGTCCGAGCCACAATGCGTCAATTTCGCTCAAACCGGCGATCTCTTCGGCTGCTTCGACCCCCGCCTTTGACTCGATTAAGGGCAGAAGAATGACGGAATCGTTGAGCATTTTCATTTTTTCCGGCACGGAACCATACTCGTACCTGTCATGCGCCAGTCCGAAAGCGCTTCCCCTCAGACCGATCGGACTGTATTTGGCATAAGTGATGACGGAAATCATTTGCTCTACTGATTCCACCATCGGAACAAGTATGCCTTGCGCGCCGATATCCAGCACTCGGGATACAAAATGGCGCTCCGAATTTGGCACGCGAACGATAGGAACAATACCTTCCGATCGACAGATCGTAAGCAAAGGTTTAAGCCTGTCCAAAGAAACGGAGGAATGCTCCATATCCCAAACGATAAAGTCGGCCCCCGCTTGCTTTACGATAAGCGGAACGCCGGATTCGAAAAATTCAAAAACAAACGTGCCGTAAGCCGGCATCCTTTTACGCATTTTCTCTTTAAGTGTCTCCGACATTACCGATCCCTCACCCTGTATATGTGTGCATCTCGATTCTCGCTGTTCTTTTTATTTTAGCATACACAATCGAACACTAAAACCGATGAGGGGATCGCAATCGCAACCTTTTTCGCACGCGCGAGAGATCGCGCTGCATGTGCCAGTTTTTACGCCTTGGCGTCTTTCTTGTGAATAACAGTCGCTGCTTTCTCGGTATTGATCCAAATTAAGCCGAAGCAAATAATGAATGCGCCGATAAGCTGCAGCGTTCCGCTCGGCTCCCGGTAGATAAGAAACCCGACAATTGCCGCTGCCATGGGAGTAATATAGCGGAAAAAGCTGGCCTTGGTCGCACCGAGTTTTTTCATGCAAATATTCCAGATTACGAATGATAGGACCGTACAGAGCAGCACATTATAAATCAATGCCGCATAGACAGGTGCGGCAAGCTCTGCCCAATTTACTTTCTCCCACGAGCTCCATGTAAAAGGAATCATGAATATCGTGCCGAATAAGATGAACCATGACGTCATTCGAAGCGCTGAATATTTCCTCATAAGCGACATCGAAAACAAGGAATACAAGGCGCCTACGATGCTTACATTCAAGGCCAGCATGTTTCCGAGCATATAATGGGAGTTTAGGTCGAAGCTTCCATGGCCTCCCAAAATAATGAGGCATACTCCCGTAATAGCCGCTCCGCCTCCAACCAATAAGCGGGCGGTCATCGTTTCGTTCGCAAACAGCGAGAAAAGCGCTACAAAAATCGGCAAAGGCGCTGTTGAGAGCAAGGAGGCATTGGTCAGCGTCGTATATTTGATGGCATTGATCGAGGAGAACTCCAAGATGGTAACGCCAAGCAACCCGGCTAACGCGATTTTCCCTGCATCCCTTGCTTCGATCTTCACATTGCCTTCCCGCAGTTTTAACAAAATGAAAAATAGAGGGAGTGCGATAACAAAGCGTATGAACGTATATAAGACAGGATCAAGCGACTCCAGTACATATCTTGTAAATGCGTAGTTGGATCCCCATATGGCGGAGACGGCTACTAAACCAGCGTAATAGATCCAGTTCCCTTTCATGTCCGCCTCCCGCATGACATAAGCTACTGAAGTAGACCATCCCATTTCCCGCTCATTGCATTTTACACATTAATGTAAAACGCCTTCGTTGCGTTGTCAACAGTAAACATTTTTCTTGAACTCTGGAAAAATATAGGTTAGCATAGTAAATATCATAACGTCTGATCATCTGAAGGAGGTGAATCTGTGAAACTATCGATTACTTCCATCCAAGAACGATGCCTGCTGAAGCTGCGCAACGGAGAACTGACCGAACAAGAGCTGGCGGAAGCGTTCACTGCTGGAAGGAATACGAGACAAAAGCTATTATTTCTAGTCGCGGTCGGCTCGGCGGTTAGCGCAACCATCCAATCCATGTCTCTATATGAGAACGGCGTCATTTCCGACGGTCCGGCCGATCCGGCCGAATGGCCCTATCAAACCGTTTCCGATGCGATTCTTGACGGCTGGCGGGTCGTTCAATTTCCGATCTCTTTCCCGCTCCCTCAAGATGGAAAATTGAGATATATCCCTTGCGAATTTGTTCTCGAAAAAATCGAGGAGGTCGTATGTTGAACGATATCCAGCCTTCGCTCACCGACCAGGAAATCATTGATTTTTGCGTAAACGGATACATCATGCTGGAAGGCGTCATTCCCGACGAGACCAACCGGCGAACGTTTGACTATTTGAATGAGCATCCGTCCTCTATCGTGAACTCCATTCTGGATGAGAGCTTCTTTGTCAACGAGGTTCTGTTGAATCCGGCGGTTGCGGGCGCCGTCCGTTCCCTCTTGGGCAAAAATTTCGGGTTGCCGCATCTGATGGTTAACCACCGGGCCGAAGGGGCAAGGAAAATCACGAACGGCTGGCATATGGATGCCGGATCGATAAGCAGCCCGCCGTCTCTGTTCACGCTCCAGGTGTTTTATTATCCCCAAGATACGCCGATGGCCATGGGGCCTACGGCACTCCTGCCGGGAACGCATCTCATTCCGCTTCCGACGAATTGGATGTGTCACTTCGGCAACTTCCGCAATCAAATTTTCACGGCCATGCCTGCCGGTTCGGTATTCATCACCGCCTATCCGATCTGGCATCGCGCGACGGACAAACCAGCGGCCGCTACTCGCAATTTGCTGAAATATAATTATTGGCGCACGGTGCCTCCTGAGAGGGATTGGGTGATAGACCCTAATTTCGATCCGCACACGGCGAATTACAAAGGCAAGAATACCGGCTGGTATACGTTCAACTCCCCCATTCCCGTCAGCCTGGAACCATCCTGGGCGGTAGCGGAAATGTATTATTGGCTGTGCGGCAAGCTCGATGAGTTTAAGTTGAGCGGCGGTCAAGGCTTTCCTCTGGAGAGTAATAGAGGGGATCGGGCATTCACGCACGATATGGTGGAAGCTTCGTTCCGTCTGCACAAGGAAATGAAAGATTATAAGCCGTTGTAACCGGTTGGCGGATCGGAACCGATTTGCGATCCGATCACTGCTATTACTCTCAAAGGGAGGGCGTGAGCTGTGAAATTAAAAAATAAAGTCGTTTTTATTACAGACGCCGACAGCCTCTCAGGAAAAGCGATCATAAACCGTCTGGCAGCCGAAGGCGCTCATTTCATTCTCAACACCTCCGCCGCCGGCTCGGAGAATCAAACGAATCCGGCGAGCTTAGAAACCGGCGAGTCGAAAGCCGTTATCGTGCAAGTGGATCTTTGCAAAAGCTCGGAGGTCGTTCCGATGCTGGAGGAAGCGGAGCGGCAATTAGGCCCGATCGACATTCTCGTCCACAACAGCGACGTCGTAAAGCCTGCCCTCATCGAAACATGCGAGGAGCAATTGTTCAACGAAATCATGGATGCCAACGCCAAGTCCGCGTTTATCTGCACGCAGGCGGCCGGGAAACTCATGGCGGCAAGACAATCGGGGAAGGTCGTATATGTCAGCTCCATTCACGACAGTAAACCGACGGGTTCCTCATTTGCTTACAGCGCGTCCAAAGGCGCGGTTGCTCTGCTCGCCCGCGAAGCGGCGCTTGTTCTGGGCCGTCACGGCATCAACGTCAATCTGATTCAAATGGGGCCTGTCGAAGGCGATAACGAACGATTCAAAAGCGACATTTCCGCCCTTTACGACTCCTATCAGTACAAAGTCCCTAATGCCGTTCTCGGCACCCATGATGATTTAGGCAATCTTGTCCTCTTCCTATGCTCCGACGAAGCAAGGTATGTAAACGGCGCCAACATCCGGTTTGACGGCGGCTTCCTGCTCCATTATCTGGATTTCAGAATGAAAAAACCACAATAGTGCGACAGCCTTAAAGGAGGTGATGGAACAATGAATCTTGCCGGTAAAATCGCCTTGGTTACCGGATCGGGCAAAGGACTCGGCAAAGGGATCGCCATCGAGCTTGCAAGACGCGGAGCCCGCATTGCCGTTCATTATAATGCCAGCGATGCAGGAGCAATTCACACGAAGCAGCAAATCGAAGATTTAGGCGGCGAAGCGATTATCGTGAAGGCCAATGTGGCAGTGAAGAGCGATATCGACCATCTCATTCGAGAGGTAGCCGGCCATTACGGCGGAATCGATATTCTTGTCAATAATGCCGCCTTGCAGCTTAACTTCGGATTTTTTGATCATAACGAAGACACCTACGACCGGATTATGCGCACCAACGCCAAAGGGTACTGGCAGTGCATGCAAGCCGTCATCCCTTACATGAAGAGGAAGCAATCCGGAAGAATTATTAACGTTTCCTCCGTCCACGGAAAAAGACCGACCGACTTCGATGTCGTCTACGCGATGTCGAAGGGCGCGATCACCATGCTTGGAAGAGAAGCCGCGATCGAGCTTGCCAAGTATGGTATCACCGTGAATACGGTCGAACCTGGCGCCATTGATGTCGGGAAGCCCGGAACAAGCGAAACGCGATCGATTATCACCCCTGAAGAAGCGGAAAAGCTGGAGCGCGAGAGAAAGCCCGATGATTTTATTAAAAGATTTCCGCTCGGCCGGGTTGGCATGCCGGCGGATGTCGCTGCCATGATTTGTTACCTCGCATCCGAAGAAGCTGAATATATTACGGGCGCCTCCATTCGGATCGACGGCGCGAGCATGCTGATGTAGAAGATCTTCATCCATTTTTCCTATATGAGGAGTGTTTTACATGTCCATGACTGAACAGTACGATTCCGTTTTAGCCCATGTCAAAACGCATTCGAATCCTTCCGAGCTTAGAATTACCGATATCCGTTTCGCCGATATTGCCGGCGCTCCAATGCACTGCATGTTAATTAAGGTCTATACGAATCAAGGCTTGGTCGGATTCGGCGAAGTGCGCGACATGGGCGAGAAAATTTTCGCGCAAATGCTGAAAAGCCGTCTGATCGGCGAAAACCCATGCCACATCGACAAGCTGTTCCGTCGGATCAAGCAATTCGGCGGCCATGCACGGCAAGGCGGCGGCGTGAGCGGTCTCGAGATCGCGCTGTGGGATCTGGCCGGCAAAGCCTACAATATTCCGATCTACCAGATGCTGGGCGGCAAGTTCCGCGATAAAATCCGGATGTACTGCGATACGGACGCCATTGACAAAGAGGGCGGCAACGGTATGGGCAAGGCTCTGAAAAAGCGTATGGAGAGCGGCTTTACGTTCCTGAAAATGGACCTCGGGATTCAACAGATTGTTCACGAACCAGGCACGATTAGCGCTCCGCTCGGTTTCATAGAGGAAATGAATGCGCTGACCAACGCTTATTACCACGAAGATACGTCGAAGCTGTCCGAGCTCGAGCTTCGCAATCTGCGCAACCGCGTATACGATATTTACAATATCGCCCATCCTTTTACCGGCATCCACATCACGGAAAAAGGCTTGGACATGCTGGAACAATATGTAGCTGACGTTCGTTCGCACATCGGCTACGAAGTTCCGCTCTGCGTCGACCACTTCGGACATATCGGCGTCGAAGACGCAATCAAGCTCGGACGCAGGATCGAGAAGTTCAATCTGGCATGGCTCGAAGACATGATTCCGTGGCAATACACGGAACAATACAAACGATTGGCGAATTCGGTCTCCACTCCGATCTGTACGGGCGAAGATATTTATCTCAAGGAAAATTTCAAGCCTTTGCTCGAAGCGGGCGGCGTATCCATCATTCACCCGGACGTCCTTACTTCCGGCGGCATTTTGGAAACGAAGAAGATTGGCGACATGGCTCAGGAATACGGCGTCGCCATGGCCATCCATATGGCGGAAAGCCCGATCGCTTGCTTGGCCGCCGTTCATGCCGCGGCAGCTACGGAAAACTTCCTGGCGCTTGAATTCCATTCGTTCGATATCCCTTGGTGGGACGATCTTATCATCAGCAAGCTTCCTAAGCCGCTCGTTCAGAACGGATTCATTACCGTACCTGACGCGCCTGGTCTCGGGATCGAAGACCTTAACGACGAAGTCATCGCTCAGCATCTTCACCCTGAAATTCCCGGCTTGTGGGAACCGACCGACACTTGGAACAACTACTGGTCTTCCGACAGACTTTGGAGCTAATTCTTCCAATCTTTCTAATCTTTCAATAATATGAGAAGAGGTGTTCGATATGAAATTCGACAATCCAGAAGACATTATCCAGCTTACCCCGCTTTGGGAGGGGGAGCGGTTCTCCAATGGCCGCCCGAAAGTATCTGACAATCTTCTCCGCCGCATACGCAACATTACGCTGGAAGAAGCCTGGGGACCTTTATGGGAGCAAGGTTATACCAATCAATTCGAAGGCGATTTCAAAATTATTCACCCGGATAAGGTCATGGTAGGCCGCGCGGTTACCGCCGTGTTAGTGCCTAAACGCCCCGACCTGAACGATACGTTGATGCAATACGGAATCGAACAGGAAGGCAGAAAAGGCTTCTTCAATCAATGGGTCATCGATTCCTTGGTGGAAGACGATGTCGTTGTCGTCGATTTGTTCGATAAAATATTCCAAGGCACTTATGTTGGAGGCAACCTCTCCACTGCCATAGCCTCACGCACAAAAAGAGGCGGAGCGGTCATATGGGGAGGCATCCGGGACAACCAGCAGATTGTGGAAATCGAGAACGAGAACTTTAACGTATTCTACCGCGGCAGCGATCCTACCGGTATCGCCGACGTAACGATGGTCGGCATGAATGTCCCTACCCGGATCGGCCGGGCGATCTGCCTGCCAGGCGACGTTGTACTCGCCACGCCGGCTGGCGTTGTCTTCATCCCGCCTCACTTGGTTGAGTCTACCGTCGTGAATGCGGAGAAATCCCATGTACGGGATATGTTCGGTTTCATCCGATTGAAGCAAGGCGTATATACAACGGCGGACATCGATATGGCCTGGACGACTGCGCTATGGTCGGACTTCATCAATTGGTTCGAGAACGATGAGGCGGCCGCCGAATTCCGGCATTTGGACTGGACGGCCGAACTCGAAGCCGCAAGAAAATTGGAAGATAACGGTGGTCCAGCTTCGGACGCCGTTCGATTGTAGAAAAAAGGGGCTGTCTCAAAAGCGGGACAGCCTCAGACAAAGCCAAAGCCCCTTTCCGGGGCTTTGGCTTTGTCTGTTGCATGCCTAAAGAAACTTAGACCAAGGCTTACATCAAACAACGACAAGATCGACTTAACCACCCTGCTTGGACAGGTAGTTGGCGATCTTCTTTAGCATAAGTATAGTCTGTGCAAAGTGCAACGTGCACAGTGCCAACGTGCATTTTTCCGCCAAACACAAAAAAGAAACCAAGGCATCCCATCAATGGCCTTGGTTTCTCAACAGCCTCATTAGTTGCGGTAATAGGTTAAGGCCGCTTGTAATCCTTCATCTCGATTGCCAGATTGTTGTAGGTATTGACCAATTTGCGGGTATAATCCGGATCATAGCCCTTTTCCGTTTCGAGCGGCCAGCCTTGAGCGCCAACCAGTCTGTATTGGTCCAACGTGCCGCTCAGCCAATTAAACATCTCGGCGGCAACGTTTACCGGCTCAATACTGACACGCGGCTGGGAGAATACGGTATAGCCCCTGCGTCCATCCCCTCCCTTATAGTCCGCGGTAATGGGATCGAAGTTAGGATCGGTAATCCAATCCCGCGTAGGAGGCACCGTGCGCCAATAGTTATATTTTAATAGATTGCGGGTAGCGGTTGATGTTTTCGTCGTTGCCCGGTGCCAGATCGGATAAGCGGTAATCAGCACGGAACCGGCAGGGGCAACGGTAAGAAACTGGTTTCTGAAATTTCCGTAATGGGCCATATAAGCCGTATCGTAATTGATCAGGTGACTGCCGGGCAGAAAGGCGGTCGGTCCCATATCCAGCGTGACGTCCTGCGGCAAATAAAACACTTGCAAATAATTTACGGTAGGCGGACTGATGATCGCGCCTGCGTCCCAATGCCAGCCGCCTAACGATTCCCGCGGTTTTACGGATCGATGATTGCTCATGAGGTGAGGCAGCATGAAATTCTCTCCCAGGAGCGAACGCACCGCTCCCGCCACCGTTTCGTTCAACAGAACGCCGTCAATGAAAAAGGGCTGCTTCAAGATTTCGCTTGGTTCACCGGAATCGTGCTCCTCCAAATAAGCGTACACTTGGCGATTGATTTCCTCCGGAATTACGCCTTCATACATGATATAGCCGTTTAAGCAAAATTGGATGACATCTTCATCCGTCAAGGTCGGCTTAATGGGCCTCATGGGTACACCTCCACGATCTTCTCTAATACGAATTCACAAGGAACGAATCGCTGCTTTTGGTCCAGGAAAATGGCAGGAGGCGTCGGAAATTGGATCAAGCGCCAGCCGTCGTCTATGGCATCGGAAACCTTTTGGTAGGGCCATTCCTTCGAATCGACCGGTCCGTCCGACAAGACGCCGTTCTCGTACATGAACATGCTGTGAACTGTCGAATACAGCGACGTCGAGCCTGCGAGCAATACCAGAATGCTTTGCTTTATTTTTTTTTCAGAGATTATTTCCTTGAAAGCCTCTCGTAACGATTCGCTGGTGAGCTCTCCCCGCTCCAGCTTGGTTATGCACGTTTCGAGCACTCTATCGAAAGCGGAATTCATAGTTCACTCTCCTCTGCTAACTCATATTTTCTCGCTGCAATACAAGAAGCCAATCGTGAAACGTCTTCGGAGCGGGCGACTTCCAGTCTTTGTTCGCTCCGGGTATGACTTCTCCCAAGTCAAACTCTTCGCCGGTTTCCGGATCGATGTGATACGCCCGATACTTTACATCGTCCTCTAACCCAAGGATGACGAATCCTTCAAATACGCAGCCGCCCAGGCACGGCAAGAAAACAACTCTGGTCTGTCCGGGAATTCCGGCGGCGGAAGGTCGGGAATTATTGCGGCCAGGATGGTTAATCCACTCTGGATGCGGCTCAAACTCCCACCAGCGAAACTTCTCGACGATTTTCTTGCCAATACCGACCTGGAAGGAACCCTTATAGCGATAAGCGTCCTCCCATAGCGCATTCCCCCAAGTCAAGCCGTGCGGAGAAGCCCCGTAAAGCTGCTTTCTCGCGTTCATCTGCCATATCCCCATCGCGCCATAGGTGTGGCCGCAAGCTCCATTTAGGAGACAGGTCCAAAATAAATACCGCTGCGTATCCTCCAGATTTGTTCCTCCGGAACCTTCGTAACAGACTTCGCCGTTAATGACCGGCAATTTCGGCTGCCTCCGCACGGATTCTCTGATCATTTCTACCGTATTGTCATATTCGTGGTAGCCCCAATGTCCGGTTTGCAGCATGTCCAGATCCAGAAGCTCGGCTTCGTCGATCATATCGTGTCCGAAATTTGTCGGATGGATGGTGACAGGACGGGCAAATGAATCATTGTCCTTAATATAGCGGGTTACCTCGGTCCATTCGCGGCGGATATACTTGATGTATTTCTCCCGTTTCTCGAGGTCATAATGAGCCTCGTGTTTATAAAAAGGCATCACGGCTTCCCCGGCAACGCACCAGACGACGTTATAGGCGCCGTATCGGGCCAATAAATAGTCCCAATGTTTTGTAATGGCCTCTTTTCCCGCATAATCAAGATAATAACCCCAACAGCCCACGATACATGGGACAAGACCTGATTCTACGAGCCATGCGATCTTGTTGTCGGCATGGTCAAAGTACGCGGGATTAATGCAGGTGAAGTCGTCGTTCCAAGCAAGGCCCGCTTCATTCGCCCCTCTGTCATCCAGGGGATCCATGTCCGGAAACAAGCCTGCAACGAGCTGCACGACGGTAAATCCTTTGTCAACACGGTCCTGGGTCAAAAGCTTGACGTCATCCGGCCATTCCAGCCGTTTCGTAAGTCCCATCCACCAGGTGTCGGCCAACCAGAAAAACGGCGTGCCGTCGTTATGCTCCAGATATCTTTTGTTCGCCGAGCTTCTTAAGGATCCGTGTCTAAATAGAGGATTATTGCCTTCGTATGGAGAAATCCGGAACTCCCCGGTCTGACCATGCAAACCGGAGTCGCTCGGATCGGAACAAACCGTCGTATAGGAATGCTGTCCGATTTGTTCCGAAGAATATCTGATTTTCCACACCTGACCGCCGCCCCAGAAACCGGGTATTCTTCTCTCTTTGCCGTCGGGCGTCATAAAAACGGCATAAAGCTGAATTTCATTGAACGGATCCCGATACTCGTTATTCGCTTGGAGAATAAGCTCGGTTACAACATTCTGACTTGTTCCGGTCATAAATCCTCCCGCACATCATCGTATTTTTTCAATTCAGCCAAAGGATGGCCGTTATCGCTCTCGGATAGTGGAAGCCCCGTCCGAATTCGTAGCCCCAAAAAATTTGATCGATGCCGGGACACTTATGGCAAGGGACCTTCCACCAATGCGCATGCGCCCGGTCGTGAACGATTTGATCGTCGCCGAAATCGATGCCGAGTATATTTCTTGCGACATATTGGCAGACGAAAATTTTACTCATCCAGCTGTTGATGCTTGTGGCGGAGAGTCTCCATCCGTTATCCGAGAATTGGCACAGCTCGGGCTTGAAGACGCCTGTGAAATGCTTCTTTAAGGTATGAATGAAAAAGCCGTACTCCCCTTCGTAAGCAAGCGCTTCGGACATCCCGAACTGGTCGGGGTATACAAGCCCTTCGATCGCCGGAATAATCGCGGACCGGTCCTTGCCGTCAAGAAGCGCCGGAATATAGCCCAGCTGCTCGTCATAGTAGCTGACGATGGTTTTGGCGCATATCATCGCCGCTTCCTTGGCTTCTCTGACGGCCGCCGCATAAATCGGCTGATCGACGGAAGTTAAAAGTCTTTCAATTGCCAGGTAGGAAGCCCAGCACTTCACCGCCAAATAGAGATTCCGCCTTGATTGCCCCAAACTGGCATCGAGCGAATCATACGTGGTGATCTCGGCCGATACCCCGCAGCGGTCCGAATCGAAATCCATAATGCCGTCTCTCTGGGAAGGATCCGGATGGTCCCTATTCAATAACGAGTACAGGCAGTCCGCGATCACTCCTTTTCTTCTTTCCAGCCACTCCTTGTCGCCGAAAGCATGGAAATACACCGCCGCGCTCAGAATCCAGTTGGTTAATTCTTCGTGAGACATGTAAGAGAGACAGCCGTCTTTGTTCGTAAGCTCGTATGCGGAATAGCCGGCCGGCGAAAACGTGTTGAACACGCCCTGGTCATGAGTAAAGGCGATCCCACCCGGGTAAGAGATCGACGGGTCGTCCATGGAGTGGACCGTATCGTAATAGCTGTATTCGTCGACATACGTGTCCAGCTGGTTTTTTACCGCCCAAGGGTTGTATTTCGTTTCGTAAAACAGATGGTCAACGGAAAGGTCGAACGTGTTCATCATCATATAGGTACCTTCGTTAACGACCCATCTCGCGCGGCCTCCATCGTCGAACAGCATGGTGCTGGCATAGTAGCAGTGCATCGCCTGGGCCAGAAGGAATTGCTGCTCTTCGTTTAAATCGCTTTCTTCGAGGCGGCGGTCATGGTTTCGCGCTTCCGCCCATAGCTCGTCGGTTATGCCGACAGCATATTGGAACACCTCGTTGATGCTGGAAAAATAGTTCGTATAATAGTTTTTGCATGTCCTCTCGCCTCTGGTTACAAAGCCGTCATCATACCAGCCCAGCACGAAATCTACCGTAACCGTTTCGCCAGGCGGCACCTCGACAATAAATCCGCCCATCGGAGCAAGTCTGTACAGCTCCGGCCGAACCCTTGAAAATAGCTCTTTCGGACCGAAATCCCCTACCATCGTCACTTTTCCCTCATATTTGGCGGCATCCATGGCAAAGCCGTAGCCGTCCGCCGTAATGATGCCCAGCAGTTCGCTTGGCGAGCGGTCCGCCGCCGAATAGAACCCTCTTAAATCTTTCAGGCCAAAAATGCCGTGTGCCGTTTCCGAACCATCCCTGTTATCGATCGTCAATTTGACCGGGATCGCGGGCACGATCGCTTTCTTGATTTCCGCAGCCGTAGCTTTGCCCGGCTCCGGCACGCCGTCTACGGGCGTTGCGATTTCAAGCTTCATACCGGGGGCGGTCCAGCTGTCGGTCGCAAAGCCGAGCTTCCTGGAAACGACGGACGGATCATATTTTAACAGCAGATTTTCGTACTTCTTGGCTTCCGCGCCTTGATCGTATAATTCCTCCCCGTTCGAATCGGCTTGCTTGAAGAAGGGAAGGCACGTAATCTTATTGCCTTTTTTCACGCCAATGAAGATCTCCTGCTCGGGGATCGTTGCGGTATCATGCAAAAACCCGCCCCCGTCATCCTTTGCTCCGAGCGCAAAAGAAGCGTTGGCTCCTCTAGGACTGTGCATGGTCATGTAGAACTGATCGTGAAACTCCGTTTCTTGCCATCTGTTCATTTTTATTCACCCTTTTCTATTCGTTATCGTGTATTAAATCATATTTAATTCGCGCAGCTTGGTCGTCATCGCTTGAATTCGCGGGCTGTCATGGTTCAGGAACGAACGGCCGTACATTTCGCCGGTCTGGCTGTACTGCATGATCTTGATATTGTGCAAATTGCCTTGATACATGGAAATCACGTTTTCAAGCTGCTTCTCGGTCGCCGGATTTTCGCCGAAATTCATTGTCAGCATGCGTCTTCCCGTTTTGCCTCCGAAAGCGGCGTGCCAAACCCGTTGATTGAACAAGACGACATCGCCAGGATCCGATTCCAGCGGGAAGAACGGAACGTTCCGCGGTTCGGTTTCAAGCTTGTTCTCGAAGAGCGCCGGCGGCAGCATCCGATGAAATTCGGCATGATGCGAGCCGGGAAGGACGCGCAGACAGCCGGTATCCGTACGGACAGGGTCCAAGTAGAAGGCGACTTTGATTCTGTCATAGTCGAAATTCCCGTTATCCGGATGCCAGGTCGTATCCCCCACATACAGATTGCCGTCCGATCCGATCCAAATGAACTGCTTCCCGAGCAGCTGCTCGATCGCTTCATAAATCCGGTCGTCCTTTACCAAATCCGTAAGAACGGGATGTTTTTCTATGCAGCCGAGCACAGCTTGCCGCTTTTCACCCGAAAAGGGCCGGCCCTGCCGATCGGAAGCAAGAACATGATCGAACGCATCGGAAATCGCTTTCATTTCCGATGGGAAAAAAAGACCTTTCATTAATAGATAGCCGAAAGTTCTATAATGTTCGATTTGCGCTTGGGACAGCATCTTATCCCCTCCGTTTGTAATTATTTTGACAGTTTGTATTAAATATCCATTATTGGAATTAAACACCTTGTCAAAAGTATACTTTTTTCTGGAATACTATTCTTTTAGGCGCATTCGGCGATTACACTATTATTGAGGCAACGAACCTACTATGAGAGGATTGAATGTGCACAATGTCTAATGAGAAAGCGATTTCGCAGGAGATGCTTCAAGCATTCAAAACGGACTACCGGAACAATGTTCAGTACCAAGTCTCTCAGAACGCCATTATCAAAAACGGAATTCGAAATGTCGCGATCAATCATCGTTCCTTGATTGATATGAAGTATCATTTCTCGATTGAAATTCCGACCGGCAAGGTGACGCATCAAAAGCAAAGCGGACGTTGCTGGATGTTTGCGGGATTGAACATTTTGCGCGAGATCGTTGCGAAAAGATGCAACTTGCATGATTTCGAAATCTCGCAAAACCATCTCATGTTTTGGGACAAGTTCGAGAAAGCCAATTTCTTTCTAGAGAGCATACTGGAGACAATCGACGAGGACACGGACAGCAGGCTTGTTTCATGGCTGCTTATGGCTCCGGTGCAGGATGGCGGTCAGTGGGATATGTATGTCAGCCTCATCGAGAAATACGGCGTCGTGCCGAAAGAGGTCATGCCGGAAACGTTCCATAGCAGCCAATCCGGCGTCATGAACGCGCTGCTTACGGTCAAGCTAAGGGAGCAAGCGGCGGCTTTGCGGAAGCAGCGCGCTGAAGGCGCCGATCTTTCCGCTCTCGCATCCCAAAAACAACTCATGCTGAACGATATTTACAGGATATTATGTCTGTGTCTCGGCGAACCGCCGGAGCGATTCGATTTCGAATACCGCGATAAAGACAAAGCGTTCACCCGGGACGCCGACCTCACTCCGCAGCAATTCTATCAACAATACATCGGCGTCGATCTAGGAGAGTACGTCAGCGTCATCCATGCGCCTACCAAGGATAAACCGTATGGCAAGTCATATACGGTGCAGTATTTGGGCAACGTGCATAGCGGCAGGCAGGTCAAGTATTTGAACGTCGACATCGGCGTGTTGAAGCAGCTTGCCGTCAACCAGCTTCAGGACGGGGAACCGATCTGGTTCGGATGCGACGTCGGGCAGATGTCCGACCGCGACACGGGTATTATGGATACGGCCCTATACCACTATGAAGCGGCCTTGCATACGGTGCTGCGTCTGACAAAGGAAGAGCGTCTGGATTACCGGGAAAGCGTATTAACCCATGCAATGGTGTTCACCGGGGTTAACCTCGTGAACGGAAAGCCCAACCGCTGGAAGGTTCAGAACAGCTGGGGCTGCGAACCGGGCAAAGACGGCTATTTCATCATGAGCGATGACTGGTTCGAACAGTTCATGTATCAAGTCGTTATCCATAAAAAATATTTATCCCCGGAGCTGGCGCAAGCGTTCGAACAACAGCCGGTCGAGCTGGCGCCTTGGGACCCGATGGGATCGCTGGCCGTTCTGCGCATGCAGCAACCAAACGAATAAATTAAGAAAAAGCTAATGTATGGCGCCTCGCGCGCCTCTTATATACATTAGCTTTTTGTTTTTACTTCTCCAGATAGGATAATTCGAAAATGGCCTGCAAGCAGATTACGCCGTGATCCATCATTTCAGCGATCGGAATGAATTCATCGGGCTGATGCGCGCCGCCTCCCACTCCCGCTCCGAAAGCTACGCCCCGGTTTTGCATTTTTTTGGCATAGGTGCCGCCGCCGATCGAGAGCAGCTCCGTCGGTTTTCCCGTAACGCCTTCATAAGCGCGGCTAAGCATCCGGATCAAGGGATGATCCGGAGCAACGAATAAAGCTTGATTGTAGCCCGCTACCTCCATCTCGATCCCGGCATGACCAACCCGCTGCCGAAGCTTTGCCAGGACATCCTCTCCGCTGATCGTTACAGGATGGCGTATGTTAAGCGTCACTTCCGCCTCTCTCTCATCAAGGCGGATTTTCGCAAGATTAAGCGTTAATTCGCCGTGAACGGGGTCGCTGCATGCGATACCGAGCGATTCTCCGAACGTTTCGAAGCCGATGGCCTCTTGAATAAAACGAAGAAAATCCTCATCCGAGGAGATGTCGCTTATCTGCATCAGAAAGTCGACCATATGCGCAACGGCGTTAATGCCGGCTGAAGGCGATGCTCCGTGGGCGGTCTTCCCGGCGGCCATGATTTCAAGCACCGGTCCGTTCATCGAGCCAAGCTCGATTTGCGAATTTGTTTCCGCAAGCAGCCGGATGCGAGCAAGCTCGGCTTCGCCGTCCTCCTCCAGCGATAGCAAGGCGCGGCAAAGCTCCGGGACGACATTGGCGGCGGTTCCGCCTGCTATAGTCAATAAACGGGTTTGATGCCGTGCAGCCTTTCGTGATTGTTTCAATTTGATCACGTATGCTCCCTTTTCCGCATTGATGATCGGATAGCACGCATCAGGCGTAAAGCCATAGTCCGGAAGAGGCTCCTTGGCAAAATAATGATCCATGTCGGTCATCCCGTTTTCCTCATTCGTTCCGAATATGATCCGGATCCGTCTCTCGGGAACGATCCCTGAATCCTTCAACGCTTTAAGCGCGAATAAGGCAATAACGGCAGGGCCTTTATTATCGGATGCGCCGCGTCCGTAGATTTTACCTTCATGGATCTCGGCGTCGAACGGTCCGCAGCTCCATCCGCTGCCTTCCGGAACGGTATCCAGGTGAACCAGTACGGCCGTCAGCTCTTCGCCGGTTCCGTATTCGGCATGCCCTGCATAACCGTCCACGTTCTTGACGGCAAATCCCATGGATGCGCCTAACTCCAGCATATAGCTCAGAGCCTTGTCGACTCCTTCCCCGAACGGCTTCCCCGGAAGCGGCTCGGAAGCGACGCTGCGGATGCGGATGAGCTCCTGAATATGATGCACGATTTCCCGTTCATACTTTCGAATCGAATCACCTATTATCATGGCCTGCTCCTTGTCTTGACATAGTCGGATTCAACTTTCGGGCAATATCGTCTTCGCGATCGATTGATCCAAGCCTTCGTATTGGAAGTATTGGATCAGCTCATACAGCTCCTGGCGAGTTTGCATCCGGTCGACCATTTCCTTCTGGGAGCCCGTTTTCATAATCTCGGCGAATAACAGCTCGCAAGCTTTCGCGGCGACCCGCAGCGCGCTGACGGGGTAGATCACCATGCTGTATCCCATTTGCTGAAATTGCTCCGCCGAATAGTACGGCGTCTTCCCGAACTCCGTCATATTGGCCAGCAGAGGCGCTTTGATTTCCCTGCTGCAAGCCCGGAACTCTTTCTCGTCCGCGAGCGCTTCGGGAAAAATGCCGTCCGCGCCGGCTTCCACATAAAGCTTGGCGCGCGCGATCGTCTCCTCCAAACCGAGCACGCTTCGCGCATCGGTACGGGCAATGACGAGCAGCGATGGCGCCGCCTTCTTGATCATCGCGATTTTTTGGGCCATCTCCGCCGGATCGATCACTTTTTTACCGTTCAAGTGCCCGCACTTTTTAGGCAATTCCTGGTCTTCGATCTGAACGGCCGCGACTTTCGCCTCCACCATTTCCCTCGCGGTCCGCGCAACGTTCAATACGCCGCCGAATCCCGTATCGATGTCTACCAGCAGCGGAAGGTTGGAAGCACGCACCAAATCCCGCGCTCTGCGAGCCACCTCCTCGGATCCGACAATGCCGAGATCGGGAAGCCCCCTGCTGGCGGAATACGCCGCACCGGACAAATACAACGCTTGAAATCCGGTTTTTTTGGCGATCAACGACGTCAATCCGTCATACGCTCCGGGAATTTTCAGGATGGAATCAGACTGAATCAGCGCTTTGAATCGGTCTGACAATTGCTGCTGCGTGCTCTCCTCTTCAACGATCCATACCAAACCCTTCACCTCAATCCTAGATAACCAGCATTTTCATGAAGTCGGTCACAGATGTATTCTCAAGCCGGGTTAAATCGAGACACTGCTCCGCGATTTGATTGGCCTTTTTGCGGGGGAAGCGCGTCTCCATATTAGTAATAAACTTCTCTATCAGCTTTGGAATACCTTCTTCGCGCCGGTTCCGGTGACCGATCGGATATTCGCATACCGCTTCATTCGTTGTTGATCCGTCCTTGAAGCGGATTTGGATCGCGTTCGCGATCGACCGTTTGTCCGGATCCAGGTAATCCCGGCTGAACCGCTTGTCTTCGCGCACGGTCATTTTCTCCCGAAGCTTATCGATCCGGGCATCCTGGGCGGTATGGTCCTCGTAATGATCGGCGGTTAAATGACCGAACAGCAGGCCGATCGCCACCATGTATTGCAGGCAATGATCTCTATCCGCCGGGTTATACAGCGGGCCGGTTTTATCGATGATGCGGACCGCCGCTTCCTGCGTGGTGATCACGATTTCTTCGATTTCATCCAATCGGCTGATCGCTTGTTCATGCAGCTCGATCGCACACTCTACCGCCGTCTGCGCATGGAATTCGGCAGGGAACGAAATTTTGAACAGCACGTTTTCCATGACATAGGACCGGAGCGGACGGGCGAGCTTAATCTTTTGTCCTTTGAACAGCACATCCTCGAATCCCCATCCGGGTGCGGACAGCGCGCTCGAATATCCCATTTCCCCGCGCATCGTCATCAGCGCCAGCCGAACGGCGCGGCTCGTGGCGTCTCCGGCCGCCCAAGATTTGCGGGATCCCGTATTGGGAGCATGCCGATATGTACGCAAGCTGGAATTGTCGATCCATGCATTGGAGACCGCGTCGCTTATTTCCGCTCTGTCGCCTCCCAGCAGCCCCGCAGCCACTGCGGTGGAAGCTATCTTGACGAATAACACGTGGTCCAGCCCAACCCGGTTCAAGCTGTTTTCGAGCGCAAGCACGCCTTGAATTTCATGCGCCTTAATCATGTACTGAAGGACTTCCTTCATTAACATAGGCTCTTTTCCTTCAGCCAATCGCTGCCGGCTTACATAGTCGGCGGTCGCCAGTATCGCTCCCAAATTGTCCGAAGGGTGACCCCATTCCGCCGCAAGCCATGTGTCGTTATAATCCAGCCAGCGAATCATGCAGCCGATATTAAAAGCGCCATGAACCGGATCCAATTCGAATTGCGTTCCCGGCACCCGTACGCCGCCCGGCACGACGGTACCTGGCACGATCGGTCCAAGATGCTTCACGCACTCCGGATACCGCAGCGCCAAAATCCCGGAGCCGATCGTGTCTATCAAACAGTATTGCGCTGTTTCGTAAGCAAGCTTGCTTTCGATTGTCCCGTTCACGACATAGTCGGCGATATCCGCAATTACTTCGTCCAATTTCATTCTTCTGTTATCTTTTAAGTCATGCGCGATCACATTCACGATTGACATACTCTCCTTTATGTGAGATTACGGATGCAAATTTCTCGGCCCTGTATATTGGACGCGCGGTCTAAATAGACGATTGTTGCCGATCTGTTCCATCACGTGCGAGCAGAGCCCAATCGTTCTCGCCGACAGGAAGATCGGCGTATATAAGTCGATAGGAATGCCCAGCAAGAAATAAACCGGAGCTGCGTAGTAGTCAAGGTTCGGATATAACTTCTTCTCTCGCTTTATGACCTCCTCGCCAATGACGCACATATCGTACAGCTCCCAGTTTCCTATTTCATCGCAAAGCTTCAGCAGCGCCTCTTTCATGAACAATGCGCGGGGGTCCGCTTTTTTCATATAGACCCGATGACCGAAGCCCATAATCCGTTCCTTGTTCCGCAGCTTCTCCATGATAAGCGGTTCGATCTTGTGTTCCGTTCCGGCCTCCAGCAGCATTCTCATGACCGCTTCGTTGGCGCCGCCGTGCAACTTACCTTTGAGTGAAGCGGTTGCGCCCGTAACGGCTCCGTAGATGTCGGACAAGGTGGATGCGATGACTCTTGCCGTGAAGGTGGAGTTGGGCATTTCGTGTTCGCTGTAAACCATTAGCGATTGATCAAATATGCTTGCCTCCAGTTCACCCGGCGTAGTACCCGTTATCAAATAAAGAAAATTGGCGCTATAGCTGAGCTCCGGCCGATCCTCGAGCAGCGGCAAATTCTGCCCAGCGCGATAGCTGTTAGCTACGATGGCAGGTATTCGGGCCAGCAGCCGGATCGTTTTTCTGCGGTTCGCTTCCGGCGAATGATCCTCGAGCTCGGGATCGAAGCCGGCAAGCGCGGATATACCGGTACGCAGAGCATCCATCGCATCCATTTGGCGGGGCAGCAGCTTTAAGATCGCAAGCACGTTTTCCGGCAGCCCGTACTCCGCTTTGATCTCCCTCTCCAGATTGTCGCGCTCCTCATCCGAAGGAAGCCGGCTTTCAAGCAATAAGTAGACCAGATCCAAGTACTTCAGCTTTTTGGAGATTTCGATCAGATCGTATCCGCGAATGACGATTTCCTCATGCTCGACATCCAGGAATGAAATCGCGGTGTCGCATGCGATGATCCCTTCAAGCCCCGGCGTGAAATTTTGAACAGTTGCCATGTCCATCCTCCCAGAAACGGATTGAAATGCACGTTAGTTCTCCATCAGAATCAAATCGGGCTGCTCCATCATCGTTTTGATCATATTCAAGAAGCTTTGCGCCGTCGCCCCATCGACAATTCGGTGATCGAAGCTTATCGACAGCGACATCACCTGGGCTGCGACGATTTCCCCCTGTTTTACAACCGGCTTCTCGCTGATTCTGCCCATGCCCACGATCGCCGACTCCGGGTAGTTGAGTATCGGCGTAAAGAACATGCCGCCTGCCGAACCGATATTGGTAATCGTAATGGTGCTCCCTCTTAATTGCCCGAAAGTCAGCTTCCCCTGCCGCCCTGCGGTAATCAATCGGTTCATTTCCTCCGCGATCGACCATATATTTTTGCGGTCGGCATCTTTGACGACGGGAACGAGCAAGCCCTGTTCGGTATCTACGGCAATGCCTACGTGATAATTTCGCTTGATCACGATTTCATTCGTCGTCTCGTCAAGCGAAGCGTTCATCATCGGGAATTGCCGGCAGGCCGCAATGACGCATTTGATTAAAAAAGGAAGATAAGTCACTTTAACGGCTCGTTTCTCGGCATGGGACTTGATTCTTTCCCTGAGCTCCACCAGCTTCGTTACTTCCACTTCGTCCATGATGGTCGCTTGCGGGGCCGTATACATCGATTTAATCATCGCTTCGGATATCGCTTTGCGAATTCCTTTTAACGGAATTCGCTCTTCGCGCGGTGTCGATTCAGGCAAATCCGATTCAGGCACTGCAGCGATTCGGACAGAAGGCTGCTCTGCCGTCATTTGAACCTCCGGCTGATCATCAGATGTTTGCGCGTGAATGGTTTTATTCATCTGCTGTGCAGGTGCCGTCGCCGTCCAGACTTCCGGCTGATCATCAGATGTTCGCGCGTGAACTGATTCAATCATTTGCTGCGCAGGCGCAGCCGCCGGTGCACTTCCGGAAACGAAGCGCATTATATCGTCGCTTGTAATTCTTCCGTCTTTGCCGGTTCCAACGATATCGTCCAGGTCAACCCCTTGTTCTCTCGCCAGCTTCCGCACGCTGGGCGTAGCGATCGCCTTGCTTGATGCCTGCCCGCTTCCCGCTGCCTGAGGCAGCTTTGATACTTCCTGCGCTTCGGGAGCCGCATATGCAGTTTCAGGAGCTTCAGCCGATTCGCCCAATGCCTCAATCGCGCCTTCAGCCTCGAAGTCGACCAATAGATCGCCTACTTTAACTCTCGTTCCTTCCGATACCTTGATAGCGCGGATCGTTCCATTGACCGGCGAAGGGATTTCCACAATCGCCTTATCGCTTTCGACCTCCGCAATCACTTGATCCTCGACGACCCGGTCTCCGGGTTTAATTAACCAATTCACTATATCGGCTTCATGAATGCCTTCGCCGATATCCGGCAATCTATATTCGACCGTCGGCACGATCCAGCCTCCTTTGCTTGCCGCTCTTCTAGTGGTTCCGCATTAAAACTCCAATACTTGAATGATGGCATCCACTACGAAAGAAGGCGTCGGCAGCCATTCGTCTTCGACGGCTGCGAACGGATACACCGTATCGGGAGGAG
Source organism: Paenibacillus montanisoli (assembly GCF_003268025.1). Taxonomy (GTDB): domain Bacteria; phylum Bacillota; class Bacilli; order Paenibacillales; family Paenibacillaceae; genus Paenibacillus_Z; species Paenibacillus_Z montanisoli. The sequence goes on along the minus strand of NZ_QLUW01000001.1, from coordinate 1,241,167 downwards.
CCACTCTGATCACCGGCGCCTCCAAGTGAAGCAGCGCCTTTTCGTTGATCTGGGCGATTACCTCGGCGGCGACGCCTGAAGTCCGCTGCGCTTCCTGGACAACGATGGCCCGATTCGTTTTTTGGATGGAAGCCGCAATCGTCTCGATATCGATCGGACTAATCGTCCTTAAGTCGATAACCTCCGCTTTAATGCCTTTCATCTTCAAGATTTCGTCGGCAGCCTGCAAGGAAACATGGACCATCGCTCCATAGGTGACGATAGTCACGTCTCCACCCTCCCTAACGACATTCGCTTGACCCAACGGGATCGTGTACGCTTCCTCCGGCACTTCGGTGCGTATGGAACGGTACAGCTTCAGATGCTCCAGGAAGATGACCGGATCATTATCCCGTATCGCCGAACTGAGCAGGCCCTTCGCATCATATGGATTGGAGGGAATAACGACCTTGACTCCAGGGGTTTGGAGCATGTAGCCTTCGAAGCTGTCCGCGTGGTTTTCCGGCGTTTTCACTCCGCCGCCGAAAGGCGATCGGAACGTGATCGGACTATGAAATCTTCCGCCCGAGCGAAACCGCATTCTGGACGCTTGGTTTACGATCGAATCCATCACCTCGAGCACGAATCCGAAAAATTGAATTTCCGCGATCGGGCGATACCCTTGCAATCCCAACCCGACCGCCAAACCTCCGATTCCCGATTCGGCGAGCGGCGTATCGAACACGCGCTCTTCTCCGTACATCTCCTGCAATCCTTCCGTCGCCCGGAAGACGCCGCCGTTCTTGCCTACGTCCTCTCCGAAAACCAATGTTTCGGGATCTCTTTCGAGTTCGACGCGCATCGCGTCGCGTATCGCTTGGATCATCGTCATTTGGGCCATGCTACTTTCCTCCTCTCGTTATATACCGGAGCTTTTGCTCCTCAAGGTGAGGCGGCGTCTTTTCGAACATGCTGTCGATCAAGCCGGCGACCGTCATTTTTTCCGTTGCATCCGCTTGTTTTAGCGCGTCCGTTATCGCTTGCTTGGCCTCCTCGATCATCAGCTCCTCGTCCCTATCCGACCACAATCCTTTCCGGCCGAGATATTTGCGGAAGCGCGTGATCGGATCTTTTTCTCTCCAATGCTCCACTTCCTCCTTCGTACGATACCGGGAAGGATCATCGCCGGCCATCGTATGCGGACCGTAGCGGTATGTCAGCGCTTCGATCAAGGTAGGACCTTGGCCTCTGCGCGCCCGTTCCGCCGCTTGTTCGACGACTTTATATACGGCCAGCACATCCATGCCGTCTACCCTTACCCCTGTTATTCCGGCCGCAACCGCTTTTTGCGCGATCGTATCCGCAGCCGTCTGCTTATGGAACGGGACGGATATCGCATACTGATTGTTCTGCACCATCGTGATCATTGGCACTTGGAACACGCCGGCGAAATTAAGGCCTTCGTAGAAATCCCCTTGCGAGGTTCCGCCTTCGCCGATATAGGACATCACGATATTGTCCGATTTCCGTTTCTTCATGCCCAGCGCGATGCCGGCCGCCTGAATGATTTGAGCGCCGATAATGATCTGAGGCATCAATGCTTGAACATCTTCAGGAATGCAAAAGCCTTTCTGATGTCCGCGGGAGTATAAAATAGATTGATATAATGGCAGTCCGTGCCAGACGATTTGCGGGATATCCCGGTAGGAGCCAAGAATAAAATCGTCTTTCCTAAGCGCAGCCTCGCTGCCGATCATACTGGCTTCCTGCCCGCCTACGGTCGCCCACAAGCCCATGCGTGCTTGGCGGGCCAAACTAATCGCTCTTTGGTCCCATGTTCGTGTAAACACCATTTTGCGCATGATGGAAACCAGCTGCGAGTCGCTTAATTTGGGCATCAGCTCCGGATTGCCGATATGGCCGTTTTGGTCGCATACCGAAACGATCGGGTAATCTTGTCTTTCCAATATCGATTTCGCAAGACTCATTTCGTTCACCCCTACCCATGAATGTCTACTGTCTACAATAAATATCCAAAAAAAAAGACTAAGAAACCTTTCGAAACTTCTTGGATATGCGAATCTAAAGTACCCGCTTTCATTTCCAAGATGATCCAGATCTCTTAGCACATCTTCATAGTAACGGGAATCAATGTCTACTGTCAACAATGAATTGAAAATAAAAAAGAGCTTGTATCGTTTGTCCGATCAAGCTCATTGCAATTGCGTTAATTCGCCAAATGCCGATAAACATCGACGGCTTTTTCGATATGGTGACGCATTTCTTCCTCGGCCTTGTGGGCATCGCCATCCGTTAAGGCTTGGACGATCCTCAGATGCTCATCGACCGTATCGATAAAATGCTGGTAAAAGTGCGACAAAATTTGATTGCGCATATACGCAACCTTAGCTTGAATAACGCTTGAAAGCTCGATTAATTGACGATTGCCTGAAGCCTCGATAACCAGCTCGTGAAACTGTTGGTCCAGTCTGCACAATTCGCTCGCATTTTGTTCGTCGATCGCTTTCCGTGTGTTATCAACGTTCAACAAAAGCTGATCCCTCATATCCGGCGTCATTCGATGCGCAGCCTGTCTAGTCGCTAATGCTTCCAGACATTCCCGGCATAAAAAAACTTCGATGATATCCTCTTTTGTAGGGTTGTAAACCTGTATCGGCCCTTCATTCTGGGTGAGTAGTCCATCCTGAATCAGCATCCGGATCACCTCTCGGACAGGACCTCTGCTAATTCCGAACATTTCCGCAAGCCTAAGCTCGGTAATCCGTTCGCCGGGCTGGAATTCGCCATTGGTAATCGAATTTTTCAAAAGAATGTATGCTTGCGAATATAAAGGCTTAACTTTGGAAATTGATGACCGCATCATCCTTCACACTCCACTTCCCAGTTCATCCTCACATTATACCATAAATAATTGGATCTTAAAACCAATTATGATGCAACACCGTCTATCCCGGATTACGGTGTAGACGGTTAGGATAATGTCAGTAAAATCAACTGGCGGACAGCTCGCAAAGAAGCCGGATCAGCCATTCTGCATACAGGATGATATACGAAAGCAAATGTAAGCTGATAGATTCAGAGTTAAATTGCTCTTTGATCAATGACGGCAAAATGCAGCTCGGAATGATGCGACGCATAAGGCTCGAACGCGATCGCCGTTCCCTTCTCCACATTGTCGATCAGCTTATGGGCGGGCGCGGATGAGAACATTTCCAGCCCGACATTGTAGTTGCAGCCATAGTATGGCCCGCCCTTGTTGCCGCCGAACTCCCGCCAGAACCAGAGACACGGCCAGCGCTCCTTGTCCCAGCGCACTTCCGCTCCTATCCCATCCGGGCGCAGAAGCCGGTACTTACCTTCCGTGACCGTATCGAACCAGCAAAATTCGTAAGGGCTCCCCTTCGCCGGCGTAACATACCGCGGCATTTCCTCCGCAGGCAGCTCGATCACCGTACCCGGCTGCAAAAACGGTTCGCCGAATGTGATGTGATGGCCCCAATCCGCATGCAGCGGCGCCGGCGACAGATTCGTGACCGTTTCCGAAATGGAAAAGCCGGCGTCGCCGCTTTTCATCGTGATGGTCTTCTCCAGCCGCAGCGGCATCGTTCTGCACGTATAAGAAAAGCGCACGCCGATGGCTTCGGGATCATCCTGTACGACGTCATAGGCCCACTCGACCAGGGCGGCTTCCCCATATCTAGGCATATTCATCCCTTCATGGTTATGGTCAGCGCTCAAACTCGGGAAAATTTCCTGCCAGCCCCCTTGATACTGGGATTGATAGTCCGCGAATATAGGCTCCTTCCGCCGCAGCCCGAGCTGCGTAAACCAGATGAAATCGGTGTCGCTCGGTTTATACAGCAGCTCTACCACATCCGAGCCTTTGCCGGGCAGCATGGTAAGCCGGAAAACTTCATTCTCCATGATGACGGCGGCATAACCTTTATAGATCAAATCGGTTTTGATTCTGCATCCATAATTACGGTCCGAGCCGATTGCGTTCATTGTCGTTTCACTCCATCTATGCGGAATATAGTCATTGAATCTAATCGTACGATTAAACCGTTACGATGTCTTGGCCGACATCGTCGGAATTTCTCACTGTTACGCCTCGGCTGCGATCGGCATGGAAAGCCAGGCTTGTCTCGGACTGTTGAGGCGCTTTGCCTGCGAACCCGTCCACGACTACGTCTTCGCAATCCTTAACCTCGATGCCATGCTGGAAATAGGAAGCAGGAGCGCCTTCCCAATGCAGCTGGAAATTGTGCACCTTCAAACCGCGGACATTCTCGGCGTACAGGCCGCATTCATGATGCTCGAACACGCCGAACTCGATATCGTCGATCGGTCTGAGGTCGATATTACCGCCGTATCGATCCGCCAGCTTGCTCTGGAGAACGTCGAAACGAACGTTGTCGAATACCACGTCCTCTATCACGCTGTCAGGGCACCCGTATACCAGCATTCCGGCTTCTCCTTTTGCCAGAATGTTGCTGAATCGAATTTGCTTTAAGGTACCATAGCCTTCTGCGCTGTTATGCTTGACCGACGACACGTGAATCGGCTCTCCGTGTCCCCACCAATGACCGGTATGCAAGCGGGTCTCGATGACGATATTGGAAAACACGATATTTTCCATCGCCCCGGCATCGCGCTGGAAAACGCCAATCCCGCGATTGGAATTTCGAATGATGATATTATTAAAGAGCATGTTCTTCATATCCGATTTGCCGTAACCGACTCGAATTGCGGAGGACCGGGAGATAAGCGTACAATTCGTCACCAGCACGTTCTCCGTCAAACTGCCTTCGGGACCATAGCCCGTAAACGCGAAAGAGTCGTCTCCGCATTCAATGTAGCAATCGGACACCCGGACATTGCTGCAGTTTTGAAAATGAATGCCGTCCGAATTCGGAATAAGGATATTGTTCTTAATCGTCATGCCCGATATAACGATATTGTTGCTGCCATGAAAATGGATGGTCCAATTGGGCGAATCCAATATAACGATATCCCGCAGCGTGACATTCTCGCATTGCATGAACTGCAGCGGATTTCCCGGGCGTTCGAGCTCCTGGGCGGGACCGTCCTCTACGCCATGATCCATGGCTCTGAACTTTTCTTTCTGCCGAGTCCTGGTTGCTACGTAATCCAGCGTACCCGGGTCGCCGACGCGAGGGCGCGTCTCATCCATGAATTTCATGCCTTGACAATGAATCGTTCCCGTGCCGGTTATAGAAAAGGATTTCGCATTGACCGCCCTGATTAGTCCGGCTCTGCTACTTGCCGCCGAAGTGTTGTTGATATGATAGTTCTCGACTTCGGGGCTGGCAAGCAGGACCGAGCCCGGTTCCAAATGTAAATTCACATAGGAAAACAGCTCGAGTGGCGTGCACGAATACTGACCGGGAGGTACCACGACCATGCCTCCGCCCTCTGCCCGACAGGCGTCGATAGCCGCCTTGACTGCAGCGGTATCATCATGGATACCATCACCGATAGCACCGAATTGTTTAATGTTGAACATTCCGATTAGCCTCCCTCGTTCACTTTCTTCTATTAATGAAGTTCCCTATACTCGGCCCCGCCGCACGGGCCTCCATCCTCGTTCGCTTGCAAGGAAACCTGCTGCCCGTCCCTTGAATACAAAGGCGCAAAATGCGACCCGATTCGGGTGATGGAGCTGCCGGCATAATGACATATGAACGAACGTCTGAACCGGTCTTTCGATTGATTGGGATAGGAGCCGTGGATAACGCTTCCGTTAAAAAAAAGCACATCGCCGGCCTTCATCCGCACGGGTACGGGCGACAAGCCGTCGGGAACGTCCACTTCGTCTTGGGTGAAGGATAATGCGGGATCTGCTTTGTGCGGACACTGAAGATCGAGGGTATTCGTTTGCGGCACGATATACAACCCGCCATTTGCTTCATCGGCGTCATCTAACGCTACCCATGCCGCGATGCAGGTCCCAGGTTCCACCTTCATGTAAAAGTTGTCCTGGTGAAGCGCCTGCCCCTTCGCCCCGGGAGGTTTAAAATAAAACATGCTTTGGCCGGCCAAGGGCTCCTCCTCCAAAAGCGAAGAGATGGCATCCATGATTTTCGGATGCAGCATGTAGCCCATTACTTTATCGCTTACTTTATGAGGGTGCATCATGCGCGGATACAATTTGAGAATGTCACCGTCGGCCTGTTCTTTCGGCACTGGTGCGAAACAGCCGGGAATCGGTCCCGCGGCATGCATTTCCATAAAGGTGGCAAGCATGTCGTCTTTTTCTGTATCGGTCAATAGAGAAATGACGACAAATCCGTCCTCCGCATAACGTCTCCTTTGCTCCGTCAGCGAAATCGCCATACGTAGGTCCCCTCTCTTATCTATTTCTTGATAGCCGCCTTATCGGCCGCCGCCCATTCCGCCCATTGAATATCATCGGCCACCCTAAACCCGCTGTTCGCCCGTTTCTCAAGCTGTTCGTCTATGCCGAACAAACGCAGCGTACGATGGTCATTGCGCAGCCGGGCTTGCTGAACGATCTTCTGCACGTTCGGCCCGCTGTGGTTATCGGTGTGTCTCAACCAGGTGCGGTTATAGTACACGCTGAAAAAATAACGGTTTTTCCCGCTTGTATTCGGCGTTCCGGTATGGAGCAGCATATTATGGGTAAACACGACGTCGCCGGCTTTTGCGTAAACAATCACTTCATCTTTATGAGGGACGAAGATTTCTTCGTCTGTTAGGGTGATCGGTTTCCGATGGGAACCGGGGATGACCCGCAGCGGGCCGTAATCATCGTCCAGATCGACCATGTAACTGATCGCATTACACGAAAGCGGACTTTCATAGCGCTCCGTAGTCGGCACCTTTCCCCAGCGATCGCGATGCCAAAGCGCCACCTTATTACGCGCTTCTTCTTTACTGACGTTACGTTCGCCACCGGCAATCGTTAAATTATCGAGCTGTACGAAGGGGCCCATAACCATCTCGGCAAAATCTAGTATCTCCGGATGCGATACGATAGGAAGCATCTCCAAGGGAGCCAGCTCGCATGTGCTGGCAAACCAAGTCGTTAAGGTTCCGTCTGCGTTCCTCGGCGTATTCTGCTGAAGCTCATGGTATTTTCTGATCCAGCCGTCTGTCGTTTCTTTGCTGTGAAGCCGCTCGAAAACAGTGTAGCCTAGCTCCTTATATTCCTCGTAACGTTCTTTTAAATCTTTGGCCATGGAATCTCCACCTCCGCTAACTTGAACATGATCCAGCCGGCGCCTCAGCTTAAGCCATCCCGAAAATGATTACGCTCTCCGCTTTAATACGAGAATCCAATCCTGAAACACGCGAGGCTTAGGAGACATCCAGCTGCTACCTTCAGGGGTCACTTCGCCCAATTCGAATTCTTCGCCCGTAATCGGATCGATATGAAAAGCCTCGTATTTCACGCCATCCTCAATCCCGTTAATCTTGACTCCGCTCCATGAGCAGCCGCCCAAAAACGGCAGGAAAATAACTCGGATTTGCCCGGCAATGCCAGCGGCAAAAGGCTTAACCTGCTTACGTCCCGGATGATCGATCCACTCCTGATGCGGCTCGAACTCCCACCAATTGTATTTATCGAGAATTTTCTTGCCGATCCCTACGTGCAGAGAGCCTTTGAATTGATAGGCTTCTTCCCAGGTCGTATTTCCCCAGGTCCCTCCATGTGGAGAAGCGCCGTAGATCTGCTGCTTGGAATTAACCTGCCAGATGCCGTTAGCTCCATAGGTATGGCCGCATGCCCCGCTCAGCACGCAGGACCAGAACAAATACCGTTGAATATCTTCGAAGCTTGTTGCCCCTAGACCTTCGTAGCAAACCTCACTGTTGATAACGGGCAGTCTCGGCTTGCTCTCTACCGCTGTTTTGATCATTTCGTACGTATTATCGAAATCCTGAAAGCCGGAATGCCCGGTCTGCAGCATATCCAGGTCCAGCAATGCTGGATCGTCCACCATCTTATGTCCATAATTGGTCGGATGAATCGTAATCGGGCGTTGAAACGGATCCTTGCTCTTGATCGAGCGCGTAAGCTCCGTCCATTCCTGGCGGATTTGTTCAATATACACGGCGTTTTTGTCCGGATCATGATGGGCTTCCGAGAGGTAGAAAGGCATTAACGCTTCGCCGGCCATACACCAGAAGACGTTATATGCGCCATAACGGGCCAATAAATAATCCCAGTGCTTCGTTATCGCTTCTTTTCCGGCGTAGTCCAGGTAATATCCCCAGCATCCGACGATACATGGCACGAGTCCGGACTCGACCAGGTGCCCGATCTTCTCGTCGGCCTTATCGAAATAAGCCGGATTAATGCGCGTGAAATCGTCATTCCAGGCAAGCCCCGCTTCGTTCGCCCCCCTTTGATCAAGAGGATTCATATCGGGGAATAACCCGGCAACCAGTTGGACAACCGTAAAGCCTTTCTTGACTCTATCGTTAACAAGAAGCTGAAAGTCGTCAGGCCAAGCCAAACGTTTCGTAAGCGACATCCACCACGTATCGGCCAACCAGAAGAAAGGCGTACCGTCTACGTGCTCAAGATGCGTTTTATTCGCCGAGCTGCGCAGCGCGCCATGTTTGTATAACGGATTGTCCCCTTCGTATGCGGTGACTTCAATCGTGCCCGTTTGCTCGTTTAACGCTTCGTTTTTGGGATCAGAACTAGTCGTTATGTACGTATGAAGCCCTGTTTGGGCCGACGAATATCGGATCCTCCATACATTTCCGCCGCTCCAAAAGCCAAAAACCGTCTTTTCATTCCCATTAGGCTCGGTAAAAACGGCTTTCACTTGAACCTCATTAAACGGATCCTGATACGATTTGACCGATGACAATACGATTTCAGCCACTCGATTTTGCGTTACAGTCTTCATGCTCAACCTCCACCTTGGTTATGATTAGGAATAAACGTCCGTAAAACGGAGAAAAGAGGAATAATCACCCGGAATCAGACAATTATTCCTCTTATTTTTGGTTACTCAGCGCTCGATTTTACTTTTTTACTTTTTCAATTTCAGGCAGCATTTTGGCGTAGAGCGTTTTCCACCGCTCTTCCATCTTCTTCTCTTCATCTTTAAAGCCGCCGCCATCCATGACTTTCATGTATTTCGCGTAGTTATCATCGAATTTATCCGGTTTTTGAATGATCGCTTGAACGACGGCAACTTTAGCGGCATCACTGTAAACGCCGTTTGTTTGATCGGCCTTCGCCCATGCGCCGTCCGGATCCAGCTCGCCCCAAGTCCAGCCGACTTGATGGAAGAAAATTTGCTGATCGCTATGGTACTTGGAATTAAGCTGCAGCACAACGTTATCCAAGTTCACTTCCGGATTCGGTTCGGCTGGATAAACGAATGCAGGCTGATAAGGATTGAACAAACCTTGAACGCCGAACGTTTCCGCGTTCCAAGCTTGAGCGCCGATGCTGGAATTGGTTTGAGGGTCATACATGCCGTAGTAATTGCCGTCTTTCTCGCTCTTAACGCCCCTTACGGCCCAATCTTCCAGCGCTTTGTATTCCGGCTTGAATCTTCTGTCTTCACCTGTTCCGGTAGACCATTCAGGAAGGCCCCACGCTCTAAGTTCGGCAGCTTCTTCACTCATGTTCCAATCCAGCCAATTCAAAATTTGAATGTACTTCTCATCCGACACCTTGGCATTGATGCCAACGCCCAAGCCGGATCCATCAAGGTTCGCAGGGAAATAAGTAAGGTCTTGGTATTTATTGTTCAGCTGATGCCCCGGGAACAAGGAGAGAATACGATAACCGTAGCCTCTATTCTCTTTCTTGGACAATGCTCTTGCATCATTGACTGGTCCCCATTGATTAAAGACAACATACTCGCCGTTGATGATTTTGGCGTTCAATTGATCGTCTTTTTGCACGAATGTACCAGGGTCAAGAATTTTCTCTTGGTACATCGTATTCCACATTTTGATATAATCTTTCCATTCGTTCGTCCACGGGATGTACGTCATGACGTCGCCTTTAGTTGAACGTTCTGCCGTGAAAGACCACATATTGCCGGTAGCGGAGTACATCGACCAAAGGATGGAGTTTACGTTCTGCGAACTCGATTGTGGATGTACGTACGTCTTTTTGTCTCCGACCTTAATATCAAGGGCTTGAACTTTTCTGTAGAAGTCAAGCAGCTCCGCTTGATTGTGAATCGGGATATCATTCACATCTTCATAAGTCAGTTTTGCGCCGTTTGCGTTATACAGATCTTTTAGTTCTTGTTCGGTTTTCGCATTCGGGAAAATTTTCTTCAAGACATCGTCACGAACATACTGGTAGTACGGCTTTTCACCGACTCGATTGGCCCACCATTTCGTTGTTAGATACGTAGGAAGAGCTGCTTGCGACGGCATGCTCGGCATCCACCACATTTTCCCGTCGGCATCCAGGTTATCCTTATACAAATCATCGATGTTGCCGCCCATTTTTTCCAGATAGGCTTTGAATCGAGGCATATACTTCTCGATATCTTCTTTCTTGATTTCACGCAGCTGATTGTTTTGTTTCATCAGCTTATAGGCGCTGTATTGCGGGCCCAATACGCCGTACAAGTTAATCAGATCCGGCAAGGTATCGGCAACGATTTGCTTTTGCCAGAATTCATCGCCGGATTGCCCGGCCGTAACTCCGACAACCTTCACGCTTACCTTCGTTTTTTCTCTCCAAATCGGGGTTAATACATCTTCCGTTGCGGTTTTTCCGCCTACGGGAAGATCACCCAGCATGGTGATTTCAATCGGCTTGAAATTTGCGGCAGGATCATTCGGGTCGCTCGAATTTGTACTCGTTTGATTTGAATCGGTACTCGCTTGATTCGAGGTATCATTCGTGCTGGCATTATTCGTAGTACTGTTAGTCGCACTGTCCTTAGCATCATTCGTGTTGTTATTTGACGAACAACCTGCCAGCAGCACAGAAAATACTAGAACGAAACTCAATGTTATTCCCAGCAGCTTCTTCCCCACGTTGACAATCCCCCTAAAATGGTTTTATACAATCCGCACTTGAAAAAGCTTGTTTGCCCGGTACTCTACGTACAATCCAAGATTGCGAAATCGGTCCATTAAATAATGGAAGTCCCGCTTGTTTTCTTGCCGTAGTAGTTTGCAATGTACAGTAGGATAAAACTAACCAGCCCTTGAAACAATCCTACCGCGGTTGAAAATGAATACCGTGCTCCCAAGATTCCTTCGTAGTACGTGAATGTCGAGATCGTGTTCGTCTGATCCTGGATGACTTGGTTCTGCAAGTTAAATATTTGGTCGAAATTGCCGCCGATAAGCCCAGCCAGAGAGAAGATCAACAGCACGACTGTAGTCGGTATAAGACCGGGTAACGTGATATGGAACATTCTCCGCCAGCGGCCGGCGCCATCCATCGTAGCCGCTTCATACAGTTGAGGATCAATCATCGTAATGGCGGCCAAGTACAAAATACTTCCCCAGCCTATTTCCTTCCAGGTCTGAGTAATGATGAGGAGAGGCAGGAAAATGTTGTTGTCTTGCATATATACCGCTCTTTCGGTCCCAAAAACGGTGGTCATCAAATTGTTAACAAGTCCTGTATTGTCATAGCTCAGAAAGATGTAGGTCAGACCTGCGACGGTTACCCAAGAAACGAAGTGAGGTATGTATGAAATCGATTGGGAAATCTTCTTAAACAGATTACTGCTCACTTCGTTCAACAATAGGGCTAAGATGATTGATGCCGGAAAGCTGAAAAGCAATATGGTAATGTTATAGTAAATCGTTCGAACAAGAAGCTCGTAAAACCAGCCTTCCCCTAAAAAGGCGAAGTTTTTAAATCCAACCCATTTGCTTCCTAATCCCATCCACCCTGCAAAAATGTCATAATCCATGAAAGCGATTATGTTGCTGAAGAGCGGCAAGTAATTAAATAATAGGGTCAGAATAAGCGCCGGAATTAAGAAAAGGTAGAGTACATAATAGTTTTTCAATGCTTTCACTGGAAGTCCCTCCGCGGAAAGGTTGATAGATTTGCGTCAAAACAAGCTGCTTGTATCGTTTTTCCCTTGTAGTTAGGCTTTGATTGCCCCTACCATCATACCTTTGATGAAAAAGCGCTGGAAGAACGGGTAAACAAACAGGAGCGGCAAGGTTACAACCATAAGCGTACTCATCTTGAGAACTTCAGGCGTCGGCACTGCGTCTTTCACTGTAGGCACCGTTCCGGAGAATTGCATCAGATTAATCATATCTGATCCTTTGTTAGCGATAACGACCAGATAGAGTACATACTGCAGGACATACAATTTCTCCTCATTTACATACAGCAGATTGGTACCGAAGTCCAACCAATGGCCGACAATCGAGAAGAACAGCATCGCAGCGAGAATCGGCTTGCATAAAGGAACGATAATCTTGATGAATATTTGATAGAATCCCGCGCCATCAATCATCGCGGATTCTTCGACACCTTCTGGAATTTGCTCAATGAACGTACGGATGATAATCATGAAGAAAAATGAGAATGCGCCGGGGATGATATAAACGAGGAAGTTGTTCAATAGACCCAGCTTAACCATAACGACATAGTTGGAGATGAGACTGCCGCTGATAAACATAGGAATCATGAGAAAATAAAGGATCATGCGTCTGCCGGGCAAAAACCGTTTGCTCAAGGCAAACGCCGCTAGAAGCATCACGCAGATTGAAAACAGGGATCCGAGAATCGCTCTGCCGATCGTCACGAAGAACGCGCTTTTTATCATCGGGTTGTGGAACACGTAATTGTAATTGTCCCAAGTAAAGTCACGAGGCCAAAACCAGATCGGTCCTTTGGCGGCGTCTATTCCCACATTGAAAGATAACACTAGAACATACCAAAACGGATACAGAGTCACCAAGCAAAGAAGTAAAAGTAAGGTAATGTTGCAAATGTTAAAAATTTTCTCGCCGGTTGTCGTACGGATCTTATTCTTTGCTTTGGGAATGACTGACGTCTTCGTTAATTGATGTGACTGGGCTTCCATCGCGGGCTCTGCTGCCATGGCCAATCCTCCTAAACATAAAATGTATTCGCTTACAAAAGTGAATCATTTTACTAGATGCCAACTAACTTCAAATCGCTTTCCAGATTTACCCTCTTGTATGGTTTTCATGGTAGCACGTACTTTTGTATACTGTCAACAATTATTCGGCGGTTAATCATATTGTCTGACTATAAGCCGTTTGGGTGCCTGTGAGAACTAGTTTAGCACAACTTTACCGATTCAGGGTGCTTTTTATTTCCTTCTATCGGATTGACAACAGAAACCGGCTTGCTTTATGATACTAAGTGATATGCTTTAACGTATGACGATATGATCATTAGATGGATGTTCGATAAACTCTGTTATCGAGGGGGATTACCTTGCAGTCTTCATCCCGCGACTCACTAAAAAAATCAACCGAAGCCGTTCATGAAGAGCATGATGCCAAACACTACGGTGCGGTTAAAATGCCAATCTATCAAAACTCCTTGTTCACCTATTCCAGTTATAAACAATTTATCAGCGCGATGGGCGGACAGCCCGACACCTATATTTATAGCCGCGTCAATAATCCGACCGTAAACGTTCTCGAGCAAATGCTCGCAAAGCTGGAAGGCGGCGAACAAGCCCGATGCTTCACCTCAGGGATGGCCGCCATCTCGACTGCTATTTTGTCGACCGTCAAAACGGGCGATCATGTGATTTGTATCGATCATGCCTATTCTCCCGCTAAACATTTTCTGAACTCCTACTTAAAACGTTTTGAAATTGAGAATACCTTCGTTAGCGGCACTTCCATAACCGACATTGAGCTTGCCATACGAGAGAATACCAGCCTGTTGTATATGGAAACTCCCACCTCCTATTTTCATGAACTGCAAGACTTGCAGGCTTGCGCGAGCTTGGCGAAAAGAGCGGGCATCATTACAATCGTGGATAACACATGGGCCACCCCTATGTTCCAAAATCCTTTGAAATACGGCATTGACATGGTCGTCCATTCCACAACCAAGTATATCAGCGGCCATAGCGATGCGCTGGGCGGTGCTGTAATCGGCTCAAAGGAAATGATTCAAAAGCTTGAGTATACCAGCCTCGGCAGTATTATGACACCGCAAATCGCGGATCTTACCATGCGAGGCGTAAGAACGCTGCCTGTCAGAATGAAAACGCATCAAGATACCGCAAACAAGCTGGCACACTTTTTGCAGAGCGTTCCGCACGTTCGAACCGTTTATTATCCGGGCCTTCCTTCGCACCCGCAGCATGAGCTTGCTTTAAGACAAATGCAAGGCTTTAGCAGCCTCGTATCTTTTGAAACCGATCTATCGATTGATCTCATGCAAGAATGGGCGGACTCGCTTAGACTCTTTCGAATCGGCGTGAGCTGGGGGGGCTACGAAAGCTTGGTTACTGTTCTTTCCATGCCAGAGTCTTCCGGCAGTTTGGTACGTCTCTATCTAGGCTTGGAAGATCCGGAAGATATCATCTCTGATCTAACAACGGCTTTTAATAAACTTATCTTACGCGACCGGTAGGCTCCTACTAAGTAGATATGAGTAGGTCTTGAAGGGCTGCTCTACATAAACGGTCTATGTCTCCGTAAGCTGCGAGCTGTGCTAACAAAAACAGGCCAACCCGTATTTTCTGGTTGGCCTAATAATACGAAACAAGCCCGCGTGCAACGCGGGCTTGTTTCGTACAATGTTCTTGTCAACCGTCAACTCCATAAACGGTTGTTAAGCTTTAATATTCTCGTCTTCTTTCTTCTCTACCGCTGGTGCAGCTGGCGTAGCCGCTGCAGCGCTGCTCGAGACGACGGTGTTGATCGCGCTGCGGTCAAATGTGATCTTCGTTGCATCGTTGACGCGAAGGACAATGACATCATCCGAAATCTCCATAATCGTTCCATGCATACCGCCGATCGTCACGATTTTGTCGCCCTTCTTCAGCGCGCCCAGCATCAAGTTACGCTGCTTTGACTTGCGCTGCTGCGGCCGGATCAGAAGGAAATAGAAGACCGCAAACATAAGTACGAATGGGAGTAAGGAAGCTGCTCCTGACATTAAATTCACCCCTTTCCTTAAAATCCTTTATCGTTATCGTTCAGGCCGTACTTGTCAAAAAATTCATTGCGGAAATCTAGCAGCCGGTCTTCCATGATCGCCCCTCGCACCCCGCGCATTAGCTCTAGCAGGAAGTGCAAATTGTGAATGGTCGTCAGCCGGATACCGAACGTTTCATCCGCTTTGATCAAGTGGCGAATGTATGCGCGCGAGTAGTTGGTGCAAGTGTAGCAGCTGCATTCCGGATCGAGCGGGCCGAAGTCCTCCATGAATTTGGCGTTGCGAATGACCAATCTTCCGGAACTCGTCATCGTCGTGCCGTTGCGGGCAATTCGCGTTGGCAGCACGCAGTCGAACATGTCGACGCCGCGTATCGCGCCTTCCAGCAGGGCATCCGGCGAGCCTACGCCCATCAGATAGCGGGGCTTGTTAGCCGGCATCAGCGGAACCGTACAATCGAGCACGTTATACATGAGATCCTTCGGTTCTCCGACGCTAAGTCCTCCAATAGCATACCCCGGGAAATCCATGGAAGTCAACTCAGCCGCGCTCTGACGGCGCAGATCCTCGTACATGCCGCCTTGGATAATGGCGAACAATCCCTGGTCCTCGGGACGGGCATGGGCTGCCAGGCAGCGCTCCGCCCATCTTGTCGTTCTCTCCAGCGATTTCTTCACGTACTCGTAATCGGCCGGGTACGGCGCGCATTCATCGAAGGCCATCATGATGTCGGAGCCGAGCGCGTTCTGAATTTCCATCGCTTTCTCCGGCGAGAGGAACAGCTTGTCTCCGCTCAGGTGACTCCGGAATTCGACGCCTTCTTCTTTGATCTTTCGCATATTGCTTAGGCTGAACACTTGAAACCCGCCGCTGTCGGTCAGAATCGGACGGTCCCAATTCATGAACTTGTGCAGCCCGCCCGCCTTCTTCACGATCTCATGCCCGGGACGGATAAACAGGTGATAGGTGTTGCTTAAAATGATATGAGCGTCCAGTGTCTTCAGCTCTTCCGGGCTGACGGTTTTCACGGTCGCCTGCGTGCCTACCGGCATGAATGCAGGCGTCTCGATAACGCCGTGCGGTGTATGTACGCGTCCTAAACGCGCTCCCGATTGCTTGCATGTCTTAATTAGCTCGTATGTAATTGCCACTCGTTTACGTCCTCTTTCTGTCCTAGTAAATGAACATCGCGTCTCCGAAGCTGAAGAACCTGTATTCCCGTTCGATCGCTTCCCGATATGCTTTCATAATGGCCGAGCGCCCGGCCAATGCGCTTACGAGCATGACGAGCGTTGACTTCGGCAGGTGGAAATTCGTCAGCAGCGCATTCACCAGCTTGAATTCGTAGCCGGGAAAAATAAAAATATCGGTCCAGCCGCTGCAAGCCTGCAACCGTTCATACGCAAACCGGGCGGCAACGGTTTCAAGCGTTCGCGCGGAAGTTGTGCCAACGGCTACGATTCGGCCGCCACGGTCCTTCGCCGCTTGAAGCATCGCTGCGGTTTCTTCGCTTAACTCATAATACTCGGCGTGCATCTTATGCTCTTCCACCGTATCGACCGACATCGGCCTGAAGGTGCCTAACCCGACATGAAGCGTAATATAGCCGATGTGGACGCCCTTCGCCTGCAGCTGTTCCAGAAACGGCTTCGTAAAATGCAAGCCGGCCGTCGGAGCCGCAGCAGAGCCTTCGTGCTTGGCATAGACCGTCTGATAACGCTCGCGGTCGTTCAGCCGCTCCTTGATGTAAGGCGGAAGCGGCATCTCTCCGAGCTTATCCAGCAGCTCGTTGAAGATGCCTTCATAATGGAACTCGATCTCGCGTGCGCCCTGCTCTCCCTCTGCAATTATGGTAGCCCGAAGCAGCGGCTCCCCTGTCCCGTCATCGCCGAAGGATAGCTGAGCGCCGGCCCGAAGCCGCTTGCCCGGTTTAGCGAGCGTCTCCCACCGATCGCCGGAGAGCTGTTTAAGCAATAGCAGCTCAACCTTGGCGCCGGTGTCGGATTTGATGCCCATCAGCCTCGCCGGCATGACGCGCGTGTCGTTCAGAATCAACGTATCGCCAGGCTGAAGCAGCTCGGAGAGCTTCGTAAACGTATGATGCTCCACTTCGCCGGTAGCGCGGTTCAGGGTCAACAGCCGGGAGGAGGTTCGATCCGAAAGAGGAGTTTGCGCAATCAGATGCTCCGGCAAATCAAAATCAAATTCTGCTACATTCATCAATGAGTTCTCATTCCTTAACGATCGTTACGTCTTTGTAATAGTATTGCATTATATATTTATAGTCATACCCAAGCTCTGCCAATCCGCGGGCACCATATTGGGACAGCCCGACGCCGTGACCGTTCCCGGATCCTACGAAACGGAAGCCCGGCTCCTTCGTCGCTGCGCGAAGCTCGCCGTCTCCGTTCAGAATGAAGACGTTGCGGTCTTTCAATTCCTTCGCGGAGCCGCTGCCGCCGATCAAATACATAGCACCGGAATCGGTCACGGCCGGACGATTCCGGATCTCGCCATCTCCGCCGGCTATCGTCATACGGGCCGTTTCATCGATTCGGAAAAACGTGCTCGGCAGTCCGCCGAAGGCGGAACGGAACAAATCCGGATATTTCACCGTCAGCTTCTGCCCGTTTACGAGCAGTTCCGTCGGACGTCCCGACGGCCCTTTCTGGCTCACTTCAAGCGTCGAGATCTTGCCGTTACCCGGCACCTTGACCTTTCCGTTCATCATAGTTTGCAGTTCATCGGAGGAATAGGTTCCACGAACCCATGACATCTCGTTGGATTGCGATACCTTCTCCAGCTGAACGACAAGCGTTCCGCGGCTGGCTTGGTCCACGACCGGCACATTGTCTTGTACGAGCGGAACCGGCCGGACTTTAGCGCCATCCGTGTTTACGCGAAGTATCGGATGGCCGGTCATCGAAGTTTGATTGGTCTCGTCCAACAAATCCTCACGCGTATACCCGACCGATCCGTTCGGAAGCACGATCCGGTACCAGCGGTACAGCCCCTTCTCCGAGGACTCGTCCGGACTTTGGACGGTCTTCAAATAATCGACGTTGCTCCCCCAAATTTCCTTCGGGTCGGCCGTTGCGCCGCCTGCGCTCGATGAGAAGACCGTCTCGATCACCTTGCCGTTATACATCGCCACTTCGCCGCTTGTCGCATCGACCGCCGCAATCGTAGCCGGCTTCTCCGCGCCGATGCCTCCGTAAGCTTGGCTCAGCGTGCTGTCTACCACATGCGCGATTTGGAACCCGAAGCCTTGGTAGAGCGCGTAGGTGCGGGCAGCCACCGCCTGTGATTTCAATGCTTCCGCGGGCCAAGAGGAAGGCATTTCCGCCCCGACTACCGCGTACAAATATTGCTCGAACGGCAACTCATTGATGACGGCCAGCTTGTTGTTAAATCCGCTCACTTCAAGCGAGCCGCGGTAGCTCCGGTTATACCGCTCCATCAGCTTGATGCCTGTCGGCGCGTCGGCCGAGAGCCATAGCTTCGTGCCCGTAACCGGTACCGAATAGAGCGTCGCGGGAGGCTTCGAAGCCGATTCTGCCGTCGTATAATCATCGCGCATTAATAAATATGCAGCTCCTGCATCCGTCTGCCGGAGCGATAGCGCCCCGTTAATTTGCTGGGCTTGCGCCTTCGCCCGGTTAAGCGCCGTCTGATCGCTCTCCGCGCCGACGACGACGGTATAGATACCCGGAGCGCTGCCGGTCTGCTTCATCGCGGCATAAGCTTCCACGCCGGATGCGCTGAACGTCTGGGCAGCCTGCACCGCTTCGGCTTTCGACGCGTAGACGGTATCGGTCTCCAAATGAAGCGGACCGATCAGTCCGGCATTCCCGGATTTGCCGGCAAGCCCCGCCAGCGTGGCGTCCTTCAGCCAGCGGTCTCCCGCGGCTTTCGCTTCCGCGGCAGAGGCGTATGAGCCTTCTGCGATCTGATACAGCTTGCCGCGCGGATCGCCCGATGCCGTCATCAAACCGGATGCGCCCATCGCTTTCAGCCGCTTGAGTGCGGAGAGCGCGGTCATGTAATCCGTCGTCTCAAGCAACAGCGGCTTATAATCGTCAAGCGCGAACCTGACGGTCTCGCTTGGCGAGGTTTGAAACATCGGGACGACGCCCGATGGCTGGCGCACCCCAACCTGCAGCCCTCCGGCCGAGCTGAACGTGGCCGCGGCCGTATCAAGCTTATATTTGCTCGTATTCACGAAGATCGCAACACGAATGTTATCCAGCTTCGGGACCGCCGCACCTCTTGACGGTACAGATGTCCATACGGATAGCGCCATCACGCCGGTCATCAGAACCGTCATCGTACGAATCGCCTTCGGCAGCCTGGCTCGCTTGGCATCTTGAACTCGCGGCGCCTTCGCCTCGTTCGCCTGAACGGCGTTTATGCCTTTCGTCGGCAAAACTTCCACTCCTTCACACGGTCTATTCTTTTTTAGGAAGCGTACAAGCGCCTTCGTGGCAGCCGTCATCGGCTCGGCCAAACCAATCGTAGCGCTTCGCCGCAATAACCCGGTACAAGCCGTCCCCCGCGATTCTTAGCCCCGGCACGCGATAAAGCCAAGCTAGCCACCGCAATCCTTTGACGGTTCGCAAAATCCGCACGACGCCGGCCGCTCCCGCATGCAGCGTTCCATCGGCTTCGACTACGTGCATCTTCGTCAGCAGCATGGCCTGATCGAATGATGCCAGCCCGGGGACCGTTTCATAGGTTTCCTCCAGCGATTGAACCGGAATAAACCGCAAATCCGCCGTCGATTGCAGCTCCTTCAGCTTGCGGACGGTGCCAAGGCATAAATTGCAGTTCCCGTCGTATAGGACAATCAACTTTTCACGTTTATTCTCGTTCCTGCTTCGTGGGTTCCTAGCCATTGTACATCGCCGCCTTTCTAGTTCCCGGCCTCTGTTCCGCCATCAGCGCCCGGTTCTCCCCCTGCCTGCTGAGGAACGGGAAGCCCCAAGTGCCGATATGCGAGCGGCGTGACCATCCGTCCCCGCGGTGTCCGCTGCAGGAAGCCGATCTGCATCAAGTACGGCTCATACACATCCTCGATCGTCTGACTTTCTTCGCCGATCGTTGCCGCGATCGTATCGAGCCCGACAGGGCCTCCGCGATAGATGGTCATCATCGCGCGCAGCATCTTGTGGTCGATGCTGTCGAGCCCGAGCGGATCGACTTGAATGAGTCCGAGCGCGCTGCGGGCAAGCTCATGCGTCACGATGCCGTCGTTGCGCACCTGCGCGAAATCGCGGACGCGCTTGAGCAGCCGGTTCGCGATACGCGGCGTTCCGCGCGAACGCATCGCAATCTCCTGCGCCGCTTCGCCGATGACGCTGACGCCGAGAATTTCAGCCGCCCGCGATACAATGAACGCAAGCTCGTCAACGGTGTAGAACTCCAGCCGGCTGACGACGCCGAAACGGTCGCGCAGCGGCGCGGACAGCAGTCCGGCGCGGGTCGTGGCGCCGATCAGCGTAAACGGCGGCAAATCCAAGCGGACCGAGCGCGCGCTCGGCCCTTTGCCGATCATAATGTCCAGCGCGAAATCCTCCATCGCCGGATACAGCACTTCCTCCACCGACCGGTGAAGCCGGTGGATCTCGTCGATGAACAGCACGTCGCCTTCCTGCAAATTCGTCAGAAGCGCGGCAAGATCCCCGGGCCGTTCGATCGCAGGGCCGCTCGTCGTGCGCAAATTCACGCCGAGCTCGTTGGCGATAATGTTGGACAGCGTCGTTTTCCCAAGTCCCGGAGGTCCGTACAGCAGCACGTGGTCCAGCGCTTCCTTGCGCAGCTTCGCCGCCTCGATGAATACCTTCAAGTTCTCTTTCACTTGCGTCTGACCGATATATTCAGCCAAATAGCGTGGACGCAAACTAAGCTCCACCGCTTGATCTTCCATCATGAGGTTGGCGGAAATAATCCTCTCGTCCATTCGCGCTTACCCCTCTCTGCTAGCCTTTGAACAATTGCTGCAGCGCCCTCTTCATCAGTGCATCCACCGATTCGTCCGGCACCTCTTTATCCTTCATCCCTTGCCAAGCGCGGTCAAGCTCCGCCGCTGTATAGCCGAGCGTCATCAGCGCTTCGCGCGCTTCACGCCAGTTCTGACCGCCTTCGAATAAGGTGCCCTTCGTATCGGCATCATCCAGCGCGACGCTGGCAGCGGCGAAGCTGAAGCCGCCCGGGATCATATCGAGCTTATCCTTCAAATCCAGAATCATCCGCTGCGCCGTCTTCTTCCCGATGCCGGGAAGCTTGGTCAAGAATGATAGATTCTCCTGCTGGATAGCCGCTGCGATCGTCTCCGGCTTCCCGCCTGCCAGTACTCCGAGCGCTACGCGCGGGCCGATGCCCGATACGTCCAGAAGCTTGCGGAACATCGCTTGCTCTTCGCGGTTCGAGAAGCCGAAGAGCAGCGTCGCATCCTCTCGCACGTGGTGGTGGATATAGATCGTAACAACATCGTCGCTCTTGGCGAACGCATACGGATTCGGCGTAAACACCCGATAACCGATATCCCTCACATCGATAACGACGTATTCCGTATCCAAGTGGACGACGCGTCCTCTCACATAATCGATCATAAGCGCTTCTCCCCGTTAATTTTTTGCGTGAGTACGGATGAGTGCGCATGGCAAATCGCCACCGCCAGCGCATCCGCCACATCGTCAGGCTTCGGAATGGCGCTCAGCTTTAGAAACATGCGCACCATTTCCTGCACCTGGCGCTTCTCCGCTTTGCCGTAGCCGACAATGGCCTGCTTCACCTGCAGAGGCGTATATTCGGTAATCGGAAGTCCCCGCTGGGCCGCGGCCAAGATCATGACGCCACGCGCTTGCCCGACTGAAAAGGCCGTCGTGACGTTTTTATTGAAGAATAGTTTCTCTACCGCTACCGTATCCGGCTTATAGCGGTCCATCAACGCACAGGTAGACTCATAGACTTGCTTGAGCCGTTCCTCTTGAGGCGTGTGGGCTTCCGTTTGTATGCAGCCATATTGAACGGGAACGAGCTTGCTCCCGATTTTGTCGATGAAGCCAAACCCGACGATCGCAATTCCCGGGTCAATTCCTAGTACGCGCAAGCCTCTTCCTCTCCTCCGTGCCAAATAATAGACTGGACAAAAATTGGCTTCCATCCATTATAGCAAATGATCCGAAGAATGAGAACACGCGTTTTGTCTTTCGCGCTGCGCCGCAAACGAAAAAAGGGCCGCCCGTTACGCACGGGCCGCCCTTACACATAGCTGATGCTTGTCCAAACTGCCGTCTAACCAGCCTTGCCTAAAAGTCGCGTTTCATCACTTTCTCGCTTCGGTCGACCGCATAATCGCTGAATGTGGAAAGCACGCTGTTGAATTCGTCCTTATCCGTGATGCGAATGCCGTTCACCAGCTCATCGATCCGTTCCTTCGGCAGGCTGCTTTCCATATAATTTACGTCCAACTGGAAAAAAGTCCGCAGCACTTTCTCTTTCTTCGGCGAACCGTCAAAGAGCGACAGATGACCGGCCTTATCCAAGCCAAAGGTGCCGTTACGCTTGCAGGACTCCGATAGATCGTCGATGCGCTCCTCCATCACGACCGCCCGCTGCTCATCCAGCATAGCCGTCCATTCCGGATGCTCCTTCATCAAGCCCAGCGCCTCCTTCGAGGTCATGCTGCCGAGCGCCTTCGTCTCCTCGCCGCATAAATAAACCCGGTGCAGCTTGACCGTTACCTGCTCGGATTGCGACGCCAGCACCTCGATCACGCTCCGCATGCCGGCTGCCGGCTTATCCGGCACCGCGGCATGAGCGGAACGGGCGCCAGCGAAGGAAAGCATGGCAGCCGCAAGCAGACAGCCCAGCTGCCAAATCGGCCGCCGTGTGCGCCGCAGCTTCTTTTTTAACTTTTTCCAGAGGCTGAATTCCAACATAAGGAACTCCCCTTTTTACCTTTTTTGCTAGTGTTGCACCTGGACTGGAGAATTATGCACATCATCTTTGCTCAAAAAAGAAACCGCCCCGGCCGTCATCGGAAAAGTCTTCCGATTGATGCCCGGGCGGCACGAGATTAATGGTTAATCCAAGGGAGGCTTCCGCGGCGCTTCGGCTTTACGATGCGCGTCTGGCGAACGACCGCCTTCTTCACCGTTTTGCGCGGAGCAGCGGATTTGTTTTCGGAAGCCGGAACCGATTCTTCTTCGAATAGCTCGAGTTCATCCTCGCGTTTCTCATGGCAGCCGCAGTTGCATTTTTTCTTGCCGGTCGACGCGCCGGCTACCGCTGGGGATACAGGAGCGCCGTAGCCATAGCCGCCAAATGGACCCGTGCCTGCCGGGGAAACCATCGACGGGTCAAAGCCATAACCGCCGTGCGGGCCCATCCCTGCCGGGGAGACCATCGACGGATCGTAGCCGTAGCCGCCGTGCGGGCCCATCCCTGCCGGAGAGACCATCGACTGATCATAGCCGTAGCCGCCGTCGTACGGGCCCATCCCTGCCGGAGAGACCATCGAGTGATCATAGCCGTAACCGCCGCCGTGCGGGCTCATCCCTGCCGGAGAGACCATCGACGGGTCATAGCCGTAGCCGCCGCCGTGCGGACCCATTTCGGCCGGCGACACCATCGACGGATCGAAACCGTAGCCGCCGCCGTGCGGACCCATTTCAGCCGGCGACACCATCGACGGATCGAAGCCGTAGCCGCCGCCGTGCGGACCCATTTCGACTGGCGACACCATCGACGGACCATGGCCATAGCTTGGCGCACCCCACGGCGAAGTGACCGGCGGGCACCAATTCATATCCTGAGCAGGGCTGACTGCTGTCGGATGGCCGTAGCCGCCCGTCATGACCGGCGACACCGCCTCCGGCATCTTCTGCATATCAAATCCTGACATGACCTCCGTTGCGGGAACGCCGTATTGCTTGAACAGATCGACATGCTGTTCGTATGAATTGTACACGGGGTACTTCTTCTTCTCCATAACCGGCAGCTCCGGCAATGGGGTAGGTACTGGCTCCGGCAACGGCGTCGGCATAGGCGCTGGCGCCACCTGCTCCGGAAGGACTTCAGGTACCGGCATCGGCATCGGCATCGTGCTCGGCTTCTGACCTGTCGATTTCTTGCCGATGAACGGCGCGGTCGACATTTTGCCCATCAAGCCTTGAACGCCCTGCATGACGGAAGCCGGATGCAGCGGATGATTTCCGGTTCCGGACTTGTTGCTGTCGCTTTGAGCTTGCATGGTCATCTCATTCATGTGGTGCGACGATCCTGGCTTAGGTATATTGACAACCTCACCCGTCAGCAGCACGTTCGGATTTTTCAGCTGCGGATTGGCTTTAATCATATCGCTGAGCGGAATTCCCCAAGCTTTCGAAAGCTTCCACAGCGTATCGCCCTGCTGAACGACATGCTGGTGCATGATGTCCATGTTTCCATGATGAGATGCCGGCACTTTGATCTTCATCCCAACATCGATCTGGTCCGGATTTGTGATGGTGGGGTTGAGCTTGATGATTTCTTCCAGCGAAACGTTGTATTTCTGGGAAATGTGATACAGCGTATCGCCTTTCTTGACAATATGGATTTTCACTTGCCAAAAACCTCCTGTCACGTTTGTACGCCTTGGGCAGACGCGGTAAACGCCCATTATCAATCCCTACATCCTATGCACGAGGTAGGCGGGTGTCACCCATCGGCACAAAAAAAAGTTGAAGTCCGAACCAGGCTTTCGCCTGGCGGAAACTTCAACTTTATCCGCTTGATGATATCTGTTTTTATCCGTACACCTTCACGCCGTCCACTTCAACCGTCTTGCGGAATTCCTCCAGCAGATGCGTCGTAATCGGACCTGCTTTGCCTCCGCCGATCGTGCGTCCGTCCACCTCGCGAACCGCGATCACCTCTGCGGCCGTGCCGGTAAAGAATACCTCGTCCGCCACATAAACGTCATGCAGCGTGAACGGCTCTTCCTTGAGCGTATAGCCAAGCTTGCCGCACAGCTCGATAATCGTCGCGCGCGTAATGCCTTCAAGCGCTCCGACGTAACAAGGCGGTGTATAAACGACGCCTCGCTTAATGATAAAGATATTATCGCTAGATCCTTCCGCCACGTACCCTTGCGCGTTCAGCATGATCGCTTCGCCTACGCCGGCCAGGTTCGCTTGGATTTTGACAAGAATGTTGTTCAAGTAATTGAGCGACTTGATCTTCGGATTCAGCGCATCCGGGATGTTGCGGCGCTGCGACACCGACACCGACACCAATCCGTCGCGGTAAGCTTCGGCGGGATAAATGGCGAGCTGCTCGACGATGATGATGACCCACGCTTGCGGGCAGCGCTTCGGATCCAGGCCGAGATTGCCGGGGCCGCGCGAAACGACCAAACGGATGTAGCCGTCGCTAAGCTCGTTGCGGCGGATCGTTTCGATCAAAGCTTTCTCCATTTCGTCATAAGAAAGCGGGATATCGAGCATAATCGATTTGGCCGAGTCGTAAAGACGGTCAAGATGCTCTTTGCATTTGAAAATATTGCCGTTGTAAATCCGGATGCCTTCAAAAATGCCGTCCCCGTATAGAAAACCATGATCGAATACGGAAACCTTGGCATTTTCCTTGCTGACATAATCACCATTCAGATAAATGACTTGCTCTGCCATGACTATATGCGCACCTCCGCGAGAATTGAGTTACAACTGCTCCGGCGAACTATATTTAAAACTCGGATAGCTTCCCAGAACGCGAACCTGGCAGCCGATCGCTTCGATCTCGGCGATAGCGGACGGGAGCAGGATCGTGTCCATCGACATTTCGATGTCGATCAGAAAATAATAATTGCCCAGCTTCTTCTTCGTTGGCCGCGACTCAATCCGGGACAGGTTGATCCGGCGCCACGAAAACGCGGAAAGCACTTGATGCAGCGCACCCGGATAATCCTCCGGCAGCGTAATGAGTATGCTCGTCTTATGCTTCTGCGATTCACGAAGCGTGAACGGCTCCTGGCCTACCAGCAGAAACCGGGTGAAATTGTTATCGTGATCGGTAACGGCCGACTCGAGTACCGTCAACTCATTGTCCGCGGCGGCGGATACTTGCCCGATCGCAGCCCAGCCCCTGCCCGGATTGTCTTTGACGATCCGCACGGCCTCTGCTGTGCTGCTGACATGCTCCAGCTCCGCATGCGGGAGATGCTGTTTCAAATATTGCGTACACTGCGCCATCGCGACAGGATGACTCATCACCTTCACGATTTTGCTGTACGCCAGCTCCCCGCCTTCCGTTAGCTCGTCCACATCGCCGATTAAGTTTTGAATGGAAGGATAGACCCACTCGGCTTGAATCGGCAGGTTAACTTCGTCTACGAGCCAATCGGTATGTAAGCTTACGGAGCCGTCGATGGTATTCTCGATTGGAATGATGGAATAGGCCGTTTTGCCTTCCGCCGTCGAAAGAAACACATCGGCGATCAGGCGATGATACGAATAATGAATGTCGGCGCCATGGCCGTTCAATAAATATCGTGCCGCTTCGTCGGATGTCGAGCCCTTCGTTAAACACGCTACGCTTATCATGCCCTGACTTCTCCTTTAATCCGTTCCATGAACGATTGTGCCTGCTGACCTTCGCTCACGGTGATCTCCGGCCCATGCACGCATGGCTTCAGCCACATTGTTTCCGCATGGATGCCGTGATCCTTAAGCGTATGGATCAGAAAAGATTCCAGCTCCGCCTTGCGCGGGCTGTTCCGGTCAACGAGCGTCAGAAGCGTCGGTCCCGCTCCGCTCAACGCAACGCCCAGCGCTCCGCGCCCTGTCGCTTGCTCCAAGATTTCGGCCATTCCCGGGATTAACGCCGCGCGGTATGGCTGATGCAGCCGATCCCGCATCGCAAACCGGATCAGCTCCAGATTGCCGCTTGCAAATGCGGCCACCAGCAAGGAGCTGCTCGCTACATTAAAGACAGCGTCTTTCATCGTAATTTGCGTTGGCAGCGCATTCCGCGCTTTCTCCGTCGCCAGCTGGAACGACGGAATCGCGACGAGCACGTCCAAATCGGCGTGAGGCTCGATCCTGACCTTCTCCGCGCGCTGTCCGTCCCAAGCCGCTACGACGATACCGCCGAAGAGCGAAGCGCTGACGTTGTCCGGATGGCCTTCCAGCTCGCTGGCCATCTGGAACAGCTTGTCTTCGCTGAGCGGACTGCCGATCAGCGCATTAGCCGCGACTAACGCCGCGACAATTGCGGAAGCGCTGCTGCCCAGTCCGCGCGTCAGCGGAATATCGCTGTACATCGCGACGTGCAGCTCCGGCACCTGGACGCCAGCCGCCTCAAACACCTGCTGCGCCACGGTGTAAATCAAATTGGATTTATCGGTCGGAATTCCTTCCATCCCGTCTCCGTACAAATCAAATGAGGTGATGCCGTCGCTCGAAACCGACATTTCGATCCATGTATATAGAGACAGCGCCATGCCAAGCGTATCGAAGCCAGGCCCGAGGTTCGCCGTGCTGGCCGGCACCTTTACCATTACCCGGCGATGCATCATTTTACCGCACCTTCGAGCTCACGGATCGCGTTCATAACGGCTTCCTCGGTATCGTCAACGACGATCGGCTCCGCTTGTACGCTCTTAATGGCGATATTAGGGTCTTTCAAACCATGTCCGGTCAAGACGCAGACGACCGTTTCGCCGCCCTTGAACGCGCCTTCGCGTTTCAGCTTGAGCACGCCGGCGATAGACGCCGCCGAAGCCGGCTCCGCGAAAATCCCTTCGCGGCTGGCGATCAGCTTGTACGCATGAAGAATTTCTTCATCCGTAACGTAGTTGATCTGGCCGTTCGATTCCTCCGCTGCGGCCACTGCCGTCTTCCAGCTTGCCGGATTGCCGATCCGAATCGCCGTTGCGATCGTCTCAGGCTCTGCAATAGGCTCGCCTTTCACGATCGCCATGGCGCCTTCCGCTTCAAAGCCGACCATTTTCGGCAGCGAGCTGATCCTACCGCGCTCATGCATCTCCTTGAAGCCTTTCCAATATGCCGAAATGTTGCCCGCGTTGCCGACCGGAATCGCCAAATAATCGGGCGCCGTGCCGCCTAGCTGATCCACGACCTCGAACGCAGCCGTCTTCTGGCCTTCGATCCGATAAGGGTTGACCGAGTTCACGAGCGTAATCGGGTGTTTTGCCGTAATGTCTCGAACGATTTCAAGCGCGCGGTCGAAGTTGCCGTTAATCGCGATGACCTTCGCCCCGTAAATAATCGCTTGAGCCAGCTTGCCAAGCGCAATGTTGTTGTTTGGAATCAACACGATGCAGTTCAGGCCGCCGCGCGCCGCGTAGGCTGCCGCTGCCGCGGAAGTGTTGCCTGTGGACGCGCACATGATTGTCGTGCTGCCTTCCTCCATCGCTTTCGCAACGGCCATCACCATGCCGCGGTCCTTAAATGAACCTGTCGGGTTAAGGCCTTCATATTTGAAGAACAGATTCAGACCGAGCTCCTCGGACAAGTTTTCAGCGCGTACCAAAGGCGTGTTGCCTTCTTGCAGCGTCAGCATCGGCGTGTTTTCGTTTACCGGCAAATAGTCTTTGTACGTTTCGAGCAAGCCTAGATATCTCATGGGATGATAGAACTCCTTTGTATGTGAAAATAAAAATTAGCCTTCTACGCGGTAAACGCTCTTGATCTCTTTGACGACGTCCATGCTTTCCAGCGCCTTCAGCACCTTCTGTGCGGCTGCTTTATTCGCATCATGCGTAATGATGATGATTTCCGCTTCCGGAATGCTTGGGTTCGGCTGCTGCAGCACGGATTCCAAGCTTACCTCATACTCGGCGAACGCTTGCGTAATGCGTGCCAGCACGCCGGCGCGATCCGCGACATGAAGCAGCATGAAATATTTGGAGGCGATTTGCTCGTCGGTTTTGAGCTTCTTTTCTTTATAAGCGATTTGCTGCTGCTTGCCGTTCACGCCCAGCTTCAGGTTCTTCACGACTGCGACAAGGTCCGCCACGACGGAAGTCGCCGTCGGCAGCTCGCCTGCGCCGGCGCCGTAGAACATGGTCTCGCCGACCGCTTCGCCGTAAACATAAACCGCGTTGAATACGCCATTGACCGACGCGATCGGATGAGAGATCTTGACCATCGTCGGCTGAACGCTGACGCTGATATAGTCGTCCTGACGCTCGGCGATGCCGAGCAGCTTCACTTCATAGCCTAAACGTTTTGCATATAGGATATCCTCGCGGCTGATTCGGGAAATGCCTTTGACATCGACATCCTCAAGCGCTACGTTAGCCCTGAAGCCAAGCGTGGCGAGGATCGTCATTTTGCGGGCCGCGTCCAAGCCCTCGACGTCGGAAGTCGGGTCCGCTTCGGCATAGCCAAGCTCCTGCGCTTCTTTCAGCACGTCTGCATAGGCCGCGCCTTCCTTGCTCATTTTGGTCAGAATATAGTTCGTCGTGCCGTTTACGATCCCCATAATTTTCGTAATGCGGTCGGACGAGAAGCCTTCGATCAGCGTGCGAATGATGGGGATGCCGCCGGCAACGCTCGCTTCATACAGCACATCGCAGCCGTTCTCCTGCGCCTTCGCCAAAATCTCCGGGCCGTGCAGCGCCATAAGATCCTTGTTGGCCGTAACGATATGTTTCCCTCGGGACAGCGCTTCAAGAATGTAATTCTTCGTCAGCTCAATGCCGCCCATAACCTCTACGATGACATCGATATCCGGATTATAGATGATTTCCCAAACGTCTTCCGTCAGCTTGTCAGGTGCGATGCTGATGGAACGCGTCTTGCTTTTATTTTGAACGAGTACTTTCTCGATCACGATCGGCGAGCCGACTTGACTCTCCAAATCGGATTGATGGCCTTCCACGATGCGGACAACGCCCGTACCGACTGTCCCTAGGCCGAGCAAACCTACTTTAATTGGTTTCATTGTTCTGTTTTCCTCCAGTTTGAATGTCTCTATCCTTGCCCGATGATCGCAGCTTTACGTACGCCGTCATGCCTGCGGATGCCTTCGATAAGCTCGGAAAGCGAACCATTCATCGTCGACGTGTCCACTGAAATGATCACATTGGCAAGCCCTTGCAGCGGGATGGTTTGGTGGATCGTGAGCACATTTCCTTCCGTGTCGGCAACAAGGCCCAGCACCTTGGACAGGACGCCCGAACGATGGTCGAGGTCCATGGAAACGGTGACGATCGCCTCCCGGTTCAATTGATTTTGCGTATAGACGCCATCCTTGTATTTATAGAAGGCGCTTCGGCTCAAGCCTACTCGCTCCGTCGCTTCATGGACGGTAGCCGCTTCGCCGCGCCGGAGCATTTCCTTTACCTGAATCGTCTTCAAGATCGCTTCCGGCAACATGTCCTCGCGGACGACAAAATATCGTTCCTCCACTTGCCGTCCTCCTATAAAAGACATTTGTTCTTCCATAGAGGACATTATAACGAAAATTGACGAATGCGGCAATAGGCAATGCTAAGCAATACCCCCTATTATACCTGAATTGCCCTCCAATAGAATAAAAAAACTGCTGCGGGGCGTCCGCGCTTCTTGCGCTTGACGCCGCCGCAGCAGCCTCTGTCCATTTCGTTCGTTATTCGTGGTAGTAAAAATCGCTGCCTTCGAAAAATTCGAAGGTGTATTCGCCGATCCGGACGATATCGCCATCCTTGGCGCCTATTTTGCGAAGCTCGGCATCGACGCCCATTTGACGCATCGTACGCGCGAAGCGCATGATCGCATCGTACGAATTGTTCAGGTTGACCCGCTTCATGAACTTCTCGATGAACGGACTTTCGACGTAGAAGCCTTCGTTCTCCTTGCCCACCTTGAAGGAGCGGTCTTCTTCTTTCTCCAGCTTGTAGACCTTCCGTTCCGCCACGTCCTTAACCTCTTCGATCAAGCGGGTATCCGGCACGGTTTCGAGCAAGTCCGCCGCCTTGTACAGCAGCTCCTGCACGCCTTTTTTGGTCAAAGAGGACATCGGCACGATCTCGTGCTTCACTTCGTCTTCCGCCTCAAGCTGTTCGCGGAACAGCTCCAGCTGCTCCTCCGCCTCCGGCATGTCCATCTTGTTGGCCACGATGATTTGCGGTCGTTCCGCCAGAATCGAATTGTACAGCTCCAACTCCTGATTGATCTTCTTCCAGTCGTCGAACGGGTCGCGTCCTTCCGAGCCCGACATATCCAGCACGTGCAAAATAATGCGCGTACGCTCGACATGCCGCAGAAAATCATGGCCTAGCCCTACGCCTTCATGCGCGCCTTCGATCAGTCCGGGCAGGTCGGCCATGACGAAGCTGCGTCCGTCTCCAACATCGACAACGCCGAGATTCGGCGTCAGCGTCGTAAAGTGATAAGCGCCGATCTTCGGCTGAGCTGCAGACACGACCGACAACAGCGTCGACTTGCCAACGCTCGGGAAGCCGACCAGGCCCACATCGGCCATGACTTTCAGCTCGAGCGTAATCCACCGCTCCTCGCCTTCCTCGCCGTTCTCGGCAAAATCCGGCGCCGGATTGCTTGCGCTCGCGAACCGGCAGTTGCCGCGTCCGCCGCGTCCGCCCTTGGCGACGATGATTTCCGAGCCGTGCTGCGTCATATCCGCAATGATCGAATCCGACTCGTCGTCAATGATGACCGTGCCCGGAGGGATGCGGACAATCATATCCTCCGCGTTAGCGCCGTGCATTGTTTTCACTTTGCCGCGCTCGCCGCGCTGGCCCTTGAAGTGGCGCTGGTAGCGGAAATCCATTAACGTGCGAAGCCCTTCGTCCACGCGGAAGATCACATCGCCGCCTTTGCCGCCGTCGCCGCCGGCCGGCCCTCCGTTCGGTACATACTTTTCGCGGCGGTAGGAAACGATCCCGTTCCCGCCGTCGCCGCCCTTAACAAATATTTTTGCTTTATCGACAAACATTGCCTAAGCCTCCGTTTATTTCCCAAGCTGCGCTTGCAGCCTCACATTTGCATTTTGCAGGCCGTTCTCCGCCAGCTTCAGCGGCGAATTATGCAGCGCCCGCTTGCATTTCATCTTCCAATCGTCCAATTCGCTGATCTGGCCTTCACAGTGGAACGACACGCTCAGCTTATGCTCGTCCCGTGAAATGCGAATCACGAGCCGGTCAGCGTCGCCAACCCCCGGACGCACGGCAAAGCGGTACGCGTTAATGATGCCGACGATCGATTCCGCGGCCAGCTCCCCGTCAAGCGGCATCTCAGCCAAGTTGACATCCCCATCAATATCGACGTCAATGATCAGGGAGTGCGAGACCGTCCGGAAGGATTGAATAAATTGGACTAACGACGGAATGCCAAGCTTTGCGATCTTGCTCTCCGCCAACATTCGTTCTCTTATCTGTTCCACGTACTGAATCGTCTTATCCGTTTTGCCCATCCGTATATATCCGAATATCACCTGCAGGTCGTTCATCCAGTCGTGGCGGTGATGATTGAGCGTTCGAATCGACGCCTGCTGCATCGCGGCAACCGCTCTCGCCATTCGCGCTTCTTGTTCTGTCCGTTCGGTGTGAACCCATATACCAGCTGCGAGGACAACCCAGGCCGTAAACACAGCCAGCAGCCATAGCTGCTCCGGCCAAATGATAATTGCAGCGGCCGGAACCAAAAGGGACGCCGCCGCGAAAAATTTGGTCATTCCGATGCGATTCATGAGAACCGAGCCTACTTTCCTATTCTTTCCTTCCCTAGCCCTAACAGTATATCACGAGTACGTGGAAAGATCATCTTGCCAGCTAGAATTGTTTTAGAAAAAAATAAGAAAACCCGGCCTGCTCACAGACCGGGTTGATTCCTTATTCCGCTGCCGCTACCGGAGCAGCTGCGACTGGGTATACGCTAACTTTCTTGCGGTCGCGACCCCAACGCTCAAACTTCACGACGCCTTCCACTTTCGCGAAAAGAGTGTCGTCTTTACCGATGCCAACGTTGTTGCCCGGGTGAACTTTCGTTCCGCGTTGACGAACCAAGATGCTGCCAGCCGATACGGTTTGGCCGTCAGCGCGTTTAGCGCCGAGACGTTTCGCTTGGCTGTCGCGTCCGTTCTTTGTGGAACCTACACCTTTCTTCGAAGCGAAGAGCTGAAGATTCAGTTTCAACATGGATGTTCCCTCCTTATTCCCGAAATTGTTGACGAAGCTGCACAAACTTCCCGTACGAGGCTGCAATCGAGTTAAGCTGCACGATCATGCCTTCCAGCAGCAGCTGCGCTTTCTCGTTAGAGACCGCATCAGCCGTCGTCGGAATATCCGACCGGAGCCAGCCGCTCTTCATCGAAGCCGGAAGCACGAGTCCCGCCAGTTCTTCGATGGCGTTCACCGTACCGACCGAAACGGCCGATACACCGGCACAGACAATGTCTTTGCCCGGCTTGGCGAACTTGGCATGTCCTTCGATTGCAAACGATACGATCCGAAGATCAACGGCGGATTGCCGTTCAATGGTGACCGTAATCATTGAGAGACCTCTTAAGCTTGGATCTTGCCAATCGTTACTTTGGAGTACGGTTGACGGTGACCTTGCTTACGGCGGTAGTTTTTCTTCGCTTTGTATTTATAAACGATGATTTTTTGACCTTTGCCGTGTTTCTCAACTGTAGCCGTTACAGTAGCGCCGGAAACAACCGGAGCGCCAGTTACGAGCTCTTCGCCTTTGGAAACAGCCAATACGCGGTCGAAAGTCACTTCTGTACCTTCAGCAGCCTCAAGCTTCTCAATGTAAAGAACGTCGCCTTCTTGAACCTTGTATTGCTTTCCACCAGTTTCAATAATCGCAAACATTTGTTGCACCTCCTTATATCGAAGACTCGCCTGATGCAGGTGCGGCCGAGACAAGCTCTAGCCAAGCTTAAGGACCTGTTCTGCGCGGTATATGACGCAGCGTATTTCATCTGCAGACACCATAATATAATAACACAGATAATCGCCTAAAGTAAATTAGTTTTTGCAAAATCGTGAAAATCGCTTTAAACCCGCCCTGAGGTGCCGCCAGACTGCAAGATCGGCGATACGGCCTGCTCCCGGACCTTCTTCCTCGTAATTTCAAGCAAGCCAAGCCTTGTCCAACCGACGACCTGGCATTTCGTCCGGTCTTGGCGCACGAGCCTCTCCAGCAGTTGCATGACTTGATCGCGGTGCTCTTCCTTCTCCATATCGATGAAATCGACGATAATGATGCCGCCGACATCCTTTATCCTCAATAGCCGGGCGATTTGCTCCGCCGCCTCCAGATTCGTGCGGAAGACCGTATCTTCCAAATCTCGCGTACCGACGTATTTGCCGGTATTGACATCGATGACGGTCAGCGCTTCCGTCTGATCCCAGACCAAGTCGCCGCCGCAGCCTAATCGGACGCGCCGTACAAACGCGTCATGCAGCTGTTCGTTAATTCGGTATTGCTGGAAAAGCGAGACTTGCCCCTGCTTCTCGTACAGCCGCAGCCGCGGTATCATCGCTGGCGCCATCTGCTTCATGAGCGCTTCTGTCTTGGCATAGGCGGTTCGGTCGTCGATCCATACCTCGTCCATTTCGACCGTCAGCAAATCCCGGACGAGCCGGTGCACGAGATCGGCCTCGCGGTGAAGAAGAGCCGGGGCGGCAGCGGTTATGCCGCGGGCTTGAATGCCCTGCCAGAGCTCGCGCAGAAACTGAACATCGCCCTGAAGCGCATCGCTGCACTCGCCTATAGCGGCGGTCCGGAGAATCACGCCTTCGCCGGGCAGCCGGATCCCCTCGCCGATCATGCGCAAGCGGGAGCGCTCGGCTTCGCCCGCCACTTTTTTGGATATGCCAATATAATCCGCGGAAGGCATATAGACAAGAAACCTGCCAGGCAGCGAAAAATGCGTCGTCACGCGCGCGCCCTTGCCGCCCAACGGTTCTTTCATCACTTGTACGATCAGTTCTTGCCCGGGGCTTAGCAGCTGATTGATTGAAGGCTTCTCCTTCGTTTGCCGTTCCAGGTGAGGATGCAGCACATCGTCGATGTACAGGAACGCGTTTTTGGGGAGCCCAATGTCAACGAAAGCCGCCTGCATGCCCGGAAGCACGTTGACGACCTTCCCTTTGTAGAAGCTTCCGACGAGCAGACCGCCGTCTTCGGTCTTCTCCATGTAATATTCGTGGAGGCGGTTGTTGTCCACGACGGCGACTTGCAGCCAATCCCTCTGTTTGTGTACCAGCATTCTTCTCATGCTCTGACCTCCTGCCCAGTCGGTCTTTACTGATACTTATATTACATGAAAAGCTCCAAAACTGCACGGTCGGCTCGTCCGTCGGCCAAAAAGCCGTTCACGAGCTGCTGCTCCGGCAGGACGCCGACAATATCTCCCTTGTCCTCCATGATGACTATGAGGTGATAGCTGTCCCGTTTGAACAGCTGCAGCGCGTTCAAGATCGTATACCCTTTCGGGACGATGATGGGCACGGCCCAAACGCCTCGCGCAATGGAACGGGACGCGGACAGCGCACGATTCGTAAGGAACCGCAGAAACAAGAACGGGATATTGCGATAAGCTGTCCAATTGGTGAGCAGCAGAAACAACCCCACGGCGAACAAATTCATGTGAATATGGACGGCGTTTCTGTCGATCATCGCAGGAACAATCGCATACAGCAGCATAAGCACGCTGAATAGCATGCTGATCCGGCTTCCCCAAACGAGCGCGCCGTAGAAGGGCAGCATCCGGCTGAGCGCAGCTTGCAGCAGCTTGCCGCCGTCCAGCGGCAGGATGGGCAGCAAGTTGAACAGCCCGATCATCACGTTCGCCTGCCAAATATACGCCGCCCATTCGTGACTCCATATGCCTAGTACGCCGAACAGCCAGGCGATGCCTGCCATCCAAACGTTTTGCAGCGGTCCGGCTATTGCGACCAGCGCTTCTTCTTTCGCCGGCACCCCGCTGCCCTCTTCCACTTCCGCGACACCGCCGAAGGGAAGCAGCTTCACCTCCCGGACTCTCCAGCCGAACCCTTTGGCCGTGATGACATGGCCCAGCTCGTGGACGAGAACGATGGCAAACAGCGTCAGCAGCTCGACGAAATAGCCGGTCACGATGGAGGCGAGCATGACCAGCACGAAAAGCGGGTGGACGGACCACCTGATGCCTCCAAGCTTAATCAATCGGGACGATGTCCGCGGGATCGACGTATTTGCCTCTCTCCTTCACTGCGAAGTACAGCAAGCTTTGCTGTCCTTCTTCCGCGACCGGCAGACGGCCGATCGGTTTACCTGCTTCAATCCAGTCGTTTACGGCGACTTGTACCGGTCCTAAGTGACCATATACCGTAACGCGCTCGTTGGCATGCTGCACGACGACCGTCTCGCCCAGCTCGCCGTCATTGGATACGACCAGCACGCGGCCCGTCTCCGCGGCTACCACCTCTTGGCCTGGCTCGCCGGCCAGCTCGACCCCGCTCAGCGTCTCCGCGAACGTTCTGACGACCGAGCCGCCCGAGATCGGCGATACGATTGGCAGTTCAACCGCGCCTTCGGTCAGTCTAGTTTCCTCTCCGCCTCTGTCGCCGAACATAGGAATGAAGGAGGGTGCGCCAGCGAACCAATCTTTATACAAAGCAGCCGCCGCATCGAAATTCATTTCCTCGGTCAATGCAGCCGTTACGGCCTGCTGGCCTTTCTTAGCGATGGGCATATCCAGTTTGAACAGCGCAAACACAATCATAAACAAGGCGGCGGATATCGCCGTTTGAATAAACAAGCCCCGGACGATAAACCGGTAATCCCGCTCATTCGGCGCTTTCGGCCCGCCCATCTTGCTTGCGCGCACATCCTTGCTTGGCAGCGGCGCGATCTGCCAGCCGGCGCTTTCCCACGGATTCGGATTCGCTTTCCATAGCCGCTCCGGATCGTCCTCCATCAGCTGAGTCGGCAGCTGTTGGGGCTTGGCCGGCAAAAGCTGAGGCTGATTCGCCGCGTTCTGGCGCGTTTGGGGCAGCAGCTGTTGAGCAGTCTGCGGCTGCGGCGGAAGCGCTTGGCTGTGGTTGTTATGTTCCAAAATCCGGCGAATACGCTCTTGCCTGCGCTCACGGATGCTATTGTTTTGCCTCATCACTAATCCCTCCATCTCTGATCGCTAATATATATGAGCTAATAGGACTAGTTATGTTGAAGCGCAGGTACAAGCGGCAAAAAGGAGCAGCACGCGGCCAACAAAAAAAAACCGTCATCTCAACAAATGAGATGACGGCCTCCTATGTGGCCATTTCGTATTTTTCCTGATGCGCCTTGACGCTGAAGACAAGGCCGATGCAGAGCATATTGAGCAGCAGCGAAGTGCCGCCGTAGCTGATGAACGGCAGCGTGATGCCCGTGATCGGCATCAGCCCGATCATCATGCCGATGTTTTGGAAGACTTGAAAGACGTACATCGAAACGATGCCGATGATGATGAAAGAGCCTTTCAAGTCATAACACTGAAACGCAATGATGATCATCCGGTAAATCAATAAGAAGTAGAGCATCAGAACGACGGCGGCGCCTTGGAACCCGAACTCCTCCCCGATGACGACAAAGATCGCATCCGAATACGGATAAGGGATGAACTTGCGGTTCTTCGATTCGCCTTGCATGTAACCGTCGCCCGTCAAGCCGCCGGAACCGATCGCGATCTTCGCCTTCTGGGCTTGATATACCTCTTTGTCGGAGGCCGTCTCCGGGTTGATGAAGCCGTTGATCCGTTCATACCAATGCGTCTTCTCATGCTCTTGCAAGTAATCGTGAATTTCCTTATTGTACGTGTTGAACATGAGAATGAACAGCATAAGCCCGCCAATCGTAATGGCTAGGCCGAGCAGCACATGCGTATATTTCACGTTGCCAATCCACAGCATGCCAAGCACGATGACCAGATAAATAATCGCATTGCCCAAGTCGGGCTGAATCATGACGAGCGCGAACGGAATAAACGAGAAGAAGGCGACGACCAGCAGGTCCTGGCCCACGCGAAGCGTATCCCCCTGCCTTCTGCCCATCAAGTAGGCAACCGTGATGATCAGAATGATCTTCACCATCTCTGCCGGTTGAAATTGAAGTCCGCCCGGCAGCTCGAACCAGCTTTTTGCCCCGTTGATCTCTTCGGCTGTGAAGTAAACGACAATCAGCAGTACGATACCTATGCCATATAGAAACATCCATGCTTTTAGAAACAAGCGGTAATCGAACAGCGTCGCTGTCAGCGCTACGAAGAATCCCAAGCCGTAAAAAATGACGGTCTTCACGTCATAGCTGGCGTAATCGGGATTGCCGTAGGTCGCGCTGTGCACCAGCAAGGTGCTGACTACCATGAACGCAAGCAGGATGATCAGCATGCCAAGGTCAACTTTTTTCAGTTTGGTAAACACCCAGCACTCATCCTATTCCAAGAAACTTGCGGAACCGTTTCATGACACCGGCCTTCTCTTCAAGCGGCATGAGCGGCACCATATCGCCGAGCATCCGGCGCGCGATGTTGCGGTATGCGATGGCTGCGCGCGAAGACGGATCCATGACCGTAGGCTCTCCCGCATTCGCCGAACGAATGACCTTCTCGTCATCCGGCACGATCCCTAGCAAATCGATTGCGAGCACCTGGCATATTTCATCGATATCCAGCATCTCGCCGTTGCGCACCATATTGGCTCGAATCCGGTTAATGACTAGCCTTGCCGGTATTTGCGTCTGTTCCAGCAACCCGATGACGCGATCCGCATCCCGGACAGCCGCATTCTCGGGCGTCGTGACGACGATCGCACGGTCGGCGCCCGCAACGGCGTTGCGGAAGCCCTGCTCGATGCCCGCAGGACAATCGATAATGACGTAATCGAACTCTTTTTTCAGCTCCAGAACCATATCGCGTACCTGTTCCGGAGATATATCCGTTTTATCCTTCGTTTGAGCTGCGGGAAGCATATACAGCTCCTCGAAACGTTTATCCTTCACAAGCGCCTGGTTAAGCCGGCAGCGGCCTTCCGCCACATCGATCAGGTCATAGATGATCCGGTTCTCCAGACCCATGACAACATCCAGATTGCGAAGGCCAATGTCCGTGTCGACCATGCACACTTTTTTCCCCAATAACGCCAGCGCCGTTCCAATATTCGCCGAGGTCGTCGTCTTGCCAACGCCGCCTTTGCCCGATGTGATTACGATCGCTTCTCCCATGACTCAACTCTCCCCGATTCAGCCATTGGAACTGCTTCAACAGTCCTGCTGCAAATTTGTGACACGCTGATGCGATGCTTGCTAAGCCCGAAATACAGCCGGCAGCTTTCGCAGCCGATGCAGCTGCGTCAATTTGTCTATTTTCATGACGCCTTCGCTCAAATAAGCAAATTCCATCATCGCATCGCCGGTCATCCACTCGTCAGGCGGACGGCTGATCACTTCGCAAATGCGAAGCTGTGTCGGCCTAAGAAGCGATGCCGCGATAATTGAATCCTCTTTGCCCTTACAGCCGGCATGAGCCAGACCCCGAAGGGCGCCGAGCACAAAAATATCGCCTGTACAGAGCAGCGATCCGCCAGGGTTTAAATCGCCCATCAGCAGCAAATTGCCGTCATGTTCAAGCGTTTGTCCTGAGCGGATAATACCGGTCAGCACCTTTAAATTGTTGCCGTCTTCAGCTTTCGGCTCAAGGCGTGCTTCGCTGTCGATCGACTGTACCAGCAGATTGCCCTGATTCCGTATCGCTGCTTTAATCCGTTCCTTCTCTTCCTCATTCACTTGGCGGGTGCCTAGCTTAACTTGGACGTGTACGATAGGACCTGTCAGCAGCTGTTGATGCGACTTTTCCAATTTGAACTGCAGCTCATCCAGTAACACGGAAAAATCGCAAGTGTCGTCAAGAAGGAAGATGAGACCATCCTTGACGCCTTTGATCGTAATATGCTGCTTCTCGGCCACGCTCGTCCCCACCCCTTCTCTATACGATTCTTTCAACGATGTGCTTTTTCCTGCTTCGCGTGCCAATCTCCAAGCTATTCTTCATCATCTTCGGTATTGGTCTTGCTTACACTGTTCTCGAACCATCGTCTAGCAGGTACGTAAATGGCGAGCGAGAACAAGATTTGAAGAAAAACGCTCGGCACGATATGATGCGAGACCGCCCATTCAAAGGTTTGATCCGTCAGCCGGAACACGCGATAGACGAAATAGACGATCGTATCGTAGACAAGCGTGGATACGCAGATCATGAATAAAGCCATCATCAGCGTGCTTCTTCTGCGCTCAAGCAGAAAGCCGGTCAAATAGCCGACCAGCCCCATGGTGAACGAATGAACGCCGATGATCCGGCCATAGAAGGCCAAATCCTGCAGCATGCCAAACGCGATGCCGAGTATAAGCGCCGTATGCCTGCCGCGGTATAGCGCCGCGAACAGGACGAACGCCAATGTAAAATGAGGAACGATCCGGCCAACCATGCTGTCTGGGAGCAGCCAGTAGAACAGCGTGCCTTCGGAGAGGAAAAAAAGCAGCATGACGCCAACGATACGCTGCATGCTCATTGCCCGCTCTCTCCCATATCCGACATTTGAACGACGACAAACACTTCCGTCAAATGGTCAAAGTCCGCAGCCGGCGTAATGGTTGCGGTATAGGTCAAGCCGAAGTCCCCGACCTGGCTCGAATCAACCGTCCCGATGACCACTCCCCTTGGAAACACGTTGCCAAGACCGGATGTGATGATCGTATCGCCTTTGGCAAGCGGATCATGCTCGGAAATTCTCGACATCGTCAGCTTGCCGGTTTCCGTATGAAAGTTGTCTACGATGCCGAAAGACTCCGTCTCTTTGCCGAGCACGGTAGCCGCAATCGCTTTCGTATCCGGGGACGTTTCGCTAAGCTTCGTGATCGGCATGACCGACGAGAAGAAGGGATCCACCCGGTTCACGAGGCCCACTAAGCCTTTATCCGTCACGACGACCATGTTCGGCTTGATGCCGTCCTTGGAGCCCAAATTAATCCGGATCGTTTCCGAGTACGGATCGTTATTGACCGCAATGACCTGCGCGATCTTATACTCGTAATTGTACAGTTGCTTCTGCCGCTCCGTAAAGTGAAGCTTTTCCTGCAGCCGCTTGTTCTCTGCGTCCATGAAGTTATATTTAATGCTGTCTCTCGCATAAGCCGCCGCTACTTTGCGCAGCTCTTCGTTCTCTTTATAGATGGCATGCAGATTGGCCAAATCCTTGAACAAGCCGGATACATAGCCCGCGGGCCTGTAGATCCATTCCTGCACGAACGCCGTGGAATCAAGCGAGAAGTTTTCCGGCCATGTCAGCTTCTTCCGGTCTCCGATCGAGAAGCCCATAACCGCGACGAACAAGATAAACACGATCATCAAAACAAACATGCGTCGATTGCGCATCCAATTAAACAACTTCTCTTCACCCGCCCATTCCGCGCTGAATGCTGAACGACCCGATGGCTCGTTCAAACCGATCAGCGTCGCTCATCCGTTTTCCCCTCAACCAACTATGCGGATGTTAACGCTTGGAACGGGAGACTGGGCCTCCGCGTGTTTTGAACAGCTCGATGTTGTCCAATGCGCGGCCGGTGCCGATTGCGACGCAGTCAAGCGGGTTTTCCGCCACGATAACAGGCATGCCCGTCTCGCGGGAGAGCAGCTTGTCCAGGTTTTTCAGCAGCGCGCCGCCGCCCGTAAGCACGATGCCGCGGTCCATAATATCCGCGGACAGCTCAGGCGGACATTTCTCCAGCGTAATCTTCACCGCATCCACGATCGCGCCTACCGTATCGGACAGCGCTTCGCAAATTTCCTCCGAAGAGATCGGCAATGTCTTCGGCAGTCCGGATACGAGATCCCGGCCGCGGATTTCGATCGTTTCCTGACGCTCCGTCGCGAGCGCCGAGCCGATTTCCATTTTCAACTGCTCTGCCGTCCGTTCGCCGATCATCAAATTGTACATCCGTTTAATGTATTGCATGATCGCCTCGTCCATCTCATCGCCTGCGATGCGGATCGAACGGCTTGTTACAATGCCGCCTAGCGATATAACGGCCACCTCGGTCGTGCCGCCGCCGATGTCGACGACCATGCTGCCCGTAGGCTCCCATACCGGGAGGTCCGCTCCGATTGCCGCCGCGAACGGCTCTTCAATCGTGAACGCTTCGCGCGCGCCTGCTTGAACCGTCGCGTCTTTTACCGCGCGCTGTTCGACCGCCGTAATGCCGGACGGGACGCAAACCATGACGTTCGGGTGCTTCGGAAACAACGAACGCTGTTTCTGCGCCTGACGGATGAAATATTTGATCATCGTCGAGGTCGTTTCGAAGTCTGCGATTACGCCGTCCTTCATCGGACGGATCGCCCGGATATTGCCCGGCGTGCGGCCGATCATCTTTTTCGCGTGCTCGCCGACGGCCTCGATCGTTTTCGTATCAGTACGAAGAGCAACCACGGAAGGCTCTCTCACGACAATGCCTTTGCCTTTCACATAGACGAGCGTATTCGCCGTGCCTAAGTCAATGCCCAAATCTTTATTGAATCCACCAAACATAGTTGTAATCTTCCTTTCTTCCTCAAGACAATACTTCTTATTATATTACAGGTGGCCTAGCTCCTTCAAACTAA
The DNA here is from genome assembly GCF_003268025.1 of Paenibacillus montanisoli. GTDB lineage: Bacteria > Bacillota > Bacilli > Paenibacillales > Paenibacillaceae > Paenibacillus_Z > Paenibacillus_Z montanisoli. The sequence continues at coordinate 1,198,425 of NZ_QLUW01000001.1, read as the reverse complement.
TAAAGCGATTGTCACCTATTACCAAATGGTCCAGCACTTCGATGCCGACAAGCTCGCCAGCCTCCATCAGCCGGTGCGTCAACGCGATGTCCTCCGCGCTCGGCGTCGGATCTCCGCTCGGGTGGTTATGCACGCAAATAAGCGACGCGCTGCTGCATTTGATTGCAGCCCGGAATACTTCACGGGGATGCACGAGCGTCGCGTTCAGTGTTCCGATCGACAACGTTTCCTTTAAAATAACCTGATTCTTCGTGTTTAAAAACAAACAGACGAAATGCTCCTGCTTTAAATAGCGCAGCTCTTCCATCACGAGATTCGCCGCGTCTTCAGGCCTTCGAATGGCCGGCAGCTCGGTCCGTTCGCTTCTGGCAATGCGGCGGCCAAGCTCGATGCCTGCCCGCAGCTGGATCGCTTTAGCGTCGCCGATCCCGCGGATCTTGGTCAGCTCCGCAACGCTCATATCGACCAGCCCGCGCAGGCTGCCGCACTCCTGCAAAATGCGCGAGGCAAGCAGCACTGCTGACTCGCGTTTCGTACCTGTGCGGATTAAAATGGCCAGCAATTCCGCGTGGCTGAGCGCTTCGGCCCCGACGGCAAGCATCCGCTCCCGCGGGCGGTCGCTCGGGGAAATATCCTTCAATACGTAGGACTGTGCTTCCATGACTGTTTCCCTGCCTTAGTGTAAGTTAGATAACATGGATGTTAAATTCAGCAAGCATGTCAGACAGAAGCGACAGCGGCAGCCCGACAACGTTGAAATAGCAGCCGTCAATCCGCTCAACGAGCGTAGCGCCAAGTCCTTGGATGCCGTAGCTTCCGGCCTTGTCCATCGGTTCGCCGGAATCGACATAGCGTTCGATCGTCGCTCGGTCAAGAGGTTTCATCTTAACTTTCGTCATGCGATGGCGGACAAGCTCCCTACCGGTTGAAGTGTCCAAACAAGCTACGCCCGTGAACACTTCATGCTCGCGGCCTTGGAGATCGGTGAGCATGCGGATTGCATCCCCCTTATCCTTCGGCTTGCCCAGCACGATGCCGTCCAATACGACGATTGTGTCTGCTCCGATCACCAGCGAGTCGGCTGCCTGCTCGTCCTTCAGCAGTTCAGAGGAGGCCTTCGCTTTGCGCAAACCGAGCTGCTCAACGATTTGGGCAGGCTGCCAGTCCGGCGGCGTACTCTCATCGGTATCGCTAGACAAAATGAGAACCGGCAAGGAAAGGTCCAGTGCTGCGACCAGTTCCCGCCGGCGAGGAGATGAAGAAGCCAGCACGAGCCGGCTCGCATTCGATGAACCTCTATTAAGGGTTACTCCCATTTATAGCGCTCCTTATGCGTTTGCAACGCGTTGCCTATAGTTTGCGGTATAGCCAGATTGCGATAATCAAGCCGATGATGCTAAGTAGGCTGAGCTCGATCTTCAGCGTAAATGAATAGCTGAGGACAAGCAAATCTGCAGCCGGCGACCAGACAACAGGCGATGTTTTCGTTAGAAATGAAAGACCAGGCACCTGAGATAGCCAACGGGACGCCAGGGCGCCCGTGAGCAGTCCGATCAAAATGAAAAGCAGCAATACCCAGATGTTTTTCTTCATTTTCCAACGTCCCTCACCATTTTTTGACACGTACACTTTATTATACGCGCCCGGTGAACGCTTTACAATGCATTCAGCGATTCAAACCATGCTTTTTCGGCAAATACGGCCTTCATGAGCGAAGATTGCATCGACCATAGATAGGCGTCGGAGGGCTTCTTCGCATATTCTTCCGCAGCAACGGCAGCCGAGTTGATCGATTGCGTCAACCGCTGCAAATTCGATTTGGTCACTTTATCCTTCAGTCCCGCTTCCATGGCCGACGCCGCGGTAATCCATTGCTGGTGCAGCTCCTTCCATTCGCCATCCTCGCCTTTGGATCCGCTTCCCGCGCTCAGCCTATCAATCGTAACCTGGTCAAGCTTCTCGATCAGACTGCTCGTTTGCTTGAAGAAAGCCTCCACCGCCGAAGCTTCCCCGTCAAACGAAATGGCGCTGACCGCCGGAACATCGATTTGCTTCACATACACTTCCATATTGTCCAGCAACTGACCGAGCAGCATCGCTTGATCCCGGTCCGCCGACATCCCCACATACACGCGGTAATCGTCCGACGAGGTGAGCGAGGCTGCAGCAAGCCCCTTGGCGCCAAGCTCATCTACCGCGGCATCCAGACCTTCCTTATTGCTGAATACGCCATATTGGAGCATGTAGTACGAGCTTGCCGGCACATTGACTTGAATCATCGCCGCTTGAGCTGCGTCATCGTCCGCCTTCCCGCCATTGGCTGCGGCTCCATCTTTGCCTTCGTCCGTTTGCCCTGCCGCGGCATCATTAGACGCAGTAGCGTTTTTACCTGAATCGGAGCCATCCGCAATGGTGCCACTTACTGTTGTACCCGGTTGATTCGAGGTTGAATCCGAATTCGCCGGACCATTGCTTGTGAACAAGGCCAGCACGAAATAACCGAACAAAGCGCCTGTCGCAATGGCGCCGGTTACGGAAGCGAACACCTTAAACCAAGACGGGCCTTTCGACGGCCTGCGGCCGGCGCCGGACATATAGGAACCGAACGAAGTATGGGGTGCCGAGCCCATGCGTTTCCGCAAGTCATGCTCTTCCTCTTCTGCGTCCAGAATCGGATACATATCAATGACTTTCGGCCCTGCTTGCACCCGTTTAGGAGGGGCTTCATATTCGTATTCATCGCCCAGCAAGATCGTATCGGGCTGTTCGGGCTGATCCGGAAACTGATCCATCGCATCAACCTCGGGGTATGTTTGAGAAGCGGCTTGTTTGGTAGGCTTAGACGGAATTTGATCTTTTGCGCCTTTTGCGAATTGACCGTCTGCCTCGCGGATAAGCTGCTCTAGCGCATAGGCATCATTTTGAAACGGACTGTTCCAAGAACCGATCTCGGAAGTGAATTTCAACTCTTCTTGGAAATAGGGGACGACCTCCGTGACCTTCTTCTCTTCTTGTTTCGGCTCCAGCCGGGCTCCGCTTTGCTTATCGAAACGGTACGTTATACGTCCTTTAGTACTCATCGCATTCTCTCCTTGTCCGCATAATCTAGTAAGAGTCTATGAAAAAATTAAGAGGAATATGACCCTTGCCATGCAATCGCGGATGCATACAAAGCTTCAATCCAACACGCTGCAAATAAAAAAGGGACGGAGCAGGCTATCGCCTGCTCCGTCCCATTCTATATGCCGAACGCTTGCTTATGCTTTCGCCCGAAGCGTCTTCGCCAGCGAATCCGCCACTTTCCAAATGTCGCCCGCCCCCATCGTAATCACGAGGTCGCCAGGCTTCACTTTATCTGTAAGTACTGCAAGCACCTCGTCCTTCGTCGGATAGTAGGACGTGTTTGCATTGCTATTCTTGAGAATCAGCTCTACCAGCTTCTTGGAGTTCACGCCTTCGATTTGCTGCTCGCCGGCCGGCGAATAAATATCCGTAATCAGCACTTCATCCGCTTCCGTAAAAGCACGGCTGAACTGATCGAGCAGGAAGAACGTTCTTGTGTACCGCTGCGGCTGGAATACGGCGATGATCCGCTTGCCCGTCGATTTGGCCGCGCTGATCGTCGCTTCAATCTCCGTCGGATGATGCGCATAATCATCGATGACCAGAATGTCGTTCACTTCGCCGAGCACCTGGAATCTGCGCTTCGCCCCGCGGAAATCGACGATCGCGCCCGCAATCGCTTCAAAGGAAAGCCCCGCTTCCATGCACGTAATTACCGTCGCCATCGCATTGTACACATTGTGCCGTCCCGGTACGGACAGCTCGATGCGGCCGAGAAGCTTCCCGTGGCGCGTCATGTCGAAGGATGCTTTGCGGTCGCCAAGCGTAATATTCGTTGCGCGGTAGATCGCGTCTTGCTCAATGCCGTAAGTCAGCACGCCCTCGCTGCCAAGCGGACCCGCAACGAGCTCAGGCAGCATCGCCTGCATGTTCGTATCGTCGGCGCAAACGATCGCACCGCCGCCCTGCTTCACTTGACTCAGAAACTGCACGTATGCCGCCTTCAATTTATTGAAATCACCGTCATAGTTTTCGAGATGATCCGGCTCGATGTTCGTGACGATCGCCATGGTCGGGTGATATTGCAGGAACGAGCCGTCGCTCTCATCCGCCTCCGCGACGACATAATCGCCTTTGCCTGCCTTTGCGTTCGTGCCGACATTCACGATTTCGCCGCCGATAATATAGGTTGGATCGAGCTGGCACGTCTCCATGACGAGCGCGATCATGGAGGAAGTCGTCGTTTTGCCGTGCGCGCCCGCAACAGCAACGCCTTTGCCGTTATTCATGAGCTTCGCAAGCATCTGTGCCCGGTGCAGAATCGGAATGTTAAGCTCTTCCGCCGCTCTGCGTTCCACATTATCTTTAGGAAGCGCCGTCGAATAGACGACCAGGTCGGCCCCTCTCACATGCTCCGGCTCATGACCGATGTAGATGCGGGCTCCTTTTGCCGCTAGCTTCTCCGTAAGCTCTTGCCGGGCAACGTCGGAGCCGGTCACTTTATAGCCCATTTCGAGCATGACGCGCGCGATCGCGCTCATGCCGTAACCGCCAATTCCGATGAAATGAACGTGTTCTGCCGTATTCAAAGACGGTTCACCAACCTTTTTCAGAATCCTTATTATAGAGCAATTGGGAGCGGACGTCGGCGATTAAATACAGCGTTCCGGTAACGACCGCTAAATCGTCCGCGCCTGTGAGCGACTTCAGCCGCTCCAGCGCCAGCTTCCAATTCGGTTCTACGATGAGCTCGAAGGATCGGCCAACAGAATCACGGACCTCCTGTACAAGCTCCGCCAGCTCTTGCGCAGGCAGGGCTTTACGGAAATCCGGCTCGGTCACGACAAGCGTATCCACTAGAGGTAGTATATGCCGCAACGTGTCACGATGATTCTTGTTGCCGAGCATCCCCATCATGAGATGAAGCCGCTCGTACCGGTAAGTCTCTCGAAGCGCCTCCGCCAATACTTGAGCGCCTTCCGGATTATGGGCGCCGTCGATGAGAAGCCGCGGCGAGCTGCCGATCATTTCAAGCCGTCCTGGCCATGCAGCCGCGCGAAGACCTTCCCGCAAATCGTCGTCTTCCAAAATGAGCGCGTAGTATTGCCGCATAATTTCGAGCGTCATCACCGCAACTGCGGCGTTTGTCCGTTGATGCGCGCCGTTCAGCGTGATGTTCAGCGGCTCAATCGTACGGAATAAGCCCTCGAAACGGAAGGATTGCTCGTTCTCCGCCACTTGAAGGACATGCTCGCGGAATTGATCGCCGAGCAAATAAAGCGAACTGTTCTTCGCTTTCGCCGCATCCTTGATAATCGCGACCGCCTCCGGCTGGCTGACTGCGCTGACGACCGGGACGCCTGCTTTGATAATGCCGGCTTTCTCCCTTGTGACCGCTTCGATTGTATCGCCGAGTATGTCCATATGGTCATGTCCGACATTCGTAATGACCGACACCAGCGGCGTTACGATGTTGGTGACGTCCAGTCGGCCGCCTAACCCGGTTTCCCATACGACGAAGTCCGGGTAAGCTACCGTTCCGTAATAGAGGATCGCAAGTGCGGTAGACACCTCGAACATCGAAGGCGAACCGAGCTCCGTCGCTGCGATTTGCTCGACGAGCGGTTTGAGCCGGTTTGCCAATTGGAGCAGCGTCTCTTCGGGAATATCCGCCCCGTTGTATTGAAACCTGTTCGTAAACTTCGTGATATAAGGGGACGTATACGTCCCCACATCATAGCCGCAGCGAAGCAATACGCTGGTCAAGTAAGCGCAGACGGAACCTTTGCCGTTCGTGCCGGCGACATGGATGAACTTGAGCCGGCGCTCCGGATGGCCCGTCAGCTCCATCAGCTTCTCGATCCGTTCCATCCCGGGACGGATACCGAAGGCGACCAGCCCCTCGATCCAATCTCTCGCATCCTCATACGTGGCCAGCGGTGCCGTTCCCTCTGCCGCATGCTGCTGTTGTTCCTTCATCGTTCTCTTCCTTCTTCCTAACGGACTTCTCTCTAATCAGCCTCTTAGCTCCGCGATGCGGGCTTTGACGATCTCGCGCTTCTCCGCATAGTCGGCCATCTTGGCTCGCTCTTCTTCAATCACCTTGGCCGGCGCTTTCGCGACGAAACCCTCGTTGCCAAGCTTCTTCTCCACCCGCTCCACTTCGCTGTTCAAGTGGGCGATTTCTTTCTCGAGTCTTGCAATCTCTTGCTCGATATCGATCAAGCCGGCTAGCGGCAGGAACATTTGGGCGCCGGTTACGATCGCTGTCATCGCTTTGTCCGGTGCAGCGAGATCCAGGCTGATCGTCAGCTTCGACGTGCCGCAGAAACGGATGATGAACTCCTCGTTGCGGGCAAGGATCGCGGCTTCGCTCTCGCTCGACGGTTTGATTTGCAGCTCGACCTTCTTGCTCATAGGGACATTAACCTCGGCACGGATATTTCGAACCGAGCGGATGATATCCATCAGCAGCTCCATTTCCGCAACCGCCTCCGGAGCTTCCAGCGCTATATCGTAAACCGGCCATGGCGCCAGCGTAATCGATTCGCCTTCATGCGGAAGGTGCTGCCAAATTTCCTCGCTGATGAACGGCATGAACGGATGGATAAGGCGCTGCGTGCGGTCAAGCACGTATGCAAGAACGGATTGCGTCGCGCGTTTCGCATGCGCGTCCTGGCCGTACAGGTTCAGCTTCGCGAACTCGATATACCAGTCGCACAAATCATCCCATATGAAGTTGTACAGGACGCGGCCCGTTTCGCCGAAATCATAAGCGTCGATCAGGCGCGTCGCATCCGCGACGGCAGCGTTTAGACGGTGCAGAATCCAGCGGTCAGCCGTACCCAGCTTCACGTTTATATCGATATCGGCAGCCGCGATGCCTTCAAGATTCATCAGCGCAAAACGGGACGCGTTCCAAATTTTGTTCGCAAAGTTGCGCGCCTGCTCAACCCGCTCCCAGCGGAAGCGCAAATCTTGGCCCGGCGTGCTGCTTGTCGAAATCATATAGCGCATCGCATCGGCGCCGTATTTCTCGATTACTTCAAGCGGATCGACGCCGTTGCCGAGCGACTTGGACATCTTCTTGCCGTTCTCGTCGCGAACGAGACCGTGCATGAGTACGTCCTTGAACGGAATTTGATCCGTGAACTCGAGCGCGGTGAAAATCATCCGGGCAACCCAGAAGTAGATGATGTCATAACCGGTTACAAGCACGTTCGTCGGATAGTATCGTTTCAGATCTTCCGACTGCTCCGGCCAGCCCAGCGTGGAGAACGGCCATAGCGCCGAGCTGAACCAAGTATCAAGCACATCTTCGTCTTGACGAAGAGAATCGCTGCCGCAAGCGGAGCAGGCGTTTTGCTCTTCGCGCGCTACGTGCATGGCTCCGCATGCGTCGCAGTACCATGCCGGAATGCGGTGGCCCCACCACAGCTGGCGGGAAATGCACCAGTCGCGTACGTTCTCGATCCATTGCAGGTAGATCTTCTCGAAGCGGTCCGGCACGAAGTTAACGCCTTTGCCGGATTGCTGCGCTTGAATCGCGGCTTCCGCAAGCGGCTTCATGTCAACAAACCATTGGGTCGACAAATATGGCTCGACAACGGCGCCGCTGCGCTCGCTGTGGCCGACTTGATGGACGTGATCCTCGATTTTGATGCACACGCCGGATGCCTGCATGTCGGCAACGATGCGCTTGCGGCATTCCGCGCGGTCAATGCCGTTATACGGGCCGGCTTCGGCATTCATCGTGCCGCTCTCGTCCATGACGACGATTTGAGGCAAGTCATGGCGAAGGCCGACTTCAAAGTCGTTCGGATCGTGAGCCGGCGTAATTTTAACGGCGCCGGAGCCGAACTCCTTCTCTACATACTCGTCGGCGATAATCGGGATTTCTCTGCCGATAATCGGCAACACGATCAGCTCGCCGATCAAATGCTTGTAGCGCTCATCTTCCGGATGAACCGCAACGGCCGTATCGCCGAGCATCGTTTCCGGACGCGTCGTAGCGACCGTAATGAAGCCGGAGCCGTTCTTGAGCGGATACTGCAGATGGTACAGGTGGCCGTTCACTTCTTTATGCTCAACTTCGATATCCGACAAGGCGGTGCGGGCAGCCGGATCCCAGTTGATAATTTTTTTGCCGCGGTAAATAAGTCCCTTCTCGTATAGGCGGACGAATACTTCGCGAACCGCTTGAGACAAGCCTTCATCCAACGTAAAGCGTTCGCGGGAGTAGTCCAGAGAGAAGCCCATTTTCGCCCACTGCTCGCGAATGGTTTCGGCATAGTGCTCCTTCCAATCCCAAACCTTCTCCAAAAACTTCTCGCGGCCAAGGTCATAACGGGACAGACCTTCTTCGCGCAGCTTCTGCTCTACCTTCGTCTGCGTCGCGATACCCGCGTGATCGCTCCCTGGAAGCCAAAGCGCGTCATAGCCCTGCATCCGCTTCGTGCGGATCATAATATCCTGCAGCGTGAAATCGAGCGCATGGCCGATATGCAGCATGCCCGTCACGTTCGGCGGCGGAATCACGATCGTGTACGGCTCTGCCGACGGGCGTTTGCCCGCTTCAAAAAACTTGCCTTCCATCCAGTACGGATACCATTTCGATTCTGCCGCCTTCGGATCGTAAGTCGTCGGCATTTCAGTCGTTGCTTGTTTCTGTGTCATAGCCTTTCTACCTCCACTGTATTTCTCATCCGTATCCGGATGCCATAATGCCGAATAAGCGAAAAAAAATAAACCTCTCGCCCTTAATTCAAAGGACGAAAGGTTTGCTTCCGCGGTACCACCTTTGTTCCGGAGAGGCGCTTGGTTCGCCTGATCCGACAACTTTACACAGATAACGGCTGCAACCGGCTGGTACTAACGAAGGATCTTCGTTCATGCCAGCAACTCAGGGGCGACCAGTCGCAGTTCATATCCTGCAGAACCTCTCAGCGCAGCGGTTCTGCTCTCTGAAGGCATTCCTGCCACTCTTCCCCATCAACGTCATTATAAATTAGAGTATAACCCTATTTTTTCTATCATACACGTTATCAATTGTTCACGTCAATCCCGACAAGATACGCGCCTAGTCGAAAACGCGATTGAACGGCAAAAAGCCCCTTCAGTTCCCCGGCAAGGGATTCCTGAAGAGGCCTAACCTGGCGCGATATGCCTGTGCTTCTACGGAATATAGAGCACTTGCCCTTCGCTGACGCTCTGATCGGACAAACGATTGTAGAGCGCGATTTCCCGTGCTTGCAGCTGATAGCGTCCCGCGATGACGTCAAGCGTCTCCTCGCGCTGGACGATGCAGATGCGAACCTTGCGGAATGATTGATCTTCGCCGTTGCGGCCGAAGAACAGGTTCTTCCATTCGATGTCGTCGCCGCTCGTTTTACGGGCTTCCGCAGCAGCTCGCTCAGCGACCTGTTCCGCTGCCGCTCTCGCTTCTTGCTCCCTGCGGCTCGATTGCAGCAGCGAGCGGAAGCCAACGCTGCCCGCAGGCTGTTCGCTCTCTTCGGCAGCCGGCTTGCCGGCAAACGCAACGCGCGGCTGCTTGCGTTCCGCCTCCACCTCGATAGCGGAGACGTCGCCGAACGATTGCTTGCGTTCCGCCCCCACCTCGATAGCGGAGACGTCGCCGAACGATTGCTGCGGCACTTCCGGCGGTGATGCCGACCCAAACTGCGGGCGAATCTGCTCCGGTACTTGCGGCTGAATCTGGGCGGCATCTTGAACGAACGGATTCTGCGCGGCTTCGTTTGCCAGATCCTGAGCATACGCCTGATACGCTTCCTCCGGCTCGCTGTTCGGCGCCTGCTGTAAGGCCTCTTCCGCCGCGCGGGCCAGCTCAGCCTGCCGCTCCTGCTCACGCGCCAAAGCGGCCGCGCGCACGGCAGCCTCGCGCCGTTCGGCTTCCCGCGCCGCTGCATCCAGCTCGGCCTGCCGTTCCCGCTCCGCGGCAAGCCGCTGCTGCACCTCATACTCGTACTGCGTAAAGGCGGGCTGCGCTTCCTCGAATTCCCTGCTGTGAACGACGGTAATCGGCTCTTCGCGCTGCCACGCTCCTTCCGGCTCCGACTGTTCGATTTCAATGCCTATGAGCGACAACACTCCCGTAATATTAAGCGTCCGGGTAGAGAGCAGATCCACGTCGAAGTTATCGATTTCAACGGAAATGTCATCCAACCGGTGGATGCGATTCATCGGCAGCGTAATTTCGACAGGAATCCAGTGCTCCAGGGACTGCTCGGCTAAAGGCACATCCTGCGCCCGATATACCCCCGTAAGAAGCAAGTGTCCCTTAAGCAAAACCTGATCGTCTTGCTGAACGATCCCGATTCGCGGCACAAGCTCGACCTCGTCAAGCTCGTCGATCGCCGCTACATCATCGGGCAGATGTACGCGTTCATAAATGTCAAAACGCAAACCATTAGACGGACTGGGCACGCTCGTCGTCCTCCTTTCCCCTTCTCAAGAAGCTTGGTTACAGCTTTCTTCCCTATTTATCTATATGGCAGGGGATGGATAGGCATGACTACGATTTTCACAGAGAGGCATAGCGTACGCGCACTTCGGCGAACCACGCCGGCTCAGGCGCGGACAAGGACAGCTCCGCGCCTGTCCAAGGATGCCGAAACGAAAGCTGCTCGCCACGCAGCGCCTGGTGGCGAAGCTTGCTGTCGCTTCCGCCGTAGAGGGTATCGCCGACCAACGGGTGCCCCAAATGACTCATGTGAACCCGGATTTGATGCGTCCGGCCGGTTTCCAGCCAAAGGCGGACCAGCGTTGCGCGCTTATAGCTCTCAATCGTCTCAAAGTGGGTGACGGCATGCTCGCCTCCGGGCGACACGCGTCTGCGCGCCTTATGGTGCCGGTCTTTCCCGATCGGCTCGTTGACGGTACCGCGGCTTCGCCGAAGGCTGCCTTGCACAAGCGCAACATATTGCCTTCCGATCGCCTTCATCCGCATCGCCTCGTCAAGCCGCAGCTGCGCAAGCTCGTTTCGCGCATAGAGAACCGGTCCGGCCGTATCATCGTCAAGCCGGTGGATGTGCTTGGCCGGCAAGCTGTCGCCGCGAAGCAGGCCGATGCGAGCAGCCTCTTCGTCGAGCGTGCCGCGCTGACCCGGTACGGACGGATGAACGGGCATGCCCGCCGGCTTATCCAGCACCATGCACCAATCGTCAAAATGAAGCGCCTGCGCTCGGAGTATACCGCTGCTCTCGTCGTGCCTTAGCATGCGGAGAATCGCATCGCTCCCGGCGTCCGCCGGAATAAAAGCACGCAGCTCGATACTGCCGCCCTCCATCCGGATGCCGCCGATCGAGAATAACCGGTTCAGCCATTTTTCCGGAAATAAACCAAGGGCCAGCAGCCACTGCCGCACATGGTGCGGATGGCTCCCGGCCTCAATGAATCGAACTGGATTGCCTGCGGCCGCGGCGAAGCTTGCCAGCGTTTCCGCCGGCAGCTTCAGCCATTCGCCGCTGCGTTCATAGCCAATGGAAGACTCCATTCTCGCTCAGCTCCTACAACTTCTTACAATCTGCGAAGCGCCTCGTCATGCGCCGCGATTGTCGCGTCAATCGCCTCTTCGTCGTGGATGCCGGAGACGAACATCCCTTCGAATTGCGACGGAGCGATGCTGATGCCAAGATCAAGCATCCCTGCAAAATAAGCCTTAAACCGCTCCAGATCCGATGTTTTCGCCGTATCGTAGTTGATGACATGCTGCTCCGTGAAGAACGGGCATACCATCGAACCGACACGGTTGATCGTGCATGGGATGCCGTGCTTCGCAGCGTTCGACTCGAAGCCGAGCTGCAGCCGGACGGACATCCGTTCCATGTGCTCATACGTTTCTTGCGAAAGCAGGCTGAGCGTGGTATAGCCCGCCGCCATCGCAAGCGGGTTGCCTGACAAGGTCCCGGCCTGATAGATCGGGCCGCTTGGCGCCATCATTTCCATAATCTCGCGTTTACCGCCGTAAGCGCCGACAGGCAGACCGCCGCCAATGACTTTGCCAAGGCAAGTAAGGTCCGGCGTGATGCCGTACAACCCCTGCGCGCAGTTCAAATGAACGCGGAAGCCGGTCATCACTTCATCGAAGATAAGCAGACTGCCGTATTGCTGCGTAATGTCGCGCAGCCCTTGCAGGAAGCCAGGAAGCGGCGGCACGACACCCATATTGCCGGCAACCGGCTCGACGATGATGCAGGCGAGTTCCTCGCCGTAATGCTCGAATGCGAGCTTAACTGAATCGAGGTCGTTATACGGAACCGTAATCGTATGCGAAGCTACGCTTTCCGGTACGCCCGGGCTGTCCGGCAGCCCTAGCGTCGCAACGCCTGAGCCAGCTTTGATCAGCAAGCTGTCGGCATGGCCGTGATAGGAGCCTTCGAATTTCAAAATCTTGCTGCGCTTCGTATAGCCGCGCGCCAAACGCAGCGCGCTCATCGTCGCTTCCGTGCCGGAGTTGACCATCCGAACCACTTCAACGGAAGGCACGCGCTCGCAAACAAGCTCGGCCATCAACGTTTCCAGCTCCGTTGGCGCGCCGAAGCTGGTTCCTTTCTCTGCCGTCTTCTTAACCGCCTCGATGACGGCAGGATGGGCGTGGCCCATAATGAGCGGCCCCCAGGACGCCACGTAATCGATATAGCTGTTGCCGTCGATGTCATAGACACGGTAGCCTTCGCCGCGCTCCATATAAACCGGATTCAAGCCGACGGATTTGAATGCACGGACCGGCGAATTCACGCCGCCTGGGATGACCGTTTTCGCCCGTGAAAAGGCTGCTTTGGAACGCTCATCCGATCTTTTGTGCTGCTGTTCGCTCATTTTCTCGCACCTGCCTGTAAAAATGTGTTTTACAATGTTTTCTTATGCTTCGCCACGCAGCCAGCGCGCCGCATCCAGCGCGTGGTACGTAATGATCAGGTCGGCGCCCGCGCGCTTCATGCCTGTCAGCGTCTCAAGCACGACCGCACGCTCATCGATCCAGCCGTTCGCCGCGGCAGCCTTCACCATGGAATATTCAGCGCTCACGTTATAGGCGGCAACCGGCAGATCGAAGTGCTCCTTCAACATGCGGATCACGTCCAAATACGCAAGCGCCGGCTTCACCATCAGCATATCCGCGCCTTCGATGATATCCGCCTCCGCCTCGCGGAGCGCTTCCCGTGCGTTCGCCGGATCCATTTGGTACGTCTTCCGGTCGCCGAATTGCGGCGTGGAATGAGCCGCTTCCCGGAACGGACCGTAGAATGCGGACGCGTATTTCACGGAGTACGAGAGAATCGGGACGTTCTCGAAGCCTGCATCGTCCAGCCCTTCGCGGATGGCGCCGACGAATCCGTCCATCATGTTGGACGGCGCGATAATATCCGCTCCTGCTTCCGCTTGCGATACCGCCGTCTTCACCAACAGCTCCAAGGAACTGTCGTTATGAACCTCGGCATGGCCGGTGCGCGGGTCATGATGAATCATGCCGCAGTGGCCGTGATCGGTAAACTGGCAGAGGCAAGTATCGGCGATGACGAGAAGCTGAGGCGTCCATTCCTTAATGGCTCTTGTCGCCTGTTGTACGATCCCGTTAGCGTCATAAGCTGAAGAACCTACAGCGTCTTTCGTATCCGGTACTCCGAAGAGCAAGACGGCCTTCACGCCGGAATCGACGACGGCATCAATTTCTTGCTTGAGCAGATCAAGCGACAAATGATAAACCCCGGGCATCGATGGAATTTCTTCCTTTACGTTGGTGCCATGGGTAACGAATAACGGATAAATAAAATCGTCCACCGACAAATGCGTCTCGCGTACAAGCGCGCGCAAGGCGCCGGACTGGCGGAGTCTTCGGTTTCTAGTAATCGGAAAAGCCATAATTCGTCTGCCTCCTTCTTAGTTGCGGAGCGCAAGCCGCGACTCGGCGATCGCGTCGATGAGCCCGTCAATCGTTGCGTCCTCCGGCTGGATCGTGACCGTAAGCCCCGCTTCTTCAGCGGTTTTGGCCGTAATCGGGCCGATGCACGCTATATCTATGCCTTGCAGCAGCTCAAGCGGATCGCTCACGCCCACTCGCCGCAGCACTTCAAATAAGTTAGTGACCGTAGAAGAGCTGGCAAAGGTGATGACATGCACGCTCCGCTTCTTTAGCAGCTCCAGCGTCTCTTGATCCTGGTTATCCGCCAGCACCGTTTCGTAGACATCGATTTCAACCGGGATCAGCCCCTTCGCCTTCAGCTCCCTAGGCAGCACTTCACGGGCCAGGTCGCCTCTCGGCAGAAGCACGCGCTGTCCTTCAATTAGCTGCCCTGACAGGCTTCCGAGCAGCTCGTCGGCCTGGAACTTGACTGGCAGCACATCGACGAACAGACCGCGCTTCTCCAGGGCTTCGGCTGTCTTAGGACCGACCGCGGCAACCCGTGCGCGGTGGAAGCTGCGGATGTCGATGCGAAGCCTGCTCAACCAATCAAAGAAATAATCGACGCCGTTCACGCTCGTGAACATGAGCCAATCATACTGCTCCGCATCGCGAAGCGCTTGCTCTACGTCAGCGACGGTCTCCGCGCCGGCTGGAAATCTCGTCTCGATGACAGGGAATTCGCACGGCTCGCCGCCCAGCTCCTCGATCCGTTCCGCCAAATCGCTGCTTTGCGCCCTCGCCCTGGTTATAAGCACGCGGGTACCGAACAACGGCTTGCGCTCGTACCACTGCAGCTTCTCGCGCTGCTTGACGACATCGCCGACTACGATAACGGCCGGCGGCTTGAAATCGGCCGCTTGCACGATCGCTTCGATCGTTTCCAGCGTCCCCGTAACCGTCCGCTGCTCGACGCGCGTTCCCCAGCGAATGAGAGCGACCGGCGTATCCGCCGGCTTGCCGTGCTTGATAAGCTGCTCGGCAATATAGCCGATCTTCGCTACCCCCATTAGGAAAACAAGCGTCCCGGTCGCTAGAGTCACTTTGTCCCAATGGATCGATTGATCGAGCTTCTCCGGGCTTTCGTGACCGGTAATGATCGATAAGGATGATGCCAAATCCCGGTGCGTAACAGGGATGCCTGCGTAAGCCGGTACGGCAATGGCGGATGTGATGCCAGGCACGATATCAAACTCGATGCCGTTCTGCTGCAGCAGCTCCGCTTCCTCGCCGACACGCCCGAATACCGTCGGATCGCCGCCCTTTAGCCGGCAAACGATCTTCCCTTCAAGCGCCAAATCCACAAGCAGCTGGTTAATGTCCTCCTGCTTCATCGTATGCCGGTCCGGCAGCTTGCCCACGTACACTTTTTCCGCGCCGGGTTTTAAAAACCGGAGCAGCCTCGGACTGGCAAGCCGGTCGTAAACCACGACATCGCAAGCCTCAATGCATTCTTTTCCGCGCAATGTAATCAGTTTCGGATCGCCGGGACCCGCGCCAACCAAGTAGACCTTCCCTTTGCTCTTCCCCTTCAGCAAAACGTTCATCCCCTAACTTCTGCTAAAATTCGGTCCGCTCCCTTTGCTTTCAACGCTTCTGCAGTTTGTAGCCCCAGTTGTTCCGCATCCTTGCCGCGCAACGTTTCTTTTAGCAGAATGCTGCCATCCGGTGACCCGACAATGCCAGTAAGCTCCAACACCCAATCGCTTTCTTTCTCTCCCTCGATAACCGTGGCATGCGCGCCGATCGGAATTTGACAGCCGCCGTTCAGCGCTCCCAAGAAGCTCCGTTCAGCGGCGACAGTCCGTGCCGTAAGCGGATCGTTCAGCAGCGACAACAGATCGCGAACATCCGCGTCGTCCGTTCTGCATTCAATTCCAAGCGCCCCTTGTCCGACTGCCGGCACGCACATATCTTCGGAAAGATAAGACGAAATTTTGGATTCCCAGCTCATCCGGTGAAGTCCTGCCGCGGCTAGGACAATGGCATCGAAGCCTTCGGTTTCCAGCTTCTTGATGCGGGAATCGATGTTGCCCCGAAGCGATTCGATCTGCAAATCCGGGCGGGCATGCTTAAGCTGACTGGAGCGACGAAGACTGCTGGTTCCTACCTTTGCGCCTTTCGGCAGATCGTAGAATGTGAACCCATTGTTCGTGATAATGCAATCCCGTGGATCGACGCGCTTCGGAACGGCGCCATTCATAAGCCCTGCCGGAAGCTCATACGGCATGTCCTTCATGCTGTGCACCGCCAAATCAATTTCTTTATCGAACAACGCTTGCTCGATTTCTTTCACGAACAGCCCTTTCCCGCCAACCTTGGATAAGGTTACATCCAGGATGCGGTCGCCTTTCGTGACGATTTTGCGGATTTCAAAATCATAGGGGAGACCATGCTCCGCGCAAAGCGCCTTCAGCTGATCGATCACTTGCCCGGTCTGCGTTAAAGCCAGTGCGCTTTGGCGCGTACCGACTACGATAACTCTTCGTTCCTCGTTTCTCTGTGTCATCCTCTACCTGCTCCTCTCGGCCGCTTGCTGCAGCCTCATCATCCACTCTTCTATTCGCTCACGCGGAAACGTATCCCGCCGTTCGCCTTCATCCCCGATCGTCATAGCCTCTACCGCAGCCTGTCGCAATATAGCGGCACGCTGCTCCGAATCCGGAATATTCGACATAACATGGGCGCGCAGAAGCCGAAGCCGTTCGACAACTTCCCCGAAATGCGTCCCGAACTGCCGCGACAGCTCCTTTCCAATGATCCCGGCAAGCGCGGGACTTGCGCCTCCGGTCGTAACCGCGAGCAGCAGCTCGCCCCGCCTTACGACGGACGGCGTTACGAAACCGCCCTCTTCACCGAGATCCGCCGCATTGACGAGGATCCCAAGCTTGTCCGCCGTTGCAGCGATCCCCTCATTCACGTGCCGGTTATTCGTTGCTGCAATGACAAGAAAGGCATCCCGCAGATCCCCTTCTCTGTATTCCCTTTGAAGTAGTTGTATACACCTTGTATCGGCAAGGGCTTGGAGCTCAGCCGAGGCGGCAGGCGCAATCACGATCACGCGGTCCGCACCGCCATCCAGTAAGCCGTGAACCTTGCGTGCCGCAACTGCACCGCCGCCGATGACCACGCAGAGCTTGCCACGCAGCTTCACCATTATGGGATAATAGATTGTCATCGATTAGCCAGCTCCCCGCAGCCGATTATGACCAGCCGTGAAAATTTGACGCTTGGTTCATCAGCACGTTCAGCAGCATGACCGCGTAGCTGATCAGGTTAAGCCGGGCAAACTTCCAGCCCGAGCCGTCGAACCATCTATGCCCCAGTAGATTCCAAATATAGATCATCAAAGCGATGCTTGAGGAAATGACCTTCAAATCAAGCAGCAAGCCGTATCGGCCTTCGACAAGAATCGAAGCGACGGCCACGGCAAGCGACATCGTCAGGAGCGGCGTCCCGACGAGCGCTGCCCGGAACATGAAACGGTCGGCCGCATCAAGGCTTGGCAGTCTCTGCATCCGCTTCGTCCATTGCTTGCCCTTCAAACGGGCGAACAAGAACATGTACATGCCGGAAAATATAGCGCTGATCGTAAGAGCGGCGTAGGCCACAATCATCAGAATGATATGTACGATCAGCATTTCATGCGCAAGCTCCCACGGCTCCAACGATGCGCCGGTCCCAATCCCGAACAGATTGATCGTCAACACCGCAAATCCGATGACATTGACGAAGAAGACGATAAACTCCATTCGAAAAAAACGGCTCATCACAAGAGAAACTGTGATAAGCAGCCAGGAGAAAACGAGCAAATATTCAAACAATGACATGAGCGTCATGTCCAGGTGCGATATGATGCGATGAATAATAAAGCCCGTTTGCAGCACCCAGACGAAAATAAGCAGCCCTGTCCCCACTCGTTTCGCTTGCCGGTTTCGATCGACGAAATCGGAGAAGTAAAACAGGAGGCTCAGGGCATAGATATACAGCATTCCATCATATAACCAGTTTTGTGTAACCATAGAGGCCTCCGCAAACTTTGAACAAGTTATCTAGTCATTGCCGCAATCGTACTATTCAGTACTGGCAGCGTATCCCCGGCCGTTACAGGAGCTTCTTTCGCTGTAACCGGCTTGCGCTGCTCTGCGTTGTTCTTCGTTTGTTCAAGCGTCTCTTCCAGGGCGAATAGCTTCACGAACATATCCATCGCCTCGTCGGCACGCTTCTCTCCTGCCATCTCTTTGATGCGCAGAATCGGATCATGCATCATTTGGTTGACGATGCTCTTCGTCAGCTTTCGGATGACTTTGAGCTCGCGTTCGCTGAGGTCCGGCAGCTTATTGGCCAAGCTGTCCATCGTTTCCTCGTGGATGTCTGCCGCTTTTACCTGCAAAGCACGGATTAACGGGGCGACTCCGAGCGTTTTGTACCAGCTGCGATAAGCGTCAAGCTCAGCCGCAATCAGCGTTTCGATCTTTGCCGCTTCGACGCGGCGCTGCTCCATATTGCTCTCTACGATGCCTTCCAGGTCATCTATATCGTAAAGGAACACGTTCTGAACCGACGCAATAGCCGGATCCAGATCACGCGGTACGGCGATATCGATCATAAAGAGCGGACGCGATTTGCGTTTCTGCATCGCAGCCGCAACCTGCTCGCGGCCGAGTACGTAGCCGTCTGAGCCCGTGGAGCTGATCACGATATCGGCTTCATGCAGCCTCGAAATGGCATCTGCCATCGAAAGCGGCGTGCCGTTAAACTTATCAGCCAATTGAACGGCCCGGTTATAAGTCCGGTTCACGACGAATACCCGCTCAACGCCGTTTGCGTACAGATGCTTCGCTGTCAGTTCGCTCATCTTGCCTGCACCGACGATCATGACGGTCTTGCCGCCAAAATTCCCGAAGATCCGCTTGCCCAGCTCAACCGCAGCGTAGCTGACGGATACGGCGGCTTCGCCGATCGCAGTGTCGGAATGCGCGCGTTTAGCGAGCGTTACGGCTTGCTTGAAGATCGAGTTAAACAGCGTGCCTGTCGTTTTATGCTGCTGTGCAAGCAGGAACGCGTTTTTGATTTGGCCGAGAATTTGGGTCTCGCCGATGACCATCGAATCCAATCCGCAAGTCACCCTGAACAGATGGTCGATTGCTTTCTCGTCTTCATACATATATAAATCCGAGGTAAACTGCTGCCTCGGCGTATTGAACCATTTCTCCATGAAGCTGCGAATGTAATGGCCGCACAAGGTCGGACGGTCCACAACCGCGTACAGCTCCGTACGGTTACAGGTCGCAACGATGACACATTCCATGATGCTCTTCGTTTGCTTCAGCTGCTTTAAAGCATCTGGCAGATCTCGCTCAGCGAATGTAAAGCGTTCCCTGACTTCAACCGGTGCTGTCCGGTAATTCAATCCGACAACAATAATGTGCACGTGCGTTCACCTGCCTTTCATCCATCGTTTTTCATCATTTAGTATAGCACAGTTAGACATGATGTACCCCTGCAAATATGAAAATTGTTTGAAAATGCAGCGCGACGGGTAAGGTAAGGCATCAAAAAAGGCCACGGATGAAATCCGCGACCTTCCTTCAAATCCTATTTAAAAATGTTACACAAGCTGAGCTTGCTTCATATCCGCTTCCACGACTTGCAATTCACCCATGCCGCGAACAAGCTTCTTCGCATGCATAACCTTCGGTTTCAACACAGACATCATGTAGTCAATCGCCAATTGAGGATCGACTGTTTCTCCACAAGTATAACAGTCAAGAGCAGCGAAACCTCTCTCAGGATACGTGTGAATGGAAAGATGACTTTCTGACAGCAGTACGAGTACCGTTGCGCCTTGTGGCTCAAATTGCTTGGATTGTACTGAGAGTACTGTAGCGCCGCAAGCTTCTGCAGCTTCTACCATTTGGGCTTGTAAAAATTCCGCGTTGTTGAGCAGGTCGAAATCTACACCCCAAGTGTCAACAGCAACGTGTCTTCCGAAAGTTGAGTATTCCATCTTTCGGTTCCCCCTTCCTAGGAATAAAATGTTTATTAATTTCATCCGCTAGGACCTACGTCATTCACTGCCCGAGGGACTTTCCTCTCGCAACATTACCATGTCCTGAGTGAATCCTGGTTCCTATTCATTGCAACGAAAATAAAAATAACATCTATCGCTGAGAAATGCAACAGTTTTTTTTGGGCGAACTCGAATTGACAACACATGGCGAACTCCAGTTATCAACGTATGTAGCAAACGCCTTGATGGTGTCCATTAACAGCGCTTTCTGGACAAATAAAAAAGCCGCATAATAGCGGCTTTTT
The DNA here is from genome assembly GCF_003268025.1 of Paenibacillus montanisoli. Lineage (GTDB taxonomy): Bacteria > Bacillota > Bacilli > Paenibacillales > Paenibacillaceae > Paenibacillus_Z > Paenibacillus_Z montanisoli. Next base: position 1,178,126 of record NZ_QLUW01000001.1, on the reverse strand, counting down.
AAAATGATTTTGAACGTTTTCGGTTTATGCCTCCATCATGAATAGCGCTTTCGAATGGCGAGCCAGACGTTCGTCGATGATGGCAATTTGCTCGCGATCGGTGCATTGATTGCGAAGATCAAGGAGTTGGTCGATCGCGCCTTGCACGATTTCAATTTCCTTCTCGATGTCTGTCACGCGGAACGTCGCTTCAAGCTGACCGATCGTATCCTTGAATTCAAAGATGACTCTCGACTCATTGTTCTTAATTTCGACAATTTTGCGAACAGTTCCTTCGATGTAATGATAAATCATCGTATAATTGGGATAAATGCGATTGACGACTGCATCTCCGCGGAACATGGATACCGCTTTGCGCATTGCGTTCGTAAGCTTTGGATGGACGATGCGGCAAGAAAGTGAACATACATACCGATCTTGCTCGCGTTCGAAAGTTAAGCGGACCTCTTCTCGTCCTGCGTCGTCCTCGAGAACCATCTCGTGATTGCCGTTATCGAGTACCCGCACTTGCTGCTTAATATGCTGGTCTTCAAAAAACCGGACAAATCGCGCCATCTCTTCAGCCGTTAATTGCAGAGAAGCATTGACATACTCTGTGGCTATCCGCTGAGCCATAAAAATCTCCTCAATTCTTTAAAGTAACGCGTTTTTGAATCAGGTGTTACCTATATTATACCCGATAGAAGCGGTTTATTCCTGCCGCTCAACCGCGATATTCACGCATATTTCTGAATAATCAAGGAGATTTTACGAAGAGTCGTCGCTATTGTGCGTTATCCTCGATTTTCGATCGAAACTTCTTCGGTTTCTTCCGCTTCTTCGCTTGTTACTTCGATTTGCTCGTTAATGATGTCCCAAAGCGCTTCGCGGCCAAGCCCCGTCTCCGAGGAGAACAGCACATGACGGTCGCCGCCGCGGAAGCCGAGCGCCTGCTTTATCGCCTTTACGTGTTTGTCCCATTTGCTCTTCGGAATCTTGTCCGCCTTCGTCGTGACGACGCAGACCGGAATCTCGTAATGCTTTAGCCAATCGTACATCAAGCAGTCATCCTTGGAGGGCTCGTGCCGGATATCGATGATTAGTAGAACCATCTTGAGCGGTTTGCGGTCGCTGAGGAACGTCTCGATCATTTCGCCGAACTGCTGGCGCTGCGCCTTCGATACTCTCGCATACCCGTATCCCGGAAAGTCGACCAGATAGACGCTGTCATTGACCCGATAATAATTAAGCTGCTGCGTTTTGCCCGGCTGGGAGCTCGTGCGCGCAAGACCTTTGCGCATGATCATCTTGTTGATGAGCGATGATTTGCCGACATTAGAACGCCCTGCCAGAGCGAACTCTGGCAAGGCATCCTCAGGGTATTGATGCGGTTTTACTGCGGATATAACAAATTCTACGTTCGTAATCTTCACTTGTGTGCAACCTGCTTTCCTAATGCGTAGGTGCCGCGGCTTCAGCCTTGGTCAGCGCATGCTTGATAACCTCATCCATCGAGCTGACCGGGATAAACTCCAGATCGGCTCTGACGCTCTCCGGTATATCTCGCAAGTCGCGCTCGTTGTCTTTCGGGAGCAGCACCTTCTTAATGCCGGCCCGGTGTGCGGCGAGGGACTTTTCCTTCAGTCCGCCGATCGGAAGGACGCGGCCGCGAAGCGTAATCTCGCCTGTCATCGCCACTTCCTTGTCGACCGGACGGTTCGTAAGCGCCGAGATGAGCGCTGTCGCCATCGTGATGCCTGCGGACGGACCGTCCTTCGGAATCGCGCCTTCGGGAATATGGATATGGATATCGTTCTTCTCATGGAATTGCGGATCGATGCCAAGCTCGTTTGCGCGGGAACGCGTATAGCTGAATGCCGCCTGCGCCGATTCCTTCATGACGTCGCCGAGCTTGCCCGTCAGCGTCAGCTTGCCGCTTCCTGGCAGCACCGTCACCTCGATGACGAGCGTATCGCCGCCAACCTCCGTCCATGCGAGACCGGTAACGGCGCCGATTTGATTTTCCGCTTCCGCCATGCCGTAGCGGAACTTCGGAGGCCCAAGCCATTCCTTGACTTTCTCGGAATCGACTTCGATCGGCAAGATGCTTTTATCCGACACGATCGCCTTCGCGGCCTTGCGGCACATAGCTGCGATTTGCTGCTCAAGATTCCGAACGCCGGACTCCCTTGTATACTCTCGGATAATTTGCAGAAGGCCGTTTTCATCCAACACAACCTGATTCTCTTCCAAGCCGTGCTCTCGCTTCTGCTTCGGAAGCAGGTAGCGGGATGCGATTTGCAGCTTCTCGAGCTCGGTATAGCCGGGGATGTACAGTACCTCCATCCGATCCAAGAGCGGGCGCGGAATATTGTGTATGGCATTCGCCGTCGTGACGAACATGACATGCGACAGATCGAACGGCACCTCGATAAAATGATCGCTGAACGTATTGTTCTGCTCGGGATCCAGCACCTCTAGCAGTGCCGAAGCCGGGTCCCCGCGGAAGTCCATGGCCATTTTGTCGATCTCGTCGAGCAGGAACACCGGGTTCAGAGAGCCTGCGGTCTTCATGCCCTGAATGATGCGTCCAGGCATTGCGCCGACATAAGTACGGCGGTGGCCGCGGATCTCTGCTTCGTCTCGCACGCCGCCGAGCGAGATGCGAACGAACTGTCTGCCCAGCGATTTCGCGATGGAGCGCGCCATGGAAGTTTTACCTACCCCCGGCGGTCCGACCAAGCATAGAATCGGCCCCTTCAGCTTCTTGACGAGCTGCTGAACCGCCAAATATTCAAGCACGCGTTCCTTCGGTTTCTCAAGCCCGTAATGATCCTCGTTCAGAATGGCCTCCGCCTTCGAGACGTTCAGATCATCCTCGGTCAGATTGTTCCAAGGCAAAGATAGAAGCCAATCAATATAATTGCGGATGACACCGCCCTCAGCCGAAGTCGATGGCATCTTCTCCAGACGGTCGATTTCCTTCTCGACCTTCTCTTTGACTTTATCCGGAATGCCGGACTCCGCCATTTGCGCCCGAAGCTCTTCCACTTCGCCGGCGCGTCCTTCCTTCTCGCCTAGCTCCTTCTGGATCGCCTTCATCTGCTCGCGCAAGTAGTATTCCTTCTGCGTTTTCTCCATCTGCTTCTTGACGCGCTGGCTGATTTTGCGTTCCAGCTCGAGCACTTCGCGTTCGTTGTTCAAAATATCCAGCAAACGCTCGAGGCGCTCGCGCACATCAATCGTTTCGAGAATATCCTGCTTATCCTTTATCTTGAGCGACAGATGGCTGGAGATGACGTCGGCGAGCCGGCCCGGCTCATCAATGTCCGAAACAGCAGCGAGCGTCTCCGGCGTCACCTTCTTCGACAGGTTGATATAATGCTCAAACTGGTTAAGCACCGTCCGCATGAGCGCATCGATTTCCGGATCGGTTGTTTCCGACTCCGGCAGTTCTTTGATCGTGACCTCGTAGAACTCGTCGTTTGGCAAATAATCGACGATCTCGGCACGAACCACGCCTTCTACAAGTACGCGGATCGTGCCGTTCGGCAGCTTCAGCATCTGTCTTACTCTTGCAGCCGTACCTACGCGGTAGATGTCCTCCTGCGCCGGCTCCTCAATATTCACTTCAGATTGCGAACATAGCAAAATCATATGATCGTCGAGCATCGCGCGGTCGAGCGCGCGTACCGATTTCTCCCTGCCTACGTCCAGATGCAGCACCATGCTGGGGTATACAAGCAGCCCCCGTAGCGGCAGCAGGGGCAATCGACGACCTTTCCATTTAGCAGGTCCCATTCCAGCACCTCCGTCTTAAAAGCTTCATCACAGAGCTTTTGTAACCGATAATCTCGGTCATAAGTCTCGAGCTTTTTTCCATTTTATCATTCAACGGAATCCGCCTGCAAATAGGGCAGGCCGGTGGCGATGAAAACATCGGCTGCCGGCTGTGCGGAAGCAGACTGCGCCTGAATATCCTCGGTACCGAAGACGTGGCGGAAGACCTCCTCCACATGGTCGACCGGAATGACCCGCACGCCTTGCAAATCGGCGAAGATCGCCTGCCAGTTCTCGCGTGGGATCAGCACCGTATCCGCACCGGCCTGAAAAGCCGCCTCAACTTTCGCCAGCACGCCGCCGACCGGCTTCACATTGCCGTGAATGCCCATTTCGCCGGTCATCGCCAGCTTATTGCTGATCGGCTCGCCTTTAATCGCGGAGGCAATCGCAGTCGCCATCGCAATTCCGGCTGACGGTCCGTCGATTGGCGTTCCGCCGGGGAAGTTGATGTGCAAATCGTAATTTTCCGGCTTCATGCCCATTCTTCTAAGCACCGTAAGCACATTTTCGATCGAGCCCTTCGCCATGCTCTTGCGGCGCAGCGTCCGGCTGCTGCCGCCGCCAAGCTCCTCTTCGTCCACGACGCCTGTAATAGTGTACACGCCTTTTCCGGCCCGCGCACCGATTGCGCTTACTTCAATCTCAAGCAGCGTGCCCATATTCGGCCCGTATACGGCCAGTCCGTTCACGAAGCCTACTTGCGGCGCGGAAGGCACTTTGCGGTCCGGACGCGGCGGGATTTGGCTGCTGTTGACGACCCATTCCACATCAGCGGCCGTAATCGAATCGCGCTTCTCCGAGAGTGCAAGTCCAGCGGCAAGCTGAATGACGTTCACCGCTTCACGGCCGTTCGTCGCATATCGAGTCACAACGTCGATTGCTTCTTGAGCCGGCGGAAGCCCGATTTTCTTCAAGGCGTTCAGCGCGATCTGCGAAATTTCGTCCGGCAAGAGCGGCCGGAAGTAGATCTCCATGCAGCGTGAGCGAAGCGCTGGCGGAAGCTCTTGCGGCGATCGCGTCGTAGCGCCGACGAGCCGGAAATCGGCAGGCAGGCCGTTTTGGAAGATATCATGGATGTACATCGGGATATTATTATCTTCGGAGTTGTAGTAAGCACTTTCGAGATAGACCTTGCGGTCTTCAAGCACCTTTAACAACTTATTCATCTGAATCGGATGCAATTCACCTATTTCGTCAATAAACAGCATGCCGCCATGCGCTTTCGTTACGGCGCCCGGTTTCGGCTGCGGGATACCGGCAACCCCCATCGCCCCGGCTCCTTGATAAATCGGGTCATGCACGGAACCGATGAGCGGATCCGCGATGCCTCGCTCATCGAAGCGCGCGGTCGTCGCATCGATCTCGGTAAATTTCGCGTCGGGCAAAAACGGCGAAGACGGATTTTTCTTCGCTTCTTCTAGGACGACACGAGCCGCCGCGGTTTTACCGACGCCCGGTGGCCCATAGATGATGACGTGCTGCGGATTGGCGCTGCACATCGCCGCTTTCAGCGCGCGCAGTCCGTCCTTCTGTCCTACGATATCGTTAATGGACTGCGGACGGGTTTTCTCGGAGAGCGGCTTAGTCAAGGAAACGGAACGCAGCTTGCGCAGCTTATCCATCTCTTTCCGGGATTCCCTGTCCACGGCCGTGCGGTTCGTTTTCTGATTGCGCAGCAAATTCCAGAAATACAGGCCGATCACAATGGCGAAGAACACCTGGATCAACATCAAAATCAAACTTAAATTCATGGCAAATTACTCCTCTCTTAAGAAGACTAACGGCAATAAACCGCTTCTTTCCTTCTCCGCCCTCGCGAAAAAGAAAAAAACCGGCTACGCCGATTTCTTCATACAAAAAATCCGGCTTACGGGGCTCATACTGTTCAGTATTGCCTCCGGCCGGATGGAATAATCGCTATGAATACGTAAAGTTTGAACGTCTTTCCTAGGCGTTTACATGCTGTCCAGGATGATGCTTGCGGCCTGGAATCTCGCCGGTTGCCTCGAAGACGCGAACGATCTCGTCGATTTCTTTCTTCAGCTCGGACAGAAGGTCGGCTTCCGGAACTTTACGGATCATTTCACCGTAGCGGAAGAGCATGCCTTCGCCTCTTGCTCCCGCAATCCCAATGTCCGCTTCGCGGGCTTCGCCCGGACCGTTAACGGCGCAGCCGAGAACGGAAACCTTAATCGGCACCTTGATTTTGCTGATGTATTCTTCTACCTCGTTAGCGATCGAGAACAGATCGATATCGAGTCGTCCGCATGTCGGGCAGGATACAAGCGTAGCCGCATTCGTAATGAGGCCGAATGTTTTGAGCAGCTCGCGCGCTACCTTCACTTCCTCAACCGGATCCGCGCTCAGGCTGATTCGGACCGTATTGCCGATGCCCATCGCCAGAAGCGCTCCGATGCCCGCCGAACTCTTAATCGTTCCGGTATGGAGGGTCCCGGCTTCCGTAATTCCCAGATGAAGCGGATAACGAATCACTTCGGCTGCCATGCGATACGCTTCAATCGCCATCGGCACATCGGATGCTTTCAGCGATACAATAATATCGTGGAAATCGAGTTCTTCCAGAATGGAAATATGGAACAATGCGCTTTCGACCATCGCCTGCGGAGTCGGATAACCGTACTTCTCCAGCAAATGGTTCTCCAGCGAGCCCGCGTTGACGCCGATCCGAATCGGAATCTTCTTCTCTTTGCACGCCTTAACGACCGCTTCGACTTTCTCTCTCCGGCCGATGTTGCCCGGATTGATTCGGACTTTTTCCACCCCGTTCTCAATGGCGGCAAGCGCAAGGCGGTAATCGAAATGAATATCGGCTACAAGCGGAATATGAATCCGTTTCTTGATTTCTTTGATCGCTTCTGCGGCTTCCTTGTTGTTGACCGTCACGCGGACAATTTGGCAGCCGGCTTCTTCCAAGCGCAATATTTCGGCAACGGTTGCCTCAACATCGGCCGTCTTGGTCGTGCACATGCTCTGGATGATGACTTCATCGCTGCCGCCGATCGTAAGCGGACCAACTTTGACCGGCACGGTATCTTTACGCAAATACATCAGGTAACCTCTCCCATGAACGTCAAAGTCCACCCTTGCGAACGCATCGTGCGCCGCAAGGGTGGAAGCATTGAGGTGTTAGTTATTGGATCAGGCGCTTTCTTCCTTCTTCTTGCCCTTCTTGGAAACAAGCTCCGGCATGATCCGGTCTTGAACGACCTTCTCTGTAATGGTGCAGCTGCTTACGTCATCGCGCGATGGCACTTCATACATCACGTCGAGCATCAGCCCTTCGATAATCGCCCGCAAGCCGCGCGCGCCCGTGTTGCGCTTAATCGCTTCTTTCGCGATCGCTTCAAGAGCGGCAGGCTCGAAGTCGAGCTTCACGTTGTCCATCTCAAGCAGCTTCTGGTACTGCTTCACGAGCGCATTCTTCGGCTCGGAAAGGATGCGTACCAGCGCGCTCTCGTCAAGCGGCTCCAGCGTCGAAATGACCGGCAAACGGCCAACGAACTCTGGAATAAGCCCGAATTTGAGCAAGTCCTCCGGCAAAACCATCGACAGGTATTCACCTGGCTTCAGATCCTTCTGGCCGTCTCCGGCAGCGTTGAATCCGATGACTTTTTTGCCGATCCGGCGCTTAATCAATTGCTCCAACCCGTCAAATGCGCCGCCGCAAATGAACAAGATGTTCGTTGTATCGATTTGGATAAATTCTTGATGCGGGTGCTTACGTCCGCCTTGCGGAGGAACCGAAGCGACCGTGCCTTCAAGAATTTTAAGCAGCGCCTGCTGCACGCCTTCGCCGGAAACATCGCGCGTAATCGACGGGTTCTCGGATTTGCGCGCCACTTTATCGATCTCGTCGATGTAGATAATGCCGCGTTCCGCTTTCTCTACGTCGTAATCCGCTGCCTGAATCAGCTTAAGCAAAATATTTTCGACGTCTTCGCCGACATATCCGGCTTCCGTTAGCGAGGTCGCATCGGCGATTGCAAACGGCACGTTCAAAATTTTGGCCATCGTCTGCGCCAGAAGCGTTTTACCCGAGCCTGTAGGTCCTACAAGCAGAATATTGCTCTTCTGAAGCTCAACGTCTTCCAGTTTGTTCTGCGAATTAACGCGCTTGTAGTGGTTGTATACCGCTACGGAGAGCGATTTCTTCGCTTGCTCTTGGCCAATGACGTATTGATCCAAAATGTTGCGAATGTCGCGCGGTTTCGGAATATCCTTCAGATCAAGCTCTTCTTCATGACCGAGCTCTTCCTCAACGATTTCCGTGCACAATTCGATGCATTCGTCGCATATATAGACGCCAGGTCCGGCGACAAGCTTGCGCACTTGATCTTGCGACTTGCCGCAGAACGAACATTTAAGCTGGCCCTTTTCGTCGTTAAATTTGAACATGAGTTTTCACCCCTTCTTGTTGATTCGCTTCTTTCTACAGAGACGTGACGACCTTGTCGATCAGGCCGTAGTTCAGCGCCTCTTCCGCGCTCATGAAATAGTCGCGGTCAGTATCGCGATCGATTCGATCGTATGGTTGACCTGTACGTTCTACGTAAATTTGATTGAGTTTCTGTTTCGTCTTCAGAATCCAATCCGCATGGATCTTAATGTCGGAAGCTTGACCCCGTACGCCGCCAAGCGGCTGGTGAATCATTACTTCGGCATTCGGCAGCGCGAAGCGCTTGCCTTTGGCGCCTGCCGTAAGCAGCAGCGAGCCCATGCTTGCCGCCAAGCCTACGCAGATCGTGGAAACGTCCGGCTTGATAAACTGCATCGTATCATAAATACCCATTCCTGCGGTAACGGAACCGCCCGGTGAGTTAATGTACAGATGGATGTCCTTCTCCGGATCATCGGCTGCCAGGAAAAGCAATTGCGCAATGACGGCATTGGCAACATCGTCGTCGATCGCACTTCCTAGAAAAATAATCCGATCCTTCAATAAGCGGGAGTAGATGTCGTAAGAGCGCTCTCCCCGATTCGTTTGCTCAACGACCATAGGTACCAGATTCATGCGATCAACCTTCTTTCATCATCGACTTTTATAGGAAGAAACCTGCTTTACAGCATGGACGAGTCATCCGTTTCTTCTTATCCGTTTCCTATTCTAACATGTTCCGGTTGTAATGTCATTTTTCTGACTTTTCCCTGAATCGATACGGGTAACTACATATGTATGTAACTGCTTTCCGCCGCATGCTACTAAGCCGCGGTGAGGATAAAATAAGGCACGTGAATACGTGCCTTATCCATTCGTTTCTTATGCAACTACAGAAGCTGTTTTGCTGTTGTCAAGCAAGAACTTGATCGTCTTGCGCAGAACAAGATCTTCTTTAAGGTTGTCGAGGTTGCCGTTTGCCGTGAAGATCGAACGAAGCTCTTCAACCGAACGGTTGTATTGCGTCGCGAGCTTCTCAAGCTCTTCGTTCAAATCCTCTTCGCTTACCGCAATGCCTTCGTTCTTCGCGATTTGCTCAAGAACCAGGTTGTTGCGAACGCGTTTAACCGCGTCGCTGTGCATTTGACCGCGAAGAGCAGCTTCGTCTTGACCGGAGAACTGGTAGTACAGATCCAGGTTCATGCCTTGCGAGCGAAGACGGTTTTCGAAGTCGCGCAGCATGAACGATGTTTCGGATTCGATCATCGCTTCCGGAATTTCAACCGTTGCCGCTTCAGCCGCTTTCTCAACGACCGCCGTTTCGCGAGCCGCTTCATTCTCGCTTGTTTTTCTTTCAGCAAGCTTTGCTTTCAGGTCTTGCTTGTACTCTTCAAGCGTGTCGAACTCGCTGACGTCTTTCGCGAACTCGTCGTCCAATGCCGGCAGGTTTTTGCGTTTGATCTCCTGAAGCTTCACTTTGAACACAGCAGGCTTACCTGCAAGGTTAGCCGCGTGGTATTGCTCAGGGAACGTAACTTCTACGTCCTTGTAGTCGCCTGTAGCCATGCCGACAACTTGCTCTTCGAAGCCTGGGATAAACGCGCCGGAGCCAAGCTCCAGGTTGTGACGCTCGCCTTTGCCGCCTTCGAATGCAACCTCGTCAACAAAACCTTCAAAGTCGATAACCGCGATGTCGCCTTTCTCAGCTGCGCCTTCTTCAAGGACAGTCAGTTCAGCGTGGCGTTGTTGCAAACGCTCAAGCTCGGCTGCAACTTCCTCGTCTGTAATTACCGCTTCAGCGGAAGGAACTTCGATGCCTTTGTATTCGCCAAGCTCAACTTCAGGCTTAACCGTTACTTTCGCAACGTACTTGAAAGATTGGTCTTTTGCGAATTGCTCAACATCGATGTCAGGACGGTCAACCGGAATAACGCCTGTTTCCTTCAATGCCGCTGCATACGATTCAGGAAGCAGAATGTCGATTGCATCCTGGTACAAGCTTTCTACACCGAAACGCTTTTCGAAAATCGGGCGAGGTACTTTACCTTTACGGAAACCAGGAACGTTTACTTTCTGTACGACTTTCTTGAACGCTTTGTCAATGGCTTCATTAACTTGTCCAGCTTCAACTTCTACGTTGATGGAGACAAGATTCTTGTCTATTTTTTCCCAAGTTGCTGTCATGTTATGCTTTCCCCTCCAAGATTAAATAACGCTGATGCGTCAGATCTTTCACCGTAATAAACCATTCTATTATACTCAACAATTTCATCGATTTCAAGACTAGCCGTCATCACCGTCCAATTTAAATTGTGCGATCTGCCGCAACGACCTGCATGCCTGCTCGTAACGGAACCGAAGCGAATCCGTAATTCCGTAAGTTTCCCGCACATCGTCGTCATTCACTCTTCCATATAGTGACAGCTCGAGCACTTGATGAAGCGCGGCCGAGTAACAGTCCACCGTTTCATCGTCGTCCGATTGCAGCCGGTTATAGGCTGACGTTCCGTATAAGCATTGCAGGCATTCTTTCCACAGCTCTTTAGCAAAATGAGGCAGCGACGCCTCGATAACCTCCGTTACCGATTCTACCCGCTCGACGACCCTTGTAACCACCGGCGGAAAATCATCCATCGAAAGCGGTGTCGCTTCGATCTCCAGTTCAACCTGCTCGCCGAGCCGCTCCAAGCCGATGATGCCGGTTACGCCGCGTTTCTTCAAGCATTGCAGCGCTTTAAACTGCAGTGCCGGATGCAGCGCATTGCCAGTCAGCCAGGTGATGATCGTCTCGTCAACCGTTGGGTGCTGCAAGTAAGCTGCCCGTTCAAGCGCCAAAATTTGCTGATCGGGAACCGGATGGTGCTGCATGATATAGAGCACTTGCTGCACGTACTCTTCGTCGTATTCAGCGGGACTAAGCGCTTCCTGGCGGAACGATTCCTCATCCTCGCCGCCATTCGGATCAATCGTATGTATGCTGCTATTCGAGCCTTCATAGGAAGGAAAAGCGACCTCCAGCCAGGCCAATAAATTGCTCCATTCTTCGTAATGGCGCTTCTCTTCGCCCTGACAATTCAGCAGGAAGCGAAGCAGTTCTTTGGCTTCTCCATATTGTTCGGACTCCAGCATGCGCGTCAGCTGGTTCTGATACTGGTCCAGCATGTTTGGAAATAAATAGACATTCTCTTTATTGTCACCCTGCGAGGGGCCCGAGCTTGTAATAGAATCACCGCCTTCTTCGTCAAAATGCCTGCAGCAATGCGCAATTATGTATAGTTAGAGTTCGATTATATCACTCTGAGCGGTTGATTTCCATTTTGTGCTGTGCTATTATTTGACTACTCTGTTATATGCGCGGGTGTAGTTCAATGGCAGAACGCCAGCTTCCCAAGCTTGAGGCGAGGGTTCGATTCCCTTCACCCGCTCCATAATGATATATATAACATGATGAAAGGTTTGGGAAGAGAACCCTCAATGGGTTCGACCGTCCCCTAGAGCCTTGATAGGTAAGGCTCAACAGGACGAGCGTCGGAATTCTCCTTACACATCGTGATCCTCAAGATGAAAAAGATTCCGAATATTCCCTTCACCCGATCTGTCAACGAAAGCCTTGCACAACAAGGCTTTTTTATTTTCAATAGCATTCACGGATCGAGGTTTTCGCTGTACTTTTACTTTGCGTAAATTTTTTTCCGAAAACCTACTTGCCATCTTCCGAAAACGCATGCTATAATCTTACTTACGCGTCCCAGTAGCTCAGTTGGATAGAGCACACGCCTTCTAAGCGTGTTGTCGGGGGTTCGAATCCCTCCTGGGACGCCATAACTTTAAGACTAAATCCATATCGCCTCAAAACCCAGCAGCCTCGGGTTTTGAGGCTTTTTTGTTAAGATTCTGATTTACTAACGGACTGTCCGTTAAAACCGCGGCAACCAGCCTTCCGAATTCGAGCCCCGCTCGGGGAATCGGGAGGCTTTTTCGCTGAATGAACACCTCTCAAATGACGCACCCTATTCCCTTGAAAGGAGTGGTATGCGTTAATGGCATCCAATCAGCAGCAATCACCTCAGAGGCCGTCATCGTTCCCGCCTCAGCACCAAAATCAACAGCCAGGGCTTGAGAGCGAAATGACGCCAAAGCCGCAGTTTGAATCCGCCAATTATAAGCCGGCGGGCAAGCTGGCGGGCAAGGTAGCCATCGTCACCGGGGGCGACAGCGGCATTGGCCGTGCGGTGTCGTATATGTATGCAAAAGAAGGCGCGGACGTAGCTATCGTCTATCTGGATGAGCACGGCGACGCGAGCGAAATCAAAAGCAAGATCGAAGCCTTAGGCCGAAAATGCTTGACGATTGCAGGCGATATCGGCGACCCAGCCTTCTGTAAGAAGGCGGTCTATGAGACGACCTCCCAATTGGGCGGACTTGATATCGTCGTTAACAATGCCGCCGAACAGCATCCGAAGGAGTCCATTGAGCTCATTACGCCGCAGCAGCTGGAGCAAACGTTCAAAACGAACGTGTTCGGCATGTTTTATATGACCCAAGCGGCCATGCCGCATCTGAAGCAAGGCTCGGCGATCATTAATACGGCCTCCATTACGGCCTACCATGGCAGCAAGGATCTGCTGGACTATTCGTCTACGAAAGGGGCGCAGGTCGCCTTTACCCGTTCGCTTGCAATGAATGTGGTCGCTCAGGGCATTCGCGTGAATGCCGTCGCGCCTGGCCCGATCTGGACGCCGCTCATTCCGTCGACCTTCGACGAGAAGACGGTGGCGAAATTCGGCTCGGACACGCCGATGAAGCGTGCGGGGCAGCCGGAAGAGCTTGCACCGGCCTATGTTTATCTCGCCTGCGAGGACTCGTCGTATATGAGCGGACAAGTGCTGCATATCAACGGCGGGGAAATCGTGAACGGTTAACTTATTTTCACCGTAACAAACATGAAAACCGGCCCGCAAGACATCCCTCCGATGTCGTTCGGGCCGGTTTTTGTTATTGTTATATCCGCTTCAGCAGCCGCGCGATCGACCGGTCCGCTTCGCGCAGAACGAGGCGCTTATCGATCGTGAGCACCCGGCCGCGCTCCACGACCAGCTTCCCGTTCACCCAAACTTGGGACACATTCCCCCTGGAAGCGGCATACACCACTCTGGAATAGGGATCTGCCTCATAGGAAGGAAAGGTATGGAAGTCGTTCAAGTCCAGCATGACCAAGTCCGCTTTCTTGCCTGGCTCGATGCTTCCGATCAGATGATCCAGGCCGATCGTTTCCGCGCCGCCGATAGTCGCCATCCGCAGCACGGTTCGGGCGTTCATCGATTCAGGACCGCATCGCACTTTATGCAGAAGCGCAGTCAGCCTCATTTCCTGAAACATGTCGAGCGTATTGTTGCATGGCGCCCCGTCCGCCCCAATGCCCATCACGACCCCATGGTCCAGCAGCTCCGGCACTAATGCGATACCCGACGACAACTTCAGATTGGAGCCGGGGCAATGGGTCATTCGGGTCCCGGTCCGCTTCAAAATATCTTTTTCTTCATCATCCAGCCAAATACAGTGCGCAAGCACCAATCGCGGCGAAGTCAAACCGATGTGGTCCAAATAAACGATATTGCGCATGCCCCGCCGGCGCATGACGATCTCGATCTCCTCGCGGTTCTCGGCCGCATGCGTGTGGACAAGCACTTTATAGTGAAACGATAAGTCTCGCACTTCCTTGAGCAGCTGCTCCGAGCAGGAGACGACAAACCGCGGGCAGTACGCATAGCCGATCCGTCCGCCGTCATGACCGTGCCACTTCTCCAGAAGCGCCGTGCTCTCCGCGATCGATTGGGCCGTCTTCTCCTGCAAGCCCGCGGGAACGTCTCCCCCGTCATCCATCATTACTTTGCCGGAGATAGCGCGAATCCCGCTGCTAGCCATAGCCTGGAACGCGAAATCGGTATGGTTGACTGTCTCCATATCCAGGATGGTCGTCGTCCCGCTCTTCAGCAGCTCTCCGATACCTAGCAGCGCCGAGTAATAGACGGATTCTTCGTCATGCGCGGCCTCCAGCGGCCACACCCTTGTGCGCAGCCAATCCATCAGCGCCATATCATCTGCCCGTCCACGGAAGATCGTTTGGCATAAATGAATGTGGGTTTGCACGAAGCCCGGGAGCAAAAGCCTCCCTTTTGCTTCCACGATCGTCGTCGTTGCGGGATCGAAATTCGTGATTTGACCGCCCACAGCTGCAATAGCATCATCTTGAATCAGCAAATCGCCAACCAAAATTTCGTCCTGTTTGTTCATGGTGACAATGGTCGCATTTCGAACTAATGTCGTTCCCATCAGGCTATTCGCCTCCTACACGGACTGGTCGGTGAAAATGGTCGTCTATGCCAATATTGTAACATGGACCACAGCGAATGAGGCGGGAAATTTTACGACCAGTCCATCAGCCGGCCGATCTCCGCGCGAATGCCGGGATAGGAAAGCACCTGCTCCTTGAACGTCTCCCGCCTGCCCCAGTCGGTTTTCATCGTCGGCGTGTCAAACAGCTCCTCAGACACATCGGTAAACGCGGTATGCATGTTATTGTCATACCAATCGATTTCAGACTTTGCATCGTTTTTCACGACCGCAATCATATCGTAGTCGTTATCAAAGGACGCGCCGAAATAAGCGAGGAGCTCAGGCGTTTCGGCATCATCCGTATGCACTTCCACCTCGCAGCAGTGAATGCCCTCGCGGTCCGTTGCGCGTCTAACGCGTGCATCCGTCACGTTCATCTCAAACTCCCTTCACGAAACAGCCCCATCGTGGCGATGTGATTTTTCGTCTCTGGCGTACCCAGCTCGTACAAGAGCCGGTAGATATCGATGAGAATCCCGTCGGTGCCCGCATTCATTTGCCGATCGGATGCCGAGCTGTACGGCGTGATGAAAAAATGCCCGGTCTGCGCTTCATCCATCGTCGCATACTCTTCGAACAGCTCTTGCAGCCGGTTCAATTCCTCTTCATTCGCAGTAATAGCCAGCTCGTAAGCGGCTGCCTCGGGATCCTCTAAGATAGAGCCTGCCTGTACGGACACATAATATGGTTTGCGTGCGTAATATGACTCATCGTGATCATTGACCATATGAAAACACCCTCCTTCATTGCTCTAGCATCCCCCTGCGGACAGACATTTTATCCATATTTTTCGCATAACCATCCTAGTATCGCTGTTTTTGAGTCATATGAGAAAGGAATGAGCACCATGTGTGGATTCACGGGCTGGATCGATTGGACCGATGACCTGACGAAACAATCCAACATTCTCGAGAAAATGACCGGAACGCTGGCAAACCGCGGCCCGGATGCCTCCGGAACTTGGATCTCGCCGCATTGTGCGCTAGGCCACCGGAGACTTTCCGTCATCGATCCTGCGAACGGTGCGCAGCCGATGATTCGTACGTCGGATGACGATATGTATGTCCTTGTTTACAACGGAGAGCTGTATAATGCGCTAGAACTGAAAAAAGAGCTGGAAGGCCGCGGCCGGCGCTTTACGACCACCTGCGACACCGAAGTGCTGCTCGTCGCCTACATGGAATGGGGGCCTTCCTGCGTAGAGAAGTTCAACGGCATCTTTGCTTTCGCGTTGTGGGATTCGAAAGAGCAGCATCTGTTCATGGCCCGCGACCGGCTGGGCGTAAAGCCGTTCTTCTTTGCGAAGCAGCTCGGGCGGCTGGTGTTCGGTTCGGAGCCAAAGGCGCTGCTTGCTCATCCCGCTATTAAACCGGAAGTTGGGCCGGAGGGCCTCGCCGAAATCTTCATCGTCGGACCGGCGCGGACTCCTGGCGTCGGTATTTACCGCGACCTGGCGGAGCTGCTGCCGGGCCAGTGCGCGATCTACAGCCGTTCCGGGCTGAACATCCGTGCGTATTGGAAGCTGGAAAGCAAGCCTCATACGGAAAATGTCCAGGAAACCGCCAAGACGGTCGGCGAGTTGCTGAAAGATACGGTGGAACGGCAGCTCATATCCGACGTTCCGCTTTGTACGCTGCTCTCCGGCGGTTTGGATTCAAGCGCGCTTACATCGCTAGCCGTCAACTATTACAATGAGACGGGGCAAGGCGTCGTGCATACGTTCTCCGTCGATTATGTCGATAACGATAAACATTTTAAGGCCCATGCGTTCCAGCCCAATGCGGATGCGCCGTGGATCGAGCGGATGACGACTCATCTTGGAACGATTCATCATTCGATGGTGTTCGACACGCCGGATTTGGTAGCTTCTCTGCGCGAGGCGATGCTCGCGCGGGATTTGCCGGGGATGGCGGATGTCGACTCGTCCCTGCTGCTGTTTTGCCGGGAGATTAAGAAGGAAGCTACCGTTGCAATCTCCGGGGAAGCGGCCGATGAAATCTTCGGCGGCTATCCGTGGTTCCACCGCGAGGACGCCCTTAATGCGGGTACGTTCCCATGGTCGCTTGCAGCCGGCATGCGGGCTGACCTGCTCTCGCAGGATGTAGCTGCCTGGATTCGGCCGCTCGAGTATATCGGGGACCGGTATTCGGATGCGATCGCCGAGGTGCCGCATTTGGACGGCGAAGACGCCGCCGCTCGTAAAATGAGACAGATGTCCTATTTGAACATCACACGGTTCATGCCTACCCTGCTCGACCGCAAGGACCGGATGAGCATGGCGGTCGGGCTTGAGGTCCGCGTACCGTATTGCGACCATCGGCTCGTGGAGTATGTGTACAACATTCCGTGGGAGGTCAAGACAGCCGGCGACCGGGAGAAGGGCATTCTCCGCCTGGCGCTCGAAGGCGTGCTGCCGCATGACGTGCTCTACCGGAAGAAGAGCCCGTATCCGAAGACGCATAACCCGAATTATTTGAATGCCGTGCGCAAGCAGCTGCTCGAGGTGATCAACGAAGGCTCCTCCCCTCTGTTATCGCTCATCAACGTGAAGAAAATCCGAGAGCTTGCGGAATCCGAAGCCGCCAGCACCAACCTGCCATGGTTCGGCCAGCTGATGTCCGGTCCGCAGCTGTTCGCGTACCTGCTGCAGGTGGATATGTGGCTGCGGGAGTATAAGGTCGTTATCCGATAAAGCAGGATAAAAAAAACCGGACTGAAAGTCGATACGATCGACTCTCAGTCCGGTTTTTCATTGTGTTTGGAGGTGAGCGTCGGATTTTCCGACTTTCAGCCTAGTTTCATGCTAGCCGAATGTACGAATTCAAGCTCTCGGCACGCGGTGGTGCCGCTCAAATGCCCCGTCTATTCGCCGCTCTCTAACTTCGCGAGAAGCGAGGAGAGCGCAGAGCCGCGGTGGCTGATGGCCTGCTTCTCTTCCGTGGTCAGCTCGGCGATGCCTCTGCCCTGCTGCTTCAAGTAGAACAGCGGGTCATAGCCGAAGCCGCCGTCCCCGCGCGGGCTGTCCATGATGCAGCCGCTAACGAACCCTTCGCTCTCGACAAATTCGCCGGTTCCCGGATCGTACAGCGCCAGCGCGCAGACGAAGCGCGCTTCGCTGAGCAGCTTCGTTCCGTCCGAAAGCTGCTCCAGCCCTTGCCCCGCCCGGTCCCGCCGCTCCGCGACCGCGGCGAGCTCCGCCAGCAGCTTCGCGTTGTTGCGGGCATCTGTCGCGCCCTCGCCCGAATAGCGCGCCGAGTAAACGCCCGGCGCGCCGCCCAGCTCCGCCGCCTCAAGGCCGGAATCGTCGGCCAGCACCGGGAGGCCTAGCGCTTCCGCAACGGTCCGCGCCTTCTTACGGGCATTCTCTGCGAATGTCGTACCGTCCTCAACGACTTCCGGCAGGTTCGGATAATCGAACATGCTGACGACCTGCTTGCCCAGCTTGCCGAACGCATGCGCGAACTCCCGCACCTTGCCTGCATTTTTGGTTGCGACTACGATCGTGTCTCCGCTAAGTGTCTTCATACGCGCGCGGTGCCGATCCGGCTGCCCATAAGACCAAGCGCATCCCGCTGCTTCGCGATCAAACTTGCGATTCCCGCTTCGGCGCTGGCCAGCAGCGCATTGAACTCCTCGCGCGAGAACGGAGACTCTTCACCCGTTCCCTGCACTTCAACGAATTTGCCCGTGCCGGTCATAACCACGTTCATGTCGACCTTCGCCTTGGAGTCTTCGTCGTAATTGAGGTCCAGCAGCGTGCGGTCCCCGATGACGCCGACGCTGACCGAAGCGAGAAAATCGGTAATCGGATATTTCGCGAACTCGTTCGCTCCGTTCAACTTATGTACCGCCAGCGCAAGCGCAACGAATGCGCCTGTAATCGAAGTCGTACGCGTACCGCCGTCTGCTTGAAGAACATCGCAATCGAGCGTAATCGTGCGTTCGCCAAGCGCCTGCAAATCAACGACCGAGCGCAGAGCGCGGCCGATCAAGCGCTGGATTTCCATCGTGCGGCCCGTCAGCTTTCCTTTCGCCGACTCGCGCTGGTTGCGCACCTGCGTAGCCCGCGGCAGCATGGAATATTCCGCCGTGATCCAGCCTTTGCCCTGCCCTTTCATGAAAGGCGGGACACGCTCCTCGACCGATGCCGTACACAACACTTTCGTATCGCCAAACTCGATCAGCACAGAGCCTTCCGCATATTTGTTCGGATTGAGCGTGATGCTCACCGGCCGCAGCTCGTTTGCCTCTCGTCCATCTATTCTCATCGTAATAAGCCTCCATCTTCTTCTGCAGCAATTTCACATGCCAACTCAGTCTTCGCGCGTTTCGAGCGCAATCTAACTCATTTTACCAAAATCAAGATTGAAAAGCATCTGCCGCGAGCCACCCGCCCGCAGTCACGCAAAAAGACCTGCCCGATGCAGCGCAAGCGCAGCTTAACCGGGCAGGTCTTCCGTTTACCAGCTTATCCTTTAAACGCATTCACAAACTCAGGACGGCTGACAGGCTCCGTATAGGAACGGTTTTCCGTGTCGACAAAATCCGTCTTGCCGTTGAGCTTGATTTGAACTTTGCTCAGCCCCGTATTCTCGGTGAGCGCCAGCACAACCGCCTGCAGCATTTCCGCCGGCTCCGGCTGACCGGCCTGGTAGCTGTCATCCTGCAGCTCGACAGTGACGATGCCGTCTTTCTTCGTCACGTTCTTCACGAGCACATCCGGCGTCATGACGGCTTTTAGCGGCAGATCGTTAATCGGTCCGCTGATGAGCTGCTCGATCGCTGTTTTCGCCTTGTTGTTCGAGCGGTTCACAAGCCTTGTTACAGGCACGTAATATGGCTCGTTATCCGGCGTTACAGCGGAGAAGTAAATGGTCACCGGCGTCGACTGGCTGTAATTCACGTTTTCCGCAGCCTCAAGGTTGATTCCGACCGCGCGCGTCAGCTGTTCATCGATCGGCATGCCGTCTTGCGGCATCTCGGCGAGCTTTT
The DNA here is from genome assembly GCF_003268025.1 of Paenibacillus montanisoli. GTDB lineage: Bacteria > Bacillota > Bacilli > Paenibacillales > Paenibacillaceae > Paenibacillus_Z > Paenibacillus_Z montanisoli. The sequence goes on along the minus strand of NZ_QLUW01000001.1, from coordinate 1,158,520 downwards.
GACCTTCGAGGTGGATTTCGACTTTTTGTATATCCGGCAGGCTTGTCAGCGTCCAGGTGATCGCTTCGACGATTTTACGCTCATCGGCAATATTATAGTCGGCAAAAGATTGGTTAAAATCGACGACGGCAAGCTTCTGATCCGCTACGAGATTAAGGCCCTTTATCGTCGTTCCCTTCGGCAGCACCGCTTGGAAGCCGTCCGGAATTTCGCTCTCGTATGAGCTTCCTTCGACCATCATTTCCAGCGCTTTCTGGCCGATTTTCTCATCGGCTCCAAGATTGGCCATAACGGAAACCGGGGCCAGGAGTCCATTGTGATCCTTCAGATACAGCGTCATTTGGGATTGCTCGCCCTGTGCGACGGTTTGTCCGGTATCAATGCTGGCGTTAACATTTTGCGAGCTGTTTTGCGGCGGGTCGATCGATTCGCTGGTAGGCTGAGTAAATAAACCGCAGCCGGTCGTCAAAATGGGCAAAGCGAGCGCACCGGCTAGCGCTGCCCGGCGAAACAGTCGATAATGATTCATTATACATTTCCTCCCCATTTGAATTGTTCATTTGCTTAGCTTTTTGGTACAAGCTAGCCTTTTGTAGTACTATATATACGAGCCCTCCAAATCAATTAGACCAGTTTTGTCCACCAATTTGAGACAAGGGGTGCAGCGATGCCAAAATCCAGTTCATACAGCCTAAACAGCGCTAAAATCGCGGAAACGACAAGGGAATGGCTCACAAAGCGCGGCGTGGAGACGCCGCAAATCGCCGAGTTGGTCCTTTTTCTGCAGAAGGATTACTACCCGGATCTGACGCTGCAGGAATGCGAATTGTATGTAGAAGCGGTACTCACCAAGCGTGAGGTGCAGAATGCGATCCTGACCGGGATTCAGCTTGACCTCCTTGCCGAGGAAGGCAAGCTGCTGTCGCCGCTGCAGGAAATGATCGAGAACGATGAGGGACTTTACGGCTGCGATGAAATCTTGGCCTTGTCGATCGTCAACGTATACGGCAGCATCGGCTTCACCAATTTCGGTTACGTAGACAAATTGAAGCCGGGAATTTTGAAGCATCTCAACGATAAAGAAGACGCGCAGTGCCATACGTTTCTCGACGATATCGTCGGCGCCATCGCGGCAGCTGCCAGCAGCCGTATCGCGCACCGAAAGCAGGCGGAGCGCGAAGGGAGAGTCGGTCCTCCGATAGATTGACCTAAGCCCGGCTCGCCTTACAAAGAAAGGGTCACACAGCATTGCGCTGTGTGACCCTTTCTACTATTTATATTCGCCTAGTAACGATTTGTAGACGCCGGAAGCCGCTTCCTTCCCTTGGCGGATACAATCCGGCAGCCCAACGCCGTCAAACGCAGCGCCGGTTACCCAAACGCCTGGCTTCTCGGCTCGCAGCTTCGTACGCAGCTTTGCCGTCTCCTGAAGATGGCCGACCGGATACTGCGGCATGGAGCGATGCAGCCGCGTAATTTCCGTAAACAGCGGCTCTGCCGTAATGCCCATCACCTGCCGGATGTCGCGGCGGACCGCATCCGTCAATACATCGTCGGGCAGGTCAACTACCGCCTCATCCCCTGCGCGGCCGACATAGCAGCGCAGCAGCACTTTGTTCCCCGGGCTGGAATGCAGCCATTTGGCCGAGGTCCACGTGCAAGCCGTGATCGTCGTACCCTCCGATCGGGGAACGACGAAGCCGGATCCGTCAAAATCAATGCCGATCTTCGACTTATCGAAGGCCATGACGACGTTCGCAACCGATACATAGTTGACGGCCCGGAGCGCATCGACGTTCGTATGCGGCTCCAGCAGATCCGCTGCGTCGAAGGCTGGCGCGGTAATGATGATGCCATCCGCCTCTAGGATCTCCCCGTCGCTCAGCAGCACCTCGTAAGGCGGTGAATCCGTGCCGTGTTCATCGGGATCGTTCTGCCGGAACGCGACAGCCTTCACGCCCAAGCGCCGTTCAACGCCGGATAGCGCCTCATTCAGCGCTTCGACCATCGTGGCGAGTCCGCCCTTGAAGGTCAGGAACATGCTGTTCTTGACCGCCGCAGGGACGCGGCTCGCGCTAACCGGAGCCGCAGCTCCCTTGCGCTTATTGGCGCGCATGCCCCGAATGAGGCTGCCGTGCTTGCGCTCCGCTTCCCGGAACTGCGGAAACGTGGCCGATAAACTGAGTTTGCGCAGCTCGCCGGCATAAATGCCGGCGAGCAGCGGTTCCGCAACCCGCTCCATGACTTCCGTTCCCAACCGGCGCGAAAGAAAATCGCCGATCGACTCGTCACCGGTCTCCTTGCTGGCCGGCAGCACGAAATCCATTAACGCGCGAAGCTTGCCTCCCCACGTCAGCAAGCCGGTCTTCGCGAACGGCGCGATCTCCGTCGGCACGCCAAGCACAAGGCCTGGAGGCATCGGATGCAGCTTGCCGTGGTGAAGGATGTACGTTTTCTTCGCCCTCGGATTCGTGCCCGTCAGCTCGTTCTCGATGCCCAGATCGTACGCCAAATCGATGATCGGCGTTTTGCGCGCCAGAAAGGAATCCGGACCTCGTTCGATAACGAAGCCGTCGCGCCGCAGCGTGTTGATTTTGCCGCCGATGCGATCCGATGGGTCGACTATCGTAATGGCCGCTCCGCGTCCGCGCAGCTTTGCTTCTTTAAGCAAATAAAAAGCGGAGCTAAGTCCGCTGATACCTCCGCCTATAATGACAAAGCGATCAAGCCTTCCATTCCCCCGCAAGCGAGTCAACCCCTTCTGTCTTCTCTATATAAATGCAGCCCGGGCCGCATCCCGAACGGAGTCAGCCAACGTTTCCATATAAAGCGGATCAGTGCCGAGCATGTCCATCCTCTTCAGTTTGATGCCGAGCTTCCCGGCTTCCGCCTGCGCCTCGATATCAAGGTCATAGAGCACTTCCAGATGCTCCGACACGAAGCCGATCGGCGCAGCCAGTACGCCTTTATAGCCGGCCTCCGCAGTTTCCTTCATCGTTTCAAGAATGTCCGGTCCGAGCCACGGCTCCCGCGTCCGGCCGGCGCTTTGCCAAGTGAAAGCCCAATCCGTCACGCCTGCTCCTTCGGCCACAAGCGCCGACGATTCAAGCAGCTGCTGCTCGTAGGGATCGTTCATCTCGCGGATTTTGACAGGCAGGCTATGGGCGCTGAACAGCGTCTTGATCGGCTGCGCACCGGCAGCTTCGAGCGCTGCATAGGCTGTTTTTACCCGGGTCGCAAGCGCTTCGATCAACTTCGGATGGGCATGGTAGCTTTCCACTTCCGCCACCGCAATGCCCAGCTCCTCCGCCTTCTCCTTCGCGCGTTTCATATAGCTGCCGACGCTCATCGTCGAGTAGTGCGGCGCCAGCACGATCGCTACCGCCTGCTTGATGCCGTCGGCCGCCATCGCCGCAACGCCGTCCTCGATATATGGCCGAGCATGCTTCAAGCCTTGATAGCAGCCGAATTGTCCGGGAGCAGCCGCGTCGAGCGCGGCCTGCAGGCCGGCGACCTGTCGGTTCGTATTCTCGCGAAGCGGAAATACGCCGCCAACGATCGCTTCGTATCGCTCGGTCAGCCCTGCCAGCTGTTCCGGCGTCGGGGCATGACCCCGGCGGATATGCGTGTAATATTCTTCGATGCCGTCCATGCTCTCGGGCGTACCGTAGGACATGACGAGCACGCCGATTTTGCCGTTAGCCATGGCTTAGCTCCTCCTGCTTGCCTTGAACGGCCTGAAGCGCGCCTGCCGAGTACTCGTGGACGAATTCGGTCAGCTCGCGGAGCTTTTCCAGCGATGCTTCCGGGAATAGGCCGTGGCCCAGGTTGAAAATATAGCCGGGCTCCTTGATGCCTTCATCGATAATGGCTTTCGCGTGTTCCTTAATCACGTCCATCGGCGCCGTCAGCACGTATGGATCGAGATTGCCTTGAACGGCGAAGGAGCCGCCCAATCTGCGGCGGCCTTCCGCAATCGGCACACGCCAGTCGAGACCGATGACGTCGGCTTTCAGATTCGTTAACGTCGGCAGCAGCTCGCCCGAGGCTACGCCCGGGAAGTAGATTTTCGGCTGCGGCAAGTCCGACAGCTCGCTGAAGATCCGTTCGATCGTCGGCAGTACGAATTTCTTAAAATCATGCGGAGCAAGTGCGCCAACCCAGCTGTCGAACAGCTGGAACGCCTTGCCTCCGGCAGCGATATGCGCCCTTAGATAGGCAATGACCATGTCGCCAAGCTTGTCCATCAGCTGGAACCAGACAGCCGGATCGGAATACATGAGCGATTTCGTCCGGATGTACGATTTCGAAGGGCGACCCTCGATCAGATAGCTGGCAATTGTAAAAGGCGCGCCTGCAAACGTAATCAGCGGCACGTCAAGCTCGCGGTCCAGAATGCGGATCGTTTCGAGCACGTGCGAAAGATCGCCTTCCACGTCGATCGGCTTAAGCTTCGCCACGTCGGCCGCCGAGCGGATCGGATTATCGATCACCGGCCCTACATTGGCTACAATATCAAAATCGATGCCGATCGAAGCGACCGGGTTCATGATATCGGAATATAAAATCGCCGCATCCACGCCGAGCTTCTTGATCGGCATGAGCGTCACCTCTGCGGCCAGCTCCGGCTGCCGGCAAATGTCGAGCAGCGAATAGTTTTCTTTTATTTTACGGTAATCGGGATCATAGCGTCCCGCTTGTCGCATATACCAGACGGGTAAGCGATCGACTTGTTCTCCCCGGCAAGCGCGGATGAATCGGTCGTTGTAGCTCATTGAAGTTCCCCATTTCTATCGTTTTCCCTACGTTTCCATTATGCCCTTTTTGCAGAAGTGTAACAACCGCCCGCATCCTTCTATCATTGACAAACATATGACAATGTGAGCTTTGGACGATGTTAGCTCATGACTATGTTATAATTAACATATGACTTTTAAGGTACCGATTGGAGAAACGAAATGGAGCAGTGGAAGAAAAACCTGGCGGTCCTATGGTTCGGCCAATTTCTCGTCATGGGCGGGATGACGATGATCATTCCGTTCATGTCGCTTTACTTGCAGTCGGAGCGGATCGGCTTGACCGATCAACATGAGATCGCTACTTGGGCGGGAGTTATTTTTGCGGGCAACTTCGTCACGGCCTTCCTCTTCCAACCGTTGTGGGGCAAGCTTTCCGACCGATACGGGCGCAAAATGATGCTGCTCCGTTCCGGCTTCGGCATGGCGATCGTGATGATCTTGATGGGCTTCGCCACATCCCCGTGGCATCTGCTGCTGCTTCGGATGGTGAACGGGACGATTTCCGGGTTCAACCCGGCGGCCGTCTCGCTCATTTCGATAACGACGCCAAAGGATCGGATGGGCTTTGCGATGGGCACGCTTCAATCCGGCGGCATTGCGGGCACCATCCTTGGGCCGTTCATGGGCGGCTTGCTCGCGGATGCGGTCGGCTACAGGCCGATCTTTTACCTGACCGGATCGCTCCTGTTCGCGGCATCCATGCTTGCGTTTATCATTGTAAAAGAACGCTTCAACCGGGAAGAAGCAGCAGCCAAGCCGGCCATGTCTGTCGTTGAAGGCTTCCGGAAGCTCTCCGCCGTTCCGCAGCTGATGGCGCTGTTCTGCGTAACGTTCCTGCTGCAGTTTGCGAACATCGGCCCGATGCCGCTAATGCCGCTATATGTGCAGGAGCTGCACGGCACAACCGTCAATCTTGCGTTTTGGGCCGGGTTTGTCGGCTCTGCCGCCGGGCTTTCCAATATGTTCGCATCCCCGCTGCTCGGCAGGCTGAGCGACCGGATCGGACAAGAACGCATCCTTGGCCTCTCGCTCATCGGCGCTGCGCTGCTGTTCATTCCGCAGGCCTTTGCGGGTTCGGTCTGGCAGCTGCTGCTGTTTCGCTTGCTGCAGGGCTGTTTCATGGGCGGACTGATTCCGTCCGTCAACGCCCTCGTCCGCCGGTTTACGCCCGACGGCATGGAAGGCCGCTCCTTCAGCTTGAACAGCAGCATGCTGGCGCTTGGCAACATGATCGGCCCGATCGTCGGCGGTCTGGTCTCGGGCTGGACCGGGATCCGCGGCGTGTTCCTGATCTCTGCGGGGCTGTTCCTGTTAAACGCCGTGTGGGTGAGGCGGACGCTCATATCTAAGCGTGGTGCGCGGGTTGGCGGAGAAGGCAGCTGAGCTTGTGCTGAGCACGATACCGTGCTCTCACATGCAAAAAAGGACAGCTGCGCTGTCCTTTCCCTAAGCTAACGAATCGTATAACGCTTATCTCGCGAAATACTCCTACTTCACAACCGCGACCGTAAAGCCGTCATATGCCGGAAGCAGCGTGCCGATGAGCCGCTCGTCGCTCAACATCGCTTCATTGAACTCACGCATCGCCAGCACCGACGGCCCGTTCTTATCGGGGTCGATCGTCCGGCCTTGCAGCAGCGCGTTGTCGCCGGTAATGACAGCGCCAGGGTTCGCAAGCTTGATCGCCCAATCCAGATAGAGCGGGTAGCTCTCCTTGTCCGCGTCGATGAAGAAGAAATCGAACTTGCGTCCTTCCTCCGCAAGCACTGCCAAGCTCTCCTTGGCGTCGCCGATCCGGTATTCGACGCGATCGCCTAGTCCTGCCGCTTCAAGGCTGCCCCTAGCCACTTCCGCATACTCGGGGAGCAGCTCAAGCGACGTGAGCATGCCGCCGTCTTTCAAACCTCTCGCTAGGCAAATACCGCTGTAGCCGCCTAGGGCTCCGATCTCGAGCACGTTTTTCGCCCCGGACATGCGCACAAGCATGGTCAGCAGCCGCCCATAACCGGAAGCGATCGAAATCTCCGGCATCCCCTTCTCCTGAATAGTCCGATGTACGCGCGCCAAATCCGAATCTTCCCCAAGCAGCCGTTCCACGTATTGTTCCGTCGACATCTTTTTCGAACTCCTCTCCATATTCGCGAATGTAAAGTTTGTAATTAATCCCTAGGATGACCTATACTTGATTGTATGATTTTTATGGACCGGACACAACCGGAGTCGTGAAGGCGGAGTGATACAGAAGATGGACAACCTGCAGCTGATTGCAACAGCTCCTATGGGGCTTGAAGCAGTCGTCGCACGCGAATTGATGGATTTAGGCTACAAAGATCAGAAAGTAGAGAACGGACGCGTTATTTTTAGAGGCGGGCTAAAAGATATTTGCCGCGCCAATCTATGGCTGCGCACCTCGGACCGGGTACTGATCAAGATGGCGGAGTTTCCCGCCCGCACGTTCGAAGAATTATTTGAAGGCACGAAGGCCGTCAATTGGCCGGATTGGATTCCGGAGGATGCCGAATTCCCGGTCGAAGGACGCTCGCACAAGTCGCAGCTGACCAGCGTGCCTGCTTGCCAGAGCATTGTAAAGAAAGCCGTCGTGGAAAAAATGAAATCCTCCTACGGTACGGAATGGTTTCACGAAGACAATGGCCAGCGCTTCGTCATCGAGGTGTGGCTGCTGAACGATAACGCCATGCTGACGCTCGATACGACCGGCCCGGGCCTGCATAAACGCGGCTACCGCAAGCTGGTGACCGAAGCGCCGCTCAAGGAAACGATGGCCGCGGCCATGGTGCTGCTCAGCCGATGGCGCCCGGAGCGGCCGCTGTACGATCCTTTCTGCGGCTCGGGCACCATTCCGATCGAAGCGGCGATGATCGGGTGGAACATTGCGCCCGGCCTGCGCCGCACGTTCAACAGCGAGAGCTGGCCGATCATCTCGGAAGAGCTGTGGGAGCAGGCGCGCGAGGAAGCGTTCGACTCGGTCAAAGACGACATCCCGCTCCAGATAACGGGCTCGGACATCGATCCGCAAGCACTGGAAATTGCCGCTGCAGCGGTTAAGAAGGCCGGATTCGCCCGCGAAATCAAGCTGCAGCAAGTTGCCGTTTCCCGGGTAAAGCCCGAAGGAGATTACGGCTGCATCATTACGAATCCGCCGTACGGCGCACGGCTCGGCGACGAGGACGATGCCGAGAAAGCGATTCGGCAGCTTGGCCTAAGCGCCCTCTACCTGCCGACCTGGTCCCTGTTCGCATTAACCCAATCGCGCACGTTCGAGGAGACGATCGGCCGCAAAGCGGACAAGAAACGCAAGCTGTTCAATGGCCGGATCGAATGTGCGTACTATCAGTTTTTCGGTCCGCTGCCTCCACGGAACAAACCGGAAAATCCAGCTCGGCCATAGCTGCCGGTCGGGCATCGAAAGGAATTCGAATGCCATGAACATACCTTCCCGCAGCATAAAACGGCGCCTCCGACGGACGTCGTTTTATGCTATTCCCGTCATTGGCGCGCTTGATATCCTGCTCTTTGTCGCCCTAATGCTGTTTAAGCTCATTTTGTTCGACAAGCTCGTCCATGTGCCGTATATGGAGATGATCCGCGACGATGTCATGACCGCGGTCGGTACGCTGGCGTTAGCCTCCTTCTGGACGCTCTGGCTTCCGGCAAGAGGCCGCATTCTCTCGCTCATTGCGCTCGATGTCGTCTTAACGGCCGTCATTTACTCGGACCTTATCTACTTCCGATACTTCCAAGACCTCATAACGGTGCCGGTGCTGATGCAGGCCGGCCAGGTCGGCGCGCTCGGCGAGAGCATCGATTCACTGCTGCGTGCCCCGGACATAGGGTTCTTCGTCGATTGGATCATCCTGGTGCCGATAGCGGTTCATACGATCTACCGCATGCGCAAAAGCCGCCGCAGCCGGATAAACGAGCCATCGTATGTGAAGCGAAGCCTGCTCGCCACGGCAGCTCGGCGGCTTGGGGCGGGACTTGCCGTGTTCCTCATCGGTTTCGCGCTCGTCTACGTTCCCGTCCATAAAGCCAAGTCGACCTGGGCGGCGGAGCTGTTTACCGGCAACTGGTGGAATATGTCGCTATACAACGTGACCGGCGTGCTGGGCTTCCACGGTTATGATCTCTACCGCTATGCCAACGAGCATTGGTTAAAAGATATGACCATCACGGCGGAACAGAAAGAAGAAGCGAAGCGGTGGTTCGATAACCGCGAAGCCGATCGCAAGGCTCTTGAAACAAGCGATGCGCTGTACGGTCGATACAACGGGAGCAACGTCATCGTTATTCAGCTCGAGGCGTTCCAAAACTTCGTGATTAACCGGAAAATCGGCAATGCCGAAGTAACCCCTAACATCAACAAGCTGCTTGGTACCTCGCTCTACTTCAGCAACTTTTATCATCAAACGTCGCAAGGACGGACGTCCGACGCGGACTTGGCGGCCAATGTGTCGCTTCAGCCCTTGCCGACGGGATCGGTCTTTATCCGATACGCACAGCACACGTACGACAGCATGCCGCAAACGCTGAAAGACCACGGCTATACGGCGAATGTGTTTCACGCGTATGACGGCGGCTTCTGGAACCGCAACATGATGTACGATCAGCTGGGCTACGATACCTTTTACAGTAAAAATGCATTCGTTATCGACGAGCCTTTAGGCTGGTCGCTCGGTGACCGGTCGTTTTTCAAGCAATCCGTCGCCCTCATGAAGAAAGAGAAACAGCCCTTTTACTCGTTTCTCATCTCGCTTACGAGCCATCATCCTTATGCGCTGCCGAAGACCGCGCAGACATTGGATGTCGGGACCTTCAAGGGAACGATCTTCGGCGACTATTTAGAAGCGGTGCATTATGCCGATGCCGCAATCGGCGTCCTGGTGGATGAATTGAAGACAGCCGGCTTATGGGACCGTTCCATCTTCATGTTTTATGGCGATCACGATAATTCGATCCGGGAATGGGAACCGTTCGAATCGTTTCTCGGAAAGTCCTTAAACGAGGCAGATCGGTTCCGTATCTTAAAAGGCGTGCCTCTTGTCGTCCATCTGCCGGACGATGCGCTTGCCGGAACCTACGGCCAAGTCGGCGGGCAGCTTGATGTAACGCCTACCGCGCTTCATCTGCTCGGCATATCGAGCGCCGATAAAGCGATGATCGGAACGCCGCTCATCACCGGACAGCTCAAGCGGGAGGAGCAGCAGTCCTCCAACAAGCAGGTCGTGTTCCGCAATGGCGCTTTCACGGACGGCGATGTGCTTTACCTGCCGTCTGAAGACGGGCTGCCCGAGCACAGCAAATGTTACGCCTTCGCAACCGGCGCGGCTGCCGCCGACGCAGCGGCCTGCCAAGCAGGCGCCGCCAAAGCGCGGGAGGAACTTCAGGCGTCCGACCTTGTGGTGGAGCATGATTTGGTGCCGATGCTGCATGAAGGCAGCGGGCCGTGACCGCCCCTAAAAATAAACAACCCCCGGCAAGCTTCAATCCATGAAGCTGCCGGGGGTTTGCTTATTTTTTCACATATTTGCGAGCCTTCTCGATCGCCTCATCCTCGGTCGGAGCCGTAATATATCGGCCGTTAATGAAGATGAACGCGAACCTGGAGCAAGGACCGCAGTACGATTTGCATGCCACCTGAATTTCCGTGTCCGGTGCCATCTGCTGCAGCTTGGGCAGCATCGTCTTGACGCGGATATGCTTGCATTTTTCACAAATGCGGATATCGTTCGTTGCCATGAATCTCTCCCTAACCGTGTCCTGAATTAATGGTCGCCGTGGTTGCCTTTAGTCGGGTTCGAAATCATGAAGCCTTCTTGAGGAACGTAGAAGTAGTCGATTCTTACGCCGTCCAACAGCTCTACGCCTTTCTCCAGCAGTACTTTGATCTCCTTGTCCGTCTCGATGATTTCATCGTTGTCCGTAGCTTCGTCCATCTTCATGCCGTAGTGGGCATGGTCACCGTGCGAGTGCGTAATGAAAACACGCAGAAACTTCCCCTCGTTCTCCGGCTTGTCCACTTCTTCGCGAAGCACCTTCGCGGCATTGCGCGTAATTTTGCATTTCATCGCCAATTCATCTCCTTTATGGATGCAGCCGACGCATAGGATCGGCGTTCCGACTATTTACTTCATCTCTCCTATTGTAAATAAACGGTGACCATTGTTCAACCGCTATCTCAATCGACCGCTGTATTTGCGCTCCATATAACGCGTATACCATTCGGCGGCAAGCATCGTCACCGCGATATCATCGACCGGCAGAAAAGGCAGGATATCGGGCAGCACCCAATAGAGCAGCACCGGAACGAGATAAAGCAGCTTGTCCATGAGCCGGACTTCCTTTGCGGCGATCAAACGGAAGATCCGGACAAACACCGTCCGCCAGTGGCGGAGCGAAAGCAACTTGCGCATGAGAGACCGCCTCCTTTATGCGCTATTATAGCACATCAGGCAGGGCAGCCTCCAAAGCGGCGACAAGCAGCGGCTTCACCTCGTCATACAGTTCGGGAAAAGACGCAACCGGCAGCGGATTTACGCCATACCCGACTTCCACGGTAAAGCCCGGCTTGCGGAAATCTTGAATGAACCAATCCTTGTAGCCGGCATCGCTTCCTGTGAGCTTCACGGGCTTATACCCGCTCGCCCTGCCAAGCCTGCGGGCAATCATCTCCGCTTCCGGCGGCTCGTAACCGCGGTAATTCCAATAGATTTCTTGACCTTGCGTATGCAGCGCCACAACCAGGTCGAACTGTTCTTCTCTTGTAAAAGCAGCAAGTGCCTGCGCCTCCGGCTCCGAAAGCGGGCTCGGACCGGGATAATCGCGCGGGCCCGGGCCGGCTGTATCGCGACGTGCTACCTCTACCTCCCAGAAGGCCGGAAATTGATCGTTCAAATCGACGCCGCGAATGTTCGCTTTCCACTTGGTAAACCTTGACGAACCGTTATTCCAATCCATCAGATCATGATAATATGGATGCTCCTTGCCTGCCCCTTCCTGGACAAGCTCCGCGCCGTCCGGGTTCACGAGCGGAACGAGCCAGAGCGTCACCTGGCGCAGCAGCCGCCTTGCATCAGCCCCGCAAATCCGTATGCCTGCCGTCGCCGCTTGTGCCAAATCTTCGGCGAACGTCATTAAGAGCGGCGTCGTGATCCATTCATTCGCGTGCATCCCGGCATTGACATGCACTTTCGCCGGCCCCTCACCTAGACGCAGCGCAAGGATTGGCTTTCCCATCACGCTCTGGCCGATGCTCTTGCTCTGCAGGAAAGGATACGTCCGCAGCAAAGCCTTCGCATCCGCCTTCAGCTCGCGCGCGCCATATTCGGCGCGCCCGTCCACGATGCGTCCTATGCCTGCAGCCGGGATCGATAGCAGCTGTCCGGGAGAGAGCTGCGTGAGGTCGACTTGGCTGTTCGCAGCAATTAGAGCATGGATCGAGATGGAGAAAAGCGACGCGATCCGGAGCAGCGTATCGTCCGCGCCGACCCGGTAGGAAACTGATGCTTGCGATGGAACAGCAAGCACCAGGCCGGGCACCAGCCGCTCGTTAGCAGCTAAGAATGGATTCGCGGCAAGCAGCGACTCAGAATTGATATGAAAGCTGCGGGCAATCCGCAGCAGCGTATCGCCGGGTTGTACAATGTATGGCTGCAGCATGGAACCACCTCAAATCAGGTTTTGTCACATGCTATGCCAAATTGGCGCTACTAATGCCAGTTCATAGTAAGAGCCGCCTCTCCTCTGCGATGCAGATAGATGATGGCGGCTCCGTTACGCTTATCGGAATCGGCTAAACGATATTAGGCACTTGCCACACGACAGGTGTCAACTCGATTTGCTCACCCAGCCACTGCTGGGCAATGATTCTAAACATGCGGGGATCTCCACTGCAAAAAAATTGATGCACCGGCAGCTCGCCTTCGCGCGTCAGCCGGTTTCGGTCATGCAAGATGGTGCTGATTTCCCGGGCTGTCTCGTCTGCCGAGCTGATGAGCGCTACATGATTTCCCATGGCCTCCGCTATTGTCTCCGATAAGAACGGATAATGCGTACAGCCGAGAATTAACGTATCGATCGAGCGATTCTGCAGCGGGGCAAGCGAAGATTCCACCACTTCTTTCGTTTCCTGCGAGCGGAAATTGCCCTGTTCGACAAGAGGCACAAAACGTGGGCAGGCTAAGCTGATCACTTCAATATTGGGAGATAACTGCTTGAGCGCATGTTCGTAGGCGCCGCTGCGAATCGTCCCATCCGTTCCGATAACCCCGACAATGCCCGTTTGCGTACGGCCGTTGGCCGCGCGGGCGCCGGGATGAATGACGCCGACAACCGGAATCGCAACGCGGGAACGGATATCCTCAAGCGCGACGGCCGTTGCCGTATTGCAGGCGACGACAATCATTTTCGGACGATATTGGATCAAATACTCCACGATTTGCCTTGTAAACCGAGCCACTTCTTCAGCGGGGCGCGGGCCGTACGGGGTACGGGCCGTATCGCCGAAATACATGATTTTTTCCCGGGGAAGCTGACGCATGACTTCCTTGACGACTGTTAAACCGCCTACGCCAGAATCCAATATTGCGATCGGTTGTTGCACAGACACACCGCTTTCTTGAACGTTTTGGCTGGACTTCAATAGAATATGACTACGATGGCGAAAAGGTACCTACATCTTAGCGCATATCCAGACAAGGTTCAACAAATGGCAGTAGACCGGGCGATTATGGAAAAATAGAATGCGAAAAGCCGCCCTTAGCAGGAGCTGATAGATTCAGCCCATGCAGCCGGAGCGGCTTGGTCGGTTTGTTGACGCTTATTTGTAGGCTGGCAGCCAATCGCCGTGCGCTTCGATCAGATCGTCGCACATCGCTTTGATATCGTCCATCGAAAGCTCAGCGCTCGTATGCGGATCAAGCATAGCAGCATGATAGATATGCTCCCGCTTGCCCGTAATCGCAGCTTCGATCGTCAGCAGCTGCGTGTTGATGTTCGTGCGGTTAAGCGCTGCGCATTGCGGCGGCAGATCGCCGACGAAGGTCGGCGTTACGCCGTTGCGGTCGACAAGGCACGGAACCTCGACGCAGGCTTCCTTCGGCAGATTCGTGATCAAGCCGGTATTCATAACGTTTCCGCCGATTTTAAACGGCACGTTCGTCTCGATCGCTTCAAAAATATACGACGCGTATTCGTGCGTACGCTTATGCTGCAGCTCTTTGTTTCCGATGAGTTCTGCCTTCAGCTTCTTCCAGCCGCTGATTTGCTCGATGCAGCGGCGCGGGTACTCGTCAAGCGGAATGTTGAAGCGCTCGATCAGCTCCGGATAGTTGCGCTTGATGAAGTACGGGTGGTATTCGGCGTTGTGCTCGGACGATTCGGTAATATAATAGCCGAAGTTGAGCATCATTTCGTAGCGCACCATATCCCAGTGCGTCTCTTTCTGCTTCTCGCGGGCGCGGCGCTTGATCTCCGGATACAGGTCGACGCCGTCCTTCGATACTTCAAGCAGCCAAGCCATATGGTTGATGCCGGCAATCTTCGATTTCACGCCGTCCGTTTCCATGCCAAGGTGGTGGAACAGGTGGTCTACGCACACTTGAACGCTGTGGCAAAGGCCGACCGTCTTGATGCCGCCGTAGGTGTTCATGACGTTCGTCAGAACCGCCATCGGGTTCGTATAGTTCAGGAACAGCGCGTCCGGGCAAACCTCCTGCATGTCTCTGGCAAAGTCAAGCATGACCGGGATCGTGCGCAGGTTACGGAATACGCCGCCGATGCCGACCGTATCCGCGATCGTTTGGCGCAGGCCGTATTTCTTCGGAATTTCGAAATCCGTAATCGTACACGGATCGTAGCCGCCGACTTGAATGGCGTTGACGACGTATTTGGCACCGCGCAGCGCTTCCTTGCGGTCGGAATAAGCCTTAATCGTCGAAGTGCTTCCGCACGTGTTCTTGATATGGTTCAGCATCGTTTCGGATTCGGAAAGGCGCTCCGGATTAATGTCGAACAAAGCGATTTCAAATCCTTGCAGCGCTGGCGTGTGCAGAACATCGCCCAGCACGTTCTTCGCGAATACGGTACTTCCTGCTCCGATGAAGGTAATCTTCGGCATTGTAATCCTCCTTGATAAATAGCCGCATTGGAAGCGGATTAATGTCTTCTTCTATTCCCTACTATAGAGCAGATAATGGCGGTTTGAGTAGGAAATAAAGCATGTTTTATATGTACATTTGTAGTTTTTTCGACTACACTGAACATACCTGAAACATGACGGCGAGGAGCATCCGCATGACTGACAGAAACGTAAACGAGCCCGGCATGTACCATGCCGATCCGAGTCACTATTCCTTTACCGACTACAATAATTCGCAGCCGGCGCAAGGCGAGCTTTCCCTGCTCTTTAGCGGCGAAGGCAGACCGGTCGGAGGCCATTACATCGGACCGGCCGTTCATAACTACTATCTCGTCCATACCGTCATGTCCGGCCTGGGAACCTTCGAAATCGACGGCGTCCGTTATGTCTGCAAACGCGGGGATACATTCATTATTTTTCCGGACGAGCTGTTCACCTACCGGGCGGACGAGAAAGAGCCTTGGCATTACATGTGGGTTGCATTCAAGGGCCATCTATCCGAGCAGCTGCTGCACACGCTCGGGTTCTCGCCTTCGCGGCCGATCGTGCATGGGGATGACGTGCGGCCGCTAGCGTCGCTCTACCGGAAAATCCGGGGCACGCTCGAGACGACGCCGTTCCCCGAGCTGGCCGATTTGGAGGCAAGCGGCTTGCTGCGCGTGCTGCTGAAGGAGCTCGGCCTCTTAAACGCCGGCAGCTTGCCGGCCAATCATGCGCAGGCGGTCATTCCGGATATCGGCCGCCAAATCAGGCAGGCTGTCCGCTGGCTGTCCTACCAATACGCGCAGCCGGTATCGATCGAGGAGCTGTCTCGAAGCCTAGGCTACCACCGCACGCATTTATCGAAAATGTTCAAGCACGTGACCGGCTTGTCGCCTATGCAATTTCTGTTGAAAGTCAGAATGGAGCGTGCCAAGGAACTGCTGAACGGGCAAAAACATCTGTCCATCGATCAAGTGGCTTCTTCGGTCGGCTATCCGGACGCGCTCTACTTTTCTAAGCAGTTCCGCAAAACGTTCGGATACTCCCCATCTGAGTACCGGCTTCAAGCCCGCGGCAGATAAACGTAAAAAAGGCGTATGGAATGTGGATTCCATACGCCTTTTTTGAACTTTGTTTTAATAACCGATTGGTTGCAGCTCTTCTCTGCGTTCCTGTACCAGCTCTTCGACTTGCTCCTGTCCTTCTGCGACCGTTTCCTGCACAGCCTCGCCTGCTTCTTGTGCAACCTCGCCTACTTCTTGTGCAAACTCGCCTGCTTCATGTACAAACTCATTTGTTTCTTCCGCGCTCTCGGCGATGAACGACAACGACTCATCTTTATCGCCCGAGCGCCAGCTGCGGACATTATCGATGACGGAGCTTGCCGTATCTTTCGCTTTCACAGCAGCCGTCGAAACGCCATTGCCAACTTGCTTCGCGATGCGTACCGTCGAATCGCCGACTTGGCCGGCAATGTGTACTGTACGTTCGGAAACGGCTTGCGTGCCGTCCGCAATATCTTTGCGGAGCTCGCGGCCCGATTTAGGCGCCAGCAAGAGCGCCGTTACGGAACCGATTACGCCGCCGGCGATCGCGCCGAACAAAAAACTTTTTCCACTTTTAGCCATGATCCATTACACTCCTTTGGTACGTCTGCCTTCCGCTGTATGCTTAAGTCAGGCGGACGTATTTCTGTTCAGTTAGTCATATCCTGCCCTTGGTCATAGCCTGAGCATGCAGAAGTACGGTTTTCTTTTCGCTTCGATTGCCAGAACTGCCAAACCGCATACCCGACTTCGGCCCAATCGAGCGCTTCCGTGATGCCGTGCTTCACTTTCGGGCCTGACTTTGCGGCATGGCGTTCCACCGTGTCGTTCAGCTCTTCAGAAAGCCGGTTTACGGTGATGGACAACTGGTTGGCCGCATCCCCGATCCGCTTTGTCGCTTCCGCAAGCTTCGACAGCCCCTCCATCTGCTTCTGCACGGTACGGACCGTTGCCGTCGCGGGTACCAGGAGCTCGCAAACTTGGTCAGCCGTCTGCTTCGCATGCCGCTCCATCGCTTCTGCCGTCTGGAGCAGCTTTGCCAGCTTGCGGTCCGTTGACCTCAGCCACAGCAGGATACCGCCAACAAGCACAACAAACGCCGCAACCGCTGCAAATTCAAGCCAATAACCCGCCATGAGCGGACACCTCCCAACCATGCTGCCAGGGCGAATGCCCAATTGTTACTGTCATAATACTTAGCATGGGCTTGACTTGACACTAAAGCGCGAAAAAAAAGAGGCGTTAGGAACGATTCCTAACCCCTCTTTATGCTTATTGTCCCGCTATCCGATAGCTGCACTTACCGCCGCCCTTGGCCAAACATTCCGTACGTTCCACTTCCGTGCCGAGCAGCTGCTGAAAGAGCGAAAGCTCGCATTGGCATGCCTGCTGATACCGATTCGCCACTTGGGCAATCGGGCAGTTGTACTCATGAAGCACCATGCCGCTCTCATCGGTTTCAAGCGCCACCATATAGCCGCCTTCGTTCTGGATCGACGCCAGCTCCGCCACTTTCTCCTCCAGCGATTTGCCGTCCATCCGGTAGGCATAGCGCTCTAACAGCTTGCGCTTGCGGCCTTCGAACAAGCGGTCGACAATCGCGGCCGTATCCGGATCGTCTTCCAGCTCCTCCAGCAAGTCCAAAGCGAACACATGGTAGTTCTTCGGGAATAGCAGCTCGGCTTGCTCCGTGAGACTAAACATATGCGTCGGCCGTCCCATAGCTTGGCGCACAATCGTCGGCGCGATCAAGCCGTCCCGCTCGAGCGTGCTCAAATGACGGCGTACAGCCATTTCCGTAATTTGCAGATGCTTCGCCAATTCGCCGGCATTCATCTGCCCGTGAGTCTTCAGCAGCGTCAGCACGGTTTGCCGGGTCGAGCCGTCCTGCTTGAACAGCTGCTCCTTCTGCAATCCCATCGGAGTTCCATCCTGTTCCATTCCCTCACCACCTTTAGCATGAACAGCACGTTCTAATGACGTCATTGTAACGCATTTTGGCCGATTCGTAAATCGACAAGAGATGCCTGTCAGCTGCCCAGCTCTTGCACCAGATAGGCTTCAACGGCGGATTTGAACGCCGTCAGCGTTTCCGGCAGCGTCGCTGTCAGCGGATGAAGGGAAGCCCGGTTCCATTCATAATATTCTTGGACAAGCGGCTTGCGCAGCCGTACCAGCTCGAGCAGCGTCTCCTGCAAGGCTGCCGGAAACACCTGCTCTCCCCCGATGATCTCAACAATATCCTCATAGCTGCTTGCATCCCGCATAATAAATCCGTCAATGAGGCAGCTGCCGATATCCGTCACGGTCTCGATGGCCAGATGGAGGGCGCGTTCCTGCGCTAGCCCCTGCAGCAAGCTGCCGTCCCAATTCATTTCCAGCTGCCGCAGCGCGGCCGCTACTTCAGGAATGACCTGCAGCCGTACAGACAGCTGCTCACGGTTTACATAATACATACTTGCATAACCCCTGTTCGTTATTGCCGTTTGTTCTTGCGTGCTTTCCGTTTCAACCAGACGGTCATGACGACCGCGCTGATGATCACGACAAGCAGGTAAGTCAACATTTCAAATACGTCACCCATGCTCCAAGCCGTCCTCTTCTTAGCTCTCGTAGTCCACGCTTACGGATGCCTCGCGGACCTCCGCCATATGCGCGATGACTTCTTTATGTACCGGATGTACCTGATAAGCGGCTAACGCGTCCATCGATTCAAACTTCGTAACCAAAGCGATATGGTACGAGCGTTCCGAATGAAGCACGTCCGTTCCGACCTCGATATGCTTGAGCTCGTCGATCTTGCCTTCCATATTGCGAAGTACCTGCACGGTGCGCGCAACGCTCTCCGGGCTGCCGTCCTTCAATTTGAACAATACGATATGCGTTATCATAATAAGTTCGCTCCTTCGTCATTGTGGTTTGGATGCGGAGCATCCTTTTGTCACATAATAACCCAAGGTGCCGTCAATCGGCAATCTTCGAGAAAAGGGGATCTTACGCATGCGCTATCCGGCAACCATTACAGCCTCGCTGATCGGCGTCGCTTTATGCCTCTATAACTCCACGGGCTACGATCCGCATAACATGGTGTTCTTCATGTTCAGCGTTCCGGCCTGGATCGCGGACATGGTCGTGGACATCCATAACGTCAACGTTTACCTTATGTACGTGCTCACGATCGCCAGCTGGGCGCTGCTCGGTTACATCGTCGATTGGGCGATAGCCAAGGGCCGCAACCGCCGCCGTTCGTACGACTGAAGAACCTATGGACACCTTCTGCAACATTTAAAAAAGGAGCCGTTTGCGGCTCCTTTTTTTTATTTCGCTTGTTATTCAACGATTAGAACAGACTTCATGTCAAGATGGCCTGTTCCGCATGCAACGGCACAGTGCATCTCGTATTTGCCCGGCTTATCAAATACCACTTCTTGTTCCAGCTTGTCGCCTTGAAGATCGATGCCCAGGTCAGGAATAGCAAGACCATGTACGCCGCTCTTGTTGACCAATTTGAGTTTAACTTTATCGCCTTTCTTTACTTTGTATTCTTCTTGGTCGAATACGAAGTCAGCGGAAGCTTCCACTTTCAATAATGTAACGCCAGGCGGCAGAGATGCCGCTTCATCGACCGGCTTGCCCGGAAGCTGAGTCGTCAGCAAATATACGCCAAGTACCGAAGCCGCTGCGAAAACGATGAACATAATCCACTTATGCATTGCCTCTTGCTCCCCTTTTCATCAAATGTCTACTCCCTATATTACATAAGATCGTCCGTTCTTCTCAACCTTAAACTGGTTGAACAAATAAACTTTTTTCGGCTTTTTGACAAAACGATGAACATCACTTCGTCAAGTAGCTCTTCAGCAGCCGCTCTGCTTCCGCCTTCACGAAGGACCACGGCATCGAGAACGAATGCCTGTAGCCCATGCAGCTGTAGGCGGCCGAGAGGCCTGTCGTGCTCCGTTTCTCCTTCTCTACGCCGATGCCGCTCTCCCGAAACTGCCTGCGCATGGCAGCCAGCTCCAGCAGTACCCGGTCCTGGAGTCCCCTCATCATCGACTCGTACAGCCGAGGCAGCTTCGTTGCCGTCGCCCCGACGATCCGGATATCATGATCGAGAATTTGATTCACGATGCCGAGCAGAACATAGCGCTTCACAAGCTCCAGCTCCTTGCCGATCTGAACGGGCGGTGACGACATATTCATATCTACAGCCATGCTGACCCCTCCAAGCCATTGCGATAGGAACATTTGTTCCCATTATAACAAGGCGGATTTGAAGTTGCAAGCAGGTAAGGCCGATGTTATTTATTCGCAAAAAAGAAGGACCATCCCAAACAGGATGGCCGCAAATGAAGCGGACTATACTTATTTTTTCCGTTTCAGCACTTCTATGAGTTCACGCACCTTATCGGGCATCGGAACGCCGATGCGTCCTAAGTTTTCGGTGATAGAAATCAGCTCGTTCGCCAGGTAAAAATAGATCGCGCCGCCCATCGCGACGCCGCTTAACTCCAGTAGGATGTCCATCCTGTGGGCAAGCAGGATAACGAGCAGCATGATTCCTTTCTTCGCGATTCCCCATGCGCCTACATTGCTGTTTAACCGTTTCTCCTTGATTGCAGCCGAAATGCCCGTTAAATAATCCACACCCATCGCCACAAGAAGGAAGGTTAAGGATTCCGGCCACATGCCAAACGAGAAGGTAAGCAATGAACCGAATAAAGCTGTAACGCTGCATACAATCGTGTGCGGCACAACCTCGCTCTCCTTCGTGGTTCGTCATCGTATTAGTATATGCCGGAGAGTATGAGGTTGTCCGTCCATAAGTCCATAAGCCCGTGAATCGTATATAGTTTGTATCCCTTAATTGGCATCAAAAACGCCTGCATGCTTAACGCGGAACGAAACGTTCACCTCGAGTTCGTTCTCGCCTGGCAGGAAATTACCCTTGGACGCCGCTTTCTTCCATTCATTGTTATGGTAGCGGTACAGCGTCTCTTCAAAATTAAACAAGTCGACTTTCTTGCGGATTCCGGCCACATAGGCCTGCCTGATTTCGTCTTCGATCCGTTTGCGGACCTTCCCTTCGATTTGGGACACCGTCTGATTCCCTCCTTGCTCGATCAGCTGCCCTTTCGCTTGGATTAGAAGGACATATTTCATCCCCTTCTTAGCCGCTATGACCTTCTTCTTTGCCTTCAAGTCCAAAATCGACACGACGGACGTGTTTTGCGCTTCGTCTTGTACCGTATAATGCGCCTTCTGGAAGCGCTCGCTCACCCATCTTGTCCCTAATGCTTCCTTGATCGTAAAATAAGCCATCTCCTTCTTCATTTTGAAGGCGAATACGCCGTCAAACTGCTGGACAGGGATCTGCGCCGCATTTTCATGCCAAACCGCTTTCGTCACGCTTACGCTCGGAAGCAGGGCGGTTACCGCGTTTTCATTGTAATCCGCTACGAATTTCAGCATCGAAATCGGGGCCATCGTGCTGTTATGTTTTACCGCAGCAAGCGGATTGAAAATCAAGCTATACATCTGAGAGAGCTTAAAAAACGAGCTTGAGGTCATCAGGTCGATTATGCTTCCGCGCGTACCGTACATCCAAATCGTATATCGGGTCACCCGTACCCGGTTGACCGCATCCAAAATTTCATTCATCTTGGTCATGGCAGGCTCGCGGATGATGACGACCTTCAATTGATCGAAATTTAGCGTGCTCTGGGTCGTAACCGCGATTTGATTGGTCGCGGCATTGATGCTATTGCCCTTGCCGATTCCGATCCATACGGAAGGCTTGGTTGTTTTCGGGCTCTCGGTCTTTGCGATCGAGGAGAAATCCATCAATTGGACGTTCACGACATACTTGCCTTCCTGATAATCGATGCCCATCGCCGTAACAAAGGATTGTCCGCTGAGGTCGGTCGTATCTCCGCAGCCGCCTAGAATAACCGCCACCGCCGCCGCCAGCAGCAGCGTTAGCCCTATTTTCAGGCTTCTCATGGCACTCTGCGCTTGACGCGGTATTTCCACGGCAGCTGCCACACGGCCGTCAACATCTTTTTAAACTCGAAAGGAGCAAGCGGCTTCATGAACGGCAGGCCGAACGACTCCAGCGTGCATAAGTAGAGCAAGACTCCGAAGAGAGCGAGAAAGAAGCCGAACAGCCCAAGAAAAGCGGCGGCAAACATAATGAAGAACCGGAACACCGTGACGGAACCGTTAAGTGACTGATTCACCAGGGTGAAGGTAGACACCGCGGTCACGGCCGTGATGACAAGCATCGTTGGTGAAGTAAGTCCAGCTCGTATCGCTGCGTCGCCGACGATAAGTCCGCCGACGACGGTGACGGTCTGCCCGACCGCTCTCGGCAGACGGACACCTGCCTCCCGGAATATTTCAAACATGACCATCATGATAATCAGCTCCATCTGCGGACTTAGAGGCAGCCCAATGCGCGACATCGTTATGGTCGCAAGCAGCGCGAACGGGAGCTGGTCGTTGTTGAACGCCAACAGCCCAAGATAGAAGCCGGGAAGCATACCGGCAAACAAGAAACTGATCAGCCGCAGCGTCCGCTCGAAGGCGACAAAATAAAAGGGCTGGTACGCATCCTCCGGGGATTTGACAAGCAACGAAATGTTAACCGGCGCGATTAGCGCTGCCGGGCTGCCGTCAACCAGAATCGCGAAGCGGCCGTTCATCAGCGACTGCACGACAAAGTCCGGCCGGCCGACATAATCGAGAAGCGGCACAAGCGCAAGCGACCGATCCGTGATGATCTCCTCCAGCTCGCCCGCACCGTGAAGCACCGCGATCTCGATTCCGTTCAGCCTTCTCCTCGCTTCCTTCACGGCCGCTTCAGACGTTATGCCGTTCATGGAAAGCAGCGCGATCGTGGTCTGCGATTCCGATCCGATCGTAAACCACTCCAGCCGCATTTTCGGCGTACGCAGCCGTTTGCGGATCAGCGCAATATTGGTTTCAATATCTTCGACGAATCCGTCGCGCGGCCCTTTGATTGCCAGTTCCAGCGTAGATTCTTCAATGCTTCTGCTGGGCTGATTGGAGCAATCCACCGCATAGAACCGCCCATTCTCCTGCTTCCAGAGCACGATCTGGCCGGAGAACAGCATATTGAACAGCACTTTCCCCTCTTCGCCCGGGTCCAAGCTGGTAATCAGCGGGCTCGACTCGGGATCCAGCCTTATCCCGCCGATGCCGTCGCTGTCCTCCAGCAAGGTTTGCAACAGGTGAAAATCGACCGTGCCGACGCAATACCAGATCGTATAATGCTCTTGTTTGTCGGAGCCTTCCTTTCCGCGTTGCAGATAACGCACTTCCACGTCACCGCAGCCGCGGACAGCTTCGTGAAGCCAATCACAGGTTATTGTCGGATTTGGCTGCTCCGGCATCTTGCCCTTGCTTCGGATTCTCATACAACACCCCCTCCTTCGGAACGCCCGTGAACGATAACAGCCAGATGCAAGTCGACACGAAGATGATGATGATCAACTCGATAATAAACGCGGTTTCGAAAAAAAGGGCCTGCGATAACCGTATGTTTGTAAGCAGATACGTGGCGGTCACGATAAACAGCAGGCTGATCAGGAGGATAAAAATAGCCCGCGCTTTCGGCTTCCGCAGCGGAATCAGTTCGACCACGAGCGTCAAGCCGAGTGATGTCCGGATTACGGCTCCGGATAGCCACTGATAAATGGCGAAGAAATCGACATGCTCGATATACTTGCCGATCTTTACGAGGCGCCACTGATCAAATGCCGGATAGAGCAGCTTATCCGCTTCCGCAGGTCCGAACTCCGTTAAGGCACCGATTGTAGGTCCCAGCATCAGAAGCGCAATGAAAGCAAGCTGCAGCTGTAGCTGCCAATGCTTGATCGGACGGCTGAGATGATGCTGGAAGAACAGCAGCAACCACAATTCCGTCATGCAGCTGATTGCGTAGACAGCGCCTTGCAGCGGCTTGTTCCATCCGTGCTCGAGCATCGGCAGCAGCTGCGCGTAGTCTTTGTACGGCATATTTGCGCTCATGACGAAATCGCCGAGGATAACGACCATCGGAAGCAGCAGGCAGGACAAATAAGCGATTGCCCTCAGCCCGCTATAAGATGCGAACCCGATCAACGTCATCAAACAGATCATGACGACTACCTGAGGCGTTTGCGGCAAATACGTAAACGAAGTCCAAGACGTCGTTGTAATAAACGTTTGAAAGCTCGTATGCAGCAAGAGTACGATGATCGGCAAAATCAACAGCCAAGCGCCGAAAGGAGTGAGCCGCTTCCGCAGCCACTGCCGCAAATCGATTTGCTTCGTCCGTTTCATCGTCCCGGTGACAAAGACAGCGGTCCAAGGCATGACAACGGCAAAGGCGATGATGCCGCACATCCATGCGTCCCTGCCGCTTACATCCAAGACGGTCGGCAGCACGAGCACATGGGATGAAAGTCCGAACGATAGCGTCAGCATCATGAAAACCGGCCAGAAGCTAAGCGACTTTTCATTCATGACTCAGCGGTCCCTCCTTCCATTTCGGCATAGTTTTACCAATTTGAACGCAAAAAAACCGGCCGCCGCCGATTAGGAAATCGGGGCGACCGGTCTATGCCGGGCGGGAATGGCGCCAGTTAAGCGATGACGCCTTTCTTAAGAATAATGTTCGCATACAAGGCGCTTTCGCTGGTTGCGATGATCGCATACGCGTTACGCGCACGTTTATAGAACTCGAACCGCTCCACTTGCTCGAACGTATCGGACTTACCGGTACGCTCGCGGATAATCGTCTCGAACGTATCCCAAATCGGCGTCTCCGATTTGTCGCCAGGAACGACCTGCATCAGCGATACCGGTTTCTCCACGTATTGGTCGAGCGGGAACAGGTGCAGGATCGCATCCAGCAATTCAGGAACCTGATGACCGTCGCAGCGGACGAGACGCTGCGCGTGGCTGGCCGCAGGGAAGTTGCCGTCGCCGATGACGATTTCGTCGCCGTGGCCCATTTCCATTAGAATCTTTAGCAGTTCGGGAGAAATGATATTCGGAATCCCGTGAAGCATGCTTACCCCTCCATCATGAGTGCGTTATTTATTCAGCGGCCCGAAATTAGAATTACAGCCAACATTAAATTAACAATGAAACCGTTTACTGTCAATTGGTTGGCCTTACTGAGATTCGTCCGCTCGAACGTCATTTACGGCATCGCTAAACCCGATATCGTCGAGCATCACTTTCCCTTTGCTGCTCGTGAAATAGAACGTTACGCGAGACAGCTCGGCAGCCTCGAAGTCCGGGTTAGCGGCTTCGAATCGCTCGAGAGGCAAGCTGTACGTTTGAAAGACCGCTTCCGTAGGCACTTTATATTTGCCGTTCTTAACCTTCTTCTCCATCCACGGGAACCAGGTGAACGTCGTGTACGGCAGCGGAGTCACCGCTTTGAACATCGAGAGCGGCAAGCGAACGGCCGCACCGTCCCTGCTCTGCAGCTCGACCTCTATAGCCGGCAGCGGTATTGGGCCTTCATCAGTGCCGGCATCCTGTTTCTCCACTAGCGCCCGCTCTAGATTCGTCATCGAGAATAGCAGCTGCTGGCCCTCTCCCCGAAGTTTATCGCGCCATGCTTCGGACAGCTCAAGCGTGTAGCTGCCATCTCCCTGCTTCCACTGCAGCGCCACGCCGCGGCTGCCTTTGTCATTGTTGTCGCGGTCTTTGGCAGCCTCCTCCGTCCATTGCAGATGTTCGGCTTTTGCCTCAGCGCCGCTGCTTAGCGTCTCTTTCCTGTAATCTTCTTCGGCGCGAGCCAGCGGTATGAAGCTGCCATCCTCGTAGCGGTTCATATAGGTTGCCTCCGGAAGCCAAGAGGCGCCTGTCCGGTAATCGGCGAACAACGGCTGATATTCCTTCTTCCCGTGCAGTGCCGCCTCGAGAAACGCGCTGACATAGACTTCGGCAACCTGGCGCTGATCCTCCGCAGGCATCATGTCGCTGTTGCGAAGCAGCAAGCCGCCGGGCAAGCTGTCGTCCATCGTGCCCCAATCCGTGTTAAACCGGCTATGATTCGCTTCGCCGATGTAGAGCGTCGCTTTGAAGCGCTCCGAATCCGGCGAGAACGATGAACGGATATATTGGCGTTCGCCGTTAAACGTATCCACATCCCCATCGCTTGCGCCCTGCAGGGACAGATAATACTTATCGCGAAGCTGAGGCTTCTTCTTATCGACGTTGGTATCCGTCGGCGCAATGCCGATCACGGCTTGAATGCCGATGCCTTTAAGGCCGGTCAGCGATTTGTCGTCCGCGAACCATTTCGTCCAATCGGCCGCCATCGCTACCGCCTGTCCGCCTCGGGAATGGCCGATCAACGCTACCTTTTGCAGATCAACCGATTGATAAAACGGATTGCCCTGCTGCTCGCTATATGCCGTAATCTGCTGCAGATGTTTGAGCAGCATCCAAGCCCGGACTTTAAAATCGTTATTCGGAATGTTCCCCCAGACCGAATAGTTCAGGAAGTTCTCATCTACCGATACAGCGATGAATCCTCTGCTGGCCAGCAGCTCGCCTAGGTAGGCATAGCCTCCGTCCGAGAATTGCTCCATCAGATGATTGCCATGCACCAGGAGAACGAGCGGATATTTCCCTTTTTCCTCGGGCA
Organism: Paenibacillus montanisoli; assembly: GCF_003268025.1. Classification (GTDB taxonomy): domain Bacteria; phylum Bacillota; class Bacilli; order Paenibacillales; family Paenibacillaceae; genus Paenibacillus_Z; species Paenibacillus_Z montanisoli. The sequence continues at coordinate 1,131,865 of NZ_QLUW01000001.1, read as the reverse complement.
TCCATACGCGGCCGTTCACGGGAAGCTCCTCCTGATCAAAGCCCCAGAAAAACGAACGCATCCAGTTCCAGCGTTTGATATACGCCGACGCGTCTACTGAGTTGGAGGTCAGCATAACGTTCGAACCATATTCGTCGCGTCTCGTATCGATTCCGCTGCCATAGGTAAAACTACGCACACGGAACAGTCCGCGCTCCGAAGGATCGTCTGCATCGAGCAGCTCCACCTCTTCGGCAGGCTGATCCGCCGCATCCGCCAAAGCTGCCGCCGGAACGGCTTGCGGTTGATTCATCGGCCATTTGTTGAACGAAAGTCCGGATAAGGTTACGGCAACGATTACCGTGAACTTCACTAGCAGCCCTGCCCGCTTGCTAGCCAGCGTGCCGATGACCAGTCCGACCGCCGCCCCAATCAGAGCCATGCAAGCTGCCAATATGATCGATAGCGGATTGCCAATATTCGTTTCGTCGCAGACATACCAGATCAGCGCACCAGTACTCAAGTAAAAAGCAAGAGTAAGTCGAGGTAAAGGAACATAGCACAGAGTCAGCGCATACGCGCCGATGATCCCTGCCGCACCAGTAACGATCGTGCCGAGCAGAACCGCGACGGTGCAATCGAACAATACCCCAATCCCAGTCGGCATGCCAAGCGCAGCAATCATGAGTACTGAGCTGCACGCGACCCACAGCCCGATTATCGCAAACCGCCAAAGCGGCGTATCATAGTGAAAGGTTTGTTTTCCCCGTTCGAGCAGCCAGCCCGCTAGCCTCTTCCAGAACGGCTCTCGCGCAGGCGGCTCCTGCATTGGCGTAATGAGTTCCAGTTCCATGTTAGGCTCCCCAGTTTAATACGTCTTTGACTCGATTATACGCCCCTAATCGCGCGCAACCAACAACTATTTGTTGTCACTTTCAGATTCGAACCTCACGATGATCGATAGAATTTCGCTCCGGCTCCCGATTCGAATCGGCGGCCCCCATGTACCGAACCCCGATGATACAAAAGCATGCAGACGCCCCTTGAGCAAGTAACCGTAATCAAGCTCGAAGATCCGCTTAGTTACCAAGTGATTCGGCGCCATCTGGCCCCGATGCGTATGGCCGTGGACGGACAGATCAACGCCCGCATCCGCAATTTCGGCAATCGCTGCCGGCTGATGATCCATGAGGATAATCGGCAGCTCGCCGTTTAGACCGGCAACAAGCTCCGCTGCCTTTTTCCGGCCCCGGTCCGTCTTATCCTTTCGCCCGATTAAGTACACTTGATCGGCGATCGTTACGGTCTCGTCCAACAGAACCGGAATACCGACCTCCTTCATAGCCCGAACAAATTCGGTGATGCCGCCGCCATAATATTCATGGTTGCCAAGTATCGCGTACGTACCGTAGGTCGCTTTGATCTCCGCAAGCTTACGGGCGTAGCCGTGTTTAATGAAAGGCGTAACATCATCATCGAGCACATCGCCCGGCAGCAGCATCAAATCCGGCTGCAGTTCATTGACGCGATCGACAAGCCGCTGCAGATGGCGACGGCCCACCGTCGTACCCAGATGCAGGTCGGACGCGGCTGCAATGCTCAGCTGTCTGATTCCGACAGCAGACTTTGGAATATTCACTTCATAACTGCGAACGACCGGACTCCACGCGTTATGGGAACCTTTTACCAATAGCACCGAAAAAGCCGCGATGACCGCAACGCCCGTCCACAGAATCGATTCGCGATGAGAGAGCAAAGCTGCTTCGCGAAGCACCCAAGCCGCCAGATCTGCAAACGGAAGAAGAAGTACGCTGTATTGGATAATCGCGATCCAGTATGAGCCGATCCATTTCAAGCCGTCCGCCGCTGCTCTCGGCAGTACCCTGCGCAGCATACGCGCAAGGAGATAACCGAGTGATACCACGCTGAATACCGGCCAGAACAGGCCTCCCGGAACATGCCAGCCAGCCGCCGCAATAAACAAATCGACATGCCAGCCGATATACACCTGCAAGAGTAAAAATACCGCTAGTATAATGAAGAATCTGAGTGCCATAATACCTCCTGCCTGCCCGCTTCGGAGCGTAGAAATAACTCTTTCATTAGTATAGCGATTTCAAACGTAAATAGCGATTTTGCTAGAGTCGCCGCACAGCAAAAAACCGGCCAAGCGCTGCTGGGGGCACGCGCCGGGCCGGGTGGAACCTTCTTCATGTGAAATTATTGCTTGCGGAACAGTCTAGGCGGCAAACCGAACCTTTTCTTGAACGCCCGCTCGAAATGCGGAAGCGTATTGAAACCGGAAGCGAAACAAATCTCCGTGACCGGCAGCTGCGTCGTCTTGAGCAGCGACTTGGCAAACTGCAAGCGAAGCTCCTGTACATAGCTTTGGAAGGTAGTGCCTGTTCCTTTGCGGAAACACTCGCTGAAATAGTTGGCGGACAGTCCGCAGTAAGACGCTACTTCCTCAAGCGGAATCGCTTCACGGAAGTGATGCTGGATGTAGATGAGCGCTTTGCGCACGGACGATTGAACCGGCTGCATCAAATCCGGCGTCGACGCCTGAGCCGCTTGCCCCGTCCCCTTGCATTTGCGGGACAGGTCAATGAGCAGCCTCTCCACGCTGCCCTGGATGAGCAGATCGCTTCCCGCTTGCCAGTGCAGCGTTTCATCCCAAATTCGCTCATACTCGCGCTCGATCGTTTCGATCTCATCGCCTAAATACCAATACGCGTGCTCGGTGTTCTGGCCGAAGAGGAGCTCGAAGAGCGGCTCGCGAATGAATTGCTCCTTGAAGATAAAATCGTACAGCTGCAGCGTCTCCCCTGGATCTGACTTCAAGCTGTGAAAGTCAGCCGGCGTCAGCAGAAAGGCCGAGCCTCTCGTCAACCGCGAAGGGACGCCGTTAAGCACATGCGTGCCGCTGCCCGACACGACGAAGCCCATTTCGAAAAACTCGTGCCAATGCGTGTCGATCAGTCCGTCTATGGAATGCTTGAACAAACGGAAGGGAGCGGACAATGTCATATAGCTGTCATTTAATAATCGTTCCGGACCTTTATAGACGCTCATCTCACTTCACCTTTCGCCTGCTGCGGAATTTGTATTCACTAATTATGCGTATTATACGTTAACGAAGTTGCTTCCTGCTATATCTTTACCGCGGGCCAGCCAAATTTTATGATTGGCGTTCTTCTCCGGGATGACGCGCGCTTCCGTCGAGAAATAACGCATCGTGTATCCGCAGCGGCGGTACGGGCTCTTGTTTGGCGTTGCGCCGTGAATGATCCGCGAATCGTGAATCGAGCACTCGCCAGGCTCCAGTTCGAAGTAGACCGCATCGGATTCGTCGATGTTTTTGATCTGCGTCGTGAAGATCGTATCGTCGGTATCGATATTCTCGTAATCCGAGAAGCCGTTATTGTGCGTGCCCGGAATGACGCGCATGCAGCCGTTTTCCTTCCAGCTGCGGTCAATCGCCAGCCATACCGTTGCGATCTTGTCGTAACGGGACAAGCGGCCGTTCCAATACGCGGAATCTTCATGCCAAGGCGTCTTTTTGCCAATGAGCGGCTCCTTGCAGATGAAGTGGCTCGACCACAAGCCAATGTTGGGCCCGATGATCGGCTCGACCAAATCCAGCACCTCGTCGCTGAGCAAGAACTTCAGCAGGCGCTCGTCCCGGAAGTGAGGCGTGTCAAGCTCGCTGTTCAAGCGGCGGCCGACCAACTCCCACTGCTCCTCGAAAATGGCCGATAGCTCCGCTTGCTTCTCCGCGCTGAACAGCTGTTTCTTATACAGCGTATATCCGTTTTTATTGTAAAAATCCACTTCTGACTGTGTTAATCGACCGTTTGCGATGTTCGACATGACGGCGCCTCCTAAGCATTATCATTCGTAATTTCGTGGTTTTCGGTATGCTCTTATTATGGCTTAAGCGATTGCCATTTAGCTTCGCATCTTTACCGAAAAACTATGCATATCTTCGGGTGTCACAAAAGAGCCGCATTGCCAAAAGGCAGCGCGGCTCTTCTTGCAGTTACTAATGATAGAAAAATTCGGTCGTCTCGACGCCGCACGGGCCGCCATCCGGGTTGCCCTCCAAAATGACTTCCGTGCCGTCGGATTTAAAAAGCGGATTGTAATGCATGTTGATCTTGGCAGCCGAAGAGTTGGCATAATGGCAAATAAACGCCCGGCGGAATTGGTCCTTCGTCTTATTCCGGTACGAACCGTGAATCAGATTGCCGTTGAAGAACAGCACGTCGCCTTTATCCATAATGACCGGCTTGACGACGCCGTCCTTCGGCGGCTTCACGTAATGAGTCGTGAAAGACTCATTCGTATCGGCTTTGTCCGGACAAGAAATTTCGTGTTCATGGGTTTTCGGCACGACGAGCAAGCCGCCGTTATCCTCGTACGCTTCATCAATGGCCGTCCAAGCGGCAATGCAGTTGCCCGGCTCAACCTGCAAATAGAAATTATCCTGGTGCAGCGCTTGGCCGCGCGAGCCCGGCGGCTTGTAGTAGAACATGCTTTGCGCCGCGTAGGCTTCTTCACCGTACAGGTCGGCAAGAATTTCCATAACCGGCTGATGCAGCATGTATTTCATGGACGTATCGTTGAAGCGATGCGGATGCATGACGCGCGGATAACGCTGCAGCGGATCGCTTCCGTCAGCCTCTAGATTGGGCTCGAAATAGCCTGGAATCGTTTCATAGCTCATCTTGTCAAAGGTCTCGACGATTTCTTCTATATTCGAAGGCGAGAACAGACCCTTCACGATGAGATACCCTTCCGTATCGAATTGCATCTTCTGTTCTTCCGTGAGAACACGCAGCGTTTGTGGCATATCGCTTCCTCCTACCATACTTGTTGATTCTACTCTAGGAATACCTTTATTGTAGGTAATTCGATGCTGCCCGTGAAGTAAGAATGTTGCTAATTACTCCTACAATCCTGCTATAATGGTATGCAAATGAGATGGAATCGGGAGCGTGTCAGGCATGAGCATGAAAGGCAGGGATCTGCCCTCCTATGTAAAGCAACAAGGCGGAAACATCGTCATAGCGGGTCATTTCCATGAGCCGGAACAATACACCGTCAAACGTCTGGAGGGAATGAGCGATTGGTTGATCACCTATACGCTTGCAGGTGACGGGTATTTTCTAATCGACGGAGAGGAACGATTCTGCCAGACCGGCGACGTGACGCTGATGCAGCCCGGCGTGCCCCATCAATACGGTACCCGCAAGGGAAGCAGCTGGCACTTCCTCTGGGCGCATTTCACGTCGCGGTTCATGGAAACGAGCTTGCTCCCGAACGCGAAGCTGCTCATTCATTCGACCGACAGCAACGTAGCGAGGCAGCGGATCTTCCAGTCGTTCAGCCGCCTGGTCTCCGATTCGATCGAACGGAGCGCTTATTGGAACGAGCTGTGCGAGAATACGATGCGGGAGATTCTGCTGTTGCTCGCGCAGCGGCTGTCGAGGCAGGTCGATCCGCGCATCGAGGAAATCCGGCATCTGCTCTCCTCGCGCATGCAGGATCCGATCCGGATCGATGAGCTCGCCAAGGCGGTCGGCTTGTCGCCGTCAAGGCTTTCTCATTTGTACAAAGAATCGACCGGCTCGTCGATTGTCGACTCGCTAAACGACATGCGCATCCACCAAGCCGCGCTGCTGCTTGAGCACACCGACCGCCAAGCCTCCGAGGTCGCGCTCGATGTCGGCTTTCAGAATTACAACCACTTCGCCAATCAGTTTCGCAAGCGGCATGGCGTGAACCCGCGCGCCTACAAGCATCGCGGGCAATGAACGGATCGAGGGCGGTATCCGGATCAGACCGGACACCGCCCTTGTCGACTTGCATTTAACGCTCGCAGGCAATGCCGTCCTTGTCGCCATCGAGCTTGGTGCTGTAGCCGGGATCGCTTTTACGCAGCGGCGCCTTGCCCGCCGCCTTCACTTCCGCGCAGCTGCGATAAATGACTCCATCCGGCTGCGCTGCGACCGGCGCATCCGATGCTTCCGTTCCGTCTGCCGTCCCGTTCACCTTCAGCGCATCCTCGGCAATGATCGGCGTAATCGCCTCAAAGCCTTCCGTATCGTCCCACATCGCTTGAAATTGCTCGGCGAACGACTTGGCGACCTCGCTGTTTCGCAGCACCATCAACACCTCATCGTTGTCCGTGCTTGCCGATTTCGAATAATTGAACGAGCCCGTAGTCGCGTTCTCGCCGTCCGCAATCGTCATTTTCAAATGCATCAGCCCGCTGTGTTTGTTTACCTTCATCGGAATGCCGGCGCTGCCCAGCAGCTTGAGCGCTTCCTTCTGCGTCTTGCCTCTAGCTTGCGTACGGTCCGTAATAAGGCGTACCTTCACGCCCCGCTTCTTCGCCTTCTTGATCGCATCGACGATGTCCGGCTTCGTTAGGCTGTAGATGGCAATATCGAGCGTGGTTTCGGCACCGTTAATAATACGGATTAGAAGCTGATCAGGATGGCCGCCATCCTGCGTAAACGCCCATTCCGCTTCGATGTCTTTCACGGCCGTCGTCTGCGATGAAGGAGAGGCATAGATGGAACATGCCGTCGCGCTAAAGACAACAAGAAGGACCGATAAGGCATAGTTGATCGCTTTCATGCTGATATCTCCCCGTGCTTTTCTTCCTAGTTTACCACGAAGCGGCAAAACTCAGCCAAGCGTCGGAAACAGCTGCAGGATATTGGGAGGATCGATTCCTAATTTCCTCAGCTATTACCCAAGCTTATTGATATCGCTGCTTTCTATCAGCGGAGTATGGTAGCCTTGCCGCGCGACTTTAATCATGGCTCGTCCGAGCTTATCGGAGGTCGTGACCGAATTTTTGAAGCCTCGCTCCAGCAGCGGAAAGAACGGCCTCATGACGTCGTAGATCGCTTGGTACAGCTTCGTCTTCGAACGAACCCCGTTCTTCGGCAAGATCGCGCCTGGCCTGAACATATAAGCCGCTTTAAAAGGCAGCTTCAGCAAGTCGTTCTCCGTCTTCCCTTTCACGCGCGCCCACATGCTGCGCCCGCGCTCCGTGCTGTCGGTGCCGCTGCCTGTCACATAAATGAACGTCATTTGCGGATTCAACCTCGCCAACACCTTTGCGATACTAAGCGTAAGATCGTAAGTGATCGCCGTATATCGCGCCTCGCTCATGCCGGCTGAGGAAATGCCAAGGCAGAAGAAACAAGCGTCAAAGCCCGTTAGCTGATCTTCAATGGCGGAAAGATCCAACAAATCGATATGCTTGATTTCATGCAGCTTCGCATGCTGCTGTCCGGTGATGCTGCGGCCGACGCCGGTGACCTTCGCCACTAGAGGATCTAGCAAACATTCCCGAAGGACGCTTTGCCCAACCATTCCGGTTGCGCCGAATAAAAGTACGTTCATGTAAAATCCACCTTCCGCATAACGCGTTCTTCATGGTTCATTCTCCCACGATAGCAAATTTGCCTGCATCTGAAAAGTCGACTTCAGCGCGCGCCCGACATAAGAAAAAGACCTCTGAATGCAATCAGAGGCCTGGGCTTCGAGAGGACCGGTTTACGGTTCCCGCAGCGTATAGGTGAATATCGCTACGCCGCTGTCCACCTTCCCATCCTGGACGGCGAGTGCCTTCACCGTGAACGTGCTGCCCGGCTTTCCGGTAATGACGACGCTGCCGCCGCTAAGGCTGTCGGTCGTTGGCGTCGACCCGTCCGTCGTGAAGTAGACATTCGAGCCTAGCGTCTGCGGCTGAAGCTGCAGCCTCGTGCCGTCTACCACCGCTGAGCCGCTTGGCAGACTCGGCGTCGGCGGCCTTACCTGCTGCTGCAAAATGTACTCAAAGGCCGCAACGAAGCTGGGCATCTTCCCGTTCTTCACCGCGATGGCTCTGACGAGGAATAGCGTTCCCGGGGCACCGGTCATTTTCACCTCGCCGTTTACGGCGATTGGACTGCTTCGCGTCGGCTCCGACCCGTCTGTCGTATAGTGAATCGCTGCTCCCGGCTCCGCGCTGCTCAGCTTCATGGTGCCGTTATTCGGCACTACCGTGCCGCTTGCCGTATCGGCAACCGGCTGCTCCAGCTGGCCTGGGAGGTTGAAATAGAAGATTTTCGTACGGCTGCGAGCCCTGCCTTCCTTCTCCGCGTAAGCTTCGATATAGAGCTGATCGTAAGGCTGACGCTCGAACGTGCCTGACGTGCCGATCATTTCAGCGGAAGTATAGACAAACCCCGGCCGATCCTTAAAGGCTCGGAAATGAATCGAAGCGCCCGGCGTATCGCTGTGCAGTCGCACCGTAGCGGTCGTTTGCGTCAGCAGCTCGTCGATCAATTCGGCGGTCGGATCGGCAACCGGCGTACCGATCGTATACTCGAAGGCGGAAACCGGGCTCGCAATCCAGCCGGCTCCCCGATTTTTGGAAATCGCTTTGACCGTTACCTTCTGCCCCAGTGCTCCCGAGACCTTTATGAAGCGGCCTTTGGTGCTGCTTGCCGTCGGTATCGAGCCGTCCGTCGTGTAGTAGTAATCTTCGTTGAAGGTGCCGTCATCGAGCAGCTCGACAATGGTAGCGTTCGCTAGCATCGTACCTGTCGGATAGTTCGCTCTCGGTGTCGGCGAAGTACCGTCAATGGTGTAAGTGAAGGTCGCGACGTCGCTGAACGCTTCGATTTTTTTATCGTCTTTGTAGAATGGTCCGTAATGGGTCACGGCTTTGATCGTAACGACGGCACCGTGAACTTGCTTCAGCAAGATGTTAGAGCTGTCGCGTCTGCTGGTTGAAAAATCGGGGATGCTTCCGTCCAACGTATATTCCGTATTTGCAAATGGGACGCGAGAGGCGATCGAAATGGAGCTTCCCCTCTTCACGGTCGAACCGCTGGGAACGTTTGCCGACGGCGGCGCCAGCTTGGTGGAAATCGGGTAGGTGAGAACGGCCGTCTCGCTTGTTTGCAAGCCCGCTTTAATGGTGACCGCTTTGATGACGAAGGTCTCTCCCGGCTCGCCTTCAACCGCAACGATGCGGCCGGAGGAGCTGGACAGGGTGGGATCGGCGCCGTCCGTTGTGTAGTGGATTTTCCCGCCTTGCGTGGAGGTTTGGAGCGAGATCTTCGTACCGAGCGTGACCGTCGTCCCGTTAGGAAAGGTAGGAACCGGTTTCGAAGCGCGGGTATTCATCGGCGGAGTTGTTTGCTGAGGCGTAACAGGTGTGGTCGGATCGGGTGCCGCGTAGACGATGCTCGAGAAGCACATGATGGAAATCATGATCAGCAGCAAGCTGAGCTTTGATTTGCTCGGTCTCATCGCGTTTGACCTCCTTCGCAATTTTGAAAACGGATACAGAAACGCTCATGTACCTTCTTTCACCATTGCCTTGAAACAGGCTGATGCCTTCATTTTAAATAGGACAGTCCTGTGATACACACTGTAACTATCATTATAATTCGTGGGCAAGAAATGTGTAAAGGGCAAGTTGGAAAACCGTATTCCAACCGACCCTTACTTTATAGCAATCCGATTATTACTCCGCCAACAGCACCTGCAGCAACGACGACCCAAGGCGGGAGTTTCCAAAAAACAAGCATGATGAATAACAGGACAGCTAAGGCAAAATCCGCGGGAGCCAGAATGGCCGTCGTCCATAACGGATCGTAGAAAGCAGCCAGCAAAATACCGACGACCGCGGCGTTAATCCCAACCAAAGCTCCTTGAACTTTTGAACTGCCGCGAAGCCCGTTCCAAAACGGCAGTACGCCCGCTACTAAGAGAAACGCCGGCAAAAAGATCGCGACGGTCGCAACAACAGCCCCTGCAATTCCGTGAGACAATGCGCCGAGATACCCCGCAAACGTAAATAATGGACCAGGTACAGCTTGCGCTGCCCCGTATCCCGCCAAGAAATCTGCCGGACTGACCCAACCAGTCGGCACAACCTCGCGCTCCAACATAGGGAGCACGACATGTCCGCCGCCAAACACCAGCGACCCCGAGCGGTAAAAACCGTCGAATAATGCGATCCAATCGTTATTCACCCATTGTCTTAGGAGCGGCAGCGCAAGCAGGAGGCCAAAAAACAGACTAAGACAGGTGAGGGCAAAAGGCTTGCCGACGGAGATCTGAATCGTCTGACCCCCAATAACCGGATTCCTCTTATATCGCCAAAGCCCAACCAAGCCGGCGGCTAGAATGATCATCACCTGGGTATATGCGGCAGGCCATAATAGCGTGAGCGTCGCAGCGGCAGCCGCAATCGTAATCCGCTCCTTGTCGGGCGTAAGCTTTTGCCCCATTCCCAATATGGCGTGGGCTACGATAGCTACGGCAACGATTTTCAGTCCATGAATCCAACCTGCATGAGCAAGATCGAATCCTTGCATTAAGAGCGCAAAAAGAACTAAGACAATGACAGAAGGCAGCGTAAAACCGAGCCAAGCAATGATCCCGCCAACGATTCCGGCACGTACAATGCCTATTCCGATTCCGACTTGACTGCTTGCAGGTCCAGGCAGAAACTGACATAGCGCCACAAAATCGGCGTAGCTCTTATCATCCATCCATTTCCGGCGCCGAATATATTCGTCATGGAAATAACCCAGGTGGGCGATCGGACCTCCGAATGAAGTCAGACCTAATTTCGCGGATACGCGGAGAACCTCCCAGATCGATGAAACTTTCATAGGTTAAACCTCCAATTTACTCGCAGCAGTTATTCTTTATGCTGTCAATATTCTCTCTAAGAGACGGGAGGTGATCTAGAATCGTTCCGATGTAAGGTTTATCTTCGATCTGAAGGGAATAGTAGATCCACTGTCCCTTTCTCGTTTCATGTACAAGCCCGGCATCTTTTAATTTCCGAAGATGTTGACTGACATTAGGCTGCGATGTCTCCAGGAAACCGACAAGATCGCATACGCAAAGCGCCCCTTCCTTGAGCATGGCAAGTATAGTAAGCCGGGTTTTATCTCCGAGCATCTTAAATTGATCAGACATCTCTTGAATTTGGTCCACGTTCAAAGCCTCCTTCCAGGTTCTATCATTCCTCATGCAGTCAAAATCTTGTTCATTAATATATAATGATTCAATTATATAATCAACGGATTTTGGTTTAATTTTTTGTAAATGGTCAAGTAAAAATCCGGGCAGGGTTCCCCCTGCCCGGATTTCCTATCCTACATCGGCTATGAGTCGCTCTGTCTCCTGCGCCAACGCCTCCAACTCCCCGACTGCGGCTTTCAACGCGCTTCGCTCAGGCGAAAGCATCGCATAACTCCGCGACACGCGTACCGCAAAGTTGGCCGGACCGCGAGCGAACTTGTCGCATGAAGCGACGGCGCCCTTCTCGTTCAGCAGGTAGGTGCGGTTCAACGCGAACAACACTTGCGTCATACAGCTCACCGCACGGAACAAGTGGCCGGAAACATAAGATACATCGCCGCGCTTCACGCCCTTATGCGCATTGGCGAGCGAGAAGCCGGCCTCCCACATGAATGTGGAGATGACGGCCCGCTGCAGCGCATCCGGGTAGGCCGCGCAAAGGCCCTTCATCGCGGCAACCCGGCCGTTCGGGTCCCACAGCGTCTTGCACAAGGCCGCTTCCCCAATGTAGATCGGACTGCAAAACGCATGCGGGTGACCCGGCTGATAATGGACGGAAATGCTGCCGCTTCGGCAAGCCTGCGCCACTTCGGTCACTTTATCAAGCTCGCGATACAGGAAGTCGACGGCCAGACCTCCGATCCGAAGCCACCCGCCCCCATTGATCCATGGCCCCCAGCCGCCGATCGGCGTAACGAGCTCCTCACGCCCGGAATCATCCAGCTCTGTTGCAGCCGCGGCAAGCGCGGCAATGTCGATCGTCTTCTCCGCGGCATAGTAGATGCCGATATCCACATCCGATTCGGCCGTATGCGTCCCGATTGCACGCGAACCGCCAAGGACGATGCCTTCGATCCCTTGAACGGGCTTCAATCGTTCAACGATCGTCTCAAGCAATTGTTCGATGCCGGTCATGCGCGATCACCTCTTTATAGGGTAAACTCTTTCCCGCATGCATGGACCTTCACGCCGGAAGCATCGCCGTACAGCACCTTCACGTCGACGGCAAACTCGCCACTCGCATCTCGCTTCTGGCTGTACGTGCCCCAAGCGCGGCCCGTGCTCCAGAAGCCGGTATAATCATCGGCATTCACGACCGGCGCGAATTTCATTTCGCCGCGGGCCATATCGAATTCGAAGCCGCTGAGCGCGATCAGCAATCCCCAGCTGGACATCGACCTTGCATAGTGATGGCCGCATTCGACCTCATTCCACGGGCTCCGGCGGTAGCCGTCCTGGCGGTCGCGCACCGCTTTTACGATCGTCAGCCCTTCTTCAATAAAGCCTTCATAGATCAGATGCGTCGCCACATGATACTCGATGCCCGTCCAAACTTCATCGGAATAGACGAACGGAAGCTTCGGACGGCCGCCATTCGGCCACGAGCAGAGCACCAAGCCCTTTTCGTCGCCCAGCGCATACGTCCTCTGACAGTTCACGTGATTGTAGAAGTCCGTCTTGAAATTATGCTTGAACACCGCATGGATCGTGCTTTGCACCCGCTCCTTCGGCAGCAAGTAGCCGAGTCCGTACAAATGCGCCAGCTGCTGGCCGAGCAGCTGATCGGACAAGCAGCCTAACCCATGCTGATACTTGTACGCGTCCACATCCTCCAGCCGCTGCACGTAGTACTCGCCGTTCCACGTCAGCTCATCCAGCCGCTTCGAGCTCGTTTCGAACGCCGCCGTATATTTCTTCGCCGTCTCCTCTTCGCCGAGATACGCAGCCATTTCCGTCGCAGCCCGCAGCGCCCCTAAGAAGAACACGCCGGTCAGAGGATTCGGTCCATAAAATTCAATGTCGTACGTATTGTGCTGTACGCCGTCCAGCACGAGGTCGCCGTCCGTGTCCCAATGAATCGGAGCGTAATTAAGCGTGTTCTTGATGGCAGGCCACAGCTCGCGCAGAAAATCATCGTCGCCTGTCAGCTTCCACTCCCGGTAGGCGCGCATAATCGTTCCCATTTGTCCGTCCGCAGCCGCAGGCGCAGACTGGCCCTGCCAGTTCCATTGCGCTCCGAACATCTGGAAGGCGCGGAAGTTCATTTTGCCATCCGCAGTCACCTCGGTCAGAAACTCCGTTCTGCGCATGTTTTGCTCCAGCTCAGGGAAGAGGAAGGCGAGCGTTTGCGCGTAGTTCCATACGTGCGTGCAGCTGCCGTCGCAGCAGCCGGCTTGGTCGAAGCAGCCTTCGTAGCCGTAGAACCGGCCGTTAATATGCCGGAAGCAAGTCGTACTCCGAAGCACGGTGATATTGCTCGCTATAGCATCAACGACAACCGACGGAAGCGTACCGCCGAACAAGGCGCTGTGGAACTTTTTCGTCTCCTGCGTCAAACGCTCCCGCTCGCCAACAAGATAATCCGCAACTGACCAGGAGCTGTCAAACTGGCAGGCATAGTAGTTTCGCGTAATTTCGCGTCCCTCTTCCTTCACGCAAATATGCTCGTTCCAGCCGTTGATCCGGTTCGGGAAATGCCACGTCATCACGAACGCGAACAACTTCGTCTCGCCCGGCGCCAACGTTTCATATACGCCAAGCGAGCCGGTGTCGGTGCGGTTCTTCTCGGAAGGAGTATCGTAGCCAAGATCGTTCAGCCGCCCGTCTTCCGCAAGGTCATCCCAGAACTCCTGCAGAAAATCATACCATGCGCCGCGCAGCCAAGCCCGCTTGCAGGTGACCTTCGGATTCGTCGTCACGAGGGACATGCTGCCATAGTTCAAATCGCCTTCACTGAATGCATCCGAAGAGAATTGCAGGCCGCTAAAGCTGCCCGCTTGGCGGAATTCGTTGCGGTTGCCGCCGGCATTGCGCACGTCCAGGTTGCCGAACGAATCATAGCCTAGGCCTCCGATCGGATTCATGAGCGAGCCCGCGATCGTCACGTCAACCGGCTTATCCGACGTATTGGTCACCTGATAGGTCAAATATGCGCCCGGAATGCCGGAATCGTCCACGTTCAGCGGAATGAAAGGCGTAAACGCCTCGAGCGTGACTTGAACAGGCAGCTCCTTGTCCTCAAAATCGACCCAAACGAGCGGATATTCCCCGCGCATCGTCGATTTCTCAAGGCGCGGCAGTCCGGCGCCGGTGACCGGATGGTAGCCGTGCGATTTGCTGTGCGGCAGGTTGAGGCGCGACTCCAGCACCTTCGTGACCGGCTTGCCTCCTTCCGGCTTCGCCCAAATCGCGAAATGGGTGTTCGGCATTAGACTGCCTTTGCCCGGCTTGTTGAAAATCTCCCAATCTCTGAACTCGCCGCGGCTGCCGATCGAAATATTGCCCGTGCCGATGCCGCCAAGCACGAACAGCGCTTCCGTCGCTTCGCCCGGATATGTGCGCTGACCCGATGAATCGAATAATTGCTCCTTCGTATAAACCATGTCCCCAACACCCCTTGCCGTTTTGTAGGTGGTTCAAGTTTCGTTCAAGTTTCATTTCCCAAGTGATAACGTCGCAAAAATCCCAGTACGTTCACGTGAACGGAATAGATAAAAAAAATAATGGCCATCTTGCTTGAAGCTATCGCCGTTTACGCGTACGAGCATATTGTATCAGCGATGTTTTTTTTTGTAAACGCTATTATTTCATAGTGCCAGGGAAGGCCGATCTTGAGCTTTAAGAGCAGATCGGGCGCACCCGCTATTTCTCCATCGTGTACACGAAACGGTCAATTTGAACCTCGCCGTAAACCGGCTCGAAGAACGGCTCCCCGCCGCGCACTCCCACCGTGCCGTACCCGCTGCTTGTCGAGAGGAAGCTCCGGAAATCGCCTCCGATCGACGGCGAAACGTAAAGCGTCCGCTCCGGCGCATCGTACCGGATGCCGGTCATGCCTTGAATAAGACCGTAGGAAGCCATCGCCCGGGCATACCAATGGCCGCACTCGCATTCGTCATAAGGATTACGGATCGTGCCGTCGTACCGGTCGCGGCAGGTACGGACGATTTCGAGCCCCTCCTCCACGCAGCCGAGCAGCATCAGATGCGAAGCGACCTGATACTCAATGCCCGTCCAGACCTCGTTGCTGTAGACGAACGGCAGCTTCAATTGACCGCCGTGCGGCCAGGTGCAAAGCAGCAATCCGCCTTCTTCGCCTACCGCGAATCCGGAGCGCTGCAGATTCGCATGCCCGGTAAGATCCTTCCGGAAGTTGTATTTAAACACGCTGAGCAAATGGCTCCTCACTTGATTCCGGTCCAGAATCTCCCCTAAACCGCACATTTCCGCGATCCAAGCGCCGATCACGCCATCGGACAAACACCCTTTGCCATACTGATATTTCGGTCCTTCCTCCTTGAAGAGCTGAACCGCCTCCGGCGAATAGTTGATATTAATCGACGCCATCGTAAGCGGCGACTGCTCCCGAAGGCCTTCCCACTGGATATGCTGTTCATAGTACTCGCCGTTGAACAGCTGATTTTCCATGATGTCTCTCCCGCTTTCATAGAGCGTTTCATAGAAAGCAGCCGATTCGCCAAGATGCTCCGCCATTCGCGAAGCTGCCTTCAGCGCGCCTAGATAGAGAGACGTGCACATCCCGTTAGCGCCCCAAAATTCGATGTCATACGTGTTGTGATGCGGCTCCTCCAACACGCCCCGATGACGGGGATCCCAGGATTCGATGCAAAAACGGAGGCTCTGCTTCACCTTCGGCCACAGCTGCTTCAGCCATGCCGAATCGCCGCTGATGCGCCATTCGCGGTATGTGTTCATGATGCCGCCCAATTGGCCGTCGGCCGCCGCATGGAAATTGTGCGCAGCCGGCCTGATCGGCAGCGGAGTCCTGAAGTTTTGATGGCCGTGCTCATCCTGGCACTCGTTCACCTCCGTTGCCCGCAGCGCGCGCGACTCCGCCGGAAACAAATGAGGCAGCGCTTGCGCATAGTTCCATACATGCGTGCAGGAGCCGTGGCAGGAGCCGGTCGTCTCGTTAACGCCTTCCCAAGACCATAATCTCCCGTCGGTCTGCCTGAGCACGGTCGGCGATTTCAAAATCGACAGATTGGCGGACGATGCTTCCATGACCTCGGCGGGAAGCGTCGTATCGTAATAACAATCGCTGAACTGCTTGCTCAGCGCATACAGTTCGTCATAACGCCGCGCCCAGTCGCTCGCAACCGCCTGCACATTCTCATAGCGGCCGGCGTACCAGGGCTTATGGGTGCACGGCTCTTCCGCCGGCAGCTCCGAATCGCCGTAGCGGTAATCCGTCTCCGGCACAAACCAGGACAGCATCAGCTTGACGGTCTGCCGTTCCCCGGGCGCTAAAGCAATCGGTACGTACAAGCTTGCGCCCGGACTCGGCTTGCCTTCCGTGATCGGCGGATTCGAAGGCATTTCGCCTGCCTCCACGGCATGCCAGGCCATCGTCTGCGAATCGAACCAGCCTCCCCGGAACCAGGCATAATTGACCTTGCAGCGTTGATCGTCCACCGCCGCGCAGAATGCCCCTTGCTCCCACGGCCTGTCCTTGGCTGCCGGCTGATGAAGGATGAAACCATTCGGTGCGGCAAGGACCTCCCCGGTATCTTCATGCGACGCCATGAAGTTCTTGGCATGGAACGAATACACGAGCTCAAGCGGTTTGTCCGAGCGATTCGTAAACGTATATTCCAGCGCCGCTGCCGGAAGGCTCGAGTCATCCGCATGGAGCGGAGCAAACGGACTCCAGCCCGTTATTTCCGCCTCGATCGGCAGCTTGTCGTCCTGCAAACGCACGGTGGCGAACGGAAAGCGGGACGTAAAGGCGCTATTTTTGAAGCGGGGCAAGCCGTAATGCCGCAAATAATGGCCGGGATCGACGTCCTTCTGATGGTAGCCGAACAGCTTCCACCTCGCGATCGGGCCTTCCAGCACGCGCGCGATGCTGCTTCCCTCATCGGACTTGATGCAAACCGCCGAATAGACATAGGGCTCGTTCGGAAGATCGGGATAGTTTCGCAGCGATACTTGCGATAGGCCGCCGCCGCCGCCGAGGCAAAGCATGCCGGCCCCCATCCCGCCGAGCGGGAATGCGATGCGGCTGTTCCAGCTCTCGCGATAGATGCCGTTATAGGTTCGAACTTTCATGGAAAAGGACTTCCTCCTCTGCTTCACTTAAGCTTGGATAGACAAGTTTAATGATACCGCTGCAGCAGTGGGAATAACAGGGAATCCTGTCATGGATAGGGGCGAAATGGTCTTCTAGCGCCGGGCTGTTTCTCATAGATTGAAGGATAAGCTAGCAATGCAATGAAACGGAGGGTATGCTTGCGATGCGAAATCCTTTTCCGGGTAACGAAAAGCCGATCCCTATTCCGCAGCCGCTCAGAAGCGATGGGGCCGGCGGACTTGATCGAGGTCCCCGCGACATTATGCGTGATATGGAAAACCCGAATATGCTGGTTCCGCCTCCGACGGATGCGGGGCTTATGCCAAATTTGAAAATGTCCTTCTCCGACACTCATATGGTCTTAAGTCATGGTGGCTGGTCAAGAGAGATTACGGTGCGCGACCTTCCGATTGCGACCGCGCTCGCCGGCGTTAACATGAGCTTGACGCCAGGCGGCGTCCGGGAGCTGCATTGGCATCAGCAGGCGGAATGGGCGTATATGATTTGGGGCGGCGCTCGAATTACGTCGATGGATCAGGACGGACGCAATTTTATCGCGGATGTCGGCCCGGGCGACCTGTGGTATTTTCCTGCGGGTCTGCCGCATTCCATACAAGGGTTGGAGGAAGGCTGCGAATTTCTGCTTGTCTTTGACGACGGCAGCTTCTCCGACTTGAACACCTTGTCGATCTCCGATTGGCTTGCCCATACGCCCAAGGACGTGCTGTCCGCCAACTTCGGCGTGCCGCCGAGCGCCTTTAACGCGATTCCGCGCGAGCAAGTGTATATGTTCCAAAACGGCATTCCCGGACCGATCGCCTCCGATGAGGTTCAATCCCCTAATGGCACGGTACCGCACAGCTTTAAGCACCGTCTGCTCGCCCAGTCGCCGGTCCGGACATCGGGCGGGAGCGTAAGAATCGTGGACTCCGCCAATTTTCCAGCCTCCAAAACAATCGCGGCTGCGCTCGTCGAAATCGAGCCCGGCGGCATGCGGGAGCTGCATTGGCACCCCAACAACGATGAATGGCAGTATTACTTGACCGGCCAAGGGAGAATGACTGTCTTCTCCGGGAACGGAACCGCGCGGACGTTCGATTACAGAGCCGGCGACGTCGGGTATGTGCCGTTTGCGAACGGCCATTATATTCAGAACACGGGCACCCGCCCGCTGTGGTTTCTGGAAATATTCCGAAGCGATCGGTATGCGGATATCTCCTTGAACCAGTGGATGGCGCTGACCCCGCGGAGCCTGGTGGAACAAAATCTCCATATCGGGTCCACCGTGACCGATTCGCTCCGCAAGGAGGAGTCGCCTGTCGTCAAATTCCCGGGCTTTACTTATTATCCAAAATAACAAGGGAGCGCTTGCTGGCGCTCCCTTCAGATTGTAAAGAATCCCGCCATCGTTTTATTGGAGGGCTTGTCGACTGTAGCATGAAAGGCGCCTGAAATTCTAGCGGATGCTCCAGTGCTTATTTGCACAAAAATACCCTTTCATAAAATCTAACGGCCGCCATAGGCGTTATTTGGCCCAAATCGGAAGAATTCGCTGCCCCAAACGCCAAATAGCGTATCTGAGAACCGTTAGCCTTTCAAAAGGGGCATTTTGAGGCTAAATAGCGTGCGTGGCAACCGTTAGCGTTTGTTTGGTGGCATTCCGATTGATCCTAATAACTTTTACGACTGCCTGAAGGGAGCGCTTGCCAGCGCTCCCTTTTTTAATGGTCTTCTGCAGCGCGGCGCGCTTTCTCGGCCTTTGTCCGAGAATAGGAGAACAACAGGCGGAGCAGCGGCGGCACCGCGAAAAATATGAAAAACGTGCGGAACAGCTGGTACCCCGCCACCATCGACAGATCGGCATCGATCTCATGCGCGATGATGCCCATTTGGTCCATCCCCCCAGGCGCTAGGCTGAGCAGCGCGGTCGGAACCGAAACCGGCTGCAGCTTCGTCAGCAAAGCGGCGAACGCACACGAGCCCGCTAGCAGCAGCGCCCCGCTGCCGATCGCAAGGGTGATCGTTCTTAGCTTGTTCGTCAGCTCCTGCGGCTTGAGCAGCAGCCCTACGTATGCGCCGATCATCAGCTGGGCGGCATCAATAAGAAGCGAGGGCAGCGCGGGACCGTGCAAGCCGCTAAGCTGCAAAACGGCGGTAATGAGCGCGGGCCCGAGCAGATAGGCCGTCGGGAACCGGACCCGGCTGCCCAAGACGGCGCATGCGACGCTGGCTATGGCGAATGGCAGCAGCTCCGGGAACAAGCCGCCCCATCCGGCCGATAAGCCCGCCGTCATCGGCAGCTCGGAAGCGCTGTCCTGATGCGGTGCACCGAAGATCGGATTGAACACGATAAGCGGAACGCAGACGATAATCATCATCAGCCGGATCACCTGCGTCACCGTAACAATCGTCAAATTCACCCCTTCGGATTCCTCCGCGAGCGCAATGATCTGCGTTAAACCTCCCGGCACGCTGCCGAGCAGGGCGGTTTTGAAGTCGAGCTTGGAAAGCTTCGATACCAGCAGAGCTATCCCCGTACAAAATAGCAACAGCAATACGATCATGAGCAGCATCGTCGGCAGCTGATACGACATCTCCTTCAGTGCCTCTCTGGTCATCGATAGCCCGATCGTATAACCGACAATGATCATGCCTGCATTTCTGAGCTGCGTCGGCCAGCGTAACGTGCCGCCAAGTACGCCCGATCCAATCAAGACGGCGATCATCGGGCCAAGCAGCCACGGCACCGGCGCATGCATCAGCTTGAATGCGATACCTCCGATTAAGGCCGCCGTTAATGTCCTCCACATGAATGAACACCTTCCCCGTGCTTCAACATCTCGTTTTACAATACAACGCTCGCAGCCATAACGCAAAAATAACACGCCTGAGCCGGCGTGTTTTCTCAGAAGGTGGGAAGGTTGCTTGAATGCTCACTTGTGAACTTAGAGTCGGAATAACCGACTCTCCCTAAGCGAATCCGCGCTAAAATGCTGCCGAGAGTCGGTGAAACCGACTTTCGAACGAATTCACCGGCTAGGGAAACACGTTCTTCCCGCAACCGTCATAACATAACCCATGCCATGCGCCTACTCTACGATCAGAAAGCAGGGAGAACCATGACGGTTTCATATATGGACTACACATCGCGAAATGTCCAATTCACGTACAACGTAAATAATAATACGACGTTCAAAAAAGATGCCCTCAATTATATCAATACGCTTTCCAACCAAGAACTAAACACGCTGGTCGACGTGTCGCTGCTCGACATTTACATGAGCAAAGGCAATATTGTCGAGCCTCACTATCATCAAAATGCAGCCGAGCTGATCTACGTGATCTCCGGCTCCATCGTCCTCTCGATCATCAATCCGTTTACGAATGAGCTGCTTCACTTCCCGCTGCAACCCGGTCAAGTGGGCAACGTGCCGCACGGCTGGTGGCACTATGAGGCAGCCACCGCAGACAACACCCATCTGCTCGCCATATTCGACGCGCCTGTACCGCAATTCATCGGCGGCTCCGACCTGCTGCGGCTGACGCCGGCGGATATACTTGCGCATACCTATTGTTTGAACGAAGCCAAAGTGAAAGACACGCTCGCCCCGATCACGCAAACGGTCTTCATCGGTCCGCCTGCGAACTGCAATCAGCCTGGGGCACAAGCGGTTCAAGGCGTATCAGAAGGTGTCGGCTCGAAACAGGCGGTTCAAGGCGTATCAGAAGGTGTCGGCTCGAAGCAGGCGGTTCAAGGCGTATCAGAAGGTGTCGGCTCGAAGCAGGCGGTTCAAGGCGTATCAGAAGGTGTCGGCTCGAAGCAGGCGGTTCAAGGCGTATCAGAGGGTGTCGGCTCCGGCTATGGCTTCCCGAACCAGAAACGCCAATTCATTGGAAACGGCTGGCGCTTCTAGCGCCGGTTCCCTACAAAATTGGCGACGCGGCTAACGCGGCTGCGATGAAGAGAAGCTGAAGAACGGTCCGAACCGGCAGCGACGGAACGGGACTGCCGCCAATCGTCAGCTTCTCCCTGGCCGCGCGGACATTGGCCGGGAACATCGCGATGAAAAGCACGGCCAAACAGATGGATGCGGCGGGAGCGGAGACGGGAATGAGAATGCCGACCGCTCCCGCCAGTTCAAGCAAGCCGGTAACGGATACGATCGCTTCCCGCCGCGGCAGCGATTCGGGTACCATGCGGACAAGATCCGTCCTTCTGCTGCCGAAGTGCGCCGACGCGGTCAGCAGCAGCATTACGGCTACCGCCGCCTGGAGAGGATGCTGCCACCCATCGAAATAAGACAAGCCGAGCAAGCCGGCGAGACGAAACACAAGCCACGAGCCAATCAATGCGATTAAAGGTGCCATCCTTAACAATGCCCTCCCTTTATGGTGTTGAATGCAAGCTTCCGGTGATGAAAGACGTAAACTGTTTTGCCGTGAAGCTGGCGCTTAAGATCGAGAACGTGGAGCGTATGCGGAGGCCGAACGAAATCAGGACGAACATCTCCGCCGTGCTGTCCGCATTCACCGTCTCCGGGATAACGCCGTGTTCCTGACCTGCGGCAATCCAGCCTCGTGCCAGGAGAACCGACCGTTCATAGAACTGGTTCAGCGCCTGCCTAACCGCAGGCTCCTCTTCCTTGCCAAGCAGATAAACAAACACCTTGTTCGTCACATCCTCCGGGTCCTCCAGCGTATGGAAGTTCGCCGCGATGCTGTCCATCGGTCCGTCAAACGCGCGCTTCTCCTGTCCCACCTCGTTCATGAACCGTTTGTTCGTTTCCTCGAGCCGTTCCTGCAGCACCCAGGCAAACAGCTCATCCTTGCTCTTCACATAGTGGAATATCGCTCCTTTCGAAAGCTCCGACCGCTCCATGATGTCCTTCAAAGTTAGCGATGCGCAGCCCTTCTCGAGGATGAGCTTCTTCGTCGTCTGCAGCAATAGCCGTGTCGTTTGCTCCCGGCGTTCTTCTTGCTTCATTGGAAAAACCTCCCTTGCTGCTTTTATTATACAAACCGACCATCGGTTTGTAAATAGCGAAAAAGCGAAGGCCAAGCCCTTTTTTCAAGTTGCTTGGCCTTCCGCTTGTTCCGTTATGAGAGCCGCTTCCCGATTTCCCAGTGGTGGCCGAAAGGATCGGCGATACGCCCAATCCGCCAGCCGTAGCCTTCATTGACGGGCACAACCACGGTTGCTCCGGCCGCGACAGCCTGGTCAAACAGCGAATCCGGATCGTCCACCGTAAGGATCATCCGAACCGCTCCTTTTGCGTCCGGTTTCTGGCTCGCCTCACTCGCCTCCGGATCCTCCTGAATCCAGAAGCCCGCGCCACGCACGGATAGCTCCGCGATGACCGCTTTGCCTTCCTCTTCTTCGAGCCGGTACAGCTCGGCGGCGCCGAATGCCGCTTTATAAAATCGCAGCGCTTCCTCGGCATGAGGAACCGCAATCCAAGGTGCGATCGATGCTCGTCCCTTCATCTTCTCTTCTCCTCCGATGCAAATCGATTCGGTATCCATATGGTAAATGATAACATATCCGAATCCGTCTTAATACCGTACCGATTCAACCTGCTTCCGGCTCCCGGCCGCTCGGAGCGACAAGTGCTTCAAGACAATGATGGCGAAAAAGACGCCCATGCACAAAGCCGAAAAACGATACATGACCGCATAATCGGTCAAAGAGGCGATGGCGCCAAGAAGGAGCGCGCCGATCGCGACGCCGAAATCCGTTGAATTGTAGAACATGCTGTTCGTCAGGCCGTACTGCTCCGGCGCGGACGAGCGCAGCATCCATGCTTGTATGGTCGGCTGGATGGCGCCGAAGCCGGTTCCGTAGCATAGGGCCGACACAATCAGAAGCGGCATGGAATGGGTGAAGGAAAGCAGTGCCATGCTAACGACGACAAGCACCGCGGCCGGTATAAGGACGGCTGCATGCCCACTGCGGTCGAAGATGCGGCCGGAAACCGGACGCACCGCTATTATGGTTATCGCGTTGAATAAGAAGAACAGCCCGACCTGCTCCACATGCGCAAATTCGCCGAACAACGCGAGGAAGCTGAGCAAGCCGCTATAAGTGATCGCAAGCAGCACGTTCAGCAGAATCGGCAGCAGCAAGCTGCGATTGAACCGGCTGCGCTTACCGTTATCTGCGCTGTTGGCAGTCCCCTGCAGCTGCGGCTGCGCCGTCTTCGAAGCGGAAGAAGCCCGGGTAAGCAGCAGAATCGGGAAAGCGAGCGAAAGAACGGCTGTTCCGAGCATGCCCAACGTACCGAATCCGGCATGCTTCATGACGTTCAGTCCGATGGTCGGTCCGACCGACATGGCAAGGCTCGTGGATAGGCCGAAATAGCCGATTCCTTCGCCCATCCGGCGGACCGGAATAATCTGCGATACGAGCGTCGGTAAAATCGTGCTCGACATTCCGAACCCGATGCCGTAGAGGACACGCAAGGCAAGCAGCGAATGGACGGAACCGGCAAGCGCGTAGAGACCGGTCGAGATCAGCGCAATTGCCAGGCCGGCCATGAGCAGCAGGCCGCGCGGCAGTTTCCGCATGAGCAACGCGGTTAAGAAACGGGTCACAATCGCAGCCAGCGCAAATACGCTCGTCACTAAGCTGACCAGCAAATCTCCGGCATGAAATTCATTCTTTACATAAGCCGGAAAGGAAGACAGCAGCATTTGCAAATTGAGAAACAAGAGAAACGAACAGACCGTAAGCGATACGAACGATACGGTCCATAATTTAGCTTTATTATCCATCATGTCATGATCTCCGATGCGATTCGCCGGCGGTGAGCCGTTCGCTCGCATGCAGGTGCACGCGCATGAGAAGATTCATGAATAGCGCATATTCCTCGTCTGACATGCAGGCTCGGACGTCAGCGGTTACGCTCTCCTCGATCGGCGCCGTTTCCCGCATCGCCGACGCTCCTTGCTCCGTGCAGAAGACAAGAAACGAACGGCGGTCCTGTTGACCCGCTTGTTTAAGAACGAGCCCTTTGCGTTCGAGCAGATCCAGGATGCGCGTCGTTGTAGGCTTATCCTTGCCTACCCGATCCGCGATGTCCTTCTGGATCATGCCCGGAGTCCGGTAGACCTGGTTAAGCACCGACCACTGCTCCGTCGTAATGTCATATTCGCCGAGCCGCTGCTGCAGCAAGGCCGAAAGCTTACGATAAGCAAGCCCTATCGCAAAACCGGCCGATTGAAACGGAGGCCTTTCTTGAATGGACACGTTACGATTCACCGCCGCGAATGAATTTAGTTGCTATAACAACTATATTCAAATCGTCGTTACATGTCAAACAAGCGCCTTCCAATATGGCCATGCCTGCAAATACGCCGGCAAATCATGCGGGTGGTGAAGCAGGCAGACCGCGATCCGGTGATAAAGCCTGATCATAACCTCCCGGACGAGCTCCGCTTGCTCTAGCGGCTCATGCTGCAGCAGTTCGAATGCCGGAAGCAGCGTTTCCAGATTCAAATCATCCGGCGAAGATACGAAGGCGAAAATGAAATCGTAAAGCATCGGACCCGTCATCGGCTGAGGGTCGATTACGCCTTTCAGCGCGCCTTTGTCGAATACGAAATTGTGGACGCCGCAGTCGCCGTGAAGAAGCACGCTTCGCCCCCGGCCGCTGCTTAGGCGCTCAAGCGCGAAGGATTTAACAAGTTCGTAGTCCGATTCGGCGAGCCGGTCGCCAATCTCGTTTTTTGCATAATGCAAACCATCCAAGATCATGCCGCTCCATGCTTCTGACGAATCCGGCCGCTCGAACGTCCGGTAATGATTAAGCAAGTCCACCGTCAATTTCTTCATCCATTCCTTCTTCGTCCCGCGCGCATCCCCGATCGTTCCGGCTACGAACTCATAGATGATGAAAGACCGGTCCGGTGCGAGATAATGGAGCTTCGGCAGCAGCGGACTTTCCGCGTATAGGCCGTGAAATTGCCCGACCTCGGCCAAATATTGCGGATCCTCTGCCTTCAGGACGTAACAAGGTACATCATCAACCGTGATTAAGTACACTCTTCCCTCGGTCGTACCGTTCATTTGATCCTTTAATTTGGATGCCGGATGAAGGCAGCCCTTATCGATAAGATCCAGAATGATCCCGTTTACGTTCATTTCCTTCATTGTCACGATCGTCCTTCCCAAACGTTATTACCGGATTTCAACCAAAACGGGAAACCGCGCAAGTGGCGCAGTTTCCCGCTGCTTACTACCAGGAAGCGATGCAGCCGTCCGTCCTTGGCTCGGTACCGCCGATCAAGACGCCGCTTGGCTCCCGCCATATGATTTGACCGCAGCCGAACGCCTTATGGTCAGGCAGCGTATAAATATCGTGGCCCCGCCGTTTGAGCTCCTCGGCAATCGCCGCGGGGAACCCCGCTTCGACCGCCACGGTTTTCCCTTCCATCCACTGCCATCTCGGCGCATCGAGCGCGGCTTGCGGATTGTTATGATGATCGAGCAGATTAGCGATTACCTGCAGATGGCCTTGCGGCTGCATGAACGCGCCCATCACGCCGAAGGGACCGACCGGTTCCCCGCTCTTCGTGATAAAACCCGGAATAATCGTATGATAAGGCCTTTTGCCTGGCTCCAGCACATTCGCATGACCCGGATCGAGCGAGAAAGAGTGGCCTCGGTTCTGAAGGCTGATGCCCGTCCCCGGCACCACGATGCCGGAACCGAACCCGTGATAGTTGCTCTGAATGAACGAAACCATGTTCCCTTCCCCGTCCGCCGTGGCCAGATAGACCGTTCCGCCTTTGGGAAGCTGACCCGGCTCGGGCATAAGCGCCTCTTCGCCGATCAAGCCGCCCCGAAGCGCGGCATACTCAGGGGACAGCAGCTGCTCCACGCTCGCCCGCATATGCTTTGGATCCGTTACATAGTGCTTCCCATCGGCAAAAGCCAGCTTCATCGCTTCGATCTGCGTATGGAACCGCGTTTCGGCGTCAAGGGAGGCGAGATCGAACCGGTTCAGCATATTAAGCGCCATTAAAGCGACGATGCCTTGACCGTTCGGAGGCAGCTCCCAGATGTCATAGCCACGGTAAGAAACGGAGATCGGATCTACCCACTCCGGCTGGAACGGCGCCATATCCTCCTTGCGCAATAAACCGCCGCCCTCTCTTGCAGCCTTGTCGATAAGCTCCGCCAATTCGCCTCGGTAGAACGCTTCGCCATTCGTTTCCCCGATCAGACGCAGCGTGCGCGCATGATCAGGCGACCTCCACTCCTCCCCGGCCCGCGGCGCCCGGCCGTTCGGCGCGAATACGCGGAACCATTCCGAGAAGGCGCCATCCCCGTTTCTCTTCTGCCAAGCCTCGTAGGCCCTCTCCCACTTGACCGCGAGCTCGGGAGACAACGGATAACCGCCTTCCGCATACTCGACGGCCGGCTCAAGCAGCTTCGCGAGCGGCAGCCGGCCAAACCGGCCGGCCAAACTCGCCCAAGCCCCCGGCGCTCCCGGCACCGTAACCGGAAGCCAGCCGCTTGCGGGCATCGCGTCCGCGAATCCACGCTGTTTTACGGCTTCCGGCGTCAGCAGCTGCGGCGCTCCCCCGCTGGCATTCAACCCATACATTTGCCCTTTGTACCACACAATGGCGAACGCATCGCCCCCGATGCCGTTTCCCGTCGGCTCGACGACCGTCAAACAAGCGGCGGCGGCTATGGCCGCGTCAATCGCATTGCCGCCCTGCTGCAAAACGCGCATGCCTGCCTGGGAAGCAAGCGGCTGCGAGGCGGCCACCATCCCTTTTCCGGCTACGACTGCGGTTCTTCGGGACGGATGCGGATATTCGGATAATTGAAACATGGGCATTCCCCTCCTTGAATGTTTGATTATGTACGGCTGAGCGACATCTCTTGCGCCATGGCGAGCAGCTTATTGACCGTATTCCAATTGCGAACGGTCGAGGGCACGTTAAGCTTGTCCACCTGCACGGCAAGCTTGGAATTCCGGATGCTCTGGCCGAACAGCAGATAGATATCGCGGCCTGAGACGACAAAGCGTTCGTCGGCAGCTGCGTATCCTTGAAGCTTCTCAACCCGTTCGGTTGGAGGCGCTTCCAGAAGCATCGACACGTAGAGGCATTCTCCCTCCGAAGAAGCCTCGGCAGCCGCAATCTGCTCGTCCGAAAACGGACAGCCCGCGGCGATCGCCGCCATTTCTTCCGCAGTGCGCATAACGACCTTGATGGACAGGCCGAACTGCCGCTCGATCAGCCCTTCGATCCTCTCCCGGAGCGCCGGCTCCCGCTCTTCCGACTCGAACAAAATATTGCCGCTTTGGATGTAGGTTTGTACTCGAGTCAAGCCTATTGTGCCGAGCGCCTCGCGCAGGTCCGCCATTTTGATCTTATTTTTCCCGCCGACGTTAATGCCGCGAAGCAAAGCGATGTGAATGGCCATCGATTCATTCCCCACTTTCTGTAAAACGAGTCTATGATCAGTCTATCATAACGGGGCGGCCGCAGGGTACGTATTCGAAGCTTTCGTTGACAACTTTAAATGAGAACAATTATCATAGAATTGGAGAACATACAACTATTCATGCTCAGGAGAAACCGTGATGATTCCATTTGATCCGACACCGATTGCGAGCCGGCATAACCTATATTTAGATGAGCCACCGGCGGATTCGTCTGCGTTTTCGTTGCAGGGCAACGAGCTTGCGGATCGTTTGGCAGAGCTGATTAACCGCTTCGGCGAAAACGTGAACGCGCCAGACCGGAAGACGGCCGGCATGCTGTTCTTCAAACGGTATTCTTCCTTGATCGCCGGTGCCGTCTATGCGTGGCTGCATAACCGTCATCCTTTCGACCTGTCCTTCAGCAATATTCGCTATGGACTGCACGGAACGAATTTGAAATTTTTTGTTCTTGGCGCGGAACCGTTACCTTCAATCGCAGGGCTGCCACGCGAAGTCGAGCAAGATGAAGCTTATCTCCGCCATTTGTTCCATGAGCATGCCTTGGCGGTAATCGAAGCGGTTGCGAACCATACCGGCGTTTCGCGAGTCGGTCTTTGGCACACCATCGCTTACTTGCTCGCCTACTGGAAGCAGGAATGGCTGCTCGAATCCGCTTCCGGCACCTTATCAGAACGTATCGAGCAGTGGTTCGCGTATGCGAGCCGCAGATCGAATCCGGCATGGCTGCCGGGCCGCGCGGTCAATCCGTTGGCCTGTAGCTTCAGGAAGGTCGAAGATCCGCTGAAGGAAGGACGCCAAATTCTAATTCGCAAAGCCTGCTGCATGAATTATCGAGCCGGCGGGGATACCGATGCGTACTGCTATACTTGTCCGCTCATCACCGATGAGCATCGGATCGAGAAATTTATGATACGCCATTCCTCTGACTAAAAAACTCCTGACACCGTTACGGGTCAGGAGTTTAAATTTGACCATCTCAGCCTCCGATAGCCAAGCCGTCTCCCCGCGGATCGGCCGCACCGCTAAGGATGCCGCCTTCGCCGAGCCGAATGCCTTGCGCCTGACCCATGATTCCGTCCCATTCCGCTACGATTTCCACCTGATGGCCGCATTTCTTCAAGCGTTCCGCCGCATTGCCGAGATTCCGGTTTTCCAGCCTCAGCCGGTCGCAATCCTCGCCCCACGTCCGGCCGTACACCCACCGCGGCAATGCGATTGCCTCCTGGATTGTGCACCCGTAATCCACAATTCCGGTAATGATCGACAATTGCGTTTGCGGCTGCCCCTCTCCCCCTTGCGTACCCATGAGCAGGAAGGGCTTCCCTTCCTTGAGCGCCATGCCGGGCATAAGCGTATGAAAGGTCCGTTTGCCAGGCGCAAGCACATTCGGATGCGTCTCTTCCAAGGAGAAGTAGGAGCCTCGATTTTGCAAAATAATGCCCGTTTCTCCAGCGACGTACGCCGAGCCGAAATCGTAATAAAGGCTCTGGATGAATGAAACGGCGTTGCCTTCTTCATCAACGACTGCCGCGTACGCGGTGTCTTGGCCTGAAGGTACGGATGTAAAGCCGTTCGCCTGAGAAGACGTTGATCCAAGAATGTCGCGGACGAGCGCTTCCGCCGTGTCATCGCTTAGCAGTTCGTCCAATGGAATCTCATGAAACGCCGGATCAGTCAGATGCTGGTCCCGGTAGCGAAAAGCCCGCTTCACTACCTCAGCCATCAAATGGTAGAATGCCGCAGAATGCCGAGGAATGCGGGAAAGCTCGATCTTCTCCAGCATGTTCAGCATCATGAGCAGGGCAAATCCTTGTGAATTCGGGGGCATTTGGCAGACGATCAGCCCTCTGTATGCCGTAGTCAGCGGCTCTACCCACTCGCTGCGGTGCGCGGCAAAATCCTGCTCGGCCAAGAAGCCGCCGTCTCTGCGGACCGCCTCGACGATCGCCTTCATCAAGGCCCCGTTATAGAAGGCATCGCGGCCGCCCGCCATAATCGCTCTTAGCGATTTGGCCAGCATCGGCTGTGTAAGCTTGGCTCCTTCCGGTTTCAGCGTATCCGTGGAGGATTCGAAGTATAAGCCGTGCAGGGCGGGGTTCGCCCGCAGAAGTTTCTCGTCCCGCACCATCCAAGCGTGAAGATTGCGCGATATCGGCATGCCATCCTCCGCATACCGGAGCGCGGGTTTCAGCAAATCCGCCCAAGCGAGCCTGCCGCTGCCGTACGCGGACCAAGCTTCCCACCACGCGTCCACCATGCCCGGGACGGTCAATGCGCTTTGCACGCCGCGATCGGGCATCCGTGATGCGCCGCCCTGCAAGAATAGGCCAGGATGCGCGGCAGCTGCCGCCCTGCCGGAGCCGTTTAGTCCGGCTACCTTGCCCTCCTTCGCGGAGTAGATCATGAAGAAGCTGTCGCCGCCCAAACCTGTCATATGCGGGTAAACCACCGCCAGTGCGGCGCTGATCGCCACCGACGCGTCGACGGCGTTGCCGCCTTGTTGGAGGATGCCGCTCCCGACCTGGCTGGCCAAATAATGCGGGGAAGTCACCATATAGCGATAGGATTGCGGCATCGCGTTATGCATCCGGCGCAGCTCCTTCCGCTTCCGCGTAGCGATCCAGTGCCGCCTTGACAGCCGTGCCCGGGTTGATGGCTGCCCCATGCAACGGCAGAACGGCTTCGAGCGCGGCCAGCCCGAGCAGCACATTCGACTTGCGGCAGCTGTAGCCCATGGTGCCGATCCGCCATATTTGCCCCTTCAGCGGCCCGAAGGAGCTGGCAATTTCGATGCCGAAGTCCGCGAGCAGCTGGCTTCGCACCGCCTCCCCATCTATACCGGCGGGTATGCGGACACAGGTGACGACGGTCATTTTACAGCTGTCGTCTCCGTAACGGCTTAGCCCCATCGCTTCCAATCCCGCGACGAGCGCACGCTCGTGAAGGCGGTGGCGCGTGAAGCGCGCTTCCAAGCCTTCCTCCAAAACAAGCCGGAGCCCTTCGCGGAGGCCGTACAACATGGCGGTCGCCTCGGTATGGTGGTTCAGCCGCCGAGGACTCCAGTAATCCTGAAGCTGCGTCAGGTCGAAATAGTTGCTTCGGATGAAGGCGGCCGGATCTCCATCGTCCGAATAGCCCTCAGGACGAATCCCTCTTTCAATGCGCTTGCGGCGAATCAGCTTCCTTTCAACCCGGTCGTTATAAGTGATCGGCGCCATGCCGGACGGCACGGACAAGCATTTCTGCGTCCCGCCAATGACGGCGTCCAGCATCCACGCATCCGTCTCCACGGGCATGCCGCCAATGGTCGCAACCGCATCCACAACGAGCAAAATATCTCTGTTCCGGCATGCGCGGCCGATCGCATCGAGCGGCTGCGCGCGGCCCGTGGACGTTTCCCCGTGCACAATGGCGACGATACTCGGTTTCTCGCGATCAATTGCCTCGATTACCTCAGCCGGATCGAAGACGGAGCCCCATGTCGTCTCGATCGTCACCACATCCGCGCCGCACCGTTCCGACAGCTCCGCGAGCAAATAGCCGAAGCGGCCGAAGATCGGCACGAGCACCCGGTCGCCAGGCTCAATAAGCCCCGTCAGCACCGCCTCGAGCCCTGAGCGGGAGGTTCCGTCGATCGGGTACGCCCAGCGATTGGAGGTCCGGAAGAGGTCGCGCAGCATTTGCATCGTTTCGTTCATAAGCGCCGTAAACTCCGGGTCGAACTGGCCAAGCATCGGATACGAAAGAGCCCGCGACACGCGCGGATCGACCTCGACCGGACCCGGAGTCAGTATAATGCGGGGCGAGGGCGATAAGTCCCTATAGCGCTTCTCCGTCACAAGCCTTCCTCCCCGTAAGCAAGCTGGTAAAGCAGTTGGGTCAACACGTCGCAGCCGCGCTCGATCTCTTCCGGCGCCGTATATTCAAGCGGCGAGTGGCTGATCCCTCCCCGGCTCGGGACGAAGATCATCGCCGCCTTGCAGATCCGCGCAAACAAGCCGGCATCATGCCCGGCCCCGCTGCTGATTTCCAAGTGGGCATAACCGCTCGCATCGCAAATCCGAGCTAGCCGCTCTCTTAGTTCCGCATCCATCGGGGGAGACGGGAGCTCGGAAAGCCAGCAAGTATACCTTGCGGTGACCCGATGCTGCGCCGCTATGGCCGAGAAGGATAGGAAGGTACGATCGCAGAAATCTTCGATCGCCGTTTCTTCCCTGTGCCGGATATCCAGCGAGAACCGGACATTGCCCGGAATGACGTTGGCGATGCCCGGCGACACCTCAAGCATGCCTACCGTTGCAACAAGCCCGTCCCCTGTTTCCAAAGCAGCCTTGCGAAGCCGCACGATCATTTCGGCAGCAGCAGCCAGCGCGTCCTCGCGCATTTGCATCGGCGTGGTGCCGGCATGATCGCTTCGCCCCTCGACATCGACGAAGTACCGTCGCTGCCCGAAGATCGCATTCACGATGCCGATCTCGCGCTGCTCCCGTTCCAGCACCGCGCCCTGCTCAATATGCAGCTCCACGAACGCCTCGATATCCGTTCGGCGGCAATCGCGGTGAGCGGACGGATCGTAACCGGCGCCTGCCATTGCCTCTCGCAGCGATACGCCCTGCGCATCCGCGGCTTCGAGACTTCCGGCGAATGGCTTGCAGCCCGTCACGTTTCCAGAACCCCAATACGCAAGCGGGAACCGGCTGCCCTCTTCCTCGCAAAAAGACACGACCTCAAGCGTCCGCCGGGGCTGGCCGAAGCTCTGCTTAAGCTTCGAAAGCGCCGCAATGCCTGCCGCAATGCCAAGCGCGCCGTCGTACTGCCCGCCGAAGCGAACACTATCGATATGCGAGCCGGTCACGAACGAGGGGGCGTCGCGGTCCGTCCCTTCCAGCTTCCCGTATACGTTGCCGATCGCATCGGTCGAAACAGACAGCCCAGCCTCGCCCATGATGCGGGCCACGGCCTGCTGGGCCTGCCGCCAAGCCGGATCGTAGAGCAGCCGCGTGATGCCTCCATCCGGTTCAAGCCCTATAGCCGCTAACTGCGACAGGATGTCTGCTGCATGCAAGCGTTCGCCGTGTGCCTCCACTGCCGATCCCCCCACTGCAGAATGTTACGGACGACGGCCGGGCAATAGCCTTCGGCCGTTGGCCGTCCCAACTATCTTGCCCTCGCCTGTATCTGCCCGCCTCTTATAGATGATATTCCCGCGAAGCAAAGTCATTTCCACTTGGCAGCCAAACCGGCAGCCCACGTATGCGCTGTGGGGATGCTTGTAAAGCAGCTGTTCCGCTGACAACACGTAAGGAGCATTTAAATCGACGACAGCGAGGTCCGCGTCGAGCCCTATTTCGATCTTCCCTTTGTAAACGTTTAATCCGAACCGTTCAGCCGGTGCTGCCGACAATGCCCGCGAGAGCACATGGAGCGGAATCCCCCGCTTATGCCAGCCCTCCGTCACGACAACCTCCAGCGTGCTTTGGGCACCGAGAATGCCGCCCCAGGCTTCGAAGTAATTTCCGTTCTCTGCTTCCTTCATAGAA
The DNA here is from genome assembly GCF_003268025.1 of Paenibacillus montanisoli. GTDB lineage: Bacteria > Bacillota > Bacilli > Paenibacillales > Paenibacillaceae > Paenibacillus_Z > Paenibacillus_Z montanisoli. The sequence goes on along the minus strand of NZ_QLUW01000001.1, from coordinate 1,098,680 downwards.
GGCGGACAAGGGGAATGATCCGAGGCCACCAAATCGATCTCCCCTTCAGCCAGCCGCTTCCAAAGCTCTTCGCGTTCGCGTGCGGACCGAATGGGCGGCGAGCATTTCGCACCGGCGCCGATGCGGATGACATCCTCGTCCGTGAAAGCCAAATAATGCGGGCAGGTTTCCGCCGTCACATCAAGCCCGTCCCGCTTCGCTTCGCTGATCAAATCAATCGCCTCTGCAGTGCTGATATGGACAAAATGCAGCCTGCAGCCCGTACGGCGCGCCATATCGAGCGCCAGCTTCACCGCCTCGAGCTCCGCTTGCGGCGGCCGCGCGTCCAAATAATCCCGCATCGTTCTATCGCCTGCCGCCAGCTTCTGTGCGGCTAGCGCCGATACGATCGGCTCGCTCTCCGCGTGAAGCGACAGGATGCCGCCCAAGGACGCGATCGCTTGCATGCCTTCGAACAGCATCGCGTCGTCCACATGCTGAAAGCAGCCCTCTCCCGTATCGCCGGGCGATGACATGAACGCTTTAAAGCCCACGACTCCGGCTCCAGCAAGAGCCGCGAGTTCTCCGGCATTGCCGGGCACAAGGCCGCCCCACAGCGCGTAATCCACATGCGCGCCGTCCTGCCGCGCCGCAGCAAGCTTCAGCTCCAGCGCGGGGAGGTTCACGGTCGGCGGCAGGCCGTTCAGCGGCATATCGATGAAAGCCGTGCAGCCGCCGGCCGCAAGCGCCGCCGTTCCGGTCGCGAAGCCCTCCCACGCGCCGAGCCCCGGCTCGTTGAGATGCACATGCGCATCAACGACGCCGGCGAACACGTGCTTCCCCTCGGCGGACAGCACGCGTTCGGCATCCGCCTCTGGCAAATCCGGCCCAACGCTGATGATTTTGCCATCTCTTATCCCGATATCGACCAGGTCCGTCCCGCCCGGCAAAACCACATGACCTTTGACGACCAAGACATCCCATCGTTTACGCTGCATTCCGCCTACCCCCTTTCAGGGCTCCGAAAGCGGCGGCCCGCGGACCGCCGTCCAAGTCCTGCCGCTTTATCCTATTCAGGAAATCGTTATTTTAGGCGTCCACGGAAGTGAGGCGGAGACCTCTTGAATCCATGCTTAGGATAGATGAAAACACGATTTCGTGCTCTCAGCGCTCTTTATGCTCCATAATCACTCCAAGAGCACGATTTCGTGCTTAATCCAGCACCATATCAACCACCTGCTTCGCATAAGCGGCAAACGGTTCAATCTGGTCCGGACTGCGGTCGATCGCCCATCTCAGTTTATCGAAAGCCCGCAGCAGCATGAGATGCCGCGTTACAGCGAGGTCTTCCTCACCTAGGCCGTACCCGTCCAAAAATGCTTTGAATTCCTCCTGATCCGGGCTGCCGCCGAGCATTTGGCACTTTAGCAATTCAATCAAATCCTCGTGCGGCGCTGCGCTTACTTCCGCGTTTTCCCAATCCAGCAAATAGACTTGTCCAGCCTCATTAACGATCGTATTCTTCAGCGATAGATCATTGTGGATTAAGCCGAAACGGAACGTGGCTCGCTTCAAATTCTCGAACAATGCTCGGACTTTCCGTGATGCTGCCAATGTGAGTACGCCTAGTTCGATAAGCTGATCCTTCTCCGTCAAGCTATTGATGTTGTACTGTACATATCCCAGCCAGCTGCCGTCCGATCCTGGGTGTGGAGGCGAGCGGAACACCCCATGCACTTGATCGACCAGTTCTTCTCCGAATCCGCTTACTCGGATCGATTGAAAGCGTCTAGCATACTCGCCAAGCCGCCTCCATATAAGGGATTTGGGCACCGCACTGTCTAGCCCGTTATCGCCGGCAACGAAAGTTTGGACCATGTAGGCGGTATTTTCCGCTATGCCGATGGAGAGCACTTCGGGTCCGGGAATGCCGACGGCCGCCGATTGCTCGATGCACCATTTTTCTTTCACAAAGCCGGCATATGATCCTGCATCGTTCATCCGGACAACGACTGTCCGGCTCCCGGTCTTAACAACGCAAACCTGATTAACGCTGCCTTTGCCAAGGATCTGGTAGGATTCGGTTACTCGCTCTTGCAAATATTCAACGGCAATTTGTTCTGCTCGCATAACGACCGCGTCTTTCATAACTCTCTCCTATGAATTGAAGTAATCGTATTTTTTGCTCATGTACTCCATGTACTTCGAGTGTAACTCATGGGTCAGCTTTTGTGACTTGTTCATCTAAGTATCGTCGATTTCCATCTAAAAACAAACTCTCGCCATCAGTAGGACGAGAGTGTATACCCTATGTACTTATCGCCTTTATTGATTGCTCATCATAACGCATTCGAACAAACCCACCGGCATCGCCTGACGCCGTTAAGCGCATTCATGCTGTTATCAAGCTTACGACTATGGTTGAAGCAAATCCGTCAGCAGCCACTCCCCGTCCCCGTCTCTGGACAGGAACCAGATATTCGTAAATACATAAGATTTGTAGATGCATTCCTTGTGCTTCAAAAAATCCGTCATCCCGTAAATCGGCGATGCATTTCGAATCAGCAGAGAGAGATCGTGCGATAATCCCAAATCCCGATAGATGCGTTCCTTCTTCTTTATCAACTCGTTCAAGGTATCGATCGATTTATCCATCGTTTCGATGCGGTCGAAATCGTCCTCGGACCTTCCGAGCAGCACCTTGGCTTGCTGCGAATCATAGAACAAATGCGTGATTTCCAGACCGCTGAACTCTTGACCGGCATGGGCCAGAATCACGTCCGGCCGTTCTTGCCGAACCTGTATGGTTAACTGATCCTTATAATTTTGATTGTAGATTTGGATAAAAATGTTCACCGCGGCATTCTCCAACAAATACTTCTCGCTATTATGTTCACTCATTTTGTTCTCGGATACTCCTTTTTGCAGATTAAGGATTTTCAGAAAACGGCTGTTTTTCGTATAGGGTATTGTATGATGGCAGTTCGCGTTATGATGCAAAAAGACTGCCGATTCGTGCATTTCGGCAGCCTTTTTTACATTTTCTTCATAGTTGCGGAGATTCGTATCTTATGAAGGCTCATAATGGACATGCACCTCGTATACGTCCGCTGATTTCTTGAGCTCATCCTCGACTCTCGTCGCGATTTCGTGCGCTTCTTGAAACTCCCGCTCCGCATCGATCAGCACGATCACGTCCACAACGGCATTGCTGCCATAATTTCGTGCCCGGATTTCCTTAACGTCTTCGACCCCGTCCACGCTAAGCACCGCATCCTTATAGGATTGAATCACGCCCTCGTCGAAGCCGTCCGAAAGATGGTGGGACGCCTCTCGAAAAATATCCCAAGCGGTCTTGCAGATGATCAGTCCGACTATAACGGCCGTCAACGGATCCAGCCATGGGAGATTGAATTGCGATCCTAGAATCCCGACTGCAGTACCCAAGCTTACGTAAGCATCCGACCGGTTATCTTTGGCGGCCGACATCAGGGCTTGGCTGTTGATTCGAAGAGCGAGCCGCTTATTATATCCGTACACGGCAATCATGACCGCGGCGCAGAAAAGTCCCGTCCATACAGCGACCAGGTCCGGCGCTTCCTCCGTTCCGCGATACATGGCGATACCAGCTTCGCTCAATACTTGCAGCCCGACCGCTGCCATAATGAATGACGCTACTAGAGAAGCGATGGTTTCCGATTTCCAGTGCCCGTAAGGATGGTCATCGTCCGCCGGCTTCTGCGCGATTTTCAATCCGATCAGCACGGCGACCGAGGCAACGATATCGGTTGCATTGTTCAGGCCGTCCGCCTTCAAAGCTTCCGAGTCCGACATATAGCCCACCATAAATTTAAGAGATGATAAACAGATATAGGCGATGATGCTAATGATCGCTCCGCGTTCGCCCAGTTTCAAGTTATCATATCTGTACTGCTGATCCATGTTGCGCTGCTCCCTCCACATTTCCTCGCTGGTCTAGCATATCAGCCGAAATCGAAGTGGGTCTAGAGAAACGTTTTTTCACTAGGGTGAAAAAATAGAGCTTGGCAAAGAAAGTTGCACCCGATAAAAAGACTTGTATAAAGACATAACGCTGTCATTTTGCCGAACCTTCTCTCTCAATCTTTCATATAAATAAAAAATAATAGTGAAGGAAGGAGAAGGATTACGATGGAAATTCCAGTTACCGGCTTTATAGTCAATCATGATGATGCCGGACCGAACCACTCCCATATCCTGTATATAACCAGTTGGGACGGAAGGCCAACGCATGTACACGAATTTTCCGGCGATACGTCCGTTGAGGTCGGACACTTTCATCATTATGCGGGAAAGACGGAGCCGGCGCCTTCAGGCGTGCAGCATTGCCACGATTTTTGCACGATCACGTCCGTAAACAGCGGGCATAAGCATACGATAAAAGGCAAAACAGGACCGGCCATACCGCTTTCGGGAGGGGGACATGTCCACTACTTTGAAGGCTTCACAACCGTTGACGGGTCGATCCCGCACGTGCATTTTTATTGCGGAACAACCGGGCGAGGCATCGATACCCGCTAAACTGAATGAACAAGGGCAGGCTGAAGCAGCCTGCCCTTTGCTTTTTGAACCTACTTGTACAAGATATCGTCCTTCAACGAAGAAACATGGGTTAACACTTGATCGATGTCTGTCTCGCTCACGCCAAAATGAGCAAGCGCATCATGTAGGTGCGTCGCAATGGCGTTAAAATGAACCGGCTGCAAATTCATCCCTTCATGCGCTTTAGCCATCGATTGCCCCGAATACTGGTTCGGCCCGCCTAAGGCAAAGCTTATAAACTTCGTTTGATGCTTCCGCTGCTTCTCCATATCGGTATTCTCGAAGAAATGATTCACGGTTTCATCCGCCAATACGAGCCCATAGAAGTAATCCACCACTTTAGCGATGACGTCCTCACCGCCAAATTTCTCGTACAGCGTTGTCACTTGCTCCACTTTACCACCCTTTTCTCAATGATTTCCGTTGGTTAATCTACCCACAATTTCGCCCCTTCATTCCGTATGAATATTCATGTGCTTGCATGTTTTTTCATGCATATACATGTTGGGAATTCAGCTTAGAACAGCAAATCCACTGTGACGGGAGTCGGTCTATCTGAGATGGTTTATCGCATCCTTGCTTGTGCTTGTCATGCTGACCGGATGTAACGGCAGCTCCGCTAACAACGCTGAACCGGGCGAAGAACCTATGAAGCATCTTTCCAAGAACATGACGGCCCATCAGAAAGACATCTTTCAAGAGCTGATTGCGAGAGTGCTTCGGAACCGCGGCAATCTCACGCCGGAAACGAGGCGGCAATTTTGGGAATTGGTCGATGAAGTCGGCGCGTCGCAGGAAGAGGTGGACACCATGAAGCACCTGCTCGCGGGTCCGATCGTCATTTACATGAACTATTTTTTCGAGGATGCCCTTGTCGCCTTGAAGGGCGGAGAGCCGTATAAATCCGCGGCGCGCTCCGATTATGAGCAGTATTTGAAGTCGCTGGAGGCGATGACGGACGACCGGATTGAAGCCAACGATCGGCTCATGGAACAAATCGCCTACCGGCAGCCGGTCCAACAGGGAGACCAGTCCTCTGTCTTGGATGAAACGATGATTCTGCAGGCGCTCGACCGTGTCCAGCAAGCGGTTGAAACCATTAATATTCTGTTCACAAGACCGTGAATATTCATATACAAACGACAAAGAGGGAGAGCCGCCAGGACTCTCCCTCCTCTATGCCAGCCACTGCATCAGATGCCTCTCGACGAAATCATCGTCGTGCAGATGCGGGTAATCGCGATAAATCCGGTCGATTTCTTCGCTTTGTCCATCCGACAGCGTTTCGCGGGGATTTAGGCACCATGTTCCTTGGAGCAAGCCCTGCCGTCTCAGCACCTCATGTATCCCGGGAATGCAGCCGGCAAACCCGTGTGCCGGATCGAAGAACGCCGCATTGGCGTCCGTCACTTCCACGCTGCGCGTCAGCCATTCCGGCGCGATGCCCTCCGTTAGACTGCGGGCTTTCTTGATCTCCTCAAGCAGCTCCACCGCCCTCTTCGTCCACACCGCCCAGTGACCTAACAATCCGCCGGCGATTCTTTTTTCAACGGGCCTCCCGTTGACGTTAAACCGGTACACCGTCAGCAAATCGTTGATGATATTGTCATCGTTCCCGGTGTACAAGGCGATGTCGTCCCGCCTGTCCGAGCTGCACACCGCGCGAACGACATCCAACGTTTGATAGCGATTGAACGGAGCCAGCTTGATCGCAACAATACCGGGAATATCCGCAAACTCCCGCCAAAACGCATAGCTGAACACTTTGCCGCCTACGGACGGCTGCAGGTAGAAGCCGACGACCGGCATGATCTCCGCCACTCGCTCCGTACGCTTCAGAATATCCGACTCCGACAAGTGCTGCAGTCCGCCCATGCTGAGCAGTCCTGCATCGTAACCGAGCTGAACCGCCGTCTCCGCTTCGCGAACCGCTTGCTCCGCCTCGCCGCAAAGGCCGGCTATCCTGATGAAGGGCCGCGTCAGTCTCGCGCGCTCGACTTCTTCGGAAGCCAGCTGCAGCACCTGCTCGTACAACCCGTATTTCGGATCGCGAATTTCGAATTGCGTGGAATGGACGCCAACGGCGATGCCGCCCGCACCGGCAGCCATGTAATACCGGGTCAGGGCACGCTGATGGGCGATAGAGAGCCGGCGGTGCACGTCCAGCGCCAGCGGGTGCGCCGGGATGACAAGCCCTTCGTGCAGCGCTTGATGCTGTTCGGGAGACAACGGTTTGCGGCGGATGACCATCGGTTAAAACCTCCCCTTGCGCTCTTGAAAATGGGTCGGCTTATTGAGCGTCACGCCGTCCGCCTCCACCCATTCGAACACCCAGTCGATCATTTGCAGCAGCGATACGCGCGGATAACCAAACTTCCGATGGCATTTCGACGCGTTGTTCAACAGCGCATTTTCGGCTTCCGTTCCCTCGAAAACGGGTTCGGTCCCGAAACGCTTGCCGAACTCCTCGGCCGCCCAGCGTACGGACATCGTCTCCGGCCCCGTTACGTTGAGGAAAGCGGTCGGCGCTTCGCACGCGAGCAACGAGCGGATGGCGATTTCGTTCGCATCCCCCTGCCAAATCACGTTGGCATAGCCCATCGTGAGTGAAATCGGCTTGCCTGCTTTAACGGATTGGGCGATCTCCAGCAGAACGCCATAGCGAAAATCGATGGCATAATTGAGCCGGTAAATGATCATCGGAATCCGATAGGTTTTCGAGAAATGCTCGAATACGCGCTCTCGTCCCAAGCAGGATTGCCCATACTCGCCGATGGGGGACGGAGCGATCCGCTCGCTTGCTCCTCCGTATCCGACGGGTGTAAACGGATACACGTTCCCGGACGAGAAGACAACGATCCGGGAATGCCGGTACTTCTCGGCTACCCGTCCGGGCAAGTACGCGTTCATCGCCCAAGTGAACGATTCGTTCCCGGTCGTGCCGAACTTGTTGCCGGCCATGTAGATGACGTTCGGGACGTCCGGCAAACGCTGGAGCTCCGCGTCATTGAGCAAATCGCAGGCGATCGTCTCTACGCCGTCCGCTTCAAGCCGCTCCTTAAGCCCCGGCTCCGAGAATCGCGATACCCCGATTACCCGTTTGCTCACGCCGGCGATTCGAATCGCGTTTATCAGCAATCGGGCTAGACTCGGTCCCATTTTCCCGCCTGCGCCAAGCAGCAAAATATCCCCTTCGATTTGCTTGATGTCTTGAATGAGCGCATCAGACGGTTCTGCCAGCTTCGCTTCCAGTTGCTCGACTGTTTTCATTGGACTTGAACTCCCTTCGATGGAGTGGTCTTTACTTCCATCTTAGTGGGCGTTCTATTAAAAGACAAATCTATAAATCGTCTTTAAATCTGCTCATTCTCCCCTAGAAAAGCAAGCCGATAGATTTGGCGCGGTCTGCCCTTCGGCACCTTCTCCACCCCGGCAATCCTCACTAAGCCATGATCCATCCATTGAAGCAGCAGCCTGTGCGTGCTGCGAACCGTAACGTCCAGGATGGAGGCCAGCTCGTGAACCATGTAATCGGTTTTGCCGGTGCGAGCCACTTGCGCCATCAGCCGGCTTAAGTAACCGGAGGTCATCCCCGCATCCTCCGAACGCTTGAGCAACGCCTTATCCGTGATCGACAGCGCTGCCTCCAAAGGATCCGTCACGGCGAGCGGGCCGATTACCGTTTGATCCTCGCCGACGATGAAGCAGGTGTCGCCGCCCGCTTCCTTCGATTTGCGCAGCGCCATTCTGGCGTGCGTCCCCGCTTCGCTCGCCGAGCGGCCGAAGCCGATGCCGATGCTGAGCGAAAGACCGAACCGCTCATTTACGCTTTTGCCCAGCGGAATCGATTTGTAGCCGCCGGTAGCTCGCTCGAATATGCCTCTCGTCGTAAAGAACAAAAATACGTCCCCCGCCAGCGGGGTCAAATAGCCTTCCAGCGACTCGGCATAATCCAGCAGCATGCGGTGGATATCCAGCTGGAGCTTCTGGACCCCGTGCTCGGAAGCATGCCCATGCACCAGGTTCTCGAACCGGTCCAGCTTCATTAAGCCCACGACGATTTGGGCTTCCCGATTTTGGCGGGACTCCGTCGAAAGCAATGCCCGTTCCAATGCGACCGTAATGTTCTGATCCGTCGGGATCATCCACTCGTTCGGAATGCCAAGCTTCGTCAGTGACCGGGCGACCGATTCGTCGGCCGTCATCGCGGCATCGCATTTTCCCGACGCATGTTCAGCCATATGAAACGCAATCAAGGCATCTTTCGACGCATACATCGATCCATCAACATGGATCGCCTCGACGCGCGTCTCGTTAATCTCACCCAATAATTTGCTTACTTCCGGCTTACTCAAGGTATCGATGGAAACGCGGAGCCGCCGGCCTTCGGCATGACGATTCTTCAGCCGCGACAATGCCCGGTAAAAGCCCGTGTCGGTAAGCGGCACATGATGGAGCGCCACCTTCACGTCCGTTTGATCGCGGATTCTGCCGTACGCGACAGGGCCGGACACGAGAATCACTTCAACTTCGGTTTCCAGCGCTTCGGCCAATCCAGGCGCTTCCGATTCATCTTCATAGATCATCGGCCGCGGCCGAAACGAGGGGAACGCCTGCAGCACCTTCAAGATCCGGCTTACGAGCGCTTCCGGACCGATAATGCCGATTGCAATGCCTTTGCCAGGTGATGCTGCCATTTCTGAATCCCCTTCCATGTCCATTTGCGCAACAACTGGAAGCTATCTTAAACCGAGCATAGCATCTGGCCGAAGAAATTTATACTGAATCCCGTTATGTTTTTTTCTGAAGTTCGCCGGTATGTTGAATGTTCACATGAACATCGATTCGATCAAGCGATTGAGGAGTAAGCTGTATGGTTTTCCAATCGTTGAATCTTTTCTTGAACATGGCATTTCTGAAGTTGTACACATCCGCTCCGATTTTCAAGCCCGCTTCATAGGTCGAGCGGATTTCTTGTTGTATTCGCTCCTCCGCTTCTTTCTCAAGCTCCTGCTCGGATGCTTTGTCGCTCAATAATTCGACGATATTGCCTCTGACTTTCACCGCAATATGAAAGACCGTCTTCCCGCCTTGTTTCGTGACCGCTATTTTCGGCCTTGGTTTTTCTAGCGATATAACCGCATATTTGGTCTCCACCGCCGTTCTTGACGTCGACTTCGTCATCCAACGCAGCCCGCTCAATTGTTTTTGCCCCAGCCATCCTTGAAAATCATGCTTCCGAACGGCAAACACGCCGTTAATTTTCAATTTCGGCTCGGGTTTCCGCTCCGTCTGCCACGCTGATTTATCGATCGAAAGCGTAGGAACTAATGCCGTGTCGCCCGGCTCATTTAAGTAAATCTGATATTCTTGCGCCAATAGCGGTTTGATAAAGGATCGCTGTATATAATTATCCTCCGGCGTGCCAAGAATCGTTAAAATCGGCGACATTTTGAAAAAAGCCGGCGTCTTCAAAATGTCTTCGATCGATTCCTTCGTGCCGAATATCCAAGGCGTATACCTGAATTCCCTATAACGCTTCAAGTTATCGAAGTACTCGTCTCCCCCGGCTTGAATAGCGCTTTCCGTGAATAGGAGCGCACGGACATGGCTCCAAAACAGTCTTCTTTGCACCGTATCGTATAGTTTGCCGAGCGCCAGCGAGAGCGTTTTCCCTTTCCCCTTGCCAACATAGACTTGCGGACCGCCGTTCCCCCCTGCATTTTCGGCTTTGGCGACATGGCTAAAGGATACAATTTGGATGTAAGCTTCATAGTTATTGTCTTTATAGTCAACCCCGATGGCGGTAGCGTACAGCAAATCTTGAATATTTTTATTGTCCCAACAGCCTGACAGCAGCAGCATGCAGCAGATCGAGAGTACGAGGAGCTTTGCTGCTTTCATGAACGTTCTCTCTGTGATGTGCCGTCAATCGGATGTAATTCGACAGGCCTTTTCAATTTGGATTTGAAAGGCCGGTTGAACACCGCCAGTATGGACGACTTCAAATCGAGGTCTCCGATCGGTGACCAGTAAGAGGTTCCGAACGACGTCAGCGTTGAGGTGTACGCCACCACGGAAATTAAACCGATGAAAAACCCATACATCCCAAGAACGGAAGAGATCAGAATCATGTAGATTCGAATCAAAGTGACGGTACCGGTCAAGGACTGATTCACCAGCGTAAAGGAAGCTACCGCTGTCACCGCAGTAAACATTAAGAGCGAAGGCGAAGCAAGACCGGAGCGAATCGCCGCATCGCCGATAATTAGCCCCCCGACTACCGTTACCGTTTGGCCGACCGGCTTCGGCAGGCGGATGCCGGCTTCGCGGAACAGCTCGAACAAGCCGAGAATGAGTAAAATCTCGATCTGTGCGGGATAAGGAATCCCGGTCCGGGCATTTGAAATGGTCGCTAGCAGAGGAAACGGAATCTGGTCGATATTAAAACAAGTGAGCGATATATAGAAGCCGGGCAAAAACATGGCCGCTAATAGACCGATTAAGCGCAGAATGCGTTGTAGAATCGTGTAATAGTAACTCGAATGAGCATCCTCGGGAGACTTTAACTGCTCCATCAGCTGCGAAGGCCCGATAACCGCCATGGGAGACCCGTCCGAAAGGACGACGAATCTGCCGCGCAGCAGCGACTCGGCTGCAAAGTCGGGTCTTCCGATCGTATCCACCAACGGGAAGATCGAATCGCTGGAGTCGCTTAAATACTCCTCCAGCTGCGCGCATCCGATGACGGTATCCACATCGATTCGGGAAATCCGGCGCTTCGCTTCCTCCACGAAGGATGGGTCGATGATATCTTTGATATACAGGATCGCTATGCGTACATGACCTCTCCTGCCTACAATGACCTGTTCATATTGCAGCGAAGCGGTTTTTAACCGTTTGCGGATAAGGGCAACGTTCGTCGACACTTCTTCCGTAAATCCGTCGCGCGGTCCGCGAATCGAGATTTCGCTGGTCGATTCCTCCGGTTGGCGCTTCGGCGGGTCTGCAAGATCCGCTTCATAGACCGTAAGCCCCTGCTCGCCGGGATAAAGAACGATGACGCTGCCTGAAAATACGCGCTGTTCCATTTGACGGAGCTCTTCGTGTCCGTCTACACGCTTCAGCTCGCCGTTACGAATCATTTCGGCTATATGGGGAATTAGATGTTCATTGAGCTGCTTGGCATCAATCATCCCGTCGCAGTAAATGATTAGAGCGCCGCCCCGCGTCTCGATCTTTACGTCGTAGCAGCTAGCGAACAACGTCCGGAAATCCTCTTCTTTCGCATCGATGATCTTCATGACGTACCTCTACTTCTAGTTGTTATGGAAGCGATCAGCGTCCAACAGAGAATCGAAATGGTCGATATCGGATAATAGTAGGCTTGGGTGTAGGCCAAAAAATCGGTATCGTTGATCCGCAGCTCTACGATGGTGAACAATACGGTCGTAAACGCCGCTATCGCGATTTTGTTATGGCGCTGTTTGGAGGTCAGCAGCTCGCCAAACAAAAACATGCTTGTGCTTATGATGATGGCGGAATTGCTGAGCCACTGATACATCGATAAAAAGTCAAGGTGCTCCACGAAGCTGCTGATGCTGACCAGCCTCCACTGCGTAAAGATAGGGAAACGCTGTTTAGCGGCTTCAAAGGGGCCGAAAGTCGTTAACAAGCCCGCAACAATGTTAATAAAAAAAAACACGACCACGATATTGAATATGACGTGATGCTTCCATTTGTAACGGCCCTGAATATGAGGCGACAGCAGCAATAACAGAAACAAGGGCATGCCTGATCGTAAGGTTGTTACTGTGCCTTGCAGGATCGGCATGGTCCCTTCGCTAAAAAAGGGCAGAAGAAGGTCATAATGCCTGTATTTTAGCGTAGACACAGCCATGAATATGATAAAGATTGTAATGGCCGGCAGCAGCACGGAATAGGTAATGGCAATCGGCTTGATGCCTTTGACCGCTAAATAGGCACAAACGATCAGCATTGGGAATGAGATTGCCCAGATTGGCGTAAAGGGAAGGATCATGGATTTGATCCATGTGACGTTATTTTTATGAATGACAAGAATCTCGCAGAACAAGTGAAGCGCAATCCAGATTCTTATTGCCCAAGCGATCGCGCTCCCCAACTTGCACTCAAGAACATCCAGGAAGGATTGGTTGGGCGGTTGATTTTTTACGATGCGATAAATCCAATAGGCATATAAGAAATACGCCATGCTCCCAATTACAGTGCTGATGAGCGCATCGCGCTTAGCCTGTTCGAGCAAGATGTTAAGGGAGGCAATTTGGCTCAACGAGAAAATGCCGCTTATACATAGAAAATAACCATGTATCGGATTGATTTTAGGATTGGAAAACGACGACATTACACTCACCACCTGCTCCGTATCGTTTCCCGCGGCCCCGGTTTTTATCCCATATCCAGGAAGCCGGCCGACAAGAATTCCTCTATATTTTCCCAAACAAATTCATCGCTTCGCTGCAACATTATCCATCGATCCGCCGTCTCTATTCATGTAGGCATCCCGGACAGCCAGATGATCAATTCGGAGGAGGTATTCCTTTATGAATCCTAATAAAAAGAAGTTCGCCGCGTCATGTTTCCTATTCTTGATCGCTATCGTCGGGCTGATCGTCACTGAAGCTTATGCTAGCGAGCAAGCGACCGCGCAGCGGGTGAAGCAATTACAAGCGCTTGAGCAAGCACAGCGGGATTACTTCGCCTCTCTATCGTATTCCCTCCATGATGAAGCGGACAAAAGAGTGCTGGACAAAGCGTGAAGCAAACGAAAATTGACATAGAAAATTGACATAGATAAGAAATGGATTAACCAACCATGCCATCCGGCATGGTTTTTTTTGTTCCTACGGGGCGTCTACGCTTCAAGGGATGCATAGCTTTTCCAAATCATCGCAAAATAATCGAACATGAGCATCCGGAGGTGAACGGCAATGGGCTTGTTACGCACCATTATCAGAGGCAAACGGCAATCCAACACGCAAGCGCCAAAAGTGTCGAAGCATCAGGATCCCAAGCCGCTTAGCACCGATCTGGATAAAAACGTCGCCGATCTGCAGAGCCTGTTAACCCTCTCACCCGAACTCATCACCCGCCGTCTCCTGATCAAGTCGACCGGAGAACGGGCGACGCTCATGTATTTAGACAGCTTATCGGATAAAATGGCCATCAACAACGATGTGCTCCGTCCGCTCATGCACTATACGGTAGAAACGGACGAGCCTCTTATCGAGCATATCGTGACGGTTGGCTGCATTAAGCAAGCAACCGATTTAGCTCAAGTCGAACTGGCCGTTCTGGAAGGCTGCAGTGTCTTATTCGTGGAGGACAAAGCGACAGCCGAGCTATTCTACACGCATGGCTGGCCGCAGCGGGCGATCGAAGATCCTCAAATGGAAGCCTCGCTCAAGGGCGCCCACCAAGGCTTCGTGGAGACGGATTGCCAGAATATCGCCCTGGTTCGGCGATATATTCAGAACCGGGAACTAAAGATTAAAGAAACGCGCGTTGGAAGGCGCGGCATGACGAGGATCAGTATTTTATACTTGGCGGATGTGGTCAACCCGGAAGTGCTGCAGGAACTGAGCGACCGAATCGATCGAATCGACACGGATGCCATTCTTTCCAGCGGCGAGTTAGAAGAGTTTATCGAGGATAACCCCTATTCCCCGTTCCCGCAATTTACGACGACGGAGCGCCCGGACTCCGTGGCATCGCAAATCTTGCAGGGGCGGCTCGCTATAGTTATCGATAAATCACCGGAAGTGCTGATCGGACCGGCCAATTTTGCCATGTTCTTTCAAAGCATCGACGATTACAGCGTCCGTTGGCAGGTTTCGACGTTTATCAGGATCTTACGATTTATGGCCTTCTTCATCACGATCTTTCTGCCTGCCTTTTATATCGCGGCCACTACATACAACTTTGAAGTCATTCCGCTGCGTTTGCTGCTGTCCATCGGGCAATCTCGGGCGGTCGTACCCTTTCCGCCTATCCTTGAAGCGCTCATAATGGAGCTGACGCTTGAAATGCTGAAGGAAGCCGGAATCCGGCTGCCGTCGCCGATTGGGCAAACCGTCGGCATCGTAGGCGCAATCGTCATCGGCCAGGCGACCGTGCAAGCAGGGTTCGTGAGCAACATCATGGTCATTGTCGTTTCTTTGACGGGACTGGCCTCGTTCATTATCCCGAACAATGACATGTCGGCGGCGATCCGATTAATCCGCTTTCCGATGATGATGATCGCGTTCTTCTACGGATTGCTTGGAGTGGGTATCGGCATGCTGGTGCTGCTGGGACATCTGATCGCCCTCGAATCGCTCGGCACGCCTTACTTCAGCCCCTTCAGCCCGGTCCGGTTTGCCGATTGGAAAGATTCATTCCTCCGGCTGCCGATTTGGAAAATGAACATGCGCCCGCTAAGCACTAGAGCGGTTCAGTCACGAAAGCAAGCACCAAAGCGAGGTGAGTAAGGGTGAAGAAATACGCGCTGAACGATATTACGCTGATTCAATATATTATGATGATTCACGGTTCGCAGCTGGGATTCGGCTTGCTGGCGCTGCCTGCTGATTTGGCCAATTATGCCGGGATGGACGGCTGGATCTCACTTATCATCGGATGGCTGTTGGCCGTTATTGCCAGCTTGTTTATCGTGCAGCTAATGAAGAAACACCCCGACGACACCGTGTACGATCTCCTTCCGCGTTATTTCGGAAAACCGCTTGGCGCTATACTGAACTGCTGCTTCATTCTCTACTTCTTATTTGGCTTTTTTATTACGTTTATCGCTTCGATCGGATTTTTTAAGATCGAGTTTCTCCCCAATACGCCGAATTTCTTAATGGTGCTCTTGTTTATCTTGCCCACCTACAACCTTGTCCGAAATAATGTGAGAGTGCTGTCCCGCTATGCGGAGATTACGTTCTGGGGATTTCTATGGATCTTTATCGTGTTCATGTATCCGTTAAAAGAAGCGCACTGGCTTAATTTGCTCCCGGTGCTGAGAGATGGTTGGCAGCCTGTATTCCAAGCTGTTAATACGACATGCCTTTCTTTTTTAGGGTTCGAGATCGGCTTGATTCTGCACCCATTTCTAAAGCATAAAGAGCATGCCGTTAAAGGCATTGTCATTGGCAATTTGCTCACCTTGATCATTTACTTGGGCGTGATCCTGATTTGCTTCTTGTTCTTCTCGCCCGACGATATTACGTCTTACCGGTTCCCTACCTTGAAAGTATTAAAAATTATCGAATTCCGCTTCATGGAACGCATCGAAATTATCGTTTTGGTAGGGTATGCCTTCCTCATCATTCGAGTCTGGACCCATTATCTGTTCGCTGGAGCATTTGGGATCAGCCGGCTGTTAGGGAAGCAGGATCATAAGCGGTATGCTGCAATAACGCTAGCCATCGTGCTCATCCTGTCGACGTACTACAAACCGTCCAATATCGGACTGCGCTCCATGCTCAAGATATTCGGTAAATTGGGATGGGGCTTCGCCTTTGCCCTCCCGATTATCCTGCTTGTATATACGAAAGTTTTCGCTATTTTCCGTAAGGGGGCTTACAGGTGACCCGCTTCTACCGCATCGCGCTAGCCGTATTGGCACTGCTGCTGCTGCCCGGCTGCTACGACCAAATGAATCTGGAGGACGCCTCCATTTCTCTCATGATCGGGCTTGATATGGATGCCGATAATAATCTGGTCATTTCATCGCAAAGTCCGGTCTTCTACAAGGAGGCCAGAGAGAAAACGGAGTCGATCACGGTGAAATCAAATTCGATTCGGGCCTCCCGTAACAAATTTGATTCCATCCTGACGGGGATTACGACCGGCGGCAAGCTCCAAACCGTACTGATTGGCAAGCGCTTGCTCGAGCAGCAAAACTGGTTTTCGCTATTAGACTTATATTACCGCGTACCGAAGTTGACCGAGACCCCGCGGATCGTTGTCGTAGACGGCGAGGTGAAGGATATATTCGAATTCAAGCCGGCCGATAAGCCTCGCCTGTCCCTACATATTAGAAAGCTGATCGATACCGCGCACATGACGAATAATACGGTAGTCACTCATTTGCAGGAGTTTCGCAGGCAAATGAAGGATAAAGGGATGACTGCTTCTTTAACGTATCTAAAAAAAGAACAGAACGATGTCGTGGTGACCGGCACAGCCCTGCTAAATAAGCGAGGAAAGCTGATGGAGCATTTCTCAATTATGGAGAGCACGATGTTCCTAGTGATGCAGAGACAAAACCCCAGGGGCGCATCACTCATCTTGAATTTGGATGAGCCTCAGGAGGATCAGGCTGTTCCGGATGATCAACGCGGGATTCGAAACGAAATCTCCTTTGATATCGTTAACTTTAAGAAAAAAGTAAAAACCGCTTACTCGAATGGAAAATTCAGGTTTGATGTGGGCTTAAAGATGAGCGTTATCATCACCTCGATCCAATCCGATAATAAAGAATTCGCCAAGCAAAGCCAGATCCAATTTCAGGAGAAAATCCAAGCGAATCTTGAGCGGCAATTCGATTCGATCGTCGAGCGGTGCCAGAAGAAAGCCATCGACCCGTTCGGCTTCGGACGCTACGCGCGCGCTTACCAATATAAAGCATGGAAGCCCGTACAGGATGAATGGGGGCAAACCTTCGCCAATGCCGATGTCCGCATGCATATTAAAGTGAATATCAAAAATTACGGCGTCACGGATTTGTATTCGCCCTTGGATGGGCAATAAAAAAAGTCCACGCGATAAGCGTGGACTTTATTGTGTAATTAACTGCTTAACAGGCAAACCGGTGATGGCCGATCGTCGCTACGACGTCCAGGCTGCTCCAGAACGCGCCTTTCGTGACGGCCGGATTGTAGAAATAGACCGCGTTTCCGATGTTATTCTTGCCGTTCAGCGCATCCTTGGCCGCGCGCAGCGCGCTGGCGTGAGGTTTGCTCTTATCAAGCAAGCCGTTGTGAGCCGGAGGAAACTGTCTGCCGGAGTAAATCACTCCGCGAATGGAATCCGGGAACTTCCCGCTCTTCACCCGGTTCAAAATGACGTTCGCCAGGGCCAGCTGACCTTGGTAGGATTCATAGCCGGCTTCCACCATCGTAATCTTAGCCAACAGCTTCAGATCAGCCTCGGTAAACGGCTTCGCCGGTTTGCCGAGAAAGTCAGGAACGACGACGCTAAGTTTGGTTCCAGGCGTAACTTCAGCCGTTTTGAGCAAACCGTTGCGCTTCAACAGCCCCGTCTTGCTGCTGCCGTACTGCGCAATGATGCCATCCAAGCCGTATTCTTCGGTAACGGTTGCCGGTTGCACCGTCTTAAGCTCGATGACCTTGTCAGTCGCGCTTAGACGGGCATGCAGGATGCTCGCCAACGTGCGAAGCGGAGCATAAAGCTTGCCGTCAATCAAACGTGGAGGTGCTTCCATACGATAGCGCTCATCGTTGAAATAGATGACTGGCACCCCGTTTCCCAGGACAACCGTATCGTTCAATGCCGTATGTATGTATAATTCTTCATTCGCGTTATCCCAGTTCAGCTTCGCTCCGAATTTCTTCGCGATGCGAGCTACCGGTACATAGGTTCTGCCTTCCGCAATGATAGCCGAACCGTTTAGCTTTACGGTCTCGCCGTTGACTTTAATCGTCACGGTCACGGGCACTCCTGCAGAAACGATGGACATCGGCCCGATCCAAAGCAGTAGTAACGCCAAAATCATTGCAATCATAAGCCCTTTGACCGGCTTAACTGTTCTGATCATGAGTACCTCCCCAGCTTATAAGGATGATTGATAACCCAAGGTTCTTCTGGGGACGATTATATCACAGCAGATTATGACCGTAGGATTAACATTTTCACAGAATTAAAGAAATCTTATAAATCAGTGCTGCGGTATTAGGTCATGAGTTTGACCAATCCGCTCAAATGCGCCCTGGAATCGGCCCCGTCGAATAGGTGCGAATAGATAATATAGCCTTCATTTAACGCGATGACTTGGACGGCGATCCGATGCACATCCTTGTCTTCGGAGATCCAACCTCGCTCTTGCAGCACCCTAATGAGAATAACAATGCCGGCCACCCATTCCCGGTACTTCTCTTTCAGCTTGCGCTGAACCTCCGGATTCTGCCTCGTGCTCTGGTAAAAATCGGTCAGTACAACGATCCAATTCGTAACGCCTTTCATCATCTCGCCGAGCCGCTTAAGGGTGATCATCAGGACTTCTTCCAGCGTTGTGTGTGCAGGGCTATACGCCTTGGGCACATCCGTCCAGCCGGTCGTAAGCTGGAGCTGATAGTCCAGTATTTCCAGAAACAGCTGCTCTTTGCTCTCGAAATGGCCATAGAATGCGCCTTTCGTATGCCCAGTCCGGGCCACGATATCGCCAAGCGTCGTAGCGGCATATCCTTTCTCCGAGAAGCAGAGCATCCCGGCTTCGATCAGCAGCTGATAGGTAGCCTCCCTCTTCAACTGGAACTTATTTTTTTTCAAAGCGATCGCTCCCCGCGTAATATCCATCGAAGTTGGCGTTTACAATTGGTTCTATGAAAATCATTACGACCAAGTATATCAATTTGAATCGCAAAGAGTGAATCGATAGAGAGGGAAATATTTCCACTCTAACCTAAAAGAAAAGCCTGCCTGAATGGAATGTTCTCCATTCAGGCAGGCCCTTAATAGCTAGCTAAGCACGATTGTAATTTGGCTGCCTGCATCCAGCTTTACCTGCTCGGCGAAAAGAATCGTATTGCCGCTGCGCGTGATGGCTGCCGGCATGCCATCCACTTGGACCTCTGCTTTCTTCTTGCCCGCCAGCAATTCGCTTCCGAAGCTGCTGAGCGCGATTGTACCGTAGCTGACTTCAAACCGAATGGTGCCGCGCTCGTGCTTGAAATTGCCCCATGCCGAATTCAAGGACCAGAAGCTGCTGAACGCATCGGCATTCAACTGCGGATTGAAGCCAATATGACCCTTCAGCGAATCATACTCAAAACCGCTGAGCGCAAGAAGCAGCGCATACGAAGCCATTGACCTCGCATAGTTGCTGCCGCACTCCATCTCGTTCCACGGATTTCTGCGTTCCCCGTCGTAACGGTCGCGGATCGCCTTCACCGCCGTCAGCCCTTCCTCCAGCAAGCCCTCATAGATCATATGGCAGGCGGCCTGATATTCGAAGCCGTTCATCGTTTCATCCGCATAAGGCACCGGCACCTTCGGGCTGTTTCCTCTCGGCCACGTGGAAATAAGAAGGCCTTTCTCATCGTTGAGCGAATAGATGCGGCAAGCATTCGGGTAATCGCGAATCGTCTCCATGAAGTTATGGGCGTAGATCGATTCCAGCGCCTTCTTCACCTTCGTACGGTCGAAAACATAACCGATGCCGACGAGATGCGCATGCCATTGACCCAGCACCTGATCGATATGGCAGCCTTCGCCGATTTGGTATTTGATCTCTTCAAGCTCCGGATCGATCGGGAAGCGCTCGTCCTGAAGGTCGATTAGCTGATGATAATATTCGCCGTTGAATAGATGCTCATCTACCCATTTGCGGCCGTTATCGCACAGCTCGCGATACTTGACGGCCGCTCCGTCGCCCATTGCTTCCGCCATTTCGGAGGCGCAGCGCAGCGCGCTTTGGTACATCCCGCTGATATACGCGTTCGGGCCGTAGATTTCCACATCCAGCGTATGATGCTGCACGCCCTCCATAATGCCGTCGCAATCCCGGTCCCACCAATCCGTATTGGTCGGCTCCCAAGCATATTCGAGCGACTGCTTCACTCTAGGCCAAATAGACTTCAGCCACTCGTTATCCCCCGATATTTTCCATTGCTGATACACTTTAATGACGGTGCCCATCTGCCCGTCCGCCGCCGCTCTTCGAGGGCCTGCGCAATCCGAGGCGTCCTTCAGCGTCCGTTCGGCCGGAAGCATCATACGGAAAGCCATCTTGCCGTTGTCGTACATGGTATGTTTATATTTCACGTTCACCATGGATCTTGCAAGAGCCGGGAACAGAAACGGCGTCACCTGCTCGTAGTTCCACACATGCGTGCATGTTCCTTCGCAGCTGCCTTCTTCGGCATGGACGCCTTCGAACCCATAGAGCGTACCGTCCGTAAGCCGCAGACAGGTCGGTGATTTGAGTATTGAAATGTTGCTCGCAATCGCATCCACCACGTAATCGGGCAGCGTGGAGCCGAAGAGCGTTTCTTTAAATAAATGCGACTCGCGGTAGAGCCGCTCATAGTTATTCCACACATAGGCTGCCGACTCCGTCGAATCCGCGAACAGCGTCGCGTAGTAGTTTTTCCAGCTTGGAGGCTCGCATGGCGTGCCATCCTCGCATGCGCCGGGATTCCAGAAGTTGACGTAATTCGGGAAGCTCCACGTGATCATGAAGCGGAACGTTCCTTTCTCGCCGGGCGCAAGCGATTTGTGGCTGCTCAGCAGGCAGTTATCCTTGCTGTTGTGCGTCGCGACAGGGGCAAGCCCGCGAATTTCGTTATAATTGCGCTCCTTGAATCGGCCCGGCGCGGCGAATTCTTTCCAGAAGACCGTCAGATTATCGAACCAGCCGCCGCGGTACCAGTACGTTTGCCACGAAATATCGTCGTCATCGGTGCTGAGCGTCAGATCGCCGTATGCCCTCTCATCCGGACCGTAATGCGTCGAGAACAGCTTGATCCCTTTGAAAGCACCGTAATCCGCGAATTCATTTCTAGCATCCTTCGTGTGCGGATTCGTCAGATTGCCGACCAAGCTTATATCGAGCGTTTCGCTTGACGTATTAGTTACTTCGTAGGTAAAAATCGCCGCAGGCAGCGACGAGTCTTTGTCATTGAGCGGGATGAGCGGATTGAACGCCGACAGCTTCACCTGCAGCGGCACCGTGTCATCGATGAATTCGATTTCGCCGAACGGATACTCGCCTTTAAAGGCCGTCGACTTGAAGTGCGGGAAGCCGGAGAGGCTTTCCCGCTCCACGCCGAAGCCAAAGCCTGTAAACCGCCCCTTCCCGGTGCCTGAATACGACGGATGCAGATCGCCGTGAAGCACCTTGGCGACCCTGACCTCGCCTTGATGCTCCGCCTTGATCGCGAAGAACGTAAACCCGTTATAGCTGTTCTTGTTCGGACGGTTGAAGATTTCCCAATCGATCAATCTCCCGTTTCCCGCAAGCCCGATACTGCCGGTACCGATGCCGCCCAGCGGAAACGAAATCTCGTTCGTCTTGCTGCCTCGATACGTAAAATCCTTATCCATCTTGTACAGCTCATTCAGCAGCTTCATCGTCATCCCAAACATGCCTCCTCATGATCGTATCAACTGTGCTATATCTTCAAGCCTCCTGCGGTTATGCCCTCGACGAGATATTTCTGTCCGAACATATAGAACAATAACGGGACAATAAGCGACAGCGTGACGCCGGCAAGAATCGCGGAGAGATTGCCGGAGCCGAACGTTCCGTTCAGCACCGTCATGCCGAGCGGGAGCGTCATTTTCTCAAACGTGTTCAAAAAGATCAGAGGCCGGAAGAAATCATTCCAGTTTCCGATAAACGTCATCACCGAGGTCACCGCGACCGCAGGGAACACCATTGGGAGGATGACTCTCAGAAACACCCACATGCGGCTTGCGCCGTCCATATAGGCCGCTTCGTCATACGTCGAGGAGATCGTCATCATCATCTGGCGAATCATGAAAATGCCAAGCGGATTGATAAGCGCGGGCAGAATGAGCGCCCAGTGGGTATCGACCAAGCCCAGCTTGGATATCAGAATAAACTGCGGGATGATCGTCACTTGCCCCGGAATCATCAAGCCCGCGAGAAAGATGATAAATATAAGATTTCTCCCGGGAAACGTAATTCTGGCAAACGCAAACGCCGCCATGCTGGATATGAAAATATGCCCGACTACGATGATCAGCGAGATCTCCAAACTATTCAGAATGAAGTTCGTAAACGGCACCTGCTTGAATACCTGGCCGTAGTTCTCTACATTGAAAGCGGTCGGGAATATGGCCGGCGGAAGCGAAAAGGAATCCTGCGGCAGCCTCAACGAGGTTGAGATCATCCATAGAAACGGAGCCAGCATCAGAAACGAAAGCAATAACAGAAAGCCATCAAGCACATAACCGCGCATTGTTCTGCGCCTAGTATGTATCCGAATCCCGCGCGTTGTCAGCACTCCGGCCATTTTAGCCTCACCGTTCATCTTCGCGTGCACCTCCTTAAGACAGCATCGCTACTCCTGATCGTAAGAAACCCATTTCTTGCTGAACCCGAACTGCAGCGCCGTTATGGCTAGAATCGCCAGGAAGAGGCTGATCGACACCGTCGACGCATAGCCCATCTGGTGCTTTTGGAAGGCAATCTCGTAGATGTACATATTGACCGATCGGGAAGCATCGCCAGGTCCGCCGCCGGTTATCAGGTAGGGCTCGTCAAAAATTTGCGTCGTGCCGATCAAGGTTGTCACCAGCACGAAGAAGAGCATCGGGGAAAGCATCGGAAGCGTAATGTTCATGAATCGCTGCAGCTTGCCCGCTCCGTCGATTTCCGCCGCTTCGTACAGCGTTTCCGGTATATTTTGAAGTCCGATAAAGTAGTAGAGAAAGGCGTTTCCGATAAATTTCCAGAAGCTGTAGATCGCAACCGCAAGATACACCCAGTTCGGCGATTGCATCCAAGGAATGCCCTCGATGCCGAACAAGCTGAGGAAATAATTCAGGATGCCGAATTCTTTGTTGAACATGAAGGACCACGCCGTCGCTACGGCCGCCGATGTCGCTAACACCGGAAAATAAAAGACGGTCCGGTAGAAATATTTCAGTCCTTTGGCGATTTTCCGCTGTACGGCAAGCGCGAGCAGCAGTCCCAGAACGACGTGAAGCGGCGTGAGAATCAGGACGAATTTCAGCGTGTTCCAGTAGACCAATCCGAGACGGTCGTCTTCGAAGAAGGCCTTGAAATTGTCAAGGCCGATGAACTTGGACGGGGTGATGACATTGTACTTGGTAAAGCTGAGAATGAGCGACGCAATGACCGGCTCGGCAATAAAAACGAGAAACAAAAGCAGCGCTGGTGCCAGGAACAAGTAACCTACGAGTAAATCCTTGGATTTCTTCGTCATGCCAGCTCGATACCTCCGTTCGCGAACAAGTCAAGCCGCAGCAGGCCGGAGCCTGCTGCGGCTTCCATGCGTGATTAGTTCTTCAGCACCTGATCGATCTCTTCCTTCGCCTTCTTCATCGCGGTCGCGGCATCGGATTGATTCGCCAGGATGAGTCCCATATAGCGGTTGAAGATGGATTCGACATCCGCGTATTGAACAGGCGATTCGACCGCCTTCGCAATGTCGGCGCTATCCGAATACACCTGCCAGTTCGACGCGGGCGTCTTCGGCAGCACTTCTTTCATGACGGAGATCCTTGTTGGAATGGAGGCATCGGAGAGCGTCGTTTTTTGCGAATATACCCCTCCGAGGAATGCCGATAGCTTATAAGCCGCGTCCGGATATTTCGTCGAATTCAGCACAGGGAACGCCCCGGAGCCGAAGATGACTTTATTCGTCTTGAAGGTCGGCAGGAACTGCACGTCAACGGAGGTGAACTTGCTCTTCGCGTAAGTAGAGAACGGCCATTTACCGGCCGACATCATCGCAATTTGGCCGTTCATGAGCATTTGGGTCGCATCGTCTTTCGGGTTCGGCACCGGTGCGACTTTATATTTGTAGATCAGGTCTTGGAAGAACTGCATCAGCTCAATCGCGTTCGGGTCATCGAGCTTGGAAGTCGTCATCGCGTCGTCCAGCACGCTGGCATCATTGTTGAACAGCCATGCGGAAGCGCCGAAGTAATAAGTCGGAATCGCGAAGCCGTACGTTTTCTTGCCGTCTTTCTCCGTGGTCAGCTTCTGGGCGTAGGTGAGGAAATCGTCCTTGGTCCAATCCTTCGGAGGCAGCGACAGCCCCGCTTCCTTCAATTTGTCGGTATTGAAGTGCATGACGACGTTGTTCCAATCCCATACGAAGCCATAAGTCTTGCCGTCGATGACAAAAGGAGACTGCAGCTTCTTATGGATGTCGTCATAGTTGTCGAGCGCATCCGGATCGGCTGCCATATATTCATCTAGCGGCAGCAGGAGATCCTGCTTGGCGAACATCTGAATGCCTTCGATGGCGACGCGGATGACGTCCGGCGGATTGCCGCCGGCAATCATCGTTTGGATTTTGTTGAAATAATCGCCCCAGGAGCTGCCGATCACTTCGATTCGGTTGACTTTAATGTTCGGGTACAGCTTGTTGAACTCGGTCAAAATATCTTTCAATTGCGCGTCGGAGGCATCGCCCTTGCTCCATACCAGCGTTAATTCGGCTTTCTCATCGTTCGTTCCGCTGGCTGGATCTGAGTTGTTGGAGGAGTTGGAGGAGCTGCATGCTGCTAGCGTAAAGCACCATACAAGAATGAGGCAGAGCATTAGAATCTTTCTCACGTTCGAACACCATCCTCGATTAGATAAAATGGATTCCCTCGCCCGGTTACAGCGGATGTACGAGTCAGACCCACCTTTATACTTTCGATCATCTGAGGTGTCCCTTCCGTTCACGTGAACGGAAGTGAATAAAAAAAATAGCATTCTATTGTGTTGCTCACCGTGCACGTGAACGATTTCATTGTACCAGCGGCTCATGCGTTTGTAAACGCTTAATTTTTTGTCGAAACACCTTCGATTTCTAGCGCATTCGATCTCCGTGCACATGAACGTATTGATTGACCGCTCTTCTGTTCTAGGTTACGATTAGGACATGAATAGATCTAAAGTCTGGGGGACCGTATGCGATGAAGGTAACGAGCAAGCAACTCGCCGAGCTATGCGGCGTCACCCGCGGAACAGTGGATCGCGCGCTGAATAACCGGCCAGGCATCAGCCAAGAAACGCGCGAGAAGATTTTGAAGGTAGCGGCCGAGCATGGCTACCGGCCGGATTTTCTGGCCCAAAGCTTAGTGAAAGGCCACACGAAGACGCTGGGCGTCGTGCTGTTCGACATTCACAACCGGATCTTCTCCCAGCTGTTTATCTCCTTCGAAGCGGAAGCCAGGAGGCAAGGTTATTTCATCTACCTCGTGCTCTCAAGCAAAGACCAGGAGCTGGAGACGGAGTACATCCATAGCCTCCTCGACCGCAAAGTGGACGGCATCGCCCTCTCCCCGATCAGCATGGGCGCCAATTTCGAAGCGCTGCTCGCTAAATCAAGAGTCCCTATCATCACCTTCGGCAACCGGGTTTCCTCGAAGATTCCGTACGTCTGGATTGACGATAAGAACGCGATCAAGGATGCCGTGCACCATATCGCAGGAAAAGGCTACCGGCGGATTATTTACGTAAGCCCGCCTCTCCGCTTTAAAGGCAAGAGCAATATCTACGTGCCGGAGCAGCGCTACAAGGGGTTCGTCGAGGCCTGCTCCGTCATGCCGGAGCTCTGGCATACCGTCGTGTCGGATTCGGATTATTTGGCCAGCGTCTTGCGCCTTGTGCAGCAATCGCAAGAGAAGCTGGCGATTCTATGCAGCAGCGACATCTACGCGCTGGACGTGCTGAGGTATCTGGAGTCGCACGGCATCCGCGTTCCCGAGCAGGTCGGCATCATGGGCTGCGACAATATCGATATCTTGAATTATGTCACGCCGCACCTGACAACGATCGATTTTCAGGTCGACGAGATCGGCCGAAGATCGGCCGCTATGCTGATCGATCGCATTAAAGGCGAATCCATCCCTTCGCGCACGCATGTCCCTTATAGCATCATCGACCGCGATTCGCTATAGAAAACAAGAAGAGGAAGACGAGGCTTATCGCCCTGTCTTCCTCAGGCTGTCGAAAAAAGCAATTAGGATCAATCGCTAGTCCGGATGTTTGACTGACACAAGGCTTGTATGTCGATTTCTAACGTGGAATCATCCACATCTTGAATGACAACGAGAATCGAAATTGCCTCATGCTACGGCGCATTCGCTAACGGTTGCCACGCACGCTATTTAACCTCAAATGACCCTTTTGAAAGGCTAACGGTTCTCAGTTACGCTATTTGGCGATTGGGCAGCGAATTCTTCCGATTTGGGCCAAATAACGCCTCTGGCAACCGTTAGAGTTTAAGAAAGGGCTATTATTCTGCAAATAAGCAATGGAGCAACCGTTAGAATTTTCAGGCGCTCTCTCATGCTGCCGCGCACACGCCAACAAGCCCGCCAATCTAACATTCAACCTATCTGCGGTAATTCCAACTATCATTCGCATATTTCTCGCTTACAAGCCGGTCCGCCAGCTCCACCTCAGCGGGGATCAGCCCGCCTTCTATGAGCTCGGCTCCCAGCCCTTCCGCGAAGCTGCCGCGGAACACCTGTTCAACGAGCGGCATCGTTACGGGCGGCATCCCTTTCCGTCGGAAACAGTCATTGATCGCAGCCGCTTTGCGCCCGAATAAGGTCTGCATGCGCTGCTTCACGTCCGGATTCGCGAAACGAAGCACCGAAAAGAGCTTCTCGTCATCGAGCTCGAGCAGGATCGAGCCATGCTGCAAAATAACGCCGCCTGCGCGCATTTGCGCGCTTCCGGCGATTTTGCGTCCGTCGACGACTAGCTCATATTTGGATGGCGCGTCGAAACAGGCCGCGGTCAGCGCTGCTCTCGAAGAGGGGCGCTCCACCCCATCTTCGTCATGTCCGGTCATTCTCGCATCGAGCCCCAGCTTGCGGAAACCGATTAACAATCCTCTGCTCAGTATGCGATAAGCCTCTGCCACATTTGCCGGGATGCCCGGATAGCGCTCAGAGACGATCACGCTGTACGTCAGCTCCTCATCATGCAAGACGGCACGACCGCCGGTAGCCCGTCTGACGAACCCGAGACCGAGCTCGCGCAGCGCGCCGAAGTCTACTTCCTTGTCCGCTTGCTGGAAGCAGCCGATCGATAACGTTGCCGGATTCCATCCGTAGAAACGGACTGTAGGCGGCACTTCCCCCTGCCGGTGCGCGTTCATGATGGCCTCGTCTATCGCCATGTTTTCGGCTGGGAAACGGTTTCCGGTGTGCACGAATCTCCACGCCGCCATCTCATCCCTGGTTCCCGGCCTTATTTGCCCGTTATTTACTGAAGGCTTCATATTGATCGGCGCTGAGCAGTTTTTTCACAATCTCCCCCGCATCGCCATCCACTTCGACTTCAGCGATCCACCCTTCGCCGTACGGATCCGAATTCACGAGCTCAGGCGAATCAAGCAGCGCTTCGTTTACCTTCGTCACTGTTCCCGTTACCGGACTATACAGCTCGGATACCGTTTTGACCGATTCAATGGAGCCCATCGGCTGCCCCGCTTCCACGGCCTGGCCGATTTGCGGAAACTCGACGAATACGATATCCCCTAGTTGGTTTTGCGCAAAATCGGTAATGCCGATTTTAACCGATCCGCTGCCTGCCTCTGCCCACTCATGCTCTTCCGTATACCCCAATCCTGGCTTAACCGTGCTCATGTCCAACATCCTCCCGTAATCGTTATCAAACGCTTGCAGGCTTGCCTTTGGAACAACTGTCGAATGGGTGTCGCCTATGTAAATGGCCTCTTATACCTTTAGACACGCTTAGCTTACTGGAGCAAACAAACCTGTGTCAATATGAATGACAAATCTTATAGGGAATCGACTTTTCCCGTTGACATCTTCTCCCATGCCGGTGTATATCTTAAATAAGAAAACCGAATAGGCGGATGAAAGTAACGGGAGAGACTGCCGCATGGCATGACAGCGGCGGCGCCGAAGGAGTAAGCCTTATCAAAGGTGAATCTCTCAGGCAAAAGGACCTTTACCGGACGCACCTCTGGAGAGAACGCGATTGGCGGTTACCGCTGCTTCGACGTCACCCAAGGGGAAACCTGAACGTATGCGTATGTCTGTGTTCGGGGTAACTCTCAGGTACAAAGGACAGAGCAAAGAGTGAGAACGAGCAAGCAGCCATGCTGCGGTCGTTAGCCTTTTTGCTGCTGTCCTTTTTAGGTTGTTCGCATTCGGAAGAAACGCAAAGGAGGGCTATGAAATGGCGATCGAACTGAAGAGAACGCCGCTTTATCCGCTTTACGCGGACTATCCCGGCGTGCGGTGCATCGATTTCGGCGGCTGGGAGCTCCCTGTTCAATTCTCCGGCATTCAGAAGGAGCATGACGCGGTTCGCGGGCAGGCCGGCCTCTTCGATGTCTCTCATATGGGCGAATTTCTTGTAACCGGCAGCTTCGCCGGGGCTTTTCTGCAACGGCTGACGACGAACGATGTTTCGAAGCTGGCAGACGGTCAGGCGCAGTATACGCTAATGTGTTATCCGGACGGAGGCGTCGTCGATGATCTGCTCGTTTACCGGATGACGGCCGATCAATTCATGGTCGTAGTCAATGCCGCCAACATCGGCAAAGATTTCGATTGGATGCGCGAGCATTTGATCGGCGACGTGACGCTTGAGAATAAATCCGATGAGCTTGCCCTGCTGGCTCTGCAAGGACCTGCAGCGGCTGCGATCATGGCCTTGGCTGCGGAGCGTTTCGATTGCGGCAGGCTGGCTCCGTTCCGCTTTGCCGACGATGTTTCGGTCGGAGGCGTGAAAACGCTCGTCTCGCGAACCGGGTACACCGGCGAAGACGGTTTTGAAATCTATGTAACGGCTGAGCATGCACGTCAAGTATGGCAGGCGCTGTTTGCCGCAGGCGGGAACTTCGGGCTCGTCCCTGCAGGGCTCGGCGCACGGGACACGCTCCGATTCGAAGCCCGGCTGCCGCTTTACGGTCAAGAGCTGTCCGCTCGGATATCGCCCCTTGAAGCCGGATTGAGCTTCTTCGTAAAGCTTGATAAAGGCAGTTTCATCGGCCGCGACGCGCTGCTTAAGCAGAAGACGGAAGGGATACCGCGCAAGCTCGTCGGCATAGAAATGATCGACCGCGGCATCCCCCGCTCCCATTATCCCGTCTATGCGGATGGCAAACCAATCGGCGAGGTCACTTCCGGCACCCAATCCCCCACGCTGAAACGGAACCTCGGTCTTGCCTTAATCGAAGCCGGCTACACCGGGCTCGGAACCGAGGTGTGGGTCGAGATTCGCGGCAAGCAGCTCAAGGCCCAAGTCGTCAAATCCCCTTTCTACAAATCTGAGAGAGCTTGACTCCGTCAAACTCCCTACAAATCTGAGAGAGTTTGACTCCGTCAAACTCCCTACAATCTGAGAGAGTTTGACTCCGTCAAACTCCCTACAATCTGAGAGAGTTTGACTCCGTCAAACTCCCTATTAAAGGACTGATGCTATGACAGCCCCACACCGCTACATCCCGATGACCGAGCAGGACAAAGCCGAGATGCTGGCGACAATCGGCGCGGCATCGACCGAAGATCTGTTCCGGGATATTCCGGATGCGATTCGTTACCGCGGCATCATGCCGATATCGCCTGCTCTGGATGAATTTTCGCTGCTGGGCCATATGAAGGCCTTAGCCGGCCGTAACGCAGACACCGGCAGATACACCAGCTTTCTAGGCGCCGGCATCTACGATCATCATCAGCCGGTTGTCATCCAGCACATGATCTCCCGCTCCGAATTTTATACCGCTTATACCCCCTATCAACCGGAAATCAGCCAAGGCGAGCTTCAAGCGATTTTTGAATTTCAATCCTATATTTGCGAATTGACGGGCATGGCCGTGGCAAATGCAAGCATGTACGACGGCGTAACGGCGCTGTCGGAAGCAGGCGCATTGGCGGCCGGAGCAACCAAGCGAAGCCGGCTCGTCGTCTCCCGCACGGTGCACCCCGAGGCCCGCGAAACGGTTCGAACGATGGCACGGGGGCTCGGCCTCGAAATCGTGGAGGTCGGCTATGCGAACGGCGTCACCGATCTGGATGCCCTGCAAGCTGCGGTAACGAACGAGACCGCGGCCGTACTCATTCAATCTCCTAATTTCTTCGGTTGCCTGGAGGACTTGGGTGCGATCGAACCCATTATTCACGGGGTAAAGGGCCTGTTCGTGGTAAGCGCCAATCCGATCTCGCTCGGGCTCCTCGAAGCGCCGGGTAAGCTTGGGGCCGACATCGTCGTCGGCGATGCGCAGCCGCTCGGCATTTCGCAGTCGCTTGGCGGACCGACCTGCGGATTCTTCGCGGTTGCGGAGCCGCTTATGCGCAGGATGCCCGGCCGAATCGTCGGCCAGACGAAAGACATCGACGGCAAGCGCGGCTTCGTATTGACGCTTCAAGCGCGAGAGCAGCATATCCGCCGCGAGAAAGCGACGTCCAACATTTGCTCGAATCAAGCGCTGCTTGCCCTCTGCGCATCGATCTACCTGTCTACCTTAGGCAAGCAGGGCCTGATCGATGTGGCCAACCTGAATTTGCAGAAAGCGCACTACGCCTCCGCCCGGCTGAGCGAACAGCACGGGATCACGCTGCCGTTTTCCGCGCCGTTCTTCAACGAATTCGTGATTCGGCTGCCGGATGAAGGACCAACCGTTAGCGAAATCAACCGGGGGCTCTTGAAATCCGGCATCCTTGGCGGCTACGACCTCGGGATCGCATATCCCGAGCTGAAGGGCCATATGCTTATTGCCGTCACGGAGAAACGCACGCGCGAGGACATCGATCATTTTGCAAGCAAACTGGGGGAATTCGCATGAATACAGGGGAAAAAGCGCTCATATTCGAACTAAGCAAGCCGGGCCGCATCGCTTACTCGCTTCCGGCCTGCGACGTTCCCGAATCGGCGCCTGCCGCATATATTCCCGCTTCTCTGCTCAGGCAAACGCCGGCGCAGCTGCCCGAGGTTTACGAGGTCGACGTTATCCGCCACTACACAGAGCTGTCCAGGCGCAACTTCGGCATCGACAACGGCTTTTACCCGCTCGGCTCCTGCACGATGAAATATAATCCGAAGATCAATGAGGATACGGCGCGGCTCAGCGGTTTTGCCAACATCCATCCCTATCAGCCGGAAGAAAGCCTGCAGGGCGCCCTTGAACTCTTATATACGCTGCAGAACGATTTAGCCGTGCTTACAGGCATGGATCAGGTTTCGCTTCAGCCCGCAGCCGGCGCGCATGGCGAATGGACCGGGCTCATGATGATCCGGGCCTACCACGAGAGCCGCGGCGAGAAGCGGACCAAGGTGATCGTCCCCGACTCCTCGCATGGCACGAATCCGGCAAGCGCCACCACGGCCGGCTTCGATACGATCACGATCAAATCGGATGAGCGGGGCATGGTGGATCTGGATGCATTGCGGACAGCCGTTAGCAGCGATACCGCCGCGCTTATGCTGACCAACCCAAGCACGCTCGGCTTGTTTGAGGAGCAAATTATGGAGATTGCGCACATCGTTCATGAGGCCGGCGGCTTGCTCTACTATGACGGCGCCAATTCCAATGCCATCATGGGCATTACCCGTCCCGGCGATATGGGCTTCGACGTCGTCCACCTGAACCTGCACAAGACGATGAGCACGCCGCACGGAGGCGGCGGACCGGGCGCCGGACCGGTCGGGGTGAAGAGCAAGCTGATTCCCTTCCTCCCGAAGCCGATCGTAGGGCTCCGCAGCGACGGCGCTTATTACTTCGATTATGACCGTCCCGAATCGATCGGCCGGGTCAAGGCATTCTACGGCAACTTCGGCATCCTGGTCCGTGCCTACACCTATATCCGCACCTATGGACCGGAAGGGCTGCGTCAAGTGTCCGAATGCGCCGTGCTGAACGCCAATTATATGATGCATCGGCTAGCCTCGCATTACGAGCTTCCTTATCCCGGCGTGTGCAAGCATGAATTCGTCATGTCCGGACGCGGCCTGAAAGACTACGGCGTCCGAACGCTCGACGTCGCCAAACGGCTGCTTGATTTCGGCTACCATCCGCCGACGATCTATTTCCCGCTCAACGTCGAGGAATGCATCATGATTGAACCGACCGAAACCGAGAGCAAAGAAACGCTTGACCGCTTCATCGATACGATGATACAAATCGCCGAAGAAGCGCGAACGACGCCCGAACTTGTCATCGGAGCTCCACACGGCACGGTCGTGCGCCGGCTGGATGAAACGACGGCGGCGCGCAAGCCGATTTTAAACTGTTCATGCGGGTAACTTCTCAATAAAAGAAAGGCACGATCCGAATGTCGACATTCGATCGTGCCTTCTTCCGTTTATGCTTCCTGAGCCAGTTTTCTCATATACTCGACATATTGGGGAAATACGATTTCCGGTTCCTCCAGCTCAGGATGCCACTTCTTCTCCCACTCGAGCGTATAGTAGCCTTGATATCCTTTACTTCGCAAAAGACTATAAATGCGATCAAGCGGAATATCGCCTTGTCCGGTCAGACGATATTGATAATCACCAGGACCGCTTCCTTCACGTGAATCCTTCACATGCGTGTATTCGATCCACTTCCCCAGCGCCTCCCAGGTAGCCTCCGGCTGTTCACCCAGCATTCTGTAAGGATGGTGCACATCCCACAGCACGCCTACGGCTTTGGCATCCACCTGTTCCATGACAGCCTTCAACTCTTCGCAGGCAATCCAGTCATCATGCGTTTCGATCAACAGCTTCACGCCGGCCGGCTTCACGATCTTCGCCATTTCGTTTACATGATGGACGACCGTTTGAATGGCGCTTTCCCGCTGCGTATGGCCGATTCCTCCGCCGAATACGCGGATATAGCGGGTGTCAAACTGTTCGCAGAGCCTAGCATACGCTGAAATCTCATGGAGATGGCTCTCGAACCGTTCACGGGAAAATAGCTGGACAGAGCTCGAAAAGCAAGAAATCTGCAAGCCTGCATCTCCGATTAGCTTGCGCGTATGAGCCAGTCGATCCGAAAACTCTGGGAGCTCATAAATATTCAATTCCCCGGCCATTCCCCGAAAATCGATGGCGTCAAAGCCGTATTCCGCTGCCCTCTCTACAATTTGCTCCAAGGGCCAATCCGGACAGCCAAGCGTCGTAAAAGATAGTTTCATTCGACAGCCTCCTTCGCATCCAGCCCTTACCAGGCTTTCAGTCGCTTAGATTGTACCATGAAAACGCTCTCTTCAGGAGTGTGAAAACCGCCCCGGCAAGAACGCGCGATAGTCCTCGGAGATCGGCTTCCCTTCCAGCCAATCGGCAGCCAGCATCGCGGTTGCCGGACTCAGCAGAATGCCGTTGCGGTAATGGCCGACTGCGAAGACAACCCGGTTCGTGCCGTCTGCAGCGCCGATCAGAGGCAATCCATCCAGCGTAGAAGGGCGCAGGCCAGCCCATCGGTGAAACGGGATTCTGTCCGCAAGAAACGGGAACATCGCCTTGTTCCATTTTCTCAGCCGCTCGATGCCCCTCTCCGTAACGGATGTATCGAAGCCGGCCACATCCTCGGAAGCTCCGCATACGAGAGTACCGTTTTCTTTGGCTACCAAGTACCCTTGATTGCCGAAAACCATGTGCTGGACCGGCTTCACGTCTACCGCGTATGCGCAAATTTGGCCGCGAATCGGGTACACGGGAATTTGAATGCCGAACGTGTCGGACAACTCCTGTGCCCATGCCCCGGAACAGACAAGCAGCCGATCCCCTCTGAACGTGTGCCCCTCCTTCGATCGAACGGCAATCTTGCTCCGCCACTCGACGACGGTCAGCTGCTCCAAATTTTCATAGATATCGACTCCAAGGCGTCTGCAAGCTTCCTCCAGCGCCTTGACGTAATGCGGCGCATAGAGATGGCTTTCTTCCGGCGTATGAAGCGCAGCTCTTACGTTCCGCGACAGCTGGGGCTCCAAACGGAATAGTTCATCTCCCTCCAGGATGCGGCCTGATGACCCGAACTGACGCTGCCACATGAGCCTGCCTTCAAGCGCCAGCAAGTCGGCTTCATGGTACGCAACATAGAGACTTCCGGAGTTCGTGTATTCAAAGGTCTGCCCCGAAATCTCCTTCACGCTTTGCTGCCAATCCGGATACAGCCTCAGACTTTCCAGGCAAAAGCGGAAAAAGGGATCGGAGCCTTCCACATTCTCGGAATATGGAGCCAGCATGCCTGCAGCGGCGCCGGAAGCCTGCCCGCCGCAGCGCTGAATGTCCAGAACCGTAACTTGATGCCCCCGTCTCCGCAATTCATACGCACAGGATAAACCGATGACTCCGCCTCCCATGACGACGATGCTTTCTTTCATTTTCAGCCCAACTCTCCTAAGCGTGCTTGCTTACATCAACTTAAACGCATCATAGCCGCTGCTTGCCGACGCATAACGCTTCTTCTCGATCCGCCCCGATAAATAAGCAAGCCGCCCCGCTTCGATGCCCATTCTCATGGCCTGCGCCATGCCGACGGGATTTCTCGCTTTGGCAACCGGGGTATTCATCAGGACGGCCGATACGCCGAGCTCCATCGCCTGGGCGACATCGCTCACCGATCCCAGGCCGGCATCGACAATGATCGGAACGTTCGCCTCCTCGACGATCAAGCTCAAATGATAGGAATTGAGAATGCCAAGCCCGGTTCCAATCGGAGCCGCCCCCGGCATGACGGCCGCAGCCCCCGTCTCTTCAAGGCGCTTGCACATGATCGGGTCATCCGTAATGTAGGGAAGCACGGTAAAGCCCTCTTTAACGAGCACCTCCGTCGCTTTCAAGGTTTCGATCGGATCCGGCAGCAGCGTGCGTTCATTCGCGCTGATTTCCACTTTGATCCAATCGCTTAAACCTGAAGCGCGCGCCAGCCTGGCGATACGAACGGCCTCTTCCGCCGTCCTTGCGCCGGACGTATTGGGCAGATAAATAAAATCCTCATGCTGCACATGCTGCAGGATGGAATCATCCTCCGTCGACTCCAGGTTTATTCGCCTAACGGCAAAGGTCAGTACCTGGGCGCCCGAAGCTTTGATCGCTTCCTTTTGAACGAATGGATTCGGAAACAGCCCTGTACCGATAAAAAAACGCGATGATAATTCACGGTTGCCAATTCGCAGCAAATCTTGGTTCACTGGTCAGCCTCCTCCCACAAAATGCACGAGTTCAATTTGCATATGGGGCCGAACGTTGGCTGACGCCCATTGTGCGGCCGTAAGAACCGCCCCGTCCGCCTCGACTACGACCGGCTTGCCCGTCAATCCGAAATGGTTAATGACGTCCTGGATCGTCTCCGCATCCAGCTCCTGCTTCTTTCCGTTGATCACAAGCTCCATACGCTCACCCCTTCAGCTTGGCGAGGAAGGCGGCACAAGTCCCCTGCACATCGCTGCTTCCGACAATCTCGCTGACCGCACAGATTCTGGTCGCGCCTGCAGCGATGACTTCGTCGACGTTGCTCAGTTTAATGCCGCCGATGGCGACGAAAGGAATGCGAATGTTCTGCGCCGCCTCGCGTACATACGACGTGCTTACCGGATCCACGACATCCGCCTTCGTCTTCGTTGGAAATACGGGACCGACACCGATGTAATCCGCGCCGTCGCGTTCGGCTTGCAAAGCTTCTTCAAGCTTATGAGTCGAGATGCCGATGATTTTGTCCCCTACGAGCCTTCTTGCCTCGCTAAGCGGCACATCCTCTTGCCCCAAATGAATGCCGTCCGCGTCAACCTCCAGCGCGATATCAATGTGATCGTTCACGATGAACGTCACGCCATGCTTTCGGGTAAGCTCTCGAAGCGCCCGTGCTTTCTGCAGCAGCTCTTCTTTGCCGCTTGTTTTATCCCGCAGCTGAATGATATCCACGCCGCCAACAATCGCTTCCTCCATGACCTCGATCATGCTGCGGTTCGGATGGAATTGCTCGCCTGTGATGGCATATAAACGAAAATCCTTCATCCTTACATCTCCTCCCGATTAAGATCCGATATAACGGGCATACAACGTTTTGGCGCGAACCACATCGTCCGTTCCTTGAACGAATACGCGGCCGTCGGGAAACAGCACAAGCCGTTCTCCTTCCGGCAGCTCAGCCCGAAGCAGATAGGCGTTCGAGCTCACCTGCACCGTCGCAGGCTCGAGCCGCTCCCGCCAGAGCGCCAGATCGAGCGGCCCGCTTCCAGCCAGTTGAACCGTTTCCCGCCCGCACAACGAGATGGCTGCGTCCTGCTCTGCAGGATCCAAGGCCGGATATTGCTTTAACTGGCAGCAGGGACAGTTGTTCGCCGGTTCCCCTAGCTTCATTTCATAATAGCGGTTATGCCACAAATCAAATGTAACCAAGCTGTTTCGGCGGCTTCCATCCGCTCCGACCAGAAACTTGAGCGCTTCGACCGCTTGATAGGAAGCGACGATATCGACCACGGGCGCAATGACGCCGATCGTATCGCAGGTTTGCCCGCCGCCATCCGCGGAAGGAATGAAGCAGCGCAAGCATGGGGTGCGTCCGGGAACCAGAATCGCGCTCATCCCACGCGAGCTGACGGCTCCGCCATAGGTGAACGGAATCCCTAGCTTAAAGCAGGCGTCATTCAACAGATATCTCGTTTGAAAATTATCGGTGCCGTCCAGCACCAGATCCATTCCCTCAAGCAGAGACTCGATATTCTGAACGGTGACATCCGCAACAATCGCTTCGATCCGGACATCCGAATTGATCTTGCGCAGCTTCTTCTCGGCCGCGATGACCTTGGGATAACCGCTTCGCACATCTTCTTCGTCATACAGCATTTGCCGCTGCAAATTGCTCTGCTCCACGTAATCCCGGTCGACGAACCGCACCAAGCCGACACCGGCTCTTACCATGTGATTAGCCAGCACGGTGCCTAACGCGCCCATGCCTACGATACACACCGCGCTGTCCTTCAGCTTCAGCTGCCCGGCCTCGCCGATCGGCGCAAACAGCATTTGCCTTGAATATCGTCCTTGCACCTGCCCGTCTCCCTTCGACTTATAAATTGCGGAATGCTTCTGCAGCCTTGACTTCATTCTTCAGCTGCCCTTGCTCCGTCAGCCAATCGATGACGGACTTCCAAGATTGTTCCGTTTGGCTGGCGAAAGGCTGATCGCCAGCATCCATAAGCGGCAGCAGGATCGCCAAGCTTTGCTTCTCGACTTCGGCATCGAGCGGGAAATCCTCGCTCTGCTTATTAAGCAGCAGCTGCAGCGCCTCCTCCGGGTGGCTGGCGGTATACGCCTGCCCTTTGGCAGAGGCCTCTATAAAATTTTTGATTGCGTCGCCATTGCTTTGGATCCCCTCTTCGCTTGCGGTCAGCACAAGCTCATAGTAATCCGGCACGCCGAATTTGGAAGGGTCGAAGGCCGTTATGTTCTCGCCTTCCTTCTCTAACAGCAGCTTCTCATGGTTTACATAGCCCCCGATAATGGCATCCACCTTCTTCGTGGTCATGGCCGGAATCAGATCCCAGCCGACATCGGTATACGTCAGCTTAGACGGGTCTCCTCCGTCTGACTCGACCATCGTATTCACGATCGCTTCGTCGAGCGGGATGGAAGGATAACCGATTTTTTTGCCGACGAGATCTTTGGGGCTCTGAATTTCATTCGAATCCAGCACGAGCAATTGATTGAGCGGATGACGAACAACGGCGCCAACCGATACAATCGGAATCCCTTCGGAACGGGACAGGGCCACCTGCATTTGGTAGCTGAGCGCCAAATCCGCTTTGCCGGTCGCCACCAGCTTCAGCGCATCATTCGTGTCCGCGGGCGTTTGCAAGTTGACCTTCAAGCCCGCTTCCTCGTAGTAGCCCAGTTCTTGCGCGGCATACAAGAAGGTGTGCACCGCATTCGGATACCAGTCCAGCAGCACCGTAATTTCGGTCTCCCCGGAATCTGCTTGCCTATTATCGGACGTACAGCCCGTCACTCCTAGTAATACAAGCGCTAGAGCCATTGCGGACTTCCAAGCGCTGCCAGTCCATCTGCGAACCTTCACTTCATTTCCCCCTATTCACTTCACTTCTGCGATGACCAAGGCTGGCTCTTTCCAGCCATTGAACCGCAAAGAACAACATCATGCCCATGACGGACAGCAAAAGCACCCCCGAGAACACGGCTTCTCCCCGCAGCACATTGGAGGCCCGCTTCGTGTACATGCCAAGGCCGTTCTCCCCGCCAAGCCATTCCCCCAGCGTAGCGCCGCCGACGCTGATCGCGGCCGCCATCTTCAAGCCCGTAAAAAATCCGGGCATTGCGGACGGGATCTTCCACTTGAGATAAAGGTCGCGTTTGCGAGCCCCCATCGTCCGCATGAGCGAACCGATGTCGGGATCAGCCGAGCGGAGCCCGTCGGCCGTATTGACGGCAATCGGGAAGAAGGTGAACAAAATGACGACGGCCACCTTGCTCCAGATTTCATAGCCGAACCACATCACCATGATTGGCGAGATGGCGATGATCGGAATCGTTTGAGAGCCGACGATCAGCGGATAAATCGTCTTCTTCGCCAGGCCCGAGCTTTCAATCCAGCCTGCGGAGAGCGTGCCGAATAGGACGGATAACCCAAGTCCCAGCAAGGACTCCCACAGCGTAACCGCAAAATGCTTCCCAAGCAGCTGTTTGTTCTCCCACATGGAGGCAAATACATCCGTCAGCTTCGGAACGATGTAATGCGGAACGTCAAACACGCTGGTCCCGGCTTCCCATAGCGCAGCCAGCAGCAGCACAAATGCGAGGACCGGCAAATGAGCGTGCTTCCCTGAACCTCGTCTGTTCATGGCCGGCCACCTCCCGGGCTACTCATGCCAATCCATCCCAGCAGCTGCCGCTTCAAGCGGATGAACGTCTCGTCCAGCGCCGCTTCATAGCTGCGGGGACGTGGCAGCTGTACGGGCAGCTCCTGTAGAGCCGTAATGGGCGATTGCGCCGCAACGAGCACCCGATCGGAGAGAAGCAGCGCTTCATCCACATCATGCGTGATAAAAAGAATCGTTTTGCGATGCTGCTCCCATACCTGCAGCAGCCATTCTTGCATTCGGATCCGCGTCATCGCATCCAAGGCGCTGAAAGGCTCGTCAAGCAGCAGCAGTTCTCCTCCTGCCAGAAGCGAACGCGCAAACGATACGCGCTGGCGCATGCCGCCGGACAGCTCATGCGGATACTTGCTTTCCGTTCCCTCCAACCCTAGCTCGGGCAGTAGCTCCTTGACTTGTCGGCGGGCTTCCCGTTTCGGGATCCCGCCCAGCTCCAAGCCTAATGCGGCATTATCCAGTACGGTCCGCCATGGCAGCAGGCAGTCCTTCTGCGGCATATAGCCGACCCGGCCCTGCTTGGCCGCCGCTGCCGCCGAGCTGCCGGCCGCTCCGATCGCAATCGTTCCCGCTTGAGGAACAAGAAGGCCGGACAACAGCCGGAAGAGGGTCGTTTTCCCGATTCCGCTTGCCGCCAGGATGCTGACAAACTCGCCTTGACTAATTTCGAAGTCCAGCGATTCGAACAAGGGTGGCTCGCTTGGAAATGAGTAGCTTAACCCGCGCACCGACAACGCGATCTGCTGCCCTTGCATCGCTGCTGAACTCAAACCGGCCACTCCTCTTGCCGGTAAGCCATATCCCAGAACAGATATTCAAGCCTGGACGCGACAAGGAATCGTTCCTCCAGCTGCGCAAGCTCCCGTTCGGGCAGGCCTTCCGCTAGACGATCCATTAGCGAAATGCACCAATCCGCGAGCGCCCCGAATTCATCCGATCCGTACATCAAGATCCACTCCCGGTACAGCGGGTGCTCCAGCGCGCCCGGAATCTTCATGAATTCGACCCCGATTTCCCGGTAGCTCCACATGCACGGAAGCAGCGCGGCTACCACCTCCGCCAGCGAACCTTGCGATGCGGCATCCAGCAAATACTTGGTATATGCGACAGTAGTCGGAGCCGGACGGGTCTGCTCCAGCTCCTCGCGCGTCACGCCGAAGCGTCCCGCATACTGCCGGTGAAGCTCCATCTCCACATGCAGCGTGGAATGAAGCAGCTCCGCGAATTTGACCATCGTTTCCAAGTCTCCGGCCTTCATGCTGCCCATCGCGAACAGCTTGGCGTAGTCGATCAGATAGACATAATCCTGCTTCAGATAGTAGATGAACCGCTCAGGATCGAGCGTCCCTTCTCTCATTTCCGTTAAAAATGGGTGCTCGTGGCTTTTCGCCCAAATGTCATGCGCCGCTTGGTACAGCCTTTCGCTAAACCGGCTCACTGGTTTTCCCCGCCTTCTCCGTCATATGTAGATCGCCTTCCGGCATTTTCCGGTTGCACCAATCGGCGATGAAGCCGATCATCACTTTCGTATAATCAAGTAGCTCCTTGATGTCCAGGCTTTCGTCTACCGCATGAGCGTGCGCCAGCTGCCCCGGACCATAGATGACCGTCGGAATTCCGGCCCGTCCCAGCCAGCCTGCATCCGTAACCGTCGGGCTCATGCCAAACGCAGGCTCGGCCCCCAGCACCGCTTGGTGGTTCGCGAACAAGCTCTTGAACCCTTCGCTATCCATATCGAGCTCTAACGATGGGAAGATTTCGCCGCGCTCCTCAATCATAGAACGACCTCCCCACCGGAAAACAGGCGGATTGTTCCGCAGCCATGGATCGGCTTGGGCAATCCGGAGCAGATGATCCTCCACTTCGGCGGCGACCGTTTCATAATCCTCATTCGGATAAAAATGTACCGTTATCCACAAGGCGCATCTGTCGGCGATAAATGCCGCATGGCGGCCGCCCTCGATAACCGCAGGATTGATCGTATTCGAGCCTGCCGGGAAACCGGGGTAGGACTTCGTCACGGCCCAATGCCGCTCGAGTTCTTGAAGCCCGGCAATGAGCTTCGCCATCTTCTCGATGGCGCTGGCGCCTTGAATGCCGCCGCCCGCATGAATCATGCGCGCCCGCATGCCGTCATGGTAAGTCACGGGACTCTGTATCGTCACCCATCCGGTAATGACTCCGCCTTGCCCTTGAATCTCCAAGCCGCTCGTATCCGCTACGACCGCAAAATCCGCAGCGCATCCTCTTTCCATGCAAGCGCGCGTCCCGGCTTCGCCAGCCTCTTCGCCTATGACCGAATGAAAGTGCAGGTCCCCTTTAAGCTCGACGCCCGCTTCCGTTAACAGCTTCAACGCGAATAAGAGGGCCGCAAGCCCGCCTTTCATATCGGCCGTTCCCCTGCCGTAGACTCTGCCGTCTCGCACCGATAACTTAAACGGATCGCCTTGCCACTCCGTGCTATCTCCTACTTCCGCTACATCCATGTGACCGTTTAGCAGCAGGCTGCAGAAGGCTTCCCTCTTTGTGCCGCGCTTAAGCGCCGTCACATTGGGATCGCCGGGATATACCTCCCACAGCTCCGTCTCGAAGCCGAGCTCTTGGAGCAGCTCCTCGAGATGCCGCTGCGCCTGCAGCGTATTTCGCGCAGGTGGGCTGACCGTGGGATAAGCGACCAGCTCAGCCAATAGAGCAAACAGCTCCTCCTGTCTCTCTTCCACTTGCTGCTGCAATTGCGAGATTTCGAAATTCCTCATCGATGTTCTCCTTTTCCAAAGGAAAGCAGGCCCGAAAACAGAAAAAAACCATTCGAGAATACACGAATGGTTACGATTCGATACGTTCTCTACGCCAGCATTACCTGGTTCAGATTAACGGTCAGGGAAATGCGTTCCCAATCTCAGCCGGACTTCATCCAGCACCCGTAGTCATATTAAGTTATCCTCACTATAGCTCAACAAGGCGCGATTTACAACAAAAGTTATAAAAAAACTAAGAGTCGAGATGAACGGTCAGAATTACTCCATCCCCATTGTCACCGCTCAATTCGTATGGGTGATTGACCGGCACTTGGATCGATTCGTCTTGGGAAATAGGGATATACCGGACTTCAAACCGTTCCCCGTTTACGGTCGCCAAGATGGACTTACGTTCCTTGAGAAACGCCAAATATTCCTCCAGCGCAAACTGCTTTTCCTGCATGATCTTGCTGTGCGGCAAGCCGACATAGCGGAAATGCCAAGGCTCGTATTGAATCCCGGTTATCGCGGTTTTATCCTTTGGATACCGTAAAATAAAGCCGTAGTCAGGAGCATGATTCATCAACCATTCACCTTCGGGAGCCTCGTTCATCGCTTGGAGGGTGGAGCCGATATCTAGCGATAAGCCTAGATTATGCTCGCTATGTCCCGCCGGAAGGGCATAGTCGGCCCCCATCTCCTTATAAAGCTCATTTTGCTCCGCGCGATCGCGATATCCGCTGCTGATGATAAAGTGATTCACGCCTTCCTTGCCGGCATCGTAAACCATTTCCGTGAATTTTTGCAGCACGTTGCTCGGCAGCCGAATCTTATCATTAAGCAGCCCGAATCCGCTTAGAAGCTCCTTGCGTTCGGACAAGTTGACGATATCCGTTTCGACGCTTCCCGGATGGACGGGGTAATCCTTGTTGATTAAGACCAGATTTCCTTTGTAAATTTGCTCTTTTCCTACTTGTATCGTTTGAGCCGGCACCTGGTTTGACTCGGACGCGCCGCCCATGCCCGGCAGATCGATCTCGACTTCTTGCTTCTGATGGAATACTACATAGCCGGCAATCAGACAAAGTACAAGCAAAAAACCCCGCTTCCTCAATTTCAATTCCTCCTTAGCCTTGTGTTCCACTAAGATAGAGAAAATTGTTTAAGAAGAAGCAGGGAAAACATAAAATTTTTCTTAAACATCAATCATAATCGGCAGCCGCACTTCAAAAACGGTCCGAATCAAGCTGCTTTCGGCGCTTATCGTACCGCCATGCTGCTTCACTATGTTTTGGGCGATGTACAAGCCTAGGCCTGTACCGCCTTCTTGATGCGTGCGCGCTTTGTCTCCCTTATAGAACATATCGAACAGATGCGGCAATTCCTCTTTCGGAATCGCATGGCCGTAATTGACGACTTGCACGACCGCTTCGGAATCCTCGAAACCGCAGGTAATATCAACAAACTGGCCGTCTTTGCCATACCTGGCCGCGTTCGAAAGCAAATTTTCAAACACGCGCGCAAGCAGTTCGCCATCGCCTAAGATCATTGCATTCGGTTCAGCCGTTAATCTGGCTGTCAGATGGTTATTTTCAAAGATGGGATACAGCTCTTCGATTAATTGACTCAGAAGCTC
This sequence comes from Paenibacillus montanisoli, assembly GCF_003268025.1. Classification (GTDB taxonomy): domain Bacteria; phylum Bacillota; class Bacilli; order Paenibacillales; family Paenibacillaceae; genus Paenibacillus_Z; species Paenibacillus_Z montanisoli. The sequence goes on along the minus strand of NZ_QLUW01000001.1, from coordinate 1,054,976 downwards.
ATAGAGGTCGATAGGTTGTTTCTCGATGGGAAGCCTGCCGTAATTCATTCTCGTGATGTCGAACAGCCCTTCGATCAGTTTTTCCAATCGGCGCGATTTCATCAAGGCGATCGTTGTGTAATGCCGGACTTGCTCGGCCGTCAACTGTTCGTTTTTGAGAATCAGATCCAGATAGCCTAGGACGGAAGTAAGCGGCGTCCGCAGATCGTGAGCCAAATTCAAGACGAGCTGATCCTTGCTGCTTTCGGCGAACTCTCCTCGTTCGACAGCTTGCTTCAATTGTTCGATCGCCTTGTTAATGTCTTCCGCAACGTCCTGGAACTCATCGCCGGAGGTCAGCTCCACCCGGGCATTTAAATCGCCGGCGGCAAGACTTCGAATGCCCGCGGATATTTTATGAAAGTACGCTGCATAGGGCTTCGTCAACAGAAAGAAAAACAAAAACGAAAGCGGAATAAAGAAAATAAGAAAGAAATTCAGGTCTCCGATGTTTCGGATGAAGTCGCGCCATCGAGCCGCGGAATCCTCAAACTGAACAGTCGTGCGATAATAATACTGAAGGATTCTGTACAACAAGTAGGTAAGTAAACCGGCCGCAAGCGTGCTAAGCCCGAATAACAAGACCATTTTCGCCCTGAAGCTGCTCAGCCATCTATCCATTGAATTTATACCCTACTCCCCAGACTGTTTTGATAAATGAATGGTTGGCTTCGCCCAATTTCTTTCTAAGGGTGCGAATATGGACCATGACGGTATTCCCGCTTCCGTAGTAAGACTCTCCCCACACTTGCCGGAATAGATTTTCGGCGCTGAATACCTTGTTCGGATGACGAGCCATCAGATACAAAATATCAAACTCTTTCGGGGTCAGCTCGATGTTCTGACCATAACGAAGTACGGTGCGTTTGTCCGGATCCACGATCAAGCCGCCTGCTTCCACGACCGGATTGCCGGCTTGCCTCGATTGATTTAATGAGAAGGAACGGCGCAATTGCGCTTTTACCCGTGCGACCAATTCCATCGGGTTGAACGGCTTGGTCATATAGTCGTCCGCCCCAATGACGAGGCCTGTGATTTTATCCAAATCCGATGTTTTGGCGCTTAAAAAAATAATAGGCAGGTCGTATGTTTCGCGAATTTTCCGAGTCACTTCATGTCCATCCAGCTTGGGCATCATAATATCCAGGATGGCCAAATCAATCGATTGGGATTGAACCGCATGAACCGCGGCGGCGCCGTCGGATACTTTAACGGTCCGATAGCCTTCTTGTTCTAAATGGATCGCGATGAGCTCGGCAATTTCCGTATCGTCATCCGCGATCAATATGGTGGCACGCGTCATGATTCGAACTCCTCTATTGATTTTGGTTCCATTATACACCAAATCAAAAAACACGCTGAATCAGCGTGTCGAATTCACTGCGATATTCTATTTAAACAAACCGGCAATGATCTTGATCGTATTCACGACAAGACCAATCGTTCCAACCAAGAAAAAGAGCAACGAAATAAATACGGCAGGGCGGGTAAGCGATCCCCAAATCGCATCTGCCAAGATAAATAGCCACTCGAAATACCACCAACCTACTCTGTTTTCGGCTTTCTCCACTCTATAATTTTTAACATGCCCGATGACGTCTTTCAACGTTCTCCATAAGAAAAAACCGCCGATTATCATAAGAATGAAACATACGAGCCAACCTTCAAGCCATTCCTTCATCCGAATATTCTCCTATACCATCATGATCGATCGTCTGGATGCATGAGTGTTAGTACGCGTCTTATCACTCTCAGTTTCATCCATGAATTGGTACTTTAAACGGCAAAAAAACCGTGCGATAGAGAGTCCCCATCGCACGGCCGGTTCATGTCGGCTTATTTCTTCTTGTTGTCGTATGCCTTTTGGTAGATTTCCAGATAGTGGTTCAAATTCAAGCCTTCGAAGCCCTTCACATAGCTGTCCCACTCCGAATCCGACAGACTCTTGGAGCCCGTTACGAACTGCGCCATATTGGAGCGGACGTATTCATTGATTTGCGTACGCAGCATAATCGTTTCCTTCGCGTCGTTCTCATCCATGAAGATCGTGAGCGGGAACGTCTCTTCCGGCTGCTTGTTCTCGTAATTGTTCGCTGTCTCGGTGAAGAGACGGAATTCATAGCCCTGCTGGGAGAACATATCCGCCGGCGCTGTCCAGGACTCGCGGATTTCGCGCGTACGTCTCGTGATGCCCATTTGATCCCATGTATCGTTGAACGTCGTGCTTAGATCCCAATATTTTGGCTTGATGGTATACTTGGCCGGATTGCCGTGCACATCCTTCTCGCCATCCTTCGCTTTATCCCAATAATTCCCTTCCGGGCCGTACTCGTTCAAGATGGCAAATTCTTCGGAATACATGTAGTCCGCCATTTTAATGGCCGCAATCGCCTCTTCTTCCGAAGCTTTATTCGTAATGGCGAACTGCCCGTTACCGTAAGCCTTGTAGTAGCCTGCGAACGCGACTCCGCCAGGACCTTGCAGCGGCGGTACCGTTACATAATCCTTATGACGGTTCTGTCCTTCCGCCAAGCTGAAGGCCATACCGATATGACCCGCCGTTACGCTGCCGATTACATTGTCCCCTTCTTGGTTGCCCACTTGCGCCAATTGGTCAATGTTCTGCGTAAAGGCTTCTTTGTCGATCAAGCCATCGCCGAAGAGCTTATTGATATAAGTCAAGCCTTCGCGCCATTCCGGCTGCGCGGCTGCCAGTTGAACCTTACCGTCTTTCAAGTAGAAGAAGTCTTCATCGTTATCATAAATAAAGGCGTTCATTAAGAAGTTGGAAGGAATGCCGTGCCAGGTGTTGAATGCGCCGGACAGCGGAATTTCGTCCGCTTTGCCGTTGCCGTTCGGGTCCTGCGTTTTGAACGCCTTCAGCACTTCGTAATATTCGTCCGTCGTCGTCGGCATTTTCAGGCCGAGCTTGTCCAGCCACGTTTTGTTAATCCACAGCTTCTGCGAATACCAGCAGTGGAAACAGTCGTTAATGTGCGGAAGCGAATAGATATTGCCGTCCGGAGCCGTGATCGCGTCCTTCAGATCCTTATCCTCGGTGAACGCGCGCTTGATTTCATTGCCATATTTCTCAATCAAATCATTCAACGGCATAAGAATGCCCTGCTTGCCGTAGTCGATTTGCTCCGCCTGCGTGAAATTACCAGAGAGGAACACAGCCGGATAATCGCCGCTCGCCAGCATCAGCTTCTTCTTATCTGCTGCATTAGCGTTTGGCGTTGCGTCAAATTTAAACTTAATATTGAGTTTTTCTTCAACTTGCTTCGTTACCGCATTCGTATTGATATCCTCAATCCGGGGCGAAACGCTGACGAACGTGTTCAGCGTGACGGTTGCTCCGGTATCAATCTTATTGCCCGAGCCGTTATCCGCGCCAGTGCTGCCTCCATTGCCTCCATTGCCGCCATTGCTGCTGCATGCCGTGATGATTAAAGCGATCATGACTAGTAAAGCAAGCATTTTCGAGCTTCTCTTCTTGTTCAAGACAGACGCCTCCTCGATAATTACAATCTTATCATGCTTCTCTCTTCTCGCACATGCTTCGATACAGCTAACCGCAGGCATCACCTCCAGGACCGAATAAGGCCGATTATCCTTTCAGCGAGCCGATCAGAATGCCTTGCACAAAATATTTCTGCACAAACGGATAGATCGCGAGCACCGGTACCGTAGCGACGACGATGAGCGAGAATTTGAGCAAATCCCGCAGCCCTTGCATCGCGGCCATTTTGTTGGCGTCCACCATCATGCTCGAATCGATGGAATTGAGGATCAGAATATTGCGCAGCACGATTTGAAGCGGGAACAGATTTTGCGATTTTAGGAAAATGAGCGCTTCGAAGTAAGCATTCCAATGACCGACCGCATACATGAGCACAAGTACGGCCAAAATCGGCTTCGAGAGCGGCAGAACGACTCTCCATAAGAAGCCAAGGTCCGAGCAGCCGTCAAGTTCGGCAGCCTCGCCAAGCTCCTTGGGGATACTGGACTGGAAGAAGGTTCTGGCAATGATGACCTGCCAGACCGCCAATGCGCCCGGAAGCAGCATGGACCATCTTGTATCCAGGAGGCCGAGATTTTTTACCGTCAAATAGTAGGGAATCAAGCCGCCGCTGAACATCATCGTAACGACCATGATGATCATGATGACATGCCGTCCGTAAAACGTCGTTCTGGAGATCGGATAAGCCAGCATGACGGTCATGCATACATTGATTAATACTCCAAAAACAGTGTAGAAAAGCGAGTTGCCATACCCCGTCATGACTTGCGGGTTGGAGAAGATCGCCTTATAGCCGGCCAAGCTGAAGTCCACCGGAAATAACCACACTCTTCCGCTGATGACCGCCTGAGGCGAACTGAAGGACGAGCTTAAAATATAGAGGAGCGGATACAGCACCGCCAGAAGAATGAGCGCCAAGAAAGCGTATATTGCCGTCAAAAACAGCTTGTCGCCGAACGATTCTCGAATCGCGTTTGAACGTGCCACTGGTGATCGCCTCCTACCATAAGCTGCTGTCTGATACGCGTCTAGCGAAATAATTGACGCTCAGCAGCAGGATGAGATTGATGACCGAGTTGAATAAGTCGACGGCAGCCGAGAAGCTGAAGTTCGCGCCAAGCAAACCGATCTTATACACGTAGGTCGAGATAACCTCCGAGGTGCTCGTATTGAGCGGATTCTGCATCAGATAAATCTTTTCAAAGCCCACGTTCATGATTTGTCCGACGTTCAAGATGAGCAAAATGATCGCTGCGGGCATAATGCCCGGAATATCGATATGCCACACCTTCTGGATCCGCGAAGCCCCGTCGACTCTGGCCGCTTCATACAAATCGGTATTGATGCCGGACAACGCAGCCAGATAAATGACGGCACCGTAACCGATGCCCTGCCAAACGTTGGACCAGACGAAAATGCTGCTGAAGTAGCTCGGAATCCCCATAAAGTTAGCGGACTCCATGCCAAACAACTTTAGAATGTGATCGACAAAACCCAGTCTTGGCGAAAGGAACAATATAATCATGGAGACCATGACGATCGTCGAGATGAAGTACGGCGCGAACGTCACCATCTGCACGAAGCGTTTGAACCGCATGCTCCGCACCTCATTCAGTGCGAGAGCCAGAATAATCGGTGCCGGAAACCCGACGATCAGCGAGTAAATACTAATAATAAGAGTGTTTTTAATGAGCATCCAGAAGTTCGGCGATTTGAAGAACGTGATAAAGTTGTCCAAGCCGACCCATTCGCTCCCCGTTATGCCCCTTACCGGACTGAAATCCCGGAATGCGATCTGGGCTCCGTACATCGGGACATATTTGAAAATAAACAAATAGGCAATCGGCAGCACGACAAGCAAGTATAACTGCCAATGCCGCTTCACCCGTTTGCCCCGATCCCTCAGCAGGAGCGAGGTGCCGCTTAGGCGGGCTTGCGATTTCTCCCTTTCGATGACGCCTGTCGATGAAGGCATGTTGTCACATCACTCCCCTAAATTGAAGTAGTGGCCTTGATTGATTTCAACGATAAAGGACGAGAAACGCGCAGACAACAACCACTAATCCACCCTAGAATCAATTTTCCAAAGCCGCGCCGTTACTGGCTTTTCGGCCGCTAGCGCTCATCTTTCCGTTACCGCTCATCTTTCCGATTGCCGCCCGTAAAATAAAGAAGCTGCCCGCAAGCAACACTTCTGCTCGCGGACAGCTTTTATCGTTTTACAGGAGAATTTCACATCATTTTTATATCGCATGACGCTTGCGAAAATCGACGGGGGATATCCCCTCCACTTTACGGAACACGCGCCGAAACGTCGCTGCATTCAAATAACCGACGCGCTCACCGACTTCTTGGATCGAATCCGGCTCTTCCAGGAGCCTCTTCTTCGCTTCCGAAATGCGCAGCTGGGACAAGTAATCGAGAAAGTTTTCGCCGAACTCGTCTTTGAAGAGCTGGCTGATATATTTGGCGCTGATGCCGAATTTGTCCCCGAGATATTCGAGGGACATCTCGGGATTAGCGAAGTGAACGCCAATATAGGCTCTTATGTCCTGCAGAAGCTGATGATGGAGTCTGCTGCCGTACAAGAGCTCCATTTGATCCGCATAGTTCTGCAGCGTTACGCCGAACAGGGATTGCAGCTGTTCGAGCGTATCGAACTCTTCGATAATGTGGCGCAAAGAGGCCGATGCTTCGGTCGTCCAAACATCGTAATAATCTTTGGAAGCTTGAGAGAGCTGAAGATCCATATGAGCGACAAAATAGCGGCACAGATCGCTGATCTCGCTTCTCGGCAGGCAGCAGCATCTCATGCCGTTGAACAATTCGTCGAAGCTCTCCCTCCAGCCCTCCTCATGAAGACGGAATTGCTGGATGAGCCGATGGATCGCCTGCAGATGCTTGTTCGTTTCCTTCTGGGTAGCCGCATGCTGCGTCTCGCTATAATGAATGACCCGGTTGTGGCCCAGCGCGGCTTTGAACGTCAATGCTTCCAGCGCTTGTCTGTTGGAAACCCCTGCATTGGCAGCATCTGAAGCCGTTTCTCCGAGCCCGATCGTCACCGAGAATGCCAAATGCTGGTTGATCCAGGCGTTTATGCGCTCGCAGATCGTTTCGGCGTCTTGGTCGGATGTGCCGGCCAAGAACAAGATGCCCGTCATTTGCAGCGGCGTTGTCCACTCCAGCCAAATCGGAACGCCATGCTGCGTGAACAACTCATGGGCTGCGCTGCTGATGACAAATTTGAATAACGATTGGTCACGGCTTTTATAGTGATGAAACATATGCTCCGGATTATCGATCTCAATGACGAATACCCGCAGCTTGTCGTGCGTTGGCAGCGCCGTTAGATCAATCGCATCTGCTTGCGCGCCTCTCTCGGACTGCATGAGCTCCCTGAAAATAGCCTTCTGCTTCCGTACTGCCGATTCTTCGGCTTCCTTGCGGAACAGCTTCGTCTGCTCGGCAAAATTGTTGATCGCGGTTTCAATGAACGTAAATTCATCCACCGCCAGCCTTCCAAGCGTCGGCTTCCCCGCTCCGAACTGATCTTGAACCCGGAATACGAGCTCTTCGATCGGCTTGTAGTTCTTGCGCGTTATGTAGACGATCGAAACGCCGCCGGCCAGGAAAATCAGCAGTCCCAGCACCAGCCAAATGCTCGATAGATTCGAAATCGCGGAAACGACCTTCCCGTTTACGACGCCGCTCTCTACCGTCCACCCGCTGTACGCCGACGTCTGGCTGGCAAGCACCTTGCCGGTTTGCTCGGCCTCGCTCGGCATAAACAGCGGCTGGCCATCTCGATCATACAACGTGACGAACGCCTGCTTCGGATCGTACATGTCTTTAATGATGTTTCGCAGCGATGCCGCACTGACATTTACCACAACCATCCCGTCCGCGCCGCTGCCGACGGAAACCTTTCGAACGAGACTGATGACTTGTTTGGGCTTCTGTGAAAGCAGCTCGCGATAGGTCCGGATCGAGCTCCATGTGGAGGTCTGCTTGTCATTGTGCTGCATCTGGCTGCGGATGAACGCGATATCTTTAAAGTCATCCATGTTCGTCGTCATCCCGCTGAAGACGATGCCGTCTTTGAAACGGACCAAATAATAGGAATCGATGATCGACATTTCTTGCTGCATTTGAAGCATCCGATTGACGATCTGATAGTTCAGGAATACGTTATCGCTGCCGCTCTGAAGGAAAAAATCGTTCAGCAGTTTGCTGGATACCAGCTCGCGGATCATCATCGTGTCCAGCGTCTTTAAGCTGACATCGACCGACTGGAGCAGCTGGTTGGCGAAGACTTTGGTGGATGCTTTCGTATTGCGGTTGTTTTGTTCGACGAGCGTCTGAAAGAAAACAAAGAAGAGAAAGGAGAACATGATGCAGAATATCGGCAGGTAAGACCATATCATCTTTCGCAGCCATGTACGGTTCAAGTATCATCATTCCTTAAAGGAAGTTTATATACGCATACATAGGGTGTGAAACTCTCGAATGAAACCGTATTCATTTATTATTATTTATTATACGCATTAGGATATTGATCGTCTATGTTAATCCTGTCCGTCATTTTTCATCCATTTCCATCATCAATAGTAAAAAATACCCGGACTGGCTCTCGCATCTAAGCCATTTGCGCCTCGATCGACAAATTTCGTGCAAACGAATACAAAATTCCCACTAGATGTCTACGAATATGTGCTATACTTTCCTATAGTTTTTGTCAACAGACTAATAGAGAAATCGGTGATCGCATGTTTCAATTCAAGTGGTTATGGCACAATTTGAAGGGAGATCGCGTACGGTATATTCTCGCTTTATGCCTATCGGTCGTGGGCTGCTCGCTAACGATTATTAACCCGTACATCGGTCAGCGCATCGTCGATCTATTCATCGCCTCGGACGATGCGGCACAGCGTTTGACTACCGAGCGCGGGCTGCTGGTCGGCCTGGGTTTGGCGATGATCGGCTTTTCCTTGTTGAGGACGGGATTGGCCTACTTCACAACGATGCTGTTTGAACGCGCCTCGCAGAACCTGTTGTTCCGGGTTCGGATTTACCTGTACAACAAAATTCAGGGCCAGGACATGAGGTATTACGATCGCAACCGCACCGGAGATCTCATGACCAAAATGACCGGCGACCTCGAAATGGTACGTCACTCGCTGTCATGGATCATCAAGACGATCATTGAATCGTTGACGGTTTTTACGGCAGCGGTCGTCTACTTCTTCTTTATCGACGCCGAGCTGACGCTGTGGCTGCTCATCCTGTCGCCGCCGATTGGGATTGTGGCGTTTATTTTCGCCAGACGCGTGCGTCCCATGTATGTCGATCTGCGTGAGCGCTTGTCGCAGCTGAATACGACCACGCAAGAGAATATCGCCGGAAATCGCGTCGTCAAGGCATTCGCGCGCGAGGACTATGAAATCAAGAAATTCACGGAGAAGAGCATGAACTATTCCGTAGCCAACAAGGCGGCAGCCATGGTATGGCTGGACTACTTCCCGTATTTGGAAATCTTCTCCCAGGGCTTTGCCGTCATCCTGATGCTGGCCGGCGGCCTGTTCGTCATGGAAGGCCGCATCACCTTCGGGGAGTTCGCCGCTTTCTCGGCGCTGATATGGGGACTTTCCAACCCGATGCGCAGCATAGGCATCGTCATTAACGATATTCAACGCTTCTTCGCAAGCCTTGCCAAGATCATCGAAGTGTATTATGCCAATCCGGACATCGTCAATGAGCATAAAACCGAGGTGAAACGGCGATACCAAGGCCGCATCCAGTTCGAGAATGTAAGCTTCAAGTATGACGGCGCGACGGTGCTGGAAAATATCAGCTTCAAGATCGAACCGGGCGAAACGATCGCGATCATGGGTGCGACAGGCTCCGGCAAAACGACGCTCATCAACCTGATTCCGCGCTTCTATGACGTGACGAATGGCCGCGTCCTGGTAGACGGCACCGATGTGCGCAAGCTGGGGCTCGATGAGCTGCGCTGCAATATCGGCGTGGCGACGCAAGATGTCCTGTTGTTCTCCGATACGATTGACGGCAACATCGCCTACGGCGATCCCGATATGCCGGAGGAAGATGTCATGAAGTTTGCCAAGCTCGCCGCCGCCCATGACTTCATCAGAAAGATGCCGGAAGACTACAATACCATCGTCGGCGAACGCGGCGTCGGCCTGTCCGGCGGGCAGAAGCAGCGGATCGCGCTGGCTCGGGCATTGGCCGTGCAGCCTCCGATCCTGATCCTCGACGACACGACATCCGCCGTCGATATGGAGACGGAGGAGCATATTCAGAAGAGTCTGCGGGAGCTGGACTTCCCGTGTACGAAGATCATTATCGCCCAGCGCGTATCCACGACGGCGGAGGCGGACCGGATTCTTATTCTGGATAACGGCCGAGTCATTGAAGAAGGCACGCACGCCGAGCTTCTGGCAAAACGCGGTTACTATTACGATGTATTTATGCTGCAGAACGAAGGCATTGGAAGGGAGGCGATGACGCATGGCCAGAAATAAATTCGATATCGACGAAAGTCTGGAAACCCCGTTTAACATCCGGCACTTCCGGCGGGCTCTTGTTTACATCAAACGGCAGAAGAAGCCGATGATCATCGCTTTCGTGCTCAGCGCCCTGTCGGCCGGCATCGCGCTCTCCGCGCCTCTCATCATGCAGCATGTCGTTGACGTGACCATTCCCGCGAAGAACGCCCAGGCGCTGATCGGATGGTCGCTGCTCATGCTGGCTACCATCGTCGTCAGCGTCATCCTAGCCACGATCCGCTCACGCATGATGACCCGCGTGGGGCAAGATATTATTTTCGATATCCGCTCGGATTTATTCAAGCACCTGCAGGAGCTGCCGTTCCAATATTATGACGACCGTCCGCAGGGCAAAATTCTCATTCGGGTCGTCAACTACGTCAATTCCGTATCCGACGTGCTATCCAACGGGATCATCAACTTAATATTGGAAATATTGAATCTGCTCTTCATTGCCATCTTCATGTTTGCCGTCGACGTCAAGCTTTCGTTCGTCATTCTAGGCGGCTTGCCGGTTTTCCTTGGCATCATCCTGCTCATCAAGACTAAACAGCGCCGGGCCTGGCAAGCCGTATCCAACAAAAGCTCAAACTTGAATGCATATACGCAAGAGAGCATCAGCGGCATCCGCGTGACGCAAATCTTCAACCGCGAAGCGCATAACGAAGGCACTTTTTCCCGACTATCCACCAATTACCGCAATGCATGGATGAGAACGATGTATTTGAACTTCCTGATCCCGTTCTCGGTAGACAACCTGGCGACGATCGTCACTACATCGCTTTATTTCGTCGGATTGCTGGCACTGGGGCCGGAAGAAGTCACCTTCGGCGTCATTCTCGCCATGAGCAGCTATGCGGCGCGCTTCTGGCAGCCGATCCTGAATATTTCGAACCTGTACAACAGCTTTATCAACGCCGTCGCTTATCTGGAGCGCATCTTCGAAACCCTTGATGAGCCGGTAACCGTTAACGACGCTCCGAATGCGCGCGAGCTGCCGCCTATTAAGGGCAAGGTCACTTTCGAGGATGTGACCTTCGCTTATGATCCGGGATTGAATATATTGGAGAACCTCTCCTTTGACGTAAAGGCTGGAGAAAGCATCGCACTAGTCGGCCCAACAGGCGCTGGCAAAACGACGGTCGTTAACCTCATCTCGCGCTTCTATAATATTACGGGCGGCAAAATACGCATCGACGGCCATGATCTATCCGAAATCAAGCTCAAATCGCTTCGCAGCCAGATGGGCATAATGCTGCAGGACAGCTTCATCTTCTCCGGCACGATCATGGACAACATTCGCTACGGCAGGCTCGACGCCACCGATGAAGAAGTGATCGCCGCCGCCAAGACGGTTTGCGCCGACGATTTCATCCGCGAGTTTGAGAAAGGCTATATGACCGAGGTCAATGAACGCGGCTCGAAGCTATCGCAGGGCCAGCGGCAGCTCATCTCTTTCGCTCGTACGTTGCTTGCGAATCCGCGCATTCTTATTCTGGACGAAGCGACTTCATCCATTGACGCCCAGACCGAACGCTTGCTCCAGAAAGGCTTGAACGAATTGCTGAAGGGACGAACGTCGTTCATTATCGCGCATCGTCTATCAACGGTAAAGAACTGCGACAAGATTATGTACGTGTCAGACAAAGGGATTGCGGAAAGCGGCTCGCATAACGAACTCATCATGAGGCGTGGCCGGTACTACAAGCTGTACTCCGCCCAGAAAATGCAGGCATAAGCTACAACATGAAATAAGCCCCCGATCATATATCGATCGGGGGCTTGCTCTTGTTGCATAACCGTTTGGTTCTATTCACGACCGCTTAACGTGATATGACTAAATCGGGCTTCTCCGTCCGTAACAAAAACGCCCCATTTTCCTTGTTTATGATCATACATCCTAGCGCTCATCGCAACTTGATCATTTAGATAGATTTCACAAATCGAATCTTCCATAATGACTTTTAGTTCATAAGGTGTTTCCGGTACCAGCGTAATGGGGCGCTCAAGATCGACAAGATAAGGCACGTCCCCTCTTCTGGGCCAGCAATCGAAGACGAATCGGTTACGATCCGGTTCCAGTCGAATATAGTAACCATTCTCCAGGTCATCATCGAACCTCAGCATCATCCCGCAGCTCCGCGTGTTTTCCGAGAAAGTGATCGTAGCCGCGAGTTTACAGCAGGATGGCAGTTCCCCCGAAATCGCGCATGAGAACGAATCCGCTGCCGCACTCTGCAGCCTATCCCCGTCAATATCCCATTTGCCGATTCCCGGCTTAAACGGGACAGGCAAATCCCGCTTGAAAACATGATCGATTTGTTCCGGAATACTCACTCTCAGCGTACCGTCAAGACGCTGAATCACTTCATGGACGACCAGATTTCCTCCCCATTGCCATTGGCCGTCGTCGCGATCATCCGATTTTGTTGGATTCCATCCGAATACATAACGCCGGTTGCCATCGCTGAACGTTTTGGCCGCGTAGTACGCTCTACCGTCAAAAGCATCATCATCAGGCGCGAGCCATGGACCTTGGAGAGATTTGCTCATTCTGTAGTGGGTCACCCATTTATCGCTGAACGTTGAGAACACGAGGTACCACCAATCCCCCATGCGGAACAGATCCGGGCACTCATGGGTGTAATATAAATGAGGAGACCAGAACGGATCGCGCACCTCCCAATGCTTGAGATCCTTCGATGCGCACAGCGCCGTGCAGCCCCTTCTTCTGGAGGGGCCGTCCTTCAACCGGGCGGCCAACAGCATCCAATACTCTTCGGCCTCTTCGTTCCAGAACACGAACGGATCTCTCCAGTCGTGTGGTTCGTAGAGCTCGGCAGGCGCGAAGAACGTATCTTCCTCAGCCTTCCTCCAATGAAGCAGATCGTCGCTCACCGCGTGCATGACGGCTTGAGCCGGCTTCCCCTCTGGCATGAAATGAGGATTGTGGCCCGTGTAGAAGATATGATATTGTCCTTTCGCTTCGATGGCGCAGCCCGTAAAGATATATAAATCCTGCTCATGCTCCCCGCCCCTCGGGATCACTTCCCCATGCTCCTCAAACTGGACAAAATCGTCCGTACTGATCAGATACCAGGGCGTTCCTTCTCCATATTGCTCTGAATTTCGCCAGTCCAATAGATAAAACAGTTGAAAGCGTCCGTCCTTATAGAACGGAATAAAATCTCCTGCCCAGCCATCCTGCGGTTTGTAAAACAAACTCATGCATGATTCCCCTCTCTTAATATCATGCTTTACTATAGAGCCATTTCGTCGAAAGCAAGTCTAGCAGCGCCGATCATGCCGGCATCATTGCCAAGACTTGCAGGAACGATAATGATCGGGTGGCGGGTCCGCTTCCGAATCGAAGACTCTAGATACGGCTTCCATAAAGGATATGAATCCATCACGCCGCCGCCAAGAACGAATACCTGCGGTTCATAGATGTTATGCAAGGAAACCAAACCGGCACTCAAATCATCCGCAAATCGAAGGATGACATGTTCTGCCCGCTCATCCTTTACCGACAGCTTCTCCATCAACACGCGGCTGTCCCAGCGCGGATCGATTCGATTGGCAGAGGCATCCAATGCCGTACCCGATGCATATTGTTCAAAACAACCTCTCCCGCCGCAATTACATGAGAATCCCTGTGCATGCAGCACCATATGCCCGACATTGCCGGCTCCTCCTGACGGGGTCGTAAGCAGTTTTCCTTCATGTATCATCGCGCCGCCGATTCCGGTGCCAAGCGTAAGAAACATATAGTGCGCAAGGTCACGCACTGCACCAAGCCATCGTTCACCAAGAGCGGCTGTTTTAGCATCATTCTCGACGAAGACAGGAATGCCGCACGCTTGCTGCAGCAGCTCCTTAATGTTGGTTCCCGTCCAGCCCGGCAAAAGCTCTGTCGCAAATGTGACCGTCCCCCTGCAGCGATCGATTTGGCCGGCTGAGCCGATCCCGACCGCTTCGATCCTCGCTCCGGTCTCATTGCGCAAGGATTGGATTAATTGTTCGAGAGCGGCAAGAATTCCCGCTCGCCCTAATTCGATGGGCGTACGCATGTCCAGTTTCCGAAGCAGATTTCCTTGCTCATCCATAATGCCAGCTTTGATCTTTGTTCCGCCTAGATCGATTCCGATTACTTCGCCCATAGATGCGGATCCCCGTCCCCCATATGCCATCCGGTTTTAACCTGCCGCGCCAGCAAGCCGCAGCGCCTCCCTTATGCGACCTTTACCTTGACGCAAATATTCGGCTGCCGCTTCAGCCGTAACTCCGGCAGTCAACATGACGACACTTGTGCTGATATCGTTTCCGGACTGTTCATAAACCTTGGCAGCTGCATCCTTGTCAGCCCCAGTAAGCTGCTGTATAATCGCTCTTGCGCGTTTTCGAAGCTTCTCGTTGCTCGGAACAAGGTTAACCATATAATTGCGGTACACTTTACCCTGAAGTGACATGACACCCGTGCTAATCATGTTGAGTACCATTTTCTGAGCGGTTCCTGCCTTTAGTCTTGTCGATCCGGCGAGCACTTCAGGCCCTACGACGACTTCGATTGCGATAGCGGCGATTCGACCGATGACTGAATTCGAATTGCAAGCGAGGCTGACTGTTGCGCATCCAATTGATCGAGCATAGCGCAACGCGCCGACGACATAAGGGGTACTACCGCTGGCGGCGATGCCGACTACGGCGTCATTCGCATCAACCTGCAGAAGCTGCAGGTCAGTTTCGCCGAGCGACTCATCATCTTCCGCTTCCTCCGGAGAGCGATGCCCAGATATACCTTCGCCAGCTGTAAGCGATTTCACAAGAGAAGGATCGACGCCGAAGGTCGGCGGAAATTCATAAGCATCCAGCGCGCCTAGCTTTCCGCTTGTTCCTGCCCCAACATAGATCAATCTTCCTCCGCTTTCCATCCGCCGGGCAATCGTATCAATCGCCTCTGCTATGACGTTCAGGCATTCACCGACTGCGGGAGCAACAAGCCGATCCTCCATATTCATGCATTGCACGATTTCAAGGGAAGACAATACATCAAGATCGTCAGATCGGGGATTTCGCTGTTCGGTATTTAAGCTTTCGATTGGATTGCTCAACAATGCGTGCCTCCTAGTAATCAGGATTGGTCTATGTTCAAGAAGCGGAATTTAGGTAATGCAGGCTTAATTCATCTGCTAACAGCCCGGCCATGAGACCTGTTCCGATCTCGGCAACCGTCCAGCCCGATTCCATCGCCCAAGGCCCCCAACCGACATCGTTGGGAATTCCAAACACTTCCATGAGCTCCACGTCGAAGCCGCGCGTCCAACCGCCGTGTATAAGCTTATTCCCGCTGTGAATTTGAGAAGTAAGCATAAACTGCGAAATTTCTTCCCACAACTGCTTGAAGTATGGATCGCCAGTGACGAAGTAAGCTTGAATGAAGCCGAGCGGCAGCCAGTTAAGCGAATACAACAAATCGACTACCGGATCGCCGTTGTGCGCCAATAACGAGCATTCCGCGTTCTCGGTCCTGCTGCAAGCAGCTTTATAACCGGTATCCCATTCCAGGTAGCCCCCGGAAGAATGCTTGAATTTCTGCAAATCTTCTGTCACTTGATAGAGCCAATCCCGATGAACGTGCTCGCCCGTTACCCAATACAGCCAAGCAAGCGGCAAAATCAGCCGGCACAACTCCTGGGTTTCGCTCTGTTCCCGCTTGGTTTCCGGATAGACGGACATCAACGTTTCCAGGCCTTTGATCCCAGCCGCTTTAAATGCTTCCTTCCCCGTAAGTTTCCAGCCTAGCAGCAGAGCGCCAAAGTAAAATCCGTTGTAATGGGCGCTCGGCAGATTGCCCGGCTCCGATGCCAGCTTCTTCATATTCTCTTCGTCGAGATCGATGAGATCCGTTCGGGACACGCGAGTACCGTCAGTCCCTGTTGTGTCAACCAGAAACTTCAACGCCTGCGTACATTCGTCCAAATATTCGGTCGTATTGCCGTATAGACATTTCAAGAGCTGCGGAATCAAGACTCTGGCGACATCATCCTGATAGCACGTCCCCCATGCGAACTCTGACCACCTTATCATGCCTTTGAATGGTCCGCTTTTCACCTGGAGCGCCTCGAAACAGAAGGTCAGCAGATTGTCCGAACGTTCCAGACTTGCCGGATCTCCCGTCAACAGAAAGTGCATGTAGTAGAACAATGCGGCTTCCCCAGCGCAATCGGTACGAACGGTCGTCAACCGCTTCTGATCGCCATTCGGATCAATCTCCGTGCCTAGTCCTTCTTGTATGCCGTGCTTGCCATTCTGCTTTAGAAGATCCGCATTTTCGAACCAAGCGGCGGCGTTCGTTACAGATGCTTCCAGTTGAGCCCGAAAATCCTTGTTCGGATCAAAAGGTACGGTATGATAGGGCGGTTCCAGCACATCAATCCTAACCGTCTCTTCACATATCCACTCCAAAATATAGGTCATCAAGCTGTGCCACTTCGCCATTGGAGCCATTCGTGCGCGGTTGAAGTTACATAGCCGGAACGCTGCTACGAGCACGTTGGATTTCTCAAACCACAAGCTCCAGTTCACCGTCTCTTGAATATCCGCTTTTTCCAGTTTGGTATGGCGGTGAGCGTTAACGAATGACTTCGAAACCAGAAGCGGCGCTGCTTGAGAATTGGCAAAAAGCGGCTTCGTATGTACGTTGCATTGATCGTCCAGAATATCTCCTTCTAGAAGACCGGGGATTGTTTCGTCTTTTGCCGCAACGACCATTCTACTGAAGCGTGTCGAGGCAGGCTCAAGCATAAAAGAGTCCGCTATGCTGCCGCAGAACTCGCAAAACAGTTTCTTGCCTTTATCAATTTGCTCCTCAATCTTGATCCGCTCATACGCGCCAAGCACCAAGGGTACTTCTTCAGTACCGCCAAGGATGCATAGCGCATCAAATAAATCCAGATCATAGTTTAGTATTTCATCCGTTGGGATCCGTTGCACCTGAATCGTTGGCGTTTTGGCGAGGATGTCCGTGAAATCACTTTGCCGTTGCGTAATGATGCCTATTTTTTTATGCGCCACTTTTCATTTCTCCTGTTCTAGGTTCTAATACAGCTTTTCCGCCACGGAAGCGGAGGTTCGGCGAATCGCTTCATCTGCCCTGGTTCTGTCTCTCATCATGATCAGATTAGTGAGGATCTCCATCAGGTGAATCTGCGTAATCTTCGTCGACAGCGCTCCTCCTTCGAACGGCGATTCAATGGCAGGCACCAGCAGCACGGTATCCGCATGCCGGGTAATCGGAGATTTCAGATGGCTCGTCAGGCAAATGATCGTCGCCCCGTTCCGCTTCGCTTGTTTGATGGGATCAACCAAATCCTTCGTGCTTCCGGAGGTTGAGATACCAAGCACGACGCTGTCAGCGCCTATCAAGGATCCGTACATCGCGATCATATGCGATTCCGTCTGCACCTCTGCGCTGAGCCCGATTCGAATAAACCGATGATGCGCATCGAGAGCGGTAATTCCCGAATTCCCGACTCCGAAAATATAGATTTTTTTTCCGCTGGTCAGCTGATCCACTGACCGCGTCAAATCGCTCTCATCGATCAACTCCAGTGTATCCTGTAAGTACCGGGTGTGATGTTGCGTAATTTTCCTGGCGACGGACATGAAGTCGTCGCCGTTCTCAATTGCATCGTTCGAATGGACAGGCGAATATACCAAATCCTGAGCGAGCGATAGCTTAAATTCATGATAACCGCGGAAGCCGAGCTTACGGCAAAAGCGAATGACCGAAGTATCGCCAACGCCTGATTTCTCAGACAAATCCGTAACCGTCGAGAGTACGGCCGCCTCCGGATCTTCACGCACGGCGTCCGCTACCTTTTGCTCCGCTCTAGTAAATGAGGAATACATGCTTGATATTTTCAGTAAAATACTTGATCCGCCCGTCAGCTTTCGAATCGGTTTCATTCGGAAACGGCCTCCCGCTGATTCATCGTAGATACAAATGCGGCCGTTATCATTTGCGGTCGCGTGATTGCGCCGCCGACAACGACTAAGCTCGCGCCAAGCCGCAATGCGGCAGCCGCTTCTTCCGGAGTTTTAATTCTGCCTTCCGCCGCAACGGGCACGCTGACCGCCGAAGCAAGTCGAGCCACCAATTCTAGATCCGGCTCTTTGATTTGGCGGCTGTACGAGGTGTATCCTGACAATGTCGTCGAGATATAATCGACGCCTAACGCTGCCGCATTTAAGCCTTCCTCAAAAGTTGAAACATCGGCCATAACGGTTATGCCGAGCTCTTTAAGCTTCCGAACGGTTTCGCTTAAACTTCTATTGTCCGGTCTAGGTCGGCTTGTAGCATCAATCGCGACGATATCGGCACCCGCGCGATGCACGATCAAGGCATCTTCCAACGTTGGCGTAATGCGCACCTCGAAGCCCGGCAAGTCATTTTTCATCAAACCAATGACCGGCACGCTAACGGATTGTTTGATCGCCGCAATATCCTGCGGTCCATTCGCGCGAATGCCGGAAGCACCTCCTTGGCATGCAGCAATAGCCATTTTGGTCATATACTCCGAACCGAACAGCGCTTCGCCGGGAAAAGCCTGACAGGAAACAACAAGCCCTTGAATTCTAGCCCGCTCCACTCGACTCCCTCCTTGTAAACGTTCTTATTCATCTTCAAAATTGTCAGTCCGTAGGCAATAGCGAAATAATAATCCACTTTCTAGGGTGAAAACGGAAAAAATATCCTTTATACATCTGATTCTACTAAATCGCTATCAGGTGTCAAGAATGAAATCGTCAAAACAAAAAACCCTTGCGCCGCAAGGGTTTTTAAGGATGAATTATACAGGGGCTCAATCACCGATTTCTTGCAACATTCCTGCAAAGGTCGGCAGAAATAAATCGCTCGACGAGCCATCCGGATCCGCAACTTGATCCGTCGCCGCCATGACCGCATTATCGGCCGGTCCCGGCCAATAGGGCTGAATCCGGCCATGGCCTCCCTCCGCGAGAAGATCCTGCACGAGAGCGAAGGCGGACTCGGGATGCGCCAGCCGTACCCAGTCTCCCGTGAGGGGCTGACCGTTCGCCGGGTCTGCGACACGCAGCTTTTGCGCCATCAGCGCGCGCCGATACGCTTGCACCTTTTTGGAATAACCGGCATCAAGCTCCCGGTCGAACGAAGCGATCGATGCGCTGCCATCGAACGTCATGCCCCTGCGCCGAAAATGCGCCGTGCCCACGAGCGACCATACGTCATCCACAATGATCGAGGTTGTACGTATGGCTGCCTGGCGTCCAGGAAATCCGACCGGGTGAAAGACTGCAACGCGATCGGGCGCAATGGCCCGCAGCTTTCCAACCGCTTCATTGCGCGCTTTAAAATGTTGGCGCGACCAGCCTTTAAAGCGGTCCGCGAAGTCACTTAGGCGCGGCAAGCATAGGATGATTTTCAGATTGGGACGGTCTGTAAGCGCCTCTGCCAGCGTTTCTACGAGATCGACTTCGGTGACTGCGGGAACATCACCGGGACGCGCCGTTCGCGCGAACTGCGGCGATTCGATGTAGATGAGCTCGCGAGCCTCGTGAAAGGCGCGGAGCAGCGACCATTGGGCATCCCGCAAGCCATGCTTGGATATGAAAAATTCGCGCCGGATTTCTTGCTGCAAGCGAGGCTCGTTATGGATATTGATTGCAATACCCGAGGCGTCCAAGCCGAGTCGGGCAGCCGCATTGTTCAGCAGTTGCTGCACGGTTAATCCAGCCGCGGGAGGGATGAGGTCGCTGAGCAGAGGCGTCTCGGAAGCGACCGCTGCCGTCCGGAGAAGTACGCCAGAGCCCGTATTCATGAGATTGGCAGAATCATCGGGGACATTGAAGTTGTCGCCCATGGATGCCGCTATCCACCCCGGGTTCAAGCCGTCCGTTGACGGCCACGGGATCATCGGCTGCACTCTGCGCAGCGCGGCTACAGCCGCATCATAGGCAAGCGCGCCCGAGACCTTGACCCCGGCTGCATGCACGTCGGGACCGGCCGGATTGCCGGGATTCCCTTGATCATGCTTCGCGGATAGAGACTCGCCTGCCCACCTCGCACCGCTCAGGACGGCCTCCCACAGCAAAGTGCCCGTTGGCGCAACCCCCGGATCGGTTGTGCCCGTTACGATGATGGTTTCGTGTCGCGCCATCGTCGGTAACCGCGGCGATTGTCTTGGCGACGGTTCGGCAGCAAGGCGGGCGACCAAGTCAAGGAAATTGCTTGGCGCCGGACCTGCCGGCTGAGGAGCAGGCAGCGGCACTCCGAACAGCGGCGAAGGCCCTATTCCCTGCATCCTTGTCAATAATGTCCCCATGACGCCGGCTCCTGTGAATGGTGCGGGCGGCACTGAAATCGGGCCTGCTCCAACCTCGACGTTGATTGCCCCGAACAATCGGCGTGACGCTCCCCTCGGCGTAATCACAATATCAAGCGTGAGCACGGCCGGATCCGGTCGCGCTCCGCCTTCCGCAAGCCTAAACGGATTTGATAATAGTATGCTTGCCCGATCCGGAGGATCCGCCGGATTCGCCCCAGCAATGTTTGCACCGCCGTCTCCGCGAAGGAATGACGGCTCTTCCGCGATCGCAGCGATCTCCACGAACTGTTGGGGATAGATTCGCACATGCGATTTGGCAGGTACTCCCGTAACGGTGACGACGACGTCCCTTAAGCCGGCGGAAACGAAAGCCGCGCTCAATTTCCCCGAAAGGCTGGCCGGGATCGCGTTACCGATCGGATCCGCCGTTGCCGGGTAAGCAGGCCAATGTGCCGTGGCACCCGGCTTATCCGGTACAAGCAATGAAGGATCAAGCTGCATCGATACGGCGAGGACCATGCCTTGGTTTGGGCGGGAAAGCACTCGCTTGCTCTCCGCCAGCGTGTCTGGGCCGTCGGCCAAATAGTTGATGTTGACCTGATCGCGTACGACCGGCAGCAGTTCGGGCGGAATGCGGCCGTCATCCTTTCGTACCCCGAGTACCTCTTCATCGGTACGGTTTCCGAGCAGATGCCAATTCAAATCAACGACGCAGACCCGGTAAAACGGTCTTCCAAGCGTTACGCCTGCCGGCAGAGCCGGCGGAGTTAACGGCGTTCGCTTCATGACGCCGCTCAACGCCCAGCCCCACCGGAGACGCCCCTCGTCTCCGGGTTTCGCTTGAATACGGTGGTTAGCCGGAAGCTTGAGCAGACAGCCGGCCGGAATATCGGCGACCGGGTTGCCGCCCCCGTCCGCATATTCCATCGTCGCCTGCTCTGCAGCCGGTTGAAAATTCGCTCCGTGCG
The DNA here is from genome assembly GCF_003268025.1 of Paenibacillus montanisoli. Taxonomy (GTDB): domain Bacteria; phylum Bacillota; class Bacilli; order Paenibacillales; family Paenibacillaceae; genus Paenibacillus_Z; species Paenibacillus_Z montanisoli. The sequence continues at coordinate 1,033,513 of NZ_QLUW01000001.1, read as the reverse complement.
GATTGACGAAATGAAGCAGCGTCGTGCTTGCTAGGGAAGCAATGCCCTGGATACCGCCGGTATCGCCGATACTGCCAGACACTCCAACCGGTTGAAGCGCGGTTCGCCACCGGATAAGCTCGGTAAACGCCGAGGCGACATAGATCGGATCGATGATCAATCCCCGATTGTCATGAAACGAGATCGTTCCCGTTAACGGAAGCGCCGCCCCCGCATCGATAAACTGATCGGTTTCGAAGTGCTCCTTGTTACGAATGACCATACAAGCCGGCACGGGCAATACGGCAGGCTCGCCGAAACGAGCCTTCATCAGGTGCTCGAGCCGCAGATAGGCTTGCGGATGAAGGCGGAATACCGTGCATCCCGACAGGAGCGGTTCGCCGCTAGCCTGCGTGAACTGCGCCGAGTTCTTTCCGCGCGCAAGCTGCATTCGAAGCTGATCTCCAGCGGAGAACGCCTGAGCGGCAGTGCCGTTAAACCCCCGAACGACGGTCAGTTGATCGCCTGCGCGCGCCGTGCAAGCGACCGTTTCCCGCTTGGTTCCGGCAGCGTTATACAACGCGAGGAGGACCGAGCCTCCCCCTGTCGGTGATGGAAAGCCGGCACCGTCTCCGGCTTGCAGCTTAAGGACGGTCGCATCACTCGTTATAGCTTCAGCGAGTGTACCGAACGCAGGCGCAAATGCGCCTTCGAGCATTCCGCGAAACGGTGCAAGCAGATCCGTACTGCATGTCAGCGTAAGCGCGGCATCATCATAAGCAGCTATTCCAGGAGATGCTGTGCTCCACTTCGGGCTGAGCGCTATTCCGGTCAGACCTAAGGCATCTAAGCCATCATTTTGAAGATATTGTTGTGCCGCTCCCGGCGTGAGCGTGTAGACCTGGATCGGGTTCACGGCTTCACCTCACTTCGATCGTTTTTTGATCCGTCCGTCCATCCGGCGATGTGAGCACTACGCTGAATTGCTTAACAGGCACGCTGCAAAATGCGGTATACGTATTGCCGTTGCGGAACAACTGCATGGACGTTCCTCTGCCGATGATCAAGCCCGGTCTGCCCGTCGGGATATCGGACAATCGCTTCGTCACTTTAATCGGACGCAGAAGAGTAGCCGGAATTGCCGTCAAGCTCAGCATATACGGGCCAAAACCGGTGTCATCCGTCGGTGCGTTGCTTTTCCATTCCAATACGATGCCAGGCGGCAAAATGCGCTTCGTCACCTTCAAGCCGGTAATCAGCGGCGGCGGCAGGATGGAACCGGGCGCAATTTGAACGAGTCGCTCGCTCATGCGGCCGAGCGGATCTGTCATTTGAATCCGCACATCGACGGCGTCGGTCTCCGAAGGCCGGCGGATCAGGGCAAAGTATGCATAGGGGTTCGGAGATGCTTGATCTGCCCAAACCCCTGAACCTGCCAGCGGCTTGCTGTCCGGCAGCGCGGCTAAAGGGCTCATTATGTCGATCAAGGATGCTCCTTTGCGTACATTGGCTTGAACTTGGAGCGTATGATGTCCAAGCGGTGTCTTATGAATCGGCGCGCTGCTGGTCCATTTCAGAATCACGTCGCCGCTTGCTCCCTCTCCAGACCATGCGGAGCTGACCGCGGATAAATCCGGCGGATTTTGCGGCGGCACAACAATCCAGGCGGCCTCGCTTGCAAGCGACCGGCCTTGCAAATAACCGCGCTGCGGATCCGCATCGCACCAAGCCGCCGCTCTGTACCATACCCGCTTCCATGACCCGGCGGGACTGTCTTTGCCGGTAACGTTCTCAATGTTCGGGCTGTCCTCTTCCTTTGTCACCGTCCACCCCCCGCCTGTATCCGCGATGGAGGCTATGGCCGGTCCCATAGTCCCCAATTCTCTTGCTGCGTCGTCTACGCGAACGCGGAACAGTTCGACCTTTCGAACGCGAGGCCCTGGCCGTGAGATGACCTTAATCTCGGCGCGATAGACAGGCGGGTCTACGTTATCGTCAAGAACCGGCTGCACTTCCAGCATTGGCGGAGCCGGTTTCATGATGCGCGGGGCGGCAATTGCAGTCAGCTGCTTGTGCGGCTCCGCGCCTGACGGCCATTCGGATTCCACCTGCCCGGCATTTACGGCAATGATCACAAACAGATGAATCGCAGTCGACCCCTTCGGAAGCGTGACATCCGTACTGGTCGCCATGATCGGCCGATCATTCCGGCGAGTGAACTCTTGGCGTGAAGGATTCGCGTCGAACAGCTGCTGGATTTCAGCGAGACGATCGCTAAGGGTCGCCGCTTGATCCGGTTCGCTTCTGCCGTTTGCGACTAACAGCTTCGTCTCCGTTGACTCGTAGATGTAATACCCTGCGGCATTGCCCGACGCTGCCGTCCATGAAAGACGCGCGTGGCATTCTCCCGCGGCATCGGGCAAACTGGCAAGCGTGACAACCGGTATCTCCACGATGGGCGGACGCGGGTCGGACACGGTAATGATGCTGGGATCCTTGGACCACGAGCCGAGTCGTTTAGGCGCAATTCTCTCTTGGCCCATCGCCCATAACGCCAGACCGATATGCCCGCCCAGACTGAAGTTCAGGTCGAAATTCGACAGGACAAGCCGATAGCGCCGCGCGCCATCTCCTTGCTGGGGGCCGAAACCAACGATTTGCTCACCGTCTTCAGACAACCCGACGATCGCTGCGCCTGCCGCGCTTGGCGCATCTCCGATAAAATGAATGTCAAGCGGACCATCTGCACCCCCGATTGTACGCTGAAGTCCAAGCGGGACGCTCCAATCAGGCGGCGGGTCTCCGTGATGAGCGGCTGCATACAATCGGCCGGCAAAGACGATTTTCTCCGGTCTGCGAATGCGCCAATCCCATAAAAATTCGATGGTAAGGGACGAATTTTTGCAAATGGGATCCGCAGCGTCGACATAATGGGCTTGCAGAGCTGCCGTTACGATTCGCACGTCATCTACTTCCGGCTGCATCACGCTCGAATCCACCGTTCCCCAGCCGCTCCATTGCCCCCAAATATCTTGCTGGCAAATCCCGTGACGAAGACTCCTGCTTCCCGTGGCGGACGGAATCTGCCATTCCCGGTCGACGCCGGCGACTTGCATCCAGTCCGGAGGAGGCGGATCGGCTACGGCATAGTTGATAATGGGGTGCCGATAGCCGCCGCTCATGCGCTCATTCATTAGCGGGATCACCGGTTCATCAGGCACCAAGCTCTTGCGGACAAAGGCAAAGGTTCGCGGCCGGAATAGCTCCATATCCGCAGGCCGATCCCAGCTTACTTTGACGGAGCTGCGCCAATCGTTATCGGAGGCAAGCGGCCGCAAGAAGCCCATCAGATCAGTCTTCAGGTTCGCGGGCACCGGCGGATCGAGCGGATAATCAGGCGATGGGACAAGTGCGGCAATCTCATACGGAACCGCACTTTGGCCATCAAGCCCCATTTCCCATCGAGCTGTAATCATATAATCGTAGTGCAGACTATTGCCCGGATCTAACCGGTCGCGAACGCTGCCGCTTGGCTCGGCCGGATAAGCCGTGCCGAAACCGAGCGCAAGCGCGAGGCAAGGATCGCTTCCCCCGGCGATCAGCAGCGCCGGCAACGGGGCGACCTTCGTTGTCTTCCCCGCGCCGCTCATCTGCTTCCCCGAGGAGTTCTGGGGCGGCGGCAGATGGACATCCATCAGGATCCCGTTCTGACGGTCAGGCGGATTCTGAAGGACAGGCTTCATCGAATCCAGCACATCCCGCCTTATTTCCTTCAATACTAGCTCCGGAAATTTGGGAAGACTCCAGACGGGCGCAGGTTCACCCGTCGGCAGCGTCTTCGCCCACCCCACTTGCGGAGCGCCGCGCTCCAAGCGCTGTAACGCAGCATCCTGAGGCGGCACCAACGCTCCGATCATCCCCTGGTCAATCGCATGATTGCCAATTCCGTTCCACTCATGCTGCGGGACAGGTAAACCGACAAGCTCATACGGCTTCCACCCCGCATCTTCCCCATTCAGTTTTTCCTGCGCGATCCCTTGAATAGCCGTAATTTGCAGTCCTTCCGAAGCGACTAGACCATCGATATGAGAGCCTTTCAGGATGATCGTAGAATTACCGGCTGCCACTTCATGGATGGCCACCGCGCAAGACATGACCGGCGAACCGGAGTAAGCATAGACCGTACCGCCATTAGCCGGAGCCGTAACATCGACGGATAACTCGACCATTGGTCCTTCGTTCCATGTCACGATCGTATGATTGAACAGCCAGATCGTTGTCTCCGTGCGGAAATCAACCTGCGTGGATGGATGCTGCAAGCCTCTAAACCTTCGCCAAACGGTAAATGGCTCTGTCGGCATGCCGAGTTTGCTGCTGAGCATCCACCTTAGCTGAAGGGTGTACCGCGAATTGCCCGCATAACGATCCTTGTTCTTTCGAGCGATCACAGCCCAGTCCAGAAAAGCGCCTTCGGCTTTAAATAATGCGTTATTGAACATGTATGGCATGTCAGTCCACCTCCTCCCATGGAGCACCGGACAAGATCAGCTCCGCGAACGTTACAAATTGGTCCATTGCGCCGGACCCGTCGAGATAAGACTCCGGTTGCGCGATTTTTCGCAAAGCGAGCTTCAGCTGCTTGCCGCGCGAATCAGGTTTCAGGATGACCAGCGCTCTCTGGCCGCCCGGAGCCGGCACGATTCGTTGAACGATTGACGCTCCGCCAAGCACCTCTACCGGTTCGAGCCATAATGCGCGCTCCATCTCGTATCGTTTGCTTCCAACCGGCGAACTCTCTTTCACCTCGCGAGGCAGCATGCGGCTGCGCCATAACGGCTCGGATGCGTCAATCATAATGGCAGCCGGCGAAGGCGCGGCGGAAGAAGTTTCCCAAAATACGACAAGCTCAGGATGATCCGGCACTTCCAGCGGTTCGAGACCTGCTTCTATCATTTTCGAATCGAACTCGTTTCCTTCGGGATCGCGGGCTGCGAAGAACGTTCCGACCGCTTGGAGCGTGCCTGCGCCGACGGAACGATGCTTGACGCGTGCCGCGAAGAACGACTGCGCAAACTCTTCCAGCGTGCCGAACCCGCCCGTACTAAAGGAACGCTTCCAGATGGACTGACCGGCTGCCCCTTCAGGCGCATCATGATCCGCCATCTCGACTTCCATGATGTAATCCGTAAACCGCTCCAGCGTATACCCGATATCGACCATGGAATGCCGGAATCTTGTGTGGTCGACCGGAACGCAGGAGTGGGCGAGCTCTTTCTCCAGCGCTTCCTCGAACGGATCAAGGATGCTCTTGGCTACCGGTTTGACATTGGCCTTGGTCAGTACGAGCGGATGAGGCAGTGCCAATGGGGACTTGATCGGCCGGTACGAAGAAGCCTTGAGTCTAACCTGCAGTCGTTTCCCGTAAGTCTCGTACATACGGACGACCTGCGGCGTCGCAAACACCAGCCGGATAGCGCCTTCGCTGAAGAAATGAGTCTCCCGTTCATCCGGCGTGCTGGTCAGCATCCAAGGGTCCAGGCGCAAAGGCGGGTTTGCATCCGTACGGAACCAAAATTTCTGAGTCTTGACCGGCAGCGATACATGGTCCTCCGGCGCTTTATCTTTCGGCCTTCTTTCACGCTCGCCTTCCCAAGTCATCGTCACGCAGTAAGTCTTGTCCGTCTGAAGCAGCGCCCAATCGGCCGCGTCTGAACTGAGAACGGAGCCGGCGGCTCCCTGCTTCTTCCCTTGTTCTCTATGATCATAATCGCTGCGCAGCAGTTCACGCTGGCCCTGTGACTCGATGGCCGCGACATAGAAAGGACGAGCCTTCAATTCTTGCAGATCCGCCTCGCTGGGATCCTTGAGTCCGATTTGAATGCGGTCCCCTTCCGCTTGACCTTTTACCGTCACAAGTACTCCTGCGTAGCCCCACCGTCCGAGATAGGTCTCATGCTGCATGAGGCGATACACATCCGAATACCATGGCCCGTTCGGATCCATCCACTTTGAAGGCAACGGATTACCCGCGCTAATCAGGTCTGCTCCGGTCACGACATGCGTGTTCAGCAATTCTTCATTCCCGTTCGATACGCACGCATGCAGCAAATGCTGTTCTAGCAGCATTCTTGGTATGAACAAGTAGAATGTCGTATATTCCGCTATGCCCGTGTGGCAAATGACGGCATCGACAAGGCCGGGTTTATACTCTCTTTCTTTCAATTCCGATTGAATGTATTGATCGCGATCCGACCGAGGTCCGCGATCATAGCGCCAGTAATCGTCCAGCACCGGCGATGCCAGCACACGGCTTTGACAAATTCGCGTATTTGCCGTGCGCCCCAACTGATCGGCCGGAGTGGACAAGGCTAGAAGATCCGCGCGCGTGACCGGCTCCCGCTTCTTGATCAGCCGCAGCACGTCCGACGTCCCCAGCCATTTCGGCTGCACCGGCTCGGCTCTTTTGACGCCTTGCACGGCGCCGATAATATCGATCGGCTTCCGCTGCGGCGACGTGCCCCGCGGTACGACAGTCCGAGCCGCCGGCGGACATTTCACCGGCGTCCCTTGCACCTCGGCAGGTACGACTCCGCGGAGCTGATCAAGCTTGCGATCTCCGCTCCGCCAGCGCTCGACGACTTTCATGTCCAAATCCGGCGCAGTCGAGCGTATCGTGCCTAGCGGATCCGGCCATGCTTTCCCTTCAAGCCGCCATCCGTAAGGCGTCGGCCCAAGCTCCTCCTGAAGGAAGGTCCACATTACCGGCGCAGGAGGCGCGGCAGGTACGCAGATCGTACCCCAGTAACTTTTGACCCAGTCCTCCAATTGGCTGCCGTACGTCATCGCTTTTGGAGTCGGGTCGGGAATCCAGCTGAGCAGCGCCAGCTGCGCTTCGAATGCGGTTGCTCCGGATTTCGGCGTCCACCAGGTTGCCGGAGTCTTGCCTTCCGATACAGCGTCCGACAGCTCCACCGTTTTCAGCGTGTATTTGTAGTACATGTCCCCGCGGGCGATCCAACCGTCAGAAGAAGATGCAGCTGCGTACGGCGTGCCTTGCAGTTCTTGATCCTTAAATTTCACGCCTCCATACAGCGGCGGAGCAGCCATGAGAATGACCGGAATGGCATCGATAGGCACCACCGGCATCTTGTCTGGCGCAGGCTCGACATCGGATTCGATGGCATCGCCGATGCCGCTGTCGATCGGACGGTCTACGCCGGTGCCGACCACAAGCGCGGGAGAACGGCTTATCAGTTTCAACCCTTTCCCGAGCGGCGGAGGAGGAGGTATCGGAACCGCGGTTTCTCCCAGTTCGAACGGAACGGAGCCCGAGATCGTAAAGAAGAGAAACTCGACCTCGCCCTTGATCTCGCCGGAAATGTGCGCGATCTGATCGTTTGCGGTATCCTCCCCGATATGGACCGTCAAGCTTGCCGAGGCGCTGATGCTGACGATCCATAGATTCAGCTCTCCCCGGACGTACAGAATGCCGCTGAACCGGAACGGATCGAAGCCAATAATCGCATCGAATCCGGCTCCAAGCTCCGCATAAAGACCTACTGGCTTCGAGCCCCAGACGAACGATACGTGCAGCCCGGTAGCGATTGAAAATCCGCTCACCGCGGGCAGTACCGGATGTCCGGTGATTCCGTTTCCGGAAATCATTAAATAGCCCGTAGCTTCGAAAACTTCAAGGATATCGGCGTGAACCATATCGTTGAACGTACCGAGATTGAGATGCCAATCGGCAACATCCTTAAAATTGAAAAACGCTTCGACGGGAATCCGGATCTTAATAAGCGGCGCAACCTCATATTCGGCGCTGATCCCGATGACGATCGTTCCTCTGCCCATATCCAGGTCAATAACGGCGAACAGCGCCCCTTCCGCATTTCCGGCGAGCTCGGGTTTCGCTTTGAGCAAATTGGCTTTCATCATGAGCAGCAAACGCGGACCGGGCAGTTCCAGCAGCAGCATGCCTTTCATATTGAAAATCACGCTGGAGCCCATCGTTCCGAGCACTGCGCCAAGACCGAGAGCCCAGGTGCCGGCTTGGGCTTTCCAATAGAGCGGATTGCCTACATTTCCGCCGGTCTTGCGCAGCCAAGCTAAAGCTGGAGCTTGATTGGCGTCCAGACCGCTTTCGTCTCTCACGTAATGCATGGCGAACAGACCAAGGAAACCGTATATGCCCAGGCCGGATGTTCCAAGCGGCAATGCCACGGGGAATTCGGCATCCAGCGATACAAGAACGGCCGTGACATCCGTTCCCGGCACTTTTTCAATGGCGAGACCTGCAGCTATGCGTACATTTAACGAAATGAGCGTGATGTCGATACTGCCTTTGATGCCAGCCGGGCTCAACTCGACATAGCCTCGTCCTCGAACGGCACCCGGGATGTCCACTCCGGCACCGAAGGCCGTGATCGACAATTGAGGCGGATCTGAGTCGACCTGAGCCCGGATTCTTGCCCGATCGATCGAAATCACGCCGAGGTCGAGCGCGAAACCGAGATCGATTTCGAAGATGAGCGGGTTATTGCGGGCCACCTTTGCGCCGAGCACTTGTAAAATGCTGCCTAATGGATCCGCTACCTCGATTGAGCCGGGCTTGGATACGTCGATGGTGTACCCTTTCGACGAATCAAATATCGGCCGAAACTGGAAGGCAGCTTCGCCGGGAGGAGCGCCGAAGAGAAGGCCAATGGCCTTGTATCGGACCGAGAGCGGAGCGTCTCTTCTGATTTTGACGAGTCCGAGCAGATCCATCGAAATGGCGGTTTCAATATCGAGAAGAAGAGCAGTCGACCACTCGCCCTTGTCATTGGCAATGACTTTAAGCTCGCCGCCATACCAGACGACTCGCTCCGTCCGGAACCAGTCGGTTGCGGCGATTCCCGCAATAACGCCATATCCCGCTGCCGTTAAAGGCATCTGAACAATGGCGCCTTTACTCTCCGCAGCCCCTGCCAAAGCTGACAATAACGGCGTGAATAGGAAGGACAGCCCTAGGAAGTTCAGTCCATAATCCGGCGGGTTTGGATCAAAATCATCATCCGGACGGGTTCCCAGCAGCGCCAGCCCGTCCCGGTCTGCTGGATCCGCTCCGAGATAGCCTGTGACGGTGACCTTATCGGTCGCATCGTCAATTTGGACCACGAGCCGAACGTCGATTAATCCATCCGCCGGATTTTGGCTGCCGAGGCCCTTCCACTTCGGAATCGTTGTGCCCGGACCTGCGCCGTCTTGCAATCGCTTCTCGGCAGCGGTCTGGTAATCGAACTTGCCGAACACTTCGCACGCGACGAATTGATTGCGGACAATGCGAACTTTGGCGCCCAGAAAATGGAACCAGGAAGGCGGTTCGGGCGGAGCGCCGGCAGGCACCGGATCATTTCCCGGTATGGTGCCAGGCCCTGGCGCCGGATTCGAAGGCTTTCGGGAAACGGTGCCTTCAATAACGATATCGTCCGCCGTTACGGGATCCCACGAAGCCGTTGCTTTCCAGAAGTTTCGTCTCGTTTCCAGCTCGGTTCCTTGCTTGGTCCAGTCGGTCATGTTTGCTGCAGGAGCCGGATTAAAGTCGTAGTTCTTCCCTAGGCTCTCGATCATCGTACGCAAGCCGTCTGCGCGGCGCCGGGCGAGCAGCGTGTTATACGTACGCGACTGCGTAGAATCGGGGCCTTCGAAGCTGGCGAAGCCTTCAATTTTGATTTTGGAGCCGGCAGGAACGCTCTCGAGCATGCCTGCAAGAGCACTGAGCGAATCGGATCCCGCTGTCCATGATGCGGTAGGGCCTTGGTCAGGCGCGGGCTCAGTCCGGGAGTTTGCCTTATTAAGGGAGTACGCAGGCCCCTCTGTGGGTAGAGGATGATCGAACCGGTAAAACGCGGTGAATGAATCCACGCCTGCCCGTCCGGGTAATTCCGCCTTGACACTGATATTGGCTTCCGGAGCAACGTTAACGGTTACGGTTTCACCCGTACCGGCCGCAATACCGCCGACAGTCCATTTAGCCGCTCCAGACGGTGCCAGTCCGATAATGGCTGTTGTGCCTGTTTCCTGTATCACTTTAAATACTGGAGAATTGACGCTTTTTGTCCCTTGTTTAATCGAAGTCGTCTCGATCTTCACTGGATTGGAGTCTGGTTTGTCGCTAAGTGAAGCTTCGGTTGGGACAGCTGCTGCGATCTGCAATCGGGTAATGGTCAGCTCCAGCGTCGCCTCCTTCGGCGTTCCGCTGCTGTCAGTCGCTTTTAGCAGGACGGTTCTTTGCACCGTGTTTCCCGTCATATCGATGTCGTGTTCTCGACCATTTTGCACGGCGCCGTCGATGGACGCCGAAGCGGTAAAGGGCGTTCGTCCGCCGTCGATATCTATAATCATGCGAGTGTGTTCCGGCAGCTGTACGCTCGCCTTCTTGTCGCCATTGCGCGTAATCCCATAGCTCTTGCCTGCTGCATCGTAGAATCGTGCGCCAAGCTTCAATACGCCTTCGCCTTGATTCAGAACCGTCAGATCAAAATCGCCGGTTATCCCCGCAGATTGGCCAAAGCCGATCAGCAAGTTAATGGCGCCGCCGTCAACCGCGAGGTCTTTAGCCCCGCTTGGCGCAACGAATAACCGAATCTCGGGCAAATACAGCCCCTGCCAGGACTCGTCGTATCCGAATTGCGACAACACAGCCGGCGGCGTAAATCCGTCGGATAAATCGAGAACGGCTGAACGAAAGCCGAAGCCGACAATATCTTTATCGCCGATAAACGCATAAGGCGGGTCCATCGTGACCAACTCGGCTGTAGATAGGTCGCCCGGATCGTCGAGTCCGGACGCGCCGGCCGATAAGATTGCGGCGGTGAGCGGATCATTAACGCCGGAGCCTTGGGCGAGCCGCGCTTTGACTTTGGGCAGCGTAAACTTTACTTCCGCATGATGCGGATCCGGGATTAACTGCCCGTCTGCCCCACGCTTCGCGCCGCGAAGAAATGGAGGCCGAAGGACAACCCCGGCGAGGAGGAGATCCAGCGTGAATTCCGTGTTCGGAAAGTCGGAAACCGCTCCGTCTCCAAGCGTCGATAGAAGGTCAGCCTCGTCTTTGAAATCCGGATTGCCGGCAAGCGCGGTTACCGCCTGGGCAATCTTCTGAGAAGCGATGCGAGGTGCCGTCAGCTGGAATTCGATCTTCGAATCCCGGATATCCATCCAAGGATTTCGGCGCCCCGGATCGTTCAGCGGATGGCCTTCCTTATTTTCCGCTTCGACTCCAATGCGCATGTTGTCGAGATCGACAAAGGGCCGAACACTCCCTTTGAAGCTCGCTCTTCCTCGAATGACTACTCCTTCCGGACTAATGGCCGTCTCGTGTTCATCAACGGCGAGCGCGGCCAGCGCCGGGTGCCATGGGCCAAATCCAGATCCCCGCAAAAGATACGGAATCATGAGGTCGATTAACGATAAATCGTACATTTTTTAACCCTCCAACGGCACAAAATGGGGCATAAAGATAAGATGTCTGCACGATCCGCCATAACGTCTCTTCCTAAATTATCCATTTTGCTGCAGAAACTTTAAATAAGGCTAGCTACCCAAACGCGTTTCGACTCTTTCTCCTCGAATAGACACTGTCATGCCAGTATCGCGTAGACCGTCGGCATTAGACCGGTAACGGCATGAAGTACTAGTGTGAACGTGTGGATAAAAAAAAAGAGACGATGCGGGCTGCTATCCACTCGTCTCTTTTTTAATTACGGCACAATTTCAAAAACGGTACCTTGGTTATAATCGTTCACTTTCATTGAGCCATAGACCCCTAAATAGAGTCTGGATTGATCAAGATTCGTTCCCAAATTTACATAGTAAGCGGATTGCGATCCATAATTATAATCGGTTTCAATAACACTAAACTCATTTAATTTACAATCCGTGCTTACCCTGGTATAAGCTAAGACCCCTCTAACGGGAGGTGGGGATCCGCTCCGCGCAAGATCGGTAAATACGACGCTGCCCTTTAAATCGGGGATTTCGTTCCCCATATATGGCTGCACTCCTGTAAGCGCGGTTCCTCCGAACCTATCGGACCTGGGATCTTTATGAAAATAACAGGTTAAAGGCTGAATACGCCTCACGGAAGTTGTTACTGCTTCATTGAAATACGCAATCATCTTCTCATCCAAAGCCGGATTTACAGAGCAGCTGCGTATAATCGAAGCAGGAAAAGCACCCTCCCACCCTCTCCAGCCAAAGTTAATGAATCCTTCCTGGTCAGGTTCGGCATTCATAGAGAAAGCTTGAGTAAGCTGAGTAACCGGTATTGGTTTATATTGAACGAATGTAAATATAGACTCTACCATATCCTGTCCGACATTACCCGCATATTTGATATACTGGTTATTAAACCTTTGAAAAGAAATACCGGGTATATTGCGAACCCCTTTGGCAATTACCGTTAGCGTTTCCTGGACAGGCAAGGGAAGCTCATTAAAACGCGTGACAACGGGTGGATTATCGATAAATGCAATCCTAAGGACATCAATTTCAATTATTTTTCCTGCGATTTCCATATCATCCTGACTTAAATTAAATGGATCATACCCGGATCCGCCATCTCCTGTCGTTAAAACAAGTTGTCTGGTTTCAGGCGAAAAGGTTAGGCTATTGACACCATTATGATTTAAAAACGGTCTTCTTAGGTTAAGTAACGTCCGACGTTTTTGAGGTTGACCATTCGCTTGTAATATCCATTCCTCAACGGTATCAATATGATCATACTGAGTTTCTCTATTTGTCCACTTCAGGTTTAAGGTTCCGGGATCGCAAGGATTTGGCTTGAATGGTCCGGGAAGCGCTCCTGGTCCTTGCGTTCCGGCTTTTGAATAATGAAGATAGAACAGGCCGTTAAAATAAAATTCAGGATGAAATGCAAGCCCCAGCAATCCCCTTTCATCATAACCGCCAGCAGCACCCAGTTTTATGATTTGCGGACGAATATCCAAAAAAGTCTTGATATCTCCGTTTCCTATGTAATAAATCTCTCCTAACTGGGTCGCGATAAATAATCTCTCAACGGTGTCACCGGGAAGTATGGCTGTTTTCAAAACAGTAGGCAAGTTTATATTCCTTACAATGGGCCGTAAACGAACCTTAACTTTTTTCAACTAACGTAACACCCTTTCTTTAATGTTGTAGTTCTATAAAATATGAATAAATGGATTCTACTAGCACCTAACTTGTGCGGAATGGCAGACCGGATGGCTGCGCCAAATAAAAAACGCAACCCTCTATAGTTGCGTTGAAATTCTTATCTTGATTACGCCGCCATTGCTAAACTCCGCTGCTTCTGCTTCCTCATCGCAATCCCTTTCACACTTTAGATTTTCTTTATAGGTCTCCATTAGTTTCGTAGCGGTAATCTTCCAACTGAACTGATTTTTCGCATCCTCTCTTGCTTGGCTGGAAAGTCGTCTATACAGTTCCGGATCTCTCGCGAGTTTGACGATGTGAGCGGCGAATGCGGCAGGATTACTGTATTCTTGAACCAGCAGGCCGTTACGCCCGTGCTGGACAATTTCCGGAATCCCTCCGATTTGGGAAGCGATGACGGGGATTCCGCTCGCCATTGCTTCAACATTGACTAAACCGAATGCTTCGTGCTTTTGCGAGGGGCATATAAAACAATCCCCGGAACGATAAAACAGCGGCATTTGCTTGCGAGTCAGATTACCTTTAAATTGAACCGGAATTTTCAAGATGCGTGCCTTTTTCACCAGAAATGCCTTATAAGCGGGCCTGCCGGTTCCTCCGGCAACCGACAGTTTAAGTGAAGGCACGGTTTTTCGGGCAATCTTAAAGGCTCTCAGCAGAGTAAGGACTCCTTTTCTTGGAATCAACCTTCCTGCGAAAAGCAGGTGAAAGGGCTTTGAACTTGGTTTGTTTCGAGGGTAATACTTCTTCGTATCCACGCCTAGATGGACGAAATGAATCTTCTTTTGATGAGCAGGAAAACGATTGATTAATGATTTCTGCAGAGACTCGCTATTGGCGACAATTAGATTCGCGTGCTTAAAATCAGCGTTGGCCTTCCGTTTTGTCGTCATCGGACTCGTGGCAAACGTCATGGAATGCATAAAGACGGAGATCGGCGTATTCGGAAATGCTTTTCGAACAGCACCCGCGAAGCTTGGTCTGTTGTCAATTTGAATGAGATCATACTCATTCCCTTTCACTTTTTGAATCGCATTCTTTAAATAGGTCTTCTTCGACCCTCCGGTTACTCTCAGAATAGTTGAATTGTTTACTATAGATTTACGAGGAAGATACTTTCGGAATACGCTAACGATAGTGACTTGATGTTCACTCGAAATTTCCTTTGTGATTTGAAAGATGCAATTCTCAACGGAACCCCCGATTGGCGGCGGTACCGGAATTTGTTCAGGCGCAATGATCAGCAGCTTCATTCCGTGCTTCCTTCCTCTAAAGTTGTATTACAAACTATTCAACTTTTCGAGTGTGTTTCTAGGTAAATATCGCAGACAGGTCAAAAATAGGTATATAGACTCCGGCAGCTAAAAGATTCCTAGTCAATGATCATTGCCGATGCCTTGATAATAGTACCCGAATCCGCGCATTCGCCCAGCATCCATCATATTGCGGCCGTCAAAGAAATTGGGCTCCGCGAGAAGCGCCTTCGCTCCCTCCCAATCCAACTGTCCGAACTCGGGCCATTCTGTGCACAGGATGATCGCTTCCGCGCTGCGTAATGCTTCTTCAGCCGAAGAACAAACCGTCACAACCCCATAGGAAGGTCGAACCGGCAAAGGCGCGACGGGATCGAATAACCGCACATTGGCTTGCTCGAGCAGCAGTTGATCGATCATCCGCAGCGCCGGCGCTTCCCGAATATCGTCCGTATCCGGCTTGAACGCAAGCCCCAGGATAGCAATGCTTTTATGCGCAAAGCCTCCCAGCCGCGACCTTGCCTTGTCGAGCAAATAAGCGAACTGCGTATGATTGACCTCCACTACTTGGTCCAAAATGTGAAGATTCGCTTCATGCTTTCTTGAGGTCATGATCAATTCCGAGACGTCTTTAGGAAAACAGGAGCCTCCGTACCCCAGGCCGGCCTGAAGAAAACTCGACCCGATCCGAGGATCCAGGCCCATCCCTTCGGCAACCTCTTTAACGTTGACCTCCAGCTTGTCGCAGAGTCTCGCAAGCTCGTTCATATACGATATTTTTGTTGCGAGGAACGAATTGGACGCATATTTGATAAGCTCTGCGGTTCTCGGCTTGGTTACGATCCAAGGACATGTAAAAGACCTATACAGCGTTTGAAGCTGCTCCGTTGCCCTCGTGCTGTCGGTGCCGATCACGATACGGTCGGGCCGCAGCGCGTCTTCCACGGCCTTCCCTTCCCTTAGAAATTCGGGATTGGAAGCGACATCGAAATGACTGGGCTGCCGCTGCGCCGCTTTCATCCACGATTTGATTTGCTCCTGCGTGCCGACCGGAACCGTGCTTTTGGTAACGACGAGTTTATAGCCGTTCATAGAGCGCCCGATATCCTCGGCGGCTTGTTGAATGTAACTAAGATCCGCGCTTCCATCCGGCCGCGACGGTGTTCCGACGCAAAGAAAAATAACGTCGTGTCCGGCGATGGCGGTTTCTTTATCCGTCGTAAACCGTAAGCGACCGCTTTGCACATGCTTGGAAATCAGCTCTTCAAGGCCTGGTTCGTAAAAATGCAGGCGTCCCTGCCTCAGACGTTCGATTTTTCCGGCATCGATATCAAGTCCCGTTACTTGCCAGCCGATCTCCGCAAACACCATTGCGGTTGTAGCTCCTACATATCCAGTACCGATAATCAATATTTTCAAGGTTCCTTCACCTCTTCATCTATAAGCACCCCAGCGACGATAGAATGATCGCCGATGATCACATTTTTAAGCGGGAATGGGAGATCTTTTACATGAACCCCATCTAAAATGATGCATTCCTCGATATGACAGTTTTCCAGCAGGGAGCCCGCTCCCACCGAAACGTAAGGGCCGATCCGGCAATCCTTCAGTACGCAGTCTTTCCCGATCGATACCGGCTCCACGATCGTGCAGCGCTCCAGCCTTGCGGAGTTGTGAACCCGGTTATTCGATGCTACCGCGTCCAGCAATTTTTGATTGGCTTGCAGCCACCGCTCCATCGTGCCGACGTCGATGCTCAATTGGTCGGTGACATGGTAAGCGACGTCATGCCGCTGCTCGATCAACCATTGAATCGCATCCGTTATTTCGAGCTCGCCCCGCTTGGAAGGCGTGATTTCACTGACCGCGGCGAAGATCTCCTTCGTAAACGCGTAAGCCCCCATTACCGCTAAATTGGACTTGGGATTTGTCGGCTTCTCTTCCAGGCCGACGATGCGCGAATCGCGGATTTCAGCGATGCCGTAATCCTGCGGGACCGCGACTTCCGCGAGCAGCAAGGATGCTTGTACACCGCCAAGCTCGATATCTTTCTTCAGAACCGATAACGGGGCAGAAATCACATTATCCCCGAGGAGCAGCAGAAACGCTTCATCCGACATAAAGGCTTCCGCTTGTTTAACCGCGTGAGCGATTCCCTTTGCTTCATGCTGATAGATGTACGAAATCGAGATGCCAAGCGCTTCTCCTTCGCCGAATTGCCCGCGAATGGACGCTTCCTGAGACGGATGAATAACAATACCCACCTGATCTATTCCGATTTCCACTAATTTCACGATCGATAATTGCAGCAGGGGCGTATTAGCCACAGGAATAAGCGTTTTAGGCTGACTATAAGTAAATGGGTATAAACGGCTTCCTTTCCCGGCACAGAGAATCAATCCCTTCAACAGCCTCCCCTCCTCTTCTAAGACTGCTACTATTCTATGAAAACTATTTTCAACTTGGTATAGACATATGCGGTTAATAATGACGCTGCATTTGATGAATGTGCCGTGCCCTGCACAGGAGTCCGCTCATATCCTACAAGGTATGCCTATGGGAAGATATTGACCTAAGGAGCTGAGGGACATTTGAAAATTGCTCAAATCTCGACGAATACGATTCCTGTCCCGCCGAAGGATTACGGGGGAACGCAGCGCGACGTTCATTATTTAACGGAAGAACTGGTCAGGCGGGGGCATGAGGTGATTCTGTTCGCCAAGAAAGGATCCACCTCGAACGCGACCCAAACGTTCGAATACGAATCGGATGATAAGAGTGAGCAGCTGGACTTCATCATCAAAAACCTTCCGCCCGACGTGGACATCATTCACGATCACTACGGCATCGTCGCGAAAGCGAATCCGCCGATTCCGACCATCTGCCAATCCCATTCCAAAGGGGTCAAGGGAAACGTGCAAATTCCGGTTTACGTCAGCAGGTTCATCCTGCGTAAATACGGGAATCAAAGAGGCTACGCCGTCTACAACGGCATTCGCATGGAGGATTACTCATTCAAAGCAGCCAAACAGAAATACTTGCTCTTCTTGGGAAGATTGATCAAGGAAAAAGGCGTCCACCTGGCCATCAAGGTTGCCAAGAAAACAGGCAGGCGGCTCATCATTGCCGGCACGCTGAACGACAAACAATATTTCAATACCAAAATCAAACCGCATTTGGGAAATAAAATCCGCTATATTGGCCCCGTGGGCGGAGACCGCAAACGCGAGCTGCTCGCCAATGCCCACACAGTCCTGTTCACGTCGACATGGGATGAACCCTTCGGACTTGTTCTTATTGAATCGCTTGCAAGCGGCACCCCCGTACTCGGCTTCAGGAAAGGCGCCGTTCCCGAGGTGCTTAGAGGATTGCCATCGCTCCTGTGCTATACGACATCCGGCATGGCCATGAAGGTCAACTACCGTAAACGTCTTCTGCCCGCGGCCCGCAGATGCAGGCGCTATGCCAGAACCCGCTACTCCGACCTCATAATGACGGATCGTTTCCTAAGCCTGTACAAAAAAATCATCGATAATAACTTGTATAAAATCAAAAAAAATACATTATGGAACCAACGCAAAGCCGTTCTTCAACCCGCGCCGAATGGAGATGACGAATAAGATGATCACTGTGATCGCTTGTACGATGAGACAATCATGCATGGACAACGTATTCCAGAACTACGACCGGCAGCTTTGGCAGAACAAAAAAATGATCATCGTTTTGAATAACGACGACATGGATATCGAGCTCTATCAGCAGCGTGCAAGCCAGTACCCGGAAAATGAAATCAGAGTGATCCAACTCCCTCAAGAATACAAGCTTGGCCAATGCCTGAACTATGCCATCGATTTAGCCGAGGACGGCTTCATCGCCAAGTTTGATGATGACGATTACTATGGCCCCCAGTATTTGAGGGAAGCCGCACGCGCGATCAAACGCGGCAAAGCGTCAATCGTAGGCAAACACACCGCCTTCATCTACTTCAGAGCGAAGCAGGCGCTGATGATTTTCCGTCGCTATGGTGAATGGAAGTACCGGCGCAGCGTCAAAGGCGGCACGCTGGTCTTTCGGAAATCGGTATGGGACCAAGTCAAATTTCCCGAATTCAAACAGTCCGGCTCGGATTCCGGATGGATCTGGCGGTGTCGTCGCAGGGGATATCGTATCTATTCCGTGTCCAAACGGCATTATGTCTGCATCCGAAGAAAGAACCACAACAGCCATACGCAAAAGAAAACCACCTGGACTTATATGTCGCAATGCAGGTTTGTTCGCAAGACGAAGTATTACAGACGTTACGTAAACTAGTCCCGGCCGAATTTCGGTAATTGATGCAGCGCGTGACGCGATTCCAACAACGCCATCGCCATGCGACCTACAACTTCGCCGGATACCGCCGGGCGAACCGAAAATCGCACACTTGGCAGGTATCCGAGCTTTCCTTCCCTGCTCGAAGCTGCATTCTCTGAGTCTAAAACACAAAAAACCCTTGCTGCGCAAGGGTTTTCGAATGAATTCATATAGTGAAGACAAGGGGAGTTAGACATCCGAAAGGGTCATAGGTGAGACGAAGTC
Source organism: Paenibacillus montanisoli (assembly GCF_003268025.1). Taxonomy (GTDB): domain Bacteria; phylum Bacillota; class Bacilli; order Paenibacillales; family Paenibacillaceae; genus Paenibacillus_Z; species Paenibacillus_Z montanisoli. Next base: position 1,014,503 of record NZ_QLUW01000001.1, on the reverse strand, counting down.
GCTGTTCGCTCGGCCGTCTTCGGCTTGAAGGCCGATAACGCGGCGAGTACGAACCCGGCGACGGCCAACCAGACGAGTACCGACAAACTCAATCCGAGCGCACCTTCGCCGCCGAAGTACAGGATGTCGCGCAAGCCGTTGGCCGCGTAACGGAACGGCGTCCAGGAATACAGCCAGTCGGACGTTGCTTGCGACATGAACTCCGGCGGCATGCCGATTACGGGCATCGAGAAGAAAAAGATAAGCACGAGCAGCGCGATCGACGGCAGCCCGATCCAGTTGAACAACGCCGTCTGTACGAGGAAGAACGCCGCGCTCAGGAGCCATAGGTAAAGCCATGCCTGCCCGAAATGAGTCGTCTCCATGCCATACCACGTGTGGGCCATCCATAGCAGGAAAGCGGACAAGCCTGTCACGATCACTAGACCTGCGCTTAGCTGGGAAGCGACCGTCGCTATGCCCTTCGCTCCGTCGGCGCGATGCTTTTGCGACGACAGGAACATGAAAATAGCGGTCACGAGGCAGCCGAGCCACATGATCTGCACAATCAAGTTCGGCGCATTGCCGTTAGCATTGTTATCCCCCGGCGAGTGAACCGCTTGTTCCGTCACTTGAAATGGAGCAAGGAAAGCTTGCGCGGCGGCGACGGGTATTTGATCTGTCTGCTGGCCGATTTGACCGAGCAGTTGGCTGGAAAGCTGCGATTTGATCGTGCTTGTCATCTGCTGCAAAATCATTTTGACCGCCAAGACGGCCTGCGCATTCGTTCCTTCGTTCAGCACGATGCGCACCGTTGCCGGCTTCGGGGCCGGAGATTGCAAGGACGCAATTCCCGCACTCAGGTCCGCCGGGAGCACGAGCGCACCGTAGTAATCTTGATTCGCGAGCCCTTCTTCAAGTTCAGCTTCCGAACCGACCTCCACCCATTTCACCGGAAGTTCTCCGATGCCGGTCAACTTCTCCTTCACTATAGCACCGACATCGAGCTCGTTGCCGTCCGGCAGCTTGGCCGGCTGATCGAGCACGACGAGCGCGACAGGGATGTTCTTGGGCTTCGCGCCGAGCGTAGACCCCATTAAGGCCAATCCGAAAATCATCAGCACGGCCAAAGCGACGACGATTCCGATACCTACGAATTTAATTTTAAAAAAGGACATGCGGCTATTTCCTCCTTGATTTATAATGGACACAGTGTTCATTAATCACCACATTGTTCATTATAATGAGGGGAAATCGGTTTGCAATGCGCAGTTTGCATGCAATCTGTCGATTAGAAGACAGCTGGCAGTGGACCTGTCGAGTATCTTCAAACTTTTTTTGAAAAGAGGCTGTCGCCCATGACGGACAAATTAGACCGCAGGCAATTGAAAACGAAGCAATTATTACGCGAGGCATTCGTGAAGCTAATCCGTGAAAAAGGGTACGAGGGAATTACGGTCAGCGACCTTACCCGCAAGGCGAACATTAATAGGGGCACGTTCTACTTACATTACAAAGATGTTCTTGATCTTCGCGACCATCTTAAAGCCGAGTTCCATCAAGGGCTGTTGGCCATCGTCAGTCATCTCGAACCTGGCGAGCTGTTCAAAGCCGCATCCGAGGGCAAGGTATACGATGGGCTGGTACGTCTTTACGAGTACTTTGACGCACAAGCGGATTTCTTCGAAGTCATGCTCGGCCCGAAAGGCGATCTGACCTTTGCGCGGCTGCTGAAAGATACGATCGAGGAACGCATGAACGAAAAAATCGCCAAAATCACGACGGGGCGCAAGGATGTGCTCGTTCCGCCCGATGTCCTCATCGCCTACATGGCGTCCGCCCAGTTGGGCTTCGTCCTGCACTGGCTTCAAACCGGACGCAAGCAATCTCCTCGCGAGCTTGCCCAGATGCTGACCCACATTATGTACCTGGGACCGCTTAAAGCGGTCGGGTTTCAGGCTAATTAGGCATCCGAGCTCGAATATAGGATAAACTCTCTTTTACCTGATCCTCGTGCAAACCATGCAAGATTAATGGACCGGTAAACTGAGCCTCAGTAAGCAATTTCAAATAATGTTCATAGTCAACCATGCCTTGACCCGCAGCGACAAACTCCGATTGCCCATCCATCTTCATATCTTTGGCATGCGCAATGACGATATGTTCGCCTAGTAAATCAAAGCTTTCGCTTAGGAGATCATTCATCGATCCGGCATAGGCTGGATTGTACAAGTTTGCCGCATCCATTACAATTTTCACGCTTGGCGAACGAAGCTCATCGAGCAGGTCTCTAGCTCTTCTTGCATCGAACACAATATTAGCTAACTCCGGCTCGATTCCGAGCACAATGTTATATTCCTCGGCGATCTCCACTGCCGCGGCCATCGTATGCATCATGTCAGCCCAGGCTTCCGCGCTTCGGTTATCCGGATGCAGCCGCCACATATTGTCACGGTCCCTGCTGCCCGTGCACAGCGTAATGACGGACGTTCCGAAGGCGCCGCTTGCATGTGCGAGAGCGCGAAGACGCTCAATCCCCTGTCTGCGCTTATTTTCATCCGGATGAGCCATATTGAAAGTTCCTGAAACAGCTGACATCTCTATATGAAGCCGTCGGCATGCGATTCCGATCGAATTCGCAAGATTGGGGTCAATATAATCGGGCATGGAAGGCAGCCCCGCGCAGGACATATTAAATTGAGTCTTCAAAAGACCATGGTCATGAATGGCTGCCAATACGTCTTCAACCGAGTTACGACGAAATGTTTTCGCAAAGATCCCCAATTCCATCATACTGCACCTGAAACATCGGATAATTTGACTTTGCCGCCGCCCATTTCCGCCGACCTTGCCAGCGCCACCATCGCCCTCATGTTTTGAACACCATCATGAACCCCGGCACCCATCATGGGAGATCCGTTTAGAATGGTGTCAGCAAAGCCGTCTAACTGAAGCTTATAAAAATGCGCGTCTGCTCCAAGCGGTTTGCGATACAACCCGTCTTTAGCCGAAAAAACCTCCACCTCGCTTGCCTTGAACAGCCAAGGATTGTAAGTTTTGGCGATTACGCTGCCATGCTCGCCATACACTTGAAAACCTTCGTGCCAATCCATGCGCACGGCTACGGTCAGATCCAACTGACCAACGGTGCCATTCGCAAATTCAATGGTGCAAAGCCAATTGTGCGCACCGAATCTTTCGGAATGCCAAGCATGTACGCTTTCGATTTCACCGCCCAAAAATCTTGCGGTATCCACGAGGTGACTGCCATGCGTCATCATGTAATAGCGCTGTTTGTCTTGCTTAGGGTTGCCTTCAGGCTTTTTGGCCGCCTCGCTGGTAACCATAACAGGCATGACGTTTTCCGTAACAACGTATCGGTAGGTTGAATCGCAGTACCAAGCTTTCAGCGCAAGCATTTCGCCCATTTCTTGTTGGATAAAGTTCCGGGCGTATGCGATGCCGGGATCAAACCGTTTCATGTTGCCAACCTGCAAAATCAAGTTCGTGCTTCGTACAATGTCCTCAAGCTCCTCGCATTCCTCGATCGTAACGCCAAGCGGCTTTTCAACGAGCACGTGTTTTCCGGCCAATAGCGCCTTTTTCGCCATGGGGACATGAAATTGATCCGCGATCCCGATCACGACAGCTTCCACATCCGGGTCGGCGAGCATCGCGTCATAGTCGTAATAAGCACGATTCGGGTTATATTTACCGCTCATTTTCTCCACTAGATCCCGAGCGACGTCGCAAATGGCATGGAGCTCTGCATGGTTTGCTCTTACGCAAGCCTCCAAGTGAGCGGCCTGGGAAATAACGCCGCAACCGAGCACCCCGACTTTTAACTTGTTTTGGACCGCCATTATCTTTTTCACCTCACATCATCTTCATCGGTAAAGGATGACTCACGCTTTGATCAGCTGACCTTCTTTATCCTGCAATTTATTGCTGCTTGTCATTTGCGCCAATACCTTTTCAACTAATGACCGCATATCCTCGGTCAACCTTGAAAACCCGAACAACTGCGAAACATGCTGCGGTAGTTCATCCTTCGACATGCCGAAGCTTTCCGCCACCACCTTATCGATGGCAGCCTCGATTTCCATCGGATCGATCAATCCGGCTTTTTTATTGGACAACTCCGCGCGATTCCGTAACGGAACCTCCTGCATGCCCCGGAGCCATAAAAAATCATCGAGCTTTTGTATGGATCCGTTCTGCTCTAACGTACGAACCGCTTCATCGATTGCGGCTTGAATCCGGTTCCCGGCTCTCTTGATCCCCGCCGCTTCGCAAATACGCTTAATCACTTCGCTTATGTGAACGGGAGCCTCTACCCGGACTACCTCTTGCACCCATGCCGCAATCATTGGTACCGGGACCGCATGGAATTCCTTACCCGACAACTCTATGCTCAGTTTAGCGTGCACGTATTTTGATACGTCGTTCTCCATTGGCTTCACGGCTTCGAGCGGCTCCCGCCTTATGACGAGCTTCCGCTCGTCGCCGCTCTGTTTCTCGGGCCTTTTGCTTTGCACGGTCATCCTGCTCGCAAGCTTTGCTTTTTCAATGGCTTCCACCGCGCGCTTAAGCTCCCGCTCCGGCTGCTTGAACCAGTCCGTGCTCCATATCCGGTGAATGCTCCAACCGAGACCTTCCAACACCTCCTGCCTCAGCCGGTCGCGGTCTCTGGCCGAGCGGGCGCTATGGTACGCAGCCCCGTCGCATTCAATGCCAAGCACATACCTTCCGGGCTGCTCATGATCGACGACAGCCAAATCAACGAAAAATCCCGCAGACCCTACCTGCTTTTGAACCTTGTATCCGGCATTGGCAAGTGATTTGTAAACTGCCTCCTCAAACGGCGAATCAAAGTCCTTGCCCGTCTCTGCGGGAATATCCAGATGACCCTTTTCCGCGTAAGTCAAAAAGGTCTTTAATGCCTTGACTCCTCTTGCCCCGGATCGGTTCAGGTCGATATCCTCCGACTTCAGGTTCGTGAACACCTCACAGCGGATTCGCGCGCGAGTGACAAGCACGTTGAGTCTTCGCTCCCCGCCCTCCCGATTCAGAGGACCGAAGTCCATGGCCAAATACCCTTCATTGGTTTTACCGTAACCGATACTGATGAAGATGACGTCGCGCTCATCCCCTTGAACGTTTTCCAGGTTTTTCACGAAAAACGGCTCATGCGGGTGAGCGTGGAAAAAAGGCTCCGCCTCCTGGTCCGACCTCCGCAGCATCTCTACTTCGTCCATTACGGCCTGCATCTGAGCCATGCTGAATGCGGCTACTCCCAGCGATAGGCCGGGGTAATGCTTCGCATGGTGCATGACGGCAAGCGCGACGGCTTTGGCTTCGAGCTTATTCGTCCTCGTCCGCCCGCGGTCATAGCCCGTTTCCGGAAGGTAGCGGTAAATAAGCCCGGAATCGAGCTTTTCCGCATCAGGGCTTGGGAACACAACGAGCTTGTCGTCATAGAATTCATGATTCGAAACCGTTATTAACGATTCATGCCGGCTTCTATAATGCCAGCGCAGCATTCGCTGCGGCGCATTTTGCCCGACAAACAAGCCTAGAATGCTCTCCATGTCGCTAACGAAATCGTCATCCTCCGTCGCGTCGTCCTTGGACAAGGAATCGAAGAAATTCGTAGGCGGCATCTGCTTGCTGTCACCGACGACAACCGACTGCTTCCCTCGAATGATTGCGCCGAACGCATCAACCGGCTTCACCTGACTCGCCTCGTCGAATATGACCAAGTCAAATTCCAAGCTTCCTGGCGGGATGAAGGCTGCGATCGACAACGGACCCATCATAAATACAGGCTTGATCGCTTGTATGGCGTTGCCTGCGGACTGCATCAGCTTACGGATCGGCATATGTCTGGTCTTCTTCGCCATCTCGCGTTGCAAAATCCCGAGCTGTCCGCCGCCTTCATGCCGGGGAAGCTTGTTCCAGTGTGCGACGGACAGCTTCAAGCGGTTGAGAAGAATGAGCTCCTTATCGAGCTCCCTGAACTTTTTTACAACCTGGTCGTGCCTGCTGCCGTCGAAATGAGCCAGAGCCTCCCGCTCCACGAACGCTTTCTCTGCCAGAGTCCGATACCGGTTCCATCGGAAGCAATCCGTCAAATAATCGGAGGATAAACGCCATGATTCAGCCAGCTCTGCAAATTCACGCATATCCTCTTGCCTGCACAACTCAGCGATATGATTAAAGGATGCGATTTCATGGACGGCATCGGCCTGCTCCGCCCATTTCGGCACCAATTCGCGCAAAACCGAGAACTTCTGCTTAAGCAAGGGCTGCTTATTCTCAAAGCGGACTTCTCCGTCGAGCTCAAGCAAATTGCTTAATTCTTTCAGGCTTTTCAAACACGCGTCATAAGCGTGCTGGACTTCCGCCGCGAGCTGATTCAAATGAGGGATTTGAGCCGCCCCGCTGATGAATGCGATGCTCCACGACGGCAGCCGTTCGGCTGCGCTTTGATGAAGCTCCACCATCCAATCGATCAAGCGCTGCAGCTCGTTCCAATCGGTCTGCACACCGTTCCAATACGAAGCAAACAGCTCCCTGGCAAGAGGCTCGCCTTCCATAACGGCTGACTTGCAGCTTTGCGCTTCAACAATGGCATCGACAATGGTCAAGCCTGGCACTTGATTGGCTTTGGGATTGCGCAACAAGGCTTTCGCCTTATTTTTAGCGGAGCGGTATCGTCCGGAAAGGAACCTCCACCATTTGTCTTGATACGAGATCAGCGAATACCTGATTCCCATCACGTCCTGATCCCATGCGGCGGGCAGTACGGCTTCATCGTATTTCGCGCGAATCGCGGAATACCTGGTACCGCTCGCTGCGAATCGGTGAAGACTGTCCTTCAGCTTCAGCCATTTCTCTGAAGCGATATTCACCTCATCCAGCTTGGGCGCATGCAACGTTCTTGCTGCAATATCCAGAAACGATTGCACTTCGTCCACATGCTGGGGTTCAGGAGCGGGCGTGCTTTCAACAATTTCGCCACACTGCCGGATGAGATCAGAGCAAGCGGCAGCAGCGTCCGCCGCCGCTTTTTTCAGCTGATCCAGCTCGCCCGGTATGAAGGCCTTTTTTCGGCTCCCCCAAAAAAGATGCCCGGAAGGAGCGCCCATCCTACGAATCAGGCTTTGCAGCTCTTCAATCAGAGCCTCCCGCTTGAGAAAAGTCTCTTCCGTCCATTCCGTCATTCCATCGGTTGGAACTCTAGGAAAATCAATTTCTTCAAGGCTAGTCTTATAATGTACGAGTTCTCCTAACGCTTTGTATGGCGTGACGCCAGAGCTGGAAACAGGAGTATTCATCGCCTCGCTATAGCGATTCAGGCGGCTGCGCAGCTCCTCCAATACGGCTATTTGACTCCTAAGCTCTTTATGGGGCTCCCCTAAATGGAGCGTATTGGCAAGGTCGTTCAGCAGCAGCTTTTTATTCGTTTTGTGACTGTGCAGCTCCAAGCAAGCGATGCCGAGGCCCGCTTCATCAAGGCGGCGCTTAACCACCTCTAATGCGGCCATTTTTTCAGAAACGAACAGCACTTTCTTGCCATGCCCGATCGCATCAGCGATCAGATTCGTAATGGTTTGCGATTTACCTGTGCCAGGCGGACCTTGAATAACCAGATTGCGCCCCTGATTGGCGTCCAGCACGGCCATCAACTGAGAGCTGTCCGCATCCTTAATGAGATTGCTGTCCTCATAATTCATATAGGGGTCCAAATGTTCCTCATCGCCGAACGCGGAGGACGGCTCCCGAAACCCATCCTCCAGCAAGGCTTTCAGCACAGCATGTTCCAAAGGCTGGGTATGCTCTGGCCAATGCTCCATATCCAGGTCCCAATACATCAAAAACTTCCCAAACGAAAAAAACCCAATTACGATAGAGTCGCAATCCAAACTCCATCTTTTTTGAGCTTCTACCGATTTTTTAACAAGTTCAAAATACTCGCTTACCTCCATGATGTCTTCGTCAAAAACAGGAATTGCAAGTCCGAACTCGGACTTCATTTTGGCAGCAAGCGATATATTATGTCCGACTTCATCCTCCGTGTAGATCACCGTGAACCGTTCTCTTGCATTCACCCGGTCTAATTGAACGGGCACAAGCAGCAGGGGCGCTTTTCTCGCCTCCTGGCTGTGATCGGATTCGTACCAATTGAGCATGCCCAGCGCCATATACAGGATATTGACGCCTTGCTCCTCGATATAAGTTTTAGCGGCCGTATAGGTGGCGAGCAGCCGGCTTTGCAGCTGTTTATCGTTGTAATTCGTTTGCAGCTTGGAATCCAAATAACCCTTAGCCGCTTCCGAATCGTCTGGATCATCTATGTATGCACCTGCGTGCGGCGGCTCGAATGTCTCGAGCTCCGTTTTTTTCTCCGTTGCTTCCAGAAACGTCATCTTTTTTTTATCCGAAACCAAAATCCGGTAAACCTCGGATGGTTTTTCATTCACGATTTCAAGTCCGCGCGCTTTATAGGTTCGATAATTCAACAATGGATTTCGGAGACCGAGATCAAGCAGCTCTTGTCTGGCCATATTTAATTTCGTAGCAATACTGCCGATGTCATTCATCCATAATCCTCCGTTTTCTAACACTATAAACTATTATTCGATAGTAACCTCCAGAATCCTCCAAATGGCCCTGTCTCGGATCGTATATTCACCATCGTATACAAAAAGAAGAGTTTCTAACCTGTAAAATCAAGTTCGTGCTTCGTACAAATTCCGATCCCGATCAAGACAGCTTCCACATCCGATTCTACGAGCAACAGGCTGCCAACTAGGCAGCCTGTTTATTCGTAGCACCTTAAAGGGAGCTGTTATGAAAGTGTCTCTGGCGATCCTCATGCGTCTTTTTGCCATGTTTGAAAAGGCTTACAATTTCCGGTGTTAAAAACACACTCTGTCCATATACAGTTTTATAAAAGCTTCTGCATCCACATTTTTGGCAGCCTTGATGACGGACTGATCGGCGTTTCCGCGCCAGTAGAGCGCGCTTTTGTTATAAGTCGCCCCGCGCGTAAATTCGCCCTGAGTCTCCACAACAATCTCGTCCTGCTGCATTTCCAGTATGCGATCGTCAAACACGGCGCAGATCGCCAGAGGATCATGCATCATCGGATAATGGTCCGTTACCTTCTGCCACCTTGCGATCAATTCCGGAATATAATCGGCCGATTGTTTATGGCTGGTCAACAACCGGTCCATATTTTCTTTGGTCAGAATACATTTCACCGTAACATCAAGTCCAACGGCCTTAATAGGGATGCCCGATTCGAACACGATCCTTGCGGCTTCCGGGTCGCATCTGATATTCCATTCGCTTAGATGGCTGTAGAAACAACCACCCATCATCACAATCTCTTTCACCCTATGTTTGAGCTCCGGCTCTTTGAGGATGGCAATTGCGATATTGGTCAAAGGACCGATCGGCACCAGGGTTATATCTCCATCCGATTTCATGACCGTATCGATGATGAAATCGATGGCCGTTGTCTTGAAGCCCTCTGCATGTCCTTCTTTTTCTTCCGAGTATTGGTTCGGAATCTCGCTTAAGTCCACCTTGTTGAGGATCGGGCTTCCAATGCCTGCATATACGGGAATATCTGCCCGTCCAGCCTTTTCGAGCAAGTTAACCGCTATTTTTGCCCGGGCCGTAACATTTTTGAACACCGTCGTTATTCCGATAATTTCCAATTCAGGCGATTCAAGCGCAAACGCAATCGCCAGCGCATCGTCGATATCATCGCCAATATCCGTATCAATGATAATCTTTGTTTTATCCATGTTACCCTCCCATGTGAGATTATGTAATATTGCATAGCTTCATTTTACGCACTTGACTATAACGAAAACAATGTACATAAATATGATTTTCAAGTAAAAATATATGGTGTTGTTGCAATATAGTGCAAAAAAATCAAAAAAAAGAGACTCCCGAAAGAGTCTCCATTGTTTTTCTGTTCAGTTTCAACTCATTACCCTTCGTTTTCATCGTCTTTTGGAATGGTTATATAGTGGGCAGGTACAAGCAATCCGATAAGCAGCAACGCGAGCATACCGAAGAAATATAGGTAAATGGCCATAGCATCCATTATTTCTCGCCTCCATTCAAGGTTTGTCCGGTCGGATATGTTTTATTAATCGGTTCCATGTCCAATGCGCCTTTTACAAGAATGCCAAGTACAACGATCACTGCTACGTTGAATCCCATGATCATGAACATAACTTCCATTTATCTCACTCCTTAGTAGTTGTGTGAACTTTTATTTATAGAAAGCATGGACCAATCGATGAATCGTATCGGCTTTTACCGATTTAGTCATATACACTACTGGAGTCGCTTGCTGTTTTATTCTCATAACGGTATGCTCTAACATCACTCATGTGAATGCGCCCCCTTAATTCTTTTCTAAAACTATCGTAGCCCTATTTAGACGTTCGAAATGTGATTTTTATCACAAGCGACGCGAATTTCACAGGATTGTGGAATTTGCATTTGTCGCAGACGCAGTGACCACGGCAAAATGCCTGCAGTAACAGGTCAACATGTGAATACCCTGAACCAAATTTCGATATTGTCGAACAGCCCTTCGCAGGTTCGTCATTCTACATAATCTAACGCGTTTTTGTGCTGACGATAACCTGACGATGTTGAAAAATAAAGAGACGCTGTGGACCTTAAAGCAACGCGTCTCAACTTTTTTGTAAAACGACAAAAAGCCCTTGCATCGCAAGGGCACGGATCTGTTAAGGTGGAGCCTAGGGGGATCGAACTCCTGATCTCATCGCTGCCAGCGATGCATCACTGTTTTGTTCCGTACTTTAAAAGAACCTGAAACCCCTTATAATCCGGCTTCCTTATCGCATTTATGCTTTTTGGTAATTGATAAAAACCTCGATTCTCGTGTGGTTTGTTACCGCGAAGTTACCATATACTCCATTATTCAGCATTCAGTAGGAAATTCCTTAAGTTACATTAACCTGCCCGTTCGTATTATGAGGTCAGCCAGTTTTTACTGGTTGACCTCTTTTATCTTTAAGAGGTTTAGTACGGGTAGCCGGGGTAGAACGTCTCTGCCCGTGGGGTTAGACCCCGTGCGCTAAACTGTTCACCCCCTACTTGTAGAAACATGTTTGAGGCTGGTTGGGACATCGATCCCGAATAACAAGCGAAGCTATGACATTACAAGCGGGACCAGGGGCTACCGGCGAATCTTAGGAAGTGAAGGTGATACAAACGATGAATCCAGTAATTGGGCTGGACATTGCTAAGGGAGAAAGCCAGGGCCAGGCTTTCTAGACAGAGGTCAGCCTTACGGTAAGAGCTTTACCGTCCCTCATACTCGTGAAGGTTTAGAGGCTTTCCATTCGTTCTTAGGTTTAATTGAGGAGCAAACAGATCAGAAGCCTATGGTTATCTTAGAATCGACAGGTCACTATCATCTTCCAGTTACTCGTTTCTTGGAGGATCATAATTACTTGTTTGTCGTGGTTAATCCGATGCTGTCTTATCAGGCCAAGAAAGCCTCCAGCTTGCGCAAGGTAAAGACCGATGCCGTTGACGCCTACGCTTTATGTGAACTGTTCTACAAAGAGGACTTTGAACGGCACAAAACTAGAGGCGTTCAGCTGCTAAACCTACGTAACTTAACAAGGCAGCACGATGCAATTACGGGTCTCTACATTCAAATCAAACTGCAATTTCAAGCTGTCTTAGATCAGGTTTTCCCTGAGTATAAAGGCGTTTTTGGGGACTTACACTCTGCGGTATCGCTCAATACGTTGTTGGCATTTCCGACTTCAGACGCTGCTCTTAAAGCCGGGAAAACTAATGTTACGGAGAAGATTGCACGCTTATGTATACGCGCCGATCTGAGAACTGGGCACGGTCAAAAGCGGAAGCTCTGCTGGCTGCAGCTGAGCGGAATCCCTTTCGAAATGCACCGTTTCACAGCCATCTCATTAGTCTTGAAATGTACGTAAGCATGTTACTTCATTATCGAGAGCATCTAACCGCCCTGGAAAAGCAAATGGATGCCCTCGCTAATGAATTGGAAGAATATCAGATTATCCAATCGATCCCCGGATCGGCGAAAAAATCGCTGCAACGATTATTTCTGAAATCGGTGAAATCGATCGGTTTAATCACCCGAAGAAACTGGTTGCCTTCGCTGGTGTAGATCCTAGCGTTCATATGTCGGGGAAATTCACGGCAACGATCAATCGAATTACAAAACGAGGCTCCAGTAGGCTCCGGCACACCTTATTCTTGGCCGTCCTTTGCAGCTTGCGGCGCTCCGGCAGCAAGAAAATGAAGGCATTTTACGAGAAGAAGATCGCTGAAGGTAAACCCTACAAAGTCGCCATGATCGCCTGCGTGAACAAGCTACTACACTGGGTATTTGCTCTGCTTAAACGCAAAGAAACCTTCATCGACTTGAATTTGGCCTAAGCAACCAACACAAGAAAAACCTTCCAATCTAAATTTGGAGGGTTATTTTCCGTACGTCCAATTGAACCGCACCTTTTTCTTTTGGGTCAACAGAGGCAAAGCAACCGCTTATAAACAATGTTGATAGCAATAAGAAAATCATTGATTTCATATAAACGTTAACCTCACATTTTTTACCGTTATTGTTTGTTCGCGTTCTATATGTGCGAGTAACCTTTATCAAATAATGTTGCAATAAGCTGTTGCGCTATGCTTCCCGTTAGCGAAACAGGCCGCCGATTTTCGTCGGCAGCCTGCTTTTGTTCTGCTATCGTACCCGTTAGCGCAATGATCTAGCTTTTCTATTTTGATACGGCCCTATCGAACCTAGCGCGCTGCCGAGCGTGTCGTTTAGGCATGTGAAAACATGCTGTTGCAGGGGTTACAGTTTATTTTTTTATTGTACGCCCATGTTGTAGAACGACACAATAGCACCCTTATTAAGTATCCATATTTTATAGGGTTCTTTTGTTTATTGAGGGGAGATCTGTATCAAAAAATAGTGACACAAATCCTTTTGTTCGGCGATGAACAAATGGGCTGGAGGGGTGACGGCGAAGCGACTGGCTGCGGTGTGTCAGCGCCGTCCTTTGTTAGTATTGATTATTGGCGGAAGCATCTTCACGCTTCTCATCATTGGGGACTGGCAAATCGAGCACACAGGCACGTTCGCAAACGAGAAATTATCACGGATCCATCCTTTGCAGTCTTTATGCGTACAGCTCCAGATTACAGTTTCTTCATGTGGAATATCTTCTACCGGTTTGCCACGATAAGCCAATATGAATCCCCTCCTTTAATTAAAAAGCTACCCTTAACGCGGTGTTAAGGGCAGCTTTTTTGACTTTATTTACAGCTTAACTACGTTTTCGGCTTGAGGTCCGCGGTTGCCTTGAGTCACGTTGAACTGAACGCGCTGGCCTTCGTCGAGGGTCTTGTATCCATCGCCTTGGATTGCGGAAAAGTGTACGAATACGTCGCTACCGCCTTCAACCTCGATAAAACCAAAGCCTTTGTCACCGTTAAACCATTTTACTGTTCCTGATTGCATATTAACTATGCCTCCAAATGATTGATTAACATGTTTTTCTTGTATAAACAAAAATCACAAATTGAAAAAGGTACCATCCGCACAACGAGAACCCTTTTCAATATGTGAATTTAAAGGTTTGATTTGTGTTTATTAAACTATAGTAACACAGCACAATATACAAATCAACAAGTATGGTATCATGAAGGATAAAAAGATTTAGGAGTGATAGGTCTGAAGAAAAGAAACAAGCCGATTTCCTTTGATGAATTGCTGAAAGAGCTTCAAGGCGCGAAATCCAATGAAGGCGTCCAGAATCACGTATCCTTTGAAATGTTATTTCATGAGACCTTCATGAGCCGCTACTCTTCCTTCAAATGTTTCAACGAGTTTCTCCGCAAGGGAAACTTCGACGTTAAAACCCTGGAAGACGTCGACAACATCCCCGAAGAGCTGTTCGATCGGCATGTCGACCGGGAGACCGACTTTGATAGCTGGAAGACGATGCTGGGCCGGGCCAATGAGGAATACGAGGCCGGCCATCGGGTATAGCGGCATCTGAATTAAAAATAATAATAGAGATGACTCAGGTGACAAGAACATTGTCCGAATGAAGTCCGCGTGGATCGAGGGCTTTTTAAATTATCGGATCAAGTTCTTGTCATTTGGTACCAGCATTACTTGATTTTCCAAATATGTTGAAGGCTAATTGAACATCACAAAATGTGAAGATGTTAAAAGGAGCTGCGTTGCAGCTCCTTCGTCGTTTATGATGCAGTTCTCTTTTCACTATCACGGCAGACAGTACGCCAGATGCCGTTCCTTGAGTTTATTAAGCTATCGTGTCCCGTGGTTAAGTTCTAAAGCGCATCGGAAGCTTGGGCATGCCGCATCCGCTTCAATCCCCGGAATCCGATAAATTTCATGCTTGTCTCATCCCACAGTCTGAAATTAAGAGATGCCAAACTGGATAGCAACGTAATTTCCTGCACATCATGCATGCGCGGATTGGCATGATGCACGGTTTTCAAGTAGTAGTTCGGAATTCTGGGGCTAAAATGGTGAATATGGTGAAACCCGATGTTGCCGGAAATCCAATGCAGGATGCGTGGCAATTTATAGTATGAGCTTCCTTGCATTGCGGCCTTTACATAATCCCACTTCTCGTCCATTTCGTAGTAAGACTCCTCGAATTGGTGCTGTACATAAAACAGCCAAATCCCTGCCATACTTGAAATGAAGAATACCGTTCCTTGAATAAGAATAAACGCCTGCCAGCCTGTGGCCCAGCAAAGCAGTCCGGCAATGGCGGCGATGCCCGCATTGGTCATATAGGTATTAAACCGTTCTTTCGCGCCAGCACGCTTTCGGTTAAAGCGGTAGTCAATCAGAAAGATATATACCGGTCCGATTGTAAACATAATTAAGGGGCTTCGGTACAACCGATACACCAGTTTCCGCAGCGGCGCAGCCTTCAAATACTCGTCAACCGTCATGGTCCAAATATCGCCCGTCCCTCGCCGATCGAGATTTCCGCAGGTCGCATGATGTACGGTGTGGCTGTGCTTCCATTGGAGATATGGCACATAAGTCATAATTCCGGTAATGGTACCTACAATATCGTTAGCTCTGCGATTCTTAAAGAATGATTTGTGACAGCAGTCATGAAAAATAATAAACGTTCGAACTAGAAATCCTCCGGTGACGACTGATAAACCGATGGTCAACCAAACGGAAAGCGATAAGCTCCAATAGGCAGCAAGCCACAGCAGCACTACAGGCCCAATCGTGTTCACGAGCTGCCAAATACTGCTCTTTAACACCGGTCTTTCGTAGACTGAAATCTCTTTACGCCAGTTATCCTGCTCTGAATCTATCATTTTGTAAGATTATCCTCTCTTTGCCCCCATCTTAGAGCTTCATTGTATCAACAATGGTAGTATGTAGATAGGGCAAAGTTGTTCCAATTTATATGTCATGTTTTTATGATACATTCTCCATCGCGCAAACCTGCCGTTAGTAAACGAAGGCTGCCGATTCAGTTTGTTCGGCTGCCTTCGTGTCTTTGTTACGCTATCGTACCCGTTAGCATTCCTGTAGATGGATTAATTTCGTCTTTGTAAAAAGAAAAGCGCCTCGGTACGATGGGAGTACGCAACGGGTCATAGCCCTTTAAATCCCATCATCCAGGAGGACGCTCTACTATGAAGTTTAAATCGCAATACAAGCAAAATCAACTCATTGAAAAAATTACCGCCAACCATCTGGTCGTTGGGATCGACATTGCTCAGCAAACACATGTCGCACGTGCTGTTAACTTTCGAGAATTGTTGTTGGCAGCCCTCTTTCCTTCTCAAATGACGAAGAAGGATTTCACATCCTGCTTAGGTGGATCCATTCGCTCCAAACAACACATGGTTTAACGGCAGCCATTGTTGGCATGGAACCTACCGGACACTACTGGCTCAATCTCTCCAAATGGATCTCTGAGCAACAGTTTGAAGTCGTTCTCGTTAACCCTCATCTTGTTAAGAAGAACAAAGAAAACCGAGACAATTCGCCATCCAAGAGCGACAAAAAAGACGCTCTCGTCATTGCGGATATGGTAAAGAACGGTTACTACTCGTTCATTCGTAACACGCCTGAAGCCTTCGAAGAATTACGTGTCTATCTCTCAAACCGTGACTCTGTCGTGACGAGACTCGTTAGTGCAAAGAATCAAATCCATCGGTGGGTCGACGTTGTTTTCCCTGAGCTACGACAAGTCTTCAAGAGCTTGATGTGCGCCGGCTCGTTAGCTACTCTCCGTCTCTTTCCAACACCAGAAGATTTGAGTAAGCTGCGGCCTCAAGACATCATTAAAGGCTGGAAGACCCTTATGAAACGGCATTCTGGTGAGCGTAAGGCTAGAACTCTCACCTCTCTTGCTAGCCGTTCTGTTGGGTCCAAACAAGCCTCGCATGCTTACAAGCTTCATTTAAAGCAATTACTCGATGAGTACGACCTTGCTTGCCAGCAGCTAAAAACAGTCGAGAAGGAGATCCTTACCGTATTAGATCGCATACCTTTCGCTAAAGCGATGCTTGCTGTCAAAGGGATTAGTGCCATATCACTCGCTGGTATTCTTGGCGAAGCCGGTGATTTAAGCGGCTTTGTTCACGGCAATGCCCTGCTGCGTCATGCTGGTCTCAACCTCGCTGAAGCAAGCTCAGGCAAATGGACCGGACAGATGAAAATTAGCAAACGTGGACGCTCTCGCCTCCGACGGTTTATCTTCATGATGACGATGAGTTTGGTGATGAATAATCCGGAATTTCAAGCGATGCACGCACACAATGTGCAGGTGAAGAAGATGAAGAAAATGAGGTCCATTATGAAACTGTGTGGTAAATTAGCACGCATTCTCGTTGGCATGGCTCGCAGCCGTGAAGCCTACAATCCTCTAAAAACGATGCCACTACAGCTAGCTGCTTAAGCACATCCAACTATTTCGTTGTACGAATTTTGGCTTATTCGCGGGATTTCAAAAGAAAGCACGGAGTACCGGATGCAGTTGAACCAAAGGGCACCGACCCGTACCGTTAGCAAGACCGGCCTCCACCCTTGGACAGGCGTAACGAAGGAATGAGAGGGCTACGACCCGTTGAGACATGGGAGTGAAAACCTCCAAGGGCGGCATGGAGAATGCGTGCAGTATATGGAAGGATATGGGGTAATAACCTCCCCCTCTATTTTCTCACGCCTTCATGTTGTCCTGGTCCGCAACAATGGTTCTCTTACTATCTTTCTGGATTTCTGACAAGGGTGAAATCCTGCGAATAAGCGAGCATTCGTGAGCAAACTAAATCGTACCGAGGGAGTTTAATAAACGAAAAAGGAGCTGCCTGTCTAGCTAGCTCCTGAACTTTCGTAACACGTTAGTGGAACACCTTTGTACAGCTATTTCTCCAACTCATAGCGGGCCGCAATAATGCCCGACTTGAGCGTTCGGCTGGACAGTAGCTTGAGCTTGATTTTCTCGCCGCCGCCGTCGAATACCGATTTTCCGTCGCCCAGGACGACCGGACAAATTGTAAGCAGGAATTCGTCGATCAGGCCGAGCTCAAGCAGCGTTTTCGCCGCTCCCGGGCTGCCGAAGATGACGAGATTTTTGCCAGGCTGCTCCTTGAGAACCTTGATTTCCTCTGCGATATTGTCCTTGATCAGCATCGTATTGTTCCATTCCACCTTTTCCATCGTCCCGGAAATGACGATCTTCTTAACATCCTGCAGCCATTTGGCATGCTCAATACCGTGCCTCGACGCATTCGGATTGTCTAGCACAGTGGGCCAGTAGCTCTCCATCATCCGATAGGTCGTGCGTCCATAAACGGGAGCTCCGACTTCGGCTACGATCTCCTCGGCGTATTTCTCTAATTCCTCGTTGTACGGAATCCAATCGAGTCCTCCGTTCGAATCCGACGCATACCCATCCAGCGACACATGCATGAACAATACGAGTTTTCTCATGTCCGTTCTCCTTCGATTTCGAATTTATATCCTGCTGTTTCGTTCATTATAAATCATTACGTTACGTAAGGCTCAAGAGGAAATCTGATTTTTTTTGAAGACAACAATGTTGTGCAAAACTGCCCGTTAGCTGAACAGGCTGCCTGATATCGGCTGCCTGTTATCGTTATGTTATCGTCCCCGTTAGTTTAGTCTAATGGTTTTTTTGTATAGTCCGCATTTCCATAAAAATCATTGATGGCAGTTAATAACTCCTCTTTGTGAATGTAATAGTGCCCACCCAAGTAGTTGGTAGTGAAGCTTAGTTTCTTCTCTTGTCCCTCGAACAGAGATACTGAAAACAGAAAACCATCTCTCTCCCCTTGATTCGGATCGGGGACAAAATCCATGTCCTTCACTTGGTTGATCCATTCGTCTATTTGCTGTTTATTCGTAAACACCCTGCGCTCACCAGTCTCACCATCAGTGATCTCGATTAATTCGACATTAGAAATGTCCCCTGGATAGAACTCATTCATCTTTTTTGTGGTCAAATCTGACTCCTTCGCGGTAGGTGTATTCCCGCAACCTGTCGCTATAACCGCTATTACAAATAGGAGTAACAGTAGTGTAACAAATGATATCTTCTTCATTTAGTACCCCCTCTTTAAAGAATCATATCGAAATTAAGACGGGTTTTATGGTAGTTATGTTGCGCATAACTGCCCGTTAGCGCAACAGGCCACCGATTAATCGGTAGCCTGTTTTCCGTTGTGCTCTCTTTCTCCGTTATTCATACGGCAGATAAGTTCCGCGATATCCTGAATACGGGCCATCCTGATCCCTTCGGCCTGCTCAATTGCTAGTGGATGCTCTGATAGTTCAAGTTCTATATACGGACGAGTACCCACTTCCCTAGTGTGAACCATGGTTCGTAAATTGAGTGTCTCTGGATAGCAAGGAAGTGAGGTTGAAAGCCATCCGAACATCGGCTCCAATTTGGCTTCTCTTCCTTCTTCTTCCCAGAACTCACAGGTGCGGAGAAAGTTTTCCTCACTCAGTGAAACCCAGACATCCCAAATAAATGGTGCATCTTCTTCATAAACAGGGATCTCAATACATCCACGAATAAAGAAGTATTCTCCCTTGATAACACATTGATCTGAAGTCAGTTCACTATCCTCATTGCGCTCTTCATGATCTATACCGTGCCAATAGTATGGTGCAGTGCTGCCATAACTCATAGGAAGCTCTTCATGGAATTCACCACAGCACGAACACACGAATCCGATTTTGCTATTCACTTTAAGGTTATCCCTTCTAAGATGGTTTTAGTGTAATCCCAGCTCCTAATATAGAGTCGTCCGTTCAGTTAATGTGCCCGTTAGTGTAATGCCTGTTTCACAGGTTATTCTCTTCGTTTTCTTTGAATTATCTTAAAAATGATAGTACCAATTGTGCACAAAAATGCCCCTATTACTTGTGCAACAACAAGCAAAGTAAGTTGAGTATGATCATCAAATAAGTTCAACTGTATAATCATTAACCATACTCCGTTTAAAAAAAACCATAAAAATATCCCCCAGAATAGGACATGTCCTTCTGGTTTTTTCTTATGCAGTTTCCTAGAATAGTAATGCACTAATAACCAAACTCCAAATCCCAGTACAATACAGCTCATTATCCAGTACGGAAGAGCCCCATTTGTTCTATAACTAATACTCATTATAATTCCATCTCTCATAGATTTATTGAATTATTCTAAATATACCATTTAAAGAAATAATGGCTATACGTTCCCACCGAATAAAATGTAATAGTGTATTAGTTGTTTAACTATCGTACTCCGTTAGCGGAACAGGCCGCCTATTTAAAGTTGGCAGCCTGCTCTTTGTTTTGTTTCGTAACCATTAGCCATCCATGCCTCTCTTGTGCTGCACCACAGAGCATGAAAGTTAGATCGTTCTTTCACGGTAGTTCAATGTCCCATTATTCATTATTATAAATTCAGTTGAGCCTTTAATAAAAATAACATCTTCACTAAATCCAAACTTTCGATATAATCGTCGAGCTCGTTGATTAAAAGAAGTAACTGTTAATCGTAATTCAACATCCCCAAATATTTGATTCATTGAATCGAGAACAAACGAAAAGAATTCCGTTCCTAAGCCCTTGTTTGTTAGCTCAGGCCGCATACCAATCCCGATATCGAGATATGATTCGGAATACGAATAGAAATCGTTTGGAACTTGTGCCGAGTTCCCTGCACAAAAGAATCCTATGATCTGCTTCTCATCGCCATAAACGGTATAGTAATTATTAAGCATTTCTTGAATCAATTCTGGTGTTGATTCATTGTTGTAGATTTGGTACGGTTCTTCATACCTCCAACTTATTATTTCCTCAGCATCCTCTAACTTCATTTTCTCAAACTGTAATTTTGGCATATTCAATCCTTCCTGGATTCTTGAGCGAGCTCTCGTACCCGTTAGCGTAACAACCAATCGGTTTAACTTTCATCTTTGAAATGAAAATGTTCATGATGGATCGCATCTATCCCAACCAACTTACCATTCTTTTTATGGTAATATGCGAAGTTATTATTTAGCGGCATTCGAAGTAATTGATAATTGTGATCTCTTGGCAAGGCTTCGACTTCATTAATGGCTAACTCACGTGTGGAGTAAATACCTATTGGAAAGAAATTTGGAAAACCAGTTGAAGCATCAGCAACGAAAATTCCCCAAACGTAATCTTTTGGCACATAATTCACCCTTATCCTTTTACGACTTAAAACCTGAGATAAGTATTCGGTGACTAGTTGAACTATCCTGCCCGTTCGTATTATGAGGTCACCAGAACTTACTGGTCGACCTCATTTTTATGTGGTCGTAAGATTGCGGTAGCCGGGGATCGAACGTTCCTGCCCGTGGGACTCAGATCCCGAGAGCTATTCCGTTCATCCCCCCTGCTTGTTAAACCTCGATTAGGCTAGTTGGGGCAAGCCCCCGAATCACATGCGATAATGTGGAAGACAAGAAGGTCAGGGGCTGCCGGCGAATATTAAACAAGGAGTGGCTACATGAATCCTGTTATTGGACTGGATGTTTCCAAAGGTGAATGAGCATCAATATTTATATATCGTCATTAATCCATTGATCTCACATCAAGCCAAAAAAAATAATTTACGTAAAGTGAAAACGGATAGTGCAGACGCATACCAACTTGGGGAGTTGTTCTACAAAGAAGAGTTAGAGCCGTACAAAAGACGGGGACAATTCATGATGAATCTGCGCTATTTGACAAGGCAGCATGATTCTTTAACAGATATGTATGTGCAAGCGAAGCTGCAGTTTCAGGCGGTTCTTGATCAGGTTTTTCCGGAATACCGCGGTGTATTTGGAGATCTGTACTCGAAGGTTTCCCTTCGCTTTCTGGCGCTCCACCCTACTTCTTCGTCCGTACTGAACAGGTCCCTGAATGACATCACAGCGACGATACAATCTATTTCTGGACGGTCAAATTCCACTTGGGCACTTGAACGAGCGCTGAAATTAGCGGCTGCTGCGGAACGAAACCCTTTCAGAGAAACAGCTTTTTCAAGCCATCTCATCTCGCTGGAACTGCTGATTAATCTCCTTCTACAGTACCAAGAGCATCTAGCCAAACTCGAACAGTCGATAGATGCTCTGGCTGCAGAATTACATGAGTATGAATTGATCCAATCGATACCCGGCATTGGCACTAGAATTGCTGCAACAATTCTGGCTGAGGTCGGAGAGATCGATCGATTTGATCATGCAAAGAAGCTCGTTGCATTTGCCGGCGTTGATCCAAGTGTTTTCTCTTCCGGTAAGTTTACTGCAACTCGAAACACGATTACCAAACGCGGTTCACGAAGGTTGCGAACAACCTTATATCTGGCCGTACGCTGCGGTCTGCGCAGCTCACGTAACCAGAAGCTTAGAGCTTACTACGACAAGAAACGTGCCGAGGGTAAGCCGTTTAAAGTGGCAGTAATTGCTTGTGTAAATAAGCTAATCCACTGGATTTTCTCGATTCTAACCAACAAAGAAGCATTTCGTCTGAGCTAAGCAAACAACACTAACCTTCTAAGGAAAACCTTACCATCCTGCAAAGGATGGTTATTTGGCGTGCTCTTTTTACAGTATAGCATCGTGGAATTTATCCATTAAGTTTTAAATATTGACAAGCTATTAGCTAGAATAGTTGAGCGGAGCGTTCAGAAACAAAAACAAGCGATGGATCGGTTCCATCGCCGTACTATCGTACCCGTCAGCTGAATGAATCATTTCGAAAGAACCGAAGTGGAATACATTGTTATCGGATGTTCCCCAATCCTATTGTTATTTCTCCTTCGTGATAATTTTCAATTAATATCAAGTTATTTAAAAGTATCGAAGCTAACCGAAATCACATTGACCCATGCATTTATTATTTGTTGAAGGGATGTTTCAATAACAGGGTATCTTGCATTATCCCATATAATTAAGTATCTATCGGATAGATTATTTTTGTTTTTTTCAATAAATTTGATTACTTCGGAAGGGCCATTTATCAACTCTTTATTTTCAATGTTACTCCAATCAACTTTCCCCCAAGAGAAGAATGTAAATGTTTTATCTAACTCATTTACATACAACTTTGATTGTTCATCGCTAAAAATTTTTACGTCATTCCCCAGAGCATCAATACATTCAATAAATAGTGTGCCGTAATCGTTTTCTGTTTAATTATTGTTTTTCTTTATTAATGCTTCCATCTTTAATTTTCTAAATACTTTATCTAGCATAAAAATCACCTGATCATTATATTATTGGGCAATTTCCGTTGACTGTCTTATTGCAGACTTCGCAAAATACCCATGCTTGAAGTATTCGCGTAATGATTACGCAAACCTGCCCATAAGCTAAACAAGCTGATGTTGTTCGGCAGCTTTTCAATGTTGTGCTATCGTGCCCGTTAGTTTAACGAGCAAGTTTTCTATAAAAACATTTCGAATCAATCTAGCCATTGTCTCGGTCCAATGATATGGAATAAATGATTGTTTTCACGGTTCAAAGCTTCCTGTATTCTCTTGATAGTAAAATCACTAATGGGTCGAGGTAAGTTATCTAGCCTTTCCAATCGATTAAGTGCTTGTTGTATTCCAAGTATTTGATTGCGATAATTTTCAAGAGCAGCTCCCGTATGATATTGCTTAATGAAATTAAGATGGAAATAACGAGATGGGTACCATTAAACTTAGTATTTCCTAAGATTGTTTTCGCTGGTCTACCGATAGTAATAATAATATCCGGTCGAAGTATTTCAATTTCCTTTTCTAGTAGTTGACGATTTCGTAATTTCATCTTACGCTTCATGATCGGTGAGCATATAACGAGTATAAGGCTGAATGGATTCAAAGCAACGAAGGAATCCTCTAGTTAATGATGAGTTTGAATGGCTGAGACTCTACGTCGTACAGCTGTAAAATATCAGAGAGCCTGAAGTATGCTGACGATTGAAACATTTTCATGGTCATGCTCGTTTAGAGAGTGTAGCTTCACCACCAAAACACAATGGAGATGAACCGAATGAAGAGGAAACAAACTGTTAAACTACTCGCATTCGCGGCGCTGCTGATTGGCGCCATGATGCTATCCGCATGCTCCAACAACAATTCGGCCAACGATACCAACACTGACACTCAAAATAACGTCACGCCTCCGGCGGATTCGACGAATACAGGCAACGATCAATCCAGTGACGGGAATGCTGCGAATACCAATGGCAGCACCGGCGGCAATGCTTCGAATCAACCGGCGGATAATGCCGAAGGCGGCTCTTCCGACAACTCATCATCGCCATCGAATGATGGAAGCCAGACGGCCCGGGATCTCGAAGCGATGTTGAATTTGGCGAAGGACGGGAAAGTGAAGGGCATTCCGTTTGCCGCGGACAAGAATCTGATCGACGACGTCGAGAAGGACTGGGGCAAATCCGACAAAACGGATTTCGCGGGCAAGGGCAATTACGCGACCTATGCAAAGAAGCACGCGGTGATCGGCTTCAACAAAGGCAGTCAGATTTTTGATGTCCGTTCCGATGCGCCGGAGCTGCAGAAGTTGACGTTGGAGCAAATCGAAGCCGCGCTCGGCAAGGCAGAGAAAGTCACGAAAAACGGCAGCGACACCATCTATACCTACAAAGCAAGCGACTCCTTCGAGCTGCGCTTCATTATTTCGGCCGACACAGGAAAGGTGGACCATATTTCGGTATATGCGCCTGCGGATGCCGTGAATAATATGGCGGGGTAAATATATTGGGAGATTACTCGTCCATACGGGCGAGTGATCTCCCTTTTTTTGGCGGCGCTTATTTGCCTTCTTTCACAAATTGCGCGATGCGATTCATGATCGACTCGCGAACTTCACGGAACTTAGCCGTAATCTCCTCTTCCGATCCTGTTGCTTTGGCAGGGTCTTCAAAGCCCCAATGCCATCTTTCAGCTTTGTCATTGCGTACAACCGGACAGTTATCGTTGGCGTGACCGCAAAGAGTAATGATGTAATCCGCTTGCTTTAGGATCTCAGGGTCAATGACATCCGAAGTGTGATTCGAAATATCAATGCCTGCTTCCTTCATTGTTTGGACAGCGCGGGGATTTAACCCATGAGCTTCAAGTCCTGCGCTTTTCACCTCGTATTTGTCGCCGCCAAGGGCTTTCAAAAAGCCATCTGCCATTTGGCTTCGGCAAGAATTTCCTGTACATAGAAAGTAAACAAGCGGTTTGTTGTTCATCATTGATGATCTCCCTTATCTTGAATTTGTTTGATTTTCACAACTTCATTAAAGTCTTTGCTGCTTCTTGAACCTAACACAGCTTTTATCAAAATTACGATTACAACAAAAATGACCGCAATAATGGCAATTAATATCCAAACATTCATGCTTGTTGAATGGATCAAGCGAAGCCACAGATACAACCCCGTCAACGTGATAAAGAGCGTCGGAACAGTCAGAACGATACCTGTTTTAAAATAATTGCCCCAGGTGATTTTGACATCCTTACGTGATAAAACATGCAGCCACAGCAACGTTGCCAGTGAGCCGATCGGCGTGATTTTTGGACCTAGATCACTACCGATTACATTCGCATAGACCAGAGATTCTCGGATCACGCCCTGAGTAGCAGTTCCTTTAATGGCTAGCGCGTCAATCATGACGGTCGGCATATTGTTCATAATGGATGACAAAATCGCTGCTAGGAAGCCCGTGCCGAGCGTGGATACGAATAATCCTTGATCTGCAATCACTTGAATAACCTCTCCAAGCGCATCAGTCAGTCCGACGTTGCGAAGTCCATATACGACAACATACATACCGATGGAGAAAATGACAACAGCCCAAGGAGCGCCTTTGACGAGCTTCCAGGTATGAATAGCTGGGCTGCGCCGCGCGGCAAGAATAAACCAAATCGCGATAATTCCAGCAATGACGGAAACCGGAACGCGAATGAACTGACTTACTAGGTACGCAGCAAGCAGCACCGCTAGGATAACCCATGAAAGATGAAACAGCTTCCTATCCTTAATGGCATCGACCGGTTTTTTTAACTGACTTAGATCATAGTTGCCCGGAATGCTCTTTCGGAAGAATAAGAACAAGACGAGAAGGCTTGCCAAAAGCGAAAACAAATTCGGAATCATCATCCGGCTGGCATATTCAACAAAGCCGATGCCAAAATAATCGGCAGACACGATGTTGACGAGGTTACTAACCACAAGCGGAAGAGATGTCGAATCTGCGATAAAACCGCTGGCCATAATAAACGGCAAGATCATTCTCTGGTCAAATTTGAGAGCCCGCACCATCGCAAGCACAATTGGCGTCAAAATAAGCGCGGCACCATCATTAGCAAAGAAAGCAGCTACTGCCGCACCCAGGAGAACTACGTAAACAAACATAAGCTTGCCATTGCCTTTAGCCAACCGTGCCATATGCAGCGCAGCCCACTCAAAGAACCCGATCTCATCTAAAATGAGCGATATCAGAATGATCGCGACAAAGGCAAGCGTTGCATTCCATACGATACCGGTTACGGTGCCGACGTCGGCAAGCTCCACGACTCCAAAAATTAAAGCAAGAATTGCACCGCCGCTTGCCGACCATCCGATATTAAGCCCTTTTGGCTGCCAGATGACAAACGTTAAGGTAACAAGAAAAATCAGAAACGCTATAATCGCCATGTTGAACCTCCAATTGCTCTTAACAGTCGTTCTTTAAGTTGATCATCTTCTCTTTTAAGGACGGTATATGATTTAGAATCGTCCCGATGTATGGCTTGTCGTCAATGTTTAGGGAATAGTAAATCCACTGTCCCTTCCTCATTTCATTGACAAGCCCGGCATCTTTTAATTTCCGCAAATGCTGGCTTACATTCGGTTGTGATGTCTCGAGAAACTCAACAAGATCGCAAACGCAAAGCGCTCGCTCCTTTAACATGGCAAGCATCGTAAGACGCGTTTTATCCCCGAGCAGCTTAAATTGGTCTGCCATCATTTGAATTTGATCCAAACTCCATTTCCCCTTTACTCGCCGATCACTCGCAGTTATAGCAGCAACGGCTGAAATCACTTAATAACTATATAATGATTTGCTTATATAATCAACGAATTATATTTTAATATTTTGTAAAGCTCTATTAAAGTTCGTTGTTGCGATTTACTTTTAAATTAATGAGAAGCCCCTCCTAAACGACGGAGGTGGCTCCTACAATAGAAAAACTCACTTCAAGAACCGAAAACTTGGGTCAATTGGCAATGGACTAGAAAGGAAAAACGCTCTACGCTGAACCAACTTTGCTATGGACGAGTTACTCAAAAAGGGGACAACGTTTGAAGCCATCATTCGAAAAAGTTGGGGACGTTCCATAACAATGCCTTCGGCTCGCTTTTGCAAACGATGAACCATTCGGATCTCCCGCTGACGAATGGTTTGTATTTGATGCAGAAAAGCAATAGATGTGTTTCCGCTCTTTACAGACTTCCAAATAATATCGGCAGAAACAATCGCGGATGCCACGGATAACGACACACCAATTGCTCCGACTGGAGAGGCGCAATGTGCTGCGTCTCCGATTAATACACAACCGTCTTGCGCCCATTCCTTCACATTCATGATCCGAGATTGGAGAACGGTAAAAGCGGTGAAATCTTCGATTTCGTCCGCAAAGTTACGAAAAAGCGGATTCAATTTTCGGAGATAATCCTTAAATGTCTCGAGGCCCCGCTCGCGGGTCTCTTTCCATGCATTCTTTCGGAAAACGAGCCCAACTTGTATGTGATTTGGGTATTTCGGAAGCATTAAATGAATGGTATCTGCTAAGCAAAACCGCAGCGTGTTTTCCTGACCAGGCGGAAGCGGAATCGTAAACCAAACGATATCATTTTTATAGTATTCATATTGTAATTCAAAGCCTGCCAATTTACGGATCGAAGAGAACCGCCCATCCGATCCAACTGTGATTTTAGCTTTAATGTTTACTCCTTCGTTTTTGCCATCCGAGGCAATCACACCTTTAATTTGATTACCTTCCCTAATGACTTGTTTGACGGCAGAACGAAATAGAATGGAGTATGTAGGGAATGATTTGCATTTTTCATGAAGCGCTTGAAGCATAAACGTTTGAGGCATCCACATCCCGTACGAAAAGTTTGGATGTAGGTTCGAGAAACTAAACCCTGCGATCTTCTTGCTCGTCTGCATGAGCTCAATATTTTTTAGCTTTAAATGGGGCTGTGATTCAATGTAGTCCCTCAAATTTAATTGGTCGAGCATCTGGACAAAGCGCGGCAATAGCACCTCGCCTCTGTATTCCCGATCAAAGTTTTCGTTACGTTCCAGCACAATGACGCGCATTCTTTGTTTCGCGAGCAGGAGTGCCAACATCATCCCCGCGGGACCGCCGCCAACAATGCATACATCCGTTTCAATTTGCCTCATGCAACCACCTCTTATTCAAATATATTCGAGGGTTATCTTTCAATACTGTTTACTTATCTAGCAAGTCATTTTATTGTTCTAGATTCGTTGGTCCTGCAAAAGTAAGTTGCAAGTCGAAGTTTGCTGTTCGTGTCCATCACGGAAACATAAAAAAGCCCGCCGGATATCCGACGAGCTAATCAGTTTTATAGTAGTTTTTCCATTGCCATGACGTCGATAAAATTACCGTCCAACAAGCCCTGATTATGAAAAACGCCTACCTCACGATATCCTAATTTACGGTACAGCCCTTGCCCCAGCTTGTTAAACGGGAAAGTAAACAGCACAAACTTATAGAATTTATACTCTTTCCCTGCCTCTTCAAGCTTTTGAAGCAGCTGGCTGCCAACGCCTTTTCCGCGCCAATTGCGATGAATGTAAACGGAGATATCGCCAACGCCATCATAGGCGCATCGTGAACTGTATGGATTGATCGCTGCCCAGCCAACAACTTCACCATTTGCTTCTGCAACCAGTATTTGATAGCGTCCTTGGTGGGTTTCGAACCAATTACGCATATAGGCTTCATCTTTTGTAGCGCCTTCCAAGGTAGCAATGCGGTCCTCAATGCCTTGGTTATAGATCAAACGAATATTTTCGATATCCGTATCACGGGCACCACGAATTAGCAGCATGAATTTCTCCTCCTAAGGTCTTCTAATACTACCGGTTGCGGAGCAGGCACAGTGCAACAAACATCAGGTACGCTTGCACGATCTTCCGCTGCTTCGAATTCACTGTCTTCTTTGGTGTAAAATACTTCCCAAGGGTTCCCTTCCGGATCCGTTACCCAGATTTTATCTTGCACGGCATAGCAGCAAGTCGTATTCATTTCGTCGAAGGAAACCAATCCCGCTTCTTGCAAACGTGTTTTTGCCGCAAGCACTTCTTCTGTGTTTTTTACCTGGAAGCCGAAATGATTTAACACGCCTTTATTATCGTAAGGACGTACATTTAACGAAAAATGTAATGACGGGTTATTCAGTTCGAATTTAGCATAGTTTTCTTTCACTTTCGTCGGTTCTGCATTGAACAACTTTTTGTAAAATTCCAGGGATTGATCCAAGTTCCTGACATTAATGGCTACGTGCATTTTCATGTGCAAGCACTCCTTTTATAAATCAATTTTTTTTGATGTTTCGCTTAAAAAAATATTAGCAGCAACCCGGCGACTTTATGTTAGGTCTGAAAATGCAGCACAACTGCTCGGAAAGAAGCGCGCCGATTTCGTCAGAATTAAGCTCGTAATAACTCCAGGTCCCCTTTGTTTCTTTTGTAATGAGCCCTGCGTCCAATAAGATCTTTAAGTGGTAAGATAGTTTCGATTGCGGCATTTCAACAATTTCAGTCAGATCGCATACACACGTATTTCCGCGTTGACAGAGCTCAAATAGAATTTGCAGCCGCTTCTGATCTGCCAATGCTTTAAATTTTTGTTCGTATTTTTCAAATGACACTGTCGATGCTGTAACTGCATTTACAGGAATTTCTTTCTTCAAGAGATCACCTTCTTTATGGATTAACGGCGCAGCAGCTGCAGCACGCTTCACTTACTGCGTCTGCTAGTTCGGCTTTCTTGTTGATCCAGCTAGCGAGCAGTTTTCCAATTGCCGATTGATTGCTTTTGTTTTTATCGTTCCACATCCAAGCTGTACGAGATGCGCGTTCCACTTCAGTTTGACGCAGTTGCATCAACTTTTCAGCTGCATAAGTATACATGTTCATATTGTAACCCTCCGCTTCATATTAATCAACTTTTTTTGATATTTGATCTTGAACTTAATTTACCATGGTATCTTATTGGATGTCTAGCTATAAATCAAAAAAAATTGATTATTTGATTCTCAAAAAAGACATGATTGGCGGAACCAATGAAGAAGTAAAGATATGATGGGTTCAGAACAAATTCTTACGGTTGTCAGAGCGGCTATTTCGTGAAAATGACTACTTTTGAAACTCTAACGGTTATGACTGACGTTATTTGCAGCGCAATGGTCGATTCTTATGTGATAATTTCCAAATAAGATCATTGGCAACCGCTAGAAAATAAAAATGGGCATTTTAAGCAAATTAAGCGCTGTCACAACCGTTAAAATTGTTGAGATGGTCTCCCCCGTGGCATACCACCAAATAAAAAAACGCAACCATGTGAGGTTGCGTTGAAGTTCTTATTTGGTGGAGCCAAGGGGGATCGAACCCCTGACCTCTTGCATGCCATGCAAGCGCTCTCCCAGCTGAGCTATGGCCCCGATTTATTACTGCTGCTTCAAGGATTATAGCACGCGAGCGAGAGATTAGGCAAGCCTTCTTATCCAACTTTGGAAGGGACTTTTTTAAGGATGAATCACCGACAAATAAACGGTAAGGACGGCCGCCATTCCTATGGCGAATTTGTAATTGGGTGTCGCTAGTTCGAACACCGACTTCTTGAACAGGCCGGCGAGCAAGTTGTTCACGGCGGAAGCCGGAGATATGGGATTGGAAATCCCCCAGCTGCCAAGGAGCAGCACCGCGAAGTAAATCGGACTGATGTGCGCATCAAGCGGGTCGATCCCATTAGCAAGGACGGTAACAAATACGATGGGATGCAGACCGAGCATCGAGGTTGCAACGATGAGCACTATCACAAATAAGGTGAAGCTCACGTCAATCGGAAGCGGCAGCGGGTCAAGCAGCTTCGGAACGAACGCGCCGAAGCCGGCGGCTCCCACGGATCCGCTGAAGAAGCCCGCCGCAAGAAACAGCGTAATCTCCTTCTTCAGCGCGGGAAGCGTAACGGCGGCATGGTGAACCAAGCCTTGCCGATAAGCGCTCCAGGCGCCTTTCGCCCAGCACCACAGCATCGGAAACGCGACGGCCGCCATGCAGGTAATGATCGTCATCGGAAGCGCGATCAAACGCTCCAACAGCAAAATAACGATGATCGCCATTGCCAAATACAAAGCAAGGCCGATCGGAAAGCCACCTTTCTCCCGCGCCTCGGCAGTATCCGTACGAATAGACTCCTCATTCTCGGCCAGCAGCTCCTCGGTTTGCTGACCGCGCAGCCCACGCCAGTCCACAGCTAAACTGACAACTAGGCTGAGCACGGCTAAACCGAGCAAATACGGCAAAAGCGCCGACCAGTCCTGCGCCAATGCGGAAGTGACAAGCGCCATCGCGGCAAAATAGGGCGACCAGAAGATCGCCCCCGCGAACCCGCGGTTCAATGCCCCTGCTAGCAGCATAGCCATAGCTGGTCTCGGCTTCACGAATGCCAGATGATAAACAACCGGAATGGAGCCTACATTGATAAACACGCCCATAATTTGCGTTAATGCCTGTGTTCCAAGAAACATGACCGTTCTACTGCGTGCTTTCGTCTCATAGAACCGCTTCAAGGCTTCTACATATTCGGGCAGCCGCACCGGGATGCCGAAGAGCGGGGCGAACACGAACAAAGTGACAATGGTGGCGTTAATGCCCGCTGCGTCGAACCACACGCTCGCATCCGCTCGCTGTGCCAGAAGAAGCAGCGCCCCGCCTGCCACGAAAGCCCCCGTCAACATCAGGTTGATCCCCTTCAATTGCGGCAGCAGCACAGCGATGGCGAGGAAAACCAACGCTCCGAGTATCCAGTCGAGCAGCTCCCAGTGCGTCAGCTGCACGACTATATATACGGCGGCAAGCGAAAAAATAACCGATCGTTCCGCTGCGGCCCTAGGCGCTGCGATCATCGTGCCAGCCTTCTCTCCGCATTAATTGAATTGCCAGCAGCTGAGGCTCAAGCTGCCGAATTGATAGCTGCGGTGCAGCAGCTTCGCTTCCCGGTTCGCATCTCCAGCCCCCATGGCCAGCAGCAATGGGATGAAATGCTCATTCGTCGGAACGGCTTCTCGGGCATAAGGCGCCAGCTTCTCGTACTCGAATAACGATGCCGTGTCCCATTGCTCGAGCTTATCTTGAAGCCATTGATCGAATGCAGCCGCCCACTCATCCGCCTGACTCGCATGCCAATTGAGCCTGCGCAAATTGTGAACCGTGCCGCCGCTGCCAATAATAAGAACATCCTGTTCCCGAAGCTCCGCCACTGCTTTTCCTATATTATACTGCTGCTCGTTGGTCAGGTAACGATTAACCGACAACGCGATGACCGGAATATCGGCATCCGGATAGAGCAGCTTGAGTACCGCCCATGCTCCATGGTCGAGCCCTCTTGTCTCGTCCGTCTTGCTTGGGATGCCATGCTTGGCAAATAGGGTTTGAATGCGTTCGCTCAGTACATGATCGCCATTCGCGGGATAAGTGACGGTATACAGCTCATCCTGAAATCCGGAGAAATCATAAATCGTGCTGTAGGTTTCAACGTCGCTAACCGTTTGTACGGCATCCTCCCAGTGCGCGGAGAAGAGCACAATTGCTTTTGGTTTCGGCGTATTTGCCGCGATTTGCTTCAAAAAATCGGTATAAGCATGACGTTCCAATACAAGTGATGGCGCACCATGCGCAAAAAAGTAAGATGGCATCATAGTATGGATCACTCCTTTATGGTAATATTAGAAATAGAGATTTATTTTTTATATAACTAATATAATTCCGATTAGGCTAGTCTGTCAATGATGTTATTGGTAATATAAAAATAAGTTACGTATAACTACAATTATCGTAAGGATGATGAACGAATGGACATCGGCTCCTCCATAAGGGCAATCCGCAAGCGCAAGCAAATCACCATTGCGCAAATTTGCGAAGAAACCGGCTTGTCCCAAGGCTTCTTGAGCCAAGTCGAAACGAATAAAACCTCCCCTTCCATCGCTACGCTGGAAAGCATCGCAAAAGCGTTGAAAGTACCGCTTGCTTATTTGCTGCTTCAGAAGGATGACCGAATGAAGATCGTACGCAAGGACGCCCGATTGCAGACGACAAGCGGCCCCGGCCGTCTGAAGGTTGAACATTTAAGCCGCACGGATAAAGTAAAAATGGTCATCGTCGAAATGCCTCCCGGCGCATCGACAGGCAATGAACCGCATGCCCATGAAGGCGAAGAGGTCCATGTTGTCCTTAAGGGACGAATCTACGCCGAGCAAGGCGAGGATGCCGCGGAGTTCGCGGAAGGCGATTCCTTCAGCTGGAATGCTTGCATCCCTCATCTCGTCCGAAATATCGGCGATGAGGTCGCCGTCTTGCTTATCTCGACTTTTGCGGAAACAGCTGCGGACTACCAGTAATGCATAGTGTAACGGATCTTGCGTCAAATATGAAAATGGCCGCCCCAAATGAACAGTTGGGACGGCCTTTTTTTGTTCTTACACTCGGCAATACAAAATAAAACCTGCTGCCCCCCTAACGATTACGGGAGACGCAGGTTTATATACGCTGTTTAAGACTGAGGGTCTTTGTTCAGCAAGCTGTTCAGCTCTTTCATGAACATGTCGATATCCTTGAACTGGCGGTATACGGACGCGAACCGAACATACGCCACTTCGTCGACCGGATAGAGCTGCGACATGACAAGCTCGCCGATCTCGCGGCTTGCCACTTCGGCTTGCGCCGTCGTGCGCAATTCTTTCTCCGCTTCGGACACAATTATCTCAAGCTGGTCGATCGAGACCGGACGCTTCTCGCAGGCACGAATCAGGCCGCGCAAAATTTTGTCACGGCTGAATTCCTCACGGCTGCCGTCTTTCTTAATGACGATCAGCGGCGTTTCTTCCACCATCTCGAAGGTCGTAAACCGCCGCGTGCATTTTTCGCATTCACGGCGACGGCGTATCGATTTATTTTCGTTAGCGGGTCTGGAATCGAGCACTTTCGTCCCAGCATAGTCGCAATACGGACATTTCATCGTCTTTCGTTCCTCCGTCTACAAGTCCAAAGTGAATGCGTTATCTTCAACAATAGTGTTTCCCAAACGTTACCTGTAATGAAAAAACGGTTAGCGCACATAATACAGTTACCAACCGCAAGGAGGTGAACGACAAAATGGCAAACGGAAGCAACCAATTAGTTGTACCACAAGCTAATGCCGCACTGGACCAAATGAAATACGAGGTCGCGCAGGAGCTGGGTATTTCCCTTCCACAAGATGGATACTACGGTAACCTCACAACAAAAGATGCCGGTTCCATCGGTGGTAGCATTACCCGTAAACTGGTACAAATCGCTGAACAATCTCTTGCAGGTCGATAATTAAAGGCTTAATCTAAGGGCTTTGGCTGGTCGCCTGCGGGCGGCTGGCCAAAGTTTTTATTTTTCGAGCAAATTCGGGTAAAGGGTCTTGTACTTATTATAATAATAAATGACGCGCTGTATATAGTGTCTTGTTTCCCCGAAAGGGATCTGCTCCACCGTCTCCAGCCTGCCGTCCCACCTGCCGTCGGCCAACCACCGGCTTACATTGCCCGGACCCGCGTTGTAAGCGGCGATCACCGTGTACATGTTCCCGTCGAATTGCTGGTACAGCGCATTCAAGTACCAGGATCCGATTTCAATGCTGATGTCGGGCCGATTGGAGATCGCCTCGGTCGTCACATTGCCGAAACCGCCCCTCTGAATGATCCAATTTGCCGTATCCGGCATGAGCTGCATAACGCCGATGGCGCCTTTTCGCGATACAACCCCAGTCTTATAATTGGTTTCGACTCGTATGATAGCGGCCACCAAATGCGGCTCAAGCTTATAATTTCCCGCGCTGATCACAATATCCTGCCGAAAATGCACCGGATACAGCCAATGGCTCATCCACTCGGAACGAACAAACAGCAGCACAAGGAACGCCAACGTTAGAATGAGCAAAACCCGTCTTCGTAATTTCTTCATAAAGGAAGCCCCTGTTCTTGCAAAAACCGCTCGACCTGCCGCTCCGTTTCTTCTACTGTGCCGCTGTTGTCAATGACGAAATCAGCGAGCCGTTTCTTCTCTTCGATATCCAATTGCAGCGCAATCCGCTGCTCCGCTTGTTCTGTTGAAAGCGAATTTCGCTGCATAAGCCGCTCAATCTGTACCGTCTTCGGCACGTAAACGACCATGACGGCATCGTACAGCGAAGCTTGTCCAGTCTCATAAAGCAGCGGAATGTCAGCTACGATCAGTTGGGCCGGGTTCTCCGCATGATAGGTATGGATGCGCGCCCACATCCGCTCGCGAATCGCGGGATGCAGGATGCTTTCGAGCTTGGCCAGCCGCTCTTTGTTGCCGAATACAAGCTTGCCGACCTCGGCGCGGTTCATAGAGCCGTCTTCATTCAGTACGGCTTGTCCGAATTCAGCAACAATCGCTGCCAATGCAGGCTCTCCGGGAAGGACAACCTCCCGGGCGACCTGGTCGGCATCGATCAGCTTGGCGCCATGCGCGACAAGCATGGCGCTGACGGTGCTTTTGCCGCATGCGATGCCGCCGGTTAATCCCAATTTCACTTTTATTCACCTCAAATTCAGTTCCTACACCTACATTAAACGCATGACGCCCATTGCAATCAGCATAAGGCCGGGCAGCACCGACAAGGCGCGCATGCCGCGCCATGCCGCGAACCGAAAGCCTAGACGCATCCCGGCAAGCAGGAAGACGCCGCTCGCGCCGGAGATCACAACCGAGGTCAACAGTGGATTAAAGCCGACCATCGCGGCCCCGAGTCCTGCGCCGAAGCTGTCGAGCGATAGGGCGAACCCGAGCAGAACGGCTTCCGACGCGGAGATGATGCCCGATCGGTCCACGTCGGCCATTTGCGGCGTCCGCAGTATTTGTATGACAATGCCGAGCCGCTTCAGTTCCAAAATGACGATCGTCGACATCCGCTCGGCAACCATCAGCGAGCCAGGCGCGTCGCTTCCGCCGGAAGCTTCGGGCTCAGAACCGGTATCCTCGTCATTTCTGCGTTTCCAATATTGGATAAGCGCCCAAACTCCGATCATCATCAGCAGAATGGCACCGATCCACTTCGCCGCAACGGGCGACATATAACCGGTAAGCAGCGTGCCGATTTGCATCGACAGCCATACGACCAAGCCGGAACAAAACGCGATAATCACGATCGACGGCACCGGGATCCGGATCCGCCGAAGCCCGTACGTAATACCGACGCCGAACCCATCCAAGCTTACGGCAAAAGCCAGCAGCAGCAATGATGCAGCATGTATGACCAACCTGATGTCCCTCCCATGATGACGAAAGCGCAGGTTCTGTGCACTCGCCTAGAAACATGAATGGTACATCATATGCGCGCTGCCCGAAGGAGTGCCTTTATTTGACGTTCGACTTGGCTGCCGCGACACGACGATTCTTCGAAAGCGGCTGGCAACGGAGGCAAATATGCGTGCCTCGGCCGCCGACCACGGTTTTATCGATGCTTGATCCGCACTTGCGGCACGGCTGGCTTTCGCGTCCATAAATCAGCAGCTCGTGCTGAAACATGCCCAATTCGCCTTGGCCGTTCACATACGATTTGATTGACGACCCGCCGACATCGACCGCCCGCGAGAGCGTCGCGCGTATCGCCTCGTAAAGTCTCACCCACTCCGCAGGCTTGATGGTATCCGCCGGCCGCTCAGGATGGATGCCAGCGGTGAAGAGCGCCTCGTCCACATAAATATTGCCGAGCCCGACGATATATGCCTGGTTCAGCAGAAGCGGCTTGATTTTGGTCGTGCGGTTCGAGAGCGCCTTCTTGAAGGCTTGGAGCGTAAAGGCTTCATCAAGCGGCTCGATGCCGAGCTTGTTCAGCGGCGGCAGCGTCAAATCCTCGCCCGGCGCAAACAGATGCATCGTGCCGAATTGGCGCACATCCTTGTAGCGAAGCTCAGTGCCGTCGTCAAAATGGAAACGGACATGCGTATGCGTCTCAACTGGCTCATCCGCCCGATAAACGCCATAGCGGCCTTCCATTCGAAGATGGGAGACCAGAACGAGTCCGTCCAGCAAAATCCGTAAAAACTTACCCCGTCTTTCGACGGATTGGATCGTATGGCCGGCAAGCGCGGCGGCGAATGCCTCCGGCTCTTGCGGCCGCTGTATAATTCGCGGAAGCGAGACGGTGACCCGCTCGATCCGTTTTCCCCTAACCAGTTCGTTCAGCGTCCGCCGAACGGTTTCAACCTCCGGTAATTCCGGCATTGCTCGCATTCCTCCCATGCCATTCGTTCAGACCTCAATTATACCTCAGCCGGGCCCAAACTCCTAGCAAGCGGGGGATTGAACGAAAGAAGAGCAAAACGTTCTTCGCTGCGCGTGCGGATCGTTGTTCCGATCGCTGTTGTCCCCCGGGTTTCTTAGATTGTATAAATGATTTAGAGGTAGAAACCACGAGTGACAAAGGCGAACGCTGACGCTTCTTCACAACGACTCCGCCCGCTCCTCTAATGTGCTCTGCTAAATCTTTAGTTCAACATATAAAACAACAAAAGCCTATCGGCCAGACAAGCTTCGGCCGATAGGCTGATTTCATAAAAAAGATTACAATCCGCGCACTGCAAACCGCTTATAATGCGTATGGCTGCCGCCCATGCTCGCGAAGCCTACTTGGCCGCTCAAATACGGCCTGTCCTCGTCTTCCGCCTGCAGCACGGTCTGCCCGTTAACCGAAACGGAAAACCGGTTCGATACCGCTTCGACGGCGACCGTATACGACTGGCCGTTCGCCCACTCAAAGTCAGCCGAAGCAAGCTCCGAATAACCGTTATCGTTTTTCAAGAGGCTGATCCGGCCGCTCGCCGCCAAACCGACCGCATACGAGCGGATTCCGCCCTGTACCCGGAACAGCAAATAATGCCCGTTGCCTGCTTGCGGATGGATAACGGCTTCAAAGCTATAGTCCCTCCATTTCAAGTCGCCGGTGTAGCATTCCGCCGGCTCGCCGCTGTAGCTGCCGGACAGCTCCCCGTTCTCCAATGCCCATAGCCCGCGCAGGTAAGTAAACTGGCTGACCTCCTGATGCAAGCCATGCCAGCGCTCCATGCGCTCATAACGGAAGTCGACCGCGTAATCCGCCGCGCCCGAGAAATGCATGCTGTCGATGTAATAGACCAAATTATCATGCCAGCCCGCCGTCGGCACAAGCTCGATACCCGCTTCTTCGAGACAAACGTTCTCCATCGCAGGCAGCTCATACGATAGCGACGTCCATTCGCCTTTCTCAAGCGTGACCGACTCGCCGTAATGGCGGACATTCGCATTGCCGTCCTTCACATACAGCCTCGCCTTAGCTGACGCGCCGTTAAAGGATGGCACCATGACCGTTGCCGTAATCGTCTGGCCTGGATAGATCAGCGGCGAGAAGCTCGGGTCGTACCGGCTATCGTTGAAGTCATGCGGCCGGTAGTACGTTTGGTAATAGGTCCGGTAGCCGTAGCCGCCTGTAGCGCGGTCGAACACGACCTTCAGGGACCGCGTGCCGCTAGCCGCGGCTTCGGTCACATTCTCGACGAAGCTCGTGACATGCGCGCCGCTGTCATCCGCATCGGTGCGGAACGCATGAGTAGAACCAGGCAGCTCGAAGTGGAACCTCGGAGCATCGCCGTTCAAAACGCCCGCCCAGCGCTCCGGCACCTCAGTCCCCGCGATGCGGTAGCCGAAGCTTGCGATGTAGGCCGCGCACCAAGGAATATCTAGCATATTTAACGTCCCGATGACGCTGGAGCAGCACAGAAAATCGTTGATCGGCTTCCGCCACGATGCGTCAATGCCCGCAAGACCGTTCATCACGCCCATCATTGTGCCGACGTTGGCGACGTTACAGTCGGTATCCCACCCGCACATGTTGCAAATGTTGATGGCGCGCGAGAAATCGCCGCCCCCGTACAGCAAGGAAAGAATGATGACCGCCGCATTCGGGATGATATGGCACTCGCCCGGATACAGATGATAGCCGTAATTCGTTTCCACGAACCGGAACGCCTCCCGCCAATTCTCCGGCTGCCCGGCATGGTATTCCATGACGGCCCGCGTCATCCGGGCGTATTCGCAGTCCGCGGGAATGACGGCTAGACCGGCATTCAGCATGTCATGCACATTGCGATGCGTAAAAGCAGCCGCGATGCAAGCCGCAATAAACATGCCGCCGTACTTGCCGTTGCCATCGTGGGAAACGCTTGCAATTTTCTCCGCGTACTCGGCAGCGAGCGCCGGATTGCCCGGTGCGATCAAGCCCCACACGTCGATGAAAATTTGACCGCCGATCTGTTCCGCGACGGCAGGGCCGTTCTGCTCGATGGAGCCGGAACGCGGCGCCATGATGCCGTTTTTCAAATTTTGATAAGCCGTATGCTCCGTCGATTTCCCATAACCGCCCCACCAATAGAAGCCGTGGCCGTCCGGTGCGTAATTGAGCCAAGTGAGTCCCATTTGTTCCGGCGTGATATCGCTCGTGTAGGTGTAATCTTCTAGCGCCCGAAGGAAAAACATCGGCCCGTTGGTATCGTCGTCGGCCGCGAAATTTTTGAACTGATGCAAATACCCGGTAATTTCGCCGAACGTCCGGGCGATCCGGTCGTACGTCCACTGTTCGATGTTGCCGCCATGCCGCACGCCGATCACTTTGCCTAGCCAGCCTGCGTAAACGCGTTCTACATAATCGCTTGGAATTGTCGTCATATTGGCCTCCTGTGTTCTCTCCTTCTTGCCGGGAGCGCTGCAGCCCGTCCCCTCTAGCTTACAACATGGATGGAACGTCGGAAATAACCAAATTCGAAACAAATAAAGGAACCCGCCGCCGATCCATCCGGCGCGGGTTCCTCAGGCTATCCGCATTACTTTGCTTCGTACCAATTGTCACCGTAGCTGACGTCCGCCTTCAGTGGTACATCCAGCTTCAGCGCGCCTTCCATCACCTGCGGGAGGAGGGTCTTCATCAGCTCCAGCTCTTCTGCCGGCACTTCGAATACAAGTTCGTCATGCACCTGCAGCAGCATGCGGCTGCGCAGCCCGCGCTCGCGGAGCTCTTTATCCATATTGACCATGGCAAGCTTGATGATATCGGCCGCCGTTCCTTGGATCGGCGTGTTCATCGCCGTCCGCTCCGCGAAGGAGCGCAGGTTGAAGTTCGACGCTTTAATGTCCGGGAGGTAACGACGGCGCTCGAGCAGCGTAGTCACATAGCCGTCGTTGCGGGCCTGCGCGACGATATTGTCCATATAAGCCCGAACCCCTTGAAATACTTCGAAATATTGCGCGATAAACATCTCCGCATCCTTGCGCGCGATGCCAAGGTTGTTCGCCAGGCCAAAGCCGCTGATGCCGTAAACGATGCCGAAGTTTACCGCCTTCGCTTGTCGGCGCATATTCGCATCCACCTGATCGGCGGTGACGCCGAAGACGTCCATCGCGGTCTTCGTATGGATGTCGGTATCATCAATAAACGCTTGCTTCATCTTCTCGTCGCCGGAAATATGCGCGAGCACGCGAAGCTCGATCTGCGAATAGTCCGCCGCTAAAATATGCCAGCCCGGCTCGGACGGCACGAACGCCTTACGGATGCGGCGTCCTTCCTCGAGCCGGATCG
Organism: Paenibacillus montanisoli; assembly: GCF_003268025.1. GTDB lineage: Bacteria > Bacillota > Bacilli > Paenibacillales > Paenibacillaceae > Paenibacillus_Z > Paenibacillus_Z montanisoli. Next base: position 973,962 of record NZ_QLUW01000001.1, on the reverse strand, counting down.
GAATATTTTGCAGGTTCGGGAACTGGCTCGACAAACGGCCCGTCGCGGCAATCGTCTGGCGGTAGAACGTATGCACCTTGCCCGTATCGCGGCGGATCTCCTTCAGCAGCCCCTCCACGTACGTGGACTGCAGCTTCGCCAGCTGGCGGTAGTGGAGAATCAGCTTCACGATTTCATGGTAAGGCTCGAGCTTCTCAAGCACCTCGGCGTCGGTGGAATAGCCGGTCTTCGTCTTCTTCCACGCAGGCAAGCCCAGCTTCTCGAACAGTACCTCGCCCAGCTGTCTCGGCGAATTGATATTGAATTCCATGCCGGCATGCGCATAAATATCGCTCATATACTGCGCCACATTCTTCTCCAGCTCCGCGCCCAAGTCCTGAAGCACATCCGCGTTGACCTTGATGCCCTGCTTCTCCATGCCGGCCAGTACGACGGCGAGCGGCTGCTCCAGCTCATAGCACAGCTTGCTCATATGGCCTTTCTCTAGCTCTTCGGTGAGCAGCGGTACGAGCCTGCGGACCGCATCCGCTTTCGCGGCCAGATGGGCGGCCAGCACTTCCGCGCCAGGCACTTGAAACTTCGCGCCCTTGCCGTAGACCGTTTCATCCGTCTGGATCGCCGCAAGCCGGTGGCGCTGAATCAGCGCGGCAAGCGTCTGGCTTGTTTCCGTCGGATCAAGCAGATAGGCGGCGAGCAGCGCATCGAAGGTTACGCCCCGCAGCTCGATGCCGAGCCAGGACAGCGCGAGCTCGGCCTTATGCAGATCGTAGCCCTTCTTCGGCGCTTTCGCGTCTTCCAGCCAGCTGCGGATCGGTGTTGAAAGCTTCCCGCCCATCAAGTCGTCATAAGACAGCACGGCGATGCGGTCGCCGCTTGCCACGGCGAGCCCGATCACCTTTGCCTGATGCGGGTTGTCGCCGATCGCCTCCAAGTAGAAGCTTTCGGAGTTCGCAAGCAGCGCGGACAGCGCATCCGCCGTTAGATCGCCTGCCGCCATGACGGCATAGTTCGCCTCGGCGAGATCGGCATCGGCTGCAGCTCCGCCAGCCTCCGGAAGATCAAGGCGCTCGATCAGCGACTTAAACTCCAGCTTGCGGAACATGTCGCCGAGCACCGCTCCGTCATAGCCGTTATAGACCAGCTCGTCCGCTTTGTTCTCAAGCGGAACCTCGCGGTAGATCGTAGCCAGCTTCTTGCTCATCAGCGCATCCTCTTGATGCGCCTCGACCTTCTCTTTCATCTTGCCTTTGATCTCGCTCGTATTGGCAAGCACGCCTTCTACGCTGCCGAACTCGTGAAGCAGCTTGAGCGCCGTCTTCTCCCCGACGCCCGGAATGCCCGGAATGTTATCGGACGTATCGCCCATAAGCCCCTTCAAGTCGATAATTTGGAGCGGCGTCAACCCGTAGCGCTCCTGAATTTGCGCCGGATCGTACCGCTCTACATCGGTCACGCCTTTGCGGGTCAGCGCGATCGTCACGTGGTCCGAAGCCAGCTGCAGCATATCTTTGTCCCCGGAGACAACGACCGTCTCGATCCCGCTCTCGTCGGCGATCCGGCTGAGCGTGCCGATAATGTCGTCGGCCTCGAAGCCGGAGAGCTCATACTGCGCGATGCCGAAGGAGCGGAGCAGCTCCTTCAGCACCGGAAATTGCTCCGACAGCTCCGGCGGCGTTTTCTCCCGTCCGCCCTTATATTCCGCGTAGCCCTCGTGACGGAACGTGACCTTTCCCGCATCGAACGCGACGAGCATATGGGTCGGTTTCTCTTCTTCCAGCAGCTTCAGCAGCATGGTCGTAAAGCCGTAAACCGCATTGGTATGCAGGCCCGACGAATTCGTCAGCTGCGGCATGGCGAAGAACGCCCGATAAATGATGCTGTTGCCGTCAATCAATACCCATTTATCCATCCGAAAGGCACACCTCACCTTATTTTTCCTAGTGACTATCATAACATAAAGCAAACAAGCTTTCCCACTCCCGGCCGCATGAGCGGAAGAGGAAAGCTCGAATGAATTAGCCTTAACTGCATGTAAAAAAACCGGCGCCGCGCATATACGCGATCACCGGATCCGGGTACCGTTACATATTCAATTCAGGTCGCTTGCCGGTCACAAGATACACGACGCTCTCGCCGATATTCGTGGCATGATCGGCAATCCGTTCGATGTAGCGGCCTACGAAGCTGATCAGCCCGGCCTGCGTGATGGTCGAAGGATTCTCGATCATCAGCTCGAACAGATCGCGGATTACTTCACTGAACAAAGCATCGACCTGATCGTCGTCCTGCGCCATTTTGCAGGCGAGGTTGACATTCTCGTGCACGTAAGAATCGATCGATTCATGAATCATCTGTCCGGCAATCTCCGCCATGCGCGGCAAGTCAATCAGCGGCTTGATCAGCTTCTGGCCCTCCAAGCGCACGACGACTTTTGCGATATCGACCGACAAGTCGCCCATCCGCTCCAAATCGCCGGCCATCTTGAAGGCGATCAGAATCCGGCGCAAATCCTTGGCTACCGGCTGCTGCGTAGCGATCATCCGGGCACCGAGCTCATCGATGCTCTCTTCCAGCTGATTCAGCTTCTTATCCTCCGCGATAATGGCACGGGCGCGATCGGCGTCTACATCCTGCAGCGCCTGCATCGCATCGGACAGCGACTGCTCGACGCGGCTGCCCATTTCAATCAGCTTCTCCTTCAGAAGCACCAATCCATCGTCAAGCTCTTTCCGTTTGATCACCATGATGCGCCTCCTTAGCTTTCGTTACCCGAACCGGCCCGAAATGTAGTCATCGGTCGCTTTTTCGGACGGGTTCGTGAAAATTTTATCCGTCACGTCGTATTCAACCACTTTACCCATGTAGAAGAACGCCGTCTTGTCCGACACGCGAGCCGCCTGATGCATGTTGTGCGTCACGATAACGATGCTGTATTCCTGCTTCAGTTCCGAAATCAGTTCCTCTACCTTCGCTGTCGAAACGGGATCGAGCGCTGAAGCCGGTTCGTCCATCAAAATCACCTTCGGCTTCACGGCAATCGAACGGGCGATGCAGAGCCGCTGCTGCTGACCGCCGGAGAGCGCTAGGGCCGATTGATGAAGACGATCCTTCGTCTCGTCCCAAAGCGCCGCCTTGCGCAGGCAGTCTTCAACGATCGCATCCAGCTCCTTCTTGTTTCGCACTCCATGATAGCGCGGACCGAAGGCAATATTCTCATAGATCGACTTGTGAAACGGATTCGGACGCTGCCACACCATCCCGATTTTCTGACGCAGCAAAACGACATCGACGCCCGGGTCGTTAATATTTTCTCCGTCCATCCAAATTTCTCCTGTCGTGCGGACGCCGTCAATCGTATCGTTCATCCGGTTCAGGCTGCGCAGAAACGTCGATTTGCCGCAACCGGAAGGGCCGATCAAAGCCGTTACTTCACGAGGAGCGAAGTCGAGCGAAACGCCCTTGATCGCTTCCTTCTCCCCGTAGAACACGCGGAGATTCTTCGCTGACAATCCTTCTTGATGCATGTTCGTCACCCTTCCTTATTTGGTCGCCGTGAATCTGCGGTGCAAGTATCTTCCGAACCAGCGGGCCGAGAAGTTGAATAACAATACCGTGATTACCAGTACTGCCGAAGCGCCTGCGGCGATTTCAGCCGCATCCGGCGCAAGGCCTTCACTGTTGATTTTCCAAATATGAACCGCCAAGGTTTCGGCCGGACGGAACGGATTAAGCGGCGAGGTGGGGCTCAGCGGATTCCAGTTCGAGAAATCCAGGCGCGGCGAGCTCATGCCCGCCGTAAAGAGCAGTGCGGCTGCTTCGCCGAACACGCGGCCCGCGGCCAAAATCGTACCCGTCACGATCGTCGGCGTCGCGATCGGCAGCATGACCGAAGTGATCGTCTTCCAGCGCGACAGACCAAGCGCAAGACTTGCTTCCTTCTGCTCGCGCGGCACTCCTTTTAAAGATTGCTCCGTAATCCGCACCATGAGCGGCAGGTTGAACACCGTGAGCGCAAGCGCCCCGGAGAAGAGCGAGAACCCGAATCCGAACAGGTTTACGATGACGAGCAATCCGAACAAACCGACGACGATCGACGGAAAGGACGACAGCACTTCGACAACGAGTCGGATCGAATCCGTCAGGCGTCCCGGTTTGGCATATTCGCTCATATAAATCCCGGCGCCGAGGCCGAGCGGAATAGTTATGATTAGGGTCAACAATAATAAGAACAGCGAGTTGAACAGCTGGGGGCCAATCCCGCCGCCAGCTTTTATCGTTTGGGGGACAGAAGTCAAGAAATCAAAGCTGATATGAGAGACGCCGCGGAACAAGATAAAGCCGAGCAAGCCCGCAAGAATCAGTACGATAAGAGAAGCTACGCCGATAATAGTCGCTGTGGCGATGCGATCTGCAGTTTTGGCGTTCATCGTTTATTTCTCCTTTCCAGAAAGCGGACGACGAATACGAACACGAACGTCATGCTAAGCAAGATAAGCGCAAGCGACCACAGCGCATTGTTATGCGTGGAGCCCATTACGGTATTGCCCATGTCAAGCGTAATTGCGCTTGTTAACGTAGAAGCCGATTCGAACAGCGAGTGCGGAATATGCGGCGAGTTACCGATGACCATTTGAACGGCCAGCGCTTCACCGAATGCGCGGGACATCCCCAGCACGACGCCGGTTAACAAAGAAGGCAGCGTCGTCGGCAGCACGATGCGATAAATCGTTTGCCAGCGCGTGGCGCCAAGCGCAAAAGAGCCTTCCTTCAGACCGCGCGGCAATGCGGCAAGCGCATCGGTCGCAATCGTCGTAATCGTAGGCAAAATCATGAGCGACAGTACGATCGAGCCTGCCGCGATCCCGATCCCTTGACCCGGGAATATAGCGCGCAATACAGGAACGACTACGCTCAAACCGACAAATCCGAATACGACGGATGGAATGCCGGCCAGCAATTCAATTACCGGCTGAAGCACTTTTTTACCAAAGCCAGGCATGATTTGCGTCATGAACACGGCTGCGCACATGCCAAGCGGCGCGGCCATCAGAGCGGCCAGCACAGAGGTGCTGAAAGAGCCAAAAATAAACGGCAATGCGCCGTAAAGCGGTATATCGCCTTCCGGTTCCCACTTCAAGCCGCCAAGCAGCCCGCCGAGGCTGACGCCATCTACAAAAAACGTAGCCAGACCACGGGAAGAAACGAAATAGACGATCGCGCCGATCGTGATCACGAGGACCAAAATACAAAGCGCCGTATAGACCTTGCCTACCCACTCTTCAATAACATGCGGTTTTGCGAATGCTCTAGTTGTACTTCCCGTCTGAACACGTTTCTTATTCATAACAGCGGGCTGCTCCATGCTTGATCTCTCCTTCGACTAACAGTATCTTGACAATCAATTAGAGGCGGAGCGCATCCACCTCTAATGACTGTTGCTATTTTATTGCTTACTTCGTGATGTTGCCGTCCACGTCGCGTTTCACTTGCATTTTACCTACTGGAATGTAACCCAGTTCTACTACGTCTGCATTTTGGACCGCATCGCTTGTAATGTAATCAAGGAATGCTTTTTCGATTTCGCTAGGCTCGCCTTTCGTGTACATGTGCTCGTAAGCCCATACCGGATAAGTGCCTGTTACAATATTTTCTTCAGTTGGATCAACGCCTTCGTACTTCACGGTTTTAACCGTGTCGTCGAGGTAGGACAGCGCCAGGTAACCGATCGCGCCAGGTGTTTCGGAAACGAGCTTCTTAACTGTACCGGAGGAATCTTCTTGGATCGAACCTTGAACGTCTTCGGATTTCGTGCCAAGCGCGTATTTCTCGAACGTTTTGCGCGTACCGGAGCTGCTTGGGCGGTTAACGATCGTAATTTTCTCGTCTGCGCCGCCAACTTCTTTCCAGTTCGTTACTTTACCTGTGAAGATATCAACCAGTTGTTGCTTAGTCAGGTTGTCAACTGCTACGTCTTTATTGATAACTGTTGCCATCGCAACTACTGCAACTTGATGGTCAACCAGTTCTTTAGCTTTGTCTGCATCGGCATCCGTAAACTTCTCTTCCGCGAAAATATCGGAGTTACCGATGTCCGCTTGGCCGCCGCTTACTTGCGTAAGGCCCGTGCCGCTGCCGCCGCCTTGAACTTGAACGGTGATGCCTGCGAATTTAGCGTCTTCCATGAACTTTTTCGATACTTGCTCAACTAGCGGTTGAAGCGCCGAGGAGCCTGTTGCCAGAAGCGATCCGCTCAATGCTGCCGCTTCGTTAGTCGAACCGCTATTTTGCGAGTTGGTGCTCTCTCCCGTGTTTTTCGAGCCGCAAGCCGCCAAACCGATTGTCAACATTAGTGCAACTACGATAAGCAATCCTTTTTTCATTTCAGTTGATTTCTCCTTCCGCCCCACCGCGGTTTATTTGTTTTACAAGACTTATAATAGAGGCTGCGTATTAATTTGATATTTTCTGATTGTAAACGCATTGTAAAAAAATAAGGCTTCTATTAACACTTTGAAACGAAGCGAAAACATTGCGGCCATAGGGTTGCAAATTGGGCGGTTATTGAGCTTACAGAGGAGCACTTGCTGCCCCCTCTGCCACAGATCGCCGCAACTAGTTCCTCTCTTGCTCCGGTATTCGGCGGTTTCGCCGACTTGAGATGTAACTGCGTCCTCTCTTGCTCCGATATTCGGCTGTTTCGCCGACATGAGAGGTAACTGGTTCCTCTCTTGCTTCGATTTTCGGCGGATTCGCCGACATGAGAGGTAACTGCGTCCTCTCTTGCTCCGATATTCGGCTGTTTCGCCGACATAAGAGGCAAGCTTTGCCCCTTAGCAACCCACATCAACAAAACAGCCGACCTGAAGCAAGTAATGCTCTGCTTCAAATCGGCTGCATGGGGCATGCTATTTAAGGAACGAGTGCTTGGAATAAGATTGCCGCTCGTTAGGAATTCAAATCCGGCCTTGTGCCTGTTACCAGATAAACGACGGACTCGCCAATGTTGGTCGCGTGATCCGCGAAACGTTCGATATAGCGTCCAACGAAGCTTAACAGCGTGGCCTGGGAGATCGTTTTCGGATTTTCCATCATGAGCGAGAACAGCTCGCGGATGATTTGCGAATACAGAGCGTCGACTAGATCGTCGTCCTTGGCCATCTTGTAGGCCATGTTGACATTTTCCTGAACAAAAGACTGAATCGCTTCGTATGTCATCATTTTTACGACTTGGGTCATGCGCGGCAAATCGATCAAAGGCTTGATGAGCGTTTGGCCTTCCAACCGCAAGACGGCCTTCGCTACGTCGACAGCCAAATCGCCCATGCGCTCCAGATCGGAGGCAATGCGGAATGCAACAAGGATGCGTCTGAGATCCTTCGCGACCGGCTGCTGAGTGGCAATGAGCATCGCGCCGAGCTCGGATATCTTTTCTTCGATTTTATTCAGTGTTTTGTCGTCAGAGATGATTTGCTTCGCGGCCGCCACATCAATCGTTTCCAAGGCGTCCATTGCCCTCGCGATCGCCGTTTCGACGCGCTGGCCCATCTCGACGATGAGCTCATTCAGCTCTTCAAGTCCATGGTCAAACTCTTTGCGTTTCGTCATCATGACTTTAAATGCGCTCCTCTAAATTTCAAGATTAGCCGAATCGGCCGCTGATGTAATCTTCGGTACGTTGGTCACGCGGGTTGGAGAACAGTTTCTCCGTTTCGGCAAACTCGACGACTTCGCCGTTTAAGAAAAATACCGTCTGGTTCGAAACGCGCGCGGCTTGATGCATGTTGTGCGTAACCATCACGATCGTATATTTATCCTTCAGCTCCTGCGCCAGCTCTTCGATCTTCAGCGTCGAGATCGGATCAAGCGCGGAAGTCGCTTCGTCCATAAGCAAAATATCCGGGTTCACGGCAATCGCGCGCGCGATGCACAGGCGCTGCTGCTGACCGCCGGAGAAGCTGAGCGCGGAACGCTTCAAATAGTCTTTCACTTCATCCCACAGCGCTGCGGAACGAAGGCTCGTTTCCACGATTTCGTCCAGCTTCTGCTTGCCGCGGATGCCATGGAGGCGCGGGCCGTACGCGATATTATCGTAGATCGATTTCGGGAAAGGATTCGGCTGCTGAAACACCATGCCGACTTTCTTGCGGAGCGTCTCCACATCGACTTCCTTCGAGTAAATATCTGCGCCGCCGATCGCAACCTTGCCCTCGATCCGAGTCCCGGGAATCATGTCGTTCATTCGGTTTAACGTCCGAAGCAGCGTCGATTTGCCGCATCCCGATGGTCCGATGAAAGCCGTGATCGCCTTCTCCGGAATGTCCATCGTGACGTCCTTCAAGGCATGGAATTGACCGTAGTACAGGTTTAATTTATGAATATCAATCAAAGTTTGAGATGCTACGGATTGCATGGCATTTTCCTCCATCTTGGTGGACGCGTTCGTCCGATTCAGGCTTACCTTGAACAGGATAGCTCGAATTTGTTTATCGAATATGTTCGTTTTGTAAACGCAGTATTAAAATTGTTAATCTTTCATCTGCAAATCTTCCATTAGCTGCTTCATCTGCATAGTAACGCTCTGTGATTGCGAGCAAGCTTGATCCGCCAGCCGGCCGATTTCCGCGGAGCTCTTGCTGCTCCCCGCCGCCGCTTGAAAAAGCTGCCGGAACACGTCCGCCGCTTCATTAAGATAGGTCTGACTGACGTCAGTCTCCGTCTTGCCGAGCCCGACCAGATGTACGGTTTCTTTAACCGCCTCCATGATCGAGCTGATCATTCTATTAATATCTTCGGCCGATTGCTTCGTCTGCGCAGCCAATTTACGTACCTCTTCCGCGACGACCGCGAAGCCGCGCCCATGCTCACCCGCGCGCGCAGCCTCGATTGAGGCATTCACGGCGAGCAGGTTACACTGGTCCGCAAGCGCGCGAATAAGCTTCGATACCTTGTCGATGGATCCGGCTCGCTCCTGCAGCTCGCTGATCTGGCTTTCCTGCACATCCGTCCGCTTCGTCAGATTATGAAAAGCGAGCGAGACTTTATCAAGCTCGTTCTTGCCTTTTAACGTTAAATCAAGCATTTCTTTGGACATCGTTTCGCCATTCTGCGAAGCTTCTTGCACATAAACGATCGAGCGGTCGATCTCCCCGATCATCGCTTCCGCCCCGCGGATCATGTTTATCTGCGCGCAAGCGATTTGCTTCTGCAGCAGCCGCGACAGCTTCAACAAGTCCGCCATGGTCAAAATACCTGCGAACCGGTCGTTCTCCGTCACGATAACGCAGTCGTAGAGCGTTTTCTCCTCGCGGCTCAGCGCCTGATCAAGCAGTTCCTGCGGTGAGATCCCTTCATTGACGACGAGCGGCTGCTCATCCATCAGCTTCGAAATGGACCGGCCGTAATAGATTTCTCTGCCGAACCGGTGCGTCTGGATGATGGTCAATTTGCCGCGCATCACAAGCCCGATCGGCATATCGGCCTCATCGCATACGACAACGCACTCGTGGTCCGGCGTTAGCGCGAATTGTTCAATGACTTCCTCGCAAGTATGAGCCACGCGCACGATGGCTGCCTCCCGGATCAACCGCGCCAGCAAAGCATGGTCTTGAGCCTGTTCCTCCCTGGCGGAAACGATCTCCCGCTCCAACACAGAAACCGACATAGATCTCTCTCCTTTCAAGCCGAAGCATTCTATAGTTAACGCGTTTTGCGCTCGTTCAGCCAGAGCGGAACGCGGAAGACGATATTGATGAGCAGGACGACAAACACAAGCACGGCTGCCGACTTCTCGGCAATCAATTGCGCGTCAGGAACGATCGCCTCCGATTGCACATACCACAAGTGCACGGCAAGCGTCGCGCCTGGGGAGTACAAGCTGAAATCCCACATTTCACCCGACGAGGATACGCCGGCCGTCAAAATAATCACGGCGCTTTCGCCGAAAGCGCGCCCAGCCGTCAAGCAGATCCCCGTTATGATTCCGTTCAGAGCAACCGGAATAAGAACGCGGCGGATGGTTTGCAGATGCGTGCTGCCAAGCGCGAACGAAGCATGCTTCAGTTCCTTCGGAACCGCCTTGATCGATTCCTCCGTTACCCGGGTCAGAACCGGCAGGTTCAAGAACGCCAGGCTCACCGCGCCGCCGATAATCGTAAGTCCTATATCGAGCGCCTCAACGAACAAGGCGATGCCGAACAAACCGAAAATAATCGAGGGCACAGATGCGAGCCCTTCCACGCAAATGCGGATAAAAGCAATGAACTTCGTAGCCGGCGCAAATTCCGCTAAATAGATGCCTGCCGCCATGCCAAGCGGAATCGAAATGACGAGCGAGATGACGAGCACGTAGAATGAGTTGAAGATCAACGGTCCAATGCCCCCGCCCTCCTCCATTTCGCTCGGCAGTCCGTAGAGGAAGCTCCAGTCGAGCTCCGGAAGCCCTTTTTTCAAGATCAGAAACAGCAAGCCGCAAATAAACACGATCGTGCAAATGCCGATCAGCCATACGATGCCGGTGAACAGCCGGTTAGCAATTTGGTTAAAACCTCTGCGAGCCGCAAACTGATTAGCCGCGGTGGTCACTTTGCTCATGCTTTTACCCCTCTGCCTTGGATTAAGCGTACGATCACGATCATAAGAAGCGAGATGACGAGCAAAATAAAGCCCATCAAGTAGAGCGCATCATTCCACGTCGAATCGAAAGGCACGTTCGCGATTTGCATGACGATGTTGCTCGTCAACACGGATGTCGGCTTGAATAGGGCATCCGCTAGCTGCGGCGTATTGCCGATGACCATGACGACCGCCATCGTTTCGCCGATCGCGTGGGCCATCCCGAGAATGACCGCATACATAATGCCGCTTCGGGCAGCGGGAAGAACGACCTTCAGGATCGTTTGAAATCTCGTGGCCCCCAGCGCATACGAAGCGTCCCGGTATTTCTTCGGAACGGCGACGATGGAATCGTCCGTAATCCGGCTGATGGTCGGCAGCACCATGATCGTCAGCACGATCGCCGCCGCCAGGATGCCGTCGCCCATATTCGTGCCCGTCACCGTGCGAAGCATCGGGATCAGCACCGTCAGGCCGAGAAACCCGTATACGACGGAAGGAATGCCGACGAGCAGGTCAAGCACGGGACGCAGCGCGGTTTTCAGCCAACCCGGCGTCATTTCCGATAGGAAAATCGCGATAATGACCGAAAGCGGTACGGAGATCGCCATGGTCAGCAGCGTTAAGGCGAAGGTGCCGAAGATAAAGATAAATGCGCCGTACTGGTCATTTTCCGGTACCCATTCCGTCGATAAGAAGAAATCCTTCACGGATACGGTGTCAAAGGTCAGAATGCCGGTGCGTCCCATCAGGAACAGGATCGAGAATAAAATCATGCAGACGAAGACCGCGCTGGCGATGCAGATGATGCGGAAAGTGCGGTTGTAGAACGAAAGCCGCGATTTGCGGCTGAATATCCGGCCGGACGAAGCTTCGAGGCTCCGTCCAAGTTCGCTTGATGCGGACGCCTTGCCTGAAGTCGGGATATCAATCATGCTCATGACGCTGCTCTCCTTTCGATTGTTCAAACGCAGAGCCGGCCTCGCAAGTTCGGTTGCGATAAGCCGGCTCCGCTGTACCCTCTATTTCATGGCCGAGATCGGAATAAATTTAAGCTTCTTCAACGATCCGGTTTGGAACTTCTTGCTTTGGACATAGTCGATGAACGCTTTCGTTGCGCCTGTCGGCTGTTCTTTGGTCATGTAGTAGCCATAACCCCAAACCTTGTAGCTGCCGTTAATGACGTTCGCTTCCGTCGGTGCCACGTTGTTGATTTTGACGGCTTTCATTTTGCTGGTTACATAAACGAGGTCGATGTAGCCGATCGCGTTCGGCGTCGTTTCGATGGCCGTTTTCATGTCGCCGCTCGATTTGACTTCTTTGTAGTTGGAGCCTTTCGTCATGAAGTCTTTGCCTGCCAGCGCCTTCATTTGGAAGTTGACGCGCGTGCCGGAACCGAAAGCGCGGTTGACGACGATGATATCCGCGTCGGAGCCGCCGACATCCTTCCAGTTGGTGATTTTGCCGGAGAAAATGCCCTGCAGTTGAGAAGTCGTCAGGCCGCTCACGCCCACGCCGCTATTTACGACCGCTGCGAAAGGAATTACCGCTACCTTGTGAGCTACTTGACCGTCAAACTTCTTGAAGCCCGGTACATCCTTCGATGCATCCCAGTCTACGGCGCCGATGTCCGCGATGCCTTTGCGAACCGATTGCGGGCCTGTGATCGAGCCTGCCGCCGAAGCGGAAATGCGGACCTTCGGGTTCAGCTTCTTGAACTCGTTCGCCGCTTGCAGCGTCAGCGGAAGCAGCGCCGAGGAGCCGTTAATTACGATGCGGCCGCTCAATTTGCTTGCCGCGCCAGCGGAGGATACCGTTCCGAACGCTACTGCAAGCGCCATAAGAGTCAGTGCCATGCCTTTTAGCCATTTTCTTTTCATCTGTGTAAGATCTCCTCTCATTTTGGGACAAAAGTATGAATTAGATCGTTACTTTCTTAAGCGTGCCGTTCCAGTTGACATACACCGCATCATCGATCACGAATGCAGTCGGCGTGCCTGCCGCTGCAACGACTTCGCTAACGTTGCCTTCCACGCTGCCAAGGCTGGCAACCGCGCCGGTTGCGAGCGTCACTTCAACGACTTCCACACCGTTGGCGGCATCCGTCAGCGCATAGATCTTGTCGCCGGCGATTGTCGCTTGCAGCACGTCTTTATTGCCAATGACTTTCGTAACCGTTTTGTCTGCCGCTACGGCAACGAGCGAGGACGGCTTGTTTTCTTCTACGCTCACATAGTAAGCCTTGCTGCCATCTGCAGCTGCGCCTACGAATACTTTGTCGTCCGTCAGAGACGTCAGCTTTACAGCTTTGCCATCCTTCATTGCCGAAGCATCGAAGTAGTAGATTTGCGGCTCCGTACCCGTATTGTCGATATTAACATCGTCTTCCTCGACCGGCTTATTAGCGTCAGCCGTTACTGCGCCCGGCTTAGTAACCGTGTAATAGAATTTAGTGCCGTCCGCTGAAACCGCCAAACCGGCTTTGTAATCGACTTTATCATCCAGCACTTTCGAGATCTTTCCGTCAGCGACGTTCATCTTCGCGATGACGCTGCCTTTATCGCCTTGCAGGAAGAAAATCGATTTGCTGTCAGCCGACCAGACCAGTTCAGGCTTGATCGAGTTATCGGACGAAATCGCTTTAGGCGTCAAAAACTTCTTCGTTAGGTCGATTACGAACACGATACCGTCATTATTCGTGTAAGCTGCAGCTTGGCCATTCGGAGCAACCGTCAGTTCGGAAGCATCGCCAGCGTTAATCAGCTTCTTGTATGCTCCCGTACGCGCGTCCACGATGTAGTCGATGCGTCCTTCTTCCGTCAGTTGAGCCGCCAGCAGGTGATCTGCGTTCAACCAGCGGATGTTGTCGGCATGGACTTTCCCGATCGCGTCGATGGAGATTTTGCCGGAGGCATCTTGGAACGCGTCAAGACCGAATGCGCTCACGAAATCTTCAAGCGATACATAGTAGCTGCCGTTTACGCTTTGCACGGCTTGAAGCAGGTCAAGAGGCTCACCATCGACGAGCGCTGCGTTAGAGCCCGCGTGAAGCTCAATCGCTTGGTTGTTGAAGTAGGCCGTTACGCCAGCTTTGACGTTGACTTCGAACAGCGCGCCTGCCGCCGCTCCCAGATCGCGCAACGAGTACAGCGCTTGGCTGCCCGCTTGAATCGAACGAACATGAATCGCTTGATCGTTGATCATGAGGTCGACTGTTGTCGCATTCGGCGCTGCAGCAGCCGATGCCGCGCCTGCCGCCGATGTGCCGAGTGCCGCTGCCAGGGCGGAAATCATAAGCGTTTTTTTCATGGACATGTAGCTCGTATCCCCTTCTGAAATTGGTTTGTGGTCAACCTGTTATGTACAGTTTTGATTATAGGAAGACATTGTAAAGCAGCCGTTAAAGTAGGAAGCAGGTAATGTTAACCAGCCGTTAATGATTTGTGAACATATTGTTAAAATGTGCCATGTGACTCTTGTAAACGACAAAAAGCCGTCTCTCCCGCCTGCTAGGCATAGGAGAAACGGCTTCGATTCGTTATATCGCATAGGTAATCCTGTTAGGCTTTTAGGTAGGGGTCGATTTAGTGAAATTGATGATCTTGCTCGTTAAATATCCGCCGTTGCTGATGCCGATGAGACCAATGAACTCCTCCGGCAGTTCCGGAAAGCTTGTAATCGTTCCCGGATCGCGGGTAATGACAAGCGAGAAAATTGTCGCCCCGTACACAAGGAACGCCATCATCGTAAACAGAAACATTTGCACCTTCGCCACATCGATGTACGCGTGGTTCTGCATCTCTTCCCCTTCGAAAATATCGCTGAACCGCGCGTCCTTATAAGACGGATTTGCGTACAGCGTCCCCTGCATGCTCGATTCGATCTCTTCCGTGCTCTTGTTGTAGCAATTGGCTGCGCCCTGAATGAGCTGCGCTTTCAAATTAGCGTCGATCTCCCGGTTCTTCTTCGTGCCCTGGATCATCGGACTTAGAATCGCCGACACGCTGCTGATGCCCATCAGCGCCAGCACGGTCGAATCGAATTGCAGCTGCAGCTGCTCGCCGGGATGCAGTGAAATGTTCTCGATGAGAAGCGTAAAATAGGCCGATGTAAACAGCACCGTCCAAAGCGTCATCTGCAGCCGGGAAAGACTCATGAGGTTCCGTTCGTTGATGAGAATGCCGAGCGGATGGTCCAGCTTGCCTTTGCCGATGACGGCGATCATGTACAGCTCCATGACGATAACGGCCGACAGGTTGTAGCCCTTCGGCAGAAACCACGCGCCAAGGAATGCCAGAGCGATGGCGATGACCAAATGCACCGCCACCTTGAAGGAATTCCAATGCGGTGAATTCGGCAGCGGATGGATGCCGCCATTCAGCGATACCTTCAAATCGGATTTCATAGTTCCCCCTCCTCAGATAGTCCTACTGTACCAGATGGAGGGGGATTAAGCTGTCGGTCGCCGGCGTCGATTAAGCGGGTTAACCGCCGGATTTGTCGATCAGCCAGACATCGTTTTCGCGTTTAAATTCATAGGTGATCGTTTCGATCATCGGCTTCTTCTTCAATTTGCTGTCGACATCGACGTAGGCGACATATCCGCCGGATTCCGTCTTCCCGACTTTACGCAATTTGGCATCCGAAACGGTGTAGCCGGGCGTAAATGCGCTGAAGGTCGCCCTATAGTCCGAGGTCAGTATTTGTTTGCTTGCGGCACTGTCCCCGGCGTTCAAGTAGTTGAGATGTAAATTGATCAGCTTTACGCATGCCAGCAGATCGCCTTCATAGCCGCTTTCATCGATAAAGACGGTCTCTGGCGCCGGATCGGCCAGCGCGCGCTGATTCGGAACTGCGGCGGCTATGGCGAGGGCCATGATTAAGACCGCCAAACGTTTTGTCATAGTGGATTGCATCCTCCTTATGCTATCCAATATGAACAAGAATGGGCGGGCTTAATCGTGTGCCCGCTGTTGCGGGGGTAAAAAAATGCCGCCCAAGCCGGGCGGCACTGACAAATTAATGGGAGCCGTACTCACTGCTCTGCGCCATCTCATCCAATTTCTCGCGGCCCATGAAGAACGCGAAGACGAGAGCCAGCACAGACGGGATGATCGCCCACATAAAGGTGTATGTGATCGAGGAGGACAGCGCGGTAACGATCTTATCGAGCACATCGGCCGGGATCAGCTTCCTGGTCTCCGGTGTCAGAATCGCGCGCGGGTCGCTTAGATCAAGCTCCGGCGGGAGCTGAGCCGCGCCGCCTTCTGCACCTGAAAACGCAGCCGTCAGCTTGTTCGTCATCACGTGGCTTTGGATAATCCCGAAAACGGTAATGCCTACGGTCATGCCGAGCGAGCGAAGGAAGTTCAGCGTCGCGCTCGCCGCTCCGCGTTCTCTTGGCGAGAACGAATAGATTGCGGCATTGCTTAGGACGGAAAAAGAAGCGCCGATGCCAAGACCGACCAAAATCATGAACACCGTGACGATAAAGCGGCTCGAATCGACGCCTAGCGTAGTCAGAAGCGTATTGCCGACCGCAAGGATCGCTAGCGTCGGGATCATGATGGAGCGGAACGTGATCTTGGTCATGAGGAAACCGCCGCCGGTCGCCGTTACGACGGAGGCAAGCATCATCGGCAGCAGAACAAGTCCCGCGTTGGTCGCTTTCCCTCCGAGCACGCCCTGAATAAAGATCGGAATATAGACCGACGCGGTAATGAACGCCGCCCCGCTGAACATCGCCATCGCATTGCTGGACCAGTACAGCCGTTTGCGGAACATGCCGAACGAAATAATCGGCTCCGCCACCTTGCGTTCAATAAGAACGAAGGCGATGAGCAGGACGGCGAAGCTTCCGAACAAGCCGAGAATCATCGCCGAATCCCATGCATACTCCTTGCCGCCAAGCTCAAGCGCGAACATGAGGCAGATGATGGCTGCTACGAGCGTGGCTGCGCCGCCCCAGTCGATCCGCTGCTTCGTATGCTCGACCGATTCTTTATAGAAGAACGCGATCATGGCGAAGGCAATCAGGCCAAGCGGCAAATTGATGTAGAAAATCCATTCCCATGCGATATAGTCCGTAATATAGGCGCCGAGCAGGGGACCAAAAATACTCGACATGCCGAATACGGCGCCGAACAGGCCGCCCAGCTTGCCTCGGCTCTCAAGCGGCACGGCGTCGAACATGATCGTGAACGCGATCGGAACTAGCGCGCCGCCGCCAATCCCTTGAATCGCACGGTAAATGCTGAGCTCTATAATCGTATTTGCGGTACCGCAAAGTATGGAGCCGAGCATAAACATGAGAATCCCGAAAATAAAAAACCGTTTCCGTCCGTACATGTCGGACAGCTTGCCGAAGATCGGCATGCAGGCCATTTCGGCGACCATATAAGCCGAAGTGACCCAGACGAATTTGTCCATGCCGCCAAGGTCATGGACGATCGTCCCCATAGCCGTGGCTACGATCGTGTTGTCCATGCTAGCCATGAGAATGCTAAGCAGCA
The DNA here is from genome assembly GCF_003268025.1 of Paenibacillus montanisoli. Classification (GTDB taxonomy): domain Bacteria; phylum Bacillota; class Bacilli; order Paenibacillales; family Paenibacillaceae; genus Paenibacillus_Z; species Paenibacillus_Z montanisoli. Next base: position 956,839 of record NZ_QLUW01000001.1, on the reverse strand, counting down.
AGCCTGCCACGACAACTCCCACATTGTTTCGTTGTGCCATCATTTTGACGTTTTCCCTCCACATTAGAATCGTCTTTGCTCTTTCCAGACTTCCAGTCTGTCATGTTTGATTGCCGTCTTCCGAACCAGGCGTCGTATCGATCCATACCTGCGCCCCCTCCTGAAGCTTGGTGAGGCCGCCCCCCTTGATGTCGCGAATGAACGCCTCAAGCCATGCCAACTCCGCTTCCAGCTGGTTCACGATATACTCCTGCTCGATAATGAAAATGCGGGCAAGCCCTTTCGATACCGCGAACGCATTGCCGGCCCGGCGCTGCACCACGTCCTTCTGCAGGAAGGCCCTCCGCTGCTCGAGCAGCGCCACCGTTTCCTTCGGCGAAATATGTCCGATGAACGAAAGCGCCGCAGGAAACTGCGGATACTCCTTCACCGGCGAATCGATCAGCTCCCGGATCCAATCGTGAAACTCGGCAACCCCTGCATCCGTCGGCGCGTAAATCGTCCTTTCCGGATGCTTTCCTTCCCGCTGCGTCTCGATCGGCACGATCCACTTGTGCTTGAGCAGCGATTCCACCACCGAGTAAAGCGATCCGTTATTGAGCTTGATCACGTCAGGGATGCCGCGCTGCTTCATCGTTGCGGCGATCTCATACGGATGCATGGGCCGTTCGTTAAGCAGCGACAGGACCGCCAATGCCAGCATGTTCGTCACTTTTCGTTTGGCCATCCCTCACCACTCCTTAAAACCGATTCATACTCGTATAGTCCATTTCGACTATACGAAGTAGAGGAGATACTGTCAACCGCCCACAGCCCGATAAACGAAAAAAAACCTTGGGAGGCTAGTCATCAAGATTTTAGCTGCCCCAAGGTTTTGCGATTCTTATTACAAAGCCAGCTTGTAGAATGAAGCCGCATTGCCGCCGTATAGAGCCTCTCGCTCCCGTTCGCTGAGCGATGACGGCAGCGCCGCTTCCAACACGTCGCATACGTCCTGATAGCTTCCCGCCAACAGGCAGACCGGCCAGTCGCTTCCGAACATGATGCGCTCCGTCCCGAACGCCTCGACGATATGCCTCACGTAGGCCGTAAACTGCTCCGGCTTCCAATCGTCGTGCGCCGCTTCGGTCAGCATGCCGGACAGCTTGCAGTACACGCCGGGATGCGACTTCGCGATCTCGCTGATCAGGCTGGCCCAAGGCTCGAAGATGCCTTCGCGGATTTGCGGCTTGCCGATATGGTCAATAACGGCGTGCAGCCCAGGCACCTGCCGGAGCAGCTCGATCGTAGCCGGCAGCTGACCGCTCGTGATGAGCAGATCGACAGGCAGCATGATCTCCGCTAAGTAACGAAGCGCCTCCAGCGAATTCGGGTGATGGCTCTCGTAAGGATCCTGCATATCTTGAATCATGATGCGAATGCCGGCAAACTTCGGATGCTTGCGGAAGCCTTCCAGGACGCTCCGCCAATTCGGATCGTGAACATCTAACCAGCCTACGACCCCGGCAATCGATTCCGTCGTATCGCTAAGCTGCAGCATGTAGGCTGTTTCCTCGTGAGTCGCCGCCGCTTGGACGACGATCGTGCGCGCGACGCCGGCTTGCGCCAGCGCGGGCTCCAAATCCTCCGGCGCATAATCGCGGTAAAGAACCGGGCCGGCCTTCGGCGTCAACCAGCCGTAATCGCCGCGGTCCAGCTTCCAATAATGCTGATGGGCATCGATTTTGATCATGGCTTTTCTGCACCTCTCAATTTAAATGAATGAAAACGGTTGTGGGCTGAAGCGCTTGCATGTTATATTTTGGTTCGATTCCTTATTCATGCCAATACCGATTGGAGGATATGAAACGATGAAAATCATGACGTTCAACCTGCGCGTCCACGTCGCAAGCGACGGCGACAACGCTTGGCCGTACCGGATTCAGGAGGCGGCAGAAGCCATTAAGCAGGCGAATGCCGACGTCGTCGGAACACAGGAAGGCACGAATGCGATGCTGCAGGATCTGCATGCGCAGCTGCCGGCTTACAGCTGGGTGGGCATTAGCCGAACAGGAGAGCTCGACGGCGAATACTGCGCCGTCTTCTATCGCACGGACAAGCTGAAGCCGGTGGAAAGCGGCCATTTCGGTCTGTCCGAACAGCCGGAGCAGCTCGGGCATATGAGCTGGAATACCGCATGTCCCCGGATGTGCACTTGGGTGAAGCTGCGCGAAGCGAATGGCCAGGAATGGATCGTTTACAATACCCATCTGGATCACGTCAGCGCCGAAGCGAGAACGAGCGGGGTCCGGCTGATCGCCGACCGGATGAAGCAATCCGCAGCGCTCGGCGGCATCATTCCCGCCGTTTTGACGGGCGATTTCAATTGCGAGCCGGACAGCGATGTCGTCGCATGCCTGAATGAGCTGGGGCTCGTTAACGCTTACGCATCACTTGAAGATCCGGCGGACATCGGAAGAACATTCCACGCCTTTCAAGGCGGCGAAGAAGGCGAACCGATCGACTATATCTGGGTTACCCCAAACGCATCGGTCGCATCGGTTCAAGTCGACCGCCGGACGTATAACGGCCGCTATCCTTCCGACCATTATCCGGTTACGGCGGAGATTTCCCCTCGTTAATCCACGAGAAAAGGAGTGCATGCGCACTCCTTTTCTCGTTTATTGCACATCCGCGACAAAACGGTTCGTCAATGCGCCAAGCTTCTCGATCTCAATCGTCACTTCGTCGCCCGGCTTCAGGTAGACCTGCTGCTCCGGCGGCAAACCGAGCACGACCCCTTCCGGCGTTCCCGTCAGAATGATATCGCCAGGCACGAGCGTCATATGCTGCGACACATAGCTGACGATCTCGTCACAGCGGAAAATCATATCCGACGTGTTGGACGATTGACGCACTTCGCCGTTCACGGTCGACTTGATCCACAGGTCGTTCGGGTTGCCGACTTCGTCCGCCGTTACCAGATACGGCCCGAGCGGGCTGAAATCGTCGCACGACTTGCCAAGCAGCCATTGCTGCGTGCGAAGCTGCAGGTCGCGCGCCGACAGGTCGTTAACGGCGCAGTAACCGAATACGTGGCTGAGCGCATCTTCTTTAGCCACGTATTTTGCTTTCTTGCCGATCACGATGACGAGCTCCGCTTCATAATCAAGCTTCTCCGTCACCTTAGGCACCGCGATATCCTTGAGGTGGCCAGTCAACGTATTGTTGAATTTGTTGAACAGAATCGGATAAGCCGGGATCGGCGCGTTCGTTTCCTCCGCATGCTTCCGGTAGTTCAGGCCGATGCAGATGATTTTGTTCGGATGCGTGACGCACGGTCCCCATTCGATTTCGCTTTCCTGGCGAAGAAACGATTCCCCGCCTGCGAGCTGCAGGGAACCTATATAACCGCGCAGCGACGCCAATGCAGCGTCTCCGCCTTCGATGACGGCCGTCACAGTCGACGGCACTTCAGCGTTATGGCCGCCAGCTCCTGCTTGCAGCGCTGCCTCTACATCCACGACTCCTCTTTCCGTTACGACGCCAAGCGCGTTGCGGCCTTGCTTAGAAATGCTAATGAGTTTCATGAGTTCGATAGCCCTCCAATATGGTTTATTGTGAAAATAATGCCGCTGTTAAGCGTTCTTCCCAAATACGACGCCGCCGTCTACGTAGAGAGGCGCACCCATCACGAACGACGATTCGTCCGATGCAAGGAACAGGGCGGCCTTGGCGACATCCTCCGGCAAACCGAGTTCTTCACTCAGCTGGCGCTTCTTCAGCCCTTCGATGGCTGCAGCCGGGTCGGCATAGGACGTTTTCAAGTAATTTTCGACGAACGGGGTCATGATGGTTCCTGGCAGAAGCGCGTTAACGCGGATGTTGTATTGCGCGTAATCCACTTGCATGGACTTCGTAAGCGCAAGCACGGCGCCTTTCGTTGCGGCATAAGAGGCGCGGCGGGCAAGTCCGATCTCCGCGATGCAGGAAGACATATTGATGATGGAGCCCGAACGGCGTTCGATCATGTGCGGGATGACGTATTTGCTTGGCAGGAAGACGCCGCGGATATTGACGTTCATGACGCGGTCCCACGTTTCCGGCTCGATTTCATGCAGCACGCCGACGCCGCTGATGCCCGCATTGTTGAAGAGGACGTCGATGACGCCGTATGTCGCGATAACTCGATCGACCATCGCGGAAACTTCAGCCGGATTCGTGACGTCCGCGCGAATGAAGATCGCTTCCCCGCCCGCTTCTTGGATTTCACGAACCGTTTCCGTTCCATGCTGCTCGGACAGATCGTTGATCACAAGCTTCGCGCCTTCGCGCGCAAACAGCAGCGCCGTGCTCTTGCCGATGCCGGAGCCCGAACCTGTAATGAGAATTACTTTGTTTTGCAGACGCATTCTCTCATCTCCCTATGTGTTGGTTGGTACCGATAGCCGCTCCGCCAGGCCGATCATCTCGTCCCTTGCCTCCGCGGCTTTGACTTCCCACTGGTGCAGCAGCATGGAACAGCTGACAGCAGCCATTTCGCCCCCGCCTGAACGGATCGGCGCCGCCACGCAGCGGAAGCCCATGACGGACTCCTGGTCGTCCATGGCATAGCCTTGCTCGCGGATCGCGTCCAGCTGCGCGAACAATTCGTCGCGGTGGCCGATCGTATAGGGCGTCAGCTTCGTCAGCTCGGGCTGCGGATAGAGTGCCAGCAGCTCTTCCCGGCTTAGCTGGGCGAGCATCGTTTTGCCGAGCGCCGTTACATAGGCCGGCAGCCGCATGCCCGGCTCGGAATGCAGCCGAACTGGCGATACCGCTTCCATTTTGCCCAAGTACAGCACTTGATCGCCTGCAAGCCTCGCCAGCTGAACCGTCTCCTGCAGCCGGTCGCGAACCGGAGCCGCTTCGTCCTGGAAGTGCTGATGCAGGTCATACTGCTTCAGGTACGAGGAGCCGAATTCGGCAAATGCGTGACCGAGCGCGTACGTATCGCCTGCCGCCGCCCGCTTCACCCAACCGAGCGCCTCCATCGTGCCGAGCAGCGAAAACATCGAGCTCTTGTTGATCTCAAGCCGTTTCGATAAATCGATCAGCTTATGCTTGGCCGGATCCTTCGCAATCATAGCCAGCACCTTATCCGCCTTTTCCAAGGCCGGCACCCAGTATTTGCGTTCCTCAGACACGCTGATCGCCTCATCTAGTTCTGTATAGTAAACCAACTTCTGTATAATAAACCTACTCTACTTTCACTATAGCTCGCCCGGTGTACAATTTCAACTCCAAAATTCGTAGAAAGGCAGCTATACGCGAGAAGGATTCTATTGCGCCGCCCCCCGCGTCTCGGCAATAATAAACCCAAAGAGCCCGCTAGCGCGCCAAGCCGCGCGTGAGCGAAGGAAGGATGTGCTCCGCATGCCGCCTAATCAGAGCGGATGGCCGGTCATCAACAGCATCGGCGATATTATCTTGCAGGCCGGCGGTCACACGCTCGGTCCGCGTAAGATCGACGACTTTGAGCTGGTCTATTTTCCGGAGGGGACTGATACGGTTTACGAGGTGGAAGGCACGGCGCAGCTGCTCGATTCGCCTTGCTTCCTGCTGACGCAGCCGGGCGTCTCCCACCGCTATCTCTTTGACCGCGAGCGTAACGTCCGGCACCAATTCGTCCATTTCGACTATGACTCGCTGCGAAACAAGGATCCTCGATTTGCCGCGCTGCTCGGGAGCCATGACATCGTACCGGCCAAGCACATCAGCCTGGTTGCCGCGCTCATGAGCCAGATCGTCGTCGTGGCGAACCATCAATCCCACCACTGGCGGCGCAGGCTGACGGCGCTTCTCGCCGCCGCGCTGGAAGAGCTGGCCGCCTACGCCGACAAAACGCCTGAGTTCGCGGTCAGCAGCTACCCCGTTCAAATCGCCAACAGCATCGCGTATATCGAGGAGCATCTGGCCGAGCCGTTGACGATCGAGAGCATCGCGAGGCAATCCGGCTGGTCGCATGAGCATTTTACTCGCATGTTCGTGGCTGCGGTGGGTATTTCTCCGAAGCGTATGCTGCTCGAACGCAGGCTGCACCGCGCGGAGGAGCTGATGATGAAGGGGGCGGGGACCGTGAAGCAAATCGCGTACTTGGCCGGCTTCGGAGACGAGCATCATTTTTCGAAAATGTATAAACGCATTCGCGGCATGACCGCGACTGAATATATGGAGCGCTGCAAGGAACCGATCTTCCGGCATGCCGACATTGGCGCCGATCCGGGCCGTTCGTTCGTCAACCGCCATGTCGTCGTGAATCCGGATATCAAATAAACACACCGATTATCGTGTTCGCTCCATTGAAACCGTTCTCGGACTATAGCAAAATGAAAGCATATCAACTTCTCTACTGGAGGAATATACACGATGGCAACCTACTATACGCCTAAGTCCCGCGAACGGGATGACCGCTACTTGGTCAGTGTTGAAGAATATGCGCATTACCAGCGCAATGGCTATTTGATCGTCAAAGGTCTTGTGTCAAAAGAAGACATCGCCGAGCTCTATGAGCTTGCTGAAAAAACGCGTAACCAGAACAAAAATCCGGGCATCAATTTCGGCGGTGACGATCCGTTGAGCGAAGAGTTTAAACAAGCGACGCGCGTGCACATGCTTTCCCGCAAAGAGCCGGCCGCCGAGCGCGGCATGCTGAACCCGCGCATCCTGGACGTCACCGAGGCGCTCATCGGGCCGGATGTCTATGCCGTGCAATCGATGATGTTCCTGAATCCGCCGGGCCGCGGCGGCCAAGGCTGGCATCAGGATGCATGCTATATCAAGACGCATCCCGATACGCTTATCGGCGCATGGATCGCCCTTGAAGATGCCGATGAAGAGAATGGCTGCCTCTGGGTCGTGCCGGGCTCCAACCATGAGCCGATCTATCCGCCGGCCGAGATCGGCGGCGGCAACGTGCACGCGCTGGATGCCTTCTCGAATTTAAACAGCGTGAGCAACGTCAGCCATCTCGACGACGAGGTGAACACGCTTTCGAAGGTGGTCGCGAACTATCCGCCGCCTATTTCCGTGCCGCTGCAGCCGGGCGACGTGCTGTTCTTCCACTCGCATCTGCTTCACCGGTCCTATCCGAACAAGACGACGGACCGCTTCCGCCGCTCGTATGTGTGCCACTATTGCAACGCCCGCTCCTGGGTGCCATGGGACCATGACGGCTTCGAGGGCGATTCCGGCAACTACCGCCAAATTCTCGCCCGGGGCCGCACGCACCTCCCTTATGCGGAGCCTGTATTCGGCACCGAGGTGTACCTGTACGAAGGCGACGATGCCGATGGCAGCAGCGTCAGCATGATGGGAATGGACAACGGCATGATGATGCCGGTCGTCCAGAAGAAATAATGGGAATAAAACGCGGCAGCCAGGGACTTGAGCATCTCGTCCCAGGCTGCCGCTTTCTTTCGGTTTACGTCTTCTCCAACGCTTCATATTTCGCAAAAGGATCATCAATCGTCAGCCGATGTGCCTCCGCATCGCTAATGCCGGCATACAGATCGGCCGTTCCGTCCGGCTTACGGATTATACCGCCGCTAAATACCACATCAACCAGATCTGTTCGCTTGGCCGCGCCGGCCAAGAACCGGTTTCGGACGGCAATCAGCTCGATATCGGTGAATCGTCCGGAAACGGGATCAAATCCGAATGCCATCGGATAATAGTGGCGATCACCTCGGTCATCGAAGCAGGCAATATGACCAAGCACGCCGACAATGCCGTTCGCGAGCAGGTGAAGCTCGTTGGCTCCGCCCCATTCCGCGTCGACGAATTGGCCGTCTAGCAGAGGAGCTCCCTCAACGATCCCCACCGTCAGCCCGCTCAATGATGACACGCAGGCGTAACCGATCTTGCCGCGGCCGCCCTTCTCGCCCTGTGGACGGGTAAACACGCCGACCGAGCCATCCTTCAGCTCTACAAGCCGCAAATCCTTCATTCCGTTAGGCCCTGTAAAAAACAGCTGCAAATCTGCGATCGAGGCGCCTTTATAGAAGACGGTGCGCCACGCGAGCGCATCCGGCCGCTCGGGATGCGGATAAATTTGCACGCCTCCGACCACAAGCTCGCCATGAATGCGCGTATGGAACGGGTCCTGCAGCGCGAATACCGGCGCGCCTGCCCGGGGCGTCCACACGCCTGCCCGCTCCACAAAGAACATAAGCTGCGCATGCTCGCTGTCTCTGGCTTCCACACGGCCCGCGATAACGTGCTCGCCCTCATCCTCGAAAGGCGCGGCAATATTGTATACATCGCGGCTGCCTACGCCTTCGAACTGCAGCTTGACCGGATTCGCAGCCGTTTTGCCGCTGTCTTCATATTCCGAGAGCAGCTCGCAGCACGTTTTCAATTCTCTTTTCACTAGCCGGATCATGTCGACTCCTCCATCCGCATGTAAACTAAATGGCTCCCATCCAATGCGGATAGGAGCCATCCGTTAACTCAACTTATTCTGCAGGCGCCGTTGCTTTGAAGGCATCCAGCTGCTTCTGGTATTCCGCCAGCACTTTATCGATCCCCGCTGCTTTCAGCTTATCCAGCGCAGCTTGGATGTGCGAATCGTAGTCTACAACGCCGCGATAAATCGGCGTGACGTCGGATGTATACACCGCTTGCACGTTCCCCATCTCGGCTTTAACCGGTGCCGGATCGAAGAAGAAGTTTGCCGCGAAGAATGTCTTCGCGTTTTTATCCTCTCGATACAGCTGTTTGTTTGCATCCAGCAAGGTTTGGTTCACGCGGATGAGGTTAAGGTTCCCGATCATCCAGTCATCCTGGAGATAAATCGGCGAATTGGTTTTCGGATCCAAGATCAGATCAAGACCTTTGTCGCCGACTTTGTTATACGTTTTGCCTTCGATTCCGTACATGAACAGGTCATAGTTCTCTTGTTTGTCGTACAGCCAGTTCAGGAACTTCACCACTTCCGCCGGGTGCTTGCTGTTCGCGGCAACAACGTTGACGTTCTTCGCGTTGACCATGCGGAAATTCTCTTTCTCAGGGTTCAGGCGGAACAGCGAGAAATCTTCGTCTTTAATATCCGGATACGTTTTCTGAGCATCGGTGAGCGAACCCGGCGTTCCGAATACGAACGCGTATTTGCCGTATTTGATTTGATCTTGAACTTGCTCTTGTTTCACGGTGAGCACGTCCGGGTTGATGAGCTTCTTCTCGTACGCCTTGCGGAACCATTCCGCATCCTGCTTGAACTCTTCGGTTTCCACCCAGTTCTTCACGACGCCGTCTTGACCGATGAACGCCACGTTATCGCGGACCGTGAACGGATAAGCATCATAAGTGCGTTGGAAAATATCGGCCGGCCCCGCTTGGCCGCCGCGAATCGGAATGGTTAGCTTCATATTCAGCTTCGTGTTCACTTGCTCCAGCGCATCAAGCAATTGGTCGCGGTTTTGAATGTCCGCGCTTACGCCTGCTTTGTTCAGCAAGTATTTATTGAGGGTGATCGATCCGTCAATCGCCGACTCATACCAATAGGCAGGAATGCCGTAGATTTTGCCTTCTTTCGTTACGCCGGTCCAAACGGATGCCGGAATCAGCTTCTTCAAGTTCGGACCGAACTCTTCGACTTCCTTCGTAATATCCTTCAATGCGCCGCGGCCTGCATAGTTTGCAAGACCGACCCAGTCATTCATGACGTGGAACATATCGAAATTTTCGTTCGTGGACAGCTTCAGGTTGATTTTTTGCTCCCAAGCGCCCCAATCGATGTATTCCTTCTCGATTTGAACGCCTACGCCGTCAGCCAGCAGCTTCTTGTTGACTTCTTCTTTAACGGCCGGCCATTCTTTAGGCTCTGTTCCGGGAAGCACATATTTAATCGTAACAGGCTCTGCAGATGATTCGTCTTTGGCTTTGTTGCCGTCGTCCGTACTTGCGTTGCCCGAATCGGTGCCGGCATTGCTGCTTGTATCGCCGGCTGCGCTGTCATCATTCGAATTGTTGCCGCAACCCGCCAGCATAGCAACAGACATGACGCAGGACAACAATAGTAGTGAAGCTTTTTTCATCTTTGCCCTCTCCTTTTTTTTGAAAATTGCCTTGTATATTTACCTTTTGCAAGGAAAATATCATCCCTACCCTTTCACGGAACCAACGACAAGCCCTTTGACAAAATACCGCTGCAAATACGGATAGAGGAGCGCAATCGGCCCGATTGTTATGATTACCGTTGCCATCTTGACCGATTCCGCCGGCATCGTATACTCATTGCCCGCGCCTTTCGGCAGCATTTCCAGCATTTGAATGTTGGAACGGAGCTGGAACAGAATATACTGCAGCGGATACAAATCTTTGTTGTCGACGAGCATGATGGCGTTCCACCAATCGTTCCAGTACCCGATGGCGTAGAACAGCGAAATGGTCGCAAGCGCCGGCAGACTGAGCGGCATATAGATGCGGAACGCGATGGTCAAATCATTCGCGCCGTCAATATAAGCCGATTCCCGAAGCGCATCGGGCAAGCTTTCCATGAAATTGCGAATGAGAAACATATTAAACGCACTGAAGAGCAGAGACGGTATGATAAGAGCGAGAATGTTGTCCAGCAGCCCCAGCTTCTTCACCATCAGATACCACGGCACGATTCCGGCGTTGAACAGCGTCGTAATGAAGAAGAAAAGCGCCAGATGGTTGCGGTATTTGACTTGCGGATTAGCCAGCGTATAGGCGCCAATCGCCGTTAAAAAAAGGGCCAGCACCGTGCCGACGGCCGTTATGAAGAGCGAGATGCCATAGCCTTTGAATATGATTTCACTATTGGCGAAGATCGCCCGGTACCCGTCCAGGGAAAATGCGTCGGGAAACAGACTGTAGCCTTTATTGACGATGCTGTTCTCATCCGAGAACGAGACGACGAGGGTCATCACCATAGGCAGCAAGCAAGCGAGCGCGAATATCGTAAGCAGCAAGTAAATCCCGATTACGCCTGGACTGAAACGTCTGCCGATTGTCGTCATCTTAGTAGAGCGCTCCTTCCTTGAAATATCTGCGGGTGATCCAGTTAGCCACAAAGACAAGCAAGAGCCCGACGGTCGACTGGAATAACCCTACCGCAGCCGCATTCGAAGGATCGCCAACCATGCGCAGCGCCCGGAATACATAGGTATCGATAACGTCCGTCGTGGGATAGAGAACGCCGTTATCGCCGATAATCGCGTAGATCATGCCGAAATCCGCATAGAAGATTTTACCTAGATTCAGCAGCGTTAGAATCGTAACGGTCGGCATGATGAGCGGCAGCGTAATCCGCGTCATTTTCTGCCATCTCGTTGCACCGTCCAGATCAGCGGATTCATATAAGGAACCGTCAATTCCCGTGATCGCCGCCAAGTAGATGATGGAAGCCATTCCAGCATCCTTCCATACTTTCATGCTGACCAGAATCGTCGGCCACGGATTCGGATTGGAATACCAGTTCATCTGCTCGATGCCTAGCCCTTTAAGCGTCTGATTGATGATGCCGTATTCCGTCGCAAACAAGCTGTACATCATATAGCTGACAATGATCCAGGATAAGAAGCTCGGGAAGATCAGCGTCGTCTGCGCTAGTCTGATGTAGAGCTTATTGCGGATCTCATTGAAGAGAATCGCAAGCATGAGCGCAAAAAACGTAACGAATATAAGAAACAGTACGTTCAGCTTGATCGTGTTCCAGGTTACCCTCATCGCGTCATTGGATTTAAAGAAGAATTGAAAGTTGGCCAAGCCCGCCCAATCGCTGTTGAATAACCCTTTATTGTAATCAAAATGCTGAAATGCGACGAGCAGATACGGATAGGACGCATAAGAGAATATGAATACGTACACGACTGCCGGCAGAACCAGCAAATAGGCGTATTTATTTCTTATGAGCTCGCGTATAAAGCCTGTCATGAATAGCCCCCCTTGCCTGATTCGTTGCTGAAGCGATTTCCTGACCACATCATAAACATTTCGTATGGAGCCTGTAAATTTCGACTATCGGCTCTGCTTTCACTAATCCAAAAACAGCTTTCAAAATCGCGCACTCGCTATTGAAAAACCGATATTGAAAAGCAGCAAAAAAGCGATAAAGCCCAGTAAAACCGGGCTTTATCGCTTATGCACCCACGTTGGAGGCCTGCTCCTTATAAACCGACGGCGTAATGCCGTATTTCTTCTTGAACAGCGTCGTGAAGTACGAAACATTATAGACGCCTACCGCTTCGCCTACGCCTGCAATCGTATCGCTCGTCGTTGCAAGCAGCACTTTGGCCTGCTCTAACCGGATATGCGTAACATAATCGTTGAATGTGGTGCCGGTCATATTTTTGAACAGCTTGCCGATGTAGCCCGTTGAAAAGCCGACATAGTCTGCAGCCGCTTCAAGCGACAATCCGTGCTCTGCATAACGCTCTTGGACGAACTGCTGGATCGCTTCAATGATTTTCGCATTTTTTACGACGTAGGTGTTCTTCTTATTCTCCTCCAGAATCTCCACAATTTGCTGGCAGAGGCTTAACAACAGCCGCTCGATATCACCGATCGTCTCCATCGTTTGAATTTGACGCGTCGCACGATACAATTGCTCGGCATCGACGTTCCACCATTCGGTCACATATTCGAACTCCTTAATGACGCCAAGCACGATGAAATGCGTGTATTGCATCGCGCTGGAATAGGTGCAGCCCCTTAAGACCTCGAGGAAGGATTCGATTTCGCGCTTCATTTTTGCCGACTGGCTCTGCTTTAACGAGTCGAGGAGCCGTTTCTCGATGTGGGTAGGGTAACGATCCTGCCGCTCAGCCTGCTTCTGTGCCGATTTGGCATCCACCATGCAGCCGTGGCCCAGGAACAATCGCGACGTCATATACGTGCGCGCCGTTTCATAGGAATGCCGAATTTCGCTTAGTGACGCGCAGGAGTCGCCGATGCTGATCGAGAGGCTAATCGCGTAGTAGCGGCGCAAAGCATCTTGAATCTCGCCGAAAATCAATACCAGCTGGTCCTCGATATCGGGAGAATCCGTTTGCAAGATCAACGTGACCTCATCCCCATCGATATTAGCGGGATCGGCGCGATACTGTTTGCCGAGCAGCTCTCCGGCAATATTGCCGATAGCAAACCGGATCAGTCCGCGATCCATCGCGTTATGCTGTTCATGGAAGGTCAGATAGCTGTCTATTTTGAACAGGATGACCGTAAGGAACGGACCGCAGAACCGGCTCTCCCACTCCCGCTTCATTTCGGCGGAGACAGCCAGCTGCTTCGTATTGCCGCTCAGCAAGTGCGCGATGTAGCTGTCCTTCAATGCCTGCGATGACGTCTGAATCGTATATTCCATCGACTTGGCCGTTTCGATCGTATTCGTGAACGCATCGGTCAGCAGTTCATATTCATCGACGCGAAGCGGCGGCTTCGCGGCGGCCGCCCCCGTCGTGTTTACTTTATCCAGCAGCGCCTTCACCGGGTTATACATATTGCCCGTAATCAGGAGCGAAAACGCGGCTCCGGCAATAATGAGCAGCACCGCGATCAAGATCGTCCAGTTGCGCAGCTCCTCGATGTTCGAGATCATTTCCCCATAAGGACGCACAGTAACGAAAAACCAGTCCAGATTCGCTGATTTCACGTACGTGACCAGCTGCTTCTGCCCTTCGATCTTCTCGACGAAGCCGCCGGATTGCTTCTGATCGCTCAAGATGCGATGAATATACGGCTTGCCGCTGAAATTTTCCATAAAATGCTGCGGATCGGAATGGGAGATAATGGTCCCCTTTGCATCCATAACCAGCGTTAACGCATCATGCGTGGAAGCGCTTATGCCCTGCATCGTATTGCGAATGTACGCTTCATCCAGATCCACGACAATCGCGCCCTTCGGCTTGTCCGCGAACGAAATTTCCGGAGTAATTCGGAAGGTAAGCAGGCGAAGCGGAGCTTTCGTCACCGTTTCTCCATGGCGCGGAATGAAACCGATTGAATTGCCCTCCAGCTGCTTTAAGATGTTTGGATCGGGCGTTAATCCTAGAAAATCGATGTATTCGCCGGTTGTGAAATTGTACAAGCCGATGTTCTTGATGAAAGGATAAATGCCCTGCAGCCGGTTCAAGAACAAGTAAGCGGTATAGTTGGTTTTCTTATTGTCTTCCTTCGCGTAGAGGAAGGAAATAATCTCATTATCGCTCAGCAATTGACTCGTAATATCCGTGACTTGGTCATACACGACGTTCGACGTATAGCTGACCTGCGCCAGCATTTGCTTCGAAGAGGAATCCACCTCATCTACCGCCCTTGAGGAGAACATGGCGTACAGAATGGAAGTCAACAATGCGATCGTTACGATGGAAAGCAATAGATACGAAAGTACGAGCCGCCGGTATACTCGATATTGAAGAATCCGTCTAAAGAGCGTCATGATGAAGGTCCCCTTTTCCGATCGTGCAAGTCTTGGAATCAGCCAGTTTTTATGCATATAACAAATATATAACAAAAAAGCGCTTTCATCTATGGTTCTGTCCATCCATGCGGAGGCTCGAAAACCTAAAAAAGGCTGAGTTCTAGGGACAGAAGGTCCCAAACTCAGCCTTTCTATTATTCGTTCACTTCGCTGCAGATCATGATGAAATTGCCGTCCGGGTCCTTCACGGTGAAGAAAGCGAGCTCGCCGTGCCGTTCGATATCGGTAAACACCGGCACGCCATGCGCCGCCAAATAATCTTTAGACCGGTCCACGTCTTTCGTTACGAACATAAACAGCGTTTCGTACGTATCACCTTGCCTATAGCGGTTGTTGTCCAACAGGACGCCGCTGCCCTGCTTCATCTCCAGATCGTAGATGGAGTCCTCTTGCCGATCCGATACTTCCGAATAAGGAAGCCCTAACGCTTCACTGTGAAACCGGATCGCCCGGTTCATATCCGTCACGTTCAGGAAGATGCCGCCGAATCGGTTCTGAATCGGACTGTCCGTATCCGGAAGCCGTTCAACGACGTCCGATACGTAATCGGACTGCGTCACCATTAAGGCGTTGCCGTCCGGGTCGATGAACCGCATAAACGCTAAGCCGGGGTGCGGACGTTCTATGCCGCCCAGCGTGCTGATCCCCTTCCCCTCCAAATACCGGAGAGCCGCATCGATATCATCGGTCTTGTACATAAAGCGGACATGAGGCGTATCCGCCGCATTGCTGCGGTTATCGTCCAGAATAAGGCCTGTCCCGCCTTGCAGCTTCAGCCAGTAGACATTGCCGCCGTTCAGCCTTTCTTCCAATACCGGCAGCCCCATGACCATGCTGTACCATTCAGCTGCGCGCCTAAGGTCCGTGACATGGACAAAAACGCTGTCCACCGCGTTTTCGATCGGACTGACTAGCTTCTCCATCGGATTCATCTCCTTATATTGAGCTTCCTATCGCTATTATAGCAGAGGGCACCGTTTCAACTAGCTTAAAATTCTCAGAAATTACCGGATAGGTTGCGGTTTCGCTTCAATAAGGGTACTATCAGAACATTGAGCATTGCAAAAAATGCGATACCTATGTATGAGAGGAACTGAACCGACTCCCATGATTATCAAACCAAGAACGCGCGGTTTCATCTGCACGACCGCTCACCCGACGGGCTGCGCCCTCCAAGTGCAGGAACAAATCCAATATGTAAAAGATCGTTCGGCCATCAATGGGCCGCGGAACGTGCTCGTCATCGGCGCATCCCAAGGCTACGGCCTCGCGGCGCGCATCGTCGCGGCATTCGGCGCGGGCGCCAATACGGTCGGCGTGTACCGCCAAAGCGAAAGCAAGGCGAACCGCACGGCATCGGCAGGCTGGTACAACTCGGCCGCATTCGAGAAGGCCGCGCAGCAAGCGGGGCTGAAATCGTTCAGCGTGACCGGCGATGCCTTCATGGACGAAACGAAACAGAAAACGGTCGAGCTGATCCGCAAGGAGCTGGGTCAGGTCGATCTGGTCGTATACAGCGTTGCATCCGCGCGCAGAACGGATCCGAAGACCGGCGAAACGGCGAACTCCGTGCTCAAGCCGATCGGCTCCGCCTACACGAACAAAACGGTCAACTTCCATACCGGCGAAGTGACGTCCATTTCGATCGAGCCGGCAACCGAGCAGGAAATCAAGGAAACGGTGACCGTCATGGGCGGCGACGACTGGCAGCTGTGGATGGACGCACTGTTGCAGGGCGGCGTGCTGGCCGAAGGCGCAACGACGATCTCTTATTCCTACATCGGCTCGCAAATTACGCAAGCCATCTACCGCGAAGGCAGCATCGGCCAAGCGAAGGACCACCTTGAGGCAACGGCCAAGCACCTCAATGAGCAGCTTCAAGCCATCGGCGGCCGCGCATTCGTCACGGTCAGCAAAGCGCTGGTTACGCAGTCCAGCTCCGCGATCCCGGTCGTGCCGCTTTACATCTCCGCGCTGTACAAGGTGATGAAAGAGAAAGGGCTGCACGAAGGCTGCATCGAGCAAACGTACCGTCTGTTCACGGAGCGCTTGTATGCGGGCGGCGCAGTACCGGTTGATGACGAAGGCCGCATCCGGATCGACGATTGGGAGCTGCGCGAGGACGTGCAGGCGGAGGTCGAGAGGATTTGGGAGGCGATTACGACCGAGAACATCGAGCAGCTGTCGGACCTCGAAGGGTACCGCAAGGAGTTTTTCCAGCTGTTCGGCTTCGAAACCGAAGGCGTCGACTATGAAGCGGACACCGATCCGGTCGTCGAAGCGCCGAATATCTACTAATTGACGAAGGCCGGGTACTCGTAGTGAAACGAGGAATCCGGCCTTTTTCTATTTACTCCACCTTGCCTATATTGTTGATCAAAACGTTAAAGCTGCATGTAGCCTTAACCTCTGGATAGACTTCCGGCCAATTCAGCTTCTTCCAAGCGGCGTAGCTCATCCGGTTGCGCACCGCAATGCCCATACCCAGGCTGTCAACGCGATTTTGCTGCATGTGTTTGATGATCGCCTCTCCCCGTCTTGTCAGTTCCTTCGCCACTTGCCGTTCGATTTGTTCCCGCTCGCTATCCTCCGCCAATGAGGCGTTACCGGTGTACTCCAGTACTGCGCCTTTCATCTTGATATGATAATGGATGGATGGCGTTCCGGACGCGTCGCGGCGAACCTTGACGCTCCTGCGGCTCAGGATCGAGCTGAACATGATGGCGCTCTTCGCGCTGTTTTTCTCCTCCGTTAGATGCACGCTCACTTCTCCTTGTTTGAAGCTGCCGCGCAGGAAGGCGAATACTAGCCCTTCGCTCGGAGGAATCTTCGTCATATACCGGTCGTCCCGAAACAACCCGATGCCGTCGATTTTTATATGATCGCCCTCATCCTTCAGGACGGGCGCTACCGGATCGATGCCGTCATCATAAAGATCGCGCGTGAACGAGTACAACGTTGTTAGCGGAATCGTACGACCAATCGCTTCCTTTTCGAGAAGCCCGTCGATATATTTGCCTGTAACGGGATGCTGTTTATATTCCTTCTCCAAAAGCTTTTTGGCGTTCCCGTTTACGATCGATATTTTAAGACGCGGGGAGACGGAAGGATCGCGTACGAGCGTATCCAGAAGCTTCTCCATGCCGTTTCTGGCAATCGCTACGCTAAATAACGTATTTCGCAGCTGACCGCTGACCAGCAGCAGATTCGTCTGCCTGGCCAGCTTGATTCTGGCCTCTTTGCCGCTAGGCGCGACGGCGCTTAACACTTCGCGCTTCGTCTGCGCCTGGGGCTCCGCCCTTGGGATCGAAACGGCAAACTCCGTCAAATCATGATCCGCAATATCATAGCTGCTCGTTTGCGAGAAGCCGAGCTTCTCCAGTACGCGCTGATCACCGCACCCCGTCATAACTACCGCAAGCACCAATGCCGGTAATAGCTTTGCTGATGCTTTCATCATGTGCCCGAAGCCTTCTTCCTAGTCAGACCTAATACGAGCAGCAGCAGCATCGGCAAGCCCATCGCGATGATACATTCCAATTCGCTGAACACTTGGAGCCACGCCTGAACTTCGCTGAGCGTCTCGGGAAAGAAGGCCATCACGTAGGCAGTCAGTACGATCGCGGGCGCAAGAACGCCTTCTTTGATCTTAGGAACGATTCGTTGGCAAGCTTCCTTCGCCGACCATAGATACATGACGACCGTAAGCAGCACGGTAAAGAGAAAGAAGCCGTAAAATAAGTTTTCCAGCCGCTCAATAAACGGAAATCTAATAAAGGCCATGAGATCCAGTATCGGATAGAGCATTTTGTTCAATTGCTGGAAACTAAAGAAGCCGAACGCGACAAAACAAATATAGGTATAGAACACCGTCGTCAATAGACTCCCGTATATCGTGGAACGGAGAAATTTCGTTTTGGCATCCGTGTACTGAAAGGTTAGGATGGAAAGCTCGTAGCCAAGAAAGGCGGCAAAGATGCCAACATAGTCCCTCAAGCCCCCTTCTCCGCCTTTTAAAATAAACGGCGTCAACCGCGAGAACTTGAATTCCCCGTAGAAGAAGAAGACAAGCAAAATCATCCACACGGAGAACCAGAAGAACAGCGTCGCCGCTTTCGAGATGTTATACAGCCCTTTGAGCATCAGCCAGATCAGCAGCATATCCATCACGAGCTTAAAGAGCATCGGATTGGTTGTCGGAAATGCGATCATTTGGAAGATTAGCACATACTGCTTCGCGACCAAACAGCCCAGCATCGCCCATACGGCTACCAGAAACAAATAAAGCGGCATTAACAGAACTCGGGGAATAGCCTGCTCCAGGATGGCGAAGATGGACCGTCCGTTGCCAAGTCTATAGACCGCTCCGACGAGCAGCAAATTGAGGATAACCATGATTCCGTACGCAGGCAGCATGACCCATCCGTTTGTCCCGAAGGTTTTGCTGAGCATCTGCGGAAGCGCGAAGATGACGACGCCAAACTGCGTCATAAACACTAAAACAGAGAGATGAAAAGAAGAAAGCTTCTCCGTTATGATCCCGTTCCCATTCACATTCAAGCGGCTCACCTCTTCATTTGGGATCTTAACCTATTCTTTGTTCGCTGCTGGGTTGGACGGTATTTCAGCTTGCTAAACGGCGCGCGGATGAAGACGTCCTTCCATTCGGCCGGCTGATTCGGCGCAAGCGGCGTCACATAGGAGGAGCCGAAGCTGGTCATCCCGCATAAATGGATAATGACGGCGGCCAGTCCCATGGCAAGCCCCATATTTCCCCAGAGGCCCGCTAATAGGATAAGCCCGAAACGGATCAGACGGATCGATGCGCTCATCGTGTAGTTCGGAATGACGAAGGACGCAATCGTAGACGATGCGACGGCAATGATCAGAATGTTACTCGTTAAACCGGCTTGCACGGCGGCTTGCCCGATGACGATACCGCCAACGATACCGATCGTTTGTCCGATTTTCGACGGCAGCCTCGCGCCCGCTTCGCGCAGCAGCTCGATGGTCAGTTCCATGATCAGCGCCTCGTATACGGGCGGAAACGGCACGCGGCTGCGGGACTCGGCCAACGTCAAAATGAGATTTTGCGGGATCATTTCGTAATGATAGGTTGTGACCGATACGTAAAGAGCCGTAAAAATGACCGTAATGAAGAGTGCGATAAACCTTAAGATCCGCGTAGAGGAACCGATGAGCCAGCGCATGTAATAATCGTCCGAGGAAGAGAAAAACTCCACGAAGGAGGCCGGAATGCTGAACGCCGTCGGACTCCCGTCCATCATCCCGACCACGCGGCCGGCAACCAGCTTGGACGCGATGGCATCGGGCCTCTCGCTCGTCAGCATTTGCGGGAAGAGCGCGTACGCATTGTCGTCGATCAGCTGGATGAGCATATTCGTGTCCAGCACGGCGTCGACTTCAATATCCGCAATCCGTTTCTTCAACTCGTTGACATAGTCCATATTCGCGATATCCTTGATGTACAGCACGAAAACATCCGCTTTGGTCACTTCCCCAACCGAAAGCCGAATGACCTTCAGATGAGGGCTCTTGATGCGCTTGCGGATCATCGCGAGGCTAACGCTAGCCTGCTCCGTGAACGCGTCGTGCGGGCCGGTAATCGTGGTTTCCACTTCCGATGGCGTGACGGACCTGCCCTCATCCCCCGCAACGTCGACCGTATACGCCGCTCCTTTGTAGAAAAAGGCGGCGTGTCCGGCGAGAATGCCTAGCACGAGCTCCTTGCTGTCGGTCATGCGCACGAATTGCGATTGGCGAAAAAACCGGTCCAGCTGCTCCTGATCCGAGGTCTCGATCAGGCTTAGCAGATCCCGGTTCAATCTATCGCCGGATATTAAGTTACCGAAATAGAGAAGATCAATGCCATGCCCGGGCATAACCCGATGAACTAAATCACAGCAATCCTCGAACTCGTGCAGCGTGCGGGCAAGCATCGGCGGCGTAATCTCTTGAGCTGAAGTCATGCGAACCTCTCAGACTGGATGATTTTCCATTATTATGTATCGAATAGGCGTTGGCTAACCGCTAGGCAGCAAAAAGAGAGCCGGCCCAATGGCCGACTCTCTGCATCGAATTTCTCGTTGGTTAAAGCTTGATTTTCTGTCCGGATTTCGCGCTCTCCACAGCTCCGAACACCATGGCGACGCTCTTAATATTATCGCGGCAATCCGTTTCGGCCGGACGATTCTCCTCCAAGGCTGCGAACATCTCGTCGAAGCAGCCGAAATGGCCCTCGCGCCCGTTCCACTCCAGCTTCCCTTCGACGCGCTTCTTCGCAAGGGTGAACGCCTCCGGCTGCGTACGGTCGACGCATTCGCCATATGGCATCGCGAATCCGTCCCAAATCGCGCTGCCTTCGCTCCCGGTCGCGCGCCAGCTGGACTCCCATGACGTATTGAGCCCCTCTGCGCACCACGAGCCGTTGTAGCTGAATACCGAGCCGTCGCTCATCTCGAAGATGCAGATGGCCGATGCGTTACCTTTGTACCACGAGCCCGGCGGGTTATATTCGTGGCAATACACCGATACCGGGTCGGCGCCGGTTAGGAAGCGGGCTTGATCGAACGTATGGATAGCCATATCGACGATGAGCGGATTGTCCATCAGGTCGCGGAAGCCGCCGAAATGCGGCCCGAGAAAAAATTCCGCGTGCAAGGAGCCGACCGTTCCGATTGCCCCCGATTGCAGAAGGTCGCGGTACGAGCGGATTTGCTTCATGTAGCGGCGGTTCTGCATAACGGCGTAGCTTCTGCCCGTCTCCTTGCTGGCCGCTACGATTTCCTCGGCATCGGCATACGATTCCGCCATCGGCTTCTCGCCGAGTACATTGCAGCCCGCGCGCATGGCGGTCGTTACGATCCCCTTATGGCTCGCCGGAATCGTGACGTCGAAGACGAGATTGGCCTGCGTCTCGGCCAGTGCGGCAGCCAGGTCCGTGAACGTCGGCACCTGCAAGCCCCGCTTCGCCGCCTGTGCCTTCGCGGTTTCCTCATAGATGTCCACGAGTCCGACCACTTCGGCATTTTCACGCTGAATCGCGTAATCCAGCCACGTGTTGGACATGCCCCCGCAGCCTGCTACAACAATACGATGCTTCATCGACATTTCGCGCTCCTTCTAAACCGGATTTGGAATAAAATCGCCGCCGCGGCAGCGCTTCAAATAATTCAAGCCGTGCACCTGGCCCGTCATCTCAAGCTCGTCCCTATAGACCGGATCGTGCCAGCCCTCGATGTCGATGCTGCCCTTGTAGCCGGCCTGACGCAGGATCGAAATGATGTCGGTCCAATTGGAATCGCCGAAGCCCGGCGTACGGTGCCATACGAACTCACGCGGCCCGTGAATGCCGTACTCGCGAATGACATCCCATGCAATTGTGACGTCTTTGCCGTGCACGTTGAAAATCTTCCCCACCCATTTGCGGAGCTGAGGGATCGGGTCGATCAGGCTGACCATCTGATGGCAAGGCTCCCACTGCAGACCGATATTGTCGGCTTGGACCGTGTTGAACATCTTTTCCCATGCGGTCGGGTTATGCGCGATATTCCAATCGCCATTACCCCATGTGCCGCCCATGTCGCAATTCTCGAATGCGAGCCGGACACCGCGGGCTTCGGCCCGTTTCGCAAGCTCGCCGAACACTTCGCCGAACTTTGCCATGGATGCATCGATGCTGCCCGGCATGCGGCCGGTGAAGCCCGTCACGAGATCCGTACCGAAGGCATCGGCCGCATCGATGAGGCGCTCCCAGCTGGCGAGCGTATCTTCGTTTTTGCCCGCACCGGTCAGCGGGTTTCCAAATATGCCTAGCGTGGAAATAACGATATCGCTTCCTGCGAGCTGCTCACGTACCCGCTTGGCGAGTTCCGATAGATCCGTCCCCTGCGTCGTTTGCCAAAACGTCAATCCGAACGATTCGAAGCCATGCGGCATGATTTGCGGTATGACCGATGCCGCCGTGCTGCCGTTCACTAGCGTGCCAATGCGTATATTGTTCATGTCGGTTCCTCGCCTCCTTTGAGGTGGTTTGCTTACTAGACAATATCGTACCGAAAGAATGCGGGGGCGGCTAGAAACGAAATTGCGAACTATTCATACGATCTTACGATTATTAGACGATTCTTATAGGATTCTTAACTAATTCTAATGGCGCAGAACGCTGCTTTTAACGTAGAATCGTATGTATAGATGGGAGGCTTGCCTGTATGACCGTTAGTCCGCTTAAAGAAAAGACGTTTATTCCCGATCAAACGTTTCCGATCAATGTGTTTTTCTCAACGGACGTGTATCTGCACTGGCATGACCACATGGAATGGATCTATGTTAAAGATGGGCGCGCGAAGGTTCAGGTCGACGCATCGTTCCTGCACTTGAGTAAAGGCGAGCTGGCTTTCGTCAATGCGAAGCAGCTGCATGGGGCCGTGCCGCTCGAGCCGGGGACCGAGCTCGTCAGCATCGTGTTCAATGAGGCGCTTGTGCGCGGAAGCGGGCTGGATATTACGGAGCATCATTATTTTGTGCCTTACCTGCAGCAGCAGTTGAAATGGCCGAGCTCCATGCGGTTGTCCGACCCGTTCATCAAGGAAATGAATTTCTCCTTCGCAAGGCTGGTTGAGGAGTTTCAAAGCAAGCGGCCGGGCTACGAGCTGTTGGTAAAGGCCGAGCTGCTGCGGATCTTCGGCCTCTATTTCCGCTATGCGCAGCAATGCAGCGCGGGATCGCCGCCAAGGACGCAGAAGCCGCATGACTTGTCGCATCTGCTCCAGACGCTGCGCGACCGCTACAGGGAAACCATCACCGTAAGCGAGGCGGCGCGCTTGGTCAACTTGAGCCCGAATCATTTCTGCAAAATCTTCAAGCAGGTTACCGGCAAAACGCTGGTCGAATATATCCAGCTGCTCCGCGTGCAGGAAGCCGAGCGCCTGCTGCTTGAAACCGACTACCCGGTGGCCGAAATCGCCGAGCGCGCGGGCTTCTCCAACATGACCTACTTCGGCCGCGTGTTCAAGAAGGTCCGCAACAAGGCGCCGTCTGCAGTCCGCAAAGGAGAGGCGACGGTGGCAGCACCGTTACATATCTAGTTAATCCGAAGCTGAGAGCGCATTTTCGTGCTCTTGGCTTCTATTATTTTTGGTGGTGAGAACTCGTTTTCGTGCTCCCGGCTGCATATTACTCCCGCCTCCACCTCCCCACCAACGCCACCGGCCAACAAACAAAGCCCGCCCCAAGCGTCCAAGCCCCCGACAATGAGACGGCTTGGACCGCCGAGGCGGGCCATAATCCAATTAACGACGCACGTAGAGGCGTCCCGTTTCTTCCCAAATCTCGCCCGGCGCTAAGCTGAACAAGCCGATCTCATCGGCAGGCATGTCCACATTCGGCGCGTTGACGAGGTTGATTTGCGGCTCCGGACAGAAGAAGCCTTCCGTCGCGCCGTTATTCCAAATCATCCACTGCTTGTAGGAAGTTCCAACATCGTATACGAGCGTGAGGCCATGCTTCGTATCCGTCAGCTCCATCCGATTGCGTCCGTTCTGCGCCACTGCCGTGTAGTGGTTGTCCAGCGATTCGAAGAACGGGTACACGCCCTCGCCCTTCATCAGCTCTTCGTTCGCGGTCAGAGGCTGGTGATTGCCCGTCGGCAGCATCCGTTCGCTCATCTCCCACCGCTCGCCGATCGTCAGCTTCAAGCGATAATCTTTCGCCGATCCGCCCGGTACGAATGGCGCGTTCACGGAAGTGTGGAATGCGAACAAGCAAGGCATTACATCGTCGCCGTCGTTGCGTACGAGCACATGCTGGTGCAAGCCGTCCGCGCTGATCGAATAACGGAGCTTCATCGTGAATTTGTGCGGCAAGTACGCATAGACGGCGCTCTGCTCGTCCACGCGAAGCGAAACGGTCACGTAGCTTTCGCTGCCGGTCGTGCCGAATTCGTCCACCGTCCATGTCTCGCTATGCACGAAGCCATGCAAATGGTTGCCCGTAGCAGGCTCGTTGACCGGGAACTGGTAGGTGCGTCCGTTCCACGGGAACTTGCCGTCCTCGAAGCGGTTCGGCGGAACCAAGACCGGAATGCCGTGAATGAATGGCCTCGCCTTAAACGACTCCATCTCTTCCATAGTTGGCTCATGGAGATAGGCGATGCCGCTTTCCGCATCGCGAAACGCGATCAGATTGCCGCCGACCTCAGGCAGCAGCGCGGCCTCATATCGGCCGAATCGCAGCCATACCGCCGGCTCCCCTTGATATGTACCTTGAAAAGCTTGATTCTCGCTCATCGTTATTTCTACTCTCCTTTACACGCGGTGACTTCTTCATTAGATTACCATAGCCCTCGCGGGATAATCACCTGCACGCCGCAAAAAATAATTCCCCTCCCGCCTTACGGCAGGAGAGGAACACGGCACCATCGATTAAAACCCGTTCCGTTTCAGCCACAAACCGCAAACCGTCGTCCAGTTGGACACATGCGGATCGTCCGCCGCCAGCCCCATGCCGTGCGGCCCATGCTCGTACACATGCAGATCGAACGGGACGCCTTCACGGCGCAGCGCCATCGCAAACAGCAGGCTGTTCTCGACCGGCACCGGAGCATCATCCGACGTATGCCACAGAAAGGCAGGCGGCGTATCAGGCGTCACCTGCAGCTCATTGCTGAGCAGCTGAACCCGTTCGGCGTCCGGTACCGAGCCGAGCAAATTTATCCGCGATCCCTCATGCATGAATGGCGGCTGCATCGAAATGACCGGATAGCATAGAATGAGCAAATCCGGCCGGCTCGACATGCGCTCGACCGGATCGGCCGCCTCCGGGTTGCCTCCGTCGTAATGCGTGCCTGCCGTTGAAACGAGATGACCGCCGGCGGAGAAGCCGAGGATCCCGATCCGTCCTGCGTCAATGCCGTATTCGCCTGCGTGCAGACGTACATACCGGATCGCCCGCTGCGCATCCAGCAGCGCGCTCGGATACTTGTACGGCGCGACCCGATACCGCAAGACGAAGGACGAAATGCCGAGGCTGTTCAGCCAGAGCGCGATCGGCTCCCCTTCATGATCCGCCCGCATGCCGTAACCGCCGCCGGGGCAAACGATCACGGCGCTTTTGCTGCCCGCAACCAGGTAAGGCGTTAGCGCAGGACGGTCTTCGTCGGAAGTCCCCGCGGCTAGCGGGGCTCCTTCCGGCCACAGCTCGATTAGCGCGTCCGCAGATCCAGCCATTTGATCTCCTCCTGCGTAAGCGGGATCGTCGTCGCTTCCAGGCAGGATTTCATCTCAGCTTCGTTGCGCGGACCGATGATCGCAGCCGTCTGGAAGGATTGGTTCAGCACGTACGCAAGCGCGATTTGGATCGTCGAGTAACCCTTCTCTTTGCCCAGCTGCTCCGCACGGCGGTAACGCTCCCAGTTATCGTCATTGTAGAACACGCGCACCAGGTCTTGATCCGAATGGTCCTCCGGCGTAAATCGGCCCGTAAAGAAGCCGCGCGCCTGCGAAGACCAAGAGAGCACCGGAAGCTCCGTGCGCTCATGCCATCTGAGAATCTCCTCGTCGACGCTGATGCAGTCTGCCCAATAAGGTTCTTTCGCTTTCGCAAGACTCAGGTTCGGGCTGCTGAATTCGAAGCCGCGAAGGCCGTGATCCGCCGCATACGCATTCGCTTCCTGCAGACGCGCAGTCGTCCAGTTCGAGCCCCCGAACGTGCGGATGCGTCCCGCTTCAATGTGCTCGTTCAAAATTTCAACGATCTCGCCGACCGGCACGTTGACATCATCCCGGTGCAGCGCATAAATATCGATGTAATCCGTGCGCAGACGCTCCAAGCTGATCATCAGCTCGTTATAGATCGCCTCCCGGTTCACTTGCGGCCCGTGTTGGTTCGGATGGCCGCCTTTTGTCCAAATATTGATGGATTCGCGGTTTTTGCGGTCTTCCATCCACATGCCGATCGCCTGCTCGCTCTTGCCGCCGCAATAAATGAACGCGGAATCGATCGTATTGCCGCCGATTGCCGTAAACGCATCCAAATTGGTGCAGACAAGCTCGTAATTTTCTGGCGCAAAATAGTCCGAGCCCATGATGAGCTGGGAAATGCCTTGCTTAACGCCTGGCAGCGAAATATGTTTCATAGCCGAATAACCTCCTGGAAGTGAAAAATGAGTGCCGTATTGCCGATGATTAGAATTAGATGCTTACGCGCGTGCGCGAGTAAGCGGATTTCAAGCAAGCATCGATAGCTTTCATGTTGGCCACTGCGTCCGCAGGGGTAAATGTTGCTTCCTTCTCGCCCCATACTACGCGGGCAAAATCATCCGCTTGCAGCGCATATTGGTTCAAGACAGGCTGCGTCACCTCGCGCTTGCCTTCTTTGGAATGAACATAGAATGTCGGATTGCCAATGTAAGCTTCAGGCACTTCGATTCGCCCGTTCGTGCCGATGACTTCGAGCGTATTGCGGAAAGCAGCCCACATGCCGCAGTCGAAGGTCAGCGCCACGCTGTTCGGGAATTCGAGAATGCCGGATGCCATCATATCCACGTTGTCGTGCTCAGGCGAAATCAGAGCGTGCACCGTCGCCGCTTCCGGCTCCGCGCCAAGCAGCAGTCTCGCCGCGCTGATCGGATAGCAGCCAACGTCATAGATCGAGCCGCCTCCCCAATCTCTGCGATAGCGGACGTTCTTCGAATCCGCCGCATTATTGAACGTAAACGTGCCGTGAATGCCGCGCAGCTCGCCGATTTCGCCGGAAGCGATAATATCGGCGATGTCCTGGTAGCGCGGGTGCTGGCGGTACATGAACGCTTCCGCCAGATGAACACCGCATTTCGCCGCCGTGTCCGCCATACGCTGCGCTTCCTCCGCGTTCAGCGCGATCGGCTTCTCGCACAGGACGTGCTTGCCGGCTTCCATAGCACGGATAGACCATTCCATATGCAAATGATTCGGAAGCGGAATATAGATCGCGTCAATATCCGCATCGTTTAGAATCTCTTCATAGCTTCCGTAAGCTTTGGCGATGCCGAGCTTGGCAGCGGTTTCTTCCGCTTTGGCCAGATCGCGGCTTGCAATCGCTGTCACTTCTCCGGTTTCGGATTGTTTCGTGCCCGGAATAACGGAATGGACGGCAATACCGGCACAGCCGATAACGCCCCAACGCAATTTACGTGTCACTGTGATAGCCACCTTTTTCGATAAAATGGATTCGACCCTAGTATAGTCCATAATGAGAAGGGAAGAAATATAAAACAACTTCATTTTCATATAACAAAAGCGTCACCCGCGTAAGAAAGTAGGCTTGCAGCATGGAATATTTATTGGAATTGCTCATTTTCCGGTATGGCTATATCGGATTATCGATAGCGCTCGCGCTCGGTATCATAGGCGTCCCCGTCCCCGATGAAGTTCTCTTGACCTATTCCGGCTATCTCGCCGGCAACGGAACGCTTCATCCGCTGCTGGTCGTGGTCTGCGCGTTCCTAGGTTCCGCAGCCGGCATCACCGCCAGCTACCTCATCGGCCTTCGCTTCGGACATCCGTTCCTGCTCAAATACGGACCGAAGCTGCACCTATCCCATGCCAGAATCGAGCGCGCGCAAGGCTGGATGACTAAATTCGGTAATCTGCTTCTCATTCTCGGCTTCTTCGTCCCCGGCCTGCGCCATGTGACCGCCTATATGGCCGGCATGTCGAGGCTGAAAATCGGAACCTTCATGTTCTACGCTTATACAGGCGCGCTGTCCTGGAGCGTTCTTTTTATTTATATCGGCTTCATCCTCGGCGACCGCTGGCTGCAGGTCAAACATTACGTTCATCATTACGGGTTCGCAATCCTGCTTTACGGCGGCATCGCTGCGCTTGCTTTTTACATCCTGCGCAGGTTCATCGCCATGCGGAAAGTGAAAGCCCAGCATCGCCTCTAGCACACGACGACAAAAGGCCTCCGGCAGAATCGATCGACTCCGGCAGAGGCCTTCTTTCATTCCTATGATTAAAGTTTGATGCCAAAATAGCGCGCAAGCGCTTCGTTATACGCTTCTTTCGTTTCCGGCGTATGAACCGTTACGTTTTCCCCGTTGAATATTCTAAACTCTCCGCCCCATACGGTGTTGCGCCCTTCCTTGGTTCGGATCGCCACGATAGCGGTTTGCCTAAATATCGAATCCGGAGCGTTCTCGCACCAGTAGGTTGCGAATGTAAAGTCTCCCTTAAGCTGCGGCTCCTCGGTAAACGAATAAATACGTACCCATTCCCCGCGCTTCAGCTCGCAAAGGAACCATCCGAATTCGGCATCCCGCTCCAGGCGGTAGCATTCATCGCCCTGTACCTGCTCCAAGAGCTCAGCCATCTCAATTGGCCTGCGAGGCACAATGCCGCCGACGCCTACATCGCACAAGTAGACGCTGCCCTCCGCATCCACCTTCAATACTTGGTGGCGGCGTTTAGGCGGCACCACTTCAACATCGCGCCAGAACCGGGCGACAAGATCGGTGACCGGATAACCAAGTTCCCGCAGCAGCCAGCCGAACAAGGCATTCAGCTCGAAGCAGTAACCGCCGCGGCCGCGGCGGACGATTTTGTCATGCAGCGCATCGACTTCAAGGGATAGAGGGATTCCGTTAACAATATCCAGATTCTCGTACGGCACGGCGTGCAGATGGCACTCCTGCAATCCGGCCAGCGCCGAAGCGCTTCCGTCCAACGGACCTTGATAGCCGATCCGGTCGAGGTAGGCGATGACTTCGGGTTTTAATTGAGCACGATCAAGCGGCATCGAAAGTTCAGCTCCTTAATAGGCATGGAAGAGATACGTATAAGTGTAGAGTTCCTAAGCGAAAAGTTCAATCCCGTATGTTATTCTCGCAATGTTCAAACACTATGTTGAACAAACATCAAATCGTGCAGTAAAATATAGTGTTGGAAAATTTTATTAGAATGAGGGACACTAGATTGAGCAAACCGACAATCCTCATCGACGCCGATACCGGCATCGACGATGCATTTGCCATTTTGTACGGCATTAAGTCCGGGAAAGCGGACATCATCGGCATTACGACGATCTTCGGCAACATCCCCGTGGAGCAGGCGACCGAAAATACGATGCGCGTCCTGAAGCTGGCCGGGAAGGAGAACGAAATTCCAGTCAGCCAAGGTGCGGCTCAGCCGCTGGTTCGCAAAGTCGACGTATTTCCGACGCATGTGCATGGCGTCAATGGAATCGGCGATGTGGAGCTGCCGAAGTCTGTCCAGCGTCCGATCCCGGAAGCGGCGGGCGATTTCATCGTTCGATCCGCAAGCGAGCATGAGGGCGAGCTGATCGTCGTCGCGCTTGGGCGGCTTACGAATGTCGCCCAAGCCTTGAAAATCGATCCCGGGCTTCCCGCCAAAATCAAGCACTTATATGTCATGGGCGGCGCGGTCCACGTACCCGGCAATGTCACGCCCGCTTCCGAAGCGAATATATGGGGAGACCCGGAAGCGGCGGACTTTGTCATCCAATCCGGCCTAAACATCACCTTGGTAGGTCTGGACGTAACGCTGAAAACACTGCTTCACCAGTCGCATCTCGATATGCTGCAGCAAACGTGTTCGGCGGAAAACCAGGAGATTGTGAGCTTTCTTAACCGCTCCATGTCCTATTACTTTCAATTCTACCGCCAATCGGACGCACTCCACCAATGCGCGCCGATGCATGACCCGCTGGCCGTGCTCGTTGCCATCGAGCCCGGCATCGTGCAAACCCAGCAAATGAACATGAGGGTGGAATGCAGAGGCGAGCACACCTTGGGGATGACCGTAGCCGATCTGCGGCGGAAGCCGGCCGTCGGCTCGCCCGTGCAGGTTTGTCTCGACGTCGACGGAGAACGGGCCATTGATTTAATGCTCGATGTGTTTATCTAAAAGAAAGCCTGGGACCGAGGCAGCTCGGTCTCAGATTGCTGTGAATCCCGCCATCGTTTAATTGGCGGGCTTGTCTTTATACTGATAGCGTGAGCGCGGTAGCATGAGAGAACGCCCGAAAAATTCTAACGGATGCTCCAGCGCTTATTTGCGCAAAAATATCCTTTCTTAACATCTAACGGTCGTCAGAGGCGTTATTTGGCCCAAATCGGAAGAATTCGCTGCCCCAATCGCCAAATAGCGTTGCTCAGAACCGTTAGCCTTTCAAAAGGGCCTTTTGAGGCTAAATAGCGTGCGTGGCAACCGTTAGAGTACGCGCGGCAAGCGATGGGACCGAGGCAGCTCGGTCTCTTTTTTCGTTCCCGGACAGGATTTCCTTCCAATATTTACATACAAGCTATACACTATTCCTATAGGTTGAAAGCGAATACAAGCTCATTTGCGAAGGGAGTCGCCATGAAACGTCTATCAAGCCTCTTTGTTGCGTTTGTTCTGTTCTCTGCAATGCTCCCCCTAAGTTTGAACCCATCTTTAATCGCGTCGGCAGCCGCTCCTGCGAAGCCGAGCGCTCTGCAAAAGGTCGTAGATGCCATGCAGCCCGGCTGGAATTTAGGCAATACGTTCGACGCGACAGGCGGCGACGAGACTTCCTGGGGCAACCCGGCCGTAACAAAAGAATTGATCGATGCCATAGCTGCCGCGGGCTTCAAAAGCATTCGAATTCCCGTAACCTGGCAGCATCGTTTAGGTGCAGCGCCGGACTATGCGATCGACCCCGCCTTCATGCAACGGATCCAAGAGGTCGTGGACTGGTCGCTGGATGCCGGACTGTACGTCATGGTCAACATCCATCACGATTCCAGCTGGGTGATGGGCATGGAGACGCAGCATGACGAGGTGCTGGCCCGCTTCACGGCGATCTGGACGCAGGTAGCCGCGCACTTCAAGGATTATCCCGAGAAGCTCATGTTCGAGAGCGTGAATGAGCCTCGCTTCTCCGAAGACTGGAACAAGGATTCGCCGGTCTATTTTGAGATGCTGGATGAGCTGAATACGACATTCGTTCATTTATTGCGGAAATCGGGCGGCCTTAATGCGAAGCGCCCGCTCGTGCTCCCGACCATCGCAGCCTCTGCCGCGCAGAACGACAGGCTGGACGAGCTGCTCAAGACCATTGAGAAGCTGAACGATAAGAACCTTATCGCGACGTTCCACTATTACGGCTACTGGCAGTTCAGCGTCAACATCGCCGGCGCGACGACGTTTAACGACGAGGCGAAAGCCGATCTTGCCAACACCTTCGATCGGGTGTACAACACGTTATCCGTCAAAGGCATTCCGGTCGTCGTCGGCGAATTCGGGCTGCTCGGCTTCGATAAATCGCTGGAGACGATCGAGCACGGCGAGGTGCTAAAATTTTTTGAACAGACGGTGCATGCCGGAAAGGAAAAAGGCTTTGCGCTCTTGCTGTGGGATAACGGCCAGCACTACGACCGGCGGGGATACCGGTGGTCGGATGAAGACCTGTACCGCACGATCATGGCGGGTTTGAAGAGCCGCTCGTCCACGGCCGGGACCGACGCCGTCTTCATCAAGAAGGATGCCGCGGTCGAAGACGCGCGCATACCGCTGAACCTGAACGGCAATACCTTCGCCGCCTTGAAGAATGGCGCGGATACGCTTGAGCAAGGGAAGGATTATGAGCTTGACGGCGATAATTTAATTTTGAAAGCGGACCTGCTTAACGGCTTGATGAAGGGAACGAACGGCATCAACGCCATCTTGAACTGCTCGTTCTCCGCAGGCGCCGACTGGAAGTTGAGTATCATTAGCTACGAAACGCCGATTATGCAAAGCTCGGAAGGAGCGGCCTCCCTCTTCGGCATTCCGACGCAGTTCAGCGGCGATCGCCTGGCGACAATGGAAGCGACGTACGCGGACGGCAGCCATGCAGGCCCTAATGACTGGACACCGTTCAAGGAGTTCAATGTGGCCTTCACGCCCAACTATGAAGCAGGACTTATCCAGCTCAAGCCGGAATTTCTGGATGAGCTCAAGGAAGGCGAAGAAGTAACGCTGAAGATGCACTTTTGGAGCGGAGAGGTTATCCCTTATAAGCTGACGAAGCAGGCATCCGCGCTGACAGGCGTCTCTACCCAAACGGCGCCGGCTGAGCCTGCGGACGAGGAGAATATCGACGACGCCGGAGCTGAAGCTGCGACGGAAGAAGAACCTGCCTCGGAGCCGGCCGCTGCAGCGCCTGCGGAAGCCGCGAAAGACGCTGCCCCTGAAAGCAGCGAGCGTACCTGGTTGTATGTCATTGGCGGCTGTGCCTTGCTTGTCCTCGCGGCCACAGGCACTATGCTCTACAAAAGGCGTACCGGACGGTAGGCATCTGATGCTTTGCTCTCTCTAGTTCCCTCCACCCGCTTCATCGACTACAATAAAGTCATGTCCGACAGCGGTTGTCGCAAGCAACTTCCGACAGGAGGCTCTTCATGACGATTTACAAAGGCGCGAATTTTTTTCAACAGAATGATTTCCCTTTCCATATTCATAGGTACACCATCCAGAAGGGCGAGCACATTCCGTCCCATACGCATGACTTCGTCGAGCTGGTGTTTGTGCTGGAGGGCAGCGCGATTCACGAAATGACCGGACACACATACAAGCTGTCGGCAGGCGACGTATTCGTGCTGGAGCCGCAGGTCTATCACAGCTACACCTGCTCTCAGGAGCAGGAAGTGACCGTGTATAACGTGCTGTTCGACGCGTCGTTTCTCCAGCGCGAGATGGAGGTGCTGCAGCAAATGCCCTCCTTCGTCAATTTCTTCTATCTGGTGCCTTTTCTAAGAAAAAGCCAATCGTTCGTGCCCTTCCACCCGCTCCAGCCGAGCCAGAAGCTCCAGATCCAATCGCATCTGCAAACGATCTACGACGAATACCGGCAGCGCCGGGAGGGCTATCAGCTGGTCATCAAGACGCGCTGGATCGAATGCTTGGTTTGGCTCAGCCGGTTTCATCATGAGAACCGCAAATCGATGCAGTCCTCCGCCGTCTCCGACAAGGAATGGATGGATTCCATCATCCATTTCGTAGAGACGCACTACTACCAGCCGCTAACCCTGCAGCAGCTGAGCCAGCTATGCGGGATGAGCATATCCTCCTTCACGGCGAAGTTCAAGGAGACGACCGGCCTCAGCCTGCTCGACTACAAGCATATGGTCCAAATCCGACATGCCGCGCAATTGCTCCGAACGTCGAACAGCAAGGTGCTCGATATCGCGCTCGAAGTCGGGTTCAATGACGTCAGCTTCTTCAACCGGATGTTCCGCAAGCATATCGGCCAAACGCCGAAGGAATACCGCCGCCGGGAGCAGCCAACCACGAACGATTGACTGCATAGAAGAACAGAGAAAAAGCCTCCCCGCGCCAACCTGGCACCGAGAGGCTTCTTCCATCTTGCTCTTATTTCGTGGTCCACAGAGCAACGCGGTCTTGCACATACTTCGTAAAGCCTTCTTCCATCTTCTTCACGCCTGCTTTTTCGAGATCCGCCATGTAAGCGTCCCAAATCTTGTCGAAGTCGGCTGGTTTTGCCAGGATCGCTTCAGGGATCCGCTTCCACGTAATATCTTTCATCTTGTTGGCCAGGATCGAAACTTCATCTTCGCCCGGTACGGAAATATTCCATGCTGCACCGTAAGCTTTCACTTGGAACTCGTCTTCTTTCGGGAACAGATCCTTCCACGTCGTCGCTTTGTAAGCCGCCAGCGTTTCTTTCTCCGCATCGCTGTAGCCTTGGACGAGCTGCTCGGGATAGTTCTTCGTGTAGTAGTTGCCCGATGGGTCTTTGGCGCCGTCGCCGTAGTGAACCATCATGTTCCAATAGAAGCCGATACCGGTTTCCTTCGTGAATGCCGTGTTATCGTTGTTGATGCGGTCTTGCACCTCTTGCGGAACGACGCGCTTGCCGTCTACGACGTTGTAGTGCTTGCCTTCAATACCCCAGTTGTTCAGGACTTGGAACTCGTCGGAAGCGAGGTAATCCAGGAACTTGATCGTGCGCACCGGGTCCGGGTTCGTGCTGGAAATCGAGATGCCGTAGCCGCCCATGAAGCCAGTCGGCCAGAACGACGCTTCCTTGATGTCTTTGGACATCGTAACCGGATAGTGGCCATACGTTTGATCGAATTTGCCTGCCGTTTTCAGCGCTTGCTGAGCATCGTTGTAATCCCAGTCTTGGTCGATCAGACCGAGCACGCGGCCGGTTGCCACTTTCGCTTTATATTGGTCGTACTTCTGAACGAAGCTTTCTTTATCCAGCAAGCCGATATCGTTCATGTGGTTCAGCCAGCGGAAGTATTCCTTCTCTTCCGGACGGCGGAAATGGTAAATCGCTTCATGCGTGTTCTGATCGACATAATATTCCCCGTCATCGGAGCCGCCCGTTGTCGCAACTGCCGGGTTCGTCACGGAAATGTACATATGCCAGTCGTCCGCGTTCAGCGAAACGCCGATGTTTTTGTTGCCGTTCTCGTCCGTCGGGTGCTTGTCCAAGTACGCTTTAATAACGTTCTCGTAATCTTGAACCGTGCGGATTTCAGGATAGCCCGCTTCTTTTACTACGCGGTGCTGCAGCTCGAAGCCGCCGCCTGCCACGAAACGCTGCTCGTCGGCAGCCGCCCATGTCGGGATCGCATAGATGGCTTGGTCTTCATTCGTATATTTAGCGCGGACCAGGGAGTCGCCCAATACTTTCTTGATGTTCGGCGCATACTTGTCGATCAGTTCCGTCAGATCGATTACGGCGCCGGCATCGACCAGTTTGCCGACATCGCCTTTTGCCGAGATGATGTCCGGATACTCGCCGCTTGTCGCCATGAGCGCTACCTTCTGCGCAGGGTCGCCAACCGCGAACTCCGCATCCAGCGTTACGCCGGTTTTCTTCGTCAGCTCTTTGCTGACTTCATCCTGCATGTTGTTCCAGTTCGGATTCGGGTCTTCGGCAAAGAAGCTGAACGTGATCGGTTTCGTGTCTTCCGCTGCAGTATTGCTGCCTTCGGCGTTCGTGGAATTCCCATTCCCTTCCGTTGCCGCCGCATTGTTACCAGACTCGTTGTTGTTCGTACTTCCGCAGCCAGCCAGCAATCCGGCAAGCAGTGTCAGAGACATGAGAATAGAAGCTGTTTTGGCTTTCTTTCTTTGCATGTTACAAACCCTCCCGTTTTGAATGAAAAGTAAGCATCTATTGTATGAACAGGAAACCTGCTGATACCGTTAGCTCTTGACCGCGCCAAGCGTCATCCCTTTGACAAAATAACGCTGCAGGAACGGATACACAATCAGAATCGGGACCGTTACGATGATCGTGATCGCCATCTTAACCGATTCCGGCGAAATTTGCGCCATTACCTCGACCATGTTGCGGCCGCGGAAGTTATCGACGTTCGTCGTCGTGCTCTGAATGACCTTCATCAGCTCGTACTGGAGCGTGGTGAGATGGTCCTTCGAACCGTTGTAGAGGTACGTATCAAACCATGAATTCCACTGGCCTACCGCAAGGAAGAGCGCGATCGTCGCCAGTGCCGGTTTCGTGAGCGGCAGAATGACGCGCCAGTAGATCGTAAAATCGTTGGCTCCGTCCAGCTTGGCCGATTCCTGCAGCGCATACGGGATGCCGTCGATGAACGAGCGGATCACGAACACGTTGAACGCGCTGACCAACCCGGGAAGTACGTAGACGGCGAAGGTGCCCATCATGTGCAGGTCCTTGATCAGAACATAGAATGGAATAAGGCCTCC
Organism: Paenibacillus montanisoli; assembly: GCF_003268025.1. Classification (GTDB taxonomy): domain Bacteria; phylum Bacillota; class Bacilli; order Paenibacillales; family Paenibacillaceae; genus Paenibacillus_Z; species Paenibacillus_Z montanisoli. The sequence goes on along the minus strand of NZ_QLUW01000001.1, from coordinate 920,647 downwards.
GGAGACGTACATCGTAAGCGCCAGAAACGTCGATACGAATTTTCTCCCTTGAAAATCAACCCGGCTAAGCGTGAACGCGAGCATCGATGCGCTGAGAAGTCCGAGCAGCGTGCCAACGATAGTGCGCAGAATCGATATTTTAAGACCGGTGATCAGGCCCGAGAAAGCGAAGATCGTCGAGTAATTCTTAAGCGTGAACTCCCTTGGGAAGATCGTAATGCCGCCGCGGACGCTGTCGGTCGAATCGTTAAGCGACAGGGCAAGCACGTTTAGAAACGGATACAAAGTGCAGATCGTGACGAATATGACGGCAACGTAGACGACGACATCGAAAATGCGGTCTGACCAAGGCGTACCGCTGCCGGAAAGTGAACGAGCTCTCATATGCTGCGGCCTCCTTATATAATGCTTTCTTTCGTAATTTTTTTGAAAATGCCATTGGCCGTAAAGAGCAGGAAGACGCTGACGACGGAGTTGAAAATATTGATCGCCGTACCGAATGAGTAGCGTCCCGTCCCTAAGCCGTAGTTAAGCGCATACAAATCCAGCGTTTGGGAATAATCGCGAACCAAATTGTTTCCTAGCAGGAATTGCTTTTCGAAGCCGATGCTGATCAAGTGGCCGATCGAGATAATGATGAGAATGATGATCGTCGAGCGAATGCCCGGCAGCGTAATGTGCCATACCTGCTGCAGCCTGCTTGCTCCGTCCACCCTTGCCGCTTCGTACAGCTCCGGCCCGATGCCGGCGATAGCCGCCAGGTAAATGATCGTATTCCAGCCGGTTTCTTTCCACACATCCGAGGCCGTTACGATGCCCCAGAACAAATTGCCTTTTGCCATGAATTGGATCGGCTCGTTGATAATATGCAGGCTTAACAGCAACTCGTTGACTGCGCCGTTATCGGTCGAAAGCATTTTGGTAACGATACCCGCGGCGACGATCCACGATACGAAGTGCGGCAGATACGAGATCGTTTGGACGAATCTTTTGAACAGCTGCTGCCTCAACTCATTCAACAAAATGGCGAAGATGATCGGAATGGTGAAGCCGGCGATCAGCCCCATCACGCTCATCGCAATCGTATTGCGCAGGACCTGGATGAACATGTCATCATGAAACAATTCTTTGAAGTAGTAGAAGCCTACCCAGTCCTGTTCGAAAAACGATTTGGCGGGTTTGTATTTCTGGAAGGCCATGGTCCAGCCCCAGAGCGGCAGGTAGCTGAAAACAAACACCCAAGCCACGAATGGAAGCGACATCAGATACAAGTACTTCGATTGCTTTAAATTGTGCCAGAAGCTTGACTTACGGACGTTCATTTGCAACTCCCCCTTGCTGTATGACCTAATATTAAGCCAATTAAAGCGTTTACAATACCCTAACAATTTTTCTTAAAATCATGTAAAAATCTCATCTCTTCCGATACGCGGAAGGCGCGCTGCCGACATATTTGCGGAATTTGCTGTGAAAATAATCGACGTTGGAGTACCCGACCATCTCCGCGACCTGGTACACCTTCATCCCTTGTCCCAGCAGCTCCTTCGCCTTCTCCACCCGCACTTTATCGACGTACGTATTGAAATATTCGCCTGTAGCGCTCTTGAATAGTTTGCCAAGATACGCGCTGTTGTAGTTAAAGACGTCAGCCAGAGATTCGAGCTTCAAATTTTCCGCATAGTTCCGCTGAATGAGATCGAGCAGCTTCTTCACCTGCTTGTCGGTCCCTGCAGAGATCACGCCCGGATTCAACCTGCTGACAAAATCGATCACATGCCGCTCCAGCGCACGATAGGTCACGGTCTGATGGATCGCCAAAATACCGGCCGAGAGCTCCCCGCTTCTCGACTGCAGCTCCGGATCGCGCTGCGACAGCTTGCTGATGACGCCCGTCACAATATGGGCCATCGCCGCCTTCAGCTCCTGCTCACTACTGCCGTGCTCCAGCAAATGCTTGCCGGCTGCGCCTACCAAACTGGCGTACGCCTCCTTATTTCCGATATCGACGGCGAGATACAGCTTCTCGGCTGTTTCATCGCAGTATACGATGAAGTCTTCTCCTTCCGGCTCGGCCATGGCCGCTCCATCTGCCGCTGTCATGCGGGCTTTAATCGGCACACTGCTGCCTGTCAAAAGCTGATCTTCTTCATAAAAGAATCGCTGTTCCAGCAGTTTCACAGCCTCATCGAAGGAGCTCTGCAGATCAGCCAGCTTCTTCACGGCTGAGCCTGCTGCAGCCGCAAACTCGATATCGCTCAGTTGCAGCAGCGATATCTGCAGCCCTTTTCGAACCGGCTCCAGCTTCGGATTATCCTTGAGCAAAAGCCCGACGCAGGACTCGAACATAAAAACGACACCTTTGCCGGTTTCTTCGTATTGGCTGACGATCCGGCTGCGGAGCGCGGGCAATTGGCCCTGCCCGTTAAGCGGCTTGAACAGCAGGACGGCATAGCTGTCCCAGATCAGGTCTGCGCGTGCTAGCGCATCTTCCTCCGGCACTTGACCCCCCGGCGTCAGAAGCGACTGCACGACCCATTCGCGGTTCAGCTGCTCTTGCATGCTGCTCTTCTGCTTGGCTTCCGACTCACTGGCCAGCGTCACGCGCAGCTTCTTTAAATAGTCAACGAGCTCGTCTTCATCGACAGGCTTTAGCAGGTAGCCGTCTGTATCCAGCGTGATCGCTTTCTTCGCATACTCGAAATCCGCGTAGCCGCTCAAAATCATCACATGGACGGCATGGCCGTTTTTTCGCAGCTGCTCGATCAGCTCAAGCCCGCTCATGCCGGGCATGCGGATGTCGACGATCATGAGATCTGGCGCTAAGCCTTCGAATTTGCCAAGCGCATCCTTGCCGTTCGCCGCTGTGCCGACCACCTCGAAGCCGAGCTCTTCCCAATCAATCAACGTTTTCAGGCCTTCGCGAATCGTCGGTTCATCATCTGTAATCAGCACTTTAAACAGCATGCGATTTGTCGCCTCCTATAGGAATCGTAAATTGTACCCTTGTGCCGATGCCGGGCTCGCTCCAAATCTCAAGTCCGTAATCCGCGCCGTACAACAGCTTGAGTCTCATATGCACATTGTTAAGTCCGATGCGGTTGCCTTCCCGCTCTCCGTCCTCATGTTCCTGGAAGGTACGATCCAGTTCCTTCAGCTTCTCACGGGACATGCCCTCGCCGTTGTCGATGACCTCCACATGAATCATGCCTTCCAGCAGCACAGCCTTGATCCGGACAAGCCCTCCTTCCTCCCGGTTCTCTAGGCCATGAATGACGGCATTCTCAACGAGCGGCTGTATGATGAGCGGCAAGATCAGCTCTTGCTCGGCGGTTGGATCGATAAGCAATTCATAATTCAGCCGGTCCTCGTAGCGGAACTTCTGAATGTCCAGGTAGCAGCGGACCATATCGATTTCATTGCGAAGCGGGACGGTCCGGTTGCCGGCTTCGAGATTTTTGCGCATCATTTTGCCAAGCAGCCTGACGACGTTGGAAATCTCCTTCTCGCCTTTCAAATGTGCCTTCATCCGAATCGACTCGAGCGCGTTGAATAGAAAATGGGGATTGATTTGGCTCGCCATCATTTTAAATTTGATTTCGTTCTGCCTGGATTGTATTTGAACCTTTTGGCGGTTTGATTCCTGCACCTCGCCGATCAGCTCGTTGATGCTTACCACCATCGCGTTAAATTGCCTGGACAGCTGGCCGATCTCGTCATTGCCGTCGATCTCCAGCGCGATGTCTAGATTGCCGGTCGCGACCTTCGCAATCTGCTTGCTGAGGCGCAGCATCCGTTTGGACAGCAGCATCGAGAAGCCGTAGATGAGGCCGATTGCCACAACCAGACCGATGGAGATGACGATTAGCGCTAGCACGATGATTTCGTTAGCATCCTTCGTGATGCTGTCGATGGAGAAGACGGAAATAATGCGGATGCCGTTTAAGCTCGACTCCGGAATGAGCGGCTCGATTTGGATCTGTGACGACTGGCCGCCGAGGATCGCTTGGAAGCTCCCGTTCTGCTGGTCGATGACGTTCGGGTCGAACCGGATGTCCGCCAGCGTTTTGCCGACCCGGTCCGGGCGGTTTGCAGCTACGATATTGTTATCCTTGTCGACGAGCATCGTCTCGAAGGTTTCCTGGTTCAGGATCGAATTCAGCATTTGCCCGTTGACGTTGATGACGAGAACGCCTGTGTTGTGCTGAGTGAGAAAATCGATCTTGCGGATCAGGCTCAAGTAGTTTTTTTGATCGCGCTCATCCTCGATGTAGTTCCAGCCGATCAAGCCGCTGCTGTTAATCGCGGTTTGGTACCAGTGGGTCCGGACAATTGCCGGCGTGGGCTGGATAAACTCCCAGTTGTTGAGCAGCGTTTTATTGTCGATATAAAGCCGGATGTTGGATATCTCCTTATACAAGCGGAGATACTCTTTGATATCCGGGTATGTCTTGTAGGCTTTTACCACGTCGTAGACGGTCTCGTACTGGCTGCCTGCGATGCCTTCAAGCCGGCTGTCATTGGACATGCGGTAGGAGATGTCGTAGGAGACATTGATGACCTCGGCAGTTCGCTTCTTCACCCGCTCGACGTTCGCCGCCGTCTGCTCCAGCGCGTTATCGAGCGACATTTGGCGCAGCTCGCTGGTTAAGAACAGCCCGACCATCATCACGGGCACGAATGCCACGACGATGCACGATAAAATCAGCTTCGTTCTCAGCTGCAAATCGTTCATGGTGCGAATCAACCATCGAAACATAGCTGCGGCCCTCCCTTCAAATAAACAGTTATAATAAAGCGGTTACAATTTAGTATAGAAAATTATGCGAATACAATATTTGGAAGCGCTTGCAAGTTACGGCTAGGTTCGTTTGGCGACTGTGCAAACGTTCCCTTCATTCTATCTCATGTTGTACCTGAAAGACAGGCGGCAATTTCTATGTTTTTCATGTAATAATTAGTGATTTTGGGTTGCTCGGCCAAACTAAACTTGAAACTGGATTAAGCCTGTCGCCGCTTTGCCGCTCATGTGGGGTAGCTTCACTTGGGCTCGCTATCGCCGATTTGCCGCACATGTGCGGTAACGGCTCTCTTGGGCTCGCCTTCGCGACTTTGCCGCACATGTGCGGTAACGGTTACCTCTCTTGGCCTCGCCTTCGCGACTTTGCCGCGCATGTGCGGTAGCTGTTACCTCACTTGGCCTCGCTTTCGCCGCTTTGCCGCACATGTGCGGTAGCTGTTACCTCTCTTGGGCTTGCTTTCGCCGCTTTGCCGTTCATGTGCGGTAACGGTTACCTCTCTTGGCCTCGCTTTCGCCGCTTTGCCGCACATGTGCGGTAACGGTTACCTCTCTTGGCCTCGCTTTCACCGCTTTACCGCACATGTGCGGTAACGGTTACCTCTCTTGGCCTCGCCTTCGCGACTTTGCCGCACATGTGCGGTAGCTGTTACCTCTCTTGGGCTCGCTTTCTCCGCTTTGCCGCTAATTTGCGGTAACGGTTACCTCTCTTGGGCTCGCTTTCGCCGCTTTGCCGCACGGGTTCGGCCTAGTTTCAAGACAACTCAAAAAAGAACAAGCGGCCCCCCATGGGTACCGCTTGTTCCTCATCCAACACTAACATTCACTTCAAATTCGGCACCGGGGCCGGAGGTGACAGCGTCATAGCCGATGCTTTCGGGAACGTTGATTCGCTGTAGCGCTGCACCTCTTCCTTGAGGCCGAGCATGCGCTTATCCAGCGCGCCGATCATATCGGCCGTTTCCTTCAGCTGTTCGCGGATAGACGTCGGCATGGCCTCGTGGAATTGATAGTAGATTTTATGCTCCAGGCTCGCCCAGAAATCCATCGCGATCGTCCGCAGTTGAATCTCCACCTTCACATGCTCGATGCGATCGGACAAAAACACCGGGATTTCAATAATTAAGTGCAGGCTCTGATAGCCGTTCGGTTTAGGCGATCTTATGTAATCTTTGACTTCCAACACCTTCACGTCGCCTTGGCTGCGAATCATATCGTAGACGCGGTAAACATCAGTCGTGAAAGAGCAAATGACGCGCACCCCCGCGATGTCGCGGATATGTTCTGCCGCGTTCTCTCTGGATACCTCCAGCCCCTTGCGCTGCAGCTTCTCGACGATGCTCTCCGGTGATTTGATCCTCGTTTTCACATGCTCGATCGGGTTGTAGTGTTGGATAAATTGAAGCTCTTCATTCAAAATCGTTAGCTTCGTGCTGACTTCGTCAAGAGCAAATTTGTAGCTCATCAGCATTTTTGCCCATTGCATGACCATTTCCTTGTCCATCATGGCTCCATCCACTCCTGTTTTTATAGCCTGTTCCACTTATAGAATCGGGGACAATAAGCGCACGCAAGACTCCTTGAACCGCTGGAGCGTCGAACGCTTCTTGTAAACTTCATAGGTTAGCTCGGTACTGTCGGCCATATCCGCCTCAAAAATCCGCTTCAATTCCGCCGCAGTCGCCGTATCATATAAAATCGCATTCACTTCAAAATTCAGCTTGAAGCTGCGGATATCGACGTTAGCCGTACCGACTGAGGCGACATGCCCGTCGACCACGATCGTTTTGGCATGCAGGAAGCCTTTCTCGTAAAGGTAGCACTTCATGCCCTCGCTGAGCAAATCGCCAAGGTACGAGTATGAGGCCCAGTAGACCATTTTGTGATCCGGCCTGCTCGGAATCATCATGCGCACGTCGATCCCGGAGAGAACGGCCATCTTCAGCGCGGTCAAGAGACTTTCGTCCGGGATAAAATAAGGCGTTTGGATGTAAACCGTTTCCTTCGCCGCATTGATCATTTTAATATAGGCGTTCTTGATCTGCTCCAGTGTCTGATCCGGCCCGCTGGATACGATTTGGATGCCGGCGTTCCCGATGCCCGCGCTCGGCGGAAAAAGCCCCAGCACATCGCGCGTGATCGGCCGCGAAGCAGCCATGTTCCAATCCAGCATGTAGTGTGCCTGCATTTGGAGGACGGCATGGCCGGTAATGCGCAGATGCGAGTCGCGCCAGCTGCCGAACCTTTTGTCCACGCCTAGATATTCGTCTCCGACATTGAAGCCGCCGATGTATCCGATTTGCCCGTCAATGATAACCAGCTTCCGGTGGTTTCGGTAATTGACGCGGATGTTGAGATAAGGAATTCTCGACGGAAAAAAATAAGCGACCTCTCCGCCCGCAGCCCTCAATCGATCGAAAAAATAGCGCGGCAGCGCGGAGCACCCGATATCATCCACCAGAAAGCGCACCTTTATCCCTTGCTTGGCTTTCTCGGTGAGCGCATCGACCAACCTGTTGCCTAACGCGTCATTTTGCACGATGTAATACATGAGATGAATATGGTTGCTTGCACGCTCGATATCCGCAAACAGCGCACCGAACTTGGCATTGCCGTCCGTGTAAATCTCTACTTTATTGTTCTGCGTGTACAGCGCAAAGCCGCTGGTCAGATTCATGTAGATCAAATCCGCATAATTAGCTGCCGCCGGATCATTAAACACAATCTGGTTGTCGCGAAACTCCTGCCGCTGCCTCTCGATCAAGGCGTTGATCGTTTCCTTCGTCCGTTTGTTTAACTTGTAAATTTTTTTCTTGCTGAGGTTCTGACCGAGAATCAGGTACACCACGAATCCGACCGCAGGCAGAAAGAGCAGCACCATCAGCCACGCCCACGTAACGCCGACATTTCGCCGTTCCATGAAAATAACCGCAATCGCGAGCGGGATGTTGACCACCATCAAAAATGTAAGTAAGTTGTTATAAATGAGCATCGGCATGCATCTCCTCGAATGCTGGCGCCATATAATCGCTTGTTTCTTATACAGTATAAACCATTTTTGTCGCGGTACCAAAAATGGGGGGGAGATGGACCACTGTTAGCTCCCTCCGAGCTCTTCTTTCGCTCCAGTCGCTCCTTTCGCGTCAATGTAGCTCCCTCCGAACTCTTCTTTCGCTCCAGTCGCTCCTTTCTCATCTATGTAGCTCCCTCCGAGCTCTTCTTTTGATCCAGTCGCTCCTTTCTCATCAATGTAGCTCCCTCCGAGCTCTTCTTTCGCTCCAGTCGCTCCTTTTTCATCAATGTAGCTCCCTCCGAGCTCTTCTTTCGCTCCAGTCGCTCCTTTCTCGTCTATGTAGCTATCTCCGAACTCTTCTTTTCGCTCGAGTCACTCCTTTCTCGTCTATGTAGCTCCCTCCGAGCTCTTCTTTCGCTCCAGTCGCTCCTTTCTCATCAATGTAGCTCCCTCCGAGCTCTTCTTTCGCTCCAGTCGCTCCTTTTTCATCAATGTAGCTCCCTCCGAGCTCTTCTTTCGCTCGAGTCGCTCCTTTCTCGTCTATGTAGCTATCTCCGAACTCTTCTTTTCGCTCGAGTCACTCCTTTCTCGTCTATGTAGCTCCCTCCGAGCTCTTCTTTCGCTCCAGTCGCTCCTTTCTCGTCTATGTAGCTCCCTCCGAGCTCTTCTTTCGCTCCAGTCGCTCCTTTCGCGTAAATGTAGCTCCCTCCAAGCTCTTCTTTCGCTCCAGTCGCTCCTTTCTCATCTATGTAGCTCCCTCCAAGCTCTTCTTTAGCTCCATTCGCTCCTTTCTCGTCTATGTAGCTTCCTCCGGGCTCTTCTCTCGCTCCCAGGGATCAAGAAGATTGATTATTTCATGTTGTTCCACAATGAGCCCGCTAATCTATACCGCATAATCCTTCCTGTGGGGGAAGCAAATGCTTGTAGAAACCCTTTCTTTTCAAGTGATTTTAGGCTTGAGGTTGCCGTTCTTCTAGTAACTCCCAACCTTTTCGCAGCAACAGCCGGCGTAACTTCACCCCACAGTTCCTGCATCACATGAAGCAGCGCACGCTCGTACACGTCCAGGCTCAGCTCGGCTTGATGGGTGATGCCGCCCCATTTGGCCAGTCCCATAAGCACCGTTTGTTGGCAACGGCGCGGCTTCTCCATGATGTCATCGTAAGCAAAACGAAGCAGGTGCCAGCCGTCGATGAGCAGATGGTTTTGACGTCTCAGATCATCCGCAAACCGCCATCTGCTCACATCCCGAGCGTGAGGGCCGAAGCCGTCGGCCTCCAGCGCAACCCGATAAGGCAGCGGCGGCAGATAGGCAAAATCAGCGAAGCGCGTCGCTCCCTGCAAATCCAACAGCTCATACTCCGGATGAAGATGCTACAAGCTTCCAACTGCAGGCCACCATACCTGCTCAAGCAGCGCTTTCTCCGCTCCGCCTTGCTCCTGCAGCTTGCGGCGGCGCTCTGCGCTCCCGCATTCCATTGCCTGCTCCATCATACGACTATATGCTTGCTCAAACCCCTGTACAGACATCGTTACCCCACCTCCAAAATAAAATAGGCTGCCCGCTCGAACGTCATGTTCGAGAACGGACAGCCTGTGCTTCAGGACTATACCTAGATGGATCCATTATAGTTTATTCGGTTACTTCGCGCTAGGACCGAACCTCTTAATCGACCGAATGCGGGCGCGCTCGATTTCGATTTGGCGGTTGCGCGGTTCGGCGTTCGTGACGAGCGAGCTAAGCAGCTTCTGAGCGACCGCAGCAACCTCGTCGATGGCGGTATTGAATGCAGCTTCGTTCGCTTTCGAAGGGGTGTTAAAGCCGGATAGCTTGCGGACAAACTGCAGCGCGGCCGCGTGGATTTCATCCTCGGTTGCGGGCGGGTCGAAATTGAACAGCGTCTTTATATTTCGGCACATGGGTATCGGGCTCCTTTTTGAGCATAGGCGTTATTTTGTTTCATCATACTACAGGCCCCCCATATTCCACCAGCAACTCCGCTAATGTACCGATTCTACGGCGTTGCGCCAGGCCCAATCTGGACGCCGCTGACCGTTTCCAGCTATGGCCGACTACGCCTCCCGTTACGGCACCGACACGCCGATGGAGCGCGCCGGACAGCCGTTCGAGCTGGCCCCCACACTACAAGTGCTTCATCAAATTGCTTACAACATGCTCCAGGTGCTGCTTCATCCGTTCGCCGGCCATATCGGCATTTCGGCTGGACACCGCTTCGTAAATGGCGAGATGCTCAAGGTATAAACGTTCCGCCACCGAACGGTTCGCATAGATTTCGACCCGGCGAATTTCGCGGATCGTCATTTCGAGCTGGCTTACGATGGAATCGAACATCCGCACCAAAATGGAGTTATGCGTCGCATTGGCAAGCGCGGCATGAAAAAGCACGTCAGTCCGCTCTCCCTCGCTGTCATTGCCTACTGAGGCTTTCATCTCCTGCATGATCCGGTGCAGCGCAGCCAAATCATCATCCGTCGCCTTCACAGCCGCGATGGCCGCATTCGAAACCTCGAGCGACTGACGCGCCTCCAGCAGCTCCAGCAGCGTCTCGCGGTTCATCCGCAGCGATTGGAGCTCCGGCAGTTCTACCTCTGCCGGAGAACTGCTGATGACGGTACAGCCGCCGCCCTGCTTGATCTCGATGTAGCCCATCGCTTTCAGCGCGCTTAACGCTTCGCGCATGGTCGAGCGTCCGACGCCGAACTGCTCCGACATCTCCTTCGTCGAAGGCAGCTTGTCGCCCACCTTCAATTTCCCCTCGATTATAAGCCGCTTCAGCTGTTCGGCGATTTCCTCATAATGGTTGCGTTTCGATAAACGGGTGACTTCCATCGCATTGCTTCCCTTCTTTTTCGATCCGAACGATTATCCGACGATGATGGCGTAGACAACGCCCGGCCCATGCACGCCGATCGTTAAGTCGTTCTCGATATCGGCCGACCGCGAAGGGCCGGAAATAAAATGAATGCCGGCAGGCAAATTCTCGCGTCCTATACGATCAAAATTAACCAAGACTTGGCCAAGGCGAGTATGAAGCCGCTCCGCAGGAATGATTGCCATGAGCACGGTCGGCAGCAGGCTGACCGAACGTCCTTTATCCTTTGAGGACAATACGGTAATGGAGCCCGTATACGCAGCCGCGTAATCGGCAACGACGACGCCAAAATCGGCTTCGGCGGCTCGCGCTTTCCAGTGCTCATTAGGGTCGCTGTTCCATACCGAGATTTTAGCATCCGGGAGCGCCGCTTCCAAGCCAAGCTCGTTCAGTTCCGGCTGGTTCTGGCGAATGATATACTTCGCGCTCATCTCCGAAGCTTTCCCGGCGATGAACGACTTCACCGCTTCCATATCGGCCAGCCGGACGGGATGCCCGCCAACCGCCTTGAAATTATCCATAAACCGGGTGATCCGCTCCTCGAGAGGCCATTCGAAGGCGTTCCAAAAATCCGGTGCGCCCCGGAACGGATGCGCCGGCGGTTCTACCGGCCGCGAACGTCTCAGCTTTGCCGAAATGCCGTCGATGAAGCCGCCCTGCTTCGCGCGGGACTGCGCATCCAGTCCGTCCAGCCATGCCTGATGCTGCTCTGATTTAGCCATGATGCCCGTGTCCTCCTTTACCGCCGCCGCCATTTTCCCGGTCCCGCACAATCGCTTCCATGCGGCTCTTCAGGGCAGGGTCCATTTCCTTCAAGCCATTCCGTATCTCCTGCTCCATCGTCGGCCATTTCTCGCGGAATGATTGGCCGGCGAGAGAAGGGGCGACGCGGTACGTGTTCCAGCCCTTCAGCGGGCCGACCTTCAGTGAGATGCCGCCGTCTCGCACGACAAGCTTTTGCCCGAGTTGGCCTAGCTTCAATACCGCCTTGAACCGCTTCGAGCTTCTCATCACCTTCGCGAAGCCCTTCATGCCGAGCGCTTCCAGCTTGTCGCCGCGGCCGGCTTCTAGCTTCCGCCTGCGCAGGTAGACCAGCATTTCGTGCAACGGAATCTTCACCGGACAAGCTTCGTAACACGCGCCGCACAAGCTGGACGCATTGGCGATATCGTCCCACTCCGCGACGTTCTTCTTCAGCGCTGGCGTCAGCACCGCGCCGATCGGTCCGCTATAGGTGCCGCCGTAAGCATGGCCGCCGATATGGCGATATACCGGGCAAGCGTTCAAGCAAGCGCCGCAGCGAATGCAGTTGAGCAGCTCCTGGAACTCCGGATCGCCAAGCTGCAAGGAACGGCCGTTATCGACGATGATTATGTGCATTTCCTCCGGTCCATCCGCGTCTGCAGATCGCCGGGGTCCGGAAATGCCGGACATATAGACGGTAAGCTTCTGCCCGGTTGCCGATCGCGGCAGCAGCGTAGCCATGACTTCCAAATCCGCGAACGACGGAATGATGCGCTCCATCCCCATCAGCGTTATTTGCGTCTTCGGAACGGTCGTTACCATCCGCGCGTTGCCTTCGTTCTCGAACAGCACCATCGAGCCCGTCTCGGCGATGGCAAAGTTGCAGCCCGTCATGCCGATATCCGCTTCCAGAAACTTCTCGCGCAGTTTCCTGCGGACGAAGCCCGCCAAAATCTGCGTATCAGGCGCGAGCGTTTCCCCGGCATCGACCGAGAGAAGTTCCGCGATTTGATACCGGTTCTTATGAATCGCCGGAATGATGATATGCGACGGCGTTTCCCCCGCCAGTTGAATGATGTATTCGCCAAGGTCGGTCTCGATCGCCTCGACGCCGATCGATTCCAGCGCCGTGTTCAGATGGAGCTCCTCCGTCACCATCGACTTGGACTTCACCACCGAACGCGCCTCAACATGCTTGGCGATATCGAGCGAAATCCGAACGGCTTCGGCCGCCGTCTCGGCAAAATGCACATGGACGCCGTTCGCCCGCGCGTTGTTCGCGAACAGATTCAAATAATAATCGAGGTGCGCGATCGTATGAAGCCGGATTTGCCGCCCACGCTCCCGCCATTCGTCCCAGTTGCCGTGATCCTCGGCCGCTTTCTCCTTGCCCGTACGCAGCCGTTCCGTCGTAAACCGAACCGCTTTTCGCAAAAAATCGTTATTGAGCGCCAAATCCGCCCGCTCTTTTACGGTATTGCCGCCTGCAGGTGCCGCTCCGCTCATGCGCCTTTCACCCCTTCGTAAAGAAGCTCCGCCAAGTGCATGACGCGCACTGGCTTATTCCGGTACCGCAAATTGCCCGCAATGTTCATCAGGCAGGCCATGTCGAGCCCGACGAGCACCTCGGCTTCGGTCTCCAGCACGTGATCGGTCTTCTCGGTGACCATCGCGCCGGAAATATCCGACATTTTCACCGCGAACGTTCCCCCGAACCCGCAGCAATCGTTGGCAAAAGGAAGCGGGACAAGCTCCATCCCCTTCACCTGCTCCATCAGCAGGAGCGGTTCTTCCTTCACGCCGAGCAGCCGGCTTCCGTGGCAGGACGGGTGGTACGTAACCTTATGCGGGAACTTCGCGCCGACGTCGGTCACGCCGAGCACCTGGACGAGAAACTGCGTAAACTCATAGGATTTCTGCTGGAGCTTGATCGCTTTCCCCAGCATGACAGGGTCGTTCTCGAACAGCTTCGGATAATGATGGATCATGCTCGTGCAGGAGCCGGATGGAGAGATCACGAAATCGCAATCCTCGAATGCAGCCAAAATCGTGCTCGCCGTCTCCCTCGCTTCGTTCCAGTAGCCGCTGTTGAACGCGGGCTGGCCGCAGCAGGTTTGCACGGCCGGAAACTCGAGCGTTACGCCGTATCTCGCCAGCAGCCGAACCATCGCTTCGCCGACCGGCGGAAACAAGGCATCGCTTAAACAAGTAATAAATAAGGACACTTTCACGTTCGAAGGCACCTCGCTTACAAAATAGTTGTGATATCATTTTATCAGGTTGTCAGACATGTTGACAATGGGAAAATGCCTAGGGTTGTCTAGATAGTGGTGACCGAGAGAGCACCGCAACATGCGATCTGGCTTTCAGGCAAGCTAGAAATGCTGCAATTCGTGCCAAACGCAACACAATAAAAAGGCTGCTTACCTGCCATCCAGCGGGTAAACAGCCTTTTCCATAACGCTCAAACCGTCGACAACGCAATCAACGTCCGCTCCGTTAGTTGTGCCCGCATGTCCTGCGAGAGCCGCTGATCCGTAATGATCGCGTCGATCTCGCTTAGCTCCGCGACATGCGTGAACGCCTGTACGCCGAACTTGCTGGCGTCGGCGAGCAGGATCACTTCGTCGGCCATGCCGATCATTTTCTGCTTGATGCGCGCCTGCAGCTCATTGGACTCGCTGATTCCGCGGTCCAAGTGAACGCCCTTGCAGGAGAGAAATACTTTATCGACGTGGTAAAGGTCAAGCGACCGTTCCGCCAGCGGCCCGACGTAGGACAAAGAGCGCTGCGCCAGCAGGCCGCCCGTGGAGATGACCTCGATGCGCTCCTTGCTGCTCAGCTCTATCGCCACTTTGATCGAATTGGTCAGCACCGTTAGCGGGAAATCCGGCACATACGAAGCCATATACCATGCGGTGGAGCTGGCGTCGAGCAGAATGCGGTCATTCGGGCGTATGAGCTTGACCGCCTCCTGCGCAATGCGCCGTTTCTCCTCCTCGTGCATAATTTCCCGTTCCGCATACGGTATTTCCGGCTGCATCTGCGGCAAATCCTTCACGCTTACCGCGCCGCCGTGCGAGCGGCGAAGCCGTCCGGCTTGCTCAAGCCTGTCCAGATCCCGGCGGATCGTCTCCTCCGTCACCTGACACAGCTCGCTCAGCTCCGTTACCCGGATGCTCCCCCGTTCGTTTACCAGTCCTACGATTTTCTCATAACGCTCTGCAACCAGCATAGTCATCCTCTTCTCGCGAATTGCTTCTATAATGCTTAATCGGGAGGCAGCGTGAAACGTACCTTCCGGTTACGCAACATAAACGATGGCACAATCCCCGGGACATTCGTTTACGTAATCGGAAACGATGGCCCTATTCACGGGCCGTCAATTCCGCCTCATTGCTACAGTCCTGTCAGCCCGCGGAATTTACCATAAGCCTCTTCCCACAGCTGCCGCTCCTGCGGCTCGTAATTAACAACCGGGAACGAATCCCGGATCACCTTTCGCGCTTCCCAAATATCGGACAGCTCGCCTTGCGCGATCCACTGCACGACAAGGTTGCCGAGCGCGCTGCCTTCGACCGGACCGGCCCAGACCGGCTTGCCGAGCGCATTCGCCGACCATTGGCAGAGCAGCGCATTCTGAATGCCGCCGCCAACCATATGCAGGCCGGAGAACGTTTTGCCCGACAGCCGCTCTGTTAATTCAAGCACATAACGGTATTTGAGCGCAAGACTTTCCAGAATGCAGCGAACGATCGCGCCCGGCGATTCCGGCGCGGTCTGTCCCGTCGACGCGCAATACTGGCGGATTCGCGAAGGCATATCGCCCGCATGCAGAAACATGGGGTCGTCCGGTTCGATCAGCGCGCCGAAGGCCGGCTCCTTCTCCGCCATGGCGACCAGCTCGGGAAAGCTGTACGACTGGCCGGCACGCTCCCAGGCTCTGCGGCTTTCCTGCAAAATCCACAGTCCCATGATGTTCTTCAGCAAGCGGAACGTGCCGTACGCGCCGCCCTCATTCGTGAAATTCAGCTCCTGCGCAAGCTCGTTGATAATCGGTCGATCGACCTCGGTACCCATAAGCGACCAAGTGCCGCAGCTCAGATAGGCAAAATCCCCCTCCAGCGCCGGCACCGCCGCAACCGCCGAGCCCGTGTCGTGTTCTGCGGCAGCGTACACTGGAATAGCACCGATTCCGAGCTCATCCATAAGCGAAGCCCGAATCTGACCGACCCGCGTGCCTGGCTGCACAACGTCGCCGAACAGCGAAGGCGACACTCCAATCGCCACAAGCAGCTCCCTGTCCCACCCGCCATCAAGCGGATTGTACAGCTGCGTCGTCGTCGCGTTGGAAAATTCATTGTGCATCTCGCCGGTCAAGAAGTAGCGAAGCAAGTCCGGAATCATCAGGAAGCGCTCCGCACCCTCGAGCAGCGGGGAGTTCGCTTCGTTCAGCGCCGCAAGCTGATAGATCGTATTGAACGGCAGAAATTGAATGCCGGTCCGGCTGAAAATCTTCTCCGTCGTCAGGCTCGCCTTCAGCCGCTCCATGACGCCATCCGTATGATGATCGCGGTAATGATACGGATTGCCGAGCAGCTCGCCGCCGCGGCCGATCAGGCCGAAGTCGACCGCCCAGGAATCGATGGCGAGGCTTGCCGGCGTTTCGCCGGCAAGCTTCGCCTTCAGCAGCGCCTGCTTGATCTCATGAAACAAGCGGAGAATGTCCCACTGCAAGCGGTCGCCGACAGCGACGGGGTCGTTGCCGAAGCGGTGCAGTTCTTCCACTTCGATGGCGCGGTCGTTCAATCGGCCGAGCAGCGCCCGCCCGCTGCTCGCGCCAAGGTCATAAGCCAGAATGCTTGGCAAGCGGCATCCTCCTATACGTTAGTTTCGGCTTCAACCGGCGCTGCTGCGGCTTCGCCCCGCTTCAGCAGCACGGCTTGCTCGTACGCTTTCACTTCCGCGAGCCACTCTTCGCGCACCGGTACTCCGTTTTTCGAACAGTAGTAGTCCCACACAGCGCCGAACGGGTACGACTTGAACTCCTCCGTCAAAGCAAGACGAGTCGTATAGTCGCCCTCAAGCTCCGCTTGGCGAAGCGCCTCAACCGGATCCAGCAGCGCTCTCATCAGCGCCTTGATCGTGTTGCGCGTGCCGATGACCCATGCCGCGACGCGGTTGATGCTCGCATCGAAGAAGTCGAGGCCGATGTGCGTCTTGCCGAGCAGGTCGCCGCGTACCAGCTCGCGCCCGATATCGATCAGCTCGTCGTCCATCGTCACGACGTGGTCGCTGTCCCAGCGCATCGGGCGGCTCACATGCAGCAGGATGCCGTCGGTGAAGAGCGAAATCGCGGACAATTTATTCGAAATGACTTCCGTCGGATGGAAATGGCCGGCATCCAAGCAAATCAGCTTGTTGTTCTGAATGCCGTAGCCCATGTAAAATTCATGCGATCCGACCACGTACGCTTCGGAGCCGAGGCCGAACAGCTTGCTCTCGACGGCGTCCAGGTTGTGGGCCGGGTTCAATTCTTCCTCGAATACTTGATCGAGCGCTTCCTTCAGCCGTTTGCGCGGCGCCAGCCGGTCAGCCGGCGTATCCTTGAAGCCGTCCGGAATCCATACGTTCGTGACGCAGGTTTGGCCGAGCTGCTCGCCGAAATAAGCGCCGATCTTGCGGGAGGCTTTGCAGTGATCGATCCAGAACTGCCGGATTTCCGGATCGGGATGGCTCAGCGTGAAGCCGTCCTTGGATTTCTCGTGCGAGAAGCAGGTCGGATTGAAATCGAGGCCAAGTCCTTGCTCCTTCGCCCAATCGACCCATTTCTGAAAATGCTTCGGCTCGATTTTATCGAGCTCCACCTTCTCGTCCGTATCGACGTAAATCGCATGCAAATTGAGCTTGTGCTTGCCGGGAATGAGCGAGAACGCCAGTTCCAGATCCGAGCGAAGCTCCTCTGGCGTGCCCGCGGCGCCCGGATAGTTGCCGGTTACCGAAATGCCGCCGGTCAGCGCCTGGTCTTTGTTCAGGAAGCCGCGCACGTCGTCGCCCTGCCAGCAGTGCATCGAGATTTTGATTTGCGACAGCTTCTCCAGCGCCGCATCCACATCCACGCCGTGCTTTGCATACAGCGCCTTGGCTGCTTCGTAATTCGAGCGTATCGTTTGGTCCATCTTCACCTGCTCCTTTATTTGGTTATTTTAGCGGATGAGCCATGACTGACATTAACGCATTCTCCGCCTGGGTCGCATCCAAGCGGCTGTATTGGACGATAATCGGAATATCGCTCTGAACCTCGATCGCATAAGGCACGCCCACCGGAATGAACGCGCCGCCCGAGGAGAGAGTGGTGGTACGGATATGCTTGGTTCGTCTGCCCGGTACAACAACCAAAATATTTTCCAGCGGATTACGGTCTTCGAAAAAGATCGTCATGCGCAGCAGCGCTTCTTCGGATGCGCAGTTCAGCACGCAAATCGATTCGTGGCTTTCAAGTGAACCTTTGCTCGTCGGCGGAATATAGCCGTCCGGAATAATCCAGTGCTTCTCGCCTCTAGCTTGATACATGTCCGCACCAACCTCTCTTATCGTGTGAATGCCGCCGGCACGCCGCCGTCGATCGTCAACATGCAGCCCGTCGTCTTCTCGGCTTTGGATGATGCGAAGAACGCAACGCCCTCGGCGATATCGCGCGGGTAAATGTTGACGAGCAGCGTCGTCCGTTTGCGGTAGTACTCCTCCAGCTGGTCCGGCTCGATGCCGTAAGCGACTGCCCGCTCATTGCGCCAGCTGCCGTTCCAAATCGTGGAGCCTTGCAAAATCGCATCCGGCAAAATCGTATTGCAGCGGATGCCGAACTCCCCGCCTTCCGCCGCCACGCAGCGCGCCAGGTGTGCTTCCAACGCTTTCGCCGAGCTGTAAGCGGATGCGCTCTTGCCCGCATAGACTGCGTTTTTGGAAGCGATGAACACCATGTTGCCGCCGACCGCCTGCTCCTTCAACAGCTTGAACCCTTCGCGCGCCACGAGGAAATAGCCCGTGCCAAGCACGTTCATGTTCAGGTTCCACTCTTTCAAGGAGGTTTGGTCAAACGGACTGGACGTGGCCAGGCCCGCGTTGTTCACGATGATGTCGAGCCCGCCGTACGTGAGCGACGTTTCCGCGATGGCCGCCATGACCGCTTCCTCGCTCGTCACGTCCATTTTCACGGCCAGCGCGCGGCCTTCGCCGTACTTCGTATTAATTTCGCCGACTACCCGCTCCGCACCTTCCAAATTCAGATCAGCCAGCACGACATGCGCGCCTTCGGATACGAGGCGGCGAGCCGTTTCGCTGCCGATGCCGCCGGCGCCGCCCGTAATGAACGCCACTTTGCGCGAGAACTCGGCTTCTGCCGGAGCGAGCGACAATTTGTACAGCTCAAGCGGCCAGTATTCCACGTTGTACGATTCGTTCTCGCTCAGAGAAACGAACTCGCCGAGCGCCGTCGCGCCGCGCATAACCGCGATCGCCCGGTGATAGAGCGCACCGCTGACTTTGGAGTTAGCCCAGCTCTTGCCGGTGTTGATCATGCCGACGCCCGGAATCAGGATGACGCGAGGAGCCGCTTCGAACATGACGTCGCCTTCGTTCTTGTTGCGCTCAAAGTAGGCTTTGTATTGATTCTTATACGCTGCGATGCTTTCTTTAAGGATGGCTTTGAGACCGTCGATGTCGTTGACATCAGGCGTCCAGTCGATGAAGAGCGGGACAACCTTCGTGTGCACGAGATGGTCCGGGCAAGCCGCGCCGACTTGGGACAGCTCGGCCGAGCGTGCGCCGCCTACGAATGCGAGTACATCGTCCGCGTCGTCGAAGGTGAGGATCATTTTCTTCGCATCGCTGACTGCGCCGCGGATCGCCGGCATAATTTGGGCCGCGATGCTTCTGCGCGCGTCCGCTTCAAGCGCCGCATGCTTCACGCCGCCGAACAGCTTCTCTTCGTTCACGCGCGCTTCGATGTACGCTTCCGCTTCATTGATGATTTTGATCGTTTGCGCGTAGGCTTCTTCGGACGTTTCGCCCCATGTGACTAGCCCATGCTTTTCCATTAAAACAAGCTCCGCTCTCGGATTCTCGAGCACGCCTTGGGCGATCATTTTGGAGAGCGTGAAGCCTGGGCGCACGTACGGCACCCAAACGAATCGGTCGCCGAAAATTTCTTTCGCCAGCTGCTTGCCGTTATCCGCGCAGCACAGGCTGATGATGGCATCCGGATGCGTATGATCGACGTGCTTGAACGGCAGGAAAGCATGCAGCAGCGTCTCGATCGAAGCGCGCGGATGCTTGCTGTCGATCATGCAGTGCGCCAGGTAGCCGACCATTTCCTCGTCGGACATTTCGTCGCGCTCGAACAGCGGACGGATATCGTCCATGCGCAGACCCGTGAAGTTGCCCGCTTTCATCGTGGCAAGGTCGGAGCCGCTGCCCTTGACGTACATCACTTCAACGTCGCGGCCGCGGAAATCTTTCACCGTCGTCTTGCTCGATGTGTTGCCTCCTCCCCAATTGCACACGCGGCGATCCGTGCCGATAATGTTCGAACGATAAACCAGCTGAGAAAGCCCGTCTTGCAGCTCCGATGCTTTCTGTTGATCCCACAAGCTTTGTACCATTGTGAATACCTCCGAATAGATTTGATGAGTACGATTACAACCAGTGTAGCATGTTTGTTTATTTTTGAATACAGAAATTCAAACAAAAACAAAAAAACCGGAAACCAAGAGCATGCTTCTAAGCATGCCGAGTTTCCGGGCTTATTCGTGTTCTTTTTGCTCGCCTCGCAGGCGGCTATTCTTCATCAAACGTAAGGATGATCTTATTAAACGCGTTCGGCTTCGTTTTCGCTTCATGAAACGCGCGGGCAATGTCCGAAAACGGCATCGTCGCCGAGATGAACGCCTCCGCCAGCTCGCGGTTGCGGTTCAGGAAATCGATAATGAACGGGAATTGATCCACGCTGTTGCGGCTGCCGCGAATTTGGACTTCCTTCTTCGTAAACAGGATGCCCGGCATGCTGACGTCGTCGGAGGTCAGCCCTACAATTACGATATGGCCTCCGGCGCTGACCAAATGAATCGTCTGCTCCATCGTCCGCTTCAGTCCCGCCACCTCGATGACGGCATTGGAGTACTCGCCTCCCGTTAGTTCTTCGATCCGCTCGACCGGGTCCTCGTGCAGCGGATTAATCAGCACGTCGGCGCCGAACCGCTGCGCGGTCTGAAGGCGCTCCGGCACGACGTCGACGGCGAATACGCGCACGGCATAGAGCTGTTTAAGCAGCATCAAGATCGTCAGCCCGATCGGCCCCATGCCGAGGATGGTCACGGTCATCCCGTCCTGCACGCCGGCCTGCTTCACAGCCTGCGCCCCGATCGTGAACGGCTCGCAGAGCGCCCCGATCCGGTAATCCATGTCATCCGGCATAGAGTGGACGCAGCGCTCCGGCACCGCGACATAGTCGGCAAAGCCGCCTTGCCCGCCGAAAGAACCGACGAATTTCATCGCGACGCAGCAGTTGTATTTCCCGCTTCGGCACGGGTAGCAGCTGCCGCAGGGGATGGAGGGCTCGATAATGACCCGGTCGCCCGGCTTCACGCGTTTTACTTGCCCGCCGACCTCCGCGACGATGCCTGACAGCTCGTGCCCGTAGATCGCCGGAAAAACGACGTACGGATGCGAGCCGTCATAATTGTGCAAATCGCTGCCGCAAATGCCGGCCGCCCGCACGGAGACGATTACCTCGCCCGCCCCCGGCTGCGGCTTTGCCACTTCGCTCAGTTCAATTTCATAAGGTTTACGGAATACCGCGGCTTTCATCGTCATGCAATCTCCTCTCGCCTTTCAAACCGGCCAATTTCAGTCGAAATGAACCACTTGCCGCTTCTCCGAGCTTTCGTAAGTAGCAAACGCTAGCCGCAGCGTAAGCAGATTATCTTCGCCGCTTGTCTGAAAAGGCCGTCCGGATGTCAAGCAATCGACAAAATGAGACTGCAGCCGGTAGTGGCTCTCCTCGTGATCGAGCTCCGTCCGCTCGGCCACGACGGACTCTTGGCCATCGTTATCGATCAGGACGATCTTTCCTTCGCTGCCGTACATTTTCAAGGTCGCACGGTCTCCGTCGATGACGAAATGTTCCACGAACCTTGCGTCCACCTGCTCCTCGATAATCGGCCCGGTCAGCTCGCGCCTCGTCACCCAGCAAATGTCCATCAACCCGTAAAAATCGTCATAGCCAAGCGTCACGACGCCGGAGTCGTCGCCGACGACATTCGGGCTGAACGATCTCGTTTCCGCATACAGCCGCTTCGGGTCGCCGAACAGGAAGCGCCACGTATCGTACCAGTGGACGCCCATCTCGTAGAACATCAGCTTCGGCATCTTCGTAAGGAACGGCTGCGGCAAGTTCGCTCCGGGCTTCATCCGTTCTGTAAAATAGTCCGAATGGATAAACCTGGCCACCCGAATGGAACCGAGCACCCCCGATTCCATCACCTGTTTAATCAATTGGATCGGCTGCAGCCAGCGCCAATTTTCCGTGACCATCAGCCTGGCTCCGTGCTGGCGCGCCGCGGCGACGATCGCCTCCGCTTCCTCATAGGACGGCGCGAACGGCTTCTGGCACATGATGTGTTTCCCCGCTTTGGCCGCCAGCTTCACAAGCTCGAGATGCGTTTCGGGCGGCGTGACGATATCGACGATATCGATATCGGCGCGCTCCAGCATCTCTTCCAAGGAGGAGTAAAGCTGGTCATGCGGTACGCCGTATTCGTCCGCCTTGCGCAGCAGCTTCTCCTTGCTCCGGTTGCAGAGCGCGGCGATTTGCGCATTCGGAATGCGCTGCCATGCTCTCAAATGCTTCTCCGACCAAAATCCCGTTCCGATTAATCCGACTTTAAACACAAGGTCATCCTCCTGTTTGGCCTCCTTCGGCAGGCAGTCCGGCATATAGGTTCCAGAGTTTCCGGTAATAGGTCCAATCCGCATGCAGCTTCTGGCTGTTCGTTACCAAGCAGCCGGCCCGGCGCGTTTGGGGATCAAGCATCAGCATGCAGCCGGAGCGGCTGACCGCTTATGATGCTTTCGATGACGTCCATCAGAATCAAATAGCCTTGCCGTCAAAAAACAACGTCTCTCCAACCTCCATATACATTGCTTCCCGCTGGCCTGTCGTATCGTGCTCCGGCACAAGCGCCAGGAAGTCATCGACTTCCCGCTTCTCCTGCTCGTTCGTCAGATCCAAGTAGTGGGACGCGATTGCATACCTCAGCCCGAGGAATTCCGAAGCGATCGCCGCTTCCTTCGGCGACATTTCGCCGGTCAGCAGCTTCCCTGCCTGAACCGCCCGCGCCAGCAGCGCCTGCGAATTGCTGCAGCCCATCAAGCCGATCGTCGGGGCATAGAGGTCGCGGATGAGCTTCATATCGCCGAAGATGGCGGTGTCGCCGCAATGATAAATGCGGATGCCAGGCTCCGGCTCCACGATGAAGCCCATCGGGACGCCGGAAACGTACTGTCCGTCCTTCAGCCTGGTCTGCGACCAATGGTGGCTTTCGACCGGACGCACGATTACGCCGTTCACTTCGACGACGATGCCCCACACCGTCGCTTGCACTTGCTCCGGCGGGATGCCGGCTTCGAATAGCGCAGCCCGTACATCGCCGCCGCACACGACGGGGGCGCCGGTCCGCATCGCGATGGCAGCCGTATCGCCAAGATGATCGAAAGCGGCATGCGTCACGAGGATAACATCCGGCGTTTCTAGTTCTTCATGACTGATCGGGGCATTGGGGCTGCCGGATAGATACGGATCGATCAAAATCCGTTTATCCGGCCCGACGATTTCATAGCCGGCCATGCCTAGGAATCGGATGCTTGTCGTCACGCTCTCCAGCTCCTTTCGAGTCCTGCAACCAAGGCCGCCATCGCCATATTCAGCGGCACCGGGACGCCGGTTTGAGCCGCGGCGCGAACGATGGCGCCGTTCACGACCTCTACCTCGGTTTTGCGCTTAGCTTCCGCATCCTGGAGCATGGACGATTTCCCCTTGCCCGCATTCCGCAGCACCGTATGGATGCGCTCAATCCGTTCCTCTCGGTCGATGTCATAGCCAAGCGCTTGCGCGACAGCGACCGCTTCGGCGGCAAGATCATCGACCAGCTCAAGCAGCGGTCCCTCCTCGCCTTGGATGCCGGCGCATAGGCCGGTTAACGCCGAGGTCGGCAGCGTCGCCGCGTTCAAAATCAGCTTTTTCCAAATTTCCGTCTTCACGTTCGGCGTCGCTTCCGTTTCGATGCCCGCTTCGTTCAGCAGCGTGCCGATTCTCTCTGCCGAAGCCATGCCCGCTCCTTCGCTATATGGACCGACAAAGGTGGCACCGAAGCCGGTATGGCCGACCTTTCCTAGCTCGAGCACGGTCGCGCTGTGATAAGTAACGCCGACGACGATGTCTCCTTCAGGAAATGCGTTCGATAATACATCCGCGTTGCCCCAGCCGTTCTGAAGGCTGACAATAACCGTGTTCTGCCCGATCATCGGCCTCGCGTTCTCTGCCGCCGATGCGGTATGATGCGCTTTAATGAAGAAGAAGACGGCATCTTGGATGCCGAGATCTCCCGGACAAGCCGTGACGCGCAGCATATGGGCGGCGCAGCCCTGCCCTTTCGTATCGATTATAAGTCCGTGCTCATTGACCTGCCGAATCAACGGTTCGGATACGTCAATCAGCGTCACTTCGTTTCCGGCAGCGGCAAATTTGGCAGCCAGCATGCCGCCCATCGCTCCCGCCCCGACTACGGCGATTTTCATTGTGAAGCACCTCCGGTACTTTTATATTTCTGAGTAAGCCGCACCAGCGTCCCATCATCTCCGACATTTCCGGGTACAACGCAATAAGGAATTTCCCGCTCGCCGCTGCCGATCCTCCTCTGGGGCTTCGGCCTTAGCCGCCACAGCGAGATGCCAGGCTCCAACTGGCCGGCTACAAACGCGCTGTCCGCTCCAAGTCCCGACGTCGCTACATCCGCCGAGGTAATGCCGCCTTTGGATATGACGCCGTCGCAATGCGGTGCGAGCAGACGAACGACGCTGGTCAGCGCCTTCATCACAAGCGCTCCGACGGACAAATCACCATGCTCCGCGAGCCGCACGCGTTCCGTTGCGATGATCGCCAGCTTCCCGTCATTGAGCCGGGTAACGGCACGAGCCGCGATCTCCTCCGCAACGGCAGCCTGCTCCCCGGCAAGCAGCCGCTTCGTCGGCAGCACGATCGGCTTCTCGCCCGTATGCCGCTCCAGCTGCTCCAGCTGCCTGGAGGAGGCCTCGGTGTGGGAGCCGCAAACGACCAGCAGCCGCCCGCTTCCCGGCATGCCTGCCGCATCCAGCGCCAGCGGCTTCAAGCCGCAGCGAATCGAGGCGAACGTTGACGCGCTGCGCACGACGACCCGGGCGCCTTCTTTTTCCGCCATTCGCAGCCCTTCCGCAACTTGGAGCGGTCCTCAACCGATTCCGCATCGGGAATAACAATAGTACCGGGCTCAGCTTCTCGAAGCGCGCGGCATATGGCGGCTGCAATTCCGGACTCAGCATATTCACGTTCCGTAACCGCTTTCAAATGCCGCCGGCCCCCGCTAGCTTCCTGCACCCATTCCTGCAAAGTCGCGCTTTTATAGCCAAAAACGGGGTCCCGCGCAAACTCCGTCTCCGCAACCGGCGTCCACGTCTCGCCCGTCAACAAATAATGCACGCCGCAGCGCGTCACTCTGCCGCATTCCGGGAATGCGGGCACGAACAGCGCCGTCCCAAGGCCGCCGCCCAGCGCCTCGATCTCGGCAAACACATGCCCCCGCAGCGTGGAGTCGCCCCGCAGCAGAAACCGAATGGCGGTATGCGCTTCGGCCGCCGCCCGCTCCGCATCCGTCTTAATTCGGCGAATGAGACGGACCGCCTCGGCTTCCGGCAGCGACCTTGAATTCGTCAGCACATAGAGAGCATGGCCTTGCGGCTTCCCCGCCAGCTGCGCGCGGATCGCTTCGAAATCCGGTTTCAACAGCACCGTGACGCCCGAAACCGTTTGCGTCCCGGTCGGATCGTCATCCAACACGATCGTGACCGGCGCCAACTCCTTCTCTTCCTCCCGTATCTCGCTCACCGCGTCTGCACCTCGCTTTAAAGCGTCTTTATTGCTCCTCGTTCCATGCCTCGATCAACTGCTTTAGGCGCGATGATGCCGAATCCATATGCGCGTCCATCGCGCGGGCAGCCGCTTCCGCATCGCCTTGCTCGATTGCGCGGTACACGGCCAAATGCTCCTCATAAGAAAACTTCGTGCTGCCTTCTGAGGCGACGACGCTCTTGATCCAGACGCGGAGCAGCGAGCGGATGCTCGTCAGCATGTCGCGCAGCACCGTATTGCCGGCAATCTCCGCCAGCTTCATGTGAAACGCGATATCCGACTCGGTAAAGGCTTCGAATACGCTGTTCGAATTGCCCGTCGTGTCAAGCCGCTCGACGATCTCCTTCAGCTCCGCCAGCTGCCTCTCATCCCGTCTGGCCGCGGCCAGCCTCGCTACCGCCGCTTCGATCGTCTGGCGTGCTTCGATCAGATCCATCGTCCGCTTCTCGCCTAGCAGCAGCCCCCATTCGATCACCCGCGGGAGCAGCTCGGAATCGGCCCGTTTCAAATAGGTGCCGTCTCCGTGCCGCACCTCAAGCAGGCCTAGCACGGTCAGCGCCTTCAGCGCTTCCCGCAGCGAGGAGCGGCCGACGCCGATCGCTTCGGAGAGCTGGCGCTCGGCCGGCAGCTTGGCGCCGGGTCTTATTTTGCCGGAAAGCAAGTAGCTAAGCAGTCGATCGGTTATTTCCATTACCATCGTCTTGCGCTCGATCGGTTCGAAGCTCAATTCGTTTGGGTTATTCGTTGTCATCGTAAAAGCCTACTTTCGTCGCTATCTTTCATACGGCTCAAGCTCCGACAGCTCGATCGGAACGCCATTCGGCTTTGCGCCGATAAAGCAAGCCCGGCGGCTCCTGCCGCCCATCTTCACCTGCGCATGCTGCTCTCCCGGCAAGCTGCCGAGCGTCCGAGGAATATCCTCGACGCCGAAGCAAATATGGTGCAAGCCTTCGCCCTTCTCCTCCAAATGCTTGCGGATGGCGGTCTCGCCGATCGGCTGCACGAGCTGCAGCATGACATTGCCCGCTTGCACGTAAGCAAGCCGCACGCCGGCGGACGGAAGCCGTTCATCATGCACGAGGGGAAGCCCGAGCACATCGGTATAATAAGGCAGAGCTTCGTCAATATCCCATACGGCGATTGCTATATGATCGACATTTCGGATCATGTTCGGGCAGCTCCTCTCGTTATGCCTTCCAGCCAGCGGCAACCGGATTGCTTAGCCGGCCGACGCCTTCAACCTCGACGGTGACGTGATCGCCCGGCTGCAAATATTGCGGAGGGTTCATGAATGCGCCGCACCCCGCAGGCGTTCCGGTCGAAATAATGTCGCCTGGATTCAGAGTGAACATGCTTGTCAAATACTCGATCATGACTGGAATGCTGAAAATTTGCTGCGACGTGTGGGCGTCCTGCCTAAGCTCCCCGTTGACGTATGCGCTTATGCGCAGCTGCGAAGGGTCCGCAAGTTCGTCCGGAAGCACGATCTCGGGTCCGATCGGGCAGAAGGTATCCACGCCTTTGCCGATCGTCTCGTGCTGCAGCCGGAATTGACGTGCCCGCTCGCTGACATCGTTCATAACGGTGTAGCCGAAAATATAATCAAATGCCCGTTCCTTCGGCACATGTTTCGCTGTTTTGCCAATGATAAAAGCCAGCTCGACTTCATAATCCGCCTGGCAGTCCGGAGCCGGAATCATGATCGCTTCATTCGGCCCGATAATCGACGAAGGCAGCTTGGAGAACACGGATGGCTCTGCTGGCAGCTTGGCATGGGCGTCCTCATCGGAATGAGCGGCATAGTTGATGCCGGAACATAATATTTTGCTCGGCGCAGTTAGGGGTGCAAGCAGCTTCAGCCCTTGCCGCGGCAAACCGCTTTCCAATGCGGCTCTCGCGCGTGCAAGCCCCGCTTCGCCATCTTTAATGAGATCCTTCATGTCTGCATAGTCGGTCAGAACCACGCCTTCGCTGCCGCTCCTGACGCCTACCCGGGGTACGCCTTCAAATTCGACTGTCACAAGCCTCATTGCGCGTCATCCTCTCCTTCGCCTCATCGAATTGGACGATTGGTCGACCAATTTGATTTCATTATAAAATCCTTCATTGTGGCTGTATACTCTAAAATCACGCCTTGTTATCGCCAAAAACAGACGATTTTCCACCTTTGCCGGACCTATTTCCCTCCTGTGCCGCCGCGCCAATCCGTTATGATTACAATGTACGCTGCGTACTGCAGTGCGCGATTGAAGCGGCCCAAAGGAGACGAACCGATGAAACCACAACAGTTATTCGACCGGTATGAATTAACCGTCGCTTATGAGAGCGGCATAACCCCTATATATGAAACGAAAGGCTGGCTCCAAGGCGAGCGCGGCCGGGACGAGCTCGGCCATTACGAGACCTGCCTTCTGCCGTTCCAAGATGAAGAAGGGACAAGCAGCTTGACGCTCGAGCTTGTTTGCTACGAGCATACGGTCAGCGCGTATATGTCCGTAAAGCTCAAACAGGATATTTTCGGCATCACGCATACGCTAGCGCCGGATGCCGGCATCCGGCTGTCCGTCGGCGAGCCGGCCGGCGCTCTTGAAGGCGTCCTCGCCCATTACAACGGGTACAAATGGTGGTGGACAAGGCCTTATTTTGCAAAAAGCACTTCTGCGCTTCCCGAGAAGACGCAAGCTCTGCTCTGGAAGGCGGACGGCCGCTACACGCAGCTGTTCCCGCAATGCTCCAATGTGTTCAAAACGACGCTGCGCGGCAACGGGGAAGGGTTTGAGTTTGTCGTCTCCCCGCTTCATCAAGGCTTCCGCACCGGCCGCGAGCTGCTGTTTGTCGCGCATCGGGGCGAAAACCCGTACGCCGTTGTCGAGAAGGCGGCCGAAGCCGTGTTCGCCGCCCGGAGAGAACCGATACGCCTTCGCGAGTCGAAACGCTATCCGGAAGTGTTCGAATACTTGGGCTGGTGCACATGGGACGCGTTCTATCATGATGTCTCCCAGCAAGGAATCGAAGAGAAAGCCGACGAACTCAAAGCGAAACAGGTCCCTGTCAAATGGGTCATGATTGACGACGGCTGGTCGCCGGTGCGCGAGAAGGCGCTCGTCTCGTTCCGGGAGGACCTCTCGAAATTTCCTGATGGGCTGGCCGGCACGGTAAGAAAGCTGAAGAACGACTATGACGTGATGTGGGTCGGCGTGTGGCATGCGTTTACCGGCTATTGGCATGGCGTCGATCCCGAAGGCGAAATCAGCTTGAAGCATAAGGATCTGCTGCAGGCCGATCACGCGGGCCGCTTGCTGCCAAGCACGGACGCGAAGCGCGGCTTCGGCTTCTGGAAGGAATGGCATGGCTGGTTGTCCGCGCAAGGCATCGATATGCTGAAGGTCGACAGCCAGAGCTCGCTCATCGAGTTCGTTCGGGGACAAGTGCCGCTCGGCCAGGCGGCCAAGGGCTTGCATGAGGCGCTTGAAGCGTCGGCTTCGCTTCACTTTGACGGCCGCCTGATCAACTGCATGGGCATGGCGCAGGAAAATGTATGGAGCCGCGTCAACTCCGCCATTTCTCGCAATAGCGACGACTTCTACCCGGGCAAGCCGGAATGGTTCCGGGAGCATGCGCTGTAGAACGCGTACAACTCGTTCTACCACAGCACGCTCTATTGGGGCGATTGGGATATTTGGTGGACGACGCACCAGGACAGCACCGACCATGCCGTGCTGCGCGCGATCAGCGGCGGTCCGGTTTATGTCAGCGATCGGGTCGGCGAGACGAACGCCAGCGCGCTGCTGCCTCTGATTCTCTCCGACGGCCGCGTGCTCCGCGCCGATAAGCCGGGCGTGCCGACAGAGGATGTGCTGCTCGTCAATCCGGCGGAGACGGCGGTGCCGCTTAAAATACAGAGCCGCACCGGCGATTGCGGCTTGCTCGCCGCTTTCCATATCCATGCGGATGCGGCGCCGCTTGAAGGCGAACTCCGCTTGGCGGATATAACGGGTTTGGAGGATGAGGCGTATGCCGTTTACGAGCATTTCGGCCGCACGGCAACGACGCTGACGGAGGAAGAGCCGCACCGTTTTACAGTCGAGCGCGGCAAGCCTCGGATGTTCACTGCCGCTCCGTATCGCAACGGATTCGCAGGTTTCGGGCTGGTAGACAAGTATGTCTCCGCTGCAGCCGTCACCTGGCAGAACGTTCAACCGGACCGTGCCGTCATCCTGCTTCCTGAAGGCGGCACCTACGGATTTGCTTCGCAGACCGCGCCAGTATCGGCTCGGGTAAACGGCCTGCAGGTCGAAATCCGCGCCGAAGAAGGGTTCTACTCGATCGCGTGCGGAACCGGAACCGGCTTGCTTGTGGAGATATTGTTCCAATAGTCTTTTGGCGAAACAATAAAAACCCGCGTATGAATCTCAAACGCGGGTTTTTATCGTTCGGTTGGCTAACGAACTCCAGTAACGCTATTTCGGCCAAATCACCGCATTCTGCGGTCTAACGAACTCCAACAACGCTATTTCTCCAAAATGGTGCGATTGGGGAACTCATTGACGGGAATAACGTTTCTGAGGTGCGTTGGCCCTTCATTAACGTTGATATTGCTCAAATAAGGACGATTGGGTTCGTTAAATCTGGATATGTGTCACCGCCACCCCGCTTAGCTAAAAAATCCCGCCCCGGCATGCGCCGGAGGCGGGATTTCTATCGTTTATTTCGAAACTGCAGCATCCTTCTTCACGGCCGCCGTCGTAAGAAACTCCAGCACGCGCGGAAGCTTCATGTTCCAATAGCCCCACTCGTGCAGGCCTGGCTCTTCTTCATACGTCAGCTCGATGCCGAGCGATTTGATGTGATTCAGGAAGCGGATATTGTCATTGTATAAGAAGTCTTCCGTTCCGCAGCATTGATAAAGCGCCGGCAGCTCTTTGCCGGACTTCGCCGCAGCGTTCGCCAGGTGGAACAGATCGTCCCGATGCTCCTTCGCGCCTTCCAAATCGCCGAAAATATCGGTGAATTCGCTGCCCTCGAACAGATTCCCGAGCGCGCGGACATCGAGCGCGCCGGAGAAGCTGGCCGCAGCCGCGAAACGCTCCGGATAAGCTAGCGCCAGCTTCATCGCGCCGTAGCCGCCCATCGATAAGCCCGCCGCGAAGGTATCCTCCCTGCGGTCCGAGACCGGGAACATCGCTTTGACGATTTTCGGCAGCTCTTCGCTAATATACGTCCAATACTTGCGGCCGTGCGCCATATCGGAGTAGAAGCTGCGGTGCACGTTCGGCATGACGACCGCCATGCGGTATTTCGCCAGCTGGTATTCCAGCGTCGTTTGGCGGAGCCACGTCGTATCGTCGTCGCTGAGGCCGTGAAGCAGGTAAAGCACCGGCAGCTTCTCGCCCGGCTGCACGTCCTGCGGCATCACAATGGTAACCGGGGACGTCATCCCAAGTACGTTTGAAAAGAAAGTCATATGAATTACAGCCATTTCCCGAATCTCCTCCTGTATGGTCGTTCTATTGTTCTATTATCCTTCGGCGTTAGCTTCATCATAGCGCAGCAGCTTTACGCCGCCGCTCCGCACGGCCTCCAGCGCGCGCGAATCCGTAAACATCAGCCGCTCCCAATGCCGGTCCTGCGCGACCTTCTCGCCCGGATAATCCCGGTTGCCCCAGCCTCTTGTCTCTTCGTCGTCATAGCCCGGATGGCCGACGATCAAGTACTGACCCGGCTGGGCTTGCTTCAGCGCGTCAACGAACCGGTCGACCGGATCGCCCGCCGCCTCTGTTTGCGGCAACCGGCTGCCGCTGTAAGGCCTGTAGCTGAGCAGCCCTTCCTTCGCGCACCACTCGTCGATTGCTGCGTCAAGTCCCGGAACGGCCCACTCGAATACCATATGGGTATCCGCATACGAAATCAAGAAGCCCGTCGCACGAAGCTTGTCCAGCTGCTCCTTCATTTCATTCAGAATCTGCCCGATATCCGGCTGAGCAGCCAGCCACAGACCCGGATGCTGCTTGAAATAGCCGTTCTCGTCCACAAGCGTGGGCACTTCCTCCGCCGCAAGCAGCGGCTTCCAGCGGAATGTATCCCATTCCGCGTTCATCGTAGCATGAAGACCGAAGCAGATGCTCTGGTCTCCGGCCAGCAAAGCCGCCGCGTGCTCGAGCGCCGGGCCTGTCGCCATCACGGAGACGTTGCGCACGATGCCGTGCCTCACGCTTTCCGCGATGGCCAGGTTGTGCGACTCGCAATTCCCATAGTCGTCGACTCTTGTTATTAATGAAATCGTACTGACAGCCATGAATATCTTCGCCTCACTGTTTGGAATTATTCTTTGACAGAACCGAGCGTTATTCCTTTGATGAATTGAGCGTTTCATCCGACATCTTCGTCATTTGGCTCACGTTCTCAGTCGTGATTTTCGTCGGAACGATGGTCAGCACGACCTGCTGCATATACGTCTGCACGGGTACGGCACCAGCACCGTTACGAGCAGACTAAGACCAGTATAAAGGACGGTACGCTTTACCGAAACCCAAAAAGAGACAAAAAAACGGCTTATCCATAAATACTTTTTCATAAGAGCACAAATCAAAGGCTTACGGCCACAGAAACACGCGTTATACAAATAAGGCAGGATAGTTGGACAGCGATAGAGAATAGTTGGCGGTATGGAAATACGGTCAATAAAGGAGGTCAAATGTTGAGAAGTTTTGTTAATCATGCAGCCTATCTCGCCGTATCGTTGACGACTTCATTCGTTTTCTACTGGGTGTTTAAGATATGGATTTCCATGGGACGCTTCACGGCAGCCGATGCCCCTCCTGGTGACATTAGCGATACCGAAAAGGTATTTTATAGTTTTGTTGTCCCTATCGTCTACGGTGTGCTGATGACCTTATTATCCTTTATGTATCGTCGCTATCTAATGAAATATTCTGTTAAACTGAGCGCGCTATTTATATTCGCCATCCATACAGCCATCTGTGTTTACTTCATCACCCAGTTCAGAACGTTAGCGTTTAGTTAAGAATGAGAAAAAAAGACTGCCGGGCCGCATCAGCTCAGCAATCTCCTCTTCTTCGAAACTCCGTTATAAATAGGCCGGGCGCCGCTTCCACATCGCGGACCTCCTCGAAGCCCAGTTTGGCATAGAGCCGCTTTGCCGGCAAATTCGCCGCACCGGTAGAGACGATAAACGCCGTGACGCGTCCCCGGAACTGCTCGAGTACGAACCGTACCAGCCGCTCGCCAATCCCTCTGCGATGATAGGACGGATGAACGACGAGGCGGTGTATATCGACAATGCCGTCCTCCGCCTTATAAGAGATCGCTCCTGCCAGAACGCCATCTTCAAAGCAGCCGTAGAACACTTCGTCGCACACGCGCAATGTATCGGCCGTATCCCGCAGCCCGGGAATCCCGTCGAAGCCGATCAGCTCGGCTTCGATCCGGTAAGCGGGCAGTTGTACCTCCAGCAGCTGCTCTGCTTGCCGGTGGTCCGTCAGGTCAAGCTTCTTCACTGCCGCTTCCATCATACGGTTGTCGCTTCAGCAGCGCTTTCGCTGCCTTTCACCACTTCATTCTCTTTCTTAGAAACGAGGATTTCTTTCTTCAAGCCCCAACAGATGAGGAAGGACACGATGGCAAGCACGAATGAAATCCAGTAGAGGTGCGTAAAGGAATCGGCGAAGACTTCCTTGATCTGTTCAACCAGCGACGGATCCATATCTGCCGGAATCGCGCCTGTCGAGATTTCGCCAAGCTTCGAAGCCTGCTCATCCGTCATGGTGCCGGACAGTCCCTTCAGGCCGGACGTCACTTTCGCCGCAAGCACGGAGCCGAACAGGCTGAAGCCGATTGTCATTCCGATGGATTGGAACAAGGTGACGGACGAAAGCGCAATGCCGCTGTGCTCTTTCTCAACCGATTCCTGCACGATGAGCTGATTGCCGAACAAGGTGCCGAAGCCGAGGCCGAGAATGACGAAGTATAGGATGAACGTCCAGATCGGCGTATCCACGTGCGTTGTCGAGAACAAGTAGAAGCTAACGATCGGCAAAATAAACGATATCCCGTAAATCGTGCGGTATGGCATCTTGGTCATGAGCCTTCCCGCGACAACGCTGGACGCAATGGCGCCTGCCATGAGCGGCAGCGTGAGATAGCCTGCGGCTGTCGGCGTCAAACCAAGCACGTTCTGCGCGAAGAACGGGAATGACGAGAGCGCGCCCATGGCCGCGAGAATAAAGACGAATACGAGCGACGAGAGAACGACGAAATTGCGGTTCTTAAACAGGTGAAGCGGAACGATCGGCTCCTTGGCCTTGGATTCCACGAAGACGAACAGCACGAGCAGCACAAGACCGACAGCTATGAGGGCCAGCATAATCGGCTCCGTCCAGCCGTAGCCTTCGGTTTGGTGCAGCACCGGCGTCAGCAGCAAGCTGATCAGCGCGGTCACAAGCAGAATCGCGCCGTACCAGTCGACGCTTACCTTCCGCTCCGCTTTCGTTTCCTGAAGTCCCATCGATAGAATGACCGCGGCCAAAATGCCGACCGGTATGTTGACGAGGAAGATCCAGTGCCACGAAATATGCTCGGCGAAATAGCCGCCAACGAGCGGGCCGACCAGCTGCGGGATAAACATGACCGCACCGAATATCCCCTGGATCTTCGCCCGCTGCTCTACGGGGAACGAATCGCCGAAGATAACCATCGCAAGGGGCATAAGGCCCCCTGCGCCGATTCCTTGGATGCCCCGGCCGATCAGGAGCACCTCCATCGACGGCGCCAGACCGCTTATGATCGATCCGCCGATAAATAAGCCCATGCTGAGCAAATAAATCCGCTTACGTCCGTAAAGATCGGCAAGCTTGCCGAGCACCGCCATGAATGACGTCATGGCGAGCATGTAAACCCCGCCCACCCAGCCGTACAGCGCTAAGCCGCCGAGATCGCGAATGATCGTGGGCATCGCCGTCGAAACGACCGTTTCGTCCAGCTCCGCGAAAATAACCCCGATCATCAAGCCGATCAAGATTAATGTCTTGTTGCTTTCTTTCTGTTTCAAACTGCACAGCCTCCTTTGCTGAAGTCATTGTAATCGAGCTTTATGAACCGAATATGAACAATTCGCCAGCTCATTATATAACAAAAAAAGACCGGGCTCCTCCGCCCTGCGAAGGAGGCTCCGGTCGTTAATAAGAACGACGGTTATTTGGAATACAGCGTTGGGAAATATTCTTCGTTGTCGAACTTCATCCCAGGTACTGGCCGTGCGCTCAAGTACCGCAGGTTGTCATGGCGCTGTCTGCTTTCGCGGTAATACGTGTGACCTGGCATGAGATGCGCGACAACGGACAGTCTTGGATCGCTCGACACGTTAGGGCCGGAGCCATGGAACGTAAGCGCGTGGTGGAAGCTGGCTTGGCCGGCTTTCAGGATGCAAGGCTCCTCTACCCAGTCCCGCGTCGCGAATTTCGCTTTCAGCTTGCCCATATCCTGCTCGAAAAAGGTATCGCTGCCTTCTACCGCTCCCCATTTGTGCGATCCGAGGATCGTCATCATGGCGCCATTCGAAAGGTCCGTGTCCTGCAGCGCAATCCATACCGTAACCATATTAGGCGTGCTGCTGACGCGCCAATACCCATAGTCCTGGTGCCAGCCGACATTGCCTGCCGTCGTCTCCTGCCCGTTCGTGCCTGGCTTGTAGATGACCTGATCGTGCCAAAGGCGGATATGGTCCTCGCCGAGCAGTTCGGACGCCATTTTTCCTAAATTGCGGTCGGTGACGACGGAGCGGACTTCATCGTTGATCCACCAGCCGTTATCGAATTTGCGAATGGCAAGCGGATTATCGGACGGGTGATAGTGGTGCATCGGAAGGCCGAAGCCGTCGTATTTGCGGGTCCAGACACGTTCGTGCGCCGCGCGGAGCCTTTCGATCGTATCGTCATCGATCAGCTTTGGACTAATCCAATAACCGTCGGTATCAAATCGTTTTTTATCTTCTTCAGTGATCGTGTAGTCAATAACAGTGTTCATTGCTGTCAACACCTCTTTCAGTCTCATCGAAATAATTGGAACTGTTTACATTGTAGCGCTTGGCGGCATCGTTGACTTCCTGAAACCTATCAAATAGGATAAGAAACATAGAGACAAATAGACACGAAGGGAGCTGCTGAACCCCATGCCTAAACTGAAAAACGAACCGATCCGCTGGGAATCGCACAGCTATTACCCCGCCCGGGCCGACATCCTCCCGGAGCTGGTCATGCTGGGCTACGACCGGTTTCACGAAGCCTCCCCGCTGGCCGATCATCAGCATGACGGCTGCTATGAATTCGTGTATGTCGAGAATGGAAGGGTGACCTGGGAGGTCGGCGAGGTGGATTATCCCTCCTATACAGGCCAGTTCTTCCATACGCGTCCCGGGGAGTGGCACCGGCCGAAGCTGAATTTCATTGAGCCTTGCACGATCTGGTGGTTTATTTTGATCGACCCCGCGCTCGAGCCCAGCTGGCTGTCCTTCCAGGATGAAGAACGCCTGCAAATCCATCAAGCCCTGCAGCGGCTGCCCCGGCTGGTTTCCGTCGACAGCCGCGTGCGCGAACAGTTTCAGAGGCTCCGCAGCTTGTTCGAAGAAGGCGCAGAGACATTTCGGATACGCCACCATCTGGTCGATATATTGCTGCAGCTGCTTTATCCGCCGGCTGACGCCCGTCAGCTGCCGCTCGATCTCAAGGAAGTGATGCTCGCGCTCACCGCCCGCATCGAAGCCGCGCCGGAGCAGCGCTGGAGCAATAAAGAGCTTGCTGCGTTAGCCGGTGTCAGCGAGTCGCATTTCTACCGGCTGTTTCAGAGTCTGCACGGCCAATCGCCGGCCAGCTACATCGACCGGATACGGATCAACCGCGCCTGCGAGCTGCTTCGGGAGCCTGGAGCCAACGTGACTGCGGTCGCGCTTGATCTCGGCTACAAAACGAGCCAGCATTTTGCAACGGTGTTCAAGAAATATATCGGCATGTCTCCGTCACGCTGGCGGGCTGCGCCTTAGCAGATTTAAGTGGTAAATTTCGTTGGTGCCCTGGCAGCCGGCAATGACGTATAATAGAAGCTTGCCCTATTTCATCATACCCAACAGGAGAACACACCAATGCGTATCCTTAGTCAATATCCGAAAGAAATAAAAGTTTTTCTGGCGGCAAGCCTGATTAATGCGGTCGGCAGCGCGCTGATGTGGCCGCTTGTGACGATGTTCGTCTTCGACGAGCTCGGCCGAAGCATGGCCGACGCCGGCTTCGTCATTCTCGTGCAATCGCTCGGCGGCATCGCCGGCCAGCTGCTTGGCGGCGCGCTATACCACCGCCTCGGCGTGAAGCGGCTGATCATCGGCGCGCTCGGACTCAACGCCGCCGGACTGCTGCTGCTTCCCTTGCTCAGCCACTCGTGGCCAATCTTCATCGCGATGATGGGGCTGATCGGGCTGTTCAACGCGCTGTCCATGCCAGCGATCCAGGCCTTCATCGGCTTTCGCTTCGCTGACCGGCGCGGCGAGCTGTTCAATATCGTCTATGTCGCCAACAATATCGGCGTCGCCATCGGCACCGCGCTCAGCGGCTTCCTGGCCGATATTTCCTACTCGCTCAGCTTCTCGATGAACGGTGTCACCTCGGCGGTATTTGCAATCTTCTTCCTCTTTTATTTGCAGCGCGTCGGAACGGGCGGCGACTCCTCCTCCGCCGTTAAGCTGAAAAAGCTCTCGCCGCAAAACGCAAGCGTTTGGTCGCTGCTGCTCGATGTGCGCATCTATCTGTTCATGGCGCTTGGCACCATGCTGATCAACTTGGGGAACAGCATTTGGAATACCGGCGTCTCGCCGTTCATTATCAGCGAAGGACTGCCTAAGCAAATGTTCGGCTACCTCTGGACGCTGAACGGCATCCTCATCTTCGTCGCGCAGCCGCTTATTACGCTGATCAAGCGTTTGAGCGCACGCACGATCACCGCCCAGCTGACTGCAAGCGCGCTGTTCTACCTGGCTGGCTACGTCGTCATCCTAACGATGCACAGCTTTCCGGGCATGGTGCTCGGCATGGTACTCACTACATTCGGCGAGATGCTGATTGCCCCGGCCATTCCGGCCTTCCTCAGCGAGAACGGCGGCAAGCAGGCACCATTCTATCTCGGGCTTGCCGGCGGAATCGGATCCGCGGGCCGCGTCCTCGGTCCCTACCTGATGGGCCATCTGTACGATATCGGCCAATTGACGCCGGTCGCTTGGCTTGCCGTCATTACGGCCGCGGTATCAACGATGTTCTTCGTCGTTCACTCGCTCGTGAACCGGCGCTATCGGATTCGCCAAGCCGCCCTGCAAGCACATGCGGAAACGGCGGCCGCAACGCCGCAATAATCGAAAGAAGCCTCCGGTTCTCCCTTGCGTTAGAATGGAGAGCCGGAGGCTTTCTTTTTGTTTATTTTAGAAATCCAATTCCTTTTCGAACTTGCGGCGTTTGCCCGTAATTTCATAGATGACCGGCACAACGATCAGCGTCAGAATGGTCGACGTCGTCAAGCCGCCGATTACGGTAATCGCAAGACCGCCGGAGATCAAGCTTGTCGACGATTCGGACAGCGCAAGCGGCACAAGCGCGAGAATCGTTGCGCATGCCGTCATCAGAATCGGTCTCAGCCTTGTCTTGGATGCTTCAACAAGCGATTCGCGAAGCGGAATGCCTTCCTTGCGGTTCTTCTCTACGCGGTCGAGCAGGACGACGGCGTTCGTGACGACGATGCCGACAAGCATCAGCATCCCGATCATCGAACTCATCGTGAGCGATTGGCCCGTGATCAGAAGCGCGCCCAGGGAACCGACCGGTACGAAGAGCAGCGAAGAAAGAATAATGAGCGGAGTCCGCAAACCGCCGAAGGTCATGCTCATCACGAGGAACACAAGCCCGACTGCAGCCGCCATCGCTATGCCGATGCTTTGGAAGCCGCTGTTGATCATATCCGAGCCGCCGCCGATTTTCACTTCGACGTTGCTTGGCAGCGACAAGCTGTCAATATCTTCGGTAATCGATTTGGTAACAGCTGCCGTCTTGCTCGCATCCTTCACGTTGCCGGTTACCTTCGCCGACATTTTGCCGTCTTCATGGTTGATGGCTACCGGCGCGCTGGACTCGGTCAGAGTTATGAGCTCCTTCAGCTGCTTCATGCCGGCCATCGTAGGGATCGTAATCGCTTCAAGCTGTTCCTTCGACGTAATTTGCTGCGCATACGACATCGTGATATCCCAGCTCTTATTATCCAGCTCGTACGTACCGACATCGGTCGGACGCAGCTGCTCGTTTACGGCGGCCATGATTTGGAAATACGAGACATTCAAATCTTTAGCCGTCTGGTTCAATGAGATAACCCATTTCGGCGTAATTTCTTTCAAGTTGTTCGAGATATCCTTCATATCGGCATTCGAGCTCATCAGCTTCTCGACCTGCTGCGATGCCGTGGATAGCGAAGCCATATCGTCGGAGTACAAGCTGACGTCAATGCTATTGCCTGCCGGCGGGCCGTTCTGCACGCCTTCACGGACATTCACGGTCGCATCCGGCGCTTCTTTAGCCAGCAGCGACTTCAAATCGGCGCCGACGTCATCGATCATCGTGTCCATGACCGTTCCTTCTTTGAATTGAACGGTGAACGTCGCCCGGTTGGCATTGGAGCCGATTTGGACGAACGGATTATCCGCGCCGCCGATCGACGCCTGGTAATTGTCGACGCCCTTCAAATCCTTCAAGTAGTTTTCCACTTTCTGGGCCGTTTCGTTCGTTTCCTCAATCGTGCTTTGCGTCGGCAGCTTCAAATCGACGCCGATCGAAGGAACCTCTCCCGCGGGCAGGAACGCTACGCCGAGCAGCGGAATCGTACCGAACGATCCGATCAGAATCACGATCGAGAGAACAAGCACCAGCGCTCTGCGGTTCAGGGCGCCGCGAATCAGCTTTTCGTAGAAGGTCATAAATTTGCCGCCTTCTTTATGCGGCTTGATGTGGTTGAAGAACTTCGCGCCAAGCACCGGAATAAGCATCATGGCAACAAGCAGGGAAGCGACGATCGAGATCACGACCGCTATCGCGAACGGTCGGAAAAACTCGCCGATAATGCCCGTTACGAAGGCTAGCGGCAGGAATACGACAACCGTTGCGATCGTCGAGGAGCCTACAGCGCCGATCACTTCCTTAGTCGCTTTGTACGCAAGCTCCTTGCCGTTCATCTCGCGGCCCTTCTCTTGGCGCCATCTGTAAATGTTCTCGATGACGACGATACTGTCGTCGACGATCCGGCCGATCGACACCGCGATCCCGCCGAGCGTCATGATATTGAGCGTATAGCCCATTTCGTTCATCAGCGCGATCGTTGCGAATATCGAGATCGGCAGCGAGAGGATCGAAATCAGCGTAGCCCGTATATTGCGCAAAAACAGGAATATAATGATGACACAAAAGAGCGCGCCATACAGCCCTTCCTTAATCAGCGAGGAGACCGATTTCTTGATTTCAGCGCCTTGGTCCTGGATCAGGTGAATGTCCAGGTCAGCTTTTCCCTTATAGGAATCCAGCGCTTCCTTCACCTTATCGGATACTTCCGCCGTATTGGCGTCCTGCGTCTTCACAACCTGTACGACGAAGCTGGCTTGTCCGTCGAAACGGGTTATTTCGTTTTGCGTCGAAACCGTTGTAATCTTCGCGATATCCGACAGCTTGACCTTCGGCGCAGCGGCTTGACCGACAGCTCCTGCACCCGCTCCAGCACCTACGCCCGCACCAGGCATTCCAGCCGCGCCTGCCGCTTGTCCCGCGCCTGCGCCGCCGAGCTCGAGATCTTCGATTTGCTTCAGCGTCGTTAATTTGCCGACAAGCCGAATCGGAATCGACGTGCTGTCCTGGGTGGTCACCGAACCAAGAGGCATCGCATAGTCCAGCTGCTGAATCGCCGTTTGGATCGCGTTCAACGAAATGCCGCGCTGCGCGGCTTTATCTTTATCCACGTCAATTCGAAGCTCTTGCGAAACAACGCCCTTCAAGTTAACCGTGCTAACGCCGGCTACCTTCTTGAGCTTTGGCACCACTTGCTCCTCCAGCACCTTCTGCAGCGCCGCCGGATCATCCTTCGACGAGAAAACGCCCGCTTCGTAAATCGGTGCCGCATTGATATTCAGCCGCTGGATCGTCACTTTCGCTTTCTCCGGGGTGTCGAGCTTGGCGATGGCTGTCTCGACATCTTTCACCTTATCGCCCATATTCGAGCCGAACGGATATTGGAGAATGATGCTCGCGACATTTTCCGATGTCGTGCTCGTCAAGGCCTCGTAGCCCTTAAGCCCCTGTAAGCTTTCTTCTACGGGCACCGTCACTTCGGATTCGATTTCTTCCGTCGAGGCGCCCGGATAAACGGCTTGTACGACGACAGCCGGGAAATCCACGTCCGGGAACGTTTGCTGCTTAATTTGCGTTGCGGAGAAGAAGCCAAACCCTAGCACTAGAATGCAGAGAATAACCACCGCTACGCTATTTTTCAGACTGACACGACTTAACCAACTCATGATGCGATCTCTCCTCTTCTCTTTCTAGAGGCTACTATACAGGAGAAATTTGAACTGAATATGTACTGGGCGTTACAAAATTACGAACCAAGCCAGGCCGGATGCAGCGGAAGCTTCACGCTGAACGCCGTTTCCTGATCCGGTACGCTCGTTACGCCGATTTTACCATGATGAAGCTGGACGATCCGTTTCACGATCGACAGTCCCAATCCATTCCCTTTGACAGCATAATCCCTTGATTTATCGACTTTGTAAAAAGGGGTGAAGATATGCTGCTGCTCCTCCGGCGGAATCCCTTTGCCATGGTCGCGGACCGTAACGACGGCCATCCCGTCCCGTTCTTCAAGCGTGATCCCAATGCTGCCTTTGTCCTTTGAAAACTTAATGCTATTGCTAATCAAATTATGCCACACCTGGTCCAAACTATCCTCGTCGGCGTAAATGGTCATATCCGGCAGCTCCAGGTCGAATTCGAGCTGTTTGGCGCTCCACTGCGGCTCGCTCGCGATAATGATCCTGCGGATTTGCTCATCAAGCCTGTAGGATGCGGGATGCGCCGGACGTAGATCCTGTTGGAGCACCGACAAGCGCAGCAGGTTGGCGCACAGCCTGGCCAGCCGCTGGCTTTCCTCTTCAATGATCGTCAAATAATGCCGGCGTTCCGCTTCATTCATCGGCTTCGTCCGCAGCGCTTTCGTAAATCCGGTGATCGACGTGAGCGGCGATTGGAATTCATGGGCCACATTATTAACGAAATCAGACCTCATCTCATCCAGCATTCGTAGCGATCGGGCCATCTCATTGAAGCTGGCGGTCAGCACGCCGAGCTCATCCTTTCGTTTCGATTGCAGCACGATCCCGAAATCGCCTTGGGCCATCCGTTTGGTCGCGCGCGTGAGCCGCTGAAGCGGCTTGACGATAAAGCGCGAAGCGAGCAGGATCAGCAGGCTGCCCATCGCAAGCACGCTGCCCAGTACGGTCAGCATGACTCTTCGGAATACGTCAAGCAGCTCGTTAATTTCCGGAGATATGAACAAGGCATATGACCGGTCACGGTATTCGAACGGCAGGCCGATCAAGAGCTGGTCCGGACCATGCCGGTCTTCGGCCTTGGCTTTCACCAAGCCCCTGTAAATGCCGCCTTTGATGACATGCTCGTATTGCTCGGAAGTAATCGGAATTTGCGCGACTCTGCTTACTTCACTGCTGAATTTCACGACAGCACCGTGCTCATCGACGATGTTGACCTTTAATCCAGGCAGCAAAATGTCGCTCTTCACTTCTTCAAGACGAGCGGAATCGCCGGTTCCCGGCTCCTTCCGGATCATTTCGATGATGCGCTTGCCGGTTGCGATCAGCTGCTCCTCCCCCAGCGATTTAATGCTGTTGCTGTACAGCCAAGTCGCGAGAAAAAAAGCAAACAACAGACTGACAATGACGACCGCGATAAATACGAGCACCGTGCGGACATACAGCGACTTAATCATTCAGCACCTCAAGCCGGTAACCGAGCCCTCGAAGTGTCACAATTCGAAACGATGTTTCATATTCTGCAAAACGTTCCCTTAACCGTTTAATATGTACGTCCACCGTCCGCTCATCACCCTCATACTCGAAACCCCATATCTGTTCGATCAGCGCTGCCCTTGTAAATAATTGACCAGGATAGCTTGCCAGTTTGTACAGCAGCTCAAACTCCTTCAATGGGATGGTAACCGCAGTATCCGTGTTTTTATAGATGACCTGATATCCGATCCGGTCAAGGACGATGTCTCCGATCGTGACCATTTGTGATGCGGTAATCCGATATCTCTTGAGCAGCGCCTTCACCCGGACCACCAGCTCCATCGGATCGAACGGCTTCGTCAGATAGTCGTCGGTACCGAGCTGGAAGCCTTTGATTTTGTCTTCCGATTCGCCCTTGGCCGTGATCATCAGAATCGGCATGTCGCCGGCTGCGCGCAGCCTCTTGCACAGCTCGTAGCCGTCCATGCGCGGCATCATGATGTCCATGATGATCAGGTCCGCGGCATTCGACTGGATATAGAGCCAAGCGCTCTCGCCGTTCTCGAACTCCACGATGTCGTACCCTTCGTCGCTCAAATAAAGCCGAACCAGCTCCCGGATATGAATGTCATCATCTACTAGCATAATTTTCGCCATTTTGTCTAACCGCCTCGAAATTTGTTTGCTTTTGGTGCTTGCAACTGTATTCACAATATCTTATTATTACAAGATTGCTAGAAGAGTTGCTAGAGTACATCGTGTTTTTTTCACATGGGGGGTTCAAATGAAACGTTTTCTGCCATTGACCAGCATGCTTATTTTTCCGGTGTTAGGCTGGCTATATGCTTTAACGAATAGGCCCGGAGCCCAAGTATACAGCTTGGTAACGGATCTGGACCGGGCGATTCCGCTCGTCAAAGCGTTCGTGCTTCCTTACTCCGTATGGATTTTTTATATTTATATATGTTTAATCTACTTCTTCATCAAAGATCCGGCCGTGTATCGGCGCTCGCTCATTACGTACGCCATCTGCGCGCTCATGTGCTATGGCATCTACCTCGTCTTCCAGACGACGGTCCCGCGGCCGCCGATCGATGGAACGGATCCGTTTACACGCCTGCTTGGCTATGTGTGGGGCAGAGATCAGCCGTTCAACTGCTTCCCGAGCATTCATTGCTTCTCCAGCTACATGGTGATGAAGGCTCTGCACAGCAGCAACTTCCGCAACCGTCTGAATCAGACGCTGATTTACGGCATGTCTTCGCTTATTATTATCTCAACGTTCTTTATCAAACAGCATGTTATTTTTGACGCCCTTGGCGGCATCATTCTGGCCGATATCGTCTATCGGCTCGTGATGCGCGCAGAGCGCACGGCTTCTTTCCGCAAGGCAAAGCCAATCGCGCAGCGAGCGAATATGTAGCAGAAAAAGCAGCTGTCCCGTGAGGGACAGCTGCTTTTGCGTTGTTCGCCCAATTGCCTTTCACAGCGGCCGGCTAGTCGCAACCGTGATGCAGCGGAACTCGCGCTCTTCCTCGCTATACGCGATGAGCGTGCGATCGCCCGCCGCCGCAGGCCGGCAAGCGCAATAGAAATGGTAAAGCATGCCGTTCCAGCGGATGACCGATGACTTGTGCGCATGCGACGCATCCAGCTCGCCCGGCTTTCCTCGCGGAATCCAAGGCTCCGGATAAACCGTCCAGCTCAGCAGATCCGCCGAAACCGCGAGCGCACCCTGAGCATGCTTGCCATCGAAGCCGAAGCCGAAATTGACCCATCGGCCGCCCTCATACTTGATGCACGGATCGCTGAAAAATTGCCCGTAGAAGCTGCCTTCCTTTACCTCAATGACCGGATTGCCGTCATAGCGCGTCCAATGGACCAGATCCTCCGAATAAGCCGCGCCCGTCTCCTCCAGCCATGGCCACTCTCCGCTTCCTTTGGCGTTGTAGAACATCCAGTACTTGCCGCCCGCTTCCACGACGCAGCATTTATACAATCCGCCCTGCTCCCATGCGCCGCCATCTTTGTAGGTAAAAACGGGCTCCTCCAAGCGGTGCCACTGCAGCAGTTCTTCATCCTCGCACCATGCCAGCCCCATGACGGCGCCTCCGGCTTCGTACCCGGCCTCAGGATAGGCGTGATAAATCATCCAATACTTGCCGT
The DNA here is from genome assembly GCF_003268025.1 of Paenibacillus montanisoli. Taxonomy (GTDB): domain Bacteria; phylum Bacillota; class Bacilli; order Paenibacillales; family Paenibacillaceae; genus Paenibacillus_Z; species Paenibacillus_Z montanisoli. Next base: position 875,713 of record NZ_QLUW01000001.1, on the reverse strand, counting down.
CCAGTTTCTTCAGCCGCGGCGGCTCATCCAGCGAAGCCGACTCGAGCAGCATCCATGACCCGGCGGCGCCGACATGATCCCAGCGCGACGAGTCCGCCAGCCTTTCCAGCATCAGCCCTTTCGGCAACCAATCGAGCAAGTTATCGCTGACCGCAAGCCCCGTTTGGTAACCGATGCCGTCAAAGCCGACATACATCATATAAAACTGGCCCCGATGCTCGAACATAAACGGGCAATCCACCGCCCGTTCATCGAATCTCCCCTGCACGCCGGAGCCCTGCAGCACCGGCCGCCCCAACTTATATGGCGTTCTAAGATGCTCGGCTTGAAAAATGTCCACCGTGTTCAACGATACCGACCGCCTTCCACCGTTTTCCTTTTCGCATTATGGCTGCATCCAGCTCTCCGTTACTTCTTAGTATTGATGGGTCAAGCTCACTTCATTGCGCATCGGCTGGCGGCCGCCGCTCAGATAAGAAGCTAAATTGTGCACAAGAATAGCGACCGCGCGGTCGGTGTAATAGATGGAGTTGCCGGAATTGTGCGGCGTAAGAATCACATTCTCCAGCTCCCACAGCGGATGCGAGGACGGCAGCGGCTCTTGCTCGAATACATCAAGCCCGGCTCCCGCGATGACTCCCGTCCGAAGCGCTTCAACCAAATCGTCGGTGACGGTCGTCGCACCCCGGCCAATATTCACAAAGAAAGCGCTCGGTTTCATCAACGCGAACTTCGACCTATTAAATAGGTGATGGGTATCCTTCGTGATCGGCAGCGTGACGACGACGTAGTCGCTTTCCGCGAGCAGCGTGTCCAGTCCGTCCGCACCGTACATCTGATTCACATACGGCGAAGGCTTAACGGAATTGCGCACGCCAAGCACGCGCATATGGAACGCCTGCGCGAGTCTTGCCAGCTCTTCGCCGATCGCGCCGACGCCTACGATGCCGAGTACCTTGCCGTGAATTTCGCCGAGGCCGCCGAGCCAGTCCCACTTCTTCTCCACCTGGTTGCGCATCGTCAAATGCAACTTGCGGGTAAAGCCCAGCATCATGCCGAGCACCGTCTCGGAAATTCCGTTGGCATGTACGCCGCTAGCGTTCGTCAACAGCACGCCATGCTCCGCGAAGGAAGCGAACGGCATTTGCTCCACGCCGGCGCCCCATGCTTGTACCCAGCGCAGCGGCGTCCCCGGCCGAAGCGCGGCGGCCGCAGCGGCGTCATCCCAGCCCGCGAGAATTTCCGCGTCGGCGAAATGCTCCGCCATCCCCGCTTCATCGGCGTCACCGCCAAAAACCACTTCAAACCCCGGCGCGGCCTCGCGGATCCGCTGCCGGTGCTTCTCCTCCAAATCATATACGCATACAAGCTTTCTCATCGCATCGTTCCTCCTCGCCATCCTTTCCTTACTATACCATAGAAAAAGCCCATACCAGCCTAAACGGCCGATATGGGCTCATGCCGAAGCATGCCTTACAGTTTAACTTCCGAGCCAGTACGAGCGGATTCGTAAATCGCGGAAAGAATTTTGATCATATCCACGCCTTGGTCGATCGTGAAGATCGGCTCGACACGGCCTTGAACGACGTCAATGAAGTGCGACAGGTTCTCGCCGTGACCGCCTGTGTCTTGGCCCAGGTGAGGAACCGTATCCGTTACGACGCCATGGTCTTCGCCATAGAGACCCAGCTTGCCGTTGCTGAAACGGAAGCCGGCTTTCGTGCCGCGCAGCTCGACGAAGTTCTCTTCCTGCTCGATGTTCGATGCCCAGCTGAACTCGATTTGCAGCGATGCGCCGTTGTCGAAACGGATAAAGCCGATCGCCAAATCTTCAACGTCGAACGTGCCTTCGTCTTCGGATTTCGAACCGAATTTGCTGTGCTCGGAGCCAGCGATGTCTTCTGCGTCCGCGAATTTCGTGTAGGTTGCGCCGGAAACCGAAACCGGCTTCGGATTGCCCATGAACCACATCGCGAGGTCGATGAAGTGTACGCCCAGGTCGATCAGCGGACCGCCGCCGGATAGTTCCTTCGTCGTGAACCAGCCGCCCTTGCCCGGAATGCCGCGGCGGCGCGTCCAACCGCAGCGTCCTGCGTAAGCTTGGCCAAGATTGCCGCCTTCGATCCACTTCTTGATGTACTGCGAAGCCGGACGGAAACGGTTGTTGCGCATGACCATCAGCTTCTTGCCGCTCTTCTCTTCCGCTTCCTTCATGCGGATCGCTTCTTCAGGACTAACCGCATCCGGCTTCTCGCAGAATACGTGCTTGCCGGCTTCAAGAGCGGCAACCGCGATTTCGGAGTGGAACAGGTTCGGCGTGCAGATGTCGATGATGTCGATCTCAGGAATCGCGATCACTTCGCGGTAATCCGCGAACGCTTGCGGAATGCCGTGCTGCTCCGCGGCCGCTTTCGCTTTCTCAAAGTCGATATCGCAGATCGCTGCGATTTCAAGCTCCGGGTGGTTCTTCAACGGTTCGGAGTGCGCCCATTGGAAAATGCCGCCTGCGCCGATTACGCCAACTTTCAGTTTCTTCGTCATCGTTAACATCCTCTCAGATTCATGTATGATGGCAAGGCTGCGGCTCTAACCGATCGGTTAGAGCCGTGACCCATTCTTACACTAGTTCAGCTTCTTCAGGAAGCCTTCGCGAAGCTTGTAATACTTCAACCAAGCATCTTTTTGTTTCGTGATACCGTCAGCGATATCGCTGCTCGATAGAACATCCGTGTAAGCTTTGTAGTTTTTCTCGAAGTCCGCGACCGGGCTTGTGATCGCTTTGACGATCAGGTTGTCCAGCTCGTCATTGTGCGGAGATACGAGGTTGTTGTTCACATCATTCGCGATCTGATCGTACTCAGCTCGTGCTTGCTGCGTAGCATCGTCAACCGGAAGCTCCGCAAGCAACGTCATGTTCTTCATGTTGTGCTGCTGCCATGCCGTGTTCACGATCGTTGCTTGGTCGTAGTTGCTTTCGCTGAACGGATAAACGATTTGCGGCGTGTACACAAAGCCCATTTCGTCCGCCATCGCTAGACCGTAAACTTCAGGGTTCGTCATTGTGCTGTCTTGACCTTGGATGCCGTAGTACCATCCGTCGCCTGTTTCATCTTGCTTACCAATCAGCTTGTATTCTTCAACCTTCTTGAATTCCGGCTTGTAACGGCGCTCCATGCCATCGCCCGTATACATGTCAGGCGTACCCCAAGCACGCAGGTCGGCAGCTTCAAGCGAGTTGTTCCAGTCGATCCAATTCAGGACTTGCGGAATCATAGCGTCCGTAACTTTTTTCGGGTTGATCGCTTTCGAGTTCCATCTTGTTGTCAGCGGGAAGTATTGGTTCGCAGAGTCTTGATTGTTCGGATCAAGCTCTTGGGCAAAGATCGGGTAGAATCTCCAGCCGTATGTTTTGCCTTCCTTCTTCACTTTCTCTTGGTTGGCGGCGATTGGAGCCCACATATTTACGACCGCGTATTCGCCGTTGATCACCTTCGCGTCACGCTGTTCGTTCTTCTGGATGTAGAATTCTTTACCAAACAAGCCTTCTTTGAAGCCTTTATTCATGAACGAGATATAGTTTTTCCACTCCGGCGTCAACTGGTAGTCCGCATACAGGTTCTTGGATTCATTGATGACAAGCGGATAAGATTGGCTCAGCGACAAACCGGAAGCCGTAAACAGGGACCATTGCAGTGCGCCGCGAGTGTTATCCAGCTGCAGGTGACCCGGCGTAATGACTTTACCGTTTTCCTTGATGTTCAAATCTTGAACTTTCTTCAAGTAGCCATACAAATCGTCAAGCGAATTCATCGGGAAATCCATGACTTGCTCAAGCGTCAATTTGCCTTTGTTCGCAACGGCAAGCTTTTTAAATTCATCCGCGCTCATGGCATTCGGATAGATTTTCTTCAGGATATCGTCACGGAACCAAACGCCGTAACCGCCGTTACCCAGACGGGCATCACCGTAAGGCGTTTTGCGATATTCATCTTTGAGCAGCGGGCTTGGCAGCGACGGGATTGCCCACAGCTTGCCATCGATCGGATCGACGGAAGCTTTATACCATTGCTCAACCGTAACGCCCAATTCTTCCAGACGTTTTGCCGTCAGCGGCATGTAAGCTTTGATCTCGTCAAGCGTGATTTCACGCGCCATGCCTGCTTTTTTCAACATTTCCATGTTGTCGGAGTCATCCGCGATACCGTTTTGGTTCGCGATTACAGCCGGAACGGTGTCCGCAAGAATTTGCATTTGGAGCCAGCTCTTGTAGTCCGTGTTCGCCGGAATTTCAACGAAATCCGGAATAACCTTCGTTTTCTCGCGCCAGATCGGCGTCAGTTTGTCTTCAACCGGCTTACGCGGGTTCGTTGGCAATTGGCTAAGAACTTCCAGGTGCATCTCTTTGAAAGTTGATGGATCCACAGGCGCAGGCGCTTTGCCGCCCTCAGTGGTCGGTGCGTTGTTAGTGTTTTTGCCGCCGCATCCGGCGAGCGAAACTGCCAGCAGGACAGCCAGCATTAGCATGACTAGTTTTTTCATAAAACCGTAAAGCCTCCCTTTGATGTTGATAAGCTTAACTATGGAAAGGCAGCGGCTGATTAAGCCTTAACTGCCCCAGTTAACATCCCTTTAACGAAGTACTTTTGGAAAAACGGATAAACGAAAAGCAGCGGGAACGTAACGACAACCATGACCGTCATCTTGATAACCTCAGGCGTCGGAACCGTATTGTTCTTCTGAGCCATAAGCCGGCGAGCCGCGGCCCCCGATGTCTTCGTAAAGTCGATAACCGTATTAGCCTCAGCACGGTTAATGATTTCATACAGTACGAACTGAAGCGTACTCAAGCTGCGATCGGTGACGTAAATCAGGTTCGTGTAGTAGTCCAGCCAGTTGCCTACAACGGCAAAGAACGCGAATGCGGCAACGACCGGCATACAAAGCGGGAAAATGATTTGCGCGAAAATCCGGAAATACCCTGCGCCGTCGATGAACGCCGATTCCTGCAGCTCAGCCGGCAGCTCCTCGATATGCGTGCGCATGATGACCATGCTGAAAAATCCGAACGCACCCGGAAGCACGTAAACCAAGAAGTTATTGATCAAATCCAGCTTGGAAATAACGACATAGTTGGAAATGATCGTTCCGCCGATAAACATCGGAATCATAAAGAAGAACAAAATGGTTTTGCGGCCAGGCAGGAAACGCTTCGAAAGCGCGAAGGCTGCCAGCATCGTTACGATAACGGAAAGCACAGGACCGATAATACAGCGCAGCGTCGTGACGATAAACGCGGAATGGAGCCTGTCATATTGGAATACGAAAGCATAGTTCTCCAGCGTGAAGACGCGCGGGAAGAACCAGATCGGGCCTGAGGCCGCGTCGGCTCCCGTATTGAAGGACATCACCAGGATGTACCAGAACGGGTAAATCGCGGTTAAGGCCCAAATGACCATAATCAAGGCGTTAAAAAAATCGAAGGACCGCTCACCAGCAGTACGTTTAATTTTGTTTGCTCTAACTCTCACTTCCGGTAAACCCCTTCCTTTAAATGATGCCTACGTTGCTAAGCCGCTTCGTGGTGTAGTTCGTAAGCATGATCAGTATGAAGGCCACGATGCCTTGGAATAGACCGACAGCAGCCGAATAGGAATACTGTCCGCTTACAAGACCTTGATAGTACGTGTACACGCCGATCGTATCGGTCTCCATCCGGATCATTTTATTTTGCAGGTTGAACACTTGGTCGAAGTTCGTCGCCAGCAAACCGCTCAGCGAGAAAATCAACAGGATGCACATCGTTGGCACGAGGCCAGGCAAAGTGACATAAATAAGACGCTGCCAGCGGCTTGCGCCGTCCACTTGAGCCGCTTCATATTGCTGTGGATCAATGCTCGTCAGCGCAGCAAGGTAGAGGATCGTCCCCCAGCCAGTTTCTTTCCAAACTTCCGAGATAACAAGCACCGGCAGGAAGTTCTTGGCATCCTGCATGTAAGAAATGCGCTCTGCCGCCGGATCGAACATTTGGCGAATGTTATTGATGATACCCGTCGGATCAACGGTAAGGAACATATAGAACAGGCCGGCAACCGTAACCCACGATACGAAGTGGGGAATATACGATGTCGTCTGCACGATCTTCTTGAACCGGTCGCCGCGAAGCTCGTTTAGCAGCAGCGCGAAAATAAGCGGGGCCGGGAACGTCGCGACCATCATGGTCACGCTATAAAGAAGCGTACGGCCGATGAGCTTATAGAATTTCTCGTCCGTCAGAAACTTCTCGAAATTGTCGAAGCCGACGAATTCACTTCCGAAGCCGAACCAGCCTTTATTGAAATCATAGTCCAGAAACGCGATGTAGTTGGAGAACATCGGCAGATACGCGAAGATGAAAGTAAGGACAAGCGCAGGGACTAGGAAAACATACAGAATCATGATGTTTTGCTTCTCTAATCCGCCGCGCTTTACGCGCCTTGCGTTTTGTTTGCTTGTTGTCGTTGCCATCGGTAAATCCTCCTAGTTCAGTTGCGTATTAACCACCGTTATTATGTCCAAATCCTCAAGATTGACGATTCATTCAATATTTGGCAGTTAACTGTTGAAACGATTCGATAAACTTTTGTAAAAAAAACGATCCAAATGAACCGCTTTCATGACCAAAAAACGTATTCTGACTCATTTTCACATCAAAGTAGCGACAAGCGTTTCTTATAGAGGCTTTTTCAATTGAAACGTTTCACAAAAAACATCTTAGCACATTGTCTCGGTGGTGAAAAGGATTGACCACCATTTTTTTCGAAAAACCGCCTGGTTTATATGATACTATTTTCATATTCAAGGGTGATGTCGGTGAAACGATTCAACAAAAAAGCGCGAAAAAACCCCGTTTTCACGGGGTTTTCGAAGTTGATCAATCTTCAGCCAATCATTAAACAAATTTTAAAGTCAGTTTGTCGTCGATCTTCGCATGCTTGCGGGAAACGACAAGCTTGATACCGTCCTGCTCGTCAACGATGTAATCCTCGCTCGGCGCAATGCCGCGCTCCGTTTCAACCGCGATTACATCTTCCGGCTGCGTCAGCCTGAAGGAAATCGCATCAGAAGAAACGGCGTTAATCTCAGCGGTTGCATATGAGATTCGCACATCGCCGAACGACACGCCAAGCGGCAGCATATAGCCGTCCTTGCTTCCGACAGCAAGCTTGCGGCCGCCGAATAGCTTCGTGCCGCGCTCCGACAGGCTCAGCTCTTTCTCGAAGCCGTCTAAATTAAGCACATGCAGGAACCGCTCTCCCTCGGCGTTCGCGGTCGAGGTCGTAAATATGCCATAATGACGGTTGTCATGCGTCAAGCCGGCCTCAACTCCCAAACGCTCAAGCGCGGTCTTGAACAGCGGCACGTCGCCGCTGTAAGACGCCGCAATGACGATTGCGCGGCCGCGGCCGGCCTTCGCTTCCACACCGCAGACAGCGCCTGAATCGTACAAGCGCATAAACACTTCGCCGTCGCCCGGCGCAAGGCGCTGCGCGAAGCCCGTGTGCACCTCCGGACGGCCCGCTGCCCAGCCCTCCGTCATGATGGACGGCCAGGAGTGCGGTCCATTATGGATGAAGCCTTCTACTTGGATACCGAGCGCATCGCTCAGGATCGTGCACGGCTTCCCTTCCATATCGAACTGCGGCACCTCTCCGTACAGCAGCAGCCCGCCGCCCGCATTCAAGTAGTCTGCCAGCTTGCGCTGAATCGCTGCGCTCAAGTAACGGGCGCATGGCAATGCAAGCACGGGCGTCGCCGACGGATCAAGCGGCTTATTCTGAATGTCGACGGAGCCGAACCGGTAGCCTGCCAGCAGCATGCCGCGGGCCATAATTTCCCAGCCGCCGTACGCACGGTTCGCTTCGATATTTTGAACGATTTCTTTCGTTCTGCCGCTCTTCGGATAGCGGTATTCCGTCATGTAGTAGTCCGGAATGAACGCGAATGCTACGCCATCGCGCTCCTCGTTCATGACGGCGAGCTTATCCTTTACGGCCATCATTGTCTTGATTGCACGCTGCATGCGCGGATACGTGTAATTCAGCTCCCCTTCGGGGCTGACCGGAGCCGCGAAGCCGTGACGCTCGCCGGTAAATGCGACGCGGTCGTTGCCGTCGCCGATCTTCTGGTCCATGCGATAATTGATGCCGCCGGTCATCAGGTAGTAGTTGATCATCCGGTTGCCTTGCGCGATGCACATCCGTGTCTTGAAATCGGCAGCCGATACGTCGTAGCGTCCGCCATAATTGTTGCCGTAGTTGCCGTCGCCGCATTCGAATTCCAAGGAGGTAAGCGGCTGATCCGGCAGATGAACGGCATCCATGAATCCGTTGATGAGGTACAAGTCCTGAAAATTGCTCATCGTTAGATCGCCGAAATAGATATCGGATCCCGACAAGTAGCCCGGCCCTTGCGTATACGACTCATACAGCTGGCTTATGCCGATCGGAAACGTAAAGCCGCGGCCGCCGCCTGTGCCGTGAATGTTCACGATGAACGGTACGCCAGTCACGCCAAACTCTTCTGCATACTCGCGAAGCGCCGCCACATAACGGGCAAACCGGTTGCGCATGTAGTAGCCTAGGTCATGCAGCAGCTCCGCCGAATAGGATTCCTCAGGCGAGCGAATCGCTTTCAGCCGTTCTGCGCCTTCCTCCAGGCTGAACGGATAACGCTGCTTCAGCTCCGCTTCCCCATAAGTGCGGCCCAGCCACGCGGCGAAATCCGCGACGACATGCTCCGTCAAATCCGGGCAGTTGCTGACCCATGAGAGCATGCCGATTTCATTGTCCAGCTGTACGCCGATGATGCTGCCGCCTTTGCCATGCAAGCGCGGTGCGATAACCGCCATGACGGCGGCATACCAATTCCGTGCCGCCGCAAGGAAGTTCGGCGCCATATAATCGAGCGTGCGTGTCGTCGCTTGAGCGCCGTCCCAGCCATATGGGATCACTTCCGGGTATTTCTCGTATACCCAGAAAGGAATGCCTTCGTTCTTCATTTCCGCCATAATGAACGGACCCGGACGGACGAAGAAGTAAAGGCCGTTCGCTTGGCACAGGTCGATGAAGCCCGCCAGATCCAGCTCCGGACGCGTTCTGCCGTCCAGATCGAACTGCCCTTCCTCCGGCTCGTGGCACAGCCACGGAACGTAAGAAGCAACCGCGTTGCATCCAGCATCCTTCAGTTTGTCGATCCGGTCCTGCCATTCGTGTTTCTGCAGCCGATAATAGTGGACCTCGCCGCACATGATTAACTGCGGAGTGCCGTCGATGACGATTTGTTTATTGATGATTTCAATCATGTGGAATTTCGATTCTCCTGACTGTGACTGGTTTTATAGTGGTTTGCATTATAGCTTAATGGCAACGGACTTAGACGCCGCCATGATTTCCTCTACCGTTACTTCACGTTCCAGCTGGTCGGACAAATAGATGCCTTCGCTGACCAGAATCGTTTGCAGCGCGATTTCGGCCGTCGGCATCAGCTCGACCCGGCCCTGCAGCGCTGCAACCCAGTGCTGCTGCGATGAGTCGTAAGCATCCGTATTTTCGCGGAGCTGGTGCCAGCGGTAATTCGCATAGCCAAGATCAAATGTCGCATCCATGTCCATATCGCTGAGCAGCGTGTGGTAGCTGAACGGGGTTTTGCCTTGGCTCGTATGTCCCGGAAGCCGGATGCCGCCCGCATTGCCGACTAGGCTGCTGCCCTCGAAGCCATTCAAATGGATGGCCCAGGCTTCGATGATATCGAGCGTCAGCCCGCCTTCGAACCGGACGAAGCCGACGCCCAGCTCCTCTACGTCGAACCCGCTTATCGCCCGGCGCTCCTCATCCATCGGTACCTCCTGATACGTCTTGCCGGTCACGGTCTTCACCTTTGGCAAACCCATCAAGTAAAGCAGCTGAGAAATGCGGTACACGCCCATATCGAACAGCGCGCCGCCCGAAGCGGTCGCTTTGCGGTTGAATTCCTTCGTCGCATACCCGTCCACGAACGGACGGCCGCGGCGGCGGTGCCCGGTAGAGCGCGCATGATAGAGCTTGCCCAGCTTGCCTTCCTCGATTAGCAGATTGGCGGCTTTCGTCTCGGTCTGATAGAGGAAAGCGAGCTGCACGTGCAGCATTTTGCCTGCTTCCTTTGCAGCATCGACCATGCGCTTACCGTCCGCGTAGGAGCCGGCAATCGGCTTCTCGCAATAAACATGCTTGCCTGCCTCCAAGGCGGCGATCGTTATCGGCGCGTGAAGGTTGTTGTGCAAGCAGACGTCAATCGCGTCAAGATCGTCGCGCGCTATGAGCTCGCGGAAATCGGTATACGTATGCTGAACGCGGAACTGCTCTGCCATCTTCTTCAGCTGCGTCTCATTGGTGTCGCAGAGCGCAATCACTTCTGCGTCCTCGATATTCTCGTACTTCTCCAAATGATCCTTGCCGATCAGCCCTGCCCCGATAATACCGATTCTGATCTTGCTCACGCCTGACGCACCTCCACTTGCTTCGCCTGCATGAGCGCCCAGGTGTTGCGTGCCGCCGCGAACTGCCACGCCACTTGCGAATATTCGTTTTTGCCAGAATGGTGTTCGATGCCGAGATGCCCCTTATATCCGGCTTCCTGCAGAATGGTAATCTTCTCTTCGCAGGCCGGGATCACCCCGGCTGCCAGATGGGTGTGGAATGCATACTTCGCGCACAGACGGTCGCCGTTCTCCTTGTCAACTTCCCAATTGTCTAAGTGAAGCAGGATGCCGAAATTCGGGTGATCCACCGCTTCGTACACTTTGCGGATATTTTCGGGCACCCGCGAGGAGCCCCAATGATTCTCCGGGCCGACCATGAAGCCGTGCTCCGCCGCAAACTTCGCGTATTCCTTGTACCGCATGACGGTGTAGTCGAACTGCTCCGGGCTCATCTCGCGTTCCCGGCCGCCCATGTCGATCCGTACCGTCTGCGCGCCCAAAATGACCGCAGCACGCAGGTTTTTCAAGCCGTTCTGGTAAAATTGCTCGCGCTTTACGGGGTCCACATCCCAGACCTCCGCCGCATCCACGCAAAGGTTGGCTACGTACATGCCCTTCTCATCCAACGCTTCTCTCAGCTTGCGCATATAATCCTCGTCGTAGCTTTCAAACATCATGTTCCAAATATCCGCCGAATCCAGGTGATACCGGTACCTTACCGTTTCGAAATAGCCAAAGAGGTCGATCTTGCCTTCGCTGTGCAGCCCGTGAAACGAATACGATGGAATGGAATATTTCATGTTCATGCCCATAGCCTCCCGATTAACGTATATGGAATGCTGTTTCTCGCAGATGCCTTATACAGACAAGCCTTTGTACTCTAATTATCCCTATTCGCTTCTACCGTCCCTATTCCCTATTCCCTATTCCCAAATATAAAAAAAAAAAGAATCCCTAATGCGCATATGAGCGGGAGCCGCCCTCTGCATCGAGGGCAGTCCCGTACGCTCATGTACAACGCATTCCCTTACAGTTTGACTTCGGAACCTGTACGGGCGGATTCATAGATAGCAGATAAAATTTTGATCATATCCACGCCTTGGTCGATCGTGAAGATCGGCTCGACACGGCCTTGAACGACGTCAATGAAGTGCGACAGGTTCTCGCCGTGACCGCCTGTGTCTTGGCCCAGGTGAGGAACCGTATCCGTTACGACGCCATGGTCTTCGCCATAGAGACCCAGCTTGCCGTTGCTGAAACGGAAGCCGGCTTTCGTGCCGCGCAGCTCGACGAAGTTCTCTTCCTGCTCGATGTTCGATGCCCAGCTGAACTCGATTTGCAGCGATGCGCCGTTGTCGAAACGGATAAAGCCGATCGCCAAATCTTCAACGTCGAACGTGCCCTCGTCTTCGGATTTCGAACCGAATTTGCTGTGCTCGGAGCCAGCGATGTCTTCAGCGTCCGCGAATTTCGTGTAGGTTGCGCCGGAAACCGAAACCGGCTTCGGATTGCCCATGAACCACATCGCGAGGTCGATGAAGTGTACGCCCAGGTCGATCAGCGGACCGCCGCCGGACAGTTCCTTCGTCGTGAACCAGCCGCCCTTGCCCGGAATGCCGCGGCGGCGCGTCCAACCGCAGCGTCCTGCGTAAGCTTGGCCAAGATTGCCGCCTTCGATCCACTTCTTGATGTACTGCGAAGCCGGACGGAAACGGTTGTTGCGCATGACCATCAGCTTCTTGCCGCTCTTCTCCATCGCTTCCTTCATGCGGATCGCTTCTTCAGGATTAACCGCATCCGGCTTCTCGCAGAATACGTGCTTGCCGGCTTCAAGAGCGGCAACCGCGATTTCGGAGTGGAACAGGTTCGGCGTGCAGATGTCGATGATGTCGATCTCAGGAATCGCGATCACTTCGCGGTAATCCGCGAATGCTTGCGGAATGCCGTGCTGCTCTGCAGCCGCCTTCGCTTTTTCAAAGTCGATATCGCAGATCGCTGCGATTTCAAGCTCCGGGTGGTTCTTCAACGGTTCGGAGTGCGCCCATTGGAAAATACCGCCTGCGCCGATAACGGCGACTTTCAACTTATTAGCCACGTTGGAGTACCATCCTAACTAATCTAATTGGGGAGGGAGAACAGCCGAAGCTTATTCCCCCGTGATGCCTGTTTTATCAACGACTTCGACGAAGCGGCGTTGAGCGAACAAATACAGAATGAGCAGCGGAAGCACGATAAGGAGCGTGCCCGCCATGCGGATCGATTCATTAATGTTTTGATGCTGACCGCCGACCGTTTGCCCGCCTCCGTACAGCCTTGCGAAGGAGTCGTTAAACGTCTTCAGCTGCAGCGGGAGCGTCGTCATGCTATCGCCCAAGTACAGCGAGGTCAAATAGGTCTCGTTCCAGTGCCATACTGTCGAGAATAGCATAACGACGACGATAGCAGGCGTCGAGATCGGCAGGATGACCGTGAAGAACGTGCGGATAAAGCCCGCTCCGTCCATCTGAGCCGCTTCTTCGAGCGATACCGGAATCGTCCGGAAAAACTGCGTATAGATCAGGATGAACAGAACGCCCTTGATCCCTTGCGCGAAAATCGTCGGAACGATAAACGGAAGCGAGGAACCGAGCATATGGTACTCGTTGAACATCAGGTAAAGCGGAATCATAACGACCTGGTTCGGAACGATGAACGTAATCATCATCAAGGCAAATACGATGGATTTGCCCGGGAAGCGGAATTTCGCAAGCCCGTAGCCGACGATTGCGCAGGAAACGGTTTGTCCGATTGCCGGCAAAACCGAGTTCATGACCGAATTCCAGAAGGTATCCATGTAATCAAGCACGTGCCACGCCTGCGTGAAGTTCTCCAAGAACAGCTTCTGCGGGAGCCACAGTACGGTCGGATCCAGCAAATCCTGCAAGCTCTTGAAGCTTTGCGAAACGAGATACAGGATCGGGTACAGATAGACGAACCCGACGCTGATCAAGAGGCCGTAAACAAACAACTTGAATACGAAGCCGTCATTGCCCTGCCTTCCGAGCAAAATGCGTTTGACGTAGTGATAAGCGCCGATTAGGTTGGATTTTTGCAGCTTTCTGATCTGTTCCATTAAGCGCTCCTCCTCTTCCTTCTTACGGTCACTTCGTCGTTGTTGCGGAACAGCAGCAAAATGAACAGCAAGAAAACAAATATGACACCGAAGTAAATCCAAGCCAGCGCCGTTGCATAGCCAAAGCCTGTCGTCAAGTTGAACATGTTCGCCTTGATCAGTTCAATGACATCGCTGAACGAGTTCGTGAAGAGGTCGACCGTCGTATAAATCATGTTTACCGCGATAAACGGTTTGATCGCCGGCAGCGTTACCTTCCAGAAGCTGACCCAAGGCGAAGCGCCGTCGATGGAAGCCGCTTCGTACACTTGTTTGTTCACCTTCTGCAGGCCCGCCAGGAAGATCAGGATTTGAACGCCGGAGAACCACAGAATCAGGATGAGCTGTTGAATGAGATCAATGATCGGCGTCGACCATGCCGGACTTAAATTATCCTTAATGATCTCGATAATGCCGTATTTCTCGACGAGCGGAATCGCTGTCGCCCCTTGGCTGAAGAGCTCGTTGACGACCTCGCCGCTCGTGATGACGACCGGCAGGAAGAAGATGGCCCTGAACAGTCCCTTCATCTTGATCGGCTGGTTGATCAGAAGAGCGACCAGCATCGAGAATACGATAATGATCGGGATCATCCCTACTGCCGATTTAATAAACAGCAGCAGCTTCTCCACGAACTCCGGATCGGACAAGAACGCATACTTGTAATTGTCCCCTTTGGTATATTCGGTAACAATCCCTTCTGCGCTGATGGTTACCTTATGAAAGCTCAGAAATACTGAGTAGTAGATCGGATAAGCCATAAACAGGATGAAGCCGATCACCCAAGGAAGCACGAGCGCGTATCCGGTCAGCGCTTCCCGCATTTTTTTGTTCACCTTCAACTTACTCACCCCCCGATGACAGCGAAGCTCTTCGCCTTGACGCTGACTTCGTTGTATGTGTAGTCGCTGGACGTATAGTTAACAACGATTTCCACACCGTTTGAATATTTGACCGCCGAGATGCCGTAATCCGGCACGACTCGCGCTTCGATCGTAGCATCTTGCACTTTCTTAAGCGCTTGGTTCACGGCATTGTACGTTTCCTTGATCGGTTGCTCCAAATCGGTATATTGCGTTGTAAGCAAATCAACCGAAGGCGTGTCTCTAAGCTTCCAATACGGCTCATGCGTCAGCAAGAACGACGGATATTGACCGAAATCGATCATGCGCAGCGTATCTTCGCGCGGACTGGAAGCCGCATTCGATGAGTAGCTGAAATAATCGATATAGCCGTGCAGCACGATTTGCAAGAACGGAACCGTGTCCGTCTCATACATGTACTGCGAAGACCCCGAACCCATTCCGAACAGCGTATCGGTGTATTTCCATAGATAGTCGTTCGCCTGATTAACCGCTAGCTCGTTCAAGTTGTCCTTGAAGTTTGCGGCAAGCTCGCGGTACGCATTAGCGGTTTGCTCACGCGTGAACGGCTGCTTCTTGTTATAGTCCGATACGAGAACGTTGCCCGTAATGTCGAGCGCCATACCGTCTACGCCAAGCTTCTTCATATCCTCGGCATCGTCTTTCGCGAATTCAACCGATTTGGCCGGGTTAATATCCCGCGCCATGATATCGTCGAAGAAATCGCTGTCACCCCAGCCGAAGAACGGGAACTCGTTAATTTCGTTGTTGATCGACCGAACCGCATCTTTCTTGAAATTGATCAAATCGGAATTTTCAAAGGCAATCGTATAGTTATTGGTCAAGTAAAGCGGAACGTCTTTGCTTTCCAAGTACTTCTTCAGATCCTTCAATCCCGAAGCGCCGCCAAGCTTGGACTCGACCGGGAACTCGGCAGGACGCTGGCCGTTCAAGCCGCCGTCATTCCAGCCCTCCAGCGTCGTCTTTAAGTTCTTGATGCCGTTCTTCTCCAAACTCTCAACGATCGTCTTCGCTTGATCAAACGTCGTCATCGCAACGACGTTAGAGCCGAATGCGCTCGCTTCCGTCTCTCCGCCCAGCAGCCTGAGCTGCATTGGAACGTCTTCTTTGCTCTTCGTCTTCTTCTCTTTGACAAGCTCGCCTTTTTCCTGCAGGTAGGTTCTGTACGTCTTGGCCATGCCCACATAGTCCGCTTCATTGCCGCCCAGGAACTTATAGCGGACTTGACGGTTCGTCTTCAGCGACTCTTTCTGGAACGTATTGTAGCCGCCCATCGTTTTACTCGTCGGTTGGAAGTAGCCGTAACGAATTTCAAATTTCGGCGCTATCCAATAGAAGTCCGTGCTTAGACCGCTTGGGTATGCAACGACCTTGGCATTGAAGCGGCCGTCCTCGACGATGCCGAGGACGCCGTTTTGTCCAGCGCCATGCACGATCCCGAATACCGGAACCGACGTACGGCCCGAATTCCCGGACAGGTTGTCCGACGTGTAGTCCATGCCGTAGATCTTGCCGACATAAGGCTCGTCAAACCGGGAATGCGCTTTGTTGAAACGGATAAGTGCGCCAGAGCGGTCCGGAATGAACATGTAGCCCGGAATATCCGCCTTATGCACCGCTCCGAGGAAAGGAAAGGCTTGGATCGATGCCAGCTTGTTATCGCCCTTCTCCCACATCGATTCCTGCGGGATCGTGACGACGAGCGAGTCGTTCTCGATTTTGACCTCGAGCGCGACGCCCGCATTCAAGGATTCGAACGAAAGCTTCACGCGCACCCCTTGCTCGATCGGCTCAATGCCGTCGACTTTGCCGCCGAGCGACAAATAGTTGCCAGTGCTTAGCATCTCATCGGCATTGTAGTATTCGAGCAAAACCGGCGACTTGATGGCTGTTTGCCAATCTTCGTTCAGCTGGGCCGATTCCAGATCAGCGTCGTTTGGCGTGGAAGCCCAGACATAGCCGGTCGCTTTGTTTTTCACCATGATGGCTAGCGATGCGTTCGACATATAAAGCTCCAGCGAGCCGGACTCGCCGATCTTCTTATAGTCGGACGGAATGGTGCGGCTTGCGATGACGCCGGCAGGTTTCTCCGGCATCGTATAGTTGTTCGAGCGATAAGGGAATGAGCCTTCCTCTTTATTGAGAACGATCTTGCTCTGACCTTCGGTGGACTGATGTTCTACCGTAGCTCCGTATGCAAACTGATACAATCCAAACGCTGCGAGAGCAGCACCCGCGACCAGGACAATCGGTTTCTTTTTATTGGACACGCAAATTCACCTCTTGGAATAACGAGTAAACAAATTCCCACACCTGGTTCGACAAGCCGAACAGAATGAATGCGACGAATGCCATAATGATCATGCCGACCAGCGTGAGAACGATGTTCCGGACAGTCTCCTTAATTTCGTAGCCGTGGATCTCCTTCACCATGATGAACATGAGAAGAACGCACCACAGGATCACGAAGTTGTAGGAGTAGTTATAAATGACGCCTTCCATAAGGGTAAGCGCCCGCGACAAAATCGCCAGCGGAATTGCAAAAATAATGTAAGGGGACAGCGCATAGATGGTCCCTTTATAAATGTTCTTGAAGCTGCCTTCGCCATCATTGATAACGCTGACGAGATAGTTGGAAATCATCCACGCGAACAGCGGAATGAGCAGCTTGAGCAGCTCGGTGACGAAGTTGATTTGTATCGGCTCCATGGAAGCGAACAGGAAGTTCGTCGTATAGAGCTCAAACATCCGGACGCCGAACAAAATCGCAAGCAAGACGGTTGCCGATGCCACTGAAGCTTTGTTGTTGTGCTCCAGCTCATAGTAGCCTTCGATCGGATGCCGCAGCATTCGGAAAATATGAAGCAGCTGCGCCACAAACCACTGTCTTGTCACCTTAAGCCAAGCGACCACGACCGGCTTGCCGAATTGATAACGGCGATAAGCGAAACGAATCGCTATCCAAGCCGCAATGGCAATCGCAAAGCCAACCGCAACGTCGACCGCGTGTTTCATAATCCATTCGCGGCGGAGTTCCCAGTATGCGTTGGAATATTCTTTCTTGTTTTTGGAGAACTTAAATTTCTCAAATGCTTCCTGGTATTTGCCTTCTTTAAAGTAAGCCAGGCCGATACCCGTGTGTGCGAGCGAGAACAAGCTGTTCTGGCGCAGCACTTCGTTCCAAGGCTCGCGGCTCTGTACATATTTGCCGTCCAAGTAAAGCCCAAGCGCTTCATGAACCAGCTTCGTAAACGCCGTCGGCTGGAACACCTGAATGTTGCCGCGCTCGCCGCTCAAGACGAGCAGTCTGCCGTCAGACGTCACGGAAACGCCTGTCGGAGCACGCAGCAAGCCGAGACGTTGTTCGCCCGTGTCGTTGTAGCTGAAGAGGAACATCAGGTTGCCGTCACGGTTATATTCCAGGATCATGCCCTCGCCGGCATCTACCGCATAGATATTGCCCATCGAGTCGGTCGTGATATCGGAAATCTGATTGAGGGAAAATGCGCCTCCCAGCAAATCCTTACCCGCCACGTTCAGCTTCTTGATTGCTCCGCCGTTAATGCCGGCCGTACTCGTATAAATGAGTCCTTCTTGGTCAACCGAAATGTTCGTCGGCGAGATCGGCATCTCGCGCGTCATTTTGCTCAGCTGCTTCTTCGTGTAGAACATGCGCTGCAGCGTCTTCAGCAGGTTGAACCCTGCCCGGTTACCGCCGAAGTAACCAAGGAACTTGCCTTCCTTGTCCAGCCGGACGAGACCTTGGATGAGACCTTCGCCGATAATGTAAATGCTGCCGCGTTTATCAACGATAACCTTTTGCGGCTTGAACGGCGTATCTTTGCCGTACAGCTTCGACTTCGGCTTTCCGATGGTCTGTTTCAATTTGCCGTCCTTATCAAATACGACGACGCTTTGCTTGCCGTAATCCGCAACGTAAATTTCTTTCTCATCCGTTACGAATACGCCCTTCGGCTGCTTCAGATCCCCATCGCCGATGATGCGGATGAAGTTCCCCCATGAATCCAATTCTACAATTCGCGCGTTGCCGGTGTCGGCAACGTACACATGGTCTTGGTTGTCCACAAAAATATCCTGCGGGTTTTTCAATTCCACTTTCCCGTTGCTTAGCGCTTCATTTTCGCCAAAAATGCTATACCCGTCGATGGCGCCTACCGGCAGATAGGCGTTCTGCATCATAATGCCATGGCCTTCTTCATCGATCGTGAAGGTAGGATATGGCGAGTCCGCATAAGCAGTAGTCGAACCAAACAATAGCGCAGCCGCAACGAGAAGTGTGAGCCATCTGAATCTAGACATTGTTCTCCTCCTCATTTCAGACCGGAATGCGCCATCGTATCCATAACTTTACTTTGCATAAAGATGAAGATGAGCAAGTTCGGAATAAACATTAGAAGCGCGGCCGCGGCCGCCATACCTTGACCTGCGATATTGTTTTCCATCGCGGTCGTCGTCGTTAGCGTACTCATGTAGAACGCGAACGTCTTCAGCGTTTCTTTACTCATGAAAAGCGAGGACGTCTCCGCATTGTTCCAAGCCAATTGGAAGGCGAGAATCGATACCGTCGCAAGCGCCGGCATAATCATCGGAATAACCAATTTGCGGAACACGTAGTAATCGTTCGCTCCGTCCAGCTGCGCCGCCTCAATGAGCGCATTCGGAATCTGGTCGACGAATTGCTTGACCAGGAAGACGCCGACCGGCAAGGACAGCATCGGCAGAATGTGGCCCAAGAAGTTGTCCGTAAGGCCGAGCTTCTCGATGACCAGGTAACGAGGGATCGTAACAGCCGCCGGAACGAACATCAGTGCGATGATGTTCACTTCGAACACGACTTTTTTCAGCTTGAACTCTTTCTTCGACAGCGCGAAGCCTGTCATCGAACAGAGCACGATGGACAGGAACACGACCGCCCCCGTCACGATAATGCTGTTGAACAAATATTTCGTTTTCGGCACGGCCGCGACGTTGCTGACGCTAAACAGCTGCGCAAAGTTGCTCCATGTCGGATGATTAACGAATAGCTTAGGCGGGTAGAGGAACAGCTCGTCTACCGGCTTTAAAGCCTGCGAGAAGATAAAGATAATCGGCAAAATCATAAATACCGACAGCGAAATCAAAAACGCAAAAAACTTCCATTGCCCGAAACTGAACCGGTCCGGATTGATTTTATTGCTATGAAAAGAAGCCATTCTCGAAGTCACCTTCTCCCAATTCGTGATCCACTGCGGGGTTAGTCGTTTTCACCGAACAAACGCCAGCACAGCTTGGAAAAACCGTAAACAATGATGAGCAATACGACGGAAACCGCTGAAGCGTAGCCCATATCGTAACGCAGGAACCCGTAGTCCTCGATATGGTTGATCATCAGCTGGCCGGCATTTTGCGGCGTCGGGTTCGCGCCCGAAAGCTGTACGCCGATCGCCCCGGCTTGGAACGTACCGACGACGGCCATAACGGCCCCGAACAGCATCTGCGGCTTCATGCTCGGAATCGTAATATACCACACCTCTTGGAGACGGTTACGAATGCCATCGATATAGCCTGCTTCATACATCTCGCCGTTAATGTTGAGAATACCGGCAAGCATCGCCAGGAAGCCGACGCCCATACTGTTCCAGAGCGATACGGTAACCATGATCGGCATCAGATAGTGCGGCGACTGAGTCCATTGAATCGGTTCGTTTATGATGGACAGGCTCATCAAGAAGTTGTTCAAATAGCCCGATGCGTTACCGCTGAAAATAACGAGCCAAACGACCGCCATTGCCACGGCGGCTGTCAGTGAAGGCGAGTAAATCGCCAAAGCAAGCACCGTCCGCGATCTGCGCGGAATTTGCGCCAATAGCCAGGCAAGCCAGAAGGATAGCAAGTATCCTCCCGGTCCGACCAGTAGCGCGAACTTAAGCGTATTCGGAAGCACGTACATCATAAAGGCGTTGTCCTGCGTAATCAGGTTTACATAGTTGGACAGGCCGATAAACTTCGGCGTCTGGATCGAGTTGAAATCCGTAAACGACAGGTAGATGGCAGACACGACCGGTACGACGACGAGCAGCGTAAAAATAATGAGAAACGGACTGATAAACGCATAAGCGCTCAGTTCATTTTTTATGGCTTTCACTGTTGCCGGCTTCATTTCTGTTCACCTTCTTTGGCCATTTCAGACATCTTCGGCATGATCGGCACTGTGAGCGGTTTCGTCACTTTCCCGTTCTTCATATAGCCGAAATCCGTAAGCTGCTTCTTAATTTCGCGATTGCCGTTAATGACGGCGTCTTCCATCGCGCGGCGGGCATTGAAGCCATCGAAGACGACTTTGTTCCATGCGTCGCTGATTTCACGCTCAACCATGTAGTCACCGAAGAAACGCGGAATATCCCACAGCCACTTCCATTGTTCTTGAATGACTTCGATATCTTCCTTCGGCCAGGACAATTGGTTGAACGCGGCAAGGTTTGCCGTATTCCATTTATACGTAGGACCATAAATGGCTTCCAGGTCGTTACCGAAACGAACCTGAGCCTCTTCAGATGTCCACCATTCAATGAATTTCCACGTATCATCCTTCTTCTTGCTGCTGTTGAACATAATTGCGGTTGCGCCTGTTCCCGGAGCTGTCCGGTTAACGACGCCATCCTTGCCTTTTACGCCCGGGTAAGGGGCGATTTTCCACCAGCCGGCAAGCTCGGGAGCAGCGGCTGTCAATTGAATGTACGTACCGGCATCGGCGATACCGATCGGCAAGCTTCCGTCGCGGAACTGGTTGTAGAAGCTCGGCACTTGCAGCGGTACGCTGTAAACCGTAAACATGTCGGTCATTTGCTTCAGTCCGGCGAGCGCCTCGTCCTGGTCGATCGCAGTACGAGTGCCGTCGTCCGTGTACAGCTTGCCGCCATGCTGGTAAATGAACGGAATGGTATTGTTATATGGCTTAAAGCCGCCTGTTGCCGAGAGCGGAAGATAGAAGTTCATCCCGAAGCGCTGAAGCTCCGGCAAAATTTGCTTCACTTCTTCCATCGTATCCGGCACGGGAATGTTAAGCGCGTCCAGAATGTCCTTCCGGTAGAACAATACCCAGAAGCTTTGCGTTTCCGGCAAAGCGTAAACCTTGTCGTTGAAAGTGACCGGAACCAGCGCCCCCGGGGAGAACCGTTTCTTCACATCGTCGTACCCTTGGAACTGGTTCATGTCCGCAAGCGCTCCACGCGCCGCCAGACGGAACGGGATATAGTTGCTGACGCCAAGCGCGGCGTCAGGCGCATTGCCCGCGGCGCTGGCAAGCACGAGCTTACCTTCGTCCGGCATAATGGAAAGCGTTACTTTAATGCCTGTTTTCTTCGTGAATTCCGAGTTAACCAACTGCTGCATCTGCATGACGTTCTGACGCGAGCGGTTAACCCAAATTTGCAAGGATTCCTTATCGTCGGCGGTTACTTGCGAGTAATCCGTCGAGAAGGATTTGAAGAATGCAGTAATGCTGTTCCAGAACGATTTGAAAAAGCTAGACTTCTCGCTCGGCAGTTTGCTGTCCGAGTATACGAAGAACCGGTCAAGCTGAAGCGGCTGATTCGGCAGCTTCGCGTTAATGACGCCGAGCGTTTGCAGTACGGAGCCGGAACCTTCCGACAACCTGTTAAATTGATACGGGATTTTTTCCGGTTCTTTAGCCAGATTATCCAGCGTTTCTGCTGCTACAAGGAAGTTGCTCGCTTGGTCCGGGTTTCTCCCCGCCAATGCTTTGAGCTCATCGTACTGTTTGCGAATCGTATCGGCGAAGCCTTCAAGCTTCTTCGGCAAATCAGGCATTTGGGAGGTGATGTCCCAGTCGCGGTTCACGTCCATCGTATTGCCTGTCGCCATCTTGATTTCCAGCGCCAATGTGTTGATATCCCACATAACGTTACGGATCGTTTGCACGACTCCGCCGTAAGGAGCGGCGTCGGAAATCAGTGAAATTTCATGCTCGCCTTCCTCAAGCGCGAACATATACGGATTGCCGTCTTTATCCGTCAATACTTCATTGCGCCATTCATTGGAATAAGGGAACGCGTACTCATTTGCTTCTTTAAATGGCACTTTACCATCTATCATCAAAGTTCGATAAACAGGCATGCTCGTCTTCGCGTTTTGCTTATACTTAAAGGCCAGTTGGTAGGAGCCTGCCTTATCGACTTTCACTTTCCATGTCGCACGTTGTCCGGGAATTTGCCACGATTGCTCGTTTTCTTCGGGATTTCCGCTCGTAGCAACCGTTTCTCCGCCGAGCGTATTCAGCGTTACTTTGCCGTCACGGTGAGGAATGACGTTCGCATCGCCGCTGGCAATCGCGCGGATGGATGGCTCGGATTTCGATTGTGGATGCTCAGCTTCCACAACGATCAACGTTTCGTCCGCTTTAGGCAAACGATGGTCTTTCTCATACTGTTCATACGAGGGCAGCATAGCAGGCGGGCTGATGACAATTTTGCCGATGAGCGCCGATTCCCGCAAATTAGTTAATTTAATGCTGTTTAGACCTTGCTTCAAATGAAACCTCAACGGTTCCGCAGAAAAATAACTTGCATCCATTAATGAAGCGGTTTGCCATTGCTTGATTTGCTTTTGCGTGGCAGGCGTTTCATTGCCAAGCGCATCTCGATCGAATTTCTCGTTCTCGTCCTTCCACAATTTAGGAAGCACCACACGTCTTGCTTCGAAGAACGGGTACTTGCCGTTTACTTCGATCGCGCGTTCAACCGGGATAATTTTATCCGAGGTCGAGTAGTAATCGATCCGAATTTGATACAGGCCCTCTTGCGGAGCCGTTACTTTCAATTCAATGGACGGTATATCGTCGCCCCAAGAAAACACAGGCTCGTCATAGCCATTCGAATCCGTCGTCAGCGCGGTTTGCCCGGCCGATGTTACGAACTGATCTGGATGAATCACAATGTCGCTTGACTTTGCGTCTTTAATGCCTTGGTCATTCCAGCCCTTCAAAATATCGCGGTAGGAATCTTCAACGACCCTCTTGACCGGAGAATCCTCTTCCTCATCGGCCGCTTGACCGTTTCCGCCGTCCTCTGTCGTGCCGCCGCCGGACGAAATGCCTCCCTTATCGCCGCCGAACAGTCCACCCAAAATATCATCATTGTCCGACTTCTCTTTGTCAGGCGCCGCATTCCCTTCGGCAGCCGCAACGGAGTGACCTCCGAAAGCAGCAGGGACTACTGCGGAAGCCAAAAGAGATAGTACTGTCATCATCGCTAACAATGGTTTGAACTTCATGATTTCACCCCAGTAGAACAACTTTTCCTCCCCATGGGAATGGGGAGGAAAAATTGTGATTACTTGCAATTATTTTGTTGCTTCGTTGATTTTTTCCATCGCTTCGTTATAGTACTTCATCGATTGCTCTTGAAGCTCAGCAGCAACGTCTTCAGGTCTTGCTTCGCCTTTTTGGAACTTCTCGTTGTACTTGTCTTTTACTTTCGAAGTGAAGTCCGCAAAGCCAGGTTGATATTTGAATGTTTCAAGTACGCCGTTCGGAATCGCTTTAACGATTTCTTTAATACCAGGCGTTACGAATTTTTGATTCAACCATGCATCCCATACTGCCGGATCGTTGACAAGCGGCATGGATGCAAGCGGCGCTTCGTCTTTAATGCGGTTCAACCAGCCGTCTTTGGAGTAAGTCATCCACTTCAGGAACTCAACTGCTTCTTTCTTGTGCTGCGAGCTCTTCGTTACGCCGGCGTAGTCTGTTACCAGACCTGCTTTTTGACCGTTTACGCCCGGAACAGGCAGAACGTCCCAGTTGAATTTCAGGTTGTCTTTGTACCAGCCCAAGCTCCAAGTTGCGTCGAACACCATGCCGACTTTACCGATGTTGAAGCCGCTGATGTCTTTGCCGTACCATTTGTCTCTTTGCTCTTTCGTATAGCTTTGCAGGGACGATTTGTCCTTCATGCCGAAGTTGTTCGCCCAGTTAATAGCTTCAGCCCATGCTGGATCCGTGTAGTTGTACTTCGTTCCATCCCATGTCGATGCGCCAAGGGAAGGGTTGAAGTTAGGGATCAGCACGTCGCCCATGCCTGCTGCGCCGTCGATGCCGAATTGCTGCTCATTGAAGTTCGTCAGTTTCTTGGAGATTTCTTCCAATTCGGACAGCGTCCAGTTTGGACCTGGAATCGGGATGTTCGCTTTTGCAAACAAATCTTTGTTGATGACGATTACCCACGAGAAGAGACCATGTGGCAATGCGAATTGTTTGCCGTTATATTTACCTGTGTCGCTCAGATTGCCGTAGATTTTGTCCGAGCTGAAGTCAGGATCTTGCTCTAAGTAAGGTGTCAAATCTTCCAACCAGCCGCTGCCTACTGCGAGCGGCACGTTGAACAGCCACGTTACGTCCGGAAGCTTGTTAGCCGCCGCTGCCGCCGCCAGCTTCTCGTCCCAAGGCCAGTCCATCGATTTGTCGATTTCGACTTTAATGTTCGGGTGAGCCGCTTCAAACGCTTTGATACGCTTCATCTCTGCGCCGTTATCCGCTTTATCGCCCCAAGTTGCATACTTGATCGTAACGACTTCATCCGTTTTTGCAGGCTCTTCCGCAGCCGGCTCATTAGTCGTAGTATTAGTGCCTGTATTTGCTTCGTTCGTTGTAGTTGCGTTGCCAGTGTTAGTTTCCGCTGTGTTGTTGGCATTGTTGCCGCCGCCGCAAGCAGCCAGCGCAGTCGATAAAGCCAGAACCATCATAAGCGACATACTCTTTTTCATTTTCATTCGACTTGTCCCCCAGCTCATGAATTTGTTGTAAAACCTCAAGTAGCACAACCAGCCAAAAATCGCCGCTTCAGTTGAATGTTAGCCTAGCCCTCGCCTCCCTTCATGGAGTATGGACGTTTCATCTTGATCGTCGTTCTGTTGTTTGAAGCCGCATGACTGGCGAATGACCAGTTGCGTCGGAAGCATAATGGAATTCTCATCCTTCTGCACATTGAACACCAGCTGCGTTGCAATCGCTCCCATTTCATATTTAGAATGGCCGATCGTCGTAAGCGTTGGCCTGACGAACGGTCCAAGACTAATGTTGTCAAAGCCGACTACTGCGATATCCTCCGGCACTCGGACGCCGCCTTCGCGCAAAGCGCGTATGGCGCCGATCGCCATCTCGTCATTCGCTGCGAATATCGCATCCGGCAGCCGGTTGCCTGCCAACATGACCTTTACCGCTTGATACCCGCCTGCTTCGAGGTACCGTCCCTGCATGCTGATTTTCGCCGGGACCGGCAGGTTGTGTTCCTTTAGTGCCCGCTTATATCCCTCATACCGTTTGGAGTTATCGTAAGCGGCAAGCGGTCCGCTCAAAAATTCTATCTTGCGGCGCCCGAGCTTGATGAGATGCTTGACGGCGTCGTATGCGCCCTGCTCATTCATGATAAGCACGCTGTGCACGTAATCCGCCTTCAGCTCCCTGTCGAGCACGACGATCGGAAACGATTCCGCCGCAACCTGGAGAATCAAGCTATCCGGAATGGCTGAGCCCATGATGATGGCGCCATCTACGAATTTCTCTCGCAGGAAACGGTTCGCGGAACTGTTCTCGCCGCCGTATGTACTGCAAACAATCAAATTGTAATCATGGGAGGCAACGACCTCTTGTACACCTTCTATGACTTGACTGTAGAAAGGACCGCCCAAATCGTTCAAGAAAAGACCGATCGTTTCGCTCTTGCGTTTCTTCAAGTTCCGTGCCGCGCCGCTTGGCCTATAACTGAGCGCTTCTGCAGCCTTTACCACTTTTCTGCGCGTCTCCTCGCTGATCTTAGGAGAGTTATTCAGCGCGTAAGAAACGGTTGATACGGCAACTCCGGCCATCTTAGCAACATCTTTGATCGTAGCAGCCATCATCAATCCACCTTATTTGCTTTTGAAACGTTTCAAAAATATGGTGCACATTTCCCGCGTTTGAAACGCTTTCATCATTGCTTGACGTATCTTTTCCAGTTATAATCTTGCTGTAGATGATCCCTTAGCTGACTTCGTGATATCTGCAATAGAAACGTTTCACAAACACATAATAGCATAAACATTTCTAGGTGAAAAGGCTTTCATCACGGAAAATATCATTTTTTTATTTTTTCTTTGTATTGTGCATATTTTGTCGAATGACCGAAATAGTGAAACGATTCTATAAAAACAGCAAAAAACCCCGTGTTTACGGGGTTTTTTTGATTCCGCTATGCTATGATTTCGAAGCTGCCTTCCAAGCCTTCGGCGCTGCTCGGGCCGATCCACACTTTGAATTTGCCCGGCTCGACGACGAATTGTTGCGCTTGGTTAATGAAACCGAGCTGTTCTTCGGACAAAGTAAACGACACGGTCGCACTCTCGCCGGCCTTCAGCGAAATTCGGCTGAAGCCCTTAAGCTCCTTCACCGGTCTCGTTACGCTTGCCGCTTCGTCGCAAATGTACAGCTGTACGATTTCCACGCCGTCGCGATCGCCGGTATTCGTCACCTTCGCGGAGACGCTGACCGATTGTCCGAATTTAATCTCGGCCTGCTCGATCTGAAGCTCATCGTAGCCGAAGCTCGTATAGGTCAGACCGTGGCCGAACGGATAGAGCGGCGCAATATCGCTGTCGGCGTAACGGCGCATATGCGGTCGACCGGTTTTCTTCGCGTTGTAATAGATCGGTACCTGTCCCGTATGACGAGGGAACGTAACCGTCAGCTTTCCGCTCGGGCTCGCTTCGCCGAACAGGATGTCCGCGATTGCCGGACCCGCCTGGATGCCGAGCTGCCAGCCATTCACGATCGCCGGTATATGCGCATCCGCCCACTCCAGCGTTAGCGGCCGGCCATTAACGACAGCCAGTACCACCGGAACGCCGGTCGCATGGATCGCTTCAAGCAGTCGCTGCTGCGCTGCCGGCAGCTCAAGCGACACGCGGCTGTTGTTCTCGCCGCTCATGTCCGCGGTTTCGCCCAGCACGAGCACCGCGACTTCGCTTGCTTTCGCCGCTTCAACCGCTTTCTCTAACGCTTCGGCCGTTCCGTCATGCACGCCGGAGCCTGGCGCATAAACAACCTCGGCTTGACGCTCATGAGCAAGCGACTGGATGCCCGCCAATACCGAAACGGTATCCTCCGGTCTGCCTTGTCCGCGCCAGCAGCCAAGCTGCGCCTCGCCATTATCCGCGAGCGGACCGATGACAGCCAGCTTCTTCAGGCCTTGACGGAGCGGCAGCGTGCCGTTCTCATTTTTCAGGAGCACGATCGATTGACGCGCCATTTCGCGCGCCGACGCAACGTGCTCTTCATGCAGCATGAACTCGCCAGCCAGCTTGTTGTCTACGTACGGATGCTTGAACAGACCAAGCGCATGCTTTACGCGCAGGATCCGGCGCACCGCATCGTCGATGACTTCAAGCTTGACGTCGCCTTTATCGATCAGGTTGGCGAGGTGCTCGTGGAAAATCAGGGAGTGCATGTCCATATGCATGCCCGCGTTCGCCGCAAGCTTGCCTGCCTGTTCGCGGTCCGCCGCGAAACCGTGCTGAACGAGCTCGTCGACCGACTCCCAGTCGCTGACGACGACGCCGTTAAAGCCCCACTCGCCCTGCAGCACGTCCTTGAGCAGCCAGCCGTTGCCTGAAGCCGGCACGCCGTTAATTTCGTTGAACGCCGCCATAATCGTGCCTGCTCCGGCGTCGAGCGCCGCTTGAAACGGAGGAAAATACGTTTCGCGCATGCGCGTCTCCGATACGTCGACCGTGTTGTAGTCGCGACCGCCTTCGGCAAGGCCATATGCGGCAAAATGCTTCGGACACGCCATAATGTGCGGACGGTCCGTCCAATCGTTGCGCTGAATCCCTCTTACGCGGGCAGCGGCAACCGCGGAGCCGAGGAACGTATCTTCCCCGGCGCCTTCGGCAATCCGTCCCCATCTGGCATCTCGCGCTATGTCGACCATTGGCGCAAGAATCCAGTTGATGCCGTCCGAAGAAGCTTCGCGCGCCGCGATGGCGGCCGTTTCCTCCAGCAGCTCCAGATTCCAGCTGCTCGATTCCGCCAGCGGAATCGGGAACGTCGACCGGTAGCCGTGGATGACGTCATCCGCAAACAGCAGCGGAATGCCGAGTCTGGACTCCTCAACCGCAATTCGCTGCAGCTCGTTGACCGTATCCGCGCCCCGAACGCCCAGGATGGAGCCGACCATGCCCTCTTCGATCAGCTCGCCGTCGGACTCTTCGTCGAAGGTGCCAAGCTGCGTCAGCTGGCCGATCTTTTCCTGCAGCGTCATTTGCGCAAGCAGCGCTTCTACTGCGGATTCCGTTTCCGCATCCAGTTTGAACGGTTTTTTCGCTTGTTTGCTATCCATCGTAAAGCCGCCTTTCTATCCGAGTTCCTAGATGAATGCTGAGTCGACCGAAGGTCTACTCAAACCAATCATCTTAGATGCAGGTCTTCAAGAATGCAATGGAAGTCGCCGTAGCCTCCGCCAGCGTGCCCTTGGCGCCCGTGCCTTCTTCATGCAACAGCTCGAATGTAAGCCAGCCTTCATAGCCGATATCGGATGCCGCTTGCATCACTTGCTTCATGTCGATTTCGCCGACCGTCAAATCTTCGCTCGGCACGCGGCCGAATTGGTTACGGAAGTGGAACGCGTAAATCCGGTCCGGATAGATGCGCAGCATTTCCACAGGATCCAAGCCGGCGACATGCGCCCAGCCAGTGTCGACGCAGAGGCCGACTTCTTTGCTTGCATATTCGATGACGGCGCGCAAGTCGCCATCCGCGTTATGTTTATCCGATGCGTGGTTGTGCAGGCTCACTTTCAAGCCAAGACCGCTGACGGCAGCCGCGATGCGGGACAGATTGTCGCCGATGAGCTTGAATTCTTCTTCCGTCTTCGGCTGCGGCTCATTCCAGCCGCCCTTCGGGTCGGCGTTGATGACCAGATCAGTACCGCCGGCTTCCGCTACTCGCTTCGCTACTGGAACGACCGTTTCTTCGATGTTCAGCGTCTCGAATGGCTCATGCAGCTGCAGGCCGACATAGGCGCCGGAGATGGCCAAGCCATGCTTTTTCGCAAGCTCCAGCATGTCCGGCGTCGGGTCGAGCTCGACCGCATTCATGCCGGCTTCGGCAACGGCGCGAAGGATTTCGTCGAGGTTCGGATCTTGGCTGTTTTTCCAGTATTCAACCTGATAGCCGTAAAGGCCGGTGGAGAACCCTTTGCTCTTGATCATGCTTATTTCCTCCTAAGCACGACGGGTTGCTCGTTCTTCGCGCTTTCATAGATCGAATCCAGGACGGAGAAGTTGAATACGGCTTGCTCGTTCACGATAGCCGGGGACTCTTGGCCCTTCACTTTCTTGTAGAAGAAGTGAACCGGGTGATCCATGTAGCCGATCGGACCAGGGTAAGCGATCGTTTGCTCTTTCGTAATAACTTCACCATTTTTATCGGATTTAACCAATACTTGATCGGTTTCAAAATACGGCGACCACTTCACGGCGCCCTTCGTGCCTTCAATCTCAACGGTGAAGTACGGCTCGCCGTGCGTGCAGGACGCGCGCTCGTATTGAACCCAAACCGATTTGCCGTTTGCTTGCTGGTATTTCAGCATAGCGCCGACAGCGCCTTCGATGTCGTAAACAACATCCGTCGGGTCGATTTCCGTTTCCGGCTTCGCTGTCCAAGCAGCGGCAACCTCAATGCTTTCAGGCTGAAGCAGATCGTTCAGAATGGTGAAGTCGTACGGCCCCCAGTCCATCACGATACCGCCTGCCGCCTTGGATTTATCCAGGAACCAACGGCTTTGCGGCTGCCACTCCACGCCAGGACGGCCGCGTTGCCCGCGGAATACGAACGAGATTTTGTACACTTCGCCAAGGTCGCCGGAGTTCAAAATGCTCTTCACTTCTTCGGTCTTCGGCACGTCTAGGAAACGAACGCTGCAGCAGCCGAGCAAACGGTTATTCGCTTTTGCGATTTCAAGAAGCGCTTCCGCTTCTTCGCGGTTCATGACAAGCGGCTTCTCGCAAAGCGTGTGGCGCCCGGATTCCAGTCCCAACTTGGACAATGGGAAGTGCGTGAACGGAGGCGTGCCGACGATGACGATGTCATCTTCCTTCGGCTCTTCGCTCAGCATTTCTTTAGCGTCCGTGAACGTAATGGCATTCGGAAAAAGCTCCGCGAACGCGGCAAGCGCCGCCGGGTTCGGATCCGCTACTTTAATGACGATGTCTTGCTCGCCTTCGATTTTGTTAATCGCTTCTGCGTGCGTGCGGTTGATGACACCTGCACCGATCAAATAAAATCTCATATCAATAATCTCCTCTCTTATTCCCAAGGCATGGCTGCTGGTTGGCCAATGCGGAAGTTACGGTAAATTTCTTGTTCTTTCTTCGACAGCTTGTCATATGTCTCGCGCGGGATCGGCGTATGGCAGCTGCTGTTGTACCAGTGCCGGTTGAAGATCATCGCCAGGTTCGTACGGCGGTAGTCCGAACGGTTCGGCGTGCCGCGGTGCCACATGCGGATGTCGCGGATGACGATGGAGCCTGCTTGCATGAATACTTTCTCCGACAGCATGCCTTCCGCAGCGCGTACGATATGCAGGTTCGGGTTGATGCTGCCGTCAAGCGTATCGTGGTTCGCGTTGTCCGGGTTCAAGTGCGTGCCGCCCGGCCAAACTTCAAGCGGACCGTTCTCTTCGTTCACGTCAACCAGCGGAATGTTCAAGACAAGGCTGAACGGCGGCAGCGGAACAGTCAGTTCCGGGAACAGCGGCATAATGTCGCAGTGTACCGCTTGGTAATCCGAACCTGGCATCGGCGTATCCGAAGCGAAGTACGAGCAGTGGAAGCCATTGCCAAGCACTTTGCCGATAACCTGCATCGCGATCGGATGAGCAATAACTTCGCTGTCGTTGAAAGGCTCCATGAACGGGAGGAACATTTGCGCGCGGTTCGTACCTGTGTTGTAGCCGCGCTTCTCGATAAACTCATCAAAGACCGGGTCGAATGCGTCGCGAATCGTTTTGATTTTCTCGTCGCTAAGCACTTTCTCGAAAACGATATAGCCGTTTACGCGAACTTGCTCGGCCGCAAGCTCCAGCATTTCCGGGCTAAGCTGGCCGCTGGCCAATTCTTGCTCGGTCAATTTGATTTTCATGATTCAATCGACTCCTTTGGTAGTCATATTATCAATGGCGGTTAGCCAACGATTCCGATGAGGCAAATGCCGCCTACGATCATTGCGGCGCTTGCGATCCGTTTCCAGCCTTGCCGTTCCTTCAGCAGCCAAACGCCTAGAAGCGCGGCGAATACCGTCCCGATTTCGCGGATCGGTGCCAGATGCGAGACGGGCGCCATATCCATGGCAAACAGAAACAGCAAATATGAGGATGGCGCGAATAATGCCGCTAGGGCTATGAATTTCCAGTTGACCGCAAATTCAGCCCTCACCAGTTTCCACCTGAACAGCGTGGGCAAAAAAACGAGCACGAAGCCGAAATTACCGATTTGCAGCAGCGAAAGCGGCGATATGTACTTCAGCGCCATTTTGTCCACGATGGTGTAGCCGGTAATACACAAGCCGACGAGGAACGCGAACAGCACCGGCTTCAAGGATAACGGCTCCGCTTTCGAGCGCGGCTTCCAGCCGCTTAGCAAGAAAATTCCCGCAACGATGCCGGCGATTCCGAGCCAGCCCCAAACCGTGAGCGACTCCCCTAAAAACAGAACGCCGACAATTGGAGTAAACGTAACGCCGGTTCCCCGCATGATCGGATAAACCTGGGACAAATCGCCGAACTTGTACGCTCTTGCAAGCAGCAGGCCATTAATACCCTCGATTAGCATCGACAACGCGAAGAGCAGATATGCGGCAGCAGGCAGACGTTTCGCCGACAGCTCCATCAGCAGATGCGGCGTGAGCGGAATCGAGGCTATCGCAATCATCGAGCCGAGAAACACGTTCTTGTCGCCGCTTCGCTTCGTGAAGAAGCCGCAAATCGCATTAATCATGCCGGAGGCGATGACAAGCAAGATCGAGAACAGCAGCATTTCATTGGCGTTCATAGACACGATCCCCTCTGCTTAATCTTTAATATACATGTTTTTTACGAGAAGTGAAACGTTTCGATAAGCACAAAATGCGAATCCCCTGCCGGATCCGTTCACGAGATCGTCAAAAAGTCCCGCTGAAGTATCCATGAGGAAGCTTACTTCATGTTTCGAAGAATTGGCAACTTAAAAATAAAAGAGACCCCGGAGGGTCTCTTCTTCGCGATTGGGACTAATAAGTGCTAAATGCTCGGCATGACATTTCCGCCGCATACCGGGATATAGGCGCCGGTAATGAAGCCGGCCAGATCGGAAGCCAGAAACGCGACTGTATTCGCGATGTCCTGGTCGGTTCCGCGACGCTTCAAAGCGACGCTCTTTTCGTAGCCCTCGTTGCGCTCGGTTCCGTTTGCGCGGTCGATATCCGAAATCGTCCAGCCCGGAGCGACCTGATTGACCGTTATTTGATGCTTGCCGATTTCCTTGGCGAGCACGCGGTAAACGCCGTCCATGCCCCGTTTGCCGGAGACATACGCGGATTGGGATTCGAAATTTTGCATCGAGCACTCGGTGTTGATTCCGATGAAGCGGCCCGCCTTCTTCTCGATCATCGCCGGGGCGAACGCTTTGGCCAGGTACACGCTTTGCATGACGCACGATTCGAATTGGCTGCGGTAGTCCTCCGGCGATTGTTCCAGGACAGACGTCCAATCGTATTGAATGACGGCGTTGGCGACAACGATATCGACATCGCCGAGCGCTGAGGTTACCGTGTCTTTCATGGCGAGCACGGAGGCTTGGTTCGTGATGTCGGCCTTCACGATGACCGCGCGTCTGCCGGTTGCCGTAATTTCCGCTTGCAGCTCCGACGCTTTAGCCTCGTTGCTGTTGTAGTGAATAGCGACGTCCGCTCCGCAAGCGGCGAGCGTGCGGGCCATGACCCGGCCCAGCTCGCCCGTTGCGCCGGTGACGAGTGCGATGCGTCCCGTTAAATTTAGTGCGATCATGATAGCTCCTCCTCTTCTTCCGGCAGCGTTTGAGCCGCCGCGTCGATTAAGCTGTCGAACAAATCATCGTCCTGCTCGATCGCCGCTTCGACTTGATTGATTTCTTCTTCAGATCCCGGATCCTTGGCAAAGCGCAGACTGTAATCCCACGTCGTGCCGCGGATGCTGTTCAACTGCAGCGTCACCTCGTACGGGTGCTTGTGGCCTTCCGCATCGAATTGGACAATGCCGCGGTAGCCGTTCTCTTTGTCATGCGTCATGGCTGCATGAGTGATCGTAATGTTCATCGTCTAGTTAACCTCCAAAAAATGGTGGACCTACTTATTATATCACGCCTGTCCCGAAAAACGTAAAAAACGGACGGTACGGGCCGTCCGTTTCGTTTGCTGATTACAGATCCCCCGCTGTCGGCTGGGCTAATAACGAATTGAATAGCGCTTATTCGGCTGAAATCGGCGATATTTTGCGGCTAACGTACTCCAGCGGCATTCTTGGGCAAAAATCAGGTGATTTGCTTGCGAAACCCGGTGAATAACGCTACGATACGTTGCGATTTCTCCTGTCCTACAAGCTCCGTCCCGAAAGCAGCGGCTCCGGCTGCTCCGTCCATGGCCCACCGTAAGTTGGCTGGTTGACATAACGGTTCATGCCTAATTCCAGTCGGATCGAAGCGCCAGGGGCAAGCTCGACCTGAAGCCATTTGCTGCCTACCGCCACGATCTCCGGGCCGTCATCTCCTCCTAGCACTTCAGCTGTCGCAATCTCGTGTTCCCCGAAAGTACCTCCTTGGATAATGACGGTGTGAGACTCGAGCAACGAAGTGTTCACAAGCTGCAGCGTGGCGGCGGTGTCGCTGAGCTGCTCGACAAGCGCTGCCGTATGCTGCGGAAGCCCGACCTGCTTGCGGTCCGCATCGAAGTAGCGGAACCTGCCGTGCTGGAAGCCGCCGTGCGAAATATGCATCGGCGCGCCGAGCGTCAGCTGCACAAGGCTTTCCATGTAGACCGGGCACAGCTCCTGCCAAATATGAATGCTGGAGAAGTCATCGTCATTGTAGTTCGCCGACCACTGCGCAGGATCTCCCATCGGCGAATCCATCCGGTCAAGCTGCTTCGCAATGAGCTTGAAATTCGCATCCAGGATCCGGTCCGGGTAGTCGGGCAGCTCGCCCGTCATATACCGGAACCACGGCTCCGTATTGCTGATAAAATGCTTCGTGTCCCGACCCGTCAACGCATCCTTGCCGGACACGTTCGGAATGACCACTTCATCCCAGTTATAGCTCTTCGGAATGCGGTTGATCCTCTCCAAGTCTTCGGCCGCCATCGATACGGTCCACAGATAGATCGGGTACCTGGCGCTCGCCTCGCGATAATCGGTCCAGCCCGCGTCGAAGCGCTTGTAAGGAACGACCGTTTTATCGCCTTCCTGCTTGCTAAGCGACCAATTCAAGTCCAGCTGCTGCCGTGCGAGGCCGAGCTTCTCCCGATCGCCGGAAAGCAGCACCGCATTCATGGCCGCATTCACGATCGGCTCGATGACGGTCGCGAAGCCATGCGGCCACCGGTAGCCGTAATAGCCGCCCCACCATTTGCCTTCGTTGTATTCGCCGATCACGTCATTCAGTCCGACATTGTCGGGAATGAAACCGCCGTTGCGCTCGGCCCGTTCGCACCATGCGGCCAAATAATCCAGCACCCACTGCTTGTATTTGTCGTCAGCCGTGTGCAGGAACGCATTCGCCACCAGACCGGTCGCATTCAAATTGAGCGGCACATCGCCGCGGTTCATCCGCTCATTCATCATGTCAATCAAACGGGCATATACGGTGTCGTTGCTCCAAGGGCATTTGCGCGATGCGAATTCGACGCCTGGGATATCCTCATAGGGGGCCAGATAATGGTCCAGAATCCCGCGGTGCGTTGACCAGTCCTCGGCCGAAACGGTAAACCGGGGGCCTTTGCTTCCGTTCAGCGGCGATCGAATCAGCTTCTTCTCCTTATCGTAATTCGGTGCCTCGGGATCTTCGCCTATGTACATGTTCGCAAAACGCACGGCGCGCTGCCTGTCTTTCAGCTGGGCAGGACCCGAGAGCCCAAGGAAGTAGACGTAAAGATAGCCTTCGCCATGATGCATCCAGTCGTAATAAGCGTCAAACTCCCGGTGAATTTGGCCGTACTCCGTCCACTGCCACGTAATGCCCTCCCAAATGCGGCGCGATGCCTCGTGCAGGAAGTCATCTCCGCCAAGCGCATGAAGCAGCGCCAGATTCATGAACCCTTCGTACGGATCGTCGGAGCCGTCCATGCCTGGCCAATCGGAGCGCCAAATCAGTGTACCGTCCGGCCTCGTATATTTTGCAATGAACCGTTTGGCAGATTCGTTCAGAAGGTCGAATAATTGCCGCTGCTTGACAGCCCAGCCCGGCGCCGTGCTGCGGCGGGTCGCTTTCAAGCTCGTCAGCGGCTGTTTCGTTTGGGTAGGCGGGAGCGGATTTTCAAACATGAGAAACACATCCTTTGTCCGTTTTCGGTAGCGCTTACAAAATTGTTCCGGCCTGCCAGCCGTGACCGGGCCTAGATCTCCCCGCCACTTTCGATAATAACGTTTAAAATATTTTGCTTCGAGTACGCCAGATGGGCCGTAACGGCCGACTTCGCCGCCGCGAAACGGCGTGCTCGGAGCGCATCGTAGATAGCCAGATGCTGCCGAAAGGCCTGCTTCGCCATGTCCGGCGTCACATGCGGCACCCCTAAATTCAAATACCGATAATTCATGAGCGACTTATAGATCTCCACGTTCTTCGAGTTGCCGCTCATGCGGACAAGCTCCAGATGAAACCTCAGGTCCAGGCTGGATTGCAGCTCCAGATCGACATTGCCGGCTTTCCCGCCGGAAAAGGAATCCGACGCTTGTTGAATAATCTCATCCAGCGCGCCGAATTGCGACGCAAGCTGATCCTCTTCCATGGCACTGAGCCGGTCGATCGTCCAGCAGTCAATCATGAGCCGGCTGTCCATAATGTCATTGACATTGTCCTCGAGCACGGGATTGACGAATGTACCTACCTTGGATACGGTGCGGACAAGCCCTTCCATTTCGAGCCGGTTCAGCGCATCGCGGATCGGCGTCCGGCTGACGCCAAGCTGCTCGGCCAGCTCCGGAATCAACAGCTTCTCGTTTGCGCCGAAATGCCGCGCGAGAATCCGCTCTTTAAGCACCTGATAGGTTTGGTCCCAAACATTGGTGACGATGAGCTTGGATAGCCGCTGCTGCTGGGACGGTCGTTCTTCCGGAACCTTCATGGACCTGGCCTCCTGCGAGTTAATATTGTTGTATGTTGTATACAACAATATCGTATTGAACTCCGCATGGTCCGTCAATCCTTTTCTCTCATTCCGCCGGTTTATCGGCCAAGAGGTGCTTGTGGAGCTCCTCTTTCGCTTCTCCCGCCGGTTTTGCGGCCAAGAGGTGCCCGTGGAGCTCCTCTTTCGATCATTCCGCCGTTTTGAGGCCAAGTGGTGCCCGTGAAGCTCCTCTTTCGCTTCTCCCGCCGGTTTTGCGGCCAAGTGGTGCCCGTGGAGCTCCTCCTTCGATCATTCCGCCGGTTTTGCGGCCATGTGGTGCCCGTGAAGCTCCTCTTTCGCTCCTTCTGCCGGTTTTGCGGCCAAGAGGTGCCCGTGGAGCTCCTCTTTCGATCATTACGCCGGTTTTGCGGCCATGTGGTGCCCGTGAAGCTCCTCTTTCGATCCTCCCGCCGGTTTTGCGGCCAAGTGGTGCCCGTGAAGCTCCTCTTTCGCTCCTTCTGCCGGTTTATCGGCCAAGAGGTGCCCGTAGAGCCCCTCTTTCGATCATTCCGCCGGTTTATCGGCCAAGAGGTGCTTGTAGAGCTCCTCTTTCGATCACTCCGCCGGTTTATCGGCCAAGAGGTGCCCATAGAGCCCCTCTTTCGATCATTCCGCCGGTTTTGCGGCCAAGTGGTGCCCGTGGAGCTCCTCCTTTGATCATTCCGCCGTTTTGCGGCCAAGTGGTGCCCGTGGAGCTCCTCTTTCGCTCCTTCTGCCGGTTTATCGGCCAAGAGGTGTTTGAAGAGCTCCTCTTTCGCTCCTTCTGCCGGTTTATCGGCCAAGAGGCGCCCGTTGAGCTCCTCTTTCGCTCCTCCCGCCGGTTTTGCGGCCAAGTGGTGCCCGTGAAGCTCCTCTTTCGCTTCTCCCGCCGGTTTATCGGCCAAGAGGTGCCCGTAGAGCCCCTCTTTCGATCATTCCGCCGGTTTATCGGCCAAGAGGTGCTTGTGGAGCTCCTCTTTCGCTCCTCCCACCGGTATATCGGCGAAGAGGTGCCCGTGGTCCCGTTCTCATCGCCAACCTAAAAACCCGTCAGAAGAGTCCCTCTCTCCTGACGGGCCGTTCATCGTAACTCGCGCTAACTCGCTGCTGATCTCAAGTCAAGTCAAGTTAAATTCATTTCATTTCCCCGGAAATATATTCGACAAAAATGGTACGGCACGCATGTCGAATCGGAAGTGCTCAATCGACTTATGCTTCTTCGCTCTCTTCTTGCCCAAGAACGTCAAACTCAGCTTAATCAAGTTATTCTCGCTGCTGGTTTTACGCGGCTCCTGCTGGTTAAGAGCATCCAATAAAATAAGATCTAAGCCGGTAATGCCTTCCTCATGAAGCATCGGCCAGCCTATCGTCGACGCTCGAGTCCAACAGACCCGATAATAGGTTGTATTCGAACGCGGGTTTCGTGCAATTTTCCGCATGCAAGAAAAATGCTATAAAATGCTATATATATGAAGGAATTAGTTCAAGGCAGGCTTCTCATCCAGATGCAGCATCAGTCGCAGCACCTCATCAAGCGATTCCTTCGTGAACACTTGCTTCCAATCCGGTTTGAATATCTTGTCATACCCGTAGCCAATCGCGATCTTCGCCGCATCGGAGAACGGATTGACATTATTGAAGGCGATAGCAAGCGGGATTTGGATATGACCCAGCATAAACGACCTCGCCGCTGCTTCCGGTACGCCCATGCGGATCACCTCTTCCATTGCTTCTTTCATAATGCACGCTGCCGCAGCCGCTACGACTTCGGCTGCCGCCGGCTCGAGCAGCGCCATCTGCTCGACCGTAATCCGGTGGCATTGGACAACCGGAGCGAACATGCGGATGCAGATTTGCTCCGCCAGCGCGAACCGCTCCTCGTCGCCCTGCTGCAGCGCGATGACGATATCCTGCTTCGCCGCAATGCCGCCGAACATGTCTTTGCGAGCTTCTGGCGTCTCCTGCTCCTCGAACAGAGCCGGATGGCAAGGATGCGTCACGACAAACGTGCAATCCTCGCGCAGCTTCACCTGGCCTGCGTAGGCAGCGGCCGGGTCAAGCAAAATCACGGTTGCGCCGGGCTGCAGCTGCGGCACGATCTTCTCGCTCAGCGGGCCGATGACGGCATCCGGTACGGCTAGAATGACAAAATCGGCAGCGGCTAACGCCTCTTCGTTCGGAGAAATGGATAGTCCCCGCTGGGCGATCCGGGCTTTGCCGTTCTCCGCATGCTCGCACAGCAACAGCCGATAATCCGTCTTAATCAGGTTGTCCGTAATCCGGCAGCCCATTTTCCCGCCCGCACCGATAATAGCAATCGTTACTTCATTCGGTTGAATTGCCATAACACCTGCACCTCGATCTCATAGATTAGTAGCTATAACCAGCATAACGGAATGGCCCGCAGCATTTCAATACAAAATGTATACAATATATATATATATTTATTGCCGCTGCTTAAAATTCCTGTTATTCTAAGCTCACTACTGCTAAGGGGGATGGTATGCATGAGACTCGGACTTAGCTCCTTCACTTTCACGTGGGCTATCGGCATTCCCGGTTACGAACGTCCGGCAGATCCGCTTACGCATGAAGGGCTCGTGAAATTGACCCGCAGCTGCGGGCTTGACCTCGTTCAAATCGCCGACAATTTGCCGCTTCATCGGCTCCATGAAGAAGAGCTTCTAGGCCTAAAGCAAATCGCCGATGAACAGCGGGTTTCCATTGAAGTAGGGACGCGGGGAACGGAGCCTGAGCTACTTATTGCCTACCTTGAAATCGCCCAAACTCTGCACTCGCCGATTGTGCGGACCATCATTACGACGCCGGATCTGGCAGAAGCGGAGCGGCAGATCCGCCAGGTGCTTCCTGCATTCGAAGAAGCGGATATCACGCTGGCGATTGAAAATCATGGCTTGCATACCACACGGCAGCTGGTACAATTGTTTGAGAGCTTAAACCACTCCCATGTCGGCTGCTGCCTGGACACGGTGAACTCTTTCGGCGCGCTGGAGAGTCCCGATGTTGTCATTCAGCGGCTTGTCCCCTATCTTGCAAATTTGCATATCAAGGATTTCGAGATCAAACGCGTCGATCATCAGCTGGGCTTTACGATTCTGGGGGCGCCGGCTGGCGCAGGGCGGCTCGACTATGAGCTCCTGAGGGAATCGATCGCCGCGAACGGGAAGTCGGACGCCTCGGCAATTCTTGAGCTGTGGACACCGTTCACGGAAACGGTGGAACGGACAGCAGAGCTGGAGAGAAGCTGGATGGAGCAGAGCGTCGCCTATTTGAAATCCATTCATTTTATAGAAGAAAAGGATAATGGCCATGGCATCAGTAACGTTGAAGGAGAAAGCGTATGAGCAGCTGCGCGCTTATATATTAGAAGGAACGATCATCTCCAACGAGCAGTTGACGGAGAAATATTTGGTGGAGCTGCTGCAGATGAGCCGCACGCCGATCCGTTCCGCGTTGGAGAAGCTTGCGGCTGAAGGCTTGCTCAACATCGCTCCGAACAAAGGGCTCAGTCTGCCGGAACTATCGCTGCAGCGTGTGGCGGATTTCTTCGATTTTCGCATCGCGCTGGAGGGACATATCGTTCGGAAGCTGAGCGGCCGCAAGCTGCCTCCGGATGAAATCGCATGGTTCCGTGCCAATCTGCAAATTCAAGAACAGACGGCCGCGCAGCACGATTATTTGAAGTTTACGCATGCTGACTCTGAGTATCACCGGCGTCTCGCCCTTGTCTATGACAATACGGAGATGGTCCAAATGATGGACAATTTGCAGGACCGGCTGTTTCAGATCGCACTGAAGGTGCTTCGTAAGGATACGAACCGGATCGAGAATTCGTACCGCGATCACTTGGAGATTTTTGAGCTCATTCTTGCGGGCGATGCTGAGGAAGCAAGCCGGCGCATGGTGGAGCATCTGGAGTACGGCGCACGGATATTGGTGTTGTAAGATAAGGCTGTCTTTCGGGTCGCGCTCCGCGGCTCCGGGGGCAGCCTTTCTCGCGCCTACCGGACATGCGCCAATACGGGCCGGCTGAACCCTACATATCATAGACCAGCAGTATGGATCGGAGGAGGCGGAACATCGGGATGGCTTGCTGGATCGGGAAAGTCATTATTATTCGCAACAATGGCACCATTCTGTTCGGCAACGCCGATATTCTGCCGATCATCGGAGATGATGACGAGGCCGAGCAGGAAGCGGAAGAAGAAATCGACGGCGAAGACGTCGTTGTCGATGAACCGGTGTCCGCCAATCGGAAGAAAAGAAAGAAGAATGGCGCCAAGCCGAAATCAAAGAAGCGCTGACATCGTAACGGACATCAGCGCAGGCAAGCTCTCTAGTATAGGACAAGCCTCAAATTCCGGTGCCTATAGCTCATCCGAAGCGCACCCCAATCTCATCTGCGATGGAACGGATATAGCTAGCGGCCTGCCGGTACTCCTCCTCGCTGTCCAGATGCTCCAGCATGAGCGGCACATCGCGGTCCAGCTTCGCCAGCTGGCGCAAATACTGCGCATAATCCAGCTTGCCAAGTCCCGGACGCGTTTCATCCAAGTGAACAACCATGGATGAGCCAAGCACGATATCTTTGGCATGACAGCTTCGAATATAAGGGCCGAGCTTAGCGAAGCATTCCTCGATGAGCGCTCCGTTCCTGTAGAAGAGCTGCGGACTCGTCACAATATTGACCGGATCTAGATGGACAGCGAAAGCCTTGCGGTCAATCGCGCGAATGAGCTGGAGATAGCTATCGACGGTGTCCGGATACATCCAAGGCATCATTTCCAGCGTATAGCGGGTGCGTTCCGGCTTCACATGATCGATAATGTCGCGCACGGTTTCGACGATCATCTCAAAGGTATCTTTCGTCAAATTAGCCGGATCGTGACCGTCCCACTGCTCGCCCCGCGAGCCGGCGATATTCACGCAGCACAGCGCCCCGGCAAGCTCCGCCGTTTCCAGCTTCTTCTTGCAGTAGCGAATCGCCTGCTCCCTAACCTCTGAATCCCGGCTAAGCGGATTGCTCCACGCGCCGACCTCGGCTATGAGAAGGTCAGCGCCGGCGGCAGCGCGAACATAGTCTTCGATATGCGACGAAGCCTCAATATCCGGAAAATAAGCGGCCGTATAGCCGCGCTCAGCGTGCGCCGCGACCCATCTCTGCGGATCCGGCGTTTCACTAGCGATGATCGGACCTCCGAGCCTCATGCGGATTCATTCCCTTCTGCATTTTTTACCTGAAGCATCTATTTCTTTCACGCAAAGCGAATTCCTTCCCTCGTCCCGCAGAAAATGAAAAAAAGCAGCAGGGACAGGCCCGCCGGCCTGTTCCCGCTGCTGTCATCCGTCGCAGCCATGCTTAATTCATGGTCGCAACTTCGATAATCACCATCTGGTGGCCATCGAGCCGTTCGAGCGAATAGGTTAGCTTGCCGTCCTGCTGGGCAAACGGGATTTCCGTCCGCTGCGGAGCCAGATAAACCGCCGTCGCTTCTTCCTTCAATTGAAGCGTCACCTTCGTATCGTACACCGGCAATATATCCTCGATGACTTCAATGCCGTTACCGCGCTTCACCGGCGAAGCGTATAGCAGATGGTTGATATAACGGCCTTCCGCCGGCTGCTTCTGCAGCGTCACAATGCCTTGTGCCGGAAGCGAGGTTTCAAGCGTTTTGCCGCTGCCGAGCAGCCGGTTCAAGGCGTGGAGCACCGTCTCCTTCAACATCAAGCTGCCCTTCGTGCCGTAATCCTCGAACACGTTCCATGCGATATAGATGCCGTCCGGTCCTTCCGCCATGCCAGGTCCGCCGTCTTGGCGCGAGCTTGGCGTATGCTGATGAGAACAGAACGTGAAGACATCCCGGTTAAAATAAGGATCTTCCCGTCTTCCCAGCGCTGTCCCGCCTTGCAGGCCGATCCGCTGGCCCTTGCCGTAACAGATGAATGCGGCGCCGCCAAGGCTGTTCAGCTCGAAACCCGGCCGGAAATAATCCGGCTGGTAAGGGTTTTCGCCCAGCCATTCCACGCCGAAATCAAGGCCAAAGCCGCTTCCGTCCTTCATCAAGCCGGACCGTCCGGAAGCCAGCACCTTGCCGCCGCCTGCGATATAGCTTTTCAAGCTAGCGGCCAGCGCGTCCCCAAGCAGCACCTCGTCCGGCAATATAATCACTTTATAACGGGAGAAATCGGCTTCTAAATCGATCACGTCAAACAGGATCTTGCCTTCCAGCAATATCCGAACGGCCCCGGCATCGGAATGGCCCGTGAAATCGGCCTGGCCTGTCGTATTATGCACGCCTGCCGCCTCGAGCGACAGAAGCGCCACATCGGAAACGCCAACCGCACCCGCGCACCAAGGCTCCTTCTCTTCCACTTCGCGGTAAGCTTGCCCGATCAGCTCATAGGTGGCTTCGTCCATCAAGCCGTCCGGATGAAGCTGGTCGCCGATGGAGCAGCGCGCGCCGTTTGCGATGCTGAGCGCAGTCTCGTACCGCAGCGCATTCGGATGTTTGTAACCGCCGAACTCTCCCCATGAAGTATGGAATTTGCCGGTCATGCCGAGAAACGGCAATCCAAGCGTCTGGGAATAACGGGCCGACAGCGGAAAATGGTCATATCCCCACCCGCCCGTAGGCAGCGATTCCAGCTCCAGATGCGTGTTCATCTGCGCCAAGTCTCGCCGGCCGCGGCGGATATGGCCGCCGTTGTGGAAGATCGGCATGTCCGGTTTAATGCCGTGGATCAGCTCTTTCACCGCCCTGCCGTAATGGGCGTAGGTCCGCTCGCCAAGCGCCAGCACATCCTTTTCGCTCCGCGGATCCTTTCCTTCGCTGCGAAGCGCGGCTACGCAGTATTGGCAGTAGCATTGACGGACGCCTACGATATCGAGAAAGATGCCGTCCGCATCGTAA
Organism: Paenibacillus montanisoli; assembly: GCF_003268025.1. Lineage (GTDB taxonomy): Bacteria > Bacillota > Bacilli > Paenibacillales > Paenibacillaceae > Paenibacillus_Z > Paenibacillus_Z montanisoli. Next base: position 831,834 of record NZ_QLUW01000001.1, on the reverse strand, counting down.
TTGCGCACGACCTCCTCGATTTGCTTCAGCAGCACGCCTAGATACGGAGTATTCATGCAAAACTCATGATAGCCGGGCTGCATGAAGTTTTTCGCCCAGCTTGTACGCTCCTCCTTATCCCGATACAGCCATTCCGGATGGCGCCTAGCCAGCTTCTCGTCAAGGCCGGCCGAAATATAGACCGGCGTCTTTACGCCGATTTCATGCGCAGCATCAATCATCGCGCCAAGCAGGTCAAAATCGAGGCCAGGATGCTGCTCGTTTGCCTCCGAAGGATGGTAGGCCCAGCCGTGATGGCATTTCGAGAAGACCGTAACGGAATCGACATGCCCCTTGCGGAGCATCGCTTGAAATTGTTCCTTGGAGAACCGGCTGCCGATGCCGGGAATTGCTTCCGACGTATGAAAATCTAGATGGACCTGTCTGAACCGCATACGTTTCCTCCTATTTTCAACATTCATCTCCTACACTATTACATAGGAATTGCGCATGCGGATAGAGATCGAATAGACTTGTTATAGCACAAAATCGATCTAATCAGGAGTGAACCTGCCTTTATGGACTGCTTGCAGCTTCCGATCCCGCCCTTGCCTCAATTCGTCACCGTCGGCCATTCCGTCTGGCGGCCGGGCAATCAGCATTTCGAGCGGAGTTTCCCGATGTACGATCTGCTGCTCGTCGTGAAGGGAACCATTTATATTACGGAGGATCAGGTGCCGTATACGATCGGAGCCGGAGATCTGCTGCTGCTGGAGCCCGGCCGCACCCATGTAGGCCATCGGCCCTGCACGGAGGATTCGGAAATCTACTGGGTCCACTTCTATCATCCGCTGCAGGCTGCCCCGATTGCAGGCCAGCAAATCCCGTGGACCTCGATTCTGGAGCCGGGCACCGACGCCGACTTCCTGCCGCGCCGGCAGCTCATGTTCCTGCCGAAGTGGGCGAATGTCGACCCCAAGCCGCTGCTGCCGATTCTGCGCGACATGCTGGACATCCAGCGCAAGCTGAATTTGGAAAACGCCACCAGGCTGCACGGACTGCTCGTCCGCTTGCTGGAACAGCTGCAGCAGCTGACCGTACAATCGACGAAAGCCTCGCGCTCGCTAATGCTAAGCCGGAAGCTCGAGGCGTTTTTGGCCCGATTCGTGAAGGAGCCGTTCCGCTCCGAGTCTCTGGAGGAGGAGTTTCATTTCAACCCGGAGTATCTGTCCCGCTGCCTGAAGAAGCATACCGGCAAAACGCCGGTTCAATATATCCGCCATTTGAAGGTAGAGGAAGCCAAGAGGCTGCTGGCCGCGAGCGAGCTGCCCGTTCCGGTTGTGGCGGAGTCGATCGGCATCGAAGACTATAATTATTTTATCCGCATGTTCCGGGAGACGGCCGGCCAGACGCCTGGCGATTATCGCAGGTCCAGACAGGGCTTGAGCTAATGGGAGTAAAACAATACCCCTAATAGATGGAATTTAATTCTATTGATGCAATCGGCGCATTCATGATTAAATAATAATAATAAACATAGCCTTAATATCATGTTGAATTAGAAACCATTGGAGCGAATTCATGAGCGATATCATCCGATTCTTCGAAACGCACACGTGCTGCATAATCGACAGCTGGATCAGAAGGATGGAGAATGCCTTTCCGGGATATTACAATCCCGAGAAACTTCGTCAGCAGTGCGCCCGTTATGTGATTCTAATCGCGGACATACATATACCTATCGAGCAGCATGAGGTGTTTAACGACTATAAAAAGTGGTGTGATCACCTGTTTGCAAAGCGAGTGCCGATTGAACATATTTTACAAAGCTCGTTATACTTCAGGGAAGCTTTCTTTGAGAGCGTCGCTGATTTTCAGGCGGAACGCGCTGAATTGGTGTCCGTGATCGCGGATGTCGTCTACAGAATCGATCAGTTCCAAACGGTTGTATATTCCTATTTCTTCGACCATGCGCGCGGAAAAATCGAGCAGCAGGATAAACTGATCGAAGATATGCATGCGGACAAGCTGAACCTGATCGGCAAAATGGCCTCCAGCATGGCGCATGAAATCCGCAACCCCTTAACGTCCATCAAAGGGTTTTTCGTACTCATCCGCAAAATGCTTCCGCCCGTCGCGCTCCAAACGATCGAGAAGTATTTGGATATTATCGACAACGAGTTCCGCAACATCGAAATGCAAATTACCGGCTTTCTCAGCTTCTCGCGTAAGCCTATCGCCGATGAAACGCCCGAGTTGACGCCGATCAACGCTTTGATCGAGAAGACAATGCTCCTCGTCAATCCGCTGCTGCTCAATGAGAACATCGAGTTCTCCGCGCATGTGGAGGAAGATCTGCAAGCCCATATCCAGAAAATCGCCCTTATCCAAGTGTTCTCCAACTTGATGAATAATGCGATCGACGCGCTGCGCGAATCGGATGGCCGCCAGCGGTTGATTACCATTCGGGCGATTGCTGACGGCGACCATATCTATGTGCGCATTAGCAACACCGGCCCCGAAATCCCGGCTGTCATTCAAGCCAGCCTATTTGATCCGTTCGTTACGGGCAAAGCTGAAGGCACCGGCCTAGGGCTTGCCATCTGCAAGCAGATTGTGGAACGGAACGACGGGGACATCACGTTCGAAACGAACAACAGGGAAACGACGTTTACGCTTCGATTCCCTGCACCACCGGCCGCGAACCTAGCTCAGCCTACATAAACACTTAAAGCCTCCGGCACCGCAGCTTACACGGTTCCGGAGGCTTCTGTTTTATCCCCCCAACCATTTCCGGAAAAATTTAAGTTTTATGGTTTAATTATTCAAGAACTTGTATCGATCATCCGCACACAACTCATCAGATCGTTTATAATAAGTGACAACCAAAATAAAAGTTCGTCTTTTTATCTATCTATTTGATATAAATTAGCGAATGTTCCTGGGAGGGTAGCATGTGTCTGCTACAATCAAAAATGCAGCGAAGCCGGCCGGACTCGCCGTTCCGACCGACTCTGGCGCATTAAACAACTCAGCGAAGATTAGCGAAGGGACCAAGCGGAGGGTGCATCAGGCTGCCGAAGAGCTCAGCTTTCGGCCTAGCGAAACTGCGCGCAATATAAAGAAACGCAAAAGCGAAACGATCGGCCTCTTCTTGAATGATCTCGGGTATTTCTACGATCAAGCGCGCGGAAGAATCGAGCAGCAGGATAAACTGATCGAGGATATGCATGCGGACAAGCTGAACCTGATCGGCAAAATGGCCTCCAGCATGGCGCATGAAATCCGCAACCCCCTAACATCCATCAAAGGGTTTATCGTACTTATCCGCAAAGTGCTCTCGCCCAACGAGCTCCAATCGATCGAGAAGTATCTGGATATTATCGACAACGAGTTCCGCAACATCGAAATGCAAATTACCGGCTTCCTCAGCTTCTCCCGCAAGCCTATCGCCGATGAAACGCCCGAGTTGACAGCGATCAACTGCTTGATTGAGAAAACACTGCTCCTTGTCAATCCTCTGCTGCTCAATGAGAACATCGAGCTCTTGGCACATGTGGAGGACGGCCTGCAAGCCCATATCCAGAAAATCGCCCTAATCCAAGTGTTCTCCAACTTGATTAATAATGCGATAGACGCACTGCGTGACTCGGGTGGCCGCCAGCGGTTGATTACCATTCGGGCGTTTGCTGACGGCGGCCATGTCTATGTGCGCATCAGCAACACCGGGCCCGAAATCCCGTCTGTCATTCAAACCAGCCTATTTGATCCGTTCGTTACGGGCAAAGCTGAAGGGACCGGTCTTGGGCTAGCCATCTGCAAGCAGATTGTGGAACGGAACGACGGGAACATCACGTTCGAAACGAACAGCAGGGAAACGACGTTTACGCTTCGTTTCCCTGCACCACCGGCCGCGAACCTAACCTAGCCTGCATAAATAAAGCCTCCGGCACCGCAGTTTACACGGTTCCGGAGGCTTCTGTTTGATCAGCTGTTCTTCGTACCCGATGACAGCGCCGCTTCCCATGAGAGCTTAATCCCTCTCGCCTCTGGCAAAGCCCGGTTCTCGCAATTCGGCAACGTAACCGTAACGGGTACACCGGCCGGTGCATCGATCTCAATCGTAAACCGGCTGTCTTCCCATCGCCAATGGACGTACACTAAACCTTGAGGCGTCGAAGCGCGCCCCTTCGCCCAGGTAAGCGGTCCAAGCATCGGCTCGATGCCGATTTCGGCGAAGCCAGGTTTAAGCGGCTTAATGCCAAGCAGCTCCGCCGGGAATTCATAGAGCGGGAGCGCGCCCCACGCGTGGCAGTCGCTTCGTTCCGAAACGGGGTCCTCTACCCAAGCGGTTAGATGCAAATCGACCTGCGCGCGCCATGCATCCCATAGCTTGAACGTCTTCTCATATAGTCCCGTTAACGCAAGCGTACGGAACAGATAGTAGGACATGGCCGTCGAAATCTTCGCGAGCTCCGCATCGCCGAGCATCCGCTCGGTCAGCTCCTTCGCTTCGCTTCCCTGCACCGTTCCCGTCAGCACGGCCCACATCTGCGCATGCTGGCTGTAGGCCTCCGCATTCGGACCGTCACGGAACAATCCCCGCGTTTCCGACCAACAGCTGCGGCGCACGGCATCCCGAATTGAAGCGGCCCGTTCCCGGTACTCCGCTCCCGTTTCCTTGCGTCCGGTCCATTCGTTCAGCTCGGCCGCCTTCACGAGCGCATCGGCATACATCAGATTGTATACCGTCATCGGACCTTTACGAGCGGCGTGCGGCGCGCCTGCATTATCCTTCCAGGCTTCCGTCCAGTCGACGAACGACCAGAAGCTATCCGGCATTTGCCCGACAAGACCGCTATCCTCTCTGCGGTTCTCGAACCAGCCGAGCACGGCATCCATTGAAGGCCGGTAAGCTTTGACCAGCGACGCATCTCCAAAATGCTTGTAATGGTCATAAACCATCATGAGCCAAAATAAAGCGAACCCAGGTATCACTTGTCTGTCGACGGATGGATAGCGGCTTTGCAGTATCCCGCTCGGCAGAAGCGAACTGTGGAAATCGCGGATCGTTTTGCGTCCGAGCCTGTCATCGCCGCTGACGGTATAGGTAAACAGTGCCTGCAGACGGCTGTCCAGCTCATATTGCATCTGCTCGTAATATGGGGTATCCTCGTACGTTTCATGCATGCAGCCTCTCAGCGTGTTCAAACTGATCTCCCACAGCGGACGGAACGTCGGGTCCGAGCCGTCGAAATCAGCAAGTTCCTGCAGAGGATAGCCGCTTTGGCGATAGTCGATTCCGGCCAGTGTGACCGGTTCGTCCCCGGCTTGCACCGTCACCCTGATAAAACGGAACCCTCTGCGGTGAATCGGCTCATAGCTCTCAGGGATAGCCGCTCCAGAGTCGCCCGCGCCCGCTAGCGTATAATAATCTTCAAAGCCAACCAACGCCTTGCCTTCCATTTCGTCGCGAACCCCTTTGTTCCGTGCATGGCCTCTGCCGGTCTGCGGGAACTCATAGCACTCGGCATAAAGAATGGCAGCCTGCGCTCCTTTGCCTCCGTAAAAGGAGACCCTGGGATAACCGCTCGTCATCCGCGACGTATCGAGCTCCACCGTCAGCTTCTCGCCCGGAGCCAGCTCCATGCCGATCAAGCTGTCCGGAGATTCGCCTGTCCCCCACGTCCGCGCCCCGCACTGTCCTTGCATTATTCTTGTAAAGGGCCGGACGGTCTCCCTCATCGGCGGAATGCTTCTCTCGGTCAGCTGCCAACGGGTCAATTGCCCAAACATCGGGTCAAGCACTTGGCTGACGATCTCCGCATTCGTCCAATTCCGTTCATCGAAATCCTTTCTTGCAAAACCGATCGGCAGCATGCCGCCATTCACGCGTTCTCCGCCGCCTATGAACAGCGTGAAGGTTTCTTTCTCGAACAAGAATGCTTCCGCACCGAGACGCAAAGCCCGCCAACGGCTGTCCGTGCTGAGCTCCTCAAGCAGCCGCCCGCCGGTGTCCATCAGCTGACCGTCCAGCAGAAAAGCGCCCATATCCGAACGCCATACCGATGCCGGACCCGTTCGGCCTGCATAGTAGATCACTTGGGCAGCCCAAATATTTTCGCCGGCCTTCAGCTTGTCCGTGACCTCGATGACCTCGTAGTAATGCGTGTTCATGTCGCCTTTCAGCGGACCGCTCGAAACCGGCTCCCCGTTTAACCAGAGCCTGTAGCGGCTGTCAGCGGAAACCCTTACGGTCAGACGGGCGTCCTTTGGATCGGATACCGTAAAGCTGCGGCGAAAATAGGCAATTTGCGGTTCATTCACCCGTGTGCTTGGACCATGACCCGGGTGATGCGGCCAAATCCATTTAGCCTGCCATTTGCGATTCTCTTCCATGTCGGCCTCCTCGTAAACGCTGATTAGATGCATTCCGTCCTGTAAGCTAGTCTTTAGCTGTCTACTCTAGTATAATGAAATAAATGCCAGATTTATAGGCTTGGGAATATTTAGGCGCAATTTGCTAATAAATGGTTGTATAAAGCTAACTATACACACACTGTTTTCCAACCTTTTTGAAATAATTAAAGTTTTAGGTTTGATTATTAAAGAATTTGCATAGATCGTCCGCACACAAGCCATCAGATCGTTTATAATTGACAGCAATAAATGATTCGTCTTTATCTATCTATTTGGATATAAGTTTGCGATTGTTCCTGGGAGGGTAACATGTGTCTGCTACAATAAAAGATGTAGCGAAGCTGGCCGGAGTCGCCGTTTCGACCGTCTCTTACGCATTGAACAACTCAACGAAGATTAGCGAAGAGACCAAGCGAAAAGTGCTTCGGGCTGCCGAAGAGCTGTGCTTTCGGCCAAGCGGCGCTGCGCGCAATTTAAAGAAACGCAAAAGCGAAACGATCGGCCTCTTCTTGAATGATCTCGGCGGTCCGTTCTACAGCCAGGTCATTGAAGGCGTTCAGGAAGTCGTTGCTTCAAACGGGTATAACTTAATCGTCTGCAGCACTTACGGCGGAGAGAACAGCTCTGCGCATCGTTTCCTTCGGGAGCAATTCGTCGACGGCGCCATTATCATGGGAACGGCGATCAGCGACAGTCTGATCCTTCAGGTTGCATCGGAATCCTTTCCGATCGTCGTGCTTGACCGTGCGCTTAGAGGCGATTATGTGCACAATGTTCTCATTACCAATGAGCAAGGCGCCTATGATGCCGTATCCCACTTAATCAAGCTTGGCCGGAGCAAGATCGAATTTCTGAGCGGACCTACAGTTGCTTTCGACAATTCGCTCCGTTTTGACGGCTACAAACGCGCGCTTATGGAGCACAATTTGCCCATACCCAATAAAATCAGCATGTTCGGCCGATTTGTGGAAGCCGGAGGCTATCAAGCCGTAAAGCTGATGATTGCCAGCAAACAGCTGCCGGACGCGATATTCGCGGCTAATGACGAGATGGCGATCGGCGCCATTCGCGCCTTGCACGAAAGCGGCATTCGGGTGCCTGAGGATGTTGCGATCGTCGGCTTCGACAATATCAACATCTCGCCGATTATCCGGCCGGCGCTGACGACGATCAGCCATTCCAAATACGAGATGGGGGCAATCGCCACCCAGCTCGTATTCAATGCGCGCAAGCATGAGAACGAGATCATCCTGCCGACGCAGCTGGTCGTCCGTCAATCCTGCGGCTATAAAGACGGCTTGCAGGAGACTGATTATGACGCTATCGTCGCATCCATTCTCCATGTCGGCGGGCGCAAACAAAATTAGCTTCAAACGTGCCGATGATGTCCTCTGGACTCTCGGCACTTATTATTTAGAGGCACAAAAACAAGCTTAACCCAGTCCGCCCGATCGGGGCGGCGGATTAAGCTTGTTTGCATGGCATAAGTCTCCAAGAGGATGCCGGAACTCACGAACCAAGGACGCGTTATTGCAGCCAAATGCCCACCATTCAACCGCTTCATAACGCCTGGAGTTCATGAGTCCGGACTTGTCGTTAAGCCCCGCTATCTTTTCTTCTCTGCCGTAGACGCCCCGTCTATAAAGCTTTCGATCTTCTTGAGCGCAACCTGCTTCATTTTGTCTACATCCGCTTGCGTCAATTGTTTGCTCTCGATGAGCGACTGGGCCTGCCGGTCAAGATCGGCTGAGATGACGTCAAGGAGCTGCTCGCGCGTAATCCCGCGCTCTGCCGCAATGGCGCTAATCGATTTGCCGGCGTCCATCAGCTCGCCGAATTCGGGCTTCTCAAGTCCGAGCAGATCGAGAACCGCTTTCATGTTCAGCTCCAATTGATTCCCTTTGGACATCTGCTCTGCAAGCGGCGTGGTATAGATGCGCTGCGCTTCCAAGCTGACCTTCTTCTGGATATTCGCCTTCTCTTCATCCGTCAGCTGCTCCGAACTCAGCTTCACATTAATCGCGGCAAGCAAATCCGCGGCCAACCGGTCGATCAGCGGCTGCACCTCGATGCCTCTCTCTCTTGCAATGTCATCAAGCGATTTGCCCGCCTTCATGGCCTGCTCGATTGCTGTTTTGTCCAGCCCCAGCTGCTCCGCCAGCCTGTAAGGGTCAAAGCCGGCTTCTTTGCCTGCCGCCTTCTCCTTCTTGGCCAACTCGAGCTTGCCGGCCTTAGCGGCGGCGATATCCGTTTGTCTCGGCTTCTTGCTGCCGTAGCCGTCCGCCGCGTACGCCGACACCGGAATGGCAACGGCGAGCGCAATGGCTGCCGCGGTTAACTTCCAGCCCATCCTCTTCATATCACTTCAACACCTCCTTCATTGAGATTCCGCCTTCTTGCGGTCAAATTCATTGTAACGGCACATTCTGAAACGACTCTGAAACGATCGGCAGCGTGACATAAAAGGTTGTCCCTGTCCCTTCCTCGCTTTCGACGCGAAGCTTGCCCTGATGAGCAAGCACGATCTGCTTTGCGATGGCAAGTCCCAAGCCCGTGCCTTCCGAGCGGCGCGTGCGCGCTTGATCGAGCCGGTAGAACCGTTCGAAAATGCCGTTCAGATGCGCTTTCGATATGCCGATGCCGGTATCGTTAACGATAAATGAAGTTTCGTTCGATCTGGCGGCGAAGTCGATCGTGACCGTTCCGCCTTCCCGGTTGTACTGCATCGCATTTTCCGCGAGGATGAAGACAAGCTGCCTGATCCGCACTTCATCGCCAAAGACGAATACTTCATCGGATCCGGCGCTCCACCTGACTCGTATCCCTCTGCTTTGGGCCAGAGGCTCCAGCTGCTCCAGAACCTGCCTAACCGTATTCCGAAGCGAAAAGGTTGTCTTCATCAGCTCGATCCGGCCGTTATCGCTCCGTGCCAATGTAAGCAGGTTATCGACTAAGCGTATCAAATGATGGATCTCCTTGCCGGTTTTGGCCAGCACCTTCCGGTGAAAAGCAGGCAGCGCTTCCCTCTGCTCGTTCAGCACTTCAACGGAAGAGCGCAAAATGCTTAGCGGCGTACGCAGCTCATGGGACGCATCCGCCGTGAATTGCTCCTGCCGCCGATAGGCTTGCACGATCGGAACCATGGCACGACCGGCCAGCACATAGCCGGCAGCGGCGCCTAAGATCAACATGGCGGCGGCAAAGCCGATGAACGCCCAACGTAATTGAGCCAATAAGGCGACGTCGCTTGTGACCTCCTGCGCGACGATGATGCGGTAAACTTCGCCCGCGGACGCGCCATTCATCGCCATGCCGCCGATCCGGAATGATCGATCGCCGGCATTCACGTTGTCATACGTGTTATCCGGCTTGCCAAGCAAGCTTGGAAGCAGGGGCATCAGCGGAAAATCCGGGATCACTTCTCTGTCCTTGCCGGACGATTGGAGCAGAATCTCCCCTTCGGGGCTGACCAGCCAAGCCATTTGGTTCAATTGCAGCCCGCTCGGAGCGAAGGATGCGCTAATTTTATTACGGTTACCCATCTCCTGGTACAACAGCTCCCATTTGGGGGAGTCTATCAAGCCCTTCAGCTCCGAGGCATACTGCTTGGTGATCGACAGTAGCTGGCTGTTCTGAGAAGAGGTGATCATGTGCTGCACCATCCAAAGCGCAAACAAAACCGTAAGCGCCAAAATGATGCCGATCGTCATGGAAAACCGGCGCGTCAGCGCAGCCTGCGTCCGTTTAAACATGCTCCTCACCGCCGGCCGGCGACAGGCGGTAGCCTGCGCCATAAATGCTATGAATGTATTTGATCGGATGAGGCCCGTCCACTTTTTTGCGCAGCAGCTTGACGGTCGCATCCACCGTATTCAGCGTGACTTCAGCGCCGACTCCCCACACCTGGTCCAGCAGCTGCTCGCGCGAGAGCAAATGCCCGGCATGCCGCACCAGGCAGGCAAGCAGTTGAAATTCGCGCCTTGTCAGCGTAATCGGCTGACCGCCGCGCGTTACCTCGTGACGGTTCAAATGGACGGCCAGCTCCCCGACCTGAAGCGTCTCGGACTGTATGGCTCGCTCTTGCCGCCGGAATAAAGCCAGCAGGCGCGCTTCCAGCTCTTCGAAAGCAAACGGCTTGATCATATAATCGTCCGCGCCCGCATGCAGGCCTTCCACCCGATCCTGCACCGCATCCCGCGCGGTAAGCAGCAAGATCGGCGTGTGGTCGTCCAGTCTCCTCGCGTTCCGAATCAGCTCCATGCCCGTAGCGCCGGGAAGCATCCAATCCAGCACATAGGCGTCATAGCGGCCCGGGCCCATCGCATCCCGCGCTTCTCGGCCGTCCTTCAGCCAATCTACGACATGATACCGCCGCCGAAGCTGGTGCTCCGTCAACTCCCCAAGCGTCTCGTCATCTTCCGCCAATAGAATGCGCAACGTCTACTCCTCCATTTTTGTCGTAATTAAGCGATTATACCTGCAAAAGATGAAAGGAGGCTGAAAAAAGCAAATTCGCTCACACCAAAAAAGCTTAACCCGGCATCCCGTCAAGGCGCTGGATTAAGCATAGCAAAGCTCAGTTCAACACTCCCGTGCTGTTGATATGAACCGTAAAGCTCGGCTTGATCACGACATTCTGATACTTTTGCTCCCGGTCCATGCTTCTCCATAGCTCCGGATACTTCACTCTCAACCTTCTGCCGATGCCGAGCGCATCGCAATTCGCTTGACGCAATTTGGCCGTCACGACGGATGATTCCTTATTCAGCCAATCGGCCATTTCTTGGTTCACTTGTTTACGGTCGATTTCACGATCCATCCTGCTCGGCAAGCTTGCGATCGCCCCGTAGAGGTCAACATGAACCGAGCATTCAATCTTTCCCGTAGATCCATTCGCGGTCACATGGATCGATCGCTTTAATTTCCGCACAAGAATCGTACTCATTCCCTGTTCAATCGGAATATTCATCGTCGCTTGGGCATTCAGCGTGCCGTCCATGAGCAGCAAGATCGTGCTGTCCGCCCGCTCAAGCGTTACGCCTGAATAGCGATCTCCGTCGAACAAGCAAATGCCGTCAACGGTCAACGCTGTCTCGTTCACCTTGCGAATCATCGGCACGATTGCATCCTCGCCCTGTGTCGAGACCTCGCTCCAGAGCGAATATAACGTCTGCTTAGGAACTACGGTTTTGCGTGCCGCACTGTGGAGGATTTGCTTGATGCCGAAGGCCACCGGGCTGTTATCGATTTTATTGAAGGACAACACCTCGGAAGCCATTCCCTTGCTGATGATGAGATCCGCTTTCAGAAAAAACTTCGGATTGCGGTAAAACGGCTCGAGCGGAGCCATGACGCCTTTCTTCGCAAGCTCTTCCCCGATTATAACGACATGCGTCTTGCTCGCTTCCAAGGTGCCGGGCAGCATGTTATCTATTTTATAGCCAATGAGATAGACTGAAGCGCCGACCGCCTTTATCACCTCGTCTTTCGCATCGAACTGGCCGCCGCCCTTACTCTCCAGAACGATCGTTCGGATCGTCCCCATCATTTGATCATTTCCTACTAAGTCCAAGCTGAGCCCGTTCACCAGCTTCTTGTTCGTTAAATTCTGGATATCCCAGCAGCCTGTCAGAAGCATCGGCAATAAGCTCAAACAAGCCGCAAATTTAATCCCCCTCTTCATGTCGACTCCGCCTTCGCGCCGGCAGTTGTCAGGAAAGACCCTAACCACAGCAGTAAAGGTACCGCCGCGATCATAATGAAGTAGGCTTTTTCCAGCCATTTATTAAACGGTTCCAAACTTTCCAATTTCGAAAGATACCACCCGATTGCGAAAACCGCCGCACCGCTGAAGAGCACCAGCTTTTGATAGGCAGACTGGCTTGTCGTTAAGCTTTTGCCGGCTACGCATAAATACGATACGATCGTAACCGTCATCGGGATGATCCAGATCGTCAGGAAGATCAGGTCGATCCGGTCGAACAGCTGATAGGACAGCCCTTTCAGAATATACAGAACCGGCTCGTTCATATGCCCCAGCGCATCCGGGCTAAACCCGATTAAGCAGATAAAGACGAAGTAAGTATAGAACAAGGTCACAAAGAGATTGGCCAACGAAATAACCTTGAACATGCCCTTCCGATTGCCTTGAACCTGCGAGAAATAGAACAGCGTCACTTCAAAGCCCAGCATGGAGAAGAACGTTTTCTCGCTTCCGTTCAAGATCTGCAGCACGCCGGTTTGGCCGATCGGCATAATGTTCGACACATGTACGTTATTGGAGAAGGTCAAAATACTAATCATTATCAGCACGATGAACAGCGCCGACGAGAGAACGAAGAACCTCGCAATGACGCGCAGGTTATCGTAGGCCAAGTAAAGGCTCGTCCCGATGATGAGCAGCAGCAGAATCCACCCCGGCGTAAGCGGAAGCATCCAATTTTTGACGAGCTCGACGTACAGCGTGCTCGCATACGCGGCGATGAAAACGAAGAACGCATAATAAACGGCATTTATCGCTCTCCCTATATAGGGGCCAAGCATGCGTACCGTAATAGCGCTTAAATTGTCATTGGGGAATTTCCGGAGGAGCAGCCAATAGACGAGAAGGATGAACTGAATGACTGTGCCTGCAACTAGAACCGATATCCAAGAGTCGCTTTTAGCCGAGCTTTGAATCTCAGCCGGCAGCGACAATAGACCGATTCCGATTTGCGTCTTGATGATCAGGAATAGCAACTGGGTTCTGTCGATCGTACTGTTCAAGGACGCTTCCACCTTCCGAACAATGAGTGTTTGGTGCCGCCTTGCCCCTTATCTCGCGAAGTACGCGTGACCATCCATAATGGCAGCCGCAGAAAAATATCTTTGATGCTCTCTTTGCCTTCAAACGGACCGAACGGAGCAAAATAGGGGATTCCCAACGTTTCGATCTTGCACAGGTGGATAAAGACCAGCATCAGCATAATGGCGATGCCGAAGAAGCCGAACGCCGAGGCCGCCAGCATGATCGGGAAGCCGAGCACCCGCAGGCTCGTCCCAAACTCGTTGATCGGCGTAGCGAATGAGGCGATGGCCGTCAAACCGATGACGACAATCATCGTATGCGATACCAACTGTGCTTCTACGACGGCTGTCCCGATGACTAGCCCCCCTACAATGCCGATGGTTTGGGAAATTGGAGAGGGCAGCCGGATCGCCGCTTCTTTCAGCAGTTCCAGAATCGTCTGCATCACAAGCGCCTCGAGGAGAGGCGGCAGCGGAACATACGTTAGCGAAACTTTGACGGAGTAGAGGATGCCGATCGGCAGCACCTCCGAATGGTACGTAACGATCGCGATGTAGATTGCCGGCAAGCAGATCGCGATCACAAAGCTGATCAGCCGGATAATTCTGTAGAACGATCCGATAATCCAGCGGGTGTTGTAATCGTCCGGCGATTGATAGAAGGCGAAGAACGTGATGGGAAGAATCAGCGCTCTCGGATTGCCTGCCACGAAAATGATGATTTTGCCCTCCATTAAGTACGATACCGCCCGATCCGGCCGCTCTGTCTGCAGGGTCTGCGGAAAGAGCGACATCGGATGCTCCTCAAGCAATTCATTGATATTGCCCACGGAATACAAGTAGTCCGAATCGACGGATGAAAGCCTCTTCTCCGCCTCCGCTACAAGCTTGGGCAGCGCGATCTGATCCATATAGACCATCGTCACTTTCGTATTCGTCAACTTGCCCATGGTGAAGTACTTCACCTTCAGCTTGGGATTTCTCAACCGCTTTCGGAGCAAATACAGATTCGTGACCGGGTTCTCGATGAAGCCGTCATGCGGCCCCTTAATCACTTGCTCGTCTTTGGGCTCCTGGATCGAACGTTCGTACGATTGCGGGACACGTATGATAATAGCGGCTTGCTCGTTTTCCGTTAAAAGGACGCAGCAGCCTTCCAGCATACATTTGCCGATTTGATAGATGTTCGTCAGCTTCGCCGTGGTTGAGCGCACGAGCTGCTCTAGCGCACGGTCGCCGGATTCCAGCATCGGCGTCATAAAATAGGCTTGAAGGGATTCATGCTTCACGAGAGACTCGACATATACGATCGAACAGATCTGATTATCAAACTTCTGTACGATTAGATCTTCCGTGTTGGAGAAATAGGTTTGAATCTGGGAGATCCGCTGCTCGATCGTTCCGACAGCCAATTCCTCGGCTTGATCCTGCTTGCCTGGTTCATAACTTCCTTTCTTGATGCGGTACACGCGATCACCACCCGCTGATGTTTTGCCGATATTATGTGCAGAATGACGCGTATTTATGGATGAGCATGAAATTTATGGCATGGCAAAAAGGACAGAAGCCGCAGCCCCTGTCCGTTCATGTCCAGCTCGTTTCATGATGCTTGCTTATGCAGCCTTGTTTTGCTTCAAATCCCAGCCGCCCGTGATCGGAACGGACTTGCCTTTGGCATCGGTCGCCCAGAAGGTCCACTTGATCTTGTTAAAGCGCAGCGAGACCGATTCGTTCGTATCATTGAAGGAGTAGCTGCTGATCACGATGTCTTCCAGCGATATCGTCATGTAAGGCACTTGCTTCCCATCTGCCACCGTACGGAGATAAACCAGCTTGCCTTTCGGGATATGAACCCCATTCAGCGAGTTCATCATGATCGGAATCGAAGAAGCATCCGTCGCTTTCGTAAAATAAATGTCCGACAGCGTCGCTTTGCCGCTTCCGTTCCCAGCTCCGGGAGCAGCTGTGCCTTGATTGACGATCGAGAAGGAGGAGCCGGTAAGTTCGATCCAGCGCTCATACCCCTTGAGCGTGGATTCCCCGTTAATTCCATCGAGCTGCAGCAAAATTTTACCTTTGTTCGCCGCAGCCGCAGCTGCATTCGCCGGAACGATACTTAAGGTCAGGGCCAGTAAACAGGCGAGCAAAATAGCCGTAAGAAGCTTCTTCAAGAAGATCACTCCTTCTGGAAATTAGATACAATTCGTATCGCAAGCATAGTATATCGCCGCGGATTGCGCTTGTATATAGTCCGAACGATATCCTACTTGCGCATGAAAAAAAGAGGAAGTCCCGTGCCATTAGGTTCGGGACTTCCTCTTTTGGAATGTGTTGCACCCATCAAGGGCAACTATTATTTCGCTGCTTTTTTCCAGTCGGCCGCGAATTTGTCGATCCCTTGATCGGTCAGCGGATGCTTGGAAATTTGCTCGATCACCGACCAAGGAACCGTAGCGATATGCGCGCCGGCCATGGCGACGCGCGTGACATGATCCGGATGGCGGACGGACGCCGCGATGATCTGCGCGTCCAGACGATGGATCCGGAACAGCTCCGCAACCTTCGCGACCAACTGCACGCCGTCTTCGGAAATATCGTCCAAGCGTCCCAGGAAAGGCGAAACATAGGAAGCGCCTGCGCGGGCGGCCAAGAGAGCCTGATTGACGGTGAAGATCAGCGTCACGTTCGTCTTCACGCCTTTATTCGCCAGGTAGCGGCATGCTTCCAGGCCTGCGATCGTCATCGGGAGCTTAATCGTAATGTTTTTGTCGTAATTGTTGATCTTGATCAGCTCATCCGCTTGCGCGATCATCTCTTCGGCTGTTACCGCGTCGGGAGTCACTTCGGCGGATACGGATTCCACTTCAGGCACCGCGCGCAGAATCTCGGCAATGCGGTCCTCGAATTTCACGCCCTCCTTGGCCACTAAGGATGGGTTTGTCGTGACGCCGGACAGAATGCCGATCTTGTAAGCCTTCTTGATGTCCTCCAGGTTTGCCGTATCGATAAAAAACTTCATCGCTCTCAACCTCCGAATCGAAATGAATGAACACCTATGATTACAGCAGCTCTTTCGCCAAACGAACGACATTGCTTACCGAGAAGCCGAAATACGCCATAACCTCCGTACCTGGACCCGAAGCGCCGAAGGTGTCGATCGACAGCGTCTTGCCGCTTGGACCCGCATAGCGCTCCCAGCCGAGCGAGATGCCCGCTTCGATGGCTACCCGTTTCGTGACGGAAGCCGGCAGCACCGCTTGCTTGTAATCCTCAGGCTGGCGGTCGAACAGCTCTCTGCTCGGCATTGCTACCACCCGTACGGAGAAGCCTTCTTGCTCCAGCTCCGCTTTAGCATCCGCGGCGAGCGAAACCTCGGAACCCGTTCCGATCAGAATGAGATCCGGCTGGCCGTTCGTTTCCGTCAGCACGTATCCGCCTTTGGCCACCGCTTCGACATTGCGCTTCGTTGCTTCAAATACCGGCAGGTTCTGTCTGCTCAGTACCAGCGCGACCGGACCTTCTTGCTGCTGCAAGGCGTAGGCCCATGCGCTTGCCGTTTCGTTGGCGTCGGTCGGCCGGATGACCGTGAGTCCCGGAATCGTACGCAACGCAGCCAGATGCTCGATCGGCTCATGCGTCGGCCCGTCTTCCCCGACCGCGATCGAGTCGTGCGTGAAGACGTAGACGACTGGCAGCTTCTGCAGCGCTGCAAGACGAATGGCAGGGCGCAAGTAATCGCTGAATACGAAGAAGGTGCTCACGAACGGCTTAACCCCGCCATGCAGCGCCATCCCGTTGCCGGCAGCGCCCATCGCATGCTCGCGGACGCCGAAATAGACATTCCGTCCCGCGTAGTCATTGACGGCAAACGTCTGCTCGCCGCTAATATCCGTCATAGTGGAATGCGATAAATCCGCGCTTCCGCCGAACAGCGAAGGGACGAGCTTCACGTAATGATTGATGGCGTTGCCGCTGGCTACGCGCGTCGAGATCGATTTGCCGGCATCGAACGTCAACATGTCCGCTGCGTCGATGGACACCTCGCCCCCGATGACGGCCACAAGCTCATTGCCGAGCTCATGGTGCTGCGCTTGATAAGCTGCCAGCAGGCCGTTCCACGCTTCTTCTTTGGCTGCTCCTTGCCGCTTCAGCTCGTCGAAGTGAGCTCTAACGTCAGCCGGAACCGTAAACTCCTCTTCATGCGGCCAACCGTACACTTCTTTGGTCGCCTTGGCCTCTTCCTTGCCGAGGGGCGCGCCGTGCGCTTTGTTCGTGCCCTGCACCTTCTTGCTGCCGTAGCCAATGACCGTACGTACTTCGATCAGCGTCGGTTGTTCAAGATTCTGCTTCGCCGCAGAGATCGCCGCAGAGATGAGCTCGATATCGTTGCCGTCCTCGACCCGGAGGTATTGCCATTGCGCCGATTCCGCCCGCTTCCGCATGTTTTCCCCGAATGAAAGGTTCAGGTCCCCATCCAAGGAGATGTCGTTGGAATCGTACAGCACGATCAACTTGCCCAGCTTCATATGCCCTGCCATCGACATCGCCTCGTAGGAAATGCCTTCCATGAGGCAGCCGTCTCCGACAAGCGCGTAAGTGTAATGATCGATGACCGGGAATCCGTCGCGGTTGAATTTCGCGGCCAGATGCGCTTCGGCCATCGCCATGCCGGCAGCCATCGCGACCCCTTGGCCGAGCGGTCCGGTCGTCGCATCCACGCCGTCCGTATGCCCGAACTCAGGATGCCCCGGCGTCTTGCTGTTCAGCTTGCGGAACTGCTTGAGATCGTCCAGCGACACCTGGTAGCCCGTCAGATGCAGCAGGCTGTACAACAAGGCTGAGCCATGGCCCGCGGATAGGACGAAACGGTCGCGATTGAACCAGCGTGAATGGCCCGGATTGTGGCTCAGCTGCTTCGCCCATAGGGCGTACGCCATCGGCGCGGCCCCCATCGGCAGCCCGGGATGGCCGGAATTTGCGGCGTTAATGGCGTCGATGGACAACGTCCGGATCGTATCGACAGCCAACTGATCAATGGTTTGCGTTATAGGCATAGTGCGTTCCTGCTTTCGTTTCGGTATCGTCTTGCTCTTGCTCTTGCTCTTGCTTGGTATCGAAGTGCCAACGGAAGCCGTCCTTCGCCAGCAATTCATCGGACGCGGCCGGTCCGTAAGACCCCGCTTCATAAGCGTGAAGCGGAACTTGATTCGCTTGGAATGCGTCCAGAATCGGCTGCGTCCATTTCCAAGCCAGCTCCACCTCATCCCAATGCGCGAAGAACGTCGGATCGCCGAGCATCGCATCGCGGATCAAGTTCTCATACGCTTCGGGGACATCCTGCTGGTTCGCATGAAAGTCGATGCGGATCGGCTGAAGCTCGCCCGTCCGCCCCGTATCCTTCATATTCAATTGCAGCGTGATGCCTTCATTCGGGCTGATCTCAATGACGAGCAAATTCGGCCGCTTCCGTTCATCCTTATGGCCGGCCTGATTCGCTAGCGGCTCTTTGAATTCGATGACGAGACGCGTCGACTTCTCCTTCATGCGCTTGCCGGTCCGAATATAGAACGGTACGCCCCGCCAAAAGTAATCGTCGATCTGCAGCTTTGCGGCGATAAACGTATCGTTCATGGAGCCTTCCGGTATGCCCGGCTCGGCCGCGTAGCCAATGACCGGCTTCCCTTGAATCTCGCCGGAGGCATATTGCCCGCGGACGACCAAGGAAGCGAGATCTTCCTGCTGAAGCGGAACCAAAGCCTCCATCACCTTCTTCTTCTTCAGCCGCACCTCTTCCGAGGAGCTGTTGCTCGGCAGGTGAATCGCCAGCATCGTCAGGAGCTGCAGCATGTGGTTCTGGAACATATCCCGCACGGCGCCAGCCTGATCGTAATAGGCGGCCCGTTCCTCGACGCCGACCGTCTCATTCGCCGTAATTTGCACATTGGCGATGTGGCGGTTCGTCCATAGCGCATGCAGCACCGGGTTGGACTGCTGCAGCGTCTCCAGCCGCTGGACCATCGGCTTGCCGAGATAATGGTCGATCCGGTAAATTTCATGCTCCGCAAAAGCTTTGCCTAGCTTCTCGTTCAGCACCCGGGCGGACTGCAGATCGTGGCCGAACGGCTTCTCGATGACGAGCCGCTTCCAGCCCTTCGCGGAGCCAAGTCCGCTTTCCATGAGATTCGCTGCGATCGGCTCGAAGAACTCCGGCGATACGGACAAGTAGAACATCCGGTTCGGCGCCGCTCCGAGCGCTTCCTCCCGCCGCTCAATCCGCGACAGCAGCTTCCCGTAGTCTTCCAAGCGGCCGATATGGAGCACATTGTAGCGGAACGCGTTCAAAAATTGCTGCGTAACCGCCTCATCTTGCGGCTCGCGTCTCGAAAAGGCGCGCAGCGATTGCTCGACATGCGAGCGGAACGTCTCGTCGGTCAGCTCTCTTCTGCCCAAGCCGAAGACAGAGAACGATCGCGGCAGCTTTCCGTCGATGAATAGATTATATAAAGCCGGGTAAATTTTCCGTTTAGCCAAATCTCCCGTTGCTCCAAATAAGACAAGTGACATAGCTTCCATCTGCTTTGCTCCTTCCCTGATTGCCTTAGATCCACTATAATACGATTAGCATCCATATAAGTAATCAATATATTTAACAGGAGCTATAGACCACGTCTATGAACAATAACTACGAATTGTACAAGGTTTTTTATTGGGCGGCGAAGACCGGCAGCCTGACCCAAGCGGCCAAAGCGCTGTATATTACGCAGCCGAGCGTCAGCCACGCCATCAAGCAGCTGGAGGACAGCTTCGGCCTGACGCTGTTTTACCGGAATCCGAAGGGCGTTGCGCTTACGCAGGAAGGCGCCATCCTCTACTCCTATATCGAGCAGTCGCAAATACTGATTTCAACGGCGGAGGAAAAGATGGCCGCGCTTAAAAATCTGGACAGCGGCGAGCTGCGGATCGGCGGCAGCGATTCGCTGTTCAAGCACTATATTCTGCCTTATCTGGAGGACTATCACCGGCTCTATCCCGGCGTAAGGCTGCATCTGAATCACGGAACGACGCCGGAGGTCATCTCGTTCTTGAAGGAAGGTCGCATCGATCTCGGCGTCGTGCGGATGCCGATCGTGGATCCCCAGCTCGAGGTAAGGGAGAGCCTCCAGCTGCAGGACTGCTTCGTTGCGGGGGCTCATTACGCCGAGCTAAGGGGAATGGTATTATCGCTGGATAAGCTGTTGGAGTACCCCGTCATCCTGTTCTCGCGAAACAGTCGTGCGCGAATGGCGATTACGGAATTATTCCAGAGCTACGGAATCACCTTGAAGCCTGAGATCGAGGTCGGCAGCGTGGATTTGCTCATCGAGCTCGCGCGCAAAGGACTCGGCATCTCTTACGTGACCCGGGAGTTCGTATCCAAGGAGCTCGAGAACGGTTCGCTCTTCGAAATTCAGCTGGACGTGGCGCTGCCGCCTTCTCACGTCGGCATCATGACCATGCGCAACATGCCGCTGTCGAGCAGCGCGGGCAAGTTTATCGAGCTGATGCGGCTGATCTAAACAATGAAGGCTGCCTGGATCGGCAGCCTTAATTAATGCTTCCCGTATGATTGATTTTCACCTTCACGCTGACTACAAACCGGACATCGGGGAAATCCTTCTCCCAATCGAGGCTCTTCCATACCTCCGGATGAAAGGCCCGAATCCGCGCCCCTATGCCGTACAAATCGCAGTTGCCTTGCCGCAGCTTCTCGATGACCGCTGTCGCCTTCTCCGTCACGAGCTCCGACAGCTTCCGGTTCCATTCCGCTATCTTGGTTTCGGCATTCAAGTCTTTGCCGTTATATTCCTGTACGTAAGCAGTCACCGCATTGTCAAGCTTAACCGTGATATGACGCCTGTCCTTGACCCCTATCTTTATCTTCGTATCCGCGTTCAAGATACCCAACGTCATGTAGTTGTTCGACTTAAGGGTTTGATTTTCTTTTACCTTTAGCGTCAATTTGGCGACTTTCGGCTTGTCCTTCGTGAACAGCACGGCAAGCAGCGACTCTTCCGAACGGAGCGTCCCTGTCATCCGGTCATCGTGGATAATAGCGGTGCCGCTGAACTGGCTTTCGCCCTCTTTAAGCTCTATATAAGGAAGAAGCAGATCCTTGCCGGGCTGCGGAATGATATCGCCGATCGTGCCGACGTTCTCTCTCGGCAGGATGGAGTCCTTCTCCAAACTGACTACGAGCTCGGCCAAATAAGGCCCGACCAAAGGATCCCTCTTCGCGACGGCTTCCATGACGGCTTTCGCTGATCCCTTTACGATGGCGATTTTGGCCCCGAAGTTCGAAAGCCGGTCACGGTACAATATATTTAACGGACCCAAGATGCTCTGTCTTGCCAGCTCTTCATTCAATAGAATCATCTGGAGCTCCGAGTTATCGGCGGTCTTCTCGATTTTAAAGTCGATCCCGGCACGGGCATTGCGGACGGTATGTCCGATGGCTGTTTCGATGATCCCTTTCTCCTTAGCCGCCTTCCCAGTGAACGTGGACATCGATAGCTCGATCGCCCCCTCCTCCCCTGGATCGATCCCCCCGCACATGACCAAATGGTTGTCCTTCAGCAGGCGCTGATCCCAGCAGCCGGCCAGGACTGACAATGACAAAACAAGCAGAAACGGAATCCGGCTTCTTTTCATGCCGCTTTCCCCCTTCCCCCGCCTTGCTTCAATAACGAGCCGACCAAGATCACAAGCGGCAGCAGTGCCAGCGTTACCAGGGCATAGAGCTCCAAGTAAGGCGTCCAATTCGCAACCGCGAACGGATTGTTTTGCACCAATGCAAGCACGAACGGCACCAGTCCTACCCATAGTACGAATTTATGGCGGCTAGTTCCGCCGCAAACGAATTTCGCGCTCTCAGAACCCATATACAAGAAGCCTACGAATGAGGTAACCGCCGATACGATCCAGAAAGACAGGAAGATCATATCCAGCCGTTCAATCACGACGACCGTAAAACGGCTAAGCATATACATGACTGGCTCCGGTACTTGATCGAGCCTCTCGGAGGATAAATAGAAGAGGCAGGTCATCGTGATCAGGATGTACATCGCAATGACGTACCAGATCGAAAGCGATACGTTTCGAAGCTTCTTGGACGGCTGCCCTTTCACCTTCGGTTGTACGATAAGCAGCACTTCAAATCCGAGCAGCGCCAGCAGGGTCGATTTGGCGCCAAGCAAGATGGACGGAACAGGCGTACGGCCTACCGGCAGCAGATTCAGCCAATCACCATGGCCGTGCGATAGCAGCAGGATCAATATGAAAAATAGATGCAAAATCGTCACGAGAAAGAAGAACCGCGCGATCGCCTGCACGCTTTGCCTGCCCATATAGACGCCAACGAGCAGAACAAGCCCGAGCGTAACCCATTTCGGCGTTTGGGGATAGGCCCATTTGTAGAGTACCGAAAAGGTGTTCAGCATAGACAGCATATTGACGAACATGAAATAGCCCGTATAGAGAAGCGCGATACCGCGGCTGATCCATTTTCCCAGCACATGCTCGCTGATCTCGAAGAAGGTAAGCCCGGGATGCCTCCTCATAACCCCCCATTGCAGCAGGACGACCAACTGGACGATCGCGCCGGCAATGAGAATGGCCATCCAGCTGTCCTGCCTGGCATTCTCATGGACGCTGTGGGGAAGCGAAATCACTTCCGTGCCGATCATGATTTGCGCCACCATCGTAAACAGCTGGAGCTGGGAGATGCGGCTTCTATTCCGTTTCATCCGTTTTCCATCCCCGGGAGTAAGTTTCGCGCACCCGCTTGATTGACCTGCTGTCCTTCGGCCGCTTATCCATCAGCCACAGCGGGAACCGAAAAATCGTATCCTTGAAATCCGCCCAGCGGCCGGTCGACCAAGGCGCAAAGTACGGCGTGCCGAACGATTCCAGCGCGCACAGATGCATGAACAGAACGGATAGGCCGAGCACGATGCCGATGAAGCCGAACGTAGCCGCCAAGATCATGAGCGGGAACCGGAGCAGCCGCAGCGACGTCACCATCTCGTTCGACGTCACGACGAAGGAAGCCGTAGCCGTAATCGTAATCGCGACGATAATAACCATGACATTGGAAACCAAATTTGCTTCGACGACGGCTTGTCCGATGACCAAACCGCCGACGATGCCGATGACCGGACCGATGGAGGTCGGCAGCCGGACGCCCGCTTCCCGGATCAGCTCGATCGTCAGCTCCATGATCAGCGCCTCGACCAGCGGCTGAAACGGAATCTGTTCAATCGATTCTTTAATCGGTATAAGCAGCTTGATAGGCAGCGTTTCGAAATGAAAAGCCACGACGCCGATATAGATGGCGGGCAGCGTGATGGCAATCGTAAAGCACACGAGCCGTACGAAACGATAAAACGAGCCGACGAAGAACCGGCTATTGTAATCGTCCGGCGATTGGTAGAACGCGAAGAAGGTGACGGGAAGCACAAGCGCGGTCGGACTTTCGTTCGAAAACATGACGACGCGGCCTTCCATGAGGTTATACGCAGCCCGGTCCGGACGATCCGTATTCAGCAGTTGGGGAAACGGCGAGAACGGCGCATCCTCGACAAATTCTTCAATGAAGCCAGGGGACATGACCAAGTCCGTCTTGATGGCGCTAATTCGCTTAGTGATTTCCTTGACCAATTCGGGATTGGCGATGTCGTTCATATAGAGAATGGCAACCTTCGTTTTCACTTCGGTACCTACCATGAAGGTACGGATGACAAGCTGCTTGCTCGGATGCGCGAACGAATCAGGTTCAAGTTGACGTTCAGGTTCTCGATGAAGCCGTCATGCGCGCCGCGGACGATTTTCTCGTTATCGGGCTCATCCACCGACCGGAGAAAATGCGATTTAGCCGCGACGGATATGGCGTTCCTCTCGCCGGGCAGGAGCAGCACCGCATAGCCATGATCAGATCCTCGAGAACCTCATCCATTCGTTCTCTCGTATGGACTTCGCGTGCCGTTATGCGTTCGAGCACGGGCCGATCCGTGTTGCGGCTGATCGGATCAAGCACATGCGCATGGATTAACTTTGCATCGGTGATCGTATCTAAAAAGAGAAGCTTTCCGGTGATAGTCGGGAGCAATACATCGTGGACGAGCAGATCGTCCGATTCATGCAGCGCCTTGCGTATGGCGTTCACGTTATCTTCGCATGAAGCTTGGAGCAGCATAGCCATCCTCCTTTCACACGTATTATGTGCTGATAACTGGGAAATATATGAGCGGCTCTGAACCTCTCTTTTTCGATGAAAATCGACTTTTTCCAAATCTTTTAGTTTACATTCTATGTAATATCTTTATACTGAAAATCAGACATCTTAAATAAGTATGTGAATCCAAATTCGGGAGGACTTTGAAGTGCAGCAAACGATCAAACTAGGCATTGTAGGCTATGGAAACCTCGGCAGAGGCGTAGAGAAAGCGATTCGTCAAAATCCGGACATGGAGCTTACCGCGATCTTTACGCGCAGACAGCCCGAGCAAATGAGCGGCGCGGAAGGCGTACGCTTCGAGCATATTTCGGCAATCGAGCAGTACAAAGGCATTATCGATGTGATGATTCTGTGCGGCGGCTCGGCTACCGATCTGCCTGAGCAAACGCCGGTTATCGCGCGCATGTTCAACACCGTTGACAGCTTCGATACGCATGCGAAAATTCCGGAATTTTATGAAGCGGTGAATGCGGCTTCCGTTGAAGCCGGCACGCTTAGCATCATTTCGACAGGCTGGGATCCAGGTCTCTTCTCGCTGAATCGCTTGCTCGCGGAAGCGATCCTGCCGGTAGGAACGGACTATACGTTCTGGGGCAAAGGCGTCAGCCAAGGCCACTCCGATGCCATCCGCCGCGTACCGGGCGTCAAAGCGGGCGTTCAATATACGGTGCCGGTTGAAGAGGTCATCGACCGCATCCGCGCGGGCGAGACGCCAGAGCTGGCTACGCGCGAGAAGCATTTGAGACAATGCTTCGTCGTCGCCGAAGAGGGCGCGAATAAGGAAGAAATCACAAGCACAATCGTGAATATGCCGAACTATTTCTCCGATTACGATACGACTGTAACCTTCATCACCGAAGAGCAGCTAGCTGCCGAACACCAAGGCATGCCGCATGGCGGCTTCGTCATCCGCAGCGGCATCACCGGCGAAGGCACGAAGCAAATCATCGAGTTCGGCTTGAAGCTGGAAAGCAACCCTGAGTTTACGGCAAGCGTTCTGGTCGCATGCGCACGCGCAGGCCACCGCTTGAGCC
Source organism: Paenibacillus montanisoli (assembly GCF_003268025.1). Lineage (GTDB taxonomy): Bacteria > Bacillota > Bacilli > Paenibacillales > Paenibacillaceae > Paenibacillus_Z > Paenibacillus_Z montanisoli. The sequence goes on along the minus strand of NZ_QLUW01000001.1, from coordinate 806,343 downwards.
AAGAAGGCAGCAAAGGCGCGAAAACGATCTTCGATCTCCCGATCGGCTACTTGTCGCCGAAATCGGCGGAGCAGCTTCGCCGCGAATTGCTGTAAGCGATCGTGTAAAAGGTGGCCCTTATATAAGGGCCGCCTTTTTTGATGTTCATTATTTATCCTCGATACGAAGCACAAAGCGATACGTCATATTTTCCTCGAACCACATCCGGAAATTCGTTCCCCAGACATTGTTATGCAGATTAAAATGCATGCCTCCTTCGAGCGGAGCAAAGCGCTGGTCGAACCGCAGCATCCGCTTCTCACCGGGAGAAACGATCGGCGCATCAAGCGTTTCCAGCTGAATTTTGGCGTCGCTTCCTTCGTAATAAACGCCTGTATTTACGGCATGCATGCTTCTGTTTCCATTTTTCACGACATCGAGCGGCGATACGAGCGCTCCCATTTTGTCGAGCTTCCATTGATTGGCGTTGTCCACTTTAAGGTTTAACGAGAACCAGGACGCTTCCGGCAGCCGGTAGGCCTGTTTATCAAACCAGCTTAATTCGGTCTCGATCTTCTTCTGTTCTTTGTAAAATTTATATTGGATATGGACCTCTCGCGGAGCACCATGCACTGTCACGCATTCTTCTTCCATTTCGAGCCGCAGCTGCACAAGGTCGTAGTCCTCCTCCGATCGAGCCGCGATACGATTAAGCCGTGGCGAGAAACGAAGGTGCGCTGGTCGCGGCTCCGCAAATTCCATGCCTGGTTTACCGAAGTCCGCATCCGCCCAGCTGTGCGTTTGCTCCCACTTCTCGACATAGTCTAGGAACCACGCGTTATAGTGATCAAGACCAAGCGTTTCATATTCATAGGTTCCTAAACGATGCCTCTCATCCGCCCAAACCTTTCCGTCCCGATCGGTTAGCCCGCAAATCGAACCATCTTGATCGAACTCGACGAGGAAGCACCCCAAATTGTACTTGCGGCGCACGCGGAGCTCCCGTTCGGACTGCATCACAGCTCCGCTCGGAGTCAGGCTGGCGATCGATTGAAGCGCTTCATCCTGCTTATCCTTAGATAACGATGCCATGGCCCGGCTCAAGTAATCCCGTTGCTCCTGCCAGGACCGCTCGAATCTCGAAAAGGTTTTCGCACCGGACTTGCCCTGCAATTCCGAAGACAGGTTAGAATCCAATGAAAAATAGCCAAGGTAGCTGTATTTAGCCGGCACCGCATCATTGGCAACAAGATCGGCCTCTCTTGCGGAATGAAAATCCCGGACAGAGTAGTTCTTGAAATCCGTTAAATATTTTTTCTCGTCCATCCCCCAGGTATGCTCGGGAATCAAGATCAGCTGATCGCAGAAGCCGGCATATTCCGGGCTAGCGGGATCCAGCCTGCCTTCCTGCAGCCATTTGTCGCGCAACCGCAGCAGCTCTCGGTATTGCGAAATTTTGAGCGGGTCCGAAGCCGCCCCGTGTATCCACGAGTCTCCGATTTCCTCCGTAATCACGGGTAGACGGTCTTTGATCGTCAGCAATTTCTCGGCAAACGCATTCATCGTAGACGCCTCAATGTCGGCCTCCGGATATTGCTCGGCAAGTCTGGCGAATTCCAGTTTGATCTCCTCTGCTGATGGCGGACCTGCATTATCGCCCGTATGCGCGAAGTACATCGCCTCATCGCAACCTGCGACTGCGGTCAAGTTGCCATAAGTTCCCGCATAATTGACGATAAGCTCGGAGCCGTCCTTCCCTCTCCATATGAAAATGTCGGGTACGCTCGGAGCTTTCGAGGCCGGATTGACCCCCAGGTGCAAATAATGGATGCCATACTTGGCCATATGCGAAACCATGCCGATCGTATGGCCGGGCACATCGGTCATTTTGGCTGCAATCGTATGCTTACCGTATCTTGCATTCAGTCGCTGCGCGATCGATAAGCCATACTCGAACAGCAGCGGATCCAGTAGCTCGGTATGCGTCGTAAACGGCAGCCCATGCCATACGATGCTTCCTTGAGCAATGGCCTCTTCCATCTCACTGCGCGCTTCCTCCGAAGCCTGCTTGAGATATTCATGAATGAGCCAGGAACCTGTCGTCCATACGAATTGCTCCCGTCCGTTTTCCAGCCGCAGCTGCTTCGCCAGCTTGATCGCTTCGGGAATAAAGGACTGGAAATATTGTTCACTGACTTTATGCGCATAATCGGTAAATCCGATATCCAAATGGGTCTTGAAAATAACATGGATTTTTTTCACTGTCTGCCTCTCCCTCTATTCTTTCACCGAACCAAGTACGATGCCGTGAACGAAATATTTTTGCAAAAACGGATAAATGAGCAGCAGCGGAATCATCGCCACGATCAGCTTGGCTGAGTTCAGCGTCTTGTCTGACGCCTTCGACAATTCTATTAATTGCTCCGTCGTCAGCGTTTGCATTAGCGCTGGATCAATCCGAACGACTAGCTGTTGTATATAGGTCTGAAGCGGATAGTTTTCCGGCTTATTCATATAGATCAATCCGTCGAAGAATGAGTTCCAATGACCGACAATACTGAACAACGTAACTGTCGCCAAAGCAGGCATCGAGACCGGAATAAAAATGCGGATTAGCGTATACCAAGGTCCGGCACCGTCAACGACTGCCGCTTCCTCGAGCTCTTTGGGCAAATTCCGGAAAAAATTCATGATGAGAATGACATTGAAAATCGGGACTGCGCCAGGCAAAACGAGCGACCAAATCGTATTTTGCAAATGTAGTTCCGTAATCGTCATATAGAGCGGGATGAGGCCGCCGGAGAAGAGCATGCTGAACACCAGATACCACACGTAAAACTTTCTTCCCGGGAACATTTTGTTATCTCTAGCTAACGGGTAAGCCATAATGACGGTCAATACGAAGTTAATCGCTCCGCCAAGCAGCACTCTTTTCACCGAAATAAGAAAGGCTGCAAAAAATTTATGGTCCTCCAGTATGATTTTATAAGAAGATAGATTGAAGCCAACAGGCCAAGCAAATACCCTACCGGCATTTACCGCCGCTTTATCACTGAAAGAAAGCGCAATCGTGTACCAGAGAGGGAATAAAGATATGCAAGCCACAATGGCTAAGAGAGCAAAGATAACGATATCTGCACCGCGGGTGCCCCAAGATTTTGAAAGAACCATGCCTAGACCCCTTTCTCTAGAAGATGCGATAGTTTGCAAATTTGTCGGCTAATTTATTAGAGACGGCAATTAATATAATGGCAATCACGGACTTCAGCAGTCCGACAGAGGTAGCCAATCCGTATTGCGCTTCCACTAAGCCGATGCGATAGACGTACGTATCCACAATATCGCCAGTCGAGTATACGAGCGGATTGTAGAGGTTAAATACTTGATCGAATCCGGCGTTCAGAATATTACCGAGGCTAAGCGTCGATAACAACACAATCGTAGGCATAATGCCGGGAATCGTCACATGGAACAACTTGCGGGTCCTCGAGGCTCCGTCGATCTCAGCCGCTTCATAGAGCGAGGGATTAATTCCCGCAAGTGCAGCCAAATAAACAATGGCGCTGAAACCAAACTCTTTCAGCACATCGCTCCATACGATAATATGGCGAAAATACTGATTGCTGGCCAAAAACATAATGGGATCGACGTGAAACAAGCCTATGATCTGGTTTACAATTCCGTCTATGGATAGCATCGCAATCAATATGCCGGATAAAATAACCCAGGACATGAAGTGCGGCAAATAAACGATGGTTTGAACCAGCCGTTTAAAGGAACGCACGCGAATTTCGTTCAGCAATAATGCAAAGGTGACGGGGATGATCATGCCAAGGACAATCTTCATGGAAGCGATAACAATTGTATTGACAAACACGCGTCTGCTGTCCGGAAGCTGAAACATAAATTTGAAATTATCAAGCCCCGCCCAGTCTTGCTTGAAGATCGGAATTCCCGGAATAAAGTTTTGAAAGGCGATAACGACACCAAAAATCGGAATCGTGCTGAATACAATAAGAAGCAAAATCCCCGGAAGCAGCATCAAGTGATAGTTGAGTAGCCATTTTTTCGATATCATTAGTGTTCCACCCATCATTTAAGTAGTGATATAAGGAAAGCGCCAGCTTATCAGAGTTGGCGCTTTCCCATCATGCTATTTGTTTGTTTCCTCAGCAATCTCCTTGAGAATTTGTTTTCCTCCAAGGCTATTCCATTGGTCTACGAACGTATCGAAGCTGTCCAGCGGTTGTTCGCCCATAATAATTTTAAGGAACGTTTCGTTCTCGAGCTTCTCCAGTATCGACCACTTCGTAGCCATCGTCTTTGTTTTACCCCAGAATTGATTCCGCGTAATGACAACGTGATCGTCATTCATCAATGCAGCACCTTCAAATCTAGCGGTTGCATTAGCCCAAGCGGCCAAGTCTTTCTTAGGATCAGCTTGATTCTTGAAGTAATCCGCATACCAGCTTTTAAGCTCGGTATCTAACGATGAATCGTCTTTGGCATCGACGGCTGCTTGAGCCTGCGCATGCGTGTCATATACCGTTGTCTCTGGGCCGACTTGCAGCGTATATGGCCACAATTCCCATTTTTGTACAATCTCTTGATGATCTTTGTAAATATTCAGCGCATCAGGATCAATTTTTCTAATTCCGTTATATTCTACATTCAGTACACGGACGACAGCATCCGGATGCTCGTAACCTTTCCTTACGACAAGGAAACTGCCGGTCGGATCTTGGTCAACGGTATTGAACTTACCGTCCGCATCGAGAGGAGCGATATAAGGCTTCCACTCCGCTTTCGGATCATTCTTAACCGAATCATTCAGCGGCCAATAGGATATCCACCATGGTCCGAAGACGATGCCGACTTGGTTGTTAGCCACGACCTCAGCAGGATCCTTGCGGATGGCGAACTGCTTGTCGATAATGCCTTGTGCATACATGTCGCGCAACTTGCCCAAAGCTGCTTTCATCTCCGGCAATGTCGAGCTGTATACGAGATTTCCTGAAGCGTCCTTCTGCCATTGACCCTTGGTTGCATGGAACGTACTGAAGATCGGATCAAATCCGCCAAAATTATTCCAGCCGGCTAGGGACGGAACGCCGGTAATGCCAAGCGTATCATGCTTGCCGTGACCGTCAGCATCATTATCAATGAACGTTTTGGCTACTTGATTCAGCTCATCTAGTGTTTTAGGCACTTGAAGGCCGTATTTATCGAGCCAGTCCTGGCGAATCCACATAATATTGTATTGCTGACCGATATTTGTATTTGGAAGCGCCATCAATTTACCGTCAAACGTCGCTCTTCCCAGAACGCGATCGCCATAGGAATCATAGTACCCTTTAATAAGCGGACTGATGTTGTCTTTATAAACATCTGTCAAATCTTCAATGAGATCTGCCGCTACCAGCTGCTTGAGCTGCGATTCGTTTACAATGAAGGCATCCGGCAGATCGCGGCTCGCCATGGATACACCCATCTTCTGATCATACGCCTCGGGAGTTTCCACCTGCCAAGCATGCGTCACCTTAACGTTTAATTTCTGTTCGACATAACGTGTGAACTCATTGTTTTCAACTGTATCCCCGTTTGGAAAAGTAATATTTTTCGAGTTTATTAATTTGGAAATTTTGAGTGAGATCGGCTGATCGAATTTACCGAATGGATCCGGCTTAGCCGCATCGGACGAGGTATTCGACGCAGCCGGTTCATCCGAAGACGTAGTTGTATTCGTTGACGTGTTGGTGGTCGTGTCAGCCGTTGTGTTGCTAGCGATATTGCCGTTGTTGCCTCCGCAAGCGCTTACCAAAAGCATGAGCGAAACTAGACTAAGCGCTGCCCATTTGCCCTTTTTCTCCTTCATCCTTCTTCCCCCTAGATGATTGTTTGGTGGACTACGTCTCTATCTTACCTGCGAAAGGACAAATGCTGAGAGGGAAGCCTGCTCATCGTGGTGCGAATATCGTTCCGGATTGGCTTTACTCTTCTCTATAAAATCCATTTTCTCACCCGCTGTAACCATATTCATACCTCTTGCTGCCCGCTGCCTCGGTTACATGGAGAGGGATCATCAGCATAACGACCGTTCCTTCCCCGATCCTGCTCTCGATCGTGAACCGGCAATCGTCGCCATAATGCGCATGAAGGACGCGTTTAACGTAATCGAGTCCGATCCCAAGCCCCGATTCTCGCAGCGGATTCTTCTCTTCCAGCATGACTTTGGCGATTTCGTCCTCCGTCATGCCTTCGCCGTTATCCTCCACTTTAATGCTCAAATAATGATCCCTGACCTTATGAATATGGAGCGTGATTTTGCCGTTCTCCTCGCTCAAGCCGTGATAAAGCGCGTTCTCGATAATGGGCTGCAGGATGAACCGGGGAACATCCGTATGATGCAGTCCATCGTCGATGTCGGTAACCACTTGAAACTCGCAATCGTACCTGACGCGCTGCAGCGCGATATAATCCCGCAAAGCTTCCAGCTCTTCCTTCAGCGCGACGATCTCGCCTTTTTTCCCAAGATTGTAATGAAGAATGCGGGCAAATACGGAAACGAGCTGATCGATCTCCGTTTGGCCCTTCATTCGGGCGAGCCATTGAATCGTATTTAACGTGTTATGGATGAAATGGGGATTAATTTGGTAGAGCAGCTTCTCCACTTCCAGCTTTCGCTTGTTGTTTTCCCTTTGTTCGATTTCAGTAATCAGATCTTGGATTCGGGTTCTCATCTGATACGATTTTTGCATGACAATGTCGAACTCTTTCACGTTGGTATAGGATACGGGGGAGTCGAATTTGCTTGATGACAACAACTGTATGTCATGGCCAACCTTCTTTAATGGGCGGTAAACCGTTCTCCACAGCACATAAGCAAACAGCAGGCTGATGGACAAGCTTCCGGATCCGATCAAGATATATTTAAGCAGCCACGTATTGAATTCTTTTTCAAAATCCTGTTTGGCAATGACGACCATTAACGTCCAGCCCTGCTCATTATGCTTGCCGAACAGATAGTAATCGCCCTGCTTTTCTTTAAACGTATCGTCCTTACGGGATATCGCATATGTCTTCCCAAGCTTGAACTTATCCGGAAGATCGCTGTAAACGATTCCGCCTTGGTCGTTGATCAATACATTCGCGGCTTTCATGCCGTATTGCTGCTTGTCCATAATTTGCTCGAACAGTTTGTTGTTCGTTTCCACGTACAGATACACTTGGTCCTCTGCCGTCAAGTACACTGGCCTTACCAAAGAGAAGACCACCTTCTTCGTCCCATACCTGTAAAGCGTCTCGTGAGGCCCGTAGAAGGTGACGGCTTTCCCTTCTGCGAGATGGGGCAGCTTATTGAAGCTGAAGCCGGGTTCTACCGCTAAGTTTTCAAACCTGACCTCGCTTTTCTTCGGAAAATAATAAAACATGACTCCGAGATTGGGGTTCGTAAAGTTAACCAGGTTCAAGTTTTGCTGAATATCCTGACTCAGCTCCATTTGCTGATAGACGCTGCCCGTCGTTAAATAGTCCGTTAATTTCTGTCCGACGCTGCCTTCATTCGTAAGCTGCAGGGAAGCATAATCCATGTTATTGAGCGTGCTTTGCAGGTTGTAGCTGCCCTGGTTTAAAGAATTAAATAAACCGCTTTCAATTTTCTTGGTCGTAATTTCTTCAATTGATCTGTACGATACCCAGCCCAGCAGCGCTAACGGGATCAATGCGCTGAGCAGCAGAATCAGGATGAGCCTATTTTTTAGCGAATGGGCTTTCCTTTGCTTCGGAATGAACGCGACCATCATACCCTCCCGCTTCTGAGGCCGAATTGTTTCCTGTGCTCCTGCGGATTGCGGCCGAATTGTTTGAAGAAGACCCGGCTGAAATACTTCTCGTCTTGAAAGCCCGTTTTTTCAGCAATGACGTATATCGGCAGATTCGTAGACTCGACCAGGAGAACCGCTTTCTTCAAACGCAAGCCTTTACTATACTCGCTGTAGGCGATTCCCACGATATCTTTAAAGCACCGGCTGAAATAGCTGCCGCTTATTAATAGCTTCGCGGCCAATTCGTCCCGGTTAAAATCATAGTCGTCCGATTCATGAATAAGCCGAACCGCTTTCATGACGACGATGATATTGTCGGAGGAATAAGGATACTGCTGCGTCTTCTTATGAACGGCTCTGCGAAACGCTTCGAGCCACGCCGTGGTTTGATACCAGAAGTATAGGTTGCTCTTACGCTCCAGCAAATCATTCAGTTCTCCCCCCTCTATGAAGGAGAACCAATAAACAAGATGCTCTTCGATCAGTTTCATGATCGTATCGCGATGCGGTCTAAGCTCTGCCAGCTCGCCGATCATCGAATGATAGACGCGGTCTTCGTAAATCCAGTTCATCTCCGACCATTTGGCCTCCAACTCCGCCCATGCAGCAGTATGCTCTTGGTCAGCAGATCCCAGCGTAAGCAGCGTCAGCAATCCGATTTTTTGCCCGGGCTGAAAGCCATAATAGATCTGCTTCGGAGCTATTGCGCAAACCGCTCTGCATATCTCGGTAACCGATTCTTCATTGATTTGCTCGATATCTGCCCATATCCAGTTTTCGTGGTTTGCAATAAAAGGCCGGATGTCGCTGTCAAAAACATGACCGGACTCCATACGAAAAAGCCAGGTGCCCCCGACAATCTCGAATACATGCTCCGTTTTATTCAGCTCTCGGGGGAAGGCGTTCGACTGTCCGGCGCAAGCGGATACGTCGACGAGCAGCGAATAATGAACGGCCTTCTGATGCAATGTACGAGCTGCGCTTGATACGTGCACTTTCTCGTTGTGATACCGGTTGACGATCCGCGTGAATATTTCTTCGAAGTTCTCCGTATCCAACTGCGTTTTTACAATATAATCTACCGCGCCCAATCGCAGCGCTTCCTGAATGTAATCGAAGTCTTGATGACAAGTAAGAACAACCATCCTCGCAGACGGAAATCTTTCTCCAACCGCTTTCATCAGCTCCAGGCCGCTCATGATCGGCATGGTCAAATCAACAAATAGGAGATCAACCTCATGCTGCTGCATGAATTCAAGCGCAATTTTCCCGTTAGCTGCCTCACCGATGATGTCGATTTGAAATTGCTCCCATGGGACCATAGCAATAAAGCCTTTTCTGGCAAGCTTCTCATCGTCTACAACGAGCGCTCTTATCATCGGAACGTCCTCCTTTTGGCAGGTTGAATGCCCTATTCGCGGTGTTTCACCTATTTCGACATTCCTTGTCGGTTTCATTATAGTAATGACGTATAATAAAGTATAATACATGTAACGTTATAATGTATGGCACTAAAGCTATATATTCGAATGGAGGTCGCCGCTCCTTGGAGCTGCTGCAACTGCAATACTTTAGAACGGCCGCGAAGCTGGAACAAATTACGAAAGCGGCGCAGGAATTGAATATCGCCCAGCCGTCGCTCAGCAAGTCGATCGCCAGGCTGGAAGAAAGCATTGGTGTGCCGTTATTCGATCGGCAAGGACGCAATATTCGCCTTAACGCGTACGGACAAGTCCTGCTTAAGCGCGTTGAGCACATGTTCCAAGAGCTTGAGGAAGCGCAACGGGAAATACAAGATATGGCTGGCTTGGATAAGGGGATCATCACGCTTGCGGTCTCGCTGACGAACCTGCTGCCGGAAATGCTTGGCGCTTTTCTGGAGCATTATCCGGACGTGCATTTTCGCCAAGTGGTCGAGCCAATGTCCGTCATGAAACAGTCGCTGGAACATGGCGAAATCGATATGTGCCTAACGTTTGCGGAGATCGAAGGCTCTGATATCGTTTGCATGCCGCTGCGCACGGAAGAGATCCATCTGCTCGTACCGGAGTCCCATCCTTTAGCCGGTCGGGAAAGCGTCGAGATAAGCGAACTGCAGAATGAATCCTTTATCGGGTTGCGGACAGGGTTTTGGTTCCGGCAATTGACAGATGACTTATGCATGAAAGCGGCCGGGTTCACACCCCGAACGACGATTGAAGTCGACGAGGTGGATGCGGTGCTGCTGCTGATCAAGAAAGGGCATGGCGTCTCGCTCGCCCCGGATTTAGCTTGGCGATCCAGAATGGATTTATCGAAGAATACCGTTAGCATTCAAGATCTCGGGGGGAATCTGACGCTAAGCCTCGCTTGGTCCGAAAAACATTACTTATCTTACGCCGCGCAGATGTTTCGGGAATTTGTGATCGATTACTTCGCTAAATTCGAGAACTAAAGATTGCTCGTTGCAAACGAGAAAAGGCGGCAGAGCCTCATGGCTCTGCCGCCTTGCATACCTTTTCCGGTACGGCCGATTTAAAGTTCATGCACTCCGTCTGTTAGATGAAACCGTGAGCCGCTTAATCCTGAGTCCACAATGTATAGCTCCAGCGTAAAGAACAGTTCAGCAAGTTCAATCGGTTTGAACACACAGCCGTTCATTCCGTATTGATCTGCCAGCTCCACAAATTCGTTCATGACCACTTCCGACATCGCGATAATCGGCGTCTTAATCCCTGTCTCCAGCTTCCGTATTTTCCGGGCGGTCATAAACCCTTCCATTCCGGGCAGGTGGAGATCCATCAAAATGGCATCATATCGTTTATACCCCGCCATCACGAGAGCATCGGTTCCATTGCTCGCTGTATCTACCGCTATTCCCCTCTCCGTAAGGATGGATCGGATCATCGCTTGATTGCATATATTCGCTTCAACCAGTAAAATCTGAACGTTTCGAAACACGCTGTCCATGCTTTTGCACCCGCATTCTATCACAGAGTTGACCTCATTATAGTAGCGGGGAGTCATTCTGTATAATACATAAATCGTTATAACATATAGAGTCAATGCCATGATAAGAAGAGGACGTGGAGAATTGGACATCCCCGATTTGAATTTATTTATGATGTGCAAATCGATGAATCCAGCTGCGGTCCGCGGCATGCCGCCGGGATTTCATGTTAGAACCTGCCGCAAGGATGAATTACATATCTGGAAGGCGATCCATTTTGACGATCCCGACACAGCTAAGAACTACCATGCCTTTATGACGGATTTCTTTCATGATGTTTACGCCGATCAAGGAGACTTGTTTTATGAGAAATGTATTTTTGTTTGCAAGGATGACGACGATTCTCCGGTAGGAACGTGCTTTATTTGGAAAGCGTATAACCAAATCAATACGCTGCATTGGTATAAGGTGAGGAAGCCGTACGAAGGCAGAGGACTAGGCCGGGCGCTGCTTTCGGTTGTCATGCTGCAGCTAACCGATGAAGATTACCCCATTTATCTGCATACGCAACCGGGCAGTTTTCGTGCGGTAAAGCTGTACGCCGACTTTGGGTTTGCTCTCTTGTCGGATCCGATTATAGGAAGCAGAACGAATGACTTGAAAGCGTCATTGCCGATTCTAGAAGCCTGTATGCCGAGAGAAGCCTTTGCCAGGCTGCAAATCATCGAAGCGCCGAAGCATTTTTTAGATGCGGTAAGCTCTTCGCCCATTAATCAGTTTTAGCTATATCTCCAAATCCCACCAGTTATAAAAACGCAGCAGCCTTCCAACAATAATGTAGGCTTTAAGGGGCAAAAGCACGAACTCCTTGGCTAAATCCATGAACTTTTATTAGGAGGAATCTCAACAACATGAATCAATTCGGCCAGCAAGGTTACAACAGCGGCATGCAAGGAAGCAGCCAATTCAATGCAAACGCATCGCAGCCGGTCCTTTCCCATTTCGGCGGCTACCAAGCACAAAATTCGCAATGGAGCCATCAGCCGCAGCAATCTTCCTCCTATACAAACGCTTGGCAGCAGCCGGTCATTTCCCACTTTGGCGGCATGCAAGCTCAACATACGCAGCAGAGCCAGCAACCGCAGCAATCGTCCTCCTATACAAACGCATGGCAGCAGCCGGTCATTTCCCATTATGGCGGCTACCAAGCTCAAAATTCGCAATGGAGCCATCAGCCGCAGCAAGCCTCCTCAATGAGCTCATTTGCAGGCAACAGCTCCTACCAGGCATCGCAGCCGGTCATTTCCCATTACGGCGGCTATCAAGCTCAAAATACGCAGCAGCAGTGGCACCAGCCATCCGCAATGAGTTTTTCCCAGCCGGTCGTTTCCCACTTTGGCGGCTATCAAGCTCAGAGTTCGCAGCATAGCCAACAGCCGCAGCAAGCATTTTCGCACATTGCGCAATCTTCGCAGCCGGTGGTCGAGCATTTCGGCGGCTATTCAAACGCCCAAACCTCCCAACAATACCGCGGCTATAATCAATAGTATCTCTACGCTAGCTGATTAAAGCCGAATGAGAAAACAGCGGACCTCGAAGGGCCCGCTGTTTTCTTCATGCATCAAGCAAATTTTCACGCAGATGTAAAGAGGTATTCGACGATGCCAATCATCCGAATAAAAACCCTGCTCGTCTGGTACGATAGTGGATAGCTATCAGATCTGGGGGAGGAAGGTCATCCATGCAAGAACTCAGATGTAAGGTGTGCAGAAAACCACCCTGTGAGATCAGCGAATACATCGTGAACGCCTGCTTGGCGAAAATCTCGCCTGATGAATACGTACGCAAAGAAGAGCTTTCATTGAATCCCCAAACCGGTCTATTTTATTGTACAAGCTGCTTTATCAAAATCGGTATGCCCTACGGCAAAGCCTAGATAGCCGCCAATTATAGGACCATCCCCCCTGATGCTTCGATGCGCTGCGCGTTGACCCAGCCCATTTCATGCGTACATAACGAAGCGATTACGCCGCCGATATCGCCAGGTTCGCCGGTGCGCCCAAGCGCGGTAATCGAAGCGATATGAGCATTCACTTGCGGGTTATCGCGGAGCGTTCCGCCTCCGAAGTCGGTTGCGATCGCTCCTGGAGCCACTGCATTCACCCGGATTCCCCGTTTGCCGAGCTCCTTCGCCCAGTAACGCGTCAATACCTCGACCGCTCCCTTCATCGAAGCGTATGCGCTGTAACCCTCCATAGCAAAGTGCGTCAAGCCGGTGGACACGTTAACGATCCCCCCGTTGTCGGCCAGCAGCGGCAGCAGCTGCTGAGTTAAGAAGTAAACGCCTTTGAAATGGATGTTCATCAAACTGTCGAACTGCTCCTCCGTCGTGCTCGGGAAAGGAGCATTTTTGCCAATGCCCGCATTATTGATTAAGTAATCGAAGCTGTCGCGGTTCCATTTGGTTTTCAATACATCGCCGAGGGACGAAACGAACGCGTCGAATGACGAAACGAGGCTTGTGTCAAGCTGCAGCGCAGCGGCTGTGCCTCCATGCTGCTCAATCTCGCGTATGACCTCATCCGCATGAGATTGCTGCGTATGATACGTTATCACTACGCCAATTCCTTTACGTGCCAACGCCAATGCAGAATTCTTGCCAAGCCCGCGGCTGCCGCCTGTAACAAGAGCGATTTTCACTCGATGATCCATCGTAAAATCTCCTTTGTCATTTCAAATGGCCTCTTGACCGGATCGATCGTTGAGGTTTAAAGTGAGCATATCGCTTCGAGTTAACTCTAAGTCAAGCACCGGAGGCTGGAAAAATGAACTACACCATTAACGAGGTCGCTCGCAAATTCGGACTCACCGCGCATACGCTGCGTTATTACGATAAAGAAGGGCTCCTTCCATTTGTCGAGCGGACCCCATCGGGCAATCGCACGTTTACGGAAGACGATTTGAATTGGATTGCCTTAATTTGCTGCTTAAAGGATACCGGCATGCCGATAAAGGAGATCAAGTCTTATAGCGAGCGGGCGCTGAAAGGTACAGAGACGATTGAAGAGCGCAAGCGGATGTTGATGGAGCACCGGATGGAGGTCGTGCGCCAAATGGAGAAGCTGCAAGAGAATTTGAAGCTGATCGACGACAAAATCGGGTTTTATAACGACCCGGCGAACATTCCGCTTATGGAAGAGCGGCTCAAGCGCAAATAAAAAGCCGCCCGCATCCATCAAGATGCAGGCGACGCTGCGGATCCTGCGCATTATTTTGACCAACCTGGCGCCCACCAGTTCCACTTGCCGAACATTCTCATTAAAGCTGGAACCAAAACCATCCTTATGACGGTTGCATCGATAAATATCGCTGCTGCGATGCCGATCCCGAGTTGTTTGACCCCGACAACTTCTCCGAAAGCAAAAGGCAGAGTTACCGCAATCATGATGGCGGCTGCAGAGTTAATGATTCTGCTGATCGAGGTCAGCCCTTCCAACACCGCTTGGCGATTATCTTGCGTCTGCTGGTAGGCTTCGAAAATTCGCGACACCAGGAATACGCCGTAATCCATACTGATGCCAAATGCCAGACCGAAGATAAATACGGGGATCATGATGGCGATGTTGTCCGGTTCCATTCCTAAGCGTCCTTCTCTAAAGATCCATACCAGAATGCCGAATGACGCCCCTAGGCTGAGCAGATTCATTGCAATTGTTTTAAGCGGGATGAGGATGGACCGAAAAGCGAAGAACAACACGATGAAGTTAGAGGCCACGATAAATAGAAACACGAACTTTATGTTGTGAAAGATAGCATCAAAGACCTCCTGCTGGTACTTCCCTTCTCCTCCTAACCGATATCGCAGATCTGAAGACTCTCCTTCCAGCTCCTGCAGCCTGAGCCAACTCCTTACAGGCCCGGAAGATGGTTCGCCCTTCAATGTAACCTGGATAAACATTTTGTTATCGTTGACAAATTGTTGAATGACAGGCTCATATTTCGATTTAATCAACGGGTTTTGAACGGAGAGGTATACCTGTTCGGGCGGCATTCGCAAGCTCGAGAACACCGAATCCACCTTTTGAACGTACGGATCGATCGCCCATTTTTGAACGAGCGCGTAGGCGTTTATCCAATCCGCTTCCGTTAATTCCGATCCTGCTCCTTGGGCGATCACATATACATTCGAATTTTTTCGTGAATCGAAATGGGTTTGGTAAACCTCGAAAGCCATACGGGAAGCATAGTTTTGCGGCAAGGATGAGGCATCCGGAATGGCAACTTTCATATGGTTTAAAGGCAGCAGCAAGCTCATCAACATAAAGGAAGCCAGCAGCGCCATTCGGACAGGCCTTTTCATGATAAAGAGGGAAATTCGATACCAGGTTTTTCTTCCATCGGTATGCGAAGGTTTGCTTCCGGATTGCAGGGCAGGCCATAAGATCGTTAATAAAGCGGGAACGAAGGTTAACGTTAACAAGACCGAAACCGCCAGTACCGTCATCGCTCCGATTGCGATGGTTGAAAACATAGGAAGCGGAATAAATAAAATCCCCACTAAGCCTAATAAGATACAAACCGCCGAGAAAAAGACCGCTCTTCCGGCTGTCTTCATTGTCGTCGTCAATGCTTCCGCTGCCGACTCCTTCTTCAGCTCGTCTCGAAACCGGCTGACCAGCAATAAAGCAAAATCAATGCTTAGAGCCAGTCCCACCATGGGTATGACATTCAGCACAAAGTTGGACAACTCGATTTTCGTCCCGAGCAAAGACATGATTCCCATCGTTCCGGTAACCGCGAACATTCCAATTACGATAGGAATAAGAGCTGCCAAGATGCCGCCGAAAGCGATCCAAAGGATGATGAACGCAACCGGAATGCCAATTCGTTCAGCCTTTATCAAATCTTGTCGGCTTGCCGAGTTCACATCGGCTTGAACGACGGATTTCCCGGTCATTTTCACCGAGATATGACGATTATCGGGCAGGCGCCTTTGAATGTCACCGATCACCTGCTTCATTTCATGAGGGCCGTTATGAAAGGCAAGCAGCGCAAAGGCGAAATTCCCTTTGAGCATTCCTTCCCTTTCCAGCGGCGAAACCATCTCGCTTAGACCGTCGACTCCCCGCAGCAGAACCAACGTTTGCTGAATAAAAAGTTGAAATTGTTGGCGCGATACGTTCTCTTTCTTTTCAAACACAAGAATAGCAGGATCCTCGGGGATGTGAAACTCGGTAGACAACAGGCGCTCCACCTGAACATAGGCTCCGTTTGGCTGTAAGCCGTGACCCTTTACTACCGTTGACAGCTTAGGCGCATAATAGCCAAAAATGACCAGGAACAAGGTCCAAAACAGGATGATTGCGATCGGATATCGATATGCGATTGCGGCAAGCTTTTGAAATCCCATGGCCTTGCTCCTTTATGGCCGATTTCACGCCTAACGTTCTTTTAACCTTGTCGCTTTAACCAATCCGAATGCCAGTCCCGGCACAAGATGCGCGGCGCTCAAGATCATTCGGGGCAAGGCCGGTACGCCGAACAGCCATTGAAGACGGCGCCCCCACATCAAGGGGCTTTTGAATTCCCTTTGTATAGAATGCGAGTATTCAGACTGCCACCCGGCAAGCGAAATCGCGCCGCGCAAATATTGTTCCGCAAGAGGGGCGCACAATAGGGCCGAACGCAGCGCCATCGACATTCCATCACCGCAAAGCGGCGGGATCATGACGGCGGCGTCTCCTATGTGCGGGACGATGTCCCATGCTACCGGCTTTCGATTCAATTGAACGGGGGCAACGGCCGCTTGAGTGCCCGGAACCGGAACGGCATTTTTCAATTTATGGTCTAGCTTCGGATTCCGGCTGCAAGCGGCCTGAATCAGTCCCAAGATCGATTTTTCGGTGTCCGGGAAAGCTTTCCGTTTCAACAATGCCGCAACATTGACGAGTCCGCCTTCAATCGGTGAAATGCCTAAATATCCGCCTTCAAAAAAATAGAGCTCGACGACGGGCTCCATATCGATCCCGCGAAAATGGGATTTCACGCCTATATGCGTATCCGCGGTGTTATCATGCGGACGATGACCAGGAAGGCCTGAACGACAATTAGCGCCCCACGCAGCGATAACGGCCCGGACTTGATAGGTTTTACTTTCCTCTCCCTGTTTCGTTGTAACCGAATACCCTTTTGCACTAGGCTGGACGGATGTTACCGTTGCTGCGGTCTGCAAAAGTACCCCTGAGTTTACCGCCGCACGATGCAAAGCGGAATCCAGCAAATACCGGCTAACCCCCATGGCCGCACCGGGCAATGGAATATCCAAAGCATTCCCTGCGCTGAAGCTAAGGCGTGTCCGATGAATCATGCTAGGCTGCAGCGATTCGACTGCGTCCCGTAAGCCCAGCGCATTCAACGTGCTTTGGGATTCGGGGGAAAGGAATTCTCCGCAAACCTTATGGCGCGGGAAGCGGCTGCGATCGATCAATACGGTATCAAAGCCTCGATCCGCCAACGTCTTAGCCAAACTGCTGCCGGCGACTCCTGCTCCTAGAACCGCCACATCCTGGATGTGATTCATTCCATTCAACTCCGAGGTTCCGAATGTAGACTTGAGCTTTTCCAGACGACGACAACATACCGAAACAGCGGTCTCCAGGCATATACCATCCTCGAAATGCCCAACGCACTCCTTAGATGGATCCAATCCTCCGAACGGAAGCCTTTAGCCACGGACAGAGGTCCATCATTAACGATATACCGGTTTTTAGAGATGATTCGCGCCGTAAGCCAGACTGCGGCCCATGGAATCCAATGCCTATGGATGTCATTGATCACTACACCGAATCGGGAAGCCTTGAGCATGCATGCAACAACCTTTGAAAGCTCATCGGCGGCAAAATGATGGACAAACTGCGTCCCTGTAACGACATCCGCGCAGCCTTCCGGCAGCTCGTACAAATCATGCCGCATCACACGTACTCGCGGTTCATTCCGATAGAACAGCCTGGCCTCATCGCAAGCTTCTTCCGTAATGTCTGCTAAGATAATTTTCATATCAATCCGGTTCTTATCCGCCCACCGCAGGATGTGCCGATTCACGTCACCGGACCCTGACCCGATATCCAAGATGGAGAAGCGATTCGGCTTTCCTGCTTCCGTCCACATACGCTGTACGCCGTAGAGCGTAGGCGCGGCTGCACCGAAGATCCGGTTGAGGACTCGAAGATGCCGCAAGGCTTCCCTTAGCTCCGGTCCCCCTGTCGAGAAGTCATCCATCAGTTCATGCTCTACAGCTCTCTGTCTGAAGCCCCTAAGCATGGGCTTCATTTAAAAGCTGTTCTTCAAGCGTGACTGGAGGGCGATAAGCGATTTGAATCATCTCGCAGGTAAGGCCTGGGCCGAATGCAAGGGCTATGCCTGCTGTCGGTCCGGATCCACGGCTTATGAGCCCCTGCCTCATCTCGTGGAGCACGAATAAAATGGTTGCCGAGGACATGTTCCCATAATTGCGCAAAACGGTGCGGCTGGGCAGGGTCTGTTCTTGCGTTAGTCCGTACAGGTCTTCCAGCGTGTCAATGATTCCCTTGCCTCCGGGATGGATTGCCCATAATTCGGGCTTGTGACCTCCACGGATCAAATGCTCGATTTGTTCGGGAATAAAGCGGCCGATCAGTTTAGGTATGTTCGTCGAAAGATAAAGATCAAAGCCGTAATTGCCGACCTCCCACACCATCTCTTCCGCAGAGTCCGGCAGGAGGATGGAATGATCGTTTCCTAATTGAAATAGGCCGTGAAGGTTCGATTCTGCAGCGCCTACGACGCAAGATGAAGCCCCGTCGCCAAAAAAAGAAGCGCCGAACAAAGCCTCTCGTTCACTGGAGGGCTGAATGTGAAGCGTGCATAGTTCAACGCAAACAATCAGGACTTTGGCGGAGGAATCACTGGCTACAATTTGCCTAGATAAGCACACGGCCTTTAATCCGGCAGCGCATCCTAGAAAGTTTAGCGGAATCCGATTGACGGTGACAGCTAATCCCAGCTGTTGGACCAATGCTGCATCCAAACCTGGGAGGAACTGTCCCGTGCAGCTCACCGTAATGAGATGAGTAATAGTTGACGGTTCCACTTTTCCGTCCGCTAATGCTTTTCTCGCAGCTTTCAGTCCGAGCGGAACGGATTCTCTCTTGTACGTTTCCATTCGTTCGGCGGTTGAAGGAACGGAATGATCGGATCGCTGCGAAAAATAACGGCAGTTATCGGCGGATTCCAGCAGGTTCGGTTCGCAGGTATAACGGGTCTCGACCCCGCATTGCTTGAATAGTCTCTTCACCCAGCGAGCCGAGTCGGGCAGCTCGCTTAATGCTTGAGTTAGACGCTGCGAAGTATCAGCTTGATCAAGACGATAATCCGGCACGGACGTGCCTATTCCTAGAATCGCTATGGCAGCTTCTGCTTGTTTCATTCCCAGCTTCATCCCCTCGCGCAATCCAATAGTAATCGGACATGCATCAATCTTTACACATGTGTATTCATAGGCTTTGATCGTTATGAAGGAAACTCTGAATTCATAAAAAAAACAGCTCCCGGGTTGAGGAGCTGTTTTAGGTCGATTAATGACGGATGAGGTAATCAAAGGCACTTAACGCCGCGGTTGCCCCTGAACCCATCGAAATAATGATTTGATTGTACGGACTGTCCGTGCAATCGCCGCCGGCAAATACGCCTGGCATGCTCGTTGCTCCGCGCTTGTCCACGACAATTTCGCCTGAGCTCGTCCGTTCAATGTGATCGTCAAGCCATTCGGTATTGGGAACAAGTCCGATCTGAACGAACACGCCCTCCAGCTCGACATGCTTCTCGGTTCCCGTTTCGCGTTCGATGTAGGCAATGCCGTTCACTTTATCCGTTCCGGTAATTTCTTTCGTCAGAACGTTTCTTAGTACCGTTACGTTCGGCAGGCTAAGGAGACGATCTTGCAGCACAGCGTCCGCCTTCAATTCCGTTGAGGACGCCAAAATGGTGACATGGCTGGCAATGCCCGCGAGATCGATCGCCGCTTCGACGCCGGAGTTGCCGCCGCCGACAACGGCAACGCGCTTGCCGGCGTACAACGGACCGTCGCAGTGCGGGCAATACGCCACGCCTTTATTCTTGAACTCCTCTTCGCCCGGAACGCCGATATTGCGCCAGCGGGCGCCCGTGGAGAGAATAACGGTCTTGCTCTTCAGCACGGCGCCGTTCTCAAGCTCGACTTCAATGAGGTCGTTCTTCTCCAAACGTACAGCGCGCTGAAGCTTCATGATGTCGACGTCGTACTCTTTCACATGCTCTTCGAGGCTCGCCGCAAGCTTCGGACCTTCCGTATGCTTCATGCCGATGAAGTTCTCAATGGCAAGGGTATCGACCACCTGTCCGCCAAAGCGATCCGCTACGATGCCCGTGCGGATGCCTTTTCGCGCCGCATAGATGGCTGCGCTCGCGCCCGCAGGCCCGCCGCCGACCACAAGAACGTCGTAAGGCTCTTTGTTGAACAGCGCCGAATCATCGCGCGCCGATCCCATTTTGGACAAAATCTCGTCGATCGTCATCCGGCCGCCTCCGAAAAATTCGCCGTTCAGGAACACGGAAGGCACAGCCATGATGTTGTTGCTCTCCACTTCCGCTTTGAACGCCGCGCCGTCGATCATCGTATGCGAAATGCCGGGATTAAGAACGCTCATCAGATTCAGCGCCTGCACGACGTCCGGGCAATTGTGGCAGCTCAAGCTGATGTACGTCTCAAAGCGGTATTCGCCTTTGATGCTCTTGATCCGATCGATGACGTCCCGCTCGACTTTGGGGGCTCGTCCGCTCACTTGCAGCAGCGCGAGCACCAAGGACGTAAATTCGTGCCCGAGCGGAACGCCGGCGAACACGATGCCCGTGTCTTCTCCCGAGCGGTTCACGCTAAAGCTTGGCGTTCTCGGCAAGTCCGCTTTCTCAACCTTGATCCGGGAAGACATGCCGGCAAGCGCGTCCATCAGCCCAAGCATCTCTTTCGATACTTGATCATCGCCGGCGCTGACTTTTATCTGTACGTCGCCCTCCATCAAGCCCAGGTATTGATTCAATTGCGCTTTTATTTCCGCATCTAATACCATTTCTACCTCACTCCTTAGATCTTGCCAACTAGATCCAGACTCGGTTTAAGCGTTGAGCCGCCTTCTTGCCATTTCGCAGGGCAAACCTCGCCCGGATTGTTGCGGACATATTGAGCTGCTTTGATCTTGTTCACGAGCGTGCTTGCATCGCGGCCGATGCCGCCTGCAGTGATTTCGACGGTTTGAACGACGCCATCCGGATCGATGATGAACGTTCCGCGGTCAGCCAAGCCCTCTTCCTCGATCAACACGTCGAAGTTGCGGGAGATCGTGTGCGAAGGGTCGCCGATCATGATGTACTCGATTTTGCCGATCGTTTCCGAATGGTCGTGCCACGCTTTGTGCGTAAAGTGAGTATCTGTCGACACGGAGTAGACTTCAACGCCAAGCGATTTCAACGTTTCGTATTGATCTTGCAGATCGCCGAGCTCCGTAGGGCAGACGAACGTGAAGTCGGCCGGGTAGAAGCATACGACGCTCCATTGGCCTTTGAAGTTCGCTTCCGTTACTTCGATGAAATTGCCGTTTTGGTAAGCTTGCGCTTTGAAGGGTTGGACTTCTTTTCCGATGAGTGACATGATGTGTATTCCTCCTAAAGAATAAGTTTATTTAGAATTATTATAAATTGATATTAATTCTCATTAAGTGTTTTGTCAACCTTTTTTGATTCCCAATTGATTATGATTCTCACTGGCCGGCAATTAAAAAGCCGCCCGCATCCATCAGGATGCAAGGCGGCCCGAAGTAAAAATAAGCCGCGATTAATGACGAATGAGATAATCAAAGGCACCCAATGCTGCGGTTGCGCCCGAACCCATCGAAATTATGATTTGCTTATACGGACTGTTCGTGCAATCGCCCGCGGCAAAAACGCCCGGCAAGCTGGTTGCTCCGTGGCTGTTCACGACAATTTCGCCGAAACGCGTACGCTCAATGCCATCGACAAGCCAATCGGTATTAGGGACAAGGCCGATCTGAACGAACACGCCCTCAAGCTCCACATGCTTCTCCGCACCGGTATCGCGTTCAATGTAGGTAATGCCGTTTACTTTGTCCGTACCGGTAATTTCCTTCGTCTGAACGTTCTTGTACACCGTTACATTCGGAAGGCTGAACAAACGGTCTTGAAGCACGGAGTCCGCTTTCAATTCCGGTAAAAACTCCAGAACCGTCACATGGCTGGTAATGCCTGCGAGATCAATCGCCGCCTCGATGCCGGAGTTGCCTCCGCCGATGACAGCTACGCGCTTGCCTGCAAACAACGGACCGTCGCAATGCGGGCAATAAGCTACGCCTTTGTTCTTGAACTCCGCTTCGCCCGGAACGCCGATATTGCGCCAACGTGCGCCCGTGGACAAAATAACGGTCTTGCTCTTCAGCACGGCGCCGTTCTCGAGCTCGACTTCAATGAGATCCTTCTTCTCTATGCTTTTAGCCCGTTGCAGCTTCATCACGTCGACGTTGTATTCTTTCACATGCTCTTCGAGACTGGCCGCGAGCTTCGGACCTTCCGTGTATTTCATGCTGATGAAATTCTCGATGCCGACCGTATCCATCACCTGACCGCCGAAGCGTTCCGCCACGATGCCTGTGCGGATCCCTTTGCGCGCGGCGTAAATAGCCGCGCTTGCGCCTGCAGGACCACCGCCGACAACAAGCACGTCATAAGCCTCTTTGTTGAACAGCTCGGAGTCATCGCGCTTCGTGCCGATTTTGGACAGAATTTCGTCGATCGTCATGCGGCCGCCGCCGAAAAACTCGCCGTTCAAGTACACCGATGGAACAGCCATCACGTTCTTGCTCTCGGCTTCTGCCTTGAATGCCGCGCCAT
Source organism: Paenibacillus montanisoli (assembly GCF_003268025.1). GTDB lineage: Bacteria > Bacillota > Bacilli > Paenibacillales > Paenibacillaceae > Paenibacillus_Z > Paenibacillus_Z montanisoli. Next base: position 783,639 of record NZ_QLUW01000001.1, on the reverse strand, counting down.
CTATCATCGTATGCGAAATGCCGGGATTAAGGACGCTCATCAGATTCAGCGCCTGCACGACGTCCGGGCAGTTATGGCAGCTTAGGCTGATGTACGACTCAAAGCGGTATTCGCCGCTGATGCTCTTGATCTGATCGATAACGTCCTGCTCGACTTTAGGGGCTCTGCCGCTGACTTGCAGCAATGCGAGAACCAGAGACGTAAATTCATGGCCGAGCGGAACGCCGGCGAACGCAATGCCCGTTTCTTCGCCTGGGCGGTTCACGCTAAAGCTTGGCGTTCTCGGCAAGTCCGCTTTCTCGACCTCGATTCGGGAAGTCATGCCGACAAGTTCGTCCATCAGCTCAAGCATCTCTTTCGATACTTGATCGTCGCCTGCACTGACTTTAATCAGCACGTCGCCTTCCATCAAGCCTAAGTATTGATTTAATTGTGCCTTAATCTCCGGATCTAATACCATTTCTCGTCCCCTCCCAGTTATTTAAAATTATTATAATCTGATATTAGTTTTCAACTACAATTTTGTCAATCCATCTTTGATTTCCAAATGATAATCATTTTCAATTAAATTATTAAAAAACCGCCTGCACCCATAGGATGCAAAGCGGCAGAAAAAAATTTAAATCGTATCTTAGATCTTGCCGACAAGATCCAAGCTTGGTTTAAGCGTCGCGCCGCCTTCTTGCCATTTCGCAGGGCAAACTTCGCCTGGATTGTTGCGGACATATTGTGCTGCTTTGATTTTATTGATGAGCGTGCTTGCATCGCGGCCGATGCCGCCAGCGCTGATTTCAACGGATTGAACAACGCCGTCCGGATCGATGATGAACGTACCGCGGTCAGCAAGACCTGCCTCTTCGATCAACACGTCGAAGTTGCGGGAGATGGTATGCGTAGGGTCGCCGATCATGATGTACTCGATTTTGCCGATCGTTTCCGAGCTGTCGTGCCATGCTTTGTGCGTGAAGTGAGTATCTGTCGATACCGAGTAAACTTCTACGCCAAGCGATTTCAATGTTGCGTATTGGTCTTGCAGGTCGCCAAGCTCAGTTGGGCAAACGAACGTGAAGTCAGCTGGGTAGAAGCATACAACGCTCCATTGGCCTTTGAAATTTTCTTCCGTTACTTCGATGAATTTGCCGCCTTGGTAAGCTTGCGCTTTGAAAGGCAGAACCTCTTTACCGATTAGGGACATAGTTATATTCCTCCTAGAGAGCGTTTGTTTAAAATAATTCTAAACTGATATTAATTTTCAGCCCGTGTTTTGTCAAGACTTTTTCGTCACCCAATTGATAATTATTTTCAATATTCCCTGTCATTATGCAAATTTCATTGTCTTAGACCCATTCATTTATGGATGGGGATTTTGCACTTCTCTTTCCATGCTGCTCCGATGCGAAGCGGATGGCCTTGAATCCTGTCGCCGCTCCCCGGATTCCATAGACTTGCGGTCCCTAACGGCATAAATGTCCGTTAGAACCATTGCATGATTTCGCCTCCGCTATGCACCGAACTGAAACAAAGAGCAGTTGCACGGCAACTGCTCTTTGCTCCTACGGGCCTGTGTTAGTCGAGAGTCTGCCGCCTACAAGCCCGCCTGTCCGTGCTGACCCGGCCCAGCTGACGCCGTCAACCTGCCTTGCCCTTAACCAAGCCGCTGCCAATCCATTCATCCCGGCCTTATGCTGGAATGCCGCACGACGAGCCTTGGCATCAGCTTGATTTCGCCCTCTTCCCGCGGAATGCCCTGAAGCCTGTCCATCAGCACCTGCGCCGACCTTCTGCCGATTTCCTCCTGGACGAGCGATACCGAGGTCAGCTTCGGATGGACGCGGGAAGCGATGTCCAGATTGTCCATGCCGACGATCGCGATATCCTCCGGAATGCGCAGCGCCGCTTCCTCGCATGCCTTCATAACGCCGATCGCAAGCAAATCGTTCGCGGCCACGATAGCTTGGGGAAGCTCGGAACGCTGCAGCCAAAACTTGGCCGTCGTGTAGCCGCCGTTCTCCGTATAGTCCGATTCCGCCACGTAATCGTAAAGCACCGGCAGCCCCGCCTTCTCCATCGCGTCGCGAAAGCCGCACAGCCGCTGGTAACCGGTCTGCTCGCTGCTGTTGCCGCCGATGTAGCCGATCCGCTCAATCCCCTGCGCGATTAAATGCTCCGTCCCGAGCTTGATGCCGTGATAGGTGTCGGTATACACGTAATCAAACCGGTCCTCTCCCTCGGGAGATACGTATTTGTTCGTCAGCACGACCGGCGCCTGCACGGCGTTGATCGCTTCGATATTCTCTTCGTTGAAGTTGAAGGAGACCATTATCATGCCGTCGGCCACCTTCTCCTTCAAGTTTTGAATCGCCTTCAGCTCTTCCTTTAAGCTATGCTTGGTATAGAAGAGAATCATCAGGTAGCCGTGCTCCTCCAGCACTTGATTGATGCCGTTGATCATATCGAAGTAGAAGGGATTGCAAATATCGGGAACGGCGAAAATAATCTTTTTCGTCTGCCGCATTTTCAGTATCTGTGCCGCGCTGACGGGCGCGTAGTTCATTTCCTTCGCCGCCGCGAGAATGCGGCTTTTCGTTTTTTGACCGCAATAGCCTCTACCGGACAGCGCTCTGGATACGGTAGAGGGTGAAACGCCGACCCGCTCTGCAATATGGTAGATGGTATTGTTATCCATGGCGGTCGATTAGATGACTTCCCGCTCATCGTTGCCCGGCAGCTTCGGAAACGGTGCATGCGGTTCGGCCTGATACCAGTAAGCGGTTGAAGCAATATCGCTTTGCTGCGGCAAATATCTGCGTCCCGAGCGCCATCCGAGATCTTGGATCGTGACTTTCAGATCGTCTTTGAACCGGATCGGATCCATCACATGCCAGCGGTACATGCCGAAGCGCTGCTGGCTCCGGTACAATCCGTCCGGCTTGATCGCCTGATGCATGCCGAGGTATGCCGTCGAGTACGTTCTATACGTGCCTTGCGGCTGCTCCCAGTTCCAGGCGCCGCCAAAATAATCCTCCGTCCCCGTACCGCAAATCGTCGGAAACTCGCTGTCGCCGTCCATGTAGAACTTGATTTCGCCTTCTCCCCACCAGCCCGTGTTGTTGACCTGCCAAGCCAGATATGTGCCTACGTAGTGGCCATTGCCCTTTACGCCGTCAAGAATCGTATGCACGTCCTTATAGGCAACCGGATTGCTGCGGCGCCATTGGGCGTGAAAATAAGCCGCGTCGTCCGGAACGTCCGTAAGCGTGTAGTCGATTTGATAGTACAGCACCGCTTTGTCGTTGTTTTTGTTCTCCATCGTGACTCTCGCCGTTTTGCGGAAGGGCATGACCCAATAGCTGTTAAAGCCGCCCGCCGGGTTGACCGCGATCGGGAGCGAGTTCACGTCCGCCCGTTCCTGCCAGCCGTTGCAGAAGAAATCGCAAACCGGCACCTCGACCGAAGGCGATTCCTCGCCGTCCCAATAGAGACGGAAAATCATGTTCCGCCACTGGCCCGGGAAGCAGGTCAGCCAAATATGTTGAATGGCGCCAGGCCCCTGAATTTCACCCATCGTAAATTCCACGCCCGGCTCGATTTCCACGGAAGGCGATACCTTCCAGCCGATACCGAGGTCGCGCGCGCAGGCAGCGCCGGTTCCTTCCGTCGCCATCGCGCCATTGCCCTTCTCGCCAGTGAAGTTTTCCGGGCTAATCGATCTTGTTACCGCATTCGATAAACGCATCAAATTGCCTATACCCATATCCAGTCCGTTAAATGGCTGCATTGTTCGATCATCCTTTATCCATGATTAGTTATAGTAAACTTCCAGTTCCGCGGGCGGAGGTAAAACGTCTCTCTTTCTCCTGCCTCCTAACTCCCCGTCACCGCTAACGAATTTTGATTTGCACCTTGAGCAGCTCCGGATCTTTCGGCTGGGCGAGAAATGCAGGCGTTTCTTCGAGCGTGATCACTTTGGAGACAAGCGGCTCCAGCGCGATGCGGCCTTCCTTCACCCAGTCGAAGGCGTTCAGAAACGTATAATTGATTGCCATGGAACCCAAAATCGTCCAATCCTTATGATAGAGATCAAATGGATTAATCTGAATGGAAGCATCCTTCGGCGTAACCCCGAATTGCAGATAAGTCGCCGTTTTGCCAAGGTAGGCGAAGGCGCGTTCGATGACGGACGGAATGCCTGTCGCATCGACCACCACATCGAAGCGCCGGCCGGCCAGCCGCGCCTGTTCGTTCGCAAGCACCGCTTCGGTTGCACCGAGTGCAAGAGCCATTTCCAGCTTCCGGGTCGATACATCCACGACGGTCACGCCGGAAGCGCCAAGCCGCGACAGCGATTGAACCAATTGCAGCCCCATCGCGCCTGCACCGAAGAGCAGCACGGACTGTCCCGCCTTCAGCTGCAGCCGGTTCATGGCGTGCACGACGCAAGCCATCGGCTCCACGAAGGCGGCCGTCTCGAACGACATGCCGTCCGGAATTTTGACCACGTTTCGGACAGGCACAGCCACGTACTCCGCCATGCTGCCGTTCACCGTGTTGCCAAGCGCGCCCCAATTCTCGCACTGATTGCCGCGGTTCGTCAGGCAGTAGCGGCATTTTCCGCAGAACAGGGACGGATCGGCCGTTACGCGCTCGCCAACCGCAAATCCATCTACGCCTTCGCCCAGCTCATGGATGACGCCGGAAAACTCATGCCCCGGAATCAACGGATACGGAGAAAGAAACTCTCCTTCGAAGATGTGAAAGTCCGTGCCGCAAATGCCGGTCCGAACCACCTCGATCACAACCTCACCCGGCTTCGGCGCCGGATATGGTACCTCTTTAATGACCGCTACGCGCGGCTGCTCCATCACTAACGCTTTCATTACTAACACCTCTTCCCCGCATGTTGAAAATCCGGCTTTGTCTTTTCACTTCTCTTAGCTGAGTCAAACGAAGCAATTCAGCCCCCGCTGCCAGCGAAGGTTTTGCCACTAAGCTTTTTTGATCACGGAGCGCAGCACCGACATTTCGAATGAGAGCGACTTTTGTACGAAGTACAACGGGAGCGATCATCGAAATTGTCGGGACGGAGCGCAGCACGATCATCAAGCGCACCTGGCACTTTAAACCGTAAGCTCAATCATAGCGGCGCATCTGGCCGGAATATCAAACTCGAGCTCCCCTGAACTAGCTGCGGCGATGTCGAGCTGTTCCGCATGCTCCCCTGCTCCAAACAATCGTACGGTAACGCTTCCTTGAACGCGGTCCGCGCCGGGCAAATACGTGGCCAGCTTCGTTTTGACCTTCTGCGCCTGCTCGCTGACATTCGCGAAAAACAAGCCGGTGCTCTCGCCTTTGTACGTCCATGCGGAATGGATGACCGCATCGACCTCAAGCTCGCCGGCATTGTTGTACTCCGGCGTTTCCTTGCCGTGATTATAATGGAACCAATCCATGCGGATTCGTGAGGTTTCGAATTCAAGCGGCCGCAGCATCCGGCCGTAAGCCCAATACTTGTTGGCAGCGCCCACGCGCAGCTTCGCATAAGCGCCCAAGTAAGCGGCACGCCGCTCGGAGAACGCATAACCGCGGGCTTCGAACGGGTAGTAGTGCTCCTCCGGCGCATTTTCCAATCCGCCATTCAGCGCTTCCATCGGGCTATACTCGTAATTCAGCTCGTACAGGCCGCCCCACAAATACGTCCGGGCTACCGTGAAAAAGTACAATTGACCGATTTCCTCTACCAGCTTCCCCCAGCCGTCCATGCGAACCGCGCCGTATTCCTGATAAACGTAGGCAAACATCGGGATAAGCTCCGCATCGCCGGACTTCAACAGTTCTCTGATCGGCCACAGCTCAAGCGGCGCCGCGGGCTGTCCGCCTGCCCGCGCCTGATAGTAATCGATCAGGCCAAGCATCGTTTCGTTCATCATTTCCGTTCCCATCGGCACGTAACGTCCGGCAGCGGACGCCATCGCGATTTTGGTATCGGCGTAATTTTGGCGGTAGGCTTCTTCGATCAGGCGGCCGGCACCGACCGGATGACCGTGCGAATCGTCCATGCAAATTTTGAGGATGTTATTGGCCGAAATGTCATAGTAGATGGCATCGACGTCGTTCACCCGCTGAAGCTCCGCATCGCGGCGCACATGAAAATCATGCGCATACGGATGGGCCGGGCATAGGAACGGAAACTTGTAGCCGTCGATGCTTTTTTTCAGGTCGGGAAACTTCTGGGCAGCCGCACGGCCGAGATCGCCGTCCGCGCCTTCAAAATGATACAAATAGTCGAATTCGAATGGCGCGAATTTATCGCCGGCCTCCTTGATGTACGCTAGGTTCGCTTCATTAAATCGTGTCGGGAACCAATCGTCGAACCCGCCTGGAAACCCTTTGTAGAACGTTTGCGGCGCATTCGTCCAATCCGGCCCGAGTACGTGAAACATCCCCGTGCCGATCGTTTCGTGATACGCCTTCAGCCAAGCCGTCCGGTCCGATCCCGCATTGATGCCGAACGTCGCCACGCCCATATCCTTGTACAGCCATTCATAGGCCGCTGTCTCCGGTCGCTCGGCCAACGGGCCTTTGGCGCACCATTTCTGCTTCTCGGCCCAGCCCCTGTACCGGTCCGCCGCCTCGTACCAATCGCGGCCTTCCGTCGGCTCGACCACAATCGCATACGGCGGATAAACCCCTTTTCCCGGCCCCATATCCTGACAGCCGTGAATAAACGAAGCTTCAAGCAACCCGTTGTCATTTTTGTAGAAGTTCAACCACTTCGGATGCCCGTCTCCATCAACCGCGGCAAAATAAATGCCGCACCGGTTCAAGCCGTAATACGTGAAAAATTGCATGGAAGCACCCGAAAAGCTCTCCGGATAAGGCATAAAACGCAGCCCTTTGCCGCCAGTCTCGAAATGCTTCAACGGGTTTCGCACCTTCACGCCGGTTGCGAACGAATGCGCGACATAATCGTCCAGTCCCTCATCGGTGATCGTCCCAAAATCGGGCAGAACCGGATACTCCAAGCTGAGCAGTCTGACCGGGGATCCGTTGTCCGCCGAGCAACGGAACTGGAGCCCGCCTTCTCCTGCGGCAAGCCAGATTTCTGCGCTAACGGTGATGGCGTTCCCCGTCTGCCATACGAGATGAGCCCGCTTGCCGCCTGGCTCGGATGGCTCCAACGAATAGCTGAACGACGCGAATGCGCCGCTGAAACCGTCGTCGGTCTCCAGCCGGAACGCATCGCAGCCCGCCGAGCCGGTTATATAATCAATGCCGGCAAACGCATCGCGCAGGGCGCAAACCGCTCCGGTCTCCTCGCTCAGTTCGAGCCGGATTCGTTTATTTTCAAGCACGATCATGACTTAGACCCTCCTAACGTGGAACTACTTCAAACCGGATATTTTGATGCCTGAAATGATGTACTTCTGGAAAATCAGGAACAGCACGATCGTCGGAAGCGCGGACAGCGCGGAGCCGGCCATCAGCATGCCCATCTCCGTGGAGCGCTCGGAACGGAACGTCGCCAAATACTGCATGATTTGGTACAGGTCCGGATTCGTAATCGTCATGGTCGGCCAAACGAAGGAGTTCCAATAGCCGAGATACGAGCCGATCCCGACAATGACGAACACGGGATAAGACATCGGAAGAAACACGCTCGTGAAAATCCGGATTCTTCCCGCTCCGTCGATCAAGGCTGCTTCCTCCAGCGCAAGCGGGATATTGAGATAAAATTGCCGGATGAAAAACATCGCCCCCGCGGATGCGACGCCAGGGAGGACGAGCACTGCAAACGTATCGAGCATCCCCAGCTTGTTCACCACGATAAAGGATGTCAGCAGAATCGCCATGCCCGGAACGAACATCGTAATGATGACATAGAGCCACATGACCGTTTTAAAACGGAATTCCAGCCTCGCGAACACATACGCGGCGGAAGCGTTGACGAGCAGACTGAGAACGGCAAACAAGACGGCACCGCCGAAGGTCGTCAGCATCGCTTTCTGGAAAGCCGCATCTTTCAAAATGTCCACATAGTTCGTGACGAGCCACTGCTTCGGGAAAAAGCGAAACGGCGTGGAGAGCACCTCGGTCTTCTCCTTGAACCCGGCGATCATCACCCATGCCAGCGGAAACAGGGCGAGAAGGGTGAAAAACGCGGCTATGGCGGTAAGCGCTGTTTTTTGAATCGTTAATTTGGCTTTCATGTCCGATCCTCCCCTCTTGGTTGGTTAACCGTCTATTGCTTTCTCGGAATTCAGCACCTTGAAAATGATGGCCGAAATGCTGCCCAGCACGACGAACAGCAGCAGCGACGCGGCAATGGAGTTGCCGACCATCACGTCATTGCGGAAGTGATTCAGAATGTACAAATTCGGCGTCGTCGTCGTATCGAGCGGACCGCCGCCCGTCATGACCAGAGACAGCTCGTATTGCGAGATTGCCCCTGTAAAGCCGGTAACGGTCAAGAACAGGACGATGTTTTTCATCAGCGGTACCGTAATATACCACATTTTCTGCCATGTCCCCGCGCCTTCAAGATCGGCGGCCTCGTAATAGCTTTCCGGGATGTCATGCAGCCCTGCGAGCATAATGAGCGTCGTTAGGCCAAAGCCGAGCCAGATCGCGGGAACGGCGATGCTGGGCAAAGCTGTTTTGACATCGGCCAGCCATGCGCGCGGCTCGGAACCGAACCAGCTCAGCACATAGTTCGCCAAGCCCCCCATGTAGTCGTAGATAAACACGAAAATAACAGAAGCCACGATCCCCGAAATAATCGTCGGAATGTAGATGGATGTTTTTACAATGCTTGCGCTGCCTTTTCTCATGCCCTTGATCACGTTTGCAAACAAGAACGAAACGACCATGGACGCCGGAACGACCATGAGCGTGAACTTGATGCCGACCCATACGGAATTCAAGAATAGATCGTCTTCCAGCACAAATTTGAAATTGTCAAACCCGACAAACACGGAAGGCTGGTAAAAGCTCCAATTGTAGAAGCTGACCTTCAAGGAATAGAAAAATGGGATGACGACGAATATCGTCAGCAGGATGACGATCGGGGCCAGAAGGAGATAGGCCACCCCGTTGTCTTGTCTGTAATTTTTTTTAAACATAAGCCGCTCACCGCCGCTTCCTCGATATGGGAAATGACCGGGGGCGGTCCTCCTGCCCCCGGACGTTGAATCAACTGATTTTGCTGAAGATTACTGTGCCGCCTTCGGATTCGTGCCCGCCAGCTTCGATTTCGCGATAAAGTCGTTGATGTCTTTCTCCGCTTTTTGCAGCGCCTTCTCCGGATCGGTACCTTTCATGGCGGACTCGATTGCCGTCGATACGGCGATGCTGACATCCCATGGATAGATTGGCTCCGCTTTGGAGAATGGGATGACCTTCTCGGCAATCAGCGCGCGCCATGGATCTTGCGATGCAGCCGGGTCGGATTTCATCGCTTCGTCTACCGATTTACGCGGCGAGAATTTGGAGAATTGGCTTGTTTTGAAGAAGTCGATCATGACATCGGTTTCTCCGCCGAGCAGGTAGCTGATGAAGGCCGACGCTTCTTTCGGATGCTTCGATTTGCCGTCGACGACGAGCGTCCAGCCGCCAAGCGTTGCCGTCGTTGTCGAAGCATCGCCGTTTTGCGAAGGCATTGGCGCTACGCCGACTTTATCCAGCATGTTCTTGAAGTCGTTGCGGAGTTGGCCGATCGCCCATGAGCCGTTGATGGCCTGCGCGACCTTGCCTTGACCGAACGGCGCGATATCCGGATAACCGGAAAGCGCTTGCTTCGGCATGATGCCCGATTTGAACGCATCCGCATAGAAGTTGACAACGGCTCTATAGCCATCGTTCATGATATCCGCTTTGGACCAGTCGTCCGTCAATGCCAGGTGACCGGCTGCGCCGGACTGCAAGCCCCACGAGGACCAGCCGAGATCCGGCGCCGTTTGGCCGGTAGCCAAGCCGAAGATGCCGTCTTTCGTCAGCTTCTTGCCGTTCTCGATCAGCTCATCCCAAGTAGTAGGCGGCTTCTCCGGATCGAGGCCCGCCGCTTCGTAAAGGTCCTTGCGGTAGTAAAGGACGGCCGATGGCTCAACCAGCATCGGGTAAGCGTAGTACTTATCGCCGACCGATACGAAATCTTTGATGTTATCATAGAGATCGTCGAATTTAGCCCCTTCGATCAAGTCGTTCAGCGGCTGAATTTGCGCGAGTTTGGCAGCGTTCGCGATACCGCCGTAGTTCATCGTGTAGAAGTCGGGCGCTTTGTCCGCGGCTTGAGCGGCCTTCAGCTTCTGAGCCCATGCGTCGCCCGGAACGATCTGAAGCTTCACTTCGATTTGATCCTGCGATTTGTTGAACGCATCGACCCATTTTTTAAACCAGGCATCCGTCGTCGCTTCGAATTTGTTCGCCCAGAACTCGACCGTGACTTTCTCGGCAGGCGCCGCCGTGCCGGTGTTGCCGTCGTTCGCTGCGTCCGTGCTGTTGCCGGTATTGCCGCTTGCGTTTGTCGTGGTGTTGGAGGTGTTATTCGAGCTGTCGTTACCGCTGCCGCATGCTGTCAGAGCCATTGAGGATACGATCATAACGGATAGAAGTGCCGTACTGAATCTGATTTTCCCCTGAGTTGGTTGCATGTGTAAAAGCCTCCCTTTTATTTGTGGACATGCTATATTTAAACGCTGTGCCGCGCTTAAACCGGATGGAAAAGCCTTCGTTGAATCCGCTTTCATTTTTGTAAAGAAGCCCTGAACCAAAACACATTATACGGATCCCACAGCGAAAGCGTAAAGTAAATCGTTTTGCCGCCATCGGCGGTATACCGATCGTTCATGAACGGGCCGTACAGCCCCGGCTGGTCGGATGCCTTCACGAGATCGATCGCTTCGCCCCACGGTCCCCATGGCGCAAGCCCTTCGCGGATGACCACGCCTTGCCCTTCTTTGAGATAGGTCATCAGCCATCTCTCAAGATACGGGTTCCATACGACCGACAGCTCGCCGACCGTATCGTCGACGACGGTCTTCGCTTTGGACCGATCCTCGCTCCATATCGGTGTCCCTTCTTTATCATCGCCGGCGTAGTATCGGTAAGCCCCCGCTTTCTCAATATCGGCTTCGCCGACCTTCATCAGCTGAACGCCGCCGAAGCGCCCGGACGGAATGCACCAGAAGTAAATGTCCGTCTTGCCGTCTTCCGCTTTCACTTTATATGGGCTGACCTGGATGAAGTTGCTGTCCCCGGGCCATTTCAGCTGATCGAGCAGCGTCCAATGCTGGCCGCCGTCGGTCGACTTCGCCACGCTGGAATAGTTGGCATCCCATTTGCCGGGATCTCCCCAATGGTTGACCGACATGTAGTACAGGTACATCGCGCCGTTCGCGGACAGCCCGTGCGTCGGGATTTTGGTCATTTCGTCGTAATCGACCTTCGCGGAAGGCAGCAGCTCGGCAGCAAGCCCGATATCGTCCGCAATCATGCCGTCCAGCTTAATGCCGTCGGACGGATCGTCGTCCGTCGTATACCCGATCGTGTTGGAGCGCCAGAAGCTGCCGCCTCCGCCAATCTGATCCGGTGCGCGTTCGCCGAACGTATCGCCGAATACGAAATACGTTTTGTCCCCATCGTTAAACATCGAACCGAGATCCGTTCCGTAAACGGCGAAACGGTCCGTCTTGTTCGGCGATTCCGCCCCTGTCAACTGCGAAACTTGCTGAAGATCCGTCACCCCTTTCAAAATGAACGGCTTCCCTTCCGAGCTCAGCATCGGGTCTGACTTATCCCCGGACGTGCAGCCCGCCATCGCCAAGAGGAGGGCGGCCGCAGCCAAGAGGAGTACAGGTCTCATGCTCGTGTTCCTCCTCTCTCGCGGATGTCCGGTCATTATGGATTGGAGTGACCGAATATTTTGGCCAGGCTATCCGGGTTAAACGGTTTCGTGTCCGGCAGCGGCAGCCGCCGATCTACTTTCGGCAGCGCCTTGAACGGACGATGCGGCTCCTGCTGGTACCAGTATGCCGTCGACGACACGTCGTCGCTGCGGTGATTATTGTGGCCGTGCTCGATCGTCACTTTAATGCTCTTGTCGAACATGATCGGGTCGAGAATATGGTACCGGTAGGTCGAAATTTTACCGCTCCAGTTGGGACCGCCGCCTAAAATAATGCCGTGATAAGGCGTGCACACTTCCTGCTGCGGGCACCATGCGGTATTGAAATAGTCCTCCATGCCGGTTCCGTGCAGCGTAGGCGGCCAAGGCTCGCCGTCGATGAAGATCATGTCGTCGCCTTCGCCGTACCAATTCCACTCGCTCGTATCGCGCAGGTTATGCACGTTGAAGTTGCAGCCGATGTAATGTCCTGTGCCTTCGGCCTCCAGGATGACATAATTGCCGTCGCCGGTCGTGTTCTTGCCGCCGAACTCGAAGTAGGCATTGTCGACGCCGGCGTCCGGGATGCCGTCCGTCGGATTCTCGCGATTCCACTGCGCATGGAACCGGAGCTCGTTATCCGGCAGCTTGTCGTACGCTTCGTAATCGACGTAGAAATAAAATTTGATCGGATGCTCCGCTTCGCTCTCGATCTGAATTCTGGCATCGATTGCATATGGCATACGGAAAAAGCTGTTGAACGCTTTGCCATCTTCAGGGCTCATCATAAGCGCTGCCGACGTATAGTTCCGGGTAATGCCGTGACCCATCCCGAAGAAATCGCCGATCGGCGCTTCCACGCTTGGCTCCGTTTCGCCGTCCCAAAACATGCGGATGACGATTTTGCGGGGCAGAAAAGCTTCCTCCATCGGCGCGTCAGGCGCCATGGTCATCCAGATGTGCGTAATGGCTCCGGCACCTTTAATGTGGCAAATATCGGTCTTGTCGCCGGGTTTAATCGTGAAGAAATCTTTGTTGCCGCCGGAGCGGTCGTAGCTGGATTCGCGCTTGCGTTTGCCGGGTCTGGCTTGGCTGAGAGAAAGTAAACTTTGATGTACGTCCATGTCGAAAGCTCCCTTATAATTGGATATTATGGAATCGATTGCAGATTTGCGAAATGAAAATGTGCTTCCGCACATCTTCATTACCCGGATTTAAGCGCTTTCAAACGCTTCATGATGTCGTTCCCGCCGCGGCCGAAATAATCATGGAGCTTCACGTATTCCTCGTACAGCGCATTATAGGTCTCTACATTCTTCGCCATCGGCTTGAAGGATTCCTCCCTGACGCGGGCCATATTTTTCGCCGCATCCGCCACGCTGTCATAGCCGCCGGCTTCCACTCCTGCCGCTACCGCGCCGAACATTGCCGCGCCGAGCGCCGCCGTCTGCGTCGAATCCGCTATTCGGATCTCTCTGCCGGTTACGTCCGCGTAGATTTGCATCAGCAGCCGATTGCGCTGCGGCAGTCCGCCGCAGGCATAGAGCTCATCGACCTGCACGCCGCCGTCTTGAAACGCTTCGATAATTTTTCGCGTTCCGAACGCGGTCGCTTCCAGCAGCGCACGGTAGATCTCTTCGGGCTTCGTCTGAAGCGTCATGCCGACCATAACGCCCGTCAAATCCGAGTCCATCAAGACGGAACGGTTGCCGTTCCACCAATCGAGCGCAAGCAGTCCGCTTTCGCCCGGCTTTTGCTGGGCTGCGCGGCGCTCCAGCCATTCATGCACGCCGATGCCTTCTTCCTTGGCATGCTGCTGCACATAAGCCGGTACCGACTCGTTCACGTACCAGGCGAAAATATCGCCGACCGCCGACTGTCCGGCCTCATAACCGTAATACCCGGCCACGATGCCGTCCTCCACCACGCCTGCGATCCCTTCCGCATGCACTTCCTTGTCGCTCAGGAGCAGATGGCATGTTGACGTGCCCATCGCGAGAACAAGCTTGCCGGGCGTCACGACGCCGACGGCGGGAACCATCGCATGCGCGTCGACATTGCCGACAGCGACGGCCGTTCCCGGTTCAAGCCCGGTCAGCGCGGCCATTTGCTCGTTCAGCTCGCCGGCTTTCGCGCCCAGCGGCAGGATCGGACCGCGGAGCTTCTCCGTGGCGAAATCTTTGAACCTTTCATCAAGCGATGCGAGAAACGCATCGGACGGAAATCCGTCCCGTTTATGCCATGTTCCTTTGTATCCGGCGGTACAGCTGCTCCGTACGAAGCTGCCCGTCATTTGCATGATCACCCAATCCGCCGCTTCCATGAAGCAATCGGCTTCCGCGTAGATGTCCGGCGCCTCATTCAGAATTTGCAGCGCTTTCGGAAGCATCCATTCGGAGGACAGCCTCCCACCGTAACGCGCGAGAAATAATTCTCCCCGCTCGCCGGCCTTCGCGTTAATAAGATTCGCTTCCTCCTGCGCGGCGTGATGCTTCCACAGCTTCACCCAGCTGTGCGGATTGTCTTTCCAATTCCCTACTAGGCAGAGCGGCGTTCCGGCCGCATCGAGCGGCATCATCGTGCAAGCGGTAAAATCGATCCCGATGCCGATGACCCGCTCCGGGCTTACGCCGGAGGCGCGCAGCACCTCCGGTATCGACCGCCGCAGCACCTCCAAGTAATCTTCCGGATGCTGAAGCGCCCAGTCATGCTCGAGCTTCCGGCCCGTGCCCGGGAGCGTCTCGTCGATGACGCCGTGCGGATAAGGCGTGACGTGAGTCGCTACCTCTTCGCCTGTCGCAATGTCGACGAGAAGCGCCCGCCCCGATTCAGTGCCGTAATCGACACCGATGGCATATCGCTTTTCCATCCGAATAGCCTCCGTTTCTTACTTGTATAGAGGCCCAAGCGCCGCGCAAGCGCGATAGTCCGCGCCGACCGGCTCAATTCCGCCGAGAGCCGTCCAGTAGCTCGGACGGAATACCCGGTCTTCCGGAACGTTGTGCATGCAGACCGGAATACGAAGCATGGAAGCCAGCGTAATCAGATCGCCGCCGACATGGCCGTAGCTCACTGCCGCGTGGTTGGATCCCCAGTTATTCATCACGGTATAAACGTCTTTAAAGAGTCCTTCGCCGGTCAAGTTCGGCACGAACCAAGTCGTCGGCCAAGTCGGATTGCTGCGCTGATCCAGCTTGTCGTGGATCTCGTCAGGCAGCTCGACCGTGTAGCCTTCCGCAATTTGCAGAACCGGTCCTACGCCTGCGATCAGGTTGATTCTTGCCATCGTTACCGGCATGCCTTCGCGGGTCGTGAAGTCCGTCGAGAAGCCGCCGCCGCGGAAGAAATCGACCGCCGGACACCATTGCGTCGCTTCCAGGCAAGCCTGAACCTCATCCTGCGTAATTTCCCAGAACGGCTTCATGACCGGCTCGCCGTCTCTTGTTTGGCGTCCGGTTGCGTCCAGCGCCGCCGGTCCCGAGTTAATAAGATGAATGACGCCGTTCGCGGCTTTTCCTTCAAGCTCGCGGCCCGTTACGCGCTTCACCGCGTCAGGGCTCCAATACGTACGAACATCCGCGAAAATTTGCGCTGCGTCCGTAAGCAGATGGCCGAAGAGCATCGTAATGCCGTTCAGCGTATCGTTCTCCGTAGCGACCATGTACGGCTCGCGGATTCCGTTCCAATCGAACGAGGAGGTCAAGATCGCTTCCATGAAGTCGCCGTTCGGGAAGAAGTCCGTCCACGCGCGCTGTCCTTGGAAACCAGCCGCGATGGCGTTGCGGCCGAGCGCTTCCTCGCCGTATCCGATCTCTGCGAGCTTCGGATTGCCGACCATCAAATCGCGGGCGATCAGCGTCATTTTGACGACCGTCTTCCAGTCGTTCTCCTTCTGCTCATCCGTGCGCTTCAAATGTTCAGGGTTCACATCCGCGCCAGGATTGCAGTTTTCCTTCACCCATTTGAGCGCGATCTCGAACTCTTCTTTGTCGTAAATTTCAAGCTCCATCCGGCGGACGAACTCCGTCATATCCACATATTCGTTGCGAATGCCGAGATAGCGCTGGAAGAACGTTTCGTCAACGATACAGCCCGCGATCCCCATCGACACGGAGCCCATCGAAAGATAGGACTTGCCGTTCATCGTCGCAACCGCAAGGCCCGCCTTCGCGAACTGCAGCAGCTTCTCCTGGACGTCCGGCGTGATCTCGGTATCGCCGATATCCTGAACGTCAT
This sequence comes from Paenibacillus montanisoli, assembly GCF_003268025.1. GTDB lineage: Bacteria > Bacillota > Bacilli > Paenibacillales > Paenibacillaceae > Paenibacillus_Z > Paenibacillus_Z montanisoli. Next base: position 767,525 of record NZ_QLUW01000001.1, on the reverse strand, counting down.
GCCCGTAGATCGAGAATGCCGGCAATCCCTTCTGATTATGCGCGCCGAGTACGGCTGCCAGGTAAACCGCGCCAGGACGCTCCGTACCGTTGAAGCCCCAAATCGCTTTCGGGCGGGTAGGATGCGTATCCATCGTTTCCGTCGGATAACACCAGGACGGCGTTACCGAGATTGTCAGGCCGACGTTTTCCCGGGAAAACTTCTCTTCCGCTTGCGCGGCTTCCGCCACGCCGCCGATACAAGTATCGGCGATGACGCACTCAACCGGCTCGCCGTTGCTGTGACGCAAGTTCTCGCTCAGGAACGCAGCGGCGCTGCGCGCCATTTCCATCGTAACCTCTTCCAGAGACTCCCGGATACCGCCTCTGCGGCCATCGATAATCGGACGAATTCCGATTTTCGGCATACTGCTCTGCAATCGATTCCATGTCAGGTTTGATTGGTTCGTCACATTCTCATCCTCCTGGGTTATGAGGCCGCATCAGGGCGGCCTTTATAATCATAATTGGTTGATCTCGTTATGGAACACTTCGTACAGAGGCTCGCTTTGCGGTTCATCTTTGCGGATGCGGCTTAGCAGAATTTCTCCTGCCTTCTGTCCCATTTCATACGGACGCTGATCAATATAATATAAGCCGGGATTTTTAAGCAAAGCCCCCGCTTCAACCTCACCGAATGAGGCAACCGCGATATCGTCGGGAATTTTGAGCCCGCTCCGCACGATTTCGAGAAGCACGCCTAAACTCATGCGGTTGTTCAGCGAAATAATGGCTGTCGGTTTCGGGTCCGCCGCTAAAAACTTTCGAACCGCCCGAATGCCGTCATCGACGGAGAAATCGCCGTTAAATACGAGCGGATTCGGCTCCAGCCCGAATTCCTTCATGGCCTTCAGCACGCCAGCGTAACGTTCGCGTCCGGTGCTTACCCGGCTCGGACCGTTAACTACGCCGATTCTGACGTGTCCGGCTTCAAGGAGCTTTCTCGTCAGTCGGCTCGCGCCGTCAATATTGTCTTCCGTTACCTGATCCAGCTTGCTTCCCGTTTCCAACGACTTTAGCTTCCGGTCGATCAGGACGATCGGAATGCCGGAGCCCGAGAGCCTTTCCAAGATCGGATCGTTATCGCCGGATGTCGCTAGTACAACCGCGTCGACCCGCTTCTCTTGCATAAGCTGGAGCAGCTGGCTTTCTTTCTTCGGATTCTCATCGGAGCTGCAGAACGTAAGCTGAAACCCTTCCGGGCCGACCACGTCTTCAATGCCTCTCGAAATCCCCATAAAATAAGGGTTTGAAATGTCAGGCACGATAACGCCGATCGTAAACGTTTTGTCCTGTTTAAGACTTCTGGCGATAGCGCTCGGCTGATAATTCAACCGCTTGACTGCTTCCAGCACCCGGTTCTTCACTTCTTCGCTCACGAAACCGCTGTCATTCAGCACTCGGGAAACCGTCGCCGTCGATACCTCCGCTGCAGAAGCCACTTGCTTGATCGTTGCTTTGGACAAAACCGCTCACCTCAAGTTGCAATACCAATTGCATAATTTCATGTTGTGTTTGTTGTGTAATCGTTTACGTAAACGATTACATGGATATCTTAATCGATGGAGATCCTTTCCGTCAACGGGTTTATAAAAAAAAACCGCCCTCAACTAGGGCGGGTCAAACTGTCGATTCAATCGCGAGTCCGGATGGTTGACTGACATCAAGCTTGATTGTCGATTTCTAACGAGGAATCATTCACATCTTGAATGACTTCGAGAATCGAAATTGCATTATGCTTCCGCGCTCATACGCTAACGGTTGCCATGCACGCTATTTAGCCTCAAATGCCCTTTTGAAAGGCTAACGGTTCTCAGCAACGCTATTTGGCGATTGGGGCAGCGAATTCTTCCGATTTGGGCCAAAAAACGCCTCTGGCGACCGTTAGAGTTCAAGAAAGGCTATTATTTTGCAAAAAAGCACTGGAGCAACCGTTAGAAATTTGCAGGCGCTCTCTCATGCTCGGCGCGCACACGCTAACCACATAAAAGTCGACAAGCCTAACATCTGACCACCCTCAAAAAAGGCGGTTCGAAGTATAGCCCTCCATCTTCAATCAACGGCGCTGGATGCCTCCCGCAATACGAACAATACGCTTTTAAAGTCTCCAATCAGATTGGGGATCGACAGACCGTAATGCATGAGCTCATCTCCGCCATACAACTGGCCGTCTTGTTCCAAACGATAGAGCTTGGCAGGATCGAGCCCTCTGAATTGCAGCCTGCTCACCGGGCCGTTCGGTACCCCCAACACCCGAAAATAAGCGGCGAACGCCTCCTTCTTATCCTCCGACACGAACATCCACGCCGTGCTATTTCCTTCAAACGGGCTCAAGAGACGATAAAAGTCGCCGAATTGAATCAAGTGGCGCAGTGCTTTATACTGCTTTACCTGGTGGCTGACCTCCGACTTTTCCGCTTCGGCGAGCTTCGTCAGATCGAGCTCGTAGCCGAAATTGCCGGACATGGCGACATGGCCGCGCGTTTCGAAAGGCGTGATCCGATGCACCTGGTGATTCGGTACGGCCGATACATGCGCGCCCATGGCGCTTGCCGGATAGACGATCGACGTGCCGTATTGAATTTTGAGCCGCTCCACCGAATCCGTATCATCGCTTGTCCATGTCTGCGGCATGTAATGCAGCATGCCTGGATCGAACCTTCCGCCCCCGCCGGAGCAGCTCTCAAATAAAATATGCGGAAAGCGCGAAGTAATCCGTTCCATCACATTATAGAGACCGAGCATGTAACGGTGGGCCGTCTCCCGCTGACGTTCCGCAGGCAGAAGCTCCGAACCGATTTCAGTCATATTGCGGTTCATATCCCACTTCACATAGGTAATCGGCGCAGAATCCAGCACCGCGCTAACCGATTCCACTATATAATCGCAGACGTCCGATCGCGAAAGATCCAGTATCAGCTGCTGCCGTGCTTGCGTCCGGCTACGGCCAGGCACATGAAGGCACCAGTCCGGATGCTTGCGATACAGGTCGCTGTCCGGCGATACCATCTCAGGCTCGAACCATAAACCGAACTGCATGCCGCCGGAAGTAATGGCATCTCCCAGCTTGCCAAGCCCCTCAGGAAGCTTGACGCGGTCGACGACCCAATCTCCAAGCGAGCAATTGTCGCTATTGCGCTTGCCGAACCAGCCGTCATCCAGCACGAAAAGCTCGATGCCAAGTTCATTGCCGGCCTTCGCGATTTCCACTATTTTGTCGGCATTGAAGTTGAAGTAAGTCGCTTCCCAATTGTTGACCAGAATCGGTCGTGCCTCGTCACGGAATGCTCCACGGCATAGCCTCGTCCGGTATAACCGGTGATACGTGCGCGATAAGCCGCCAAGCCCTTCACTTGAGCGAACCATCACCGCCTCCGGCGTTTGGAAATCTTCGCCCGGTTCGAGCAGCCAACTGAAATCCATTGGCTGAATGCCAATGCTTACCCGCGAGGTGCCGAACTGGTCCGCTTCCGCTTGAGCGAGAAAGCTGCCGCTGTACACGAGACTGAAGCCATAGACCTCGCCCGTTTCTTCGGTTGCGCCTCGGGTCATCAGGGCAAGGAACGGATTTTGCTGATGGCTGCTCGATCCCCGCTTGCTGTCGATCCGGTTGATTCCGGGTACTAGCGGGCGCTTGAAAATATGGCGCTCGCGCGTCCAAGCCCCGGACAGCTGCAGCATGTCGAAATCCGCACGCGGGAAATCGACGCTTGCGCTCAGTGCCCGATTCAAGGTGATGTTGGAGCTGCCATTGTTCTCGAATCGAGCCGAACGTACAACCCCATCCAACTTGTTGTATACCGAATAAAGCAGGACGACGCTCAGACCGGTTGGCTCATCCACTAACCGCAGTTCCAGCGTATCGGCTTCCTCCGGCTGCTCCACATAGGTCGCAGGCAGTCCATTCAGCTTCGGCTTTCCCTCTGTAATTGTATGGCCGCTATAGCGTAAATCCGTTACCGTGCTCCCATTCGCAAACTGCGCCTCGAATACGGGCTCCCGATAATCGCCGGTGCCATACGACGGAAATTCCTGCGGCAGCGTATCGAAGGAGAACGATTCATCTCCCGCGATGAAGTTCGGGTGAAACGAGCATCTCGCTACGCTCTGCAGACGGCTGGCGAACGAAGCCAGCTTTGGCCCCCAGTAGATATGCGATGGATACATCCCTTTGGCTAGTTCAATAATATAACTGGACGCGCTCGTTTGCAGATGAAATTGCTGTTTGGCCTCATCGAAATAGATTGGCATAATGGCCTCCTACTATGATCTAGTAATCTGTAATCAGTATATAGGCCAATATGAAATCATTCCAGCCGAAAATCAGATTAAAAGTACTGTAGTAACTTCACCTTTATGCCACTGAACAGTCGTAATTGTCGGGACCAAAAAACAATCTGCAGCTTCAAACTGATCAGCCCGCTTGAGTTCTTCATACGGCGCACTTAACCCTCTCGCGGCCATATCCGCGTTTACGCGCTTAGTATTCACGCCTATGGCATTGCTAATGCTATGTGCAAGTCAGTTCTTGTTCTTCAGCGCTCCGCTGCTGGTCGTCGCAGCCAATAACGAAGCAATAAATGTTATAAGAATCGGTCGATTCGCGCAGGATAAACGAGTAACAAGCATTCCGAATCCACCTGCGTAAAGGAGCCATCCATCAATGACGTCTTCGAAGAACCGCCGCGAAAGCGCATGGAAGACCCGAAAGCAGAATCAGAAGCCGCATGGCGAGGTCAAGTCGTTGGCCGAGCTCTCTGACGAAGGTACCTCCGGCGTAGCCGGCTACACGAACGCCCGCACTAACGGCGACTAGTCCTGGCAGGAAAAGCCGTCGATACCGCTCTCCCGGCGGTAACGACGGCTTTCTGTATGGAGAGAAAGCAAAGAAGCCGGGAAATGGCTGAACCATCCCCGGCTTCTTTCATACATCTCTTAATCGAAGTAAATTGCCTTGCCCGTACGGGAAGACTCGTAGATCGCCTCAAGAATTTCGGAAACCACGAGCGCTTGCTCCGGTTTAACGAATGTCTCTTTGTCGTTGATAACGGCATCGATCCACATTTTTGCTTCAAGAACCTCTGCAGTTTCGCTCGCGCCTTCGTAGAAAGCAACGCCGCCGCTGTTCAGTTCTACTTTGTTTACGTACAGGCGGCTGTTGTGCTCGCCGTTGAAGCGAAGACCGTCTTTCATGTCCGCGCCCGCTTTCGTACCGCTGAGGGAAACTTTCGCCTCATCGACTTCAAGGGAGTTCAGAGCCCAGCTGGATTCGAGGATAACGGTTGCGCCGTTCTCCATCGTAATCATCGCGAATGCGGAATCCTCTACCGTGAATTTCGCAGGATCCCATGGACCCCAAGCGTTCGCAGCGTTCTCGTTTTGGGACAGCTTGTGATAAGCGCGGCCCAGAACAACCTTCGGCTTGTAGTTGTCCATCATCCACAATACAAGGTCAAGCGCGTGCGTACCGATATCGATAAGCGGACCGCCGCCTTGTTTTTCTTCGTCCAAGAATACGCCCCATGTCGGAACCGCACGGCGGCGGATTGCATGCGCTTTCGCAAAATAGATCTCGCCAAGCTCGCCAGCCGCGCAAGCCTCTCTCAGGTAACGGCTGTCAGCACGGTAACGGTTATTGTAGCCGATGCTGAGTTTTTTGCCTGTACGCTTGGAAACTTCAAGCATTTTGCGAGCGTCGGCAGCCGTTTTAGCCATTGGCTTCTCGCAAAGCACGTGCTTGCCGGCTTCCATCGCGTCGATGGAGATCACGGCGTGGGAATCGTTTGGCGTACATACGTGAATAACTTCGATTGTCGCGTCTTTCAGCAGTTCTTTATAGTCACTGTATACTTTCGCTTCTTCTGTGCCATATTTCGCTTTTGCTTCTTCAGCCTTCTCAACGATAATGTCGCAGAACGCTACGATTTCCGCTTCTTTGACTTGAGCCAAGCTTGGGAGATGTTTACCATTGGCGATACCGCCGCAGCCAATAATACCTACACGTACTTTTGACATTTTTAATTTCTACCTCCATGAGCGTTGAAATGATATAATTTAGTAGTATGCGTTTACTTTCATAGATTGATAGAGAGAAACACACTACGAACAGTATAGTCGAACGAGCTCGAAAAAATATAGGATCTATATAGGTCTGCTTTTATGTGATTTTGGCATCGAAGGGATGGTATCGTGGAATTTTATAATGAGAAGGTTGTGTACGAGAACCCGCTGTTGTCGATCAAAGTGTTCCAATCCCAGCGGAATAACGACCTGTTTATTAATTGGCATTACCATCGGGAAATTGAATTGCTGCTTGTCTTGACCGGCGAACTGGATGTCAATATCGAAGATGAATGCGTAAAACTAAGAACTGGCGACATCGCGCTCATCGGCGCAAGGCAGCTGCACCGCGACCGCAGCTTGAGCAGCCCGCTGAACTATATCGTCCTGCAGTTTGACCTGGAGCAGTTCATCGATCAGAGCTCCATGCCGTATATGCGATTTTTCTCCGAAACGAAAAAACCGCTCAGCCGCGCCAATTATATTTTTCAAGAGAACGAAGCTACCCGGGTCGAAGCCGCAGAATGCATCCGCAGCATTCTGCATGAAGTGACGGATAAGCAGAGCGGCTACGAGCTTGCCGTCAGCATGTATATCAAGAAGCTGCTGCTGCTGCTTATCCGCAACGATTCGAAGAAGGTGCTGGCCGATCGCGAGGATTTCGACCGGGCGAGGCTCAGAAGCGTAATCGACTATGTGGAAGCGCATTTAACCGACCGCATTCAGGTGGAAGAGGTATCGAAACTGGCGAATATGAGCTACTACTACTTCGTGAAGTTCTTCAAGAAGGCGATCGGCATGTCTTTCACCGAATACGTCAATTATAGGAAGATCAAGTGGGCTGAGCGTATTCTGCTTACGAAGGATCTAAGCGTCTCCGAGGTCGGTGACCGGATCGGCATGCCGAACATGGCGCATTTCTATAAAATGTTCAAGAAATATAACGATTGCTCGCCTAAGCAGTTCCAGAAGAAGATGCTGGAGTGGAACCGCGCCGAAGCTTAGCCCAGCTGCCTGAAGGCTTGCCGCATGAATGCAAAACCGGCCGGGATTTGAGCGCCCGGATCATCGGCGGTGCACTCTGCGGATATGCCCCCCTTGTAACCGGCTGCTTGAAGCTGTGCGGCAAATTCGGCATACGGGTACTGCCCGGTTCCCGGGGACAAGCGGCCGGTGTCCGCGATATGAATATGGGCGAGCCAATCCTTGTGGGCCGTCAGCGTATTCAACGCTTCTCCCTCTTCGTCCATATGATAGAAATCGGCTAGCACGCGGATCGTGCTATGGTTAATCTGCTTGGCAAACCGGACGGCTTCCGCAACGGAGCCTATCAGATTGGTTTCCTTCTTGTTCAGCGGCTCTATCGCAAGCGTCACGCCGCTGCCGGTAAATTCCTCCGAAATCCAGCTCAGCACGAGCAATAGCTGATCCTCCGCCCGATTCCATTCCCAGCCTTCGGGTATGGCGCGGGCTCTCCCGCTGCCAAGCACCGCTATCTTCGCTCCAATCCGATTCATCGTCTTCGCAGCCCGGTGCAAGTAACGCCGAATCCGCTCCGGGTCCGCGTCCGGACCGACAACCTTTAAGTCCCCCGGGAAAAATACATTAAACGCATATACCGGCAGCGGGCTTTCCAAATATGCCGGCAGCAGCTTCTGATGCTGTGTTTCGTTTTCCAGCTGCAGGGCGGACAGAGGACACTCGATGTAATCAAGCCCGTATGCATGAAGCTGCTGCGCGTCCTCGATCCCTCTGCACCAACCATAAGCAACCATCGTCGATCGACACCTCCATCTTGTTCTATGGCAATTCTACCATTTTATTCATGCAGAGAAAACGGAAGAAAAGCGTAGACTAATTCCTTAATACCAGCGGTCTAGCCAATTCGGCTCCAATATGCGAAAATCGAACAAACCTGACTGGCTCATAATGAGCCTTTACCATTCTGATTCAACATCTATGAAGCAAGGGAGCATGGAACAAACGATGACAAAGCACGGCATGGTTATTATCGGCGCGGGCGAGGCCGGCGCCAACGCGGCACTGGAGCTGCGCAATCAAGGCTACGAAGGCAGCATTACAATGATCGGCAAAGAGAGCCGGACACCTTACGAGCGCCCGCCTCTATCGAAGGGGGTTCTGCTGGAGGATGAGGAGCCGACTCCTATTCTGGATAGCAAGAAATTGGAGGAGCTGAACATTCAGCTGCTGTCGGGAAGCTCCGTCGAGCGTATCGACAGAGCCGCTCATCAAGTCCTGTTGACAGACGGCAGAGAGCTCTCCTACGATAAGCTGCTGCTCGCGACAGGCGCAAGCCCGCGCAAGCTAGTCATGGAAGGCTCGGATACGTCCGGCGCGCTTTATCTCCGCACGCACGCGGATGCGCTTGCGATTCGTGCGCATCTGGCGCCGGAAAAGCATATTGCCATTATCGGCGGCGGCTTTATCGGTCTCGAAGTAGCGTCCAGCGCCCGCGAGCGCGGCTGCGAAGTAACGCTGATCGAAGTGGGACCGCGCATTCTATCGCGCGGCGTTCCGGAGGAAATTGCCGAGGTTGTGGAAGCAAGGCACCGCGAGGCAGGCGTGACGTTCAAGATCGGCACGGCGATCAGCCGCATTACAAGCGATAACGGCACGCATCACATTGAATTGGCTGACGGCACGGCGATCCGCTGCGACGCTCTCATTATCGGCATCGGCGCGGTACCGGAAATTTCGCTCGCGGAAGGCTGCGGCCTGGAGATCGAGAACGGCATCCGCGTCGACGAGAAGCTCGCGACTAGCGACCCGGACATCTATGCGGCCGGCGACTGCTGCTCGTTCCCGCACGCGCTGTACGGCGGCAAGCGGATCCGCCTTGAATCGTGGCGCAACGCGCAAGATCAAGGCATTCATGCCGCGGGCAACATGCTGGGCGCGGACGAAGCTTACGTAGCCGTACCATGGTTCTGGTCCGACCAGTACGAGGAGTCGCTGCAGGTGGCCGGCCTCGTTGATTTCGGCAGCAGCGCGAAGATTAAGCGCGAAACCGGCAGCGGCGTGCACTTCTTCTTCCATCTCGCGGAAGACGGAACGATCGCGGCAGCCAGCGGTATCGGCAGCGGCATCGCGAAGGACATCCGGATCGCGGAGATGCTGATCGAGCGCCGCGCCGTGATCGATCCGGCCCGGCTCGCCAGCGCGGACGTTAAACTGAAATCGCTTTTGAAATAATAGGCGAAGGCGAAAAAAGCTCGGTCACCTTACTTAGGTGAACCGAGCTTTTTTGGCATAACCAGCTTATAGCCGACGCCGCGAATGGATTCGATTTCGACCGATTGCTGGCCGAGCTCCAGCTTCTTGCGCAGCGAGCTGACATGCACGTCTACCGTACGCTGCCCGCCGAAATAATCGAAGCCCCACACGACATTCATCAAGTCGTCGCGGGTCACCACTACGCCCGGACGCTGCACCAGATAGAGCAGCACCTCGAATTCCTTCGGGCGAAGCGGCACCGTTTCGCCGTTCAACACAACTTCATATCGGTCCGGATAGATCGAAAGATCGCCCGCGGTAATGACCTTGTCCGGCGCCTCGACCAGCTTGGCGTCGTCTTGGCTCGTTCTGCGAAGAACGGCCGATACGCGCGCAAGCAGCTCGGCGACGCCGAAAGGCTTCGTCATATAATCGTCTGCGCCTCGTTTAAGCCCTTGAACGACTTCTTCCTCCGCATTGCGCGCGGTCAGCACGATAACAGGCGTCCGGCTGCCATTCTGGCGCAAGCGTGACAAAATTTCGAAGCCGTTCATGCCTGGCAGCATGATATCAAGAATAATAAGATCAAATGCGCGCTGCAAAGCGACCTGCAAGCCCTCCGCACCATGATCGATGACCGTTGTGTCATAGCCTTCCTGCGTCAGGTTGTACGACAACAACCGGGCTAACGTCGGCTCATCTTCAATGACCAACACTTTCTGTGACATGTTGACCCCCTGCTTCCACACATGCCGTCATTGTGATTCGGACGGCATGGTAACTCATTCTACGTTCCTTCCCCATGATAGCATTGTTAGGCGGAAGGGGTAAACCCCATTTGCCCCCTCCCGTTTGTCATGCGACTATTGGAGGACGGGCAGCTCAATGGTAAACGTCGATCCGCTGCCAACGAGGCTGTCGACCGTAATCGTTCCTTTATGCAGCTCCACCAGGTGCTTTACGATGGACAGTCCGAGCCCCGTGCCGCCCGAGCTGCGGGATCTCGCTTTGTCGACGCGGTAGAACCGTTCAAAGATACGAGGCAAATCCTTTTTCGGGATGCCGATCCCCGTATCGGTAATATGAATGCGGACGGACTCATAATTCTCGCCGCCGACCGGCTCTACGACGATCGAAACCGAACCGCCTTCTGGCGTATAGTTTATGCCGTTTGAGAGCAAATTCATCACAATCTGGCGAAGACGGTCCTCATCCGCCTCAACGTAAATATCCGGCTCCACCTTCGCAGACAGCCGAATCTGTTTCTGCAATGCTTCCGCCCGCATCAGCTCGACCGTCTTTTGGACGAACGACGACAGCTCCACCGGAGAGAACTGCAGCGGTACGCGGCGCGACTCGATCTTCGACAATTCGAGGATGTCGCCGATCAGCCGGTTGAGCCGATCGCTCTCGTCAAAGATAATCTGCAGGAAAGAACGCGAGAGCTCGGGATCGTCCACCGCGCCGCCGAGCAGCGTTTCGGCAAAGCCCTTAACGGCGGTAATCGGCGTCTTCAGCTCATGCGAAACGTTGGCGACGAATTCGCTGCGCATCCGCTCCAATCTTCGGATCGCCGTCACATCCTCCAAGATCAACAGCACGCCGCCGAAGGAATTGTCGTCCTCGAAGATCGGAACCAAATTGAGATCAAGCAGCCGTTCCTCGGGATAATAGAAGGTCATCTCCTCGCGCAGGTGCTCCTTGCGTTCGAACGCTTCCTGAATGATGTGCGCCAGCTCGGACTGCTGCTTCGCCACCGTATAGCGGTGGCCGACCAGTTCGTGCGCGGAGAAGCCGAGCACCTCTTCTGCCCGCCGGTTCAGCAGCACAATGTTGCCTTCCGCATTGATCATGACCACGCCGCTGATCATATTGTCCAGCACGCTCGCCAGCTGTCTTTCATTCTGATGGATGCGCGTCATCTGCACATGCAGCGAATCCGCCATCGCGTTAATGGCAAGCCCCAGCTCGCCGATCTCGTCCGTGCGCTTTACCTGTACGCGGGCACGGTAATCGAGGCTCTTGATCCGTTTGGCGACGCGGGTAATCTGCTCAAGCGGCTGCGTTAAGCCAAATGCGATCCGGTAACTGATCAGCGCTGCGGCAATGAACAGAATAAGCAGCCCTACGATGAGCGCCAGCCAAATTCGCTTCACGCTTTCGTCAACCTTTTCCAAACTGAGCGCCATCCGGATAATATCCGACGACTCCGGATGGGCAGGATCCACCGCCATCGCGACGTAAAGCAAATTTTGCTTAAGCGTGTCGCTGTAGCGCGTAGTCCGTCCTATCCCGTCTTTCTTCGCTTCGACGACTTCCTGCCGCTTCGAATGGTTGTCCATCGTTTGCGGATCATGGTCCGAATCGCCAAGCACGACGCCGTCGCCGCGAATGAATGTAAGCCGCGTGTCCGTAATATCCTTAAGCCGCTTTGCTTTACCGGTGTAATACGCATAAAGATCTGCCGGCTCTCCCGTACGCCACTGCATTTGATCCAGAATGATGTTCATCTCGCGCACCATGTTGTCCTGCAGCGCTTCGAGATGGTTGTCGCGGTAAGTCTTTCCCATAAATAAACCTGCCGCCAAAACCGCGAGTCCGATCATGCCGATCAGAATCAACGTCAGCCGCATTCGAAAGCTGTTCATCTCGTCCTACCTCCATGCCGGTTTGCTCCATTACTCATCGTACCCTGTTCTCAGCCGCCCACGCTAGCGCTGCGTTTTTTAAGTTTTTGTAAAACGTAGTGGTGCAGCGTAGCCAGCGGCTGTTGAATGAGAATGGAAAGCACGACCGGGACAGCGGTGAGCGGGCTGAAGTAGCCCATCGCAAGCACGACGCCAAGGGAGATGTTACGCATGCCGGTTGCATAGGAAACCGTGATGAGCACCTCGCGATTGCGGTAATGCAGGGTGCCGAAGAAACCGGCGGCATAGCATAGGCCGACGATTGCCACCGCCGCCGGCACCACCTTCAACAAATCGCCGCGCAGCGCTTCCGCCTGAGGCGCGATCGCGGCGGCGTTCAGCATGACGACCGCCGTGAAGCATAGCTTGGACAGTGGCGCCGCGATGGGCTGAACGGCCCGCTGGATGCGGCCCTTGGACCACTCGTGCAGGGCGACGCCTACGATGGTCGGCGCTACGATGATGAGAAGCAAGTCGCCTATCATCGCGACCGTATCCGTCTCCACGTCGGTGCGGAAGAGCAAATGGATGCCCGTCGGCACGACGAACGGACTGAGCGCGGAATCGATGACGACCATCGCCATCATGAGCGGAACGCTGCCGGCCGACATGCCGACCCATAGCACCGTTGATACCCCAAGCGGAATAATCGTAAAAAGCACGAGTCCGATCACATAAGGCGAGTCCGCTCCGAACAGCAGACAGCCAAGCCCGTATGCGATAAGCGGAGACAGCACGTGCGCAAGCACGAAGGTCCACAGCATGACGCCCGGGCGGTTGATGACGGCGCGAAGCTGCTGCAGCCCGCAGCCGATCGCCATCGTCAGCGTGACGAAAGCGAAGAAATAAGGAACCGCATGGACAAACCGCTGCAAATGCGCAGAAAAAAAGAATCCCAGGACTAATGATCCGGGGATAATAAGAAACATCCATTGTTCATACCTTCGATTGAAGGCGAGTCCGAAGCTGCGCGTAACGCATCCCTCATTTTTTCTCTATTTCAAGGCTAGGTCGAAAAATTATTTAAATACCGGCTCCTTGAATTGGGCAAGCTTAGCAAAGGAATCTTTGTCCACGTCCGCGTGCAGGCTGTTGCCGTGGGAATCCATCGTCACGACGGCCGCGAAGCCTTCGGTTTGGAGATGCCACATCGCCTCCGGAATGCCGAATTCCATAAAGTCGACGCCGTTGACGTTCTTGAAGCACTCCGCGTAATACTGCGCAGCGCCGCCGATGGCGTTCAAGTAAACCGCTCCATGCTCTTGGAGAGCAGCCAGCGTCTTCGGTCCCATACCGCCTTTGCCGATGACGGCGCGGATGCCGAACTTCTTCATGATATCGCCTTGGTAAGGCTCCTCGCGTATGCTTGTTGTCGGGCCAGCCGCTTTAACCTGCCAGCCGTTCTCATCCTTCAGCATGACCGGTCCGCAGTGGTAAATCACGGAGCCGTTCAAATCGATCGGTGCGTCATGGTCCATCAGGTGATGGTGAATCGCATCGCGGCCTGTGTGCATTTCGCCGTTAATGATGACGATATCGCCCACCTTCAAGCTGCGCACGTCTTCTTCCGTAAGCGGCGTATTCAGCACAACCTCGCGGCGAGCCGCATTTTCCGTTACCGCCTCGGCCGCTTCATCGGCAGCCTTCGATTTCATCGGCGTATCGGAACCGTTCGGATAGATCCAGGATTTGATTTCGCCGGACTCTGCGTTCAGTAGCACGCCTTGACGGCGGTACGCCCAACAGTTATACGCGACGGATACGAAGAAGCTCGCAGGCAAACGGTTCATGACGCCGACTTTACAGCCGAGCAGCGTGACTTGTCCGCCGAAGCCCATCGTGCCGATGCCAAGCTTATTGGCATTCTCCATGACATAGTCCTCAAGCTGCGCAAGCTCCTGAATCTCATTCGTGTCGTCGGTATGACGGAACAGCTGCTGTTTTGCCAGCTCGTAGCCCGTCGTCCGGTCGCCGCCGATGCCCACGCCGATAAACCCGGCACTGCAGCCTTGACCTTGCGCTTGGTAAACCGCATGCATGATGCACTTGCGGATGCCGTCAAGATCGCGGCCTGCTTTGCCGAGGCCGGGAATTTCCATCGGCAGGCTGTACTGAACGTTCTTGTTCTCGCAGCCGCCGCCCTTCAGAATGAGACGAACATCGATTTCGTCCTTCTCCCACTGCTCAAAATGGATAACCGGCGTACCCGGTCCCAGATTGTCCCCTGTATTTGCCCCCGTAAGCGAGTCTACGGAGTTCGTGCGCAGCTTGCCGTCTTTCGTCGCGCGCGCAATGGCGCTGCGGATTTGCTGCTTCATGACGATTTGGTTGGCGCCGACCGGCGTGTGCACGATAAATGTCGGCATGCCTGTATCTTGGCAGATCGGAGAGACATTGCACTCCGCCATCTCAATGTTCGTTGCTATAGTTGATAGTGATAGGCCGGCGCGAGTAGCGCGGTCCTCCGCCTCCTGTGCCGCTTGAATGACTTTGCGGACATCGCCCGGCAGATTCGTCGAGGTTTCAACAATCAGGTTATAAACGCTTTGTTCAAAATGCTGCATGATGCCAAAATGGCTCCTTTCTCTGTTCGCATATCGTCTTTCCCTATATAATCTATATCATACCATATCCGTTCATGGCGGGCATACCGCTTTCGAGCCGCGGTACGCTCTCCTATTTCTAGCAGCAGAAGGAGTATTATGCCATATGGACAGTCCTTTTATCGCTTATATGTACCGGCTTCGCTATATTGAGAGATGGAGCCTCATGCGCAATACGACCCGCGAAAATGTCGCCGAGCATTCCTATCATGTCGCCCTGCTCGCCCATATGCTGTGCGAGATCGGCAACCAGCTGTTCGCCCGTTCGCTGAATGCCGACAAAGCCGTGACGATGGCGTTGTTCCACGACGCTACCGAGGTATTCACCGGCGATATACCGACGCCGGTTAAGCATCACAACCCGAAGATGCTCGCGAATTTCCGCGAGATCGAGGCGCTTGCCGCCGAGCGGCTGCTCGGCATGGTGCCGGAGCCGCTGCAGGCAGCATATGAGCCGCTTATCATCGGAGGCGGCACGCTAGATGCCGAACAGCAGGAGCTGCTCAAGATGGTGAAAGCTGCCGACCTGCTTGACGCCTACATGAAGTGCTTGTCCGAGCTATCGTCCGGCAACCGCGAATTTGCCGTAGCCAAGGGCCAAACCGAGCAGAAACTCGCAGACCTGCGCATGCCCGAGGTTGATTGGTTCCTTGCCTACATGGCGCCGAGCTTCAGCAAGACGCTCGATGAACTGTCGGAGAAAGAGGCATAACGCCCGGTTTCGAACTTTGACCGCTACCATCCCAGACGCTTCGCCAGCTCCGTAATATGCGCCAGGTGGTGTTTTCCGTGCCAGGCGTAGACGCCGAGGTTATAGTCCAGGCGGAAGGTTCGCTTGGACTCCGGATGGAAGAAAGTCCGGCAGTAATCCTTTTCAGACAGGCTTCCAAGCAGCCTCGACCACCGCTCATGCAGCGCTTCAATCAACGACAGAGACAACTCAATCGGCGCCGACTTCGTGTCCGCTAGCTCCGCCCAGCGGTCTTCGTAATAAGGCCTGATCGTCGGATTGTCCTCCGTCAGCGACAGCTTGAAACGGATGAAGCTGTTCATATGGCTGTCCGCGATATGATGCACCACTTGGCGCACCGTCCAGCCGCCATCGCGATAAGGCGTGTCCAGCTGCTCCTCGGACAGGCCGCTGACAGCGGACCGCAGCAATGCCGGCAGCGCGTTGATATCTTCGATCCATGCAGCCCGCTGGCCTTCCGAAATCTCGCCTTCCCACTCAAACTCGCCAATCGGAAATCTATGCTTATACAAGTCCATAGTCATTGTATTTCAGCCTCCCTAGCAATTTTTCTCATTATAGCAGGAATATCGCGGGCGGTGCGTTCATTATCGTAAAAAGAAGGGGGTGACCGGTATGGGAACGATCATCGACTATTATTCCGGCTTTGACGAATGGGGGCGGCTTGACCGCGAGCCCTTGGAGTTTAAAGTGAACTGGCATTACATAACAAAGTATTTGCCGTCTGCAGGCGCAGCCGTGCTGGACAATGGCGCGGGTCCGGGGAAATACGCCATGAAGCTGGCGGGGAACGGGTACCGCGTCACGCTTGCGGATCTGACGCCGAAGCTGGTTGACATCGCGCGGGCTAAAGCAGACGAGCTTGGGCTGGAAGACCGTTTCGACGACTTTCTGGTCCGCAACGCAATGGACTTGTACGGCCTGGCCGATAACGGATTCGACGCAGCGCTAATGCTAGGACCTCTCTATCATTTGCAAACCGAAGAAGAGCGTGTCAAAGCAGTCACGGAGCTGCTGCGCGTTACCAAGCCCGGCGGTAATGTATTTGTTGCCGTCATGCCGCGCGTTCGAAAGACGCTCACGGCGCTGATGTTCCCTTCGCAGTGGCGGCCGCTGGACAACATGGAAGCCATCGAGGATTTTAGCCGCACCGGCTTGTTCGACCACGCGGATCCGGGCCGCTTCACCGGGGCGTACTTCTTCGACATTAAAGACGTGACCCCGTTCTTCGAGCGCTGCGGCTGTGAGACGGTGAATCTCGTGTCTTCGACCGGCAACGGAGGCCGGCTGACGGAGGAGCAATGGTCCTACTGGCGCGAGCGCGGCGAAGAAGAGCGGGTGCTAGATTATATTTACGAGTCGGCAGCCGATCCTTACCTGCTCGGCACCGCTTCGCATTTGCTTTATATCGGACGAAAAAGAGGGTGAGCGCGATGAACGCCAAGCCAACCTGCGTTAAAATCAAAGCTTCCGGGTCCTACTCCGGCAAGCAAGGGTTCGACTACAAAGAAGCCATCTCGGCCCAAACTGCAGGGTCCTCCGCTCTATGCATGCACCTGCTGACCATTCCGCCCGGCGGCCGGGCGAAGGCCCATCTGCATGAGAGCCATGAATCGTCCATCTATGTGCTTTCAGGCCATGCGGCCATGTGGTATGGGGAACGACTGGAGGAGCATGTGGAGGTCGAAACCGGCGATTTTCTCTATATCCCAGCGGGCGTTCCGCATCTGCCCTATAATCCTTCCAAGACGGAGCCCTGCACGGCGGTCATCGCGAGGACTGACCCTAACGAGCAGGAGAGCGTTACGCTGCTTCCGGAGCTGGATGGCGTTCATCCGTAAGAGATGATAAAAGCCTGCCGAGTTCAAACTCGACAGGCTTTTTCGCTGCTATGGCATTGGGGAGAGCATCAAGTCTCCGACCCAATCTTCTAATTCATCTTCAAATTCATCCCCATCGTTGTCTTCGTCCTCGTCCCGCTTGCCCTTCCCTTTCTCTTTATCTTTTCCTTTCCCGTGCCCGCGGTCCGCTTTATCCTCTTGCTTCTCGCGCTCTTTCTCACGCTTTCTTTCTTCTTTCTCGCGCTCCTTCTCTTCTTTGTCGGACTCCTGCGAATTCTCCTGCGTTTGCCAATCTTCTTCATCACGATCTTTCTTTTTCTTCGTATAGCCGGGTGCACCTGGGAAAGCCATGACCGGCTCGCCCTTGAGCGCTTCGCCCATCAGTTCATGGAAGACGGCAGCCGCAGCCTTCGACGACGTCGTCAAATAATGGGTCGCATCCGTATGGTCGTAGCCCAGCCAGACAGCGCCCACCAGCTGTGGCGTATACCCGACGAACCAATTGTCTTTGTTGCCGCCGGTCACTTCCGTCGTTCCTGATTTGCCGGCCACCGGACGATCCGGGAGCGCCGCCGCTTCCCCTGTCCCTTCGCGCACAACGCCTTCCAGCATTTCGGTCATCGTGCTGGCTATTGAAGCATCCGTTGTTTGCAAGGCGTTTTCCTCGGCTTCTGCCGCCTCCGCCAAAACGATCCCGTCTGCGGATTCGATGCGCAGAATGGAATGCGCCGGCATACGGACGCCGTCGTTCGCGAAAACGCCGTAGGCTTCCGCCATATCCAGCGGCGATACGCCTTCCTGCAGGCCGCCCAGCGCCAGTCCAAGCGTGCGGTCCGCATCCGTGAGCTCGATGCCGAACCTTGCCGAAGCTTCCATACCGGCGTCAATGCCGATGTCATTAAGCAGTTGAACAGCCGGAATATTATAGGAATTTACGATCGAGTCGTAGATCGTAACCTCGCCGTGATAGCCGCCTCCGGCATTTTTCGGCTCATAGCCTCCGAAGTCGGTCGGCACATCCCAGAGCGTATCGGACGGGCTATACCCTTTCTCAAAAGCCGGCGTGTACACCGCTATAGGCTTCATGGTCGATCCCGGCTGCCGCTTCAGCTGAACGGCGCGGTTAAACCCGCGGAAAGGCTGTTTGCCCCTCCCGCCGATGACCGCCTTTATGCCGCCGTCCCGCGGATCGACCAAGACAGCGCCGCTTTGAATGAGCTGATCCGGCTTGCTCTCAGGAAACAACGTCTCGTTCGCGTATACGCGCTCGGCTGCTTCCTGCATGCGGGGATCGAGCGCCGTGTAAATGCGCAGCCCGCCATGCAGTACTTCGTTTTCGGTCAACCCGTACAACTCCGAGGCTTCGCGAACGATCTGATCCACGTAATAGGGATATTTGATTCCACCGTCATGGCTCGCCTTGCTTTTGCGCACCCGCAGCGGTTCAAGCATGGCGGCCTCGTACTTCTCCGGGCTTATTTTGCCTTGCTCCTTCATCAACTGAAGCGCCGTACTGCGGCGTTCCTTGGCCTTCTCCGGATGCTTGAATGGCGAAAGCGCGGAAGGCGCTCGAATGATGCCCGCCAGCAGGGCCGACTCCGAGACCGTCAATTCCTGGACCTGCTTGCCAAAATACGTTTGCGCCGCCCGCTTGATTCCCCAAGCGCCTTCTCCGAAATAGATTTGATTCAGATACATCGTTATAATTTGCTGTTTATCGTAAGATTCCTCGATCTTCTTAGCGAGCAGCGCCTCATTCCATTTGCGCGTCCATGTGCGATCGTGGGTTAAAAAGACGTTTTTGGCGAGCTGCTGCGTAATCGTGCTGGCGCCTTGGACGGTCTTGCCGCTCGTGAGGTTGGTAAGCAGCGCGCGCCCGATGCCCCACGCATCCGTCCCGTCATGCTCGAAGAACCGCTTATCCTCTACCGCAACCACCGCATCGATCAGATGCTTCGGCAGCCTGTCAAACGTGACGGGCTCGAACGTATTCGAGGCAATTTTGCTCGCTTCTTTCTCTTGCTGATCATAGATAATCGTTGGAGCAGGCAGCGGTTTCTCTAAGAGGGAGATGTCCTGCTTGGCTATCAGGATGCTGAATCCGGTCCAGCCGACCGCCACCAGCAGAGCCGCTGCCGAAACGACCGCCAGACTGATGATCTTCCACGCTTCGCGTTTCTTTCTTTTATTCACCGTTTTCGTTCCCGTGCTCGTACCCATTCTTGTACCTCCAAGCTCTGCCTAGCTGATGCTTTTGTCATAGTTAGATAGTTCGTAGAGCGATTCGGAATTTGGTAGGTAAGGCGAACAAGAAAAAAACGGAACCGAGCGAGGCTATGCCTCATTCCCGGTTCCGTATGCTCTATCCCGTATGGCTCTGTACCCAAACATCCTTGAAATCGATCCACCCCAGCGGCGACATCGTAATCCCCTTAATGCCGGGATGGTAGGAGGCATTGGTCTTCTTGTGCAGCAGAAACACGACATGCGCTTCTTCGCGCAGCCGCTCCTCGATTTCACCGAGAATGAGCCGGCGTTCTTCCGACGTCTTTGACGCCACGGCCAAATCGATCCGATCCCGGGCCCATGCCCGAAAATCCGGATGGAGATGCTCCTTTAGGAAGCTGCCGTGCTGCTCATAGGATTCGATCTCGCACACCTCATCCTGCGCAAATACGATGCCGTACAAAATGGTATCCGCTTTGTCAATCAGATCCCGCTTCTTATAGTTATCAATCTGCTCCACCAGGATAGGAATGCCGTACTCGCCGCAGCGATCCGCGATCCATTGCGCGTCGCGCAGGTTAAAGCTGCCCGTATACAGCGTAATCGGCGTGCCATCGTAACCGGCCTCACGCAGAAGCGCTTTGGCCATCGCCGGGTCATGGCGGATGTTGCGCAGCGGGGTATTGTCGTCGGGACGAAAGCTGCGCGCCGCATACATGCGGTCACCGCCTAACTCCCGGATCATGCTGTGCCGGTCGATCAGCAGGTCGATCGCCTTCCGGAACAAGGCCGATTGCTGCGGTCCTTGCTTGCTCATGTTCCACGTCAGCAAGGTACAGCCTTTGCACAGCATCTCGAACGTGCACAATTCCTCATCCGGATTCGCGTCCAGCAAATCATGATCCAATATCAGCTTCTCCCAGCATTTGCGGGAGGAAGCGCCAAGCTCAGGCGGCATGAACGCGATCACCACGCCGTCCAAATGCGCCCTGCCGTTATAGTAGTTCTTATTCACGGACAGCACGAACCGGTCCTCGTTCCATTCGCCTGCCATGAAAGGCCCGGTACCGGACGGGCTCTTCCAATACGCCTCCTCGTCGTGCTCAACCAATTCGCGGGGCAGAACCGACGCCATCGACGAGCTCATGAAACGGTGAAAAATCCGGTTCGTCTTGGCGAGCTCGATGCGGATCGTCCGTGTCCCGACCGTCTCGATCGCGACGACATTTCGCAGCAGCCAGCTGTGTGCCTTTCCCGTACGCAGCCGCTCCAAGGAGAAGATGACGTCATCGGCCGTCATCTCGTGGCCATGATGAAAATAGACGCCTTTTCGAAGATGGAACTGCCATACCGTCGCTTCCTTATTGCACTCCCACGCATGCGCAAGCCCCGGAATCATCCGTCCCGCCGACGTATCGTACTGAACGAGCGAATCGAATAACTGGCGGACCATATGCGCGTCGAACGCATAGTACACATCGGCCGGATCGAGCGTCGTGATCGGGGTTTGCACGGGGAGCCGCAGCGTATCGACGTGGCGCTTGCCGTCCAGCAGCTCGGTCCGGTAGCCGAAATGAAGCTCAAGCCATTCGGAGAAGCGGTCCTTCACCGGCGATCCCTTCCCATGCGTATGGATGAGCTCGAAGGCCGGTTTATATTCCCCGCGCTGCGCCATCCGCTGCGCCAGCTCAAGCAGCATCGTATCCCGCTCCAGCTGGAATACAAGCTGCGAACGGTTCCCTCGCCCGCGTCCCGGCTGCCACCGGACCCAACCCTCTTCTTCCATTTTGCGAAGAACGAGTTTGACGTTCCGAGTCGTGCAAAAGAGCGTTTGCGCAAGCTCCTCAAGCGAGACTTCGACAGGCGTTTGAACCGCCATCCCATCCGCGAAGCGGCTGTACAAATCCAAATAGCGTTCTGCTGCGGCTGTCTGCATACCGTAATTCCTCCTTTGCCCGATTAAAAGGGGAAGTGATTAATTAAGATTCTACACTTTTTATCCCCTTTTAGCGAGCGCATAATTGAGCTATACCAGAGAGGAGGAATACACGATGTTCCAACACACAAATACGTATACGACAGAGAAGCTCTATCAATACGAGCAAGCCCAATTGAAGCGCAATTTATGCAGAGGACGGTTGCTTGAGGAAGCGGAGAGCGCCGCTGAGGCAGAGGCCAAGAAGCAGGTGCGAGGGAAATGGGGCTACATGAGCAAGTGGTTGAAATTATGGCGGCTCGTCACTTCCGTGAAGTGACAAGCCGCTTTTTTTCTATTCGAATGAAATGGCCGTCGAATTCTGGATTCGCGCAAAAGAGGAAAACCGCGCATTATGCGCTTCGATAATTTCAGCCGCGCTCCGGCCCCCCTGTGCCCATGTGCTGTGGGCGTCTCCGGCCACGGTTATCGCATACCCCAGCTCGGCCGCCCGCGTTGCGGTCGCATTCACGCACATGTCCGTTTGAAGGCCAGCGATGACCAGCTTGCCGATACCTCTCGCCGCCAATTCGCTCTGCAAATCCGTATCCTCGAATGAATCCGGCTTATGCTTCTGAATCCGCGGTTCGCCTTCCTCCGGCGCAATCGCAGCGTGAATCTCCCATGCGGGCGAGCCCGTTTCCAGCTCTTCGCCGGCTCCTTCATTATGCTGGACATAGATAACCGGAACGCCGCTCGCTCTTGCCTTCGCAAGCAAGCCGCCGATTCGCGTCAGCAGTTCTTCATGCGCATAGACCGGGTTCTCCTCATTGAACATGGCTGTCTGCACGTCAATGATGAGCAAGGCCGTATTTGAATCCGCTTGATTCGCCACGTTTTCATCTCCGTTTCGCTAAGCCTTATTCTTCAAATAATCGTTCCCCTCTATGGAGCCGCCAAGCGATATGGGCGGTATGCGGGAGCTCTCGCGCCGTCGGGGCATGAGCAGCCAAGTATCTCGTACAAGCCAAGAGAATCGTCTCCTGAGCACGCAGCGCAAATTCATCCTCGCGGACGCACCACTGATCGTACTCGGCGAACGCCGCCTCCACCATCTGGAACGTATGGAACTCCGCATCCTCACGCAGCAGCGCATGGCCTAGCGTATTAAGCAGCGGCTCGATTGCCCTGCCTCGCTGCGTGTAATCGTAGACGAGCTGCGCCGCCCGGTCGACCTGCTGCCGCTGGTCCAGCAGCTGCAGCAGCTGCTCCGTCCCGATCGCGCTGTCCGCTGCGACGGAAGCTTCCTTCGGCCGCTTCGCTGCCGGAACATTCAAGAACCGATCGAGATATACGCTCATCGCACCGTGGAAGATCGCACGGTTCTGCAACGGTTCCTCGGATTTCTGGAGCCGGACGTGAAGCGCATGCGAGTAGGTGAAGGTGTGGAGCACCGCAACCCAATCGCGGTGATCGTTTTGCGTATGGAAGCGAACGATCCGCTCGGCGGCTGCCAGCGCGACCAGCTGTGCAAGCCGGGCCGGCGATGCCCCCGCCAGCAGCAACTCTTTCAGCAGCGTTACCGTTTCGAGCGGTTCCTCGCTTAAGAGCTGCTGCAGCACTTCATTTTCATCGATGCTCAAACCAGGTACGGCTTTTACATTCGCATTAGCGAGCGCTTGCACGGCCTCTTGAACCGGCTCCACCAAATTGATCGGCGCCTGCCAATGATGCTGCTCCTCGCTTCGAGACGGATTGCCCATCATATGCAGGAGCGAGGTCAGCACTTGCTTCGCCCGATCAGGCCCGACGAGCGCAAGCGCTTCAAACGCTTTATTATGAAAATCGAACACATGCCCGCCATCCAGATAGAAATGATCCGTAGCGGCCACGAGCATCATATCGGCCAGCTGCTCAGGGGTCATCCCCTTGTCGATGGCCGTAATCAGAAGCTTCTCGGCCCCTTGGGTATCCCGAACCTCGATGCAGTTACGGTACCAGCCGGCCAGCCTGTCGAACGAGACATCCGCCGACGGCAGAGGACCGAGCAAATAATGAATGCCGCGGCCAGAGCTGCCGCGCGCCACATGAACCAAGCCCTGATAGAGCGCCAGAATCCGGCCCGTCTTGTCCAGCTTCGGTATGATGCCGACCATTGCCGTGAGAATGGTCAGTCCCGCATTCCAGCCGCTGCTGCTGCGGGTCCCGAAATCAATGCCGACGGCCGCGATTTCCGCTTCGGGCACATTCGCTTCAACTAGACCGACAACGGCTTTCGCGATGACGATGCTAATATTTTGCTCCAAGCCTTCCATCAGCCGGTCTTTATACTTCTGAATATGGTTGGCCGTACGCGGCTGGGGATTGACCCAGACGATCTCGTCCTCGATCCTCACCTCATAGGACGGCACGTCGTCCGCCCATGGGTCGAGCGTCCCGCCGCTGCAAACGTCAAACCGGGCATGATGCCAGTGACAGGTTAGGATACCGTCGCACAAGCTGCCCATATGCAGCGGAAATCCAAGATGCGGACAGCGGTTATCGACGGCAAAGATGCCTTCCTCATGCGAAAATACGGCTATTCCGCCTTTGATGACGGCCGAGCCTTTTTCCTTCAGTTCCTGGATACTGCCTGCCTTGATCCACTCTGCGGTTCGATTCATGTTCATCCTCCGTTGGCCAATTTGATGATGATTCATGCTCTCCACTTCTTCGCTAGCTGCGCCCTCTAGTCCTTCATCAGCCAGAACATTAAATATTGCATCGCGGCCGTTCCAGCCACGATAATTGGAAGCCAAATCGATTCCAAATCCTTCGACATGAAGAGCAGCAGCGTAATCGACAGCACGCGTCCCGTATTTAGGAACACCTCGCGCATTACTACCGATTCTACCTTCAGCTGTCCTTTCAGCGGCAGCTTGCCGATTAACCGGTAGTAATACGACGTGAGCGTGTTGACAGCCAGAGGGTTGCAGATCGAGAACGCGACCATGTAGAAAACGACCGTCCAAGCCGTTACGTCATACAGCAAGAAAGCCGCCCCTAGCAGGATGCCGCTCGTCGAGAACAGCACATGCTTGCGCACCTGCTCCTTTTTGGCTTTGCGTGAAATGACGTAGCCTGTTGCCACGGTAAGCGCAGAGAATAAGACGCCCAAATAGCCGACATAGTCCTCCCTGCCAACCGTTTGATAGAGCAGAATGTTCGGCAGAAACAGCATAATGCCTTGAAACAGCCCCAGCACGAAGAACGCCAGCAGGCCGCCGACCCATTGCGAGTTCTTCTTCATCACGATGCCGACGAGGTTCAGATGATAGGCGCGGTGATGCGATTTCTCGAGAGGGATCCGGAAGCTGATGACCGATGCCACGAGAAACATGATGAACGCGAGAAGAAAGGTGATGATATAGCCTCTTAACCCTTCGTTAAACTGAATGATAAACCCGGCCAGCGCCGGTCCGAGCAGCCCCGCCAAGTTAAAGACGACCATATTGATCGCCAAGAAGCGGACTCGGTTGTTTTCCGTCGACACATCGTACATGAGAACCAGATACCCGGTCCAATAGAGGCCGGCAGCCAACCCATGAAAAATACCGAACAGGAAATACCATGCCGCGACATTTTCCTGCGCGATGACGACCATCAAGTAAAATAAAGCGATCATGAGAATGCCGAGCCGATACGTGACCATACGGTCCTTGCGTTTCGTGATCCAGCCGCCAAGCGCGAAAGCAACCGGCGTAAAGATGAATACGATCATATTGTAAAATCCGTTTACGGCCAAATCATGCGTGAGCCGCCATAAATACAAGTTCAAAAAAAGCCCCGACATCGAAGCGCCGAATTGAAAGCAGCCATGAATGATGAGCGCAATGATGGCCTCTCTGCCGAGCTGTCTTTCTTTTGGAACCGGATTGCCTTTCATCGCATTCCATCTTAATCCCAAAGTTGCCTTCATCTGTACGGGTCCTCCTCCGACCAAGCCATCCAATTGCAGTCATTGTATCATAGCGGGTTAGCCAGGTAAGCGCTTAACGGCCCATTCTATCGCCAAATAACCCGCTCTGCTCGAATTTCGCCCCGAATACACGGGATAATCGGGCTTTTTGCCCCTGTCATGACGATTCCGGCGGTCAAGCTTCGCTTGACTATGATGGAAGGAAATAACGCACGAGGCAAATGTCCGAAATGCCCTATATAGATGTCCGGATCGAACCCTTCCTAGGTTCAAGCAATCGTTTACAATGAGGAGGATGAATAAGTTATTGAGGAGGCACTTAACCATGTGGCAAGCATCCTGGATCTGGGACAGCGGCGAAGAGAGTCCGCGCAATGCGTGGCGCTGCTTCCGTAAAACCTTCGATTATCGGCAAATAGACGGCAACCGCGAAGCAAAGGTAAAGCTGACGGCGGATACCCGTTATGTGCTCTATGTGAACGGTACGCAGGTCGGGCGCGGTCCGGTCCGTTCGTGGCCGTTCGAGCTCGCTTACGACGAATATGATATCGGCCATTTGCTGCAGAATGGCGCCGCGAACACGATTGCCGTATTGGTCGTGCACGCCGGCATCGCAACCTTTCAATCTTTAAGAGAGCGAGGCGGCCTGCTGCTTCAGCTGGAGACAGGAAGCGGAGCCGTGATTGAGCGAACCGATGCTTCTTGGAAGACTTCGGTGCATCTTGCTTACGATGCTTCGTCCTCTCGGATCTCCTGCCAGCTTCCGTTTACGGAGCGTTACGACGCGAGAAGCTGGAGCGACGCTTGGACGGAAGCTTCGTTTGACGATTCCGCTTGGGAGCAGGCTACGGCCATCGGCAGCGCTGGCATGGCGCCGTGGACAAGCCTCGTGCCGCGGTCCATTCCGTATCTGACGGAAGAGCCGGTTTACCCTGCCCGCGTAGAAGAGCTGTCGTTCGTCAGGCCGGTGCCGTGGAGCGCCGTCTTCGACGTGAGGACCATGCTTGTACCGGATAGCGTCAACCATGCGAATCCGATTACCTTTGTAGCCATGATGGCGTCGGTGCTCACGCTGTCCGAGCCTTGTACCTTTACGATCGGATCAGTCGATGACGGCAGAATTCCGTTTCGAGTCCGAATCGGCGGCAAGTGGTATGCGGACGGGGACCTTTCGGGCGAAAAGCCGAATGCGTTCCTGGAGCTGCAATTGACTGCTGGCGAGCATCTTCTGCTCATTGATTTGACCGGCGGCTCGCATGGCCACGGTTACCACCTCGGCATCAGCTGCGATGCGCCGTTCGAGCTTCGCTCGCCGATTGCGGACAGCGCGGAGCCGGCGAATGCAGTACCTTTCGCCATTATCGGGCCATTCGACTCGGCCGAGCATATCGATCATCAGCCAGCGGTATCGCTTGCGGTGGAGCAGCCTCTCTACGAGGCGATCAAGCAAATCGACACGGCCGATCAGCTGAGCGAGTATGCGGAATGGGTGAAACCAATCCCGGAGCAGCTTGTTCACTTCTCCGACGTATACAGCCAGACAGCATGGCGTATCGTCGACAAGCCGCAGCCGGTTCCGGCTCAATTGCAGCATGCCGTCGTGGCAGGCGCCGATGCCGGCGTCATCCCGGTGCATGCTGAGCTCGATACGGAGATTTTGATTGATTTTGGCCGGGAATTGTCCGGTTATCTCGCGTTTACAATCGAAGCCGCGGAAGGCACGATCATTGACGGCTACGGCTTCGAGTACATGCGCGACGGCTGGCGGCAGTACACGTTCGAGCTCGATAATACGTTCCGTTACACGTGCCGGGAAGGCTGGCAGTCCTATGTTTCGGTCGTGCGGCGCGGCTTTCGTTATCTCGCGCTCACGGTTCGGGGCGCAAGCAGACCTGTTAAGCTCTATGACATCAAGCTGCTGCAGAGCAGCTATCCGGTTGCCAATGTCGGCACCTTCCACTCGAGCAATGCCAAGCTGAATGAAATTTGGCGGATCAGCCGGGATACGACGCGCCTGTGCATGGAGGATACGTTCGTCGATTGCCCGGCCTTCGAGCAGACGTATTGGGTCGGCGATGCCCGCAATGCTTCGCTTATCAACTACTATGCGTTCGGATCGGCCGAAATCGTAGAGCGGTGTCTGCGCCTCGTACCGGGCTCCGCCTTCCAATCGCCGCTCTTCGGCGATCAGGTACCTAGCGGCTGGAGCAGCGTCATCCCGAATTGGACGTTCTTCTGGGTATCGGCTTGTCTCGAGCACTACCAATTTACGGGCAATGGGTCGTTTGCCAACGAGATGTGGCCGCATGTCCGGTTTACGCTGGAGCATTACTTGCAGAAGCTCGATAACCGCGGCCTGCTGAATATGCGAGGCTGGAATTTGCTCGACTGGGCTCCGTTCGAGCAGCCGGGCGACGGCGTCGTAGCGCCGCAGAACATGTTCCTGGTCAAAGCGCTTCGCGATGCCGCTCAGCTCGCCGATGCTGCCGGGGAGCATGCGATTGGCGAAGCGTTCGCGGAACGTGCCGCACCGCTTCGCAATGCCATCAATGACGGGCTGTGGGATGAAAGCCGCCAAGCGTACCTCGACTGTATCCATGCTGACGGACGTCCATCGTCGACGCTTAGCATGCAGACGCAAGTCGTGGCTTGCCTATGCGGAATTCCGACGGAGGAGCGCGCACAGGTGCTGCAGCGCTACATTGTCGAGCCGCCTGCCGATTTCGTCCAGATCGGCAGCCCGTTCATGTCCTTCTTCTACCATGAAGCGCTAGTGAAGCTGGGAATGCAGGATACGCTGGCCGCAGATATTCTGCAGCAATACGGCGTCATGGTCGATCAAGGCGCCACTTCGGTATGGGAAGTCTACCCGTCCAGCAATATTACGATCAATGCCAAAATGCTCACGCGCAGCCATTGCCACGCATGGTCTGCCGGTCCGGTGTACTTCCTCGGCTCCGAGGTGCTTGGGGTGCGCGGGCTGACGCCGGGCTGGACGAAGGTTGCCGTAGCGCCGAAGCCTGTCGGCCTTGAATGGGCGCGCGGTACCGTACCGCTTCCGGGCAGCGGCCGCATCGACGTCTCTTGGAAGGTCAATGAGTCGTCGAAAACGATGCAGCTTCGCGTAGTCGCGCCTTCTACCCTAGAATTAGAGATATCGGCGCCGGATGGCTACGAACTTGAAGTCGAGAAGGTTTTACTGGGATAGGATACAGAAGGCCTGGCGGTTACTCGCCAGGCTTTTATTTTAAGCTATCCGTCTCGTCTTTCACCCTCGCACCGAATAAGTAGAGCTTCTTCAAGGTTTGCCTTGCGGCGTTCTCCGCTTCATCCTTCCAGGTATTAAGCATCCGGAAATCCGTATTGTCCGTGATCTGATCGATATTTCCGATCAACCGATGGGCGAACAACCATCGCAGCGTGGGGTTTTGGATCTGCCGCTCCAAACGCCCGCCGATGTCTTCGCCGTTCATGACGAGGAACGGGCGGGTAAAGAAGCTGCTTGCCTCATCCTTAACCGGCTCCGTTAAGCCGAGCTCGTTGTGCTTGCGAGCCAAGTGCCCGTATACCTTATTCAGCGCTTGTTCCCGCGCCTTCCACGCTGTCGCCGTTTGGACCTGCCACAAGTCCTTCTCCAGCAGTTCCGCGCATTTGAGCTCGCGGAAAGCCGTTCCGAACCATTTCGGATATGGCGCATATTGGCGTTCCATAAGGAAACACAGATTCATAACGTCCCGAACGAGCCGAGACGCAATAACGGCCGAGCCCAGCTCGTCGCCGGCATGACCGGCGCGAAGCATCAGATGCTCCTCTTGTCCAATCCGCTGCCACGCGGATGCAAGCAAATAAAACCAGACATCCTGAGGATAGTAATGCAGCCGATCCCGAAGCTCGGCCAGCTGCCCTCGATCGTCGCGGAACACTTCGCCCTTCGTCAGTTCCAGCAGCGTCTGCGAAGGGAACGTGAGCCAATCGACCGCATCTAGCGGCTCCTTCAAGTCGTAGGCCAGACAATTCCATATATACTGTTCCAAGGTTGTAACAACCGTCGTCTGGGCATCCACCGGAAAACCGCAGTACGTTTGCGGCAGCCGCCCGGTCACGAGTGCGCGCAGCTCATCAGATAACTTTCCGTCTGTCTCTTGCAGGAAAAGCTGCACCCTCGGACCCCAATCGTGATCCTGCGACAATTCCGTGTCGTATCCCAAAACCTCGCTGCCTGGCCCGATGAGGGCTGCCGAATAGTTCAAGGCTGGGTAGTTATGATCGATTAGCGGCTCAATCCATTCATGATGGAACCGTCGGCTTAATTCTATTCCCTTCATCCATGACCCACCGTCTCTTTATTTTTTCTGAATCAGTCCAATTCCAAGTCCAACCGGGTCGACGAGATAGGCCAGGTAGAAATCGTCGAACTCCATTTTGTCCCGGACGATCACGGCCCCATTGTCCCTCGCCTTAGCAATCGCTTCGTCAATCGCTTCCACTTCGATCTGAATGCGCGTGCCGTGCGGATGATCGAACGGGCCTTTGCCGATCCCGCCGTCAATGCCCGGCTTCTCCGGGGAGCCGGTTGTTACCGCCCAATAATCCCAGCGCGGTTCAGCCGCCTGCCAGCCAAACACATTCGCGTAGAATGCGGCTGCTTTCTCCGGCTCTTGGCTGCTTAGCTCGAAACCAATCACTCTTCCCATCACATCGCCCTTCCTTCTTGGAAAATGGTACCACTTTCTCAGTTTACCAAACGTACGTTCGTTTGTGAAGCGGTGTTGTATACGAGATTCGAATCGATCAGCCGATTGGCTAATTGGCATCCAAGACAGGTCATCGGCGCATGCTCCCCTACTGTTGGTCATCCATGAAAACAAGCATAACATGCTGAGGTTTTTTTGTTATAAACCGAAACTTTATTAAATGCCCCGTTGACAATGTTTGGGGGCTGATGTTAAAGTGGCTCATATACTTTGATGAACGGAAAGGAGGGTTACGGACATGCTGAACCTGAATAAAGCTAATGTATTCGACCATATCGGCAAAGCAAGCAATCTCAATGGACGTAACCCTCGCGCAAACGGGCGTTAAGCAAGCGGAATCGCGGATTCGCGCTTGAAGACGTAAGTAGGTGCATGGTTGCGGTGACGTAATCGTGCGCCTTTTTTATTATCACCCGGCCGGCTGCGGCAGCTCTTAAGCTGCTCGCCGGCACATGCGGGATGAGGCGTATCGCTTACGGCGGTAGGCCTCTTTTTTTGTTCACATGCTGGAAAGGTAGTTGATCAACGTGTTTGATGTATTGCGTAAATTAAGCTGGTTTTTCAAAATGCAATGGAAACGGTACACCGTTGCGATCGTGCTGCTCACGATCTGCGGCATTCTCGAGGTTATTCCGCCGAAGCTGATCGGCTACGCCGTCGACACCATCGGGCAAGGCGCCATGACCTCGCAAAAGTTGACGGAGCTGCTGCTCTTCTGGGCAGGCCTCACGGTCGTCATCTATCTCATTACGTGCGTATGGTGGTCGCTGCTGTTCGGTTCCTCCTTCTTGCTGGAGCGTACGCTCCGATCGCGCATTATGCGGCATTTGCTCAAGATGACGCCTACCTTCTATGAGCGCAACCGCACCGGCGACCTGATGGCCCGGGCGACCAACG
Organism: Paenibacillus montanisoli; assembly: GCF_003268025.1. GTDB lineage: Bacteria > Bacillota > Bacilli > Paenibacillales > Paenibacillaceae > Paenibacillus_Z > Paenibacillus_Z montanisoli. Next base: position 736,561 of record NZ_QLUW01000001.1, on the reverse strand, counting down.
ATATCGGCGCGGTATCTACGACGGCGGGCTTCGGCATTCTGACGCTGATCGACTCCACCCTGTTCATGACGACGATTCTCTTCGTCATGGCGGGCATGATCAGCTGGAAGCTGACGCTTGCCGCGATGCTGCCGCTGCCGGTTCTCGCGCTGGTCATGCAGCACTTCGGCAAGAAAATACATGAACGTTTCACGGTGCAGCAGGACGCCTTCGGCAACTTGAACGATCAGGTGCTGGAATCCGTTTCAGGCGTTCGCGTGATCCGCGCGTTCGTTCAGGAAGAGGCGGACCGGAAGCGGTTCAGCGACATGACCGACGAGGTATTCCGCAAAAACATCGACGTCGCCAAGATCGACGCCCTGTTCGAGCCGGCACTCAAAATCCTCGTCGGCATCAGCTACTTGATCGGTCTCTGCTACGGCGGACTGCTCGTGTTCCGCGGCGAAATCTCCCTTGGCGAGATGGTATCGTTCAACATGTTCCTCGGGATGCTGATCTGGCCGATGTTCGCCATCGGCGAACTCATCAATATCATGCAGCGCGGCAACGCATCTTTGGACCGGATTAATGAGACGCTGGGGATTAAGCCGAACGTGAAGGACGCGGAGTCGCCCGTGAAGGTGCCCGTGCCGGAGTCAGTCGAAACCGAGCGGCTCACCTTCCGCTACCCGTCATCGTCGATCGACAACTTGGTCGATATCTCCTTCAAGCTGAAGCGAGGCCAAACGCTCGGCATCGTCGGCAGAACGGGCAGCGGCAAAACGACCCTGCTCCGGCAGCTGCTGCGGGAATATCCGATGGGCCAAGGCAGCTTGACTGCCGGCGGTGTCCCGATTACGGACATTGAGCTCGACCAGATCCGCAGCTGGATCGGCTATGTGCCGCAGCAGCCGATTCTGTTCAGCAAGACGATTCGCGAGAATATCGCTTACGGCACTACAGGCGGTACGATGGATGAAGTTATGCTAGACAAGGCGCTGGAATTGGCCGCCTTCCGCAAGGATGTCACGTTCTTGCCGGATGGGCTGGAAACGCTCGTGGGGGAGAAAGGCGTTGCGCTCTCCGGCGGACAGAAGCAGCGGGTCAGCATTGCGAGAGCGGTGATCGCGAACCCCGAAATTTTAATGCTGGACGACGCCCTTTCGGCGGTGGACGCCAAGACGGAAACTGAAATTTTGGAAGGGCTTCGCAGAGAACGTGCTGGCAAGACAACGCTCATTACGACGCACCGGCTGTCGGCCGTGCAGCATGCGGATTGGATCATCGTGCTGGACGAGGGACGAATCGCGGAGGAAGGCACGCATGAGCAGCTTCTTCTGAACAACGGCTGGTACAAGGAGCAATACGACCGGCAGCAGCTTGCTTCCTTGGCGGAAGAATAAAAAGCAGCGCTGCCTTTACGAGAGTCAATAGAGAGATAAAGAAACGAAGGTGACACCTACAATGGGCAATAACGGAAAACGATTGTTTCAATATGCATGGCATTACAAACGGCCGATCCTGCTGGCGCTTCTGCTGCTGGCGCTCGCCATCTCCGCGGAGCTGGTCGGGCCGTTCCTCGCCAAGCGAATGATTGACACGAATATTATGGGTATCGAGAAACCGTGGTACGAGAGCAAGCAGGACGGGCGTTATGACGTAGCTTATAAAGGAAGCTTCTATAAACGGGCCGATCACTGGGAGGAAGGCGAAACGAAGGGACGCGAGGTGCGCGTGCTTCAGACAGGGCTTACGTATTATTTTGTCGATGCGGCCGGTGTGCCTGACAAGAGTGTGCGCAAGTTCAATGATGGCCAGCTAACAATCACTACGGAGGAAGGCGGCAAACAGCAGTTTCCCGCCGCACTGCTGAGCCGGGATGAAATCTACCGCTTCTACCAACCGGAATTAAAGAGCATGATCACCCTTGCGGCCGGCTATGTCGGCATGCTGCTGATCGGGGCGGGGCTCGCATACGGACAGAAAATACTGCTTCAAGTGTCGGCGAACCGGATCGTGCGCAAAATGCGCAACGACGTGTTCCGGCACATTCAAGAGCTGCCGGTACAGTATTTCGATAATCTCCCGGCAGGCAAGGTCGTCGCCCGGGTCACCAACGATACGGAAGCGATTCGCGAGCTGTATGTATCCGTCTTGGCGAACTTCTTCTCCGGCATCATCTATATGACCGCAATTATGGGCGCCTTATTCCTGCTCGATGTAAGGCTAGCGCTGATTGCATTGCCGCTGCTGCCGATCCTGTACATCTGGATCGTCATTTACCGCAAGTACGCATCCAGTTACAATCATGTCATCCGCTCGCGGCTGAGCGACATCAACGGCATGATCAACGAGTCGATCCAAGGCATGCCGATCATCCAAGTGTTCCGCAGACAAAAAGAAACGATGGCGGAGTTCAGCGTCATGAACGACGAGTATTTCAAGTACCAGAACAAGCTGCTCCACCTGAACTCGGCTACGAGCCACAATTTGCTTGGCATTTTCCGGAACGTGATCTTTCTAACCGTCATCTGGATGTTCGCGGGCGGCTGGTTCGGTACGGCGGTATCGGTCGGCGTCCTGTACGCCTTCATCGACTACATGAACCGGATGATGACGCCGATCGTCGGGATGGTGAACCAGCTGTCCAATCTGGAAGTGGCACGGGTATCGGCAGAGCGCGTGTTCGCGCTTCTCGACGAGCCGGGCGTACCGGTTTCGGAGCAGCGGATGGCGCGTTACAAAGGCAATGTTTCGTTCGAAAGCGTCTCGTTCGGCTACAAAGAAGGCGAAGACGTGCTGAAGAACATCACCTTTAGCGCGAAGCAAGGCGAAACGGTAGCGCTTGTAGGCCATACCGGTTCGGGCAAAAGCTCGATCCTGAACCTGCTTTTCCGCTTCTATGACATTGACCGCGGCGTGATCACGGTTGACGGCACCGACGTTCGCGAAATGTCGAAGCAGCAGCTGCGTCAGCATATGGGTATCGTGCTGCAGGAGCCGTTCCTCTTCACCGGCACGATCGCCTCGAACATCAGCTTGGACGATCCTGCGATTACGCGGGAAAAGGTCGAGCAAGCGCTCCGCGACGTCGGCGCTTACGACATGTTCATGCAGCTGCCGCATGGGCTCGATGAGCCGGTCATCGAGAAAGGAAGCACGCTGTCCGCCGGCCAGCGGCAGCTGATCTCCTTCGCGCGGGCGCTGGCGTTCGATCCGGCGATCCTGATCCTGGACGAAGCGACCGCAAGCATCGATACGGAGACCGAAGCGATCATCCAGCAGGCACTCGATGTGCTGAAACGCGGACGTACAACGTTTGTCATCGCCCACCGGCTGTCGACGATCCGCGCGGCCGACCGAATTCTTGTCCTCGACCGCGGACGCATCGTCGAACGCGGCAATCACGACGAGCTGATGGCGCATGGCGGCAAATACTTCGCCATGTATCAGCTGCAGCAGGGAGCGGCCGTCAGCATCGGCGCTTAATAGGAAATGGAGAGCCAACTAGTGGCTCTCCTTTTTTTCGTGAAGCGTGCCAGCGTTCTCGCTGGCATGGTCACGCTATGTACGAACCGAACAGATTGTCTCTAAGCTTAAGCAAGTTCATACCTCAGCACCTTCAGTTTTACTTCTACTTTCAGTCCACCGATCTCGCTCCTCGAGAGGAAAACCCCGCACTCCGTTCCGTACTTCAATTGAACCCGGCGATGAACGTTGATTAACCCGGTGCATTCCTCAATTTCGTTATCCGAAGAGGATAGTTTTACGTTTAAACGATAAATATCTTCATCGGTTAACGCTTCTCCGTTATCCTCGACGATAAAGGAAAGATACTCGTTCTCGGATACGAACCGGACGGTTAATTTCCCTTTGGAAACTTTATTCTCGAAAGCGTATTTATAACTGTTTTCGATTACCGGCTGAAAAATCAATCTCAGACACGAGTTATCTTTGTACGGATCAGGCAACGGTTCGAATTCAACCTCGACACGCTTCGAATAACAGATGGTTTGAATCTCGACATAGGTTTTGGCATGCTGATATTCAAGCTCCAGCTTGATATCGTTCGAAGCGTCCCGCGTGATGAATTGAAAATAGCGGCCCAAATATTGGGTGAACTCCGCAGCTTTTTCTATATCGTGACTATTTATCAATCGATACAGGATAAAAAAATTGTTATACAAAAAGTGAGGGTTAATTTGCGATTGCAATCGTTTCAATTCGGAACGCTGATTTCTTATTTTTTGCTCGTAAATCTCGTTGATCAGCACATTGAGATTATTTACCATATAATTAAACCTGTTATATAAATATCCGAACTCGTCATTATTCGCATGCTGAATGGAAAAATTCAGGTGTCCTCTCTCAACCTTGCGAAATGACTCTACAAGCGTTTTCAGCGGCTGATGAATGATCCTGAAAATCCAATAAGAGAAAGTGATAATAATAAACAACGAGAGGAGAGACATCGTCCAAAAAAGCACTTTGTAAATTTTGAGAGGCCCCAATATCAAATCATTAGGGATATATACCATAAGAGTCGTGTCAAGCACCGGCGATCTTTCGTACGCGACAAAATAGGATTGGCCTTCGATCGTTACATATGCGGAATCGGCAGCCGAAGCTCTAACGGGTGAATTCAGAATAAAATCTTTGATTCCCGACAATACGACGGGATTATTGCGGCTTTCGATTGCCCAGCTTCCGCTTCCGCTCAATAAGACGGCCCCACCCTGTTTATAGCTCATCATATTACTCAGCATAACTTGGAATTGGTGTTGACTGATTTCGGTTTCCAGCAGGAATAATCCGGCAGGGCCGCGCGACTCGAATTCATTGATATAGGATTTGCTTAAAAATAGCCGGTTTTCCCAAAATATAAAAGGTCCGTTGCCTTGCTTTTGCCGCATGGCATTCATTTCTTTAACGTCGACTGTGGATAAAACTGAGCTTGTCGAAATCGTTTTGCTGATCGCCGGCAAAAAAGCCTTTGTTCCTTCAATAAACGTGCTGGAAGTTCGTAATTGGTCCAAATATTTCATCAAATCCATCATGAATCTGGTTTGTTCTGCTGCGGTTGAATCCGGCGATTGTTTAATATACAGAAGTGCGATATCAATAGTTGTTTTATTCAAGATCGGATTTATTTTGTGGAACTCCATCTCCAGCATTTTGTTATTGGCATGAACGGTATTTTCTAACGATTTCGCAATCTCCTCTTTATTTCTGGCTGCTCCAAATTCATTGACGAAGAAACTGATTCCGTAAAGCGGGATTACGATAAGAAACAAAGTAATGACCAGTTTGGTGTATATGTTGAAGTTTTTGATTTTTCGATTCATGATCTGCAGAAGCGGCACTCTCATCATTTAGTTTCCCCCGCCATGGAATCTGGTAACACTACTATAACACGGCTGATATTTTGCGGAAATGCAGAAACGGCCTTACCGCATCGGGGGCTGTTCCTCATCATTCAAAATATGGCAGGTTTTAAAGTCCACGTTTGCAGCTTCGACATCCGGACGATATTCGGCACTCTAAAATCCCTGGGGAAAATCTCCCACCCATTTCCCCAGAAATCATCTTCATTCGCATGAATTTGGGTGCGAAGAGAGCCTCGAACGACGGTCACTTCGTCTTCATCTTTTAAACCTTCCCTAATCACTTTGGCTAAAGTGCAAGTTACGTCCACCGGATTGATTTTAGCTTCGCCAATATGGAAATGATCGGGGAGGTGATAAGAACCCCGCACTTTCGGATATGGAACCGAGATGGCCGCTTTAAGATCGGCCACTTTCACGGCAGTAACGATATCGCTTTCGGCAGCGGTTTCCGGACCGTAGATGAGCTCAGGCACCAGAGGCTTTCCAAGCAAATAGCTGACAAAAATAGAATGCAGATCGGAAACCGAGAGAGAGTAGCCGCTAAATAGTTGGAAGTAAAGATCTTTGCCCGTATTGGCAGCCAAGGTCCGGACATGCTCAGGAGCAAGCTCATCTTTCCTGGACTTCTCCAGCTCCAAGGTTTGCGCCGATGTGATATATTCGACATTTTCTTTTGAAAGGGTGTAGTCAATAAATTGCCCCAGCATCCGGATGTACCGTTCCATCATGCCGAAAGGTCTCAAAGGAGCAGGACGCCATTCATTCCGCGGTGTATTTTTGCCTTCGCCAAAATTGATCAGATCCCAAAATTCCGTAGTAGAAAATTCGTTCGGATGGTAAACGATGCTTACAAAGCCTATTGATTGTGCAGACAATTTCTCATAGATATCATCAAATTGGCGCTTCGCCTCTTCCAAACCTCCCTCCATAAGCTCCATCCTCATTAAGCCGGGCAGGTCCATAAAATTGAGCATTCCCCCGTACCAGTATGGCTTAGCATGCAGCGTTATCTGCCGACCTGTATCCAAATATACCGGAATGCCCCACCCTAATAGCGCGGGAAAAGCTTGCGGCGCCCACGAGAAGCCCGGCTGACCGTAACACTTGATCGGCATGCCGGTTATGCTCGCCACATCTTGAAAGCCGTTAAACTCATTATCGTGAAATTGTTCGGCACCTTCTCTAAAGCCCTTGCGCTCCAGATATTCGCTAACGGTAGGATGGACGCTGTGAAAATCGGTATGGTATCCGACTTCATGGTTTTTAAGCTTCTCCAGAATATCCGTGCGGCCGTGTTCCGCTAACACTCTCGCTTTCTCTCCGACCATTTTGAAGATTCCTTTGATTTGTTTTTCATCGCATAAGATCAAGAGCTCCAGCAAAGCATCTTCGGACTCCGGCGTAATGTAATCTTCAACATCGAACCATAATAATACTTTAATGTTCGCCATCGTTCATTCCCCTTTTAAAAAAGGAGGTTTCCCCTCAGGAAAACCTCCCTCTTTTTTTATTTGCCGTGCCCCAGAGCCTTGCCGATGCCAGGCTTCGCGGCACCGGCCAAGCCGATTCGTTCCGTGCTGATGACCAAATTATCGAAATATCGCGATTGGACCTTCGGCGAACCCGTATTCCAGTAGTTTTCAATAAATATCGCATTCAGCCCGTATTCGTCATAATTACCGAGCCAGTTCAGGTCATACCTGCCAGCTTCAAACTCGTCATTAATCCACATTACTTGAGGATTTCTTGAGGATTATTCGCCTCTACCAAGCATAGGCTTTGGGCGCTTCTCCGCCGGGTCCCGGAAAAATCTCGTCCAGTCTCTTCAATGCGGCTTCATCCAGCTTGATCTCTACGGCACGCAGCGCATTCTGGAGTTGCTCTAAAGTACGGGGACCTATAATCGGCGCCGTCATAGCCGGATGCGCCAACGTCCAAGCCAATGCAACGTTCGCTTCGCTTTCTCCGAGTTCTCTGCATAATTTGGCGAATAGCTCCAGCTGACCCCGATGCTTCTGGACCAACTCTTGGTTATTGGACGTTCTTGAGCCAGCAACCGGATTCAAAGCGTTGCCGCCCAGAAGTCCGCCGTCCAACGGACTCCATGCGATGACGCCGAGTCCGTGCTCCAGCGCGGCAGGGAGAACCTCCAACTCCGGAAGCCTGCAAAGCAGACTGTATCTATGCTGCTCCGAAACCAGCCCCAGGATGTTGCGGGCTTTCGCTTCGTATTGTGCCTTGACCAGATCCCGGGCTGCAAAATTGCTGGAACCTACGTATCCGATTTTCCCCTGAAAAACGTAAATCTGGAATGCTTCCCATAATTCATCCCATGATACATTCCGGTCTACGTGATGCATCTGATAGAGTTCAATATGATCGGTTTGAAGCCGGCGAAGCGAGCCCTCCAGATGCCTGCGAACCTTATAGGAAGATAATCCTGCCGGGCTGTTCGGACCGTCATACGGATCGTCCATTGGGCCGTATACCTTCGTCGCCAACACGACCTTCTCCCTGCGGCCGCCCCCTTGCGCGAACCAACGGCCGATAATCTCTTCCGTTCTTCCGCGATTTCCATTGCCGCCGTATGTATTGGAGGTATCGAAAAAGTTCAATCCCGCATCCAATGCGGCATCCATTATACGAAAAGCTTCCTTCTCATCGGCATCGATGCCGAAAATCATCGTGCCTAAACAAAGCTTGCTCACTTTCAATCCGGAACGTCCTAAATAGGAATAATCCATGTACCATGCCTCCTTATAAAACTAGAAAATGGCTTTATGTTACGGACGCTTCTTTCCCGGAATAGTGAGATTCATATACACCTTCAATGACGGAAATAATGCTTTTGGCGTAAGCTCCCGAGCATTCCACCGGTTTCCTTCCTTCCATTGCGTCCGTCAAATCGATCAACTGCAGCACGAAAGGATCCTCTCCGGCGTCTACCGGAACTTTCGTATATTCATTACTCTCGCTTACCCAGACTTCCCAAGTTAATTGAATCATCCCCTTCGTAAAAACAAATTCCGTTACGTTGCACGGAACTCCGCTGCTATAGCCGGATTGCACGATCGTTGCGGGAATTCCGCTTTCCGTTTCCAGAAACACGACGCCGGCTCCTTCGATATCTCCCTTTGGCGCGTTAAAATCGATTTTCGACTTCACTTTCGCCACTCTACTGCCGGTGTACCACTGAATCTTGTCAATGGAGTGAGAGCCGAGATTCATCAAAATGCCGCCGCCTGACGTTTCTTTATTGAAAAACCAGTCCAACCGATCCTTGAAATAATCGGAACGCCTAGTATCGTTGATCATGACAAGCTCTCCGTATGAGCCTTGATCGATTAACTGCTTAACCAGCCTGTTGGCAGCTTCATAGTGGACCGTGTGGCCGACCATCAATGTGACGTTATTATCGTCGGCTGCCCGGATAATTTCCTCGCATTCTTCGACATTCAAGGCCATCGGCTTTTCCAGCAGCAAATGGCAGCCTTTGCCCGAGCAGTAAACAGAGGCTTCCTTATGCATATAAGGAGGCAGCGCGATGATCGCGATATCCGGCTTTTCCTTGTCGATCATTTCCTTGTAATCGAGGTATGGCGTTATTCCGAACTCCCGAGCCGCGCGATTGACCCTCTCCTCCATTACATCGGCAACGGCGACAAGATCGAGATGTTCGAGCCTCTTCGCCGCTTTCAAATGCGCCGTCGATATATTGCCGGCACCGAGCACCGCTACACGGTATCCCATTTTTTCAACCCCCTGCCCGTTTTCACTTCTTCTTCTGAAACCGCACGGATGGATCTTCCCGGAGCGAGAACAGCAGCGTCTGACCGTCTTTGATTTGTCCTGCCGCTTCCTTATAGTACTTCAGGGAACGCAACTCCCGAATCTCATGTATCGCGCGGTCCGTCTGAATGCGGTAATCCACCGTCCGTCCGCTCTCATTAACGAGGTAGACGAGATCGTCATGGCGCCGTCTAACGAGCCGCGCCTCCAAACCGGACACGCGCCGGCCGTCTTCATCTGTAACCTTGAGCGGACGGTCGATACCGGATTCCGTGAAAAAGCGGTCAACCAGCTCCGCTAACGAATCTTTCTCAGGCATGCCGGCCGCATACCAGACAACTCCGGACCCGATCGGAACCCGAACGAGCATCGGTTCGGATGACGGACCTTCGGCAATCGCCTCTCCGCCCGAGATGCTTAGTTCCTGGAAGACTCCGGACATCCTGAATGACCAAGGCGTCATTGTCGGATGGAACTTTGCGGCAGTGATTTTCCGGGCTGTACCGTATTGCACGTTGCGTTCCAAATTCTGATCGTATCTTTGCACAAATTCTCCAAAACCTTTGATTTCCGGCAGTTCCACTTTACTCACGGAAATCCCCCACCGCTTCAAGTAGTCCGCCGGGCGGTTATACTCGTCTCGAACCAGAGATTCAGGTAAAACAAGGATGTGTCCTCCACTGCGGACGAATCGGTCCAGCGCCTCGAAGACGGCTTCCGGCAAATGCTTTACGGCAGGGAGTATAATGCTTTTAAATCGGTCCGTCTTGCCGGCGAGCAGCTGTTTTTCACTGATAAACGTAATTCCTGCGTCAAGACAGCGCGCGGCGTCATAAGCTTCACGCAGCGCGGTCAGGAAAGGAGTCGATTTGGCGTTCATCAGCTCTGGCGGTACCTGCAGCATGTTCGTTTTCGAGTATAGAATTGCCGTCTCCTTCGGAATGTCCCAGAAGGCCGCGATCTCCTCGTTCAAACGCCTTACGTCGAGCGCGGTGCGCAAATGTTCGGCGACGAACTCAATATCCATGTTGCCGTGCATTGGCGCATTGAGCGTACTGTTCGGAAACTGCCTCGACGGCTGCTTCGGCCACCAAAACATCGAGAGAGTGCTCTTGCCGTGAAAATAATTAAGCAGCCATCTTGAACAGCGTCCGCCATGCTCCGGATCGACGATAGGCTTCGGCTTCTCGGACAGGGCGTGCAGTAAGTCGATGCTTAAAATGTCATTGCCTTCATGGAGAATGACATCGTCCACTTCATTAATGATCATTTCCTCGTCTATACCGGTAGTGCTGTTGAGCGGACTTATCATGCTGTGAGTGCCGCCGGCGCAGATCGGAATGACCGGATGCAGTTTGCGCACGGAATCGCGGGACCAGTGCAAGTGATCGGTGAAGCGGCGCGTATTCCAATCCGCCCAATCGAACCACGCCGCCCGGTTGGCATCCGGCTCCGGGCCGAATACGACTGTTCGAGGAGGTTCCGCTTCGTTGAAATCCTTATATTCGGTTCCCCATTTGTCATTCAAAGCACCGATGTTCCCGTGACGGTTCGAAAGCCACTCGCGGAAACGCCGCAAAGAATCCTCGCAATAACACATATAAGAAAGCTCGTATCCCAAAATGACATACATTAAAGAAGGATCGTTGCGCCAGTCGTCGGCATGTATCCGATTGTAGCTGTCAATGGCCTCAAGAATATGTTGATTTTCAAGACAAATGACCACATTTTCCTTGCGTCCTCCCATCGCCCATTGGTCCTTGATGAGATGGCCGCACCATCCGCGCCAGCCGACCCGTTCCGTACCGGGATAGTTATGGAACGCTTCGTACACCGGGGACCATTCGATGTCATACCTGGAACCGCCGCCGACGGCATAGATTTCAAGCTTATGCCGTTCGGGAGAGAAAAATTGCAGCAGCGTTCCCTCGTTGTGATAACTCATCGCGCATACTAAGGCGGGCTTGCCGGATGTATCCACAAAAGCCTTGCCTTCGATCTTAAGCGATTTGAAATCCGGAATCGGCTTGACCAATGGAATAGGAAGATTGGAATCGTCCTCATCGTCTTCATGCCGGAACGAAGAAAGAAGCCGTTCGAGATTGTACCGTTCCTCCCGCGCAAGAGACAGCGCTCCTGACAAATTGGAGCGCTTGGCTCGGGGAGAGAAGTGCCAAGCCAGATTAGGCCGCGATTTTAAAGCAATATCGGCAGTCACCAGCGCTACGCGCGCATACAGCGTCTGTTTGCCGTTGATTTCCGCAGTGTCGATAACATCCTGCAGCTTCTCCTTCTCCAAAGTCAATTCTCTATATAAACGAACAACATCTTCCGGTTCCCGGTAATTTTCTGGTTCATAGGTAAAACAGCTGATGTCCAAATGGCGCATCACGAGCACGGAATCCCCCGGGCGGGCATAGGCAATCCCGTCGATTTCTTCATGCTCCGGACTTAAACGCAGCGACGCGATCGAGATAGGCTGTTCCCCCTCCCCTGGCTCCGGGACACGGATCGCAACTCTGACCACTTGCCCCAAGTCCAGAATCCGGGTTCCTTGAGTTGTCTGGATCGGATCGATCCGAATGACCACATGCGTGATCCCTTCGCCGATCAACAAAGACTTGGGCCGTTCCACGTAATCGCCGAATTCAAGCTCCGGACTTTCGAGCGACAAGCCGTCGAATAGCTCGATTCCGCCCACAACCGCTCGATCCCATGGATTGTGCAGCGTGAATTGAAGCGAGCCGTATCCGCTCCAATTTTGCGGTAGCTGCTCCGTAACGATTCGTCCGCGAATGGCGGCTGACGCCCTTCCGTCGGGAAAACGTCCTTGTCCTCCCTCGATCCTGCCTTCCCAGCCTTCTCTATCCTTCAACGTAAAATCATCAAGCAAAAGACTAGCCATAATTGGCAAGACCTCCTCATTTCGCATGAAAAAAAATGGGGAATCCCCTTTCTTGACTAGAGGATTCCCGGGGCGAAGCGCTGCTTAATCGTTACGGCAACTGAAGGCTCTGTGTTCTGTTGTATGCATCGGTTTCGATCTTGATCATTTCGTCCAGTCCCAGCTTCTTGATTCCTTCGACATAGCTGTCCCACTCGCTCAGCGGTTTTTGGCCTAATATAAATTTGGTAATATTTTCTTCCATGTACTTATAGATGGCTTCGCCTTTAATGCTGCGCACCTCTGTTTCTTCCGGAGTATACGAAAGAGGCAACGTCTGGGGCGCTACGTATTTCATGCCTTCTTCAACGGCTGTTTTCGCTTCGGCGGACAAGAGAGCTACGTTCATATCATTATCAAAATCAGTATAGGTTCCCGGACTCTTTAACCCGTATTCCGCTGTAGCGGTTTTCAAGTCGGAAATCTCTTTAACGAATTGTTTTTTACCGTCTACGACATTAAAGGTTTTCCCTTCGATTCCCCAGCTTGCGGCCGTTTTTCCCTCATCGCCGTACAGCCAGTCAATGAATTTAATCGCGGCGTCTTTATTTTTGGAATTGCTGCTGACGGAAAGGCCTTCTCCGTAAAAGTAATACCCTTCGCTGTGAACCTGCGTGCCGTTAGGACCTTTTGGCGGCGCCATATGAGCCAGCGTGAACTCCGGATTTGTCTGCCGAACATTCGTATTGTACGTGTCCATGTTATTAATATAGCCGTTGTAGACGAAGGCTTTGCCGCTCGTGATCAAATCGTCGATCATCTTGCCGTCCATCGTCAGAAACTCTTGTGAAATCAGCTTCTCTTTGTACAGCTTATTCAAAAATACAAGCATTTCTTTAAAGCTGTCATCGATAGGACCGTATGCAACCGAATTGGTGTTCTTATTAAAATAATAGTCTAACGACGTGTCAAAATTGAGCGTTAAACTGTTCAAGTAATTCAATCCCCAGAATACCCAAGGAGTGCTGTCCGGATAAAGTTCCTTGAGCTTTTTCAGAGCGGAATAAAATTCATCGTAGTTTTGCGGAACCGGTATGTTATTTTTCTTGAAGATGTCCTCGCGGTACATATGGAAGTCTTGCAGTGCGGGAAATGCGTTCGCAGAAGGCGCACCGTACAATTGTCCGTCTGCGGCAAGCATACTTTTAATGACATCCGGATTCTCTTCGATGAATTTCGAGAAATTCGGCATTTCGCCGAGATGATCAAACAAATTGATTACCGCGCCTTCGGGGCCGTATTGCTTGAACATGCCGCCCATCCAAAATACGTCCGGCATATCGCCTGAGGCAACGATCAGCGGAATCGTTTCCCACCAATTTCCCTGAATCGGGTACCTTTTAAGCTTGACGTTCGCACCTTGCTCTAAAGAATCCCAAATCAACCATTTCTCATTAAACGGCCATGCCGGATGGTTTTGAACCATGATCGACAGTTCTGGAGCCGGGCCAGTATCTTCTGCAGGCGTTGCTTCTTCGGCGGTTGCTTCATCGGTGGTTGCTTCATCAGTGGCCGTTTCTGCTGCATTGTTCTCTTCAGCGACCTGTTGATTCTGTTCAGACTCTTCGTTTGCGGATTGATTGCCGGAGCATGCTGAGAATAAAGCCAAAATCATCGTACAAACCAATATCAAGGAAAATAGTCTTTTCATTTTGTATCCTCCCGATTGATGATTTAAGCAATGGATTGTTCAAGCAATGAGCACTTATGCAGTTTTCTAGCCTTTCACGGACCCCAGCATGACCCCCTTGACAAAATACTTTTGCAAGAACGGATAAAGCATAAGGATCGGCAGCGTCGCAAAGACAATTGCTGCGTATTTCAAAGACTCGAGAACTACATCTCCTCCACCCCCTCCAGAAGCTTTAGCCGCTAAATTGCTTCCGGTATGCACGCTTTGCACGCTGCCGGCGATAACCAAATCCCTTAAAACCACAGATAACGGGAACAGTTCTTGGCTCTTCAAATAAATAATCGGCTTATAAAAATCATTCCAAAGGCCAACGGCTACAAACAATCCGATTGCGGCAAATACCGGTTTGGACAAAGGGACGATAATACGGAAAAATAATTGAATATCGTTAAGGCCGTCGATTCTCCCGGCGTCTTCGATTTCTTCCGGTATCCCTTCGAAGAACGTTCGCATGACAAGTAAATTGAAGGTGTTCACTGCGCCTGGAAGCACGATCGCCCAGATCGTGTCCAGTAGTCCCAGTTGTTTTATAACCAGGTAGGAAGGGATCATTCCTCCGCTAAACAAGACCGTGAATATTAAAGCCAGCATAAGCTGTCTTCTGAAAATCATGTGTTTCTTGGACAAAGCGTAAGCTCCCATTGAGGTTAAAACCAGAGCAACAACCGTGCCCAGGGTTGCATATATAAAAGTGTTTCTATAGCCCCTAAGCAAAGAGGGATCGCTTAATACAAACTTATACCACTGGGTAGTAAAGCCTTTCGGCCAAAAAAACACTTCATTCTTAAGCACGTATACTTGGCTGCTTAACGATACGTTGATCATGTAAATGAAAGGATAGAGCATGATGAACATCAGACCCAACATGAACAAGGAATTGACGATTGTGAAGACGTCGATTTTCTTCTTCATTCCGCGAGATCTCCTTTCCCCGTTACCATAGGCTGACTTCTTTGAACTTGCGAGCCAAGAAGTTCGCGATATAAAGAAGCGCAAAGTTCAATATACCGTTAAACACGCCGATGGCGGTGGCAAAGCTGAAGTTGCCTTTTGTTAAACCGGTTCGGTACACGAAAGTCGCGATAATATCGGCTGTTTCGTAAGTAAGCGGGTTATAAAGCAAGAAAACCTTCTCGAAGCTTGTCGCAAATAACGAACCGATGTTCAGAATAAACAAGATGATAATTACGGGAACGATGGAGGGGAGCGTAACATAGATCATTTTTTTCCATCGGCTCGCTCCGTCGATTTCAGCCGTCTCGTACAGAGCCGGATCGACCGTCGTTAACGCCGCCAAATAGATGATGGTTCCCCAGCCGATACCTTGCCAGATTCCTGAAGAGATGAAGATAGTGCGGAAATAATCGGGGTTAATCAAAAAATAGATCGGTTCGAACCCTAATTTCTGAATCAATATATTGATAAGTCCGGCCGACGGGGAAAGAAACATGACGATCATGCTCACAATGATGACATTTGATACAAAATGAGGCAAATAGCTAACAGTCTGTACGATCCGTTTAAACGCGGAATTCCTAATTTCGTTAATCAAGAGAGCCAATATGATCGGTGCGGGAAAACCCCAAACAATACTGTAAAACCCTAATAGAAACGTGTTTCGCAGAAGCTTGAGAAAGTCCGGGCTTTGAAAAAACATCGTATAGTACTTCAACCCGACCCAATCGCTCGCCCATACCCCTTTAAACACGCTGTATTGCTTGAAGGAGATCAGAATGCCGAACATGGGCAAATACTCGAATAGCAAATAGTACAAGCCTGCCGGGAGAAACAAGAGAATCAAATATTTCGAATTGCGGACTTTTCTCGCAAAAGTATTTCGCCTCGTCTTGATCGATTGGTCAACTTGGATTCTTTCAATATTTGCTGTCGTCATACGCTAGGCGCTGCCTCCTTTGCTTTCAACTCGCGGATGTAGTCCTCCATTTTCACGGTTTGTTCTTTACATTCATTATATTGATAACGTTTTCAACCAGATATAAACTCTTTTTTACTTTCGTATACACTTATATAGAATTTATCTGGTTACAAAAACTCTCTTCTGTTCTTGACCTCAATCATAAACTCCGCGACTTCTCCGCATTTTTTTCCGTTTCTATCGATTTCAACCGTTACAACATATCTTCGATCCGTCTTCATTGTATCCGCCAGCACCAATGTAAAGGAAAGATCCGTTTTCGAATGAGGTCCGGCCGCGATTTCCCGGAAATGGCTCTCACAGGAGATTCCTTCCGGCAGGCAAAGATTAACATTAAAGCGAGAGGCGACCGGACTGTGGTTTTTTACTCTTAACCAGACCTTGACCTCTTCTCCGGGGGCTGCTTCCGCTATGTAAGGGTAAAAATACGCCCATCTACAATCAATGCCGTATAACGGCGGATCCTGGCTAACGATTTCATAAAGCTTTTCTTTCAGCGCAAGAGACCATTGAATATAACTGTCCAACATGGTTTCATTAACGGGGATTGCCCCATAGTGTCCGGTTGCGATGATCGACGGGTTCAACGACTTCATCTCGTGCGCAACCCTGATGAATCCTTCCGGATCGGGACTGTCTTTGAAAATTACGGGCGTGACCAGCTTACCGTCTTTCGTCGGCCAAATATTATCACCTGTAAACAAAACCTTCCGACCGTCGATTTCCACGAATAAACCCAAGGCATAATAAGTTTGGCCCGGATGGTGGTAAAAATAAAGATCATATTCGTTCCATCGGATATGATCCCCCGAAGAAACGATCCGGTCGGAATCCGTATTAGAGGGATGCAGCCCCGGCAATTTATACCGTTTCGGATTTTTTACAATATCGGCGACTTGATTCAGATTCCAAATTTCCACCTCTCTGAACAGTTCTTTCGAAGTCCAGGGATGAAATTGAGCTTCTGCCGCTCTTGCAATATGATCGATATGGTAATGAGTAAAAATGATGGCGTCTATCTTCTTCAATCCAAAGTTATCTTTCAACTGCACGATTTGTTCGTAATCGACATAGCCGTAATCGATCAAAATGCCGTGACCGCTTTCCGACATGATCAAATATGTCGTTTTGTCTACGTAGATTAAATGAGGAAGAACGCGATACAAATTCCCTGCAGGGTACGGGATTAGTTCGGGAATCATCATTCGTTCTAACGTTAAAGCCCTGGATCGCAGCAGTTCGATTCCTTCTTTGCCGTCATCCATTGCCTCGCCGTGCGAAGGGCAAAGCAGGTCGATGGTTAGTTTTGATAGTTTTTCTAAAGATTCGATCCATTTGTAAAAAAGTTTAGCCGGCAAATATTCCCATTGGAAATCAAAAATAGCATGAACCTTCCCCGGGGCTGAAATCAGATCGCCGCAGAAGACGATTTTCTCGCCGCCATTGTCCCATACTATGGAGATCGCGCCTCTTGAATCCCCCGGCGTGCTTATCGCTTGGAAGACATATTCTT
Source organism: Paenibacillus montanisoli (assembly GCF_003268025.1). GTDB lineage: Bacteria > Bacillota > Bacilli > Paenibacillales > Paenibacillaceae > Paenibacillus_Z > Paenibacillus_Z montanisoli. Next base: position 719,320 of record NZ_QLUW01000001.1, on the reverse strand, counting down.
CCCAGAGAATCGACTCGCCGTCCTCCAAACCCCGGACTGTAACGCTTGTTGTACGCGTAAATTCGATCGAATCGACTCTAGTGGTTACATACACCCTTAATCGATCCCAAAAATGTTCCGTATCTTCAAATAAATACCGCTCGTTCTCCGGTACGTAGATTACAGTCTCCGAATCAAGCAGATGGTCGCCGCCGCAAACATCGCGATGATGATTCGTATGAAGCACCATATCGATTCTTTGAACGCCAATCAAAGCAAGCTCTTGCAATATCGCGCCGCTGCCGAAATCGATGAGAACAGCCCTATCATGATGTTTAATCACATACACGCGGCAAGTATCCTCGTATACGAATAGATTTTCCCTGAGTTTACGCATGAATCGCGCCTCCCTGTCTAATGACGCTAGCTTAATTATATCGCTATCAATTTGAGCCCTAAAACAAACATGTCATTACTTTTGCATACCGTTTTTTACATGTTCCAAGGATGATAGACTCAGGCGTAGACTCGTTGCAATAGGACGCAAAAAAGAGGTGCGACCTGAGCGAGGCGGCCGGAACTGGCCTCTTAAGATATGGAAGACAACTTGGAGGCGAAACTAAATAACCAGCCGCCGGTTGATTTCCGACGACTGGCTGCTTAGACTTGCGCTATACGATTCGTTAGCTCAATTCGCATCCCCAATATAAAACGGTTTACTTTGGCCTCGCTGGATCATCTCGGCCAGCTTGCGGGGATAGATGCGTTTCTCGTGCAAGCGGTCGATCTGGATCCATTCCACGCCGATCTGGTCGGGGTCAGGATTGGAGCCTTGAAACTCGTCCGATCGGCTCAAGATCCTGCACTCAAAATAAAACTCGACCTGGTGCGCCGCGTAATCCCATTTGGCGAACTCGTGGTTCTTCCCGATGTACTCCCTGACCGATATCAAATCGCCTACTTCGACCACGCACCCGATCTCCTCGAGGCACTCTCTGGCTGCGGCTTCGCTCAGCACTTCCCATTTCTCCTGTCCGCCGCCGGGGAAGAGATAGTAAAAGCCTTGGTCATCCTTATTCTTGGTTAGGAGAAGCCGGTTGTTTTCAATGATGACGGCCTTAGCCGAGTTGCGGATTGGCTTCATCTTCGTACCTCCTATTTCACTCATATATTCACTTACATATGTATCAGATGATGTTATGAACGCGATTAGAAAATCCTTCTAGCCACATTACATACAATATAGTATGTTAAGTGTATAAAACAAATCGGAGGTGCCCCTATGAAGCTCAAAGAATCCGGTATCATCCTATTTACCGAGGATTATGAAACGGCATTGGCGTTTTACGTCAGCAATATGGGCTTACGCATTCGCGAACAGAAGGCTAATTTAACCGTCCTGGATTTCGGCGGCAGCTATTTGATGATTGAAGATCAAGGCGTTTCTTCCTCTGCCCCGAAGACGCGGTCACAGAATCCTACTGTGCTGCGGCTTGACGTGTATGATTTTGAAGACGCGGTTCACGAGCTGCGTGGCAGGGACGTTGACGTAGGCGTGTATGAGTTTTCATGGGGTACCATTGCAGTGATCGTCGACCCCGAAGGCAATAGAATCGAGCTAAAGAATGCAGACTAGCCGCTCATAAGTAGGCGGCTATCGTTGATTCGCTGACGGCAGCCGCCTGACGTTAAAAAGATTCCTACTGAATTAATTATAATTCGTATTACTTCCCGCCGACACTACGAATCTCAAGCACTCTCGTGATTTGGTTAAACCTTAACACATACCGGTTACCCGTTATCAAGCCAAAAAAGGCTGCCGTTGAGGCGCTCGTTGCAAAGCCGCTGCCGAATTCATTTTCCCCTGAGGCGAATGACCGAAGCTTCAGCTTTTTAACTCTCCCAGCCCTTATTGCCGTCAGAATGGAATTGTCTTGGGAGGGCAAATTCAATGCGTCATGCGTTCCGCCAGTGACGGCGAAAACGTCATTTCTGGTGACGGTCACACCTTCTAAGCCGAATGGCGCCGTTGTTCTAGTTCTTCTTAATATTATGGTTAATACATTCGTATCTTCATTAAACGTCAAAAAATATTACATCCAAGCTATATTCGTGATGGAAAAGAATCTATTTTCCCGGATTGATCCGTAGAATCGAGGTGTTCTGATTAAACTCCATGATGGCATTGCCTGCCCTTAACCCCAATTGTTCCGCGGTCTTGGGTGTAACTTGGACAAACGGCTCAAGGAAGATGTCAGTGCCGTTAATGATATGGAGGCTCTTCTTCTTTAAGCCATGCTGCAGCAGAAGCGTATCACCAATAATCCCGAGGGTAACACGGCCAATGGCGGATACAAAAATTTGGTTATTTCGAAGCGTAATGATCCTAGGCTCAGGGGCATTCGGATCCTCTACGACTTCGGTTCCGATTCTCAGGGGAAGCCTTGCTCTTGTAACCGGCTTTAGAAAGAAGCGCATCTCTCGCGTATTCGTATCGAACTCCACACGATAGCGCCGGTCATTCCTCAACTGAAGCTGCTCTGCTACATTGCGACCCACATTAATCGAGTGGTCGATGCATTCCCCGCCCTCTTCCTGCGTTAGATTGACTCTAGCGCTCATATTTCTTCTTCTCATGATGACAGGCCCGGAAGTAATAGCGGTTAATTGCGTGAAGGGTGCACCGCCGCACTCAACTAAAAGTCGTACCTCATTGGTCACGCGGCGGTTTACAATAACATCCAATATCCCCTTTAAAATCACTCTCCACCACACCCCTCGCACTAAATTTGAATTAATGTATGTGGGGGACACCTGTCTAGGTTTGGGTTATTGCCCTGCCCGATGTATGGAGTTCTCTCTATTTCCAAATCCCTTCCAGACGGTATTTAATCAATCCAGAGTCCAAGCACCGTTTTTGGGCGCCTGCATAGCATGAGAGCATACTTAATTTTTTCCGTCTCCGCACGGCTATCGTGCGCGAGGCAGGAAATCGTTGGAGGGGTATTTTTGAGAAAAAGCTTAGTTTGGGTCTCGGTCATTGCACTCAGTCTATCGCTGCTGCTGGCTGGCTGCGGCCGCAAGGACGAGGCGGATACGAAGATCCGGATCGGCGAGGTAACGCGCTCGATCTTCTATGCGCCGCAGTATGTCGCGCTTACGAATGGTTTTTTTGAAGACGAAGGTCTCGACGTGGAACTGACAACGACGCCGGGCGGGGACAAAACGATGACGGCGCTGCTCAGCAACAACATCGATGTGGCGCTGGTCGGCTCGGAAACCTCCATTTATGTTACTTTGCGAGGCTCGGACGATCCGGTCATCAACTTCGCCCAATTGACGCAGACGGACGGAACGTTCCTCCTGTCCCGCAACAAGATCGATAATTTCGATTGGAGCATGCTGAAGGGCTCCAAATTCCTTGGCCAGCGCAAAGGCGGCATGCCGCAGATGGCGGGCGAGTTCACGCTGAAAAAGCACGGCATCGATCCGCACAACGATTTGGAACTGATCCAAAACGTGGAATTCGCCAATATCGTGCCGGCGTTCACTTCGGGCACTGGCGAATACGTGCAGCTGTTCGAGCCGTCCGCAACGTTGCTGGAACAGCAAGGCAAAGGCTATGTCGTCGCCTCGTTCGGGACGGAAAGCGGCCATCTGCCTTATACGGTATTCATGACGAAGCAAAGCTTCATCGATCAAAATCCCGAAGCGGTGCAGAAGTTTACGAACGCCGTGCACAAAGGACAAAAGTGGGTGCAGGAGCATAGCGTGAACGAGATCGCCGATGCCGTCGCGCCGTTCTTCCCGGATACGGACATCGAACTGATCCGCGGCGTCGTCAAGCGGTACAAAGACCAAGGCTCCTTCGCAACCGATCCGATCATCGATGAGGCGGAATGGAACAATCTGCAGGATGTAATGAAATCGGCCGGCGAGCTGGACGCTCCGGCTGACTACGGCAAGCTGGTCAACAATACGTTCGCGGAAGAAGCGATCAAGAACGTGAAATAACGAGAAATGACCTTGAAAAAAGCCGCCCTCGGGCGGCTTCTTCAGGCATAGGGAAGGAGTGAACGCGAATGCTCCCTGCCGTGGAAGCCAGCAATATAACGCATGTTTACGTCAATGAGAACGGCGCCTCGCTCGCCTTGGATCAGATCGCGCTAACGGTGGCGGACGGAGAATTCGTCTCCCTCGTCGGGCCGAGCGGCTGCGGTAAAACAACGCTGCTCTCCATCATCGCCGGCTTGATCCGCCCAACGGGCGGAACGGTGCGCATACAAGGGCAGCCTGTGACAGGACCGACGTCGAAGATCGGCTACATGCTGCAGCAGGACTTCCTGTTTCCCTGGCGGAACATACGTGAAAATGTAACGATCGGACTAGAGGTCATGGGCAAGCTGACGCGGGAAACGAAGGAGTATGCGCTCCATCTGCTGGATGAGCTTGGACTCGGCCATGCGGCGCTTAAATATCCTGGCGAGCTGTCGGGCGGCATGCGGCAGCGGGCCGCGCTCGCAAGAACGCTGGCGACGGAGCCGGATATTCTGTTTCTGGATGAGCCGTTCTCTTCGCTTGATTTTCATACGAAGCTGCAACTGGAAAACTTGATTTTCCAAACGCTGAAAGACCGCTCCAAAACGTCGCTGCTCGTCACGCACGACATCGCCGAAGCGATCGCCATGAGCGATCGGATCATCGTGCTGCAGCCGAATCCTGGACGGATCGGCAGCGAAATCATCATCCCTCCCTACTTGGCGGAGGCGCTGCCGATAGACGCGCGTGAGCAGGACGGGTTTCAGGAATGGTTCAGGCTTGTGCGCAAAGAATTCACATCCATGGAGAAAAGGAGATGAGACTGGAGCATGGAGAGGAAATCTAACGGCGGCGAGGAGAGTCAACATGCCGATCCGCAGCTCATCTACGCCGCGTTCAAGCGTGCGCGAAACAAAGAAAAGCTAATTGTTCACCTGACGCAGGCGCTTCTGCTCGTTTTCTTGCTCGGCTTATGGGAATACGCGGGCAGAGCCAAGTGGATCGACGTCTTTCTTTTCAGCTATCCAAGCAAAATCATCCGGCTGTTAGCCGATAAATGGATGGACGGCTCGCTGCTGCCTCATATCGGCGTGACGGTCGCGGAAACGGCGGCCGGTTTCGCTCTCGGCACGCTAAGCGGACTCTTGATCGCGACCGTGATTTGGTGGAGTCCTTTTCTGGCGCGGGTTCTCGATCCCTATTTAGTCGTTCTTAATTCGTTGCCCAAGGTCGCGCTAGGCCCGCTGTTTATCGTTGCGCTCGGCTCCGGCGTCCTGTCCATTATCGCTACGATATTATCGATCACCGTGATCATAACGACGCTGGTCATCTACAATGCCTTCTGCGAAGTGGATGCCAACTATGTGAAGGTGGTCAAGGTGTTCGGAGCGACCAAGACTCAGTCGTTCGCGAAAGTGATTCTGCCCGCTTCCTTCCCTGCCATCGTGTCGACGCTGAAAGTGAATGTCGGGCTGGCCTGGGTCGGCGTTATCGTCGGCGAATTTCTCGTCGCCAAGGAAGGGCTGGGCTACTTAATCATATATGGCTTTCAAGTGTTCAATTTCACGCTCGTTCTCAGCAGCCTGTTTATTATCGCCGCCTTTGCCACATTGATGTATCAGATTGTCGCCGCCATCGAGCACCGCATCGTAAGAAACCGGCGTTAAGAGGCTGTCGCTCAGTCTCTTAACGCCTCAATATGTCTCAGCTTCAAATCTCTTATGCGGTTCAGCCTGATTTCTTCTCATTTAGTCTATCGCCCATGATGAACTTTTTTATAGTCGTGATTATTTTTTCTTCTTTGCTGCTTTATCGAAAGCTGACTGATCGATCGTTACCCACTGCCCATCGATAAACTGAACATAATATACGAATTCAGTAAATTCATCCTCCGCATTCAATTCGTCTGCGCTGATGAACTGCACCTCTAACTTGGCCATCAAGGTGGCTGCCATGCTACTCGTTTTGGCCCCTACGGAGGAATAGAAATCATCGACATTACCGGCTGCATCTCTCGCTTTTACATAATAGGCGTTATACCATGTGTCAGGCTGTAAACCGGTAAGCGTATAGGTGAGCACATTAGAAGGAAGTGATGCAATTAACGTCGGCGGCACTGGCCGCTTTGCTCCAGTGACCGAGTCAGTGTAAGTTGCACCGTTACTGCTTTTGTAAAGATCATATGCAACCACCCCAACATTATCAGATGCTGCCGTCCAGCTTAGTATCATGCTGGTTGAAGTGATATTTGTGATTTGTTTCATGACCGGATGCGTCGGCCGAATGATGTCGCTGACTGCCGCTGATACGCTTAATGTCTGCAACATCCCAATTGCCATAATAAGCATAAATACAAGGAAGCATTTCTTCATTGAATAATCCCCTCCTAGAGGCTTGTTTTACTGTCATGATACGTTTTGTATTGCTTAAGTAGTACTTTATGAAAAACAAAGTTTGCTTTAGTCGAGAAGAATGATGCTGCTGAAAAGTTTTCGTAAGTGATTCAATAACTACCATCAATGACCTACTAGGATTATTCCGAATGGTGATTAATATAATCGCTACAATAAATATCATTTTCCAGAAAAAAAAAGCCGCCAATCCAGAGCAAGTCTCTGGCTTAGCGGTTTTTTTCATGCCCAAATTTATCTGTTTAAATCTTCTTTTCCAGAAATAACCTCATTTGTAGATAACCATTCGGTATACAAGCTCTATCCAACCAATTATAGAGACCCACAAAAGTATGCTTAAAATAATCCCATAGAACAGTCCTTTACTAAAGTTTTCGTCCTTTGTAACCACCTGAGCCTTCACCCCTTATGAATTCGTAGCTTATTGCTTTGTAATGTCTGTGCTCTGTCTATTTCTCAAATGATTGAGCAGAATAAAGCACCGATATATTGCGATACCAATAATCAAACATATCGCTCCTCCAGTGACATCAACGGCAACATCTTCTATCGTACTTGTTCGTTGTATAGACTTCTGATTCCACTCATCTAACAAAGCGATGCAAGTCACCGTAGCTAAGGAAGCTGCAAACCCGAAAAATAGTCTTAATCGAAACGGAACCAAAGCAATGTATACCGTGACGGCAAACATGCCATATACAAAGAGATGAGCGCATTTCCGGAAAATAAACTCAATGAACTGAAAGGGTTTTTGCTTCGCCGGAATGACGGAAGTGTGATAATGAATTGTTATATCCGGCAACGCTTTGCTCACCGCATTCTCGTTGAAATGCTGACGAAGAAACGGTAGAATCGTTTGCTTCTGATACGGTTGTGAGGAGAGGTGAAATATGAGTGCGACCCAGAGAAAGAAAGGAAGGAAATAAACAATAGTTCGTGAGAATTTAATCTCTTTCACCTCATTTGTGAAGTATCCATTCGGATGCCGGGCTTCTTTGCCCTTAGCGGATAATTTTAAAGATCGTTAGAAAGATAAGCTTTGCATCGGTAAAAAGGGACATGTTACTCAGGTATTTCAAATTCAAACTAAGTTTTTCTACCATGATGGTTTTGATATAAGCAGTCTCAGGATCATCACTTAGAGCTAAAATATCACTCTCATTTTTATACTCTATAGAAGCGTAATCCGTAATCCCAGGCCTGACTTTCAATATATTTCTTTGATTTACATCATATAATTTAACGTACTTCGGTACTTCTGGTCTCGGACCAACAAAGCTCATATCACCGATTAAAACGTTAATCAATTGAGGCAGCTCGTCTATTTTCGTTTTTCGCAGAACATGACCTGACTTTGTTATTCTTATGTCTTTTCCTACCGTAATCTGCATTCCTTTTTTTTCGGCGTCTTGAACCATCGTTCTGAACTTTAATATTTTGAATTCTTTACCGTCTTTACCGACGCGAATTTGTTTGAAGAAAACAGGCCCCTTTGAGTCCAGCTTGATTATAAGCGAGATTATCAAGAAGAACGGCAGCAAAATAATCAAGCCAATAATCGAAACGATGAAATCAAACACTCTCTTAATAAATAATTGTGTCTTCTTCTTTTCTAATAAGTGATCCATATCCGCCAGTAACTTCGGGTTATCGATTCTAATACTGGTTAATTCAGACATAAATCGCATCCACCTCTTTAATACTCTCCTTTAAACCCTTTACCACATACTCCACTTCTTCATTTGTCAGAAGCGAATGCAGTGGCAAAGTAACCTCGTTTTTGTACATATCAAACGCATTCGGATAATCACTGATCTTAAACCCTAAATTTTTATACGCTGTATGCATAGGCAATGGTTTGTAATGCACATTCGTAGCGATACCCTTTCCCGCCATCAGTTCAATGACTCTATTTCGGAAGGATTCATCCTTGCCGGGAAGCCGCACTAGATATAAATGACCGCTCGAAGCATATTCATCCGTGTAATGAGCCAGTACATCCATACCGACGCTATTCATCGCGTGATTATACATCTCTATGATTTGTTTTCTTCTTTCAAGAATCTCAGGATATCTTTGAAGCTGCACAAGTCCCAAAGAAGCCATAATATCCGTCATATTGCACTTGTAAGCCGGCGATAAAATATCATATTCCCAGGCGCCCAACTTTGTTTTCGCAAGTGCATCCTTGGATTGGCCATGGAGTGTCAGGAGCATAAACTTCGTATAGATCTCATCATTATTTACCCCTAGAATATCTCTCCAAGTAACGGCGCCGCCTTCGGCGGTGGTCAAGTTTTTCACCGCATGAAAAGAAAAACATGTGAAATCGGCTGCCTCTCCGCTCATTTTTCCTTTGAAGCTGGCACCAAAAGAATGGGCAGCGTCCGCTATGACGGCAATACGTCCGATCATTTCCTGCAATTCACTAGATGGCCTGAACAAATCTTTTTTATAATCGACAGCCTCGAATATTTTATCGTAGTTACACATGACCCCGGCAATATCTACGGGAATAATTGCTTTGGTTTTGTTCGTAATTGCATTCACTACAGCCTGATAATCTAAATGGAACGAGTCTTTCTCTGTATCTACTAATATAATTTTCGCCCCGACATGATGAATTACACTTGCAGAAGCTGAATAAGTATACGCAGAAGTAATGACCTCGTCCCCTTCACCAATACCTAATAGTCGAAGTGTCATCTCCATAGCGGCCGTTGCAGAGTTCATCGCCACCGCCTTTGAAGTGCGGCAGCTCTCTGCAATCTGCTTTTCAAATAATTTCGTTTTTGGACCTGTAGTAATCCAGCCTGACTTTAACGTATCCACAACTTCATCTATTTCTTTTTGTGTAATATCCGGCGGTGAAAAAGAAATTCTCATCTAGATCTCTCCTCTAATCATAGAAATGAATGCTAATCATAGAAAATCAATGCTCATTACTCACCGGCTTTGCTCATAATCCCCATTACCTTGCTTTCTTTTTTAAGAGAAATGCCTTTTTTGCCAAACCTCTCTTTCAGCTTGTCAATTAACCATTTACCTTCCTCTCCCAGAAAGAGATTCGGAAAAAGTCTCATCATCAGTAAACAAACAATACCTACCAACATTAATGTGATGACCAGCGTAACGATCGAGGGCAGATGAAATGTCATCCGGCACAGAGTTGAAGTAACTATACCCACAACTGCCGTGACGCTTCCTGCAGCAAGCCCGCTCCGGTGGATCGCCATGTACGGTCTCCAGCCATAAGATAAAATCCGCAAGCTTAAATTGGTCATTAGTACATAATTGATAATTAAGGCGAACAGTACGGCAAATGAAATGCCGGTAATCCCCCATGCCTGCGCTCCAATGCATCCGACCACAACTAACAGTGCATAGCCCCACTGTACCCAGGCTCTTTTATATACCGCTCCTACCGAACGAGTAAATGAATCTGCTATTTTATAGCTCGTTCTGAAATAAATGCCCACCGCTAATATTTGAAAAGGAAAAGTAGCGGCACTCCATTTAGAACCTAGTACAATATGAACGATTTCCGGAGCCAGCAGAACAGATAAAACGGATATCGGTATGGTGACCAAGCTGATAATGGACGTACCTCTCTTAAAGGTGCTGAGCAGCCTCGAATGATCGTTGGCCATTTGCGATAATACTGGAAATAGCACCTGCTGCAGGACCGTACCGATTAAAACCGCAGGCATCACCATAAATTGATAAGACCGTTCATATAAACCCAGAGCCGCCGGTCCAAGCCACCTGGCCGTAACAAACTTATCTCCAAACAACGCCAAATAATTTCCGATCCTCGCAAGCGTATGCCCCCCGCCAAACCACAAGAGCTCCTTTAACGATTTCGTATGGAAGCTAGGACGTTTCGGATGGGGCTGCAGGATAATATTTAATAGAGCTTGAATGGAGGTTTGCAGCAAATGACCGGTAACAAGCGCCCAAGCTCCAAAATGTAAGTAGGCTAGTGTAACTCCTACCACACCGTATCCGATTATGTAGGAAAACAATCGAATCAATGCAATTTCACGGAATCTTAATTCCTTCTGCATAAAAGCTTCGGCCACAATTGAAAATCCTTGATAACAAAACGAGATACTTAGCACTCGCAAGATCGGGGTGACTCCGTCTATGTTCAGCATGTTCGCGATGACAGGCGAAAGGAACCAGATCAAAGCGCTTATAATCCCCCCCATAATGATCGAAAAGGTATATGCGGTTCGTGCATGTAACGAAGTCAAATCCCCTTTTTGAATCAAGGCCGGACCAATACCGGACTGTGAGAAAATCGTAGTGAAGCTGATGACAAGCAATGCTGCGGAGACGAGACCGAACTGCTCCGGTGTTAACAGCCGGGCTAATATGGCCGTGACAAGAACAGTCATTAAGGTTTGCGCACCCGTACCGGTGAACATCCACATCAAGCTAGTGATAGTCCGATCAACTAAGCGCATGGGACATCACCTCGTTGTGAATATATCTGGATAGAACCGTCTCATTGTTCATAAGGCTGCTTCCCTCTCCGTTATCAATCGTGATTGTTGAAAGGCGCTGGGTATCGGAATGTTCGATGCTTCGAGACCACTCCGAAATCAATTTTTCCAGCTCTGCAAGGCAATGATTGAATGTATCGATTTGGTTATATAACTCGGACTTGCTGTTAATCTTCTCTAGCCTGCTGTTATTGCTGCCGCGGTGCTCCATCCTTGAAATTAAGGTAGCTTGATCGGCGTTGACCGAAACGAATACGTACCTGCAATTTTGAATTAATTTACCAATGATCCGGTTTAATGGATGATTATCTGTAATGGACGCATTCCGGGCCGAATACAAGATTGAACAAAGCGCTTGAAAAAATCCCTGGTCAAAAAAATAAATCCCTCTCTTGCTCTTGCACTCCCTGTAAAACTCACTGATGTACAATAAGTTAATGCCCAGCTTCATAGCTTCAATCGGATGCCGCTGTTTTGACCGAACGACGATCCCTAAGCCGTACAAGCTGTACAGAGGCCTGTATAACGCGTGTTTTATTGCTTTGATGAGCTTAATGTTTTGTCTCATCACTGCGTTTCGTTGATGATCCAACTCGTAAGAGGGTTCTTTAACAGAAATGTTCGACTTCCGCAATATGTCGGCCACACGGTGAGATAACGTCGATTTACCCGAACCCGGCGCTCCAAAGAATTCAATGATGACGGGACCGGGCCGATCAGCTAAATTTGGGCCCATATCGCTTTTTTCACCTCTAACAGCACTTCGTTCAGTGGCTTGGTTGCATCTACTTCAACGACTTTCGTTTTGAATTCCAAAGACCTCACAACTTCGATTTTTTTTGTGAATTCCTCAAACGTCATATCATTCTTTCTTGAAGCTGCAATCTCCGGAGTAACATTCAATCGGATAACCAAATCGGGTGCACGGCCTTCGGCGGATTGGTATGCCTTCAATTCTTTTGACGCAAACGAACGAAGCCATTTGTTCCTGTGATTCAACCATTGACTTAATAGTGGCCCGTCATTAATTCCCTTCACCTGTGTCTGCGGATAACGATCCGTAATAACCACCATGCCTGATTGGCGATTCTTCCAAGCGCTCCTCAGCTTTTGTTTTTTCTCCCTCCATAGCGTCAACGCCCAAAACAACTTCGCCGCTTGGTAAAACAAGGATGACTTGTTTGTGGAAGGGGCTTTTGCTGCGGTTCGAACTGATGAATTTCCGCCTTGCTTGCTGCCCGGCGCTTTAAGAAATAACCCTCTTGCCACTTTTAATGGATACCTAAGCAGTGAGCTTTTGCCGCCTCCGCTTCCGAAATAAACATGCGTTGCATCGATCTTCCACGAAAATTGCTCCACGACTTTTTTGACCACCGTTGACTTACCCGAGCCATCGGAGCCGATCATGGCAACAAGTATCCCGCCGGTTGGCAGCGTCCTTCTGACCGGAACATCCATTTTTAGGTACTTTTTCCGAAAAACGGAGAATGTGAAAGATAGCTCTCTAACGCTTTTCCAGAAGATTGCCGCTGTCCTGCGGTAGGTCTTGTATGGCGCGAGACGCTTTAGCACCAGCCGCCGAAATTTCATGAATTCGTGCATGACGAAAGTCTCGCCGACTAGTTTTGAGTACAGCTGGTTCTCGTCCATACCTAAGAGCTGACGGCAATAGGAATCAAACTTGCTCTTCTCTATGCGCTCAAGCAGCCAGAGGTACTCTCTTTTGAAATCTCCACGGAAATACTTTTTCCCCAGAGCACTGGAAACCCGATTTCTGAGGCTCCACTTCAATGCTGCTCGAACCAGCAGCAAAATTAACTCAACGTTGGGATCTGAGATGTAAATGCGATTTTCGGGATCCCATTTTCGGGTTTCCAAAATCACTTTATCCCAGGGGAGACAATAGCCCTTCAGGTATTTCTCGCCTAATGTCATCTGATAATGCATATGAAGATGCACGATCTTCCCGGTTGATTCATCCAGGCCAATAAAATCCTCAATTCCCTGATATTTGATACCAAATGTAGCAACGAAGAATTTATAACCGCAGCTCACCAACAGCTCGTAAACCTTTTGTTTTTGGTTGTGATCCACAAGGATATCCAAATCCGTAATCCCGCATAGTCCTTCTTTCACATGCTCATTGCTTTTCCAGTGACAGTAAGTGATGTTCTTCTGCTCGAATAGATCAAGTGCTTCTCTGACAATTAACAATTCATTCATGCGACTCCCTCATTCTTCCTCAGTATTGGTCTTGCTTATAAATAAGAGAACTAACAGAAGCCACAAGTATGTGTGCCTGATCCCATTGTGAGTTAATCCAAAAAGTAAAACGGTATATAAAGGATAAGTCATCGCGAATTTCAGCTTCGAAACTGCGTGATAGATAAAAACGGCGAACAGGGTAAGTCCAACAAATCCATAGGAAAATAAAATATTTCCAATCGTTGAATGCATTTCTTTATGCGCATTGAAACGCCCAACGAGACCTTCACCGGCCCCCAGAAAAACATAATATGGATAATTGTATATGCGGTCGTACCCGCGCCCTTCCAAATTATCGTCATTATCATGGCCGATGGAATCCATACGGGCTACCACGTCCTGGGCAAACTGGCTCTGAACAATAATCTTTGCGTTAAGCGAAACTAACGTAACCAGCACAATAATTAAGACCAGCAAATATTTCTTTGTCTTTCTGATGTCCGCATTGTGCGTTTTGAAGATCAAGAACAAGAATATCGTTAACAACCCGCTGATTATGGCAGCCTTTGATAACGAAATGAGGATGAGCGCGAAGCTTGCCAATATCGAAAGAAAGAAAAAGAACGGTTTAAGCTTCAATTTAGGAGAGGTAACCAAGAGAATGGCCAGCGATAAGATGCCAAAGTATCCGAGCTGGTTCGGGTTATTGAACATGAGGGTTGTTCGGATCCCGTTTTTCTGCAAGAAGAACGGAATGAGCGCACACTGGATGAGTACCGAGTATCCTGTCGCATAAAACAATACTTTCATAAAATCTGCCTTCCCCAGCTTAAGGGAAACATTAATGAAGACGATCGTTACGATTAAATTAAACAAATAAAAGATGGAATTCATTGCTAAACCAAGCTTTCCGCCTAACAGGATGCCCCATATCACATTGACGATAACGCTGTAGTATAAAAATACGACTCCCCAAGAAAGGAAGGAATTATGTCTGAGCGTATCCCTCTCTAGCTTCAGCATGGAAATAAACATCATGACCATGAGAATAGCATCCGCAAATTGAGGTAGACCGCTATTGAAAATGTAAAACGGTTTTAAAATGAGATAGCAGGTTAACAATACGGAGAATAATTTTTTTTGGTTGTAGGATAAGCCCCTTTCTTGCACCAAAAGCGATTGCATAATGTTTGCTGCTCCCCTTTTAACTTCCGTTTAACTGTCGTATGTTACATTTTGTATCACAAACATTAAAAAAATAAGCATTCCTAACTATTCGCTTAATTGGTGACTGCTAAGTTGCCAATCCTCTCTTCACCAACGGCCGGCCTGCCGATAGACTGATAATGAAAGCCGCGACTGTTCATTATCTCAAGATCAAAGCAGTTTCTGCCGTCGATAATAATCGGCTCTTTCATGATCGACTTCGCTTTATCAAGATCCAGGCCTACAATTTCTTCCCATTCGGTTAGGACAAGGCAAGCATCACTGTCATGCAAGGCGTCGTATACATCATCATGGTAGGTAACGGAGGCTCCGAAATACCGTTTGACTCCATCCAGCGCAATAGGATCGAACACTTTAACCTTCGCACCTTTATTTAATAGAATTGGAATGATCGATAGAGACGGCGCATATCGCAGATCATCCGTATTCGGCTTAAATGTAAGCCCCAGAACCGAAATCGCATTCCCCTCCACATCGCCTAAAGCCTTAAGCAGTTTATCGATGACAATCGTTTTTTGCTTATCGTTCGTATCGATAACCGATTGGATAATGGAAAAATCGTACCCTGCAACTCTAGCTAAATGATGCAAGGCTAACGTATCCTTAGGGAAGCACGAGCCCCCGTATCCGATACCTGCGCGAAGAAATTTGTTTCCGATTCGGCTATCCAAGCCCATGCCTTCCGCTACCTTGACAATATCACCGCCTACCAGCTCACAAACATTCGCGATCGCATTAATGAACGAGATTTTAGTAGCTAAAAAAGCATTCGCTGCATATTTAATCATCTCTGCGCTTTCAAGATCTGTAATTAACACTTTGGTATGAAAAGGTTCATGAATTTCCTCTATTATTTTTGCCGCCATATCGCTGGAGGCACCAATTACAGCTCTGTCCATGTTCATGCAATCGCTGATGGCAGAACCCTCCCTTAAGAATTCGGGATTGGATGCCACATCGAATGAAACGGATGTAAAAGCATGTTTACTTATGATTTGTCGAACAATTCTGCTTGTTCCCACCGGCACAGTGCTCTTAGTAACGACGATTTTATAGTCGTTAAGATTTTCCCCGATCATCTTTGCGGCAGCTTTCACGTATGTCAAGTCTGCCTCTCCGGTTTCCGACATTGGTGTTCCTACCGCAATAAAAATTATTTCAGAATGCTGAATAGCCACTGAAACATCAGATGTGAAGGTTAATCGGCCGTCGTGCACATTTTTCCTTACCAAATCTTCTAAACCTGGCTCATAGATGGGCATCTTCATCTGCTTTAGCTGTTCAATTTTGTTCTGGTCGATGTCGCAACAAATGACCTGGTGACCAATTTCGGAAAAGCATGTTCCGGAAACCAGACCTACATAACCAGTGCCAATAACCGTAATTTTTTTCATGTTGAATTACCCGACCCTTCCCCCGACGGTTTCTTTCTCGAATATTTGTTTAAGGTAATTCCATACATCCGCTTTTAGATCGTCCCTCTGCAAAGCAAAATCAATGCTCGCCTTAATATATCCGAGTTTGTCTCCAACATCGTAACGAATGCCCGTAAAGTTATAGGCAAGGACGGCTTGGAAGTCATTCAACTGTTTGATCGCATCTGTAAGCTGGATTTCGCCTCCGGCTCCTACAGATTGATTCTCAAGTATATCGAAAATTTCCGGCCGTAAAATGTAGCGACCCATAATGGCGTAATTAGACGGAGCAGCATGAATGGGAGGCTTTTCGACCAAAGAGAGCACTTGGATCAAATTACGTTCAATCTCGTTACCTCGTGGAGAGATGATTCCATATTTAGAAACATCCTGCATATCAACCTGTTGTACACCCACAACGGATGAATTGTATCGGTTATAAACCTCGATCAACTGTCTTAAGCAGGGCACTTCCGATTGAACAATGTCGTCTCCGAGCAGAACCGCAAACGGCTCGTTGCCGATAAACGACTTTGCGCACCATATCGCGTGTCCTAATCCCAGCGGTTCCTTCTGACGCACGTAATGGATTCGCGCTAAATCTGATATCTTCTGGATGGTTTCCAATTCATCGTATTTCTGCTTCTTAGCTAACGATTCTTCCAGCTCGAACGACTTATCAAAATGGTCCTCAATCGCCCGCTTTCCGCGGCCGCTGATGACGATAATATCCTCGATTCCGGATTCGATGGCTTCCTCCACAATGTATTGGATCGTAGGCTTATCTACGATTGGCAGCATTTCTTTCGGCTGGGCTTTAGTTGCGGGCAAAAACCGCGTTCCAAGTCCGGCTGCGGGAATAATTGCTTTTTTTATGCTCATATTAACCTCCGCCCCTTTCAAGTTATTGGTTTCACTTTTCCTAACTGTAGTAGGAAAAGTGCTTGATTTGTTCATTACGTTTTTTATAATTCATGACAGTGCCAAATACGTTGGCATGAACGAAACGCAGCTTCGACATTGCTTGTTTTACAATTCTTTTTTTGCCTATTTTCGAATGGATTACGAGTAACACGCCGTCGCATTTTACGGCTAACTTGGGTACATCCGCCAGAGAAAGAACGGAAGGGGAGTCGATCAAGATAATGTCAAAATTTTCCTTCATCTGCTCAAGCAGCTTTTCGAAATTTCCTGACGAGAGTAATGCAGAAGGATTTTCAAGAATGGGGCCGGATGGGAGCAAAAACAGATTGTTCGTGCATTCATGCAGCAGCTCATTTTCAATCCTGAGCGTGTTATTTAAAATGGTAGTCAGTCCGATTGCATTGCTGTTGCGAAACATCTCGTGAAGCATCGGCTTCCTTAGGTTCGCGTCAATTAAAAGAACCTTCTTATTATCCTGCGCAAATGTGACAGCCAGATTTGCTGCGATCGTTGTTTTTCCTTCTCCGGGAGATGCTGAGGTAACCAAAATAACCTTCATTTTCATTTCAGGAGAAGTGAATTGAATATTGGTGCTAAGTAGTCTATACGATTCAGCGACAATACTATCGGGGTTGATCAGCGTAACGATTTTATTAGTTGACTCCAGCATATGTCGAATCAACCTGCCTTCCTTTAGCAATCTGGGACCTCTTAGGTCGTACATTCTGCTTTTTAACCTTAGTAATCGTTCCTAAGTGAGGAATATTCAATACATTCTGAATGTCTTCTTCCGACCTAAACGTATCGTCTAAATATTCAAGCAGGAACACGAATCCGGCTGCCAAAAGCAACGAAAGTACAAAGCTAAGCAGCAAAGTCAGGACCGGGTCAGTTGAAATCTTTCTGATATCGATGGTTGACTCAGCCTCGTCTAATATGGACACATTATCCACCTTCATGATCGATGGAATCTGAGTTTGAAACTCATGAGATACGGCATTTGCGATTTTACTGGCCTTGTCATAGTCTTTATCCTTTGCAGAAATAACCATAACCTGCGTATCGAATATAGAACTTACGTTTACGCTTTCCAGCAATTGCTTGACATCTAAGTTGAGCTCCGGATGCTTCTTAACGACCACATCCAGAATTTTCGAACTTTTAATAATCTCTTTGTAAGTTTCAATAAGCTGAATATTGGCACTAATCTCACTGTACTCGAGCGGCTGCATGTCAACTTCGCCTTTGTTATTTACGATCAATCTGGAGGATGCTTCATATACGGGTTTATCCTCATACTTCGTATAAGCTGCAGTTAAACCACAGACGAGAATGATAACAAATAAGACAACCCATAACCTTCGTTTAATAATTTGGAAGACTTTGTGCAAACTGAAGTCCATTTACATAACCTCCACGAATATATTCTTCTTCTATTAACTGCGTTACGGGCAATAGCTTGGCTAGTCGTACTGTTGTCGCCCCCTTAATCCGTTGGCTTACATAATGATACAATAAGTATCATTCATATACCTTTATTTTAGATACATTTTGTAACATGTCAAGCGTTTTATTAAGTTTTCGTATCGGAGCGTTGATAGGGCCTCCATTCCGCGGAATCACTGTCCGATTTCACGGCGATCCATCGTTGCGAAGCATTACCGGAAGAATCTTTAATCGTTACAATATCCCCTAGAATGCCTCCCCCTGAAGGAGGTTCCTCCGCAATCAAGATACGATTATTTTTAACGTATTTTGGATTAGAAGAGGACTTTATTTTCTTGTAACCTGAAAGATCCGCCGGTATTACAATGTTATTCAGGGTCAAATTCAATCCATCAACCGCATCAAACGAGAACGGTACTCCGGTTATATTTTCGAATGATCCTCCATCGATTACGACGTTTAAAGCATATTTCTGCGAGCCTGACATGAAGATAGCTGCGTCCGATCCGCTATATGCATTATTTTTTAAAATAGCAGAGCCGCTTCGGTCAAGATGGATATTTTTGCTGAATCTTTTATCAAATTCACTATCGGTGACCTTAAGTACGCGAACTTCTTTTTGATTCGTTCTTGCTCTTGTTTCCAGAGCACTCCCTTTAAAAACCGAACCTGCGTTCGAATCAATCAAAAACTTGCATTTCTCAAAGGCTACATCGAATGTATAGTTCAATCGCAATGGATATATTTTTCCGTCGTTAGCAACTGGGTATATAAATTTGGTGTTGATGAAACGAAACGAGTACAACTTATCTGCCCTTGGCGTAACGCCCTTTTTAAAATGCAGTTCCGAGTCCCGGATCCATCCTTTTGCTTTCCAGAACTGAAAATGGGCTGCCGTGATTTTATCCCCGTAAAACTCCATATTATCCCCGGATATATCTAGCTGTTGGGTAATCTTCACATTCGATACTTTCATCACAAAAAGCTTGCTAGAGGGCTTATTGAGTTCTACTTCCAGCCTTGTCAGCTTCGAGTCCATAACGTTTAAACTTGTCAAACCTCCGGTGACAGTAACATCTGAACGAGTTCTTGAACGGAAATAGGCATTCATATTTTTAATTTTCACCGTACCCACAAAGGAATCATTATATCCGGGAAAATAAATATGATCGGCGATCGGATCATAGCATGTCAAATTTTCGATGATCACATGATTGATTCTTGACGAGGAATGAGCCCCATGGATTCTGATACTCGAGCTGTGCTCCCATAAATACGGATCGACGTTTCCTGCAGGGAGTGGATTTCCGGTGGCATTTCCGTCAATGGAAAATCTCTTAAGGGTGATTTGTTTCACGTTACCATGAGATGACGTAATTTCTAATAGGTCTTGCGAATCCTTGAATACGGAGCGACTTTTTCTGCGAATTACACTTTTCTCGCCCTTTCCTACGATTTCTAAGCTTTTCCCTGCAGGAATAACCGCTTTCAGCGCTCCGCTGTCAACTTCAAAAGTCCCCTTCGGAATGACTAACGGCACTTGATTTTCAATCGCGCTTTGAATTGCTTTTTGAATAGCAGCCGTACTGTTAAAGCCGTGCGATTTTTCAATGGGTTTCGCCCCGAAGTCTTCGATTGATATCCCCCGTATTTCTGAGGGCTTATATTCGTTTAAAAGATACTTCCCGACTAAAATAACGAACAGCAGTAAAACGGATGTGTATATAAAATGACGGTATTTCAGTATCGTTTTCATCAGTTCGCATGACACCAGCCTTCATAAATTAAGGCGCCTTTGCAGAAGTTTACCTTCTTCGCGGGCGCCCTTTCTTGTAAAACAATTAATTAATCGGGATCGTTATCGTTTTCGCCACTTCCACATTTCCCGCATTATCCGTACTGCGGTACTCAACTAAGTAGCTGCCTTGAACGTTGAAATTAACCGCGCCAGTGTACGCTATCCATGCTCCGCCATTGACTCGATATTCAGTTTTGGCAACACCCGACACTGCCTCATTTACTGATATGACTAGATTTTTGCCTCCGCTAGGTGCTGTAGGACTAGCCGCTGTAGAAATCGGTGCCGTTCTATCAACATAGACGTTCCCTATTGAAACCTGTTGCACGTTTCCTGCGGCATCAATACTGCGATACTCTACATTAAATACCCCATCTGCTGTCAATGGCACTGCATCGTCAGCGTTATAGGCAACCCAATTCCCGCCATTGATTCGGTACTCTAGCTGTGTTACACCTGACCCGTACAAGTTGTCTTTCAGGTAAAGGTAAATATATACCTTTATTGTATACCACCCATTCAGGCCATTCACAGGCTTGTTGAATTTGTACGTTGAACTTGGGGCGGTTTTATCGATTTTGATCGACTTCGGCGTTTCAACGTTTCCGGCATTATCAATGCTGCGGTATTCGATTATACCATCCGATGATATCGATAATGTACCGTTAGTGACCAAGGTCCAACTCCCGCCGTTCGTGCGATATTCCGTTCTTGCTACTCCGGATACATCATTTGAAGCGGAGAAGGAAACGGTAACATTACTTGTGTACCATCCGTCTTTCCCTCCTGGCTGACTTGGGGTTGTCACAATAATTGTAGCAGGGGCTGTTTTATCCAACTTAAAGCTCACTTTTTTGGATGATTCTACGTTTCCGGCAATATCCCTGCTGCGGTACTCAATCGTGTACATTCCGTCAGATGTGATTGTTAATCCGCCACTGTAAGGAACCCAGTTTAAGCCGTTGATACTATATTCCGTTTGTGATACACCCGATAGATCATCAGTTGCGGAATAAGTAATGCTTACATTGGATACGTACCATCCGTTGCTGCCTCCCGGCGTAACCGGATTGAGTACAATGGTTGTAACGGGTGCGGTATAATCCGGAACCGGCTTGGCTATTGAGAAGCTTACCGTTTTGACGGATTCCACATTTCCGGCTGCATCGGTGCTCCTATATTCGATGGTATACGCGGCATTTTCGGTAAAAAACAATGGATTGCTGTAATCCATCCACGCTCCGTCTCCGATGCGATACTCGATCTTCGAAATACCAGATGCCGCGTCACTTGATGCCAAGCCGATCGTTACATTGGTAAGGTAAACCCCTCCGCTCGGCACTGGATCCATTGAAATCGTCGTTTCCGGCGCCCTTTTATCCACTTTGAAGTTCACGGATTTAGCAGATTCCTCGTTTCCAGCGGCGTCCGTGCTACGGTACTCAATGGTATACGTGTCGTCTGTCGAGACCGTCAGCGTACCGTTGTAAGGAACCCAGCTACCGTTGTTGATGCGATACTCCGTTTGCGCTACACCCGACTGATCGTCAGTTGCCGAGAGGGTGATCCCCACATCGGACCGATACCATCCACTGCTACCATCAGGCGTTCCCGGCTGGAGAGCAACACTTGTGCTTGGAGCCGTAACATCCTGAGCCGGACTCGCAATGGAAAAGCTTACGGT
The DNA here is from genome assembly GCF_003268025.1 of Paenibacillus montanisoli. Lineage (GTDB taxonomy): Bacteria > Bacillota > Bacilli > Paenibacillales > Paenibacillaceae > Paenibacillus_Z > Paenibacillus_Z montanisoli. The sequence goes on along the minus strand of NZ_QLUW01000001.1, from coordinate 697,685 downwards.
TTTAAGGAACTCCTCGTTCCCGGCCGCATCGGTGCTCCGATACTCGATCGTATAGGCACCATGCTCGGTGAAGAGCAGCGGATTGCTGTAATCCGTCCACGTTCCTTCATTAATGCGATATTCCGTCTTCGCTATGCCAGATGCTGCGTCGCTGGCTGCCAGGCTGACCGTAACATCGTTAAGGTAAGCCCCTCCGCTCGGCACCGGATCCATCGAGATCGTCGTTTCCGGCGCCGTTTTATCCACTTTGAAGTTCACGGATTGAATAGATTCCACGTTTCCTGCTATATCTTTGCTGCGGTACTCCATGATGTAAGTTCCGTCCGATGGAATCGTTAAAGCTCCATGGTATGCGAACCAGCTTCCACCGTTTATGCTGTATTCCGTTACCGCTATTCCCGACATATCATCTGTACCGGAGAATAAGACACTCACATCGGACCTATACCATCCGCTGCCGCCATCAGGCGTAACCGGATGGAGTGAAACCGTTGTATTTGGGGCTGTATTATCCAGTTGCGATTTGGAAATAAAGAAGTGAACCGTCTTTATAGACTCCGCGTTTCCGGCTGCATCGGTACTCCGATACTCGATCGTATATGCTCCATCTTCGGTAAAGAGCATAGGAGCGCTATAATCGGACCAAACTCCGCTATTGATACGATATTCCGTCATCGCAATACCTGATGTTATGTCACTGGCCGCGAGGCTAACCGTTACATCGGTAGGATAAGTTCCTCCGGTTAATGCCGGATCCAATGCGATCGTAGTTACCGGTGCCGTTTTATCCACCTTAAGGCTTATGGATTGGACAATTTCCACGTTTCCCACAATATCCTTACTGCGGTACTCGATGGTATGCAGTCCGTTCGTTGAAATCGATAATACACCAGTGTAAGGGATCCAACTAGCACTGTTCACTCTATATTCCGTTTGCGCAACGCCCGACTGATCGTCTGCAGCTGTGAATGTGATTTGCACATCAGACCTGTACCATCCGCTGTTTACGTCCGGTGAGCCCGGATTGAGATTGGCGGTTGTTACGGGAGCAGCAGTATCCGGAATCGCCTTGGCAATTGTGAAACTTTCTGTTTGCATTATTTCCTCATTGCCGGCTTCATCCGTACTGCGATACTCGATCGTATAAGCACCGTCTTCGGTAAAGACTAATGGATCGCCGTAAACCATCCACGCTCCGTCATTGATCCGATATTCCGTCTTCATTACGGATGCCGCATCACTGGCTGTCAAGCTGAAGGTTACATCAGCAGCGTATGATCCTTCGTTTGACTCCGGATTTATCGTGGCAATCGTCACAGGTGCCGTCTTATCCACATAATAGCTTACCGTTTTTACCGATTCCACGTTGCCTGCAACATCCCAGCTGCGGTAATCAATGATATACTTGCCGTCTGTTGAGAGCGTTACTGCAGCATCGTTAAGGACCTGGAACCATTTCCCTCCGTTTATCCGGTATTCCGTCTTGGCAACACCCGATAACGAATCAGAGGCTACAAGCGTGAACGCAATGTCTTGGGTGTACCATCCGTTAAGTCCGTTCGGCATTGCAGGAGTAGAGTCTTGCAACTTAAGCCTTGTTTCCGGAGCTACGAAATCGTTGGCAATGATGCGCCCCTCCAACTCCGGCGATATGACATGATCTTGTGCAATTTGGTTCATGACCAACGTCGTGATCAATGGACCCGTTTCAGGGTTAGTCACAAACACCGCATTAGCTAAATCTGCGTATCCCATTGCCCCGCTCGCCATATAATCGGCAGTCGCCACCGTATAAGTTGCAGTGGGATCGATTGGCACTCCTTTAATAGTTGCCTTCACAATGCGTTGTCCTAACGGTTTAGCAGAATCATAGGAAAAGCTAATGCCGCTAACCTGAGGAAATCTAACATCGCTATTCTCTACTTTGCTTACGCCGTTCTCCAGTGTGCTGAGGAGCTGTTTTCCGGTAACCCGCAATTCTACGATTTCAAGAGTTTGAGGCAAAAGATCTAATACCATCTTTTGGCTGATGTTGCCCGGATTATAAACTTTATTAGTAGCGATAGCACCTGAATAATAAAGAGCGACATCGCTGTTTCTCCAGGCACGCATGACATCTGTCACGTAATTCCCTATACCTGTCTCTTTCTTTCGAATAATGCTGCTTCGTGTTTCCAACGCGTTTGAATTGCTGCCGATTATTGTAGAGGTCAGTTGCGCGATGTAACGATCCGTCACCGTCTTCACTCCTGGATCGGGCGCGAATCCCGGTTGTGCCGCCTCTTCGGCAACACTATGTCTGACGTATTGATAGCTTGTTACTTTCCCGTTGCTGACCTGCAGTGTCAGCTCTCCTAAAAATTCAAATTCGCATCCCCTGAATGACAAAATCGTTTTGTTGACCACTTCGGGGGTATCCAATATGCTTTCGCTATGATCGCCTACCAGTACTGCGATACCGTCCACCTGAGAAGCCAAAAGTCTAGCTTGCTTATTGCCCAAATGAGACGTCACTACAATGATATCCGCACCTGCTTGTTTCATTTCAGGGATAAGAGCTTTCATCACCGTTACTGGATCTTTAATCTCGATTTCAGTGAGATCCATGAAAGAGCCTTTTATGCCCAGCCCGGTTATACCAACCTTGATCCCGTTCACTTCTTTAATAACGTATTTTTGAACCTTGCCCGTCTCTTTGGCAAATATATCATTTGTTCTTCTGTCATAAATATTGGCGGTTAACCATGTGAAATTGCTTTCCGAAACTCTTTGCCTCAGAACGTTCGATCCATAATCGAAATCATGATTTCCGAACGTATCGTAATCGACTGGGCTTGCATTAAAAGCATCGATAATATGCTTACCCTGAAAAACGTCTGATATGACCGAGGTGGCAATATCATCACCGTTTGCAAGATATAATGCATTGGGCTTGTCTTTTTCGATCTTTCTGGCTACGCCAAATAAGTTTGCCATATTTTCGGCCGGTGTATTTGGCATATAATATCTACCATGAATATGTGTATCGTGGAGAATCGTGACCTGTCCAGTAGGCTCTCCTGCCGCCATCGCAGATGTCGCATTGACATTCATCATCAATAACGTAAACGCGATAATCAGTACAATACGGAGAATGACATCAGATCTCTCTTTGTACCACGATCCAGAAACGGACTCACTTATGGAGTCTTGATCAAATAGATTCATTGACATCCCCCGATATCAGTTAGTACATCACTTGCATGAACCAGTTGAATCGCAAACCTTCCCATCCGGCACGCCATCTGAGTTTGAGTCAGCAGCTAACGGATTTGAACCAAATACCATTACCTCATAGTAGTCATCCAATCCATCGTTGTCCGTATCAGTACGCTCAGGATTGGTTCCCAATGATTTCTCTTCGTAATCCATTAGTCCATCCCCATCTGAATCAATATCATCCAGCTCTTCGCCGATGAAATTGGCGGGATCCGAAAACTTAAATTCTTCTTCTAAAGCCAGATTGGAAACGACCATATGATTCGTAATCGATGTCACAGCACCCGAAGGAAGCGTGGCTTTCACCGTTATCGTGTATTCTCCCTCTTCCATAGGCGCAGTCCATAACGATACTAACCCTCTTTGCTGGGTAATCATGCCTCCATTGAAGCTCCATTTCAATTGAACAGGTTCCTGAGTAGGATTAACGAGCTCGATTTCCAACGGAACCTTATCTCCGGGCGCAACGACATTTCTATCGGCGTCCATCTCGTGACTCCAAACAATAAAAAATTCATCGGAAGATTCCTCTGCCGGCTGCTCCTTTGAAGGCTTGGAATTCGAACTGCTTGTATCTTGCGTCTTCATTTGCTTCATTAGCTTTAGAATATCGTAGAGAACGACCATTCCTTCGCCTTGCTTAACCGGTTGATTCGGTTTGAATGTCCCATCAGGGAACCCTTCAATTAGCTTAAGCTGTACGGACGACGCAACGGCGCCATAGGCCCAATGATTTTTACCGACGTCGGGAAATTCCTGCTGCGGCCCTCCGACCGATACTTTAAACGGGATCGCCTTCATGGTAAACGCCAGCATCTCGGCCCGAGTAATGCTTCTTCCCGGATTGAATGAACCGTTAGGAAATCCGCTGCATATTTTCAGCGTTCTAGCTAGCTCCAAATATTTGCAAGCTTCTTTATCCTTTACATCTGAAAAAGAACAAGATTTCACGTTTTTAAGCCGACCTTTTAACTCTTTATCGGAGTACAAGGTTTTCATTAACATGATCAAGTAGTCAATTCTTGTAATTAGTTGATCATGGGAGTGCTTTGCGAAATGAGCCCGACTATCCAAAACATTGTTCTCGATCAGGGTATGCTCCACCACATCCATCCATTTCTCGTACAATTGAATTTCCGTTGCTTCATCTTTTTGTGACGTGTCATGAGCAAACGATAACAGTGGATTCAGTAGGTTTATGGAGAGAAAGAGTGATAAAACCAGGAACAGCTTGAGCGGTTTCTGCATAGACCGTTTCCTCATGCAAATCCTCCTCTGTATAAAATACAATTTTTGTCACAACTCACATGCAAAAAAAGAGGAGCCTCATATCCTCTTTTTCTGCGAATGTTGAAGGATATCTTTTTATTATGAAAATTCAATTTGACGTTTGACAACAACGCCACCATTCAGTTGACGGTAGTAATGGTCAATTCGCTGCGTTACGGCTTCTTCGGTAAACTCTCTCTCGATGACCTTGCGCCCGTTTTGTCCCAGCAACTTACCCCATTCATCATTGAATAGCACTTGTTTCAACGCATTAGCCAGCTCTTTTTCCTGCAAATATGGAACTAGCAAGCCTGTGTTCATATGCTGAACAAGTTCACGAGTACCGAGGACATCGCTTGCAATAACCGGCTTTGAGAAAGCCATCGCTTCCATGATGATTCGCGGGATTCCTTCCTTTTCCGAGGTTAACGAAATCAGATCCGCTAATTGAATATAGGGGTATATGTCTGATTGATGACCGATTAATCTCACATACTCTTCTAGACCGAACGCCGAGATCTCAGCTCGAATTTGCGATTCGAGCGGTCCTTTGCCGGCTAATAAGCATACAAAGTTCGTTTTTCCGGATTGAACCAGTTGCTGGATGCCAGCCAACAAAAAGGAGTGATTCTTAACCGGCTCAAGCCTTGCAGCGACCAACAGTACTTTTTTGGAAGAATCGATCTGCAAGTCGTATCTCAGTTTTTGCAGCTCTTCGCGCGTGATGGAGGCCTTCCTACGGTCCAGATGATCAAGATCGACTCCATTTCCTTCATAGAAAACTCTTTTGCCCGGAGCAAAATCTTTTATTTTAACTATGTCTTCTTTATTTTGAGACGCAATCGCATCACAAAAAAAGGATCCTACTATTTCCAGCGTCCTGTACATCCAGTTCTTTAGTGCTCCCTGTCCCTCATAGAAGGGGAGCCCGTGTGTCGTATGGACAATTAATGGCGTTCGGGTTATCCATGCGGCTATCCTGCCAATTAGTCCTGCTTTAGCTGTATGAGTATGAACAATATCGTATCTTTCGAGTTTAATCAGTCTGATCAGTCGATAAATAGACCGCAGGTCTTGAAAAGGTCGAATGCTGCGATTCATCGGGACAAACTTTAACTTTAACGTGTATTGCTTCATCATCTCTTCGTCATAGCCTTCTTGAGATGAGATGAGATGAATGTCATAGCCTCTTTGCTTCATGAGCATTAATTTATCCACTAAGATCTTATGGCTGCTGCTTGAGGTACATATATGTGCAACCTTGCTCATATTGTTCTCACCTCGTTGCCTTGTTTTGAATAATAGCTCATGTACCAGCCCACAAATCGCTCTAACCCTTGACGGAGCGTCGTAGCCGGCTTGAAATCGACAAGCTGTTGGATGTCTTGGATATCCGCATAAGTCGCGACCACATCGCCCTGCTGCATGGGCTTAAATTCAACCCTAGCCTTCTTGCCCACCAGCTCCTCGATGATATTGATCAGTAACATTAACTCCTCAGGCTGGTTGTTGCCGATATTAAATATGCGGTACGGCGCATAACTGCTAGCTGGGTCGGGGAATTCACGATCCCAGCTCCGATTTTCCGTCGGCGGGCAGTTCATTAATCTCACAATACCTTCAACGATATCGTCGATATAAGTGAAATCTCTTCTCATAAGTCCATGATTAAACACCTGAATAGTCTTATCCTCGATGATGTTTTTGGTAAAGCTGAAGTAGGCCATATCCGGTCTGCCCCAAGGCCCGTAAACGGTGAAGAAGCGAAGGCCGGTGGTTGGTAGACCGTATAGATGACTATAGGTATGAGCCAGCAGCTCATTTGCTTTTTTCGTCGCGGCATATAAGCTAACCGGATGATCGACATTGTCATGAGCGGAAAACGGCATTTTGACATTCGCTCCGTAAACCGAACTTGAGGAGGCATACAATAAATGCCGGATTTGATGATTACGGCAGCCTTCCAATATATTCGTAAAAGCAACAAGGTTCGATTGGATGTAAGCATGCGGGTTTTGAATGCTGTAGCGGACCCCCGCTTGCGCCGCAAGGTGAATGACGCATTGGAATTCATTTCCATTAAATAACTCAATTACATCCGAATTGTTCTCAATCGCTAATCTGCGGAAGTAAAATCGTTCGTAACTGTTTAATCTGCTGAGTCTCGCTTCTTTCAATCCAATATCGTAATAGTCATTTACATTGTCTGCACCGACTACGGTATAACCGTCCTCCAACAGCCTCTGCGCGACATGGAATCCTATAAACCCCGCGCATCCCGTTACTAGAATATTCATCGTACTTCTTCACCTCATAAATGTATTGGCTGCTTCATAGATCAAGCTGACTCAAGGAGAAACAAGCGATAATTCCCTTTTTCTTTGATCGGACTTGGCAGGCTCTTCAACTGTTCCAGACGTCTGATAGGATGGTACCAGATGCTTCAACATTTCTCTTACGGCCGAATCCCCTTCTCCAACCACTCTCTCTAACCGCCTCAATTCAAACTCCAGCTCCGTACGATTCATTGAAGATGACCGGCCTATAAAAATTCGATCGTGCTTCGTTGAGGTAAGTCCCTCTTCGTCGGTTAATAATTCCTCATACATTTTTTCACCCGGCCGAATACCGCTGTAGGTTATCTCGATGTCGATATTCGGTTCGAAGCCGGACAATCGGATCAAGTCTTTCGCAAGATCTACGATTTTCACCGGTTTGCCCATATCCAGAATGAACGTTTCTCCGCCTTCAGCAAGAGCTCCGGCCTGGATAACAAGTTGAACCGCCTCAGGAATCGTCATGAAGTACCGCACCATCTCCGGATGGGTTACTGTTACCGGTCCTCCTTGTGCGATTTGCTCTTTAAATCTTGGAATTACGCTTCCTCGGCTGCCTAGTACATTACCGAACCTAACCGCTGCAAATTTCGTTTTGCTGTTCTTATTCAGGCTTTGAATAACCATTTCCGCAATCCTTTTGGTTGTGCCCATAACGTTGGTTGGATTAACAGCTTTATCTGAAGAGATGAGTACAAAGCGATCCACACCATACTTATCTGCGCATTCCGCCAGGTTTTTCGTGCCGAACACATTATTTTTTACCGCTTCCGCCGAATTCTTCTCCATCAGCGGCACATGCTTATGAGCTCCTGCATGGAAAACAACCTGTGGCCGGTGCTGACGAAATACTTCGTCCATGCGATTGGTATCTTTAATGTCAGCGATAACGGTCTCCAGATGGAGATGTGGAAAGGATTTCCTCAGTTCCATCTCAATTGTGTAAATGCTGTTTTCTCCGTGTCCGAGCAAAAGTAACGTTTTTGGTGAAAAAGGGGAAATTTGGCGGCATAGCTCTGATCCGATGGATCCACCCGCACCGGTGACCAGGACGGTTTGACCTTCTACGTAATTGGCAATGCCTTGAAGATCCACGGCCACCGGATCACGTCCCAATAGATCCTCTACACTTACTTCGCGCATCTCTTGAATCGTAACTCTGCCATGAATGAGATCCGTAATACGGGGAATGATTTTGAGCTTTGCTCTGGTTGATTTGCAAACATCAATAATTTCAGCAGTTTCCTTACGAGAGAGAGAGGGGAGGGCAATAATGATTTCATCAACCGAAAAACGTTCTACGACTCGTGGAATATCTTCCCTGCTACCCAACACCGGCAACCCGCTGATGAAAAGATTACGCTTTAGTATGTTGTCATCAATAAATCCGACCGGACGCAAAGAACATGTTCGGCTAAACTGCATTTCTTTGGCAATTAATCTCCCGCAGTCGCCCGCTCCAATGATTAATGCAGTTTTTTGTTCATGCTGCTTTCTTATGTAGAATGTTTTTGCAACTCTCCATGCAAGCCGGCTTCCAATCGTCAAGAATAGCAAAGTCTCAAAATTATTGATCAGCACATAGGTCGGAATCGATTGATCGCTAATCAGCTGTATCGTCAAATAGGACAATGTGCAGCTTAACAGAATCGTCCTAAGCACGGAAAGCATTTCACTTACGCTTGCATACAGCCATACTTGTTTGTACTGCTTAAACAAATACATGCAGGCGATGCTGATGATCGTAGCGCTTCCAGAATATATAAAATACTGGGAACCATACTCATCAGGAATATTCCCCTCAAAATGAAGCGCGTATGCCAGATATAGGCTTACCCAGACCATAATCAGATCAACGAAAGCAAAATAGTAAATTCGATTTCGATAGCTCATAGTCTATCTCCCCCATATTCATGTTAGATTCATTTATGATACATTTTGTATCATTAACAGGAATGTTGAACCTAGCCACCAAACTTATTTGGAGGCATATTAGTTCAATATCCCTAGTTCCCTTCATCTTCGAATCCAATTTGTACCTATAATTTATGATACATTAAGTATCGTGTCAATAAAATCTTCACATTCTTAAAATATAATTTAATCGATGGCTCCATGAATCTAAAAGAAAAAATGGGAACAGCTTGTTGAAGATCGGCTTTACCCGGTAGTTCTTTTGATTCATTTTACGTATAAGTGAATATTTCCAAAATAATACATAATCTTCTTGTCTAAACGGTTTAATCTGGTGTAAATGAGGAAAACATTGATACACGATGGACAGCGCGGCAATAATCCTTGACTTTGTTTTGTCTTTTTCCGCCTGTTTTAGCAGCAGCTCATAATCAATCTCATTCCCGCAATATTCGATCATCTGCAGGACGTCAAGAATATACTTGATCGAATCCATTCGATGTTTAATCCCGTGCAAACAAATCATATAAAATGTTTGCTGGACCGACATTTCCCTTGCCCAAAGAAAATTTCCGTATGGAACACAGTTGCTCCATAAAGAGTCCGCCGATAGATTACAAGTTTGCGGATCCATAATATGATGATGCAGCTCCAGCTCAAGCGGGGCGGGAAGGGAGCTTGACGCTTTTTCCAACGTAACATTATGATGTCCAAGGTTATACGTTTTCAATTGATAGCCAAGTCCCTCTGCGAATTCAATCGCCTTTGTCAGATCCGGTTCTATTACTAAAATATCAATATCGCTTGTTCCCCTTGCGGCAAAGTGACCGAAATACTTTTCCGCAAAACGAGTTCCCTTCAACGGCATGGACGGAATACACTGCCGATCAAACTTCTTGATTAATGCCTCAGTCTCTGTTTTGATCAATAAATTCTGATAACACACACGTTCTGCCTTTTCCTTTAACCACGCCGTAAAAAAACCAGGCAGCCTTTCCTTCCTAGAATCGTTTTTAAGTACATGGTGCACTTGTGCATAAATTTGAAAAGTCGCAATATCATCCATAACTTGTGTCAGCTGCTCGTCAGAATAATCGAAATCGACTTGACGGTCATATAAGCGCCTCAGAAAAGTGATCAACATGCTTTCTTCTCCTTCCTATTCAAGCCCCGACTAACATGCCTTCATCTGGAAACTGCAGCTGATAAAAACGAGTATACAACCCGTGCATGGCTATTAAATCATGATGGCGGCCCTGTTCAACAACGCTGCCTTTATCCATGACAACAATTTGATCAGCATTCTGAATCGTAGATAGCCTATGGGCAATGACCAATGTCGTGCGGTTTTTCATCAGTCTCTCCAGTGCGCTTTTGACTAAATGCTCCGTCTCGCTATCAAGGGCAGAGGTCGCTTCATCCAGTAAAAGAACCGGCGCATTCTTCAATATTGCCCGAGCAATTGCGATACGCTGTCTTTGTCCGCCCGACAAATTGACGCCGCGTTCGCCTACACTTGTTTCGTAACCATCAGGCAATGACATGATGAAGTCGTCAATATTCGCATCGCGAGCAGCTTGTTTTATTTCATTCATGTCCGCATTCAGCTTGCCATAAGCGATATTCTCCCTAATGGTCCCATCAAATAAAACGGCTTCTTGGGGTACATATGCGATACTGCTTCGGAGCTGTGACAAATCCATTTGCTCGGTCGGCGTACTGTCAAACAGGATTTCTCCGTTAGCAGGTTTATACAACCCTTGAAGCAATAGAAAGATAGTACTCTTCCCGGCTCCGCTTGATCCGACAAGAGCCGTAATTTTATTGGCGGGAACGGTCAAATTTAACGACTTGAACACATCGGTCGAGCCGTCGTAGCTAAATTGTATATTGCGAAATTGAATAGAACCTCGAAGCTCCTTGCCGGGCAACGCTTCCGGTAACTCGTTTGTTTGAACTGGAGTGTCAAACACTGCCATAATTCTATCTACCGATGCCAGGGAACGTTGAAAGCTTCCCCACTGCCCGGCTATTCCCGTGAAGGGAAAAATAAGATACTGCATCAAAGTCGTAAACGCCATTAGCGACCCCACGGTTATGATCCCTTTGGCTACATACCACGTGCCAAGTCCAACGTTAGCCAGATAGGCGATAGAAAGAGCTGCCGATGCTCCAACTTGGAACCATCCGTAGATCTTTGCATCCTTTAACTGAAGTGAAGCTAATGTGTCATTGCTGGCCGTATATCTTTGAAAAAACAATCTTTCCAAAGAGAATGAACGAATAATCGTTTGGGACATCAATGAGTCGTTCAAGAAACTGTATTGCTTTCCCCACGCGGCTTGAAGCGTCTTTGAATTGCTCCTGAGCAGCTTGCCGAATACCGCGGCCGACAATACGGCTATAGGGCCAAATATAAACCCAAGCAGCGTTAATTTAGCATCGATATTCATAAGAAATATCATGGCCGCGATCGCCGTAGCAGGAAGGCGAATCATGTTTAGGATATTAATGCCGATGATCCCCTCGATATTCCCCACATCATTAGTCAGATGAGAAACCATTTCTCCGGAATGTTGGTGATTGAAATGCGAGGCAGGCAGGCGGAGAATATGGTTGAATAAATCATTCTTCATATCTCGTTTTATTTTGATAACCACGTTGGATTCCAAATATATATTTAGATAGAGCAGGGCACTGCTAATAACGGTAAGCGCTGCTCCGACCATAAATAGACGGCCTAACCGGTCAAAGTCAAGAGCGATAGCCGAGTCTGTCATGTTCTTCATAAACCATGCAAAGCCCAGCGTATTCAAAATGCCTATGGTTAATAAAAAAAATAAAGACATATACAGAACCCAATATCGGCGCATATAAACACCAAGAAACTTTAACGGTTTTTTAACCTCGCCAATTTCAAGAAAATGACGAATGGATCTTGCAGAGAGCAATCTCATACACCGTGCACCTTCTGGGCAGAGCCTTTTAACGCTCGTTTTATTTTCAAAAAGGCTCGAAACAGGATTGAGATAGATGGTGCAGCCAGAATCATCTTTTTCCACAAGAGGAATACCCAATGCTTCGAATGAAAGCGAATATGTGATTTACGGACCTCAATAAGCTTTCCGACAATCCGATCAAACTTCACGGGTTCATCCGAATGCGGATTCGCATCCCCCTTGAATATGTAAAGCATTTCTTCGCCGCGTTGGACAACTTGAAGCAATCGGTGTCCGATCAAGGCTTGGAAGCTTGAAACAAAAAGCACAATGTCTCCTCTGCTTATTTCATTCGGTTCTACTGCAATGATTCTGCAAATATTCCCTTGCGATATAATCGGATACATACTGTTGCCCGAAGAAGGCAATTCCACATAGCCTTTTTTCTTGATAAGTGTTTGGAGCATCCGAAGATCAGCTGCTTCACGCATAGTTTACCAATCCGATCTGAAGCAAGTGAGTCAAAAAGACCTTAACATCCCGTTTAGCGTCTTCGGCGGAAATGCCGTAACGGTTCTCCAATTCACTAGCCATATCCTCACTATTCCGGGGTTCGCTTAGCATAGATAAACAAAATCCACCGGATTCATTCAATCGGGTAACTGAATACGTGCTCGTATCTAACGCCAGCCATTCATCATCCATTTGAATGACTTCCATGTGATTCACACTTTTATAGTGAGTGGTCATGAAATTTCCTCCCAGAATGAGCTTTCTTTTTTAAATTCAAGATTGTAAATCGGCACGGCATCGGCAAGTTTTCTGCACAAAACAAAGGTGTTGTGCGTGTCGCCCGCATGATGCGGCCAATAAAAAATTTTATCCATCATCTGAAGCATTCCGTCTGCTTTCTTGAGCCTCTTCCGGTTATTCCGAGGTGATTGCTCCAATAAATGGATGCCTGCCAGTTTGCGGCTCTCCTCCAAACCAGGTGTAATGATCTCACTTCGAAACGGTGAGTCAAACACCCTCGCTTCTCCACTATCAATTTTTATGATGGTCGCTTCGTCAGATAAGATCGGTCGCGGATCAGAAAGTCTAGCTGCGGTTGATTTGCCTGCACCCGAATGGCCCGTAAACAGAAAAGCACGATCATGCTGCGCAACGCATGACGAATGAACTAAAAGACCCCATTGGTTATGTACAATAAAGGTACTATATAGATTCATTAGCGCATGTTTTAAAGCAAACTCATCAAAAACATAGATATCGGCTTCCCGTAATGCCGGATCAATTTCGATTTTATAATCCGTTCGGCAAAACGTAATCCCTTTTTCACTACACTTGCTCTCAACATTAAAATCAACAAAGGGCTTGCCGTACCCGAGCTCAATATATACCGTCAAGTCTGTATCGGTATGATTGATCCGCAATCTCGACCAGTCGGGAGACTGAAAAAACGCCATAATTCTGTTCGAATCCGTACGAACGGTTAAAACATGCTCTGAAACTTTGAATTGCAGCTTATACAACGGCGACCCCTCCTACCCACTAGAACTGATACAATATGTAACACAATTATTATATACATTCTGTATCGGGTCAAGAGGGGACCATCATCATTTTTACAAATCTTTAATATTCATTATGACACGTATTGTATCTTTGTCGTGTTTATACTACAATTAGCTACAGATACATTTTGTATCAAACCACTTAAGGAGCGATCCTCTTGAAAAAAACCAATTACCAAGCGCCAGCAGTACTGCAAAGCAAGAACATTGTTTTTGAAACCAAAGTCTCAGGCCATCCAAGTAACGGCAACGGTAATCCAGGTACCGCAAATCCTGTCGACGGCAACGGCAATAGCAACGGCAATGGTCCCAAAAAATAACGGTAAAGAAACCTTAGTCTGGCATGTTGCTGGACTAAGGTTTCTTCATTTATCCTGGGCCTGGTACGCAGCTATCCAACCTCAATTATTTTCTTACTAAGATTAATCCATCCGATTTCTTAATATTTAGAAACTGCCCTTTCACCGCGCTCATGTCTCCGCCGATAATGGTAAGTCGAACAGGACTTGATGATGAGCTGTATACACTTACAGAATAGACTGATCCACTGTACTTATTATTTTCCAAGACTACCGTATCACTTCGGTTGATATCCATGTTATATTTCAGGCGTGCATCAAACGTGCAATTAACGATTTTATACGACATACTTATCGAAGTACCACTGCGTGCTCTTAGTACAATTACAAAGCCGTCTGGGGATAGCAATGGGTCATTGTTGTTCACTGCAAACGTAGAATTTTGAATGGTTATATTATTGTCGTCATACGGGTAGAAGGTCAGCGGTGCTATAATTGTTCCTTTAGAATCAACTTCTATTTTAAACAATATGTTATCAAATACGAAGCCTTGTAAATTATTCACACGCGTCATGCCTGGGAAAGTCATATCTACTGTGCTGTTTATCAGACTACCTTTTATCATGTGAAAATTAATATCATTTGCTGTGATTTGGCTTCCACGAAATTCAAGTGTAACAGAGCCATCAGACTTGTTTTTCCCCACGATATCAAGCCGTGATGTAACTACACAGTTATTCACGATTATTTTACATACGCCTTCGTCATAAGGATCGTTCAATTCGGATTCGATCCGTGTAGCCGTTGAATTTTCAATTAGCAATTGTCTCATGCCACCGGTGATCGTAATATCCGAACGGGTCCGGTTTCGGTCAAAGCCGTTAAAATTGTAGATATGTGCATTATCGATGTAACAGTTGGTATAGCCGGGGAATAAAATATGATCCGCTACAGGGTCAAATGCAGTAATATCATGAATAATGACATCCATAATTTTAGCACCTAAAAAACCTTTAATCTGGATGTTTGCGCAATGCTCCCAAAGATAAGTGTCCGTCGTGCCGGCAGGCAAGGGATTCATTCGAGCATTGCCGTCAATAGAAAAGCTATGCAATTCTACTCTTGGAACACTACCTTTATCACTAGAGATTTCAATCAATTTTTGTCCATCTTTTGTTATGGACTTGTCTTTTCTTTTAAACACGGTTTCTACGCCATCTCCATACAGAACAAGCGATTTGCCAGAAGGAATTTTGACTTTTACTATGCCGCTGTTAATAATATAGATTCCCTTTGGAACAAAAAGCGGCTGTTGCTGCGCAATTGCTGCATTAAGCGCTTTTTGGAAAGCACTGGTGCTGTCACTTAGGCTTTTCATCCCAAAATCTAAACCGTTTAGGCTCATTGATCCATCTCCTTTTCTATTAATGCAGTAAGCAGGTATTGATATTCCCCCAAATAAACTTGTCCGTATTCTGACTGCATGGAGATATCGTGACTAATTGATTATAAACGGACAGTTTTATACTTACCGATCTATTCTATGGATTTAATTGTAAAATAGTAACGGCTAATTAATACTGATCATAAGATATTTTTTATATATAAAAGCAAAAGTAATGCAAACATATTTATTGTTAAAATATCATTGCAAAATAAAAAAGACTTCTGATGTATCCAGAAGTCATCCTTTAGCCCCTACTTTCTACCATATTGCATCTATATGCTAGATTCAACGACGCACAAAACTAAGAGCCGCATACCACAGAGCCTAATCAGCATTGTCTTATTATCCCCTACTCGCCCCAGCGCCAGCCAAACGGATACCGCGCAGATAGCGTAAGAGGCAGCCGGCCGGCCGGCGTGAACTCGCCGAGCAGCGCGCCCGCGGCGGATTCCAGCGCGAGCGGGCGGCATTCGTAAACGGCGAGGAACGCAGACACCTCCGGGTACACGAGCAAATCGAGAGGGTTGCGGACCGATACCGCAACCGTGCGGTCGCCCGCCTCCGCGAGCAATCGCGCGGCCAGCTCGCGTTCATTTGCTTGCTTCGCCGCGTCGTAGCTGACGAACACGACCTGCTCGAACGCCGCGAGGTCGCGCAGCGCATCGGGGTCGCCGATTCGCCGCTCCGTCACATGCGGCATGCGCGCCGCAAGCCGTCCGCCGAGCGTGCCGTCGTCGGTCAGCAGCTCATCAGCCTCCGACACGGTGACGATCTCCGGCCAGAGCACGAGCGTCGTCGCCTCGCGCCGAAGCGGCAGCAACCCGCGCTCGTTCTTCACGAGCGTCGCGGATGCCTCGCTCCAACGTCGAGCCGCCGCCTGCTGCTCCGGCGTATCCAGCGCCGGCTCCACAGAGGCCCATGGCTCAAGCGCCTCGCAGACGCCGCGCTTCGCCTTGAGCCGCATGATCCGCTCCAGCGACGCGTCGATGCGCGCCTCCGTTAGCTCGCCGCGCTCCACCGCAGCCGCTACCGCTTCAATCGCGGCACGCTGCTTCGCGGCCGTATGGCAGATCAGCACCATATCTGCCCCTGCCTGCAGCGCCATAACGGCGCCGCGTTCCGGACCGTAGAACTTGTCGATCGCGTTCATTTCCAAGCAATCCGTCACGATGACGCCCTCGTAGCCCAGCTCGCCGCGCAGCAGTCCCGTCAGAACGGGCTCCGACAGCGTCGAAGGCACGCCGGATGGATCCAGCGCCGGCAAGCATACGTGTGCCGTCATGATCATATCCGTCTCATCGACCGCCATCTTGAACGGTACCAGCTCCACCGCATCCAGCCGCGCGCGGTCATGCGGCAGCACCGGCAAGTCGCGGTGAGAATCGACGCTCGTGTCGCCATGGCCCGGGAAATGCTTCACCGTCGCCGACACCCGGGCACGCTGATAACCGCGCACGGCCGCCAAACCTAACTCGCCCGCAACCTCCGGCCGATCGCTGTAAGAACGTACATTAATAACCGGATTATCCGGGTTATTATTGACGTCGATGCAAGGGGCATAATTCAAATTGATGCCCAGCGCACGCAGCTGCTCGCCGCACATGGCTGCCGCATCGAACACGCTGCCGGCCGAGCCACCCGCTCCAAACGCCATATTACCCGGCATCAGCGTTACGCCCTTCACCAGCCTCGACACCATGCCGCCCTCCTGATCGACCGCGATAAACATCGGCGAACGGCCTGCCAGCTCAGCCGTTTCCATCAGGCTCGCCGACAACGCGTGGACTTGTTTAGCATCCACAATGTTACGAGTGAAATAGATGATGCCGCCAACGCCGAAATCTTCAATCAGCGCCTTGATCTCAGCAGACGGTTCATGCCCGTGGAAGCCAAACACAAACAATTGCCCGATTTTTTCCCGCAAACTCATTGCCTTGCCCATCAGCTCTCCCATGATAAGAACCAGCACCTCTCCTTTAATGCTCTTCTTCGGTCTCCTCGCCGGCGGTCATGAGCGAGGTGCCCTGCACCGCCATCCGATAATCCGTCGGAATCTGTCCCGTATACTTCATAAACACCTTCGTAAAATACCGCCGTTCCGCGTAACCGACTTCCTTAGCGATCTGTGCGACGCTTTTCGGCGTTTCCGCCAGCAGCAATTTCGCCGTTTCCATCCGTGCGCGCGTAATGTATTCGATGAACGTTTCCCCGTACGTCTGCTTAAACAATAAACTAAAATGCGAGGTCGACAGCCCGACATGCGTCGCCGCTTCCTCCACGCTTAGATCGCGGAACAAATGGCGGTCCATAAACTGCTTCGCGTCCGCCATCTGCCGCTCGGAAAGCTTCCGTTTGTCCGTCGAACGGACGACGCCCTCGCTGGTAGCCTGCCTAATCTCCGCGAATAGATCCTTCACGCCAAAATGCAAATCCATCTTCCGCCACATCGCATCTTCCCGCTCGCGCGGCAGCAAATCCGCTTCCTTCAGCTCCCTCATCAAATGGAGCGCGAGAAAATGCAGCAGCGGCTCAAGCCGCCCATCCGCGCTGGCGCCGGCCTTGTGCAGCTGCTCCGCAAGGCGCTTCTGCTCAGCCTCGACGCCGCCAGCATCTCCGCGCTTCATCGCGCCTATCAACCGTTCCGCAATATCCCATAGCGTCCTTCCCGCCTCGAAATCGCCGGAGCGCTCGTTGCCGTAGAACGCGATCGGCGCAGTCTCCGTCGAGAGCTGCATCCCGCGCTGCACGCATTTGTAGGCTGCCGACAGTTCATTCATCGCAGCTACTTGATCGTAGATGCCGGCATGAAGCTGCAGCTTGGCGTTCTTCCGGACCGACGCAAGAAGCGTGTCGGCCCACTTCGCCGACTTCGTCTCGAAACGCTGCGAAAACTCCGCCGGCCCCGCTTGGCCGTTAAAGACGTCGGATTGCTCACCGTGAATCAGCACGCACCACTCGCCGTCGCGCATTTGAATGATCGCATGCTGCACCCCAGCCAGCTGCAGCGTTTCGCGCAACACGTTGCAGACCGCGAAATTCCACATTTTGCGCTCTTTGTCCGGCCATTCGCGCCAATCCCGCGCATCCGCGGAGCCTGCGTCAATGTCGAGCACGATCATCGTGTACTGCGGCTCGCCGAGCTGCTGCTCCTGCCCGGCCATCAGCCAGTTGTCGGCCGTAATTTCGGTATAGTCCATCAGGACGTCATATAAAATTTTCTCGTTCGCCAAATCGATGATCCGGTCAAGCTTTCGCTTCTCTTCCTTTACCTGCTGCCGTTTATGACGCTGCTCCGACATGACGCGGGCAATGACGCCCGTCAGCTCGTCATATGGAATCGGCTTCAGAATGTAGTCCTTCACGCCATACTGGATTGCGGCACGCGTATAGGAGAAGTCCTGATAACCGGAAAGCATGATGATTTCGCAAGCGATCCCTTGTTCCCGGATGTTGCGGACAAGCTCCAGCCCGTCCATGACCGGCATCCGGATGTCGCATAATACTAGGTCCGCAGGCGTTTCTTGCAGCAGCTCAAGCGCTTCGACGCCGTTCTTCGCCGTGCCGACGATCTCAAGACCTAACATGTTCCAAGGAATGACCTTCTCCAGGTTGCGGGTAATATGTTGTTCATCGTCGACAAGCAGCACTTTTCCGTTCATATCCGTTCACCTCTGTCTCGCGGTATCTTAATCCGGATCGTGGTCCCGCACCCTTCTTGGCTGCACAGCATCATCCCATATGGCGCGCCGTAATGGATGCGAAGACGGTCAGCGACGCTGCGCAGCCCCAAGCCGCGGCGTTCACCCTGCTCGGCGACGTTCAAATCCAAATCCCGTTCGAGCTCAGGCGTTAGTCCGTTGATTCGCTTCAATACCTCTTCATTCATACCGATGCCGTTATCGGCAATCGTGAAGATCAGCGAGCCATCTTCCAGATGGACCGAAATCGAAATCAGGCCGACGTGCGGCAGCCCTTCAAAGCCGTGCTGAATGCTGTTCTCGACCAGCGGCTGCAGCGTCAGCTTCAGTATCGTGTAATCGAACGCTTCATCAGGTATAGACAGCTCGTAGCTGAACAAATCTTCGAACCGGTATTTTTGAATCTCCAGGTAGCTGTTCACATGTTCGATTTCCTGCCGCACCGTTATGATTTCGGAGTGATGCATGCTCGTGCGCAGCAGGATGCTTAGACGGCGCACCATTTGCATGATTTTGCCGCCTTCGTTCTGAGCCGCAAGCGCGTTGATCGATTCCAGCGTGTTAAACAGAAAATGCGGCTTGATCTGTGCCTGCATCAGCATCATTTCCGCCCGCTGCTTGCGATCCTGCTCCGTACGCACCTCGCTCAGCAGACGGCCGATCGTCTCCACCATGCTGTTGAAGCTGCGTGCCAAAAGCACCGTTTCATCCTTCCCGCCCGATGTCGGGACGCGGGTATTGATATCAAGCATGCCTTGCTCAACCAGACGCATTTTGCGGACGACCCGAATAATCGCTTTTGCAACACGGCTAACGAAGAAGATATTGAATAAGACTGCAAAAAGCAAACAAAGCAGCGTAATGCCGCCGATCCACTGGACGAACCGTATGTTCTCGCTGGTCAGCGACTCCCATGATTTGACGGAAATAAGGACCCACCCGCTGCGGTCGAGGTTATACGCCGATACGAGAGAATCCTCATGATTGAACAAGGTGCGGTAGCTGGCGTAACGCGCCGTCTTCTGCAACGGCAGCTGGGTTTGGCTTTGCGCCAGCTTGCCTTCCAGCTGATGGCTGCTGTCGAGCATGACGAGACCTTCGCTGTTGATGATCAGGTAGCGCGTTTGTGTCTGCTGCTCGCCCGAGAGCGTAAAGTCACGCAGCATGTTGTCGATTTCATCGGTTTTCACCTGCGTGACCATGATGCCGGAATCGTTGAACGTGTCCATATCCCGTACGATCCGCAGCTGCGTGAACAACGCGGCTCCGGTGCCGGTCAGCTCCGGCTGCTCGTAAGGTCCGAGCCAGAGCGGACGTCCTCCCAGCCGTAAAATGTCAGGATAGATGGCGTGTCCCTGCAGCATATCGTACGTGATTTTTTTAAACGTTGTCGGATCGTTTCGGTAAGAGCGGAACATCGTCCCATCCTTGCCGTAAAGCATCATCATGCTCAGTGCCGGATGCTGGAACAGCAGCTTGCCGAGCGACTTCTCGTACTGGCTGATAGCGATGAGCCTTGCGGCGTCATTGACCGAATTGTGGGAGCTGCGCAGCGCATCCTGCACGGTTGTGTTGGTCACGCTGGAGTCGGTGATTTGGTCAATCTCTCTGAAGAAGTATCGGATGTTGCCGCCGACTGCCTTAAGCGTAATTTCCGTCTGCTCGCTGTACTTCTTCTCCAGCAAATGCTCCGAATTCAAGAAGGAAACGATACCGAGCAAAATAAGCGGAGCGACAATCAGACCTATAAAAGCAAGCAGCAGCTTCGGACGCAGATTCATGAACGGACGGCTCCTTATCGTTTCAAGCTCTCGCCGGCCCGGTCTCGCGCGCTCGAGCCGCCGGAGGCTAACCCTTCACGCTGCCTGCAGTCATGCCGTCGATAATCTGCCGCTGCAGGAACATGTACACGAGCAATACCGGAATGATGCTGATAATGACCGCCGCGGAAAGCGAAGCGAAATTCGTCCGGTAGCCGTCGTTAAAGGTCGCCATGCCTGTAGGCAGCGTGCGCAGCGATTCCGTCGTGACGAGAAGCTGGGAGAGAATGTATTCGTTCCAATTGCCGATGAACGCCAGGATGAAGACCGTAACTAGCGCCGGCATCGAAACCGGAATGATCACTCTGGCGAACAATCCCGCCGCGCCCAGCCCGTCCATAATCCCGGCTTCCTCAAGCTCAGACGGAACGGACTGCATAAACGCGTGCAAAATAAAGATCGTTATCGGCAAAGCATAAGTGCAGTATACCAAAATGAGCGCTTGATGCGTATCGTACAAATGAAGATCCGTGACAAGTCTGTACAGAGGGATAAAGAGCGCGCCGGGCGGAACCAGCAGTCCCATTAAAATAAACGCGTAGATTCGTTTGCTAAGCGTCTTATATTTCATTCGCGACAAGGCAAACGCCGTTGCAGCCGACAGGATGATGGTCAGCAAACACGCCGCAACCGTGACGAGCAGGCTGTTCCAGGCATATTGGCCGATATGGGCGCTTTCCCAAGCTGCCTTGTAGTTTTCAAAGTTGAACGCGGAAGGCAGCGCCCATGTGTTGACCGTAATTTCACGATTCGTTTTGAATGAGGATAACAAGAGCCATAACAGCGGGAAAAGCACGATAATGACATAGACCCACAGCGAGAGGTGAAGAGGCAGCTGGCTGTTGCGCAAAAAGCTCGAACGCTGCAGCGTGGAAGGAGCGATTTTGCCGTTTGTCAGGATGCGTTCCATCAGTACTGCACCTCCTCGGATTTCGATACACGCTGTAAAATGCCGGTCATAATCAGAATAAGGATGAACATCGCGACGCCGATTGCGCTGCCATAGCCGAGTTCAAGCGAACGGAAGCCGATCTTAAGCGCATACGTTGACATAACCTCCGTCGATTGGAACGGGCCGCCATTGGTCATAATTTGCACGATATCAAGCACTTTTAACGTACCGGACACGGTCAATAACAGCATAACGAACAGCACGGGGCGCACGAGTGGCAGCGTGATTTTCCATGTTTCGTTCCAAGCGTTGACGCCGTCGATCTTCGCGGCTTCGCCTATTTCCTTCGGAATATTGAGAATCGCAGCTAGACAAAGCACGATAAAGAAACCGATGTTCTGCCACGCATTCGCGATCAGGATCGACAGCATAGCCAGATGCGGATCGGATAGCCATTCCTTCGCCCAGCTTTCGCCGCCGATCATGCGCAGCACCTGATTGATCATACCGGACTCATAGTTATATAGTACGCCGAACAGAATCGCGACCGTCGCCGTCGAGATGACAACCGGTACGAATACGGCCGATTTATAGAAACCGCGCAAGCGTCTAGCCTTGCTCACCATGATGGCGATCAGAAACACGAGCGGAATGTTGACGAGAAGTGAAAAAGCCATGAAATAGAAGTTGTTGCCGAGCGACTTCAAGAAAACGTCGTCATGAATCAGCCGTTTGAAGTTATCGATGCCGATGAATACTTTCTCGGAGATGCCATCCCATTGATAGAAGCCGTAAATGAAAGACACAATGACCGGGTAGATGAAAAACAGGCAGTAGAGCACCAGCGTCGGTACGATAAAAGCCAGATAAGTATAGGGATTTCTAAGCGCTTTGTTCATTGGGATCCTCCTGGTAAGCGGTTTGGGCGTATAAAAAGAGGGTGCCTGTTACGGCAGGACACCCTCGATTTATCCGTGCTTGCTTAGCGCTTATTTTTGAGCGTTTGCTTTGTCTTGGGACGCTTGGATTTTCGCCGCAACCTCTTCCGGCTTCTTCACTTTACCGATCAGCTCTTGCAGACCTACGCCTACGTCAGCGCCAACGCTCGGTTGAACGATTGCGTCGAATGCTTTCCACGAGGAAGATGCGCTGCCCATTACCGTAAGCACTTCAGAGATCAGCGGATCTACGCCTGACATGTCGGACAGCTTCATCGAAGGAAGGACTTTATCTTCAAGAAGCGTACGTTTTTGAATCTCTTCGTTAAAGAAGTTTGCGATGAACTTTTTCACGGCTTCGACTTGATCGGCATCCAGGTTCGCGGAGAATCCGAAACCGTTCGAGTAGCTCGCGTTGATCGACGTTTGATCGCCTTTGCCGCCATCGATGGACGGGAAGGAGAAGTAGCCGATGTTGCCCTTCAGGTCGCCGGCTTCGTCGCCTGTGAAGCGGTTCGCATCCCAGCTGCCAGTGAAGACCATCGCCGCGTCGCCTTTCAGGAATTGAGCGCCTTGCTCTGCATATGGAAGGCCGAGTGCGCCTTTTGTAAAGTAATCATTGTTCACGAGCGTTGCGTAGTCGGTGAAGCCCGCTACGAAGTCCGCATCCGTCCATTTCGCTTCGCCGGTCAACAGTTTATTAAAGGAGTCGATGCCCACGTGGCGCTCCATGATGGTGTTCCACATCATGCCGTTAACCCAGCCGTCTTTCGCTGCGAGCGCGAAAGGCGTTTTGCCTTTGGCTTTCAAGGCATCCGCTGCGGCGAGAAGCTCTTGGAACGTTTTCGGCACTTGGAGGCCGAACTCGGCGAACATTTTTTTGTTATAGAAAACGCCTTCGCTGTAGCCGCCGAATGGCAAGCCGTATACTTTGCCGTCAATCGTGAATTCATCCAGGCTTGCGAACTTGTCCTTGATGCCGAGCTCTTCGATGATCGGAGTCAGATCGAGCATACGGCCTGCTTTTACGTACAGGTTCAGGTCCGCGCCGCCGAATACTTCGAAGATGTCCGGCGGGTTGCCCGCTGCCATTTCCGCTTTCAGCTTCTGGTCGCGGTTGACGACTTCGTCGATGCCTTCTAGGTTGAATTTCAGGCCCGAGTTTTCTTGCTCGGTCTTAGCTACGACATCCTGCAGGATTTTGAGGCGCACTTTGCTCGTTTCTTTAATTTGCGTATGGCGCAAGGAAAGCGTTACGTCTTTTGCCGCTGGCGCTTCGTTGGTTGTGCCTTCATTGGTAGTGCCTTCGTTCGTCGACGTATTCGTTGTACCGGCGTTTGCTGCCGCGTTCTTGTTGTTGTTGTCATCTTTGGAGCCGCAAGCGGAAAGAACAAGAGATACGGACATCAGCGTGACTGCCGCTACCGTTAATCCTTTCTTCATGAAAAAGACCTCCCAATGTATAGTTGATTATTTGTGTACCGCTCTTCCTTACACTTTGAATTATAGAAGGAGCGGCGAAATGGCAGGAGGTCGAAATTACAACGAGTTCGGGATACTTTTGAGCGGGGATGGAAGAGAAGGGATAATAATAAACGGCCCACAGGAGGTAAAAATCCTGTGGGCAGCGTTTTCAATCAGATAAAAGTATCCTTTATGTCACTTATGCTAACATTAACAATCCTACCAAGCGTACGCGCGCGGCGCTTCTCCGCCTGGGCCTGGGAAAATCTCATCGATCCGTTTCAGCGTCGCCTCATCCAGCGTAAGCTCTACCGCACGCAGCGAACGCTCGAATTGCTCCGCCGTGCGCACGCCGATGATTGGCGCCGTAACAGCAGGGTTTGCCAGCAGCCAAGCAAGCGATACGACATCTTCGCGCTCGCCGAGCTCATCGCAAAGCTTGCCGTAGGCATCAAGCTGCGCAGCATGCTTTTGGAGGCGATTGTTGTCGCCGCTGCGCTTGCCGCCGCCGCCATGGCGGGCATTTCCGGCGAGCAAGCCGCCGTCCAGCGGACTCCACGGGATGACGCCAATGCCGAGGCCTTTCGACGCGGGCAGCACTTCCAGCTCCGGCAAACGGCAGAGCAGGTTATATTTATGTTGTTCCGATACGAGCCCGATTATTCCGCGGGCTTTCGCCTCGCCTTGCGCAACGGCCAGATCCCAGCCCGCAAAGTTGCTGGCGCCGACATAGCCGATCTTGCCTTGCTGCTGCGCCGCTTGGAATGCCGGCCACAGCTCTTCCCAGCTTACGTTGCGGTCAACGTGATGCATCTGGTATAGCTCGATGTGATCGGTTTGCATCCGCTGAAGCGATGCTTCCAGATGACGGCGAAGCTTGTACGCGGACAGGCCGCCGTCGCGGTTCGGACCATCGTTTTTATCATGCATATCGCCATAGAATTTCGTAGCAATCACGGTGCGTTCGCGGCGTCCGCCGCCTTGCGCGAACCAGCGGCCGATGATCTCTTCCGTACGGCCCGCGTTCTCGCCCCAGCCGTAAATATTCGCCGTGTCGAAGAAGTTGATTCCCGCATCCAGCGCCGCATCCATAATCCGAAACGCTTCCTGCTCGTCCGTATCGACGCCGAAATTCATCGTTCCCAAGCACAAACGGCTAACCTTCAAACCCGAACGTCCCAAATACGTATACTTCATCTTAACATTCACAGCTCCTCTTCCTTGATTGTATGAGATCAGGAAAATTGTCCCTCATCTATTATAAAGAATTTAATAGAGAAAAGAAAATGAAGTTGTTGTGTGGGGGAGGCGTTTCGCCGAATGTGGTGCTCGGTGAGCTATAAGCGGAAAAGCGGCGAAAGCAGCACCAAGAGAGGTAACGGTTACCCCACATCGGCGGAAAAGCGACGAAAGCAGCACCAAGTGAGGTAACAGTTACCGCACATTGGCGGAAAAGTGGCGAAAGCAGAACCAAGAGAGGTAACAAGTACCGCACATTGGCGGAAAAGCGGCGAAAGCAGCACCAAGTGAGGTAACAGTTACCGCACATCGGCGGAAAGCAGCGAAAGCTGCACCAAGAGAGGTAACAGGTACCGCACATCGGCGGGAAAGCGGTGAAAGCAGCACCAAGAGAGGTAACGGTTACCGCACATCGGCGGAAAAGCGGCGAATGCAGAACCAAGAGAGGTAACAGTTACCGCACATCGGCGGAAAAGCGGCGAAAGCAGCACCAAGAGAGGTAACGATTACTGCACATCGGCGGAAAAGCGGCGAAAGCAGCACCAAGAGAGGTAACAGTTACCTCACATCGGCGGAAAGCGGCGAAAGCAGCACCAAGAGAGGTAACAGTTACCGCACATCGGCGGAAAGCGGTGAAAGCAGCACCAAGAGAGGTAACAGTTACCCCACATCGGCGGAAAAACGGCGAAAGCAGCACCAAGTGAGGTAACAGTTACCGCACATCGGCGGAAAAGCGGCGAAAGCAGCACCAAGAGAGGTAACAGGTACCGCACATTGGCGGAAAAGTGGCGAAAGCAGCACCAAGAGTGGTAACAGGTACCTCACATTGGCGGAAAAACGGCGAAAGCAGCACCAAGAGTGGTAACAGGTACCGCACCATGCGGAAATCCGCAGAAAGCAGCTCAATAACGCCTGCATCTCCTACCCTCCAACTCCGCCATTAGACTCGCGGCCACCATTCAGCAGGAGCTGAGCATACAGCCGGATGGGGCAAATATCCTCGAATGTCAATGTCTTTTGGAACAACCAGCTTGTGCCGATTGAGACGAACCCGATCCGCATGCTCGCCTCCGAGCCGACTTCGGGCGAATGTGGTGCTCGGTAAGCTCTACATTCTGCAACTTCGCCGACTTAGGGCAAATGTGGTGCTCGGTAAGCTCTACATTCTGCAACTTCGCCGACTTCGGGCGAATGTGGTGCTCGGTGAGCTCTACATTCTGCAACTTCGCCGACTTTGGGCAAATGTGGTGCTCGGTGAGCTCTACATTCTGCAACTTCGCCGACTTAGGGCAAATGTGGTGCTCGGTAAGCTCTACATTCTGCAACTTCGCCGACTTCGGGCGAATGTGGTGCTCGGTGAGCTCTACATTCTGCAACTTCACCGACTTCGGGCGAATGTGGTGCTCGGTGAGCTCTACATTCTGTAACTTCGCCGACTTCGGGCGAATGTGGTGCGCAGTGAGCTCTACATTCTGCAACTTCGCCGACTTTGGGCAAATGTGGTGCTCGGTGAGCTCTACATTCTGCAACTTCGCCGACTTCGGGCGAATGTGGTGCTCGGTGAGCTCTACATTCTGCAACTTCGCCGACTTCGGGCGAATGTGGTGCTCGGTGAGCTCTACTACTCCCGCCCAACTAGCCGTAGAGGCAGCAAAAAAGGCGACGAAATCAATCGCCGCCTTCCATCATTCAGCCTTTTCGCCGGAACGCATCCCCTGTACGGCATCGCGGATCGCGCCATAGAACGCGCGCCAATGAGGAGCGGCTTCGTCTGGTCCGATCACGCCCTCATCCGCGGATGACCGCTCCGATTGCTGCGTGTCCGTTGCGCCATGGCCTGGGCGGCTGAGCCGCTCCGGCACAATCGCTTTGGCTGCTGAGACAGCCGTTTCAGCAGGCTCCGCCGCATCTGCCGTGGAGGCCTGCCCTGTACCGGCTTCTGCATTTACATCTACCTCTACAGCCGGCGGATCAGCAGCCTCCCCCTTATCTGCCACTACCGCCTCCATACCTGCATCTTCCGTCCAATCGTCCATTGCTAGCCCAGCACCTCGCGTTCAATTAACCTTTCAGCCGATGTTTCCGCAGCGAGAACAGCTCGCGCAGCTCATCGGTCGACATCTCGGTAATCCAGTTCTCCGATTGGCTGACCACTTGATCATTCAACAGCTGCTTGCGCGTGATCATGTCGTCGATCCGCTCTTCGAGCGTGCCGAGCGTCACATACTTATGCACCTGCACATTGCGTTTCTGACCGATCCGAAATGCCCGGTCCGTCGCCTGATTCTCAACCGCGGGATTCCACCACCGGTCGAAATGGATGACATGGTTCGCAGCGGTCAGATTAAGCCCCGTTCCTCCTGCCTTCAATGACAGGACAAACGCGCACCCCGGCTCCTGCTCATTTTGAAAAGCCTCGATCATCTGATCCCGCTCCGCTTTAGGGACCGCTCCGTACAGATACGGCGTCGGCAGGCCGAGCCGCTCCTCCAGCAGCCGCTTGAGCGTCGCCCCCATCTCCACGTACTGGGTGAAGATCAAGCAGCGCTCGCCTTCCGCCGCGATTTCTTCCACCATCTCGAGCACGCGCAGCACTTTATTGGAGCGCTCCGGATCCCATGCGGACGGCAGCCGTTCCCGGTCTTCCTTAAGCAGCAGGCTTGGATGGTCGCAAACCTGCTTGAGCCGCGTCAGCGCCGAGAGAATAATCCCCCTGCGCTGCAGGACGCCGGCCGTCTCCAGCTGATTCATCAGCTCCGACACAATATTCTCGTAAAGCGCGCCTTGCTCCACCGTAAGCGACAGATAGGTGCGCATCTCGTTCTTCTCCGGCAGCGCAAGCGCAATGGCCGGGTCCTTCTTCAGCCGCCGCAGCATAAAAGGCTTCACCCATCGCTGCAGCTCCGTAATGAGCGCCTCGTCGCGCTCCTTCTCGATCGGAATCACGACCGCTTTGCGAAACTCCGTCAACGAGCCGAGATAGCCCGGATTCGTAAAATCATACAGCGACCACAGCTCCGTCAGCCGGTTCTCCATCGGCGTGCCCGTCAGGGCAATTCGGTGATGTGCCGAGAAACCGCGAATGGCGGATGACTGCTTCGTATAGTAGTTTTTGATGTTCTGCGCTTCATCCAGACAGATGACATCCCATGATACGCAGCCAAGCTCTTCTTCGTCGATCGGAGCGAGCGTATAGGAGGTGATGATCAAATCCGCTTCGGCTGCCTCGGCAGCGAAATGTTCACCGCGCAGGCGCTTCGGCCCGTAATGGACGAGCACCCGCAGCGTCGGCGCGAAACGCTCCAGCTCCTTCTCCCAGTTGCCGATGACCGAGGTCGGGCAAATGAGCAGCGATGGCCCAAGGCTGCCATGCGCTAGCACATGCTGCAAATAGGCGGTAAACTGAATTGTTTTGCCAAGGCCCATATCGTCCGCCAAGCAGCCGCCGAGCCCGAACCTGCGGAGAAATGCAAGCCATGAAACGCCCTGCAGCTGATAAGGCCGAAGCTCGCCTTGAAATGCCTCCGGCTTCTCGACAAGCGGCAAATCGGAAGATTCGTTCAGCTGGCCGATCCAAGCAGCCAAGTGCTCATTCAGCTCGACCTCCGCCGTAAGCGCATCATGCAGCTCATCCTCCGGCTCCAGCTCCGCGCCGCCGCGCAGATGCATTTCGAACACATCGCGCATCGTCAGACCGCGCTTCCCGCCGTTTTTCTTCAGCCATTTGCGCAGCCGTTCCATATCGCCCGGATCCAGATGCACCCACTCGCCGCCGATCTGCATCAGCCTGCGATTCTCCGACGCAAGCTTCATAAATTCGGCTTCGCTCATGTCGACATTGCCGACAGCGAGCTTCCAGTCGAAATCGACGATTTGCTGCAGGCCGAACATGGACTGCTCCGCGGAGCCGACCGATGAACGCACTTTCGCTTTCAAGCGCAGCTTACGGTTTCGCGCCGCTTCCCACCAGGCGGGCAGCAGGACGGAGCAGCCCGCCGCAAGCAGCTTCACGCTATCACGCTCCAGAAATTCATAAGCTTCAGCATCGTTTAGCTCCGTTCGAATCAGGCCTGCGCTTTGGTTGCCGTCACCAGGTTGCAGGCCATCCGAAAGCGCCGCCGCCCATTTCAGCTCTTCCTTGCGCAGCCGCTCGGCAAAATGCTCCCGCCACTCATCAGGCGCATCCGCCGGCAGCCCAAACCGCACTCCGCCTTCCTCTTCAGCCGCGACCGGCTCCAGCGTAAGCCAGCGGCCTGTGTCTTCGCGATCCCGAACCGCCGGGCGAAGCCGCCAGCCCTGCCTCTCATTCGGCTCCAACAGCTGCAACGCAATGCGAAACGGCGAATGGTCCCGCTTCATTCCGATCGCGACCAGCCAGTCGTCCTCGTCGGCCGCTTTCATCATCAGCGCCCCCTCGCCGGTCTCCGCAACGGCGGTGCGCCAAGCCGCGCCGACCGCATCGTCGGAAGCGATCAGCTCTTCCACGATACCGCTCAGCCACCCTTGTATAGCGCCGAGATCGCCTTGTTCATCCAGCTGCGGCACAAGCTGCTGCCAACGTGCGATCGTCTCCTGCTCGCCGCGCGGCACATCGAGCCGCCATGCTCTCGCCTCAGCCCGCCAGCGCGACCAATCCGGCGAGAACCAGCCGCGAAGCAGCGCCTCGCGGAGCAGCCCGGAGAGCAGCGCCAACGCCTGCAGCCGATCGGTCCACTCCACTTTCAGCAGGCGTACCGGCTGCGGCGCAGACAAATAATCCATCGCGATCGAAGGCGGCAGCGCCAGCTCCGTCCGTTTATGCCGCTCGTCCGCGCGCTCCTCGACGTCCGCGCCGAACCACGAAGCCTCATGCCAAGCAAAGAGCAAGCGGCGCAGCCGAGGCGTCAAGCCGGTGACATGCGCTGCCGATAGAACAAGGCCTTCGCCTTCCTTCCAATAACCGTCCACGACGACCGTTTCCGTACCCGTATACCCTCTCATGTGATGATTTTACCCCTCCAGAGCTCTTCCTGCAGCGCGCGCAGCCGCCCGTGCTTCCGAACAATGCCGTCCACGTAGCGATTCCATCGATCGCCTTGCTTCTCTGCCTTATAAAGCTTCTCCAGCCGCTTCATCAGCTTGACGGCCTGCCTGTATCCCTGCCGGTTTCGCGACCGGATCGCGCCATCGATCGCCTGATGATACAGCGGATAGAGCACTTGGGGCGCAGCCTTGCCAATCTCCCGTACCAGCTGCACGTCCATCTCGTCCGGCTCAATGCCGAAGAGAAGCTGCAGATCCGCCCATTTCTCATACTGCTTCCGGTCCAGCCAGTGCTCTGTCAGGGCCGAATAGGAGTACGGCAGAAACGAGACCAAATACCGCTGCCAGTCCGGATTGTCCGGCTGCTGCAGGTCGGCAAGCCGGCACATCGACAAGAACGGGCCGAATGCTTTCGATTTCCGCTCGATCGACAAGCCGCCGTACAAATAGCCGATCCAGCCGGACAGCTTCTCCCAATCCCGTTCCTCCAGCCGCTCCAGCGCGCAATCGCATGCAAGCAGCGCCGTTCGGTTGAAGACCGTCCTGCCAAGCAGGCCGATCGCATCGTCGTCGCGGTTTTCGGCGAAGGCGAGAAACGCGAGCGCCATTGGAGCAAAGAAGCTCGCATGTCCGGTTTTGCTCTCGCTCGCCAGCTTTCGCTCAAGCCACTCCTTCTCCTCCGCACTCCACGAACGATCATGCACAAGCTGCCCTAATAATGCAAAATACAGCGACTCCCAGCGATGCAGCTGCTGCTCCCTGTCCATCTCCCGTTCATGGAACAGCTTCAGCAACTGAGCTACGGCCGTGCGCTCAAGGGCTGTCATCGTCTCCGGCTTCAGCTCTCCGGCCAGCTCCTGGTACTGGCTGATCCAAGGCTCCGTCATGCGGGCAAACGCCATCTCGTAATAATACCGGCTGTAGCTGTCCGTATGGGAATAAGCGCGCTCCGACAGCTCCACGGCAAAAATAATGCCAAGCATCCAGTGCAGCCGCCGAAGCCCTTCGTCCCAATTTTTCGAAACGGCCTTGATCGCCGTCAGCACCGGCTGCAGCGGATGAAGCGAATGTCTGCACTGCCGCCACACCTCGCCGTGCTTCGCTTCCATATCGGCCAGCCAGAGCAGCGGCTCGGCTTCCAGCCCGGATTTCGACGCCGCCCCCTTAGACGCGGGAGCTTGCGGCGCCTGAGCTGCTTCTCCCGCAAGCATCGGGTCGCTGCCGTATAGCATCCGGTTATGCACTTCATCCGGGCTTTTGCCGGCATATGCATAATACGCATAGAAAACAGCCGCCATATGCTTGCAATAGCCTTTTCCCGGGCAGGTACAGGTACTGAAGCCAAACTCATCACAATCCAGCGTAACGGCGCAGATCGCCGCATCCCGTACGGTTCCATAAACGGATGTCCCATCCATCACTTGAACGGTAAGCACTTTCTCGCGCCGATAAAAGTCAAAGCCAAGCTGCAGCACCTCAAGGGGGATGCTGCTGGCGACAGCCGTTTCTAAGATATGCAGCCGCTGGTCATCCAGCTGAAAAAACGTGCTCACGATGCGTCCCCCTTTCTTCAGTGTCCATTCCAACTACCATCGATATCCATTCCAACCATTATACCACATTCACAAACGGTTTCGCTTTATTCCGGGATAAGTTGAAGGACATATCATAAAAAGCCCCTTGTCCGGACTGAGGGTCCGGCCAAGGGGCTTAAGCATGTATAAGCGCTTAAACAGGTACTTTTATGATGAACGTCACTACATTCGGTTCGTTGATCGCTAGATTGATGATGCCCTTATACTGATCTACGATCGATTTCACGATATGCAGGCCAAGGCCGGAGTGACCGCCATCCTTTGAGGTGTAACCCGCCTGGAACAACGGCTTATTCGCCAATTCCTCCGCTTGCAGACATGTATTGCTTACCGTGAATTGATAGTAGCCCGGCTTCTGACATCCCGCAATATGAACGGTCCGCTGCTCCTCCGCGTACTTGAGAACCTCGTCGAAAGCATTGTCGATCAAATTGCCGAGCAAGCGCGTCATATCGAGCGACTTCATCCCTAGCTCTAAATGGTTCATATCCTTGAAATCTATCTTGAACTCAACCTTTAGCATTTCGGCCTGCAGGCTCTTCGCCCGGATCAAGGCCGCGATCGCCGGATTGCCGATATTGATGATATCGTTCATCTGGCGGATTTCGCCGGTCAGTTCCGCTGTGTAGGCTTTTAACTCCTCCGTCTTGCCAAGCTCAGCCAGCGCGTGAATGGTCTGAACGTGATTGACAAAATCATGGCGCTGCGACCGGATCGACTGGAACAGTCCGTTAATCTCGTCCAAATACGTCTCCTGTGCTTTACGGATCAGCTTATCTTGGGATTTACGGTAGGCCGACAAGATAAAATAGAGCGCAATTAGGCTAAGCACCGTTACGATGACGATAATCAGCACGATATTGCCGAACTGCTTATCGAGCGTTTGCTGAATCGTAGCGTAATCGGAAACGAGCGAGATCACGTAACGATTCAGCGGCTGCCCTTTCTCGTCCAGCATGCTTGCTACCTTATTTTCAATGTCTACCGGGATGAACACCTTGACGACATGCTTCCCGTTGATCACTGCATTCTCGTACACTTTGACGTTACGATCATTGGCCATAGCGACATTCGCGATATCATCATCGTGCTTATACGTATAAGTCCCGTTGATGATCGGATTTTGGGTCATATGTTCGAGCTCGTCGCCATTGTCCGTAATCGTCGTTTTCTTGCCGTTTCCGAACGTTTCCGGATTGATGATCGTAATTTCGCTCAGCGTGCGGTTCTCCTTCAACGTTTGCGAAATCAGCCTCTCAACGCCAGTTGCGTCGTCATAGTCGCGCTGCCTGCTGTCGTAGCTGATGAACGGATCGATCATATAGTTGGTCGTGCCGTCGTAGTAGTAGCCCCACTTCTGAATGGCGCTTGTATCCGTCGTCGCGAACTCAAACGGGCCCGTCCAGAAATTCGTCAGGCTTTGGCCCCAGTCGATCGTCACCCGATGCTCGTCGAACAGCTGATTGAACGCTTGATACCATGGCTTCCACGTGCTGGTCTTGTAGCCCATCTGCTTTTCGATCGATGACTTGTATAAAATGATGTTGTCCGGCGTCTTCTTGAGAAGCGTAATGCCGACCATGTCCAGCTTTTTTGAAATTTCTGCCAATTGCGCGTTCGACACCTTCTCGACATCCGGGCTCAGCGCGTACTGGGCTGCAATCGATGCGGCTCGGAGCTCGCGGCCGATCTGTTCTTGATATTCCTCCGCTCCGTTGCGGGAAAGCTCGATCGAAATTTCGATTTGTTTGGCAACCGATTCCATTTCATGCTGCAGCCGGTCCTCTAGCGTATCCTTGGTTGTAAAATAATAAATGGTATTATTGACGCCTAGCAGCAAAGCGATCAATAGAATGACAAGCAGCCAAGCGTTACGCCGCATTTTAATTAGACTCTCCGATCAATTTTTGGAATAGGAAAATTAACATACTAGTAATAATTATGTACGATTTCAATAGATGTGACAATGAAAGAAATGAACAATTTGGGAGATTAGTGCTAATTTTGACGAAATTTGACGAAAGAAGGCGGCGCTGTAAGGAGGATTTCTCCGTACTGGCGCCGCCTTCAATTGGGTTAAAGCCGGGTTCGTTTGAAAAAGGCCACAATCGCCCATTTCCGCTCCTGCCGCTTCTTATAACGTGGCAGAGACCGATAGATCGCACTGCATTCCGCAAGCGACTGCTTTGCCTCTTCCATACGGCCAAGCTGCGCATAGAGAAGCGCAAGCTTGTAATACGCCTCGACCGAAGAAGAATGGATGGCGCGGAACGATTGCAAATGCGCGATCGCCGTCTGCGGATTTTTCTGTGCGTGAATACCGGCGAGCCGTAAGTAAGGGGCGCCGTACTTCACCCTCGGATTGATGGAAAGCGCGTTGCCGATGGCGGCTTCCGCAGCATCCGTTTCGCCGAGCTGGAGCAGGCATGCGCCAAGATCATCCCAGAATTCCGCGGAGTTCTCAAGCGCATCCTGCATCGGCATGAGCCACTCTTTCGCTTCCTTGTAGCGTTTGCGTTCAATGAGCAGCCGCGCAAGTTCATGCTTAGACGGGATGTCGTTCGGGTTCATGGCGATTTGCTGACGCAGCCGCCGGATTGCGCCGAGCCTGCGGATCGGCTTTACGATGCTTGGCGAGAGACCGACGTACCTGCGATCCAGCACGTAAAGGATAATGAGAAGCACGAGTATGGCGAGAAAAGGGCTGCCTGTGAGCCACCATAACAAGCCGAAAAGTAAGATTTTAACCATAATGCCTCCTGCAAGTCGAGCTGAAATTGGAAGTTCACTCCATATTGTACACTACACGCGGCCTCCTCAGGTAGAGGCAATTCGATTGCCCTTGCGGAGCGTCTCGGCTTAGCTTTACACTAATGCTGTGAAGAATGTCTGCGAAGAGGATGAGGCGACGATGAAGATGGATCAGCTGCGCGAAGCGCTGCCGCAATGGGTGGACGCAAGCCGGATATTTGCGAAGGGCGGGAAGGTGGCTTCCTACATACCGGAGCTTGCCAAAGCGCCGGGCGATTCGCTTGGCATCACGATTATGGATGCTAGCGGGGAAACGGCAAGTGCCGGGGATAAGCATTGTCCGTTTACGATGCAAAGCATTTCAAAAGTGTTTACGCTGCTGCTGGCGCTGATGGATAACGGGGAAGAGGAGGTATTCGCCAAGGTCGGCATGGAGCCGACCGGCGACGACTTCAACTCCATGCTGAAGCTGGAGCTCGTGGAACCGGGCAAACCGTTTAATCCGCTCATTAATGCCGGCGCGATCGCCGTCAGTTCCCTGATTCGCGGCGATTCGCCCGCAGCCAAGACGGAACGGATTCTGGCCTTCTTCAACGAAGCGGCCGGCGGGGCAAGCTTAGCCATCAACCAGGATGTGTTCCGCTCGGAATCCGCGACCGCGCATCGGAATCGCTCGCTCGCCTACTTCCTTAAAGATAACGAAGTGCTGGGGGAAGACATCGACGTCGAGGACGTGCTCAGCGTCTATTTCCAGCACTGCTCCATTGAAATCTGCTGCGATCAGCTTGCGCGTATGGCGCTTCTGCTTTCCTTCGACGGCTTCGATCCGCTGGCGGGCCGCCAGATTGTACCTAAGCGGTATGTGCAGATTGCCAAGACCTTCATGATCATGTGCGGCATGTACAACGCCTCGGGCGAATTTGCGATCAAGGTGGGCATTCCGGCAAAGAGCGGCGTCTCCGGAGGCATTCTCGCCATCGTCCCGGGCCGGTACGGCATCGGCGTTATCGGGCCGGCGCTCGGCGCCAAAGGCAACAGCACGGCCGGGGTCCATCTGCTCGAATCCATGTCGGCTGCGCTGGATTGGCGGATTTTCTGAAATGTAGAAAGAGGCTGGAAAGGACGATTTCGTCACTTTCCAGCCTCTTTTTTTTATTGGCGATTAGCCGACATGCATCATCATTTCCGGTTGTCTGTCTTCTTCGCCTTCAACCTTGGCAGGCTTTTTCAGCAACAAGCCGAGCAGCGCGCCGAAGACGGAGATAAAGGTCAGCACGAGGAACGTATCGCCGAACGACAGCGAGTAAGCTGCCAGCTCGCTCTTCGCGGTCGGCGCATAAACGGCCATCCGTTTAGCCAGAATCGTAGCCAAACCTGCGACCGCAAACGACGTCATGACCTGCTGCGCGGCATTCGTCAGCGATGTAACGCGGCTAACCAAATCGCGCGGGGCAGACTGCATGAGATGCGTATTCAGGGGCATCATGGACAGACCCATGCCCGCGCCGAGAAGCGCCAGCGGTCCCATGATCATCATTAAGCCGGAATCGGCGTCCACATTGGACAGAATGAAGGCTGCCAGCGTGACAAGAAGCATCCCGATCAGCACGAGCGGCCTTGCGCCGATTTTATCGTACAGCTTGCCGCCGATCGGCATGAATACCCCTGCAGCGATTGCCTGCGGCAGCATGATCAGACCGGTATCAAACGCGCTGTAATGCTGCGCTTGCTGCAAGAAAAGCGGCACAAGGAACATCGTGCCGAACAGGGCGATTTGCGAAATCCACTGCACGACAATGCCTTTCGAGAAATCCGCCGAGCGGAAAACGCGAAGCTCCAGAAGCGGCTCTTTGCGCGAAAGCTCAACAAGTACGAACAGAATGAGTGCAACGGCTCCTACGACGATACCGATGATGGTTTTGGCTGCAGTCCAGCTTGTAGCGCCTTCGCTTACGCCGTAAGACAAGCCAGCGAAAGCGATCGGTGCCAGCAGGAAGCCCAATTTATCCAGGGCGGCAACGGCTTGGCGCTCAATGCGCGGCAATGTACGGATACCGAGAATGATACCGACCGCGCCGATTGGAATATTGATCAGGAACAGCCATTTCCAGCTTACATAATCAATTAGATAGCCGGCGAGTACAGGACCGAGCGCAGGCGCGAGCAGAATCGGAATCCCCATCATGCCCATGACGGCACCTACTTTTTCCGGCGGGCTGAGACGATAAGTAAAAGCCATTGCAATCGGCAGTACCATACCGCCGCCAACCCCTTGAATGACGCGGAAAAAAATAAGCATTTCAACGGATGTAGCGAGTGCGCATAAGAGCGAGCCTACCGTAAACAAGAAGACGGAAATCAGAAAAACCTGTTTCGCGCCGAAACGGTCGGACAGCCAGCCGGCCAGCGGAATAACCGCCGCTTGCGCCAGCGCGTATCCTGTTACCGTCCAGGAAGCAACCTGATATGACGTATTAAACTCTTGAAGAAAACCCGGAAGTGCCACGTTAACCGCGGTTCCGTCCAGTACGACCATAAAAATACCGACAATTATGGCTGCGAGCGGGGCTAATATTTTCCGGATGGAAAATTCCTCGCTCCTTGCAGCTGATGTTGCTTGTGCAGACATCGTTACTCTCCAGCTCCCTTTTCCCGACCTATGCCTCCTTGTTACTCGTGCGCCGCATTGACCCCTTTTATGGAGAGGAGTACAATGGAGGCATCAAAGTGACCTTGGAGCATCTCGGTTTTTTGTAAATGGACAATTGTCCGTTTAACTTCAGCTTAACTAACGATACACGCATTGTCAACGAAAGACAATGTAAATTTTTTTCTTCCTCAGGAGGTTCATGGCACATGCAGCAACGGAGTGAACGTAAAGACGCCGCCAGACACCGCGAGCTTATCCTCGACACAGCGTCCCAGCTGTTTCACGAACACGGCGTGGAGAGCGTCAGCATGCATCAGATCGCCAAGTCCGCCGGCATCGGACAAGGCACGCTGTATAGGCGCTATTCCTCCAAAGCCGAGCTGTGCATGGAGCTGTTAAACGATAGCTTTAAGCGCTTCGCGGAACGAACATCGGCTGAATTGGAGCGATCCGCCGGTGCGGCTGCGAGCGAACGGCTGGAACTGTTCTTGAGACGTTGGATTGACTATATAACCGAAGAAATGCAGTGGTTCAATGCGATTAAGCCCGATGTTTGGTGTAACGATGAGCGGGTGAACATGTTTGCCTCCCCGCCGTTTCTGTACGTAACCGGAACGATCCGGACATTGCTCGATGAAGCGGTTCAACGCGGAGAAACGAAGCAGCCGGTTCACACCGAGTTTGCCGCCTTCAATATCGCAACCTCGATGAGCCCGATCGCCTTCCTTTATTTCACGGAGGACCGCGGCCTTTCGCCAGAGCAGATGAAGCAGCAATATATCGATTATTATGTGGGACTGCTGTTTAAACCATAACAGTAATTGTTGACAAGCAAGAAAGAGACGCTCAGGCAGCCAGCCGTTCACCCGTAATGGCTGCTGTCCGAAGCGTCTCTTATTGCTTTTATGATTTCAAATTTCGCCTTTCAAGCGTTATATCTGGCCGAGTATCGGCTTGTTCGGCAAGTAGTGCTGGGACTTGATATATCGGATCGTTCGGGTCTTGACCCTCATGACGATGGAATGCGTTTCCGCCCGCTGGCCGGGCAGCATGGCGACGCCGCCTAAAAACTCGCCCGGCGTAACGCCAGTCGCAGCAAAGATGACGTCGTCATCGCCGATCATATCCTCCATCCGCAGCAGCTTGCGGGGATTGGATAGCCCCATCGCCACGCAGCGTTTCTCCTGCTCCTCGTTCAGGGGCATGAGCCGTCCTTGAAGCTCGCCTCCAAGGCATTTCAGCGCCGCAGCCGCAAGGACGCCTTCCGGCGCTCCTCCGGAGCCGACGTACAGATCGATGCCAGCCTCGGGAAATGCAGGCGCGATTGCACCGGCGACGTCGCCGTCAGAGAGAAACTTGATGCGTACGCCGACCTCCCGCAGCGTGCGGATCAGCTCGGCATGGCGAGGTCTGTCCAGCAGCATGACGGTTAGATCCGAGACCTGTTTATGGAGCGCCAACGCCGCCTTCTCCACCGTCGTCCGGATCGGATCTTCCAGCTTCAGCTTCCCGGCAAGCGAAGGCCCGACCGCAAGCTTCTCCATGTACATGTCCGGAGCATGAAGCAGCTTTCCTTTCGGAGCGACCGCAATGACCGCCATCGCATTGTTCAGCCCTTTGGCGACGAGCTCGGTTCCTTCCAGCGGATCAACGGCCACATCCACCTCCGGCCCTTGCAAATCGCCGACCTGCTCTCCGATGTAGAGCATCGGCGCCTCATCCATTTCGCCTTCGCCGATGACAACCGTCCCCCGAATCGAGACGGAGTCCAGCATCCCGCGCATCGCATTCGTCGCCGCTTCATCGGCGCGGTGCTTGTCTCCCCTGCCCATCCACGGAGCGGCAGCCAGCGCCGCCAGCTCCGTCACTCGTACGATCTCAAGCGCCAATTCCCGCTCCACCGTACATCCGACTCCTTTCAGTTTGCATGTTGAACCCAACCCATTATGATGCCTGCCGTTTCCTCAATGGCTTTCTCCGTCACATCGATGACCGGACAACCTAAAGACTTCATAATTGAATCCGCGTACGAGAGCTCCGCATGAATCCGCTCGGACGAAGCATACTTGGCCGAGAACGGAAGCCCCATCGCCTTGAGCCGTTCTGTTCGGATGCCCGACAGCTTCTCCGGCTTCATCGTGAGCCCAACGACCAGTCGCTCGCCTTTGTACAGCTCCTCAGGCACCTTCACCTCCGGCACGAGCGGTAAATTCGCAACCCGTATGCCTTTATGCGCAAGATAAATGCTAAGCGGCGTCTTCGACGTCCGCGATACGCCGACCACCACGACCTCTGCCAGCAGCAGCCCCTTCGTATCCTTGCCGTCATCGTATTTCACCGCGAACTCGATCGCTTCGATGCGCTTGTAATAATCGTCGTCCAGCGTATGCAGCAAGCCCGGCTGGCGCTTAGGGGAGTCGTTGAACGTATCAATAAACGCCTGCATCATCGGGCCCAATACATCGATGGCTCTTACGCCTTTAAGCAGCGATTCCTCCCTCATCGTCTCGCGCAGCTCCGGCTGCACGAGCGTATAAGCAATAAAGCCTCCCGAACCGGCCGCTTCGCTAACGATATGGACGATCTCGTCCTCGCTCTTGATGTAGCCGCAGCGAATCAACTTCACGCCTGCGAAAGCGAACTGCCGCATCGCCGCCTTCACGACCGCTTCCGCCGTTTCCCCAACCGCATCCGAGCATATATAGATCGGCTGCACCTGCTTCCCCACGCTCCCCATGTCTGCCCCTCCTATTCCTGCCTGTCCGTTCCCTGCTCCATCATCCAGCGGAGAATGTTCGTCTTGCTGATCCAGCCTACCACCTCCGAACGCCGGGCCGGCTGATCTTCGCCCGAAACGACGGGCAAGCCGTCCAGCTCATGAACGAGCATTTTCTTCACGGCCTGCAACAGCGGCTGGTCAGCCTGAACCACCGTAATGGCCGGCAGCCGCGACATGGCCATGCTCACTGGGATCGCGGCGGCGTTGCTGCCGCCGAGCGTCACCTTAAGCAAATCCTTCGGCGTGACGACGCCGACAAAATGACGGTTCTCATCCACAACCGTCAGCACCTCCGCATTGCCCATGAATAAACTAACAACGGCATCATGGACCGAAGCCGTCTCCGCAACGCTGATCGGCAGCCCTTGTACATCCTTAACGCTGGCTTCTTCCCATCGCTTTAGCGCCTGTTCATTGCCAAGCTCCGGCGCCGTCCCCGGAAAATACCCGACCCTCGGCTTAGCCTCCAGCAAACGCAGCATGACGAGCAGGGACAAATCCGCGCGCAGAGTCGGTTTTCCCGTTCCAAGCATCTCCGCAAGCTGATCGCCGGTAATCGGCGCATGCTGCTTGACGAGCTTCAAAATTTCGACTTGCCTTGCCGTTAACGTAATGCAAATCACCTCTTTAAGACGTCCTTAATTGATAAATAATGTATCACATTCAATTAATAGTACACAATATATATTTGGCTATTTTTTCAAGTTCCGCTTAGCCATTTGACATGGAGCGACAAACACCCGCCCATTTTTCCCAGATACCGCACCACTGCAAGCGCCTTATCATAAGATAATTTGACTGTATCCCTTAACCTTGTTAAACCATAAAAACCCGAGCAAGGAGGGGTGACAAATTCATGGGTAGCGACCAGAAGAGCAAGTTCTTATTAACCAGTCGTGAACGCGAGGTCTTCGAGCTGCTTGTGCAGGATAAAACCACAAGGGATATTGCACAACAACTGTTCATCAGCGAGAAAACCGTTCGAAACCACATCTCCAACGTCATGCAAAAGTTGAACGTTAAAGGTCGTTCACAAGCGGTTGTCGAGCTTATTAAGCTTGGGGAGTTAAAGATTTGACGCAATTCGCCGCATACCTTGCTCAGCCTTCTAGCAAGTGCTTCCGCTCATTCGCGGAATCGTTTGCGAGAAGGTTTTTTGACTTTTTGGGGCGGAAAATGAAAAAGCTGAGAGACGGCATCCCGTGCTCTCAGCTTTTTTAACGTCTATCGGCGCCAGTATTCCTCATGCGCGTACCTGTACTGCGACGGCTGCTTCGGCGCGGCGATGGCGAAGGCGCCCTTCGGCTTATACGAGAATGGCGTTTCGCCCTGCTGCGCATATGGCGCGCGCTTGCGGCGCTCGATGCAATCAAGCAGCAGATGCTGTTTCAGCGACAAATACTCCAGCGTGTGCGGACCGAATTCCGCCTCGATTTCGCCAGGCCGGAATTCGTAATAGACCGTGCGGCGCAGCGGGTTGCCGTCGCCGGACGGTGAACCGTGGAGTACCTCGATATTATGGAAGATGACATCCCCCGGCTGCATCGGAACCGGTATGGCGTCTTCGGTCGTGAAGCCCGGCTCCTTGCAGCGCTTCTCCGCCTCTTCCTTGCTCCATTTATTGCTGCCCGGGATGACCCACAGACATGTCTTCAGATCCGCTTCGTCCAAGTAAAAATCAACGTTGAAAATCGGCCGCGGATCCGTGCAGCCGTCCGGTACGGCCGCATCGCGGTGCCATGGCACGATAATCCCTTCATTCGGCGCTTTGAGCACCATCGAGTCCCATGTTGCGATGAAATTGCTGCCCTGCAGCTTCTCGACCGACCTCAAAATAAAAGGATGGCCAAGCAGCACCTTCATCGGGTCGCTTTTTTCAATGACGTATTCTACTCGTCTTAATACCGGTTGGCCTGATTTCACACCAGTGCCGTACATATAATCCGGATCTCCCTCTCCCCCGGCCTCGCCCTTCTCGTATAGCGCTTGCATTTCAGCCTGAACGAGCTCCAGCTCTTCGCCTACGATGACATTCCTTACGACAAGAAATCCGTTATCCAGAAAAAACTGCGCCTGCTCATCCGTAATGCAGTCCTGTGCTGCCGCATCGACAAAAGGGATGTCCACATGGATCGTACCCATCCTATTTCCTCTCCCTTAACGTTTTAATGAGTTCCTCATTTGTAAGTATAAGGGATCGGAAGCAAGCATGTATGTAGTTGAAAGTAACAAAGAGGTTGCCGATATCACAGTAATTTGTCATAGTAGAATCATACGCATTTACCCGCCGCAGAGGTGATCTATGCATGTCCACGACAGCTAAAATCCCATTTCATCATCACTCTTTGCCAGAGCATGCCAAAGAGCTTTATTTTCACCCTCCTTACATTACGCTCGCCCATCTGTTTCATGCGCCTCAACAATGGGGCATCGCCAGCCGGATGTTGAACAACTACCAATTTCAATATGTCGTGGAAGGTGCCGCCGAATACCGCATCGAGGAACAAACGTATGTGACGCGCCGCGGCGATTTGATTTATCATTCGCCGTCTCAGGTCCACGAAGTCCATACGATTCCGGGCGAGAAGTATATTTGCATTTCCATCTTGTTTGATTTCGGAAACAGCGGTTATCCCGTTGAGCAGATGCTAGGTACGGATCGATATTTAGGTAATTTTGCGGGACACGACATCGAGAAAAAGCTGACACAGCTTATAACGCATTACCATCAGCCCGGACTTGCTCATCATACGCAGTGCCAAGCGCTGATGATGAACATTTTGGCGGAGCTTGCGGGGATTAAGATGGAACAGGAAACAAAGACCGAAGGCCAGCACAAAATCAAAACCAAAATGGTGCTCATCCGCAATTACATCGAAGGCCATTACAACGAAAACATTCAGCACCGCGATCTGGAAGCGCTGTCCGGCTTGAGCCGCAACTACATCATTATTAGGTTCCGCCATGTCTTTGGCATTACGCCATTTGAGTATCTGACCCGCGTACGCATCGAACGGGCAAAGGAGCTTGCCATTCAGACCGATTTGTCCATTGGCGAGATTGCGAACGCCGTCGGCTATGCGGACGTTCATACATTCGGACGGATGTTCAAGAACAAGATGGGCACGAGTTTCAGTCAGTTCTGCTCCTCCATGGTCACTTAAATAAAAACAGCTGATTCACGTTTAGTGCCCGCGAATCAGCTGCTGCTCGATTGCTAATAGTAAGAAGAATAAAGCCTATCTTCCTGCTCTGGCTGGGAAAACGCGATCCACCATGGCATTGAACTCGGCGACAAAGCCTTGGATCGGATGCCCCGTTCT
This sequence comes from Paenibacillus montanisoli, assembly GCF_003268025.1. GTDB lineage: Bacteria > Bacillota > Bacilli > Paenibacillales > Paenibacillaceae > Paenibacillus_Z > Paenibacillus_Z montanisoli. The sequence goes on along the minus strand of NZ_QLUW01000001.1, from coordinate 654,478 downwards.
CACATCGTTCATATACGATGTCATACGGTCGACGAAATCGGGATTCGCCGATACATACACATTTTTAACCGAAGGCGCCATACGCTTCACTTCGTTAGCGACTCGGTCCTTCAATGCGTCGGTCACGTCCGTACGATCGAGCGAACCGGGTCTTGGCGTTGTCGATGGCGCTGGCGTTGTCAATGGCGTTGGTGTTGGCGATGGCGCAGCAAAATTCCGCATGTTAGGCGTCGAAATAGCGCTAATGCGCGATTTGCCCATGCCTGGACGCTGATAGGCTTGCTGCGTCCGGCTAAGCGGCGTCGGTGCCGACGGCACATTCAATGCACGAGCTCGAGTGCTTCTCATGTCCGCTTGGCTCTTCAGCGATACGGCAACATAAGCATTGTCGTCAGTCAGCATGACATAGGCATTGTTGACTTCAGGCAGGCTTTCGAGCCGGTTAGCAATATCTTGGCTCATCTCCAGCCTGTAGTTTTTGTGCAAGCCGATAATATTGTTGCTGTTCAACCGGTGTCCGTTTGCACGATTTCTTTCATTCATCTGGTCATCTGCAAACCGTGTATTCAGGATCCGGTTGCCGTTCATGTCATACGCGACACTATTGTTGCGGATGTTGCGGTTGCCAAGCTCGCCTTGGTTCTCCATACAGCCTGTCAGAATCGTCGTCAACATTGCGCCGGAAACTGCGAGCACTGCCAATTTACGCTGCATTCGTGTCTCATCCTCCGTTTCGTATGAACCGATTGATGCGGCCCGCTTATAGAATTAGCCGATTGGGGTGGGGCTATGCTGGCCAGTTTTTAGTGCGGCGAAAAGTGTGGTTTCTTAATATAGGGAAAAAATTGTTCCCTGCGCTTGTATAAACTCGGCAGGATCAGTCCATCATATGTTTTGACGGTGTGAAGAGAGGTGTGGTTCGTTTGAGCCGTTTGGTGCAACAACTACAGGTGGATTTTATTTAATCACTTCACTACTGGAAGCGAGGGGTTGTGTCGCAGAGCACGCGCTTTAACTGTCCGGTCATTCGGATAGGGCGTTTCCCAAGTTGTTCATACGATGTAAGTGAGAATGGAAGAAGCTAACGATCGAACACCGTCGGAGGAGGAGTCTGCAAAGGCTCCTTTTTCCTTTGCGCGATTCTGAGGCGCGACAGCATCTCATCGCAGAATGAGCGGTAACCGGTACCGCTCTTCGGCGGGAAACCGGCAAATTCGCCGAATGAGCGGTAACCGGTACCGCTCTTCGGCGGGAAACCGGCAAATCCGCCGAATGAGCGGTAACCGGTACCGCTCTTCGGCGGGAAACCGGCAAATTCGCCGAATGAGCGGTAACCGGTACCGCTCTTCGACGGGAAACCGGCAAATTCGCCGAATGAGCGGTAACCGGTACCGCTCTTCGGCGGAATACCGGCGAATTCGTCGAATGAGCGGTAACCGGTACCGCTCATCGGCGGAATACCGTCGCTCCCTGCCATCACTATAAAAAAGGCTATCCCTCAGTTTCGAACTGATGGATAGCCTTTTTCCTACAATACCGTAAACACCGGTGCAACCGGTATAAATTGAACCGGTACGCCCGGAAACCTGCGGCCGAGCCGATCGGCCAGCAGCTTCATGCCCGGCTGCTCGCTCTCCGCATGGCCGAGCACGAGCAGCGACTTGGCCTGGCCGGCATAGACGGCGTCTCGCACATATTCCGGCGTCTCCCATTCCGGACCTTCGCCGTACAGCATGGCATCGAGTCGATGCCGCTCAAACAGCGGGATGGCAAGGTTGCCGCCGCCTCTGTAACCTACAAGCAAGCCGACCCGCCTGCATGTCATCGTCGGTTCGCCGGCGGCACGCAGCATCCCGAGTCCCAACTGGCGCTTAACATGCTCCGCAAGCTCGCCTACCGTACATGGTGGCAAACTGACCACGGATGCGGCCGGTTCATGCTCGGTGACGCAGTCTTCCCAGCCCAGCGCCTGTATGAGCCCTTCCATAATGCCGTCGAGCCCGCCCCGATGCAAGCCGTCGTGATAGCGGTAAACAGCCAGGTTATGGCCCGTTATCGCCTCAAGCTTGGCGTTGTATACCGGCCCGTCCTCGGGAAGCGGCATCGCATGATGATGGCTGTAAAATAAGCCTTCATGCGAAATGATCATGTTTGCTCCTATTTCATGCGCCTGTTCCAGCACCTGCCTGGTCGCCATGAACGTAACGGCAATGCCCGTGACGCTTGCCCCGGCATCCCCGAAGAGCAGCCGGTCTGCGCCGTTCGGTGACGCGCCGGACCGTTCTTCGAAGATATCGATCACGTCTTGAATCCGTACGGCCATCCGCTCGCCTCCCTAAACGCCGGAGTAGGCCATGAATCCGCCGTCTACCGGGACCGTGACGCCTGTGACGAACCCGGACACGGTTTCGTCCGCCAGCCAAACAAGCGTGCCCAGCAAATCCTCCGGTTTGCCGAATCTTCGCATCGGCGTATGCGTGATGATTTTGTTCGAACGCTCGGTCAAGCCGCCATCCTCGCGAACCAGCAGGCGCCGGTTCTGCTCCGTCAGGAAGAACCCGGGCGCAATCGCGTTCACCCGGATGCCGGCTTCGGCCATATGGACCGCGAGCCATTGCGTAAAGTTATCGATCGCGGCCTTCGCCGCGCTGTAGGCCGGTACCTTGGTCATCGGACATGGCGCGCTCATCGAGGAAATATTGATCACCGACACGCCCGCCCGGCCTAGCATTTGCTTGGCGAAAGCCTGCGTGGGCAGCAGCGTGCCTTTAAAGTTCAGATCAAACACATGGCCGAAGCCCGCCTCGGTCAGATCAAAGAAAGTGCGAGTCTCCGCTTGACCCAGCTCCTCCGGCTTAAACGTCTCGCTCGTCGTCGACCCTTCGGGATGATTGCCTCCAGCGCCGTTAATGAGCAGATCGCATGGGCCGAGCTCCTCCACAACGCGGTTGGCTGCGGCTTCCACGCTTGCAGCGTCTAGCACGTTGCACGCAACGGCAATCGCCAAACCGCCTGCTTGCCGGATTTTATCCGCGACGAGCAGCCCTTTCTCCTCCGTGCGGTTAAGAATCGCCACCTTCATGCCTTGGCGGCCCAGCTCCACTGCCATCGCGGAGCAGAGTACGCCGCTTCCCCCGGTTACGACGGCGACCTTCCCTTGCAGATTCCCGTGAAACGGAATCGGAATCGAGTGCGTATCCATCATTTACGCCCGCTCCTCTCTCCCGCAGCCATGGAATCCCAAACGCCCCACAGATACATAATGCCGAGCGCCCGGTCGTATAGCCCGTACCCCGGACGGCAACGCTCGTCCCAGATATGCCGCCCGTGATCCGGACGCGCATAGCCGGTGAACCCACCGGGATGATTCGCTCCAAGAAATACTGCAGATTGCGCCACAGATCCTCTTCCGACACCGATTTGTATTTCTCGAACAGCGGCGACAGCTTTTTCAGCCGCTCCGGCTCCCAGCCCGGCATCGTAAAATCCAGATCGTTCGCGATCCGGTCTACGAGCTCCGCGGGATCCATGTTATCGATCTTCGCCCTCTCGAGGAACAGCGCCGTTGAGCCGTCCTCCATTTCTTTGAACAAATCCGTCCGAACCCAGTCGAACACCGGCATGAAGTTATAGCAGATCGTTTTGACGCCGACCGTGGAGAGCTTCGCGATTGTTTTCTTATAGTTTTCGATGTAAATATCGCGCGTGGGCAAGCCCAGCTTTATATCCTCGTGGACGTTGACGCTTTCGACAACGTCCAGATGCAGGCCGTACCGGTCGGCTTCCTCCTTGTACGCCCAAATTTTGTCCATTGGCCATTCCGCGCCGGCGGGCTCATCGTGCAGCGCCCAGACGATGCCTTCCACGCCCGGAATTTGCTTGATTTGCTGCAGCGTTACGGTATCATTGCCTGCTTCATACCAACGAAACACCATCTTCATGCCTTACTCCTGCCTTTCTGCGGAACTCCCCTTAATAGATGACGCGGCCCTGCTCGTCGGCAATTCCCGATTTCCGATAAAAATACGTATTGATCATATCGCGCCATTCGCAGGCATGCTCCGCTTGATGAACAAGCCGCTCGCGCACTTGCCCGAACCTGTCGGCATCGATGCGGGAAGCGAGCGAGTCCCACTTGGCGACCAATTCCGCTGCCCGATCCGCGCCGCCGAAATGCGCATCATATATATGCTGGATCACCGTTTTGCCGCTCTTCAGCACATGCGCGTACGGAACGTGGTGAAAGAATAGCAGCAGCTCATCCGGGCAATCGGCCAGCGATTCGTAGCGCTCCACAACCGGCCCATGATACTGACCCGCATAGCCCGTACCGCTGCGAACCGTGCGGTCTACCCCCATACCATGGCAATCCGCATAATGATAGGTGCCCCACTTCGAATATTCATAGCCGTCTACGTTCGGTCCGTAGTGATGGTTCGGATTGACCATCCAGCCCACGCCAAGCGGTGCCGTATACGCCTCATAAATGTCGTAGGAGCTCAAAAGCATGTCCTTAACGACTCGTTCCGGCTCGGCCGCCAAACCGAACGTCATTCGAATCCACTCCGATGCGAGCTGTTCGGCGCTTAAGCCGGGATCCCATGCCAGACGCGCGTATCCGTGCCAGTTCGCTTGCGCGAGCACGTGTCCGGTCCAATTGCGGTCATCGCCGATATTCGATACAGCCGCAATACCGCCGCTCTCTCTTCCGAACAGCCGGCCGCTGGCTACTTCCGCAATGGTGGAACGCTCGCCGCGGGCATAGGTGTCGAAGTCGAAAACCTCTTTCCATTGAGGGACCAAATAACAAAGATGGCGTTGCTGCCCCGTATATTCCTGCGTAATTTGCAGCTCAAGCAGCTGGTTTGTCTGCGTTAAGCCGCCGAACAAAGGCGATACGGGCTCCCGCACTTGAAAATCCATCGGACCGTTCTTGATTTGCAGCATGACATTGTCGCGGAACAGACCGTCCAGCGGCATGAAATGGTCATAGGCCGCACGGGCACGGTCCGTTTTGCGGTCCCGCCAATCCTGCAAGCAGTTATAGACGAAGCAGCGCCAAATAACCGCTCCGCCGAATGGAGCGACCGCATCGGCCAGCATGTTGGCTCCATCGGCATGATTGCGGCCGTACGTGAACGGACCCGGACGAAATTCCGAATCCGCTTTCACGAGAAATCCGCCGAAGTCCGGAATGTAACGGTAAATGTTCGCAGCCGCTTCTTTCCACCATGCCGTTACGTCCGGGTCAAGCGGATCCGCTGTGTTCAGCCCTCCGATTTCGATCGTGCTTGCGAAGTTGACGCTCAAATACAGGCGAATGCCGTAATCGCGGAATATAGCCGCGGCTTTTGCGACATCCGGCAAAAACTCATCTGTGATCAGCCTCGATTCCTGGCGGTGTACATTGACGTTATTGATCGTAACCGCATTGATGGCCACGGACGCCAACAGGCGGGCATAGTCGCGGATGCGGCTCATATCCGGGATGAATCGGCCATCCTTGAAAAAAATGCTTTTGCCGGCATAGCCCCGCTCAATCGAACCGTCCATATTGTCCCAATGATTGATCATCCGCAGCCCGTTTCGGGGAACCTCGCAGATGCGAAGGCTCTCGATGCTTTGACCGGTTTGCAGCAGCCGGATGAAATGGAAGACCGCATACAGTACGCCTTTATCCGAGGCTGCCGACAAATAGATGCAATCATCCTCCGATGCATGAATGATGTAACCTTCTTCGCCCAATTCGTCGAAGCGGTACACATCGGCAAGCGGCTCCAACAGGCGAGAACTGCCGTAAGTACCGACAATGATGGTCCCTTTTGCTCCCGCGTCAATCAATGTTACGGCTTCGTCCTTCGGATTCTCTCCTAGCATGGAGGATATCGCATGCGCCAGCTCCCTGCCGGCCGTTCGCAGAAGCGGGCTTCCGCCGATTATCGCCAAAGAAGCGCAGCGCTTCAAATAATTTTCACGCAACGAAGCGTTCTCGATATGCCGGTACTCAAGCCAGCAATCATAGCCGCTTTCAGCTTGTTTTCGGTACATGACCTCTTCTCCCATCTCTTGCAATAGTGGATAAATCAAAAGAGTCTCCAGAATCGGGAGACCCTTGCGACTTTCGCATGGCGCTTATTCAACCGGCCGCCAAATCCGATAGCGGCCGCTTAAAGCCAACAGAGCAAATAAATAAAGGCAATTGTCATAGTAACGCCGATCGCCCTCGCGAACGGGAGTATTCCAGAACAGCTCAACGCTGGCTCTCGCGTGCGGACCTTCAGGCGAAGCAAGCGATGCTGCCGCATTGGCCGCGATCAGGCCGACCGGATGAAGCGCTTTCTCCTCGAAGGGGACCCCTTCAATCGTATAGCGCCGATAATCTTCGGGCTCCTTATCGGAGAAGAACGCCTGAATCTTATCGGTTTCATCGCGCATCCAGTCATTGGTGCCGAACCAGGCGGCCTCTAAGCCGATATTGGCGGCGACCCGGTAGGAATCGCTGAAGAAATGTCCATAGCCCCGCTCATCATTGGGCGTCCCGTCATAGTAAGCATACTCAGGCGCCAATCCGGTAACCGGATGGCATGCCAGCTTCAAGTAGTCTCTGCTTGCAGCGGCAGCCTCTCCCCAGAACGGGCGATCCGCCTCATTCGCCCACTGCGCGAACAGCTCGTAGAAATGCGGCAGATGGTAGGACGGATCACTGTATTCGCAGTTCGGAACGAACTTGATCAGCTTATTGTGCGGATTCCACATCGGATACCCGACGCCGTCCTCCCCGTTGTGCACGCAATCATGCAGCAGCTGCCGCGCTTTCACGCCGTAATCGAGCGGCGCTTCTCCGTCGCCCCATCGATGGGAAGCGAACAAGAGGGCAAGCGCGAAATATTCTTCGCCATCCGGCGCCGGTCCGTTCGACCGTTTCGTGCCGTCCGTATTGCACGACCAGGCAAAATAGCCTTTATTTTCGCCCGATGTCATGTACATGTACCGGTAGCTCCACCGCCAAAACCGGTCGAACACGTCTTTCTTATCGAGTTGTACAGCAATCATCATGCCATAGGACATGCCCTCGGTCCGAACGTCAAGGTTTCCGGTGTCGAGCATGTACCCCATGTCTTCGCCGCACGGATAATAAATCCGTGTGGCGTCATGCTCCTCGAACAGCAGCTTCCAGGTCTCTTCGACCTTTCGGTCGATAGCGTCACGGTCGTATCCATATTCGACCAGTAGATTGCAAAATCGTTCCATTAGCCCTTCACGCCTCCCAGCGTCATGCCTTTAACGAAATATTTCTGCAGGAACGGATACACCATTACGATCGGCAAGCTCGCCACGATCGTCATCGTTGCGCGAATGGAAGTCGGCGTGACGAAGTTGGCGGCCGTACCGCCCGATCCGTCCATGTTGCCCCCCGACGAGCTGATGGAAGCATTTGAATTTTGCAGCATTTTCATCAACTCGTACTGCAGCGTGCTGAGCTCCACCTTCGAAGAATTGTACAGGAATACGTCGAACCAGGAATTCCAATGATACACCGCTGTAAACAATGAAGTTGTCGCGAGCACCGGCATGGATAAAGGCAGCACGATGCGGAGGAACGTAGTAAACTCCCCTGCGCCGTCCATGCGGGCCGATTCCAAGATGCCTTCCGGCAGCTGCTCGATGAACGAGCGGATGACGATGACGTTGAATACGCCTAGAATGCCTGGAATAATGTACACCCAGTACGTGCCCATCAAGTGAAGCTCTCGCATGAGCAAGAAGTTCGGAATGAGTCCGCCGTTGAAATACATCGTCAGCACGAACGCGATCGTCACGAATTTACGAAGCACGAACTCCGGTCTGCTGATCGTATAGGCGACCATCGCCGAGCAGAAGGTCGAAACGAGCGTACCGAGAATCGTCCGCGAAGCGGAAATCCAGGTCGAGTGCAAAATGGTCGCTTGCTTGAACACGTAGTCGTAGTTCTCCCACGTCCAGACTCTCGGCCATAGGTAGACGCCGCCTTTAATCGAGTCGCCGGCATCGTTGAGCGAAACGGCCAGCATGTTGATAAACGGATATATGGTCACGATCATCAGGACAACCATGAACGTGTAATTGGCGATATCGAACAGTCGATCTCCTGCCGATGAATAACGGGCCGACGCGATTTGCGATTTAGCCATGAGCTGCTCTCCTCCTTAAAACAATCGTTCTTGGCCAAGCCGTTTGGATAAATAGTTCGCCGAGAACAGAAGCACAATACTAATGACCGTCTTGAATATGCCTGCCGCTACTGACAGCGAGTAGTTGCCGAGATTCATACCATATTTCAGGATGAAAATTTCGAGATTTTCGGAATAATCCAGGTTCGGACCATTGCCGAGCAAGTATTGCGGCTCAAAGCCTGTCTCCAGAATTTGACCCAGGTTCAAAATAATCAAGATGATGACAACCGGCCGGATTCCCGGCAGCGTAATATGAAAGATGCGCTGGAATCTGCCCGCGCCGTCAATCTCGGCAGCCTCGTATTGGGCCGGATCGATCGTCGTCATGGCGGCCAAATAAATAATCGTGTTCCAGCCTACGTTTTTCCACACCTCGGATGCTCCGAGAATACCCCAGAAATATTTGCCTTCGCCAAGCCATAGAATCGGCTCGTGAATGAATCCAAGACCCATCAAAATTTCATTGACGATTCCGCCGTCAGCAGACAAAACCGTCTGGATGATCGTTGCCGCTACAACCCAGGAGATAAAATGCGGCAAATAGCTGATCGTTTGCACGACGCGCTTGAATGCCATTTTGCGCAGCTCGTTAAGCAGAATCGCCAGCGTGATCGCGGTCACGAAGCCAAGCACGAAATTGATCAAGCTCATCGCCAGCGTATTGCGAAGCACGAGCAGAAACCGGTCGTCCGAGAACATGAACTTGAATTGCTTCAGCCCTACCCATGTTTGATCGCCGAACGATTTGGCCGGCTTATATTTCTGAAACGCGATGGTCCAGCCCCACAGCGGGACATATTTGAACAAGACGAGCCAGAGCAGGAATGGGACGGACATCAGTACGAGAGCCCGCTGCTTGACAAGCTGCTGCAAGAAGAAGCCCAGTCCTGATTTTTTACCGAGAAGTCCGCGACCGGCAGGCACTACTCCCTGTTGCTTCATTGTTTTTAACATAGCGATCACTTCTCCCCTTACATGCCTATCCGCAGGATTTGGAACAGGAAAGGCCGGGTCCCCGTACAAGCATGCGAGTTCCGGCCTTTCGCTGAAGCATTAGTTCCCTTTAATCTTTGCCGCTTTCTTCTTCACTTCTTCAGTCATCGTTTTCTCGTAATCCGCTACAGGCAGCTTGTTGATTTCGTCCACGTATTCGTTCCAGTAAGCATCGAACTTATCCGGTGCGCCAAGAACGATCTTGGCAAAATATTTGCGCTGTACGTCAGGTTTTTTCGCGGTGTAAATTTGCGCTTCCGAGCCTTGCTCCAGCGAGATGCTCCACGCCGGGTACCAAGGACGCTCGTCCGGCTTCGAGAACATTTCGGCATAGGTCTGCACGCCGTACTTAGCCAAACGATCTTTCTCGGCCGGCGTAAACGAAGCTTGCGCTACCTCAGGCTGTCTGCCAGGGTTTACGGCATTGCCGTCAGGGAACGTCGAGCCTTGACCGTACATCGGCCAGTAGTACTCGAAATAACCGATACCGACTTGGCGCTTGTAGTCGTTGTCTTTCAGCTTGTCGATTTGCTCTTGGGTTCTGTAGAGGCGGCCTTTGTCGTCAACTTCATAGTTCTGGCCTTTGATGCCCCACTGAATGAGCTTCTGATTATCGTCCGTAAGCAGGCTGTCGAAGAACTTGATGATGCGTTCCGGATCCTTCGCGCTGGTCGTAATGCCGACGCCGCGGTTGTTCACGAACGAAGCCGGGTCGATATATTGGTCTTTCGTGTTGGCGTCGAACGTGATTGGCAGCGGGAAGTATTCCAGGTCATCGTTGCCGCCGTTCTTCAGCGTTTCGGTCTTCAACGTTTGCAGCGCTTGGTTGACCTGCCAGCCGTAATCGAAGAAGCCGAGTACTTTGCCGGACGTGAGCTTGGCCAAGTATTGATCGTAGTTGTCGACGAAGGAAGACTTATCGAACAAACCGGCAGCGTTAAACTCGTTCAGCTTCTGCAGCCAGCGCTTCGTGCCGTCGTTCGTCGCATAGATCTTCGAATCCATCGTATTCATGTCGACTTGAACTTCGCCGTCGTTCGGATAGCCGGCCAGATGGTTCGGCGGATTCGTAGTGGCGAAGAAGCGCCAGTCGTGCGTCAGCGACATGAACCCGGTCAATTTTTCGTCACTGTGTTTACCCGCGTAGTCTTTGATCAAGTTGAAATATTCGTCGAACGTCTTGATTTTCGGATAGCCGGCTTCCTTCAGCACGCGGTTCTGCACCCAGAACGCGCCTTGGTCGATCGTCGGATTCGGATTGTACTCGCCGACAACCGCGCTGAACGGAAGGAAGTAGATGTTGCCGTCTTCGGCTTTCATCAGGTTGAAATACGGTTCGTATACGCGCTTAATGTTCGGGCCATACTTGTCGATCAGGTCATTCAGCGGAATGAATGCGCCCGCTTCCAGCACCTTGTCGATCGCGGCATCCGGTTGCAAAATATCCGGATACTCATTGCTCGCAATCATCGTGCCGATTTTTGTATTCAAATCCCCAACCAAATGCTCCATCTTGAAGTTAACGCCGGTTTGCTCCTCGAGGATTTTACCGATCTCTGTTTTGTTCGTGTCCGTGTCCTTGTTCGCTGTCGCGTTGAAGTAGGTGAAGGTCGCCGGCTCCGGCTTAGCCTCCGGCTCATTCGCAGTTTGCGTGTTTGCAGCGTTGCCGGTATTGCCGGCGTCCGGCGTGGCCGCGTTCTCATTCGCGGTGTTGTTGCCGCATCCGACTAACCCCATGACGAGCGCGAGCGACATGAAACCCAGTTGCCACTTATTTCTCGTTTTCAAAGCAAATACCCCTTCCGTCTTTTGTTTAAATCGCCTTTATTGTAAGCGCTTTATCTTACACTTTTAGTATACAGACAGGGGGGAACTTTGTTTACCCAATAAACTTTATCTCGCGCTTAGTAAATTAAAGAGATCGAATTTCGATCCGGAACGAAGTTCCTTGATCTTTCCTGCTCTCAATCGTAAAGTCGGCCTGATCCCCGTAAAAGAGCTTCAATCTTAAATAAACGTTGCGGATGCCGATGCTTTCGCCGTGCTCCTCGGAATGGAACGTATCATACTGAAGCTGCTGCAGCCGTTCCTCGGACATGCCTACGCCATTATCGCTGACCGTACAAATCAAGCTGTCGCCGGACTTGCGCACGCTGACCGTAATCATACCCGCATGCTTCATCGGCTCGATGCCGTGAATGCTGGAATTTTCCACGAGCGGCTGCAGCGTCATTTTCGGAATCAAACTCATCATGCAATCCTCTTCGACTTCAATCCGATAGTCCAGTTTGTCGCCAAACCGGTACTTTTGAATTTGCAGGAAGCTCTCCACCAGATCGAGCTCGTCTCGGATCGGAACCATATCCTTGCCCCAAGATAAGGATTTCCTGAAAATTTTGGCCATATGATGAATGATCTTAGCCGTCTCGTCTTCGGACTTTATCAAGCTGCGCATCCGGATCGTTTCAAGCGAATTGAACAGAAAATGCGGATTGATCTGGCTTTGCAGCGCGTGAAGCTGGGCCTGCTTGCGCCCAAGCTCCAGCTCCTTCTTCTGGATATCCGCCATGTACACGTCATGGATGAGACTCTTGATCTGCATCGTCATGTGGTTGAATTCCGTCGTCAGCTGGCCGATTTCATCCTTGCTCTCTTCGTCCTCGATCAGATCGAAGGTATGATTCTTCACCCGTTTCATCTGTTTTAAGATCCTAAATAGGCGCTGGTTCAGCGAACGCGTAAACCATACGATGATCAGCGTCGGAATCAGAATGTTGGGAAGCGCCATGTAAATGACGAACTCCTTGGACTTCCGCACTTCCTCGAGCACCTCGCGCTCTTGGAATTTCCCGACGATCCGCCAGTTGCGGAAATATTCCTTGTTAGAGAACCCCTCTTCGATGACGATGGCGCCCTGCTCCGAAGAATCATCCATGTCGTTGTTCCCGTTCTTCCCGGAAGCGTACCGCACGGTATCGCCCTCGAGCAAATACACATTGCCTTCCAGCGTAACATTGTTCAATACTTGCTTAATCAGTTCCGGGTGCAGATCGATTTTGACGATTTTGTCAAATTGGTCTTGTCCGGCCGTGCTGCTCATTCTTCTCACAATGCTGAGCGCCGGCTTGGCGGCGGACTCGTCGTCCTCCACAATGACCGCATTGGAGGTCCAAGAGCTTTTCACCTGCTTGTACCAGCCTGAATCCTCAATGCCCGAAACCGGAAATACGTATCCCCCGTAAATGATCGTATCGTTATCCGTATACAGGGTAATTTTCTGAATCGCTCTGTACACGGGCGTATACTTCTCCAGCATATCGGTAATATAGGAGTGATAGTTATTCACATAGTCCGACGGATCGGCATACCGCGTGTCCAAATAATCATTTAAAATCGAATCGTTGTACAGGACGGAAGTAATCCCGATGACCGCGTCGACTTGGTTCTTCAGCTCGTTGCGCATCTGCTCGATCGCTAGTGACAGATCCTGCAGCTTCTGGTTCCTGACGTTATTCGTCGTGATGTTATAGAAAATCACGTTCGTCAGGATGACCGGAATGAACACGGACAGAAAATAGATGATCAGCATTTTGCTACGAAGCCTTATATTATGAAAAGAACTGCTTGCCTTCATTGAATCGATCCCCCGATGCTACCCTTACGTCTTTGCGAGCATGGCGTTCTTGTATTCCGTCGGCGTCTTTCCCTCCACCTTCTCGAATTGGCTGACAAAATAGTCCGGATTGCCGAAGCCCACGCTCGCCGCGACTTCATAGATTTTCTTATCGGTTTGTCTCAGCTGGCGCTTGGCTTCCTGAATCCGGATTTGCAGCAAAAAATCGTTGAAGTAGACGCCGTACGTTTTCTTGAACAGCTGGCCCAAATAAACCGAGTTCATGTAGAAGTGCTTGGAAATGCTCTTCAGGCTGATATTGCTGGCGTAATTGGCTTCGATGTAGCTTCTGATTTTCCCGATGTCGCCTTTCATCGTTGTGCTGCGCAGCGATACGATATACGCCATGCACTCCGTCAAAAACGCGATCAGCAGCCGCTTCACGCCTTGCAGCGTTCGCGGCTCTTGGTGCCATTGCATGATCGGCTTGAGCGAGGCTAGCATACTCTCGTCGCCTTGCATCGTCTGGATGACATGGGTCGCCCTGTGCACGCATCTCGCAATGGCGGAACTCATCGATTCCCAGGCGATGCGTTTCTCTTGGAACGTGCTGAACATGGCGTCAACCAGCTTGATCACGCCGTTAATGTCCTGCTCTTCCAAGCACACCAGCAATTCGGTATAGAGCGAGGGATCCAATTCTTTGAACTGCAGAGGAATCGCGTTAGTTTCGTCATTCTGGATCATCAATTTACCGTCTAACGTATATTTATATCTGTACAAATCCATAGCCGTCGCATAGGATTGCTTGACCTGACAGAGTCTTGCGGCTTCAGCGCCGACATAGACTCGAGGAACTCCGGTTTCGTCCAGCCGCTTGCTCGACGCTTCGGCGATTTCGTTTCCGAGCTCCGCCGCCCAAGCCGAATTAGGTCCCGACCGGACAAGCATGCCGATTTCCCAACGATTACGGGCATAGATGACCGGCACCTGCTCTGGTATCAGCCGTTTCAGCACGGGCTCTATATCCGCCTTCAACTGTTCCATGAGCTGGCTTCTCCGCTCCTCATCGAAGCCGTCAGGAAGATCGTTTACCTCCAGCGAAATATACCGAAGCGGCTTATCGCCAGGCAGCGATAGAAACTGCCCTGCCTCCGTCAGCGCCTTTTCGTCGGCATTTCCTGTAATTAGCTGCTCAAATAAAGAAGCCTGGAGAATCGAATGCCCCTCTATCGGCCAGTTTGGCGTTTGATCCAGCATGGTTGATATTCGCTGCAGCGTTTCCATCAGCTCGACCTCGTCGATCGGCTTCAGCAAGTAATCCTGTACACCGAAGCGAACCGCTTGCTGCGCATATTTAAAATCCCCGTAACCGCTAATAATGATGAATTTAACCGATTTGCCTAAGCGTTCCTGTACCGTTTGGATCAGCTCCAAGCCATCGACCACGGGCATCCGAATATCCGTAATGACGAGATCAGGCTTATGCTGCTCGATTAACGAAAGCGCCTCTTCCCCATCCTCGGCTTCGCAGACGATTTCGAACCCGCATTGCTCCCAGGGAATAAGACCGACCAGCCCTTTGCGGGCAAACCGTTCATCGTCAACCAATATGGCTTTTCTCATCGGAACGCCCCCTAAATTCTGTAATCGCTTTCATTTGCTTCCGAATCAATGATGTCATTTTGCGCAAAAAATATAAATTCAATCCCATTTTACTAAAAGGGGCGGGCCTGCACACTTTGAAATGTATAGTTCTTTCTTTGTTAATCTTATCACCTGCAAAAACGGAAGAACGCAGCCCCGCGGGCTGCGTTCCTCGATTTATTTATACTCGATGGTTTGAATGGTGCCGTCCTCGTTGTAAGCAAGCTCCGTAAACTTCACGCTCCGCTTATGGTCCACGCCGCCGGATAGGGATGCGTCGTGGTAGAACAGGTACCACTTCCCTTGAAATTCCACGATGGAATGGTGCGTCGTCCAGCCCAAGACCGGCGTGAGAATCGTTCCTTTAAAAACGAACGGTCCTTCGGGATGATCCCCAATCGCGTACACCAGCTTGTGCGTCGTTCCAGTCGAATACGAGAGGTAGTACTTGCCGCCAAACTTGTGCATCCACGGACCTTCGAAATAGCGGCGATCCTCATCGCCCGCCGCAATCGGGTTCCCCTCTTCGTCTACGATCGAGATTTCCTTCGGCTCCGACTTAAACGTCAGCATATCGTCGCTTAGCTGCGCGACTTGCGGTCCGAGCGCCGGCGCGCCCGCGTCAGGCCCAACCGCTTCGGGATTGAATTCGCCGGTCTGCCATTTCTCCAGCTGCCCTCCCCACAATCCGCCGAAGTACATATAGGCTTGGCCGTCTTCCTCGACGAATACGGCAGGGTCGATGCTGAAGCTTCCCGGAATATAATTTTCCTGCGCTTGGAAAGGCCCGCTCGGGGAGGCGCTAGAGGCGACGCCAATGCGGAAGATGCCGTCCTTGTCTCTCGCAGGGAAGAACAGGTAGTACGTATCGTTCTTGAATGCCGCATCCGGCGCCCACATCTGTTTCGAGGCCCACGGCACGTCTTTGATATGAAGGGCCGCGCCGTGATCCACGCAATGCGACTCCATATTGTCCATGGACAGGACATGATAATCCTCCATCGCATATTGGTCGCCGTTATCGTTGGTCGGTCCGTCATGGTCGATATCATGGGAAGGATAAATATACAGCTTTCCTTCAAATACGTGCGCGGATGGATCAGCGGTATAGATATGAGTGACGATCGGCTCGTTTGGTGCTGCGATCTTTGCTTTCGTGTCCAAGTGAATCGCTCCTTCTCCTTCTGGTTTCAAGCAACCGCTTTCACTCCATTATAATTCACTTTGCCGCTCCGTTCATTTTGAAAACTATTGATTTTACTTCTAAAACTTTAGATGATTTTCGTTCGTTGCCGTTCAGCACCGCAGCCAGACGTTCATTTCGCCTGGTTCGCGGTTTCCCCACAAGTAATAGGGGATGGCTTTGAAACGAATCGGTCTTGCCTGTTTGGCGAGCGGCCGGTACGCCTGACCCTCCGGCCATTCGGAATCGGCCGCAGCCTGCCCGTCTCCTTCCACAACAACACAGCCGCCGAGCAGCTGCGGGTCGAAATGCGCGGACAAATTCGAGTTCTCGAACAAGGAAAGCGAGGCAAGCGGCGCCCCGTTATCCGCTTCTTCGACGCAGTAAACGAACGGACCGAGCTGGATGGCAGCTTTGCCGGCCGCCGCCCGGATGTGCGGATGAGCGGCGATCAGCTTCGCCTCCAGCGGCAGCAGCCACTCCACGATGTCGCCATCCGCCCAGTTCCGCTCTATCTTCGCATAGCCGTTGTCCATACGGTAGTTTAGCACCGTTTGCCCGTTTATTATTAACTGCGGGCGAACGGATTGGAACCAGTTCGGCACGCGAAGCGCCAGTTCGAACGCCGCGTTTTCCGTTTGTTCTTGAAGAGACACGGTGAATTCGACCCGGCCATCCCGAGGAAGTTCCGACCGCTGGCGAAGCGTGACTTGAACGCCAGCACGTTCAAAAGTCGTTTCGCTTCCGATAAACAAATGGGCGTAAACCGTTGCGCCTTCATTGGACACGTCATAGATGTACTCGTTTAAGGAGCTTAGCAGCCGGGCGACATTAGGCGGGCAGCAGGAGCAGCCGAACCATTTCTGCCGGACTGGCTTCACATGACGCTTGTCGGGATTTTTGGCGCTCGCTTCCGGCCAGACTTCGAGCGGGTTCACGTAGAAGAAATGTTTGCCATCCTTCGACATGCTGCCGAGCACATTATTGTACAACGCTCTCTCCATCACGTCGGCGTACTCGCTCTTCGCTTCCAATCGCAGCATCCGCCGAGCCCAGAAAATCAAGCCGATCGAAGCGCAGGTCTCCGCATAAACCGTATCGTTCGGCAGATCGTAGTCGAACGTGAACGCCTCGCCGTTATGGGTCGAGCCGATGCCGCCTGTTATGTACATTTGCTTGCCGGTCGTATTTGCCCACAGCCGCTCGCACGCTTCGCGAAGCTTGGCGTCGCCAGTCAGGAGGGCGAGGTCGGCCATCGCCGTGTACATGTAGACGGCCCTTACGGAATGCCCAACGGCAATCGACTGCTCGCGAACCGGCAGATGGCATTGATTATACTCGGGATTAGGCGTGGAAGTCGTCCCCGGCACCCAATGGCTCGTTCGGCCGCGCCGCTCCCATTCTTCGATAAAGTAGTTCGGCTCGCTTCCTCGCTCGTCGATGAAGTATCGGCTTAAGTGCAAATAGCGTTCTTCTCCTGTCACCTGATACAGCTTAACCAGGGCAAGCTCGATCTCTTGATGACCGCAATAGCCCCGGATCTGACCGGGATTCGTCCCGAATACGCCGTCGATCAGGTCGGCAAGCTTGCAGACGATATCGAGCAGCTTGCGCTTTCCCGTTCCTTCGTAATAGGCGACCGCAGCTTCGATGAAATGACCGGCGCAATAGAGCTCATGAGCTTCATGAAGATTCGTCCATTGACGGCCCGGCTCCTTAACCGTGAAATAAGTATTTAAGTAACCGTTCTCCTGCTGAGCTAGTCCGATCAAGTCGATGGCTTCATCGGCCAGCTTCTCCAACTCGGGATCCGGATGATGCCGGAGCGAATGGCCTACCGCCTCCAGCCACTTGGCCAGATCGCTGTCCTGAAAGACCATGCCGCCGAACTCCCCGTCTTCCAAACCCGCCGCTATCCGGAAATTTCGAATCGCATAGCTGGGCTCCGCGCCTTCGATCCGATCGTTAAGGGCTTCCCATTGATAAGGGATCACGGTTTGGCGAACGAGTTCCGAATAGCTGTTCCAAAAATCGTCTTGAATATGAACCTGTGATTTCGTCATGCTCATCCACCTCAAAATGATAGAATTTGACTCTTCATAGGTTCGAGTATATGATTTTTCTAACTGACGGAATAGGAACGGATTCAACTTTTTTTTATACAAAATGACACAAAGAGTGGAGGCAAACCGGTTGTACGAAGAATCCATCGTCGAGCTGCCTGCCCCGCCGCTCCCCTATTTCTGGGAAGCCGGCCGTTCGGACTTTCGGGTCGGCGATCGTCATCCGAATCGTAGAAACCTTGGCATTTTCGATCTTCTTATCGTGGTTCATGGCGAGCTGCATATCGGAGAGAATGGGAAAGAATGGGCGCTTGGCGAAGGAGATACGCTCCTGCTGCTGCCGGACGGGGAGCACTACTCGGTCAAACCGTGCGAGCGGGAAACGACGTTCTACTGGGTTCATTTCGAACATGTGGCATGGGGGCAAGGCACCTTCAAGGACGAAGCCTCCCTTGCAAAACTGCCATTTAGCCATCCTTATTCGCTTCGAATCCCGAAGCATTGCTCGTTATCCGCCCCGCAAGCCGTATTCGATCTCATGAAACAACTGCTGGCGCTGCCGGTCGGCGACCGCTTCTGGGAAGAACAGCATCTGCTCGCCCGCATTCTTGCCTTGCTGGATGCAGGCAGGTCAGGGGCGGCCAGTTCACCTGCGACCCGGCTTGCGGAGAAGGCGGCATCTTACCTCCAGCAAAACTACCGGAAGGAAATCACCAATGAGACGCTGGCGGAGGCGCTTCATTTTCACCCGAATTACGTTGTACGCTGCATGAAAGTGAAATACGGCGTCACGCCGATCCATTACTTGCTGCAGTTCCGGCTAGATCGGGCGAAGCAGCTGCTCGTTTCCACGGAATGGCCGATCGAACGGATAGCGGAAGAAGTCGGTTTCCGGTACTCGCCGTACTTCTCCGCCTGCTTCAAGCGCAGCGTAGGCATGAGTCCCCTTCGATTTCGAAAGCAATATGTAAACTGAAAGCGCAGACCGGCATGCCGGCCTGCGCTTTGCTATGCTTACGACTTCTTCCGCGGACGCGAAATGTAAAAATATGTATAGCTCAAAATTAATTGAGGAATGATGAAAGAATATCATCACTAACAATCACACCGTCCTTTTGGTCGTGTATGTGTTAGGAGGAGAACCGCCTTGTCTACTGCACAAAATTCAAGCTCTAACCTGACTGATAGCGCGCTTAATGACCCGATAAGCAAATCGCTAGAGACGAATGAACTCATAATCAAGACTATTTTTCAGAATTGTTATGATATTGTCTTTCGGCGTATTCAAATTTACGGACAAATAAATACTCTATTGGTTTATTTGGATGGTTTGGTGGATACCAAAGCATTAGACAATATCTTAATTAAACCTTGGATGTTAGAAACTCCCCGTCCCGGCTTAGGGGAGTTAAACTCAGCGGATTTACTCTTAGAACAACAGTTGGTTTCCATCGCAAAAACAAAAACAACGGGAACAATGGGGAATATTGTTCAAGGGATTTTATCTGCTAATGTCGTAATCCTGTCAGACGGAGTGGACCATGCAGTTATAGCTGATTTGAAAGGCTTCGAAGATCGGGCCATTGAAGAGCCTATAGCCGAGATTACCATTAGAGGCCCAAGAGAAAGCTTTACGGAAAACATTAATGTGAATACAAGCCTTCTTCGCAGGAAAATTCAAAGCGCTAAACTTAAAATGGAGTCCATGACCATTGGCAATCTTTCGAAAACCACTGTTGTCATTGCTTATATTGAAGGCATTGCAAAAGATTCGATCCTCGAAGAAGTTCGAAATCGAATCAGCCAAATTGAGATTGATACCTTACTTGGCGGGAATTTTATCGAGGAGTTTATTGAAGATCACCCATTCTCACTATTCCCTCAAGTGCAGAATACCGAACGCCCGGATATTGTTGCCTCATCTCTCGCAGAAAGAAAAGTAGCGATTTTTATAGATGGCACACCTTTTGTACTTATCGTCCCCTTTACTTTTTGGAACGCATTTCAGTCGGCCGATGACTATTATGAGCGATTTATTTACGCTACTTTGATTCGTTGGCTGCGAATGCTATTGGTTACTACTTCACTATTTTTACCTTCTATTTTTGTAGCGATTACGACGTTTCATCCGCAATTGTTACCCACAATGTTCTTACTCAGTATCACATCCGCCCGTGAAGGGGTACCTTTCCCGGCTGTCATTGAAGTACTATTGGTAGAATTTTTATTTGAGGGGTTACGCGAGGCCGGGATACGAATGCCGAAGCCAACTGGCTCAGCAATCAGTATTGTCGGGGCTCTGGTTATTGGACAAGCAGCCGTTCAGGCAGGAATCGTATCTGCTCCGATGGTCATCGTTGTTTCCCTGACGGGAATTGCTTCTCTCGTCACTCCAAGATACAGTATGGGAATGGCTTTTCGAATGCTCCGTTTTCCGATGCTTATTTGTTCGGGGATGTTCGGATTATACGGAATTACGATGGCGACTATATTTCTTCTCATTCACCTAACCAATCTTGAATCATTTGGCGTCCCCTTTTTAAGTCCGTTAGCTCCACTGTCAAGAAGCGAATTAAAGGATGTTTTAATCCGCGCTCCAAGATGGAGCATGCATACATTACCGTTATCCGGTTCTACCCGAAACAAGATGCGTATCCCCAGAACCAATCGGGAACCGAGGAGATGAAGCAGCATGATAAACCGCCTGGCAGCGTCCATGATATTAATACTCTGCATCGTTTTATTAACAGGCTGCTGGGATCGGCATGAACTCTCGGACAGAGTATTTGATTTGGCCGCATCGGCTGATCTTAGAGATGACGGAACGTATTTAACGGCTGGGCAATTTATTATCCCCTCCAGAATAGAACAAGGAGCATCCGGCAGCGAAAAATCTTATTATATCGAGACCGGTGAAGGTAAATCCATTCTTAAATCAATTCAGGGTGTGCGCCAAAAACTTTCCAGAACCATAGCCCGCGGTCATCGACACAATTTTTATATCGGAGAAAAACTGGCCAAAAATGGAATCGAAGACATGCTGGATGTGTTTTCTCGAGATCCGGGCAATCGAATCCGATTGGATATTTGGGTGGTCAAAGGAAATACAGGCTTAGAAGCTTTGAAAGTACTCTACCCTCTTGAGAAAATTCCTTCTGTCGCATCAAACAAGATCTATAAAGCCGTCGGGGGCACGGTGGGAAAATCTTATCTCGACTTTTTAATGGCCTCAAGCGCAGAAGGGAGCTGCCCTACTTTGCCTGTCGTAGATATCGTGCAAGGAGCTTCCCCCCAAGAGACGATTCGATTTTACGGTCGGGCTATCTTTAACCACGATTATAAATTAGTTGGCTATTTGAATTTTGTTGAGGGCGCTTATCGGCAGTGGATTCTTAAAGGAATATCTTACTTGGAAGTAGTGGAAGACATTCCCGAAGGAGATGGGACCGTCGGCGTCATTGTTACCAATTTCAGGAGTAAACTAAAGTCCAGCATTACATCTGAAAAGAAGGTAAAGATGGATATAACGTTAAGTGGAGTGGGACTCATTAACGAGAATAACACGAATTTAGATCTAACCCAACTCCATAATTGGAAACTTGTACAGAACAAAATCAACAAGAGCAATAGCGAGCATGTCCTTGAAATGATCACTAAAGTCCAAAAACAATATGGAACCGATGTATTGGGTTTTAATGAAGTCCTTAATCGACAGCACCCTATTAAATGGAAAGAATTAAATCGGAACTGGGATAACATTTTTCCGGAAATTCAAGTTACGGTTAACGTTCATATAAAATTAAAGCAGATTGGTTTAGTAGGGCCTTCGCTCCAATTTAAAGAAAGAGAGATTAAAAAATGAAAATCTCCGGTTATCAGCTGTTTTGGCTGATTTTCACGATGGAATTTTGCATGACCGCACTTTTCACGATCTCGCCAACCGTATCTCTAGCCAAACAAGACGCTTGGATTTCAATGATTATAGCGACCTTGATCAGTTTACTTGTTATTTTCATAGCAGTTAAATTAAGCTTGCTTTACCCGGAAAAAACCTTTATTCAATACAGTCAGTTGATACTCGGAAAGTGGTTAGGAAAAATCATCATATTTATTTACTTCTGCGTGTGGATTTCCGTGATCGGAATCATTTTAAGAGAATACGCGGATTTTGTTTATCTTGCCTTATTCAGTTCGACGCCTCTATGGTTCATTATTCTCGTTATGTTAGGTGCAATGGTTTATGTTACCTACTCCGGAGGAATTAGAGGTATCGGCCGTTGCAGTGAAATCATCGGTCCCGTCACCGTGGTAGGCATTATTCTCATCATTTTGTTTAGTTTTAAAGATTGGGATTGGCTTAAATTACTGCCTGTTTATTACAACACGGGATACGTATCCATCGCTAAAGCAAGTTTATCTCCTGCTTCCTTCCTTGGAGAATCCGTAATCGTGATCATGCTCATTTCCTTTATGACGAAGCCAAATCAGGCCATGACCTCTTCCGTATTAGGGGTTGCGGCCGCTTCGATTGCCGTTTTGGTCATGACGTTTATAGTCATTATGGTCTTTGGTCCGAATATATCGGCTAAATTGATCTATCCCCTTTATTCCGCCGTAACATTTATTTCGGTCATGGAATTTATTCAGAACGTCGATGTATTGGCCGTCTTGCTTTGGATTATCGGTATTTTTATTAAACTATCCCTATATCTGTTCATTACCAGCTACGGAACAGCGCAATTTTTTCATATAAAAAAATGGAAACATACAATTTGGTTCATAGCTCTTATCGTATTTGGAATCGCGCTTTTGCCGCGAAGCATTAACGATTCCCAGGTTTACGCGAAGTTTTGGCTAGCAGTGATATTGCCAGTAAATATACTAGGCATTCCTTTATTATTGTGGATCATCGGTTCTATCCGCAAGAAAAGCATATTAAAATAATCGTTTTATGGTCAGATTCGACTTTTGAAAGATTTCGAATGCAGTTTGTAAACTGAAAGCGCAGACCGGCATGCCGGCCTGCGCTTTGCTATGAGAATATGGTTACGCCTTGTTCATTAAATCGTCCGTACCCACCGGGCAGATGTCATACCGCTTAAACCTTTCACCCTCGATCTGCGGATTGCTTACCGCATTGTAGCAGGAGACGAAAGTGCGCCGGTGACGATCCGACAGGTTCGGAGCGGAACTATGCAGCAGATTGCTGTGAAAGAACAGCGCGGAGCCCGGCTCCATCTCGCAGTGGACAAGCTCGAACATCGACTCGATATGATGGATGCGTCTTCCGTCGGCGCCGGTTTGGCTGCCTACCTTGCCGTGCTCCAGCCTGCCGAGCTTGTGCGAGCCGCGAAGCACCTGCAAACAGCCATTCTCTTGAGTGGCCGCGTCGAGTGCAATAAACACGCTGATCATGTTCGGATAAATGAAGCCTTGATCGTACCAATAGCCGTAATCTTGATGCCACTCCCAAGCCCCGCCGGAACGAGCCTCCTTCATCATCACTTTGCCGTGAAAGAAAGCGGCGTCCTCGCCCAATAATTTACTCACGTTGTGAACGAGGCGCGGGCTTGTCGACACAGCCGACCATAAATCGGGGCCGAGCTCGAACCAAATCGCAAGCTTTGCTTTAAGTCCGGAGCTGTCATCCGTGCTATATGTAGAACCCGCCACCCGATCTCCGCCTTCAACCTCTTGAAGCAGCAGGTCAATCTCATAGCGGGTAAACAGCTGATTGACAAGCACATATCCATCCCTGTCGTAACGGGATACCTGTTCTTCCGTGAATAACATTCCGATTCCTCCTCAACTTGATTAACTTCTTCTGGAACGAGCCCCGGCATGAAGGAGTTGTCACCCGCGGGTCGAAATGGTTGTTACCCTGCACAACGGAGGTGACGATGCTTGTTTCAGATCATGTTTGTCGATGATGAGCCGGACCACGTCGACTGTCTGGCCGACAATATCCCTTGGATCGAACATGATATCGAGCATGTGTTCAGAGCGTACTGCGGCGATGAAGCGATCGAAATTCTGGAGACGCATGCCGTCGATATCATCATTTCCGACATTCGGATGCCCGAAATGTCCGGTCTTGAGCTGATTGAAAAAATCCACGCGATCTCTCCGCAAACCAGATGCATCTTTTTGACGGGCTATTCCGATTTCGCTTACGCGCAGCAGGCCATTCGGAACAAAGCGGATGATTATCTGCTCAAGCCGATATTCCCGTTCTCAAAGAAAAACTCCTGCTTGAGCTCGTTTCGGGAAAACGGTACGCCAAGGAAAAGATGCAGGCGAAATTAGTGCTGTACGACCTCTCACTAGTACCAGTTTACACAATTTAGCCCTTAACACTTCCAAGGACTAATCCTGTAGTGAAATATTTCTGGATGAATGGGTAAACCAGCAAGACAGGTATTGTTGCAAGGAACAACTGAGCCGCCCGGCCTGTGCGGACATTCATGTAAGCAAGAATCTTAGCAGTGTCGCCCTGAGCCATACGTATGACTTCTTCAAAATCAATGATCAGCGTATGCAAATAAGTCTGCAAAGGATAATTTTTGCTGTCTTGCATGTAAATCAATCCACTAAACCAATCGTTCCAGTGACTAACGACTGAAAACAGACCTACTGTCGCCAACGCTGGAGTCAACAGTGGCAGCATAACACGGAACAAGGTATCAAACACTCCGGCACCATCGATCATCGCAGCCTGCTCTATTTCTTCCGGCAGGCCTCTCATAAAGTTCATCACGATGATCATGCTGAATATTGGCAGCGCTCCAGGCAGAATCAACGCCCATATACTATTCAAAAGCCCCATTTTTGTGACTAATATATATGTAGGGATCAAACCCCCATTAATAATTATGGTTACGACAAAGTACATCATATATATATTGCGCCCGAAAACCTTGTCCTTATTTTTTGAGAGAGGATAGGCGGTTATAACAATCAGCGCAAGGTTTACGATCACACCAAGCAACACCCGCCAAATGCTTACCCACAAAGCTGGTAAAAACTTACCACCCCGGAAGGCGAATTCATACGATACCGTCGTTAAGTCAACAGGCCAGAAAACGACCTTGCCAGCTGCAACAGCGGAAGATCCACTGAATGATATGGCCAAAAGATGAATGAAAGGTATAATACATGCAATAGCTGTAAGAGATAAAAAGATCGTATTAAACACAACAAAAGCTGTACGAGCCGGTGATCGATAATTCACCATGACTTAAATCCCCTCTTTTCAAAATCCTATGAATAGACAAACAACTATAATACCCTGTAACCGGCAAACCTGTCAGCAAGATAATAGGACGTCAAAATCATAAAGGCTGCAATCAAGGCCTTGAACATTCCAACCGCCGTTCCGACTGAATACTGAGCCTGCTGGATACCCAAACGGTACACATAGGTGTCAATGATATCGCCAGTAGAATAAACGATCGGTGAGTATAGGTTGTAGATCTGATCAAAACCAGCGTTCAATAAGTTTCCCAGTGATAGAATGGTCATCAGAACAATTATGGGCATGATCGAAGGAATGGTGATGTACCATGTCTGCTTCCATCGTTTTGCCCCGTCCACGATAGCAGATTCATACAGACCGGGGTCTATACTGGTCAGCGCTGCCAAAAAAATAACAGTTCCGAAACCAAAGCTTTTCCATATCTCTGAGACAATCATCGTCCATCGAAATGTTTTCGGGTCACCTAAAAATGAAATAGGCCCTATGTTAAATAAAGACAGGAAAGTATTCATGATCCCCTCACGACTTAGAATATCAATCATAACGCCTGCCAGGATAACCCAAGACAGAAAATAAGGCAAATAGATAATGGTTTGAAAAACACGCTTTGCCGAAACTTTACGCACCTCGTTGAGCAGGAGTGAAAACACAACAGGCACAATGATACCACCTATAATTTGGAACCCTGCTATGAATAAAGTGTTCCAAATTGTTTGTACAAAGTTGGGCTGGCTAAACACACGTGTAAAATTGTCGAGACCGACCCAAGGAGACTGAAAGCCCATGGACGGATTGTATCTTTGAAATGCAATGATAAGTCCATATAGAGGGATGTAATTGAATATAAATATCAAGACAACTGCGGGGATTAACAAAACATGATATTGCCATTGCTTACGTAACGTAAACAGTAATGATTGCATCGCTGAATCCTCCTAGAATACGGACTTTACACTGTAGAGATCTCCTTGCATCTTATGACGCAAGGAGATCTCTGACAGTTTAATTATTTCTTTCCGTACATCTTGTTGACGGCTTCCGTTACTTCGTTACCGCCAGCGTGTCTCCAAGCTTCAATCAAGGTATCGTAATAGCTGATATCTTCAACACCCATGATAATTTTTGTATAACCCTCAATCAGCAGGTCATCGAGTGTGGTACCGTAATCAAGCATGGCCTGTGGCATTGCACCCCATACCTTGGTTTTTTTGATTTGATCATTGTCAACATGAGAGATTCCCAGGACGAGTGATGCTGTTTCATGACCCATCTGAAGATAACGGCCTAAACCAACCAAATCTCCCCCATTCTTCCACTTCAAGATTTCATTGTAGAACAACACCGCGTTTCCTGATCCAAGATTCTCTTTACCTGTAATGATCGAAGAAGATACATCCTTGATGTCTTGATAATGGGCGAACTCAACCTTGAACGGACCGGTGATATGGTGCATGTCATTGGTGTTAAAGGGCAGGACTTCCTCAAGGGTCATGGTTCCGTTGCCAATGGAGTCATCCAGAACATCAATGTATGTGTTTATCAGCTCGACAAGCACCTCGGGGTGTTCATAGCCCTTACGGACAACACTGTATACGCTGTTGCTGAATTGTCTTGGATAAAGGATTTTATCGCTATCTACACTGGGCAGGTTCATGGACACAAAGTAGGTGCCATCTCCTTCATTCTTAACCATGTCTGCACCAACTTGCCAGCCAGCCCAGTTTTGCTGTGCATATGTACCGACTTCTCCATTATATGCATCCCGCAGCATGGCAGCGCTGTCCATTGTGGCAAAGTCCTTATTGATATAGCCTTTTTTATACCATTCAGCCCATTTGGCAAGAGCATTTTTCGTCTCTGGCAAGGTTGCACCATAGACGATTTTACCGTCGGGGCCATCCACCCAGATCTTGGGATAAGCGTGGAATGAACTAGCCATTTCGAAGAATGCACCGAGGGTTTTATCGAGCATGGTACCGAATTTAGCACCATTGTTCGTTTTAAACGCCTCCATCATGTTCTCAAAATCCTCAATAGTTTTGACTTCTTTAATGCCGTTCCCCTCTAACCAGTCTTTTCTTGCCCATAGGAACGAAGTAGAAGTTTCATCACCATAGTGCAGTCTGGGTATAGCCATTAGCTTACCATCATGCATGGCAGTTTCAACGATGTCCCGGTTTGGTTCAATCATCTCTTTAAGAGATGGTGAGGCATATTGCTCGTAAGAACTCGTTAAATCCTCAAGCATTCCAGCTTCCATAAGCTGGTTGAGTTGTACTATGTTTACCGTGAACATATCTGGCAATTCGCCGGATGCAATCGCAAGGTTGATCTTTGTGTCGTACTCAGTCGTTACCCAATCCACTTCCACATCAATATTGAATTTTTCCTTGAACAATTTGGTCCAAAGATTATTGGAATAATCCTCGCCTGGTGCGAACTTAGCGTTTACAATCTCAGGAAGTCCCACGCTAACCTTGATGGGTCCTTGTTTCGTAGTATTATCCTCGGCTTCTTGTTTCGTAGTATCCTTGGGTTCCTCGGAGCTTGAACATGCTGCGACTGAAATTATAAGGGCAATTGCCAATACAATTCCAAGTACACGTTTGTACATTCTTCTTCCTCCCTTTAAGAACATTTTTTGTAACCGCTTTCAAAATGAACTCTTGAACCACTTTAAAACGTTGAAACCGGCGCCTTCAATCAAACTATACGATTCATTTATAAAATGGTAAACAAACACTTTTTACTGGTTTTCATTATTTGTAATGCTCTCTATACATCCAATTTACATTCATTTCTTGCTAACATACAATTTTTGTCCTCTGCACAAACATTGGGTTTATCTATATTACTTCATGATATTCCTATATGCTCCTGGTGTAATACCTTCATATTGTTTAAATACTCTTGTAAAACTTACAGTACTTATATATCCTACCTCAGTAGAAATTTCCCTTATGTTCGTATTCGTATTTACCAATAACTCCTTAGCCTTATCAATTCTTATCATATGCAAAAACTTTAAAGGTCCAATTCCAGTTGCTTTCTTAAAAGACTTTGATAAATAGGGTACGTCTATTTGAAATTCATCAGCAATCTTGGAAACATTAAGCTCCTGCACACTATAATGCTCTTTGATATAAGACATAACCTTTTTATGAATTTCTTCCCTCTTATAAGGATCATCCCTCTTAAAATACACCTCGATTCGATCCATCATTTCATCAATTTCATGTTTCAACTCACTTAAAGATTCACATTGTAGTAAACGATCGATAAGCTGAACATTTTGAATAAACTCTTCCCCATGCGATTTCTTCAGTTCTTTCAGGGCAATTATAAGAGAATTAATAATGCTATACATTCTGCATTTGGCTAGTTGTAATGAAGGCATATCATTAATGAACCATTCCTGTATGATGGTATTAAATACCCTTTTAGCGTTATCGTAATCCATAACTAAAACATAGTTGATAAACTGATGCTCATCATGAAGTAAATGATTGTGATGATTCGTATTATTATATCGCTGCAAATCACTATACGATAAAACTTCACTTCGGCCCATCAAAATATGATATTCCATAACCTCTACAGCTTCTTTATAAGCTTGGGATATGCCAGAAAAACCTTTTTCATATTGACTAATAGCAACAGATAGGGAAATTCCGAACTTCTCCTGAGTGAATTTTTTAATCTGTTGTACAATAGCTTTTATATCTCTTTCCGAACCATGTAAATCTTCTTTCCCAATATCAACCAAACAAATACTATAGTCATCATCTTGTAGATAAAAACTTCGAAATTTTTCGTTTACCAATTCTTCCGCAATATTATGCACTACAAAATTAGCCATATCCAAGTTGTCCATATCTTCATCCTTACCAATATCATAAAATACCATTACCACATAAAAGTTATCATTGGAGATCTGAATGTCATATAATACAAGCATTTCCTCAACCCCGTCAAAGTGAAGCTTCCCCTTAACCAACTTAGTCATAAACTGGTTTCTTAACTTGTCCCGCTGTTTTGAGATTTGTACATGAATCACTTCTTTTTCTTTGAATACTTTTTCCAAAACATTTTTTATAAAATCATATTCGTTTTCTTCTCTAGTATAAGAATGCTTTATTTCACTCCTGATAAATTGGATTAATTTATTCATTGGTTTATAATTTCTATACGCAAAGAAATATGCAACGAAGCCTCCAAATAGCAAACACAAAAACAGGCATACATATATTACATTCTTTACTTGGTTTACCCTTCCGAAATATATATGTCGTGGTATAACCGATATATATTTCCATTGGGTAATATTTGATGAGACATGTGAAGTGACGTATTCTTTACTATTATTAGTCGATGTAAGATTATCGAAGTTTTCCTCATTTATTAAACCAAAAGAGTCGTATTTTTCTCCAAACAGAAACGCTCTATTATATTTATCAACAATCAAAATTTCATTTTCATCAATCCATTTTAATCCCTCGATCAAAGGATTTATTATCTTCTTATCGAAAACAACAATTAATTTTCCTGACATATTCTTTTTTCTGGGAATGGATAGAGACTCCATAAAAACAATTTCATTTTGTAAGTTATTATCCTTATATGGAATAAACCCAACTTCCTTTCCTTCCAACCATTGTCTGGTTAAAATAGGATTACTGGACAATTCAGCTTTATCCAGTGCATCCAATGGAATTTTCCCATTATCGTATAATATTATTTCGTTATTGCTAAAATAAATATATATCTCTTTAATTATGGGATTTGTTAGTTTATATTTTAGTAAATCCTTTTGTATCTGTGCCAAGTTGAAGATTTCGCCGGGCTTAAGGCTGGCACCATATTTCATGGCTATCTGGATTTTTTGATCCAAACCTATCTGAAGAAAAAGTTTGCTGACTTCGCTTAGTCTGTCATCCACAATTCGCTTAACTTGATTTAATGAATTATAGTGTGCTTTATCTATCTCCTCCTGGATGATCTTCACAGAAATAAAATAAGCAACAGTACTAATTATGATACTTATAAAGATAATTAAGAAGTATGAGAATAAATTCTTAAGGAACGTTTCATTCCTATTAGCCCGGTACTCTTTGTCCATATTTATATTCTACACCTCATCTTTTAAGCTAAGTGGATGCTCAGCAAATAGGCCACAAGATACACTACATCCTTTATTGGTGATGTGCCTTGCAGGATTTCATTCCATTCATGGTTTACTTTGGAAAAGTAACCTCAATGATATCCTGTACCAAGAGATATGATCATAACTTTGACAAATATACTATGGGTATTGCCGCCACTTTGCAGCTGGACCTATGGCTAATAATACTATGTACACTCTTTCATTTTTCTTATTTCGCTCTGCTTGAAGTCACCGCGCAGAAGATCTGCAACATTCTATATATAATACGCCTTTTCCATGAAATTCATCATATATCTGCTTCTTCGGCCTTTAAGAAATTCTGTTACAGGCCCATATTCCGGCGTAAAATTAGCATATTATTACCTTTTTTCACTTGACCGCCTCGCTTTCCTATAATTTTAGTAACGGCACAAATTCACTTAAAAATTCAGATCGAATCCAATGAAGTAAAACCGAGCGGTTTTAAACATTGGTTGAAATAATCCCTTAGCTTCTGATTCACTAAAACTGCTCCTCTTTGGACCAAAATTATCTGTGAATACTTGTTCGAGAATATACATCTGATCTCCTTTTTTAGCGAAAAATTACAATAAAATAGGCTCTCGCTTTATATGCAAGAGCCCTTTGATTATCTTCTCCCCTTCGCCATTAGGCGGATTGCGGGCGGAGATCATATGGGACTGACCCAGATGGACGAAACAAAGGCCACCCCTTTCGGAGTGGCCCGCGTCACCTAATAGTTAAGATAGAAGATCGAACAAAACACTTGATTCGTTAAGGCTACCCGTTTCTCCAAGCGGATTGGCTTAAACGAAGCTGATTAGGAAAACCGATCCGATCCGTACGCTCGTCAATGACGACGGCCTCAATGCCGAACATTTCGGCGAAGTCTACCATTTGTTCCGTCGTAACCTCATATGAGAATCCGGTATGATGCGCCCCGCCGGCCAAAATCCACGCCTCGACGCCATCCTTCAGATTCGGCAGCACCTGCCAGAGTACCCGTGCTACAGGCAGCTTAGGCATTACTTCCGCCACTTCCACAGCGTTCACTTTATTAACAAGCAGGCGGAAGCGATGGCCAAGATCGATGATGCTCGCATTAATCGCCGAACCGCTCCGACCGTTGAATACCATACGCGCCGGATCCGCTTTGCCGCCGATTCCGAGCGGATGGACCTCAATGCGTGGCTTGCCGTCCGCAATGGTCGGACAAATTTCCAACATATGAGCGCCCAAGACCAGCTCATTGCCCGGCTCTAGATGATACGTATAATCCTCCATGAAGGACGTACCTTTGCCGTCGGCCATAATTTTCATTAAACGTACGAGCGAAGCCGTTTTCCAATCCCCTTCGCCGCCAAACCCGTAACCATCGGCCATCAACCGTTGAACAGCCAAGCCAGGCAGTTGCTCTAATCCATGCAGGTCCTCGAAGGTCGTGGTGAACGCGGTGAACCCTCCCTCTTCGAGGAAACTTCGCATGGCCAGCTCAAGCCGCGCTTGATACGCAATGGCTTGCCGCTTCTCCTCCGTATCCGCCACCAACGTGTACTCTTGCTCGTACTGGGCAACCAGAACATCGACCGCTTCCTTCGAAACCTCTCTTACTCGCTGAGCCAAATCGCCGACACCGTACGTGTTAACCGACCATCCGAAGCGAATTTCCGCCTCTACCTTGTCGCCTTCCGTTACGGCAACCTGTCTCATATTGTCGCCGAAACGGGCTACTTTCAACGTCTTGCTCTCGCTGAAAGCAACTGCGGTTCTTTGCCAGCTGCCAATTTGGGATCGAACCGCGTTATTTTCCCAGTGACCGAATACGACTTTGCGTGAACGTCCCATTCGAGTCCCGATGAATCCATGCTCGCGATCGCCATGAGCGGCCTGGTTCGTGTTCATGAAATCCATGTCGATCGTGCTCCATGGAATTTCCCGGTTGTACTGCGTTGCGAAATGCAAATGCGGCTTGTTTAACTGCGCCAAGCCCGCAATCCACATTTTCGACGGAGAGAATGTGTGCATCCACGTAATGACCCCGGCGCATAACTCGTTGCTGCTGGCCTCGATCAATGTTTTTCGAATATCCTCCGGAGTGGTTAAAAGCGCCTTGAAAACAATTTTATAAGAGATGGACGGATCCAAATTCAACCCTTCTACCATCTCTTTAGAATGGGCTTCAACTTCCATAAGGGTTTCAACGCCGTAAAGATGCTGGCTCCCGGTTAAAAACCAAAACTCGTAAGGCTTCACGTTTAACATGTTCATGCCCCTTTCGTCCCGTTATTGTTCTCGTTTAGAAATTCTACTGCGGCTCTTTCGATCGCGAGCCCCTTGGTGTAGCGCTTCATGAAAGCTTCGAAACCTGCAGCGTCCTTAGGATCAGGCTGGACGGAAACCCCGGCTTTTCCTGCGAACACCTTTCTGTTCAAATACTCTTCCAACGGTTCTTGCTCCGCCCGGTTCATCATGAAAGAGGCCAACAAGGCAATCCCCCATGCTCCGCCCTCTCCGGCCGTTTCCATGACGGAAACCGGAACATTTAGCGCACCGGCCATGATCTTTTGCCCTACGCCCTCGGTTTTGAAGAAACCGCCATGACCTAAAATTTCGTCCAGCTTCACGGCTTCTTGTTTGAGCAGAATATCCATGCCGATACTCAAGGCTCCCAATGCCGTAAATAGATGAACGCGCATGAAATTAGCCAAATTAAAATTGCTTTCCGCGGAACGCACGAACAAAGGACGACCTTCTTCAAAATGCGTCATATGCTCACCCGACAGGTACCCGTAGGCCAACAATCCGCCGCAATCCGGATCGCCTTGAAGTGCCAGGTTATATAACGTTCCATATAACCGATTCGAATCCGCTTCCATTCCCATCGCCTTGGCGAATTGACCGAATAAGCCTACCCACTCGTTCAGATCCGAGGAGCAGTTATTGGAATGCGCCATCGCTACGAGGTTGCCGGAAGGGGTTGTGACGAGATCGATTTCTTCGTAGGCTTTGGACAATTCTTTCTCAAGAACGACCATCGCAAATACGGAGGTTCCGGCGGACACATTGCCAGTGCGTACCGCAACGCTATTGGTCGCAACCATGCCCGTTCCGGCATCTCCCTCCGGCGGACAAAGCGGAATGCCAGCTTGCAGCTCGCCCGTAACATCCAGCAGCTTCGCCCCTTCGATCGTAAGGGTGCCTGCGCTTTCGCCCGCGACCAGTACGGCGGGAAGAATATCCTCAAGCTGCCAAGGAAGGTTTTTGGACGCAATCAACTCATTGAACTGCTTCATCATGGAAGCATGATAATTCTTCGTATGAATATCGATCGGAAATACGCCGGAAGCTTCGCCTACGCCCATGACCTTCTGACCTGTCAATTTCCAATGGATGTACCCGGCCAGCGTGGTCTGGAAACGAATCTTCGCTACATGCTCTTCCTGGTTTAAGATCGCTTGATAGAGATGCGCGATGCTCCAACGCTGCGGAATATGGAAGTTAAACAACCCGCTTAGCGCTTCCGAAGCCTGCTCGGTAATATTATTTCGCCATGTCCGGAAAGGGGTGAGCAGTTCGCCGGATTCGTCGAAAACCATATAGCCATGCATCATGCCGCTGAATCCGATCGCTCCGATCGTCTGCAGGGTTACGCCATATTGCCGCTTCACATCGTTTGCCATCTTCTGATAGCTGTCTTGTAAGCCCTTCCAAATATCCTCTAAGCTATAAGTCCAGATATGGTTCGCGTAGCTGTTCTCCCAGTCATGGCTGCCGGATGCGATAGGCGTATGATCAGGTCCAATAAGCACTGCTTTGATTCGAGTTGAACCGAATTCGATGCCGAGTACGGTTCTGCCGTTCTGAATATCGCTTTTCACGTCATGACTCACGAGTATCCCTCCATTGTGATTCTACTTCGTCTGGCCGTAGTACGCGCTTGCGCCGTGTTTGCGTAAAAAATGCTTATCAAGCAGCGTCTGATCCATCGGTCCGATTCCCGGATTCAGGGCAAAGGTATGCAGCGCCATCTTCGCGACCTCTTCCAGCACGACGGCATTATGTACAGCCTCATGAGGGTCTTTGCCCCAATTGAATGGCGCATGGCTGTTCACAAGCACGCTTGGCACTTGAGTCGGATCAAGCTCCTTGAACGTTTCCACGATCACATTGCCTGTTTCCCGCTCATATCCATTCTCGATTTCCTCGCGTGTCATCGCTCTGGTAACCGGGATTTCTCCGTAAAAATAGTCCGCATGCGTCGTTCCCAGCGCCGGTATCGGCCGCCCCGCTTGCGCCCAGCTTGTAGCCCATGGAGAATGCGTATGCACAATGCCGCCGACTTTCGGGAACGCTTTATACAGAACGAGATGCGTAGGCGTATCGGATGAAGGCTTCAGCTCCCCTTCCACCTTGTTGCCCTCGAGATCAACGACAACCAGGTCATCGAGCTTAAGCTTCTCGTATGGCACCCCGCTCGGCTTGATGACCACAAGACCTCTATCCCTATCAATACCACTGACATTGCCCCAAGTAAACGTAACGAGACCATACTTCGGCAAATCAAGATTGGCTTCCAAAACCTCTTGCTTTAACCGTTCAAGCAACATGATCATCCTTTCGTACAACTTTTCGTTCTAACTTGAATTATAAACTTGTACGTACAAATATTCTAGATCATTTTTTTGAATTTGTTAGGATAACTTCCGGGTGGATTCCCTAATGACCAAATCAGGCTTGTACATTTTGGATGCGGGGACGGACGCTCCGCCGCTCGAAATGAGCTCAAACAGCATTTGTGCTGCATCCTCGCCCATTTTCTCCTTCGGATGAGTCAGCGTCGTCAGTTTTACCTCTGTTGCCGTAGCAAGGGAAGAATCGTCGAAACCGATGATCGATACGTCGTTTGGAACAGAAAGCCCCAGCTTTCGGATGACTTCGAGAAGCTGCAGAGCTAGCATGTCATTGTAACAGACAAGCGCCGTCGGACGCTCTCCCTCGGGACGTCCCAACAGTCTCTCCGCTGCCGCAACCGGTTTCTCCGCTTTCTCTTCCGTCCGATAAGAGGTGACGAAGTCTGGGTGAAGCGAATGACCTTCGCTCTGGTGCGCCCGCATAAACCCTTTCAATCGGAGCAGCCCTTGTTGATCGTCCGTTTTGAAAAAACCCGCAATTCTGCGATGACCTAGCTTTAGCAGATGACCGGCAGCTAAATTCCCTCCTTCTTCGTCGTCAATAACGAGACAAGGACAGCTGATTTCAGGATATTTTGCATTTATCATAACATAGGGGATGCGCCGGTTATTGAGTGCCAGAAAGTAGTCTAGGTTGGGGTTGCCCTCCGCGCTCTTGGTCGGTTCAATAATCAAACCGCTAAGCGGCTGGCTCGTCAGCATCGAGAGGCTGTCCCGTTCCTTGCCCTTATCGTTGTCCGTACTGGAGAGCAGCAAGCTATATCCCTTGGCGCGTATAGCTGCCTCCGCTCCTCGAACAATATTCGGGAAGATGTAATCGGAAATATACGTCGTCACTAAGCCGATTGACTGCACATCCAGACGATTCTCGCTCCTCCGGGGTTCAGCCGCAAAAGTACCCTTCCCTTGAATCCGGTAAAGTCTTCCCTCCTGCTCCAACTCGCCGAGCGTTTGCCGGACGGTCTGCCGGCTAAGCCCAAATTGCTCGGCAATCTCGTTCTCGGACGGCATCTGCTCATTGGGCTGAAGCTTCCCTACATCCAGCCAATTCAATATTTCTTTCTTTAGCTGTGCGTATTTGGGCAACGCCCTCTCTTTCATACGCTCGCCCCCTTGCTAGCTTAAATGTGCACTTGTATGTGCTACTAAGTATAGCACCACATAAACTTGTATGCACATGTTTCATTTGTCGTATAATTATTACAGCTGAATCCAAAATATCTATATACGCCACCCATTGACTGTTCCAACATTTTAAACTAAACTAGAATTAATTAGTACCTGATACTAGTACCAGATACCATATAATAAAGGAGTTGACCGTCCATGCAGAATGAATCCCTCCGCTCGGTTGCCGCCATTACGGCGTTCGGCGCCTATGTCCCCGACCGCGTTCTTTCGAATCATGATTTGGAAGCCATGGTGGACACGAGCGATGAATGGATCTTTCAGCGTACCGGCATTAAAGAAAGGCGAATCGCGTCGGAGGAGCAGTATTGCAGCGACATGTGCTTTGGCGCCGTGCGCGACCTTCAGCTTCGCTACGGCGTCGTGCTCGAGGACGTCGATTATGTGCTAGTCGCCACGACGACCCCCGACACGTTCTTCCCGAGCATGTCGGCGCGCGTGCAGGCGGAGTTCGGAATCACGCAGTGCGGCGCAGCCGATATCCAGGCCGCATGCGCCGGCTTCGTATCCGCGCTCCAGCTGGCAAACGGTCTCTTGCTCTCCGGCATTTATCATAAAATTCTTGTCATCGGCGCGGAAACGCTGTCCAAAGCGACGGACTATACCGACCGCACGACTTGCATCCTTTTCGGTGACGGGGCTGGCGCAGCCCTTGTCGAGCGAAGCGAAGAAGGCGCGTTTGTCGCTTCTTACTCGGCGACGAACGGCTTGGACGGACGACATCTGTACCGCTCCAGCCTCGCCCCTTCCATCGGCGCCCAGCCGATTCAGCAGAACGGCTTCATCGTGCAGAATGGCCGCGAGGTCTACCGCTGGGCGGTAACGACGGTACCGAAGGGCATTCAGGCGCTGCTGAGCCGCAGCGGCTACGCCGTCGAAGAGATCGACTGGTTCGTTCCGCACAGCGCCAATATGCGGATCGTCGAATCGATCTGCGAACGGACTGGCATTCCGCTTGAAAAAGCGTTGACCAGCATGAAGCAATTCGGCAACACCTCGGCGGCATCGATTCCGCTTGCGCTCGATCTGGCAATCAAGGAAGGCCGAATCCGCACCGGCGATCTCGTGCTCCTGTACGGCTTCGGAGGCGGTCTGACCGAATCCGCGCTGCTGCTTCGATGGACGCTGTAAGCATCTATTCGCCCTTGCCATAAAGTACATGGCGAGGGCCGTTTTGTTTTATTTTGTCGAATAGGGGCAAACGAAGTATAATACAACTATCACGATTACAAGATTAAGAGAAAGCGAAGGTAGCCCGCTTATGAATCTGAAACAGGCCTATGAGTTGCTTGGCCTTCCTGAAGGCGCAGCGAAGGAAGAAGTGGAGAAACGCTATTTTATTATGATCCGCCGAGAACGAGGGAGCAAGCAGCGCGAAGCGTCCGAGCAAGCCGATGCGCAGGGCGTCAACATCGATGATATCAATCGGGCGTACAAATTGATTTTGGAAATGGAAGACAAGAAGACGACCGAGCAGTTCAACGAAGCCAACTACGGCAAATATAAGGCGATGGGGCCGCTGGTCCAGAAAACGGAGCATTTTTTCAGCTATTATAAGTTCCATGTGCTTGGCGCCATTGCGGTTATTCTCATCATCATCTTCGGAACGAAAGCGTATATCGACCACCGCCACGAGCAAGCGGAGCTGGCGAAGCTTCCGCCCATCGATGTAAGCGTCTCCTTCTTCGGCGAATACTTCAGCTCGGACGGCACCTACCCGATGTCCGACCTGAAGCCGCTCGAGAACCGGTTCGTCTCGCAGTTCCCGGATTGGAAGCGCGTGCAGGTGTTCTTTACGTACGTGCCTTCGCAGATGAACAGCCAACAGGATACCGCCATGATTCAGAAAAGCATCATCGACCTCATGATGAACAAGGCCGATGTCTATATTATGGATAAGGAAAATTTCCTTAAGCTTGCGCAGGACGGCTCGCTCGTTCCGCTAGACGGCAGCAACGAAAGCAAGCTTGGCACAGGCTTCAAGCCGGAGCTGGCGTTGAAAGCAGCGACGGAGGATGTGCCGGAGCAGCATGTGTACGGCGTCGATATTTCGGCAAGCCCGATGCTGGAAGGAATGCCGGTTATCGGCAAAGAGTACATCGCCGGCATTCGCATCAACGGCGAGAAGCGCGACAACGCATTTAAGTTTATCGCCAAGTACTTGGACCCTGCGGCAAAATAATCAAAAGGGCAGTGCCTGAACGTCAGCTTGACTGACTTTCGGTACTGCCCTTTTTGCTGCGCTTCTTTTTCTTTCACACTCGCTAGCCTTCGCCGCCCGCTTGCAGCACAAGATGCTTCAGACCGGTATACCGGTCCCGCAGCTTGTGGGCTTCGCTCATCGCCTCGGCGATGAGCGCCTCCGATAAGCCGATGTCCGCCGGATCGGCCGGTCCACCCGCGTCGCGCAGCCAGGTCCGCAGCTGATCCGGCTGCGGCAGCCCACCGTAGATCCCGGGATACGCCTCGGCGAGCCGTTCCCGGTACAGTCCGGCAAGCAGCACCGAGGCGACGCCCACCTTGGCGCCGTGAAGCAGCTGCCTGCGGCCTTCCTTCAAATACGCCATCTCGAAGTGATGCGAGAGATGATGCTCCCCTCCCGACGCGGGCCGCGAATGGCCGACGAGCAGCATCGACCAGCCGGACAGCAGCAGCGCCTCCATGAGGACGGCAACCCCTTCTTGGGAGCATGTTGATATATCGCATGCGAACTCTATGCACTTGGCGAGCGCTTGCTCCGTCAGATCATAAGCGAGCGGACAGAACGGCTCTCCGGCCAGCTCGCTTGAAAATTTCCAATCGGCAAGCGACGTAAACTTGCCAAGCATGTCCGCGAAGCCGGCCGCCGTCAGCCGTTGCGGCGCCGCGGCAAGCACCTCCAGATCCGCGAAAATGGCGCATGGCGCAATGGCGGGAACGGTGATTTTCACCCCGTCCACGATGATCGGCGCGCCGACCGAAGTGAAGCCGTCTACCGATGCCGCCGTCGGCACCGAGATGAAATCCCGCCCCGTCTGGCAGCAGACGAACCGCACGATATCATGGATCGTACCCGAGCCCACGGCGATCAGCGCCTGAACTTGCAGCGGGGCATCCAGCATCAGCCGCACAATGGTCCGCTCATCCGCAATTACATCGCCTTGGCTGTTCGGCGCAAGCGTGCAAACCCGGTAAGCCGCTCCCGCCGTTTCCATATGCCCGGCCAGCTGCTTCCCCGCCGCCTCCCATGTATTCGCATCAACGACAAGAACGACTTCGCCGTAACCTTTCTCCTGCAAGAAAGGAGCAATCTCTCGCAGCGCTCCTGCCTGCAGCAAGCTTTCCATCACGATCGGCGCATGCTTCACGCCGTCCGGCCTTGCCGCTGCCGCAGCATTCACTTCCGCCAATGCCAATTGAATGTTCATCGCTTACCAGCTCCCATGAATAGGTTAAACTTTACAAAATTTTTAAGACCAAATAACTGATTTTCTGTCATATTTCTATAAAATTACAGGAGAATAGTCCCGCTTATCGGTATAATGCTAGACCGGAGGCGATGTTCCGATGCTTCTAGCATCTGAAATGGTCGTCCTTACCAGTATACATAGAAATGGAGAAAAAGGGTCATGAAATTCTTTACGCAATTTTCACTGCGCAACCCGGTAGCCATCGTGCTGCTGGTCATCTTGGTCGCAGCGGGCGGAGTCTATTCCGCATCGCGGGCCGAAAGAGCCGCGTAATGCACAAACAAACCCGCCTTCCTTACCGGAGGCGGGTTTTCTACATTTCGGCAAAGCATTCATGTCTTAAAACGCGTCAAACACGTCTTTCCCCGCCACAAAGTCCTTCGCCAGCGTTCCGCAAATTCTCGCCGCATGGTCCTTGATCCAGCCGCCGCGTTCCGCATCCTGTATGAACATGGAATAAGAGATGAAAATATCCCATAATATTTGCCCTTCGACGAACCGGATATCCGTCGCGGAGAACGGCGCTTTGGAAGCGTACCCGTCCAGCAAGGCTCTTCGAGCCTCCCCTTTAAACAGCGTAGCCGCACTGCCCACGTCAAACAGATAGTAGCCGTTCCCATAGAGGCAGTAATCGATAAAGACCGGATTTCCATTCGCCACGACGACATTGCCCCGCTGAAAGTCCGCATGAATCAGCCCCCATGCACGATCTCTCTCGTCAAGCTCATGCATTTGCAGTTTCACGATGCCGAGTACGTCCCGAATGAGCGTGAATTGCTCCTCGCTGTATACGCCCGCTTCCACCCCGTACGCCAATTTGCCCAGCGCATCATCGATCCGCTCCGCCCCATAGCTCGGACGAGCCTCATTCTTCGCTCCGGCACCCCGTGAAAACCCGTGAAAATCCGCTAGATTTCCCCCCAGCCGGTAAGCGACCTGTTCGGTGTAGGCCTCATCAAGCGTGGCTCCTTCAATCCATTCAAGCATCGTTGCGCAGACTGTTCCCAGCTCCTCCGAACGATATTCCGTCACATACTCGCCGTTGCGATTGGCGACCGGCTTCTGCGCTTGCAGGATGTCTTGCCGATGCAGCCAGCGGAGCAGCGTCATTTCGGCCTGCAGTCCTTCGCGCGTATGCTGAATGCCCGAGAGCCCTCCAGTCACGGATTTGTGAATACGCAGCAAGTAGCTTTTGCCGCTCAATGGCTCCGTAACCTTGTAGGTTATGTTCTCGTTATGCCGGATGAAGCTAAGGGTAGGCTCTTGAATCGGGTAGTATGCCGCCGCTTGCTCTGCATGATGAAGCATGGTTTATTCCTCCGTTTCGTTTCATTACCATGCGCGGTTCACCCAGCCGGTCTGCCGCTCCTCGCGGAAACGCTGCACCCACTGCTCGGCGACCTGATCGGCAATCCGGTCGAATTCGGGCGGCGCTACCTGTACGCCTTCCGAGTCGATTTCAAGATAAGCCAGCACGTCCCGTACCGTATCCTCATAGTTCGCAATGAAATCTTCATAGACGATCGTCATCGGCGTGATGCCGCCCTCTGTGAGGAACGCTTCGATAGCCGCTTCGCGCATCACCGACTCCGTGAGCAAATGATGAATCGCATCGAACGAATATTTGTCGCTTATGTCGGCATCGCCCGGCTTCTGTCCATGCTCGCGGTGCCACTCGCCCGAGACGATCGCCCGCCACCAAGAAACGGCAAGCCGCACTTTGTTGCGGCGCGTCATGAAGATATGCTTTCCATTCGGAAAAGCAGCCTCCCATACCGCTCTTCGGGGCACGTCGTCGCCTAGGTTGAATGACCGCCTAAACGCAGCGAGCCACTGCTCGTGATTAGCTTGATACATCGAAACTTTTGCGCCGAACACACCATTCGGCGTCGATCCTTCTTCCCACATCCGTGCGATTTCCGGAATGCCTGCCGTTTCGCCATCGATCATATACAGCCACTCGGCGGGATTGCCCGCGACACCGGTTGTTGCCAGTGCCTTGTACAGCAGCGTGCTTCCGGTTCGCTGCGAGAACCAGATCGTGTAGCTTTGTTTGGGTTTATTTGCCATATTGGAGATACCCTCCTCTGTTTTATTTCGAGCGGACGCAAAAAAGCCGCAGATGAACAGAAGTCCATCTACGGCTATGGGCACAATGCGCGCATAACGGCGTGCCAAGCGGTCATTGATGAATGTTCATGACAGGGTGCATGGAGACCGGTACGGCAAACAGACCGCTTTAGAAGCAGCTGATACGCTCATCCCGTCTTGCCACGCCTATTCAGATATCGTTAGCCGATAACTGCCGTCATGAATGAGTTCATCTTTGACCCTCCGTCCTCTCAAATTGGTTCAAGTGTAACCGCTTACCAAGAATGGCGTCAAGCACAATTTTTACATTTCATGAAACGGCGCCCAATTTCAATCGAAAAAGCCAAAGACCGGAAGCGATCGCTTCCGGTCTTTGGCTCTTTTGATGCGCGTCGGCGCTAGTGGCCCATCATCATGGTCGGATCCGCTTTTTCGACGCCTTCGATTTCCGGCTGCGGCTTCGGCTTTCGTAAAATGAAGCTGAACAGAATTCCGAAGAGCGTCAAGCCGAACGAGAGCATGAAGGTATCGCTGTACGCGCCGATGGCGGCGTTCAGCGGGGTGCCGCCGTTTGCTGCCATATGATCGGTGATGCGCGTCGTCATGTATCCCGTTAATCCGGCGACGGCGAATGACGTTACGACTTGCTGCGCGGCCGTCGTCAGCGGCGTTACGCGCGAGACGAGATGGCGAGGCGCAGAGTTGAGGACGTGCGTGTTGAGCGCCATCATCGACAGGCCCATTCCCGAGCCGATGATGAACAGCGGCACGAGAATCAGGATTAGCTTCGTGCTCAGATCGATGTAGGTCAGCATGAACAGCGCAATCGCGACTAGACCGAGGCCTCCGATGGCGAGCGGTCTAGCTCCGATTTTATCGAACAGCTTGCCGCCAATGGGCATGAAGAACATCGTGCCTATCGCTTGAGGGAGCATGATGACGCCGGTATCCAGCGCCGAGTAGCCTTTGATTTCTTGCAGGAATACCGGCATGAGGATCATGGCGCCGAACAGGGCGATTTGCACGATCCATACGAGAATCGTTCCCCGGGTGAAGTCGGACGAACGGAAAACGCGCAATTCCAGCAGCGGCTGCTTATGGGTAAGCTCCACAATGATGAGCAGGATCAGGGCGATGCCGCCGCCGATTAAGCCCCAAAGCGTGTTGTCCGCCGTCCAGCTCGTGCGGCCGCCTTCGCTAACGCCGTAAGCGAGCGCTGCAAACGCTATTGGCGCCAGGATCATGCCGAGCACATCCAGTCTAGGCGGTTTGCCTTGCTCGTTCTGCGGCAAGTATTTCAGGCCGACTATGATCGCGATAATGCCGATCGGCAGGTTAATCAGGAAAATCCATTGCCAAGTGACGGCGTCGATTAGCCAGCCCGACAGGATCGGGCCGAGTGCGGGCGCCAGCAGCATTGGGATGCCGAGCATGCCCATGACCGATCCGCGGTTCTCGGCCGGAGCGAGACGGAAGATGATCGCCATGCCGATCGGCGCGACCATGCCGCCGCCGAGGCCCTGAATGACGCGGTAAATAATCAGCTGCTCGATCGTTTGCGCGGCTGCGCAAAGCACGGAACCGGCCGTGAACAATGCGATCGTTATAAGGAAAATGCGTTTGGTTCCGAATTTGTCCGTCAGCCAGCCCGCAAGCGGAATGACGGCGGACAGCGCCAACGTGTAGCCGGTGAACGTCCATTGCACGGTGTTCAATGTGGCGTCAAACTCCGATTGGAACTTCGCCAGCGCGACGTTTACGACGGTGCTGTCCAGAATAACCATAATCATGCCGACAATGACAGCCATAAGCGGGGCGATGATGCTTTTGATCGAAAACTCGGATGCCGGAGACGTTTCTGCTTTCGATGACATCTTAAGACCTTCTCTCCACATAAATTGTGACCTTCAGGTTTTATTGAAAACCGATAAGTCACATACTATAATATTGTCATCATAGTACGCCTATTTGTCAATCCCCCTGGAATGAGGTAATCCGATGAGCTTGCAGAAACAGAAAATCGTCGAGTCCGCCATGAAGTTTTTCGCGGAAAGAGGTTATGCGGCGACTTCGATCCAAGATATCGCGAACGATTGCGGCATTGCTAAGGGCTCCGTTTACAAATTCTTCACGTCCAAGGAAGATTTGTTCGTCGAAGTGTACAAGCAGCTCTTTCAAGCGATGCACGAAGAAGCGGAACGGATCAAAGCCGATCCTGTCCTAACGCCTAAAGAACGGTTCGTTCGCGAAACATTGAACCAGATTTTGTATTTCTCGGAATTGAAAACTAGCATCCAGCAGTTTTATGAACTGCCGATGAACCCGGACAGCGCATTCACGAAGTTCTCTAATCAGCTGCGCGCCGAGCTTCTTGTCTATTATGAAGATTGCATCGTCCGCGCTTATGGGCCGGCCATAGAACCGAACAAATGGGATCTGGTCGCGCTGTATGTCGGCATTTTGAAAGAATACTTGGTCGTCACGGCGTTGCTCGGACACGATGTCGATTACGGCAGCATGGCGGCGTTTGTCGTGGACCGGACGGATGAGATGGCGGCAGGTATAATCCGCACAGCCCCCGAACCGATTCTTGACCTCGAAGTCATGACCAAATTCGTCGATTGCGGGATGGAAGGCGTGCGTCTCACGGCGCAAGAGTCGGTTGAAGACTTGCTGGCACGCTTGATAGAGACCAT
Organism: Paenibacillus montanisoli; assembly: GCF_003268025.1. Lineage (GTDB taxonomy): Bacteria > Bacillota > Bacilli > Paenibacillales > Paenibacillaceae > Paenibacillus_Z > Paenibacillus_Z montanisoli. The sequence continues at coordinate 610,232 of NZ_QLUW01000001.1, read as the reverse complement.
TCAAGAGCTGCAAGTGACGAGCGCCCGCAAAACGGAGCTTCACGAGGCAGCGCAGCTGCTTCAAGATGAGACGGAAGCAGAAGCGCCGCGTCCCGTGCTCGTTCGCGCTCTTATCGGTTTGCTGCAGACGCAGAATGAATTGGAAAGCGTCGCTGCCCGCCTCGAGAAGCGGTTGGTTTCGCCCTTGCGCTAACTTCTGTTTGCCTATTAAAAAAAGCCGCGATATACGCGGCTTCAGGCTGGCGAAAAAGGAATTAAGATCAATCGCGAGTCCGGATGTTTGACTGGCATCAAGCTTGTTTGTCGATATCTAACGTGGAACCATCCACATCTTGAATGACTTCGAGAATCGAAAATGTGCCTCATGCAGCCGCGCCCTTATGCTGCCGCGCATACGCTAACGGTTGCCACGTACGCTATTTAGCTTCAAATGGCCCTTTTGAAAGGCTAACGGTTCTCAGCAACGCTATTTGGCGATTGGGGCAGCGAATTCATCCGATTCGGGCCAAATAACGCCTCTGGGGACCGTTAGAGTTAAAGAAAGGCTATTATTTTGCAAATAAGCAATGGAGCAACCGTTAGAATTTTCGGGCGCTTTCTCATGCTACCGCTCACACGCTATCCATATAGAAGTCGACAAGCCTGCCAATTAAACGATGGTGGGATTCAATACAATCTGAAGGAACGACCCTGCGGGCCGCTCCTTCTAAAGCCGCGATATACGCGGCTTTTTTATCGTGTCTTCCAAGTCTGTGAGGCGGCAGCCTGCTCGGATGCTCAGCTCACCACCGCAACCGCGTAAGGCAACAGCTCCAGCTCGAACGAGCCATCCTGCCAAGGCGGCGCGGGATATTCCGCGTGCGCAAGCATCGGCGCCGAGCGCTCGTCCAGAAGGCGCAGCCTGCTCGGCTGGAAGAAAGGCGACCGTACGCGTACCCGGATCGTCTCGTTTGTATAGTTGGCGGCGAGCAGCGACAGCTTGCCGTCACGCCCTCGGATGGCCATCGCGTCGAAGGACAAGCGATCGGAGACGCGGCAGTCCAGCACTTCCGCGCCTTGCAGCTTGCCGGCGGCAGCCAATACATGATAGAGCGGGTAAAGCACACCGTTATCGCCGCTGTCCCTAGCGCCGAGAGGACCCACCGTCTCCAGATAGCAAGCCCGCTCGGCACCGGCTTCCGACAAGCTTCGCAGGCTGCCTAGCAGCCAGCCCGCTCCGAACAAGGACCGCTGGCGCGCGTCCGTATGGTTGGCGCGGTCCTCCGACCTGCGCCTGCCTTCTTCGCTGGTCGCATTCGGGTTCAGCCGCGGCTTGAACGTAATCGGCCCTACGCTGAGAGGCAGACCGGGCACGACTGCGCGCGCGCTGCGCACGGTGTCTCCCTGCGCGGAAGCGGTCTCCGCAATGGAGGCGATGTCGAACGCGTGCACCTGCGGATTGATCGTGTACATCGCCGCTTCCAACTCCGCAAGCGGCAGCACGGCTCGGTTCAGTTCCGCGAAGTAGGCGCGCGTACCGCCGCCGACGCGGAAGGAGAGCCCTGCGGCATCACGCAGCCTTATAAGCGCAGCCGACAGCTCGCCGCTGCTTACATAGCCTTCCGAGGGAAACAGAAACACCGTGTCTACTAGAGGCTCCACCTCAGTGACAGCTTTTACGAGCAGCTCCAGCAGCTCCTGCTGCGTGCCGACTACTGGGACAACGGCTTCCAGCTCTAAGCGCGCGCCGAGAACGGCCGCCGCCGCTGCCGCGTTCGCGAGCTCCTGCTTCCAGTCCGGATCGGACAGACGGACGATAGCTCGCAGGAAGGTCAGCTCAAGCAGCCGAAGCTCGGCTAGCTCCGCGTCCGACAAGCGCGAGCGAGGCGCAGCGCCTAGGCCAAGCTCAGGCACGCGGCCGACAGCCCGATCGTGCAGCTCTATGGCGAGCTCATCGCCCGCACCCGCGGCGGCTGCGTCGCCCTCATCCGCATGCTTGCCTAGCAGCGTTAACGTGACGCCTTGTCGAACACGCTGGCCTTCGGCAATCTCCACCGGGTACGGGAGGCGAAGCGGCGTACAGTAGGTTTTGAACGAAGCATCCGTCCAATTGCGCTGATCCTCCATTTCGAACAAATCGCCGCTGAACCGCAGCTCGCAAGCCAGTTCCGGCGTCAGCTCGTGGCGAATCGCCTCCATGTCCATGAACGGCTGATGCGGGGATATGCGGTCCGGAAACGACCCTGCCAGGACGCCGCCAGCGGTCTCTACTTCCACTTTGCGGCCGGCTAGATCAGATGGATGAAGCACGCAGAAGCCGATCCGGTTACGCAGAAACGCCGATCGCGCCTCGCCGTCAAACGTAAACGCAATCGTCCCTTCCTCAGAGCCGGTGATACGGCCTTCCCAAACAAAATCAATGCCACCTTGCCGATGCTCCGCCACGAACCACACCTCGAAGCTATGCTCGCCGGAGGACACGTCAAATTCCCGGAAGACCGGCTTGATCGTCCCCCAGTTTCGGTCCCGAACCGCGGCATAGATCCCGCGCACGATTTCTTGGCCGCGATAGCGGATATACCGCAGCCCGCCTTCTTCCAGCACCGCCGTTAACGGTCCTGCTTTCAATAGCCGCCGCTCAGGCAGCGGATCGGCAGAGCCGTATCGCAGCATCGAGAGTTCCCGTTCATTGCTTACCATCACTCTTTAGCTCCTTTCGCGTCCGTGAACTTTACTTAAAATAACTGACCTTCGACAGCGGTGATGTCCGTCCCGCTCAGCACGCTTGTCGTGACGGCAATATCCAAGGCTTGCACCATCGTCTCCAGGTTCATGCTCGGCACATTGGGTTTATTGACGGTTTGCGAAGGCAGATAAGGGATATGGATAAAGCCGCCTTTGACGGACGGAAACTCTGTCGCAATCAGATGTTGAAGTCCGTAGAAGAGATGATTGCATACAAACGTACCTGCGGTATGCGAAACAGAAGCCGGTATTCCCGCGCTTCGCAGCTGTGCCGTGATCGCCTTGACCGGCAGCGTTGACCAGTAAGCCGCCGGACCATCCGCGGCTATAGGCTCATCGATCGGCTGATTCCCTTCATTGTCGGGGATCCGGGCATCGTTCATATTGATCGCCACCCGTTCGACTGCAATATCGCTCCGTCCGCCGGCTTGTCCTACACAAATGACGACATCCGGCTTCACGTCCAAAATCGCCTGTCTTAGCGTTTGAATCGAGGTATTAAACACCGTAGGGATTTGTCTGACCTCCACCATAAACCCGTCGCACGCCTTGTGTTGAAAACGACTGACCGCCTCCCATGCGGGATTGATGGCTTCCCCTCCAAAAGGATCGAAGCCGGTTAATAGGACTCTGTTCATCGAATTCGCCTACTCTCGCTATGATGGTACATGACTTCGAACAACGCCTTGAATAATCCTGCTGGTCATGCAAAATAAAAAAAAGCCCGCTAATAGCACGGACTTTTCGGGGATCACGATTCTTGTTGCAAGAAATAAAACTCTCGGTAGAGCTGCAGCAGCTCAGACTCCTTCTCCATGATTTGATGCGAGAGTTCCTTAATTCTGAGTTCTGCTTGACTATAATCGCCGCTGTTTGCGTCTTCAACGGACAGGCCATTCCCTGTGTCAGGCCGTTCAGAAGGCACACTTGAAGGTACTTCTGAAGGTACTCCTGAAATTTCTGCTGAAGGTGATGTTGAGGACACTGTTGAAGGCACTGTTGAAGGCACTTTTGAAGATACTGTCGAAGGCACTTTTGAAGATATTGTCGAAGGCACTTCAGGCTCTGCTCCAATGGTCCTTTCAATGCGGAACCCGAAGGTGTCTTCTACCCAATCATCCGCCTCATCCCGCCCATATGCCCGATAGATATGCATATACTTTTCAAAAATCGAATTTATCGTTTGTCTGCGATCCCAGCCCAGAATCCCCGTCGTATCTTTAGCGTGGTATATAGCTTGAATAAGCTGAAAATCGTTCAGCTTCCCACGTGTTCTCTCAATTAGGTCAATTTCACCGATGAAAACGGAAAATACCTTATAAAATGACTCTTTTTCTTTAATCATTTCAATTTCCGTGATTAAAGACTTATCCACGCCTGCACCTCCCATTTCTTCCTAAACTGTAGAATTCTTAATCCTATCGTTCTATTACCCATAAACTCTGCATCAAGAATCTCGCTATTCGGCGGGGGATTTTGTCAACTTTTAGCAACACGTTCAAAAAGCCTTACCGATTTGGTAATTTTCGTTTTGAACTAAATTCGACCAACAGCTTTTCTTTTGACTCATGCTATTATGTAAAATGGATGTATGATCGCTTGAGAAGGAGTGACAAACTTGATAAACATAACAACAGAACTCGTACGCGGATTAATTGACAGCCAATTCCCCCATTGGAAGCATCTCGAGGTAAAACCTGTCGAGAAAAGCGGTCATGATAACCGCACGTATCGGTTGGGCAGCGACATGACCGTTCGCTTGCCAAGCAATGAGGGCTACGCTTCAGCCGTGGAAAAAGAGACGACTTGGCTTCCTGTTTTCAAGCCGCATCTTTCGTTACCGATCCCTACACCTCTTGCGAAAGGGCAGCCAACGGATGAATACCCCCTTCCTTGGTCGGTCAACCAATGGATTGAAGGTGAAACGGTCACGTTTGCCAATATACGCGATATGAACGAGTTTGCGGAAGACTTGGCGGCTTTTTTAAAAGAACTCCAGGCCATAGACGCAAGCAATGGCGTGCCTGCAGGCGTTCAAAATTTCCACCGCGGAGGAAATCTTGCCGTTTACGATTTGCAAACAAGGTCCGTTATCGAGCGTATTTCGGGTTATGACAAAAACCTGCTAACGGAAATATGGGAGCTTTCGCTCGCGACAACGTACAGTGCGGCTCCGCTCTGGATTCATGGCGATGTCGCCGTTGGCAATCTGCTAGTAAAAAACGGCAGGTTGTGCGGCGTCATTGATTTTGGGACGATGGGTGCAGGCGATCCGTCGAGCGATCTTGTAATAGCGTGGAATTTCTTTGACGACAGCAGCCGCAGCGTTTTCCTCAACAGCATTGATGCTGGAGAGGATGTAATCGATCGTGCGCGAGGCTGGGCATTGTGGAAAGCCCTTATTACTTACGATTGGCACGAGAAAGGCTCTGAATTGGCGAATTGGGGTAAAAGGGTGATCGATGTCATCATCGATCACTATCAAAAAAGATCCTAAATCAGAACGGCTTTACGAATCTTCAAATCTATTGTACATGACGACCTTATCAAACGAAAAGTCCGCGTTTTTACGCGGACTTTTTTCGATTCATATTCCGCCAGTTTATTTTCTAAGCGGCTTTAGCGCGCCGGACCAGGCAACGACCTGTTCTAACATGCTGGCCACTGTTGCTTCATGATGCGAAGACGGCTTAAACACACTGTAGTTCTCAAAATCGCTATGCAGCGAAAGAGCTACTTGTGCACGTACGTCAGCTACCGAAAGCTCGCCCATGATCAGTCGCAGGTTCTCTACGGCACGAGTTCCGCCAAGACTGCCGTAACCTACGAAACCTGCCGCTTTGTTGGTCCATTCGTTATACAGGAAATCGATTGCGTTTTTAAGCGCCCCCGATGTCGCGTGGTTATATCAAAATGGATTCAATTCGGAAAGATCATTGCAAACGCTTTTAAAAAAGGCGCAGTCTTTAAACCAGCACCAATTCTAACAGGTAATGCAGCTATGGAATTAGGATCGTATACAACAGCATTTAATTTTGGTGTTTTTGAAAAACAAATTGGTGGAAATAAGGTAGATTGGGGTGTTGTTACAGCACCTGTGGGTTCATTAAATCGTGATTATTCGGATTATTATAAAATCAATGAAATATATGGAATATCCTCTCATTCCGCTCATAAAGATGAAGCTTGGAAATTTATCGAGTTTATTGTAGGTAATGAAAACTTTTATCTTCAAAATGGCGATGACTTGCTTAATTATGGAATACCAACGCATTCTGAATTATTGCCACAAATAGATGGGCACGACCTATCTCCTTTATATAATAAAAAGAGTACCCAGATTAGTAATAATCCGTATGACCAGATTGATTTCAATATCATCAATGCATTTAAAATCGTAGGTCAGAAGTACATGGACAAAGTTGTTAATGGGGAAATGGATATCACATCAGCGTTTGAAAAAATTGAGCTTGAAGGTCAGCAAGCAGTTAATGCAGAAGCAAAGAAATTAAAGAATGTGAGCGAAGAGTGGGAAATGTCTGGAAACAAGTGATAGGGACCGCATCCACTAATTTCGGATGGGGAGAAACAGATCAAAAAAAATGCACCTCCAATTGCTAGATGAGACTAACAATTGGGGTGCATGCAGTTCATTTCTGGTCGGCTGCTTTTGCTATAAGGATATCTCGGATTAAGTTCTTGGTCCTTGTCCGGCGCTTTGCAAACGACGCTTCGCTTCTTCGTAAATTTCCGCCGGCAGCGCGCCTTTCGCGGCAATCCGGATATTTTCGGCCAAATGCGCCGGATTCTTCGTTCCAACAATTGTAGTCGATAGGTGCGGATGTGCGAGCGTGAACCGCAGTATAAATCCGGTACGGCTCTCGCCTTCATCTAGAAGCTCATCGAGCCCAGCCTTTTCCCAAACCGCCCAGCGATCCTCATTGCCAAGCCCCTCGCCAGGCTCTCCACGGCCGACACCGCCGCGAATGATCGTGCCTGCTCCTGCTAACGCCGCGTCCGAGATGATGTTCTCATGGTCTCTTTCCAGCGCAGAATACGGGATCTGGAAGCTGTCATAAACGCCGGATTGAATGTAGCTCGAGATGTGTGGCAGGGTCGAGGAAATGCCGATCCAGCGAACTTTGCCGGATGCCTGAATTTCCCGCAGCACCTCCACCAAGTTGCCTTCCTCGGTCTGTTCGACGGTCGGATTATGGAGCTGCAGCAGGTCAATATAATCCGTATTCATTCTCCGCAAGCTCGTTTCAATGTTATGAAGCAGGTTATCCCTTGTCCAAACATGGGGCGTTTCATCGTGATCTCCGCAATTGACGACCGTGCAGCCGCACTTCGTTGCCAAAATATATTCACTGCGGCGGTGGCTGATAAAGCGGCCGATATACTCTTCGCTTAAACCGTAGTCATAAGCGGTATCGATAAAATTAATGCCTTCATCGAGCACGGCGTTTAAGATTCGGCCCGCCTCATCGTCCGTTACGGCCCGCCCGCTCCAAATCCGGGGACCGCGGATTTCCATCGCTCCGAAACCAAGACGCGTTACCTCAAGCCCTGTTCTGCCCAGCACTGCTTTTTGCACAATATTACCTCCTAGTCATGTTTGAATATCAAGAACCGCTAACGAGAATGTGCCATCAGGTTGGTTTTATCCATGTCAAACCTATTATATAAAACTCTGGATTATTCAATAAGAGCTGAAAAGAAGATTAGTTAGTGAACTCAACGTAACTAAGCAGCCTTACTTGATGATTAGGAATGACGCCATGCGGACTTCCTTGCACAATCCCACACTATATTTCCGAAATTTTTGATGTCCGCCAAATAATCGTAGCCCGGCGGATTTTCACCTGACTGGTTCAGCATTCTGACCGCGACGATGTTGCCCTGGGGGATCACTAGCACAGCGTTTCCGTAAATGCCCAGCGATTGATAAGAGCCGGCAGGCAGCCGGTCGCCGAGCTCCGACATGGCGCGCGGCAGGTCCTGCACCCACCAGAAGAAGCCGTTTCTCGGCAGCGATTCAGGAAGTGAAGCCGGTGAGGCTGCCGTCGTCGCTCGCTCGAACACGGACCGGGGGAACATCTGCCGCCCGCCCGCTTCTCCTTTGGTCAGGTGCAGTTGGCCCCAATACGCGAGCTCTCTAGCGTTTGCGAAGAGATTCGCTTCATCGCCACGCTCGCCGGCATACGTTTCGTTCATCCATACCAGCTGCTCGGACCTTTCCTTCCGCCAGCCCGTAGCCGAGAAGCCAAGCGGCTCGAAAACCCGTTCCTGCAGCAGCTCCGCAAGAGGACAACCGTAAACGTTCTCAATCAAACGAATCAATAGATTCACGCCGGAGTTGTTATAGCTCCAATCCGTGCCCGGCGGGAACATGCGGGTATGTCCCCCCTTCAGCCCGTGCGTATGCGTCAGCAGGTGCCGAATCGTCGTATGGCGCAGCAGCTCGGTATCCGGTAATTCCAAATAGCTCGTCACCTCATCGTCTACGCTGCCTATCTTGCCCTCCTCTAGGGCGAGGCTGACCGCAAAGCCGAGGTACGTTTTGCGTATGGAAGCTAGATGAAACTGCGATTCCGGGCCGACCGTCCGGCCTCCCCCGCCTGCTTCGTGAGTGCCCGCATACCACTCATGCACGATTTGCCCGTGCTGAAGGATGCATATCGCGGCAGCCGAGCATGCCAACTGCTGCTGCGTTAACCGCATATAGTCATTTATCAGCTTGTAAGTTCCGTCGGACTTCACTAGGTTTCGCCTCATTTTCCACTCTCCTTCGAATCCTTATTTCCGTTCACTCCAGACATATATTAAAGTACCATGGAATAATAGCAATATTTAAACACGATATTAGCAAAATATTAACTTCTTCACAGTTGGAGGATATCGGATTTATCTAGCGAATAGAAGGGTAGAAAATACAGGGAGTGCCTTAGGCGAATCTGAATCAAATACACCTAAAGGATGGGATCTCATGAGTGCAAAATCATTGCCAAAAGCAGCGATTTCCGGATCATCGACCGTTTTGCTAGTTTCTGACGTTAAAGCCTCCGCGGCCTTCTATCAAAATCTCGGCTTCGCCTACGAGGAAATCGGCGGACCGGACGTTTCTCATGTTCATGTATCGCGCGGTAATCTAACGCTGATCCTGCACCCGGCAGCTAGTAAATCCGACGTACGTCCTTACTCATCCATGACGGGCGGGCTTTATTTTGACGTATATGCGTATACGGATGCGGTCGACTTGCTCGTGGACGAGATTCGGGTCAAAGAGCTGGACATCGTCAATGGCCCTCATTTTTCCGAAAATTGGAATGAGGTTACGATCAAGGATATTGACGGTTACCGCATCACGTTCGGCGGCGGCTTGAGCACGGACGAGGTATCGGATTAACGTTCTATCGCAATAAGCATGATAGCGTTCGTTAGCCGATATTGCCCTAACAATAAACAGCGGTGAAGTCCCCTTGACTTCACCGCTGTTCGTTTCCATCCTTAGACCGGAAACAGAATGCTAAGCATCCGCTCGATTCGTTTGCCATACGTATGCTCTCGCATCGTCCGGTACATGCCGCGCATGGCGATCTGCTTCCGTTCCTCCTCGTTGACCAGATAGTACCGGATCTTGTCGATCATCTCTTGCGGCGAGGAGTAGGTGACAATGTCTACTCCCGGGGTGTAAAACGAGACAATATCGTTGCGCACATCCGTCAACTGCAGCGCGCCGCAAGCCGCGATTTCAAAGGTCCGCGGGTTCGGCGATTCCGCGCCGATGCCAGCGCTGTTGCTATTGAAAGTATCTTCGTCGTGGGCACGGTGCATGTTAATGACGATTTTGGCGCCGTTGTACATATTCGCCGTTTCCTTCGGGCTCATCCAGCGGCCGAGCTGGATCTTGCTCTTCATCAATCTGAAATCCTTCAGCCGGTCCCACCAAATCCCGGAGATATGCGTATCCTTCTTCGCCAGAAATCTCGTCACATGGTTAAAGAACTCCACTCGCTTCCAATAAGCCGAGCCGATGAAGCAGATGTCATGGCGCTGCGATCGCAGCGGATTACGCGGTCTGAACGCCTCGGGATCCGCCCCGAGCGGCAAATAATAAACGTTCGGACAGCCTTGCTGGCGGTAATAATCGACGCAAGCCAGCTCCAGCGTAAACACTTCGTCGTAATGCGGCGCGATGCCCGCCGTGATGTCGGTGTAATAAGGATCGTCGGTAAACCAAATCGCCGTACGTATGCCGGCCGACCGCATCGCATCTACCTCAGCGACGTTAAACTGCAGTCCGTCCAGCACGATGACGATATCCGGCCGGATGCCAATCGCGATCTCCGCTACCGGCTGCTGCGCATTCGTAACCGTCAACTGCGTCACCTGCGCGCGAAGCGCATTCGCGACAGCCTCGTCAAGCGGCGAATACGGGACGCCCTTGCCTGTGGCGACGAACAGCACATGCGCCTGCCTGACCGGGAAAAACTGCCCCTGGGTCGCATGCCGAAGCACTGACTCGCATTGGCCATACCAGTGTCCGTGCTGCCAGCCGAGCCTGAACCCGTCCGCCCTGCTGCGAGCTACGCCCCGAAGTCCACGGACCGCTTTGCGTTTGCGGCTTCTTCTTCGCGTTTTTGTTGCCATGCGTCTCCCCCCTCCTTTCCTGACGGTTCTGTTCATTCCGTCCATTTTAGTACCTCGGCTACAAGCTGCAGCCGCCGAACGAAGGTGTGTTCCTGCAAGGTCCGCCGCAATCCGCGCAGCGCGATCTGGCGGCGCAGCTCCTCGTGACGCAGATAGTAGTCCAACTTGGAAACCAATTCCTCGGGCGAGCCAAACGTTTCAAGCTCGACCCCAGGCACGTAGTGATGTTGCAAATCCTCCCGTACATCCGTCAACTGCAGCGTGCCGCACGCGGCAATTTCATACATTCGCGGATTGATGGAGAGGCCCGGCAAATTCAGATCGTTCTTGTTATCCTTGCCCTGCTCGGTTATTCGGTGCAGATTGATGACGATCTTCGCCCCGTTGTAGTAGCGGATCGACTCATCGACCGGCAGCCAGCCCTTCCGAATGAACTTCCGCAGCCGCTTGTAGCTGCGAAGCCGTTCCCACAGCCCGCCCGCGATGAACACCTTCCGACCCTTCAGGTAAGGCGCGATGGCATCGAACAGCTCGACGCGGTTCCAGAAGGCTTGCCCGATAAAACAAATATCGCTGCGATGTTCTGTGCCGACCTTAATTGGCCTGAACCGATTCGGATCGACGGCCAGCGGCATGTAGATGACCTCCGGGCAGCCAAGTCCGCGGTACAGCTCCACCGTACTCAGTTCGTGCGTCAGTACGACATCGTAATGCGGCGCGATATGCACCGTCTCTGAAGTAAAGTACGGATCGTCGGCAAACCAAATAGCCGTACGGATCCCCATCGCCCGCACCGCCTCAACCTGCGCCAGATGATCCTCGGGAAACACGTGCAGCCCGTTCAGCACAAACAGCCAATCCGGGCGGACGATTGAAGCTTGCTCGGCCATATTCCTCGCTTCGGCGACATAAACCTCCCGCACCGTTTGGCGCAGCGCTTCGATAATGCCTTGATCGATCGCATCGAAGCCTTGCGGAATATAAAGTACGCGGACGTTCCTCATTGGAAAGGCGGCGGGCTGTAGATGCCGATAGATGAATTCGCAAGCGCCATCCCGCTCCCCATGGGCGTACCCTGCCGCGAATCCCCTTCTTGCCGCTTTGCCGTTCACCTTCCGCTTCGCCTGCACTTGCGCCACCTCTGCTGTTCAAGTATTCTGTCTCTATATATATGCGAATGACAGGCAAGGCTCTTGGTCACTTGTCCGCTTGGCCCGCAAAATTGGCGCTTGACCCGAGGGGCAATCCGTCCATGAAAAAAGGAGTATAATTCTGGCAGTCCAGTCACATATTAAAAGAGGTTACGGCACCAAAACGAAGGAGGGCTTGATTATTCATTTCTCAAAGAAAGTCGTTGAACCGATCCCCGAAGAAGAAACATCCGTTTGGACATGCAGCAACGAGAATTGCTCTTGCTGGATGAGATACGATTTCTCGTTCGGGGAGTTCCCCAGCTGTCCGATCTGCCACTCCAGCATGACCAGCACAATCAAGAATTTGCCCGTGCTCACGAACGGCACCAAGCGCAGCTTCCAGTAACGGGGGCCACACACAGAGAAGAATGAAAAAATAGGCTGGCCCTTACGTCATTCAGGACGTTTAGGGTCAGCCTATTTGGGATGGAATAAGTTAAACCTGACTAGCCCAAATCGCCTGGTTGAGATCATAAATAATGTCGTCGATTCCTTCGGTTCCAATGGAGAGGCGGATAAGTCCAGGGCTCACGCCCGTTGAAAGCAGCTCTTCGCCCACGAGCTGGCTGTGCGTGGTGCTCGCCGGATGGATAATCAGCGATTTGGAATCGCCGATGTTCGCCAGATGCGAGAACAGCTTCACGCTGTCGATGACTTTGCGTCCCGCATCTGCCCCGCCCTTCACGCCAAACGTAAGAATCGCTCCCTGCCCTTTCGGCAAGTATTTCTGGGCCAGTTCATAGGTAGGATGACTCGGCAGCCCCGGGTAGCTGACCCACTCCACAGCCTCATGACGCTCCAGAAACTGCGCAACCTGCTGCGCATTGCTGCTGTGGCGCTCAAGCCTCAGATGCAGCGTTTCAAGGCCCTGCAGCATTTGAAACGAGTTAAAGGGCGAGATCGCGGCGCCCATATCGCGCAGCAGCTGAACGCGTGCCTTAATGATATAGGCGATCGGTCCGACTGCGTCGGTGTATACGACGCCATGATAGCTGGGGTCCGGTTCCGTAAGGCCGGGGAACTTGCCGCTAGCCTTCCAGTCCAAGCTGCCGCCGTCTACGATTACGCCGCCAATGGAGGTACCGTGTCCGCCGATAAACTTCGTAGCTGAATGGACGACGATGTCCGCTCCGTGTTCGATTGGCCGGCACAGATACGGGCTTGCCAGCGTGTTGTCGACAATAAGCGGGATGCCGTGCTCATGGGCGATATCCGCAACGGAAGCGATGTCAAGCACATCGCCTTTCGGATTGCCGATCGTCTCCGCGAACAGCGCTTTCGTTCTCTCGGTAATGGCGCCCCGGAAGTTCTCGGGGTTCTCCGGATTAACGAACTTCACTTGTATGCCGAGCTTTGGCAAGGTGATCGAGAATAAATTATAAGTGCCGCCGTACAAATTCGTGGAGGCAACGATCTCGTCGCCGGCTCCGGCAATATTCAGAATCGAGTATGTAATGGCTGCTTGTCCGGAAGCGGTGGCCAGTGCGGCCGGAGCACCCTCCAGCGCGGCGACCCGCTTCTCGAAAACATCCGTCGTCGGATTCATGATTCTTGTATAAATGTTGCCGAATTGCTTCAATGCAAATAAATCTGCGGCATGCTCCGTATCTTTAAAGCCGTAAGAGGTGGTCTGGTAAATCGGTACCGCTCTCGATCCCGTTGTCGGATCCACTTCCTGGCCTGCATGCACGGCCAGCGTTTCCAAACTCAGCTTTCTTTCTTCAGCCATGGTCGAAGTCTCCTTTGCCAAATTGATTAAAATAATTATTCTGGTAGAATTTGTCGGATATATAAATAATAGCATGGAAATAGCTGGATTTTCAAGAATAATTGGAAAATCCACCTTATACGACGCAAGGCTATCTAACGGCTGAACACATGGCTGCTAGGGTAGCGGGGATGCAGCTTACCGCTCCCTTGGAGCTTAGCAATTCGTAGGGAGTGCATGCCAGTCGGTACTCAGGTGGCTGAACTCCCGCTTTGCTTACACTGCTTCTTTTACGTATGCTGCTCGTACGCAAGCTGATGGCCATCCTCGAACCCTTTGGCAAAACCGAGATTATAGCCTTGGTTATAGGCGATGTCGAATGCCCGGTTGTATTTGTAGCGGTTTAAGTCCCGCTTTTTGGTACGCTTTTGCTTGCGTGCGGAAGATTTGCCGGCTGTACCTGACTTCGTGTTTTTGCGCGTGGTGCCGTAAGCAGGAGTCAATTTCTTGAAGCTTGTAGGTTTCCTCACGATCTTCTTGCCGCTAATAGACGCTGGTATGATCATGTTCCCGTTCCTCCCTACTTTGCTAATTGGACTTAAGATGCGCGCCAATGGCTGCGGCTGGATGCAGCCATGGCTCAGAAGGCAGAGCGAATCCGCGGCGCCCCCGGCTTTGGCTGCGCTCCAAAGCGCCCGCCATCGCCGTAAGGGTCAGCTGCATCGCCTCGAGCCGAGTCATGTTGCGCTGAATGGCGTGCGCCAAATTGGGAGCCCGATTCGCTTCATCCGCGACGCTGTTCAAAATCCTTGCGACAGCCTGCTGGCTGCGGGCGAGAGATGCAAGGAGCTCCAGACGAACCTCCAGCTCCTTGCGGCTTAAGTTCATTGCGGCCTCACTCCCATATCGAAGTTTCCACCCAGCATGTTGTCCAGTCCGTTAGACCCTCCTCCCATCTCGTCGACCTGGCGCAGTGCCGCCTTCAGCACATGGGTCATCCCAGAATTCAGCTTCGCCAGTCCATCAATGACCTCGACCAGCTGATCATGCACCTGCATCGCGGATTTCAACTGATCTTGATGCTCCGCGAACACATCAGCCGTCACATGGTTCAATAGCCAAGCGCGAACCTTCTCCGCCTCAACCGCCTTCGCTTCCAGAATCATGGCCACATTCCACTGCGCTTTGGCGGAGGCGTCCAGCATTCTTAGATAAGCTCTTTCCCGACGCATAGCTTCCAGCTTCCTTTCCTCCGCCTATTCTTCATCCTCCGGTACATCGATCTCTCTCATGACAGCCGAAATCGTTTGCGCGAGCGACTCCTGTAGCTCGGCGATGCTGTGCAAGTAGTTAACGATGCTCTTCGTCGTCATTTGCGAGTTGTCCATCAACTCGTTCACCCCGCCGAAGCCCGGGTGCGTGTCCGGCAGAGCGTGCACGATCTGCGCCATGCGGACTGCGACATGCCGCTTCGCCTCCAAGACGCGTGCCAGCTGCTCATGGGAATGAGACATATGCTCAATCATTTCGGTTACGATACGCTGCATGACGCGTGGTCCCTCCTCTACCTTTCGCAACTAAGAAATCGATCTCCGAATAGCATATGCGCCGCCCGCTCTGCATGGCACAGCCACGGCGCCGTTCCCGCTCCGTTTGGCTCCGCTAGAGATGTTCTACGACACGTACAGGCGCAATGATGGGCAATCCTTCCGGCAGCAGAGCGAGCTGCTCTGCCGGCACCAAGCCCTGGGGCTTCAATTGCAGGCCCCACGCCTCGGCCGTTTTGGCGCTCGCCACTCTGCGCCGGGTGCCATTCTCGACGTAATAGAGCAACCCGTCCTCGCCAATTGCGGTGACCCCCTGCTTCGAAGGCAGGCCGCTACCGTCCGTCGCAATTCCGTGCCAACCTGCTTCCGCTAGCTCAGGGGCAATCGGCTCTCCGATCGGCCAGCGGCGAATGTCGACCTGCGAGAGGCGCGTGACCGGCACGTTCACTTGGCCGGCAATCGGACGGCGCACGCCTCCTTCGACCCAATACAGCGTACCGGAGATGCCGCGCGCCACGACATGCTGCGGAAAAAATGCGGATTCCCCTTGTTCTGTGCCGCCAGGGACGCTCAACTGCCGAGTGTAGTGGACGAGATCGTGCGGGTTGCCCCATTTCTCCACGTATACCTGCGAATTGTGATTGTTGACTTCGGCAATCTTATCGCCAAGCGCCTTTATGCTGACGCTGCCGAAATGGTGAATGAACGAATCGCGCGCAATGCACATGGCATAGCCTTGCAATCGGACGCGGATGTTGTAATCGTCATCCTCGAAATTGCCGATCGTATAGCCTTCGTCCAAATAACCGGTCCGATCCCACAGCTCGCGGCGGAACAGCAGACAGAAGCCCGTCAGCCGATCGGTTCGCTGCCATTTGGCCGGATTCGGGATATTGTGACGCCTTGCGAATGGTGCGATGCCTTTTACCGTCTTGTAAGGCACGTCGATGCGCTGGTCGCCGCTGATATAATTGGACACCGGACCGACCATGCCGATGGCGGGATCGCTGTTCAAGCAGGCCAGCATATTATCCAGCCAGCGCTCCGTCACGATCGTATCGTTGTTAAGCATCAGCAAATACGAGCCCTTCGCCATCATCATCCCTACATTGACGGCGCCCGCGAAGCCCCGGTTTGTCTCAAGCACCCTGTACCGCACTCTGCTGCCGAGCCTGCGTAAATAAGCTTCCGTGCCGTCCGTCGAAGCATTGTCTACAATGATGATTTCATAGCTGCCGGATGTGTGCAGCTCGATGCTGGCGATGCATTTTTTAAGAAAATGGACTTGATTATAGCTCGGAATAATGATGCTCGTGCCTGCGAAATACGTACCGAAGCCGTCATACCCGACGCGAACGCCTTCCCGGTAACCGGTCTCCATACCGATGGGAAACCGGCTTTGCTTCTGCCTCATGTTCGTCTTGCGGGCGGGATTCGTTACCGCCTTCTTCCGTCTTCGGCGTGCATATGCTTGTTTTCTCATCGGTCTGTTCTCTCCCATCCTTAGTGAGTAAGCTCGATTTGGCGCTTCACAATGGCATCCGCCATATGACCGAAATCAAGCGCAGTCCTCCCCCGCTCATTCGCAATCCGGCTGCAAATGATCACGGCCGCGATACCGGCGGAAACGATCGCCAAGTCGAATTCGAATCCGCGCGACTCCTGGATGACGCGCTCCGCATCGCGAACTCCTCGAACCGGGCTGATGAGGCCGGAGACGATGAACCCTCGTTCTGTCAGCACATGAGCAAGAGAAGGCGCGGCATTGCCGATGACGAGGAGCTGTTTCCCCGACAGCAGCCTGCCGAGCAGGCCAGCCTGCTGCAAGCTGTAATTGACCGTCGAGCCCGTCAGCCGGTGTGCCGCGAGATTCAAGTGATTTCCGCGGAATGCAGGATGCAGCAGCGGATGGTAATGCTTCCTCCGCGATTGCGGCACGCCGACGATCTGCGCCTGCCTGATCGCCTCCGCGAGCAAGTCGCGTGCATGGAGATCCGGCGGAACGACGCCGGCATACGGAAGAAACGTGCCTTCCCGCTTCACGGTAGCCGCATCGTAGACGGTATCCTGCGCAAGCGTCAGCAGCTCGCCGTCGCCAAGCCGGATGACCGAGCAAGGCCGGCGCTCGTGGATCGCCTGTTCCATTTCGGCATAAACCTCGTGGACGTCGAGCAGCGGCAGGCAATGCGTGCGAAGCTGCTCCGCGCCGAGGGCGATCACATCCTGCAGCCGTACTTCCGGCAGCAGCAAATTACCGGGCAGCGCCTGCTCGAGCATCAGTTCGCCGCCTTCGTACCGGCCCAGCTCGTAGCCTGCCGTGAACGCGTTGTCGTGATAATGCCGTTGATCCGCCGCGGCGCCGCGAGGCGCAGAACGCCGTTGCCCGCGGCGACGGTTCCGGCCCTTCGAAGAGGCGGACTTCCGCCCTCGTGTCCGCTTCTTAGAGGCTCCGGAGCGCGTTTTGGTTCCCGAACGCGAAGCTTGCTGCGGCACCGTTCCCCCGCCGGAGGCTCCAGCCGGTTTCTTAGCCGAATTGCGCGGACTTCCGATTCCCGGCGTCTGCACCGCCGCGAGCGAGACCGGCTGCGGCTCAGAGTAGCCGCGTTTGCTTACCATGGGCCGAGGACCTCCAGCGAGCAGCACGCTCTTCAGCGTTCCGGCCTTTTTGTTCATCGATTTCATGGCGAATCGTTCCCGTTTCCGCTAAACTTTAGCGCTGCTTCGTGCAGCGACTGAAACGTTCCGGCATCCGTCCACCAGCCGCTTAAATGCCTGTACGCCAGCTTGCCCAAACGCGCGTATACATTGTTCACATCGGTAATTTCCAGCTCGCCGCGCTTAGAAGGCGTCTGCGTCGCGATAAAACCGAAGACGGAGCTGTCGAACATATAGATGCCGGTTACGCAGCTGTCCGAAAGCGGCTGAGCCGGCTTCTCATCGATATGGATGATACGTCCCGCTTCATCGAAGACCGGTATGCCGTAGCGCTCGGGATCAGGCACCTGCTTGAGCAGCACCATTGCGCCGTCCTCCTGCCGCATGAACGCTTCGATGTGGGGAGCGAGCGGCTCCTCGAACAGATTGTCGCCCAGCAGCACGATAAATTTGGCATCCTCGCCAATGTAAGGCTGCGCCAGCTCCAGCGCCTGAGCAATGCCGCCGGCTTCCTCCTGAATCCGGTAAGTAAGCGATACCCCATACTCCGCGCCGCTTCCTAGAAACGAAGTAAACATTCCTGCGGAAACGCGGCTTGTGATCAGCATGATTTCCGTGATTCCCGCTTCCTTCAGACTGTTGATGCCATAGCAAATCATCGGGTGTTTCCCGACCGGCAGCAAATGTTTGTTCAAGAGCCTCGTCAGCGGTAACAGCCTTGTTCCCGTGCCGCCTGCCAAGATGACAGCTTTCAAATGAATGCCCTCCTTCAACGATCATTGCATGAAATTCGCGGGATCTACCTTCCAATTAAACTAAAATGCTGCTTGTTTCGCTCGGACGAGCCGCCGCACCTCAACCGGAATCGCTGCGCTTGATGTCGGCGCCGCCCTGGTGATGGACGAGAACATCATGGCACATGAGCAGATGGAATCCGTGCATGCGGGCGCGAAGGCAGTAATGACTGGGCGAGAACCGTTCGTCTAACTCGCCTATGCGATTATAGAGGGAACGCTTGATCAACAAGCAAAAACCGACCACCCGCAACATGGACTCGCTTCGCGCCTCCATTTCCGAAAAAGGGGAGGGCACCTGCTGACGGCCGCTGGCGAAATTCGAAACAGGGCCGACCATGCCGACATCCTCGCGGGAGTTCAGCGTATGAAGCAAGGCGGGCAGCCAGCCGGCAGAGACGGTAACATCATTGTTAAGCAGCAGCAAATAGTCGCCGGCCGCCGCTCTTAATCCGCGGTTGCAGGCAAACTGAAATCCTTTGTTTTCGGCCAGCGACAAGCAGGTGATCCCCTCCCGGATACACCATCTGCAGGTGCCGTCAAGCGAGCCGTTGTCGACCACGATGAGCTCATAGGGCGTTTCATGCCGGTCGGTGTGCAAACGAATGGCGGCAATGGCATCCTGCAGAAGCGATAGTCCGTTGCAGTTCGGTATAATAATGCTCGTCATGCCCACCATGCCGTTCATGTTGCCGTTCCTCCCGTGATGGCGCGCCGCCTCAGCTGATCTGAAAATGACAGTCTTGCTCCTTCTGCTTTCATGGCCGTCTGCAGCGCTTCGATATGGTCGCCAACCGACAGTTCGACCGAAGCATGGCCGGAGGCTCCCGCCTGCAGGGCAATGCTTCGCAGCTGCAGCTTGTGCCGGATCGCTGTGAGATGGGCGAGCGGCGGCACGGCCAACTGAGAGACGCCTACCTTCTCGATGCCATGGCGCGACCAGACATGGGGCAGCAGCTCCACGGAATTGGCCTTCAATTCCGGCTTGCCCAGCGACCAATTCATAAAGGCTCTTATGCGCGTTCTATCGTCCCAGCGACTAAACGGTCCGAGCTGCGGCGTCTGATCCGCCATGACGACATCGGCCCCCGCCTCTGCCGTCGCCAGCATGAGCGCCAGCTGCTCCGCCGCTGTCTCCTTCCCCCCGTCTGCGAACAGGACGATGTCAGCCTTCGTCATGCGGGCACCGATCGCCCGGCCGACATCAGCACCCAGCCGGTCCCCGGTCTGCATGATCGTAATGTCGGGCAGCTCCCTCAGCTCCGCGAAATCGCCCTCCGTCCCATTCTCCAGGACGACGATAATGTCTTGGAACGGCAGCCGCTGCAGCTGCTTAATGGCAGCCCGGTTCATGCCCGGTACCGCTATGACTACGGCCGCGGCCGACTTGGACATGGCGACCGGCTGCCACATTCCCTTTGGCAAATCCAGTGCGGAAGCGAAGCCGTCGGCATACGCCCTGCCTTCCGCCAGCAGCTTCATGCGCATCGCGCCGGATTGGCCGCGCCCGGCGCAGCGCAGCGTCCAGCGCGCATTCATGCGGTGTCTGGCGTCTGCGGCGCCGGCCTGAGCGATACTCCACCCGCTCTTGTTCAGCGCCGAGGCATCCTCGTACCCGGCATGGAAGACGCTTTGCAGCTTGCCGGAGTACGGGCTGGCCATTTTTGTTCGACCGGATTTCGCCGCGCGCGCTCGGCCTTTCCGGCCAGCAGCTGCGGTTCTGCGGCTTTTGCCGCGCGCGCGGCTTGAGCGTACTGACTTCCTGGATTGCATACGTTCACCTCGCCAAATAACGTTTTCGCTCCATATCCGGGTAGCCTCCGCGATCGTCCGTTTGCTTCGTCAGCCAATTGATCGCTTCCAAGTGATCGCCTACGATAAGGTACTCGAGCGGATTCGTCCGTTCCCTCTGCTTCCGGAGCAGATTGAGCTTGCCGACGTTCACGCGCTTCACCGCTCGCACCGTAAGTCCCAGCATCACCGCTCTCGCATGTGCCAGCGGCGGGACCGCCAGCGCATCGGCACCGATCCGCTCCAGAGCACTGCTGCTGATCGCATGGGGAACGGCGGTCATTGAGGTTCCTTTCAAATCCGGTCGCCGCAGCATCATATTCAACGCGTGCTTCGCCAACACGACGCTATGGACATTCGCTTTGTTGGTCGGGCCGGAATAATCGTTGAGCGCCACATCGACGCCGCCATGCAGAACGCTTTGGACGTAGGGCCTCAGCTCCGAAGCCGGAATGACCATGTCTCCGTCGATGAAGAGCAATGCCTGCCCGCTGGCTGCAGCCGCGCCCACGCCTCGGCCGACGTCATGGCCAAGCGGCTCCGCAAAAGTGATGACCCGTGCCCCATGCTTTCGCGCGATGGCTGCCGATCCGTCGGTCGTGCCATTGCAGACGACAATGACCTCTACGCTGGGATGTACCTTTTTGGCCGCATGAATCACTTTCGCGATCGTTCTGCGTTCATTCATGACCGGGATGATGACCGATACGACCGGCTGACCAGCCGCCTGGGTCGGGGCTGCCGTGACCACCTGCGGCGAATGCTTCGGTACGGCTGCGGTTGGCGTGCGCCGCCGGTTAGCTCGGGCCCGTTTGACGGTCCGCTGACTTTGCCGCGTTGGTTTCGGTCTCGCCTTGATGCTCACCTGCTGCACATGCCCTTGCATGTCTTCTTGCTCCTTCCGTTTACGTACATGGGCACTCGGCTGCTTCGCTCGACGCGATTTCACCCCGGCTTTGCTTTTGTTCGCGTGACGGCTGCCTGCCGCACCGGAGAGAGTCCGTTCCCTGCTCCCGGCAGCGGCCGAAACCCGTAGATTCGTTGCAGCAGCCAATGGCAGAGGCATAGTCTCGCTCCCTTCGGCAGGAGGCGGACTGCTGACGCTTGCTCGCGGAGAACCGGAATAGACTCTATCATTTAGAATTGGCCGCATACGATTCTGATGACGTGCTCTTCCGCTGCCGGGCTTCATGAACGCACTCACCCCCCTAACTGCCTTTTACCAGTTAGTGTATGGACAATAGAGTGCAAGAGTAACGGCTGATGTACGTTAAGGCGGGAGCCGTGCCGATTTTGCGCGATTTTACGGGAACTGTATGAACCTAGCAACATATGCTGATTAAATAGAGGAGGGGATGTGAAATGATAGCAAGCGTTCAGCTTCGTCAGGCACTTCGCGTTTTTCTGAACAAAGCCGAAGCGGCGTGGTTCGAGGTATTTGACTCCGGTATAAATAGAAAAGTGATTAAAATCGGCGGCCGTGAATTCATTCAGCTGCCTCTGCGTTTCAGCACGCGGGCCAAAATTTATGCCTTTTTTCGCAAGTTTTGGGGCATTACCTTAAGCCGGTTGCTGCTCTGTAACTTAAAGACCATTGTGTTTAAGGGGAGAGTTTACGTCGTAGTTGGCGATCCCGGCACCGTTGCGTCCGTTGTCCAAACCGTGCGCATCCTTAGTATGACTAGTACTAGAATCCGTGTCCGCGCGATCCTCTCCGGCGATCCGGGCGGTAATAGAACGATCTTCTACACCATCGCCCGCACGTCTTGCGGATACAAAATCATCGCACGCTCCAAAAATCCATCCGATTACCGTTTCCTGCTCTGCAAGCTCCAATTGCCGCCAAAGAAAAAAGAGGCTATCCCCGTTGCCATACACATGGCTATGGGACAGCCTCTTTTCAATTAGGTGTTGCAGGACTCCCAAGCCTGATCGATGTCGGCCATCAGATCCTTCGGATCCTCCATCCCTACATACAACCTGACAATGGTGGTCCCTTCGTAGCCGGCTATTGCGCCAAGCGGGTTTGCCGTCACGAGGCTTTCGAACCCGCCCCAGCTGACCGCGATTTTGAAATAGTTCAGCTTCGTTGCCCATTCTCTCATCTTGTCGAGCGGTTCGTTTGTCACGAAGGAGAACAGGCTGCCGTAGCCTTTCATCTGACTCTTGCCCAGCTCGTGCTGCGGATGCGACGATAAGCCGGGATGGTTGACGCGGGTTACATACGGCTTGCGGCTCAGGAAATCCGCGAGCAGCAGCCCGCTCTCTTCATGCCGCTGCATGCGAAGAGGAAGCGTCCGCAGACCCTTGGCGACGAGCGCCGCCGTTTGCGGCGTCATTAAGCCGCCGAGCAGCATGTATTCGTTATAGCCGATTTGATCCATGATGTCGGTAGAACCGAGTATAACGCCGCCAACGCAATCGCTGTGGCCGCCAATATATTTTGTAATGGAATGGACGACCAGATCGATCCCCAGCTCAATCGGGTTTTGGAAGCACGGTGACGCCCACGTATTGTCAATAATCGTCCGGGCTCCGACGAGCTTGGCATAGGCGGCGCATTCGCGAAGATTTTGCAGCTCGAACAGTCCCGAGGTCGGACTTTCCAGGTAGAACAAGGACGTGTTCGGACGCACCGCCGTTTTGAAGTTATCGATGGAGCTGCCGTCCACGAACGTCGTTTCCACGCCGAATTTCGTCAAGTATACGGATAGAAACTCCTTGGTCGGGCCATACGCCTGATGAACGCAAATGACGTGATCGCCCTGCTTCACCGAGGACAAAATAGCGGAAGAGATCGCCGCCATCCCGGAAGCGAAGCATCTGGCTTTCTCCGCGCCTTCGAGCTCCGCCAGCTTCTGCTCCAGGTAAGTTACGGTCGGATTGTTGCCGCGGGAATAGACGTGATGATCCAGCAGCGCCGTAAACGCGTGGTCGAACTCCTGATAAGATTTGAACGCGAATAGACTGTTCTGATAAATCGGCACATGAATCGAGCCGTGATGCCTCGCATCGAATTCATCGTAAGCCACTTGCGTGAATTGCTTCTCTCTTGCCGCCGAAGCAGCAGTGTACGTTTCGTTCATCCTTTTTCCGCTCCTTGTGTCAAACCTTCAACGATAAAGCGCTGCGCGAAGGCGAAAATAAGAATCGTCGGAATAATCGAAAGCACCGCTCCTGCCGACATTGCTCCCCAATCGACATCGAATTTCATAATAAAGGAATTCATTGCCACCGGCAGCGTTTTGAGCGCATCGTTATCAATGAACATAACGGCCAGGAATAGCTCATTCCAGTTCTGAACAAAGGCGAAAATAAACGTCGATGCAATACCAGGCAGCATAACCGGAATAATAATTCGGATAAGGGCCGACCAGCGCGAGCAGCCGTCGATCATCGCCGCTTCCTCAAGACTACCAGGAATCCGCTGGAAGAATCCGCGCAGCATGATCGTCGAGAACGGAATCAACCCTACCGTGTACATGAGTACGAGAGAGATCCGGTTGTTCAGGAGGTGCATGTTGCTCATCATCAGATAAAGCGGCGCCAAGGCGATAAAGCCCGGCAGCATCTGCGTCGCGAAGAAAGCGAGCATAATTTGGCGATGCCCCCTGAAGGAGAAGCGTGCCAATACATAGGCGCTCAGAATGGCGATTATGAGTACGACGAACGCAGCCGTGATCGCAATCAGGAAGCTGTTGCCGATGTAGATATGAAACTTCGATATTTTGAAAATGTTAACATAATTGTCCATCGTAATCGTATCAGGCCAATATTTCAACGGAAACGAGAAAATGTCCTTCTGCGGTTTGAGCGATGTGATGACGATCCAATAAAGCGGGAAAATCATAATGATCAGGTAGAGCGATAAGTATGAGAACTTGAACATGCTCAGAAGGCGCTGCTTCATTAGAAATCACCTACTTTCTCAGCCTTTGTAACGGTAAGGAAGAAGATGGTGTAGAGCAGAAGAATGACCATCATGATGATTCCGATTGCGGATGCAGCACCGTAATCGCCGCCGTAAATAATTTTATCCAGCATGAGGGATGATAAAATGTGCGTACTGCCGGCGGGACCGCCGTTGGTCAATCCATAAATGATCGACGGATCATTAAATATCCAAATCGCGCGCAATAGCGTTGTCGCGATAATTGTCGGCATAATATAAGGCAGCGTCACGTTCATAAGCTTACGCCAGCTTGCAGCGCCGTCCATCTCGGCAGCTTCGTAGAGCTCGGAAGGAACGGATTGCAATGCGGCCAGCAGCATAATTGCAAAGAAGGCTACTCCGTACCACACGTTGGCGACAATGTTGGAGACCATTGCCCATTTCGGATCCGACAAAAACCCGATCCGTTCGTGAATGATGCCGAATTTGAGGAGCAAGTCGTTAATAACGCCGATTTGCGAGTTGAACATCCATTTCCAGATCATCCCGATCAGGAAGCCGGACAGTGCCCAGGAATAGAAAGCGAAGCCTTGGTAAATGCCTCTTCCTTTAAACTGCTTCTTCATCATCAGAGCAAGTATCAAACCGAACGTAAATTGCAGGATTAGCGAGCAGAACACCCAATAACCGCTGTTTTTTAGCGCCATCAGAAATTTCGGATCTTTAAAGGCTGCCTTGAAGTTATCCAATCCTACAAAATGCACATTCCTTAAATCGAACAGCTTATACTCCTGAAACGCCATGACGATTCCTTTAAAGAACGGATAGTACGTAAAAACAAGGACAAGCAACAAAGCGGGAAGCAGGCCCGATAGGATAAACATGCGTTGATTTTTCATAAGACACCGCCTTGCTCTTTGAATTTAGTAAGGGCGGCTTGCCGCCGCCCTCTTGAACATGCCGTTATTTTTTCAATTTCGCTTTCTCATCAACCCAGTATTGGTCCCACTTCTTCAGCGTATCGTCGAGATTCGTTTGGCCAAGCAGAAGCGCCTGCGTGGATTCCATTGCGACTTGGCCCCATTGCGCGTTGCCCGGATATTGGAACGCCGGCTTGTAGTTCACGAACGTATCCGGTTGGTTGGACATGTCGAGCAATGTTTTGTAAGGACCTGTTTTGAAGAACTCGTCTTCAGCCGCGCTTGCATGTACGGGAATAAGGCCGAAATCTTTCGAGAATTGCGTATTCTCAGCCGGGCTGGACAGGAATTCGATCAGCTTCCAAGCTGCTTCTTTATGCTCGGAGTTCGCCGCGATCCCCCAGCCTGCGCCGCCTGCTGCGAGTAGCGCTTTGCCGCCCGGGCCTGTTTGCAGAGGAGCTGTCGCCCATGTGCCTTCTTGCATTTTCTCCGTCAACGATTGGATAACGTCCGGATCTTGGAGCAGCATGCCCGTTACGCCGGAAGTAAACGCCTGCACTTGCTCTTGAAAGCCCCAGTTGATAGAGTCCGGTGGCGATGCGTCTTTGTACAGCTTCAGATACAGCTCCATTGCTGCTTTACCTTCTGGCGTGGAGTAGATCGATGCGCCGTCTTTCGTAAACATCGAATCCTCGAGATTTACGTTCTCGCCGTTAAAGGCCAGAATCATGGCGTCCGTCGTACCTGTCGAACCCGAGCCGCCGCGGAAGGAGAAGCCGAAACGGTTCTTCGCAGGATCGGTCAGCTTCTTCGCTGTTTCGTAAAGCTCGTCCCATGTTTTCGGAGGCGTCAGGCCAAGATCCTTGAACCAGTCTGCGCGGTAGAACAGCTGTCTCTCGTACAGGCC
Source organism: Paenibacillus montanisoli (assembly GCF_003268025.1). GTDB lineage: Bacteria > Bacillota > Bacilli > Paenibacillales > Paenibacillaceae > Paenibacillus_Z > Paenibacillus_Z montanisoli. The sequence continues at coordinate 584,448 of NZ_QLUW01000001.1, read as the reverse complement.
GTTCGGAATGAAGTAGATTTTATCGCCTACGGAACCGACGGATTTCGCTACAGCTGTCACCGATCCGAAATCAGCCCACTTATCTGCGTATTGGTTAAGCGGTTCCACAAAACCGTTGTTTACCATCTCAGCCACGTTCAGGTCACGAACCTCAAGGATGTCGATATCTTCCTTCGCGCCGAGCATCGTTCTGATCTTGTTGTCTGCTTGGTCAAATGGAGGGGAGATGAACTCAACCTCAATGTTGGGATTAGCTGCCTCGAACTTGTCAATCGATGTTTGGATCAATTTCGTTCTGTTCGGGCTTGTCAAGCTTTCGATCATGCGCAGCTTGATCTTCTCATCACTTGCACCTGCGTTTGCATTCGCGTTGCTAGACGTGCTGTCATTCGAGTTGTTGCCGCATCCTGCCATGAGACCGACTGTCACAGCTCCGGTAAGAAGTGTTGCCAGGAGTTTCTTGCGACTTGCCATGGATGTTCATCCCCCTATATTGTGTGAATGTATCATACAGTCATGCAGTCATCCTGTCTGATAGGTTGATTATATTGAAAGCGCTTTAGAATTGTCAAGGAAAAAATAGCGGGCATTTTTACGCGCTTTTAATTTTCTCCTCGATGCAGTCCATCATCTTGTCAAACTCATCCATAGCGGCCTTAGTGTCATGTGCCGCGATGCCTTGAAACATCGTCATGTGGTAAGGATAGGTTTCATCAAAGAGCTGCTTGTCGCCGAGCGGTTCGTTAAAGAATTTCTCGTACAAGCCCGAGATCGAGTCCAATACCGTCTCCAGCACCGGATTGTTCGCCGCTTTAATGATGTGCCGGTGAAAAGCGAGATCGATCTGCGAGGTGTCTTTGTTCGCTTCCTTCAGCTTGCGGTATTCATCGAGACATTCTTCAATTTCATTGATTTGCTTTGATGAGATCCGCTTGGCCGCCAGCGAAACGGCTTGTCCTTCTAATGCGCGGCGCACCTCCAAAATCGACAGCAGGAAATTGCGCTCCCGTTCGATCTTGACTTTGCCGGTGAAGCGGAACGTATTGACGTCCTTGACGAAAATCCCTTTGCCGTTTTGGACTTGAATGATGTCCATCGCTTCCAGGTAACGAAGCGCTTCTCTCAACGAGGAGCGTCCGACGCCGAACATTTGCGTCATTTCTTCAACTGACGGCAGCTTTTCGCCTTCGGATAAATCTTTCTCTTCGATGTAGTTTTGGATTTCCTGAGACACTTGCTCATGCACCAATATTTTCTGGATCTTTTTCATCGTTCCATTTCTCACCTCTCCACCTAGCTACCTGTCTGATAGGTATTTATTATAGTACGCGAGGAATGTTAGCGCTGTCAACCATTCGTCATAAAGAAACCGGAGCCTCTCTCGCGGAGGCTCCGGCCGATAACCATCTTATATTCCGATTCCGATCCAGTTTACTAGGCCGATCGGTTCAGGGCTGATGCGCGTGCGTACGATCGTCAGTTGGATAGAAGCGGCTGTTTTCAATTTGATGACAGCGTAGCAGGAAGGACAATCCGTCGTCGCCACGAACACATAAGAGTTGTTGCTGAAAGGCTGATCGAAGCCGATCGTGATGTCCAGCTGTTCGCCTTGGCCTTGGAAGTTATACGGCGCAAGCCCGAACTGCTGTACGACAGCGGCTTGACGCTTAACCGTCGTGACCGGCGTGAAATTCAGCTTCTCGCAGCTAATGCTGCCATCCTGTACAGTCGTTTCCTTAACGGCAGCTGCCGGGAAGGCATCCGGCGCGATGTGTGCCGCCGTAATGCTGCCGAGAGCGATCTTAGCGCCGGTGACAGAGCCGTCTTCCAGCTTGCCGGACGTTACTGAGCTATCGCCGAGCTTATCGGTCGTTACCGAGCCGTCGCCGAGCTTATCGGTCGTTACCGAGCTATCGACGAGCTTTTCGGTCGTTACCGCGCCGTCGCAGAGCTTATCTGTCGTTATCGAGCCGTCGCAGAGCTTATCGGTCGATACCGAGCTATCGACGAGCTTCTCAGTCGTTACCGCGCCGTCGACGAGCTTCGTCGATGTCACTGCGCCTTCGGCCAAAAGGCCTTCGCCGATGCATCCGTCCGCAAAAACTGGCTGGGCTGCTGCTGCTGAGAGCAGGCCTGGCGCCAGCTTCTCGGCCGTTACCGAGCCGTCTGCAAGCGACTCTGTGCCGACTGAGCCAACCGCCAGCTTCTCCTTCGTCACCGAACTGTTGCTCAGTGAGTCACTCTCGATCGAGCCAGGAATGAGATGGGCAGTCGTGATAGAGCGCGGTGCGATTTTGCTGAGCGTTACCGCCCCGGATTGCAGCTGGTTCTCGCCGACAGCGCCGATCGCGAGCTTCGTGCCGGTTACCGCACCCTCGCTGAGCGCTTTCGTGCCCACTGAACCGAGTCCCAGCTTCGCTTCTGTTACCGAGCCGTCGCCGAGCGCTTCCGTGCCTACGGCTCCAAGTCCCAGCTTCGCTCCTGTTACCGAGCCATCGCTGAGTGCTTCCGTGCCCACGGCACCGAGTCCCAGCTTCGCTTCCGTTACCGAGCCGTCGCTGAGCGCTTCCGTGCCCACGGCTCCAAGTCCCAGCTTCGCTTCTGTTACCGAGCCATCGCTGAGCGCTTCCGTGCCCACGGCTCCAAGACCCAGCTTCGCTCCTGTTACCGCTCCGTCGCTGAGCGCTTCAGTACCCACGGCACCGAGTCCCAGCTTCGCTCCCGTTACCGAGCCGTCGCTGAGCGCTTCCGTGCCCACGGCTCCAAGTCCCAGCTTCGCTCCTGTTACAGAGCCGTCGCTGAGCGCTTCCGTGCCCACGGCTCCGAGTCCCAGCTTCGCTCCCGTTACCGAGCCGTCACTTAGCGCTTCCGTGCCCACGGCTCCAAGACCAAGCTTCGCTCCCGTTACCGAGCCATCGCTGAGCGCTTCCGTGCCCACTGCTCCAAGTCCCAGCTTCGCTCCCGTTACCGAGCCATCGCTGAGCGCTTCCGTGCCCACGGCTCCAAGTCCCAGCTTCGCTCCCGTTACCGAGCCATCGCTGAGCGCTTCTGTGCCCACGGATCCAGGACCAAGCTTCGCTCCCGTTACCGAGCCATCGCTGAGCGCTTCCGAGCCCACGGATCCAAGACCCAGCTTCGCTCCTGTTACCGAGCCATCGCTGAGTGCTTCCGTACCAACGGCTCCAAGACCAAGCTTCGCTCCTGTTACGGCTCCGTCGCCGATCACTTCCGTGCTCACGGCACTGAGTGCCAGCTTCGAGCCGCTTACCGCTCCGTCGCGAAGTGCATCCGTGCCGACCGCGCCGAGCGCCAGCTTCGTGCTGCTTACGGCTCCGTCGCGAAGCGCTTCGGTACCGACCGCGCTAAGTCCCAGCTTCACACCCGTTACCGCTCCGTCAGTGAGCGTATCCGTGCCGACTGCGCCAAGTCCCAGCTTCTTGCTAGTTACCGCACCATCGCCAAGCGCTTCCACGCCTACTGCACCGGCAGCCAGCTTTGAGCCCGTTACCGAGCCATCGCTCAGCGCTTCCGTGCCGACTGCGCCGAGTCCCAGCTTCGCTCCCGTTACCGAGCCGTTGCTCAGTGCATCCGTGCCAACCGCACCGAGTCCCAGCTTTGCTCCCGTTACAGCTCTGTCGCTCAGCGCTTCCGTGCCCACTGCGCCAAGTCCCAGCTTTACGCCCGTTACCGCTCCTTTGCCCAGTGCATCCGTGCCAACCGCGCCAAGTCCCAGCTTCGAACCCGTTACCGCTCTGTCGCTCAACGCTTCCGTGCCGACTGCGCCGACTCCCAGCTTCGCTCCGGTCACCGCGCCGTCGCACAGTGCTTCCGTGCCGACCGCGTCACCACTTAGCTTCGAGCCTGTTACGGCTCCGTCCCTCAGCGCTTCCGTGCCAACCGCGCTTTCTCCCAGCTTAGTGCCCGTTACTGAACCGTCAACCAGCGCATCCGTGCCGACTGCGCCAAGTCCCAGTTTCTTGCCGGTTACCGAGCCGTCACTCAGCGCTTCCGTGCCGACCGCGCCAAATCCCAGTTTCGAGCTCGTTACCGCGCCGTCGCTTAATGCTTCCGTGCCGACCGCGCCCGCACCCAGCTTCGAGCCCGTTACCGCGCCGTCGCTCAGCGCTGCTGTTCCGACTGCGCCTGCTCCAAGCTTCGAACCGGTCACCGCTTTGTCGCTCAGCGCCTCCGTGCCGACTGCTCCAGGAGCCAGCTTCACTCCGGTCACTGCTTCATCGCTCAGCGCCTCCGTGCCGACTGCTCCTTCTCCCAGCTTCGAGCCTGTTACCGCTCTGTCGCTCAGAGCATCCGTGCCGACCGCGCCGGTTGCCAGCTTCTCTCCGGTCACCGCTTGTTCGCTAAGGGCTGCCGTGCCGACTGCTCCAGCTTTCAGCTTCGCAGCCGTTACTACTCCATCACCGAGCGCTTTCGTGCCGACAGCGCCATGGGCCAGCTTCGCTCCCGTTACCGCTCCGTCGCCCAATGCTTGCGTGCTTACGGCGCCATTCGCCATTTTCGAGCTTACAACCGCACCGTCGCACAGCGCATCCACACCGACCGCTCCGCTCGCCAGCTTCGTGCTCACGACTGCGCCGTCGCCAAGCGCCTTCTGCCCAACGGCTCCGTTCGCCAGCTTCGCGCTTACGACCGATCCGTCGCTCAGCGCTTCCGATCCAACCGCTCCGTTTGCCAGCTTGGAGCTGATTACGGCGCCATCGCCGATCGCTTTCGAGCCGACCGCTCCTTTCGCCAGCTTCGCGCTGATCACCGCGCCATCGCCGAGCGCATCCGCTCCAACCGCTCCGCTGGCCAGCTTCGCGCTCACGACTGCTCCGTCGCTCAGCGCCTCCGAGCCGACCGCTCCGTTTGCCAGCTTCGCATTGATCACTGCGCCATCGCTCAACGCCTCGCTGCCAACTGCGCCTGCGATCAAGTGCGTGCTTGCGACCGATTTCGGAGCAATTTTGCTAAGCGTTACCGCGCCAGGCTGCAAATGGCCCTCGCCTACGGCTGCAGAACCGATCGCTTCCGAGCCTACGCCTCCGCTCGCCAGCTTCGCTCCGCCGACCGCGCCGTCGCTCAGCGTATCGCCGCTAAGCGTGCCGCGTTTGATTTTGCTGCCATGGATAATGCCGTCCGGCGCTTTCTCAAACGTATAGAACTCCGATGCCAGGTGCGCCTGCGAGATCGATCCCTTCCGGATATGGTAGCCTTGGATCGCTTCCGCTTTCACGTGCTTGCCCGCAATCGTCTCCAGCTGAATGTGATCGCCATGGACGGACAGCGCCGCCAGCTTCGAGTCGGTTACAGAATCATCGCACAGCTGCGCGGTACCGACCGAGTCCTCCGACATATGGATCTGCAGAACGCTGTCTACTTTCAGATGGTTGCTGCCCACGGACGATTCCGTAAGGTGATTGGAATCGATTGATGACGGCGCCACATGCTGGCTTTGAACCGCGGAAGGGCCGATTGCGCGGGAACTGACCGCTTCATTTTGCAAATGATAGCTTGCTACGCTGCCGTCCGCCAGCTTCGATGCCGTAATGGCGTCTTTGCCGATATGGATGTCTCGGACGCTGTCCGTCGCAAGGTGCACGCCATATACGGATTGTTCAGCCAAATGCTGGCTGCCGATCGATTCGGTGCCGAGGTGGACGCCGGTTACGGAACCCGGAGCCAGCTTATCTCCCGTCACGGCGCCTTGGCTCAGCGATTCGTTGCCGACGATGCCAGGTGCAAGATGACGCTCGCCGATAATCCCCGTAGCCAGATGTTCCGGTCCGATCGCGCCTTTCGCCAAATGCTTCCGCGTAACCGTGCCGGCAACCAGCTGGTCGCCCGTTACCGAGGCGTTCGCAAGCTTAGCCGTCGTCACGCTGTTGTCGGCCAGCTTGCTCGATGTGACTGCGCAATCGGTCAGCTTATCGGTCGAAACGCTTTCCGGCGAAAGCTTGAGCGAGTTGACGACATGGTCCGCCAGATGATGGGAGTGAATTGCCCCTGCTGCTAGATGCCTCTCCGCTACGGAGCCGCTTGCCAGCTTGATGGACTTCACTGCGCCGTCTTGAAGCGCGCTGGTTTCAACCGAGCCTTCGCTCAGATGATAGGCCTCGATCAGCCCCGCCTGCAGATGCTGCGAGGTGACGGATTCCGTCGAAAGCGCCTCTTCCGTTACTATGCCAGGCGCCAAGTGGAAGGCGCGAATGGCTTCCGGAGCAATCTTGTCAAACGTGATCGCTTCATCTGCCAGATGCTTCGTTTGAACAGCTTGCTCACCGAGTTTAAGGCTGGTGACGCTGCCGTCAATCAGCTTTTGCTCGCTGACCGAGTCATCCGCCAGCTGCGATTGGCCTACGGCAGCGGCGCTGATATGAATCTGCTGCACCGATTGCGCCGCAAGCTTATCGCCCGTTACCGCACCGGCAGCCAAATGGGACGTCTGCACGCTGCGATCGATGAGCTGCTTGGAGCCGACTGAGTTCTCGGTCAAGTGGCGCTCTTCGATGGTGTCGGATACGATTTTGTTGCCGCCAACGCTAAGCCGGCTAATGTGCTTGCTTTGCACCGCATCGTCGGTAATCTTGCTAGAGGTGATGCTTTGGTCAGCAATCTTGGATGACGTCACCGCATGATCAACCAGCTTAATGGTCGAAATCGACAAGTCGGCGATTTTCGGTGACGTTACCGCGTAATCCTTCACGTGCTCGGTGCCGATCTCGCCATGTGCGACATGCTGAGACTTCACGGCCCCTTCCTGAAGCTCCTTCGAGCTGACCGCTCCTTGCGCGATCGTTTCGGACTTCACGGAGCCAGGCTGCAGCTCCCTAGTGCCGACGGCGCCTTCGGCCAGATGGCTTGCCGTTATTTCGCTTGGAGCGATGTGCTTTCCCTGCAAAACGCCCGGAGCTACGTGCTCCGCAAGCAGCAGGCCAGGCTGCAAATGCGTGGAATCGATGGCGCCGATGCTGATTTTTTCACCGGTGATCGATCCGTCACGCAGCTTGGAACGGGTAATCGAACCTTCCGCAAGCTTGGAGGTCGAAATCGCTTCGTTGGCGATGTTCTCCGTACGGATCGCCGCGCTTTTGATTTTACCGGATGTGATCGTTTGGTCCTCGAGCAGATCGGCCGTAATAATGAGCGGCTTCAGATGCTTCGCCTCAATCGATCCTTCAGCAAGCTTGTCGGCGCTGATCGTCCGATCGGCCAGCTTCTCCGACGTGATGCTGTTGTCGCGCAGCTTCTCGCCGGTAATGGAACGGTCGCGGATTTTTTGACCGGAAATCGCGTTCTTCGTCAGATGGTCGCTCGTAATGGACTCCGATGCGATTTTCGACGCAACGATGGCGCCATTTGCAATTTTGATGCTTTCTACGGCAAAATCGGCAATCGAGTTCGTAATAACCGCACTTTGCCTGATCCGCGAAGAATCTACGGCGCCAAAGGCCAGCTTCTCCGACGTTACCGCGTTATCGGCGATGTCATCCGTGTGTATGAATGGCAGCGGAGACTCCGGCATCCGCTTCTCTGATAGAATCGCTTCCTTGCGCTCCAACTCCTGCTTCAACAGCTCTTCCATTTCTTCCACTTCTTCAAGACGAAGCCTTTCCGCCTCTTCATTCTCGCGTTTCTGACGCTCGACTTCTTCTGCCAATGCCTTCAATTGTTCATCCGTCTGTGATTGTGGAATAAGTGCGGCCGGCTCTTCAGAGTCTGCCACGATCAGCTCCTGCTTCGGTTCTTGTTGAGGTTCAGCAGGTTTTGCAGCTTCAGCGGCTGAAGTTTCCTCCGCTTGCTGCGGCTTCAACTGCGTCTCCGGCAGCTTCACTGGCGCCTGCTCTTGCTTTGGCTCCTGTGTTGCTGAAGCTTCCAGTACCGGAGCTGCTGCATTGACTTGAACCTGCTTCTCCTCATTCTTCGATGCAGTCGGCTTTTTCTTCTTCAACTCCTCGAGCCATTTCAACTCCGACGCGTTTGGATTATCCACATAAAACAACGGCTTGCGCCCTTTGGGGCCTTTTCCTTTGCTGCTCTTCGCCATAGCCCTCTCCTTCTTCCACGCAATGTCATAGGTATCATATGCATTCACCTATGGGCTGGTCACATAATAGGCGGGCAATTTATTTGTAAAATGCGATGAGTGCCTGTTTATAAGCCGATTAACGCGCAAAAAAGGAGCAGCCTTTGCGCTGTTACGTTTTATTGCACACGGTGAACGCCTACCGTTTGCTGGATATTGCCTGCGATCGTCACTGTAACCTCAGTAGATTTAACCGTGCCGTTATTGTAAATGGCTGTGAACGTGAAGAGCAGCGGACCTTCCGGCAAATCCTCGAAACTCTCCTCCCACATGTCGCCGCTCCATGCTGTTTTTGCCGCATTCGCGGGTTTTAAGCTGACCGTGAAGCCGTTCATCGTTACCTTCACTTGATCGGCAGCGGCCGCCGTTCCCGTAACCGTCGTCGCCGCCTCCAGCATGAACCGTTCACCCGCCCAAAAGACCGAATAAGAACGCGGGCTGTTCTCGTTTCCGCTGGCAGCCAGATTGCTTTCCTTGCGCCGTTCGTTCCAATGCTCCGTATGCTTCACCTGCCCGCTCACGGTTAGAGGCAGCACCGTAATCGTTTTGCGTACAACGACCGGAGCCGCTTTCCCGTCCGAAACGGTAAGCTGAACCGAATAGCTTCCAGGCAGCGCGCCTTTAAAGCTCGGCCCTGAGGCCGCGTAAGGGAAGCTGTCGGCATAATCGAATGTCTTGCTGCTGCCAACCGGATCCGTGACGGAGTAACGGACACTCAAGCTATCTTGGTCAGGATCGGCGATGGTTTGGGTAAGAACGATCATGTCGCCTTCATAAACCGGCTTGGGCAGCCAATCGAAATCAGCTGCAGGCGGCTGGTTCGTTTCGATATAAAAGAATTTCGGCGCGCTGTAGTCGCTCCAATCATACCCGTCATACACCCGCACAATGACGTACATGTTGACCCTTTCCGGCAAATCGGCGCCCGGCGTCCAAGCTTTGGCGCTCCCTGCTTTGATCCCAGAATCGTGCTGAAGCAAGCCTCCGTATTTGTAGATCTTCACCTGGTAGCGGGTCTGGTCATCGGCATCCGCATCCGAATACGACCAAGTGAAATTGGGCCGCGGTACGGTCAACTTCGTCGGATTGTTCTGAACCGTACTCGATGGCATCGTAATCACGCCGGCCGGCAGCCGATTGACAACGTTGACCTGCAGGCTAAACTGCGCGGTCGCCCCTGCGGAGTCTTCCACGACTTGACGAAGGTCGAACGTTCCCATGCTAGTGAACGTCTTGTTCCAGCTCGTGCGTGAGTCACTTGCCAGCGTCTCGCCGCCCCCAGCCGTCGTATTCTTCAAATAATAATCATGCAAAAGCTTCGTCCGGTCGCCGTCCTCCTTGTCGCTGGCCACCGAATTAAAAGTGACAGGAACACCTCGGTAGGTGTTGATATGACTGCTCGTGAAGCCCGGTACCGGCGGGGTGTTGGGCGGCGCAAGCACCGAGACCGTCAGCCGGACCACATGCCAATCAGACCATGCATCATACTCATCCCGCACTGCCATGCCAACTTCATAGGTGCCTAACTCCTGCGGCGAAACCAGCTTTTCCTCTGCATAATTTCCGCTAGGCGAAATATAGTAAAACCTTTTCTCGATGATGCCCTTAGTCGCCTTGTAATCAATCCCCGTCGCCTCAGTTGAATAGTCCGCGCTGCTATAATAGCGGTCCGGATCATAGCTCTTGTCACTCCAAATCACGCTGCCATTCGCAGCGCTCGAGAGCGTAAAGTTTGCAACCGGACGCCGATGCACGGTAATCCGATTCGAAAATTCGTTCGAGGATTTTCGATACGAGTCAAAGGTTAGATCAGGGTATAGATAGCTCGGGTTCGGATCGTCCTTTGCCTTCAGCTTAACAAGATAATCGCCTACCTTATCGAATGCAAGCTGCGCATCATGGAAGGTTTCGTTATGAAGTGCAGATAAGCCTTGGTTATGGATAAACCGCACCGTATGCTGAACCGTCCAATCGTACAGTCCACCCGCAGACGGATCATTCTCTGGGTCAGTGAACGAAATGTTGTTATATTGAACCTCTGCGTGTGCCGTTCCCGAATCCCAGATGGCATACTGGTCGGACCACACCTCGTTTGTCACGATTAACTTATAGGCCAGCGTTCCGAAAGTCGTAAACGACTTGTTGGCAAAATAACCGTACCTGCCGCTCGTATAGGTATCATCCTCCACTTCAAAAAGTGGCGTATTATCAAGGAAAACCTTAAATTGCGCATCCACCATCTGCAGCTTTACCGCGTAAGACTTCTTGTTGAGCAGCGTATAGTCCTGTGCAGCAAGAACGGTTCGTGCTCCATTTTTATACACGACGAACTCAATCTTTTTCGCATCCGTCTCCAGTGCATAGCCGTTCTTCCGATCCTTCATTCTGAAAGAGAATCCAAGCCATTCATCGTCGTAGTCCACGTCCTCCACCATGAAGTTAAACTTCACTTCAGCATCCGAAAGCGAGGTCGGCGAGTAGAATTGGCCGCTGGTGAACGATTGAACGAATGGCTTACCTGTTGTTGGCGTACCGATCGATACGTTTAAGGCCACACCCTGATTGACGCTGTTTGTGGCCTTATTCAGGGATACGTAAACGCCATCACCGAAATACTCCCCGAAGATCTGTTTGCCTGCGTTACACGGGACCCCCGCTCTTGCTGCAACATTTCCTGTTTTATCATAGACTGCATTTGAACCTTCTCCTTGAGCTCCCGACCCTGAGCAAGTAGCATTAGCCAGAAAAGTCGTTCGATTGCCATCAATCGTTACTGTACTGCTTGGAATGGAAAGTCGCGGGCCACTCCAATTTACGGCGTAGGCTGCATAAGCTTCGAATGGATTATGCCCGTAATGCGTAGGAACAAGGTCATCCCCATTAAAACTGGATTTTCGTGATTTGATTAACCCTGTTGTCAAGTTCAGCGTCAGATTCTCTTCAACCGCATCTGGGACCATGCTTCCTTCCGGATAATGATCATAATACAACTTCGCCACGATCTCGTTGCTTCCAATGTCCATCACCATGTAACCGTATGGATCGGGATTTGAATAGTTGAAATTCAAAAAGGTCGCAGCGTTTGTTGGACCGGCTAAGGTCTCTGGCTTCAAATACTTTCGCCAAGCAAGAGTGAAATCGGGATTATACTTCGTAATGTTTAAATCATATTTACCGCTGCTTCCGCTATTATTCAAAGAGTAGGCTTGATAGGAATAAAGCGCTCCTGAAGCATCGGTCGTAAGGTTAAGATCAAAAGTATAATCCAGATTGCTGCCATTTCCGCTCGTTGCAATTAATTTCGCCGTTAAGGAATCATTGGGATCAGGCTGCGACCATCTTGCTTTATGTACAATCTCCAACGCAGGATCAAGCACGACCCAACTCATGCCATCTTTGAGCTTGCCATTTTCCGCGGATGAATCGGATCGTTTCATCGCCACTTTATCTCCTAGCGAGTGACTAAAAACATAATCCTTGAATCCATAAGTATCATATGAATTCCAATATGCAGCCAGTTCAGGGCTATCGAATGTGGATTTCAACTCCTCGCCGGTTCGCGCATCATATATAGCGATATCATAGAAATATTCTCTACCTCCGCCTGATTTGTACCCCCACCATTCCCTTCGCATATAAAGATATTTTCCGTTAGCTAGTTCGTAGTCGTGAATCGTATAGAAATTCAAGCTTTTCGTTACTGAATTGATCACTACGTTCCGCGAAGGTTCGAGCGTGAAGTCAATGACGAAATCATACGGATCTCCCCCTATGTAGCGATAGCTTGCAAACCAAGCACCAGGTTTAACATACATTTCTAACGGTGATAGCCTTTTCGGATTTAACGCGTACAGTCGATCGGTGTATTTCGGGTTTCCAGAAGTTTCAATAACCCTATTCTGCGTACGGAAGAAGATGTTCTTCTTATTCGATCGAATTTTTAAGATGTTAAGATCATTCATGTAGCTGTCACCGAAGCTGATTACGTTCCCATTAGGATCATAAGTATCGACAAGCGGAACGGAAAGTGTAGACGTCATCGTGCTTGTTGACCGCCATGGTGATAGCCGGTTGCTGCCATATCCGTTATTCACCATCGGGACGGAAAATGGGAATTCAGTCGTCACATTAGATCGAGTTACTCTGTAGTAAGAAAATTTCTGATCCTGCGAGCCAAAGTTTCTCCCTTCCCCACTGACTAGATCCTCGTTATTCGAACGCCACAGGTTATTTACGTTGAACACTTTCGTGTCCGTACCAGGTACATAGACCGGCCAATTCAGCATCGCATTCGGCGTAATTCGGGTGTAAGGATCAAGATCAGGCTGCGGATTCTTCCCTTCCATTTCAAAGGATACCTCTGGCGCGTTATTGACGACATCGAGCGTTAATGTCGCAGGAGGATCGGCTAAGGTATCATCCCATGCGCCGTATTCTTCCGTGACTTTGAGGTAGAACAGGTACTTCCCCACTTTTGTTGGCGCAATCTGCATTTTCGCCATCGTGCCCGTCACCGCAATCCAAGCATCGTCCGTAAAACCATTGTTGTTCGCATCGTACTTGTACTTATACTCGGCCTTTGTAATCCTATCGCCGTCCTGGCTGACGGATTTGTTCACGATGTCGAGCTGCGTACCGCGAATCGATAACGGAGGCACGGTCAGCTTCGCGATAGGAGGCAGATCCGGCTTAACGATGATTGTACACGTTGCCGGAGCAAGAGATTTCAACCCCCCGCTATCATAAACATGCAACGATACCTGAACCGTAAGATCCGAAGTCGTCGCATTCGCAAAGCTAGTCTGTTTATTGGTCCACTCATCTCTCGTATGATCGATCGTGCGTCCACTAATCGGACTGTAGCTGCCATTCCCGTTAATTGCCCCTGCTGGAACTGGATGATTCGCAATAATTGATGGCGGGCAGCTGATCACAGGAACGGGATTCCTCGGTACAACCTCGATATACGTACATTCAGTCGTTGTTGCCCCGCGTGAATCGCTCATTCCAGCACATACATTGTGATGGCCGATCGTATCCATTGTTAGGCCGTGCTGTCCATCCACATACGCCGTACTTTTCGAAGGAATCGACTGGATAAAAGCATTTCCTGCATCAAAGTCAAATCCTTGAAAATTGAGGTTGTCTCCATCGGGATCGTTAGGCGTAGGAACGGAAGGATCGTTGATATAGATTAGATCCAGTGTCGTCCCTTCTACCACCTTGTGCAAGGGTACTTTGTTATTATTTGGATCAACGAAGCCAATTTCAAATGTAGGCGGATGATTCTCATCCGGTGGTTGTATGATCGCTTGCTCGTAGAAGAAAGTCACATACGCTTCCGGCAGCGCTGAGGTCAGACTTACGCTAGCGGTCGATCCTGCCGTAACGGTGTTTGAAAACGCGACATACGATACGTTTTTTCCCTTTACCGTTCCATACGAGCTGTCAGCTGCAAGTGTACGAGAATTAGGCAGGGTAGCTACTGGAATGAGCTCTTCGCCCCCCTGCTGGACGTAAATGCTTGCAGGGTTTGTACGCACCATATGACGGACGTGAACCTTGCCTGCACTTACGACATCATAAACATAGTAAAGATACAGGGTCTTGAAAGATGAACTGTCGTAGGATGGAATGCTGTAATCCCCTGCTGTCGTGCTGCTAAAATCAGTCGGTGGCGTTCCCGTTGTGGTTTTCACATAACCTTGATAGTTATATCCCGCAGCTGAAGGGTGAGTCGGCGAGTAATAACCGCCATTTTTTAAATCATCGGTGTGATCGCCAAATACTGAATCCAAGCTTTGTCCCGTAGTCGTAACATGACGTACATGAGCTTTGCCATCTGATACCGATTCTAGTTCGTAATAAAGATTGAGATAATAGCGGTCGTATTTGCCATCATAAACAAAGGTTGGCGGGGCACCAGTTATGATCGATCCCCCGCTAGGCAGTCCTACTGTGCTTTTCTTGTAACCGACATAGGTATAGCCCTCAGATTTACCAGGCGTGATCGATTGACTTTGGCCTTGAGTCATATTTTTCGTCTGATCTGCAAAGGCCGCATCGATGTTCGCGCCTGATGTGGTTTTGTGGTGGACTTCAAGTACGCCGTCGAGTTGAAACTCGAATAAGATGGGGATGTAATAGCGGTAGATTTTTGTATTTACAGTACATGAAGCACAATAATCTGGATCTTCTTTCATCAAATCATATACCGAAGCAGTCGGATAAGTTAATTGAACTGAAGCTGAAGCGGTAAATGAAATAGCAGATGTACCTATTCCAGATTTTCCGCTAGCGATTGGAGATCCGATACTATTACTTACGAATCCGGAAAATTGGGTATAACTTTCGGAACTTACACGAGATCTTCTAAATAAGTCCATGTGACTTGCTGAATTAAAATTATAAACTTTAATATCTCGAACAGTCCTGCCTGGAAACGAGAATGAATACGGATGAGTCGCTGTTACTGTATTATCTGGAGCGTCCGCGTCACTTTTATCCCAAGTACCATCATTCTTACTCCATGTCTCGTAGTACATGAAAGCTACTGCATAATAGCGCGGCTCTCCAGCTGCATTTGTGTCCAGAATAGGCATGACACTCGTGTTATCGCCAAGCGCAGCTTCAACCTTTGTAGGGAAAAGAATTATAATCATTCCAAAAGTAAGTGATATGAAAAGATTTAAACTTAATATACGCTTCATGGTGTCTCCTTACTGGAAAGGATTATCTACGAGAATCGGTGCTGGATTCATTCCTACTGTATCTTTAATTCCGATATAATTAACATTCTCAATCTTGAAGTTACTGTAATTGGTGTCTCCAATTGAATCCAGATCTGACCCATAAACGATGCTGTAATAATGAATTCTAAATGCATTAATAGATTCACGGTAACGTGACCTTTCGAGCCTATCTCTAAGTTTGTAGCCTTTCGATAGGAACGTTAATCCCGTTCCCATCGCGCCGCCCTGAGTCGTTGTAGATTTAATATATTGATTTCCATCGGCATCTTTCACAAGTTCCCAACGGTAATATATAGATTCGTTTATAATAACCGGGAAATCACTATAATTCAGTACGTAAGCTTTAGTGGCGGGCTTTCCGGTTCTGTAAGGATCAAGAAATGCCTCAAAACCCTTGTAATACGGCAAAAACGGCTTAATATCCACCAACTCCGCCACATCCTCCACCTTCGGCACATCCTCATTCCCCACCCAAACAAACCGTGCTACCTCATCCCACCGGACAGACACGCCAAGTCCCTCACTAATCACCCGAATCGGGACGAGCGTACGCCCATTCTCAACTATGGCCGGCTGTGGCAATGTCACGATCTTCCCGTTGATATCCGCAACCTTCGATCCAATCGTCAGCTCGATCTTTTTATCGCCTATCACAACCAGAATCGTACTGCCCTGTTTCGTGACGGTTGCTTGAAGCTTCTCGGACACATACCGAACAGGTACCAATACGGTGCCGTCCACCATTTTCGGCTTCACGTCAAATACAATCTTCCTCGCATTGTAGAGCACTTCAATAGGCATCTCGGACTTCAGCATCTTCGCTGAGGATTTCGCCGCCCCGACATGCGATGTGCCTGCAGGTAACAACATAGATAGAGTCACGGCTGCGGCAATCACTTTATTCTTCATCTCTTTCATCTCCTCATCACTAAATGGCAAATTAGCTACTAGCCTTAACTAGGCCTATTACGCCTACCGAAATAACCATCAGCATCATTAAAACTACCGTTACATAGAACATTTTCATTCGAATCGCTCCCCAAAGATGTAATTAGCCCATGATGCTTGAGCCGTGAAACCCCATCCTAATTTTCCATTTTCACTTTCCTAGCACAACAAAAAAGCACCCGCTTGCAAGCCAAATGATCAGCTCGCAAGCAGGTGCTTCCTGCTTCTTCATGATTCGATACATCCTATCTTACCTTCGAACCCCACCAAATTCAACCTTTATTTTACAGTTGGATTTCATTCTGAAACAGCTCCATCCATTGATCGGCCGAATGCTGCCACGTAAAATGCTGCTCCACCCGCTCCCGGCTCTTCAGTCCCATCTGCAGTCGAAGCCGCTCATCTCGCAGAAGCTCGAGCAGCCGCTCCCGCATTTCCTGCACTACATGATCAGGGTCGACCAAATATCCGGTCACGCCATCCTCTATGATCTCCTTCATCCCGCCTGCCCGGGTCGCAACGACCGGAAGACCGCTAGACATCGCCTCAACGTTCACCAGCCCGAACGCCTCCCGCTTCCCGGACGGCACCACAGCCACATCCGCACCCAGGAACCAACTCGGCACTTCGGAATATGGTACATAAGGCACGAACTGCACATGCCCCTTAAGTTTACGGCCCATTCTATGCAGCTGGCGCACATAGGCGGTCGTACGCTTGGAGCCATAGAATGCACCGCCTACGATAACCAACAGCGCCGTAGGATGCTCCCGAACCAGCTTCGGCATCAGCTTCAACAGGTGATGCACGCCTTTGATCGCAAGCAGCCTGCCCATGAAAACGATGACGCTCCGGCCGGTCCAGCCCCGTTCTTTGCGCAACCCGGCTCTGAGGGAGGCGCCTGCGAGCGAATGCTGCGATTGAAACCGCTCCGTATCGACGCCTGGATAGACGACATGCAGCTTATCCGCGCACTCCGGCACGCGGGAGGCAACGTCTTCCTTCAAGTACTCGCTATTCACGATGATCCGGTCTGCAGCGCGAAAGCTGCGCACGAGCTGCTCAGGGCTGATCGCACTTTTTCGGATGAAGGTAGAGGAGTGCAGATTCAGCCAAATTTTGCTCTCCGGACGCATTCTTCTCAGCTTTAACGCATAGCGAGGCCTATTCTCGACCTGCAGCAAATCCGGTGGATTCGCTTTAATCGATTGCCCGATTCTCTTCAAATAAAGCCGTTTATTTTGAGCCGGATACCGGAACACGGATACTCCGCCAAGCATCCCCCGTTTCCCGAGCAACCGGCTTGATCTGCCGTAAATCGATGCATCCACGCGTGGAATAAGCAGCGGTACCAGCTTCTCCACTACGCGCTCCACGGAACTGCTTTTTTGAGATGGCAGCGGGAACGTACCCGGCGTCACGAATGCGATTTTGGCTCTTGCCATGAACGAAGCCCGCCTTTCTTTCAACAGCTTGCTTCTTCTATCATACGTAGAAGAGATGCAAGGTGACTCCGGCATAAACCCTATTCCGCTAACACCGCCGCATCCAACTTATTGCAGCCCTCGCTTGCCTAGCAACTGCTGAATGAGCAGACAGAATACATAGGGGCCAAGATAAGCTCCGCTTGCTAGAAAAATCGGGCTTAACAGCACTTCATGCACCTGCGTCATAAATACGGCACCGTCCATTAGCGTACGGGCAACGCTCTTGGCAGCGATCGCAAAGAACCCCAGGTAAGCCAGAACCGCCAAGCCATCGATGCACTTCCTGACGAAACCGGCATTGTGCCGCCGCAGTAAAGCTAAAACCGCTCCCCCTATAATCGTTCCCAAGAGCACGATTCCTGTCATTCGAAGCACCTCATATGTCTGTTTTTGCATAGAAATTAACGCGCTATTCGCACTTCCAAGGTACTCTATTGATAATTAAGTCGCGATATGTCAAACTAGTCGAAGGCCACCCTTACAACCAAGATGAACCTGCTATTTCAGAGAGGACGTGAATGACCGGCATGACCAAATGGCTGCTCCGATCCATGACAGAGCTTAGCTCGCGCAAATGGATTTCGCGAATGACCGGCCGATTTGCCCAGTCGCCCGCTAGCCGACGCTTAATTCCAAGATTCGCCCGCATGTACGGGATCACTATAGAAGAAGCCGAAAAACAACTGCATGACTATAGCACATTGAACGAATTTTTCACGAGGCGGTTGAAGCCCGGCGCGCGTACGATCGACACGGCCCCTACCGCGCTTGTCAGTCCGGTCGATGCATTAATTACGGGCTGCGGTCCTATCGAGCAAGGCACGATTCTGAACGTCAAAGGGCAGGACTACACCATTGAAGAACTGCTCAACCGTTCTCCCCGCATGGAAAATTACAAGAACGGCTACTACATGGTGCTCTATCTCAGCCCGACCGATTACCACCGCATACATACGCCTGTCGCAGGCACGATCGTGGAACGCGAGCATGTACCGGGTAAAGTGTACCCCGTCAATGAGTTTGGTCTTCGACACATGCGCCGCGTGCTGAGCCGCAATGAAAGGCTTATCACCTACATGCGACATGCCGGCGCGGAGACGGCCATCGTCAAGGTCGGCGCCATGAACGTCAGCAGCATCAAGTATGTTTTGCCGTTAAAGGAACGGATGGAGAAAGGCGAAGACCTCGCTTACTTCGAATTCGGTTCCACCGTCGTGCTTTTAACCGAGGACAACAGCTTCTTCCCACGCCCGGATATGAAAACAGGGCTGAAAGTCCGCATGGGCGAGAAGCTCGGTACGCTAGCGACACCATAAAATCGCAATAACGGGAAAGCGACAGGATCCGGAGAGATCCCGTCGCTTTTTTTTATCCACCGCCGCCGAACAGCGACTCGGCAACGGCTTCAATCCGCCGAGCTCCCGCAGCAATCTGCTCTTCTGACAAATGCGCAAAGCCGAAAAGCGCCGTATTTCGGAGCACTTGGCCCTCCCATAGCCCGTCGCCGATTGACCAGCGCACGCCGGCCGCTTCACATGCATCCCTGAACAACGCATAGCTGCGCGAATCCCCCCTCCACTCCGCATACAGATGAAGCCCCGCATCCGAAGGGACAAAACGGAACCACCGCGCCAATCGACGTTCAACCTCCTCACGGAAGGCGAGCAGCCGGCGTCCGATGACCCGCTTGAGCCTCCGCAAATGCCGGGAATAGCTGCCGCTTGCTATAAAATGGGCAAGCGCGCGCTGCTCCACTAGAGCGGAAGGATACGGCTCCATCAGCGCCTTAGCCAAGCGGAACGGCTCCAAGAGCGAATCCGGCAGCACCACGTACCCAAGCCGCAAATCGACGAACATCGTTTTCGAGAAGGTTCCCATATAAACGACTCGTCCGTCCCGATCCAGCGCCTTCAGCGGCTCGACCGGCCTGCCGCCCCAGCGCAGCTCGCTGTCGTAATCATCCTCGAGAATGACGGCACCTTGGCGTGCCGCCCATCTCAGCAGCTCCGACCTGCGTTTTGCCGATAGCACGGCACCCGTAGGAAACTGCCTCGTGGGCGTCACGATAAGAAGCTTAGCCGGCCAATCCTGCGGCACGATCCCGTCGTCATCGACGTCTGCTGCGATAATCGAACCGCCAGCGGCAGCAACGGCCCGGCGAATGCCGCTGTAGCTCGGATTTTCCACCACGACCGGGAACTCGGGCCGAACAAGCAGCATGGTCAAGAGAGCGATGCCGTGCATGGATCCGTTCGTAATGCAGATATTCGAAGCATCCGCTCTTATTCCCCGCTCGCGGCGCAGATCTTGCGCAATCGTCTCCCGCAGCGGCAAATAGCCTTCAACCTCGCTGCTAATTTCCGGGTAGCAGGCCATCATCTCGCGCACCTCGGCGTGAAGGGCCGCTTTCCATTCCTCTACCGGAAAATAAGACGAATCCACCTGTTTAACCCGGAAGCTAATCTCATCCTTACCGCCATGCTCAATGAACGGATGATTCTCGATCGAAGTGAACTTATCCTTGGAGACCAGCAGCCGTTCCGCCCAAGCCGATAACAGAAGATGAGCCCCCTCATTCCTCTGATTATCCGGCGCCATGGCCTCGAGCGAGTCCGCAACGAACGTGCCGCTGCCGCCTTCCGCCCGCACATACCCTTCCGCAATCAGCATCTCATACGCTTGGTTCACCGATCCTCGCGAGACACCATAGAGCTCTGCAAGCTTACGGCTGGACGGCAGCCGGGTTCCGCCAGCAAGCGTGTCGTTTACGATCGCCTCGCGGAGAGAATGGAACAGCGCATCCGTCTTTCGCCCAAGCTCCTCGAAATACCGCTCATAGGGGATGCGGAAATCCATATCCATAGCGTGCACAATCCTTCCATTTTCTACTACGTGTCGTAATGCGGTCCAATAAAACTAACCTAAATTGGATCTTTTGAAATGTCAATATTCGCGGTATGCTCTTAACCAATTAGGGAGGCTGATTGACATGCGCAGAAAAGAATTTGAGATGAACGAAGTAGAAAATCTCGAGGAAATCGAAAGCTTTTTGCAGGAGATGAGCTTCGGGTTTCTAGGGACGGTTACGGCGGACGGAGAACCCGGCATGACGCCGCTGAATTTCGTCTACACAAACGGGAGCGTCTATTTCCACGGCAGCCGCATCGGGGAGAAAATGACCCAGCTAAAAGCAAACGAACGAGTAACCTTCATGGCGGCCAAGGAATATGCCATCATTCCATCTTATTTCACCGATCCGCTCATGGCATGTCCGGCGACGGCCTTTTTCAAATCCGTACGGCTGGACGGCCGCGCCGCCATCGTTGTCGATCCGCACGAGAAAGCGGCTGCGCTTGAGGCGCTGATGCGTAAGTTACAGCCCGAAGGCGGCTACAAAACGATCGATGCCGACGATCCGGACTATTTCCCGCGGCTGAAGGGCGTCGCCGTCGTTCGGATCGACGCGGACCGGATTACCGGCAAGTTCAAATTCGGCCAAAATATGAAAGCGAGCGCTAAAGCGTCCATAACAGACAGTCTGGCGAAACGCGATCTGCCCCTAGACGCGGAGACGATCGACCTGATGAATCGCTACTGCCCGCATCATAACCGAGCAATCGGCGACTAGCCGCGCCGCACGAACAGAACAAGAAAAAAGAGCCTACCGGATCTCCGATGGGCTCTTCCCCGTGTATTGCTTAAACTGCCGGCTAAAGAAGAAAATATCGCGGTAGCCAAGCGCATCGGCAACCTCCGTCACGTTCATCCCCGCATGCATCAGCAGATGCTGCGCACGTTCGATGCGGGTGCGGATCATATACGACTGCACCGACGCGCCGATCAGTTCCTTAAACTTGATCGAGAAATATCTCGGCGACAGCTGCGCCCGCTGCGCCAAATCTTCCACGCGGTGCGCGATCCCGGGATTTTGCCGGATAAAGTTGGCTACCTCGTGAATGGCCTCGGTCAGCTGATTGCTGGCCTTCCGTTCTACCGGCCCTTCCAGATCCTCGCGCAGCAGATAAATCATCAGCTGCTTTAAAATAAGCTGGGCTTCTTCCTCCGCGGCATAGGTCTTCACGAGAAACAGCCTTACGTACCGCGACAGCAGATGCTCGAAATCCACCGTTTCCTTCAGAATCCGGTAGGATTGCGGTACGAGATCGACCCGTTCCGAGACGTCGAAATGAATATAGGTCAGCACGAGCGGCTTTTGCGGATTATGGGTCGCGCTCGTAAAGTCGCCCGGCTTAAACAGAAAGCAGCTGCCCTTGCTGACGGGATATGGCACGCCGTTTAATATGACTTCGCCGCTGCCGCTCCAGACGTAGAACAAATCGTAATTCGCAAGCGGTTTTTCGCGCTTCTGCCACTTCCAGCCCGGCTCGCATACGATCTTGGCAAAGGCGGGTTTTAATTGAAAAGATGTCGGCGCACAGTGCAGCATCTTCATCTTCCTTTCATTTGCATAAACAATGTCGATGTCATCATACAATACTGCGAATCCTTTGCCAATACGAGTTGTCCCCGGCGGGAGGCCACCCGGAAATATTTGTTGCCTAAATGGCGTTCTAACATGGCCTTCCGCTCCCAAACAGTGCTATAATATTTCCTAAATGGTTTCCGAGCGGAAACCAAACGATGAAACGCCGGAAGGATGAATGAAGTCGATGAACTCACTTGCGCAAGCATTGAACGCGACGATTGAGCGGGAGAACGGTCACGTGTTCGCCATGTTGTCAACACTCGGTAAAGCCATTTATTTCCCGAAGGAAGGCATTTTGAGTCAATCTGCCGAAGCGAAAGCGAAGGCCAAGAAATACAATGCCACGATCGGCATTGCCATTGAGAAAGGCCAACCGATGCATTTGAAGGTTATTCAGGATACGCTCTCCGCTTA
Source organism: Paenibacillus montanisoli (assembly GCF_003268025.1). Lineage (GTDB taxonomy): Bacteria > Bacillota > Bacilli > Paenibacillales > Paenibacillaceae > Paenibacillus_Z > Paenibacillus_Z montanisoli. Next base: position 562,278 of record NZ_QLUW01000001.1, on the reverse strand, counting down.
CAATCCGAAGGATCTCTACGAATATGCGCCGCCGGCAGGCAAGCCGGAGCTTCGTGCCGCATGGCGAAGCAAGATGCTGAAGGAGAATCCTTCGCTTGCCAATAAAGCGTACGGCAATCCGGTCGTTACCAATGCGCTGACGCACGGCCTGAGCATTGTAGCCGATCTATTCGCCGATGCGGGCGATGCCGTCATCATTCCGAACAAGAACTGGGAAAACTACGAACTGACCTTCGGCGTACGCCGCGGCGCCGAGATCGTAGAATACCCGCTATATAATAGCGAAGACCGCTTTAATAGCGCAGGCCTTCGCGAGGCGCTGCTAGCTCAGAAGAGCAAAGGCAAAGCGATTGTCGTCCTGAATTTCCCTAACAATCCGACAGGGTATACGCCTGGCGCTGAAGAAGGCGCAGAAATCGTGGCAGCGATCCGCGATGCGGCGGAGGCCGGCATTAACGTCGTAGCCGTTACCGACGATGCGTACTTCGGCCTCTTCTTCGAAGGCTCCATGCACGAGTCCCTGTTCGGCCAACTGGCCGATCTGCACCCTCGCGTGCTGCCGATCAAGGTCGACGGCGCAACGAAAGAGGAATACGTATGGGGCTTCCGCGTCGGCTTCATCACCTACGCAGGCTCGTCTGACTCCTTGCTGTCCGCACTGGAACAGAAGACGCTCGGCATTATCCGCGCGACGATCTCAAGCGGGCCGCATCCGTCCCAAACTTTCGTGCTGAAGGCGCTGCAGTCGCCGGACTTCGATGCGCAGAAGGAAGAGAAATTCGCGATTATGAAGGGCCGCGCGAATCGCGTCAAGTCCCTGCTGGACAGCGGCCGCTACGGGGATGTCTGGTCGTATTATCCGTTCAACTCCGGCTACTTTATGTGCCTCAAGCTGAACGGCGTCGATGCGGAATCCGTCCGTACCCGCCTGCTGGACGCGTATGAAATCGGTACGATCGCGCTGGGCGAAACCGATCTTCGAGTCGCGTTCTCCTGCATCGAGGAGGAGAATCTCGAGGAGCTGTTCGATACGATTTACAAAGCGGTTCAAGACGTGGCCGTCGCAAGCAAATAATGCAAAATAAGCGGGGCAGCGAGCAGAGGTCAACCTAACGACCTCTCCTCACTGCCCCGCTTTTTGCCCCCAATATTCTATGCAACGGAAAGAACGGCAGCTTTTCGTTACTCGGCTTTGCGCAGCTCGCGGCCGCAGCCGATCGTAGCGCCGGAATCGTAAATCACATGATCGACAACGCCATGCATGTCGATAACGGCATTTTGCATGACGATGCTGTTGCGCACCAATGCGCCCTTCCGAACATGGACCCCTTCGAACAAAATGCTGTTCATGACCGTTCCTTCGATGATGCAGCCATTGGCGATCATGGAATTGCTCGTCGTGGCATCTTCCGTGTACCGCGCCGGCGGCTCGTCGTTCAGCTTGGTCGCGATCGTGCCATGGCGGGCGAATAGGCTTCTCCATGACGCCGGACGAAGCAGCTCCATACTGTTCTCATAATAGCTTGGCAGCGTATTGATAACGCCCACATAACCATCAAACAGGTAGCTTTGCATATGAAGCTCTTCAATCCGCGATAGAATCGCATGCTCCACGAGATAGTCCTGCCCCTGCGCCAGCGAAGTGATCACCAGATCCAGCAGCAGCTCCTTGCGCATGATATACATTTCCATGGAGATCAAGCCGCTTTCCGCCTGTCCGTTCTCTCTCTGCATCGCGGTAATGCGCCCATCTCCGTCGGCCTCAACCAGTCTTGCCTTGCCGCCGAGCAGGTCCTTGGACTGCTTGCAAATGACCGTTACATCAGCCCCGCTTGCCAGATGCGCGGCCAATGCCGGCTTGAAGTCCACGCTGCAGAGCATATGGCTGCGCGCAAGAACGACATACTCGCACGAGTTGCGCGTAAAGTAATCCCGATTTTGAAAAAAGTGCACCAGATCGCCGCCCGGAACCTCATTGCAGTCATCCCGAATCGTTGGCGGAATAATGGAAAGTCCGCCCTTACGCTGGTGATGAAGGTCCCACTGCTGGCCGGAGCCCAAATGGTCGATAAGCGGCCGGTATTTCGTATGGGCGAAAATGCCGACGCGCGAAATACCCGAGTTCGCCATGCTCGATAACGTAAAATCAATCATCCGATACTGCCCGCCGAAAGGAACTGCCGCCAAGCAGCGACCAGCGGTAAGCGCCCCAAGCTCATCCGGCTCTTGGATAAGATTGATTACGCCGAGTAAATTTGCACGCATGGCTGTTCTCCCTCCTGTACCGATTCATGAATAACGGTAACCTCGCTGCTGCCAGGACTGCCGATCGTAACGCCATCGGCGATAACGGCACCTTCGCAAATGATGGCTTTGTAGATGCGTACCCCTTTGCCGATCTTCACGTTCGGCATAAGGACGGAATCTTGAATCCGGCTGTCCGGACCTACTTGCACATCGCAGAAGAGCACGGAGTGCCGTACATCCCCTTCAATCAAACAGCCTTCCGAAACGAGCGAGTTCGTAATGGTTGCACCAGCTGCCGCATAGTGCGCCGGCCGATTCGGACTCACCGAGTAGACGGGCCTGCAAGGGTCATTCAAATCGAGCGACGGCTTCTTGGCGAGCAGATCCATGTTCGCTTCCCATAAGCTGTCAAGCGTACCGACATCTTTCCAATAGCAGTTGAACGTATAGGAGTACAGCCGGACGCGGTCGTTCAGCATGGCCGGGATGACGTCTTTGCCGAAGTCGTTACCGGATAAATCGTTCGCTTCATCGCGGATTAAATATTTTTTGAGGACAGCCCACGAGAAAATATAAACGCCCATCGAGGCGAGATTGCTGACCGGCACCTTCGGCTTCTCCACGAAGGAGGTGATCGCGCCGGTATCGTCCACATTCATAATGCCGAAACGGCTTGCCTCTTTCCAATCAACTTGGAGACATGCTATGGTCACGTCCGCCCCGCGCTTCTCATGCTGCTCCAGCATCAGCTCGTAGTCCATTTTGTAAATGTGGTCGCCGGAGATAACGAGCACATATTCGGGGTCGTACTGATCGATAAACCCGATATTCTGGTAAATGGCATTCGCTGTTCCTTTATACCATTTGCCGCCCTTCTGCTTAACGTAAGGAGGCAGGATGGTCATGCCGCCATCGCGGCGATCAAGCCCCCATGGGCTGCCATTGCCCAGGTAGCTGTTAAGCACCAGAGGTTGGTACTGCGTCAACACGCCGACGGTATCGATACCGGAATGCGCACAATTGCTTAAGGTGAAATCAATGATTCTGTACTTCCCGCCAAAATGCACAGCCGGCTTCGCGAGCTCCTGCGTCAAAACGCCAAGCCGCTTGCCTTCTCCTCCTGCTAAAAGCATCGCTACCATTTTCTTCTTACTCATCGATATCGTCTCCTTCTCTGCATCTAGCTGAAGCATAGATTATGAACATTCAACCTTCGACGAAGTACCAGCATGAGTAATTTTTTACATATTACTTTTTCCCATGTTTTGTAAACCAATTCCCTTCTCTGAATACTTAATTTACCAAAATTATGCAATTTCCATAGATGCGTATCGAATGTGAGATTTGCTCTTAATCCTTATCCAGTATACCTTCGTGGATATAAAATGGTATCCTACTTCCTATGCATTCGCCCCCTAGTTTTCGACAAAGGACTGTTTGCAGCTTGTCGAAGAAGTAACTTCATTTTCCAAAGAAATTTCACAAAAAAATAATAAATTCCACATTACTTTTCGTTTTGTTTACGTGATGGATATGATTTATTTAAAAATTTATATGAATTTATCTTCCAACTTCGGCAGCTTTACCATTCCTTTTCCATACGCCAAGCGCTTTCACTGTCGAAAAGAATTCGCCGCCTTCTTCTAGCCTAACTTTGAAAAACAAAGTGAAACGTTTGCATCGGCAAATCGGCGCCTTCTGCAAGCCTTACAAAAGATGTTACATACATCGGAGTCGAAAAAAAGAAACAACTTTAGTCCTATTGACGCATGGACTAAGGTTGTTTCATGGTTTCAAGCTATGGTGCTGCCAATTAATCCTCATCCGGATCGACCGCCAGCTTGCGTCTCACTCTCCCGGGCCGCACGATCAGCACGTAGAGAAGCGATAAGCCTAACGAAGCTGCTGCCTGCACCATATAGCCTTGCGGCGGAAGCAGCAAACCTTGCGGGAGCCAGATGATGACAGCGCAAGCGAGCGCCGCCGCCCGGTCGACGCGCAGAACGGCATCGTGGCGAATTTGCTCCGGCAGCGGGTACACATGCCGCCAGACCGAGTGCCGGTGCGCCTGCGCGAGCGCGCTCAGCTGGATGCCGCTGAGCCAAACGAACAGCAGGCAGACGCCTGCGGCTCCCCATCCGGACCATAAGCCGGAATGGGCCGATAAGAAGCCGGTAAAGACGCCCAGACCGGTCAGCCGGATTAATATGCCGCCAAGCTCGGTCCGAATGAGCGTAAACGCATACAGATAAATAAATGCGTGCTCCTTCCGATACCGGATCCGGCTGGCCATCCACGACAGGTAGCGGCGAGGCTTCACCGGAGCCGCTTCCGTCGGCACATCCGTAAAGGCCCCGAAGAACACCGTATACCGGCGCCTGGTCCGTCTCTCTTCTTCGATCAGCTGCAGCCAAGGAATCGGATAGCGCGGCAGCCTTTTATATAGAAGCGCGAAGAGTCCAATGACTACGGCGAGATAGATCGCCGTCTTCCAGAGCTCCGTATGCAGCAGCGACGCGACGCCTACCGCCGTTGCGGCCCACCTGAGCAGGCGCATACTTCGCCTGGTGCCGGCATGGACAAGCTGGCGCTCCCGCCAGGCTGAGCCGAGCTGCAGCGCCTTAAGCAGAAGCGCCGCGCAGACGATCAGCACCGCGCTAGTCCGTCCATTCGCCGCCAGATAAAGCGGGATATAGATGCCGCACAGCAGCAGAACCGCCGCCGCGCAGGCCATGCCGTTATAGCGGAATGACCGCCGCAGATAAGCCGGCATCTCCGCTTCCCGCGGCACAAGAAAGACGATATCCGCCTCGCGCAGCCACGTTCTCAGCGGACTCCAGCAGATGATTGGCGTTAGAACCGCGACGCCGACCAACGTAATCGGGAAATGCTCCGGCATGTTCCGCAGCAGCATCCCATATCCAGCCATACCGGCGAGCAGCAGCATGACGATTACGCCCGGCAGTCCGCTCTGCGCGATATAACGAAAATACGGCACGGCCGACCGCCGCCAAAAATCGCTCGAACGCGCTTGCCATAAAGAATCAACCGATCGGTCCATGCGCGCCTCCACCTGCCACGAGCCGGTAAAACGCTTCTTCCAGCGAGCCCGCTCTGCTGCCCTGCGGCAGACCGGCAGCCTCGCACACATCTTGAAGCGAACCTTGCGCAACGATGGCGCCTTGATGGAGCACGATGAACCGGCTGCAATACGATTCCACCGTCGATAAAATATGGGAGCTCATAAATACCGAGGAGCCTTCCTTCGTCACCTCGACCAATTTATCGAGCAGCGACCGGATACCAAGAGGATCGAGGCCAAGAAACGGTTCATCGATCACATAGAGCGCAGGCTTGGCTAGCAGCGCGTTCATGATCATGACCTTTTGCCGCATCCCTTTCGACAGATGGGCGGCGAAGGCCCCTCTCTTCGGCGTCATATAGAACTCGTCCAGCAAGCTCTCACGCCGCCGCTCATACGCCTCTTCTTCGATCTGGTACGCCATGCCCGTCAGCGCCAAGTGCTCCTCCACGGTCAGCTCGTCGAACAGCAGCGGCGACTCCGGCACATAGGCCAGCGAGCTGCGGTATTGCTGCGGATTGTCCGCAAGCGTATGGCCGCCGATGCGAATTTCGCCGGCATGCGGCTGCATCAGCCCGAGGATATGCTTGATCGCCGTGCTTTTGCCTGCACCGTTCAATCCGATCAGCCCGATCATTTCGCCCGCGCCGACTTCGAAGGTCAAGCCGTGCAGTACCGGTCTGCGGGGGCTGTAACCGCCGGTCAGCCCTTTCACTTCCAAAACTGGCTTCATCACACTCACCTCAACATTCTCACCCTGATACTACCAAATTTCCGGCTAAATGAAAAATAAGCAAAAAGGCCCCGTGCCTGCAGGATGCAGAACACGGGACCTCCGTAAGTTATCGATTAGGCAACGATTTTGATGGTAACAACAACGTTATTCACAATAATAAGCTCGATATTTTGGCCAGCGATGAGCTGAGCTGCGGTGCCGCCTACGATCCCTGCGTCAGGAGAAACGTTAAGCACGTAAGCTTGAGTCGAGCCGTTTACGTCCTTCGTGAAGGAGATCGTTGCGATTTTGCCTTCAGCGTTCAAGGAAAGGGAGCTGAATTTGCCCGCTTCCGTAATAACCGCAGGCGCATTCTTCGTTACTTCGATGAACACGACTTTGTTTTGGAACGTGCGCACGAGAACTTCGTCTCCCGCTTGCAGTGCTGTTACAGGCGCTTTAACATTGTCGCGGAAAATGAATACGCCTGGGTCAAGCGCAAGCGCCACTTCGGAGTTGTCCGGTTTCACGACAACGATTGCGCCGCCGCTCGGAGCTGCTTTCAGCTTGCCTGTGATCGCTGTTGCATCTTGATCCGGAAGCTGCTCGTCCGTACGATCCAGAAGCGCAGCAAGCTCGGCGCGCGTTACCGGTTGGTTCGGACGGAACGTTCTGTCCTCGTAGCCTTTGATCAGACCTTTTTCAAGCGCCACTTTAACGTAGCCAACCGAACCTGCAGGAATCTTGCCCGCGTCGCGGAAGCTCAGCTCCGCGTTCGCAGCCGCTTTTGCTTCTTCTTCAAGTCCAAGCGCTTTTACAAGCAGCGTTGCCGCAAACAGGCGAGTAGCAGGCTTGTCCGGTTGAATCAGGCTTTCCGTTTCGCTGAACAGGTCATTCTCAAGCGCAACGGCTACATAGCCGACTGCCCATGGATATTTCTTCTTGAGCAGATCCGCGTCTTTGAAGTTCAGCTTCGTGCTCATTTCCGCTTGCGATTCCGCTTGCTCTTTCAGACCCTTCAAGCGAACTGCAGCTACGATAGACTCGATGCGCGAAATTTTTTGCGCCGGCTTGAACGTACCGTCTTCATAACCGTTGAATACGCCTTTGGAAGCCAGACGGATGATGTATTCGAGCGCCCATTTCAGTTCTTTCTCATCTTTGAAGTGCAGGTTGATGCTGTGCTTATCATTATCTCTCTTGTTGTCCTCTTGACCTCTATCTGCGAATGCGCTGCTTGCGCCGCCTGCCAGGGTCAGTAACGCCATCGATGTAATTGCCGCCTTTTTCAAAATGGCTTTCTTCATGTTGCTGCCACTCTCCTCGCGATTTTGCGGTCCGTGCCGCTTTTTTGACTTTCGCTCATATCGTTCGGGGAGTGGCAGGGCGTTTCAGGGGGTCATGGTGAAAATTAATTCTCCCGATTCGTCAAAAATCGAGATCTCACGCGAAAAAACGCGCTGCTAAATTATTCCTCCGACGCCGAGTACGCAAGCGGGAAGTATTGATTGTCGAACAGGTCGCCTTCCTTCGGACGGGGTCCCAGCAAGCGGATGTTATCGACGTTTTGGACACGCTTATAAGCCGTTCCATGCGGGATGTAATGCGCGACGATGCTAAGCCGCGGATCGTTGGAAAAGTTTTGGCGCGATCCGTGGATCGTTAACGCGTGGTGGAAGCTCACTTGGCCTGCCTTAAGGATGAGCGGCTCTTCACGCCAAGGCTTCTCTTCTACTTCCATCTGTTTCCTCACCGCTTCAAGCTCCGTGTTGAAGAAGCCGTCGGAATTCAGAAGTCCCCATTTGTGCGAACCTGGGATGACTTGCATGCAGCCGTTGCTGAGATCCGTATCTTGGAGCGCGACCCAAGCCGTGACCAAGTTGCTTGTGTTGGTGCATTGCCAGTACACCCAATCCTGGTGCCAGCCTACGTTGCCTACGGACGTTTCGCCTTTGCCGGTGCCCGGTTTGTAGATGGCTTGGTCGTACCAAAGGCGAACTTCGCTCGTATTCATCAAATTCGCCGCTAATTTGCCGAGTTTGCGGCTTGTAACCGCATTGTACATCTCGTCGTTAATCCACCAGCCGTTATCGATTTTGCGCAAACGGTCCGGCTTGTTCGGATCCGGGAACCACTCCGTCAGCGGGTAAGCGTCACCGTCGAAATCGTGATTCCATATGCGGTCATGCGCTTTGCGAAGCGCCTCTACTTCTTCGGCATTAAACACGACAGGGCTAATCCAATAGCCGTTCTCTTCGTAAAAAAGACGGGCTTGCTTTTCTTCTTCCGTTGTTTGCGTATAACTCATTGCTTTCGCATTCCCCTTTGCCAGCTAATTTGTAAATCCATACATAGAATATACAACTGAAAGCGCATTATGTATTGTACGACGACATCGCCATTTGTATAATTGTAAAATGAATTGGAGGGATGCAGCATGGCGGCCGACAACCAGCTCCGCTTGGGCGTAGAAGCGCTGATCAAACAGGTCGACCAGAATTGGCGGCATATCCGCATTCATACCTGCGGGTTTTGGGAAAACCTTGGCTGGGATGGTCCGGGACGATTCTTCGAGCTCAATTACTTGGCAGGAGGAAGCCAGGCAGTCGTCCAAGACGGACGAGCCGTCCAGCTGAAGCAGGGCGATCTGTTCGCCGTGCAGGACACGCTGCGCAATAGTTCTTGCGCAGATGGTCAATTCCGCCTGTACTATGTCGGCTTCTACTCGGATCAAGTCGAGCTGAATGCGGCCTTTCGCAACCTATTCGCTAAGTTGAAGCTGGATACGCAACCGATATCGCTGCAAGGCTTGCAGCAGGATTATGCCGCCATGATGGCCGATCTCAATTTGGGCCGGCACGATTCGGCGCTCGTGAAGCAGCATTTTCTGCACCTGCTTGTACGGATTTATCACGGCATCGCCCAATCCGCGCAAAGCCCTTACCACAAGCTCATTCAGTCGGTCATGCACGACCTTCACGAGCAGTGGCATGCAGGCGAGCGGCAGCTGCTTAGCGAGATCGCGGCACGATATTCGCTCAACGAGCGCTACCTCAATCGGCTGTTCAAGCAAGAAACCGGCGTCACCATCGGGATCTATATGAACACGATTCGGCTGGAGCATGCCAAACGGCTGCTCGAAACGACCTCGATGCCGATCACGGCCATCGCTCATGCCGCCCGCTTTTACGATGGCGCTCATTTCAGCCGAACGTTCAAAGACAAGGAAGGCATATCGCCGCAGGACTACCGGTCCATTCATCGGAATGGCTGAACAATGGCCCATGAAAAAAGACCAAGAGCGTGAGCGGCTCTCGGTCTTTTTTCAGTCAGCTACTTCTGGTCGCCTTCGCGCTTCGCTTTGAGCCATTTTGGCGCACCTTTATTCTTCCGTTCGCGCTCTTGCTCCTTCTTCGACTTCGTCGGCTTCACCTGCTGCTTCGCTGCCGCGGGCCGCCGCTCGGACGCAGCGCTTCGGCTTTCGAAGCTCGCTTCCGCGGTCCTGCCGCGAACAGCAGCCGGTCGCGATTCGCCATGGCTGCTTGCCTCAGTCCTCGACGGACGGGCACCAAACGCTGCGCTTGCGCCATTGCCGCCATCAGCGCGCTCGCCGCCGATCCTGCCTTCTCCATTCGCGCCTCTTTGCGCTCTTGTTATCTCCCCGCCTCGCGCAGAGGCTCCATTGCCGCGTCTAGGCGCCGCCTCGCGCCCATAGTCCCGGCTCTTCTGCTCATCGCCGGGATTCCACAGCTTGCCGGCGTACATCGTTTTCTCTTGCAAATCGATGCCAAGCTGCTTGCGGAATTTATCCATAATAAACAGCTGATTTCGCGTCACGATCGATATGACCGTTCCCGGCTTGCCCATACGGCCTGTCCGGCCGGAACGGTGCACGTAATGATCCGCGTCCAGGGCAGGATCAAGATGAACCACGAGCGGCAAGTCCGCGATATCGAGCCCGCGAGCCGCAACATCCGTTGCCAGCAGCAGCTGGAGACGCCCGTCGCGGAAACGGGCAAGCGTCGATGCGCGGCGCTGTTTGTCCGCATCTCCGTACAGCGTCTCAACGCTGAAGCCCTCGTAGCTGAGCTTCGCTTCATAGTTCGCAATATCATCCGTATCGTTGATGAACAGCAGCGCCGACGCCGGCTTCAGCATCCGAATCAGCTTTCGCGCCGTATCCGCCTTATCCCGCCGGTCGCACACGACGAAAAAGTGCTTCACCTGCTTGCCTGCTTCCTGATCCGCCGTCGCGTCCACCCGCTGCGGATCGCGCATCCACCGCGATTCCACCTCGATCATCGCCTGCGGCCTAGTCGCTGAGAAGAAAGCGATCTGCCGATCCCGTACCATGCCGCGCAGCAGCGTCTCCACCTCGACCGTAGAGCCGAGATTGAACACTTGATCCGCTTCGTCAATCACAACAAGCCGGATATGATGAAGCTTCAGCTTGCCGGCTTTCACAAGCTCATGGATGCGGCCCGGCGTGCCGATGACCACATGCGGATGCTGGCGCAGCTTTTCAACCTGGCGCTGCATCGACGCGCCGCCGATCAGCTGCTGCGCCTTCACTTCAAGCGGTTCGCCATAGATTTCGGCCACCCGGAAGATTTGCATCGCCAGCTCCTGCGTCGGCGCGAGTACCATGACCTGCACGTCCTGCTTAGACACATCTACGCGTTGAAGCGCCGGCAGCATGTAGGCCAGCGTCTTCCCTGTTCCGGTTTGCGATTTCGCGGACACGTCATGCCCTGCCAGCAGGACCGGTATCGTTGCCGACTGTACCGGCGTCGGCCTTTCAATATGATTGGAAATCAATGTTTCGATCAGCTGCGGCTGCAGCTGCAAGCTATCCCATGTCACGTTCATCAAACTCCTCGTATGCTCGCTTCCTATTTCCGATTCAACCAGCGGCCTGCGATCCGGTCGGCCAAACGCGGAAACAAGCCATATATCCGTATGCCAATGGAGGCCGAGCGCGGCAAATCCACCTCCGGCTTTCGCCGTTTCATCACGTTCACAATCGTTTCCGCCACGCGGGCCGGCTTCAGCATGTAGCCGCGCACCCTATTGGCATATTGCCCCCCAGGGTCTGCCGTATGCAGAAAAGGCGTATCGATCGGCCCTGGATTGATCGCCGTCACATAAATATTCATTGCCGCGAACTCGGACCGCATCGCGTTCGTCAATCCGAGCACGGCATGCTTGGTCGCCGCGTAACCCGACGATTTCGACGTGCTAAGCTTTCCGGCCATCGAAGCGACGTTAATAATATGGCCGCCGCCTTGCTTTTGCATATAAGGCAGCACGGCTTTGGTGCATCGAATGATGCCCATATAGTTCGTATCCATCATCGCCTGAAACCGCTCGATCGGCGCATCGGCGAACAGCTCGAACACCCCGTAGCCCGCGTTATTCAGCAAAATATCGATTCGGCCGTATTCGGCTGCGATCTGCTGCACGACCCTGGTAACTTCATCCGTATCCGTAACGTCCATCCGGTAACAGCCATGCCTGCCGCTGATGCGCGAAGCAGCCTCTTGAAGCTTATCCAGCCTTCTCCCCGTCAGAATCGGGACAGCCCCTTCGGCAGCAAGCAGCTTAACGGTTTCTGCCCCGATCCCGGTAGCCGCTCCGGTAATAAGAACGATTTTCCCATGCAACACCGTCATCACCTGACTTTCAGTTTACTTCAACAGGTACAAATAGGCAAAACAGATCCCTCTCCAATGGCCCCAAACACGAAAAAAAGCTCCACTGGGAGCTCGAATCGTGTTACGATGCAATTAGAACCTGTATGTCCAGCTCTCCGATTCCGTCCATAATAAGCGGAATGGTAAGCGCCTTCGAAGCCGAAATTCCGGCTGCCTGCTCAGAGAGCACAAGCTTAGGAGGCGTTATGTCGACGCTCACGCCCTGATTAAACAGCATCGTGCTGGCATTGCCGCTGATCATGTTGCCGAGCTCCGAGATTGCGCTCTTTCCCATCTCGTCCATTTCAGCAATCGCGTAGCCGCCCATCATTGCGGACACCATTTTGAGCGCGACCTCTTCGCTTAAGCCGAATACGATATCACCGTTCATTTGACCGTTAATGCCGATTTGAATCCAAATATGATCATTGGCAAACTTGATTTCCTTGACGCCTAGCTGACCTGTCGAAGGCTTGATCTGGATCACTTGTTCGATGACGATCACAGCGGATTCTAGGAAGGGATTAATATATTCAGCCTTCATCTTGAGGTAGCGCCCCTTTTCGACTTGATTCGATGACATTCATGTTTACCTAAGATTATACAAGAATTGTTAGTTCAAGTATACTACTCAATGAGGGCATTCATTTTAAGTTTTGTAGAAAAGCGTCGAACTAAAGTCCCTGGGAGGATTACTGTGCCGAACGTATGGACCCATCTTCTATTCGGGCAGAAATGCCTGCAAGCGCTTGGAGAACAGCATTTAATCGAATCCCCGCATCGGAAAACGATGTTTAATATGGGCTGCCAAGGCCCGGATTTTCTTTTTTATCACCGCTTCCTGCCCTGGCAGAAGAGTCGGACGCTGACCCGGCTCGGAAGCGAAATGCACCGGCTCCACTGCGGCCCTGTCCTTCTGGATCTGCTCGATTCATTGGATAATTTGACGGCGAGAACGGATAAATCGGCAAGGGAGGATGCGCTCGTCTACACGCTCGGCTTCGTGCTTCATCACGTGCTGGACCGCGTTATGCATCCGTATGTGTTCAGCCGCTCCGGCAACCGCAAGTGGGACCATCAGCGCTTCGAGATCCTTATGGATACGCTCATAGTCCAAAAGCTGCTGGGCATCGAGACATGGAAGACGGAAGTTTGGCGCGAAATCAACAACAAAGGCGAGCTGCCCGCCTCCGTCGTGGATGCTTTCGAGCAGATCGCCGCCGTTCATTATCCGAAGCTTGCGCCTATAATTCGCCGCGAGCATTGGACCGCCGCAATGCGCGACATGATCGCGGCGCAGCGGCTGTTCTATGATCCGACCGGGCTTAGACGCATAGTGACATTCGGCAAAATCGAGCCGCTCGTCTATAAGCGCGAGCTGCCCGGCCTTGATGTCTTGAACGAGTCTCGCAAGCCGTGGCTCGACCCGGTCGACGGTCAAACGCTGCATCACGAAAGCGTATGGGACCTATGGGACAAAGCCATGTCCGAAGCAATAGATATCATTAGCGCCATACTGGTCTGGCTTAGGGAGAAAGAGCCGCTTGAGCCGATTCTCGACGTCGGAAGCGAGATCCCATCCAAGCACCAGCTCCGCGAAGCGGTCGCCCGGCTGATCGGCAACCGCTCCTACGAAACGGGGCTCCCTTGCGAGAGCGGAGCAAGCATTCAATTCGAGGACCCTATTTGGACGCAAACACAGATGCTATGAAACATGGTTTATATTCATACGGCGGTAACGGAGCCGTATCAGCCTGAGCCGATCGTACATCAGATCGAGAGATTTCCCTTTCTCTTGCATGGCTTCATCTCCGTACGCCCGGCGGAGCACCGGCTTCAGGTAGCGGTCCCCGACAGCGAGCAGCGCGTCCCAAACGAGCTGCTGCTCCGACTCCGGCATCGACTCCAGCTCCTTCTCGATAAGAGGCTCCATATCATACCCTTCCGTCTCCAGCTGCTCGATGCGTTCAATAAGATCTCTCCGGGGCAGATTGCTTTGAGCGAGCAGCTCTTCAAACGATTTCCCTTCGGCGATCGCGGATAACAGCTTCCGCTTCTCCTGTTGGCGGTCCATCTGCGATTTAAACTTGTTCTCCTTCTGCTTATAGATCCACTTCATGTAGGCCTTTGGGTCCAGTGCGCTTGACACCCAATCCAGCGGAAAGCCCCGTTCACGATCAAAGGAACTCGTAATGGCAAGCACTTCTTCCGCATAGGCGGCCTGCTTCGTCTCGCCCCATCCCGGAATTTGCAGCAGCTCCTCCGGCTTATGCGGCACATAGGTGCTTAACAGGCACAGCATCCGGTTCGATGCGATTAGATAGGCGGATTTCTTCATTTCCGCCGCCTTGGAGCGGCGCCATTCGCGCAGCGCCTCGAACAAGACGGACTCCGCGTTCATTTCGCCATAGTATTGAATCATCGAATACTGGCTGCCTTGACCTTCGTGACTCCGGCGCTCCTCCAGCATTCCGTCAATAATCGGCTGGAAGCCTTCCCCCATCTGTACGGCAATGCCGTGGCGGAAAGCCATCATCATTTCCTCCCACGAGCTGCCTTCAAACCAAACCGATTGACTGTCCTGCTTCTCTCCGAGCGACTCCGTCCAAATGATCGACCAGAGCCCGTTCTGCTCACATATGGACAGCTGCGCTTGCTCCGTCCGGCTGTCTTGACCCGACTTCTCAAACGTGTTCAAAAATACGACCTGCATGCAGGCCCACCTCCATCCTGTAATGTATCAAGCTCCGAAGCAACAAAAAAAGCACCTCCAACGCCAATTATCATGGCGAAAGAGGTGCTTCCTCGCGTGCATCGATTTGATTGCTCACATCATAGCACAGACGCGATATGGATGGCAATAGTCAATTTACCATTTCATTCCTGGCGGCAGGAGGCCATATTGCTCCGCTGAGGAAATGAATGCTATGATAGATCGAGAGATGAAGGAGGAACTCGAAATGCAGCTGCCTGATTACGATTTTATGTCCGATACGACGGAACAGACGACAACCCGTTTCGTTACGTTTATAACGCCGAACCTGAAGCGGTTCGATTTGGCGATTATGACCACCAGCCGTTTTTACGGCAAGAAGCTCATTACGGATTTGCAGACAGGCCGCACGGCCATAATCGGACAAGACGATTTGGACGAAGAGGGCTTCTTGGAATTCACCTACAAGCTGACGGAGGAAGAAGCGGCCGACCTTAAACAATTTTTAGAATTTGTGGTGGGAACGGTGCATTTTACCGACTGACCCCGGGCACACTGTAACGGTAAACCAATAGCTGCCCGCAGGAGGTATCTGCATGTCTATGAATGAAAATCGACGTCCCTATACGGATGTGAAGTCTGTCGAATCTCAGCGCAATGATCTCGCCGCAGAGGAATTTCCCGATGGTCCGTATGGTTCCGGGCTGTTATCCGAATCGCTTGGCAAAAGCAAACCATGGCGCATAGACCAGCGGTCGCCGAATGCTTACGGGTACGAGAACCGTGAGCTGCATGAAGGCATGTACCGCGATTATCCCGGTGAAGACGATTTTCCGGATGCGATCGATGAGCCTTAATAAATAGAGGCCAACCAAAAATAGTGGTGCGAGTACAGTCTCGCACCACTATTTTTTATCGCTTCGCACAAGGCCAAAACTATTCATCCTCTTCCATCAGCGGCGCCTCTGCAATCGTCCGGCTGCCGACCGACACGCGGAAGGTCTTCACCTCGAATGGCGTTAGCGATACAGCACGAGAGATGCCGAGAAGCGGAATCTCCAATTCGGTCTCGCGCGGGCTTCCGGTCGGCTCGAAGAGACGCACCACGTAATCGTCGCCGCGTTCCATCTGCTTTAAGGCGCCGAGTTGAACGACGTGATCCTTTAGCAGCACCAACGGCTTTACCGGCTCCCCGCGGCCGGACGGAAAAAAGGACAGCGCATACGGCGCTTCATTGCGCTGCACCGCTTCGCGGTCTATCGTGTCCAGACGGTCTGCAGCGGCGCCTCCGTTCAGCCAAAACGTAAATTCCCGTTCGCCTTGATCGATCCTCGGCGAGAAACGATCCTGCACAATTAGCGGGCGATCCATGATCGGATGCGTCGTATAGCCAGGGCTGCGCAGCAGCGTCGGCCGAATCGCGCCGTCTCTGAAGTCCGATCCATAGGTACCGTTATTGATCAAGGTCAGCGCCGCGTTCGCCGATGCGGATCGGGCAGCGGTCCATTTCTGCGCGACTGCTTCCTGTCCCGAGGCGTCGAGCTGCTGGATGCCGTACATCGTTTGGCCCATGTATTCTCCATCTATAAATGTCGTCGGTATCGATAGTTTTACCATTTTGTCCTTCTCGTTCCAGAAAACGCGCGCATGCACTTCAAGCTCGCTGCCCTGCTTCGGCAGCTTGTATGTCAGCACGAGCTTCGAATGCTGATAGGCAAGTACCGCCTCCACGACTGTCCGTACGGCGCCGTCTTCAATGATGCGCACGGATGGGAGCAGCGCATGGCGCAAACCGGAGAAATCGGAGCCCGCTCCCCGGTCCTTCAGCTGGAAGGAGCCGATATCCGGCTCGAAGCGGCTCGTATCCATACGCCATGGGTCTTCGTTATCGGCGACGACGATCGGCTGGAATGCTCTCTCTTTCACGAACGAAACCCCGTCCACGCGGTACAAGTCGAGCAGCCCAGTTGAGATATTGATTACCGCCTCCATGCGTCCGTTCGAGAAGCGGATCATGCCGTCCTCCGCTTGCAGCTCGGGCTGAGGCTTGGCAGGCAGCATTTCGATGCGGCAGTCGAACCGGTTCATCGAGGAAGGCGCCAGCTCCGCTTGGAATACGACGCGTTTGCGCCAGTCGAGATTAATGTTACTGTGCTCCTTCTCCGGCTGAGACGGAATGCGGATGCCGTCCCTGTAGACGACGGGCATCGAGAACTCGTCCTTCCAGTTCTGGTCGGCCAGCATGAACTCGCAGGCGAAGACCCCTGAAACCGGGAACGGATGCGGGTTGTAGATGAGGATCGGATATTCGCCGTCAGCCGCCTTGCGCTGCCCGCCTGCAAGCGCGAAGAAGGCGCGCGCCTTCAGCCTGGACACCGTTTCAAGCCCGTGTCCAAGCAAGCGAAGCGACGCATCCTCCGCAGGCTGAACGGACGAGCCCGGCAATATATCATGAAACTGCGCCATGAGCAAATCTTGCTCCGCCTGCCGGAGTTCATCCCTCGGATACGCAAGCTTGCCTGCAATGGCTGCGGCGGAGAGCATTTTTTCCGTCATATACAGCTCGTTCTCCAGCAGCCGATGCTTCTGTTTGATGCGAATGATGGACGTATAACAGCCGACAAAGCGCGGGTTCAAGTCTTTCGCATGTCCCGGCAGCTCTGAAGAACGGGGAGCAAGCTCTGCGAAATAGCTTTCCGGGCTTGAATGCACGATTTGAACATCGCTCCGCTCCGCCATCAGCTTCCCGATTTCATCCAGATCCATCCTGGAAGGGCCGCCCCCGTGATTGCCTACGCCCCATAATAGGAGGCCGAGCGGCTTTCCATCATGCCTGCTAAGCCAGCTCTCGATCGATTTGCGAGCCTGCCCCATCAGCGTATTGTATGAATAGGTCTGGTGAGCCATCACCTCGGAGCCGTCAAAGCCGATCCACCGGAACTCGCGATCCGGTCCGGCCGTATGATCATCAGGCCGCATGAAAAGGTAAGAGTCGTAGCCGGCTTTGCTTATCAACTGAACTAAACCGCGGGAATGGCCGAAGGAATCGAAATTGATCGCCGTGGTCGGCCTTGCGCCAAACTTCTCCTTGAAATAGACTCTGCCATGCAGCATTTGCCTCACGATGGATTCCCCTGAGGGCATGTTGCAGTCCGGCTGCAAATACCAGCCGCCCATAATATGCCACTTGCCGAGGCGAACCAGCTCCTGAATCTCCTCGAACAGCTCAGGCTCATACTCCTCGATCCACCGATACAGAATCACTTCATTGTGGTTAAACACATACCCGTCATATTCCCTGCAAAATTCCGCTGCAGCCCGAAACGTTGATACGGCCGCCGCAGCGCCTTCCTCCCACTCCCACTGCCATACCGGATCCAAATGCGCATTGCTTAGCAAGTGCAGCTTAGCCATCCGACCATCCTCCCAGCCTATCGACTAGAATAGCAACGAAATGTTTGTTAGAAACATTCATTGTTCCTTTTAAACTAACATTACTCCATACCTGTTCGTTTGTATAGTAAAAAAAGCAATCCGCTCGGGGGAACCACCCCAAGCAGGATTGCTTTAGTCAAGCTATGAACGATAGAGCTTCGTTTCGTTTCTCTTCTCCGGCAGCCATACCTTCATCTTCCCGGCATCCCGGTTATCCCACGCATAATACGGAATCGCCTTGAACGGCTGCTCGCCGCCCGGCTCCTCTCCGAATACGCTTATCACGCCCTGCAAAATATCAGGCTCATAGACCGTACGGAATCGGGTCGCAGAGTTTACGCTCAGTCCGTCATAGCTCGCCGCGTTATCGGTCTCTTCCAAGCAATAGACTAACGGCCCGCGCTGCAGCGCAACCTTCCCGGCATTCGCCAGCACTAGAGGATGCGAATAGACGCGCTCCACCTGCATCGTCAGCTCAAGCGTAATTTCGTCGCCCGGCTTCCATGCACGCTGCAAGCGAACATAGCCCTTGACGGTTTCGACATCAGCGATTTCCATATCGCCTACCGACAACCGATAGGACATACACCATGAAGGAATGCGCAGCTGAATGCCGAATTCTCCGGCTTCGCCCTCTTCCACGCGAAGCGTAATCCGGCCGTCCCACGGATATTCCGTCACTTGCCGCAGCACGATCTCGCCGGCTTGCAATCGAAGGCGGCCTGTTCCATCCACGTACTGGTTCACCACAATGTCATTGCCTCTGGTCGCATAAACATAGTTGCCGATGGACGGAATGAAACGGGCGATCTGCGTCGGGCAGCAGGAGCAGTTGTACCAAGGCACGCGGTGATGAGTACCGTCCGATTCCAGCGGATTGACGTAGAAGAACTTGTCGCCGGACAAAGATACGCCGGCAATCGAACCGTTAAACATTGCACGCTCGACGATGTCCGCGTACTTCGAATCGCCGTGAAGCAGATTCATCCGGTGATTCCATAGCACCATGCCGACGGATGCGCACGTTTCGCAATAAGCGCTGTCGTTCGGCAAATCGTAATCTTCGGTAAAGCCTTCGTTATGGCGCGATGGCCCGATACCGCCTGTTATGTACATGTTTCGGTCGACAACGTTGGACCATACGCGATCGAGCGCGTCGATGTAGCCTTGATCGCCGCTAAGCATCGCGGCGTCCGTCATTCCTGCATACATATACATCGCGCGGACAGCATGACCGGTCACGCCGCAAATGTCCCGCACAGGAACGTCATCCTGCGAATAGGCCGCTCCCCAATCCGAGCGGTCCCAGCTGTAGCCTACGCCGTGGCCGTGACCGCGCTCCTCAAGCAGCCAATAAGCCAGCTTCCAGTAGCGCTCTTCACCTGTTTCGACGTACAGCTTTACGAGCGCCACCTCGATTTCTTGATGGCCCGGCACCCAGTGGCGCTTGCCTGGCCCGAACAACGAATCGATATGATCGGCCACGCGGATGGCCGCATCGAGAAACAACCTTTTTCCGGTCGCCTGTTTATACGCAATCGCGGCTTCAATCATATGGCCGGCGCAGTATTCTTCATGCTTGTTCATGTCGGTCCATTTCTTATCCGGCTCGGCCAGCGTGAAGTAGGTTTGCAGATACCCGTCCTCCTGCTGTGCCGCCGCGATCAGCTCAATGATCCGGTCGGCTTGGGCTTCCATCTCTTCGTCAGGTTCGATCAGCAAAGAATAGGCGATCCCTTCCAGCACTTTATAGACATCGGAATCATTGTAGAAGATTCCTTCGAAGCCGCCCTCCTGTAGCCCGCCGGCCTTGGCGAAATTCGAAATTCTGCCCGTGGCCTCGCACTGCGCGAGGCATGCCGCGATCGTCGACTTCTGCGTCGCTTTGATCCGATTGCTCCAGAAACGATCCTCGATGGAAACGTTCGTGAACGGTACTGCCGTCAATGTCTGGTAGGGCAGCACTAACTCTTTCATTAATGTCATGCCGGTTACGACTCCTTCGATTCAAGTTTGTAGGTGATGGAGAGCGATCGGTTCAGCCGGCTATCGGTTAGCCTTTCATCCCCGTAAGTGAAATCCCTTGTACAAAGTAACGCTGCGTAAACAAGAACACGAGCAGTACAGGGAAAATAACGAGCAGCGACGCGCCCATTTGAAGCGGCCAGTTCGTCGTATACTGGTTGCGGAAGACGGACAGGCCGACCTCCAGCGTACGCATCTCTACCGTATTTGTTACGAGCATCGGCCATAGGAAGTCCGTCCAGACCCCCATGAACGTAAACACCGACAAGGTGGCGATTGCCGGCTGCGACAGCGGCAGAATGATGTTCCAGTAAATCCGGAATTCGCTGCAGCCGTCAATCCTCGCCGCATCCTCGGTTTCCTTCGGCAGGCTGTGGAAAAACTGCTTCAGCAGGAAGATACCGTAGGCACTGCTCAGAAACGGAATGATTTGCGCCGCGTAGCTATCTAGCCAGTGGAACTTATAGATCATGATGTACGTCGGGATCGTCGTGACCTGCGAAGGAATCATCATCGTCGCCAGGAACAGGACGAAGATGGCGTTGCTGCCTTTAAACGGAAGCCTTGCGAAGGCGTATGCCGCCAGTGAACAGAACAGCACCTGCCCGATTACGACGCTCATCGTTACGAATAGCGTGTTATATAGAAACCGCATGAAAGGCGCTGCTTTGAAGATGCTTACATAATTCTCGAACAGCCAGCTGCTTGGTATGAACTGCGGCGGAAACTCGAATACGGAATACTCCGGCTTCAGAGACGTCGAGATCATCCACAGAAACGGTACAAGCATCGAAAGGCTGACAATCCCCAGTACGCCGTATGTGAAGATGTCCGCAAGCAGCTGCCCCGGCTTCGCGGTCTTGCTGTGATTTGCCGTGCCAGTCATCGTTGCCATCGTTTTCTCCTCCCTCCCGGCTTAATGCTCGTAATTGAATTTCTTCATAAACTTCACTTGAATGATCGTGATGACGAAAATAATCAAGAACAGCAACCAGGATTGCGCCGAAGCATAGCCCATGTTGAACACCCGGAAGGCTTGCTCGTAAATGTGATAGACGACGACGTCCGTCGAGCCTACAGGACCGCCTTCGGTTAGCATATAAATGACCGTAAACGCTTGGAACGAACCGATAATCGTCGTTACCGTAAGGAAGAACACCGTCGGCATGAGCAGCGGAAGCGTAACGGACCAGAAAATCCGCCATTTGTTCGCTCCGTCAATGCGGGCCGCTTCATAGAGATGCTCCGGAATGCCCTGGAGACCGGCCAAGAAAATAATCATTTGATAGCCGATTCCTTTCCAAACGGTAACGATGATGACGGCGAACATCGCCCACTTGGGATCCATCAGCCATTTAGGGCCTTCAATGCCTGCAAATCCTAGCAAATAATTGAGCAGCCCGAACTCCGGCTGTAATATCCATTGCCATACCATCGCGATTGCGACCGTAGAGGACACAACCGGAAGGAAGAAGAATGCGCGAAACCAATATACGCCGCGCAATTTGCGGTTGAGCACAATCGCAACGAGCAGGGAGACCGCAATTCCCGTCGGAACGCTCCCGAAGACAAAATAAAACGTATTGACCATGGCACGCCAGAAGTCGGTATCATGATACATTTTGATATAGTTCTTCAATCCGACGAACGGCTTCGCCGGCTTCAGAATGCTCCACTTATGGAAGCTTAGATAGAGAGAGAATAAAATCGGAATTAACGTAAAGACGGCAAGATGAATCAATGCGGGCAAAATGAACAAATAACCGATGGGCTTATCGTCGCCTACCGCATGACCTCTCAGTTTCTTCCAAAAGCTTGGCTTAGCCAGCTTCGTAGACGGCACAGACGGCACGTACGATTGGGAGGTTGATTCCACCGCTGTTTCCTCCTTCTTAGTCGCCTAACAGAAATCGGGGGAGCGGAAGTGGCTCCGGGTCCCCCGATCTGCGCAGCTTACAAGTTATTCGTCTTTAATGATGGCGTCGATCTTCGGTACGGCAGCATCCATCGCTTCTTTTACAGTGATGCCGTTCACGACGACCTGCTCAAGCGCTTTATCGATTTGCGTTTCGATTTCAGCCCATTTCGGATGGATCGAGCCCCATGGCTGACGCGCATACTGCACTTCGTTTACGAAAACTTGCTCAATCGGCTTGTCTTTGGAATATTCCTCTTGAACGGATTTCACGGCCGACAGTTCCAGACCGGATTCTACGCGTCCCTTCTGGCCTTCAACCGATTCGGACATGAATTTCGCAAGCTTGTAGGCCGCTTCCTGATGCTTCGTCGACGATGCAACGCCCCAGCCCGCTTCGTACATAACGGAAACGCGCTCTTTGTTGCGTGGAAGACCTACAACACCCAGCTTGCTGATATCGAATTTGCCGGATTCCACCGTATCGTTAATGCCGAGAAGCGTCCAGTGGCCGGAAACTTGCATGCCGACTTTGCCGGATTGGAACCACAGATCGCCAAGCGCTTTCTTTACCGACGGTGTCGGGGAAATTTGCTGCTTTACAAGATCCGTGTACATTTGCCAAGCTTCGACCGTTGCCGGGCTGTTCAAGTATCCTTCTGCCGTCGTGCCTTCCTTATCGAGGACGTCGGAGCTGTTCTGCCATACGAACGGTACGGATTTGTAGAAGTAAGGGTCGGCGGACATGCCGTAGATATCCGTCTTGCCGTCGCCGTCCTCATCCTTCGTCAGCTTCTTAGCCGTATCGAGAAAGTCCTGCCAAGTCCAGTTGTCCTGTGGATAAGGGACGCCTGCATTATCGAATACTTGTTTGTTGTAGTACACGACCATCGGCGTGAAGCCACGCGGGAACTCATACAGCTTATCGCCGCGGACGCCGATATTGTAGACGTTCTCGTACCATACGTCTTTATTGAATTCAGGATCGGTTTTCGTAAATGGAGCCAGGTCAAGCAATGCATTATTGTCGATAAATTGCGGCAGTAATACAGAGTCAATCAGGAATACGTCCGGCGCATTGCCGGCCGCGATGCCAGCAAGCAGCTTCTGCGTCGCGTCATCGCCGGGAATCGGTTCATATTTGACAGTGATGTTCGGATTTTTTGCCATGAATGCGTCAATAGCAGCTTGTTCGGCTTTCGCTTCTTCTACAGCCGCGCCGGAAGAGACGCGCAGCTCGATTTTCTCTTGCGAATCCGAGTTCGTTGAAGCTGCGTTCGAATCCGTTGCCGCTGAGTTCGAATCCGTTGCCGTCGCATTCGAGCTGGCGGAATTTGCGTTCTCTGCATTATTGCCGCCGCCGCAGCCTGCAAGCAGTGTTGTAGCCCCTACTACCGATGCCAACATATAACCTTTCCACTTCTCCATTTACTTTCACTCCCCTTGTAATATGTCGTTCTCTTTATACAAACACGATCTCGTCGAGCAGAACGGTAAAGTCTCCTCCGCGAGATGCGATCTGTATCTCTAGTCGTGTCAGCCCAATCTGATCGGGCTGGCCAGCAGCGCTGCTCGCCCATCCGGCTTCCTCGCATGCAAGCGGGATACGGATATGCGACCAGCCGGTTCTGGCTTCGGATGCGATCTGAGTCCATTCGAACAGCGGACGGGAAGCCACCCATTGCAAGTAGCGATTCTCATCCTGCTTCAGCCGGATTGTCAGCGCGGAAGCCGGGAACCCGCCCCAGGTTTCATGGGAGAATTTCATCCAAAAGCTGAGTTCGCCGCCAGATCGCGATAAAGCTTGCGCAGCTGCCTCTGCCGGAATCGGCGCCTGCAGCTTTACGAGGGATGACGAAGCTTCGAGCTGCAGGGCCGGCCCTTGGCCGATTGAAATCCGCTCATTCAAGGCGAGAACCGCCGAATGCTTCGGAACCGCGGTAACCAGCTCCGCTTCGCTCAAATCAATGCGGTGCTTCACGTGTTCATCCGCATGCAGCACGTTCAGGTCGATCCAAGCCAAGTCCGCCGTGCCGCTCGCGCTGATAACGGTCAAGCCTACACGGTAAAAGCCCGGCTTCTCGTAGATGTGCTCGACTGTCGCGGATCGGCTAAACGTGCCATCTCCCAGATCCCACAGATATGTCAGCCCGTTTCCTCCGGATGCGTCCCGGCTCGAGGTGGCGTCGAACTGAACGGCGCAGCCTGTGCGCGGCCGTTCTGTGAGCAGCGCAGCTTTGGCGATCGGCGGATCGCCTTCCGCATCGTCGCAAACGATTACGTCCGATACGTTCATATCTTGGTAGATGTCGCCGATTCCGTTGCCGGCCATGCGGTTGCCGGTAAGATACATCTGCTTCGCGTGCTTCATGTAAACGCCGTACGTGGCGTTGTCCGTAATTTCATTTTGCTCGATGATCCAGTGGTTGGCCTCATAGCCTTCCTTGTATCCGATGGCAAGGCCTACGCTTTTGTTATGGTGAATCCGGTTGCGGCGCATTGTGAAGTGGCTGCTGGAGCCGTTGACGACCGCGATGCCCGCATTGCCGAATTTCTCCGGCGCGTTCGCGATGCGAAGCCCGTTATAAGCGGCTTCGTTCTCGATCAGTACCGCGTGGCAGGAGCCGCCGAGCCAGAAGCCGTAGCTGGAGTGGTTACCCGTATTTCGAATGAACGCATTGCCCGGATCCCATACTTCCCATGCATTGTTATGAGCGTAGGATGCGTCGTTGCCTTCGAAATAGTTGCCGGTACTGACGAAGCCGTTCAAGGAACGGATAAATACCCCGTCACCGCCGTATGTAAAGTCGTTTCGGAGAATCCGGTTGTTGTTGGAGCCGCTTTCAATCAGGACCGAGGTTGAATCTCTCGCGTGCACCTCGCCCGGGGCGATCCGTATCCCGTAGTTCATCACGTTGTCTTCGATTTCATTGTTCGATGAATTCCACAATTTCAGGCAGACATTCGTACAGTGAGAGAACATATTGCCGGAAATCTTGTTACGGTCCGAGTATTTCAGCTCCAGGCCGTTCCAAACGCGGTTGCCTGTATTGCCGGCAATCGTGCTGTCCGTCACCCGCTCCAAGATCAAGGCGCCTACCGAGTCTCCGTCACCCCAGCCGTAGTCCGGATCGGTGTAATTGTCCGACAGGTCGTTGTTCTCGATCAGCCAGCCGGCGCCGTTCGCGATGTTCATTCCGGTCTTGAACCCGTGCAGCTGCAAGCCTTTGACCGTCACGCGGTCATACCCATTGGCATAGAGCCCGATCCCGTCATACGAGTGGATATTGCCGATCTTGCCGCGTCCGCGAATGACCGCTCCGCTGCCTTCGATCGTGATGCCGCTTGCGGCAACAATGATGCCTTTGCTCGTTGGAAAGCTATATTCGCCCGGCTCGAACACAACGTCTTCGGTAATGATCATGCCGGGATATGGCTGAACTACTTTCGTCATATCGTGACCTGCGCCCCCGTTTCTGGTTTGGTGTAACATTAATCCTTACAATCAACCTTTAGCCCTGCAAAGGTGCCGTCGTTTCTCGCTCGATAACGTTTCCTCTTACCAGCAGCCTCGTGGATTTTCCGTCCGGCACATGGCCGGTCGTAATCATCTCGCACAGCACCTGTCCCGCCATTTGCCCGACCTCGAACATCGGAAGCTGAATGGTCGTCAGACGTGGCCGTACGTATTTGGCGATCGTCCGGTCGTCATAGCCCATGACCGATACATCCTCGGGCACGCGCAGTCCGCACTCTCTTGCGGCATCGATGACGCCAACGGCCATCATGTCGTTCGCTGCGAATACCGCGGTAGGCGGATCCTCGGAGCGGAAGAGCTCAAGCGCGAGACGGTAGCCGCTGTCCTCGAACCAATCGCCGTGCTTGACGTACTCCGAATGGAAGGGGATATTATTTTTCTTCAGCGCATCTATGTAACCGTTCAGCCTGCGGATACTGGAGTACCAGTCCTCCGGGCCGTTGATGTAAGCAATCTTGTGGTGGTTCAGCTTGATCAAATAGTCCGTCGCGTCGTATCCTCCGGCAAAATCGTCCGTGCAGACGATGCTGACAGGCTCTTCAGCGCTGCTAAAACGGTTGATCAGCACGAACGGCAGCTTTGTCGAGGGCACCTCGGCAAGCGAATCGAGCGTCGAGTCGGCTAGAATCACGCCGTCCATCTGCATATCGGCAAAATAATCGATCGCGGATTGCTCGTTATCGAGATCATGATGCACGTTCCGGACGAGCATGCTGAATCCATTGTCGCGCAGCGCTTGCTCAACGCCCTTGGCTATCATGCCGCTCAATTCGTCGGATACGTCATCCGTGATCAGGCCGATCATCGAGGATGACTTCTGCCTGAAATTGCGTGCCAGCAAATTAGGCCGGTAGCCCATCTCATCCGCGATCCGCTGAATGCGTTCGCGCGAGCTGCGGCTGATCTTGTCATTGTCGGCGAGCGCGCGCGAAACGGTAGCCGCGGACATTCCCGCCGCTTTGGCGATATCGTATATGCTTACCACAGGTGTCCACCTCCAGTGCGGTATTATTCCAAATCTTTGCAATCGATTGCAAAAATGCGCATCGTCATTTGCAAACGGTTTCAATCTCGGTTAGTTGTCATTGTAATCGATTGCACGATTACACGTCAACAGGTTTTTGCAATCGATTGCAACTAAAAAACATCAGGGCTAACGTACTTCCACCCGAACAGGACATCCCTCGCGGATGGACTTGCGGATCGCTTCCAGCGTGGCAATCGTTTTAAAGCCGTCCTCCGCATCCGGCATCGCAGGAACGCCTTGGTGCAGGCAACGCGCGAAATGCTCCGTGTAATTGACGAACTCGCCGGCATGGTGATTGACGCCTTCGAATTGGAAATAGTGATAAATATCCTCGAAGTAGTGCTCGGTTCGTTCCTTCTCGCCCTCGTACTTGATCTGTGCCTCCAGCTGAGGGTATTTGCCGATGAAGGTCCCCTTCGTGCCGTACAGCGCAACCTCGATCCAAGGCCGAGTCTGATGCAGATGCTCCAAGCCGTACAGCCCCAGCACGCGTCCGATTTTGCCGTTCGCGAATTTTAAATTCACGACGAACGTGTCATTCCCGTCAAATCCGCTGGCGTCCGCAATGTCCGACCGGCTGGCATATGCCGACACCTCCTCGACATCGCCCATGTACCAGCGGATCAAATCGACCGGATGGGAGCAGCATGCGAACAGCAGGTCGAAGCCGCCCTCGCGAGCCCATGTCCGCTCATTGTAAAACCACCGCATATCGTGCACGTATTGCGTTTCCGCAAAGCTCAGCGTGCCGAGTTTCCCCGTTTCGTACGCTTCTCGCTGATGCTGCATCGGTCCGAAGAACCGCGAGCTCTGCCCCACCATCAATTGGCGCTGCGGGTTTGCCCGAACGTATGCGAGCACTTCCCTCGCTTCGTCCAGCGTGCTGACGAGCGGCTTCGTGCAGAGCACGTGCTTGCCCGCTTCGAACGACTGGCGAATATGAGTGAAATGCAATTGATCCGGCGTGTAGATGGCGACGATATCAATGTCCTCGCGAGCCAGCATATCGGCCAGATTGCCATAGTAATACGGAACGCCGTACTGCCGTGCGATCGATTCCGCCAACTGCTCGTTCGCGTCGCATACCGCGACGACCTTCAGCTCCGGATGGCCGGCCAGCCCTTTTACCAATCCTTTGCCTTCACCAAGACCGACAATGCCGATTCCGTATTCGCGGCCGATTGCCGTAAAACGTCCGTGCCCTTCCATGGGTCATGCCCTCCTTAGCAGATAGTCCAGTATGCAATCGAGCAAATACTTCGCGGCCGGATTCCTCTCGAGACCTTGAGGCTGGCTGCCAAGTCCGCCTTCGAAGCGAAGCGTAGTGGCGATGCGGATGCCTTCGCCGATCCGTTCCTCGATCATGTAGCGGTCAAGCTCGAAAATCCTTGCGTCCAGCCGATCCATCACCGGCATATGCTCGCCAAGCTTGCCGCGGTCCAATACCAAATCGGTTGCCAAGCCGAATAGCAGCATCGACGTATGGTCCCGGTGCGGAAACGCGTTCATGATCGCGTGCTGATGGAACAGCTGCAGCGATTCCCGCCAGAACGGCGCGCGTTTGACAGCGAGCGGACCGTATCCGCGCTCGATATACAGCGCCTTGCCTCCCGCCTCGACGAAGCGGTTCATTTGCTCCGTCCATCTGGATGTCAGCAGAACTTTGATGCCCTCATTGCTGCCGCTTTCCGACCAATTGCGGATGCCGGATTGCAGGCTTGCCCAGCCATGGAACAGTCCGTTCGCTTCATCGACCGCGATGGCCGCGATCTCCGGCTCCTGGCGTTCCGCCCTTGGCAGCACCCAGATCGGCCACTCGTTAACTGCGATGGTGCCGTTCTCCGTAACCAGCTCGGCATGCAGGACAACTTGCAGCGGCGAGCTTGTTTCAGGCAGCTTCCATTCCGCAACGGCAATCTCCTTGAAGGCGCCGACTTGCAGCATATCGACCGTGCGTTCGCCATCGTATGCCGCGCAGCCATCGATTCGCCAGCTCCAGCGCAGCGTCGCTGCCGCGATTGGCTCCGCGCCATAATGCGATACCGCCAAGTGCGGCCGGATCGTTTCGCCAGGGCCATAATTGTTCGGATCCCATGTGACTAGGCGGTCACCGCCGTTGATCCAGTTTCTGCGCGCATCCCATGTTACCGTAATCATGGTCGCGCCATTGATTTGCCGGAAGCGCGCCGGCGGCTGCTTCCACTCGCCGAAATCATCGAATACGGCGCTCGATGCCAGACCGGAATCTTGGATCGACGTCAGCGTGTAGCCGTTGATGTGCGGATAGGCGCGAACCTGCTCGAGCACCGATTTGCGATACACATACGCGCTTTCGCGTGCGTTTGCGGTCAACTCCTCCTCCGTGAACGGCAGAGGCAGCATAGCCAATTTCTCATCCTGGCGGTGATACTGCCAACGAACGTCCCGCGCAACCGGGTTGACCGTCGGATCCGATTTCAACCACCAAGGCCGTTCCCCTTTCCGCTTCAGCAGCTGGCCGAGCGGTCTGAACTCGTCGTAGTCGCAAAACTCCCCGAACACCCACGGCTTCTTCTCTCGCCACGGCGAAGCAAACCTGCTTAACAGATCCGGGTAGAAATGGACATCGGTGTAGAAGTGGTAGTCGTAGAAATCGGCGTACTCCTTCAGCAATCCGCCATAGCATTCGCCCGATCCGCTGTTGTCGCGGATGATGGCGCCGTCCGTCAGTCTCTTCGCCTGCTCGTATAGGTCCTTCAGAAATTCGGCGTCTGCCTCATGGTTTAGCTCGCAGCCGAGCGTCCATACGCCGATGGAGGTGAAGCTGCGAATCTCTTTGATGATGGCCTCATACTGCGAGAATGCCCGGGCCTTAAACTCCTCGTTGACCTCCGGCAGCCACATCGGCAGCTCCTGCCAAATCACGAAACCGAGCTCGTCGGCCAGCTCGAAATAATCGCGCACCGGCACGTACAAGCAGTGCTTCACCATGTTGAAGCCGCCGTCCTTCAGACGGTTCAATTCGGCACGGATGGCTTCGCGATCCGGAATCGGCGCGACGAGATCGCCATACCAGCCCCAATGCAAAATGCCCCTCAGATGAATCGGATCTCCATTCAGCAGCAGCCGCTCGCCCTCGATCGACCAATGCTTCATCCCGAAGCGATGCTCATAGCTATCCACCGTTTGTCCATCAAATTTGAGCGCCAGCTTGAGCGTGTACAACGCCGGGCTTTCCGGTGACCAGATCGAGATATGTTCTCCGGCAGCGATCTCGAGGGTTGGGTCGGCTTGGTTATGTACGGGAAACTCGGCCTCGGCAGCGAGTGAACCGTCAGGTGCATACAGCAACGCCCCGATTATCCAAGCGCCTTCAGCCGTTTCGCCTTCCAGCCTGCAGTTGACTCTCACGGCTCTCAGATCAGGCGTTGTCTTAACGAATACGTCCGCAAGCTCTCCCTCCGGGACGACACCGATATGAACCGGCTTCCAGATGCCGCCGAAAATGACGCCTACATCCGGCAAAAATCCGGCGAGGCATTGCCGCAGCGGAAACTTCTCCCCTTGCTTGTGCACGCGAAGCACCAGCTCATTCGTACCGCCGGCGTTTAGCGCTTGACCCGGCTCGATGCGAAAGCCGCTCCAGCCGCCTTCATGCTCGCCGATCCGTTTGCCATTCAGCCAGATTTCGCAGAAGTAGTTCACGCCTTCGAAATCAATAGCGGTTCTGCTGGCATGCCAGTCCGCGGGAGCCGCAAACGACAGCCTGTACCAAACAGCCCCGTCTGACAGTTTGTTATCCGTCAGCACATCCCAGCAGCCGGGCACCTGCGCGTCCTGCCACTCACCGGCCGCAAGCGCCTCGCTTGGATCATCAAAGCGATGGTCAAAATCAAACAACTGCTTCCAGTTTTCCGTCAATCTGTGTGCCTTCTGCAGCATGCGATGTTCATCCTTTCTGTTTTCAATAGCATTGTTAGCGGTTACAAAAAACACATCGCTAGACTAGCACGCCTGATTTTTGTCTGTCAACAATAAAAAGCCGCCGCGAGCTCGTGGTTCCGGCTCTCGGCGGCTTGCAAATACGGATTGAATTATACCGAAAATACATCCTCATTCACGCTAGGGTGACCATCCAACACCTTCACTAGTCCGCCGAATTCCAGCTCTTCGAACTTGTTCTTCGCCGTCTCCAGCTGAATGCGCCAGGCGCAGCCGGTCAACTCGCAGCGAACGGGAGCATTGAGCCGGATCGTCGCCAAATCCCGCGACAAATGCAGCATGTCCAGATCGGCCTCGATTTTGCCGCGAACGCCTTTCGGCAGCTTGTCGAGATTGAGCAGCACGCCTTCGATCGATTGGTACTCGAGAATCAGCTTCAGCGCCGTTTTCTCGCCGATGCCTTTGACACCCGGGTAGTTGTCGCTCGTATCGCCCATGAAGCCCTTCAGGTCGATGACCTGGCTCGGCGTCAGCTGCTTCTCCTCGTACAATGTCGCCAAATCGTAGACCGCATAATTCAGCTTGCCTTTCTTCATGATGACGACCTTGACCGTTTCGCTCACCAACTGCAGCATATCATGGTCGCCGGTCAGGATAAAGACCTCCGCTTCGCCGCGCAAATGGGTCGCCAGCGTGCCGATGCAGTCATCTGCCTCAAATCCGATAACGCCGATGTTCTGAATGCCCATTGCCTCAACGACGTCTTTAACCAGATCGAACTGCGGTATGAGCTCCTCGGGAGCGTCGCCGCGATTTCCTTTATAGTCCGCGAATTGCTCCGTGCGGAACGTCTTGCTTCCCATATCCCAGCAGCAAATAACGTGAGTGGGCTTGAACGTGTTAATCGCATCGAAAAAATATTGAATAAAGCCATAGACTGCGTTTGTCGGCAATCCGGCGCTTGTTTTGCGGATATAGCCTGTATAGGACGTAGCATAGAACGCCCTAAATAAGAGCGCCATGCCGTCCACCAGCAGCACTTTCCGGTTTGATTCCTGCATCCCCAGATCTCTCCCTATTCTAGTTACTCGTAGTTACGCTTCACCGCGAATGAATTTGCCCATACGGCAGGCAGCTTCTACAAGCCGCTCTTCCTTCTCTACCAAGGCGATTCGGACGTAGCCTTCCCCTTGTTCTCCGAAAGCATCGCCCGGTATGACAGCTACTCCGGTACGCTCAAGCATTTCCCGGGAAATTCGTCGCGATGTCCAAAGTTCCGACAATGACCACTTCATCGTAGGTAATTTCGCCCAAATAAACATCGTCGCTTTCGGCGCCGGAATCTCCCAGCCTTGCTCTCGCAGCGCTTCGATAAAGCGGTCGCGGCGCTTTTCATAGAGCATGCCGACCGACTCTTGCTCGCCTAGCATATCCTGTTGAAGCGCAACGATGCCAGCTTCCTGCACGGGCAAAAACACACCGTAATCGATATTCGCCTTCAGCTCGCGCAGTGCCCCTACCGCCTTGCGGTTGCCGGCGAGAAACCCGATTCGGCAGCCAGCCATATTGAAGCTCTTGGATAACGAGTGGAACTCTACCGCCACATCGATCGCGTCTTTCACCTGCAAAATGCTAGGCGGCTTGTAACCGTCAAATGCCATTTCCGAATAGGCTAAATCATGCACGATGAGAACGCCATGACGTTTGGCATAGGCGACGGCCTGTTCGAAGAACGTCAAATCGGCGACCGCCGACACAGGATTGCTCGGGTAGTTGAGCAGCATAAATTTGGCGCGTTTCCATACTTCTTCGGGAATGGCCTCGAAATCGGGCAAAAACCGGTTTTCAGCACGCAGCGGCATCATGAACGGCTCAGTGCCTGCCAAAGCAAGACCCGCCATGTACACCGGATAGCCCGGATCGGGAACAAGCGCGATATCGCCAGGATTGCAAAGCGAGAGCGCCAAATGGCCCAGTCCGTCCTGCGAGCCCATTAACGAGACCAGCTCGTGCTCCGGGTCAATGTCGATCCCGAACCGAAACGCCAGCCAATCGGCTGCTTGGCGAAGGAACCGCTGACTCCCTTTGGAGCCTGGATATCCGTAGGCATCCTCGCGCAGCACCGCCTCGCTGAGCGCCTGCCTGATCGGTGCGGATGGCGGCAAATCCGGGCTGCCGATGCTAAGATCGATGACGTCGAGCCCTTGGCGGATCGCCTCCCGTTTCCACTCCGCCACCTCGGCAAAAATGGACGAGCCCAGCTCCGACAATCGGTCCGCGCGCCATTCTTTCATCGTTGTCACTTGACGTCTTCCTCCTAAGTTTTGCTAGTGTATGATGGACTAGTTCGAGAGCCGGCTTAACCGACTCTCAATTTCGTATCGGGGCTAGCCCCAGACGCGATCATACTCCTCTTCTTTGAAGCCGACCGTAACAGTCTTGCCGTCCGTTACGATAGGACGCTTAATCAATCTGCCGTTCGAGGCCAGCAGCTCGATTTTCTCCTGTTCGGTCATGCCCGGCAGCTTGTCCTTCAGCCCCAGCTCCTTGTAGACCTCGCCGGAGGTGTTGAAAAACTTCTTCACGTCCAAGCCGCTTCGTTCAATGATCGTTTTCAGCGTCGCTGCGGATGGAGCCGTTTCGAACACATTATGCGACTCCAGCTCGTAGCCTTTGCCTTTTAGAAACTTTATTGCGCTGCGGCAGGTACCGCACTTGGGGTACTCGTAGATCGTCAGCTTCTTCATACGTTCTTCCAAATCTCCATTCATTTCGAAAATATCGCAAAGCAGACGGCGAAGCCCTCTGGGCCGCGCTCATCCATTACCCTCCTGGGCACTCCGCTCTAATCGCGATGCTCCTATAGCTGTCGCAGCGCTGCTTCAAGCCGGCGCAGATCCTCCGGCAGCCCCGCCTCGAACGTCATCCGCTCCCGCGTAATCGGGTGCGTGAACGACAGAATCGCGGCATGCAGCGCTTGCCTCGATATCGCCGCCTCCAACGCAGCTGAGCCGGCCGGGGCATCGTGGGCGGAGCCCTCATCCGCATAGCCGTACAGCTTGTCCCCGATCAGCGGGGAGCCGAGGTGCTTCATATGCACTCGGATTTGATGCGTGCGCCCCGTCTCGAGCTTTACGTTCACCTTCGCTGCATCGCCGCTTCCGTACACGGTCTCCACTTCATAGTGCGTAACCGAAGGATATCCGTCCGGCGTCACGACGCGCAAATGAGGATTGGCCGTATCGCGGTCAATCGGTTCATTCACCGTTCCGGCCGCTTCAGCCGGACAGCCGTAAACGTAAGCCCGGTAGCGTTTATCCACCTCGCCGGCCTGCAGCTGCTCGGAGAGCTGCTGGTGGACGTAAGGCGTTTTCGCGATCGCGACCAGCCCGGACGTCTCCTCGTCGAGCCGGTGAATCGGCCGGAACCGAACCCGCTCCCCTAGTTGTTTCCAGTGAAAAACGACCCCGTTCGCAAGCGTCCCCGTATAGTGGCCGTGCGTCGGATGCACGACAATGCCCGGAGGCTTGTTGACGACCAGCACATCCGCATCTTCGTACACGATATCGAGCTCCATCGGCTCAGGCAAAATATCATCCGATTCTTCCTGCTCCATCCGCAGCTCGATCCGGTCGCCTGCGCCGACGCGGTCATTGGTATATACGCGCTCCCCGTTCACCGTGATGCCTTGCTCCGTCAGCTTGAGCCGCGACAGCAGCTTGCGCGAAACGCCGAGACGGCGCTCAAGCACCGTCCGGACCATTTTGCCGCTGTCCTCATCCAATACCTGTACGACAAGCGGCTCATAATACAATTGCTTAGTCATCGCTCTTCTTGCGGAACACGTCCGCACTCCGAATGTATTCCGTATCCGGCACCCCGAGCCTCACGTTCGCATAGCGCGCCGCCGCGAAGAAATAGTCGGACAGCCTGTTCATATACGTTCTGACCGGCGGGTGCACCGCTACTTCCGCGGATAGCGTCACGATGCGCCGTTCCGCCCGACGGCATACCGTCCTGCATACGTGAAGCAAAGCCGAAACTTCACTCCCGCCAGGCAAAATAAACCGAGCAATCGCAGGCGATGCCGCCGTATGGGCATCGATCCAGCTTTCCAAACGGGTTGCCGACGCTTCGGTCAGCTTCAGATCCCGGCCGCTCGGATCGGCGAATGCCAAATCAGAGCCGCAGTCGAACAGCTCTTGCTGAATCTCCAGCAGCTCGGCCACTAGCTCGCTTAGCCCTTCCCGCGAAGCGACGGCTGCCGCCTGCCCGACGAAGCTGTTCAGCTCATCGACCGTGCCATATGCTTCCACGCGGCTGTCGTCCTTGCGGACTCTTCCGCCTTTCACCGACGTGTCTCCCCCGTCTCCGGTTCGTGTATATAATTTCAAGGCGTTCACCCTCCTGTCGTTTTCCTTTCACCCCGATAAACAGCAGAGTACAGAAGCAGAGCGGGCGGAATCGTTGTGAAGAAGCGCAAGCGTTCGTTTGCCTCGGATGAATGTTTTGCATGACCCTAGCCACGCAAAACATTCATCCTTTGTCCCCCGGAATTCAACCATTAGATCATTCATAAATTCAAAAAAATCCGGGGGACAACAGCGATCGTAACAACGATCCGCACGCGCAGCGATGTACTTCTGCGCATTTAGATCCACTATAGCACATATGCTCGCTAAGCTGGCATCATTCCGCCTAGGTGGCGCGGATTTCCTGCCTGCCAGTCCGATCTTTCTTTCCGCTAAAGGCTAGCAGCACCAGGCTGAACAGGAACGCGCAGCACGACACAGCCGAGATGGCCAAATAATAGACATGGCCGCTAAATGCCTCGAACAGCCATCCGCCGGCATAAGAGGCGACAATGCCCGACACGCCGAAGAACAGCAGCGCGAGCACCGTTTGTCCGGTTGCGCGCCACTCCTCGGGAACGATGCGGTACAAGTATTGTATCGCGGCCGTATAGAAAATCGGGAACGTAAAAATTTGCAGTACCTGCAAATAGGTCAGCGCATGCGGATCGGTGATCCAAGCCGAGAGAAAGAAGCGCAGAAAGTAGCACAAGCTGGCAAATGCGATCAAAGCCATCTCTTTGCCTTGCCGCATCCACCAGAAGCTAAGCGCGAATACGAGAATTTCGCTGCCGGCGGCCAGGAACCATGCTTGTCCGATCAGCTCCGGCCCGCCGCCAAGCTCGCGCAGGTAAACGCCCAAGTAAGTGTCGTTAGCTCTGGACGGCACAGCAGCCATGAAGATCAGAATGAGAAACATCAGCGTTTCCCGATGGGTCAGGAATTTCCCGAGCGCCTTCAGTTTAACCGGTTTGCTTGCGGCAGGCGCGTCGTCCAGCGTCAGCACCACAAGGAAGCTAATTACGCCGATAACGGCATACAACGGCGCCATCCCTTCCACGCCGAACAGCTTCATCACGTACCCGACAGCCAGCGACATAACCGCATAGCCGAGCGCGCCGAACGTCCGGATCGAGCCATAGCTGACGCCCCTTGCCTCAGCTGTCTGGAAGTTCAAGCTTTCCGTGAGCGGGTCCATCGACAGCAGGAAGAAATACATCAGCATCGTAAACGTGATGAGCAGCGCAAAGCTGCCCGATGCATAGAGCACGTAGCCTACGATCGTGGAGCAGGCGATGAGCAGCAGCAGAACCTTTCGGATCGTCTTCGCCCGGTCGCTGACCATCCCCCAGAACGGCGAGGCGAAGAGCGATACGAAACCGCCGGTCCCGATAATAAAGCCGATCTCCGTCGCGGCCAGTCCTTGCGCATCCAAATAAACGGGCAGGAATGAAATAAACATGGCAAGCAGCGCAAAAAACAAGAAATTAAACACTCTCAAATTCGCAGGCGATTTCATGTCATACCGATACTCCTTCTTCCATTTGCAAAAAAGAAAAGAAGTCCCGTTAAGGACCCCTTCTCCGAAAAAGAGCTAATTGTGCTAGCCGTTACGACTGCTGCGCCCAGGCTCTTCTGAATTGCATATATTCATTTATTTTTTTATCCAATCTGCGGCTTAAGTCTATGACTTTCTCGGAACCGAACGTCGCTTCCTCGACATATGACTGTTCCATCTTCATGCGCAGCGCATAAATTTCGTCTTCCAACCGGCGTATCGATGATGAGGACAAAAGCTTAAGACCCGTTTTCGCACAAGTCATGGCCATCCCTCCTGTCACCAATTCAACAAAACCTAACGACGCTTGTGCATGTGCGTTTATAAAGTTTTATTAAATTATAACAAAGACTGACAGAAATGAGTATCCCTAAATTAATTTTCCTTTAGTTTCCTTACATACTGGCCGATCCGATCAATCGCCTCTGTAATCAAGGTCACAGATGTGGCATACGAACAGCGAAGATGGCCTTCACCGCCGAGACCGAATACGTCGCCCGGCACTGCAGCCACATTGTGCTCATTCAGTAGTCCAGTCGCAAACTCCTCCGAGGTTACGCCTAGGCCGGCAATGGAAGGGAAAGCATAGAAAGCGCCCTGCGGCTCATGGCACTGCAGGCCGATGTCCCGGAAGCCCTGCACGATAAGTCTGCGCCGCTGATTGTAAGATTCCACCATGCGGTTCTTTTCATCCATGCCGTTGCGCAGAGCTTCCAGCGCCGCGATCTGGGCCATATTCGATGCGCACATGACGGTGTACTGGTGGATTTTGAGCATAGCCGAAATGAGCTCCGGATGGCCGCAAGCGTAGCCGATCCGCCAGCCGGTCATTGCAAAAGCCTTCGAAAATCCGCTGACCAAAATCGTTCTGTCCTTCATGCCAGGCAGCGATGCGAAGCTGACATGCTTCGAACCGTACGTAAGCTCAGCGTAGATCTCGTCTGAAATGACGATCAAATCATGCTCCTCTACGACCTTCGCGATCGGCATCCAATCCTCGTAAGTCATGATGCCGCCGGTCGGATTGCTCGGGTAGCAAAGTATGAGCACTTTGGAGCGCGGCGTAATCGAAGCCTTTAGCGACTCTGCGGTCAGCTTGAACTGATCCTTAGCGAACGTTTCCACGCCAACCGGCACGCCGCCGCTTAGCGCCGTAATCGGAGAGTAAGAAATATAGCACGGTTCCGGAACCAGAATCTCGTCGCCAGGGGAGATCAGCGCGCGCAGCGCCAAATCGATCGCCTCGCTGCCGCCGACCGTCACAAGAACTTCTTTCGCCGGATCGTAAGCCACATCAAACTCCCGCTTTAAGTAAATGCCGATCTCTTCGCGCAGTTCGGGCGTGCCCGCATTTGAAGTATATTGCGTTTTGCCCATTTCTAGCGCATAAACCGATGCTTCCCGCACATGCCAAGGCGTTACGAAGTCCGGCTCGCCGACGCCGAGCGTGATGATATCTTTGCGGCCGCTGGCCAAATCGAAAAATCTGCGGATGCCCGACGGCTTAATCGAGCGCACTTGAGGGGACAAATAATCTGCCATCGAAGCGCGGCGCGTTAACGTGCCGGTTTGCTTTTCTTCATCTTTTATCATCACCGATCACCCTTCACGGCGAGACGAGAAGACGGTGGTCGTCTTCGCGCTCTTCGAATATAATGCCGTCCTGCTTGTATTTTTTCAAAATAAAGAATGTCTTCGTGGAAAGCACGGCATCGATCGGCGACAGCTTGTTGGAGACGAAGGAAGCTACGTCCTTCAGCGTTTTCCCCTGCACCTCAACAAGCAGATCATAGGCGCCCGACATCAAATAAACCGATTTCACTTCAGGATATAGGTAAATGCGTTCCGCGATGCCTTCAAAGCCGCGTCCGCGTTCCGGCGTAATTTGAACCTCGATCAGTGCGGTTACTTTCTCGTCTTCAACCTTGCTCCAATTGACAACGGTCGCATATTTGACGATGACATGATCCTGCTCCATCTCCGCAATCGCCTGCTTAACCTCCGCCGCCGGCGCGTCCAGCATCGTCGCGATCAGATCCGCGCTGCGTCTCGCATCTTCCTTCAGCAGTTCAAGTATTTGCATTTTCCGTTCATTCATCGTCAAACCCTCCTGATTGTACAAATCGCACGCGAGCTTCCAAGCCCGCGATATGAAATAGCTATAAAGATTATATTACAACGAATCCAAGCTTCCTGCAAAGCAGAAAAGAGGGCAATTAAAGAAGGACAGCCGAATACGGCTGCCCTCTCCTTAGGTTGTCTACAACCTGCTATCCAAATTCAATTCTTATCCTACCTACATAAAGTAAGGATTGACGCCTGGGTTCTGCTGCTGGTGGAGCTGCTGCTGCGGAGCTTGATATTGGTGGCTCGCATAGCCGCCAAGATGCTGCTGCTGCAGGAATTGCTGCGTTTTCTGCGCGGTCTGCTGGTTCATCTTCAGCTGCTTGTCCACTTCTTGGCGCAGTGCCGGCGAAGATGTGTCGTACATATTATGCTGCAGCATCAAATTATACAGATTGCCCTGCATCTGCAAGGTGCTGTTCATCAAATTCGTAAACAGCTGCCGGATTTGCTGGCAGTTCGCTTCCGTTGCGGCCGTTGCGTATTCGCGTACGACGCGCTTCAGATCCGCCAGAACCGTGTAGGCTAAGTCTTCATCGGATAAGATCGGCCGGGCTTGTCCCTGCTGATATTGCTGCTGATCCATGTTGGTCGATTGCCTCCCCTTCTGCTATTGCTGCGGCTGTGTCGGTGCCAGGTGCTGGTGCTGGCTGATCGCTTGAAGAAGCATTTGCGCGTGCTGCTGGTGCGTCTGAATCATTTGCGCGGCAGCTTGTCTGAATGCGCCGTTTGTTGCGGAAGCGGCCATGACCGCATTTTGCTTGATCAATAAATCCTCGTTGGATAACGAATCCGCCAAATATTCAAGCTCCTTGGCCGTTACCGGCTGCATCATTGCGTTTCCTCCTTAATTGCCATTTCATTCAATCCTTGCCTATCATGCCCGCCAAATTCGCTTCCTATGTAAATGGCTTCCCCACGCGAGTGAAGAAGCCGCATTTCAAACTAGTCAAGGCAGGTGAACCGTCTTGACGTGATCGAAGTGCAAATATACCGCGTTACCGCCCGCTGTCGATAGCTCGATCATATTTTGGTCGATGCCTTTGAGGACACCGATCTTGTTCGGATTCTCGCCGAGATCCAGAATGACGAATTCGCCGATCAGCTTCCTCAACTGTTGGTCAAACGTGCGCGCAAGGGTAATGGGGGAAGGCTTTAGCGGGAACTGCTCCGGTGTCAGGGTGTACGGCGTCACGTTCGGATTGTAAGGAATCAGGTATTTGAGGTGATGCAGCGAGATGATGACGGAGTGGTAGACCGGCGAATAGAAGACGAAGAAATCGTTCATGACGCTTGTGAGATAACCATGGATGGATTGATTGCCGGTAATATAGAGCTCGGAAAACATACCCTTGGCATTCATTAATACTTTCCGGTAGGATATCGGATCATTCTGCGGTTCGAACGGAAGTTCAGGCACGTCTATATCTTGGGCTTCGTTCTTGGCAAGACGGAGCTGCTGCAAGTGGATCAAAGGAACATACAAAAATTGCGTACCGTTATGAAGCACGAGAATATCTTGACCTAGATCAATCAGTTTGCCGCGAATAGGAATTGATTTTCCTGAAATATCAAGCTCGACATAACGGTCCAATAAAGGGTGACGATGTTTCATGAAAATCGACCTCCTTTCATCCTATTAATTGCGTTCATGCATATAGACAGAGTAGATTGGTGAGCAGTCCTGCCGGGATGACAACGTAACAGAAGGCGGATTGTTCCACATGTTCGGGCGTATGATCGTCTGCAAGCCGTCCACAACCACATCCATACCGAACGCAACAAGAGGATATTCCAGGGAGTCTTCGCCGCCAAATCTCGCGAACTGTGGCCGGGTACAAAAGCGTATTGCTGGTAGGGGTACAGTTCCGGCTGCAGACATCCATTCGATCGGCACCCCTAGGCCGGATCCGTTAGAACCCAGCCCGGGCTGCGATGACAACCTTGGTGCCAAATCGTTACCAGCTGCCATTCGACAATGATTTCAATAGCTGCCGTTCATCAGATACGCGAATTGCTGCAAAGCTCTACTGCCGGCGCGTCTTTGGAGTCTCCTACGGCACGATTGGTCGAGAGACGAATAGGTATTTTCTTGGAGGAATTAAGATACAGCGGCACTGGCGGGTAGAAGAAAGTCCGAATAGTGTTAATGATGACTGGCAAAACGCATTCACTGGCGCTTCAGGTTCAAGATCGGTACGGCAAGGCTGCCGCCGGGGCTGAAGCTAACGTTTCGCCCCGGCTTGAGGTCAGCCTTACTTACCACCATAGTAGCCGGATTTTTTGGATGCTTTTCTCGTGTTTTTCTTTGCGTTGTTGCGTCCGGAACGGTTACCGCCGCTGCCTCTGCTTCCGCCGCTGCCTTTGGTGCCGCCGCTGCCTCTGCTTCCGCCGCTGCCTTTGCTTCCGCCGCTGCCTCTGCTTCCGCCGCTTCCGCCACTGCCTCTGCTGCCGCCGCTGCCGCCGCTGCCTTTGCTGCCGTCACTGCCCTTGCTACCGTCACTGCCTTTGCTTCCGTCGCTTCCGCCACTGCTCTTGTCGCCGCTGCTGCCGCCGCTGCCTTTGCTGCCTTTGCTTCCGCCGCTTGCATACTGACCTGCCGTTTTCACGGTTCTGATATGGTAAAGCGGGATTTGAACCAGTTCAGGACCAACTACGAGCAAGAGTGCATTGTTGCCTACGCCAGCGACGAAGCCTTCGATTCTTTCAGGCCCGCCCCAGTTCAGCCGCACGAATTTTCTAGTCATGTTTCGGAGAACGCCTACAAAGCTGTCGGCATCAACGAAGTCCTGATGAGATAATCCTGTCGACCGGCCAGGAAGCTCCGTTACGCTTTTAACGTGAGTGTTGCTGACAAAAACTACGCCTTCCGTGGTTTTCAGAACAATGAAACCTGGTCGAACCGCGAGCAAACGTCCTTCCATCGACTCTGGGCCGCCACGGTTGATTCTAACCATCATTCCTGGTTTGGCGTCCATGAAGTTTTGCCCCCTCGTTTGATGACTTCTGTTGCTTCTGTGGCTTCTGTTGTTGTCACAGCAGTTGTTAAACCTGATAGCGTTGCTTCTTACTTCCATACCAAAATCCCTCCGTAATTAATAGATTTTGACTTTGACCACGACGACCACCGGTGCAAATACGATACGATCACGACTACCAAAATACCGGTTCATCCATCTCGCTTCGGCATTCATCCCTCCATTACTTGCCTCGGTGAAATCTATCATGGGAGACAATTTATACTGTATTTATATGTATCCCATATATAAGCGGTACTAGATTGATATCTATTTTCTAGAAGATTGCGCACTGACCCAGTGCGATTGATAGATTCGCAACATAGCTTGTATAGAAACTATTAAAAGGAGGAAATTCAACATAATGTCTGAAAATCATTCGACAAGAGGCACAGGCGGCACTCAAGGTTCCCGCGGCTCCAACGGCACTAAAGGCACTCGCGGTTCTCAAGGTACTCGGGGCTCCAACGGCACTCAAGGCACTCGCGGTTCTCAAGGTACTCGTGGCTCCAATGGCACTCAAGGAACTCGGGGCTCCAACGGTACTCGCGGCTCCAATGGCACTCAAGGTACTCGGGGTTCCAACGGTACTCGCGGCTCCAATGGCACTCAAGGAACCCGGGGTTCTCAAGGTACTCGTGGCTCCAATGGCTCCAACGGTTGGCCAGGCCTAGAACCTGACCAAGAAGACTCTATGGGTTTCTCTTGCGCTTTGCTTCTAGGACCGGTCTCTATTAGTAAAAAGAACGATTCCGACGGCTCCCGCGGCTCCAATGGATCTCGCGGTTCTAACGGTTCTCGTGGCTCCAACGGTTCTAAAGGCTCTAAAGGCTCCGACGGCTCCCGCGGTTCCCGTGGTTCCGACGGCTCCCGCGGTTCCCGTGGTTCCGACGGCTCCCGCGGTTCCCGTGGTTCCGACGGCTCCCGCGGTTCCCGTGGTTCCGACGGTTCTCGCGGTTCCCGCGGTTCCGACGGCTCCCGCGGCTCTCATGGTTCCCGCGGCTCCCGCGGTTCCGACGGTTCCCGCGGCTCCCACGGCTCTAAAGGCTCCGACGGCTCCCGCGGCTCCCGCGGCTCTAACGGATCGCGCGGCTCCAACGGTTCCCGCGGCCGGTAAGTAAGGTGTGACCAATAGACAGCTACCTGCATAGTGTAAATAAGCTGAAGCCTATCGAATGCGATAGGCTTTATCTTTTGCCTAAGGAGTTGGTCTAATGTCCGGGGAAGGACTGCCTATTCGCAAAATTACGATTAGCAGAGAGGATTTATATAGGCTGGAGTCCGATGTGTGGAGCAATGAGTTTGCATCCGTAAAACTGGAGATCAATGGACAACAGATGGATGCGCTGCTCCGATTCCGCGGCGGCCATACGCGTACCTATCCGAAGAAATCATACGAAATCCGTTACGGCAGCAATCACAGTCAAATCCTTCATTGGAACGCCGAGTTCGACGATCCTTCCATGATC
Organism: Paenibacillus montanisoli; assembly: GCF_003268025.1. GTDB lineage: Bacteria > Bacillota > Bacilli > Paenibacillales > Paenibacillaceae > Paenibacillus_Z > Paenibacillus_Z montanisoli. The sequence goes on along the minus strand of NZ_QLUW01000001.1, from coordinate 519,447 downwards.
CGAAATGCGCTCTCGTTCAAATTTTTCAATATGATTAACGTTCCATCGCCAAGGACCCGGCATATGTCGCTTGAGCTCAACGGCTATCCGCACGGCGTTTATTTGGAAATCGAGTCGGTTGACGATGCGTTCTTCAAAAGAAGAAGCATAGGTTCGCAAGCGCTCATCTACGCCGTCAACGACAAAGCCAACTTTGGCCTTTACGACCCGGAAACCGATCAATTGAAGGAATCGCTCTTCGAAGGATACCGCGTCATGAAAGGCAGCGATGAAACCAAAACCAAGCTCATTCGCTTCGTAAAACGAGTCAACCAGCCAGCCACCCAAAACTTGAAAAGCTTCCTGTCTAACCGTCTCGATGTATATTTATATTTAAAATGGCTCGCAGGCGCCGTACTGACAGGCAATTATGATGGATTTGAACAGAACTATGCTCTTTATGAGCATACAAACAGCGGGAAATACCGGATTATACCGTGGGATTACGAGGGGACTTGGGGCCGCAACTGCTATGGGAGACTGTGCGGCAGCGATTTGGTGGATGTGCGGGGCTACAACATGCTGACCAAGAAGGTATTGTCCTATAAGTCGTACAGACAAACGTACCGCAAAATTCTTTCGAATCTGCTGGAAAGCAAGTTTACTGTCAAGACGCTCGAGCCGATTATTGCGGATATGTACGAAAAGCTGACGCCCGCCATTCGGGACGATTTTACGCGAAAATGGCCCTTCAGCTCTTTTCAAGACGAGCCGCAGGTGTTCACCGACTACATCCAAGAGCGCAGGGCCATTGTTCAAGATGAGCTTAAAAACTGGAATAATTAAAACAATCCCATACTTAAATACCGCTCGCCGCTGTCCGGGGCAATGCATAAGACGCGCCCGCCCTCTCCGATTCGGCGGGCTTGCTGCATGGCGGCCCAAACGGCTGCGCCTGAGGACGGTCCGAGAAGCAGTCCTTCCTTACGGGCAAGCGCCCGCATCGTGTCGATCGCGTCCTCATCGGACACCTGCACGATTTCATCGTAGATCGACGTGTTCAGAATGGCCGGCACGAACCCTGGACTAGTGCCGACGAGCTTATGCGGGCCGGGCTTACCGCCGGACAGGACAGGCGATCCTTTCGGCTCGACAACCGCTACGTACAGCCCCGGTAGAGCCGCTTTCAGCGCCTCGCCGGTCCCTGTAATGGTGCCGCCGGTTCCCGCCGTTGCTACGAAGACGTCCAACCTTCCCCCGGTTTGGCGGATAATCTCCGGCGCGGTCGTCACCCGGTGAATCGCCGGGTTTGCTTTGTTCTCGAATTGGTTCGGAATATAGCTGCCGGGACGCTCCGCCTGCAGCTCGAGCGCGCGCTTGATCGCACCGGGCATCCTTTCGGCGGCCGGCGTAAGGACAACCTCTGCACCGTATGCACGGAGAAGCCCGATCCGCTCCTTCGTCATGTTATCCGGCATGACGAGGATCAATTTATAACCTCTTGCCGCTGCGTTCATGGCAAGACCGATGCCGGTATTTCCGCTGGTCGGCTCGATTATCGTTGCGCCCGGGGCAAGCAGCCCCGACGCTTCGGCAGCCTCGATCAGCGCAAAGGCCGCCCGGTCCTTCACGCTGCCGCTCGGATTGAAGCGCTCCAGCTTCACCAGTACCTCTGCCATTCCCTGCTGCTTCAGCCGCCTAAGCGCAACGACGGGCGTTTCGCCGATCAGCTCGGTGATATTGTTCACAATACGAGGCATATGCTCGCCAACCTTCCGTTATCATCCTCCTTGTTAGGAGGCACGTTCTTGTACGCCGCTCCCCCTTCCCAACAAGCCGCGCATAAGCCACCAGCTGACAAGCGGGAAAGCGCCGACCAATAGCATAAGCGAAGGCACGATGTAAGGAGAACGATCGATATAAGGCAAAATCAATAAATACGAGGTCACGCCGATGACCCGGCCGACGGTCAAGCCGGCTTCGCGGAGAATGACATACTCCTCCCGCTGCCGCGCGCTATTCTCGTCCGCGCCGATTAAGTCAAAGACGGTTGACGTCATCGGAATAATATAGAGCGGCATGAACAGGGCGGTGCCAAGTCCGAAGATTAGCAGCGTCTTGTAGCTGAGCGGCATGAACAGCACAGCGATGATCGCCGTAATCGCGGCGGCGCCGATCAGCATTGCCGCGCGTCTGCGTTTCGGCTTCAGGATGCGCCCGACCAGCCAGAAGCTTCCAAGAGCAACGAGCGAGGTAACAAGCGAGAAATTGCCGAGCTTGCCTTCGTTTTTCGTCGCAATATAGACAAGCAGCCCGATCAGAAACATGAACACGCCTTCGCGAATCCCTTGGGAGATAATGGCAGGAACGGCATGCCGCCAAGGGTTGCCGCGCTCCCGCAGCACCCGAAAGCCTTGAAACCATTCATAAGTTCCGCTCGTTTCGCGTTTCTTCAGCCAGAAGCTAAGCACCACTGCGACGGCGAAAATCACCGAAGATATCGTAAAAATAATGGAATAGCCGCGTTCACCTTTATTTGACGTAATGAGCCAGCCGGATATCCAAGGCGCGATAATGCCCGCGCCGGAACCAAGCAATCCAGCCCAGCCGTTAAACCGGTCCCGATTGCCTGGCTCCGTGATTTCGAAATAAACGACGTTAAAAGCGAGCCAGAAGCAGCCATTGCCGATGCCAAGGAGCATGCCCAAAGGCACGACATACGTGATGGCAGACTTCCCCAGCATCAAAACGACAAAATAGAAAACTCCGGACAGCGCGACGCCGAGCCGGAGACTATTCATTTTGTTATGCTCCTTCACCCATTTGCCGGCAAGCCAGAACGTAAGCCCGCTGACAAGAAACTGGGTGAAGTTGAACCAGCCGATCAATGAGAAAGACTGACTTGCTTTCCATAAGTAAACCGGTAAGAACGTACCCGAAAGCGCATTCGCCGTGCCAAGCAGCGCTTGTACGGCAAGCAGCAAAATCGCCTGGCTGTCTAAGGCCCGGCTATCGTAATCGTGTTTGCCGTTCGTCACGGTGCGCAGCTTGCTTTGCGACTTCCCCGCGAACCATCGTGACTGCACGGCATGCTTGCCTTGCTCCAAAACCTGATCCCTCCCGCCTGCCGCTATGAAACGGCGTTCTAGGCGTAAGGTACCCCCTTTGGATAGCTGCCATGCTGGAAAATCCTATTATCCCGAAAGTTTCCAATCCAGATGGCTAATCCTCCAAATCCGCCGCTTTCGTCAGCAGCCGCACTAAGCGCTCCTGATCCTTGACCGAAAGCCGGTTTTGCGCGTGGAAGCAGGACGGGCACACGTACAGCTGCAGCTGGAACGGCGCCGATACGACCGGCTCGCCAAGCGCTTCCGGCGTCCTTGGCTGGAACTGCTCCTGCGTTACGATCTGCGTGCCCGCTTCCATCATAAACTCGCGGCAGGTCGGACATTCCGGCGCTTCGAGCTGCTCATCCAGAATGCGGGCCATCGTTTCCTCCAGCGCCAGCTGGTCGCGGTTATACGGTCTTAAGTCGGACAGATCCCGTCCGGTATCCGTCCAGCTATCCACGTCCTCCAGCTCTTCCTCTTCGTCCATCTCTTCATCATCCAGCTCTGAGCCGAACTGTACCGTCCGGTAATTCGATAATTCATTTTCGCAATGCGGACAATGACTCTCCGGTCCGATTTCTTCATCCCATACGATTTCGGTTTGACACCACGGACAAATCGTAGGCTCATCGTGCTTCTCGCTCATGCCGATCCCTTCCTTCTATCGAACAGTAATTACTGCAATAAATAAATGACTCCAAGAATAACAAACAGTGCCGCTAACGCGAATAAAGTTCCCCATAAATATTTCATTGGTACAAAACAGCCTCCGAGCATTTGTTATAGCTAAGTAACCGTGGCGCCTATGACATAAGAAAGCGAAACCGAGATAATCATGGCAATAAAGCCGACCGCACGGTTATCCTTCTCTATTTCTTCATCGATTCGAAAAACAGGCGTCAAAAATTCAAAAAGCAGATAAGCCGCTATGAGCAGCGCAAAGCCGAACGAGGCCCATACCAAGCTTTGGTATACGCTCTCGTTCGCTTCAATCGAGAAACGGAACAGATTGCAAATGCCGAAAATTTTGCCGCCTGTCGCCATTGCTACAGCGAGATTGCCCCGCTTGATTTCCTGCCAGCATTTGTAGCGGGTCACAAACTCAAACAAGTACAAGTATATAACCAGGGCTAGCACCGTCACCGATACATAAGCTAGCGAAGCCGCATAGTTGTTGCTAAGCAATTGATCGATTTCTTGTTCCATCCCGAAGCTCCACCGCCTTACTTGAGTTCCGCTACCGTTACGCCTGCTCCGCCTTCACCGTACCTGCCAAGACGGAAGCTCTTCACATGTTTATGTCTGCGCAGGAAATCGCTGATGCCCGAGCGCAGAACGCCCGTACCGTGACCGTGAATGATGTAAACCTGACCGAACCCGGCGAGGAACGACTCATCCAAAAACCGGTCGACCTCCAGCATCGCTTCCTCCAGATTGGCTCCGCGAAGGTCAAGCTCGGAGCGAACATTTTCGTCGCGCGTACGTTTCAAGCTTGCCGCGATCTTCGGCTGCTGCGTCTTGCCGGTTTCCGCGCGCTTCACAAGCTCCAGGTCGCTTAACGATACCTTCATCTTTAGAATGCCTAGCTGAACGACCGCTTCGTTACCGCTCAGCTCCACGACATGCCCGCGCTGTCCAAGGCTGTGAACGATAACTTCATCGCCTGCTTCGACGCGCTGCGGCTTGGGAGCTTTGGACGGCTGGCCCTTCGACGGCTTGCTTCGCTCCGGCGTTGCTTCGTCAAGTCTGCGGCGCGCTTCCGTCAGCTTATGATCCTTGACTGCTGCCCCTTCCTCCTGCGCCAATTTCCGCAGATCGGCGATAATTTGATCAGCCTCCCGCTTCGCCTTCAGCATGACATCGCGCGCGTCGTCCTGCGCCTTGGCAAGCAGCTTCTCGCGCTGCTCCTCGAACTTTCTCCGCTCCGCTTCATGGCGAACTCGTTCGGCTTCAAGCTCCTTGCGCAGCGCTTCGGCCGTATTCCGCTCCGTTTCCGCCCCGATCCGATTCTCTTCCAAGGAAGCGATCATCGTCTCAACGCGGACATCCTCTTCGCTGACTTCGCCGCGGGCATGATCGATGATGCTCCGCTTCAAGCCTAGCCTTTCGGCGATCGCAAACGCATTGCTTCGTCCCGGAACCCCGATTAAGAGACGGTAGGTCGGGCTGAGCGTCGCGATATCGAATTCCATGCTTGCATTGATGACGCCTTTGCGGTTGTAAGCATAAGCTTTCAGCTCGCTGTAGTGCGTCGTCGCTACAATACGGCAGCCAAGCTTATGGATATGCTCCAAGATGGCGATCGCAAGCGCGGAACCTTCTGCAGGGTCTGTCCCCGCCCCCAGCTCATCGAGCAGGACAAGGCTCTTCGGCGTCATGTTGTTCAGAATGCGGATAATATTCGTGAGATGGCTGGAGAACGTACTGAGATTTTGCTCGATGCTCTGCTCGTCTCCAATATCGGCATAAAGCGCGTCAAAGACGCACATTTGACTGCCATCCTCCGCCGGAATGAAGAGCCCCGACATAGCCATCAGAGTAAGGAGGCCGATCGTTTTGAGCGATACCGTTTTACCGCCCGTATTCGGTCCTGTTACGATAATGGCCGTGTAGTTGTTGCCAAGCTCAACGTCGATCGGTACGACTTTATCGCGATCGATAAGCGGATGGCGGCCGCGGCGCAGCTTTAAGTAACCCCGGTCGTTCATCCGCGGCAGCGTCGCTCCCATCACGTGCGCAAGACGCGCTTTCGCAAATGCGAAATCCAGATGGCCCAGCAGATCCAGATCCACCAGCAAATCTTCGGCGTATTCAGCCGTCAGCGCGGTCAGCTTTTGCAAGATCTTCTCGATTTCACGCTCTTCGGCAAGGCGCAGTTCACGCAGCTTGTTGTTCATCACGACGATCGCTTCCGGTTCGATAAACAGCGTCGCTCCGGAGCCGGATTGGTCATGGATGATGCCGCCGAAGCTTCCTCTATACTCTTGCTTGACCGGAATGACATATCGGTCGTTACGAATCGTGATGATCGCCTCCTGCAGCATCTTCTGTATAGAGGAGGATCGGATCATGCTTTCAAGCTTCTCGCGCACGCGCCCTTCGCCGCTTCGCAGCTCTCTGCGGATGTTCGCAAGCTCAGGGCTTGCGCTGTCCATCACTTCCGCCTGGTCGTCGATGCACAGCAGAATCGCGTCTTCAAGCGCCTTATGCTCAGTCAATTGCTCTGCCGTCGCGGCAAGCAGTGGTACAGAGTGCTCGTCATGGAGCTGCAGCACATGCCGCTTCAGCCTGCGCGAGCCTCTTACCGTTTCGGCGATTTCAAGCAGCTCGGCCGGATTCAATGTGCCGCCAATCCGCGATCGCAGCAAGGACGCCCGAATATCGGCGATGCCGCCGAAAGGAGCGCTGCCTTTAAGCCGGTCGGCTTTATAAGCCTCATCCGTTACCTGCAGGGCGTATTTGACGTCCTCCAAATCGGAATTCGGATGGAGCGCCACGATAGCCGCTTTGCCGAGCGCGGTGGAGGCATGTTGTCCTAATTTATCTATAATTTTGGCATAATCCAGTGTGTGTAAAATTTTGTTGTCCAACGCGAGAACACTCCTCTCGTTACCTATTATAGCCGAACAATGCGGCGTATGCTACGACCCGCTCCAGTCCATGAATGGTGCGTGGAAAACAGGAAACACTACATGTACACGAGGAGCATCTGCTTCTCCGAAAACTGGCCAATGCTTTTGATCCATGCGCTTCTCGCGCCTAAGTGTGGTCAGGAGGCTTTTGTCAAAAAACTTTAGTAGGAGGTTTTTCCACTATGCATTTCCTGGGTCACGTGGTCAGATTCATTGTTTCAGCGATCGTGTTAATGATTGTCGGTTATATTGTGCCACAGTTTAGCGTCGGAGGCTTCTGGAGCGCGTTGTTCCTTGCCCTTGTCATCGCTGCGCTGGGTTGGATTGTCGAAGGGATCTTCGGCAAACGCGTGTCGCCTTTCGGACGCGGCATTGTCGGTTTTCTGGCGAGCGCGCTTGTCATCTGGGTCGCCCAATTCATCGTTGGCGGCGTATCCGTAACATGGCTAGGTGCGATTTTGGCAGCCCTTGTCATCGGGATCATCGACCTGTTTATCCCGGTCAGCACGCCATATGAGGCTGGACGAGAGCATTAATCGGCGAAAGCGGCAAAAGCATTCAACAGTTCGTCACAGCAATTTGGCTGCGGTAACGCTATACTAGAGAAGTCATCACTTTATTTAAGGAGCGATTCTCTAGTGAAAAAGTATTTGCTCATGTCTCTTTTGATTGCTGCAGCCATGCTCATGTTAGCCGCATGCGGCTCGAAGGCTTCCGACAATACAAATGCAGGCTCTGGGGTTGAAGAAACCGGTACGGCGGCATCCGCAAATATCGTCATAAAAGCAAAGCGTTACGAGTTCGACCAACCGGTATACAAGATCAAGAAAGGCGAACCGACGCAAATTACGCTTGAGAACGAGGATGGCGTTCACAACATTGAAGTGCCGGATCTCGATCTGACGGTTAACAGCGGTAAACCGAAGGTTGTTACTATTAATGATGCCGGTGAATACGAATTTCACTGCGACATTCTATGCGGCTCCGGCCATTCCAAGATGATTGGCAAGATCGTCGTCGAATAGAAACGTTCAAAGAAGAACCCGTTTAGTCATGGCTAAACGGGTTTTTTCTTATTGCGATTAATAATGCGATCCATCAGGAATACTAATGAAGCTTAATTTTTTGCCAGCATTGCGGCCTATATGCGTTTTACCTACAGTATTGTATAAGAAAGACTTATAATGCGCCTATTCCCACCTTGTCCACTTGTTTGCTACTATGTTGGCAACGGATAATGGAGAGGGTGGACAACATGAGTAACGGAATGCTGCAAGGACGGGTTGCCATAATAACAGGAGCGGGGACAGGACTTGGCCGGGCGGCTGCGATTGATTTTGCCCGTGAAGGAGCGAATGTCGTGCTGCTGGGCCGCCGCCTAGGAAAGCTTGAGGAGACGGCAGCTCTAGTCGAGCAAACCGGCTCGGGCAGCAAGCCGCTCATCATGGTTTGCGACATTTCCGATCCGGCAGCTGTAGAGGCTGCTGTTGGCCAGGCCATCGAGGTCTTCGGCACGGTTGATATTTTGGTTAATAATGCGGCGACGCTCGAGCCAGGACGGGTCATAGAGCTGACGGCCGGCGAGTGGGCAAGGCAAATAAGCAATAACCTGACGGGGCCATTCTTGATGACCAACGCCGTATTGCCTGTCATGCGCAATGAACGCTACGGCCGGATCATTAATATTACATCGGGTCTCGCTTTGAACGGAGCCGGCGGCTATGCAGCCTATAGCGCCTCGAAGGCGGGCTTGGAATCGCTCACGCGGACGACCGCTGACGAGGAACAAGAACACGGGATTCTCGTGAATGCCTTTAATCCGGGAACCATTCGTTCGGAAATGCACGCAACGGGCAAAGATCCCCATCAAGTGACGGCCGATCTCGTTCGGCTTGCCGCTTTGCCTGTTGGCGGTACGACAGGATCCATCGTGGCTTACTAATACAAGGAAAAGGACTATGACGCACCGCGAGGTTCAATCGAACCCGCGTTGCAGCATAGCCCTTTTTTTATGGGAGGGGATAGCTTTGATTTTCCAGCAGCTCGATCCACTCGTTATACTCATTTTGAAGCTTTGAATATTCGTTCTTCAGCTTGTCGTGCTCGAGTTGAAGCTGATCGTGCGAGGCGCGCAGCTCCTGATCCGCTTGTCCGGATGCCGCTTGCACCGCTTCCAGCTCCTGCAGCCTTAAGCTGATTCGCTGCGCTTGCGCCTTCGCTTTCTCGGCTTCCTCCTCGCTGAGCAGCAGCTGCTCCAGCAAGCCAGCCTCCGCTTCCGCATGAGCTGCTGCTTGCTGCTTCGCAAGCGTAATCTCCGCTTCAGCGACTTGTGATTGCTCTCTTAGCTGCAACGCCGATTCATCCGCAATGCGCTCGACCTCGGCCATTTGCTGGCGCGCTTCGCGCATCAGATCGGCCGCGCGGTCTTCCGCCGCTTGGAGCCGTTCTGCAAGCTGCGCATTCCGCTCTTCAAGCTGCTTCGCCTCGCTCAGCAAGCTTTCACGCAGCTCCTGCTGCTCGCGCTGACGCGCTTCGCTGGCTTGCAGAGCCTCCTTCAGCTGGCTCCGCAGCATTTCCAGCTGCTCGTACTGCTCACGCTTCTCTTGCTGACGCGCTTCACTGGCTTGCAGAGCCTCCTTCAGCTGGCTCCGCAGCTCCTCCAGCTGCTCTTGCTGACGTTCAAGCGCCGCGCTGCGGCTGTCTTCCTCTCGCTGCCGTTCGGCAAGCCAATGCTCCGCCTGCTCGGCACGGCTTTCATGCACGCGCAGTTCCTGCTCCAGCCGTTCGATCTTAGCGCGCAGCTGCTCGTCCTGCTCCATCGCTTCCAGCTCGAGCAGCTCCGCCTTTTCCTGCTCAGCCGTAAGCTGATCCCGCATGGCTCGAAGCTCCGCCTGCATGTCGGTAAGCTGAGCGGCAAGCTGCTCGCGTTCTTGCTGCCAAGCTGACTCGCGGTCAGCTTGTTGCTCTCCGAGCTGCCGGTAACGGCTTTCAGCCTCCGTGCGGCTTGCTTCAAGCTCTTGCTGCCAGGCCGCCTCGCGACTCGTTTGTTCCTCTGCGAGCTGCCGGTAGCGGCTTTCCGCCTCCGTGCGGCTTGCGTCGAGCTCTTGCTGCCAGGCCGCCTCGCGACTAGCTTGTTCCTCCACGAGCTGCCGGTAGCGGCTTGCCGCCTCCGTGCGGCTTTCGTCAAGCTCTTGCTGCCAGGCCGCCTCGCGACCTTCTTGTTCATCTGCGAGCTGCCGGTAGCGGCTTTCCGCCTCCGTGCGGCTTGCGTCGAGCTCTTGCTGCCAGGCCGCCTCGCGACTCGCTTGTTCCTCCACTAGCTGCCGGTAGCGGCTTTCCGCCTCCGTGCGGCTTGCTTCAAGCTCATGCTTATACTTAGCTGCAACGGATGCAGCTTCCTCTTCTCCCTCTTGCAGCGCCTGCTCCAACAGCAATTGCGCGGTTGCCCGCTCTTGCTCCAGCACGGCCGCGGCGCTCGCTCTCTCCTGCTCCAGCAAAGCAGCGGCTTCCGCTTGCGCGGTTGCCAGCTCTTCGCGTGCGGATTGGCTTTGCAGCGCCAGCTTCTCTTCGGCTGCCGCTTCTGCCTGAGCCACCGATTGCTCGGCTTCGCTGCGTACCCGTTCCATTCGCTCGCGCGCAGCTTGGCGGATGCTTTCCACTTCTGCCTCGGCCGCGGCACGCATCTGCTCGATGCGGGACTGCAGCTCCGCTTTCGTCTCCTCCAGCCGCTCGGCTGCCGCAGCCGCGGTTGCTTCCTGCAGCTCCCGCTCCTTCTGCAGCTCCTCCTGATGCAGCTCGAGAAGCTGCTTCATTTCGAGCGCCGTAAGCTCGCGTTCCCGCTCCAGTTCCACCTGTGCAGATTTGCGGGCCTGCTCCAGCTGCGTCTCCAGCGTGAATTTCGTGCGCTCCAGCTCTTCGCGTGCCGTAATCGCGGCTAGCGACTGCGCCTCCAACTCCAGCTCTAGCGTCAGCTGCAGCTCTTCTAGCTCCGCTTGATGTGACTTGCGCAGCTGCGCCAATTCTGCCGCAGCAGCCTCGCGTTCGCTTGCAAGCACCGCTTCCGCCGCTTCGCGCGTTTGGGACAGGTGCGATTGAGCGCTCATGCGCTCGCCGGCAAGTCTTGCCTCGGCGATTTCGCGCTCTTGAGCCAGCAGCGCTTGGGCGCTTTCGCGCTCAGCAGCCAGCTTAGCCTCGGCTTCTTGAATCGCCTGCTCCAGCTGCGCTTGCAGCCGTGCAGCCTCCCGGCTAGCCTCTTCCTGCTCGAGGTCCCGCATCTCCTGCAGCTCTGCATGCTCGCGGCTGGATGCTTCCTGCACGCGCACAAGCTCCGCTGTAAGCTCTCCGCGCACGCGTTCCAGCTCCGCTTGGGAAGCCGCTTGCTCGCTCTCCCGCTCGGCGGTAAGCTCCACCCACACCCGCTCAAGCTCGTTCTTAGCGTTCGCAAGCTCTGCCCTCGAAGCTTCCTGCACGCTTTCAAGCTTATCCGTAAGCTCCGACCGCACCCGCGCCAGCTCTTGCTGCCCGGCCTCGCGCTCAAGCTCGAGCTCAGCCGCGTGGTCGGCATTCAATTGCTCTAGCAGTGCCAGCGATGCTGTCTTCTCGCTTTCGTGCACGGCTTGTACGCTTGCCAGCTCCTCACGTGCCGCTTCACGCTCAAGCTCGAGCTCCGCCACGTGGTCCGCGTTCACTTGCTCTAGCAGTGCCAGCGACGCTGCCTTCTCGTTTTCGTGAGCGATTTGTACTCGTGCCAGCTCTGCGCGTGCCGCTTCACGTTCACGCTCAAACTGCGCCACTAGCTCCTCTTTTACTCGCGCCAGCTCTTGCTGCGCGATCTCGCGCTCGAGTTCAAGCTCGGCCGAATGGTCCGCTTTCACTTGATTCAACTGTGTCCGAGACGCTGTTAGATCGCTTTCGCGCGCGGCGTGGACGGTCGACAGCTCCTCGCGTGCTGCTTCGCGCTCGCGCTCAAGCTCCCCCTCAAGCTCCGCTTTTGCACGCGCAAGCTCTACCTCCGCGATCTCGCGTTCGAGCTCGAGCTCTGCTACATGGTTTGCCTCCACACGCTCAAGCTGTTCCAGCGCAGCTGCTTTCTCGCTTTCGCGTGCGGCCTGTACGCTTGCAAGCTCCTCACTAGCGGCTTCACGCTCACGCGCAAAGTGCGCTTCTAGCTCCGCTCTTACTCGGTCCAGCTCTTGCTGCGCTTCCTCGCGTTCAAGGTCGAGCTCCGCAACGTGGTCTGCTTCCACGCGTTCAAGCTGTGCCAGCGCGGCTGCTTGCTCGCTTTCGCGGGCTGCTTGTACGCTCGCCAGCTCTGCCCGCGCGGCTTCGCGCTCGCTTTCGCGCTCCGCTTGCTCGTTCAACAGCTCCGCAAGCGCGGCCTCCTGCTCATGCTCCAGCTGCGCCGTAAGCTCCGCTCTCACACGCGCCAGCTCATTGCGCGCAGCTTCCTGCTCGCTTTCGCGCTCCGCTTGCACATGCGCTAGCTCCATGCGCGCAGCTTCCTGCTCGTTCCCGCGCTCGGTCTGCTCGCGTGCCAGCTCCGCGCGCGTCGCCTCATGCTCACGCTCCAGCTCCGCTCTTACACGCGCAAGTTCATTGCGCGCAGCCTCCTGCTCGCTTGCAAGCTTCGCCGCCGCAGCGTTCAACGCTTGCTCCATGCGCCCTTGCAGCAGCGCGCATGTTTGCTCCAGCTCCTCGCGAGCGGCTTCCCGCTCCACCTCCAGCGTTTCTTCCGCATTCGCCCGCTCCGCCGCAAGCGTCGCCTCCGCGCTCGCAAGCGCGGCTTCAAGCGTCGCCTCCGCGCTCGCAATCTCCGCTGCAAGCGCCGCCTCCGCGCTCGCAATCTCCGCTGCAAGCGTCGCCTCCGCGCTCGCCCGCTCCGCTGCAAGCGCCGCTTCCCCGCTCGCCCGCTCCGCTGCCAGCGCCGCCTCCGCGCTCGCCCGCTCCGTTGCCAGCGCCGCCTCTGCTTTCGCTCGCTCCGCTGCCAGCGCTGCATCCGCATCCGCTCGCTCCGCTGCAAGCGTCGCCTCCGCTTTCGCCCGCTCCGCCGCAAGCGCCGCCTCCGCGCTCGCGATCTCCGCCAACAGCAGCTCTTCCGCGCTCGCCCGTTCCGCCGCTAACTTCGCCTGCGCATTCGCCCGCTCGGCCTTCAGCGCTGCCTCCGCACTATCCCGCTCCGCCTCAAGCTGCTCATACAGCTTCTCCACGATCAGCCTTGCCTGCTCCAGCTCCGCAACGGCCGCCCGGCGGCGCTCCTCGGTTTCGTGCATCCGCTCGTTTTCCATGCGATATCTGAATACGTCTTCTGCCATATGTACTGCGGCCAGCATAGCGATTTTCGGCATATCCAGCCTTGGATACCCCTTCGCCAGCTTATTCATATTCTCATCCACGAGCGCAGCGATGCGCTTGATATATTCCGGGTTGTTATGTCCTGTTAGTTTAAATTGGTTTCCATATATATCAACCGTTACACGTGTCCGATCGGCAGCGTTCATGAGGGCATGTCCTCCTATAGATTCAAGGGTGAAAAATGAGTTCAATGCGACAATCGTTGCCTTCTTCCACTTCCAGCATTTCAGGCAGGCCCTGTTGATTCAAGCTCTTCCATTCCATTCCACCAAGTAAAAATAGAATAAAGCCGCACCGATTTTGTTCGCAAGGAACTATTTCGATGCGGCAAAGGGCAACTCCTGCCTACTTACGCAATTCCGCTGCAAAAGATTGTTCCAATTTTGTTACAACCTTGCCGTGCAGCTCGGTTACTTCTTCATCCGTCAACGTGCGCTCAGCATGGCGGTATACGAGGGAGAGCGCGACGCTCTTCTTCTCGGCGCCAAGCTTCTCGCCGGTGTAGATATCAAAGACGCGAACCGACTCCAGCAGCTCGCCGGCAGTCTCTTCGACGGAGGCGATCAGCTTACCTGCTTCAACCTCGCGGTTAAGTACGACCGCGATGTCGCGCTCCATCGCCGGATAGCGAGGAAGCGACTTGTACACGATGTCGAAATCAGCGTCGTCATAGAGCGGCGCCAGCTCGATTTCGAGCACGTACGTATCGGCAAGATCGTGGTCCAGCTGCGTCGTTGGGTGCAATTGGCCCAAATAGCCGATCGTTTCATCGCCGCGTTCGCCGCGCAAAACAATCGCCGCCGTGCGGCCCGGATGCATATGCTCCGGCTGCGCCGCTTCGTAACGGATCGAGCCGCTGACGCCGAGCACTTCAACAAGCGTTTCCGCAATGCCTTTCAAATCGTAGAAATCATACGCTTCCGCTTTACGATTCCACTCCGCCCGATTGCGGTTGCCGGTAAGCAGCACCGCTAAACGGTGCTTCTCACGAGGCAGACGAGTCAGCGCCGCTTCGTCGGTATGGAACACGCTGCCGATCTCGAAGATGGCTACGTCGTCGTTTTTGCGGTTGCGGTTGTATACGGCTGTTTCCAGCAATTGCGGCAGCAAGCTGGTACGAAGCACGCTGCGGTCCTCGCTCATCGGGAGCGCCAAACGCACCGGGTACAGCTCCGCGCCAGCGAGCGCCGGGAACAGTTTCGTCCGGTCCGGGTGGGTGAAGGAATAACTGATGACCTCATGAAGTCCGGCGTCCGTCAGCCGCTTGCGCAGCTCGCGGCGGATCGCCTGCGGCTTCGTCAAGGCGCCAGGCGTCGTTGCGCCTTCGATCGGCGTCGTAGGAATGTTGTCATAGCCATGCAAACGCGCGACTTCTTCGATGAGATCGACATCGCGGGTCATGTCACCGCGTCTCGACGGTACCCTTACTGTAAATACCCCGTCAGCGGACAATTCAAACGGGAATTGCAGCCGGCCGAAAATCGTTTCGATTTCAAGCTTCGACAGCTCCGTACCTAGGTAGCGGTTAATTTTCTCGATCGTTACGTTGACGACCGCCGCCTTCGGCTGCTCTGCCAGCTCTTCGACAATGCCGTCAAGCACGTGGCCGCTAGCATATTCCGCCATTAGTGCCGCAGCGCGGTCAAGCGCAGGCACGACGCGCGCAGGGTCGACGCCTTTCTCGAAGCGGACGCTCGATTCCGAGCGCAGGCCGAGCTGACGCGACGTTTTGCGGATGGTTCCGCCGTCGAAGCGAGCCGATTCCAACAAAATGTTAACCGTCGAATCGGTAACTTCCGAACTCGCTCCGCCCATGACGCCCGCAAGACCAAGCGGTTCCTTGCCATTCGTGATAAGCAGCATATGCGGCTCCAGCTTGCGCTCCTGGCCGTCAAGCGTCTGAAGCACTTCTCCATCGTTAGCCAAACGCACGACGATGCGTCCGCCTTCCACTTTATCCGCGTCGAACGCATGCAGCGGCTGGCCGTATTCGAGCATGACGTAGTTCGTAATATCTACGACGTTGTTGATCGGACGAATGCCTGCCGCCATCAGGCGGTTTTGCATCCATTGCGGAGAAGGCCCGATTTGTACGCCTTTGATGTAGCGAGCCGTGTAATGCAAGCATTGCTCCTTCGCTTCGATGCGAACGGAAACATGCGCGGAAGCTTGCTCTGCCGAGTCGTTCACGCGGTTGTCCGGCAGTTTCACGCTGCGGCCCGTCAATGCGCCGACTTCATACGCAACGCCGAGCATGCTGAGGCAGTCCGAGCGGTTCGGCGTCAGATCCAGCTCCAGCACTTCGTCGTCGATGCACAGCACATCCAGAATGGAAGCGCCGACCGGCGTACCTTCCGGCAGCACGAGAATGCCTTCCTGCTGCTCTTTCGGCAGCAGCTTGTCGTTCAAGCCCAATTCCTTCGCGGAACAGATCATGCCCTGGGATTCCACGCCGCGCAATTTTGCCCGCTTAATGGCAAAATCCCCCGGCAGCACCGAGCCGATCGTCGCAACCGGAACCCGTTGTCCCGCCGCTACGTTCTTCGCGCCGCAGACGATTTGCAGCACTTCCGGGCCGCCGACGTCAACGGTGCAGACGCTAAGCTTATCGGCATCCGGATGCTTTTCGCGCGTAAGCACATGACCGACGACGACGCCCGTCACGCCTTTATTGCGGGATTCGACGACATCGATCTCGATGCCTCCGCTTGTCATTAGCTCAGCCAGCTGTTCGCCGGTGTAGCCGTTCAGTTCGATATAGTCACTCAACCATTTATAAGATACGTTCATCGTAATAGCCTCCTTCTCACATTCGGACAAACTGGCTCAGGAAGCGCAGATCGTTCGTATAAAAATGACGGATGTCGTCAATGCCGTATTTCAGCAGCGCGATACGCTCTACGCCCATGCCGAACGCGAAGCCGCTGACTTCGTTCGGGTCGTAGCCGCCCATCTCCAGCACGCGCGGGTGCACCATGCCGCAGCCGAGAATTTCCAGCCAGCCCGTGTGCTTGCACATCCGGCAGCCGTGTCCTCCGCATTGCACGCATGTCACGTCAACCTCGGCGCTCGGCTCCGTGAACGGGAAGAAGCTCGGGCGCAGGCGGATTTCCGTTTGCTTGCCGAACATCAACTGCACGAATTGAAGCAGCGTGCCTTTAAGGTCGCTCATGCGGATGTTCGGTCCGATGACGAGGCCTTCGATTTGGTTAAATTGGAACGAATGCGTCGCGTCGTCATCGTCGCGGCGGTATACTTTACCCGGGCAAATGACTTTGACCGGCGTTTTGCCGTTCATCGCCTTCATCGTGCGCACCTGTACCGGCGACGTGTGCGTACGCATCAGGATGTCGTCCGTCACGTAGAACGAATCCTGCATATCGCGCGCAGGGTGATCCTTCGGCAGGTTCAGCGCTTCGAAGTTATAGAAGTCGGACTCGACTTCAGGACCTTCCGCGATCGTATAGCCGAGGCCGATAAACACATCCTCGATTTCCTGAGCTACCTTATTGAGCGGGTGTACCGCGCCGGGCGCTTGCTTCTTG
This sequence comes from Paenibacillus montanisoli, assembly GCF_003268025.1. Lineage (GTDB taxonomy): Bacteria > Bacillota > Bacilli > Paenibacillales > Paenibacillaceae > Paenibacillus_Z > Paenibacillus_Z montanisoli. Next base: position 502,830 of record NZ_QLUW01000001.1, on the reverse strand, counting down.
CCAGGCAGCGTGACGTCGATCGTTTCCGCGCGGAGGCGGTTTGCCGTTTCGGCCTGCTGGAACGCTGCCTGCTTCGTTTCGATGACTTCCTCGATCGCGGCGCGCACTTCGTTGCCGACTTGGCCGATGACCGGACGCTCTTCGGCGCTTAAACTGCCCATGCCGCGGAGAATTTCCGTCAGCGCGCCTTTCTTCCCTAAGTACTTGACACGAAGATCATTCAATTGCTGCGGACTGTCTACCTGCTGCAGCTCCTGCAGCGCCTCGACCCGCAATGCTTCCAAACGCTCTTTCATTCCATCCAGCTCCTTCTTTTGAACAAATAAAAAACGGCTCCTCCTCCCCTAAGGGACGAAAGAACCGTGTTACCACCCTAATTCGAATGCCGGTCTATGCAGACGCTGGCCATTCCTCAAACCCGGATATCGGCCGGAAGCCGGAACTCTCTACCCCTGAACAGCCGAATTGCCGTCCCCCTTCAAGAGTCTGCTCGGAAGCGAACTTCGGCAGCCTGATTTCCTAAAGACGCTCTCAATCCGTGGCGTCTTCTCCCTGTCAAGAAAGCACTGCGTACTCTTCTTCCTCATCGCATTACGTATATAACGTATATTATACAAAGTTTTCAACCTGTTTCGCAAGGGCGGATTGCCCAGCCGAGCTCCGTCCCGACTTCGCGACGCTTCCAAAGCTCCTCTTTTCGCTTCTTCCGCTGATTTCTCGCCAATGTGATGCTTCCAGAGCTCCTCTTTCGCTTCTTCCGCCGATTTCTCGCCAATGTGACGCTTCCAGTGCTCCTCTTTCGCTTCTTCCGCCGATTTCTCGCCAATGTGATGCTTCCAGAGCTCCTCTTTCGCTTCTTCCGCCGAGTTCTCGCCAATGAGAAGCTTCCAAAGCTCCTCTTTTCGCTTCTTCCGCTGATTTCTCGCCAATGTGATGCTTCCAGAGCTCCTCTTTCGCTTCTTCCGCCAATGTTCGCCAATGTGATGCTTCCAGAGCTCCTCTTTCGCTTCTTCCGCCGATTTCTCGCCAATGTGATGCTTCCAGAGCTCCTCTTTTCGCTTCTTCCGCCGATTTCTCGCCAATGTGATGCTTCCAGAGCTCCTCTTTTCGCTTCTTCCGCCGATTTCTCGCCAATGTGACGCTTCCAGTGCTCCTCTTTCGCTTCTTCCGCCGATTTCTCGTCAATGTGATGCTTCCAGAGCTCCTCTTTCGCTTCTTCCGCCGAGTTCTCGCCAATGTGACGCTTCCAGAGCTCCTCTTTCGCCCAAACTGCCGCTTCTCCGTTGATGTGTTGCTACGAGGGATATTGTTACTCTGCTGATTAGAGGCAACCATTACCTCTCTTCACCTCGAAACCGCCGTTTCCCGCTAAATGTACGGTAACCGTTACCTCTCTTCACTTCGAATCCGCCGATCCCCGCTAAATGTACGGTAACAGTTACCCCTCTTCACCTCTAATCCGCCGCTCTCTGCTAAATGTACGGTAACCGTTACCTCTCTATAGCCCAAAACCGCCTTGCCTGTGGGACACCAGCTGCTATGCCATAAAAAAAGACCGGCCCGAAGGCGTGCTTACGCACAGCTTCGAGCCGGCACATCCAATTAGCGCTTCTTGCGCGAGACCGAAATGACGAACGCGGAAGCCGCGAGCGCTAAAGCCGCGATCGACAGCGTGCGGCTCAGCGTATCCGATTTCGAGCCGGCGTCGGCTGCGGTCACAGGGGCGCTCTCCTGAGCTGTCGCGCTGTTATCCGCCGATGCTGCCGGCTCCGGCGTTCCCGCCGAGGAATCGCCGCCGCTGTTCGATACCGGTGTTTCCGGCGCCGCGTCACCGCTGCCTTCCGAACCCGAAGCCGTACCGGTATCCGGTGCCGTGCCCGCGGAACCGCTGCTGCCGCCGCCATGCCCGTCGCTTTCGCCTGTCCCCGCGGTGACGGTCGTCACCGCTGCCGGATAGTCGGCTCCATCGCCGCCGACCCATTCCACGAGCGAGTTGTCGCTGTACGTCTGGTAAGCTTTCCAAACGAGCTGCTTCGCGTCAGCCGATATCTTGCCCGAAAGACGGAATTCGGTAAATTCCGTTTTCGCCAAGCCTTCGCCTTCCGCCGTCCATGTGACCGAGACGATCGCCTTCGTTTCCGCATTGGTCTCAAGTTCATGCTTCCAGCCAGCCTTTGGCTCGACGCGGCTGACTTTCACTCCGTCCGGAATCTTCACCTTGATGCTCTTCGTCGTCGCATTCTCTTTCTCGCTCGGAACGCGTACGGTGAACACCTCATTGCTGTTCTGAGCCGCTTGCTTCGGCAGTACCGTTACATGCGCGCTGGCGATGCCTGCAAACAGAACCATGGACAACAGCGATATGCCGAGCACGGACCATTTCTTCGATCGTTTCATCATCATCTTCCTCCTGCCTCTGATCGTATAGAAGCAGTATAGCCTAGTTCAAACGTTCCGCCATGACTCGATCGGGCTATGCCCCTGTTACAATTATGTGTCAGGTCTCCTTCACAAGCCCCTTCTCCAGCGCATAGCGCGCAAGCTGCACCCGGTTCTCAAGATGAAGCTTCTGCAAAATGTTTTTCAAATGGTTTTTGACCGTATGCTCGGATATGCCGAAGCTCTCGGCAATCAGGCGATTTGAGCCGCCGGACGCCACCCGCTCCAGCACCTCCCTCTCTCGCTGCGTCAGTGCCGCATGCACACCTGCAGAGCCGGCAGCAGAAGCCTGCGCACGCCCTCCAGCCCCCGATCCCGTCCCGGCGCTTCCGCCGTTAAACTCCTGGAGCATGCGGAACGCCAGCTCTTTGGACAGCGGGGCCTCGTCCACGGCCACGGCGCGCAAATATTCAACCCATGCCGAAGGCGATAGGTTCTTCAGCAAATACCCCTGCGCGCCGCGCTTAATCGCCTCGAACAAATCGGTAATGTCATCCGACACGGTAACCATCACGATTTTGATTCTCGGATCGATCGTCTTGATTCGCTGCGTCGCTTCCATGCCGTTCATGACTGGCATATTGATATCCATGAGCACCAAATCCGGAACAAGCTCGGCTGCAAGCATGACCGCCTGCTCGCCGTTTGCCGCTTCGCCTACAATATGAAAATCAGCGTCGCCGCCCAAAATGTCGCGCATCCCTTCCCGTCCGTGCGGGTGATCGTCGGCAATCAGCACCGATATTCGTTTGCCGCTCATCTCAGCGCTCCGCCTCCTTCGTCACCTCTACGACTGTTCCAACCGCATGCCCGTCACTGCCTTCGCCTTGCCTCACATGCAGCTGCCAGCCCATCGACTTGGCCCGATCCCGCATCATGCGGATGCCGTAGCGTCCTTTCGCCGTCAGCTGCGCAGGCTCCGCGCCGGTTCCGTCATCCGTGACCGTGCAGCGGAAACCGGCATCATCCGTTTCTTCGGCCAGCACGCTCAGCTGCGATGCGTTCGCATGCTTCCGCACGTTCAGCATCGCCTCGCGGACGATCGCGAGCAGCTCGACCTTCTCTTTGCCGGTCAGCCTGCCGTCTGTCAGCCGCCAATCCAGCTGTACGGCAAGCCCACCGCGCTCCAGCTCCTCCGCCATTTCCCGCACCGCCTGCATCCACTGCACATCGGTCTTGGAAGGCTCGCTTCGCAGCGAAGCGATCGACTGCCGCACGTCCTCATAGACATGCCGCACAGTGCGGCGCAGCTGCTGCGCGGTCTCCAGCACCGCTTCGTTGTTCTTGGCCTGCTCCAGCTTATCGAGCTTCACCGAGAGCAGGAAAAGCGACTGCGAGATGCCGTCGTGGAGCTCTCGGGCAAGCTGTTCCCGTTCCAGGTACGCGGCTCGCGCCGCCTTGGCCTGCTGCAGCGATTCATTCGTTGCCTCAAGCATCCGAAACAGCTTGATTAGCAGCGTTGCCGTCACGGTCATGACGATCACCGGCGCGAGCGCATTGCCAAGGTCCATCGAAATGTACGGCAGCAGCAGCGCATGCCGCAAGTACTCCCACAGCGCAATCGTTATGGTCGGCGTCCATAAAATCAACCATTTGATCCTTTTATAGGCCATAGTGCCGATTCCTCTCCTCTTGCGCGTGTTCGTCCATCTTAGTAGTTCCGGAATTCAACTTTTTCGACTTGCTCGTTATCCTCTTTATCCATGACGCGAATCTCGGCCTGCCATCTGCCGGCAAACGGAATGAACGGCCCCTCCGTCATGAAAGCCGCTTTTACATAGCCGTCGAAAGAGGTAATTTCTTTATCCTCGTATGTTTCGATCGGCACCTGGATCGGACCAAGCTCCTTCCGGTCCAGCGAATACAAGCGCAGCTTCACCGATTTCGGCGCTCCCACCGCCTCCGGCAGCCACACCTTGACGATAAATTGATTGTCGCCCGGCTTGTTCGGCGTTACGCGCAGCGACAGATGCATCGTATCGCCCATTTTATGATAGGTAACCGGTTCGTTCGCTGGCAGCGGACTAATATAGGTAAACAGCGCCGCAGCGGCAATGATCAGCGCCATTAATGCCGCATCCGCGCGAAGCAGCGCACCGGTCGGAAGATCTCCTTTTCTTACGCGTATATGAAGAATGCCGCCGACAACAAGAACAAGCAGCACGAAGGCTGTCTTCACAATCAAAATCGTCCCCCACGCTGTATAAGACAAGTATTCTAGCGAAGGCAGGAACAAGAACGTTAATCCGAGACCGGATAAAATGAGCAGCGCAAGGGACAGCAAGGCCGCTCGAGAGAACAAGACGGCGAACCTTCCGGCTTCCTTGCGGTCTGCCCGCCATAGCGCGAGAAGCAGCATCAGCCCTCCTGCCCATACGGCGCCGGCCGACAAATGGACGAAATCAAACATAACGGATGCGCTCTTAGGCGAGTATACCGCCGCGTGGCCGCTCCAGCTCTCGACAGCCAGCACGAGCAGCGCCCACGCCATCTTCCAAACCGCATGAAACCGAAGCACGAGGAAACCTGCCGCGATAAGCGCAATCATAGCTATCCATTCCCGCCCGATAGTCGTTTGCAGGAACAATCTGTTGTATTCTTCACTCGGATAGCCCGACAAAATCTGCCGCGCATGAACGAATATATACACCAGCGTGACGATGAGCAGCGTACGGAGCGCCGTCCGCTCCCATTTCTGCTGGATGCCCGGCAGCGCATGTCCGCGTCCCCGCGTCAACATCGGCCACAGCATCAATCCCGCCGCCCATAGCAGCGCACCATAGTAGACGATGCGGACGGCGTAAATAATGAATTGGTTCGTCGTCAGCTGGGTGGAGACGCTGTGCCCCGCGTGGCCAAGCTCTTTGTGCGGATCAAAAGTAGCGGCATCCACGCCCTCGGGCGGATTTCCTACTATAAATACGAAAGAACCGCTGACCGGATGGCCGTCCGCGGATACGACGGAATATGAAACGGTATAGACGCCAACGCCGAGCGAAGGAAGCGGCAACGTTAACGAGTACTGATCTTCGCTCACCTGCGGCGACGCGTTCGATACGGGCCGCGATTTGGAATCGAGCACCTCGATGGAGCCTACCTCGGTCTCGATCGCTTCATTAAAGGTCAACTCTACGGCCTTCGGGCTTTGTTCGTATTTGGTGTTTGCTTCCGGCACGGAGCGTTCGAGCTCCGCATGCGCGGATACCCCTGCCGGCACACCGATAAGCAAGAGGCACATCCACATGCAGAGGAGGGCAGCTTGTATGATGGAAGTTGGGCTGGTTCTTTTGCGACGGATCATGATGGGATATCGTCACGTCCTCTCTTTAAATAATGAAAATAGAACGATTGTAGCCTAAGTGTACTAAAGCTAATGGCCCAACACCAATAAAAATTCCAAACGTTGTTTGAACATGCAATGAGGCGCGCCCGATGCCTGCAATATCCCTATTATTGTCACCACACGGTTACTACATATAGTGCTATAATAAGTTTCCGCAATTATGGTTACTCACTTTTTCCTATCTTCTGCCGATATATATAAGAGGTTTCGATCTACCCCAAAAAAATGCCGCAGCAGCAAGTTTTCATAGGCTTTTCATACCAGAAAAATGCATGGTACGGCATACCCGGCTGTCGAATAGTATAACTTGACAGACACTATATATTGGTGTAATTTAGAAAAGCAATAACAACATATTGTGTATTAAGGGTTGTCAGACGACATCCTTCGACAAGGAGTGGGCTCTTCTCGTGGATATCATTAAGAGGAACGGTCAGAAAGAAGAACTTATCTTTTCCAAGCTTAAGAAAGTCATTGATTTCTCGTGTGTCGGCTACAGCGACTGCGACCCGCTTGAGCTTGAAACCGCATTGCTTCCTTATTTCCGCAATAACATTACTACTAAAGAAATTCAGCGTACACTCATTCAAGTTGCGGTCGAAAAAACGAGCATCGAACAGCCGAACTGGCAGTACGTTGCAGCCAAGCTTCTTGTGTACGATCTCTATAAAGAATCTGCAATCAACCGCAAATACGGCTACTTCGGCTACGGGGACTTCTACTCTCTCATCACGTATTTGACAGACAAAGGGCTCTACGGCAGCTACATACTAGAGCACTATACACGCGACGAAATCCGCGAGCTCGGCAATTACATCGTGCCTGAACGCGACTACCTGTTCAATTACATCGGACTGAAGACACTGGCTGACCGTTATCTGATCAAGAGCTTCAACGGCGACGTACTGGAGCTTCCGCAGGAGCTGTTCATGGGCGTGGCCATGCACCTGGCAATGAAGGAGAATGACAAGCTGGCTTGGGCGAAAAAGTTCTACGACGTGCTGAGCCGCCTTCAAATGACGGTTGCGACGCCTACGCTGGCCAATGCGCGCAAGCCATTCCACCAGCTTTCCAGCTGTTTCATCGACACCGTACCCGACAACCTGTGGGGGATTTACAACGTTGACCAAAGCTTCGCGCAAGTATCCAAATTCGGCGGCGGCATGGGCATCTACATCGGCAAAGTGCGCAGCCGCGGCTCCAACATCCGCGGATACAAGGGCGTTGCCGGCGGCGTCGTGCCTTGGATCAAGAACTACAACAATACGGCGGTCGCCGTTGACCAGCTCGGCGTTCGTTCCGGCGCGGTCGCGGTTTACCTCGACGTATGGCACAAGGACATCTTCGACTTCCTGAATCTGAAAACGAACAACGGCGACGACCGCATGAAGGCGCACGACATCTTCCCTGGCGTCTGCATTCCGGACCTGTTCATGCGCAAGGCGCAAGAGCGCGAATCGTGGTACCTGTTCGATCCGCACGAGGTTCGCAGTTACATGGGCTGGTCCCTTGAGGATGCTTGGGGCGAAGAGTGGGAACGCCGCTACGAAGAGTGCGTGAACAATCCTTCCCTATCCCGCGAGGAAGTGCCGGCGATCGAGATCATGAAGAAGATTCTCGCAAGCTCCTTCGAAACGGGAACGCCGTTCGTGTTCTACCGCGATACCGTTAACCGCGCGAACCCGAACAAGCATAAAGGCATCATTTATTGCTCCAACTTGTGTACGGAAATTTGCCAAAACATGAGCCCGACCGAATACGTCACCACGACGCATGAGGACGGCATCATTACAACGCAAGTGAAGAGCGGCGACTATGTCGTATGTAACCTCTCTTCCCTGAACCTCGGCCGTTCCGGAACGAAAGAGGAAATCGAAGAGGTCGTCACTTGCCAAATGCGGATGATGGATAACGTCATCGACCTGAACCACTATCCGATCCCGCAAGCGGAAATTACGAACCAGAAATACCGCGCCGTCGGCCTCGGCACAAGCGGCTATCATCAGTGGCTTGCGCTCAATGGCATCGCGTGGGAGTCCGAGGAGCACCTGGACCGCGCCGACGAGCTGTATGAATGGATTAACTATTGCGCCGTCAAAGCATCGATGGAAATCGCCAAAGAAAAAGGCGCTTACCGCGTATTCGAAGGCAGCGAATGGCATACGGGCGAATATTTCGATTCCCGTGGTTACAATGCGCCTCACTGGCAGAAACTTAAGAAGGACGTAGCCGAGCACGGCGTTCGTAACGCTTGGATGTTCGCGATCGCGCCGACGGCGTCCACTTCCTTGATCGCAGGCTCGACGGCCGGCATCGACCCGATCTTCAACAAGTTCTTCGTCGAGGAGAAGAAAAATGCCGTCATCCCGCAAACTGCGCCTAACCTGAGCGAAGAAACGTTCTGGTTCTACAAGGAAGCGCACCATATCGATCAGCACTGGAGCATCCGCGCAGCGGGCCGCCGCCAGCGCCATATCGATCAGGCTCAATCGTTCAACCTGTACATCACGCCGAACTACACGGCTAAGGAATTTATGGATCTGTACATGGCTGCATGGGAGAACGGGCTGAAGACCGTTTACTACTGCCGGAACAAGAGCCTTGAAGTAGAAGATTGCATAAGCTGCAGCGCTTAAGACGTTTTTTCGTTGAATGATCGTGCCCTGCGGTCAGTATGGGTCTACAATCGCTGTTGTAGTCAGGTGATTTTGAATGATAATACCTTTACAGGTTATCACCCGACTACAAAGGCGACCGCTTACGCTTTTCCGACTCCATACTGCCCTACGGGCACTTTTTCAACGAGAAGGTCTAAAAGCTCTTGCAGCTTATTTATGGAGTAAGAAGGAGGCAGCCTGTAACATGGATCTGCAAAAGAAAAAACTATTCAACGAAGAGGGCGACCGCGATTGGGGCAAGCGCCGCATGATTGGCGGCAATACGACCAATCTGATCGAGCTGAACAACGTTAAATATGACTGGGCGACGAAGATGTACCGGACCATGATGAATAACTTCTGGATTCCGGAAGAGATCCCGCTCGCGCAGGATGCCAAAGATTATAAGAACCTGTCGCTTTCCGAGCGCAACAGCTATGATAAAATTATTAGCTTCTTGATTTTTCTGGATTCGCTGCAAACGGCAAATCTGCCGAACGTTAACGAATATATTACGGCTCCCGAGGTTAACCTGTGCCTAACGGTGCACACGTTCCAAGAAGCGGTGCACAGCCAATCTTACTCTTATATTCTGGACAGCGTCGTTTCGCCGGAAGTGCGCGACCAAATTTATAACCTGTGGCGTGAAGACAAAAACCTCTTGAAGCGGAACCGGTTCATTACCGACCTCTACGAGAACTTCATTGCCAACCCATCGTCGCAAAACTTGATCAAGACGATCATGGCCAACTACATCCTGGAAGGCATCTACTTCTACAGCGGCTTCAGCTTCTTCTACGCGCTCGGCCGTCAGGGCAAAATGCTCGGTACCGTATCCGAGATCAAATATATCCAGCGCGATGAATTGACTCACCTGGCGCTTTTCCAAGGCATTTTCCGCGAAGTGCGCAAGGAAAATCCGGAGCTGTTTACGCCGGTGTTGGTCGAAGAGCTGCGTCAAATGATGAAGACTGCCGTAGAGCACGAGATTGAATGGGGACAATACATTACGAATAATCAAATTCCCGGCCTTACGGATGAAATTATCGAGCAGTACATTAAATTCCTTTCCAACGAGCGCTTGCGCAAGCTGAATCTCGATATCCTCTATCCGGAGATCATCGAGCATCCTATGAAATGGGTAGAAAGCTTCAGCAATATGAACGGCATGAAAACGGATTTCTTCGAGCAGAAAGTAACCAACTACAGTAAATCGTCCAACCTGAACTGGGGCGACCTGTAATTTTGACGCATAGAACAAAAGCTCAAGGCTCTATTCAGAGACTTGAGCTTTTTTCGTTGAACTAAGTATAGTTCAGGAGTGGCAATCTTCATGATACAATAGATATAGTAGTACCGGACATGCTTAGCGGGGGTGAAGGATCTTGAATGGCGCGGCGAAGCGGCAACTAAACGACATGCAGCCATTTATCCGTGTAGGACACCATTACTTGTTTCCATACGAACGGAACCCATTCGAAGTCAGCCGCTATGGGTACTGCTACGCGCTTCATCTGGTTGAAGGCGGAAAAGGCAAAATTATTATCAATGGCGAAGTAACCGCGTTGAAAAAGGGCGATTTGATCTTTTTGCCGCCTCAGCTGATGCATTCCTTTTATACGGATCATGAGAGCCGGCTTGCGACCTACAATCTCTATTTTGAGCTATGGAGCGATCAGCCGCTGCCTACGGAGCATCACCTGTATTGGCATTTATCGGATTTTACGCCCGAGCTGCTGACCCCCGTTCAGGCAAACGATGTAGTGGATTCGCTACCGCATATTTTTCCCTTGCAGCATCACGCTTTCCTGACGGAGCTATTTGCCCATATCGTCAAACAGCACCAACAGCAGCGAGACTACGGGGATTCCGTTGCTCACAGCTTGCTTAAAGCACTGATTCTGGAGCTGGCGCAAATCGCCGGAGAGAGCTGGCAAAGTGACTACCGCATGAGAATGATCATGCAGCGGATCGACCGGGAAGCCCATGCCGGTTCGAATTACAGGGACTGGCTCGCGCAGAGCGGATTGCAGAAGACCAGGTTTCACACCCTCTTCAAGCAAACGGCCGGTCTCTCGCCCAAAGCCTATTGGAGCCGTGCGGTGATGAAGCAGGCTGCAGCTGCGCTCTGGGAAAGCAATCGGTCGATTACAGCCATCGCAGAGGATCTGGGCTACTCTTCTATCCATCATTTTACGAAGCAGTTTACAGCCTATTACGGCGTGTCTCCATCGCAATACCGCAAACGCAAAGGATAGCATCGAACTGCCATACATATGCTCGACTAAAGTCCAGTCCTCGACCGGACCCCAGCCCGTTCACGATCCGCAGCGCCGCCTTGTAAACTTAACCTAGTCAATCTGTGGAAATGGGGGAATTCGAATATGTCCGTACCCGTTTATGTTGTAAACGCGTCCATGGCCGTGCTCCTGCTGCTGCTTGCGCTGTTTGCCGGTTTATCAGCCGGCTGTTTAGCCTTTCGGCGCACGACGAACAGCCTGAAACGGACGGCCGTTCTTACGCTTGCCATACTCGGCTCGATGACGCTGCTGGCCGCAGCCAAGTTGATCATGCTCATCGCGACCTATTCTTACCGGAGCTGGTTCGTACTCGATAACGCGCTGCTCTTCTTCGTGCTCATTCTGCTGCCGACCGCGGCGATCGCCTATTATTCGCTCCCTCGTCTGATTGATCTGGCTAAGCTGATGATCAAGAGCCCCGAAGAAACTGCCAACCGCACAAAGCGCCGCGCGGCGTCGGAGGTCGCGCTCGTCGTTCCCGTCCAAGTGCTCGTGATCGAGGCTTTCCTGTATGCCTCCATCCAGGTCTTTCCGCTCGGCATGGCCTACCGGAAGGAAATGCTCGCAGTCGGACTTGCCGTTCTGGCTTCCCCGGCGCTGCTCATTTGGCGGCAGTCGATCCGGCATAGACGCATTCACCGTGATGACGGAACGGCCGTCAGTCACAAGGTCAAGCGCGTGCTCGTCTTTACGATGGCTTGCTTGCTGTTAGCCTTCGGCATTATCTATACGATGAACAATGCAAAAACGCTCAGCAGGGCTGCTGAGCGCGATTTACCCGTCCATGTTACGATGATGAATCCCCCGGCGAAAGACTGAAGCGCAAGCTATGTCCCCTTCTGCTTGCGGGCATAGTAGTCCGGCCAATAGCTTTCGTCGATCGGCGGGCAGCCTCTCGGCGAATCCCATACATACACCCACCCGCTTTGCTCCGGTTGCGCGATGTCGGTTACCCAGATCCGATCGTAATCGTTATCCTCTTCGATCCCCAAGAATTGCTCCAGCTGATCCATGTTGCGAAGACCTTGCCGGTTGACGGCAATCCACAACCCGCGAACGACGGAACCGCTCCTCCCGGCAGCCTCGTCGCGCAGCAAAGCGGGATACGGGCCGTAGTCGACGAGCCGTCCATGAATGATGCCGGGCTTCGCCGCTTGGATGAACCCGGCAACCACATGATGGTTGCTAAGGCCCGGCAGCAGCGTCCGTAGATGAATACCGCAGTCAAGTGTTCTTGCATGCCATCCTCTTCCCTTTTCCTTCTTCTCGCTAGGCCATTTGGTATCGGTGCCTGTACCAGTTCTCGAACAAATTCGCCGGAATCGGCTTCGTAAAATAAAAGCCTTGCGCTTCCTCGCAATTTCGTTCGCGCAGAAACTGAATCTGCTCGTCGTTCTCTACGCCTTCGGCAGTCACTTTCAGCTTTAAATTTTTGGCCATGGACGTGATGGTCGATACGATGGCCGCATCGCTGCCGCCCTGGGTCAGATCGCCCACAAACGAGCGGTCAATCTTCAGCTTATCGATCGGGAAACGCTTGAGCGAGATGAGCGAGCTGTAGCCCGTGCCGAAATCGTCGATGCTGATTTGGACGCCGATCTCCTTCAAGCTGGCGAGCATATCGCTGGCAAACTCCACGTCGCTCGTCATGCTCTCCGTAATCTCCAGCTCCAAGTACTTCGGGGGCATGCCTGTTTGATCCAGGATCCCCTTGATTCGCTCCGCCAGCTGATGCTGCCTGAATTGCCGCATGGACAGGTTCACGGACATCATCATCGGCGGCAGGCCGGCATTTTGCCAAGCGACGTTTTGCTTGCAAGCCGCCTTGAGCACCCATTCGCCCAGCTGCAGGATCAGGCCGTTCTCTTCCGTCAGCGGAATAAAGTCGCCCGGCGGCAGCAGGCCGCGCTGTGGATGATGCCAACGAACGAGCGCTTCGACGCCGACGACCTTGCCGGTGTTGAGGTTGATCAGCGGCTGATACGCGAGCGTAAACTGCTCCTGTTCGATCGCCCGCCGCAAATCGCTTTCAAGGCGCAGCCGGTCATGCGATTTCCGGTTCATTTCCGGTTCGTAGCTGGAATACTCATTGCGGTGCATTTTGGCATTGTACATGGCGGTGTCGGCGTTCTTTAGCAATACTTCTACGCTATCCCCATCCTGAGGAAAGAAGGAGATGCCGAGACTGATCGTAATATGATACTCCGCCTCGCCAAGCACGAATGGCGCATCGAACAGCCCCATCAACGCCTTCGCTTTCGCTTCAACGCGCTCCTTCTCCGACTCTCTTATTCCCGGCAACAAGACAACGAATTCGTCGCCGCCCATCCGGAACACATGGTTCGGCTTGCCGGCGGCCAGACGCAGCCGCTCCGAAACCGCCTGCAGCATCTGATCGCCGAAGGAATGGCCAAGCGCGTCGTTGAACGTCTTGAACCGGTCGATATCGAGCAGGAACACCGCGAGCCGGCTGCTGCTGAGCCGGGCCCGTTGCAGCTCTGCATCCAGCTGCTCCTGCAGCAGCCGCCGATTGGACAGGCCGGTCAGCTCATCGTGGTAAGCCAAGTAATTGATGCGCGCTTCCGTGCGCTTCTGCTGCTTGAACGGCTCTTCAAGGGTAACGTAATAAATCCCCTTCATGAGAAAATAGTAACCGGCCAGCCTATACAAATGCCCGATAAGCATATCGCTGTCTTGCATGCCCGAGCCGAGCATGAACTGCACATTGGCAACCAGGAATAAGACCAGCGCTTGAATAATCGTGAGAAGCGCCTGAGGGCGCTCATTGCGGTTAAGGAAAAGCACCATGCCGATCGCGCCCATGTACGAAAGCAGAATGACGATCCGAACGAGCACTTCCAGCAAGTCAAGCGAAGCGCCTGTCAGCGCGGCAACAGCCGGCAAGCCGGTTAAAGCATAGTAAAGAACAGCGGTTATCGACGTGAACCCCAGTGACACGGCTACAGCCGGCAGCCTCTTGCTCGTACCAATCGGCGCGTCCTTCTTGCTGAATATCAGAAACAAACCGACAGAGCCGGCTAGCTGGGCCGTCATCGCGAACAGGGAGGATATCGTCGTTTCTCCGACAGGCCGGTAGAAGGGCATTCCTTCTGCCGTGAGACCGTGCAGCAAGTCAAGTAAGCCGACTGCGCCGAACAAGGCAGCCGTATAGAGCCGATGCTTCGATAACGTTTTCGCGAAGAACAGCCAACCCAATACCAGCATGGTGAAGCTTATTGCAAAGCCGATAAACTCCATGCCGGAATGAATAAAGAGATAGATGTCTTTCTGAACCGTCCAATACAGCTCGCTATGAAATCCCCTCATAAAGAGAAAGCCGATGATGGCGGCAAGCACCGTCCAAATCGTCTTTTTTTCCGCCCTGTTTATCGACATGATGCCTGGAAGTCCCCCTTCAAGAAAAGAAAGCCGTTGTTACTGCGGAGGCCTTACGCCGATTCCCGCCGCTTCCAGACCTTCGCGCAGCGCCGCGGCGAATTCCGCTGCCCGCGGTCCGTCGCCGTGGAGACAAACGGTGTCTCCCTGAATCGCGATATCCGCGCCTCCGATTGTCCGAACCGTACCTCTAGCGACCATGCCGATCGTCTGGCGCAGCGCCTCCTCCGAAGAGGATAGCGTCGCCCCCGGCAGGTGGCGGGGCGTTAAATGGCCGTCCGTTTGATAGGAACGGTCCGCGAAAACTTCGGACACCTTGCGCAGTCCGTGCCGGTCCGCCGCGTTCAGAAGCTCGCTTGCCCACTGCCCGTAGATCATAAGCGAAGGGTGAAACGCTTTGACCGCACGTACGAACGCATCGGCCAGCTCCGCGCTTCTGCCGGCCATATGATAGAGCGCTCCGTGCGGCTTCACGTGGCGAAGGCTGCTGCCCGCTGCCCGCGCGAATGCGTCCAGAGCGCCGATTTGATAGAGCGTCAAGTCGAAGACCTCTTCGGCGCTGACCGCCATTTCGCGCCTGCCGAAGCCGAGCCGGTCCGGCAGGCCGGGGTGCGCGCCGATTGCCGCCCCCGCGGAGGCCGCCATCTCGACCGCTTTGCGCATCGTATGAGGATCTCCGGCATGTAAGCCGCAGGCGATATTGACGGAGGTCACATGAGCAAGCAGCGCAGCATCTTGGCCGAACGTATAAGCGCCGTAGCCCTCGCCGAAATCGCAGTTCAAATCGATGAACCGCTGCGGCGGATTCTGCGTGAAATGATGGTTATTAGTCATATCGGCTTTACGCTGTCCTTTCTGCATGGCACTTTCGAATTAATTCTTGCGCATGCGCAGCGCGATCGCGGCGGCAAGCATCCGCATGTCGCGTTCTTGCTCCATATAGCCGCGCTGGGCTTCCGCCAGCGTGACCAGTTCGAAGGCGATGTCATCACCTGGCTTGCACTGCGCCAGAAGCGGCAGATCCGCCGTAATGACATGCGCCAGCTTCGGATAGCCGCCGGTCGTCTGGCAGTCCGCGCCAAGAATGATCGGCGCTCCGCCGCGCGGTACCTGAATCGTGCCGGCGATCACGCCATGGGACAGCAGCTCTTGGTCGCTGTCCTCCAACGGCAGCGGGGGGCCTTCGAGGCGGACCCCCATGCGGTCCGATGCGGGAGCCACGCGGAAGCGCTCCCGCAGCAGCGCCGTACGGGCCGCTTCGCGGAACTGCCCGTACTCGGCGCCCGGCATCACGCGCAGCCGGATGCCGGACGGGGTTGCGCGGCCGCGCAGCTGCGCCGGCGGCGGCGCGAACCAGCCCGGGGCCGCCCAGCTGCGGCGGCCCTGCGGCTTCGCCGCGGCGCGCGCGGCGAGCGTTGCGCGCCACGCGGCCGCCTGCGGCGATGCGCTGCCGAGCGGCAGCACGTCGCCGGCGCGCAGCGGGCGCCCGGCGACGCCGCCGATGCCGGCGCGCGTGTCCGTGCCGCGGCTGCCCAGCGCCGCCTCGGCTGCGATGCCGCCGGCTGCCGCAAGATAAGCGCGGCAGCCGCTAGCCGCAGGTCCGAACGTGATCACCGTTCCGGCCGCGATCCAAACCGGCCGCTCCAGCGGCAGCGGCTCGCCGTCAATGAACGGCGCCATGCCGGCGCCGCAGACGGCAATGAGCAGTTCCTTCTCCGCGACCAGCTGCGGGCCGGTCAGCGTTAGCTCGAGCCCCGCAGCTCCCTGATCGTTGCCGACAAGCAGGTTCGCGGTGCGGAGCGCGATGCTGTCCATGGCGCCGCCTTCGGGAATGCCGAAAGCGCGCCAGCCCGCGCGGCCTAAATCTTGTATCGTCGTATGTAATCCCGGCTTTAAGATTCGCATGTGAAGTCCTCCGCGCGAATCGGCACGAACCGGAGCGCGTCGCCTGCCCGCAGCAAAAACGGCTCCGACCGCTCCGGATCGAACAGCCGAAACGGCGTGCGGCCGATAAGCTGCCACCCGCCAGGCGTCGACAGCGGGTAGATGCCGGTCTGTCCGCCGGCGATGCCGACAGAGCCTGCCGGCACCACGCTTCTCGGCGAGGCAAGGCGGGGCTGCCCCAGTTCCGGAGGCAGACCGGTCAAATACGGAAAACCTGGCATAAAGCCGATCATCGCCACGCGGTATATGGCTGAAGCATGCCGCTCGGCAAAGGCGGCCTCCTCCATCCCTGCCCTAGCGGCACATGCCGCCAGGTCGGGGCCGTAGAGACCTCCATAGCAAACCGGAATGTCAACGACCCGCGGGATCGCCGCTTCCGTTTCCCGTGAGCGCTTCAGGATGCGGTGCACCTCGGCTGCAGCAGCTTCGTACGGGATGGCGCCGGCCGTTTCATGTATCGGGAGCCGCGCCATATCGTACACGACCGTAACCGAAGCGTACGCCGGAACGACGTCGGCGATCCAGTGCAGGCGCGCCGACCGCAGCGATTCCGCAAGAGCCGCGGCGACCTGCCACAGCCCAGACTCGCTCTTGCTTTCCAGCGTGACGACCAGCGCCCGGTCTCCGAGCGGTGCAAGGCTGTACGTCCACCCCACCAATTCGCTCACACTATTCACCATTTTTCTCCTATTTTCAACATCGAATTGATCAATTGGAATAAGCTCCCTTAGAGCTATAATCTCTTCTAGTTTGTACTATTTTGGGGCTTTTTGTCCAGCCAATTTGTATAGCTTCGCCTAAACATTTTCCGACAAACTACCCATTTTCCGACGTATACCGCTCAATGACCTCGACCAGCAAATCGTTGAGACGTTTCACCTCATACTCACCCACTGCCGGCTCCATGTGTTCGTTTCCGATGCCGCTGTGATCGGTAAGAAATAAATAAGTGCCTCCCGTAGCCGTTGCCATGAACCGCATCAAATATTCCGTTTGCACATCGACGCCGCTTGATGCGACCGGAATGATCCGTATCCCTTCCGCCGCAGCCGTCTCCGTCAGCTCGTGAATCCGTTTCATCGCTTTTCTCTCATGGTGCGGCGGGGCATCAAGCACGAGGAAGAGCAGTCTGGCGCGCGCTTCGCCGCTCCATTCATGATCGTCAATCGCATTCTCCAGCGCCGCGTCTACCGCTTCCGGGTAATCTCCCCCGCCTGCAGCGCTTTGCTGGGAAAGCTGCTTCACGACCGTATCGATATCGTTCGTGAACGGATAATCCTTTACCAAATACTCGTCGCTCCGGTCACGGTAGAAATTCGCGCTTACTCGGATGTCCAGCTGCTGGCCGTTATCCTGCGAGGCACGGGTGACGACATCCTTCAGTTCCGTCTTCAGGAAATTCAGCTCATCCTCCATCGACCCTGTCGTATCCACCACGAGCATCAGATCGACGTTGATTGTCGGCTTCACCGCTTCTTCCATGTTCACCTTCAACGCGGAGCCCCTTGGAATCGGCACGTTCTCATACCGCTTCTCCTGTTCGCCGGAACGGATGATCACGCCGTACCTTTCTCCGCCCTGCCGCTCATCATCGAATAGCCCTGCATAGGCAGACGCCTTCCCATCCATATCCGTGCGGGCCTCCCATACCGTTTGCCCGTCATCATCGACAAGGCTGACCTCCGCATCGGATACGGGCTTGCCGCCGCCCGTTACTTCGACCTCCAGCCTGTTCTTAGGAAAAATGGACCAATACGACTGCAGATCCTGCCCTTCCCCTCCGTTCAGCAGCTTTACCCATTCTTTCCAGGATAATAAGTCGTTCCACTCGCCTGCCGTCAGCTGCCCGGGCTCCGAATCGTCATACTGGCTTCCGGGCGCAGGCTCGCCCTCATCAATCGGCATGTCCCCGTCCTTGTCCGGCGCTGGCGCCGGCTCTTCCGAATGGCTTGAATCCGTCGTATCCGATTTCGATTCACTGCTCGAGCTGTCGTTTGCGGCGCTATTGCTGTCTCCGTCCGCAGCGGGCGCGCTATTCTCCGTTGCCGTATTGGCGGACGAATCATTCTGTTCGTCAGCCGACGAGCAGCCCGCCAGCAGCATCGCCGCCGCAGCCAACAGCAGAAGCGCTGCCTTCACCTTCCGCTTATTCGGTGCAAAGTCTCTCTTTTTCTGGCTAGCCCGGCTTTGTCGCATCCGAATTCCCCCTCGATCGTCTTGGTAACCGCGCCAATATATGTAAAACACGGCTTAACACCTTCGACGAGCGCTGCCAGCCAATTGTTGCAATCTCCGCGGCACGACAGTACAATCGGGGGAAGTATATTTTATGCGCACATGGAAGGAGACCTGCCGCCCTTGGAAACGTACTCGCTAGCGGAGCTGAGCATTACTTACAATGACGTTACGACGAAATTAATTTATAAGTCCGGTCATTTGGTTGTCGTTGCCGATACCGGTTATAAGCTGTGGTATATCGAGCTTGATGGCATGACGCAAACATCGCTGCTTCATAGATTCCATGACTCCGAAGAAATCGGCGTCGCGTTGTCCGGCATCACCGCCGGCGGCAAACCGTTCAAGGCAAGAGGGTATTTTCACCCGAACGTGCAGCATCACGCCGCGAACATCCGCGGAGACGGCGAGCTGGCCGGATTTTAATCGGGAATCAAAAAGAGGCCGTCACGGGAAGTAGAGCAATCTACTTGCTGTGACAGCCTCTTTTTTTCGTGTTTAAGCAGCTCTTACTGCGCCGCTATCCCCTTGAAGAAAAGCTCGAAGGTTATCGCCATGCGGTTATCGACGGGCTCATCGTTCTCTTCCATCGACCAAATGATTAGCGTGCCGAAGTACGCTTGGAATGCTTGCTGAGCCACCATTTCAGCCGGCATATCCCTCCGGATCTCTCCGTTCTCCTGCGCTTGGGTGACGAGCGGCATAACCGCTTCCTTCAAGTTATCGAGCATGGCGTTATGCGCCTCCAGTGCCCCGTTGCTGCCGAGCATCGCTTGAAACAAAGCGCGCGAGAGCGGCTTGCTCAGCGCAAATTGCTTCACCAATTGAAAGATCAAGAGCTGAAAGCGCGGCACGAGCGGACCTGGCATATCCCGAAGCTTCGCAACCTCGTTAATGGCAATGATCGCCTGCAAATCGCAGAGCAATTCATCCTTAGAGGAAAAATAGTTAAAAAACGTGCCTTTGGCGACACCGGCTTGTTTGGCTATGCTTTCAACGGACGTATGGTCGTAGCCCTGCTCGGCGAACAAAGTGAGCGCGGCTTCTTTGATTCGTGTGCGTGTCTGTTCTTTCTTGAGCTCGCGCTTCATCGCCATACCCTCCGTTTGGTCATGTTCTGGTACACCTAATTGTAGCATAGCGCCTACTATCCGTAAACATTACTTGACCGACGGTACAACTTTATAAAATATTTATGTTCATCCATTCATGAATAAAGCATCTTGGATAGCTATATAATCAGGAAATATCACCTGTGAAATAATTATGACCGTTAGTTCAAAATTATTGACGAGCGGTTTGGCCATGCGCTATAACTATTCATAGAGAATCACGTTAGTTTGAGGAGGAAACCGCACATGACCGAACGCTTCATACGGGGCTTAGCCCGCGCCAAATGGGTTGTTCTCATTGGCTGGCTGGCGATCGCCGTCGCCTCGATGCTGGCCCTGCCCGACCTTGCGGCCATCGTCCGCGAAACCGAGCAGAAATTTATTCCCGCCGACTCCGATTCCGTCGTCGCCAAGCAGCTGATGGAGCGGATCAATCCGGAGACGACGACCAAGTCGAGCGCTATCCTCGTCTACTCGCGCGAGGGCGGCTTGACGGAGCAGGACCGCGATTGGCTGAAAGGCAAAGCCGAGGAGCTAGGCAAGCTGAGCGGCAAGGACGGATTCAAGTCCGTTCAATCCGCTTACGAAACGCCGGAGCTGGCGGAGAAGTTCCGCAGCAAGGACGGTACCACAGAGCTCCTTATCGTCGGTTTTGCCCGCGCGGATAACGATGTGCTGACGCAGGAAGCGGTCGATACGCTCGCCTCCAAAGTGAAAGGCGCGCCTAGCGGCAGCAAAGTCGAGCTGACCGGCAGCGCTCCGATCGGCAAAGATTTTCAAAGCAGCTCCGAGGAAGGGCTGAAGAAAACAGAGCTGCTCACGGTCATTCTCGTTCTCGTTATTTTGCTTATCGTCTTTCGTTCACCCGTCGCCCCCCTCATCCCGCTAATCACCATCGGGATCTCGCTCGTCATTACGCGCGGACTAGTAGCGGCGGCAACCGAATTCGGCATGCCGGTCTCCTCGTTTACGCAATCGTTCCTGATTGCAGTCTTATTCGGTGCCGGAACCGACTATTGCATCCTTCTGATCCAGCGCTTCCGCGAGGAGCTGAACCGCGACGGCGACAAGGTAGAAGCGCTCGTCCGCACGATGCGTACGGTAGGCAAAACCGTCGCCTTCTCCGCGAGCACCGTTTTCGTGGCCTTCTTCCTGATCGGCTTCGCGCAATTCGGGCTCTATCAATCGGCCGTCGGCGTCTCAATCGGCGTGGCTGTTACGCTCATCGCCGGACTTACGCTAACGCCGGCACTGCTCATGGTATTCGGCAAAGCGACCTTCTGGCCGAGCAAGGTTGCTGACGGGCAAGGACACGGCGAATCGAAGCTCTGGGGAGCGATGGCGTCCCTGGCCGCACGCAGACCGGTCGCCATTCTGCTCGTCGCCGTTCTTCTGCTTGCGCCCATTACGCTGTTATACCAGGGCAAGCGCTCCTTTGACGATCTGGCCGAAATCAATCCGGAGTATGGGTCCGTTCAAGGCTTCCGCCAGGTCGAGCGCTCCTTCGGCGCCGGCGAAGTATTCCCGCTCTCGGTCGCGATCTCTTCGGCTGACTCCATGCGCAGCCCGGACGCGCTAGCCGCGCTTGAAACCGCGAGCGCGAACGTAGCGAAGCTCGAGGGCGTCAAAGAAGTGCGCAGCGCCGTTCGGCCGCTGGGCGAGCAGCTGGCCGATCTGACCGTTTCCAGCCAGTTGACGCAAACCTCCGACGCCCTGCAGCAAATGAAGGATGGCGTCGATCAAGTCTCCGGCGGACTGCTATCGGCAGACAGCTCGATAACGAGCGGTCAGGCCGACATCCGGAAGCTGACCGGCGGTCTGCGCACGATGGCCGACAAAACATCGGAAGCGCAGCAAGGGCTAAAGCAAATCTACGGCGGCATGCAGCAAGCTTCCGAAGGCGCCGGCCGCATTGCCGGCGGACTCAAGGAAAGCGCAGCGGTGTCCGACTCCATGGACGTTGATTTGCAGGCGCTGCTGAAAAAATATCCCGAGCTTGCGAAGGAAGCCGCCATGCAGCAGCTGCTCGGCAAACAGCAAGGACTTGCGGGCGGATTAATGGAATTGTCCTCCGGCGCGAACCAATTGTCGGCAAGCTTCGAGCAGCTGAACCCGGGAATCGGCAAGGCGGCGGACGGACTCGGCCAACTGGCTGACGGCCAAAAGCAGGCAGCAGACGGAACGGCGAAGCTGGAAGGCGGAATGCAGCAGCTATCCGTCGGCTTGAAGGACGGCGCCAAAGGACTCGGCGATATTTCGAAGGGGCTTGCCTCCGTGAAAGAAGCGCAGCAAGCGATCGGAGCCAGCCAAATTCCGGGCTGGAACCTCCCTCAAGCGGCGCTTGACAGCCCTGAGCTTCAACAAGCGCTTGATTACTATATTTCCGAGGACGGGAAAACCGCCAAGCTGGACGTCGTCCTAGCCGTTAACCCTTATTCCCCGGAAGCGCTGACCACCGTGGATCAAATCCGCGAGTCGCTGATGCACAGCTTTGAAGGCAGCGCGATGGAAGGCGCCCGCGTGTACGCATCCGGTACGTCCGCGCAAATTTTGGAGCTGAAAGATATCTCGAAAAGCGACTTTACGCGGACCGGCACATTCGTCCTTATCGGTATTTTCATCGTGCTGATGATTTTGCTGCGCTCCATTCTGGCGCCGCTCTATGTGCTGCTTTCGCTCGGCTTTAACTTCCTAGTGACCATGGGGATCGTCGAATTTATTTTCGTCGATTTGCTCGGCAAGGAAGGGCTGTCGTGGAGCGCATCGTTCTTCGTGTTCCTCATTATCGTGGCGCTGGGCGTCGATTACAGCATCTTCTTAATGGCCAGATTCAAGGAAGAATACCGGCCGCGCGGCATAACGTACGCGATGACCAAGGCGATGACCACGACCGGCGGCGTCATCATCTCCGCTGCGGTCATTATGGGCGGCACATTCGCGGCGCTCATGCTGTCGGGCGTCAATACGCTCCTGCAAATCGGAGCAGGCATCGTGATCGGGTTGATTCTGTACGCAACGGTCTTTATGGGCCTCGTCATTCCGGCGCTCGCAAACCTTTTCGGCGAAGCCAATTGGTGGCCGTTCGGCAAGCCGGCCGCTGCTGCCGAACAAACCGGCTCCGGCTCGGATAGCGAAGGCTCGCGTATCCTTGAGCAAGCCGCGGATTAACAACAATAAAGGCTGTATCCGCTCCGGCTGGAGCGAGATACAGCCTTTTTTTTGTTTATAACGAGTCCGATACAGCCTTTTTGGCTGCCTGAAGCGTATACGCGAACAATTCCATGAGCTCGAGATGCTGCACATACTCGACCGCGCCCCGGGTTTCTTCACCGATGGTACCGCTCTCTTGCAGCGCAATCATGCCTGTGAAGGCCGGCGCATTCCAACGTGCCTGGCGCCGCATCAGCTGCAGCCCTTCGCGTATTTCGCCGTCCTGCAAATCGCCCAGAATGACGCTGTTTTGCAGCCAATCCGCTGCCCGAGACTGCAAGCGTTCCATCGCCGGATGCGATCCGGCCATGCTAAACCAGTAGTTCGCATTGGAGAAGTCGCCTTCCATACGGTGCATGATGCCGTGCCAATAGCAACCCGTCGGATCGTCCTCGATCTCCTGGGACTGCGCATGCGACGCATCCAAGCTTTCATTTAGCAAATGCAGCCCGGCTTTGAGCGCAATCAGCGCCGGTACTGCGGCCTTCGGCGTTGCGGCGGATATGAGCGGCAAAGCTGCGATCTCTTGATCGAGCGCTGCATCCCATACCTGTTTCGGCGATAAAGCCTGCATCGTCTGACGCGATTCCAATCGTTCGATGATGAGCGCTAGTGAATTCTTCAAGCCGCGACCACTCCTTCAACAGTTAGTAACGCAATCACCTTGTAAATAAAGGAGAATTGGACTTTATTGTAAATGATCGCCTCCATAAATTCAATGAGAAAAAGGCCGCACGGAGCTCCTCCGTAGGGCCTCATATTAGTACTTATCCGTAGGGGCCGCGAGGATGAAACCCGAGCAGCCGCATCAAGCGCGGGTTGTCCTTGGCCGCGTCGATGACATGCTGCGGCATCTTATAGTTAATGAAAGGATAGAACCGTTGCGATACCCAACGCCTACCGTAAGTCACCTGCTGAACCATCCGGATTTTATCGCTCTCATTCCGTGCGCCGCGATGCCAGGTTTGACCGTTGAATAGCAGCATGTCGCCTTTCTTGGCGATGATCGAAACAGGTCCTCGGCCCTGATAGCTGGGCGTTTCCCTTTGCGACGCCGGATGCCTGCCGCTTCGGTGACTGCCCGGCACAAGCTGAGTCGGCCCCATATCCTCGGTAACGTCGGTTAAATAGTACATGGCGGTAAACATGAAGCAGGGCATTTGGATGCGAGTGTCCAGTTCTACGCCTTCGGGAATCGGGAAAAACAAGTCTTCGTCAACATGCCAGCCGTCAATGCCGGTTCCCGGCGTCGTGTACAGCCCGTTATTGGAAAACATATGACAGTTCCTGCCTAGCACCGCTTCGGCAAAAGTCACCGTCTCCTCTTGATCGATCAGCTGCAGAAACAGGTTGTTCCGCTCGAACATTTTCGTCCGGATATTCATGCCATAGCCATCGAACTCTGAAGTCCGGAACTCCTGCTCAAAAGCCTCCCGGTACTCATCCACCCGCTGCTCGTCTAGTACGCTCCGTATGACCGTAAATCCATTCCGGTAAAACTCATCCAAATGTATAGCCATATCAAAGACTTGCCGCTGCGCACCCGCCACTACCGCTCCCCCTCCAAGATTCGGTTCAATGGTACTATAGTTAGCTTATCGCAATTCCATCCGTTGGACAATATGATCATCTGATCTTTCGGATATAAAATAAAGCTCCCTAACCACAAGGTCAAGGAGCTTCTTCTTATTTGCTATGCAGCACTTCAGGCGTCGTCAGCTTGTCGTAGAAATCAACCGACTTGTCCTTGTCAGGCGTATTCCGAAGCGCCATCGCGGAGCGAGGGTGCTCATCCAGCATACCGGTAATCATATAAGGAATAATATAGCCCCACTCTTCTTTTTCACGCAGTGGAATCATGTACTTCTCGATCATATCGAGCACCGGGCGAACATTGTATTTCGTGTTCTTCAGGTTTGCCACAAGCAGCTCTGTCGGGCAGTTGCCGGCAGCGCGGCCCATACCGTATACGGATGCGTCCAGGAATTCAACGCCTTTCTCGACGGAAACGAGCGTATTGGCAAAAGCCAGCTGCATATTGTTGTGCGTATGCACGCCGAGGCGCTTGCTAGGCAAATACTTCTGGAATTTGCTCACCAGGTAGTTGAAGTCATTCGGCGATAAGCTGCCGTAGGAATCTACGACGTAAACGACGTCTACGACGCTCGCTTCGATCAGCTCAAACGCTTCAAGCAGTTGGTTCTCCATGACATTGGAGAGTGCCATAATGTTCAGCGTTGTCTCGTAACCGCGGGAGTGGAAGACATTGACCAGCTCAAGCGCCTTCGGTACGTCCTGGATGTAGCAGGCTACGCGAATCAGATCGAGCAAGCTTTCTTCGCGCGGCAGGATGTCGTTCTCGTCTACGCGGCCGATATCGACAAGCGCTGACAGCTTCGTGTTCAGCTTCTGCGGGATGACTTTACGGAGAAAGTCGTCGTCCAGAAACCGCCATGGACCTGCATCCTCAGCGCCCTTGAGCAGCTTCGGCGAGTTCTTATACCCGATTTCCATATACTCGACGCCGGCTTCATTCAGCGAGTTGTACAGGTGCTGAACGAACTCAACGCTGAAATCCCAGTTGTTGACGAGTCCGCCGTCACGGATCGTGCAGTCGACGATTTTGCAATGACATTGTTTCGAAGCATTCATAGCGCTGTGTCTCCTTTAGCCAGATCTTGTCTTTTCTAATCATAATACTTGATATCGCCTATGAACGCAAAGCCATTTTTGTCGGATTTGCACTAAACCGCGCGAAAAGATTGTCGGGCGCAAACGTTAAATCATCTCCTCCGCTCTGACTACCTGATCAAATTTGTCTGCCGTAATGAGCCCGCTTGCAATGGCCGCCTCGCGCAGCGTAATGCCCTGCTTATGCGCAGCCTTCGCGATAGCCGCCGCATTTTCATAGCCGATATGCGGATTGAGCGCCGTCACCAGCATCAGCGATTCGTTCAGATGCCGGGCGATCGCGTCGCGGTTTGGCTCGATGCCGGCGGCACAATGCTCGTCGAAGGAGCGAATCGCATCGCTGAGAATCCGGACCGACTGCAGAAAGCCGTGAATAATGACAGGTTTGAACACATTCAGCTCGAAGTTGCCTTGGCTGGCTGCAAAGCCGATCGCCGCATCGTTGCCCATGACCTGGCAGACTACCATCGTCAGCGCCTCGCTCTGCGTCGGGTTCACTTTACCCGGCATAATAGAGCTTCCAGGCTCGTTCTCTGGAATGCGAATCTCGCCGATACCGCAGCGGGGACCGCTCGCAAGCCAGCGGACATCGTTCGCGATCTTCATCAAATCCGCGGCAAGCGCCTTGATGGCGCCATGGACGAAGACGATTTCGTCATGGCTCGTTAGCGCCTGGAACTTATTCGGCGCGCTCATGAACCGCTTCCCAGTTAGACGGCTGATCTCGTCCGCAACCTGCTCGCCAAAGCCCGGTGGGGCATTGAGTCCCGTCCCAACGGCCGTACCGCCGATCGCAAGCTCGCGCAGCTCGTCGCGGCTGGCGCCGATATTGCGCTCTCCCTTCTCGAGCATGCGTACCCAGCCGCTAAATTCCTGGCCGAGCGTGAGCGGCGTGGCATCCTGCAAATGAGTGCGCCCGATCTTGATGACGTCCGCAAAGCTGGCGCTCTTCTGCTGCAGGGTAGCTTTAAGCTGTGCGATGGCCGGCAGCACCTGGTCTTCGACGGCAATCAGCGCTGCGATATGCATCGCGGTCGGGAAGGTATCGTTGGAGCTTTGCGAGCGATTCACGTCGTCGTTTGGATGGACGGCCGAACCCGGCTGCCCCTTCTCCTCTAGCAGTTGAACCGCGCGCCTGGCAATGACTTCGTTCACGTTCATGTTAGACTGCGTGCCGCTGCCTGTCTGCCACACGGCAAGCGGAAATTCATCCTTCCACTTGCCGGCTATGATCTCATCCGCTGCCTCTGCAATGGCTTCGGCTTTTTTCGAGTCGAGCTTGCCCAGCTTACCGTTTACCGTCGCCGCCGCTTTCTTCAGATACGCGAAAGCGGTGATGAGCTCACGCGGCATTTTCTCCGTGCCGATCTTGAAATTTTGCAGGCTCCGCTGCGTCTGCGCGCCCCAAAGCCGGTGTGATTCAACCTCGATTTCGCCCATCGAATCCTTCTCGATCCGGTATGCTGTCATGCTAGTTCCTCCTCGTTTATTACGTGGCTCGCTTTATAACCTATGAAAGAGGCGACGCATCTACGAGCATGCATCGCCTCTTTCCCATGATTTCCTATTTGCCGTGATGTAATACGGCTTATTGCGGCTGGAATTGGCAGCGCAGCTCCGGCGGCAGCTCCCGGCTCTTGCGCGTGCTGGAATCCATCGCGACGCTAGTTACGAGCGCATCCGCGCAGAGCTCGCCGCGATCGTTCACGATTGCCTGCTTCAGCACATAGCTGCTGCGCCCTGCCCGCTCCGGAGTCGTCGTCACCGTCAGCTTATCGCCTTGCTTGCATTCCTTGCGATAGTTGATGTTGATGTTAACCGTCACCGTTTGTACGCCCATCGCCAGCAGCATGTCATAGCGCAGGCCTGCCTGCTCGTACCACTCTTCCCGTCCCCATTCGAGATATTCCAAATACTTGGCATTATTGACATGTCCGTTCACATCGATTTCCGTTGAGCGGACAATGAGTTCCAGCGTCGCTATCATCGGCATTCTCGCTCCCTTCATCTATGCCATCCTAGAAACCTTCATTCGATTTCAAATGCTGAAGTTGCCACAACCTGATTCCATTCCACTTGAACGGTGTAGGAACCAGCCTGTAAATTCGAAAATGTTTTCTTATCTATATACTCTTCTCCCGGCTGCAAATCGAGATAGTCTTTGATCGGAACCGAGCCTTTTTCCGCTACTTGATCATCTTTCATTAAAATATAGCGTGCTCCTCCAATTACGGTTATTTGCTCATCACTACTATT
This sequence comes from Paenibacillus montanisoli, assembly GCF_003268025.1. GTDB lineage: Bacteria > Bacillota > Bacilli > Paenibacillales > Paenibacillaceae > Paenibacillus_Z > Paenibacillus_Z montanisoli. The sequence continues at coordinate 475,247 of NZ_QLUW01000001.1, read as the reverse complement.
TATAAACGTATAGATCGCTGTAGTATGCGGACCTTCATGTTCGATAGCAATAGAACCTTGTAAACCTCGTTCCTCCATTTCTACCGATTTCACTTTTATCTTCTCAGGATCCCATACATCATCAGGATCCGTGCTGTAGAGAACGAATGTTACTTGTTGGCCTACTTCTAGTTCGTCGTAATCCTTAACCTTTATCGGTCCTTGTTTGTCGACATAGACGTAATGATTTGCTTTATCTATTTCAGTGATTTTACCCGATAGTTCGAATTCCTCGCCTCTGGCTCCGCTGCAGCCCGCTAAAAGCATGATCAGTAGTATTGCCAGTAAATAGTTATACATGCGAACCTCCTATCATTTATATAACTATTAGATTGCAAAAAGCAGTAAAAAGTTGCATTTTTCCACAGTTTCACGCATTTTGCTCCAATACTTGCTTAAACAAGGTAAATATCGGTGTATATATTCTCGAGGTGACTTACCGACTTAGGGGGAAAAATATGAAATCATCCACAATAAATCTTATAGGTGCAGGTATCGCCATCGTCATTATTGGATCTGCTGCAGCCTGGGGCCTCAATAAAATTCATCTCATAGCGGGAGCCGCACAGCTGGCAGAAGCGGCCGCGCCACCTGCCGATAGGCCGATTAAAGTGCCGCAGTTTACATATGAACCGAATGCTGCCGAAGGCCGGGCCGTCGGGAAAATCGAAGAGTTTCACTGGCTGTTCGATTCTAATCTATTAGACGGCAAAATTAAAAGTTTCGACAATCCGAAGGCAGCCGCTTGGACCGCATTAATGAAAGAGCCAGCGTTTAACAGCGCATCCTACACAAAAATCGGTACCACGCTAGGCAGCATCGAAGGGCTGCAAATGGATATGAGCAATTTAGCAGAGCTTGCTAAAATCGCCAATCATACGCATGACCCGCAAGCGCTGGTATACATGCACCGCATCCTGCACGACTTAGATTACTGGGCATTTCCAGACAAGAACGATCAAAGCAAGTCAGACGATTTTTTCGGCGTGACTGAAACCGCACCGGCGCAAGATGCCCAAAATCGTGACGAATTGGGTGCATTCATCGCAGACCATCAAAACAAATCATAAGCAGCAGCTAAAAAATAATCCCGCCCGCTCGGCATACAGCCAAGGGGACGGGATTTTCTCATTTGCGCGATTCGGCAGGCGCTAAGCCGTAATCTCTACTGACACAGGCTGATCTTTACCATCATTCTGATCCTGTTTCTTCGTCATATTGCGCTGGGCATTGATGAGATTATAATAAATCCCTTTCTTCTCCAGCAGCTCCGAATGCGTACCAACCTCAGCTACTTCCCCCTTCTCCAACACGAGAAGGCGGTCGGCGTGGCGAAGCGTGGACAGCCGGTGCGCAATGGCAATGGTGGTCCGGTTCTTGGTCACCCGCTTCAGCGCTTCCTGGATGGCCGTTTCCGTCTCGATATCGAGAGAAGCGGTTGCTTCATCGAGGATTAGAATGCGCGGGTTATTGAGGACAGCCCTCGCAATGGCCAGCCGCTGCCGCTCGCCGCCGGATAGGTTATTGCCGTTCTCGTCGAGCATGGTGTCGTACCCGTCCGGAAAATTAATGATGAAGTTATGTGCGTTCGCGATCCTCGCCGCTTGAATGATCTCCTCGTAGGTCGCATTCGGTTTGGAGTAGCGGATATTATCCATGATCGTCCCGGTGAACAGGAACGTTTCCTGCAGCACAACGCCGATTTGCGATCGGAGTTCAGCTTGTTGTATGGTCCGGATATCTACGCCATCGATGAGTATTTCGCCATCGGTTACATCATAGAAACGGGAGATCAAATTGATTAACGTGGATTTGCCGGAGCCCGAGTGACCGACAAGCCCGATCATTTCTCCCTGCTTCACCTCAACATTAATATCCTTCAATACAGGCTCGTAGGTCTTATAGCCAAAGACGACTTTGCGAAACGAAATATGGCCCTGGATAGCGAGCTTTCCGCTGCGCTCCGAATCGATCACCTCAGGCTGCTCGTCGATGACCGAGAACACGCGATCAATCGAAATCGCCGCATTCGCCACCCACCTAGGCAGGAACATCATCCATGCAATCGGACCGAAAACCATCGCCGCGTACGAGCTGAATTGAATCAGTTCGCCGATGTTCATTTGTTTATCGAGAATCAGGCTGCATCCGATCAACAAAACAAAATATTGTCCCATCTCTATGAGGTAATTCGTAATCGGCGATAGGATGCTGAACAGCTTCTCGCTTTTTACCGTTGCGGCCGCAAACTCGCTGTTGTAGTCGCGGAACCGCTTGATTTCCCGCTCTTCTTTTCCGAACGCTTTAACGACGCGAATGCCGCTCAGCACATCATGCAGAAATGAATTCGCTCGATCGTGCACCCGCCATTGCTTATGGAAAAGTTTCCACAGCACCGTTTTCCAAATATATCGGTGGAGATAGGCGACAAGAGGCGCGGGAAGTAGAACGACAACTGCCAGCCGCCAATCGGCTTGAAAGAGCAGGTAACTGGCGCATACCAGCATAATGAGCTGAAAGATCGCTGTCGTGCACAATTCCTGAATGAGATGCCGAATCCGGTCGGTATCGGAGGTAACCCGGTTCATAATATCGCCGGCTCGCTGCGATGTCAGAAATCCGAGCGACAGCTGCTGCGTCTTGTCGAACACCATTTTACGCAAATCCGCCGCTATGCCTGAGCTTACCCCAGCCATAATCCGGCTCTTCGAAATGGCCAGCAGCTCTCCGAACACAAGGACTGCCAGCATGCCTGCTATGCCGAGGAAGAACATTCCTTTGTCCGTGCTTCCATCCGTCGGCTGAAGGGCGCCGTTGACCAGCAGCTTCTGAAAGTATGGACCGACCAGCGCAATTCCCGATGAAGCAAACAATATGGTGAGGCCGAGCGCAAGCGTCTTCCAATGCCCACGCGATACGGCAAACAGCCTTTTGATCGCTGCGGCTTTATTCATGCATCTCGGACATACCCGGGTGCCGTGAATAAGGGTGCCGCCGCATTTGGCGCAAATCGGCTCTTCTTCATTGTTATAGATTCGAATCTGCCGCTTTGCCGAAATGTCATTCAGAATTTGGGCAATGAAGCCGTACCTGGCTGCATGCTGCATCGTTAAACGAGCGATAATTCGTTTGGAATGATCGATTTCGGCTTCAAGCACCGCATTGCCGATAAGCGGAATGATTTTATAATCGGTACCATCTGCAATAGACCGTTGATCCATCACGCGACCGTTCTCGATATAAGCCCATTTCTCATCCCCGATGACCAAAAATCCTGCTATCCTGCGTCCAGTTAACGATAAATCGGCAGGCACACAATAACGAATGGTCTGCCCGACCGCTTGCCTTGCAGCTATGAGATCCTGCTCGGCAAGCTCATAATTGAGATTCATTTAAAGCCTTCTCCCCTTTGTCAAGCGCTGCATGGCTTACATGCTCATTTCAACCATTCGGTACTCTTTATCGGTTAACCTCGTGAGGTCCGGGATTACGAATCGGTTGCCGTCGACATCGTTGATGAGCAATCGGTTTGCGGTGACGAGCTTCGTATGGCCTCCCCCGCCGCGCACCGTAAACCGGCACAAGCCTGCCGTCGTTTCCGCCTCCCAATAGGCATAGCCGAATTCTTCCTTCACGCTGACTACTCTTGTAATCTCAGGTGCAAAATAGCGGATACTCACCTGCTCCTCCAGAAACTGCGCGGTTTCCGCCGGAAACTCATCCAGAGAACGGATCATGCCGATTTCCTTGTTCTCGATGGTCCGGATCGACAGGTAGATGCTTCTATTCGTATGCGGAAAGGAACAATGCACATACACGGCCGGATGCTCCTCGCCATCGACTTTGACTGAAAGCATCTGGCCTTCCGTTTTCTTAAACGTTGCATTGGAGACCGTTAAGTACTTGATATTCGCAGCATCCGACAAATCCGAAGTTGTCTTCGCCGCATCCGTTTCATGATCTGAAGCTGCTTTACTAGCCGTCATGCAGAAATCACCTCGTTCATTTTGAGCGCCTCGTCATGCTTCTTCACGAGACCGTAGTATGCACCTTCGCGGGTCATGAGCTCTTCATGCGTGCCGCTCTCCACCACTTTTCCATTATCCATGACAATAAGAAAATCCGCGTTGCGGAGCGTCGACAGCCGGTGTGCAATGGCAATCGTCGTTCTGCCTTTAATAAGCGAATCAAGCGCTGCCTGGATCTGAAGCTCCGTTTCGGTATCAAGCGAAGCCGTCGCCTCATCCAAAATGAGGATGCGCGGATTATGCAGTACTGCACGCGCAATGGACAACCGCTGTTTCTCGCCGCCGGAGAGGTTGTGTCCCCCTGTGCCGACGATCGTATCGTAACCATCCGGCAGTTTCTCGATAAAATCATGCGCATGCGCGATCTTTGCCGCATAAATGATATCTTCGACACTGCAATCCGGATTCGCATAGGCGATATTTTCCGCGATACTTCCGGAGAACACATAGACATCTTGCGAGACGATGCCAATATTGTTGCGCAGGGACGCTGAAGACAAATCCTTGATGTTGATGCCGTCAATGCGAACCTCGCCCTCGGAAACATCGTACAAACGCGAAATGATATTGACCAGCGTTGATTTGCCGGCCCCCGAGTGACCGACGACGCCTATCATTTGGCCGGGCTTGGCACGCATCGAGACTTGCTTCAAAATAGCTTTATTCGGTTCATACCCGAATACGATGTTCGATACTTCAATGTCGCCATTCATCCGATCCAGGTGAACGGCATTCGCCTTCTCGGTCACATCGGGCACCGAATCTTGAATCTCAAATATACGCTGCGCGGCAGACATACAGTACGACCACCAGCTCACGATATTGTTCATAAATTGTATCGGCCCGTAAAGCATGTGCATATAGCTGACGAAGGTCAGCACTTTGCCGAACGAGATATCGCCACCCATAACCATCCAGCCGCCGAACGACCAGATCAGAATACCGCCGGTTTGCGTCAATACATTCAGCACCGGAAACATCGTTCCGGCAAACTTGTTAAACGACTGATCCGCATGGGAGTAGGCCAGGTTGGACGTGTGAAATCGTTCCATTTCCTTTTGTTCTTTACCGAACGCCTTGACGACCCGCGTGCCTCGTATCGTGTCGCTAATGATGGCATTCATCCGACTGATCGTCCGATGCCTTCTCCATGACAGCCGCCAAAGTCTCGGAAATGCTTTTCGGACGAGGATGACAACAATCGGCAGCGGAAGGAAACAGAGCAGCGTCAGCTTCCAGTCCAGGATCAGCAAAATCGTTGTAATGCCGATAATATTCATCGCATTGACAATGAAAAAGGACATGCCGTCAACAAAGAAATATTGAAGCTCTGTCGCGTCGTTGTTCACTCTGGTCATAAGCTGGCCGGTTTGTTTACGCTGGAAGAAGCTGAGCGACAGCCGCTGCATGGCAGAGAATACGCTCGATTTCAGGTCGAACGCGATATTCGCCGACATTTTCGCATTGATGACGCCGTATAGCACGCCGAACAGGAGGGACAGTGTCCTGAACCCGATAATGAGCAGAATGATCAAGCCGATTTGATGGGCGAACATTCCGTTCCCGCCAAGACCTTGATCGATAAGCACGGTACCTTGCAAATAAGGAATGACAAGTCCGGTTCCCGAATTGAGCAGCATGAAAAAAATAATAAGGGCCATGGACTTCTTATACTGACCCGCAAAGGACAGCAGCCTGCCGAAGATGGCATGCTTCTTCATGCATTTCGGGCAAATCTGCCTGCCTTCCTCCGGATAGATCATGCCGCACTTCGGACAGGACGCGTGTCCGTGTTCCTCATGAAGATGCAGCTCTTCGAGCGACTCCTGCTTCTTCAGCTTCTCAAAAGCGGAAGCAAACCTCGATGCTCTGCCCATCTCGCCATTCGTGAAAGCTCCAACGGTGCGTTCCTCCGCCGCTCTCATGACGACCATGCCGGATGCAACCAGATTGACAATGGACAGAGATTCAATCTGTGCGAGCTCGAACGACTCGATCGACCAGCCTGCAGGTTGGCTTTGCTTGGGCTGGGCATTTTCTGTCTTAGCGGAAGGTACTGCATATCCTTTGTAGATTTTTTCTTTAGCAGGCTCATCTAAGCTAGTCGCTATGAAGAGTCGATTGCCGGTCAAGATGAGATACGTATCCAGAAATTTTCCGTCCGTCGTGCGGTCGCAAATCATGGTGTAGACGATTTCTTCTTCCGCTACATGGTGCTGCTTCAATACTTCTTTTAAATCTGTTGTAAGAATAGCGATCAGCTCTTTCGAAAATAATTGATGAAAGCGATTGCACAATTGCTGGAGGCGAAAACGGCATAAACATCGTAAGTTTTTCCGGTAGATTTGTCAACGATTTACTTTTCAAGCATACATCAACCAATAAGGCTGCCGATCGATGGATCGGCAGCCTTATTAACATCCTTTGTACTGTAAAGATTATCCAATGGGGTTAGTGCTTAACCCTGCATGGTACTTGAACGAATCAGGGAGCAGCTGCCGCGACAGTCTGCTCCCTGTTATTTTTTTACAACTTACTTATTGGAATATTTGTACCCAATCCCCCAAACCGTCTTAATAAACTTGGGATTTTTCGGGTCCTTCTCAATCTTGTTTCTTAGCTTCGTCACATGGACATCGATCGAACGCTCGCTCACAAGCGTATGGCTCCCGCGCAAATACGTGATAATCTCCTCTCTGCTGAACACTCTGCCGGGATAACGATTAAACAATTGCATAATTTCAAACTCCGTAAACGTCGTTTCAATAACATGCCCATTCATTCGTATCGTGCGAAAATATCGATCGACGCTGATGAAATCATCGACAGTCTCCGATTGCCGATTTTGGTAATGCGAAGCACCCTCCTGTGCCGCCCGCAACTGCGCGATCATCCTGGCAGACAATTCTTTCATGCTGAACGGTTTGCACAAATAGTCATTAACCCCGTTTAGCAGCGCTTCTATACGGTTGGATACGTCCGTATTCATCGAGATCATTATGATGGGCAGAAACGAAAATTGGCGAATTTCCTTGCACAGCTCGATCCCATTGATATCAGGCAATAGACAATCGATAATCGCGATATCCGGATCGCTCTTCCTAATGGCCTGTATTCCCTCCATGCCGCTAATCACTCTTTGAACGGAATGCCCTTCTTCCGTTAAGTACATGGCAATCATGTCCCGCAATACGGTTTCGTCTTCAATCAGTAAAACATTCATGACCATCCGCTCCATTGTCCTTAAACTTAGATTCATGCTGCTTCAGCGAATGCAAGATTGTTCGTATTTCATTATTCAATCGTATAAAAGGAGCATCGTACTCTTCTTCGGCTTTAAGCGCCTTCTCCAGATCAGTCGCCGCTTCCAGCAAACCGGTTGCCGACAAATGTCCCGCTGCACCTTTAAGCATATGAAGCATTTGTTGAGCTTGCAGCCAATCACGCCTAAACATCGTTTCTTGCAGCTCTTCTATGAAATGACTATAGTCCTGTTGAAACATGTTCAAAATATGAATCAGAATATGTTCTTTCCCGTCTACACTCCGCAAAATAGCTTCCGTATCAATCCCTGCTATGGCCCTCTTAGGTTTGACATACTGATTAATGAGTTCGACGATACGATCGAATTCTACCGGCTTCGTTAAGACATCGGTCATCCCGACCCGGTAGTATAATTCATGATCTTCCTTCACTACTCCTGCCGTTAAAGTGATGATCGGGAGGCCAGCCAAGCTAGGATTCTCTCGCAGCCTCATCGTTGTTACGATACCATCCATCTCAGGCATATGAATATCCATCAGCACCAGATCAAAATGGTTATGTTTGAGGTGCTCCAGGACCTCCAATCCATTATTCGCAACCGTGACCGAATAACCGTACATATTCAGCATCTCGGTCATAATGAGCTGATTAATCCGATTATCTTCCGCAAGCAGGATTTCAACCCCCCGCCCAACAGGCTCTTCTTCTTCTTTTACGAATGGAACATCTTCGACCGGATCACGATTCCCGAATAGTGACTTTAACGCTCGATATAAACCAACACGATTGACCGGCATTAAGAGTAAAGCATCAGGCTGCGCATGCGACGGAAGCACTCTAATCATTTCGTCCCTGATCATCGGCGTGCCTATGACGACAATCGGCATATTCCGTGCGGATGCCTGAAGTTTCAATTGCAGCCAATCCTGGACGTCAGTCATTTCTTCCGCGCATAAATCAGCCAAAATTAGATCGTATTGCTTTGTCGATAATTCGACTTGTTTATAGTCCGAACAGCTTTCCACTTGAAAATTCAGCGTCTCCAGCATGGAGCATAATCCTTTTCTAACGAGCGGGCTTTCTTCTATCACCAATACTTTCATTGCCGAAAAATCAGTATAGTCCTCCCGTTTCGGATCCGCTTCTGGAAAGAATTCAAACGGTAAAACAAAGGAGAACTTGCTGCCTTTCCCGGCCTCGCTCTGCACGCTGATCGTTCCGCCCATTAACTCTACAAAGTATTTGCAAATCGATAAACCAAGTCCGGAACCACCGTATTTAAGGTCTCTGGCATAGCCTAATTGGGTAAAAGGCTTAAAGAGCTTGCTCATCTCTTCGTCCGTCATGCCGATTCCCGTATCCTCTACCGAGAACTCAATATGGATCGAGTCTTCATCGACATGGACAGGCTCTACTTTGACGTAAATGTAGCCGTTGTCTGTGAATTTGATCGCATTATTGAACAAGTTGATTAATATCTGCTCAATTCGCATGGAATCGGCAAACAACGCGTCTGGAATATCGGCCGAAGTATCGATGATGAATTTAAGCTGCTTATATCCAATAAGCGCACTTAACATGTCCGATAACTGCTGTATCATTTCGTGGATATTAACCTCAGCCATCTCAAGGTCGATTTTTCCGGACTCTATTTGCGAAAAATCCAAGACATCGTTAATGATCCCAAGCAAGGTGCGTGATGAAGTTATTATTTTTTGTAAGTAATCCATTTGAATTGGAGATAGTTCCGTTCGCAGCAACAGCTCGGACAGACCGATTATGCCGCTGATCGGCGTGCGAATCTCGTGGCTCATCCGAGCTAGAAACTCACTCTTTGCCTTGTTCGCTTCATCTGCTTCTTTCCTCTTCTTAATATCGGCAATGTCATGCATCGTTCCCGTTATGCCGGCTAAGATTTGATCTACATAATTCGGACTGAACATCACATCGTACTCGTATTGCTGGTCATTCAATGTAAAGCTGCAATCAAATCGTTGGGGCGTTCCATCTCGAACGGCTTTTGAGAAATGATAGTTGCAGACAAGCGCGTGGTCTCCGGGCGGCAAAAGATCCTGCAATTGTACACGGACCATGCAATCAGCCCTTAGATCGAATACCTCGCGGGCTGTTTGATTAAGGGAAGTTATGGTCCCGTCCGTTTGAAAACGAAAGATGAGATCTTGTGAACTTTCAACCAAGGAGCGATACAGCTCCTCGCTTTCAGCGAGCTGCTTCTCCGACTGCTTGCGCTCTGTAATGTCTATGGCAGAACCAATGACAGCGTCTACTTCCCTTCCATTAAAAATCGGCTTCAGTGAGAGAAGAACCGTATGACCGGCGAAATTAGCCTCGTAAGACACAGGATTACCTTGCCATGCCTCTCTATGATTTACCTGCAAAAATCCGCTAAGCCGTTTTGGGAGCGCTGCATTGGTCTCGAGCGTACTGCCTATGAGTTCTTCAGGAGCGATCCCAATGTCTTGCAGAAGTTTACCTCCCGCTATCACGCATTTGGCTTGATCTTTATCTTTTTTTAGTTTAAACGTAAACCCCGCCTGAGAATGAAGGATCTCCAGCAAGTCCCGCTGCAGCGCGTCAAATTGCTGTCTTAAATGCTGAGACTTTACGAAAAAGTACATTTTGACCGCGATATACATGCCGCATATTTCGTATGCCGCAAAATAAGGCAAAAGGATCGAGTTTAGAGATAGATGCTTAAATCCAAAAAAGTAAATCATTATAATGATATTCGTTCCTGTAATTGAAACCGTCCACTGTATCCAATAATGATTAATATATCGCCGTGTTAATATACTGATTACTGCTATAATGGCCGTAACGGCTGTCACATGTATCATGACTTGAGCGGTAGGCCATAACAACATCCGACTTAATAAGATCACTATTGAGGTAATGATGACCGCTAATGGCCCTCCGAATAAAGAGGAGACCAATATCGCGATTGGTCTAAGATCGAATATCAAGTTGTTGTTCAAGTGAAACCCGGTATACATTAATACGACTCCCAGCAAGCCGTGAAACAGCCCCACCTTCCATTTATAACTCCGCGTGCTCTTCAATTTCTCGTTCAAAAGTAAATTACCGAAAAAAAACATAAAGATCGTAACCCAACAAAAGTTTAAAACCAAATCCCGAAAAATCACCTAAAACACATCCGATGCACTTTAATAAGGTAGCCGTCTCTTACTGGTTCTGAAATAGTTAAGACTTAGTATAAGAGAAAATAATTACAAAATTTTTAAGTTTTTTGTTTACTTTATGTTTCAGAAATAAAGCAATTATTAATAATTTCCAAAGGGACGATTGTAGCCCTTATATAGGCAATTCATACGAACATATGCGGCTTCATGCAGAGAAGGTGCAGGGATACCCCTGCACCTTCTCGTTATACAATATACAACCCGAAGCACTAATTGAGCCGCCATCCTACGAATCGGAACAATACAGTATTAAGTGAGCTAGCGCGTGTCATTAGCAAATAGGTTAGTGGAGGATAATCGACACTTTCGCCTTCGGTCGTTCATTTATTGGTTTTGATTGATAATCTTCCGTAATTTCGATGCCTGCTGGTGGCAGCGAGACGACCACATCGTATGTGCCAGGAAGCGCAGGCTCCAGATCAGATTTCCCATAAAACTTCGGAACGAATTTGAACGTTTGTGCAATGGTTTGCGATGGCTCTAATTGGGAGTTGGAAATATCATCCGTGCAAGCTTGATCAACTGGTTTAAAAGCTAAGTATTTCTTCGATTCTTGATTGATAATGCGTACATTTATGTGCGTGGGGCAACTGGAGCTTCCTACAACGTAAGTTAGCGGTTCTTTCCCAAGGTTTGTAACTTTCGCATCGACTACGATTTCTTCATTCATTTCAAAATGATCTTTACTTAGCCTAATTTCATACTTTAATTCCCCAACTGTTTCCTCATGTAGAATCGGATTGGCCTTGTCCATAAGTTTAGGTTTTTCCACGATAAACCCGATCTCCGCTTTTAAGCTAAGGCGATCGTTATCTTGATTTTCCTCCGAGCCGGATATCGGTTCGAAATCAGCCGAGCCAAACACGCGGTAATCCCCCCAAGGCAGCGTACCTTTTTGGGTTGCCTCCGCCACGCTTTTCATGAAATCAACATAATCCTTCGGATCTTGCGATCCGTATCCGCCCGCCCCCTTAAAAGGCTCCCTCAGAGGCTCTCCCTTTTTTAAAACGGAAACGATAAGAGGCTGATCCATCATATAGAGGAGATCGTAGCCTCTTGTTTGCTCTTTCATCGGAAAAGAGAACGGCGAAGCAGCGTGGGCGATTTTGATTTCCGGCTGATCTCCGACGTATTCCAGCTCGGCATAGACTTCCACTTTCTCGCCTTCGGCGTATGCCGATTTTTCGGACACGAGGCGATAGACAAAATCACCTTCTGCGACTTCCGCATGCGAATCAACAGCTGGTTTGTTTGCCACGTTGTTCACGTCAGGCTTTACATGTTCTGAGCATCCCGTCAACAAACAGACAATGGTGGAGATCATGATCACAAATTTACCCAACCTGTTCACTCCGATATGTTCGTTTTTCTTTTGGACGCATGCGCGTTTCTATTTGTTGCTAATCGCCATTAATCAACTTATGAAAATCAGGATGGATCCACACTTCTTTAATTTCATAACCAGAAAGATCTGCTTCATCGGTATCTGGCTGCATACGATCCAAAAATTCACTAAACGAATCGGCGATGAACTGTAAATCATTTATCTCGGCTCGATCCTCTGGCGCAATTTCGTGATCCCAAAAAAATATTTCGCCATAATGCTCAGCAGAAAGCGATAAAACAATCAAATTGCCACCTGCTGCTCTACAAATAGGAAGTGAGTCATGGGGTAATGCTTCTCTATGAATCTCAAACTGATTGAACATATCGTCATATCCTAATCCGAATCCAAAAAAAGAATCGATGGAAGTGAATATCATATCAAGCTCGCTCTTTTTATCCATTTCCAAAAAATTCGGCTCAGGATCGCCGCCGTTTGTGTCCAATAAGAACATAGAATAATCGGCAGGAAGCTTTAATCTATATTTGTTTTGAAATGCTTCAATACTCTCTTTGCTCGTCTTTGTTTGGTTATGAATTTCTATCAAACTATACACTCCTCTAGTAGGCGAAAGCACACTCAGCCGTACCATCGTATTTATTCTATTTTGATTGATGTTATTTTCCAGGTATCCTTAGAATCAACGCGAAAATTAACTTTGTTGATTTCAATTCTTTCTATGCCATTCTTATCCAAATAGGTCATTTTCACATCCGCATTACCTATTCCATCCTTCTCAAAAAGGGTCATGATTTCAAGGTCTTCAAGTGAGACTAGATGATATTCCTTATGTAATTTCCTTATATTTGCATAATAATCAATAAGGCTAGCTTCTTTATTGTCCCAATCAAGAAGTTCCTGAGACTTCTCCATCTGACCTTGAAGCATAGCTTCGTAATATTGATATATTGTATCTTCTATTGTCATTTGTTTAGCTTCACATCCCAATAAAAGTAGGATAAGGAAAACAGCTTGCAGATATCTCATATATGCACCGCAATTCATGATGAATTGATATTCATGCTATCAAAAAGCCACGACTAATACTAAGGATAATTCTGGTGTTTTTTTTCAAAACAGAAACAAGGGAGCAGCTGCCGCGGCAACCTGCTCCCTTGTTTAATGAACTGTAGTCTCCAGTTAGTGAATTGTGGAAATCAATTTTTCACTTGAGTAAGTTCTCCGGCGCGGAAACGATCGTTTGGAGAATCAAACCAGTGCGCCCGGATTGAGAACTGAGATATTGAGCACCGACACTGCTTCCGCCATCTCCTCCATTACCGCCGGAAGCGCCGCCGCCGCCGCCGCTATTAGTTGATGAGCCTTCAAATATAGACATACCAGCACTTCCTCCTAGTACTTCCAAGTTTCCCGTGATGGCGGGCGTTGTTGCGGTAATCAGATGAATAATACCGCCTCCGCCTCCGCCTCCTCCACCTGACCCCAAACCTCCGACAACATTATTAATGCCTGGCGAGCCACTGCCACCATTCGCGCGGATTGAACCGGAAATTGTCATGGTTCCTTTGGCAGCAACGATAACAATTCCCCCTCCTCCTCCTCCGGCCCCGCCTGTATCGCCGCTTGAAGTAGAGTTCATGCCGCTATTCCCGTTTGCATGGATGCTTGCGCCCTGAGCTATAGTGAAATTGCCTTTCGCATAGATCGCGATTGAACCCCCGCCTTCGCCCCCAAAACGATAAGAAACTTCAGCTCCGGCGCCTCCGGCGGCAATTGGAGGATTCGTCAATTGCGAGGCTTGAAGAACTCCCAAACCGATTCCTCCGTAAACAGAGGGTGGCGCAAGGGAAACACCCGGATGAATGGCTCCTTTACCATTATCTTCAGCTGCTGGCGCGACCGAAATATGACCGGTTATATTCACATCGCCTGTCGCTCTTAGGGTTGTTCCGCTAGGGACAGCTAAGATACCGGCTATATGAATGGATGTGAATTGCAATGTTTTTCCCGCACCAAGGCTGTTATATCCTGCTGTTGTAGTCAAATCTAACGTTGTACCTTGTGGAACTGTCAATACACCGCCCAATCCGTCACCGTAGGGATCCACTCCACCAGAACCTGCCGGTCCTGTTGGACCCGCCGGACCTTCTGGGCCTGCTGGACCCTCTGGTCCCACTGGACCTGCTGGACCTACCGGACCCTCTGGTCCCACTGGACCTGCTGGACCTGTTGGACCCTCTGAACCTGCCGGACCCGCCGGACCTGCTGGACCTTCTGAACCCACTGAACCCGCCGGTCCTGAAGGACCTTGCGGACCCGCTGAACCTGCCGGACCTGAAGGACCTTGCGGTCCTGTTGCTCCGGGTTCACCTGGATCGCCTTTATCCCCTCTTGCTCCAGGTTCACCTTGCGGACCTGTTGGACCCGCCTGGCCAGCCGGACCTGCTGGACCCTCTGGACCAGCCGGGCCTACCTGGCCAGACGGCCCTTGTGGCCCGACTTCATTCCACACGATTCCAATTTCATTATTTCCGCAACTCTTTGATTCATCTATCATTTTTATCGTGCCGGAAGTGTTATTTACGCAAGCATAATAGGTGATGTCGTCACCTTCTCCAAAGGCGTTGGTCACTCCAAACGTAGCCACTACTAATATACCGATTAGTACAACCTTTGTAATTGAATACTTCCACAGTCCTTTTAATTGAGTCACATAATCTCTCCTTCAAATAGTTTACGCTTCACTCAGACAAATCTCAGGCGTAACGTGCGAAAGTTCTCGACTCACCTCACTCTCGAATAAGTGAAGGAACCAAATTCCCAGGCTCTACTGGTAATTTATTTAGATACGCTATGTATCAGAACATGCAAGTTATAATTTAATGAGGGAAGAGTTAAATCGTGGTAGTATTGGAAAATATGTACAAACTATAAAGTACGGTGAGCAAAGCATGTTAGGTGGAAGCTGCCTGTAATGGCGGCTAGATTGGTCGAAGGAGTGCCGGAACCCGAAAAGCAGTTTCTTTTGTCCGAAATAAAGCGGATCCTACAAACGATGTAAAATGTAAAAAGATCCGCGGAAACCGCGGATCTTCTTGCATTTATGTGCTAGTCAGGATCTTGTCTCTCTGTGAAGCGTTACCTTTTTATGGGACGGACAATATTTTCGAAGCTCCAGACGCCCCGGATTGTTTTTCTTATTTTTAGTCGTCATGTAGTTGCGGTCACCGCATTCCGTGCATGCCAACGTAATGGTTACGCGCATGTGCTTATCACCTTCCTTTGTCAATATGTTATGAACGAAGGCGTCTAGGTGACAATCACAAATGAACGAAAATTTGCCTTGCGGCAAGTAAGTAAATCACAAACTGAAATGTGAAGATAGTCAGACCTAAATTTTATATGAAGTTTTCAATTAATACCAAAATATTCATTTACAATTGTTGACATAGATAATTACACCAATTACTATACTACGTGTAAATACAACCAATCTTAGGAGAGTGAAGGCATCTATGAAAAAACTATCTATACTCCAAGGAGATCTAAACGCACGAGTTTACTTTGTTGATAACACACCTCAAGCTGTTCCTTTCGGTACTGAACGATATGCATATAAATCTTCTTACTATCAGGTGGCTTCGAATACTATCACTGCTTTCAATGTAGGTCCTAGAAATAGTGATGTACATTTGGTTACTGTTGCAAAAGGTTCACAAAAACAATTGACCGAATCCAAGACCGTAACGGGTTCTGTACAATATTCTGGTGTTGTTTCGGCAGAAATAAAACAAGTTATTAATTTGACCATGACCAATCAAGTATCTGGATCCTACTCATATACTTGGGGAACTACTAGAGTATATAACGGACCTGACGGCAACTTCACAACACGCGATTATTATGGGGCTATCAATTATGATCAATATAATACTGTAGTAGTGAAAAAATATGACGTTTACGATGTATATGCGGGAACCGTTTATCTTGGCACAGAAACACTAGATGGGGGTACAACATACGTAAACGGGGTTAAAAAACCTCACAGTACAGAGTACTATGTAGATTCCAACCAGGTCTAAAATCCAATATCTTATCCATTATTGAACAGGCTGCCAATATAATTGACAGCCTGTTGTAATCATTTTGAGGCAACCGCGGAAACCGCACAGGCAGACTTGTCTACTTCTAAATGGTTAGCGTGTACGCGGTAACATGAGAGAGTGCCTGCATATTCTAACGGATGCACCAGTGCTTATTTGCACAATAATGGCCCTTCTTAACATCTAACGGTCGTCAGAGGGGTTATTTGCACCAAATCGGAAGATTTCGCTGCCCAAATCGCCGAATGGCCTTTCTGAGAACCGTTAGCCTTTCAAAAGGGCTTTTTGAGGCTTAATAACGTGCGTGGCAACCGTTAGCGTATGCCGGTAGCATGAGGCAATTTCAATTCTCATCTATTTCATTCGACAACCCCGGAGCGGAGACGACACACTCCCTACGATGAAGAATCTCGGCTAATCAATTAAGCCCTTTTACATCTGTCGTTCCTGTTAGATTTATTTCATTAGGGGCTTTATATAAAACGTATTTACTTGTCCATTGTTGAGATTGGTTCAGTTTATTTCCCCAGTAGGTGAAAATGTCAAATAAGTAATCTATTGATCTGACGAGATAGTAAAAGAAATCATACACTCAGAACCAATAATCTACAATTTTTAGTTAATTATAGATAAATTTGGCCATTTTCAGGAGTGGTCATCCTTTGGAGATTATGGTAATTTATTACATGTTGCTTGCAATTTTGAAACCGGTACCTAACGACGGCGATACTTTTAGTTATCGAGAAGTAATTGTCTTTGTCTGTCACCAAGATCATCACGTTTATGCTGGCCAGCTGTCATATACATTCAACATGAGACACATAATTGAAAGGATTGAGGATTTTTGAAGAAGTTCAAGAAGTCTATTTCCACAATTTTAGTCGCTGCAACTATAATATCTGGGACTTCTGTTGTTACATCTGCTGACGGCATTACCAACACTGCGCGAAGTTTTGGACCTAACTTAGCAGCCAGTACTACAACTGATCTGGATACGTCTGTACCTCCTGCTCTGCTCGATACTTTACCAGAAGGAGCAGTGATTTCTGGCTATAATGCAATTGATACTGGTGTTAATCCGGATGCAACAGTAACTTTTGTTGACCCGTTACGTGCTGGCAAAGCTGAGAAACCTAATTCATACGCTGGTGATCGCCGCGTCTATGTAAAAACACAATATGCAATTGGTAAACTATCAATGGTACAAAGCAGTACAGGACCAATTAATAACCAGAAATTTATTGTAAGTGTTGCAAGAGGTCATACTAATACCGCATCAACTGCCGTTACTGTTTCTGGTTCGCTACAACTAGCAGGGACATATAATGTTAATGTCGTAAACCTTGTAAAGCCTCATTAAACCTTACTGTCTCCGGAACAGTTTCAAGAACTTACACAACAACAGATGTATGGTCAGGGCCGCCAGAAGGATCCTCCTATAATTCACGTGATTATTACGGCGCTATCGACTATGATAGGTATAATATTACAGTAGTGCAGTATGATTATTATGACGTGTATCTTGGGACCGTATATATTGGTAGAACAGCTGAAATTGCTGGGTATATATATGTGAATGAAACAAAGAAACCGAAGAACATTGAGTACAGTGTAGATCGGAATATTTAAATAACTATTCTTTAATTGGATATTATTAAAATAAGCCAGACGGCAAACACCCGTTGGCTTATTTTTTATCTCTGTCAAAACTTGATCCGAAAAATAAAAAAGTCCGCGTCAAAGGTGACTTCATTCGGATTTCAAATTGGCTTGCATAAGAGCGGCAATCTTTTGCGCGTCTCCATTCTGAATCCGTTCCAGCTGATGAATGACAAGTGCTTGCCTTTGTTCGGAATGGTTTTGGCTTAACTTTGCTTTTCCCTCTATCTTGTTGATTTTTATTTTGAAGCCTTGGATTCCTTTGCTCAGCCCGGCGATATAGTCTGCATCTACAAGTTGCAATTTGTATGAACTATCAGGGGCTTCATACTTCAACACCATTTCATGCAAGGAATCCATTATCTCCTTTTCGTTATCAATAAGTTCGACCTCGCCGTATACATGAACCGTCACATAATTCCATGTTGGAACGGCCTTATCCGTTTCATACCATGAAGGAGAGATATAGCAATGCGGCCCTTGAAAAATGGCTAAGACCGTTTGATCGCTAATTTCCTTCCATTGAGGATTCGAACGTGCGAAATGCCCATATAAGTATTCATTCTTCTCATCCAAAATTAATGGCAAATGTGTAGCAAAGGGTACTCCATTTTGTTGTGAAATTAGAGTTGCAAAGCTATGCTCTTTAATCATGTCGTAAGCAACTTTTATATCAGCCATTTGAAAATGGGATGGAATATACATGGTGTTCTCCTCCTCGTTTACACAGAAATACTAGATGATCGTTTTTGTCATCATAAAATCGATTTGTTCTTCATCCCCCATATAGAACGAGTGGGCTCCTGTTTGAACAAATCCCATTTTTTCATAAAAGGCAATTGCGCTCTCGTTTTTTTCCCATACCCCCAGCCAGATCTTCTCCTTATTCCGTTCATTCGCGATATCTAAAGCCTTATTCAATAGATATTTACCAAGTCCCTGCTTATGAAACCTTTTCTTTATGTAGATCCTCTCGATCTCAAGCGAATCATTGCCCATTTTTTCGGATTGGGCATCATTGGTGTTTACCTTTAAATACCCGGCAATCTCCTCATTAGAATAGATAAAATAGAATTCCGAAGAGATCGTTGATAATTCTTTTTCCAATTGTTTTAAGCTAAATGCTCTTTCCAAGTAGGCCTTCATAGTTTCAGGCGAATTTTGATTTTTAAATGTCTCATTAAATGTTTCTACACCAATTTCCTGAAGTGAGCTTAGATCATCAAACTTGCACTTTTTTATCGTTATAGTCAATTTTATTTATCCTCCTTTTCCTTAATTATGAGGTTGGATAAAGATACCACGTTTCATGTCGGCATATGTCTAAAATAGAATATAGACATCATGTCAACTTTATTATATTATACTATTACTTCTAGGTCTGAAAACGAATACACAGTTATACTATTACATTTTGGGGGAGACAAATGAAGAAGAGTATTCTTAGCAAGCTGTCTTATTCGGTTGTTAGTGCAACATTATTAGCGGGCCTTCTATCTGGCTGCGGAGCTAAAGGCACAGGAGGAACCGGCGATGTCATCAAAATCGGCGTTAACCTGGAGTTGTCCGGAGCGGTTGCTTCGTACGGACAATCGATTGCTGAAGGGATCGACCTCGGCGTCGAAGAAATCAACAAAAACGGCGGAGTCGACGGAAAGAAAATCGAATTGATTAAAATTGACAATAAATCCGATGCTGCAGAGGCAACCAACGCTGCCATTAAGTTGACAAGCCAAGATAAAGTAACTGCCATTATTGGCGCAGCGACTAGCGGAAATACCAAAGCGCAGGTTCAAATCGCTTCGGACAACAAAACTGTACTGTTGACGCCGTCGGGAACGAGCACGGATCTGACAGGAACGGACGGCAGCGTGCTAGACTATATTTTCCGTACTTGCTTTATCGACCCATTCCAAGGCAGCGTGGCCGCCAACTTTGCGGCTACTAAGCTAAACGTCAAGAAGGCTGCGATTTTTGGGGATAGCGCGAACGATTATGCGAAAGGTCTCGCAACTTCCTTTAAGGAGACGTTCGCGGCAGCCGGAGGCACGATCGTAGCTGAGGAAGCTTACGCATCGAAAGATACGGACTTCCGCGCAACGTTAACGCGCATCAAAGCGGCAAATCCGGAATTCGTGTTTATTCCGGGCTATTACGAAGAAGTAGGCCTCATCATCAAGCAAGCTCGCGAAATGGGCATTACCGTTCCATTCATGGGCGGAGACGGCTGGGATTCGCCGAAGCTGGTTGAGCTAGCGGGAGCCGATGCGCTTAACAATACGTTCATTACGAACCACTACTCCTCCGGAGATCCGGATGAGAAGATCCAAAAATTCGTAACGGCGTTTAAAGGCAAATTTAATGATAAATCGCCTGATGCTTTCAATGCCCTTGGTTATGACTCGATTTACTTGTTGTCCGACAGCATCAAGCGCGCTGGCTCGACAGACGGCGAGAAAATTAAAGATGCGATGGCGCAAACGAAAGATTTGGCGCTTATCTCCGGTACTTTCAAATTCGACGAGATGCACAACCCAATTAAAACAGCAACGGTTCTGGAATATAAAGACGGCAAACAAGTCTTTAACACAAAGGTTAATCCATAACAGCAGAAAATGGGTGGGGGCCTTCCCCGCCCATTTCATTTTTCAAGGGGGGAATTGACAACAATGGATTGGTTGCAGCAGCTCATTAACGGGATCTCGCTTGGCAGTATCTATGCGCTAATCGCGCTTGGCTATACCATGGTGTACGGGATCATTCGATTGATCAATTTCGCGCACGGCGATGTGTTTATGATAGGCTCGTTTGTGGGCTTTTATGCCATCACGGGTTTGGGGCTCAGCATAATTCCCGCTCTCATTCTAGCGATGGCCGTTTGCGCGCTCCTTGGCGTAGTCATTGAAAGAATTGCTTACAAACGGTTGCGGAACGCCAGCCGGATTGCGGCTCTCATTACGGCAATCGGGGTATCCCTGCTGATTGAATATGGTACCATCTACTTCCGCGGGGCACAGCTCGAAGTTTTCCCGAGTGCATTGCCGACCAAAAGCTTCAACTTATGGGGTGCGACCATTAGCGTACAATCGATTCTGATTCTATCGATCTCCGTCGTTTTAATGATCATCTTGCAGATTGTCGTGCGCCGTACGAAGGTTGGCAAGGCAATGCGGGCGGTTTCTCATGATGTTGAAGCGGCACGTTTGATGGGGATCAATGTGGATCGTACGATTTCGGCGACGTTTGCGATCGGTTCGGCGCTCGCGGGAGCGGCGGGCGTCATTTTCGGCATCTACTATACGAAGATTGAGCCGCTAATGGGCGTGATTCCGGGCTTGAAAGCATTCGTAGCCGCCGTATTAGGCGGTATCGGCATCATCCCGGGCGCGGCCATCGGAGGCTTGGTTCTCGGACTGGTCGAAACGTTGGTAAGCGCTCTTGGCTATTCGAATTGGCGGGACGCTGCCGCTTTCATCATCCTCATCTTGATTCTCATCTTCAAACCATCCGGCATCTTGGGCAAAAACAGCCGTGAGAAAGTGTAGGTGACGCGCAAAATGAAAAAGTTAAACGGGTTTTGGGTATTCCTTGCGCTTTCCGTCGTCATTTATGCGGTAGGTCAACTGTTAATCGGCACAGGTCTATTGAATCCCTACTATTCCAATACGCTGATCTTTATCGTCATCAATATCATCTTGGCTGTCAGTTTACATCTCGTTATCGGGATTACCGGCCAATTTTCGATTGGACATGCAGGCTTTCTTGCCGTTGGCGCCTATATTTCGGCGATTCTTACCAAACTGGATCTGCCTTTTCCCGTCGCTCTGTTTGCCGGCGGCGTCGTTGCTGCTTTTGCAGGCCTTCTGGTAGGGATTCCAAGCTTGCGGCTCAAAGGCGATTATTTGGCGATTGCCACGCTTGGCTTCGGCGAGATCATCCGAATTGTATTTGTCAACATCGACTATGTCGGCGGTGCCGCAGGGATGCAGGTCCCGCATTTGACGAGCTGGACTTCTGCATTCATTTGCTTGTTCATTACGCTGATCGTCATTATGAACTTCACGAATTCCACGCATGGCCGCGCATGCATCTCCATTAGAGAGAATGAAATCGCCGCAGATGCAATGGGAATTGATACGACGTATTACAAGGTTGCGGCTTTTGCACTCGGAGCGTTTTTTGCAGGGGTTGGCGGCGGACTTTATGCCCATAACTTTTACATCATCCAACCGACGAACTTTGGGTTTTTGAAATCGTTTGATATTTTGATTTTCGTCGTTCTTGGAGGATTGGGAAGCTTATCGGGAGCTGTCATTGCCGCCATCCTCATGACCGTCGTTTCCACCTATTTGCAGGGCTATCCGGAGACGCGAATGATCATTTACAGCGTGGTCCTCATCATTGTCATGCTCTACAGACCGAAAGGCCTAATGGGCACCAACGAAATCACCTCCTACTTCAGCAAGTGGACAGGCGTTAAAGGAGGCCGTTTACATGGCAAATAAACCTTTGCTCGAGGTCAAAGACGCAGGCATTCGATTTGGCGGATTGAAAGCCGTATCCGGCTTCAGCATGACGATCAATCAAGGCGAGCTGATTGGATTAATCGGACCGAACGGCGCCGGCAAAACGACAAGCTTTAATTTGCTTACGGGGGTCTATGTGCCAACCGAAGGCGAGATTTTATTTGACGGAAAGCGAATAAACGGTCTGGCCCCTTACCAGATTACGCGCAGAGGGATCAGCCGTACGTTTCAGAACATTCGTCTCTTCAATGAACTGACCGTACTCGATAACGTAAAAGTTGCGTATCATTCCTTGTCCAAGCATTCCATGCTAAGCTCGATTTTGCGGCTGCCATCGCACTTTGCAGGGGAGAAGGAAATTGAGGAGAAGGCGCTTCAGTTTCTCCGAATCTTTGGTCTGGAGTCCTACAAAGACGAAATCGCCAAAAATTTACCTTATGGCCAGCAGCGGCGGCTCGAAATTGCCCGTGCCCTTGCTGCAGGACCAAGGCTGCTGCTGCTTGATGAGCCGGCAGCCGGCATGAACCCGCAGGAGACGCAGCAGCTAATGGAGCTTATCGCGTTTATTCGCAAGGAGTTCAAGCTGACCGTTCTGCTGATCGAACATGACATGAAGTTGGTTATGGGCATTTGCGAACGTCTGTATGTGCTGGATCAGGGTCAGCTTATCGCACAAGGGACGCCTGAGGAAATTCGCAATCATCCGAGGGTCATAGAAGCCTATTTGGGAGAGGAGGTTTCGAAAGGCGATGCTTAAAGTCGACCAAATTGATGTCTATTACGGCAATATTCATGCGCTCAAAGGCGTTTCGCTGGACGTTGCGGAGGGCGAGATCGTAACCTTGATCGGTTCCAACGGGGCAGGTAAGAGTACATTGCTTAAGACGTTGTCCGGGCTCTTGAAACCGAAGAAAGGCGATATTCAGTATCTAGGCGCATCCGTCGCCGGTAAGCCGGTTCAAGATATCGTGAAAGCCGGGATCTCTCACGTACCGGAGGGCAGGCGCGTATTTGCGAACATGTCCGTCGAGGAGAACCTGGAGCTCGGTGCGTATTTAAGAAAAGATAAGCAAGGCATTCGCGAAGATATTGAAAAAGTATATGAGCTGTTTCCAAGATTGCTCGAACGGCGCAAACAGCTGTCCGGGACGCTGTCCGGCGGCGAACAGCAGATGCTCGCAATGGGGCGCGCGATGATGGCGCGCCCGAAGCTGCTGCTGCTGGATGAGCCTTCAATGGGATTGGCGCCGCTCCTGGTTAAGGCTATTTTCAACATCATTGAGGAAATCAACCGCAGCGGAACGACCGTTCTGCTCGTCGAGCAAAATGCGAATATGGCCTTATCCATTGCCAACCGCGCTTATGTCATCGAGACAGGGAAAGTGGTACTTTCGGGAACCGCTGCAGAGCTTCAAGCAAGCGATAAGATTAAATCGGCATATCTTGGCGGCCATTAATATTGGCGCCTATGAAAAAAATGGGGCTGTCTATTGGGTTTCTTTCACCCAAAGACAGCCCCATTTGCAATTTATCCTTGTTTCACTAAGTTCTCTGCTGTGCGGAAAGCCAGAGCCATAATGGTCAACACCGGGTTAACTCCGCCATTAGTTACATGCACGGAGCCGTCGCTCACCCAAAGATTTTCATAACCATGTACACGGCCCATCGGATCGGTGACGGACGTCGATGGATCGTTACCCATGCGCAGCGTTCCCGCTTGGTGCTGACCTCCACTGAGCCCGTTACCGGCCTTTGTCCGCCAAACCTGGCGTGCTCCGGCTGCCCAAAGCCACTTCTCCGCTTGCTCCGCAAGCATAACCGAGGCTCGAAGAGACTCCGGGTGGACGCTTCCGGAGAGCTGTGCAACGGGTAGGCCGTAGCGATCTTTTACCGTGGTCGAGAGCCGAACTCTGGACTCGGCGGTCGGAATTTCTTGGATCGGACCTTGAATCTGGCTTGAGCGAAGATAGGTTTCGCGCATGGTTTCCTTGCCGGCGATTCCCCATCGGGCAGCATCTGGTGCAAGCCAGCGATACCAGTGAATGAGCGGCAGCCTGATGAATTCGTTGGCCAGCAAACCTCCCCCGATAACCCCCGCTTCGCCGCTATGCTCAAAGCGGAAGCTGGCAATGCTCACCCCCGGGCCAAGACCGTCCTGAATCGGTTCATCAAACAGGCCATATGCACCGGCATAGACATGACCTTGAAGATTTCTTCCAACTTGGCCGTACCGATTGCCGATCCCGTTGGGTTCTGAATCGCTTGCCGAGTTAAGAAGGAGGCGCGCGCTTTCAATAGCTCCGGCGGCGACCACCACATGCCCCGCCTTCACCAGCCGGCGCTGGAGCCTGCCCTCTCTCTCCTGCACAAGATGAACCCCGGTGGCACGCCTTCCGCCCTCTGTATCAATGCGCTCAACGATGGTGTCGCAAATCAGGTCGCAGTTGCCGGTAGAGACGGCTCTCACCAGCATCGTGTTTTGTCCACCATTCTTGCTGTTGGTTGGACAGGCGAATCCGACACACTGGCCGCATCGCCCGCAGGCTGGCCGGCCGTCACGTTCCACAGAATTGATTAGAAGAGGCACCGGCCCCGCTTCCCATCCCAGCTTCGCCGCCGCCATGGCTAAGCGCTCCGCTTCCCTCGTCCTTGCCAATGCCGGCATCGGATATGTATGCTCTCTTATACCGCGTCCGGAGTGGGCATTTCCGTCACCGGAGACCCCGACTTCCCACTCGGCACGCTCGTAATAAGGTTCGAGGTCCTGATAACGAATTGGCCAATCGCTCAGCGAGCTTCCGTCCGGAATTCCATAGCGTGTTGCCATGCGAAAATCATCCGGATGAAACCGCCATGCTTGCGCCCCGTAAACCCTTGTTCCGCCGCCCACAGTCATTGCGTTATTGTGATAATCGCCTTCAAAAGGTACGGTGATTCGCTCTACTCCGCCTGGCAATAATATCGTCCGGGAATTGCCTTCGAGCGATGGGCCAGTGTTATGACCGTATTTACTTAATCGATGGTTACGAAGGTGATCGCTGCCAACCTCGCCATAGCGAAGCCAGCTTCCACGCTCGATGACGAGTACGTCTAGCCCTGATTCAGCGAGAATAGCCGCAGCTACCGAACCACCGGCCCCTGCTCCAATCACGACTACGTCATACCGGTCCCGAAGCTGGTCAAATGACCGCTGAGGCAGATCGATCTCCTCGACTGGCGCCTTAATTCCCGGTAAAGGTCCAGGACGAAAGCCGATCATCTCCCACGACTTGCCTCCGCGATTTCCTCCTGCCTCAGGACTTCCATAGTAGCCTTCGATGACAAGGCTCAATAAAGCCTCGAAAAATGGCTTTGATGGAACCGGCCAGTCCCGATATTTGTCTTGCTGGATATCATGCAACAAATTGTCTTTCTCTTCAGCCGACAATTCGGCAAATGGCCGGCCATGATGAACGGACGCTTCTGCGTTTAGCGCAAGTAGACCGGGCTCCAGTAAATTCGTCCAGGTACCGGGATCCTCGTCGGCATGACGCTCCAAGTATGACAGTACGCCTGCGTTCGTCGCCGATGGCCATTCATCTTCCGGGACCATTCGGTCGGAAACCGCTTCCAAAATCGTTCTTACTTCAACAGAAAAAGTCTTCTGACCGCGAGGCTTCATCTCTCAACACCACCCACCTAATGTTTCGTGAATTTTCATCCTCATAAACTACTCTTATCTTCTACTTGCCAATTCTATTGTATCATCAAATCTCTTCACAAAACTTCTAAAAAAAAGGGCTTTGTTATCCATAGATTGTTGATTTTCGAGTAAAAGAAAAACCGCTTATCGATTTCGATTCGGTACGAGTCGACGCATCGTGCATCATTTGGTTTGGAAAATTCCATGTTCTCACAGCCGACCAGCCTTGAAAACGATTCAAGCCGTTACTTCGTAATAAAAAAAAGGATCAGGCAGCAAGCAGCTGCCAGATCCGTGACTATGATGTTATTTTAGCAAGCGCAGTCCGCAGTCCGGGCCAATGGCTCCACATATCGACTAGCGGCGTTTGCCAATCGTTCCGACGTTCTTTATGGTCTACCCGAAAATAAACCGAATATCGGATTCGCTCAGATAGGTTGATGCCCCCTGCGTGAACCAGCTGGTAATGCGTAATGATCAGATCACCCGGCTCGCCAGTAATCTGCACTGGCTTCGGTAACGGAACGTTATCCGAACGATGCTTTGTGCGAAATCCCTCGTCACGAAACAATACTTCCGCGCCGTGCTCCCGGAAGTATTGCTCGTACAGCTTGTGCGTGCCAGGATATACCGTGAAATTCCCTTGCCCAGGCTCGGTTTGATCGCTCAGAATGACGCCGACGAGCGCCGTGAAGTTTTGCGCAATGCTCTCCTTTACGCGGAGGACGCCGTCCAGATGCGCCCCGAGGTCATCAGGCGGATCATCCATATAAGTCGGGAATCGCAGTGCGATCTGCCCCATACCGATCCTATGGTAGGCATCTTCCCCGACCAGCGAATCGATGATCGTTTTGGCCGACGTGCGGTTAAACATGTCTGTGATGAACGGTTTGCTCTCCAGCTCCCTGCAATAGTTAGCGCCGTTATGGTTCTCCGGGATTCCTCTGCCAATGGAATGGTTGATCGCCTTCATCGTTTCTTGAATCATAATTTTCGGAACGACGCCCGGTACCTTCACATAGCCTTGCTCAATCAATTGTTTCTTCTGATGAAAAGTTAACTCCATCCCCCAACCTCCTTCCACTAAAATATTCTAGTACATCTAATAAATCCCTTCTCTCCCTTTCGCAAAAAGCAGGCGATTACCTGCTTGGTCCTTGTAAACAATTCAGCTATTCTGCCCGGTAACTGAAGCAGGCTGCCAAAAGTCGGCAGCCTGCTAAGTTACGGTATCGTACCCGTAAGCGCGATACTCCTAATAAGATTAAAGCATTTCTTGAGCCTGTATCCATGTGAAAATAGCTAAAAGGCTCCCTTTACCAATAGAAGTCAATTAGGCTTCCCAGTCTTCGCTGTACAGTAACGGATTGAGCGGGCTGCATGGCGTTTCGCCGGGCTTCTGCCCAGGCAAACAGCCTGCTAAATCGCTGCGACGAGCATTGCTGTCCGGCTCTACGATGACCGCATCGTCTGCCACGTAGATGACGGTCATCACTTTCCGCAGCGTATCCGTAGGATTGCCCGGCGCGCTGTGCAAAGTCCATCCGGCATGAAAAGTAGCGTCGCCGGCAGCCATCGCGCCGTACGTCACTTTTTCAAACCCTTTGCCCTCTATGTATTCCGCCATTGAACGGTGTGACTCATCGGAAATCACCAATTTGCTGATATACCCCATCTTTTGGGACCCGGAAGCGAAAGTCATCGATCCGATTTGTTCAGAAATCGGTACAAGAGGCATCCACATCGTTATCATTTTATCTGTATTGAACGGCCAGTAAATTTGATCTTGGTGCCATGGAGTATGGCCCCCGCCCGGCTCTTTGAACAGCGCTTGGTCATGATAAAGGCGTACAGCTTTGACTCCCATCAATTGCGCCGCGATTTTGGCGAACCGTTTGGCCGTTACGAACCGTTTAATTTGCTCACTTTTCAACCATAGGTTTCCAATCTGAATAAACGCTTTCCCGTAGGTATCACGTTCCTCTACCGGCTTGTCATGATAGTTCAATTCTTTGACCCAATGGGTAAAGATCGGCTCATACACCTTAATTTCATCAGATTTCGCCGCTTGGCGGATCATGACATGCCCATTTTTCCGATATTCTGCAATTTGGTCGACCGTGATTTCATAGGTGGAATCCAAATCCGGCAATTCGTTCACTTGTTTTTCCATATTCATCTTAAGTCTCCTTATACTGATATATTCGAATTGTATCACAGATCCTTCGAAGAAAATTGACCATAAGTTGTTTAAGAAAACGGCTGCCGAAGCAACCGTTCATTCAACAATCTTGTCCCGTTAATTCAACAAACGACTTATTACTTTCACTGCATAAACAATAATCATGAAACAGATGAAAACTAGAATACTTAGGGTTACGAAATGCATCAGTCCAAATTGAAACCAGAAAACTGTGAATGTTGTATCGTGATATTGAAAATCGGATTCATCTTTCTGTGCATTGTTTCTAATTCCTGTATATACTTCAATGCCTTTTAAAATTAAAAATACAATCGTAGGAACAACAAGTGATGTAATAACACCTTTAAGTAAAATAGTCTTCATAATCGTTGATTTCACCTTTGTTTTGAATAAATTCGAATCCTTGTTGCTTTTTTAATTCTAATAATACCATGTACTGAAACTAAACTGCCAAGTTACTTCAATAAAAAAGAGACCCACAGCAACGGGCTGTGGGTCTAAGTTATATTTATTAAAGGGGGTTGAGATTTATTATAGACGCACTTCATTAAACTGAGATGAAGATAGGATTTCAATCGTGTTACATTTATAGAACTATCGTGTCACGTTAGCTATCAAAAGAATTTCGAGATTCTATCATTGGCTATGCTTTCTTCTAGAATACGCTGTCCATCTTTTCCAAACCCCTGAATGATCCCCGGCTTCTTACTCACAATCATAAATGAAAACACCTTATTCGCATCAAGGTTCAAGGTTTCAGGTTGTTCATCGTCAATTTGAATATAACGAACATGGTTGTTGTCATAAATCCCATGCAGCAACAGACTTTTTTCTAACGTTAGAAAATAATAATGAACGAGGCCGGAACTGATCTTTCCCTTCAAAGTCGTATGCCCCTCTTACATACCAGCCCAATAAGCCTTTTTTAATATATAAACAATAAATCGTCATGGCATTATCGATCTTAAAACAAACAGCTTCTCGGTTTTTGATCAATATTTTTTCAGTTCCGGTTATCTCTTGAAATCGTTTAACTTGTTGATTGTTATCTTTGTTTTTCATAATTAGCGAGTGAATAGCGATCTGATCATTCTTCATTTGAAAGTGTCCTACTCTCTTATTTTTGAATCAATAAAGACAGCCAACCACCATCAAATTATTGAGGGTGGTCTTCTGCATGTCTGCGAGTAACATTAATCGAATCCCTGATCCCCCAGCTCTTTCCAAATATCTCAAGTACAAAATGATTGTGCATGGACTCGTTTTCATCATTGCTAGCGATATAAGCAAATTGTTCCACTAAACTGCCCGTCAGCTTACTAGAAAATCAACAACATAGTCAAACAAAGCCAAAAAAAAAGGAACAGTTGCCGCCGCAAACTGCTCCTTGTTTGTATCTTCCGCTCTTTGATCACCCGACTGTGCTTTCCAGCGGCAGTCTAATCTCAATTAAAGTGCCTTCATTTACTTTGCTTGAATACGTAATGCTGCCGTGATGCTGTTTGATAATCTTATGACAAATCATGAGCCCAAGGCCGGTGCCCTTCTCTTTTAAACTATAAAATGGCTGTCCTAAACGGTGAATCAGTTCATCCGGAATCCCGCATCCTTGATCTTGTACGGCAATCAGACATTCGCCATCAGCTTCTTTTCGCAGGCTAATGTAAATCTCCCCGCCGTTTGGCATAGCTTCTATGGCGTTCTTTAATATATTGAGAAAAACCTGCTTTAATTGATTTTTGTCGCACATAATAGGGAAAGCGGTTTCTTCATAACTGCGTTTTAACTCAATATTGATCAAATTGGTCTGGGGAGTCAAAAACTCTACCGTATATTCAATCAATGCTTTTACATCCGTACGGGTAAGCTTAACCGCTTGAGGCTTTGCCATAGAGAGGAGCTCGCTAGTAATGGTTTCGATGCGTTCCAGCTCATCCAGGAGCAGATCACCGTACTTGACTGCATGATTTTCCTTGTTATAAATCTGTAAAAAGCCTTTAATAGTCGTAAGGGGATTTCTTATTTCATGCGCCACTCCCGCCGCTAACTCTCCAATAACGGATAGCTTCTCCGATTGCAACAGGATTTCTTCCGCTTTCTTGCGCTCCGAGATATCTCGGCTAATCATGACGATATGTTCGATCCCTTTGCTTTCTGCCTTAACCGGTCTGCATAAGGACTCGAACGCGATCCAATGGCCTTCTTTATGTTTGAATCGGATTTCCATCGAAGTGTTAATTTCCTTATTTTCAAACATCTTCTCGATCATGCTTTTAAACTTGACCTCATCGTCCGGATTGATAATGCTGCATAGTGCTCTACCTTTCAATTCATGGTTTTGGTACCCTAGAACGAGCTCGTGGGAAGGAGAAAAATAGCTGCCTGAGTAATCTTTGTCCATCACCATGATGAGGTCTGATGTATGATTAGCAATTAGTCGATATTTGGATTCACTTGCTTCCAGCGTCTTCTCCATATTATTTCGTTCTCTAATAATCCGATGAAGCCGCTCATGGGATTCAATAAGTAAGCCCCCAATAATTACTCCTAATAAGACAAACAACACATATTGAAGATGAAAGATCGGCTTATCGACTAAAATTCGGAACGTAAAGAGGATGAAAACATAGAGCACAAGATAGGTGCCTAAAAAAGCCGCGCTTCTTTTCAGCGGTGTCATACGATTTCTTATCCATATATGCATGACGGTGAAAACAAACATAATTAATGCCCAACCAATTATGGCCGGGGGCCAATTCCCGCTTGAAAGAAGCCTTATTAACAACGCAAAGATACCGGTAATGAATCCGGCAACGGGTCCCATATAGGCAAAAACCAGAATGACAGGCGCATATCGGATATCGTATGAATAGCCTTGCTGCTTAACGGACAGCATGACAAGGATAACGGAAACTATGCCTCCATAAAGACCTATCCAAAGATTCGATTGCTTGAGCGGCTTATGATCCATGAAGGAACGAATGACTAAGGGGGTGCTAATCAAGAGTGAAAAAATCGATAAATTAACAATATAGTCGAAAAGGATCATTTGCCTGCACCTGCACTTCATTGTTCTAGTAAATATTCCTATCTATCATAAACCACAACGATTACGATTACTATGTGAACTTTAGCCAATAGGCATTGAATACGTTGATTTTGGACCATAGAAAAACCGCTCTCTTTCTGAGAGCGGTTTTCACATACTGGAAATTGAAAATAGCAAGTATTCATGCCAAGATTTGACGTTTCCATACAGACTTAGTGAAAGCAATCCTAAATCCTGACCTCTGCAAGTTTCGAAATGAAGTTGTACCATACTCACATTGTGCAACGATTAAATCACACCCTTTGGTCTTGGCGTCCTTTAACCGCCTATCTAGCATGGCTTGTTGCAGACCGTTTCCCCTGTATTCCGGAATTGTTCCTGCCATTGCCAGACAAGCTACCCCATCATTTGCAATGTACATCATTGAAAATCCTGCAGGCTTATCTCCAATGAATCCAAGATATAACGACCAACTAGGGTCTTGTTGCAGATAAGAGAAGGATTCTCCATTTTCTGCAATAGTGGGTGGCAACTCTAACGACTTACAAAAGGTTTCACTAAATAATTGAACTTCGACGTCTCGTACTTCCAGGATTTTAACAGAAGACATCTCCGTTTCAAGTAAGGTTGGCGTAGTTGTATATAAGGCTGTATGAAACCCTTCCTGAAAAAATCCCTTTTGGTTGAGCTTTAATGTCATTTCTTCAGAGATACTTGTCGGGATGAGATCAATTTTGAAATCAGGATTTCGGGAATCGAAAAACTCGACAATTTGATCCAGAAAGGGCAAGTCGGACGGCTCAAAACACCACAATTTATTGAAATCATTCGGAAGCCCTCTGGCTGATAAAGCTGTAGATTGTCCATATTTTTTTATCTCGACTTGATACGGGTTGCCACAACGGCTGCGGATTGCATTCATACGTCCGAGCATCACTTCAAAATCGGAAAACTCAATGCGTTTAACCAAATCATTTGTCAAAATTAGCTCCATATTGTCACACCTCTAAGTAGAGTCGAGTAATACAAAGAGTTAAATCACCCTGACCCGTTAGCTTAATGCATCATAAAGGACAAAATAAGAGAAATAACAAAACCCTGAGATATTGCAATCCACATATCGTTTTTCCAGTAGGTCTTTGTGTAGAAGCTGAATAATCTAAAAATAAGAAACGCACAGATCGATATCAGAATCCAATTGATTACCATTGAGTTCATCCTTTCGGATGTTCTTGTACCCGGTTACTCAATCTTATTCCTTCATAGGCTGAGTTATTTTTTGAATGGAACCAGTCCGATTATTGATAATGAGCCACGTTATTTCATTTGCCGATTCTAAAGGAGATAAGTAAACAACCCAAGCTTCCCGTTCACGACTAATCGATCCAACTTTCCATTTAAACGACTCGCTAGCTATATACCGTTCAGCGATTTGTCTTGCTTCCTTTTTTGAAACGGTGAAGTAGTCATATATGAACAGGACAGCTAGGATCATTACGATGGTCAGCAAACTAATACGAAAGATCTTCTTCAATAAATTCACCTCTAAATTAGCACGATGTTATTCTAAGCTGCGTGAATCTACAATTCATAAGATAATTTTACGTGTTTATAATAGGTTTCATGATCAACCGTGCGATCAAAATACTGTCTGTCATGATCGGATACATAAGCAACAAAATCTTCTGATTTGTTAAGCATATTGAATGGCTTCAACGTATTAATGACACGTTCTGCGATAGAAACCAATTCCCCTTCGAACACCTCATTTTTTATTGCTACGTCTTGATTAAACCGTGGTTTCCCTTGTCCATCATAGATTCGAAGATATAGCTCCATATAACTGTTTAAGGGTTCGGGTAATTCTTCATGGATCTTGTATTTAAAGCTCCCAATGCCGTGATACTTTTGCCATTCTCGTCGCCATTCTTTTCTCTTGGGGTCCTGTTGCCATCGTTCGAGATAGGAATTCCATGCTTCTTTGGTATTTATGTAAATCATGATGTCGCCATAGTTTGGATCAACATAAAGGACGTAGGCATAGACTTGATTATTACTTGTCGTCTTGGAAAACTGGTCAAGTTTTGCCTGACAGTAATTAAGTATCAAATGGTATAAAACATTACTATCAATGACCCTACAGGACGACGGAGCTGCATCTTCTTTGTACTGAAATGAGCCGTCACTCTTATAGATGATGTAACCTCTAGAATTAACAGAGATAGTTTGAAAGTCATCGAAGAAATTACTCATTACAGATCCCCTTTTTCGCTTACTCTTCAAATTAGCCTCTCTTCAAATATTCGCGAAGTGATTAAGCTATCCTGCCCGCGATACGTGTTGACGTAATCCGTGAACGAACCGCCCAATTTTTCCTATTAGCTGCTGCGTTAAACTGTCCGTGGAATTGGATCATGCACTTGTCATCGCCAAATGACAGGAACTTGATCTAATAACAAAAAAGCCCGCGTTTTCCGCGGACTTAATTCGGACATTGTTCCTGTCAACCGACACCACGTTCATACTTTACCGGAATGCGAATCACACCTTGGCTATTTTTAGCTAATTTGTAATGTTAATAACAACATTTCCCTTCTTGCGCCCTTTCTCCACATATCTATGAGCCTCGGGAACTTGTTCTAATGGGTAGTGTCTATCTATGACGGACTTGATTGCCCCCATTTCAACTAGCTCTCTGAGGAAAAGTAAATCTTCACTGCGAACCTTTGCAATTCCCTGCCCATCCACGGTCACAAACTTACCGTTAGGAGTTAAAGCTCCTTTGCATTTCGCTTTTGAGATCTTTCCAACTGCATCGAAGATGATATCATATTGTTCACTTCCATCCGCAAAATCATCTTTCGTGTAATCGATCAATCGGTCGGCTCCTAAAGAATTCACCAGTTCCATATTTTGCGTACTGCAAACACCTGTAACTGCCGCACCAAAGTGCTTGGCAAGCTGAACCGCAGATGAGCCGACCGAACCTGAAGCCCCATAAATAAGTACTTTTTGTCCTTGTTGGATACTCCCTTTTCTAAGGAAATACAATGCCGAGGTTCCTCCAAAAGGAATTGCAACGGCTTCTTCGTATGTCATGTTCTTCGGTTTTAAGACCAAAACGCTGTTCTCCGATAGACAGGTGTACTCGGCATAACCACCAAATTTCATACCTGTTAATGCAAAAACTTGATCACCCTTTTTGAAGCGTTTTACGTCTTTGCCTATTTCTTCAATAACTCCGCACAGCTCTACCCCAAGTATTGGTTGTCTTGGCTTTCTAAAGCCCAAGACAATCTTCATGGGCAGCCAAAACAGTAAAGGACTATTAAAGGTACGAACCCTAATATCGCCAGCCGAGACAGTTGTCGCATGAATTTTTATTAGCACTTCGTTATTCTTCGGACTTGGTTTACTAACCTCCGCAAGTTGAAGCACATCCGGTAATCCGTAACTTGTGCATACAATAGCCTTCATGAGCCACCTCCAATTATTTACAACCCTTTTCTCAGTACGAAGCCAAATGTAATAAGTTTCAACGGCCAACAGCCTGTTATGCCTTCCAGTCCCCCAAAAAAACTTAGACCTCCCGAAATGGGAGGGCCTCCACGGTTCTATTCAGAACTTTCCTCTTCTTTTTCAAGAATTATTTTTCGATATCGGATATAAGCCGGATCTAAGCCATTTCCCAAAGAGCCGTAGACATGATTTTCTCTAGGGTCGATCAACTCATTGTACTTATAGTAGATTCTAGGGGTTTCCCAAAGGGCCTTTAACGCTTGACCCATTGGCATCTCATGGTATTGATCTGGCCACATCGTTTTAATATGTTGTTTCACAAGCGGGTAGTACTTTGAACTAATACCGGGGAATATATGATGCTCCGTATGATAGGAGAAGTTAAAATGAAGAACATCCACCCACTTCGGGACGGTTACGGTAAGGCTGTTAGCCAATGGATCATTAACGGGAACATACGGGTTTAAAAAATGGTTTGTTGAGATATAAGCCATCAATATAAAGTTGCCAATGAATAGGGGAAGCAAAAATGCAAAAAACCATTTTTCAAATCCCATTAAGAATAGCAAGGTAATCCATGTTGCCCAAGGAACAATGAACTGTAACCAAACCCTTAGTTGACTCGCACGATTAAATTGCTTCATAAAACGAACGAACATCCGGCTGGAGTGGACGTTGAACCCAATCATCAGATAACTAAAACTAATACATGACCGGACAATCGATGGAAGCAGGTAAGCTTTTCTCAAGAAGCGGCTTTTATCGAGTTTTTCCAATGTAGGTAATGAATCAGGATCTTGCTCGTTCTTTTGAGTATGAACGTGATGGGTTGCATTATGCCACTTTCGCCAGAGCTTCGGTCCTATGATGAAAGGAAAGAAAGCGATCGCACCAAGCCATTCTTGAAGCCAAGGTTGTCTTACGACTGTCTGATGTAAAATCTCGTGTCCCAGGATTCCCATTCCCGCAAAACCCGCTCCTAGTAGAAGAGCAATGATCAAACAGATCCATAGATACAAATCATATAATCCAATCATGAGGCGAGCAGGGACCGGTTTAAACGCCTCTTCCGGTAAACGGGGGGAGATTCGTGCCGCATACCAACCAATTGGATGAAGTTCCTTCATTAAAACTCCCCTCCATTGCAATACTTGATGGTCGTTATGACGATTCCACTTTTTCAAAATCATATTTCGTTAATAATTCCTCTAGCGTAATATTACCAATATCCTTTGTATCTTTCCGTTTGATCCCTGCATGAAAATAACAAATGTCCATTAACGACGTGCAGATCCATTTTTTGTTTAGATTCAATGCCCGGTTTTTGTTGAAAACGACATGAGAAAATAGATTAATAAATTGCCAGTAATCATACTGCATCCCAATCTTCTGCTTGGCATACGCAACCGCTAGTTTCAATCTTTGGGACTGGCCACCTCCTATCCGATAGCAACCATATTCTTGATTTTGCAAGGAGTAGCGCCTTGTGCGTATTTTATAAAAAGGTTTAGCTTCTACCATATGTACAATATCCCCATCTGCGTCTTCAATGACCATGCCTACATGGGAATATTTACTCTTCCCGAAAGAAGCAACCGTTTTTGAAAACAAGGAATGATTTAAAATAAAAATAGCATCGCCTTGCCGAAACCGCATCACTCATCCCCCTTTAATTGTGATTAATGATGCTACACAATAAGAGATGCCTCACCATCCATATTTAGAACGTTCAAATAGTCTTAAAAATCGATATCATGATTTACATTGACTTTATAATTAGTAAAAACATACCATTGTCTTACTGGGCCTATAGCAACAAAAAAACCGCCCCCTCTGACAGAGAGAGCAGCTTGCTTAAACTTCGGAAACTAATGGACTCACCTTCAACGCACACACTTTAAAACCTGGCATTCGGCAGGTCGGATCGAGTTCATCAAGGGTGAGTTTATTTACATTCTGGCTATCGCCCCAGTGCATCGGCACGAATACGGTATCTTCCCGAATATCGCTGCTAAACCTGCTGCGTACATAGATGATGCCTCGTCTGGACTCCAGCTTCACTAGCGTCGCATCCTCAATACGATACTTCTTCGCTGTTTTCGGGTGGATCTCCATAAAGGATTCAACATCGCGCGCTACCAAAGAATGGCTTTTTCTTGTCTGCACGCCAGTCAGGTAGTGAGTAAGCACTCGGCCTGTCGTTAGATACAACGGAAATTCGTCGCTAACCCGTTCCTTTGGCAAATGGTTCTCCACTGTTGTCAGCAACGCTCTCCCTCCCGGCATCGGAAATGCGGATGCAAATAATCGCTTCTCACCCGGATGATCGAGTTCCGGACAAGGCCAGTAGACACCTTCTTCCTCACGCAAACGTTCATAAGTAATGCCGTAGTAATCGGCTGTCCCTCCGCGACTTGCCAATCGCAGCTCATTGAAAATGTCTTCAACTTCTGTAAAGTTGAAAAAAGAGCCTCTACTTAGTTTTTCAGCCAATTCACATAGGATCTGCCAATCATGCTTGGCTTCACCCGGCGCAGGCATGCCCGCTTCTCTCAACAACACGCGTCCTTCAAGGTTGGTAAGCGTTCCTCCATTTTCTAAATAAGCGGTTACCGGCAAAATCAAATCTGCTAATTGTGCTGTCTCAGACATAAGAAAGTCCGCAACGACAAGAAAATCGAGCTTCTTCAGACCCTCTTTAACGAAGTTAGCGTTCGGATTGGATACAAGCGGATTGGAGCCCATTACGAACAGGGCGCGAATTTCCTGCTCATGTATGTTCTGCATAATCTCATAGGCGGAGACGCCTTTCCCCGGAAGCTCACTGGGATCTATCCCCCACACGCCGGCCACATAAGCACGGTCCTCCGGATTTTCAATAAGACGGTAGCCCGGCAGCTGATCCGCCTTTTGCCCATGCTCTCTTCCTCCCTGACCGTTTCCCTGTCCGGTGATCGCGCCGTATCCGCAGCCCTGTTTGCCGATTTTTCCTGTCAGCAGCACGAGGTTTAGGAAATTACGAACCGCCATATGTCCATCGGTCTGCTGCTCAACGCCTCTAGCCGTGAAAACCATGCCCGTGGCCGCTTTGCCGTAAGCCAGTGCGGCCTGACGAATTTTTTCAGCAGGAACACCCGATAATTCAGCAATCTCTGCCAGATCGAATTCTTCCAGATGCGTTCTCAGCTCGTCAAAGCCAACCGTAAGCCGGTTCACAAAGGTTTGATCGATTAACCCTTCTTCAACAAGTACCTTCAGCATGCCGTTAGCCAAAGTCGCATCCATTCCGGGCTTCACCCGTAAATGCAGATCCGCGATGCGCGTCGTGCCTGTCTCCCTAGGGTCAATGGCGATGATAGAGGCTCCCTTCTCTTTCGCTCTAGTAAAATAAGGCATAAGCGTCGGTTGGCACTCTGCTATATTCGTACCTGCCAGTATGATGCACTCGGCGTATTCGATATCAGCCAGTTGGTTCGTCAAGCCACGGTCGATGCCAAATACTTTGACGCCCGCAGAAGCGGCTGCCGACATGCAGAATCTCCCGTTGTAATCGATATATTTGGTCTTCAGCGCCACGCGCGCGAATTTCCCTAAGAGATAGGCGGATTCATTCGTAAGAGATCCGCCTCCGTATAGACCGATCGTGTCCTTGCCATACGAATCCCGAAGCTTGTTAAATTTGCTCGTAATGCAAGCATACGCTTCTTCCCATGAAATGCGGACAAATTGCCCCTCTTTCTTCATCAAAGGGTAACGTATACGTTCACCGGTCAGTACATGTTGGTAGGCATTCATGCCTTTCATACAAAGACGGCCTTCAGAGGCAAGATTGGGCTTCGGAACAACGGTATATACCGGACGCGCATCGGCGGAGCTCTTCTCTTCGATCACTTGCATTTTACACTGCACGCTGCAGAACGGGCATTGGGTATCTATCACTTTTAAACTCATAGGCTCACCTTATTAAAGCAGCCACCGGCTGCGTAATGATATGATTCGGCTCTGAAGCTGTCGTAACAAGATTGAATCTAGCGATCAACTCTGAGCGAATAACGAGATTGAACAGCCCTTCCCGAAGTTGGGTAATACCGATCCGCTCCACCCACCGGGCAGTCGTTTCGCCGTAATGAGCTTCTTCCCGATACCACTGCAGAAAAGCCGCAGATAACTCGAGTACCGTCTCCTCCGATGGCTCCATGCACAACAGCTCGCCTTGACGAAGCTTGGTCCCGCCGCTCCCCCCAACATAGATCTCCCAGCCTCCAGGAGCTCCGGCAATGCCAAGATCCTTAGCAAGCGTACCCGCACGGTGCAAGGGACTAGCCGAAACCGCAATGCTAACTTGACACGGCAGCTGCAAATGCTCGAGGCTTCTCTCAAGAAGGATGCCCAATCGAACGGAATCCTGCATAGCGCTGCCGT
Source organism: Paenibacillus montanisoli (assembly GCF_003268025.1). Lineage (GTDB taxonomy): Bacteria > Bacillota > Bacilli > Paenibacillales > Paenibacillaceae > Paenibacillus_Z > Paenibacillus_Z montanisoli. Next base: position 436,187 of record NZ_QLUW01000001.1, on the reverse strand, counting down.
CATAACCAATACCTGTACAGGTGGCAACGGATGCTACGGTTTTGCCATAGCTGATCGACAACGCAGCGGGCTGCCCAAGCGACGCACGGGCTGAATCCGCTTGGCTTGCTTCAATGCCAAGCAGCTCTATATGTGTCCCGTTGCTCAATTTCACTAATGGAATGCCATATTGATCAATTACATCCGCGATTTGCCTTAACTGTTCAGAGCTTGTAACACCGCCATACATGCGAGGCGCGATAGTAACCATGTTATCAGCGTGCAGGCTTATAGCAGCTGGAGACTCCTCTTCCAATTTAGCGCGAGTGTCCTCACTGCCTTCCAGCGCTAAACCGACATAGTAGCGCAAGGCCGAACGACACACATCGCATCCATTCTCCTTACTCCAGCGCAAATCTTTCATAACTTCATATGCAGTCCTATATCTTGTCCGGCGCACCGCTTGGCGTAGTTCATCATGGCTGAATGCGGTACATCCGCACACGGTCTCCTTCTGCACGGAAGCCGAATCTTTGCTCTGGAGCGCTAGCTGCAGCATCGCGGATACGAGCGGCTTGCAGCCGCCGCATGTGCCCGAAGCGCGCGTACATGCGCGAACGTCTTCGACCGATTCGCAGCCGTTGTCGCGAACCGCATCCATTATCGCTCCTTTAGTTACGCCATTACAGGAGCACACGGTTGCAGTAAGCGATATAGAAGCGGCATAGGCTTCATCCACACCGCCGCTCACAGCCGGTTTATCCAGTTCGGATACATCCGCCTGCTGCTTAATATAGCCGAGCAGCTTATTGCCTTCGCTGCTGTCGCCGAAAAGCACCGCTCCTACGATTTTATTGTCGCGAATGGCGATTTTCTTATAAGTATTTCGTACGCCATCAATCACTTTATGAGAGGCCGTGATTTCGGAATCGCGGATCTCCCCAGCGGAAAACACCTCTACGCCCGACACCTTCAATTGGGAATAGAGAATCGAACCTTCGTAGCCCTCCGTCTCGATCGCGCAGATTTTCTTAGCCAGCACTTTACCCTGCTCATATAATGGCGCTACAAGACCGTACACCATATTGCGATGCTCCGCACATTCCCCGACCGCGAATACGCCGGGCACATTCGTTTCCATAAAATCATTAACGACGATCGCACGATTGGTCTCGATACCGCTATCCGCCGCCAGCTTGATGTTCGGGCGAACGCCGACCGCGATGACGACTAAATCGGCTTCCAATTTGCTTCCGTCCTTGAATTGAAGCCCTTCCGCCCGTTTTTTACCGATGATTTTTTCCGTTTGTTTTCCCATATGGAAACGCATGCCTTGCATCTCCAGCTCTTTGCGCAGCATGCCTGCTGATGTCGGGGTAAGCTGGCGGTTCATCAAATAATTGAAAATATGAACGACATGAACCTCCATACCGAGGTTGAGCAAGCCGCGGGCCGCCTCTAATCCAAGCAGTCCGCCGCCGATCACGACCGCTCTTTTGTACAATTTTGAAGCTTCCAGCATACGGTTGCAGTCATTAATATCGCGAAAAGCCGTTACGCCCTGCTTGTCAGCGCCAGGAAGAGGAAGCATGAACGGCAGCGAGCCGGTAGCGATAATCAGCTGATCGTATTCAACCGAACGCCCTTTTTCGCTGAGCACTCTTCGCTTGACTGTATCAATCCTGGTCACCGGATCGCCCGTATAAAGCGTGATCCCATTATCCTGGTACCACTGCCAATCATTGATGGTAATGTCACTTATGGCCGTGTCGCCTTGCAGCACCTTGGAGAGCATAATACGGTTATAATTCGGATGAGGTTCTTTGCCAAAAATCGTAATCTCGAATCGATCCGGCGCCAGCGCCAAAATTTCTTCCACACAGCGCACTCCCGCCATTCCATTACCTATTAAAACAAGCTTTTGTTTCCCCATGCTTAATTACCCCGCAATCCAGCTGAAGATAGGATCCATCGTAGAAAACCTTACACAAATTAACGCATTACTACAGATCTGTATTCGATCTATACAATAATATTGAATTAATGTCATGTTTTCTTACGCAAATTATCTCTTTCTACTGTACTTTATATTATCTTATATTTCAATAAGAACTGTAAAATATGTGTAATATAGATTTCATTCAATCTCTAATAGACGAATAATAAAGCGAATTTTGATTAAATCGTACGTGTACAACGCGCATCCCACTCATAAACCAATTATATAAATTTCTATAATCAAATATAAGAAAGGCTTATTTGTCACGAGTTTAATGTTAGATTATATTACATACATGACGCAAAGGAGGTAGTACCTATGATTACAATTCGGCCTTACTCTACACTGGATACGGATGATCTTTGGCGAATTCATTTATTAGTCATCTCGGAAGCAAATGTCGAGCCTACCCATCAGCATTATCACGACATCCTTCATATTCCTGAGCAGTACTTGGCGACCGGCGGGGAATTTCTTGTCGGCACCGGTAAAGACGGCGTCGTTTTGGCCATGGGCGGGTTGAAAATTCTTGAAGAAGGAAAAGCAGAAATCAAACGTCTCCGTGTACATCCGAGTTTCCAGAAAAAAGGCTATGGCCAACAAATTCTATCGAATTTGGAGCAGAAAGCAAGACAGCTTGGGATTCGCAGTCTCTACCTGGATACCCTCGAGAATCAACTCGGCGCACAGAAGCTATTTGAGAATAACGGGTATCAGCAGAAGGAGCCTGCTATAATTGACGGTTTCAATGTCTTGATCTTCGAGAAACTACTTGCATAATCGTCTGTACTCAAATAAAGAGGTTGATCCGTCAGGTTATGCAGCTAACGGATCAACCTCTATTTATGTCTTCATGTCTACGGCTCGAAGGTCTTATAATGATACAGTCACGGTAGTCCCTTGCTCTGGCTTGCTATGAACTTCAATAGTTCCTTTGTGAACCTCTGCAATCCATTTACACAATGATAGACCCAACCCTGTTCCGCCTTGGCTTCTTGTTCTGGAATCATCCACCCGATAGAAACGCTCAAATATAAAGGGCACATGCTGTTCGGGAATCCCAATCCCGTTATCCATCACTTGGATTTGGGCGAATTCCCCTTTGTTCTTCGCGTGAATAACCACTGTTCCACCCTCAGGGGTGTACTTGATGGCATTTTCAATCAGATTAACAAACAAGCTTCGCAGCAGATCTTCATCACCATGGAGGATTAAGGATTCGGCGGTCCGCACATGCAGCTCCATTCGTTTGTTCTCGATCATAGGCAGAAAACGATTCCGGAGATAGTCGAACATTGCGTTTCCGTCAATTGCTTTTAGCGTGATCTGTTTAGCATTCGAGGTTTCTGTAGACATGGATAAAAATTTCTCGACCATGTCGGACAGATAGATAACCTCTTCCAAAACGGAGAGGAGCACCTGCCTGTACTCTTCTGCTGTTCTGTCTTTGCTTAATGCTACATCCACTTCACCGCGCATAATCGTTAATGAAGTGCGGAGCTCATGGGAAACGTCGGAAGTGAACTGCTGAATGCGGGCAAAGGAGACTTCTAATCGGTCAATCATCCCGTTCATCGTTTTGGCCAACATCTGCAATTCGTCTTCCGGTCCTTCAATGGGCAGTCTCTCATGCAAACTCGTGGCTGTCATTTGATTCGCTGCGGTAATGATGGTCTGAATCGGCTGCAAGGTTTTTCTTGAGACAAGCCATCCCATCACGATTGCAATGCCTAAGAATCCGATGACGCAGAAGATGGTCATGTTTCGCAGCTGCTCAATGGCAAAATGCTTGATCCTGTCGTTAGCAGCCACCGTAATTCGATAGGTTGTTTTTTGATGGGTGATCAGCGGGAGGGACATGGCGCGAAGCGGAATGCCGTTCAATTCGGGATCCCATCTGATAATACGGTTTTCCGTCTTCTCCAACGTTTCCGAAACGCTAATGCGCTCTCCATGCAGATTCTGCGAGGCTGCAATAACGTTCCCCTGGCCGTCTTCGACTTGCCAGTACATCTCTTCTTTCTCAATCCCGCTCGAAACAGGCAATCCATTCATATAGTTCTCGATTTCAGAAGACGGACGCCCGCGCTCAATGCAATAGGCAATCATGTCCCCTTTTCGAGCAAGCATCGAATCCACTTCATCGGTTAGCGAATCGGAAAATATCATATATAGCAAACCGCTAAAGAGAGATAAAATGAACATGAAGATGATCGAATGCCAGATTGCGATCTTCCAGCCGATACTTTTAAAAAAACGCATGCTAGTCATTCTTCTCCTCTAAGTACATAACCTACGCTGTAAACGGTATGGATCATCTTCAAATCGAAGTCTTTGTCGATTTTATTCCGCAGATGGTTAATATAAACATCCACAACATTCGTCCCCGTATTGTATGCATCCATCCAAACATGTTCAAGAATTAAGGTTCGGGACAGGATCCTGCCTGCATTTCTCATCATAAATTCCAAAATCGCATATTCCTTGTTGGAAATGCCAATAGGGCGCCCGCCCCGCATCACTTCTCTCGTGGAAGGATTCAACGTCAAGTCCGATACTTGTAGAAGAGGGGCTGCACTCTCCGTCTTTCGTCGTAACAAACACCTCATTCGGGCTAGCAACTCCGAGAAAGCAAACGGTTTTGTCATAAAATCGTCCGCTCCCGTATCGAGCCCCTCTACTTTATCGCCAACGGAATTTTTGGCACTGAGTACCAGAATCGGTGTGTTCGTTCCGTTCGACCTCAATTCCCGAATCAGCCGAAGCCCGTTTTTCTTCGGTATCATAATGTCAACGATGATCAAATCATACTCTTCCATATAAACAAGCTCAGAAGCCATCTCACCGTCGCTTGCCACATCGACAACATAGTGATGCTCTTTCAACCCTTGTGAAATAAAGCGGGCAACCTTCGTCTCATCCTCAACCAATAGCACACGCATTGCATTTCCCTCTCAAACTCACTCATTTAGAATGATAATCATTATCATTCTAACCACTATAACGCAAGCCAGCACCATTTCCAAGAGGAATATCGACCCTATCCTCCGTGAAATATTGACTATTTACGAATTCATTTAGCAGAAAGCCACCCCTTAGGGGTGGCCCGCATGTCGATTATTGTCTCTTAAAGTCAGCTGAATACTTAAACTCTTGTTTCGTCCACCATTCTTCCACATCATGATATGCAAAGTTGTCCGTATCCAGCTCCACCCAGAAAGTAAAATCATAGGTGCCTTCACTTGGCATTTTGACATTTAACCCGTAGTGAGGACCATCACCGGCTGTCATCGGATAAAGCTGCCCTGATAGCTTATCTCCCGTTTGTTGATTTACGGCTTCGTAGGTGACTTTCATGCCCGGGATCCAGTCTCCAGGCGCAAACCCCCATTTATTATCTTCAATGGCATGAAAGTCACCTTCAAGGTGAATATCCGCCTCTTTGTCTCCTGGCATGCCATGATAAGCTGCCGGGTGAACATCCTTTGCAACCGGTATATAAACAAAAGCGAATTCAGTGCCAAACTTGTTTTCCTTCCCGATTGCTACATCTGCTGGACCTGCCGCTGCGTCAACGACTTCTGCGCTGGCGTTATTAGCTGGCATATTACCTGCTGCCGCTTCAGTTGATTCAGGATGCGAGGAATTCGAATTCGCTCCTTCTTTGGAACCGCATCCGGCAAGCAACAAGATAACTAGAGACAACAAGAGTACGACCACGAACTGTTTTTTATGCAACATGTTTACGCTCTCCTTGAAATTTATTTCTTACATGAATAATGAAACCTAGCAATAGAAACATCAGTAATCCGCTCTGTGCTGCGATCACCTCTACCGTTGGATAGATGCCTAACACATTCATTTCGGGCATGCCATGAATCTCCGTTGAGCGAAGGGAACCGGCAAACTGCAACTCGCGAATGCCATACCCCAAGAATCGGAAGGCCAGCACGGTTAATAAGATGCTTGTCGCTAGAAAGTAAGGCTTCAACGGGATTTTTACCGCATAACGGTTGAAGGCATAGTAAACAATCCCGAGAAATAACAAGCCTCCAGCTAAACCGCTTGCAACAACCGAATCGGAACCGCTCATCGCGAATAGAGCTTGATAAAAGAGAATCGTCTCAAAGCCTTCCCGATATACGGCCAAGAAAGCGGTCATGCCAAGAGTAAACAAACTGCCCGTTGCAATGGAATGCTTCATTCTGCCTTCTACGAATTGCTTCCATCGTGATGCCTTAGCCTTGCGAGCCAACCAGAAGCTAACCCACATGAGAACCGCTGCAGCTGCGATCATCGTAAATCCTTCCATCGCTTCCCGGCTTGCCCCGCTAACGGAAAGGAAGGTTTGTAATAGAAGAGCTGTGAGCAAACTTGCTGCAATTGCTCCTCCGGCTCCCCAATAAATACTCTTTAACTTGTTTCGATGACCCGCTTTAATGAGGAATGAAGTTAAGGCTCCGATTACCAAAATCGCTTCCAAGCCTTCACGCAACATAATGAGCAGCGAATCGATAAATAATGAAATCGGGTTCGCGGGTGCGGCAAGCAATTTGTTAACGCTCTGGAGATCGCCTTTTAAAGCTTCGATTTCAGTTTGCAGATTAGCTAGGCTAGCCTTTGAACTGATCAGTTCCCTGATGGATGCAAACTTGAGTTCGGATTGAATGAGCAGCTTCTTATCTTGTGCTGCAACCTTCGATTCCAATGGTCCAAACAAGGCGTAAGCGTTCAGAGCTTCTGTCAGTGCCGCTTCGATATCACCTTGCTGATAGGTTACATAAACGCGATCTAACGAAGCGTTTATCTCTTCCATTGTCGCTGCCGCATTTTCTCCCTTGCTTTGAGACAGACCGACAATATTCAGAAGCTCCGCGGATAGTTCGGCCGATAAGTCGGCGATATGTTTCGGCTCGTGCCGATCATTTATTTTTTGCGTGAGATCATCAAGACCTTCTGTCACTTTGATCGTCGCATCCTTGTCGATTTCCGATAACGAGGAACGAATGGATTTCAATTCTGCTTTTGCTCTTCCCACATAAATCTTCGCTTCTTTATATTCACCCCAGTTAAGCACTTCCCCGTTTTTATCAACCCCTAATGAGTATTCGACGGGGATGGTGTTAATAAATCGAGCGGTCTGGACAACCTTCTCTTTCAGCGTATCTTCTTGTTGCGCCCGTACTTGCTGCGAAAAGCATGCAATGAATAGCGTTAACATTAAAAGAGCACTCGCGCAGACACGATTCACCGTTACTGTCATCCAGCATGTCACCTCCTTAATAAGTTAAGTGAGAATAATTATCACTGAACAACAATACCAAGACATTCTAAAATTCGGATTAAAAGAACATTAACAACCATTAATGATTTACTCGAATTCGCCGCAGCTCTAAAACCGGCCATGACTATTAATCCTTTTTAATTATTTATTTAATAGTTTTTAAGGTGATTGCTGTAGAATAACGACGTCATCGTTCAACTGAGAATGATTCTTACTTGGAGGGGTTTATTATGAGAAATAAAGTTGTTAAAAGCCAGTTCCATTCAGCTGATCTGAGAACATGGAGTATATGGGGATGGCGGGCCTTATTTGCTCTCATGCGCGTTCTGTTCGGTGTGGGTTGGTTGTTGGCGGGGGTAACGAAAGTATTAGGGGAAGGCGGTTCTTCAGGTCATTCATGGTTTGCTCAGCCTGGCGTTTTTCTGACGGATTATTTGATAAAAGCATTGGATAAGCCAAATGTTCCGGGATTTTATAAAAGTCTTATTGAGGACGTCGCGTTAAATCAAGTGATGGTTTTAAATTATGCCATACCGGTTGTTCAAATCATTGTCGGCCTCTTTCTCATAGCAGGTTTCATGATCTTCCCTTCCGTTCTGATTTGTCTATTTATGCATATTAATTTCATTCTTTCAGGCAATATCAATGTCATGAGCCTTACTCTTTATACGACTGCATTTGGCATCTTACTAAGCGGAACACGCGTATACGCGTTCAGCTTGGACTGCTATTTAAAAATAGGCAGCTTATTTATCTTTATGAATAGAAAGCCCAACACTGGAACGCTCCATGCATTGCCTGCTATGGCGCAAATGAAGAGCCCGACCTCATAAGGCCGGGCTTTTTGTCATAACTATTAATAAATGTCTATCAAGGGAGAGGGATGCATTGATGAAGTTTCGAAGATTAGGCAATGAACTTTGGGATTTATTCATAATTCCCCCAGGACTGCAACTTTTCACACTTAGAGATGAAGCGAAGAAAGATTTCTTCGGAACGCTAAAGAAAGTAGCGGAAATGGGCTATGTATTGGTGGAATTTTCACAAGACTATGGCGGAGTTGACGCTTATGAGATGAAAAGGATGTTGAATCAACTCGGCTTGAAAACGGTGTCGACATATGTAAATTACAAAGATATGGAAACCGACTTGCTACATCAAATCCAATACGCCTCTACTCTTGGAATGAAGTATATAGTAACTAGCTTCCCTAAGGAAAGATTCGAAGATAAAGAAAAGATTCCCGAATTGATATCTTCATTAAAAAAGATGGCTGCGGAGGCAAAACGCCAAGGAATGCTTCTGTTATATCACCCCCATCAACACGAATATGAAAAACTAGGAGAAGAGTTAATCATTGATCAACTGTTACAAGGTGTCGGCAGCAGTATGATGCAATTAGAGCTTGATCTATATTTTGTAAAGAAAGCAGGGCTGGATCCAAAGGCAACTCTGCAAAAGTATAAGGGAATGTCACCCCTTATCCACATCAAGGATATGGATAAAGAAGGAGATTTCACAGAAATCGGCAGTGGCACTATAGATTGGCCGCCCATTTTTCGCATTCTCAAGGAAACAGGAGTGAACTATTATTTCGTTGAGCAGAATGTAAGCCAGAACCCGCTGCAAAGTGCGAAAATAAGCCTCAACTACCTGAAAAGCATCGGTGTCGTTGAGAATTAGCCCTGGAATTATCCCTGTAGATTACCTTTTTTAAAATAGGCGACCAGAGTCAGCAGCAACATCGGGAAAGCCAGTGATACCCACACCCAAAGCGGCTGGATCATCCCGACACTGATATTTCCCCATTGAGTTATACTGTCATACCCCACAAGCGTAAGTAAAAAGCCAAGCAGCGCAAGCGGCGTCACCACAAGGCGATAATCGTTCAATTTTAAAAGCTGGGTTACAAATAAACTAAATACGTAAAGAGTAATGCTTGCTTTCATAAATGATGCAGAGATCAAAGCAAATCCAATGATGGATTCAATCCTTGTGATAATCTCTTGGAATTCGATATTTCGGGCAATCATATAAAGCGTGTACTTTGTAGTACCGGCTAAAGGGCCGTACGCCATAATCGTACACACCGTAGTTGCGCATAAAACGATAATATTGATCAACAATGAAAGGATCATTGCACGGGTTAATTTACTTCCTTGACCTTGATTCGTAAACTTCAGTAACATTGCAAACAAAAATACCTCGGCATACGGAAAACCAAATGCAGTGTAAGCGCCGTTGAGAATCGGTTTGATTCCATTTGGCATGATCGGCAGCAATGACTCTGGGGAGTATGTCGGAATAGCCATTAACAACACCCAAGCAATAGAAAAAGCTACGGGTATCATAATGAGAATAAACATCCTTGTCATCACTTCTAATCCTGCTCGCACCGCCAATGCGGATACGATCGAAATTAGCAATGAATAGATATACAGTGGAGACTCTCTCTGCATCGAGCTTACCATAAATAAACTGATATCCAAGATAATTCCTGACTCCGTGTGCCATATGAAGGCTAACGCACCTATTGAGAGAATAACGGTAGGCCATGTCCCAATTAATGTTTGGCTATACTCCACGTAAGTCATGTCAGGATATTGTCGCTGCAGAAACAGCATACATGCCAACATGCATAATCCCAGCCCACCCGCAATCAGGATGGAAAGCCATGCGGCATTATCCGACTTGCTAATTAACGGACCCGGGATATTAATGCTGGAGGAACCAGTCATGAATATAAAAAAGAGTATACTCATTTGCCGATAGCTTATCGTTTGCAACCTATTCACTCATCTTTCCCCTTACCATCATTTTGTAAGAATATTTACAATCGCTGTTCCTGGCTCCCTTAAAAAGAATTCGACAAAATCATATAAATCGTAAAAATCCGAAGCCGTGACATAATCAAAACCCATATAAATAGCAATGAGCAAAAGGGCGTAACGTACGCCCCTTTCTTTTTTGCCCATATTGCTTTTTATAAAAATCCAATCATGCAGGATGACTAAACCGTATGCAACGGCAAAGACAATCGATCGTTCTACCACATGCGCTGCCTCCGTTATTGGGCGTTTTCCGACAATACGGGCTCCGGAAGTGACGTTCCGCTTGTTATTAGCTTTGTCTTAATGTGAAATGTAAAGGTTACTTGCGCAAATCGCTCGTCCCAGTTATTTTTCATTTTGCTCCATTGTTTCGGGTGATATCTATAAATATGGTTGCCAACCCCAATCACATCGGCTTTTCTGTCCTGCAGAACTTGAATCGTTGTCATCATTTCTTTTGTCAACTCTTTTTCAATTTGGTCGATGAGCTTGGCTTCGTCTTTCATCGTTTTCAGTTCGGTGCATCTTAACTCTCCGAGCGCTCCTTCAACTTCCATCTTCACTCGAACCGTAATCTTGTCATCCACCATGTTAACCTTCCATCTTGAATGTAAGGACACGATTTCAATAGCTTCATTCTCTTTCTTATTATTGGGACAGCTGATTACGACTAATCCATTTTGATAATTGTTGAGGAGCATCAGCAGACCTTTAATGTGATCGGATGGCAGTACACCAATCAGCTTTCCTTTTTTGATTAGCGCAGCTCCCGATGCTGCAAATGAGCCATTTTCTTCATTTACGTATCCCAATAAGGCATCATTATCATCCTTCAACTGCTTAGCCACCTCTAGCAAGGTGGATTTTATCGTACTCGTGTTTTTTTGAAAAAGATATTGCTTTATCCGCATAAGCTGTTGACCTGTCGTCTGTTCGACAATCGGTTTTTTTGCTAAATATTCACCTGCATGGCCCTTAGCAATTAGGACCGAAACGTTGTGACGCGGTTCATGGTCTCTAAAAAACAAATCAAGGAGTTTCCCAATGTCCGTTTTTCTAGCCAGAGACTCTCCAATCATAATGACTCGCATATGACTCCATTGCGTCCTTCTTCCCAGATGAAGAGGAACTTCCCGTATGTTTTGAAAAACGGTGTCTTTGCTCGTTTTTACATTAATAAATGAACTTTTGGGATCTCCTCCCCCGCCTTCGCTCCCGGATGCCGAAGGGCGGAAAACTTGCGTTGTCATCTCGATTTGACCCTTTTTCCCTTGATCTAGCGCGACTGCCATAACTAACCCGAGTTCGGGCAGCTCTCGTTTATTCCAGCAACCTGGTAAGGTAAGAAGCAAAACGCCCAGTAAACCGAATTGAATAAGTTTTTTCATTTGTTTTTCCCGTTAACGAATGGATGGACATGTCTATTGCGTGGATTTCGGAAGCATCACTTTCAATGATGTCCTCATGATCACGTCACGCAGTTCGGCAATCCTTAATGGTGCGAGAGGAGCTAAATAAGGAATTCCGAGCGTACGAAGCTGACATAGGTGAAGCAGGATAAGATACATGCAGATGAGCATCCCGAACCCTCCCATAATCCCGGCAGACAGCATAAGTGGAAACTTTAAAATTCGCAATGCGATCCCGATCGTGTGTTGGGGAATGGTAAGGGACGCGATCCCGGTCGAGGCGACAATCATGACCATGATCGGAGAGGCGATATTTGCGGTAATTGCCGCTTCTCCAATAACAAGTGCTCCTACGATGCTGACGGTTGATCCGATAGGCTTCGGAAGACGGACCCCGGCTTCCCGCAGCATTTCGAAAAAAAATTCCATCATCAGCGCTTCAAAAAAAGCCGGCAACGGAATTCTTTCGCGAGCTTCGATAATGGCTAGAAGCAGTACGGTCGGAACCAGTTCTTGATGATAGGTTATCAAGGCGATATAGATGCTGGGAAGCAACAATGCCATAACAAACGCAACGATTCGTAGCCACCGAATAAGTGTCGAGATGATCGTTCTCTGATAATAGTCTTCGCTGGATTGGAAAAATTCCGTAAACAGACCCGGGCATAATAAAATACTGCCTGTCCCCTGCATCATGACAGCAATTTTCCCATCCAGCAGCGCCGCAACGGCAACATCTGGACGTTCTGTATACCGATGCTGGGGGAAAGGAGAGTAGGTCGAATCCTCGATGATTTGTTCAATATAGGAAGTCTCTAGTATTTCGAGTTGTTTTATCTGCTCCACTCTTTGTTGGAACTCCTGCAAAATTCCCGGATCAACAGCCCCTTCGACATAGCCGTATGCCACATCGGATTGGGTATCACCGCCTGCCTGAAAGGTTACGATTTTGAATTTCGGGGTTTTTAGCCTCAATCGAAGAAGTCCTATATTTTTCTGCAGATTTTCAACTGTACTTTCCCGTGGTCCCTGTACAACCGATTCAACAACCGGCTCTGTAACTTGCCTTGTCTCAACGGATATTGCGTCATAGGTTAAAGCATGATTCCAGTGATCAAAGAAGATTACGATATGTCCTTTAGAAATGTGCTCTACTGCGGTATCCATATCATCCAATAGCGATGCCGTCTTCTCCGATACACCATGTTGACCGAAAAACTTGATAATATCCTGAGGTGTAACTGTTGTAGCCGGACCTACCTCGTGAGTGACGAGATCCTGAAGCGAAGATTTCATATAATTGGCACTCTTATCTTGAACCAGGGACTTATAATAAACGGAACAAGCACTATGCTGCAGATCCGGTCCGTAAGACCAACGCAAAAACATGATATCATCGCTGTTTGCAAATATATGTTCAAGATAAGTTAGATTGTCTGATAATAATTCGGAGATTTGCCGCTTAGGTTTAGATGCGGCTCTTTGCAATGTTTTTTGAGACTGAGGAGACTCTCCTTCCATTGCCTCTCTGCTCCCTCCGTACGGCTCGATCTCTTATAAACTGAGGGATCACACGTACATTGTAAAATGACCAAACTATTCGTCATTATGGGTCTTGCGCTTTGAATGTATACCTCGTTCAAGTATGCCGGCATCCATCGAACCAAAGGGTCTAATCGTCAGACGCGTTTTATATATTTGTATTGATACATAGAGCAAAGGAGGGAGACGCTTTGAGGATACGTATCGCGGATATCCATGATACACTCAGATCCATAGCTGACATTAACAATATCCCAATCACTTATCTCCTCTCGCTTAATCCCCGAATTACGGATCCCGACCAGAACCTTGCAGGCATGATCATGAATCTCCCCCCTGCTTCAGACACTGAGATAGGTAATGATGTTTCAGTGCCCCTTTGCCCTCCTGTACAGCTTCCTTACCTTGATAATTGGATTCCGCTAGTCTCCCTGGAAGAAATGGAGAGAAATGAGTATGATGTCATCGTTGTCGGTACCGGAGCAGGCGGGGGAGCAGCGCTTTGGCGATTATGCGAACGGTGGGAACATTGCGGCAAACGTATAGGCGTTGTCGAAGCAGGGGATTTACTATTGCAAACTCATGCAGTAAACATCGCTACGATGAATCATGAACGCGTTCGGGCATTCTTTCTAAATCCCAAAGTGTCTGAACCCGTAGCGCCAGCTCTTCCGGGAGCGAGGCAGTTGTTCGCTTTGGGGGGGAGAACTTTATTTTGGAGTGCCGTTACTCCCCGCATGCCTTTAAGCGAAACTGAAACATGGCCCATTTCGCCTAAAGAATTGAACGGGTATTATAGCATCGCAGAACGGGTCATGAATGTGACGAATCATTATGATATCGGCTCCTCGCTCACAAATGTGCTGCTTGAGCGACTTCAGGAAAATGGGTTTTCAGAATCAAAAAGTGCTCCGAGGGCCGTTAATCTCGAGAGTTCGCGGTTAGGCTTAATCCAATCTAACGTTTATTTTAGTTCCATTGAATTTCTTGCTGCAGCCCTGAACAAGTTGCCGTATGACTTGGCCGTAAAAGCAAGAGCAGTACAAGTTATAACCGAACAAGGCAAAGTTTCCGGGGTTAAGGTTGTATCACCCGAACGCAAATCATACTTTCTTCGCTCCAAGAAGGTTATTTTATCAGCCAATGCCTATCAAACCCCCCGTATATTATTAAATTCCGGTATTCAAGGGGAAGCAATTGGCCATTATTTAACGTGCCATTCTAAATTGATCGCTTTGGCTGCAGCAAACCGAAGTGATTTTCCTGAACCTCTGGGCATACTCAATATCATTACTCCACAGACTGCCGAAAAACCTTATCAATATCAATGGGTCGGACCAGATCCCGGCAGAGCGCACCAGCCCTATCAAGAGATACCGTTTCATAAACAAGTAATGATAGAAGCGAACATCTTCGGTAAGGTCGAAGCTAGGTATGAAAATAAAGTATATGTAATCCCTCAACTCACGGACGAGTACGGGATGCCAAAATTGCAGGTATCCTTCTCATTCAGCCAAAAGGACGTCGAGATCATTCGTCGGATGACCGAAGAAGCTAAAAAGATGGCCTTGGCGATGAAGGTGGATTTGATTTCGATATGTCAAAGACCGGCCGGGGATGATTTCCATGACTCATCCACGTGCAGGATGGGTAACGACCCAGCGACATCCGCGACCAATCGGTATGGTCAAATCCATGGCGTTTCCGGTCTTTATGTAGCGGATAACAGCGTGTTGCCTTCCAATGGTGCTACCAATCCGACTTTGACAACAGTTGCCCTTGCGATTCGTACTGCCGACTATATCGTGGAAATGAACAAATAGAAAAAGTATCGGATGAACATTAACAAAGGACGTGTGACCACGAAGCATGGTCACACGTCCTTTGTATGAGATAGGCTTACTTACTCAGTTCTGTACGTGCTTTTTTGAGATCACCAAATCGACTGAAATCGGCAAGTGATCGGAGGCCTCCGTACGAATAACTTGCGCAGATTTAATCTGAACATCGTCTGAAGCGAAGACGTAGTCGATACGACGGTCAGGTTGAGGAAGGGAAGGATACGTAAAGTCCACGTCTTGAGCGAGTTTGGCAAATGCATCCATGTACTGTGCGCTCATCTTCATGATTTCCCCGCTATCAGGTGTGGCGTTGAAGTCCCCTGCAAAGATGCTTGTTCCTTCGTTATGTTTTGCAATCTCGAGGATTTCTTTAATTTGAAGGTCTCTTTGTTCGGCTCTTTTATTATCAAGATGGGTATTAAAGAAGTGAACGTGGTTGCCTTTTACATTAATCGTCGTTTCCGAGAGCCCTCGTTGTTCCGTTGGATTGACCGGATAAGGAATGTTCGTGAGCAAATGATTTTCCGAGGAAAGGATCGGATACTTGCTCAATACGGCCGTTCCGTATTGACGGCGATGCTGTCCTTCTTGCAATGGTTCATAGTCAAGATTAGCGGCATACGCATAATTCATCCCAAGATAATCCGCTAGCCATTTTGCCTGATCTTCGAAGTTACTTCGATCCGAGAAATGATTGTCGACTTCCTGTAATCCGATAATGTCAGCGCCTGATTGCTTAATAAGCTCAGCAATTCTTTTCAAATCCAGAGCGCCGTCCTCACCTACACCATGGTGGATATTATAAGACATGACTTTAAGGGGCACTTCTTTTCCTTTTTCGAATAGCGGGGCTTCGGCTGCATTCGCATTGCTGCTTGATAGCAATGGAATCAATAACAACGACATACTAAGAACCAAATGATACAGTTTTTTAAGCAATTCTTTCTTCCTCCCTATAAACTGATTTCAATGCCTGTCGGTATGCGGCTACAGCCTGATTCCGCGAACGATACCGTCGTGTCCTGCTGCGATGAGCATTTGGCCGGCTAATAATGCCGGAGATGAAAATACATAATTGCGCGAGAACTGGAGTTCATCGACTATATTTCCGGTAACACCATCAATTCCGGTCATCAAACCATTGACGGAAGTCAAATAAATGATTCCCTTGCAGAAAATAGGCGCAGTATGAAAAATCCGTTGTTTAGTTTTCGACGTCCACCGTTTGCTTCCGTTAATGGGATTGACGGCTGTTGCAGTACCCCATTCGTCCGGCAGCACAAGCGTCGGTTCGGGCTCCGCCATGAAAACAGAATGACCAGCATACATGTAGCCGCCATTAAGCGTCCATACGGTATTCCCGGTCGCGGCATTCAACGCGTATGCCTTTGATACCGTAGTAAACAGAACCGATTGCTTGTCCGGCAGAGCGGTAGGGTTGCAGTACCACGGACTGTATAACAAAGTACGGTAAGGATTCGCTTGGATGGACAGCGTTTTTTGCCACAAAAGCATCCCCGAACGGATGTCCAGCGCAGACACCTTGCCATCCCCCGAGGCCACAAAGACCGTCTGATCCACGATTTCAGGTCTACCGGCAAAAAATCCGTGAATATCTGCCGTCCAAAGTACGGCTCCGGTTGCGGCGTCTAGTTTCAATAATGTTCGCCCGATGACGACGAACAGACTTGGTTTTCCGTCATGGGAGTCGTCAAGCCATTGCGGACTGCTCAGAATGGGCTGTGAGCCGCTATAGGACCATAATAAATTGCCCGTTGACGTATCCATTGCATAAATCCGGTGGTCTGTCGATCCAATAAATACGCGGCTGCCATCTGAGCTCAGCGCCGGCGTTCCGACAATCGCCCCTTGGGTTCGATAGGTCCACTTCGGTTTCGCCTTTTTATCCGATACTTCGAGTGCCGTAACGGTGCCGTCCAATTGTCCCACAATCGCAACAGGAGACTCCGTGTTCTCCCCTGCAATCACGATCCCGGCCTGAACGGAAGCGTCAAGCTTGAATTCCCATGAGATTCGTGAAGTATTAGTTGAGGCGTTAAGTTGAGCAGGGATCTCGAAAGGAACAGCTTCATCCCAAAGCTCGCCTAACTGATTGGTAACCCGGAGCTGAATCCGGTAGCTGCCAGGTGCTTTGCCTGCCGTATCGACAACCGTCTCCCAAATTCCGCTTTGATGTCCAGGCTCCTTCGGAACCAGATCCTGCCAGTTCCCGTCATTCGATCCCGCATAAGTAATATCCGGCCAATACTGATATTGGACACTTGCCACGTTTGCTTGCGGTCCTATTTTTACACTAAGTACGGGATGGCTAGCATCATTATTGCTTACGTTAGCCTCTATCGGCTTCTCATGCTCAGCGGGTTTATCTCCGGATAGCGGGATTTCCACCACCAATTTCTTGCCGGACACCGTTCCGTTCGTAAACTCCGCGTTATAAACTTCAAGTACGGACGGCTGAAGCGGAAACGATTTCTTCTCAACCCAATGGTAGACGGGCGCATTCTTGATAGCCGGCAGAGCTATAAGGGTAATGCCGTTCTGCTTCCACACGACTTCGCGATGGATGTGCCCGGTAAAGACCGCACGTACGTTGTACGGCTCCACGATTTCAAAGAATTCCTCTTGGTTGCTGATGTAGTAGAAATTGTTGCCAACCGGATAATGAAGGTAAACGATGATTGGCGTTTTCTTGCCTGTATTCATCAAATCCCTGCGCAGCCACTCCAATTGGGCCGGGGAAAAATATCCCCCCTCTTGCAGCAGCGTAGTCGGGTCAAGGGCAATGAAATGAACGCCGCCATGGTCAAACGAATAATTGGACTTGCCGAATAATTGGGTATAGTACTCCTTGCCCCATTCGTCCCAGCGGGTCTCGTGATTACCTGGTACCGCATGGATCCTATCATGCAGCGTTGAAGGAACGAGCCGCGTATACTCCTGGTATTCCTCCGGAAAACCGGATTGGTTTCGCGACTAACTTTATATTTTTGCGACAGCTCGATTTCGCTAGGCAGGCGGTTAGCATCCGATGGAGATCGCGTCATCAAAATATCGCTAGTAATTATTTTGCTTAGCTCCAAATATTTTGTTCTCATTTTAACTCCTTTCCCCGGATTGTTACACATGCATCATTATCATCACATTATAAAGAATCATAGCTTCCCTATGGTTAAACGTACGTTAAACAACGTTGAACGATTGATTAGTTTTGCCGGTAAATGGCGCTTCCCGCTTCTTTGAATTCAGTAGACTTGTCTTGTAACCCCATCGCAATAGCTTGCTTTTCGTCAAGTCCCTGTTGCTTTGCATAGTCGCGAATGTCCTGCGTAATTCTCATGCTGCAAAACTTAGGTCCGCACATGGAACAGAAATGAGCTGTTTTTGCTCCTTCCGCCGGCAAGGTCTCATCATGATAATCCATGGCTCTTTCCGGATCTAAGGACAAGTTAAATTGATCTCTCCATCGAAACTCGAAACGTGCTTTCGATAGAGCATTATCCCTCTCCTGCGCTCCCGGATGTCCTTTGGCTAAGTCAGCGGCATGAGCTGCTATCTTATAGGCGATAACGCCATCACGCACATCATTCTTATTGGGCAGCCCTAGATGCTCTTTGGGCGTGACATAACATAACAAGGCCGTGCCGAACCAGCCGATCATTGCCGCGCCAATAGCTGAAGTAATATGATCGTATCCGGGAGCGATATCCGTCGTAAGCGGTCCTAATGTATAAAAGGGCGCTTCCTTGCAGACCTCCATTTGTCGGTCTACATTTTCTTTAATCATGTGCATAGGTATATGTCCCGGACCTTCTATCATCACTTGCACGTCATGCTCCCATGCGATTTGGGTCAGCTCGCCAAGCGTATCCAATTCAGCAAACTGCGCTTCATCATTAGCATCCGCTATAGAACCCGGACGTAGACCGTCTCCTAATGAAAAGGCGATATCATAGGTTTTCATGATTTCGCATATTTCTTCGAAATGCGTATAAAGAAAATTCTCTTGGTGATGAGCAAGACACCAAGCCGCCATTATGGAACCGCCGCGAGACACAATTCCAGTCACGCGCTTCGCGGTCAATGGGATATAGTGCAGACGAACTCCCGCATGAATCGTAAAATAATCGACACCTTGTTCGGCTTGTTCGATCAGAGTATCCCGATAAATCTCCCAACTCAATTCTTCTGCTTTTCCACCGACTTTTTCCAGAGCCTGATAGAGCGGGACTGTTCCAATGGGCACGGGGGAATTGCGAATGATCCATTCGCGCGTCGTATGTATATGTTTACCCGTTGATAGATCCATGATCGTATCAGCGCCCCAGCGAGTTGCCCATCTCATCTTTTCGACTTCTTCTTCTATAGATGATGCCACAGCGGAATTTCCGATGTTTGCATTAATTTTCACCAAGAAGTTGCGGCCGATAATCATAGGCTCGCTTTCCGGGTGATTGATATTGGATGGGATAATCGCCCGACCGCTTGCAACTTCATTGCGAACGAATTCCGGAGTTACATTTTCTCGTATTGCGATGTACTCCATTTCGGGGGTGATGATCCCTTGTCTGGCATAATGCATTTGTGTCACATTCGCGCCGTTTCTGGCTCGCAGCGGCCTGCGATTCAACCCTGGAAAAAGGTTCGTTTGCTCGGTGAATTCCTCGTGTTTATATCCGTTGTCTTCTGCCTTAACAGTCCTTCCCGAATACTCTTCTACATCATCCCGTTCCAATATCCACTCTCTGCGATTCAATGGAAGACCTTTGCGAATATCCGTTATGAGTTCTGAATCGGTATATGGTCCGCTGCAATCATAGACTCGAACAGAAGGATTAACTTCCTCAATGCCATCTGCCCCTTTAGTAGGGGTTAGCGCAATTTCGCGCATCGGCACGTTAATATCCGCACGCGAGCCTTGAACGTACACCTTTTTGCTTCCCGGAAACGACGAAATATCCGGACTTGCTCCATTGTTTTTCATTTCGTTTCTCATTTCAATTCCTCCAAATCATGAATGTGATGGATGCAATAGAAAAAAGACCGCAACGAAAAGAAGCGGTCTTTGTATACACAAAGGCTAAGACGTTTCCTCCGCTGGCATTACCCAGATCAGGTTTTACGGTCGACAGCATATCGGCTATCCTCTCAGCCTGGCTTAACCAAGCTCCCGTGTATATTCTATTGTCAGTTAATACTATCAGAATCAGCTTGAAACCGTAACAGG
Organism: Paenibacillus montanisoli; assembly: GCF_003268025.1. Lineage (GTDB taxonomy): Bacteria > Bacillota > Bacilli > Paenibacillales > Paenibacillaceae > Paenibacillus_Z > Paenibacillus_Z montanisoli. The sequence goes on along the minus strand of NZ_QLUW01000001.1, from coordinate 416,057 downwards.
TCATAAGTCACGGCAATGCCATCTGTCAGGTGATAGTTCTCTTCGTAGATGTTATACATGTCGCGAAAAAGACGACGCAAGAAATATCGAGGCGGATTCGCTGCCGACGCGCTTGCCCCAACCGCTTTGACCGAGTGCAGAAAATTCCGCACGGTTGGGTAACTTTTAACCTGAACGGATTGATTGCATCGGATATCTGAAAAGCCGCAATCGCTAAGCCAGGCCTCCCATTGACGCATGCTTTGCATTCTCAAAGTATGTCGCTGTGGGGATAGGCCTTGAAGCAGATATGCATCATGAAACGAAAGGTGCAATTCACGAAATGTCCGATCTCCGAATGTGGTAAACATCAGTCGGCCTCGCGGGCGAAGCAGCCGTTTTAGGCCGCACAGGGTCGCCATAGGATTGTTTAACCATTGTAAACAAGCGTTAGAGACAATCAAGTCAAACGATGCCGCGGGCACGTTATCGATCCATGATTCGATGTCATCCTGAATAAATCGAACCGACGGAACCTGGCCGTCCGAAGTCGCTTTGAGCCGCTTTTTGGCCGCTTCAAGCATTTCGGGCGCCATATCCATAGCCAATATCGATGAACTTGGACATCGTTGAATGAGCAGTTCGGTGAACTGACCGGTTCCGCATCCGATTTCGAGTATTTCAAGCTGATCCGGTCCTCTATCTTCAATCGTTTCGGAAAGCCATTCCGCCATTGCGCGCTGTATGAGGGCATGAGTATCGTAGCTGCCTGATGCAGCGCTCAGGTTAAAATTCCGTTGAATGAATCTATTATGCATTCCACCATCTCCTTACAGCCGTTGCTACTGCCTCTTCTTTCCCTAGAAAAGGCACATGACCGCTTTCTTCTAGCGTCACTAACGCTGCTTGAGACAATTTCACGCTTAGTTCCTTTACCGCTCCATAAGGGCAGACGGTATCCTCAACTCCATGAATGAGAAGAACCGGGCACTTGATTTGGTTCAACCTTGACAGGTATTCTTCGCTGCGCAAAACGTTCAGTCCCGCGATTAATGCAGAGGTTGTCCAACTGCCGGTTTGCGGAAGCAGCTCCTCCATTCCGGCCTTCCGTTCCGAATCCGTAAAAAGCAGCTTACGAAACTTAGTCTCGACCGCATGACGATTCTGCATGATCGAGGTCATCATCTGACGCACATGTAGATCTGGCCAGACCCCATGCGGACGGATAAAACCGGCGGTTCCCGAAATAAGAAGCAGCCCTCCCGCCAACCCATTGGCTGCTAGCCTAAGTGCCAATAATGCGCCGAGAGACCATCCGGCAATCAACGCTCCCTTATTATTTCTGGCTGCGTTTTCGGTCAGGGCGAGCATCTCCTCTGCTGTATGAACTGCCGTATAATCCGCTTTGACATGCTGAAATCCCGGCAACCTCGCTTGAAGACCGCTGAATATCGCAGCCGGCATGCTCCACCCTGTCAGCCATAGGATCGTCCCGCATGTCGCATGTTCCGTTGTCGATCGAATCATTCCTTCAAGACCCCTGCATACATTCCCGCCTGACGGATGCGATCGGCAGCATGAAGGAGCTCTGATTCGGCATGGGCAACAGACAGGGAAAAACGGAGCCGGGCTGTCCCTTCAGGCACGGTAGGAGGTCGAATGGCAGCCGCTAAAATGCCAAAATCCTCAAGGATACTGCTAAATCGCAAAGCGGATTCATTGTCCCCGACGATTACCGGAATGATCGGAGAGTCGCTTCTGCCGACGGTAAAACCTGCCTCAGCAAGCGCGGACCTGAACACTTGAATGGAGGCAGCAAGCTTGTCGCGCCGCCATTTCTCCTCTTGGACTATGGTTAGCGCCTTCTCCACCCCCGCGATGACCGCAGGAGGCAGCGCCGTTGAATAGATGAGCGACCTTGTCTTGTTGATCAACCAGCGAATGAGCGTACTGCTCCCGCTGACGTATGCACCATAGACGCCGAATGCCTTGCTAAACGTGCCCATATGAACGTCGACTTCCTTATGCAAGCCTAGCTGGTTAGCCAGCCCTTCCCCACGGTGGCCATAAATGCCTCCGCTATGCGCTTCATCCACCATTAGCAGAGCTCCGTGCTCTTTTTTCAACTCAACGAGTTCGTGCAGCAGGGCCTTATCTCCATCCATGGAAAACACGGAATCGGTGATCATCCATTTACGGCGGGCGTGACGGTGCTTTTGAAGTAAATCGTTCAGATGTTCAGGATCGTTATGACGATACCGAACATGCTCCGCCCGGCTTAACCTAATGCCATCCACGATGCTGGCATGGTTTAACCGGTCGCTGAAAATGACATCGCCTCGTCCTGCCAGCGCGCTGATCACCCCGACGTTCGCCATATAGCCGTTTGCAAATACAAGCGCGGCTTCGCTTTGCTGCCATGCGGCAAGAGCCTGCTCCAAACGTTCATTCGCCTGCCGACTCCCCGTTACAAGGCGGGAAGCGCCCGAGCCTGCCTCTTCTCTTTCCAGCGCCAGACGCATCGCTTCGACGACTTCCCTATTGCCGGATAGGCCCAGATAATCGTTCGATGATAAATTGAGAAGCCTTCTATCACCCCGAATCAAATAGCCGGGAAATCCCCGAGCAGGCTCGCTAGCGTGGACAAATCGCTCCAGCGATTGTCCGGACAAGCGCTCAAGCTCTTTCTCCATCCAGTTCATTTCAAGCTCCTCCGCAGTTATAGGGCACACAATTCGATCTCAAAGCCCAAATCTTCGATCATGTGATGATCGACGGTCACTTCCTGTCCCGCTGTTGTCAAATAATCGCCAACGAACAAGGAATTCGCCGCATAAAGAGATAGAGGCTGCAGTGTCCGCAGATTCACCTCGCGTCCTCCGGCGACACGGATTTCCTTCGACGGACAAATAAATCGAAACAGCGCCAACACCTTCAATGCTTTCATTGCGGGAGTTCGGCCCGCGCTAGCAAGCGGCGTGCCGGGAATCGCATTCAGGAAATTGACCGGGATCGAATCGGCATTGAGCTCCCGGAGCGCGAAAGCCATTTCGACGATTTCATGATCGGTTTCCCCCATGCCAATAATGACGCCTGAACAGGGGGACATGCCATGCGTTTTGACCATCTCCACCGTATCTATTCGTTGATCATAGGTATGAGTGGTTGTTATAGAAGGATAATTGCTTTTGCTGGTGTTTAAATTGTGGTTATATCGATGTACGCCAGCTTCAGCCAATCTTTCCGCTTGACCTTCCTTCAAGATCCCAAGGCAAGCGCAAATTTTGAGAGGCATGGTTTTGCGTATTTCTCTGACGGCCTCCAACACCTGGTCCAATTCCTTGTCAGTAGGACCTTTCCCTGACGCTACAATACAATAGGTTCCCGCTTTGCGAGCAAGCGACTCACGGGCGCCGGCAACAAGCGTTTCTTTGTCCAGCATCGAATATTTCATGATAGGTGCGGCGGACACGATCGATTGCGAGCAATAGCCGCAGTCTTCCGGACAGAGACCGCTTTTTGCGTTAATGATCATATTCAGTTTCGTCTTCTTTCCATAATAGTGCTCACGCACCATGAACGCCGCTTGTAAAATCGAAAGGACTTCACGATTGTCTGCTTCAAGCAAAGCTAAGCCTTCTTCAATCGATAAGCATTCTCCTGCCAACGATTTGCGAGCGTATTCGGTCCAATCTGTACGCTTCGTGTTCATGATCACCACCATCGCCTTCTTACGTTAGATATGTAAACCGATCGCCTCCCGGATCGGCTTCATCTGAATATGCTGATGACAAATAGCTGCCAAAGCTTCCCCGGCGGCTTCTGTTTGCAGCGTTGGAAACCGCCCCAACACGTTCAAACCTCCGTAGCGCTCGATCATTTCCGCGTTGGATGTATGACTGGGATCCTCAATCGTCATATGGGCCGCCTTTTCTCCTTCGTTCAAAATAACGCCTACAATCGGGATGGAGCGTTCCCGCAAGAACATCGCCGTCAATAAGGTATGGTTGATGGTGCCAAGACCGGATCGGGCGACAATCAGGACCGGCATTTGAAGGATTGCTATCAAATCTGCAACGATTTCTAGATTAGTTAAAGGTACGGCAGCTCCTCCCGCTCCCTCCACCACGAGCGCATCGTAGCGGCTTGCGAGTGGATCGCCTCCCGCTAACAAGCCTTCCATCGTTAACGTGATACCAGCCTGCTGCGCTGCAAGTATCGGAGCAATCGGCGCTTCAAATGTAAAAGGAGCCACCGCCTCCGGTGTATCCTCAATTCCTGAAGCTATTATTAAACGTTCAGCATCAGACTCTCCGCTGCCCAAACGTGCTCCGGACTGAACAGGCTTCCAGACGCCGACGCTGAACCCCTCGGCGCGAAGTGCCGCAGCCACCGCTGCGGTTATGACCGTTTTGCCGACTCCGGTATCGGTCCCCGTGACAAACAATCCTTTAAATCGACTCATCCTATTCGTCCTTCCGTTACATCGCGAATAGACTGAACCAAAATCTCTGTCATCGCATCAAGCTCAGGTTCCGTACTGGCTAGAGGAGGAATAAACACGACTACATTTCCGAGTGGCCGGGTCAGCATCCCCATCTCTCTGGCTCTCATGCATACCTGAACGCCAATGCGCTCAGCCCAGTCATACGGTTCCCGTGCTGCTTTGTCCCGAACCAGCTCGATCCCGATCATCAGTCCCTTCTGCCGGACTTCGCCAATATTCGGCCAATCCGTTAATCCTGCAAGCTTTCGGGCGACAAACCCGGCTTTCGCACCTACGCTTTCGATGACACGCCGATCTTCGATCAGTTTCAAGCTCGCCAACGCAACGGAACAGCCAAGCGGGTTCCCCGTAAATGAATGACCGTGAAAGAACGTTTTTTGCTCTTCATAATCGGCGTAAAAAGCCTCGTATACCTCATCCGTAGTTAGCGTTGCCGCGACAGGCAAGTAACCGCCTGTTAGTCCTTTGCCGACGACCATGAGATCTGGCGAAACGCCTTCATGCCCGCAGGCAAACATCTCGCCCGTCCGGCCGAAGCCTGTCGCCACTTCATCTGCGATAAGCAGCACGTCATAACGTTTGCATATCTCGGCTAGTTCGCTCAAACATCCGGGCGGCATCACAACGATACCGCTGGCACCTTGAACAATCGGCTCTACAATCATCGCCGCAATCTCATCGGATTTCGCCTTCAACAGCGTACGCAAACGTTCAAGCGTCTCCTCCATCGCGCCCGCGGCACCATTTGCGTGTCGGTATGGATAAGGATAAGGAATCACATGTGCGGGAAACAGCATTGGACGGAATACTTCATGATACAACGGAATGGCACCGACGCTGACCGCTCCTAATGTATCTCCATGATAAGCATGGTTCATGGTAATGAACGTTTTCTTTTTAGGTATGCCTCGATTATGCCAGTATTGGAATGCCATCTTGATCGCGATTTCAACACCAGTCGCTCCTGAATCCGAATAAAACACTTTGTTCAGGCCGGGAGGAGCAATCTGTACCAGTTTCGTCGCTAGCTCTATGGACGGAACATTTGCCATTCCAAGCAGCGTGGAATGTGCCACCCGCGCCAGTTGATCCATGACCGCTTGATTCAGTTCAGGCACGTTGTGGCCATGAACGTTCAGCCATACGGATGAAAACCCATCGTAATAACCGCGACCCTGAACGTCATAAAGCATAACGCCCTCCCCCCGTTCGATTATTAGGGGATCTGCTCCCATATAATCTTTCATCTGAGTGAAAGGATGCCACAAGTGTGCTTTGTCCAGGGCGGACAGCCGTTCATATTCGAAATGAATAGGCAACACCAACCATTACTTTAATTGTTAACCACAATCGAATTATAAGGTTAACAATTAGGATTGGCAAGCATTATTTGGTAATGTAGCGCGGGCAAATGGCAAATAAAACATAAATAGCCCCTTTATTGGGGGCTGTTTTGATCATTGTTTCTTAGATTTTAAATCGTGCAACCCCACTCTGAAGCTCTTCCGCACTTCCTGAATCGAGCCAATTGCTCTTCGGTGGACGCAGCCACGCTCAGAGTATTGGGATAGATTAATCCAAACAATATTGATTAAAATATAAATAAAAAGAAGAAACGACAGTCCAGGAATGATCTAGGCCCTAGACTACCGCTTTTTTTTTGAATCAAACTATTTAGTAATAAAATCGAATTTTGGCACAAATCGTGGTGGTGCTCGGTGAGCTCTACATTCTGCTCATTCGCCGACTTCGGGCGAATGTGGTGCTCGGTGAGCTCTACATACATCAAATTCGTCGACTTTGGGCGAATGTAGTGCTCGGTGAGCTCTTCATTCAGCAACTTCGCCGACTTCGGGCCAATGTAGTGCCCGGTGAGCTCTACATACATCAAATTCGTCGACTTTGGGCGAATGTAGTGCTCGGAGAGCTCTTCATTCATCACTTTCGCCGACTTTGGGCGAAAGTGAAAGCCAGAAGCGTCAATTTGCCGCTTCTGGCTTTTTGTCACCTAGATATGCCTACGTACCACATCTTAACTGTGCGCCAGTTAACCAATAACGTTCGAAATGACTTCGATATTGCCGTGAGTTGCTTTGGCATAAGGGCAAACCCTATGCGCCTCAGCGACGATTTCCTCAGCGACGCTAATTTCTAGGCCTTTAATTGTGATGTCCAACGTAACTGCCAGGGCATAGCCGTCGTTCGCATCCTTGCCGAGCGTAACATGAGAAGCAATTGTTGTCCCGTCCGCTTTAATTTGTTTCTGTCTAAGAACGGCACCAATCGCACCTTCAAAGCATGCAGCAAATCCTGCTGCGAACAATTGCTCCGGATTTGTTCCAGCTCCATTACCGCCTAATTCCTTAGGATATCTCAAATCAACGTGAAGCCTATCATCGGTGGAAACCGCTTTGCCATCTCTTCCACCTTGAACGTTTACAGTAGCTGTGTACAATTTCTTTTCAATTTTCATCATTTGTTAACTCTCCCTTTGATCATTTTTATTTTATACTCTAGAGCGGTGATTATACGTCAAGCTCGTTTTTCCAGAACGTAACTTTACTTACTAGTTGATAAACAATGCGTACGGATGATCTACATTGGCCAAAATCCCTCTATTCTTCTGAAAGTAGTAATCAATCGGACCAGCGACAGATTCAAGTGCGTTTTCACATTCACATATTAACTTACTAGTAAGTAAGTTGTCAACGGTGTTCGACACCGGAAAAATAAGGCACTTCTACTTTCGGTCATAAGATAAGGCATATCCGATACTTCTGGTTAGCCTTATCTTACGAAATGACTGTCAGCCGACTGCTGCTTTAAGTACCTTATACATAACGAGATCCATGCCTTTCAACACAATCCGGTCTTTAAACGTCATCCCCAACTTTTCCATCACCCGAATTGATTTCGCGTTGTCCGGCTTGGCAAGAGCGATTATGGACTGCAGACCGGCATTTGAAAACCCGCAGCGAATCGCCGCGGCGGCTGCTTCCGTACAAAACCCTTGACCTCTTGCATGCGCGCCAAAGGCATACAATAGTTCTGTCTCCCCAAGGTCTGCAACGTAGTTCAAACCGCAGTGGCCAAGAAACGTATCCGTATCTTTTCGATAAATTGCCCATGTTCCGTAGCCTCGAGTATTCCAATGTTCGATGAAATAGCGAATGAGGCGTTCGGTAGCCTCCAGGGAGTAGCCTGTTCCCTTCGGCAGCCATCGCCCTACTTCCTTATCACCCATCACCTTTGAATAAGCATCGAGATCTCGATTGAAGTCAAACATCTTTAACGTTAAGCGCTCGGTTTCGATTTCGTACATGGCAGATGATTACCTTCCTTTCAGTTCGTTCTTCCTCCATTCATTCAACAGGCATTTGTTCGAAAAAATCATGTTTTTCGATTCTAACGGACATACGTGACCGTTACATCCGGTTTATTCGATAAAAAAACGTCTAACGGACATCCATGTCCGTTAGACGTTTCAAGGCTAGACCCTCTAGGCTTTCCCGACAGCCTAAACCGCCGTTTGGCGGTTATTTGTTTTTCCATCGAGAAATCCAGTCAAATGGGTAACGAATTAATCCCCTTTATACAAGCTAATCAGCTGCGCCCGATTTTTAACGCCCAGCTTATCGAAAATGTTAGTTAGGTGCTTTTTTACCGTGGTCTCGCTGAGGAATAGCTCGTTCGCGATTTCCTTGTTGGAGCGTCCTTTCATTAACTGGTTTACGACTTCTCTTTCCCGAATCGATAGCCGGTCTTTCGGCTTCACTTCATCCTTATCCTCATCCTTCGTTTCGGACAACCCAAAAGAAGTGATCATTTTATTCAGGTAGTTCATGATTTTATTTCCTCTCGTATCCAATACGCGATAAGGCATCGGCGTTTGTCCATCGTAGTCGTAATGTACGATAGTCGTCTTCTCTAATCCCAAACTGTCGGCAAACGAATCGGTTATCGGATTCGAGATTGAAGTAGCTACCACGTAACCCGCCGTCAACAGATAATGGATGAATGTAGACACCGTCGCAAGCATCATGCCCGGATCGAAAAGATCGTACATGTCGAGCGTTTTAACAAAATACCCGGCTATGGTATGACCGGGCACGCACAATGCTTTTCGCTCGGCTTCCGAAATCTGATTAAAATATGAAGAGGAAATAGGCCGGGACATCAAATATTCCATCGTACGCTCATTGATGGGGATGAATTCCATTAGACCGATAATCTTGCCCTTCTCGTCGCGAAAAAGCTTGATGCAAGATGGGTCTATCTCGTACAGCTCTTTTAATCGAATGTGCTTTAACGTATAGAGGCTCTCCTTGGCTGTTACCACAAAGGTGAATTGCTCGTTGGTCTTCCGATCCACGAATACGGCACTTCTGTCTTTAGCCGTTACTAATCGCTCTTCCAGGTACTGTTCCGCTTCCGCCCAGTTTGCTGGGTGCAGCTGCTCCACATGATAGGTAATGGTCTGCCGGTATAACATAAACGGAATGAATAGATTCGCGATATAATAGCGAAATTCGGTATTTTCCCGGGCGGCCGCACCTTTCTTTGCTGACCGCTTTATTTTCTCGGTATAATAGGTAACCGCGCGCAGCCAAAGCCGATTATGTAAATCCGGACTGCTGCGGCGAAACGCAATGCCGACCGCATCGCGGAGCAAATCGTGAAGCAACCATCCTCGCTCAACCCGCTGAACGAAAGAATAGGTAATTAATCTATGAAATTGTTCGCTCGTCACGCGTTTCTCGAGCACAAAATTTAATAGCTCGTGGTTAAATTCCCGCAATATGGCCGCCGCTTCCACTAGCTCGCGCATCTCCGGATCGGGAGCTTCCCGGAGCCAATTCGCGACCACGTGAGGGAACACATCTTTGTCGTCCATAAACGCAGTTGGAGATTCAGCCCCAGCCAACATGGTCGCTACGAGCAGCGAAAGCGTCAACGGATGACCCTTGGTTCTTGCCCAGATGTGCTGCAGACTACCTTCAATCGAAATCCCCGATCGCTCCAAATATTGACCAACCGCCTTAAAATCAAGCTCTGCAAGCGGCATGCGGGTAATGTGCTGCCGCCATCCCGGCGATGCTATCCAGACCCCCTGCAAGGCGAATCTTCCGGAAACGACCACGAGAATATCCGGCATCAACCGTGACAACAACTCTTCCCTCAGCCAATACTCCAGTTCACCGATCGCCTCGAATGTATCTAAAACCAGTATCGGCATTTCATCGCCTGCATAGGCTCGAATCGCGTTGACGCAGCTGTCCGTCAAATGGCCGATGTCGTTCGTTTGCACGGTAGAGAGAGCGGGGTCGCCGACTAGACGAAGCAGGTGGTAATGAAAATCTGCCGGATTTCTAGACAAGGCTCGGCAATCAATCTGCAAGTATTTCTTTCCGGCACATAAGGAAATCCTGCGAAATTCATTCAACAAATAACTTTTACCTACCCCTCCGGTTCCGTAGAGGTTTATGATACCGCCTGAATTCGAACATAACCGGTCATGGAATAGACGAACCTCTCCATCCCTCCCGACGAGGAAGCGCTGTTCTAAACGATCGATTTCGCTGAGAAGCGGTTCTTTAAAGCCCTCTTCGCTCATGCACCCCATCCTCCTTTATAAACTCTCGATTCCCGCCATAAAAGTGGCGTCACTAAAGAGGAGTACTGCGGAGTACTGCGGTTTACTACTTTATTACTACCTTCGGACAATATCTATGCATCGGCAAGCGATCTATACTGAGTTTCAGGAAGGCAAAATTTCGTTGCTCGGTAATCCCGAGAATACGGAGGTGAACTGATTATGCTGATGTTTTTGACAGGGCTTCATGTATTGTGCGGGGTCTTCTGGTTCGGGTCCGTGCTATGTGCGGATTTCATACTTATGCCGGCGATTGCAAGCCTCGATCCGCAGAAACAAGCCGCGGTGATGGGCGCATTAGGCAAACGAGTTAGCCGCGCCTTAATTCCCGTAAGTATAATGACCATACTCTCTGGGATTATCCTCGGCATCGCATCCGGCGTCCTCGATGACCTGCCGTCTACCTATGGGTGGACCTGGATCGCTTCGCTTGTCGTTTCATGCGCCCTCTTTTTTTGGGGTCTAGGCGTGATGAGTCCCACTCATATGAAACTGAATACCTTAACGCCAGGCACGCCGGAATTCACCAAACAGCTATCTCTGGTCAAAGCGTATACCCTTCTCGAATTGCTTGCTCTCTTCATTTTATTTATCTTGATGGTGATCATGCGGTTCAGTTAACAGCAAAAATTAGGAGGGCTATCCCATGTTTACAAATGTGCAAAGCTTTATTAATGAATACCGGCTGGAGTCCGCTTCGACTCAGAAACAATTCGACTCATTTACGGATGCTTCCCTAAAGCAGAAAATAGCGCCTGATCATCGAACGCTCGGTTATCTGGCATGGCATATCGTAGCCACTGCCGGAAAGCTAGCTCCAACGGGGTTGATCATCCATGCCGTAGACCCCTACGAACAGCCGGTCTCCGCACGCGCGATCGCCGAATCCTATCGTAAGACAGCTAATGATGTACTAGTAGCCGTGAAACAGCAGCTGACTGACGATATGCTTCATAAAACCATCCAATTTTACGAGAATCAGTGGACAATTGGTTATGTGCTGTATGGTTTCCTCAAACATGAAATCCATCATCGCGGACAGCTTACCGTCTTGATGCGGCAGGCCGGTCTTCCGGTCGCAGGTATGTACGGACCATCCAAGGAAGAATGGCTCGGTATGGGCATGCAACCACAGAAGTAGCAATAAATCGGCTAGAGGACCATGTCATCTCTTCATGAGATGGCATTGGTCCTTTTTCTTAACCGTTCCTTCAGTTCATCGGAAATCGGAATAAACTTCTCTCTATCTTCTATGTCAGCAGCATGCCCATTTTCGTAATAATGAAATTGAAACAGTATAGGCCCTTCGCCGTTTTCTTCGGATTCCAAGTGTCTGATAATGACCAGCTTTTCTTTCCCCATGTCCTTCCGTATATCAAAAAAATCCGATTGGGAACTGACAATCTCCTGATTCTTCTTCATTTGTCCAAAAATATAAAGAATTTCATTTTTATCTTTTAGGATTGATTTTTTTGTCCAGCCTTTATCATCCTCATAGGTTAAATACTCAATCTGAGCAGGATATTCATAAGCATGCCATTCGTATCTTGTTATTTCATCTTGCTTAAAAGTGATTGGATTGAACATGTACTTTGCTTTCAAGACTAAACCCCCGATTAATACAACTACGCCAAAAACGATGATCATCGCCGTTCTCTTAATGACATTCCCACCACCATCTCAATATTCATCGCGTCCTTCTACTCAGTGAAAGCAAGATTACCTATTTTTTTAATCACTTTGAACGTTGATTCTTACCGTATCATTTATGCCCAAAAAGACGCTATTTAGGTTACTGCAGGCTAATTCGATTATATTAAATTATTCACAGAACGATCTTTGGATATATTGGTATTATTGATAGTGAGATACAACGAAAGCAGTTCATTCTTATTTGGAGGGAAGGAAGCATGACTGATCGGGAAGAAATCAAACCAACCGCCCATGAGCTGATGGAGCTTCATCTTGACGCGCTGTTTACGCATGACCACAACATGCGGCTAATCGCGATAAACGAGCCCTGGTCCGGAGCGGCCACCGCCCCCCGGTTTTTTTTAGGACGGACTATAGAGGGAACGACTCTCTGTCGGTTTCGGTATGATGTCCCGGAGATGCTTGTCGAGCAACTGGAGGAATTGTGTGCTGACGAACCGATCGCGAGGGATATTCAGACGAAACCAAAAAATTTCAAGGCCTATATGAACCTCCTCCAAGGGGAACGATTCACGATGGGACCTTGTTATATAATCCCCGGTGAAGCCACGCCGAAAATGCAGGTGGTAAGCATCACCAGGGAAAATATAGCGGAATTTTTGCTTGACGGTTTCGAATGGCTGACCTTGGAAATTGAATATGTGCAACCCTGTATCGCGCTAGTGCACGAGAGCAGGGTCGTCTCGATCTGCCGCAGCGTTCGCATCACATCCAAGGCACATGAAGCGGGACTTGAGACCTTGAATGCGTTTCGCGGAAGGGGATATGCCGCGGCAGTTGTCGCCGTATGGGCAATGGATGTGCGAAAGTTGGGAAGTATTCCATTATACAGTACCTCGTGGGAAAATCTTGCATCTCAAAAAGTGGCGAGAAAATTAGCCTTATCACTTTATGGGGTCAATTTCATCGTTATTTAACGTATTCCATGAGGCTGGTCGGGGCGTGTTTGTGCCGCCGATCATTCAAACTAGCGGGTAACGATAGCATAATCGAGACACCCACTTCGCGAATACTTTACGAAGTCCATACATAAGACGTTATAAGAAATCCCCTCTCTGAAAATATAAATTACATGCATTTAGGAGGTTAGTGAGAGTGAAGATCACTTTTCAGATACCTAAAGCTGATGCAGAAAAACAAGCTAAACTATTTCTCCTGCAATGGGTAAAACTAAAAGAACCCAAATCCCACTTCATAGCTATACTATTTTCCGTTCCTTTCATGGTTCTAGGTGGTGCGATTGCGATCATTTTAACGAGGATATTTTTACCGGTTAGCATGGAGGACTATGGTTTTCAAGGAGGTTCTATAACCTTAAATTTCAATATTTTAACTATAATTTCTATTTTATTACTAGTTCTAATACATGAATTGATCCATCTGATTCTGATTCCTAATTTTTTGAAATCCACTAATACAGGAATAGGAATTCATTTCGGCGGGTTTGTATATACAGAGGAAATAATGTCTCGGATGCGATATATTTTAATATCAATAGCACCATTTTTAGTACTTTCTATTGTTCTGCCATTAATCTTAGGGGCTTTTGGATGTTTAAATCCGACTATTATTTTTCTTATATTCCTTAATGCTTTGGGATCGTCAGTTGATTTATTAAATGTAACTCTGATTTTATCTCAAGTACCCAAGAAGGCGAAGATAATAAACAACGTAACAAGCACTTTATGGAGATCAATGTAATCAGAGTTGGGCGAATTGTGTAACCACCGATGGTCACTGTACCCGCGATAACGGCACATTACTCTTTTTGTACAGAAAAGATAAGTTCGGTTTGAAAATGACTCCGCAAACTTTTTCGACCCACTTCATAGACAAGATTACGGTTAGAGCAACGGCAAACAAAATCAGAAGCAGTTGATCGGCCCATGTGTCGATATGCCGGTAGATGCCCAGATGCACCATGATTTTGAGAACGAATCCGTGCAGCAAGAAGGGATACATCGTCCGAATGCCGGGATCGCTGATCCTAGTCCACCCCGTTGGGATTAAGGAGAGGACGGAAATGGACAGCATGACCGATACGGCTGCAATTCCGATCCTATAGATCCCCGCATACCATTCCGGACTGCCCAGCCTGGAATAGGTGTAGCTGCCCCAAAGCCATTCGCAATTGAGGTTCTGGCCATAGAGAAACAGCAAACCCAATGCGAGAATCACAATAAGCGCAGATGCTATTTTGACCGTTCGTTTAAATAGATAACCGAAGTATTCCCGTTTCATATAGTAACCCGCCAAGAAGAACGGAAAGAAGTTGATCGCCCGAAGCGCGGACAGCGTGTACCCCAGCGTTGATACGTAGCCGGACAGTACCGCAAGGCAGCTTGCAATCAGAATCGGATTCCTTAATTTCGTAAAATGCGGCAAGGCGATTTTCCATATAACAACGGCAAGCAGGTACCAAGTAACCCAATAGGGCAGCAAGTACGTAAAATTGAGACCTGACCGCCCGTTCAAATAATAATCCAACAGCGTATAAAGCGATTCAAATATGAAATACAGAACGAGATACGGGGCAAGCTTTCCCGTCTTCTTGGAAAAGTACCCCGTAATGAAAACAAATAGCGGAATATGAAAAAAGTAAATGAAATTGTACAGAGCCTTTGCGGAATCGCTTGTCGGATACAGGGGTTCGAGCACATGCCCGATGACTACGAACGCAATCAGGACAAACTTCACATTGTCGAAATAATGGTCGCGCATATGAACCTTCGGCATGGTATGCATTCCTCCGATCGGGTTTTATCAACCTTACCCCTATATGCGGAGAAACCAATCAGGTAAAAATGGAGTTAGAGCAGTATCTAAAAATAACCAATGTTCATAAGTCGATGAAGAGGGAGTGCTGACTCTTGCCAATTATAAAATTATCCCAGTTTATTAGCGCTCCTATTGAAGTATGTTTTGATTTGTCCCGCAGTATTGAACTCCACATGGAATCGACCTCGCACACAAATGAAAGAGCAATAAAAGGCCGTATATGCGGGTTGATTGAGCTTGGGGAAACCGTAACTTGGGAAGCCACGCATTTCGGCATTCGCCAACAACTAACATCGATCATTACCGAGTTTGATCCGCATCATAAATTCGTGGACGAGATGGTTAGCGGCGCTTTTAAAAGCTTTAGGCACGAACATACATTTGAAAGACAACATGGCGGTACGCTGATGACAGATCGATTCGATTACTCGTCGCCTTTTGGACTGCTTGGTAAGTTAGCGGACGCGATGTTTTTGCGATCGTATATGGAACGTTTACTCGTGCAGCGAAACGAATATATAAAAAATAAAGCCGAATGTGCGAACCAAATTCGGTTACGTTAGCTAAAAAAACCGCCCTTTAAAGGGGCGGTTTTTTTAACTTGAAACTCACTTTCGTCAATTGGCTATTTATACTATACCGATACGCTTCGCCGAACCTTCATCCAAGATGACCGTCACATTCGGATGAAGCTGGAGCAGCGATGCGGGAACGCGGGTTGTGATGGGACCGCGAAACGCTGTCGCGACAATATCCGCTTTATTCTCGCCCGCCGCAACGAGCACAATCGAACGCGCCTTCATCACGGCTTCCAGTCCGATCGTAATCGACTGCTTCGGCACCTCTTGCGGCGTCCGGAAGTGACTGGAGCGAGTCAGCTGGTTCTCCTCATCGATATCGGCGACATAGGTGGATGCCGGAATGGAATCCGCCGGCTCGATAAAGGCAATATGGCCGTTTAACCCGAGTCCCATGAGCTGCCAGTCGACATACTGAAGCTCGCGAAGCAACTGCTCGAATCGGCTGCATTCATCAAGCAGATTCTCCGCTGCTCCGTTTGGAATGTGTGATGGTTTGCGTTTCGTCCGTAAATGACGAAATAGATGCTCGTTCATGAACGCTTGAAAGCTCTCCGGATGCTCGGAGTCGATGCCGACCCATTCATCGGGATTGATGAAGGTCGCATGGGCAAAGTCAAGCTCGCCCTCCGCTTCCCTGCGAATCCACTCTTGAAAAATTCCGTATTTGATAGGCGAGGAGCCTGTTGTCATCCCCAATACGGATTCCGGCTTTTGCCTCAGTTGTTCCGCAAGCAAATCGGCGACTCTCGCACCGATCTCGCTGGCAGCGACGATTTCAAATTTCATTCCGTTCACCTCTCCTCTCCTAGATTCCATTTCGTTTCAGACCGAAGCCAGTGCAAGGTGCACTAATGCCCCCTGGTGATTGCGGTCCATCGAAAGCACGAGCTCGAATTGCTCTTTCGCCTCTGCCGCGAGGTTTAACCCCAGCAAGCCCAGTCCCCTCATATACCGGCAATGGATGAGGTTTCGCTTGTTCAGATCCTCGTCAAATACGAGGAAGTCGGGCAGCGATACGGCAAAATAATCGATTTTAACATCGTCGAACAAATGCCTCTCCGCGTAATCGATCAGCGTATTGAAACGCCGCTTCGCTTCCTTGATCTGTCCGAGCTTCAAACATGCGAGACCTTGGTAGAAGATCATGTCGGGCGGCTGATCGTTATAGTACATTGCGCTCGCCGGTTCATCCAACCCCTGTGAAGCGGCCAAGAATGCTTGTTCCGCATCTAGCGCCAACCCGAGACCTTCGTACGCAAGTCCGAGATAATAGTAGATATTGTTTTCTTGCGCGCCGAACAACTTGCCTTCGCCGAGGTTTTCCGGATAAACGAGCGCTTGACCCAGCAAATCTACCGCATTCGAATAGCGGACTTCGGCTAAGCTCTTCTTGGCAAGCTCCACACGGGCGAGCACATACTGCCCGGTTGCCTTGCCTTCTCCGCCTTCCCAAGGGTGGAATTGACGATCGGCAAGCAAGGCGAGTCCTCTCTCGTATTGGCCGACCGTATGAAGCAAGGTGACATATTCAAGATACAAATCATCCCGCGCATGGACCAGTTGGAGATGCTTCTCCAAATGGACAAGACGATCGCTCGGGTTAAGGCCAAGCTTCTTATGCAATTGATCCAGTTCGTAAAAGACGCGGGCATCGCCAGTGTCGCATGCGAATGCCGTCTCAAGAGAGCGCCGCGCCTGCTCCGCATCGCTGCGCTTGTTGTAATACGCCAACGCCAAATTGCGGTGCACGGTCGGGAACGAGTCGTCTATTGCCCTCGATGCTTCCCAATGGGCGATGGCATCGGCATAGCGCTTCTTGTCGTAGAACAGATTGCCGAGGTAGTAATGCGCTTTAGCATCCTCCGGATCCGCTTGAACGGCCGCCGTTAAGACTTCCAGATCGAACAAGCTATTCGGGAAGCAATAATCGGACGATGCTTCGCGCCCCGACTGACGATACTGCGCAGCCTGTACCGGATCGCCTGCTCCGTCAAAGAGATACGCGAGCGTATAGGATACCATCGGGTACGCTTGGTTCGAACCGCCCTTAGCTAAAGGCTCCAGTACGCCGATCGCTTCTTCTGCTAGACCGGCAGCCGCATAATCGGCAGCCAGCGACAAGTGATTGTGAGTATCGCCGCGAGTAAGGGCATGCAAGTCGGCGCGAACCCGGTCGGCGGTTATCGAGTCCCCCATCTCGTCAAGAATCAAGGCGAGCTCGTTATACGCGCCGAAATCCGCGATATCCAGCTTTAACGTTTCCTCCGCAAAAGCTTTTGCTTCCTGAAGGCGATCGGATTTCCTGAGCAATGCGGTCTTCAGGTCGCGGGCCTTATAGTGGCGGGCATTGCGGATGAGCGAACGGTCTGCCAATTCAAGCGCTTCCTCATAGGCACCGTTGCTGCAGGCGATTTGCGCCAGCGTAAAGTACCCGCTGTCCTGCCACGCGGCAGACCAAACCGACTTGTAGAGAGCGGCGAACGCCTCCCGATCCCGTCCTTGCATTTTAAGCGCAACGCCAAGCTGATAATACGCCTCGCTGTCGTACGGGTTCGGATTTCGCCAAGTCAAGCTGCCGATTGCCGCTCGAAAGTGCTTCTCGCTTTCCGCATAAAGCCCTCTCCGCAGAAGAAGCGTTCCATAAGCGACATTGATGCGGATATCGCTTGCATCGCGATTCAGCCCTTCGAGGTAATACGCTTCCGGCTCAAATGTGGCATGGCGGTACTGCTCCAAATGCAAGCCGGCCAAATACAACTGCTCGTTTGTCTTGAGTTCTTTCGGCTCCGGCAAAGGCTTCGCCGCGTCCGGAACTTGCTCGATTTCGGCCTTCTTCGGCTGGTAGCTTACCAGTACTCTTCCGGAAGTATCCTTCACCGTCAAGATCAAGTCATGCTCCTGATCGTCTCCGCGCATAGGAACAATGGACTTAAAAGTGTTGTTCGGCGACAGGTCCACGATTTCCTGCATATAACTTCCGCGTGCGGTACGCAATTCAACAGTGGCCTTCTCAAACCGGGAAGTCGCATACACTTGAACGGCAGCCTTCGCCTCCGACGGATCCACTTCCAGATTTACGGCCGCATCGATGGTCGCGTTTTTGACGACGCCGATATTTTTGTAGGGCATGAAGTATTGCTTGAACGCTTTCTCTTCATACGGCTGGAGCCAACTGAAATCGGGTTGGTTATCGGTATACACGCCGGTCATAAGCTCGATATAAGGTCCATCTTCGTCCGTCAGGTTCCGATCCCATGCTTGCCCGAATTCGCCGTTCCCCCACGTCCACTGCTTCTTCCCTGGAGAAATGTGATGGTTGGCCACGTGCAGCAGTCCCGCTTGAACCGAATGGTCGTAGCCGCCGACGAAGTTGAAATCGGATTTGTACGCCATATAGGAGGTGGGCACGGGGATATTTTTATACCGCGAAATATCGACGCCTTCCGAATAATCCATTTTGTAATAGGTCCCTGTCGCAATCGGAAATCTTGACACGTCTCTCTTGCCGTGATCGAAGACCGCATTGACATCCGGGGGGAATACGGACTGCGTATGGTCGTTTACGACCACGGCCGGATTGGCCCACCATAGAAACGTTTGCGGCTCCGCCGTCCGGTTGTATAGCTGGGCATGAACCTCCAGATAAGCTTTGCCCGGATGCAGCGTAAACCCTGCCGTCACCTTCGTTCCGTACATGCGATCGATCTCGCTGACCCACACGGTAGCGCTTCCATCCTTTTGTTGCTCCAGTCTGTACTCGACAGGTCCGTACGTATTCGGGCGATGGTGCTGCGGCCAGTTAAACTCAATGCCTCCGGAAATCCATGGGCCCGCCAATCCGACCAGAGCCGGTTTGATAACGCGGTTATAGTAGACGAAGTCGTAATGGTTCGTTTTATCCAAGGCTCGATAAATACGTCCGCCGATTTCCGGCATGATCTCGATCCTCACATACTCGTTTTCCAGAATAACGAGCTTATAGGCCTTCAATGTTTTCTCGTCTTCAATTTTATCGATGACCGGATGCGGATAAACGCGGCCGGAGCTGCCCTGATAGACTCGTTTCTCCAAAAACATCGGATTTCGGTCCGGCTTCCCTACGCCGTAGGTCGGAATCTCCACCGTTTCTTCCGCAATTCTAGTGCGCTCAAATGAATCTGCCACTCTATTCACTCCACTTCGCAATTGATGTGTCCCTATCTCTACCTTACCGTCCCATGATCGCGTATACAATTCAAGATCGGCTGTACATGATGGATTATATTCTGTATTATGAAAAGAACATTCTCAAGAGGAAGGCTGAGGCGGTCATGAAGAAGGCAGAGGGATTTGAAGCCGAAAAAATCAATGTGCTTCCGCCGTTTATCCTAAACGAAATGGTCGCTCATCCATTGATCAGACAGCTCTATATAACGGACATCGGGTTCTTCCCGCGGGCGCGGCACCACTACAGAGAACGGCTTTCCGGCTGCGATACGCATATTCTTATCTATTGTTCGAGCGGAGAGGGCTGGATTAAAAAAGGATCCGCAGCCGAATTCCGGCTCACGGAGCAAACCTTGGCCGTTATCCCTGCGAACATGCCGCATGCTTATGGGGCAGACGACAGGAACCCATGGAGCATATACTGGTTTCACTTGAAAGGGGAGCTGGCCGACGCGTTCTTCCGGCACCTGAATCTGGCAACCGCGCCCTTGAAGCTATCCCTAAGCGATTCCGTGAAACTAATCGAGTTATTCGATCAATGCTACGATACGCTGCTGGACAAGCCTTACTCGATCGACCACCTGGTGCATGTTTCGCAGACGATCAGCTATCTTCTAAGCTATGTCGGGATAAGGAAGAGTCAAACCGAGGACGAGAAGGCCGAGCGGTATATCGAGCATGCGGTTCAATACATGACGGAGAGGCTGGAATCCAATCTGTCGCTGGATGATTTGGCCGCCCATGTCAGCCTGTCCAAGCAGCACTTGAATCATGTTTTCAAACAGTCGACCGGTTTTGCGCCGATCGACTATTATTTAAGAATGAAAATGCAGCGCGCCGGACAACTGCTGGATTTATCGGATCGCAGCATAAAAGACATATGCCTCTCGCTAGGCTTTCAAGACCCCTATTATTTTTCGAGGCTGTTCAAGAAGCTGATCGGAATGTCCCCTACGGAATACAGAAATAAGCTGAAGGGCTAGCCGCTTGTTACGGTAACGAAATAGTGCTTATTTGGCGAAATGCGGTCATTTAGGCAGAATCGCGATTTTCGAGAAAATAAGCGCTATTAGGTTCGTTAAGCCGCGCGGTGATGACCGTTAATAAACGGCAAGCTCCCATCGTATCGTAAAAGCGGCGTCCTCGCCCGGGTTTAACGTATATGCGGGACTGTGGACTTCCAGCTCATAATAGGAATATTCGCTAGCATTATACACTTCGACGACCGTGCCATGCGGATACTTGCGATCCGGCTCAACCTGGAATGTTTTCGTTAGCTCATAGGTCTTGCCGTTATCCGCTTCATAGACGGCGGATGCCCGGCCTCCGTCCGTCATGAAGCCTAATTTATACATGAGCCCGTTGTCTACCGGCATCGTCCAGCCATCCGCGGATCGCTGAACAGAGGCGTTCTGCGCGTTGAGTAACGGGATTGAGGCCTCTTCCTTCAGCGCCAGCCCTTGAGGAATATGCACCGTTCCATTGCGATTCAGCATCGTGACTTGCCAGAAACCTTTGGTCACCTGAACGGAAGAGCGATTGATCATCCTCTGCTCAATATCGACATAGCGGACATCTTGTTCGAAAGTTAGAGTCCGTATGAGCTGGATCCCCGTTTCCCGGCAAATCGGACTCGTCAGCGTAAGCCGGAACGTCCGCTCGCCGCGAAGGATCTCGCACGCATACTCGCCGTGATCCAAATCCGCATAAGGCGTTCCGCCCCAGTCGCTTTGGGGCGCGAGCCATGTTTTCTCGCCGCCGTAGAGCAGAATAGGGCTGCTCTTGCGTATCGACTGCATTCCTTCCGAACCGGCAGGTTCGTAATGCGGGCAATGCCCTTCCAGGCTATCGTTCTGGTAGAGCAAATTCACGCCATCCAGACCAAACCCGATGATGCGCCCCCCTATGGCGGGAAGGACCGTCAGTTCATAAAACGCCGTCCGGATCGTAATCGATGGGAAGCCTAGACTATTGCTTTCAATAACTTGGATCATCAGATACATCCGCCTTTTCAATAGATTTCCGGTATGCTTGCTCAGAAGAAAGACGACGGGATGTGGCACCCGCCGTCTTGTTGAAGGATATCATCGTATAGTTCCGCGCGAACGCCTCTTATTCCTCCACAGCCTCTAGTCGAATCATCAAACTATCGAAATCTCCGCGCATAGGGAGCGGAATTCCCGCATTCATAAGCGTGCTTCCATGCAATCGAAGCTCATCTTTACGAATCCCTTTGACCGTATATACGAGATCTCTGGCCAGTCCCTGCAGCTTCAGATAAGGAAGGCGTCCGGCAAACTGCTGCGCATGCAGAAACGCAAGAACCACGCTTTCCGTCTGATCGTCATTGACGTACTGTACGGCAGAGGTCATGGAGTGGCGAAGGGAAGCCAAGCGATATTGCTTGCCTCTCTGCACAAGAGGCCGGATCTCCTTGTACGTCTGAATGTGCTGCGCAGCCTCGTCGATTTCGCTCTCCGTCCATTCCCTCAAATTGCCTCCGATGCCCAAGGAACCGGACATCGCGCTGCGGAAACGGAAAGCCATCGGCACTTTGCGGCCGTTCAGCCCGTTAGGAGAATCCGTTACCCAGCACATCATAATTTGCGGGCAGTACATGTAAGAGAAACCTTCTTGGATGCTGAGCCTGTCGAACGCATCCGTATTATCGCTAGGCCAAGCCTGGTCGGCGTAACGCAGCATGCCGAAGTCGATTCGGGAGCCGCCGCCCGCGCAGGTCTCGAATTCGACATGAGGGAACTTCTCGCGAAGCTCGGACCAAATGTCATACAGACTGCGCACATGACGAATCCAAACTTCTTTCTGCTGCTCGGGCGAGAACCCGTGCATACCCGGTTCCGTGATCGTCCGGTTAAAGTCCCACTTGATGAAATTAATCGGATAAGAACTCAACAAATCCGTCATAAACCGGAGGATATACTGCTTCACTTCCGGCTTCGCGATATTTAACGCAAGCTGATTGCGCAGCTGCGTCCCGGTTCGGGTCGGGAAGCGGTAGACCCAATCCGGATGGTTCCGGTACAAATCGCTGTCCGGATTGACCGATTCCGGTTCAACCCAGATCCCGAAATCCATCCCCAGCTCATGCACTTTCTCAATCAAAGCGCCAAGGCCGTTCGGGAATTTCTCCGGATTGACATACCAGTCGCCAAGTCCGGCACGATCGCTATTGCGCTGACCGAACCAGCCGTCGTCGACAACGAATCGCTCGACGCCCATCTTCGCCGCTCGTTTGGCCAGTTCGATCTGCTCTTCCACATTCACGTCAAAAGCCGTCGCTTCCCACGAGTTATACAGCACTTTACGAAGCGGACTCTTCGGCAAGATGTATTCGCGCTGGTAATCATGGACCAGACGGCTCATCCCTCCGAAGCCGGAAGCGCTATAGCCGCCAACGAATACCGGAGCCGCAAAGGTCTCGCCCGGCTGCAGCGTCCACTGGCTGTCGAAGTCATGAATCCCGCCCGTAACCCGAACATGATTAAAGTTCGTCTTCTCCGCAACGATTTTCCAGTTTCCGCTCCAGCCGAGCGCTCCGAACCAGACGCTTCCCGCGGACTCCGTCGCGATTCCGTTATCGATGGCGAACCATGGATTCGCATGCGAGCCGGTGAAGCCTCTTCGGGATTCGATCACCTTCTTGCCTTCGGAAAGAACCGTATCGCGAAGCTGATACTCGCCCGCCCATCTTCCCGTGACATGGGTCATCCGGTATTGCGGCAGCATCGGAATCGGCCATGCGGCAGACTGGATGTTTTCGATGATGATCGGATCATCGCCGCAATTGACGGCCTCCGCGTGTCGTTCGATTAAGTCTAGTCCCGGAATAACCCGGTAATGAAGCCGAACCTGCAGCGGATAACGGTTATCCTTCCATGTCAGGATGAGACGGTCCTCGCCATCGTTGGCCTCCACATGATAGCCTTCATAGTTCATTTTCAAATCTCTGACGCCATCTGCAAACTGTACCTTCAGGGTAGGCTCAACATAAGAAGCGCCGCCCCAGAAGCTGTATTCTTCATACTCCCGCTCCACTTCGGCATCGAAGGAGCTGTGATGAAAGGCCAGAAGCCGATGGGCGCAATCACGCGCCTCAATCGGCTCCCCCCAATACAGGTGCTGCAGAATCCCTCTGTCATTGAATCCGAACACATAGGACGTTTGTTTGGTCTGAAGTTCATAGATTCGTAGATCGTCGTGTACGGTAATCGGCATTCTTTACACCTCTGTATTTAATTTATTGCCACAATTCTTTACGCTTGTTGTAGTTATCCGTATAGATTTTTTCCAGCTTATCGAGTCCGGCAGCTTCCATTTCTTTCATCATCGTGTCGTACAGCTCCGTAACCGCAGCTTCGTTTGGAGCCATCACCAGACGAGGGAAATACTTCGATTTCGTTTCCGACACCTTCTGCTGCATGATCGCCTCCGGCGTACCGCCGCTTGGACCCAGGTTATCGTAAAGCGCCGTATCGAAAGAGGTATCCGCCAGGTTCTTAATCGCGAGCTTGGAAACTTCGTCCGTTTCGTAACGTCCGATCAAGTCATAAGGCGTACCATCGGAACCCGGTCCGTTCTTGATCGCCCACGTCCATTTCCGAATGCCGCTTTCCGTCGAATAAGCGCCCCAATCCTTCTTGAAGCCTTCCAATACTTCAGGTCTCGGCGTATGCTTGCCGTCCTTCATATCCCAATGCTGTCCTTCAACGCCCCACATGAGCAAGTACTGGCCTTCTTCGCTTGCCAAGTAATCCAAGAACTTAATGGCGCGGACGGCGTCTTTGTTGCTCTTCGAAATGCCGATGCCATCCCAGCCGAGGGAGTTCTTCGGACCGTAAGTCGTTTTCGAAGCATCGACGCCAGGAGCTACGACTTTATACGGATAGAATTGGCTTTCTTCCTTCTTCGACGGGTCTGCCGCCGCTTCTTTCAGGATCGCATTCGGTTTGCCGACGTTCCAGAACGCATCGGCCGTGGAGAAGAACGCGCCGGTGGACAATTTCTGTTCGTACTGCTGCGTCTTGTTCGTCGCCCATTCCTTGTCGATCAGGCCTTGATTGTAAAGCGAGTTCATGAATTTTAGCATCTCTAAGTATTTCGGGTCTTTCATATCGATCTTGAGCTCGCCATTCGTTTCATAATAAGGCATAATGCCGTACATGCCTTTGAACGTATCCATGATCGCGCCCATATTGTCGCCGTTGAACGTCATCGCCGTCGTCGGCTTGCCATTCACTTCAGGGTATTTGTCTTTGAACGCTTTCAGGAGGCCGACGAATTCATCCGCCGTGAACGGTTCTCCGTTCGTCGCTTTGTCGCCCGCGCCCAGCTCCTTCATGACGTCCATGCGCATCAGGAAGCCGAATACGGGATATTGCTCAAGCCCGTACCAGTTGGCTAGATAATAGTTTTTGCCGTCCGCGGAACGCGTCTTGTTCAGCGTGTCGCCGTACATTTCCTTAATGTGCGGCCCGTATTGATCGATCAGATCGTTCAACGGCATGAGCGCGCCTGCCGCAATATACTTGTCAAGCAAATCGCCGCGTCCGATCGCCAGCATATCCGGCAAATCGTTGCTCGCAAGCATGAGGTTCAGCTTCTCCGAAGGATTGCCCGTCGGCTGCTGAATTTCGATCGTTACCCCTGTTTTTTCCGTAATTTTTTTGGCGACCGGATTGTCGAACGCATCGCCGGTGTTTTTATCGAAGAACGTAAACGTGATTGGTGAACTATCTTCGGCTGCTGGAGTATTTCCTTCTTCAGCGTTTGCCCCATTTGCATTGGACGTATTTCCGTTTGTAGACGACGTGTTATTGCTTCCGCAGCCTACAAGCAAAGACATGACTAAAAGCGTCGATGCGAATAACTTCACTTGCCCGTATTTCTTCATTGCAGATCATTTCCCCCTCTAGTTAGTTTGGCAGCGATTTCATACCCCGGGGTCCCCATGCGGCGTAAGAAGCGCTCTGCTTAGCTCTTATTGTAGACATCGCCCCTGCCGCGTTCTATACAACTTTATAATGAAATGTAACGGAAAACATCTTTCATAGATACGTGATGGTTCTCGGAATACGGATTCGTACCGTCGTCCCCATGCCGACTTTGCTGTGAACTTCTACGCCGTACGCGTCCCCGTAGACTAATTTGATCCGTTGATTCACATTATAGATGCCGTATCCCGCCGGCTGGCCGACCTGCTCCGACATGCTCGCTAGGATATGGCGGGGAATGCCCATACCGTCGTCAATCACGCAGAACACGATGTCGTCGCCGTCCGCGTACAGCTTGATGACGATGTTAATGCCTCGTTCGTCGTCCCAGATCGCATGATTGATGCAATTTTCGATGAAAGGCTGCACGATTAATTTCAAGGTGGTATAGCTAAGGAGCGATTCGTCCAGATCGTAATGAACGGTGAACAAGCCCTCGAATCTCGATTTCTGAATGGACAGGTAGTGCTGGGTCAGCTTAATCTCCTGCTCGATCGAAATGCACTTTTTCCCTTTATTCAGAGATATCCGATAAAATCGTGCCAGCTCGTCCGCCATGCCATGGACTTGCATATTGTTGTTTTTGATAGCCAGAGCCGAGATCGATGCCAGCGTATTATAGAGAAAGTGCGGCGAAATTTGAGCCTGAAGGCTGTTCATCTCCGCGTCCTTCTTCGCCGCTTCCTTCTTGTACACGTCATTGATTAAATCCTGGATAGTCGATGCCATCTTATAGAGCGCAAAGGACAGCTGCCCGACTTCATCGTTTCCCATCGGTTTGTTGGATAAGTCGAACGACCCGCGTTCCACTTTGCGTATTTGCTGAAGCAGCCATTCAAAGCGTTTCGTCATAAACTGGCTTGTGCCATAGATCATAATCATGGCCGCAACGATGCAGCCCAGCGAAATAAGCAGCATCTTTCTAGAGGCCTTCTGAGCTTGTCCGATCAGCTCGTCGTAAGGCAGCGTCACGACGGTTCGCCACCCGTTCTTCAGCGGTTTCTGAATGACCAGCATCTTCTCGCGACCGCTCTCGTTGTACATATAGCTTCCGCTGTTCGTTGAGGCAGCCTTCTTAAGCGCGCCGATTTCAGCAATGTTGCGGGCATCGACGTTTTTCATTCCGGACGTAATGATTCCCCCGTCCTCATCGACAACCATGATCGATTTGTTCTTGTTCTCTTTCTCGATCAACGTGTAAATTTCCCGTTCCGTGACTTCCATCGTCAGAATGCCATAGGGGTAGTTCAGACTCAAATAGTTCAAGGAGCGAGCCAGCGTAATGCCTCTGCTCTTCGCATTCGTATCGTCCAGGTAGAAATCCGTAATGTTCCCTTGGGCCTGCAAGGTTTGCTTGACCAGTTTCTCCGGCAATTCATCCATATGTTTAATAAAATAGCCGTCCGACGGAAGCGAACGATTATCCGTATAGAGGGTGATAAACTTCAAGTTCGGGTTCATGGCCAGCATTTTATAGAAGGTCTTATTGATATAATCATAGGCATCCAAATAAGCGAGATAATTTTTCTCGTAACTCGTGATTAAATAATTGCGCAGCTCCGTATCCAGATAAATGAGGGTGGAGATCTGCTTGTACATTTCCAGCTTATTTTCAATATTGTTATTGATTTGATCGATCGTGCTCTCGACATTCACGACCGCCTGGTCGATGATCTGCTTCTTCGTCGTTTGGTTCGAATAAAAGACCAAGAAGGAGATCGGTAAAATCGTAACCACCAAATAAACGAGAAACAGCTTGCTTCTCATCCGCCGGTTAATGATGTTGAAAGTCAGTTTCCGCAGGGAATTATAAAAACTTTTTGCGATATTCATTTGGAGTGACTCCTTGCGTTTTGTAGAAAAACGAGCAGAAGTACGACGTATTGTCATAGCCGACTTTTTTCGCCACGTCGTGGATCTTCAACGTTCGATCGCGAAGCAGCTCCACCGCCCGCGCAAGGCGGACCTTGGTCAAATACTCGTGCACCGTGCAGCCTTTCTTCTCTTTGAACAACACCCTCAAATAATTGGGAGACAGATACACCTTTCCCGCCAAATATTCAATCGTCAGCGCTTCGGCATAATCGCGTTCGATAATCTCTGCAACCTCTTGGACTACGGCGGCATGCGGGTCCTGCTGCTTGTTCGCAAGAAATTGCCTGATCGTCTCTACGAGTTCCGCTATGAAATTTTTGATTTCGTCCAGGGTATCCAGCTTGTCAATCGTCTGATGCCACTCGTTCGCTTCGCCGACTCCGATGTTCGCGCGGTCCTCGTATTTCTGCAATTCCGCATGGATGGCTTGCAAGATTTGCTTGGACACTTGAACCACTTGATCTCTATGGACGCGCAGCCTCTTCAACCTTTCGAAGTAGCTATTCAGCTCATCTATAAATTGCAGCCCCTCTGCCTCAGACAGGCTCGCCTTCTGCAGCAAGGCCTCATTCTCGATCCTTACGTCCACGTCAAACGAATGATGAACCTCCCCAGCGTGAATGATGCGGCCATGCCCGAGATAGAACCGCTCCTCAACCGCCGTTACCGCTTCCATGTACATGTCATGCCCCTTATGAAGCAGCCGGCCTCCATTGCAAATCCCTGCCGTGACCGTGACCGCATGCTCTTCATGCAGCGCATCGGATAGTGAACGCCAAAGGCCGTCATATTCGGCGTCAGCATGCGGGATGATCAGAAGCCACCCTCGTTCATCGTGCAGCTGGATGGCTCCTTTCGAGAGGGCGTATGATTCGAGCACCGTCTGGATAACCGGGGCCCATTGGTTCAGATCGGAAGCTGGCGGCGCAGCGCAAATTAAAGCGATTACAAATTGCCGTTCAACGACTTCCGGAGCGACCTTCGCAAGCTCTGCCCAAGCTTGTTCGCGAATCTCGCCGTCCGGGGCGGTTACCAGCTCTTCCATGTATTTCGCGATCAGCACCTGCTTGGAGCGGCGAAGAAGGTTCACTTTCTCGATTTCCCCCTTCACCTTCGCCATAACGGCAGACAGCTCTTTCCGATCGATGGGCTTAAGCAGGTACCCGACGGCGCCCGCTTCGAGCGCGGACTTCACAAATGTGAATTCGTCATGCCCGCTTAGGAAGACGACCTTCATCCAATCGTAATGGTTCTGAATGAGCGCGGCC
Organism: Paenibacillus montanisoli; assembly: GCF_003268025.1. Taxonomy (GTDB): domain Bacteria; phylum Bacillota; class Bacilli; order Paenibacillales; family Paenibacillaceae; genus Paenibacillus_Z; species Paenibacillus_Z montanisoli. The sequence goes on along the minus strand of NZ_QLUW01000001.1, from coordinate 387,486 downwards.
AACGCGAGCCCGTCCATGATCGGCATCCTGACATCGGTCAACACGATGTCCGGCTGCAGCAATTGAATTTGTTCCCACGCTTTCTTGCCGTTCTTGGCCGTGCCGACGACTTCAATGCCCATGCTCTTCCAATCTATATAGTTTTTCATTAAGTCCATCTCTATAGCTTCGTCATCGACTAGATAAATGCGCAGCACTTGGCGTCCCCCCATGGTCTAATGATGTTCCCATTATACTACCGGCACATCCCGCAATGTAGCGCGATTCGGAATTAAAGACGTTTTCCCGCACGTTTCATCACATTGTTATATTGAAGGCCGTAATTTTGAGCCCGTATAATTTCAATATTACTATGGAACGAGGTGCACAGATGGAAACGGCCGTACAACCCCTTCGCCAAAAAAGCGTTACCCCAGCCAAAACCAAAACGTTCAAACGCCGGCTGATCGAACAACGATATCTTCTGCTCATGCTGCTGCCAGCGGTAATTTGGGCGCTCCTATTCGCTTATTTGCCGATGGCCGGACTTTATATGGCCTTTGTAAACTACCAGCCGTCGCTGGGCGATTTCTGGAATCAGCTGCTACACAGCGAATTCGTCGGCATGTACTGGTTCGATTACTTCTTCAATAACGGCGATTTCTACATCATCATGCGAAATACGCTTGCGTCGACGCTTCTTACGCTTCTTGTCTCCTTCCCGGCGCCGATCATTATCGCGATCGCCCTCAACGAAGTGAAAAATGCCGTATTTAAGCGTACGGTACAAACCGTATCTTATCTCCCTCATTTCATCTCTTGGGTTATCGCCGCGAATATCATCGTGACGGTTCTCTCATCGGATGGAATCGTGAATAAATTGCTGCTCTGGCTCAATATCACCGATCAGAGCATTCTCTTCCTTCAAGAAGGCAAGTACTTCTGGTGGATCGTCGCCATCGGGAATACATGGAAGGAAATGGGGTATAGCTCGATTATTTACCTCGCCGCGATTTCCTCGATCAATTTGGAGCTCTACGAGGCGGCAAAAGTCGACGGTGCCGGACGCTTCAAGCAAATTCTCTATGTGACGCTTCCGCATCTGAAACCGACGATCGTTATCTTGTTGATTTTATCGCTAGGCGGCGTACTCAACGCGGGATTCGATCAGCATTTCTTGCTCGGAAACGGAATGACCCAGGAATATTCCGACGTCCTATCGACGTATTCCTTCCGGTACGGTCTGCAAAATTCGATGTTCTCCTACGCTTCCGCGGTCGGCTTATTCAATTCCGTCGTCGCGTTCATCATTGTGATTATCGTGAATTTCTCGTCCAAAAAGCTGAACAACCAATCGCTATTCTAAAGTAGGAGGTACACCATGTTAGGGAAAAGCAATCTGTCCGACAAGCTGTTCGATCTCATCAACTATACGCTCCTTTGCCTCATCTTTCTCGTGACCTTCTACCCGTTCTGGAATATTCTCGTCGTATCCTTGAACGACGCTACCGATGCCGTGCGGGGCGGACTGTACTTATGGCCGCGGGATTTTACGTTCGCCAGCTATAAGTCCATCTTTCGTAACTCGGAGCTGCTCGGCTCGATCAACGTGACGGTCCTGAGAACGGTCATCGGTACGCCGTTATCCGTGCTGAGCATTTGTATGATGGCCTACTCGCTCAGTAAGCGCGAGCTGATTGCCTGGCGGTTTTTCACCCTGTTCTTTATTTTTACGATGTACTTCGGGGGCGGGCTAATCCCTACCTACATGATTATCAAGTCATTGGGCTTGATCGATTCCTTCTGGGTTTATATTTTCCCTGGACTTATCGGCGTCTTCTTAATGATTCTGGTGCGAACCTTTATCGAGCAGCTGCCTCCGGAGCTGGAGGAATCCGCTAAGATCGACGGCGCCAACGAGCTGGAAATTTTCGCTCGTCTTATCCTTCCGCTCTGCGTGCCGGTCTTGGCTACGATCGCCCTGTTTATCGGCATCGGCCATTGGAATTCATGGTACGATTCGTATATTTACACGTATAAGCCGGAGCTAAAAACGCTTCAGGCCGTGCTCGTGAAAATATTGAACCAGTTCCAGACCGGTGCCATGGTTTCCGAGGCGGAGCAGCTCGCCAACAGCTCGAAGCGTACGCCGGTGTCCGGCGAAAGCATCCGGATGGCGGTGACGATGGTCGCTACGCTGCCGATCATTATGGTCTATCCGTTTATTCAGCGGTTCTTCGTTAAAGGCATGATGATGGGCGCTATCAAAAGTTAATAGGATCTGCTGGGGGAGAAACCCGCGTTTTATTAAACGCCGGGTTTCTTTCTATTTATTTCGACGAGCCATTCTCTAACGAACCTTATAGCGCTTATTAGCGAGTTTTCTGCCTTGAATCAGTTCTTACGAACCTCAACAGCCTTATTTGCCTATTATCTGCGTGAAAACGAAACAAAATCGTGAAATAGCGTCTCTGAGGATCGTTAGAAATTCAAAACGCTGCCTATCGGGGAAATAAACGTTCTGAGGTTTTTTAGCGTTTTGGCTTCGTTCGGAGGACGTGCTGACTAGCGTTATAACGGCGCAAAAAGTAAGACACTTTCCCATACGAATCATAACATTTTGGCATAGAGAGGCGGACGGGCACCACTTAAACTAAGTAAGAAAGCGCTTAACCCATTATGGAAAAGGAGGAAAATCATTGAGTTTCACAAAAAGCATGAAAGCACTGTCCCTCATGGCCGCCATTCTGCTTACCGGTTTAACGACGACGATGGTAAACGCCGTAGGCGGCGAGCAGCCGGCTCCAGGGGAAATCGTCGCCTCCATTGAAGCGGAGGCCTCTGCCAACACGTTCACCGGAAACGCAGGCGTTCGGGATTGCAATCCGGTCATCGGCTGCTCCGGCGGGAAGAAGGCAGGAGACTTATGGGGTGGCTCCTCCATGCAATTCAATAACGTTGAGTTGCCTGCCGAAGGAGTCTACACGTTAAAGATGCACTATATTTCCGGCGACCCGCGCCCAATCACGGTTACGGTGAACAATGGAGAGGCAGAGACCTACTCCCCGCCTAAGACGGCGAATTGGGACACCCTCGGTGCCTTCGAGTTCGAAGTGCTGCTGAAGCAAGGCAGCAATACGATCAAATTCGACGACAACGGAGGCTGGGCACCGGACGTGGATAAGATTGAGCTAATCGTCACTGGAGATCCAGGCGATGGCGGCGAAATCATCTCATCGATCGAAGCGGAGGCGCCTGCCAACACGTTCACCGGAAACGCGGGCGTTCGTGACTGCAATCCCGTCATCGGATGCTCCGGCGGCAAGAAGGCAGGCGACTTATGGGGCGGCTCCTCGGTGCAATTCAACAACGTTGAGGTACCTTCGGCAGGAACCTACACGTTGAAAATGTTTTATATTTCCGGCGACCCCCGCCCGATCACCGTTACGGTGAACGGCGGAGAAGCGGAACCGTTATCGCCGCCTAAGACGGCGAATTGGGACACCCTCGGCGCTTTCGAGTTTGAAGTGCTGCTGAAGCAAGGCGCCAATACGATCAAGTTCGACGACAACGGAGGGTGGTCTCCGGACATCGATAAGATCGAGCTTATCTCAGCTGATCCTTCAACAGGGGAACCCGACAATGACGGCGACATCGGCGACATCGGCGGCCAAGTGAGCTCGTCCAAGTACGGCTCCGCAGTCGTAACCGAGCATCAGAAGGGCGTATCGATCTCGAACGGTGTCTATACGATCACCTATAATACGGAATCCGGGCTGTCGGCTTATGCTTGGAACGGCAAAACGGTTGCCACAGGCGTGTACAGCAGCGTTCAGCTGGATGAGACGTTAACCAGCAAGCAATATGCGGAGCATTTATTCTCGATGAATGGCGTCAAAAAGATCCACGATGCTCATGGAAAAGGCATCGAAATCACCATTGAAAACAAACAGGCCGGTCTGCCGACGATGTCGCAGATTTATCGGGTCTATGACGGCAAAACTTATTTCTTAGTCAGTCAGCAGTTGTCCGGCAGCACGGAGCTCAGCACGAACGATATGGCCCCTATCGTCATCCAATCACGCGGCGGCGTAGATATCGGCAGCTACTCGGATAACCGGGTACTCATCACGCCATACGATAATGACAGCTGGTCCCGCTATCAAGCCCGTACGATCAATACGTTTCTCAACAGCAATAACTATATCAGCTCCGAATTAACGGCGATCTACGATAACGACAGCCGAAACGGGCTCGTCATCGGTTCCGTTACGCACGACACCTGGAAAACGGGCGTTTATTGGAGCGGATCCCATGACCGGCTGAACAAATTGAAGGTATACGGCGGCTTTACGTCTCCTACATCGACGCATGACACCCTTCCGCATGGGAAAATCTCGGGCAAGACGTTAACGTCGCCGCAGATTTTCGTCGGGTACTATACGGATTATCGTGACGGCCTCGAAGGTTTCGGACAAGCGAACGCGGAAGTCGCTCCGCCGCTTGATTTCGAGCACGGCGTCCCGAAAGGCGTACCCGTCGGCTGGAACAGCTGGGGAGCCTACGACAGCCATCTAAGCTATGAGAAGGTCGTTGATGTGTCCAACTTCTTCAAGGAACACATCCAGAACGCTTCCTTTAACAACAAAGGGAACATCTATATCAACCTCGATTCCTATTGGGACAATATGACGTCGCAGCAGTTGAAGGACGTGGCTGCGCTGATTAAGAAGAACGGGCAAAAGCCGGGAATCTACTATAGCCCGTTCGTCTATTGGGGCAACAATATGAGCCAGCCGGTTGAAGGCACGAACGGCCAATACACGTACGGCGATCTTGTGCTTAAGGACGAGAATGGCAACATTTTGCCTACAGTGGATGGCGCGTATGCGATCGATCCTACCCATCCGGCAGCAAAGCAGCGGATCGACTATTATTTTCAGCAATTTAAGGATTACGGCTTCGAATACATCAAGATCGACTTCCTAAGCCATGGTTCATTCGAAGGCAAGCATTATGACAGCAGCGTGCAGACCGGCATTCAGGCTTATAACCAAGGGATGGCCTACGTCAATAAAGCGTTGGAAGGAAAAATGTTCATCAGCGCCTCGATCGCCCCGATCTTCCCGAGCCAGTATGCTCACGCAAGACGGATTTCGTGCGATGTCGACGGAACGCTGGGGCAAACCGAATACCAGCTTAGCAATTTAACCTATGGCTGGTGGCAGAACGGAACCATCTACCGGTTTACGGATCCCGATTATATGGCCTTGGTCAAGGGAGGCTCATTGGCAGCAGCGCAGACGCGAGTCAATGCCGCCGCGATTTCCGGAACCGTCTATTTGAACTCCGATGACGTGAACAATCCGGTTGCGCAAGAGTACATGAAAACGCTGTTGACGAACCCTCGCGTCAACGCGGTCGCTCTGATAGGCAAAGCCTTTACACCTGTCGAAGGCAATACCGGAACGAATGCCGCGGATCAATTTGTACTGAAAGATAAGCAAGACTTCTATTTGGCCGTGTTCAACTATACGCAGGAAAACGTCGTCAAAACGATTGACTTGGCGCGCGCCGGCATCCCAAGCGATTCGAAGCTGACCGTAACCGATCTCTGGACCAATGCATCTCGCGAGATGAATGGGCCATTCACGGTAAGCCTTTGCGCCGCTCAATCGATGCTGTACAAGATTACCGTGAAGTAGAAACGGAGTGATTTCTATGCAACATCAGGCTATACGCATCGATTCGGATGCCAATCGGATTACCGTGGATAACGGGCTTCTGCGCATCGAATCCAATCTGCAGACGGGGCTGCTGTCCTTTCAGTGGAAGGATGGCAGCGCTCTTCGGGATCTCTTCAGTGAGGTGACCGTCGGCTCTCAACGTCTGCGGACGACCTTCTATAGCGGCCATCAGATCCAAACGGGGTCCATCCAGTCCATAGAGGATAGGTATGGCAAAGGGGTATGCTGGTGTGTGGAGCATGCAATGCCCAATCAACCGATCCTGCGCCAGCACTTCTGGTGTTACGAGGGTCTCCCCTATGGCTTCGTAGAGCTTCAAGCCGAGCAGGAAACGGAATGGGAAACGAATGAAATGACTCCGCTCTCCGCTTTGCGCAATGACGGCTCATGCTTGGAATTCGGGCAGCGTCACGGCGGCGATGCGCGCGTTCTGTTCGTCCCATTCGATAACGACAAATGGGTGCGCTACGGCTCCTTCCCCATTCCGTGCTCCGTGGAAAGCTGCGAAGCTACGGCAATCTATTGCGCGGAGAGTCGGCATGGCTTCGTTTTAGGTTCCGTGACTCATGATTTCTGGAAAACCGGCCTCCAGGTCGAAGGCACGTTTGCGGGCGAGGTGTCCCGGCTGCGCGTATTCGGAGGCCTGTCCAGCCTGCAGACGCGGGATACGCTGCCTCATGGTTCCGCACATGGGAAGCTAAACGTTTCGCCGCGCATCTTTGTCGGCTCTTTCGAGGATTACCGGGACGGCTTGGAGGCATATGGCCGCGCAAACGCCGCGGTTACCCCTATGCTGCCATGGGACGGGGGCGTTCCGTTCGGGTGGAACAGTTGGTCTGCCGTCATGAGCAAATTGGATTTTGACGTCTATGTGCATACGTCGGATTTTATCAAACAAGAACTTCAAGCCGGCGATGACGGCTTCACGAATCAAGGCGCCGTTTACGTCAATTTCGACTCATTCTGGACGAATCTGACGCCTGAGGAATTGCGCGAAGCGGTGCGCCGCGTCAAGGCGAACGGCCATAGGCCGGGCATCTATTTCTCGCCATTCGCCTATTGGGGCAAAGATCCCGAGAGGCCGCTCGAAGGCTCCGAGGATCGATACCTCTATCGTGACATTCTCCTCAAGGATGCAGCAGGAAATCTCTTGCCCACGCTCGATGGCGCTTATGCCATTGATCTCAGTCATCCGGCGGCATTGGAACGAATAAGACGCCAGCTGGACAACTTCGTGGAGCTGGGCTTTGAGTATGTCAAAGCGGACTTCCTCTCTCACGGAGCGCTTGAAGGTCGCCATTACGACCCGGAAGTACGGACCGGAATCGAAGCCTACAACCGAGGGATGGCCGTCATTCGGGACACGTTGGCGCCGGAGCGCATAGGCAGGCCGTTCTTCATCAATCTGTCCATCGCCCCGCTGTTCCCTCACGGTTATGCGCACAGCCGCCGCATTTCCTGCGACGTGTTCGGCACCGTCGGCGATACGGAATATATGCTGAATGCCTTGACCTACGGCTGGTGGATCAACGGCACGCTGTATCGGTATAACGATCCGGATCATACCGTGCTGTATAAAAGCGCCAACCAACGCTCAACCTCCGAGCATGAAGGCCGGGGCCGGCTGACGGCTTCCGTCATTGCCGGGACCTCGCTCTTACTGGGCGATGACTTCCGCATGAAAGAAGCGGCTGAGCGAGCCCGTGCTTGGATGACCCATCCGGATATATTGGCTTTGGCGCGCAAAGGAATTACCTTCCGGCCAGTGGAAGGCTCTAGCGGCAGTAAGGCGGAGGACATCTTCGTGCTTTCCGATGCGGGCGAAAGCTGGGTAGCCGTATTCAATTACGACTCGGATCTTGAGGCGCATAAGCGGCTTATGCTAGAGAGGTTAGGCATTCCGAATCGCAAGCCGCTCCGTATCACTGATGTATGGGATGGATCAGAGCTGCAGGTTCAACCTGATGCGGAATCCATAGATGTCCACTTAAGCCCGTCCGAGGCTAAGCTTTTACGAATAGGCGCTCTCTAGACTTAAATCAAAAGGCGGCGAACGATGTTCATTCCATCGTTCGAAGGTTAAATATCTGGGTGATTTCGCCCAATGGGATGGTTATGTTTATTTACTGAAAAAAGGTTTATACACCTGGAGAGTTGTACAGTAATTCTTTAAATATTCAAGCAAAAAGCTCCCTGTGAAGGGAGCTTTTGCTTTGAATGAAAAACGGCCGCCAATCGGCAGCCGTCTTTCATCACATTATTCCATAGTCGTATAATTCTCAATTTGCGCTTTGACTTCATCCATGATTTTGTTGATCCCGGCTATCTCGAGCTGGCTTCTGTAGTTCGCCACGTTCCAGTTCAGCGATAATGGCCAACTTTTCAGCTGCACTGTATTGTACTTTTGACATGAGAAATGCTCCCCTCATAGCAGCAGGTTTTTATTATTTCACCTGTCTACTATTTGGAGAGCATATCACTCCGGCATCCTTTTTGGCAGGCAGTTCAAGGTGTCAACGAATTTGACGATTTCCGTATCATACGCTTCTGCGCCTGGAGGGAACCAGTACAGCGCGCATTGAGTGAACCAAGCTATATTCAGAATGTACAGCAAGCTCATGACCCCTGTGGCGACATATGGCTTGGCGTCTATCCCCAATGATACCAGCAGGTTAGCCCGATTAAGCTCGATTGGCCCATATACGGGTCGCTGCCAGTCAATGACCTTCGTTCCTTCTGGATGCATGATGATGTTGCCGCCGTTCAAATCCCCATGTACTAGGCCGCTCCTGGATTGGATCGCAGATACAACCGAGGAATCATTGCAATAAGAGGCTATTGTTTGGATGCCGTCATGATCGGTCTTTTGGAAAGTTCCACGCCGAACTAAGGTTTCAAGGTCTCTTACTAGAGCGCCGGTAAAACGTCCCCAGTCCGGTAGGCTTCCTATCTTATAGAAATATGGGAGATCACCTTCAATTTGAGAGATTTGATTCGTCATATCATCAATGAAACGCAATGCTTCATCCGTATCCATCGTAATGTCGGATAAGAAAGGGGCATCGATATGTTCTAACAGTAAGGCATCCGGAGTGTCGTTTTGCTCTATAACTCTAGAACTTACTAATAGAGGAGAACTTGCTTTGTTATAAAATTGCGCTTCAATGGAAGGTTCAGCCTGTACTTTAAAAATGATCGTCGAGGCATCGCTCATGCGAATGCGTTGCACACAGGAGAGAGGCCATTCATGAAGGGTTGCCCTTTCTGCAACGGAAGCCCCTAATATGGATGCAAGCTCTTCGTCATCGTGCAGATATAAATGGAAGAATGAATGTTTGTACATACAAGCACCTCTCAAGTTCGGGGTTCAACCCAAATTAAATCAGAATTGTCACAATATTCGACAGACATCTCCAACCACCCCATATAAAATGTTACACATACACTGTAAGGAGGAATACCTATGCCTAATTATTACTTCAAGGAAATATGGACGCCTCTAAAATTAGTAGGGATCAAGTTCTTTCAAGATGATGAAAGACGTTTATGGATTAAGCTTTGGTCAAAGCATCGACAGCTGTTGAAATGATTGCCATACATATGAAAGCATTCGCGAAGTGATAACACTATCCTCCCATCGACATGGAGGAAAAAGCTGCGAGAATCGAATTAGATAACTTAATAATTGAGCAAGCAAGTCGAGCTTAGGAAAAAGCAACAGAAGTGAGTAATTTACATAGTCTTCGTACGTTAAAATATGATTAAATCCAAACAGGCTGCCGTTTAGATCGGCAGCCTGTTGTCATTGAGCTGTTGTACCTAGTTTAATGGTTTTGATGCAGTGAAAAACTCATTTTCATTTTCATTTTCCTCGTCTCATGCGTTAAAAGAAAAAGTCTCCGTCAAAACCGCCAAACCCGCCAAATCCGCCAAACCCAGAAAACAGGCCAATTGCGAGTAAATCAAATAGTAACAATGGAATAAGAAATTTCGATTTTACTGTTTTCCCTTTTTCCTGTGTAACCTGTGTAAGAATCACGCGATTACCCTGAATTTGCGTCACTGTTCCTGTAACGATGGATCCATCCTTCTTGACAGCATAGATCTTCTTGCCGTAATATTTCGAAATCTGTTTTTGGCTGACAGCCATACGTTATTCCTCCTTCTCAACTGCCTTACTAGTACTACTCTATTAATCTATTCAAACGCGTTTGAGAAGGACTGGGATTTTGATAGAATTGGTTCTTACCTAATTGTTAAGCCGATTCGAAAACAGGAAAATAGCGAAATAACGAATCAAAAAACCAGCCTCCACCAATTGCTCTATGTTCTGCGTGGCGTCATAGCACACAAACAGCGGGACCCGATTTAGGGTCCCGCTGCTGCTTTAATACGGACTTCCGCTGGTTAGCATGTTAGAAGAAACTATTCTATGTCATTTCGGGGCTGTTGCTTAATCGGCGTATATAAGAATTGATTATCCGAGAATCTTGACGTAGATCAATAATATCTGGTTATTCCATTAGTCGAAATTTCGCGAAACATGATATTCGAGCAGTTTTGAAATATATTAGCCCAGGACACCGGAAATCGACCATGGGCAATCACCTATGCCTCATCTGTGAGTATATTAGTAGAAGTACGTTATCGGATTCGGAGGGATCGGCGTGGGAAGCTTTGTAACGGTGGAACCTGGCATTAAAATATTCGTGGAGGATATTAATCCGGCGGGCAGGAAAACGATCTTTTTCATTCATGGCTGGCCGCTTAACCACAATCAGTTCGAATATCAGTATGATGTGCTTCCGGCGATGGGCTTCCGCTGCGTCAGCATTGACTGGCGGGGCTATGGCAACTCGGATAAGCCGTTCAAGGGCTATGACTTTGATCGTTTGGCGGACGATATACGAATCGTCGCGGGCGCGCTGCAACTGAAGGACTTTACACTGGCAGGGCACTCGACCGGCGGGGCGATTGCGATCCGGTACATGGCGCGGCACCAAGGCTATGGCGTAAACAAACTTGTGTTGATCGATGCGGCGGCGCCGTCCAGCGTGGACAAACAGACGGCGAACGATTTTATTGCCGCCACCTTGAACGACCGCCCCAACATGCTGCAGAGCGTGACTAACTTGTTCTTCTTCCAGCTTATCACAGGGCCGTTCGCCAATTGGTTTATGCAGATGAGCCTGCAGGCAGCCGGCTATGCCACTGCGGCGATCATGGCCACGCTGCGGGACGAAAACGTGTATTCGGATCTTCAGAAAATCGCCGTACCTACACTAATTGTTCACGGCATACACGACAAAATCGTCCCTTTCGCCAAAGGACAGGAAACGCACAAACTGATCAAGGGCTCGCAGTTCGTCCCATTCCAATACAGCGGCCATGGCCCGTTCTGGGAAGAACGCGTGCGGTTTAACCAGCTGTTGATGCAATTCGTTGGTTGATATGGGAGTATGAAGGCTGTATGAATTTAGATAACACAACCCCTTCCAATCTGTTTGGAGGGGTTATTCTTACTTGGCACAAACATAAAGGAGCCATTTCCATTCTTCATCAAAATTGCCCGTTATCTTAATAAGAAAAAAATGTTGCCTTATGGATTTGTATCACTGATCGTCGTCAGAAAACCGTTCTGTCCGGCAGTATCAATGAACTGATAAATCGATTGAACTGCTGAATAGGTAAATAAATACCATTGTTTTTCAGTCCCATCATATAACATAACATCGGGATCGCCCTCGGAATGAGATAAAGTGTAGAGATCAAATTGTTTAATGCTGTTCCCTTTTTGATCCAAAAAATTAAATTGTCCACCCTTGTAATAACCCCCCGGCGTAAGCTCATGAACACTCGATGTGTACTCAGCAGGGGCATCCACCTTACTTCCTTTGTTGTCTGCAAAAATATGATAAATCGCTTCATTATAGGCACTCCCATTAATTTGTTTTACTATGCTGCCCATTGTATAGTAAACTTCGTGTTGCAATGCTTTCACTTTCACGCCGTCTAGAACAAATGGGGCAGGTTCAACAGATACTGTCGAATTTCTGAATTCGACGCTAGAGTTAAACGTTTCTGCAATAAAGCGAAGCGGAACCATGATCCGATTATTTTTGATATATGGCGTTGCATCGAGTAGCACGGGTTTACCATTTTTCACCGCTGAATTGCTCTTCAATTTTAAGATTACATGCCTATCGCTTTTTGTGATCGTAACTTCCGAACCCTCCCAGTTGACCTTGGCTCCCAAATTTTCACTGATAAAACGCAAAGGCACCATCGTTCGATTGTTCTTCATTTCGGGCTTCACATCGGAGGCAATAGTAACACCTTCAACTTTTATTTGCATGCCTGCCGCGTATGCAGGTGAAGAGATAGATAAAATTAATGCAGCGAAAATTCCTGTGAGAACCTTTTTCATAATATTTTTTCCTTTCTTAGCATATTTTAGCGCACTAAAGCTATAGACGAGAACTATGAAGTAATGTTGCGAAAAACATCCATACATCTCTTGTACTGCACCATAAAGCATGAAAACAAAAAAAAGATCAGGTTGCAGCTGCGACCTGATCCGTTGTATTATAGCTCCCCTATGCAAGGCCAGTCTTCATTTCATAGATTTTTTGGAGCGTATGAATAGGCTTAGTCTTCTCATTATCTTCCTCTGTGTGGAGATACCACTCCACAAGCCTGTACCCGAAGACGAGAAGGATCAACTCGTAGACGCAATGATCAGCGATAGGAGATACATCCGCGTACTCCGAAAAGCCTTTGTAATACGCGGGAACACATCGCTGATAGTATTCGACCATGTGATCGATATCCGCTTCATCTGCAATCAGGCTTGCGAGATCCTCGCCCAAGTAGCCCCATCCGGATGTATCCCAGTCGATGATCACGATTTTCCGATCGGCATAGATCAGGTTGGTCATCCAGAAGTCCCGGTGGCATAGCACGAGAGGCAATTTTTCTATTCGGTCAAGTATCTCGTCTGCGTGCTCATCGATGTCGATAAGCATTTGCCGCACGTACTGCGGGAAATCACAATCCTCCGAGCGTATATAATCGTAGACGACCGACCATGACCTGTAATGCAGATACTTATTCTTCATGAAATCCGCATGGCTCAGGTTGGTCAAACTCTGCAGCACTGCGGGCTGCTCCGCGTACAGCTTGCCTTGAAAGCGTCCTAACTCCAGCGCAGCCTGTTCATACATATCAATGGTCAAGTCTATTCCGGTTACGCCATCGATATATTCCAGCCACAGCTGGATTTCATTTTCTTCGGCATTGATCTCGGCATGATAACATGTCGGCCAGCGGAAAGCATCCGAGAACGTTACTCCAAAGTCAGACGCATAGAGATCATACTCCCGTCGCCATGAACCCGGATCGCCATAACGCTCCCATTTCTTCTGGTTTTTCAGTACGATACGGTACGGCAATTTTTCACCATCTGCGGTTTCGGCGATCCCAGTTACCTTGTACACATTTCCCACAGTCCCGCCCTGCAATGGAATGGCTTGGAAGTCGGCAGATATGATATCCTTATTGAACTGGCGGCTTAATGTAAAGATCAGAGTTTCTAAATTAATATTTATTTTCTTCCAACCTCCGTTCGTCAGCTCATTATAATATTTCATAATTAGACTATCATACTTATTTCTCAGTGGTTGAGTAAAAATGATTTTAATATAACTCCTCTGCCTTAAGCGAACAAGTAAAGGCCAGCCGGCTGCTTATCGGGAATCGGATAATGTTCTTGTCACGAATCGGGAATCGGATCAAGTTCTTGTCATCGCGAAATGACAAGTACTTGATCCGATAAATAAAGAAGCCCGCGATTACGCGGACTTCATTCGGACAATGTTCTTGTCACCCGACAAAAAACCGCTAAAAATTAGCGGTTTTCATTCGTATTTTCTCCTTCGGCACTGCACTCTTTGAAGTTTCAACTTGCTTCGGCTGAGCATTTGCATAATTTGCAACCTGCGTAATCATGCTGTTTGTTATATAATACATCTCACCATCAATACCTTTAATCTGCGTCGTCCGAAGTCCAAGCTCTTCTACCGTTCCCTCAATTGTATTGATTTTCACTTTATCTCCAACTGAAAATTGATCTTCGAATAAAATAAAGAATCCTGTGACTACATCTTTTACCAATCCCTGTGCACCAAACGCCACAGCAAGCCCAACAACTCCTGCTCCTGCTAGGATACCTTTAATATCAATAAAAATTTCTAAAACGGTAATGAGTGCAATAAAATATACCACATAATAAATGATATTTTCACACAGCTTTACCAAAGTCTGCTCTCGACCCTTGCGATATGCTCTTGTTTTAGCTGTTACGATAAAGAACTTGCGCACGAATGCTTTCCCGATTCGAGTCACGATATTCGCCACAATTAAAATAAGTGAAATCTTTAATACAATTCCCCCAAACTCTAGCAGTACTGCTGTATTCCATAAGTTTTCCTGAAACCAATTCATATATATCTCTCCTTTCACACATACAATATATCATAAACTAAATTGGTTAGTTGAGAAACGACAGCATTATACCGGCTGCCGTTTTTGATGTTTATTTAGCTATCGTGCCCGTTAGCTTCCATTATTTCCATCCCTTGATATGGTAATGGACGTGAAACACATCCTGCCCGCCTTTTTCCCCGCAGTTATTATTCACACGCATTCCATCGAGATTAAACTGACGGTACATCTGCTGTGCAATCTTATGAATGTGAGAGATAACAGGTAGGTCTGCTTCTTCTACGTTCATCAAGGTTGGAATGTGTTTTTTCGGAACAGCCAGCAAATGAACAGGGGCAGAAGGATCTTTACAGTGAAATACTATAATCTGGTCGTCCTCATATTCTACTTTTGCTGGAAGTTTTCTGTCGATAATTTTACAAAAGACGCAGTTCGACTCCATTTTACGATCGTCTCCGTTTCATTCTTTTTAAAGAACGTATGCTCCAAAAACGCAGTCAGGAAAAAATGGACAAATCCTTTTTTCATAAAACCCTCTTCTGTATTGAAAACTCAATATTTAATTACTAATCCGATCTGTAGTAATATATACCCTATTTTCACTGTCCCGGGAGATTCAATTATAAAGAAATCTCAAGCCGTCCCTTATGCTTCCGATTCAGACTAGCGATATAGGAACGCATCAGCTTCATGGAAAATTGAAATATAGGGCTTTGAATAAAGGTATATGCAAACGTCATGATAAACACTGGGCCGCCAAGGATGAATCCAATAATCAAGATGGTACTCTCTACAACGATTCTTGCCCGGCTAACCGATAACCCGGTTTTTTCCGAAATGGAAAGCATGAAACCATCCCTAGGACCGGCTCCGATTCCTGCAGCCACATAGATGCCTCCGCCAATGCCGGATATGATAATACCCATCAGCAAGATGAGCAGATTCAACCACCAATGATCCGTTTCATGAGGAAGTATGTTGAGATGCAAAAAGAAATCCATGATCGGGCCGATTGACAAGGTATTTAGAAACGTACCAATGTTAATATACTTCCTATCAACGACGAAGGCGATCAGCACAAGTACTAAGCCGCAAATAATACTCCACGTCCCAATCGTGAACCCGAACCGATGAAAAAGGGCGACATTTAATACCTCCCATGGATGCAGCCCCAAAGATTGAACCTTCACCGCAATCGCATTCCCTAATCCAAAGAAAGTTAAACCAAGAAAAAAAATAAAATACCGTAATAGCCGATACGCCATCTCTTCACCTCTACATCATATATATCCATCTCTTTTAAATGGAGAAGGATTGCCGACCCCTCTTACCACATTTCCTTTTAGCGTTCTCATCTATTCCTCCCATTTTAGCAGGAATTTTCATTAGAAGCAGCCTTCTACAAGCAAAAAGAGATGACAAAAGTGTCATCTCTTTTTGCTTAGTGTTGCCAATGAGTCGAATTAGTACAACCGGCTCAATGC
This sequence comes from Paenibacillus montanisoli, assembly GCF_003268025.1. Taxonomy (GTDB): domain Bacteria; phylum Bacillota; class Bacilli; order Paenibacillales; family Paenibacillaceae; genus Paenibacillus_Z; species Paenibacillus_Z montanisoli. The sequence goes on along the minus strand of NZ_QLUW01000001.1, from coordinate 371,774 downwards.
GTCAGCGGAAAATGGAAGCAGTTCATGGAACCGTTCGCCCCGAACCTTCTCAGCCCAAGCAGGATCCACCAACAGGGCGCGTCCAATTGCGACGAGATCGAATTCGTTCTGCTCTAACCGGACAAGCAACTCGTTGATGTCGGTCGTTCCTGCGCTTTTTCCTCTGAAGGAGCTCATGAATTCATCATCGAGACCGACGGACCCTACAGTGATCGTCGGCTTGCCCGTTAACTTTTTCACCCATCCGGCAAAATTCAGGCTAGATCCTTCGAACTCGGGTTCCCAGAACCTGCGAGTCGAGCAGTGGAATAGATCTACCCCCGCTTCCACGAGAGGAGCGAGTAATTGACCGAGCAGTTCGGGCGTAGCAGCGAGTTTGGCCGTATATTCGGACGATTTCCACTGCGACAATCGAATGATGATCGGGAAGTCAGGACCTACTGCGCGGCGGCAAGCTTCGATGATCTCGACGGCAAATCGAGTCCGTGCCTTTAAATCGCCACCGTATTTATCCGTGCGTTGATTCGTTTTCTCCCAGAGGAATTGGTCGATCAAGTAACCATGGGCGCCGTGGAGTTCAATACCGTCGAAGCCAATCCGTTTCGCATCGGCTGCCGCTTGTGCAAAAGCTTGTATGACTTGATCGATTTCAGCCTGCGTCATCGGTTCATTCACTTGTTCACCTAGCAGATTAAGTCCTGAAGGTCCAATTGATGGGGCTTCCGGATGAGGGAGCGAACCGTTTTTGCGGGTCATCCCAACATGCCAGAGCTGCGGTACGATACGCCCTCCCGCTTCGTGCACCGCGTCAGCGACGCATTTCCAGCCTGCAAGCGCTTCTTCCCCATGAAAGTTAGGGATACTGGGATTATCGGTTGCCGCTGGATGATTGATCAGCGTGCCTTCCGTAATAATCAAGCCAACACCATTTTCCGCGCGTCTACGGTAATAATCCGCTACGTCCTGTCCAGGTACTCCTCTCGGTGAGAAGCCTCGCGTCATCGGAGCCATCACGATCCGGTTAGTTAAGCTGAGATTACCTAATGTAAAAGGCTTGAACAATCCTTCCAAGGAATGCGAGTTCGTTGCTTGATTGGTATATTGATTTGTCATGGTTGTACCTCCATACCACTTGTTTTTTCTATAAAGACTTCATTTTTGACATGCTTTTCACACGCTTGATTGTTTAATAATTCGATTGTTATCGAACAATAGAAATATAGCATGAGGTGTGCTAAAATGCAATCACTACGTTTCGCAAGGAGGAAGCATCCTGAAGATACTTTATCACCCGGACAAAGCCGATATTCATCTCTCGTCCATCCTCTATGCGTTGAGTGATCCCGTCCGGTTATCCATTGTGGCAGAAATCAGCAGAATAGGGGAATGCACTTGTGGCGGCATCGATGCCAACGTCGTGAAATCGACCTTGTCCCACCACGTCCGTACGATGCGCGAAGCAGGGGTCGTACAAGTTCGCGTGCAGGGAACCCAGCGTTTCTTGTCCATTCGATCGGCTGATCTAGAAGAAAGATTCCCCGGCTTGCTCAGTTCCATTCTAAATGCCTACGCAGGCTCAAACGAGCCTATTTCCAACGTGACCGAAGCTTCTTGTCGGACGACAAAAACTTGACCCTATTGTCCGCAGACTCAGGCAGTCGATGAATCATCGTTATCGTTCACCGGTATTTTCCGGTGGATCCTGAACTACGCGACCATAGACTGAAATTAAAACAACGTCAGTATGGACATTCAAGTCCTCGACTGACGCTGTTTTATTTAGCTATCGTGCCCGTTAGCTGAATGAATCAAGCCGAATGGCCCGAAGCGTGAATACGTTGTTATACGAAGTCACAACTCTTAATTATTTGATCAATGAATTCCTTAAAAAGGTTGTTAATTTTCACTTCTTCCCCTTCCCCTTAGCCTTCCCCTTACTTTTCGCCTTTTGGATGTTCTCTGCTGCCCGGAAGCGGACAATTCTGGAAATCAGGTCGTAGGGTATTGGCTTGGTAAAGGGGAACTGGACGGAGCCTTTGGCTCCTTTGTAGGCGGACAACTCCCCCTGAAAGGCTTCTATTCCGCTTGGAGTCGGGTAGAAGCCAATGTGAGAATTGAACGCGGCAAAGTGCACCAGGTTCCCGTGAAAATCAAAGGTCGGCATCTGGTAGCTGATCTTTTCTTTCGCATCCGGCGCCGCCTCATGAATGACTCTTCTTACCTGATGTAAAATGTCCTGTATCTCCTGTGGAAATTGCGATACATACTCATCAATTGTTCTGAACCCTGTCTGTTTGCTTTCCATTTATATCCCCTTCCTGTCAGCAGTTCGTTCAAAACGGCTGCTCCATGGCAGCCGCTCAAGTATCGTGCCCGTTAGCTCAATCCATGATTTTCGTCAATTTCCCATGAAAACTCATTTGCAATCGCGATAGCAATTTCGGTTATTGTTTGCTCCAGCATGTCGTCAATATATCTAGGTAAATCAATTTCAATCAAATTCACTTCTTCAATCCCATCGAGTGTATTGAACCCATAGTTACCAATTTTATCAGCAAGTGATAACTTCTCCATTGATTTCTTTGCTAAATGTCAAGTGACTTATCTTTTCGAATTTTAAGTTACGAATTAATGTTGCTCTAAGACCTTGGATTTCACTTTTTTCGTGTAATTATCAGAATGGATACTAATATAGTCATACATTGATTTCACTCCATAGGCAGCCTGTTCTTCGTTTGGAACTATTGTGCCCGTTAGCGTAAAGAACTCTCTGGAATACCTTCATGTTACTTTTTATTTCTTTGGAAATGCTATGTATCCCTTTATATCGTCTTCTAAATAACCTTCGCAAATTGAAACTGAAAAAACTGTTCTTGCGTTCTCCTCTTCTTTATTTAATTTTTCACATTTATATACTTCTATCGCACCATTACTGTATGCATCTCTAGACATATCATTTATCCATACTATTTCCTTGCCATTTGAATTGATGCTAGTTATAACTGGTCCACTGTCTATAGTAGGTCCTACTACCACTAGGTAATCGCCTTTATGCTCCAGGAATCTCTCATAGAGTGTATTCATTCTATTCAAATCAATTTAACAAATTTATAAAGAAAGCTTCTTTGAAGGTAATCATTTTTGTTCGTTACATTCAATCGAATTGAATAAAAGAGACCAATGCTAAGGATAACAATGACAAATGAAAGTAACCAAATTATCTTTTTCATATTGTCTCTCCTTAGAATCGCGTTAATATCAGTTAATGTTTATTTGCGAAGTTTGCAAAATTCCGTCCTTTGAGTATTCAACGAAATCAATGAACTATCAAAATCAATGAACTATCCTGCCCGTTAGTTGAGAAACGGCAGCCATACATTGAAGTAATCTGCCCTTTAGCTCAAACAGCTGCCGACAACGGCAGCCCTTTCCCGTTTTGCTATCGTGCCTGTTAGCTTAATGAAAGACCGAATCAAATCCTCGAAATACTCGACCGGGGCAGCTTGTCTAACGAAGCGCGAATATTATCTTTTTCAACATATTAGCGCATAAAAAAGGACGACAGGTCAAGACTTCGCTCTCCTTACTGGAGCAATGGGCTACCGTTCCCCGTTAGCGGAATAAGCTAACCTATGCTTCTCCTTTTTCTCCATATAGCCATGGCTGTTAAAAGGACCAAGAGACCGACAACAGATAATGTTGCTGCCCATGGTTTTACATTGGACAGCTCTTGAAGTGGTCCTATTTGGGATGCCTTAAAAAACTTTTCATCTACCTTAACTGCAATTGCATCCTTAATGTCCACCCCTTTAATTTCAAACAACGAGCTTCCCACATGATGTTTTTCGTTTGACTCGCCGTTCTTCTTTGGCATCGGGGTTCTTTGGCGCTTAATTTTTCCAATCTCATTGCCGATGTCTTTGCTATCGACTTCCTCGACAGAAAGTCCATACAAGTAATTATTCCAAGCAACGCTACTTGGGTAGGTGCTGGCAAAAGCACCTTCTATATTCGACGAAAACCACGTTAATACAATGACAAAGAACAAAAGCAAGAATTTTTTATGCTTCATGCAGAGCCATTCCTCCGTTTTTTGTTGAACAAATCTGCCATTAGCGGAATAGGCTGCCGATAGTTCGGCAACCGGTTCTTCATTTTGCTATCGTTCCCCGTTAGCTCAGTCATGCCTGGGACCAAAGGAAATATTACGAGGTAAATCTGTACCTCTTAACCTTTCATATGCTTCACGTATATCCGGGACATTTTCTTTCGTGAGAATGATCCCATTTAGTGTGTTTTTGATAATCTCTATCTCATCTGTATTAAGCAAAGACAAACCACTTATAGAAATTTGTATTGGCTTGTCCATGTGTTTTGATAACACGGTTATTACTTGTATCTTCTCTGCATCAGTAAGCTTTTCGTATTGAGATATAATCATTTCAAAAGATTCACTCAAAAATCTCCCCCCTTTAATGTGTTTCACCAATTTATTCCACGCAAATATTATGTTATCCTGCCCGTTCGTATAATGAGGTCACCAGAACTTACTGGGTGACCTCATTTTTTTGTGGTCGTCAGAGGCTGCCGGCGAATATCATTCAAGGAGTGGTTACGTGAATCCTGTAAGTTCAAGTCATCGTCAAATGGCAAGAACATGATCCGATAAAAAAAAGTCCGCGTTTTCAGCGGACTTCATTCGGACAATTTTCTTGTCATTTGACAATCTTCATTCAATTACCTTCACAAAGTCATGTTGGTGGTTCTTTGAATGAATTTCTTCAAAAAACAAATCGTTTAGCGAGCTTACAGTGCCGTCTTTTTCAACCTGAAATAAGTCCAGTTTCTCACCATTTACTGTAATTTCAATACAGCAGTTCCAACAAAAATATTGCTGTTTACCGATCTTACCAATATCAATCGAATTACAATTCAAACATTTCATGTAGAGATGTCCTCCTTACATTTAAAAACCAGCTATAATCTATCAATATCTTTCCCTATTGTTTGGTAGATTATACTGTGTCTCCCTTATGGCCACGCGACATCCCTAGACCAGGCAATTTCGAAACTAATGCTGTCCATTAAATCAAAAAGCCCGCGTATTCCGCGGACTTCAATCATGTGTATATCTATTGCATTCTCTATCTCTGGATAAGCGGTTCAAATCTCAGCGCCCTTGACCCTCCTCGATAGCTAATAAGGAGTTGTACATTTCTTTTATAACCGGGGCCTCGATTCCTAATATTTGAGCCTTTCGCACCAGGTAGCCGCATAATGATTCAATTTCCATTTTCTTTCCTTGTTCTCTATGTTGGAGCATAGAGGGTTTGTGGCTTCTTACGCGCTCCCCTATAGGAAATACTTCATTTATTGCTTCCTGTTTCAAATCTACCCCCAAGGCCCTTCCAATACAAACGGTTTCTCGAAGGATTTCTTCAGCCCATCTTCTTAGCTCTGCGTCATCGGGAATATCACCGACTGTTGCCATTTTCAAAGCAGATAAAGGATTGAAAGTAACATTCCATAAATACTTTACCCATTTGGTTTCTACGATGTTTAATGATTGCGAGCAGTTCAAACCAGCTTTATTGAACAGATTATTCCAAAATTCCACATGCTTTTGCGTGTTTTCCGACAAGTGACCGATGACAAAGGTTCGAACGTTTTCTTGACTGATCACACCGGGGCGCACTACTTTCACATTCAGGTAGGCAATGCCGGAAATAACCTGATCTCTTCCGAATAAGTCGGTTAGTATTTCCTCATTGTCTACCCCGTTTTGCAGAGTTAGAATAACCGCGCCGGGTTTTACATAGGGGAGCATGCTTTTGGCTGCCTCAGCCGTTTGGTACGAATTTACTGTAAATAATAGTAGATCCGCTTGGGAAATCGTTTTAAAATCATCAGTGAACGTACCTTGGAAATGACTGCTTTTTAAGCCGGATTGAATGATTAATCCATCCCGTCTCATCGCTTGCAAATGCTCACCTCTTGCCACAAAAACGACTTCGTTTACGAACGGGCTCAGCATACCTCCGCAATAAGCCCCGACTCCGCCTGCGCCTATAACCGCCAGAATCATTGATGTCCACCCGCTCATTAATCATCTGTGACCATGATCAGTGTATGCAAGGTCAGATTGGGTTGACAGCGCGATCATAAGCAGCAGATCCGACACTGAATCGTCAATTCCGAAAACCTGCTAATCGATTTTTTGGAGTTGCATTAGTTTCTTGAGTAGCATTATTTGACCAATATGATAAGCATTATGTAGGCATAAATTAGATACTACTCCCCACCAAGGAGCGTTGAAATACGATGAGATTTCCGAACTGAGTTTAAATTCTTCGCTTTTCTCAAGCGCCGTATTCCAACTTCTAAATACTAGATCGAGTCTTTGTAGGGTTCTATTCCATTCAGCATCATTAATGGTGTTTGGATCTACATAAAACGTATCCTCGTTGTTTGTGGTACCTGGTAATTCAAACTGTTCGATCTCAAATCTCTCCAGCCATTTCTCATTCCAAAAAATAAGATGATTCACAATTGCCCATATGGATTGTTTGCTTGCATACTCCCTCGCAGCTTGTTCTGCATTTAAATCAATTAGTACTTCTTGAAGAGGAATAAACCAGCTCTTATCGTTATAACAAGCGTTTAATTGATCAATGAGAATAGATTTGTAATTCATCCTAAAACCTCACTTCTTGATTATTATTTTCTCGGTTCTTTCTAAACATCTTATGGACGAACTTCGAAAAAAATCCATAACATGAATATTCGCGAACCAGATACCAGTATCCTATTTTATATACGAGCTTCGATAGTATACTTGATTTTGCTAACCTGCCCATTATAAAAAAACAGCCGTTTTATCGGCTGTCTACGTTGTTTCGATTGAACTTCCCGTTAGCTCAATCCATTAACGATTTTGCTCTTCAGACCTAGCAGTTCGCGCAACGCCATCAAGCTTTCGTCCACGGTTTGATGAGCCGTGTCGATAATGATGTGATCGCGGTCCCAAACCTCGTAATGTCTGCTCTTAACCTCATTCCACGTGGGGAGAGTAAAGCCGGGAATATCAGTTATACGCGTAGTGACTCGATGCTTGTGTTCACGTTCATCGGAGCAGACCACTTCGATTTCGACAAACGGAATTTCGAGAGACTCCGCCACGCTGCGCCAAGCTTGGCGTGTTATATGAATGGGATTGACCGTGTCTGCTATCACTTCGAGGCCTAAACGGAGATTCTGCTTCGCAATCTCGTAACACACAATATAACCTTCAGGCCCCTCAACCCTGAGCCCGGCAACTCGCATAGCCTGTTCCACGACATCGACCCGAAGATACGTGGCCCGAAGTTCGCTGGCCAAAGCTGCTGATAACGTAGACTTTCCGGTGCCTGGCAACCCGCCAAAGATATACAGCATAAAACTTCCCTCCTTCAACACTACATTAGCGCAACGCTATTTTTTCTTCCTCCATTTCCTGAGTGTATAATAAACAACAATCCCTAGCAGCATCAATACCGGTATCTCTACTGTACGCCAAATAGAGCTTGATTGATATCCAAATGTAACTTTATCTTGCAAATGATTAACTGACTCATATGACTCGACAAGGTCTGGTACATGTTTCATTGTAAGATACATACCTTGTATAAATTGAAATGCATAAAAGACAATTACAAATATTAATCCCACTGCAACTGCTCGAAAAAAATGAACTTTCATCTTACCTCCTTAATATCATTATCTCAACTTCCATTTATTGTAACCATCGTTTCACATTAAATCCTAACGTGGCATTAAAAGCCTTTTTAACTCTACCGCTTCAATCGATCCTCTTACATAAATTTGAGGTCATATTTTCATTTTTCCTTCCTCCTGTATCGGCAATATGAAAAAAAGGAGCAGTTGCCGCGCAGACTGCTCCTTTTTTGATATCTTTGTTATTCAATTGTTACGCAAATCTGTCCGTTAGCCAGTGCAAATCCTATTTCGGGCTTCTTCGGATTCTGGAATAGACCACGAACCCAGCAATCAGCATGGAAATGAAACCTAAGTTATTGGCTGGCTCTGGTCCCATTCCCAGCACCATGCAAAGATTGGTAACCAAGCTCTTTGTTAGGAGCGCAATCGCAATCAGCATAATCGGACGAATAAAATTGTACTTTTTCATATGTGCCACCTTTTCTGATAATTCTTTGCTTACATTATTTATCTTGTACATTTCCATTCGACCCTTTAATAAACAAACCTGCCGGTTACTTAACAAACGATAAGGAGCCGCCGTAGCAAGCCCCTCGTCTATCGTTCCCCATAATTATAATATCTCAGGCACATTTAGAGTAATCTCCTTCGCATTAGTCACTTCTTTAAATTAAATACGTAATATTCAAATCAATGTTGCGCAAAACTGCTCCACTTCGCTATGTCATTTCGATGTGAATAACATAATTTTCACAAGGGAATGGTAATAACCAGAAAAAACCAGCCTTTGGAGGAAAAATGATGAGGAAGATTTACATAAGTCTTTGGATTTCAATAATGGCTATTACAATTACAGCTTGTACGAACAAACAATATGGTGCAAATTCCACACCTAAGGAACAGCAACGAATAGTCTCAAATGAAATGGCAGGCCTCTCTCAGCAAGCAGGTGTCCCTCAGCAGATTGAGGCTAATAGAAACACAGTTACGGATATCGAAGCGAAGGTAAGCAAGGCGCTAGCAGACATTGACGCATTAAAGAAGGAAAATGTGACGCTCAAGGCACGTTTGACTGAGATTGAGAGTTCGTCGAGTCTACCGAGCCCAAAGCCAAATCCTGCGCTTAAAATGAATGTTGACCCTGTTCTTACAAGACATGGTTACGGCGAGTCGGTTAAAATTGAAGATGACGGAAAAAACGGAAAAATACTGATTTTTCTTCCAACAGAAGCAGAAATCCAAAAGCTTAATCGTGATGGAAATTCATTAGCAGACATTAAACCTATCCTAGAAAAGAACTATCCGACAAGTAAGTATTTTGATTGGGAAGCAACTGATGCTATGAAACTCGGTGAAGACTATGCGGTTATTTTCATGAACAGTCATGTTTCCCCTGAATTGAACAAAAAAACGGAAGAAATTGAAACAGCGATTAAAAACAAAGGGTTTCTCTTTGCAGGCGTATACTTCGACCCTGCCTCCAAATATGTTGAGATAAGCAACTTTAATCCTATCCCTGACGATGTAGCTAAAGTAGAGCAAGCAATTAGCAAGTGTTTCGGCGGCAAGACGGTTAAGTATTTAGGAACAGCACGCGGTAGGGACCATTTCTACGTTGAAGATTAAAATGGGAGTTTTTCAAAAGAAAGTTAAGCCCACCTAACTAGGTGGGCTTTTTTTCAATAGTAACTCTTCATCAGTTGGTAAACCTCTCCAGCTGATTCCTTGGATAATGAGTAAGTGGTATGTGTATCATTTACGTTCTCGATTGTTCCAGATTCTTCGGTTATCCAAAGAAAATAGGTTTCTTTGCCTAATTCAACTTTATAATGTGGGTCTGCCATATCGGCTATACCTGGGTTCTTCTTTGCACGCTTAAAAGCCGTGTTGAAAATGGATATATCCGTTGGATCCGGAATTACTTTTAATGAATCCAGGTTCGTCTCTTGAAAGCTTTCCATTTCATAAACATTAAGTTGTTCGATTTTTTCGTTTGTGCAGCCTATTAGTAATGATGAGAGTATTAAGATGGCGGTACTGCAAAATACAATATATCTTTTCATCATATTCACCCCAAACCATCAGACGCCCTACAATGTAATATTGTTTCAGTTACAACTTGATGCCAATCAACCTGTTAGTTCAGTGGTTTTGATGCAGTGATCAATTCATTCTCATTTTCCAGATACCTTAATGTTCGCTCAATATCAACCACATCGTAGCTTCTCACAATTATCATATGCGGGATAAACAAGCCTGGAGGATCTATATCTTTTCGAGACAAGTTGTTTTTAAGTCTTTCAGGCGTGTATAAAATACTCCAACGCTCGCTTCCATCTTCAAAACTCATAGTAATTTCAACCCAATTCCATTCATCTGAGGAACCGGCCGGCTCATCATCAAATTTCCATTTTAATAATTTCATTTAGTTCCTCCACACATTTAGTGCCCGTTAACATCTAATCTGTACTTGTCATCTGAGAACTCTAAGGCTGTGGTTGAATTCCAGCTGCTTGGCGAATCATCGCCAATAATTTGATTGCTGTTTCATGAGGCGTGTCTTGGCTCGTGTCAAGAGCAGCGATTTCTGGATTACATGTCGGACCTTGCTCGATTAGCCACCGATTAAAACCAACCATACCTTTAATAAAATCATCACTACCACTGGCTCTCCAAGTAGGTCGACGTTTCAACCGTTCCTCGAGTAAGCTGCTCTCACAAACCAGTGCGATATAATGGGTTTCTCCAAAATAGCGCCTTTCCTCGCAATCCTCCAACTGCTCAGGAACGGTTGTTCCGCATAATACAACCGGCTTCCCTGCTTGCGCAATGTTCTTAGCCATCCGAAGCCACATCTCTCGGTAATTTCGATAGTTCGTTTCCGGCTGATTATAACGGTCATCCCATAGGATGTCCGTTTCCATCACAACGACGTCTTTCGTCATGCTCGAAAGTTCCAGAACCAACGTGGATTTCCCAGAACCGCTGGCTCCTGTCACGATAAACAGCGGCAATTGAAGAAAGGGATGCGGATGGTTGCATTCAGGACAGATTGCATAGGTGCGATCCTGGGTATGTTGAATGATTTTATCCACACGGTATTCGCCACAAGTAGGACAGACATTGAACATTTTATTTCACCTCTTGTTACTCAAGTTATTTGTTTTCATCGCATTTAAGTCGCCCAAGGGAGTTCAACGTTCATTAATCATGCGCTTAACCCTTGTTGCCATAACTTTCTCCTTTATTTTCCTCTCAAAAAATGCTCGATTCTCTTTTCCGGCACAACCCAGATCAAAGCCACAAGTACGTAAAAGAAGCCGGATACCCAAGGACTCACATAGGCGGTCAAGATCGCGATCAAGTAGAGGAAAGGAGATATTCTTACCTTCCAATCTTTGCCCATCGACTTAAATATTGCAGAATCGTCGGGATATTGGTTGAGGATTGCTAGCTGAAGCCCCCGGTAAGATATCGCAGAAAGAAGAAGGATAATACCATACAATGCCATTGGGGCGGGCGCAAAATCGCTATCCCCCATCCACCCAGTCGTGAATGGAATAAGGGATAGCCAGAAAAGCAAAATTAAGTTGAGCCACATCAGCCGCCCGTTCATTGTTCGAATCATGTGCAGCAGATGATGATGATTACTCCAATAAATCCCAACATAGACAAAACTAAAGAGATAGCTTAGAACTTTCGGACCTAAATCGATTAATGCGTGCCAGTCGTGGCCTTCCGGTACTTTGAATTCCAGCACCATGATCGTGATGATAATCGCCAGCACTCCATCGCTGAATGCTTCCATTCGGTTTGCTTTCATTCAGATCACTTGTTTCTCCTTTCGCGCTCTTAAAGGTCACCTATTCCATAATGCAGATATAGCCTGTGGTATCAGCCTACGTCTTAATAAAACGTATGCAGCGGCTTTAGATCGAAGTTCCAGAGAAGCGCCCCACTCACTTGGTATATCTGCGAAGGCACGTATGATTTCGCTATCGGAAATTGACATCAACTCATTTAGTATAACGGCGAACAGAGACGGATCTTTCAGTTGTTCTACCATTCGAAATTGTGAAGGGATTTTAGGTTTTATCTTTTCTGCTTTTGCGAATTTCGGATCGTCCCAACGATAAACGGTAAGGAAGAATCCGTGATCTATGGAGAGAAGTCGTCGGTCACTAGTGACTAAAGCAGAGACATCGATTCCTCGGAGCCAGGTCTGGAATGTGATGAGACGAGCGACTTGTTCTAATTCCACGTCATCTAATATATCGGACCCACCTATTTTGACCTCAATTGCATTTTCAACCAGTCTGCTTCCAAAGCTTGGACCAGGTGCTGGTTTATGAGCTGAGCGGTGCTTAGTAGGCGGGTGAGTAGCGAGACTAGCCACGTTAAGTGGTACATCAATGATTTCGACTTTTGGACAAAGCGGCGGGTCAAACAATTGTCCCAATCGGCCGCAAACGAGATCTGTGGTCAGGAACTTAAGGGGGCTTCCCAGACGTTCGTCTTGTGGATTATTCCTGCATTTCACGACGTACCAGGATTGGTCCGAAGCTAAGCAATTCCAAGGTTTCGATCCACCTGGCGTACGAGCATGGAGAGTAACTGCTCGAATCCTCTCTCCTCTCGGTCTTAGGTCCAACTCGCGAAGACAGCTGGTGATCGCATTGACGTCCATCTGATTTGATCCCCCACCTTCAACTGACTGCCCCCTCGCTGCTTCTTTTGTCCTGCTGTTTTATACTTCGCCCTTAAAGAAATCCTTGAAAAAGGCAATACCACCCATAATAAACACAATGCCTATAATCCAGTAAACATAGTTAGGAACGTAATCATTACCAACGTTTTCAAGAATTTCAGTCGCTCTGTTTATGACCTTAATTAATGCAAAAGTTAATAAGGAAAGACCCATTAGCAAATATGCAAATATCCAATTGGTCTCAATGTTCTTCCCCCTTCAATCATAACTGTTAGCGTAACGTGCCATCAATTCGTAAGTCCAAGTAAAAAATCCCGGGTATTCACGTAGGCATCGGTCCAACCCATTTTCGCGAAAAAACGAAGACCGTCGATCCCCTTTAAATAACGCGCGCCGATCATCCGTTCCTTAAAATTCGGAATGACGAAACCTTCGCGCTCCTGATTGTCCTGGTAATATCGAACGATATCGTGCCCCCACCCCCGCATCATCATTTCAAGCGTTGCGACATCCACCAAGAAGTCTCCGTATGCGAAATTGCCATCAATGATCCCAGTGATACGTTGGCCGTTGGTCAAGATGTTCCAGGGGGAGTAATCCCCATGAATGAAATGACGGTGCGGTTCGTTATAGGCCGAATATTCAATTAGTCGGCTATAGCATTCTTCGAATACATCCCTCTCCAGGCAGGATGTCCGAAAGAGATCGTACCACCCCTCCCAGAAATTTCCCTGCTGATCCTCTGCAAAGAAATCGATCAAGTAGTCCCGCCAGCTTGGATACGTACCGCTGCCGTCCGGTTTGATCCACCCATATCCGTTCGTGTTCGACACCTGTAAATGGTTGATTCGGGTAAGAAGCTGGATAAGCTCCGGCATCAATGCGATCTGCCGCTCCGTGTTGCAATCAGCCAGGATGCTGCCTTCGATCCGCTCTAAAATGATGTATTTCAATTTGCCCGCGTCCCCTTCGCCAAGGACACGAGGAAATGGAATCCCTTGTCCGGACAGCAGTTTAGACACATACCTTTCCGTTCCGTAAGCATCCCCAAGATCGCTGAATTTCACCACGAATGGTTGCCCTTGGTGCACAAACGAATAGACTCGGCTCAAGTTTCCGCCCTGCATTTGCTCGATATGTTCAATTGTCGATTCGAAATGGCCGCCGAGTACATCCCTTAGTTCGGCAATGCCTATAACCGGTTTCTCGTAAGCTGTCATAGAGCTACCAACACCTCTTTCTGCTTTCCGCAGATATTTTTTATTTGCTCCCAACGTTCCAGTGCCATTAATCACCTGTTAAAAAATGTGTTTAAAATACCAACTGCTCTTATTATAATTTCTTCTCCCTTTTTGTTTTCATAGTAATCATCATAGATTGAATAGATTCCAAGGTGTTTAACATGTCGTGATCTCCATTCAATTATTTCTTCCGTTTCTTTAACTTGTTTACACTTGATATCAATACCATCATTGGTACAGGAGACACCATGATTGTTTTCTAACCAGCTCTCATACTTTGAATCCCCAGGGTTTGTAAGAAATAAAATAACAGTAATGACTAAAATAATAACTATAATTTTTCTTTTCATGTATCCTCCGCATCCAAACTAGGCTTTTCAATACGCAGAAGGAAATAACTCACATCAGAGTAGTTTTTAACACAGTCGCTAATAACATAGTCGATTTGTCCTTGTAGGACATCCTCGGTTGTGATGCGCGAACAAACGTCTATTTTTTTGCCTTTTTGGCTCCCACCGTAAGCGTCGTGTGAATTGTCATAGCTGTATTGTATTACTTTTCCATCGTACTCTAAGTCTTTAAAGATAGGATCACCCTCATCGGTGTACCCAGTAACACGAATACGGTCTGGATTATTATTTTCTAAGTTGGCTAAGAATTCTTCGAACCGTTCAACGTTAGACACTTCATTGAAAACCACGACATCGCCCTTCCTAATTGCTTCTTGATAGGAGTAACCACTGTTTTTAGAGCAAGCAACGATTGAAAACACTAAAACGCAACTCAATAATAGAATTATAAATCTCATCATATCGCCCCATCATCTATAAATACTTGCATATTCTCCCCTTGTAAATTTATTCCTTATCCCATTGGTTAGACGCATGAAAATGCCTTGAAGTTGTGCTACTAATCAATAAAAGATTCTGACCATGCAAAAAGGAGCAGCTGCTACTGCAAACTCCTCCTTTTTACATATATTCAACTACTGTGTGATTTACATCAAATTTTACTTTCCATTCCTCATTGACCTTAATCCTCGTCATTGAACTATCGTACCCGTTAACGTTAATGACTGGTGATTCATGTGTATTAGTCATTAATCCTCAAGTGGATATTCGATTACCACCCAAGGAAGCCACAGAACTGGCTCAGTACCATCTATTTCATCATTTGTATATTGTGCCAGTTGTTCTGCTTCTTTTAGAGTGCATATAAAACCATTCTCGTTGAGGGAGAATGAGAATTTTTGTCTATATTCGTCAAATAAATAATTGCATATGTAGGAGTGGAAAGTGCCATATTCATAACCCAATATCTCAAAGCCTAAAATAAAGCCACCTTTTTCAAGAATCTTGTTTTGGCAAATATTTTGCTCAATTCCATAAAAGAATCCTTCTTCAAAATCATTTTTAAGATATTCTGACAATTCGGGAGGTAATCCAATTCCAATTAACTTAATTTCATTGATTTGGTTTAGATACTTATGATAAAACTCCCTGGCTTTCTGTAAGCTTGTAAATACATTCGGGAAACCTAAAGACTTGTTGTTAAATTCCTGTTCAACCCACTTCTCCAAACTATTGTAGCTGTCTTGACTTAATTTTAACTGCTTCATATATTCCATTTTCTTGGATTTAGATTCATCCCAACATGCCCCAATGTCTAGGTAATTATCACAAATACAATTACTGGCTGATAGCACCATTTCTGGAAATATACCCTTATCCATATAATCAGCCCATTTTATAGGTTTTGCTAAAAAATACCCTCCTAAAAGAAAGTCCAAGATACACCCTCCTCTCAATACTTAAGTATACTGGATGATCTTCCGATCAGTTTTGTTTGAATTCAATGTCAGACATGATTGGCAAATTACACTTTTTTTTTTTACAGCTTTACATCAGTTCACTCATCATTTCATTTATCACATCATTTGGACTGATTCGACCATCGGGTAGTCTTGTTTCTTCAGGGTATTGTTGTGAAAGAAAATCATCTCGTGACAACTTGGGGTATATAAAAAGCGGTAATGGACCTCTGTACCTGTTTGTAAGGTCTTGTCCCACAAATGTAAGCTTTGAATCGCTTTAATGAATACGTATTTTACCGTTTCCCCATATACATTGGTGTATTCCATTTCATCGTCTTTTGCCACTAGTTTTGCTTTTGAATATGCTTGCTCATGTGAAGAGGCTTGGACGAGGATCATAATTTCTTTTCCTCATTCGTTTATTCATACTATGAACCCCCTCGCACGTTTTTTAACCTAGTAGTAGTGTATTTATTCAAGAATCGGATGTTTTATGAGTTGATAATTCGCGATTTTCCTTCTATATAATTTATCAAATCAAGAAAATTCGATTTAAATTCGACAACAAATAAACCATGAACGGTTGGTCAAGGGCATCGTTGGGCGGCAGCCGGTTCAAGTATCGTTACCCGTCGTATTATGAGGTCAGCCAGTTTTTACTGGTTGACCACTTTTGTTTTTGTGGTGTGTATTTGTCAGTAGCCGGGGCAGATCGGCCGTACCCCTGGGTCTGTAACCACAGAGGCATCTTCGGTGACCTTTATTCCAAAGTTTCTTTGCTCTTGTTAAAGCAGTTTACGACACCTGCGGCTTTTCAAGCGGCTGGCGAATCAACTGTGGCACACGCCATTACTTGCCTCTGCCCTAGCCGTTCTGAACGCTGGACTTGTTCACTCAATGATTGGCTCCTTGAATAAATTGGTTTTATTTCCTCGAAACTCAGGTGGGCTTTTGGAGTATAACTTTGAAGGACAGGGAGGAATAATTGATGAAACGTTTCGGAATACGAGCTATTGTGCTGGCGATAGGGGCGGTCACGCTCTTCGGATCGGCAATGTTATCGAACGGTGTGATGCATAAAAACCACATCGTCATCAGGATTGAAAATCGAATGATAAATGGCACTCGCACGACGTAAACTTTCGTACCGATACGCCTCGTCCAATAAATTTTCGAGACCTAGTTCAAACCGAATGTAAGGCCCATGAGCCTTCATTTCTTTTACAATATTCACTGTAAAAATAATTCCCTTCTTAAGGATTTCGCTTAATTTTTACTATTTTGTACTTGAAACATTATTGTTTTCAATTCTAATCTTTATTGGCTCATCAAAGCTACCTACAATGTCATATAAACGAAATACCCATATTGCATGAACAATAAAGAGTAACCAGAAAATAATTCTTTTTCTTTTCCATATCCATATGAGAAGTAAGATAAACAATGCATCAACTACAAAGCCCATAAGATAATTAATAATCAAAACCGTTATATTAACATTTATGTCCAAACCAATAAAATCAAGAAAGTCAATTAGGTATACGAATGGGTACGATGAAAAAAATGTCCAATATAATAAGAATATTGCAATATAGAAAATAATAGTTAATGTCCAAAAAAGAAATTTCTTCAGCGAAACCACCACCTTTTACCTTCACTTTGATATCGTTAAATAGATAACCTTAGAAAGAGGGCTTTCATTGAAACGACTCAAAAATAGATTACGATTTGTTTCGATAGTTAGTGCTTTGTTTATCCTCGGTGTTATTGCAGCAATTATTTGGTACCAGCGTGCCGATCCGTTGATTTACAACGGTATAACTATCTATACAGACCCGGGCGGAAAAAATAAAGTTTATACGATTGAGATTGGAAATAGGAGCGGAACGGAAATCAAACTTCAACATGTGACTGTCAATGACAGGAAGAAACCGGACCTTGTGCAGCTTGGCATTACGTATAATTCCAGCCACCTTGTGCAATTTATGGGCAATCAGACGGACCCTGCGACAAAAATAATGGATTTGCAAGATGCCCCAATCCACCCGCAATTATCCGCAAAGAAGATTCGGGCCGTTCTTGCGAGTAATGTGAATTCGAACAAGAGCACGCCCATCCATTACGGAATTGTCGTTCGGTACGACCAAGAGCCCTTACAGGAAGTAACGATTCGGTATGATTATTTAGGCTTTACTAAAGTAAAGCATGTTGCGATTGGAAGTATGTCGCATTAAGAAAGAGGACCAGCCATTCTTCACTTCTTAGAATACTCATACAAGTGCATACCAGTATATTTTATATAAAATCCATCCCTGATATCTTTAAATTGATCCGATTCAACGCCAAATGAAAAATCCGAGTCAGGCCCTGCTCCTGTTTCGCCAATGATGATTTCATTATGATTGGAATCATATAAAATATAGTCATCAATATTATGATTTCTTGAAATTGTACCATCGTTATTGTAGCTATAATTGCTAATAAAAGTGCCTCTATCCTGGTCCAAATGATAGGTAGTGTGAAAACTAAAATAAATGTCATTTGCAAATTTGCCGCGATTCCAAACTTCTTGAAGAGATATTGTCGTATTTTCCAGTTCTATTAATTTAAGCTCTAGTTTTAGCCGCTCTCCTGACTTAAAAGGAATCCATTCCGGTTTAATAAAAATTTCAATCGGTTGAATGTCTTTGAGTGGTTTCACTTTATATCCATCTGCACCTAATATCTTTTCTTGATTCTGACTCCCTGAACGATCGAACTTATCTAAGAAGAGCCCCAGAGCGATCAGCGCAGCGACTACTATAATGGCAATCATTCTTTTATGTTTCATGGATTTATTCCTTTCAAAGTCATTCGTTGTGTAACGAAGGAGAAAAAGATGACAAAAATACGAGTAACTTTTTTATCGATATGTACCTTGTTTCTGTTGTGCAGCACCGTAAATGCCGAGCGTCGTATTATGCTGAATGTGCAAAACCGCGTTGTGGAAGATGCGCAGCTGCAGCCCATGATGATAGACGGCACAATGTTTATTCCGGTACGGACATTTGCTTTGCTTCCGGATACGCAGATCATTTGGAATGAGAGTAGCAAAACCGTAACGATAACGCATATAAAAACAAATAATCAACTTACGGTAGTTCCTCGTAAAGGAGCGAATACTGTAAACAATTACGCTCAGATCATCAATGGCCGTGTTTATGTGCTGCTTCGTGACACTGCTACTAAGTTACATGTAGGTGTCGACTGGAACCAACGGACAGGAACCGTGTACGTATACAGGGCGGAGTATATGAGAAAATCGTAATTATAGCAAAGTAGAAGGCAGCCGCTTTTTATTTTTGGCCGGCTGCCTTTCGATCAAACTCAATCATTCTGTTTTAGAGACAACCGGAAGCATGATCGTAAATACCGTCCCCGCGGCACTAGTCTCCGTAACTTCCATTTGCCCTCCATGATCTTGGATAATCTTATGCGAGATCGACAATCCGAGCCCTGTACCATGCCCTTTAGTTGTATAAAACGGTTCAAATAATTTTTCCCTAGTATCTTCGGACATCCCTGATCCCGTGTCAGACAACTCGATGAACACTTGCGTATCCATCCCGTAAACCTTTATCCCGATTTGCCCGAGATCCTCCATGGCATCAATGGAGTTTTTGAACAAATTAACGAGAACCTGCACGATTTTGTCTTTATCTACTATCACATATAAAGGATGTTCAGGATAATCGACGCTGAGATGATGTCCTTTCCTCTCGATTTCCGTCCACATGATCGAGACGGCCCTCTCGATGCATGCCTGAATCGATTCTGTTCTCATTTGAGACAAATTAGGTTTGGAGAATTGTAAGAACTCGGATGTTAGCTCGCTGACTCTCGTAATTTCATCCATGATCATCGGGTGATAGCGATCTATATCCTTATACTCATTCTGATAAGCCAGCTGCAGGAATCCTTTTATGGTTGTCAGCGGGTTACGGATCTCATGGGCCATTCCCGCCGCGAGCTCTCCGATCACCTTTAATTTGTCAGCGCGAAAAAAGTGTTCATCCCGTTTCATCCAAACGTCTTTCTTTTGGAGAAAAAGCTGCTTTTCAACATCCTCTATCGTTTCATTTATCGTGCGTCCATTAGACAAGGCATACGCGTAAATGATGTCTAAATGGGTTGATTGTTCAATGATTTGATCCAGTACATGTTTTACATGCTCTTCCGTCGTTTGGGAGCGAGAAAACTCCATCGCGATTGCGAATTCGCTCCCGCCGTAACGGGATATGATAGCGGAGCCGAAGCGTAAAACTAACTGTCCGGCGATTTCTTTCAAACTGTTGTTTGCTTGCTCATACCCATGCTGGAAATTAACCACTCTCAAATCCTGACAGTTCATAATAATTAAACAATATTCACTGCGCTCTTTCATTCTGCTTAGCTCTTTACGGAATTCATGGTAGTTGAGCAACCCCGTAAGCACATCTATTTTCACTAGCTCATCGTTTTTTTGCTCTAAGCTCTTTTTCTCCAATTCTTTGCTCTTGATGATCCATACCAAAGCGACAATAACTAATGAACTCGCAATGTCGGATAAGGTAACTAGCAAGGAATAATCATTAGTGACCGAATATGAAAAGCGTACCAAGCTGTAGAGCGTCATGATCAACAGCGTTTGTAAGATCGCCCGCATCAGCTCTTCGCTGCGCGTTAATTGTCTTATGAGCAACATGATATAAATGGTTAAGCACCAATTCAGCTGGCTTAGCCAATGAAAAAGAACTAACATTGCGATGTGTATGTAGATATGTTTATTGTTATTTTGACTGGCGTTAATGGTGACAAATACAGCGATTCCCGCCGCAACCATGAGAGAGGCATGATCTGTCCGTTCTAGATGGATGGAGGAAAAAGAAATAATCGCAAGAAGGACAGGAAGCAATATTTTGAACAGAACGGTGTTTGCCATTTCGATGTCACCTTTATACCAGAAATTTGAGGTGCGAAGCATAGGTCATAAGTCCATCCTAGAAGTATTCGCAAGTTTTTTGAATTATCCTGCAAGTTAGATGAGAAAAGGCAGCCGATCGCCGGCTGCCTTCGTGTATCATTAGTTGCTTGCCGCTGAACGCTGCCTCTTCTGAATCGCGTGCATCCCCATAATTACGGCTACCAGTTCGTAAGTGTCCAAATATGCGCTTTGATTGTTCAATACAAAAGCACCCGAAGAGAACCAGCCGTTTACTTGTTCGAAACGGGCGACAAGCACGCCGGATTCATCGGAAATCTCATACTCTTTGGAAAATGCCGGAGACACGATTTCGTAGCTCCCCCGGCCTTCCGCTTCATAGGTGAACTTCTTGGTAAAGAAAGCAAGCCGGCTTCTGAGTACGCCGAGCTGCTCCCCATTGGCTCCGCTGACCTCCCATTTGCCGGAGAAGAAACGAAAACCTCCGCTGCAGATCAGCTGACTATCCTTCCCGTACACCTCAATCGCAGAGCCGAAAGCGCTCTTCAAATCCAGATGACCGACGTTTTCCTGCTGTTCGCAAAATATTTCCGTGATCCCTGAATTAAAGAAATTATCTCGAAAGTATAAATTCATTTCACTCCCGCCTCCCTTTGGAGTAATACGGTGCAAAGCATGTCATGTTTACATATATTCAATCAGGAAATCGTTTCGGAATTTGCCCTGAGGATCGTACTGGTGAAGCAGTCTCCGAAAATCGGGCAGCTTCTCATATAACGGGCAGAGACGGTCGGACGGCATGGCGAACAGCTTGCCCCAATGCGGTTTCGCATTGAACGGCTCTAGCTTCTCTTCGATCATCGGCAGAACACGCCGAACAGCTTCCCAATCCGCCTTCCAAGTAAAATGGATGGCTATGGACGGCTGGCGGCAGCATGGACTCATCCACAGCTCATCGCTCGCAATCGAGCGAACCTCGGAAATGTACAGCAGCGGCGATACATAATCCCGCAAGCTGTCGATCGCGAGCAGCGCTTCATAAGCGTGACTGCGAGGGACGAAGTATTCGCTTTGCAGCTCTTCCCCGGCGCTTGGCATGAAATTCATGCGAAAATGCGGCAGTCGCTCGAACCATGGCCCGGAAACACCTAGCTGCTCGCTGCAATTTTCCGCAGAAAGGCCGGGCACGGGATGAAGCTTTGCTGTCGCGAGTGTCGCTCCGAAAAACTCAGGTTCGTCGTAACCGGCTGCTTCGTCCGTCCGATGCTTCAACCAAACCTGATTGAAAACCGGTCTCTTCCAGTCCATGAATAAACTTACGCTGTAAGCAGAAGAGAAAATGTCGTCCAAATGCTGCTCAAGGTTTGCCAGAGGCAAATTTTCGTACACGCGCTGGCTGATTTGGAAGGCCGGAACGACTTCAAGCGTCAGATTGGCGACGACGCCCAATGCTCCGAGCCCGACAACGGCGCCTTCGAACTCCGGCTGACCGCGGGTAAGCCTCACCGCTTCACCGTCCGCCTTAACGAGCGTCATCGCGGAAACGGCCGTCGCGAGATTGCCATTGCGATCCCCCGAGCCGTGCGTTGCCGTCGCGCACGCGCCGGCGACGCTAATATGCGGCAGCGAAGCCAGATTGTGCAACGCCAAACCGTTGGCATGAAGATACCCGCACAGCTCTCCGTAACGGATACCTCCCTCTACGGTTACTTTGCCTTCGTTGAAATCTATTTCCAAAACGCGATTCATTTTCTGAAGCGATACGTGCGTTCCGGAGCTATCCGCGATTCCGTTAAAAGAATGACGAGTACCAAGCGTCTTCATTCGGCCGCTGCGAGACACCATTTCCTGTAATTGACTCATGCTTTCCGGGACGAGCAGCCCGATTGCGCCATACGTATAATTGCCCGCCCAATTTCGATTGTTCTCCACGTTCCCTGCTCCTTTGCGACGTTCGTTTATCTCTCTTGTATTCGCGAAGTTGACGAACAATCCTGCACGCTAGAGAGTCGCGGCACCATGTATTGCATCCCCTTGGGCTGAACCAAGGGGTTTTATTTTGCAAAAATACGGGTGCTTGTACAAGCGAAATCTATGAACTTTAATATATTATATAAGTTGAATTTAATTCCTGAACATACTCATTTAGTGAAATATGGAATATTATAGTTCAATTCATAGAGATTGTAGTAAATAAAGGGGATGATAGTTTGGCAATTTCCCAAAATGTATTAATCGTAAAATACCATTCGGGTAATTATGGTACGTGGGTAACGTTAGGCAACATGACGAACAGCGATATTAATTTAAAGAACTGGAAAATGAGAGAATACCAAAGCACGGCTTTAGTGGGGACAACATGGACATTTCCCCGAGGTACAGTGATTAAGGCTAAATCGCTTCTGGTCGTTATGAGACTAAGTGGCACCGGTATTAATGGTTCTTCTGAACACGGAATTCCTGTAGTGCAATCAACATTGGGTGAATTGGGTCACATCGAAGAAAAAATCGTATTGTTGAATTCTAGTAACCAACAAGTAGATGAGTTGATTTTCCGATATAATAATCCAACTCTCTACAGCGGCAGCACTCCATTCCAAATTTCGATGCAATCTCCGCTTGCTAATGATGAAGCCCTCGAGCGTAAATCGGTAACGGATTCGGATACGGCTGCGGATTGGAAAATAGTAAAGAGCTCCACAACGATCTTTGCTTGGGAATGGGTGCCGCTGGATACAATACCGCCTTTCAAAGTATCCAACACACCGGTTAACAGCGCGATAAATGTCGCGAAAGATGCACCTGTGAAGATAACGTTCAACGAACCTATATTTGCGGGTACGGCCATTCAAAGTGTAACGATTAAAGATGTAAATGATATCCCGTTCATGAACGCCCAGCCATTCGTAAATGGCAGTGAGCTGTCGATTATACACGCGGATTTCGAGAACAACAAGACCTATACGGTGAACGTGCCTGCTCAGGCGGTGAAGGACGCAGCAGGCAACGCTAACGCAAGCTCGTTTACGTGGTCGTTCACGACAATCGCCGATCAAACACCGCCTGTCAATTTATCAAGGTTACCGGCTGACGGCGAGATTTATGTCGAGGTGAATGCGCTTGTTCTGGCACAATTTAACGAGTTTATATTTGCGGGCCCTCCCTTGCAAAGCGTAACTATTAAAGACGCGAGTAATAACCTAGTAGAAAACGTCCAGGCAAGCATAAACGGCTTATCTGTGATTATTTCCCACGCGGATTTCGAGAACAACAAGACCTACACGGTGAATATACCTGCTCAAGCGGTCAAGGATGCGTCCGGCAATGGTAACGCAGGCGCGATTGCGTGGTCCTTCACGTCAATCGGTACAGAGCAAACCGTCGCGCCGGCCGCGAGTAAACTCAGTTTCCACAATGCCAAACCAGCATTTGCCCAGGTGGCAGGCCAGGACGGAGCCGTTGAAGCGAATGCCATCGTCAAAATCTACGATAATATCACCTTAAATACCGTTCTGGGTACAGCGTCGGCCACAGCAACAGGTTCGTTCGGTATGATGTTCAATAACACGTCTTCCCAACAAATCGTCTATGTTACGGCCACTGCGCCAGGCAAAACGGAAAGCGCTGTTATCCCATTGTCGGCAACAGCAATGGATTCGGTCTTGATCGTGAAATATCATGCCGGCAATTATGGAGAATGGTTAACGCTGGCCAATGTGATGGACCATGATATTCATTTAACGAACTGGAAAATGAGCGAATACTTGAACTATTTTACAGTGGGAACAACATGGACATTTCCGAGCGGCACGGTGATTAAGGCCAAATCGTTTTTAATCGTTAAGAGAACGGACGGTTCCGGTTTATCCGGTGTTCCCGCAACTATTCCTGTCGTGCAAACCACGCTTCCATTCGATCAATTCCGAGAAAAAATCATCTTGTTGAATTCCAGTAACATACAAGTAGATGAGTTAATTTTCTTTACTGATATGGGTAATGGTTATGTCTGGTATAACGGGATTTCCCCATTCCTAATTGAAATTCCATCTTCTGCGGCTCTTACTAATCAAGATGGCTTCGAACGTAAATCCGTAATCGACATGAATACGGATGCGGATTGGAAGATCGTAAGGAGCCCGAATAGCCCAATTAAAGCTTTTGAATGGGCGCCGATGTTGAACCCCGATACGACTCCGCCGGAAATCGTATCCATCACACCGGCAGATGGCGCTATCAATGTCGCTTTGGACGCGCCTTTGATTGTAACGTTCAGCGAGCCTATTGTTGCGGGATCTGCGATACAAGAGGTATCCTTATATGATGGTATTTTCATCATCCCTATGCAGGCAAGCGTAAACGGCAATCAGCTGTTGATCGCGCACCCGGCATTTTTCAGCGGCTGGATATATACCGTACAAGTGCCTCTATATACAGTAACGGATACGGCAGGCAACCCAGCCGTAAATCCGCTGGAGTGGTCGTTCACAACGGCCATCTTGCCTCCATCAATCTCACCGATTGCGGAGAAAATCCTTTTCGACAATTCGATACCGGCATCAGCCGTCGTGAAAAGCATCATGGATGGCGCGGTGGAACCGAATGCCGAAGTTACCGTCTACAGCATGGAGGATCGCCTCCTGGGCACGACAACGGCCACTGCCAACGGAACGTTTGAGATGACATTCAACCTGACATCGTCTTCAGACCTCTCAAGAGTCTATTTATTAGCCAGGGTGCCGGGCAAAGCGCACAGTTCCCCGACTTATTTGCCGCCGTTTTAATCGTGTTCTCCCAAATATAAAAGAAACCAAGGGATACGTTGATCGTATCCCTTGGTCTTAACGGACTTTTATTGGTTGTTATAGGAGTCTACTGCGGCTTGATAAATTTCCAATAGTTTAGCCAATCCCATTTTCTCTAAGCTCTTCTGGAACTTGTCCCACTCGGCATTAATGTCGCCCTCGCCGGTGACCCAACGTGCCATATTTTCATCAGTGGCTTTAAGAATATCCGCTTTAATGGAGGAAACCTCGCTCTGCTGCTCCGGCGTTAACCAAATTGGCGGGAACGGCTCTTTATTTACATAAGGAGCGTACGCCTTCTCCAGATCAATGATTTTATAATTCTCGCGCTCTACGTTATCGGCGCCCATGTATACGCCTTCTGTCTTCTCCATCATTGGCCAGTAATTAGGGAATCCGCCGATTTTTGTCCATTTCGGCTTTTCGCCTTCTGGCGTAGGAACGACAAGCGCTTTGAATTTGCCATCGTCACTCGTTGTCCAGCCCTCGCCCTTCGGCCCATATAATGTTTCATTTAGGCCTTCCGCAGTAACGGCAGGGAACATTTGGTCAAGCCACCTTAGAATGGCCGCGGGCTCCTTTGCTGCGGATGTAATGGCAAATTGAGATCTGAAAATACTCGGATCCGGATCCGGCCATATCGGTTGTTGTCCGCTAGGCCCCACCAACGGCAGCAGCATTTCATATTCCTTAAAGTGCTCTTTGCCAAGCGACTCATATCCATCCCAGTCCAGCGTTACGCCATATAACGGGGTCATCCCTTTAGCTTCCCATTGCGCCCAATCATGCGTGAATACTTCTTGATCGATAAGGCCTTCCTTCCAAAGCTTATTAAGATAGACAACTGCATCCTTCCACTCATTATGAGCGGCGGTAAATAGCACTTTTCCGTTCTCTACCACCAGGTGATCGTAAGAATCAACTCTGCCGAAGGACCCGAACAATCCGAATTGGCTGTTGTTCGTCCCATTATACATAAAGCTTAGCGGAAGCTCGTCCTGCTTTCCGTTGCCATTCGGATCCTTCTCTTTAAACGCCTTCAAAACCGTATAAAGCTCATCCGTTGTTTTTGGCGCTTGAAGACCGAGCTTATCCAGCCACTGTTTATTAATGTGCATGACCGACTTGGTGTTGGCTTGCTTCTGCACTAGCGGAATCGTATAAATATGTCCGTCCGGCGTCGTGATTGCTTTTCTAACCTCCGGACTTTCCTCAAGCATTTTCTTGATATTAACCGTATACTTCTCAATCAGCTCTTCAAGAGGAACAAGTACCCCTTTAGGACCATACTTCATAATTTCATCGTCGCTAAGCAACCATCCAGCCAATACGTCAGGATAATCTCCGCTCGCGAACATTAAGTTTTTCTTCTCGCCGACTTCCGCCCAAGACGGAACGTCCCACTTTACGTCCACATTCGTGATTTCTTCGAGTTTATTGTAGGAATCGATTTCATCCATGCCATCTGCGCCAGGCATGAACAAAGTAAACTCGTATTTATCCTTTACAACCGGCAATCCGCTCACATAAACATTTCCGACGATCTCTCTGCCGTCGTCCGTCGTTTGCTCGGTCTGCTCATTTGCAGATTGGTTGCCGCCTTCTTTGCTTGAATTACCGGAGCAACCTGTCATGATGCTGCCTAGGGTAAAGATAAGAACGAAATTTCCCAACCATGCTTGTTTGAACTTCATTGTAATTGCCTCCCCTTTGTATATTATATGATAATTCTACAGCTCAGTTGGTCTGAGCTATATGATCATTACCCTTTGATCGAACCGATCATAATGCCTTTAACGAAGTACTTCTGCAGAAACGGATAAAGAATTAAAACGGGTACGCTTGCAACGATGATCACGGCGTACTTGATCAATTCCGAGAGATGCTGCCGCTCCTCCAATAACGCTCTGTCTTTGATCATGCTCGTATCGAGAGAATTCTGAACGAGAATTTCTCGTAAAATCATTTGCAGCGGATACAAATCATGATCCTTTAAATAGATAAGCGCACTAAAATAGGAGTTCCAATAACCGACTGCGCAAAATAAAACCATGACCGCGATCAGAGGCGTAGATAACGGAATAACGATGGAGAAAAAGAATCTCTTATTCGTGCATCCGTCAACAATCGCTGCCTCCAGCAACTCAGTCGGTAATGTGGATTGAAAAAAGGTCCTGCAAATAATAATGTTCCAAACACTTACCGCCCCTGGGATCACCATCGCCCAGATCGTATTGAGCATCCCAAGATCCTTTACCAGCATGTAAGTCGGAATCAGGCCGCCTCCGAAAAACATCGTTACAACAAGGTAAAAGGTAAATATGCCTCTGCCCTTCAGATCTTTTCTCGACAATGAATACGCTGCGGGAAGCGTTAGTACCAAGTTAATGGCCGTGCCGATGACAACATACATCAGTGAATTTCTGAAGCCTGTCATGATGGCTGAATTACCGAACACCGCTTCATAGCCGGTCCATCGAAAGCCTTGCGGCCAAAGCCAAACTTTCCCTCCGCTTACTAGCGTCGGATCGCTTACCGAAGCAATAAGAACGAAGTAGAGAGGGTATAGGACAAGCAGCATAGCGAAGGTTAGGATCGCGTAGTTGCAGTAATCGAACACCGCATCCGACCAAGATTTTTGAGTATGCTTTGCATTCATTCGAAGATCCTCCTTCCTACCATAGGCTGTGTTCAGACACTCTCTTCGCGAACCGGTTCACGATGACCAGAAGCACGAAATTGATGACCGTGTTAAATAAACCGACTGCTGTAGAGAAGCTGAAGTCGCCATTC
Source organism: Paenibacillus montanisoli (assembly GCF_003268025.1). Classification (GTDB taxonomy): domain Bacteria; phylum Bacillota; class Bacilli; order Paenibacillales; family Paenibacillaceae; genus Paenibacillus_Z; species Paenibacillus_Z montanisoli. The sequence goes on along the minus strand of NZ_QLUW01000001.1, from coordinate 343,741 downwards.
TGCAAACCTACTTTATACACATAGGTAGCGATAATTTCCGATGAAGATACATTGAGTTGATTCTGCATTAAGTACACTTTCTCAAAACCAAGGCTCATCACGCCGCCAAGACTTAAAATCAATAGAATGATTACGGTAGGCATAATGCCTGGAATATCGATATGGCGAATTCTTTGGAGCTTCGTCGCCCCGTCGATCATTGCAGCTTCGTGAAGCTCAGGGCTAATCGCGGCTAATGCGGCAAGATAGATGATGGCTCCCCACCCTGCCGTTTGCCATATATCGGAAAATACATACAGCGTGCTGAACAGCTTCGGCTTCGCCATGAAGTTGATGGGTTCCCCGCCGAAGAACGTAATCATTGTATTGACGATACCAGTTGAAGGCGAGAGAAAAACCATCAGAATACCGACAATAACGACGACGGAAATAAAGTGCGGCGCGTATGTGACCGTTTGAATGAATCGCTTGTACTTCTGGCTCGGCAATTGATTTAATAGCAGCGCGAGAATTAGCGGTGCCGGAAAGCCGATAAGAAGGGAATACAAGCTAATGACCACGGTATTTTTAATAATGGTCCAAAAATAGGCGGAGTTAAAAAATCGCTCGAAATACTCCAGTCCGACCCACTTGCTTCCTAATATGCCATCAATGGGATTGTAATCCCGGAACGCAAGCTGCACGCCATACATGGGAATGTAATGAAAGATAGCGAAGTAGACAAGCACAGGCAAAATGAAAAGATAAAGATCGTAATTTCTTTTTACATAGGTCCAAGTTTCAGCCACTCGACTTCGTTTTTTTATGACTAACTGGTCGCTCGGCTCGCTGGCTGCAAGTCTGGTCACAACAGACTGTTTCATATGGTGTCCCCTCTCTCTCTGCAGATTCTATGTCTGAATCATATAAAAACGCTTACAAATCGTGAATCAGCCAATTCGATTTTACATGTGCCAACTATGAACAAGAGATCCCGAAAACCTAATAAACACTGGGTTTTATAGTCTCTATGTGCGATTCATGAACCTGAACTATGCGAGATTTCCCTCTTCGAAAATAAAAAAAAGCCCCTCGCATCAGCGAAGGCTTCTAAATTGTTCTAGCTTCTTTTGTTCAATTTTCGAAACTCGCCTGGGGTCACTCCGGATAGGCTTTTAAACTTTCGTATAAAGCTGGACACATCATAGTAGCCTACTTTATGAACAATGTTTTGCAATGACTCTTCGCTTGCCAGCAAAAAGCTCTCTGCCTGCTTAATCCTCAAATGATTCACATGATCGGAAATCGATTGTCCTGTCTGCTCTTTAAAATAACGGCTGATATAAGAGGAAGAAACTCCAATATGCTCTGCCAGCAGTTGAACGGAAAAATCCGGATTGCAACAATGCTTCTGAATATAGGCAATAATTCTTGTTTTTAAGTCAGCACTATTTCGATCGCTGTTTTCTTTCATCCCTTGCAAAATATCCTGCCATACCCGCCTTACTTGAAGCTCCAGCTCTTCTACCGTCTCAAACTTCAACAATGCAATGACATCGGGATATTTCTCTCTATGGAACGCATTGTTGGAATACATCTCAAATAAAGACTTCAGTATCGTATTGATGACGTCATAGCATAAGCATCTGGCGACAAAGATCGAAGCATTGCTAGCCTTAATATATTGGATGATGCTCCCGATAACCTCTGAGACCATATCAATATCATCCTGTTTAAGAGCCAGCGATAAACGTTCAATGTCTTTTTTCGGATACTCGTCCAAATCATTGACTTTTCCTGAAATATCGTCAAAGCCAATAACGATATTGTTTCCAAGTATCATCCTGTAATTATAGGCGGTAATGGACTCCATATAAGACTTGCCTATCAAATGCGGTTCCTCGTATTGGCTGCCAATTCCCACGGTTACCTGAATTTCGTGATGCTGACGGATAGATTGGCTTAATTCTTCCATTCGCAGCTTTAATTCATTGCTTTCACGATAATCGGATGCAAGAATAAGTACGACGGAACCGTCATCCATGCTCTCTTTGACATATCCTTCCGTTCCTTCAGGCAAATGACTTTCAATGTACGAAATAAATGCTTCTTTGCTAAATTTGCTTGACTGATTCAAAGAATGCGTACCCATAATCACGACTGAAAAATACGGTCTAGTAAACGAAAGCTGAACTTCCTTCCCGTGCTCATTTAATTCTTGGATATTGTAAATTTGACCTTTCAACAGCTTGAACAAATACTGGTCCTTTAAAGCCGTTTTACTGCTCTGGACTTGGCTGAATAAGGTTTGATTATTATCGGACAAATAGTCAACAACGAGCCGGACGGCTTCGATTTCATTGCCGGCGCTGCCGAGCTTCTCGCCCCACTTCTCTTCGGCGAACTCTTTCAATCTCTTAATAGGATTATATTGCTTAAATGAAATATAGTAGATGATTGCGCTTCCAAATAAAAGCATAATGGCTAAGCCCAGCATAGTCTTCCACTTTAAAGAGGATACTTCGGCCATAATCGACTTTGTAGGAATGACCGAAATATAAGACCAATGAGACCGGTCGGATTTTATGCTGGATATTAAGTACTCCGTATCATCCATCGTCATTTTCTCGGAAAAGGTTCCATTCTGTGCCTTCATGAGATTTGCGAACTCAAGCGCGTGTAAATAGTCGGCATCCTTGAATGATGAAACAATTTGACCTTTCGCGTCCATAATGATGGAGTTTCCATCATAGTTTTTCATCATCCCTTGTACGAGCTCTTTTAGCATTTGATCCTTCACTTGGAACATGACCGTTCCATAAGGCATCGAATCATATAACGGAATAGGAACGATATAGGTAATGAATTTCTCGACCGTGTTGAGCTTATATAGCTCTACATCTTCCGCAGGTCTGAGAATCGGGCTTTCACTAGAATTAAGCGCCTGTGTGAATTCAGCCAACGTCCATGATTTATACTTATACTTATAATTCAGCAGGCGTTCGGGCGTATACGTACTGATCGGCGAGTAAATGAATTTGTCTCCGCGCATATATAGATAAAGCTCGTGAACGAAGAAATTCGTGCTTTTATACGTTTCAAGGTTCTGTTTAATATTTAAGCCCCGGTTTTCGTTGTTTTTAATTTTATATGGCGTTAAATCAGGGTCTCTGGAAATTTGATAGGAAATATCTTTAATTTCCTGGAACTGATTATCAACTATATTTCTAACCTGCGTTAACGTATTCAGATTGTTCTCGATGACATCGTTCTGCACATATTGCGTAAAGTAATTAAACACGAAAAAACCGAGACCTAACAACGGAATCATCAAAAAACAAAAATAAGATGCGAAATACTTCCAGAGAAGCCGTGTTTGAAAAAATCTCATGTTCCCCTCCTGCATATCCAGTGCTGTAAGCGCTTTCCAAAAGGCGTATTCTCTCTTAATTTAGAAAGTGTAATCCCCAATCATAGGTTTGTCAAACGTTTCACCATGAAAAAGCAGCCGATTGCCGGCTGCCCGCGAACATTTCCTATTTATCATTAATTTGCTTAATGACCTTTGCAGGGCTGCCGCCTACGACTGCGTTATCAGGATGCGTACATTTTTTCTTTTTCCGTTTTTGGATGCACGTGTTAATTCCTTTCTTCTAAATTATTGCGCCTTTTTCTCAGCCTTGGCAATCTGACTCTTGAGTTTATCATAATCGGCGAATTCCACGAACTTAACCCCGTTGATAAAAAGGGTTGGCGTAGCTGTAATCAGCTTTTCGGCCTTCGCGTTCTGTGCGATCACAACATCGGCATATGCCTCGTTTTCAATATCCTGCTTCAGTTTCTCATAATCTACTTGGAGCTGCGCGTTCTTGGCGAGCTCAACCAGATACTCCGGCGTTGCCCATATTAGCCGTTCATCGCCTTGGTTCTTATAGATCGCATCATAAAACTTCCAAAATTCATTCTTGTTTTGATGATAAATGGATTGGCCCGCCATGGCGGCTGCAAAGGAATCCGGTCCGATAATGGTATTATTCATAAAGTAGAGGGCCACGGTTCCTTTATCAATGTAGTCCTGAACCAGCTGCGGCTTGATTTGCTCGCTGAAGTAGCGGCATGCCGGACACTTAAAGTCACCGAATTCCACGATTTTGACCGGCGCGTCGGCAGAACCAAGCATCGGAAGCTCCCGATAATCGAACTCAACCGGCTCTGGCTTAGGAGCGAATACAACCGCTAATACGATGGCTGCCACCGCGGCGAAGCAGACGGAAAAGAATAGCCATCTCTTTCGATCCTGCTGTTTTTGTCTCTCGATTGCTCTTAGGCGCTTTCTTCCCGGTATACTCGTTTTTTCGATCTTTGCTTCCATGGTTCGTCCGGCCTCGCTTCTTAGGAAAGATAGACAGGCTGCCTTGGCAGCCTGTTTTTACAGTTTAGACTAAAGTGACTGCTTATCTTGGCCAGCGCATCTCGACAGGCTGCAGAGCCGGGAATGCCGCGTGCGGCTCAGCCTGATACCAGTAAGCGACGGAGGACACGTCATCCGTTCTTTCAAACAAGGCACGGCTGTTGTGTCCCATTTGCTGAATCGTCACCTTCAGCTCGTTCTCGAAGCGAATCGGGTCCATTAAATGCCACCGGTACAACCCATGCATCGGAACGCTGTCTTCCCCGAAGATTTCGCTGCGCGTCGTATCCGTCTTCGAATAATAGGGATAGCCAAGGTATGGCGTGTTGTATGGAACTTCAACGATCTTTCCGTCCCGCTTCTCATAGAAGCACCACGCGCCCCCGAAGTAATCTTCTGTCCCCGTGCCGCATAGGGTCGGCCATTCCTCATCGCCATCCATATAAAACTTGATTTCGCCTTCCCCCCACCAGTATCGCTCCAAGGCGGCCCAAGCCAAGTATGTACCGACGTAGTGTCCTTTCCCCTTCACGTTGTCTAGGATGGTGAAATCCTTCGCTGCGGTCGTAATATTTTCTCTTCTCCATTGCGCATGGAAATATCCTGCTTCATCCGGCAATTCATCGACTAAGGTGTAATTAAATTGATAGAAGAAGCCGCCGATCTCCTTCGCATGCTGATTCTCAACCGTAATCTTGGCTTTTTTACGGAACGGCATTGGAAAATAGCAGTTCATGCCTCCGGTCGGATTCACGACAATCGGCAGCGAATTCACGATGCTCCGGGCACCGAATCCGTTGCAGAAGAAATCGCCCAGCGGCACTTCGACCGAAGGTTCCGTCTCATCATCCCAGTACATACGCAAGACCAAGTCCCGCAGCACGAAGTAGCCTTTATCCGTCCGATCCGTAACCGTGATCCAGAAATGCTGAATGACGCCGGGCCCGTCCACTTCCATCAACGTGACGGTCTCTCCCTGCTGAAGCGTAATGCACGGCCTGCCTTTCCTGCCGACGCCCAGATTGCTGGCTTCTTTCCCGCCCGCGCCGACCTCGCCCTTCGGATTCTCGGCGCTAATCGAACGGGTCTTAGCATTGGTCATGATCGGTGCTGTCGATAAACCGAATCCTAATCCTTGGTTATGCAGCATGCTAACGAACCTCCATTTCTTAATTACAAGCTAAGATCGGACTTATTGCTGTTTGAAAGAACCTGAACGCCGATTGCGGCATCGCTTGCGGAGACTTGATAGCCGCTGTGCTTGAAGCAAAGCACTTGATGATCCGCATTCAGCTGAAGCATGCCGGGTTTGGACGAATGGCAGATTTCTTTGGCATAGACGCAACGTCCGGCAAATTTGCAGCCGCCAAGCCCGTACTCTTTGCTCTCGATATCCGGGAGCTTCATGTCTTCATTCCACTTCTTCCCGACCCGCGGAATGGACTCCAGCAGCAGCTCCGTATAAGGATGCGCGGGATGGTTCAAGATTTCTTTGGCCTTGCCGTATTCGATTAAATTCCCTCTGTACATCGTTGCAATATAATCGCTGACATAATAAGCCGTGGATAGGTCATGGGTAATATAAATAAAGTTGACATTATATTCATCCTTCAGCTTCTTGAACAGGTTCACCACGTTCATCCGAAGAGAAGCGTCAATCATGGCAACCGGTTCGTCCGCAACGATGAGCCTCGGCTTAGGAATAAGCGCCCGCGCGATCGAAATCCGCTGCAGCTCCCCGCCGGAAAACTGATTCGGATATTTGCCGGCCACATTGGCAAAATCAAGCCCTACCGACTTCAGAACATCGGTAATGATGCCCGTTGCTTCCTGCTTTGTTGCTGCGATATCCAGGTTGAGCGCCGTTTCATAGAGATAGGTGTCTACCGTCTTGCGGCTGCTGAACGTAGAAAACGGATTTTGAAAGATAGGCTGTACTTTCTTTAGAAACGCCTTCTTGTTTTTCCGTTTGGCGTAAAAGGAAAGCGGCGTGCCGTCAATGACAACCTCGCCGAAGGATGGCTCAAGCAGGCGCAAGATCATCTTCGCGAGCGTTGTCTTTCCGCAGCCGGATTCCCCGACGATGCTCATGATTTGCGGTTTATCCCCCGGCAGGGTCAAATCCATGTGGTCGACTGCCGTAATTTTGGTCCCGAGCAGCATCCCGCCGATCTTAAAATGCCTTGAGAGACGATGGATCTCCAGAATGTTTGCAGCCAAACAAAGACCTCCTTCAAAGCTTTTGCACAGCAGAAACTCGTTTTGTAGAGCACGGCCTAGTTAAGCAAGTGGCAGCTCGCATAATGGCCCTCGCCCACGTTCACCCGATCAGGCTCCACCAAACGGCACAGCTCCGTCGCATGAGGGCATCTCGCGGCAAATCGGCAGCCGGCTGGCGGATTCTTTAAGCTAGGGGGCGTTCCCGGTATGCCTTCCTTCTGGCTGTTATCTCCGATTCTCGGCAGCGCGTTGATCAGCATTTTGGTATACGGATGCTGAGGCTCGTTGAAAATGCGGTCCGTCGGGCCGACTTCTATCATTTGGCCGGCATACATGATGCCCATCCGGTTGGTGATCTGATAATGCACCCCCATGTCGTGAGATACAATGACCATGGAGTTCTTCAATTTTTTCTGCACCTGCGACAGCATGGTGAGGATGCCTCTCTGCACGACGACGTCAAGTGCCGTCGTCGGCTCATCCGCCAGGACGATGCTCGGATGCAGAAACGTCGCGAGCGCGATCAACACCCGCTGCCGCATGCCGCCGCTTAGCTGATGAGGGTAGGCCTTGAGCACATCAGGCGGAAGCTCCAGCTCCCTCAAATACTCCGTTATTTCGTGCTCCAGCGTTTTTTTATTCTTAACGCCATGGAACTTACTGATGGTGTCAAAAAATTGGTTTCTCACTCTCGTCACCGGATTCATGACGTGCATCGCGCCTTGCGGCACGTAAGAAATATCTTTCCACCAGCTCTTATGGATCTCGCCGTTGCGATAGATGACAGGCAGGCCCTTCCTGTCCGTAGCGTGCACTTCCACGGAGCCTGATGCGATTTCAAGCGGATAGTTGATCAAGTCGTACATGACCTTGAGCAGCGTAGACTTTCCGCAGCCGGATTCGCCCGCAATGCCGAAAATCTCATTCTTTCGGACTTCGAAATCAACTTTATCTACCGCTTTTACATAGCCGGTCAAAATGTTGTACTGCGCGCTTACCTGATTTAGCTTCAGCATATTACTTCCCTCTCCTTAACGCAGAATATTGCTGATAGCCCGTCATAACCAGGAATAAGGCAATGAAGATTAAGGCGATGGCAACAACCGGAGAACCGATCCACCACCAGCGCTCGGATAGCATGGCCTGATGCTGATTCGCCCAATAAATCATCGTTCCGAGCGTAGCCTTCTCGTTACTGGACATCCCGATCACGGCCAAGCCGGATTCGGAGCCGATGGCAACGAGGATCGTATTGACAAAGTTGGCTACGGACCAGCCCGCGACAAACGGAAAGATCTCTTTGACGATAATTTTCAGCGTGTTCTGGCCCGAGAAGATCGCGGTACTGATAAAGTCGCGTTCGCTGAGCGACAACGCCATGGAGCGGATCTGCCGCGCCGGCCAAGGCCAGTTAAAGATAATCAGCACAAACGCAATCATGAACAGCGATGCTTTGCCTTGCATCAGACTTCCCAGCAGGATCAGAATCGGCAGCGATGGAATGACGATAAAAGAGTCGGTCAGCACGGTGATCAACCGATCGATAAAGCCGCCTTTAAATCCTGCCCAGAGACCTAAGAGCACGCCGATCAGCGTTGCGAAGAAGGCAACGATAATGCCGATAATAAACGAGTTTTGGATCGACTTTGCCAGCAGCCAGAACGTATCTTGGCCCAGGTTCGTCGTGCCGAAGATATGCTCCTTGCTCGGCTTTAAATTTTTTAAATACGTTCCCCATTCGATCGGATTTCCCTGGTAGAAGAAAGGAACGATGAAGCCGAGGATAATGAAAATGCCTAGCAGAAGCACACCCAGCTTTAAACGAAAATTCCAATGCTTCACGCGCAACTCACCTCCGAAGCACACTTATTTATAACGCACTCTGGGATCAATGAACGGATATAAGAAGTCTACGATAAAGGTAGCCGCCGCCACCGCGATGATGGATAGCGTAATCGTCCCCATGATCAGGTTGTAATCGGCTTGCAGAATGCCGGTATAAATAAGCGTGCCGATGCCCGGATAACCGAACAGGATTTCCGTAATTAACGCCCCGTTAAAAATCGTTCCGATCTGCAGCGCAAGCATCGTGACTTGCGGAAGCGCCGCATTCGGCAGCACGTATTTGGTCATGATTTTTCGTTCGCTCAAGCCCTTCAGTCTGGCAAAATGGACGTAATCCTCTTCGGCGATTCCGGAAGATAACGTCTTCATGCTAATCACCCACCAGCCGGTCCCGACCAGAATCATGGAAAGCGCCGGCAGGATGGAATTATAGACGATGCTTTTGATATGCTCCCATGAAAACCCTTCGCCTTGAAAGGTGGCCGATAGCGGAAAGATCGGATAGATATACGTCAGCAGCATAATTAGGATCAGCGCCAATATGTAGTAAGGAATCGGATAGATCATAATGGAGATGGCTTCCATTGCCTTGGAATAGGATTTATCTTTGAGAAAGCCGGCGAGCAAGCCGACAACATTGCCGATCAGCCATGCAATAATCGTCGAGATCAACAACAATCCCATCGTCCACGGCAGCGCTTTCACGATTAATTCATTGACCGGATTCGGATAACTGGCCAGGGAAGGGCCGAAATCCTGCGTAATGATGACCCGCTTCACAAAGCCCCAATATTGATCCCACATCGAGCCTTCAAGTCCGAAGGATTCATTTAACGTTTCGCGCAATGTAACGATCGCTTCCGGTTCCATGAACGCCTGATTGGCCGTCATCTTGCCGATCATGGCTTCTACCGGATCCGACGGCATGAACCGGGGCACGAAGAATACGGTCGTGATTCCGATAAATACGACGAGTACAAAGGAAAGCACTCTGGATAGCAAAAACTTGTAAAATCCCATAAAGCAGCATCTCCCCGCCTGCGTTAGTCTCCGCTTTGAAAAATACATACCGGACTTGTTCAGCCCGGTATGTAATCGAAGCAGGATTTAGCGTTATCTGCCTGTAGGCTTCAAGTGAGGGGTGTAGAACTTAAACTGCGACCACCACCACCATGGTCCCTCGAACGCATTTTCCGACGTTTGGAACCCATCCCAATAGTACGTATCGACCGGAACGAATTTGGATGTGCCGAACATTGGAATGAACGGCATTCCCTTGACGAATTCTTTATTGATTTCCGTGATGTTCTGAATCACCTTCGGATCATCGCTCGGCAATCCGTCCAGTTCATCGAGCAAGGTGCTCACACGGTCGTTCGCCCAGCGGTTACGGTTACCCGGTGCCTGCTCCCCGATCGGCACGATGTACTGCTTATGCCAACCGGTCATATTTGCCGTCGTATCAGGCAGCAAGCCGCAAGCCGGCCAGTAGGAGCCGATCTCGAACGCGCCCGTCGATTCGCTGTCCCAGAAGGAAGCGCCTTCCATCTGCTGCACATTCACTTCAATGCCTTGCTTTCTCCAGGAATCCGCCACGGCGAACGCCAATCGCATCGACTGGACCTCAAAGTTGGCTGGCGCATTGATCGTCATCGTCCATGGTTTGCCGTTTGGCAGGAGCCATTTGTCTCCGTCTTTCTTAAATCCGTTCTTCTCCAGCAATTTCGCAGCTTCAGCCGGGTCGAATTTCCACCAGCCGACTCCGAAGGTGTCACTGATCGCGCTCTGATCCGTCGGCAAGCCTTCAACGCCCTGCTGCTTCAGCATATCGACAATGCCTGCCGCATAGCTGTCGTCGAACGGTTTGTAACCGTCTTCAAGCGCAAAGTCCTTCAGCCAGCCCAGCATCGGCTTATGGTAATTATCCTGAAGCACCTTGATCGGCGGCAGCTGAATCGGGGATACGCGCAGCATGCCGCCGAAGGTTGCCATCGAAACGTTCTTAATATCCGTCATGAGCGCGAGTGCCCAGCGGACATCCGGATTGTTGTACGGCTCCTTCGCCGTGTTGAAGGACATCCCGCGTTCGCACGGATCATCCATCGTTGCATACGGGAAGTCGTTGTACCAAGCTTTGGCATATTCATTCTTCTGTCTCAGCACATCCCAGCTTTCAGGCGTAATGTCCTGCAGGATGTCCATATCATGCTGAATCATGGCGATAATCCGCTTCTCCTCAGGTCCGAAGAACTTGAACAAAATGTATTTCGGGCCGGGCTCGCCGACAAGCTTGCCGATATCGCTCTTCTGCCAATCTTCGCGCTTCTCCCATAGGAACCAGTTTCCTTGAGGATCGCGATCCTTCAATTTGTACGGACCTACGCCGATCGGATTCGAGAATTTGAATGTCGCGGGATCCTCTTTCTCCCAAATATGCTTCGGCATGACCCTGAACGTATTGCCCCAAATGACGACGCCAAGCTTCTGCGCCAATCTCGTTTCAGGATTGACGGTTTCGACTTCAATCGTGTAATCGTCCGTCGCTTTCATGCTTTTCACCAAATTCGTAAAGTAACCGTTGTAGCCGAGTTCCTTCGTGTCCGCGATCATCTTTGCCGTAAATTCCACGTCATGCGCCGTAAACGGCTGGCCGTCCGACCAGGACAGACCTTCTTGGATTTTAAATTTAAATTTGGTATTGGTTCCGTCCAATGGCTCCGGGAAGGTGGCAGCCAAATCCGGAATCTGCGTACCCTTCTGCGTGTCGATTTCCCATAAGTTCGAGAACATCAGCTGATGCACGCCGGCATCCATCGCAACGGCTCCCGGCACATACGGATTATACCGATCCGGATCAGGGCTGCGGCCGCCCAAGATGTCGACGATCAACGTTTCGCTTCTTGGCGTGCCGACGTCGGTCATCTTGCCGCTTGACTTTGAATCCCCCGTATCTTTGTTACCGTCCGTTTCCGCTGCGGCATTATTCTTGCCCGCGTCCGAAGTAGAGTTGCTCTTGTTATTGTCATTACTACAAGCCGTGATGATCAGCGCCATCATGACAAACAGCACTGTAAGCCTTTTCATAATTCGCAATTAACACTCCTCCTTCTAATGGGATACTCAAATTATAGCGATCAGAAGGAATTAAAAATTTTAATAACCTTGGGTTTCTTTAAGAATCATTGGAGATTAAGAAGGACTGTTGGAATTCCTTCGGACTCATATGCTCTAACCCTTTAAACACGGTACTAAAGTAAGCTGCATCTTGAAATCCTACCATCTCCGCCACTTGATAGACTTTAAGGTCCTTCTGCCTGAGAAACTCCTTGGCGTTTCGAACCCGGATGAGATTGATATACTCGCTGAACGAGACTTGGGTATGCTTTTTAAATTGGGAGCTGAAATACCAGACATTCAAATAAACGGCGTCGGCAACCTCTTTTAACGTCAGGTTTTTCATATAATTCATCTCGATATAACGGATGGCGGACTGTATATATTGCGGAGTGTGATTTTCGTCATTCATGCACATGATGGCGGACATGCAATAGTTTTTGAGCCAGCCTAGCAGCTCCTTAAACGTGCGGATTCCCTTCATTTCCCGCACATAATCGATTTGCCTGCCGAAGAACGGCTCGACCCCGTGTTCCTTAAGCAAATGCTCCAAATAGATTAGCTCGCTCAGCAATCCTCTCTTCAGCCGGACCGGATCAAGCCTGCCGTGGACGCGATGCAGCTGCTGCAGGATCGATTCGATGTACAGCCGCAATTTCTTTGCATCCGCCGACGCATAATATTTTCCGAACTTGTTGCCTGAAAAATAATCGCTGATCGCGAATTGTTCCTGCTGCTTCAATTGTTCATGGTACGATTCGTCATCCATAACGATCGAATACTCGTTAAACTCCAGAAACTCGCAACGTCTCAGACAAGCTTCGTATGCCTGCTCGATCGACCTTGTACCTCCGGTAAACCGATGAACGGCCGCAAATACGGTGCGGTTCTGTTTACGCATCGTCAGCCTGCACTCGTCCAGCAGCTGCTTGAGCATCCCGTGATCGACTGCGCTGCGGGAAAGGACCACGCATCTCCCCTCGTAAATCACCGTGTCCAAGACTCCTTGCTCCATATTCCCTTGCAGCAAATGATAGGCGATATGCTCTTCCATTCTTGCATCCACCGGTTCTTGACCGGAAAAAACAGCCATCTGTAATTCGGTATGTACGCCCCAGCTTTCCGGTAACTCAAGGCTTCCTTGGATCAGCTTCTCCAGCATCCGCTTGTGCGACGTTTTTTCATTCACCTTCTCCTTCTCCGCCGCTTTGCTTCTAATCTTATTTAAGAGGTCGATCACCGTCTGATAGTGGCACGGCTTCAGTAGATAGTCGAATGCGCCGCATCGCATGGCTTCCCGAACATATTCAAATTCCGCATGACCGCTCAAAATGACAATAACCAGGTAAGGATACAGCCTGCTGATCTCGCGTGTAAGCTCGATCCCGTTCATCCCCGGCATCATGACATCCGTAATGACAACATCGGCCATCGTAAACTGCAGCAGATGCAGCGCTTCTTCCGCGCTTTGCGCCGTGCCGACGATTTCGTGCTCCGTGCAATGTTTGGTGAAAATATGCTGCAGCCCTTTGAGAACCGACCTTTCATCATCGACGAGTATGATTTTCAAAGCAGATCTCCCCTTCCCGAATATGAGTTAGGCATGCAATGCTTCATCTTTCCAAAGATCCTCTTGAGGAACGCCCGCATCTGTCCGCAGCTTTAGCGCGATCTTCGTTCCGCGGCCGCTTTCGCTCCTAATGGACAGTCCATAATCCTCGCCGTAAATATAATTAATGCGCTGCCGGACCAACTGAATGCCAAGGCCGCCATGTCTCTTATTCTCGAATGACGCAACCAAAGCCTCGATCTTATCTGCCGGCATGCCTACCCCGTTGTCCTCGACTTCAAGGAACAAGTCATCGCCTTCCGCATAGCCTCGAATGGTAATCATGCCGCCAAGCAGCATTTGCTGAAACGCATACTTTATGGCATTTTCCACCAACGGCTGGATGAGCAGCTTCGGAATCTTAATGTCCGTTATGGCAGGGTCGATATGGAACACATACGCCAGCTTCTCTTCAAATCGCATGCGCTGAATCTTCAAGTAATTTTCCAGCTGCTCCATATCTTCCGCGACGGTGACAAATTCATTTTGATGAGAGATGGAATAGCGCAATAGATTGGACAAGGAAATAATCGCATCGCCGATTTCTTCCTCGTCCTTGACTACCGTCATCCAATAGATCATATCCAGGGTGTTATAGAGAAAATGGGGATTAAGCTTCGACTGCAGATTGATCACTTCGGCTTTCCGATAGGTAAGCTGCTGATAGTATACGGTCTTGATTAAACGGTTGACCCGCTCCGCCATCTGGTTGAAATGCCGGATAATGACGGTGAATTCGTCATTGCCGGCTCGATTTACGATGACGTCCAGCTTGCCTTGCTCAATGCTCTCCATCCCTCTCAAGATCTGCTTAAGCGGTTTCAGAATCATGCGAAGAACGACCAAGGCAAAAAGAAAGATAAAGGCAAAAACGATCAATTCCATGAGCAGCAATATTTTGTTCACCTGATTGACTTGATTTAAGATCTCCTTGTTCGGCACGATCCCGATCAGTTTCCAGCCCTGATAATCCAGCGTGAAGGTAATTTGCGTACCTGAACCTGCCAGCTGCTCTAAACTGGTTTCCTGCCGATTAACAAATTTCCTGTCTGTGGCGAACATGATGGTCTGATCATTGAGAAGGAAAATGCTTCCCTCTTCTCCTAATTGCACATCGTCCAATTGATCATGAAATTTCTCGTTTAAATCGACTCTGAGCAGTCCAAGCAGCTCGTCGCCGTCATAAATAAGCATCATCATTGAAATTTGATGCGACTGCGGCTGCACCGTCCAGATGACATCTTCCGAGCTGCCTGCCCGGTTTGTTGTCATCAGTCGTTCGGTAAGCTCGTCAACTTCGAAGATCGCATCGGAATAAAACAGGTTCATCGGCGGGTAGCCCACCGGGAATATGTAGATGTTCTCGATCATTTCCAAATTGGGGAGCCTTACGATTTGCCGCGCAATCTGGTATTTGGCGATCTGATAGTTGATCGTGTTCCTTTTCAAATCCTTTAAATAATTTTTTAACACTTGATTGTTGCGGATGACGCGAGCGTTGGTATCGATTTGTTTATACTGAAGATCCACTTGCTTCCCGATTTGCCGAACCGTTTCATGCAAATTGGCTTCTGATTGCTTTAGGATGATTGCGCTTATCCAATGCTGGAAAAAGCCCGCCTGAAGAATAACCAAAATGACAGAAATGATAATGAAGACAATAATAATTTTGTACTTGAGTGAGCGAAATTTGATCCATTTCAACATCGGCATCACTCCTAAAGGTAGTTAGGCGGAAGCTTGTCCTATTGATGAATTACCGGAGGGTATGAGGGGTGAGGGTATGGTAATTATAAGGAGATTTTTTACAGAGATCAATAAGGCAAAAGTCGAATTGAATCAAATTTCAGGCTAATTTTTTCCATAACCGCGGCAAAAAAAGACTGCCGATCATTCCGGCAGCCTACGCCTCATTCGAATTGCTTACGCATGAGCGATACGCGGCATAAACAGCGGTTCCTGTTCCAGTCCAGCCCATGCATACTTTAGCAATAGTTTTGATTTTATATCCGCATAATCCGGATCGTTCCATCGGTTGTGTCTTTCCTCTTTGTCGGCTTCGAGGTCGAAAAGCTCTCCGTATTCCTGTTTGTAATAAACCGTCAGCTTATAGCGTTCGTCCACGTACGTCTTCAGATGAATGGTCGTGGGCTCGTGGTGATTTTCGCACAGAATGTGATCGCGCACGGCGGTCTGTCGCCCGTTCCACACCTCGTACTGATCCTTGCCGGACATCGTATACGGTACTCTCAGTCCGGCAAACCGGAGGAAGGTAGGCGCAAAGTCCACCAATGACTGCAGCGAGGCGTTCACCTTTCCCGCAGGAACATGTCCGGGATAACGGACCAGCATCGGAAGGCGGATGAGATCCTCGTAATGGAACGGCCCCTTCGCCGTCAGTCCGTGATGGCCATAGAAATGGCCGTGATCGGACGTGAACACGACCAATGTGTTCTCCGTAAGGCCAAGCTCATCCAGCTTGTCGAGAATGCGTCCGATATATTTATCCATTAGGCTCGTCATCCCGTAGTAGGTCGCAATGTTCCTCCGCAGCTCGGCCTCCTCATGCCTGTGCGAGTGCATGCCGTGTATGCCGAAGCCCGTTTCTTTATAGCCGCTGAAATCCGGGTTCTCTTCCTGCGTCAGCCGGAAATGCGGCGGGTTGGCATCGTGCTCGCGGGCCGCTGCCCGCGGGACCGTCAGCTTGTCGGGATCGTACATCGCATGCCACGGCTCTGGAACCAAGTACGGCGGGTGGGGATCGAAAAAGCTGGACCACAGGAAAAATGGAGTGTCCTCCCGTTTATACTGCTCCAGCAGCGCATTCGTCCGTTCCGCAATCCAGGCGTCATAATGGTATTCCTCCGGGATGTCCCACTTATGGGCGGCTGACTTATCCATCGTGCCGGTCGGACCCACGAAGTAGTCTCTCCAGTTCGAGCAGCCCTTCTCCTCCAGCCAAAGGGCGTAATGCTGGCCGACGTGGGCTTCATTCGCATGGTTCCGGGCCAGCTCCGCGTGACGGAAGCCGTAGTAGGTCTCGTCAAACCCTCTCCAAAAATCCAAATCCTGAAGCACCGGATACGACTCCAGCGAAGAATATTCGGGCGTGGAGGCGAGCGGCTGGAAGTGAGCCTTTCCCACCAAGGCCGTTTCATAACCCGCCTCGAGAAAATCTTCCCCGACCGTCCGCACTTTTTCGGACAGCTTTGTTCCCAAGGTCCATGCCCCATGCTGGCTTGGATAAAGCCCGGTGATCAGGGAGCTGCGGGTCGGCGTGCAGGTCGGATTCGGGCAGTACGCCCTCGTAAAGGCGGTGCCTTCCCGGACCAGACGGTCCAGGTTAGGCGTCGAAATCTCGGGGTTAAACGCCCCTATCGTATTCCAATGCTGTTGATCGCTGGTGATCAACAATAGATTAGGCCTGTTGCCCATATGCTGCGGAACCTCCTATAGAAGGAATGAAATTTGGCGTTCAGCGGCTGAACGCGGGATTGCCCTCTGGAATTTTGGCATCGATCCGATCACGCCATTGGTGAAGTTTCCGACGGAGCCGTTCAACGCGCTCGGGCTGCTGCTGCGCGATATCGTGCTCCTCCGATAGATCCGTTCGCAGGTTGTACAGCTCCAGACGCCCGTCCTCGAAAAATTCGATGAGCTTGTAATCCCCCTCGCGCACCGACGACCCCGGCGTTCCCCCCTGATTGCCGTAATGGGGGTAATGCCAGAACAAGGCGTCCCGGTCGAGATTCTCCTCGCCCTTTAACAGAGGAACAAAACTTACGCCATCCGCATGCTGATCCGGCAGCAGGTCCAGTCCCGCCATATCCAGCAGGGTCGGATAGAAATCGGGGCTGGTCACCGGAACCTCGCTCACGCTGCCCGGCTCCGTAACGCCGGGCCAACGGACGATGAGCGGCTCTCGCACGCCGCCCTCGTACATCCAGCCCTTGCCTTCCTGAAGCGGACTGTTGCAGGTCGGCGACCCTTCGGCCGTTGCGAGGCCGCCGTTATCGGAGGTGAACACAATCACCGTTTCGTCCAGCTGGCCCGTCTCTACCAAAGCGTCTATAAATCGGCCGATATTCCAATCGAGATTATAGATCATCGCGGCGTAGGCGGGATCCGACTGCAGAATCCGCCTTTGCACCCGCAAATGCTTTTTGTGTTCGCACGGGAAGACCTCTCCCTCGACAAACGCTTGCAGCTGGTCCAGACCGAGTGCTTTAGCCTTCTCCGCAAAGCGCTCGACGAGCTCTGAACAAACCTGAATCGGGATATGCACGGCATAGTGCCATAAATTCAAGAAGAAAGGCTTGCTTCCGTCATGCTGCCGGATGAGCTGAATCGCCTCGTCCGTCAGTCTGTCGGTCAAATATTCTCCCTCCGGGCCTTCCTCAAGCGTCTCAATGCCATACGGACTGAAAAAGCCGTTCAACGGCATCCCCCAGCTGCAGCCGCCGATATTGACGTCGAAGCCGTGGTTGTCCGGGTAATGCTCACGGCCGCCGAGATGCCATTTGCCCACGTGCCATGTCCTGTAGCCGTGTTCTTTTAATGCGGTGGCTACGCTTTTCTCCTGAAGGGGAAGCTGCCTAATGTACGGCGCATCGATCAGTTTCCCCGCCGTTTGGCCGCCGATCCAGTTCGTCATGCCGACATGCGCCGGATATTTTCCGCTCATGATGCTTGCCCGGGTGGGCGAGCAAACCGGCGCAGCTGCATAGGCGTCCGTAAAACGCATCCCCTCGGCAGCCAGGCGGTCCAGATTCGGCGTTTCGTAGTAGGTGCTGCCGTAACACCCCAAGTCCTTCCAGCCCATATCGTCGATTAAGATAAAAATCAGATTCGGGTTTTTCCGCGGATGACTCACCTGTTCATCTCCTCCGTTCGTTCCGAAATGATGGAAGAAAGCCCGCGTCGCTCGCGGGCTTCTTCTCAAGCTTAATAAGGGCGGTCGCCTACGATGGCCACACGTTCCGCGACGCGGCGATCTGGATAATAGTCCGAATTCGCGTAATGCTGCGTCGCGCGATTGTCCCAGAAGGCGATGGAGTTCGCTTCCCAGCGGAAGCGGACTTGAAACTCGGGCAGCTGCGAGTGGCGGAACAGATACGAGAGAAGCTCTTCGCTTTCCTCTTGCTCCAGGCCGACGATGCGTACCGTAAAGTTCGGATTGACGTACAGCGTTTTCCGCCCCGTTTCAGGATGGGTGCGCACAACCGGATGCTCGGCCGCCGGGAACTCCCGTTGGCGAATCTCCAGCTCCTCGGGAGAAAGCCGCACGCCGAAGACATGGGTAAAATCATGAATCGCCGTGAGTCCGTCGATGCGCTCCTTGATCTCGTCCGGCAGGTTGTCATAGGCGGCAGCCTGGTCCGACCATAACGTGTCTCCGCCCAAAGCCGGTACTTCGGTCGCGCGAAGGATGGCTCCGAGCGCAGGCGTCAGCCGCCAGCTGACGTCCGAGTGCCAGTTGTTTTCGTGTCCGCCTTTTTTGTCATCCTTGGCGAAGCGGACTACCTCATCGGATTTACCTTGCGGCAGGAAAGGATGGGTTTCCAGCTCGCCCCAGAGACGGGCGAACGCCTGCTGCTGATCGCTCGTAATGTTCTGGTTGCGGAAGAAGATCACCTTCCACTCCAGCAGCGCGCGGTTCAGCTCCTTTTGGAGCTCCGGCGTTACGGGATTGCGCAGATCGAGGCCTTCGATTTCGGCGCCGATCAGAGGGCCGTAAGGCTTTACGCGGAACAACGTGTACGGCTGCTCTTCCGCTCCTTCCGGAAGCCGGCGGATGATGCGGGGGCCTCCCTTAATACCGCGGTCCGGAATTTGACGGGGACGTTCATCGGATGCAATTGTTTTTGCCATAGAGCATTCTCCTCACTATTCGATATTCGATATTTGAAATAAGAGTCCTCTTCGAAATCAATAACCGCGCGGTGGTTATTTGCCTGCGCCTTGGTTCTTGTATTCTTCGTTCGCCTGCTTCAGGATTTCATCGCCCCCAGCTTGGCGCCATTGTTCCCCGAGCTCTGCGATCCCCTGATCAACGTCAAGCTTGCCGTTCAACAGGTTTACGAAATATTGGTTATACACTTCATTGACCGCTTTCCCATATTCAATCTCCGCTTCCGTCTTGCGGGTAATGAGATTCGGCACAAAGTATTTCGATGCGACTTTGACCGAGTCGAGGGCGCGTTCGATGTTCGGCTCCGTCTGCGGTAAGTAGTTCTGGTCGATGGGCCAGGTTACGTTCCCCCACGCAAGCGGGTGACTCCAACCGTTCGCGGCAAATCCGTCTTTCTCGCGTTCCGCCTCATTGTAAGTAATGGTATCGCCTTGTTTCGTGTAGTGAACGCCTTCAATGCCGAGCTGCAGTAGATCGCGGCCTTCCTTGGATAGCATGAATTCGATGAACTGGGCCGCCTTTTCGGGGTTCTTGGCCTTATTGGTGACGGCCGTGAACAAAGCGTTTTTCGAACGGACAGCCATCCCTTGTTTGCCGTCCGGTCCTGCCGGCGGCGGCGCGTAACCGAGCACGCCGTCGGGATTAACCTGCTTCAGGCTGCCTTCGACGCGGCTCACGTGGCGGAACAATGGACCGTCCATAATGCCCGCCTTGCCTTGGAAAAACTTTTGTTCCTTTGCAGGCCGGTCATACACGATAAATTCGGGATCGATCAATTTCTCGTCGTACCATTTTCGAAGTTCCTCGATACCAGCCTTGAAGGCCGGATGCTCAAACCGCGGGATTACTTCTCCATTATCGTTCAGGACATAATCCGAGTTAGGAAGGCCGTACGCATAGAGTACGAAATCAAATGCGGTGAGGGCTTCGCCTGCAACCGGTTTGTTCGTGACAAAGCCGAAGGTGTCGGCCTTGCCGTTGCCGTCCGGGTCCTTCTCCACGATCGCTTTCAGCGTGCCGTGAAACTCCTCCAGTGTTTTCGGATGCTCCAAGCCCAGCTTATCCAGCCAGTCCTGGCGGAATTGAACGGTGTAATTCGACTTTTCCGCGCCGCTTACGAATGGATACCCGTAATATTTCCCGTCCACGGCCGTCCACTGCAGGCCGTTATCGAGCTTGGCTTTAATGGTAGGGAGTTTGTCGAAGTAATCGTTCAGCGGAACCAGGATGCCTTCCCGAATCCACTGGGATACGGAAGAGGAAGGATACTGCGTTGTCACGACGTCGGGGAGATCGCCGCTTGCAATCGCCACGTTAATCTTGTCATAGGAGAATTCCGGCGCGATCTTGACCGTCAGCTTGATGTTCAGCCGCTTATTAATCTCGGCGACAATCCGATCGTTCGGCACCAGCGGCTTCGCCCCCTGGTCGCCTGTTGTCAAATACACCAGCTCGTAGGGCTCTTCGGAGCCGGAGCCGGAGCCGTTCGTGCTCGCTTCGGTTGAATCCGGCTTATTCGAGCAGCCTGACGTAATGATCAAGGCAACTGCCGCAGCGCCGACCACCCATTTTTTTAGTTTTGACCTTTTCCTATGCACCATTTCTCTTCCTCCTATTTGATATTTTTATAGTAAAGGAATTATTCCTTGACCCCGCCTACCAACACGCCATTGATGAAATACTTCTGAAAAAAAGGATACATGAGCATGACGGGTATGGAAGCCGCCATGACCGTCGCCATTTTGATAGACGGCCCTAGCAGAAATAGACTGTCGCCGCCTCCCGAGTACGAGGATTCGTTCTCGAACAGCATGCTTCGCAAGAACAGCTGCAAGGGCCAAAGCTCCTTGTCGCTAATGAAAAAGATAGCATTGAAAAAATCGTTCCACCGGGTAACGGCATAGAAAAGCGTAATGGTGGAGATGGCCGGCATCGATAGCGGGATCACGATCTTGTACAGGATCCCCATGTCATTGCAGCCGTCGATTCGGGCCGCTTCGACCAAGCCGTCCGGCAGCGATGTGAAGAAATTCCGCATAATGATCAGGTTATACGTGTTGAGAGCGCTCGGAATGATCAAAGCCCACACCGAGTTCATCATGCCGAGGCTTTTCACGATGAGATAGGTCGGAATGATGCCGCCGCTGAACAACATCGTAAACACGAAGAGAAACATGATTACGCGATTCCCCTTCAGTCCGGGCCTGGAAAGCGCATAGGCCGCCATGATCGTAAGGATCATATTTAGCGCCGTGCCCACAATCGTGACGAACAGCGTCACGCCGTAAGATTTCCACAGCTCGCTCATCGAGAACAGGTACGTATAAGCCTCGAATGTAATCTGCTTGGGGAATAGATGAATGCTCGAGCTGAGGTACTCCTCCAGCGGAATCACGGATACGACGAGCGTATCCCAGAACGGATACAGCGTTACGATGGCTACGATCGCCAGGCATACAATATTGAACGAGTCGAATAGTTTTCCTGCCCTGCTGGTGTAATGCATAGTCTCCCCTCCATATCAGTAAACGCCTTGCTCTCCCATCCTTCTGGAAAGCCAATTGGCTAGAACGAGCAGAGCAAAATTAATCAAGGATTTAAACAACCCTACCGCCGCCGCAAGGCTGAATCTTCCCTCCGCCAAGCCAATCCGGTACACATACGTGTCGATAATATCCGAAACGCGGTAGACGCCGGGATGATAGAGCACGAAGATTTGCTCGAAGCCGGCTTCCATAATGCCGCCAAGCCGAAGAATGAGAATGAGTACGATCGTGCTCCTGATCAGCGGAATCGTAAGATGCAGAAGCCGCTGAAAGCGGTTTGCCCCGTCGATGACAGCCGCTTCGTAAAGATGGGGGCTAATCCCGGCCAAGGCCGCCATGTAGATAATCGTGTTCCAGCCGAACTCCTTCCAGATCATCGAGAAGACAAGCATGCTGCGGAAATAGGATTCATCGCTCAAAAATCCGATAGGCGTCCCCCCGAACAGCTTAATGACGTTGTTCACCACGCCGCTGTCCGTGGAGAGCAAATTGATTAGGATACCTCCCAAAATGACCCAGGATATAAAATGCGGCAGATAGATCACGGTCTGTACCGTTTGCTTGAACAGCCTCACCCTAACCTCGTTCAGCAGCAGCGCAGCTATAATCGGGGCCGGAAATCCAAAGACAAGCCGGTACAGCGAGATGACGACGGTGTTTTCGATAACCTGCCAAAATTTATCCTGCGAGAATAAGTACTCGAAATGCTTAAAGCCTGCCCATTCACTGCCCAGGATCCCTTTCGTAATGCTGAAATCCTTGAAGGCCACGACCGCACCGTACATCGGGATGTAGTGGAAAATCAGGTAGTAAAGCAGCGCCGGCACCAGCATTAGATACAGATACCGGTTGAACCAGATGTAGCGCAACAGCCTTGCTTGTTTGCGAACGGGCTTTGGAGTCAGAACGCTGACCTCCTTAACTGCAGCCTCGCTGTCGATGTATGCCATTTTGAATTCTCCCTTCCTAGAAAATAAAGAAGACACAACATTTAGGTACATGTTGTGTCTCCGGTTAACCGGTCGACGCCTTAATCATCTACAAGCCGTAGTTGTAACCTCTAGTCACCAAGTCGGTTTCCAACAAAAATGGAGACGCAGTACCCTTGTGGGCTCTGGTCTCCGGCTGTCCGGTAGATAATTTATTATTCCGATGAGTTTACTTTGTTATCATGTGAATCATATTACCATGCGGGTAATTAGCCGTCAACCATCTTTTTTAGTCGGAACCGGCATCTTTTTCTCCAAAGAAATCAAACAAAATCATAACTTTACGGTATCGCAGCCGACCAAGGCCATTCACTAAGATTAAGTAGCATGGCAACTTCTATTAAATCGGGGTGAATGAGATGACAAGTAAGCCTACCGCCTATGAAGAAACACTTGCTCACGTAAATACGCATTCCAGTCCATCGGAGCTTCGCATCACCGATATCCGTTTCACTGACATTGTCGGCGGTCCGTTCCACAGCAGCTTGATTAAAGTTTATACGAACCAAGGTCTCGTTGGATTTGGAGAAGTACGGGACGGAGCGGACAAGGTCTACGCAGAGATCCTGAAAGGCAGACTGCTGGGAGAGAACCCCTGTAATATCGACAAGCTGTTCCGCCGGATCAAGCAGTTCGGCGGCCATGCCCGTCAAGGCGGCGGCGTAAGCGGACTTGAAATCGCGCTTTGGGACTTGGCTGGCAAAGCGTACGGCGTGCCGATCTATCAAATGCTGGGCGGCAAGTTCCGCGACAAAATCCGGATGTACTGCGATACGGACGTCAGCGGCAAAAATACGGGTACGGCGATGGGAGTCGCATTGAAGAAACGAATGGACGACGGATTTACGTTTCTGAAAATGGACCTGGGCATCGGACAGCTGATCGATCAGCCCGGAACGTTGAGCGCTCCTCTCGGCTTCCTTGAGGAAATGTCGGAAAGATCGAAAAGACGCTACCGCCAAAACGCCGCTGGTCTGACGGAAGATCAAATTCGCGAAAACCGTAACCGCCATTACGATATTTACAATATCGCGCATCCGTTCACGGGCATTCATGTGACGGAAAAAGGGCTGGACGTCCTGGAGCAATATGTGGCGGATGTACGAGCGGTAATCGGCTATGAAGTGCCGCTTGCGATCGACCATTTCGGCCATATCGGCCTGGAGGATTGCATTAAGCTGGGCCGCCGGGTAGAGAAATTCAATCTGGCCTGGATGGAAGATATGATCCCTTGGCAGTATACGGAGCAGTATGCGAAATTGGCGCGCGCGGTTACGACGCCGATCTGCACCGGCGAGGATATTTATTTGAAGGAGAATTTCAAGCCGCTTCTCGAAGCCGGCGGCGTTTCCGTCATCCATCCCGATGTCCTGACAACGGGCGGAATTTTGGAAACCAAGAAGATCGGCGATATGGCACAGGATTACGGAGTGGCCATGGCCATTCATATGGCGGAAAGTCCGATCGCTTGCCTGGCAGCCGCACATGTCGCCGCAGCCACCGAGAATTTCCTCGCGCTGGAGTATCATTCCTGCGAAGTGGAGTGGTGGGATGATATCATTATCAGCAGCAAGCTGCCGAAGAAGCTGGTGCGGAACGGATTTATGACCATCACGGATGCGCCGGGGCTTGGCATAGACGATTTGAATGATGAGGTGCTTGCACAGCATCTGCATCCCGAGATTCCGGGCCTGTGGGAATCGACGGATCAGTGGAATAAGTACCATTCCAGTGACAGGCTCTGGAGCTGAAGCATATAACAAAAGGCATTCCGCACGTCATTCAACATGACGCGCGGAATGCCTTTTTCGTTACCCTGCCGAAGCGGCTTCCATTAAACCATTGATATAACCGATTCCATACAGTCTGCCGAGCAGCTCATAGCCCGGATTCTCGTTCGTTTCACCGGCCATCGTCGGCACATGGTCCGGTCTTGCCGGTCCGGAGAATCCGACTTGATAGTAGGTTTTCATCGCTTCGAGCATATTGGTTTTGCCGTCATCATGGAAGGTTTCTTCGAATTTCTCCTGGTTTCCGCGCACATCGCGGAAATGGACGAAGAACAGCTTATCCTGATCGGCAAAACGACGGATCACGCTCGGGATGTCCTCACCCGCGGTAGCCATCGTCCCTTGGCACAGCGTGATGCCATTGTAAGGGCTCGGCACTAAATCAATCGCGCGCTGCAGCGCATCCGCGCTGCGAAGAATACGCGATACGCCGCGAATCGGCGTAATCGGCGGATCATCCGGATGAAGCGCCAGCTTGACTTTGGCTTCCTCCGCAACCGGAACGATCCGTTCCATGAAATAGTGAAGATTCTCCCAAAGCTGCTCTTCCGTCACAATACCCGCTTCCGTAAGCGGAGCATCCTTCATCAGGCTGTGGTCATAGCTGGAGACCAACGCTCCTCCTCGCGTTCTCGTCGTCGTGGACGTGCGGAACCAGTTAAACTGCGCCATGAAATTGTAGCAGAGCACCGGGATGCCGGCTACCCCCATGTTGAGGATGAACTTCTGGAAATTTTCGATTTCCTCGTCGCGTCCCGGCGTACCGAGCTTGATATGATTGCTCGGAGGCATCGATTCGATGACTAACAGCGTCAGGCCGTGATCCGCATAGCGCTGCTTCATCCGAATAAGCGGCATTAAATCCCAAGGCTTTTCGGTCTTCTCTTCCCATGGAAGGCCTCCGACGGCATAATTGACGTTCATCTGCTTCGCAAGCTCCCACAGCTGAGAGGGCTGCGAAGAGAAAAATTCGGCGAGCTTCATAAGCGGTGTCTCCTCTCTAAAGCTTTCTATTATAGAGTCTGTTAAGATCCGGCTTTTGCCGCCAAATCCATGCCCATTTTGTTGATTTTCTCATAGGCATCTTCAATGGACTGCTGTCCGTAAGTGACAGCCTCCATTTCTTTCTTGTACGTGTCGACCCACTCCGTAAATCCTGCCGCAGCCGAGTAGAATGGCAGCGCCTTCTCAACGGAAAGGTCATAGATTTCTTTACCCAGCTTGTCCTTAGGCTCAAGCGTAGGTTCAAGCTCTTTGTAAATCTCCGGGTTAATCGGGATACCGCGCGTCAGACCCAGAGCCTTGCCGGCTTCTTTGTCCGAAATGAACCATTGCACGAACTTTTTGGCTTCATCCTTATGCTTGGAATTCGCGCTGACGCTCAGGAAGATCGTTGATTGCGCCCAGCCGCCTCCGGACGGACCGATCGGCATGTTGACGACGCCTACTTTGCCCGGCATCAGCTGCTCCAGCGCGCTTACCGAACCGGTTGTCGCGCCGCGCGTCAAAAGCACGCCGGATGCCATCGGATCCGCCTGCGGGTCGTTCTCGAGGAATGCGGCCGCTTGTTCTGCCGGCGGTACGATTTTCGCTTTACGGAACTCTTCGTACGTCTTGTAGTAGGTCATAAATAAATCTTTATCAAGCGTAAACTTCTTGCCCTCTTCGGCCATGACCGGATCCTTGCCCATGGAGGTCTGATAGAAATTGAACGAATCCCATCCGATCGAATCCCCAATCGGATATTTGCCTTCCGGCAGCTTGGCGTGGGCATCCCTCGCCCATTGGAAAAACTCGTCATAGGTCCAGTTCTGCTTCGGCAGCGCAATGCCGTACTTCTCAAGCTCCTCTTTGTTGTATGCGATGCCCTGCGCGTTCTGGCTGAGAGGGATCCCGTATAATTTACCGTCAATTTTCAAGTTTTCAATCACCTTCGGATCCACGATGCCGCTTAAATCAATATCGGACAGATCCTCCAGCTGCCCTCTTGATACATACTCCGTAATAAACGCGGCATCCATTTGCAGGACATCCGTAATCGATTTTGACGCCGCAAGCGTCGGGAGCTTCTGCCAGTATGCGTCCCAAGCCATGAATTCCGGCTTGAACGTCACGTTGGCGTTCTGCTTGGTATAGATCGACAGCGCGTTCTTCGTTGCTTCATGACGCGCGTCCGGCCCCCACCACATGATGCTTAGCGTAGTCGCCTCCGTCTTCGCAGGCTCATTGTTGGCCCCGGCCTCGTTACCGGCGGCGTTATTGCCGCTAGTATTGCTGTTTCCTCCTCCGCTGCTGCATGCAGTCATCCCTAGCGTTAGTGCCAAGCTCAATAACAGTAAACTAGCTGATCCTCTTTTTCTCATACGTCGAATCTCCTCTCGAATTTGCAAGTGATGGGGCTAACCTTTCAATCCGGTTGTAGCAATCCCTTCCACGAAATACTTCTGGGCAAATAAGAAGATGATGACAGAAGGCATGATCGACACGAAGGACATCGCGAGCAGCTGCCCCCATTGGATATCAAACTGGTCGATAAACATGCGAAGCGCCAGACCCACGGTAAACTTGTCTATGGAGCTGATGTACAGAACCTGGGCAAAGAAATCATCCCAACTCCAGATGAAGGTGAAGATGGCTACCGTTACTAGCGCAGGCTTGATCAGAGGCAAAATAATGCGAAAGAAAATGCCGTACACCGAGCTGCCGTCAATTTTGGCCGCTTCATCCAAATCTCGCGGAATGCCGCGAATAAATTGAACGAGCAGGAAGATGAAGAAGGCTCCTCCGCCGAAGAAGTGCGGCAGCACCAGCGGTATGTAGCTATCCACCCAGCCGAGCTTATTGAAAAGAATGTATTGCGGCACCACGGTAACCTGGCCCGGCAGCATCATGGTCAGCAATAGAATCGAGAACCAGAAGCCGCGGAGCTTGAATTGAAGCCGCCCGAAGCCGTAGGCCACGATAGCAGCGGTCAGCACGCCCCCCGTTACGTTGCCAAGTTCCATAAGCAGCGTGTTGCCGAAGAAGTGGGCGAAGCTGTAGTCTGCGGAGAAATTCCAGCCATTGCTGTAATTCTCCCACATCGGAATGGATGGCCAAATCGTGGGCAGTCTCAGCTCTTCCGTTTTCTTCAAGGAAGCGCCGATCCACCAGATGACCGGATAGAGCATCAAGAGCGAGAAGACGGATAGAAACAAATGATTGGAGATTTTGTACCGTATCGTCATCATTTGGCCCTCCCCCCGTCAGACTCGTAGAATACCCAATAGCGTGAGGCTAAGAAATTAAGCGCGGTCAGTACGGCGACGATGACCAGCAGAATCCAAGCCAGTGCGGAAGCGTAACCCATTTGGTAGTGCTTAAAGGCCTTTTCATACAGGAACAGCGCATACACGTAAGTGGAATTGATTGGGCCCCCTTTGGTGATGATGAAGGCCGAGGTAAAGGTCTGAAAGGATCCGATGACGCCCAGCACGAGGTTAAAAAACATAACCGGCGAAAGCATCGGCAATGTAATGCTCACGAATTTACGGAATCGGCCCGCGCCGTCTACCGAGGCGGACTCATACAGCTCTTGAGGGATTTGCTTGAGCCCGGCCAAGAAAATGACCATTGTCGAACCGAATTGCCACGTGTTGAGGAGAATGAGCGTTCCAAGCGCGGTGTCCGGATTCGTGATCCAGCCTACGCCTTGAATGCCGAACCACGACAACACTTGGTTGACGTAGCCTTCCAAACCGAACATGTTGCGCCAAAGCGCGGCTACCGCGATGCTTCCGCCGATTAAGGAAGGAAAGTAGATCGCCGTCCGGTAAACATTCATCCCCCTGATGTTCTTGCTTAGCGCCATCGCGACGAGCAGCGAGAAGAACAGCTTCAGCGGAACCGAGATCAGAACGAAGATGAACGTTACGCTTAACGATTTGGTAAAGGTATCGTCATTTCTGAAAATGTTGGCGTAATTGTCCGTTCCGGTCCAAACGGGAGCTTCCAGCAGCGAATACTCCGTAAAGGATAAATAGAAGGATTGCGCGATCGGCCATAGCGTAAGCAGTAAAAATCCGATCAACCACGGGGCAATAAAGATATACCCGGCCAAATTGGTCTCTTCCTTGTTTTTGCGCTTGCGCAAGGAAGTTCTTGCGGCCTTGGTATGGGGTGCTTGGGTTAACGTTTCAGCAGTACCCATGGATCTCCTCCTCTTGACCGTATGTAATGTAACTGTAATTTGCAGCTAGTCATTACTCTAATAGAAAACGGTTACATCAGTGAAGGTGACGATTTTACGAAATTGTTTGATTATTTAAAACGATTTGGTTATAGGTGGAATTATTATGCGTTCTCGATGAAATGCCTTAAAAATCTCGCATCGACAACTTCCGGAATGTCCTTAACAATAGACTTAAGAAGATGGATTCATCCCCTAAACCTATAGAAAGAGGTGTTACCGTGAGATTCGATAACCCCGAAGATATTGTTCAGCTTACCCCCCAATGGGAGGGAGAACGCTTCCCGAATGGCCGCCCGAAAGTTTCCGAAGATGTGCTGCGCCGCATGCGGAAAATCACGTTGGAGGAAGCGTGGGGCCCTCTATGGAACCATGGCTACACCTTTCAATTCGAGGGAGATTTCAAAATCATTCATCCGGACAAGATTATGGTCGGCCGGGCGGTAACCGCCGTCATGGTTCCTAAGCGTCCCGATCTGCATGAAACGCTGCTCAAGTACGGCCATGAACAGGAAGGACGCAGAGGGTTCTTTAACCAGTGGGTGATTGATTCCCTCGTGGAGGATGATGTCGTCGTTGTCGATATGTTCGACAAAGTTCACCTCGGCACGTATGTTGGGGGCAATCTGAGCACGGCGATATCTACCCGCACGAAACGCGGAGGCGCGGTCATATGGGGCGGCATTCGCGATAACCAGCAGGTTGTAGAGATCGACAATATCAATGTGTACTATCGGGGAAGCGACCCCACTGCCATCGCGGATGTCACGATGGTAGGCATGAACGTGCCTACCCGCATCGGAAAGGCGATTTGTCTTCCCGGAGATATCGTGCTCGGCACGCCTGCAGGCGTGATCTTCATCCCTCCGCACCTCGCCGAGCTTACGGTCGTGCAGGCGGAGAAGTCTCAAGTCCGCGACGTCTTCGGCTTCGTCCGTCTCAAGGAAGGCGTCTACTCCACGGCCCAGATCGATTCCCCTTGGACTACCGCAATGTGGAATGACTTCGTAAGCTGGTTCGAGAACGATCCGGCAGCAGAGGAGTACCGCCATTTAACGTGGGAAAAGGAGCTTGAGGCAGCCGCGAAGATCGACGGCAGCGGCCATGACGTGCGTTTGTAGACCAGAACATGAAAGAAGGACTCCGGGAAAGCGTTCTGAACGCTCTCCGGAGTCCTTTTTATGTACTAAGTCGCGACCGTTTCCCGGTATTCCGTCGGCGATAAGCCTACCTTCTTCTTGAAAATTTGACTAAAATAACGCGGATCTTGATAGCCGACCTGTTCGGCCACTTCATAATTCTTATAATGCGTGCTGCACAGCAGCTTCTTCGCCTTCTCGATCCGGATATCGGTCAAGTGCTCGATAAAGGTTTTGCCGGTGTTCAGCTTGAAGAGCAGGCTCAAGTAGGTCGGAGTCATATAGACCTTCTGCGCCACGCTTTGCAAGGATACCTCCTGGTACTCCTGCTCCATGTGATAAATCGTTTTCTTAATGATGCTGCGGTGGCTCTCCTTCTGCTCGGATGACATCACTTCTCTTACGCCGGATAAGAAATGGCAGACGTATTGTTTAATTTCCTGCAAGGTCTGCATTTTTACGATAGACGTGATTTCCACTTTACTGTAAGCGTTGTCATTATTGGCTGCGGCAAGCAGCTTCTTCTCCGTTCCGATTAATAAGCGAGCCGTTAATTCATAGACGGCCTTGATATCGACCGGTCCTTGCTTGAGCATCGAATGATAGAAGGATTCAACAGCCTCTTCAATGTCGGCGGCGGAGTCCGCCGTTTTCAAAGCTTCATGCAATTCCAGCTCCTTGTCAGCAGGATAATCGCAGCATGCCAAATACTCGGGGAGTTCGCTGTAATAGATGATATGGCCCGTTCCGCGATAAAATTTATCTTGCAGGGCATGCGATGCTTGCTTATACGATTGTTTGATGTCGTTCAATTGGCTGCATGGCTTGCCTACAGCGATATTGACGGGAAGGCTGAATTGCCTGCTCAACTTGGTTTGAATCGTTTCCAGATCCGACTTGGAAACCCACGAGAACAACAAACCGATCCGATTCCGATCATCCATGAACACAATGGTTCCGGTATCGCTAGGCATCTGCTGCTGCAAATAATCCCGCATTTCCTCGAGCAGCACTTTCTCGTGCTCATCCCATTTAGTCGAGACCGGCTCAAGGAGCGCTATTGCAGGATAAGTAAAATAGGGATTCAAATTCAAGCGGGATAAGCTTTCCTTTAAATTCGCGCTTTTCGGTTTGCGACCCAAGACAAGATCTTGGAGAAATCGGTCTCTCATCCAGGTCAAAATGACGTCATCCTTATACAACAGCCCTTCGCTTAGCATATTCTATCCCCTTTACGAACGGATGTTAATCAAGATCAATCATCTTATAGGCGTGCATGTGCTCTACAAAAGCCGCTTCTGCCGCATCCGGATCGCCCGAGCGCAAGGCATCGATCAGAATGAGATGCCACTCGCCCAGTACATCGGTTGTATAATGCCGATTGGAAATCGCCATAAACCGCATAACTTTGGTGCGCATATGATTCCACAGCTCCAGAACGGCCTGATTATCGCAGCGTTTATAGAAGAAAGCATGGAAATCCATGTCCAGCTCTAAAATGCGCATCATTCCTTGCTGTCGGTTGGCAATCTCCATTTCGCTAATAAGGTAATGCAGATAGTCATAGTCCTCTTCCGTTAACAACGGCATGGATTGTCGGACGGCGAAGCCTTCGATGATTTCGCGCAAGACGAAAATATCTTTGATTTCCTTCGCAGTGATCGTGGATACGACAGATCCTTTGTTCGGAACGCCGGTGATCAGGCCTTCCTGCTTCAACCTTTCCAATGCTTCCCGAACGGGCGCTTGGCTGATCTGGTATTTACCCGCGATTTCCGTGACGATCAGGCGGGTACCCGGCTGGAGGGCACCTTCGATAATAGACTTCTTCAAATCCGCATAAACATGCTCGCTTATCGAGTTGATCGGGTAATCCGCATGAGGGCTGCGTATGGCATTCACTGCTCCTTTGAATATTATCGATTATCGATTATCGATAATGTTGTGGTTAGCTTTATTATAGGCGGTGTCGATAGAAGCGACAACCCCTATTTTTGCCTTATTTTGTAACTTCAATTATGTAAATAGTCGTAGAACTAAGGGCCTGATATTGCTATCGCTTTTTATATACATGTCCAAACCTTATGCAAACAAAAACATATGATAACGAGAGGACAACCTCAAATCGTAATCAGAAAGGAGAGAAGTCCAAATGCCTATTTCTTTATTTATTGAGACTAATAGTACAGCTTTTAATGTGTTTACTCGGAATACTCGGTCAGATGCGGTTGCTGCAGCTATAGCCAATGTCGGCATGACCCAAACCATTGCACCAGGCAATGTGCTGAACGTTTGGCCTCAAATCAGATCCTATGATTCGGGTGATGGGCCTTTCTTTCAAGTCCCTTTTGTTTGGGGAGAAACTAATTTCATTCCCGGACAAAAGCTTGGGTTCGCTGCGGTTATCTCTAGCAGCTCTGCAGGTTTCGTTGGAAACTTCGCCTATGCGCTGAACACATTCGCCGATAATGCACACACTGTATTTCTCGAGGCATATGAGGTAGTCGGAGGCGTTTTAAATCCAATTCCGTTTCAATATTTAAATGCAACTGCCGGGAATATGGACCCAAACACGCCGTTGGAATCACAGCCCTATAACTGGCAATTTATTCGTACCTCAAACAACCCTATAGAAGCTGGCCTTCCTGGAGAGGATACCGTCAGTTTCTTGGTCTTGTCGTATGAGGTCCAAAACTATTCCACGCCGCTATTTACTAATCCTGGAGGATTGTCTTTTCACATTGTTTTGTTCAAAGAAACGTAATCGCAAAAAACCTTTACGCTCAACGAGGCTGCCGGATTGCCGGCAGCCTCGTTCATCCTAGGTCAAATGTGCTCCACCCATTTTTCATTAGCAGATTGTTTATTTCCTTAAAGAACGCATATGCCTTCCCGCTGTTCAAGCTTCTTAACTGCTCAATAATGTTCTTTTTATACGGAAATACGAATCTCGTCCTTGGTACCGTATAGAATTCAATATACATTGGATTTGCAAATGCATCTCGGCAACCGACACAATTCGTAGTTTCAATACTTCGATTATTCCCTTCGAAAGAATCCGAAGCGTTTACATAATGGACCCAATTGCTTCTGCATTCCGAAAAGTCTATACAGACCTCTTGATCCTGTTCATCCCAGTATATTAGCGCATTTGCAGTTATCCCTTTTATTCTTGAATGGTGAAATTCAGGCAATTTCATTTCCTCCATACTTACTGTCCAGTATTATTTTGCCAGGCTCGTGCGCGTTCTTTAATCATATCTACAAAAGATCTCTTGAGGTTCTGATATTCCAATAAACTATTACTTGCTGTTTGTGCCGCTTCTTTCTTAATTCCGGCATAACGTTTAGCTTCATCGGGATGTGTACGCAAGTAGTCGCGAAATAATAGATTATCTCTCCACAAGTCACCATCGAAAGGAACAATGCTTATGTTAAACTGATTCAGCTCTCTCTTTCGGAAGAAATATCGACCAGGTCTTCGCCCGTCTTCTCCTAAAAACTCATAATTCAACTTAGCAAGAGCTTCAATGTGAGCAACTGTTGGAAGAATTCCAGGTTGTGTCCCAACTAGAATATCGACAATGGGCTTAGCATCCAGCCCTTGTACTGATGTGCTGCCGAAGTGTTCGATGGAAATAACGATATCGGAAATAGCATCTTTTATGTCCTGTGCTTCTTCAGCAAATAAAACGGACCAGTTAGACTCATATGGAACTACTCGGACTTCCGTTTCTTCGACTTTGTTCCGTTTTTCTGACACTCGACATCAACACCTTCCAATAACATTCATTTCTATTATAACGGCAGCAGACCGACTATTGTCAGATGATCGGAAAGAGCGCATACTAACATTTACATGTTCTTCATATGCGCTTGACCATTCTATCTGTAAGGAAGTGAACCGTCCGATGCAGCCAGATCCTGGAGCGACGCTCCATCAACCGCCTTTCACGAAGTTTTGGATTGCACGCACACTATCCTCCTCTTCTTTTCAAATGCTCTCCGTGGCCATTGGCTGGCAAATGTATGCACTGACGCATGATGCCTTCAGCCTTGGACTTGTCGGTCTGGCGCAGTTCTTGCCAATGGTGCTGCTGACGCTCATTGTCGGCCAGGTCGCAGACCGGTTCGACCGCCGGCTGATTGTGTTTCTCTGCCAGCTCATTGAGGGCGCTATCGCCGTCCTCCTGCTGGCAGGCAGCATGACCGGCTGGCTCGGTCGGACCGAAATTTTGCTGGCTGCGGCCGTCCTTGGGGCTTGCCGCGCCTTCGAGGGACCCTCGTCATCCGCGCTGCTGCCAATGCTGGTGCCAAAGGAGCTGCTGCCAAAGGCGATTGCCTGGACGACGTCAGCCGGACAGACATCGCAGATTCTGGGACCAACCCTAGGTGGACTGCTATATGTCGCTGGACCTGAGCTTGTGTATATCACTTCCGCACTGGCCTTGTTAGCAGCGGGTTTCCTAACTTATTTCATTCGTACGGAGCGGATAGTCCGCAAATCCGAGCCGGTGACGGTCAGCTCGCTGTTCTCCGGTCTCGTCTTCGTTCGGCGCAATCCGGTCATTTTGGGCACGATCTCACTCGACCTGTTCGCCGTCCTGCTCGGCGGAGCAACGGCACTGCTGCCTATCTTCGCCCAAGATATCCTGCATACGGGGCCGGTAGGGCTGGGTGTGATGCGCACGGCTCCGGCCGTCGGTGCACTGCTAATGTCGCTCGTGCTAGCCTATTATCCGCTGAATCGGGCACTTGGTCCGACGCTGTTTGGAGCGCTTGCGGTGTTTGGCCTAGCGACGATGTTGTTCGCCGTTTCAACGCAGCTGTGGATTTCGCTAGTCGCGCTGCTGCTTATCGGGGCATCAGATGTAATCAGCGTCGTGATCCGCTCCTCGCTCGTTCAATTGCAGACCCCGGATGAAATGCGCGGCCGCGTCAATGCCGTCAACTCGCTGTTCATCGGGACGTCCAACCAACTCGGCGAGTTCGAGTCGGGCACCTTGGCCGGCCTGATCGGCACTGTCCCGGCTGCCTTCATCGGCGGGCTCGGCACATTAGCCGTAGCCGGACTGTGGATGTTCTTGTTCCCGTCGCTCAGACGGTTGAAATCATTGTCCGAGGGCTTAACCAACTGAGAACTGCCAACAAATCGGGAATCGGATCAAGTTCTTGCACCCGAATGACAAGAGCTTGATCCGATAACTAATAAAGCCGTCATAACTTCAACTAGTCTATGAGTTAAGCCAATGTATCTTTACTTTTGAAATTTCAAAAAACACTTCGCCTGGCTGCTCATTTTCATAATCCCATTCTGGTAACGCATCGTGAATACCCTTAACAAAGTTATATTCCTGACCGTCGATCCCATTTATAAATGTGATCGTGTAGTGGCGAACTTTCCCCATAACAATGGGGATTTGAAATGTTGTAAATGTGTTGGTTATCCCTCCGCCACCAGTGATTTCATCTTCCAACTCATCAATAGAAATACATTCATTAATAAACATATCTCCGTTGTGACCAATATATTTAAATAGTAAATAATCCCCTGAAATCATTTCTTGTCCCGTCAATGGATATTCCCTATCTCTAAAATAAAAAACGTCTTCGTCAAGATTTAGAGGATTTCTTAATGCACTATTATTGGTCCCAATAATATCTACTGTTTTGTATACATACTCCTTAGCTTGTGCTATCTCATCATGCCATTCCTCTTTCAGAAAAGAATGAACTGCAATTTGTGTCGCAATATCACTCAATTTATATTGGTTCATTATTTATTTTCCTTCCAAGTCCAGTGATAATAGTTGCCTCGGTTTTAAACGCTTTAAATCAAGAAAAGTTGTATAGAGAATTGTTGTATTTATTGGAACTAAACCGCCTGTCAGCGCAATGGAAAAAGAGCAGCTGCGGTTCGCAAACTGCCCCCATGATTCACTGAAACTAACGTACCCGATTTTACGAGATCAATTCGGCATGAGTTGGTTCGATGCTATAGAGCTTTTTAAAAAAAGATAAAGCATCACCGGGAGTTTTAATCGTAGGTCCATAAATGATTTTGTTGTTGAAACGTCCATTGGATTTGTACCATACGCGATAGTGTAAATAGTTTTCCATACCGCTCCCCCAATACTAACGTCTTCATGTAACATTATATTGGAAATCCGTTGAAAAGAATGTCAGAACGTGTTGGTTCGGTATCCAACTTTCCAACAATCTCATAATGGAAGATCAACGGATGATATAATTAGGAACAAGCTAAGATGCTTGGCATTCGAATCGAATTAACCATCTAGTAGGAGGAGAAAAATGAAAATAACGGGAGTTATTCCGCAACTGCGAACGATGAATCTCGAGAGCTCCATACGATTCTACACCACGCGGATAGGCTTGGAACTCGCGTTCCGCTATGAAGATTTCTATGCAGGCATTCGTGCAAACAATCAGGTCTTCCACCTCAAGTCCGTTTGCGAACAGGACCCCTCAATCGCATATACGAAAGAAGGCGAGCATTTCCATCTCTACCTGCAAACGGACGATGCCGCTGCCTTGGCCGAGACGTTGAAGGCCCGCGGAGTTCATCTGATCAAGGACGTGCATGAGACGCAATGGAGCACGAAGGAGTTTGTGATTGAGGACGATCAGGGACATACAATTTACTTCGGCGAGGCGCTCTAGGGTACGCGAAGGTCAACTTGCGTTTTAAGTAGTATGTCACCTCCTCGGTGCCATATTGTTAGATTATTCGACGAAGCGATTACGTTATTGTCAATCGTTCCCATCATAATAAAAGCGGGCGCACCATGTGGCGCGCCCGCGTTTTCGATATGCGTTAGAGCAGTCGTGCCCGCTTCAGCATGTGAAAGTTCGTGCCAAACGATTTTGTCGCCCGACAGGCTTTACCCGGCGTTCTTACGGCCGGACTTTACTGGTTTCTGCGTGATGACGTGGCCGGTACCGCTGCGCCGCTCGTAGAACAGCTTTCGCTTTCGGTTGAACAGGCACATGACTAGGTGAATGCCAAAGACGGCGTTGACCGCGAAGACGGCCAACAGTAATGGTAGAATGGCAATTGAGCTGCCTCCCCCGCGAGCGCCGATGCTGACCATAAGCGCGTTTGCTCCTCCGACGACGCCGTAGAGCAGACCGTACCGGATCAACAGTTCGCGCAGCCGCAGCTGGTTGCCGGTTCCGCGTACGCGGATGCGGACGAACCATTTGCCGAGCGTCTGCCCGTTGCTGAAATAAGGCAGGACGATGAAGTAAGCCGCGATTGCAATGACGTACGGCACAGGGACGTTCAAGACCGCAAGCACCGCCATAACCGGATTCAGCACGAACCAATCGATCAGGAACGCCAGCCCCCGGCGGGTGTACGACACGCGCTTCGCCGCCAAATCGACGTACTCGTCAAGCTTGTCGATGTGGGGCAGCCGCGAAGACAGCCAGTCGGCGGCCACGAAGCCCAACATCCCGCCAGCCGTGTTCGTCATCGCGTCGTCGACGTCGAACAGCCGGTATGGATAGTCGTAGATTCCGTAGATGCCCGTCACCTGCGTCACTTCGAAGAAGAGCGAGAGCCCGAGGGTCAGCAGCAGGCACTTCAGCCAGCCGGTCCGGAAATAATAACGCAAGAACATGCCGAACGGCACGGTCAGCAGCACGTTGAACACGACCTGCAGCAGCGCCCTTTCCTTCAGCAGACGGAGGTATGTTGAAGGCCGCTCCCAGTCGACTCCGGTCTCCTTCAAGATGTCGAGCACGAAATGGAACGGGACCCACTGCGCGTAAGAGACGGACGGCGGTTCGTTGTGAACGCTCGGCGGGAGCGGCAGCAGAATCAGGTAAACCGCGTTCATTATATATAGCAGAAACAGATAGAGCAGCAGCGCCCGGTACTTATTCACGTACCCGTGCCGCCGGTATTGCACGAGCAGGAACGGCAGCGTGAACAGAAGCGCCGCGACCGGAAAGCTCAGAAACGCATATGAGATCGGAAACAAGTAAAACGTCAGCATACCGACACCTTTCGCTCGGAACGGGCTTAAGCCGCGCCGGTCCGAAGTTTGCTTGCCTATATATCTTACCTCGAATGCGGAGCGGCTCACAATGCCCAGCTTAATCCGACTCGGGGCGCTCGCCGCGGACGGGCTGCCTGAAATGGGAAAAAGCCTGTATCTTCGATTACCGAGTAATCGTCGATACAGGCTTTATATTTAATTTCTAAATCTACTTACCACTCTGCGAACGAGCCGTCGTCGTAGGCTAGGCGCGGAGTATCCCAGTCGCCGCTGTAGCTGCGCTCAATGAGCGCTTCTTCATTGATTTCAATGCCAAGGCCCGGTCCCTGAGGGACGGCGACATGGCCGTCAATGACTTCAAACGGCTTGTTCAAGTAGCCTTCGCCGAGATCCCATTTCTCCGCCATGGACGGATGCTCCTGGATCAGGAAGTTCGGCGTGCACGCATCCAGCTGCAGGCAAGATGCGAGCGAAATCGGCCCCAGCGGGTTGTGCGGCGCGATGGTGGCGTAGTAGGTTTCCGCCATCGCGGCGATTTTGCGCCCTTCGAAAATGCCGCCTGCGTGGCAAAGGTCCGGCTGCACGATCGCAACGGCTCCCTTCTCCAGCACATCGCGGAAGCCCCAGCGGGTAAACAGACGCTCGCCGGTTGC
Organism: Paenibacillus montanisoli; assembly: GCF_003268025.1. Taxonomy (GTDB): domain Bacteria; phylum Bacillota; class Bacilli; order Paenibacillales; family Paenibacillaceae; genus Paenibacillus_Z; species Paenibacillus_Z montanisoli. The sequence continues at coordinate 305,283 of NZ_QLUW01000001.1, read as the reverse complement.
GATCGGGATGCTCGTCGATTGCGCGACGCGCAGGAGGGCATCCGCATTCTCCGGCAGGCACGGCTCCTCGATAAACATCGGATAATACGGCTCCAACGCCGCCGCAAGCCGAATCGCCATGGCCGGGCTGACGCGGCCGTGGAAATCGATGGCGATGTCTACGCCGCTGCCAACGGCCTCGCGGGCAGCTGCGAACTTGGCCACTTGGCTTTCGACGAAGGCCAGCGAATCGACCTGGCGCACAGGTGCGTCCACGCCAGTCTTAATCGCGTTAAAGCCCGCTTCCACCCGGCGCTTCGCATTGGCCGCGAACGCCTCCGGCGTTTCGCCGCCGCAGTGGCAGTACATGCGGATTTTATCGCGCACTTTGCCGCCAAGCATCTCATAGACAGGCAATCCATAGAATTTGCCTTTAATATCCCACAGCGCCTGCTCGATTCCGCTAATGGCGCTGACGAGCACCGGGCCTCCGCGATAAAACGAGCCGCGGTACATGACTTGCCAATGATGCTCAATGCGCAGCGGATCCTCGCCGATCAGGTAACGCTTCAGTTCTTCTACCGCCGTAGCGACCGTAAGGGCACGCCCTTCGACAATCGGCTCGCCCCAGCCGACGATGCCCTCATCGGTTTCGATTTTCAAGAACAGCCAGCGCGGTTTCACATGGAACAGCTTCATATCTGTTATTTTCACAGCTCGAGCATCTCCTTGGACTTGGATTTGAACTTAGTAACATATTTTGGATTTGCTAGTTGGATCCCTTCTCCGCCCATACCGGAAGCAGCGCGCCGCCGTCCATGAACATGGTCGTTCCCGTCATATAGCCGGCACTCTCCGAGGAGAGGAATACCGCGGCTTCGCCCACCTCGATTGGCGTGCAAAACCGTCCGAGCGGTATACGCGATGAAATATTTTCAACGATCTTCTGAGCACGCTCGCTTCCGTCCGCCCAGCCATTATTCGTATAGCCCGGAGCGATGCCGACAACCCGAATCCCGTGAGGCGCCAGGTCCAGAGCCATGTTCTTCGTCAGCTTGTTGACCCCGGCCTTCGCGGCGGCATAGACGGTCGAATTCGCCCAACAGCCTTCCGCATGGTTAGAGCTGATATTGATGATGACGCCCTTCGTGCCCTGCTCGACCATGAGGCGCGCTGCCTGCTGAGAGCAGAAATACAGTCCCTTCATGTCCGTATTGAAAACCTCATCGAACAGCTCCGGCGTCGTCTCCAGAAACGGCTTCATCCGCGTAATGCCGGAGTTATTGACCAGCACGTCGATCCGGCCGAACTGTTCCCGGAACTGATCGTACAACGACTGAATCCCCTCTAGCTTCGAAATATCGCCTTGAATCGCTTCCGCTCTTACGCCAAGCTGGAGCAGCTCCTGAACGACTTCTTTCGCCTTGTCCGCGCTCTGATTATAGTTCACGCATACATCGTACCCGGAACGGGCAAAGGCAATCGCAATGCCTCTGCCGATCCCGCGTCCGGCTCCGGTTACTAGTGCAACTTTACGTGCCAATTCGATCCCCTACCCTTTCAATTCTGTGAAAGAAACGCCTTTCTCAATGAGTTTCTGACAGGACGTAATGATGAGCATAAGCGGTATAGAAGCAATGATTCTCTTTAAGCTACTAACCTAGCGGCTGCGAAGCTTCGAAAGCAAGCGCAATATCTCGATATACAGCCACACCAGCGTGACCATCAGCCCGAATGCGCCGTACCATTCCATGAACTTCGGGGCCCCGCGCTGCGCCCCCTGCTCGATGAAATCGAAATCGAGCACGAGATTCAGGGCAGCGACAATGACGATTACCAGCGAAATCCCGATACCGATCAAGCTGTTGTCGTGCAAGTAAGGGACCGCTACGCCGAACAGGCCGAGCACGATGCTGACAAGATAAACGAGCGCAATGCCTGCGGTTGCGGCGAATACACCCAGCTTGAAATTCTCGGTCGCTTTGATCAGCCTTGTCTTATAGGCGAGCAGAAGCGCGATAAAGACGCACATCGTAATGAGCGCGGCTTGCAGCGTAATGCCGTTGTAAGCCCCTTCGTATGTTGCGGACAACGCGCCGAGAAAAGCGCCTTCCAGCGCGCCATAAACCGGAACCAGAAACGGAGCCGTCGTCGGCTTGAAGCTGATGATCAGCGCCAGAATCAGCCCCCCGATCGCGCCGCCTACAGCGTATGGGGTTACATTTTGCCCATTAAAGTACATCGACCAGGTTGCAAATGCCCCGCCAAGCAAAATCGCTAGCGTAATAAAAGCCTTATTCACCGTACCTTCAATCGTCATACGACCAGAGCCGCTATAATGGCCGGATTGCTCGAACGACTTGTCGTTCAACGTTGGATTGCCGCTTCTTCCTAGCACGAACCCATCACCTCTTAAGTAGATTTATGCCAATTATAGCATCTAAATCCATTAATAGTGAATCTCTAATAGTGGTGCACCCAGAGCACCACATTCTCCTATTTCGCCGCATTTCAGGCAATGTGGTGCACCCAGAGCACCACATTCTCCTATTTCGCCGTATCCCAGGCAATGAGGTGCACCTAGAGCACTACATTCTCCTATTTCGCCGCATTTCAGGCAATGTGGTGCACCTGGAGCACCTCTTGCAAAAAGGAACCCTTCTGCCCATAGAGGAGCCCCGCATGCCATCTACTGCGAATCCTTCCATGAATACTCCGGCTGCCAGTTCAGCACCCGGCGAGCCGCCTCATTGCTGACGATCGCTTCGCGCCCCTTGAAGCTTCTTCTAAGGTCGCGCACCTCGGGATAAAATTCCCGGAGCAGCCGCTCCGTCTCCCAATCGCTAAGCGTATCGCTGCTCGTTATGTTGAGCGACACCGCGCCATAGCCGTCCGTCGTCAATGCCGCGAGCGTGGCGGAGACGGCGTCCCGCACATCGATATAGCTCCACAGAATTTTTTTGAAACTCTCCGGCTGCTGGATCCGCTCCCCGAACGATCGCAGCTCATCCGGGGTCGCGATCAGCGAGTAGCGCATCGCGGCGACCTGCATGCCGGTGCGGCGGTGGAACATCTCGCCCGTCTGCTCGTTCACGATCTTCGACAGACCGTAGCATTCCTGCGGAAGCTGCGGATGCGCCTCGTCGACCGGAAAATAATCCGGATCGAACCTCTTCGGCGCCCAGGCGAAGCCGTACGAGGATTCGCTCGAGCCGTGCACGACCTTCTGGATGCCCAGCACAGAAGCCGCCTCCATCACGTTGTAAGTCGACTGGACATTATTTGAGAAAATAAATTCATTCGTATAGGAAACAGGCGCGGGAATGGCCGCCAAATGAATGATCGCGTCGGCGCCGTTCACGCCTCCGATGACTTGCCCGAGGTTCCCCAGGTCGACCGTGATCTGCCGGCAGCGGAGCTTGTCGGATCTCCGGTTATCCAGCGCAACGACCGTATATCCCTGATTCAGAAGCTCGCCGACGACCCATCCGCCCAGCTTCCCGCTTGCTCCGGTTACAGCTATCGTTTTCATCGTATCGCCCTCCCCGCTATGGTCTAACCAACGTGCCGTCCGGCCTGCGATCCAGCGAATACGGCTTGTGATAAGCCGTCTTGTTCCACTTCTCGTCTACGAGCAGCGCAGCTTTCTCTTCGTCGATATCGACGCCGAGCCCCGGCTTCTCGGACAAGTAGAGATAGCCGCCTCTGCGCTCGACATGGCCCGGGAACGCTTCACACTCCGCATCTCTGAAATGGTTGATTTCCTGGATGCCAAAATTCCACACCGCGCGGTCCAGATGTACGGCCGCCGCTTGGTTGACAGGGTCGTTCTCCCCGCCCTCCTGCCAAGCGGTGCGCACGCCGAACGTCTCCCCGAGCGCGGCCAGCTTGCGGCAGGCGCTGATGCCGCCGCCTTTGGATACGCGTACGCGGATGAAGTCGATAAGCCGCTCCGTAATGAGATCGGTCCATTCATGCGGCGTCGTGAACAGCTCGCCGACCGCTTGCGGCGTCGAGGATTGCTGACGCAATTGGCGGTACCAGCCGATTTGCTCCGGCGGCAGCACATCCTCAAGGAAAAATAACTGATACGGATCCAGCCTCCTGGAGAGCTGGACAGCGGCAATCGGCTGCAAATGGGAGTGCACGTCATGCGTAAACTGGATGTCATTGCCGAAGGTGAGACGCATTTTCTCGAACATGGCCGGAATGGCGTTCATATAAATCGCTTCATTGAACACGTTAGCCGACCAGCTTGGATTCGGCACGTTCGCTTTGGAAACCGGAAGGAATCCGCCGCCGCCGTATGAACCAAGCTGGCATCGGATGACCGTGTAGCCCTCCTCCGCATAGCGGTGCACCGCCTCGGTCAGCTCCTCGATATCGCGGCCGTCCGCATGGCCGTAGCACGGCACGGCCGACCGGCAGGCGCCGCCGAGCAGCTGGTACACCGGCAAATTCGCCTCTTTGCCCTTAATGTCCCACAGCGCCATATCGATGCCGCCGATCGCGGTCTGCGTAATGGAGCCGTGGCGCCAGTAGCCGCTCGTATGCATCATTTGCCAGATGTCCTCGATTTGGCTTGCGTTTCTGCCGATCAGCTGCGGAGCGAACAGCTGCTCCACCACTTGTACGACCGCTTCCGGATTATACATGTCCGTCGCCGAGCCGATGCCGTATAATCCGTCCTGATCCGTCGTTACCTTCACAATCGTCCAGCTGCCGTCATGCCGTGTGCGGATACATTTTACGCCTGTGATCTTTGCCACTGTCTGATCCTCCGATTCCTGCACCTGGAGGTGCATGTCGTTATAGATGGTGACTGTGCCCAAGGATGTCGTTGAGTACGAAGTGTTTCCGTTATACCTTTCTTGAACAAGCTCCTCTGCACCTTCTTCAACCTACGTTTTTCCCGGCATAAAAATCCGCGCCTTTACTCAAGGCGCGGATTTCCGTTTATTTCTTCGCAGCCAAGTACTCGTCGATTTGCTTCTGCGCTTCGGCAATGATTTTGTCAAGGCCGTTCGCCTTCTGCTTCTCGATATAATCCGCTACCGCTTTGTCAACATCCTTCGCGTTGCCGTACTCGATCGGCTTGTGGAATTCCTCGATCGCTTGGTCGCGCTTCGCCACTTCGTTCTTAATGTTGTCCTCGGAGATGAACAGACCGTCAACCGGCGAGTTTACGTTAACCGGCAGCGCTGCGAATTCTGCCTCTTTCACCCAGAAATCTTTGCCGTAGGCAGGGTTCGGACGCATGAATTGCGGCTTCCACAGCGCCCATTGGCCGCCCCACTCCATGTAGTTGGACGTCGTCGTTTGCATGCCTTCCGGATAGTTGGCCGTTTCGCCGTCCAGCACGTATGTTTTGCCCTCGATACCGTATTGGACAAGGTCATACAGCGTTTTGTCGGTTTCCAGCATATCCAGGAACTGCAGGACGCGGTCCGCGTGCTCGGAGTTGCGGTTGATCGCCATCACGTTCGCGAGCGCCGTACGGTTCACGTATTTCTTATCCGGGTAAAGCAGCGAGCTCGACAGCTTGTAGGACGGATCCGCAAAGCCTGGGTTCGCGTACACCCATTCGTGCGAGGAGTCGGTGTAGAACATTTTGCCGTTTCTCCATTGTGCCGCGCCGTCTTCTTTGTCGATCATCGCATCGCGGTTGATGATGCCGTCGTCGTACCATTTTTTCGCCATCAGTGCCGCTTCTTTGTAGAACGGCTGTTGCTCCACCGGTTGAATCTTCACGTCCGGATCGTTCAGGTAGAAGCCCATGCCGTGGAAGCCCAGGTCAACCCACTCGTCGCGCTCCATGTAGATGCCAAGCGGCGTGGAACGGGACAGTTTATCCTTCGGATACGCTTCTTTCAGTTGGTGCAGGAACGCGTCGAGGTCTTCGATTGTTTTGATCGAATCTACCGCCGGCGTTATGCCTGCTTTGTCTGTCAGGTCGACCCGCCATACGGCGTATTTACGCTGGTTCATGCTCATCGTCCAAGGAAGACCGACGATTTGGCCGTTGACTGTCGCAGCTGCAAGCGTGCCTTGCTCTTGATATTTCTTGTAAAGGTTCGGCGCATATTTCGGAAGCAGGTCGTTAAGCGCCATGTAGGAGCCTTTTGCTGCCATTTGCTTGTAAGACAGCCAGTCGCCGTCGAAGTTCATGTCCCATTTGTCGCCGGAAGCGGCCATAACGAGCATTTTGTCCTTAAAGTCGCCGAACGGGATGAAGTTGATATCGAATTTGACGTTGAGGCCTTTTGATTTCACATAATCGCTGACGGCCGACCATACTTCGTCCGTAGCCGCTTTCTTATCGCCGCCAAAATAGAACTTCAGCGTCACTTCCTCTTGCTCCTTGGCCGTATTGTCGGCCGCAGCATTGCCCGAATCGTCTTTCGCCGCGTTCGTGGAATTGCCGGTCTCCGAGCCGGACGAATTGCCATTCGAATTGCCGTTGTCATTGCCCGAACTGCATGCCGAGAGAACCAGACTCAGCATCAGTACAATCGCGAGCAGCAGCGGAAGCTTGGAGCGCATCTTCTTCATCGTGTACCTCTCCCCTTGAGTTTGTTATATACTATCCGGCGCGTTTTTGACGGCACCGCTATAGTTGTGGCTTGCGTGTGTTATCCTTTAACCGCGCCGACCATCAAGCCTTGTACAAAATACCGCTGCAGGAACGGATACAAAAACACGATCGGGCCGATAGTGACGACCGTCAGCGCCATCTTGATCGATTCGGATGGCAGCTGTGCGGATATGCGCTGCATGTCGGCGGCATTGCTCGAGCTTCGCAGGAACTCGACATTGGAGACGAGCGTCCTGAGGAGCAGCTGAAGCGGCTGAAGCTCCTGCTTATCGACGAACATCAGGCCGAGGAACCAGTCGTTCCAATACCCCAGCGCGACGAACAATCCGACGGTGGCGAGCACCGGCTTGGAGAGCGGCATGATCAGCTGGGCATAGATGCGGTACTCGCTGGCGCCGTCCATTTTGGCCGATTCATAGATGTCCTCCGGGATGGAAAGCAGGAAGTTGCGAATCAGAAACATGTTGAACGCGTTTGCGAGCGGAGGCAGAATCATCGCCAAAAGCGTGTCCTTCAGATGCAGGTAGTTGACGCAGACGATATACCAAGGCACCAGCCCGCCGCTGAACAGCATGGTAATGATGGCATAGACGGAGAGAATGTTGCGGTACTTGAACGAGCGCCGCGCCATGACGTAGCCGCCCAAGCTGGTCACCAAGACCGAGAGCAGCGTCCCCGCAACCGTGACGAGCAAGCTGATGCCGTAGGCGTCAATGATGCGGTTCGAGCCGAGCAGCAGGATTTTATAGGACATGAAGGTGATGCTCTTCGGGAACAGCGAATAGCCGTTGTTGATAATATCGTTCTCCGTTGCGAGCGAGCCGGTAATGACCATGAGAAAAGGAATCAGGCAGGCTAAGCTGAACAGGGAGATGATCGCGATAATGATCGTTTGTGATAGCGAGATCCGTTTGACCGGCATGTTGGTGATGTCCCTCCTCTTGTAAGCTGGTTAGAAAATCGCGGAGTCTTTGTCGACTTTGCGTGCGGCATAGTTGCTGCCGAGCACCAGGATGAACGCGACGACCGATTGGATGAAGCCGGCTGCCGAGGCCATGCCGATGTCGCCGGATTTCCTTAAGCTGCGATATACCAGCGTGTCGATTACGTCCGTTGTTGGGTATAGGAGGCTCGCATCGCCAACCATCGCGTAGAACATGCCGAAATCCGCATTCATGATGCGTCCGACCGCAAGAAGCGTCAGAATGATGATTGTCGGCTTCAGCATCGGAATGCTAATGTAGCGAATTTGCTGCCACCGCGAAGCGCCGTCGATGGAGGCGGCTTCGTAATAGCTGTTGTCAATGCCCGTGAGCGCTGCTAAGTAGATAATCGTTCCGTAGCCGGTGACCTTCCACCGGATGGCGATGGTCAGGATTAGCGGCCATAGCGAGGCTTCGCTGTAGAAGTCGATCGGCTGGAATCCCATCCACTCGACGATCCGGTTGATGGCTCCGTTCTCGTAGTTCAACAGGTTGTAGGTGAAGACGCCGACGACGATCCAAGAGATGAAGAAGGGCAGGAAAGTGATCGACTGCGTAATCCGTTTAAAATATTTGTTGCGCACCTCGTTCAGCATCAGAGCCAGTCCGACTTCGAATACGAGCCCGACGGCGATAAACAACCCGTTTAGCAAAATCGTGTTCCGCACCGCCCTGGCAGCGGCGTCGGAGGAGAGCAGGTAGTCGAAGTTGTTCAGGATCGGCTGAGCCCAGGGGCTGCCGAAGATGCCTCTGCTGAAGTCAAAGTTTTTGAAGGCGATGATGAGGCCTGCGAGCGGCCAATAATTAAAGATGAGCAGCAGGATGCCGACCGGCAAAAACATGATGTAGAGCGAGTGGTTGCTCTTCAGATCGCGCAGGAAGCCCGACCTTCTGCGATAGACGGTGGCGGATGCAGGCAGCGATTGCGGTTTGTTTATAGCTTCGCTGTTCAATTTCATCGGCGTTCTTACCTTTCTTGTTCGGTGTTGGTTTAATCATACTGTAAGGGCTTTCAGGGTACTATGAGCCAAAATTAAACTTTGTGGTGTAAATTTGGCCTGTGCGGTGGGGGTATTACTCTATAGGACAATGTGATGCTCCCAGAACTCTTCTTTCTCGCGAAACGTCCCATCTCGGCGTTTGTAGTGCTCCCAGAACTCTTCTTTCTTACAAATCGCTCCATCTCGGTGTTTGTAGTGCTTCCAGAGCTCTTCTTTCTTACAAATCGCTCCATCTCGGCGTTTGTAGTGCTCCCAGAGCTCTTCTTTCTTACAAATCGCTCCATCTCGGCGTTTGTAGTGCTTCCAGAGCTCTTCTTCCTCACAAATCTCTCCATCTCGGCGTTTGTGATGCTCCCAGAGCTCTTCTTTCTCACAAATCGCTCCATCTCGGCGTTTGTAGTGCTCCCAGAGCTCTTCTTCCTCGTACAACGGGTAAACAAAAGGCATTACCCCGCTCCCCGGGATAATGCCCTCCCTCTCTCTATTCATACACGGTGCCTAAGCCCGCTCCTCCTGCGGCTCCATAATCGGGTGCCGCAGCACGATCCGCGTCCCGGCGCCGGCGCGGGATTCGATCTGCAGCGTGTAGGCGTCGCCGAAATACAGCTTCAGCCGGTCATTTACGTTGCCCAGCCCGACGCCGCGGCGCTTGGCGATGACTGCGGCACCACCGCCACCGCCACCGCTGCCACCGCCTCCGGCAACCGGCACCGCCTTCTCGTCCGCCAGCATCAGCTCCCGCAAAACCGCCTCCGGGATGCCCTGTCCATTGTCATTGAGCTCAATGACCATATCCATTCCCTCCCTGCGGCCGGTGAGCATGATCTTCCCCTTTTCGGGGTTTAAGCGGATGCCGTGATGGATCGCATTCTCCACCAGCGGCTGCAGCAGCAGGCGCAGAAACGGCGCATGCAGCACCTCGTCATCGATCGAGATCAGGAAGCGAACCTGGCTGCCGAGTCGCGCCTGCTCGATCCGCACATATGCCTTCACCTGCTCGATTTCGCGTGAAACGGTCGTGATCTCCTTGCCTTGATTCAAACTCAAACGCAGCAAATTGCCGAGCGACGAGACCATCTCGCTAATGTCCGTCATGTTATGGTACTCCGCCTTCCAGCGGATCGACTCCAGCGTATTGTACAGAAAATGCGGGTTGATCTGGTGACTCAGCACCTGAAACTCCAGCTCCTTCTTCGTCCGCTCGGCCTGCGTCGTCTGGTCAAGCAGCTGCTGGATTTTGCCGGTCATGTTGTTGAACCCGCGGTACAGCCAGCCGATCTCGTCCCGCCGGACCGATGGCGGCAGCACGAACTGGAATTCGCCGGACTCCAGCTTGCGCATGGAGCGCACCAGCCGGTGAAGCGGATGGGTGAAATAGAGCGTGATATAGATGACGACGCCGATGCAGCAGATCAAATAAATGATCAGGAAGAGCACCAGCACCTTATCCATCTCCTGAATCGGATGCGTCAGCTGCTCAAGCGGCGTCGTACTGACAAGCATCCACGGCTCTGCGTCGAGCTTCACGTACGTTACGAGCTGCTTTTCCCCATCAATCGTGAGCGTCTCCGCCTTCTGCGTCGAGCCCGCAATCGATTCGATCAAAGGCGCCGAACGAATCAGCTTGCCGGCCTGCTCGTTATCCGCCGAGTCATACAGAACATACCCGCTGCGCGTCAACAGAAACATCCGCTGTCCCTTCATCCGCTGCGACGGCAAGAGGTAGCGCTTCAGCTGATCCTCCGTCAAATCGGTAATGACGATCCCGCGCGGAATTTGGTCGTTCAGCCCGGTAAAGCGCTTGATCTTCGAAAGCATGGGGCGGAAATACGTGCTCTCCTCCGGCATGAACAGATGCCACATCGGCGTCACCGTCTTCTGCGCCGCCTTGAACCAGCTGCTGGTCTCGAAGTCTTTGGGCTCATCCAGCGTGTTGATGTATATCGGATGATCGTACGGATTGATGGGAAAAACCCGCACCCGGAACGCGTCGACCTGCGACTTGGACTGGTCGAGCAGCAGCGTCATTCCGGAGATGAACGCGCTCTCGTCACTCTCCGGCGTCATCGACTGCTCCATGAGCTGCTGGAACTTCGGATTCCCGATAATGCCGTTAATCTGCTCGTTCAACTGGTTCAAGTAGCGGTCCAAATTCTTCTTGGATTGAAGCATATAGTCCATCGAGAAGGAGGCGTTCGCGTTCGAGATCCCCTCCACCGACTTGATATGCGCGTAGTAAGCAAACAGCAGGAAAGGCACGATAATGATCATAAAAAACATGGCGATCACTTTATTGCGCAAGGAAGCCGCCTGTTCCAGCGAATAGCTACTCATCGATGATTCCTCTCAGCTTCCGGTATTCTTTCGGCGTATGACCCACATTCTTCTTGAACAGTTTCGTAAAATGAACCGGATCCCGGTACCCGACCTCCTGCGACACCTGATAAATCTTGTTGCCGACGTCGCCTAGCATCTCCTTCGCCTTCTCGATCCGCACCTCGGTCAAGTACTCCAGGAACGTCTGCTGCTTCTCCTTCTTGAACAGCTTGCTCAGCCAGACCGGCGTCACATGAACCTCCTGCGAAACGGTGTGCAGCGTCAAGTTGTCCGCGTAATTGCGCTGGATGACCTTCTCCGCCTCCGAAATAATCTGGCTTTGCGGCACCAAGTGCTTACGGAAATCCGCAGCGATCACGATGAGGTAGCTTTCCACCTGAATGCGCAGTGAATCGAGCGTATCGTACTGCTCCAGCCGATCCCAGATCGCAATCGGATTGCGTTCCCAGCCGCGCTCCTTCCAGCCGGCGGCGACCGCCTTCTTGAACAGCTCCAGCAGCCACTCGAAAATTTTTTGCTGAATATCCTTAATATTCGTCGCGCCCCAACCACGGACAAAATCGGCAAACGACCTCATCACTTCCCGGATCTCCCGGTCCGAGCCGTAGCGGATCAGGTCCATCATCTCGTTGACGTTGCCGAGAGACGGCTCTGAAAACTCCGCATCGACGCCAAGATCCTGCCGAAGCAGCAGACGGTTGCCGCCGTAAACGGCCTTTTGCTCCAAAATATCCGCCGCTTCCTGGCGCATATTGTACAACTGCTTGATGCCGCCGACGGTCGAGGCGAGTCCGATGCTGACTTTCACTTTGACGTAGCCGTTGATGCGTTCGATACACGTAACGGCGATCTCTTTGACATACGCAAGCTGCTCTTGGTGATTGCAGCTGAGCACGATGACGAAGCGCGACTTCGCATCGTTATACATGCAGGCCGGATGCAGGTACTCCTCCTGCAAGGTCTGTTTCACCACATTGCCGATGCCAAACAGGACAAGCTCCTTCTCCTTGCGGTACAGCCGCCCTTGATCGATGGCCTTCAGATCGTCCACCTCGATCAGCATCAGCGCCAGCTTGTGCTGCGTCAGCCACTCCAGCTGCAAATTGCCAAGCCTGTGCATCATGCGCGATTCCCAGTACGGATTGTACTCGTTCTCCGCCGCCTCGCGAACGACCTCCTCCTGCATTTTAGGCAGGGCAAAATGAACCTGACTCTCCAGCAGCAGCTTATTTTGCTTATCTAACCGCTCCTCGCGGATTTGACCGAGAGCCTTATTTACGACCTGCGTCAGCTCGTCGATATTGATCGGCTTGAGCACGTAGTCGATTGCGCCCAGCTGCATCGCCTGCTTCACCAGATCGAAATCGTCATAGCCGCTGATCACGACGGACTTGCCAGAGAAATGCCCCTGCTGATGCAGGGATTGAATAAATTCGAGGCCGGACATCCGGCTCATTTTAATATCCGTCACGATGACGTCAGGGTTCAGCTGCTCCGTCAGCTCCAGCGCGCTTTCGCCATCGTCGGCCGTATGCACCTCATCGAGCCCGATGCCAAAGTCCGCCCATGGAAAACGAAGCCGCAGCCCTTCGCGGATTTCCTTCTCATCATCTACGATCAGCACCCGATACATGCTCTCATCACCCTTTTTCCCTGTGTGTAAGCGGCTTCATGCCAGTGTATTGCTATCTTATCGCTGTCGTTTCGAGACAGGCAATGGGTTAATATTATCTTATAACAGGTCAATCGAAATCACTTTGTAAACGCTTAGGTAGAGTTCGACAAGACTTGCGGTTTCCCTCCTAAACTCGGACAGGGATCGATTGGTTTCGACTGGATTTGGCATGCCCCCGACGGACGGGTATGATGGATGATATCAACATGCAGAGGGGGTAACGGCTATGGCAGCGGCAGACGATGAGAAAAAGAAATGGGCACCGCTCGTAAACGCGCTTGAACCGGGAAGCGCTTTTCTCCGCGCGCAAAAGCTGGGCGGCGGCGTCTCCGCGGTTGTAACGCTGTTGGAATGGCGGCGTCCAAACGGCGAAACGGCACGCTGCGTCGTGCGGCAGCACGGCGCTGCGGACCTGCGCCGCAATCCCCGCCTAGCCGCGGACGAATTCAAGCTGCTGCGCCAGCTTGAGGATGCGGGCCTGCCGGTACCCGGCGCGCTCTATGCCGATCCGGACGGGGAACTGCTCGGCTCGCCATGCGTCGTGACCCGATACGTGGAGGGCGCGACGGCTGTAGCCGAAGGACAGCATCAGCAGGCCGTCGACGAAATGGCCGCCGTGCTGTCGCAAATCCACCTTGCCGGCTGCCAAGCTCCGGACCTGTCCTTCCTCCCCGTCTATGAAGAAATCGCATGGGCGAAGCTTAATCATCCTCCTTCCGTACCGGACGAGGCATTAAGCGAAAGCCGGATCCGAGCCGCATTGCTCGAGGCATGGCCGCTGCGCGGCCGAAATGGCGGCACGCTGCTGCACGGCGACTATTGGCCGGGCAATCTGCTGTGGCAGGATGGACGGTTAGCGGCCGTTCTGGATTGGGAGGATGCGGCAGTCGGCGATCCGCTGTCCGACCTAGCCGGCAGCAGGCTGGAGCTGCTTTGGGCATACGGACCTGATGCAATGGAGACCTTCACCCGCGCCTATACAGCCCGAATGTCCGGAATCGATTATACCGATCTGCCCTATTGGGAGCTCTATGCCGCGCTGCGGCCGGCGGGGAGCCTTGCTCACTGGGGGCTCCTCGAAGACGCGGAGCGAAGGATGCGGGAGCGGCACCGATGGTTTGTCGAAGAAGCCTTCCGGCGGCTGCGAGTGACGAGCTAAGGAAGGCCCTGCCGCATTTACCTTCCCTTCGAAAGAAGGTAGAATAAGGGTGGTGTTGAATCGATACATAGTCCATTCCATAACGATAGAGAGGAAAATAGCCCATGAATCAAGAAACGATGGAACTGATGCGGACGCTGACGGAATTTCAGGCAGCCTCCGGCTTCGAGCGCGAGCTGCGGAGCTTCGTGCGCGGCGAAATTGAGAAATATACGGACGAAATCGTGCAGGATCGGCTCGGAAGCATTTTCGGCGTCATGCGCGGCGATGAAAGCGGTCCGGTCATCATGGCGGCGGGGCATCTCGATGAGGTCGGCTTCATGATTACCGGCATTACCGAGAATGGCATGCTGAAATTTCAGACGCTGGGCGGCTGGTTCAGCCAGGTGCTGCCTGCGCAGCGCATTCAAGTCATGACCGACAACAGGCCGATCGTCGGCATTATCGGCACGACGCCCGTTCACCTGTTGGACGAAGCCACGCGCGGCAAGCCGCTGGATGTGAAGGGCATGTACATCGACATCGGCGCGGACAGCCGCAAGCATGCCGAAGAGGTCGGCGTGCGTATCGGCCAGCAGGCCGTGCCGCACTGCCCGTTCACCCCTCTGGCCAATCCGAAGAAGATTATGGCGAAGTCCTGGGATAATCGGTACGGGGTCGGTCTCGCCATCGAGCTGCTGAAAGAGCTTAAGGGCAAGAGGCTGCCGAACGTGCTGTATGCCGGCGCGACCGTTCAAGAGGAGCTCGGCCTGCGCGGAGCGAAAACCGCCTCTTCGCTCATTAAGCCCGATCTGTTCTTCGCCATGGACTGCAGCGCCGCCAACGACATGAATGGCGATAAGTCGCAATTCGGCCAGCTCGGCCAAGGCACGCTGCTTCGCATCTACGATCCAAGCATGCTGACGCACCGCGGCATGGTGGAATATGTGCTTGATATGGCGGAGACGCACAAGATCAAATATCAATATTTTGTCTCCCAAGGCGGAACGGATGCCGGAGCGGTCCATACGCAGGGCATCGGCATTCCTTCCACGGTCATCGGCGTCTGCGCAAGGTATATTCACACCTCCGCTTCCGTCTTGCATACCGACGATTACGATGCGGCTAAGGAGCTGCTCGTGAAGCTGGTACAAAACTGCGACCGCACGACCTACGAAACGATCGTCAACCGGGCTTAACCGGCGCATACACGCAAAATAATAAAACCGTGACCGTTCATCCCGAACGGTCACGGTTTTATTTTGCCGCAGCACCACTATTTTCTATCGCCGCCCTCGAAACATTACGCCGTATCCTTTCGTCCATAAAGTGAAAGCATATGAGTAAGAAGGGATGATTGGCAATGGAGACACTTCATGGAAAAAGAACCGCGCTCGCATACCGGCTCACAGCAGCCGTTCTCATAGCCGTAACGTTACTTGCCGCAACCGGCTGCGGCAGTGCCGCAAACGATAATGCCGCAGCGGAGTCTTCGGCCGCAGCGCCGCCATCGATTACAACCAGGATCAAGGCGGGGGGCAATCCGTTCGAGGTCGCAGGCATTCAGAACCCGCAGAAGTTCCTCGAGGTATTCGCGAAGGTTCAAACGGCGATTGCCGCGGACGATAAAGCAACGGTCGCGAGTCTTATTCTGTACCCGCTCCGGGTTAACGGCAAATCTGGCACGCAGCTCATTAAAACACGCGACGTTTTCGTCGAGCAATACGACTCGATCATTAACAGTAACGTGAAGGAGGCCATTGCCCGTCAATCGGCGGACAATCTGTTCGTGAACTATCAGGGCGTCATGGTCGGCAACGGCGACATCTGGTTTGGCGGCAGCGCCGATACCCCCCAAGTCTATGGGATCATCGCCGTCAATCACGACATCTGATCGCCGCGTCACCGGGATAAGTTTCGCTGAGTTAGTTAGGCAGCAGCTCATATAGTGGGCGGCTGCTTTTCGTTTTGCGCGCGCATCGCGCCCGTTAAAAAAAGGCCGCCCGGTCAAGGGCAGCCTCAGGCTGTAGAAAACGTAAATAGATCAATCGCGAGTCCGGATGTTTGACTGACATCAGGCTTGTTTGTCGATTTCTAACGTGGAATCATCCACATCTTGAATGACTTCGAGAATCGAAATTGGCTCATGCTGCCGCGCATACGCTAACGGTTGCCACGCGCGCTATTGAGCCTCAAATGACCCTTTTGAAATGCTAACGGTTCTCAGAAACGCTATTTGGCGTTTGGGGCAGCGAATTCTTCCGATTTGGTCCAAATAACCTCTCTGGCGACCGTTAGATGTTAAGAAAGTCTATTTTTGCGCAATTAAGCGCTGGGGCATCCGTTAGAATTTTTCGGGCGCTTACCGCGCACACGCTAACAAGATAAAAGTCGACAATCCCGCCAATTAAACGATGGTGGGATTCTCTACAATCCAGGCTAGAATAGACAGGCCCATCGGACTTTCGCTACATTCTAAGGCTGCCCGATCAAGGGCAGCCTCTTCTACTTCAGTTTATGGCGCGGTAACTTGGAACGTTGTTCGCTTTAGCTCCTGGTATCCGTCATTGTACAGCAGCACGGCGTCATAGCTTCCGGGCTCCAAGCCGGATGAGTCGAAGATCAATGTGCCGCCTTTGGCATCTTCTATATAGAGCCAAAGAAGCGAACCGTTGTCGGAATTAACATCCGCTCCGGCCGGATAGATCCCAACCCAATCCTTCGGTCCATACGCATCCGTGTATGATACGGCAATCGGTTCGCCTTTTACATAAGCGGCTTTGTCGGTTGCAATCGTTGTGTTCGAAACGATAATTTCCGGCGTTGGCGCAAGCTTTGCGACGAAAGTGGATACGACTGACCGGTGATCGGAAGGCCATGGGGTTACGACGATATCGGAATATTGTCCATTCTCTCCGACGATCTCGCTGTTTGTCGTCACGGACGGGCCTGCGGCATATACGAAATCGATGCGATCGTGAACTTCGTCCGGATACAATTGGCCATTTTCGCCTGGCGTCCAGGTATAGGCTGGATGAGTAACCGGATCCGGATGAATCTCCCGATAGGAATCACGGAAGTGCAGCTGCTGCAGCTTCTTTGAAACCGGCCATTTGACCGCCATGCCGAAGTGCTCGTTCTTCGTTTGCTGGGTCCAATCCAAGTGGGAAGGAACATTAAAGTCCCCGGTCAGAAATACGGCAATGCCGTTCTTGGCCAATTTCGGAAGCTTCTCAAACCGGCTCTTCATCTCCTGCATATGGATGGATTCCTCGTTATTCATGACGGTTTCCAAACTAATCCCGTCGCGAATATCATAAGGACCGTATGGATAAGCAAGCAGGTGCACGTTGCTAAAGGCAACAACCTTGCCTGGCTTCACTTCAATGTACACAAAATCGGGATCCCCTGACTTGACGATCGGATAACGGCTGATAACGGCTTGTCCGCTGTCATAGTAGAAGCCCAGCTTCTCGGCAAGCACAGGAATATTCGATCCGCCTTCCTGAATGCCGATGAGATCGGCGCCGGCCGCTTGAATCGCCTCGGCTGTCTTGTCTAATGAAATCTGATTTCCCCCAAGCCAAATATTGTACGTCATGACCTTCAACGATACGGTATCTCCTGGCGCGGGGCTGCCGTAAACCGATGGAGCTCTCATCTGGGCCAAGAGCATTAAGATAAGACTGGCAATCAATAAGACCGCAATACGTACTCGACTGTCCTTCTGCTGCAACATTCTGCTGAATACTGGCATCGTTTATTACACCTCTTCTTCAAATGTTTGCTTTGCACTTCTAACTTACTACAAAAAATATTGAATTGTAAACCCTTTCATAAGATGGAATCCTCTCGCAGCTTCCTGGGCATAAACGCCTATAAACATAGAAAAGGCTGCGGAATCTAATAATTCCGCAGCCTTTTTCTAACATCTTATTAAATTTTAAATTCAAAAATTTCTAAATCTTTTACAGCGCGTCCCAATCAAAGATAACGCCGATCGCCGACGTGCGGTCCTTCACCAAGAAATCGTACGCCGCAGGCGCGTCGAGCGGCGAGAACGTGTGCGTTTGCAGCAGATCCACGTTCATGCGCCCTTGGAGCAGATAATCGTAAAATACAGCCGTCATCTGGTCGCCGGTGACGCCGTTGTAGTTGCGCGTCATACTCGCGTGGATGCCCAGAATCGCGACGGAATTCGAAACGACGCGCGGTCCGATCACCTGCTTGGATGGCTGAGTCGTGTCGCCAAGCAGCACGACGCGGCCCATCTCCTTGGCAAGCAGCGTTGCCGGGGCAAGCACGGCCGGATGCCCCGTAATATCGTACACGACATCGCACATGCTGCCGCCCGTAATGCGGCGCACTTCCTCTAAGGCCGCATCGACCGGCGCGCAAATCGTATGCGTCGCACCGCTGCGGCGCGAAAATTCAAGCCGCGATTCCGCTTGGTCGATAACGATAATTTGCCTTGCGCCGGCAGCGCGCATGTACTGCACGACGAGTTGGCCCAGGAGGCCTTGCCCGACAATCGCGACCGTTTCGCCGAGCTTCAGCTCCGCGCGGCGCGTGCCGACCTGCGTAATTTGCGCCAGCGTCAGCCAAGAAGCCTGCTCATAGGTGATGCCATCCGGAATCAGTTTGGCGTTGTTCGCATCCGTGTTGAAATATTGCTTATGCGACATGTTCGATGTCACCCGATCGCCCGCCTTGAGATGCTCCACGCCTTCGCCGACTTCGATGACCTCGGCCGCCATGGAATAGCCGGGGTTGAACGGATATTGCACCCAGGACTCCCAGTTCGTATTCGAATCGAAAATCCCGCGCAAGCAGAGCGTCTCCGTGCCCGTGCTGATCAATGATTTTCTCGCTTTGCAGCGCACTTCGCCGGGTTTAAGCGCCGGTAATTCTTCTACGCGGACTTCAACCTGCTGCGCCGCTGAAAACACAATGTTCATGGATTGCATCTACAATTCCCTCCCAAACGTCTATACGGACATTGTAGGAAAAAGAGTACGCTTACAATAGTGCAGTTTTTTCGCTATAATGATCATTTCTTTAGGTTGTCCCCTGATGCTGCAAACGGCGGTACTGCAGAGGCGCCATGCCGGTGTATTTCTTGAACAAGCGCGTAAAGTTCGTCACTTCCGAGAAATGCAGCGCTTCGGCGATCTGCGAGACGCTCATATCGTGATCTGTTATAAGAAGCGACTTCGCTTTCTCGATGCGCAGCCTGCGCTGCAGGCCGATCGGCGACATCCCGTACAGCTCCTTGAATCGGCTGCTGACATAAGCCGTGTTCAGATGCAGCTGCCGCGCCATGTCCTTGAGCGAGAGCGGCTTCTCCGGCTGCTGTACGATTTGACAGAGCATGCCGAGAAAGCTTTGCTGCGCCGCCGCAGCTTCCGATCCATGCCGTTTCCCGATCGCTTCGTCGAACAGCAGATACAAGAGCTCGAGCGACTTCGCCTTCTGCAGAATGGCCGCAGGAAGCGAAGACGCATTCCGCCTGGATTCCATCAGCTGCTCGAACACCGTCTCGAAGCGCTCCGTCTGCTTCAGCTGATAAATATACGGGATTTGAAAGATCGGCAGCACGTCGAGCACCCGCTCCACTTTATAGGTAAAGTGCCACCACAGAATGACCGCTTCGTCATCCGTATCCTTGTATTGATCATGGACCAGGTGCGGAGGGATGAAGATGACGCTGCCCGGAACAATGTCGTACACCTCATCGCCGATCCTCAGCTTCGCCGTGCCTGATTTATGGTAGGACATCATATATTCGTTCGTGAATGCCCGATCCCGGAAGCTCATTTCCCTGCGCGTATGAATCTCAAACTCCGATACGTTCAGCTCCGCCTGCTGAAGCAGCTTGATTAAGTATTGATTCACCTGTCATCCCCACCCCGTTTCCAAAATAGCCGGTTTCTCTCATTTTAGGACATCACCGGCTAATTTGAAACAAGGAGACGTTGCCAGCATCCAATTTCGAGCTACTTGGAAAGCAAGCGTTGCCAGCATCCAATTTCGAGCTACTTGGAAAGCAAGCTCTCGTTTTGGATGAACCAGGCATATGCCGAGCGAATGCCTTCGTTCAATCCGATCTTGGCCTGCCAACCAAGCCCGTTGATTTTAGTTGCATCGACTAGTTTTCCAGACGTTCCGTCCGGCTGCGCGGCAGTATACACGATCTCCCCGTTGTAGCCCGTAATCGTCTTTATCTTCTCCGCAAGCTCGCGAATGGAGATATCCTCGCCTGCGCCGACATTCACGATATCGCAGTCCTCATAATGCTCCATCAGATACAGACAGGCATTCGCCAAATCGTCCACATGCAGAAACTCGTGCCTTGCCGTCCCTCTCTCCCCGATCTCAACCTGAGGCAAATTCCGCTGCGCGGCTTCATGAAACTTCCGGATGAGCGCAGGCATCACATGCGAGGTCTGCATATCGAAATGGTTGGTCGGTCCATATAGACTCGTCGGAATTGCGGTAATGTACCGTGTATTGTACTGCTTGTTATAGGCTTGGCACATTTTGATGCCTGCGATCTTGGCGATCGCATACGGTTCGTTGGTTTCATCAAGCGCGCCGGTCAGCAGATATTGCTCCTTCAGCGGCTGCGGTGCGAGTTTCGGATAAATGCAGGCCGAGCCGAGGAAAAGCAGCTTCTTCACGTCCGACTGGTAGCTGGCATCGATGACATTTTGCTGAATCATGAGATTATCGCGAATGAAATCGGCAGGAACATCCCGGTTCGCGGCAATGCCCCCGACCTTGGCTGCAGCCAAAAAGACGTAATCCGGCTGTTCCTTCCTAAACAGATACTGCACCTGCAGCGAGTCTCGCAAATCCAGCTCCGGCTTCGTTTTTAAAATGAGCCGGTTGTAACCGCGCTGATGGAGTGTTCGAACGATCGCGGAGCCTACGAATCCCTTGTGTCCGGCTACGAATATTTTCGCGTCCCGATTCATCGTATTCCTCCTACTCTGTTATCTTTAGAGACTGCATCGTACTAGAATAGTCTTCATCTTATTCTGAACGCATGGAGAATATGATCGTTTTTAACTAACAAAAAAGCCCTTGCAGCTTTGTGGATAAGCGAACAAGGGCCGATTGGCCAATTCCATCTATTTGATGCCGCGGGCCGTTAATAGATCTGTTGATTGGAACGAGACGTTGAGCCTGCAGCTCAGCTCCAGCTCGTTCGTATCCGCGAAACTCGCCTCGACCGTAACGGCGAACGGCGTTTCGATAAAGCGAAGCGTCGCGGCCAGCGTATCCGGCTCGCTCCAGGTGAACGCAGCTACCATCGGCTGATTGCCGCTCCGTTTAAGGGGCTCCGCCTGAGGGAGCTGCCCCTTGCCAGCTCGCCACACGCCGCGGCCGAAGATGAACGTCTCCTCCATCTCTCCGCCTTCCCTCTCGATCGTAATGGCAGCTTCAATCGTCCCGAAGCGGAACGTAATGGCTTGCCATTGCTGACCATTGGCTTCGAGCGCGTACCGATGGCCGGTTACAGTCTCTTCAAGCTCCGATCGCAAGCTGACGGCCGGCGGCTCAAGCTTCAGCGCTGCAAGCTGCGCGGTCAACCGCTCTGCGTCCTGCTCCTGGAACGGAATCGGGCCTGCTTCCACGGCCGGCAGCAGCTGCGTCCAGACCGCGTTCATCACCGCCTGCATGTCATTCGTCGCTGCCGTTATCGCAATGACCATATCCTGCTCCGGCATGACGATGCAGAACTGTCCGAAAGCGCCGTCGCCGCGGTAAGCGCCGTGTCTGCATCTCCAGAACTGATACCCGTAGCCGTGCGCCCATTCGTTTTCTCCGCCGTCGCCATTGCTAATCTGCTTCGAAGTCGCTTCATTAATCCACGCTTCGGTGATGATTCGCTTGCCTTCCCAATGCCCCTTCTGCAAGTATAGCTGTCCAAACTTCGCTATTCCCTCGGTCGTCAGCGCAAGCCCCCATCCGCCGGTATGGATCCCGCGCGGACATTCCTCCCAAGTCGCTTCGGCAATGCCTAGCGGCTCGAGCAGCCGAGGCCGTAAATAATCAAGCAGCTTCTGTCCGGTTACCTTCTGCAAGATTGCCGAAAGCAAGTAAGTCGCCCCGCTGTTATAAACGAAATGCGTACCCGGCTCCCGCTCCACCGGCGCATGGAGGAATGCCCGCACCCAGTTGCCGTCGGTACACCGCTTAATGTCCTCGAGCGTATCGGTCTCATGGCCTGTCCCCATCATGAGCAAATGACGGATCCGCATCGCTTGCAGGTTAATCGAGGGCGATGCCGGTGCATCATTCGGGAAGTACGAGAGTACCTTCTCGTCTACGGTAAGCAGTCCTTCCGCAGCAGCGAGCCCAATCGCCGTAGAAGTAAAGCTCTTGCTGAGCGAGAACAGCATGTGGGGCAGCCCCTTCGCATAAGGTGCCCACCACCCTTCTGCCGCTACTTGTCCGTGCCTCAGCACCATCATGCTGTGGATTTCGATCTGACGCTCCTTCCATTCGTCTAGCAGCGCCGTAATGGCGCGCGGATGAATCCCCGCTTCTTCCGGCCGAATTCTCGGCAGCCTAAGCTCTGTTTGTGTCATGAACCAATCGCCTCCACTAATAGATTGAAAGATTGCAGCAACATACCCTGCCCTAGTAGTCCTCAGCGCTGTACCTTCTCAAGCATTTCGGGCATTGCAAGTGGTAGCTCCGTTTATACTGCTTGCTATAGGAATGCGTCCCCATGTTATTCGTCCAGCCTTCACCTAGATACTCATCATTCGCAATGCGTTTTAACTTGGTATCGCAATCCCTACACCGATGCCTTTTGAAAAAATAATCTTTGACCTCATCCAAAGTAAGCTCAATCTCATAAGAGCGGCCGCCGCCATATCGTGCGGCAAAGTACCCTCCTATGCCAATTACCGCCGTCACTAGTATACAGAGCATAAGGATTTGCCCATCACTCAAATCCGTCGCCCCCCTCTCCACCTCAGCATACCATCTACCGGATGATTCCCCACAATTGGGCCATAATGAACGTAACATAACTTTTTGAATGGGTGATGCAGGTGTTCTCTCTCCTAAGGCCATTAAAGAAATACAATCACTATGTGGAACGTGCCGCGCTGTATGAGTCGCTCTTCATGAGGCGCAAAGCGATGGAAACCATGAAGCGAGCCGTGCTTCAGCCCTTCGCGGAGAAGGAAATCGCCAGCGGTCTTGTTTACTTAGGCATGCTGTCGCTCAAGCTGAAGAGCCACCGGCAGGCCCTGGATTATTTTGACCAGGCATTGGAAATGGTTCTGGAGGAGCCCTTCAATTACTCGAGCAATATTAGTAAAATCATGGAAGCCTTCATTCAATACGGAGACAAGGAAAGGGCGCTTTACTGGCTCCGTCAATTACTAGAAAAGCAAAGCTACGATCGGAGGTTCAAGAAACTGGAGAAGTATATGGATCTGCTTACAGATCCGAAACGAAAATAGACCGTCCTCTGACATAGGACGCGGTCTAATTATCATATCAAACCCATTCATCAACCAGCTTAATCTCCTTCTCGGTTAACAGGCCCCGTTTAACAGCTTGCAGATTCGATTGGACCCACTCTCTTTTCCTCATCGAAACGATGACACGGTCGACCAGTTGCTGTCCGGTCACCCACCGCAGTAAAAGATCCGCAGTTTGATTTTTGTCTGCCGCGATTTCGTTAAGCTTCCAACCGCGAATGAAAGGCGATAAGGCAACCGTTGTCAGTCCCATCTCCTTTGCCATGCCGAACGTATCCTTTGCCCCCTGATGAAACAGATTGTAAGGAGCAAGAACATGCGTAACCGGATGATCAGCAGGAAGGCCGGCTAGATGGTCCGGTCCAACCATGCCGAGCCCGACCCTTCTCACCTTTCCTTCATCCACCCATCGCTTCGCAAGATCCATCTCCTGCCGGAGTTTTCGTTCATCCTCATGAGCGTGAATAACCAGAACATCAATATAATCGGTTTGCAATTCTTTCAGCATCATATCGATATGATGCGGCTCATAGCAGCTAAAACCAACCAGCTTATCAGACTGGCCCGGCAGGTTGAAGAAATTCCACGCCATGATTTCCGCTTCTTTACGCCTGCCCAGAGCTTGCAATACGTTCCCGAGCGCCACTCGTTCTTGATAATAGGTCGTATCGATCAACTGAATCCCGTTATCGAGGCACGCGTCGACAATCGCGCACTGCTCTTCGAACGAAGCCAGCGGATCGTTGCCCAATTCCTCGATGAACGAGTGTCCTCCGAGTCCGAGTTTGGATAGATTCGTCATGCTTCTCACATCCCTTACCAAGGTAGATTCGCATATGGGCTTTAAATGCTTACTATTATAGCAATGGAATTGACTGAACATAAGAAGTGAAAAAAAGATTACTCAGTAACCTAAATGTAACTAATGAACGAGCTGTTTTGTAATAATGCGGATAGCGCCGGAGTCCTGATCCTTCACGGAGGGATTGAGGTCTTGAACATATCGCAGTTAGTACATTCGATTTATTGAAAGGGCTTACATTTTCTTCTATACTGAGCAGGCAGCACCAGTGAGGCTACATCATTTTAGGAGGAATTTCCATGTTCAAACAGAAGTCTACCGCTATGCTTTTGGGCAGCGTCACCTTGACCGCAGCCTTGCTGACGCAGAGCGCACATGCGACTGGTGTCAGAAACGAAGATGAGAATGACGGAAAATGGCTCGCGGGCGAATATCACGTGCATACGTTTCAATCCGATGACGCTCAGCACTCTTTGACCAGCATGCTCGATGCAGGGTTGGAGAAATACGGATTGGACTGGATGGGCACGGCCGATCATTTGCGCATGGAATCCCGCGACGACGAGGGAAATCCGATCCCGGGCGGACCGATTCCTTTATCTCAAGGAATGCTGCAATATCAAGTTCCGAAAATCAAACAATTGCAAGCGGAAGGCAAATACAAAGGCAAGATCATCTTCTCGGGCTTTGAGTGGGACATGCCGACTTACGAGCATGTCGGCGTAGGCCTTTTGACGGACAATCCGGGCTCGGACGAGAGCCTTAAAGCCGCCAGCCACTTCGAGTACTTGTTCACGAACCGCGACGAGAAGCTTTTCGATCCGGCAGACGTAGCCGCTTGGTCGGCGAAGGATGCCCGCGCGTTCTCGACCAAAGAAGATGCCCGCACGGCTTTGAAATGGCTGGAAACGAATTATAAAGATACGAGCTTCGCGCTCTTTAACCACCCCAACAGAAAGATGGTTTACACAATCGAGGACTTCCGTGATTTCAACAATATTGCGCCTACGGTAGCGTTCGGATTCGAAGGCATGGTCGGCAACCAAATGGAGCCGGATCGCGGCGGAGAAAACCTGGATAATCCGAAAAACCGTACTTACGGCGGTTCGGATTACATGTTGGCTCACCTGGGCGGCGCGTGGGATGCATTGCTTGGAGAAGGACGCAAGTTTTTCAATTTCTCCAACTCGGACGCCCATTTCTATATTAGCGATAACCGCTTGTATTCCAGCGGCTACGACCCGGGCCAATATTCCAAAAACTATACGTGGATTAAAGGCAACGACGCCCTGGCTGTGCTGAACGGCATGCGTTCCGGCAAATCATTCTCCGTATTCGGCGATTTGATAAACGCGCTCGATTTTAACGTCACGCAGGATAATTCCGAAAACAGATCCGATGCGGGAATGGGCGAAACGATCGTTGCAAGAGACGGCAAGCAACTCACGATCACGATCAAGTTCAAAAGCTCGGAAAAGAACAATAACGGCGACCAAGTAAAAGTCGACCACGTCGACTTGATTACCGGCGACATCACCGGCAAGAAGATGCCGGGCACGCCTGAATACGCCAAAGATACCAATGATTCGACTGTAGTACTCAAGCGATTCACCAGCAAAGACTGGAAGACGACGAAGGACGGCTACAATGTTATTACGTACAAGCTTAAAGCGACCAAAGATCAATACTTCCGCCTAAGAGGCACGAACCTCGGTACCGACATTCCGGGCGAAACGCAAAACGGCGAGCCTCTGATGGACGTAAAAACGGATATCGCGGACAACGAGGCGCGTTTCGAAGCGATCAATAAACGGAACTACAGTGACTTGTGGTTCTACTCCAATCCGATTTACGTGAGCGTCATCAAATAATAAATGATCCCCAGGCGATATTCACGGCCTGGGGATTTTTTCCGTCTTAACTCACGATCATACCATCTTTTATCTTATTCTGACTATCACCTGCATAATATAAGACAGGCCATTCCCGGAGTTGATCTATTATTATATGTTAAACAATAAAATAATAGTAATTATAATAGGAAGCATATTGATTGCAATTGGAATTAATGTTTTTCTGACACCGTATAGCATTCTGGATGGAGGAGTTATTGGCATTGCCCTTATCATCCATTATTTATTTGGAGTTAAAATAGGAGCAGTCATGTTCTTGTGCAGCACTCCTATTTTATTGTTGGCATGGCTTTACTACCGTAACATGCTGTATAACAGCGTATACGGATTGGTAATTTCCTCGTTAGTGATCGATTTGTCGGAGGAATCCCTCCACCGTTTATTAAAAAATGTGGTATTAACTCCGTTCAGCAGTGCAATTATCGGGGGATTTATCATTGGTACAGGAATTGGAATCATGTTGCGCTATGAAACAAGCACCGGAGGTACCGATTTACTTGCTCAATTGCTTTCTAAATTAATTCCCGTTAATGTCGGTGTGCTTATTTTTGTTATTGATGGAATTATCATTTGTCTTGGAGGATTGTTGCTTTCGGCTGAAACCTTTCTCTTATCTATCCTTACAATAACTGCAGGAGGTATTGCGACAAGTTTATGTACGATGAAATGAATCCTAACCCCCAGCGCCAATAATCTTCCATCTGAGTACGCCAAAAAAGCCGCATGACTCTGCTAGAAGTCATGCAGCATCTAACATGTTCTATCTTATCTCAATAATTTCTCCAATCATTTTTTCATTATTTTAGCGATCCCCACATCCGATAATCCTATATTCACATCGATTTCCCCTAAGGATTCAGGCTTTAACGGCAAAGCGCCATCTTTCTCCAAACGGTGCCATTCCCTCGGGTTGGTTCGATAGAGCGAGTTGGAGAGCCCTAGAAGATCTGCACCTGATTTTAATCCAACCAAATACGTATTCTGAATCTGCCTTCTTATTTCCTTCTCGGCAAGCTTTGTCATTTCCGTTTCCGTGACTGGTTTTTCTTGCTCCGTTACCGAACCTTGCGCATTGACTTTAATGTGAAACAGAAGTTCGCCGTTTGAAAGCTTGGGTTCGATGGAGGGTTTGATTTTTTGAACAACCATCATCGCAACCGGTTTATGATTGATTTGAAGCACCAAAGGGGTACGAGCGGTTTTTTTCTCCAACCATCGCAGTCCCATAATTTCGTCAAGCTTAAAACAGCCCATCAATTGCTTGCTTTGCATGGCGCATACCCCATCTTGCTGAAGTTGAGGCGACGGCTTTTTGTTCTCAACCCAGTTCTTTTCATTGACGCTTAACGCGGGAAGCAGCAGGGTTTGACCGCTTTCCTCCCATTTCCATAAGAATTTGTACAAAAATAATGGAGCAACAATCGAGCTTTGGGAATAACGGTCCTTAGGGTTATTTAATTGCGAGTACAGCGTTGACATGTTTTGGGTCGGGGATGCGCTTAACAGCTTCTCGATCGAGCCTCGGGTTGCCATCGTCCAAATGGTATACCGAAACTCGTAATATCGGTCCATTTGGTCCAAAACGCCATGAATGACATTCTCGCGCAGCGCCGCTTCCGTAAACACCAACGTTTTTACATGGCTCCAGGACAATCTTTGCTGCGCCGTCTTATATAGGTCAAAAATGGCCTCATCCACGGTCCTTCCTTCACCTTTGCCAATGGTGACCAATTCCTTAGTCATTCCGGCTCCGGCTTCTTTCTTGGCAATATTATTAAAACTGATCAATTGGATATAAAACACCACTTTGCCTTTGGCATAATCGATACCGATCGAATTGACATAGGCCAGATGCTCAATTTCCCTTGCCCCCCAGCAGCCGGTGAGCAAAAGCGAGACCATTCCAATAACCAATACTAGTCGTACCCACCTCAAGTTTGATCATCTCCGTTTTTTTTGAAAAAGCGGGGAGTTCCCTCCTTCTTCCCCCAAGGCATACGGAATAAAATTTTGAACATGTCTCTGTAGCTGATGGGACTCACCGGACTTAAATATTTGACGCCGAAGGATTCCAGATTAACGATATATACAGCGAGGGCTAAGATACAAATCAATAATCCGAACAAGCCGAGCACGCCGCTGATCACCAGTACGATTAATCTCAGCAGACTAACGAAGCCAACCATATTTTGATTCACCATAGTGAACGAAGCCAATACCGAGATGGCTACGACGACAAGAATGCCTGGTGCCGTCATACCCGCACTGATGGCCGCCTGTCCGACTATCAATCCGCCAACAACGGAAATCGTCTGTCCGATCGAAGATGGCAAGCGCATGCCCGCTTCACGAAACAATTCAAACAGTAGAATCATCATAACAGCCTCGAGCGGAGCCGGCAGCGGGACGCCTTGCCTTGAAAAAACAAGTGTCCCTAGCAGCGTGAACGGGAGCTGATCCTGATGGTAGGTAAGCAGCGCGATCCAAAACCCGGGAAGAAACACGGAAAGAAAAATACCGCACAGCCTTAACAAACGGGTAAACATGACAAACCAATTAAGCGTATAAGCATCTTCCGAAGTATTGAACATAAATGTAAGGTTAATCGGCCCAATGATCACCGTTGGCGAACCTTCGACAATAATGACAAACCTGCCGTGCATGAGAGAATTCACCGCAAAATCCGGCCGGCCGGTATAGACGAACTTTGAAAAAAAAGCGTAATCGACCAGTGCCTCCTCCAGTTGCGTACTGCTGATCAAACCTTTGACCTTCACGCTGGCCAATTTGGATGTGATCTCCTTAACAATGGCCGGATTTATGGCATCCTTCATATAAAGAAGCACCGTCTTGGTTTGCGTCTGCGTTCCGAGCGTATATTCTTCAACTGCCAAAGCATTTGTTTTTAATCTTTTTCTTATTAAGGCTACATTGACTCTCGTATCTTCAGTAAAACCGTCGCGAGGTCCTCTTACCGAAAGCTCGGCATTCGACTCCTCTGTTTTCCTCTGCGGCGCATTGGCTAGATTCCAGGTATACAGGGAGGCTGCGTCTTGAAAATATACCAGCAGTTCGCCATTGAAAATCTTGCTAATGATGAATCCGGCATCCCAGTCCTGCGGGAGGGGACTAAGCTGAAATGGCAGGTACTGCTTTAATTCAGCGTTGTTGGATATGGTATGTTCTTTAAACATTTCAATCAAAAAAGGAATAAATACTTGATTGATCGTATTTACATCGCACAGCCCATCGCAATATACGAGGAGTATCTCAGACGAAGATCCATCCTTCTGCGTAACCATCAGTTTGTTTACCTGTACATCGCTGCAGTCTTTGAACAGTTGCCGAAATGAATCATAGGGCTTAACATTCGCTGATTTCATTGATTTACTCATGATTCTATTCTTCTCCACCTGTATCCGAAATGAATTAATCCAATGATAACCAGGAAGTAGCCGGACATTCCCCAAAATATACCTGGCAACAAAATATTTGAGACCAAGCTGACAAATTTGGGATCGCTAAACGGCAGATTGATTACGATTAATTGGATCGAACAAATAAGAAACAGGAATAACGTCTTTTTCCTTTTTGTCTTAATGTTCAGAATATCGTTGATCAAAAAAAGTGTCAGCGAAATCCTCAGGAAAGCCCCGCTGAACCACTGATAAATACTTAAAAAATCCATGTGCTCAATAAAGTGGCCTATCGTCACGAGTCTCCACTCTTCATAGGCGGGGAACCTTAAATGGGAGGCATGTTTAGGACCAAACTCGATGAGCGCGCCGACTAATGGACCAAATGTTAGCCCGATAAGGATCAAGGTCAGCAGCACAAGCGACATGAACGATATGCGCTTACGAATGTATTGCCTAATAAATAGCAACAGCGATAATTCGAGTAGTCCTGACATGACATATATGGTCCCATGCCAGACGGGATTCATGCCAAACTCCAGATAAGGCTTTAACAAAGAGTAATCCTTATTCGGATAATTGGCCGTCATCACATAAAAGCCGAATAGGACGACAAACGGTAAAAATATTGCCGCTGTATTGGCTATTGACTGGATTCCTTTATAAGCATTGTAAGCACAGACAACTAATAAAGCAGCCGCTAAAACGATCGTTGGGGTGCGAGTCGAGAACGAGAGATGAATCCAAGTAACGGTATCCTTTAAGGTAATCGTTGATAATGTAAAGACGTAAATGCACGCAAGCCCTGCCAGAAAGTAGGATACCGTTGCACCGTATGTAAGCTTAAGCCATTGAAAAAGATGCTTATCCCGATTTTTGCCAAGAGCGGAATACAGCAAGACGACCCAAATCATAAATAATCCGCCTGCAAGCAGAACGGAGATCCAGCTATCGCGTTGCGCTTTATCTAACAGCATCGGAATGATAATGACATGGTTTAGCAATCCAACGGAAAGCATGAATATCATGCTTGTTTGCAACAACGATATTGAATTGTTTTTCATTTATATCCTCCGAATTGATTATGCGAACATTATTCCTGTAGTATGGTGCGTTTTTCTTGAAATTATTACCTACGAAATTGCCGGGGCCGATTAAACACATTTCGAACAACATCCTCAATTACTATTATTTAGAAAAACAAAACAGGTCACTCCGCTGTAATGGTGGCGATGACCTGTTTCTTCCATGATCGATATATAAAGCAATCGTAAAAGGGTCTATGTTAGTTTATAGATGTCAATATTAAAGGCTATCGCTCCTGGATTATCGTCAGGATTTGCAGGAGCAGGGTAATTAACAGCTTTGAAGATTACTACTAGCGAATAATGATTTGGATTTGGAGAAAGACCGCCTCGTCGATATATATTAGAGAAATAACGAACTGTTTGCCATCCAGGAGGAGACTCTAAATCAGAGACAGGTAGGGTCATCGGTCCATCCTGCAAAGGAGTACTCAGTAAATCTTCAATTTCAATTTCTATTAAATCGCCTGAATCCGTTACTCTGCATAAACTTATTTGATTCACTTCAAAAGCATCATCGGCAAAGGCTGTTATACACACAAATAAATCAATAATATTTGTTGCTGCCATAGGGGTGGACGCTGCAGCAAAATAAACAGTATCTCCTGGTTGCGCTTTTGATTTATTCCAAATATAGCGCGGATTTGTTGTATCTCTGAATTCTATGCTTGGATTGTCGTCCTCCCCAAAATTATCCAGACTCGGCCACGACGGATGCGGATTAGTAACTTCTACGGCTACTTGAGAAACCGTATCGTTAAAAAGATTTATTATTGCTGAATTAGCACTATTTGTACTTGTATAAATGCCATCATTACCCAAACTGACAATACGATCTATAGGTATAAAAGTCATAGCGGCTCTTCCTTTCTATTAATTTATTTCTATTAAATTCAATAGTAGGTTTTTCGAAACGGCATTTATCTAAAACAAATGTACATTTTGGCTAGACAGCCTGGGTAAAAATAAAATGAGCCGCATGACTCCGGTGGAAGTCATACAGCTTGGACCTCTTCGCTGCCAGCGATATAGACTGGGGGTTCTGCAGTCCCACAGGGCGAAACAAAAAGCCTGAGAGCACCCAGCTCTCAGGCTTTTACCACTTATTGCTGCTTCTTGCGCAGCACTACTTCTTGCTTGCCAGGAACTCATCGAACTGCTTCTGCTTCTCAGCGATGACTTTGTCTACGCCGGCAGCTTTCAGTGCGCTGATATACTCCGGCAACACTTTATCCGGATCAACCGAACCCGTTTCAAGCGCCTTCGCGTACTGCTTGATCACGTTTGCCAGTGCGCCGACTTCGGCTTTGACGTTGTCGCCGTTGAAGACGAAGCCAAGCGCTGGGGATGGCACTGCACCTTCGTTGAATTCTTTGAATTTCTCCCATTTCTGCGGATCTTCCGTATTCCAGACATAGTTCAGGAACTGGTTGCCAAGCTCCCATGCAACGCCCGGCGCGTATTTCGACGTTTGGTCTGTCGGTGTCATGATTTCGCCGCTGCGAGTGAAGTGAACGCCTTCCACTCCGAAGTTCAACAGGTTAACGAGTTCTTTGTCCGTGTGCAGCAGGTTGATGAACATCATGGCGCGATCCGGATCTTTGGACGTCGAGGAGACCGCTAGCATTGCGCCTGCAGTTTCACCTGTCGATACCGTTTTGCCGATCAAGTAAATTTGAGCCAGTTTGCCGCCAAGGCCGGCAGCATTGGCAATCTCCGCGTCTTTACCCGGTTTCAGCGGCTCGATCGTGGAGAACACGTTGCCGCCTTTATAGGCGTCGCCGCTGGACAATTGCGTTGTCGCCGCGTCTTTGTTGATGTAGCCCTTCTGGAAGTAATCATGCGCCAGCTTCAAGTAGCGAACGTAGACCTCCGATTCTTCCGCCATTTTCACCTTCGTGTCGTTGCCGTTCTTGGAGATAACGCCTGGGATCGTGCCGTCGCCAAGGAAGTCGAATTCGTTCAGGAAGTTCGCGAAGATACCGCCCGACGTGTACAGCGGAATCATATCCGGCTTCTTCTCTTGAACGATCTTATAGATCGCGTCCAGGTCTTCAGCCGTTTTGACCGTGCTCATATCAAGGCCAAGCTCGTCGGCGATATCTTTGCGATACACGACGCCGGCAGAGGTCGCAAGCTCTTTGTTGGTCGGAATGCCGTAGTTTTTGCCGTTAATTTTCGAGCCTTCCAGGAAGATTGGATCCAGCGAGCTTGTAATGCCTTGGCCGTACTTCTTCAGCAGGTCGCCGAGGTCGATATAAGCGCCTTTAGCCACGTTCTTCGAGTAACCGTTCCATTGTGCGGTGAATAGGACGTCAACCGGCTCGCGGGAAGCGATCATCAGGTTGACTTTATCGTCCCATGCGCCCCAGTCAATCGGAGACAGGTCGATCGTCGCGTTGATTTTTGCCGTCAAAATTTTGTTCATCGCTTCTTCGATTTTCGCTTCGTCCGGTTGAGGCGGGCCTTCATAAACGAGCTTGAGCTTGTAAGGCTCCAGATCAGATGCCGCAGTGGAATCCCCTGCTGCCTGATTGTTGGTGCTTGCTTCGCTGCCGCTGTTCTTCGCATTGCCCGAGTTGCTAGAATTCCCTGAGTTATTGTTCCCGCCGCTTCCGCAAGCGGACAGAATCATTGCAGTCGTACATAAGAGTGCCAGTGCAGCCGATACGGTTCTCTTCTTTGTTTGCATGGTTTAAGTCGACCTCCCAAGAAAATGTGGTGCTATGCCAAACCGGAAGTCCGGTTGCAGCTGATGATTAGCCTTTTACGGCGCCTACCGTAAGACCTTTGATAAAATATTTCTGGAAGAACGGGTAAGCCAGTATGATCGGTCCGATGCCGACGATAACCATCGCCATCCGAACGGTTTCGCTCGGGAAGTTCATCATCCCGCCGGCTGAAGCGATGGCGTTCGCGGCTGTTGTGTTGTTCGCGAGGAATTGAATGTTCGCCATCAGTTTGTACATCAGATATTGAACGGATATATTGTGCTCTCCGGTAATAAACACCAGGCTTAGGAACCAGTCATTCCAATACGAGAGCGTTTGGAACAAGGCGACCGTCGCGAGTACCGGAAGCGAGAGCGGCATGACGATCTGGAAGAATATCCGCAGTTCGCCTGCGCCGTCGATTTTGGCAGATTCGAGCACCTGTCCCGGAATCGTTGTCTGGAAGAACGTCCTGGTGACGAGCACCCAGAATGCGGACATAATTTGCGGGACAATTAACGCACCTAACGTATCCTTGAGATCAAGGACTTGCACATAGACCAGATACCACGGTACAAGGCCGCCCGAGAACAGCATCGTGAAGAAGGCGAAGAAGGTAAAGAATTTGGCTTGCGGAAAATTCGGCCGCGAGATCGGATAGGCATACAGCGCAATGATGATCATGCTCAGCGCTGTGCCTGCCACGGTCACAATGATCGAGATGCCGTAGGAATGCAAGATTTGACCGATATCCTGGCCGAGAAAGCGGTATGCCGCCAGGCTGAAATGATCGGGCCAGAACTTGTAGCCGCCGCGCACGATCGACGCTTCGTCCGAGAACGATACCATGACGAGCAGCAGCAGCGGGATAATGCACAGCAGTGAATAGATGACAAAGAAGATATTAATGCTGAGCGACGCCGTAAGTCCGAGTTTGTTTTTCGGGTTGGATGCAGCGACTGTTAGGGTCGTGCCGGTATTCAATACATCAGCCATTGCGGCTCCCTCCTAGAATAGTGCATTATCTCTGTTAAAGCGGCGGACGATCCAGTTGGAGAAGAAGACCAGGACGAACCCGACTATGGACTGCAGAAGTCCGGCCGCAGAGGACAATCCGATATCGCCTACGGTCAGGAAGGTACGGTATACATACGTATCGATAACGTTCGTTACCGGGAACAGCACGCCGGATTCACGGGGAACCTGGAAGAACAGTCCGAAGTCGGCATTGAAAATCCGTCCGATTTGCAGCAGCGTAATAATGGTAAGGACAGGGGTGATGAGCGGGATCGTAATGCTCGTCATCTGCTGCCATTTGGATGCCCCGTCAATCGTCGCAGCCTCGTAGTATTCGTCGTCGATGCCGATGATGGCCGCCATGTACATGACCGTGTAGTAGCCCATCCCCCGCCAAGTGTTGACGAGCGGCAGGATGTACGGCCACACTTCTTTCGTGAAATACCAGCGAATCGGCTCGATATTCAGCGCGGGAAGAAGCGACCCGTTCATGAAACCGTGCTCGTCGCTCAGGAAGCCGAACACCAGGTACGAAATGACGACCATGGACAGGAAGTACGGCAGGAACATGACCGTCTGGTGCAGCTTCGACATGAAGCGGCTCTTCATCTCGTTAAGCATGAGGGCAAAAGCAAGCGGAATCACCAGGTTCAGTACGATAAACAGCGAGTTATACGCCAGCGTATTGCGCGTAATAATCCAGGCATCCGACGTCTTGAACAGATAGGAGAAGTTGGATAAGCCCGACCAAGGGCTTCCGAGAATGCCATCGGTGTAGTTGACCGTCTTGAACGCGATGATAATGCCGAACATCGGCAAGTAGTTGTTGAATACGAGCAGCAAGATGCCTGGGAGCATCATAAGGTAGAAGATCCAGTATTTGCGAAAATTAGCTGCGAGCGAAAATTTGCGCGTTTTCGGAATCGCCTGCGGCATCGTAGGTGCAACCGTTTTCAATTGCGCCATCGTCGTTCCTCCTTCGTAGTTGGCTCTATAGGACTATCTTATAAAAAAAACGACGCCGTCCTCTATCGGCGTCGTGACCTGTTTAGCGCTTTTGTGACCTGATGCGCTTTCTGCAGGCTCTATTCGAGAATTCGCTGATGCTTTTTGCGGTATTCTTGCGGTGTCAGGCCCGTCGTTTTCTTGAACAGCTTCGTAAAGTGGGAGAAATTGCTGTAGCCGACGGACAGTGCCACGTCGCAGACTCTATGGTTCGTGTCCGAAAGCTCGAGCTTCGCCTTCTGGATGCGCAGCGATGCCGTGTAATCGGTCAAAGAGAGTCCGGTTTCCTTGCGGAACAAACGGGAGAGATAGGCCGGATTCAAATAGACATGCTCGGCGATATCTTCCCGGCTCATTTCCTGGTGCAGGTTCGCGTTGATATACTGCTGCACTCGGGCAATCGTATGCGAGACTTCCTTCTCCTGCGCCCCGAGAAATTCGGCCGCTGTTCCGATAAAGCGGATGGTCCAACCCTTCATCGCGCTGAGCGACTTCATTGCGGACTCGCCGGCCTTCCATTCCTCTCCCTTGTACAGCTCATGCGCAGAGACAGTACGTCGCTGAAACAGTTGGAAAATCATATGCACGACGCTGAAATAGTAATTGACGATATAGGCATGGTCGATCTGCGAGGCCGAGAGCCGATCGAACAGCTCCTCAATGCGCAGCTGGAGCTCGGAAGCTTTGCCTTGTTCGACGAGCGTCGACCACTCTTGGTAGTTCGGCACCGGCGCAGCGAATCTTCCGTGCTGCTTGTTGGCGTTATGCCGGGCGGGGCTGTTCCCAGGCTGCATAGGAGGGTTAAGCCGAAATACGCTTCCGGTCTGACCCAAGGTCGACCGCTCCATCTCCGCCAGCTGCTGGACGCAAGCCCGAAGCGATGGGACGTGAACCGCCTCGCCGATGTAGCAGGAGACCACAGCGTACAGGTACTGCGCGCATTTATCGACATATTCTGCCGCGAGGCCGGCAAGCAGCTCCTCCTGCCCTTCGTCAGGACTATAGAGCAGGGCGAAAAGCATCCCGTTCGTATCCTGAATAATATGACCGGCCCGATCCTTCAGCAGCATCTCCGCAGCGGCGTTCTTCAGCGCGTAGGTCATGATCTCTTCATCATGCGTGCTCCAATCCTTCTTCCACTCCTCGACGCTGATCAGCACCGGCAGCACCTTCTTGTCCGCATCGAGCTGGATATCGTACAAGCTGTACATAGGTGCCAACTGCGGCGCGGATGTTTGTATCCGCTGGTTCAGCACGTCCTGCCAGAACCGCTCGACGAGCAGAGGGAGCTGACGGTTCCATTGGTCATAGTAGTATTCATAGGTCTTACGGAAGGAATCGTCCCGTTCACGCTCGGCGATCGTGTTGATGGCCTTCTCGACGCTGCCCTTCAGCACATCATGATCGATCGGCTTGAGCAGATAGTCGAAGCTGTCGAGCTGCACGGCCTGCTGCGCAAAAATAAAATCCGCATGCCCCGTCAATATAATCGTTTCCGTCTCCGGCGAATGCTCGTTCACCCAGGCGAGCAGCTGGATGCCGTTCTCCTTAGGCATATCG
Source organism: Paenibacillus montanisoli (assembly GCF_003268025.1). Classification (GTDB taxonomy): domain Bacteria; phylum Bacillota; class Bacilli; order Paenibacillales; family Paenibacillaceae; genus Paenibacillus_Z; species Paenibacillus_Z montanisoli. The sequence goes on along the minus strand of NZ_QLUW01000001.1, from coordinate 268,560 downwards.
ATATCGGAGATGAGGACATGTACTTTATGATCCTTGAATACCTGCCGGGCTTCCTCCGCATCGTAGGCCGTGAAAATGTTCGCCACCGGCAGCGTCGACCAGTCGATGCCATGCTCGATGCCGCGAATGGCAATCTCCTCATCATCTACGACCAGCAAATTATAGGTTGCTTCTTCCATAGCCATATTCAGACGATCTCCTCTTCGATTTGTCCGTGTTCCTCGGCTAACGGCAGCTGGATTCGTACGCCCGCGCCGCCGTTCTCCGTCACATTGTAGAAACGGATATCCGCGCGCCCGTCATAGCGGAGCTTCAGACGCTGTATCACATTCAGAATGCCGAGACGGCTCGTTTCCACGCTCATGAGCCCCTCGCCTTCATTGAGACGGCGCATCACATCCTCGGTGAAGCCGATGCCCGTATCTTCTATCGCAATAAGGAGGAAGGCGTCGCCCTGCTCATGCAGGAGAGAGCCGCGCACGGTGATCTTAAACGGCTGTCTGTGATTGACGAATCCATGAATAATGGCATTTTCCACAAAAGGCTGAATAGTGAGCGCGGGCAATGGAATGGATTTGAGCTTGTTCGGCATATCGCAGACACAGTCGAGCTTGTTTGGAAACCTGAACTTCTGGATGTCCATGTAGTTGCGAATATGCCTGAGCTCCTCGTCCAGCGTAATGAGATCGCGATTGACCCTCATAATGAAGCGGAAATAATCCGCGAGATGGAGCGACATCTTCTTCACCGAATCCGTATCCTTTAAAGCCGCGAAATTGTAGATGATGTTCAGGCTATTCATATAGAAGTGCGGGTTGATCTGGGCCTGAAGCTGCTTGAGCTCGATCTTCTGCACCCGCAGCTGCTCTTCGTACACGCCGATGCGCAAACTCTTGATTTGCTCGGCCATGTTGTTGAAGGTGTTGGCCAGGAAGACGAATTCGAGCGTCTCGTTGGTCTGCAGACGTACATCCAGCATGCCGAGCGACAGCTTCTTCATTCCGGCGATCAGCAGTTGGAGCGGCTTGAAGAGCATATGCCGGATAAAGAACAAATACAGAGCAAAGATAAAGAGCAGCCCAAAATTCAAGATATAAGTCGCTTTCTGAAAATAGGGCAGCCCCTGCAGCATATAACTTTCGGGTACGAGAATGTTGATCGTGAAATCCGCTTGTCCGCTCGGGCGATCGACGCGCAGGAACCGTTTGCCGGTCTGCTTGTCCTTGACGAATTGGTACAGCTCCGCATTCTGAGGCGGCGTCTCGTTGTCCGCTGCCGCAAAATGATCCCATTTGGTCGGAACGCCAAGCCGCATGCCATCCTTGCGGTAGATCGCCGACTCGCCGATCTTGCCGTCTTTCCATTGTATGGCGAGCTGATTAAGCAGCTCGGAGATCCGGATGATCGAGCCGACGTACACGTTGCTGTCCGGCACCTGGGTGACCTTGACGAGAAAATCGCCTCCCGGCACGCGTGCGTCGTACCAGAGCAGCCAGCGCCCCTGTGCGGACGCTTTATTCGACTTGATGATGCCGTCCAAATTGTCGTTAAGAACGTGATTCATCACCGCATACGAGCCGGTCGTACTGAAAAATATATCTTGTCCGCTATAAACGAAGAGCGTGTCGACTGGGTTATAGAACACGATGTCGCGCTGCAGCTTATTTTGGATGCGGATCTTCGTAAGCACGTAATTGTCGCTGCCATAGGGAAAAGAAGAAAGCAGGCCGACGTCAAAGTCGAGAACGCCCATCTTGTTCAAATAATTGCTGACCTCGCTCAGCGAACGATCCGTCTTCTCCGCAAATATATCCAGCGTATTTCGATAGGTCTCGGAAACCTTATCGCGGACGACGTTCTTCGCATATAGCGTATTCGCAACAAGAAACAAGACGACCGGCAGCATGACGACAAAAAAACTGATGATAAGCTGTGTCTTTATGGATAATTTCAGCATGACTCGCCCCCACTCCGGCAGATAGCATCAGTCTATCAGCAGAAAGCGGTTTCATCAATAATTAAAATGGTATATCGAGTCAGAACTGGAAGCCTTGAAGAACAAAAAAAGAGCCGCATGACTCCATCGGAAGTCATACAGCATCTTATCTTAAGCAAATTCACAATATATGGTTCAGATTAACGATGAAGCTGCCATTAATACCGATGTTACCAAAGGTTTTAATCAAAATCATATCTCTGCTCTTTAAAGGGATCCCAGTGGTGGATATAAAACAACCATTATTTAAATTACTTTACGTTTCATATATAACTCATGCGCACTATCGCCTCTACAATCCCGCCGCTCCTTTGATCCGTTTCCTTTGCTCCATGATCAACTCTTTCAACTTTTCCGTTCCAAAAGCTCCCGCAGTGAAGGCGTTCGCCTGGGGATAATAGACCATGCGGAATGATGTGCCATCTTGAAGGTACACGCGCAGGAAAACTCCTGATTCGTGTTTTGTTTTCTCGTAAACCTTTTCGAAGCCGACATACTTAAGAGGCAGCAATTCCCGAACGAATTCAGCGGACACTACTTCTTCGAAGTCGCCGATATGGCTTCCGTCATAGCCGCTTTCTAAAGCGATCTTCAAAACTCTGCCTTCTATGTCCATAAGTTCACCAATCGTCTCTGCGTTCGGATTATGATTCACTTCGTAGATTTTGTTGTCCGCGACGACTCGGAACTCTGGTTTGTATCCTTTTAGTTCATATATAGGCGTTCCGACAGGAAGATACGCCGCGTCGCCGTTTATTGACACATGACCTGTGCAGGCGTTTCCGTCCAATTTGTAAGCGACCTCTCCGACCTTGCCCCCAAGTTGTTTCGTTTCTAAAGCCTCGGTCGCTTCGTAGTTTTGATAATACTTGATGTCGTTGTTCATTAAGAAGTCGACCCATTCGATTATCGCCATGCACTCGGCTGGCTCGGCGACTTTTTCTTCCGCTTGGTCGCTGCCTGTACCAACGGTCGAAGATTCTTTTTGCGATTCGTCATTGATGACAACAGATTTCGTGCACCCGACAACGCCCATTATCGCCAAAATAAAAACAAGAAACACTGTAGTTCTCTTCAAATCATTACCCCCACTGTACTGAGTTATAGTATTGACGAATCAAACAATATAAAATGTTGCTGGCAATTTAGGGTAGATAATGGTACGAAACAATACTGCCTGTTAGCTTAACAAGGAACCCCGGTAGCTATAGCTTAAAATCAGCTAAATCGGATTCAATTTCTTCAGCGGTGATGCCGATGTATCGAAGCGTTACGTCCGGCTTGCTATGGTTCAAAATGCTTTGGAGCTTCGCCACATCCTTAGTCTGCTTATAGAACCAGTAGCCGAATGTCTTGCGGCACGTATGGTTACCAACGGATTTAACCTCGACCATGTCGGCCGCTTTACTTAGCTGCCTATAAGCTTGTGTCGGTGTTATCGCACTATCCCCTTGATATAGCAGGATATAGCAGTTGTCAATAAACAAGCCGAAATGAATGTACGATGATAATCAAAAACGTACATTGGAGAAATTAATGGACATTCTTTCGTTTTAAATCGCATTACTTATTAATAGGCTCTATACCTGACAGGAGGAGATTCGCGTTGAACATATTTGAGTCCATCTTTCTAGGGTGGCATTCCCGCATTCTCTCGATTACTGTTTTCGAATGTACGCCCAGGAGGCCATAATTAGCACGCAGCGCCGAAACGTTAGCCATACATGCAGCGAAAAAAAACCGCCAACCCATTACTGGATTAGCGGTTTTTTTCATGCCCACGGATCGGGCGTATGTGTTCAATCCCATTTGACCGTATATACCCTCATCATCCGTCACTCCTTCATCATCTTAAGCCGACATCCCACTCGTCTGTCATCGGCAACATGCGTTGACATTCCGCTCCGTCATTAGTCCGTCATGGACAACATTCGGCATCTTGAGGCGTAATCCTTCATTAAAACAAAAACCGCTGACCCATGTTACTGGATTAGCGGTTTGTTTCTGCCGATCACATTTTGGATCGATCTTCTTCGCGATCTTGAAAATATTGCTTTCAGAATCCGTTACTGATAAGCGGACTCCGCGATAATTGGAATCTCAGTTTCTTGAATGTACCACTCAAACTTTTCTTCGAGCGCGGGCATGTCTAATTCCAGTACGAGCGGTGGCCCTCCTACCTTTGCCAAGAATTAAGGTGAGCGGCAAATTGAGAACGAAAAAAGACTGCCAGAAATAGGCAGCCTTCCAAACACAGTCCTTCTGTAATACGATAGATTCTTACTTACTGAGCTTCTACTAAAGAGATAGTGAAGGCGGAAAGAGTGATAGTATTATTAGGATGGTGTACATAAAGTTTTAGACTACCATCAGGTTCTGGAGTACAAATGGTTGTTCCACTAATACTTGTATCAGTAAAAGATAATTTATGATCTACAGGTGAAAGAGTGAGTTTATGAACTACCATCTCCACGTCTTGAAGTAACGTATCTCCCGTAACTAGAACATTTGAGTCGAAACTGTTCGGTGGAAATACAATTGCAAATCCTGGACCACCCATATCAAGGGCTGTTACGGTAGCATTGGCATTCCCTTTAGTTAAAGAAGTACCACTACCACCATAGTATCCAAAAATAATCTTTTGATCATTTTGTGATCCTGGCGGTCCTTGTGGTCCTGCAGGTCCCTGCGGTCCGATAGCTCCATCAGCACCCGCAGGCCCTGGATCGCCTTTTGGTCCTGGATCGCCTTTTTGATTCCAAACAATCCACAGCTCGTTAGTACCACAGGTCTTTCCTGAATCTACCATTTTAATTGTGCCAGAGCTGTTATTCACGCAAGCATAGTAGGTCAAGTTTTGGCCGTCTCCCAAAGCGGTTGTCACTCCAAAGAATGTAGACATCACTAGCACACCAATGAGAACACCTTTTACGAGCGAATACTTTGCGAAAAATTGCTTCAGTTTCGCCATACACGTCCTCCTTCTATGTATAAATAATGCGTTCTTTTATAGGAGATGTGTAAGCTTCTATGTTTAGAACAGTGCAGCCGAGCAGGTAAGAGACATATATCCCTGTCATACATCCAAGCAGGCGGTAGTCGGGTGAATAATCTGTTTAAAAACGGAAGGTGGCGAACTTTGGTCAAACGAAGTAATCCCATTTACTTCTATCCGCAAGACCGGTTTTTCTTTTGTATGAAAAGAAACAAAAAGACGCTCATTGAGCGCAAAAAAAGATGCCTGTTACGGCACCTCGTGTTTTTTATAGGTTAGCAAATTGTTTGGCTGCGCCGTGGAAGATCGTTTTTCAAACTTAGTCTCTCTGTCCCTGGTTCACTTTTCATTCTAACGAATTTCATCTGGTACTTTTCGGTACAGCAATTGCAGAAACCATTTTCTTGCTGCTTATCATGGTAAGCATTAACGTTATGAAAGTAATTATGCTGATTATAATTGCAAGAATCCATATTGCGGAGCTAAAGCCATAAACGGTGGAAGCTACGCCGCCGCCATATGCGCTGGCCCCTTGCATTACATAGGAGACGACAAAAACTGCAGATAAAAACTGCGAACGGTATTGGGAAGGCGCGTTGATCGAAGCAAGGCCGATTCCTCCCGCTACAGAGAATCCATAGCCAAGTCCGCCGAGAATCGCAGAAATAACAAATATTACGAATGAATGAAACTCCGACGCCATGACGAGAAAAACCATAGTCAAGAGTATCGAAACCCCTCCTGCACGAACTGAAGTTAGGGGACCCAGACGTCCGGCAATAATTCCAGCCACCGCAATCAGCAAGTACGAAATCGACAAAACCGTACCGATCACAAGAATGTCTTTTGTCCCCACGACATCACGCGCAATTTGAGCCCCAAGCGATAAGAACGTGCCGCCTTGGGCAAAGCCGATTCCTGCGGCTAATGCTGCCAAGAGATAAATGCCCCATAATCCTTGCGGTACTTTAATCCCCGCTGGTTTCCAATTAGTTTTACCAGTAGATGGATGTGTTTTTTTCTGCGGAAGAAAGATACAAAGAATGATGCTAACCAATAAAAGCAATGCTAATACCCAATAACTTAAATGCAGCGGAAATGGCGCATATTTAATTAGGGCTGCACCGATAATTGTTACAAGACACACACCTACAGACTGAGTAATCGTGTTTATTGATCCAGGAAACTTCTGATTAGAGGTAGGATTAAATTCTACAAGAGCTGCCGCTCCCGCCCCCGCCATAAATCCGACTCCTATGCCTTGCAGCGCTCGAGCAACAAACAGCCAGTACATGTTTGGAGCTAAAGCCAAATCCAAAGCTCCGAGCAGGAGAAATAGGAGTCCAGTAATCAAAGTGTTCCGTCGTCCGATGTAATCAGAAATATTACCAAATATCAAGAGTACAACTATAATAACAATCGGATATATAGCAAAGATGCCTGTAGTAATTGATTTGGGAAGGTGCCACTGCGATGCATATTCCGGAAACACAATGGAAGTGGCTGCGCTGGACCATAAACACATTACGAGTAACCAGGCGACAATCCAAAATGCCGCTTTAGATGAAAAGCTTTTCATTATATTGCCTCCATTTCGCAAAGCCGATTCAGATGCTTTTTAGTTGCTTGTAGAATGGCTCGGTCTAAAACTGTTTTGAAAGCTTCATTAGCTACACTTTTGTTTATTCCCGTAGTGTATAGTCCCCCTATCCCTCGTAATCATTATAAAAATTGACAGTATCGAGTCTCTTAGCTAATATGATGGAGACAGGTCTGTATCATTTATAACGACATGGTACAGACAATTCTGTCTCATGTCAACTAAAAAATAAGGAAGTGAGCATATATTATGAAAAAAGAATCTGCTAAGGAGCGTATTTTACGAGTAGCCTCCGAATTATTCTATTCAGATGGGATACGTGCTGTGGGAATTGACCGGATTATAGCCGAGTCAGGGGTTGCCAAAGCCAGCTTTTACCGAAATTTCGCAACAAAGGATGATCTCGTGGTTGCTTTTCTGGAACTTCGTCAACTTCGCAGTCTTTCCAAGATTGAAGAAGCAAAAAAGTTGTACCCGGATGAACCGGTTAAGCAGCTGCATCATTTCATTCGCTTCTTATCGGAAGGCATGCGGCTACCTAATTTTCGCGGGTGTCCCTTTACGAATACGCTGCTTGAGTTCCCCGATTCCACGCATCCCGGCCACCAGGCAGCTTTGAAATGCCGCGTGGTTCGTGAGGGCGAGCTCGCGAACATCGCCCGCCAAGCTAAGGTTAGGAATCCTGAAGCTTTAGCTGCACAACTGGAAATGCTATACGGTGGTGCTTTCGTGGATGCCTATATCCATAAGCCGGCATTTGACAGCGATAATTTTTATAATGGGGCGATGATTCTGATTGAGTCTCAGCTAACTAACACCTAAGTCGCTGCAATATCTATTCCGGAGGTTGCCTCCTCCCACTTAAAACACACGAAAGGCTGCCGATTTTTTGCGGCAGCCCTGATTGAGCGTACGTAAATGCATTACCTCATGTATTTACCCGATCACATGGAGGTTGTGCTCGATGAAAATTTATATATTTTGGGGTCCATAACGACGCTTGATTGAATCCCTCTTGAGTTCTTGATTGATTACTGTCCGTTACTTCACCTAAAAAAGAGACCCACAGCAACGGGCTGCGGGTCTAGGTTATATAAAGGGGGTCGAGATTTATTATAGACGCACTTCATTAAACCGAGATGAAGATCGGATTTCAATCGTGTTACATTTATTGAACTTTCGTACCGCTCTTCATGTCTGCTTTTCCCCCGCTCCGACATTGCGATCATCTTGTCCGATCACACGCTCCCATACGTCAGAGAAAAGCCGTCTCAGCAGCTCCCCCTGCTCCAATCGGTCATGCAGCTCGGCCTCTGTCCCATCACTGCGTCGGATTGTCAGCGCGTAGGGTGGCGGCCCCAGTTCGACTGTAAAGCGAAAAAACTTCTCCTCCGCTTCAGTCCGTTTCTTCCATGCCGCAAGCCCCTTTGCCCACAAGCTGCCGAATCGCTCCGCCGCCGGATCATTTCCGCCCAGTAATCCGATCTGAATTTGATTGCCATTCGAGATCCGTCCGTGATAACCGCAAGCCCGTTCCAGTATCGGCTGCAGCCGTTCCGCGTACGGCTCGTACAAATCATCCGTTATTTCGCCCGCCACGAGCATATGCGAAAGATCGACCATCAGATCGAGATCCGGCAATTGCCGAAGCACCTCGTTCAATCTTAGTAAATCTTGCGTTGCCGAATCGCGGTGCGTCTCGAGCAGGAAGGGCAATCCCGCCTTGCGCGCCATTTCCCTGTAGCGTCCGACCGTGTCCACGGTCTTATCCACCGAATCAAACGCGTGCCCTACGATCGCCACCACGTAGGAGCCCCCCGCTTCACCAGCCTCGCGTAGCAGTCCTTCCATATCGGCATCAGAACGAACACCGAAACGGATATATCCGAGTTCCAGGCCGGCATCGGCAGCCAGTCGCCGCACGAGGCTTCTGTCCAAACCGCCAAAATCCCCTTCCAGATGGTCGTATCCTCTGTTGTGCAGCTCCTCGATTTTCCGTACAATCGACCATTCTCCACCACGGGCAGGGTAATCACTCATACCGAAGATGGAATTCCCGACACTGTAGCGCATAAGAAGCGCTCACCTCCATATAATGCCGTAGAAGCGTAAGATAAGAATCCTCTTCGTACTCGTTTTATCAATAATAATCTTTAGATGTGTACGAAGCGAACTCAGTGCCACATGGTATAGAACTCTCATCGACTTCTCGTAAAATAACATTTCCTTGTCTATCGTACAGCGTGTCTTCCATCACCTTGACGGAAGAGATCCCGGCATAGTGAGCGATAAAAGCCCGCCGGAATCGACTTGATGAGTTGTTAGGATAGGAGCCGTGAATGACGCTTCCATTAAAGAACAGCGTATCCCCTGCTTGCATATTCATGGGAACAGCAATCAGCCCCTCCGGGACATCGACTTCTTCATTCGTAAAGGATTGCTCCGGGTCGGCTTCATGCGGACAAAGGATTTCCAGATTGCTTGTGCCAGGCACCACGAGCATCCCGCCATTCTCTTGATCCGCTGGGTCAATGGCCACCCAAGCTGCCATACAATTGCCAGGCGACACCTTCAAATAATAATTGTCCTGATGCAGCGCCTGGCCTTTCGCACCCGGCGGCTTGAAATAAAACATACTTTGCGATGCAAGCGGCTCTTCCTCGAACAGCTCGGCAAGCACATCCATAATCGGCGGATGGATCATATAATCAATGATTGCAGGATCATAGCGATGCGGATTAAGCATTCGCGGATAGACCAGTCCGATTCACAACACATAAAGGAACGGTTCGCGGTTCGCGGGCAAAACAAAAAAGCCATCACAGTTGGTTCTTCCACCGTGACGGTTTTTTCGTCTTTGCTTACGTTCTTATTTTTTTCAAGTGATTCAAGGAGAATAGCGGTGATTTTGCCTACTGGTACCTCTACTATTTGACCTCCAAATATACCACTAGTAACAAACGTTGCGTTACCGTTTTCAAAACTAGCCCATTTAACGAATACTAGAACATTTCCATTGTCCAATTCGATCCTATTAATAAACTGACCAATTGCAAGATTGTTCAGTAGTGTTATAACACCACTGCTTTCGCCTTTGCTTCCATTGCTGCCATTGCTGCCTTTGCTTTTATGAGGCATCTTTACATCACTTCCTTTCTAGAGAGTTGCTTTATTCTATGAAAAGCTTGTACATTTGGTTCATATTTGTAAAAATTCTATTATTTGTATTATGGACCTATTTTTTATAATAAATGCTATCAGCAGCCGTCTAAACGGTTCGTTTTATGTGCAAAACAAAAACCGCCAACCAATGTACTGGATTAGCGGTTTTCAATTGGTTTCTTGTCGGAAGTGGCGTATGTGCTGCATGGATGTGGGGAGTGGCCGCATTGGCGCTGTTGGCAGGTTAACCCCCTCCCCTTAAGTAGCTATGTCATTTTCGACGGAGCAACTACAAAGCGTAAAAACAATGGCAGCGAGAACAGATGACCTCTTGCGGCTTATAATGACCGCCATATACCACGCTAAAGGCCGCCTCGTCTCCGATCACATCATACATTCTTCCATTTGCCGCGTCTCTGAATATGTCGGCCGCCCTGTACGCCTTCTCTAAATGCTGTAATTTCTTTTGTGTTAATAGGTGGCGGAAATCAGCCATTATTTGCGATAGCTCGTTGCGAACCTCGTTAGTCCGTGCACTTAATTCCTGCCACTGCTCTACGTTGTATTTTGATAGCGACTTGTTGTTCATTCTGTGTTCTTCCTCTCGTCCTTCATGCCCAGAAATCGTCTTTCTTTACGTTCTTGCCGGTTAAGTGCTTGGTTGCTTGAAGGAGCAGCTTCAATATTCCACCTTTAGGGGTGTACTCCTGTTTGTTACATGCCTTCGAAACTGTCTCCCGGGTCAATCCCGTTTCCTCTTTGATGCGTTCCTGGCCGCCATATCCTAACTGCTCATCGATAAACCTACCGAAGCGACTTCTCTGTTTGAACATAACCCTTTCTTACTGACCTTCCCGAAATAATCAAGTTTCCACCTCATTAGAACCATTTTCATACTCGTCTGTCGGTAGATCGAAATGGTAGCACAAGGAATCTTTTGATAGTATTAAGAAGGATGTAATCATTCAAAATAATAGTCGGAGGTAATGAGGGGATGTCAGTAACGGTAGGTAACGACAAAGTTATAGTAGGAAGCGGTACACATTTATACGAGGTAGTCCAAGATTGGCTCAAACTTCCGGAGAATATCAAATTTGGTTATACGCACGGCATCGAAGTAGACTCTCAAGGTAACGTTTACGTATTTCACACGAATGCCCCGACATGCGTGAAGTTCGACCAGGAAGGCAACTACGTGTCTTCCTGGGGCGACGAATATGCTGGCGGCGCTCATGGCTTCCTCTTGAACTCCGAGAACGGCGAAGAGTTCTTCTATTTGACCGACTGCAACGGACGCGTGGTCAAGACGACGCTGGACGGCGAAGTATTGCTGACGATCGGCACGCCGAATTTGCCTGACATTTACGACGATGAGCGTAAATTCGTTCCGACCGATGTAGCGGTTGCGCCGAATGGCGATATCTATGTCGCGGACGGCTATGGCCAAAGCTACATTCATCAGTATACATCTAGCGGAGAATACATCCGTTCTTGGGGCGGCAATGGCAAGGAGATCGGCAAGCTGAGCTGCCCTCACGGCGTTTCCATCGACCTGCGTCACGACGAGCCTGAAATATACGTGGCGGATCGCGGAAACCACCGCATCCAAGTGTTTACGCTTGACGGCCAATTTACGCGAATTATCGATGAGAACATGGATATGCCCGACAACTTCTTCTATTACGGCGATGAAGTCTACTTCCCTGACTTGCACAGCCGCGTTACGATTTTCGACCGCAATGACAAGCTTATCACCCACCTGGGCGAAGATCAGCAAGCTTACAAGCAAGAAAACTGGCCGAACCTGCCGCTTGACTATTTCCGTCCTAACCGCTTCAGCTCTCCTCACGGCCTCTGCGTAGATGCCGACGGCAACGTGCTGGTAGCGGAATGGACCCAATATGGCCGGGTAACCAAGCTGGTTCGCATTAGTTAATCTGACTTCATACCAAGAGAGTCTGTCACCGCGCAGGCTCTTTTATTGTTCATTGCGGCGGTGGTCAGCGTCATCCACGCCTGCCTACGATAGGCAATTTAACCGAAACGGATAGCGGCAGCATGACAGTGTTTCATGTAACTGTTATTGGTTGTACGAATCTCTAATCCTAATAATCCATAGTGCTCGTATTCGGCAGCATGCCGAAGCTGATCGCCAACGTGAAGCTTTTTGTCGGAACGGGACAAACTGGGGTGAAAACAAAAAGAGCCGCACTGTCACGTTTCTCCGACACAGGAAAAGCTAAAAAACTGACGCCGATCGAATATCGGCGCCAGCACATTGGGTCTTGACCACAGGAATAAATGTACAATCGCAGGTTGACAACAACCTCAACTAAAACGTCAGCCTAATAGAGACAATCGCTCGGCCCGGGATCCGGCAATTCACACTGCCGTCTTCAAGCGCCAGCTCTGCGATATTTTCTTCAATCGGACTTACAGTGAACGCCGCCGCAGGTGAAGCTAACAGGAAGCGAAGCGTGCAAGCACACGGTTCTTCCGTTACATTCTGGATTCTAACAATGATGCCGTCTCCGTTTTCCGCAGGTTTCAGGTATACGGACGTCTTTTCGGCACCGACGACTTCCATGAACTTTCCTTCTTTCTGAGCATCCGGAAAGCGCACAAAATCTCGAAGAACGATCGGAGGTATGAACGATTCCGCACCGAAACGGGCGCAATCTGCATCATCGGCTGAACCGGCATGCGTTGTAAGGCGGTATCGCAGCGGAATGTTTCCGCCTTGGCTGGCTTTAAAGTTTACCATCCAATGATTATTCAGCGCCCACGACATAATCGTAGGCCCTTCCGGCTCTAAGTGATCCGCCCATTTCCCCGTGGTTATGCCGCCTAAGTGAACTAATGGCGCATCCAGAGGCACGATCGTTACCCCGCGCTCCCCATCGCTAACGTCGACCCACCGCTGGATCGGATACCAATCTTTCACCGTCCCGTTTAGCTGCTCTTTTTCCGGTGTTAGCGGGATTCCGTTAATATCCGCTCTAAATTCAGGCGTGCCCATGCGGAAAGGGAATGCAACAAATACCGCTTCAGGATCGGTGATATGCTCTTTGTCCAGCATCCATCGAATATCAAGCGCCCTCTGGGAAGAAGTCAGTACATAGGTACATGTCGCTTTACGTATGCCTCTTGCCCAAATGGTCACCGTAATACTTGCTTCGTGATTGGAAATCGTCGGGCTCGCCGCTTCAACGCGATGAGCCGTTTCTTGCACGAAAGGCGTGTCTTTGCGGCCGGATCCAAAATATTCATGCGACCAATCCGCATCGAATAACGCATCGCGGCCTCTTGAACTATCAACCCATTCATATACGAATTGTCCGGGCTGCCAACCCCGATATTTGCCGGCGAAATCGTGATTCAGCCGCTTATCGTACCATTCGCTTAAACCGCCGGATTCCGGATTTACAGTTACCCGATAATATTCATTTTCGATAGTTAAACCCCCGGCCTTTAAATCACTTCCTTTAGGAACGTCCGATAAAGGCAGGAACGCATATCCGAATCCCTGAACCGTTCCTTGAACTTTCCGTCCAATGTCGTCCGGTTTCAATCCCCAAGTCAGCCCTCTGGGCATGAACATTTCAAGCATACCGTTTGGCGCTTGGCCGCCGCGGCGGATCGGTTCCTCAATAATTATGTTCCGGTCAAACGGCAGTGTATTGATGACCATCAATTCTTTATATTGCGGTTCAGGTTTAGCGATCTCAGGAGGGAGATGGCCTAAATCGAAGCGGACCTCATCTTCTTGTTTGCTGTAATCAGAAGCCAAGCTCCGAGCGGATACGGCCAATATGTCATGGGCTTCGGCAGATGCATGATAGGCATAGCCCGATTTTCGGTTCCATTGCGAGCGTGAGAACAACCCGTCCGGCGCTTCTACGCTGGAGAAAGCCCCCCATGTATGCTCGTCGTACAACGTAGCGGATTCATAAGTATCGATAAGCCGCTGAACGTCCCACCCTTTTTTGCCTAGCGTCCTCAGCCAGCCACCTATCATTTCGGCACTGTGAAGCACTTCGTGAGTAGCTCGGTTTAAGCCCGTTTCAAAGGCGCTGGATGCTACCCCGTCGCACCACCAATCAAGCCAATCGCCGCGCATCGTCGCAAGTTGATCGGAATAACGCTCTCTGAGGATGCGATTCAATTGAGAGACAGTGATCAGCTCCATCCTCGGAGTATGGCCGGCTTCGTTCCATTCCTTGATGAAGTCATAGAGTCTTGTGTCCGGCGGACCGTTGTCGACGCGGATGGGATTCGTGGCTTGACCGTAAACAAAATCGTAAGGATAGTTGTCGTCTTGCTCCAATTTTTCCGCGATTCCCGGAACGAATTTTGCGGCTAATTCCGGATGGCCGAGTCCTGCCAAGCCCCCGAATAAATAGTGGTAGCCGTTCCACGCAAGCAATTTGCCGCCGGCCGGCCCTTCCCACCAAAAAGCATTCGGACGCGGTTTAGGTACGCCACCGCGCAGCGGATTCACAGCCATTGTAAAAAATTCAATGCCGATCGCAGGCAATAAATCGGCAAACAGCCAGCTTGCTCCGTTCACGTCGCCATTCATCGCTACGCGCACATTGATGCCGAACTCGTCCTTCATCCGTTTAACGGGGTATAACGTCCGGTGCATTTGTTCTACGTTCAGCAGCGGAGTGAGATTGTATTGCATGCCGGCAACATCGATCAGTCCCTCATGATGATACTTAAGAAAGCGGTCTACCTGCGACTTCGGACTTGTCCGCAAATATCTCTCGGTCATGCCGGTGACTTCGCAAACCCATTTGGCCCTTGCCTCTTTCGGATAAGACAGCGTGCTTTCGCACATATCCAGCGCCCGGTCGATAAAAGACATATGCTGGCGGTATGCCACGTCCTGATAGTCCGTAAACCCGATATCGGTATGGGAATGGTTTACGAAATAGAAAGTTTTGATTTTGCCCAACAGGATCTCCTCCGATCAAATGTTCGTTCAGCATTATGCTTTGACTGTAACTTGCATCCCTTTAATGAAGTTTTTCTGCAGAAAAATAAAGAGTAAAATTGTCGGTATCGAAGTAATGACAATGGCCGACATCAGCGTTGTAACGCCTGTGGAGAAGTAAATCCCCTGCATGGCGGCGAGCCCTGTCATAATCGGACGGATGCTTTCGCTTCGGGTTAAGATCAACCCGAACACCAAGTCGTTCCATATAAATGTAAATTGGAATAAGAAAAGCACGGAAACCGGCGGTTTAATGAACGGAACAATAATTTTCAGAAATATGTCGAATGTGGTGAATCCGTCCATTTGCGCGGCTTCAACATATTCCCGAGAAATCGTGGTCATAAAATTTCGCAACAAGAACACGCAGAATGGGATGCAAATGGCCGTATAAAAGAGGCACATTCCAACAAACGAATCGTAAATGCCGAATATTTGATATCCTTTAAACAAAGGCACTAAGTACATTTGAAACGGAAAGATCGTGCCGCTGTAAATGAGCAGAAACCAATAGAAGGAGCCTTTTAATCTTAAAAAGACCAAGCCGTAGGCTGCGATGGCCGCAATAAAGATGCTGGCAAATGCACCGATAACTCCGTATGAAAAACTATTTTTTAAATACTTAAGAATCCCCCCTACAACAAGAGCATCCTTCACGTTTTGGAAAAAATGAAACGATTTGGGCCATGACCATATCGTTCCGTTCGTAAAATCAACTAATGACTTCGTAGAATTCATCAGGACAAGAAAAATCGGAAAGATCCAAAGAATGGCTAAGACGACGACGAATGTATAGGTAATCCCTGTAATCATTCTGTTCATGTCAGCCCTCCCCCACAATGGTTTTGCGTAAGTAGAACCAAGAAGCGCCGATGGATAAGATCGTCAGCAAAATGGAAATGGCCGCCCCTTGACCAAAATGGAAAAGCATGAACGATTCCCGATACATCGTGACCGCCAGCGTTTCGGAGGAACGATAAGGCCCCCCTTGCGTCATTACCCAAATAATATCGAATATTTTAAAACTGTTCACGAACGATAACCCCAGTACAACAATCGTAATCGGATTCAGTAACGGCAAGGTAATGCTCCAGAACATCCGGAACCTGCTCGCTCCGTCGATCGCCGCCGCCTCGAACGGGTCTTTCGGCAACGAGCCTAACCCGACCAGGAATAATAGCATATTCGTTCCCGCGCCCTGCCAAACGGAAGCGATGATCATCGCAATTGTATTGTAAGTGGGCGTTAGCAGCCAGCTCTTCGTCCACGAATCCAATCCAATTTGAATTAAAATATAGTTGATGCCGCTGTCGGAAAAGAGAAAAATCCAGACGACGCCTACGACTGTCAATGATATGGCATAAGGCATGTAAAAAATATTTTTGAAAAACCGCTGTCCCTTTAGCTTCTGAAGCAGGATGCTGAGCAGAAGCCCCAAACCTACAGGGAAAATCAAAGATATGACGACCCAGATAAACGTATTTTTTAAAGAAGTGACATAGGTTACATCGCTGAATACTTCCAAATAGTTTTTTAATCCTACCCAATGGGCGGTCGTCAATCCGTTCCAATCCGTAAAGCTGATCACGAACGTATAGAGGACGGAGGAGATGAAAAAAACGGTGATCAATAGTGCGGCTGGCAATACGTACAGTAGCGCTTCGCCGTTTTTCTTCAAGTAGCCCATCTATGTTCACCCCTAACCATGTTTCAAATAAGATGGGTTAAGAAGGTTACCCTTTTTAACCCATCCATTATTTATTTGTGATCGGCCCAGTACTTATCGGCTTTCGCCTGAATGTTGTTGAGAACTTCCATATAAGCTTCGGGCTTCAGCATAAATCGGATAAATTCGCTGGATCCGTACTCGGACAATTCCGAAGGCGTGGCTTCCCAGTAACGCGTCAATACTTTGAAATTGCCTTGGGCAATCGTATCCGAAAGCGATTTGATTACAGGATCGCTGGCAACGACATCCGTTCGGGTCGGCAGGCCGCCAAACGTTTCAAGCATTTTCGCGCTGGCATCTTTCTTCGTCAACGCAACTGCCGCTTTAATGGCGTCATCGCGATTTTTCGCATTTTGCGATACTAAAATCGGAGTGATTTCAGAAATAACCACGTTTCCTGCTTCCGGCTTAATCGCCGGCAAAACGAAGGAACCGAAGTCCGCGTCCGGTTTCATACCGGCACCTGTCAAGAAGCTTTCAAACCATGTCCCGACTAAATACATGCCGATTTGGCCTTTTGCAAACGCTGGTGCAACTTCTTTATCCATAACTAACGGTTTGGAGAAGTATCCTTTGTCGTACATGGATTTCCAAAGCTTCATGACGTCTACGACTTCAGGATCCGTGTATTTTGCTTGACCCAGCACCAATTTATCATAAAAATCAGGGTTGGAATGAACCAATAGATCCTCGAACCAGATAAATCCTTGCCAGGAATCTTTAATGGAGGTGCCAAAAGGAGTAACGCCTTTCGCCTTCAACGTATCGCAAATCATCATGAGATCGTCCCACGTTTTCGGAACCTGCAGTCCGTTATCAGCAAATACTTTCTTGTTGTAGAAAACAGTCCAGTAGTGCGCGGCGGCAGGAATACCGTATACTTTCCCGTTTACGGTCAGCGGATCCGCCAAGGAAGGCACAACGCCGTCCGTGACCATCTCTTTCCATTGCTCCGTCATATCCGCTAAATTACCGCTATCCGCGATTTCTTTTAATTTGAAGCCATTCCACCATTTAAATAAATCAGGCGCTTCTTGCGTTGTGAAACCGACGCGCACGGCCGTTTGGTAAGAAGTTGTATCGGTAAAAGGCACGCTTTCCAACGTTACATTGTCGGTTTGTTGAAGAATCGGATTGACGTCTGTAACATACTTGCTAAGTCCGGGAAAATCGAAATAAAATTTGGCCTTTATCGCTTTCGTTGCGCTCGCGCCGTTCGAATCAGCGCTCTCCGCTGATTCATTCGCTTGGTTGCTGCCGCAGCCCACTGCAGCCAAGCTAAGCAGCACAATCAGACTAGTCGCCGACCATAACTGTTTTTTCATTTTGTCCCCTCGCTTTTACATGATATATTCTAACTACACTTTAAATTGTAAAATAGAATAGGTACGGACCCCATGTAGGATTTTTCGCATCATCTTGTAAAATTTATTGTTTTATTTGTTGACTAGCGTTTCTGAACTCTTGAGGAGATACAGCATTGTATTTTTTAAATACGTTCGAAAAGTAGGCTGCATCGTTATATCCGATCATTTCAGCGATCCGGTACGTTTTGTAGTCCGTGTCCGACAGCAATCTTTTTGCTTCTTCCATCCGGATTTCCGTTAAAAACTCTATGATGCTCTTGCCTGTTTTCCTTTTAAAAAGGACGCTTAAATAAGTCGGACTCATGTAAATTTGCTCCGCGATTGTCGTTAACGTGATATTTTCCGCATAGTGCGCCCTGATATATTTCATAACCTGCTCAGATGTGCAACTTTCGATCTTTCCTTTTTTATGATGGGAGCTGATTTCTTTCAGCACGTTTAGTATAGGATGCATCCTTGTATAAAACGAATCTGACGATTCGACTCTGTCGATTTCCGCTCCCAAATTGCAGTTGGAATAGTCATCGCCGAGTTCATTGAAAAAGTGCCTAAGCAAAGCGGGAAAAATGACTTTCAGCTCTTTTTCGAGCGTATCCATGGCTTCCCACGAAAGCTCCGCCTTTTTAAGGCTCTCGTACCAGCATTTAAGCCGGTGCTGTACGAGGTCGACATGCTCGAAATCGAACAACTCCATCAAAGGGTCAATAAACAGCTTGAGTTCGTTGTTAGTGTAATCGCTTACATTTTCTGCGAAAAGAATGACGCTGTTATCGGAAACAAGCCTGTACTTCAGCGCTCGCTTCGCCTCTTTATACCCGAGGGAAATCCCTTTTAACTCGTAATGATTGGAGATACCCACCGACACGTTCATTTTGAACAGCTCGGTAATTTTGCTCTGCATCTCCAGGCATTTCTGCAGAAGCAGATGCGGATCTTTCCATTCGTCAACGAGTGCGACAAGCAGCTCTTGTCCGTCATAAAAACAGGGTGAATACGATGTCATTTCCTTCACTACATTGTGCACGGCGTATTTCATTAGCATCCAATCGTAATTCTCATAGCGTTCCGCCAGACGCCTTTTGTCATCGAATTGCATGACAACCGCAGCATATTCGGCCTCCCCCAATCGGATGCCGAGCTGTTTAGCCTCTTCAATGACAGCATTTAAAAACGGAAGTTTGCTGGCGTGAATAAATTTTTTCAAAAATTCATTTTGGAGAAAGTATTGGCTTTGATTCAATACCCCTCTTTGCCTAATAGCCTCCAGCGTCATTTCTTGCTCACGCTCGAATTCTTTGCAAACTTGTTCTAAGAGCTCAAATAACTCGCTATAAATGACCGGCTTTAGGATATAGTCTTTGCAGTTTAACTTCATCGCTTGCTTGGCGAATACAAAATCATCATACCCGCTGATGACAATGGACCAGATTTTCGGATACTGGCGGAACACGTCTCCGAGCAGCTGCATCCCGTCCTTTTTCGGCATTCGAATGTCGGTCATGATTAAATCAACGCTAATGCAGCTGAGCTGTTTCAAAGCTTCCTCCCCGTCCGCTGCGGAAGCAACGATCGTGCAAGGCAAATTCATGCGATTGATCATATTAATCAGCCCTTGACGCAGCAATACTTCATCCTCGACCACCATGATTCTCATATGTTTGCCTCCTTGCTAATGCAATGCGGATCTGCGTTCCTTTTCCTTCCTCGCTGTGCAAGCCGAAAATAAATTTATCCTCATAAGACAGGGATACGCGTTCATAGACGTTTTTCAAGCCGATTCCATACGTTCTTTCGCGGTCCATGCCTGTACCTTTTAAGTAGCCGATCAATTCATCAACGGTTTCTTGTCCCATGCCGACGCCCGTATCTTCAACCCGGATGTGAATGGGAAATTCGTCAATCGGTTCAGGCGAAAGTTGGATGGCCACTTTCACTTTTCCTTCCGTCCCGTTCGGCACAATGCCGTGGAGAATGGCATTTTCAACCAGAGGCTGTAATATAAGCCTAGTTACTTGCCAATCTTTCAACCGTTCATCAATTTCCAGCTCAAATTCAATTAAAGGGTAACGGAACTGCATCACGCGAAAATAAATACCGAGATGTTCGCATTCTTGCGCGATTTCCACCCAATCCTGTTGATTCCCGATCGTATAACGGAGAAACCTTCCCAGTTTCGAAGCCATGTCTGAAACTTTATAATAACCATCGATTTCCGCTTGCATGGCAATCGTTCCCAGCGTGTTATACAAGAAGTGTGGATTAATTTGGGCTTGAAGCGCTGTAATTTCAGACTGTTTGCGCATCTGCTCCGTCTCTGTCACTTCACGGATCAAGTTATGGATTTTGCCTATCATCCGATTGAAGCTGATCGAAATGTTGCCGATTTCATCGTACCTTTTAATCGGAATGGCTTCGATGTCAAAATTCCGTTTCACGGCATTCAGCATTAATTTGCTTAATTTCCTTAGAGGATTCGTCAATTGGAAGCTAATTAAGAACACAACGCCCATCGTTATGAAAATGAAAACACCATTGGCGATGAAAACCCATTTTTGGATGAGGTCGATTTTTTGGAACAACACGTTTTTGGGTACGGCGCCTACGAGCGTCCAGCCTGTGAGGGTAGAAACAAACGCGGCTTTCACCTGACGGGACGTGTTCCAATCGTCCAAGCGGCCATGATCCTCGCTTTTTTCGAAGACAATTTTGTTTTCTTTATCCAGAATGACGAAATTGCCTTCTTTTAAAAATAATTCATTCTCCTTCTGCGTCAAAAAATCCAACCGGAAGAAGATTTGAATCGCTCCGATACGATGGAAAGTGACGGGGCTTATGAGCTTTCTGGAAACGGAGAACGCGACCGTCCCGTCTTCCGTAGTTACCGGCGACCAAACAGCGCTGGCGCCATTTAGCGACTCCGTTTTCTTTAGCCAATCCTTATCGTCTACAGCGACACTATCGCCTACGTGAAATTGAGTCCCGGACTCATCAAGAAAATTGACCGCAACAATATTGGTATCCATTTGATTTAACATGGTGAGCCAGTTGTTGATCTTCGATAATTCATCGTACGAGTATCCGAATCTGCCCTCCGTATTCGTCCGGTGCCTGTCAAAAATATCCATGAGCGTATAATCGAACTCCGGATTTTTTGAAACGCCATTGACTAATTTAATATAGCTCTCCATTGTTTGACCTGAATTTTTTGTCATGCTTGTCAGCCAAGCCGTTGCATCGTCTAGCATGTGGTTTTTAATTTTCGCAAAAGTCAGCCAGTTCAATAGAACAGAGGGCAGCAAGACAGTCAAAATAACGACGTATATGAGTCGATACTGAAAAGGCAACGGTTTACGAAGCATGTTGAAATCCCCTCGCAATCTGTAACTTAACGTAATAATTTCGCGGGATAGCATGAAAATCCTTTGATTTTAAACAGTACATAAAAGTTCCCCATAATTTCCCCAAATCGGAAAGGTTTTTCGACGATTGCAGCGATGGGAGCTTCGACAACATACTGAAGCTGATCGCCAATATGAAGATTTATTAAGCCGGAACTGGACAAACCAGGTGAAAATAAAAAGAGCTGCATGACTCCAATGGAAGTCATACAGCATCTTAAGCAAAATCATGATAACCATCAATACCGATGTTACAATGGCAATTGGTGGTCCTGGTAAACGAGTAAACTGTTATGTGACCGAATGGGAGTTTAACTCCTAATCGGTCTTTTTTTAATCAAAATCATAACTTTCTTCAGCCCAGGATCCCCATAGCGGATATAGTGTTGATGCAGAATTCAGCCGAACGCGCGTACCACATTCCATGCTCGATGCTGGCAATCGTTTAGAGAATGCCGACCGGCAGCAGGCTCGTTATGGCCATTAAGAAGAGCCCGATATTCATCGACCAGAAGGAGAAGCGCAACAGCTTTGTTCTCCACGGCCTCTGCCCGGACAAACCACGCAAACAGAACAGCATTAACCCGATGCCGAGCATCCCATATACGCCGAAGAGAGCCGTATGCCCGTGAAGCGGCGTTGTGTTCAACCCTTGTTAGGTAAAGAGCAAGACAAGCTTGCCAGTATCCGTAACAACACGGGCCGGAATCGGAGGCTTCTCTTGATATATTCTGCCTCCGTAATAGAGAAGTACCGCAAATGAAGCTAAAAATACGAGTGCAAGCGTCAACCAAAGCCTCTTAACACGCATTTTTTGTTCACCGCTCTCTGTTTGCTATTAATGAGTCTCAAGTTTACCAAACCCATTATTACATGTACATGCAGTGACCTAAATCACAACGGAACAATCATTCCAAACATGCCCGGGAAGTAAGGCGAAATGCGACTTTTTTAGCGACACTTACATAAAAAAGCCCAATCTTATCATCGATTGGGGCTGTTCTTCATGCTGCTGATCTGACATGCGATGCCATTAACAAGCATCCCTCAAAGTATCTTTCCGTCTTCTCAAGTTGTGTGCATCTCAATGATGAGATAGCAGCATCAGCTCGTAGCGGACGAGATGCCGGCCGTATAAATCTCGCACGGTCCCAACTCCGCCGCGAACGAAGCGTCTGTATGGCCCACCAAAGGCTGCACACGTTCATCCGCGCGCTCAAGTATGTCGCTCTTATACGCCATAGCAGTCTCGCCGACATTCGAAGTAACCTGCAGCGTCGCTTCCTCCGGCCGCATATTGAACCAGCGCAGCATCAGATCGCCGGATGCTTCCGAGATCTTCGCCGAGGAGAAGGCGATGCCTTCCCCCTTCCAAGTCATGAATGCATGAATCGGCGCGATCACTCCATCGTGTATGCCGGTTTGCACAGCAGTCCAAGGTGTCTGGAATTGATAAGCCGAAGCATACGCGCCAGATACCGCGCCGTCCCCTTGATGCGGAAGGATCAGCAACTCGGCTGTCTGCATGCCGAGGCACTGTGCTTCCGGCGTTGGGAAGACTCCCCAGTCTCCTAGCTCAGCGACGGAACGAAGCAAGGTGACGGCAATCGTATTGCGGCCATCATTCAACACTTCGTATTCGTTCAAGCCTTTGTTCGCAATGGTGAGTCCTTGCGTTCCGTCGCTGACATCGGCAAAAGCCTGCTGATGCTGCGCGTTGCTCGGATTCTCCCACTCGGCCGCCGGTTCGTTGTCTCGAACCGCCACTTCAAAGATCGCGTCGGCACGGTGTACGGAAGCAATCAGGTCTGTCGGGAACAGCGCGCGGACGCGGTGATCCTTCGCCTGGTTGTCCATAGTGACGCTGATCCCTATACCGGAGCCTGAACGCTCCAGACTGACGACGGTGCGTATGGAGAATGGTACGAAGTCGGCCGACCGTCCGGCTTTGCGTTCCGGATAGTACACGGCTTCTTGCTTCTCCTGCTCAAACAGCTCGTCGGCCGAGGCTGGAATTGACCAAAGGTGTACGATTTCGAACGCCGCGCGGTAGGTGCTGTCCTCGATCACGCGAATTTCCGCCGCGAGCCCTTTAGTCGTGAGCGCTGGCTCTCCATCCGGCTGCTTGAACATGTATTCGTTCCCAATGTCGCCGGCATCTTCATAAATCATCAGGTCGCGATAGGTTCGTCCGCTTCTGTAATCCGTCACCGTCAAGGTGCCGTCCTCGGCAATTTCGACACCGAGATTTTCGTTGCTCATCGAGCGCGATCCGGTTACAAGCGTTGGCTCCTGCGTCAAATCTGACGAATTAAGCACCCAAGCGTAGGCTTTTATCCCGAGCGCCGGCACCTCTGTCGTTTCGAATGTCAGCTTCACGCGCCGCGCCCAATACGGCTGGCGGAACTTGTCATCCGGCAGGTCGTAGCCGAATTGCAGGCCGAGATCCTCCATTGTGCAGTCAATGGCGACGCCTTCCGAATCAACGAGCGTACGCCCCGTGATTGCTATGCCCTTCATCATGCGAATCATTTCGTTCGGGCCGATACCTTCTCGGAAATAGACGCGCGCAACGTCCAGCTCGACTTTCACGACGCCGCTGCGGTTCCAGCCCGTCGTGTTGAACACGATTAGCGGCAAAGCTTCCTGACCGAACATCGTGAACACGCTCGTATAGACGGCGCCGGCAAGTGCAAGAGCGCTGTCGTCCGCTATCGTCTCCGCGACATGACGGCTCTTGTCGAACCGGATGACCATCTCGTGGTGCACTTCGTCGACGCTGCAGCCGCAAATGCTGTCATGCGGGTGGTTCTGCATGAGCGTCTTCCAAGCATACGTAAACAAATGATGCGGGTACTTGGCTTGTCCCGTCGCATGCGCTAATGCGGCGAGCGGCTCGGCGACTTTCTCCAGCATCGTCTGACCGACTTGGTTCATCTGTTTCAAATACACCCTAGCCGAAGCCGTATTCACCAGTGTCGACCAACCATCCGTCCGCTGGCTTCGCAGTTCCCCCCGCACGACCGACAGCGACGTGTCGTTCAACGACGACTTCAGCGACGCCAAATAGTCCGGGAAATTCGAATGGACGAAGTCCGTGTCCGGATATAGCTTGCCCGCCACGCGGATCGCTTCGGACAAGTCCGTCTGGATCGGTTGATGGTCGCAGCCGTTCATGAATAGCAGCTGTCCCGTTGACGCGTATTTCCCGGCGTCGGCCAGCTTACGATCCCAATATTCCTTGGCTTCCGACTCGTTCACCGGCACTTCGTTCCCGTTGCTGTACCAGTTGGCAAATAAAATGCCGAGCACACGCGAGCCGTCCGGCCCTTCCCAAACGAGCTCCGAGAAGGATGACTCATACGCAGCATCCGATACCATATTATTGAAGCCTGTCGGCTTGACGCCACGGCCAAACACAGCGTTGTCGATGTCTGCCTGCCGCATGAGCTGAGGTGCTTGACCGATAATTCCGAACGTGTCGGGAAAATACCCGATCTTGGCGATCGTACCGTAATGCGAAGCATCCTGATGCCCGATCTGCAAATTACGTACATTCGCTTCGCTGCTCGTCAGGAACGCGTCTTGCAGAACGTACCAAGGCCCGATGTGGATACGGCCTTCGCGAATCCATTTCTCCAGGCGCTCACGCCGGTCGGGACGTACCTGCAAATAATCCTCGATGATGATCGTCTGACCATCGAGGTGGAAGCTCCGGTACTCCGCATTGTTCTCCAGCGTGTCCATCAACGTATCCATGAGCGTAATCAACCGCACGTGATGCTTCTCGTAAGGCAAATACCATTCACGGTCCCAATGGGTATGGGAGATGATATGCGCCGTTCTACTTTTATTTGCGTCAAAATTAGCCATTGAGCAGCCCCGCTTTCATAGCTTTGTACACCAACTGCGAGAACAAGCTGTTGGACCAAGCGAACCATTTGCGCGTAAATACGCTCGGATCATCCGAATGGAAGCCTTCGTGCATGTAACCGGTGTCTGCGTCCGTCGCTTCCAGCATGGCGATCATCGCAAGCTTCTCCTCGTCCGAGGAAGCCGTCAGCCCTTGCATGGACAACGCCATATGCCAGACATAGTTCGGGGGCGTATGCGGGCTGCCAATGCCGCGGGCCACGGCGCCTTCGTAATAGAACGGGTTGTCTTTGCTGAGGGCAAACCGGCGTGTATTCTGATAAATCGGATCATTGCCGTTTACGTAACCAAGATACGGAATCGAGATAAGGCCAGGCGTTCCAGCATCGTCCATTAGGCAATGATTCCCAAATCCGTCGGTCTCGTACGCATAGATCGATCCATACTCAGGATGACGGTAAATGCCGTACAACTGAATGCCGCGGTCGATTTCCCGCTCAAGCTTCGCCATCTCTTTCTCCAACGACAGATCGCGGAAGACGAACTCGGCGATTTCCCGCATTTGCCTTAACGTAACGACGGCAAACATATTATCCGGAATGTTGTAATGAAAATCGCAGGCGTCATCGCTCGGACGGAAGCCTGACCAGATCATCCCCGTATAGTTAACGGGCATTCCGCGGCCTTCGTTCTGGAGCGTATCGTGCTGGATACCATTGTCACGCTCGAAGCGGTAAGTGGATTGCTCGAAATGGAACTGCTCCCGTTTCCAGAGATCGACCGTCGCGCGCATAGCGACCTTGAAGTCCGCGTCGAAGATATCCGCACGACCTGTTTCTTTCCAATAGGCAAAAGCAAGACGCATCGAGAAGCAGATGGAGTCAAGCTCGAATTTACGCTCCCATACCCACGGCGACATATCGGTCTTATCATCGGTGTTCCAATGCCAGTCGTTCGCCATTTCGTTAAACGCGTTCGCATAGGGATCGATTGCGATATTGCGCATATGAAGCTTAATCAGCCCATTGATGATTCGCTGCAAATCGGCATCTTCTTTGGCGAAAGGCACGTAATGCATCACTTGCTCTACGGAATCACGCAGCCACATCGCAGGAATATCCCCTGTGATGACGAACGTCGTTCCATTTTCAAGCAGCTTAGTCGTCGTCTCCAGCGTATTCGGAAAACAGTTCTTGAACAGCTGCAGCAGCTTAGGCCGATGCGCTAGTCTTGTTTCTGCTTCTGCGAGCACGTCCTGAATGGATTGCGGCAACCGAAGAGCCGGCATGTCGATTTTAGGCAATCTGAATTGTTCCATGTTTTGTTAAATTCCCTTCTTATTTCTAATAATGACATTACTTTTTAACTGCACCCACCATATACATTCTCATTCATCATCAGCCAGTTCTCTCTCGGTTATACGGCCTTTTTGCTTCGGCGTTATTTGCCTGCAGCCCTATAGACTGCATTGGCGTTGAATTTGGTAAGCGATATAAGTGACGAATAGAAAAAAACTTAAAAGTTAATTTTATCTAAAGAACACAAGGAGATTGATCATGGAAGGGAGTGATTCACATGGAGACAAAGAGCAAGCGCAGACACTTGCGAACACGCTGGCGAACGCAGGATACCGAGCTGACGCTGCTGGCTTTGCCGACAACGGTCTGGTACATCCTGTTCTGCTTCTTACCGATGTTTGGCATCATTATAGCCTTCAAGAATTTCAAAATACATGGGGGCTTCCTAAGCAACGTCATTAACAGCGAGTGGGCAGGCTTTCAAAACTTCGAGTTTCTGTTTAAGTCAAACGACGCCTGGATCGTCATTCGCAACACACTGGGCTACAACATCATATTTATTATTCTCGGCATCGTAGTGCCGGTCACCTTAGCGCTAATGGTCGGTCAGCTGCACAGCCGCAAGGCCGGCAAAGTGTATCAAACGATGATGTTCCTGCCTTACTTCTTGTCTTGGGTCGTCGTATCCGCGGTTATCTGGGCGTTCCTCAGCTTCGATAAAGGGATTGCCAATCAGTTCCTGGCCGACTTCGGCCAAGATCCGGTCAACTGGTACATGGAGGCCAAATACTGGCCGTACCTGCTCGTATTTATGAACATGTGGAAAGGTCTCGGATACGGCATGGTCGTCTACTTGGCGACGATTACCGGCATTGATAGCACCTATTACGAGGCTGCTGTCATTGACGGCGCTTCGAAGTGGCAGCAAACGAAGTTTATTACGCTGCCGCTCATGAAGTTGGTTATCGTGATGATGTTCATCCTGTCGATTGGCCGTATTTTCTATACCGACTTCGGACTGTTCTTCCAAGTGCCGCGAGATTCCAATTCGCTGTTTAACGTGACGACGACCGTTGACGTACTCGTCTATAAGCAGCTCAAGACCGCTACGGTAGGCATGGCCTCGGCCTCCGCTTTCTTACAATCCGTGCTCGGATGCGCGACTATTCTAATCGCTAACTGGATCGTCCGCCGTGTTGATCCGGAGAGCGCCATGATATAAGGAGAAGCGGAACAATGACATCGAAAGCACACTTCGAGTCCGGTCTCGATAAATATAACCGGATTAGTACTGGTATGAACGTTGTTTTCCATATCATCTTTATTCTGTTAGCGCTGGTTTGCTTGGTGCCCGTCTTAGTGGTATTGTCGGTCTCGCTCTCCAGCGAAGACTCCATTCGGCACACAGGGTACCACATTTTTCCAAGGTCTCTCTCGGGAGAGGCGTACCGCTATATCATGCAGCAAGGTTCGATGATCTCTCGTGCCCTCGGCGTATCCGTGCTCGTTACGGTAGTCGGCACCGTCCTCGGCATCTTGCTTACCACTTCAATGGGTTACGTCATTTCCAGACCGAGCTACAAGTTGAATGGGCTGCTGACATGGATCGTGTTCATTCCCATGGTATTCAACGGAGGACTGGTGTCCAGCTACTACATCAACTCGAGCCTGCTCGGGCTCAAGGATACGGTGTGGGCGCTCATTCTGCCGTTGGCCGTCTCGTCCTTCAACGTTATTATTTGCAAAACGTTCTTCAGAAGCACCATTCCGGATGGATTAATCGAGTCCGCGGAGATGGATGGCGCTAGCCAACTGAGAATCTTCTTCTCCATCGTTCTGCCGATTTCGCTGCCGGTTATCGCAACCATTGGCTTATTTCTCTGCTTCTCTTACTGGAACGACTGGTTCCAGTCCATGCTGTACATCAACAATCAGGACCTGTACTCGATGCAAGCGCTGCTGAACAGCTTAATGAGCAACGTGGACGCACTGGCGAGGAACGCTGCAAGCCTGGGCATCAGCTATGCAACGCTGGTGGCGACGATGCCGAAAGAATCCGCTCGTATGGCCGTAGCGATCATCATTGTCGTACCTGTAGCCGCAGCTTATCCGTTCTTCCAGAAGTATTTTATTTCCGGCCTAACGGTCGGCGCCGTAAAAGGTTAATGCAAATTTCGAAATAAGCCTGGCATTGCCCGGTTTATTATGAAACCATTCAAGGAGGTCCGTGGATATGAAAAAGACAAAGAAACACCTGCTCGTACTCAGTACGGCAGCACTCCTGACAACAGCTCTGGCGGGCTGCGGGGCGAGCACGAACAATACCGACACATCGAATAACGCGGGGGGCAACCAGTCAGCCGGCGGCGGAGCGCCTACACTGGTATGGTGGACGATTGGCGGTCAATTACCTGCGAACTTCGACAAAGCGATTGCAGCTATGAACGAATATACGGCCGACAAAATCGGCGTGAAGGTTGATATCAAGGTAGCAAGCTGGGGCGACTGGGACACGAAGATTAACACGATCGTAAACACCGGAGAGCCCTTCGACATCATGTTCACGAATAACAGCAAGTACAACCAGCAAGTGAACATCGGTGCTTTTGCCGACATTACCGATTTGGTTCAAAGCGAATCGCCTGATCTTTACAAGCTCATTCCTCCGAAGGTATGGGATGGAACGAAGGTTGGAGGTAAAATCTATTCCGTACCAACATATAAAGACTCATCGTTGACGCAGTATTGGGTGTTCGATGACAAGTATGTACAGAAATACAAGATCGACACCGCGAGCATCAAGACGATGCAGGACCTGGACAAGCCGCTGCACGATATGAAAGCAGGCGAGGGCAAGAGCTTCTATCCGTTGCCGCTTACGCAAGGCGATGGCTTTAATGGCTTCTTCAACAGGTATGACGATATGACGCTCGGCCTGCCGCCAATCGGCGTTAAAGTTGACGATGCTTCCCGTAAAGTGGTTTCCGTACTTGAGAACCCAGACATAATGGCCGATCTGAAGCTGCTGCATAAGTGGTATCAAGACGGCATTATTAATCCGGACGCGCCGACGAAAACAGAAGCAGACAAAGGACGTCCATTCTTCGCTGCACAAGCGTTCCCGGGCGCTGAAGCGAGCTGGCAAATCAATGAAGGCGTAGCGAAGTACGACATGTTCCCGATTTTCGGGCCGATCTACACGACAAGCACGATCCAAGGCTCTTTGAACGCAATTTCCGCGAACTCTAAGTACAAGAAGGAAGCGCTCAAATATTTGCAATTGGTTAACACGGATTCGAAGCTGCGCAACATGCTGGCATTCGGTGAGCTTGGCGTCGATTACAAGAATGTAGACGGTGAGAAAGTGATCGAGCGTACATCCGATACATGGCCTCTAGCTGCTTATACGCAAGGTACATTCTTCAATATGGCGGTTACTAAAGGCGCGCCAGTCGATCAATGGGATCAAGTGCGCAAGCTGAACGACCAAGCAACTTCTTCAACGAGTCTGGGCTTTGCGATTGATATCAGCAAGCTAAGCACGGAAGTAGCCAACACGAAAGCCGTGTGGGACAAATACCGCTACGAGCTGATGACAGGCGCATCTGACCCGGAGAAAACCGTTCCGAAGATCATTTCGGAGCTGAAGGCAGCCGGCATGGATACGATTATGAAAGCCGCTCAAGAGCAGATCGACAACTACTTCAAATAATATGGGCAAGAGAAAACCCGAACGGATTGTCCGTTCGGGTTTTCTAACGGTTATTACGGATTGATTTTACGAGCAGCAAAGGTCTAGTCAAAATCGTATCTTTCTTCCTTCCACGGATCCCTATCTTTCCATGTTGCTTTTGTCACATCATGAAGAGGTCCGCGTCCCAACATACGGTTAATCATGACCACATATTCTTCTCGTTTGATATCTTGGTTCGGACGGAATGTGCCGTCGCCGTACTATTTCCATTGAATATGTGTTATGTTATGGTGTCATACACTTAAGTTCTCTTCATCTAGTCTCATCAATGCCGTGGCAGGCGCGGATTGAAACGCGCTTATCGTCAATAGTACGTCAACAAGCAAGTCACTTGTGTGGACAGCTCATTACCTCACTCGGTATTCATCGAAGAACTTCGGAATAATCGTCGTTGACGCTCCTGGCAGCTCGGGCAGTACATAATAACCTTCCTTCACGGAAGCCGGCTCTTCGAAAATATGACGTATCCAAGGGATATACTCCAGCATGATCGCGTTCTGCGTCGAGGCAACGAGATGTTGGTGGATTTGCCCCATATCGCCAACATGCGGGCAAATGGGCACGTCATA
Source organism: Paenibacillus montanisoli (assembly GCF_003268025.1). Taxonomy (GTDB): domain Bacteria; phylum Bacillota; class Bacilli; order Paenibacillales; family Paenibacillaceae; genus Paenibacillus_Z; species Paenibacillus_Z montanisoli. The sequence continues at coordinate 237,820 of NZ_QLUW01000001.1, read as the reverse complement.
TGACGCGGCAAGACCCGCGACTTGCAGCCATTCCGTAATGCCGGCGACTCGGGTAACATCGACCTGGCAATATTCTACTGCGCCTTGGTGGATATAGTCACGGAAAGCATATTTATTGTAAACGTGCTCGCCTAGCGCGATTGGTACGTTGAGTTCGTCAGCCAGCTTTTTGTGCCCCATGATATCGTCCGGGTTCAGCGGCTCCTCCAGCCAGAACAGATCGAATTCTTCCAGCTTCTTGCCCCACGTCATCGCGGTATTGATGTTCCACTGCTGGTTCACATCAATCATGAAGATGACTTCGTCGCCGATCGCTTTGCGAACTGCCTTGCAGCGGTCGTAATCTTCGCGCGGGTCCGGCTTTCCGACTTTGATTTTGACTCCTGTAAATCCCGACTCTACGATCTCCGTTACGTCCTTCAGCAACCGTTCCTTCGACCAATTGAGCCAGCCGCCGTTCGTATTGTAAGCTTTAATCGGCTTGGATTTCGCCCCGCCTAGCAGCTGCCAAAGCGGCTTGTTCGCCGCCTTCGCCATAATGTCCCAGAGCGCAATGTCTACCGCAGCGAGTGCCATTTGCGTAACGCCCGCTCGGCCGATCCAATGCATCTTGCCGAAACGCATATCGTCCCACAGCTCTTTGACCATGAAAGGATCCTTGCCAATGAGCAGAGGCGCGTAGTATTTGTCGATCGTATCGACGATCATATCGTCGCCGTGCGCGCAGGTACCTGTGTAGCCGTAGCCGACGAATCCTTCATCCGTGTAGATTCGGACGCCCGCCAGTCCCCAGTGCGTGGCGACGTTTATCGCATCGGTAATCGGCGGTGTAATCGGTACATGCAAGACAAAGCTTTCCACTTTCGTGATTTTCATCTGTAATCTCTCCCTTGAATAGTATAGATAATTTTATCGAACGAATAGTGATCCATGTCCTGCTTCAGCTGCTCCAGACTCAACGTAGGGATTTGTAGATCGGATATCCTAAGCAAAAGTGGTTCGTTAATGCAAGATGATTTTGTATACGCGTATCGCGCCCTCTAAGAGAGCGCGATTGCTTAAACATTTGATCTACGGACTGGCAGTATCGATACTATCGGCTACTCTCGTTTTTTTTCGATCTGATCCTGCCAGACCACCGGATTTCTGTATTTGACGGTTTGCAGATGTTCCGCGTACAGAACCAGTTCGCCTTCGTTTTTATAGACTTCATAGCTGACTTTGACGAGGCCCATTTCCTCATACTTCGGTTTTTTCTCCAGATGGGTTCGCACCGTATAGATCGTATCGCCGATAAAGACGGGCTTTATGAAACGAAGCTTATCGTAGCCGTAGCTAAACGTATGGATGTTGTTGTGAGCCATTAAGCCGAGCCCCATGCTGAATACCAATGCGCCCGCGACCAGCCTTCTCCCGAAGATGCCCTCTTCCTTGGCGAAAATCTCGTCGGCCACGTAAGGGTGCAAATCCATCACGAGCGCGTTAAACTGCATGCTCTCGCCTTCGGAAATCGTCCGCCGGATCGACCGTTTCTTCTCGCCGATGACGAACTCCTCGTACATCCACGATTCCGTATTGAATAAAGGAATGTCCTGATGCGGTGCCCTTGTCATGGTCATCCACTCCCCGGTTCTAAAAAGTACTCGCTTTATGCGTATCCGGACACCATCTAGCCGTGCGGTAAAACCGAATCAGGGCGTCGACCGCCTCAGGCGTACGAAGATGCGTCAACGCCTCGGACGCATAGGCTCTTACATAGCGATCCTCGCTATTAAGCGATTGTTCCAAGGCGCTGACGACTTGGCCTGCTCCGAATTGTTTGCCGGTACGCAATAACGAAATCGCGGCCGTATAGCCAAGCTTATTCACAATGTAGTTCTGCTTGGTTACATACATATCATTTCTTTCTGAACTATCCCTAGTTTCGCTGGAAAGCGAGTCCACTAGTTCTTTCGACAAAGCCAAGCAGCCCTCTTCTCCCGCATTTCGGATCATGCCCAGCGCCTCGATGGCATTGCGGCGAACCCATTCGCTCTCATCCGATGAGCTCGCGATCAAAGACGAAACCGCGCCATTGTCCGTAGATCCGATCATGCCAAGCACGAAAGCCGCTAGCGCCCTGCGTTTCTCATCCGCATGCTCCAGCACGTTCTGCAGCGCCGGAATCGCTTTGACGCCTGAAGCCTGCAGCCCATATGCCGCCCTTTCCGACACCTGCGTCGTTCCCTCGAGGATATGCTGGACCAGCTCCTCGATCCCGCTAAGTCCGATATGTCCTAATGCATAAGCTGCGTTCAAGGCCGTCGTTTCTACGTCGTTCAATAGCTGGCCAAGCTCCGGTGCCAGTGAAGCGGCAGCTTCTCCCAGCAGTCCCGCTTCATCTGCGGCAGCAGCTCGAACGGATTCATCATTGGACTTCAATTCCCCCTGCAATTTCAGCAATTGCGCCCCGCTTACCGGTGCACCGCTCCGACTCTCTGCCTCCTCTCCGCGCAGCCAATCCCACACATCCCGCCATAGATTCCTATGAACGAAAGGCGTTCCCTGCGGCACGACCATATCTTTGCTTCGATGATTCCAGGTCGGACGATCCGGCGCGCTGAGCCGGACAAACTGGAATTTCAGCATATATCGGTCAAGCCCCGAAATATTGAGCGATGCTTTATGCCACAAATCGAAATGCACCAATACGGCCGTTCCGGCCTTTCCGGTCGGCAGCAGCGTCTCGCCGCGATCGCCAATGAACTTTTCGTAATACTGGGTGCCCGGCATAATCGCGGTCGGTCCAAGCTCCTCGGTTACATCCTGCGTGTAATAAAAAATCATTGCCCACCATGGCCTATGGCTGCGCATGGAGGACCAGTATCCGTCTTTGTGCCACTGCCCGCCTCCGGGCGCCTGATTTCCCGGCTGGTTGTAATGGCAGTGTCGATGCGGATGCATGTAGTAATCCGGTCCCAACACGCTCGTTAGTGCCCCCCTGATCATTGGCGTGTCGAAAAACTGCTGGATTTCGGGAATACGAGGCAGTACGTTGTTTCCGGGATTTCCCTCTTCATGAAAAACACGATGAACCTTTTCCATCACGCTCTTGTGCAGCTGCGCCGGCAAAACGTTCTGCAGCACAACATAGCCCTTGGCAATAAAATGCATCATTTGTTCATCTGTCAATAAATACTTGCTGTCTAACATCGTCATCTACTCCCCTATGGTCAACTACGTCCTATGTATAAGGTAACAACACTTTCTCTTCGTGTATTTACATAAGCGTAAATGTTTTGTACGATCGTCAGATAAAATTTGCTATGAATCTCTCAAAAACAAATCGGCGCAATCCGAATTCCCTTACGGGAACCAGTCGAATTGCGCCAATGAATAGTAGTTCTATATTTTTATATCATTTAGTACCGTACTTGGCGTCATAGGCTTCCTGCTGAATGTCGATAAATCGCGTCAGGCCCATGCCATCCAGCGTTTGGAGATATTTATCCCATTCCTCGTCGTTAAGCTTGATCGTGCCGGTCGTGAACCGTCCGATCATTTCGGCTACATAGTCTTCAATCGTTTTCTTCAGATCCGTCAGCTCGGCCGATTGATCTTCGCTAAAGAACAACGGAGGCAGAATTTCGTTCTTATCCACCTTGTATTGTTCCATCATCTTGGAAGCCTCGTACAGAATAGGTTCAAGGTCTTTCTTCGGATCGATGGTCACGGCTTTGCCCAACCGCCAATTGCTCGTTTCGAGCTGAGGAGCAGTCTGATTCCAGTGGTCATTCTGCTCAAGGCCTCACGGCTTAAGCTCTTTCCAGACAGCCTGATCGCCGTTAATCCCTTTCAAGTCGCCCACATTGAACGTGTAATAGGTTTCAGGCTGGCCGTATTTCTGTCTTTCGAATACTTCCTCCTGGTAAAGACCGTCAGCCCATCTGTATGCCACTTCCGGATACTTGGTGTTGGCGTTGATCAACAGACCGCCCGTAGTCGTAATAAACGGATTCCAAGCCGCGATCTGTACGCCATTCGGCCCTTTCAACGGAGGAACGGCGACGAAGTTATACCATTTGTCGCTGGCCAGATCCGCGAAGAGTCCCGCATATCCGCCGGCGGAAGCACCGACGATATGCTTTTCCTTCATGACCATGGCCGTCAAGGACGCTGCATCGTTCGTAAACGATTCCGGCGCAAGCAGCCCTTCGGAATAGAGCTTATTCAAATATTCAAGCCCTTCTCTGAACTCCGGTTTATTAAACGACACGTCCACCTTGCCATTATTGAGCCACATCCGTTTATTTACCATGTAGTCATTGAAAATAAACGAATTCATGAGGAAGGCGTCGATATCGGTGTTCCAGGAATTCGGCATCGTGACGAGCGGAACGGATCCCGGATAATGCTCTTTAAACGCTTTTAAGGTGGTGTAGAACTCATCGGTTGTCGTTGGAATCGGGAGGTTCAGTTCATCCAGCCACGGTTTGTAGATCCACATCTTCTGCGCAAACTGGCAGTGGAAACAGTCCGATGTATTGGGCATCGAATAGATCTTCTTGTTCGGAGTCGTAATGGTCGCTTCCGCAGTCGGGTCATACTCATATAGGTCTTTGATATAGTGGCCGTATTTTTCGATGAACGGTTTCAAATCGAGGAACACACCTTGATCGCCATAGATCTGCTGTTGCGCGGGAGAAACGGCGAAGCCGATAATCATGTCCGGGATATCGCCGCTCGCCAACCGAAGATTAAGCGCTTCGGCAGCGCCGTCGGCGGCAACCTCATCGAATTCCAGATGCACATTCGTTTTTTCCTCGTACCATTTCGTGAAAGCGTTGGTTTCCCAAGTCACGCCCGGTTGGGATGGAATCATGACCTTCAGGGTCACTTTCTCTTTCGTGATCGGAAACTCTCCCGGCGGGGTTACAGGTGAATTGTCGGCATTCGCTGCGTCACCAGTGGAGGCATTCGAATTCGTTTTCGATTCCACGTTTGCACCCGTATTCGTATTCGTGTTTGCCGTATTGTTTGTGTCATTCGCATTATTGCTGCAGCCGCTCAATACCGGAATAACGATCAATGCAACCATCATGAACAAGATCAGTATGCGCTTATGCATGAACACATGGACGACCTCCCGATTGTTTATGTACTTTCTCTTACCAATCCAGCCCGCTCACCACCGCCTCTCATGCTCGGCCCGCTAACCTTTTAAGGATCCGATCATGACGCCTTTGACAAAATGCTTCTGCACGAAAGGATAGATAACCAAGATCGGCAGACTTGCGATAATCACCAGCGAAAATTTCAGCAATTGGCTAAGCGCCTGCTTGGCCTGCGCCTCCGAACCGTTCGTCATTGCCGTATCCACGCTGTTAAGAATGAGAATTTCGCGCAGAATGATCTGCAGCGGAAACAGCTCCTTATTGCGCAGATAGATCAAAGCGTTGAAATACGTGTTCCAATGGCCAACAGCATAGAACAGACAGAGCACCGCAATGATTGGAGCTGATAAAGGCAAGACAATTCGCCATACGAATTTGAAATCGTTGCAGCCGTCAATTTGCGCCGCTTCGAGTAATTCCTGGGGAATAGAGACCTGAAAGAACGTTCTCGCAATTATTAAATTCCAAACAGATAGCGCGGTTGGAAGAATCATAGCCCACCTTGTATTGATCAATCCTAGATCTTGAACCAAGAGATAGGTTGGAATGAGCCCTCCAGAGAACAGCATTGTGAACATGAACAGGAGCATAAAAAGATTTCTTCCGACAAGATCCCTTCGCGATAAGACATAGCCGGCCATGACGGTGAGCGTGACGTTAAGCATCGTGCCGGCCGACGTATAAAACAGGGAATTGGTAAAGCCCGTCCAGAACCTGCTGTAGTCGAATACCGCTTTATAGCCCGCAACATTAAAGCCTTTCGGGAACAGCCAGATTTCGCCCGCAGCCACTTTACCCGGGTTGCTGAATGAGGCGCTAACAATATAGAGGAGCGGATAGGCGACCATAATCAGCACAAGGACAAGAAAGGTGTAGTTAACGAAAGTGAATGCCCTATCTCCTCGCGACTCTTTGATCGATGGATTATACATGTCATTTCTCACCTTTCGTCATCGCTACCATAGGTTGTTCTGTCCCAGCTTTTTGGCGATTTGATTGACCGTAAGAAGAAGGACCAAACTGATCAGCGACTTGAAAAATCCGATGGCCGTTGCATATGAAAAGTTTGGCGCCTTCGAGATCAAGCCAACCTTGTACACATAAGTATCGATAACCTCGGAGGTTCGAATATTCAGCGGGTTCTGCATCAGCAAAATCTTCTCGAAGCCCGTATTCAGCATTTGTCCCATGCCTAAAATCAAAATGACGCTAGCGACGGGAAGGATGCCAGGGATGTCGATGTGAATCATTCTTTGAAATTTGGAAGCGCCGTCCATGACGCCGGCCTCATGCAAGGAGGGGTCGATTCCGGAAAGAGCGGCCAAGTAGATGATGCAGGAAATTCCGATATTTTGCCAAACGCCCGACCATACATAGATCGATTTGAAATAGCCCGCATTCTCCCAGAAGTTGACGGGATCAAAGCCCAGCTGCTGGATGATCAGATTAAGGGCGCCGATCCTCGGGTCGAGCATCAGAAATACGATGCCGACCATTACGACAACCGAAATGAAGTAGGGCGCGTAAGTCACCATTTGCACCGTTTTCTTAAATGCTTTCTGATTGGCATAGTTGATACTGAGCGCGAGCACGATCGGCAAAGGAAACCCCACGGCTAAGTCGTACAGGCTTAACGTCAGCGTGTTCCTCATAATTCTCCAGAAATCGTACGAATCGATAAAGCGCTTGAAATGTTTAAGTCCCACCCAGTCGCTTTCGGAAATCCCCTTTACCGGACTAAAATTTTTGAACGCAATCTGCGCTCCGTACATCGGGACGTAATGAAATAAGATGATGTAAGCTAACGGCAGCAGCAGAAGCACATATAACTGCCACCCTTTCAACACCCTCACCCATAACGAACTCGAACGCTTCGTATAAGTTTTCGCCACTAACGAACGTGTTACGGCCTTCAAACTCTCACCCCATTCTGGTATTCTAGCAGTAATAGCCGAAATCATAGAAAGCGCATTCATTTTATACTGGGCGAGGTTTATGAATAACTTGAGACGTCGTTTCCTCCTAACGGAATTGTAACAACACTTTCATTTGATGTATTTATATAAACGTCAATGTTTTGTACAATCGTCAGGTAAATGTTGTCTCTAAATTCCTTTACTGGAATCAATCATTCATTCGAAAGTAGGTTTGGCACATGGACTTTACCGTATTTCGTCCCTATGTGAATTACGCTACACGGTACGCGTTCTCCAAAGGTCAGGAGAACTGCAATCGTCATGGCTATTCATCCGCAATCTACTTAATCAGCGAAGGTAAGGGAGTTCTTCATACCTGTGGCCGTACGTACGAGACCGGACAAGGCTCCCTTCTCTATATTCCGGCCGGACAGCCGCATGACTGGATTGCCGACAGCCAAGATCCCATGGTTCATATCTGCTGCTATTTCGACTGGGTCTATAGGGATCGCCATGCCAATTTCAGTTCTCCCAGCCACATTTGCTACGATGCTGATTTATTGCTTTGCAATCAGCTTGATATTGCGTTTCCTTATCCGATCCCGGAGCATTTGAAAGTCGAGAAGCTCCATATATGGATTGATCACTTCGAAAAATTTTATGTTGAAAACAATTTTGTTAACGAGCGGACCTACATGAGCAATATCCGGACGCAAAGTCATTTTCTGCAATTTATCGATTTCTTTCTATCCTTCGTATTGAAGGATGACCACGTTCCCGATCCTCGAATATACAAGCTGTTGCGGCAGCTCGATCAGGATTTGCTGCATGGCAAGCTGCTGCCTTTAGAAACGTACTATCGCGAATTGCGAATAAGCCGCGGCTACTTCTTCGAGTTGTTCAAACACGCGACCGGATTGCCTCCTATTCAATATATCAACCAGTTTCGGATCAATAGGGCGAAAGACGATTTACGCAATTCGACGATTAGTGTCACGGAAATTGCCGAGAAGCACAGATTCTCCTCCGTGCATTACTTCTCGAAGCTGTTCCGCCAATTGACCGGCAAATCACCGCGGGAGTTCCGGGACGAGGTACATATGTAGGAGTAGCTGAATGCGAAAGAAAAAAAGCGTGCCAAACTTTATAAACCCGCGGTATACTTCCTGTATCTATCAAGCGTTCATGGAGTGATCATCACGATATGAAGAAGGACACAACAAGACAGCGAATAATCGAAAAAGCAGAGAAGCAGTTCATTCAACAGGGAATTCCCCATGTACAGATGAAGGATATTGCAACTGCATTGAATCTAAATCGGAGAACCTTGTATCGGTACTTGAAGGTGTTCGAACCTAAAGTCTCCAGTATCGGCCAGTATTATTCTGCTGGCGAAGAGACTATAACTGATGAACATGCACTGCGAAATCAACTAGAATTTGAACTTGATCAGTTGTTGAAACGAAAGAAAAGTGGCAGAGCGCTTTCGCAGATGATCTCATTACGTTGGATGAGCTTCGACAGCATACTGAAGCTGATCGCCAACGTGAAGCTTTTATTAAGTCGGAACTGGACAAACTGGGTGAAAATAAAAAGAGCCGCATGACTCCAATGGAAGTCATACAGCATCTTAAGAAAATTCATGACATATGGTTTCAGATTGATGATGAAGCAGCCAAGAAGAACTTCATCAACGAAGTCTTTGATCATATAACCATCAATACCGATGTTACAAAGGCAATTGGTAGTCCTGGTAAAAGAGTAAACTGTTATGTGGCCGACTGGAGTTTAACTTCTGATCGGTCTTTTTTAATCAAAATCATATCTCTGCTCTTTAAAGGGATCCCCATACATATGGTACCCGTTCCGCTCCCAGAAGCCGGCCTTATCCGACGCCATAAACTCGATGCCGCGCAGCCACTTCGCGCTCTTCCAGAAGTACAAATGCGGAACGACCATCCGAACCGGATACCCATGCTCCGGCGAGAGCAGCTCCCCGTTATGCTTAATCGCGAGGAACGACGTTTCCCGCAGGAAATCCTCAAGCGGCAAATTCGTCGTCCAGCCATGCTCCGCATGCAGCATGACGAACTTGGCTTCCGGCGCAAGCTTGACCCGCTCCATAATGGTCGCAACGGCAACGCCTTCCCACACATTATCGAGCTTCGACCATGTCGTGACGCAATGAATATCGTTCGCGAACTGGCGGCGCGGCAGCTGCATAAAATCCTTATACGAAATGTCCGCCTCTTCCTCAACCAATCCGAATAAGCGCAAATTCCATTTACTCATATCACGGTAATAAGGCACCTCGCCATGATGCAGAACGGGGAAGCCCGCCGTCACCCGCTGACCGGGCGGTACTCTTGAAGGATCCTGTGTAGGTTGGATAGGAATCACGCTCCAATTTGAAGTATATTCCAATGACATTGGCGAAGCACCATTTTCGGTAGACAATAGTGTTGGAACCTCATTATTCCAATTGCAACACTTTAACTATTTCCTAAAAATGCGGAGCTATACGCTTACTCATCAGCGGTGCCGCTAATGACCTCCACGTGGAGCAGCCTGGTCTTCGTCACCATGCCGGCGCTCTCGAGCGTTTTCTTGGATGCTTCGTTATAATACCAGCAGCCGCTGACAGGGTTTACGCCATGCTCCTTGCACCAGCCGCGCAACGCGACGATAATCGCTTTTCCGATCCCTTGCCTTCGGTAAGTCTCGTTGGTGAACATCCCGATGCTGCCCAGTCCTTCAACAAGCTTGGACTTCTCGAACACCCCGATGCCAAGCAGCTCGGAGCCCTTGCAGTAAACGAAGATTTCGCCGCGCTCGATGCGTTTGGCGTAATCCCCTATGAAGTCGACGCAGACTTGCTCGATGACCGGAAGATCGCTTGCGGCTGCAAGGCGAAACTCATTCTGATCACTGCCGCCCGCCAATTCGAGCCGGCTGTCTTGAAAGAAATACGCTTGCTTCTTGATCACGTAATCCTGATCGATGACCAGGCTCACCAAACCTTCATCGCAGGTCGGCACGAATAGACATTTTACCGCATATTCGTCAATAACTCTGGCGAACAAGGACTGCGCGTGCATGCGCCAGGCATGGCGAATATAGAACTGGGTAAGCCGCTGACTATTATGGATGGCAAAATAGCCGACGTCATCCGCATGGGAGCGGATGATGTAGAAAGAAGAACCGAGAATATGATCCTCCAGAAACGAATCGATCGGGGAGGATAATTGCACGATATACTCATCAACTAGATGCCGCAGATCGGCAATCGGACTCGCCGAAATGGTGAACTCCTTTTGACTCATCAGCAGCTCTAACCTCCTTTATCGGTCAAACGAGAAGCTCTCCGAGCGTACGCACCATAACCCCTGTGCCGCCCTTCACTTCCCAAGACCGTTCCCGCTCCAGCCATGCCGTGCCGCCGATATCCAGATGCACCCAAGGCTTCTCTTCGGCGAAAGCGCCGATAAACAAGCCTCCGATGCTCGCGCCGCCAAAGCGGTTGCCGCCGTTCTTCATGTCCGCCGCATCGCTGTCGAGCTGCCTGCGGAATTCCGGATACGCCGGCAGCGGCCAGACGCGTTCGCCGGCTCGCTTGGAAGCCAAGATGACCTGCTGCTGCAGAGCCTCGTCATTCGTAAGAACGCCCGTCGCCACGTCGCCGAGCGTTACCATGACCGCGCCCGTCAGCGTTGCGACATCAATCAGCTTCGTCGCCCCGCGGCGAATGGCCGTCGTCAGCCCGTCCGCGAGGACGAGCCGTCCTTCCGCATCGGTATTGACGACCTCCACCGTCGTGCCGTTCATCATCGTCAGAACGTCGCCAGGCTTCATCGCCCGATCCGACGGCATATTTTCCGCTGTCGGAATGACGATCACGGCATTGATTTGCGGGCGCAACTCGCCTAGAATGCGCAATACCCCCAGCACGGCAGCGGCACCGCCCATATCGGAGATCATTTCCTCCATGCCGAGTCCCTTCTTCAAGGAAATGCCGCCCGTATCGAAGGTGATGCCTTTGCCGATCAAGCCCATTTTCTCCTCTTGCCCCGGAGCGCCTTCATAATGGATGACGATCATGCGCGGCGGGTGTATGCTGCCTTTGCCGACGCCGATCAGGCCGCCCATCCCCTGCTCCTCGCAAGTCTTCTCGTCCAAAATCTCAACCTTCAAGCCGTACCCCTTTGCCAGCGTTTCCGCTTCCTCGGCAAGCTTCGCAGGCGTCAGGCGATCGCCCGGCAAATTGGTCAAATCACGCGCATACAGGACCGATTCCGCAAACACCTTTCCGCGGCGGATCCCGCAAGCCCACTGCTCCGACGCAGCCGCAGCGAGCGGCTCCGGCATCGTTTCCGTCCTCGCGAACGCCACTCTGCTCACAGTCTGCGACTGCTTTCTAGCATCGTTCTTCTTTGCCGTCTTGCGCGTATACAAGCCCATAACATAGCCCTCCGTCATAGCCTGCGCGGCTTGACTTACCGTGAACACGGCCGTTCCGACGGAAAGCGCCTGAGGAAGCAGCTGCTTGATGGCGACCGCCTTCAACCGCTTCGCGGCTTTGGCCGCTGCTGCAGCCGCGTCACGCAGCCCGTCGACCGTCAGATGATCGGAAGAGGCAATCCCAACGAACAGGACATGCGATTCCGGGAGGAGCCCCAGCGTTGGCAGCACCAGTGTTTCCCGAGGATCGCCCTTGAAGAGCTCTTTCTCCGCATGCTGCCGCAGCGCTTCATCGAGCTGAGGATGAACCCATCCCGCCGCCGACGGCTTCTTCAATTCTTCCTTGCTAATGAAGGACACGACGACATCGAACGGCGCATCCGCCGCATTCGTTTGTTCTTTCAACCCATATGTAAATAGTGCACTCATGCCTGATAAACAACTCCCGTCCAATGAATAGTAGCTTATTCCCCTAAGAATAGAAGCAACGCAAAAAAACCGGGTTTCCCCGATTTCCCGATTCGTCCTTCCCGCAAGAGGATGTTCAACCATCAACAGCCTCCTGCAGGACAGCCCCTGTACATGAACACGGGTTATACCCCGATTCTAATCCTTTATTCCGCTAATGGCAAATAGACATTGAACTCCGTTCCTTCGCCGCTGTTGCTGGAAACTCGAATCTTTCCGCCATGGTTGCGGATAATCCGGTAGCTGACCGAGAGACCCAGTCCCGTTCCAGACGCCTTGGTCGTAAAAAACGGATCAAACAGCTTCGATTTGGTGACGACATCCATCCCTTTGCCGTTGTCTCGAATCGTAATTTCCGCGTCGTTTCCGTCCCGCCGCGTAATAATGTCGATTCTGCCGCTCCGCTCGCCGCCCAGATCGTCAATCGCATCCATCGCGTTGCGGACGATGTTGAGAATGACCTGCTTTACCTGCTTCACGTCGATGGAAACGGCAAGCTCCTCGTCATAGGTTTCCAAATGGATTTGGCAGCCTTTCATGAGCGCTTCGCTGTCCGAGAGGAGGATGACTTCCTTCAGCAGCGAATTAATGAGCACTTTCTGTTTCATAGGAGCCGAGGGCTTCGAGGAATTTAGAAATTCATAGATGATGTCGTTGGCTCGGTCGATTTCCGTCAAAATAATGCGCGAATATTCTTCTTTCCCGAGCTGCGCGAGATGGGGCTTCAAGAGTTGAATGAATCCTCGGATGGAGGTGAGCGGGTTACGGATTTCATGAGCGATCGCCGCGGCAATCTTGCCAAGCATCGCCAGCTTATCGTTCTGATAAGCCGATTGCTCGATCTGCTTATATTCCGTGACGTCTTTCACGCTGAATAAGTAATCGCCGTCAAGCTGATCGCCATAGGTGACGGTGACTAGCAGAAACCGGCCGTTCACATCCTGAAATTCCAGGTAACGGCTTCGGCGCAGAAACATTTCCTTATACAGCCTTAAAATGATGCGTTTCGTGCTTTTGCTGAGCTGATTATGCCATAAAATATCCGTCAAGCTGCAGCCGATTAACGTCTTGCGCGGGATATCGAGCAGCTTCGCCATCTGGACGTTGATGAACGAAACGATGCCGTCGCCGTCCAAGATCGCAATGCCGCTGTCCATATGCTGGAGCACATTTTCATACTTGTTCTTCACCATGCGGAATGAGCGGTGCGAGCTAAGAAGCATGTCCCGCATTTCGCTGAACCGCTGTTCCGGCGTTTGCTCCGGCAGTAAGCGGAATCGGAACGCCACCATCAGCTCAATCAGGAAAATAAACGAACGGCTGTAAAGCTGTAATGCTTCCTCCGATTCGACATTGGCGACAAGCATTTGCATCGATTCTTCATGAATCGCGATTATATCTTCCGGATGAACGCCGTGAAGCAGCTTCCCGATTTCTGTCGCTTCAAAAAGCGATGCCTCGCTGCCGCTTCGAATATATTCGGCCAGCGCCGGGAAGTATCGCTTTCGAAAGGCTTGCATGTATTACTCCTCCCCTGCCGCACAATTCGGCGAATCCATACGCAGTGGAGATAGGATCCATTTACGCAGCGTAATCATGGTTCCCCGCAGCTGATCGTGAGACATTTCGACGTCGTCAGCCAATTTATCCATCCACTGCACGTTCATTCGACTGGGTCCGCGAAAATGATCGAAAAGTCTGATTTCAATGCCGCTGGCGGGTTCCCCTTTGCACGGACTGATTTGGCGAACGGTCATATGCCCCTTCTCCGGGAACGCAATGAGCTTCAGCGCAAGTTCGGAAATCGCATACGCAATTACCGTCTGATCAACAACACTGAAGCCGATCGCCTTCGCGATGTCCCTTCCTCGTTGTCGTGCGCGAATCGCATCCGCTTTCTCTCGAATATGGAGCATTTCCACGTTAGTTCTCGCCTCCGCCCTAATATTGCCTTCCTGCAGGTGCCGAGCCCGAGATCGCTTACAATAATCATAGTTACATCGTCCAATCACTGTCAACAGGAGATCCTGTCGAATGATCACGAAAGAATGTAGTATAAAAGGCGCAGCACTAAAGCCTGCGCCTTCATTTAACCATGAGCTATTCGCGTTTCGTATGTACTCGATCCTTGTTCCGATTGTCGTCCTTCTTGATATCGGAGTTTTTCTTTATTTTATCGTCTTGTTTCTTGTCATCATCATCAAAAACGCCATTATGGCGACCATCGGAAGAGGAATTGCCCTCTTCCCGGCCGCCTTTATGGTCATCGTCTCTGTCCTTGTTTCTGTCATCGTCTCCGCCGCTGTCATCGCCCCGGCCGCGATCCCCGTTGTCATCGTCGTCGCCTTCGCGAACGCTGTCATCTTTGCGGTTATCGCTGCCCTTCTGAAGCTTGCTCTGCGCAGGTATCGAAGAACTGCCGCTGCTTTTCTTGATGTTCTTGTTGTCGGCGCTCTCATTGTTCTTCTTCGAGGAAGAGGAGCCCTTCTTGTCATCGTCATCCCGATGCTTATTGTTGTCATCGTCCTTGGACCGATTCTCTTTCTCCTTCTTGAGCAGCTCCTTCAATTGCTCTCGAAGCTCTTTCTTCTGCTCCGCGTTTATCGCAGACTCCGTAGTTTGCGATACTTTCTTATCCTCGGCCTTATTCGAATCATCGTCCTTCGCGGAAGATACTGCCGGTTTGGTTTGCTCGTTGATTACCGCCTTCACGCCGCCCCACGGCTTCGCCGTCTGATGAATGGACTGCGTTTTCAGCTCCTGTAGGGTGACGTTGTATCCCAGCTCCTTCGCTATCAAGTAGAAGGCTAGCTTGCCCGCGGACAAACCGTCATGCTCAGCCTCTTCCCTGATTTCTTTCGGCGCCTTGATCTTCGTGACTTCTACCTTCAAGCTGCGGCCTTCATCCGTCAATTTCTTTAGCGACTTGCGGACGGCCGCATCCATATGTTCCGTTACGAGATTCTCATACTCAGCGACATCAGGTTCCGCAATCATGACGCTCGTGATAATCACGTCGCCTTCCCCGCTATTCAAATATGTCCCTGCGCCGATGCGGTCCATGATCTCTTCGGCTACTTGATCCAGCGGGAGTCCCTTATACGCAAGACCTTCCGTCACGTCCGCGCCGTCATCATTGATGGCACGCAGCTCCACGACATGCTCATCTTCCGTGACGCCAAGCTCGATGCTCGGATTTACGTCCATGGTCAAGTAAGCGACGACCTCCGGACCTTGGCCTATGCGGCCCAGCAGAAACGGCACAAAGAGGAGAAGCAAAATCGCTGCCGCGCCGATGCTGAAACTATGCAATTTACGCGGATGCGCATATCTCCGCCGTTCTGAGAAGCTGAATTCTTCGCCGATTTGTAGCTTTCGGCCGGTCGGTACTTTGCGAAATTGTCCATCCGGCGTCATGACGATGGCGTATTTCGGACCTGTTTCCATTACAATGCCGCGACTCATGCTCTCACTCCTTTCACCTGGGATAACTCCTGCTGCGGTGGCTCTTTCGGGCTTATATACTCCTGCAGGTAAGGGTAATCACCATTATTTAGTAACGCAATCGCAATGATGTACTTGCGGTTACGCTCAATCGTCTTTCGGGAGACGCCCGCCATCTCGCACAATTCCTTGATGGGCAGCTTCTGTTTCGTCTCCATGATCTCGTATAACTCCGGCGAACCGGCCAGCAGTTTGCTGATCGAAATAAGCAATAAACGCGAATCCGTATGCTTAGGAGATAAATCCGGCAGTTCGCCGAATGTGATATCGAATTGTCGCAGCCTGCTATCGTATTCCATAATCTCAAGACGTCTTGCCTCGACATCCTGAGAGACGGCGAATCGCTGCATCGCTTCTTTCATTTCAACCGGGTTAACGGTCAGTTCTTCCTCGTCGTCCTGATCGAAGGCGCTGTACGGAACCGTCCCGGCATGCCTTTGCTCTTTTCGCACATAGTCAATAAGCCTGCGCCGGATGACCGTTTCGGCGAAACCGAGGAACGATTTTCCTGCCTGACTTGAGAATTGTCCGATCGCTTCGTCGAAGGCAGCAAGTGCAATGCTGAACTCATCCGAACGTGCGGCATCAACATATCGTTTGCAAAATCGGCTAGTCACCTTAGCGATATACGGCTTATAGGTTGCGATGAAATCATCCCGTGAAGCTTCGCCGTTTCGAATCAGCTCCACCATCTCTTCCGGAGTGACTTTGGAATCGAGGGTGACCGCGGACGCATCGTGCTTGCCGCCAAAAATCCGTTTGAACAGTACAAGTAACAACCGATCCACCTCACACTTACATTTTTCGTGATATCCCTTCTGCTTTGGGGGGTACATGAAATTGGTATATAAAAGAAAAAGCCTCCTTCATCAGGAGGCGTTCGTCGTCAACAATATCCTTCAGAGGTTCTGCGCTGCAGTAGCTTATTACGCCGCTGGTTCAATACGCCGAGCCGCTTTTTCAATTCCGCTTCCCAGGCTTCGTCCGCGATTTGCTTCGCAAAGCTGAGGAGATCTAGTGCCATATCGATTTGATTCGTCACGACATCCATCGGATCCTCATTCTCGTTGTTCACGCAATTCTCGAACAGTTCCTGCTCCTCCTGCTCGACATATTCGATGAAGTCGACTTCCGATGCGCCGTCGCCGTGTGCGTATTCGGCAAGAATTTCATACTCATTTTCAATCATGTGATGGATTTCCACGCGGTGACAAACTGGACAGAACAGAATAGGAACATTATGAATATGCGTACGAAAATGCTTCAGCGTACCATTCGTGCCTATCATGCTTGCTCCACAGCAAAAGCTCATGCCTGTCTCCTCCTTAGCCTCCATTACCCTTCATCAATCACATCTGAAACTTTTTTATAACTTATTCGCGCCTATGTGTCAAAATTCCTGCTTTGCTTTCGATTCCAGTGTCAACCAGCCGAACAATATGAAACTTATTCAAGTATTCCCTGCTATTCCCTGGTTCCGACAGACCTCCAGAGAAAATAAAAAACCCGGGTCCTTACCGGTCCCGGGTCTCCATTCATAGCCTAAAATTACTTTTTCATTGCTGCGATGATCAGATCGCCCATTTCTGTTGTGCCGATCGCTTTGCTCTTATCGACGGCGATGTCGCCCGTACGGTGGCCGGCGTCGAGAACGGACTTAACCGCATCTTCGATGCATTGAGCCGCTTCCGCGTAACCGAACGTCAGACGGTACATCAGCGCAACGGAAAGGATCGTCGCGATTGGGTTCGAGATGCCTTGGCCCGCAATGTCAGGCGCCGAACCGTGTACCGGCTCGTACAAGCCGAAGCTGCCTTCGCCAAGCGAAGCGGAGGAAAGCATGCCGATCGAACCTGTCAGCATCGCTGCCTCGTCACTGATAATATCTCCGAACATGTTCTCCGTTACGATTACGTCGAAGCTCGCAGGACGGCGCAGCAGCTGCATGGCGCAGTTATCTACGAGCACGTGCTCGAGTTCTACGTCCGGATACTCCGGAGCGATCCGGTTCACTACTTCACGCCATAGGCGAGATGTTTCCAATACGTTTGCTTTATCGACCGATGCCAGCTTCTTGCGGCGCGTGCGGGCGATTTCGAAGCCTTGGCGCACGATGCGCTCTACTTCGGCTTCGTTGTATACGCAAGTATCAACCGCTTCTTGGCCGTTAGCGCCTTCGCGGCGGAATTTCTCGCCGAAGTAAATGCCGCCTGTCAGCTCGCGAACCACGATCAGGTCTGTGCCTGCAAGCACTTCCGGCTTCAGCGTGGACGCTTCCATCAAGCAATCGAATACGTTAGCCGGACGAATGTTGGAGAACAAGCCCAGCGCCTTGCGGATGCCGAGCAGGCCGGTTTCCGGACGAAGCTCCTTCGGATTGTTGTCCCATTTCGGGCCGCCTACCGCTCCAAGCAGGACGGCATCTGCATTTTTACAAATGTCCAGCGTCTCCTGCGGCAGCGGAGTACCTTTCTCATCGATTGCGATCCCGCCGAACAGGCCTTGTTCGAATTCAAATTGGAAGCCGAATAGCTCCTCGGTTTTCTTCATTACTTTGATCGCTTCGCCAACAACCTCCGGTCCGATTCCGTCACCGGCGATAACTGCAATTTTTTTCACGTCTGCCATATCTGATTGCCTCTCCTTTTATGAAGGACAGTAAGCCGCCCTTTGATCATGATTCTCAGTCTACACATAGTTGTACCACAACATGACGAGGTTGACAAAGATATGAAAGCTATGACTTTTATAGGCTGAGCGAATAAGTGCGGTTGGAAACAGCTGCATGCTAATTAACTGAATGCTGCATGTCCTGTCGGACACGCAAACCAATCAGCTTAGAACAAATCGTTATCCTTCGCCCGTTGAGCCGCTTCCTTGCTGCTCTTGCCGCCGAGCTTCCGCAAAATATTGTTTACATGGTTCTTCACCGTGCGAAGCGAGAGAAACGATTTCTCCGCGATTTGCGTTTGGCTGTAGCCGTCGTGAATCATCGATAGCAGCTGCACCTCGGCTGGCGTCAGCAGCCGCTTGAATTTATCGGCTTCATATTCGCGCTCAAGCAGCTTGAGCCGCCGGAACTCCGCCAGCATCAGCTTGGCCGCCGCGCCGTCAATTGCCGAGCTGTCTTCCGAGGCTTTGCGGACCGCCGCGGGAATCGCAGCGAAATCCGACTTCACCAGGTAATTCACTGCTCCCGCGCGGAATGCCTCTACGACAAAAGCCCGATCCTCCATCGAGGTCAGCATGATGATGCGCGCGCCGGAATCGACCGACAGCTCCGCGGCGAGCCGCAGCCCTTCCGGGCTGTCCGCCAGCATGATATCGAGCAGGATGACGTCCGGCTTCTTGTCCGCCACGACGCTGAGCGCGGCTTCCGCGTGATCCGCTTCGCCGACGATCGTTATATCGGGCTCATTGTTCAAATAGGCGGCTAGCCCTCTGCGCCAATCCGGATCGTCTTCCACAAGAACGACCGCAATCGTCTGTCCGCTCATTCTCTTACGCTCCTTTAGTCCGTTTGACCGCTTTAAAATGAAACCGTACCGTCGTTCCTGCGCCTGCTTCGCTGCTGATGCGCAGCTCTCCGCCTTGACGGCTCATCAGCTGCGCGCAATAAGCAAGCCCTAAGCCGAAATTCATCGCCCTGCCGCTCTTCGTCGTGAAGAAGGGCTCGATTACCTTCCGCAAGTGAGCGCGCTCGATGCCGCTTCCCGTGTCGCTGACTTCGATCGTGCTGCCCCGTTTGCCGGCGATGACGGTAACCGTCAGGCTTCCTCCGCTTGGCATCGCATCGATGGCATTTTGCAGTACGTTGTTTATCGCTTCCGACGTTTGCTCCGCATCCGCGAATGCGATCGCATCCTCGTCGTATTGCGCCGTTACGTCAATTCCGCAGCCGGCCGTCTGCTCCCTTAGCGCCGCAAGCTGAACGCGCACCAGCTCAGCCAGTCTCATCTCCCGCGGCTGCAGGCGAAGCTCCTGCGTCCGTTCATGCACGCTGCGGATCATCGCCTCGATATGCCCCGCCGCCGTGCCGATCACCTTGAGATCTGCCCGCAGCTCCTCGTTGGCGCCGGCTTCGCGGCTCATTTTATCGGTGAACAGCTTGATCTTGCCGATATCGTTCTTGATCGCGTGGTTCAGCATCGCCGTACCGCTAGTAATGGCGCGCAGCGAATAGTTCAGCTGGCGGCGCTCGATGAGCAGCTGGACGCCGAGAAACCCGAAATTAAAGAGTGCGAACAGGAAGATAACGAAAGCGATGCTGATCGGCCACACATTGTAGCGCCACAGCCCGTACAGCCCGAATAGCGGCATGATAAAGTTCATCGTTAATGCAATCAGGACAGCCGGAAGCACGGCAATCAGCAATATCGCATGAGAGCGCTTCTCCGCCGGGTGTACATGCCGCTTGCTCAGCAGCAGCAAGGCTCCTATGAGAAAATACGGAATGGCCCAAACCGCTAGAATGTCGTAATGCACGGGATACGATTCAGCGATCGGCACCACAAGCATGGCAAGCGGCAGCAAGGCCGCAATCGCCGGCAATCGCCGTACCAGCACAGACGGTACTTTGTCCGGATTATAAGCCGCTCCGAAACAGAGGAAGCCATAAGGCAAGCCGTAGTAGCTCATCCAAGAGCAGCCGCGCTGAATGACGCGCAGCACTTGCTCGCCCTCATCATCGATATCCTGCTGCGCCAACAGCGCCACAATCCAGCCCTCCAGCACGGAAGCAAGCGCCCCCATACCGCCGCAGAACGCGACCAAGCTGAGCCATCGGCCTGCCGCATTCCCCCGGTTCGTCGCAGCGAGCAGCGCTGCCGTAATCCATAGCACAATCCATACGAACATCATGCTTTTCTTCGTTCCCCCAATCGGCACCGCGCTTATGATGCCAGTCGGCTGCCGCCGCCAGCGGTTGTCGATTTTTCTATATTATAGCATGGTCCATGGCGAGCAATGCCATTAAAAAAACGCCCCGGCAAACCGCATTCGGCCGCCGGAGCGTTTTATTAGGAACGATTTAGATCAAGCTCATTTTGTCGCGGCGGCCCGGAGACTTCCGCTTCTCTACAAGACGGTTCAACGCATCGATGTAGGCACGCGCGCTCGCTTCGAGAATATCCGTGCTCAGGCCGCGGCCCTGCGCAGATACTTCATCCTGCTTCAGCACGACATGCACTTCGCCGAGCGCATCCTTGCCGTGCGACACGGACTTGATGGAGTAATCCTCCAGTTCTACTGCTTCGGCCGTCAGCGCGTCGATCGCGTTGTAGATCGCATCGACGGAACCGTTGCCCTCTGCCGATTGCTCCTTCACTTCGCCTTCCGCCATACGGACGCGGATCGTTGCGCTTGGCACCGACTTGTTGCCATAGCTGACGTGGATCGTCTCCAGCGAGTAAACCTCCGGCGTGTCCGTCAGCTTCTCTTCGAGCATCGCGCGGATGTCCTCGTCCATGACGTTCTTCTTCTTGTCCGCCAGGTCCTTGAACTTCGCGAATGCCGCGTTCACCGCTTCATCGTCCAGCTCGTAGCCAAGGTCGATCAGCTTCTCCCTGAACGCCGCGCGTCCGGAATGCTTGCCGAGGACAAGCTTGGAATCCCGCAGACCGATCGTCTCCGGAGAAATGATTTCGTACGTCGTTTTCTCCTTGAGCATGCCGTCCTGGTGGATGCCCGACTCATGCGCAAACGCATTCGCGCCCACGATCGCCTTGTTGCCCGGAACGACCATGCCGGTCAGCTTGCTCACGAGGCGGCTCGTCTTCGCGATTTCCTTCAAGTTCAGCGTCGTCGTCGCGCCGAAGAGGTCGCCGCGGGTCGCAAGCGCCATCGCCACTTCTTCAATCGCGGTGTTGCCCGCGCGTTCGCCGATGCCGTTGATGGTGCCTTCGATTTGGTCCGCGCCGTTCAGAATGGCTGCAAGCGCATTCGCCGTCGCCAAGCCAAGATCGTCATGGCAGTGCGCGCTGAGCTGGATTTTCTCGATGCCCGGCACTTGCTCCTTGAGGGTCTTGAAAATATTGCCGAACTCAGCCGGCGTCATGTAACCGACCGTATCCGGAATGTTCACAACCGTCGCGCCTGCGCGAATCGCCATATCCGTCACTTGGCACAAGAAGTCCAGTTCGGTACGGCCCGCATCCTCAGGCGAGAATTCGATTTTGCTAAAATATTGCTTCGCGTAACGGATCGCACGCTCCGCCGTTTCCAGCACCTGCTCCTTCTCCATGCGCAGCTTGTGCTTGCGGTGGATCGGCGATGTCGCCAGGAACAAATGCAAGCACGGATCCTGCGCATCCTTCAGCGCTTCGCGCGCCGCATCGATGTCCTGCTCGCGGGAGCGCGACAGGCCGATGACGGTCGCATTCTTGACTGCACGCGCAACGGCATTTACCGCTGCAAGGTCGCCCGGGGACGCTGCCGGGAAGCCGGCCTCGATCCGATCCACGCCCAGCTTCTCCAGCTGATAGGCGATCTCGAGCTTTTCCTTCGTGTTCAGGTTAACCCCCGGAGATTGCTCGCCGTCACGAAGCGTCGTATCGAAAATATAAATTTTGCGCATTAGTCACACCTCGGGCTTCCAGAATAATCCCGGATAGCGAAACGGCCCTGACGCCTCCGCTTGGGGAGACGCAGGGACCGGTCGCTGTATCCGGGTCACACATGATTGCTATCCCATGACCGGTTACACGGTTAAACGCTTATTATTTCTTGATCCAGTGCATCAATTCGCGAAGTTGGCCGCCAACGACTTCGATTGGGTGAGCAGCTTCGTTGCGGCGAGTTGCCGTCATGAATGCATTGTTGGATTGGTTTTCCAAGATGAAGTCGCGAGCGAACTTACCTTGTTGGATATCGGAAAGAACGGCTTTCATCGCTTTCTTCGTCTCGTCAGTTACGATACGAGGACCTGTTACGTAGTCGCCGTATTCAGCCGTGTTGGAGATGGAATCGCGCATCGAAGCAAGACCGCCTTCATACATCAGGTCAACGATGAGCTTCAGCTCATGCAGACACTCGAAGTATGCCATTTCAGGCGCATAGCCTGCTTCAACCAGCGTTTCGAAGCCCGCTTTAACAAGCGCGGAAGCGCCGCCGCAAAGTACCGCTTGCTCGCCGAACAGGTCTGTTTCCGTCTCTTCTTTGAACGAAGTTTCGATAACCCCTGCGCGTGTGCAGCCGATGCCTTTTGCGTATGCAAGGCCGATTGCTTTTGCGTTGCCTGTTGCGTCTTGCTCGATCGCGATCAGACCAGGTACGCCGAAGCCTTCAACGTAAGTACGGCGAACCATGTGGCCCGGCGACTTAGGTGCTACCAGCAATACATCCGTATCTTTACGAGGCTTGATTTGGCCGAAGTGAACGTTGAAGCCGTGGGAGAACATCAGCGCCGCGCCTTGCTTCAGGTTCGGCTCGATTTCTTCTTTGTAAACGCGAGCTTGCGTTTCGTCAGGCATAAGGATTTGTACAACGTCAGCAAGCTTAACAGCTTCGCCAACGGACAATACTTCGAAGCCGTCGTTTTTCGCTTTTTCAGCGGATTTGCCGGCACGAAGACCGATGATGACTTTCAGACCGCTGTCGCGAAGGTTTTGCGCTTGCGCATGACCTTGGGAACCGTAACCGATAACTGCGATTGTTTTGCCTTGCAGAACGCTTTGGTCTGCATCTTTCTCATAGTACAATGTAACTGCCATGTAAATGAAGCCTCCTTTAATTTAACCCTTCTGAGCGGGTGTTACAGGAGGGACAACGAGAACCGCAGCTTCATGCCTCAAGCGCTTCCCTCGCTCTAACCCCCGCTCAAAAGCGGTGTTGACCTGTAATCAAGCCTGAAGATTCTTACTTACTCTTGTTACCCTATGATCTAGTTATCTTATCTTGCGCTTCCACGGACCATGGCCGTAACGCCCGTACGAGACAGCTCGCGGATGCCGTATGGCTTCATCAGCTCGATCATCGCATCGATCTTGTCGGTGTCGCCTACGACTTGTACCATGAGCGAAGTCGTGCCGATATCGACGACGGCCGCACGGAACGTTTCAACGACGCCCATAATTTCCGGACGCGCCCCCGGCTCCGCAGTGACCTTGATGAGCGCAAGCTCGCGGCCTACCATCGGATTAGCGCTTAGATCGACGACTTTAATGACGTCGATCAGCTTGTACAGCTGCTTGGTGACTTGCTCAAGCGTTTTGTCGTCGCCGGTGGTGACGATGACCATCCGGGACAAGCCGGCTTCCTCGCTTGTCCCGACGGTGATGCTTTCAATATTGAAGCCGCGGCGTCCGAATAGTCCGGATACGCGCTGGAGGACGCCTGGCTGATCGTTTACGAGAACTGCTACCGTATGTCTCTTCATCATTCGGAATCCCCCATTAGCATTTGGTCAATCGTGGAGCCTTGCGTAACCATCGGATACACGTTCTCGTTCTTGCGAACGACGAACTCCACCACTGCCGGTCCCGGATGATTCATTGCCTCTTGCCATACCGCGCGGGCGTCTTCTTTATTGGTAGCGCGGAATCCGCGTACGCCGTAGGCTTCAGCCAATTTCACGAAATCAGGGCTGCCGGCAAGGTCAATGTGGCTGTAGCGGTTGTCATAGATGATTTCCTGCCATTGACGAACCATGCCGAGCACTTGGTTGTTGATGATGACGACTTTAACCGGAATGTTGTTGATGGCGCAAATCGCAAGCTCCTGCGCGCACATCTGCATGCCGCCGTCACCGTTGATCGAGATAACGAGACGATCCGGGTTCGCCATTTGCGCGCCGATCGCGGATGGGAAACCGAAGCCCATCGTGCCAAGGCCGCCGGATGTAACCCACGAGCGCGGCTTATTGAACTTGTAGTACTGCGCCGCCCACATTTGGTGCTGGCCTACGTCCGTTGTGACGATCGCATCGCCATTCGATTCCTCATAAAGCATTTCGATAACCCACTGCGGTTTCAGCTCGTCTTCGGAATCGTTGTATCTATACGGCTTCTCCTTGCAGGAGGCTGCAAGCTGCGCCCGCCATGTATCGGCTTTCTCCGCATATTTCACTTCTTTATTCGCCATTTGCAGCACGGTCTTCACGTCGCCGACGATCGGGATATCCGTCGGTACGTTTTTGCCGATCTCCGCAGGGTCGATATCGATATGAACGATCTTCGCTTTCGGCGCAAAGCCGGACAGCTTGCCCGTTACGCGGTCGTCGAAGCGAGCCCCGATATTGATCAGCAGATCCGCGTCTTGAATGGCGGTATTCGCCGTGTACGTACCGTGCATGCCCGGCATGCCGAGCCAGAGCTCTTCGCCGCTTGGGAAAGCGCCGAGTCCGAGCAAGGTCGTTGTAATCGGAATGCCCGATTTCTTAATGAACTCGTACAGCTCTTCGTGCCCGCCGGAGTAAACGACGCCCCCGCCCGCAAGGACGATTGGACGCTCGGCTTCGCTGATTGCTTTGAGCATCTTGTCGACCTGCAGCTTCTTCGGCGTAACCGTCGGGTTATAACCGCGGATGTTCACTTCCGTCACCGGCTCGAACAGAGCCAGCTCTGCGGAAACATCCTTAGGAATGTCGATGAGCACCGGACCTTTGCGGCCGGTATTGGCGATATGGAACGCCTCGTGGATGATGCGCGGCAGGTCCGCCGCCTTGCGCACCAGGTAGCTATGCTTTGTAATCGGCATCGTGATGCCGGTAATGTCCGCTTCTTGGAAGGCATCCGTACCGATCAGAGTAGTCGCTACGTTACCGGTGATGACGACAAGCGGCACCGAGTCCATGTACGCAGTTGCGATCCCTGTGACGAGGTTCGTAGCTCCCGGTCCCGATGTTGCGATACAAACGCCAACTTTCCCGCTAGCCCGCGCATAGCCGTCGGCCGCATGAATGGCGCCTTGCTCGTGACGGGTCAGCAGATGCTGAAAGTCCGAAAACCCATGCATGGCATCATAAATGTACAACACAGCTCCGCCCGGATAGCCGAATACGCACTCCACATCCTCCAGCACCAAGCTGCGAAGCAAAATTTCTGAGCCGGTAATGACCTCCGGTTTTCTCAGGCTTTCCATGATTTCTTCTTTTGACCTTAACGTTGCATGTTGAGCGACCATTAAGTCGTCCTCCCTTCTTAGAAAAACAAAAAAACCTTCCGCCGCCAGACGTTCATCACGTCCAGGGACGAAAGGATTAGCTTCCGTGGTACCACCCAATTGCATTATGCACCTCACAGTGCATAACCTCATAAGGTAAGAACGACAACCCATCGTTCAAACCTTGGCACATTAACGCGTGCCTTACGATTTCCCCTAATACGATCAATGATGAACTTTTCAGGGAAACAGCTCCGAGGTGAGCTCGTTGGAAAGGGATTTTGGCGTCGGTTTCAGCAGATCCGAACACTCTCTGGAGCAAAAGAGCCCTTAACACTTCGTCCTCTTCATAGCCGTTGACTTATTAGCTTATCGTTTATTATATTCGTCGCATATTCATTCGTCAAGAACTAGGTTCAGCATAATTATAAAAAGTTATGTATAACCAATTATTGGGCTCGCGCCTCTTCTTTACCCGACATAGTATGTAGCATCATGCGCGAAGAAAGCGGGATGCTGATGATTCGAGCAAGGATTGCGCGAACGGATGACGACGAAATTATCCGCTTAATTAAAAAAGAGCTTATACCGCTCTCCTATTCGGCTTCACCAAGGGATGCGCAAACGATCCGCGAGCTCCCCAAACGGCTAAGCGACGGTACATCGCTCGTATACTCCCGGACCAAACGAAGCATTCCGCTTGGGTTCATTCATTACTACCTGCGCGGCGACACGCTTCTTTACGATATGCTGGTTGTCCATCCGCAGCACCGGGATAAGAAGATCGGCACGCGGCTGCTGGCCAAGGCGGAGGAGGAAGCTAAGGCGAAGGGCTGCCGGATTGGCCGCTTATTCGTCGACCTGGGAAATCCGAGAGCCCAGCGGCTCTACACGCGGCTGGGCTTTCAGACGATCCGGTACATTCACGAGGTACGCTGCTACGAAATGATCAAATGGTTATAATTTAGAAATGGCCGAATGGCTTCCCGGCTTAATAAAACGGTGTATTTTTGAAGCCGTCGAAAGGCTGCTGACAGCCGCAGCCACCGAAGTCGCCCCCAAAGCCTGGGTGACCTCCTGGAAAGCCGCCGATACCGCCACAGCCGAAGCCGCCATGGCCGAAGCCGCCATGGCCGAAGCCGCCAAAACCAAAGCCGCCTGCGAACAGTCCGATCGCAAGCAGATCGAATAGAACGAGCGGAATGATTGCTCTTGTCTGAGCATCTTTGCCATTGCTCAGCGGCATGATCTGCAATTGGTTGTGATGAGCGCGAACGAGCTTTCCGGTTACTACAGAACCGTCTTTGCGGACCGCATAGACCGTTTTGCCGACCATCTTCTGAACTTGTTCTTTGGTCACGCGTTGCATAAGGATTTTCCCTCCTCACCTTAGCTTACAATGCTTGTGCTCAGCCTTCGGGGTCAAACATCCTTATCCGGCATTTGTCCCGAAGGTATAAACGGCGTTGTCCTATACTCTATTCACTAGTAACAGAATGCGATTGTACCGATGTCCCTATGACGGCAAACAAAAATATAAATGCTATGTAAAAAAGCGCCCTTCTGCCGTAGCAGAAGGGCGCTTTATAGCGACGCGTTATATTACGCGTTAACTTTTTGTTTTGCAAGGCTAGCAAATGTGTTGAACGAGTTGATATCGTTCACAGCCAGGTCAGCAAGCATTTTGCGGTTTACTTCAACGCCCGCAAGCTTCAAGCCGTACATGAATTTGCTGTAGGACAGGCCGTTTTGGCGAGCTGCAGCGTTGATACGAACGATCCACAGTTTGCGGATGTCGCGTTTGTGTTGACGGCGGTCACGGTATGCGTAAAGCAAGGATTTCATCACTTGCTCTTTAGCTGTTTTAAACAGGCGGTGTTTGGAACCGAAATAACCTTTCGCTAGCTTCAAAATTCTTTTACGACGACGTGCGCGGACGAATCCGCCTTTAACTCTTGCCATGAGTAGAAACCTCCCGAGTATTATTTATACGAAATTAGATCGAACGATCGAAATTAACCTTTGATGTTTGCCAGGCCTTGTTGCAGACGTTTGAAATCGCCTTTAGCCAAGTTCGGTTGAGTGTTCAGAACGCGCTTCTGACGGGACGATTTGCCGGAAAGAAGGTGGTTCTTGTACGCTTTGTAACGAATTACTTTACCAGTACCCGTAACTTTGAAACGGTCTTTCAAACTGCTGTGAGTTTTCATTTTAGGCATGTTGGTGTATCCTCCTCAATTGAATGTTAGTTAGTCGGCTTCGGCGCCAAAATCATGATCATGCTGCGGCCCTCAAGCTTCGGAACGCGCTCCATGACGCACAAATCAGCAACCTCGCTTGCCAGCCGGTCCAAAATCTTCTGACCGACAGAAGCATGTGTAATTTCACGTCCGCGGAATCGGACCGAACATTTCACTTTATCGCCTTCACCCAGAAACTTCACGACATTCCGGAATTTCGTTTGGTAGTCGTTCTCGTCGATGTTAGCCCGGAACCAAACTTCCTTCGTGTCAACGATCTTCTGATTCTTGCGCGCTTCTTTCTCTTTCTTCTGCTGCTCGTAACGGAATTTGCCATAGTCCATAATCCGGCACACCGGCGGCTTCGCTGTCGGTGCAACGTTTACGAGGTCCATGTTCAAATCGATTGCCATCTGCAGTGCTTCGCGGAAAAGCTTAATGCCGAGCTGTTCGCCCTCTGCGCCTACTACGCGCACTTCTCTGGCCCGAATTTCATCGTTGATTTGATGTTCCCTGCTAATAACCTGCCACCTCCAAAATTGATGAATCCCGCAAGCAAAATCAAAAAATGCGGATCCGCAAGGGACCCGCATTCCAATAACCAAGATTGTAGGCTGTTTGAACGCAGCCATGCGGCCGCTGCCTGTGCCAATCAATGATCGCGAACCATCCGGCCTGCGCCAGTAGGTGAGAAGCGGGTGCTCCTTCTTGTGCGTATACATGTGAATTACTATCTTCAAGACATGTTACTGAAATACTATATCATAGCGCAATTGAGGTTGTCAACCGCCTCGCTGCTGCGCACGATTTGCCAATTACACTTGCTTGCTTTGAACTTCTTCCAAACGAAGAACCCGCGTATGCTGCGTGTGGCTCCATTGCTTGTTGTTTTGCGTGAAGAAGGCGTAGCACGTAATCGGCAGCCAGGAAAGCTGGAAAAACACCATTGAAAACAGGTGAGCGTACATTTTCCCCGAGCGGATGCCTTCGAGCATCATCACGAGCGGGAACATAATAACCGTTGCGAAGATCGCAACGCCTGCCACCCAGTACGGCAAGTAGTAATAGATCGACGAAAACGCGTTTTCCGCCGGAATGATGTTATCCAGCCAAAGCAGCGCCGTCACCAGGAAGCCGATGAACGTGTTGTAGACCGAGATCGAATACAGCGCCGCGTCGAACTTCACGAAGCTGCGCTCCTTGATGCTCGCCCAGAGCAGCGGGAAGAAATAGCTGCGGGCTACCGTAAAGTGGCCTTGCATCCAGCGCAGACGCTGTCTGGAGGACGCTTTGAAGCTCAGCGGCTTCTCGTCGTAAACTTTGGCGTCGTAGTTCAGAACCGGATGAATGCCGCGCTTCACGCAGCGCATGGAAAACTCCAAGTCCTCGACGAGGCTTGTTGCGCCCCAGCCCATTTCCTTGAGCAGCGCAGAGTCAAAGCACATGCCCGTGCCGCCAAGATAGTTGGCCATATTGAGGTTCCGGCGGGACAACTGCCACAAGCGGTTGCAGTACCAATATGTGATCGCGTATGAGGCCGTAACCCAGGAATCCGTCGGGTTCTTCGTATCCAAGTAGCCTTGGATGACCTTGTGGCCTTCGCACAGATCGTTGTTCATGTGGATCAGGAAGTCGTTGCCGACCAGGTTGTCGGCATCGAACATGACGATCGCGTCGTATTGGCGAGGCATCGCCCACAATTCCTTCAGCATCCACTCGATCGCGTGGCCTTTGCCGCGCAGATGCGGGTTTTTGCGCTCGCATGCGTTCACGCCGTAGCTGCGGACGATATCCGCCGTATTGTCCGTGCAGTTATCGCAAATGACGAAAATATCGTAAAGTTCTTTCGGATAGTCCAGTTTTTTTAGGTTCTCGACTAGCGCGCCGACGACTTGCGCCTCATTGTGCGCGGCTACGAGAACGGCAAAGGATTTCTGCGGCTTATGCTTTAGCTCTCTGCGTTTTCTTGCAATGCCGAACAGGGAAATGCTGAATTGGTACACGCCGACAAAAGCCAAAAAGATTTGAAACAAAATAATGATCGTGTTAACCATTACGTTTTACTACCCCCTTGAGACCCCATTTTTTATATTCTCTCTAATTTTGCAGATCTCGCTGTCAGTGAATCGCGGCTTCTCTTTTTTTGTGTTCCGCAACCTTACTGATTTTCCATGCAAAGTATCCATTTGTCAAAAGCGCAAATCGTCGCCTAGACGTCAATAAATCGAAGAAAAGCGCTTGCATCGGGACTTGTCGGAACGGAGACCTTGTTTTCTTCCGTTTCAGTCTTATTTTCATCCATTTACGAAAAAATCATGTTCCCTTTTCAATAAAACGAGCCTGAACTGGGAAAGGTTTCAAGCCAATTATCCCCTTGTGTGACGATTTGTTGAACGTGTGGCCGTTTCCGCATCCTCCGCTTCACGAAACTTAGCAAGAAGCTCACTGAAGATCGTGTCCCAGGATTGCCGCAGGCTGTGCGCCAATCCCCTTGCCGCAAATCGTTTGCGCAGCTCCGGGTGACGGTATAAGCGCTCTAGCGCCGCGCTGAACGCATCCGCGCTGCCCGGTTCGCATCTGAGGCCGTTCCACTCGTGTTCAACCGTGTCCACGACTCCACCCGTATCCGCGCAAATGACGGCCGTTCCGCATGCCATCGCTTCCAAAAACGACATTGCCGAATGTTTCCGTCGGTGATGGAAACAGCATGACATCCGCCGCTGCGTACCACTGCTGAAGTGCCGGCATCGCCGTGAATCCGAGAAAACAAACCGAAATGCCTTCGCGGGAAGCTTGCTGCTTCAAGGTTTGCATGGATGGGCCATCGCCCGCTATAACGAATATTGCGTCTTTGCATATGTCCCGCTGAAACTTTGCGAATGCTGCAATCGCGCAATCCAGGTTCTTTTCCGGTGCAAGTCTGCCTACGTACAGTACGATGAATGAATGCCGAGAGAGCCGATGCCGGGCCACCAGCGCATCTTTGTCCGCGCCCGGATGAAATCTCTTCGTATCAATGCCCCGCGTCCATACCGCTAACCGATTCTCATCCCACCCCCGTCCCCTCAATTCCTGAAGCGTCGATTCGGAAGGCACGAAAATAAACCTGCAATCCTGATGAAACCATTCCATATACCTCCATAACATCTTAACCATCCAGCGGGTATTGTAAAACGCCAAATAGCGGTCAAAATGTGTATGGTAGGAAGCGACGAGCGGCAATCGGTGTTTTCGGGCGTAATGAAGGCCGCAAAGGCCTAAATTGAAAGGAGTTGCGACGTGGACGATTGTAGGCTGAAACGAATGCAGGGCGCGATGGATGTGAATCGGATTCGGAAAGGCGAGGCGGCATTCCGGGTAGAGGAAGAAAGGCAGGCTGGCAAATCGGGTGACGGTGGCTTCTTGCTGAAGGGCGGATTCGGGCTGCGGAGCAAAAACTAAGCAAGGAATGTCCCGGCTGCGCAGGTAGTTCTCCCATTTCTCGAGCGTTCGTGCGACTCCGTTAATTTCCGGAGCATAGGTGTCCGTAAACAGAGCAATACGCATTGCATCGCCTCCATGAGAGCTGAGCCGCTCTATCGGCGCGGCCCGCTAGTGGAGCAAGCATACAGGAGTTGTATTATCGCCGCATTATGGCCGCATGAAGGGTTCGTGAAGAATTCATAATGGGTTAGCAATTCGATAACACCGCACAAACAAATCCGCCTTACACTGGGCTTGTGGAAAAAGGAATGGTATCCATCACGAAGCCTGGAGGGGATGGCATGGTTAATGTCGTATTCTGGGTCTTGACGCACGAACAGCGCCTGCTATTATGGGCAAACCGCAGATCGCCGCACCGGGTCGTCAATCGGATGTTAAGCGGATGGCTGGGAACGGTTACGCATGCAGGCGGCGCCACATTCACCCTGCTCACCTCGCTGCTTAGCGGGCTATTGGCCGCAGGCGCATGGAGCACGGCCGGCTGGCAAGGCTTCGCCGCGACCATCATCAGCCATATTCCCGTGGCGATCATGAAACGCAAATTCAGCAGGCTTCGTCCCTATCAGGCGCTGACCTGCGTCCACGTATGCAAAAAGCCGCTGCGCGACTCCTCGTTTCCCTCGGGTCACACAACGGCTATTTTTGCCTGGCTTCTGCCTTGGCTTCTGGCGGCGGATGCCGCCCTGCTTCCGGTTATGCTGCCGGCGGCGCTGCTCCTCGGCGGCTCCGTTGCATGGTCCAGAATGTACCTAGGCCTTCATTATCCTTCCGACGTCGCTATCGGCGCCGCAATCGGCTCGCTAGTCTCATTGTTCGTTGCCTCTGCCTGGTCATTCTTCTGAGCGGCCAGCTTCGCCGCTTTGTGCGCGGCGATCGCCTTCTCTCCGATTACCACTTCCACGCGGTGAATATTGTTGCCCTTCTCGACGAATTTAGCTTCGTATTCGGTCAGCACGAGATCGTCGCGAAGCTGCTCCTTGTGCAGATGCAAGGAGATGTTGCGCATGTGCAGCTCCATGTCCGCGAAGCTGTTGAGCGAGAATTCGAACAGCGACTGCGAATCCGTCTTGAAATGAATTTCGCCGTTCTCATTCAGAATCTCGATATATTTCGCTACGAAGCGCGGATGCGTCAGCCTTCTGCGCGCATGCTTCGCCTTCGGCCACGGATCGCTGAAATTCAGATGGATGCGCTGCAATTCGCCCGGCGCAAACATGTCTTCGATGCCCTCGATGTTGGCGCGCAGGAGCGCCAAGTTCGGGGGCTGCTTCACGCCCTGCTCTTCCCAAGCCAGGCGAGCCTTATCGCTTGCGCGGCGGATCAGCTCGTCGTACATGTCGACGCCGATGAAATTAATATGCGGATTCCGCACGCTCATATCGCTGATAAACCGGCCTTTTCCCATGCCAAGCTCGATGTAAATCGGATTGTCGTTGCCGAAAAACTCCCGCCAGCGGCCCTTATGCGGCGCCGCATCCAGCACCACCAGCTCCGGCTGTGCCTCCAAGCTCTCCAAAATTCCTTTTCTTCCTCTAAGACGCATAGAATTGATTCCTCCACGAATGTTCATGACTCAATAGTCCTTATTGTGCCCGAATTGCGCATCACTTGTAAAGTCTGCGCCGGAAACGCTTGCTGCCAGTTTCTAACTCAAAATAAAAAGCCGAGGGCGCGGGCGCCTTCGGCTGAACGGTCTGCTTTGTTTAGTTAAATAGTTGATTGTGAGCGGTTTCTTGCGACTCCAGGATGTCATGCAATTTCTTCCTGGCAGACACTTCAACGCTATGGTTACCGTAGAAACGAATGCCCGCCAGGAACATCAGCTCTTTTCTCGTTAATTCGACCGTAACCTTCTCGTCACCGTGCGGAATTTTAACTTGATTGTCCATTCCTTGTCACCCCTACTTGAATTTTTCAATCGAATTTCCAGAAAATCGACCTGCTATGACAAGTGTTTTGAAGAGGGTAAAAGTTTTATTTTTCGTTGATCTGCCGCACTTTTAATATAACAGGTCATGTAAGGTTTAGCAAGCCTCTTTTCGGATTTTTTTTACAGCTCAAAGCCCGGATTCGTAGCGGGATTTCTTCGGCTCCTAAGTTAGGCTGCAGCCCTCGCTGATGCGTAATCGTAGCGTTTTGTCTTGATTTTCGTTATGATTGTTCTTAACGAATTCAACAAGCAAGAGGAGCATAACCATGAACGTTCAAACACGGCCGGATGCCGGCTCCCTTCAGCCCAGGCTGTGGAGCGACAAACGGTTTCATACATGGAATTACGAAATGCGCAAGCAGTTCGGCGGCAAGGTGTTCAAAGTGATGCTGGACGCCGGGTTCACGTGCCCCAACCGGGACGGCAAGATTGCGACCGGCGGCTGCACGTTCTGCAGCGCGAGGGGTTCAGGCGATTTCGCCGGCAGCCGCAGGGACGATCTCGTCACCCAATTCAATAAAATCCGCGATCTGCAGCATCAGAAATGGCCGGAAGCGCAATATATCGGCTATTTTCAGGCTTACACGAACACGTATGCGCCGGTCGAGGAACTGCGGGAGTATTATGAAGCGATTCTGGAGCAGCCCGGCGTCATCGGCTTATCGATCGCGACGCGTCCGGATTGCTTGCCGGATGACGTCGTCGATTATTTGGCCGAGCTGAACGAGCGGACGTACTTGTGGGTGGAGATGGGTCTCCAGACGATTCACGAGTCGACCTCGACGCTCATCAACCGTGCCCATGACACGGCTTGCTACGAGGATGCGGTCAAGCGGCTCCGCTCCCGCGGCATCCGCGTTTGCGCGCATATTATTTACGGCCTGCCTCAGGAAACGCATGAAATGATGCTGGACACCGGTAAAGCCGTCGCCGCAATGGATGTGCAGGGCATCAAGATCCACCTGCTCCATCTCATGCGCAAGACGCCGATGGTCAAGCAATATGAAGCAGGCCTGCTCCGCTTCCTGGACCAAGACGAGTATGTCAAGCTGATCGCGGACACGCTGGAGCTGCTGCCGCCGGAGATGATCGTTCATCGGCTGACCGGCGACGCCCCGCGCGACCTTCTCATCGGTCCGATGTGGAGTTTGAAAAAGTGGGAAGTGCTGAATGCCATCGACCGCGAGCTGGAGGGCCGCAACACCTGGCAGGGCCGCTTGTGGGAGGCGAAGTAGCGATGGGGTTTCTCAGCGTGCTCAGCATGGCCCATAAGCTGGTGAAGGAGCGCGTGTCGCCGGGCGACACCGTCATCGACGCAACTTGCGGCAACGGCGTGGATACGCGGTTTCTGGCGGAACTCGTTGGGAAGCGCGGGGCGGTATACGCCTTCGACATCCAAGCGGAAGCGCTGGAGCGGACGCGAGCCCGCTTGGCCGGCGGTGACGGCGGCGTTACGGACAAGCCAGGCGCTGAGGCTGCGGTTCATCTCGTCCATGCCAGCCATGCGGCTATAGCGGAGCATGTCGCTCCCGAAGCGCATGGACGGGCAGCGGCGGCGATGTTCAACCTCGGCTACTTGCCCGGCGCGGACCAGTCCGTCATTACGACGCCGGCCGGAACGCTTGCCGCGCTGGACGCCGCTCTTGCGCTCGTGCG
Source organism: Paenibacillus montanisoli (assembly GCF_003268025.1). Classification (GTDB taxonomy): domain Bacteria; phylum Bacillota; class Bacilli; order Paenibacillales; family Paenibacillaceae; genus Paenibacillus_Z; species Paenibacillus_Z montanisoli. The sequence goes on along the minus strand of NZ_QLUW01000001.1, from coordinate 202,914 downwards.
CCCCGGCGGTATCGTAACCGTCGTTCTTTATCCAGGTCACCCCGGCGGCGCCGAGGAAGCGGAGGCCGTGCAGCAATGGGCGGCCTCTCTTCCGCAAACAACCGCGCAAGCGGTGCTGTACCGGATGGTGCAGAAAGCGGAAGCGCCTTATTTGGTTGCAATCGAGAAAAGGTAAGTCCATTTAAAAGGAGGAATTATTCATGGCAGTACGCAAACTCGAGCATGTCGGCATTATGGTGAAGGACATTGAAAAATCGATCGCGTTTTACACGGAGGTTGTCGGCTTGAAGCACCTCTACACCATGCTGCACACGAACAATGTGATCAAATTGGCTTTCTTGGCCGGCTCGGACGGGCAAGAGTCCGAAATCGAATTAATTGAAGGCTATGACGGTCAATTAGCCGAGGAAGGCCGCACGCACCATGTCGCGTTCACCGTTGACGATGTCGAAGCGGAATTCAAGCGTATCCAAAGCCTTGGCGTTCCGCTGAAGGATACGGAAATTACGACGCTTCCGAACGGCGCGCGTTATTTCTTCTTCTACGGCCCCGACGGCGAATTCCTGGAGATGTTCCAGCCTGGCACGAATGCTTAACTAGTCGATCGCTTACGATCGGGAAGAGGAGAGATATACCAGTGACACAGACTTACCCGCTGCAATTTAAACCGGAAATGAAGGAACGCATTTGGGGCGGCCGCGCGCTTGAGCAATTTGGCCTTGAGCTGCCGGATGGCCAGATCGGCGAGGGCTGGATGATCGGCGATCACCCGAACGGGACGACCAAAGTCATGAACGGCCCGCTTGCCGGCCTCGGACTCGATGAAATCCGCGAGAAATATGGACGCGAATTTTTCGGCACGAAGGGCTATGCGGAGAACGGCCGCTTTCCGCTGCTGATCAAGCTGCTGGATTGCAATGACGATTTGTCCATTCAAGTGCATCCTACCGACGATTATGAAGGCCTGCCTGAAGGCGAGCTGGGCAAGACCGAAATGTGGTACATACTCGACGCCAAGCCGGGCGCCAAAATCATCTATGGCCTCAAAGACGGCGTCGACCGCGCTGCGCTGGCATCCGCAATCGAGGAGGGCCGCGTCATGGACTGCTTGCAGGAGGTGCCGGTTGAAGCCGGCGATGCGTTCTACATTCCTGCTGGCACCATTCATGCGCTGTGCGCCGGCGTCGTCGTGGCCGAGATTCAGCAAAACTCCGACACGACCTACCGGGTGTTCGATTACAACCGGCCGGGCCTTGACGGCAAGCTTCGCGAGCTGCACGTCGAAGACTCCCTGAACGTTACCGCTTACGAAGGTGCCGGGGCGAGCCGCATGAAGACGGACGGCATCGGCGGCAACGAATGGCTCCGCATCGCGGAATCGCCGTATTTCGTCGTCGAGAAAGGGCTCGTTCGCGCGCCATGGAAGCTGTCCACGACGCCGGATTCGTTCGTGATCCTCGTCATTGCCGAAGGAACGGGCAATCTCAGCTGGGACGGCGGCTCCCAAGCGGTCAAAGCGGGCGAATGCTTCCTGCTTCCCGCCAACCTCGGCGGTTACGAGCTGGATGGAAGCATGACGGTGCTGCGCAGCGTAACGCCTTAACCAACAAGAAAACCTCCGTAACCGCTTCTCATGAAGCGGAACGGAGGTTTCTCTTTTTCAGCTAATTCAACCCTTCACCTCGATCACAAACGGAACGACCAGAACTTTCCCTTTGAACTGGAACTGCCCCCATAGCTTATACACGCCAGGCTTGGGGAACGTGGTGTGAAACATGACGCTCGAACCCGTACTCATCTCCGTGGCGGCATGCACATGCAAATACTGCATGGCGTTCTCATCCAGGATGACGCAATGGCCTGATGTGCCGAGATAAGGCTCGAGCTTGATCGCTTTGCCCGTCGCCGCATCACGGAGCACGAAACCAAGCATCGCCATTTCGCCCGCCTTCACTTCGGACAGCTCGGGCATGAGCGAGAGGGTGACTTTCATGCCATCCACGGTCGTAACCATGGATTTGCCCGGCTCAAGCCGCTCCGGTTCAGGCTCGGCGCCATCCACCGTAACCCACTGCTTGACGACCGTCAGCCCCTCGTCATTCGGCATGAATTCCGAGATCAGCAGGAACCGCCCGCCATGCGGAAAGCGCACCTTTGTTTTGAACGAGCCTTTCCCCTCATGTTCCGGATGAACATGATCAAATGACGACAAATCCGCGCTCACCACGATCATATGCATCAGCTTCGTCATATCTTCCGTGAAGCGTTCCACTTGCACGCCCGACGGATCGAGCACCTGCAGATCCAGCTCTGCCTCGCGTCCGAGCTCCGCCTCTTGCCCGGCTGCTATCGTTACTTTATAGCCCCGATCCGACACATTGGCCATCCGGTCCTGCTGTAAGTAATGCAGAAGTCCGCGCGAAGGAGGCTGGATTTCAACATTCCGCAATGGCTGTCCAGAACACCCGCTCAACAGCAAAAGCGCCAAGGCTGTTGCGGCCAACCATCTTATCGCCATAAAAGAAGCTTTTTTCATATGTAGTCTGCTACCCTTTCGCTCTCGGTGCAGCAAGCAATTGGAGTCCCACCGAAAGCAGCGCCGCCTCTACAATAGCCCCCGACCACAACTCAGCCGACCATCCGATGCCGTCCACTGCTTGCATATAGCCGAAATAGCCGCCCCAAAGCGCAATCGGCAGCACGGCGGCAATGATCCGCTGCGCCCACATACGGCCTTCGCCCGCTTTTAACCACTTATACAGGAGGTCTCCTAGCAGTCCGACAGCGCCGCCCAGGATTATGGACTGGTAGAATTCAAAGCCGTCGAGCACATTCATCATGACCATGACGATCGCAAACAGCAGAGCAAGGGATCCGTACGGCAGCTGCCAGCGTTTCATCAGAAGAAAAACCGGGTACATGAGCACAAGCGTGTTTAGCAAAATAAAAGCGAGTCCGCGCGTCTCGTTGTTTTCGACGACCATTCCGTAGCCGAATTGACTGACATACCAATCGACCGAGGATGCCGCGGGCAGGTTGTAACGGAACATCCACGCATACATCAGGAAGAAACTGACTGCACCTACTGTCAGGACAAGAGAAAGAAACGCCGGCGCGAACTCCAGCCAGCCTGGCTTCGTCATGTTCTCATTATGCCAGCTCGCCCGGAACGGACTGGACAAGATCAATAATGCGCCCAGCAGCAGCATCAGGTGCGATGGACTAAGCAGCGCCGCAATGCTTTGCTCGATGCCGAAGACAACATGCCAGTACATATCGCCAAGCCCGCCAAGCAGGAAGATCAAGACGCCGATCAAGCCTAGCCCATACCCCACCGGAGCTGCCTTCGTCCAAGGCGCGCCCGTCGTCCGCTTCGATACGTACAGCAGCCAAACCATCCAAATAGCCGACGCCATAAATCCGGAATACAAGATCGCGTGCCAAGGGGTGAAAAAGGTTTCGACTACGCCATGATTGTGGGCAAACCCGTCGACAAACACGCCGCCGATCAGCCACATGCCGAAGAGTATCGTCCAATAATCTTTTCCCGTGCTAACCCTGACGGCACGTGCCGGGATGGCGGCATTCGGTACGACTTGCATCATCAATGAACCCTCCTCTTCGTATAGAAACTGATAGAACCTGTAAACGCCTTCAAATGCCTGTTCTCATTGTACTATGCAGCCCGCTGCTACAACTACACCGATTTAGAAAAAAAGAGCCGCCAGCTAAGCGGCAGCCCTTTCCTCCTTCTTCAAAATCCCGCTTCGCTCCAACAAAGCCACGACAACCACGGCAGCAAAAATCGCCAGCAGACTCAGGAGCGGATAACCATAGCGTCCGAAGGTAATAAATGGTAGATGTATGAACCAGTAATAAAGAAACGGAAGCAGCAGCGGCAGAATCGTTCTCAACCGGCGGCTTACGCCAAGCATGATAAGACCGGCGAAGCCCGTTAGCACGTACAGCCAATGGACCACATTAATGGCCGGCCGCGGAAGTCCCGGCACCGGCCTCGAATAGAACGGACTTTCGAACAGCTGGATCGATTTGCCGACCGTAAACCAGTAGGCGTAATCCAGCGGATGATGCTTAAAGCCATAGGCGATGACCCGCTTGGCCGCCAGCTTCTCCCCGCTGTCGCTGCCCGAGAACAGCTTCTGGTCCTTATACTGCGGGTATTGCTCGAAAAAGCCTTTCGGCGGATTGGCGCGCTTGATCAAGGCGCCGAGCAGCATCGGATTGCCGGTCGACTTCGTGAACGGGATGAACTCATGGAAATTGACGTAATTGCGAACCCACCAAGGCGACAGCAGCAGCATGCTGCACACGCCGATAATCGCCGTAAATTTGAAGATATCCTTCCAGCTGTACCGCTGCACCAGCCAAATAATAAGCAAGCAGATCGGAAGCAGCGCGCATTGCGGCTTTACATAGCACGCCAAGCCCAGCATGAGGCCGAGAAATACGTACGCTTTCGAGGTTTTGCGCTTCAGAGCGTAAATAATGCTGCAGATCAGCAACAAAAAGAGCAGCTTGAACGTCGATTCCGTTAGAATCGCACCGGAGGCGAATAAGTTCGGTACATAGAGCGCATCAAGAAGCACGGCGGCGACAGCCACTCTCCTGCCTAGCATTTCGCGGGCGATGATATAGATCAGATACACCGAGGCAGCCTGCATCAAGCATTGCAGAATACGAAAGCCCATCACGGCGGCATCGCGGTCGAGCAGCGTCATGAAGCCGCTAAGCACGACAGGCACGACAGGCATGATATAGTTGGTTGGGTTCATTCCGCTGTTATATACAAGCGTATGATGCTCAAGCAGCACCTGTGCGGCATGGACATATTTCACGTCGTCATTATTGCGTTTCTCGTAAGAGCCGAGCAGGAAATGGTCGCCCAGCGACAGGACAACCGTCATATGAATCAGAAATACGGCAGCGACAACTATCCAGACAAACCGCCGCATGCGCGGGGTTTCGGACCGAAGTGAAAACAAAGCATAACTCCCTTTCCAGTTAACTGGTATTCTATAAAGAACCGTTTTCTATTATACTATAAAAGATTTGTTGGAAAGCAAGCCTGGAAACAGGTCAAAATGGGAAGAAGGTTTTAAGATTATGCAAATGAAACAGCAGCGAAACAGCGATATATTAATCATTATTCCGGCCTACAACGAGGAAGATACGCTCGCGCGCACCGTTCATGAGCTAAGGCGGCATACGAATTACGACTTCGTCGTCATTGACGACGGCTCCAAGGACAGCACGCCGGACATTATCCGCAGAGAAGGTTTTCCTTCGCTTCGCCATGCCGTCAACCTTGGAATCGGAGGCTCCATGCAAAGCGGGTATAAATATGCCGACAAAGGCGGTTACCGCTATGCGATTCAACTGGATGCCGACGGACAGCACCGGCCTGCCGACATCGAGAAGCTCGTTCATGAGATCACAGCGGGCGATTACGATATGGTTATCGGCTCGCGGTTCGTCGAGCGCAGCAGCTACAAGGGAAGCTTGTCGCGGCGAATCGGCATTTTCTACTTCCACTGGCTCATACGGCTGCTTACCGGGGTTCCCGTCCATGATCCTACTTCCGGCTTCCGGATCGTCGGACGCAGAGCGATCGAGCTGTTCTCGCGCGCCTATCCGACGGATTACCCGGAGGTCGAGGTGCTCGTAAGCTTGTCCAAGCGAGGCTACAAGCTGAAGGAAATCAGCGTCGAAATGCGAAACCGCCAAGGCGGCTCCTCCTCCATCAACTGGTCGAAATCGATCTACTACATGATGAAGGTGACCATGTTCTCGCTTATTCGCAAAAGCTTCTCTTAAACGAAAGGATTCCTATAGATGAACCAGCTAGTCGCCATTCTCATCACCCTGTTCTTTCTCGGGTTGATCGTGTCCTTCACGGTTACCCATAAATTAAAGGACCGCTATGCGTTCCTCTGGCTCGTCACCGCCATCGCGGGCGTGCTGGCCGCGGCTTGCATCCCGCTCCTGAACCGGTTCGCGCAATGGATCGGCATCGCCTACATGCCGACCTTCGTCATTCTGGTGACGATTATTTTTATCCTAGCACTGCTTGTGCGGCAGACGATGAGCTTATCGAACCAATCGGACAAAATCAAAACGCTGACCCAGGAATTCGCCGTCATGGAGAAGAAGCTCCTCGAGCTCGAGAAAGCTGCGGAAGGGCGTGAACGCTCATGAGCGCGGTTCAGTTTCTGCTCATTCTGGCGAATACGCTGATGCTCGTCAGCGGCCAATTTTTGTGGAAATACGGCCTTATGCAGCGCGAGAAGCCCTTTGAATCGATACGGACCATTCTGGAGCTGCTGCTGTCGCCTTACATAATCGGCGGGCTGTTCGTCTACGGCTGCGCGACTGTACTATGGCTGTTTATCGTGTCCAAGGTCGACCTCAGCTTGGCTTATCCCATTCAAAGCCTGGCTTATATCATCTCGATTATCGGCGCCTATTACCTTTTCGGAGAGTCGCTGTCCGCGCTCAAGATTATCGGCTGCCTGCTTATTCTGGCAGGGGTCGCATGCATCGGCCTATCCGGCAAATACGCGTAAACCTTTACGCAAAAAAGCACGGTAATCCCGGGAGCAACATGCTCATTAGGATGATTACCGTGCTTTTTATTGTTAGTAGGCCGGCTGGCTGCGTATTACTTCTGTTCGCCTTCGTCGATTCCGCAGGAATCGTCCGTGCAAAGGCCAGACTGCCCGGCTTTCGAGGAAGGATCCAGAATGATCAGCGGTTTCTCCTCTTCCCAGCTCTTCGTCAGCACGTCGAGGAACACATCGCTTTCCAGCGCCCCTGCTACCGCATATTTGCGGTTAATGACAAAGAACGGCACGCCGTTTGCGCCGAGCGCGGCCGCTTCGTTACATTCCGCTTGCACCTCTGCCTTGAAGGCATCGCTTGCAAGCATAGTTTCTACCTCAGCCGGATTCAGTCCGGCATCGGCCGCGACGCCTTTCAGCGTCTCCAATTCGCCGATATGCTTGGAATCGGTGAAATAAGCCTTGAACAAGAGCTCCGCTGCCTCCGTCCGTTTTCCATGCATGCCCGCATAATGAATCAAACGGTGCGCATCCAGCGAGTTAGCCGGAATGGCATGCTCGAAATTAAACTCAAGCCCTTGCGCAGCGGCTTGCATGACCAGATTCTCGTGCAGCTGGATGGAGCGCTCGCGGCTGACGCCGTACTTGCCTGCGACAAGGTCGTATACATCGTGCTTCGGATTTTTTTCCGCATTCGGGTCCAGCTGGAAGCTCCGGTAGATGACCTCTACCTGGTCCTTATGCTCGAATTGCGCAAGCCCTTTCTCAAAGAGACGCTTGCCGATATAACAGAACGGACAGGCGATGTCCGACCAAATTTCAACCTTCATCTGATGTTCACTCCTTCTTCTGATAAGCCCATTATAGCCGCTTTAACCGAGCTTCGACAATGTTTGCCCCTGAGGATTAAAAAAAGCCTTGGAGGCTGCCCTCCAAGGCTTCTTCGTTACTATTTCCGCAAAATAGCTTCGATGCTCGCCAGTTCATCGCTCGAAAACGAGAGATTGTTCAGCGCAGCGACGTTGTCCTCGATTTGGCTGACACGGCTTGCGCCGATCAGCGCGGAGGTGACGCGTCCGCCGCGAAGCACCCACGCCAGCGACATTTGCGCCAGCGACTGGCCGCGTTCCGCCGCGATGGCATTCAGCTTCTGCAGCTGGGTCACACGCTCCGGCGATACCGCACTCTCGCTCAGGAAGCCGGTTGAGCTTGCCGCGCGCGAATCGCTCGGAATGCCGTTTAAGTATTTATTCGTCAGCAAGCCTTGCGCAAGCGGACAGAACGCGATGCTGCCGACGCCGTTCTCTTCCAGCACGTCCTGCAGGCCGTTCTCGATCCAGCGGTCCAGCATGTTATAGCTCGGCTGATGAATGACAAGCGGCGTGCCCAGCTGCTTCATGATCTCGATTGCACGCGCGGATTGCTCTGCGCTGTAGCTCGAAATGCCGACATAGAGCGCCTTGCCCGAACGCACCATGTGATCGAGCGCGCCCATCGTCTCTTCAAGCGGCGTATCCGGATCCGGACGGTGGGAGTAGAAAATATCGACATAGTCCAGGTTCATTCGTTTCAAGCTTTGCTCCAGGGAAGCGATCAAATATTTGCGCGATCCCCATTCCCCGTACGGGCCTGGCCACATGTAGTAGCCGGCTTTGGAGGAAATGATCATTTCGTCGCGGTACGGCTTGAAATCAGATGTCATCATTTGACCGAACATCTCTTCGGCCGATCCGGCAGGAGGACCGTAGTTGTTCGCCAGGTCAAAGTGGGTAATGCCCAAGTCAAACGCGCGGCGCAGCATTGCGCGGCCGTTCTCGTACTTGTCGACGCCGCCGAAATTGTGCCATAGGCCTAGCGAAATCGCGGGCAGCTTCAAGCCTGAGCGTCCGCTGCGGTTATAGGTCATCGATGCGTAACGTTCTTGATTAGCCAAATAGACCACGTTCATCGCTCCTTAAGAAAAGATAGTAAATCGCTTGTATAAAACCTCTTCGATTTTACACCATATACCAATCTCGCTCAAGCTTGTCCCGAAGCCGATGGTACGAGCAGGAGCGTATAGTAATCAGCCGACCGAGAATCGCTCTTTCCGCCGCCGCTGTAGATGACGACGAGCAGCGTGTCTTCCTTCGCCGAGACGATGCCTTCATGCAAGTATCGGTTCAGGTTAAACGGCAGCCGTTCGATGACGGCATGCTTATGAAGCTCCTTCTCGCTCAGTCCCAGTGCCGCGAAAGCCTCCGACACATCCGACGGACGCTCGGCAAGGCGCTGCATCCAGCCGTTCAATTCCGATTTGTCCATGGTGAAATCCCACCATACCTTGCGCGGCTTATAATTGTGGTTCAGGAAGAAATCCAGCTTCATGAGGCCAAGCGCAACATCCAGCTGCCAGCCGCTGCGTTCTTCCTCCGCCCGCGCCGCATCCGTTTCCGAGAGAAACGCCCACAGCCGCGAAAATAGATCCTCCAGCTGGTGTCCGATCTTCTGCCACCCCCGGCCTTCCCAGTAATCACCGAACTGCTGGAAGAAGTCGAAGGCCGAAGGAAACGCCCGCTCTACAAGATAGAGCAGCGCATGATCCATCCGGTGCGCATTCCAATATTTTTCCAAAACATCCTCTACGCGTTTGATCCGCACAATGTCCGAGAACGGCATAATGTCGTTGCCGAGTATTTCGTAAGGCGCGCGGTCCATGTAAATGTAGCCGTGCTTGTCCGCGTCGAGGCGCATGCCTGTACCGCGAAGCATCTTCAGGAAGCCCAGCTGCAGCTCCTCGGGTCTAAGGTCGAACACGTCATTGAACGTTTTGCGGAAGGAATCGTAGTTCTCGTGCGGCAGGCCGGCGATCAGATCGAGATGCTGATCGATTTTACCGCTTTCCTTCACCTTATTGACCGTACGGGTCAGCTTCGCAAAATTCTGGCGGCGCTGCACCGCTTCGTTCGTCAGATCGTTCGTCGATTGAACGCCGATTTCGAATCTGAAGATGCCTGGCGGCGCATGCTCCGCCAAATAATCGAGCACCTCTGGACGCATGATATCCGCCGTAATTTCAAACTGGAATACGCAGCCTTTATGATTCTCGATCAGGAACTGAAAAATTTCCAGCGCATAATCTCTCTTAATGTTAAAGGTGCGATCGACGAACTTGATCAGCTTCGCGCCCGCGTCTATCAAGTACAGCAGGTCGGATTTCGTCCGTTCCATATCGAAATACCGGACGCCGACCTCGATGCTCGATAAGCAAAATTGACAGCTGAACGGACAGCCCCGGCTCGTCTCGAAATAGACGACGCGGCTCGCGAGACGCGGCACATCCTCCGCGAAACGATGCGGCGAAGGCAGAGTCGCCAGATCGAGCTTCGGTCTCGGCGGATTCACGATGACTTCGAGCCGGCCGTCCTGATGCTCTTTCCTGTAGGCAAGTCCGAACACCAGATGGAATTTGAGCGTGTCCTTCAGCTCCGTGAGCAAGTGGTGGAAGGTCTCTTCGCCTTCTCCCACGACAATGTAATCTACCTGGGACAGCCGCTCCATCCAAAACTCCGTATCGTAGCTTACTTCCGGACCGCCTAGGACGATACGGATTTCGGGCTTGATTTTCCGAAGCATGTCTATGACCGTAATCGTTTCTTCGATGTTCCAAATATAGCAGGAGAAGCCCACCACATCGGGATTCCTGGCGAACAAGTCGGCTACGATGTTCATCGCAGGGTCCTTGATCGTAAACTCCGCAATATCGATATCAAAATCCTTCTCGCTGTACGCCTTCAAACAGCGCAGCGCAAGCGAGGTATGAATATATTTAGCGTTTAGCGTGGAAAGCACAACTTTCATCGATCGTCATTCCTTTGGTTTGCATGAATAAAAGCCCGTCTAACTTTCTTATTGTAACGAATCTCGACTTAAAAAAGAAGAGCGGCCCCTCGGAGGCAGCGGCTGCGCGTTTCGCAATTCCGCCGAGCTCCGCAAAGGCCGCTCTCTATGTGCTGCATATTCGCCTGACCCGGTTACGCCCGGACGCTCACGAACACTTTGTCTTTGCCTTGATACGAGATGACCGGGAAGCGCACGCGCCACTTGCCGTTTCCGGCCGACGTCACTTCACCCGGCGCGAAGCCGCGCGGCTCAAAGCTGAACTCCTGATCATAGTAAACCGTCAGTTGAATCGTATCGTCCGGCAGCATGCGGCGCAGCTCATAGCCGGTGTTCAGCGCCCACATGCGCATGTGTTCGCTCGACTCGTGCCCGGAGACCATGTAGAAGGTCGGATCGATCTGCGCGCTGATGACAAGCCAGCCTTGCGCATCCCGCGTTATATCGATTTGGCCAAGCAAAGTAGTGCCGGCCAAGGTTTCGATTTCGGAGAACTCATCCTCGAAGAGCTCCTTGATCGTCTCCAAGGATTCGCCCTTCAACGTATCCGGAAGGCGGTTTGGCAGAAATTCGATCTTCTTCGGCGGCGACTCTTCCAAATCATATTTCAACATTAATATATTCGTAGAGGAAACGGCAAAATTCAAATCAGCTTGCGTGGACTCGATCCCCGCGGCCGTAATGCCGATCAGCTCGCCGTAATCGTTGAACAGGCCTCCGCCGGAGCTGCCGTGGTCGATTGGGGCGCTGATTTGATAATACTGGGCGCCGTCGTAGGTAATGTTGCTGATGACGCCGTCCGAAATCGTATTTTGGAAGCCTAGGGGGCTGCCGATCGCAACGACATGGTCGCCTTTCTCCGCCCCGACTCCGATCTCGACTGGAGCAATATTCAAAGGCGTCTTCGTCTTCACGATCGCTAGATCATGCTGCTCGTTATAACCGACGATGCCTTGAAGTTCGATCTCTTTGCCGCTAAGCAGCAGTGCCTTGCCCTCGGCCGCATCGGCAATGACATGGTAGTTGGTCAGAATTTCGTCTTTCCCGATCACAACGCCGCTGCCCTGCGCAGTGTCCGTCATAATCATGACGACTTTGCCGTCGTTCTTAGCCACGATCTGCGAAGTGGTCAGAACCTGCGGTTTCTTCGCCTGCTCAGCCTTCTCTTCGGCTTCCTGCCGCTTCTTCAGCAGCGCTTCGGCGGATGTGATCGCGATCGTGCCCTTGGTTGGGTTGAATTGCACATCTGCGCCAAGCGCTTCCGCTATGAAGCGAAGCGGAACCATGGTCGCGCCTTTCAATTGCTGAGGCGCAGCAGTTAGCGCGATAGCTTTGCCGTTCTTGACCGCTTTCTTACTGCCAAGCTGCAGTGTAATCGTCGTGCGCCCTTTGACGGCAATGATCGTTTTCGTCGCCGGCTCCCACGTCACGCTTGCTTTCAGCGCGGTAAAGATCGCCCGCATCGGGACGAAAGTTGTCCCCTTCAACGCAGTCGGCGACGGGCTCAGCGAAAGCTTCTTGCCGTCAATTACAACGGAGGTCGCGCCGGCCTGCGAATTAGCTGCATACGTTTGAGTTGGCGCCGAAGCGGCCTCAGCCGTTGATGTTCCATGGATGGACAGCGGTGCGAGGACAAGCCCTGCGGATAGGACGGATAAGAGCACTTTCTTCTTTATGCCTGGAATAAAACTCACGCTTGTTCCTCCAATTTTCCCTGAATCTTACATCCGTCTATCGTATCATCGGTCCTCTATTTTGTCTATGAATAATCGTTTGCTAGATACTAGAAAAACAGGTCTACCGCTGCTTGAATTCCGTCGGCGTAAGCCCGGTTTCCTCTTTGAAATTCCGGGAGAAATAATGCACGCTCGCATAGCCAAGCCGCTCGGCGATAACCTCCATCTTCTCCCCGCTTAACAAATAAAACTTGGCCTTGCGGATCCGCTCGGAAATGAGATACTGCTTCGGGCTCTCGCCCGTGCATTTGCGGAACAACGACGAGAAGTAGATGACATGATAGCCGCATAAAGCGGCCAGCTCCGCGACGCTCCAGTTCTTCTCCGGCTCTTTGCTGATCGCGAGGAGCGCCGGATCGATCTTGCGCTGGTCATCCGATTTCGGCTGCCTTGTGAGCTGGTTCCGGGCGATTGCGGCCAGCAGCTCCGTCATCAGAGCCCTCATGACGATCGTATAACCGGGCTGGCCGTTCAAGTACTCTTTGACAATGCGCGTCAGGATCGGTTCAAGCCCCGGAATCGTAAAATACGGCGGCAGCTCCAGCTCTTCCGGGCCGGCAATGGCAAGCTTGTAGCTGCTGCGGACGCTGCTCGACAGCTCTTCCTCACTGCGGTTCTCGATTCCAAAAGCCGGATGCACGGGCGCGAGCGAAGGGCTGCTGTACAGAAAATGAATGCCGATAAACATGCCTTCACTGCGCATCGTCAGCTTATGCGGACAATGGGGTCCGTAGAGCGCGCAGTCTCCCGGGCTCAGCACGAAGCGTTCTTTGCCGATCTGAACCACCGCTTCGCCGGATTGAATATAGAAGAGCTGGTAGTCCGGAATGGCGCGGGGGCCCCATACCATCTGCGCTTCCGCGGCGGCATGGCTGGCGAAGTTTACGGTTGGCAGCAGGTTTTCGATCGCTCCGAGCGAAATCGGTTGCGGCGGCGCGGGCATGTCGGTTCAGCTCCTCTTTTGGCGCTTACAATGTTTGAAAAGTGCAAAGCCCTGTTCGGTATATGTAAATACACCGCTTTCAAACTGCGCTATGCTTAGTTCATGCAATCAACGATTCAGGGAGGAATGCTTCTTATGTTAAGTCAAGCACAAATCGCGGAATTTGAAAACAACGGGTTTCTGAAGGGCGGCGTCGTGCTAAGCGACGACGAGGTAGAAGAGCTTCGCGAGGAATTGGATAAAGTGATGAACGGCGAATCGGTAAAGAAGCCGGTGCTGAACCGCAATTTGCTGGAGTCGGACTCCCCATACGACAATATGAAAATGATTGCGAGCGAGAAGGTCGTGCAGATCGTCAATATTTGGCTCGCGAGCGACCGGTTTCTGCAGCATGCGGCTCATCCCGTCATTTGCGAGGAGATTGCGCAGCTCACGCACAGCAACTCGCTGCGGATTTGGCATGACCAAATTCAATATAAGCCGCCGATAACCGGCGGTCCTACCGCTTGGCATCAAGACCATCCGCTCTGGCCGATCATTCAGCCTTCGGACCTGGTGAGCGCATGGGTGGCGCTCGACGATGCCGTCATCGAGAACGGCTGCATGTGGATGGTGCCCGGCAGTCATAAATGGGGCAATCATCAGCGCTACCTCTCCAGCACGAAGGAATTTAAGCCGTTCCATAAGCGGCCGGAGATGCTGCCGAACAATGCCGTCGTCGAAGCGGTGCCGTTCGAAATCAAGAAAGGCCAAGTGGGTTATCACCACTGCCTCACCTGGCACGGCAGCCCGCACAACCGTTCCGAAATGAAACGCCGCGCCATCGCGGTCCACTACATGCCCGGCCATACGCGCTATGAGCCGATCGGCGAGCATGTCATGCTCTCGTATGTCAACGTCCAGCCCGGCGAACTTCTCGTCGGCGATCATTTCCCGGAAGTATACCGGAAGCATGGTGTACAGGTGTAAAAGATTTGGAGCCGAGTCGCGCAAACGGTTTGCGCGCTCGGCTTTTTTTTGTTCGCGTGCAATGGAGCCTCGTGTGGAGATTGGTTGAGCTGAGTGCACGTTTTCGTGCTCTCTGCTGCTTTTTCCGGTTACCTTACCGCTGAACTTCCACATTTGTATGACCGCCATACTTTCGGTATAGTAAAATGAACGTACAATTTTGATCTAGGAGCGTAATAGATAGATGAATCACAAGCACCGCGCCAAATCGAATAAATCAAAGCCGGCTGCCGGCGGTCGGCAGATCGGCGCGCATCGCAGCGCAAGCCCGCGCGGCAGCGCCGGCGCCGTCCAACCATCTGCGCCGCGGCGCACCGCGCAATCGAAGCAAGCTTCCCCGGCTCCCAGCCGCAGCTACCAAGTGAAGGAAAGCGCAGAGCTGCTTGCCTTCTTGCTCTCAGAGGTGAAAGGCGAAGGCCGCAACGCGATCAAGTCGATGCTAAGCCGCGGACAAATCGCCGTAAACGGCACGCCGCAGAAAGTGCACAACTACTTGCTGCAGCCCGGGCAAACGGTCACCGTGTCCAAGGAGCGCATCGTAGAGTCGCCGCCGCTTATCGGGCTTACTATCCTGCACGAGGATAACGACCTGATCGTCGTGGAGAAGGAGTCCGGTCTGCTGTCAATCGCCTCCGAGCAGGAGTCGGAACTAACCGCGTACCGGCAGCTGACCGCTCACGTCAGGGCAGCCAACCCGAGCAACCGGATCTTCGTCGTCCACCGGCTGGACCGCGACACCTCCGGCGTCATGATGTTCGCCAAGAGCGAGCAGGTGCAGCAGCAGCTTCAATCGACCTGGCAGGAATCCGTGACGGATCGCACCTATATCGCGCTCGTCGAGGGGATGGTCAAGAGAACGGAGGGTACCATCTCGTCCTATCTCAAAGAAAGCAAGACGTTGAAAATGTATTCGACTACCAATCCTACCGATGCCCAACATGCCGTAACACACTACAAAGTGCTGCAGAGCAACCGAAACTACTCGCTGCTCGAGGTATCGCTGGAAACGGGCCGCAAAAACCAAATTCGCGTCCATATGGAGGATATCGGACACCCGATCGTCGGCGACAAAAAATATGGCTCCAAATCGAAAGCGCTGAACCGGCTCGGCCTTCATGCCCGGCTCCTCGCTTTCCAGCATCCGGCAACCGGCGAGCCGATGCGCTTCGAAACCGGTATTCCGAAGCCTTTCCTCGCGCCGTTCAAAGAAGGCTTCCAACCCAAGTAACCAAGGAGGCAGCCCAGCCTATGTCAAAAGCAGACAACATGCTGGCCATTCTGTGGCTGCTCAAAGCAAACAGGCGAATGACCGCCAAACAGCTGGCCGATTCGCTGGAGATGCACATCCGTACCGTTTACCGTTACATCGATGCGCTCTGCGCCAGCGGCGTCCCGATCGTGGCCGACTCCGGCCATAACGGCGGCTACAGCCTGCTCGAGCATTTCAAGGAATCTCCGCTCTTCTTCGATCTCGAAGAACAGAAGGCGCTCATCCAAGCCGCGCATTTCGCGCAAGAAGCCGGTTACCCCTACGGCGACGTGCTTCAGCAAGCCGTTACAAAATTAAAGCGCTACACCAATGAGGAGCAGCGCAGCGAAATCGAGCGGCATATGGTCGGATTCGAGGTCGTCAATCCGTCTATGCCACAAGCGAATGTCGAAGGTTATTTAAAGCAGCTCGAGCAGGCAGTCGCCGGGTTCAGGACGCAGCGTATGGTCTATCAGAAGGGCTTCGGCCAGGAAGCGCAGGAACGCGATATCGACCCGTTCGGCCTGGTGCATTGGCGCGGCAAATGGTACATCATCGCATACTGCCATCTCCGCCAGTCGACGCGCAGCTTCCGCGTCGATCGAATCACTTCGCTTTCCGAAACAAACGCCCAGTTTGAGCGCCCGGCAGATTTCTCCGCCCGCAACTTTCTCCTGCAGAACCTCAAGCGGCCAAACACCGGCGATGAGCCGCTTACGACCGTCGTGCTCCAAGGCAGCTTGCCGGTGATAAACGCGCTATGCGATATGTGGCTGTTCAACGATACGCTGACGGAACGCACGGCAGATTCCGCCACCTTCATGATGGAGGCGTATTTGCTTGAAACCTACGTCCCCCATCACCTGCTCAGCTTCGGCACCCGCATTCTAGTGGCGGAGCCGGCGCGCCTTCGCGAACGGCTAGTCGAATTAGCCGCCGAGCTGATGCGGCACCATCGGCGCTAGTTGGCCCTTGACGCAGCAGCTTGGTACGCATCCAGCTGCGCTGCCGGCTCCAGCACCGGACCGCCATGACAAATCTCCAGCCGCGCCGGCCGCAGCTTTCGTACAATTTCGCTGCTGCGGACAGCTTCGTCCATATCCGCCGTAAACATCGGCATCGGCCTGCGCAACCGTCCTTTTGAAGACGTAAACATATCCCCCGCAAGCAGCACGCCGTCCTGCTCGTGGTAATAGGCGACATGCCCCGGCGAATGGCCGGGCGTATGATAAACGGACAAGCTGCCGATTGCCGCGAGACCGCCGCCGCCATCCTCGTTTGTTTTCAAAGGCTTCGCAAGCCCGGGCCGCACCGTCTGCCCGGCCTTCTTCCGCCGAGGATAGGGCTCCCTCCCCTCCATGTAGGGGAATTCGATTTCATGCGCATAAACATCAGCATCGGGATACTTGGCAAGCAGTCCCGCGATGGCGCCGACATGATCGGAATGCCCGTGCGTCAGCACGATCCGCTTTAGCGGCCCCGCCTGCAGCTTCCCGATAAAGCGCAAAATGCCTTTGGTCATCGCCGGAATACCGGCATCCACAAGCGTTACGCCATCCTTTTCCTTCACGACCCACACGCGAAACGGGATGATCATCCACGACCGCAAGCTCCAAATATGCTCTGAAATCCGTTCGATCTTCATCGGTCAACACTCCTCATTCCGTAGCTTATAACCATTGGTTACTAACCGTTGGTTATAATATATGCCGCCGTCTCCTTCCTGTCAATACAATTTCTGCCCGCCTTTATATGCCGAATCAAATTACGACAAGATTCGATATTTGAAGTTATTGTAAAGGAGCGTGAGCAAACAGGAGATAATGGTTAAAATTTTCGCTCCCGTGTCATTATTTTGATTTTTCTGAATATTTACATAATAGGCGAATTGCCTGTACACTTAAGTCAGATCAAACAAGCAGCTCGCCCCCCCCAAGCCGAGAGGTTCGGAAATCTGAACGAAGCTGGTTGATCGGCAGGGTCCACTTTCTTAGAAAGGGGATAGTCCATTGAAGAAGGTTAGCGAAGTATGTCCCCCAGTGATTCGGGAAAGGAGTTATCCGGTTTAGTTGTTTTCGGGGCATACGGGAAATCGTCCAAGATGCTGTCGGTACGGTCGGAAGTTCAATCTGAAAAAAAATAACGTGAGCAGCAACGGATCGTTGTTTGTGAAGTAGATTGGAGTGCAGGTTACAATTGAATAGGAAGTCTAGGTATCGATAGGGATTTCGGTTGTCACAGACAAGCGGAATCCCTATTATTTTTGCGCCAGATTTGGTTCATGCGATTGACACATCCATCCAATTCGATTATCATCTAATTAGATAATCATCGAATATTAATGGAAGGCAGGCCAAGGCTCATGATGCAGCTTGATAAAATCGTTAATTATCATAAAGCGCTCGCGGATCCAACCCGCATCCGCATGCTGATTTTGCTCGCCGAGGGGGAGATGACCGGGCAGCTGCTGGCGGAGAAGCTATGCCTCTCCCCCGCTACCATTACGCATCACGCCGCCAAGCTGCGGACCGTCAGCTTGATTCGCGAACGGCGCGACAAGAACGCCATCTTCTTCTCGCTGGATCATTATTTTCTCAAACAATATGAGAGCTCGCTGCAATCGCTGCTGGCCCGGCCTGCAACGACAGAAACGAAGGAGCTGGAACCGATGGATGAGAAGAACGACCGATTGAAGCAGTCCGTGCTGCGAAATTTCTTCACGGCCGAAGGCAAGCTGAAGCATATCCCGGCTCAGCTGAAGAAGAAACGAATCGTATTGCAGCACCTTGCCGAGAAGCTCGAGGAAGGCAGAAGCTATACCGAGAAAGAACTCAATGCCTTCATAAAGCAATTCCACGAGGACTTTGCCACCATTCGCCGCGAGTTCATCATGCATGCTTATTTGTACCGCGAGCAGGAAGTGTATGAGCGAAATCCGCGCGAAATGTGGGAGCGCTGGGAAACGTTATCGTAAGCTCAGCACACACATCGTTCAATAAGGAGGATCTCTGCCCATGAGCACCAATACAAATGAAAGCCATGAACCGACCGGCCTAGCCAAAACACCCGAGCCGCCCTATTACGCCGTCATTTTCACATCGAAGCGCACAGCCGGCGACAACGGCTACGGCGATATGGCTGAAAGCATGGTGATGCTCGCTTCCGAGCAGCCCGGCTTCCTTGGCGTCGAGAGCGCGCGCGGCAGCGACGGCGTAGGCATTACCGTTTCTTACTGGGCTTCGCTCGAAGCGATCCGGAATTGGAAAGCCAATCCGCTGCACATTGCAGCGCAGAACAAAGGCCGGTCAGATTGGTATGAAAACTACGGCGTGCGAATCAGCAAGGTGGAACGCGATTATTTTTTCTAAAACGGCAAAAAAGGGCCGCCCAGCGACTCCTTCCACGCAAACAAGCGTTAGGAGTTCTGCCAGGCAGCCCTATTTTTTATTCTCCGGTAATGCTGTTTTCCTTCAGAATGACGTCATGTGCGCCGCCCTCGATAATGCTGGTCGCCGAAACCAGCGTAATGCGCGCATTGCGCTGCAGCTCCGCGATTGATAGCGAACCGCAGTTGCACATCGTCGATTTGATTTTGTGAAGCGTCTTGTTCAAGTTTTCCTGCAGGCTTCCCGCATAAGGCACGTAGGAATCTACGCCCTCCTCGAACATAAGCCCCGCTTTGCCTCCGGTATCGTAACGCTCCCAGTTGCGCGCGCGGTTAGAGCCTTCGCCCCAGAACTCTTTCACGAAATTGTTGCCGACCTTCAGTTTACGCGTCGGGCTCTCGTCGAACCGGGCAAAATAGCGGCCCATCATGACGAAGTCCGCGCCCATCGCAAGCGCTAGCGTAATATGATAATCGTGCACGATGCCGCCGTCGGAGCAAATCGGAACATAGATGCCCGTCCGTTCGTAGTATTCATCTCGCGCAGCAGCTACTTCGATCAGTGCCGAAGCTTGTCCGCGCCCGATCCCTTTCTGCTCCCGCGTAATGCAGATCGAGCCGCCGCCGATGCCGATTTTAATGAAATCCGCGCCTGCTTCCACAAGATAGAGGAACCCTTCGCGGTCGACGACGTTGCCCGCGCCGATCTTCACGTCGAAGTTCGATTTAACGTATTCAATCGTGTCTTTCTGCCATTCCGAATAGCCGTCCGAGGAGTCGATGACCAGCACGTCAACGCCTGCCTCAACAAGAGCCGGAACGCGCTGCTCATAATCCTTCGTGTTGATCCCGGCGCCAACGATGTAGCTTTTGTTCGCGTCGAGCAGCTCGTGCGGATTTTCCTTATGCTCGTCGTAGTCCTTCCGGAACACAAGCGTATCCAAGTTGCCTTGGTCGTCAACGACCGGGAGACAGTTCAGCTTGTGATTCCAGATGAGATCGTTCGCCTCGGAAAGCGTAATGCCGGATTTGCCGTAAACCAGCTTCTCGAACGGCGTCATAAAATCGCTGACCGACTTGGATTGCGAATCCCTGCTGATCCGGTAATCGCGGCCGGTCACTATGCCGAGCAGCTTGCCGTTCGGCGATCCGTCACTGGTAATCGCGACCGTGGAGTGGCCTGTCCGCTCTTTCAGCTCCAGCACGTCCTTGAGCGTATGGCTTGGCGTCAAGTTCGAGCGGCTCACGACGAAGCCGGCTTTGTAGCTCTTCGCCTTGCGCACCATTTCCGCTTGCCCTTCCACGGACTGCGAGCCGAAGATGAACGAAATGCCGCCGGCACGCGCGAGCGCGACAGCCATGCGGTCATCGGAGACCGCCTGCATAACGGCGGAGGAGAACGGAATGTTAAGCGCGTATGCCGGCTTATCGCCTTTCTTATACTTGACGATCGGGGTCTTAAGCGAAACGTTCGAAGGGTTGCATTCCTTCGTCGTCAAATTCGGCACCAGCAGAAATTCGCTGAAGGTGCGGGATGGTTCCATGTAATAATGAGCCAAAAAACGTCGCCTCCTGGTGTAAAATTCCGGATAAATTTTAACAATCATATCACAGCGGTTAAAAACGCGCAATGGAAGCTTTCTTCGCGATTTCCAGCTACTTGGCCGCCCGCAGCAGCGATACGGCTTTGATCCGCTGCGGGTCCTCCGCATCGAATTTATCGGACAGCTTTACCATAATCCGGTACGCCGTCTTGTCGTTCATGACGCCCGTAACCGGCAGCGCTTCGCCGTGCTGGAAGGCGCGGACGGCCGCCGCCGTATCCGCATCGTAGATGCCAGTTCCCGCTCCGACATTATAGCCAAGCACCTGCAGCATCTTCTGCACCGTCTGCACTTTCTCGCCGTAGTCGCCGATTTGCAGCTTCAAGCCCGGCGCAAGCCGCGGCAGCTCCGCATAGCTTGGCGCAGAAACGACATAGCTCGGCTCGATCCCTTTCTTGTGGATCCATTGGCCGTCCGGCGAACGCCACTGCGCTTCCGTCAGCTTCAGTACGGAGCCGTCCTTCAGCTGCCGGAAGTTCTGCACGATGCCTTTGCCGAACGTCTTCTCGCCGACGACTTTCGCGCCGGCCGTCGCTTTAAGCGCGGCCGTCAACACTTCGGCGGAGCTTGCCGTATGCGCATCCACCAGAATCGCGACCGGCAGCTTCCACGGCTCTTTTTGGCTCGATTTATGCGTAATGACGCGCGACTCGCCTTTATATACGACTTGTACGATCGTCTCGCCCTTCGGAACGAAACGGTTCGCGATCGTGATCGTCGGCTCCAGCAAGCCGCCAGGGTTGCTGCGCAAATCCAGAAGCAGCGATTTCATGCCCTTCTTCTGCAATCCTGAGAGCGCCGCGTTAAATTCATCCGCCGTCTTCTCCGCGAACCGGCTGATGGTGATTTCGCCGATGCCGCCGTCCAGCATTTTGAAGGAAACCGTATGGACAGGCACCGCGCCGCGCACGACGGAAATGGCGATCGGTTTGCTGGAGCCTTCGCGCCGGACCGTCAGCTTGGCCGTCGTTCCTTCCTTGCCTTGTACGAGTTCCTTCAGCTTCTCAAGGTCGAGCCCTCTGGTCGATGTGCCGTCAACCGTGACGAACATGTCGCCCGCCTTAAGGCCGGCCTTCTCCGACGGCGCCCCTTTAATCAGCTTATCGATGATAAACTCGCTGTCCTCCTCGCGAATTTCAACGCCGATCCCGACAAAATGGTCCTCGTATGAGCTGATGTACTGCTCGCCGCGATCGCCGGCCAAATACACGGAATAAGGGTCACCCAGCGAGCTGACCATCCCTTCCGCGGCCCCGTCGACAAGCGCCTTCGAATCCGCGCCATCCAAATAGCGGCTCATGATTTCTTTATACGCGAAAGATAAATTGCGGAAAGCCGGTTCTTTCATAATCGGATATTGAAACAGCATACTGAAACGTCCGCCGGCAAATCCGACCGCGACCGCCACGAGAATCACGGCAGCCATCTTCACGCGCCGCCGCTGCTTGACCGCTTTCTCTCCATGCAAATTCATGCAAACACCTCTTCCAAAATGAACCTGTAACCCACTCTATCGCATTCGGGCAACCGCCGCAAGTTCATTCCCGCGTAAATAAAAAAGGCGTCCGGGTAGAGACCGAACGCCTTTCGTGAGATGTAATTCCTATAGTGCGATGGTCTCCGTCTGGAGATTCAGCCACGCGCGTTCCGCATCCGAGAGGATGACGGGCAGCGCAACAAGACTATCCTGCAGCTCAGACGGCCGCTGCGGCCCGATGATGGCGGCGACAGGGAACGGCTGGTTCAGCACATAGGCCAGCGCGATATGATTGGCGGTTACGCCATATTTCTCTCCCAGTATTGTCGCTCTGCGCTTGCGCTCCCAGTTCTCTTCGCTGTAATTGACGCGCACCATTTCTTTATCCTCGCGGTTCTCCGGGGAATAGCGGTCCGTGAAGAACCCGCCGGATTGCGACGACCAGGAGAGAATCGGCAGCTGCGATTTCTCATGCCAAGCCTCGTCTTCCGCCGACGTCGAGACGCAGCCTGCCCAACGCGCTTCGTTCGGTCTTGCCAGCGCCAAATTCGGGCTGCTGCAGGCGAAGCCCGTCAAGCCATTCTTCGCCGCGTAAGCGTTCGCTTCCTGAATCCGCGCCACGCTCCAGTTGGATGCGCCGATCGCGAGGCAGCGGCCAGCGGCTATTTGGTCATTCAACCCTTCCAAAATATAGCCGACATGGACGTTCGGATCATCGCGATGGAGCATGTAGATATCCATATAGTCGGTCATGAGCCGTTCCAGCGATTCCGCCAAATCGCTCTGGATGCACGTTTTCGTCATCCGCGACTGCTCGTAGGGATGCGCTCCTTTGCCGATAATGACGATATCGCTGCGGTTGCCGCGCGCCTCCATCCACAGCCCGATCGCACGCGCGGAGCTTTCGCCGTAAATATGTCCGGTATCGATCGCGTTTCCTCCAGCGGCGGCGAAGGCGTCCAGCAGTCCGCCGGAATAGTCCATGCGGTCCTTGTCCAGCATCATGGAGCCTTGTATAAGCTGGGACACGCCCTGCTCTATGCCTGCAATGGCAATTCGTTTCATTGGTTGCTGCACTCCTTCTTATCGTTATATTGCTCATTATAGTAAAGGATTTTGCTTTCAAAAATCGAAATATATTGCATTGGCTACAACGATATTGATTCCATCCATAAGGAGATTACCGATGGCCCAGCTGCAGCATTTGACGCTTCCGCTTCTTCGGAAGGACCGATTCTATTGCTTTCCCGAGTCCGCGGGCTATTATCAGCATCACCATGGCCACGATGTGAGGCGCGCCGCGGGCATGCTTCAGGCCTTCAATCTGCATCTCGTCACAGCAGGCACCGGCTACATCGAGATAGAGCAGCAACGCTATGAGCTTCAGGCCGGAGATGCCTTTCTTTATTTCCCGGGCGATAAACAGGTCTATTACGCCGATAAGGAGCAGCCATGGGATATTAAATGGATGCATTTTTACGGAAGCGGCGTCCTCGCCGATTTGACCGAGCGCGGCTTCCACCGCTCGACCGGCTGGCGGGTAAGATCGGCCTCCGTGCTGGAAAGTCTGATCGATGAGCTGCTGCTGGAGATGGACCGGCACAAAATGCTTCATCCCAGCCGCGTCTCCATGCTTATGTACGGCATCATCGCCGAATTCATCGAGCAAGCCGAGCCAATCTCCGCGCCTAATGCCGGCGCGCCCGCCATCGAGCGCATGCTGAAGCTGCTGCCGGAGATGCAGGCCGCCGCTGCCGAGCCGTTCGACCTTAACGAGTGGGCGGCACGCGCGGGAACGAACCGGTTTGCTTTTTGCCGGTGGTTTCGGCGCGCCGCTGGCCAGACGCCGCTTGAGTTTGTGACGATGTGCCGCATCCAGCGCGCGAAGCAGCTGCTCATCGAGCGTCAGGAGCTGAGCGTGAATGAAATCGCGCGATTGTCCGGCTATGTGCATCCAAGTTATTTCAACAAGCGATTTCAAGAAAGCGAGAATATGACGCCGACCGCTTACCGCCAGCAATTTTCCATGTAAATGTATTGCAAGTTGCTTGTTCCCACCCCCGATTTCCGCTACAATCAATGAAAATGCGCACGCAATAGAGAGACAAAGGAGCAGGAGAGAACTTATGTATAAATTGATCGCCATTGATATTGACGACACCTTGCTGACGGATGAGTGTACGGTAACGCCGGGAACGAAGGAGGCGCTCACCGCGGCGATAGAGCAAGGCGTGTTCGTCACGCTGGCCACCGGCCGCATGTTCCCGTCCGCGAAGAAGATTGCCGACCAAATCGACTTGAACGTTCCGATCATTACGTACCAGGGCTCCAGCGTCAAAACGCTGCTCGACGAGCAAGTACTTTACGAACGCTACGTTCCGCAGGATGCGGCGGAGCTGCTCATGAACTACTGCGAGGAAAATAACATCCATCTGCAGCTGTATACCGACGACATCATTTATGTCAGAGAAGATAACCAGCATGCGCGAGACTACTCGAAGCTGGCGAATCTGCCGTTCGTCGTGGAGCCGGATTTCAAATCGCTGATCAAGCGTCCAACCGCCAAAATGCTCATGATCGATGAGCCTGCGCGCTTGGATGAAGTAGCTGCCGAGCTTAGAACGCTCATTGGCGCTAACACGCATATTACGAAGTCGAAGCCTCACTTCCTTGAAGTGACGCATAAAGAAGGCACGAAGGGCCATGCCATCTCCTTTATGGCAAAGCATATCGGCTGCACCATGGAAGAAGTGATCGCCATTGGCGATTCCTGGAACGACCACGAAATGATCGAGGTGGCCGGCCTTGGCGTAGCGATGGGCAATGCGGTCCCGAAGCTGAAGGACATCGCCCAATACGTGACGAAGACGAACAATGATGAAGGCGTACGCCATGTCATCGAGAAATTTGTGCTCGAGACGGTCTAAACCTCAGCGAAACAAAAGAGCTGCCCGATTTACGGTCCTGTTAGACCGTCGCGGCGCAGCTCTTTTTTATGGCTTCTCAAGCAGCTCCAGAAACTCGCGAACGCCGGTAAAGATACCGTCCGGAGGCGTCTCGAACGTGGCGCTCTGATAAGTGGACAGCCATTGAACGCCGTAAGTGCGAAGACCGGCCGCCTTCCCCGCCTTGATGTCGGCGTTGCTGTCGCCTAGAAACACGGCCTCTTCCTTGCTGGTCTGAAGCAGCTCCAGCGCCTTCCATATCCCTTCCGGATTCGGCTTAGGCCGCTCCACGTCATCGCCGGTTATCGCGACATCCCAAAAAACGGACAGCTGCAGGGCTGCCGACGAAATCTCGAATGCTTTTCTGCTCTTGCCGGTGACGACGCCGATCTTCATGCCTCGCGATTTTATGGCATGGAGCAGATCCGTTATCTCCTTATTCTGCCGCTGCGCCTCGAAGTGCCCGTTTTCATAGATTTCGTAATAATCTTGCACGGCTTGCGCGCGAGCTTCGGTATTCCGCAGATTCCGCGCAATGATGTCATCCTCGGTCGGACCGAACATGGCGACAATTTCTTCTTCCGATACGCTGCGGTTATCGTAACGGAGAAAAATCGCTTTGAACGCTTTGAACGATAGAGGCAGCGTATCTGCGAGCGTACCGTCAAAATCAAACAGCACCGTTCGTATTGGCATGATCACAATCGCTCTCCTTTTCTGCGATATCACTCACAGTCAGTATACCAGCCGATACCGTGACCGTCTTCCAGAATTTGCACGCCAACTAGACGGTAAAATATACGCCCGCCGCGAGCAATACCGATGCGATCAGCATCGCCGCAAGCGGCTTCGCGACCGCATTGCCGCTGCCGCGCAAATCGACGCCCAGCCCCAGCGCGACCATCGCCATCGTGAGCAGAAACGTCGTCACGGTCGTTATTCCGTTCATTGCGGCAGGCGCCGCATGCAGGAACGATTGCCCGGCCGCGCTGCTGCCGAGCGCGCTCATCGCGGCGAAGCCAAGCAGAAACCATGGAAGCTGCAGCTTTTT
The DNA here is from genome assembly GCF_003268025.1 of Paenibacillus montanisoli. Classification (GTDB taxonomy): domain Bacteria; phylum Bacillota; class Bacilli; order Paenibacillales; family Paenibacillaceae; genus Paenibacillus_Z; species Paenibacillus_Z montanisoli. The sequence goes on along the minus strand of NZ_QLUW01000001.1, from coordinate 177,059 downwards.
CGCACTATTGCTGCTGCGATCCGGCTCCCCGCCGGTTGCGGCTGTCCGCCGAGTGAAACGATGCTGCACCAGAATCAGCACGAGACTCAGCGGAACCAGAAGGAATACGCGGCCCAGCTTCGCGAGCAGCGCCGCAGCCAGCGCATCATCTCCAGCGGGGGCAGCCGCCAGCGCGACATGCGCGATTTCATGCAGGCTCGTCCCGGACCAGACGCCATATTGCAGCTCTGTCAGAGAAAGCACGGGCCGAAGCAATGTGTATCCAATCGCGAACAGCGTGCCCACGAGCGCGATCAGCCCGACGCTGACGGCCGTGTTCTCTTCCTTGCTGCGGAGGATCGGCGACACGGCCGCGATGGCCGCGGCGCCGCAAATCGCGGTGCCGATGCCGAGCAGCAGAGACAGCTTCAGGTCCGCCTTCATCCATTTGGCCAGCAGCAAGGTGCAGCCGAGGGCGAATAAGGCGGCAGCGAAGTCGCGCACAAGCAGCGACGGTCCGTCGTGAAACACTTGCAGCACATTGAGTTTTAGCCCGTACAGGATGATCGCAAGCCGAAGCAGCGTTTTGCCGGAAAACGCGATCCCCGCGCGCAGCGCTTGCGGGTATCCCCAAATATGCCGATAGATGACCGCGAGCAGAATGGCGCAAGCCATCTGCCCTGCAAAATGAAGCCCCGGCAGCTGCGCCAAGCCATAACCTGCTGCCGCCAGCAAAAATGTAAATCCGATTCCGCCCGCCAGGCCTTCGCCGGCAGGCTTTAGCACCGGCGCATAGGGTGCAAGCGGCTTGATCGTTGTTTGTTGTATCGCCATAGCAGTCCGCCACCTTCAACCTTTTCATGGTTTTTATTATACGTGGCAAATAGATCATAAGAGAAATCAATCATAATGATGAAATGGATAAAGGAATATTATGTTCCAGAAGGGGCTGCGTGCAGTGTACCTAATGCCCATCGTTACCGATTTGTTACGATTATCGACGGCTATCCCCCTATACTAAAGCCTGTAGCGTAGCCCACAATATGGAGGGATCCTTCATGTATAGAAGAAAACAGCGGATGAAACGGATCACCGCGGCCGGAGCCGCTTGCATGCTATTGCTCTCGCTCTCAGCGCCTCTGGCCCATGCGGACGGAAATACCCAAATCTTCCCGATAAGCGCCGAAGTACAGCAGGCAAGCAGTGTGCAGGTAACCACAAAGACCATCAGCGAGAAAACCGACGTGTTCGAAGGCGTGCTCCATATCCCCGTCATTAGCGGACTTCAAGACGCGGCCTACCAGGCCACGCTGAATGCGAACATCGCTAGACGGGCAGCCAATGAGCTTGAAGCACTGAAAAAACAAGCGGAGGCCGATGCTGCTTCTGCGGAAGGCGTCTATGAATTCCGGCCTTATTCGATGGAGCTTGATTACAAGCTGATCGGTGACGGCAGCGCGAAGAACGGCAATGTGCTTTCGTTCAAGGTCATGACCTGGTTCTATACGGGAGGCGCACACGGCAGCACTCGCGTGGAGGCTTACAATGTCCGCAATGAGGCAAAAGCATCGGCGATTAAGCTAAAGGAGCTGTTCGGCGCGGGATATAAGAGCGTCATCAATAAGGCGGTTCAAGCGGAAATCACCGCGCATGAAGAGTTGTATTTTCCGGATGCCTTCAAATCGATTGCGGACAATCAGCCTTTCTATCTCAAGGACGGCAAAGCCGTTATCATTTTCCAAGAGTATGAAATCGCGCCTTACGCAGTCGGATTGCCTGAAATTGCGGTCGCCCTTCCATCGAAAACGGCCCCGGTACCGGGAAAACTCGCCAGCTTCTCCATCATCGTTAACGGTACAACGTTAACAGGCGTTAAACTTTATGTAGGCCGCGACGGCATTGCCATGGCGCCGCTTCGCCAAGTTTCGGCCAAACTGGGTTACGGGCTGGAGTGGAAAGACGGTCAGGTTGGCCTTCATAAAGGGACGCAGCGCATCACCCTGCAGACGGGCAAGGACACATATAGCGCTGACAAAGAATCGCTTAGCCTCGGCGCAGCTCCCGTCGTCAAATACAATACGCTGTATGTGCCGCTGTCCTTTTTCTCCAAGGTGTTAAAAGCAACGGTCACCTACTCAAAGGATTCGGTCCTCATTCAATAATAAAAAAGCTCCCTATACCAGGGAGCTTTTACTATGCCTATGAACCATTAACCGCTAAAGACCGGCCAGCACTTGGTACCATACGCCTTTCGGCGAGTACAGCAGCTTGCGCACTTCCGCCCAGCCGCCAAGATAGCTGATGTCGAACAAGTCCTCCGGCGTCTTAAAGTCGGCTTTGAACTCTTCCATGACCTTCTCGTTCACCGGACGGAAGCCGTTCTCGGCAAATATCCGCTGCGCTTCCTCGCTGAACAAGTAAGCAAGCAGCGCCTCCGCCGCCTTGCGCGTGCCGTGCTTGTCGACATTGACATCGACGATCGCAGCCGGATTCTCAATGAGGATCGTCGACTTCGGTGTGACAATCTCATACTTCACGCCTTTCTTGATCCGCGCCAGCAGCTCGTTCTCGTACGTGACGATGACGTCGCCGACGCCATATTCGAAGGCCGCCATCGATGCGCGTCCGCTCTTGTCCAGCGACTCCACGTTCTCGTGAATGCGCTCAAGGAACGCTTTGGCGTAGGCCGGGTCCTTCTTGCCCGTCTTCGCCTCCGACTCCTTGAGCCCTGCTCCGTACATCGCGTTAATGTCCCACTGCGCGCCTCCGGAGGTCTTCGGATTCGGATACAGCACCTTGATGCCTTCGCGGGTAAGATCTGACCAATCGCGAATGCCCTTCGGATTCCCTTCCCTTGTACCCATAACCGCGATCGAGCGCGTAATCATGCCGCCGCTGCCAACCTTGCGCCAGTCGCTCGTGATGAAGCCCGCCTTCTCAATCTTTTCGATATCGCTCTCCATGGCCAGCGCCGCAATATCCGCCTCGAAGCCGCCTGCGATTGCCCTCGCTTGGGTGCCGGACGCTTCATACGATTCTTGAAACACGATCGTCTGTCCCGTCTCCGCCTTCCACTTCGACGCGAACTTCGGCAACAGGATATCGAAAGCGTCCTTCGCTACGGAATAGGCGCCGATAACCAGCGTAAGTTCGCCTTTAGCGGCAGCTGCAGGCCGATCGCCTCCGTTTTCTCCCGTACCGGAATTGCCGCCATTACCGCAAGCGGAAGTGATAAGCAGCGCGGATGCCATGATCGCCGCCGCGGCGACACGCCAGCCTTTAGATAGGATCGATTTCATATATGCACACAACGCTTTCTATTAGGCAAGTTAGTTAAATATGCATCGGCATCGGATCAACTTTCAGCTTGTTCTCCATAATCCACGTGTCGTTGTCATTGAACAGGTACGCGCGGTGAATGAGAACGCTGATGTCTTCGCCCGGCTGCAGCACATCCTTCTCCAGCGACCGGTACGTAATGAGCTTGATATCGCCGACGACAACCTCCACCATCCACTCGCTGCCGCGGAAATGCAGATGCTTTACTTTGCCCGGCACCGTTGCGGATGCAAGCCGAAACTCGTGTCGCTTGCCGATTTCGATATATTCCGGGCGGATGAGCGCTTTCGTTCCCGGCCAGCTCTTCGCTTCCTCGAAGCCCTTCAACTGCTCCACCTGATCCACGATCGTCGATTCGCCGATAAAGCTGGCCACGAATTGTGTTTGCGGGCTCTTATAAATATCCCAAGGCGTCCCTTTCTGCTCTAGGCGGCCTTTGTTGATGATCATAATTTCGTCCGCCACTTCGATCGCTTCATCCTGGTCATGCGTCACGAAGATCGAGGTAATGCCAAGACGTTCGATCATGTCTTTCAGCCATGTCCGAAGCTCGGTACGGATCTTCGCGTCGATCGCCGCGAACGGCTCATCCAGGAGGAGCAGCTGCGGCTCCGGAGCAAGCGCCCTGGCGAAAGCGACGCGCTGCCTTTGACCGCCGGAGAGCTGATGCGGGTACCGGTGCTCGAAGCCTTTTAACCCGGTCAGTTCAACCAGCGACATGACGCGCTCGCGGATGACATCCTTTGCGACCTTCTTCACCTTCAAGCCGAAAGCGACGTTATCAAACACGGTCATATGCTTGAACAGCGCATAGTTCTGAAACACGAAGCCGATGCCGCGCTCCTGCGGCGGCAGGTCGTTAACCCGCTTGCCGTGGAAAATAATATCGCCGGACGATGGCGTCTCCAGCCCCGCCAGCATGCGGAGGATCGACGTTTTGCCGCCGCCGCTCGGACCAAGCAAGCCGATCAGCTGGCCCTTGCCGATTTCGAAGCTTACGTCGCGCACCGCATGAAAATCACCAAACTGTTTATTTAAACCGCGCACCTCGATATGCATCGTTTAATGCACTTCCTTTCTCTTCTTCGCCCATTCCATGAGCAGCAGCAAGCCCACGGAGAAGGCCGCCAGCACCAGCGCTACGCTGCTTGCCGCGATTACGTTGAAATTCTCGACATCCTGATAAACGAGCGTTGTCGCCGTTTGCGTCTTATTCATAATATTGCCTGAAACGACCAATACCGCGCCGAATTCCCCGAGCGATCTTGCGACGGTCAAGACGACCCCGTAAATGACGCCCCAGCGGATGGACGGCCACGTGACTTTCCAGAAGGTGTACCAGGAGTAAGCGCCAAGCGTCGAAGCCGCTTCTTCCTGCTGAGAGCCGATTTCCTGCAGTACCGGCATCACCTCGCGCACCATAAGAGGGAATGTTACGAATAGCGTGGCCAGAATCATTCCAGGCAGAGCATACACCACTTTAAAGCCGACATCTTCAAAGAACGTGCCGATGACCGAGTTCGGACCAAGAATCAGGACGATCATGAGACCGCCGATGACCGGCGAAACCGCGAACGGCAGGTCGACGATGCTGTTCATCAGCCCTTTGACCCGGTTGCTAAGCCAAGTGCCCCGTACCAAATAAAGCGCGAGCATGACGCCGAAGAGCGTGTTCAGCAGCGTCACGACCACGACGATAATGCCCGTCATCATCAGCGCATGCAGCGATTGCTTGCGCGTCAGCGCCTCGATAAAGCCGCTCCAGCCGTCTCCCCAGGAGCCGGTAAAAATTTTCACGAGCGGTGCAATCAATAGAATCAGAAATACAACGTAGGTCAGCGTGATCCAAAGTCTTCTCATTTGCCATGCCTCCTCGATTGGACGAGGTTGACAGCCCACAGAATGAGAAACGACAGCGTCAGCAGCAGTACGGAAACGGCCGCGGCGCCTTGCGCGTTATCACTTTCAATCTCTCCGAAAATATAAACAGAAGCGATTAGCGTTTTCCCCGGAATGTTGCCCGCTACCAGTACGACGGCGCCGAATTCGGCAAGCGCGCGGGAGAAGGCCAGCATGGCCCCGCTCAGAATGCCTGGCAGCATCGAGGGGAAAATCACTTGGAAGAAGGTTCTCGCCTTCGATGCGCCGAGCGTGTACGAAGCTTCTTCTTCCGATTTGTCCAGCTCTTCCAGCAGCGGCTGTACGCCGCGAATGACGAACGGGAACGTTACGAACACCATCGCCACGATAATGGCGGGTTCATGAAAAACGATTTCAAAGCCCAGCTTCTCGGCGAGACCGCCGGCAAAGCTGTTCGGGCCGAGCAGCAGCAGGATCATCAAGCCGCCGACAGCGGTCGGCAGCGCGAAAGGCAAGTCTACCAAGCTATTTAAAAGTCTTCGCCCCGGAAACCGGTAGCGGATTAAGACCCATCCGATCATGGTCCCCAGCACCACGTTAACGAGCGCCGCGATTACAGACAGTTTGACGGTTAACAGTACGGCCTTCCAGGCCAGCGGATCCGTAACGCTCTCCCAGAAAGGCGTCCAGCCGAGCGTGAAAGACTGCGAATAGATTCCGATAATAGGCAAGACTATAAGCAAGATGAAATAGAGCATTATGGTGCTGCGGAAGCCAAAGCTCCACAACCGGTTGCGCAAGATGATATTCAAGCTGTCTTACCTCCTGACACTTTCCTTGAGGAATCGTTTCGTTGGAGCGGAATTTGTTAATTCCCATCAAACTACTTGGTATTAAATGTAGCAGACAGCAGCATGTCACGTCAATCCTAATATTTGCGCTTTTCTCTCATTTATGACGGGCTTCGATACAAAAAAAGCTCCCCTGCAACTGAAATTGCGGGGAGCTTCTATAAAGGTATTATTCGCCCTCGATATAATACTTCTCTTCGCCTAGCGTTAGCTTGGCCTGGCCTTGCGTCACATCGGTGATCCAAGCGCTGAAGCGCTCCGCCTCCGCCGCTTCCGGCAGGCAGGTGATGACGACGCGGTCCGTAAATTCGGTCCCGCCGATTCTGACGTTCCGGGCATGGAACTCATTTTCAAGCTTGCCGTACCATGTGTAGTCGACATCGACGATCACTTCGCGATGCAGGACGTTCGCGATCGGCTCCGCCGCTTCAATGGCCGCAACCGCGCCATCGGTATACGCGCGGATCAGCCCGCCGGCGCCGAGCATAATGCCGCCAAAATAACGGGTAACGACGATAACGACGTTCTTGAGCCCCTGATGCTTGATGACTTCAAGAATCGGCTTCCCGGCCGTGCCGCTCGGCTCTCCGTCATCCGACTGCTTCTGGCACTCGTCCCGCTCGCCGATGACGTAGGCGGAGCAATTGTGGGACGCGTTCCAATGCAGCTTCTTCAGCTCCTCGATGAACGCGATCGCTTCCGCTTCCGTCGATACCGGCTTGCCGTAGCCGATGAAGCGCGACTTCTTGATGACGATCTCCTTGCTGGCCTGCTGGCGCAGCGTCTTGTACCTTGGCAGCATGTCGCCGGGGCTTACAGGCGAGCTTCCAGCTCAGCCTTCTCTTTCTCGTAGCCCGGTTTGCCAAGCAGCGCGAACATATTCTTCTTGTACGCCTCTACGCCTGGTTGGTCGAACGGATTAACGCCCAGCATGTAGCCGCTGATGCCGCACGCGATTTCGAAGAAGTACACCAAGTAACCGAAGGTGTACGGCGTCATGTCCGCGATATTGACAACGAAGTTCGGCACCTGGCCGTCCGTATGCGCAAGCAGGGTGCCTTCAAACGCTTTTTTATTGACGAAATCCATCGTTTTGCCTGTGAGGAAGTTCAGCCCGTCCAGATCGCCCGCATCATGGCCGATCTTGATTTGCTCGGCAACGTTCTTTACTTGGATAACCGTTTCGAAAATGTTGCGGTTGCCTTCTTGAATAAATTGGCCCATCGAGTGAAGATCCGTGGAGAAATCCACCGCAGCCGGGAAAATCCCTTTAAAGTCTTTGCCTTCGCTCTCGCCGTACAGCTGCTTCCACCACTCCGATACGAAATGAAGCGCCGGCTCGTAGTTGACGAGAATTTCCGTTACTTTGCCCTTGCGGTAAAGCGCATTACGGGCCGCTGCGTATTGATAGGCCTCGTTCTCCGCCAATTCCGGGCTGCTGTACGCTTGCTGCGCGTCCGCGGCGCCCTTCATCATCTCTTCGATGCTAATGCCTGCGGCGGCAATCGGCAGCAAGCCTACCGCTGTCAGCACCGAATAGCGTCCGCCTACGTCGTCCGGAATAATGAAGGACTCGTAGCCTTCTTCCGTCGCCAGCTTCTTCAGAGCGCCCTTCGCGCGGTCCGTTGTCGCGTAGATGCGTTTGCGCGCTTCAGCTTTGCCGTATTTCGCCTCCAACGCTTCGCGGAAGACGCGGAACGCAATCGCAGGCTCGGTCGTCGTGCCGGATTTCGAGATGACGTTGATGGACCAGTCGCGGCCTTCAAGCAATTGAAGCAAATGCGTTACGTATGTGGAACTGATATTGTTGCCGGCGAACAGTACCTGCGGCGTATTGCGCTGTTCCTTCGGCAGCAGGTTGTAGAACGAATGCGATAGCATTTCGATTGCAGCGCGTGCACCTAGGTAGGAGCCGCCGATGCCGATAACTACCAGCACCTCGGAATCCGACTGAATTTTCGCAGCTGCTTTCTGAATGCGGGAGAACTCTTCTTTATCATAATTCGTCGGCAGTTCGATCCAACCAAGGTAATCAGAACCTGCGCCCGTACCTTCGCGCAGCTGATCATGCGCGGCGCGAACCTGCGACGCCAAATTGTCGATTTCGTGCTGGCCGATGAAAGCCAGTGCTTTGCTATAGTCAAACTGTACTGCTTTGCTCATTATTACGAACCTCCCACATATTATCCTGTTCACATTAGGATAAGGATAATGGATTTGCCATGTAAAAACAAGGGATTCGGACGGCCAATACTGCTGAGGTAAATTTTATGATAAGATAAAAACATACCTTATTCGGCTACAAGGAGATGACGAACCATGTTCAAAATCGGATTTATCGGGCTTGGCGTAATGGGCGAGCCAATGGCAGCGAACTTGCTGCGCAAAGGATATTCTGTTACCGTATTCAACCGCACACCGGGCAAAGCGGACAAGCTTCTTGAGCTAGGCGCAAATGCAGCCGCTTCGCCGGCGGCTGTCGCCCGTGCTTCGGAGTTAATCATTACGATGATCAGCAACGACGACTCGATCCGCGAAGTCTATTACGGCGACAACGGCCTGATTGGCGCGATCGCGCCTGGTACGATTGTAATCGACAGCAGCACGATTTCTCCGGCATTGGCTCGCCAGCTCCACGCGGACATATCGGCGAAATCCGGGGCCTTCCTCGATGCTCCCGTTACCGGAAGCAAGCCGGCTGCCGAAAGCGGCTCCCTCGTATTCATGGTAGGCGGCGATCTCGAGGTTATTCGTAAAGTACAAGACGTCTTGCATACCATGGGCCGCAAGGTCATTCCGATGGGCCCTGGCGGCAGCGGCTCCACCGCGAAGCTGGCTCATAACACGATCGTCGGCATCAACGTTGCCGCCCTGATCGAAGGGATGGCCATTGCCGCAAGCGGCGGAATCGACGCCAAGTCGTTTCTCGAGCTTGTCCAAGCTGGCGGCGCCGCCAGCAAAATGGCCGAGCTCAAAGCGCCTAAGCTGCTCGACCGCGATTTCAGCGTCCAATTCTCGCTAGCGCTTATGCTTAAGGACCTGCGCCTGGCCTCATCGCTATCCGATGAGCTCAAGACGCCTACGCCGATTCTCGAGGCGGTGAAGAGCTTGTATCAAGTCGGCGATGCGATGGGACTTGGCGAGCTTGATCTCTCCGCGCTTGCGCAAGGCTACGAGCAGTGGATCAATAAGCGCATCACGAACCACAGCAGCGTTGAAGATAGCGTTGCGGCCGTAGACTAACGGCTGCCCAAATAACCGCCGAATCATCAAAAAAGCTGCTCCGATTCGATTGGCAGGAAGCCAATGCGGGAACGGGGCAGCTTTTTTATCTTTAATCGGATTATTCTTGAATATAAGAACAGATATAATCGGTTACCGTTGCAACCTGCAGCTTGAACTTCGCATTGGCCGGAACGGTAAATTCGCCTTCGCCTGAGATGCTGATCCATTCGGAATCTCCTGGGAGCAGCACTTTCAGATCGCCTGCTTGGATTTCCATGATCTCTTTCGCATCCGTGCCGAATTCATACTCGCCCGGCATCATGATGCCGAGTGTTTTCTTCGTTCCGTCCGCGAATAGCACGGTACGGCTTGTAACTTTACCATCGAAGTACACATTAGCTTTGGTGACGACTGAAACATTTTCGAATTGCGACATAGTCCGATTGCTCCTTTGCGATATAGGCTTGGATTCATAATAGAAAGCAGGGCCGCAAGCCGCGAATGGTCGGTTGCCCTTCACGGCGATTCAGCCCTGCAAACGGTATGCTCGTTTAAATTACAGCAGGCCTTTAACTTTGCTTACCACGTTCTCGACGGTAAAGCCGTATTCCGCGATTACGCGGTCGCCTTTAGCCGAAGCGCCGAACGTGTCGATGCCGAGTACTGCGCCGTTATCACCCACATAACGCTCCCAGCCGAACGGGGAAGCCATTTCGATGGCAAGGCGGGCTTTAACTTCCGGCAGGATGACGGAATCTTTGTAAGCCTTCGGTTGACGCTCGAACAGGTCGAAGCTTGGCATGCTGATCACGCGGACATGAATGCCTTCAGCAGCAAGAGCCTTCTGGGCCGCTACCGCCAACTGCACTTCGGAACCAGTTGCGATCAGCTGTGCTTGAGGCTGGCCGTTCGCCGCATCCGAGACGACGTAAGCGCCCTTCTCGATGCCTGCGCGAGCTTGCTCGTTCGTGCCTTCGAGGACCGGCAGATTTTGGCGTGTCAGAACAAGCGCAATCGGCTGATCGGCTTTGGAAATCGCATAAGCCCATGCCGCCGACGTTTCATTCGCGTCTGCAGGACGCAGTACCGTCAGCTGCGGTATGATGCGCAGGGAAGCCAATTGCTCGATCGGCTCGTGAGTCGGGCCGTCTTCGCCTACGGCGATACTGTCATGCGTCAGCACGTACACAACCGGCTGTTTCATCAGCGCGGACAAACGGACTGCCGGACGCAGGTAATCGGTGAATACGAAGAAGGTTGCGCCGAATGCTTTCACGCCGCCGTGCAGGCTCATGCCGTTGATTGCGGCAGCCATTGCGAATTCGCGTACGCCGAAGTAAACGTTGCGGCCTTCGTAGCTGCCCGGCTTGAAGACTGGCAAGCCTTTCAGGTGAGTCATCGTGGAGCTCTCCAGATCAGCGGAGCCGCCGATCAGGTTCGGAACGTTCTTCGCAAGACCGTTCAGTGCGTTACCGGAAGCGACGCGCGTCGAAAGCGCTTTGTCCGCAGGCGAGTACGCAGGAAGATCTTTATCCCAGCCTTCAGGCAGTTCGCCGCTGATCGCTGTTTCGAATTGCGCAGCCAGCTCAGGGTGAGCCGCTTTATAGGCAGCGAACATTTCATCCCATGCCGCGTTTGCTTTCTCGCCGTTTGCCTTCACTTCCGCGAAGTGAGAACGCACTTCTGCAGGAACGTGGAAGGACTCGTGCTGCCACTCGTAGAATTGCTTCGTCAGAATCGTCTCTTCAGCGCCGAGCGGGCTGCCGTGCGTACCAAGATGGCCGCCTTTGCCGCCTTTGTTCGGGCTTCCGTAGCCGATCGTCGTTTTCACTTCGATGAGCGTCGGCTTGCTTGTCTCGGCTTGTCCAGCCGCTACCGCTTTCGCAAGCGCGTTCAGGTCGTTGCCGTCTTCTACGCGCAGCACTTGCCAGCCATATGCTTCGAAGCGGCCTTGCACGTTCTCGGAGAACGAAAGGTTCAGCTCGCCGTCAAGCGAGATATCATTGGAATCATACAGCACGACAAGCTTGCCGAGCTTCAGGTGAGCAGCGAGCGAAGCCGCTTCGCTTGCAACGCCTTCCATCAGGTCGCCGTCGCCGCAAACCGCGAATGTATAGTGGTCGATCACGTTCAGATCTTGTTTATTGTAAGTCGCGCCGAGGTGAGCTTCAGCCATAGCCATACCTACAGCCATTGCAATCCCTTGGCCAAGCGGACCGGTTGTCGCATCTACGCCGGCAGTGTGGCCGAACTCCGGATGACCCGGTGTTTTGGAGCCCCATTGGCGGAAGTTCTGCAGCTCTTCGATCGGCAGATCATAGCCGGACAAGTGCAGCAGGCTATAAAGCAGCATGGAGCCGTGACCCGCGGAAAGCACGAAACGGTCGCGGTTGATCCAAGTTGGGTTGGTCGGGTTGTGCTTCATTGTTTTCGCGAACAATTGATATCCCATCGGCGCAGCCCCCATAGGCATGCCTGGGTGACCGGAATTCGCTTTCTCAATCGAATCGATCGCAAGCGTGCGAATCGTATCGATGGAAAGCTGATCGATGGACTTTTGTGTGACTGTCATTACGTAAACTCCTCCTAAATCCGAATAGGCTAACATCGTGAAAAACGGGTAAAACTCTCTCTTTATGATGAAAATGGCGGTATGCCCGCACTGGCTTTGAAACATTGTACCACTACCACTCCTCCTTTTCCATCCTTAATGCGTTAGCGCACTAAAAAAATCGACATAAAGCGATACTATTGTCGCAGTCCTTTTGGCGGTGCAGCATAATGCTTTCCAGTGAAATATAAAAGGCGCGCCTACCGGAAATTTCCAGGCGGGCGCGCCAATGTTCGAGTGCGTATTTCAGCAAATTAATTAAATACGACGGTTTTATTTTTATGCACGAGAATCCGGTCCTCGACATGCCATTTCACGGCGCGCGCAAGCACGACACGCTCAATGGTACGTCCGATGCGCTTGAGGTTATCGACATCGTCGCGGTGGCTGACGCGCTGCACGTCTTGCTCGATTATCGGTCCGCCGTCAAGCTCCTCGGTGACATAGTGCGCGGTAGCGCCGATAATTTTGACCCCGCGGGTGTACGCTTGAGCATACGGCTTCCCGCCCACGAAGGCCGGCAAGAAGGAATGATGGATATTAATAATCCGGTTCGGGAATTGCTCGATGAACCTCGGCGAAATGATTTGCATATAACGCGCAAGAACGATGATATCCGCTTTGTCCGCCACGATTTCAAGCTGCTTCTTCTCGGCCTCCGCCTTCGTATCCGATGTTACCGGAATGTGGTGATACGGGATGCCGAACGATTCCACGAGCGTTCTCATGTCCGGATGATTGCTGATGACCATGGCGATATCCGCTTCCAGGTCGCCCGCCTGCCACTGCCACAGCAGCTCCAGCAGACAGTGGTCTTCTTTGGAAACGAAGATGGCCAGACGCTTCTTGCGGCTCGCGCGGAACGTGTGCCACTTCATTTCGAAGCGGTCCGCCACGCGTGCAAAATCTTCCTGGAGCACCGGCAGCTCGGTGTCCAGGTCTTTGAGATCGAATTCGAAACGGATAAAGAACATGCCGCCGCCCGGATCCATGGAATATTGATCGGACTGCACGATATTCGCGCCATGCTCATACAAGAAATGCGATACGGCCGCAACGATACCCGGGCGGTCCGGACAGGAAATTAGCATACGCGCACGATTGCGCTTATCCGGCCGCTGAGTGGATTGTCCGGGCTGATAGATGTTTTGCATAATAATGAAGTCTTCCTTCCGTCAACAAGTAGAATAGCGGTCTATGCGAGCTTGCTATAGGACAGCTTAAGCATTAACAAGCAGCGTTTTGCCGGCGAACCAAGCCGTAATCCGCTTATTGATGTCCTCTTCCGAAAGCTCCGGCAAAATGCGGTGCTCGGCTACGAGGTCGTACAAACGATCCATCGGCTCGCGCGGATCGGCTTTCTTCGCTTTCGCGTCGTTCTTCAGTACATCCCATACCGCCAGCACGTAGTCGCGGTGGCTGATATCCTGTTTATTGAAGAAATGATGCAGACGCTCCACATCCTCCAAAAATTCGCCGCCGAAGCGCGCATGCGCGTCGCCGCGCAGCAAGGCGATTTCCGCCTCGTACATCGGACGCTGCGTCTTGTCCTCTTGTCCGATCCATGGCGTTTCCAAAATAAACGGACGCCCTTTGAGCGCTTCGTGATGCACGATATTGCGGATTGCATCATGGCCGATCCAACCTGCGCCGATCGGAGCGTGACGGTCTTTGCCCGCGCCGCGCGGGTTCTTGCTGTCATTGATATGAACGACGGCAACGCGGTTCAGGCCGACGATGCGGTCGAATTCAGTCAAAACGCCGTCGATGTCATCGACGATATCGTAGCCGGCATCGTGCATGTGGCAGGTATCCATGCAAACCGTCAGGCGGTCGTTCGCACTGACTTTATCGATGATGGATGCAATTTCGTCAAAGCTTCGGCCGATTTCGGTGCCTTTGCCCGCCATCGTTTCCAGCGCGATGTTGACGTTCGTTTCTTTCGTGCCGTTCAGCACTTCGTTCAGGCCTTCAGCGATGCGGGCAATGCCGTATTCGGCATCCTTATCCGTATAGGCGCCCGGGTGCAGAACGATATTGCGTACGCCGATCGCATCCGTACGGCGGATTTCTTCCTGCAGGAAGCGGACAGCCAGCTCGAACGTATCGTCTTTGTATGAGCCGAGGTTAACGATATATGGAGCATGGACGACGATTTCGTCAATCCCCGCATCGCCCATCGCTACTTTGCCGTCTGGAATATATAAATCTTCAATCGGTTTACGCCGTGTATTCTGCGGTGCGCCGGTGTAGATCATGAATGTGCTTGAACCGTAAGATACGGCCTCATTCGTTGCAGTCAACAGACCTTTATCGGAAAAAGAAACATGGGATCCGATTTTTAACATGGATTCATTCGCTCCTTTCGTTGCGGGTCTAAGGCCGATTCTACGACCAGGATCCTCGCAAACGCTTGTCCTTCCTATTTTACAAGGAATGACGAAATAAATCTAGGTTCGCGAGCAATCGGCCGCGGCCAAAAACTGCCTGCTCGGTTGCGGGCGAACGATGGCATGGCTTATAATAGAAGCAATTTGTTGTGCACGATATGGACTAAGGCATAACTGAGTTGGTTGAGGTGAGGTACGATGGCTCCGGATTGGTTCATGTATTTTATCATGTTCTGGGCATTTGTCATGATTGGCTTTATGGCGGTTGGCGGTTATTTTATGTTTCGTAAATTTCTTAAAGTACTCCCGATGCGGGACGGCAAATCAAAGCTGGATTGGCAAAATTACTGGGTGGATCGCAGCCGCGGCATGTGGCCCGAGGATTCCAAGCAGTTTCTCGACAAGCTGGTATCGCCGGTGCCGAACGCATTCCGCGACATCGCACGGCACTCAATTGCCGCTAAGATCGCGCAGGTTGCGGTTGAAGGCGGGGCAACGGAAGTATCGCGCAGCCATTGCATTGAGGGTTATATCCGCGCGACGCCAAAGCGGGATTACCGCAGTTTGGTTACGTTTCTCGAGAAAGAACAGATCGATTACTCCGCGTATACGCACTTGCTGAACAAATAAGCCGCCCGCTTGGGCGGCTTTTGCTGTATGATGGAGGAAAACGGGTGCTTGGAGCTAGAGGAGGTCGTGACATGAAAGTGGCGGTAACCGGAGGAACAGGATATGTCGGGAAATTGCTTGTGCAGGCGCTGCTGAACCGCGGAAACGAGGTATGGGTCGTATCCCGATTCGAGAATAAGCAGAACAAGAAGACGAAGCTGCATTTCGTCACGTGGTCCCAGCTTGCCGAGTCGCCTTCCTTACTGGAAGGGGTCAACGCGATCGTCAACCTGGCGGGCGAATCCATCAACCGCCGCTGGACGAAGGAAGGCAAATCCGCCATTCTGCAATCACGACTAAATGCCGCCCGCTCGATCGCGAAGGTGGTCCAAGCCTTGAGTCGCAAGCCTTCCGTCGTCGTAAATGCATCGGGCATCTCGATTTACGGAACGGACGGCTCTGTCGTAAGCGATGAGTGGAGCCCTGCGGTGACAACCGATTTCCTCTCCTCCGTCGTGGAGAAATGGGAAGCCGCTGCTAACCGCATTGAGGTAAACCGGCTCGTGAAGTTGCGGATCGGTCTGGTGCTTGGCATGCAGGGCGGCGCCTTCCCGAAAATGCTGCTGCCCTATAAGCTGATGGCCGGCGGGCGCATCGGCAACGGAAAGCAATGGATCCCTTGGATCCATGAAGACGATATGATTCGCCTCATCTTGTTCTGCCTCGATAATCCGGAGGTGAAAGGTGCCGTAAACGCCTGTGCGCCTGAGCCGGTAACGAACGATCAATTTGGACGGGCTATCGGCAAAGCGATGGGAAGGCCGCACTGGTTCCCGGTGCCTGGCTTCCTCCTGAAAACGCTGCTGGGAGAGTTATCCTTCCTGCTCCTGGAAGGCAGCAGAGCCGTGCCCCGCAAATCTTTAGAGCTTGGCTTCGAGTTCCGCTATCCGACGGTACAGGAAACGATGAGTCAACTGCTGGGCCGGAAAAAATAAGCCGAGCCGTTAAGAGCGCCGAGCTGCACTGAATGAAACTGCCCTTCAACCTGTTCGCAGAGCAGGCTTGGAGGGCTTTGCATTTCCGGCCCGAAATACATACTTCGGTCCTTGCTCGCCTGCCAGCTGCAGGATGTCACTGTCCGTTAACGAATAGGCCTTGTAGGGAACCATCTCCGTTCCGTTAAGCGTGGTGCCGTTTCGCGAGCCCATGTCCTTAGCAAACCAACAGTCGCTGCTGGCCGACAGCTCCAGATGAGCTCTCGAAATGCCGGAAGACATATCCACAAAATCAACCCCTTCACTCGCTCGCCCGATTAGACACCGGCTCTGTTCCAGCCTCACTTTCTCTGCCTCACGACCTTCTGCCAGACGCTCAAGCCACGGCAGCATCTGCTTGCTTGGATCGCTGTCTGGAAGCTGTGTAGCATCTTGTCCAAGCAGTACAGTCGCATCGTCACTTGCAGCATGCTCGAACGTATTCCTCTGCAATCCGCCGATAGCGTGAATTGAACTTCCGTTAATCGGCCCTATCTCACGATGTGCATAGGACTCGGCTGCCTCCTCATGTTGTCTCATCGCATCCGCGAATCTCCGGTTCCCAGACCGGAGCGGAATGGAGTCCGGTATGAAGCCGTCACCATCGTTTGAGCTTGACCGCCGTTCGCTCCATTCCGTGTTCCCTTCTTGATCGCGGCTGCCTTGGAGCCGCCTGTTTACGATCAGCGCTGCCGCAGCGGCCATCAAAGTCAGTCCAGAGCATAAGAAAAGATTGTTTCGTGACGGTACAGGCAGGTAGAGAAAGCGCCAGATGGCTGCGATACTTAATAGACTCCCTGATGCAATCATCCAGCTTCGCTTCGAAGCCCCCTCAGATTGATCTGGCAGCTCGGTCAATGGAAGTTCAAGCTCATCGCGTGCACCGCTGCCGGCGGCAGCGCTCCCTTCGAAAGCGGCTGAGCTTGTGAACGCTATAGGCGAAACATGACTGGCAGCTGCCGCTCTTACAGGCGCTGGCGATAATGGAGCGACTGCAGCAGACGATGCAGATGACGGAGTCGCTGTCCTCAAGGAAGCCGGCACGGCTGGAATTTCAGGCCAAGCCGGTCGTACGGCAGATACAGGCTGATTTTTACCTGCTTCGGTTGACTCAGGGTTGGACTCCCGATATTCAGCTCCGAGCAATCCGAGCAATGTCCGCCTTAGTTTCCCCCATGCGACGTACTCACCGCGGAGGTCCTGAAATACTTGCTGCATGCCGCTCCCGTCTGGCTCCGCAATTGCCCCGACCCATCGTACAGCCATTGCAAGCACCGCTTCTCCTGCAGAAGCAACGAGCTTTGTATCTTGAAGCGGCACATATGCAAGTCCCGTGTCTTCCCAGTTCTCTCCGACGAATATGTACTGCTCATGCAGCAGAAAACAATCCTCGCGGAGCATGTAATGCCTGCAATCATCCAAGGTTTCGACGATAGCTAGCAGCAGTGCATAAAACTCGACCATTTTCAGCTGCTGGGTTTGGAGACGATGCATCAGCATGCGTTTGCCATTAATCGGATATCGAAATGTAATGCTGCCGTCGATGTCGGTCCATTCCACCGGAAGCAGCCTTGGAATCCGCTGGTTTTGCAGCATTTGAGTTTCGATCGGATCGAGCCTTTCTCTCGAAATGCCTGATGCCAGATCGACGATCATTTCCAGGCCGCGTTTCATCGTGAAATCAACTTTCAACTCTTCAAGCACTAGCTTCTCCTCCTCTCTACATTAGTTAATTGAATGGCCATTCGCGCATGAAGAACCAAGCCGTAACAGCTCCCGGGAGCACCGCAATCATAAACGGAAAGCGCAAGCTATCCTTCTTCAGACTCGCGAACCCCTCTGCTCTCAGACTCCAATTTACGGAAAGCAGAGATAATCCGAGCAGCAGCATTCGCCTCGCAAACGACTGATTCATGACAATTAGCGCAGCTCCTAATAAACCGCCGTACAAAATGGAATACATAAGCACCTGGAGCGAATGCCCTGCGCCAACCACGGCGCCCAGAGCTCCGAACAGCTTGACGTCCCCCGCCCCTATTCCCTTAAACGCATACAAAACGAGAAGCGGAAGAAATCCCGCTAATGCTCCTAGTAAGGAGAAAAACCCGCCATGCCATCCGTCAACTCCCAAATGATAAACGAGTCCGGCTGCAAAAAAGGATACCGTCAGCCAATTGGGGATGCGCAGCTCGCGGATATCACAAATAAACGCAATGCCAATTAGAATAGCCGCCAGTACGCTGTCAATCTGAGCCATCAGCATCAACCGCCTCCTTTCCAGATCGATTAGTCGCGCGTTCTCTTCTCCACGACAAAATGTCGGGCGGAACGGGAAGCGCCGTCGCTCGAAGTGACGATTAGCTCCCATATGCCAGGCGTCGTATTGCCGGAAACAAGCCAGGTCCATTCCGCGTATCCTTCGCTGTCCGTTACGGTTTCGCCGAGATGTTTAGCAACGCTTTGGCCGCTTTTGTACATGACTTTAATGGAAAGCTTCCTGCCCGGATTTGTACGTACAACGACGCGCGCCCTATGGCCCGGGTTTATCGGCGATGGCTCAAGCTGCACAATTTGAATAGGAGCCTTATCGTCCTGTTCCGATTGATCGTCCTTGCGCGCAGGCACCGAATCGCTTATCCATACACGCTCGGCCGCACTCTCCTTGAGCAGAATCGTTTTCCTCGTAAACGGAAAAGCAAGCTTAAACTCGTATTCCGCCTCGATTCGCAGCATTACCTCCGACCGGCCTTTCAAATCGGGCAGCGACAGCTTGCTAAGCCGAAGCTGCCCCGGATTAAGCACAGCTTCATCCGCCTCGTGCCGCAGCAGCGGTTCAACGATATGCCGCCCTGCCTCTGTAGCTGCGGCATCCACTACCGGCATCCAATTCCCCTGCAGCGCTGCGGACAGCAGCGGACCTGCCGGGGAAGGAAGCCATTCTTCGAGCTGCCGGGCAACCAAGTCAATTCCGGGCAGCTGTTTCAGAGCAGTCACAGTGGATAGAGGCGCCTGATCAAGTGTCGGATTTGCTGTTGAATTCCTAGACGCTGCATGCTTCAAGGCGAGATCGATCGGATGAATATTAGCCGCAGCTTGCCGAACAGATTGCGATACCGCGCTGTGAAGCGCCATTTGTACGGCATTCAGCCGAATCAAACAAATAAAGAACAAAATAACCATAAGTACGATCGGCAGAATAAGCGCAGCCTCCACAACGATGCTTCCGGCTTCTCCGCCGCGTCTACCCGTACGACCAGCCAATGGTATGCGTCGCTTCATAACGGTTATTCTTCACCTTTCCGCCCAGTAAGCCAGTTAACGCAAAGCTTCTCATCAGTCCTGGCAAGAACCACAAATTTACCGAGGACGTCAGTTCCCCGGTTAATCCGGTCGAGACGCTTGTCAACGTAAGATCTGTGTTGTGCTCAATAACGGCAATCATTCGCGCGGTCCTCTTCGAGCCGCCGCCATGTAATATCAGAAAAAGTCTCAAATAATCCAAATAGCTAAGCTCTGCGGGAGCGTACTTTGAAAGCTCTACCGTGCCCTTCTGCGAAATCGTCGCCATATCGGCGATTGAGTTCTCTATACCATATAAAACCGCAGCGGACAGCACGAGCAGCGGATGTCCAAGCGCACGCGAAGCGATGAACCCTTCCATCGTCCGTATCGCAAGCCGGATGCTGAATAATTCCCCGTAGGCGGCAGCCACGTTGGCGGCAGGTTCATGAAAGCCGTATAAAATATACTCCACTTCTTGATTCTCCAAAGCGAGCGCGGAAGTGAACGCCGCCTGGCTGCCTCCCCCTTCGGAGATCCGACCAAACAGGCGAGGATCAAACGAAGTAAACCGATGGATGATATATTCATTGATGTAGAGCGGATCCCGAATACCCTCAAGGAGATCCGCCATACCGCTGAAAATCGTACTTATGGATGCCATCGATTTCCTTGTTTCCTCGCCGGCTTTCTCACTGGAATCGGTTGACGTGCCCCCTTCGCCAAGCTGAGCTTCAGCGGCTTCATTGAACTTCAAGCTCGCTTCCATCCGCTTCTGAACCTCACGGAACGTTTCCCGGTTCGCTCCCTGGTTCGGAGCCGCCGCCATAGCCTGTATAAGCTGCCGCACTTGACCCAGCTTGGAATTGGCAGCCGCCTCGTTCGACTTCCGCTCCCGATCGTTGGATCGCCTGGCATCCAGCTCGTTCTGCCTAGCTTGAATGACAGTTCCCTGCTGATCATATTTGGCTGCATACGCATGGTATGCTAGTTCAAGCTGCCGGCTCGTTTCGGACAGCACGCCTGATGAATCATAACCTCCCAAGGAAGCCGTTACGGCTTGTCCGAAAGCAGCAGCCGCTGCATTCACCTTCTGCATATCCGCCGTTTGCTCTTGAAGCTCCATCCGATAAGCAGCGAACCAAGCTTGCTTCAGCACTAATTTATCCGCGGCTTCTCTCGCTTCACCGAAAGCGGACAGGTCTCCTTGGGCTCCATGCGAGCCGGAGCTTCCGTCCTGCAAGCTCTGACGGTTCATCCGATCGAATCCGTCTCCCGCTCCCTCTTCACGCAACCGCTGAATGATAGCGTGCATCTCTTCATTTAGCCGTTCCGCTTCTTGCAGCAGCGCTTCCGCTTTCTGCTGTTTCTCACGATGGCTTTGAAGAACCGCTGCACAATTCGCAGCGAGCAAGGAAGCCGTACTATACGCATGGTTTCGGTACGTCTGGATGGAAGCCGTATGCTGCGGCTCCTCATTGGCGCCTCGCATGGCGTCCGCCATGCGCCACTGCACATACATGCTATAGCCGCTGGCAATCCCGACGGCTGATTGCACAAGCGCCCCAATCGAATTCCTCATATCTGCAGCCATTTGCTTCTGAAGAGACAGCACCTCTTGCAGCCGCTTCTCCCGCTCATCATAGAGCCGACGCACCTGTTCAAGCATCTCGACCGACATCGAAGCTTCCTTCATTGACGAGGCCATCGGCACGAATTTGGAAGCTATTTCTATCGTGAAATCGATTGGCGCCTTATATTTGGTTTCCTCCAGCACCTGTCTCGTGAAGACCGCATGATTGCCTAGTACTTCATAGCTGTTCACGTGCGATGACTCCGTCCGTCCGCGAAGCAGCCTGAATCCTTTGTCGTCCGGGTTCCAATTCAGCTCTACGGCTTGTGCAAACAGTTCTCCGCGGTCCGTGCCCCCCGCCCCGAATAAACCGTACTGCTCATACAGTTCCCCGTCGTATGCGGACAAAGCGGATCGAATGCCGGATTGCGCAGCCAGCTCGCTTTGCTTCTGGAACGCCGCAATTCTGGCAATATCGATAAGCAGCGATGTAACAAGCAGCATGGCAGCGGTAGATACGACCAAGTAGATCGAAACAGCGCCATCGCCGCTCCTCCAGAAATGCCATCGACTCATTCTTCTATTGCTCCCCGTCATGAAGTGATTGCCGTTTCCGGAGGACTTCCCTTGCTTGTGCCTTGCCTCGTCCGGATTGGCCGGCAAACTTTCCTGCGTAATACCTGACCAAATCGACATTGCGAATCAGCTCAACAGGATCTACGATGACCGCGGCTGATAGCGCCCTTGGTTCCGAATGCCCGAGCAGTGAATCCAGCACGGGAACGGACAGCGGCTTACGCAGCTTTATCTTGATGCGCTGCTGCAAGCCGCCATCGTATTCAATCGTCCCTTCGAGAGGCTGCATCACTCTGTCTGCTTGGTTGCCCAATTTCTTTTGCGGCAGCGACTGAGCCGTTCGACCGTTATCCTCGTCCACAGCCTCCCTAATCGTAAGACTTATGCCGCCCTGACTGCCGCTTCCCATCTCGAACAATGACTGCAATACGCCATTATCGGCGAGACGCCAGTATAATCCGTCATATTCGCCTGTCTTCCCCATTCCGCTGACAGCATCCCTATAGCTGTTATCCCAGCGAAAGGCAGCTCGCTCCGCCGTTAAAGAAGCAACCGTATAGAGCACGACTTTCTGATAGGTGTACATGCCGAGCATCAATAGCCCCAGGAGAGAAACGAAGATCAGCGGAAAGACCGTGCTGGCTTCCAGCGTGAAACCCCCTTCCTCCCTTCGCGCCCAAGCTTGCCACCTGCGAAAACTAGTTGAAAATTTCGTTCGCCTTGTCATCCGCATCGCCCATCAATTTCTGCATTAGCGCAATGATCCAATCCTTGAACAGCAGCGCCAAAATGATTACAACGGCGATAATAAGGACAACCTCCAGCGTTCCAAGACCTTCTTCATTTTTCCAAAACGCAAGCCAAGCTTTCTTTACATTTTTCATGTCAATCGCTCCTATTAAGTGTTGTAGTTAGCCGCCCATCATTAAGATTGCGGGCGAGGCGACAAGCGCCATTAATACGATAAATAAGCCGACAAGCGGAAAGACGAGCTTTGACGAGGCTTCTTCGCCTCTTGCTCTGGCTACGGATTTGCGTTTCTCCCACAAGGAGTACGAAAGCTCCTTCAGCGACAACACGAGCTGATCGCCGCCGCGCCGGTAATTAAGCAGCAGCGTCGTTGTGAAAAGCGAGACCTCTTGTACTGCGCAGCGCCTGCTCACCGTTTCCAGCGCGGCCGCAAAGGACTCGCCGTTGCGTACGGCCTCATTGGCTTTGCGGAGCTCGACCATTAGCGGACTCGCAGCCTTTTCATCCTTCCGCTCGCTTGCGCGGACTAATGCGCGCTGCACCGTTTCTCCAGCTCCAAGCAGCAGCATCAGCTTGCTGATCACCTCGGGCAGCAGCAGCAAAATATCCTGCTTGCGGCGCTCGACCTTCGCGGCGGTATCCCTCCATTTGGCCGCAGGCAGGATGAACCCCAGCAGCAGGCCAATGTACAGCAGCGCTTGCTCGTCGCTTAGCACGCTGAGCCAGGCCCCCGCACATGCAGCTAAATATCCCGTACCTACAGTTAAAGCGACGAATCTAGCCGTATCCTCTACGGTCCAGCTCCTTCCGTTCAGAAGAAAGAGCCTGCCGTGCAAACTGGCGAGATAAGGCTGCATGCGCTGCATCAGACCCGACCGGTCAAGCAGGTATCGAAAAGGTACGATGATGAACCGCTCGGATGGGCTCTGCGGAACTCGTCTCCTTCGAATCTCGCATTGTACGAGTGCAGCGCTCCAGAGGGCCGTCAACAAAGTCCCCGCACAAACCGATAAAATCAACCCCAGCACCTTCCTTGAGCATTCACATGCGAATTTTCATGATCTTTACCATCAGTGCGAAGCATAGCGCGAGCAGAATAAGTGCCGCTGTTAGCAGGACATAGCCGATTCCGTTGTATAGAGGAGCCATGTAATCCGGTGCCGTCAGGTTGAGAAAGGCGAGGAAGACAAACGGTACCGCCATCATAATCCGGGATTCCAGCCGCTTCTGCGCGACCATCACGGCAATTTCCTGCTGCACATCCAGCTTCTCGCCGATCGTTTGAGATGTCCGTCTAATGACCTCCACAAGATCGCCGCCGGATCGTTTGCAGGTCGTAAAGACGTCGGCAAACTGCGAAATATCGTCGATCTGAGCACGGCTGCTGAAATCAGTCAAAGCCTGCTCAAGCGATTCGCCGTAGCCCATTCGCGCCGCGATGATCTCGAATTCAACCAAAATCTCAGCCGATGGATCGGGATAGAGCAGTCGAAGGTCCTCGTGAGCGGTAAGAAAAGCATTTTCCACCGAACGACCTGCGGCAAGCGAAGAGGCAATGGAATAGAGCGCTTCTTTAAATTGGAGCGCCAGTCGAAGCCTCCGCTGCTCCAACAGCGTTCGCCGCTGGATCCTGGGTGCGAGTACCCCTGCAGCAGACAGCACGAGCGCCGCAACAACAGACCGGTAGAATAAAAATGCCGAGGCAAAGACAAGCACGCATCCAACTGCCGCAGCCGCGCCGAATTGCCGCTTGCTAAGCCGATACTCCCAATAGCAAGGCAGCTCTCTGCCGGCAGCCGCCGCCGAACCTGACCATCCGAGCCACAGCAGCCAATCGGATCGATTAAGATTGATTCTCTTCATGCGCGATCACCTTCAGTGGCTTCAGCCATGCCCGCCATCTGCAGCTTCCATATCTGCTGCAGCCTGCTGTTCTCGCACCGTTTTAGCTCACCAAGCACACGGCCTTCCCGCTCTCCCGCTTCTTGAAACCGATAGAGGGGTTGAAGCTGCACCTCGCCGTCATTCGCGCCGACGACCTCGCAGATCTCAATGACCCGACGGGAACGGTCGCGCAGTCGTGACAAATGCACAATAATATCGATTGCCGATCCGATTTGCTGCCTGATGACGGCGATCGGCAAGTCGGCTCCACTAAGCGCCATTGTTTCCAACCTGGCGATCATATCCCGTGCGCTGTTGCTATGGCCGGTGCTCAAGCTTCCATCATGTCCGGTGTTCATCGCCTGCAGCATGTCAATAGCCTCGCCGCCCCTCACCTCACCGACAACGATCCGATTCGGACGCATCCGCAGAGACGCCCGAATCAGCTCCCGCATTGCAATTGCGCCTTTCCCTTCGGTATTGGCGTTACGCGTCTCCAGCGAAACCAAATTCGGCACCGATCGAATCTGCAGCTCCGCCGCGTCTTCAATGGTGACGATCCGCTCGTCCTCGGGAATGAACTGGGACAGCGCATTGAGAAAGGTCGTCTTCCCCGATCCGGTGCCGCCGCTGATAAAGATGTTGTACTTGGCTTTTACGAGCTTTCCCAGCAGCGCGGCCGCTTCACTAGTCAGCGCGCCGCAAGCGATCAGATCTTCCATAAGCATCGGCTTCTCGGGAAATTTACGGATTGTCATCGTTGGACCCTTCAGCGCGATCGGGGGCAGTACGATATGAACCCTGGAGCCGTCGAAAAGCCGGGCATCCGCAATCGGGGTCGATTCGTTTACGACGCGGTTAACCCCGGCGACGACCGTTTGAATCAAATCCTCCAGTCGTTCCCTGCTTTCGAAAGCCATAGGGAGTCTGGTCAGCTGACCGGCCCTTTCCACAAACAGCTCCTCATGCGAGTTGATCATAATTTCCGTAACGGATGGGTCGTCCATCAGCGGCTGCAGGAGATCTAGCCCGCGAAAGGAGTGAAACAGCCTTCGGACAAGCTGGATCTTCTCGCCAGTCGTAAGGGGATGATCCCTGCTCCAGCGAAAAACCTCTCTCTCGATGCGGCTGCCGAACTCCTCGTCTGACAAGGCGCTGCCCAGTTCAAGCTGATTGCGGATTCGCTCCTTGAGCAGCTGGACCGTTGCTTCGTTCAATGGCGTCACCTCCCGGCGGTAATAAGGCTAGCTGTCTGAGCAGCAAGTCTACGGCTCCCCGATAATTCGGGGAGCTGTAGCCGCTGCCCGCAGCCTGTCCGCAGAACGCCCACTCCTTGACGAAAGGCAGAGAAGCAGCTATCGGGAAGGACGCTGCAAAATCCGCACCACCGCCGCCTTCCATCCCCATGCCTGGCCCCTTCACGAGTACGTAAAGAAGTTTCGGCAGCATCCCTTCAAAGGCGCTTCCATACTTATGGCTGCCATATTGGGCTGCCAGTTCCGTCTTGCGCAAGCTGGCGGAATCAGGCGACAGCAGCCACAGCACATAGCGGCTGGTTCCGAAAACGCCGATATGAACCAGGTCCAGCCGGCTGTCCAAGTCCGCTACGATCAAGTCGTATTCACCGCTCGTCTTAATGGCAGCCAGCAGCTTCTCCGCATGATCGGCCGAAAGCGACAGCCGCTCCTCCACATTGCTGCTCGGCACGATATAATCGAAGCCGAGCGACGTATGCCGTTTGCGAACGGCAACCAGCTGAGCGTGAACCTTGTCAGGTGACGTCTGCAGCGTATAGAGCAGCCGCGAGAAATCTTCGCTCCCGTCAGTGTCACTATCCCAGAGAGGCGAAGAGTTCCACTGCTCCAAGTTCAAATAGAATACGCGTAAGCCGCAAGCCGCTGCTTGCCTGACAAGCTGCAGCGCAAGCGTCGTCTTCCCGATGCCGCCGGAGGGCGAATATACGGCAACAATGGCGGTATCATCAGCCTCTGTCCCTTGTTTGGAGGGCTGCACCGACTCTGAATAAACAGCGGCGAACTCCTGCAGCAGCTGAGGAAGCGGTTGATATTGCTGCAGCTGATGCTTATAGGGCGCAACTCCAGCTGACTGCATCAGCACAGCCGATAAGATGCCATCTGCCAGCTCGCCGAGTTCATCCATCATGCCGGGCTGTGCAACGAGCAAATCGACGGCGTAACCGCCGCGGATATAGCCGCGTAGTGCGGCCGGGTTCGTAAAGCCCGTTAGCTGCCAGCTTTCGCCGAACGGACTATGGCGAATATACTCGCCAAGCCGTTCGAGATAACCGGACTCCTGCACGGCGACAATAAGGCTTCGTTTGCTCATGGCAGTCAATTCCACACTCCTTTCTTTCTCCGCAAAGGATGAAATGAACGCAAAAAAAGCACCATAACAACGCAGCTGACCTGCGCGTTACGGTGCTTCCGTAGCGTTTAGCGATATTGACCATAATTTACCACATTTTCGAAGCGGCAGTCAACAGCTTAGCTAAGAAATTTTCCAACATCCATAAAAAATGTAGTTGCTTATCTTTTGTAAGTATACTATACTTACGTTAGTCACATGATGAAAGTTAAGTTACTTATATTTACATTCATTCCAAATGGAGAGGAAGATACCTATTATGAACCAAAATCATACCGTTACCGCACTTACCGCCGAGCAAGCGATGCGCGAGCGTCATTCCGTTCGCCAATTCAAGAGAGATGTCGTCATTCCGGATGAGACGTTGAACGAAATTCTTGAGCTGGCGGCAATAGCGCCATCCTCTTGGAATCTGCAGCAATGGCGTTTCCTCGTCATTAAAAACCAAGATCAGAAAGATGCGATCCGTCCGATCGCATACGGTCAACAACAAGTATCCGACGCTTCCGTAGTCGTCGTCGTTCTAGGTGACCTTCAAGCGCAAATCACTGGCCGCGAAATCTATGACGAAATGCTGGCAGCAGGTCACATTCCGCAAGAAATCCGCGACAACATGGTCAATCAAATCGAAGGCGCTTATTCCTACGAGCAGGTTGCACGTGATGAAGCAAACAAGAACGCAGGTCTTGCAGCGATGCAGCTGATGCTAGCAGCGAAAGCAAAAGGCTATGACACCGTACCGATGGGCGGTTTTGACAAAGCGAAACTCGTTGAAGCGCTAAACATCCCTGACCGCTACATCCCGGTTATGATGATTCCGATCGGCGAAGCTGCTGCACCGGGCCGTCCGACATCCCGCCTGCCGCTAAGCAAGCTGGTCATCAACGAAACGTTCTAATTCGGAACAAGTAAAAAATAAAGCGAAAGCCCTCCGTTCTCAGCTTGAGATGCGCGAGGGCTTTCTTTTGTAAACGACAGTCTAGTGGACCGCCCGTTCATCCTGCCCCACGACCGTTCCGCCAAACAAGTGGACAGGCGGCGACGCTGCTTCCCTGTTAAAGAACAAGGCGATTTCTCGGGCAGCGCTTGCGTCCGAGTCCGATCCGTGCACGATGTTTCCTGAAATGTCCATGCCGTAATCGCCGCGGATTGTTCCCGGCCCCGCCTCAACGGGATTCGTTCGGCCGATTATGGCACGGGCGTTCTCGACCGCATGTCGGCCTCGCCAGATCATCGCGCATACCGGACCTGAGGTCAAATAATCGACCAATTCGCCGAAGAATGGCTTCTCCCGAAGCTCGCCGTAGTGCTGTTCGGCCAACTGCCGGTCGATCGTGCGCAGCGAGATCGCGGCAAGCTCGAAGCCTTTTTGCTCAAACCGCGAAATGATCGGGCCGATCAGCCCCCGCCGTACGCCGTCGGGTTTTACCATTACAAATGTCTGCTCTACTTGCATGTTTCAACCGCTCCTTCCTAAACGCAGTTCTGCTGACAGAAAAACGGCGCAGTCACCTCTAAGGCCGCACCGTTCTCTATACTTGCAGTATTCCACGATATGGAAGGTTTTAACCCTCTACCATCAGCCTTCTTCCGTCAGTGCCAGAAACTCGTCTACGTCCGCCAACGCGAGCTGCACCGCTTCGCGCCAGAAGTCAGGCCCGTCGAGACGTACGCCGAGATGCTTTTGCGCCAAATCCTCAACGGTCATCAGCCCGGTGTCACGCAGCAGAGCCACATAGCGGTCTGCAAAAGCCTCGCCTTCCTTGTTCGCCTGCGCGTAAATTCCGCAGCTGAACAGATAGCCGAACGTGTACGGGAAATTGTAGAACGGTACATCCGTTAAGTAAAAATGCAGCTTCGACGCCCAGAAATGCGGATGCACGCCGCCGAGCGCGCCGCCAAACGCTTCGCGCTGCGCGCCCTCCATCAGCTCGCAAAGCTCTTCCTTCGTCAGCATGCCCTGCGTGCGGCGTTCGTAGAAACGCTGTTCAAACAAGAACCTTGCGCGGATATCCATGAAGAACGAGACCGCATTGCTCAGCTTATCATCGAGCAGCGCCAGCTTCTCCTCGCGACCAGACGCAGCCCTCAGAGTAGAATCCGATACAATCATCTCCGCAAAGGTCGAAGCCGTCTCCGCCACGTTGCTCGCATACTCCTGGGCAAATGGCGGCAAATCGTTCATGACGTGCTGATGATCGGCATGTCCCAGCTCATGCGCTAGGGTCGACACATTCGAAGGGGTGCCGGAGTAAGTCATGAAGATCCGGGTCTGTTCGCTTTTCGGAAAAGCGGTGCAGAATCCGCCCGGACGCTTCCCTGAACGATCTTCCGCTTCAATCCAGGCATCGCGGAAAGCCATTTCCGTAAAATCCGCCAAATCCGGGCTAAACGCACGGAACTGCTCCGTAATGATGGCGGCCGCCTCGCTATATGGCACCGATTTGCCAGCGGAGCCGAGCGGAGCGTTGACATCGTGCCAATCCAGTTTCTCGATGCCAAGGAGCTTCGCCTTGCGCTCCAGATAGCGGACAAGCTTTGGCTTCCCTTCGCCGACTGCCGCCCACATCGCGTTCAATGTAGCTTCGCTCATCCGGTTTATGGCCAACGGCTCCTTCAGCGCCGATTTCCAGCCGCGCTTCTCGTACAGCTTCAGCCGGAAGCCGGAAATGCGGTTCAGCGTATCTGCGCACAAATCTCCCTGCTCCGACCATTCGCGTTCCCATTCCGCAAATGCGGCTTCGCGCACGGAGCGGTCCCGATTGCTTAACCGGTTATGCATTTGGCCGGCGGAAAGCTGCTTCTGCGTTCCGTCGCTCTCCGTAATTTCGAACCGGATGCGCGATACGATCGTGTTATAGAAATCGCCCCAGCCATGGTAACCGTCGATGGCCAGCTCAGCAGCAAGCGCCTCCTCCTTGGGCGGGAGCTTCTCCTTGACCGCTTCGCGGCGCTCATTCAGCACGAAGGCGACCGGCGATACCTCGGACGACTGCAGCCAGCTCGTCCAGCTTTCGTCATCTGTGCGCAGCAGCTGCTCGTCAAAGCTGGTAAGGGCGGCGCTGAACTTCGCCATCAATGTTTTAACCCGGTCATTGAGTCCGTTTGCCGCGGAATCCTTCATTTGCTGCGCTTGCAAGCAGCCGACAAAGGAATCGGATTGGCGCAGCCGCATCAGGATCGATTGAACGGACTCCGTCCAAGCTGACAACTGCTTTGCGGAAGCGGCGGAGCCGCTCTCCGAAGCCTGCTCCAGACTGCGGTCAAGCTCGTCAATATCCCGCTCCAGCCCTTTAAGCTCCTCGGCAAATGCGGCTGAGCCGGAGCCTCCCGCGTAAATCGTTTCTAAATCCCAAGACATCGGTAATGATGATTCCATTCGCAGCCTCCTCTTTCACCGCGTTGCGAATTCACCTTCAGCGGTGTATAACTGAATTATAACGCCATAGTCGCTGAATTTTCCAACTTTGAAGGAGTGATTATCATGACCCAACCATTGCAGCTCTCACCCGAAACCGCAATCAAGCTGGCCAAAGAGCTGAATGTCCCGCTGGAGCATTTGATGCATATGCCCAAACATATCTTGCTGCAGAAGATCGCGGAGCTCGCCAAGAAATCGGCTGCCGAGGCTGAAGATAAAGGAGCATCCAGCACGTGATCCCTTTCGAACGCGCATGGCCTTATGACATCGTCATGAAAGACGTTTACGTGCCCAGCTGTCCGTTCTGCAGCAAAGACAACGTCCTTCTCCCTCTTCGGCCCCGCGAGCTAAGCGATATTCGGACAGGCAAGAAGCGCCTGCTCGTCTTTCCGTGCTGCCATAACCGCGTGACGGTCGTGGATGCCGACCAAGACTACTTGCTGACCGATACGAAGCTGCGCCGCGCCTAACACGACAAAAAGCCGTCCAAGCCAATATATGGCTCGGACGGCTTTTTTCACATTACATCGCGGCAGGCTCTTCATCGAAATTGTCTTCCTGCTGCTGCTCGCGAAGCAGCTGCCACTGATCGCGGCAGGCCCGGATCATCGAAGCGTCCTCGATCCGCTTGTCGTTGACGACCCGCGCGAACCAGCGCACGGCCGTGCGCGGCTCGCCGATACGGCGGTACAGCTCCCCGATCAGATACATCAGCTTCGCATTGTTGAGCGAGCCGCTTTCCGTTTCGAATACGGCAATATACGCATCCAGCGCATAGCGCAGAAATCGCTGCTCCTGCTCCTTATTGCCTTCGTACCGGTACAGCCAGGCAATGTGATGGAGAATGCCGGCGATGACGCGCTCCTTCTCCGCGATAACGCCGCCGCAGAGCAAGGCAAGCTTGTAGCATTCCAGCGCCTGCTCCTTCGTCCGCGCGCCGCCGTATTCGCGGGAGCTCCAGCGGTCGCCGAGCGCATCCTTGTATTTCCGCTTCTCCGCCTCGGTCAGGACCGCTTTGCCGTTCTCCGTGGAAGCGAAGCCGCAAGTCGGGCACACGCGCACCACGTAGAAATCCGGGTTGCATTCCGTCTTATATTGGGAACAGAAATCAGTATCCCTTCCGGCAGGTTTCTTAAAGCTTGGGCGTACACGTGACGTCTTGTATGTGCTCTCACAGCAGATGCAAGTAATCGAAGTCTGATAAAGTGGATCCATTCGTCGTCACGTCTCCCAATCGTTATGGTTGATTCACGAAATGATACGCGGGTCCAGAGAGGCGCTCGATCATCAGTTGCTGCAGCTCCTGCGGCAGGTTCGATTCGGCCAGCGCTTCACGCATGCAGCCAAGCCATGCTTCCGCACGTTCACGCGTGATCGGAAACGGCATGTGCCTTGCCCGCATCATGGGATGCCCGTACTCATCGGAATACAGGGACGGTCCGCCGAAAAATTGCGTAAGGAACATCGTCTGCTTCTCCATGACAGGAGTGATATCCGCCGGGAAGAGCGGCCCAAGCAATGGATGTTTCAGAACTTTAGGATAAAAGGCCTGTACGATCGTCTTGATGCCCGCGACCCCTCCGACAGCCTCATAAATAGTGCTATAGTTACTCATCGTCATTTTCAACTCCGTTTTTTAGGCCTTTTGAAGCAAATATATTACTCTTATTTTAACACGAAATAAGCTCCTGTAGGCATATAAAAAAATGCCCTCCGGCAAGAGGGCATCTGTGGCAGTAAATAGTGGTGCGAATAAGAGTCCGACTTAGTCAGCTTTCATAATCCTCTTCCCCGGGAGCCAACAAGGACTCGCGGATGACATAGACGAATGCGCATACGAGGATGCCGGCAATTATACTCATTAGTCATCACCTCTTGCGTTCGATTAACATAATTCAATTGTATCACACGCGGACACAAAATCATACATCGTTTTGCAAGCGTTTTCTCAACCATAAATTGCTAAATTCCCTCAAGCTGCCGCCCTTTCTGGAAAAAGCATTCTTCCGGACAAGTGATGATTGTCCTCCTCCTCACATATAGCAGTAATAGCAGTATTTTTCGTTCAAGGAGGGGCCTCGCATGCACGTCGTCCGCTTTCTGCTTCGCCCGTCACTTATACCGGCTTGGTCAACCGTGCTGCTCGTGCTGCTGATGATAAGCTTTCCTGCCGAGGCACTTGCCGCTTCCATACGAGGACTATCGATCTGGTGGGAGGTGCTGTTCCCGGCGCTCTTCCCGTTCTTCGTCATCTCCGAGCTGCTGCTTGGCCTTGGCATCGTTCATTTTTTCGGAAAAATATTAGACCCTTTCATGCGGCCGCTATTTCGAATCCCCGGCATCGGGGGTTTCGTCGTCACGATGGGCTACGCCTCCGGCTATCCGGTCGGGGCGAGGTTAACGGCCCAGCTGTGGGAGCAGAAACTGATCACCCGGTCTGAAGGTGAGAGGCTCGTCGCGTTTACGACGACATCGGACCCGATCTTTCTCATCGGCGCCGTTTCCGTCGGCTTCTTCCATAACGTCGCACTTGCGCCGGTACTGGCTGCGGCTCATTACGGCGGCGGCCTGATTATCGGCCTCTTGATGCGGTTTCATGACCGGAACGAGAAACCGTCGAAGTCATCAGGCAGCGACAGCGGCAAGAACGCCGGCAAAAGCAAGCGGAGGAGCCGGCTGACAGAGGCGATCCATGCGATGCATACCGCTCGTATCATGGACGGACGCACCATCGGCGTGCTCCTTCAAGATGCCATACAAGCCGCCCTGCGGCTGATGATCGTCGTAGGCGGCCTCGTCGTCGTGTTCTCCGTCATCATGGAGCTGCTGCGGCAGGCCGGGGGCATTGAGGTGCTGGCTCAGGGCATTCGAGCCATCCTTAGTTTGATTCACGTACCGTCCGCGCTCTCCGACGCTGTCGTGAACGGCATCTTCGAGGTCACGCTAGGCGCGCGCTCCGCCGGTACGGCGAGCGGCAGCGGCCTAATCCACCAAGCGGCGATCGCCGCATTCATTCTCTCCTGGGGCGGCCTCTCCGTGCATGCTCAGATAGCGAGCCTCCTCAGCCATACGAACCTGCGTTACAGGCCGTTTATCCTTGCGCGTCTCGTGCACGGCTGCATCTCTACAGCCTTAATTTATCTGCTCTGGAGCTCGCTCGGCCCTGTGTCCTGACATTGAATTCAAATCTTTTTTCCGCTATGATTCAAGTATTAACTGCGCGGAAGGGGCGCCTAGATTTGAACTATGTCGTAATTGACAGAGGGGATAAGCTCTCGAAGGAGCTTGTCACCCGCTTCCATGAGCTTGCAGCAGAACGAGGACTCACCCGCAACGACGATAATCCTGAGATGGTCATTTCGATCGGCGGCGACGGAACGCTGCTGAAGGCCTTTCACACGTATGTGAACCGAATTGACGATCTCGCATTCATTGGCATACATACCGGCCACCTTGGCTTCTTTGCCGACTGGAAAGCCGATGAGCTGGAAGAGCTCATACGGATGATGGGGGAATGCGAACCGCGCATCGTGCGCTATCCGCTTGCCCAAGTCGAGCTGGATACGGACGAAGGCGTAATGACGCACACCGCGCTGAATGAGTTTACGCTAAAAGGCTTGGACAACATGCTTGTCGCGCAAATTAATATCAACGATGAAATGTTCGAAATGTTCCGCGGCGACGGCATCGTCGTTTCGACGCCATCGGGAAGCACCGCGTACAACAAAAGCTTGGGCGGCGCCGTGATTCATCCGTCGATCGAATCGCTGCAAATCGCCGAGATTGCCTCGATCAATAACCGCGTCTACCGCACGCTTGGTTCCTCCGTCGTGCTGCCGCAGCATCATCACTGCGACATGATTCCGCGCCAGGGTCAGCGGTTGCAGCTGACGTTCGATCACATCGCGATCGTTCGGAACGATATCCGCTCCATCCGGTGCAGCGTAGCTTCGCGCAAGGTAAGCTTCGCCCGCTATCGGCCGTTTACATTCTGGAACCGGGTGCGTGAAGCGTTCCTCGGTTATGACGTGAAATAAGATGAACCATTTTCGCGCCTATCTGCAAATCGTCAAGCCCTACCGATGGCTGATCGCAATTACGCTGGCGATCGGCCTTATTAAGTTCGGAATCCCGCTCACGCTGCCGTTATTTATCAAATATGTCGTCGATGACGTGCTGCTTGCGCCGCTCTCTTCGGCCGACAAAACCGACAAGCTGTTCAAAGCCGTGGGGCTGGCCTTCATTCTCTTCGTAATCATCCGTTATCCGATCGAATATTACCGGCAATATTTCGCGCAGCTGACGACGAGCAGCGTGTTATTTGACTTGCGCAACAAGCTGTACGCCCATTTGCAGCGGCTTTCCATCCGGTTCTACCAGAACCGCAAATCAGGTGAAATCATTTCCCGGATGATGAACGACGCGGAGCAGACCAAGTCGCTTGTCGAAACCGGGCTTATGAACATCTGGCTGGATATGTTCACCCTTGTCATTGCGCTCGTCATCATGTTCAATATGAACGTGCTGCTGACCTTCGTGGCCATCGCCGTGCTGCCGTTCTACGGGTATGCCGTGAAGAAGCTGTATAAGCGGCTGCGCGCCTACTCGCGCTCCAGGTCACAGGCCATCGCCGAAATGCAAGGCTATCTGAACGAGCATGTCAACGGCATTCCTGTCGTGAAGAGCTTTACGCTGGAGCGGTATGAGCAGGAGCAGTTCGGACGCAAAAATCAAACCTTTCTGGAACGCGCCTTAGCCTTAACGAGATGGAATGCGCTGACCCAATCCATTATTAATACTCTTACTGAAATCGCGCCGCTGCTGGTCCTCGCCTGCGGCGGTTATTTAGTGGTGCAAGAATCGCTTACGCTGGGCGAATTCGTCGCCTTCTACGGCTATCTGGACCGTCTCTATGCCCCTCTGCGGCGGCTTGTGAACTCGTCTACCGAGCTGACGCAAGCATCCGCCTCGCTGGAGCGCGTCATGGAGTTGATCGGCGAGCAGCCAGAAATCGTCGATGCGCCGGATGCCAAAGAGCTGCGCTCGGTACAGGGCGATATCGGATTCCACAATGTTTCATTCCGCTACCAGAATGAATCGGAGTGGGTGCTGCGGCATATCGATTTGAGGATTCCGCAAGGTAAAACCGTGGCGCTTGTCGGCATGAGCGGCGGCGGCAAATCCTCGCTCGTCAGCCTGCTTGCGCGCTTCTACGATACGCAGGAGGGCGACATCACGATTAACGGCCAGTCGATCCGCAGCGTGACGCAGCACAGCCTGCGATCCCAGATCGGCATGGTGCTGCAGGACAACATCCTGTTCAGCGGCTCCGTCCGCGAGAACATCATGCTCGGCAATCCGGACAGCACGGAAGAGCACATGATCGCCGCCGCCAAACGTGCCAACGCTCACGAGTTCATTCAAGCGCTGCCGAAGGGCTACGATACCGAAATCGGCGAGCGGGGCGTCAAGCTCTCGGGAGGCCAGAAGCAGAGGATCGCCATCGCCCGCGTCTTTCTGAAGGATCCCGGCATACTCGTTCTCGATGAAGCGACCTCGGCGCTCGATTTGGAGTCCGAGCATGCCATTCAAGAATCGTTGGCAGAGCTTTCGCAGAACCGGACGACGCTTGTCGTCGCCCACCGGCTGTCGACGATAACGCATGCCGATCTCATCGTTGTCATCGAGCATGGCGAAATCGTCGAGCAAGGCAAGCATGAGGAGCTGATGCGCTTGGACGGTGCATATGCCCGGCTTTATAACGTTCAATATTTATAACATACAAAAAAGCCTCCGTTACCTGCATCCACTGCAGGTAACGGAGGCTTTCGTTATTTGGGTTCGTGCTTCGGTCCTTGGTCCTTGCCGCCGCGCCCTTGAGGCGGGTGTGCAGGATGCTCCGAGGTTGCCGCAACAGGAGCCTTCTGGTTAAAGTGATTCCGTTTATTGCGGTTACGCTCGGATCGTTCAGGACGATCCCCACGATGCTCGCCGCGATCATGACGCTCCGCGCGCTCCGGACGCTCATGCCGATCGCCGCGGTCTTGTCGCTCCCCACGCTCCGAACGCTCGCCGCGGTCGTGACGCTCCCCGCGCTCCGGACGCTCATGCTGCTGTTGCCGCGCAGGCTTGCCGTGCTCCTTGTCCTTGCCTTGCGGCTTGCGGCCCTCGCGCGCTATTTCCCGCTCGGCTCCCTTCGCCGCCGCTTCTTTGCGGTTGTTGTTGCGCTGCTGCTCTCTGCGCTGATCCCGCTCGTGGCGAGGCATAAACTTCACCTGCTGATACTCCGAAGCCGGCGCATCGCTAGCCTGGCCGGCAGCCACGGCACGGGATGCGGTTACATAAGCTTCCACGCCGTCAGCCGTTTCGTAGCTCTCGCCGTCATGATCGTCGGAAAGCTCGCCGTCTTCGCCCGACCGGGAGCCGCCAGGCTGCCGTTCCAGCACAAAGTAGGCACAGCCGAAATTACAGTACTCGTTAATATAGTCCGTCATCGAAGAGAATGCGGTGTCGCGCGTCACCTTGGGGTGGTTGTCGCGAAAGAATCCCTTGAGCCGAAGCTGATTATATCCCCAATCACCGAACACGTAATCGTAACGTTCCAATACTTCGCTGAACCGCTCGCGAAACGCTTCGAAATTCCAGCCGTTTCTATTTTCATGAATTAACTCGTAGGTTTTGCCGCTGATATGGATCAAGTCTGCTTCTCACTCCTTCTCACAGGGATGCGGTCTCCGCCGCCGCTGCGGATTTTACCTGCTCATGCGCATGATACGAGCTGCGTACAAGCGGTGCCGATTCCACATGGCTGAAGCCGCGTTTCAAGCCTTCTTCTTTCAACTGCTTGAATTCATCCGGATGCACGTACCGATGGATCGGAAGATGGCTCGGCGATGGCTGCAAATATTGACCCAGCGTCAAAATATTGCAATCCACCGCGCGCAAATCGTCCATCGCCTGCAAAATTTCGTCCCATTCTTCGCCAACGCCGAGCATAATGCTCGATTTCGTCGGAATGTTCGGTTTCATTTCCTTGGCGCGCTTAAGCAGCTCCATTGAACGCGCGTATTTTGCCTTGGCGCGTACGCGATTCGAAAGCCGTGCAACGGTTTCAATATTGTGATTCAAAATATCCGGCTCGGCATCCATAACCGCCTGCAGCGCGTCCCAGTTGCCCATAAAGTCCGGTATCAGCACTTCGACGCTGCACAGCGGCAGCTTCTTGCGGATCGCTTTGATCGTCTCAACGAAGATCATCGCCCCTCCATCGGCCAAATCATCGCGCGCAACCGAGGTTACGACGCAATGCCTGAGACCCATTTGCTCCGCGGCCTCCGCGACGCGTTCCGGCTCCTGCAAGTCCAGCTCGGTCGGCATGCCGGTCTTCACCGCGCAAAAGCGGCAAGCCCGCGTGCAAATATCGCCGAGAATCATGAACGTTGCCGTCCGGTTCGCCCAGCATTCGTAAATATTCGGACAACGCGCTTCCTCGCATACGGTATGCAAGGTTTTGGTGCGCATCATGTCTTTAATTTCGGCATAGTTGCCGCCAGTCGCTAATTTTATTCGAAGCCAATCGGGCTTTGGTGCCCGCTCGGTATTCTTTGTCTTCATGAGAGGTGTACCTGCTTTCTGTAATCTCTGCGTCTTATTATAGCATGTTTCGGATAAAAACCAATGATTTGCAAACCATAACAGCAGGGCAGTTCACACCAATTGCACCCATTTCGGACATTGTGCCGGAATCAACATGTTGGACTGCGAGTTGTTGCGTGTGGAGGCTGATACAGCTGAGATCAATTGGAAAACGCCTAGTGGCAGTGTTGGCGGTGGCAGGGCTTCTGCAGTGCACCCCGGTTTACGCGGATGCGAAAGGCACTGCGCCGGAGCAAGATGCCTATGCCAAAAGAAGAGTTCTATACGATGAAATAAGCATCGTTACCCGCATTCCTTGGTACCGTCTTGCAGCCGTCGACCAGTATGAGAGGACAATTACAAAAGCAAGGCCCAAAACCCGTGAACAGCTGGGGCAATATATCAGCGTGTTTATGACGGATAGCGATTGGGCCGGCGTACTTAACCCCGACAGCGGGGACGAGACGCCCGCTTCGATTAGGTGGTTCAAAGGACTTGGCGTTGACGGTGACGGCGACGGGCGTGCGATTCGCACGAATGACACAGATTTACTGTATTCTGTTGCCAATCGTTTCATGCAATACGGCACGGAAGAGGATGATTTTTCGATCGGGCTATGGCAGTATTACCATAACACAAGGGCGGTACAGCGAATCCGCCAGTTTGCCCGCATCTATGAAACATTCGGAAAGCTGGATTTGTTCGAGCATGCGTTTCCGGTCCCGATCGGGACCAACTATTCCTACAGAGGAACATGGGGTACTCGCCGCAGCTGGGGAGGCTATAGGATCCACGAGGGGACCGATATTTTCGCCAATCATGGCGTGCCTGTGCGCAGCACCTGCTACGGCATTATCGAGGTGAAGGGCTGGAACCCGTATGGGGGCTGGCGCCTTGGTATCCGCGACCTCAATAATTACTATCATTATTATGCGCATCTGTCCGGCTATGACAAGACATTAGCCGTCGGCAGCATCGTTAAACCCGGCCAAGTTGTCGGCTGGGTGGGCAGCTCAGGCTATGGCAAGCCCGGAACATCGGGTAAATTCCCGCCGCATCTGCATTACGGGATCTATCGTGACCGCGGGCTGGTGGAATGGTCCTTCGATCCGTATCCTATGCTGAAGCAGTGGGAACGGGACGAACGCCGCCGGATGCGCAAGAAGTAATCAAGGCCAAAGAGCGCTTATCCCCGCGATAAGCGCTCTTTTTTTTCTATTCCCCGCTACTCTCCGGCGCGGCTTCGCCGTCTTCGCTGCCCGCATCCTCGCTTCCGGCATCGCTTCCGGCATCCTCGCCGCCGGAATTCTCATCAGCGCTTTGGTCCTCCGTCGGCGTCGTAACGCCGCTTTGTCCCTGCTCCATCGGCAGCGAAATATTCGGTGCGGTAGGCGCCGATTCGCCGACAGGATTGCCTTTATTATCGTAATAGTACATCGGCACGTCGCCGACAACGAGCAGATACGAGATCGGAATTTCCGTTTCGACAAGCTCCGGCTGGGTATCGAACGGAATAATGATCGAGACCTCCGCCACGATGTGCATATAGACCTCGACGAGAATCATATTGATGCCGGCATCCTTCTGCCTCGTATTGAGATCGACCTTCACCGCGCCGATCGGCTCGAATTTCACCGGAATTCGGGGACCGAACGAGGCGATAATGGCGCTGCCAAGCGCTTGGCCGAGCGGAATCCGCTCCGGAATATCCCCCATCTTGTTTAGCGTCGTTTGCACGGTACCGATCGTCTCCGACGTAATCCGCATATGCTCGGCATAGTTTAGCATGAACCCCGAAACCTTGCCGCTGGCATTGGTTTTCCAATCAATCAGCTTATCCGCGTTGGACTGCCCCGCGACCTGCTCGGTTATCGCTTTATTGATCGCCTGAGTAGCCACCTGCTTGACGCGCACCTTCGCAACAGCCATGAGCGGGCCT
The DNA here is from genome assembly GCF_003268025.1 of Paenibacillus montanisoli. Classification (GTDB taxonomy): domain Bacteria; phylum Bacillota; class Bacilli; order Paenibacillales; family Paenibacillaceae; genus Paenibacillus_Z; species Paenibacillus_Z montanisoli. The sequence continues at coordinate 137,719 of NZ_QLUW01000001.1, read as the reverse complement.
TGCAGATTGCGCTCGACAAAGATGAAGGTCTGAGAGAAGAACAAAATAAACAGCAGCATTAGCAGGAGCAGCAGCTTCCGCCTGCTCATTCGCTTGCCGGGCGCGCGGCGCCGCCTGCCGCTGCTTCGCCAGCCCCGTCGTCCCCATTTGCGCATGCGGGCGGCCTCCTTTCGTTGGCACGGTCTTTCGCATCCCTACTCTCCAAGCTAGCTTATGCGCCAACCGTCCAAAAAAGAAGACAACTCTCGTACCCGTTGCCGTTTGCCATAGCCCGCTGGTATGTTACTATTCCAGCTCCAGCAGCCCCATCTCAAGACATGCGGCTGCGGACAGCTTGCGGATGCCCGTCGTGAAGCGGATCTCGATGAAGTCCCGGTCCAAGGCAACCAGTTCCCCTCCGCCGAAAACCCGGTGTTTCAGCCGCTCGCCGGGCTGCAGGTCAGCAAAGCTTTTAAGCGCATTCGGGTTGGGCGGTACGAACGACTTTGCGGTTCCTTCGGTAATCGTAACGGTCCCCTCCGCCTTCTTATGCCGCCGCGCGGCAGCTTCCGGCGTGCGGGCGGAGCCCCCTTCGGCCGCTGCTGCAACCGGTGCCCGCTCGCTTCCAATCGGAGCCTGAAGATGGCGAACGGCCGTCAAGAACTGGGATTCCTTGACCTCTTCTCCGTCACGATTCCCATATGTCAATAGAACTAGCAGCTCCTTCGCCCGCGTCATGCCGACATAGAATAGCCGGACCGCTTCCTCCATCTCCGGCGATGCCTCTCCGTCTACCTTCTTCATATCGTCATTGGACGGAATGATGCCGTCGATCAGATCAATCATATAGACGCGCTCAAACTCCAATCCTTTCGCGCTATGAAGCGTGGAGAACGTGACGGCGTTCGTCTTCTTGTTGCGCTTGGACGCCTTCATCACCGCCTCGAGATACTTCAGCCGGCTCGCGAAATCCTCAAGCGTTTCGAGTCCGTCCGCAATATCTTCGAGCGTGTTCAGAATGCCGATCAGGTTCTCTTTGCGGAAACCGAGCCGCTCGCACATTTTTTCCAGCGCTCTCTCGTAGCCCAGCTTGTACCTGATCGTCCGGATCGCCGAACGGGGAGCCGTCTCCCGCATCGTCGCGAATGTCTCCTTGCACTCGGTCAGCTGCTTCGGTTGATAGTCTTGCAGCGGCACGTAGCGGATCAAATTGTCGAACACCGACTCATTGTTCTGAATGCGGGCCAGAGCAGCCATTTGCGTTTTGGTAATATACCCGTTCAGCTTGGTATGAATCTTCTCCAGCAAATCCGGCCGCTTGTCCGTATACGCCATCCGCATGAAATTGAGGATATCCTCCAAAATCCAGTGGGAAAAGAAGCGGTTGTCGCCGTCCTTCATATAGAATGGAATGCCTCTGCGGTCAAACTCATTCATCAGCGCAATCGACGACGAGTTGTTGCGGTAAAGCACGGCGGCTTCCCGCAAATTCTCGATCAAGGCTACCTTATCCGCGACGTATTTGGCTTGAACTTTATAATCGGCCAGGTTCTTGATTTGGATCGGTCTGCTGCCCGGATTGCGAGTAAACATATTTTTGTCGTAACGGTTGCGGTTGCGCTTGATGAACCGGTTCGCGATGCTGACGATGTTCCGGGAGGAGCGGTAATTCTGTTCCATTTTCAAAATCGCCGCATCCGGATACACCTGTTTGAAATCGAGCAAATATTGCGGTTCGGCCGCGCGCCAAGTATAGATGCTTTGATCGTCGTCGGCTACGACGCACAGGCAGCCGTGCCGTCTTACAAGCTTCTCGATAATCGCGTGCTGCACCAGCGAGGTATCCTGACTTTCGTCCGTGAGCACGTAATCGAACTTGTTCTGGTACTTCCATAGCAGCTCGTTGCTCTGCTCCAGCGCCCGGTTGGCGATGACGAGCATATCGTCATAATCAACCAGCAGCTTGTCGCCGCGCGATCGCTTGAACGCTTCATATTCTTTCAGGATAAGAGGCGCGTCTTGAATCTCGCACTTGACGCCGCCCCATTCCGCCTCGGGCACAAGCTTATTCTTGATGAAGCTGATGTAGGTCGTCAGCTCCTCCATTTGCTCTTCCGTGATGTTGTCGCCTCGAACCTTCCGATAGATATCCCGCAATATCAGCTTCTTATGAAGAGGGGGATTGTTCACGTCGAATACCCCTTCGCTTTCACCCTCGCCCTCTTCTGTCTCTACGGCGCCTTCGATGATTTGAAAGGACATGCGGTTGTGCCGCAAATATTCCCTCATCACTTCGAACGCCAGACTGTGGATCGTCGAGAAATCGACGCTGCCCGTAGGCTGCTCCGGGAAAAACCGGCTGAACCGGTCTTTCATATCCAGCGCGGAGGCTTTGCTGAACGTAACGGCCTTAATCCGCGAAGGATGCACCCGTTTCACCTCGATCAAGTAGCCGATGCGCATGATGATCGTCGTCGTCTTCCCCGACCCCGGCGAGGCAAGCAGCAGCAGCGCTCCCTCCGTATGAAGCACCGCCTGCTTCTGCACCTCGTTCAGCACAACGCCGAGCTCTTCTTTTTTACGTGCAAAAAAATCCGATGTAGCCGACATATCCGCCCATTTCCTTCCATTCGATCAAACATTAAAATCCCTCTCGCCGTCAGCGGGAGGGAATTCTGCCTAAGTTGAACTAAAGAATAGCTTCAAGAACGCGACCTCTGCGCGTACGGATCGTTGTTAACGACTTCGCCCACTGCGCTTTGTTCCCGGCTGTCCTTTAGTTCAACGCTCGTTTTATATAAACAAGTATCGCTTGTTTGCGCCTATCGCCGCAATAGTTAATTTTGCCTGCGGCTTTATCAAAAAAAGAGTCTGAACAGGCACGGGCCTGTCCAGACTCTTTGATTAACCTAGCGGGTAATGGCAGGCAACCTGCCGTTGATTCACGGCCGCGCGAAGCAGCGGCTGCTCGGTCTTGCAGCGGTCCTGCGCGTACGGGCAGCGCGGATGGAACCGGCAGCCCGACGGCGGATTGGCCGGCGAAGGCACGTCTCCCTGCAAAATGATCCGTTCCTCTTTGCGGTCGGCCGTCGGCTTCGGAATAGCGGACAGCAGCACCGAAGTATACGGATGCAGCGGCTTGGCGAACAGCTCCTCCGTCGGCCCGACCTCGACCATTTGGCCCAGATACATGACGCCGACGCGGTCGGAAATGTGCCGGACGACGTTGAGGCCGTGCGCGATGAACAAGTAGGTGAGGCCCAGCTCCTTCTGCAGCTTCATCATCAGGTTAAGCACCTGCGACTGTACGGAAACGTCGAGGGCAGACACCGCTTCATCGGCTACGATGAACTTCGGATTCAGCGCTATTGCCCGGGCAATGCCGATCCGCTGCCGCTGCCCGCCGGAAAACTCATGCGGATAGCGGTTACGGCGCGATGCGTCTAGTCCAACCAACTCCATCAGCTCAACGACGCGCTCGTCGATTTCTTTGGCCGACAGCTTGCGGTGGACCTTAAGCGGCTCGCCGATCAAATCGCGGACGAGGAATCGCGGATTCAAGGAGCCGAACGGATCCTGGAAAATAATTTGCATCTCTTCGCGAAGCCGGCGCAGCTCGCCGCCGCTCAGCTCCCCAATATTCCGGCCCTCGAACTTGATTTCTCCTGCGGTCGCCCGCTTCAAATTAAGCAGCACGCGCGCCAGCGTCGATTTGCCGCAGCCGGACTCGCCGACAAGTCCGAACGTTTCCCCGGCCCGAATGCCGAACGACACATCGTCGATCGCCTTGACTTGCCCTACGACCCGGCTAAGCAGCCCGCTCTTAATCGGGAAGTATTTTTTCACATTAGAGGCTTCAATCAAATACGGGCTCTGAACTTGGCTTTGGCTGCTCATGATTGTGCCACCTCCGACATGCTTCTGATTGTCACTTTCGCCGCCGATTTCGTTTCCTGGCTCTTCGCAGCGCCCGGTCTTGGATCGGAGCCGTCCGCCTCATCCAGGAAGCATGCCGCCTTATGACCGGTTGGCGACTCATGCATCTCAGGCTCCTTATGCCGGCAAATGTCCATCGCGTACGGGCAACGCGGATGGAAGCGGCAGCCCTTTGGCAGCTGGCTAAGCGGCGGAATCGAGCCTTTGATCGTGTACAGCTCGCCGCCGCGTTCGCCTTCAAGGCCCGGGATGGACTTCAGCAGCCCGATCGTGTACGGATGGCGCGGCTGCTCGAAGATCTCCCGCACCGTGCCCTCTTCCACCACCGTGCCTGCGTACATGACCGCGATGCGGTCCGCCACCTCCGCCGCTACGCCCATGTCATGGGTAATAAGAAGCATCGACATGCGGAATTCATTCTTCAATTGAAGCAGCAGGTCAAGAATTTGCGCCTGCACCGTCACGTCGAGCGCCGTCGTCGGCTCATCCGCGATCAATAGCTCCGGGTTGCACGCTAGCGCCATGGCAATGACGACACGCTGACACATCCCTCCGGACAGCTCATACGGATACTGCTTAACCCGGATTTCCGGCGCCGGAATGCCGACGCGGCGCAGCATATCGATGCTTTGCATCCATGCTTCCTGCTTCTTCAAGCCTTTATGGATGCGCAGCGCCTCGGAAATCTGGTCGCCTACCGTAAAGACCGGATTGAGCGCCGACATCGGATCCTGGAAGATCATCGTAATCAAATTGCCGCGAATCTTCAGCATCTCGCTTTGCTTCTTCTTGACCAGATCCTGCCCGTTAAACAGCACCTCGCCGTCCGCAATGATGCCGCCCGCATAATCGATGAGCCGCATGACGGACATCGCGGTGACGCTCTTGCCGCTGCCGGATTCGCCGACGATACAAAGCGTTTGCCCTTTCTCCAGCTCGATCGAAACGCGGTCCGTCGCTTTGGCCAGGCCTTTCTCCGACATGAAGCCTGTCGTCAGATTCCGGATTTGGAGAATTTTTTCCGCCATGCCGCCAGCCTCCTTTGCGGAATCGTAGTCTTCCTAGGATCCAAGCCGTCGCGGATGCCATCGCCGATAAAGTTGACGGCCAGCACGACGATCAGGATGCACAGACCCGGATAAACCGCCTGCATCGGGTCGGTCAGCATAAACTCCTGCGCGTTGCTGAGCATCAGCCCCCAGCTCGTATCCGGCGTTTGAACGCCGAGCCCGAGATAGGAAAGCGCCGATTCACTTAAAATAGCGCCGCCCACCATAAGTGTCGCGGTTACGATGATCGGTGCCGAAGCGTTCCGGAGCAGATGGCGGAAAATAATGCCGAGATTGGATACGCCGGTCGCCTTCGCGGCCTCTACATACTGCATTTCACGCAGCTGCAAGTAGGTGCCGCGCACGAGCCGCGCTACCCCCATCCAGCTCGTAAAGGCAAGAACGAGAATCATATACGACATCTTCGATCCGAAGATCGCAAGAATCAAAATGTTCAGGAACAGCGTCGGAATGGAGTTCATCACGTCAACGAACCGCATGGAGATCGTATCGACCCAGCCGCCGAAATAACCCGCAAAAGCACCTACCAGCGTGCCGATGAAAACGGATACAATTGCGACCGCGAAGCCAACCGTCAGCGAGATCCGGCTGCTGTACAGCAGTCTGGACAAGATGTCTCTGCCGAGCTCGTCCGTTCCGAGCGGATGGCCCTTCGACCCCGCAGGCAAATTCGGAAACATCATATCGATGCGCGTAGGATCATGAGGCGAGATCCATTTGGCGCAAATCGCAGCAACGACGAAGATTGCAAGAATGACAAGTCCAGCTACCGCAAACGGATTGATGCGGAATTTCTTCCAGGCCGTTTTCCAAGGCCCGTCGGGACGCTTCTCCATGCCCAAATTCGGCGCTGTGCCGGAAGTTTTCTCAAGTGCGGCGCTGCTCATGTTGACGAACCTCCTTTGGAACCAAGCTGCACTCTAGGGTCAACAATCGCGTACAGGATGTCAGCAATCAGATTGCCTAAGACGACAATAACGGAAACGACCAGCGTGATGGACATGAGCACCGAGTATTCACGAGCGACCGCCATGTCGACGAATAGCCGCCCCATGCCCGGCCAGTTGAAGACGCGCTCCGTGAGCGCGGCCCCCGAAACCAGAATCGGCAAGTCCAGCCCTAGTATCGTAATAATCGGAATTAGTGCGTTGCGCAGCGCATGGCGGAAAATAACCCGCCGTTCCTTAAGGCCTTTGGCGCGCGCCGTACGGATGTAATCCTGGCTCAGCACCTCCAGCATGCTGGCCCTGGAATACTTCGAATAGGCCGCGAGAAATCCGAGCGTAAGCACGGATACAGGCAAAATGAGATGCATGAACAAATCGCCGAGATTGCCTTCTTTGCCCATCGTATACATATCCGACAACGGCAGCCAATCCAGCTTCAAAGAGAAATACTCCTGCAAAATAATGCCAAACCAGAACGTCGGCATCGCAAACCCGATATAGGACACGAACGAAGCGGTTTGATCGGAAAGTCCGTATTCAGACGTACTGTTATAAATGCCCCACGGTACCGCGATCAACAGCGAAAATAGCCACGCCGCTCCCATCAATACCATGGTGTTCTTCACCGTTGGCCACAGAATGTCGCCGACCGGGATATGGTTCTTGAACGTATGCCCGAGATCGCCTTGCATCAAGTTGCCCAGCCAGACGGCGTATTGAACCGGAACAGGGCGGTCGAGCCCCAGGTTATGCGCTTGGATTTGGGCCGCTTCCGGCGATAGGCCGGGTGCCAGAAAGATTTGCGTAGGTCCGCCAGGCGCGGCGTGAATCATGAGAAACGTCAGGATCGAGATCAAGAAAAGCACAAGGACGGATTGCAGTATACGTCGGATCAAATATTCGGTCAATTCCAGCGCTCCCCCTTTTACTGAACACAGGAGAAGGGCCTATTGGCCCTTCCCCTGATCGTTCATGCATTATGTCAAACGATTGCTACTCCGTTACCCACCAGTTGATCGCGTGGTACAAGTAACCATACCCGAGGGAAGATTCCGGCGCGTCTTCTTCCGCCCATTTAACCTTCGAGGCATCCACGACTTGCGGCAAGCCATATTGGTAAAGGAATACATACGGCAGGTCGATCGAAATTTCTTTGCCGATTTCTTGATACACTTTCGCGCGCTCTGCTTGATCGATCGTCAGCTGGCCTTTTGTCCACAGCGCGTCGATCGCTTCGTTCTTATACCAGCCGCCGTTTTGGCCTGTCGGCGGGAAGTATTTGGAAGAGAAAATGCTCTCCGCATCCGGATCCGGGTTACTCAGGGACCAGGAAAGCAGGATGGCCGGGAACTTGCCTGGCGTAATGTTTTGGTCGATCCAAGTTGCAAAGTCGATGCCTTTTGGCGTTACTTCGATGCCAACGTCTTTCAGGTTCTGCTGGATGACCGCTGCCACTTGCTCACGGCGGCTGTTACCCGCATTGTATTGAAGCTCGAAGGAGAAGCGGTGTCCGTCTTTCTCAAGAATGCCGTCTTTGCCTGGTTTCCAGCCGTCTTCGGCAAGAAGCGCTTTTGCTTTCTCGGCATCATACTGGTAGTTGACGGCTTGATCGCCCGGATCTGCCCAGGAGCCTGGCAGGAATGGCGAGTTCATCAATTTGCCAGTGCCTTTAAGTACATTGTCTACCATGCCTTGACGGTTCAACGCGTAAGCGATCGCTTGACGCGTTTTCTGGCCTTTGAACGGTGAATATTTATCAGGGAAGTTCTCGTCCTTGAAGTTGAACTGCACATACTCGTATAGCGGGCCCGGTTCAAGAATGACTTGCAGCTTATCGTTAGCTTTCACGCCTTCGATTTGCGTGACCGGAATCGCTTCGGACATTTGAATGTCGCCTTTGATCAGCGCTTGGACTTCGGTATTTTGGTCGGCGTAAATTTTGTAGATGATTTTGCCGATATGCGGCTTCTTCTCGCCCCAGTAGTTCGGGTTCTGCTCAAGCGTAATGTACTGGCCTTGCTTCCATTCCGAGAATTTCCAAGGACCGCTCGTAACGGTTTTGGCCGGATCTACGCCGTAAGCATTCGTTTTCAGATCCTTGACCGGCACATCCTTCAGGATGTGGGAAGGAACCACCGAGCTGTACAGCGAGTATTGGAACGGCGCGTAAACCTGCTTCAGCTTGAATTCGATCGTTGTTTCGTCGATTTTGTTGATCGCTTCGACCTTATCGACGGTACTGATGCCCGGTGCGCCGGCATCCGGATTTCGGACGGTGTTGTATGTAAAGATGACGTCATCGGCCGTAAGCGGCTGGCCGTCGTTCCATTTTGCCGTGCTCTTGATTTTCACCGTGTAGGTTTTGCCGTCCGCGCTGATTTGCGGAAGCTCGGCCGCGATCGACCAAGGCTCGACGATTAGATTTCCTTGGCGGTCCAGATCGTAAAGTTTGGCATTGATCAAGTTCTCGATGTCACCGGAAGAGGTGTCATTGATATAGATCGGGTTGACGGAGACGATATCGGAAAACGTACCGATCGTAAGCGTTCCTCCGTCTACAGGAGCGTTTGGATCAGGAGTGGTAGCAGCATCATTCGTGGTGTCGTTCGTGGTGTTCGTGTTCGTTGTTTCGTTCGTCGCCGTGTTGGCAGGTTTGTTGTTCGTCGTTTCGGCGTTATTGGCGTTGTTGCCGCCGCAGCCAGCAAGCATGACCCCTACAAGCGCGATGACAGAAATGCTGGAAAACCATTTCGGAACTTTCCTCATCTTGCTCATTCCTCCCCATGATCTAAGCCTAATGTGTAAATAAATAAATCACTTCGTCCGAAATATAACAAACTATTAATTATTTCTCAAAGCATTTTTTTCTAAATTGCTAACCTTTTCTGAAATTTTAGAATTTCTTAAACAAAATTGACTTGTTTCGACTTTTTTCGCTATGGTTTGGCCCCTTTCGATGACTGGATTTCGAATTCTATTAATCGCTTAAGGTGACTCCAACATGATTGTAAACGATTTCACTTTTCAAGTATATTGGGGGAATTTCAGGTGAAAATCGTCCGATTCGGGGGCGTTATTTAAACTAAATTGGTCGGAAAATAAGAATTTATCAATGAAAGCGCTTATTCATAATGAAAGCGCTTTATTCAAAATTGGGGGAATTTCGGGGTTCAGAAGGCACAATGTTCATGACTAAGTTTGATGAATAAATATCCAGTTAGTGGAATATTATTACATAAGCAATAAAAAATCCTGATCTTTTCCAATGAAGATCAGGATTTTTTTATGGGCATTTCATGTTGCCAATGACGATTCCTTCTTCGCCGCGCGGCTCGGGAGCTTGAGGTTCAAGATGAGAAAGCCTGCGACGAAGACCAACGTTCCGCTTATGATATACTCCGTAATCGGCTCGTGAAAGAACAAGTACGACCACAGAATCGTAAAGAACACCGAGCAGTTGCCTACGATCGCCACAATCGCGAACGGTACCCGCTTGATCGCCTCCGCGAGCGACAGGAAGCTGAGCCCCGTAATAATGCCGAGGACGATCAGCGCGCCCCATGCACCGAATGTGATCGGGCCGGTAAAGCCTTCAGACTGGACGGGGATCGGCAGTGCGGTGATCAGGGAGCTCCAGAGAAATACCGAGAAATTCATGCTGCCTGCATCCATGGACGTCACCAATACGCGCTGGCTCCACACATGCACCGCAGCGCCGATTCCAGCCAGCATATACAGCAAGGTCGTCAACCCGTTACCGTCAAGCAGCTCGCCGAGGGGCAAGCCATTCCATCCGATGATGAGCACGCCGAGAACGCAAAGCGCGGAAGCCACCCAGCCGCGCGCCGAAATTTCTTCCTTCAGCAACAGTCTTGCGGTAAACAGCAGCACCACGGTCTGAACCGGCTGTACGAGAATATTGCCATAGGAGAAACCGATCGAAAGCGCGATATTCTCGAAAATATAATTGACCGCCTTGCCGGCCGCCCCAATCCAAATCCATAGAAACGCCGTCCTTAGGCGGATCTTGCGATCCTTGATTAGCAGGTAAATGCCGAGAAAGATGACGCCGAAGAAAAATCTAGCGAACGAGATGATCGAGCTGTCGACCATCGTTGAGGCGGTTTTGACTAACACTCCAACAAAGCTCCAGGCCAGCGTAGCCAGCAGGAGCAGCAAATAACCCAACTGATGCACCTTCTTTAATTCATAGTTCAGACCTTCAAAACTTCATGGCGAATCGCCGACGTTTCGATTTGAATCGTTGCGTGTTCAATCCGATAGTTCCTATTGATCAGTTCAATCGCTTCCTGCAAAATCTTCTGATTGTCCGCGCTGTCCTCTATCCTCAAATGGCAGCTGAGCGAATCCATTCCGGACGTAATGGTCCAAATGTGCAGGTCGTGCACATCGATTACGCCGGCAATCCCCTCCAGCGCTTTCTTCACTTCCGCTTGATTGACCGCAATCGGCGTCCCTTCCATCAGCACATGAACCGCGTGGGAAATGACGGACCATGCCCCTCGGAGAATGAGGAGCGCCACGACGACGCTAATGATCGGGTCGGCGATATACCACCCGAATAGGAGCATGACCAAGCCGGCCAGGATCGCTCCGACCGAGCCTAACGCATCGCCGAGAATGTGAAGGTAGGCGCTGCGCAGATTGATGTTGTTTTTGACGTCGCCCTTCTTCATCAGGGAATACGCGCTTAGCAGATTGGCGGAAAGCCCGATGAGGGCAATAAGCATCATAGTGCCGCTTGCCACTTGCGGTGGATCGAGAAACCGTTCGTAAGCTTCCCATATGATAAAGCCCGCTATAATAAACAAGGTCATTCCGTTAAATAGGGCGGCCAGCATTTCGCCCCGGTAGAAGCCGTATGTTTTCTTGGGAGAGGCCGGTTTCGCTGCGAACCATACGGCAATCAGGCTGAGAAGGAGCGAGCTGGTGTCGCTGAGCATGTGTCCGCTATCGGACAAAAGAGCGAGGCTGCCCGTAAACAAGCCGCCGAAAAACTCAAGAATCATGATGCCGAACGTGATCACCAGCGCAATCGTCAAGCCTTTCTTATTGCCCTCGGGATCGAAATGATGATGGTGGTGATGCCCATGGCCATGTCCGTGGTGATGCCCATGGTCGTGGACGTGAGCGTGATCATGGTTATGATTGTGGTCGTGATCATCATCGTGACCATGGCCGTGATCGTGATCATGGCTGTGACCGCACTTATGAAGGTCATGGTTATGATCGTAGCGCTTATTGCTCATTTTGTCACCTCCTAAGTGTGCTCGGAATGGGTGATGGCCTGCTTAAGCAGTGAAATAACGTGATTGTCGTCGCAGCTGTAAATCATTGCCGTTCCGCTGCGGCGGTGCTTGACGAGCCGCAGCGTCCGCAAATAGCTCAGCTGGTGCGAAACGGCCGATTGCGACAGGTCGAGCACCTCCGCGATATGGTTGACCGAGCATTCTTCCTGAGCCAGCATGTATAGAATGCGAATTCTTGTCGGGTCGGCAAGCGCTTTGAACATGAGCGAAATATCTTCAATCGTTTCTTCGCTTAAAAAGGCATGGTCCTGTGTCTTCATCCATTCATCCCCTTTGGCATTGCATGATGAGTTTCATATATGAGCATATGTTCATATACAGATTATGCCGATGACTAAGCGGAATGTAAAGCTAATTTGCCCATTATTGTCGAATAAAATATAAAAAGCCTTTGGCGATGGGCCAAAGGCTTATTTATTAGCAAGAAGCATATGCTTCATCATACCGGCATACTACATAGCTGTTTTTTCCGGTTTGGAGAGGCATCTCATACCATTTTATCTGGAGGGATCAAGCAATGGGCAATCACGTTGACGATCATTTCAACTCTGAATTTGCGGAAAAATATGAAGCCGGTATTCGAATAACGCTCCCTACTTATGATCAGATTTTTCCGTTAGCAAGCTCCTTTCTGAGGACAAGAGTAGCGGATAACGCAAACCTTTTGATTGTTGGTGCCGGCGGAGGGGCGGAGCTGCTTTCTCTCAGCCAAGCAAACCCGAATTGGCAATTCACGGGAGTGGACCCGTCCGATCCGATGATAAATCTGGCAAAATATAAAGTGGATCAAGCCGGAATAGCGGAGAAGGTGCATTTGTTTCATGGATTTACGAATCAGCTTCCTGCAGAGCCCGTTTATGATGGAGCTACCTGTATCTTAGTCCTGCATCATGTTCAGGATGACGGCTCGAAATTGGAATTGCTTACAAGCATTGCTGATCGGCTTAAGCCAGGATCCCCTTTGGTGCTCGTAACTCGGTACGGCGACAGAGAAGCACCTGAATTTCAATTGATAACAGAAGCCATGATCCAGCGCCTTCTAAGTCAAGGCGGCAATATCGAGGAGATCAATCAAGCTCTTGAGGTTTATTTAAACATGCCTTTTGTATCTGAAGAAAGGACGAAACAATTATTAATCGAGGCTGGCTTCCATCAAATTACGCATTTCTTCAAAACCTATCACTTCGGGGGCTGGTTCGCTACCTTAAAATGAGCATTTTTAAATAGACTTCGGCCAGCCCGCATCCTGGCGAGCTGGCCTTTTCAAGTCGAAAAATCGTTAGCCCCCGGCCGGCATCGGAATGCTGACCATAAACGTGCTCCCCCGCCCCGGCTCGCTCTCCACCTGGATCAACCCGTTACTGCAGGACCGCGTTCAGCTTGAGCTGGACGAGCTGAAAAAACAACGTGTGGAAAGAACCGCGCAAAGCCTCGGCACGGCACAATAGCATTGTCAAAATCACAGCATCCGTGCTGTGATTTTTTTGCGCTGCAATTACTTACAAAAACTTATCAAAACTAGACAAAAACTTACATTTTACACCTCTACTCCAACTTGGATTTTCGTGGTACTTTTATACATACATTTTGCTAATCCAATGCGATTCGCTAACGAACAAGGGGAGATCGACGTGAGAATGATTTATGAGAATTACAGAGGCTTTCAAATTTACAAGCATGAGAACCTTTACTACGCCGTTGCCCCTCTTTTGAAGTATAGCCACTGGCAGCTGAGCCAGCTTCTAAATGCGGTCGATCATTATTTGGAGAGTCAAGTTCTGGATGTCGCGACGTAAAAAAGCCTCCGGCCGATTGGCCAAAGGCTGCATGACGTTTATAGCTCCACCATCGCTTTCATCACGTTCGTTTCCGGCTTCAGCCAGCTTTCGAAGTGGCCGATCATTTCCGCAAAAGGAGACCGATGCGTAATATAGCGGCTTACATCGATAGCCCCTGCCGCCAACGCTCCCCTGACCGTATCGAAATCCTCCATGGTCGCGTTGCGGCTGGCCATCAGCGTCAATTCCCGTTTATGAAACTCCGGATCATGGAAGGCGATGTCCGCTTTCACCAACCCGACGAATACGAGCGTTCCGCCGTGAGCCGCGTATTGGAAGGAAGCGTGCATCGACTTCGCATTGCCCGTGGCATCGAATACGACCGTCGGAAGCTCTCCGCGGTTCGCCTCCGCAATACGGCATTCCACCTGCTCTTGCAGCGCGTGAACGACCGCGTCCGCCTTCGCCCAGCTCGCGCAGAAGGCGAGCCGTTCTTCGTTCACATCCATCGCGATGACTTTCGCGCCCGCATGCTTGGCTATCGCCATGACGCCGGCTCCGATCGGACCGCCTCCAATGACAAGCGCCGTGTCGCCAGCCTTCAGCCCCGACCTGCGCACCGCGTGAGCTCCGATAGCCAGCGGCTCCAATACCGCCGTCTGATCGAGCGTAAGGCCGTTCGTTCCGATCAGCTTGTCGACCGGCACCGCAAGCCTCTCCCGCATCCCGCCGTCGATATGAACCCCGAGCACCTTCATCGAGGTGCAGCAATTGGTTTTGCCTACTCGGCAAGCGACACAGGTACCGCAGTGCATATAAGGAATGACGCTCACTTGGTCGCCTTCGCGCAGCCCGTGCGGATTGTCGCCGATTTCCTCGATTACGCCCGCAAGCTCATGGCCGAGAATACGGGGGTAGGAGAAGAAAGGCTGGTTGCCTTTAAACGCATGGAGGTCGGTACCGCAGATGCCGATGCGTTCGATCCTCACAATGGCATGTCCAGCTTGCGGCTGCGGCTCAGGCAGCGTCTCCGTCCATTCGAATCGGCCGATTTCCGCGCAAACGATTCCCCTCATTACTCGCTCACTCCAATTTCTTCGTTATATTCGGGTCGACCGCTGCGCCACGTGACGTTTTGGATCGGTCTCAGAATTTCTTGTACGTTGACGAGCAGTTCGCTGTCCATCACTTCATCCGTCCATGCGGCATTTCTGCGGATATTGGCCGGATTCGCCGTACTGACCAGCGTTGTCGGAATCCGCTCGTTCATCGTTGAGAACTGAACGGCGAGCTTGGCGATATCCGTCCCCTGCTTCGCGCAGAATTCTGCGGCTTCCAGGCAGACCTCTTTCACCTGCTTGGAGGCGGGATGCCAATAAGGCGCTCCGCGCGTGCCGAGCAGGCCCATGGAGATCGGAGAGGCATTCACCAATCCGGTGCCCTTTTCCTCCAGAAACGGCAGCAGCCGTTCAAGCGTCGTATCGTTCAAAGAATAATGGCAGTATGAGATGATGGCGTCCGCCTCGATCCGCGGAAGCATGGATTCGAACATCTGCAAAGGAAGGCCGCTTATGCCCGTAAACCGGATTTTGCCCGCCTTCTTCAACTCCAGCAGCGCAGGAAAAGCTTCTTCCACGATAATCGACGCGGGAACAAACTCGATGTCGTGCAGAAACAGGATATCAAGGTAGTCCGTATGCAGCCTGCTCAAGCTCTCGTCCACGCTGCTAAGAATGCGTTCCCGGGAGAAATCAAACTGATCGAGGCCATAGCGTCCGGCTTTCGAAGACAGCAGAAACCGGTCTCTCGATACCTTCCGCAGCGCTTCGCCAAGCACCGTCTCAGCCTTGGTCAGACCATAAAAAGGAGCTACGTCGATGTAATTGATGCCAGCATCGATCGCCTCGTGAACGGTACGAATACATTCGGCCTCATCCACTTCGCGGAATACGGAGCCAAGAGCGGAAGCCCCGAAGCTAAGCACAGACACATCGAGTCCCGTTGATCCAAGCTTCCGGTATTTCATTCTGCATCATCACCCCATCCTTGAAGATTGAACATCCTTTTCCGCCTCCAGCGCCTGAATCGCTGCAGTCAGTTGGCTCGCCAGCCCGCGAGCCTCCGTCAAATTGCGGCCCCAAATCTCTGTCAAGCCGAGCAATTGAAATACACTCTCCGTCATAGGACGCGGTACGGACCAAACTGCGGCAATCCGCTCCAGCAACGCCGCGTCGTCTCTTACTTCGTAGCTTCGGCCGCCTAACGCGCTGCCTATGAATCCTTCGCCAGTACGGTTAACCCGGTAATAGCGCAGCAGCCCTGCGAAGGCTTCGACAAGGCGTGCCGGAACCTCCTCTCCCCGCTCCGCATAATCGAGAATGGAAGGAAGCAGCCGCACTTTGAATTTGCTGAGGCTATTCATCGCGATATCGTTCAGACGGTGATTGATGAACGGGTTCAAGAACCGTTCGAATACCGTGCTCGCGTAGATCCGCAGCTCTTCCTGCGGCAACGGAATCGTCGGCATGATCTCCTGCTCGATGGCTTCCCTTACAAAGGCGCCGAAATGCGGATGCTCCATCACTTCGCGGACATAATCGAAGCCGCGCAGAAGCGCGAGCGGCGTCATCAGCGTATGCGCGGCGTTCAGCACGCGAACCTTCCTCTGCTGGTAAGGCCGCAGATCCGGTACGAAATGCACGTTGCAGCCTGCCTGCCGGAACGGCAATTCCTTTTCCAGCTCCGGTTCGGCTTCGATCGCCCAGAGATGATAAGGCTCCGCCGTGTTCAACAGCCGATCCTCGCAGCCCCATTCCGAGAACCAGCTCTCCGCCTGCTCTTCATCCGGATAGCCCGTCACGATGCGATCCACGAGCGAGTTGAGAAACCGGTTATGCCGCATGACCCATTGCTGAAACGCTTCCGGCAATGACCAGTCCTCGCAATAACGCAGCACGCAGCGCCGCAGCTCATCCCCGTTGCGCTCCAGCAGCTCGCAGGGCAGGAAGACCAGCCCGCTCTCCGGGGTGCCGCCAAGCGCCTGATATCTGCGATAGAGCAGCCACGCGATTTTGCCCGGATACGATAGAATCGGTGCTCCTTCGACTAACGGTTCGGCTTGGTAGACCAGCCCCGCCTCCGTCGTGTTCGAAACAACGAACCGCAAGGAAGCGCTTTCCGCGATGGCGATAAGCCGGTCCCAGTCGCCGTACGGATCGAATACGGCCGAGAATACGCCTATTGTTTCCTTAACCGACACGCGTTCCCCGTTCTCGATCCCTCGCGTAACGAGCGTGTACAGCCCGTCCTGCGCGGCAATCGCTTCGATTTTCGCCTTTCCCTTGGGCCTCGGCTGGGTCAGCGCGATGCTTCCCTCGAACAAGCCCTGCTCCTTGCAGCGGTGAATCATCCAATCAAAAAATCCTCGCAAAAAATTGCCTTCCCCAATTTGCAGCACCGTAACGGGACTTTGCGTGACCGTATCGTATGCCTGCTGCTCCGCCTCATTCAGAAGCGCACGGTTAAGTAGCGTCATCGCCGGCAAAACTCCTTTTGCATGTAGTACGGGCTCATTCATTTCTACTCTTACTGTACCAGCAAATATGATCCATAATAGATCGAAATCTTGCGGGTTTATACTTTATTTTGATATCGTTTAGAAAATAGCCCTAGCAAGGAGCGCAGCCGAATGAAACCCGTCCGCATCGATGCCCAGCCGGAATTTCCTTTCGCCCTGACGTACCGGGATACGAAGACGCCTCAGCGCGAGCTGCCCGATCACCTGCACGACTGGTACGAGCTTGTCTATGTCCACAGCGGCAAAGGCTCGTTCTTTATCGATCGGACGATCTATGAAATGCGCGCAGGCGATCTCTTCATTCTCCCCGGAAGCACGATTCACCGCGCCTTCCCCGACAAAGACGACCCCGTCACCTCGACGGCGCTGTTTCTTAGCCCCATCCTGGTCGAACAACCGTCGCTCGGCGAAGCGTTCTCCTACCTGCAATGCTTCGAACAAAGCCGGGCAAGCCGCAGCTTCAAGCTGGAATGCCCATTCGAGCTGCAGTCGTGCATCGAGTCTTGCTTGGGTCAGATCGAGGCTGAGCTTCGTTCGCGAAAAATCGGGTATCGCCATGCCGTCGTACTGCTCACCGAGCAGCTGCTGCTTGCCGTCAACCGGGAGAAAGGCGGCGAGCTTAAGCAGAAGAGCTTGTCCGCCTTCAGCGGCCCTGCATGGATGCGGGATATTCTGCTCTACATCGACCACCACTTCACCGAATACATCGGCCTCAGCAGTCTTTGCGCCCGCGCGGCCGTCAGCCCTGCGCATTTCAGCCGCGTGTTCAAGCAGTTGACCGGGATGAACGTCACCGGTTTTATCGCCGCCAAGCGCATTATCCGCGCGAAGGAGCTGCTGCTGGAGACGGACGACAGCGTCGCCGGAATCGCCGCCGCGTGCGGATTCGAGAGCATGCCCCATTTTCACCGGGTGTTTAAGGCGATCGTCGGTGTGACGCCTTCGGCGTTTCGGCAGCAGGCCGAGTGAAATGAAATAAGCCCTGATCACGTGGCGATCAGGGCTTAAGCTGTTTGGTTGCCCTGCGAAAACCGGTCACAACAAGTAAAATGATCGGAATAACCAGCATGTTTAACAAAATATCGATTGGCGCTACCGTTCTTGCATGTTGTCCTAAAGTAATAAAATTCGGAATTCCCCACAAACTTAACGCTATAATAAGCAAGCCAACAGGAAATACGATTGGCCGGTAATCCGTAAGGTTCAAACATAGTCCGATCGATAGTGTAGTCACATAATAAAAGACAGCGATTTTTATGAAATTTCCGGCAACCCACATCGCCAGGAGCAAGGCCTCTAGATTTTCGAAAAAGTCGGCGAAGCTGATATAACGAAATGCAGTCAATACGGGGTACGTTTTGTTGCCCGAATCTGGCCCTAACAATAATAAAATGATGAAATTGATAAATACCATACTAAAGACGATGGCGCCAAGCGAAACGAAAGCCCATTTCTTCCCCTTCTGGGGATCCTTTAAACAGGGCAAAAAAAAGGACATGATAAATAGCTGCGTTGCCCATGCCTGGGGTCCGATTGACCCTTTAATAACAGGGGAAATGCCATGGCTTAGGACAGGAAAAATGTTTTTAATGTCCAGGTCGGGGATCAGTAAAACAAGAAAGCAGATTGGCAAGATAAAAATGGGGGTTAAGATCATTGCGCTCCTTGCGATCATCTCCGCCCCGCCATGAACGGCAAATGCAGCGAGCAATACAATGGAGGATATGATGACCAAGATGGGCGTCTTGAACAGAAAATTGCCGCTGACAAATTCGGCATATTGCCTGGTTATGAGGCCTGCTGAATTCAGAAAGTGAACACTGAACCATATAACCAAAATTTTCCCTAAGGTTTTACCAAGAATTTGCTCACTGTATTCAGCTAAGTTCTGTTTTGGATATAGCTGGTGCAGCTTAACAGCTAAACATACGGATATGAAACCGGAAAAGAGGGCAAACAACCCCGTCATCCAGAAGTCGTTTTTTGCATACTGCGCCGAAATGGAAGGCAGTACCAGAAAGCCTGTCGCCAGCACGGTTGGATACATTACGACCGCTAATTGAAAAGAAGAGATTTTTCCTTTTTCCAGCATCCTTAATCCCCCTTGGTTTTTTTTGTTTATTCTACTTCAGCAGTGCCACGAACGGCTTATAAATCGTCCGAAAAAAAGTTGAGGGACCGGCTATATGGGGCAGATCAAATAAGAACAATAGCCAGCCCAACATAAGCAGAAATACAAACGCAGCCTTATCCTTCTTCGGTTTTTGTTTCAATTTCGGCCATTCCAAACGCGAGATTAGGATTACAACAAGCGTTATCCCTATAAAAAGCCACTTCATTATTTCTTCACCTCTTCTTCGGGTACTCCCCCTGTAGCATTCGTAAGGCCGGGTCTTAATATTTGCGCATCAATATCCATACGCACTTCAACTTTCGGGAACATCTCGACCCATTGGTCTTTCTTTTCTTCCCATTTTCCGGGATATTTTCTATGGAATGCCGTGGCAAAGCCCAGTATGTCCACCTTGACTTCTTTCTGCACAACGTTAATCGTCAATTGCAATCGTTTCTTTACATCATTTGTAAATGCTTTTTCTAAAATCTTAAAGGCCTCCGGCTTCATCGGATTCAGCATGGTACCGTTTTGAACGATGCTGCCTTCAGTCTTCACTTTCAAGGTCATCTTCCATTGATCGCCTTCTATAGAGGGAATCAGCTTTACGCTGGCTTTAACCGGATTTAAGGACACAGTCCCTTTCTCGTTAGTTAGCTTAAAAGTACTCGTGTATTCTCTGATTTCATTTCTCATCCACATAACGCCTCGCGTCACTTTACCCGGGATTTCCGCCACCATCTTGTCTTTCTTGAAAACAGCGGTCCCGAAAATATAAGGAATCGTTTGATTGGCTTTAAGCGTCTTATCCGTCGGCAAGATCTTAATCAACGGAACGACGGCAGCCTGAGAATCCCCGATCAACATCATGGATAGCTGTTCCATGGTCACTTGAATGCCTACATGTCTTTTGGCAAACTCCCGCAGCGCTTCCGCCGAGTAACGTTCAATAAGCGGAAACACCTTCAGCGATTCCGATGCCTCCCCTTTACTCACAAACATAAAAGCGCGCTCTCTTGTTTGGGGATGACGAAGCAAAAAATCGAATTGTTCCTGGATTCCACTCTTTGCGAATGCTTCACTCATTACAAATATTTTACATTGTCCCCAAAATAATTTTCGAGGAACGATTTGCTGAAGTTTTGACAAAGCATCAGCCGTATTTTCCCCGAGTTCAGACCGTGTGGCGGTTGGATGTCCTCCTCCGCCACCACCTCCTCCTGCAGCACCGGAACTCCCCATTTGATTTTTTGGGAGGAAGATTTGTGCGGTTACTCGAACTTGATTGTTTTTTGCTTTATCGATTGCTAATGCAGTTACTAAAGCCAAATCATTGAGCTCTGTACGGTCCCAGCAGCCGCCAAGCAACATACAGGCCAGGAGTAAGGGAACAAATTTCAGCAGTGTCTTCATAGATTCCAATGCTAACCCTCATCTTCCCTTCCCGCTTCGGGCTTTTGATTAGGAGCCTGACGAATATGATTATTCCCTCCCGTGAGGGTTGGACGCGTATCCATCATCCATAAAGGAGCTTTAAACAAAACGTCCCTCAATTGTCGGCCTTCTGTTGTTGCTAAGGAGGAAACATACGGGACGCCGAAGGAGTGTATATGGCATAGATGAAGAACGATGCCGATGAAGCCCATCATGATACCGAGAAGTCCAAACATTCCCGCCAGTATCATCATCGGAAAGCGCAGCATCCTTACGGAGATCCCCACGGGATATCTAGGAATCATTAAAGAAGAGATGCCCCCCAGGGCAACCACGATTACCATCGGCGTTGAAATAAGACCGGCCTGCACTGCGGCTTGTCCGATAACAAGCGCACCGACAATGCTCACGGCCGAGCCGATTTGCTTCGGCAATCGCACGCCTGCTTCACGAAGCGCTTCGAAGGAAATCTCCATCATCAACGCTTCAACCAGCGCCGGAAAAGGGACAACCTCTCTTGCGCTTGCCATACTGAGGAGCAATGAACCCGGGAGCATTTCTTGATGAAAAGTAAGAATCGCAACATACAAAGACGGCAGAAAAAGAGAGATCCCGCTAAACGTGTAACGCAGCCACCGGATAAAAGAAGAGATCATAAATCCCTGATAATAATCTTCTTGACTTTGCATCAAGGCAGCAAAGGTAATAGGCGCTATTAAGACAAAGGGAGTCCCCTCCGTTAAAATTGCGAATCGACCCTCTAACAAATTTCCGCATGTTACATCGGGCCGTTCCGTGGAAAGCAATTGCGGAAAAGGGGAAAACGGGAAATCATGTATCATTTCCTCGATATACCCGCTCTCTAGAATGCCGTCAATTTCAATGCTTTGAAGGCGATTCTTTACTTTTTCCACCAAGGCCATATCCGCAATCCCCTCAATATAGGCAATGACGACGTTGGTTTGCGTGTATTCGCCGATTATCATGGATTCCATCTTCAAATGCGGGCTCTTGATGATACGACGCAATTGGGACGTATTGGTTCGAATCGTCTCCGTAAAGCCCTCCCGCGGTCCTCTGATTCCCGATTCTGCCGAAGGTTCTTCGATCGTGCGTTTTTCCCATCTCGTTAACCCGATTGCAACTCCTTGCGTCTCGTTATCAAGCAAAAGAATGGAATAACCATTTGATAGATACTCGATACATTTCAAGAAGGTGTTGAAATCTTTCAATTGAGGAACGAGCAATTTATGCTTTACGGATTGCAGATCCTCACTGCTCTCTCCGATCCTCTCCCTTAAAATAGGGGTAAGCACGAAATCCTCAATCCCTTTGGAATCGGATAAGCCCTCAATATACATTAGAAGGGCCTTTTTATTTTCTCCAATGGTGAAAGCATGGAAAATCACGTCCGAGCAATTGGCATAAATGGCGCGAAGTCTATCCGAATTTTGCTCCAAACTCTGATAAAGTTCCTGTGGTTCCGAATGATCACGATAGGACTGCTCTTTAAGATTTTCGGTTTGTTTTATTTTTCGCTTCTTAATCAGGTATTTGAATATCCGACTTTCGACATGGGATAAACTCCCTCCGAACTCCATTTGCTTCTATAATGATCTGGTTATGCCTAATTTATGTAATAAAAAAGCCGCCAAATGGCGGCTAATTGGATTATAGAAGCTTTTGTGAGAAATCGTGACTGCACGTGCACGATCTTTCTAGAGCCGATTTATCTATCGGCAAGCACGATATCCCATTCGTGAATTTCATAGTTCCGTGCGCCCTTCACTATGTAAGGATCCTGCTTGACCCAGTTTTCAGTCTCCTCATAGGATGACGTTCGGTAGATGACCAATCCGCCAGAACCATCTGCAAAACGGCCGTTGGCGTGAAGCATGCCGGCAGCACGGCGCTCGTCTAAAAACCGAAGATGCTCTGCTCGGTATTGGACGCTCTTGTCGGCGTCAAGCATCGGCAGAAAGACCGCGAAGTGCTTAAGCTTCTCCTTATTTTCACCTTCGCGATCCAGTTGATATTGGTACAAGCCCGACATATCCAGATCGCCGAATCCATTTTGCACTGCCCGTTTGAGCAATGTTTGCACGCTTGCGGCCGCATCCAGACTTATTGAGCTGCTATCCGCCAATTCCATCGCCAGATTCATATCTTTTGCCAGCAGCTTCATCGCAAAACCGGGGAGAAACGTATCTTTGGCAATAAACTGAGAATAATGGCGCTCCATAATTCGGCTCTGAGCGAAGCTGTTGTTAAGAATACTGAACAGCATTTCATTGTCTAATCCGGCGCTGCGGCTAAGCGCGTAAGCCTCGGCAACCGCTTGAGAATGAATGCCGACCATCAACTGATTGATCAGCTTGACTACGGTTCCGTTTCCGGAATCTCCGACAAAATAGATTTGCTTGCCCATTGCCTCAAGAACAGGTTTTGCTTTTTGGAAGATTGGCTCCCTTCCGCCAACCATAATGCTCAGCGTGCCCGCAGCTGCGCCAGTTGTTCCACCGCTGACAGGGGCATCAAGAAACTCCGCTCCGGCCTTCATCGCCTGTTCATATAGGTTGCGGCTCAGTCCCGGCGATACCGTGCTGCAATCAATCAGGATAAGCCCCTTTTTAGCAGAGTTTAAGAGTCCCTCTTCTCCCGTGTACACTTCCTCCACGTCAGCCGGCATAGGCAGACAAGTGACTATAATATCTAACTGGCTTGCCATTTCTGACAGCGTTAGACCCGTCTTCCCGCCTTGCGCTTTGAACTCCTCTTCTTTTCCCGCACTCCGGTTCTTCCCATACACTTCAAAGCCAGCCTTTTTTATATTGATTGCCATCGGCAGGCCCATATTTCCCAATCCTATAAATCCGATTTTCAAACACTTTGCACCTCCGTTAATGAGTACTTCGACTTTTCCAGAAAAATCTTTGACTAATGTTGAATCATAGAATACTTGTACTCTAATCTCCTTCGGTGAAGAATAGGCTCCGTATAACCGTTCGGCTGATTGCAACCCTCGAAAACGAGATCACAGGCAGTTTGAAAAGCGGCGGAATTGTCAAAATCAGCGGCCATCGGACGGTATGCGGGATCGTCGGCGTTTTGCGCATCTACAACCGCAGCCATGCGCTTCAACGTCTCCATTACCTGTTCCTTTGTACAAATACCGTGACGCAGCCAATTAGCGATGTGTTGGCTGGATATCCGGAGCGTCGCCCTATCTTCCATAAGGCCAATGTTATTGATGTCTGGCACTTTCGAACAACCGATGCCTTGTTCGACCCAACGGACAACGTAGCCAAGAATCCCCTGCGCGTTATTGTCCAATTCCTGCGCAATCTCAACAGCGCTCCATTCATGGTCGCGTGCCACTGGTATATTCAGTATATTCTCGCGCTGGTCATCGATAGTTTCCTTCAACCGGTTCTGAACTGATGCCACATCCACCTCATGATAATGCAGCGCATGCAGAGCAGCTGCCGTTGGAGACGGCACCCAAGCGGTATTGGCACCGGCTAGCGGATGGGCGATTTTCTGCTCCAGCATCTCCCTCATCTGATCCGGCATCGCCCACATTCCCTTGCCGATCTGAGCATGACCTTGCAATCCGCACATAAGCCCGACGGCTACATTCGATTTCTCATAACTTTGCAGCCAAACCGAAGATCTCATCTCGTGTTTTCGAACCATGGCGCCTGCTTCCATGGACGTATGG
This sequence comes from Paenibacillus montanisoli, assembly GCF_003268025.1. Classification (GTDB taxonomy): domain Bacteria; phylum Bacillota; class Bacilli; order Paenibacillales; family Paenibacillaceae; genus Paenibacillus_Z; species Paenibacillus_Z montanisoli. Next base: position 113,834 of record NZ_QLUW01000001.1, on the reverse strand, counting down.
ATTTCGTCGCCGGTCCGATCCAGAAACCCAGTGTTGATAAAGACGACACGCTCTTTAACGGCATGGATGCAAGCTTTCAGATTCAGCGACGTACGGCGCTCCTCATCCATGACTCCGATTTTAATAGTAAACCGCTCTAAGCCAAGCAACTCCTCCACACGATCGAACAACTCGCCAGCAAATGAGGCTTCTTTCGAGCCATGCATCTTCGGCTTGACGATATATACGGAGCCCTTGGCAGAATTGACATACTTTCCGTTTCCTAGAAGATCGTGCATGGCAATCAAGCCCGTGATCACCGCATCCATGATGCCCTCGTACACTTCCCTGCCGTCGCGGTCGAGTATCGCCGGATTGGTCATCAAGTGTCCGACATTGCGGATAAACAAAAGCGATCTTCCGCGCGCGCTGAATGTTTCGCCTGAAGGAGAAACATATTCCCGGTCGGGATTCAGAGAACGGGTCACCGTTCTTCCGTCTTTTGAGAAGGCAGCTTTCAAGTCCCCCTTCATCAATCCCAGCCAGTTTCGGTAGACAAGCACTTTATCCTCCCCGTCAACGGCGGTTACGGAATCTTCCGCATCCATAATGGTCGTGAGCGCCGCTTCCATCAGGATGTCTTTGATTCCCGCGTCATCAGACTGGCCGACAGGATGATTGCGGTCGAACTGGATCTCAAAATGCAGTCCATGATTCCGAAAGAGCAGCGCAGTCGGATTTTCTGGCGTCCCTTGGTATCCTTTTAGTTTGCGGGACTCTCGAAGCCCCGTCGCGACACCATTTCGGAGATGGATCGACAATTGTCCTTCCGATACGGCATATCTCATCGCATCGGCGTGGAAACCCTGTGCTAGCGGAATCGCTTGGTCCAGAAACCGCCTCCCAAACGCAATGACCCTACCGCCTCGCACGGAGTTGTATGCGGAGGACCGCTCGGCTCCGCCATTCTCATCGATCGCGTCCGTGCCATATAAAGCGTCATACAGGCTGCCCCAACGCGCATTTGCCGCATTCAGCGCATATCGCGCATTATTAACAGGTACCACCAACTGAGGTCCTGCCTGCAAGGCGATTTCATCATCTACGTTCTTCGTGCAGACGAGAAAATCGTCCACGTCGGGCTCGAGATACCCAATTTCCCTCAGATACGCTTTGTACTCTGCAAAGTCAAAGCTGCCCCGATTGCGTTGATGCCAATCATCCAACAATCGCTGAATCTCATTCCGCCGCTGCAGGATCTCACTGTTTCTAGGCGTCAAGTCATGAATTAGACGGTCAAAACCTGACCAGAAAGCTCCGCTGGCCACTCCGCTTCCCGGAAGAACCTCAGATTCCAGAAAATCAAATAAATGACGATCTACTTGAAGATTACGTACATTAATATATTGATTCAAGGTAATCTCCTCCTTCGTGGACATATAACAGAGTGTAGCGCAGTTGGAGGAAAAAAAACATGTACTATTGTCGCCGCATTATAGGTCAATCATCCGAATTTTCAAAGAAAGCCTATCGTTTACAAAATGAAGCAATTTTTTGGTCATGCATCCTTCGACCGCTTCACGATTTTCGTCACAATTCCGTAAACCTTACCCATTGTGCATATTTGCACATTGGGCAATAATAGATTCAAGACCCTTCCCGATCAAAGGAGTGAGAACGCATTGGGCTTTGACGCGAAACCATCCTTGCGCGATCAGAAAAAGGAAGCCACCGCCACTGCTCTGGCTGAAGTCGCCTTCGAGCTGGCGCTCGAACATGGGCTGGACGGCTTCGTCGTCGATGACGTCGCGCAGCGGGCCGGCTATTCCAGACGGACGTTCGCCAACTATTTCTCCTGTAAGGAGGATGCGGTGGCAGCCGGCGCGATTACCATTAAAAATACCGATGCCTATGAATCGTTTCTTGCCGGCTTGCCGAAAGATACGCCCCCGCTTGAACTGATGCACCTTCTGCTCAAAATGCAGCTTACCGCCGAGTTTATGCAGCAGTTACGTAAATTCGTCTTGCTATCGAAGCGGCATCCAACGCTTGAGCCTTACCTGCTCAGCGTCTTTCACCGGCTGCAAATGAGCGCTCAAGAAGTGATGAACGAGTTTTCTCATGGGCGGTATCCCGTGGGGTATACCCATCTCCTCGCCGGAGCGGTATATGGGGCGTTCATGCCTTTACTGGACGGCAGCCTAAATGTTTACCTGCCGGGTCAACCGGAGGAGGCTCCCGCAAGCGCACTTCCGTTCGAGCAATATGTGGAGTCGATTTTCGCCTATTTAAGAAACGGCTTCTAAACCAAGACACAAAGGAGCACACCATTCCATGTCCACATTTTTGTACAAACTCGGGAAAGCCGCCTACGACAAGCCGTGGCATTTTCTTCTTAGCTGGATCATCGTTCTTGGCATTGTCATCGGCATGATCGGCGTCAACGGCATTCATTCCAGCTCCGAAATGAAAATCGAAGGCACCGAATCGCAAAAGGTGCTCGATCAATTGGCGAAGGAGCTCCCGGCCGCTTCCGGCGGACAAGCCAGCATCGTGTTTACGGCTCCCGAAGGAGAACGGCTGGATACGCAGGAGCGGATTCCGCTGATACAGAAAGCCGTGAACGACGTGTATCAATTGGAGTATGTCATTAATCCTGCCGAACTGGCGGCGCAAGCCGGCGCATCGAATGCAGCTGGCGGCGACCAGGCCGCACAAACAGGAGAAGCGAACGCCGAAGCCGGTCAAGGAGCGGAGGCATCCCAAGCTCAAGCTCCTTACGGCCCGTTGATCGTGAATGGCGTACCGGTCATCGGCGTCATGATTTCCGCTGACGGCAGCGTAGCGCTGTTCCAGTTCCAATTTACCGTACAGCAGACGTCGCTGCCCGAATCCGTTCCGGATACCGTGATGACGGCCGTTAACGGCGCCGTGCACCAAGATCCCGGAATTACCGTCATCCCTAGCGAGTCGCTGACGACCAAGACCGCGATCGGGTCGACGGAAGCCGTCGGCATCGTTGTCGCCGCGGTCGTCTTGTTCATCACGCTCGGCTCCGTCGTCGCCGCAGGCCTTCCATTGCTGACAGCGCTTCTCGGCGTAGGCATCAGCGTAGGCGGCGCATTCGCGCTCTCGAAGTTCATTCATATCAACGACATTACCCCGGTATTGGCGATCATGGTCGGACTGGCCGTCGGCATCGACTACTCCCTCTTCATCGTCAACCGTCAACGCCGCATGATTCTGGATCAGAACCTAGGCGCGCGCGAAGCGGCAAGCCGGGCGGTCGGCACGGCCGGCAGCGCCGTCTTTTTCGCCGGATTGACGGTCATTATCGCCTTGTGCGGCATGCTCGTCATCGGCATCGGGTTCTTGTCCACGATGGCGATCGTCGCCGCGGTAAGCGTCTTTGTCAACGTTTTGCTGGCGCTGACCCTGCTGCCCTCGATGCTCGGATTCGTAGGCGAGCGCATCTGCACGGCCAAAGCCCGCAATAAGAGCAGAGCCCTGGCGAACAAAACCCGCCATGGGCTCGCGCATCGCTGGGTGAACGGTACGGTCAAATTCCGGTGGCTCATAATCGTCGGCGTCGTTGCCGTTCTGGGCGTGGCCGCTATTCCGGTAACGAAGATGGAATTGGCCATCCCTTCCGGCGCCTCGGCTAACCTGGATACGACGCAAAGACAAAGCTATGACGCGATTGCCAAAGGCTTCGGCGAAGGCTTCAACGGCCCGCTGCTTCTAGTCGCCGAGCCTCAGGGCGCTTCCGGCAAAATGACGCCGGAAATCATGTACCAGCTAGCGCAAGAACTGCAAAAGCACGAGAATGTCTCGCTCGTCACGCCGATGGGCATCAACCAGACCGGCGACATGGCCATCATCAGCCTCATTCCGAAAACAGGACCGACGGATGCCGCAACGAGACAGCTGGTTGAGGACCTACGCGCGCCCAATTCCAGCTTGGCTCAAGCCGCCGGCGTCACGATCGGCGTTACCGGCTTCACCGCGATCAACATCGATATGTCGTCCAAGCTCGCGGAGGCATTCCCTCTGTATATCGGCATTATCGTGATCCTGTCGGTCATCATTCTCTTGCTTGTCTTCCGCTCGGTGATCATCCCGATCAAAGCGACGGTCGGCTTTATTCTCAGCATACTGGCAACCTTCGGCCTGGCCACGGCCGTTTATCAATGGGGCTGGCTGCATGCCTTCTTTGGCTTCGACACCGGCGGCCCGCTGCTCAGCTTCATGCCGATTCTGGTCACCGGCATTCTGTACGGCCTGGCGATGGACTATCAAGTCTTCTTGGTCAGCTCCATGCGCGAAGCTTACGTCCATGGGCATAAAGGAACGGCGAGCGTCGTTCACGGCTACGACCTGGCCAGCCGCGTCGTCTTGGCCGCAGCCGTCATCATGGTATCCGTCTTCGCCGGCTTCATCTTCGCGCCGGATGCGATGATCAAACAGATCGGCTTCGCGCTCGCGGCCGGCATTCTAATCGATGCCTTCATCGTTCGTATGACGCTCGTTCCGGCGGTCATGGCGGTCTTCAAGGATCGAGCTTGGTGGCTGCCGAAATGGCTGGATCGCATGCTGCCGAATCTCGATGTCGAAGGCGACAAGCTGATCTCCAAGCTGAATGCGCAAGACAACGTAAGCATGAAGGCTAAGGTTGGCTAAATGAAAAAGGGTACAAGCTCCGCTATGGAGCCTGTACCCTTTCTTTTTTCCTGCCCTAGGAGAGCCTTGCTTTCACCGTTTTCGCATATTCCGTCGGGGTCATGCCCGCATGCTTCTTGAACGCTTTTGAAAAATAGTGGATGCTGCTGAAGCCGAGCTTTTCCGCAATTTCGGTCATATTGTCGGTATTTTCGCGGATCATCAGCTTTGCTTTTTCCATTCTCGCGTTAGCTGCGTAGGCCATGACCGAATAACCCGTCGTTCGCTTGAACAATTCTTTCAGCTTCGTTTTCCCGACCATGAACGTTCTGCTGATGTCCTCCAAAGAAACCGCCTCGTCTAAACGATCGTCCAGGTACTTCGCGATGTGATGGGCCAGCTCGTCGTTCGTCCGTTCCTTTGCGGCGGAAGATAGCTGTACCGCTCGGGGATTCATCGTTTGCCGACGAAGCAGCCGCAGCAAGAAGGTCTCCAAATAACATTTGATCAGCTGCTCGCTGCCGACCTTGGCGTCCTCGCGGCGCTTGAGCGGATGCTGGAACGGAAACTCAAACGCGTTCATCCCTTCCTTGACGATGCCGGCCAATAAATTGCGCTCCTCATCGTCCAAAGCGAGCACCAAATCGCGAAAACGTCCAATAGCCTCAGAGCCGCATTCGAACGTCATCACGATCAAATTCGGCGCCTTCCCGCCCACCGCATAGAAGCGATGGTACTCGTTCGGCTTATGGAAAATCATCATTCCCTGCTTCAGCAGATGGCGCGTATCATCCGCCATGACCTCGATTTCGCCTCGATCGACATACAGAAACTCCCAAAAATCATGGCGCTCCCCCGTAAATTCGTAATCTTTGCCGAATTCGAAATAGAACATGGTGATGATCCGGTCGATCACGATCGTTTGCTCCAGACGCGTACGATGATAGGCGTCCAACACCGTTTGCGATTGTTCCATAGTTTCAACCTCCGGGACGATAACGCTGCTAGGAATAGCTTATCAGATCGTTCGCTTCCAAGCACCTGCTTGGATAAAAAATACGGCTTTTCTGACAAAGAAAACGAACGGAGCTCCGGCTTATACTTGTTTCCATAAACGACTCAAGGAGGGCTTCATCATGAAAATAGGCATCATCGGATACGGCGGGCGCATTCAAGGCATCGCAAAAGATACGCTAAGGCAGGATCCGGCTTGCCGAATTGCCGCCATCGTCGATCCCCGGAACGAAGCGATTCAAGCGAATAGAGAGAGATTGGGACTTCGCGACGACGTTCGCTACTACGGCAGCGCTGAAGAAATGCTGGATCGGGAACGGCTGGACGGCGTCATGATCGGCACCCGCTGTTCCAGCCACACGGAGCAAGCGCTCAAAGTACTTCCGACTGGTCTGCCGTTATTTTTGGAGAAACCGGTATCGACCAACATGGCCGACTTAATGAGACTGAAAGCTAGCTGGGAAGCCAATCCGAGTCCGACCGTCGTATCGTTCCCCTTGCGGGTCACCTCGATCGTGCAGCTGGTCAAGGAGATTATCGATTCCGGCAAAATCGGTACGGTCGAGCATGTGCAAGCCGTGAACAATGTCCCGTACGGCGGCGTTTATTTTCAGCATTGGTACCGCGACGAGAACGAGACCGGCGGCCTCTTCCTCCAGAAAGCGACGCATGATTTCGATTACATCAATTACGTGCTCGGGATGAAGCCCACTAGCGTCTGCGCCATGATTTCGAAACAGATTTTCAAAGGGGACAAACCGGCCGGCCTGAAATGCATCGACTGCGACATCAAGCGGACCTGCCCCGACAGCGTGCTGAATACGAAGGTCCCTCACTGGGAGTATTGCTGCTACGCCGAGGACACGGGCAATGAAGATTCCGGCAGCGCTTTAATCCGCTACGAGAGCGGCATGCACGTATCCTACTCGCAGAACTTCTTCGTCCGCAACGAAGCCGGCGCTCGCGGCGCGCGATTCATGGGCTACAAAGGAACCGTTGAATTTGACTTCAACACCGGAATCGTCAAGGTTTATATGCACCACACGCCTCGCGTTGAAACGTACGAACTCAAAGCCGGCGATGGCCATTTCGGCGGAGACGAAGCGTTGGCTGCCAGCTTCGTAGAGCTGATGAAGGGCTCCACGAGCTCCATTTGCTCGCTCGAAGACGGTATCAGGAGCGCATTGCTGTGCTTGAAGGCGAAAGAATCCGCTTTAACCGGCCAATTCCAGGCCGTTGAATTCGATAGCCAACCCGCTTTCGCAGCCAAATAGCTGCTCAAAAAGCACGCGGCGCATACAGAATGTCGAACAGCCCCCTCTGAATCGAGGAGGGCTGTTCATGTTTTATCGGCAGTATTTAAGCTACGCATCCTTTTCTAAAATTTGGTCATTCTAACCTAGAGAAGGAGTGGTATGCATTGGCAACCGTTACAATCGCTTCGATTCAAGAGGCTTTGTTTCATACCGACGATCTAGTCACGCGCGAGCTGAATGCAGGCAAAGGCAAAGCCATGCTTATCTATTTGGAAACGATGTGCGAAGCGACCAAAATCGAACTCAGCCTGTTTAAGCAGCTGCAGAGCGAAAACAATGAAGGTCAAGTCTCGCTGAGCATTGAGGAACTGCTCACCGCAGCCAAAGTAGATCCTTGTTACTCGGTGCAGGATGCCGTGGACGCGCTGATTCGCGGACGCGCCCTCATCTGCGAGGAAGCGGCGGCTCGCTGCTTCAGCTTCGATGTCAGCAAGCAATATAGACGCTCTCCCACAGAGCCTGAGAATGAGCGCTCCTTAGTCGGCAATCGGGACGGGTTCGTTGAGTACCTGCAGAGTAATTTGAATTTGATTCGCAAGCATCTGTCCACCGGCGAACTTAGCGTGCGTTATTTCAAGCTGGGCAAGAACGCGAAGCGGCCGGTCGCTTTGGTATGGCTCGATGGAACCGCCGACCGCCGCATCGTGGATGAAGCCGCTAAGCGTATTTCCGCTTTGTCGTCCACGCACGAATTGCATCCCGGCCTGCTTCGCAAGCTGCTGCGGGAGAACAAATATTCCATGTTTCCGCAATGCCTGGGCACGGAACGGGTCGATTACGCGTCAGCCCTGCTGGCCCGCGGAAGAATCGGCGTGCTTTGCGATCAAAGCAGTATATGCCTTATTCTTCCTGTTACCATCTATACTTTCATGCTGACGGTGGATGACCTGATCCAAGGCACGTGGGCATCCCTTCTTATGAGGTCGGTTAGAGTTGTCGGATTGCTATTGGGTCTCATACTGCCGAGTCTTTATATCGCGATTGTCGGCTTCACTTATGAAGTCCTTCCATTCAAGATGCTATTCAGCATCAAGAGCTCTCTGGAGAGCGTACCCTACCCTCCGATATTTGAAACGATGCTGATGATTTTCATATTCCAGCTCATCGCCGAAGCCACGCTTCGCCTGCCCTCGGCGCTCGCCCAGATGACGGGCATTGTCGGCGGTATCGTCATCAGCGAGTCGCTCGTTCAAATCGGATTCGTGTCCAATATCCTGATCGTCATTATTGCGCTTACAACCATTGGGAAGTTCGTCCTTCCATCCATAGAACTGCGATCAACCACGACGATTGCGCAGTTTATCCTTATCGTTGGGGCAACGATTCTGGGCTTCTACGGCATTGCGTTCGCGTTTATCGGCATCCTGATTCACATGCTCGCCCTAGAACCCTTCGGCGTGCCTTACTGCCTGCCGGTCAGGGAGATGAACCGATGAAGACCGTAAAACTGCCGATCGGTCCCATTCAGTTGTTCTCCCTGCTGTTCCAAGCGCAGTTCGGCCTTGGCGTCTTATCCCTTCCGCATGCGGTCGATGCCAATGCCGGACCTGACGGTTGGATTGCGTGCCTATTATGCGGTTTATTCAATTGCCTTCAATTGCTCATGATTTGGAAGCTTAGCGAGCAGGACAGGAGCATTACCGTATTTCAGATGCTGCGGCGGCGATTCGGCCCGTGGTTGGGAGGTTTATTCAACGCGGCAATTGCCGTCTATTCATTGACCATATGCTATGAAACCCTCGTGAACTGGGTCTTCATTTCGAATTTATGGGCGTACGAGAATACGCCCGCTTGGATGCTGGCGCTGCTGCTCGTCGGCGTATCCGCCTATCTCGTTGCTAAACCGATCCGCGTTTTCGCCCGCTTCGCCGCGTTCGCCATGGCGTTCGTCCCGTTGTTCATCGCGCTGATTTGCTATACGCTCAAGGATGCTCAACTAGATTTTATACTGCCGGTATTTTCTTCGGGACTTGCCAATATCGGCATGGGGGCTTGGAGTAGCTTGATGTCGTTTGCGGGCATCGGAATTCTTATGGTACTGTCGCCCGGTTTTCAAATGCCGTCTAAATCCGTCCTGCGCATTGCCATGATCACCAATATTGCGGTCACCGCCGTCTATATGCTCTGCGCATTCTCGACGACCGTTATCTTCAGTTCCGAAATGATCGGCTTCATCCGCGAACCGCTGCTGTTTCAGTTCAAAACGATCTCGTTTAAGCTGATCGATCGAACGGATCTCATCGTACTGACAATCTGGATCCTGTTTATGTTGACTACATTATCCACCTATCTGCTGCTGTTCGCGTCCGCGGTATCAGCATTGTCAAATTCCAAGAAAGAAAGCCGGCTTCCAGCGCTGAGCGTGATCGCGATTGTCCTAGTCGCGTGTGGAGCATGGAAGCTGAATGTCTCGCAGCTGACTCGGCTGCAAGACTTCATTGCTCTTTATGTGCCGGCGGCAGGTATCGGGATGACTTTAATGATGTTTATGATGGTTAACCTGCACAAATGGCTGTCAGGGAGGAAAGGGGTTCGAACATGAAGCCGCAAGTAAAATGCTTGCTCCTGATTCTCCTCCTTCCTTGGCTGACCGGGTGTTGGGACCAACGCGAATTGAAGGATTTACGCATTGAGCTGGCTGAAGGCTTCGACTTGCTCGATAACGGCCGCATTCGATTCACGATAACCATCCCGACCATAAAGTCGGCAAGCCAAGGCAAAACCTCAATCACCGTAAATGATATAGCCGCTGATGGAAGAACGGTTAACGAGGCTTATTTGGAAATGAAAAAGGCTGTCTCGCAGGAGTTGGACTTCGGCAAAGCACGCATCATCCTGATCAACAAACGATTTGCAAGAAATGGCTTCTATCCCGCGATCGAATCGTACTATCGGGAGGCCCACAGTCCGATCAATGCGAAAATGGCCATCGTGGATGATTCCGCAGAAACCGTGCTTAAGATAAAACCCGCGGATAGTTTGATGGTCAACGATTACCTCTATGATTTGCTTCAGAGCGGCGAAGAGAACGGACTGATTCCGAAAGCCTCTCCGTATTCGGTTTCGTCGTTGTTCTTGAATACGGGTACCGACGTTACAATTCCGATCATTCATCTAAAGGGAGTCGAGCGGGTTAAACTAGCGGGACTCGCCCTCATGCACGACAAGCGGATGACCGGCGAGCTGGACGACAAGGCATCCATGTCTTTCGTCATGCTATCCAGATTCAATCCCGAATACTTCACCGTCACAGAGCATATTGCCGACCCTATAAACGTGAATGTTTCCCTGTTTATGACCCGAGACAAGCGCGACATTACCGTTACAACCGGTAAGGGTAACGTCAAGGCGGTCATAAACGCCGACTTCACGTGTGATTTAGTGGAAATCTCAAAAATGGTTCACACCGACGAGGAGCTGCTGAAGAAGGTGGGCTCGCAATTGGAGCAGATGTTGAACGAGAAAGCAAAGGAAGTCATCAAGCATTTGCAGCAAGCCAATTGCGATGCATTAGGCATCGGGCTACACATCAAAGCGCACCATAACCGCTATTGGAAATCGATTAAATGGGACGAGGTCTATCCCGAAATGGAAATCGAACCCCGCATCAAAGTCAGCATCGATACACACGGGATAATGGAATAAGGCAAAACAAAAACACGCCATAATTGGCGTGTTTTTTAGTTTAGTAAGCCTGGTTCACAAGAATTCTAATTCCATAAGCCGCGGTAAGGCACATCGGCAATGCTGGATAATTGCAGCTCCGATTCCTCAGCATGGCCTGGCATGCAATAAATCCCCTCATTCGTCTTCATAAAAATAGGCCTGTTCTTGAAACCGAATTGCCCGGGCTGCGCACGTTCCCCGCCAACGCAGCTCATATCCCGCCTGGATCGGCCCTCGTCCTTGCGTCCGACCAGCTGATACGGATCCCAGCCAAAATAATCCGTAATGGTCCAGTGCTGTCCGCATTCCATCCATATGCAGCTGTTGCCAAGCAGAACGGATACCGATTCACCTAAACATTCATCGTGCAACTCCTGCCAGAACCTATCATGAAGCCCAGTTGGTTTCGCAGCGAAATAGAGGAGAACGTGCGAATGCCATGCTGTAGAAGGCGCAATACCGGCTTCGCTGTAACAGCCGATGGGGGACCCGAAATAGCCGCGCGGATTCTGATAATAAGCAAACGTGCGGTCGCAGTCGTCCAAGTAAGCCAGAAGCTCCGAATCCGGCTTCAGCTTGATGTACTCCTGTATCGAAAAAAGCGTCAATCCCATCCCGGCAATCAGCCTTGGCTCGACGATCTTGGTCCACTTGCGACCGGAGCGATTCCATATTCGGTGCATCCTCTGGCGACCGTTTCGGTCCTGCCAGCTGCTTCTGGCCACATGCCGGCAAAGCGCTCCGGCTTGCTTTAGGTAGTTCTCATCGCCGAAGAGCCGGTAAGCTAGAAGCAGCGGTCCGATCAGCAGACCATAGGATTCGCCGGCCTCCGTGCTTGACTTGTCTTGATCGCAGCGGTAGGACGCTAAACAGTCCGGATCCGGCAATCCGCTGAATAGGTAATGAGAGGCCATATTGTCAAGCTGCCCGCGCAGCTCCTCGAGCATGGCATCATCCCCTCCAAAGGCGCGCACATAGAGCAGCTTCGCCCAAACCCTCGCGTACTCCTGATTGCTGATCGTTTTAGTGCCAAACGGATAAATACGGTCAATCGCTTTAAAGTTCTTCTCCATCGCTTCACGGATTGCAGCCTTTTCCTCATCCTGCAGGAACCTATCTCCGTATTCAAGGGTTAAGCCAAGCGAGATATTCGCCATTGCATTGTAAATGAGACTGAATGTCTCATTTTCGCCGAATTGAAATCCGATATGCGCATATTGGCCGTCTTCCTGAAAGGCAGACGTCTGAAAGCGCACAAGCTGCAGCAGCATGCGTTCCAACTTAGCATCCTGCCTTTGAAGAAGCAGCAGAGCGATGGAAGGAAGCAACGGACTCGCCCATGTGCTGTGATCGCTTGTAAAATCGGTCCATCGATACGAATCGGCTCCCCCTGCCGAGCGATTATGAAATCCAAGTATAGCGCCGTTAGGCTGCACCCAGGACAGCAGCCAATTCGCAAGTCTTCCAGCTTGAGGTTGCCTGTTGTGATTCATCGTTGTCCTCGCCCTACCTCTCACCAGAATGTTCTGCGAAAGCCGCGCAGCTTCGCTTCATTTGAAAGCGATTACAATCCGCTCTTTCAGATTATTATAGTAGTGGTGAGAGGTTATGTATAATATTTATTCCGTTATATGATATGGCTCAAATGCCATTAATCAATGAAAGCGCTTTATGATATCCTATATCCTATAATCGATAATCATAGGAGCGTAGGTCATGAGCGATATCTCAACAACCCAAACCCGCGAGTTGACAGGCTGGCAGAAATTTTATCTCTCTTTTCCCACAATGCCCGGCAATCTAAGCAACGTGCTCATTCACAATGCGTTTTTGAAATATTATACCGATATCATCGGCCTGGATCCGAAGTTTGTAGGCCTCATTTATGCGATCTTCGGCATTTGGAACGCGATCAACGACCCGGCTATAGGCGTGTGGCTGGACAGGTATAAATTTAATGAAAAAAGAGGCAAATACGTGTATGTCATGCGATTGTGCGCTCCCGTAACGCTTTTTGCTACTTTTGCAATGATCTTTGCGCAGCCGTCCTGGAACGAATGGGTTATTTTCGCATTTCTACTTGTGCTCTTGTTCATTTACGATACCTCTATGACCACCTTCTCCATCGCACACGCCAACTTCAAGCTCATTGCCGCCAAGACGAATCAAGAACGCGTAGACGTATCCGTGTTTACGACCTATGTCGCGAACATCGGCGGCTTTCTGGGTACGGTGATCCCCACCTTGCTTTTGGTAGGCAACAACGATAAGTCGTTGACTACGCTCTTATTCTGCGCGGTGCTTGCGGTTAATGCCGGTCTGTATTTCGTTGCGCTAAAGCCTTTAAAAGAATCAAGAGAGATGTACGTAAAAGAGAACTTGCAAATCGAGGAAAGAAAAGGCGTCTTCGGAGATGCCTTTGCTAACGTGCGGGATGCCGTAAAATCAAGAGCATTCGTGACCTTCGTTCTCTTGCAAATCCTCGCGGTCGGACCGTGCGCCTTCTACTTTACGCCCTTTTTATATATGTCCGATTATGTTTTGAAACTGGAGGGCTTTCAAGCTACGCTAATGGATGTGTCCATGGGGCTAACGCTGTTTGCGACCGCGCCGTTCTTGGGCATGTTCATTAAACGGTTCGGAATGAAAGCCTCCGTGACTTGGGCTCTGATTCCTTGCGCCTTCGGTTTTCTCCTTCTGACTTTCGTCCAAAATTTCATCCAGGCTATTGTTGCGTATATCATCATGTATGTGTTCGCGCAAGCCATCAGCATCGCGCTTAACCCGATGATCGGCGCCATAATAGACGAGGATGAACAGCGCACCGGTCAAAGAAAGGCCGGCATGTTCAACGGTTTGAACGCCTTGCTGACCATCCCGGTATCCGGCATTCAGGCTTCGCTGTTCATGGGCATCATCGGCTATTTCGGATTTCAGTCGGGGACGAAAATTCAAACCGATCAAGCTCTTCTTGGCATCAAGATCGGAGCCGGCGCACTGCCATTTGCATTCGTCTTGCTGGGCATCATCCCGCTTCTCTTTTTCCCGATCAACAAGAAGAAGGAGCAGGAGCTTTCGGAGTTTTCGAAAAGCAGGCAAGTCGAGTAATAGGTAAACGAAGGGGCTGCCCAACGATATCTTCGTTGGGCAGCCCCTTTTTGCGATCGTCTTACCTTCTGCTCTCCTGATGAGCGATCAGATCCCGGAACCAATACCCGCTGTCGCGAATGGTACGCTGCTGAGTCTTGTGGTCGACATGGATGAGACCCATCGGACAAGACAACCCGGAATTCCATTCGAAATTGTCGATCAGCGTCCAATAGAAATAACCTCTGATATCGGACCCTTCGTCTATGGCTTCCCGCAGCGATCGCAAGTAGCAGGTAAGATATTCGATTCGGTTTTTATCCGCGATGTCTTGTCCTACTGTACCGTTCTCGGTGATGTAAACGGCGGGGTTTCCGTATTCCTCGCGATATCGCTTGGCCAGCTCTTTAAATCCATCGGGATAGCCATGCGCTCCGAGGATCGGATGATTGTATCGTTCATCGGCAGAAGCTCTGTCGATCCATGTTTTTAAGAAAGGAATATACCATTTTCTTGAGGCGAACAACCGGCTGTAATAATTCACGCCCAGAAAATCGACCGGCTGACGGATGGTTTCCATGTCGCCTGGATAAACCTTGGGCACGATCGGCCATAGCCTCGAAAACAGCTTCTCCGGGTATTTGCCCTTAAACACGCCATCCAGGTAAAACCGGTTGATGAACATGTCTGCCATCTCGACCGAATCCAGCTCCTTTTCGCTCGGCTCATAGCTAGCCGGATAAATCGGAAACTGGCTCAACGTTACGCCGATATTCAAATCATTGCGCTCGCTTCTCATAGCCTGCACCGCAAGGCCATGTCCCAGAAGCAGGTGATGCGCAACCTTGAAATACGTCCACGGATTTCGGATGCCAGGTGCGTGCTCGCCGAGGAAGTGTCCCATCATGGCGTGCTCCCAAGGCTCGTTCAGCGTAATCCAGTCCTTGACCCGATCTCCGAGACGCTGGATGGCAAGCCCGGCAAATTCCGCGAAGTACTGTGCGGTTTCCCTGCCGGCAAAGCCTTTGTATTGTTCAAACAGGGCATAAGGCGTGTCCCAATGGAAAAGCGTTACAAAAGGACGAATCCCCTTCTCAAGCAAAGCATCTACCAACCGCTCATAATAATCCAGCCCCTTAGGGTTGACCTTTCCTCTGCCTTCAGGCAATACTCTAGACCAACTGATCGAGAACCTGTAGGCATCCATTTTCAAGCTGCTCATGAGGTCAATATCCGTCTGAAAATCGCGATAGGTATTACATGCTACATCACCGTTGCTGCCGTCACGAATCTTGCCTTTCGTATGGGAAAATTTATCCCATATCGACAACCCTTTGCCGTCCTCGTTCCAGCCCCCTTCAATCTGATACGCGGCCGTGGCCGTTCCGAATAGGAAGTTCTTGCTGAATTGTGGAAACATAAATAAATGACCCCTTCGTTGAGAGTTTGCCCACGATCAGCTTTCAATAGCGGGAACTTGCTAAATTTTATACACGCAAGGTATACTCCGTGTATCATAGAACCGTGTTTTGGGAGTGGTGATCGAGCTATGAGGAAGCAAACAACGAGACATCGAATACTTGAAGAGGCAGAAAAGCAGTTCATTCATCAGGGGATTGCAAATGTTCAAATGAAGGATGTTGCATCTGCAATTAACATAAACAGGAGAACCTTGTATCGTTACTACCCGTCTAAAGATGAATTAGCCTTTGAAATTGAGATCATGGTTTTGAAGCAAATCCAAGACTACCTCACAATTGATATTGATGACACGAATGGGAAAACCGGATTTGAAAAAGTCAAAGCTTACTTCTTCCAAGTAAATCTAGATAAAATCAAAGAACAAATTAAATTTACCGCTGAGTTTGACAGATATTTTCAGGGGAATTATCCGAATCCGGAATTGGAGCAATCCTTCATTGAGGCACTGAATCCTAATCATGACCCCTTATTTCAGTATATTCGAGACGGTATTGAGGACGGTTCAATCCGAGATGATCGGACGGCTGAAGAGTTGTACCACTTTATAAGCCAAAGCTTCTTATCACTCTTCCAAAGACTGATCTTGAGAGAGAATCATTTAAAGCATGAACATTGCGATAACATCGATTTCGCGCAATTATTCCGCACGATTATTTTAGATGGAATACGAGCGCCATAACCCGGCATCTCGAACGGCTAAGGAGCCAGTACAACGCGCACAGTATGCCACACGTGTGGCATATTTAATTATAAATACCACATATCTAAGACGTCAAGGGATCTCTATTTAATCAAATTCCAAAAAGCCTTCCAATGTAACATTGGAAGGCTTTTGGTTTTTGACCTTATAAGAGTTCTTATTGTTGTGACGGAAACTGCGGCATGTTGAGCATTTGATCGATTTGTTCATCCGACAGTCCTAATTTGCGAAGCTGCTCTTTCTGCTCATCGGTTAATTTACCGTTTTCTGCGGAGCTTACGATGTCGAAGGCTTTGTCCATCGTGTCCCGGTCCATGCCGGCCGGAAATCCGCCTTCGCCTCCGAAGCCATTACCTCCAGGCATGCCTTTCCCAAAGCCGCCGCCAGGGCCCATCGAGCCTATCTTCGCCAAATCGACGGATGAAGCATCAACGAGCTTGCTTGACGTATCTTTCTGTCCATCGGTGGTGGAAGGAATGTCGCCATTGAGTTGGCCTTGAATGCTTTCGGCTCTAAGCGTTCCAAGTTTGGTCAATTCCGTAACGGCCGTCTGATACGCCTCATAGGTGCTAAACTTGCTTGGATCGTTTTTCACGTAATCCGAAATGAGCTTGTTGATGCTCTCCACCTTTTGTTCAAATTTCCCATCCGCAAAATAATCGTCCACGATTTCTTGCAGATATTGATGGTACTTCTCCTTATACTCCGGAACCTCCAGGAGCTTACCCAGGATCGGTCGATCCTCAAGCGAGACGCCCGACAACGGCGTGTCAATCGCCAGATTCACGATGTCGGATGCCTTTCCTCCCTGGAATCCGCCAAATGCCATGTTGTAATCCCAAGGCAGCATGCTGATCTGGCCGTTATTTTCGTAAAGGTAATAATTGTGCCCCATAGTTGACGTATAGCTATCCATGTTCACGACTACGGTATGGGCCGCAAAATACTTCAATACGGCATCGACATCCACGTATTTGCTTAAATCCGTTCCGGCATTCAAATTTTTCAAAGCCGTGATGACCCGCTGCTGATCCTCTTCGGTCGTTTTCGTTTCGGCATTGTCGAAAATAGCGGAGTAACTGCTGAGCTTATCATCGGTGTACACCAAGGAAACGCCGTTCTGGGCTCCATTCATGCCGCCGCGTCCCCCGCCGCGATTGCCGCCGAAACCTCCGCCGCCGCGATTGCCGCCGGCTGCTTCCCCGCCAGCTGCCTCTCCGCCGGCTGCCGCGCCGCCGTCCGCTGGCGGCATCTCCATTTGCCCCGCATTGTCAGGCGGCGCAGGCATGTCGCCGCCTTGCGGAAGGTCGCCCTTGGCGCCGCCCATAGGTCCACCCATATTCTTGCCATCGTTGTTCGGCTTGTATAGCTCGCCTTCCCCTTCCTTCGCTCGGTCGAGATAGCCGCCGTCAATATCCTCGACAGCCAGGTAAAAGCCCCATGCCTCCCCATTCAGCTTAATATCCGCAAAAGCGAACAGCGGCGCGTCGACGCCAATCGAGCTCATGATGTCATAGCTCAAATATTCCTTCATGTAGCTGGTGTCCGAAATCATATTGTTGATGACGATGGAGTCAAGTCCCTTCCAGGTTTGATCCTGCACATACTCGTCGAATTTGATTTTGAAGCTGAACCGGTCTGTCTTCTCGTCGTTCAGCACTTGCCTCAAGCTGGAATTCCCTTTTGGACGAATGCCTACATTCTTGATCGTAGTGCCGTTGATCGTAACGTTAGCCGAAATGTATTCCTCCGCTGCCGCGTTTTTCAGCATCTTCTCCCATTCAGTCTTGTCCGCATCGATCGAGAAGGACATAATTTGCTCTTTATCCATCTCCGCGACGTACTCGAGCTTAGCTGTGTTCGCGTCGGTCGCTGCTGTCGCTGCTGTCGCTGCTGTCTTCACGGATCCAGTGGATTCGGAGCCGGCATTATTTGTTTCTCCCGAACGGCATCCTGCCAGCAGAACCACGCACAATGCCGCGATCCCTATTGGCTTGGCAAGTTTCACATGTATCGTTTTTTTCATTATTCCTGCACCTCTCCTCATTATGACGTCGTCAGACTCATAGGCTCTAACCCCGGCTCAACACTATCTTAGAGGCACTACCTTTAATGAAACTTAAATGCACGAAAAAACCGCCAAATTGGCGGTCTGAGTGTCGCGAAAGTCTGATGGGTTATAACGGACACGGATGTCCGTTAGAGGCTAAAAAAGACCAAATCCCGTTTTAACGGACATAAATGTCCGTTAGAGCTGTATTTGTTCGAAAAAACCATGTTTTTCGAGTCTAACGGACATTCTTGACCGTTAGACTCGGTTTTTCCGATTTAAAAACGTCTAACGGACATCCATGTCCGTCAGACGTTTCAGGCTAGGCCTCAGGTATCAAAAAGTAAGTCCTTATCCAGCATTTTCGCTTGCTCGGTAAGTCGAACATAATTCGTTTTCCCGGTACCGAGAATCGGGATTTCCGTGCGATAGACAATCTGAGCCGGGATATAAAGCGATGAAATCTTGTGCTGCTTAATATATTTTTTCAACCGGATTAAGTCCGCGTCTTCTTTCGTCGAGAATAGAACGATGCGTTCCCCCTTCTTATTGTCCGGAACGGAAACCGCATAGAAGCCGGTATGCTCAAAGCAGCCGCTTGCAAGCTTTTCGATATGTCCTAACGCGACCATCTCTCCCGCGATCTTGGCAAACCGCTTTAGCCTCGATAGAATCGTAATAAACCCATCATCGTCTACCGTAACGACGTCACCGCAGTCATGCCATCCATCGCATGGCACATACCCTTTGCCGTGAATCAAATAGCCTTTCATGACATTCGGCCCTTTCACGGCAAGCGTTCCTCCGAGCGCAATTCCTTCGACAGGATTGATTTTGTATTCCATTCCCGGCAAAATTCGCCCTACCGTGCCTGTTCTGCGAACATCCGGCGTATTCACGGAAATAACGGGCGACGTTTCAGTGACGCCATAGCCCTCATAAATATGAATCCCGAACCGGTCCTGCCATAGCTTGGCGACTTCTTCTTTCAGCTTCTCCGCACCTGCAATCACAAGGCGAAGCGATGCAAAATCGCCATCCCCGGCAATCGTGCCATAGCCTTCGAAGAAGGTGGAGGTGCCGGCCATAATCGTTGCCTTCGTTCTTCGTATGGCGCTGGGAATTTCTTTGTAGTGCAGCGGATTGGGGTACAAATAAACCGGCAAATCATTGATTGCGCCGAGGACAACCAGAATGAGCCCGAAACAGTGGAACATGGGCAATGCATTAAAGATGAGATCTTTTTTATTGAAATCAATAATGGACAGCAGTTGATTCGCATTCGCAAACAGATTGTCGTGCGTGAGCACGACGCCTTTAGGTTTACTCTCCGTACCGGAGGTAAATAGAATAATTTCATTCGTTTGGTGGGTAACCCTCTTCTTCAGCGCATACTGGAACAGCCCGTTTAATTTGTGCATGAACGTGACTTGGCGCTGAATGTCTTCCAAGTAAATGAACTCTACGGAGGAAGACAAATGCTTCACGATGGATTCCATCCCGCCCTTCTTGATAAAAGCTCTGGAGGTAATCACCTTCTTCACCATCGCCGTCGCGCAGCAGTCCGAAATGGATTCGGCCCCCATGGAGAAGTTAAGCATGCAAGGCGCGACGCCAAGCTTAAATAAAGAGAACAGGGTAACGACGTTGCCGATGACATTAGGCAAAAGCACGCCGACTCGTTGCTGCCCGTCAAGATGCTCCTTGAGGATAGCGCTTACAACTTGAATCGAAATCAGCAGTTTCTTGTAATCCACTTTACCGAGCGGATCTTCAATGATGGTTGTAGTCCTTCCCTTATCAGCGCATGCAAGGAGCTCATTGTATAGATTCACATTGCGCTTGCCTCCCATGCGGGAAAGAAAAGCGGACTCGATGATAGCCGAATCGGAATATGAAGCTTGCGGCATGAAATAACCCCTTCTCTAAAATGAAAAGCCTTTATCTGTCTATATCTATTGTATTCTATGTAACATGAAATCGAAGCTGGGTATACAAACAATTTCTTACACACGAACAACGGCTGCCTGCGGCAGCCGTTTATGTATCGTGCTTTAGTCACCTATAGTTTTTGTCACTTCTTAAAATAATATCTGCGGTAATTGTTGATGTGACCGTAATGATACCGCGAGATCCTTAGCATGCGTTTCAGGTTGAAGTCCTTGTTGTACCACAAGGATTTGAGTACTTTTTTCTGCTTGTACAGCTGCTCGATTTCAGCGGATAAGACCGGGTCGGTTACGTATTTACGCAAAACGATTTTCGGAACGTTCGTCCAAAGGGCCGTTTTGTCACTGTATACGCACTCTGTGTTTTTGCCGTATACAACGTTATCGATCAGCGCGGCGATCATATTCAGCCCTGCCGCTCTAACGAAGAAGCTGCTTCTGCCAAGTCTCGGATTAATTTCGAACAACATATATTTTCCAGTTCTGCTGTCATACTTCATGTCGATATTGGAGAAACCAACATAACCGATCTCCTCGAGGAATCCCTTGATCTTCTCATAAATGGCCCGATCGGAACGAGAAATAATCGCAGCGTAATTGCCAAGCGTTTTCGGCGCGTATTCCTCAAGCACCGGCTGGCCAAGGCACATCATCTTCACTTTTCCGTTGTCGTCCGAGAAGGAATTGATGACGCGCATCGAGCTGTCGTCGCCAGGAATAAATTCCTGAATAATTAACTTTCCTTTGTAATCGGAAGTGTTCATGCTTTTGACCATCGTCATATATTCCTGCTTGGTGTTGAAGAAGAACACCTTCTTCTTGCCTTCGAAGTGACAATGCAAATAGTCGTAGGCATTGCTGTTCTCCGGCTTTACGACGATCGGAAATTGAAATTCCATTTGGTCCAGCGCGCTTTCGCGTTCATGAGGCTCGGAAACAATCGTTTTCGGATAGTCCAGTCCATGCTTTTTGCACAGCTTGTAAAATTTATCTTTCGTATCCAGCGTATCCAGCAACGCTTCGGAGATAAAATGATTCGCGATAAGCCCTTTGAATTTGTCATAATGCCGCGACAGCATGCCGGCATAGTAATCCGAGCAAGGAATGACGACCAGCTTTCGGTTCGGAGCGGAATGCTTTTCCAATATAGAAAGCAGTGCGCCCGGAAATACGTCTTCACTGTCAAACCGATCGATTTGAACAAGATCAAACAATTTGCTGTTCATGGTTGGGATTAACAACCGCGTGCATAGCAGCAGCGGTTTCATTTGGTAAGCCTCGTGGATGAGTCTCACGTTTCCATACGCATTCTCATCGCTTCCAAGGATGATCGGCAAAAAATCGTTACTATTCATAGTTCATGTTTTCTCCTTGTTCTACATGATTCAACATCCGTTCTTCCTATTATAATAAAAAACTTGCATATATCAATTTCATGCCGCCGAATTCGATAGCCATCAGGTGCGCATAAAAACAGTGAATGCAAAAAAATGTGACACGAAAGAATAATCCCTCGTGTCTCATCTAACCGTCCTTCTCGGACTGAAGCTTAAATGACTTCCCGATTAGCCCCACCCGCTTAATCGTAATCTCGGCTTTTGGCCGAATCTCGGTTTGCAGGAATTCCGTCTGCCATTCGGGGCCGATCCGTTTCCATTCTTTCGGATACTTTCGATGAATGAGATCGGCGAAGCCTACGACATCCGTCTTCAGCTTCTTGACCGCCACCCAGGAGTTCTGAATTTTATCCACGATCTCCTTCTCCAGCTGTTCCTCCATCATGCGTATGGTATTTGGTTCATTAAGGTCAACGGGGCAATTCGTCTCCATCAGTTCCCCTTTGCCTTTTACCTCGATCTCGATGATGAAATGTTCGCCCTTCTTATGTGGCGTGAGACGGGTTTTGGTATGAGTGATCCGAAACGCGGAGTCAATATCGCGCGATCTCTCTTCGCATTTGAACGGAAAGACTGCACTATGCACCTTGTTGCGTATGAAGCTTACCCCTAATGCATCCTGTTGTGCTACCCAACCTACAAGTTTATCTTGATGCAGTACCGCCAATCTCCCTAATTTAATCTGAGAGCTAAGATTTGTCCTGCTCAGCTCGTCCGGATTCGTCACGCCGGGAGGTCCGGTGACGACAATCTCCGGCAGCACCGCGCTTTTGGCGGTCCCCAGCAATTCCAAAGCAAGATCGTACATCTTGACATTAGGGAGACTCGACAAGGCTTTTGCTTCTTCGCTGATCATTTCCTCAATCCCGTCGCCGGGAATAATCTGGAGCTGCATGAGCTGGTTCAAGACTTGGCGCGCGTCGCCATCCGTGATGAGGACGCTTACTGTCTCTCGGGATTCCGTACTTCGAAGGTAAACGTCGATGAGCGTTGAAAGCCCTTGCCGCGCTGCCGCCGAACTGACAATGATCACTCGGTTATGTGGAAAATAAGGATTCCGCGAGCTTTCGAGCGCGGTTCGCCACGTGGCTTCGCGAATCGTCTTTCCTTGCGTCGAATAGACGGTGACCGGCAGCTTCGATGCCCCGCTCACGCTTATTGGAGAGATAGCCGAAGGAACGACTATTTGGTAGGAGAAATCCCACCGGCCTTCTTTATAATCAATCGCCGTCGCGGCCGTAAAGCCCAGTTGATTGAGTTCTCTACTGTCCCAGCAGCCCGTAAGCAGAAGACTTGCGACGCCCAAGAACGAGACTAGCCGCGATACGAATAATAGACGTGCTCGAACGCTCACTTCATCCTCCTCCTAGCTTTTCGGTTCCGGCGACGGATCTTGCTCGTGACCCGGTATCGCCGGCGCTTTCGGTTTCTGTCCTTCGCCTCCCCGGGTCCGATTATTCGAAGACATCATGATTGGGCGATTCTTCATCGCCCATCTCGGCATACGGAGAAATACGTCCTTCCAACTCGATCGCATGAACGGCGAAAGCGGCGCCAGATAAGCGACTCCGAACGAACGCAGGCTTGCCAAATGAATGAGCATGACCATAACGCCCGCCATGATGCCGAATAACCCGAGCGTACCGCCCAAGAGCATCATTACGAATCGAATAATTCTTGAGGCATTCCCCATATTGTTATACGGGATGACGAAGTTCGAAATCGCCGTGAATGATACGACAATGACCATTGCAGCCGATACGATGCCCGCTTGGACTGCCGCCTGCCCCAGTACAAGCGCACCGACAATCGAGATGGCAGGACCGATGGCCCGAGGCATCCGGACGCCGGCTTCCCGGAGCACCTCGAACGTAATTTCCATCATGAAAGCTTCGATAAGCGCCGGGAACGGCACGCCTTCGCGCTGCGAAGCCAAGCTGATCACGAGAGGCGTAGGCAGCATCTCCTGATGGAATGTCGAGATGGCAATGTACAGCGAGGGAAGCAGGATCGAGACGAGAAACCCGCCAAAACGGATGAATCTTAGGAAGGTTGAGATATCGTAATGCTGATAATAATCTTCGCTCGACTGAAAGAACCGGGTGAAGGTAACCGGCGCGACCAGTACGAACGGGGATCCATCCACGATAATCGCGACCTGCCCTTCGAGCACACCCGCTGAAACTGCATCCGGACGCTCCGAACTCTGAATCGTCGGAAACGGCGTAAAGGCAGCGTCTTGAATATATTCCTCAATATAACCGCTATCCATAATGCTGTCTGTATCGATGCGATCCAGCCGAGCCATCACTTCTTTCACGACGCCGTCTTTCGCGATGCCTTTCATATACACGACGGAGACCTGCGTCTTTGTTTGTGTGCCGATCTGCCGACTGTTAATTCGTAATTGCGGGGATTTGATTCGGCGGCGAATCAATGACAGGTTCGTATGAATATTTTCCGTGAAGCCATCCTTGGGTCCGCGAGTGACGGTCTGAGAGGACGGCTCTTCCACGGGACGCTTCTCGCCTCCGGCCGAATCGGCTGATATCGCTGCCTGACATCCTTGCAGCAAAATCAGCGTGTGGCCCCCCAGAAGTTGATCGAGCGCTTCGCCCAGTGTTCGGACTTCTTCTATTCGTCCTACGGATAGGGCCTTATTCTTCAACAGCTCCATCCCGTCCAGCGGCGATCTTACGTCCGGATTCTGAGCCGCCATTCCGATAATTGGCTGCACGATCATCTGATTGACCGTCTGTTGGTCGACCAGATGATCGATGTAGATTAGTACTCCTTCCATGCCGAATGCCGCGTCGAAGATCTTGCGCGTTACGATATCGGAGCTCGCGCCGAGCTCGTTATACAGCCACTCCACGTTGGTCGGCAAGTGTGCAGAGATCGGCTGATTCATCCCTGCCGAGCTCGCTGAGGTAACGGACTGTTTGTTCGATCCATTCCTGGCTTTATTCGATTTCTTCTTTCTAACCCAGAATTGTCTCATCTTTGCATCCACACCCTTGCGAATCGTTAAGATCGCCTACTCCCGTTCGCACGTAATTGGCTTCTGAGGAGCATGACGATCAGTATCAGAGCCGGCAAATAAATTTGAAAAACCGGAAAATGGTATTTCAAGTTATACTCGAAGCCGATCCAAATGTGCTGCATGAAGCTGCGGAACCAAAGCGAGCCAACGAGCAGAATGACTCCGACACTAACGACAATGTAACGCTGATCCGCTTTGACCAGATGTCTGCCGATGAATGCCGCGCCAAAAAAGTACGCCGTCAATTTGATGAAGACGCCCGTGAACAGCAAGGCGGCCACGAACGGATCCAGTCGTTCGACGAAAGAAGCGAACTGAATCTGGCTCACAAGCTGAATGAAGGGAGCAACGCTTATCTGCGCGATCGGACCTAAGCTGGCGGCAATAAATAGATTGGTCAAAATGATGAAACATCCGGTGCCTGCATAACTTAAGGCCGTAGTTCGGAAGGTATGCTTCTTGCGGTCGGCGAACTTCCAGAACATCAAGAACAACACCATTTCCCCGAATGGGAATAACAACACCTCGGGCAATGCGGCATCGATCACCTTCATGACTCCGTGGTCGAGAAAAGGCTCGATCCGGTGCAGGTCGAATAATCCCGTTGCATAGATAGCGATTAAGAATGCACCATACATCGCACATATACCGGGCAAGAGGATTTGCGTAATCCTGCCGAACACTTCGATGCCATGCCACACCGCGTAGCCTGCAACGAGCAGCAGGCAACCGATCAATACCGGCAGCGGAGTTCTAGGCAGCAAATACAAATTCGTCAGATCGCCGAATTCCCGCAGGTTCCTGACCGATTGGTAGGAGAAATAGATGAAATACGCTATACCGAACACATAGCCGATGTACTTACCGAAATAAGTATTCATAATCTCCATGAGTTCCTTGCCGGGCTCAAGACGGTGAATGCACAATGTCAGCAAGAGCAGCAATAACCCGGCCGCCATGGCGATGAGTACCGCAATCCACGCATCCGCTCCGGCATCCTTGCCAAGCAGGAACAAGGGCGTACTGCCGATCTGAAACATAATGATAAGCGCCGCAAGCTGAGATTGACTGATTCTCTCCATTGTTCACCTCGGATGGAAATAAGTAGCACCGTTTTAATATGACTCTTTCGCACGTACTTTATGTGTTATCTCAACCGTTGGTTAGTCGTCATCGACTTGCTTTCCTGTTGTTACGACTAATAAAAAATCCCTTCTTCGCATCTACGAAGAAGGGATTATCTTGCACTTCTATTTTTCCTGTACTATCTCACCCGATATTCCGCAAACAGATCCGGAATAATCTCCGTCGAGGCCCCCGGCATCTCCGGTAATACGTAATGTCCGTTCTTGACAGTTGCTGGCTCCACAAAAATATGCCGGATCCAAGGGATATACTCCAACATGATCGCGTTCTGCGTGGAAGCGACGAGATGCTGATGGATTTGGCCCATATCGCCGACATGCGGGCAAATCGGCACGTCATAGGCGGCGGCCAGTCCCGCAACTTGAAGCCATTCCGTGATGCCTGCCACACGCGTAACGTCAACCTGGCAATATTCCACTGCGCCTTGGTGGATGTAATCACGGAATGCGTATTTGTTGTAAACATGCTCTCCCAGCGCGATTGGCACGTTCAACTCGTCCGCCAGCTTTTTATGACCCATGATATCGTCCGGATTGAGCGGCTCTTCCAGCCAGAACAGATCGAATTCCTCCAGCTTCTTGCCCCAGGTCATCGCGGTGTTGATATTCCATTGCTGATTTACGTCGATCATGAAAATCACGTCGTCGCCGATCGCCTTCCGCACCGCCTTGCAGCGGTCGTAGTCTTCGCGAGGGTCGGGCTTACCAACTTTGATTTTCACGCCAGTAAACCCGGACTCCACGATCTCCGTTACGTCCTTCAGCAGTCGTTCCTTCGACCAGTTCAGCCAGCCTCCATTCGTATTATAAGCCTTAATCGGCTTGGACTTCGCTCCGCCAAGCAGCTGCCACAGCGGCTTACTCGCCGCCTTCGCCATGATGTCCCAGAGCGCAATGTCCACCGCCGCAAGTGCCATGTGAGTGACTCCGGCCCGGCCGATCCAATGCATTTTGCCAAAACGCATCTCATCCCAGAGCTCCTTCACCATAAACGGATCTTTGCCGATAAGGAGCGGCGCATAGTACTTCTCAATCGTATCAACGATCATATCGTCGCCATGCGCGCAAGTTCCCGTGTAGCCATAACCTACGAAGCCTTCATCGGTATAAATGCGCACACCGGCCAAGCCCCAGTGAGTAGCGACATTAATAGCATCTGTAATAGGCGGCGTAATCGGCACGTGCAGGACAAAGCTTTCGACTTTCGTAATTTTCAATTGCTCCCTCTCCCAGTCGTTAGTTAATAGTGAAATCGATTAGTAACCTAGCGATGCTCCTCCGTCAACGGGAAGCGCGACGCCCGTGATGAAACCGGATGGTTGGCCGGCCAAGAAGAGCGCCGCCTGCGCGATCTCTTCCGGGCTGGCCGATCCCTCGATCTTGCTTGGAAAGGCCTCCTAACCAACCTTACAAATACGAATCACGGTGCTGTCATAATCGCCGACCAGGTTCAGCTTAATCCCGATTTGTTTTAAAGCCTTGCCGCTTACAGCCTGCATCTCGCCTTCGACTGAATACAGCGCATGATCTTCAAGTCCGGCTAGGCGCAGCTTAGGCAATGTATTCCCATAAGAGTTTGAGCGCAAAAAAGCGAAAACGACCGCTTCGTTCTTCGAACGATTTACGTACATCGTTGCAGACACCTCATTGTCCCTTGGCGATAAAAGCCTGTATTGATCGCCGTGCTGAACCGTCGGACGAATGCGCTTATATAGCTCAATCAATTCTCGCGCTTCGGCCCGCTCCGAATCGGACCATTTCGTTAAATTGACGCCAATCCCCAAATTGCCCATCATTGCGCTATGGAACCTATATTTCAAAGAAAGCTTTCTTTGATTCAATGGATGGACTTCGTCTGATACCCAAGCCTCCATGATTTTTGCGCAATATGCGAAAGAGAAGCCTTCCTGAATGCGAAGTCTGTCATAGGCATCCGTATTATCGCTGGTCCACACTTGATCAAAGTACTGAATGATGCCAAGGTCGACTCTTCCTCCGCCGCCGGAACACGATTGGAAGAGTACATCAGGATGGCGCTCCTTTAATCTTTTCACGATTTCGTATACGCCTAAAGCATGCCTTACCCAGATTTCGCGCTGTTCGGAGACAGGAGCCTCAGGATATCCCGGTTCGCTGAAATTCCGATTCATGTCCCACTTGATGAACGTGATCGGATGCTTGCTTAATAGTTCATCCATAAAACTATAAATATAGTGGCGGACATCTTCCCTCGCCAAATTCAAGACGAGTTGATTGCGGATTTCCGTCCGCTGCCGCGTTGGAAAGTGATACACCCACTCGGGATGCGCGCGATACAAATCGCTGTCCGGGTTTACCATCTCCGGTTCGACCCACAAGCCGAAATCCATTCCGAGCGCATTCACCTTTTCGATCAAGCTATTGAGTCCCCGAGGAAACTTGTCGGAGTTCACATACCAATCGCCTAATCCTGCTTTATCATTCATACGCTTGCCGAACCATCCATCGTCGATAACGAACAGCTCCACGCCGATAGAAGCGGCCTCTTTCGCAAGCTTAGACTGCAGTTCCTCGTTAAAATCGAAATACGTTGCATCCCATGAATTATAAAGCACCTTTCTCAGCTCGCTTCTTGCAGGAGCCGGCAATAAGTGTTCAAGCTGAAGTTGATGCAATTTACGGCTCGCTTCACCGAATCCGGCATTGGAATACCCAATATAGAAGCTAGGTGTTACGAAGCTGCTTTGCGGTTTCAAATCCCAGCAGAAGTCAAAATCGTTCACGCCCGCACTTACTTTTAAAAGTCCAAAGTGATCCCTTTCCAGCGTTATTTTCCAATTGCCGCTAAACGCCAGTGCGCCGAAATACACTTCACCTGACATCTCTGTCGCCAGTCCGTCCGGATCCAGCGTATAGAAGGGGTTGGCAAAGTGACTCGTCGTTCCCCTTCTGCTTTCCAACACGACTTTCGTAGTTGGCAGCATCATCTGATCGAATTGCGTTTCGCCGACCCACTTCCCGGTCAAGTAACCGAGTCGGTAATTCCGGTTTTTTGGTACGAACGTCGAGCCGGAGAGAACCGCTTCTAACGTTATGCTATATTCGGCTTCATTCACGATCACCGCAGTCCGCTCGATGATGTCGAGATCCTCATAGAGCTTATAAGATAATTGCACCGATAAAGGATAGTGTTGATCCTTGAGCACAATTGTCAACGTATCTGCCGTCACACTCCATGAACGATATTCGAGCACGGCATCCCGCACCTGATCGGCAAAGGTTGCTTTTAAGCATGGTTCCGTATATTTCGCCTTCGACCACCCCATAAATTCCTCGGCGCTCAATTCACTTCCTAATGTATATGGATATTTCGCTTCAATCTCTGCGCAAGGGTAATCGGAAAGGAAGGGAAGCTTCTCACCGAAATAGACATGGTTGACCGTCCCTGTCTCACATAGCCCTATCGCATAAGCGGCAGTATTGGTTTCCATGACCCAAATGCTTCTCTGTTCGTCAAAACGAATCATTGTCTCTCTCCCCCTTAACCGATCGCTAACCTAACTCCGCGTAATCCTGCAGCGTAACGATCGCCTCTTTCGTGTCATGCAGTTCAAAGAGGATCAATTCATTGTCCCCTCTACGAAGGAGAGGAGCAGGGACATACAACGTTTGCTGCGGGCCTTGTTCCCAATAACGTCCCAAGTTGAAACCATTGATGTAGGCAACGCCTTTCGTCCAGCCCGTTAATTTCAGAAACGTGTCGCCAACTTCTTCAACGTGAAACTTTCCTTTGTAGAACGTAGGCGTGAACGGCGCCTCATCCTGCCGGATCGTGCGGAATTCAAGCCCGTTCAACTGGTTTAGCGGAAGCGGATGAATCGTCCAGTCGTATAGAAACTGCAGGCCAAGACGAACGCCTTCCGTAATGCCCTTAGGGTCTTTCAAGCCGTAACCGTAATTGATTCGGCCTTGATTTTCCACCAGGATATTGAGCGTCGCGCCTGTAGGAGGAATACCCAGCACGATATCATTGTCCTGCACGTTCGGTCTGATATCGTGCGTATTGCGTTCAATTACGCCTTGATACACGCCGTCAAGGAAGATCAGCGCGCGGTCTCTCACATCTTGTATCGCTAATTTCGTTTGCGACAAGGGTCCGGTTACGCGGGTGGAGTATAAAATAAAGCCGTAATCTTGCCCGAGCTCCTCCATTGTTTGCGTGTACACGGACTCCACCGGCTCGGTTAATCGGGCTAGCGAATCAAACAATCGGGTCTGCTCAGTCAACCGCACTTCACCGTAGTGTTTCTTCGGCGTAGATGGCGGTAGTTCCAGCTTGGGAATCTCGGTATACCGGGCCAAAACATTGCGTACCGCGATATATTTGTCCGTAATATCGCCGCTTTCGTTTAATAAGACGTCATAATCGTAGCTGGTTACGGTCGACTCATATTTGCCCAAATAATTGGCACCGTTATAGAACCCGAAATTCGTACCCCCATGGAACATATAGAAATTGACCGATGCGCCCAGCTTCAGCATCTGTTCCAAAACTTCCGCCGCGTCTTCTGCCGATCTCGTATGATGAGCCTTTCCCCAATGGTCAAACCAGCCGTTCCAATATTCCATGCAGACAAGAGGTTTGTCCGGCTGGTATTCCTGAAGCTTGCCGAATGCCTCTTCCGGCCGAGATCCGAAATTGACCGTAGCCAATACGTCCGGAAGCAGCGTGCCCCCTTGCAAATTGCTGTCCGAATAACCATCCGATGTAAATAAAAGGACGTCTACGCCGCGTTTCAGCAACGCTTCTTTCAAATAGGTCAAATATCGCTTGTCGTTGCCGTAGCTGCCATATTCATTCTCGATTTGCATCGCGATAATCGGTCCGCCGTTCGTGCATTGAAGCGGCAGCAATCGTGGCAGCAGCGCATCGTAATAAGCATCGATCTTATCCAAATACGGCTGATAAAAGCATCGTAAACGCATATTTTCTTCTTTAAGCAGCCAGGGAGGCAAGCCGCCGAACTCCCACTCCGCGCATATATAGGGGCTCGGCCGTACGATGACGAATAAGCCGATCTCCCCGGCTAATCGGATGAATTGTTCGATGTCGGCAATGCCGTTGAAGTTGAACTGTCCTTCCTTCGGCTCGTGCAAATTCCACGGTACGTACGTTTCCACTGTGTTAAACCCGCAAGCCCGCAGCTTCATTAATCGGTCGCGCCAATACTCCGGCACAATGCGGAAATAATGCATAGCCCCCGATATAATCCGGACGTTTTCCCCGTTATAGACAAATTGATTCCCTTCAACCGTAAACGTAGGCATTATTTGTTCTCCTTTGATTTGTACTCTTTTAAGCCGGCTCTACCAACGATGTCATCGTATCAAGTTCACCGAATTGGGCAAACCACAAATTAAGTCCTTTTCCTCGAAACGCGGCCAACGCCGTCTACAATTTCTAAACATTTCATTAAAAATCTAACTAAACTCACGACAAAGGAATGAAATTAGCCAAGTTCACGGGCCGTCCTTTGGAGCCGCGGGACATAAAAAAGATGACTCCTGATGAATTCAGAAGTCATCTGATGAATGGCTTAACCGTATTACGCAATCATCCTATTTGGATCTCAAACTAAATGTAATTTCAAGAGGCGTTGTTGAAACAAGCGTATAGGTTGAAGGCAATACAACTTCAACTTGATATTTCCCAGCTTGCAGATTTTTGGTGCTCAGATTAAAGATATATTGATTGGCTGTACTATCATAACGGAAAAGCGTCCCTGTCGAAGCGTCAGTCGAAATCACATCTTCAAGATCTGTTCCATCTACTTCAGCTGACAGGTAGGTGACTTTTAATGTTGCGCTTAAATTGGATACGTATTGATTTAAAGCGTCCGTGAGTTGGAATTTCACTGGGACTGTGCTTCCTTGTTTGAAAACACTTGAACCATCCAAGTTTATCGGTTGTAAAATTCCACTAAACTTGTAGACGTTTATTACTTGAACCGTTCTCGTAGCGATTGCTGTGTTTCCAGCACGATCTTGGACACTGTACGTGATTGAATAAGTACCCTCTTTGGATGTATCAACTGTTCCGGTTGTTACAATCGAGCTCGTTACATCGCCATCCAGATTGTCAGTAGCTGTCGCCCCAGCGTCTGTGTAAGTCGAGCCCAAGTAAACAGTTATAGAATTAGAGCCAGATGGAGTGACAGTTACGCTGATTTCAGGGGCGATCTTATCGATGTTGCTGACTTCATAGCTCGTAATGTTCGATGTATTGCCCGCTTCATCCGTGCTTCTGGCATAGACCGTATCATTCGCCGTCATAACGACTGGAGCGGTATACGGTATCCACACGCCTTCTTCACCTACTTTAAATTCCCTCGTCTCAGCATCATCCGGATACTGAATCGTGACATTGACGTCGGTGTTCGTCGGTACGGTCACATCCGCACTAAAGGTCGCGTCCGCTGGAGGTATCGTATCATTCTCCACGCCATTGATGGCCACCTCTAGCAAATCAAGGTTAGCGGAGTTTCCTCCATTCGGGAAATTGAGTCTCACATACTTCGTAACGGCTTGTACCGGATAACTATCAGAGAATCCAAAGTACGCGCCTGTCGAAGCTGTCGGCGGGGTAACTGTGCTGACGGTTTGCCAGCTTGTCCCGTCTTGGCTGGTCTGAATTTGAATCGTTTTCGGAGTATTGTAATAATTTTGGTTTAAAGAGTTATAGTTAATTTCCACGTTCTTAATTTCCGTAGGACTCTTTAATTCAAATGCAAGCCAGGATAGTCCGCTGCCAGGTACTGACCATTTAGAGTTGTCAAACTGAGTACCATTGATTACCTTGTCGTCAATGACCTTCTCCGGCGTAAATGCGCCTTGACTTCCGCTTGCGGTCAAAACGGCCGTTTTGGCTACATTTTTGTATGGATTCAAATCAATAAACACCTTGTTTGTCGTGAAGGTCTGGCCGTCCAGTGTGACCTCTGCCCAAACCGCAGCGCGCGTCTGTTGAGCGACATGCTTCGGAATCGCCTTTCCGTTTGCGAATGTAAAGATATCGCTTTCATTAATGACAACAGGCTGATATTGCGTGCCTGCGCTCAGATTGACGATGCCGGCTTTCATCGTAACATCCGCCGCATCCAGACCAATCGCTCCGCCTTTTAACGAACGGCCTTCGATTTTATAATTTAATTTGCCATAGCTTGAAAATTGACCGTACGTCTCCCGGTCTTCAATCCACAGCGAAGCGCCTATCAGCGTATCTTTTACATAGATTTTGCCGCCTGAAACTTTGACATTCAGTACATTTGACTTTGTAACGCCTTCATAGGTTCCGCTAATTGTAATCGCCGCGGTTCCATCGGTTACCGCTTGAGCGACACCATTCGAATCTATGGAAGCAACACTTGGGTTATCGCTGCTGTAGCTGACCGCTCCTTGCGGGAATCGAACTTTCAACGCTGGATAAGTCATAAATCCTTCGGCATTCACCTGCAGCGAGCTTGGCGTCAATTGTTTGCCTGTTGCATTCAAATTAGTGAGCTTGTATTTCCGCTGCGAATTATCCGTAACGAGCTTCACAATTGTATCGACTTGGTCGCGTTCTACATCGGTTAAATCAATGGTCACGCTCGTGCCGTCTTGCGTAAAGCTTAACGGTTGATCCTCATTGAGCCACGAAACGCTCGTCACCTGATCAGTGACTGGGCCGATCGTAAGGGAATTTCCGCTGAACCCTTGTTTGCCGTCAGGTCCGACGATTAGATGCAAATAGATATTATTGTCCCTGGACATTGCGTAGCCCCAAGTTGGCCCCTTGCCGCTTTCGAATTTGGAGATATTGCCTTTCCCGTCATCCGTATATCCGTAGCCGCTTAAGAAATAAGGCATCGTCCCCGTTGTCGATTCATGCCTTTCCGGTTTCCCTGGCGGAGCAAACCAGGCTGCGAGCCCCTCCCGGACATCGATGAACTCCTGCACCGATTTCGGGTACCTGGTGGCAATATCCGTTGGGCTGTCCCAGTTCGGACCGCGGCTCATCAACGGCATTTGGTCATTGTTGTCTACCATTCCTCTGCCCGCGTTCATGATCATTTCCTTGGCTACAAGCCGGTAATCGTCGCGTCTTGAGTAATAAGGCGTGAAATTATTCTTTGTATGAACGGACTTCCATGGCTCTGCAATCGTGCGCTTGGTCAAATTAGAACCGCCGCCGCCTGCGAAAATATGACTGGCTTCGTTCGTTCTAAGATCAGGATCGCCATATTCGACCGTCCAAGCATTTGAATTGATAATAATCTCGTCGCTGTAATTGCGGACATTACTGTACATGACGTCATAATTGGCATTCGGCATCGCCTGAGGACCATCAAAATACAGGTAAGCCGGATCATACCGCAAAATGAGATCCTCGACGTTCTGCACGAAGACGTCCGTGGAAAAGTGCTGCAAGCCGCCGCCTTCGGTCGCGTAATAAAGACCGAATTTCATGCCGTATCGTTTAACGGCTTCCTCAAACGGCTTAAGGCCGTCCACGACCTTTCCATTTGCATCCTTCGGCAAGTACAGATTTCGCATATGCAGAGGATCCGCGAACTTTGACGGCCAGTAATAGTTCTGCTGCAACGACTCTATGGAAACCATCGAGTGTCCTTCCGCCTTAGCGCGCTGCGCCCATAGGTCAGCGGAATAATTCGGGTCGACAAACCAGTTATAGATTGGAATACAATGGCTGAGCGCCGATACTCTTCCTTCTTCGAACCACTTGTTGGGACGCTCTTTGACTTCAATCGCAAAAGCCTTCGTTACCGATGCATTCGAAGCATCCGTGACTTTAACCGTAAACGAATACGTGCCCGGCGAAGCTTCTACAAAACCGCCGATTGTACCGTCGGTATTCAACGTTAAGCCGGCCGGAAGCGCACCGCTTTCCAGGCTCCACGCATAGTCTGGATTTCCGCCGCTGGCAAGGAAGCGAAATGGAGAGGCAGCTAGAGCATGCTTTGCCGAATAATTGGATTGATTCCAGACATATGGCCATTCTGTATAACCTACCGGCAGTTCATTTACCGGCAATCCTCTGCCCTTTTTGCCATCCGCAACAGCGTCGTTTACTCGAAGTGCTTGCGTATCGATGGACAAAGACGGGTTGTCGCCTGTAGCGGAATACGTCAGATTGCCGACTTTATTGCCATTGCTATCCGTTACGCGTCCATAGAATCCGAAATAATAGACATCCGCATCTTGCGCAATCGGAACTCCGTTCGTATTCAGATCCTCTGTATAGGTATGCTTCATTTGCAAGAGGACCTTATTCCAGCCTGCTTTCAAATTAACGGTTGCGATTGTCATATCCTTCTGCACTTCAGACGGCGTCGACGGCTTCGTTACCGCGATATCATTGACGAATAAACGATGCTTGCCGCTGGAACCGAATCTGAACTGAACACTCTGTGCAGTTGGGCTATAAACGTATGTGTGCGCGTAGACAAACTTATTTCGCGTATCAATACCTTTCTTTACCGCATAATAGCCGTATAAATCCTGGTAATCATCGTAGTTTCTGTTCCAGAGACGGTCATCAAAGTATTCCCAGCTCTTACCGCCGGCAAAGGCTTCCCCTGCCTTTGGCGTAATATGCGCTGCAGGCTCTGGCGGCAGTGGAGGAGGGAGAACGCCATCGCCGTCAAAAACATTGACTTCGGTAAAACCTAGACCGACGTTTTTATTGTTTTTCTGTCCATCGTAAACGATTAACAGTTCTACTTTAGTCACGCCGCTAACTGGCTGATCGAGAACGGCGACGCCAGGGTTTTGTCCGAATGGATCAATATTCGTGATTGTTCCTGTCTTTAATACGTTCCCTGTTGAATCCTTTAACGTATAATTGACCTGCTGAACATCGGAGGTACCCGCTGGCCAGGACGTATTGTGGCGGTCAAACACTTCAATTTGCTTTACTTTAATTGGTTGTTTCCAGCTCAAAAATAAAGTCGGCGCGGGATCCCATTTCGGCCAAGTCGACGGCGCGCCGCCCGTATTCATCAATTGAGAGACCCATTCCGTACTTTTATCGCCATCAATTGCAAACTTCGGAAGGACTGACGAGGAATCCGTTCCCGTCGGAAAATCTACGGCGCCGGTTTTCCATGTAGAGCTGGAAGAGGCGGTCGCTGCTCTTGCCCAGTTTCCGTCGATCGGTCGTTCAACAGGGTCCGTAATGGAATACTCATATACGCCTACTTCACTGATACCCGTAATGCTTGGATAGGGCGAGCGGCCCTTATCTACTTCGATCTTCATCTCCGCCACATTGTTCAAAGGGATGTCCGGCGTGTAAACCGTCGGTTTCGCCGGGTCGCTGGAGGCGCTGTTCACTCTGATCGGTTCTGTTGTTGATCCATCGCTAAACTTAAATGTGAGATCGTAGTAATTATTAACGTGCCTGCCGTCCCCCCACTGCGCGATCGTAACTGCACTGACTTTAACTGGAGCTTCCCATTTAAAATTCACCCATGGTGCCGGATCATTCTCAGTTACCCATTGGTTTCGAGTCGTGCCATCAGCAATAAACGAAGGTGGATTCGTTGCGAACGATGCTGATGAAGCGGTAATTGCTGCTTTCGACGCTATGCTTGGGTTCTCCGGAACAACAGTACCATACATTTCATCTGCAATAGGCGTTTCATAGGGCCCGGATACCAGCCAACTATTAATAAACGGCGCATTTCCTGATACTTGCTGCGCATCCGCATGCGGTACATTTGATACTAAATTAACGGTTCCTAGTGTCAGTGAGAGGATGAGAGAATAGATTAGTCCTTTTTTGAAACTCCATTTCATCTGCATTTGTTATTAACTCCTTTTTCTTTTGCTATGCTCGCATAAATCGATCACCTAGCAACTTCAAGCAAGCTTCTTCATCGAGTAGACGCTTTCTTGATTGAAAATAGAGAAGCCCTCTTAGCACTAGTTCAATTTCTTTAAATAACCTCAACCCTCCCCCTCGACGGTCAATTTTTCATTGAAATTGCAATATTGACAATAACCCCCCTCAAAATTTACGAATACAGAAAAAAGTATTAATTTCTTAGAAAATCTGCAATCGCAGCACATGAAAAACTATACTTTTTATATAAAAACTGCTTTTCGCAGAAGTGGAGTGCCTTCGATTTATCTAATTATCCTGCAAGTTTCGCCTTTCTTCAGCTCTACGGGGAATTCCGATTCATTCAAACATTGTAAGGCGGTTACAGAGCCATCAATGTCTAGTAGAACCTCGTCTGCTTGGAACCGGTTTTCTACAAGGAAACTGCCCCCTCTTTCCGCATAAAGCTCCACATACTCCAAATGTCCGCCCGTTATCTTGGCAGATACGAGTACGCCCATCTCGCCGCGGAACCGCCTAAATTCAACCGCGCTCTTCAGCCAATCTGCCGGAATGGCAGGAAACGTCCGGATTACGCCGCCGTTTGTCTGAAGCAGCATCTCCTGCAGCGCATCTGCCGCAGCCATATTGCCTTCGAGCGTAAATGGCCGGTAACGCGCTTGCGTCAGTCCGGTGTGCTTGTAATCGCCGTTTAAGTGAAAACCGTTCGGCGAGCATAGGTAGTTCCAAAACTGTAGAAGGTGATAGCGTGCGGCTTCTCCATTTCCTTGTTGAATATAGATGGAAGCGGTCCACGGAAACGAATAGCCGACCCAGAATCCCTTCCCGAGCGTTTCCAGATGGTATACCGTCCTATCAATAATTTGCTTGTCCGCATCGGATCGGCGATAATCTAGCAATCGAAGCGGATAGATCGCCATCGCATGGGAATGATGTCGATGGCTTACCGTCAAAGACTCGTCAGGACTTATCATGAGGCCCGTTTCGTTGACTGCCAGATCGGGAAGCTGGTCGATAACCCCAGTCCATCTCTGTCTATCAACTGTTTCTTCCAACAACTCTGCCATCTGTTCTAATCGAGTAAACAAATACCGGATTAAAGACAAATCATAGTTGCTGTTCGGCGTAAGCCATGATTGTAAGCTGCTGTCATGAATTTCCGGAGAACTGGATACAGGAAGGCATAGCTTCCCGTCCTCTCCAGGATGCAGCAGCCCCAGCAAACATTCCGCGGTCTCTTTGAAATACACATACGCGCGGGTTTCGAGAAACTCGCGATCCCCTGTGTATAGCCAGTAATGGTCGAACGCCTGACATAACCAAATTTGATTCGTCGGGCTTAAGCTATACATGGGCCAGCCGCCTAACGGGTTGCCGTCTATGGTCATCACGGAAGGTAAATTAATGCCTGATGTTTCATAGAATCTAGCCGCAAATGCACGTGCCTGCGGGAGCAAGCCCCATAGAAAATCAATAAAGCTTTCCCCTTCTTGCAGATGGTTGGCCTTCATGTAATGCCAATAGCTTAATTGCGTGTTCAGATCGTTATGATAATCGCCTTTCCAAGGAGGCAGGTTCCCTTCGTCCGCTGTCCATACTCCTTGCAGCGGCATAGGCGGAGCGCCTTTGCGCGAGCATGAAGCAAACAGATAGTTGGTCAGGTACCACTGTTTCTCGAATTGGAATTCCGGCAGCGTTAGCTCGCTCTGGCTCCAGAAGCTTTCCCACCAGGCGCGATGTGACGGCAATGCTTCTTCATAACCGGCTTCGGCGGCCGCTCTAACCTTAAGCCTTGCGTCCTCAAACCAACTGACGCCGTCCAGATTCGCCGCCACTGTATACACGAACTCCATAACATGATCAGACTTGCCGGAAGCCGCAACTATAACGGCATATTCCAAGCCGTGATTCGTTCGCTGATAAAACCATCTCGTTTCTCCTTCACTGCCTAGGTCTGCGCAAGGGTAACCCAGCGATGTCAAGGAAATATTAAAATTAGATAACTTGTCTTCTCTTTCAGCTGCTATGCCCGCATAGTCAGGAGGGACAAGGGTCAATTCAAGCGCGTGGACATGCTCCCCTTCCAACCTGATGTAACCCAGTTTCGTTTCCGCATGAAGAAACGTTGTCATCCTATACGAACGGCCTTCCGCAAGCCAGTTGACTTCCGCTTCCGCATGCCTTACGCTCAACCGGCTTTCCATTTGTTTCGCCGCAGCGCTTCCTCTCAGTTCCAATCGACCTGCGGGCAATTTCGTAGGATAAGGGCATTTCGAATAGAAATGATCGAACCTGCGCGCTAGCTCATCCTGCTCTCCGTTCCGGGCAAGCTTAACCATGTTCGCATAGGTAAACCCGCTGTCCAGCGTCTCGGGAGCTACGCGTTTGTCCCACAAATCGCCCCGATCCAAGCTCAGTCGCAGCTGAAGCCCATCTCCCCATACTAAACAGCCGATTAATCCATTCCCCAGAGGCAGCGCTTCATCCCAGCGCCGAACTGGCTCTTGAAAGTGAAGATCGTGCTTTTCCGAAGGCATTTTGCAAGTACGTCCCGTCATTATGAGCACTCCTTTGTATCTATATTTCAGACCAGCCGATTGCCGCTGATCACCACATCACTGCAGGCCAGCAGACTAACGGCGTCTTCTGGACGAATTGGCTTCCCGCTTGAAGCGGCTCCTGCAATCTCGTTATTCAGCACATACAAGCCCGACGTGCTCTTTGCATGCAAAATATCCGCATCCGTCTGTTCGAATACGTTCTCTTCAATTCGGATATTTAAATGCACGGGCTGTTCGGCCCGTACCTCTCGATTCTCGGGAGCGACAAGAATAACGGGATGATCCGCGTCGCCGCATGCGACAAACCGATTGTTTCTAATCGTGACATCCCGGACCAGGCCGGATTCGAACCAGCTCTCGGCATCATCGGCAATCAGAATCGCGCTCATGCCGGTACGTTCAAACCGGTTGTTTTCGATGAGAACTTTCCGCCTGGTCGTAACCAATATTCCGCGCGTCGGAATACGGGCAAAACGATTGTTGCGGATGGTAACCTGCGGCGTCCATGTAACATTCTCCACAACATCGTGTTCCTCGGCCGAATCAGGAGACGGATTATCCAATGTGAGCAGCCAATCTCTAGCATCGAGCCGCTGGACAGCTTGAACGGTATTGCTCGAATAGGCCGTTAGTGAACGCGCTCGAATAAACTCGATCTCATCTCCGGCAAAAAAGGGTTCAAATCCATAGCTTTGCCCATGCATAAACCGGACGACGATTTGATACGGTGAAGGTCTATCCACGATTCTCAAATGGGTACCATGCACGTTGATGGCATCATCATGGGCCCCTTCGAAGTCGCTGTTCTCGACTCGGATGAGCCCGCGGCAGCCCGATACATGAATCAAATCCGCAAACCCTGCGCATGTCCGGCCGGAATCCACGCGAGGCTTCATGCTCATTTCGTCGAATGAAACATTCTCGCTGAACTGGCACACGATGCCAAGACCGTGCATGAAATGCATGCCGACCTTTGACCAGGTCACGTCCCGGCTATGAACTACGAAAGCGCCGACTTGATCGCGGATGCCATCGCGCAACTGAAAGATGTTGCCGACCTTGGTCTCCGGCACATCCGTGGCATAATGCAAGCGCAAGCGATTCGGCTCCAGCTCTTCTATTTTCACCGCCTCCATGACGGGATGCGGGATCCTCCTGATCGTATTGTTCGCCGGATCATATTGCCCTGCCGGTCCTCCTTGGTAACGCCAGCCCTCCCCAACCCAGAACAGCTCGCTATTATCGAACGCATACCACGAG
This sequence comes from Paenibacillus montanisoli, assembly GCF_003268025.1. Classification (GTDB taxonomy): domain Bacteria; phylum Bacillota; class Bacilli; order Paenibacillales; family Paenibacillaceae; genus Paenibacillus_Z; species Paenibacillus_Z montanisoli. The sequence goes on along the minus strand of NZ_QLUW01000001.1, from coordinate 73,641 downwards.
TCGCGTTTAACACGAACATCCAGGTGGTGCGGGCCTGCTGCCTCGACCTCCAACTCCGACATGGTCGCGCGCTCGAAATCGATAGATAGATTCCGAATCTCGATATGTTCGCAACTATCGATGACAAGCGGCGTCATTTTTCCGTGGAAAACAAATAGCGAACCGTTACCGTCAAGCGTAACGTTCTTTATCCCTTTGAACCAAATGCCGACCGTCTTGGTCACATCCGGGTTCTCGGTTTCGCTAGCCGTATTGGAGACATAATAAGGCACTTTCGCCGCATGCTCGGGATAGAAATCGTATCTGCCTTTCGTAAGTGATATCTTTACCGGACAATCTTGCGTGCCTGCAGCCTCTATTACCCGTAGAAAAGCCGGCACGGCATCTTCGCCGAGATCGGGCTTTGCCCCGAAATCCGCAATATGAAAGATCTTCTCCATCCTCTTTCACCTCGAATAGTACTATTGGTAATACATAGCAATAAGGGGGATTCGTATTAGCTTCTAACCTTGCCTAATTGACACTTCATGCGCTTCTGCTTCCAATTCCTCAACGTATTCCGGTATGGACACGACCCGCTTCTCCAGCCTGGATTTCTCCGCGGCAAACGCGATCAAATGGCTCTGCACCGAAGCTTTCGCGCCGGTAAGTCCATTCTCTTGGCCTTCGCTTCTAACGAGACGGACAAAATCCCGCATAATATTCGTATCTCCTCCGCCATGCCCAGCCGCATCCGTATCCAAATGGATCGCCTCCGTTTCCCTGGTGACGAAGCTAGTCACTTCAATCACATTCTTCTCCATATCCGCCCTAATCTGACCTTGCGTACCCATGAGCTTGACCGAACGTCCTCCTTCGAACGTGAAGGCGCTCATCGTGAACGCCACGGTCACGCCGCTGGCGAACTCCAAATTCACGACCTGATGATCGACCACGTCGTTATCGCAGTGATAGACGCATCGGCCGTAAGGACCATCCTTTAAAGCGCTCATCACGCCTTCGTCGCTCGTGTCGTTGCTGACGACCGACCGCAGCACCGCTCCTACCCAGTCATCTCGTTCGATATACATGCGCGGCGCGTAGTACGGGCACGAATCTTGAACAGGGCACCCGTCCAAACAGCGAGTCGGGGCACCTTCAGGAGCGCTCTCCTTGCGAAAATGGGTAAGTGAACCGAAAGAGGACACATTCACGCATTCCTCATCGACAATCCACTGGAGAATGTCCATATCGTGGCAGCTTTTGGCCAGAATCATCGGGCTCGAAACTTCGGCTTTGCTCCAATTGCCGCGGACGAAGCTGTGGGCTTGGTGCCGGTGCTCGACGTTCTCCGTATGCTGGATCGAGACGAGCTTGCCGATTCTGCCGTCCGAGACAAGCTGCTTGATCGTAGCGAAAAAGTCCGTATAACGCAGGACATGGCAAATCGACAGCACCCGCTCGTATTTCTCCGCGTATTCGCCCATGATGAAGCATTCGAGAGGATCCGGGGACATCGGCTTCTCCAACAGGACGTGATAGCCTTTCTTCAGCGCCTTAATGGTTGGCTCAAAGTGCATTTTATCCTGCGTGCATATAAGGACGGCATCCGCCATTTTGGGTCTCGCCAAAAATTCCTCCCATTCATCAAAGGTGTTCAAGTCTGAAATGCCGTAGCTTTGCGCGAACCGTTCTCTCCGCTCTGGATCGCCCTCCGCAACAGCCACGAAACGAATCTCGTCGGGATAATTCATCGCATAGGGCGCGTATGCGCCAGCCCCTCTTTGACCGGCGCCGATAAGCGCAGCAGTAATTGTACGCATGCTTTATGTCTCTCCTTTAAGTGTTTATTTCCATTTGATTATGGATGTCCAAGCGAATATGTCAAATAGAAAATGAAAGGACGGATGCATGCATCCGTCCTTCATTAGTGCTAGGCTTACTTACCGTTTGCCGCTTTCCATGCGTCGATTTGCTTCTGCTTCTCGGCGATGATATCGTCGGCTCCTGCGTCTTTGAGCTTCTTCAGGAACGTATCCAGGTATTTATCCGGATCGATCGCGCCTACTTCTAGTCCCTTCAACAATTCGGCTGTGACCGAGTTTACATTTGCGATTTGAGTTTTAACGGGGTCCGTATCGAAGACGAAGCCCATTACCGGAGACACCATTGCCGTTTTGTCCGCTTCATAAATGGCGCTGAGTCTTTTGTCATTGACGTTCAAATCTGTACTCTTGTCCCAAAGCATTCTGTTATAAGATTGACCAATTTCCCACTCGGAGTAGTTGAAGTTGTACTTGTCTGGAATTAACTCGAATTGTCTGTCGCCGACCTTCTTGTAATCAACGTCCGGCTGACCGAACGCGATCAGATGGAACAGCTCGTCATCCGTATTCATCAATTCGATCATTTGCATCGCTTTTTCCTTATGCTGCGAATTCGCACTAATGGCAAGGACTGCTGCCGAAGGCGTATTCGAAGAAATGAACGCCGGAGTGAATCGTTTATTATACGAGTAAACTTTCGCAGCAGGATCCGACAAGGACATCATGCCAGTACCTGCGGCTTCCGGCAAGTCAATATCATCCGGATAAGGCTGGGAATAGATGGCTGCAAGCTTGCCTGCTTTACGATCCGGAGTGGTATCCTTCAGCGTCGCCGCGTCCTTCCGGACATAACCGTTCTTATACCATTCGCGCATCGTCTTCAGATACGCTTTGAATTCAGGCGTTTCATACTGATTGAATACTTTTATATCGTTGTCGCCGTAAATGACCCAGCCTGGAACGGTGGTATCGCCTACCGCATCCATGTTGTAATACACAGGCTGCCCCGAGAACAATTGTCCCGCTTCCATCGGAATGACGGTTTTATCGCCCTTCTTGACTTCAGCGAAGAAAGGTGTCAGGTCATCCCAGCTCTTAACCGATTTCCAGTCGAAGTTGTATTTATCAACGAGGTCTTTTCTAAGCTGAATGCCTCTGGCTCCCGCCATCCCCCATACTTGATAGTTGACCGCGCCGTAGATTTTGCCGTTGACTTTCACGCCATTCCATACGGAATCAGGCACGCGCGATTTCGTCGTAGGCGCATATTGATCGAGCAGATCGGTCATGTCAGCGAATGCGCCCTTAGATGCGCTTTGGAAATAGTTCAGATCGCCCCAGCTAGCGGTAAAGGCAATGTCGAACGGCTCACCGGAGGAGATCATCAGATTAAGCTTTTGCGGATACGAGCTCCAGTCCGTTACGACAAGCTTAAGCGTCGCATTGATTTTTTCTTTAATGATTTTGTTAGCCGCTTCCATAATGCGATCCATGTCTTTAATCGGGGAGTTCGCAATATACATCGTGAGTTCGACCGGATCTTCTGCAGCTGCATTTGATGCTGCCGTGTTGTTGGCCGATGCGTTCGTTGCCGATGCGTTTGCATTTTTATTGGTCGAATTAGATGATGCCTGATTAGACGTATTTGCTGCCGAATCATTAGAAGATTGATTGTTACTGCCGCAGCCTGAGAGTACAAGCGATCCCATAAGCATGAGCGCAACTGATGAAGCAATAAGTTGCTTCTGTTTAGACATGTACTTCGCCTCCCGTTTCATGTAGTGGATAATTGACGCAGATCCTTCTTTCGTGTTTTCGCAGATCGGCCATCTTCCTCTCCCCCGAATTGATGTGCCCCTCGCATTGCCGAGCTCAATTTCAAGATAAAGGTCCGCCCGTCTCTTGCCCACCGAAAAATGAATAACATCCATCAATTTATTGCGATTGAGGCGCTTTAAAAAAAGCAGATTTAATAGAAATCGTGCTATTTATCCGTGCTTTTGCGCGTTAGCCGGTACTGGGACAGCGGCATTCCGAAATGCTTCTTAAACAAAATATAAAAATAATTCGAGTCTTCCCAGCCGCACTGCTCTACGATCTCCTTGGTCGTCATGCTTGTCTCATCCAGCAGCCGCTTCACATGCTCCATGCGAACGGCCGTAATGTGTTCCACGACGGATTGACCCGTTGATTCCTTGAAGATCCGCCCCAAATAGACGTGCGACATCTGGAAATCTTCGGCAAGCACACTGAGGTTCAAGTTGGGATCACGATATTGCTCGGCAATGATATGCTTGACCCGTGTAACGATCATGTGACGCTTGTTCTGTTTATTGGTATCTAAAGAAGCGACGATCCCTTGAAATATTTCTTCGAAATTCCGGTGAATCTCTTCGAGCGACTCGATGCTCTCAATGTTAACGAAGAACGTTTGAAGCAAATCGGGTACACGCGATTGTTCGCTATCTGCGACGCTAGGGAAAGCGCTTCGAATCATAAACATTAAATGCATAACCGATGATAGAACCGTCTCATATCTCGCCCGGGCGAGACCTTCCATAATCTCGGCGTAATACCCATTGGCCTTCTCGAGATGTCCAAGCTTAAGCGAATCAAGCAGCAGCTTGGCCTTGTTTTCCGGAAACGTTGGCTGATTCGGCTCAATCGTAGACAGATATTCAGACGTAAGCACACTTCCTTTCCCGGCAAGCAACCGGTACAGCGAGAGCGCCAGCATGTCCGAATAAGCCTCTCCCAGGAAATGCGCAGAAACAACAGGATCTCCAATCGCAGCGGAGACCGAGAGGCGCAAATACTCTTTTATTGAGCTTTGCACGTGCCGAGAAAGCTCCTTGAGCATCGCTTCCTCTTCATCCGAACCGTCCGAATCCAGAAGTAGAACGAGCTTATCATGATCCATATCGATCACGTCGCCATGACGGGCAGACGCAAGATCCTCTATTATATTGGCGATTGCGAATTTCAGCAGTCTGCGGTCTCTCTTGCTATAATTCTCCACGAACGATCTATACCCATCAATCCGGAACAACACCATCCGAACCGTTCCGGCCAGGCTCGCGCGAACGCCCAGCTCCGATTTCTGAGTCTCAAGCTCTTGTTCTCCGAACGCTTTATTCCCGAGAATGACTTGCTTGAGCCAGTCCCCTTTCAACGTATCACGCTGATCCCGCTGCTTTCGAACTAACTCATCGTTTTTCATTCGAACAGAATCAATCAACGTTCTGACTGGGGAGTACAGTGATTTGGACATCAGCAGAGAGAAGAGCAAACCAAGTAAGAGCACGATGGCGCTGATGAGCAATGTTGACGACTTAATAGCCTCCACAGGCGACATGAAGGTGTCATAAGCAGTCAAGCTGATAAACTTCCACTTCAATTCGTCCGAGGATACGAACGTAACGTTGAAAGGCTTCCCCTCGATGCTCGTCTTGAAGCTGCCGGATGTTTGTTTTGATTCGAGGGCAGTACGCGCATAACTCTCTTGCTTGATACTGTGCTTGAACATCCCTTCTGAAGCGTGATTAACCACAACACCGTTATCATCAATAACGAATATATCGCTGTAATAATTGGCCTCCTTCGTATTCAAGGACGTAATCAGCGCGCGAAGCACGCTTGCTTTGATATTCACAACGAGCGCTGTCTGAAGATGCTCGCCCAAACGCGTCTGATAAGGCATGATGTAGGTATAGACGTTTACTCCACCTGAACTAGCATTTGGAATTGTTCGGGTAATCGGAACCGAGGCCGTAGAGTCCGTCCACTGCTTCACGAGATTTACGGCTTCAGGATCATAGAAATCATGAGCGGAATAGAATGCGCCGTTCTCCGTAGAGACAATCCGATCTAAAGGCAGGCTGACTGTATACGCCGAATAGACGTAATCATTGGTCGTAACAAGCAGGTTAAGAAACCGGAACGCATTGCCCAGCGGCGCCATATCATCCTCCGGATTAAAGAACAGGTTCGCGACGCTTGGTTCCGCCATTGCCGCGGTAATAAATTTCTGCGCAACATTATCCATATAATTGGCGCTGTAGCTAATCTGATGCAGTAAAGATGTGTTCGTACGATTAACGCTATCAATGGAGGCCGACGTATAGTTTCGGAACAGTAGAGCTGACAATCCGAAGATTAACACCGTGACGGTTAACGTAAAGGTAAGAAGCAGTTTCGTATACAGACTTTTTAGATTCGTCTTGCTTTGTAATGCCATACTCGGTTCCGCCCCTTTATAGCTGCCTTTTTCTATGCTTGCTTGTTCGACAAGCGGGCTTGGTTTCCTGTAGCACGAATTTCCATTTCCGACCGAATCGTTTGGAAACACACGATATTAAAGAAAAGTTCATTTTTTAATGTGCTTCATACACGGATTGTTGTAGGAAAATACGCTTTTTTCGGTTTGTTCCTCTCCCCGCTGCTGATACATTGATATCAAGCAACGCATATAGAATTGCATGAAGGAGTGGTAAAATGAGTTCCCAATCGCAAACGGTCGCAACGACCGTGAAAGGTGAACGCAAGAAAGCAAGTGTCCTATCCCCGCTGACCTTCCTCAGGGAGATCACGAAGCATTGGGCGTTCTATGTCATGGTTTTGCCCGGGCTGGTCTTCTTGATTATCTTCAATTACTTGCCGATGTTCGGAGTAGTCATCGCGTTCAAGGACTACAATCCAGTCGCAGGCGTATGGGGCAGCGAATGGAATGGCTTCAAGAACTTTGAGTTTTTCTTCAAATCCGATGCGCTATGGCGGGTTACCTTCAATACGATCTTCAATAACGTGCTCATCATCGTCCTTGTGACTTCGGTATCGATCCTGTTCGCCGTCCTGCTGCAGGAAACCGGAGGCCGATACCGGTCGGGCATCTACAAAAGTCTTATGCTGCTTCCCTTCTTCCTTTCCTGGATTGTCGGCGATTATATCGTTTACGCCTTGCTCAACCCGGATCAAGGATTATTGAACCAAATTAGAGAGCTGTTCGGATATGAAGCGATCGATTGGTATGGCGAGCCTTCCTATTGGCGGATTATTATGCCTGCCGCTTATCTATTGAAGAATGTGGGCTACACGTCTGTGATTTACGTCGCGGCGATAACCGGCATTTCCTCCGACTATTACGAAGCGGCTGAAATCGATGGCGCCAGCAAGCTGCAAAAGGCAAGATTCATTACGATCCCGCTATTGATTCCGGTCGTTATCATTCTCTCTCTTCTCTCTCTCGGCAAAATCTTCAACGGCGGACTTGGCGACTGGAGCGCATTTTACACGCTGCCGCGGGAATCGGGCATCTTATTCTCGACGACCGACGTTATCGATACGTATGTCTTCCGGGCGTTGAGAGGCGTGAGCGATATCGGCATGTCATCAGCGGTCGGTTTCTATCAAGCCGTCGTAGGGCTGGTCATCGTCCTCGCGACGAACTACCTCGTCAAGAAGTACGATTCCGAAAGCTCGTTATTTTAGCTCATACCTGGGAGTGATTGAAGTGCAAAATAGAGGATTCGCGCTTAAGCATACATTGCCGAAGCTGGTCGTTAACCTTGTTTTCATCGTTTACTGTCTCTTGTGCATCATTCCGGTTCTGCTTGTCCTGTCGATCTCGTTAACGGACGAAAGCTCGCTTATGGCGGAGGGCTATCATCTCATCCCGAAAGTATTCAGCACCTACGGCTATGAATATATCATTTCGGGTACATCGACCATTCTGAATGCCTATAAGGTCACGATTTTCGTAACGGTTGCCGGTGCATTCACTTCCTTGCTAGTGACTTCGTTGATGGGCTATGCGCTATCAAGGACCGAGCTCAAATATCGCGGCCAAATCTCGTTCATCATCTTTTTTACGATCTTGTTCAATGGCGGCTTGGCTCCTTATTATATCTTGGTTACTCGCTATCTTCATTTGAAGGATACGCTGCTGATCTTGATTCTTGCACTGCTCGTCTCGCCGGTGAACATACTCATCATGCGCAACTTCTTCAAAGAAGTGCCTAGCTCCATTATCGAATCGGCTAGAATCGACGGCTCGGGCGAGTTCCGGACGTTCTTCCGGATCGTGCTCCCGGTGTCTACTCCGGTGCTGGCGACGATTGGATTATTCTCGTCCGTCGGTTACTGGAACGATTGGTTTACGTGCGCGTTGTTCATCGAGAATAGCAAGCTGTACAATCTTCAATATTTGCTTCAGGCTCTTATGTCCAACCTTGATTACTTGCAAAGCAATGCGGCAGCATCGAAAACATTGGAGAGCGCGCTGGGTGTGCTTCCAGGGGAAAGCGCGCGAATGGCGACCTGTATTCTTTCCATCGGGCCGATCATTCTGCTGTATCCGCTGCTGCAGAAGTATTTCGTGAAGGGACTTACGCTTGGCGCTGTGAAAGCGTAATCTAATTATAGGAATTCACGCCTGCTCATGTATAATGCCTATTGCGGTATGAGTCATTCCTTGTGGTCTATAAATGCAGAAACGTCCCTGGTTCTACGCGAACCAGGGACGTTGTTGTTGTAAGATTTTAACTAGTCGATCTGGATAAAGATTTTATCATTCTCGACCTTTACGGGATAGGTTTTAAGATCAACGCACACCGGAGCCCGCTTCGCAGCGCCGCTTGTATAATCAAACCGGCCGTTATGCTTAGGGCATTCAATAATATTGCCCATCACCAAGCCATTTGCCAAATGAAATTTCTCGTGGGTACAGTATCCGTCCGTCGCGTAATAGTCGCTGTCCGCCGAACGATATACAGCGAACGTCCGATTTCCATGATCGAATCGGATCACATCTTCTTCGTCTATGTCCTCTTTATCGCAAACTTCAATCCAATTGGTAGTTAGACTCATGAATTCAACTCTCCTCGATTAGTTGTTGTGCTATACGACACGCGGTTCCTCTCCGCCTTGCCGGATTCTTTCCATTCTTTCAGCAAATTCGCGATAACGCAGCACGACGTACGATGGATCTTTTTTCGTCCGTTTGAGGGCAGAGATCGTTTCACGAACGGCGCTCGGAAAGCTCGACGCCGCTGCCGGACAATCATGCTTGATCTCTTCGTGCAGTGCTGGCAGATTGTAATACGGTACAAGAGGATACATATGGTGCTCCATATGATAGTTCATGTTCGTGTAGAAGAATCTCAGAATCGGATTGGTATAAAACGTCCGCGCGCAAATTCTGTGATCGAGCTTATCCTCGTATAATCCCATATGCTGCGTGGCAATCAAGAAAGCGTTCAGGAAAAAGCCGTAAATAGTAGGAAACCCAACGAACATAAGCGGCAGAATGTTATGCACAGAGAAGCAAGCGGCAATCAGCCCGCCGTAGCCGATTAGGAAAATGCGCGCTTCCCAAAACAATTTGTTGTGCTGGCTCTTTGGGATAAGTTCTCGTTCGACGGCGCTAAGGTAACCGAAAGAATGGGTAACCAATCTCATAACGGTTGGAATCAACACATTGTCACGAATGACCCAATGAAGCAGCCGGCGCCATTTCGGAGGACGAGGCTCAAAAATTTCAGGGTCGCTACCAACGATTATGGTATCCGTATGGTGGCGGGTATGCGTCCAGCGAAAGTTCGTTGCCTGCTCCAACGTAAGAAAGGAACAGATCTGGTACATCGCCTCATTCAGCCAAGCCGTTCGGAACGGGGTACCGTGACTGAATTCATGCCATTTGGATACGGCCGCCGTGCAATAAATCACCCCATAGAGGGCAAAGGCCGGAATGCTCCACCATGTCCCCCAGGACAAATAAGCGACATAGCCCGCTGCGATCTGGATCACGATCCAAAGTAACGTATCCCGAAGCGCGGGAGCGTCCCTTCGAACCATCAATTCCTTCAGACGCTTTCTCGGAATCGGACATTGATACCACTCGGCGGACACGAGTCCTCTCTGAATCGCTCTCTCCCGCTCCGGACCTAAAATACTGTAATCTCTTTTGCGCGGCTCGCTCACGATAATCACTCCAATTAATGTGATGACCTAAGTGTAAGAGAATCGGAGCTCTTTGACTTCCCGGATTTCATCAAATAAAATCAGAAACATAGGAACAACAGAAACAAGTGAAGGTGGAACGGTCAGTGGGCAAATTCGGCTCAGCTTCAATGCGGTGGGTGTATCGACTCGATGACCGAAATGGCGAAATAAATGGTATTCCCGAGCTTCTGCAGCTTGGATGCCAGAAGCTAGCGGAAGCGTACCCGATCACCTTTCATAGCCATGATCAAGGTTATGAGTTCGTTTACGTGGTGAACGGAATCATTACTTGGGAGATCGACGGCGAGTATTACCCAGTCAACGCAGGGCAATGGTTTTACACGAGGCCAGGTGAGCTCCATCGGGCGCGATTCGATCATTTGGAGCCCTGCCGAATCTGGTGGTTTGTCCTAAAGGATCCATCCGGCGAGAGCGATTGGCTTCGTTTGGATCGTGATGAGTTAGCCTTCATTGCCGACCGATTAGAGCAGCTGCCGCGAATTTTTCGCGCGGGCCCGCGCGCCTCGGAGCAATTTGCGCGTCTGAAATCGACCTTAGAGAACGATATGCCAAATAAAGAGCTGTTCGCCCGCCACCAGGTATTGGACATCTTGCTCGGGATGCTGCAGCAGCCTGCAGCCAAACCGGTCGATCCGGATCTCAAGCAGTCTATTGCAACCGTTATCGAGGAGTTCGCGCGCAATCCCGAAGCGAGATTTTCGATCGAACAAATGGCTCTCTCCGTAGGAGTGAGCGTCTCTCATTTCTATAAATTGTTCTACGAGCTCTATGGACAAGCCCCTGTCGCTTACATGGAGCGCATCCGAATGGAGCATGCCTGCGCCTTATTAAGGACCGACAGGTTGATTACAGACATCGCCATGGAGCTTGGTTTCAAAACGAGCCAGCATTTTACGACCGTGTTTAAGAAGCTGACAGGCAGTTCTCCCAGCGAATGGCGGAAGCATGTCCGGGATAGCAAGTAGATTCCGGCTCAAATAAAAATGGAGGCCGCTTTGGCCTCCATTTCCTTCTTCATCTAACTACAAGACTTGCAGCAAACTCCTTCATATCAATGACGCTTTGCTCCTCGCGCGCCTTCTCGGCAGCGAATGCCATCAAGTGGCTTTCAACCGAATGCGATGCGGTCGTAAGACCTTCGTTAATGCCGCCGTCTCTAACCAGCTTTACGAAATCTTTCATAAGACCCATGTCTCCTCCGCCGTGACCAGCGTGCCCCCCAGCAGTCTCGAATGAAATCCGCTCTACCTTTCCGCTGCCGAAATGAAGAATCTCGATCTCATTCTTCTCCATCGTGCCACGAATTTCGCCTGTCGTTCCCATCAATTTAATCGTCCGGCTAATATCCCGAGTGAACGCATTCATCGAGAATCCGGCAGTTACGCCATTGTCAAATTCCAGATTGACGATCTGGTGATCGACAACATCATTATCGCAGCGATAGACGCATCTTCCGTAAGGCCCCTCTTCGAGCGCCTTAAGCCGGGATTCATAGCTGCTATCATTGCTTATTGCCGCTGTCGGCCATCCCGTATCCTCAGTCAAATATTGCTTAGGAGCGTAATACAAGCATTCATCGGCAACAGGACAACCGTCAAGGCAGCGATGCGGCGCGCCTTCCGGCGCTTGGGATGAGGTAAAATGCGACAATGATCCGAACGAAGCTACACGGGTGCATGACGCACCGGCGAGCCAATAGAGAATATCCATGTCATGCGAAGATTTGGACAGAATCATCGGGCTGGATTCACTTTTTCTGCTCCAATTGCCTCTAACGAAACTATGCGCATGATGCCAATAGCCGACATTTTCATTGAGTTGAATGGACATAAGGTCGCCAATTGCCTTGCGTGCGAGTAAATCTTTAATTGTAGAGAAGAAATTCGTATAGCGAAGCACATGGCAAATCGAGAAAATTCGATTGTATTCCTTCGCCATCTCTCCCATCGCCACGCACTCCTTGGCATCAGGCGACATCGGCTTCTCAAGAAGCACATGATAGCCGGCCTTCAATGCTTTCCCGACAGGCTCGAAATGCAGTTTATCCTGCGTACATATGAGAACCGCGTCCGCAAGCTGCGGCTTTTCAAACAGCTCATCCCAGTCATGAAAGCACATTTCATCCGGCAGATTGTGCAGTGCCTTAAAATGGTCCCGGCGCTCGCGATTCGGCTCCGCTACAGCGACGACTTCAAGCTCGTGAGGATGGTGCAGCGCATAGTTCAAATAGTTAACTCCGCGTAATCCGGCTCCAATCAATGCAACCGTCACTATTCTCATCATTTGATCCCCTTTTCGGACTCTGTCTCGATTTCACTCTTTCACGCTTCCTACCGTCATGCCTTTAATAAAATACTTCTGAACAAACGGATAGACGATCATAATCGGCAGTGCGCCCATGAAGATTTGAGCGGTTCGAAGCGTTTTCTCGCTCAAATTCTCCAATGCTTCCAGTTGCTCAACGGAAATAGACGTCATCTGAGAGTTCAAAGACATAATGAGCGTCGATAGATACGTTTGTAGCGGATAGTTATCCGGAGAATTCATGTATAGAATGCCATCGAACCAAGAGTTCCAATGTCCAACGACGGTAAATAACCCGATAGTCGCAATGGAAGGCAGTGAAACCGGCAAATAGATTTGCCAAAGCGTCTTCCAGTGACCCGCGCCATCAATTGTAGCAGCCTCTTCCATCTCTTTTGGAATCGTTCTAAAGAAGTTGAGCATTAAGATCATGTTCCATACGTTCAATGCGCCTGGCAATATGAGGGCCCAAATCGAATCCAGCAACCCCGTCTCCTTAACCACCATATACGTAGGGATAAGTCCTCCGCCAAAAAACATCGTAATCGCAAAAAACCAAACGTACGGGGTACGCCATTTGAATTGGTCATTTGATTTGGATAGCGGATACGCGGTAAGAAAAACAAGGCTCATATTCACGGCCGTACCGAGCACTACCCGCTCTATGGATACCCAAAGCGATCGGAAAAACTCCACTTTCTCTCCTAAATACTCATAGGCATCCAGCGAGAATCCTACAGGCCAGAGTTTAACTTCGCCTGCCGAAGCCGCAACATTCGTGCTTAGCGATACGGAGAGTAAGTGCAAGAATGGAATTATGCCCAGTAGTGTAATACAAGAAAGAAACAGAACATTGGCCAAGGCAAATAACTTTCTGCTTATCGATTGTTTATAGACCACAGCACATCCTCCAGCACCTAGAATATTCTGTAATTGTTATACTTGTAAGCAGCATAGTAAGAAATCGAAACCAAGCCGAGCGAAATGACCGATTTAAACACGCCGACTGCTGCCGCCGGCCCGAATTGCTGACTGAACATTCCAAGCCTGTAGACGAACGTGTCGATAATATCGGATCCTTGATAGACGGTCGGATTGTACATAAGAAAGATCTGTTCAAAGCCGGCGTTCAAAATATTCCCCAAGCTCAATACGCCAAGAAGAATTAATATCGGGGCGATGCCAGGCAACGTAATATGAAGCATTTGCTTCCATTTGCCTCCCCCATCCACTTCCGCCGCTTCATAAAGGCTCATATTAATGCCTGTTATGGCAGCTAGCAGAATGATCATGTTATAGCCCATTCCTTTCCAAACATCCGAGCCGATGATGATCCCCCTGAACCAATCGTTGTTTAACATAAACATAATGGGTTCCAACCCCATCTGAGTTAACAAGGCGTTAACCGGCCCATGCAAGGAAAACAGCTCAATAATGACACCGCCGAGCACCGTCCAGGACAGAAAGAAAGGCAGAAAGATACTTGATTGAATGATGCGTACAAACCATCGCTTCGTCAGCTCATTCACCAATAGTGCTAGAATAAGCGGAACAAGCAGGAAGAGAATGATTTTGAATAGCGAGATGATGACGGTATTCCACAGCACTTGTTTGAAATCGGGCATATGAAAGACGTAATCGAAATTATCTACCCCGACCCAATCCGACTTCCAGAAACCGGACAAGGGTTCGAACTGTTGAAAAGCCATAACGATGCCTGCCATTGGGCCGTAAGCATAGATGATCGTGAAAATCACGCCGGGCAATAGCATAAGATGCAGCGGAGACTCTTTGCGAAATGATCTCAAGTCAGGCAACCTCCCTTATTAAAAAAGCGAGAGGAGTATGCTTCCTCCCCTCGCCTTGAGCATTATTTTACCGATTGATACCAATCATTGACTTCCTTCGTAATCTGCTCGCCGCCAAGCGACTTCCAGCTGGCGACGAACTTATCGAAGTCGTCGATCGAACCGCCCATGACGATCTTCGTGAATGACTCAGCCATCAATTTATCCAATTGCCCGCCCTTTTCTACTTGGGTCTTGGTTGGTACACCATAGAACTCGTTGCTGACGAATTGCTGCTGCTCTTTCAGCTGACGAGTGAGGCCCCAGCCTCCGTCTTTTGCGGCGCGGCTGAAATATTGCCCCCAGTTCACGCCGTTGGAAGCATTCGCCGTGTTCTTATTTAAGAAGTCATTCGTCGCCTTGAACACGTCGGCAACTACTTTGTAGTTGTCGTCGTCAAGCGAAATGTCCGTCTGCTTCGCATCCAACGCTTTATTCACTTCGGTATAAATCGTATCAATCTGACTTGGGTTGTAAATTCTCGGAACGAACCAGTTATACACGTAGCCATTTGCAGCTTGGTTCTTATCGATATATTGCTTCTTGCCCATCTCAAAGTAGAAATTGATCATCTTAATCGCGGCTTCCGGATTTTTCGCCGATTTATTGACGACCGTAATTCGCGTACCGCGCAATTTCGGCACAAGCGATTTGCCCGGGCCCGTAAGCGATGGAATTTGCAGCGGAATCCAATTCGCTTTCGGATCTTTGTCCACATTCAGGTTAAGCGGCCAGTTCGGATACCACCATTCGCCGTACGAGATCCCGACTTTGCTGGCGACGATGTCTTCCGAAACCTTGTTCTCGTCTTTAAGCGCAAACTCTTTATCGATAATGCCTTTCTTGTACCACTCTTGCATTTTGCTTAGCGCAGTCTTCACTTCCGGTTGAATCAGGCCAGGCGCCAATGTGCCGTCAGCACCTTTGATCCAAGCAGATTGACCGTCGCCGACAGAAGGATAGGCACCGAAGCCATTAAACAAGCCTCTCGTATCAAATCCCCAGTAGAAAAGGTTCTTCTGCAGAGCCAAACCATAGGTATCGTTAGCGCCGTTCTTATCCGGATCGTTCTTCACGAAAGCTTCTGCTACTTTCTCCAAATCATCCATCGTTTTTGGAGGCTGCAGGTTTAAGCTATCAAGCCAATCCTTCCGAATCCACAACAGCTGCGTTGACAAGAATGGGTCCTCAAATGAAGGAATGCCATACTGTTTACCGTCCGAGCTGAATGCTTTCATGGCGAATCCGCCATCGGACTCCATATATTTCTTGAGCGTAGGAGACGCATATTGATTGTAAGCTTCCGTCAAATCAGCCAGTACGCCTTGTTTGCGAAGCTTCTCGAATGTTCGTTGGTCGACATCCATTATATCCGGCAAATCGCCCGAAGCCATAGCAAGGGCAAACTTTTGCTCCGCTTGATTTCCAGGAACCATATACTTGTATTTCACTTCAATATTCAGCATGTCTTTCAGGTCTTTGAGGTAGGCGTTCTTATCCGGCGTAAGTCCTTGCGGTGTACGCGGATCTTCCGGCGGATTGTATCCAATGACCTCTGTCACCGTTACTGGCTCGGCATACTTGCCCATCGGGTCTTGTGCTGCGGGTTCACTGGTTGTATTGCTAGCGGCATTTGTGTTCGTGGACGATGTCTCAGAATTAGAAGTTGATGGTTCGGCATTCTTTGCCGCTTCTGAATTGGCATTGTTCTCGCCTTTGTCTGCACACGCGGTCAACATCGAGAAAGCCAAGCCTGCCGTTACAATTAGCTTTAATCGCTGCTTCTGTTTCATATTAACCGGTAACCCCCTCTAGGTAATGTGTGTTGTCTTGCCTACGTCTTTAATTGTATAGGGGTTGACGGACACCAACAATTTTGAATCCTTTACAACACTTTAACTTTATTTACGCAATGTATTGCGGTAATCTTGCGGCGATGAGCCTGTCATTCTCTTAAAGAACGTCGTGAAATAAGAATGAGAGTCAAATCCGAGTTTTACTGCGATCTCATTCAACTTTAATTGCGGATCGGACATCATCGCAATCGCGGCGCTAAGCTTGGAAGATTGGATATAGTCCAGCAGATTACGACCCGTTGTCTGTTTGTAGTATCTTGATAAGTAGGATGGATTAAAGTGAACCTCGTCGGCAATCGCTGTTAGCGAGAGGTTGCCCGATAAATGCTTTTGAATATAGTGATGGATTTGATCAATCACCTTCTCCTGGGAAGAGATCATCTCAGCAGGCTTGTCCAAATCGAGAATAACCATGACTTTACCTAGGGAAAAGCTTCTTCGAATGAGAACGCAGGCCTGTTCGACATGTTCATGTACACACGCCCAATTATGCAAATTGCCCGCAACGGCAAACGAAACCGATTTGCCGGTACGGTCTTCGCATTCGTTCTGTATCGACTCTAAGACACCTTTCACATAGGATGCAAAGCTGCGCATGTCCACTTCATCTGTTTCAAGCATAAACCGGGAAGCAAGCTCGCTGTCCGGTTGAAGCAGCCAAACCAGCGCGCTTGCGTCGTAAACCATTTGCTCTTTGTGTATCGAAGCCGGCAGTTGATGACATACAAACTGCTGAATGCTTTGCAGCGTCTTCCACTTCTGAGAAGAAGCGAGCTCTTCTCTCGGATCAAGCTGTCCGACTAACAGCACAGCCGGGCGCGCAGTGGAAACACCAAGCTCAATATCCGCATATTGCGGATTGGTTCGGAGTGACGCGATCGTCTCGCCCCTTAGCAAACCCTCCAACATCTCTTTTTTAAGCAACGATTCCGTGTATTGGAGCTGGATCTGTGCTTTTTCTACCAGCACGCTTGCCTTCTTCTCTGCATCCAGCTTCTGTAACGCCGTCTTTACGGCCCTGAAGATTGGCTCCATGCCTTCTGTTTTGAGAATATAGTTCTCGACGTTTTTCTGAATCGCTTCGTACACGTACTCGAATTCGCTGTAACCGGTCAAAAAGATAATACGGCACGAAGGCCAGTAATAAACCATCTCATCTACTAGCTGCAGCCCGCTCTTCTGGGGCATGCGGATATCGCTAACCATAATATCGAGCTTCGAGGTTTTGGCGATCTCGAGTGCTTCATTGGCGGAGTAAGCCTTGACGATATCAAGCTCGAAATCAGCATTCTCTTGAAATAGGTGTACCAGTCCGTTTACAATGACAGGCTCGTCATCTACGATAAGTAGTCGATACATGTTAAGCCCCCTTTTGCTTATAATCGATTTTGATATCTACCTTCAAACCGCCATATTTGCTTCGAGAGACAAACAACCCGCTGCTCGGTCCATATTTCAATTGGAGCCTGTTGCCTACGTTGATAATGCCGGTCTGCTCCATTCGTTCCACGTATTGGTTCCCTAGCTTCGTTCGCAATTGGTCAAGCCTCTCATCCGTCAATAGATTGCCGTTGTCTTCAACCGTAATGCTGACGACACCGTCCTCAAAGCCGCTCCGCATATAGAGGACTCCCTCCATCATCCCGTCTTCAAACGCGTGCTCAAACACGTTTTCCACGACCGGCTGAATGATTAAACGAGGGACATAAAGCGCGGCTGCCGGCTCCGGCAGCTCTTCGTATTCGAATTGAATCCGGTTCGAGAATCGGATGCACTGGATTTCGCAATAATCGAGCGCATGCCGGAATTCCTTATAGAGCGGCACCTCATCTGAGCCGCTTCTAGTAATGTATTGATAGTAGCTGCCAAGCTTTTGCGACAGCT
Source organism: Paenibacillus montanisoli (assembly GCF_003268025.1). Lineage (GTDB taxonomy): Bacteria > Bacillota > Bacilli > Paenibacillales > Paenibacillaceae > Paenibacillus_Z > Paenibacillus_Z montanisoli. The sequence continues at coordinate 55,926 of NZ_QLUW01000001.1, read as the reverse complement.
CTCCGGCCCCATCCGAATCACCGGTCTTGCACATCATGTAAATATTAAAAAAGCTGTTATATAGAAAATGCGGATTGATTTGCGATTGCAGCTGCTTGAGTTCCGAATGCTGAAGGGCAATCTTCTGCTCATAATTCTCCTGGATTGAACGCTTTAACCGCTGCGCCATTCGGTTAAAGCTGTTGAATAAGTAATGAAATTCATCCTTCCGCTTAGACTCGATGACGAGATTCAAGTTATCGGTCTCGATTAATTGAAATGCCCTGGTCAGCCTGGTAAGCGGTCGATGAATCATGAAATGGATGGAGAACGAATACAGCAGCAGCACGACAATCGCAATAATCAACAAGGCGAAGAACCAAGTATTGAACTGGCTTAGCGGACGTATCAGCTCATTCTGATTCACGAACATGACGAGAGACAGATGCAGAGAACTAACGTCACTGCGCGTAATGAAATAGTTCGTATCATTTACCTTGCGTACAATCGATTTCTCAGGCTCGGGCCCGCTCCGCTCTTCTGCTATTGAAAGCACCTCAGCTAAGACAGGACGATTTGATAAGGTAGATAGGACCACTCCGTTATTCTGGCCGCCGAGAAGCACTTCAGAGTTCTGATAGAGCGAAGCAATTTGCTTTAGCGCCTCCAGCAGCTTATCTCTGGATATTTCAATATAAGACCAAACACCTGAATTGTTTGCGCTTTCAATAAAGTAGATTCGATCATCATACATGTAGAACGAGGGTTTGGGCGTCTCCTTGATTAAAGTGGAAATTAACGTGTAATCCTCATTCGGCGTGTTCAAGACATCATCCTTAATGGAGACGGTTTTCTCAATCTCTTTCACATAAACGCCTGCATTCACGACATACTCGCTAGAATTGATAAGCGACATCAGCCGGTCTTTGACCTGGTTGATGAGTTGAACCAATTCAAATTTATCCATCGCGGCACCCTGAAAGCTAAGCTTCTGTAAATCCTGATCATTCAGAAATTGCAATTGCTGGCTGCGAATAAAATAGAGCTGGTCATCCAGCTGTTTCGAGTAAAACGATGCCCCGGCAACAGCAGAATCGGCAATCTCATGTTTGATGAAGAATAAGCCCTTGTAATTGATCCACATGTTCATCACGATTAAGGGAACGAACAATATGATAAAGACAGTAACGATTTTTTGATAGACAAACCATTTGGTCCGACCTATTTTGCTCAAGTTCATAGCTGTTCATTCCTTATTCTCATAGATTCGTAAGCATGTGAATAACAAATAGTTTGAAAGCGATTTCAAAATAAATTGTTATTAGAATTGATCTAATTATAAGGATGAAGGGAAACCTTGTACAATATATATAAAGATATTTAATATAGATTGAAAGCTATAAATCAATAGAATAAATCATGTTCCGAATATAAAAAAAGAGAATGGAGACCGAATTGGTCTCCATTCTCTTTTACGATTTCAACGCAAGATCTTACGCGCGATCCCGTACTCACTCACACTCACAATCAAAATAAGGACCTGCATCCAAATTTTTCATTGGATAGACGAGGTGTCATCGCATATAATATGAGAACAAGTGTTCTTGTCGTTGGACACCAAAAACCAATAAGCCGGTGAAGCGATATGCAATCCAAAGAAAAATCCATCTTGCTCGTCGATTGCCAATCCTTCTATGCCAGTGTTGAAAAAGCGACGCACCCTGAATATACAAACATGCCAGTCGCTGTCGCAGCAGATCCCGAGAGACGATCAGGGATTATCTTGGCTGCGTGCCCAATAGCTAAAGCTTACGGCGTCAGTACGGCTGAACGACTTTCAGAGGCTGTAGGCAAATGTCCGGGGCTCGTTGTGATCCGTCCGCGGATGCAGACCTACATTAGCGTTTCCTTGCTCATTACCAAGCTTTACGAGTCCTTTACGCCGCTTGTCGAACCGTTCAGCATCGATGAACAATTTCTTGATATTTCAGGAAGCCTGGCCCTGTTCGGCTCACCCGTGGAGATCGCCAAACAAATCCAAAACTCGGTGATGCTTTCGACCGGCGTATGGACGCGAGCGGGGATCGGTCCCACCAAGATTCTAGCCAAGATGGCCACCGATAATTTCGCCAAGAAGCATCCGGACGGGATTTTCGCCTTATCCAGCGACAACATCGAAACGACCCTGTGGCCCCTTCCGATTCATAACATGTTCATGGTCGCGTCACGCATGACGGCTCATTTTATGCGCATGGGGATCCATACCATCGGCGATCTTGCACGATTAGATTTACCTGAATTCAAGCGCCGTATGCGTTCGCGCATGGGCCGTCAAAGCGACATCAAAGCCACATACTACTGGCAGACCGCGCGAGGCATCGATCCCAGCCCCGTCGTCCAGCATTCTGTATCGAAACCAAAATCCATTACGCGAGGAAGAGCGCTTCGCTGGAGGGATTATCAAACGTTATCGGATATTGAGCCGCTGTTGCTTGAATTAGTCATCGAGGTTTGCCGAACAAGCCGGCACCACAACTATCATGGCAGCACCGTTACGGTGAGCGCGGGGACCACGAACGGAGAGAATTCTAGAGGGTTTAGCCGTCAAACGACGCTTAGCGATCCGAGCTGCTTAGAGCATCACATTATCGCAGCCGCACACAAAGTATTTCTACAGCATTGGAACGGGGATCCGCTGACGCACTTGGCCGTCGATATATCGAAACTCAGCGATAACTCCGTATATCAGCTGGATTTGTTCGAAGATCTCCTTAAGCATCGCAAGCTTGCCGCAGTAAAAGACGCAATCAAAGATCGCTATGGCGAGGCTGCCATTTTAAGCGCGGCATCGCTCCTGAAGTCCGGCCAGGCACGCGAGCGGGCCAATAAGATTGGAGGGCATTACAAATGAGCATACTCGAGGGAAACGGTCGTTGGACAACGAAGTTTATGTCACCTGAGCATAAAGCACAGTACCTGGAGCAAAAAAATGAAGAGATGCAGGGTAAGCCTCAAGCTTTATCGCAGCAAATCATGATAACGGTTCGGGATTCGGTCTTGCTCCCCATGATGATGAATGTCATTGAGAAGAACCGCAAAGAAATCGAGCGCTCGAACTACTCCTTAAAAGGCCTTTATACGGCATCGGCCGATGCGCTGCTAGACCTTGTTCACGACGATTTGGTCAAAGTCAAAAAGGAGCTCCGGGAACTGCACATCAAAGTGATTGAGGATGACCGGATCGATGATGCCATTCATTATCGATTTATTTACAAAGGCTATGAGCACAAATTCGCATTGATGCGGTTCGTCGTGCGTTCCGAAATCAGTGTCCGTTTGGGAAGGTATATAGCCGCCTTATTTCAAAAGCAAAAGCCGTCATGAATGGATTCATTCATGACGGCAGTCTCTCCGTTATTGGCCTGGCAGGTCGATCAGCATAAAACTAGCGCCGGTTCCCGTCTTTATCTCCAGGTCCGTTACCTCGGTAATTCTAGCCGCATCGCGCTTGTTCAGGTTGTGCGCTTCATTCAGCGTGACTTCCCCTTCGATAACGAACAAATAAATTTTACGGCCGGGCTCTTGCTTAAACGAGACGGACTTGCCCGCCTCAAGTTCGGATAGATACAGCGTCAAATCTTGATTGATGAACGCAATCTGTTCATTGGCATCCCGCTTCGACACAACGGGCAGCAGATTGTTTTTAAGCCCGGCTTGATCATAAGCCTTTTGTTCATAGGATGGCGCCAATCCTTGCTGATCCGGGAAAAACCAGAGCTGCAGGAAGTTCACTTCTTCATCCGGCGAAGGGTTTTCCTCCGAATGGATAATCCCCGTACCGGCACTCATGCGCTGCACTTCCCCCGGTCTCAACACTTCCTTGTTGCCCGTGCTGTCTTGATGCTGGAGCTGCCCCTTCAACACGACCGACACGATTTCCATTTCGTTATGCGGATGAGCGCCAAAGCCGTTTTGCGGCGCTACGAAATCGTCGTTAAAGACGCGGAGCGGACCGAAGCCGATATTGTTCGGATCGTAATATTCCGCGAACGAGAAGCTAAAGTTGCTTTTCAACCATCCATGGTTTGCCGAAAATCTCGATGCTGCGGGATATAGGGTAATCATGACGATACCTCCATTTTATAGTTGATGTAATCAGCCGATTGCGTAAGCGCCAGGTCCGATAAGAGCAATCGCGATCGCGGTGGCGGTCAGCATGAACGGATATTCAAAACCGCCTTTATCCACCCAGTACCCGTCGGACAGATGCACTTTAATAATCGCCCCAAGCATGGTGAGTACGATTAGCGTTGCACCTACAGCCGTAAGATATCCAGCCGCGAACAATAGGCCCCCTCCCATTTCCGCCAAACCCGCAAGAACCGCCATCAACACGCCAGGCTTAATACCGACCGACTCCATCCATCCGCCAGTTCCTTTCGGACCATATCCGCCGAACCAACCGAATAGCTTCTGCGCACCATGTCCCATCAACGTAACGCCAATCACCAAACGAATCAACAGCAAACCGAAATCCAACATCATTAAATCCCCCTTGTACTCTATAAAAGTAAGTTGCTCACGTGATGGTTTGATTATAGGTTCCGTCACTTACTTTTGTCAAGTAACTTAATTTAAATTTAAGAGATATTGTTTTCCGCTAAAATAAATATGCCTTTTTTACAATCAGATTGCTGTTTTACAATACAGGCTTTCGCGGGCGATCTATAATAAACTCATAACTTGAACGCAAGGAGTGAACAAATATGATGTTGAAATTGACAGAGCAGGTAATCATTGCGAACATGGTGATGGAGCAAGAGAAACCAGCAACTTCCGTTGAACAAGATCACAACTCGGACGCACCGAAAAAACAATGTACAAAACAGTGCGCAGCTTGCAAACTCGACCGTAATCCATAAGATCGATTCGCGTGTTAACACGGATTTGCCCTAATCTATTATGACTTTTTTACAACGTCTAATTCACACAAACAACAAGGAGTGGTACTAATGGGTGTTATGTTCTTGATTATGGGATTCAACGTTGCAGCGATCGCCGTGATGGCTATTTTCGTGAAAGGCGCTTTGGACATGGAAGCCATCGACAAAACATACCCTACGGGTCAAACATTGAATGGAGGTCTAAACTAATGGATACAATGGCCATTTACCTCTTCTTCTTCGGTATGCTTGCGATACTGCTTGTCGGATTGCTGGTTCCTGCCCACTTCATAAGAATTCCAAAAGACGATGAAACCGAGGGGAATAGAGTTGAAACTGTATAGTCGAACAATGGAGACTCTTTCGGGAGTCTCTTTTTTATTGCATGAAAAAAAACCAACCCAGAACTTATAGGTTGGTTAAACAAATCGGAAAACGATACCCAGTTACGGGGGCGTTTTCGATCCGGTGCTTGCCTATGTCAAGGCTCGATTGCCAACAAGCCTCTCATTGTAGTCGGGTTCTGCTTGAATTCGCTCGGTGACAGGCCGGTTTCTTTCTTAAAGCTGTTGCTGAAATAATGGATGCTTGTGTAGCCGAGGCTCTGGGCGATCTTCTCGATCGGGTCGCCTTTGAGCAGCGCCGTCTTTGCCTGCCGTAACTTTTCGGCAATCAAATACTCTTTCGGTTTTTGCCCGACCTCCTGGAAGAACAACCCGGTAAAATAGCTCGGATGGTATCCGCACAGCTCGGCAAGCTGGCACACCGACCACTTCATGCCCGGATTGTCCCGAATCGCGGCGAGCGCAGGCTCGATCTTGCTCACCAGCGCGCCCTTGCTCTGACCGGCGAGCTGCCGGATGAGCAGGGTGAGCAGCTCCATCAACAGTGCCCGCAGCAAGAATATGTACCCCGCTCCCTCGTCATGATACTCCTTGACGATGCGGGTCATGATGGAATCTAACCCGGACGCCGAGAAGTGATGCGGGATCTCGACCTCTCCCACGCCGGGCACGAATACGCTGCAGCCCTCGGGACGGGTGTTCAGAGCGCCCGCCGGTACGTTCTTGATGTTAAAGGCGGGATGCTCGGGCTTCGGGGATGTCTCATGCCAGGAAAAGTGGAAGCTGAAATATTCGGTCGGCCTAACGGCAGACAGATAATGCGGGCTGTTCGGCCCGTAGAACACGCTCTCCCCCGAACGTATGCGGTAGGTTTGCCGTCCCAGCTTAAGCAGCGCCTCTCCGGATACGATCGAGAATATTTGCCAATCGGGAATCGTCCGTGGACCCCACTGATCTCCCGCTTGTGCCCGGTCACGGCTTGCGAAATTCAACCTTGGCGTCAACTCCATCAAGTTACCCAGATGCATGAACGATCGCCTCCCGATATAAATCCGTGCTGCAGACCGGTTCCGCGCCTTAGCGGAGACCTGTCTTATGCTTGGCATCCTCCTCGTCATGTTCGTCTAATCAAACTACCATGCCTGGCCTCCGATGTGACCACCGGATAAATTTGATTCAAGCCGGGGGCATGACCGAATTGCGATCGATAAATTGGCACGGAAGCAAGGCGTACGTCTCATCCTCTTCACCGAAGAGCATCCTTACCGCCTGCCTCCCCATTTCCGCGAACGGCTGTACGACGCTGTTCGGCGGCACGACCAGATACGGAGACGAATCCACTTCCCCCATGACGAATAGAGAAAGGTCCTTCGGAATGCCAATTCCGGCCTTCATCGCCCAGCCCAGCACCGCCAGTCCCGACGTATAGTCCGCGGCGAATACGGCGCTGCACCCGGCATGCTCTCTCATCCAACGCCCGAGCAGCTCTTCGACGTCCGCCGCCTTCTCCGGTCGATACACCATCCAGTCCGGATCAATATCAAGCCCGAATTCGCGCAGGGCCATCTCGTAACCGCGCGCTTTCTGCTCGTAGTTGGACAGACCTCGCTGCAGGCCGAACAACAGAATGCGGCGGTGCCCCGCGGCAAGAAGCTGGCAGACCGCCTTGCGCGTCCCTTCCCGCGTGTCGGAGTTTACCCATCGTCCGCCAGGCTCGCGGAATTCCGAGCCAAGCACGATGAACCTGTCTCCGCGCGAGGCTGACTTTGCCAGTTGGGGGTAGTCCGCCAACCCCGGCGTAATGACGATCCGGCGGTCGAGATCAGCGAACCGTCCCGGTTCCTGCGCGCTTGTAAATTCGACCGGAACCCCGTAAGATCCCGCGGTCTCGCGAATGCCCTCCAACATCTTCATGACGGAATGAGACACGCTCTCGTTGAAGCTGCACAGCAGAACGGACAACGTTTGGGGAAGGTCCGCCCGCTCGGCGGCAGCCGGGCTGACGAACGTCCCCTTCCCTTGCTCGGCATACAGCTTGCCCTCGAGGATCAGCTCCTGGATCGCACGGTTGACCGTCGCCCAACTGCAGCCGTACTGTTCCGTGAGCTTCCATCTTCCAGGCAGCACAACGTTGGGAAGCAGTTTCCCGGTACGGATCTGCTGCGCGATTTCGCGTTTGATCATCAGGTAATGCGGCACATCTCCCATTAAATCCTCCTTTTTGGAGGAGGTTCGTCCGCAAGGGCGGAGCTGGCTGTCCATCGCGCGCGTGCGTACCTGTAGAGCGCGTATAACGCGGCGGCAAGCACTGCCTCGAGAACAACCGGAAGAACCGAACGGATCGATACCTCCGCCTCGCCGAGCGGATAGCGGATCGCTTGGCTGCACGCCAGCAGCCCCAGAAGAAGCGCGCTCAACTGCAGGATCCGGCTGATCAGCATGCCTCGGAGCGCGCTTCTGTACAGCAAGTTCTGCATGAGAAAAACGGCAGCCAGCCATACGAGGCCGAAGCCGATAAACGCGAACGTCTTGATCGCATCCCACGACCATGTGCTGACGCTGCTCACGACGAGCATAATATCTACTACCCGCTGGAGCGACAACCACAACAGCAATGCGAGCAGCGACGGTATGAGGACGAGCAGCCATGAAAGAAAAGCGGCGTTGGCTTTTCGCTTCTCCTGCCTTAGATAGGGATCCATATGCGTTATTCCTTTCCGAGCGATCTTGCGTTCTCCAGCCTTGTAAGCAGCAGCGTGCGGGTCTCTTCGCTATCGACCAGCCTCGTCTTGCGAACATAGGTCGCCAGACTCTTTACCTGCTTCTCCGTTTCCGAGGGCCGCATCGCCCCGTCCAACCAGACCTGCGGCAGCTTGCCGGTTTCCATGATCTCCTCCAGCAGCCGGTGCTTCTGCCCGATCGCTCGGTTGACCGCATAGCGGATGAACACTACCGTGCCGAACATGAAGGCCATCAACGCCACAAGGTAGAGCATGATCGCGCCGATAAGAGGGCTCATGATCCGATCGCTCCCTGGAGCGTCAGCTCATCGGCAAGGTGACACGCGACGAAATGGTCCTCTCCGACTTTACGCCACTCCGGCTTCTGCAGCTTGCATATCTCCTGCGCGTACGGGCAGCGCGGATGGAAATAGCAGCCCGACGGCGGTTTGGCGGGATTGGCGACCTCCCCCTGCAGGACGATCCGTTCGGACTTCCTGCGCGGATCCGGTACCGGCTTGGCGGAGAGAAGCGCTTCGGTATAAGGATGGCGCGGTCTTCGGAACAAATCCTCGGTCCGCGCCGTCTCCACCATCCGGCCGACGTACATGACGCCAACGCGGTCGGATATATGCTGAATGACGCCCAGGTCGTGCGAAATAAACAAGTAGCTGAGGCTGAGCTGTCGCTGCAAATCCTGCAGCAAATTCAGAATCTGGGCCTGCACGGACACGTCCAGCGCGCTGACCGCCTCGTCGCAGACGACGAAACGCGGATTCGTCGCAAGCGCGCGGGCGATGCCGATCCGCTGGCGCTGGCCGCCGCTGAACGCGTGCGGATACCGGTCCATGTGACGGCTGTTTAACCCTACCATTTCGATGAGCTGGCGGACCCGGCTCCGGAGCTCGTCGCCATGCGCAATCCCGTTGCAGATAAGCGGCTCCGCCACGATGTTTTGAACGGTCATCCTGGGATTGAGGGAAGAATATGGATCCTGGAAAATCAGCTGGATGTCCCTGCGGAGCTTGCGCAGCTCCTTGTTATCCAGCTCATTAAGGTCGCTTACGCGGCCTTCACGGTCCTTGAACACCGTCGATCCTTCCGTCGGCTCGATCGCGCGCAGCACGCAGCGGCCGAGCGTCGTCTTTCCGCATCCGGATTCGCCGACAAGCCCGAACGTTTCGCCTTCCCGGATATAGAAGCTTACATCGTCTACGGCCTTGACGTACCCCACCGTCTTCTGGAGAAAGCCTTTTTTGATCGGAAAATATTTTTTCAGCGACTGTACGTTCAAAATCACGTCTCCCTGTACGGCATCATGGCCTCGTCCAAGATCGGCTTCTCGCACGCTCATTGCCCCTCACCTCCGGTATTCTGGTCTTCGGCGAAGAGACAGCGCACGTAATGGTTGTCTCTCACCTTGATGAGCGGGATATCCGCCGCGTTGCATACGCCTGACTGCGCCTTCGGGCATCGGGAGTAGAATCCGCACCCTTCGGGAAGGTTCATGGGATACGGGACCGTACCCTCGATCGATTCGAGACGCGTATTCCGGTTCGTCACGGACGGAATGGAATTGAGCAGCGCCTTCGTGTATGGGTGGCGCGGGCCGTAGAACAGCGTGTCGACATCCGTATACTCGACGACCTTGCCGAGATACATAACCGCCACCTCGTCGGACATTTCGGCAATAACGCCAAGGTCGTGCGTGATGAACACGACCGACGTGTTGAGCTTTTCCTTAAGCTCGTTGATCAAGGTCAACACCTGGGCCTGTACGGTTACGTCAAGCGCCGTCGTCGGTTCGTCCGCGATCAGAATTTTCGGGTGCGAGGCGAGCGCCATGGCGATCATCGCCCGCTGCCGCATGCCGCCGGACAGCTGGTGGGGATACTCGTCAAGCCGCTGCTTCGGGTTCGACATGCCGACGCTGGCGAGCGTCTCGAGCCCGATCTCCCGCGCCTCTTTCTTGTCTTTCGTCCGATGCAGCAGGATGGCTTCCATGATCTGGTCGCCGATCGTGTGAATGGGCGAGAACGCCTTCATCGGCTCTTGAAAGATCATGGCGATCTCTCCGCCCCTTACGTCGCGGATCTCCTTGCCGTCCGCTTCCAGCTTCACCAAATCGACGACCTCTGCCGTCTCTTCGCCGCCATTTCGCTTAAGCAGAATTTCGCCTTCCACCTGGCCCGGCTTCGGCACGATCCGGAGCAGCGCCTGCGAGGTGACGCTCTTGCCGCAGCCGCTCTCGCCGACGATGCCCAGCGTCTTCCCTTTGCGGATGATCAGGTCTACGCCGTCAACGGATTTGAGCCTTCCTTCGTCCAGATGGAAATGCACCTTCAGGTTGTTCGCCTGAAGGATAACGTCTTTGTCTTGGATGGACGCGGCCAGAGGCCGGTTCCGGTTCGGCATCTCGATACTCATCGCTTGGCCTCCTTATTTGTAGGGATCTGCTGCGTCCCGAAGCCCGTCACCCAGAAAATTGAACATCAATACGGTGACGATGATCAGCGCCGCGGGCCATAGCAGCCAAGGATGGTGGGCCAGCGTCTCCAGGTTCTGCGAATCCTGCAGCAAGACCCCCCAGCTGACGACCGGCGGAGCAAGCCCGATCCCGAGGAAACTAAGCGCCGTCTCCCCGAGTATCGTCGCCGGGATTGACAACGTAACCGTAACGATCGTATAGCTGGCGAACGACGGCAGCAGATGCTTGCGGATGATCCGAAGGTCGCTCGCGCCGGCGAGCCGCGCCGCCATCGTGAAGTCCTCTTCGCGCAGCGACAGGATTTTGCCCCGTACTACGCGCGCCAGTCCGGTCCATCCGATAATCGAGAAGATGATCACCATGCCGAAATAGATTTCCAGCGCCGACCAGTCCCTCGGAAGCGCGGCGGACAGCGCCATCCATAAAGGAATGGTCGGAATGCAGATCAGCAGGTCGATCGACCGCTGCACGATCGTATCGGTTACGCCCCCGAGATAGCCGGACAAGCCGCCGAGCAGCAGCCCGAGAATGAGCGTCAGCACGATGCCCAGCACCCCGAAGGAGAGCGAGATCCGGCCGCCGTATATCATGCGGGAAAGCAGATCGCGTCCGAGGTCGTCCGTTCCGGCGAGGAATAGCGGAGCACGCATATCCTTTGTCCCGAACAAATGGATATCGGTCTTGAACAGCCCCCACATCCTATATTCCGGACCCTTGACGAAGAAGTGGATGTAATATTTCTTGGACGTATCGGGCTGAAACGTTCGGAGGAACGTTTGCTCGTTGACCTTCATTTTCATGTCGTAGACGAATGGCCGCAGGCTGAAGCCCGACTCTTTATCGTAGAAGTGGAGCGTCTGCGGAGGCGCGTTCTTATAGGAGGTATACCGGTCTAGCGGCAGATGCGGCGACAGAAACTCGCAAAACAGCGCAGACATGTAAAACAGGACGAGAACGACCCCCGCGGCCATGGCGATCTTGTGCTTCTTGAATTTCCACCACATCAGCTTCCACTGGGAAGCCACTTCGTAAGCCTCATCCGTTTCGACCGCCTGCGGAACTCTTCCGAGACGGAACCATCTTTTCTTGACCGCTTTCGTCGGTACTGCGGTATTCAATCGGCAACCCCCCCAAAGCGGATGCGCGGATCCAGCCACGCGAGCAGTATGTCGGATATTAACGTTCCGATAACGGTCAGCACGCTTACGATCAGCAGGAAGCTGCCCGCAAGATACATATCCTGAAACATTAACGCCCTAAGCAGGATCGGCCCGGTCGTCGGCAGATTCATGACGATGGACACGATCGCTTCGCCGGAGATCAGCGCGGGCAGCGTCCACCCGATGGTGCTGATGAGCGGATTGATCGCCATGCGGACCGGGTATTTGAACAGGAGCTTCGTGCTTTCAACCCCCTTGGCGCGGGCGGTGATCACGTATTGTTTGGAGAGCTCGTCAAGGAGCATGCCTCTCATGACGCGGATCAGGCCGGCCGTGCCGGACATGCCGATAATGACGACCGGCAGGACCAGCCGGGGCAGCATATCCATGACCTTGGCCATGCTCCAAGGCGCATCCACGTATTCCGGCGAGAATAGGCCGCTTAACGAGACGCCGGTATTGACGAATACGAAATACAGGACAACCAGGGCGATAAGGAATCCCGGAACGGCGAGCCCGATGAAGCCGATGAACGTGAACACGTAATCGAGAATCGAATACTGCTTCACGGCGGAATAAATGCCGATCGGAATCGCGATGATCCAGACGAAAATCAGCGAGATGACCGAGATGACCATCGTCAGCATAAGCCTGTCCCCAAGCACCTCGGATACCGGCTTATTCCACTGGAACGAGCGTCCCAGATCGCCGTCCACGATGATGTTTTTGATCCAGACGAGGTACTGGACAATGAACGGCTGATCCAGTCCGTACTGCCGCTCCAAGTTCAGAATCATGCCGGCATCCACTTTCGTGCCGGACAATTCAAGCTGCTGGATATACGTGGATAGAAAATCGCCGGGCGGCAGCTGGATAATGAAAAACACGATGATGCTGATCGCGATCAGCAGCGGAATCAGCTGGAGCACCCGATAGCCAATGTAATTGAGCATGCGCTCCCTCCTCTCGAGGATTTCTCAAACGGCAAAGCCCAGGCGGCATGCGTGCTGCCGTTCTCCTGGGCGATGCCGATCCTGATCTTACTTGGCGAAGAACAATTGCTCGCCGGCGTAATCGGTTGCGACTGCAAGCGCGTTCTCGTTTCCGACATTGCGCAGCTTCTCGTTCACGATCAGCGGCTGCTTCACGTTCTGTAGCGGAACGATGAAGTAGTAGTTTTCGCCGAGCGCCTTCTTGATTTCATTGTCGACAACTGCCTTGGCGTTCTGCGGATTGGCGACGGCCGCCTTGGAAACGCTCTGGTAGAAAGCCTCGACTTCGGCCGGCGGCTTGACGCCTTTCGTTCCTCCGGAGGAACGGTGCAAATTCCAGGCAGGTCCCCAGATCCCTTGTCCCCAATCGCCGTAATACCACATCGGGTCGGCCGCCCAAATGACGGTGGCCTTCAGGTCGTTCGCTTCGTTGCGCTTGCCCCACAGCGCCCCGTCAATCTTCTTCATCGTGACGTCGAGGCCCAGCTGTTTCCACATTTCGACGACGAGCTCGGTCATCGGCACGATATCGGGCGCCTGTGCGCCGACTTCGATCGGAATCGTGAATTTCTTGCCGTCCGGCCCGGTACGGAAACCGTCGGAGCCCTTCGTCATGCCCATTTCGTCGAGAAGCTTGTTGGCTGCGTCAACGTCGTACGTTGAATCCTGCCATTCGTTCGGCTCGGCAAACCCGTAATAAATCGAATCGATGATTTCGTTTCGATCCAATGCGAGGCTCAGCGCCTTGCGGAACCGCACATCGTTCACCACCGTCGACCAGTTCTTGTCTTTGTGGGTCATGTTCAGGAAAATGTCGGTCGGCGAAACGTGCAGGTTGCTAAGCAGCGCTTTAAAACCTTTGTTCTCGTTCTCTCGGTACAGCGGCATCTTGACCAGAGACGCCGATTCGCGGGAGAAGTCCACTTCGCCGGCGATCGTCTTCAGCGTGACCATCTCGATGTCCTGCACGAGCGTGCTCTGGATTTTATCGATATATGGCAGCTGATTGCCTTCAGGGTCAACCTTAAAGTAGTACGGGTTGCGTTCGAAGGTTGCCGTCGTGTTCGTCTTCTTCGTCAGCATCCACGGATAGAGCACCGGGAATCCGATGGACTTGGGATTCGTGAGCTCCCAGTTCGTGATGTCCTTGTCGTTGAACAGGTTCACCCACTCGCCCTTCTTGAATCCGGCTTTCTTCATATCCGGCTCCAGCGTAGCGATATCCGTATATTTCTTGTGGAATTTCTTCAAATAGTGCGCCGGCTTCAGCAAATCGCTATACCCGCGCCATCCCTGCACCGCAAGGCTCAATAAGAAGCCGCCATACGGCTGATCGAAGCTCAGCTTGAAGGTATATTCGTCGACAAGCTCGAAGGTGAACGGCTTGCCGTTCGGGTCGCCCGCCGCGTTCAACCAAGCGGGAAAGATCGGCGTAAGCTCCTTGTTGAATAGGACATCCTCGACGGTGAATTTGACGTCATCGGTCGTCACCTGCTGGCCGTCCGACCATTTGAGGCCTTTGCGCATTTGGAACGTGAACGTTTTCTCGTCACTGCTCATCTCGTAACTCTTTAGCACGTTGCCCGTGACTTCCTGGCCAAGAAGGCCGGGCGTGTTCAGCAGCGCCTCGTCGTTCATGATGAATACGTCCGCATCCCAATCGACGACCGAGGTAACCGTGCGGAGCGTGCCGCCGTAGGTTCCGATCTCGTAATTCAGCAGCTCCTTCGGCATTTCGTTCGTAATCTTATAGTCCGCAGGCAGACGATCCTTCAAGGGAACCGAGAAGCTGTCAAGCATGGGCGCCTGCTTGAACTCGGTCAGCTCCGCCGGTGCGGGTTCCGCAGTCGTTGAATTCGAATCGTTCTCCTGACTCGTATTTTCTTCTTTCGCATTCGTATTTCCGGAATTTCCGGCGTTGTCCGTACCCTCGGTCGTGCTATTGACAGCCCCGATGTCGGTGCCTCCGCCGCTTCCGCTCTCGCATGCGCTTAAGAAGGCCGACAGCACAAGCGTTACGGCAAGCAGCCGCGAGAGCGTTCTGTTCCTCTGTTTTCTCATAGTCATCCTCCAACCCGTAAGTTTGGTGTACCATGCAAACCAGCTTTCTAAAGCAACGCTGCCCCTCTCATCAGAACTTGGTAAGCGTTTACATAAAAAGTTGGCAGACGACCGTTCCACTTATATATATAAGTTTGTGCAAACCTGCGGAACGACCGGAAAAACAGCGTGTCCGACCAATCAACCCCTTTGTCAGAAGTGCCTCATCGGCACGTTCCCGTTTGATTTTCCTTTATAAGAACTCGCCCAAGCTGCAGGAATGATTGCGCTCTCATCATACATAACGGGCAATTCCCGTGTATTTAGAAAAAAAGAAGGTATATTTGCGTTTTTCCCAGATTTTACTCCGTTCGACAAGTTGCCCTTTAATTCGACCTATAAATATTGAAATATCGCAAATCTACATCCTTTTATTCTAAATACATGCCGAAAAAGGTTTAGTATGATGAAACCATTGATCATACTAATTCGAACCTGTGAGGTGAAATCCGCATGCTGACTCAAAGCCAGATCGAAGAATTCGACCGAAACGGATTTCTTAAAGGGGATATCGTGCTTGGCGAGGAAGAAGTGAAAGCGCTTCGCCGCGAACTCGACGACGTCATGGAAGGCAGAACCGTCAAGAAGCCGGTATTGAACC
Organism: Paenibacillus montanisoli; assembly: GCF_003268025.1. Taxonomy (GTDB): domain Bacteria; phylum Bacillota; class Bacilli; order Paenibacillales; family Paenibacillaceae; genus Paenibacillus_Z; species Paenibacillus_Z montanisoli. Next base: position 40,599 of record NZ_QLUW01000001.1, on the reverse strand, counting down.
ATAACATGCTGGAAGGCGGCAACCTGTACGATAATATGAAAATGACGGTCAGCGAACGGGTCGTTCAGATCGTGAATATCTGGATGGCCAGCGATGCTTTCTTCAATCACGCTGCCAACTCTCGTATCTGCGAAGAAATCGCGCAGCTCTGCCGGACCGACGAACTCCGCATCTGGCATGACCAGATCCAATACAAACCGCCCGTCTCCGGGGGGCCTACGGGCTGGCACCAAGATCACCCGCTGTGGCCGATCATCCAGCCCGCGCATTTGGTCAGCGCTTGGGTGGCGCTTGATGACGCCGTCATCGAGAACGGAAGCATGTGGATGGTGCCGGGCAGCCACAAATGGGGAAACCACCAGAAATACTTGGCGAGCTCAAAGGATTTCAAACCGTACCATAGACAGCCGGAGCTGCTGCCCGAAGGCGCGGTCGTGGAAGCGGTGCCGTTCGAAATCAAAAAAGGGCAAGTCGGGTACCATCATTGTTTGACGTGGCACGGCAGTCCGCATAATCGCTCCGACATGAAACGCCGCGCCATCGCGGTCCACTATATGCCAGGCCATACCCGCTATGAGCCGCACGCCGATCACCCGATGCACAACTTCGTTTCGGTGAAGCCCGGCGATCTGCTCACCGGGGATCACTTTCCGCTCGTCTATACGACGCGCGCGAATGAACGCACCGGTTAAGTGCCTGCAATAAAAAGAGCCCGCCATTGATGGCGGGCTCGTTTGTTTGAAATTAGAGAGGTTTTTGCAGGAAGGTAACAACCTCAGAGTCAATTCTTGAATTCCCGCCCGCATCTTTGGACTCCCAGCTAATCGTAAAATCGCCACACCCCCAATCGATGTATCCGAGTTTCTCGTAAAGTCGTTTCGCATCCGGGTTATCGCTGCTGCCTACCTCCATGCCGATATGGGTACAACCATGCAATTTTGCGAGCCGCTCCGCTTCGCGTATAATTGCTGTCGCGACCCCTTTGCGCCGATATTCGTCAAGTGTCAACCCGCCTTCAAGATAGGCTCTTCCGGATACGTCAATCCGAGAGGATACCGCTTCATCCTGAGGTCCGCTCCATCGTACGAGGAAACCGCCGATTGGCGTTTCATGATCCCAAGCAATCAAATATACCCCTTCACCATTGCTTTGGACCTGGTACCTTCGATGTTGGGGGAGGGAAAAGTCTTCTGGCGAGAAGATGCGATGCACCAAATCGATTTGCGAGGCTTCTGCAGGTTTTACCTCGAATATAAATGATTTTTCAGTATGGCTCATATTTCTGCTCCTCCTTGATTATTCGAGATTGCCGTATCATTTCGCTGCCGTCTCGTGGTGTTCCTCCTGCCATTCGTCAAGTAATGATTGTTCGTTTCAAACGTAAAGGCGGCAGAGCCTCGTGTTCTGCCGCCTTTTACATCTATTTCGAAACTGCCGCATTAACTTCGCGTTCGATTTGCAATTACCCTTCCATACGGTGTGCGTATTCTTCGTCCCTGTCAGCTTTCAATTCCGCATCTCTCACAAATACGATCTCGTTAGTCAGGTATTCATAAGCAGCTACCCACTCGTTTGAAATTAAGATCTCGCTTAACGCCGCGTCACTTACTAACCTATGCTGATTCATGCTTATCAATTGATGCAGGGCCAGCTTATCCCACCCGATACAATCACTTGTCGTGATGCCGATCCTATGGCACCGATTCTTTTTCTGTTCCTCTTCTTCTGTTGCATTCGAGTAGTTTTCGTTTTGGAGACTGAGGAAATGCATTAACAATTCATCAAGAAGAACTCTGCCGGATTCGCTTATCGGTCGCTCTTTCAACTCAAGAATTTTAGCCGAAATGTCCAAAACGGCTTTATCGATTTCACTTAACTTGCCGGGAATGAACGATTTTACCGTGGATGCCGGGATCTCCCATCTGCTTTTTCTTCCTTTGCTTTTGCGCCGCCCTTGCAGTGTGCCTGTTGCTAACCACTGGTAAATGATGCGCTTATCCTTATTTAACATAATCGCGACTTCTTCCACAGTAAAAACAGGTTCCATGGCCACTTTAACCGCCTCCTAAAACTACGAAACTATCAATTGTTTAATAGTTATGTTTCAATAGGCGAATGTATGACAAAAATGCTCCAGCTTTCTTGCTCGCCGCGGCCTGTCCCGATTTGAACTGTACAGTGGGATGGTAAGCGAATATGGGTTATCTGTCATTGACATAATAATTGTACTTAGGCGCTTATAAAATACAAAATAATCCATCTACAGGGATTCTTAAATGGAGTGAGAAATATGACTACCGTTAACATAAATGGATATTCGATGCATTATATCGATCGCGGAGAAGGAACCGCTATTCTCTTCATTCACCCGCCGGTACTTACAAGCCTTAACTTCATCTATCAAATCCAAGGTCTATCTCCTCATTTCCGAACCATTGCATTTGATATCAGAGGACACGGAAAAAGCCAACCTTCCGAGCAAACGGTTACTTACCCATTAATCGTCGAGGATATCAAACAGTTGATAGACCGGTTAAACATCGAAAAAATATTTTTATGCGGATATTCCACCGGGGGTTCGGTCGTACTTGAGTTTCTCTTGACTCATCCCGATCGGGCATGTGGCGGAATCGTCATTGGCGGTATGTCCGAAGTGAACGACAAGCGTCTAAGAAAACGAATATCACTAGGCGCTTTTCTCTCCAATATCGGAGCAATCGGCACGATAGCGTTAACCGATGCATGGACGCAGACTAAAAATATGTCTTTGTTTTTCAAGCTTTTTAACGATGCGAGAAAAGGAAATGCCAGAAATGCTGAACAGTATTACCGCTATTGCTTAAACTATAACTGTACATCGCGACTCCAGGAAATCCATCATCCAATGCTGCTTATTTACGGAGAGAAGGACAAGCACTTTCATCCTTATGCCAATTTGCTGCATGAGCGTTTGCCGAGGAGTGAGTTAGTTTACATGAAGAATGTCGATCACCGGATTCCGACGAAGTCTCCGATTTCATTAATTGAATGGATCGAAAAGTTCATACGCCAAAACCGGTGACGATCAATCAAAATGGTCTTGCCAGCTTGAGATCTAACTCTCTATATACTTATAATAATCGTGATTCCAGATGATAAACTCCCCAAAATCCTTGATTTAAGGGGAGTTTATCATTGTTATAAGTTGTCTCAAATTTTCGATACTATGTTTTGAGACACCCAAGGAGTCCAACTCCTCACAACCATATGAGCCTACATCCTGCCAAAATCATACCGCGCTCTCCGGGACTGGTCGCCGGTCAAAAACGTCCGTTCACTCTCGTTCAAGTGCGCCAAAAACGCCTCACTTGGATTTGACGGAGGATCATACTCACGCATGAACGGCGGAACATAGCCTGTAATCATAATATATCTGATGTTGTCCGAACGAATCGGCGTGACCGAATGAATGAGCGATTCGGTGAACAAGAGCACACTCCCCGCCTTCCCCTGCACCTGATGCACCATCCATGGCTCAAGCTGGGAAATAAACTCTCGGTCAGTCGCAGCACGATGAGTACCAGGAATAACGCTCGTACCGCCATCATCAGGACCAATATCGGTCAGAAATACGATCGCTTTGATCCACAAATAGTGACTGCGGCCTTCCACTGCATATCTACTAAAATCCGGACTAATTCCCCGATGCCAGCCATAACTCTGGATATCGGTTTGGTGCTCATTGGGATTCCGTCTGTTAATCGAGCATTCCTGCTCCTCATAACGAACTCGCCCCCCTACGATCTCTTCCGCATAAGCCAGTACCTTCGGATGCATGGCCATTTCCAGAAACACCGGATCATACTCGATGCAGGGACCGAATTTGGAAAAGTAAGGCGTACCGGTGAGTTTACGAGGCTTGCCGTCCGGGTAATTTTCCGAATGCTCCGCCGTCGGCAGCTCTGCATCCATGCGATCCATCGCTAGGCGCGTCCGTTCAATCAAATCCGCCTCAACCACATCTGGAATAACGACATAACCATACGTATCCATCAGAAATCTCTGCTTCGCAGTTAGCATAATGATATTCTCTCCCTCAATTTTATAGCTGTAACCTGTATGTTTTCGCTCCGCCTCTATTCGCTAAATTTCTAAATAAAAAAGCCCTGATTTATCAAGGATTCTTGATGATCAGGACTGACCAAGCTGTGTCAAAATTAAATTTCAATTCAGTTCCAAACTGAATTATAACTCACAACCACATTAGGACTTTTTATGTTACGCATAACTCCGCTGCCTTAGCGCCTCATACAACAAAATCGTGCTCGCCATCGCCACGTTCAACGACTCGGAATGCCCGTGCATGGGAATAATAACGTTCGCATCGACCTGCGCCAGCACTTCTGCCGAGAGTCCCTGCGATTCACTGCCCATAAGCAGCCACGTTGGGACCTTCCAATCGAACCCGTAGCAGGTGGCGGATGCCTGTAGGCTCGTCCCGACCAGCTTGATGCCATGCCGCTTCGCCTCTGGCAGCAGCTCACTCAAATCCGCCTCGATCACCGGCAGATGGAACAACGAGCCCATTGTAGAGCGCACCGTCTTCGGATTATAGAGATCGACGCTGCCTTTTCCGAGCACGACGGCATGCGCGCCAACGGCATCCGCGCTGCGAATGATTGTGCCCACATTGCCGGGGTCGCGCAGGCCGTCCAGCACGACGACGAGCGAATCCGACTTGAACAGCGTGGAACGATCCGCGTACGGCTTCGCAACGACACCGAATACCGGCGGAGGCGAGTCCGTGCCGGTACACTTGGCCATGATCGCAGGTGTCGCCTCGATCAGCTCGCAATCGGCATTGCTGAGCAGTGTCCGAAGTTCAGCAGGCACGCCGCGCTCCATATCGATGACGATCGTCTCGACGTCGGCGCCGGCTTGAAGCGCTTCCTGAACTAGATGCACGCCCTCCATGATAAAACGGCCCGAACGGTCTCTATGCTTCTTTTCCTGCAGAGCCGCCATTGCTTTTACTTTTTCATTTTGCACCGAAGTGATGCTCATCATTCGTTTCGTATTCATGTACGCTCCCGTAATCACCCTTATGCGTAATCAAGCTCTAAATCGGCTATATGTTCATTCTTGCCTACGATAACAAGCACGTCGTTTTCCTTGATGATATCCTCCGCATTCGGAGAAATGTTCAGCTCGCCGTCCATTTTGATCGCGAGCACATTGCATTTATATTTCGCTCGGACATCCAGTTGCCTTAAGTTTTTGCCTACGGCAAACGCCGGCGCTTTCAGCTCGACAATGCTGTAATCGTTGGATAGCTCTATGTATTCCAAGATGTTCGGCGAAATCAAGTGATGCGCGACCCGTATCCCCATATCCCGCTCCGGGAAGACGACTTTGTCTGCGCCGATCTTGCTCAGCACCTTCCCGTGCAGCTCATTTTGCGCTTTTACTATCAGCTGCGGCACGCCGAGCTCCTTCAAGATCAGTGTGGTCAAAATGCTTGCCTGAATGTCCTCCCCGATCGCGACGACGACGACATCGAAGTTCCGCAGCCCCAGCGAGCGCAGCGCTTCCTCGTCCGTCGAATCAACAGCGACCGCATGCGTGACATAATCAGCCACGTCTTGGATTCTCTGCTCGCTCGCATCGATCGCAAGCACATCGAAGCCGAGCTTTGACAGCGACCGGGCGACGCTCAAACCGAACCGTCCCATACCAATGACGGCGTATTGCTTATTAGGCAAGGCGATCATCCCCTCTGACCATGGTTGGCGTGAATCGAGCTTATTATAACATAATTTTCTTCTACATCCGAATGGCGAAGACTCAATAACCTCAGCATGAAAACAGGCTTCTAAGGAGATATTAATCGAGCGACTCTGCAAGGATGGAGGGACCAGATTGCATAATCTTGATTTGCGCCAAGCGATCGTTCAACGAGTACACAATTTATCGGGTGAGGAATTAACAGACGTCATCGAAGGCTCCATCGGGAATGATGAGAAAACGCTCCCCGGTCTCGGGGTTCTCTTCGAGATGATCTGGCAACACAGTGATGCCAGCGATCAAAGCCGCATGGTACAAACTCTGCATAATGGGCTGAACGGTGGATCAGAAAGCGCTCCGCCGAGCCCAAGCTAAACCTTCGCCTTACTCGTCGATTTAAAAAAAGACATCCGAACCGCTTGGTTCGAATGTCTTTTTCTTTTACACGCCCGCTTCGGAATTTTCCAACGCCGGCAATGGCTCCGGACGCTCGCAGGTGCTTTCCATCACGTAGTGCTTGCCTTCGCGGGAAGCATCATGGAAGCCGTGCATCGCTTCAAGCACGTGATAAGCCATCGCGCCATTTGCGCGGTGCTGACGGCCTTCCACGATAGCGCACGCCATGTCGGCTACGCCGATGCCGCGGTTATTGTCCGTGTTGCCGTGCGTGAACGGCACTTCCTCCCACTCTTCTTGGCCGTAACGGCGCAGCTTGATCGTGCCGCCGAACGTATTCGGATCCGGTACGAGCAGAGAGCCTGCGGTGCCGTGAATTTCGATATTCGGCAGCGAAGTACCCGCCTTCGTATCGAAGCTTGTAATCAGCGTGCCGACAGCGCCGCTTTGGAAGTCGATAACGCCTGCAATGTGGGTAGGCGTCTCGACTTTAATGACTTTGCCGTTCTTCTTCTCGCTCGTAATCGTACGCTCCGGATGGGAAATGACGGCGGAGCCCGTCACGCGGCGGAATGGACCGAGCAGCGCGATATAAGCGGTCAAATAGTACGGGCCCATATCGAACATTGGGCCGCCGCCTGCTTCATAGAAAAATTCCGGATCCGGATGCCAGCCTTCTGGCCCTTCGCCCAGCATGAAGCCGGTCGCGGAGATCGGCGTGCCGATCGCACCGTCATCGATCAGCTTGCGGCATGTTTGAATGCCGCCGCCAAGGAACGTTTCAGGCGCGCTCGCAACGCGCAGTCCTTTCTTCGCAGCCAGCTCGAGTACCTTCTTGCCGTCTTCACGGGTAACCGCAAGCGGCTTCTCGACATAGACGTGCTTGCCGGCTTCCAGCGCCTGCAAGCATACCGGAGCATGCGCCTTCGGAATCGTCAAATTCACGACGATTTCGATTTCCGGATCCGCCAGCAGCTGTTCAACTGTATACGCTTTCGAAAGACCGAATTCTTCGGCGCGCATCTTCGCGCGGTCCAAATCGATGTCAGCCGCAGCGACGAGATCGATCTCCGGATACTTCTTCAAATTCGTAAAATAAATTTGGCTGATGTTCCCGCAGCCAATAATGCCGACTTTTACCTTTTTCATATGAACGAAATCTCCTTCAACGTAAATGATCAGCCCGCCCTTGCGGGCAGGCTGAAAGAACCTCTTCCTATAGTAAACTTATTGCGACTGCGCTTCAAGTACCGGCATCGGCTCAGGGCGCTCGCAGGTACTCTCCATGATGTAATGCTTCCCGTCGCGCGAAGCGTCGTGAACGCCATGCATCGCTTCAAGCACGTGATAGGCCATCTCGCCATTCGCGCGATGCTGTCCGCCTTCGCGGATGGCGCGCGCCATGTCGGCTACGCCGATACCGCGGTTGTTATCCGTGAAGCCGTGCGTCAGCTCGATCTCTTCCCAATTGCCGCCGTGGCGGCGCAGCTTGACCTTGCCGCCAAAGCCGTTCGGATCCGGCACGAGCAGCGAGCCTTTGCTGCCGTGAATCTCGATGTTCGGCAGCGATGTGCCGGCCGGTACATCGAAGCTCGTCAGCAGCGTGCCGATCGCACCGTTCTCGAAATCAAGCACGGTCGAAATGTTCGTCGGCGTGTCGACTTGAATCTTCTTGCCGTTCTTCTTCGCGCTCGTAATCGTCCGCTCCGCGTGCGTGATGTTTGCGGAGCCTGTCACGCGGCGAATCGGGCCGAGCAGCGTAACGAAGGCGGTCAAATAGTATGGCCCCATGTCGAACATCGGGCCGCCGCCCAGTTCATAATAAAACTCAGGATCCGGATGCCAGCTCTCATGACCGCCGCAAAGCATGAAGCCCGTAGCGGATACCGGCATGCCGATCGCACCCTCGTCAATCAGCTTGCGGCAAGTCTGGATGCCGCCGCCAAGGAACGTCTCGGGCGCACTCGCAACACGCAGGCCCTTCTCGGCTGCCAGCGCCAACACCTGCTTGCCTTCTTCGCGCGTAACCGCAAGCGGCTTCTCCACATACACATGCTTGCCCGCTTCAAGCGCCTGCAAGCATACGGAAGCGTGAGCCTTCGGAATCGTCAGATTGACGACGATTTCGATTTCCGGATCGGCAAGCAGCTGCTCTACCGTATAGGCTTTCTCAAGGCTGAATTCTTCCGCGCGCTGCTGCGCCCGCGCAATATCCAGGTCCGCCGCAGCGACCAATTCGACCTCCGGGTATTTCTTCAAATTCGTAAAATACACATGGCTGATGTTGCCGCAGCCAATGATACCGACTTTAACAGGTTTCATGAAGCTTCATTCCTCCCAACATTTCAATAAGGATAAGTGCTATCTCTTACGCTTCCTGGCTGCGAGCGGCCCATAGGAACCCGCGGCGCATCAATTCGAGCGTTTGCGGCATTGCCACAATGTTTGCCTGATGGCCGAGCGTGTTGTAATACACGCGGCCCTCGCCCCACTTCTTCGTCCAAACAACCGGCATCTTGCAATCGTCAAACGATGTCGTGGCATGAACCTCGATCGCAGGATCGACATGCATGTAATACTTCTCGGAGCAGACTTCAAAATCGCCGATGCCGCTCGTCAGCGGATTGTCTTCGCGCACCATGTTTACATCATAACGAACGCCGTCATTGCCCGGGTGAGCCACCCACTGTCCGCCGACCATGTACTGATACTCGACTTCGTTGCGGAACGAATCCGCCATGCCGCCGTGGCAGCCGGCAATGCCGCAGCCCGCGCGAACCGTCTCAAGCAGCGGACGAAGCTGCTCCTGAGAGATCTCTCCCATCGTCCAAACCGGAACGATCAGGTCCAACTGCGCCATCAGCTCTGCGTCTTTATACGCGTCGAGCGTGTCCGAAACCGTGACGTCGAAGCCTTCTTCCTTTAGCACGCCCTCGAAAATGGCGGCCACTTCCTTCGGCTGGTGACCATCCCAGCCGCCCCATACGATCAATGCCTTTCTGCTCATGCCTAGTCCCATCCTCTGCTTCAAAAAGTAGTAGTTATCTCAATTCCGAAATCGCAACCCAGCGGCGTTCCTCAATCGACTTATCAACGGCTTCCAGCACCGCTTGGCATTCTACGCCGTCCAAAAAGTTCGGAACCGGCTGACGGTCTTCAGCCAGCGCTAACATGAACTCATGGACCTCATGTGTCAACGTATGCTCGTAACCGATCGTGTGACCTGCAGGCCACCAAGCATCGCTGTAAGCGTGCGCCGCATCGGTCGCGATGACGCGGCGGAAGCCTTGTACGTCCGCAGCATCGTCCGCGAAGTACACTTCAAGCTCGTTCACGCGTTCAAAATCAAACTTGATGCTGCCTTTGCTGCCGTTGATCTCGAACGAATTCGTGCAGCGATGGCCCGGCGCGAAACGCGTCGCTTCAATGCTGCCCAGCGCGCCGTTCGCGAACTTAGCAAGGAACAGCGTTGCATCGTCGACGGTAACCTGTCCCTTCGGCGCATCTTTGTCGCCTTTGGCACTAAGGCCGCCGGTCGTCGCCGTTAGCAGCGGACGCTCCTTAATAAACGTTTCGCTCATGCCAATGACCTCTTGGAACTCCCCGACAAGGAAGCGCGCCATATCGATGACATGCGCGCCAAGATCGCCGTGAGCACCGGAGCCGGCGATATCCTTCTGTAGACGCCATACGAGCGGGAATTCAGGGTCAACGATCCAATCCTGCAGGAAGAAGCCGCGGAAATGATAAATTTTGCCGATGCGGCCTTCCGAGATCAGCTTCTTCGCGAGCTGAACGGCTGGCGCGAAACGGTAGTTGAAGCCTACCATGTGTTTTACGCCGGCCTTCTCAGCCGCGTTCAGCATTTCAATCGAATCCGCAAGGTTAAGAGCCAGCGGCTTCTCGCAGAAAATATGCTTGCCCGCTTCTGCGGCAGCAATCGCAATTTCCTTATGCGCGTCGCTCGGCGCATTGATATCGACAAGGTCGATATCGTCGCGCTTCACGAGATTGCGCCAATCCGTCTCTGCGCCTTCCCAGCCGAACTGTGCTCGGGCCTGTTCCAGACCCACCGCGTCACGGCCGCAAATGACCGCCATTTCCGGACGAATCACCTTCGGGAAGAACATCGGCAACGCGCGGTAAGCGTTGCTATGGGCTTTGCCCATAAATTTATAGCCGATCATGCCAACACGGATTTTGCTCATCGTTTCGTTCCGCCTCTCATAATTTTGTAGTATGAACAAACGTACAAACGTTACTTCGCAGTCGATCTCGTTGTTTTGGAGGAAGCGCGCTCAATCAGCTTGACAGGCAGCTTTACTTCAAAAGGAGGGGAAGGCTCCGTTTCCGTCATCAGGTCCAGCAGGCGAGAGGCCGCCTCGCAGCCTACCTCGTAGAACGGGACGCGAATGCTGGTCAGCTGCGGCTCCATCATGCTCGAGACATCGGAATCGTCGCAGCCCACGAGCGCGAAATCTTCGCCGGCGCGGATGCCAAGCTCCTTCAGCCCTTGCATGAGACCGATCGCCATCCGGTCGTTCGCCGCGATGACCGCGTCGACTTCGCCGGATCGGATGAGCGCCGCAACCGTTTCCGTCTGCCGGTAACCGCTCTTGCGGCTGTAGTTCCCGATCAGCACATGCTCTTCCCGAAACGGCACTTGCGCTTCGGCCAATGCTTGCTGGAACCCATTCAGCCGGTCAAGGCTGTTGGAATATTCCGGCGGACCGTTCAAGAAGCAAATCTTCCGGTAGCCATACCGCAGAAGATGCCTGACCGCATGGCGGCTGCCCATCTTCTGATCGGCATCCACCGTGTTGTAGGCTTCGCCTTCAAAGCGCTGATTCACGAGGCAGAAGGGATGCTCCCTTTCCTTAAGCTCCGCTAGCGCAGCCCGCTCGCCCGGAGTATCCTTGGAGCCCAGAATAATGCAGCCGTCGATCTTCTGGGTCCGGAACAGACTGGCATAATCCCGCGCCTCGTCGGCTTCCCGGAACAGCAGGAGCAGATCGTAACCGCGCTGCTTGGCCGTAACCCCGATTCCGCTTAACACTTCCGAGAAGTAAAATGTGGAAAAGAGATTCACTTTCGGCAGCAGCGGCAAAATCACGCCGAGATTTCCGCTCTTGCGCAGCGCAAACCGCTGGGCAAGCGCATTCGGCACGTAGCCGAGCTGCTTCGCCGCGTCCATGACCCGTTTGGCCGTATCATCCTTCACCGTTCCTGCACCGCTCAGCACGCGCGAGACCGTAGCTTCCGAAACGCCTGCCAACTCAGCGACTTTTCTACGGATAAGGCCTTCCTCCCCTCTAAGTAATCTCCAAAATGTACACGCGTACATTCTCTCATGCAACCGCTTACCTGTCAATTGTTTTTATGGACAATGGCTGGAAACTTTTCTATTTAATCCTTGCCCGAACTAGCACGCTACTTTATACTAATAGCGTCCTATTTTTTGAACATTTTATGACGAAGGGGAATTAGAAACATGAACTATAATATCGCTCAGAAGAGCCAGCTGGACGCTCGCGAGCTGCTTATTCTCGATCAAGAAGTGAGAAACCAAGGCAAAAACATGCTTGTCGCTTATATTCTATGGTTCTTCCTGGGCAGCTTCGGCGCGCACCGCTTCTATATGAAGAAGACCGGCACGGCCGTTACGCAGCTTATTCTCACGATTACGATTATCGGCTGCATCGTGACGGCGGTCTGGGTATTGATCGATGCCTTCCTGCTGCACGGCATGGTGAAGGAAGAGAATCAGCGCGTCGAAGGCCGGATTTTGGATGAGTTGGTCGCCCAGAAGCACTTCGACAACGCTATGAATCGCTAAGTCGAAGGAGCAGACGAAGCATATGCTGACCAAAAAAGACCTCACCCTAAACGAGCTTCTCATTCTGAATTCCGAGCTGAGAAGCGCCGAGAAATCGGCGGCGGTTGCCTATCTGATGCTGCTCGGCGGTCATCTCGGACTGCACCGCTTTTACCTCAAGCGGATTCGCTCGGGCGTTGCACAGTTGCTGCTTTTCATAGCCGCAGTGCTTTTCTACTTCGTATTCGTGTTTACCTCGGCCATCGCCGAGGAGTTCGCGTACTCTTTCCTCGCGCTTATCCCATGCATTCTATCGGGCGTTGCCCTGTTCATCTGGGTCATCGTCGATCTGTTCCTGCTCCCAGGCATGCTTCGATCTTACAACGAAAGCGTGAAGCAGGAGATCCTCGCGGCCATCGAGCACCATCGCCGTATGGAACTGCTTGCCGGAAGACCGATTCCCGGAGATCTGGATTAAACGAAAAAAAAAGCCCTCGAGTCCGCGATTACAATCGCAGGCTTGAGGGCTTCTTCTATTATGGAGCCATCTCCAGAAACTTGGAGGTTGGATTCTTCTCCATTGCGGTTCTCATCGCGTATTCATTCTCGAACAGCGCGACATAATTGTCCTTCTTATCCTTCACCAGCGTCGAATTGATCCGGTACTTGGACGGATCGATCTTGTCGTCGACGATCCAGCGGGCAAACTGGAACGGCATCCGGTGCAGCATAATGTCGACGCCGTACTCGGAGCGCATCCGATGCTCGAATACCTCGAATTGCAGCTGGCCGACTACGCCCAGAATCGTTTCGTCGAAGTTGCCGGTGGAGTGGAACACCTGAATCGTGCCTTCTTCCGTCAGTTGGTCAATGCCCTTCTGGTACTGTTTATGCTTAAGCGCGTTCTTCACCGTGACTTTAGCGAACAGCTCCGGCGAGAACGTCGGCAGCTCGTCGAACACGATTTCGCCGCCTTGCGCCAAGGAATCGCCGATCCGGAAAATGCCTGGATCGAACAAACCGATAATATCGCCCGGATACGCATTTTCGACGATGTCGCGGTCTTGTGCCAGAAACTGCTGCGGCTGCGACAGCTTGATGTCCTTGCCGTTACGCACGTGGCGCACGCTCATGCCCCGCTCGAAGCGGCCGGAGCAAATGCGCAGGAACGCGATCCGGTCGCGGTGAGCCGGGTTCATGTTCGCTTGGATCTTGAACACGTAACCGGAGAACTTCTCGCTCATCGGATCGACAGGCCCACTCGTGCTCATGCGCGGCGTCGGCGCCGGCGCAAGCTGCAGGAAGTTCTCAAGGAACGTCTGCACGCCGAAATTGTTGACCGCGCTTCCGAAGAACAGGGGCGTCAATTCGCCTGCGCGAACCTTCTCGTAATCGAACGGATCGCCGGCTACGTCAAGCAGCTCCAAGTCCGCAATGAGCTGGTCCGTCAGGAAATCGCCCGCCATTTCGCGGATATGCGGATCGTTGTAATCATCGACCTTCACGACCTCGATCTTCGAATGATCGTTGCCCTGGAACAGCTCGACCTGATTCTTCATCCGGTCGTACACGCCGCACAGTTCTCGGCCCATGCCGATCGGCCAGTTCATCGGAACGGCCCGGATGCCGAGCACGCGCTCGAGCTCTTCCATCAGCTCGAACGGGTTTTGACCTTCGCGGTCGAGCTTATTAATGAAGGTGAAGATCGGAATGCCCCGCTTGCTGCATACCTGGAACAGCTTGATCGTCTGAGCCTCGACGCCTTTGGCGACGTCGATAAGCATGACGGCGCTGTCGGCCGCGGTCAGCGTACGGTACGTATCTTCCGAAAAGTCTTGGTGACCCGGCGTATCGAGAATGTTGACGCGGTGACCGCTATAGTCGAACTGCATGACGGAAGACGTAACGGAGATGCCGCGCTGCTTCTCGATCTCCATCCAGTCGCTCGTCGCATGGCGGCTCGCCTTGCGCGCTTTGACCGTTCCCGCTTCGCGAATGGCGCCTCCGAACAGGAGCAGCTTCTCCGTGAGCGTCGTTTTCCCCGCATCCGGGTGAGAAATAATGGCGAACGTGCGCCGCTTCTCGACTTCTTGCTTTATTTCGTCTGTAATTGTTTTACTCATGATAGTTCCCTTCGTCCTTTACATGCCGCCGATCAAGAAAGCGCGGGCCGGAGCCGCGTCCAGACCGGTAAGCTTAAGCGGCGCAATGGCCATAAAATAAGTGCCGGGAGCTACATCCTTCAGCCGCAGTCCCTCAACGATGATGATGTTGTTGCGGAACAAGGAACGGTGCGTCGGATACTCCGGCTGCGCGCGTTCGATGCCCAGCGCATCGGTACCCAAACCGCGGATCCCGAGCTCGACCAGATAACGTGCGCCGTCTTCCCGAAGGTAGACAAAGTTGAAATCGAATTGTTCCGTAAACGAGTTGCGGGTCTTGAACAGCACCCACTCATTGCGCTGCAGGTTCAGCGGCTCCAGATCGGCGCGCGTAATGAACTCCTCGCAGTGCGTCAAATCAACGACGCGCGCGTGGCCTATGAGCTGCTCCAGACCGATCGTTTCGATCGTCTCGCCATCCTTCAGCATATGCAGCGGCGCATCCACGTGCGTGCCGCAGTGCACGTCCATGTCCAGGCGGGTTTCATAAACCGCTTGGCCGTTGTCATGGTTCGACGTGTTCGTAAACTTCGGAATCTTCGATTCTTTATTCTTATACACTTGCATCGATGGCTCGATCGTCATCGAAATATCGTAAATTTTAAACATTCAAAGCCTCCTATAGCGTGAGTGAACTCACTTCGGACCGCCTGAAATCCAGATGACGTTGTCTTCCGCCTGGCCATTGACCGGCCACCAGTGGAAGCCGTCCTGCGCCAGCAGCTCATCCGTGCGTTTAGGTCCCCACGATCCGGCAGGGTAGAATTGCAGATCCGAGTTGTCCGCGCGCCACGCGTTCGCGATGCGGTCGACGAAGGACCATGCCTGCGCCACCTCATCCCAGCGGGTGAAGTAGGTCGATTCGCCGCGCGCCGCGTCGTAGATCAGCCGCTCGTACGCTTCCGGCGTGTTGATGCCGACCTGGCAGCTTTGGCAGAATTCCATCGAAACCGGCTGGACGACGTTGTCGACGCCTGGCTTCTTCGCATTGATTTTGATATAAATGCCTTCCATCGGGTTAACGCGGATGACAAGCAGGTTCGGCGAAAGGTCATGACGACGCGCGAACAGAATGTTGTCCGGCACGTTCTTGAACTCGATCACGACCTCCGTCGTCTTCACCGGAAGGCGTTTGCCCGTACGGATATAGAACGGTACGCCCGCCCAGCGGAAGTTATCCAAGAACACGCGCGCTGCAAAATAAGTTTCCGTCGTCGATTCCGGATTGACGGATTCCTCCTGGCGGTAGCCGGCCAGCGGCTTGCCGTTAAGTGAACCTTCTTCATACTGGCCGCGGATGACGTGCTGATTGACTTCTGCCGCCGTCGCGAACGGACGGAGCGAACGGAGCGCTTTTACCTTCTCGTCGCGGATATCCTCCGGATGCAGCCGGCTTGGCGGCTCCATCGCGATCATGGCGAGCATCTGCATCATGTGGTTCTGCACCATGTCGCGCAGAGCGCCGGATTTATCGTAGTAACCGCCGCGCTCCTCTACGCCGACCGTTTCGGAGAGCGTAATTTGCACGTTGGCGATATGTTTATTGTTCCACAGCGGTTCAAAAAATGCGTTCGAGAACCGGAGAACCTCGATATTTTGCACCATTTCCTTACCCAGATAATGGTCAATGCGGAAGATTTCCTCTTCCTTGAACACTTGGCTGAGCTGCGCGTTCAGCTGGCGCGCCGATTCCAGGTCGTAGCCGAACGGCTTCTCGATGACAAGGCGGTTCCAGCCTTCGGATTCCAGCAGTCCGCCGTCGCGCAGGTTGAAAGACACCGGTCCGAACAGGTTCGGAGCCAGCGCCAGATAGAACAGACGGTTGCCCGGAATGTTGAATTTCTTGTCCAGCCCCTCCGAGAGACGGGCGAGCTCGCGGAACCCGTCAACGTTGTTAATGTCGAGGGACATATAGACAAAGTGCTCGGCAAACCGCTCCCAGAGCTCGGCATCGTCAGACTTATAGCGCGAGAATTCGCTGATCGACTCGTACACGTCAGCCCGGAATTGCTCGTTCGTCCGCGGTCTGCGGGCAAGACCGACAACAGCGAAATTATCGGCCAGTTTGCCTTCCTTATATAAGCTGAATAGCGCAGGAAACAGCTTCCTGCGCGCCAGGTCGCCTGTGGCGCCAAACAAATAATAAACCGCACCCTCTGCGGCCACTAAATCGTGTTTGCTCACTTCGGTATTCCCTCATTCTCTCTTATGTATTTTTATGCAACGATTGGTATAGATCTTGTTATGTAGTTTAGCATATCGAGGCGATAGATGCTATTCAATCAAGCATAAAAAAAATGTATCATTCGCTAAATTTCTAGTTATTTTGCAAGGTATAATCGCCTGTAATGAGAGGTACCCCGATAATCAGTTCGCTGCTTTCCCCGCCTGCGCCGGCAGATTCGGCCAGCTGCAAATTGACTTTAGCGTCACCGCTTTGCACGCTGCTTTGCAGCAGCTTCGAGAAATACGTAAGGCTTTGCGTATGCCCGTCGTCGTACGCTTCCACCTCCTGCGCTGAGGCGGCTTCCGCAAGCCGCGCCGCGCCTCCTTCCCGAATGGGTGCTCCCCGAACGGTAAACCCGGCCCGAATGTCGAGATCTTCCGCCGCCCGCCCGATCCGGCCGAGCGCTTCCTCCATTTCGCTGCGGGCCGAGCCCGCTCCCAGGTCGAGCAGCAGGATAAGCTCGTACGGCTTGGCGCCGGCCGGGTCGAACGCATCAGACCGCGAATGAATCCATAGCTTCATCCGCTCCGCGTCGTTGGCCGCCATAATATCGACGGGCTCGTCCTCATCCAGTCCGGACGATAGCGTAAATCCGAGCGATGCAGCCAGCTGCTCCGCTTCTTTCCGGTCCGCCCGGCCGTCCCAGCGGAACGACCAATGCGCCCCCTCCGCGCCACCGATATATTCGCTGCCGCTCCACGCATAGACAGCTTCGAAATCATGCAGAAGACGCTCGCCCGCAGCGGTATTCGAAGACTTCGTTTTACCGGCGTAGACGGTCCAGCACCCTGCCGCCAGCAGAATGAGGGCAGCGATGATGATGCCCCAATTCGGGGTTCGCTTTTGACGTCTCAGGCTTGGAAAGCTGTCGCTTTCGGTTCGGGATCGGGGAACGTAATGGCTCATCTTCGGTTCACTCCTCAAAAAGATGATTCAATTCGCGGCTTCGGTTAGGTATATATCCATACGCATCTGCTGATGGGTGAATACACTGTCACAAAGAATCCGGGGGGAGGTATTGACTGTAGATGCAACCCATTTACCCGCTTCATGAGGATACCATTAAACAGTTTTGCGGGATGCCCGTCTGTGCCGTCACGCATGATGGTGAGCGCCATATCGGCGTTCTGACCCGCTGCCACGGCGGGAAGCTGATGTTCAACGAGCGCGAGGGAAGTGCCCTCCAGAATGCCAGCTCGACGGTCCATCAAGGCAAAGTGACGAATACGAAGACGAAAGCGAAAACGAAAACGAAGAAAGGCAAAAAAGCGGTAACGGAGGCGAAGCCGCAGGAAGCCGCCCAAACGCAGGCTTTCTATCCTTACGATCCTTACTATGATGACCCATACTACGGTTGGGGAGACGCATTTTTCCTCGATTTAGCGTCGCTTGCATTTCTCTTTCTGCTTATCTGATTGTAGTGAAAGCCCTGAGCCTCAGCCGGTGCCTACCGCGGGGTACGGGCTTTTTTAATGTAAAATTACAGGGCTCCCGCAGGGAACAAGCATCGACATGTTGGAAAATTTTATTTAAAATAGGAGGTAATCGAAGTGATCGGAGGCGATGGAACATGGTCCTTCCCTACGCAATTCCGGCTATCTTCGGGACGGTGCGCCGCTCGCAGGAGCCAATCATCCCTGTGGAACGATACGCACTGTATCCGAACTTCTACGAGATGCCCTACTGGCGCCATCCTCGGCAACCTGACGAAGTCCCGGCAAAGCTGACCAGTCGGATCGCCGGTTTCGGATTGCCGCGGCAGGCGCAGGATGCGCTGAAAGCCGCAGCGGAAAGCTCGGATGCCTGGCTTGCTCAAGGCAGCAAGCTGAATGACGCGGTTGTCGACTTGATGAGGAAGGGAAAGTCCGTATTCGGCGAACGAACCGTGTCCGTTTCGGGAACGAGCGGCTGCGGCAGCGCAACAGGCAATGCTGCATTCGGCGCTTCGATCGGGCGGTACGACCTTGATGTCGCCACACTCGCAACCGCACAGAAGAACATGAGCTATGACCTGACCAAGAACGCCCCTTCCGTTATCGGCGCCGGTACTTATACATTCACCGTTCAAACCGGGAGCGAAACCAGGCTGCTTTCCGCCGTCATCCGTCAAGGCGATACGAATGCCGCCATGCTCGGCAAGCTTCGCGATACTGTCAACGACGCTAGGCTCGGCGTGAGCGCTTCCGTCCGGGAGGGCCTGGCAACCGGTCTGGTAAAGCTTGAGCTCGCCGCGGATGAGACCGGGCTCAAGAACGCGTTCGACATCAAAGACCAAACCGGCAGCATCATCTCGGCCACCGGGATGAACCGGAGGACGGAGCATGCCTCCGACGCCAGGTATCAAGTAAATGGCGGTTCTTACATGGATTCGGCGTCGAACGACATTTCCCTGCTGCAGGGCAGCGTTACGGTATCGATCGCCAGTCTCAAGTCGCTTGGCCAGCTGTCCGTAAAGGTCGAGCAGAATGCGGCTGCCATAGCCGAACAACTGGACGGCATCATTCAGCAGGTTAATGGATTGCAGGCCATCTACGCAGAAGCATCCGGCTATCTCGTGCCGATGCTGCGCAGCCGGATTGACGAAGCCGTACAAGGCTCGGGCGCTGTGGCCGTCGGAGTTGTTCGATCCGAGGACGGGGTCTGGCGGCTTGACCGGGAGAAGCTCGAGGCCGCGATGCAGGCACTCCCTGACGAGGTGAAAAGGATTTTTACGGGACGCAGCGGCCTTGCCTCGCGGTTGCATCAAACGCTCGACCGATTCGCCGGCCTCTCCATCAATGCGCTGATCAACCCGAGAGCTGCAGGGTTTCACTCCCTCACGCTGTACGGCGCTTCGTCGAAGACGTACCTGCAGCTGCCGCTTGGCGGCTTGTACGTCAATTCATTTATATGAGGATAAATAACAAACCCGCTAACATGCCTGGCGTTTAACCGGTGCATGATGAGCGGGTTGTTTTTGCTTTTTAAAGCAGGATGACGTCGACGACCGTGCCTGCGGCAGCGCCTTCCGGGCCGGCTTTGATACGGATCAAGCCATCGGCGTCCGGAATCGAGGCCATCATGCTGGATTTGCCGAAGGCCAGCGGGTCGGCGTAAAGCACGCCTTCGCGGGTGTATAGCCGAGTGCGCACGAACCGCTCATGCGGACTGCCCTTGTCGAAGCCGGCGGCCAGCTTGGCCGTCGCCTGCTTCGGCAGCGCGTCGGCCGCGGCTGCGCCCTGCATGCGCTGAATCGCAGGCTTCGCGAACAGCTCGAAGCCGACGAAGCACGCGCCGGGATTGCCTGACAGCGCCAGCAGCAGCTTACCGCCGAGGACGGCAGCGGAAGTCGGGCTCCCGGGCCGCATGGCCGCTTTGTTGAACAGCGGCCGGCTGCCAGGCGGGAGCTCGGCGGCGGCCGATGGCGGCGGGGCCGGCTGCCGCGCAGCTGCGGTTGATGGCGGCGGGGCCTCGGAGGCGAAGCCAGTCCGGGGCACCTCCGGCGACGGAGCCTGCTGCGAAGGGGCAGCTTCTTCGCTGCCGGCTGCGGCGTCGCGCGGCGGCTGCAGGCGATGCAGCAGGCTCGCCATGACATCATAATCGCCGACCGACACCCCGCCGGTGGTGATGATGATGTCGCTCTGCGCCAGCGCCTCCGTTATCGCGCGAGCCGCAGCCTCCGGCTCGTCGGGTACGCGGCCCAGCAGCAGCGGGACGCCGCCGTATTGTTCCACCAATGCGGCGACCATCGCGCTGTTGCTGTCGCGGATGCGTCCCGGCGCGAGCGGCGCCTCAACCGGCAGCAGCTCTGCCCCGGTTGCCAGCACCGCGACGCGCGGGTGCGCGTACACCGGCACGTCGGCATAGCCGAACGTGCCGAGCAGGGCGACGTGGCCCGGCCGCAGCCGCGCGCCGGGCTCCGCCAATACGCTGCCGCAGCGGAATTCCTCGCCGCGGGGCGCGATGTTTTGCCCAGGCTCGGCGGCGTGTTTCACGCGCACCGCAGGCTGCCCGTCAAGCAAGGCGTCCGCCGTCTGCTCCAGCATGACGACGGCGTCCGCCCCCTGGGGCACCGCGCCGCCCGTCATGATCCGGACGGCGGTGCCAGGCGCAAGCGGCGCCGCCGCAAGCGAGCCGGCGGCGACCGCCTCCGCGACGCGCAGCGTCACGGGCGAGCCCGGTGACGCCGGCGCCGTATCCGCGCTGCGGACGGCGAAGCCATCCAGCCCCGACCGCGCGAATGGCGGCCAGTCCGTCGTCGCGACAAGCGGCTCCGCCAGCCGCCGGCCGCTGGCCTCCCGCAGAGGCACAAGCTCCCGCCGCCCCGGCTCGGCCGCCTCGACAACCAGCCGCATCGCTTCATCTACTTTCACGGCGCGCCTGCGAAATCGCGCCTCCACTTGCAGCTGCTCCACGTATCATCTCTCTCCTCACCTATCCGGTTCGAACCGCATCAATCCCATCCGAACTTTTTTCTCCCTATTGTACCAGAGTTGGCCAATCTCGCGATACCGGCTTATACTTAAGACAATCCCGGATAATTGGAATTAGGAGCTCCCAGAGCTCCGCATTGGCGGAACTTGAGCTTGAAGAGGCCAAGAGGAGCTCCCGGAGCTCTACATTAGCGGAACTTGAGCTGAATGAAGCCAAGAGGAGCTCCCGGAGCTCTACATTAGCGGAACTTGAGCTGAATGAGGCCAAGAGGAGCTTCCAGAGCTCTACATTAGCGGAACTTGAGCTGAAAATCGCCTCACAAATGCCGACTAGGCACCAATCAGCCATACAAACGCCGACTAGGCACCAATCAGCCATACAAACGCCGACTAGGCACCAATCAGCCATACAATCGCCGACTAGGCAACTAAACTTTACTTTATCCTATGTTAGGAGCTTATGCCATGAACGCCCCATTCGAACCTCATGCCGCCAACACGCCCTTCGTGCTGCAAATCGTCGGCTACAAAAACAGCGGCAAGACAACGATGCTTACCGCGCTGACCAAGCGCCTGAAGCAAGCCGGCTACGCCGTTGGCACCGCCAAGCATGATGCTCATGACTTTACGATGGACACGCCGGGCACGGATACGTGGAAGCATCAGGAGGCCGGCGCGGACATTACCGCCATCAGCTCCGCCTCGCGCAGCGCCGTCATCAGCGCGCGCCCCGAGCCGCTAGCTGCGCTGCTTGCTCATATGCGGCATGTCGATATCGTGCTGGTCGAAGGCTTCAAGCAGGAGCCCTATCCGAAGCTCATTCTGCTCCGCTCGCCGGAGGATCAGCCCTTGCTGGCGCTGAAGAATGCGGTGATGACCGCAGCTTGGCCGAATGCGTTCGCCGAGCCTCCTCTGCCGGCAGCGCCCCACTTCGATCTTAATGATCTGGATGGCATTTATAATCACCTGCGGTCCTTACTCCCTTAAATTTGCTTACTATTCCACGAACTCATGAGGCTGCCGCGCTAACAGGCGGCCTCAATAAAAATATTTTCCTCCACTGCCCAACCTTTTTCATTTTCGCACCAGTATTTAGTTGAGTGCCACCCGATAAGAAGGAGCTTGCAGTTCATGGATAAACAACAAGCCGACCGCATCATCAAGGAATACATCAAACCACTGTATGGGTTTGCATTGAACAAAACGGGCAAGATCGCCGAAGCCGAGGAACTGGCGGGAAGAATGACGCTGGAGGTTTACCAGACGCTTCTCAAAAAGACGGAGTTTATGGATCTGAACAGCTACGTCTTTAAGATCGCGCATTACGTTTGGGCGAAATACGTCGGCGAGAAAGCGAAAGCGTCCAACCAAATGCGGATTGATGACACCGAGATGATGTCCACGGACGAAGGCTTCGATGCGGTCATCCGTTACGAAACGGCAGGCGCGCTGCGGCGGGAGATCGCTTTTTTATCTCACCAACAGCGGGAAATCGTGGTCAAATATTATTACGGCGGCATGAAAATCAGCGAAATCGCGGCTTCGATGGGACTTTCCGGCGGCACGGTCAAATGGCACTTATTCGAAGCGAAAAAGGAGCTGAAACACAAGATGAACGCAATTCGATCGATGGGCAATCTCGGCATCAATCCGATCCGGATGACAAGTTTGGGGCATAGCGGATCACCTGGCAGCAAAGGCGATACCGCCGACTTCCTGGCGACGGCAATCAGACAAAACATCGCTTTCTCTGCTTATTGCAAGCCTCTCACGGTCAATGAAATCGCGGAAGAACTGGGCATCTCGCCTGTATTTGTCGAGGATGAAGCCGAAACGCTGGAACAATACGGCTTCATGGATCAACTGCCTGGCGGTAAATATCGCACGAATATGTACATCGACGATCCGTCCCGAGAAAAAAGCGAAGCGCTGCATCGTTTGTTCGAAGAATATGCCGAAATTGCCGTCGAGCATTATTTCCATGCGTTTTTCTCAATGGCTGAAGCATTTCAAGAGAGCGGCGTCTATATTCCGGGCGGCGACTTCAATTTGCTATTATGGAGCCTTATTCCGTATGCCGGCAAACAGCTGAATTTCAATGAACTCAATAAGGTGAGCCATGAAGAGGTCTCGGTCAGCCGCAAGGATGGCGGCCATTATGCCGCTTATGCAGCGATAGACAGAGAGTTTGACGTCAGCTTCGACCGCGCCCTTTATTACGTTTGCGGCGATATGCATCGGAATTCCGGTGAGTTCGCGCTAAAGGCATGGCAGATGGATACATGGTGGTGCGGCAGGCAAGGCGGCTGGCGAGACAATCCGAGCTCGGACTTCATCAGCCTCATGCATGCGATCAATGGAGATTTGCCGCAAAACCAAACGAACATCGACGCCTATCGCCGTCTGTTCGACAAGTACTATTTGCTGCGAACGGAATCCGGTCTTGAGGTCAATATCGTCTATTGCAAAGATAAGCAAACGGGAGAACGTCTGCATGCGGCGATTCCGCAGCCGTCGGAACGCATCAAAGAAGCCGCGGCCAAATTGGATCAAGCCGTCTATCGATTGAAACTGGCCGGCCAGCCGGAACATGCGCATAAATATGTGCGCTACTGGACTCAGAACAGCATGGCATCGGGAATCATGCGCACCTACGCACTTAAACATTTGGTCGACATCGGCATGTTGAAAGCGCCTGAACCGCACAGGCAAAAAGGCATCTCCACCATGATGTTCAACAATCAAAGCTAGCGTACGGGAACGATGGATAAAATAAAACGGAGCAGCTTGCCCCTGGCAGCTGCTCCTTGTTTTGACCCTATCCCCCTTTTTTCCCGAACACGTTCCGAATCGCTTCCAAATACTTCATCCCATGGACGAGATCCGGCTCCAAATAACTCCCCTCGGTCCATTCGTTCCAAGCGTTGATCGTGAATATCCGGGGCTGTGTCCATCCTTCGTCCAAGAAGCGCTTCACCGCATTCAGTCCCTGCTCGAACGCTTCCGGCGTGTTGCCTTCCCAAATCGGCGTATACGGATAGCCTGCATGCGCGTAGGCATCCGACTGCACCGTCCGCGGCGAAGGATCCCACCCCATCGATACATGCGGATAATACGACACATCGTACCGTTCGGTAAAGACGCGAAAATCCCGCTCCGCCGCCGCACGGACATCTTCGTAGGCCACCGTCGGGAAGCTTTCCGGCTGATAGTGGTGAAACCATGTATACGTTGACACGCTGTCGAAGCCGAGCTGCTTCAGGAACGCATTGATATTCTCGACCTTCCCGCCGCCCGGCAGAATCGGCAGGTCCACCACGATCGCGTTCAGATGAAGCTCCCCATGTCCTGCCTGGCGAACGCGTTCGCGGAAATCATCCAAGCCGGCGCGCGTCTCTTCAATGCCGCCAAACCCTTGCACCAGATTCATCAGATCGTAAATCGAAAAATAGAGCCCGCCGTTCACCCGCCAATAATTCGGCTGGCCGAAATAATGCTCAATCATGTAAGTTGTCGCTTCGGTAAATTTCTCCGGAGCAAGAAAGCCTTCCTCCTGCACAGGCCGGAACCGCTTCTTCGCGGGCACGTCGTCTCCCTCGCGCGGGAACGCCGCCCATTTCGGGCAAGGCATGATATCGATCCAATCATGATTCGCCCACATCAGCGAAAATTTCAGCCGGTCGCGATTGTCCGCCTTCAAGAACCCTTCCTCCAACGCGCGGTGCAGAAACGGCCCCTTGCTATACCAATACCAGTCGAACAAAAACGTATCGATGCCGTGATCGGCCGCCGCATCGATTTTGCGCGCCATCGCGACGGGATCCGACTCGTCCTCATAGCCCCAAGCCGGCACCTTTGGCTGCTGATGGCCCAGGAAGCGAGGCGTCGCTCGCTTCAAGAGCTCCCATTCGTTCCAGCCCTCCCCATGCAAGTCCTCATTGAACGGATCGCGATGATAATTCGGAAAATAATAAACGGCAATCTCAGTATCCTTCCCCATGCATTCGAGCCTCCAATTCAAATTCGTTGCGTATGCTTCTATTCGCCTAAGCCTATCCCTTCACAGACCCGACAATCAGCCCTCTCAGCATATACTTCTGCGTGAACACGAACAGGAGCAGCAGCGGCAGCGTCGAGATCGAGCACATCGCGAAGATCGGGCCATAGTCGATGGACTGGTTATTCGCTTTAAACTGCACGATTTGCGGCATCAGCGTCATTTTGGCCGGATCCTTCAAATAAAGCAGCGGCGTGATCAAGTCGTTCCAGAAGCCGAAAATATTCGTAATGACGACCGTTCCCGTCGCCGGCAGCAAGAGCGGGAAGACGATCCACCAGAACAGGCGGAATTTGCCGCAGCCGTCTATGCTCGCCGACTCCTCCACTTCCCTCGGCACCGACTTCATAAACCCGGTATACAAGAACGTAGCGAACGGGATCGTGCCTGCCGTATACAGCAAGATCAGAAACGTGCGCGTATCAATCAGATGCAGGTCCACGCCAAGCCTGAACAGTGGAAACATGTTCGTCTGCACCGGAATGATCATCCCCGACAGCAAAAAATAGAACAGGAGCTGGAAGCCGCGATTTTGCTGGCGCGCGATGGCATAGCCGGCCATGGAAGCCACGATGACAATGCAGAACAGCGACCCGATACAGACGGCCAGCGTATTCAGAAAGCCTTGGAACACGTCGATTTGCGAGAAGGCCTTCGCATAATGCCGGACATACAGATAGCTCGGCAGCTTCAGCGGATTATAGAAGTCCTCCGGCCGTTTCAGGCTCGCCATGAACAAGTAGAACACCGGATACAGAAAGAGAAGCGAAATGAGGATCAGCACGATCTCGGTCGCCAAGCTTGCTTGCCTTCCCTGCTGCCAGCGCATGGTCCGCATTTACGCCTCCACCTCCTGTTTTCGTGTGAAATGAAGCTGCAAAAACGTGACGATCATAATGAAAATCATGAGCACGATACCGGCCGCAGTCGCATAGCCGTAGGTGTTGTTTCCGAACGCCGCAACGTAGATGGCCAGCGTCATCGTATAGGACGCGCTGCCCGGACCTCCGTTTGTCATGACATAAGGCAAATCGAACAGCTTCAGACCGCCGACGATCGTCAGAAAGAGAACGATGGTGACCACCGGCATGAGAAGCGGAAATGTAATATAACGGAACTGGCGGAATCCGCTTGCTCCGTCGATTGTCGATGCCTCATACAACTCCTGCGGAATGCTTTGCAGGCCGGCCAAATAAATAACGGCGCAATAGCCGAGCGCCTGCCACTGCGTCAGCAGAATGATCGTCGGGAAAACGGTGTTGATGTTTCCGAGCCAGTCCATGACGGCCGATTCCAGCCCCAGCTGAGTCAGCAAATAGTTGACAAGCCCGTCATATTGCAAAATATTGCCCCACACGACCGACGTCACGACCAAGCTTACGACTACTGGCATGTAAAAAACGGTGCGGAGGAAGGCTTTCGTCCGAAACTTCCGGTTCAGCAGCACGGCAAGCAGCAGCGCGAGCGGATTTTGCACCACGATGCCGAATATCGTCATCTTCAGCGTGTTATTGAACGCTTGGATCATTTTCGAGTCCTTGAAGAGCTCCTTGTAATTTTCGAGCCCGGTATAGACCGGCGGACGGATGGAATCCCACTGCGTAAAGGAATAATAGATGCTTTGCAAGAACGGATAGGCCACGAAGACGGAGAACAAAATGGTGGCCGGCGCAGCGAAGGCAATGCCGGCTAGAAGTCCTTTGCGGTTCATGTTCATGCTTGCGTTCACCTGCTTATTAAGGAACCCGGCCGGTATGGCCGGGTCCCTATGATGGTTGTTGAAGCGTTATTCCGAAGGCAGAATGATCGTCGATTTGTCCTTATCCTGCTTGCTCTGCGCTTCCTTCAGGTCGTCCGGATTGAACTTCGCCCCGGATACGATCTTCGTTACCTCTTCCGCCAATGCCGTGTATGCCGATGTCGCAATGTAGCCTTCGAAGCCGCCGCTCGACTCGCCTTCGGCAAGCGCGGTTTTCACTTCGTTGAACACCGGATTCGGATAGTTCACCTCGATGCCGCTAATCGCAGGTATATTGCCGTTGCCTACATTGTATGGACCGTAGATTTCGGGGCTCAGAATCACCGAAACCAGGTCTTTGGCTTGCTGAAGCAGCTTCGTGCTCTTGTTGATCGAAAGGTTTTGGTCCACGCTGACGGCCAGGTTATGGTAGCCGGCATCGGTCATGAGCGGGAAATACCCTAAATCGAACGCCGCATGGCCCTTCGTTTTGAAATTGTCTTCCGCTACGCCGGGCATCCATGGGCCTTGCACGATCATCGCCGCTTTGCCCGTCGTGAACATTTCCGCCGATTGCGGCCAATCCAGGCTAAGTGCCGATTTATTGAAGTAGCCGGATTCCACCATCGTTTGGAACTTCGTCATCACGCCCTGCATTTCAGGACCGTCGAGCTTCTTGGCGCCGTCGTACAGGTCCTTGCCGAATGACTTGCTGCTTTCAAACCCCGCCGATTGGATCATCAGGCCGGCAAACACCTGCGCGGTCCACATATCCTTGAAGCCAAGCGCGATTGGCGTAATGCCCGCCGCCTTGATCTTTTCGCATGCTTGCATGAACTCATCCCATGTCTTCGGAGCTTCAAGGCCGAGATCGGAGAAAATTTTCTTATTGTACCAGACGCCGGAAGTCCCTACGCCCATCGGTGCGGAATACACATTGCCGTCATATTTCGAAAATTTGACGGAGCCGGGATGCAGCTTGCTCGCCCACTCCTGATCGGATAGATCCACCAAATAGTTGCCTTCCGCGAAGGTGGAGGTCAAGCCTTGCTGGAAGAAGACGTCCGGGGCCGTATTGGAGGCTAGCTCCGCCTTCAGTTTGTCGAAATATTTGGCATCCAGCAGAATGTCCCATTGGATCGTTGCATTCGGGTATAACTCTTTGTATTTCTTTTCAACGTTGGCCACAAACTCTTTCATGAAGGTCCGCTGGTCGATAAACCAAGCGCCTACGCGAATCGTAAACGCTTCATCATTTGCGCCTGCCACATCGCTAGTCGCTTCATTGCCGCCGGTATTTTCGCTGCCGCTGTCTGCCGCTTGATTGTTTGCCGGCTTGTTCGCTGCGTCATTACCGCTTGCCGTATTGTCCCCCCCGTTGTTATTGCCGCCGCACGCGGTCAAGAACAGACAGAACAGAAGAACGCAGGAGAGCATTGCCGTCCATGTCTTTCTCATTGGGTGTGACCTCCCATTTATTTGGTTGCGCCGGTAATCTGCGCTTTAAATAAAAGGTATCATAAACGACGCTGCTCCTACATGGCTGCATCCCTGCTTCTATAGGCCGTGTTTTCGCGTTTTGTACCGGTTGCGGGCACCCTTTCTAGTGTGGATTTGACTTTCGCTAGGCCCTCATTGACCTATGGCTTAGAGCCGTATTCGATCGGGCTTACGCCCTCCATCTTCTTGAACAGCTGGCTGAAATGCGCCGGATCCTTGAAACCGACCGCATATGCGATTTCATACGATTTCATCGACGTCGTCCGCAGCAGCTGCTTGGCCACGACAATCCGATGCGCCCATAGCAGATCGCGGAAATTTTGCCCGGTCTCCTTTTTGATCAAGCGGCTCAAATAGTTGTAGTTCAGATAGAGATGCTCCGCCAGCGAATACAGCGAGATCTCCTCGGCATAACGCTGCTCGATATATTCCTTGAGCTTCTGCGTAATGCCCCCTTGCGCCTGCTGCTTCGAACCGGCGATGGTTCCGATTACTTTCTCCAGATGCGTCTCCAAATAATGAATGAGATTATGCAGCACATCGAAGGATAGGATCGCTTTGCGCGTTTCGACGCCGCTGCCGAAGTCCCAATTCACGCCGTATTCCCGCAGCTGCGCTTCGGTCCGTTCCACAATTTCAAGCGCGAGCTGATGAACCTGATTCTTGTTCAGCCCCATCGAAATAATTTCCTTGTAGATCGAGCGCAGGTAGCCTTTGATTCGTCCCTCGTCCGCTTGGGTCAGCATATCGCCAAGCTCCGTTAAATTCGACCTTTTGAGCGACTGCTTCTCCTGCCGCATCGACTGCACGCTTTCGAACGAAATAATCGATTTCTCACCCAGCAGCATCCGGTAGTCCCAGCATTGGCGAATTTCCTCCAGTCCTCTGGGCAGTTCGCTTAAATCCTGAAGCTGGCTGCTGATTGCAATGGAAACGCTGAAGCTGGCGGAATCCCCGAAAGCCGCCAAAATGATTCGGGCCATCCGATGGAGATCCGCCAGCTGGCTCGTCCCGTTCTGGAACAGCAGCAAGTAGATTCCCGACCTCGACATCGTCATACGGTACTCGTACGAGAAACCGTCCATCACCTGTGCGATCTTCTCCCGCAGCGCGAGCTTCGATACCGGCTTGCCATGCTGGTGATACAAGTCGGAATTGTCGATCTCTATGGATAGGAAAATCAGGCTTTTCCCAAGCAGGCCCTTTTCCCGCAGCTCCTCCCGCTTCGACTCTGCCGATAAGTCCGGATCCGACATATGCTGCAGCAGCTCCTCCCATTCCAGCTGCTCGCGGTCCGAGGAAGCGTGGCTATATTGCTTTAAGCAGCGCACGCTCTCCGTCAACTCGGATAGTTGAAACGGCTTCGTGATGAAGTCCGCCACGCCAAGCTTGACGGCCGTTTTCGCATATTCAAACTCGTTGTAGGCCGTCAAGAACAGAATGTGCATGGCCGGGTACCGTTTTCTCGCCCATTCCGCCAGCTCGATCCCGTCCATCACCGGCATGCGGATGTCCGTAATCAGCACATCGGGCTGAAGCTTCTGCACCGCTTCGAACGCTTCCCAGCCGTTCGCAGCTTGTCCGACCACGCGGCAGTCAATGTCCGCCCAGCCGGCATAGCCGGCAATATGCTCGCGAATAACCTTCTCATCATCGACAATCAACAGCTTCAGCATGCTGCATAGCCTCCCTCATCCTGCTTCCGTTTGCTCGACAAGCGTAATCGGCATCGTCAGTCGCACGCATGTTCCCTGCTCCAATTGCAGCAGCTCCAATTGTGCCGACGGCCCGTAATGATGCAGCATGCGGGACCTGACGTTTTCAAGCCCGGTTCCAAGCCCTTTCTTATGCAGCGCCGCTTCCGTTCCGGAAAGGCCGCCTCCATTGTCCCGGACCTCGATGACAAGCTGGAACTCATGCTCATACGCCACGATCTGAATCGTGCCATTCCCATGAACACGGTCAACGCCGTGGACGAACGCATTTTCCACGAGGGGCTGGAGAATCAGCTTCGGCACGGTCACCCGCTTCAGCTCATCCGGCAGTACGGTCTGGTAGCTGAACCGGTCGCCGAACCGGAACTCGTGAATCTGCATGTACAGGCTTGCGAACTCCAGCTCCATCTCGAGCGGAATGACCGTCTGTCCCGGCGATATCGAGAAACGGAAGATGTCGGCCACCTTCTTCACGATGATCGGGATTTGCTCCTTGGCTTGCCCGTTCTGCGCCATGATGCTGATATATTCCAACGTGTTGTATAAGAAATGGGGGTTAAACTGCATCCGGATTGCCTTCAGCTCCGCTTCCTTCTTAAGCAGCTCCGTCCTGTACACCCGCTGAATCAGATCCTGCGTTTCCGTCACTAAGCTGTTGAAGCTAAGACAGAGGGAGGCGATCTCGTCCTTCGTGCGGATGTCCTTGATCAGTTCATATTTGCCGCGTTCCGCGCTGCGCATTAGTCGGGTCAATTTAAGCAGCGGATTCGTAATGCGCTTGAGAATCAAATAAGTGATTACGACGACGATGATCCAGGAAACGACGGTTAATCCGGCCGCGTAATACGCTTGCTTGCGAATGCTTGCGGTCAGCTTATCCGTACGAATTTCGCTGATGTATTTAAATTCGCTGACCTGCGATTTATGCGTGAGCGTAACGAGCCCTTGCTGCTTCGAGGCGGTGTAGAGGTCGCCGACCCGGCTCGACTGATGATGCGAAAGGATGATATTGTTTGCATTCGTAATGTAAAAAGCGTTCTGAGGATAATTTTCATAGAGGGTCATTACGTGGTCGATCTTTAGCATGAACAAGACGAAGCCTAACTCGAGGCCTGTCTCTTTGTCGAAAATCATCGCGGCGCAGACCATCCGCCGATGATCGGGGAAGAACACCCATTGCGGCGTTCCCGGCTGATCATAAGGCAGTATCTTGAAGGCTTGATAGAATTGCACGGCCTTGCCTTGGCCTGCAATATAGTGGCCGCCGCTGCGGTTGTAGAGGTGAATCGAATCCGTAAAATCGCCGGCTTCCCGTTTCGTGTTCGCGATCGCGATCTCAAGCGCCTCCATAGCGGCATCCTGTATGTAGTCGCGCTCGTTTTGCCGCAGCGGATACTGAGTCGGCAGCGCGTCGTTGGCCAGCATTTTTTGAATCGCCGGATTATCGGCAATTTCCGATGTTTTCTTGGCGATCAGCCGAAGCACGTTGTCGATTTTGTCTGAGGTCTCCTCCAGGATACGGTTTTCGGTTTCGATTGTCTGGTTTTCCATGATCGACTTGGAACGCAGGTAGAAGGTGCCGCTGATGATGCTGAGCGGAATGAGGATGAGCAAGGAGTAGATGAGGACCATTTTGTGCAGCAGCTTGGACTGGAACCAATTCGTCCATCTCATGGACAACTTACCTCCTATCGTGCAGCTGAACTCAACGAATTGATAACTTATTATTATAGAATCATATTCCATTTGGTATGTAAAGCGCTTACATGAAAATAGGAATGCAGACTGCCCCCGCAACTCCATATTGAAGCGCGAGGGCAGGTTTTACGGGCTCTATTCAACGGCTGACGTAAAATGAAACACTTCCGGAATGACTTTTAACGTAGAGTCTTCATGGTGCTTGATAAGTAAATCCGACATGAACTGCTGCCACCGGATGTTGGCGGGTTGACCGCTCAGCTCAGCCATCGCATGCTCGAAGTCTTCGACCTCCATATAAGCAAACAAGCGGCCGCCATCCAGAAAAATGCTGTAGCTTCGGATCCCAACCTCCCGAAATGCCTGGAGCAGCTCCGGGTCTACCATTTCGTGCCTTCGGATATATTCATCACGACTGCTTTCGTCAATTTGCAAAACAAACGAAACGCGCTGCACTCCGCTCACTCCCCGCTATTCATTTTTGCACAATGTCACATTGCGCAGCTTCAGCAGCTCCGCTACCTTTTGGAACTGCGAAGCTTGATTGCCGACGGCAATCACGCAGTGATGCGTTGGCGCTTCGGCAAACCACTTCTCCATATACGCGTCGGGATGGAAGGCGAATTTCACATGCGTTTGCGTGTTGCCGATTTGCATAATCTCTCCGCTCGTCGCTTCGCCTTCGCTAACGACCAGCCCCAGCTTGCCGTCGCCGGTCTGCGTCACGTTCAGCGTCGTCACCGGCCCGCGCTTTACCTTCGCCTCCACGGATACACCGGTTCCCCGCTTCCCGTGGTAGAGCCCCATACCGCGCAGAATCGGCTTGCCGTTTGCGATCGCGACATGGAACGGACCGTCATGGCCGAGCAAAATCGTCTCGTCGATGTAATCGACCACCACGATTTCGGAGAAGCTGCCTCCCGCTCCGACGATATCGCATATTTTCATGCCGACCGCCGTCTTGAGATCGCCCTCTCCCGAACAAGGAATGCCGCGCGCAGTCAGAAGCGAATGGCCGACGATAAAGCCGGATTGCAGCTGCTCATACTCGTTTCCATCCTGCCCGTGATAATAGTACGTAAGCGCATCAAGGTCGTAAGCCCGCACGAGCTTTTCCTGCGCGACCGCCACCCTTGCAGACCAGTTCAGCTGCTCTTCCGTCGGCTTCTTCGCAATCGGATCGGACGGCGAATCGCCGCTGATCTCGAACATCTCTTCGATTTCTATAAGCTTTGCCTCGATCTCTTCCGGCGAGACTTCCTTCATGAACCGGTCAAGATCGCACATCTCCAGCACTTCAACATGCAGCCCGAGCTGTGCCTGGATCATTGTAAAATCGCTGTACATATCGAGCATGCCGCTATACGTATTGCCCAAGAAGCCAAAGCGCGCATGGCGCATCGTCCGCACAACCTCCGCCGCCTTGATCCACTCCGTAATTTCCCGCCAAGCGCGGATCGCTTCAGGACGGTTATGCGTCACCTCATCCGTCAACGATTGCGCCGGCGTATAATCGAGACCAAGCAGACCGTTAATGACGCGGAAGCGGATGCCGGCGCGGTTGAACGCGTTCGAAATTTCAGGTACCGGACAAGCGACGCAATGCGCCAGCCATTCGCCGGTCGTCGATTGCGCGTAATTGATGCGGGCGGTCGGCTGAAGGTTCAGTATAATGACGGGCTTGCTGCACTGCTGATGGATCGGGAGCACGTTGGAGCTGGTGGAATACGTGGCGACATGGCAGAAGATCAGATCCACGTTCTTCTCATTGAACCACTCGCCCCCCTGGCGGCCTTTGCCCTCCGAATCGACGAGACCGAAATTGTACACCTCGCCGTGCACGGACATCTTCTTCTCCAGATGAGCTCCATATTCGATCAGCCGTTCCCGAAGTCCGGGGAATTGCGGCCAGTAAGCTTCAAGGCCGATGGAATAGAGGCCGATTCTCGGTTTTTTATTTGGTTTTATGGGGGTAAGCAGCGTCATGGCAAGCGCCTCCAATGAGAAAATAATAGATTCATAATCTCATTGTATTCGCAGTCATTTGAAACCACATCGCGATATGTTGCTCCAAAATCACAGTATATTGCTTTGTTCCGAGTCGTAGACGATAATGGGAAAAACGGAGTAGAGGGGATGATGGAGCATGCCGCAGCGTTATATGGAAAATGCCTCGCACAGCTGGACGAACAATTCCGTCCGCTTGATTTTATCGCCGAGTATGGAGGCAAAGTCGGCGTTTATGTATGTTCAAGAGGTCGGATACTTCTGGACGCATCCGCCGTATTTCACGGAGAGGCAGCATCTGCCGTCCTATCTCGTCGTTTACACGGTTTCCGGGGAAGGCAAACTGGATTATGGCGGCCATTCGTTCACGCTTGGCCCGCACTCGCTGTTCTTTATCGACTGTATGGCTCATCAGCATTATCGGGCCACGGGGAGCGAGCATTGGGAATTCGCATGGGTTCATTTCTACGGGGGAGCCAGCCGGCATTATTACGATTCGTATGCCAAAAAAGGCGATCCTCTTCTGCAGCTGCAGCGCGACTCGCCTGTCCTTGGCTATATGCAATGCCTAATTGATCTGCATGAGCAGAAGACCGTTCACACCGAGCTGTATGGCGCCAAGGTGCTTACCGATCTGGCTACGGAACTCGTTATATCAGCCCATGTTCAAGCTTCGGACGCCAAGGCGGTTCCCGCCTATTTGGCCGACATGATCCGCGAGATGGAGCGCCGATGCTCCGAAACGATCCGCCTAGATGAACTGGCGCGATCGTTTGCCCTGAGCAAATACCATCTAATCCGCGAGTTCAAGAAGCATATCGGCATGTCGCCGAATGAGTACCTCATTTACCTGCGAATCGTACGGGCAAAGGAGCTTCTCAAATATACCGCGAAGCCGGTAGCGGCCATCGCGGAGGAGGTCGGCGTCGACAACGTCAGCCACTTTATAAATCTGTTCAAAGCCCGTGAAGGACTCACGCCGCTGGCCTTTCGCAAGAAATGGACCACCGCATCCGGTTGAGCCCTATTCCGCCAACCCGTGCTTGTGCGCGTAAATGGCCGCTTGCGTCCGATCTTCCACGCTCAGCTTCGCGAAAATATTCGTGACGTGGAACTTCACCGTCTTAATCCCAATGAACAATTCCTCGGCGATTTCTTGGTTTGACAAGCCCTTCGCCACGCACTTCAAGACGTCCATTTCCCGGTCTGTCAGCTGATCGTGGAGCGGACGAACAGCCTCCGCTTTCGGTTGACGGAACCGGTTCATCATCTTTGCCGCCACTTGGGATTCCAGCACCGACTGGCCTCTGTTAGCGGCACGGATCGCATCCGCGATCTCGGTCGCGCGCGATGTTTTCAGCAGGTAGCTGAATGCGCCTGCTTCAATAACGGGATACATTTTTCCGTCGTCCAAATAGCTAGTCAGTACGATCACCTTGCAGTCCGGATACAACTCAAGCAGCTTGCGGGTCGTTTCTACGCCGTCCATGCCTTCCATGACCAAATCCATTAGCACGACGTCCGGCCTATACGCTTGCGCCAGGCGGATGCCTTCCATCCCGTTGCTCGCTTCCCCGACGACTTCTATCCCGTCCTCGGTATTCAATACCGCGGCCAGCCCGATCCTGACCATCTCGTGATCGTCCACGAGCAACACCTTAATAGGTTGTTCGATGCTGTCCATTCGTTCGATCGCTTCCATTCGGTAGTATTCCTCCTCCATCATGCCCAGATGCAGGCACCCATATGTCGATTAAAACGCCGTTCCCTGGCGACGTGATCAGCTTCAAAGAACCGCCAAGCACATTAACCCGTTCTTCCATCGTTAACAAACCGTAGGAGGTTTGCTTTTTCTCCTCTAGGTTAAAACCAACGCCATTATCCTGCAACGTCAACCGTACGTATGCGCCGGCGTGCTGCAAATAAATATTCAAATTTTCCGCCTTCGAGTGCCGGAGCGTATTGGATAGCGCCTCTTGGGCGATGCGGAACAGATGATCTTCCGCTTCCGTATCGAGCATGATCGTAGGGTCAGCCTCCAGCGTAATCTTCATCGGCACCTTCAGCTTCAGCTCATCGATCAAGCTATGCAGCGCCTGGCTTAAATTTTTGCCGTCCAGATGAATCGGCCGCAAATGCAGAAGCAGCGCGCGCATCTCCGACTGCGCGACCGAGGCCATCTCCTCGATTAGCTGCACCTGCCGCTTGGCTCGCTCCCAGTCCTTCTCCAGCGTCCGGCTGACCGCCGTCGCCGTCATGGAGATGGCAAATAGCTGCTGGCTGACCGCATCATGAAGCTCTCGTGCCAGCCGCTGCCGCTCCTCGATCACGGCGGAGAAACGCACCTGCTCCGTCCAAGCCTCATCCTCTTCCGAGAGAGATTCAGGCGCCTTCGCTTCCCCTTCCTGATCGGGAAGGGTAACCCGCTGGCGCTTGCGCCGCTGCTGCTCGGTCAGTCGCTGCATAGCGGCTCTCAGCTTCACGCTTTGCAGATAGCTATAGGCAGCCGCCATAATGAGTGCCAGCGCAATGACCGTTAGACCGATCAACGCGGCTTTGCTTTGCAGCGCGAATAGCTTCACATATCCGGTTCCTTGCAGGACAAGCACACTCAAGCCGAGAATGACCAAAATCCACAGCACGGTTTCCGCAGCGTTCCGCCGCTTCTCGGTCTGAGCGGTTGAAGACGGTGCGCCATTTCGATAAGCCGGAAACAGCGGCCCTTGTACGGCTGGCGGCGTCTCCGGCTGGGTCATCGGCCTTGATGACCGGTCTGATTCTTCCTTCACTGCTGCTCCCCCTCATTTATGTATAACGGCAAACAAGCCAGTGGCCGATGCCTCGATTAGCGCATCGACCATTTATGGCTTACATCATTTGCATGGCTCGGATCAGAGTCTATTCGCCGGAAGGCGGGTTCAGCTTGTTCTTGAGCGCTTGAAGCTGCTCTTCGATTTGCACCTGCTTCGCAGGGTCAACGGAGCCTGCAGCTGCAGGAGCTTTGTAGTTGTTGTATGGTACGCGCATTACGTCGGCTTCCGCTTCCATTTGCATAATTTTTTCTTCCATCCGGCTAAAGCCGCGCGATGCGTGACCGCTCTCGATGGAATGAACCGATGTTACTTGCGCCATTTGCTTCTTCGCCTTCGCCATTTGAGCACGGGCGGCAAGCTCATTGCGCTTGTTGCGAAGCTGATAATACTCGTCCTTCATACCATGCAGCTGTGCCATGAGATCGTCCGCTTGCGCCTTTGCGCTTTGGTGCATCTCTGTGTATTCCACCGTCTTTTGGTCGAAGAAAATTTTCTCCTCCAGAAGCTTGCGAGCCAGATCCTCTTGGCCGGCACGCAGGGCGGTCTCGGCTTTCGCCTCGCGGTCTGCGCCGCTGCGAACCGCTTCCTCAAGACGCTGCTTCATGCGGCGCTCGCTTGCCATTTGCTTGGCTACCGTCAGCTCAGCCGTATGGATTTCAGCCTCCATATCGCGCAAATATTGATTCAACATGACAACCGGATCTTCCATCTTATCAAGCAGTTCATGGACCGATGCCTTCGTCATATCCTTCATTCTTTTGAAAATACTCATGTTTAAAACTCTCCCTTCTCATGTTTCGCTAATTTTGCACGAAGCTCTTCGATTTCTTTGCGCAATGCGCGCTTTTCCAGGTCTTCCATCATGGCATCAATATTCGAAGCCGACTGCGCCGGCGGCGTTTGCCAATTCGCGCCGCCTGTGCCCGGTGGCTGTGGCGGGTTGTTGTACGAACCTCCATAACCAAAGCCTTGACCATGACCATAATTGCCGTTGCTGCCGCCGTACGGGCCGTTATTCCAACCGCCATTGAAACCGCCCGGGCCATATCCTCCATGGTGGTAAGGGTCCTTTGGAACGACTAATCCAGCTAAAATATAGACAAGAATTAATGCTCCGCTCGTAAATACGGTCACCACGATCAGAAGAATCCGCAGCAGCGTCGCATCGACATTCAGCATATCAGCTAAACCGCCGCATAAGCCAAACAGCTTCTTATCGCGGCGCGACCGGTACAGTTTCTTCATTACGGCTTCCAACCTTCCTGTTGTAGTTTGCGTTTCAACTGCTCCATCTCGCGTTCGATAACGTTCTGCAGTGTAAAGCCGGCTTCGCTAATGAACTCTTGCCCGGCTTTGCGCAGATCGCGCAGGCTGCGTGCTTCCAGCTCCATGTCCGAAATCCGGTCCTCCAGCTTCCGGAACATGCCGTTTGGCTGTTGTTGTCCGATTGAGCCGTGATTGCCTGCGTAGCGCTCGTTCATGCGCTGCTGCAAGCGAAGCGACTCCATCCGTGCTGCAAAATATTCACGTCTCTCGTACACCGTCTGGTACTCGCTGCGCAGCTCGCGCAGTTGTTCTTCCAAATCTCGCGTGCCTTGTTGAGCCTGCTCATAAAGCTCACGATACTGCGCAGAACGTTCTTCGCTGGACGCCTTCTCCATCAGCGCGATCCGAGCCACGTGCTCCTCACCGGCTTTCAAAGCGATAATCGCTTGCTGCTCGCGTTTCTCTTTAAGCTGCTCTGCTTGAAGCCATTGTGCTCTCAAATGGTTGCTATGCGCTGCGCATTGCTGATACAGCTTCTCCGCGCCAATAATCTCTTCTCTCGTCGACCAGAGAAACTGATCGATTAGCTTAACGGGATCTTCTGCTTTCTCCAGCCGCTCGTTGAGCGTTGCAACCGTCATGTCCCGAACTCTCCGCATGATACTCATCGTCTTGCCTCCTTCGTTCACACTGCTAAGGTAAAGTTCATTTCTTCATTAAGTTAAACGCCTCTAGTACGACTCTTGAATAAGGAGACTCCCCATAGGATTAATCCGATTGCCAGCAGAAGCGCGAACACCCACGCCAATTTGCTGATCAGCATAATTGCACCGACGACGATGAGAATGCCGCCGATGATTTTGCTGTTGTTGCGAAGTCCGATTACGCCAAGTCCGATCAGGATGAATGGCATCAGTAGACCGATAATCCAGCTTAAGTTGATACCGATAAACTTCATGACCATCAGTGTGCCGATTACAACCAGAATAGCACTCAGTGCAGATTTTCCGTTCATTTTACATGTCACCGCCTTTCATGAATTGACTTCAACTTTTAATCTTCCTTACGGCTGCTTTCTTGCTATTGTTTCGTTTCTTGCTTATGTCCTTATTCTAGGTTGTTTGCAGAATTTCCAAAACGGACCCGCGACGGTTTTTGAACCTAGACCTGAGGCGGGGAGCACGCCGACCCTGAGGCTGACAAACAAAACATCGTATATCAAAACTCCGCCTTCTATTGCTCATTTTGGACGACAAAAAGCCTGTAAGATCAATGATCTTACAGGCTGCTTAATCTCATATATGGTGCCGGTGAGAGGACTCGAACCTCCACGGTTTCCCTCACGATTTTGAGTCGCGCGCGTCTGCCATTCCGCCACACCGGCAAATACATGGCGTGCCCTAAGAGATTCGAACTCCTGACCTTTTGATTCGTAGTCAAACGCTCTATCCAGCTGAGCTAAGGGCACAAATTGTGAAAATGGTGGAGGCGCCACCCAGACTCGAACTGGGGGTAAAGCTTTTGCAGAGCTCTGCCTTACCACTTGGCTATGGCGCCAGATAAATAATGGAGCGGAAGACGGGAATCGAACCCGCGACCCTCGCCTTGGCAAGGCGATGCTCTACCGCTGAGCCACTTCCGCATAATGGCTGGGGATCTAGGATTCGAACCTAGGAATGACGGAGTCAAAGTCCGTTGCCTTACCGCTTGGCTAATCCCCAACGCATAAGATGTAAGTTAGTAGTTGTTATGGGGCGACCGATGGGACTTGAACCCACGAATGCCGGATCCACAAACCGGTGCGTTAACCCCTTCGCCACGATCGCCATACAACTATTCAATTGGCAGGGGCAGCAGGAATTGAACCCACACTAACGGTTTTGGAGACCGCTGTTCTACCTTTAAACTATGCCCCTAGGTAAGTGGTGGAGGATGATGGATTCGAACCACCGAACCTGGAAGGAAGAGATTTACAGTCTCCCGCGTTTGGCCACTTCGCTAATCCTCCATAATGGTGCCGGCGATAGGAGTCGAACCCACGACCTACTGATTACAAGTCAGTTGCTCTACCAACTGAGCTACACCGGCATATCACTTTCAAGCATTTAAAGATGGTGGCTCGGGACGGAATCGAACCGCCGACACGAGGATTTTCAGTCCTCTGCTCTACCAACTGAGCTACCGAGCCTTATGGTTTATAATGGCGGAGCCGACGGGATTCGAACCCGCGGTCTCCTGCGTGACAGGCAGGCATGTTAGGCCTCTACACCACGGCTCCACATTATAATTCTCGGTATAAGACCGAAAGAAGTTTGGTTGCGGGGGCAGGATTTGAACCTGCGGCCTTCGGGTTATGAGCCCGACGAGCTACCGAGCTGCTCCACCCCGCGTCAGTGTGCTAATGCACTTATATGGTGGAGGCTGACGGGATCGAACCGCCGACCCTCTGCTTGTAAGGCAGATGCTCTCCCAGCTGAGCTAAGCCTCCATGTTAAGCGCGACAAGTAATACTATAACTCATCTTGTACGCTAATTGCAAGTGTTTTTTTTGAAGAATTTTTAGAGAAAATGGTGACCCGTAGGGGATTCGAACCCCTGTTACCTCCGTGAAAGGGAGGTGTCTTAACCCCTTGACCAACGGGCCATATCTGGCGGAGAGCGAGGGATTCGAACCCTCGAGACGCGGTTAACGCCTACACGATTTCCAATCGTGCTCCTTCGACCACTCGGACAGCTCTCCGGATAAATGGCTCCCCGAACAGGACTCGAACCTGTGACAACTCGATTAACAGTCGAGTGCTCTACCAACTGAGCTATCAGGGAATATTATGAAACTAGGGCAACTTGTCACCCTGAAAACTGGATACGAACCTTTGCGAAGGTTTCTTGCTTTAGCTGTTTATTCGAAGTATTTAGGATAAGCCCTCGACCGATTAGTATTCGTCAGCTCCACACATTGCTGCGCTTCCACCTCGAACCTATCAACCTGGTCGTCTTCCAGGGGTCTTACATACTGGGAAATCTCATCTT